>NZ_RHJS01000001.1 GCF_003885045.1 Schaedlerella arabinosiphila | reverse complement strand
TGTTCCAATAATGGGCCGGGCAGGTGTAATCCATTGCGGTTCTGAGGCTGAATATCTGGACAGAACTGCAGCGCTGCTGATGGAAATAGGAGTATAGTTCGTAAGGCTCATAGCACAGGATCTTTCGAAATCGGCTCTTCCCGAGATAGGGCAGCATCAGGTCAAGGATCGTCAGGTTGCTTTTGGAATAGTAAAAAAATTGTTTCCCGGCATAGATTAAAATCAGTTCCCTCTGCTGATCATTTACGGCTTCTACAGGCAGCAGCGGAGTCTTTAAGAGACAATTTAAAAATAACGTGATCTGAGCCGGATCAGCGGAGTCAAGATTTATGGAAGCGGTTTGTACAAGCAAATCCTCCGGACATTCCCACACAATTGGCTTTCGCTCCAGGGGATTCTCAGTTTCATCAATCTCGGTTTTATCTGGGCCGTTTTGCGTGTAGGAGGCTTTTATTTTCTGTATCGGCAGTAGAGACGTATTCGCTTCGTCCGGTACAGCCGCAGTAATAGAGGGTTTCGTTCCATCCTCTGCAGTGACGGCGGATATCTTGGAAGCAGATGAATCCGATCCATCCGGTACAGTAGATTGCGCTGCCTGGTCTGATGCAGTGTTGAAAGGCCTTTTGGGGATGGAAGAGTTTTCCGTAAACGCCGCCGCAGTTGCCTTCCCGGAACCGGAAGGACTTGTATGTGTGCTTGTTGCGGAACGCTCCTTTCCGGGAGCTTCTTGCTGTAAGTTTCTGTCCCTTGCCGCTGCAGTCTTTTTTCCAGTCAAAAATCCTTCCAGGCAGGCGGCTTTTGGCCCTTCCTTTTTCCCGGAATCTGCCATACTCTCAGAGGATGGAATATCAGCCTTTTGAACCTCCTGTTCCGGACCGCATACACCATCCGCCTCACGGTATGATAACTGAAAGCATTCTTTTAAAATCCGATGGATTTCCTCTGGCCTTATATCTTGAAAATGACTGTGGAACAGGTTATCCAGATATTTTTTGGCAATCTTAAGATCCGCGGCAGAAAGCTTATCCTTATTATTTTCTTTCAGAGATGTGATGATCTTATCTGTGACGGACAGCATGTCTTTCTGGGACCTTGGAACCTTTTCCAGGTATTCAAAAGCCAGACGGTTCAGCGGCACGACAAGGACAGCGGATTTTTCAGACACAGGGATCATTGCACGGAAATGACGGCAGGTGACCCCGGCGTTTATCAGACTTTGCAGATGGTTCCAGCTTGTAAGCGCATATCCGATCAGAATGGATTCCTGGATTTCGAACTGATTTTTATACAAAGGGGAATATGCGCAAAGCTGGCAGATGGAATTGCATTTATACTGTGAGATAATGGTGAAACATAATTCCACATGATCCATATCTAAATCTCCTTTTTTGACATCCGATGGAATGATATGGTTTGCCTGCAAAAATGCAATAAGTTCCTCATCAACGGGAACCTGTTCGGGATATTTTGCGCGGTACGCAGACCTTGTGACGCTGAAAATCCTCTGTGCGTTCGGGCTTCCGTCTTTATTTCGGATATATTGATGACAGGCGGGGATGCAGAATTGTTTTTTCATTGGAAAAACCTCCTCGTAAAGTATCTTGTCTTTACTACTAACCTATCAAACCACCCCGGAAACCTCAACAGATAAAATCGGAAAAGATGTCCTATAATATAGAAGAAACAGACATTCAAGACCTGGCTGTCGCAAAGAGGAAGCTGCGGCTCCCAGGTGGAATTGAAACTTTAAAGCGCATCAGATATAATGTAGCCATATTTTTTATGAGCAGGCCAAAGTGCGGAAAGCTTTTCGAACAATCCCTGGAAACAGGTAAGGAGAAAGCTCTCTGTCTTTGGTCTTTTTTTCGGCCTGCGGTACCGGGAAAGGAGGGATGTGCGGCCGGAGACAGAGAACTCCGCGTGAAAACAAGACGAAGGAAACGGAACAGATATTAGGAGGATAAGACGATGTTGAAAAGACAAAGGGTGATATCCGGTGTGCTCGCGTTGCTGATCGGATGTTCAGCAATCATGAATCCCGGAATCACCGCATCTGCTGCTGAGACGGCAAAGCCGAATGTTCAGACCGCACCGCAGGCAGAGGAAGAAGGGCAGCCTGCCGCGGCTGATGACCTGCTGTACGATGAAGGGGCATCCGATCTGCCTACATTTTCGGAAATGCGGGACCGCTTACTGGAGAAGGAATTTGTGATCGCCGATGATATCACAATAGAAACAGGAGCTGATTTTGATATTTCCAGCGACTACAGGGATATCGCATTTTCAGAGGATAAGGTCAGAGTGGTATTTAAAAGTGCGGTAAAGGAAACACTTGAACATTTTCAGCCGGACCAGCCGGGGACATATCAGGCCGTTTATGAGGTGTACCCGGTCAGGGATGAGAACCTGGCCTATCAGGTGCATCGGATGGTGACGATAAAAAGCAAAGAACCGGAAACACAATCCGGGGAAAATAAAAAAAACCAGGAAGAGGAGGCAGACAGCGATGAGGATGCGGGGGAAAGCTCCCAGGAAGAGGGAGATCAGGATTCAAAGGAGGATACAATACAGACAGCTCCGGAATCAGACGATCAGACTCCGGACAAGAATGGAGAACCGGGGCAGGATGCCGGCCGGAAAGAAGGGAAAGAGGATACCGGTCTGACGAAAGAGCCTGAACCGGAGGAAGATGTGCCGGTTTCGGACGAGGAGACAGAGCTCGTTGCCCTGGATGCGGAGGAGAACCTGTTCGTATCCGTGGTCCCGGTCAGGATGTCTATGCAGCGCAGTGCAGAAGTGACTCTGGTGAAGGGGAAAAATCTAAAGTACCCATCGAACCTGGGAAACTATGAAACAGATTATTTCTATGTAAACGGAAAGATCGCGTACTGCCTGGAATCTGCCAAAGGGACCCCGCCGGACGCAGGATATGTTGCAGAGGTTCTCGACTCTAATGCGAACCTGCAGAAGGTACTGTACTATGGATACGGCGGACCAGGGGATCTGACGGATCAGTTCATGCCCCAGTTTGATGCAGATACAAAATATGTTTTTACACATATCGCAGCCAGCTATACATATGCCGGAATCGAAGGATTTCACGGATGTACGATGGAGGATTTGCAGGCGACCGGCGTAATGGGGTATATCGACTATCTGCTGTCGCAGGAGAATCCGCCGGTCGCGGCACTCAGCCTGAATACGGATCATGAAACCGCATATCTTGACGGAGAGTCCCAGAGGACGGATATATTTGAGCTGAGAGGCGACCACAGGAATTATATTGTCCTGGACATTCCGACCAGGGTGACTTATCATAATGCATCCAACGGGGACAGACAGACCGGAGGGACGGTCAACATCTATGGCGGGGACCAGTTTTATTTTACAGCGCCGAAGGATATGTCCGGTGAATGGACTACGAAAAACATGAAGGGGCAGCTTGGCGCCCAATGGAAGACATTGGTGCTCAGTACCGGAAGTACGACCCAGGACATCGGATACGGCGATTTTATTGAGGAGGGTGCAAGCTCCGTGCGTTTCACCGTAAAATGGCTGGATATGTCGAGGATCACTGTAAAGAAAAAGGACCAGGATACTAATGCGGATCTTTCCGGCGCAGTCTTTGGAGTATACTCAGACGCGGGATGCACGGACCTGATCAAAACAATGCCTGCCACAGATGAGAAGGGGAGTGCATCTGTTGAACTGGAAGGCGCGCCGGATACCGTATATTTAAAAGAACTGACGGCGCCTGCAGGCTACTGTCTCAGTACGGAAACCTGCAATGTCAGGCTGGTGCGCGGAGGAAATACAGACATCACTGTGAAGAACAAGGAGCAAAAAGGAAAGATCAGGATCAGCAAAGAAGGGGAACGGCTCTCCTCTGCAGAAGCAGGCGAGACGGCGGAATTTATTTATAATGATTCCGCATTTTCCGGTACTACATATTCTATCTATGCGGCGGAGGATATCAAGAGCCAGGATCAGAAGACGGTGATCTATCCGGAAGATACGCTTGTGGAAACCCTGGAAACAGAAGCAAACGGGGAGGCTGTCTCCCAGGAGCTGCACCTTGGAACATACCGTGTCGTCGAGAGGAAAGCACCGGATGACCTGACCATCGGAAAGACCGATGCGGAAACGACAAGAGAGGTGACTCTGGAATATGCCGGGCAGGAAGCGGTCCTGGCCCAGGCAGAAGCGGATTACAGAAATGAACGGCCCAAGGTCAATGTAAAGGCTGTGAAAAAATCCTGGAATGACGATGCACTGCTCTCAGGCGCAGAGTTCGGGCTGTATGCGGGAGACGATATCCAGGTTGACGGGAATACAGTCTTTCCAAAGGATACCCTGATCCAGTCCGCAATCAGCGGCAGCGGCGGGGCTGCGGTATTTACCGCCGACATCCCGATCAATCACAAGTATTATATCCGTGAAATACAGGCGCCGGAAAAATACTGCGGCTCGGATGAACGTTTTGAGTTCACATATTCTTATAAAGACGGCAATACCTATGAATATGAGTTTTCACATGAATTTCAGGATGAGGAAGTACGCGCGGAAATCCACATCGAAAAGATCGACAGGGAGACGGAACAGTTTCTCAGCCAGGGGGATGCCGTTCTCGCAGGCGCGGAGTATGGGCTGTTTGCTGCGGAAAATATCGAACACCCCAATCAAAAATCCGGAACCTTATACCAGAAGAATGATCTGGTTGATAAAGGACGGATCAGTGAGGAAGGTACACTGGACTTCACAGATCTGTACCTGGGAAACTATTTTGTAAAAGAGCTGGAGCCCGCGGCAGGATATCTGCTGGATGAAACAGAATACCCGGTGGATGCCTCCTATGAAGGCCAGGACGTCAAGCTTGTCAGCCGCCAGGTGACTGTAAAGGAGACAGTAAAAAAACAGGCGTTCCAGTTGATCAAAACGGGATCGGACGGGGAACAGACAGAAGCTGACCTGCTGCAGGGAGCCGGATTCAGGGTATATCTGATCCGTTCTCTGGAAGGGGTAAAGGACGGCAGCATCAAACCCGATGATTCGGGCCGCTATCTGGCAGAACAGTTCCGGGAATATGACTTTTCCGAAGAAACGACTGCGCTGGATTATTCCGAAGACAGCGAAGGGGTTCCTATGCCGGAATTTTTTACAGACGAGAAAGGGTATGCGTGCAGCGGCGAACTGGCCTACGGGGAATATGTGGTCGTAGAATCAACGGTGCCGGAAAATTATTCTCCCATCGACCCGTTTCTTGTCACAATCCATGAGGACAGCAGAGAGCCGCAGCAGTGGAGGATATTTACGGATTATGAACTTGGGGCAAAACTGAAAATTTATAAGATCGACAGCGCCAGCAAGCGCCCGATCCTGCATGGAGGCGCGGCCTTTCGGATTTACGACATTGGGAAAGAGGAGTATGTAAAACAGTATATACATTATCCGGAGACAAAAGAGCTTACGGAATTTGTGACATCCGATGATGGATACCTGATGACGCCGGAAAAGCTGAAAGCAGGGCGGTACCGTCTGGAAGAGGTTTTGGCACCGGAGGGCTATGTAAAAGGCGGGCCGTTGGAATTTACTATTGATTCTGACACGCCCTATGAGATTGAGGGAGAGACCGGAGTTGCCGTGATCAAGCTGGAATATGAAAATGACCGCCAGACCGGAACCCTGCGTCTCCTGAAAAAAGGCGAAAGGCTGTCCGGCTATGGGGAAAGTCCCAAAAACATCCTGCAGAGGTTCGGGGAATTTCTGGGTGTGCTGAAAGAAGATGAAACAGAACCGGAATTTTTCTATAAGGAGCAGTGCGTGGAAGGCGCTGAATTTGCGGTTTTCGCAGCAGAAGATATCAAAAGCCCGGATCATCAGTGCGATGAAAACGGAAATCAGATCCTTCTATATAAAAAGGATGAGCTTGTTTCTAAATTGAAAACCGATCAGGAAGGAAAAGCCGAACTTTCCGGGCTGCCCCTTGGGTCGTATAAAATATCAGAGACTGCCGCAGGGGAAGGCTTTATATTGAGCGAAGAGGAACAGGAGTTTACGTTGGAGTACGGTGGGGATGAGGCTGAGATAGTATACCATGACAGTACATTTGTCAACAAGAGGCAAAAGGCATCCCTCCGGATCATGAAGCAGGATGCGGAAACGAAGGAACCGGTAGCGGGAACCCTGTTCGGGCTTTATGCGGCGGAGGATATTCTGTCTGCGGATGGCGCGGTCCTCGTTCCGGCAGATACATGGATTGAGACGGCTGTCTCAGACGAGGAAGGACTGGTCTGTTTTGCAAAGGATCTTCCAATTGCGCATTACTACGCAAAAGAAGAACAGGCGGCGCCGGGCTATATCCTGAACGGAGAGCTGGTTGATTTCGATCTGAAAAACGGCAGCCAGGAGGAAGAGGTATTGACCGTCACTGCGGAGGTTACAAATGATTTTACGAAAGTAGACATCTGCAAGGTAGATATCGGCGGAAAAGATGTGATCGGGGCTAAGCTTACGATCCGGGATTCCGAAGGGAATGAAGCGGCGTCCTGGACTACGGACGGCATGCCCCACCGGATCGACCGCCTGGAGCCGGGGGATTATGTCCTGATCGAAGAGCAGGCGCCCGACGGCTATCTTATTGCGGAGGAAGTTCCCTTCACGGTCCTGGATACGGGAGAGATCCAGAAGGTTGAGATGGTGGATGAATATGAAAAAACAGGGACTATTTCTGTAGAAAAGGTCGGAGATATGCTGACAGGTACGACTTCCTACGATTCTGATTTCGGAAAAATCAACCGTATGGAATATGAAAAGCGGCCGCTCCCGGGAGTGGAGTTTACGATCTATGATGAAAACGGAGAAGCGGTGGAAGTGATCACCACAACGGAAGAGGGGAGAGCCGTATCCAAAAAACTCCCGCTGGGGAAGTATATTTTAAAGGAGACCAAGACTCCCTCCGGGCTTGCCATGAACTACGAGGAATACGAGGCGGTGCTCATAGAAGACAAGGAAGACGCAGTCGTGGATGTCAGCCTGGACATTGAAAATGACGTGATCGATACGGAGATCAACGTATATAAGGTGGGAGAAATGCTTAACTCCGGGGATGGGACATTCGGCTATGGAAAAAAGCCGCTGGAGGGTGTTTACTTCGGGATCTACACTGACGAGGAAATCCGGAATTACCGCAATGAGAGCGTCCTGCCTGCGAACAGTCTGATCGGGGTCATCAAGACCAACAAGGAAGGGAAGGCCACATTGAAGGCAGCCCTGGTATCCGGCCATTACTATTATAAAGAGCTGCAGACATTGGAAGGATATGTGCTGGATGAGGAAAAGCACGGATTTGAGCTGACCCTGGAAAATGAGCCGCTCACGGTATTTGAGGTCAACAAGGAAAATCCGGCGCTGAATATGCTTATGAAAGCAAATGTGAAACTGGTCAAGATCGATGCAAATGAGGAAAATAAAAAACTGGCCGGAGCGGAATTTGAACTTTTCATGGCATCCGGAGAACAGATTGGTACTTATGCCACAGATTCCAACGGAGAGATCAATATGAAAGACCTGGGTTATGGGGAGTATTATTTCCAGGAAAAGAAAGCGCCGGACGGATACCAGAAGCTGGCGGACAACATCGAATTTTCTATGAAAGGGGAGGACATTACGATCACCTGCAGGAACCACAGGATACCGGACACCAAAGTACCGAAGCTCGGCTTTCATGAAAGTACTGCAAAACTCGCCCTGATCTTTGTGGCCGCGGGAATGACCGTGCTGGGAATCGGATTTGCGGTATATCGAAAGAAAAGATCTTCGCGAAAGGATAAGTGGATTGGATGATCACTGGAAATTTTTCCGGAGGGGATATGAAAAATAGAAACAAAAACAGTCTTACCGTATGCTTCTTTCTGGCAGGTGCGGTGGTTATTCTGACAATCGGATATCAGATCTACCGCCAGCCTTACTATGAAGCGGAAAGAAGAAATAAATACGAAGATCAGATCATAGAAGCGTATTTGGAACAGAAAGAAAATGGAAATCCGGAGGAAAAACCGACAGAGGAAAATCCGACGGAATACCTGTACAGCGATGTAGGGGAATATGCATTTCAGGGAAAAATGGATTGTATCCTTGTGATCGACAAGATCAATCTGAAGAAGGCAGTTATCCGGGGAAATACTTTGGGCGATAATGAAGTAAACCTGTCACGGTACTACTTTGTAACTGCTGACCTGACACAAAACCTGGGCGGAAATTATATCATATATGGACATTGTTCTGATACATATGGACATAGCTTTAACCGTCTGGAGGAATTAAATATCGGGGATACATTCTACATTTTACAGGAAAATATGAAGTATTATTACAGGATAGAAGCAGTGGACCGGGTACTCCGTTCGGAGAGCAATCCCTATTTCCAAGCTTTGAAAAACAGAGTGACTTTCGTATCCTGTGAAAAAAATATTGCTGCCGGATATACAGAAAACAGGGTGATCATTGTGAGGTCTATACAGACCGGTAAAGAATCAATACGGTAAAAATAGTTCAAAAGAAAAAAGCCGCCTGCCCGCATTTTTAGAATAAAATGCAGCAGGCGGTTTTTCAGAAAACCTACAGGTAAAGTAAACATAGAAACTGTTTGAAATTTACCTTTAAAAAAGCTCTGGATCTACAGAGTTGTTCACATAATATTTTTCAATCAAATTTTCCCATAAAAATCAAATGACACGCATTGATAAACAAGTTTGACAGTAACTTTTTTTGCAGTATTCCATTCAAATCACGTTCAACCAATTTCTCTTTAATCATTCAATTTTAAAAATATCTTTACATATTCCGTAATATAGTTCTTACCTTTCTTTTAGAATATACCAATCCTCCTTTTAAAGATTTCACATCTTGACTTATTGTACAGCAACCCTCCTTTTTTAAAAATAAAAAACATCCATAAAGGATGTATTCCATGATTTTTTGCAAACCCATCCCTGGGAATTTTACAATAAATTCTACATATGCAGACTTTATAAATAAATAAGATGTATAGATAAATTTTACTATCAGAAAATCAAAATGTCAAAAAAACAGCATATTTTTTTAGTTCTTTTTCAAATGATGTAAGAAAAGAACATGTAAACAATAGGATAGATAAAGAAACAAAAAAGTTTACAAAGACATTGATTTAAAATCATAGATCTTTCATAATGTTTTAAAGAATTGAAAAAAAATTCCACCTGTACGGTTGCAATCCGCGGTCGCATTTTCATTGCAATAAATTGCATAAAAATGTGACTGCGGATTGCAACCGTACAGGTGGAAAAAATTCGTAAATTTTGACAGGACAATTCAGCTATAGTAGAATAAAAATATGTATTTTATTTATTACTGTTTTCTGCATTTGCAGTTTATGTAGTGTAATTCCCCGAGATGGGTGTGCGCCCTAATTATAATTGCAGGGAAATTAAAAAAAGGAGGGTATAGTTGAGTTTATTGTTGCAGAAAAAACGAAGATAGAATACAAAATTGATAAGAGTAAAATCAAGCAGCGAACATCTTTTTAGATGTTTTTTTTGTGGAGAAAAGGAGGAACAGATTTTAATACATCTCGCAATATCTGGACCAAAAGTTGCGGAGGATCTAACGGAAAATGAGGTAGTAATTCAGGAAGGATTTATCTCTACCAAGAAATGACAGAAAGGAAGATGAGGATGAGTAGATTTTTAAAATTACGGACAGGAAAAAAGTTGGAGGTATGGCCGACGTATTATCCATATAATAGGACATTGGCAATTGCGCTATTTGAGAATGGTGAATCATATGGGAATCTTACCTGTTGCCTGGATGATACACCGGGAAGGAATTGTGCTTATATTGATGTGAACCATATGGGAAAGGATATTGTGGAAGTGCTGGAGAAAGAAGGGTATGGGAAAAGGACCGGAAAAGAGTATCAGTCAGGTTATGTGTTGTACCCGGAATTCATGTTTAAGGAGGTTGTGTTAAAAGATTGCACAAATGAAGAATATGAGCAGTATCTCAGGTGGCAGGAAGCTCTTGGGGAAGGCGAAGAGTATCTTACTGCGAGCTGCCAGATCTGTCATCAGGAATTTTGTTTTATCGTAAAAAAAGAGGAGGCGCAAAAATATCGGGAGTATCGGGATGGTGCCCCCTATCTGATACAGAATGTTTTCCCGAACATGTCTTGCGAGGAAAGAGGACTTTTTGCAAGAGGACAGAATATGTGCAGTGCATGTTTTAAGGAGTTATTTTCTTTTTGGGAGGAGTGAGAGGTTGCTTTGAGCAATGCCTCTGCATAGACAATCTGTAAAATTCTTTTTTAGAAAGTGAGGGTGTGGGGGAATAAGCCTCACACCTTTTTAACAGCGGAGAAACCGATAGTTTATGTTTTAGCCATTGGTTTCCCGCTGATCACATCTTTTGAAAAATTTGATACCTGTCTCATATCTTCTTAGGCAGCTGGATAATGAATCTGTTTTGGGATATACCGTCAGACTCGGCTCGAATTATTCCATTATGATCAGTAATGATCGACTGTGCGATTGATAAGCCTAAACCATATCCTGATTGGTTTTTAGAAAGCCTGTAAAATTTTTCGAATATCTGCTGTGTTTCCTCCGCTGAAAAAGGGTCTCCGCTATTCTCTACAGTAATCACAGCATTGTGTCTGACAGATTGTAAAGTGACTTTGACCACACTGCCGGGGATGGAATATTTGATCGCGTTATCAATCAATATATCGAATACCTGCCGCAGATTTTCCGCATTCCCCATGACATAGATATGATCCTCGCAGGATAGTTCCAGTTTCCTGCCCAAATCGTATATAATAGGCTCATAGGTAAGCAAAGTACAGTTGACTAAAAAAGAAAAATCTATTTTCTCTTTCGGTATGGAAAACGTGGCACCCTCCAGTCTTGCCAGCTGCAGTAACTGTTCCACCAGGTTTCTCATGCGCAGGGCTTCGGTTTGAATAAAATTCATTCTTTCCAGGGTATGTGGAATATCCTTTTCCGAAGCTTCAAAAGAACTGCTGACCATTTCTGCATTTGATAAGATAATTGTAATAGGTGTTTTCAATTTATGCGATGCATTTGCAATAAAATCTTTTTGGGAAACCATAGTATTACAAATAGGCTTCGTCAATTTACCTGATAAAAAGACACTGACAATTCCAAAAATAAATATTGAAATGAAGGCGATGATAACAAACTGCCACATTTGATGTTTGAGGATTTTTTGTTCTACCTGGATATCAGCTAATGCAATCCGGATATCTGATATCCCGATACTTTCGCGGAAATATCTGTAATTTCCACGAATGATAGAAACCTTTTTCGAACCAGTCAGGATTTCTGAAACCATAGCGGAAATATCATCCTTGGAAAAACATTCGATTTCATTCTGCAGCACTTTTATATTTCCCTGATAGTCAACGGACAAAACAAGCAGGGGGGTTGACGCATGACGTAATAATGTTGATCTGCTGGAATATGTATTATGTATCGCGGATTGAAGCTGGTTAAGGCAGCTGGCTTCAAGCGTCTCTTTTGTGGAGGAATGTGTGCTGACTAAAATAATAAGAAGCAAAATAAAAAATACAGTCATCAAAGTAAGGATGATCTGAAAACGTAATTTTTTAATCATGACCCACCTCTAAATAATATCCCACTTTCCGCACGATACATATAGTTACTTTTGATGATAAAAGTGCTAATTTGCGCCGGAGGAATGAGATATAGGCCTCCAAATTATTATATGTAGCGTCAGAATTAAATCCCCATATCTTGTTTAGAATGATGTCCTTCGAAAGAACCTGATTTTGATTAATGATCAGAAGCCTTAAAAGCTCATACTCCTTTGAATTAAGCTTAATACTCTTAGAATTACACTTTAATTCATGCAGGGATGTGGAAAGGATGATATCTCCAAACTGGAGATCTTCGATAATCATTGGGCTCTGTCTCCTTATGATGGCACGAAGGCATGCTAAAAATTCTTCTCTTTCAAAAGGCTTGGTTAAATAGTAATCCGCTCCGATATCCAGGCCGTAGATCCGATCTTTTAAATCGCTTCTTGCAGTAAGTATCAGAATCGGAGTCTTATTTTTTTCCTTCCGGATCGTACTTAGAACTTTGAATCCATCAATATCGGGCAGCATAATATCTAAGACAATTGCATCATAATGGCTGCTGCGGGCATATTCCAGTCCGGAATACCCGTCTAATGCGATATCAGCGGAATAGTTTTCTTTTTGGATGATATCCGCTAAAGTTTTGGCTAATGATTTTGTATCTTCTATAATAAGTATATTCAAAATAACCACCTCATTTATTCGTAATTATAGATAATGATATCTATAAAGTTGAAAAAAATCAATGCTTTGTGAAAAAATACTAAAAACAATTGTGTGCGATCATAAAAAGTTGAAAAAACGAGAAAAAAATTTGGATTTTTAAGGAAAATTTCAGACTTATGCACTAAAATACTTGATAAAGATATGGATCGATTCATAAAATTGTACAGATTACAAAAACAGGAGGACTATATTATGAAATGGAAAAGATTAATCAGTATTTTACTCGTTTGTGTAATGGTGCTGGGTATGGCTGCAGGCTGCGGCAATGACGGATCAAAGGAGAATGAAACGGTCTCTGATGAATCCAGTGGAGCTGAGGATGGCGGAGCAGGCGGTGGTGATGAAAAGGGTACGACCTTATCATTATGGACCGTTTTTACAGGTTCTGATGGAGACATTCTGAAAGAGATCATTAAAAAATATAATGAGACGAATACAGATGGGATCACTGTAGAAATTGACATCATGGATAATGACACCCTGCAGTCAAAATTACCGGCTGCAATTTCAACAAATACAGCGCCGTCCTTCGTCCTGGTCGGTATTGAATATTTACAGGAGTATGTGAACAACGATTCTTTGGAAGATATCAGCGATTTTTGGAAAGTGACCGGAACCAATGAAGAGAACTATTATGAAAGTGTTGTGGCAAAATCTTATGTAGGTGATAAATTATATGGAGTGCCAATGCAATACAATCTGCAGTATTTATACTACAATAAGGATTTGTTCAGCGACGCAAACCTGGATTCGGATGCACCGCCTACAACATTTGATGAACTGGAAGAATGCGCGAAGGCACTCACAAATACGGACAAAGGGCAGTATGGACTGGCTCTGCCTACAGATTTCGGATACTATGTTCAGTACTTATGGGGCAACGGCGGAGATGTGATCAACACTGCAACAAACGAAAACCTTCTCAATACAGAGGAAAATATTGAAACCCTTACATGGCTGCAGGATTTAAAAAATGCCGGCGTGTCACCGGATGGACTGGCTGCTGCGGAAGCGGATACAATGTTTCAGTCCGGACAGATCGCAATGTATTTTTCAGGCCCGTGGAATATTAATATTTTAAATGGTTTGGATATGAATTACGGAATTGCTGCTATGCCGGCAGGAAGTGACGGGGCGTATTCCGCAGAGGGCGGCTGTTCTTATATGATTCCAAAGGGGACGGACGATGCGACCAAAGATGCGGTATATAAATTTATGGCATACTGGCTTACAGATGAAATTTTAAAAGAGTGGTCGGTAAAGAACGGATTCCCGGTATGGTCTTATTCATTATTGGAAGATGATGAAATTAAGTCAAATGACATTTTAAATGATATTTCCGAGGCATCATCTATCGGAAGGGATTGGCACTTAGGATACAAATATGGCAGCCAGATCGATAACGATGTCATGAAGCCGATGATGGAAAATATTCTTTTGGGTTCTGATGTGGCAAAAGAAGTTCAGGACGCGTCAGGGCGCCTGGATGAGATTGTTGCTCAATAATGGCTGGCAGGGAAAGTTCTGATTCATTTCAGAACTTTCCTTTTGAAAGGAGACAAATAAAAGATGAACTGTCCTCAAAAAAGATCTGTCCATAATCAAAAAACAGCATATTTGTTTATTTTGCCATCCATGTGTATATTAACAGTTTTTGTGTTTATCCCGTTAATATCTGCATTTATTATAAGCATGCTGAACATGAATTTGTACATGAATGATATATCATTTGCGGGATTTGGAAATTATCTGAAAATGCTGCAGGATGAGAGAGTTTGGAATGCCACAAAAAACACAATGGCCTTTACCGTACTTGAAGTACCGATCCAGATTTTAGTGGCATTGATCTTAACTATGTTCATGCAAAAAAACACAAAATTATGCAAGTTCCTGCGGGCGTCTTTCTATATCCCGTATGTGTGTTCCATGACGGCGATAAGCATCCTCTGGTCTATGCTGCTCAACCCGAATTCCGGTATGCTGTCATTCCTGTTAAAAAAAGTGGGGATCATCATGCCCAATATTATGACGAATCCTACATATGCTATGGCGATCATTGTATTGGTCACAGTATGGAGAAATTTTGGATATACCTTGACGATCATTACCGCCGCTACATTGGATATCCCATATTCTTTGTATGAAGCAGCAGATTTGGATGGGGCAATGGGGCTCAAAAAATTTCTTTATATTACGATCCCGTCTATCAAGCAAACCATTGGATTTTGCGCGGTCACTACATTCATTCTGGCCTTCCAGGCATTTGATCAGATTTATGTATTAACCGGCGGCGGTCCGCAGAATAAAACAGAAACACTGGTAAGTTATATTTACGACCGGGGATTCAGGACACAACAGGATTTAGGCTATGCTTCTGCAATTTCAGTGTATCTTTTTATAATTATAGCAGTGATAACTGTGGTCATGAGAAAGTATACCGACAGGAGGGAAGCATCATGAAGGAAAAAATAAAACAGAGGTCATATTCCGCGGCCGGGTATGTGATATTGTGCATTGTAGCCCTTTTGGTATTTATTCCATTAGTATGGCTGGTTGTATCCTCGTTTAAATCCGATGCGGACGTGATCAAATATCCGCCTGCTTTTTTACCGGAACAATGGGTGATCACACAGTATGCATATGTAACAGATGCGATCCCGATTCTCAGTATGCTGAAAAATACGGTGATCTTTGCAGGAAGTGTTACATTGATCAGCCTGCTCCTGGATTCATTGGCAGCGTATGCGTTTGCAAGAATGGAGTTTAAAGGAAAAAAAATATTATTTACCATGATCTTATTGACTATGATGGTGCCGTTCCAGATCATCATGATCCCTCTTTATATTGAGGAGTATAAGCTGGGGATTCTGGATACTTTAATGGGACTGGTATTGCCCCGTGCGTCAGGAGCATATGGGATCTATATGCTGACATCATTCTTCTCGCGGATTCCAAAGTCACTGGAAGAAGCTGCAAGAATAGACGGGCTGAACAATCTTCAGATATATTGGAAAATCGTTATGCCGTTATCTAAGCCGGCATTGATCAGCCTGGGGATCTATCATTTTATGAACAACTGGAACGATCTTTTATACCCAATGATGCTGACAAGCTCTGTGGAAAAAAGAACATTGTCGGCGGGGCTCGCTATTCTCGTAGGAAGCAATTCCATTAAATACGGGCCCACGTTGGCTGCAACAGTCATTTCAATCGCACCGTTGCTGCTGCTGTTCTTATTCGGACAGAGATTCTTTATCGAAGGGATCGCGACTTCAGGAGTGAAAGAGTAGGAGAAATATGTATAAGGCAAAATTAATCGTAAATAAAGATTTTCAAAGGGCAGAGATCAGCCCTCTCATATATGGTTCATTTGTAGAGCATATGGGAAGAGTTGTATACAATGGAATCTATGAAAAAGAACATGAGCAGGCGGATTCGGAAGGATTTAGAAAAGATGTGATTGAAAAAGTCAGAGAAATGGGTGTGACCTGTGTCCGTTATCCGGGAGGAAATTTTGTTTCCTGCTATGATTGGAAGGATGGAGTCGGAGAGAAGGAGAAAAGACCTAAAAGAAGAGAGCTTGCATGGAAGTCCATCGAGACCAATGAAGTCGGGACAGATGAATTCATCTCCTGGACACAGAAAGCCGATGTGATTCCGATCTTTGCAGTCAACCTGGGAACAAGAGGAGTTGAAAATGCGGTTTCTTTACTGGAGTATTGCAACCTGCCGGCCGGGACCGTATACAGTGACTGGAGAAAATATAATGGCCATGAGGCACCATACCAGATCCCGATATGGTGTCTGGGAAATGAGATGGACGGAATCTGGCAGATCGGACATAAAACACCGGATGATTATGGAAAACTGGCTGCACAGACGGCACATGCGATGAAATCTTTAGATGATTCTATCAAGACGGTTGTATGCGGAAGCTCGTCCACAAGCGTAAATACCTATACGGATTGGGAAAGAATCGTATTGGAATATACGTATGAATTTGCGGATTATATCTCGCTTCATCAGTATTATGGAGGACAAGAGGAAGGGACGGAAGAATTTCTTGCACAGTCTGTCGAGATGGAGGAGTATATAAAAACGGTAATCGGCATTTGCGATATGGTGAAAAGCAAAAAGCGCTCAAACAGGACAATCCATATTTGCTTTGATGAGTGGGGAGTATGGGAAATACCGGGAGATGCCGTAGCGGATGCAGTGGCTTCCAGGGATTGGGAAGTTGCGCCGGCTTTCAGTGAACAGATCTATACAATGGAGGATGCATTGTTATTTGCCGGAATGCTTATGGCCATGGTGAAGAATTGTGAGCGGGTAAAAATAGCCTGTCAGTCCTTGCTCACAAATATCAGTGCGGCGATCATGACGAAAACCGGCGGTGAAGTATGGGCTCAGCCAATTTTTTACCCGTTTTCCTTTATGTCGAAATATGCTAGAGGCATTTTGCTGGAATCTGTGTTAAAATGTCCCCAATATCAATCGAAAAAAAGCAATGTGATTTCCTATCTGGATCAGGTGGCGGTCTATAACCCAGGTCAGGAGGAAGTTGTATTTTTTATTGTAAACAGGAGAAGTGAGGAGTCTGAATTAACAATAGAAATGCAGGGCTTCGAGATTACGGATGAAACGGTAGAGCAGGTTATGCTATATCATGATGATTTAAAAGCAAATAATCGGGACCACCATGAAAATGTTGTTCCGTCCACTGTACAATTTAAGACAGAAAATGTAAACTCAGTGGAATGCAGGATACATCCATATTCATGGAATATGCTTCGAGTAAAGGTGAGAACAGATGATGAATAAAGAAAATTATAAAAAAACTCCATTTAATGAACCGTTTATCTGTAACCGGGCGGACCCATATATCTATACCCTATCGGACGAAGTCCACCCGCCCCGCAGGGACATGAGTTATAGGATGCCCTTTGAGTGTACCCTATCGGACGAAGTCCGCCCACCCCGCAGGGACATGCATTATGGGATGCCTCCGGGGTATCGACACACAGACCATACGTATTATTTTACGGCTTCTGTGCCGGAATATGACAGGATCATTCTTAGAAAAGCCTCTAATATCAAAGATTTAGCATGTGCAGAGGAAAAAGTATTATGGAGAAAACATGATACGGGAAAACAGAGCATCCATATTTGGGCGCCGGAAATCCATTATTTATGGGGGGAATGGTTTATTTATTATGCAGCAGGAGATATAGATGACATATGGGCAATCCGCCCGTATATTTTAAGATGTAAGGGCAGCGATCCTTTCGAAGATGAATGGGAAGAAATGGGGCAGATGAAAGCAGCGGAAGAGGATGATTTTTCTTTCCGTGATTTTTCATTAGATGCGACGGTCATGGAGCATAAAGGGGATTACTACTACATATGGGCTGAGAAGACAGGAGTAGGGAAGAAGATTTCCAATTTATATATAGCGAAACTTCAGGCACCGAACCGGCTGTCAACAGTCCAGAAGCTTCTAACCACTCCTGATTATGAGTGGGAGCGGGTTGGATTCTGGGTAAATGAAGGTCCTGCGGTTTTGAAGCATGAGGGGAAGATCTTTCTCACATACTCCGCAAGCGAAACGGGAAGCGCATATTGTATGGGAATGCTGACAATTTCAGAGGATGAGGATCTGCTGGACCCGAATAACTGGAGCAAAAGCAGGATTCCAATTCTGCGGACAGATGAGGAAAAGGGGATTTTCGGACCGGGGCATAATTCATTTGTTAAATCGGAAGATGGGAAAAAGGATCTGTGCGTGTTTCATGCAAGGTGCTATGATGAAATACAGGGAGATCCTCTGTATGATCCGAATCGGCATACCATGATCATAGAAGTGATATGGGATGAAAAGGATGATCCGGTTTTTCAGTTTGAAAATAAATTGTAACTATTTAGAACGGGAGCAGTATGAAAAATCAGTCTGTGCAAGTTTTCTTGCTAAAGGCTGGTTTTTCATACTGATATTGGGCGGGACGCCTAACAACTTTAGATGGAAGCTGCGTAAGCATAGGATATGCTTTGATTTGGCCCTTCAAAAATAATCTCTCTTTCACTTTGCTGTTTTGCATAGTCTTCATGTACTGGAATATTGGTTGTATCATAGATATACGTATAGTTACTAGTTACAGATTTTCGGCAAACTAAATTTGCTCCTTCCATTTGAAATATATCCATACAAAATGTGTAGTGAAGCTGCGAAATATGGTAGCAGGAAAAATAATTTATATACATTTATTGTTTTTTTGATGGGACACATGTTTTTGAAAATAAGAATCCAATTGAAAAAAATGAGGATTTTGTATTTCTGCATCATAAAAAAGCATGCATCAAACAAAGAAACATACGTTTGTACTGCTATGATTTGGTATATAGCATTTTGTCTGAAACATACTAAATACATAATTTTTTTATGATGAATAGGATGTCAGATAATCTGTGTAAGCAAATTATCTAAATATTCTCATTCATTGCGTGACAATTATAATTGGAATTGAAGTCTGCACAATTTATACAGATTATGTAGCACGCTCATAGAGAATGAAAGAATAGTGATATCTTTATGCTGCTCCGGTAATGTTCATTTGATTTCTTGGATGCATAGCTTTTAATATTTCTGCTTGTTTTTTTGCTGCAACATGTATGTAGACCTGCGTGGTTTTAATGGAACTATGCCCTAAGATTTGCTGGACACAGCTGACATCTACACCTTCCTCGATTAAGTATGTTGCAAAGGAATGTCGCCACATGTGGGGTGTGATATTTCTTTCAATTCCAGCTAACTTCGCATATTTTTTTAACATATTCCGGATAGATTGCTCGGAAAAACGATTTCCTCTCTGGTTAATAAAAAAGAAACCGCTTTTTTTGATTGCTTCTTCATTCGCGTCATAATATTTCTTTAAGAGCCGTAATACGGAGACCTCACCGATTTGGATATATCTTTCTTTATTTCCTTTTCCCATAATTCGGATTAATCCGGAATTGATATTAATACAATCAGCTTTTATATTAGAAAGCTCATACACCCTGACACCAGTAGCAAACAGAACCTCTACAATTGCCATATCCCGAAGCCAGTATTTATTATCTGTACTGATTTTTCTGCTTGTTTCAGGATATGCATACATGAAGTTTAATAATTTTTCAATCTCTTCCCGTGGAATAATCCTGGGAAGCATGATAGTCTCCTTAAATTTTACTTTGATTTTTCGGAATGGGTTTTCTTCAATCAGATCTTCGCATTCCAGGTAAGCATAAAAAGCCCGGATGGTAGCGATTTTTCGTTTTACTGTCTTTTGTTTGAAGCTCTTATGCAAATTTGTAATATAATTTTCAATATGCTCTTTCTGTGGATCCTGCGAATCAAAAAAATCAAAATACTGTCTTAGATCTATTCGGTATGCCTTCAAGGTCTTTTTGTCCAATTCCTTGCGAAATTCGCAATATTCCAAATAGCTTGTTACTTTCTCCTGTATACCCATAGTTGCGCCCTCCTGTGTTAAGAAAATGTCTCTTTAGTGTACCACATTTATAGAGGATATGTGGAACTGGTTTATTAGAGATATTTGAAAATGCAAAACGTATGTTTGGTGATGGCGCTAAAATGTGGATAATTGTTAGTTATCCGTTAAATTTACATTGAAGAATATGTTGGATAATTGATTATTATCCTTGGTTTGAAGATGATTTATTGTATCTATTAGAATTGAATCATAGAAGGGTATATTCCCCGATGCTTTCATCGCCACAAACTAATACCGAGCGAAGCGAGGTTGGGGCGAATACCCCGCTCCTGCGAAGCAGAAGGCAAATGCCGTTAGGCATTTGAGTGCTTGCACCAGGGAAGTTTATTGGAATAGAAGAGGTACAGTATAATGGGATTTCGTAAAACGGAAAACTATAAAAATGACGATAGGATATTTCTTGATAGAAATGACATTTTTAATATGTTAGAAGAGGATATTATAGCATATACGAATACTGATATTTTTTATATGCTATATGCATTTTTTGGAATGGGTGGTATTGGTAAAAGTAGGTTGGTACATCGAATATATGATTTATATAAAAATGGGATATTAGAAGTATATATGATTCCTCTAGAAATTCTTAACCACGAAACAATTCCATCCATTTTATTATATATCAGAAAATTATTTTCTTATACTCCTCATTTTGATTATGTACTTTTTAGATATTGGGAATTTATTAATTACGACCGAATAGATCGAAAGAGTCTATATAATATAGTCAAGAAATCAGGAATAGATGTTGTAGAGACAATTGATAATATAATTTTTAATGGAATAGCACATCTTAAATCTGGTGCTGATTTTCTAATTAAACTATATGAAGAACGTGAAGTCAGCGAACAGGAAAGAGAGTATGTTACAGATTTACTCCTAGGAAAATCAGAAGATTTATATCAGTATATGGTACAAAGTTTAGCAAAAGATATTGAAAGAGAATTATACGATAATAAATATCTTTTTATTTTTGATGCATATAATATTTGTGAAATAAGTACGGAATATGATTGGTTATGTGATTTTGTGAATGCTTTTCAGAAAGGATTATTTATTATAACTTCTAGAGAATCTTTAAGATGGTTTAACGATAGTGATGTTGACCAAGCACTCTACAAAAACATACCTTTAGAATCTATTCCAGCGCAGGTGGTAGAAAATTATCTTTCAGAACAAGGCTATTCAAATACCCAAATATGTATAATAAAAGAAAAAACTGATTGCATTCCGTTATTTTTAGATATCATTCTCAAATCTTATAAAAAAGAGGAGATTAATAGAGATACTTTTGTTGGGTTTAAAGATAAAAAGGATTTAGTTAAATGGTTTTTAAGTCATTTAAGCAAAGAGGAACAAAACATAATTGAGTATCTTGCAGTGATTAAACTATTTAATGAAGAAGTATACGATAATGTTTTGGATTTTAACAAACTTTCTTGTCAACAGTATGGTTTTGAAAATTTTGAACAGAGTACTATCGTACGATATATAGAAAAATTTAATGGATTATATAAAATACATTCTATTTTGGCGCATAATATTACTCTTTTAATGAAAAAAGAATTATGCCATAAAATTATAAAAAACTATATCCAATTTACATGGGCCAGGATTTTAAATGATTTTTCTATGTATGATGACATAAAATATAATTTTATAATTAATATATACACTTTAGTCATTGATCAGCAAATGTCTATTACAGAAAAAATTTCAGAACAATTATTAGATATGTATTTTTATCTATATGATAGGAGCTACGAACGTGACTTTACCAAATATATTTCCGAGATACAAAATATAGAAAAAAGTTCTTTGAACGCTATATATAAATATATAGCTGGAAAATCTGTAAGATTGAGTAATATATCTAAAGGTCTCAAAATTTTAGAAAGTATTCCTATGAATGAATGTGCTTTTGGAAAACACAAAAAAATGTTACAATGTGATATGAATTATCTACTATCGATATTAGGACAATATGATAAAGCAGAAATCAAAATGCAAGAATTTGCAAGAAACTTAGATAGGAATGAACGAAATCAACGCTATTATGCGAAGGGAATTATATTTGATTGTGACATGAAAATGCTTCGTGGAAAATTCAGATCTGCTGTTTCCGGGTTGCTTGATTTGGAAAATGATATGGTTGATAATTCCATTTTATTTGAAATACAAAAGGCTATAGGTCATATCTATCGTTTTAACTTTCTTATGGAAGATGCAATAGAACATTATTCAAAATATGACACATTTGAAAAAAATTCATATTACTACACTGTTTATTGTGAAACATATTGCTATTCTTCCCCACATCTAGTTTTTGATATATATGAAGATGCAAAAAAGGAAAATCAGAAATATAATAATCACAATAACTTAGGAAAAATATATTATGCAATGGCAATCGCTTATATTCTTGAAGCAGATTATATTTTGGCAAAAAAGTATATTAAAAAATCAACAGATGAATTTAAAAAAACCAAGTATCGTGCAGGTCATATTTTTGTAATGATAACACAAGCTTTCCTAGAATATAGTCAAACCCAAAATATCTCTATGAGTACAGTTAAAAGTATAATTAACTATATAAGAGAGTTGGACAATATATATGAATATCTACTGTTACCAATTTATGTTGCCAGAAAAGATATTGCTAAAATCGAAGAATATAAATATAAATTTGAGTGGTTTTCATTTGAGGAAACTGTACAAAAAATCGAAAAATTTATTATTCGATTACAAGTTTAATTACTTGCTTAGGTTTATTACATTTTAGTTTTTCCTCAAAAGGAAAATTAAGATCATCAGTTTCATAAATTTGAATAAGTTTATCAAATGAGTTTTTCCAATTTTGTTCAATTAATTCTGTGGCAAAATATAGATTTTTGCGAGAACCATTACGTAAAGGGAAATAAATACTACACTCTTTTTTGACAAGTTTATCATAAAGATTCTCTGTAGCTTGTCCATATAAATGACTAAACGAGCAAATGTTTTTAACAGAGGCATAATGTTCAATACATTGTGATAGCCCAAAAGAGCTGTTGGTAGCTTCAATTACTAAATCATAAGATGTTTTATAATCTACAGGTGTACATGAAAATAAGTTGGTAATATATTTTTGTTTAACTATATTAGTGTCAAACAATTGTACATTTTTTCCCAGACAGCAGCTTAAGTAAAAAGCACATAGCATGCCGATATTTCCAGTACCATAGATTAAGATAAAATTAATTTCAGACAGATTATAATGATTCATTGCATGAATTATACATGAAAGAGGCTCTACAACAGTTGCACGATAAAGATAATTGTAAGGAATATTCGTTTTTACTAAATAGCTGTAATGTATGTCTGCATAATGCGAAAACGCACGATTAGTAAATAATGCAGCGTCATTTTTTAGGCATAAATGCGTCTTATTTTGCATGCAAAATGAACATTCTCCACAGCGATAATTAAAATCAGAAACAACATAGTCACCTATATTGTAACTTAATCCTTTATTACAATTTATATCTAAAACTTTTGCAACAAATTCATGCCCTAAAGAAATCGGATAGTCATTTCTATATCCTAAAAAGCGAGAGTAATCACCACCGCATATACCACAATACTCATACTTTACACGTACATAATCTGACGGAACTATATCGGGAAGCATACAAGCTTCATTATTAAATTTATGTGGTGCTACAAGATATGAAACAATATTATTAAGCATTAGTACGCTCCTTTATATGTATAATAAATGATTCTATTTCATCGTGTAATGTGGGATTGTATTCACTGCTAATACATGATTTTGCTAATAGCTGAGCAAGTAAAGGAATATCATCTTTGGTTAAACCACATACAGTTGCTGCTGACAATCCCATTCGGATACCATAGCCTATATTATATGGTAATAATCTATAGTTGGTTAGAAATCCATTTCTTTCCCAACGATTATATAAATCAAAAGCTTCTCTTTTACTTTCGCATTGAATCCAAATATGATGTGTACGCATTTCTGATATGTGTTGTGGGAACTGGGTTATAATATTTATGCCACAATTTATTAATTCTTTTTCAAGTTCCGCTGCATTTTCTATCATGTTCTTTGATAAAGCCTCATATTTTTTGTAATCTTCCAACATCAGACCAAGCGAGTATATAGAGTATGGGTGCATATTAGAAACGTATGTTCCTATTTTGGATTGTATTTTATACCACATTTCATCTTTTTGTTTAGAACAATATAAGGCTCGTTGAGGTCCAGGAAAATTTTTATGCGTAGTAGATAAAATGGCATCAAACCCCATATCAAAAGGTGATATATAGTCCCCGACTAATATATTTGTCAGATATTGAGAAGCATCAAAAATTTTATAAATATTTTTATACTCTGACAGCCATGAAAAATCTTCATACAATGTTCCTTCACTTCGATCAACAAATATTACTTTAGGTTTTACTTTTTCAATTAAGCGTTTACTTTTTTCTATATTAATACGTTTATTTTCGAAGTCTATTTCGAACTCATATACATTTAATCCTAAACGTTCAAAAATGGATTTTGTTGCCATATGTCCACCTGCTTTTTCAGGTAATATAATTACATTATCATTAATACGGGTAATAGCCATAAAGATTGTAGTATGTGCATGAAGACCAGAAAAAAAACGCATAGAGATTGCTTCAGCTTTCATAATTTTACACCACATCTTATAAATTTTATTAATATCCTTAGCAACATAATTTCTACTTGCAAATTGAATTTTTGTATCTATCATCTCATTTTCTGAGCGTAATTTGTCGCTATTATATATTCCATATAAAAAATTATATCCAAGTTCGACATAATTTAAATCGGGGATATTTTCTACAGGATTTAAAATTAATTGCTTTTGGGAGCTTTTATATTGATGTTTTAACGATGTTTTAAGTGTTTTTATATAATTAGAATAATTCTCGTTCATATTTTGGTTTTCTCCTTATTTTTAAGTTAAATAAAATAAACTATAAATATCTATAAAACTTATTGTTGGTAAAAAATCCTGATCAATAAATGACCGATTATATGTGTTCTCTTCCGTTCAATTCTAATAGATACAATAAATCATCTTCAAACCAAGGATAATAATCAATTATCCAACATATTCTTCAATGTAAATTTAACGGATAACTAACAATTATCCTATATTTTTCAAGTAAAAAAGGCAACAAAACTCTTCTAAAGTATCTACCAATACTCAAGAAATTCTATCGCCACAGCCATATTCTACCATATTCGGCAAAAATGTACAATACAAACTTCACAGATAATTTTTTTTCCTAATTTTTTCAAATTCTATTCCTTATGCGTGCACTTATGACGGTAGCGTAGACTGTAGTGTTTCTCAATTAGAGCGGGGGGAGCAGCCAAAACACATGTACCGCGCATAAATGTAAGCTCTTTGAGGGAAAATAAAGTTTAATTATATGGCTGAAATTTATTTTCATCAGGGGGACAGAATATATGGACAATTATTTTTATGGATGGTATTTTAAATGCCAGTCTGAAACTCAGACATTATCGATCATTCCTGCAGTTCACAGGTCGGGACAAAAGAAGTCTTGTTCCATTCAGGTTATTACTAAAAATCATGCGTGGAGCGTTGCTTACCCTGCTGCAGCATTCCATCGGACAGGAAAGGATATCTGGATAGGAAAGAATCAATTTGGGGAGAGAGGGATTCATCTGGCATTACATACGCCGGAGCTGGATATATGCGGAGACTTGAGATTCGGCGCACTTTGTCCTCTGAAATATGATATCATGGGACCGTTTTCCTTATTCCCTTTCCTGGAATGCCGGCATAGTGTACAAAGTATGAAACATTTGGTCTGCGGAAGCATGAACGTGAACGGACAGGAATATTCGTTTCAGAATGCATATGGGTATTGGGAGGGGGATGAGGGACATTCATTTCCCAAAGAATATGCCTGGACACAATGCGGCTTTCCGGGCGGCTCGCTGATGCTGTCCGTGGCAGATGTCCCAATTGCGGGGTTTCATTTTAGAGGTATCATCAGTGCTGTATTATGGAAGGGAAAAGAATACCGGCTGGCGACTTATTTAGGGGCGAAAACGATGTTGGCTCAGGAGGGGAGACTTCGGATCATACAGGGAGATTTGGAATTAGAAGCCAGGCTGCTTGAAAAAGTCAGGAGCCCTCTAAAAGCTCCGGTTCATGGAGACATGGCAAGAACAATTCATGAAAATGCGGCGTGCCAGGCATGTTTCAAATTCCGGAAAGGAGATTATACTCTCTTTGCATTTAAAACGAATCAGGCTTCTTTTGAGTATGAATTGCGTCAGTAAAAGATTACAAGGTAGACGTTTTCTTTCTATTCTTGGTAAAAATCCCTGTTTTTTATTGTGAACAATCAAAATATATGGTAAAAACTACTTAAATATCTGATATATATCCGATGAAAACAAATACAGCAGGAAAGTGTTTTATCAAAAAGGAGGAAGAAAACGATGAAAAAGAGGATCGCAATGTTGCTTTGCGCGGCGATGGCCGCATCGTTATTTACCGGATGCAGTTCAGGCGGGAACGGGGCGGAGCCCAAGGAAGATGCTGCTGAAAACGAAGGCAGTGAGGAGCAGGCTGCAGAGGCAGAGGAGATCAGCATCTGGCACGACGGCGACGAGGCAATCATGGATGTCATTGAAAGCCAGGTGAATGAGAAGCTCGGCGGGGATGGCATTACAGTGAAGTTTGAGAAGAAAAGCGGCCTGACAGACCAGATCAAGCTCTATGGCAGCGATGGGGAGAGCGGCCCGGATATGTATATGTATGCACATGATTCCCTGGGTACCTTTGTAGAGATGGGAGTGCTCTCGCCTCTGTCGGACATTGTCGGGGAAGAGGTCTATGCCGACATGCTTCCCATGACACAGGAGGCCGGATTATACAAAGGGGAGCAGTATCTTCTTCCGGTCTATTTTGAAACACTGCTCTTTATGTATAATAAGGATCTGTGGGAAGGGGAGGTTCCGTCCACAACAGAAGACCTGTATACATATATGGAAGCGCATACGGATACGGCGGCAGGCACATATGCATTGGTAAACCAGCATTCCACAGCCTATAATGTATCCCCGTTCATCCATGGGTTCGGAGGATATATCATTGATGAGGATGCTGCCCCGGGGCTGGCGGATGAAAAAACAAAAGAAGCCATTGAGTACAATAAAAAATTCGCCGCACTGCAGGCTGACGGCGATTATAATACGGTAACAACACTGTTTAATGAAGGGAAAGCGGCGGCGATCATCGGCGGCCCCTGGCTGGTACCTGGGATCAAAGATGCCGGGATCGACCTGGGAATCCAGTCTCTGTCAGACTTTGCTTTGCCGGGCGGGGAGAGCCTTGCACCCTATTCAGGGATTCAGGGGATCGGAGTCATGAAGCATGCGGCTGAGGAGAAAAAGGATGCGGCTGCAAAGGTGCTTGCCGCATTGGCAGCCCCGGAAGTCGGCATTGCGCTTGCAGAAAAAGCAAGCTGCGCGCCGGCAAACCAGAAGGCATACGATGAGGATTCTGTAAGCAGCGACGAAATGATCGCGGCAATGAAGCGGACTGCGGAGACGGCCAAACCTATGCCGAATATTCCGGAGATGAGTGTGATGTGGGGGCCGGCAGAATCCCTTCTGGCAGCGGTAAACAAATCCGGAGAGGATCTGGACGCGGCGGCTGAGAAATATCAGGCAGAAGCGGAAACTGCGATCGCAGATATGCAGTAACAATAGAAAGCACTCATAGATGCAGAGGACATTACGGCCTGCATCCGGTACAGCATTGCATAATCAATGGTGAATACGGCGCCTGCTATTTTGCAATGCTGTACGAATACAGGCTGTACTGTTTTTTACTCTATAGGGTGCGCCCAGCTAAGGGCTTGGAATTCGGTGGGTGAAAGTCCTACGGTGTAAGGTACAAGCTATACCGCACCAAGCGAGTCTTGGGTAGACAGCAGAGATGTTGTCTGCTAAGCGTAGACAGCGAGATTGCAGGGCATAACTGCACATAGCTTCGATATGAAAATGAAAGTGGGAAGGCAGAGGTGCTCCTATACACTGAAAGCAACATAACTGTAGTCACTAAGAGCGAGAATACAGTTGCTTCCCCGGAGTTTTGAGGTTGGTCATGCAATCAAGGATTTCAAGTCAACTGGAGGAGGTCTGTCTGGTTCCAGATGAGTTGCGTACATCTGGTATGCGGAACAACTGTCGAAGGGAGAACCGCAAATGGTCAGCAGAAGTCGGATGGCCGAATAGTACACGGTAAAACATACAGTGGAAGTCGAGAAATGCCTGTCCTCGCAGGCTAGCCATGCAAAGTCATATCAAAGAGGAAACATAGACTGTACGCAGAGACAGGAGGAGCTATGGAAACGAAATTGGCGAGAATATCACAACTATCAGGCGAACATCCAGACATGGTATTTACGTCCATAGGGCATTTGATAAATAAGGAATTATTAAAAGAGTGCCACAAGGAAATGGACGGAAAGAAAGCAGTAGGAACCGATGGGATAACCAAAGAGGAATACGGGGCAAGGCTGGAGGAAAATCTGGAAGAATTAGAGGAAAAGCTTAAGAAGAAAGCGTACAAGCCCAAGCCAGCAAAAAGAGTGGAGATACCGAAAGAAAACGGAAAGACACGGCCGCTCAGTATCTATTGCTATGAAGACAAACTGGTGCAGGAAGCATTGAGACGAGTACTGGAAGCAGTGTTCGAGCCGCATTTCTATGATGAAATGATGGGATTCCGACCAGGGAGAAGCTGTCATAAGGCATTAAGAAAGCTGAACGGAATGCTGGAAAAAGAAAAGACAAACTGGGTATTGGATGCGGATGTAAAAGGATTTTTCGACCACTTGGACCATGAATGGATAATAAAGTTCATAGAATCAAGAATAAAAGACCCAAATATCATCAGGCTGGTACGCCGGATGTTAAAAGCCGGAATCATGGAAGATTACAGATATGAAGAGACAGAGGAAGGAGCCGGACAGGGTTCGGTCTGCTCACCAGTAATCGCAAACATATATATGCACTATGTACTGGTGTGGTGGTTCAAGGAGAAAATGCAGCCGATCATGAAAGGGTACGCAGGGCTGGTGGTATATGCGGATGATTTTGTAGTCTGCTTTCAATACAAAACAGACGCAGAGATGTTCTATGAATATTTAAAGCGCAGAATGATGCACTTTGGACTGGAAATGGAGGAGAAAAAGACGAGGCTGATAGAATTCGGCCGATTTGCAGAAAGGAACCGGAAAGAACGTGGAGACGGGAAACCGGAGACCTTTACATTCCTCGGATTCACGCATTACTGTTCGCATGGAAGAACGGGAAAGTTCAGAGTGAAGAGGAAGACCAGTAAGAAAAAGCTAGCAAAGAAAAGCAAGGAAATAAATGCTACGATAAGAGATATGAGATTTCTACGCATAAACCAGATAGTAAAGAAGCTGAATGAAATCTTAACTGGTTACTATCATTACTACGGAATTACTGACAATTCAAGAAGCCTGAACTCATTCTATAATGTAGTATGGTTCCGGTTATTCTACTGGCTGAATAGAAGAAGCCAGAGAAGAAGCTATACAAAGGAAGGATATAAGGAATTGATGCGACAATTCCCACTCGTCCGACCACGTATCTATGTAAGTATATACGGATAGTTGTAGATGTATTAGCTTTGCAGGGAGCCGGATGCGGGAAAGCTGCACGTCCGGTTCTGAGAGGGGTAAGCCCCGTAAGGGACTTACCTACTTACCAAACTTCTACCGCGCTGCGTGCACTTTTTTTGAAAGGGGAAACGGTATGAAGAACAGACAGAAATTACGTCCATGGATCTACAGTCTGCCTGCGCTTACGCTGGTTGGGTTGATCGTCGTCTTTCCCATTTTATACACAGGGTATATCTCATTGACGAACATGAACCTTTATCACTGGGACAATTACGAACTGATCGGGCTGGATAATTTTCAGCGGGCTTTGCTGAAGGTGGATTCGGGATTCCTGAAAGCGCTGCTCACAACAGTTCTGTGGACGATTTTTAACATGGTGATACAGGTGGTCCTGGCTTTTTTCATTGCTCTTGGCCTGAATGTCCGGGAAATGAAGCAGGCAAGGGTTTATAAGACACTCCTCATGTTTCCATGGGCAATGCCGGCATATGTTTCTATACTTTTATGGCGTGTGGGGATGTTTAACACAGAGTTCGGATTCCTGAACAAGATCCTTTTAAGTCTGGGCCTGGGGAAAATGAATTTCCTGTCAGAAAATGTCCCGGCGTTTCTTTCCTGCATGGTGCTGAACCTGTGGATGGCGCTGCCGTTTATGATCATGATGATGGACGGCGCGCTGCAGAGCGTGGACAGGAGCTACTACGAAAGCGCCAGACTGGACGGAGCCGGGTTCTGGAAGCAGTGCCGGTATATCACGGTTCCCGCGATCCGGCCGATCCTTCTGCCTTCCGTCATCATGACCACATTTACGACATTCAAGCAATTCGATATCGTGTATCTGCTCACCATGCAGAAAGGCTCCCTGTCCGGGGCAACGCTGCAGACGATCATTACCTATGCGCACCAGAATGCGTTTGTATCAAATAATTATGGGCTGTCCTCGGCAGTGTCCATTGTGATTTTTGGTTTTATCATTGTATTTTCATTGTTTACGAACCGGGGAGTAAAGGAGGAGGCATGAGTACGAAAAAAATAAAACGTATGGCGGGGCTTACAGTTTTAAATCTGATCTTTATCATCATCTGCCTGCTCGCGCTGATCCCGATCCTGTATGCGGTTTCCCTGTCATTTTGCAATGGGGGTTCCGGGTTAAGTTCCGATCTGTCGTTCTGGCCCAAAGATCCCACCTGGAAGAATTATTCCGCAATCCTGGTGGAGGAACCATTCCTGCTCTGGCTTAAGAACTCCGCGGTCCTGAGCGTGGGGACAATGATCGCGGCAATGGGGACGGCGGTCACGGCGGCTTATGCATTTTCAAGATACCGTTTTAAAGGAAGGAACGGGGTGCTCCAGGCGCTTCTTATTTTGAATGCATTTCCCCAGATCTTATCCATGTTCGCGATCTTCCGCCTGTTTAAGACCTTCCATCTGCTCAATTCCTATCTCGGCCTGATCATCGTTTATGCAGGGAGCATGTGCATATTCAGCATCTGGAATATGAAGGGGTATTTCGACACGATCCCGGTGGAGATCGAGGAGGCGGCCAGGATCGACGGCGCGGGAAGCGGACAGATCCTGATGAAGGTGGTGCTTCCATTGGCGAGGCCGGCAATCATCGTGACATCGGTCATGGTGCTGATCTTCGTGTGGAATGAGTACCTGTTTTCCACCACCTTTATGATGAATGAAGGGAGTTACACGCTGGCGGCCGGATTATACCAGCTCCAGACCAGTGATTACAGCAGGAGCTGGCCGTTATTTTCCGCGGCGGCGATCCTGGTATCGATCCCGATCCTGATCGTATTTTTCTGCATTCAGAAATATATGGTGTCAGGTTTGACGGCAGGGGGTGTCAAAGGATGAGTATCAAAGAAGAACGGATGGATCGGGCGGCGGTTCTGCATATTCCGCTGTCCCAGTATGCATTTGCAAAATCAGAACATACGCTGGTGATCCGGATACGGGCAAAAAAGGAAGACCTGTCCGGATGCGACCTGTATTATGGGGACCGGGCATGCAGGAAAACGCCTATCGAGTTTTACAGGATTCCGATGCATGTCTGTGCAGAGTATGCTTGTTTCCAATATTATGAGGCGGAGATCCATTCCGTCTATAACCGGATCTGCTATTATTTTAAATTGATGAAGGGGCAGGAATGGACCTACTATTACGGGGACCGGTTTACGGAAACGCTGGCGGATTTTTATCTTGGGGATCAGGTGGTGGATGGGAGAAGTGAATATTACCAATACCCGATCATCCTGAAAGAGGAGATACCGGACGTACCGGAATGGTTTAAAACTGCCGTTGTTTACAACATTTTCCCGGACAGTTTTGCAAGCGGGAGGAGAAGCCTGGAGAACAGGGCAGAAGAGAAGCGCCTGGAGGATGGGAGAACATGCCGGTCAAGGCTGGGAGGCACTCTGAGAGGAATCCGGGAAAACCTGGACTATATTCAGGGAATGGGATTTACCTGCCTCTATCTGAATCCGGTTTTTTCGGGCGGGGAATACCATAAATATGACGTGCTGGATTATTACCATATCGATCCCTGCCTGGGAACGGAAGCGGATTTTCAGGAGCTTGTGGAGGAACTTCACAGGCGGGGGATGAAGATCATCATTGACGGGGTTTTTAACCACTGCAGCTGGGAATTTTTTGCGTTTGAGGACGTGGCGGCCAAAGGCAGGGCGTCCCGTTACTGCAAATGGTTTTACGGTCTGGAGTTTCCTGTCAGAAAGCCGGAAAATGCGGACGAGGTTCCCAATTATACTTGCTTTGCATATGAAAGGAGAATGCCCAAGCTGAATACGGCGGAACGGGAAGTGCAGATGTATTTTGCGGATGTAGGGGCGTACTGGATTCAAAAATACCATGTGGACGGCTGGCGTCTGGATGTGGCAAATGAGATCCACCGGAATTTTTGGCGGAGCTTCCGTTCGGCCGTAAAAAGCGCCGATCCGGATGCGGTGCTGATCGGGGAAGTATGGGAAAATGCGGAGACCTGGCTGCGGGGGGATGCCTTTGATTCTACTATGAACTATGAATTTCGCAGGATCTGCAGGGACTATCTTGCAGCCGGATCACCAGATGGGAGATCTGCGGCCTGCCAGTTTGAACAGATGCGTCTCAGATATCCGACGAATATCGTAAACGGGCAGCTGAATCTGATCGACAGCCATGATGTCCCGCGGTTCCTTTCTCTTTGCCGGGGGGACCTGGGGAAGTGGAAGATGGCCTGCATCCTGCTCATGCTGATGCCGGGCGTGCCCAGCCTTTTCTATGGGGATGAGCGGAAGATCCAGGGAATAATGGAAAACGAGTACCGGAAGGGGATGGCCTGGGAGGAAAAGGAGGATGTCTGTGATTTTGTCCGGGAACTGATCAGAATCCGGAAAGAATATATCGATGGGTCAACCGGCTATCACCCGGTCTGGGGGATGATCCATTCCGGTGTCTTTGCATTTGCCAGGGAGAATGCGGGATGTGAGATTACTGCGGTCATGAACCCGGGAGAAGCATGTGCAATACCGGAAATGGGAGAACGGATAGTTCTGCTGGAAAACGGATGCCGGGAAGGCTGGATCGGACAGGGAGGATATGGGGTCTGGCTTAGGGACAAAGGACGGTAAGGCTCCGGGCGGAGATACATTTTATGAGGTATCTCTGCCCGGTTTTTCGTGCGTCCGGCGAGCGCACGTTCTAATGAGTGAGAGTCCCTAATCCGCCCAGTAGTGGGGCGGGGAAGAATATAGCCAATGACAAGGGGGGCATGGTGGAGAGAAACGGTTTTCAATATTTCTTTTATGAAAATCTTTTTATAGTGAACTTGAACAGTTAAGTACACTTACAAAAGCCAAAATGCAAAAAGGAAAGTCGATTTTAGAGTATACCTCCCCGGAAATGAATTTACTGTTAATTCTTCGTGCAGAATATTGTGTTTTTCGTGCAGATAGCATATACTATAAATACTAGCAGGAAAGGAGATGGTTTTATGGCTAGCTCTACTACAAACATCAGCATCCGCATGGATTCAGACCTGAAAGCGCAGGCTGACAGGCTGTTCGGGGAACTCGGCATGAACCTGACAACGGCGTTCAATATTTTTGTCCGTCAATCTCTCCGTGAGGGCCGGATTCCCTTTGAAGTTTCCCTCAACCAGCCCAACAGCGAAACGGTTGCCGCCATGCTGGAAGCAGAAAGGATTGCGAAGGATCCAGCAGTAAAAGGGTATACTGATCTGGATGAACTGTTCGCAGACCTGAAAGCATGAAGAACGCAAAATATACCGTCAAGCCCACCACACAATTCAAGAAAGATTACAAGCTGGCAATGAGGCGTGGACTGGACATTCGTCTGTTGGAAGGCGTAATCGCCGACCTTGCCATGGGAATCACCCTTCCGGAGAAAAACAGGGACCACGCCCTGTCTGGGAACTGGGCCGGACACCGTGAGTGCCATGTGCTGCCCGACTGGTTAAAATTCCGATATCGGAATTTCAGCCATTATGCCGATTTTTCAGTTATGCCGATAAAGAAAAAATTCCTTGTTTATTGTTTGAAGTCTCTGTAAAATATCGGCATTTCCTATTATGATTAAATCACCAAATCATAATAGGAGGATATGCCATGAAGCGACAATTAAATCAAGCTATTGACGGCTTGATACAGCAGTTGAAAGAACAGGGGACACATAAGGAAACCATTCTGAATTATCAGATCGTGTGTAATTCGATATTAGATTTCTGTGAAGCCGGATGTTTTGAAAAAGAGAATTCCTTGTATTCTTTTTTAAATCAGTATCATTCTGACATAGAGAGCGCGTTAAAAAATGGAGATATTTCCAGGGGGTATGCCGTTTTCAAAAAACGGGTGATTCGGCTGCTGGGTGAGCATGCGGAGAGGGGCTGGGCAGACACTAAGAAAGTATCGAGAACCAGAGTTTACTCTCCAAATGAACCGCATCAGAAAATAATCTTGCAGATTTTAGATGAAAATCATCTTTCTCCCAGCTCCAGATACGTACTTGATCCACCACTACGGCATTTCTTTTGTTTCGTGGAAAGCTGGGGATTAAGCATCGAAAGCATTACCGACAATATATTCTTGGATTTTTTGGAAGAAGTATCTGAGAGCAACCGTGGAAGCATGGGAAGGATATTTCGTGCCTTGAAACTGGTTTTTGATTTTTTAAAAGATCAGGGTATTACACCGCTATATATGGACATTTCCATGCTAAAAGTCAAGCAGGCTGCGACAAAAATAATCGCTCCGTTTTCCCATGATGAAATGAATCGTATCATATCTGCAATCGATCTGTCCACAGCAACCGGTATGCGAGACAGAGCCATTATCCTGCTTGCTTTTGAAACCGGTCTGCGTGCTATTGACCTCCGAAAACTTAAGCTTCAGGATATTGATTGGAAAAAGCACGAAATAAGCATTATCCAGAGCAAGAACGGGACGCCTCTTGTCCTCCCACTAAGTGGAATGGTTATGAATGCAGTAGCAGAGTATATCCTACATGTACGTCCGGATTGCAATGTACAGGAAATCTTCCTGACAATTCGGGCACCCTACCGGTCATTTCAGTGTTCGTCCGCAATAAAAAGTCAGTTTGAAAAGTACTGCCGCAGTGCGGGGATTGAGAAAAAAGCAGGACGGAGCTTTCATAGCATTCGCAGGACATATGCTACAGAAATGTCAGCAGCTGGTGTTCCACTGCCAACGATATCGCAGATGTTAGGGCATAAAAATATTAATAAAGATAAGCCGTATCTTTCCTATAATCAGGAGAGTATTTTGTGCTGTGCGCTTGATTTTTCAGATGTACCGGTTACAAGCCAGCATTATTCTGCCATCCCTTTCTCTTATTCCATCGTAGACAAGAAAGGGGGCGAGAGTAAATGAGTGGTTTTCAGAAAGAATTGATGGAAGCTTTTGATGCCATGCAGCGTTTCCGTGTATCTGTCGGATATGTAGAATCAGGTTACAGATCTGCATTACTTCCTTTCATCAGATTTTGCGGCGACAAGTTTCCAGACGAACATTGTTTAACTAGGGAAATGGTTGAAGCCTGGCTGGTGTACCATCCATATAAAAGCATTAACAGTCAGGGGGTATTTATATCCTGCCTGCGGCAGTATACAAAATTCATACGCTTTCTTGGGAAGGAATCTTTTGTTCCCAATGAGGATTACACTGTACGTCATGAATACTTTATCCCCTATATTTTTACAGACGAAGAACTGGCGGCATTCTTTCGGGCTGTAGATTCTGTACGCCCAATCCCAAAAGAGTGGAAGAAGGAACTGATACTCCCCGTTCTTTTCCGTATGGTTTATTGTTGTGGTATGAGACCGGGAGAACCCCTTCGTCTTGAGACGAAAGATGTTGATCTTTCAACAGGAAGTGTATATATACGGCAGTCCAAAGGAAGCAAAGACCGGCACATTATCATGTCAGAAGATATGAGACAGTTATGCATACGCTATGATGTTCTTGTTGGACATCGAAAATGGTTCTTCCAAAAATGGGACGGGAATCCTCTCCCAACCTATTGGCTGGACAGCCAATTCCATAAGTGCTGGAACAACTGCAAAATATCACATCATGGAAATCCCCGCCCATATGATCTCCGGCATGCCTTTGCGACAAGGAACCTAATGCGTTGGATCGACAACGGACAAGATGTCATGTCATTGATTCCATATTTAAGCACATATATGGGGCATTCGCACTTTCAGGATACTTTATACTATATCCATCTGCTACCGGAGCGGTTGATCCGTTCCGTTTCCATTGACTGGCATCAGTTTGATTGTATTTATGGGAGGGCTGCAGATGAAGAGGCTTAAAGATCCAGAATTGTTTTCCTGTATTAAAAAATATCTTACTATTTATCTACCTCAGATTAAAAATCGGAGCAGCAATACAGTGGAGGCCCATAGATTCAGCCTGAACCTTTATCTTGATTTCCTGATTGACACTGTTGTAAAAGATTTATCTGAAATAAAAGCTACTGATTTCTGCCAAGAAAATATCCTGTTATTTATGGAATGGTTAAGCAAAGAACGAAAAAATGAGGTAACTACTGTTAATGTACGTCTGAGTAATATCCGCTCCTTCTGCAAGTACCTGAGCAAAAATGGATTGATTTTGCATTCGGATATAGATGATATCGCAGGGATTAAAAAGCTAAGTGATCTTCGTAAGCATGAAGTAACATACCTGACGGCAGGAACCATGAAGTTGATTTTGGAACAGCCAGACATATCGAAGAAAACAGGGATAAGAGATAAGTTCTATATGGCACTTTTATATGATAGTGGATGCCGCAATCAGGAAGTCCTTGATTTACAGGTAAAAGACTTTATAGTCAACACTGACGGTTCAGCGGAATTACATATATTAGGCAAAGGAAGAAAATACCGGGTTACTCCAATATCAAACGAAGTAACGAAACTATTTTATTCTTATTGTAGTATATTTCATCCCGATAAAAGCACTGCACAACAACACTTGTTATTCTACACAAAAAGAAATGGCATTGTTACTAAGATGTCACCAGATAATGTACAGAGGTTCCTGAGTTCCTACGAAGCATCAGCCCGAAAGATTCAGGAAGATATCATGCATCTCCATCCACATTTATTTCGTCATACACGGGCAATGCATTTGTATATGGCAGGGGTGCCGCTTCCTATTGTCTCGGAATGGCTTGGACATTCAAACATGGAAACAACTCTGATCTATGCGCAGGCTAGCATCGAGATGAAAAGAAAAGCATCTGAGAAGTTAAAGGCGCACGAATCCTCGGTATTCAAAGGTGACGTAACATTCAAATATGACGATGATGAAATGATTAAAAAACTTAGCGGATTAAAATAAATGCCGATATTTTGAAAATGAAATCTGCTGACAGTTCCCGAATAAAACGGTAATTGTCAGCAGTCAACAAAAATCGGCATAATGGCTGCTTATCTACCGCATTGAGGATGATGTTCTGGTGTTGACCCTGTCCCGGACCGGGTCGCACAGCGATCTGTTCGGAAAATGATCTTTACTCGCCGTATGGGGTGTTTCCCTGTGCGGCATTTCTTCCGATGCAGGCATACGGCGGCGTAAAAAGAAGCGGTTTGAATATGACATGTAGAAAACAGCAAAAGCCATGAGGAATACGGAAATCGTGTTGCACATCGTTTCAACCCGTCCGTCATTTGATATTTTTTCAAGCATGACCGCATTCATAGAGAACGAAGTGAATGTAAAAAAGATAGTGATCACAAATGAAACGGATAATAGATAGAGGGCGTAAAACGAAAAATTATTTTTCAGATTCTTAAGCGCCATAGATAAATTATGTATATTTCTCCCCCCCCTCCTATCTTTCTGTGTCTAATTTTGCCACTTCCGTGCGATGGATTCATAGATTATCTGGAAGGAGGTGAAGGTCGGTATGGAATTTGACCAATGACAGGAACGATACAGCACCTTAATGACAATACAACTGCCTATGTGGGAACAAACGGTACAACAATCAAATCAAAGGACGGGAAGGAACTGCTGATCTGTTAGTTCTAAGATTCGAGGAAGTTTCGAAGCCTATTCTCTGATATGTGTTTATTATAGCTGAAGAAAATTATCCGTGTTGTGATTGCTGGTAAACGGAAACTTTTTAATTTGAATAATGAAGATTTAATAAACTCTAACAATGATTTCTGTTTGCAGAATATTAGAAAAATTTCAATAATCTTTAGGGGGCAAAAAATAACGATAGCAATTCTGAAAAATGGGTTATCGTTATTTTTTTCTTTATAGAATATCGAAAGTGCGGCAAATCCAACTAATAAAACGATAGCCGCCCATGCATGGGTGCATCTGCCTTTCTGAAAAGTGTTGATTTTCGGGCATTTGCAGTAAATGTAAAAACGATAGAACCCGTGCAAAAATTGTATCAATCTGGACACGCAATATGGTGTGAGAGGTCGGTAGGTGAATTAATCACCGACCTCCTACTCGACTGTAGTTATATGTACGTATATTCATACCCAGGGCTTAGGAACAGTATGGAAATAACTTATACATTGCGGGTAGAGGACCGGACGATCAGCGTGGGAAGGGTCGCAAAGGACTGTACCTGCAGAGCCGGATTTTTGATCTTTTTCAGTAAGATGGATGCTGCCTGTCTCCCCATTTCATGTACGTCAATGTCTACGACTGTAAGGGGAGGATCAATGAGCTGGGACAACGGGTAGTCGTCAAAGGTGAGGACTCCGATATCATCAGGAATTGTCATGCCGTGCTTTGTGATCGCGTCTGCCGCGCCGATGGCGATCTGGTTGTCTTCGCAGATCACGGCATCCGGAAGGCTGCTTCCACGCAGCAGTTCTTCCATCATGTCAAATCCGCTTTCCTTACTGTAGGTGCCGTATTTGATAAAGGAATCCGGGACAGGAAACCCCTGAATACGCATCGTAGACACATAGCCTTTGAGACGGTGCCTGGAAATTTCGTCGCTTTCCTGTCCGCCGATAAATGCTATTTTTGAATAGCCGCAGCTGGTCAGATATTTGGTTGCCATCTCTCCAGAGACATGGTTGTTGATGTCAATCCAGCAGGTACTGTTTGAAAATGGCGGCCGTCCGATGATCACATGAGGAAATTCCGTTCCTGTCAGCAGGTCGGCAAGAGGGCGAGAAGTGGCAGAACCGTGGATCAGCAGTCCGTCCGCGGCTTTCCTTCCGATGATCTGTTCTGCTTCCTGCAGCGCGGTTTCCTTATCCGGAATGCCGATAAAGCTGAAATGATATCTCTTTTCCCAGACTTCTTTCTGGGCGCCGCAAAGGATCTCGAACATATGAGGATCGTGAAAAGCCGTATGCTTCCTGGTAACGGCAAGAAAGATGATATTGTCCGACCGTTTCCTGGCAAAATTGCTGGCCTGTGCATTCGGCAGGTAGTTCATTTCTTTCATGACCTGGAATACGTGCTGTCTTGTGGCTTCGGAAATGGAGGGCTTGTTGTTGATGATTTTGGATACCGTTGCGATCGATACCCCGGCCTGCTTTGCGACGTCCTTGATCGTGACAGACATTGTGATTCACATCCCTTCTGAATATATGTGCCATAATAGTATAACGTTTACCTGAAAAAATCAAGCAGAATGAATAAAAATAATAGGAAATTCGGGAGAAAATTGTTACTATTAATACATAAATGCCGGCATTATTATAGAAACAATGAAAAGGGTCAAGGAAAATTTTACATGAAAGGGAAAAGCGTATGAAGTGGAAAAATTTATTTAAGAGAGTCGGGACAACCTTATTACTTGCGGCAATCTCTTTATCAGCGATTCCGCCCATAACTTCGTCTGCAGCAGACAGCCTGAGAGGGGAATCCGTTTATCAGATCATGGTGGACCGTTTTTATGACGGAGATCCTACTAATAATGCAGCAGGGGAGGCATTCCGGTATGCGGAAAATTCTCAGGATGACTTTCGATATATGCACGGCGGCGATTGGCAGGGGATCATTGATAAGATCTCTTATATAAAGGATATGGGATATACTGCCATCTGGATTTCTCCAGTATCAGACCCGCAGTTATGGGGAGTCCCGGATGCAAATGGTACACAGTGGCCGACAGCATATCACGGCTATAATGTATATGATCCAAACCGTGCAAGCCGATATTTCGGTTCAGAAGATCCGGAAGAGAGCAAGGCCAAACTGAAAGAGCTGGTAGATGTATGCCATGCAAATGGGATTAAAGTCATTCTTGACATTGTTCCAAACCATGTGGGGGATTATCTCCAGGGAACTGGAAACAACGCGCATTATTTATCAGATGCTTCCGGATTGAAGGCCGGAACACAGCTGCAGCCGGTTGCGCCATTTAACAATATCCAGTGGTATCATAACAATGGAGATATCAATTGGGATCTGGAGCATCCTCATACTGCTTCCAGTACTCAGATGCTGGAGGACCATGATCTGGGCGGGCTGGATGATATTGACTTTGATAATCCAGAGGCAAAACGTGCAGTATTTGATTCTATAAAAGAATGGTTTACTTATACCGGCGCAGATGCAGCAAGGGTTGATGCGGCAAAATGTATGAAGCCGTCGGACATCCATGAACTGCAGGAGTATCTGGGCGTGGCAACCTTTGGAGAAAATTTTGACATGGATGTCAGTTTTGTAAAAGACTGGGTAGGCGATAATGCAGAAACAGGGATGCTTGATTTTCCGCTGTTCCAGGCAGTTGTAAATGACTTTGCTTATGGTAAGAACTTCAATAATACTTCTGAAATATCCGTCCAGTCTATATTTGACCAGGATGAATTGTATGGATCACATGTAAATGATATGGTAACCTTCATTGATAACCATGACCGAAACCGTTTCCTGACAGAGGCAGGAGGAGATACTTCAAAGCTTCATAATGCGCTTACATTTATTTTTACCGCACGTGGGATTCCCGTTGTATTCCAGGGAACAGAGCAAAACAGAGGAAATGCGAACGGACAGACGATCAACGGCATAGCAGATACCTGGAATCGTTGGTCAATGGTTACAAAAGATGTGGATGGAAATGTAATCCATGATTACTTTGATACATCTACAGATACATATCAGCTGATCGCAGAACTGAATCAGTTGCGGAATCAGTATGAAGCGCTTGCAGATGGAACTCAGAGAGAAATGTGGACATCCATGCATACATATGCCTTTTCCAGAAGGGTGGATTCCGGGGAAAACGAAGGACAGGAATTGATCTGCGCATTCCATAACGCAGAAGGAACAGAAAGTACTACAATGTCTCTGCGGGCTGAGAGCAGTATCCTGCCAGGTACTACTTTGGTAAATGTCATGAACCCGAATGATAAGATTACAGTAAGCTCAGACCGTAAAATCACCATCTCTCTCTCAGGAAATAATGCAAAGATTTATAAGGTGGATGAGAACGCGGAAGCATTGATACCTGTCACCTTTACGGTAAACAATGCCATCACAAATTTTGGACAGAATGTGTACATCGTTGGAAATTGTGAGGAATTAGGAAATTGGAATCCTGATGCCGCAGTCGGGCCGGCAGTATGCCCGAATTATCCGACATGGAACCTGATGACCTATCTTACACCTGGAAAAACAATTGAGTTTAAGGCAATCAAGAAAGACGAATCAGGAAATGTGATCTGGGAGGATGGCAGCAATCATACATATACCGTACCGGAAACCGGGGAAGGACAAGTTACGTTTGACTGGTAGAAGGGCGTAGGGCAAGTACTTCATTCGTAAAATGGGATGTTTAGTGGCACAAAAATTTTCCATCTGTACAGTCGCAATCCGACAGGTCATTTACATGCAATTCATTGCAATGAAAATGACCTGTCGGATTAATTTGTATGTACTTGTTTATAAAAAAGTTAGGAGAGGAAGTTTGCGCACTTATATGAGTGATGTGATGTATTTTTGGTAATTTTGTGTCGCTTACATATTATCACGGAAAGTCGCTGGGAGTTTTCGTGATAATATAAGGGTTTCCGTGATAGTGTAAAGGGTTTTCGTGTTTGTATATGAGAAAAACGGTAAAAATAAAATGGATAAATGATAACAAGAAAAAAGGGCTGTTCAATGGCTCTTTTTTTGCTTTCTACTCCTGAAAAATAGTCGTTTTGTGCAACCCAGGTGAAAAATAGGAAATTTTTATGGTATTATTCAGAGGATGCGTTTGGTTTAGCGGGAATAAATCTGAAATCCTATATGCAACGCCAGTGGAGCCTTGTGGGAGGAATGGCTGGCACGTTCAGGGAGATGGGATAAGTGGGAAAAAGGAGTTGTATAGGCTCCTTTTGTTTGGGGTATGCTTTTCGTTTCCGGGAAATAGTCGTTTCGTGCCATCGGATGAAAAATAGAAAATTTCTATGGTATAATTCTGTAGATGCTATTGCTATAGTGGGAACGGTATTCTGCCGAAGTAATAAGAAAACTAATTATTTGAAATCCTATATATAATTTGAACGGTGTTTAGGAACTTAGGAAAATCTTAATGAAATCTCATGTGCTTTATTGGGATTTTTAAAGGAAAATGTGATAGAGTAATAAAAATAAGCTACGGCTTTGGGAAGGAATGGCTTATATGTCTGAAAAAATTTTAATCGTTGATGATGAACACGATATTGCTGATCTGCTTGAAGTTTACCTGAAAAATGAAAATTACACCATTTATAAATACTATTCTGCAAAAGAGGCATTGGAATTTGTTAAAGAAGAAGAGGTTGACCTTGCTATTCTTGATATCATGCTGCCCGATATTAACGGATTTACCCTATGCCAGAAAATCCGTGAAAAGCATACCTATCCCATCATAATGCTGACGGCGAAGGATGAAGAGACGGATAAGATCACTGGTTTGACACTGGGGGCAGACGATTATGTAACGAAGCCATTTCGACCCCTTGAACTGATAGCCAGAGTGAAGGCACAGTTAAGAAGGTATAATAAGTATACTCCGGTGCCAGCAGAAAATGAGCCTGTTACGATTCTTGCTTATAAAAAGCTGATGTTTAACACAAAAACTTATGAATGTGAGCTGGATGGGGAGCCTTTATCCTTAACACCTACGGAATTTTCCATTCTGCGCATTCTGTTGGAGAATCAGGGGGCGGTTGTGACTCTTGAGGAATTATTTCACAGAATATGGAAAGATGAGTATTACAGCAAGAACAGCAGCACAATTACAGTGCATATCCGCCATTTAAGGGAAAAACTGAAAGACACGACAGAAAAGCCAAAGTATATAAAGACAATATGGGGTGTCGGATATAAAATATAGCCGCCCTATCCCCGGACAAGGAGGCATTATGAAGAAAAAGAAAAGAGCAGGTATAAACTGCCTTGTGCCGTTTTTATTTGCTGTCTATATGGTCTTACTGGTATGGATTATTTTATTCAAGCTGCAGCTATCAATCCATGATTTGGATACAGTCAGGAACATTAACCTGATACCATTCCATTATGAAAATGAAATAGGGATGAATTTTCATTTGAAGGAAGTTTTAGAAAATATTGGGATATTTATTCCGTTTGGCATCTATTTGTGTATGTTCAGACATGAATCAAATTTCAAAAGAAAGTTCATTCTTATTTTATCAACAAGCCTTATCCTGGAGATTTTCCAATATATTCTTGCAGTTGGCGGGACAGACATAACTGACCTCATAACCAATACCTGTGGAGGGATGATAGGGATTGGGCTTTATTGGTCAGCTGCAAAAATATTCCGGGGTAAAAAGCGGGCAGATACAGTCATTACGGTTGTGGCCGCTATTGTTACAGCGGTAGTGGTCGGCGGTGTATCGGTTCTTTTGATATCAAATTGACGGAGGTGGTATTTGTGAAGAAGCAGGACTTCCCTATAAGAAAAAAGTTGCAGTTCCGTTTTTTTATTATTATGCTAATTTATACGCTTTCAGGTCTGATTGCGATGCCGCTGCTGGAATACTTTTTCTCCCGATTTGAGAATCAGGTTTTTAGTTGGTTGTACCTGCGGTTGGATATCATTTATTTTTTCTACCTTGTGGCTGGCCTGGCCTGCATTTTTTATCATTACTGGAGAAAACCGTGGGACTATCTGGATGAGGTGGTCACTGCCACGCAGACAGTATATGAACAGAACAGCCAGGCGGTTGAATTGTCAGAACCGCTCAGGGAAGTGGAGCAGCAGATGAACCAGATTAAAATGTCAGTTCTGCTTGGCAAACAGGCAGTAAAAGAAGCGGAGGACAAGAAAAATGAGCTGGTCATGTATCTGGCGCATGATATCCGCACGCCCTTGACGGCGGTCATTGGATATTTAAGCCTGCTTGACGAAGCCCCGGACATGCCGCAAGACCAAAAAGCAAAATATGTGGGCATTGCCCTTGACAAAGCAGAACGGCTGGAGACACTGCTCAATGAATTGTTTGAGATTACGAGGTATCATACGGCTGTAGTGCAGTTGCAAAAGGCACGGGTTGATTTATACGCCCTTTTAGCACAGGTCATGGATGAATTTTATCCGTCCCTGTCAGCAAGGGGAAATACAGTTCTGTTTTCTGCTGGGGATGAGCTGATTGTAACAGGCGATCCTGAAAAGCTGGCGAGGGTTTTTAATAACCTTTTGAAGAATGCTGCTGCGTACAGCTATCCTAACACAGAAATCAGCATATCGGCAGAGAGAAAAGGCACAAATGTTGTAGCCGTTTTCAAAAATCATGGGCAGACAATCCCGCCAGACCAGTTGTCAGGCATCTTTGAAAAGTTCAGCCGTTTAGATGGAGCCAGGCTGTCGGATACAGGAGGGGGGCTTGGATTATCTATTGCGAAAGAGATTGTGGGGCTGCATGGCGGTGAAATCATAGCACAGAGCAGTAATGAAACAGTCAGTTTCACAATTACCCTGCCAGTCTCTTCTTAGGAAAATACATTCATAATATTAGGAAATTCTTAGGATTATTCCTGCCTGAAATTTGAGATTGAAATGCCCCTGTTTGGTACACTCGTTACTGGACAGGGGCATTTGCTCCTGAAAAAAGCCTTTGGAAACAGGCAGACCATAAGGCTTTAGGAAAGGAGAGAATGGTACAATGGAACTGAAAATTGAGCGTTTATGTAAACAGTTCAAAGATAAAAAGGCCGTCGATGATGCCAGCCTTACTTTGACACCGGGTGTATGGGGGCTGCTTGGCGCTAACGGCGCAGGGAAAACTACCCTTATGCGAATGATTGCAAACGTTATGACACCCACCAGAGGAGCAGTCTGTTATGATGGCACCGATATCCGTAAAATGGGAGAAACCTATCGGGACATATTTGGCTTTTTACCACAGGATTTCGGATATTCCCGTGATTTTACAGTGAAAGATTATCTGGAATATGTAGCTGCCCTGAAAGGTGTTCCGGCAAGGGAGACAGAAAATAAAATCAATCATCTTCTGGAGGTGCTTACGCTTTCAGATGTAAAAAGGAAAAAGATAGCAAAGCTGTCAGGGGGTATGAAGCGGCGCGTGGGGATTGCACAGGCAATGCTGAACGAACCGAAAGTCCTTGTGATGGACGAACCGACAGCAGGACTTGATCCCGGAGAACGGGTACGATTCCGTAACTTTATTTCAGAATTTTCACATGATAGGATTGTGTTAATTTCTACGCATATCGTTTCGGATATTGAGTACATTGCAACGAGAAACGCTATTATGAAAGCAGGAAAGATAGTGGATATAGGCCGGACGGATGAGCTGGTAAGAGCGATTGAGGGGAAGGTATGGACTTGTACCATACCAGCAAGGGATTTAGCCGGCTACGAAATGCGGCTGAGGATCATCAATCAGCGCAGCGAAGATAATGGGCAGGTATCTATACGGTATTTATCTGAAAAACCCGAAATTTCCGGGGCGGTTACTGCACAGCCTCGGCTTGAGGATTTGTATCTTTGGTATTTTCCGCAGGAAAATACGGAGTGCGAAGGAAACGCACTCCGGGAAGGGGAGAGAAATTGATATGCGTTTATTCCGATTAGAAGTAAAACGAATTATAAAGTCACGCCGTACATTGGCATTGTTTGCTGCTGCACTTTTTATGTCTGTTGTGATGGCGTATCTGCCAGTCAGTTTTGAATCAATTAACCGTCTGGGAGAAGATGGGAAAATCATAGAATTAGATGGATTATCAGCAATCCGGTTTAAGCGGGATTACTATGAGAAAACAGCGGGTGACATTACTCCTGGGAAGCTGGCGGAAGCCTTGCGGACATATCAATCCTATGTAAAAGAATATGGTACGCTTAATGACGTTCCGCTGGATATTTATATTGAAAACATTATGGCTATCCGTCCTATGCTTAAAGGATTGACAGAAGCATTTGCTGACCCGAAAACTGGCGCTGCCGCAGACCTGATGGATATCGATCCTGTTGGGGTGGAACAGCATTTTTATGAAAAATGTGTTTCCCATTTGGATGATATCATGGATCTTGAGCAGAAAGAATATGAGTCGGCGGGGCAGTTTGCGGCAGACAAGTATGCAGATGCAGATCAGCCATTTTACTTATATCCCGGTATGAGCAGGGACGCATTTGATTATACAACATTGTATATTTTGGTTTTGTCAATCCTTTGTGTTGCTATTGCGGCTCCGATTTTCGCCAATGAATATCAGACCGGCAGTGACAGTATTTTGCGCTGTACGAAATATGGACGAATGAAATTAGCTGTTACACGGATTCTGGCAGCCTGCTGTATATTCATAATAATTTTCATTTTGGGAATGTCAATTCATTTGTTAATCTTAAATCTTGCGTTTGGTACAGATTGCCTGAAGACTTCGTTTCAAATGCTGTTTTCAATTATAAATCTGCCAAATATAAATTTGGGGCAGCTCCAGATTATTCTGGTATTTGCAGGACTTCTTTCATTATTGGCAACCATTAGCTGTACGCTGTTCTTGTCTGCCAGATGCAGGGATTCGCTGACAGTACTGCTGATTTCCATAGTGGTGTTATTTCTGCCTATATTTGCTCATAGTGCATTTGCAGGCGCATCGTGGATTTCAACTGTTCTGCCTTCCGCGGGTATCGGTATGCAGAATAATTTCCTGTATCAGCTTTATAATTTCAACTTTCTGCATATTGGAGAGGCAAGTTTCTGGACACCATATGTCATTTTGATTTCAGCCGCAGTTGAAATACCTGTATTCCTGTTTTTAGCGGTTCGCTCTTATTGTAAACATCAGGTTGCGTGATCTATGTAAAGAAAAAGGAGATTGTCATGGATAAATTTGAAGAGAAAATGAAAGAGGCTTTGCATGAGGTGACAAATGGCTTTGAGGTTTCTGGCGAAATAACAGAAAGAATAAAAGAAAAAATTAGAAAGGCAGAAACTGATATGTCACTGGAAAAGCCTGCGAAATAAGCATAAGCTGATTGGCAAAATGCAATTCATATTTTTAGTACTTCGCATTTTCTGATATATCAGAAAGCCCTACAGAAGACAAACCGCCGCACTATGGCCATCATCCGCCATATGCGGCGGTCTGCCTTTTCCGCAGGCAGGCCGGGCGGCCTGATAACGGAAATTACTTGGAAAGCGGGGAAATAAGAGGTAATATGCGAGTGGTGCTATCGGACGAAGGGCAGAAAACTTTAGAGCTGATTTTTACATTTTTTAAAACGCTTTTCCTTTCGTTCCCGAAAAGTGGTCGTTTCGTTCCTTCCGACCGAAAAACGGAAAATTTCTGCCGATATAAAAAGATAGATACTTATCTTTATGTGAATGCCTATATAGATTTGAGGTGATGGATTTTGGATATTGCAGTTGTGGATGACGAGAAAGCGATCAGGGAGCATATACGCGGGCTGGTGGAGGAACGGCAGCCGGAGAGCCGCATAGAAGCTTATGCCACGGGCGAGGAACTGTTCGCATCGGGAAAGCGGTTTGACATCGTTTTCCTTGACATACAGATGGAGGGCATGAACGGCATAGAGGCGGCAAGGAGCCTGCGGGAAAAGAACACCAATCTTGGCGTGGGGGATACCGTGCTGGTGTTCATTACGGGCATCAAGGATTATGTGTTTGACGCATTTGACCTCTATGCGTTCCAGTACCTGCTAAAGCCGATAGACGAGGGTAAATTTGCGGAGGTGCTGGAAAGGGCGGTGCGAGAGGCCACTAAGAAGAAGGAGCGCCGTGTGCTGTTCATCAAGTCACGGAACCTTACCCTTGACCAGTCTGAAATCCTGTATATCGAGAGCAGGGCGAAGAAGGTGGAAATACACACCGTAAGGCAGACCATAGAGATCTATGCGGCGATGGATGAACTGGAAGGGCAGCTTGGGGATGAATTTTACCGCTGCCACCGGGCGTACATCGTGAACATGGACTGTATCACGGAATATGACAGCGAGAGCATAACCCTTACGAACGGCGACAGGGTATATCTGACGAAAAAGAAGTATGGGGAGTTTGTGAAAGCCTATATGTGGCACCTGCAGAACGGGGGTGTGTCCAGTGTTTAAGATGGTGGATGTGTTATATGCGTTCCTGACGGTGTTCCAGGGGTACTGCCTGCAGTATTTTTTGGGGAGCTTTCTGGAAACAAGGATGAGGGGCAGATGGAACAGGCTGTATGTGGCCCTGCGGACAGCCGTGGTCTGGTGTTCCCCGCCGGGATATGAGGACTACAGGGTGGCGGCAGGGACGCTGGCATTGTCGCTCTGTATCCTGTCAGCCCTTGCGGCGTGCTTCTACAAAGCGTTCCGCCCTGTCACGGTTTTCCTTGTGGTTTCGTTCCAGGCGTTACTGGACATCAGCAGGTATGCGGCGGTCATACTGCTGAATGCGATGGACGGGCGGGTGCTTGACATCATTAACTGGTGCACGGGGAAAGGGATGCTCCCATCGGAAAAATCCTTCGGCATGGCGGTAAAGATTGGCGTGGCCGGGACGCAGCTTATCCAGTATGCCGGCATCGCCCTGCTACTGTACTTTTCGCTGAGAAAGATTGTGCAGAATTTCCGGGAAAAGGATTATTTTATCAGCAGGACGGAGCTGCTGTTCATCCTTACCCCATCAGCGGTGGGCTTGATGATCTGTATGCTCCTGCGCATCATCATGATCACGCTGGAGGACGGCGTACCTAAAATGCTGTATGACAGATATCCAATCCTCGTCCTCGTGATTCCCGCAATCCTGCTCCTGTCGCTGCTCTCCATCCTGTACGGGGTGAAGCTGTTCCAGGACATGATCTGTTGGAACAGGGAAAAGAGCGGCAGGATTGTCCTGGAAAACCAGATAAGCAGCCTGCAGGAACACATGGAGGAGATGGAGCGCATCTATTCCGGCATACGGGGCATGAAGCATGACATGAAGAACACCCTTGCCGTCATCCAGCGCCTTTCCGCAGGGGAAGGGGGCGGGGAGCTGCAGGAGTACCTGTCGGAATTGAACAGGGGGCTTGAAAAGCTGGAAGTGCGGTTCAGGACGGGGAACACGGTGGTGGATACCCTGCTGAACATGAAATATCATGAGGCTGTGCGGGATATGCCTGATCTAAGGATGGATGCGGATAAGCTGCTGCTCCCGCAGGGAATCCAGATACACAGCTATGACATAGGCGTCATCCTGGGGAATGCGGTGGACAATGCGATTGAAGCCTGCCGGAAGCTGAAAGCGAAAGAGCCAGGGGCGGATGCCTTTATCCGCATAAGCTCCTTGCAGAAAGGGAACCTGCTCATCCTGAAAGTAGAGAACAGCTTTAACGGGCGGCTGGTGCTTAAGGCGAAGGAGGAGTTCCCTGTGACGGATAAGGCGGACAGGAAATCCCACGGGATAGGGCTTGTCAACATCAAAAGCACGGCGGAGAAATATCAGGGAACAATGGATTTCAGAGTAAAGGATAGGGTGTTCATCCTGTCGGTGATGATGAAAAATGAAAGGAGAGAGGAAGATGCAAAAAGATCTTGAACTTGCAGAGAAAGTGATGGCAAACGTTGAGAATTTTATCGCCACATATCCTGCAACTCCGGGGTGTTCCTATCTGATTGAATTGGATGAAAATGGAGAAATCTCCAAGTACCGTGTGACCAGCCTTGGAACAATTACCGTATCATCGTCAGAATTTGTTGAAGCCCGCAGAGCAAGGGAAGCAAAACACGCAGAATATGAAAGGCTGGCGGAGGAGGCCGCCCTGAAACACAAAATGTTGGCACAGGAAACGGACAGAAGATATTACCAGAGTAAGGCAGTTTCGATTGCCGCATATGAGGCGGCGGGCATTTTGAAGTAAGGGAGTAGTTGTCTGGACTTATTGTAAGGGAGCGGATTTAGTCCTGAATGACAGATGGCTGCGATATAAATATGTTTTGGAAGGAGAAGATTTATTGTGAGCATTTTAGGGATAAACGGTACTTTGGCGGGCGCATATCAGTATGCGAACAGGACACAGAAAACGGGCACGAATAAGACAGGGTTTGCAGAGCAGTTGCAGAAAACGGGAGAAGCGGCAGATACGTCAAAGGTGGATGCATACACGGAATACCTCCGGTCAAAGTATGGCAATGTGAGAATCCAGAGTGTCGGGAAAGACCAACAGAGCCTTGACAGGGTGGGAAAGAGCATGAATGGCAGTGATGTTGCTATTGCACCGAACATTCTGGAACAGATGGCAGATGACCCGGAAAAGGCAGCTTACTATGAGGGCAAGATAGATGATTTCTTTAATGCCACTCCGAGACTAAAAGCGTCTTTTGCGGCACAGGGGCTTGACTACCAGCCGTGCGGGGTAGTCGTCCATGAGGATGGGAGCGTTACCTATATCGGCGGTTGTAGCGATTCCCCAGAGCGTGTGGCAGAAGTGAATGCCATCAATAAGGCAAAGCGGGAGAAAGAGGCGGCACAGCGGAAATCGAGTATGGAGCGCAGCCAGGAGGCGGCGGATGAACGGAAAGAGCAGATGGAGATCATATATAAGCAAAGGAGCATGGCGGAGTTCTTTGTCAGCCATAAAGAAGATATAGGCAGAGTTACATATATGGGTACGCCGGGAGTTATGGGTTCTACGATTACGGCTTATGAGAAAAATATTATGGATGCGGCGGGCATTTTGAAGTAAGGAACATCATGCCCGGACTTACCATAAGGGGGCATGGGCGGCTCCGAATGACAGAGGGGCCGCAGGTAAGATTTTTTGAAGGATGATGATTATTATGGCAATTTTAGGAGTAACGGATTACACAAACACTTATGCGGCAGACAGGGCAAACGCGAGCAGTTCCCTTAACGGGGATTCGCAGGCGTACCTGAATAGTCTGAAAGAGAAATACCCGGATGTGAATATAACGGTGGCAGACTTCAGGAATGGGAAACAGGAAGATGCCTATATGCTTGGGAGCAGGGGCTATAACAACATAGCGGTTTCTTCCAGTATCGTGGAGAAGATGGCGAAAGACCCGGCAGCGGCGGCGAAGTATGAGAAAGTCTTTGCAGAAATGTCCGGCAATTCGGAGCGGATTGAGAAGTTTGCAAGGGAGAACAATGACGAGATACTCAGTGCAGGTGCCCTTATTGACAAAAATGGGAAAGTATCTTACTGGATGTCTGGCAGGAGCAGGGACATAATGGAGAACCCTGGCACGGTTTATAAAGAAAAGGTACAGAAGCAGATCGCGGAAAAACGTGCGAAGAAGAAAGAGGAGGAAGCCTTAAAGGAGAAGAAGCTGGCAAAGGCTGAATCCGTGGAAAAACTGATGGAACAGATAAAGGCGGGAACAAGCCAGCCTGTGAAAGTGCAGGAAGAAGGCAAAGGCACACAGTTGGATTTGACCATATAGAAGGAGGGATTTTATCATGCGTATAGGAAATAACAGCCAGGGAATCTGGCAGCTTTTATCAAGGATGAATGGGGGCAAAGCAAATACGAATATGCCTTTCGCCGGGGCAAGGCGTTCCGGTGCGGGCGGCAGGAATACTTTGGAGGATTTTCTTACCGGCCACCGTAAAAATTCTTATGGCGTGGAAGGTATGAGAATCACAGCCAATAGCAAAAGGATTATAAAAGTGTCTGATGAGATGAAGCAGCTTGTTTTGGATGATGTGAAAAAAGCGTATTACAAGTATAACGGAATGTCAGGGGAAAGTGGAGACGAATGGGAGGCATCTGCCCGTATTAAAAATAATTATTATAAGACGCTGAAAGTAGGTGACCGTTCAGCAGCATCGTGGACATTACAGCAGTTGGAAATAAGCATTGGAAGAAAAGCAGCCAGTGCCGTGAAAGAAAAGATACCCGGATGGACGCATGGCAAGCCTATTCCTGCGGGAGTTCTGGATGAGATTTTTGCGGATGAGAGCATCACGTCAATGGTATCAGGAAAATCATCCAGGACAAAAGGTTTAGATGAAAAAATCTGATAGAAGGAGGGATTTTATTATGCACATAGGAAATAACAGCCAGGGAATCTGGCACCTTTTATCAAGGATGAATGGTGGCAAGGCAAATACGAATATGCCTTTCGCCGGGGCATCGAAAGGAAACTATTGTGGCAATACCATTGATGATTTGCGTTCCGGACACTTTAAAAATTCCTATGGAGTAGAGGGCATGGGAATCACAGGAAGGACAGATTGGAAACGGATCGTCAACGTATCAGATGAAATGAAGCAGCACGTTTATGAAGATGTTAAAAAGGCATTTTATAAGTATGGTGGGATGTCTGGTGATAATACTGCTGAGACGGATGCATATTATGACAAGATTCATTCCTATGTGAAGTCATTAGATTTAAGTACCCGCCGTGCTGCACCGTGGACGTTGAGTCAACTCCATTTAGAAATTTCTGGAAGGGTAACACAGGCTGTAAAGGAAAAAGACCCTACATGGACAGCCGGAAAACCAATTTCCCATGAGATACTGGATGAGATTTTTGCAGGTGATACTATCTATCAGGACAGTGTAAATGCCTTGTACTCTAAAGGCAGCAAAGGGCTGGATATACAGATATAATCTTTACACCCTATTCCGCAGAGGCGCAAAAACCATGCGCCCCTGCTGGGGATTATCTGGAAGGAGGTGAAGGTCGGTATGGAATTTGACAGGGGAAGTTAGGTGGTATGTCTGCATAGAGGTATAAACCGCTCGGACTTATTGCGAGGGAGCGGGTACGGTCCTGACCGACAGATGGGCCGCAATAATAAAAATAGTGGAGGACATTTGGAGATGAGGCAGGGAACAGTTCTTCCGTAAGGAACAGTGTGAGGGCGGCGGGGCAGACTTCGGCATTGTATGCATACCGTGTATCGGCGGTTTTGGCAGTACGTAATGTAAAGCCCGCTTATGATACATACGAATCCGAGAATTACAGGATTGTGCCGGACAACGAGGCGGGGTGTTTTGACATCTATAATAAGCAGGGAGAAAGGATAGGCGCTTTTGACTATTCTGACATCAAAGTCAGGCAGGACAGCCAGACAGGGAAAGGTATGAGGCCCTTGCGGAGACCTACTTCAATAAATATCCCAACCTGATCCACGATAAGAACGCCGCATACATATGGGCTGATCTGGAGATAAAGGGGCTGGCGCAGCATACGAAGGACAGCATTGTCTCTATGGGCTTTAACGGGATGTCCTATAATGACAATTTGTTTGGCGCAACTAAAACAGATTAATTCATAAGAAATGAAACAAACCTTGTATGTTGAGTGTGTCGTGTTGATGTCATGGGTTGAGAAATGGAAAAGTGGAAAAGTGCAGAAAGCAAGGGATTTCCGGGAGTTGGGATTGTTTGGACAATGGTTTTGGCTACTGGATTTTTTGCGTTTAAAGGGCTGGTCGAAACTGATCTACCGTGAAAAATGGCGGAGAGTTGAGTAGACAGCTTGGATAAATGGTTTGTTGGGCATAGATAGGATTGACAATTTGATACAATGCACCCAAGAGAGTGTCAGATAATCTGTGTAAATTTCCAGACCACAATTCTAATTTTATCGAATTGTCTAAATCCTGTAAAGGCGGAAACCCTTGCCTTGACAGGATTCCGGCAATTCGAGTTATGATAATCAAGCAGTCAATGCGAATATTCAGACAATTTACTTACACAGATTATCTGACACTGCCGCACATCGGCAGCATTACGCCCAAAACTGGACAGCTTGAACGCGAGCACATATGAAACTAACCGCTTTTAAACGATTGTTTTAACTGGACAATCTAACCGCTGCACAGATATCTCTATCTGTATCTTTAGTATATGCGATTTCATAGAAAAAATCAATATCGTTCAAAAAATTTTTCCAGCTGTGCGGTTGCAATCCGACAGTTTTATTGCAGTAACTCGGATACTTTGATTGTCAGGCCGTTAAATATATGAACCGGTATTTCTTCATCAAATAAAAAAGCATTTGAGTCTTCTTCTCCCTCAAAGGAATAAGTCTGTACCACTTTTTTCAAAGGATTTACGATCCAGTATTCACGCACCCCGGCAGTACGGTATTTGAACAGTTTTACGGAATAGTCCATTCGTGAGCTGCTGGGGGAAACAATCTCAATGATCCAGTCGGGCGCGCCTTCGCATCCACGATCGGACAGTTTGCTTTTATCGCAAATGACGGAGATATCAGGTTCCACCCATGTTTTATCATTTGCTGTAAGGTTTACGGCAAATGGGGCTGGATAAACTTTACAGAAACCATTTTTTAAATGGATATAATTATGAATCGTAGAATAAAGTTCACCAACTAATTCCTGATGGATGCGGTATGGCGGGGCCATGGCGTACAGCTTTCCATCAATCAGTTCTGCGCGCTGGCCTTCTGGAAGGTTCCAGTAATCTTCGGATGTATATACCTGCTTTTGCGGCAGTGCCATAATATCACTCCTTTTCATGATTAAGTGCATAAAAGGTTAATCCTGATTTTATAGAATAAGCTTGAGCTATATATTTTTTTGAGTATATCACGATCCATCTGATTATTCAATTTGATATTATATTTTTTAATTACTTTTTTACATGCAATTCATTGCAATGAATTGCATGTAAACGACCTGTCGGATTGCAACTGCACAGCTGGAAATTTTTCGTTTTTTTCAGTTAACCGTCCAGGATGACGTGATGGAGAAGTTGCTCCGTGTAAGGAAAGGAATGTAGAATTATTTGAAAATAGTTTTTTCTGTAAAAGCCTTGATAATTATCCAGCAGGTGCTATAATATAACGATTTAGCAAATCAATGCTGAATGGGAGGCTTGGGAATAAATGAAAAACATAAAGGAGAGTAAAGCCATGCAACACGATTTTCATTTTATTTCTAAGAAAGAGCCAAAAGTAAAAAAGGCATATGAGGATATCCAAAATATGCTCAAAGAAGTCCAGAAGCTGGTCGGGGAGAAGTTTACATTCAGGTTTGATGTGGTGGGCAGCTATAAGCGGAACATGATCACCTACGATGCCAAATCAAATGTAGGATATGACTTTGATTTTAATATCGAAGTCAATGATGGCGATGAAAAGTATACGCCAAAACAGTTAAAGGATGTTCTTCGGAACGCAATAGGCGCTGTTTGTGTGAAATACGGATATGATTATCCGGAGGATTCCACGCGTGTCCTGACGATTAAGAAGAAAAACAGGAAAGAATCACGTATCCTCCATAGCTGTGATTTTGCAATCGTAAATAACTATATTGACGATGAAGGATATGAGTGCCAAGAATATATCCACTTTGACAAGCCTCATAGGAACTACACATGGTGCGAACAGCCGGGGGGATATTATATGCTGCCGGAAAAGATTGAATGGATCAAGGAGAATGGCTTATGGGATGAAGAGATGAAAGAGTTATACATTGAAAAGAAAAATAAGAATGACAATCCGGATATGTATTCGAGATCCATTTTTGCCATGACTGTTCATGAGATATGCCAGAAGTTCGGGTTTTATGAAGATAAATAACAATGGAGCCGTCGGTAAGACTGCTCTCTTATGTTGTGTGCCGAGTATGAAAGCCCCATATTTGTATCCACATACAGATATTCTGAAGAATCTTGCATGATATACAGGACAGGGAAGTGTTATCGTGCATGGAAGCAGAATATCCGAGTATACGGCCTGCTAGACAGATACTCCGCTCGTGCAGAAATTGCTGGAGTGGGGTATTTGTTTGTCGAGGTTCGGGCATTTGAAGTAGTTAACGTCCTAAGCGGGGGCGCGGACAGTCATTCATCGTCTGTCTGCGTCCTGTTCTTTTATTTCCTTAGCTCCCCTGTTATTTGAAACAAACTTTTAGAAAAATGTGTGCTCATCGGGCGCACGGTGAATTTGTTTAAAAAGATGCCGGAATAGTTTTTATAGAAACCAAAATTACGTTAAAATAAACGGAAGCAAAAGTATGAACCTATATTTCTTATTCCCCTGTATGCGGCTATTCAAAAATGTTGATTTGATTTAGACAGAATTTTATTGACGGTATTCCGGATTTTGGCTATAATAAAACTATAATTTGATTTAGTCGAATATATTTATTCAAATTACCTATACTGTAATGGAAGGGAGAGATTGTCATGGCATATATTAAACGAGCTGCAGAAGATACGATTGCACAGGTTTCTAAAATGTTTCCCGTACTGTTGGTGACTGGCCCAAGGCAGGTGGGTAAAACGACTCTGCTGCAAAGACTGGCAGAGATACAGCAAAGCACAGGGATAGAACGAAAATATGTAACCTTGGATGATCCTGACGTAAGATATTTGGCAAAACGTGATCCAGCGTTATTTTTACAGAGATATTCTCCGCCGGTATTGATTGATGAAATTCAGTACGCAACAGAATTGCTGCCCCATATTAAAATGAGCGTAGACCGTACCAAAAGAAAAGGCGATTTCTGGATTACGGGATCGCAGGTCTTTCGTTTGATGAAAAATGTAAGCGAAAGTCTTGCGGGACGGGTCGGCATTGTGAATTTATTGGGATTGACCGATGCGGAAATTTATCAGGAGCCAAGCGAACCATTCCAAACGGATGCGTCACACTTGATGAACCGTTTATCTGTAAGGAACCAGAAGGGCTTAAATGAAATTTACGGCAGAATTTTCAAAGGTTCCATGCCGGAGCTTTATGCAGATGAAAATGTGGACTGGGAGACCTATTACCGTTCCTATGTGAACACATACCTGCAGAGAGATATCCGCGATCTTGCACAGGTTGCCGATGAGATGCAGTTTTATAATTTCATGACGGTTGTAGCCGCACATACCTCAAAGCCTGTTGTCTATGAGGAATTGGCAAACGCCGCTGGTATTTCGGCGCCAACGGCGAAAAAATGGCTGTCTATTTTGGTATCGTCCCATATTATTGCCCTTGTACAGCCATACCACAATCATGCTCTGAAACGGGTTGTGAAGATGCCTCTCCTTCATTTTTTGGATACCGGTCTGGCAGCTTATCTCCTAAAATGGGGAAATCCCGAAGCATTGGAAAGAGGGGCCATGTCCGGAGCGTTCTTTGAGAGCTATGTGTTTTCAGAAATCTATAAAAGCTATCTGAACGCAGGAAAGGAGCCGCCTATCTTCTATTACAGGGATAAAGACCAGAAGGAAATCGATTTGCTGCTTTATCAAAACGGGATTCTTTCCCCGATAGAGATCAAAAAGGCAGCGTCCCCTGGCAAAACAGCAATTAAGAATTTCAATGTGTTAGAGCCCGTGACGCGCGAGGGGGCTTTCGAAGGTTTAGAATCTCTAAAAGTAGAGATCGGGACAGGAAGTGTAATTTGCATGGCAAACGACTTATTGCCTGTGGATGAAAAAAACTGGTTTGTTCCGGTTTGGTTAATTTAGTCAGTGGTTCGAGCCATTGAATATATAGCATAGGATTTTCTGCTGAAAGGAGATGCATCTGCCAATTTCCTGTAATATTTGTAGAAATCTTTAAAAACCCAATGATATTCAGTTTTTCCGAATGGATGGTGGAGGATTTTGGGCGTATTTAGAATATCAGACCTCGCCGTCAGACGACTTTTCATCGGGAGGTCTGATACAGTCATCAGTTTATGACTACAGCCTTATGACTCGGATATGCGATAGGAAGCCTAAAAAATTACTTTTTCATTTTTGACTGCCTTTTTTTATAGAAACGATATTCGCCGCCCGTTTCCGATTATCATTACTCATCTCGGCATAATGCTTTTTAGTAGTATTTACATCTTTGTGCCCAAGAACATCCGCCACAAGATAAATATCCCCAGTTTCTTTATATAAAGCAGTCCCATATGTGCTCCGAAGCTTATGAGGAGTAATTTTCTTATTCGTATTTATCATTGTACAGTATTTTTTCACCATTACCTCTATACTGCGGACCGCCATACGGTTTCCCCTAAGAGAAACAAACAGCGCTTTCTCTTCATCATTGCCTTTCAACAGGGATTCTCTGGGGGATAATGGCTTTATTTCGTCATTTGGCTCCTCCTGATTTTCCAGGATTCCCAAATAGTAGCAGAGTGCGTCCCGTATGTCATCTCCAAAATATATGTATGCTTCATTTCCACCTTTCCGGATCACCCGGAACGTCTGGTTATTAAAATCTACATCAGTAATATCCAATCCTGCCAATTCTGATACACGCATTCCAGTTCCCAAAAATGATGTTAAAATGGCACGGTCACGGGCCATCGTGAGGTTATGAAATTTTTTCTGGCGGTCCGTCATATTGGTCGGACTCTCGACCGCATCCATCAGATCAAAAATCTGTTCCTGATCCAAAGTAATAATGACTTTATCATGAACCTTGGGACGATCAACCGCAGTCAGCGGGTTATTTGATACGGCCTGGCGCTTATTAAAGAAGCTGTACATATTACTGAGGGCAGATAATTTCCTGGCTTTTGCAGATTCGCCGTTTCGGTATTCCGTACCTTCAAAAACATAATAATTAAGATGTTCCAGATATTCATCCATATCGGCCGGGGTCATTTCTTCAAGAACCTTTAAGGGTAGTTCCTTAATCTGATAATCCTTATAAAGCGGATTGCTCATAATAATAAACTGTAAAAAGGTATAAATGTCCCTGCAGTAACCGGTCTGTGTCCGCGGCAATGTGGATGAAGCGATGCCCCTAAAATAATCTGTACAAAACGGCGGCATTTCTTTTAACAAAGCCCGCAGAGCCAATATGTTTTGTTTTTTTACGGTTTCCGTATATTCACTCATAAAAATCATCCTTACTTTTATTTCATTCATATTATTGCGTAAAACCTGCATTTCACGCAATAATATGAATTGCTATTATTCTACTCCGCAAAATACAAATTGTCAATATCTCAAAAAATATTCCAACTAATTTGTGGAAATGATTCTGTATTTGTAAAAACACCAGTTTGCACCTTCCAGGTTCTTTTTGTTGATTGATATACTGAACGAAATCAAATGGCAAAAATCAGCCGGACTAAAAAAGGGTCGGTATGTAAACAGAATATACAGACCCTTTCCATTTACTATAATAACTACTAATGCAGTGTCCGGGCAGATGAAATTATATCTTCCACCTCATACAAGGTTGCCGGCATAACAGGCCTGCATAAGTTATAGAGTGTATCTAATGCATTATCTGCTTCCAATAATTGCTTAAGCTTATCTTCCGTCAAAGGCTTGGCTGTCACCACTTTTAAGATTGTAGCTTTGAGTGCCAGTTCCTCTGGATCAATTACAGAATCCTCTTTTTGACTATATAAATTTTTCTTCATAAGATTTTTGAGTTCATAGTTGAGTTTTCTGTCTAATGTATCTTTATTTTGTTTGGGAGTAGATGAAAGAATATATCTTGCATGAACATTTCCATCACCCATAAGCAGACGATAGACATAACCGCCAATATACTGCATGCGGTCAAAAGCCTCTTCGGACTCACATAAAGTTTTTCCTGTAATGAATGATATTTGCTTATATATCTTTTCCTCTGAAATAAAGACATCCATAGCAATATCCAAATAAATCCCTTCACTTCCACCCCATTGTGCATTACAGTGCAAACCGGAAATTTCAGGAAATGCTTCATCGACATAACGCATTGGATAACTCAGGGAAAAATATTCATCCGGACATAACCCTTCCTCTATCAATATTTTCTTTATGTCATTAAACACTTCCTGGATCGTTCGCGGTTCATAAATCTTGGTTCCATCGCTTTTTTGAATCATATTTTCTGTTTTCACTCTCATATAAATGCCTCCTCCTGTAAAAAAATATTTTTTGGAGAAATTCCTGCTCACGTATGTATCTCCAATCAAAATTTTAAACAAAAATAGCTGCTTCATTGAGCAGCCGTCTCTACCGTATTTCATTGAAAAATATTGTTCCTGAGTAAAACAGAGAATCCCCTTAAGAGATCCTCTGTTCATTGCCCTATTACGCTAAAACTTAAATCTTCCGATTCCATAAATTGGAATGGTATATACATTATCTGCAATTCCCCCATGGGTATTGCCTTTGGCAAATAAAATGAAATCAGCTTTGTTGCGTTCTAATACTGTCTGTATCGTTTTGCTGTTCTTTTTTCCCGCTTTAACTTCAATCGCATAACTCTTATGTTCCTTAATGGTCTTGACATAAAAATCTATCTCACCATTGCCCAGTGTTGCAAATGCAGGTGTTTCCAATGCAATCTCACTTGGATGGCCAATCCTGCGTCTCAAATCCAGATATACGAAATTCTCATTTACGATTCCTGCTATATCAGCTTCAGAGCAGCCGATATGCATCAGGAAATAGGTTGTAAGCCCGACATCCATAAAGTAACAACGGGATTTTGCCTTAAAATCCAAAATATTACACTCCGGAAGCTTCCCTGCAAAATCAATGATCCCAGCGCCGCTTAACCAGTCTATTGCACGATTGACAGACGCTTTTGTAATATTTCCGGAATAATTTTTTACCACAATATTTTGAAGTTCCTCACGGAAACTGTCCTTTTCAAATCCCTTTTTCTCTTTTACAAGAATCCGGGCGATACAGGAAAACATATTGTCATACACTTCTTCATCAAGAATATCCTGAAAGTAACGTTTGCTTTCATTAACAAAAAGTTTCAGGATTTTCAGTAATACTTCCCGGCAATCATCTATAGATTTACTCTTTAAATACTGCAATACGACTGCCGGATATCCGCCGATGGACGTATATATCTTATACAGGCCGTTTAGTTCTTCATAGATGGCCCCTTCACTGTTCCCATAAAGATCAACACCTTCATATAGAGAATGCTTCCCCATTGCTATAAGGAACTCTTCGAAATTCAGTGTCTGGATTTCAATGGAGTCCAGATCGCCGGCAGAATATTTGAATTCTTTATTCAGGATTCTTCCAAGATAACTTCCAGTAATGATAAAATCACTCTTCAGCAAACGGGTAAATTCGCGAATACGGTTATAAACAGCCGCTGATTCCTGGATTTCATCAATTATGATAACTGTATCCTCAGAATCTACAAAATCAGGCCGGTATCTTTTGATAAGCTCATAAACAGGGTTTTCACATGACAATCCTTTTTTCATCTCTTCTCGCAGATCATTGTAATGCTCAATAAAAATTTCTCCTGAAAATTCAAGAAGATTGACATATATTTTCTGCTTATACTGCTCATCTGCAAATTTATTAACAATATATGTCTTTCCTACCTGACGGGCGCCGGACACCTCCAGTGTGGAATGATCCGAATGATTTTTCCATGTAAGAAGGCGGTCGTATGCCTGCCGTTTCAAATAATTGTCCATAATCACACTCCTTGCGATACAATCACTCTGTCTAAATGAATTATAGCAGATTAACCCGTGATTTCCAACAATAACCTTTTCCATCTCTTTTAATCTCTTTTAATCCGCACATCCCCGCGCATATTTCCAAAACCAGTACATTTCCATATTTTCAGTGGCCGGTATCCCTGCTTTTTGCATCTGTTCGAATGATGGTTCCAATTCTTGCAGATAAGCTCCTTTGATAATACTGAACCCAATCTTATTTTCCGCCATTTTCGCTTCCTCGAAGATTTCACGATGGCAGCAATATACTTTATACCAGTGCTGCCGCCCTGCCTTCAGGCATCCAATACAATTGGCATGCTTGGATTCTGCGTAAATAGCCGGCCTTTGGATGCCGATTTCCTCAATATCATGTATTGTACGGCTCCATTCTGCCAATGGGAACATGCTCTGATATCCGATCTTCTGTAAAAGCCTTCGGCGCCTTTTGATTCGGCTGCATTCCGAGGAATCGAAGCCGTAGATCAACGTAATCTCCTTTGACATGCCTTCTCTGCAGATTGGATAATTTTCTTCCAGCCATTGGTAAAACGGCCGGGTTTTTAAAAAATAAGTGCAGATCTCACGTCCGGTACGGAATTTGAACATTTTGTATTTCAGGCTCAAAGCAAGCGGGGACATCTGCTCAAAATCTTCGCAGTTTGCATAAGTTACAGGCAGATATAGAGATGCTGCAACCTCCTGCTTAAATATTTTGATTTTTGGAGATTCCACTTTCGAGCTGATGTTATGATTCAGCAAGATCACATGTTCCCTGCCAAAACGCCAGACTGTTTCTACAGCGGCCAAGGCAGAACTGTGGCCGCCGCTAAAGCATACTGCATATTTCATAGATTGAATCAGCTCCTTACCCTTTTATAGTTCACACAGCTTTGCCAGTACAGTCTTTAGTGCAATTTCCGGCTTATAAAAGCCGCGTTTAACCTTATTGACAGCTCCGTCTAAAATATCCATGGCCTGGCTGCATTGTTCTGCAGAAAGTCTTGGGACAAAGGTTCTGTAATTGATTCCTAATTCCTGCATAGAGCAATTACAACGCTGCATTTTATAGGCAATACGGTAGCTGCGGAGAAGCAGCGATAAAATTCCGACCACATTGTTCGGCTGGCTTCTCAGCAGCAGGTCAGCCTGGCGGAATACATCTCCGTATTGTCTGTTCATGATCAGGCGGATCAGAGAAAATATATCTTCCTTTTCACGATCCATGACCATGCTTTCCACCACATCTTTTGTAATCTTTTTTACCGCACAGACACGTTTCAAAGAATGGAGTACGTCATACAGGTTTGTATCCTCCGAATCGTAATTCACCAATTGCAGAAAAAGCCGGTATGCTTCTGATGTAATTTCGCATCCGGCTTTTTTTATGTACTGCGTGATCGTCTTTTCAAGCGTCTCCTGTGGCAGTTTGTTATATACCTTCATTTCCTCTTTTTTAAAAGATTTAAAAATCTTGGTCCTTCGGTCTGCTTCATCACAGAAAATATAGACTTCTGCCCTTTTCCCCTGTACAGCGATAAATTCGATCAGCTCCGTACATTCGGTCAGCTTTCCGGCCCGGAAGATCATGATCTTTTTATCTCCTAATAAAGGGTATTGGCATAAAAATGCTTTCTCTGTTTCTCCAAATTCATTCGTATCCAGTAAATTAAATTCCGGAGTTTCAACTTTTTTAGTAAGCTCCTCCCGGAATTTGTCGATCAGATACGGTTCCTCTCCATAGATCAGATATTTCGGCATATCATATTCTCCTTGCTAATAATAAGACAAAAAGCAGGAATCCCTTTTTTATAAGGAGAATTCCTGCTTTAAAGGCGTTTCATTTTTATTTTCTGAAATAAACTTCAGAAACATACTTAATCTGTATCAAAAAAATCCAGAACTTATCAGGGCAAAGCTCTTAAGCATAATCTAAACCTCCCATTTCATCCAATTTTTCCCTGAACTCACGCAGAAACATACTCTTTCCTTTGCATATTTCCGTAACATACAGCTTTTCCTTTGCTCTTGTAAGGGCTACATACAGCAGACGCCGGTCCTCCTGCGGGTCTCCGCGTTCGAACGCGTCTACCCCATACACCAGCACCGTTTCAAATTCTTTTCCCTTGGAATCATGTGCCGTCAATAAATGAATCCGCCCCTTCTCTTCTTCGGAACCGTACAGGCGGGTCTCATCATGGAATTTTTTCACCGCAGTCAGATACTGCCATAATTCCTTTGGTGTCCGTATATTCCGTTCCCGGATCATTTCACCCAGAACTTCCGCAGTCTCCCGGCTGTCCGGACTGTTGCCGCAAAAAGCCTTGGTCACGTTGGGAACTGCCCGGTCCGGCGGCATGGAAAAAAGGCTGCTGGCGCGATAAATGCCTGCAAATGCCTGAAAGACGGCGCTGTATGTCCCATCAGCGGACAAATACACGCTTGCCTCCTCCGCATCAAAGGGCAGGATTTCGCCCTGATCCAGATAATCCTCATATAAAGTATTCCTGCAGTCCTTTTTATTCGGATGGATTCCGGATGCCAAAAGCAGGCGATACCAGATCTTATCCTCTGAATAGATGCCGAGATATAAAGCCAGCAGATCCAGGATATCCTGGAATGCAGGAGACTGATACAGATAATATTTTGGCCGGTCATACTGCAGTATATCCTTTTCAGGATGCTCGGAATTATATGTTTCCAGCATACTGCACATACTTTCCAGCTCCCGGTTTGTTCTGGCGATCACGGCAATCTGCTCCGGCCGGCATCCCCCATCCAGTAAGTCGTGGATAAACGCGCCGATGCGGTTGGATCGGAAATCTCGAATCAGGACAGGACGTGCATTTCCCTGGAGATGTGCCTGCATCCGGAACGGCACCCGGTCATGATTATGTCCGATCAAAGTATTGGCAGCGTCCAGTATGCCTGTGGAAGACCGAAAATTATCGGCCAGCCGGATATCTGCCGCCTCCGGATAAAGAACCGGAAAATCAAGCATAAACCGGTTGCTGCCCCCGCGGAACCCATAAATCGACTGATCCGCATCTCCGTAAATCGCAATATTGTTTTGAGGCGCTTTTACCAGAAGCCGGATAAAACGGGACTGCATCTCGTCCAGATCCTGGGCTTCATCTACCATGATGTAATCATAGGACTCCTGTACTTTCTGACGGACCACCTGGGATGATTCTAATATTTCTGCGCCGAGACGGACCTGGTCATCGTATAAAATATATCCCGAGGAATGGAATTTCTGGCCGTACATTTCCTTTATACAAAAGATTCCGGCAGTATCCTTATCCGGATATACCTCCTCAAACCGATGGATTCCCTGCTTATCAATAAAATCAAAATCCCTGAGCAGGCTGTCTAAAAACCCGTGTTTCCGGCCGGGCTTCTCATAGCATATCCCGTGAATGGCCGGCGCCTCGTTCAAAACCTGCAGCAGCATCTGCATACAGTCCACCCTGGTTGCCAGCCTCCGCCTTCCAACCATATATTCATGCTGCCGTACAATCCCAAAAGCAAGTGCATGAAGTGTCGAGACTACTGGTTTTTTACTTGACGTGACCCTCGCCAGGATTTCTTTTGCCGCGTTCTTTGTAAAAGTGACTGCCAGTATCCTCTCCGGGGAATGTCCGCCTTCGATCAGGTCCCGGATACGTGCGGTCAGAACGGCTGTTTTCCCGGCGCCAGGGCCGGCGCATACGCGTAATGGCCCGTCCCGGTGCCGGATCGACCGCTTTTGATCTCCGGTATAGTCCATCGAATCCTCCGGCTGCCTGACCGCCGGCTGTTCCCCGGGTGTATCGCCGGTAACCCTTATCGGACGAAGTCCGTCCGTCCCGCAGGGACATGCATTATGGGATGCCCTTTGGGTATGCCTTTTTGGATCTTCCAGGGGTGTCTGCACCTGATACCGGCAGATATCTTCAAATACACAATTTCTGCAGTTGGCTTTCCGCCTTCTCATCAGAAGCCCCCGAAGTGCTTCGGTAATGCCACCTTTCTCCATATCCGGAAAATCCAACTCGGTAAACCGTACCATATGATCTGTCCGGCTGTCCTCAAGTACCGGACCCGTCTTCTCTTCTGCTTTTTCAGGTTCCAGACCGGCAATCATGATATCAACCGCCCTGTCCGGATATTTCCTTTTCATACCGCCCATGAGGCAGAGCATTTCTGCCGTATAAAAGATCTTTTTTCCGGCAGCTTGCGCATAACGGCGGCAAGAATCAGGGAATTTCGGATACAGCAGGATACCCAGTACAGCGCCGTCCTTTTCCTCCGCAATCAGGTCTGCGGTTATCTGCAGACGCCGAATCCGACAGCCTTCGTATTCTTCCTGAAATTCCATTTCCAGGTCAGCTCCCGCATATATAGTGCCTCTGATATTTGCTCTGAACCAGCAGTACAGGCGTTTCATCCGGAACAGGCTGTTCCGGACCGCCTCCTTTTTCTGCCAGTGGAGCTCAAACCAGCAAGCTTTTAGATTCTCTTGAAGGAAGGCTTCCATTTTCCCGGATATTGCATCCCATTCTTTCCGTTCTGCCAGATACTCTGCCAGCATCCCAAGGGCATGCTTTTTTACGTTATATTTCTGGAACTCTTCGTCCAGAATCACCTGCTTCAATTCATACTTTTTCGGGCATTGGAGCAATACGGTGAGTTCCTCCGTCCTCATTGCTCTATCCTCAATTCCGTGTCTCCCCTGATTGTTTCTCTTACCTTGTTTTTAAAATCTTCGAACAAAAGCCGGAACACGAAACAGGACAGGGTCCATGTAAAATTTAAGCAGGTTATATCCAGAAAACCATAACCATTGTAGCCTGTATCGAAACAAATATAATAATATTCTCCCAGAAAACCATGGCTGTGTTCCGACTGAAAAAATAAGGGATATTCCAGGTCACTGACCACCGTATCCAGCGCCTCCCGCTCTTTTCTCAGGTACGTGTCCACGAACCCGCCAAATTTTTCACAGAAGGTATGGTAGATATATATTTCCCGGTTCCGGAGGATATAGACTTCGCCGTCCTCCATACAGCGTGCATCCTGGATCAAATTCAGATTCTTCAGGATGAAAGGCCTCCAGGACGGCTCGACCTGCCGCAGTTTTCTTTTAAGGTATGTTTTCCTTCCATACTGAGGGATATCCCATTCATTGTATTCGATTTGGATATGTATGATTTCGAAATGTGCCTGAAATGCCATATCCGCAAACAGATTCCAACAGTTTTCCTTATATTCGGCCATAAACTCTATCCCATCATCGTATTCTGACAGTTCTTTTATGTAATCGAGTAAAAACCATTTACTGTCATTGTCAACAATGTACATTTCCGTACCGTATTTTTGGTTGAATTTTTCCAGAAAACGTTGAATCAGCAGGATTGACAGCACAAAAAATATATCCGTATTTATAAAGCATAAAAGATTCTCATAAAAACTTTTTTCCCACTGTTCAGAAAACGGATGCCTGTCAATTTCCATAATTTCTTTAAAATTCATCCTCTTCACCTCTTCTTTGTAATGCCTCTGCAGTAAAATCGAATATCTCATCTGCCAGATCCAGCAGCTTTTCCAGTACATACAGAGCAGTAAAAAAATTCCAGTTTAAATCCTTATAGGAAATTTCGTCATCCAGGTCTGCGCCAAAACAAAATCCGATGATATACTCTTCCTTCTTTAAGGTCCATGCTTTTCTCCAGTCCTTCCATACAGGAAATCTCAGAGTTGACAGCGCGTTCTGAATCTGCCTGTTCTCCTGTGAGAACTGGTTGCCAATAATCTGCGGGTTTTCGTCCGTAAACCATAGATAGTCCGCCAGTCTTTTGCTGGTCAAATAGACGGTCTCCCTTCCAAATTGAAAATCCATGCTGTCCAGAACCGGTTCCGGCATCTGGCGGAACAGCTCCAACTGTTTACCGAAGAACAGCCGGCTTTGATGATCTATCAGGCTTTCTTTTCTGGAACTGTCATCCATTTGGAGCCAAAACTCCCATTCTGTTCCCGTAAGTTCTTCTATTCCGGCCAAGTCGATTATTTCCAGGTTGAAAGACGACCACTCCGGCATCGAGAACAACAGTGCTTCTCCTGTCATCTGCAAGATCTGATACACATCATTCAGCCTGTTTCGCATTTGCGGAAAACGGACATTGTGGAAAGGTATCTTGATTTCCCCGGCGGTCAGCTTTTTGAAATAAGCGAATCCCAGCATCAGCACATAAAACGTATGCCGTCCGTCATCTGTCAGCCAGGCTTCCCATTCGTCCCACTCCCTTGGAAAAGGCGCAGTGGTTATGCGTGCCAGTTTCTGCCTGTCCATCCATCACACCTCCTGAAAACGCAGAAATCCTTTAAAGGTATCAAAATAATAGATTCCGCCCTCCCATTCGTCGCCGGATAAAAACTCTACCGTACATTTCAGCAGTATATTGGCAGCAAAAAGATTGGTCAGCAGATGCTGAGGCGACGATATATTTGTTTGCTGGCAGCTTTCCCATCTTCTTGGAACAGACACATCCTCGAGAATCTCTGGAAAGTAATGCACTCTGTCCGGACTCAGTTCGGTCCCATCAATACGCACTGCCGCCACCACTTCGCCTGCGGAATACTCATTGGCTGCATCCAGATAAAAACAGGACTCGGCCGACTGGAAATAGTCATGCATCACCTTCCTGCAGGCGTGGTTATCCACGCATCCGACCAGCAGCATAACCATATTTTTGTCTTCAAATTTACTCAGGTCTGAGACGCTGTCTATATATTCCGGATAATATTCACAGGAAACCTGGAAGGCTTCCTGCAGGATCTCGGACATGACTTCCGCTTTTTTCCGCCCCACATCCTGGGGAAGAAACGGCTGCCTTGAAATATTGCTCTCTTCTACCAGGTCGCCGTCGGCCAGCAGTATGCGGCAATATTGCCGCATACTGTTCCGATAAAGAAATCGCCCCAGTTCCTTGATAAAATTTCCTCCTGTGCCGCCGCATCCTACAATAATTATGTTAAATTTTGACATTCTATATCCTCCTTTTTAAGCAGTTCCTTCCTGTACGAATATCTGCGGCAGGGACAGTGTCCCGAAGAACCCCGCCATCCCCGCGCGCAGTGCATATGTATGTTCCCTTTGGTCCAGGTTTCCGATGACCATATACAGCCGGATTCCTTTTTCATCACTGTTATCAACCCCGGAGAAAAAGGCATTGAACCGTCCATGGCTGTGTATATCCATGACCAGAACCTTTTCCCGTTCCATTTTCATATTTCTGCGGAATACGACGGTACCGGGAGTCGTTTGCTGTTCCGGTTCATAGAGCTCATAGCCTCTTGTTTTTCTGTCAAAGAAGATCTGTACAGCGTATTCATTGACCGGGTTCCTCTTAAAAACGCGTTCTGTCTCCGCAATCAGCTCCCAGGGTATCTTCGGTGCGGTCATTTCAAATCTGACGGCTCCTCCCGCCGAGATATTGCGCCGGAAAATTCCGAACGGGGTCGTTTCTACACGCCATTTCTCCCGATTTTTGTCCTTTTTGATCTCATGCCGCCATTCCGGGTCATTCGAAAAAATCTGAAGCCCCTTCCTGGAGCTCTTTAAGATCGGAACCACAAAATGCTGTTTATCATAAAGCATCTCCGTACGCTCCTTGGAATATTCCGGATAGGTGGCTTCCAGGACTTCCCGGATCTCGTCCAGCGTTGCCGAGTTCTGGCCATGGAAGTCTTCCGGCTGTACCAGGATAGAAAATCCGCCCGCTTTGAGCTCTACCGGTAGGGATATGTTTGAATTTCCTTTCGCATCTTCTTTTTCCGGAACCGGAAATAAAAGATTCAGTCCCTCCTGATAGGCAAACCCGCATTTGGAAAATTCCGGATACTTTTCGGAATATTTTTCCCGAAGTGCTTCCATGGTTACTTCCGCGGTCTCAAAATCCTCCGCCTGATAGGTTTCCTGAATATCCAGATATCCAACCGTCACAGGAAGCGTGTACGCCTTGCCGCGCGGTGCGCTCTGATCCATAAACGGAATCAGCAGTTTCTGCTTTTCATCGTATTGGAACTTGCAGCCTTCATATTCCGGATGCTCCTGTATCCACAGCCTGCGGATCTCATCCAGAGAGATCTTCGTATCTGCCCACAATGTTTTCTCGCCGGCAACGACTTCCAGCGGAAATTCTAGTTTTTCATCCTGTGTAAATGCGCTGTAGAGAATCTCCGGTTTGACATAGGTGCCGATATTTTCAGATCCTTCTTTTACATCTAAAACATGAATCTTAAAATAAATGCCTGCCAATTCCCGGAAGGTACGGCGTATTTCGCTCTTCAGCTTCTCTTCACTCCATGCGGTCTCATTCACGTCCGTAAAGACCCTGCGCAGATGTCCTCCGCAGAATTGGATCGGCAGCTTATACTTTGCTGTTGTCTTATTCTCTTTTTTCTTTTTTTCTTTCTTTGCCGCAGGCTTCTTTTCCAAGCCCTGCAGTTCCTCTTCCTCAATTCCAAATGCGGAAAATAAATCGTTCATTTTCGTCCTCCTCTTCATCCTAAAAATCCTTCCACAAGCTTCCGACGGTTCCCTTGCCGCTGTTCACCAGAATCTCATCCGGAAAATTCTGCCTTTTTTTCAGTTGTTCAAATACATTCCTCAGGTTTTCTATCTTCCATACAGTGGACTTTCCTGCCGTATATAAATCATTATTGCATGGGCTGGTGTAAAACATGGAGCAGATCACATCCAGCTTCTGCAGGTCTGTAATCTCCGGCAGCACATTGGTTCCCCAGCATACGATGTGGGAAGAAGTATTCACATTCCCATAGGGATAATTATACAAAACCGATTTTTCGTTCCACTGTCCTCCTTTCAGCGCATAGATTTTTGTGTTCATAACCTTTCCCTTTTGTATGGAATAAAAAAACAGCAGTGCAGGAAACGGGATTTCATACCGCGTATTCTCAAACTGCACGACTGTTTTTGCCGGCGGAACGATCATCTGGATCTTACCGCTGATTGCCATTTCTGAATCTCTTTTTATTGCACCGTCATAATAATGCTGCGGGAGCTTACCGATCCTGCAGAAATTGTCCTCCTTTACTTTGGCGCCGTTCAGCGCATTCAGAAAATGTTCCGCATCCACATATTTTGCAGTGTGGATTCCGCTATCATCAATCAGTTCCACGCGTACGGCCCGGTAATAATCTCCTCCGAAGCGTTTGTTGTCCCAGGTAGCTTTTATCTGCATATTGTCCTCCTTTTTTCCTGGACGGCCGCGAATTGTAACGCATCTGCCTCTTAAAGAGCCGCCTGATGGCGGGAGGCCAGATGACTGCAGCCGCTATTTTACTTGCCGAATGCCCTGCAGCTTTATATTGCCCTTCTTATGGAAACGCTGCTTTTAGGCATATTCTTTAGATCAATCATCGGGAAATCCTCCTGAAATTCCCTGGAAAGGATTTCGTTCAGATTTTCCAACAGCTCTGCAATGTCCTCTAATGTTGCTTTTGCAAAATATTTTTTATTTCCGGATACGATCCGCAAAACCTGTCTGTATTCGTCATTTGGCTCCGGCCCCTTCTCTTCCATTTCAAGAATCGCCGCCGCTAAATATCCTGCATCAAATTTCATGCATTTCCTCCTCTTTTTTCACATGGCTGTCCGTTTCTGACTGCAGATTTCCTGCAATCCTGACGTCTTCTTCTAATGTACAAAACCACAATAATTCAGTACATAATCGAACCCCAGGCCTCCGCTGTACAGCGGACGCATACAGTAATCATAAAGTGAATGGTTCTCCGCCTTCATCCGTTCAAAACGATTGGGGCGTGTTTCCAGATGGCATCCCATACAGCAATAGACACAGCCGCTCCTCCTGACACCGGTATTCTGATAAATACCGTTTTTAAAAATAATTTTTCCGTATATACTGCAAAAATGCAGTCGGTTTTCTGATATATACCGTAATATGTCCTGGCGGGTCCAGAACCCGAGGGGACGTGACCGCGGATGGTCCGTACTATATACATTACATCCATATTTGTTGTAATCCCTCTGTCTTCGAAAACCTTCATCCTGAGTAATCCCGATATACGGCACTCGCCCGGTTTCCCTGTTATACTGATCAAATGGCTGTTTTTTCATGATAGTGCAGCATTCTTCGCTGATATCAAATGGTGCATGAATTAAAAATTTCCATTTTTCAGCCAGCTTCCCAAAATTCCCCCTTTCATCTCCGTGTAGAAGGTAGTTCCGATAACGCTCGCTTAAGTTCCCGTGCCGCAGTTTTCGGATCTTAGATGCAGTTTCTTTGCTGATCAGCGGATAACCACAGACACGCAGCACATCCCGGAAGGACATTCTCGGTTTCAATACAGTTACATCATCATATCGGGAGACAAAAGATATAATCTCCGGATATTCTAATCCTGTGTTCACAAAAATAAGCGGTATTTTTCCCACGGTCTTGCGCACCAGATCCACAAGGACCGTAGAATCCAGCCCGCCTGAAAAGGAAACATAGACATCCCCGTCATGGGATTCATACCAGTCCCAAATTCTCATCCTGGATAAATAGACCTTTGCATCATAAGGGAGATATTTCCTTTGCGCAAACTGCCATTCATTTAGTTTCAAATCCTGGTCCATAATAAACATTTGCTTTCCCTCTTGTCTTTCCATGATTCCCTTTGTTCATAATAAAATGATAATCAATCTCCTCTCCTGCCAGATACAGGATAAAAACAGCCGCTTCATATAAAAAAAAGTTCTGAGAAATCAAGGCATCTCCTTTTTCATCAGAACTCTTCTTATATTTAGGCTCTCCGGATCTTAAAAATCTGTTGAGCCATTTCTGTGCCGTTTCTATCGCGTTCTCCCTACTTCCTATTATCCTGCCTTTTTCCAATGTACTTTCTGTCATGACAACTGTTTCTGCTGTGTCAAACCGATAGAGCCCGAGATTTAACTGCTGCTGAAAGTAACGCAGTGTTTTATGAGACAGGTACAGTTTTTTTATGACTGCGCTCACCTCATATTCATCAAATATCTCTCCATCCTCCACTATTTCCGCAAGTCGGAACGCATCTGCGGAATAGGCGCAGTAGAAGCCAAGCGCCGCATGATAGTTATAATAATCACTCCGGCCTGCCATTCCATGACAGGCCATGAAACCTATGATCTCCTGATCCATTTCCTGTTCTCTCAGATCAGCCATCCCGTACCTCCTCGCTATAGAGATAAAATTGCTGAGATGCAGGTTTCTTGCTCCGTTTCATTATTTTGGCTGCTGCATTTGTTGTCTGCATAAACAACGACCTCCTTTTATCAATTTTATAGAATAACAAAGAGTTTCGCTTGCGAAACTCGCGCCTACGGCGGTCGCATCACGACATCTACATTGTACGCCGCAGTGCGCATCCCCCGGAGGGTTTTTATTCTATAGGAAACTTCTCCGAATTTTCCTATAGAATAAAAAAGCACCTGGAAACCAGATGCCGCATTTTTTCATGCAGTCCCTTCGTTAAAAGATAAAAACCTGTTTCCAGGGATTCTGCATATTCTTATGTTCATAAAGAACAAAAAGATGAAAAAATGTACTATATGATGATTATATTGCAGCTCTCGAAAAAAGTCAAAATATGAGTCCCTGCTATTTTTCCGGAAGCTCTACACGTATCTTCACAAGCCCGTTAGCCGCACGCATCAGGCTGTCGCGGTATGCCATGTTCTTATAGCGTTTGATCTGGATTTCTGTAACTCCTATCTGCTTTGCTACCTGTTCCGGACTCGCATTATAAGCAAACATGGTAACCGCGCAGGAATTTCTTAAAGCCTCCGCGCTGTATCCAGGAACGCCTGCCGCTTTTGTATATTTTTTCATCAGACGGCTGATGTACATTGTATTCAGCTTATTTCCTCTGCTGTTATAAAAAAGATATTCATGCGCCGTCCTGGAGGCCAGATATTTTTGCAAAATGATAAATGCATCCTCCGGTACAAAACAGGAGTCATTTCTGCCCGCAACAAATACATAAACACCATTATCATACGCAGAAAAATCTTCTACCTTTAACTCGGCGATCTCCGTTGAGGAGAGTCCTGCACGCTGCATAAGGACAAAAATACAGTATGCCATTTCATCATCCTGGGCAACTGCAAGTATTTGGTCAATGTGATCGATCGGGATTGATTTTGCATGCCTCTCTATTTTGGCAACATGGTTTAAATATGGGAAAAAATAGTCCTGGAATGCGTCTGGGATTTGATAACGATCCCGTTCTTCGCATATAAATGCGGCCAGTGAATGAAGCTCCCGGAATTTTTTTGCCATTGTGCTTGGCTGAACAAGCCCTGCTTCCACTTTCTCCTGCATTTTTGCATAATAATCTTCTACAGTCCTGTCCGTGATCTGGAGAAGATCCATTTGATAAATGGACATAAATTCAATGACGTCTGTACGGTAGGATGCTTCTGTAGACTTGTTGCGGAAATGTGCTGTAAAATCCGGCCAAATGACTTGACAGAATTGATCGGATGCGTAGATGCTGTTCATTGGCTCATCCCCTCTCTTGTTTATTGATCTGCGGAGCAGATTTTTCTTTTGTTATTTATATAATTCATACTATAACATAATATGAAAATAAATCAATAATCCTATTAATAAAAGCCGCAGATTTTACTCCACGGCCTTCATTCATTTCGATCATATTGCTCTTTGCTTTTTAAACATATTGAGATATTCCTCTGCCTGCTTCACAGATATATTCAGCTTGTTCTGAAGCCTCTTCAAAATATCATTTTCCGGGATTTTATAATCATATCCTGTTTCAATGATTCCGCGGGCCTCACCTCGTACCTCGCCCCGAGCCTCTCCTATAGCTTCGCTTTCCTTTGCAATTTCGTCAAATAAAGTACACATACTCACCTCTCCTTTTTCAAACGCATTGTAATCAATCCTGCTGTTTGTCGCACCGGCGATCGTACACCTTCAGTATACCTGTAACCTCCAAAAAGTTCAAGGCATTACGGAAGTTTCCGAATCCTATTCCATTTTCCAATACAAAGTAATCCCTTCGACACCAATCTGCCATAAAACCAGATATGACAGCACCGCAAAAGGATCTTCCTTTTCCAGTTTCATAAAGCAGCCGATCACATCCAAATCCGTAAAATCCGCCAGTTCCCGATAACTGACCATGACTTCACAAGCCCTCCTCCGATACAAAACAGGAGTCATTTCTGCCCGCAACAAATACATAATATGAAAATAAATCAATAATCCTAATAATAAAAGCCGCGGATTTTACTCCGCAGCCTTCATTCATTTCGGTCATATTGCTCTTTGCTTTTTAAACATATTGAGATATTCCTCTGCCTGCTTCACAGATATATTCAGCTTGTTTTGAAGCCTCTTCAAAATATCATTTTCCGGGATTTTATAATCATATCCTGTTTCAATGATGCCGCGGGCCTCACCTCGTACCTCGCCCCGAGCCTCTCCTATAGCCTCGCCCCGAGCTTCTCCTATAGCTTCGCTTTCCTTTGCAATTTCGTCAAATAAAGTACACATACTCACCTCTCCTTTTTCAAACGCATTGTAATCAATCCTGCTGTTTGTCGCACCGGCGATCGTCATAACGACAGATTTATCTGTCTTATGCTCCTCACTGTATTGTATGGCTTTTCTTTTTGCTTCATTCTTTGGCATGCTCTTATCTAATATAATCTCAAATAGATGAAACAAATCCCTGTTGTTCGCGTTATGCAATACCAGATTATTTTTTCGTGCCTCTACCAATGGTATCTTGTAGTCATTTACACACTTTTTCATTTCCCCTGGTATATTCAGCATCTCGTGAAGAGTTGTCGCGCCATCCCACGGTTTATCCCCATAGTAGACCACGATCGAGACCACCGGAATAAATTTATCTGTACTTTTCATTTTTGAAAGATATTCGTCTTCTTCCAGCCCATCCCTCTTCGTATATTTTTGGGCGTTACTGTCATACTGTTTTTTGTAAGTACTATAATCGTATCCCATAATACGCATTGGCATCGCATAATGGATATTCTTCTGGCTTTCATTTCCAAACAGAACATACTCTATGCCGTATTCATTAGATTTCTTCCGAATCTTAATAGTATCCCGGGAGGCTTGAAGACTCTCCGCATAATCTTTATTTTCTAATATGGATGATTCCTCTGTGTCTACATCTTCTAATTCTTCCGGCCGAATCACCTGCTTTCCTTCGAATAAGACCGCATTAAACAGATCAGCAAACCGTTCATTATTACGCCAATAATTTTTCAATATGGTATCAGGTTTTAACCGCTGTATTTTGTTAGCCATATTATCATCCTTTCTTTTTACACCTTCAGTATACCTGTAAACGCCCGAAAAATCAAGGCATTACGGAAGTTTCCGAATCCCGGCCATTTTCCGATACAAAGTAATCCCTTCGACACCAATCTGCCATAAAGCCAGATATCCTGAATCCTCTGCATATTTGGTAAAAGCCAGCCCTTCAAATATCTGCCGGCGCGTCATAAGCTCTTCCCCTATATCTTCCCCATAATCCCACTGGGCCAGATATGACAGCGCCGCAAAGGGATCTTCCTTTTCCAGTTTCATAAAGCAGCCGATCACATCCAAATCCGTAAAATCCGCCAGTTCCCGATAACTGACCATGACATATGCCCTCCTTCTTTCTGTATTTCATACCTTATTCCAGCAGAAAATTATGTGCCTGGTAGCTCCCTTCATTTACTACACTTTTCGATCCGTCCAGACTGTCCAGATACTGGCTTCCGGCTTTTGATCGGGATATATAAATGGAAAACAGCGCATAGTGCATCCGCTCCGGCTTCCATTTGAGATAAGACGTGCTTGCGACTAACAATGTATTTAAAAGCTTTGCCTTTTGTTCCATCATCCGGAAGACCATCTCCATCACCAACTTCTGCATATTTTCCGGAATCCCGGCCGTATAAGCCTTTTCAAGAAATAAAACCAATTTTTCTGTTTTCTGCTTCTCACCTTCTCCGTCCTTTCGATGGGACAAATCTGCAAATTCTAATTGCGGCGGCTGCTTTTTATTGTGTTCTGCCTTTCCAAAAAAACCTTTTGTCAAACGTATTGCCGCACGCAGTACGATCTTCCCCTTCCAGGAAAGATAAAGGACCTTCTTATTCGAGTCGTGGCATGCCAGCAGGCATTCCTTATATACCCCTGTTTTATAAGAAAGACAGGTCTTACACGGCACTTCCCCGATCCGCATTACCGGAAGCAGGCCATCCTCCTCCCATATCCGCAGATCGCCCTTTTCCTCCCACAGGTTTTTCATCCATACATTCTTATCAAGTTCTGAAACCGGGTAATCCAGCTCCTTTTCCAAATCATTTCCAAAATATTTTAATTCCCGGAATCTTCCTGTCAGCTCCGCGTAAACAAGCCGCCTCAATTCCTCCGACTTATGCCGCATCCGCTGTAAATATATCCAGATGATGTGTGCTCCGTCATCAAATATAAAGTTTCTGATCCGCGCTTCATTTTCTGCAATAAATTCCTCTGTAAACTGAAATTCATCCTGCAGCTTAAGCCATTCCGGATTTTCTCTGAGCACTGCCTCCCGGATGTCTTCCATATCTTTATCCCTATAGGCACATGGTAGTGGATACCCTTCGGAATGGTACAGAAGATCCTTTGCGCTGCATGCGATATATCTTGCTTCTGCTGCTGTCCTGATATCCCAAACGAGATGCCCGATCCTGCTGTAGTTCTCCAATAGCCTCAGTCCCACTTCCGGCTCCAGCCCCTCGATATGAGAGAAAATCTTCTGCATCCACTGAGAAAATGGGCGGACGGACAGCTGCCCTGCAATGGACGCCAGATCCATCCCATTTTTCAGACAGCCTGCATGGATGATCTCACGGATCACTCTGAGCCGGTCATCTACACGGGGAATCTCCAGCAAAAAATACAGCTTTGCATATTCTGCGGGCATATCGCAGAGGATCGCAAACTCCTGGAACGTGCGGTCCTTGTCATAAAATATTTCCAGAATCTCTGCTGGGCAGTTTTTCAACTTGCCGCATTGCGTCAGGTTCTTCCGGTTTAAACTGTTTATATTTACGATGTGGGAATAAAATTCTGCCTGGAATAGTACCGAAGTACACGGCAGTGACATAAAAATATCTGTATTTTCCTGGATAAGACGGAGAAATGCTTTCTTCTTACGGGAAATTGCATAAATGATCAATCCCTCCATATATTCCCCTTTCCACTGGTCAACAAAAGGATTGTTGTAAAAAAATGAAATATACGCGATCCGGTCTTTTACCATCCGATGCGCTTCGATCTCATGCCCTGATTCCGCTTTCCGCCGGAGTGTCTCAAGATCATATTGCAGGGAATGATTTCCAATCAGAAGTTTTATGAAAGCCGGCTTTTCCTCCTCTGTAAAAAATGCCTCCGCCCATCCCAGATTTTTTCCTATCCGGACCGGTTCTGCCGCTATCTGCTGAAACGTATCGTCATCTATCTGTATACTGTGGCCGCTCATTTCAAAGACAGCCTGCAGAGCAGCAAAAACCCCTTCATCTTCTGCCATCCTTTTCAGGCATGTGTCATAATCCTGCAGCTTGAGCAGAAAGCTGCTTGAAACCAGTTCGCTGCATAGAAGCCTGCCGTGCTCCGCAAGAAAAGTGTCCTCCCTATCCTTCCGGCAGGAGAAATAACTTTTAAGGCCAGTCGGCAGCCTTCCTTTTTCCGTCTCTGTAAGATCTATATTCCTGTAATACCTTAGATAGATTTCCAGAAATTCATTTGATATTCGGTTGTCTGACAATATATCAGCTACCCTGTCGATCTCATAACCAATCAGCGTATCTGCTTCTATCTTTTCAAACACGGAATTACATCTAACCGCAGGCACCCCTTTTCGGAACAATTCAAAAATATATGCCTGCAGCTTCGGATTCTCCAGAAACTGCTCTTGTAAATCAATCTTCAATTCCCGGATCTGTTGTGCCGCCTTATTTTCCAGAATCTTTCCGGCGCCTTTTAATATACGCTGCTCACTGCATCGTTCCGTTATTTTTTTGTTTAACCCTGCTTCCAAAAGCATGCGGCAGCATTTCCTGTGTATCCTAATTTTCCGTAGATTCATCCTCTAAAACCTCCATTTTTCCCAATATGCTCAACACTTCTTTCAATCCTATTTTTTTATGCAGAAACTGAAAGAATAATTTATCTGCCAGCATAACGATCGTATTTCTTTTTGCATATCCCACAGGCTGCATTCTCTCCCTGAGCAGTTCCAGGCATATGGACATTTTCTCAGTATGCAATCTTAAATATGGCATCATCTGTATAATACTTTCCAATACATCACACTCTTTTTCAGCCTCCTGGATTTTCTGATATACCTCTTTCTGAAATGCCTCCAGGTCGGCCTGCTTCTGTTTTCGCTTCTGCTCTGCCTTTTTCTCCTCTTCCTTTTCCAGGAACAACTGCCACTCCTCTTTCGTATAATATTTTCGGCAGAGGGAATATTTATCCCCTCCTTTTACGCTTTCTTTGATCATAAGGAACAGCTTTCTGCTCTCTTCCGGGAAGATTTCTTCTGCCGAATCCAGCATCAAAAAAGCATAAAGAAATTCCTCATAATATTTCGGAAGCTTCTGGTAGACCTCCTGCTCCACCCAGCCGAAAACTCTGGCCTGCTCCGATGCCGTAAAAATATGTTTCTTAAAATCCATCCTCTGGAAATACTGACCATAGGTACGAATCCCTACCGCATTCAATACGGTATTGCTGTGCATAAGAAATGTATCTAATTGTGATATGCCATACCAATCATCAAAAGCCTCCCAAAAAAGATATGCCTCATGAGTGTCCAGTCCGCACACTGCGGATGAAATGTTGCTTTTCATGACAGACCATTTTGCTCCCAGCTCTTCCTCCGTCAGTTTCTTTTCATCCTCTGAATACTCATTGAGAAGCGCTTTTAGATCCACTTTATTCTTCTGTATATATAACTGAAAAATGCTTCTGACCGTATATTCATCGGATTTCCAGAAAATCTCATGATAGCTTTTTCCTGTCCTTTCCCGATAATTGTCCAGCCAGGAATCCATATTACTGCCATTGTGAGCAAGCATACTGGCCCCAAACAACTGTGTAAATTGTTCCGTCTCCATCCAGGAGTGGACATCGCACCATTCCTGCATGCCAAAGTCCGCATAAAACCAACTCACAGGCAGCTTATCCTCCGCATTCTTTTTATAAAGATATTGGAACAGCTCTGGATTTTTTATCCGTATATCCTGTCCCAGGCTCTCCACGATTCCTTTTTTTCCTTCCAGATAAATATAGTAGCTTTGGTATTGCCTGATCAGTCTCCTGCATAGTCTGAACAGGCCGGCATCCTCTATCACCTCCGCATTCAGGATTTCCTTTACCCCTGCCAGAGCCATCCGCTCCATTGTAATTGATTTCTCTGTCAGAGATGTTGTAAGATTCAGCTTTTTGGGAAGAGAAATGTTCAAATACAAGATCTCCTGTTCCGAATACCCTTCCTCCAGGAGCCGGTTCCATATCACAGTGTCCTTTTTTACATATCCGCACGCCAGCTCCAGCAGGGCTTTCAAAACAGAAATCCCTCTTCCCCTGTATTTTCGTATCTGTTTATGGAATTGTTTTAAAATCCATATGTAGATCTGTATATTTTCATATACATGGTAGTCCCTTTCTTTCCCCATAAAGGCTGCTCCATGCTTTTTTATAATCTCCCATGCATCCCTCCTGCTCTGAAACGTATATACGGCAAAGACTATTTCCTGTATACCCGCATATGCGCGGCCGCTTATCCTGTCATATAATCGTGTTTCTTCTTCCGCGCTGTCCGTAAGCAGATATAAAATACAGCAGAGAAAGAAATCTTCTTCTGCCTGTTGCCGTACCTTCCGTATAAAATCTGTATACTGTGTTCCTACAAACATCGCCTGATCAAGAACCGGTTTTGTTTCTGCCAACGCAAGCGCCAAAGCCATAGTCTGGCTCTTTCCGCCGCCGCAGCGTTCTTCATACCTTTCCAGGACTTCTCCCGGATATTTCAGATTATACTGCTCCTCCATCCGGCTTTTGACTTCTTTCTCTTTCAGCAGGCAGTTCCATTCTGATAATCTGCCATAGCTATTTTCGTTTGCTGTTCTCCTGATCAGGTCCTTCATTTGACCCAGCAGCTGCCGGTCGATCATACTGCAAAATAATTTCAATTTTGAACTCCTCCTTTTTCGTAAAGTACTGTTGTCATGAATAACAAATCTTTTTCCTGTCAGCCTCCTGTCATATTGTAATCATGTAAATTCTCGTTACAGGAAAGATCTGGTCAATGTGTGGCCTGTAGGCCTGCAAACAAATTCCCTATACTGCCTCCTTCTAAAAACACGCAAAAAAAGCCCCACAAATATATGTGAGACTATTACTGAAAAAACTTCCGTAAAATAGACGAGCATTTTGCGCGGTCATCTTGCGGAAATTCATTCCCGTTATTTTATTTTCCTACCTGTTTCCAGGGATTGCATCATATCGGCTACGGCTTATGCCATCACCGTAAAAAGAATTTACACTATGGAGATAATATAGCATTCCTCTCTGGTTGATGTCAAATCGCATACCCGTTACATGTCACCAAATCATAATGCTCTTTTCCAGGCATTCCACGAAACGCCAAGGCGTAGCTACCCCTGCTCCGATCGCTGTCAAATCATGATGATTTTAATACCAATTTCTATTCGAGACGATCATGCTATATTTTCCGCTAATCCTTTTTCCAATCCCCCTATCCACACCGTTTTTACACTGCTCTTGCTCCCTATTGTCAGTATCCTGTCTGTGAATGGGCGGAACTCTTTGCCATTGAAAGAAAATCTTGCCGTTTTTGTTTTCAGGTTGGCAGCATTTTTTATATGCTTTTTAAACAATAATAACTTTTCCCCGTCCTCCGGCCTGAACAGTTGGATGACGAGAAAATTCAGCTTGTCAGTTTCCTTGAGCATATATACCAGCGTTCCTATGATCATCTCTCTTTCGAAGGCATATGAATCTGTCGGTCTATCTTTTGCAGCTCCTCTCATATTATCTTTAGTTCTTTGAAGCTATTCCGGTAAATTTCTGCATTGGTAAAGTGTTCGATTTCAGTATATCATACAATCTTTACAAAGAAAATGTGTATGTCCATACAATAAGCTTTCATTATTTTCCTTCTCCCACCTTGTCCGTAAAATGTAATATTTGTATGAAAACTATACCAGGGAGGAACGATCATGACAAAATTAAGGACCCCGACCGGGGGAAAGAATCTGATCAGCCAGCAGTTGATCAGCCTTAGGAAACAACATCATTATTCTCAACGACATTTAGCCTGCCTGCTCCAGCTCGCAGGCTATGACCTTGATAAAAATGTGATCACAAGGATTGAAACGAACCAGCGGTACGTCACTGATTTAGAATTAAAGGCATTTTGCCAGATTTTTAGAGTTTCCTACGAATATTTAATAGATGGCAAAATTTAAATGAATAATCCCCCCTGCTGAAGCCAACAGGAAAACGTCCGAAACTCAGATAACCGCAAGGTTTAACTCACTCATAAAGGGGATTAGATGTAGATAAAGGGAAGCAGGATACACCCCACTCCTGGAATTCATCCTGCTTCTAATTTCCATGTTCCTTCTCTTTTTTCTCTAAATACATCTTCACTGTATGAAGAAACATTTTTGCATTATTTAACTGTACTTCTGAATCCTCTTTCGAAGCTATGAAAAAATCCGAATAATCGCATTTTTCTCGAATACGATAAGCACTATCAATCAATTTATATGTTGTTCTCTCAAATTCTCCTGTATGAACAAAAAATTGATTAAAATGGGCAATAACAGAACTATGTTTTGATGCATCAAAGCCATCTAATATATTAACTGCCCGAATGCTATGAAAAATCGCATAATAAGACCGATTGATAGCCGCTTTGTAAAAACCCGACTGATGATTATTTTCTGCAGTCAGTAAATCTTCTTCTGCCCGTGCCATCCTATATCTGCACAATGTATGCATATCAAGCGGCATATAACACAACCCCCTCCTTTGACACATTCTTATAAAGCGGCAATGTCTGCTTCCACTTCTGGTACTCTTGATAGCTGATATCGATAATAGAAAGAACTTTCAAATATTTAAGCGAAATATCCGTAGATATATCACTAAGCATTTCGTCGTATTCCCGAAGTTCTACATTATCCCCATCCACTAACACCATGATATCTACATCCGAATCATTTGTATACGTTCCCCTTGCCACAGATCCATAAAGTATCACTGCTTTTAGCCGTTTTCCATAGGCCTGATGCAAAAGTTCCGCAAGTTCAGACAACATTTTTTTCATGTGTTCATCTTTAATCTGATCCATAACATCAACCCTTCCTGCTTTTACATCTTAATGCTTTATCAGCCTTCTTATATATTTTATGAGAATCCCAAACTATTAGCCACTAAAACACAAAACTTTGTCTTAATAAGATTACTAAATATCCGATCTCATCTCTTACTTATTTGCATCTCCTCATCACAGCGACCTACAGTATATCAGTTTCTACACCAAAAACTGCGTAAATCCATGCTAATGCCTATGTACTTATAATCCTTCGCGATTTTCTCTATAGACCATTATATGTAATTGTCAAAGATCCAGTGGAACTACTCCGTTGAGTAATTATACTGGATCTTATCATGTATGTAGTAGATTGTCTGTAACTCTGTCTTTCTACCGTATAGACAACCTATGTGTGTCACTCCCCTGCTTCGGGCTTTCTCCATTTCTACAGTACCCCTCCAGAACCCCTCTGTTTATGCGGCTTCCCGGCCCCATTTTTGCAAGTAATTTACAGAATATTCTGAAAACTCGCTTTTTTTCCTCATTTTTTGGGCTCGTTTGTATTTTCCCATTCCCAAATACATATTCAGGTAAGTATTTCGTCTACTATACTTTCCGGATATAGATCATCCGTTTATTCACGATATCATAAATCCGTTTTTCCAATTCTTCAAAAATCGATTCTGATTTCCCCTTTGTTAATCAGATGATGAAGATAATAGCAATATCACAGACACCTTGCTTAATATCTATTCCGCGCTTCCATTAGACAATACTCTTTCTTCTGATTCCATTATATGCAGATACCACAGACATGTCAATTTTAATTATGAAGGATTCCATCGCAAAAGCCACCTATGGCAATACAGCATTCCACCTGACTGCTTTCAAATCACAATATATTCAATATTTGGCTTCCCAATTTCTATTTGAGACGATCAGGCTATATTTTCCTGTACCGCCAATCTTTTTTCCAATCCCCATATCTACACCATTTTTACAGACTATGACCCCTTCCACCGTCTCCCCCGTGGCCTCCGCATAAAGCTTCGCATTGCAGGCTCTGTACCCCATCATGTAAAGCGTTGGATTCAGATAGATCAGATCATTGGTAATGTATATATACCCCACCAGCGCCATCAGAAACACCAGTACAAAAACATCGACAATATTGCTCAAAGACAATCCGATGCAGGACAGCAGATAAACGGATATATAGCTGAAATAATGATTACTGGTTTCGTCCCGGACCTCCTGAACGATATAGCATTTTTCCGACTTTGTATTTCGTAATTTTATTTTCAAATATATAAAGGACAGGAGGCTCAGCGCGGCAAGCACTACGATAGCCCAGTCATTGATCTCATCAAAGAAACGGCCGTGCTTCAGCTTTTCACCGATGTCCACAAACTTTCCGCCTTCCGTGCATCTTTCCAATATATTTTTTGCTGTCAGCAGAACATATAACGGGATATATGAGGATATAAACAAGATCGCCTTATGCATTCATTTTCACCCTATTTCGTATTTTTCAATCGCCTTTGCTAACATTCTATGCTCCGTCAGCGCGCTGATGACATAATGATCCATCAGCAGGTTCAGTATTTCCGGCGTATCCTCCGGCCTGCTGTAGACAATTTTTTCATCATCCGTCAGCTCGATATTCAGGCCATACTCTTTTTTTATCCGGTTCAGTTTTGATCTGTATTCTACCAGGTTTTTAAATCCCTTCCCGAGTATTGCTTTCGTCAGACGCGGTAAATACCGTCCGTCATTTTTACACTGGTCAATAAATTCCTGTGCGTTCGTGATCATATTGGTATCAACGATCGCCTTCGTATGTTCCTCTACAACATTCAGAAAGGCGTCCTTATAGTCGAACATGGAATTGAACTTGTCCCTGTTTAAAATGTAATAAAAACCGTCAATCAGGAATGCTTCGGCATTGCTTCCGATCGTCAGTATCCGGTCCGTGAACGGACGGAACTCCCTGCCGTTAAAAGAAAACCGCACAGTTTTTGTTTTCAGGCTGGCTGCATTCCTTATATGCTTTTTAAACAACAGCAGCTTTTCCCCGTCCCCAGGCCGGAACAATTGAATGACAAGAAAATTCAGCTTATCAAAATCTACATCCTGATTCAGGGTATTCTCCTGATTTAACTGCTGTGTAATACTGCCGAGAACCGCATCCGAATGCAGCACATGGGACTTTTCTACATATTGGACCACCGCATCGCGCGACAATTCCAGGTCATACTCTTCCATAGACCGCCTGCCGATCTCCTGGATCATGTAGTCCAACGTTCCAATGAGCATTTCCTTTACACTCGCTTTATCACATTCCAGCATGTAGGTTTTATACGTCTTTGGTTTTCCAGGCATTTTTCTCACGAACATAATATCAACCTGGACCCTGCCGTATGTACTGAGAAAGGACTCTATGATCTGTGTTAATTCTTCTTTTGAATGTCTCTGTGGCCGTTGGTCCATCTTTTGTGGCTCCTTTCGATTCGCTTTATCCTATAAAATCGTTTTCTTCTTTAAAAATCTAAAAAAACTTTTTTATGCGCAGAATACTCCCTTAATCTTTGTTCTAAAATACATATACGACAATCAATTTTGAATTATTATAACATTTCCTCTATTTTACTACAATATCCTTGTAACCATAGAATATCCTTCTCTGTTTCACAATTTCTTTTCTTATATCAGTATAATTTATAAAATGTAATGCTTGGGAGGAAAAACTATGACAAAACTGAGGACCCCGTCTGGTGGAAAAAATCTTATTAGCCAACAACTGATTAAACTTAGGAAACAATATCACTATTCGCAACGGCATTTAGCCTGCCTGCTCCAACTTGCAGGTTACGATATTGATAAAAACGTAATTACAAGAATTGAGAGAGACCAACGGTATGTTAATGATTTCGAATTGAAAGCATTTTCACAGATTTTCCAGGTTTCTTATGATTACCTTATAGATGGAAAATGCTAAAAAAAAGTAATCACAAAACATGATCCCGGATGGAGACCGCTTTGGAGAAATCGTTATTGAGGTGGCTGTAACAATAGTGTGTTCCACCTACACGTTGTGGGTTGTCAATGCAGAAATCATGCCGTACATAAAGGAATTGGAAGCGTTTTAATTTTTTCGGAGATTTAGAAATTATATCTGTGGGAAAACCTGAAAAAAGAGCCAAAAAACCCATTGTTTCTTCATTCAGACAATGCATATTGGGAATTTGTGCCATACCTGTCGGCGTCAGTCGGTTATTATGCTGTTTTGAAAATTAACATCTGGCAGGGGTTGATATGAAAACCGGACGGATCTTTGATGAAATCCCATATACGCCAGGTATTGCAATCAGCGGGTGCAGATTTAAAAATATCATTGCTGACGAAGATACCAAATGCTTGCTCCGGAATAATGGCGGGCTTGTAAACTGATGTTGTATATGAAACAGATATCAAATTTCTCATAAGGTCTTATCGGCTTCCTAGCCCCTGCGCGGGACTTGGAAGCCAGCCTACGTTTCGCAGAGCATCCAAATCAAGGGCTGAATCATGGTTCTCTTGTTATTCGAGTTATGCATAATTCAGGCTGTTGATCCATAAGCCGAAAAATGTGTCCCTGTAAATAGTGTATGAGGGCACCTTCCGGTATCCTTCCCTTTTCTAGTGTCCTTTGGTAATGTAGTTAATGAGCAGACACTATTTAACATATCCATTTTCATTTTTCTTTCATCCACAAACAAAATTTATCCATCCACTTCCCTTTAAATGCAAGTCCGAGAGCCTGGGCTGTAATGTCAGTGTCTGTGAGGACTGCGGGCATACGGAAAGCCATAATAATTCCTGCCGCAGCCGGCACTGCCCCAACTGTCAGGCAGTATTAAAAGAAGTCTGGGTAGATAAGCGCCGTTCCGAAGTCATTGACTCTCCTTACTTCCATGTGGTCTTTATGCTTCCGCATGAACTTAATCCCCTGCTTTTCTGCAACCGGAAGCTGCTCACTCCCTTCTCCACAAATGCTGCTCACAGACTCTTCTGGATCTTTGTAAGGACAAAAAATATCTCAGTGCAGTCCCTGGCATCATACAGGTCCTCCACACTTGGAACCAGGAGCTTTTCTACCATGTCCATATGCACTGCATCCTCTCCGGAGGCGTGCTGATACCGAACCGTAAGCTCCGCTGTTTCAAAGAAAAGTTCTTCCTTCCGGTCTATGTTTTGCGGGACCTGTTCAAAGGGAAATATCTTGCGGGTTTAGACCAACTTTTCCAGCAAGGGGAACTGCTGTTTTCCGCTCCCTGTGAAAAGCTACGCAATTCCTATGAGTGGAAGAAATTCCGGGACAGTCTTTACAAAATAGATTGGTGCCCCTATATACATGATATCTGCATCTGCCCTGTATGCGACAGGTGTAACATGAAATTGATCGTTCAGGTCATTCCATCGGACGAAGCAGCTGTCATGGAGATTTCCATCATTGATAATGGAATTGGATTTGAAAGCATCCCGGAGATACAAAATATCCAGCCATCCGAGCAGGATACTCATACCCATGTAGGGCTCCGTAACCTTGATAAACGCCTGGAACTGCTCTTTGGCCCGGACGCCTGTTTACGTATCGACAGTATTCCTGAAAAATGCACCACCATTTCTTTTAAAGTACCAATCCGTACAGAGGAGGGATAACATGATTTTTAAACTGTTAGTTGTTGATGATGAAGCGATCATGCGGAAAGGCATTGCGAATTTTATAGACTGGGATTCTCTGGACTGTAAGGTTGCTGGGACAGCCTGCAATGGGATTGAAGCAATCGAATTTATCAAAACAAATCCTGTTGATATTGTCATCACAGACATCAAAATGCCTGGAGCGGACGGACTCGCTGTCGCAAAATTTATATACGAAAATAAGCCTGAGATCAGAGTCATCCTTCTGACTGGATATGCTGATTTTGAATACGCCCAAACAGCCATCAAATATAATGTGTCTGCTTTTATCCTGAAACCAACCAACAAGAAAGAGCTGCTTGAAGCAATACAGGATGCGCAAAAACAGATTGTCACCTCCAAGAAACATTCTTCGATTGCCAAAGAGGAACTCGCGTTTTTAAAAGACCAGCTATTGCTGGAAATGACAAGCTCTGCCTATCTTCCTTCTTTTCAGGAGCGGCTTGCAGCCCTTGGGATCAGCCTGGAGCATTATTATATTGCGGCCTTCCAGCTGGTTCCCTTGGAAAATGATATTGCGTTCTTAAAAAATATCATCATTAATGAAAAAAAGGATGCCTACTGCTACCGCTATAACAATCTCGTCATTGCAGTATATTTTTTAGATGATCATTATGAATATGTGCCCGGCTCTATTCTGGAGAATTGCCAGGAAATCACTGTCATCGCGCAGACACTGGATTCCCGGCAGATCTCTGTGGGAATCAGCCGGTATCACAGCAAAGCCTCCGACTTTTCCTACGCAGTATCTGAGGCGATTCATGCCCTGACATTAAACTTCTATTATGAAAAAAGCATCGCCCTCTTTTCAGACGCGCCAGAAAATGCAGACTATGACCTAACTGCAGAGAATTCCCTGGATCTGTTTCATTTTGAGAATCATTTGCATAATTGGCTGTTTGAAGATGCCAATGCAGTTCTGCATAAAATCTTCAATAAATTTAAAACCAACTTTGTCAATTCCGCTGATGCAAAAAATATATGTGCGCAGATTTATTATATTTGTTGTCGGGTGCTGATCAAACGTGAGAATGATGCGCCTTCTGGTGAATATCTTTCCAGAATCAGCAAGGCCACTGACATTTTTTCTTTGGAAAATACGGTATACGCTTTGATGGACTATACGAAAGAACACTCTGTAGGAAATGCGGCTGTGCAGAATAAATTATTTGATCATGCGATGAAATTCATACACAGCCATCTGTCAGAACCTTTGTCGCTGGATATCCTATCGGACCATCTTCATATCTCGCCATCCCATCTGAGCCGGACGTTCAAAAAGGTATGTGGGGAATCTCTGACAGAATATATCAATCATATGAGGGTTGAAAAGGCAAAGGAATATTTGCTTCAAAAGGATATTCTGGCTTATGAAGTTGCAAATCTGGTGGGATACAATGACGCGACATACTTTTCATCTATTTTCAAAAAATATACAGGAGTAAGTCCTACAGAATACCGTCAAAATTTGTTGAAGCAAACTTTTTAATCTTTCAGGGGCTAATTCCACATATAGCTGCTATAAGGAGCTTCATTTATGGATGTGGATAATTTTTCTGAGCAACTACAAGATTTCTTGAGAGTGAAAAGTTCTCTTCACTTTTTCCGTTCCGATGCTTTTTCTTTACGGCCGCTAAAACTTGCATGGCATCGTCTTGTTCAAAAAAAAGAACAGCTCTATCAATTAAATGGCAGGCCGCTGCTGATCGGAGATGGTACGAAACATCCAAAAGAAGGACGATATATGCCTGGTGTCAAAAAACTGTTCCAGGAATCAGAAAACTCTTCAAAACCAGCTTATATTTTCGGGCACATGTATGGCGGGGTTGCCGCAGTCATTTACCGGGAAGAACAGTATTTCGCCCTCCCCCTGGACCTCAATATCCAGGATGGACTGGCTGAAACTTCCCAATGGACGCAGGGGGATCCTACCCGCTCAGATTCCCATGTGGTACAGATGATACGTAATGGCTACGAAGCCGCCTCTTCGCTTGGCTCAGCCTATATGGTTCTGGACAGATATTTTCTTACAGTTTCCGGTTTAGAAGAACTTGACCGACTCAATCGGGAGAAGCCGCTCCTACAGGTTATTACGCGGGCAAAGACTTCCTGTGTCGCCTATGAACTGCCTTCCGTTTCTGATACTCCACGCCGGGGAAGGCCGAGAAAGAAAGGCTCTTCCGTCAAACTAAATTCTCTTTTTCAAACCAGGGCCCGTCATGCCTTTTTGGATAAAAAGAAATCTCATTGGTATAATACCTAGATTTTTCCTGTTCTCATTGTCAGAACTTTTCACTCACAAGATATATATTCAGTCCGATATACTAAAATCCCCTCTAAAACATTTCATACTTTTATAGCATAAAAGTGCAGTACCTAAAAACATAATAAGCGGAAGTAGAATCCATATATATATAAAATCAAATCTATTAAGAATCATACTGCCCAAAATAGAAGTAATGATTCCACCTCCACGCAAAAAAAGTGAAGAAATCGATATCATACTTGCTCTATTAGAATCAGATACCAAAGCGTGAAAAATTGTGTTTTCAAATAAATTTCCACACCCCAAAATAAAATAAATTACTATAAATATAGTAACAAAAAATATAGTATTTTTACATATCCCGAGAATTGTTATAAATATCGGTAGAAGAAATCTTAAAAACCAATAATATTTTTTTGATTTTGCTGGGTTGCTTGACAGTATTAATGAATTCCATAATATTTCAGCTACTTTATTTCCAATTAGCACCCCTATATATCCCATACAACTAATCATTCCCAAAATCCAGCTTAAATTCTCAGGCAGAAACAACTTTAAAGTTGGCTGCCAATACACCTCAACTGCTGATAATCCAACACCTAATGAGGTACTTTCTAACAGTATAACTGCTAAAAATCTTGAATCTTTTAGCGAAATTCGGATACACTTAAATTGGTCTTTTAATTGTTCGGAAAAATTATGCGATAAATTGGTCATCCATTTTTCTTTTATTATTAATGTGGAAAGAAGTAAAAGGATAATTTCTAAAATAATACATATTAATAAAAGAATCGTATATTTAGAACCAATATATCCAATAATACCTCCCAAAAAGGAGCCTACTGCCAATCCAATACAGTCTATTATGGCTAAAACACTATTTATTCTAGCTAAATTATCATTTCCATTTTCTTTTATATAAGATTCTATTTCCATAATCTCGACTGTACCAGAGCTAAATGCCTTTCCAAATCCTTGAAAAACACATGCAATTGAAAGCAGCAAAGAATTGTCGCTAACTAGAGTCAAAGTAAAATTAAATAATAGAAAAAAATGTGATAACAAATACATTCTTTTTCTACCATAGATATCGGTAAGTATACCACTTGGTAACTCAGTAATAACAACAATAGTAGAAATAATACCTATATAAAGAGACAGAGTTTTTAAAGTTGCACCATGCGATAATAATATTAGAGATAAAACTGGTATCGTAATACCTGAAGAAAATGAATTAATGAAAAAAAATACCTTATGACTTGTTTTCATAACTTTGCCACTCCTTTCGATTTGCCCAGGCACAAACAGGTAGAACTTTAAGTCTAGGCTATTAACCCTTTGAGATGCTCTTTTTCTTTTCTGAAAGTTTTGTCATGGTTTGCTCTTCCGCCAGGTCCATACGTGAACTTTTAAGTACATTCACTTTCTACCGAAAAATACTACTACTTTTAGTATATCGAATAATTAATTACTATCTATTAGATCGAGCATAGGATTAGTAAAGCATTGCATCAATAATCAAGTAATAGATGCCTGTCATTTGCACCGATACGACGTCATCGTCAATCAACAATGCCGCCGTATTTCCTCCGCCTTGTCCTGATGCAAAAATCAGGCATCTATTACTTCAAAATTAATACTGTACTAGTTAATTAATCTCCGATGTACTAACACAGTATAGATTCAGTTCACTCTGAATGCCATTTGACAGCTTTGTCATTTCCAGGAGTCATGACTGCGATTCCAGAAAAATCTATACATAATCTATACGCAAGAATAAATATAAGTAAGTGATTTTCCGAAAAGATCCTACTGTAAAGTACCAGATGAGCTATATATAATAAGTCTAATTATGGATCAATTTCATCATTGATATTACGTGGGAAAAATATAATAGCAGTTTCCCATGGATTTGTATTAGAACGAGGCATTGCATGGCTTTCGTAAAATTCTTGTATTCTATTTTTCAATTCTATCGCTTCCTCATTTGTCAAATAAACTATTCCAAAAGAGGTATCACCAATTTGACATGAAGTATCTGTATTTTCCAATAAAGATACATATTGCTTAAAATCATTCCATGTTTCATGTATTAAATAGTCAGAGAGAACTCCTCTCTCGGTTTTTAAATCATCGTGTCTGTCACTTCCGAAATTAACATTAACCGGTCTATGAATATAATATTTTGCTTGAATCCCATGAACCATCTCAATATTATTCAATGCTACAATCCCTAATTTCTCTAGTTTCTTTAAATGATAAGTAACAGCTGATGATGATATACCTAACTTTAATGATATTTGCTTAGACGTCACTGGGATTGCGTAAATATCCATCACCTTAAGTATTCGTTGCCTTTGTGGATTCATATATATATCTATTTGCTCTTTTGTAGTAAGGGTAATCTCCTTTAACATATTCCAAATCGCTCCTTTTGTTTTTATTTATTGTAACATTACATTTTATGTAATGTCAACTTTTTTTTAACAAAAAGATAAAAGTGTGCTTATATCCTTTTTCCAGTCCCGCCTTCCCTTCCTCAGTTTCTTTTTAAGTAGGAAAACATAGCAACCCGTCCCAAAAGACATTATCATCATTTTTACGTGCTTCTAAAAATATAGATAACTTTTCTGTTCCCGGTGCCCTGTAGTGGAAAAAGATTTTGGAACTCCCTGGTTTGCATAAATACATTTTGAGCGAGTCCAATGATAGACCGATTTATAAGTCCTACTATAAAACATAGCTTCTATAGTCCAAAAAGAGTACCTAACACTGTCTTTAACAGTTTCATGAAAAAAACGCTATAAATGCCTGATTTCAAAGCATTACAGCGATGTTTTTTTCCTTTTGCCTTTTTTCTTGTCATTCTTTCGTTACAGGCTAATCGTGTCCCTTCTGACGAGATCACCCTAACTGGGGATGGCAACTGCGTCCATGCTTAAAAAGGAATCTCACATCGTGATTGTCCGTGCTATCATTCTGACCCGAATGCCCATTAGAAATGAGACAGCAGCCTGGGCTGCTATTATTTTGGTTACACCCTGTAAATGCTTTCCTACCAAAATTCTGAGGAATGCATCTGCAGATCCGATTTCCGAGACCACCCTTATTTTGAAAAATATACGTTAGGCAATAGAACAGTTTGAGTAACAACAATCCCCGAATTCAAAAACCTAACAATTTAGTATAATAGTTTTTCTGGCAAATTATTGCGTAGCTTTTGGAACTTGTAAAAATGCCATATTATTTATTGCGTATTATAGACAATTCTTCTATCATATAGTCTCATAAAATATCCGAGACACAAGACTTGAAAAACAATCATCAATTGCATTAATGAAGCTACCTGTTTTCAGAAAAAGTAACGAAAAATGGACTGTTTAGGGCGGCCGCCTTGCGAAACAAAGCGGACATATGACCGTTGATATTACATATTGCGAAAAGCCAGTAGATAAATGTTTATCTCTCTACCTATTTGCTTCAACTATATTTATTTTTTTAGAATCTTAAGCAAATTATCAAATGATGGCATGCATGCGTCGCTGTAAACATCCTCACCGGTACATGCTTCTCTAGCCATTTTACTTTCATTAATAAAAATATGCCCCTTACTTTTTAGGTATTTTATATTATCTTGAAACACAGGATTATTCCACATTAACGGATTCATATTTGCAGCAATATAGACAGGATTTTCATATGCAAGCAATGTACTGGTTAATAAATTATCTGCAATTCCATGAGCCATTTTTGATATTGTGTTTGCGCTTGCAGGAAGTAACAAAAACACAGATGCTGTTTTAGCTAATTCAATATGTAATGGATAACAACTTTTAAATTCCTTATTGTAATAATTATTTATAAAGGTATCCAATCCTTTTGGTTGTACAAAGGCAGTAGCATTTTTTGTCAGAATTAAATCAATATTATAATAATCACTTAAAATACTAACGTAATTTACAAGTGAAATTGCACCTACAGAACCGGTTACACCAAGTATCATTTTTTCTTTCATAAGCACCTCTCTAACTTCTTACCCGTTCGTCATATATAATTTAAAAGAGTTTAAAATACCTTTCTATATATTTTTTAAAAGGCGGACAAGGTTCTTCGTGATGAATTATCTTTTCCAAAGGACAGAATTTCCCGAAACATATTGGTAAAAATTTACAATATTTACATTTTTCAGATGTTTCAAAACCATTATTATTCCAAAGGCAAAGTTTTCGGTTAATACAATTTAATTTTCCATTTTCGAGCTTCCCAACATTATTTACCTCTTCTTCAAAAGCAACTGTGCATTTATAAATATTTCCATCTGATCCAATTACAAAAGAGTTTGGATTTGCAGCATAACAAATCATACCACCAGGCTTATATAGCGATTTATAATAATTAAAATCTATTCCTTTACTTCGGGCGTAATTATAAAATGGAAACAAATGTGATGTATCACATAAATCTATAGTTGATTTTAACTCACCAGTCAAATCAGCTATTGCGACAAGATGAAGTTTAAAACGAGTATCATTACCAAAGTCCATATATATTTTATCTATATATGAGTTTACTGATATTTCAGTTTCTACGCCAATATTTGTCCTCAATATTACGCCAAAATTATCTTTAAAAGATTTCATTATTAATAAATTATTGTATATTTTAGAGAAGGTACCTTCCCCAGACATATCGACTCTTTGATTATCATGAGTTTCTTGACAACCATCTAAAGTAATTTGATAATCGTAGACCCTTGCATTTAATAGAAGTTTAAAATTTTTTTCATTTAGCAAAGTACCATTAGTAGTAATACCAGCATAATAAGTAACATTTTTTTCCTTGCATAATGCAATAATTTCTTTACTCATAGATTCAATAACATCAATAGCTAAAAGAGGTTCCCCTCCAAACCAAGATATATATAAAGCTTTATAGTTTTCTAATTTTTTTTCAAGAAAACTTATCACACTTTTTTGTAAATCTATAGTCATTGAACCTTTAGTAAATTTTTCATAGCAATAAATACAACGTAAATTACATTGTTCTGTCGGCAAAATTATTAAAAATAATTCATTATTATTAATATAATCCAAATAATTTTTTTCAATAATCTTTCTTTCATCAACTTCACAATTTAGAATCATACCTTTGTAAAGTAATTCTTTTTCTTTTTCGGAATTTAGACTTTCAGGTTTATATGCACTGGTATTACAATTAAATAAAGCAATTTCCGGTCCTTCTAATTTTGATATTTGTCCAGTTAATGTATTAAAAATAACTGTGTTATTATTATAATTAAAATAGTAATTATAATATGATTTCTTATACTTACTCATTTTGAAATCCTTTCAAAAAATAGATTAGAAAAAACTATAAGGGGACTTACAATAAAATGTCCCCTTACATTTTCCGTTTTAGCAAATTACATTAGTTCCACGTGTTTCCATTTTTATTTCCTCCTTTGCTTTTTTGGTAGTGTCAAAATCATATTTTAAATCCAGATTATCTCTAGCCAAATTTATGGTCGCATGGGTTATGAATTTTTCTTCTCCTGCTTTTGACTTAATAGACCAAACTTTGCATTAGAATCTCCATCGAGTCTGACTTTGATGTAGGTTTCATAAGCAAAATATAATCTGTTAAAGCAAATGAGATTTTCTTGATTATTTATAATAGATTTTACACTACTTTTGTATTATATGATTGTTTCTTTTTTTTAAAAACCTCTTTTAGTACCTAATTTATGTACTTTAGTTGGTCTACTTCCATACATTAAGAAATGTATTAACAAAATCTGCTTCTCTATGCTAAAATATCTATATATTATTTGGCATAGAGAAGCAGATTTATGTCAATCACAAAGCCTTACAATAAACATACAAATACCTATTACGCATACGAAACAACATATGAATGAGATGATGCCAAGCAAAAGAAAATACAACGCAAACATTATATCGATCAGTTTGACCCGGATACGGGGAAGATCATCCCAAACGGAAAAGAAAGAGCAGGAAATGGATGTGGAAGCTCTGGCATTAAGGCTTTCAAAAATCAAAGAATTTTTGCTTATACTTTTCAAAGAAATTCACAGCATGAGGTAAGAGATCCATCGAAACATTTCTGGCATCAGGTTGGATTCTTAAACTGGCATGCGCCCCCCTGACCCTGAAATCCAATTGGAGAAACACATATAGCAAGATTACGCTCATATCGGATATGGATCTCCCGTAAGGAGAGAAAAATCACCAGCATCTTCTGAAAAAAGCCACATCATCAAATGCAAGGACACGGTATGCAATCCTTCTTACCGCAGATGAGAGCAAACAAAAAACCGTGCCCATTTACAGTGAGATTGCGGCTACATCAGGTGCGTCTATCCCAACGATCATTGATACATAAAAAATACTGCCGGGAGGGGCTTGCTGCCGTTAGAACCCGAAAGAAACCCGAATTCTGACACAGCACGACTCAAAGCGACACGCGACATTGAGGCTAAGATCATTGCCAGGACATGCATGCCTCCGTCTGAGGGCTATGCCTGCTAGACAGTTACTTTGCTGGCGTAGCAATGTGAGGTTATCATGGAAGAGCTTTTAAGCCGCGCAACAATCGGAAGGATCATGCAAGCGCAACAAAATCCGGCCCCGTCTGAGACAACTACTGGTGTATTTCTATTTCACCAAAAGAGAATGCAGAGTTTGTAGCACATATGGAAGACATATTGGACGTTCACCGGCTTCCCTACAATCCTTTCTGCCCCGTATGGTGCATGGATGAAAAACTTTATCATATCCTCGGAGACAGCAGGGAGTCCCTACCGATGCGTCCGGGAGCAGAGGTAGAGCCGGAGGCAGAGAGAGTCAGTCTTGTCATGGATAACCTAAACACGCATTCTACCGCATCCCTTTATAGACATTCCCTCCTGAGGAAGAGCGTCGGATTACCAAAAAACTGGAAGTCCACTATACTTCGAAACATGGAAGCTGGCTGGATATTGCTGAAACAGGGATTAACATTATGACCAGAGAATGTCTTGACCGTAGGATACCCAGTATAGGGGAACTGCGCCTGGAACTAAAAGCATGGAATGACTCCTATGATAAGACCCCATCTCCCATCAACTGGCAATTTACGGCCTAGGATTCGAGAATCAGGCTGAAAAAGTTATATCCCGATATTGATAAATTCCGTGAGGAGCGTGAGAAACGGCGAAAACTCAAAGATGCCGGATGGCCATTATACTATGGAGCAAGAAATTTGTCCCATAGAATAACTGGATGTGCACAGCCGCATAAGGAATTATGCTACTGTGTAGTTGGCGCTATATCTTTAGCAATTTTCAATAAAAAATGATTAAGATGAAAGAGAGATATCTGGGGAATCGTTATATATTTCTTCTGTGAAACTCTTCAAAATAATACAAAGACCTTCCATATCCGTTACAAAACAAAACGATTCCCCAAAGTATTTACATAAATTTAACTTTATTTATATCTGTTCCTTAAATATTTATTAATAGTACCTAACCCGGATAAACCAGAAAAGCACGATACGAGAATTTTACCATTTTGCACAAGAAATTGTTCGTAAACGCCTAAAAAATTGCAAGCTGGCATATAGCATTAAATATTTTCACTACCTCCGCAATTTTCTCATCTGGAAATTGTTTCAGGATATAATCTATTTCTGATTTAGAATCGTATTCAACAACCCCATAAAGAATATAATCGCAACTAATACCTAATCCTTCAGCTAACATACATAATGTATGTGCAGAAAATCCTTTATTTCCAACTTCTATTTCATATAGAAACTTAGTGGATATATTTGCTATCTCCGCAAGTTGCTCTCTTGTATATCCTCTATTTTCTCTTAATTCCCTTATTCTATTTCCAGCCTGTACATATAAATCTTGAGTCACTCTCACTCCTCCTCATCTTCTGATGCTAATAGCAGATCTATTATATAAATCATTTATCTGTTTAGTAATAAATCGAAATCTTCATATCTATAGTGAATATTATTAAAATGAATATATAAACATTAATATTAAACTATGAAGAAAAGACTATGTATTTTTCTTTTGTATCAATTTTTTTCTTACATTACTCTATAATACAGAAATCTTAATTTTCTATAAATCCATCGTCACATCCCTCCCTTTTACTTTGATAGGCTCTCGGAATCTCAAAGCCTTATTTTATGTGACTTCCGAGAGGCGTTTTTTATAAATTCCCCCACTTTTTTCAAAAAAACTATTGACAAATCGCCTCAAAAATGCGGCGCTTCGCGCCCCTTGATTAACAAGGTAATTCGTTCCGGCGCAACCGGTACAAATTTTTTGATTGGGGCGATTTATTGAAACCTTTTAATCCTGGCGGCCATGCCGCCTATCAGGAACGTGTCCTGACTCAGTTGCGTAAATATTATCCGGATGCTATTTCCTCTCTCCCTGCCTCTACATGGGATATCATGGAAAAATTCTGGGCTCTTGACCTCTCGGAGCTGGATTCCCTCATGCAAGGCCGCTATTCTGTTTTCGGTCCTGCACCCAGACTACCTTCCGATATGCTCCGTTCCATCCTTCTTTCCGTCGAGTTCAAGGCCTCTTCCTATACGAAGTGGGCTGCCGACCTCAAGGAAAACCATCTCCATGCCATCCTTTCCGGCTTCTTCATCGGGGATACCCCCGGTACCGGCACTTTTTACGATTTCCTGGGACGTCTGTGGCTCTCTGACAAGGATAACCTTTCCGATCCCATCCATCCCCCAAAGGAAAAGCCCAAAAAGCCGGATAAGAAGGGCGACAAAGCTCCTACTGTTGAAAAAGTCACTGTCAAAGACCTTTTTCAGCAGTTCGAGGAGCATCCTCCCACTGACATGGAACCCTGCAAACTCCTCTACGAAATTTTTAAGGTGCTTTTTCTTGAACATTCCGTACAGGATGGGTTGGTTGACCTGCTCAGCCTTTCCCTTGCCGGTGATGGCACCCCTGTTTATACCGCTGCACAGGAACGGAAAAAACGCACCTGTGACTGTCTGGAAAAGGGTATCCATGACTGCATGTGCAACCGCATTTACAGCCAACCCGACTGTAACATCGGTTGGGATTCCCATCGGGACTGCTATTACTTTGGCTATGATTTATACATGCTTACTGCCGCCGATTCGGAAAATGACCTCCCGATCTTCCCTTTCCTCAGCCCCGCTTCCCGGCATGATTCCATCGGTTTCCTTTATAACTGGTTTTCCATGAAACGGTTCCTGCCAGAAGCCGTTGTTACAAAACTCCTGCTGGATTCCGCCCATGATGCAATGCCTTACTACGAATACTGCCGCGATCATGGCACCGTTCCTTTTATTGACCTGAATGCTGACAGAGGACGGCCTCCTGTCTATAAAGATGATTTTACCATCAACAATCACGGCGTACCCATATGTCGGGAAGGCCATGTCATGCGCAGGGACGGTACGGAATCTGCAAAAGGCAGGACAAAATTTAAATGCCCTAAGATCAGCTTTGCCGGGGGCAACGTTACCTGTACTTGTGAAAATCCATGTTCAACTGCAAAATATGGCAGAACCGTCCATCTCGTTTTGAAAGACAACCCAAGGCTTTTTAATGACCCTCCCCGCAGCAGCAAGGAGTGGAAACTGGAGTACAATGCAAGGACTTCTGCTGAACGCTGTAACAAACGTGAGAAAGTAGACTATAAATTAGAAGACGGCAGATACCGCTCCTCTAAGATGTGGTACTGCCGCCTGTTTGCCATCATGATGTGTCAGCATCTTGATGCATGGGATTTGCCAAAGACGCCCCGTCTAAAAGATGTACTTTGAACAATCCGCTTAACTGAATAAGCAATACCATTATAAACCCTGTCTGGCGCATGGTCTAGCAAACTGCGCCCTTTTTCTCAAAATTTATTTCAGCAATTCTATTTTGGACAATATTTACTTTTCAATGTTCAGTTAGACACCGAGTTTTGGTCGTCAGGCTTAAGATTCCGAGAGCCTATTTTGTCTGCTCTCGGAAAGTCAAAGTCCTTATTTTTCAAGGCTTCTACCATTTCCAAAATCACTTCATTACCTCTATTTTTCGCTATCATTTTGTAACATTTTCCTCCACATAACATCTTTCTTCTTGAAAAAACATGTTACTATTCACAGTCATTTCACTCACATGCGCAAAAACAGTCGGCAAAGCCGTCTGCCGATGCTTCGCATCTTGATTTTTTGCTTATGTGGGTGAAGTGACTGATTCCAGTCAGATAAAAACTGTCAATCGGCTTCTTACAAGCTTCGCTTGAAGAATCCGACTGCCATTTTTTATCCGACTGTGAATAGTAACAAAAACATTTTATTTTTTTCATAAAACTCTTGACATACATGCTAAAATGTGCTTTTGGGGAAATGCCCCGGTCAAAGACGCGCATAAATACCGATGTCCTTTAAAATGCGGCCGTATTAAGGCATGCCCTCACGCCGCCGAATGCTCTCCTGGCAGCTATGGACGCACGGTCTACATAAAGAATAAAGGAGACGTTTCCAGCCGCGTATCCCCAGGGATTCCCAGCAATATAAGGATCTTTACAAGGAGCGTACCGCCTGTGAACGCGTCAACGACCGCGTTCTCAATGACTATTTCCTGCAGAGCATGAAAATACGCGGCAAGGATCATTTCTCCTTCTGGGGTATGCTCATTGACATGTGTATACACCTTGATGCCAGATATAAAGCGGCACACTTGTACGCTGCCTGATCTATTATAAATGCCATAAACAAACCTTCTGCTTATCCTGTTAAAAAACTTATTTCTAACAGGCTTACTACTCTATGCCCTTTTTTCAGAACGGTTCTCCTCAATAATTTTAAAATGGTCAGTTTTCTCTCCACTTGCTGAACTCTTTCATACTGCTTTATTTTCTATTGTGGTTTCAGCGACTTTCCGAGACCACTCACCTTATAATACTGGTGCAAGCCTATATACTAAAGTATTCACTTCATTTAGTAGCAAGATAGAATTTCTAAGTTTCTATTCTTTCAATAAATATAAAAGTCTCATATGTTCCAATATTTGGAACTCTTGTGTGTATAACCACTAATTCATTTGCAATTTTTCTATATATTCTAATATCGTGTCTAAACTTCTTCATATTTTTATATCATTTTCAATTCAAAAACTCTAACTCAGCATTTTCTATATTTCTTTCATAATATACTAATTATAAACATAAAACCCCGCATAATAATTTCCCATCAGACCAAGTTGGCTTCAATCAATGATGTTATCAGTATCGCATTCTACAGCTTTACCAATTGAAAATTATTCTGCGGAGTTTTTGCAGTTATAATTCGGACAGTATATCAGTTGTGCTATATTTATATCCACATTGAATCAAATTTAGCCTTCCTTAATTATGGAAATATTATTTTACAAAAGATAGCACACCTAATATACTCTTGTATATATATCTTGTCTAAAATGCACTTTTTTCTTTCTCGTTAGTCAATGTTATATATTTCTACCTCCTCTTCCACCACTCATAACCCCAATACCCAATCACCACCATCCCCACTATTTTCACCGCCACCCCATACTTCACAAGCTCCAAAAATACCGCCGTCACCAAAATCGCCGCCGCAATCTTCTCTTTCTTCCTCATATTCAGAAAAACCTGTATGCCAGCTGGGATGAGACGCTCCCCGGCAGTCTCATGGTTCCGGCCGTTCCCTGTTTCAGTGATGTAACCCTGATCAGGCTCTGCATGATATCATAATTCACGCTTTTCAGGGATCCTTCCGCCGTATAGTAAACCTGTTCCAGCATCTGCTCCGGAAATACATTGCAGATCATCGTGCTGATCTTCCGGAAATCATCCACATCCTCGCATACGGCCACAAGCTGTACCTGACAGGACTCCTTTTCATGGATCTGTTCCATGTATGCACGCAGGCCATATACCTTTCTGGAAAGATACCGTTCCCATTCTTCCTTTGTAAACCGTTTAACATCTACCCGGGTGAAGAGAGGCTCAATGATCGTAACAAACCGTTTCCCCTCAATCTCATGGGTCAGCTTGGAATTGAAGGTCAGCCGCCCTTCCCCATCCCGGTAATCCGGCATAAAATCAAAAGCTTTTAGGTATGGGCTTTTCAGAAATTCAGAGCTTACCAAGGAAGCGGCAGCCCGTTCCAGAACCTCGATGGGCGGTATCAGATCCTTCTCCGGCCTTGCGTCTGTATTCATTTTTAAAGACTGGTATATGACCTTCGAAAATTCCGGTGTGGTGGAATACAATACGATGTTATTCCCATTGAGCTGATACACAAATCTGCGGAGCATCCCCATACCGCACATCTTTTTGATCCTGCTGAGGAGCGCTTCCCGGTCTATATTCTTCGGCACATTTTTCTGGGGCCAGAAGCTGCCGAGCACTTTGACCGTCGCCGCAACTACCTTGGGAATCGTATAGCGGTATAGTGAAACCGCATATCCTATGTACAGATCGGACAGCACAAACTGTTCCGCATGATAATAGCATGCTATCTTATCCAGCGAATTCCTCCTGTCCGATTCCGGCACACTGATCTCCATTTCCGGAATATAGGCAAAGAGTACCTTGTCCCCCATTGTCGCTACAATATCACGGGCCGCACGGCCCTCTGTCGTTCCTCCCATGCTTACACCTCCATATCAGCATATTCTTCTTCCCCGGAGTTCCCTTCGGCATCTTCCCTGGCAATCTGCTCCAAGGACAATGCCTGAAAGACTCTTGCCTTCAATGACCGTTCCTCTGCATTGATATAATAGATGGTCCCCATATATTCCATCCCCGGCACAATTGCAAAATCATGTCTCTGTGACGGATATTCTGCAAAAACCTGAATATCATCCAAGCCATTGATCTCTCCGAACCAGTGATTTTCCCTTTTGGAAAGGCACCTGATCTTCACGATATCCCCTTTATGATATTTTTCTTCCAGTTCCTTGCTCTCCCATGGATCCTGTACCAGTTCCTTCCTGGAGCAGGAATAATAATACATCCCGTTCTTCCGCTCTACCCGTTCCAGCACAATAACATCTACAACATCTCCATAAATGGCTTTCCCCCGGAGGGTTTCCGTAAAGGTCTTCTTCCAGTTGCCGATATAGATAAATGCAGGGATCCCGACTCCGCACAGATCCAGCCATACGCCGGTATCCACATTTTCCCCTTTCACATTTTTCGTCTGAATCCGCAGCACCTTGCCCTTTACGATCAGCGGTGTTTTTTCTTTTGATGAAAGATATTTCTGCAGTTCTTTCTCTATCTCAGGCCGTTTTTCCAATCTGGCTGCCTGATGGCTCACATACACGATCTTTCCGGCGGATTCGATCCCTGTCACCTTCACGCAGTACACGTCGTCCAACTTCTGTGCCCGGAAGCGCAGGTCATAGGGCTTCCCATTGATCTGATCCGCAGGCATGATGACCGTAATATCCTCATCCACCAGCAAAAGATCTCCTGTAACCGAATCTACCCTTGTAAACGACAGCATCATATATTCCCCGGTCTGATAGGCCGTATCATATTTTTTCAGATGTCCGCTGTTTTCCGGTGCATTCTCCCGGCCGCCCGCATTTCCTATAAATAATTCCATAATATTCTGTAATTTTTCCATATATCCTCCTACTTTTTAAAGTTCCTTTTTATAAAAACATACTCACCAGTTTCGCGATTCCAAATGTAAAAATAATACACAGCACGGGGATTGTCACTACAAACAGCGTAATCGCGAACCTGCGCAGCTTCTTATTCAGCTTCGCCGTCACGGCAATAAAAATCCCAACGATAAGAGAAAGCACGCCGATCAGCAGCGACCACGCCTTGATACTCACCAGATGCCTGTAAAATGTATTTGCAATGCTGCGCAGGATTCGTTCCGTCAGCGGCCCCTTGATCTCAATCTCATCCGTGGTTTCTAAACTCGCGAAACCATCCTCCCAGTTCTCCCGCATACTTTCCTGCAGGGAGTCATAAATATCATCCTGCTCCGCCGGATTTCCCTGCTCTGTTCCTGCGGCATATACCAACATGCTTCCCCCTTCAAAACCACTAAGCAGACAAATCAATGCCAGTCCTGCCTGGATACTAAGAATCAGCGCAAAAAACCTGATACACCAAAATCGCTTCATTTGCTCCCCCTTCCTTCCAGCAGTCCCAGAATATCCTCTATCTCTTCCGCACTGCCTTCATCGCAGATGTTCCCTGTTCTCCCCATGTTTTTTGCTGGAACGTCGGCTCGCTGTTCCTGTGCTTCCTCTGCCGCCTGCTTTTCAGATCCCCTTCTGGATACAGGATTCTTCTTTTCCTCCGTCTGAATCCATATATTCCCTGCCCTTCCCGCCTGGAAAGCTGATTCCAATTCCGTCAATACGTCTTTCCCGCGGGCAAGACACAGGATGACGATTTTCAGAGCCTTTCCCATCCCCTGATCTCTGAACGTGCAGTCTACCCCGGCGTATACCTCCTGACTGCTGTCTGCTGAAACCAGGACAATGGTATCTTCTGCCAAAGAATATACGTTCCCCAAATCCAGCCTCTTTATCTTTTCACAGAGACGCAGCATCTCTTCTTCCATCCGTTGCGCTCCCTTCGCCCGAACCGCTTCCCTGAATTGATTCCACCGAAAACCGCATACGATCATCAGGTGTCCCTGCTCCTGTATCCTCCCTGTCACCTGCCTGAAATAGGTTTTTCCCGGCAGATTCATTTCTGCATCAAGATATTTGTTGTATACCAACATTCTTTCATCCAATGAATGCTGTACAAAAAATGCCAGTAGATGTCCTGTCTTTAATATCTCCCTGTCCGGGCTGATCTTTTCTTTCCCGATACTCTCCATAATCCAAAGCCCCGCCGTCTCCCCTTTACGAACCATGAGCGGGATTACCCTGTGGCTGCAGACACTGTTTCGCACCGCGGAAAAGAAAAAGAGTCCCCTCTCACATTCTTTGAAATCTTTTCCCGCAGCTTTGACCAGAAAATCCGTCTCATCCGGATTCCGAAGGGTGGACGCGGCCAGTTTCCAACCGCACTCCCCGTCTCTGGCAAGGATCGTGTGCTCCCTGCCTGTATACCAGTTCGCAAGTAGGACCACCGCTTCTGAAAAAAATTCCCTCCCGCTGCTGTCATACAGCTCCATGAATTCCCCATATATTTTTTCCAATGCCATTTCCCACACTCCTACAGGTTTGCCACCTGTTCGATCACATCATCTATATACTGTATTTCCATGCCTTTAAAGATTCGGTTCAACAGATAATAGCGTTTTACATGGTATTCTTCCGCCACCTCCGCAATCGTTTTTCTTCCAAAAGCAATCTCAAGATACCCATACAGGCTGTGCAGATAACCCACGTTATAATTTAGGCGGAATCCCAGCTCCCCGCTGGAGCGTTCCAGCATTTTCCGATAGGTAGGCATCACAAGCTGCTTCCCCTGTTTGTTCACACACAGCCAGTCATCCAGCACTTCCTCGCTGGTCCCGCACACCGGAATACGCTGCAGGGCATACCAAGCCATTTCCTTACGGCCTTCCTCGCTCAATTCTATTCTCTCGCCCGCATACATGATCCGGGGAAGCAGCTTGATCCTGCCGTCCTCCCAGAAATATAGGTCACTGAGCTGCATATCCAGAATATCCTGTATCTGTAGCACCGTGTGCAGCTGGAGAAAAAAAGCAGGGTAGGCTCCTGTGTTATATGTTTTTACATGTTGTTCCAGTTTCTCCAGATCGTCCAAAATCATCTCGATTGATGGTGTTTCTACCATGCATCTTGCTCCTTTCCTTTTATTTCGGGCTCTTTTCTCACAACTGTATAAAAGAAATCTGCCCTTCTGCGCCACTTTCTGCCAGATAGCTGCAGGAGCCATCTACCATCCCGGCAATGGCTTCCGCAGAGAAAATCCCCTCCCCTGCTTCCCTGGTCTTTAGATACAGGCTGCTCCCTTTTTCTTCTTCCAGCCTGGCGATCCGGGCTACTTCCTCCCCGGTAAATATCTTGCCAAAATAGGAATCCGGCTGTTCTTGCGCCTTCCCCTCCTCTGCCGCAGTCGGCCTGCCCTCTTCCACCGTCACGCTGCCGGCAGTTCCTTCCCCGGGAATCTGCTGCGGTTCTGAAGGTTCCGGAGGTGCCGCTGCCTGGACTGCGGCCTGTCCTGCCTGGACCTCTGCCGGCTGGCCGGCTGCGGCTGGTATATCCACAGCCGTCGGTTCCTTCGCCTCCTGCATCCTTTGTCCCTTTTCTTCCGTATCTGTCGGTTTCTCCGCTTTTTTTGCATTAGTTCCGGTCTCTGTTCTATTTTCCTCATCTCTATTTTCTTTCCTTCCGTATGGTTCCCCCTCCGTCCTGTTCCCTGTTTCCGAATTCCGCCATACGCCTTTCCCCGCATCTCCCTCTGTAAGGTGTGAAATGACTGGAATACTGGTTTCTTTTTCTCTTTGCTCATAATATAAGAAAAAACCAAATAATATCGTTGCTGCCAGAAAAATCATCGCCCCTGAGAAAAGCAGGATCTTAAGCATCAGGCTCCACCTGGCTTTTGCTTTTATGTCTGCTTTTTTACTGCCTTTCCTGTCATATTCTTTTTTCTCTTCTCTCTCTGGTTGGTACTCCGGCTCTTCTTTCTTCACCGACTCATACCCAAAGGGAATCCCCAGTTCTTTCTCCCCCGTGCCAAATCCCAAAAGATCCGATATATCTTCGTCGATCAGATCTGCCACCGCATGACACTGTGCCTGCCCCGGTTCCTGCTCTTCATCTGCCCTCATTGCCGGGATCTGCGGCATCACTTCCTTTTCCGTCTCTTTTATTTTCATTTCTTTTGTAGTAAAGGAGTTTTTTATCCCAAAGCGCCATCGTTTCTTTTTCTCCCGGAGCATGACCATCTCCTGAAATATCGCATCAGAAGCTAATGCGGCCCTCACCCGCTCTGAGAACTGCCGGGTCAGATCTATGTTCTCTATTGTTTTCAGAATTTCTGCGGCATACCGGTATTTTTTCCGGATTTCCTCCTCATTCTTTGATTCCTCGATATAAGCAAGATATCCCTGCACCCGTTCCTCATCGACCACATCCAGGGCGGACATGGCATCCGCCGCCGTTGTGATCTGGTAGTATGTGCGGCATTCCCGGCGTGTCCGGGGATACAGAATCCGCTTGAAAATATTTTCCGCAGTAGCGTCCTCCTCATATAGCGCATTCAGGATTCCTGCCGTATAAAGTACTTTCATATACTGGTTTGCCCGATGTGACTTATTGATAGAAATGATGATATTCAAGTGGTAGTCATCCATCAGCTCTGCCAGTTCTTCCGCCGCATATGGATAATTGCTCTGCATCGCCTCCTGCAATATCAGGATGCGGAACTCCGGATGCTCACTGATATACTGCCGGATTCCTTCCTTGCGGTATCTGCTGACACAGACCGCCTCATACCCCAGTTCCCCGGCCTTTTCAGCCAATGCGCTTCGAAGCGCATTGCCGGCTTCATTGGACAGGCCGCACAGTATATATAGCTTTTCCATTTTTTTCTGCTCCTGCATCTCTTCTCCTTTACTGCTCCATCGTATCCAATACGGCACATTCGCTGACCTTCCATCCGTCCTCATCTTCCACAACCACAAGCTTTAAGATCTGTCTGACCCCATAATCTCCCGTACCTGACAGTTGATACCAGACCTCTGCCATTGCTTCGATCTTCCCTTTGGCAGTGGGCCGGAAATAGCAGGTTATCTCTTTCAACCGGGAAACCATCTGCCTTACTGGAATATTTTCCTCTTCTGCATCCTGCAGCGGAACAAGCTGCTCATATGCCTTGTCTGTCATATATCGGTCCGCGCCTTCGTAGAACATCCGCTCTCTGGTATCATAGGTATACAGAATTTCCGCAAATGCACGAAGTGTTTCCTCCGCAGACAGCTTTGCTTCCGTCTCACTTTCTTCCGTAAGTTCTCGTTCCTCTACGGAAACCCGTTCTGATCCATCCTGCGGCTCATGATCGAAACGTGAAAATATGCTTCCCGTTAAAATAAGCAGCGCGATCACCACCGCCATATATATAGAAATAAAAATCTTTTTCTGCCCGTTTGTCATTATCATTCTCTGCCTTTCTTTTCAATACACGAAAAGCCGTGCCTCCTGGCTTTTACCTGCGTCCAAAACATACGAAATGTTCCCTGTAATATCCGGAAAGCATGCTGAACTGGCAGCAAGACCCTCCCGCATGGAAAAACTGTCCGTTTCCCGTATATACCCCTACATGTGTGATATAACAGCCTGCGTCATATGTCCCGGTAAAAAATATCAGATCTCCCGGCCTGGCCTGCGCTTCGCTGACATGAGTTACCGAATCATACTGGGCCTGTGCTGTCCGCGGCAGCGAAATTCCGATCACCTGGTACAATTTCCTTGACATAGCCGAACAATCAATTCCTGACTTGGAATCACCGCCAAATACATACGGCACATTCTCATATTCCTTCATCATCGTGTACATGGCATCATAATTTTCTACCGTGCCTCCCAGTGCTGACATATGCATATGCGAACGGACATGTTCTACATATTTCACATCGCCGTAGCTGCTCCAGCCCATCCTCGCAGCCATCATGCCGGAGAAGGAGCGGGCAGCCTCTTCCGAATGCTTTCCCCCGTAATGATCCCGTACGTAATTTATGTATCCGCCGCCAAAATTGTAGGACTGAAGGGCAGTATCAATGTCTGTCCCCGCGGCCTTTCCCTGCTCCACAAGGGCCGCAAAATATCGGATTCCCTGCTCCAGGCTCGCCAGCGGATTCGTAATACTGTTTGGCGGCGCTCCGGCGCTTTCCGAACATTGCAGGATATCCGGATACCGGTCGGCGTCACCGCCGGATTCCTGTGCGATCATGGCCAGCAGGAGCTCCACGTATTCCCCAATTCCATATTTTTGCGTATACTCCTGCACATACGGGCGCCACTTCTCTACCAGTGGGGACACATTGGCCGTCCCGTATGACTGCTCCTCTGCAAAGTCACAGCCTACAGCCTGCAGGGCCAGAATCACTGCCAGAAGGAAACACTTTATTTTTTTCTTCTTTTTTATCATATGTCCCTCCTAGAATATATCCTTGTTCTGTTTTTCCACAATGGCATGTATTTTCTCCCGAATCAGCTTCCGTGCGGATTCAAATTTCTCAGTACCTTTCTCATAATCTGTCTGATAACTGAGCCTTTTCAGTACTTCCTCTGTCATGTATTCTGTCTGCAGTTCGATCCGCTTTGCGCGCTCCTGTTTCTGTGTAAGGCGGATTCCCTGTGTTTCCCTCACCGAGGCCAGATATTTTTCAGTCTCCACATTGGCGCGTTCCAATGCCAGTATGGCTGCACTTGACTGGAAGCCGCCGGAGGATGTGATCACTTTTCTCAACGCCTGCACACTGTCCTTCTCGACATCTGCCTGCATCTGTTCCCAAGTCATTGCTTCCTGTCCTATAGCCCCGTTTTTTACACTGTTTCTTCCGGTCAGGATGGTTTCTGTTTCTTCCGTTTTTACTTTCCGAACTGTTCGCTGCATGGGGATTTCCAAAGAGCCTTGTCCAGAGACAGGAGGGGCAGTTGCAATTCCTGGATCAGCGCGTGCCGCTGCCTCCGCAATCCGGCCCTTTACTCCTGCGTTATATATGGTTTTTCCCGTTTTTAAAACGTGTTCTGCACCACGGCCGGCAACCGGTTTGACCGCCTGCACCGCAGCCATACCGACTCCTGCCGTACCGCTTCCAAAGGCTGATCCGCCTAAGTCCCCTGCGGCGGCCATCATGACTGCTGTTGACGGCTGCATAAACATACCTGCCCCGCCCACAACCATGCTTCCGGCCGCCCCGCCTGCGGCAGATGCCGTACTCCTGGCAAATGAGACAGCGGCCCGTTTTCGATACAATTTCTGCATCTGTGCATTGGAGAGGTGGCTGCGAAACTCCGGCTGCTCAAAATTGTTAATATTTGCCTGTTTACAGATGATATCCGCCCGCTTTTCATCAAACTCGTCCGGGATCGGACCTGACTGACCGCCCCGTATCGCCTTTGACTGGCTTTTCAGCCGGTTCATATCCTGCATCTGCCCCGCAATCTTTTGTTCCGTTCCGGCAGCATGGATTGCCGCATTTGCCCGCTGACGCTCCAGTTCACGGTATTCATCAGAGCCTCTTTCGTAATCCAGCATCTGTCTTGCCTTCTGCTTCTCCTCTTTTTGATACTGCATTTTCTGTGCGCGCAGCCCGTCAATCATATCCTGTTTCTGTTCCATGGCATGATCCAGATTGCGTAAGATCTCATTCCTTGTCGGCGGTTGTGCCGGTACTTCATCTTCTATACCGCCCTCCGCATATGGCCGTTCCTGTTCCAGAGATTCTCCGTCAGCCTCTGCCCTTGCTGCGCCCCTGTATATATCATCCCCTGCTTCGCTGTTCATTTCCAAATCTGTATCTTTTGAGAAATCCTGTCCCGGAATCTCATCCGGACCTCCATCTTCATACCATTCTTCAAAGGAACGGCTTCCAGCCTGTTCTATATAGGAAGAATCCGGTTCTTCCGGCGGCTGCTCCCTGCCTGAAGGCACCGCGGCGCTCTCCTGCCCCAGTGCTTTCCCTGGCATCCCCCCGTCCTGGCTGTATCCGCTCAGCAGAGATTCCCGTTCCTCTTCATCCACATCTGCCAGCCCTTTATGCATCCTGCTCTTCTGCATATCCGAATGGATCTCCGACAGGCGCCCTACTGCGCCTTTCACTTTTCTGGCAGCTGCCCTTCCCAGAGCAGCCAACGCCATTACGCCCAGAAGCCCGCCCCGTTCATTATTCTGGACGCCCAACAGCATCTTGATCCGATTCCTGGAAGGGATGATCAGCATACACATCATCATCTGTATGATTGCGATTCCCCTGATCACGTCTGACAGCATCAGGCTTGTCAGGAGCGGCACCAATAAGAGCACCGCGTCCAGCACCGGGGTCAATATATCTGAAAATACCCCCATCACCCAGCCGCCCAGCAGATCCTTTTTCGGCGTGTGCAGCATACACATGACGGGAAATGCTACAAAGCAGATCAAAAGGTCAATCGCTGTCGCCACATAGACAAACGCAAAGTAGAGCGTCAGGAGTACTGTCCCAAGATACATCAAAGAATCTATAAATCTTCCGGTCCGCTCCGCATTCACGAGAAATGCGCCGGACAGGGAAAGCGTAGCACCCCCTGTGATCATCCGGCCGGTCATTTCCTTTATTCCGAACAGTGCCACATCTCGCACATACAGCGCCACATCGAACAGATACGGCATAAGCGTCAGCATAGAAAACTTCATAGCCGTCGTATAAAGTCCGGACTTGACCTGCTCCCGGCTTTGTGCCGTCTGCCCCGTCCATGCACTTTTCGCCAGGAGAAATACAAAACTGATCCCCAGGAATACGAACGCCTGACTCCGTACCAGTCCGTAACATACGGAAGCGGTTACACCATAGGGGTTTCCGGAGCGCAGTTCAAAACCATATATATTGACAGAATTTGGCCTTCCGCTCCCGACACGCCCATAGATGATACGGTCAAACCCCGCCCCCAGATTCTCTTCCAAAAGTGCGATCAGACTGCTGGCAGCGTTCCTTATAAGTTCTGACAGATATTTTTCTACCGAGCCCGGATCATCCGGTTCGATCTCCTGCTCTTCCTCCATCGTATCTACGGTATTCGAATAGATTGAGTCATCCGCATGATCCAGCCAGGGCGAGCCTTTGGAAAAGCGGCTTTCGTTCTCTTCCTTCACTTCATTTGTCAGATCATCTGATATCTCTGCCGCATAAATCACCGAGCTTCCCAAAAATATAATTACGATGTAAAGCACGGCAATGCTTATAATTTTTCTACCCTTTCTCTTCCGTTCCATAAAGCTCTCCCTATGCATACATGTCCTGGATAATCCGCGGATCTGTCTCCACAAATACAGCCTCCGCTGACTGCAGATAATCAATCTTGCAGAAACAGACCTTTCCATTGTCTACGATGCAGACCTCCCCTTTGCGGCTGCCGGAATCATCCTCGGGATCTCCGCCGAGCTCCAGAACCCGATCTGTCTGGCCATTTGTCAGGTTCAGCGCCTCCTGTACCCACTTACGGTCGGAATAGGACTGCTTAAATACAAATTTTGCCGCCGACTGTTTCAATAGTGCTTCTGTTTCCCTGCAGCAGTCATAATCTTTCAGCGCCTGTGTAGCTGTCCAGAGGGAAACCAGACGCTTCCTTGAAGTCCTTGCCACATAATCCAGGCTGGCAACCGCTGATTTCATATCAAAATTCTGGTGTACCTCATCTACAATGACCCCCAGGCACTGGGTTTTCTTTGGGTTCGTCGCGTTGGTCTTGATAAACTGTTCGTTTAGAAAACTCAATGCAATCTGCCTGGCAATCGGCCGCTCCGACTCCGGAAGCTGGGAAATATCAATATTCGTGAAGCTTTCGTTTTCATTGATCCTGATGGTGCTCTGCCCGTCATAATAGGATTTTGAGCCATGGATTTTGATGATTTTTCCTTTGCATGGACAGATCCCGTTTTCCTTTTTCCACTCCTCCCTTGTGAAAAATCTCATGCATTTCGGGCAGTAATATAACTCACGAACCCGGTCTTTGAGACTGTCCAGGATGATCCGGTATGCCTTTTTATGCTCCTCAATCGTATTATCTTTGTTTTTCAGCAGGGCCTTCCTGTAAAAATCCGAAAGCACCGGCATTTCCTTTTTGACCTTTCCGCTTGTCAGCACACCGTCTTTCAGTCCTTTTCCCGATTCATATAACGACTCCACCACGTTGTCAAATATCTGCCGCTCTTCATAGAGTTCCGCAATGATATCGGTAACAAGCCTCTCTACATGCGTAACAAGCGAAAACTCCGCCGGTTCTTTGCTCCCCTGTATGAGTGTCATCAGATCTGACTTGGCATTGGCAATCTTATCCTGCAGCCGCAGTACGTCATAAGTCCCGCTGATCTCCGACCATTCCTCTTCCTTGTCAATATCAAACAGGTTGATGACATTCCCGGCATTACTCTTGATCTCATAATTCGTGCCGCACATGATGTCCGCCAGCATAGCGTATTCTCCCCGGTTTCCTTTGGACTGGGAATCAATGCATACGAAGCGGTATCCGTTCTTCGTGATATACCGGGATGCTAAGATCTTCATGCAGGCTGACTTCCCGGTTCCGGTCATCCCGGCAAATACCATGTTATAGCCATTATGCTTTTTCTCATATACATCGAAAGCGACCGGCATCCCGGTACTCATGTTCCTGCCGATAATGATCCCGTGAGGGTGAAAGAAGCTGTCCTGTGTATGGTTAAAAATACTCGCTGCACTCAGCTTGTCCATAGTATGGCGTTTCAGCCCATCTGCCCGGATCGGTCCGGCCGCCGCCTGATAACGATACATCAGGGGCATCCCGGTAAGATAGCTTTCAGCCTGCAGGGAATAGCAGCAGGATATGATAATCTGCTTCTCCTTTGCCAGATTCCGAAACGCATCCGTCCTGCGGTTAAGCTGCTCCAGACTGTCTGCCATAATGGTAAAGAGGAAATATACATGGTACAGGCTGTTATCCCCCGTCTCAATCCTCTGTGCCCATTCCTCCGCATCCCGCAGTTTTGCATTCAGCTTCCGGATCTGGTTGCGGTCCGCGTTTTTTTCCGCGGTAATGATATTGGTCTCAATCTCTACGATACGCCCGTCCAGCAGATGTGACGCGCGCCCTTCCCCTATTGGCTCAATAAATACCGAACTGACCGCACGGTCAAAATTGAACAGCGCCGGAAATGTGGACGCAAATACGGTCCTCTTCGGAAGGCTGTCCACCGTAAAGCTGCGTACATAAATATCGTGGCCTGCATCATGAATCACAGTATACGAAAGAGGGTTCGGATTCATCCCGTCCGGCGCCGCCACCTTCCTCGCCTCACAGATTTTTTCCCGTTTTCTTTCCCTTTCTTCCTGAATCTCCCTTTCCAGCCCGCTTTTCCTTCCGTTTATCGTCCGGAATCCCAGGACAGTCATGATCAGGGCAGCGATCAGTAAGATCAGGATTCCTGCAAACGCAATTTCTATATGCCGCATCATCCAGTCAAGCATGCTTTCGCCTCCTTCCATGAAGCTTCGAACCTTTTTGGAATTCCTCTCCTATCTCCTCCACGATCTTTTGGTTGAACTCTTCTTCCAGGCTCCGCAGAGAATCACTGGTGACACAGATACTGTCATAGGCTGTCTGTACAATGTCCTCTACCGTCCCTTTTGAAGCAGATACCGGATGTGTGTATCTCCGGATTTCTTCCAAAAGCTCCACCCCCGACATCCGTTTCGCATGGACACCGCAGTTGCGCAGCGCCGTGATATATGCGTTTGCCTTTGCTTTGAGCTGGGCATCTGCACGCTGATATACTTCCTGGTCCTCCAGCTTCTGGGAAGAAAAATCCACTGCATTGTACTGCCAGTCAAATATGTAGATTTCCTCCCGTTTTGCTTCTGCATTTTCTCCGGAAATTGCCTGCATGTACTGTACCTGTGCATTCAGCTGCTCCATCTGATAGCCCAGAGAGACCAGCTCCCTCTGCATCTGTTTTAATCTATCGTAGTAGATAGAATAGTCTTCCGCAGAGAGCTCCGGATTTTCTGATTCTGCTTTTACATCTGTATAATCCAGATTCAGTGAAAAACGATGCTCCTCCATTTTTGCCATCTGTTCCTGGTAATCCTGTATCAGGTCATCCAGATTTACATCCCGGGCCGACTGACGGAACTGGATTGGATCGTTATCCAGCACATTGAAAAATGTGATATATCCCCTTATTGTCTGAAGCTTTTCTTCCACCTCCGCATCTGCGAATGAAAATCCCTGGCATTTAATCGCCGCAATAAACCGCTTTCCTCCATCAGATACCAGCATGTCTTCTGTAACATCATCAATCCTGATATATGCTGTCACGTCCTTTCGATTGAAGGAACTATAATCGCAATCCTTCTCTGCAGCCGGTCTTTTCCGCAGCTTGAACATGTAGATCCCAAGCCCTGCAAAGAACAGCAGGATCAGGATAACCGCAGCCGCGATGATCTGTACATTCCTTACCAAATCAGTTATCATCTGCATAATCTTTTTTCCTCTCTACACCAATAATTCAGAAAAATATTTAAAGATCCCCAGCCAGAATGGAATACTAAATAACATCACCGCAATCATCCCCTTCATGACGGCCTCCCGTTTTACTTCCTCCCGCACCGCCGCATTTTTTGTAAAACAGATGCGCAGAACCATAAAGAATATCGAAAACGTAATCCCCATAATGCCCACCGTGATTCCCAGTTCCGCCGAAGATGCGGCAAGGTTTGTAAGAGTGCTGTTCATGGAGATTGACGTATCCTCCACATAGGTCCATGGATTCAAATCCTTTGGTTCGCCCTGGAATATCTCTTCGCCTCCGTCCTTAGCACAGCCTGACAGGATACATATCCACAGAAACAGCCATGCCGCAGCATATCTTTTCTTCTTTTTCATAGTTCTTCCCCGCTCTTCATTCCGTAATTTTTGGTATAAATCTCCCGGTGCAGCTTCCGATATAAGACCCGAAATATCAGTGTATCTATGGTCAGGCCGCCGCCGGACAAAAACAGGGCGTCCACCGGAAGCCGGATCATCACGATCCCCATTGCTGCCAGTGTGAGAAACAGCATCAGGATGAGCGCCGGCACCAGCATCCCTTTTGCCGCTGCTGTCATAACCGCTCTGTAGTCCATGATTCCGCAGATCACAAGTACCAATGCCTGTTTCCTGTCAAAATACCGGAACCATTTATCTTCACTCTTAAACTCTCCTGGGATCGGAAATACTCCTAATCTGGACATTACACCGCCTCCAATCTTTTTTATCTCCAAAACTCTGTCCCAAAAACAAAAAGCAGGACCGAAAGTCCTGCTTTTTGTCTATAATCCTGTGCCGATTGACTTGAAAAAACCAATGATGCTAAATACTGAAAAAATAACAATCCCCGCTATACATATGACTAATGCATGGCTCTTCTGCTCCTCTTTCTTCTGGGCATTGCTCGTAAGCAGCAATGACACTGCCGTAAAAATGATGGAAAATACCAGACCGATGACCCCTAACGTCAGCATCAGTTCGTATCCGGAAGCTCCGATATCTTTCACTTTCAAAATCAGTGAATTGAATACTCCCGCATCTCCCGGGCTGATCTTCATAAATTCCCACTCCGATTCGGCAGCGACTGCCAGCAGCATCCCATTCAAATCCCTTACAGGAGCAGCAAGTCGCTCGGCTATACACAGTAACTTCAAGTGTAAGCCTCCTCATTCTATGAAATTTGCATAAATCACATGTGTTTATCCTTGTCATGCATCATATACGAAAATCAAGAAAACTGCAAGCTACGCGAACTTTCAAAAAGGGAAGAAAAGAACAGTTCTGCATGCTGCATTTTCAAAATACGACATCTTTGTGCAAAATCCGAAAAATTCGACAAATATCTGCCTGCCAGTGCAGAAAAAAAAGGTATGATCATTGACATACCTTGCTCTTGTTTTCCCTGATATTTCCGTATTTTGCCGGATCTACTGACAAAATACGGTATCTGTTTCTTTTATATTTTAGAAACATAGATTCTATATTGTACTCTTAATTTATAGACCATATAGCAGTATTTACCAACCGTTTATGCATAACTCGTCCTTTTTTCTTCCTAATTTTCTCTTCGTTTTATAGATCAGTTTTATACTATAAAACTGAGACAAAAATCGGCTGCCACATCATAGTTGATACGGCAGCCGACCTTCATCCTCTATATATCCTAATCTTCTTTTTGCCCTTCCAATAAGCGTTTTCCTAAAAGCATCCAGGTGTCTTTGTTATACTGATTCAAGCCTCTGTAAATCTTTAACATTTCTTCTCTTTGGTTATGGATCGGGGATTTTTCCTGCTGATCTTCCTCCAGAATATACTCAATTGATACATTGAAAAACTTTGCCATCTTTTTAAGAATATCTTGTGGTATATTGGCATCTTTGCTCTCATACTTACTAATCGTCTGTTGACTTACCTGCATTATTTCACCAAATTTTCTCTGAGTCAATTTAGCTTTTTTCCTAAGTTCCGAGACTCGATTCAAACAATCCACCTCCTAGTAGTGTTATTTTACACTGTATTTAAGTTTTAAATACCATGATTCGTGGTATTTTTTGTGTTTTTACTACAGTTCGTGGTAGTATGTTTGACCGGACTTCGTTTTTAAAAATAACTGGTTAAAAAAAATAAGCAACTGATCTACCAGCAACAGCATCATGGAAAACAGGCATTCACTATAATCTTGTAGCAGAAGGGAGAATCGATTTGCTGAAAGATCGGATGTGCAGAAAATTATTGAGAAGAATCAAATTATATACAGAGGGCTATGGCTGGTGATTATGCCAGCCCTCTTTTGATTAAATATTCTTTTTTTATTCCTTCGAAATAACGAATGTATCTTTTTAAAGTTTCTCTCTTATCTCCAGGCTGCCCCATATAAAACAGCTGATAATCTATCATTTTTTTAGTAAAAAAGCATTCCGGGGCTTCTGCCCCGTCTGACAAAAGACACCTTCCGCCGCATAAGTATCGATATTCACATTCATTACACGGCACTTTTTCTTCTACGCAAAAGCTCTCTCTGATTTCCTTCTCATGGAGTTTTGCTGAAAGCTTCTTACGGATGTGATCCGGCGCGGCTTCCAACAGATTGCCCAAACAGTACGTTTCCTTCTCCAGACACTGGCACATATATATATTTCCTTCCGGAAAAACTGCCAGTATCTTTCCATATGCGCCGCAGGAATCCCTGACCCGTACAGGCCGGCCCTCTAAATTCGATATTGCTTTTTCCTGATACCCCCTGTCATACGTATACTTTGCAATATCCAGGTTCATTTCCATTTTGTCCAATTCCGATAATATCGCTGAATTTTCTTTTGCCCTCCCGACCGGGGCAACCGAATTAATGAGGAGCCCCGTATCATACTCCGCCGCAATGTCAATCACCCGGTACAGCTCTCTTCTGTTTGTTTTTTCATAAATAAAACTCAAAACCACTTGCATTCCTGCCTTCTGGCATAGCGTGATATGATCCCGCAGTGCTGATTCCCCGGCCGGATTTTCAAGCATGTGCCTGGTACTGAGATCTATTTCCGCAATGTTTCCCCTAAGCCCCTCTATGATATCTTTGTCAATCAAAAGCCCGTTGCTTTGCAGCGTAATCGGACAGGACAATCCTCTATGCAGTGTTTTAATGATCTCTGATATATTCCCTTTGAGCAATGGCTCACCGCCGGAAACAATCAGTTTATGGGGATGCACTTCGCGAAAAAAGGGCACAACCTTTTCTTTTATATCAGAAATTTTAAGCTCCTGCCCAAGGCCCATACCCTGGTTTGCATTCATTGCACAAAATTTACAATCCATATTGCATTGTCTTGTCACCATCAGGTATGCCGTATTGATTTTTTCACGCTGCGCTTCGATTATTTTATGAAGCTCCAACTGTTCTCTCCAGATTGGATATAATTTTTCCTGAACCTCCGGCTTGTCCAAATGCTGAGCAATCCTTCTGCTCACCTTCAGGCATACCCTGTTCTTCGGATCAACCAGGACAGCCTTGTCTTTATGAAAAATCTTTGTAAATTCCGGCAGTTTGTTTTTTGCCATGTTGTTTTCCTCCTCAATAATCTTTTTATTCTGCTTGGTTTGCTTTTTGACAGAAAGAGCAAAAATAGGGTTTCTTAAAGAAAAAATTGAGAGATTACCATTCTATGATTTCTAAAAAAGCTCATTCTCTCAGATAGATTAAACAAAGGATATCTGAATACCCATTCTTTCCGCAGATTATTTTTCATACAATTGAGGAGCATATTCTTATATGGAAAAATATCTGAATAGCAGTCATGATCTATGAAAACCGTATCATATCCTTCTATCTCATTCCCACCATTCCACTTTTCCAGGATTTCCGGCCGGAACTTCTCATAGACAGCCGCATTTGTAATCTGTGCCGCAAACTTCTGCTGTAAAAATTCCTCCGGGCGGTTTGACAGAAAATAACACTTCTTTGTTTTTAACTCCTGATATGGGTAGTATCGATTAAGCGAGCTTTTCTGAAACGCATTTACCAGTCCGTAATCCCCTGCTTCACCACGGCTGAGAAGCCCTGTCACCATCGCGCAAGCAAAGCTGTTCCCATGGTGCAGCTTCGGGATTCCCAGATGATAAATGGAAAAATAACCGGATGAAAAAATGATGTCTCTTTTTTTCATATCAATCTGGATTATTCTTCCCGGTTCTTTTTCATCAACAGATCTGACGCCCAGCACGAACGGGAATGACGCAGGATAGGTCGCTTTCACATCACGGTTCGAATGGGCCGCAATCATAAGGATTCCTTCATCATATGCTTTTCTGCAGACATGTTCCAGTTCCTGATGATAAGTATGTTCGTTGCCGGCGCTGATATGAATGATGTCTACCTTTAGATCTATCAGCATTTCAATCCCCCGGATCAATTCCATGACCGTACACTTCATATTCGGCCCGAGGATTGGAAGTAAAAGGATCTCTGCATCTGGATTTTCTTTGTATATATGGGAGCAGACGTACTCCGCATGTGAAAATCCGGCTTTTTTCCTATTCCCTTCCTCAATCCTTTGCCCATGCCTGTTCCATTTTTTTCCTGCAAAATAGCTGTCAGTAAATGCTCCGTCCGTATCCAGTACTCCTATTCTAATCATATTCACCTCCCTATTGCTCAATCCGACTAGAAGCTGAACTCCTGAACTGCCTGTCCCGCACAAGTCATTCTGCTCTAACTTATTGACACAATTCAGCCATATTGATTACTTCATCTGCTTTGGCCAGTTCTTCTTCATTATGTGTTGAATAAATGATGATCTTATGCTCAGACAAGGAACGGAGCAGCGCATAAAAATCTCTTCTGCGTTTTCTGTCAATATTCGCCGTTGCCTCATCAAAAATAAGTACATCCGGGCCTTTTAATACATTTCTCATAATATCCAGACGCCGCATCTGGCCTTCCGAAAAGTTGCACGGATCAGATTTTATTTCCGTATCCCATACATTCGGAAGGCTGTGGATTTCCTCATATAAATCCAAGCATCTGGAAAGCTCATCCATTTGACTCACTGCCTGATCCTTGCGCCCAAAGGGCATCCCATAATGCATGCCCCTACGGGGCGGGCGAACTTCGTCCAATAGGGTATGTAAAGTCAGATTTTTCTTCACAGAATCTTTAAAAAATGTGGATCTTTGCATCACGAATCCAACCCGTTTCCAATAACTATACAGATCGGTTTCTGACATTTTCTCTCCGCCGATAAAAATTTCCCCTTCTGTCGGTTTATTGATCCCTGTCAGCAGCTTGAATAAAGTGCTTTTACCCTGCCCGCTCTTCCCAAGAACCGCATAAATCTTTCCAGTCTGAAATGTAAGATTCAGATTTTTAAAAACCATATACTCCGATCCCGGATAACAAAATCCAACATTGTCCAACGTAAGCTCCCGGACCTTCCGGATTCCGGTCTTTCCTTTTCTTTTTATATCCTGGCAGGAAAGCAGCATATGGATATCCTTCAGTGATGCCATGGCGGTATGGTACTCATTTGCAAAATCGGCAATCCCAAGGATAGGGTTCATAATGATATTCTGATAATTCATCAATGCCAATATGGTTCCAACAGTCATATTCCCCGCAAAAATCTCCCCTGCTCCAGCTATCCAGATCACTGCCGCGCCGATAAATTGTATCACCAGGACCAGCACAGTGTTTGCTATGTACAAGAGATTCTGCCTGTTTACCCTTTTCCTGTAGTGCTGGTTTCTCTGGCTGTATTTATCATGCGCATATCTGCCGCACTGAAAGATCCGGATGATAAACCAGTTGTTGTAGCTGTTTGTCAATGCATTTGTCATATCATTATATCCCTGCAGAACCTCTTCACTCGTCTGCTGGATATACGTCCCCAGCCATTTACTCACAAAAGGAACCGATATGAGCAGCAAGATATTGGTAACCGCGATCCCCTTATGTATGGATATCATATAGGGCGGAACTACAATTAAAACAGCGATATTGGAAACCAATGTTATGATACTGGTGATACCGCATCGCTTTATTGCTTCTGCGTCTTTATCCATTTTTAACAGAATGTCGCTCAATTCCATATGACTGAAAAATTCTGTCTGAACCGTTGTCAGTTTATCGTGAACCTTCTGCCGGATGTCCGCCGCAATCTCCTCTGAAATAGCCGACACAGTATATTTTTGGCAGTAGATCACAATATAATTTATCATCAGCATTGGTAAGTAGGTAAGTCCCTTGCGGGGCTTACCCCTCTCAGAACCGGACGTGCAGCTTTCCCGCATCCGGCTCCCTGCAAAGCTAATACATCTACAACTATCCGTATATACTGACATAGATACGTGGTCGGACGAGTGGGAATTGTCTCATCAATTCCTTATATCCTTCCTTTGTATAGCTTCTTCTCTGGCTTCTTCTATTCAGCCAGTAGAATAACCTGAACCATACTACATTATAAAATGAGTTCAGGCTTCTTGAATTGTCAGTAATTCCGTAGTAATGATAGTAACCAGTTAAGATTTCATTCAGCTTCTTTACTATCTGGTTTATGCGTAGGAATCTCATATCTCTTATCGTAGCATTTATTTCCTTGCTTTTCTTTGCTAGCTTTTTCTTACTGGTCTTCCTCTTCACTCTGAACTTTCCCGTTCTTCCATGCGAACAGTAATGCGTGAATCCGAGGAATGTAAAGGTCTCCGGTTTCCCGTCTCCACGTTCTTTCCGGTTCCTTTCTGCAAATCGGCCGAATTCTATCAGCCTCGTCTTTTTCTCCTCCATTTCCAGTCCAAAGTGCATCATTCTGCGCTTTAAATATTCATAGAACATCTCTGCGTCTGTTTTGTATTGAAAGCAGACTACAAAATCATCCGCATATACCACCAGCCCTGCGTACCCTTTCATGATCGGCTGCATTTTCTCCTTGAACCACCACACCAGTACATAGTGCATATATATGTTTGCGATTACTGGTGAGCAGACCGAACCCTGGCCGGCTCCTTCCTCTGTCTCTTCATATCTGTAATCTTCCATAATTCCGGCTTTTAACATCCGGCGTACCAGCCTGATGATATTTGGGTCTTTAATTCTTGATTCTATGAACTTTATTATCCATTCATGGTCCAAGTGGTCGAAAAATCCTTTTACATCCGCATCCAATACCCAGTTTGTCTTTTCTTTTTCCAGCATTCCGTTCAGCTTTCTTAATGCCTTATGACAGCTTCTCCCTGGTCGGAATCCCATCATTTCATCATAGAAATGCGGTTCGAACACTGCTTCCAGTACTCGTCTCAATGCTTCCTGCACCAGTTTGTCTTCATAGCAATAGATACTGAGCGGCCGTGTCTTTCCGTTTTCTTTCGGTATCTCCACTCTTTTTGCTGGCTTGGGCTTGTATGCTTTCTTCTTAAGCTTTTCCTCTAATTCTTCCAGATTTTCCTCCAGCCTTGCCCCGTATTCCTCTTTGGTTATCCCATCGGTTCCTACTGCTTTCTTTCCGTCCATTTCCTTGTGGCACTCTTTTAATAATTCCTTATTTATCAAATGCCCTATGGACGTAAATACCATGTCTGGATGTTCGCCTGATAGTTGTGATATTCTCGCCAATTTCGTTTCCATAGCTCCTCCTGTCTCTGCGTACAGTCTATGTTTCCTCTTTGATATGACTTTGCATGGCTAGCCTGCGAGGACAGGCATTTCTCGACTTCCACTGTATGTTTTACCGTGTACTATTCGGCCATCCGACTTCTGCTGGCCATTTGCGGTTCTCCCTTCGACAGTTGTTCCGCATACCTGATGTACGCAACTCATCTGGAACCAGACAGACCTCCTCCAGTTGACTTGAAATCCTTGATTGCATGACCAACCTCAAAACTCCGGGGAAGCAACTGTATTCTCGCTCTTAGTGACTACAGTTATGTTGCTTTCAGTGTATAGGAGCACCTCTGCCTTCCCACTTTCATTTTCATATCGAAGCTATGTGCAGTTATGCCCTGCAATCTCGCTGTCTACGCTTAGCAGACAGCATCTCTGCTGTCCACCCAAGACTCGCTTGGTGCGGTATAGCTTGTACCTTACACCGTAGGACTTTCACCCACCGAATTCCAAGCCCTTAGCTGGGCGCACCCTATAGAACAAAAAAAGCACCCGTTGGGTGCTTTCTTATCGCTCGAAACCTGTTACCAGGAATTTCCTTACTATTTCAGATCCAATGATCCGGAAACATAAAACAAATCAAGTTGTATTTAGTTTAGCATTCTTTCAGGAAAACCGCAATTTTTTCATGAGGTCATATTTTGTTTCTTTTGCCAGGGACAGGTTAAACCGGATAGAGAGAAAATCTTAACATTAAGGAATTCTCCAAAGAGAGTTTCATGACTAAATATCAAACATAGACATCAGTTTTCTAAAAGTATCTTGTCCGTCCAGACAAGTGTCTGTCAGATAGCCTTTCTCCCTTTCCCATTCAGAGAGCCCCCGATAATAATACATTTTTTTTGCATCCTCAATGATAAACGGAATAAGCCCGAAACGAAGGCACTCTTTTAAAGCGATCAGTCTGCCGACTCTGCCGTTGCCATCCTGGAATGGATGGATGCGTTCAAATACGTAATGAAAGCAAATGATGTCGTTAATCGTGACAGCAGTTTTGGCTTCATATTCGGATAGCAGAACTTTCATGCGTGGAGCAACCTCTTTCGGCTTTGCAGTTTCACGGCCGCCGACCATATTGGCTCTTTTCTTGTAATCCCCAACGGCAAACCATGCGAGCGTGGAATCCTTTGTACTTTGCTTCAAAATGCGGTGCAGTTCTTTGATTATATCCTCGGTAAGCGATTCTTCCGCCATATCAATACAAAAGTCAATGGCCCGAAAATGATTGACAGTTTCGATAATGTCATCAACAGGAATACCTTCTCCGATATTTATTGTGTTTGTCTCAAAAATCAGCCTAGTCTGATCTTCACTGAGTTTGCTGCCCTCTATGTGGTTGGAGTTATAGGTCATCCGTACTTGAAGTTCATGGTACAGACCTCCGGGCATACGGATGTTTTTCTCATCTCTGAGCGTTTGAAGCAAACGGTTATCCGAAATGGTCTGCCATAGTTCATCTGCAGAACAACTGAAAAAAACAGCCATTTTTTCAAGAACATAATCGGCGATTTTCTCTCTCCGTCCAATTTTTGCCATGGTGCGGGAGGAAATGCCAAGCTCCTTAGCCAGTGCAGTTTTCGTCAGACCTTTTTCATTCAGTTTTTGCAGCAGACCAGAATATGAAATCATAGTATTTACCTTCCTCCTTTACTTATTATACCCCCAAAAACGAAAAAGTAAAGTTTTCTTTGTAGAAAAGTAAATTATTCTTCACCATTTGTCACTTCAATACGCTGCTTCGTATCAGGATATTCCAGCCCCATCGTTCCGTCCGTCAGATGATCTGCGGCGGCTGCCAGATATACGCCGTCCCCTTTCATGATCCGGTATTCAAAGGTTCTCAGATTCTTATAATTCTTCGAAGCTTCCTGATCTCCTTTGTCTGATGTTTCATCAGTATTATTATTTGACAGCCGTTCAGATTCCGGATAAATATAAGATATCTCTAGACAGAAATCATTTATATCACCGGCCAATAGCTCCATAGAGGTGATCTGTACCTCAGAATATCCCGTGAACTGCCTCTGCATGGGGTCAGCCTGATTTGCAAGCAAGCCGATCTGAAAGATATCTGTAGAGTCTGTGACGATCTTACATCCTGTTCCATCCGTTAAGGGTGTATTTATGCTGCCAGGCACAAACACATCAAGCTTTGGATCCTCCTGTATGATCTTCTGCATCTGTTCTTTCAGCTGTATCCCGTTCTCATCCATTCTTTCCCACATGGTAGAAATACCCTCGAATACGAAAGCCGGCGCAGCGAGATTCTGGGGCATGGTTTCCTCCATCGAAACCTGGCATAAAGAAATGGTTCCCTTTGTGACCAAATTTGTGTCTTTATCTATGATACAATCTTTTTTTAATACAACAGTCCACTGCGGCGTCCCGTTTTCGTACAGCATCATGACCAGGCTGCCAAGCTGTACACAGTCATCATACCTATAAATCAGGTTCCGGCGGTCCTTCTTTAAATGCACCCCGTCTTCATCGGTACGCAAATACCATCCGTCAGTATTTTGATCCTTCGGTCCCCAGACACCGTCCAGCCTGGAGTACATCGGAGGACTGATATCCCCCTTGTCCCGGGCACCATATGTCATAACATATTGGTGGATATTTCCATCCTCCGGCGAGGTATATGTAACTGCGCACACGTCTTTTTCCAGCCATTGGATTTTTATTTTCTTATCTGCCGTATAGGGAAATGTCTCGGATTCCTGAACAAACCAGAGAATGCCCGGACGATAGGCAACCACTTTTCCTGTCTCCCGATCCTGCTTTAGTACCATAGCCGTACGGAGGTTTGGTGAAATACTGATAATATCACGAACCGGACCCATGCAGCGGATACAGAGGACGATATTTCCCAGAAAAAGCCCCGCCAGGCAGATCGAGAAAAGCAGTATCCCACGTCTTATTTTTGGGTCGGACTTCCTATTATATAGCAGCGAAAACAATCCTCCCCAAAGAAGGAGCAGACAGATACCGTTTACGGCGTACTCCATCCATTCGGCCATATATACCATATGGTATGCTTTTCCAACTGTCATATAGAGCAGCTGCATTGTCGTTCCCTGTATTAAGAAAAAGAAGCAGAGAATACAGGCAAGTCTCTCCCACTTTATTATTATTTTCTGCCGTCTGGCAATTAACTTTTCTGTAGAGCTGTTATCCATTTTATTTCTCCGATTATAGTATGATGTAAAGCTAAAAAATATGTCGTCATAATGAGATGCCCTTGAATATAAAATGCAAGGGCTCCTGACCTGCGTAAGGTCATATGCTGAACCGTGCAGTTACTGCACCATTTCTGCTCTCATTATATTATGAAATAAGAAAAAATCAAGGAAAAAGGTATAAAAGGACTTTTTTGATGTGCAAACAGATGAAATTTTTTTATTGTTTTTATACGCATTTTTTTGTATACTTTAATTCAAAGACGATTTACAGAAGATTTTTACCGGAGGTGAACAGGCATGGCGGATATTATAGACAATAACCAGTTTGAAAAATATGAGAAAATGGCAGTATTCATCTGCCCTAATGTCCAGTCCAATCTTGTCACGACCTATGAAAAATATATCAAGGACCGGGCCGCAGAAAAGTACATCTACGAGAACTACATCAAGAGTACCCGTTCCATCGTGTCAAAAAATGATCATTCTCTGGATGATCCTGCAGTCACTCTGGAAAATATCATCGCGGTCTGTACTTATATCGCTTTATCCAAAGAAAATATCGACCAGGCCATCCGGACTTACCGGGAGAACCGGCGGGTGTATAAACGGAACTGGTTCAACAGCATAAAGGAAGAGGTTACCGCCCCGGACAATATGCGGCCAAAAAATCCACAGCTTCTGAGAAATTATGCCGAATCCACCCGGCTGATCCGTGCCATGGACCGGTCCCAGACGTCAGATCTTACGATTGAGGATATCATGCAGGAAAAATATGAAGAAATCGACGCCTGGCGTTCGGATACTTCCGCGCCGATCACAGATTTTTGTTTTCTTGCGCAGAAACCGGTCAAGACCCTTGCAAACGGTTTTGTCAATGACATGACCTTTGAATCCCTCATTATTATAAAGAATGAATTCGGCAGTTCCATAGAAGGCTTTAATGTCAGATACCCTACGGATCTTGCCGACCATCCCATTTTCTCCTACCGCAAGACGGCTCTGGAACTGGAAGCGAACCTGGTAGAAAATGAACTTACATTTTTGAACTGTTATGAATATGAAAATGAGGACATTGAGGGGGAGATCACTGTAAAGTATAATCCGGATGTAGAACTGCCCGCTGTGACGACCAAAAAGTCTGTCCCAAAGATCTTAAAGCAGTTCCAGATTGATCTAAAGCAGCGGGAACTGGACATGATGGACCGTGAGATCGTAACCGAGCTTTTCAACATGATCAACGGGGAAAGCCTTGCCGGACAGCAGATTTACGTAGATTTAAGAGATTTCACCCGGAAGGTCTACCATATCAGCGTACCAAAGCATAAGCATTATGACGACCTGGGCAAGCGCCTGACCAAATTAAAGAATTATGATTATACGATCAGTGTAAGAAGTAAAGAGACCGGCGAGCTGATCGAGACTACGACCCTGGGGCTGCTGAATTACCTGTATATCAATTTCCAGGAAAATTATTTCCAGTATACCCCCTCCGACCAGCTTGTGCGTACCTATGTGCAGAAAAAGTATATCAGTATCCTGACGGATTCCTATACCAGCATCAATTCCCCTCAGACGAAAGGGATCATGATGATCCTGCAGCAGGAACGGCTCAGCGAGTATTCCAAAAACTCTTTTTCCACCACGCTGACTCTGAAATACTTCCGTTCCCATATGAAGCTGCAGCGGATGGGCAATGCCGCGCTGGTCAAGGAACTGACGAACCACCTTACGACTCTGAAGAATGAACATATCGTAGTAAAGGATTTCGGGTTTGTGAATAAAAATTCGGCGATCACGATCGAATTTCTGCCATTGGATTCCAAGGAGCTGATTGCATACGAGTTCAATACGAAAGGGATTGAGGACAAATCCAACATCATTGATGCAAAATATGTTGATGTGACACACAAGGCAGGGACTGATTAAACTGTCCCTGCCATTTTTTCATCCTGGCAGCATTTTTGCCGAATACCAATCTCAGCCATTTTGTCGCAATCTTTTATCCCTGTTACCGTTTCTCTCTATTTTGTCGGCATCTTCCACAGCCAAAACCCGCTTAAATGCATTTTGTCGCAATCTCCTCACTGCCTTTGCTGCATCCCGTCATTGATACGATTGATTTAGTCCGCTTTTCAGGGTCTATTTTTTCTATTTTTTTAATTTAGTCCGTTTTATAGGTGCCTTTTTTTTCTGCATTTGTTTTTGGTCCGCTATTTCGGGCTCATTTTTTTTGCTTTTTTTATTTAGTCCGCTTTTAAGAGCCTATTTTTTTATTCTTTCTATTTAGTCCGCCATTTTGGGTGTATTTTTTTCTTCCCGCAAATTTTTTTGAAGCCAAAAATCCTCTTTTTCCTGCTGTTAGGATTAAAAATGTCCTTAATCTGCTCTATTTAGTCCGCGAAAAAAGGAGCCTTTTTCATAAAAAGTTTTTTTTCCTCATTTAGTCCGCTGATTGCCGCCCTTTTTTTCAAAAAACTTTTTTCCAAAAATTTCACCGTGCCGTGGATATTGCCTGATATTGCCTTTTTCCTTTAAAATACAGGCTTTCAGCAACTTTTTCATTTCTTTCCGAAAGAAATGTTACTGGTAAAAATCGTTAAAACACAAGCTGAAATACAACTATTTTCCAATTTAGTCCGCTTTTTTGGGTGCGACTTTCTGATTTTACAAATCAGGAAAAATATAGTATATTAAAAAATGTAGATAACTTTCATAAAATTTGGCGGTTTTAGAAAAGTTATCCACATTATAATAAGCGATAGTAGCCGGTCTTGGCGGTCTGGCTACCATGTACAATATCGTCGGTACATCCGAGATATTCGCTTCCGAGATAGAAACTGAAAAAACGTAGACCGGATCGAATGCGATTTGATCTGATCTACCAGATATCCGATATTCGATATTGTGATGATATTATATACTATTTCTTTCTTCTTTTCAAGTATTATCGGTTACTGTGTTCGCAGTAACGTATTATCACAGAATCGATTGATAACGGATGTTTTTGTTGTGCGCAGAAAATCCATTTCCCATAGATACTCATGGCTGATAAAATCTCCCGCTCAATATAAGCATCCGCGTATGAGGTGATACACTTGAATTTATCAAAATATGCCCGGATAGGTAAGTCGCCTTTCATTAAGGCCATCGGGGTACAGAAAAACCACAAGGAAATAGTTTATACGGAAAGCCGTGAGCTGGACTGCGCAGTGTCCGGCTGTTTTGCGTGTGAGAACTACAAAAATATCGAATTTTATGAATATATGCCCAAAGAAGTTCAGGCTGCCGCAAAGCAGTGCTGTGAAAGCTGCCCCCATGCGGTATACCGTACTGTCATCCATGAATCCTGTAAATACATCAACGAAGCCAATATATTTGGAAATAAGCCCCGGATCAAATCCATTGCCCTGAAACTGCTCCTGGTTTACCATTTTTTATCCCCGGACGACCAGGGGATGGTCTGCGGCCTGTCGTCGCGTGAACTGGCTGGGTATCTGGACTGTACGGTTCGCTCGATAAAAAACGCAAACAGCGTACTGCAGAAATATGGATATATTCTCTACTCCCAGGATGGAGCCCATAAGCACAGATTTCAGGTTATCCTGACCGAGTACACATCCTATTCTCTGCCTGCGGACCAGGGCGGGCGCGGATATGCCACATTTAACCGGGAATGTCTGGAGGAACTGATCCGAATCAAGGATCTGAACCAGCTGAGGATCTTCCTGCGCGCGGCATTGGATGCTGATACCAACAGAAACCCCGAAAAGGAACTGATTATCTCACAGGATTATGAAACACTCCGTCGTTTTCTGCCGGCTTACTGTAAGCCGGGAATCATTCGCCGTGCCCTTTCCTCTGTTACGGCTCTTTTTTCCGTGGCTTTCGATGAGGAACAGATTTTTTTGAAAATGGATACATCCTGCCATGGGCGCCGCATGTTTGACGCAAGCAATGAAAGCCATACATCACAGATCAAAGACTACATAGAAGAGCTCGACCAGGCCATGAAAAGAGCCAATCAGAAGCTCCTCCATCATGGGACACCTGATTCGGATGATCTCTCATTTCTAAACAGGGAAGGGATCTGTTCCAAATACAAATCCCCATCCTGCAAAGAGCTCTACGTCTCTTTCGACCTTCATACGGATGATTTTAAGGATTTAGGGTTGCTCTGTACCACATTTTCTTTTGAAGATGTAAAGGGATGTATCAGCTATCTTTACGAAAATTATCAGATTGATTTTAAAATCGAATGTATCGGAGCCCTGATCCGGACGATGCTAAAAGAAAAAATGAAAAACCAGGCCGCGGCCCTGCTGTTTGCAAATACATAAGAACTGATAATGATCTATATTGAGCGGCTGATTGATCTGCCGTAGCTCTAATATAGATTGGATTTTTGAACCATCGGGTTTCTGATGGTAATGTTTCATGCCCTTTTTTATTTCTGCGGCTGCATGGTATCTGTTTCTTTCCATGTGATCTTGACTTCCTGTCTATTTCTCTACATTTTTCTCCAGTTCAAATCAGGCCAGCCCTCATGAAAATTCAAAAATTGGATTTTTCGGTCCTTTTTTTACCTTTTTGACGGCTTTTGTAACGGAAAAATTTCATCCACATTGAAAAATAATCTTCCACTTTCGAAATATATCATCGCAATGGAAATTTTTTCATTCACATCCCTAAAATTCATTCCACATTTGAAAAATCCCCTCTTTCAAAAAACGAAGGATTCCTTATGAACTCGGCAATCCCACATGTTTCATTTATCAATTATGTATTTCATTATGTTTTTAATATAAATAATTATGTACCGTAGATACACCTCCCCTCTTCCTACATACATTTCTATGTCCCAGACTGTATTACCAACCTGGGACATATTTGATCGTACAAAAATCCAATCTATAAACTTTAATATATTTTTTCATTATAATATAGACCGGGTACAGTTCCGTTATAAAAGAATATGTTTCCATTCCTTCTTTTATGCAACAGGATATTGCTGCCGCGAATATGATATCCTCATTCTTTAATCTATCCAATATCAAATCTTTTGGAAGATTTGCTTTGCTAAAGATAGTCACTGAGCAGGCCCAGTACATCATAATCATCTGCTGCAGTTTCTATAGGGCTGATCGGACTTTCTTGCATAAGTGATGGCGAAATCGGCCCATCCGGATTTTCCGTAGGAAGGGAAGCATCTTCTGTTTTGACTGGAGATGGTATCTCTACGCTCCCATCATTCGCCGGATGAGTGTCTTCCTTTTCCAGAGGTTCGGGAGAGGTCTCTCTCCTGCTGCTGTCACGAATTTGGATAGTACCGTCTGTGGAGCTGACAGTGGAATCGATGTTTTCCTGCAGCTCCGCGACTGACTGCTCCAGCTCGGAAATCCTGGCCAGAAGGGAGGATTCGCTGTCACTGAGCAGCTTGGGGGTACAGCATTTTATGATATAGATGAGTACATCCATATAGGGATTCAGACTGTCCCTGATTTTTTCACGCAGAATACTGAACTGCTCTACATACCAGTACAATTGTTCTGTGCGGCAATCCCGGACTATCTGATAAAGCTGGAATTGATACCCCGACGGACGCAGTTCATAGTCCGAAGGACATGGAATATGGCTTGTCTCTTTTAGATGCTCATCCGAACGGTGCAGTGCGGTTTCTCCCCATGATATATATAATACGATTCCGTCAACAACACAGTGGAGGATGTTATCAACAAGTAAAGAAAGGCTTTTTCCTTCTTCATATATTTTCCGCAGCAGCCTTATAGCACAGACGCTGTCGTTTTTTATGACTGCGGATAACATTTCGAGGGAGACTTCATCATCCATCAGGCATAAGCATTTTTTTACATGTTCTACAGTTAAACGGCTGCACGAGATCATCAGTTTTTCCATGATACTCAGTGCGTCTCTCATGGAACCGTCTGCCTGCCTGGCGATCAGATTTACTGCATCTTCATCGTACTCCTTTTGGAGTTCCTGCAGTACGTAAGTGAGCCTGTCGCGGATCGTTCCTGCGGATAGTGCATTAAACTGGTAGATGGAGCATCTGGAACGGATTGTTGCCGGAATTTTATGCAGTTCTGTTGTGCATAAGATAAAAATACAATGTTTAGGCGGTTCCTCGATGGTTTTTAGAAGCGCATCGAACGCGCTGCCTGATAAATTATGTACTTCATCAATGATGTAAATTTTTTTTGGAAGTACGGTTGGTGTATATTTTGTAGACGCGATCAATTCCTTTATGTCATTGATTGAATTATGCGATGCCGCATCCAGTTCGATACAATCCAATGTCGTATCCTTTAACATTGAACTGCAGTTTGCGCATTGGTTGCAGGGACCATCGGCTGTAGGGCTTTCACAGCAGATCACCCTGGAAAGGATACGCGCGAGCGTTGTTTTCCCTGTCCCCCTGTGCCCTGCGAAAATATAGGCGGAATCATAGTTTTTTGTTTTGGCCTGTTCACGGAGTGTGACCAGATTCTGTTCCTGCCCTGAAACCTCTTTAAATGTCTGCGGCCTGTATGTTGAATAAAGCATAATATCCTGTGCCTCCTTTTATTTTAAAATATATCGTTTGTTCATTCATTTACCTCTATGATAAAGCGGATCAGATTAAAATAATCATTTTTTGTATAAGACATATGTGACATGGATAAATGCTCCATGCCATGTAATAATATTTTCATTGCCTGTTTCCTGCTGTAAAATGCATCCGGAAAATGGTTCTTTGCACGGCAGCCTGCACATCTATTTAGAGTATATTTATAAAACGGGTATAGGAGCAGGCGTATATTCCATTTAGGATTTCCAGCATGGATACTGTAAAAATCGGAATCGCTTTTCTCTTTTATGGTATGAAGTATAAACAGAAGGTCTTCACGCATTGTGATTTTGCATATTTGCTGATAGCATAATATATATTCTTCCACTTCTTTTTTCCGGGAAGAGAATGAAAAGGGAGCATTTTCCGTCAGATAGCAGACGAAATCCAGATATTCGTTCCTTATATTGCAGCCTGTTAAATACTGCTTCATATCTTTTTCATTCAGTGGATGGAAAGAAACCAAATAGCATCGGCTCTTTATAGTATCCAGCAGGCAGTTCTCTTCCGAAATGAGGATCAAGATGTTTGTCTTGGCACGGTCCTCCAGCAGTTTCAGAAGCCGGTTTTGGGCACGGCGTGTAATGGTATGCGCCTGGTTGATCAGAAATATTTTTCGCCCCCAGATACTGCACCGCCGGCTTTTTTCTACAAGCAGTTCAATATCTTCCACTTTCAGCGGATCAGCCGTGGCAGTTTCGTAGTAGTCCGGGTTTAACTGCAGATCTTCTGCCGAACAGTTTAACAGACTTCCTGCTGCATATTTTGCAGCCTGTTTCTTTCCAAGCCCCGGCACTCCCTGCAGGATCAGCCCGGGAGGATTCGGCAGGGAAAGATAGTTGTCCAGGTCTTTTAAAGTATCCTGATTGATATTTGTTAGTTGTTCCATAGCGGATTCCTCCTTCTTTTACTGCTGCTCCGGATGGAGATCAGCTTCCATGTGGTCGGCGGCTTCATAAGGTATGCCCGAGGGCATACCTTCATGGCCATTCGGCCGTTTTACGAGATATATGTAATGGTTTAATTTGGGAATGAATACGGTACCGCTCTTCTGCTGGTTTTCAGTCAGGAAAAATTCCTGGCTGGATATGCGCAGGTAAGTCGTATATGCCATATTTAAAATGACTGCTTCCCGTATCATGGGCTTTTGATATTCTCCTTTATATGCACTCTGTACCATATGATACAGAAGGTTTTTATCTTCTATGGATAGAAAGCATTTCAGATCTTTTGAATAAGACTCGATCAGCTGTATGCTTAATGTATCTTTGGGCAATAGTGCATATTCATTTATTTTTTCTGCTTCAGGAAAAGGGGAATAGAGATTTGTAGTTCCGATGCCAAATAATAAGGAAGCTGCAATCAGAAGATCTTCCTGATAGTTTATTTTCAGGTCAGGATGGTAAGCATATATTTTTTGTGAACGCATGATCTGGATTGACATGCTGGTGACGGATACGGTCTGTACCAGAAGGCTCCCATTATACGCTCCTGCCTGGTGAAGGCTTACAGGGACTTCCGACAGCTTTTCCATTTGCCCGTTCAGAACCAGCTCGACTAATTCATGGAAACCATAATGGTGAATCAAGCTGACCTGCTTTTGTAGCATATGTAAATATTGCTTGGTTTCTTCTTCATTGAGTCCGTTGATGAAACGGCCAATCTCGTATTCAGTAACTGGTTCCATCTTCCATCCGATAAATTCCGGAAACTTCTTGCTGTTCAGGAGGACTTCCCCATATATTTTGATCACCTTTCCTTTTAAGTTTAAATATTCTTCTTCTATATTATTTTCCCAGACCCTGCCTGCCAGGCTTCCGGTTTTATCCTGGAGCATTAAATGCAGGTAAGGAATTCCTTTATCTTTTGTATATTTCATGAAAATATCCTTTAAATAAAATTCTTCTGTCAAAGCTTCTCCCAAATGCTCATTGAGCTGCGATATGTAGAGCTGTTTCATAGTGTTCCTTTCTTTTATCAATTTTAATATCCTTAAGCTGATCCAGCAGAGAACTATAATAATGATGGATTAAGCTGTTCAATGTATCGTCATCCGGATATGCAAAAGATTTTGTCTCTTCCGGCTTTAACAGCGAGCTCACAATATGAAGGATGCGGAATAGGTAGATTTCTCCGCACCTTGCAAAGATTTCGCACTTACGTAAATAGTAATTGATTCCATATTTGCCCCTGGCGGACAGCAGGACCATTCCGGTCTTCTTCTCCTCTTCTACTGCGTTTCTTAATAGTTTTTGATAACGTAAAGCTATTTTGTCAAAAGTGCATTGCAGGGACAGATCCCCTAGTGTATCATCCAGCATATGGAAATATTCATGGATAAATGAATCAGGATGGCGGAAATCTACGACCATTGTATTAATAGAAGGATAATATAATCCGCTTGCATGATGGCGTCCGAGCTTGCGGAAGCGCAGCGCAACATTATGATTTTTAAAATCATGGAAGATTTGGTGATTTAGTTTTTGGAATTCTTTTGTCACAAGGTCTACGCTTTTCAGATCCACTTCTTCATCAAATTCTATAAAGCCAAAATACTTGTTCAGTTCCGAACACTGCATTTCCTTAAGTACATGCTGAGGTATATTTCTTTTTGTCATATACGCCCGTGCGACCATACCGTCCAGCTCTTTTCGATGCTTTTCCTCTTCTTTGATATCTTGTACATTGGAAATAAAATACTGTAAAGATGATAGGATAAATTTTTCGTAATGGTACGGGAGGTAGAAGTATGTTTCGGAATCTGTTTTCCGTAATAAATCTTTTGCAGAAATCAAATTGCCGTTATAGACAAGGGAAACAAGATTTATGATATCCGGAATAAAATCAGACAGTTGTACAGGCGATTCGGCAGGCGGTTCTGGAATAATTTCAGAATGATAAGCAGTTTTTGTGTTTTCACTTTTTGGAGATTGACCGTGATCAGCCGATAAGATGTAACAATTTGTTTTATTGTCAAAAATATAACTGTTATCGGCTAAGAATGCTGCATACCATTCTGGAAGATTATCAGCATCCCAGCGTTTCTTCATCAGGCAGCCAGAGATGTTGCGGAGAATATACTTTAGTGCTTCAGATACCATAGTGTCTTCAAGAGCTTCTTTTTTTAATTGGTTCAGCCAACTGATTCCCCAAAGTGCAAAGAAAGCTGTATCTGCATGCAGCATATGGATTCTAAAGTTTGGATTACATTTATAATGGTAATCATCGTTTTGAAATCTTTTTTGTGATGTACATGGTACATAAAAGGTTTCTTCTTCTATTGTTAATGCGATGATATTTTGACTGCCGCTTACATCCTTTGCGAGCGTGCTGCCGGATAATCCTTCTGCAGGATATATCCTGAATCCAGGACAATCTTTGCTAAAACTCAATATAAAAGGAATGCCTTCTTTTATCAGGCACTCCTCGCTATGGACTGTTTTTAATCTCTTTTTAATTAAATTTTTTATTACATGCTCGATCTGTAGATAAATTTGGTATTCATGATTTGCTAAAAATGGAAATTTCAAGTTACATAGCCTAACGGTTAGGCTGTCAGTTTTAAATAAATTTCTTTTTTCCTTTACTCTGGCAAGCGATAAGATACGCTTACCTTCCTGCAGATAATTTGTTCTGTTCAATTCATTTTCGTCTGTCAGCTCATCAAAGAAATCAACAAGTCCGACCAGAGATAATAATTCTGTAAATTCACTCATATGTTCCTCCTTTTGAATAAAAAAAGACATCCGTGGATGCCTGGCCTAATATTGTCTTACAACCTATTTCTAGGGATTTATAACATGTAACGATCATAGGATTATTACATTAAAGAAATATGTTTTCATTTAGTATAGCAAGAGGAAATTTGAATGTCAATTTTTGATAGATTATTTTGAAGCAGCAACTGGTTATATGTTATAATTCACGGTCCATTGAAAAGTCGCCTAACGGCGGTCCTAAGCGTCAGCGACGCTTATTTAAGATGGACCGGAACGGAATGTAGACGGGCTGGATGCACGTAACCGCTATTTTACTGGCCGGATGCCTTGCAGCAGGGTGCAAGGCACCATGAACAGTAACCGGTTATATATCACATCTTTGGAAATAGCCTAAGTCATGTGCTGTTTAAATGTTAATACAAAGGAAAACCTAACCGTTAGGTTGATGAACTTGGATTATTATTGGTATCTTTTGAATGGCGTGTATTATAAAGGATCTACCTTAATACCATTGTATGCAGAAAAACTGCCAGTAACAGATTTTCTGTATTGTATCGCCTGATCAATATAGAAAGGTACATTGTAGATTCATATTTATCAGTATTTTCATTTTCATATTAACCAATTTATTGTATCAAATTATGATGGATTTAATTAGTGCTTGTGCGCTAAGGAACTATATGGAAATTCTTTGTATTCACAGAAGTACAAGTGAAAAATCTTGCCGTTTTGCTTTATAATGTGCAAAACACTGTACTGATTGACCTATTTAAGTGCTATGTTTCTTTTTCTATTTTTTTAAACTTAATTATGTAAAAAAACCTTTTTATAAGTCCTTATTTACAAAATCTGATTTTGTCTTTTGGTAATTGTATTGATGCTGTATAAATTATAGTGGATATGCATTTCCGCCCTAACTGTTAGGTTACAAATAAAATTATTCCACCTGTGTAGTTTGATGATCCACGAATCATCAAACCCATTGATCTATTTGAAAAAATGTTCTAAAGTTTATGCTGCTAACGTAGCCGCTTTTTTGCATACTAGTGTAGTAACTGAATATCTAAGCAAGCATGGTTACTTGATTTGCTGCTTCGTGGAAATAAATGGACTGCTTTCGATAGGCCTTTGCATTGCGATAAATTGCATGTAAAAGAACTCTAGAATTGAAACCGCACATCGGGGATGATACTGAAGGCCAGATAAATCTGCATTCAGTATCATGTGATGTAGACAGCCTTATAAGGAAATATATACTTTATAGTTTGTGCAATGTTAAATCCAGATTTATCATCTGCTATTATTGAATCAACTGCAATTAAAAATCATAGCATGCAATATTTTATCATACGGAATTTTGAGTCTGCTTTATATATTGAGAATAGGTAATTACTCCAATAAAAGAAAAAAAGAAATAAAACTGATATTTAACTTGCATTTAAAAGAGTAATGTGTCATAATAAAAAAGGAGTATAAAACGGAAACCTAACGGTTAGGCTCAAAAGACAAGGAGGAAGCAAAGTGGCAATAGTAATTGGTGATTATAACAGAAAAGGGGGCGTGGGAAAAACCAGCTCGATCATTAATCTGGCGGCAGAGTTTGCACTGTGTGGAAAAAAGGTTCTGCTGATAGACGGTGATTCCCAGACAAACCTGACTCAATTCTTTTTTTGTGAAGATGAGGAACTGTTTGACGGTGGAAGGATAAGGGGAAACGTTGATACGCTTTATCAGGTGCTTCAGGAAGAGATAGATATCCGTGATACCATCATGACGAAGGAATTTAGCGCACGTAGGAAATGGAGAAATAAATTTCGGAAGATCAGCTGTACATTAGATATCATTATGGGAAGCCGGGAGATGGATTACTATGATAATGAAGATATGGAAATCCTGAAAAAGAAGCTGTCTGTCCTGGAAGAAGATTATGATTATATTTTGATTGACTTTCCTCCTGCTCATAATCTTGTTACGATGACATATCTTCTCGCATGTGATTATGTGATCGTACCGCTGCATCTTGCCAAAGATACCAGTACATATGGTTATGAAGATGTGATTGAAAGATGCAGAGAGGCGCGGAATGAATACGGAAACAGAAATTTACAGGTGTTAGGTCTGTTCTATATCAATGTGCAGTTATATAAAGATGACCAGAAGATTTTGTATGAGCTCAGTATGGAAGAGGAGATGCGGAATGCAATGCGGCTGTTTGAAACAACGATCAAACATGATTATGGAGCTATGCAGATGAGTGAAAGTGAGAAAAAACCTCTTTGTATCACTAGTGGAAGCAGTGAAATAGCAAGGAATTATAGGGCCTTGGCAAAGGAGATCGAAAAAAGGATAGAAGAGGAAAGGGGAATATAAATGGCAAGAAAGACTTTGGCAAGTCAGGCGCTTAAAAAGAAAAATACATTATTAAATACTGCAAACCAGTCAGAAAAATTTCAGAAAGAGATAACAGATGAGACGAATGTAGCAGAGCTTCCGGAGGATGTCAAAGAAAAAATCTTATATTTGGATGATGACATGCTGGAAGATGACCCTTTTAACCAGGAAATATATGGAGGTGAACTGGAAGTTAATCTGCTGGCTGAATCCATGAAAACATATGGATTCCTTGGAATCATCATTGCATACCCTCACGGTTCGAAATATAGGATAGAGTCCGGGCACCGAAGAAGAAATGCGGCGCGTATAGCAGAGATTTCCAAATATCCGGTATTGATCACGGAGCCGCCCAAGACAGAATGGGAAAGGAAAATGCGCCTTTTTCTTGGCAATCTGCACGGGCGGAAAGAAAAACCGATGATACTTGCGCGGACCGCTCAGGGGCTTTATGAAACGCATAAAATGGAAATAAAGCATAAGCGTGAGAATAACCTTCTGGAAGAGGGAGAGATTACTGCGCTCAATGAGTTGGTTGCGATCGACATGGAAATTGACATCAAATCTGTTGAAAAATACAAAATGCTTTTGAAGTTGATTCCAGAATTACAGGAAATGGCGGATTCAGGGGACTATTCGTGGTCGGCATTAACTACGGCGGCAACATTGGATGAGCAGCAGCAGAAGAAACTGGAAGCTATGATCAGGGAGAAGACAGAAGCAGAAGGGGCGGCTAATGTTACCAGAACCTGGATTGTAGATATCAGTAATCGTTTGAAATTAGAGCAGAGTTTAGAGGATGTAAAAAAGGCTCAGGATGATGCTTCTAAAAAACAAAATACCAGGATACGCAGGAAGAACGGAACAAAAGTAATTATGAATTGTGCGAAAAATCTGCATGAAGTGCTGGATAAGGATTCGTTGATCAAAGAAGAGGAAATAACAGCAGTGATCGAGACATTGGAAGGATTAAAAAGCAGTATTGAGATGAAGATCAATGCTTTAAGGGAGCATGAGTAGCAGTAGATGGAAAAACCTAACGGTTAGGTTTTGAGAGGATGGGTACACCATCCTCTTTTTAGCCTTATCATGAAGACTTGATGTCTTTTATATACTCACAGTCAATGAATTTTGCCGTGAGTATCGCGGCAGACGTTGAACTCTGTGAGTATCGGCCGGACACCTAAGACTAACATGTCGTCCAAACCTTTCCCAAATCCAGGATTCCAATTTGCAATATAGGTATGGAAAGAAGCTTCGGTCAAAAGTTTTGCAAGCTTTTTTTCGCATCGTAAAACATTCTCATTTGTATACTTATCCGCATCATATGCCACGACTGCTGATCTGCAGCCGATGTCTGTCAAAAAATCCAGGACACATTTTTGGGAAGAATCTTTTTCTATCAATTTAGAATAAGATGTTATGCCTGGAAGTGAGATCACAACATGCTTAAGAAAAAAGTTTGCAATGATCGCCTTTTTTTCTCCCTCCGTGATATAACAGACAGTGGGATCATCCAACCCTGGATGGAAATAGATACCAATGTGGCTTTTGGCGCGGCATCCATTACGGTAGGCGTTCGAAAGAACACCGTTAACGTCTCTGGATTCTTTGTATGAGGAAAAATTCTTATACTTATTCCGCTCCTTTCCATGCTCGTCTGTTTCCGGACGGTCCAGGCGGAGCCGCAGCCGATAGAGGTTTCCGTCTATATCGTAAAGTGGAATCAGCATTCCGGGCTTCCCGACGAAAGTCCATTGCCCGGAGGCGTCCTGATAAAAACCAGGAACCCCCTCTAACGTGGAATGCTTTTCCAGGAGCCGGCTGCAGATATGGTATCTTTCGCTATGATCACTGTAGTATCCAAGTTTATTGTCATAGTGCTTTTCCAAGGCAAGTGAACGGATCATACTCTCAGTAATGAGAGTGTGAGGCCAGCCATCATCAGTCATTTTCCTGTAATGCGTTCCAATTAAAGGAAGCATTGTAAGAAAATCCCTGTAGATGAGATCCAATTCGGCATTGGATTTCGGCGGGAGTCCCTGATCATTGGTTTCTTTCGGCTGCTTCTGAACCGGATGATAAGAATATCCTGGATTGCTGCCGTACTGATCCTCCTTTTTGATATCAGTATAAAAGCTGGAACCATCAGGGAGCTCTTTTATAAAATAGTATGTTTTACCATTGCTTGGACTCTGGACTTCAGGAAGCTGTATGCGCCTGCAGACACATAATTCCTGACCGGGGTAAGCAGCCTGATCTGGCACAAGAATACTACACCAGTCAGGCTTTCCGCAAATGGGGCAGGGATTGGTTTTTGAGACATTTCGAAATGTACCCATATACACCTCCCGTGACAAAAAACAAAGAACATCCAACCCACCTTATTCATTCGTAAAATCCGTGCTTCGCACTTTTGTGCCTGCTAACGCAGTCACATTTTACTCATTAATGAGGTAGGTTGCTAATCCGAAGCTACATTTTCATTGCAATAAATTGCATAAAAATGTGACTTCGGATTGCAACCGTACAGGTGGAAAGTTTCTTGTCGGTCAATTACAAATGTAATTGATTGAAAATTGTATCAACCTGTGATACAACTGCAACTGCACATTTGATGAGTGTCAAAACAAAAGCTCTGATTTCATCGGAGCATAAAGCAAAAAAAATTCAGCTGTGCGGTTGGATACTCTAAAGAGTATCCGATCCATTCGCAAAATCCGTGCTAACGCACTCTTGTGGCTGCGTCAGCAGACACATTTTACGCATTAATAAATGTGGTGCTAATCCGACAGGTTATCTTCATTGCAATGAATTACATGTAAACGACTAGTCGGATTGCAAGCGCACAGCTGGAATAAATTTTTCATAGTATAGCATACTGTGAAAAGAAAAAAATTACAAATAAATGAAAATAAAACCAATAGAGGGATTATGAGACAAACTCTAACAATTAGGCACAGATATATAAGATAGAAGATTAAAAAAAACAGGAAACCTAACCGTTAGGTTTCCTGTATTAGAAATTAAGACGGTTTTGTATAGAGGTTGGCCTCATGCAGATACAAACAGTTCTGACAAGCCTGATCCAGGCATCTGCTGATAGGAAACCGATGTTTATCTGTGCATCCTTTTTTCTTTAAACTGATATTTACTATATCCATAAGAAAATCAATATCATCATCCTTCCCAAGATAATCAGAAGAGAGCAGAGTGGATATAGTATCATAGGTAGACTTTTTACAATGGAAAGATAGATTGCGTTCACTTGCGACCCGCGACAATAGCCGGCGAAATTCCTTATTTTTATATTGTGCGATTGTAATTGACATATGTAATATCCTTTCTTTTTGATTATAGCCACAGATGAAGATCTGCCGTGACTATTGCAATAGCCGCTGACGTAAAGCGGTATGAATCCTTAGGAACTGTGCAAAAATAACTTGCCTTTTTGCGCAGAACAAATTTTCAGACACAAGGCGGAGGAATGAGGCGTACCGGGGTACGTCGATTGACGACAACGCAGTGTATGAAGATTTGGACAAGTAAAATGGTAAGATTATTTTTGCACAGTTCCTTAGTTCTAAAGAGTAATCTGTACCCGATCGATCATACATTTATCGGACGAACCATCATCAGAACACCGGTACAGACATTCAAATAGGGGAAAAGCCAATAAATCAGTGTCCAGAGCAAAATAAAGGGGATAGTGAAAAAAACCAATATTGTGTGCAGCTACATTATGAAAAATGTTGGGAATTTCCTTAAAGTGCTCCAGTAAAATAATGATCATATATTGTCCATACTGGCCATGGTGCCGTTCGAGCCAACGAAAGAGGAGGTGAATCCGTGAAATAAGGCTTTTTGTACTTTCCGTATGACTGCGTCCGCAAAGCAGGAATAAAGTTACACTTTGAGAAGATTCACCGATACGGGACAGATAACGTATCAGGGCATCCAGCACAAAATCGTGGACACCAACCTTTTTCCGGACATTCCGATAACATGCTTTTATTGCATGCTCATATGACGCCTGGAAACGGATCAAAAGCTGGGAGGAGGCCAGATGTTCCATGACTGCATAGTCAGGCAGAGCGCCGCGGAAAAGGCAGGGGGATTCCACAAGCGGCTCAATGTAACTGCAGGCTCCAGGGGATAAAGAATAAAAGCGCAGAGGAGATACAATATCCATGTGCTCCCTGGTTTCCGTGTGAAGGCACAAGCAATGCTTCAGGAGAAGCCCGGCATGGACCAGCTTGCGCAGATTCCTCTGATAGTCCGATTTCAGATAGCATTCGGGAAGGCTTTGGCGAAGGGCAAATTCAAGATTGTGTGTATTCACATAGCGGCAGGCTGCCAACAGCTTTAGAATTTCAAAATCTGTATAGCTTAAGAGGCCTTTCATGGTTAACTGGTCGATTTCATTGTGGGTACAGTTTTTATTCTGATTTTCGATACAAATATTCCAACCCTCTTCCAAATGGAAAGGGCTTGGATAGATCAATTTTTTTTCGATTTGAGACTCTGTCGTATTCATTGCATTCCTCCTCGTAAAAAATATACAAAAAGTTCTAATAGTGCGGTTAAATGATTCCGTCCAGCGTTTCACTTCCGTCAGGGATGCAGGTTTGACGGGGCTGGGATGAGGGACTGACGGTATTGCAGAGAGAAGCATCGGGATCAGCCGAAGGAGTGGGGACACTATTTTCATCGTTTTGCGCTCGATCCGGAAAGCCCTCCTCCTGGCAATACCGGGAAACTAAGCCGGATGGTGTCTGATGGATTGCAGACGGCATGGTTTTGTGTTCCGTTTCTGACACATTTGTGGCAGATTTCCTGAAAGAATCAACGGATAATTTTTGCTTGATCCCTGGCTCCCAGTCGGAGCGGGAGAGAAACTGGACTTTGGCATGAAGAGGGGGAAGCGGGCAGCCATTTTGGGTAGTGAAAAAAGTGATTTCCTGGAAATCACGCATCCGGATATCCGCTTCCTCCAGGGCATTCTTCTGCACCAACGTTTCCCGGGAAGAATAGGAGAGTGCCGGTGAGTCTCCGGACAATGCGGTTTCAGAAACAGAGGTCTGTTCATCGATTTCCTCACGGACACCTGCCATGGATGAAAAGACTTCCATGTCTGACAGTGAGGAGCGCCCAAAGACCAGGATATGCGCACACCCCAGAATAACGCCTTTCAGATACTTTGTGATTTCATTCTTTTCGAACTGGTCCAATGTCTGGATCGCGCAGAACATGGCCACCCGGAATTTACGGAAAAGGGAAAAATTCTTTTCCAGGGAACTGTGGATCAATACAGGCAGCTCATCAATATAGAAAAAATGCGGAGTGCGAGTTTTTTCTGTTCCCGGCCGTGACAGGACGGCATTGTTAAAGGAGAGCAGGAAAAATAACCCAAAGGCAACGGCATTGCTGTCCCCGGATGCCAGGTCATAATTGCAAACCGTAACTTCCCCATTTTTCAGAATACGGTCAAAATCAATGGAAGTCTGCGCGCAGTAGACCTCACGGCTGCCGGGCATTAAAAGGAACTCATTGATGATATTACGTGTGCCGCGGCTTTGGTCCTCCATCTTGACCCGTCCTCTGCCGAGAAGATCATCACGGATATACTGCAGGATGAAGGAATATCGCTGCTGCCTGCGGTCCAGCTCCTCCAGTTTGGACACATACGGAGGGAGCAGATCAAAATTATTGATCAACATCTGCAGATCCGCGGGCGTAGCCTGACGATTCTGCAGAGGAGGGACTGTGTTCATCACAAGGATCGCCAGATTTGCAAGCATCTGCCGGTTCAGACCGGTAAAATAGGAATCTGCTTTTCCTTTTAGATCTGTAATGACCTGCATGACGTCGGAAAAGATGACGGCCTTTTTGACAATAGCCTGGTGCAGGGCATCCCCGGAGAGCATAGGGGATAAGAAAAAGGGGTTCATGCCGGTCCAGTTGGATTTGGGCTTTCCGTCAGCGGCCGGGGTCGCGTCAATCCTGTGATAAGGGATGTGCCGCCTGTCACATAGTCTGCAGACATCATCTGTCAGAGAATCCTCCGGGGCCATGACCGTGATTCCGCATACCGGATATTTGAGGCGGAGTTCCTCCAACATATCGGATGGAGAAGGCTGCTCAAAGCTGCGGGAGCTGTTCCGGTTATTGCTGCCGCCAGAAGGCTTAAAATCCGAACCGTGAAGATCCCCGGCGGTATATTTAAAATGACTTAGGGAGAAAAAGGCGTCATCCCCGGTGTAAGTATATATCCCTTTCTGCACAAGCTCCCACATGGCGGACATCTGCATTTGCTCTGCCGTACAGCGCATATCCAGGTCATTTTTTATCGCAGGGAGGATCGTGGAAGAGGTTTTTCCGGTTCCGCTCGTACCGTCTACAAGGGTGTGGAGAAAGCGGTCTTTTTCCGAAATGGCAATATACTTTCCGGTTGCGATGTCCCTTGCAATGGACAGGGGATACCGGATCTCACATGCGGTTTTCCTGTCTGGCAGATAATGGGACAATTTAAAAGCAAGGAGGGCATTTCTGCTTTCCGTTTCCCGGACAGGCCGCAGGAAGCCTTTCATGAGAAGGAGAAAAAAGGGAAGCAGCGGGAGTTCTACTGCCAGCCTGGCAAGGAAAAGGATCATGTCTTTTGTAAAAATCTCATCCGTCCGGATGGACAGAATGGACGGGAGAAACAACCTGGATAACAGCTGGAAAGCCATGGCTGTAAAAAGGAGCGCTTCACTGCATGCCGCCGCGGCATAGGCAGTGACTTTAAAGCGGTAAAAATTAAAAAAGTCAGCGCATGTGCCTGTGATCCAAACCAGTACAGGCAGGATGAGCATTACAGACTGGGAGAGGACGCCGTGGGGCAGTATGGAAAAATCAATCCGGTACAGGGCGATCATGAACCGTATGGTATATACGGATAACTGGATCAGGAACAGCGCGCAAAGAAACGCAGGAATAAACGGGGGCCGCAGGCACGAGGCTTTCAGCATATCCTGAATCCATTTGGAATGCGATATTTTAAGGTCTGACATAACCGGCCTCCTTTCTGATAAAGTGAAGCTGTCCATCGAATGCGTCACATTCAAACCGGACGGCCTGTTTTTCAGGGGCGGCTGTAAATATCTGCGGCGGCGGGTCCTGATACAGTGAAGTATCTGCATTGATCTGCAGGAGCACCATGCAGTTTTTTGCACGGAAGCCAAACATGGGTTCAAGCTGTTCGCGGATCTTTGCAGCTTCCAAATCTGCGGAGATAAGGATCAGAAAGACGGATGGATTCTGCCTGCAGTAATTTTTCATATAATGTAAAATCCGGTATTTTGCGCTCAAGTCGATGAGGAGATGCTCAATGGCGATATATCCATAGCTGGCATGGGAAAACCCTTGATAGAAATAGCAGTCCGGCAGATCTGGTATTTGGACCCGCAGCGGATGATGGTAGCTCCAGCCATCCGTATTGAGCCCGTTATAAAGCATGCATTTTAAGAGCTGTTCGGATAAATGATATTCATGCGGCATGATGTAGGGCTGATACAAAGGAAGCCGATGGTTGGGAACGGCAAATATAGGGATTCCCGTGAGGGCGTATGCCAGCAGCGCGGGATGCTCTTCATAAATACGGCGGAAATGAGACCGGCGTCGTTTCAGATACAATCGGTCCATCTCCTGATCCTGCAGCTCAGAATAGCCGGTATCATTCAGATAGGCCTTTTTCAGTTTGTCGGCATCCGCCAATGTGTCCGCTTCCGGATGGAGTGCATGCAGAGTATGCAGAGCCTGCATTTCAGTTGACGAGACCGTTTTTTGAATCGGAGAGGATTCCAGAACCTGAAGAAACTGCTGATAGTCAAGGGAAACCTGGTACTCCTGCTCAAAAAGGCTCCATAACCTGGTAAAATGCAAGAGAATGCGGTACAAGGAGAATGAAGGTTTTACAGCAGGCGGCTGCTTCCGTGGGAAAGCAAGGCAGAATACAAGCTGATTTCGCCCCATGCTGCTGGAAAAAAGTCCGCTTTTCTGATAGCGGCTTACTTTTTTGAGGATTACGGACTCGGACTGGGTGCTATTGTCCTGTTCGATATAATATCCGGCCTCAGGGGATATGAGCAGTCCATCGCACCTGGGCGGCAGCCCTTGCCCGGGTGAGCTGTAATTTGGCAGCGGAGCTTCAAGGACCCAGGGCATAGGAAGGCTTGCGTTCGAACCAGTATAAGCAAAGTAGAAGTCATTTGTACGAATCCGGTGCAGGACCTGCTGGATGCCGGCAGGGGGACGGCGTTCCCAGTTGATCTGCATTTGCTCCAGAAAGATGCCGGGGAAGAGCTCTTTTACAAGATTCCTGCCGGATGCAGTCAGAAAATAATATTTGGCAGCGCTCGAATCCGGGATTTTTTTCGACTGTATATAGCCCTGTTTTTCCAGCCGCTTTAGTGACAGACGTCCAGCCGCTTCAGTATTTCCATGGATTCTGCACATAGACAACTGCTGATAAGTGATGGTATTGGCCTGCAGAAGCAAAAATAAATCTGTCTGACCTTTTGATAAAGAAAAAAGTCCGGCGTATTCGCACAGACTCTTCTCAAATGTTGTATTTGATCTCATATAGATTCTCCTTTCGTTAGGAACAGTAGGAAAATAAGTTATTTCCATACCATTCCTAAGGATCTGTATCCTGCAGATCCTTAGCATAATAGGTAAAAGCAGTACAGGACCTGTTGCCAGGGATTTGTACAACCATCGCTTCCGAAAGGAACATTGATTAAAAAGTGGTTATAGTATAACAAGAAATATAAGGATTGACAAGACGTTTTTTTGAATATCATTGATGATGCGGGAAAAAACGACAGAAGCTTTTTGGATGAGAGCTTTCACATACAAAGGCGACAGAACGCTCAGGAAAGGCATAGAAAAGGCTTTGCAATCAGGAAAAGAATCGACTATTCTGTTGGTATAGAAAAACAACACAGATAAGGAGGAAGTCAGATGCATGGAACAGTAAAATGGTTTAGCGTAAGGAAAGGATACGGTTTTTTGACAGGTGAAGATGGAGAAGATTATTTTGTACATTACAGTAATATAGTAATGGACGGATTTAAGATATTGAAAGCCGGTCAGGAAGTTACATTTCAGCTAAAGGAGGATGACGGGAACAGAAGCCAGGCAGTGGATGTGAAACGCTGGTTATAAATCTTTTGATAGGCTTCTGTTCCGCGTGGGACATCTGTGTACAGACGGATATCCTATTTGGGCCTGGTCTTGATGACCCTGCTGTATATAGAAGAAGCACAGCGATTTTACATTTGGTACAAAGGTGTTTCCCGAAAGGGCAGCGTCACTTTACATTGTGTATTGATTGTGATACGCATAAATAATGCTGATTGAATAGGGGCTGTCGGGAAATAACGATTTATGCCCCTGATAGGTAAGAAAAAACAGTCCGGTAAAAATTCAGACTTTTTCAAGGCCCTGGATTTTTACCGGACTGTTTTTTTCGATCACTTTCCTGACCTTTTCCATCCCCTCGATCATGAACATCCGTGCTTCTCCAAGATCGTATTTTGGTCCATATTCATTCTCATACAAAATGCGTTGTACTTTGTATAAAGGGCATCTATGGTGTCCAAAAGACCGGCAAGATGATAGTTTATATTTCCACGTCAGACAAACGTATATCGGTTTGCATTCGCTTCCATCCATGAACTCGCTGACAACCCTTATCTTTATGCCAAACATCCGGGCAGGGATTTCACTCGGAATAGAAAATTGGGCTTTCAGGATTTCCTTATTCTCTTCCTCACTATGGAGGCTGAGTGCATTAAAGAAGAACTTTACCATTACTTTGATCGTGACACTTCTACTCCCTCTAAAGCTGCTTTTTGCAAACAGAGGAGCAAGCTCCGACAGGATGCCCTCAGGAATCTCCTCTTTGCTTTTAACAGAAAGCTCAAAAAAAACCTTTACAACGAAAAATACCAGTTCATTGCCTGCGATGGCTCCGGGTGTGATATTTTTAGAAAACCTAACGATCCGGATACTTTTTTTGAACCCAATGGGAAATCCACAAGGGGATTTAACCAGATCCATATCAATGCTTTTTATTCGATTCTTGATCGAAGATTTACTGACCTTGTCATACAGCCTGGACGAAAACGTAATGAATTTGCCGCTTTCTGCCATATGGTCGATTCCGCAGGCTCGGTTGGCCCCAAAACAGTTTATTTTGCCGACATGGGCTATGCCTCCTATAATAGCTTTGCCCATGCGATCGAAAACGGACAGTACTTTCTCATCCGATGTGACCCCAAAAAAACGAAGGGAATCCTTGGCTATCCACTTGATGATGTCAGGGAACTGGATTGCCGCGTTGAACGGATTCTCAGCAGGTCACAGGCAAAGGATCATGGATGTGGAAGGTCTGATCCGCATGGATCTCACCTCCCACTGTGTAGGGCTATCTATTTCCCGACAGCCCCTTTTTACATAGTCAAAATATAATTCAGAATCGAAAAAGAAATCTAAAATGAAAAGTTTTTACGGAATACCAGTAAGAACTATTGATTATTTGGATCTTTTTGGATATACTAATAGTAAAGGAGGCGATAGTATGATTGTTAGACCCCATTATTTAGATTTACTGAAAACTTACCGTAATGTACCGCTGGTGAAAATCCTTGCTGGTATTCGCCGCTGCGGGAAATCTACAATTTTAGATATGTTGCAGGACGATTTGATAAAAAGCGGCGTTCCTGCTGACCACATTATCAGCATGTGCTATACCTCTGAAGATTTTGACGACGGTATGACCGACAAAGATATGTATAACGGTATCAAAGAGAAAATGACAGACGGTGAGCGTTATTATCTTCTGCTTGACGAAGTACAGGAAATCACAGGCTGGGAAAAGGCAGTCAACAGTCTTTTGGAAAATGCCAATACAGACATCTATGTGACTGGCTCCAATTCCAAACTGATGTCAAGTGAAATATCCACTTACCTGACGGGACGGTATATCTCTATCCCCGTATTTACGCTGTCCTTTGCCGAGTATATGGAGTTCAAAAAAGCAAGCGGACGCACACCGAAAGAACTGCTTACCGAATATATCCGCATGGGCGGTTTTCCTATTGTTGCGCTGAGCAATTTTGACGAGGGCGCAGCCTACCAGATCGTCGAGGGCATTTACAATTCCGTTATCACCAGCGATATAACGAAACGGCACAACATCAAGAACTTTGACCTATTCAACCGTGTTGTGAAGTATATCGTTGAAAATGTCGGCAAGACCTTTTCCGCTAACGCTATCGTGAAGTTTTTGAAAAGCGAGGGGCGTTCTCTCTCGGTGGAATCGGTATATAACTATCTGGAATGGCTGGAAAAAGCCTTTGTGATTTATCGCTGTCAGCGATATGACCTGCAAGGCAAATCCGTACTGAAAACGCAGGAGAAATTCTATCTTGCGGACGCTTCTCTGAAATACTGCATGATGGGTTTTAATCCGAAATCCGTTGCCGCTATGCTGGAAAACATCGTGTACTTTGAGCTCCTCAGAAAAGGCTACGAGATGTATATCGGCAAGAACGAAACGAAAGAGATTGACTTCGTGGCGGTACGACGCGACGAGCGTATCTATGTGCAGGTATGCCGCAATCTGCCGGAAGAATCCGACCGTGAGGTTGTCAATCTGCTTGAAATCAAAGACCATTACCCCAAGTATGTCGTAACCCTTGATGAGCTTGCCGCAGGCAATATCAACGGCGTGAAGATCGTGCATATGGCAGATTTCTTGTTAAGTGAAAATTATTAAGTTATGTTTATGAGCAAATAAGGAGGCGATTATTTGAGTTGTTTTTAGCCGGTTATAATGCCTATATGCAAGTGACAAATGTAATAAACGATTTATCGGGTCCTAATGATAGTCCCGCAATGAAAAATAGGCAGTATCGTATTCCCACCTATGTATCAATAGTCGAAGGCTGTCTTACGAATCTATATCGTTTTATTGCACTAATCCTTAATCAAACAACAGATAAAGACTATGCAGCTAAGGAAGATGGTCAAAAGATAGATTTTCATTATACAGAAAATAAAGGAAGTCATGATATTCAATCCCTCTACTGAACCTATAAATTTGCAGGAAATTAAATACTTTCGCTTTCCGAACTACCAATGTGATTCTTACAAGATAAGCCAAATTGAAGATGCAAGTATGCCAGATAGAAAACGGCTAAAATGCCGTTTATATATCGGTGATGTTGACGAAAGAGAAAAGATTATTGAAATTCTTAGGGAAAGCATTGACTGGTTAAAAACGGTGAAAAATGTTGATTTACCAACCATCCATCATAAAAATGGAGACATGGAAGCAGATGCGCTCTATATAACTGTATATCGATATGATGCCAGAAAAAATAAAGAACTATATCCCAATAATTCTAATTTCGTATGTTTTGCAGACTATAATCAAAATGGTTCAACAACCTTGTTAAACGGAGGTCTACCCGCTAACATATGGTCTCAATTCCATCATGAAAAAATCGGAAACATAAATATTGCATGGCGAGAAGGCAAGTATTTAACACGCCATGTACAAAAGATAGATGCTAATTCATTATGTCCCTGCGGAAGTGGAAAAAAATTCAAGAAATGTTGCCGAGGAAAAGGAATTTTTGATTAAAGTTTAATATATGCAGGCGGGCGGCGTTAAAAAAGTGTAGTATTTTTTGTAAAAAAATGGTAGGATGTAAGTAATAAATTTGATTGGAGGACGAGCAATGGCTGGAAGACGTAAAAAACAGGAAAATATGACACGGGAAGAGCAGCTGGAGATCATCGAAAATGAGATTGCAGAATATAAGGAAAATCTGAAAGCGCTGAAAGAAAAAAGAAAAGAAATCCTGAGCCAAATCGAAGATGTGCAAAAGGATAGGTTATATAAGGCAGCAATGGAATCTGGATTAAGTATTGAAGAGATTCTGGAGATGCTTTCCCAAAAAGAAGATCAGGAATAAGAAGTAAGTTTTTATAATTACCTGAGCCGTTACAGGAATGAGATCCTGCAGCGGCTTTTATCATTTATGGAGAGAAAAATGGATTGGTGATAATAACCAAAGAAATATAAATTATAAAAAAATTGTTGACACTTTTGCTAAAATGAGATATGATAGATTTGTGCAAACGGTTGCACATATATTTTTTAGATGTTTATGCAAACGGTTGCATTAAGGAGGAAAAAATGGGAGTGACGATAAAAGATATCGCAAAACAGGTCGGGGTATCCCCTTCTACAGTTTCCAGGGTGATCAATGGGAACCAGTTGATCTCCGAGGAAACGAGAAACAGAATACAAAAAGCCATGGCGGAACTGAACTATCACCCGAACAGCAGGGCGAGAAACCTGGCAAATGGCAGGACCAATATGATCGCGCTTGCGATTGACGCGGATGATGAGAATACGTTTTCAAATAATTTTTTTAACCGGAGCGTTTACGCGATTGAGAAAGTGGTCCAGAATAAAGGTTATAATCTGCTGATTACGAACGATATGGATGCGGCCGGCTCTTCGATCAGTTCTTTGGTCTATGAAAAGAGAGTGGACGGCCTGATCCTACCCTCATCAAGCGTCAGGGAAGGACTGCTGGACCTGCTGGCTGCTGAGAACTGTCCGTATGTTGTGCTGGGGGAGCCTGCGATCTATTCGGATCTCCTGACCTGGGTGGATGTGGATAACGAAAAAGGGAGCAGGATGGCGGTGGCGCATCTGCAGCAGCAAGGGTATGGCAGGGTAGTTCTGGTGGTGGAAAATACGACTACAGTATTTTCCTGCAAGCGCCGGGATGGATATCTCAAGGCGCTTGAGGGGCAGCAGCCGCCGGAGGTGATAGAATGCGGTTCTGATTATTCGCTGCTAAGAAGCAGGATACCAGAAGCGGTGAAGGAAAAAGGAGCAGACGCGTTCCTATGTTCCAATAATGTGATTGCATACCATGTCATGAAGGCGCTGAAAGAGAAGAAGATCAGGATTCCGGAAGAGGTGGGAATCATCACATTCGACGATCATCCATTTGCGGCCTATATGGACCCGCCTTTAACGGCCGTTGATGTGGATACATACCGGCTGGGAAAGAGGGCCGCGGAACTTCTGATCGGAAAGATCCAGAAAGAGATCACAGACAAAAGGGCGGAGCTGATCGATACGGCGGTCATTTTCCGGGAGTCGTCAACAAAGGAAGGTGCGATATGAAAATAGAAGCCACAAGACACACAGGGACTTATCCGGATCTGTATCTGAAAGACCGCAGAACAGTAGTCATAACACTGCGTACTGCGAAAAGGGATTGTCATTTTTGTAAAATACATATTTTTCCCCGTACAGATCCAGAGAAAATCCGCGGCATCGAAATGAAATGTATTCTCAGAGACAGAGTATTTGATTATTTCCAAACCGAGATACGGTTTTCGAAGGTGGCAAGATACCAGAAGTATTATTTTGAACTGTCGGACGGTGCGGCATCATGGTATCTCAATTCGTGGGGGATTTATGAAACGGAACCATCGGACGGGTATTTTGAATTTTTGTATGCAAACAGGACCGGGATCGTACAGGTGCCTGAATGGAGCAGAGGACAAGTTTTTTATCAGATATTCCCGGAGCGTTTCTGCAACGGAGACCCCGGGAACGATCCGGCGGATTGTGTGAAATGGGGCAGTGTTCCTACCCGGGAGAACTATATGGGAGGGGACCTGAGGGGGATGATAAAAAAACTGGATTATATCGGGGAGCTGGGGGCAGAATGTATTTATCTCAATCCCGTGTTTGAGGCCGATTTCAACCACAAATACGCCACAACCGATTATTTTAAAGTGGACCCGATGTTCGGTACGAATGAAGAGCTCCGCGAACTGATTGCAAAAGCGCACGGAAGGGGAATCCGGGTTGTTCTGGACGGCGTCTTCAACCATACAGGGATTCATTTCAAACCTTTTGAGGATGTGTTGGAACATCAGGAACGATCCGAATACCGGGAATGGTTTTATATCACGGAATATCCGGTCCGGATCTCACACCATTGTTATGAGTGTGTGGGGGCTTATAAATATATGCCGAAATTAAATACGGCAAATCCGGAGGTACGCCGGTTCATTCTGTCCGTCATGGAATACTGGGTCCGGGAGTACCAGATTGACGGATGGCGTCTGGACGTGGCCGACGAGGTGGATGAAGGGGTCTGGACAGAGGCCAGGATGCTGCTCAAAGAAAAATATCCCCACATTTTACTGCTGGGGGAAACATGGGGAGCGGGCCTCCGCCTGATGAACGGAGCCCAGATGGATTGTATGATGAATTATATATTCCGGGATGCGGTCAGGGACTTTATCGGATATGAAAAAATTGACGCGGCAGAATTGGATCACCGGCTGCAGTCCATGCTTGCGGACTACCCGGAAGAGATGAACCAGGCTATGTTTTTACCGCTGGACAGCCATGATACAGAGCGTTTTTCATTCTTCTGCGGAGGAAATAAAAGAAAGGTCCTGCTGGGAGCAGCCCTCCAGATGTGTTTTGTAGGATCGCCGTCCTTATACTATGGAGACGAAATCGGGCTGACAGGGGATAACGATCCGGACTGCAGAAAATGTATGGTCTGGGAATCAGAAGGGCAGGACAGGGAATTATTAGAATGGTATAAAAAGCTGATTGCTTTGAGAAAAAAAGAATCTTGTATAAAAACCGGTAAATTTACGGCAAATTTATGCGAAGGGAGGATTTATGGTTTCATCCGGCATGACGGAAGGGGGGAAATATATGTGGTTTTGAATGCCGGAGAAGAAAGCAGGAAGGTGGAGGTACCGGTATTTTATAAAAAGAGCTATGTCAATGTCATAGACCAGCAGAGCTATGCCGCTTCGGAATGCCTGGAAAAGGGATACTTAAATTCCGATATCAGGGATTACGGAGGGATACTAAAAGTAAATATGGAACCGTTTAGTGTAAAAATATTCAGGATGCAGTAAATAGGAAATCTGCTGCAGGATATGGAGGTGTTATATGAAAAAGAGGAAAAAAATACCGACAATTATACTCACAACCACGCTTTGCTTGGCGGCGTTGGCTGGTTGTGGAAAATCGCCGGCAGTATCTGAATCCACTCCGGAGAGCAAAAATTCAGCAAAGGGTGAAGAAGTTACGATCAACTTCTGGCATCATTACAGTGCGCAGTCAGCGGAAAATGAGACGCTGACCAATACACTGATCCCCAGGTTCGAGAGTGAGAACCCCGGAATAAAGGTAAACGCGGTCTCCCATGAGTGGGCGGACCTTCACGAAAAAATATTGATCAATGCAAAATCCGATCAGCTTCCTGACGTGGCCCGGCTGGACAGCGCCTGGATTCCGGAATTTCAGAAAATGGAGATCCTGGTTCCGCTGAATCAAGACTTTGATGATTTCCAGGCGACGGCCGACGGCCTGCTGGAAAGCGCTATGAGCACCGCACAGATCGGAGACGACAGTTACGGGCTGGCGCTCAATACAAACACAAAGATTCTGTTTTATAATGTAAAAGCCTTCAAGGACGCGGGCATTGAAGCGCCGGATTCCATGGAAGCATTTGTGGAAGCATGCAAAAAACTATCCGGTACAAACGAAGCAGGCCAGCAGGTATGGGGTTACGATGAACCGGCTCTTTCGGGCTGGAATCTGTGTCCGTTTATCTGGAGCAACGGCGGCGAATTGACAGATCCGGAACAGACAAAGGCCACCGGATATATCAACAGTCCCGAAACCGTTGCGGCGATTGAGATGCTCTCCGAGTTATACAGCGGCAAAAACATTACCGGCTGGAACAGCGGCGATATCCCTATGACCGACGGCTTTGGAACAGGCAGGTACATGATGATTCTGGACGGCCCATGGAAAGTAGCTGAAATGCAGGGCGCGTATCCGGACTTCGAATATGGGACAGCCCCGCTTCCGGAGGGCAAGGCAGGTTCCTATTCGGTGCTTGGCGGAGAGGATATCTCTATGTTCCATACGGCGAACCAGGAGGCCGCCTGGAAATTCATGCAGTTTATGACAGGAGAGTATGCCCAGGAAGAAATGGCAAAATGCGGGCAGATTCCGGTCAATAAAAATGCATTGGAAAGCGATACTGTAAAAAAGGCTGATTTTGCTCCTTTCATTGAACAGATCAAAACAGCAAAATCACGTCCAACCGTGGCCGCATGGTCTGAGATTGACAGTGAACTGTCAACGGCGGTAACATCGGTCATGAACGGCGGCCAAAGTGCGCAGGAGGCTATGGATGAGCTTGCCGCCAAAATAGATGCCCTGTTGGATGAACCCTAAGAAACAGAGCGTTGCGCAGCTTTTATTATATAATCAATCCTTTTGTTCGTCAATGTATTATTTTTTGAGATTTTCAGTGCATGTTTGAAAAGGATTGGCAGGTTTTTCATTCAGGAGGCAGATCTGTATCGGACAGGTGGAAATAGCGATAGATTTACATGCAGATTGTTTGAGAGGAAAGTATGATGAATAGGAAAATAAGCAGTAAGATGCAGATCGGGGTGCTCCTTGTTCCGGGGCTGTTGATCTTTGGGATTTTTACCATATATCCGATTGCGAAATTGTTCGTGATGAGTTTCTTTAAGTGGGACTTTGGCTCTATTTTCGAGCAGCCGTTTATAGGGCTCCAAAATTACAAAGACGTTTTGACAGACAAATATTTTCAGACCGCCTTTGTAAATTCCATCGTTTATACGTTAGTGACAGTCCCGGCGCAGATGATCCTGGGCCTGCTGATCGCAATGCTGGTTAACAGCATACATAAAATGCAGATCGGATTCAGGGTGGTCTATTATCTGCCGGTCATTACTTCCTGGGTGATCGCCTCTTTGGTGTTTAAGTATACCTTTAATACGGAAGGCCTTTTGAATTATTTTCTGACAAATGTGATCCGCCTGACCGGCGAGAACATCCGTTGGCTGGATACGCGCTGGGGCGGCCTGTCTGTAGCTATGCTGCTGGGGACCTGGAAAGGCATCGGCTGGAATATGGTCGTTTTCCTTGCGGCGCTGCAGACCTGCCCCCAGGAGCTGTACGAAGTCGCGTCTATCGACGGCGCGGGGAGCATCCGGAAATTTTTCTCGGTCACCCTTCCCTGCATCAGGGGAACGATCCTGTTTGCGCTGGTCATGCTTACCATCGGAGGATTTAATGTATTTACTTCCATAAAAATGATCACAAACGGCGATCCCGGCCATGAGACGGATACGGTGCTGACATGGATGTATTACAAGGCGTTCAGTACAGGAAAATTCGGGTATTCCGCAGCGCTGTCCTTTATCATTGCCGTCGTTTTGGCAATCCTGGCTGCACTGCAGTTTCGTTTGATGAGAAACAAAGATCAGAATTAGGAGGCGGAGAATTGAAGCTGACAAAAAAGAAAATCATACACGGACTTATTTATATGATCCTGATCGCCGGGATGCTGATCGTTGTTCTTCCTATGATCTATATGATCAGTACATCGCTCAAACCGAACGGGGCTTTATACGAATATCCGCCGAAGTTCTTTCCGGAATGGAAAGAGATTACGCTGGAAAATTATAAATATATACTGGAGCAAAGTAAATTCTACAGGAATTTTTTCAACAGTATCTTCGTCTCTGTAGTTACAGTCGTGATCGCTGCTTTTGTATCCGCGGCATTGGCGTTTTGTATTGCCAGGTTCCGCTTCCCGGGACGCAATTTTTTATTTACATTTATTATGCTCACCATGATCATTCCCGGGACGACTTTGATCGTTCCCCAGTATGAACTGGCAGTAAAGCTGGGCGCGATCAACAGCCTGCGTGGGCTGATCCCATTTTATGTGGCGTGGGTGATCCCCTATTCAACATTTATGATCAAAGGATTTGTAGAAAATCTGCCGAAAGAACTGGATGAAGCGATCTATATTGACGGAGGGAGCGTCTTTACGGTTTTTTTCCGGATCATTCTGCCGCTGACGAAGCCGGGCATCGCATCCATTTCCATCTTTAATTTTTTGACCGCATGGGAGGAATTTCCGTGGGCCAACACCGTGATCAATGACGACTTAAAACGGACACTGCCGATCGCGATCTCAGGATTTTTCGGACAGCACCAGTTTACCCAGTGGGGCTATGTTTTTGCACTATCCGTATTCAGCCTGATCCCGATTTTGATCGTTTTTATCTCCTGCCAGAAGTTTTTTGTGGCCGGATTAACGACGGGCGGCGTGAAAGGATAGTAGTGGAAAGGTACAGTAGTGGAGAAAGGTACAGGCATTCAATGAAAATAGAAGGTTTTAAAACATAGAACAGGAAACAATATTTTGTGAAAGGAACAGATATGAGTAGAAGAAAGCAATATACAAGAGCGATAGCCGGTTTTTTAAGTTTTGTAATGATCATCTGCAGTGTGGTTTATCTGAACCCGTCAGAGTCTCATGCAGAAAAATCAGATCATAATTATACAGAGGCAGAGATTCAGAAAACAGCCAGGGAAGTCCATGCATCGAGCAGCGGTGTCTTAGATGAAAATGACATCATATATATGGTTCTTACGGACCGGTTTTATGATGGGGACCCATCGAATAACGGTACGCTGGGAGTGGAATACAGGCCCGGAGAACTAAAATACACGCAGGGCGGCGATTGGGTCGGACTGACACAAAAATTAAGCTACATTAAAGATCTGGGTGTGACTGCGATCTGGATTTCCCCAGTATCCAAAAACGAACTTTTAAGCAGAGACCAATCCGAATCCGGATATCATGGTTATTTTACAAAAGATTACGCTGCAGCAGATCCGCATTACGGAACAAAGCAGGAACTGATCGACTTCGTAGATGCTGCCCATGAAATGGGATTGAAGGTGATTCTGGATGTAGTACCCAATCACACAGCAGATTATTTAGAACCGGGAGCGACTGCCTACAGCTCAGAAGATTACCAGCCGGCTCCTCCGTTTAATAATCCGAACTGGTTTCACCATAATGGGGATATCACGGACTGGAATGATGAATGGCAGGTGCTGAACTGCGATCTGGGTGGCCTTGATGATATTAATACTGATAATCCGGAAGCCAGGGCAGCAATAAAAGAGGTATATAAAACGTGGGTCGAAGATACAGGCGCGGATGCGGTACGTGTAGATGCAGCCCGTTCTGTCGATAAACAATTTCTGGCTGAGTTTGAGGCGGAGCTCGGAGTTCCTTCCTTCGGCGAGATCTTTGTGGGGGATGTAGATTACGTCAGCGAGTTCCAGGACTACGAATGGGGCGTATTGGACTTTCCACTGTTCTTCCAGGCAAGGGAAGCTTTCGCGCGTGATGCAAGTTTTTATAATGTAAAAAATATTTTGGACCAGGACTATAAATATAATGATGTCAATCATCTGGTAACATTTATTGACAACCATGATCGTGACAGATTTCTCTGTTTGGCGGATGACAACTACCAGAAACTCCGGCTTGCCCTGACATTTTTATTCACAGTCAGAGGAATCCCGGATGTTTACTACGGGACGGAGCAGGAATGCTACGGCGGCGGAGTTCCGACAGAGTGGGCGGGAATCGCAAACAAAGAAAATCGGGAAATGATGCCTGGATTTTCCCAGGACGGAAATATTTATCGGTATATTCAGCGCCTTACAGAGCTGCGGAAGGACTATGCCTGCCTGAGGTCCGGCACACAGAGAGAAATGTGGGTAGAAGACAAGGTATATGCGTATTCAAGACGGGATGATGCCACAGGACAGGAGATCATAACGGTGATCAATAACGATGTACAGAATCTGACAAGGACAATCCCGCTGCGTGCGGAAAGCTCTTTAAATATCGGAACGACTCTGACAAACCTGTTGAATACTTCCGATACGGCATCCGTTGCCGCAGGCGGCGTGACAGGGAAGCAGATCACATTGACGATGCCGGCAAAAACAGCGTATGTATTTACAAGTGATGCGCCGGAGACATTTGCGGAGCCGGAGAAGACCGTAACTACGATCAGAGTTCATTATGACGTTGGGTTAGGAAATACCATGTACTTACGCGGGGCACAGTATCCGTTAAAATGGGATTCCGGAAGGCAGATGTTAAATATCGCATCGGACGTCTGGATCTATGAGATTGAACGGTATGGTAAAGGAGAGACATTTGAGTTTAAGCCGTTGATCAATGATACGAGATGGTCTTCCGGAGATAACTTTACCGGGGTAGGAGGAGATACGATCGATATTTATCCTACGTTTTGAGCCGGATAAAAACATTCCTGCCTGTGCAGATGACAATCAAATGACAATTGCGCATAAGGGGATTTTGAATGGAGATAGATGAATTTAGATTAGGGATTCCTCTGTTATATTGAGGGTTGGATGTATAGGTGGGAGGTTTTTTATTGATGGGGGCTGTCGATTGACGGCCCTTTTAAGTTGAATGCCCGTCTTCATCCGTTATTGGTTCGTAACTTTTTGCTTACTTTTCTGAATCCAGAAATTAATACGAAACATGCTCAGTTGATTTTTACGACACATGACACATGGCAGTTGTCAAATCAGCTTTTGCGCAGGGATGAAGTGTGGTTTACAGAAAAAGATGAACAGGGAATTTCAAAATTGTATTCTCTGGCAGACTTTGTAGATGAGTCTGGAGCCAGAATTCGGAAGGATGAGAGTTATGAAAAAAATTATCTGATAGGTAAGTATGGCGCAATTCCTACATTAAGAAGTATTGACATCTTTAAGGAGGAGTGACAGCTGCCTATAAAGAGATCTATAGGCAGCGCACAGTCGCAGAACGGATCAATAACAGAATCCTGAATGACTACTCCTTCCTCTTTGCCCATAGCCTACTATACCATGCAATCCCTCTGGACTACCCTTGAATTGTATACATTGTTTACAGGGTTTCCGAGACTACTCTAATACGTCTATTCTTCTTCAAATACCACTTTACATTTTTTCTTATAACAAGCGATTCCATACTTTAAAATTTTGTAAAATCCGGCGTCTTTTAGCTCAGTGGCATAACCTGTATTTTCGATCTGTTTCATAGCACTTTCACATTCGGCAGATAGCTTTGCATCTTCAGCATATTTGAGTTCAATAATCATTCCAATACCCTTATCCTCAATTTTGATAATGATATCGCCGAAACCATTACCAGCTTCTCTGTTCGATTTTACATACCAGTCAGTTTTGAATCCTAAAATTCCAAGCATAATGCCATGATAAAAGTTCTCTTTGGTCGGCTTTCTTACAAACGTATCGCGAATACTTATCGTTCGTTTCAAGTATTCATCAAATAAACGCTCCACCTCTACTGCCTTTCCAGCTTCTAATGCATCACAAAATTCCTGTAATTTTTCACCATCCCTTTTGGTATTTTCTTTGAACATTGTCATAATCTGCTCTGTAAAAATATTTCGAATCTCCATATTCGGTATTGCTAATTGGTAACATTTCCCATCCAGATTCCCCCTCTGCGTCAGATATCCGGTAGTAAAGAGAACACTCCAGATATTATCAATCGAATCATATATATGGTCATAAGTCAGATCCATGTGGATATCCTTGGTTACAATTTCACCGGCAACCAATGCTTCAATTTCACTTTTAGCTAATCCTTTGTCTACCTTTTCAATAAAATATCTTACAATATCATTCCCACTGGTATTTGACCAGTAGTCCTGCGGAGGCAAAGTCCTTTTTTTTCTAAGCTTATTAACGTAACTGACCACATCCCACGGACAATACACATCTGAATCTCCAAATCGGTATCCGTTATACCATGCTTTCATGACATCATATTTATCGCTCAGCTCATAATACTCCAACAATTTCCGCACTTCATAATCAGTGAATCCAAAATATGAATCACAATCCTCATCAATAATAGAAAAAATATTCGTATTATTTAATCCTGTAAAAATACTCTCTTTTGATACCCGCAAACATCCAGTCAAAATTGCAAAATAGAGGCTATCGTTCGTTTTCAGTACCTGTTCAAGCATATTCCGCATTAAAATTATCATTTTTTCATAGTAATTTTGCTCATTTGCTTTGGCAAGCGGTACATCATATTCATCAATCAGGACGATTACTCTCTCACCATAATGTTTCTGCAGCAATGTGGAAAGTATTTTCAGGCTTCCCATCAACACTGAATCTGGCATGATGAAGCTTTCTGTATTATTGGTATCCACCTTTATCAGTTGTTTGTACTGCTTTTTTTCTATCTCATTTAACTGGTCACTATTTATCAATAATTCATAGAACCTTAATGCCTCGTTTCCAATCACAGAGCACATCAACGATCTGGCGGTTGGATAATCAGCACCATTTATTCCCTTCAAGGTAATCGAAATTACAGGGTATCTTCCCATATAGGTATTACAAAGCTCAGTTTCTTTGGCAATTTCCAATCCATCAAACAACGCTTTATTACATCCTATTTCAAAAAAAGACTTAAACATGCTCATATTTAATGATTTACCGAATCTGCGCGGCCGGGTAAATAGGTTTACCTTGCCCCACGCATCAAGAAAATCCCGAATTAAGCCAGTTTTATCCACATAGTAGAAACCTTCTGAACATATTTCATCAAAAGCTTCAATACCAATCGGCAGTTTCTTTTTATTTATACTTTTCCCCATATAACACACTCCTTATCAAAAGTCAGTGAGCCTTTTAAGTATCCGGCAGAAAATCCTATGTTATATATTCAATGATATCATTTTACCATAAACATTGCAGTAGTTCTATAAAAACATTTTATGCTGTTAACGTATCTTTTACTGATACAATTCATACTCAAATATGTTTTGTTTGATGTATGCTTTTTTATGATGCAGAAATACAAATAGATATTTGTCTGACAGCTCCCATATACAATATTGCACGATATCAGTCCTGTTCTGCTCAAAGTTCCCGCAAATCTATGCGGTTATTCTTTCGATACATCAGACATGTTGTCCCCAGAAGCAGTACACACAGAATAGCCCTGGGAAGCCGCATAAACAGAGATAATTTGGATGGTACCGTAGAAATAGAGAAAGCCCGAAGTAGGTCATAATCCGGATTTTATGAACAGGAATAATAAAAAAGATATGGCTGTTGAAACTACACTGTACAGAGAGAACATTGCAGAACTAACTTTGTATCGTAGAATATGTGTAAAATATCACAGAATATTCTACACCCAGAAACATCATTTAAAAGTGAATATATTCTCTAACCTTAAACATCAAAAAGTATTGAATCCACGGCGTTTTTCCAACATTTTTTTATCATGTTGAAAGAGATGCCTGGAATGAAACGATTAGAAAGAATATTACCAGAGAGAGATGCAGATTCCAATGTTTTATGAGAGTCATCTATCAAGTCATAAGAAGATAATCATTTCCGCATCTAAGATTATATTTTTTTCTTTCGCAATGTGATAGTATGAATAATACTAATAACAATCCGCCCTCCGCTCCCTCCCTGCCCATCCCATCAATCGTCTCCAAAATCACGATTCCACCATATCACTCCACAGACATTCATCAATATATACTGGCAGCTTTCCACACTTTTCCGCAAGGTAACAAGCGAGACGGCTGACCAGTTCACAGCAGTATTTATATTCCGAGTCTGCCACGGCAAATGCAGCCCCGTGGCTGTGAAATGCCAAAATAAAGATATCATGTCTTTCCTGCACCTTATATTCCGCAATTTTACCAAGCAGCCCTACAATGGGAAAGCAATCGTTACTGTTCCATCGGATTCGGAAGCACACAGCCCTATAAGGAGGCTGCAAGATTTCTTTTGAATCAGACCCCTGGGATATCCCGGAACCTATATCTTTGCGGGACGGACGGACTTCGTCCGACAAGGTATTCCCAAAGGGCATCCCATAATGCATGCCCCTGCGGGGCGGGCGGACTTCGTCCGGTAGGGTATAGCTAAAAATATAGCCATCCATGGTCTCCTTCGAAAATAAGCGTCCTGTAAATGTGGAATATATATCCATACGGTAGGAGCAGCCTAACAGCCTGACAAGATTGCATTTTTCCTGGTAAGCGGCCTTTTGATCCGGCGTTATTTTTTCCAGTAGGTCTGTCGCTTTTTGATACAGAACCTGATAACACGTCATGATCTGCATAACGTCAGTCTCTTTCTTCGGAATCTCCATTCCGCAAATCTGCTTTAGAAGAAAGCCGGGGCTGC
>NZ_RHJS01000003.1 GCF_003885045.1 Schaedlerella arabinosiphila | reverse complement strand
TGTTCCAATAATGGGCCGGGCAGGTGTAATCCATTGCGGTTCTGAGGCTGAATATCTGGACAGAACTGCAGCGCTGCTGATGGAAATAGGAGTATAGTTCGTAAGGCTCATAGCACAGGATCTTTCGAAATCGGCTCTTCCCGAGATAGGGCAGCATCAGGTCAAGGATTCGTCAGGTTGCTTTTGGAATAGTAAAAAAATTGTTTCCCGGCATAGATTAAAATCAGTTCCCTCTGCTGATCATTTACGGCTTCTACAGCAGCAGCGGAGTCTTTAAGAGACAATTTAAAAATAACGTGATCTGAGCCGGATCAGCGGAGTCAAGATTTATGGAAGCGGTTTGTACAAGCAAATCCTCCGGACATTCCCACACAAATTGGCTTTCGCTCCAGGGGATTCTCAGTTTCATCAATCTCGGTTTTATCTGGGCCGTTTTGCGTGTAGGAGGCTTTTATTTTCTGTATCGGCAGTAGAGACGTATTCGCTTCGTCCGGTACAGCCGCAGTAATAGAGGGTTTCGTTCCATCCTCTGCAGTGACGGCGGATATCTTGGAAGCAGATGAATCCGATCCATCCGGTACAGTAGATTGCGCTGCCTGGTCTGATGCAGTGTTGAAAGGCCTTTTGGGATGGAAGAGTTTTCCGTAAACGCCGCCGCAGTTGCCTTCCCGGAACCGGAAGACTTGTATGTGTGCTTGTTGCGGAACGCTCCTTTCCGGGAGCTTCTTGCTGTAAGTTTCTGTCCCTTGCCGCTGCAGGTCTTTTTTCCAGTCAAAATCCTTCCAGGCAGGCGCTTTTGGCCCTTCCTTTTTCCCGGAATCTGCCATACTCTCAGAGGATGGAATATCAGCCTTTTGAACCTCCTGTTCCGGACCGCATACACCATCCGCCTCACGGTATGATAACTGAAAGCATTCTTTTAAAATCCGATGGATTTCCTCTGGCCTTATATCTTGAAAATGACTGTGGAACAGTTATCCAGATATTTTTTGGCAATCTTAAGATCCGCGGCAGAAAGCTTATCCTTATTATTTTCTTCAGAGATGTGATGATCTTATCTGTGACGGACAGCATGTCTTTCTGGGACCTTGGAACCTTTTCCAGGTATTCAAAAAGCCAGACGGTTCAGCGGCACGACAAGGACAGCCGGATTTTTCAGACACAGGGATCATTGCACGGAAATGACGGCAGGTGACCCCGGGCGTTTATCAGACTTTGCAGATGGTTCCAGCTTGTAAGCGCATATCCGATCAGAATGGATTCCTGGATTTCGAACTGATTTTTATACAAAGGGGAATATGCGCAAAGCTGGCAGATGGAATTGCATTTATACTGTGAGATAATGGTGAAACATAATTCCACATGATCCATATCTAAATCTCCTTTTTGACATCCGATGGAATGATATGGTTGCCTGCAAAAATGCCAATAAGTTCCTCATCAACGGAACCTGTTCGGGATATTTTGCGCGGTACGCAGACCTTGTGACGCTGAAAATCCTCTGTGCGTTCGGGCTTCCGTCTTTATTTCGGATATATTGATGACAGGCGGGGATGCAGAATTGTTTTTCATTGGAAAAACCTCCTCGTAAAGTATCTTGTCTTTACTACTAACCTATCAAACCACCCCGGAAACCTCAACAGATAAAATCGAAAAGATGTCCTATAATATAGAAGAAACAGACATTCAAGACCTGGCTGTCGCAAAGAGGAAGCTGCGGCTCCCAGGTGGAATTGAAACTTTAAAGCGCATCAGATATAATGTAGCCATATTTTTTATGAGCAGGCCAAAGTGCGGAAAGCTTTTCGAACAATCCCTGGAAACAGGTAAGGAGAAAGCTCTCTGTCTTTGGTCTTTTTTTCGGCCTGCGGTACCGGGAAAGGAGGGATGTGCGGCCGGAGACAGAGAACTCCGCGTGAAAACAAGACGAAGGAAACGGAACAGATATTAGGAGGATAAGACGATGTTGAAAAGACAAAGGGTGATATCCGGTGTGCTCGCGTTGCTGATCGGATGTTCAGCAATCATGAATCCCGGAATCACCGCATCTGCTGCTGAGACGGCAAAGCCGAATGTTCAGACCGCACCGCAGGCAGAGGAAGAAGGGCAGCCTGCCGCGGCTGATGACCTGCTGTACGATGAAGGGGCATCCGATCTGCCTACATTTTCGGAAATGCGGGACCGCTTACTGGAGAAGGAATTTGTGATCGCCGATGATATCACAATAGAAACAGGAGCTGATTTTGATATTTCCAGCGACTACAGGGATATCGCATTTTCAGAGGATAAGGTCAGAGTGGTATTTAAAAGTGCGGTAAAGGAAACACTTGAACATTTTCAGCCGGACCAGCCGGGGACATATCAGGCCGTTTATGAGGTGTACCCGGTCAGGGATGAGAACCTGGCCTATCAGGTGCATCGGATGGTGACGATAAAAAGCAAAGAACCGGAAACACAATCCGGGGAAAATAAAAAAAACCAGGAAGAGGAGGCAGACAGCGATGAGGATGCGGGGGAAAGCTCCCAGGAAGAGGGAGATCAGGATTCAAAGGAGGATACAATACAGACAGCTCCGGAATCAGACGATCAGACTCCGGACAAGAATGGAGAACCGGGGCAGGATGCCGGCCGGAAAGAAGGGAAAGAGGATACCGGTCTGACGAAAGAGCCTGAACCGGAGGAAGATGTGCCGGTTTCGGACGAGGAGACAGAGCTCGTTGCCCTGGATGCGGAGGAGAACCTGTTCGTATCCGTGGTCCCGGTCAGGATGTCTATGCAGCGCAGTGCAGAAGTGACTCTGGTGAAGGGGAAAAATCTAAAGTACCCATCGAACCTGGGAAACTATGAAACAGATTATTTCTATGTAAACGGAAAGATCGCGTACTGCCTGGAATCTGCCAAAGGGACCCCGCCGGACGCAGGATATGTTGCAGAGGTTCTCGACTCTAATGCGAACCTGCAGAAGGTACTGTACTATGGATACGGCGGACCAGGGGATCTGACGGATCAGTTCATGCCCCAGTTTGATGCAGATACAAAATATGTTTTTACACATATCGCAGCCAGCTATACATATGCCGGAATCGAAGGATTTCACGGATGTACGATGGAGGATTTGCAGGCGACCGGCGTAATGGGGTATATCGACTATCTGCTGTCGCAGGAGAATCCGCCGGTCGCGGCACTCAGCCTGAATACGGATCATGAAACCGCATATCTTGACGGAGAGTCCCAGAGGACGGATATATTTGAGCTGAGAGGCGACCACAGGAATTATATTGTCCTGGACATTCCGACCAGGGTGACTTATCATAATGCATCCAACGGGGACAGACAGACCGGAGGGACGGTCAACATCTATGGCGGGGACCAGTTTTATTTTACAGCGCCGAAGGATATGTCCGGTGAATGGACTACGAAAAACATGAAGGGGCAGCTTGGCGCCCAATGGAAGACATTGGTGCTCAGTACCGGAAGTACGACCCAGGACATCGGATACGGCGATTTTATTGAGGAGGGTGCAAGCTCCGTGCGTTTCACCGTAAAATGGCTGGATATGTCGAGGATCACTGTAAAGAAAAAGGACCAGGATACTAATGCGGATCTTTCCGGCGCAGTCTTTGGAGTATACTCAGACGCGGGATGCACGGACCTGATCAAAACAATGCCTGCCACAGATGAGAAGGGGAGTGCATCTGTTGAACTGGAAGGCGCGCCGGATACCGTATATTTAAAAGAACTGACGGCGCCTGCAGGCTACTGTCTCAGTACGGAAACCTGCAATGTCAGGCTGGTGCGCGGAGGAAATACAGACATCACTGTGAAGAACAAGGAGCAAAAAGGAAAGATCAGGATCAGCAAAGAAGGGGAACGGCTCTCCTCTGCAGAAGCAGGCGAGACGGCGGAATTTATTTATAATGATTCCGCATTTTCCGGTACTACATATTCTATCTATGCGGCGGAGGATATCAAGAGCCAGGATCAGAAGACGGTGATCTATCCGGAAGATACGCTTGTGGAAACCCTGGAAACAGAAGCAAACGGGGAGGCTGTCTCCCAGGAGCTGCACCTTGGAACATACCGTGTCGTCGAGAGGAAAGCACCGGATGACCTGACCATCGGAAAGACCGATGCGGAAACGACAAGAGAGGTGACTCTGGAATATGCCGGGCAGGAAGCGGTCCTGGCCCAGGCAGAAGCGGATTACAGAAATGAACGGCCCAAGGTCAATGTAAAGGCTGTGAAAAAATCCTGGAATGACGATGCACTGCTCTCAGGCGCAGAGTTCGGGCTGTATGCGGGAGACGATATCCAGGTTGACGGGAATACAGTCTTTCCAAAGGATACCCTGATCCAGTCCGCAATCAGCGGCAGCGGCGGGGCTGCGGTATTTACCGCCGACATCCCGATCAATCACAAGTATTATATCCGTGAAATACAGGCGCCGGAAAAATACTGCGGCTCGGATGAACGTTTTGAGTTCACATATTCTTATAAAGACGGCAATACCTATGAATATGAGTTTTCACATGAATTTCAGGATGAGGAAGTACGCGCGGAAATCCACATCGAAAAGATCGACAGGGAGACGGAACAGTTTCTCAGCCAGGGGGATGCCGTTCTCGCAGGCGCGGAGTATGGGCTGTTTGCTGCGGAAAATATCGAACACCCCAATCAAAAATCCGGAACCTTATACCAGAAGAATGATCTGGTTGATAAAGGACGGATCAGTGAGGAAGGTACACTGGACTTCACAGATCTGTACCTGGGAAACTATTTTGTAAAAGAGCTGGAGCCCGCGGCAGGATATCTGCTGGATGAAACAGAATACCCGGTGGATGCCTCCTATGAAGGCCAGGACGTCAAGCTTGTCAGCCGCCAGGTGACTGTAAAGGAGACAGTAAAAAAACAGGCGTTCCAGTTGATCAAAACGGGATCGGACGGGGAACAGACAGAAGCTGACCTGCTGCAGGGAGCCGGATTCAGGGTATATCTGATCCGTTCTCTGGAAGGGGTAAAGGACGGCAGCATCAAACCCGATGATTCGGGCCGCTATCTGGCAGAACAGTTCCGGGAATATGACTTTTCCGAAGAAACGACTGCGCTGGATTATTCCGAAGACAGCGAAGGGGTTCCTATGCCGGAATTTTTTACAGACGAGAAAGGGTATGCGTGCAGCGGCGAACTGGCCTACGGGGAATATGTGGTCGTAGAATCAACGGTGCCGGAAAATTATTCTCCCATCGACCCGTTTCTTGTCACAATCCATGAGGACAGCAGAGAGCCGCAGCAGTGGAGGATATTTACGGATTATGAACTTGGGGCAAAACTGAAAATTTATAAGATCGACAGCGCCAGCAAGCGCCCGATCCTGCATGGAGGCGCGGCCTTTCGGATTTACGACATTGGGAAAGAGGAGTATGTAAAACAGTATATACATTATCCGGAGACAAAAGAGCTTACGGAATTTGTGACATCCGATGATGGATACCTGATGACGCCGGAAAAGCTGAAAGCAGGGCGGTACCGTCTGGAAGAGGTTTTGGCACCGGAGGGCTATGTAAAAGGCGGGCCGTTGGAATTTACTATTGATTCTGACACGCCCTATGAGATTGAGGGAGAGACCGGAGTTGCCGTGATCAAGCTGGAATATGAAAATGACCGCCAGACCGGAACCCTGCGTCTCCTGAAAAAAGGCGAAAGGCTGTCCGGCTATGGGGAAAGTCCCAAAAACATCCTGCAGAGGTTCGGGGAATTTCTGGGTGTGCTGAAAGAAGATGAAACAGAACCGGAATTTTTCTATAAGGAGCAGTGCGTGGAAGGCGCTGAATTTGCGGTTTTCGCAGCAGAAGATATCAAAAGCCCGGATCATCAGTGCGATGAAAACGGAAATCAGATCCTTCTATATAAAAAGGATGAGCTTGTTTCTAAATTGAAAACCGATCAGGAAGGAAAAGCCGAACTTTCCGGGCTGCCCCTTGGGTCGTATAAAATATCAGAGACTGCCGCAGGGGAAGGCTTTATATTGAGCGAAGAGGAACAGGAGTTTACGTTGGAGTACGGTGGGGATGAGGCTGAGATAGTATACCATGACAGTACATTTGTCAACAAGAGGCAAAAGGCATCCCTCCGGATCATGAAGCAGGATGCGGAAACGAAGGAACCGGTAGCGGGAACCCTGTTCGGGCTTTATGCGGCGGAGGATATTCTGTCTGCGGATGGCGCGGTCCTCGTTCCGGCAGATACATGGATTGAGACGGCTGTCTCAGACGAGGAAGGACTGGTCTGTTTTGCAAAGGATCTTCCAATTGCGCATTACTACGCAAAAGAAGAACAGGCGGCGCCGGGCTATATCCTGAACGGAGAGCTGGTTGATTTCGATCTGAAAAACGGCAGCCAGGAGGAAGAGGTATTGACCGTCACTGCGGAGGTTACAAATGATTTTACGAAAGTAGACATCTGCAAGGTAGATATCGGCGGAAAAGATGTGATCGGGGCTAAGCTTACGATCCGGGATTCCGAAGGGAATGAAGCGGCGTCCTGGACTACCGGACGGCATGCCCCCACCGGATCGACCGCCTGGAGCCGGGGGATTATGTCCTGATCGAAGAGCAGGCGCCCGACGGCTATCTTATGCGGAGGAAGTTCCCTTCACGGTCCTGGATACGGGAGAGATCCAGAAGGTTGAGATGGTGGATGAATATGAAAAAACAGGGACTATTTCTGTAGAAAAGGTCGGAGATATGCTGACAGGTACGACTTCCTACGATTCTGATTTCGGAAAATCAACCGTATGGAATATGAAAAGCGGCCGCTCCCGGGAGTGGAGTTTACGATCTATGATGAAAACGGAGAAGCGGTGGAAGTGATCACCACAACGGAAGAGGGGAGAGCCGTATCCAAAAAACTCCCGCTGGGGAAGTATATTTTAAAGGAGACCAAGACTCCCTCCGGGCTTGCCATGAACTACGAGGAATACGAGGCGGTGCTCATAGAAGACAAGGAAGACGCAGTCGTGGATGTCAGCCTGGACATTGAAAATGACGTGATCGATACGGAGATCAACGTATATAAGGTGGGAGAAATGCTTAACTCCGGGGATGGGACATTCGGCTATGGAAAAAAAGCCGCTGGAGGGTGTTTACTTCGGGATCTACACTGACGAGGAAATCCGGAATTACCGCAATGAGAGCGTCCTGCCTGCGAACAGTCTGATCGGGGTCATCAAGACCAACAAGGAAGGAAGGCCACATTGAAGGCAGCCCTGGTATCCGGCCATTACTATTATAAAGAGCTGCAGACATTGGAAGATATGTGCTGGATGAGGAAAAGCACGGATTTGAGCTGACCCTGGAAAATGAGCCGCTCACGGTATTTGAGGTCAACAAGGAAAATCCGGCGCTGAATATGCTTATGAAAGCAAATGTGAAACTGGTCAAGATCGATGCAAATGAGGAAAATAAAAAACTGGCCGGAGCGGAATTTGAACTTTTCATGGCATCCGGAGAACAGATTGGTACTTATGCCACAGATTCCAACGGAGAGATCAATATGAAAGACCTGGGTTATGGGGAGTATTATTCCAGGAAAAGAAAGCGCCGGACGGATACCAGAAGCTGGCGGACAACATCGAATTTTCTATGAAAGGGGAGGACATTACGATCACCTGCAGGAACCACAGGATACCGGACACCAAAGTACCGAAGCTCGGCTTTCATGAAAGTACTGGCAAAACTCGCCCTGATCTTTGTGGCCGCGGGAATGACCGTGCTGGGAATCGGATTTGCGGGTATATCGAAAGAAAAGATCTTCGCGAAAGGATAAGTGGATGGATGATCACTGGAAATTTTTCCGGAGGGGATATGAAAAATAGAAACAAAAAACAGTCTTACCGTATGCTTCTTTCTGGCAGGTGCGGTGGTTATTCTGACAATCGGATATCAGATCTACGCCAGCCTTACTATGAAGCGGAAAGAAGAAATAAATACGAAGATCAGATCATAGAAGCGTATTTGGAACAGAAAGAAAATGGAAATCCGGAGGAAAAACCGACAGAGGAAAATCCGACGGAATACCTGTACAGCGATGTAGGGGAATATGCATTTCAGGGAAAAATGGATTGTATCCTTGTGATCGACAAGATCAATCTGAAGAAGGCAGTTATCCGGGAAATACTTTTGGGCGATAATGAAGTAAACCTGTCACGGTACTACTTTGTAACTGCTGACCTGACACAAAAACCTGGGCGGAAATTATATCATATATGGACATTGTTCTGATACATATGGACATAGCTTTAACCGTCTGGAGGAATTAAATATCGGGGATACATTCTACATTTTACAGGAAAATATGAAGTATTATTACAGGATAGAAGCAGTGGACCGGGTACTCCGTTCGGAGAGCAATCCCTATTTCCAAGCTTTGAAAAACAGAGTGACTTTCGTATCCTGTGAAAAAAATATTGCTGCCGGATATACAGAAAACAGGGTGATCATTGTGAGGTCTATACAGACCGGTAAAGAATCAATACGGGAAAATAGTTCAAAAGAAAAAAGCCGCCTGCCCGCATTTTTAGAATAAAATGCAGCAGGCGGTTTTTCAGAAAACCTACAGGTAAAGTAAACATAGAAACTGTTTGAAATTTACCTTTAAAAAAGCTCTGGATCTACAGAGTTGTTCACATAATATTTTTCAATCAAATTTTCCCATAAAAATCAAATGACACGCATTGATAAACAAGTTTGACAGTAACTTTTTTTGCAGTATTCCATTCAAATCACGTTCAACCAATTTCTCTTTAATCATTCAATTTTAAAAATATCTTTACATATTCCGTAATATAGTTCTTACCTTTCTTTTAGAATATACCAATCCTCCTTTTAAAGATTTCACATCTTGACTTATTGTACAGCAACCCTCCTTTTTTAAAAATAAAAAACATCCATAAAGGATGTATTCCATGATTTTTGCAAACCCATCCCTGGGAATTTTACAATAAATTCTACATATGCAGACTTTATAAATAAATAAGATGTATAGATAAATTTTACTATCAGAAAATCAAAATGTCAAAAAAACAGCATATTTTTTTAGTTCTTTTTCAAATGATGTAAGAAAAGAACATGTAAACAATAGGATAGATAAAGAAACAAAAAAGTTTACAAAGACATTGATTTAAAATCATAGATCTTTCATAATGTTTTAAAGAATTGAAAAAAAATTCCACCTGTACGGTTGCAATCCGCGGTCGCATTTTCATTGCAATAAATTGCATAAAAATGTGACTGCGGATTGCAACCGTACAGGTGGAAAAAATTCGTAAATTTTGACAGGACAATTCAGCTATAGTAGAATAAAAATATGTATTTTATTTATTACTGTTTTCTGCATTTGCAGTTTATGTAGTGTAATTCCCCGAGATGGGTGTGCGCCCTAATTATAATTGCAGGGAAATTAAAAAAAGGAGGGTATAGTTGAGTTTATTGTTGCAGAAAAAACGAAGATAGAATACAAAATTGATAAGAGTAAAATC
>NZ_RHJS01000002.1:3402500-6346997 GCF_003885045.1 Schaedlerella arabinosiphila | reverse complement strand
TTTGCATCTGAAATCCATTTTCATGGAAATTATTGTTTTTTTCAGCAGAAAACTCAGATGGATGGGGTAGAGCCTTTTTTAAGTGGGGGTCTAACCATTCTTTTTGATTTTTTTGCGGAATTTTATATTAGTACTTGACAAATCAAACAAAATGTGCGGCCGCGCTCGCTGCTGATCCTCTTTTTAGAGGTAGCGAGCGCGGCCCTTGGATTTAGAGCGATATATGATTCTAATCCAAGGAGGTACATTCGTTATGTTTCATGAAAAAATCAAGGCTCTTTTTTCTTCTGCTGTGGACAGCGTTGCGTCCACAATCTCAAAATACTCCGTCCACCCAGACAAGGATTTTACCCGCCAGAAAAAGCTTCCACCGGATAAGCTCATTACGTTTTTGGTTTCCCAGGGCTCTTCCTCCACTTCCGAGGAACTTTTGGAGTTTTTTGATCTGGATGCAGATGCCCCTTCCGTTTCCGCACTCAATCAGCAACGGGCAAAGTTAAAACCGGAAGCCATGGAAGCCGTTTTTCATCACTTCCATTCCTCACTCTCTTCCTTGGAAGGCGCAGACGGCTATGAATCCATTGCTGCGGATGGCTCTACCTTTTCCTTTTTCAGTAAGCCCACGTTTGCTTCCCCTGACTACTTTGTTTCCGAAGGGCATTCTGCCAAAGGATTTTACAGTTTGCATTTAAATGCCCTGTACAATCTGGACAAGCACATCTATACCGATGCACTGATCCAGCCGATTCACAATAAGGATGAATACCGGGCCTTTGCCACCCTGGTGGACCGCCATCAGACTTCCCCCTGGAAAAAGACTATTTTTATCGGTGACCGTGGTTACTGCTCCTATAATAATATGGCCCATGTGCTCAAAAAAGGGCAGTTTTTCCTCTTCCGCGCAAAGGATATCCATTCCAAAGGCCTTCTTTCCGGTTTTGATTTTCCTGACAAGGAATCCTTTGACATCCGGGTTCGGGTCACCCTGGTACGCAGCCAGTCAAAAAAGATTGCTGTAGAGGGATACCGCCGTTTTGTCGATAAGGCAACCTCCTTTGATTTTATTGAGTACGGGACACGGGATACCTACCAGCTTACGTTCCGCATTGTCAGGTTTCCCATATCAGAGTCCACTTATGAGTGCCTGGTTACCAATCTCCCGGAAGAGGAATTTCCGCCAAAGCGTCTAAAAGAGCTTTATTTTTCCAGGTGGGGCGTGGAATCCTCATTTCGGAAACTGAAATATACCATCGGATTGATCAATTTCCATTCTTATAAGCCGGACTTTGTCAAACAGGAAATATGGGCAAAACTCATCGTCTACAACTTGACAGAAAGTATCATCAACCATACTGCTGTGGTCCATCAAAAGAAGACAAAGCATGATTACAAAATACATTTTGGTACAGCAGCCCATATTTGCAGGGTGTTCCTACGTCCTTCTGTGAAAGAAGGCTCAATCAATGTAACCGCCCTGCTTCAGCGCAGGTTGATCCCGATCCGAAATGAACGGCAGTATCACAGGCTAAAGACAGCCCATTTCCGGAGGCCGCGATATCTTATATACCGGGCAGCCTGAAAGCATTTTTACCTTAAATATAGATATTTTTTAAGCAGATGCGGATCTGCTTAGTCGTCATGCCCAAAAATAATTTTCACCTCTTTCATTATGATCCGAACAGTCTCTCAGACACAAGCAAAAACATATGTTCTGGCTTGTGCTGTGAAAACAAGTCCACTTTATATCTAATAATTTATAGAACACCGGTCTGGCTTTGTTTAACTAAATGACATTGCAGCCTGAACTGCAACGATAATCGTGTTGATGACCCTCTTCCCCGGAAAATCAAACCGGCTGAAAGAGTAGGCTGCCAAAATGCCGATTACCAGCGTAACCACGACAACGATTGCCGATATTGCATAACTGTTCATAAAGAAACGAACCTGTTCAGGATTCGTAAAAATAGCCTTGTACGCATCCAGGCTGAAGTTTTCAGAAATCCATGTAGGAGGCCATGCGAAAATCTCCGAATTTGGTTTAAATGAGTTAAGAAGCATCCATAAGATCGGAAATCCTGCCCATGCCGTCCCAAGAACCAACAATATGATAATTAAAATCTGCACCCATAATTTTTTCTTTCCAATCATACTCAATCCCCCGCTTTCTGCTGCCTTACATAGAAGATTCCTATGATCGTACATATGATGAGCAATATAACCGCCCCCGCCGATGCCATTGAATACTGGTACTTGCTGAAACCTTGTTTATAAATATATGTACTGATGGTTTCCGTCGCATTTACCGGACCGCCTCCTGTGGTCATCCAGATCAGCGCAAACTGCTGCAGCGTCCACACGAAATCCAGCATCAGAAGGCTGACCAGTATAGGCTTAAGCTGTGGAATCGTTATGCGGAAGAAGGTCTGTACCGCATTTGCCCCGTCAAGCGCTGATGCCTCATACAGATCCATGGATATCCCCTGCAGCCCGGCCAGGATACTGATCATGTAGAACGGATATCCTGACCAGATATTGATCACAGTGACCGCAGACAGCGCAACGTCCCTTGAAGCCAGCCACTCTACCTTCTCGCTGATGATTCCCGCATTCATCATTAAAAAATTAAGCACACCGTTCGGGTTTAACATCATACGCCATACGATTGCGATTACAGATGCCGTAAACATCCAGGGCAGCGCATAGATCACACGGAAAATCCCCTTCGCCGTTATGCCGAGGTATCTCGTGTTCAGAAGCATCGCAAACAGCATGCCGATCAGGAAATGCGCAACGATACTGATCAGCACAAAAAGCAGTGTATTTTTGATTGCCACAAGAAAGGTCGGATCTGTCAATACGGTAGCATAATTCTTCAAGCCAACAAAAACCGGATTCTTATTAATAATAACATTATCATAGAAAGAATAGCTGATCACCATAACGATTGGTATGATTAACAATATACACATCAACACAATCGTCGGCAGGAGATATAAATATGGTGTTATAACTTTTTTCCCTTTTGCCAACTCAATCCCGTCTCCTTTACTCTAAATTTTAAAACGATTATGGGCCATACGCAAAGTAAGCGTACAGCCCATAATCTTTGCCCTATCTTTTATTTACCCAATAACTGTTTATTTCCGGCGGAACATCCGCCTCTTGCTTTTACTCAAATGCCGGCTCCCAACGCTCCTGAGCTTTCTTCAGCATGTCTGCCGCAGAAGCCGTATCCCCGTCCAGGTATAACTGTAATTCTTCTCCAAAACTTCTCATTAAATCTTCAGATGTCGGAAGTCCTGTAAACTCATTCACCGCTTCGCAGCTCTGGAAAAGTTCGTAAGCCTTTACAAACAGCTCGTCAGATGCAGAGTAATCCGGATCAGCCTTGGAATTTCCAGGGAACGCATTCGCCAGTACCGCAAGCTCGGCATTTACTTCCGGGCTCATCAGGTATTCAACGAACTTCCACGCTTCTTCCTTATGTTCACAGTTTTCTGCAATACCAATGCCCCAGTTTGCAACGTCCATTCCGCTCTTTCCTGAGAACCCTTCCGTTACAGGAACTGTAATATAATCAAAGTTAAGGTCAGGCGCGCCCTCTTTGATTGTTGTCAGATGGGATACGCCGTCTGTCATAAATGCAACACGCCCGTTTGTAAACTCCTCAACCATGTCAGGTTCTTTCATGGAGTATGCGCCGTCTGCAATATACCCCTTTTCAAACATTTCTTTTACAAACTCAACGGTAGCCTCAAGGTCTGCATTTCCTTCCAGGTTCGGCTTTCCATCTTCAAGCATGGAAGAACCTGCTGCCCATAACCATGTCATAAACTGGTTCTGGATACCGCTTGGAGACTCGGATGACAACGGGATTGCCCATCCTGCGATATTTTCATCATACTTCTTTACGGCCTCGCATGCTGCAAGGAACTCTTCCCGGGTCGTCGGAAGTTCCTTAACCCCTGCCGCATCTAGAATATCCTTATTCGCATACATTGGATATGCGAAATTTACCACCGGGATCATATATGTATTGCCTTCAAACTGAATCTGAGAAGACAGCTGGCTGCCATCATAGTCTGCACTTCCCATCAGGTCAGTCAGGTTGGCGATCGACCCCTGCTTTGCAAAATCATAAACCCATGAACCGTCAAGCCCTACTACATCTGCCATTGTCCCGGAAGCAGCGCCGGATGCAATCTGCGTCTTTGTATCTGCATACGGGTTACTGAGAAGATCAATCTGAATGCCCGTGTCATCCGTAAACTTCTGGCAGATATCCGCAAGTGCCCCGTCAGGAAGCTCAACGCCCCACCACTGCTGAAATTCCAAAGTAACGCTGTCTGAGCTTCCTCCTTCCTCTTTGCCGGCATCGCTTCCCCCGCTGGAATCTCCGGACCCGCCGCATGCTGCAAGCGACACAACCATCATGCCCGCCACTGTTGCAGAAATCATCTTTTTTGCTGCTGTTTTGAATTTCATAATTCTTCCTCCTTTAATAAAATTTTATTTCAGCACATGCATACACTTTCCGTTTTTCCGCATAGAACATCTTTATTTTTTGTCTATATCAACAATTTTTAACGTTATATTTCAGTGTTTACTTGTGCTTTTTGTATAAGTATATTATAAAATTTTTTTTCACGTTGTCAATACCTTTTTTACAAATAATCAAATAAAAAAATAAAATTTCTTCTTTTTTCATGCAATATAAAAAGCAGCCTGCTCCCAGACTGCTCCATTACGTCATTTCTATCGTTTTCTATCTCATGCTTCTTTTTTTCTATGCTCATAAATAAAGCCTTCGACTTTATTTTCCGGAATACCAAGTGCATACGAAAATTCACTGTAAAGCGCATGCTCCAAAATCTGCTGGTACTTCTTGTCCATACTTGTAACACCGCCGCGATGCTCCGTACGCCTATAAAGGGTTTTCAGTACCCGAATCCAGTTTTCCGGCACATATCCCGAGATACAGTCTTTGTATTCCTGCTCCCGCGTCTTCTCACTTCGTACCCACAGGATCTCGATATCATCCATCCTTTTGATCAGCCCAAGAACCGCTTCCCGCTCAATGGGCTTGCGGATATTGGTGTTGTCATCAATGGGGACATACGCCCGATCCTTTGCATTCGCCACTGACTGCAAGGTATAATACTTCTTTTTCCTGTCTGCAAACGTAAAATCCAATGTTCCTACATCTTCAATCCGATATACACCCTTACATTTATAAACTACCGCATCACCTTGATTATGCATACACATCCTCCTTCCTTACCAGAACAATCCTCTTTTGCTGCAACGACATTGGATCTCCGTGCTTTAAAAAACCGCAAAATAACTCTTCTTCATAATTGTAGCACTTTTTATACGCAAGCGTAAGAAGATTTTTTTAAGGAAGGTTCAATTTTGTAAATACTGTTGTTTTGTTATACTGTTATTCCAAAAACATTTTCAGTTCTTCCATAAATGTATTGACATCTTTAAACTGCCGGTATACAGACGCAAAGCGGACATATGCCACCGGATCCAGGGTTTTGAGACGCTCCATGACAATCTCACCGATCTGGCTGCTGGGGATCTCCTTCTCCTCCCGGTTGAAAATCTGCAGTTCCACCTCGTCTACCGCCGCTTTGATAGCGTCTGCCGGAACCGGACGTTTGTAGCAGGCACTTAAAATTCCGCTTTCAATTTTGGCACGCGCATACTGCTCCCGGTTATTATCTTTTTTTATCACGATCAGAGGGATTGTCTCAATCTTCTCATACGTCGTAAACCGCTTTCCGCACTCGTCGCAGCAGCGGCGGCGGCGAATGGAACTGTTATCGTCTGCCGGCCTGGAATCAATGACTCGTGTATCCGAATTTCCGCAATAAGGACATTTCATAGTATTTTCCGCCTTTCTTTTCTGCTGGTTTTCCCATTATGGCCATTCGGCCGTTTCACAAGCTGCATCCAAGGCGCCCATGACAGCTGTGACAGGCGGCCCTGTGGTATATTCTAATTATACACAATCCGCGCCGGATTTTCATTATATTTTTTTCAAAAATTTCTCTTCCCGGATCTCGACAAGGATAATATCCGGCCCAATCCGTTTTACGCAGTGAAATGGGATCACATATTCGCTGTCTGTTCCCAAAAACCCGCAGATCTTCCCAGGCCCCGGCACGATCAGCGCCTCAATCTGCCCGCTGCTGCAGTCAAACTCAATATCCACTACGCAGCCCAGCCTTTTACAGTCACAACTATTAATTACTTCTTTTTCCCGAAGTTCACACAGCCGCATATCCGTCTCCTGGCAACACATTTCCTCTTACACCTATTGTATTCACCAATCGCTGAAATGGTTCCCCTTAATAAAAAGGTATGCGCATCCTCAGGAATTTTTTATCTTGCAGGAAACCCAGTTTCTTATAAGACAAGAAAACGCCGGCACGGCATCCGTCCAGTAAATGCCGTCCCAGCGCATGTGTGTGAAGCGGCTGTGAATTGTAACAATTCCTTCAGGGCCGCGTCCCTTAATCCGTCACAACTCCCTTTTGCAGCATCACATTTGCATACAGTGCGGACTCTCCGGTCGCAATAATGGCGTAGGCCGTTTTCGCCTCGTCATAGAATGCAAACCGCTCGATGTTGCCTACACAGTCCGCGCCGCGGGAATCGTGTTTTGCAATGATCTCCTTGTAGGTATCCCAGATCGGAGTCTCCACATCGTCTCCGGGCATCACTTCCATCAGGTTCACCGGCTTCTCCACATAGGTATCCAGCGGGAACACCTGCAGGATGGCGTCTAAAAGCTCCGGCACGCCGTGGCCGTCGCAGCGGATCACGATAGCGTCCTTTCCCATGGATTCTGCCGGAAAATTCCCGTCAGAGATCACCAGTCGGTCGCTGTGTCCCATCTCACAGAGCACCATCAGCAATTCCGGAGATAAAATTTTCGGGATTCCTTTTAACATATTTTATATCCTCCATTTATTTGATCGTCTTATACAAAGGTCCGTAAGCCTGGCATGCTCTGTAGTCAGCGCCTTCCTTGTCCATACCGAATGCGTTCCAGGATGCCGGACGGAAGATCTTCTCTTCCGGTACGTTGTGCATAGCAACCGGAATCCTCAGGATGGAGCACATGGTAATCAGGTCTGCTCCGATATGTCCGTAGCTGATCGCGCCGTGGTTAGCGCCCCAGTTATTCATTACATCGTATGCCGTGGCAAATGCGCCTTCTCCTGTCGTCCTCGGTGCGAACCAGGTACACGGCCATGTATAGTCGGTTCTCTTCCAGAGTACGTCTGTTACTTCGTCCGGAAGATGTACGGTCCAGCCTTCTGCGATCTGCAGCATGGGTCCTAAGTTCTTCACCAGGTTCAGACGGATCATGGTAACCGGCATCTCCGCTTCTGTTACGAATCTGGAGGAATAGCCGCCGCCCCGGAAATATCCGAGATCCGCATAGTTCCAGGTGGTCGCCTTCATGATGGCTTCCTGGTCAGCCTCTGTCACATCATACCACGGCTTCATCACGCCGTTTCCATCGGCATCCTTTGCCTGTCCGTTGGCGTCCAGACAAGCCGCGCCGGAGTTGATCAGATGGATAAATCCGCCTGCTTCCTTCGCCTTTCCTTCCAGCTCATAGCCGCCTGCCGCTTTCTTCACTGCTTCCGGGCTCCAGTATGTACGCACGTCCGCAAAGATCTGTGCGGAATTGGTGAGCAGCTTGTTGAACATCATTCCCAGGCCGTTGAGCACGTCGTTCTCGGTTGCCAGGATATAAGGCTCTCTTGCTCCGTTCCAGTCAAAGGAGGTGTTGAGCATTGCTTCCGGATAGTCACAGTTGGGATAGAAGTCTGTCCACTGTCTCTGTCCCTGGAATCCTGCTGCGATGGCATTGTGTCCAACCTTTTCCTCTTCGCAGCCTTCCGGCAGATTTTCGTTTCCGTTCATCAGGTCTTTGATGATACACATCATCTTTACAACAAATTCCCAGTCAGAATCTTTTGCGTCGCGGCCCTTCTGCAGCGCTTCAGGATTCTTGTCAAAGCCTTCGATACATTTTTCTTTTGTCCACGCAAGTGCCTTCTGATATTCTGCCTCATCGTAGATGCCTTCTGTCATACGGCGGATGATCTCTACCTCGTCTACAGATTCCACACGCATGCCAAGGTATTCCTCGATAAATGCAGGATCAATGATGGAGCCGCCGATTCCCATACAGATGGAACCGATCTGCAGATAGGATTTTCCTCTCATGGTAGCCGCAGCCACTGCCGCACGTCCGAATCTCAGCAGTTTTTCTTTTACATCTTCCGGAATCTCCGTGTCGCTTGCTTCGCATACATCATGTCCGTAGATACCGAATGCCGGCAGGCCCTTCTGTGCATGGGTAGCCAGTACGGATGCCAGGTAAACCGCGCCCGGTCTCTCTGTTCCGTTGAAGCCCCATACCGCTTTGATCGTCATTGGGTCCATATCCATAGTCTCTGCCCCGTAGCACCAGCAGGGAGTCACGGTCAGGGTGATATCTACCCCTGCTTTTTTAAATTTATCCGCACAGGCAGCCGCTTCCGCCACACGCCCGATGGTTGTATCCGCGATGATCACCTTTACAGGCTCTCCGTTGGAATATTTCAGATTGTCTTCCAACAGCTTTGCAGCGGATTTTGCCATGTTCATGGTCTGGTCTTCCAGAGATTCACGAACCTTGAGCGCCCCTCTTCTTCCATCGATGGTAGGACGGATTCCAATTACCGGATAGTCTCCAATGAGTCTTGATTTTGCCATAGTAGCATTCCTCCTTTAATGAATATATGTTTTAAATTTTTCATATGCAGCATCCCATTTCTCAACATCCTGAGGCAGATACTCATATGTAGTTTCTGATTCCGCGATGATGCGCCTTGCTTCTTTTACATCCTTGATCTCGCCCATTGCCATCATCTGCACCGCGATATTGCCCAGTGCGGTGGCCTCTACCGGGCCTGCGATCACCTTTCGGCCGTTTGCTCCTGCGGCCATCCGGCAGAGCAGCTTGCTCTGGATACCGCCGCCGATCATATGAATGACCGGGTAATGCCTGCCGGTGCAGGATTCGATCTGCTCCAGTGCATAACGGTATTTGAGGGCCAGGCTCTGGTTGATGCAGCACATGATCTCACCCACTGTCTCCGGCACCTTCTGTCCGGTCCTGCGGCAAAATTCCCGAATCCTCTCCGGTATGTTGCCGGCCGGAACAAATTCCGGTGCGTCCGGGTCGATAAAACTCTGGAACGGTTCTGCACCCAGGGCCATCTCCTCCAGCTCTCCGAAGGAATACTCCCTGCCCTCCCTGATCCACTGGCGGCGGCTCTCCTGTGCCAGCCAGAGACCGATGATATTTTTCAGCAATGTAGTCGTATTGCCGTAACCGCCTTCATTACTTACATCGCATGCCATGGATTTTTCCCCGATCACAGGGCCCGAAAGCTCTGTTCCGAAAAGACTCCATGTACCGCAGCTAATGAAAATAAACTCTTTCTCCTGAGTGGGTACGGATACCACCGCGCTCTGGGTGTCGTGCCCTGTAATGGCAATCACCTTGGCCGGTTCCACTCCCAGCTCTTCGCAGACATCCGGCTTGAGATTTCCCACCACCGTTCCGCTGGGAATGATCTCCGGGAAAATCCGCTTCGGAATCCGGAGCGCTTCCAGAATCCGGTCGGACCATTCCTTCTTTCCCGCGTCCAAAAGCTGCGTGGTAGCCGCCATGGTGTATTCCGCCCTCTTCTCTCCGGTCAGGAAATAGTTGAACAGATCCGGCAAAAGCAGAAGCTTGTCCGCCTTTTCCAAAATCCACGGCCGTTTCTGCACCAGGGCGTACAACTGGAATATGGTATTGAAGTTTTCAAACTGCAGACCCGTCAGATTGTATACTTCCTCCCTCGGGATTGCCTTAAAGACCTCCTCCTGCATTCCCACCGTTCTGTCATCCCGGTAGTGTACCGCGCTTTCCAGCAGATCGCCGTGTTCGTCGATCAGGCCGAAATCCACCCCCCACGTATCGATGCCGATGCTCTCAAAGCCGCCCTTCTGTTTGGCTTTCACGATTCCCTGCTTGATCTCGAAAAGATGCCTCAATGTATCCCAGTACATAGTCCCATTGAGCATGACCGGGTCGTTGGAAAAACGGTGAACCTCTTCCATTCGGATCTTTCCGTCCTCCAGCCTTCCCAGGATGGCCCGGCCGCTTCCGCCGCCGAAGTCAAATGCCAGAACCTGCTTTTTGTTTTCGCTCACTGACATACCTCCTCCCTTCTGTCATTTTGGTATATTCGTAACTATTCGGAATCTGCAGCCGCAGATTTTTCTGCCATACTCTTTCTTCGCCGCCGATACGGCTGCTTTTAAAATTTATTGGCGTTCCGCCCAATCTCAGAAAAGAAAAAAGCGTTTCGTCAAGTCAACTTGCACAGTCATTTTCCCATTTTCCTGCCGAATCCGAATATGAATGGTGATTTTATTTTACCATTGTACAGCGAATTATACTTGTGTTATAATGAAAAAAAGTATAACAATATTCACATATAAGTTCATATTTTCAATAAAAAAGGAGTATTATGCAGTATATTAATTACCAGGAGAGCTGGCAGCGCGGAACCGCCGACTTCCCTCTGGAATACCACCACTTATCCCCGACGCATCCGCAGTATATCATGTCCCTCCACTGGCATGTAGAATTTGAACTGATCCGCATTTTAAAAGGAACCCTGCATCTGACCATTGATGAAGAGGCGTTTGATGCCTCGGCCGGCATGTTCATCTTTGTCCCCGCCGGCGTCCTGCATGAGGGGATTCCTGACGACTGTGAATATGACTGCCTGGTCTTTGACATGAATATCCTGATGAATAAAAATGACGCCTGCTGCCGGATGATCCGCAGAATCACGGAGCATGAAGTGGAACCGCAGTATATTTATCCCGAATCCGACCGGGAGCTCCACCGGATCATCTGGGGGATGTTTGACACGGTAGCTTCCAAAAGGGACGGATATCAGATGATCGTCCTCGGTTCCCTGTATCAGATGATCGGCACGATCTTCGCGGAAAGCCATTATCACCCTGCTCCGGAGCTGTATCCCCGCAACCACCGGCGTATCCTGCAGCTCAAGCAGGTTCTGGAGTTTATCGAAAACTCCTACAAAATGCCGCTGACGCTGGAGGAGATCTCCCACAGCGTCAACATGTCGCCCAAATATTTTTGTAAATTTTTTCAGGAAATGACCCACAGAACCCCCATTGATTATCTCAATTATTACCGGATCGAAAGGGCCTGCTACCAGCTTCTGACCTCCGAGCAGTCCATCACGGAGGTAGCCTATAATTCCGGCTTCAATGATCTAAGCTACTTTATTAAGACCTTTAAAAGATACAAAGGAACTACGCCGAAACGGTATCTGAAATCTTAAATGACTGTGAATAGTAACAACTGAAAAAAACGCCTGGCCTCCATTCAAAATAGGGCCGGCGTTTTTTCAATTGCTTCATACAGCCGATGTATTTACAGTGTCACGATCACGCCGTCCTCGTCCCACAGGTCATGCCAGTCTTTCGCGCCTTCCCACAGGAACACCTGCCCCTTTACGAGCCGGTTATTCTTTTCGAGTGTAGCGATCTTTGCCATTTCTTCGTCTGTCAACGGGTCTTCGGTCATGCTCTTTAAGTTGCTTACATATTCCACCTCATGTACGGAAAACGGAATCGGAATCTGTCCTCTCTGGCGCGCCCATTTCAAAGCGATCAGTGCCGGATGCACGCCGTGCGCTTTCGCGATCTCCTGCATTTCCGGCGTCTGCATGTCCGCAACGTCCTCCGGACAGATGTCACGTTCCGGTCTCTGAGGAGAGCCAAGCGGCATGAATCCGATGGGCTGGATCTTGTGGTCATTCAGATAGTCGAACAGCTCCTGCTGCTGGAAACAGGGATGCAGCTCCATCTCACACGCTGCAGGCTGGATCTTCATCAGCGGCAGCACGGCCTCCAATTTCGGAATGGTCATATTGGAAATGCCGATGTTGCGGATCAGCCCTTTTTCCACCAATTCCTCACACTGTCTGTAGGTGCGGATAAATTCCTCCGCGCTGAAAGGTTTGGAATCCGGATTTCTGGAATCCACGTCGCATCCCGGCGCATGGTAGTTCGGGAAGGGCCAGTGGATGAAAAACAGGTCGATATAGTCACATTTCAGGTCTGCAATACTCTTCCTGCAGGACTCCTCTACCCGTTCATGCATGTCATTCCATACCTTGGTCATAATGAAAAGCTCGCTTCTCTCCACCACGCCCTCGTCAAACGCGTCCTGGAATACCTGGCCGATCTGATCCTCATTTCCATAGCATGCTGCGCAGTCAAACATCCGATAGCCGCAGCGGATCGCGCCTGCCACCGCACCGGATACCTGCTCCGGTGTAAAACGGTCGGAACCAAACGTCCCCATGCCTACGCAGGGCACTTCCACTCCATTATAAAATGTTACCTTCGGCACACTTGCCGGATTGATAAATTCTCCCATTGTCTTATCTCCTTTTTTGTTGTAAATCAATTGCATTTTATGTGTATCGGTTCGGACAGACCGGCGGCCTGGACATTTTTTACCGCAGCGCAGTAATCTCTATCTGCGGAAGCAGACGTTCCATGTCTTCTTTTACGAAAAATCCGGTCTCTTCCCGCATAGCCGCCGCCGCGGACACCGCGCTTGCCTTTTGCAATGTCTCCCGGATGCTTAAGCCTTCGCTCAGGCCCAGGGCAAACCCGGCCGTCATGGAGTCTCCGCAGCCCACCGTGTTGACCGCATGGATCCTGGGCACTCTGGCCCGGTAAGCTCCCTCCCCGGACACCACCAGTGCCCCTTCGCCCCCCAGGGATACGGTAACAATCTCAATTCCGCGCCCATGGAGTACCTTTGCCGCATCCAGGATCTCATCCGGGTCGGTACAGTCCTTTCCTGTCAGCATCCGGATCTCATCCAGATTGGGCTTGATCATGGTGGGACACGCCTCAATCCCTGCCTCCAGCAGCTTCCCGCTTGTATCCAGGATCACCGGCTTTTTCGCATCCTTCACCAGCTTCACCATGCGCTGGTAGGCTGTGCCGTCCAGTCCTTTGGGCACGCTGCCGGATATGGTCACCACCTCCGCGTCCGTTACCAGCCCCTGAAAGTGCTCCAGAAACCCTTCAAAATCGGCTTCCGTCACGGAGAAGCCCGGCTCCAGAAATTCCGTCTGGCACCGGTTCTTTTCATCCCAGATATTGATGCAGGAACGGCTTTCCTCTTCCATATGGTAAAACGCGCTTTTGATGCCAAAGGGACGCAGGGCGTCCTCGATATAATGTCCCGCGTGGCCCCCTACAAACCCGGTGGCCGTCACTTCTGCCCCATAGATGGCAGCCGGCTTGGACACGTTGAGTCCCTTGCCGCCCGGAGTGTAGACGCACTCCCTGACCCGGTTCACCTCTCCTGTGCGGACCTCTTCCACCACATAACGCTTATCAATGGCCGCATTCAATGTCACTGTCAATATCATGCCCTCTCCTCCTCGTTGGTCAGCAGTACCTTTCCTTTTACGAGGCCGGGTGTTTTGTACATCTGAAATGCTTCCTGCGCCTGGCTCATGGGCATTTTTTTGTAGATGAGGCCCTCATCGAATTTCAACTGCCCTGTGGCAAAATAGTGGGCGGTCAGTTCCCATTCTTTTCCCGGGAACGGAGAACTGTAGGACATCCAGGAGCCGGTCAGCTTAAATTCCTTGCGGTTCATATTTTCCCACATCTTCGGGGTAAAGGTCAGATCCACATGGGGGGTTCCGATAAAGCACACGTGGGCCTTATTTGCGGCAAGCTCAAACGCCATGTACATGGTCGGCGCCTGTCCCGCTGTCTCATAAACATAGGCAAACCCTTTGCCTTTTGTAAGTTCCTTTGCCTGCTCCAGAAATCCTTCTTTCGTGGTATTGATCACCTCGTCTGCGCCAAGACGTTTCGCCAGCTCCAGCCGTTCTTCGCTGATGTCGAAGACAACCACCTTCCTGGAGCCGAAGATTTTGGCCCACTGCATGGTAAACAGCCCGATGGTGCCGCCGCCCAGGACCGCCACATACTGCCCGCCCTGGTAGTCGTTCTGGAGCAGCCCGTGAAGCGCTACCGTGGAAGGCTCGAACATGGCCCCCTGCTCGTAGGAAATGGACGGGTCAAATACGACGGCGTTCTGTTCCGGGAGCACCACATAGTCCGCATTGCTCCCCTGCTGCCGGGAACCGATGAAGCTGTAATGCCTGCAGAGTGAAAAATTTCCGTTCTGACAGTCATCGCATTTCATACAGGGAAGCAGGGGCGCGCCGGAAACCCGGTCCCCCACCTTCACCTTCGTCACACCCTCTCCGACTTCCACCACGTCTCCTGAAAATTCATGTCCAAGCACGATCGGATAAAAATGAACTCCGTTGTGCAGAACCCTGGGGACATCGGAACCGCAGATCCCGGACGCTTTGACTTTCACCTTCACTTCACCCGATCCCGGAACCGGCTCCTCGTAGTCCAGATACTGTACATCTTCATTTGCACATACAACTGCTGCTTTCATGTTTTTCTGACTCCTTTTTTATGTACTGTCTTTGCTCCCGTTCACGGACAGCTCTGTTTCCCGCCTGCCCGCAAACCTTTCCTTACCGTTTGCTGTATTTTTTCATCGTACCCTTTAGCTGCTCATACAGTTCCAGATAGATCCGGTAATTCCTCTCATATGCCTCCCGGTGCGCCGGGTTGGGTTCGTGACGCCGCTTCACCTTTACAGTCTGTCCCACAGCCTCCTCGAAGCTTTTGTACATTCCTACGCCCACGCCGGCCAGTATAGCCGCGCCCAGCGTTGTAGCCGTATCTGAAGAAGGTACGACAATCGGCTTTCCGGTGATATCTGACTTGATCTGGGTCCACAGCAGCGAATTTGCAGATCCGCCCATGGCACGCAGCACTGCCGCCTCTGCCCCGGCTTCCCTGGCAATCTCCAGATTGTGATGCAGGGAATAGGCCACTCCCTCCATAGCCGCCCGGATCAGATGGCCTTTGGTCTTTCCGAAATCCATCCCGTAAAAAACCCCTTTTGCATCCGGATCCCAGATGGGGGAACGTTCACCGGACATATACGGAAGAAATACCAGCCCGTCAGAACCGGGGCCTACCGCTTCCGCCGCCTCGTTGAAAAGCTCCAGCGAACTTTTTTTACAGCGTCTGCCTTCCTCCCGCTCATAAGCACCAAATTCCCGTTCCAGCCAGCGCATCACTCCGCCCCCGCCGGTGGTGCCGCCCTGGAGAAGCCATCTTCCCGGCACCACATGGTACCCCAATATCAGTCTTGGATCTGCCTGATATGTGTCAATACAGATACTCATTCCGCCAGCCTGGCCGCCCTGCTCCTGGGTCTCTCCCGGGCGGACCACTCCGGCTCCCAGAGTGCCGCAGGCAGCATCCAGCCCTCCCGCCGCCACCGGGATACCTGCTGGCAGGCCGCTTTCTTCCGACGCCCTGCCGGTCACGGTCCCGATAATGGCATGGCTTGGATAAATATCCGGCAGCAGGGACGCGGGAATCTCCAGCGCTTCGCAGAGCCCTTCATCCCATGTCCCTGCGCGCATATCGAAGCAGTGCAGACCATACCCCTGAGAAATGTCCTGGGTCATATTGCCGGTCAGCTTCATGGCAATATAACTGTTGGACTGCAGAATTTTATAGGTACGCCGGTAGACCTCCGGCATCTCTCTGCGGTACCAGAGAATCTTTGCCGTAGTATAGGACGGCTGCAGTGAATTGCCTGCCGTCTGGAAAATCCGGTCTGCGCCGATTTTTTCATTGTATGCGTCACAGATGTCCTGGGCCCGGGTATCCATCCAGATGGGCGTCTTAGCCAGCACCGTTCCCGACTCGTCCACCGGGATTGCCGACCAGCTCTGCCCGTCGATTCCGATTCCCCCGATCTCATTCAGATCCGCGCCGCCTGCCGCCATCCTTCTGACGGCAGTACATACGGCGCGCCACCAGTCCTCGGGATTTTGTTCCGCCCAGCCCGGACGGGGGTAATCAACCGGATATTCCTCGCTTGCCGAAGCGACTACCTCTCCGTTCTGGTCAAATACCGCCGCTTTGCAGGCGCTTGTTCCAATATCAATTCCTAACAAATATGGTTTCATCACAGCCCCCTCTCTCCGTCAGGACAGCAGCACACCGATCTGCCTTCCACAAAACGGGTCGCCAGCCTGACCGTCTCAAATTCCGTCCGTTCTTTTTCCTCCAGCCTTTTGAGCATCAGCTCCGCCGCACGCCTTCCCAGCTCCTTGGTGGGCTGGGTCACGATACTCAGCCTGGGAATACATGCCTTGGCAAATTCGATATTGTCAAAACCGATCACTGACATTTCCTCCGGAATCCGGACTCCCAGTTCATTCAGCTCGATCATCGCCCCCAGCGTCATTTCATAGTTGGAAATAAATACGGCTGTCATATCGGGATTGCGCTTTGCAAGCTCCTTGATCCCACGGCTTCCGCCGCGGATGGTATAGTCTCCCCGGACGATCAGGGAATCCTCCGCCGGAATCCCGGCCGCTTCAAGTGCACGGCAATATCCCTGGAAACGTTCCTCCGCCGTGTATACGTCTTCTGCCCCGGCGATCATGCCGATCTTCCGGTGCCCCCTGTCAAGCAGCCTCCGGATGGCGTCCTCTGCCGCCCCCCGGTTGTCCACCAGTACGGTATCACAGCGGACATTCCGTATCCGCCGGTCGATCATGACAATGGGTTTTCCTGCATCCATGACCTCCTGCAGGCCGCGGCCGCTTTTTCCCGTGGGAATGATGATCATTCCGTCCACCCTGCGCCGTTTCAAGAAATCTATGGCTTCCTCTTCCCGTTTTTCATCCGTACGGCAGTCACAGATCATGGCCGCATAGCCCTGCCCCCGGAGCACGTCCTCCAGTTCGGTGATGATCTCCGCGAAGAAGATGTTGTTCAGCTCCGGAAGGATGATGCCGATCATCTTCGTCCGGTTGGTTTTCAGTCCCCGGGCCACCTCATTCACTTCAAAATCCAGTTTTTCAATGGCCTCTTCAATCTTGATCCGGTTCTTCTCCCGCACGTTTCCCCCGTTCAGATAGGAGGAAATCGTGGCCAGTCCGAGGCCGGTTTCTTTTGCTATGTCTTTAATCGTCGCCGCCATATCTGCTGGTCAGTCTGCCTTCCCGTCGCATCCGCATACCTTCATGCGTTCCATCACAAGGTTCTTCACAGCTTCCATCCCGACAACGCCCAGCTTCTTCGGATCAAAGGTATCCGGTTTTTCTTCGATCAGCTTCTTGCCGGCATCGGTATAGGCTGCCCGCAGCTCGGTGGCAAAGTTCACCTTGCAGATCCCCCGGCGCACACACTCCCGCACCTCCTCGTCGCTCAGGCCGGATGCGCCGTGGAGCACCAGCGGTATGGAAACAACTTTCCGAATCTCCGATACCCGCTCCTTGTCCAGCACCGGCGTACCCTTGTAAAATCCATGAGCTGTCCCGATGGCAACCGCCAGGGAGGTCACTCCGGTTCTCTCTACAAACTCCTTCGCCTCCATGGGGTCTGTATTTGTATCCGCTTCCGCTTCCAGGTCGTCCTCTTTACCGCCCACCTTTCCAAGCTCGGCTTCTACCGGAATCCCGCATGCCTTTGCCGCATCCGCCACCTGCTTGCTGACGGCGATGTTCCCCTCAAAATCTTCATGGGAACCGTCGATCATGACCGAGGTATACCCCGCCTTAAGCGCCTGAACCGCCAGTTCAAAGCTGCTGCCGTGATCCAGGTGAAGGCACACCGGGACTGCCGCTTTTTTCGCCTCCGCAGCAACGATGGCATAATAAGTCTCCAATGTCCCGTACTTGATGGTCGAAGGGGTAGTCTGAAGCATGACCGGAGCATGAAGCTCCTCCGCGGCAGCGATGACCGCCTTTACCATCTCCATGTTCTCCACATTGAACGCGCCCACCGCATAACCGCCCTTCTGCGCATCCGCCAGCATTTTCTCTGATGTTACTAATGGCATTTTGATCTCCTCCTTGTATTAAACCGAAACGTTTCGGTTTTTCATTGAATTAATCGTACTACATTTTCCTGAAAATGTCAAGAAAAAATAGCCTGCTTTACTGCATATTTTACAAAGGAACGGAAAGAGAGTCTCCTTCGAAGCTGCCGCCGATTGAATAGAAAAAAAGCTGCCGCATGTGCTTTTCTGACACACGCGGCAGCAATCCGTTTCAATCCCGCAAAACTTCCTTATAAACTTCCTTATAAGATTCCAAACTCCTGCATCGCCTTTTTCAGTACTTCCCGATGCTGCGGCTCAATCTCGGTAAGCGGTCCCCTCAGCGGTCCGCATTCCTTGCCCATCAGGTTCATCGCCGCCTTGACCGGGATCGGATTGACCTCGCAGAACAGGGCGTCGCAGAGCGGCAGGGCGTCTAACTGCATCCTGCAGCTTCCCTGGACATCGCCGTCGAAGAACTTATAGACCATATCATGTACATACTTGGGCGCCACATTCGACAGCACGGAGATAACCCCAAGACCTCCCAGAGACAGCAATGGAACGATCTGGTCGTCGTTGCCGGAATAGAGGTCGATATTGCCGCCGCACAGATGCATGATCTTCGCCACATTGCCGATATTGCCGGACGCTTCCTTGATCCCGACGATATATTCCACATTTTTCACCAGATGCGCCACGGTCTCCGGCTGGATCGCGCACCCGGTACGGCTGGGCACGTTGTAAAGGATGGCCGGAATCTTCGCCTCATTCGCGATCTTTGTATAGTGTGCGATCAGCCCATTCTGAGTTGCCTTGTTGTAGTACGGCGTCACAAGAAGCAGTCCTTCCGCCCCTGCCGCTGCCGCCTCTTTGGAGAGCTGCACTGCCGTCGCGGTACTGTTGGAACCTGTACCCGCAATGACCGGAATCCGATGGTTCACACGCTCGATCGTAAACTTGATCACATCCATATGTTCCTGCTCGCTTAAGGTTGCGGACTCTCCTGTTGTTCCGCAGATAATGATTGAATCCGTCTCCCCGGCAATCTGCTCCTCCAGGATCTCATCCAGCTCATCATAGTTCACTTCCAGATTTTCCTTCATCGGTGTAATGATCGCAACACCTGCGCCCTTAAAAATTGCCACTGCTTTTTCCTCCTTGATCTTTTTGACGAAAAAAGAAACGGCAAGATGCGCCGTCCCCCAAAATATACATCCATGTATATCAGATAGCACTCCATCCTGCGATGACAGTCATGACGTTCTTCACGCCATGCCCAAGCAATATGACTTCAGGCATCATATCCTTTCGGCATCTTTTCCTTTCCGCTGTCTTCCCCTGCCCTGCACATCCGGCAGCGTACTGATAAAAAATGCGACCTCTATCTCGTTTCCATTTCTATTTTATTTAGAATAACACTGATACACGGTATTGTCAACGAATTATTCTATTTTCTCCGGTGTTTTGCCTGATTCCTCTTTTGCCTCCTCCTGGCTTTCCTTCTCCAGTTTTTTCTGCGAGATCATGGCCTGATCCAGGGTGCGGAGGTCTTTCTCCGGGATCTCATAAATCCCTTCCTCCGTCTTATTGATATGTACCGTGATATTCTCCGCCTCTCCATAGGTCAGTCCGGCATCCAATTCTTCTGTCAGCACTTCATAGTATGTCTGGTAGATCTGGTTCTGAATCTCTTCGTCAGAGGGCATTTCTTCGCCCTTCATCACATTGTTTGAAATTTCCGCCGCGTATTCCTCGGCTTTTTTCTGAAACTCTTCATATGTATTGTCAAACAGCAGGATGGGTTCCACGGAAACGTCTATGGTGTATCCGTCTCCCTCCCCTTCCGCCGCTTCGCCTACCGTATATTTTACCTGCTTTACCGTTTTTTCAAACAGGGAACGGTAGCTTTCCTCCAGCTCCTCAGAGAGCTCCGCCGTGTGAAATTCATGCATCGTTGCATCCAGGTTGTTCTGAAAGATTTTGTCCGCATCCTCCTGCGTCGCGCCTGTCAGCTCCATATAGTCCTCTGTTTCATTCCGGTAAGAGACATCCAGAATCGCCTGCATATAGGCGCATGCGTCAAATGTTGTACAGCCGGCCAGCAGAAGCACCATAAAAATCATCAGGGCAGCCGCCTGCGTCCAGTTTTTTTTCAGCCTGCTCATAAGCTTATCCTCCTTTTTCATAATGGATCATGTGTGACTCACTCTAGCACATTTTATCCGTGAAAAAGAAAGAAAACTGTCAGGCGATTTCGACATCCAAAAAGCCCGCTGCTATCCTGCCGTCTTTGTTCTGCCTCTATTTCTGTTCTGCCTGATCCCGTATCTCCCGGCTGATCCCGGACGAATAGACCGGAACAAAGATTCCTTCCTTTCGTCCCACCTCTTCAGTCCGCTTTCCCCGCAGCCGTCCGCTCTCGTAGCGGGTAAGAATCCATTCGTACAGTTTTCCAAAGTCAAATTTGATGGAGGCCACCACCGTGTCGGGATGCTCCCGTGTCGGATTGCTGGAAAATCCGATCACCTTCGCCCCCTGATCCCTTGCGGCCTCAATGCATCCCAAGCCTGCTTCATTGGAATATACAAACAAGACTTCTGCCCCGCTCTCTATCATCTGCTCCGCCATTTTTCTGCCCAGGCTCCGATCCGTCCAGCTATTGGTGTATGCCCTCAGAAATTCGGCGTCTTCTATCCCGCGTTCTTCCAGGATTTCCCGCACTGTTTCTTCATACACGTCCAGCAGATGTTCCATCCCCTCATTTGGGTAGCCCGCGATCATGCCGGCGGTTCCTGTCTCCATGATATTTCCGGCGATCACAGCGGCCATATAGCTGGCCTCGTATTCCCTGGGCCTGACCGCGGCTACGTTTTCGTGGTCTGCCCGGATGCCGTTGACAATGCAGAAAAATGTGTCGGGATACTGCCCGGCCATCGTATTCACAGAATCCGTAAACTGTTCTCCCGAAGCCAGCACCAGGTCGTATCCCTGTTCCCCGCATTCCACCAATACCTGTTCAAACTCCGTTTCTTCCACATTATTCATCTGTTCTATCTGAATCTGAAATTTCTCTTCGCAGTAAGCGATTCCTTCCATATTCGTATCATTCCAGCTCAGGTCGCCGGCCGCTCCCGGAAGTAAGACTGCGATTTTGCATGCTTCCAATGCTTTCGGCCTGTCGTTTGACACCGCGCAGCCCAAAAGCAGCAGCATAAAAGCCCCCGTCAGAAGGCCCCTGCCATACCTTTTCATCAAATCTGCCTTCACCTCCCAAGACTTCTGTCTCCAAAAAACCCGGCAGCCGCTGCCGCCGGGTTAATCTCTGTCGCCTTTTCGCTTTTGTATATCAATTCTTTAGTCTGCAATCTCCGCGCAGGGTTTCCGGCGGATAAAACGTCCGGCGCCCTTTTCTCCGATAAACTGGTTTTCTTTTACGAGTACATTTCCTCTCTGCATAACCAGGCGGATCTCACCCTGTATCTCCATGCCTTCATAGGATGTATAGTCCACCGCCCCATGCATCCGGCTGTGCGTCAGTACGCTGCTGGTCTCCGGGTCCAGGATCACAAGATCTGCATCCGCCCCCGGCTGGATCGCTCCTTTTTCCGGGTACAGGCCATAGATCCTGCATGGCTTTGTACAGAGCGTCTCCACCAGACGGTGCATGGTAATCCTCCCTTTCGCCACGCCCTCGGAATACAGGAGCATCAGACGTTCCTCCACGCCCGGAGCCCCGTTGGGGCACGCGGTAAAGTCGTCCTTGCCCATCTGCTTTTCTTTTCCGTAGTTAAACGGACAGTGATCTGTAGCCACGACCTGGATACTTCCGTCTGCAAGCCCTTCCCACAGCGCATCGCAGTCTTCCTGTGTGCGGAGCGGAGGAGACATGATGTACTTTAAGCCGTCCTCTCTTGTATAGCATTCCTCTGTGAGAAGCAGATACTGGGGGCAGGTTTCCACAAAGATATTTTTCTGTCCCTGTCTCCTGGCCTCCCGGACAGCCTCCAGACTTTCCCTGCAGGATAAATGTACAATATAGACCGGAGCGTCGTCTGCCATTCTTGCAAGCTTCAATACACGTTCTACCGCTTCAGCTTCCGCCAGGTTCGGCCTGCTCTTGGCATGCCAGATGGGAGTGGTCTTTCCTTCGCTTTTATGCTTTTGCTTTAAGTATTCGACCACATCATGGTTCTCGCAGTGGAATGCAGTGATCCCGTTGATCTCTTTCATTTTTTGAAGGATCTGCAGTACATCCGCGTCATTCAGCTTAAAACCGTAGGTCAGATACGCTTTTACGCTGGGAATCCCGTCTTTAGCCATCGTTTCAAGCTCCGAAAGGATCTCCCCGTCCACATGCTGGGCCGTTCCGTGGAAACCATAGTCTATGACAGCCTTTCCCTCCGCCAGCTTCCGGTACACATCGAACTGGTAGTGCAGAGGAATCCCTGCAGGCCCGAAAGCCATATGGTCTACGATGGATGTGGTCCCGCCGCAGGCTGCCGCCACGGTTCCGTCATAAAAATCATCGACCGCTCTGGAAATGCCCACGTCCAGATCCATGTGGGTATGTACGTCCACTGCCCCCGGAAGCACATAACAGCCTGCCGCGTCAATGACCTCTGCGTCCCCGTCCGGAAGATCTTTTCCAATGTACACGATCTTCTCCTCCTCAATCAGGATATCCGCCTGATAATCCTCCGCTTCTGTAAAAATCCTGCCGTTTTTCACTATTTTTTTCATTTTACTATACTTCCTTTCCTCTAAAACCATTCGCTCCCGCAGCCCCGGGCTTTTCCCTCAGGCAGGGCAGGTTCTTCAGGCAATTTTTTTCACTTTCAGATAAATATAGTATGCCAATCCGGCTCCGATACTTCCGATTACATATGCGTTGTCAAACAGTACATGCATGGCCGGAACATATTTTCCAAGAAGAATCAGCACCATGGAAGCTATAAAAATCACGATGATCGCAATATTCCATCCCTGTTTATAAAAATACTTTCCGCCGTCTTCCCGGTACAGGTCTACCATATCCACCTCGGTCTTGTGCTCAAACAAATATGCCACCAGATACAGTCCCGAGATCGGTCCCAGCAGCGCTCCCAGGATTCCGCATACGTTGTAGATCAGATCATAGGCGCTTGCCAGAGCATTCCACGGCTGCGCAAACAGCGCCAGGACTGCCGCAATAATCGCTGCGTGCCTGTAGGTAATCTTCTTTGCAAAAAGGGTAGAGATCACGTTGGTCGGCGGCACCAGGTTCGCCGCAACATTTGTCGTCAGCACGGCCATGATAATGAATACGGAGAAAATGACCACGATCAACGGATTTCCAAATTTTCCTACCAGAACCGCCGGTTCCCAGATGGCTTCATGGAACGCAAAGGATGCGCCTGCCGTACCGCAGATTCCGACAAATGCGATAAATGCCGTCATAATCGGCGCCCCTGCGACCTGCCCGATTACCTGTGCCTTCTGTGTCTTACAGTTCTTTGTAAAATCTGCCATGGACAAGGCGATTCCTCCGTCAAAGGCGATCATGGAAGACAGCGCCGGGAAGAACAGCTTCCAGAAGTCCGCCCCTTCCTGCCCCTGGATGGACGGTTCGGACATCAGCTTTGCCAGGCTCCAGTCTGCTGTGGAGATTCCCCATACAATGACGATAAAGCTTAATACAATGAGCACCGGCGCGGCAAATTTTTCCAGCTTCTGTACCGCGGAAGAGCCGGAGCCTGCAATGTATACATTCATTGCCCAGAATACCAGGAAGGAAATAAACTGCCCTGTAAATCCAAAACCGCTCCACGCCGGGATAAAGGTGACCAGAATTGTCTGGATCGCCTGTCCTCCGATCCATGCCTGAACGCCAAACCAGAAACATCCCAGGATACCGCGCACCAGAGAAGGCACCACGGTTCCTTTGGAGCCAAAGACCATTTTACAGAGCATCGGGTAAGACACCCCGTACTTTACCCCGAAGTGCCCCAGAATCACCGCAAATATCATAACCAGTGAATGTCCCAGCACGATCGTCACCAGCGCCTGCGCCCAGGACATTCCGGAAACGATCAGGCCGCTTGCCACCTGATACACCGCGATGGAAACCAGCATACCGATCCACAGATTTCCCATATCCCATGCGGACCAGTGCCTTTCATCCATATTGTTCGGCTTCGTTACTTCAGTATAATTATTTTTATATTTTCCGATCTCGTCAACCCCGGCCTGTGTCAGTTCCACAATATCGCCGGTCTGCTTTTGAAACAAACTCATTGCTTGTCCTCCTTTGCACATCTCATCTCCTGTTTTGCTGCTTTGTTATCCCTCGGCCCAAAGTCTAACTTTTTGATAAGATTATTGTAATGGAGAACCCCACCGCCCGCAATGCAGTAAATCTACGAATATGTTTCAAATTATACTGACTGGCCGCCGGCTGTGCCTGCAGTATTTGTTTCAGCAAAGCCGGCTGCCTTTTTTCTTATATGGATGTGTTCCGGTATTCGCTGGGCGTCATTCCGTACTTTTTCTTGAAAAGATTACTGAAATACCGGGAATTTCCGATTCCCACCCTCTCCGAAATGAACGCTACATTGCATTCCGGTATCGTCAGATATTCTTTCGCCTTTTCCAGGCGCACATCTGTAATATATGCGGAAATATTCTTCCCGGTATGCCGCTTAAACAGATCACTTAAGTAGTTCGGCGTTACATACAAATGCTCCGCAATCTCTTTTACGCTGATTTTTTCACCATAATTTTCTTCAATGTAATCCGCTGCCTTTTTAACCAGAAGATTATAGACAGGTTCAGCCATTTTTTTAACGACGCGGCCGTGCTTCTCTTCCACGCCCTTCAATATCTGCAGCAGCTCCCTTGGATTGGCAGGCTTTACCAGATAACGCAGCACTCCCAGTTCAATGGCCTGCTGCGCGAACCGGAAATCGGGATACCCGCTCATGATAATGATTTCCGTGTCCGTATCCCTCTCTTTGAGCCGCGCAATCATATCCAGCCCGTTCATTTCCGGCATCTTGATATCCGTGATAACCGCATCCGCATCATGGTGGGATAAAAACGCCAGCGCATCCACCGCATTTTCAAAGGCGCCTGTCACGCTCCAGCCTTCCTGCTTATCCAGAAAATGCCGCAGCCCGTTTCTGATCTTCGGTTCATCGTCAATAATCACGATGTCCACCTCATTCTCCCCCTCCCGTATCATTGATTCATATGACACTTTACACCGCCCGGCAGACTTTCATCCGAAGTGTAATTGTAGCCCCCTCTCCCTGGACGCTCTCAATCTCCATGGCCTGCTCCTGTCCATAGGTCAATTCCATTCTTCTCTGTATATTCCGCATACCGATATTCTCAATCTCATCTGTTCCGCTGATCTTTTCTCTCAGCGCTTCCAGTTCCTCCTGGTTCATCCCCCTGCCGTTATCGGTTACCCGGATCAGAAGCATCTCCTTTTCTATCCAGGCTTTCATCAGGATCACTCCGCCCTTTTTCAGAGGTTCGATCCCATGGATCACCGCATTTTCCACGATGGGCTGCATGATCAGCCTGGGCACAAGGACGTCCAGCGTATCTTCTGCCAATTCCCATTGGTAATTCAGCCGATCCTCCAGCCGGTTCTTCTGAATAAAAAGATAGCTTTCGATATAGCGTGCTTCACTGCCAAGCGGTACCAGGTGATTCTGCCCGCCGACCGCATACCGGAGGATCTCCCCCAAAGAGATTACGACATCGCTGATATCCTGCTCATCCCGTTCAATCAGCATCCAATTGATTGAATCCAGCGTATTGTAGAGAAAATGCGGATTGATCTGAGCCTGCAGCGCACGGATTTCTGCATTTTTCTGCTCAATCTTTTTCTGGTATACCTCGCATATCAACTGCCGGATCTTCCCCACCATATAATGGAAGGAGGTGATCAGATGTCCGATCTCATCTTTTCTCCTGCTTTGGATCTCTATATCGAAGTTTTCCTGCTCTACCTGCTTCATCGCATTTGACAATTCGCGGATAGGCGCTGTTATGGAACAGGAGAGCACCGTCACAGCGACCAGTCCCGCAAAAACTGCAAGCATCACGATCATCGCAATGGTTCCCCTTAGCTGCGCCGCCTGGGGAAAAATATCCTGTACGGCAACCACGGAATATGTCTTCCAGCCAGTCAGCCCATTGTACTGCCCGAATACATCATATGTTTCCTGATCCCATTCCAAAATGAAACTCCGCTCCCCATTCTGAAATGTGGTCTCGATCTTTTCCAGCCACTTCGGCTGTACTGTTCTGTTGGTACAGAGGATTTGGCCTTTCTTATCCACGATAAAAGTATACTGGCTGATCGGCAAGCTCTGATTGCTTAAAAGGAGGCTTCGGAAAATCTCCGGATTGATCTCTATAACCACAATCCCCCTCATTCTGTCTTTTTCTTTCATGGGAATTGCTTTTACCAGCGTGACCGCTTCTCCCCCCTGATAGAGGGAATTTCCCCTGCCCAGCCACCTCTCTCCTCTCAGACCGGACTGCGCCGCTTCAAAGCACTCCTGCAGACGTCTGCCGTCCTGCAGCATATCCAGCCCCTCAAGATAATGATACCGGATATTTCTTTCCGTGTCCAGAATAATAATATCGGAAACCGCCTCGATTATATGTGCATAATCGGAAACCCACTCATTCAGGTGGCTTATCTGCCCTGCCTCCTGCTCTTCAAACGCCTCCCCCGCGATATTGCCGTCCACAATCCGCTGAGCAAGCCGGGTCACTTCAAGCCCCCAGAAATTGATATTGATATCAATCCGGTTGATGGTATCGGCCATCTCGCTTTTTTTATTTTCCGTAACCATATTCAGGGCATACTCATAAGAGCAGTATCCTATGAACAGCCCTAATACAATCACAATCCCCGCAAGGATCAGCATTAATTTTTTTCTGACAGAGATGAGATCACCTCCCCGCATGTTGATACCCTAAAAAGTTCCGTCCCGCATATTAATATCAAAAAAAGTTCCGTCTTCACGGAACTTATCTGCAAACCAGCGATATATAATTAAATCAAGCCATACTCTCTATTAAATATACACCTTCAAAACTACACACGAAGAAAGAAATAATCATTTATCCTATCCTTACTGCTCTTTCAAGCATCAACCACCTCTTGGTTATGCCCTCGACCTATTAGTGACGGTCAGCTGCATACATTACTGCACTTCCACCTCCGCCCTATCTACCTCGTCGTCTTCAAGGGGTCTTACTGAATTAACTTCATGGGATATCTCATCTTGAGGGGGGCTTCACGCTTAGATGCCTTCAGCGTTTATCCCCGCCCGGCTTGGCTACTCTGCCATGCTCCTGGTGGAACAACAGATTCACCAGCGGCCGGTCCATCCCGGTCCTCTCGTACTAAGGACAGCTCCTCTCAAATATCCTACGCCCGCGCCGGATAGGGACCGAACTGTCTCACGACGTTCTGAACCCAGCTCGCGTACCGCTTTAATGGGCGAACAGCCCAACCCTTGGGACCTACTCCAGCCCCAGGATGCGATGAGCCGACATCGAGGTGCCAAACCACTCCGTCGATGTGAACTCTTGGGAGTGATAAGCCTGTTATCCCCAGGGTAGCTTTTATCCGTTGAGCGATGGCAATCCCACTTTATACCACCGGATCACTAAGTCCTACTTTCGTACCTGCTCCACCCGTCGGTGTCGCAGTCAAGCTCCCTTATGCCTTTGCGCTCTTCGAATGGTTTCCGACCATTCTGAGGGAACCTTTGAGCGCCTCCGATACCCTTTCGGAGGCGACCGCCCCAGTCAAACTCCCCACCTGACATTGTCCCACGGCCGGATCACGGCCGCTGGTTAGAAACCCAGCACTACAAGGGTGGTATCCCAACGTCGGCTCCATGGCAACTGGCGTCGCCACTTCTTTGCCTCCCACCTATCCTGTACATGCAATACCGAGTCCCAGTGTCAAGCTGGAGTAAAGCTCCATGGGGTCTTTCCGTCCTGGCGCGGGTAACCAGCATCTTCACTGGTATTTCAATTTCACCGGGTGCATTGTTGAGACAGTGCCCAAATCATTACGCCTTTCGTGCGGGTCGGAACTTACCCGACAAGGAATTTCGCTACCTTAGGACCGTTATAGTTACGGCCGCCGTTTACTGGGGCTTAAGTTCAAAGCTTCGCTTGCGCTAACCTCTCCCCTTAACCTTCCAGCACCGGGCAGGCGTCAGCCCATATACCTCACCTTTCGGTTTCGCATAGACCTGTGTTTTTGCTAAACAGTTGCTTGGGCCAATTCTCTGCGGCCACATCTCTATGGCACTCCTTCTCCCGAAGTTACGGAGTCATTTTGCCGAGTTCCTTAACAATGCTTCTCCCGTCGGCCTTAGGATCCTCTCCTCATCCACCTGTGTCGGTTTACGGTACGGGTACCATATGAACAATAGCGGCTTTTCTCGGCAGCTCGGCCACACGCTTCCCTACTTTAATTCGGTCCGTATCACGCTCTCCCATTATACACCGGATTTGCCTGATGTACTGGTACTTCGCTTACACCGGTCTTTCCAATCCCGGCTCGTGCTCTCCTCTCTGCGTCCCCACAGTTCTGTCATATGGCAGTACAGGAATTTCAACCTGTTGTCCATCGGCTACGTCTCCCGACCTCGCCTTAGGCCCCGACTTACCCAGGGCAGATCAGCTTTACCCTGGAAACCTTAGATATTCGGCCGGAAGGATTCCCACCTTCCTCTCGCTACTCATTCCGGCATTCTCTCTTCGGTACAGTCCACAGCTCCTTTCGGTACTGCTTCTTCCCGTACCCAATGCTCCTCTACCAGCCATCATTCGATGGTTCCTAGGCTTCGGCAGTGTGTTTCAGCCCCGGACATTTTCGGCGCAGGACCTCTCGACTAGTGAGCTATTACGCACTCTTTTAATGTATGGCTGCTTCTGAGCCAACATCCTAGTTGTCTTTGAAATCCCACATCCTTTTCCACTTAACACACATTTTGGGGCCTTAGCCGCAGGTCTGGGCTCTTTCCCTCTCGACTGTCCAACTTATCTCGTACAGTCTGACTCCCATACACCATCTACGCGGCATTCGGAGTTTGATATCCCTTGGTAAGCTTTGACGCCCCCTTAGGAATTCAGTGCTCTACCTCCGCAAGACTTGTATGAGGCTAGCCCTAAAGCTATTTCGAGGAGAACCAGCTATCTCCGGGTTCGATTGGAATTTCTCCCCTATCCACACCTCATCCCCACCCTTTTCAACGGATGTGGGTTCGGCCCTCCATTGCCTTTTACGGCAACTTCAGCCTGGACATGGATAGATCACCCGGTTTCGGGTCTGCTCCGACTGACTCCGGCCCTATTAAGACTCGGTTTCCCTTCGGCTCCGGACCTTTAGTCCTTAACCTTGCCAGCCAGCGCAACTCGCCGGACCGTTCTACAAAAAGTACGCGGTTCCACATCTATCGTGGTTCCACAGCTTGTAAACGTATGGTTTCAGGTTCTCTTTCACTCCCCTCCCGGGGTCCTTTTCACCTTTCCTTCACAGTACTATGCGCTATCGGTCACTAAGTAGTATTTAGCCTTACGGGGTGGTCCCCGCACGTTCCCACAAGGTTCCACGTGTCTCGTGGTACTCTGGATACCGCCTTGTCAGTTCACCTTTCGCTTACGGGGCTTTCACCCTCTTTGGCTGGCTTTCCCAAAACCATTCTGCTAAGCTCACTGAATCAATTCCGCGGTCCGAACCCCGGGATGACACGCATCCCGGTTTGGGCTCCTTCCATTTCGCTCGCCGCTACTTTGGAAATCACTGTTGTTTTCTCTTCCTCCGGCTACTTAGATGTTTCAGTTCACCGGGTTCCCTTCCCTGACTTATGGATTGGGTCAGGGATACCTGAGGTCTGCTCAGGTGGGTTTCCCCATTCAGATATCTCCGGATCAATGGATATTTGCTCCTCCCCGAAGCTTTTCGCAGCTTATCACGTCTTTCATCGGCTCTTAGTGCCAAGGCATCCGCCATACGCTCTTATCAGCATAACCAACTCGCCCTCTCGCCTACGGGTGAGGCGCTGGGCTACACATGCATAGCGTTGCATGCGTTGGTGGTTGACTCATTTTTTTCCTGGTTGTCTTCCAGTGACCCTTTCGGGTCTGGTCATGTTTGTTAACATTACCTCGGATGTCTTGAGTGGATCAATATATCAATTCCTCTCTATATTAATCCTGCTCTTTCTTATCGATATCTCTATCTATAAGTTTTTTATTTCTTCGTATGCAGTTTTCAAGGTGCATCAGTGCTGTTTCCGCTCTCCCCTTCCACAGCTCTCTTTTTTAATCTGGCGGCCACCTGCTCTCCCACACCGTCGCCAGTGTAGTACCATCGGCCGCCCGGGCCTTAACCATCGTGTTCGGGATGGGTACGGGTGTTGCCCCCGGGCGCATCGCCGCCAGAAATGTCTTAGTTATCTTCTGTTGTACTCCGCTCGTGCCGGGCTTTCATCTATATTGAATACGCTTTGCTTATTCTTAATAAATTCAAACCAAACACTCGCTCATTGATAACTAAACAATAGACAACGCACTTTACTTCTTTCTTCCTTAGAAAGGAGGTGATCCAGCCGCACCTTCCGATACGGCTACCTTGTTACGACTTCACCCCAGTCATCCGTCCCGCCTTCGACGGCTCCCTCCTGGTTAGGTTGGGTCACCGGCTTCGGGCGTTACTGACTCCCATGGTGTGACGGGCGGTGTGTACAAGACCCGGGAACGTATTCACCGCAGCATTCTGATCTGCGATTACTAGCGATTCCAGCTTCATGTAGTCGAGTTGCAGACTACAATCCGAACTGAGACGTTATTTTTGAGATTCGCTCACACTCGCGTGGTCGCTTCTCTTTGTTTACGCCATTGTAGCACGTGTGTAGCCCTGGCCATAAGGGGCATGATGATTTGACGTCATCCCCACCTTCCTCCAGGTTGTCCCTGGCAGTCCCTCCAGAGTGCCCATCTAATATGCTGGCTACTGAAGGTAAGGGTTGCGCTCGTTGCGGGACTTAACCCAACATCTCACGACACGAGCTGACGACAACCATGCACCACCTGTCTCCAGTGTCCCGAAGGAAAACGAACATTACTTCGCTGTCACCGGGATGTCAAGGCCAGGTAAGGTTCTTCGCGTTGCTTCGAATTAAACCACATGCTCCACCGCTTGTGCGGGTCCCCGTCAATTCCTTTGAGTTTCATTCTTGCGAACGTACTCCCCAGGTGGACTACTTATTGCGTTGGCTGCGGCACCGAAAGGCTTTGCCTCCCGACACCTAGTAGTCATCGTTTACGGCGTGGACTACCAGGGTATCTAATCCTGTTTGCTCCCCACGCTTTCGAGCCTCAACGTCAGTCATCGTCCAGCAAGCCGCCTTCGCCACTGGTGTTCCTCCTGATATCTACGCATTTCACCGCTACACCAGGAATTCCACTTGCCTCTCCGACACTCTAGATATGCAGTTTCCAATGCAATTCCGGGGTTGGGCCCCGGATTTTCACATCAGACTTGCTTATCCGTCTACGCTCCCTTTACACCCAGTAAATCCGGATAACGCTTGCCCCCTACGTATTACCGCGGCTGCTGGCACGTAGTTAGCCGGGGCTTCTTAGTCAGGTACCGTCATTTTCTTCCCTGCTGATAGAGCTTTACATACCGAAATACTTCCTCACTCACGCGGCGTCGCTGCATCAGGGTTTCCCCCATTGTGCAATATTCCCCACTGCTGCCTCCCGTAGGAGTTTGGGCCGTGTCTCAGTCCCAATGTGGCCGGTCGCCCTCTCAGGTCGGCTACTGATCGTCGGCTTGGTAGGCTTCTACCCCACCAACTACCTAATCAGACGCGGGCCCATCTTACACCACCTCAGTTTTTACCTCTGTACCATGCGGTACTGGGGTCTTATGCGGTATTAGCAATCATTTCTAATTGTTATCCCCCTGTGTAAGGCAGGTTGCCCACGCGTTACTCACCCGTCCGCCGCTAAGTCACCCTCTCTTCCCTCCGAAGAGTTCTAAAAAAGTGCTTCGCTCGACTTGCATGTGTTAAGCACGCCGCCAGCGTTCATCCTGAGCCAGGATCAAACTCTCGTTATAAGTTCTTTCCGTCAGGATCAACCTTTCTGGCTAATCCATCCTTTTTTACTGTCTCCCGCTTCCTTATGAAGCGGAGGTGCATCCTTTGATTTCTTTCTTGATGCTCGTTCTTTGAATTTCTCTCTTTAAGAAATTTTCAAGGATCGTTGTCTATTGTTTAATTATCAAGGTTCGTTGTCTTTCTCTGTCAAGCGACAGCTCGTATATAATATCACATCGCCTTTCGCTTGTCAAGAACTTTTTTCAAGTTTTTTGAAGTTTTTTTCGAACTCCTTTTTACTTGGCTGGCTCTCACGAGTCAGCTTGCATATATTATCATGCCAATTTGTATATGTCAATACTTTTTTTACAAATTTTTACATTTTTTTCCTGAGCCCTTTCTTTATCCCCCCGTTATTTCCTATTTATAATATATCTCCTGTCATCATCTGAAAAACAACTTGATTAATTGGATTATCTGTGGCAAAATATATGAAGTGTTACAGAACGCTGATTCATCTGTAATTTTAAATCTATTGATACATACGTCATGATGAAAAGGAGGCTGTTGAAAATGAATAGAAAGATACGTTTCTGGTGTATGCTTTTTTTCATTTCAGGGGCCGCTTTTTTTTGGACCGGATGCGGCAAGGCTTCCGAACCGGATGGCCAAAGCCGCAGTTCTTCCGGTTCCAATCAAACGTCCGCACCGGAAAGTCCGCGGGAGAGTGTGGTACAGTCCCTCCTTCCCCAGGCTTCAGGAACCGTTGTATATGGAAACGAAACCATTTCCATTGATGCTTCCAACTCCGGCGAAGGCTATGTGATGGTTAAGTATGCCGGAGCCTCCGAGCAGGTGCGTCTCCGGATCACCATACCGGCAGGCACCGTTTACACCTATGCCCTGGCGATCGGCCAGTATGAGACCTTTCCTCTGACAGGCGGCAATGGCTCCTATCATATAGAAGTCCTGGAGCATGCCTATGATGATATGTATGCCATGGCCTTTTCTCAGGATATGGAAGTCGCGCTGGGCGATGAATTTAAGCCTTTCCTGTATCCCAACCAGTATGCATGGTATACGCAGGAATCCCAGGCCGTGCAGTACGGCATCCAGTTGTCGGACCAGTCCTCGGATGATCTGAGCTATGTGGAAAATGTCTATCATTATATTATAGAAAATATAACTTACGATAAAGAGAAGGCAGAAAGTGTCCAGTCAAACTATCTTCCCAATATTGATGAAACCATGGCCACAGGCAAGGGGATCTGCTTCGATTATGCGTCCCTTATGACGGCGATGCTGCGTTCCCAGGGCATCCCAACCAAGCTGGAGATCGGATATTCCGGAGAAGCGTACCACGCTTGGATCAGCGTGTATCTGAAGGAAGCCGGATGGGTGGACAACGTGATCGAGTTTGACGGCACCGATTGGACGCTGGTTGACCCCACACTGGGCGCGTCAAACAACAAAAAGTCCGTGGAAAAGTATATCGGCGACGGGAGCAATTATGTCGTAAAATATTCTTATTGATTTTCAAAAGGAAAACGGAGGGCGGTTATGGAGAAAAAAGATATACAGGCAAAACCATTTTCAAATATGGAGGTCTCGGCTTTCTGCGGACAGATTGCTTTGATCCTGAAGTCCGGTATTTCTTCTATAGAAGGAATTACGATTATGATGGAGGACGCTCCTGAAGGTGAAGAAAAGAATATCCTGGAATTTATTCTGGAGAGGATGCAGGAAAGCGGAAACCTCTACGAGTCCCTGTCAAAGACCGGGCTGTTCCCCTCCTATATGCTGCATATGGTGGAGATCGGCGAGGAGACCGGGACGCTGGACGAAGTGCTGGAAGCCTTGAGCAATCACTATGACCGGGAAGATGCCATCGGAAAAAGCATCAAAAACGCGGTTACATATCCTCTGATCATGGCGGGAATGATGGTGGCTGTGATCATTGTGCTCCTTGTAAAGGTCATGCCCATATTCAATCAGGTTTTTGTCCAGCTCGGTACGGAGATGACCGGATTCTCCAGGATGCTGATGGATCTCGGAAATGCCATCAACCGTTATTCGATTGCTTTGACCGTGCTTCTGGTTGCGGTTGTACTGCTGATCCTCTACTGTACCCGTACCCAAAACGGACGTGTCTTCTGCCGGAATTTTGGATATCATCTGGCTTTTATCCGTCCGGTCTATGAAGAGATTGCAGCCTGCCGCTTCGCCAGCGGGATGGCCCTGACCTTAAGCAGCGGCCTGAATCCGGAGCGGAGCATGGAGCTTGTCAGCGCTCTCAATGACGACCCGCTGTATCAGGAAAAACTGGAGATCTGCAGGAAGAAGGTCGATGAAGGCGGGGATCTGTCGGAAGCCCTGCATGAGACCGGCATGTTTACCGGGATCTATGCCCGCATGGCTTCCATCGGTTCTAGGACAGGCTCCATGGACCAGGTGATGAACCGGATCGCGGGACTCTATCAGGATGACATCGACAACCGGATGAACACTGCCCTGGCCGTGCTGGAGCCCACCCTGGTCATTGCTTTGTCCCTGATCGTAGGCGTAATCCTGTTATCCGTAATGCTGCCCCTGATGGGCATTATGTCAAGTCTGTAGAGGAGGACTGCCATGGCTCGATTTCAATACCGGAAAACAGCCCATACCTATCGAAAATTTGTACTTTCTGTCTGTGCGTTTGCGCTGATCACAGGAGTGTTTTATCAGGGGGTGGAGTCCCTGTCCTCCAGCACGCAGAAACGGCAGAAGGAGAGTCTTGAAAATGCCCTCATCCGGAATATCACCTATTGCTACGCGGTAGAGGGCGCTTATCCTGAAAACCTGGATTATCTGAAAGAGCATTACGGGCTGACTTATGACGAGGACCGTTTCTTTGTGGATTACCAGGTGATCGGCGCCAATATCCTGCCGGATGTCACGATCATTGAGAAAGGAGAACCCTGATGCGCTTTCGAACCCAGCAGAATCATATGATCGATTTCCTGTTTCCGGTAGCATTATTTTTTGTGTTCGCGGTATCTGCAATGACCGTGATCCTGCTTGCAACCGGGATCTACCGTTCCACAACCGAGCATTCGTCCCTCAACTACACGGCCCGCACTTCTCTGGCCTATATCTGCGAGAAAATGCATCAAAATGATGTGGACGGCGAAGTAACGCTTGGTGTCTTTGACGGCTGCGACGCGCTGATCCTGCGGCAGACCCATCGGGAGGACTCCTATCAGACTTATATCTACGTATATGAGAATGAACTGAAGGAGCTGTTTGTCAAGGACGGGGTGGACGTCCCCGCCAAAAGCGGCAAAACCATCCTGGCCGTCGATGATTTTTCCATGGAGACCGTAAGGGAGGGCGTGTATCGGTTCGCCTGTACGGATACGGACGGGAATCAGGACAGCATGATCATCGGGATACGCAGCGGACACTGATCTATAAAAAAGACATGGGAGTATGAACATGAAGCACAGAAATCGGGCAAAATCATCCAGTTTGTTTCTTTTGGAGCTGATACTTGCAATCTTATTTTTCTCACTTGCAAGTGCTGTTTGTGTGCAGTTTTTTGTTAAATCACATATCCTGAGCCGGGACGCCCAAAGGCTCAATCATGCGGTCAACGAGTGCTCCGGGATCGCGGAGATCGTCAATACCTCCGACGGAACCGAGGACGCCGCCGAGGTTATCACCGAAATCTATCCCGATGCCTCAGTCATGGATTCTGAGGAAAGCGGGGACGCGCCTTCCGTATCCGCCCGTATTTTTTATAATAAAGACTTCATACCATGTGCCAGGACAGACGCATTCTATGTGCTCCATGCGGTTTTGTGGGAGCAGGGACAGATGCTGACCGTCGGAATGACCTTCGGTGAAGAGTCAAATGAGAACCCGATCTATGAACTGACCGTAAAGCACTATCTGCAGAGGAGGGCTGACCATGCAAAAAGATAACAGACAGGCGCCTTTTGTAAATATTGGTTCGTCCCTGCTTCTGGTCATTTTCCTTGTGCTCTGTCTCGTTACATTTGCCACGTTGTCCCTGTCCAGCGCGCGGAGCGATTATTCTTTTTCCAGCCGCGGTGCCAGCCGGCGGACCGAATATTACCAGGCCAGCAACATTGCAGAGGATGTACTGGCCCAGGTTGACGCGATCCTGTACAAGGCCGAAGAGCGCGCCGTAAGCGCCGCGGACAGTTCCCGGGATTGGCAGAAGGAGCTGGATTTTACGCAGATCGAAGGAACGGAATTTACCGAGATTGGACTGGAGATCCTCTTTGACGCTGAGGACTCCTCCCTCTCCTTTCAGGTCCCTGTCAATGAAAAGCAGGCCCTGGAGGTCAGGCTGGCTTTGACCTGGGAGAGTACAGACGGCTATTATCAGATTGAACAGTGGCAGTTGGTCAATACGGCTGCCCGTGAAACAGGTCAAACACTGCAGCTTCTGCCTATGCCGGAAACCGAATAGATCTGCCGCAGAATCAAACGCTGCATATTTTTAGAATGTCGCCGTGTTTCTCCGAATGAGAGCCCGGTGACCGATTGGGAGGATTTTTAATGAACATTCAGACAATCCTGGAACAGGCCGTATCCGAAAATGCATCCGATGTGTTTATCGTAGCCGGGCTTCCTGTTTCAGTTCGAAAAAATGGAGTCATCCACCAGGTCAATGACGAAAAACTGCTGCCGACGGATACGGAACAATTTTTGAGAGAGATCTATGAGCTTGCCGATCATCGGGATATCCATGTATTTGAGAAAAATGGAGATGATGATTTTGCGTTTGCCCTGACAGGCGTTTCCCGGTTCAGGGTCTGCGCCTACAAGCAGAGGGGCGCACTGTCCGCCGTGATCCGGGTGATCACCTTCCGGCTTCCGGATCCCGGGGAGCTTGGAATCCCTGAAAACATCATCCAATACGGCAACAGCGGAAGCGGCATGGTGCTGGTCACAGGCCCCGCTGGCAGCGGAAAATCCACCACCCTGGCCTGTATCATTGACAACATCAACCAGAATCGGGACGCCCACATCATCACCCTGGAAGATCCCCTGGAATATCTGCACCGTCATGGGCGGAGCATCGTCAGCCAGCGGGAGATCAATGTGGATACGGAAAATTATGTAGTGGCCCTCCGGGCAGCGCTCCGGCAGAGCCCGGACGTGATCCTGCTTGGGGAAATGCGCGACTATGAGACCATCAATGTGGCCATGACCGCGGCCGAAACCGGGCATCTTCTGCTGTCCACTCTGCACACCATCGGGGCGGCCAATACCATTGACCGGATCATCGACGTATTTCCGGCGAACCAGCAGCGGCAGATCTCCATCCAGCTTTCCACGGTGCTGAATGCCGTCGTTTCGCAGCAGCTTGTCCCCACCATAGACGGAAAGGTGGTTCCGGCATTTGAGATCATGACCGTAACCCCCGCCATCCGCAATATGATCCGGGATAACAAGGTCCATCAGATCGACGGACTCATTTATTCCTCCGCAAAGGAGGAGATGCTTTCTATGGACAGCAGTCTGCTAAGACTGTATAAAAGCGGCACGATCAGCAGGGATACGGCGCTTGCCTATGCCTCCAATCCGGAGATGCTTACAAAAAAACTTTGAAAAAATCCTGAAAACGGCTGCCGAAAAATTTTCCCGGCAGCCGTTTTTGATTTCCTATCGATTTTGTTTTCCTATAGGTTCTGCTTTCCTATAGGTTCTGTTTTCCTATGGGTTCTGTTTTCCCGTTCGTTCCGTTTTTTATACTCCCAGCAGTTCCATGATCTCTTCTCTGCTCAGGCTGCCAAGCTGCCCGGTTTCTTTGCCGATCACCTGCTCAGCCAGGTCTTTCTTTTTCTCCTGGAGCTTCTGGATTTTTTCTTCAATCGTCCCCTTCGCAATCAGCTTGTAAACTGTCACCTTTTTCGTCTGCCCGATCCGGTGGGCGCGGTCTGTCGCCTGGTTCTGCACTGCCAGATTCCACCATGGGTCATAGTGGATGACCACATCCGCCCCGGTCAGGTTCAGGCCCACCCCTCCTGCCTTCAGGGAGATCAGAAACACCGGAACATCCCCCTCGTTAAATTCCTTGACCATCTGCAGCCGTTTTTCCTTGGATGTGCTGCCCGTGATCGTATAGTAAGAGATTCCCAGGCCAGTGAGCTTTTCCTTTAGAATATCCAGCATGGAGGTAAACTGCGAAAATACCAGCATCCTATGGCCCCCGTCGATGGCGCTCTGGATTAACTGCAGGCAGGCTTCCAGCTTGGCTGCTTCACCTTTGTAATTCTCAAAGCACAGGGACGGGTCGCAGCAGATCTGCCGGAGCCTTGTCAGCTCCGCGAGGATCAGCATTTTATTCTTGCTGAATTCCGCCTCACTCTGCTTCGCAAGCATTTCCTTCATATGAAGTACCTGGCCGTCATACAGCTTCTGCTGTGTCCCTCCGAATCTGACATAGCGGTGCTCCTCCAGCTTTTCCGGCAGATCCTTGAGTACGTCCCCTTTCAGCCTGCGCAGGATAAACGGCCCGGCCATTTTCTGCAGGCGAGTCATCGCCGCCTCGTCGCTGCTCTTCACGACAGGGCTTTCAATCTCCCGCTTAAATATGTCATAGCCGTACAAAAAGCCCGGCATCAGATAGTCAAAAATACTCCACAGCTCACTCAGCCGGTTCTCAATGGGGGTACCGGTGAGGGCGTACCGGGTCTGGCTTTGGATCACCTTCACGGCCTTTGCCGCCGCTGTGGTATGGTTCTTGATGTACTGCGCCTCGTCGATGATCTGGTATTGGAACTGCTTGTCCTCGTAAAACAGGACATCCCGTTTCAGCAGGTCGTAAGACGTGACAAGCACATCCGCTTCCTGATAAGAATCAATGATGCCCTTCCGTTCCTCCTGGGTTCCTGTGATCAATGACACGTTCAGCTCCGGCGCATACTTCCGAAATTCCTCCCCCCAGTTGAAGATCAGGGAAGCCGGCGCCACCACCAGGGAGGTGCCTTCCTTTCCTTCCAGCTTTGCCGCAAGCAGAACCGCGATCACCTGCAGGGTCTTTCCAAGCCCCATATCATCCGCCAGGATACCGCCGAACTGCCATGCCTCCAGCGTCCGAAGCCATTTGAAACCATTTTTCTGATATTTGCGCATGATCCTTGACAGGCTTTCCGGTTCTTCAAAATCCGCGTCCTTCACCGTCTTGAAGCCTTTTACCACCTTCCGGAAATGGCTGTCCCTTTTGCTGTAAACGCTGTCGTTCTCCTCCAGCATCTTATCCAGGTAAAGAGTCCGGTACATCGGCAAATGCATTTTCCCCTGTACAAATTCCTTTGGCGTAAGATGCATGGCATCCATCATCTCCGTCAGCATATTCAGGGAGGAATCGTCCAGGTTCATAAACGAGCCGTCTTTGAGCCGGTAATATTTTTTCTTCGCCCGGTAGCTTGCCAGAATATCCAGCAGTTCAGCCTGGGGAATATCGTCCGTAGAGATGTCCAGATTCAAAAGGCCGGACGATACGGATACTCCCACAGACACCTTCATCGGCCGAACCACACGGTACTTCAGGAAATTTTTTGTACAGCGCACCTCGCCCAGTTCCATGAGCTTCTCGGTACCGCTCTCCATCACCTGGTAGATCAATTCCTCATCGCCGCCGCAGTGCAGCTCCTCCCGCTCCCAGTCGATCCGCGGAAACCACTGCATGACGTGAAAGAGAACCTCTTCCTCCCGGGCCGCGTCCCGAAGCGCCTCGATCTGGCCGTACTCCTGCCTGCTGATCACATCCAGAGAGGAAAATTCCCTGTCGCCGTATTTCGCGCTCACCCCGCAGGTCACATTCTGATCCCCGGCATCCAGGTAAAATACGAACCGTACATCCGGCGGCAGATACGAGCGGAACTTCTCCGGCTCTGTCTCCTCAACCTCCACAACATCCTCCAACTGGGGCAGTATTCTGTAATAAAACTCCGCCATGTGGTTTCGCCCCACATGGAAGGAAAATCCTTGATCATTTGTCATGAGTGACAGAGGTTCAATCTTCTCCAGAAACTCTTTTTCCACCCGACAGATCTGGCTGCCGCTGATATAGTACCCTGTATCGGTTCCCATATACAGATCCGGCAGGCTGCCGTCTACCCGGATTCCGTGAAATACCCTGCCGCTTCCCACCTTTTCCTCGGAAATCCGCATGGATACGCCGGGATTGCACTCCACCCGGGTCAGGGTTTCCTTTCGTTTTTCCCAGCCATCCTTGTCCTCAAACTCGACCGCTTCCTCCGCCATCTGATCGTAAAATGCGTCCAGCCTCCATCCGAATAGAGCCAGAGAGCTTCCCACGGTCGTCTTCCGATATCCGTAATAGGATCGATTGGACTCCTGGAGCCGCTGCAGAAACTCTTCTTCCTCCCGCACAATCTGATTGATAAAGTGTATCCATCCTTTTCCGGATTCCGTAAAATTGTCGGGATTGTGATTGATCTGGGTATTCGAACCATAGGTATCGGTTGCCGCATTTTTTACATTTTCACAGAACGTATCCAGCTTCTTTACAATAAAAAGCTTCTTCTCCCCGATCTTGAAGGAAACGGACAGCTTCCCTTCCTTCCGGGTCAGACGGGGCACAAACCGGAGACTTTCCTTTGCAGCTTCCGCGTCTGCAATCGCAAGGTTTGTCCGCCTTTCCTGATATAATTTCATCAGAGCTTTCCCGTTCATGTCCGTCGCATCCCCGAAGCTGTGTGTCTCCAGATAATCCTCCAACATCTTGAGCACACCGGCCTTATAGGGGCATTTTGTTTTCTCCGTATCCCAGTAATAATAGTCCCGCGCGCACTGAGGGCACTTGCATTCCGCATAGCTCACGGCGGTACGTGAAAAAATGATCCGAACCGGAAATTCCATATTGCCGGACTTTGCCGCAGCGTCAATCTGCCCCCGGATGCCGTTGTGTCCGTCAAACCCGGTCAGGATATTTTTCATCTCAATCTGCCCCTGTCTGTACAGCTCTTCGCCTTTCGCACGCACCTCCGACGGGATATTCATGGAATGCTTGATCCTGGTTCCTTTGAAGTATTTGTATTTCTCCAGCCTTTCGATATTCCTGTTTTCCTGTTCCGAATCTGTGCTTTCCGATTCCTCCTCCCAGGAATCCCCGAGAAGAGAAAATTCTTCCCTGCGCCGTTCCAGAAGCCGGCGGCGTTTTTCCTCGGCTTTTTTCTTTTCTGCTTCTTCCCTGCGCCGCTTTTCCTCTGCTCTTCGCTTCGCTGCTTCGGCTCTCTGCTTTTCTTCCTCCTGGCGGCGTCTTTCTTCTTCCAGGCGTTTTGCTTCTTTTTGTCTGCGCATTTCCTCTTCCTTACGTCTCTGTTCTGCTTGTTTTTGGGCTTCTTCCCGCTCCTTCTGCTGCTGCCCCATCCTGCGGCAGGCTTCCTCTGCCTTCTGCTGCCCCATCCTGCGGCGGGCTTCCTCCGCCTTTTGCCGCTCCTCTGCAGAATATTATATTCTGAATCAAGTTGAAATTCAACTTTAATTTTAGAGGCTTGCGCATAATGGCTTGTATATAATCCAGGATTCCATTGAATCGTATGAAGAAATATGATAGGATTATATCATGAACTAATTTAAAACAGAATTTCAAACACATTCTTTTTTCAACCAGGGAGAAACAAATGTGTACGCCACATATCCATGCAAAATGACTGCTTAGCTCGTTGCTTCGCGTAAATAAATAATAGCAGCAGAAAAATAATCAGAATCAGAAAAGGAGTTTCAGATATGACAATTCAGCAGGAGGCATGTGAAAAAATCATGAGATTGCCGGAGGACGGAATACGGCTGATTCTTGTCATGGCAGACGAGATCGCCAGACAGCACGGTATTTTCCCAGATACAAATGTTGAAACAGAAGCAGGTACACAATTGACACGTAAAAAAAGAGCATTTCAAGATATGTTAGAATTAAGAGAGCAATCCACATATCCGAAAAACTTCGATTATAAAAAAACGATGGAGGACGCAATATAGAATTTAAGTTTCCTGAATTTTGAGGACTGCCTGCAGGATGAATGTGCCGTCCATGTAAATGCGGAATATATTGTAACCTGCAATAAAAAAGATTTTAAACATGCAAAAACACCGACTGTAACACCGGATGTTTTTCTAAAGATTATAACTGATAACTGAAGATAAGATTTAAAAAGACAAAGCCTGGCTCTGCAGTCCGGCTTTGTCTTTTGCTTATCTATTCCACATTTTTTTATCAGCATCCAAGATACTTCTTCACAGTTTTCCTGACTGCCCCCGGTCCTGCGATCTCTTCCCGGAATATCTCCTCAATCTTCTCTCCAATCCCTGCCTTGTACAAATCCACGGCAAAAATATTTTCGTTGGACAAAATACCCTTAAACTGATCTGTCAGGCTGGAAGGTTCTCCGAATACGATGCTCGACATCGCCTCCCGCAGCTCCGACACCATGGGGTCAGGCGCCAGCTCAAAGGGTCTGCCTTCCTCGTCGATGGCAAGGAGATAGCGGAACCATCCGGCAATCGCGATGGGAATGCCGTTCAGCCGTTTCGCGTCTCCGTATTTCTCCACATACGCCTTGATTGTCTCACCGAAACGAATCCCGATTCCCTGGGACACATCCACGGAAAGTCTCTGGGTCGTATCGCCCAGATATGGATTGGGGAATCTCTCGTTGATTACCTCATCCAGAAACGCCTTCGGAGAAAGGATGCCCGGATCCGGGACTACCTCCATTCCCTCCACATACCCGACCCGCCGTGCCAGCTCCAGCATATCGGGATCTTTCATTTCATCGGAAAACAATTCATAACCCAGGACGCATCCATAAGGCCCCAAAGCAGTGTGGATGGGATTGAGGCACGCCGTCACCTTCATTTTCTCGGACTTGTTGACAGTATCCCGGTCTGTCATGTATACGCCGGCTTTCTCCAGCGCCGGGCGGCCATTTGGGAAGCTGTCTTCCACCACCAGATATTGGGGGCCTTCAGCATTAACAAAGGGGGCGATGTAGGTCTTGCCGGATGTGATGACCGGCTGCATCCCTTCCACCCCCGCCTCTTCCAGCTCCTTCGCGATCTTCTCGCTGGGGCGGGGCGTAATCTTATCGATCATCGTCCATGGGAAAGACACCTTGCTCTCATCACGGATGTATGTAAGAAATCCATCATCCACAAAGCCGCGTTTCCTCCACTCCTCTGCAATTTCCAGAACAGAGCTCCGGAATTTCTGCCCGTTTTGGGAGCAGTTATCCATGGAAACCAGGGCCAGCTTTGCCTTGCCGCTGCGGTAACGCTCCAGCAGCATGGCCGTCACAACCGCCATAGCGCCGGTCGCTTTCTCGGGGCCATGTTCGATATCCGCCTTTACAAACTCAAAATAAGCTCCGTCTGCCTTCGTCAGCGCATAGCCCTTTTCCGTGATCGTAAAGGAGACCATCTGCAGTCCGGAATCGCAGAAAATCTCTTTTAACCGTTTCCACTGTTCCGGGTCGGAATACTGGGCCTTCACTGCTTCCGTTACGGAGCCCAGCACTCTGCGCTCCGTTGTACCGTCCCCGTGAAGTGTAATCGAGAGTACAAGATTGTCGTATGGCCTGTATATTTTGTCCACCACATCATAGTCAAACGTCTCTACACCGGTGATTCCTCTGTCCATCAGCCCTTCAGAGATCAGCCGGTCCGCGATCCCGCCGATAAAAATCCGAAAAATATTTCCCACACCGAAATGAACCCATACCGGGGAGGTTCTGGTCCTCTGGGCCAGCGCCGCAGCATCATAGGACGGCAGCTCGATTCCGGCCTTTTCCCAGTCCTGCCGATCTTTTAAACCTTCCAAAGTCAAATTCATGATCGTTCCTCCATTTAGATTGCCTGTATTTGTCACTGCTCTCATGTTCCGCCGAAAAATGATATTCGTTCTGTGTTCTCCTTAACGGATAAAACTGGTCCGGCAGACCGGCTCCTTCTCCGGCAGGCCGTACGTTTCTTTTCCGAGAGCGATGCTCTTCATCAGGAACGCCATATTTGCCGCCAGGGTCCGCATACTCTGCAGCCCTTCCGCATCCTGCACGGCTTCATCCGCGTTGTTGCCATGGATACTGTTCCAATACTGGCCCGATGCCACAGGCATTCCGCAGATTGTAAAGTACTTGTTCAGTTCGTCAAATGTGGCCGACAGCCCGCCCCTTCTGGCAGACGCCACGGCCGCTCCCACCTTCATGGTCTTGTCAAAGTGGGTGCTGTAGAACAGCCGATCCAGAAATGCAATCAGTGTGGCGTTGGCGGATGCATAGTAGACCGGGCTTCCTACAACCAGCCCGTCACAGGCTTCAAACCTGGCAGCGGCTTCATTTACCGCATCGTCAAATGCGCATCTGCCGTGTCCTCCGCAAAATCCGCAGGCAACACACCCTCTGATGTCCCGATTGCCGATGTGGAGAATCTCCGTCTCTATGCCTTCTTTCTCGAAAACCTTCTCCATCTCATGCAGCGCCGTGTATGTACTGCCTTTTGCATGAGGGCTTCCATTGATCAATAATACCTTCATTTTATTCTACCTCCGTCGATGATCTGTTTCTATTAAGGATGATACCACTTTTCGACGAAGGCGGCAACTGTTAGTGTTATTCAGTCTGTTAATTCCTGTTTACTACATTCCGCAGATACTCCTGCACCCCCTGGTTCGGCGCATTGCTGCAAAATTCCGTAAGCCACTGTTCCTGCTTCCTGATATCCTCCTCATACTCTGTCATATCCAGAGGCGCCGTAATTCTTTCACAGGAAAAATTCAGAGTTTCCAACTGGCTCTGAAATTGTACGGAATATTGATTCCACATTTTCAAATTATAATGGAGCAGCCCTAAAAAGGCTGTGATGTAGATCAGCCTGTCAAAATCTGCAAAACTCATTTTTTCTCGTCCCAGCAATAATCTTCTGTCCCTGGTCCCGCATAAATATAAAAAAGCAAACTGCTCAATGTCTTCCCGATGCATATGATCTCCTTCTTTCATAGGATTCTGCACTTACGGTACCTTACGATCCCTTCCCTCTTTTCTCGACTCGCAAGCGTTCGTCTCGTTTTTACAACCAATTGTACACATTAACACGCAATAAATCAACAAAAAGTTGCATTTATGATTCGTTATGAAGCAAAATCCCAATTCCAAACCATACACAATGCACCCGGAAATTATACCACCACCAACTTGATCGCCCAGGCCGGCACGTCTGCGTCCTGGTAGTCCTCCTGCATAAACACAAATGCCGTCTGGTATCCCGGCACTTTCTGAGGATAGATCCCATACCCGTCCGTAAAGTAGATCAGCCCCCGCAGGTCTGTAAATTCCCCCTTCCGAAGCATTTCATCCACATATGCAAACGCCGGCCGGAAATCTGTCCCGCCCTCCCCGTACAGCGTCAGGCTGTCCATATATTCCTGAAGGTCTTTCTCGCTGCTGATCTTTACATCCGATCTGACTGCCTCATCGCATTGGATGATATGCACATTGATTTTGCGGAAAAAACTTTCGTTCTGGCTTAACACATCATAGGTTTCTTCCAAAAATCTGCGCACCAGTTCCCCGGAGCAGGACATGGACGTATCAATCACCACCGCAAACTCCTCCACCTTAATCACTTCTTTTGTCTCCTGGGGTTCGATCAGCGGCATATTTCCATAGAGAGACAGGCCATAGCTGTAAAATGTATAGTCAAAAGACTCCGTATCCACCCCCACTTCCTCCCTCAGCACGGAAAATTTTTTCAAGAAAGAACGGTAATCGTGTTTTTCCCTGTTCCCGATCTTCAACTGGCCCAGCAGGTCTCCATTTTTCTCAGAAGCTTCTTTGGAAAAGGTTTCCAGATCTGTCTCCATCTGTTCGTCTATGTCCTGCCACTTCTTCTGCAGGCTGGAATCCGTATCAGGATTTTGTTCCGGCCGGTGATTGGCCCAGCGGCAGTGATCATCTACATAAAATTCCTGCTCCAGCTTTGCCAGCCCTTTTTCATCCAGGTTCCAGGCAGAAAGCTGTCTGAAAATCCGCTCCGCATGCAGCGTATGACCGTCCGCTTCCAGTTTTCGATAAGTCTCTCTTCGAAGAAGGCTTCTGGAAAGCCGAACCGAACGGTGGTAATTTCCGTCAATCAGATGTTCTACGGCAATGTCACAGCTCAAATTCCACAAGCGTGTACCTGCATCCGGCAGATTCCCGTCTTCCACACGGTCCTGCCGGGCGTCCTCTCTGCTGCACTTTTTGCCGTCAAGTGGGCATCCATTCCCTGCAGGATACAGTTTCCACAGATGCCGGAAAATGCAGTGGTACACCATATGCAGGTAACCCCGGTTCACCAGTATTCGATTCTGCCGGTATAAGCCGCCTAACTGCCGGGGATGAAAATACAGCACGGCTCCGTCGGTGCCGAACGGACTGATTTCCCCATCCATCTGAAACACAAAGCTGTTCAGCGCAACGTCCAGAAAGCGCATCCCAAGATACAGTTCATCCCTGGACGCACTCCATATCTTTTCTCCAAGCAGCTCCAGCCGCCCGGCTGTCTCCATATTTTCCATATCCGCGAATCCTCACTTTCCGCAATTTGACCGTCTTCTGCATTCTCCGCTTATTGTAACCAGGAATACGAATTCCTGTACCAAACAGTTACATCTTATCATACTTTTGCCGCAAATCATGACAATTTTCTACATTCTAAACATTTTCTTTATAATTTTTCTACTTCTTTTATAAAATGAAAACACTTTGGACACATTTTTCTTTTATACTAAGTCTCAGATAGTTGATAAAACAACTATCTCCCCCCTCATAAAGTTAAGACATCCGGGGAGAGATTCCTGGGTGTCACACTTTACTCTCATTCCTTTTTAGATAACTATAAGACAAAGAAAACCGCCAGCCGAAGGGTTGGCGGTTTTCTTTGTTTTATCCTATGTACATCCCGTTCTACGGCTCTACCGTAAAAACCTCCTCAATTGTGACATGAAATACCTTTGCGATATTCCACGCCAAAGCCAGCGAAGGATTGTATTTTCCTTTTTCCAGGTTTCCGATCGTTTCCCTGCGCACGCCGACCAGCTTTGCCAGGTCTTCCTGCTTCATATCGTATCTGGCCCGATATTCCTTTATCCTGTTTTTGATCATTCGGCTCTCCTCTTTTTTCCCGATTTTCTTATCTATTCACCTGCGCCTGTCCGTTCCTTCCACTCCAATGCAGTTAGTACAAAGGTGAATGCAATGGTTGACACTACAAAGCTCAGCGCGAAGGACATCGGTATTGCCGCGGAAATATTGTAGAATACGGAACAGGAAAACATGGATGGAACGAGGGAGATCATTCCCAGCATAAATGCGACGGTTGCGGATTTCTGTACGTTCAGCAGAAACAGTTCATCCGGGATTATCCAGAAATAGCGGACAAAATAAAAAAATCCAAAGAATCCGTACAATCCCGTATTGCCGCTTTTCCACCCCAGTATGGTGATCAGGGAAAGAAGTGATAAAAATCCCAGGTAGTTTATTCTTTTCATAGTGTTCCTCCTTTTTATGTTATGTATTTCGCTCTCTATGTTATAAATATACCACACGCAAAAATAATTGTCAAGTATCAAGTATGAACAACAACTAAATAGCAGCACAAAATAGCAGCACACAAAAGTATGTTGCCAAATGCCCGAATATATGGGAAAATGTAAGTATTCAGAACAGCAGTTGCAGAAAAACAGAATAAACTCTATTAATAGAAAGGAACCATTCGAATGATCATTAAAAACGGTTTGATTATGAACCCGCATACAAACGCATCTTACAAAGCAGACCTGCGTATCCAGGACGGCATCGTGGAGGAGATCGGCCCGACTCTGTCGGCCGCTCCGACAGAGGAATGTATCAATGCGGAAGGTTTGATCATTGCCCCCGGGCTGATTGATACCCATACCCACTTCCGGGACCCTGGTTTTACCCATAAGGAAACGCTCCACACCGGGGCCCTTGCGGCGGCAGGAGGAGGCTTTACTTCCGTAATCTGCATGGCAAATACGTCTCCTGCGGTGGACTCGGTTCCCGTACTGCAGGATATTCTGGAACGTGCAGCGCAGGAGACGATCCGTATCTTCCAGGCCGGAACCGTTTCCCATGGATTAAAGGGTCAGGTGCTGACAGACATGCAGTCGCTTAAGGAGGCAGGAGCCTGCGGCTTTACGGACGACGGAATCCCCATTACCAATGCGGCGTTCTGCTATGAAGCCATGAAAGCCGCCAAAATGCTTGACGTTCCCATCAGCCTGCACGAAGAAGATCCCGCATTTATCCGGAATAACGGAATCAACCATGGGAAGGTTTCCCGGCAGATGGGGTTCTACGGTTCCCCGGCCGTTGCTGAGGAATCTCTCGTGGCAAGGGACTGTATGCTGGCGCTGCGCTCCGGCGCCCACGTGGTCATACAACATATCAGCTCCGGGTATTCCGTAGAGCTTGTGCGTACCTTCCGCGCCATGGGCGCAAAGCTCCACGCTGAGGCCACCCCCCATCATTTTTCTCTGACGGAGGAGGCCCTGCTTTCCCACGGAACTCTGGCAAAAATGAATCCCCCGCTCCGCACGGAAGAGGACCGGCAGGCCATCATCCAGGGGCTGTCCGACGGCACGATTGACCTCATTGCAACGGATCATGCCCCACACAGCGCCGGGGAAAAGGCGAAGCCATTCTCGGAAGCCCCCAGCGGCATCATCGGCCTGGAAACAGCCTTAAGCCTTGGGATCACGTCCCTTGTGCGGCCCGGCCATCTCACCTTGATGGAGCTTTTGGAAAAAATGACCGTCAATCCGGCAAAGCTCTATCATCTGCCCTATGGAAAAATAGAACAGGGCTCCCAGGCAGATCTTGTGATCTTTGACCCGAAGGAACGGTGGATACCGGACAGCCACCTTTCCATGTCCTCCAATTCCCCGTTTACAGGGAAGGAATTGTACGGCAAGGTAAAATACACCCTGTGCCGGGGCAGGATCGTATACGCAGACCCGGCGGTTTCCTGACTGCCGCCTGGCGCCTGCAAGGGGTAAAATACACAACTCCATGAACTGTTTTGATTTCTTTTTCGATTTCTTAATAATTTTTCGACTTCTTTAATGAAATGAAAACACTTTGGACACATTTTTCTTTTATACTAAATGTCAGATAGTTGAACAACAACTATCTCCCCCCTCATAAAGTTTTGGACATCCGGGGCGGCAACCCCGGATTCCGCACTTTTACTCTCATTCCTTTTTAGATAACTATACGGAAGAAGCTCCTGACGGAGCTTCTTTCTATTTTCCGCAAAAGACCGCGGCATATCTGTTTTCCGGCCGCCGGCCTGCCTCTTATTTTAATCCCGTATTCAGAAGCGACTCAATTTCGTCCATCTCCCGGGTGATTGACTGATGGCGTTCCTGGAAGAGAAGCCCCTTATTATAGCGATAATATGAATCACAGCCGTATTCCTTGATAAACCATACGCTGTAATAATTCGCATTCAGTTCCGTGATCAGGGCAACCATTTCCTGGCTTTCCCCAAACGCGTCCTCCATAAAATCAAATACATGGGTCAACGTTTCCGAAGTCCGCTCAATCAAGTCCTCCCGGGTATCTGCCTCCTTCTCAAACAGCCGTTTCACTTCCTCAAATTCTGAATTTTCTGCAGATACCGTTCCCTTAACGTCCAATGAAAACCTTTCCAATGCGGCAATCACCCTTTTCAGGATGATCTCGTCCTGCCGGGTCAGCAGTTCTTTCCGTTCCAGTGTTTCCAGCTCCTTCTCCGCCCGGTGCAGCTCATCCCCGATTGAAAACGGAATCTGGTGGGCCCCTGTTCCTGGAACCCGCTGCTCCCGGTAATGAACCAGATATTCATACAGCTTCGTCACATAGGAATCGAACAGGAAGCATTCCGTAAAAAGTTCACTGAGCTTTCCGTTGAACAGGCTGACCAGCTTCAAATGCTCGTCAAATGCCGCTGCCTTCACTTTCTGCAGCGCCCCGGTATTCCATGTTCCATGCAGAATATCCTCCACTCCGTAATCCGCCTTGTACTTATGGTACAGCTCCAGATAATTCGCAAAGTCCCGGGCGATCTTCTGATGCTGGATATACTGAGACACCACCTCCCGGTCAACCGTCTTTCCAAGGCTTTCATAGACCTGGATGAACTGCGACAGATCCTCCCAGCCCCGGGCCGTTGCGAAGCATTTTCCGTCCACGGTAGTCTCGACCCTGTAGAAATTCTGCTTGCGCAGCTCCAGATAGGAAATGACCGCCGGATGAATCCCCTGCCTGTAAGCATATTCCTTCCAGACGCCAAAATCTTCTTCCACATCAATCTTTTTCAGCCTGTCCAAAGTCACCACGTCAAAATCCCGCACCGACTTATTGTATTCCGGGGGATTTCCCGCTGCTACAATGATCCATCCCTCCGGCACCCGCTGGTTTCCGAAGGTTTTTCCCTGTAGAAACTGCAGCATGGTGGGGGCGAGCGTCTCTGAGACGCAGTTGATCTCATCGATAAACAGAATCCCCTCCCGGATGCCGGTCTGCTCAATCTTGTCATACACCGAGGCAATGATCTCACTCATGGTATATTCGGTGACGGAAACCTGTTTCCCGCCATAGTTCTTTTCCCGGATAAACGGAAGCCCCACCGCGCTCTGCCTTGTATGGTGGGTGATCGTATACGCCACAAGTCCGATGCGGCACTCCTTTGCGATCTGCTCCATGACCTGTGTCTTTCCGATTCCCGGCGGCCCCATCAGAAGGATCGGCCGCTGGCGGATGGCCGGAATCCGGTACCCGCCGAACTCATCCTTCGCCAGATACGCCTCAATCGAATCTTTGATCTCCTGCTTTGCTCTTTTTATATCCATCTGTCCAAAATACTCCTTCCGCTTTTTTTCAAATCCCTCCGCACATTCCCTTCGCCCTGTCTCTATGACGGATATATCCTGACTGCTCTGCCCTCGCCTACAGTTCAAACCGCCTGCGCTTTTTTTCCGGAAACAGGAGATGCTTCTCATTCATCAGGTAACTGAGCATTTCCGCTTTTCCCTCCTCTGCCGCCATCAAGATGGCCTCCTCCAGAATGTCCCGGCTCCACAGGCCGCTCCCGGACATACATTGAAGCAGTTCGGGCTGATCCCGGCTCACCAGATGCCGGGCCGTCTCCTTTGGATGCTCCCCCACATAGATCTCATACATTTTCCGATATTCGGACGTCAGGCCGCAGGGGTACAGAAGCCTTGAAAATGCCAGATCCGCCGCCACCTCCGGCCGATCCTGCGCCACGGCCAGAGGAAATAATCCGTCGTATTTTCGGTAGTCCATTTCCCGGCTGTAAAAACACTGCCTGTAATTGTTCCCGATGCCGTGATGCTGGGTAAATAAAATCCGGGCAGGCGTATTTTCCACGGCCTCCTCATAGTGCTCGGGAAATACCAGCTTCACCGTCTGCACGTCCTCCCCGGCATTCACTCCTTCGTGAAAAAACTGCACGTCTATCCTCTGCCACAGGTCGCCCAGAATTTCCTTCACACAAGATTTTTTTCCTCTCTTTAGATGTACCCTCACAAGCTCCAGATTTCCGCAGCCGGTAAAAGCGCCGCTTCCCAGCCGTACCAGGGCGTCCGTAAATTCCAGCCTTTTGAGCCGTTTACAATTATAGAAGATATAATTTCCGATCTCCTCCACCGTATCCGGCAAGATCACCTCCTCAACCTCGTTTCCCGCCAGAAGCCTTTCATGTTCCCGGAACAAAGCATCCTCCGGGCTTTCATAGACAAGCGTGTCTCTGTCTTCCTCTCCTTTTTTTGCGGAAAATGCGTACGGGGCCACTTTTTTTACCGGATATCCGTGAATCTGTTCCGGCAGCGCCACCTTCGAAACCGTCCCCCGGCAGCGGACGATCTCCGCAGAATCCCCCCGGAGCCTGTAGTGTATTCTCATAGTATCGTTTCCCTTCTCAATTTCAGATCAAATTCCCCGAAGCCGGCCGGCCGTATACAGAAAAGCTTTTCTGTATACGATGGTATTAAAATCATTCCTGCTGCCCTGCTGGAATTATTTTACCAAGAATCTGCCGCTTTGTCACCTTCCTGTCACTTTCATTTGTTAAGATACCTGCATAAGAGTATTGCCAATATTCGAGAAGCATTTCTCACAGAAAGGAGATTTTTCATATGGAAATACTGCGCTGCAGCCATTTGACTAAAACTTACAAAAGCGGGGCCAGCCAGGTGACTGCACTGGACGATGTGAACCTGACGCTGGAAAGTGGAAGCTTTACCGCCATTGTCGGCGCGTCAGGTTCCGGAAAATCCACGCTCCTCCATCTGCTGGGCGGCGTGGACCGGCCCACCAGCGGAAATATTTTTATCGAGGATACGGATATCTCTACATTAAATATGGAAGAGCTGGCCATCTTCCGCAGACGCAAGGTGGGTCTGGTGTACCAGTTTTACAACCTGATCCCCACCCTGAATGTCCGGAAAAATATTCTGCTCCCCGTGCTTCTGGACGGACGGAAACCGGACGAGGCACGGTTTGAACAGATCGTAGACACCCTGGGGCTTTCAGACCGTCTCACCCATCTCCCCAGGGAGCTTTCCGGCGGCCAGCAGCAGAGAGCTGCCATCGCCCGCAGTCTCATCTACCAGCCCGCCATCCTTCTGGCAGACGAGCCCACAGGCAATCTGGACCGCCGCAACTCCGAGGAGACCATTGAACTCTTAAAGCTCTCCAACCGAAAATACGGACAGACCGTGCTCCTGATCACCCATGATGAAAAGACGGCGCTCATGGCGGAGCGGATCTTGACACTGGAGGACGGAAAAATTGTCAGAGATGAGGTGATGTCCTGATGCAGGTGATACGTGAATATGCGTTCAGCAGCCTTCGGAGAAACAAATATACCAGCTCTGCCATCCTGGTGGCCTTATTTCTGATGACCACCCTGCTGTCCTGTTTCTGCGGCATGGTCTATACCATGTGGGCGGACGATGTATTTCTGAACAAATGGTACGACGGGGACTGGCACGGGGAACTCTTTGACAACAGCTACGGGAGGGATCTGGAAAAGATTGAAAATTATGCTTCGGTTTCGGCCGTCATGATCAAAGGCTCCTGGGAGGTCGCTAAGATCAGCGACAGCGGAAGGCGTCTGTATATCATCCAGCGTCCCGCCACAAAAGAATACTGGAACTCCATGCCGGAAAAGCATTCCATCCTGGAGGGGCGTCTGCCCAAAACGGATTCGGAGCTGGTGCTGTCAAAGCAGTATTTTGAAGACCATCCCGACGCAAAGCTGGGGGACACCTTGACCCTTCCTGTCGGAGACCGTATGTATCAGGGGAAGGTCTGTCTGGAAACGGATATCTGGCGGGACGGGGAGACCTTCCGCCAGACCGGCACCAAAACCTATACGCTGGTGGGAATCATGGATGTCACTACATCCTCTGCGGTTCCGGCTTATACCGGCATGAGTTATATGAGCAGGGAATCCATTGCGCCGGAGGATTCCATCACGGTCTATCTCCGGTTTGACCCCATGCGTGACACTTACCGGGAGCTTCCCGCGCTGGCCGAATCCATCGGATACGAAAAGGATGAATACGGGGAGTACCTTCTGCGGTACAATGCCAGACTGCTGGCGGATTATTTTATTATGCCGCCGAAGCAGAGCTTTTCCCTGGAAATGCTGGTAGTCCCGCTGATGTTTCTGGTATTGGCCCTTTTAATTGTGGCGGTATTTGTCCTGATCATCCACAATGCCTTTGCCCTGTCGCTGAACGAGAAAACCGCCCAGTTCGGCACTCTGGCCTGCGTAGGGGCTTCTCCGAGGCAGATTCTCGCTGCGGCGGTCTCGGAGGCTTTGATCCTGGTGATCCCGGTTCTGCCCTTCGGCCTTGCCGCCGGATGGTTTGTCAATATCCAGTTGTTTGCAAATATCAATGCCCACAACGACATCGGAAGGGCTGCGCCGGATATCGTTCCCGTATTCGGGCTTCCTGCCGTCCTTCCCGCCCTTTTGCTTTCCCTGCTGACAGCCTGCCTCTCGGCCCGGATTCCCGCGAAAAGGCTTGCAAGGTCGCTGCCCATCGAAATCATCCGGCAGGAGGAAGGAGGCCAAAAGCCGGAACGAAAGCGGCATAAAAAACGCCGTAAGGAAACGGGCGCATCAGAAACCCACTGGTTCAACATGCGTTCCCGCCGTCTAAAGCATGTTCCTTTTGCACATGCCGGCAGATCCCATCCTGTGCGGTTCAGTGGAATCATCGGGGAGCTCTCGGCAAATTCCCTGGCTCAGAGGAAACACTCCTACCGGACGGCCGTCATCTCCCTGTGTCTCTCCTTCCTGCTGCTGACAGCCTTCCTTTATAGTTTTTCGATACAGGAGGCTTCCAACGAACTGATACGGACGCAGGCCATGGAGGATGAGCATATCTCTGTGTCGATCAGTGACGGGCGGGAGGCGGATCCGGAGTTTTTCGAAGAACTGAACCAGGTTCCGGGGATCTCTCAGGCGGCTGTTTATAACAATCTGACCTGCGCCGCCTGGGTATCGGCAAAAGACGCGTCCCCGGATATCCAGGAGCGTTTCGGAGGCTTTGACGGAATCATCAGCCGGAATAAATATTCCCTCATCAAGCGGGACGGACGCTACCGAATGCGAACCGCGCTGATCGGTCTGGAGGAGGACTGCTTCAGAGCCTACTGCGGCAGGCTTGGAATTGACCCGGAGCCTTATTTTTCCGATCCCTCCCTTGCATTGATCTATAACTATACCAGGGATCCGGACGCAAGCACCAGAAGGCATCCGGTGCGCTGCGGGCTTTTGAACCTGAACCAGGGGCAGACGCTGGAATTTACGGAGCATGCTTATGATGAAGATGAAGGGGACTATACCTTTTCACTGAAGGCCGGTGAGCTGGTGGATGCCCTCCCTTGTGCAGACCTTTACAACGCACAGCATTTTACGCTGACTGCGGTTATGCCTATGAGACATGTCCTGGATATCAGCGCTTTCTGCAGCGAACGAAGGCATAACAGCGCGCTGAATATCAATGGACGGTTTCTGGTCGGCAGTGAAGGCGGCCTGTCCGACCCACAGATCGAAAAAATCTCCGGGCAGCTTGAAGACATTGTTTCTTACTATTATGGAAGCGGGGATTATATATTTACGGATGTGATCGACCAGAGAAAAATGATTGAAGATATGAAGGAATCCTGGAATCTGATCGTCGCCTTTCTGACCGCGTTTCTGGCGGTGATCGGGCTGTCCAGCGTGTGGGCGGCCATAACCGGAAACCTGCGGCAGCGCAGCCGGGAATTTGCCATGCTCAAGTCTGTCGGGCTGTCCCCGGCACAGCTGCAAAGCCTGCTGTTCTTAGAAGGCGTCACTCTGGGGCTGAAACCGCTGCTGTGGAGCCTGCCCTTCCAAATCGTATTCATGGCCGTTTTCCTGCGGCTTGGCGAGGTGACATTGGCCGAGTATCTGCCGTTCGCGCCGCTGGGCACGATCCTGGGGTATACGGCGCTGATCCTTTTGGTGGTTCTTGGAGCCTATCTGGCAGGCGGGCGCAGGCTCAAACATGAAAATATCATGACCGCCATCAAGGATGATACGCTGTAACTGCTTTCAGCGGTAGAACCGCAGGATAAATCCGGCATGGTCGTCAAGGGTATTTTCTGCATAGAGCTGTCCGTTCTGCTGCTCTGCTATAAGCTTTGCAAGAGCCAGGCCGATGCCTGCACTGTCTTTTTGGGCGCCTTCCCCGCGGTAGAAGCGTTCAAAAAGATGGGGCAGGTCTTTTTTATGAAACCCTTTTCCCCCGTCCGTAAAACGGATTTCCGTATACAGCGGGTTTTCCTGCCACCGTACCCGGATCTGCCCGCCTGCAGGCGTATGCTCCGCACAGTTTTTGAGCAGATTGAGAACCGCCTCCTCCGTCCACTGTCTGTCAGCCTGGATGTACACGGTTTCCCCGGATGCATCCAGACGGATCTGCTTATTCTGAAACAGCTCCAGTAATGGCTCCAAAGCTCCTTCTATCAAGCCTTCCGCATCTACCACTTCTCTCTCAAACCGGATTGTGTGGGATTCCAGCTTTGCCAGGGAAAGCAGGGCCTGAACCAGATTCTGCAGGCGGCGGATCTGGGCGGAGAGGCGCAGAAGGCACTCCTTCCCTTCTTCGGTCTGCCCTTCCTCCAGCAGCTCTGTCATCAGCGACATGGATGTAATGGGGGTTTTCAGTTGGTGGGCGATGTCCGCAATCCGCTGAGAAAGTACCTCATGGCTGTGTACCGCCTCTTCCTTCGTGCTCCTCAGCTCCATCACCGCCTTGTAAACCGCGTCCTCCAGATGGGAAAATGCATCCTCTCTGCGGCACAGCGCCGCGGCCTCTCCCCGTTCCGCCGCCAGAAGGTATTGGGTCAGCCCTTCGATACGCTGCTCCTGCTTTTTCTGCCGCTTCTTCTGTATCAGAAACAGGCTCCAGCCGATCCCCTCCGCCATCAGAACGCAGAGCGCCGACAGAACTGCCGTGTGCTCCCCCAGCCGCCCCCAGGGCCGATAGCCGTATTCCAAAAGCCATTCCTGCCCTGCCGCCCTGTCTGAAGGGCCGCAGTTTTTAAAGGCGGCTGCAAATGTCTGCTCCATGCTGCGCATTTCCCGTATCTTTGTTTCCTCCATACCGCTTTCCTGTATGTCTGCATTCTCTACGCTGCTTTCCTGTCTCAGAGCCGCGCCGACCCACTCTGAAAAACGCCGGTATTCCTGAAATGTCACGACCAGGGCAAGCAGAAAACCGGCGGCAGTCCCCAGCAGCAGCCAGCCTGTAAATATGCGGAACGGGTTGTCCCTATCTTCTAGTCTCATCCTCCGCTTCCTCCATTCGGTAGCCGATTCCGCGGACGGTCGCGATGCACCGGGTATTTTTCAGCTTTTCCCGAAGCCGCTTTACCGTCACGGTCAATGTATTGTCGTTCACATAGTTCCCTTCCGAATCCCACAGCTTTTCCAGAATCAGGCTGCGGGGCAGAGTGCGCCCCTTATTTTCCATCAATACCAGGAGAAGGCGGTACTCCAGGGCGGTCAGCACCACCTCCTTCCCCTCGGCCTGAACACGCATCCGTTCCCTGTCCAGGCTGATCCTGCCGCAGGAGATGAGCGCATCGGCCTCTTCCGGCGCCCTCCGGAGCACTGCCGCGATCCTGGATTCCAGAACCGCAATGTGAAACGGCTTGGTCACATAGTCGTCCGCCCCCATATCCAGCCCCTTCGTGATGTCCTTTACTTCATCCCGAACCGTCAGGAATATAATCGGCGTATTGCACCGGGCTTTCACCCATGTACAGAACTCGTATCCATTTCCGTCAGGCAGGTTCAGATCCAGCAGCACCAGCGAATATGTTTCCGAAAAGGAACGCTTCGCATCCGCAAGACAGGTACACGCCGTAACCTCGTACCCTTTCTTTTCCAGCGAGACACGAACCCCAAACGTAATCGTGTCGTCATCCTCTACCAGCAAAATCTTTGTCATCGGCTCTTCCTCCCTGTCCTTCCTGCAACATGATCTTTTAAAAATATCCTTTGCTGCTTTCTGAGATTTACTATAGCATGCGCCCAAACTTTCCACAAGGAAAAGATATCCCTTAGAATGGACTGCAGCCAGAAAAATATATTTCAAAATATTATCAATTTTCCTGCAAAAACCGGAAACATATGATATAATGTCCGCGAAGGGAAAAAACGATGAAATTGAATAGTAAAGGAGTGTATAACAAATGGAAATTACAAACGATATTAAATACGTGGGTGTCAATGACCATGAAGTCGATCTCTTTGAAGGCCAGTATGTCGTAGAAAACGGCATGGCTTATAATTCCTATGTCATCCTGGATGAAAAGACGGCTGTCATGGACACCGTGGATGCCCGCTTTACCCATGAATGGCTGGACAACGTACAGGCAGCTTTGGGGTCCCGCAAGCCGGATTACCTGATTATCCAGCATATGGAGCCCGACCATTCTGCCAATATCGCCAATTTTATGCAGGTATACAAGGACACTGCGATTGTCTCCTCCGAAAAAGCATTTGTCATGATGAAGCAGTTTTTCGGCACGGATTTTGAGGACAGGCAGATCGTGATCAAGGAAGGCGATTCCCTCTCTCTCGGAAAGCATGAGCTTGCGTTTGTGGCTGCGCCCATGGTGCACTGGCCGGAGGTTATGGTGACCTATGACAGCTATGACAAGGTTCTGTTCTCCGCGGACGGTTTCGGAAAGTTCGGCGCTCTTGATGTGGAAGAGGACTGGGCATGCGAAGCGCGCCGTTATTACATTGGAATTGTCGGAAAATACGGCAGCCAGGTTCAGAATCTTCTGAAAAAGGCGGCAGGTCTGGATATTCGGATCATCTGCCCGCTGCACGGCCCCGTTCTGACGGAGAATCTGGGCTATTACCTGGGGCTGTATCAGACCTGGTCCTCCTATTCCGTAGAGACCGAAGGGATCATGATCGCCTATACCTCTGTTTACGGAAATACAAAGAAAGCCGTAGAGGCGCTGGCTGCAAAGCTGACCGCAAAGGGCTGCCCGAAGGTAGTCGTAACCGACCTTGCGCGGGAAGATATGGCGGAGGCCGTAGAAGATGCATTCCGTTACGGAAAGCTGGTGCTTGCCACCACAACCTACAATGCGGACATTTTCCCGTTTATGCGTGAATTTATCAACCATCTGACCGAGCGCAGCTACCAGAACCGGATTGTGGGCCTGATCGAAAATGGCTCCTGGGCGCCGATGGCCGCAAGAACCATGAAGAAAATGCTGGAAGGCTGTAAGAAGCTGACCTTTACCAAGACCACCGTACAGATCAAGTCTGCCCTGAATGATGACAGCAACGCACAGTTGGAGGCCCTTGCAGAGGAGCTCTGCCGCGATTATCTGGCACAGCAGGATGAGACTGCCGACAAGAACGACCTGACCGCTCTGTTCAAGATCGGTTACGGCCTGTATGTCGTGACTTCCAACGACGGCAAGAAGGATAACGGCCTGATCGTCAACACGGTTTCCCAGGTCACAAATACGCCGAACCGGGTTGCTGTCACCATCAATAAGGACAACTATTCCCACCATGTGATCAAGCAGACCGGCATCATGAACCTGAACTGCCTGTCTACGGACGCGCCCTTTAAAGTATTTGAAACCTTTGGATTCCAGAGCGGACGAACCGCGGATAAATTTGCAGAGATGAAGCCCCTTCGCTCAGACAACGGACTTGCATTCCTGCCGAGATACATCAATTCCTTCATGTCCCTGAAGGTAGAGCAGTATGTTGACCTGGATACACACGGTATGTTTATCTGTACTATTACGGAAGCACGTGTAATTTCTAATATAGACACAATGACATATACTTATTATCAGAATCAGGTAAAGCCGAAACCACAGACCGAAGGCAAGAAGGGCTTCGTATGCGTTGTCTGCGGTTATATCTACGAAGGCGACGAGCTGCCCGAAGATTACGTATGCCCGCTCTGCAAGCACGGGGCAGCGGATTTCGAGCCCATCGAATAGCTCTGCGTCGGCAGTACCTTTTCTGCTGAGAGGAGATCACCTATGAAAAAAGAAGCGCAGATTGCGAATCAGATTACGGAAGGAGTTATTTGGAAACAGCTATTAATCTTTTTCTTTCCGATTGTATTTGGTACTTTCTTTCAGCAGTTATATAATACGATTGATACGATCATTGTAGGGCACTTTATCGGAAAAAGTGCCCTTGCCAGCGTAGGAGGGTCCTCCACCCAGATCGTCAACCTGGTGGTCGGATTTTTCACCGGGCTTTCCTCCGGCGCCTCCGTCATCATCGCGCAGTTTTATGGGGCCAGGGACGAACGGTCGGTGCAGGAAAGCCTGCATACGGCCTACGCTTTTTCTGTATTGGGAAGCGCTGCCATCTCCATTCCCGGCATCCTCCTCTCGCCATATCTGTTGAAATGGATGAATACGCCGGCTGAACTGATTCCGGATTCCGCCCTGTATCTTCGGATCTATTTTGCCGGAATCCTGTTTGTCTTTATCTTCAACGTGGGCTCCAGCATCCTGCGTGCCATCGGGGATTCCAAGCATCCCCTGTACTACCTGATCATCTGCTGTGTGTTAAACATCATACTGGATATTCTGTGCGTGGTACAGCTTGATATGGGGGTTGCCGGGGCCGCTGTGGCTACCTTTTTCTCACAGGCGGTCAGCGCGGTGCTGGTGACGAGAAAGCTGATGGTATCCGGCGGCATCTTAAAACTCTCCCTGCGTAAGCTCCGATTCCATGCAAATGTGCTGAGATCCCAGCTCCGGATCGGAATGCCCGCAGGCTTTCAGTCCATCATGTACAGCCTTTCCAATGTCATCATCCAGTCCGCCCTGAATAATTTCGGGACGGATACGGTTGCGGCATGGTCCGTATACGGAAAGCTGGACGCCGTGTTCTGGATGATCAGCGGTGCCATCGGAATCTCCATCACCACCTTTGTGGGACAAAATTACGGTGCCCGCAAATATGACCGGGTGAAGAAAAGCGTCCGGGTCTGTCTGGGGATCGATACCCTGATCTCCGGCGTGCTGGTGATTTTCTTCCTGGTACTGCGGGCACCGCTGTTTAAAATCTTTACCAATGACGCGGACGTCATCCGCATCGGCTGTGAAATGATGGCGCTGATCACGCCGTGCTACATGTTCTTCATATTTATCGAAGTACTTTCCGGCGCGCTGCGCGGGATCGGCGATGTGCTGCTCCCCACTCTGATCACGCTGGGCGGAGTATGCCTTTTCCGAATCCTCTGGCTGGTCGGGGTGCTCCGGATACGTCCCACAGTGGATGCGATCATACTCAGCTATCCCATCACCTGGCTGACCACGTCCATACTATTTATACTTTATTATCTGTATCGTAAAAAGAGGTCTCTGGCCGGTTAATGAAATACATGGTACAATGTTTACAGTCAATCGCCTTTTTATCTCATCTTGAAGATGGGACGGATTTTTTTATAAATGATGAATACGATCAGGGATACCAGCAAGCCCTTCAGCAGATTGAACGGCACTACCGCAAATATAACAAAGGTCGTCAGGCTGGTGATGTGGGCATTCACGGCGGTTCCCATGCCTACCAGCGCCTCGATGGGCATTCCGAATGCCGCTCCATATGCCGGAAGCAGGATATATGCGTTGATAAAGCAGCCGGCTGCCGTCATGATGACCGTTCCTGTGAGCATACCGATCAGGGCGCCATTTCTTGTATGGTTCTTCTTATAGATGATCCCCGCCGGAACACACAGCGCACATCCGATGACAAAATTCGCCGCTTCGCCGACTCCCGCGGTTGCGGTTCCGTTGATCACAAAATTCAGCAGGATCTTCACAAACTCAATTGCCGCCCCCGCCAGCGGCCCCATCACAAAGCATCCGATCATGACCGGAACCTCACTGAAGTCGATCTCGTAAAAGGACGGTGCGAATGGAAGGGGAATCTCAAACAGCATCAAAATAATTGCGATTGCAGACAGCATGCCGATCTGCACAAGGGTGCGGATATCTATCCTGGATTCTTTTCTTACTGCTACATTTGATTGTGTACTCATGGTTACTTCTCTCCTTTAAAATAATTTGAATTTTAAAAAGAAAGAACATCTTCACGGAAATCCTGTCATATTCTGCACTGGATAAAGAACCCTGTAAGTTAAAAAAGCCCTCGGAAATGAATCCGAGGGCCTGAGTCTATCCATGTTCTGATGGCATAAATTTCTTCTCTCATCCAGACTTTACTGTCGGTACTGGAATCCCCTCTGTATATGAGAGTCACCAGTTCAGCCGCCGAAGCGGGTCGCGGACTATACCGCCGGTTGGGAATTGCACCCGACCCCGAAGAATTCATTCTTTTTACAAAAATTATTATAACTCGTTCCAAACGCGATTTCAAGATTTTCTTCTAAAAAATCCCGAATATTTTTTCCCTGAAGGATTCATACAGCGAATCATAATCGGTATACCCAATCGCACTGTCTTTAAAGCGTCTGTTCCATTCGGCACAGATCGTATCTGCGATCAGTCTGCAGTCCTCGTGCTCTGTCTTGAGAATAGAGGGAAAGATGTAGTAAATCATAAAAAAGTTAATATCTGCCTGCATCCTGGAGGAGATTTTCTTCTTTTCCCCTTTTCCAAATTGATTCTCCACACAGTCTCCGAGAGCCGCCGCAATCTCACCGGCCGCCTTGTCCTTCTCCTGGGCGGCGTCCATATGATCCGTCATCTCCTGAAAATAGTGTTGGTTTTTCCATAGAAACTGACGCATATTTTCCTCATATGATTTTTTCTTTAATTTTTTCAGCATCAAATCCAAATTATCAAACATTGTCTCTGCATTTTCTAACATACAAACCCTCCCGCTGCTCTGCTTAAGTATATTACATCAAAAATACACAAAAAGCCGGCTCCTGTCAAGCATTTGCGCTCCCCATAGTGAAAAAAAGGAACCGGATAAATCCGATTCCTTTTTCCATGCTTACTTACTGAAATTCCATTCTCCCGATGCAGCCGCCATTTACATAACCATCAAGCCTGCTGCACTTCGGTCATTCTGATTAGTCGTAAAGGTTAGGAGCGATATTGTCGTCTTCCATGTTGTCTTTTCCATACCAGTAACCATCCATCGGGATATCGGATACTTCTTCGCCATCACAGATCTTAGCCAGTGTAATAACAGCTTCATAACCCATCATCAGAGGAGACTGTGTTACGGAACCGATGAGCTGGTCGTTCAGGATTGCTTCCTTCTGCGGTGTTCCAGCGTCAAATCCAGCGCCGATGATACCCTTTTCAGGATCTGTTGACAGCTTGTTCAGTGTCTGGTTTGCTGTGATAACGCCTTCTGCTGTTGTCTGGTTGGAGCCGAAGATTGCAATTGTGTCGTCCTTGGACATGATCTTCTGAGCCTCTGTGGAAGCCAGGTCTACAGTTGTCTGTGCCGGAACGCCAACTTCGATGATAACTTCTGCTTCTTTTTCATCAACTTTGCCTTCAGTTCCATTTACATAAAATTCGTTTCCAACTACAGCAACCTTCTTGTCAGCGCCGTTGCAAAGCTCGATCATCTTGTCGATGAAGCCCTGTCCACGCTGCTGGATGTTCAGTGCTGTCGCATCCTGGTTTACTTCGCCGATACGAACCTGAGCGTCAGTTGTTGCAGCCTTGATCTTATCTTCGATAACCGGGAAAATGTTCTCTGCTGCTACTGCGCCTGCTGCTGCGTTATCTGTTGCTACTGTTGCATATACGGAACCTTCCGGAGCCTCATCAACACCAGTGTCGAAACATACAACCGGGATGCCTGCTTCCAGAGCTTTTGCAAGTGAGTCAACTACGGACTTTGTATCACATGCTGCCAAAGCGATTCCGTCTGGTTTCTTCTGGATTGCACTATCCAGCATCTGAACCTGGTCAGCGATATCGGACTCATTTGCCGGTCCGTTTGCTTCTACTTCCACGCCCAGTTCTGCTTTAGCCTGCTCAACGCCCTGAATAGCTGCCTGCCAGTATGTAGACTGGAAGCTCTTAACGATCATCTGGAAAGAATACCCTTTGTTTCCGCCTTCAGAACTTCCGGCATCGTCTGCTTCTTCAGCGTCTCCGGTATCCTCTGTTGCTGCTCCGCTGTCTGCGTTTCCAGCATCACCGCCGTCATTTCCACCGCTGCCGCATGCTGCCATGGAAACCACCATTGCTGCGCTGAGTAACATAGCTAAAACCTTCTTTTTCATTTTTTTTCCTCCTTTTAATTGAGATTTTTTTATATGAAGTTCTTTCTTGAACAACATATTCTTTTTTTAGTTTTTCAGTCTTTTTTCTTTTTCAGAACGTCTACCAGTACTGCCGCGATCAGCACGATACCGGTAAAGATCTGCTGCCAGTTTGCCTGAAGCCCGATAAACGGAAGTCCTACCTTCATCAGACAGATTACGATTACTCCCAGGAATGATCCCAGGATCGTACCTACACCGCCGGATGCGGATACACCGCCTACGATTGCTCCGCCGATGGCATCCAGCTCAAATCCTGCGCCGGCGCCCGGGTAGATCGTAGCGTAGGTGGCAGCGTATGCCACGCCCGCCATACCTGCAAACAATCCGGAAATCACATATGCCAGAACATGATAGAACTTGATATTCACGCCGGCAAGCCTTGTAGCTTCTTTATTACTTCCGATTGCGATCGTATAACGTCCGACTCTTGTATGGTCTAATACAAAGGACATGATCGCTACGAGGATGATCATAAACACGATTCCGATGGGGATAATGGTCCCATCCGCGGTGATAAACTTGAAGATCTTTCTGAATCCGCCTTCTTCGGAAATCGCTGACGGCCAGGATACACCGAAACCGCCGCAGAGCGCAGGTCCGAGACCACGTGTGATCATACAGGTACACAGTGTTGCCAGAAACGGCGGCAGATCCATGATCGCTACCAGCACGCCGTTAAATACGCCGATCAGCACGCCGAATCCGATACATACGGCAATTGCAACCCATACCGGCATATCCTTCTGGAAAATCAGGAATCCGCCGATCAGTGCATAGGACACGAGCCCGGTACCTATGGAAAGGTCTACACCGCCTGTAATCAGCGGGAATGTAACTCCCAGTGCCATAAGCGTAATATAGTAGGAATTATCCAAAACGCTTACCAGGGTCGGGTAGGTTCGAAACGTAGGGCTGAGAATACTGAACAGGACGGCCATCGCAACAATGATTGCCAATACCATGGCCTCACGTCCTTTTAATTTACCAAAAGCTTTCTTGTTTGCCATTCTCCTGCCCTCCTCTATTCAATCTCTCTTGTTGCAAGATTCATAATTGTTTCCTGTTTTGCTTCGGAAATATCCAGCTCACCGGTTTTCTTTCCTTCGCACATTACCACGATCCGGTCGCTCATACGCAGGATCTCTGTCATTTCAGAGGAGATCATGATAATGGATTTGCCTTCTGACACCAGCCTGTTCATCAGCTTGTAGATCTCATTCTTCGCGCCGACGTCGATACCTCTTGTAGGTTCGTCGAAAATCAGGATATCGCTGTTACGGGTCAGCCATTTTGCGATAACGACCTTCTGCTGGTTACCGCCTGACAGATTGACAACCAGTTCGTCCACACCCGGGGTCTTGGTTGCAAGCGCTTCTACATACTCAGTGGCAACATCGGTTTCTTTCTTCTTATTGATAAAGATGCCGTTCATGAAATCCTTCATGGAAGCCATGGTTGTATTCTCAGCGATGGTCTTCTGCACAACGATACCATACCGCTTTCTGTCCTCGGAAAGATATCCGATACCGCAGTTAACAGCGTCCTGCGGATTGTTGATGGTCACCTTCTGTCCGTTGATATAGATGTCGCCGCTCTCCTTCGGGTCTGCTCCGAACAGCGCCCTTGCCGTCTCGGTACGTCCCGCGCCCATCAGTCCTGAGAATCCGAGGATCTCACCCTTTCGCAGCTCGAAGCTGACATCCTGCACCATCCTTCCGGCATTCAGGTGCTCTACCTTCAAAACAACCGGTGCATCCTTCGGAACCGCGCTTTCGGTCTTGGGATCTTCATAAATGACACGGCCTACCATCATGTTGATGATGTCTTCCTTCGTACACTTCTCTGTGATCAGCGTTCCTACATATGTACCGTCACGCATAACCGTTACGCGGTCTGTGATCACCTTGATCTCATCCATACGATGGGAAATATACACCATGGCAATGTCTTTTTTCTTCAGATCACGGATGATCTTGAACATCTCTTCGATCTCGGATTCCGTGAGGGCCGCGGAGGGCTCGTCAAAGATGATAACCTTCGCGTCAAAGGAAACGGCCTTGGCGATCTCGCACATCTGCTGTTTTCCGACTGTCAGGTTGGACATAGTCTCCGTCGGGTCGATGTGTACATTCAGTCTGTCAAAGAGCTTTTTCGCTTCCTCGTTCATCTTCTTATCGTCGATCCGGATGCCTTTTTTGAACTCTCTTCCAATGAACAGGTTCTGCGCAACGGTCAGATGTCCCAGCATGTTCAGCTCCTGGTGCACGATGACGATACCGGCGTCCTGAGCTTCTCTCGTATTCTTAAATTCTACTTCTTTTCCTTCATATGTAATCGTACCGGAATCCTTTTTGTAGATTCCCGTCAATACCTTCATCAGAGTTGACTTTCCCGCACCATTTTCACCCATGAGTGCGAGGACTTCTCCCTTTCTCACCTCTAAATCAACATGATCCAGTGCATGAACACCAGGGAAAGACTTATCAATACCCTTCATTGTCAAAATAATTTCGCCCATTTTCTCACCTCTCCTTTCTTTTATATTATCACTAATTCTTCCTGCGTCTTGCGGAAACGTCGGAGTAAACCGCCGCAATAACGATCAAACCAGTAATAATATACTGATAGTCTTTTGTAAATCCCAGTGCAAGAATACCTTGCTGTAAAAGAGAAATGATAAATACACCAATTACAGTACCACTGATGGATGCAAGCCCGCCGGCCATGGACGTACCGCCCATTACGCATCCTGCGATCGCTTCATTGTTGTACTGGTCTCCATATCCGGGCTGTACCGTCGTGTATGCGGCAACGAAGAAGATGGATGCCACACCGACCAGTGTTCCGCAGATGATGTACGCCAGCATTTTCCATTTTTTTACATTGACACCTGAAAGCCTGACTGCTTCTTCATTGCTTCCGAGGCAGAGTATGTAACGTCCCCATTTGGTCTTATTCAGTACAATCGCGCAGATGACTGAAATTCCCAAAAAGATAAACAGCCCCACCGGAATACCGTTCAGATTGATAAAATTCCTGTACCATCCGTCAGCCGTTGTAGACTGCGGCCAGCTTACGGACTGGGTCTTTGTAAATACCGCCGCGATTCCTTTTGCAATATTCATACTTGCCATGGACACGATAAACGGCGGAACCTTCCAGTATGCTACCAGATATCCGTTGAACACACCGAACACCACACCGATCAGAATGCTCATAACCAGACTCGGAGCCATCGGTACGCCGTACATGGTCAGGCAGTATCCTGAAACAAGAGAACAGCAGTACATAACAGGTCCGATGGAAAAATCAATTCCGCCGGTAGCAATAACGAACGTTACCCCCAACGAAAGAAATCCCAGAAAGTATACATAGTTCAATGTGTTCATGATCCGCGAAAAACCAAAAAAGCTTCCGCCGGTCAGCACCCCGAACGCAAGGTACATTAAAAGCAATACAAAGATCAGGACAATTCTGTTAAACCCCACCTTCTTTACAAATGCATTTTGTTTGATTTTTTCCACTTTCATTCCTCCTCCATGAATGGATACCCGCCGGAATACCTCCGCTTTTTTGCATGAACCCTTCTTTCCATGAACATATTCCGTTCGCCACGCGTAACGCTTCGCTCTCATTCACCCCAAAACAGATTGAAATGCTTTGAACACTTTTCATGATACTCCGATACGTTTTCTTGTTTCTATAGGGCATATTATACTATCTATATGCTATCAAGTCAACATATTTTTATATTATTTTTACAATTAGCACACAGTACCGCCCCCGGACTCAGTGAAGCGTTTTATCCAATTGCGCAAAACGCTTCGCGCTCATATGTCCTCCACCTTATGGATTCCCCGTTCCGTCGGTGTGTTTCACTCAAGCCTGCGGATGGATTCCCCCTTTTGTATCTTTGTTCCGAAGCATATTTTTACAGGCGAACTGTCCTCCTCTTTCTTTTCCATCCGGTTCCATAAGAGTTCCACTGCTTTTCCACACATCTTCTCCATGGGCTGTTCCACCATGTACCAGCTTGGATTGATCAGCCCGGAAATCATCAGGTTGTCAAACCCGATCAGGGAGATATCCTCCGGGCATGAAAATTCCGACTGATTGACCGCCAGCACCCCGCCCAGCATCGTATCATAATTTCCCATCAGAACGGCCGTGGGACGGTCCGGGCAGGCTAAAAGCTCCTTCATCATCTCATAACCGACTTCCATGGAATGGCGCCCCCGCCGGATGTACTCCTCCCGTACTTCCAGCCCTGCCTGGCGGATGGCATCTTCATAGCCCTTGATACGTTCAATTCCGGTATACTCCACATCCGAAGCGATCACCGCAATTTTCTTATGGTTATGCTTTACCAGCAGATCCACCGCCCGGTAAGCCGCGATCTTATTGTCGATGCCCACACAGTCAAACTCTTCATCCTGAAACGCCCGGTCCACCAGAACGATGGGAATTTTATTCTGTTTGGCAGGCTTTAGAAACGCCCCCTTCATACTCACCGGAATTACAATGATCCCATCCACCTTCCGGCTGACCAGGAACTTTAGATTCTGGGCCTCGATCTCCTCGTCGTTGCAGGAATCGCAGCTCATCATCCCATAGCCCCGCTTTCTGAGTTCCTGTCCTATGTAGTGCAGCAGCATTCCCGAAAAATAGCATGAAATATCATGAACCATGACCCCTACGATCTTCGTCTTATTTTTTACAAGCCCCCTTGCAATCTCATTCACCTCATAATGCAGCTCCTGAATTGCCTCTTCAATCAAAACCTTATTCTCCGGCAGTACGTTTCCTCCATTCAAGTACTTGGAAATCGTCGCCATCGATAAACCTGTCCTGTTTTTTACATCGCGCATTGTTGCCGGCACGACTCTCACCTTCCTTTCTGTTGAACGAACCGCTTAGTTTCAATACTTTTCTTAGTAAAGCATATTTTTCTCGATCAAGTCAATAGAAAATGTTAAATTTTCTAATAATTCCTATAATTTGACGGAAAATTTGTCATTTTATTTGGATTCGGTCTGTTGTATAATGATTTAGAAAGCATGCAGCTTTTATGCATCGGATGGAATGATAAAAAAGCTATCCAAAAAACAGACGGCGCAGACCCGGCTGAACTTCTGAATAGCTGAAAAAACATTTATGGAGGTTTTATGATATGACACAACCGCGCAAATTTTTTGCTTTGCTTTTCACCCTGGCCGCTTCGGCTGTCTTTGCCGCAGGATGCGGAAAAAAAGAGGCAGCCTGCCCGTTCACAACGATCACCTGGGATCATACGCTGGAGGACATACAGGAGCTGGAAGGCGGCGAAGGCGAGTCTTATGATTCCACGGTATACGGCGGTCCGGTCTACTCCTATCCAAAGGAATATGAGGGATTGGAGGGAACCGTCAAATATTCCTTTGACGAAAAGAACCGGCTTGTCAGCATGGCATGGATGTACGAGGCAAAAGACTCCGAGGACCTTGCCGGTGTATACGACAAGCTCCACGGCCAGGCGGAGGACATGCTTGGAAAAAGCGGGTTCAAGTACAATTCCGATCGTTTTGCAGATCTGACTTCCCCGGGGGACGTCTGGTATCTGGATACAGGAAATGTGATTCTGAATACGGTGGATGCGGAGGATGTGAAGATCCTGCAGTACAATTTCCTGCATCCGGATGTTTCCGAGAGCAATCCCCAGGATGGTAAGTAAGGTATACCTTGTGAAACGGCCGAATGGCCATAATGGGGTGCCCTTGGGTATGCGTCTAGGCACGCGCGCCGGAATGAGGCTGCACCGGCAGCCGCTTTCCCTGCGCGCAGTGCGCATCCTCGGCGTGCTCCCTCTTTTTTGTCACAGATGATACATGGCTCCCGGAACACGGTTTCCGGTTCTGAGGATCTCCTCGAATCTGTCGATATAGTTCATGATATCAGAGAAAATGATCTCCTCACGGCCGACTTTGCAGATCTCTTCCAAAATCTGCCCGCTGCTTTTTTCTGCCCGCAGTTTTGTCCATGCCTTCTCCTGGGGCGCAGTGTAAAGGAGCGCGGCCGCGGCGGTTTTTTCCAGCACGGACGCATCCTCTCCATATTGAAGGAGCAGCCGGATGGGGCCTATGATCCGTTCGCCTGCGGCAAGCTTTCTCTGGGGATCTCCTGGCCTTGACGGTCCGCCCGTCACGGTATTTCAGCAGCAGCTTGACGGGAGATGTGCCTAGGTCGATCCCGAGTACGCAATCCGGTTTATTCATTCACGAACACCGCCTTCAAAAAACCTTCCGGACGTTTTCTCGCCAGTTCCAGCCCTTTTTCGTAATCTTCCAGACGGATTTTGTGGGTGGCAAAATGCTCGATATCCACCAGCCCCTCCGCCATCATGTCAACGGCCTTTTGGTGCTGGTTCCAGTTGTTGCCTGCCCCGATCACGCGCAGATTGTTGATGTGGATATCATCAATGCGGATGCCCATGGTCTTTCCCCTGCCGTAACCGGCAAGTGCCACTGTTCCTCCTTTTTCTGCCAGCTTCAGGCTCTGCTGGATGCAGCGTTCCATGCCGGTGGCGTCGATCACCACATGGGAACCATTCGGCCGGAGCCGCTTCATCTCCTCCACCAGATCCTGCTCCTCCGTCGCGATGGTTCGAACTGCCCCCATCTCTTCTGCGATCCCCAGACGCTTTTTGGTGGAAGCCGCCACCACAATCTCCCGCATCCCCATGGCTTTCGCCGCCGCAAGGATGCACAGGCCGATGGAACACGCCCCGATGATCACCAGGGTATCTCCGCAGGCCGCCCCTGCTTTTTCCAATGTGCCCAGCGCCACACCGAGGGGCTCACACAGCGCCCCGTGGACAAAGGAGACCTGCTCCGGCAGCTCACAGAGACCATAGGCAGGAGCCACAATATACTCCGCATACGCGCCGTCCCGTTTAAATCCGATTTCCTCAAATTCACTGCAGTAACGCCAGTTTCCGCTTCTGCATGCCTCACATTTCAGGCAGACTACATCGTTGCTGCCCACCACTCTTTTTCCGATCCAGGAACGGTCCTCTTCACTTCCGGCCGCATCCACGATCCCGCTCCACTCGTGTCCCGGGATGATGGGATAATTGGCCGGGATATTGCCGTCCATCACCTCCAGATCAGTGGCGCAGATGGCCGCTGCCTTTACCCTGACCCGCACAAATCCCGGCTGCGGTTCGGGAATCTCCTTTTCCGTCAGTACTGCACATCCAGGTTCCTTGAATACGATTGCTTTCATCTTTTTTTGCCCTTTTCTTTTTTTATCCTTTTCTTTTTCAATTCTGATTTTCAAATTCTGATTCTCAAATTTTGATTCTTTTCTATCTCTTTGTTGACCATTTTATCACGCTGTGATATAATCGTCAATATCAATTTAAAGGAGGATTTACATGGAAAAAGAATATTTTCAGACGCACCTTTCCGACAGACAGATTGTTTTATTCTATCTTGGCCAGGAAGGCTTTTTGATCAGATATCAGGATACGTATTACCTCATTGACCCCTACCTGTCCGATTATGTGGATCGGAACTGCTCCACGGACCAGGTAAAGTGGGTACGCCGATATGACGTCCCCGTCCGCCCCGAGGAGCTGGACTTTGTAGACTATGTATTCTGTACCCATGGGCATTATGACCATGCAGACCCGGACACCCTGCAGGCCCTTGCGGCCCACAATAAAAAAGCGAAATTTATTGTGCCCGAACCGATCCGTGAGACCATACAGTCTTACGGGATCGACGCCTCCTCCCTCATCGGAGCCGCGGCCGGACAGAAGCTGAGTCTGGGGCCATGCGATGTGATCCCGGTTCCCGCCGCCCACGAGGAGCTGCATACCGATGAACAGGGGAATTACAAGGAGCTGGGCTATAAAATGTGTTTCGGCAATACCACCCTTTTCCATGCCGGAGACTGCTGTATCTATGACGGCCTTACGAACCTTCTGGGGCAGATTGATATCCTGATGGTTCCGGTCAACGGGCGGAGCTACTACAAACTGCAGGATGATATTGTGGGAAATATGAACGCGGTGGAAGCGGTTCTGCTGGCCAAAAAAATCCATGCGCGCCTGCTCGTCCCCATGCATTTTGACCTGTACGATGTGAACTGCATAAACCCGGCCCATTTTGTGGACTGCCTATACAATATCAACCCCGGACAGGCTTTTCACATGTTCTCCGTGGGAGAAAAATATATCTGGGGGTAAGAACCCATGCATGCGGCCAGCACACTAGAAAACGTTCACAACCTGATGGAGTTTACTGCCTGCCTGGCCGCAATTAATGCGGCTCCTTTCACCGCGGTTTCCGTATCCTCCGAAAAGCGGATGGCTGTTCTGGTATCCTTTTGCATGTTCTGCAGTTCCAAAAACAGCCGGTCTTCAAACATCCCGTGATATTTCATGAGATCCCCGGTTAAAATAACTGCCTCCGCGTGAAACATGCAGATTGAATTATAAATCGCAACCGCAAGGGGAGAAACCATCTCTTCCAGTGCCTGCCTTTGAATTTTCCCATCCTGCATACAGGGGGCTATATATGCCTCCAGGCATCCGCTCAGGCCGCACTTACACGGCTTTCCGCCAGGAATCACGATGCTGTGGGGCAATTCCAGGATTCCCGTTCCGCGGAGGATTGCTCCCCCTAAAGCTACAGACATCCCAATGCTCTGATCGATCCGAAGGAGTATCACGTTCTCCGCATCCATGCTTTCCATCTCGAAAAACAGCATACAGTCCGGATCGTGCTCCAAATATATTTCCGTATGGAATCGTTCCTTCAAAATGCTGACAAGCGGTACATCGCACCAGTTCTCACATTCCGGAAAATGAATCGAGATCCCTTTTTCCGAATCCACACGTCCCTGCATTGCGATGCCCACGGCCTGGATTTCCTCATTTTTATCATCCTGAAAAATCATTTCAAAAAAGGAGAGAATGTTCTCCAGCAGTTCTTCCCTGTTTCGAAAATGATTTTCTCGAAAATACGTTTTCTGCAGGCCGCCGGAAAAGTCTGTCACCCAGGCCCGCAGCCCCGTGTGATTGATATCCGCCCCTGCTGCCAGATGTTTTTTTGTATTGACCCGGAGCAGCCCCGGTGTTCTTCCGTTTCCTGCAAAGGCTCCGTTTTTTTCCTCCACGATGTACTCATGTTCCATCAGCTTGTTCACGATCTTTGTCATTCCGCCCCAGCTCAGGCCGGTAATGTCTGAGATCTGCTTCCTGGATATCCCGCCGCTGCTTTGGATCACCCGAAGTACGCTGGCACAGTTGATATGGCTCATATCTTCCAGCCCAATATATCGTTTCATACCGTCACCCCCGCTTCCTGTCAGCCAATATATGAAACCGGTTTGTAATTTGTATTTGATTTCTTCTGTCCATCATGTCATGATCTTCTGAAAAAGTCAAGCCGGGGGATTCCATGCGGGATAAAGTCATGAAACTGCATAAATGTTAAGTCGGCCTTCTGTTTTTTCATTGATACGTTTACCCTGCTCTTTGAATCAAGAAAAGCAGCCGGGAATTTCATCAATTTCCCGAAGATTATCTCCATTGGATTCAGCCCAGATCAAATACCGGAATTGAAATCGAATTATTACAGGAATATATCCTCATCCCTCTTGACATTTTCCGTCTGAACCTGCAAAATAAAGGTATCCAAAACGAACTGGATGCATGGTTTACGTTTCTTAGCGTAGATGAACCTGGGATGATCGCAGGCCTCCTGCAGCGTTATCCGCAGTTCATCCCCATGTATCAGCAGCTTTATGAAATCTGCCGCAATATAGAGAGGGTGATGGAATTGTATTCAGAAGAGTTGAGAATATTGGACAGGAACACCGTGCAGCTAATGATCGACGAGATGCAGGATGAAATTAACGAACAGAAGGTTGTATTGAACCAGAAAGATGAACAGCTCTTTCTGCAGGAGCAGCAACTTCAGACATTAAAACAGGAAATCGAGAGCTTAAAAAAACAGCTTACAGGATTATAATATGTCCGGGCCTGTCAGGAAGCGCTGTGTTGACGTAAGATATTAACATGAAAATCTCATGATATCTTATATGTCAGCACCGTTTCCCGGCAGGCCCGGTTTTCAGTTCCTTTATTCAAACAGCGAAGCGGATCTTACCGGATCACTTACCCTGCGGCAGAAGGCGGCCCGCCAGACGCCGTCCCGTCCACGCTTCGCAGGAATCCCACATAGGTTGTGGTAAAATAAATCGCATATATCCCGAAAAACAACACAAATGCCGCCGAAAAGTACTGCAGTACAGATGTATGCAGCCCTGCGGACTTTACAAACACCGCACTGACAAACAGTATGATCACCCCGCTGAGCACTGCCGCTAACAGCGCAGGACACAGGAAATACATAAACAACTGCTTCCACACCACGGACGCAAGCTCTTTTTTCTTAAGGCCGATCTTTCGCAGCACTCCATACCGAAACCTGTACTTTGCGGAGTCGCTGAGCTGCTGCACGGACAGCACGGTCAGGGCAACGCACAGGAACACCAGGCCGATATAAAACAGGGGGAAGATCACAGAGGAAAGCATGTATTTCACCTCCGGTATCAGGTTGTCGCGAACCAGATTTTTCGCATAGTAAACCACCACCGTGTCCGTCCCGTACCCTGTATCCATTTCATCCAGATAAACATGCCCCATCATATCCTGGATTTCTTCTTCGGACAGCTCTGCCAGATCGTCCAGACGTTTTCCCAGATCATTCGGCGCCTCCCCTTCAATATCCACCGCAAGCTCCCTGTAAAAAATATCCATCTCCTCTGCCTCACTGTCGCAGACCACAATCAGATAATCCGCGCCGTTGTGCCCGTCCTGTGAAAATGGTTCCGTCCGGTATCCACCGCAGCCAAGCTCCCCTTTTGTTCCCCGGATAGAAAGCCCGTCGGAAAAGTCCCCCGTTTCAGCGTAGATCCGTTCCTTTAGGTGGATCAGATATTCCCCTTCTTCCAAGGAAACGGCTGCATAACCCAGCATTTCCCGCAGATGATTATATACAGAAAGGCTCATATAGGTATCATATGTCCCATAATAGGCGCCTTTGTCACTTTCAATCTTTTTCAGATCCGGCGTTCCGTCCGCATTGCGGTAAGTATCCCCAAACGTATCCAGATGGCTGCTCAGCCATATACTCACCTCACTTGTTCCGTTTTGAAGGATTGAATATGGATATGCGTCCTTTATCCGGGTGTTCTGCTCAAGCACTTCCAGCTCCTTTGCAAAATCCTCATCCTCCTTCTCGCTGAATACCTGCACGTCAAAGGGGAATTTCTGATCCAGCATCTGGTTCTGATAATCCGCAAACATCATCGCAAAAGCGCAGCCCAGCATAGCTACGGTAAACAGCGCAGTCAGAGTCCCCATGGTGAACTGCATGGTTTTCACCTTGGAGGAAAACTGCCGCAGCAGAAAGAGATTTTCCCCTCTGTAGACGGCGCTGCCCTTTTTTCTCACATAGCACACGATCCAGGAGGACAGCCCCATGTAAAAGAGATAGATTGCAGCAACCAGGGACACCAGAAACACAAGGATGTCGCCCATACTCCAGTTTTTCCCGCAAAACAGGTTGAAAGCAAGGATACACAGAATCAGGATAGATGCCGGAAACAGCCATTTTTTCCATTCTTCATGGGATTCTTTGATTTCTTCGTTTTGCTGTCCCGCATACATCAGCTCCCGGATATTCATTTTCCGGAATTTCCAGGAACACCGAAAGAGCGCCAGGATGTAGCAGCCCGCATAGCAGGACATGGTCATAAGAACACAGCGGAAATCCAGAACTATCTGCAGATGATACTGTTCCTGGAGGATACCGAACAGAATTGAGAGCAGGATCTGCTGCAGAAGGATTCCCAGCACCAGTCCCAGCAGAAAAGCACCTGCGCCAAGAACGATATTTTCCCGCATATACAGGTGGGCGATCATCCTTTTTCTCATCCCCAGCAGCAGGTAGGTTCCGAACTCACGGCTCCTCTTCTGGAGCATAAACCGCACCATGTAGTTGATCAGCCATGCGATGATGATCACCACGAATACCGTTGCCAGTATGATCAGCACCTGCATCATGTCCACATCACTGACCCGCCCCTGCAGGTCCGCGGAAAAAATGACCGTATTAAAGGCGAACATCATCGCGGTCACAAAGGTCATGGTCAGAAAGTAAACCAGGTAATCCTTAGCGGAACGTTTGACATTGCGGAAGGCAAGCTTAGCGAGCATCGGAAAACTCACCTCCTGTCAGAGACAGCACATCCAGAATCTGGTTGAGGAAGCCGCGCCTGTCCTGCTCCCCCCGGATCAGCTCATGGAACATACGTCCGTCTTTCAAAAATAAGATCCTTGAGCAGTAGCTGGCGGAAAACGCGTCGTGGGTCACCATGAAAATGGTAGCCGAAAGCGTTCGATTCATCTTTGTAAAGGTCTCCAAAAGGGTCTGTGAGGATCTGGAATCCAGTGCCCCCGTCGGCTCATCCGCCAGCAGAAGCCGGGGATGGTTGATCAGTGCCCTGGCGCAGGCGCACCGCTGCTTCTGTCCACCGGATACCTGATAGGGGAACTGTCCGCGGACGTCCGCAATGCCCAGGAGGTTCAGCATGTTCTCACACTCTTCCTGGATCTCCCGGCGGCCTTTGTGCTGGAGCGTCATGGCCAGCATGATATTTTCCTCGATGGTCAGCGTATCCAGGAGGTTGTAGTCCTGGAACACAAAGCCCAGATTCTCCTTGCGGAAATCCGCAAGCTGATCCTCTTTCAGTTCCGTAATATCGGTGTCACCGTAGTAGATATGTCCGGCTGTTACGCTGTCAATGGTGGACAGCATGTTGAGCAGGGTTGTTTTCCCGCTGCCGGAGGCCCCCATCACGCCGACAAATTCGCCTTTGTCCACGGTGAAGCTGACACGATCCACCGCTTTTGTCACATTTGCACCGTTTCCATAATACTTCTCCACATCGCAGATCCGGATGTAGTCTTTCATAGTCTGTCACTCTCCCTTCGAAACCATTTGGGGCTGCGGACTGCCCTTTGAATGCGCAGCCTTTATGGTGGTTTTATCGTAACAGATTTTCCGGATGGAATGTATCAGGGCCGCTTACAATCATCTTACATTTTTGAAAGAAAACATCTAATTGTCTGGTTCTCTGCACACTGCATTCTTCATGATCCCCTCTGTCTCCAGTTCCTCCGTCTTAAACGTTGTATACCCTTCGTAGAAATAGCTGGTATCAATTCCTTTCATATAGAGATCTCTGTTATTGATCTCATGTGTCAATGCCGCCTTCAATACATGTTTGATCTCGATGTCCCGAATCGGACTGCGTTCCATCGCAAGGAGATAGTCCTCCTTGTCCACCATACTCCAGTCAACCACCTGGTGAAGCTCTTTTTTCAAAATCTGGTCCAGCCAGATCCTGGTGCTCCGGCCGTTTCCTTCTCGAAAGGGATGCGCAATATTCATCTCCACATATTTTTCAATGATCTCGTCAAACGCAGACTGAGGCATTCTGTCAATATTCTCCAGTGCAGAATGCAGATACATCAGCGGCGCGAAACGGAAGTTTTCTTTTGCAAGGTTCACAGTCCTTACCTTTCCTGCGAAATCATATATATCGCTGAATAAATATTTGTGAATCTCTGCAAGGGCGGCAAACGTGCCTGCTTCCAGCTCGTCAAGCATACCTGATTCGAACAGCATGAGTGCCTTTTTCTTACTGATCTTTTCCTCTTCCCGTGCCAGCTCTGCCGAATTTGTAATCCCCAGTTTATTTTCCAGTGCCATAATTACCGTCCTTTCTGGATCGCTCCCGTCTGCCCTCATTCTTTTAGATGCGCAGTCATCCATTAATCACATACCTGCTGACCGGAAATTCCAACGCAATACATGTCCCCGTCCCATACTCTGACTGTGCGTAAATCTCGATCCCCAATTTCCTGCACAGCTTCCTGCAGAGGTATAACCCCATCCCCGTCGCCCGGTCATACTTACGTCCGTTTGTTCCGGTAAATCCTTTTTCAAAAATACGGGGCAGCTCTTCCTCCCTGATCCCCGCCCCGTTGTCCTCTACAAGCAGGCGGACACCGTGCCGAAGGGCTTCCGCTGTGATACGGATGCGGGCGCCTTCCTCTGCCTTATATTTTGTACAGTTCAAAATCAACTGATTCAAAATAAACAGAATCCATTTCCTGTCCGTATACACCTTCTCTTCCCCGCACTCTACCTCCACCTGGATCTGGTTCTGGATCAGGTAATGTTTATTTTTCAGAACCGCCTCCTCCGCGGTTGTCTGCAGGTCGGTCTCCTGAATCACATAATCCTTGTACACCTCATCCGAGCGGGCGTAATACAGCGCCATGTCCACATAGTTCTCCACCTTCTGGTTTTCCAGCGCGATCTGCCCGGAATCGTTCCATGCATTCCTGCGGTTCTCGCACATCAGGGAAATGCTGGTGATCGGCGCTTTGATCTCGTGCACCCAGCTTTCGATATACTCCCGGTACTCCTGCTGTTCGTCCTCCACACGGCGGATTCGTTCGATGACGGATTTGTTGGATTTGCGGATCATCTCACGGTACAGCCTGTCCTCGATCCGGGGAGACTCCGGCATCAGCTCGCCTAAAAGGAATCTCTGGTCTACCTTGCCCAGTACCTCTCCGATCCGGAAAAAGTAATTTCTCCGTTCATGATATTCGCAGAGCATCCATGCAGCAGCCACCAGAAACCAGCAGATCAGGATCAGGGCACAGTAATCCCAGGCATACCCCGTAAGCAGAAGGAAGCCGGCAAGCACCAGCATACAGGATATGTGCAGTAAGAAAAGCAGGATCTTGTCCTTTAAAAATGTACAGAACGATAGATGTCCTTCCCCGCCGCAGCGCAGTTTCTTTGCAGCGTCTGCCCCTTCTTTCATATGCGGTACTCCTCTCTCCCGTATGCTTTGTAGAAATCTTTCCCTGCACATCCGCGGATCATATATAATACCCAAGCCCTCTCTTCGTCCCGATAAAATCATGCAGCCCCACCGGCTCCAGTTTTGTACGGATTCGGGTTATATTGACGCTTAATGTATTGTCGTCAATAAAAACCTGATTGTCCCAGAGGTACTCGATCAGATTCGCCCGGGAAACAATTTTTTCTTTATTCAGGAACAGACAGTGCATAATCTTTAATTCATTTTTTGTCAGCTCCACAGTCTGCCCCCTGTAAGAAATGCTTCCCCGGGCGATATCCAGCTCTGCCTCTTTGTGTGTCAGTTTTGACAATTCCGTACCGCCCCGGGCGGTACGCTTTAAAACCGCCGCTATGTGGGCCAGCAGGATCGGCGCCTGAAAAGGCTTTGTGATATAGTCGTCCCCGCCCTTCATCAGCCCGGTCAGTTCGTCCATGGAATCGGTCCTGCTGGTCACAAAAATGATCGGGACTTCCGATGCAAAGCGTATCCTGGTGCAGATATCAAAGCCGGACTCTCCCGGCAGGTTCAGATCCAGCAGCACCAGATCCGGATCGAGAGCCAGCGCTTCTTTTGCCGCATCCTCAAAATCCTCCAACGCAGTCACCTGGTACAGAGCGTTTTCGAGAAGCAGTTTCAGTTCCTGGCGGATGGCAGGTTCATCTTCTATGATTAAAATATGCATGGCAGGTTCTCCTTTGCTTCTATTATGGCACAAGGATTTCTTTTATACAATTCCCCAATCAAGTTTTTGAAAAATTCAGGATGAACCTTTTTTCGCAGCCTGTTTTTCAGGCTGTGTTAAGCAGTACCCGCAGCTCCGTCTATTGATTCACCTGATGCCTCCGGAACATCCCATATCCTGCCGCGGAAAACAGCACCGCCGCCGCCCCGTTTACGATCAGATCCGCAGACAGGCAGCTCAATACCTTCCCGCCCACAGAATAGGCCGTATAGTCAAAAAAAGTGAAATCCATAATCTTAGCAGGAAGCAGCGAAAGGATGTGGTACAGCACATATCCCTGCCCTGCCAGCAATAAAAATGTCGGGACAATCAGCAGCAAAAACGCCGCAACAATCACCCCATATGGATTTTTAAATACCGACGACATCCACAGCGTCACTGCCATGATGCTCAATGTCAGCACATACCCCAGCAGCAGCTCCAGCAGAAACGCCTGACCAAACGTCACATTGTAGCTCGCCGGAGCGCTACTTGCCCTCAAAAGCTGTACCGGCAGCTCCCAGCCCTGCGCTCCGAGATAGAGCAGGATCACGCCTGACCAAAGGAGCGTAATTCCCAGATAGACCAGGCTTGCATACAGCCAGGCCGCGATGATTTTTGCCATGGGCAGCCTGTTCTTACCGTATTTCATGCAGAGGAACAGAGAATCACATTTTGACTGGTACTCGCCTGCAAATACAGGTGCCGTCCCTACGCAGACGATCATCATGATCAGGATTCCCCAAGGCATATTATTCAACACGCATTCCCATCCTTTCCGGTATCCATAGGAATATTCCTCCACCGATGCATTGCGCGCGTTCCAATATGCCGCCTCCTCTGCCGTGACCACTCCCTGCATCTCCAGACGGGCAGTGTACGCTTTGCCCGCTTCCCGGCGTGCCTGGTAAAAATCTCTGCCCAGGTTCTCCTGAAAAACAGCGATGGTTTCCGTTCCTGCCCAATTGTCGTAAGCACGCGCAATCAGGTCATACAAATCTTTCCGCGGCATGTAGACCGCCTTCCGAACCAGATCCGACGCGGCTTCCGGATCGTCCTCTTCCTCATAGATGCGTTCGGCCTCATCCAGATATTCCTGCATGATCCCTTCTATATGTTCCTGTGTCAGCACCTGGTTTTTCTGCACCTGCTTTAAAATCTCCTCGGCCTGGATTCCGGTCACCATATTTCCCTGTTCGTCCTCCGCAAATATCTGAGAGACATTTGACCATGCACCAAAAAGAAAAAACAGCGCGCATCCCAGGACAGAAAGCTGCGTCAGCCTGCTGCCCCATATTTTTTTCCATTCATACCAAATCATTCCACCCATACGAATTTCCTTTCCCTTCTTCATATGATCAGTTACTGTCACACCCTGACCGGGTGCCCGCAGTCACTGCTATCATTCATTCCAAAAACATTTACCTGTACAGTTGGATACTCTAAAGTGCATCCGGATTTATAATTCGTCCCCAAAATATTCCAGATACAGATCTTCCAGTGTGGGTTCCACCATCCTCGCGCCCTCACGGGGCATCTTCCGGGATACCACCCTGGCCTCCACCACATGATCCCGGTTATGCGCATTGACAATGCACTGCTCCTGTTCGAACTCCGGCCATTCCTTCCGGGGCACCGCGCATTCCCAGCCCCCTCCGTCTACTTCCCGCACCAGTTCCTCCGCAGGCCCGTCCAGAATGAATCTGCCCTTTTTCATAACCAGAATCCTGTCGGAAATGTATTCGATGTCCGATACGATATGGGTGGAAATGATGATGATCCTGTCTCTCGACATCCCCGAGATCAGATTCCGGAAATACACCCGTTCTTTAGGGTCCAGCCCTGCCGTGGGCTCGTCCAGAATCAGTATTCTGGGATCGTTGAGAAGCGCCTGGGCGATCCCCAGCCTCCTCTTCATTCCCCCGGAAAAGGTCCGTACCTTGTGGTTTGCCTCATCCTCCAGATTGACCAGCCGCAGAAGTTCCTCCGTCCGTTTCCTTGCGAATCTCGGTTCCAGGCCCTTGATCGAAGAAATGTAAAGCATGAAATCCTTTGCCGTAAATCCGGGGGTATAGCCAAATTCCTGGGGCAGATAACCAAGCAGATCCCGAAAGTCCTCCCCCATGCTGATCGTATTTTTCCCATCCAGCTTCACCTCTCCCGCCGTAGGCTCCACGATTCCGCAGATCATCTGGATCAATGTGGTTTTTCCTGCGCCGTTGGCTCCCAGAAATCCATAGATTCCTTCTGTCAATACCGTGCTGACGTCCTCCACGGCAATCTTGTTTTTAAATTGTTTAGACAAACGTTCCAACTCTAACTTCATCTACGTTTCCTCCTCCGAATTTCAGGTAGTGTCAAGTTAACTACCATATTTTTTTTAACAAACCTTATTATTTCAAGGGTTTCACCACTTTTTCAAAGAAAAAAGCAATGACCTCCCTTTTTTGTGTCAATACTATTACCATCCCACAAACACTGAAAGGAAAATCATTGCTTATGGATATTATTACCTATTTACTCTTTCTCATTCAATCTCTTTACCAACAAAACTGCTGGCTGATTCATTTTATCTGCAGATATATCCCACTGAAACAGTGGGCTTTTGATGATTCCCATTCTCCAAAGTACCAGAAGTTTAAAATTGACGATCTCCCTCTTGTCACTGACTTCCGGCAGGACTGGACTTATCAAGATCTCATCCCTTACTTTGAAAAGCGTTATGGTAAGAAAATACGCCCTGTCAGCCGACGGTCAGAATGCGATATTCCGGACAGCTGTACCTGCCCCCGCTGTGGTGCCCCGAAGCCTTTCCTTTATAAAAATAATGGTTCCAAAGGACAGCTTCTCTGCAAAGTCTGCAGCGCAAGGTTCTCACCCGATGAAAGCCGCTTCTCCTCTGTAAAACTACGCTGTCCCCACTGCGGCAATACCCTGGTCCCAAAGAAGGAGCGCAAACACTTTATCATCCATAAGTGCATCAATCCCAAATGTCCTTATTACCTCTACAACCTCAAAAAGGTAGATAAAGAAGATCTCAGGCAGGACTACGGCAAAAATAAATATAAACTCCACTATATCTACCGTGAGTTTACGATGGATTTTTTCAGCATGGATCTCAATACCCTGCCTAAAAATGCTTCATCCCTGAAATTCACCAAGCATAATGCCCACGTAATGTCCTTGTGCCTGACCCTACACGTCAACCTTGGCCTCTCCCTTAGGAAAACCTCCCAGGCTCTCAGAGACCTGTACAACATCGGCATTTCCCACCAGCAGATCGCTAATTACTGCAAGACCGCAGCTATCTGCGTGAAACCTTTTGTTGACCAATACCCCTACGAAAAAGGGCCTGTTTTTACTGCCGATGAAACCTATATCAAAATCCGTGGGATCAAATCCTATGTCTGGCTCATTATGAATGCCGCATCCCGATCCATCATTGGCTACCAGATCTCTGATAACCGTGGTGTCGGCCCCTGTATCCTCGCTATGCGTATGGCTTTCCGGGGACTTGCAAAACTGCCGGAAAACTTTAAGTTCATTGCTGACGGTTACAGCGCCTACCCGCTCGCTGCAATGGAATTTGTAAAAAAGCTGGGAAACGATTTTACATTCAAAATCACTCAGGTGATTGGACTTACCAACGACGATGCTGTTTCCAAAGAACACCGTCCCTACAAACAGATGATTGAACGGCTCAACCGTACTTATAAGGCATCTTACCGTCACACAAACGGCTTTGACCACATCGACGGTGCCAACTATGACCTTGCCCTCTGGGTCGCATACTATAACTTTCTCCGTCCGCATAAACACAAGAACTACAAAGTTCTTAACGAAGTAGAAATGCTGCGGGGCGCTGACAACATGCCTGGAAAATGGCAGCTTCTCATCTTCCTTGGCCAGCAGACCATCCTGAACCAGCAGAAAAACGGCGGCTCTGCGCCGGAGCGGAGCTGTTGTCAATAGAACCGTGGAATACCGCAGCCGCCGTCAGGCGGTGAGGATATGCCGCGAAAGTCTATTGACATAAGGCTCACGGATGATCCTGTCTGTCAGAAAAGGGGCCACTGCGCCCTTTTCCTGCCTTCCGGCGAGGATGGGTTCGGGCAAAGCCCGAAACCGGGTCAAGGGATTGGTCCCTTGTGGGTTCTTAGGGCAACGCCCTAAGCCCTCGGAGAGCTTTTCGGAGTCGATATCTACAGTTTTCAAGGTTCATTTGAGCCTGTTTTTTGCAGCTCAGTTTTTCATAAATTACTTGACACTACCGAATTTCAATAATCTTTTCATTTCCCATATTGCTCCCAGCGCCGAGGTCCCCCCGAAAAACAGCCAGTTCCCCGTATACCTTACCTCAAACAACGGAATCCCAGCCGATTTTGAAAGGATGATCGCAAAGGTCAGAAGGATTCCCCAGGTCATGCAATAAAGCATGGTGTTTTCCTCAGTCCTGCGGTTTAAGGCTGCCAGGCATCCAAAGCACATCAGGTTATAGGGAACCACCATATACAGCAAAGTCTGCCGCAGATAGATCCCTTTTGCCAGGGTGAACGCCGACGCCGCACAGGCAAGGATCAGGAAATCCGCGATTCCGGATACCAGCATACGGCAGATCAGGACTTTCCGCAGGGAATGCTTTGCCGTCATCTGCAGTTCCAGCATGCCCTTCCAGAAAATATCGCAGAGAATATTTGCATCCGCCATGAACACGATGGGACCGGATATGGCTGCGGCGGTCATGATCCAACTGTCCGGTTCCGCCGATCCCGACAGGATCAGATAGAGGAAGATCCCGGTAAATATAAATTTCATTCCCCAAAATCCTTTCCCGATAAAACGGAGCTGATCTCGGAAAAACTGCAGGTTTGTCATTCTCTGTTTTTCCGGGAAAAACTGGATCTCCCCGGCCCTGGCAATGGTTTCCTGGAGTCCCTGCGGGCTGTATTCCGGGACCTGGACGGATGCCAGATATCTTTTTAATTTTCGGTTTGTCATTGCTTTGCTCCTTTCCTAATTTGCCGTATCTGCTTTTCATAGATGATTTTGCACTACAAATCCAGCCTGCCCCTGAGCTGCTTTTCCGCATTTTTCAGCTTATAGCGCACGGTGGATACCGGAATCCCCAGTATTTTTGAGATATCTCCAAGCTTTAGATCCTGGTAATATCTTAAAATCACAATCTCCTTCTCCGTCTTTTCCAGGGCGGACAAGGCTTCACGAACCATCAGCCTGTCCAGGATGCCGTCCCCATGATCCGGAGCTGTTTCTTCAGAATCCGGCATCTCCTCTGTACAGATCTCCTTTGGCTTCCTGAAATAGTTTCGGATCAGGTTTCCGGCGATCACATAGAGGTAGTTCCTGATTTTCCCGTAATCCCGGTAATTGTCCAGACTGTTTAAAAATTTCAGAAATGTCTCCTGCGTGATATCCTCCGCTGCCTGGCGCTGGTTCAGATGACGGCAGCAGTATTTGTATATGGGTTCATAGTTGTCTGTGATTAATTTTTCCAGATATCCGTCCTTGTACAAAATGCGGTTCCGTAAATTGCCGGCAGACATGCAAGATCCACCCCCTTTTTATGATGCATCTGTTATATATAACAATCCAAAGTGAGAAAAAAACAACTTTTCATAACTTTATTATAAACTTTGCTTCGCGGGAATTAATAGCGCACTTGAACAAGCTGTCATATGGCAGCCTTTGAGAAATGATTTGTACTTGAAAGAGGCGTCATATAAACCGGCAGATATACGACGCCCTCCGCTTCCTTCAGATCCAGCGTATGGATCACATATGGGGTATAGAGCTGTTCATGGTATTTTTTCATAAACTTCCGAGGTGACGACAGCGTATGAGATAATTGTAAAACAGATCCTTTACTCAAATTTTATACAAAATGCCACCTCTCCTGCCACTGCAGCCGCTGCCCACTGCAGTGCTCCCGCAAATTCCTTCATCATCGGAATATCCGGTATCCTCTTCTCAGACCGGAGCAAAACCTGGCACGCTGCGCCCAGCCTCTTCCCATATTCCATCCAGAAATCAAAATCCGACCATTTTGCAGGAATCATATCTTCCGGAATCCGCACCATTTTGATCAGCAGCAGGACCCCTCCTGCCAGCAGCAGATACAGCAGTGATCTCCATATTCTTTTTTCTACCCTGTCCGCCCGTTCCATCCGTGACATTTCCGCGCAATAGCGCATCAAAAATATCCACAGGATGCAGGGAATCAGAAAGCAAACGCCCTGAGTGATCCAGACAAGCACCCTGCTCTCCATCCGTTCCCAGCTTCCGCATAACTGCTGATACCTTTCTTCTGTTTTACCGATCTCTCCCGAGACGCAGTTCACCGCCGCGCGGTCGAAGGTACACAAGTCTTGTTCCCCGGCTTCATAGACCAGAAATACCTCCTCACTGTCTACTACGTCCAGAACTTCCAACTTTCTGCCCTGTATCTCTACCATGAGTCCCTGCGTGTCTTTTCCTCCAAACAGCTTCCCCGACAATGCGCTGCTGAGCAGGCATCCGTATTGAACCTCCACGTCCAGCACGGCATAACCCGGAAACAGCAGATCCGAGCGGCCGCAGAGGATTAATGCATCACATTCTTCCGATGTTCCAAGAGCGGGCGCAGAGACCTGCACCCCGTCCGCCTGTGTCCAGTTCACGTATTCCAGCGGATGATCCCGCTTCTGATTCTCTTCCCATGCAGACTTAGCGCCTGCGTAATCCAATCCCCCCTGCTCTCCGGATGCCGCAAAATCCAATTTGGAAGCATGTGCTTTTACAAGCTCCGCATGGCGGACTCCCTTCGCAAAACACAGCAGAGTTACGGCTCCCAGGAAGAAGAGCAGACACCGCCCTCTCCATTTTTTCCTGTCCACAGCTTCAATCCATTTCATGGTTCACCTTCACCCTGCTTCCCTCCTCCAAGGTACGGGAGGATTCTGTTACAACCTCCTGCTCGGATGAAATTCCTTCCACCGCCGCGTATTTTTCGTTCTTTTCCAGCAGCTCCACACTGACCTGGCGTACCACCCATTCTTCCCCCAGGATCGTAGACTTTTTCTCGGCCACATTGACATAATACTGGTTTCCTGACATCAGATGAAGGGCCTCTGTCGGAACACAGGCCGCATAATCACTTACCTGTGCTTCCACCTTCAAGGCTGCCGACTCCCCTGCCGAAAAATGATCCGAGGATACATGAACCGTCACCGTAAAGCTGCTTCCTGACTGTGCTTCAGATGCCGCGCCTGTCTCCATGCCGTATGTCCCATTGCCGGAAATACCGCTGTCCGCTATGGTCTGAATCGTCACCCGCTCTGTTGCGGCCTGCTGTCCGGGCAGAGGGTTTTCTGCTGTAACCACCGCCTGAGTCCCCTCTCGGATATATTTTCTCATTTCCTCTGGGAAAGTCACAGTCAGGCTTGCCCCTCCGGAAAGATCCGACAGCAGGATATCACCCCCGCCTGTCGTCGTACTTCCTGCTTTTATGCCGACTTCCGTCACCATTCCTTTTGCCGGGGCCGCCACTTGTCCCTGAGTATTGATCAGCGCCTGCAGTCTGGCAATCTCCTCCTCCTTCTGCCCCCGGGTAATCTGGCTCTGTTCCACAGAATAATCCTTTGCCGTTTCCAAATTCGCCGAATCCAGTGCTTTTTGTGCCTGGTATAAGGACTCATCCCGGTTTTTCACCGCCTGGTCATATGCCGCCTGCTTCTCCTGTATCACGGCAAGGAGCCCCTCCGCTGTCTGACCGGAAGCCATCTGATCAAAGCCGGACTGATCCTGATCCATTTGCCCAATATCCGGCTGCGAGAAATCTGGCTGGCCGATATCTGGTTGACCTGAATCCGGCTGGCCGATATCTGGTTGACCTGAATCCGGCTGACCTGCGCCTGTCTGGCCTCCGCCCTGCTCGATGGAATCCGTCTGGCCCACCGGCTGGCCGAAATCCATCCGACCTGCGCCTGACTGGCCGGAAGCCGCCTGACCCGCTCCTGTCCCGGAGCCTGCGATAAAATTCTGATATGCTTCCTGCGCCTGCTGCAGCTCGGCCAGTGCCGCATTCACCGTCTCATTTTCTCTGGCTGCGGTCCGGTTATAATCCTCCTGCACCTGAGACAATGTCAGCTGCCGGCTTTTCTCTGAAATCGCCGCCGACTCCGCCGCCCCGCGGATCTGCAAGTCGAGAGAATACAATTCCTGCTGCTTCTCTTTCATCTTTTCCATCAGGTCCTGCTGGTCCACTTCGAACAGGATCTGTCCGGCCTCCACTGCCTGCCCTTCCATGACATGCACAGATCCCACCCGCAGGCTTTCCACCGTAGAGACAGCGATCTCCTCCCGGCCGACCACAGTCCCCCTGGCCGAGACATCCGGGGTAAATGTCTGAGGCTCCGGTTTTTTCGTAGAAACCTGGGCGGTACTTATATTATAGGCAGTTCTGGAAATCATGGTAAATACGATCATCAATCCCAAGAGTAAAATTCCTGCCTTCATCATCCTCTGTTTCATCTCTTCCACCTCACACATTCCCGCAATACGCCTGTATCCCCTGCTCCAAAAATTCGTGCCCGGCCAAAAATACCCAGATGGCCGGAAGCAGCGCCAATACCGATGCCGCAAACGCGGCCCCCGCTGTCTCCGCCGTGATCTGGGGCTGGAACAGGGACAGCGGCCACAACGACGGTGTCTTTAAAAATGCCATAGGCTGCTCCAGCATATTCCAGCATTCCAGGAACTGCAGCACCAGCGCCGAGATGATCCCGGCCTTACCGAGGGGCAGTCCGATCTGGAAAAAAATATTCCCTTCTCCCGCGCCGTCGATGCGCGCCGCTTCCAGCAATTCCTCCGGTATTTCCTTAAAAAACTGGCAGATGATGAACACCGGAAGGGTGGAAAAAATTCCCGGAAGGATGATTGCCGCCATCGTATCCATGAACCCCATCCGCCGGATCACGAGATAATCCGAAAGCATCATCACCTGAAACGGCATCATCATCATGACGATATATAAAAAGAACAGACTCCGCCGAAAACGGAATCGGTATCTGGCAAAGCCCCAGGCCGCCGGGATGCCGAACACCACCTGCCCCAACAGTATCCCTCCCGTGATCTTCATGGAATTCCAGAACATCACAAAGAAATCCGGCGTATCAAAAATCAGCTCCACATAGGAGCGAAGTGTGGGCTGAAACGGAAGCACAGACCAGGACGCGAAGCCCTCCGCGCCTGAGAACACCGGCCTGAGATTTTCCGCCGCCTCCCCCTGTCCCATCAATGACCCTGTCATTAAAAACAGGATCGGATAACAGCAGATAAAAGCCAGCGCCCCCATAAAAAATGGCAAAACCACATTCCTTTTCTGCTTTACTCCTGCACGCTTTCCATGCTTTTGCATCTGATCCATTTTCCTCCCGGTCTTCTCTAAAAAAGCATCCCTCTCATATATCCGCCGCGTTTCCTTCCCATCTTCTCCAGAAGAGACACACCAGCACAAACAGCACCGTACCGCTGAGTACCGCGCCTGCCGCCATCTTATCCACATCCAGGTTCCGGTACCAGTTGTTGAACAGATGCTGCAGCATATAGATGCTCTCATCCGGATAGTCTCCTGCCACCAGGTACGCCTCCCGGAATACCTTGAAGGAATTGATCAGCGACAGCACCGTGATCGTAAAAAACGCAGAAAACAGGTTGGGAACCGTAATCCGTAAGAATATGACCCATTCCCCCGCTCCGTCGATCTGCGCCGCTTCGTTGATCTCCGCCGGGATCCCCTCCAGGGCGGCGATCCACAGAATGACGCTGTACCCCAGGTTCTTCCACACATAGCTGAATACCAGAACGCCGAAGGCATACTCCGTATTCATCCAGTCCGTCCCCGGAATCCCAAACAGATTCAAAATCCCGTTCAGAAATCCCTGCTTTGCGAAGATGCACTGCCAGAGCAGCACCACCGACGCCACTGGAACGGCCATGGGAATCAACAGCCCGCTCTTAAACCACCGGCCCCCCTGGATTCCCTTCTGCAGAGGTACTGCCAGCATCAGCGAGCATACAACTAAGATCGGAACACTGACCCCCATCATTTTCGCCGTATTCGCCGATGCAAGACGGAACGCCGGATTCTCCAGCACCTGGCAAAAGTTCGATACCCCTGCAAATTCCCCGGTCAGAGTCCGGGCAAAGGCCCTGCGGACCACATCCAGATAAGGGATCACATAAAACGCCAGCACTCCCGTCAGGCTGGGAAGGACGAAGAGCAGGCCCCAGCGTTCCCGGCTTCTCTCATGATTTTTATTCAAAAGCATCTGTTTATATCTCCTGATAATTTACCCGCCAAAAAACTACTCTTTTATAATGAAAATGGTTGATTATCTCAAAAAAGCCTTGATTTACGGGCATACAAGCAGGATTTCAAGCTGAATTTACTACCAATTTACTACTTTTGAGGGAAAGAGCCTTGATATGCCGCCCGGAACCCTGCCTGCCCAAACACCAGCACACAGCATTGAGAAAGAATAAATGAAAACTGAATACGACGCAAACGCGGCGTTTCTCTATCCCAACACGGGAGAACAGGAACGCCGCTTTTTTTATGCCCTCATGTTACGCATTAGGGGCGAAAAGAGCCTTGATTTACAAGGCATTGGGGACGCATTTCTGACATGGTAAGGGATTTATACCTAACCCCGGCAAAATGGCGTTCTATTGCGTAACAAATCCACAACCAAAGGAGTGATGAAGCTATGGCAGTTTTCCGAGTGGAGCGCAACAAGGGCTATACCGTTATGAGCAACCACCATTTACGCAACAAGGAGCTGACCCTAAAGGCAAAGGGGCTTTTGTCGCAAATGCTTTCCCTGCCCGAAGATTGGGACTACACCCTTGCGGGGCTGTCACAGATCAACCGGGAAAAGATAGACGCTATCCGGGAAGCCATAAAGGAGCTGGAACGCGCCGGGTATATCGTCCGATCACGGGAGCGCGACGAGAAAGGACGCTTGCGGGGAGCCGATTATGTAATTTATGAGCAGCCGCATACAGAACCTACGCCGGATTTACCTACATTGGAAAATCCAACATTGGATAATCCAACGCAGGAAAAACCAATATTGGAAAAACCTACGTTGGAAAATCCAATGCAATTAAATAAAGATATACAAAGAACTGACTTACCAACAAAAGAAAAAATAAATACAGATTTACAAAGTACCCATTCCATTCCTATCCTTTCCCCTAACCCCTCTCCTTTGGAGCAGGAAGCGGCTGCGCCGCCGAAACGGAAACGAAAGGAAGCGGAAGCACAGACCGCTTTTGAGATTTACCGGGAGATCATCAAGGACAATATCGACTATGACATTCTCATACAGGATATGAAGTTTGACGGGGACAGGCTGAATGAGATTGTAGACCTCATGCTGGAAACCGTCTGTACCCGGAGAAAGACGATCCGCATTGCCGGGGACGACTACCCCGCCGAGCTGGTAAAGGCAAAGTTTATGAAGCTGGACGCTGAACATATCCGCTTTGTGCTGGACTGTATGAAAGAGAACACAACCAAAATCCGCAACATCAAGCAGTATTTACGGGCGGTGCTTTTCAACGCCCCGTCCACAATCGGCAATTATTACACGTCCCTTGTGGCTCACGACATGGCAAGCGGCGCACTTGCGCCACAGGAGCCGCACGACCCCTATTCATTCAAACCGGGCGAAAGCCTGTAACCACCCACAACCACAAAAGGAGGATTTTATTATGGCACAGAAAATGACGGGAGCATTGGTATTTGACGAGCGCACAGACCGCTATGACATTCGCTTTGACCTTGCCAGTTATTACGGCGGGCTGCATTGCGGGGAATGTTTCGACGTGTTCACACGCGGCAAGTGGAAGCCGACCCGTATTGAAATGAACATGGCGCAGGAATGGTACTTGGTGGGTATCAGAGCCGACGACTTAAACGGGCTGCGGGTGCGTATCTGACCGCCGCCCCATAGATTACCCCGAAAGGAGGGACAGACCCCATGCAGGACGAAATCAACGAAAAAACCGTTGCCCTGTATATCAAGACCGGGAAGCTGACCGCCGAAGTGCTGCAAAAGGCAATCAAAAAGCTGCTCTCACAGGCAAAGAAAGAGCTTGACAGACAGGCAATCCCCCACGGGAAGCAGACCCTAAAGCAGCTTATGAAGCAGAATACAGGCGTTTCCAACATTGAGATCACAAAGGACAACATCAAAGCCTTTGAGAGTACAGCGAAAAAATATGGTATCGACTTTGCGCTGAAAAAGGACGCGACGGAAACCCCGCCCCGCTACCTTGTATTCTTTAAGGGCAGGGACGCGGACGCGCTGACCGCTGCTTTCAAGGAGTTTTCCGCAAAGAAGCTGACGCAGGATAGGAAGCCCTCAATCCGAAAGGCATTAGCCGCTTTCCGGGAAAAGGCAAAGGAGCTGAACGCCAGCCGCCAGCAGACCAAAAACAAGGACAGGGAGGTATCGCTATGAAGCCGGAAATCAAGAAGCTGCTTATCCTTAATCTCCCGTATCTGCTCTTTGTGTACCTGTTTGACAAGGTGGGCGCGGCTGTCCGGCTTTCCCCCGGCATGGACGCAAGCCAAAAGATTTTACATTTTGGGGAGGGCTTCACCGCCGCCTTTGCCAGTGCCGCGCCCAGCTTCCACCCCGCCGACCTGCTGATCGGCGTTGCCGGGGCGGTGATTATCCGGCTTGCCGTTTACCTAAAAGGCAAGAACGCAAAGAAATACCGCAAAGGTATTGAGTACGGTTCCGCGCGTTGGGGAACCGCCGACGATATAAAGCCGTACACAGACCCGGTATTTGAGAACAATATCCCCTTAACACAGACGGAACGGCTCACCATGAACAGCCGCCCGAAGCAGCCGAAATATGCAAGAAACAAAAATATCCTTGTGATCGGCGGTTCCGGCAGCGGCAAGACAAGGTTTTTCGTCAAACCGTCGCTTATGCAAATGCACAGCAGCTATGTTGTCACAGACCCGAAAGGCACTGTCTTAATCGAGTGCGGGAAGCTCTTACAGCGGGGCGGCTATCGGATAAAAGTGCTGAACACAATCAATTTCAAAAAGTCCATGCGCTACAATCCCTTTGCCTATCTGCGGAGCGAGAAAGACATTTTGAAGCTGGTAAATACCATAATCGCCAACACCAAAGGCGACGGGGAGAAATCCGGGGAGGATTTTTGGGTGAAGTCGGAACGGCTTTTTTACTGCGCCCTTATCGGCTATATCCACTATGAAGCCCCGGAGGAAGAAAAGAATTTCACGACGCTGCTTGAAATGATAAACGCCAGCGAAGCCCGCGAGGACGACCCGGAATTTCAAAGCCCGGTTGACCTCATGTTTGAACGGCTGGAAGAAAAAGACCCGGAGCATTTCGCTGTCCGGCAGTACAAGAAATTCCTGCTATCGGCGGGCAAGACGCGAAGCTCTATCCTCATTTCCTGCGGTGCGCGGCTTGCGCCATTTGACATACGGGAGCTGCGGGAGCTAATGGAAACGGACGAAATGGAGCTTGACACGCTGGGGGACAGAAAGACCGCCCTTTTCGTTATTATCAGCGACACCGACGACACCTTTAACTTTGTCGTGAGTATTCTCTACACACAGCTATTCAACCTCTTATGCGACAAGGCAGATGATGAATACGGCGGGCGGCTTCCCGTCCATGTAAGGTGCTTACTTGATGAATTTGCGAATATCGGGCAGATACCGAAGTTTGAAAAGCTCATAGCAACTATACGGAGCCGGGAAATATCCGCGTCAATTATCTTGCAGTCACAGAGCCAGCTAAAAGCCATTTACAAGGACAACGCCGACACAATCACGGGGAATTGCGACACGACCCTTTTCTTGGGCGGCAAAGAAAAAACAACCCTTAAAGAAATGTCGGAACTTTTAGGCAAGGAAACCATAGACAGCTTTAACACCTCTGAAACGCGGGGACGGGAGCTTTCCCACGGGCTGAACTATCAAAAGCTGGGGAAAGAGCTTATGACACAGGACGAGATCGCCGTTATGGACGGGGGCAAGTGCATTTTACAGGTGCGCGGGGTGCGCCCGTTCTTTTCGGATAAATTTGACATCACAAAACACCCGAAATATAAGTACCTTTCCGACGCAGACCCGAAAAATGCCTTTGACATGGAAAAGCACATCAAACGCCGCCCCGCCATTGTGAAGCCGGAGGAAGAATTTGACTACTACGAGATTGACGGGGAGGGCTTACAGGAGGACACAGACCATGAGTGAACACCCCGGAACTGACAGGCGGCGGTTTACGGTGCTTGTCAACCCGAAAATCCGGGAGGAACAGCGGCGGGAAGCTGCCCTGCGGAAATTTATTAAGGATTGTGAACGGCTCTACGAGAAGAACCGGGCGCATTTACAGGAGGACGCAGACCATGAATAAAGGTATCAGTAAAGAAATGGAGATACGGGAGGTTATGAAGTGGCAGCTACTCATAGCCGGGGCGGTTGACGCTGCTATTAAGGGGACAGAAAGCTATATCCGGCACATGGAGCTGACCCACCAGCAGGGAGAAAGGAGGGATTGCAGTTAAGAACAGAAAAACCGGGCGTGAGATACGCGCCCCTTGCGCCGTGGAAATGTGGATAACAGGCTATGGGGCTATGGAAAACGCCATTCACAGCACATGGAAAAGCCAGAGTGCGGCTTTCCCACGTCCTGCAAACAGCGTTTCCCACAGCCCCAAAAGAGCAGCCAGTTACCCACATTCCCACACCGCCGACTGCTACGGAAAAAGACCCTTTCCTACCTGTCATTCATAAAAAGATTTTTTAAGGAGCTGATCGGAAATCAAGAACGTAAACACGGGCTACATGGTACGCGCCCCTACCGTGGGACGTACCGCCCAACCCCTTACAACTGAATACCGCCGCGCCGCAGAACTTACGCAGCGTGGGGACACCGCCTTTCATACAGGGCGTTTTTTTTATGCGGCGGCGACCAAAACGCTGACCGCCTTTTGTCCGCTTGCCGGACAGCCGCAGACGCGGCAGAAAGGATATATTCATGGCATTTTTCAATAGCGCAGTAGACGTTTTGCAGACCCTTGTTGTAGCACTTGGAGCCGGACTTGGTATTTGGGGCGTGATCAATCTCATGGAGGGCTATGGCAATGACAATCCGGGCGCGAATGCTCATGTACGGTAAAGAAGCAAACAACCGAAAATAAGAGATAGACCGCCAGCACCACGCTATTCCGAACCAAAAAAACCAAAGACCAAAAGACAAGCATTGTGGAAATGTGCATAACAGGCTATGGAATCATGGATAACTCTATTCACAGCACATGGAAAAGCTAAAGAGCAGCTTTCCCACGTCCTGCAAACAGAGTTACCCACAATTCCATAAGACAGCCAGTTATACACATTCCCACAATGCCGACTACTACGGAATCCCTCTCATACCTATCTACAAAAACATTATAAGGACTAAATACCTTAATTCGAAAATAGTTGTCGGCAGCAAAAAGTAATGATTCTTTACACTCTCAAAAAATACTTGCGTGCGCACGCATATTGATGTATAATACTTGCGGTTAGGAGGAATATATCTATGCGACTATTAAAATGGCTTTCAGTAACAGACCGATTTTACAAAATCTATTTGGACAAACAGCTTGCCCCCTTTGGAATCAATAACAGTCAATATATGTTCTTAATCAAAATCTGCCATTCGCCCGGTATTCTACAAGATTCTTTGCTGGATATGTTTTATGTTCATCCGAGCAATATTGTACGGACGGTTGCGGCATTAGAAAAGCAGGGAATGATTACACGCTCTCCCCATGATAAGGATAAGAGGACGTGTAAGCTGTATCCTACAGAAAGAGCATTGTCTATTATTGACGAGATACAGACGATATGCGAAAAGACAGAAGCTCTTTTATTGCAGGGTATGAGCGAATCTGATCAGAACCTTTTTATGGATTTCTTAATACAGGCGGGCAAAAATATCACATCGGAACTCCATATAGAGAGAAAGGGGGAGGAATTCAATGACTGAAAATCCGCTGGGCTGTGAAAAAATTTCAAAGCTGTTGAAAAATTTTGCTGTTCCAAGTATTGTGGCGTCTCTTGTCGGCTCAATCTACAATATTGTGGATCAGATTTTTATTGGTCAAGGGGTCGGCTATTTGGGAAATGCAGCAACCAATGTTGCCTACCCGTTCTCTACCATCTGCCTTGCCATTGCACTGCTGGTTGGAATTGGTAGTGCTTCCCGTGTTTCCCTCTGTCTTGGACGCAAAGAGCCGAAAGCTGCCGCCAAAGCAGCGGGAAATGGCATTGTTCTAATGGGGATTTTCGGAATTATCTATTTGTTGGTTGGCGAAGCTCTGTTGCCTTTGCTTCTAAAGGCATTTGGGGCAACGACAGATGTGTTTCCATATGCAAAGCAATATGCCAGCATCACATTGATTGGAATGCCGTTTCTTATCGTAACGAATGGCATGAGCAATTTGATTCGAGCAGATGGAAAACCAAAGTATTCGATGGTCTGCATGGTTGTGGGAGCTATTATCAATACCATTCTTGACCCTATTTTTATTTTTGCTTGCGATTGGGGAATTGCCGGCGGAGCTTGGGCAACGGTCATTGGGCAAATTTTTTCTTTCATACTCGCAGTCCGTTATATATGGCGTTTCCAAACAATCCATTTTGAAAAAGAGTCGTTTTTGCTGGACATCAGAGAAAGTCTGAAAATTTGCAGCATGGGAATCAGCAGCAGTTCAAACCAGATTGCAGTTACCGTGATTCAAATCATTCAATACAATTCTTTGACTTATTACGGCGCATTAACAAAATATGGAACGGATATTCCCTTGGCTGCTTGCGGAATCGTTATGAAAACAAATGCCATCCTTCTTGCGATTGTTGTGGGAATCTCGCAGGGAACACAGCCGATTATCGGCTTCAACTATGGGGCAAGGCAATATCATCGTGTACGGGAAGCTTATCTGCTTGCAGTAAAATGGAACCTCGTCGTTTCTGCCATTGGCTTCATCGCATTTCAATTTTTCCCGCATTCTATCATTTCACTATTCGGAGACGGCGACGAGCTGTATTTTGAATTTGCTGTTTTGTTCATGCGTACCTATCTTTTCATGGTGTTGGTAAATGGTGTACAGTTGCTTTCTTCCAGCTTTTTTACTGCAATAGGAAAAGCGTTAAAAGGCGCTCTGTTGGCATTAACAAGGCAGACCTTTTTCTTGATTCCGCTTACCCTGTTGCTCCCGCTTCGTTTCGGAATTATGGGAGTATTGCTTGCGGGACCTGTCGCTGATTTTTCAGCGTTTGTGCTATCTGTTGTGCTAGTGGGGGTAGAATTAAGAAAACAAAAAAATGCAACATATATTAGTCAAACTAGTCCACAGTAAAATGACGGGTTATGCCCGCCGTTGATACACCATCTGTTTTCGCAGTTGAGCAGATAAGAGGAGACAGAAAAACTGCTGTCACCCATTATCATCATAAAAAGAAGCTATTAAACCATAGCATAACCCCATGTGGGAGAAAGGGGGGAATCATATATGCCTTGCACAGAAGCATACAGAGAACACATCATGTATACTTTCAACGGCTATTGCAAAACCGTCATACGCTTTGCGGCTATCAACGCATGGCGTGACAGGAGCAGGCGGCGGCAAAAAGAAATATCCCTTGAATACCTCACAGAAGAAAAATTTTATCCTTTAGGCACAACAGACGAATATTTTGAAGCACCCTATGAAGAATACCCCATTACGATATGCGGTCAGACAGTTATCCTCACCAATGGGGAGCTTGCCGCCGCCCTGTTATCTCTGCCGGAGAAGAACCGGGAAATCATTTTCCTTTACTTTTTCGGGCATTACACACAGCGGGAAATCGGGGAAATGTACGGACGTTGCCGGAGTACGACCGGGTATCAAATCCGCAGGACTTTACAGCTTCTGCACAAAGAAATGGAGGTGCTTTCACATGGGGAATCCGAGCCTTTTACCCTATGAAACGATTGTCAGGGCGACCAGCGGAGAGCCGGAAGCCGTGGACGAGGTTTTACGGCATTACAGCAAGCGAATCCGAATTGCTGCCATTGAAAACGGGCATATCGACAGGGATACGGAGGACAGCATAAAATCCCGGCTTGTTGCTGCATTGTTCAAGTTCCGTTTTGATGAACAACCATATACCAAAACAGAATAACCGCCGCTACATAGAACGGCACACCAAGACAGGAAATCAAGAAAAGGTTTCCTGTTTTTTTGCGCCCATTTTTGGCATTTTCAAAAAATGGTAAGCGATGCAAAAGAAACCGTATTGTAAAAAATGATCTGCTATGGTAATACTTCCATAACAGATCATTTCATCTTTTTCTGAATTCTACAGTATTCCGGGAGTTCCCTGGACCATGGCAGATATGGATCCAAAATACTTGGATCATTTTGATACTGGTAATCAATTTCCGGCATCTTTTCCAACAGATAAGACAGATATCGGAATACATCCAATTGATTCAATTTCGATGATTCTACCAGTGAATAGACAATCCCACTGGCTCTCGCCCCTTCCGGTGTGTCCGCAAACAGCCAGGATTTACGGCCGGTTGCAAAGGGACGTATACAGGCTTCGCACTCATTATTCGAAATCGGAAGCCTTCCATCCTCCATGAAGGTATTCAGATATTTTTTCTGGTTCCGGCTGTATTGCAGCGCCTTTTTCAAAGATTCGTTGGCAGTATATTTTTCGCTCGTTTCTTCTACCCATGACCAAAAAGCCTCAAGTACCGGCTGGCTCAGTTCTTTGCGTTTCTCCAGCCGCTCCTGCGGTTCTAGGCCCTGAATCTTTTTTTCGATTTTAAAAAGCTGGTCGCACCATTCTCGCGCCTCCGCTCCTTTGCTCCCCTTTAGCTCCTTTCCCGCAGAGTCCAGCGGGATGCTCTCTATATAGTAGCGACGCAGATGCGACCAGCACAGAGCCCGGCTGACTCCTTCTACTTTTTCGTAGCTGTCGCAGGCATCTGTTACCAGATATCCAGCAAATCCGGTATACAGCCGTTTTGCTTCTGCTCCGGAACGGGTCCTTGCATAGTGGAAGAGCACTGCGCGGATCTTTTCAAAGCTTCCGGTCCGCACCACCCACATGAAGGATTCGCTGCTGGCCTTCTTTCCCGGTTCCTTGTTGCATTGGATCCGGGTTTCGTCACCCATCAATACGGAGCAGGTCTCCATGATGACCTGGTGCATCCTCAGGAAGATCGGCTCCAGCCATTCCTGACTGCATCGGATCACCCAATGCGACATGGTGGAACGGTAGATACTAAGCCCAATGCGGTACCAGTCCCGCTCCTGCCTTGCCAGGGGGATTCCCATATCATATTTCTGGTATAGGATCCCTGCAACCAGGGATGGACTTGCGATCGAATGTGGGAGCAAACCTTTGGGGACTCTGGCCGCTACGAATGTGGGGGACAGCTTCTCACTGTCTTGGCTGCCGCATTTTGTACATTTTTTTATCTCCTGCACATACTGTTTTACTTTCAGCTTCGCTGGTTCATATACCACTTCGGTCCGTACTACTTTTTCTCCTACTTTTGTCAGTTGTGCACCGCATACAGGGCAGGTTTCTTCTTCACTTACTACGCAGCGTTCGATCTCTGTTTCAAGAGAAGAGAGCATTTCTGAGCGCACACCTGCCTGACGTACTTTCCGTGTATGCTCCGGTACTGTGATCTCTTTCTGTTGTTTTGCCAGTTCCTGCAGGAGCTGCTCCTGCTCCGGAAACAGGTTCAGCTGTCCTGTAACCTGGGTGGCCTCACTGGATGGGCCATACATCTTTTTACGCGCATGCAAAACTGCCTGGGTCAGGTTCTCGATCTGGATACGTTGTCTTTCGATCTGTGCATCCCGTTCTCCCAGCATCTTTTTCAGAGATTCCACCTGTTCCCGCAGTCTGGTTACTTCTTCCTGTTGTGCTGCTGTCTGCATGGCTCTTCCTCCCTCCCCGCATTTCCTTCATTTTAACATCTTTTTATGAAAAAATCAGCATTCCAGGCTTTTTTTTGACCTGAAAAATGCTGATTTTTTAAGGATAATCCGTGGGTTATCCGTCATTTTTTCTGCTCAGAAGCAGGTATCCTCCGGCTGTATCTTTACCGGCTTATGCGCATATTTCTGTTCAATAGACAGCCCCTCCAGGAGCCAGCGTACCTGCTGCGCAGTGATGTCTTTGATATCGTCAGGTGTCCTGGGCCATTGGAAACGCATGTCCGGCAGGAGCTTCTTTGTTGCCAGGAGGAATCCGTTTCCACCTTCAAAACGGAGTGCTTTCAGACAATCTCGTTTTTTATTGCAGAACAAAAATACACAGACCGGGGAATAGGGATCCAAATGGTATTTCAAAGTAACGAGGGCTGCGAGCCCCTCAATCTGTTTTCGAAAATCCGTCGCACCACAGGCGAGGAAGATATGTTCCGCCCCCTGGGTGATCATGCTCAGCATAGGGACTGCAGGAGCCGCAGTACTCCTGAAACCTGTCCCATATCTGCGTTTTTGTGGATGCCCACATGAAATTCGTGGTATCGGACCTCTAGGGAAAGGGATTCCGGTATCGTTGGCAATTCCTGGTGGAAGAGCGGGAGCTCTATGAAAGGCTGTTCTGCAACAGGAAAGGATTCTGGTTCGGTGTCCATCCTCCGGATCTTTTTCTCCCAGTATTTATAGGTATCATATTTGAAGTTGTTCTTCTCACACCACTTACGAACGGAGAGACCACTTTGGAGCCGCTGGCTAAAGATCATCCTCCATTCCTCATGGCTGTAATGTACATTCACTGACTGATTCCTCCTTCTGCTCTTTTAGAAGCAGTATAGCAGGGAAAGAGAGATTATGCACTACGGTAGGTTTTGAATCGCTTACCAAAAAATGTCGGTATTATGCCGTGCAAAGGGGGATAGAAAGAAATTTCTGAAAATTCCCGCCTATTCGGGCTTGTGTGGTTTTGTAAGGAATGAGGGGAAATTTCCGTAAATCAACGTCCATTTTGCTTTTTGCTGGTTTGTAGTATTTGAGGGAGAAATATCGCCGCAGCTTTGGCAAAATCCACGCTTGCGGTACTAAAGATATTGAGAGCGAAATACCGCCGCAAAGTTGGCAGAAGCCCCGCCCTCTCCGTCGAGGGTATCAGCGGAAGCCCACACAGAGGAAGCCGCCACTTTCTAAGAGCAAGATTCTACCACAGTACCAAATTTCGCCTACCGGCTCATTTTGTCCTATGGGAATCTTGTTGGGGTTGCCACCCCAAGCCCGCCTTTTTGCGGCTTGCGCCGCTTGAAAAAATCCACCCACGAAAGGAGGTTCACAGCCATGAAAAGATACAACACGCCACACCGTCACCGGGTAATCAAAACACGCTTGACTGAGGAAGAATATGCAGAGTTTTCCGAGCGTGTCACCCTCTGCAAAATGAGCCAAGCCGAGTTTATCCGGCAAGCCCTCATTAAGTCAAGCATACGCCCGGTTATTACCGTTTCCCCGGTCAATGATGAATTACTCTCTGCCGTTGGGAAACTCACAGCCGAGTACGGGAAAATCGGCGGCAACTTGAACCAGATTGCCCGCTGTCTGAACGAGTACGGCGTACCCTATAATGCCCTCTCCCAAGAGGTACGAGCCGCCACAGCGGAGCTTGCCGCCTTGAAGTTTGAAGTCTTGCAGAAAGTAGGTGAAGCCGTTGGCAACATTCAAACATATCAGCTCTAAAAATGCCGATTACGGAGCTGCCGAGCAGTACCTAACTTTTGAGCATGACGAGTTTACCATGAAGCCCACTCTTGATGAAAACGGGCAGATTGTTCCGAGGACAGGCTATCTCATTTCCTCTCTGAATTGCGGTGATGAAGATTTTGCAATCGCCTGTATGCGCTCTAATCTCAAATACGGCAAGAACCAGAAGCGGGAGGACGTAAAGAGCCACCACTATATTATTTCCTTTGACCCCCGTGACGCACCAGACAACGGCTTGACCGTAGACCGGGCGCAAGCATTGGGCGAGGAATTTTGCAAGACGCATTTCCCCGGACACCAAGCGTTGGTATGCACCCACCCGGACGGGCATAACCACAGCGGCAACATTCATGTGCATATCGTAATCAATTCCCTACGGATTGAGGAAGTACCCTTGCTACCCTACATGGAAAGACCAGCCGACACAAGGGAGGGCTGCAAGCACCGCTGTACAGACGCAGCTATGGAATACTTCAAAGCGGAAGTCATGGAGATGTGCCACCGGGAAAACCTCTATCAGATTGACTTGCTGAACGGGAGCAAGAACCGCATTACCGAGCGTGAGTATTGGGCGAAACGGAAAGGACAAGCCGCACTGGATAAAGAGAACGCTTCCCAAGCCACCACAGGAGAGCCGCCCAAACAGACCAAGTTTGAAACCGACAAGGAGAAGCTAAGGCGCACAATCCGAGCTGCCCTGTCCTCTGCCATTTCCTTTGAGGACTTTTCCGGGAAGCTGCTGCAACAGGGCGTGACCGTCAAGGAGAGCCGGGGGAGATTGTCCTATCTCACGCCGGACAGGACGAAGCCAATCACAGCCCGGAAATTAGGTGATGATTTTGACCATGCCGCCATACTGGAAGCACTCACCCAAAACGCACAGAACGCCGCCAGAGCCGCCGAAACGCCCCTACCCCAACAGGAATACCCCCGCAGCATAAAAGACCGCTTACAGCGGAATAAAACCGCCATAAACGCACCGAAACAAGACGCTTCCCAACGGGAAGTTGTACAGCGCATGGTAGACATAGCCGCCAAGAAAGCCGAGGGCAAGGGGAAAGGCTATGAGAAATGGGCGACCTTGCACAACTTGAAGCAAATGGCGGCTACCATGAGCGTTTACGAGGAATCCGGCTTTTCTTCCCCGGAGGAACTGGAAGCCGCCCTTGCCGCTGCCAGTGCCGGACTGCATGAAGTGACCGGGAAACTGAAAGCCGTGGAAAGCACTTTACGGGAGAAAAAGGACTTGCAGAAACAGCTATTGGCGTATATCAAGACCAAGCCAGCCCGTGACGGGCTAAAAGCACAGAAAACAGAGAAAGCCCGTAAGAGCTACCGGGAGCAGCACGAAAGCGAGTTTATCATTTCCGAATCTGCCGCCCGGTATTTCAAGGCACAGGGAATCTCCAAGCTGCCAGCGTCCAAAGCCCTACAAGCAGAGATTGAACAGCTTACAAGGGAGAAGAACACGCTTTACAACGAGTACCGGGAGAAGAAAGCAAGCGTCCGGGAATTGCAGACCGTAAAGGGCAATCTTGACAAAATCTTGTGCCGTGAGCCGGAACGGGAAAAGGGGCGGGAAAATGAACGGTAAACGCCCCTACATGGACTACCCACAGTACAGAGCCGCCCGCCGCCTTGTACATGAGTGCTGCAACTACGATAACGGCAACTGTATCTTGCTGGATAACGGCGAGCCTTGCGTATGCGTCCAGAGTATCAGCTATTCGCTTATATGCCGCTGGTTCATTACCGCCGTTCTGCCGCTGGACGGGAAACTGGAAGCCGCCCTACTCCACCGGGCAGACAGGAAACGCTGTACCGAGTGCGGCGGCTATTTTCTCCCCAAGTCCAACCGGGGGAAATACTGCCCGGATTGCGCTGGACGCATGAAAAGAATCAAAGCCGCACAGCGCAAGCGGAAACAGAGGGATAAATGTCACGCTTTAGGATATTCCAAACCCCCGTAAATCAAGGCTTTTTTGACCGCCCTCAACGGGTAGACGATAGTTATATCCTTTACCCCCGAAAACGGCGTTCTAAAGCGTAACAGAAGCCCAAAACAGACCAAAGGAGGAACGAATGGCAGACAACCGCAAATATTATTACCTAAAGCTGAAAGAGAGCTATTTTGACGAGGACGCTATCGTGCTGCTGGAAAGTATGCAGGACGGGATGCTCTACTCAAACATTCTCTTGAAGATGTACCTAAAATCGCTGAAAAACGGGGGAAAGCTCCAGCTTGCCGAGAATATCCCCTACACCGCACAGATGATAGCCACCATCACCCGCCAGCAAGTCGGCACAGTAGAAAAGGCTTTGCAGATTTTTATGAAACTGGGGCTTGTAGAACCCTTGCAGAACGGGGCTTTGTACATGAGCAACATAGAACTCCTAATCGGTCAGTCCTCTACCGAGGGGGAGAGGAAACGCCGTGCAAGGCTGGCTTTGCAGGAGCAAAAGGCATTGCCGGAAGCCGTGGCGGACAAACGTCCACCAGACGGGGCGGATATTTGTCCGCCAGAGATAGAGATAGAGAAAGAGATAGATATAGAGTTAGAGATAAAGAGAGAGGGAGAGCTAAAGAAAGGACAGACCGCCCCCGCCCCTTTTGGCAGATACAAAAACGTCATTCTGTCAGAAAAAGAGCTTGCGGAGCTGCAAGAGGAACTTCCGTAAGCGATTCAAAACCTACCGTAGTGCATAATCTCTCTTTCCCTGCTATACTGCTTCTAAAAGAGCAGAAGGAGGAATCAGTCAGTGAATGTACATTACAGCCATGAGGAATGGAGGATGATCTTTAGCCAGCGGCTCCAAAGTGGTCTCTCCGTTCGTAAGTGGTGTGAGAAGAACAACTTCAAATATGATACCTATAAATACTGGGAGAAAAAGATCCGGAGGATGGACACCGAACCAGAATCCTTTCCTGTTGCAGAACAGCCTTTCATAGAGCTCCCGCTCTTCCACCAGGAATTGCCAACGATACCGGAATCCCTTTCCCTAGAGGTCCGATACCACGAATTTCATGTGGGCATCCACAAAAACGCAGATATGGGACAGGTTTCAGGAGTACTGCGGCTCCTGCAGTCCCTATGCTGAGCATGATCACCCAGGGGGCGGAACATATCTTCCTCGCCTGTGGTGCGACGGATTTTCGAAAACAGATTGAGGGGCTCGCAGCCCTCGTTACTTTGAAATACCATTTGGATCCCTATTCCCCGGTCTGTGTATTTTTGTTCTGCAATAAAAAACGAGATTGTCTGAAAGCACTCCGTTTTGAAGGTGGAAACGGATTCCTCCTGGCAACAAAGAAGCTCCTGCCGGACATGCGTTTCCAATGGCCCAGGACACCTGACGATATCAAAGACATCACTGCGCAGCAGGTACGCTGGCTCCTGGAGGGGCTGTCTATTGAACAGAAATATGCGCATAAGCCGGTAAAGATACAGCCGGAGGATACCTGCTTCTGAGCAGAAAAAATGACGGATAACCCACGGATTATCCTTAAAAAATCAGCATTTTTCAGGTCAAAAAAAAGCCTGGAATGCTGATTTTTTCATAAAAAGATGTTAAAATGAAGGAAATGCGGGGAGGGAGGAAGAGCCATGCAGACAGCAGCACAACAGGAAGAAGTAACCAGACTGCGGGAACAGGTGGAATCTCTGAAAAAGATGCTGGGAGAACGGGATGCACAGATCGAAAGACAACGTATCCAGATCGAGAACCTGACCCAGGCAGTTTTGCATGCGCGTAAAAAGATGTATGGCCCATCCAGTGAGGCCACCCAGGTTACAGGACAGCTGAACCTGTTTCCGGAGCAGGAGCAGCTCCTGCAGGAACTGGCAAAACAACAGAAAGAGATCACAGTACCGGAGCATACACGGAAAGTACGTCAGGCAGGTGTGCGCTCAGAAATGCTCTCTTCTCTTGAAACAGAGATCGAACGCTGCGTAGTAAGTGAAGAAGAAACCTGCCCTGTATGCGGTGCACAACTGACAAAAGTAGGAGAAAAAGTAGTACGGACCGAAGTGGTATATGAACCAGCGAAGCTGAAAGTAAAACAGTATGTGCAGGAGATAAAAAAATGTACAAAATGCGGCAGCCAAGACAGTGAGAAGCTGTCCCCCACATTCGTAGCGGCCAGAGTCCCCAAAGGTTTGCTCCCACATTCGATCGCAAGTCCATCCCTGGTTGCAGGGATCCTATACCAGAAATATGATATGGGAATCCCCCTGGCAAGGCAGGAGCGGGACTGGTACCGCATTGGGCTTAGTATCTACCGTTCCACCATGTCGCATTGGGTGATCCGATGCAGTCAGGAATGGCTGGAGCCGATCTTCCTGAGGATGCACCAGGTCATCATGGAGACCTGCTCCGTATTGATGGGTGACGAAACCCGGATCCAATGCAACAAGGAACCGGGAAAGAAGGCCAGCAGCGAATCCTTCATGTGGGTGGTGCGGACCGGAAGCTTTGAAAAGATCCGCGCAGTGCTCTTCCACTATGCAAGGACCCGTTCCGGAGCAGAAGCAAAACGGCTGTATACCGGATTTGCTGGATATCTGGTAACAGATGCCTGCGACAGCTACGAAAAAGTAGAAGGAGTCAGCCGGGCTCTGTGCTGGTCGCATCTGCGTCGCTACTATATAGAGAGCATCCCGCTGGACTCTGCGGGAAAGGAGCTAAAGGGGAGCAAAGGAGCGGAGGCGCGAGAATGGTGCGACCAGCTTTTTAAAATCGAAAAAAAGATTCAGGGCCTAGAACCGCAGGAGCGGCTGGAGAAACGCAAAGAACTGAGCCAGCCGGTACTTGAGGCTTTTTGGTCATGGGTAGAAGAAACGAGCGAAAAATATACTGCCAACGAATCTTTGAAAAAGGCGCTGCAATACAGCCGGAACCAGAAAAAATATCTGAATACCTTCATGGAGGATGGAAGGCTTCCGATTTCGAATAATGAGTGCGAAGCCTGTATACGTCCCTTTGCAACCGGCCGTAAATCCTGGCTGTTTGCGGACACACCGGAAGGGGCGAGAGCCAGTGGGATTGTCTATTCACTGGTAGAATCATCGAAATTGAATCAATTGGATGTATTCCGATATCTGTCTTATCTGTTGGAAAAGATGCCGGAAATTGATTACCAGTATCAAAATGATCCAAGTATTTTGGATCCATATCTGCCATGGTCCAGGGAACTCCCGGAATACTGTAGAATTCAGAAAAAGATGAAATGATCTGTTATGGAAGTATTACCATAGCAGATCATTTTTTACAATACGGTTTCTTTTGCATCGCTTACTGAAGAACATCATCCGGGCCAAGTACCTGCGGCCCGGGGTGAGGCCCTACAAGACCGGGAACATCTACGCGCCCTTTACCGGGCAGGCGGGAAAGGAGGCAGTGAATGGAAAACCGAAAAAACAAAAGAAAGAATAAGGCGGCGTTGTCCGCCCAGCAGTCCATCCCCTATGTGGCGATGCACCCGGACGGGGTGTGCCAGCTCCCCGGCGGGCTCTACACAAAGACCGTGGAATATGAGGACATCAACTACTCCGTGGCATCCACCGAGGATCAGTCCGCGATATTCAGCGGGTGGAGCTCATTCCTCAACTACTTCGACAGCGCGCTCCCCGTCCAGCTCTCCTTTATCAACCGCCGCTCCCACTCCACCAGCCGCTACCATGTGAACATCCCCGCCCAGGCGGACGATTTTGACAGCATCCGGGGCGAGTTCGTGGGGATGCTCAAACGGCAGATTGCCCGCTCCAACAACGGGATTGAACGCTCCAAATATATCACCTTTGGCGTGCCCGCCGAGGGCATCGCCGCCGCCCGGCCCCGGCTTGACCGGGTGGAGGCGGACGTGATGGGCAACCTCCACCGGCTGGGCGTTCCCTCGTCCCCGCTGGACGGGCGGGAGCGGCTGGCCCTCTTACACGGGCAGATGCACCCCGGACGGCGGGAGCCGTTCCGCTTTTCATGGGGCGATATTTCCAAAACGGGAATGGGCACAAAGGACTTCATCACCCCCAGCGGCGGCTTTGACTTTAGGGGCTCCCGGTTCTTTAAGGTGGGCGGCTTTTGGGGCGCGGCGTCCTATCTCCAGATTTTGGCGTCCGAGCTCTCCGACCGCCTTTTGCGGGAGGTTCTGGAGCTGGATGCGGAGCTCACCGTCACCATGCACATCCAGACCGTTGACCAGTTAAAGGCGATAAAGACCATCAAGGGGAAAATCTCGGACATTGACAAGATGAAAGTGGAGGAGCAGAAAAAAGCCGTCCGCGCCGGGTACGACATGGACATACTTCCCCCCGACCTTATCACCTTTTCCAAGGACGCGGCGGAGCTCTTGGGGGATTTGCAGTCAAGGAATGAGCGGATGTTCCTTTTGACGTTCACCGTCATCAACCTCGCCCCCACCCGCCAGCGGCTGGAAAATGACGTGTTCACCGTCTCTGGCATCGCGCAGAAATACAACTGCGCCTTAAAGCGGCTGGACTGGCAGCAGGAGCAGGGCTTTATGTCCTCGCTGGCCCTCGGCTATAACGAGGTGCAGATACAGCGGGGCATGACCACCAGCTCCACCGCGATTTTCATTCCCTTTATGACGAGGGAGCTCCGCATGGGCGGGCAGGCCCTCTACTACGGCATGAACGCGCTTTCCCACAATGTCATCATGGCTGACCGGAAAAAGCTGAAATCCGCAAATGGGATGTACCTCGGTTCCACGGGCTCCGGCAAGAGCTTTGCCGCCAAGCGGGAATTGATAAACGTATTTTTGGCGACCCAAGACCGCATCGTTATCGTTGACCCGATGGGGGAATATTCCCCGCTGGTGCGGCGGCTGGGCGGGCAGGTCATCGAGATTGCCCCGGACAGCCCCCACCATATCAACCCGATGGATATTCAGATGGGGCTTAATGACGAGGACAGCCCCCTTTCCATGAAAGCGGATTTTCTTCTTTCGCTGTGTGAGCTGGTGGTGGGCGGCAAGGACGGCCTGCAACCCATAGAGAAAACCGTCATCGACCGCTGTGTGCGGCTGGTGTACCGGGAGCTTGCGCTGGGGCTGGAGGGCGCAAAAATGCCTTTGCTCCAAGACTTGTATGAGGAGCTCTTGAAACAGCCGGAGCCGGAGGCAAAGCGCGTGGCAACGGCTCTTGAGCTCTACTGTACGGGCTCCCTCAATCTGTTCAACCACCCGACCAACGTGGACTTGAGCTCCCGGGTGGTGTGCATCGTGTTAAAAGGGCTGGGGGAGAACCTCCGCAAGATTGCGATGCACGTCACCAACGAGTTTGTCACCTCGGCGGTGCATACCAACTACCAGAACGGGGCGGCGACATGGTGCTACTTTGACGAGTTCCACATCCTCCTGCGCGACCCGCTGACCGCCAGCTACTTTGTGGCGGTGTGGAAGATGCTCCGCAAAAAGGGCTGTGTGCCCTCGGCCCTCACGCAGAACGTGAAAGACCTTTTGGCCAGCCGGGAAATCGAGAACATACTGGATAACACCGACTTTCTCGTCCTGCTCTCCCAGGCCCAGAGCGACCGGGCGATTATCGCAAAACAGCTCGGCATTTCCGAGCACCAGCTTTCCTATATCACCCACAGCAATTCCGGCGAGGGGCTGCTGTTCTATGGGAATGTGACCATCCCCTTTGTTGACCGTTTCCCCAAGGGTGAGATTTACAACCTGCTCACCACCCGCCCGGAGGACATAGCCAATGACCAGAGGAACGAATAACGCCGGGCCCGCCGGGGACAAAGGCACTTCGGGACAAAATGTCCCAAAGTCCCCGAAAGGCTTGAAAAACAAAAAATCCAAGTTCCGCATGGAAAGCGAACAGGAAAAAATCAGTAAATCCAAGCTCCGCATGGAGACGCGGGAGGATAAGCTGAACCGGGCCCGGAAAAAGCTGGAGGGCAAAAAGCCCCCGAAACCCAGGGGCCCGGTGCGCCGGGTGCTGGGGGCCGCCGGGTGGAGCGCACACGGCTTTGTGCATGGCAAGGTTTACGAGGTGGAACATGAGAACGTGGGAACCGAGGGGGCCCACCGCTCGGAGCTTGTGGGCGAGGCCGTGGGCCGGGCGGCGGTGCATACCGTAAAAAAGCGCATCCGGGAGCACCCGGCCCGGGCCGTCCACAAGGCCGAGACGCAGTACATCAAGGCCCGGGCGGACTACCAGTTCCGCATGGCCGCCCAGGAGAACCCGGAGCTTGCAAAGAACGCCGTCACCCGCTACTGGCACAAGCAAAAGCTGAAAAAGCAGTACGCCAAACAAGCGCGGCAGGCGGCGAAACAGACCGCAAAGCAGGGGGCCAAGGCCGCTGGGAAAACTGCCGCCGCCACGGAAAAGCTGGCGGAGCAGGCTGTGGGCTTTGTGAAACGGCATCCCGTGGGGGTGCTGCTTGCGCTGGCCTGCGCGGTGCTTCTCTTTTCCCTCCAGTCCTGCGCGTCCTCCCTCGTCTCTTTGGGGAACGCCGCCGCAGGAGCTGTGGGGGCCACCACCTACCCCGCCGAGGACGGGGATATGCTGGGGGCCGAGGCCGCCTACTGTTCACTGGAGGCGGAGCTCCAGCATTATCTGGATACCTACGAAAGCACCCACGACTATGACGAGTACCATTACGATTTAGACGCTATCGAACATGACCCCTATGTGCTGGTTTCCATTCTGAGCGCATGGCATGAGGGGGAGTGGACGCTGGCGGATGTCCAGCCTACCTTGCAGATGCTCTTTGACCGCCAGTACACGCTGACCGAGAACGTGGTAAAGGAGCGGCGGTACTACATCGAAACGGATACATGGACGGACGAGGAGGGCAACACCCACACCGACAGCTACCGGGTGTATTACGATTATTATATCTGCACTGTGACGCTGGATAACTTCAACCTTTCCCATCTCCCGGTGTACATCATGGGGGAGGACAAGGTTTCCCGGTATTCCCTCTACATGGCTACGCTGGGGAACCGCCCCGACCTCTTTCCCGGCTCGTCCTATGTGGGGAAATACACCAGCCCGCCGGAAGGCTACGAAGTGCCGGGGGAATATCTGGACGATGAAACATTCGCGGCGATGCTCTCCGAGGCCGAGAAATACCTCGGTTATCCCTATGTATGGGGCGGGAGCTCCCCGGCCACGTCCTTTGACTGCTCCGGCTTTGTTTCGTGGGTAGTCAATCATTCCGGCTGGAACGTGGGGCGGCTGGGGGCACAGGGGCTTTACAACATCTGCACCAGAACCAGCTCCCCCCGCCCCGGCGACCTTGTTTTCTTCAAGGGAACCTATGACACGCCGGGCGTCTCCCACTGTGGCATCTATGTGGGGGACGGGATGATGATACACTGTGGCGACCCCATCAGCTACGCCAACTTAAACAGCAGCTACTGGCAGGCCCACTTCTACGCCTACGGGCGCTTACCGTGAAAAGGAGGTTTTCAATGGCAATCAGCAAGAGCGCAAAAATCATGGCCGAGATCGAAAAGGTCAAAGGCAAAATCAGCGACCAGCAGGCCCGGCTGAAAGAGCTGGAACAGAAACACAAGGAGGCCGAGAACGAGGAAATCGTGGACATCGTGCGGGGCATGAGCATTTCCCTTGAGGAGCTCCCGCTGGTGCTCCAGCGCATTAAGGCCGGGGACACTTTGGGACAAAATGTCCCGAAGTCTGCCGGGCCGGAAAAGGAGGACGCGGAATGAAACTGAAAAAATATCGTGTGTTGGCGGCGGCTCTGTGCGCCGCTTTTTTGCTGTGCGGCATCACCACAACGGCCTATGCCGGGGGCGGCGAGGAATGGGAGGACGGTACGGGCGGCCCGGAATGGGAGGGGCTTGCCCCCGTGGAGCCCCCGGCCACCCCGGAGCCGGAACCCGAGCCCAACCCGTTCACCCCGGACGGCCAGGGGACGATGGTGGATAACGCCACGGACGGGGACGGCAAGGAATTTTTCACCATCATGGCGGCGGACGAGTCCGTGTTCTATCTGGTGATTGACCGCCAGCGGGAGACGGAAAACGTGTACTTCTTGAACGCTGTCACTGTGGCCGATTTGATGGCCCTTGCGGAGCCCTCCCCGGAGCCCGTACCCGAACCGCTCCCGGAGCCGGAGCCCGAACCTGCCACCGAGCCGGAGGAACCCGAGCCCGAGCCGGAAAAATCTGGCGGGGCGGGGACTCTCCTGCTGGTGCTGGCGGTGCTGGCTATCGGCGGCGGGGCCGGGTGGTACTTCAAGATATACCGCCCCAAACAGCAGGCCGCCGCGCCCGGCGAGGACTTTGACGAGGCGGAGGAATACGGCGAGGACTATGGCGGCGGTGAATATGACGACCTCCCCCCGTGGGATGAGGAAGAAACGGAGGGCGGCGAATGAATTTCACAAACAACCCTTTGGAACGGGAAATGAAACGCCGCCCCCGGCCCCGGGCTCCCCGCCCGGAAAAGCCCCGGGAGGGCTCCCGGTGCTGTGGCTGTCCCTACTGGCGCGGCATCCCCTGCGGCTCCTGCTTTCAGAGCCTTTTGAAAAAAACGGGCGGGAGGTGATATTTTGCGCGAGCTGACCCGTGAGGAAAAGGCGGCTATCCGCTCCCTTGTAGTGAAATGGTGCGCCAACTATGACCGGGAAATGGGATGCTTGCCTTTGGACTGTGAGTGCTATATGCTGGGGAAGTGCTGGACGGGGGCCTATTGCAGATACTTCCGGGAGGCTGTCCTGCCGCTGAATCCGGTGCTGGAGGCCGCCCTCAATACCGAGGGGCCCGCCCCGGAAACCCGGCCCTGTCCTGTCTGCGGGCGGCCCTTTCTCCCGGACGGGCGGCGGCGCTACTGCTCCGTGGCCTGCTCCAAGGCCGCAAGGCAGAAAAAACAGCGGGGATATATGCGGAAATACCGGGGGTGAGGCGTGAGCATTTGGGGGTATAAAAGCCCGCTGTTTTCAAGGCTTTCCGGGGCCGCTTTTGGGGCGGGGCGTACTTTTACACGTCCTGCCCCGATTTCCCCGGATGATGCTAACATTTCGAGAGGAGGTTCCTATGGACAAAAATCAAGGTTATACAATCTTAAAGGCCGTCATGCTGGAGAATGGCCGGGGCTTTGCGCTGGGGGAGCATCCCCGGGCCCCGTCCCCCTTTGTGACGTGGGCCTGCTATGATGACGAACACGGCGCAAGGCAGTATGAGTGGGGGCATTATGGCAGTGACCGGGCCGCGCTGGAGCAGGACTTGCTGGAGCGGGTGGAAAACTACCAGCAGCAGTTCTCCGTCAAGGTGGCGCACATTGAGGCCCCCGGCCTTTACAAGTATTATTCCACCCAGCGGCCCGTTGACATCGGCACGTTTCCCAAGCCTGCGGGCAACGAGCCGGACGAGATCGAAAACTACGACAAGCGCGTACTCGTGGAGGGCGGCGCGTTCCTTGCGTGGGGGCATCTGACCTACACAAAACCTTTGACGGAAAAGCAGGCGGCGGACTATGAGCTCCGGCCCGCCCCGGAGGTGTCCGGCCTACTGCGGGAGGGCAGGCCCCGTCCGATTGCCGAGCAGATGAAAGAGGCGGCAAGGCTGGCCGGGGAACGGCAGGCCCCCGCCGCGCCCAAACGGAACACGCCCGACCGGGGCGACAGGTAGGCATGGCCGGAAAAAAGCGCCGCCGCCCCGTCCATCTTCATGTGATGGTGTCCCAGGAAGAACAGGCGCTTATCCGGGAACGCATGGCCCAGGCGGGCATCCGCAACATGGGCGCGTATATGCGGAGGATGGCCCTTTGCGGCTATGTGCTCCAGATTGACCTTGCCCCCGTCCGGGAACTGGTGTCTCTCCAGCGGCGGTGCTCAAATAACCTTAATCAAGTGGCTATCCATGCCAACACCTACGGGGGGATTTACCCCGAGGAAATATCGGCCCTGCAACGGGACTACTCCGCTTTGTGGGGGCCTCTGTCTGATTTGCTGAAACAGCTTTCCGCGCTGGTGGAGCTGTGACCTGCTGGGGAGCGGTGCTGTGCCGCTCCCCGGCTTTTTTCGTACTTCGGGACATTTTGTCCCAAAGGGATTAGGATAGACGGTTACATGAGAATATGCTATACTTTACTTTAGCCAATATCCAGATTGGTTAATTGGGAGGCATAGTACCGATGGAAAAAGTGATAACAATTTTTGATTGGTGGGATGGCCCTCTATGTGGGCTTGCAAGCTATAAAGGCTCTATTTGTATCTACGAAAGAATATTTGATGAAATTAGAGATGAGTGGAGTGACGAATATTATCTAACTCCAATAGAAGAGGCTGACGTGAATACACTACTCCGGGATTGGAATAGATGGCGCGATACAGTCCAAAACGAAAGACCTCTCGATAGTTATTATTCTTTGGAAGATAAAGCAAACTATCTTCGTATTATAGAATTATCTGAACAAAAGCGGGCTTATAAAAAAGTAGCCGTTTTTCATGGGCGGTATGATAAAGGCTATATCCCTATCGAGTATTATGTGGAATGGAGAGAATGATTTTAACAGAATAGAAAGACAGTGGGCGCTTTGCCTGCTGTCTTTTTTCATGGCGAGAGGAGGTGCTACCACGGCCACGACCTACATCCGGCCCTACAAGCAGGCGGCGGGACTGAGCGCCGTCCAGACGATGGAGGAGCGGTTTGCCTACGGGCTCAACCCCCAAAAGCTGGGGGCCGTGTCCTCCCACCTTTGCGACCCGGCCACAGCCGCCGCCGAGTTTCTGCTGGTGAAAAGCGAATACCAGGCGGCCACCGCCCGGCCCGTGGAGCGCGGGGCTCTGTTCTTCCAGATACGGCAGGCGTTCCCGCCCGGCGAGGTGACGGCGGAGGAGGCAAATAAGCCGGGCTTTGAAACGGCGATGCGCTGGACGAAAGGCAAGTACCAGTTTTTCGTCTGCACCCATACCGACAAGGGCCACATTCACAACCACATCTATTTCAATTCCACGGCCTTTGACTGCTCCCGGAAATTCCATAATTTCCTCGGCTCCAGCTTTGCCCTGCGGCGGCTGTCTGACCGGGTATGTCTGGAGCATGATTTGTCCGTGATACAAAATCCCAAACAGCACAGCAAGGGCCGTTTCCTCCACTATGGCCAGTGGATAGGCGACAAGCCGCCCTCCGCTCAACAGCGGGTGCGGCTGGCAATCATCGCGGCCCTTGAAAAAAAGCCCGCCGACTTTGCCGCGTTCCTCCGGCTGATGGAAGAGTCCGGCTTTGCCGTCAAGCGCGGGCGGGGCGGCGTGGTGTCGTTCCTCGCGCCAGGGCAGAACAAGTACACCCGGCTCCGGGCATCCACCCTCGGCGCGGGCTTTGACCCCGAGGACATCCGGGCGGTTATCGCCGGGGAGCGGCCCCTCCCGGAGCTCCCCAAGGACGCGCCGCCCCCGATCCGGCAGGTGGGGCTTATCATTGACATTCAACAGCGCATGGCCGAGGGCAAGGGCCCGGCTTATGAACGCTGGGCGAAAGTCTACAACCTAAAGCAGATGGCCGCCGCCCTCCAGTTTCTGCAGGAGAACAATCTCACCGACTATGACGCGCTGGCGGCAAAGACCACGGCGGCGGTTGACCGGGCCCACGCGCTGGCCGGGGAGCTCCAGACCACCGAGGCGGCCCTCTCTAAAGTCTCCGGGCTGATGGGGGCCGTGGTGGACTATGCCAAGGCCTGGCCCGTGTTTGACGGCTACAAGGCGGCCCGGTACTCGAAAAAGTATCTGGCCGAGCACGAGGCGGAGCTTGCCACCTACCGGGCGGCCCGGGCCGCTATGAATGAATTGTTAGGCGGTGAAAAGCTCCCCAAAATGGACGCGCTGAAAAAACAGCGGCGGGAGCTGGCGGATAAGAAAAAGGCCCTCTATGCCGAGTATCGGCAGGCCCAGCGGGATATGCGGGAGGCCGTGGCAGTCAAGGCCAATATCGACCATCTGCTCGGCCTGACGGACGGGCGGGACAATAAGGAACAGACGCGATAGCGGCGGTGACGCAGCCAACCTCTTTGGGACATTTTGTCCCAAAGAGCCGGGTTTGGGGAGGCTCCCCAACAAGCATTTTTGCGGGCCTGCGGCCCAGTAAAAATTTCGGAGTGTGGCCACACCCGAATTGCTTGCCATTTCGTGCGCTTCCGCTACATGGCGCAAAAAAACGAAGGTCACGCTTTCTTACGCATCCTCCGTTTCTCTGGCTTTCTTAATGCCCTCGGCTGTGGCTTCTATCACGACAAGCTCTTTTTCACTCATAGAATTTAGGAGCACATCAATGTGTTTTCTGCAAGAACTTGTCTGCGCCCCTCCGTCCGCATGAATAAACTGGTCAACTGAAATGTCAAACATAGTAAAGAGTTTAACAAAAAGGTCAAAGCTGGGATATTGGCCCTTGTTCTCAATATTCATAATGGTACGGGAGTCACGGTCTACTAATTCCGCAACATAGGCTTGTGTCCAACCCTTTTCTTCTCTGGCTCTTTTGAGCGCCAGCCCGAGGCCGTGAAAGTCAAACCTTCTTTCATTTTGGTTCATTCTCATATCACCCTATATCATTCTACATTTCGTGTTAGATTATGAGAATGTAATGAAATTTGATGTAAAGTAGTATTTTATTTCGTGTTGCTTGCAAGTTAACTTTTCTGAGTTATAATTAAACAATAGCTCGATTGTCTATTATCACGCAGGTATGATAATCTTATAAATAGATGGAGGACAATATGAAAATTAGTCAGATAATTAAAGAAAAGCGAAAGCACTTGGGGTTAACGCAAGAAAATATTGCGGAGTATTTGGGTGTTTCAATACCCGCAGTTAGTAAATGGGAGAACGGAACAACTTATCCAGACATTACACTTCTCCCCGGCTTGGCCAGATTGTTAAAGACAGATTTGAATACGCTCATGTCCTTTAATGAGGAAATGTCTGAAGTGGAGATCAAAAATGTTGTTATGAAAGTTCAATCCATCATTCAGGAAGATGGGTTTGAAGATGGTTTTCAATTCGCTTTAGATCAAGTTAGGGCATTTCCAACTTGTGAAAATTTAATTTATTCGTTGGGTGTTTTTTTACAACCCTCTTTAGGATTGCAGTCAGTGGAGCATCAAAGTAAATATCGTGAAGAACTTGCTAAACTGTATTTTAGGATACGCAATAGCGAAAATATTGAAATAAAAAAAGAAGCAATTTCTTTTTTGTTCTATCTGCATTGTGAAAAAGAAGAATATGAAAAAGCTGCCACATTACTAAATGATTATCCCGCTGATACAAAGTTAATGATGGCATATCTACATCAACAAAAAAAGGAATATGAACCTGCGTGTGTTTTATTAGAGCATCGAATGTTGGAAATCGCAGTTGAAATGCAATCCATACTAATAGCTTTAACCCAGGTTTCTTTGTCTGAAAACCGGGGAGACGATGCCGAGGAATTGGCTTGCATCCAAGAACAGTTGGCAAAGCAATTTGGCATTTTAGAATGTACCGCATATACAGCTAAACTTGAATGTGCAATAAATAAAAAAGATGCGGAGTACTGCACAAAAATACTATCTTTACTCCTTGCTTCTATGGAGGGAAAGACGGATATTTCATCGAATATTTTATACAAGCATTTGAATTTATCCGATGATAACATGGAAAATCTGCCACGGCAGCTTTTATCATCAATGATTGAGCAGTTAAAATCTGAATTACACGATGAAACATCGTTTTTGAAAGAAAATTCCGAATTTCAATCGCTCTTGCGGAGATACAGAGAATATTTGGAGAGGTAGTTTATGCTTAAATTTATTTCAAAATTACAATGGTTGTTTTGGGTTGGGTTTTTAGGCGTTTTTTTTGATAACCAGTACCTAACTCTATTCTTCTTGTTCGGATTGTGTGGCTTTGCAAATGTATTTTCTCCCATGCGTAACAACATTCAAAATTTAATGTTTCTCGGTCAAAATTTATGGATGCTTGTTGGAATACTTATTGCACATTTTAGACATGGCTTTAAGCTCCCGGATAAAAACTCATATAAACCGCAAGTACAGTATTCACTCCCGTTTGATGGTGAGTGGTATATTGCAAACGGAGGGGTTGATAAAGAAACTTCACATTCTTGGTTTCTTCCGTCCCAGCGGTATGCTTATGATTTTTTTATTATGAACAACGAAGAAACCACTTTTTCGGGAGAAAGAGAACAATTAGAAAATTACTTCTGCTTTGCAGAAAATGTTTTGGCTCCGGCAGATGGTGTTGTCATTTCTGCGGTCAGTCACTTTCCAAATACCCCTATTATCGCAGAGGGACAGGTCGATTGTACCGCATCGGATGTGCGAGGAAACCATATCATTATTCGTCACAGCAAGCATGAATATAGCATGATAGCACATCTCCTTCCAGAAAGTATCTGTGTGAAAAAAGGAGATAGTGTCAGTAGGGGGCAAGTAATTGCAAAATGCGGAAATAGCGGAAATACAAGTGAACCGCATATTCATTTTCAAATTCAATATGGAAAGAGCTTTGCAATATCAGCAGGATTACCAGTCCTCTTTGCTCATATTATTGTTGACGGAAAGAAAACACCGCAAGGATTTATTACAAATGGTCATTATGTTAAAAATGATGATTTAATCTAACCTTACATTTAAGATTAGCCGCCCAACGGAAATAAAAAAAACCGTTGTTTCGGCGGCTGAATATCCATGCGCCAAAACAAAATACAGTAGCCTTACGGCGGTTTTGAAATAGTAAATTTCAAGGCCGCCGCTTTCTTTTGAAAAAATGGAAAACGGAGGGTGTGTTAAAGTCGCCCATTTTTAAGGACACGGCGGTATCCAGGAGGTATCATTATGTCCTTTTTTATCTGCACTCAACTTAATTTGTTAAAAAAAGTTTAGCCCCTCCACCGGGTTGCTCTGGCCAGCAACACGAAATTTGTAAGTACATAAAGAACTGCGTCATTTCATGCGCCCGCACAGCACAACGCTGCGCGGGCGTTGTCGTTTTTTGTCGGCTCCACTTTGGGACAAACAGTCCCAAGGTGCGGGGCGGCTCCCCCGGGTGTCGCTCCCCGCCGCCCTCCATATCGTTTCCCGGCAACCCAACCACAAAAACGATATGGAGGTACATACAATGACTATCATCAACTTGCGCGACTTTTACTACTGGTACACCCAGGATGAATATATGGAAGTTTCTGACGATGTGGCCGAGGCGCTCCGGGCCAGCGTCCGCTATGAGGCGGCCTATACCGAGCGGGCCCGCTACAACAAGGCGTACTATTCCTTGGATGCGGATGACGGCATCGAGTATTCCGCCTGCCTGCATGAGCTCACCCCGGACGAGGTTCTGGAGCTCAAGGAGCGGTTCTGCCGTCTTTGGAACGCGCTGAACAGCCTGCCGGAAACCCAGGGCCGCCGGGTGGACGCTCACTTTATCCTCGGTATGACTTACCGGGAGATTGCCCAGGCCGAGGGCGTGGATAAGAGCGCGGTGCGGCGCTCCGTTCTCAGCGGCATCGCACAGATGAAAAAATATTTGAGAAAAAATCCGTGATTGCCGTCTCCATTTGCTCCATTTTTCTGGTGGTATATGAGAGGAAGTTTTTTCTTCTCCACAACTGAATAGCGGGCGGCCCCGGGTGAACGCGGGGAGCCGGGCGGCGGGTGCGCTGTGACTTCTCCCACGGGAGGACGAGCGACCAACACCACCGCCGCGAGTGGGGAGCTTGCCAGCCCCACGGCCACGATCCGCGAGGGACAAGCTGGCCGCTTGCCGCTTGGAGCCGCCGCACAAAACAAGGGAACGCCGGGCCGCTACCTGCTGTCTTTTGACGGGCCAAACATACGGGCCCGGCGTTTCCTCTTTCAAACAAGTTTGAGACAATTTGTCCCAAGGTAGGGATAGGCCAAAGGGCAGCACTTTTCGGAGTGCTGTCCTTTCGCGTTTCCCCACCAACCCAAAACGCAAAAGGAGGTTTTGCCGTGAAACTGACCGCACAAGAACTGGAACAAATGAAAAGCGTGAACATCGGCGCGGTGAGCGCGGATGCGCTGGCTGACGTGAGCGGTATGGCCTTTGACCGCACCCTCCCCCGGGAGGAGCGGCTGGCCCGGTTTGTGAAACGGGCCGTCAATCCGTACTGCTTTAGCGTGGGCGGCGTGGGCGTGAAAATCGAATTTGCCGAGGGCGGCCCCTCCCTCCAGGATACGCTGACCGCCTTTCTTATCCGGCAAAAGAGCGGGCTGTAACTGCTGTTGCGGCCTGCTCCCACTTCGAGACAAAATGTCCCGAGGCATCGGCATCCTTGTCGATACCCCGGAACAGAGTTATAATATAAGTGTAATGTGATAGGGAAGGAGGAACAATGGCACGAACAAAAAACAGAGGGTATCAGCAGACTTTGACCCCTACCTATACGGCCCGGTTCTGGAAAATGGGCGGCTACATCCGGCTTTCCCGAGAGGATTTACAGAAAATCAACCGGGGGCTTGACGATAGCAACAGCGTGAAAAACCAGCGTGACATACTCAACGATTTTCACTTCAACCATGCGGAAGAATTTGAAAGCTACACCGAGTATGTGGATGACGGCCACACGGGAACCGATACGGAGCGCGAAAGTTTCCAGCGGCTTTTAGGCGATGTGATGAGCGGGAAAATCAACTGCGTTGTGGTGAAAGACCTTTCCCGTTTCGCCCGGAATTACAGCGATGCCGGAAGTCTGATTGATAACCTTTTTGTGCAGATGGGCGTCCGCTTTATCAGCTTGGCCGAGGGCGTGGACAGCTACCTAAACCCGGATAGCGTGAACAGCATTATCGTTCCGATAACAAACGTGATGAATGACCAGTATTGTTATCAGACCTCAAAGAAAATCCGGCAGGTTTTCGATTATAAGCGGCGCAACGGCCAGTACATCGGCTCTTTCGCCCCCTACGGCTACATAAAAGACCCCAAAGACAAATACCAGCTAATCGTTGACCCAGAGGCCGCTGAAATCGTCAAGAAGATTTACGAGCTGTGCCTGCAAGGTATGGCTAAACTTCAAATCGTGATGTATCTGAACGACCACGGCATACCCAGCCCCACAGCTTACCGAAAGCTAAAGGGCCTGCCCTACTCCCCGGCTATATCGGACGCTCCCATGTGGGGGAACAAGATTATAACGGATATTCTCAGAAATCCTATTTACACCGGGGATTTAGTACAAGGCCGCCGCCGGGTGAAAAGCTACAAGGTACACCAGATTGAGGCTGTGCCGGAGGAAGAATGGGTGCGCGTCCCCGATACCCATGAGGCAATCATCACCCACGAAACCTTTGAACGGGTGCAGGAACTTCTGAAACGTGACACCCGGACGGCCCCTAAAAAGCGGGAGCTCCATTTATTCAGCGGCTTTCTGAGGTGCGCTGACTGCGGCAAGGCCGTGACCCGGAGCCAGAGTGGGAAGAATGTTTATTATTCCTGCTCCACTTACAAGAAACGCTCCCGGACAGCCTGCACCATGCACTCTATCAAGCACAACCGTCTGGAGGCCGCCGTTCTGTTCGCCATCCAGTATCAAGTGAGCACCGCCGTTTCCTACTCGGAAATAGTAGCCCGTATCAATGCGGCCCCGCTGAAAAAAAGTCAATCCCACCGCCTTAATGACCAGATAGCCGCAAAGGAAAAGGAATTGACGAAAATCACCCGCTACAAGCAGTCACTGTATCAAGACTGGAAAGACGGGGAAATCTCCCAGCAGGAATACCGGGAAATGAAAGCCGATTATGAACGGCAGGCCGCTGGGCTCTCGGATTTGCTGGCCCGGCTGACGGCTGAACGGAAAGAGCTCTCAAACGGCGTTGACCAGCAGCATCCCGCGCTGGTAGCTTTTGCGAAATATCAGAACATCGAGAAGCTGACCCGCGAAATTCTGATTGAGCTGGTAGACCATATCAAGGTTTACGAAAACGGCAATATCAGTGTTCACTTTAAGTTTGCGGACGAGTTCCGCCGGATTGCCGAGTATATTGAAATCAACACCACTGACACCGCCGAGGCGGGCTGACCCCCGCCAAAGCATGAAACCCTTTTGACAGTGTGTTTTCCTAATAAAACGCAATCTTATGCTTGCTACGAAAGTTCTTCCTACTACCTACAACACCGAAAAAACCGAAAATGACGGACTTTTACAAAAGAAAAACGCTGCAATCTCAAAAAAGATTACAACGCTTCTTTAGCCGCTATTCAATTTTAGCCGGACAGTGGTTATTCTCCCTCACCCTCAACCTCTGCGATCTCCCGCGCCGTTGCGGTAACTATCCGTATTCCCGTATCGCTCATATCGTCCAGCAGAGCGTCAAGCTGCCGCCGCTGGGTATTCTTCCCGGCGGGCTGCTCCAAAAGGAATTGGTCTACCGAGATATTGTAACGCAGCATAAGCTCAAAGAATATCTGTAAGCTGGGGTGCTGCCCCTTGTTCTCAATATTCGCAAGATAGCGCGGGGATATATACATTTCATCGCATACCTTTTTCCGGCTCTCCTTGCGCCCTTTCCGGGCTGTCTTGATTGCTTCCCCAAAAGCCTTAAAGTTGTATCGTGGTACTGGTCTTTTTGCCATATTCATTCACCCTATTACATTTTACTGTTCATCTTTCTTTTTGGATATGTCTACACTGTTCTATCAGTTAGCCAAAATAATTCCCAAACTTAACAAAAAGTATCTTGAAGTTATTCGGCTGGACGCATATAATTATACTGATAGAGATTAGAGAAAGGGTGAATGAAGATGTTAGAGTATATTTCTGCCCCGGAAGCGGCGAAGAAATGGGGCATTTCAGAAAGACGGGTGCAAAAGCTATGTGAGGAAAACCGCATACCGGGCGTGGCAAAATTCAGCCGCTTGTGGCTGATACCAAAGGACGCATTGAAACCCGTTGACAGGAGGATAAAACATGAACGCAAATAAGATTATGATTATTGAAGATGATGTTGTGATACAGGCAGAATTAAAAAAGCTATTGATTGGCAATGGATATGATGTGTGCGCCATATCTGATTTTGCCAATCCCATTGCGGATATTAAAGTATATAAGCCGCACTTAATTATTTTGGATATAAAGCTGCCTAATATTAGCGGCTTTTCAATTTGTTCAGAAATACGGGGCTTTTCAAATGTTCCGATTATTTTTGTAACGAGTTGTGACACTGACATGGACGAGCTGAACAGTATCATGTTGGGCGGTGATGCTTTTATTACAAAGCCGTATAATACAGCTATTCTACTTGCGAAGATTGCTTCTTTGCTAAAGCGTGTATATGAAGTTCAACAGCATACAGATTATGAATGGCAGGGTGCTGTTCTGCATTTAGAAAGCAGCTCAATCGAATATAATGGTTCAAAAGTAGAGCTTACAAAGAATGAGTTAAAAGTTCTTTACTTTCTTTTCAACAATGCCGGAAAGATATGTTCAAGAAACGATATTATTGATTATTTATGGGATAATCAGCTATATGTTGATGATAATGCTTTAAGCGTGAACATTAACCGTATTCGTGACAAATTGGCGTCCATTGGACTAAATGATTTTATCAAAACAAAACACAGACAGGGGTACACACTATGAACGGGAAACTGTATTGGAAAAATAAACTTCCCTTTTTAATATTTCAACTGTTATGTATGCTGACGCTTTCCTTTTTTCTATTAGCTGTTGGTAATAGCTTGGATAGCATACTCTTAATCCTTTTTGCATGGATATTGATTTGTGCTACTATTATGATATTTGCCTATCAAAAACGAAAAAAAGAAATGGTTAAACTACTTCGATTTCAAGAACAGCTAAGAGAACAATATTTAATCCCGGAACTGATGAAAATACCTAAACGTGCGGACGATCAAGTATTTTATTTCTTGCTAAAAGCCGCCGAAAAATCCATGTTAGAACATATTGAAGTTATCCAACGTGAACGTGCTGATTATAAAGAATATATTGAACAATGGATACATGAGATAAAAACACCGATTACTGCTATGAAATTGTTATGTGAGAATAATCAATATCCTTTCACAAGAGAATTGTTGGTAGAATTAGAAAAAACTACTCGCTATACAGAACAAACGCTTTACTATGCTCGAAGTGAACATACCGAAAAGGACTATTCAATACATGAAATACGTTTACTTGAAATTGTGCATAACGCCATTGCAGATAATAAGTATTTGCTTACGAAAAATAATGTTACTATAAATGTTTCAAAGGTTGACTATATGATATTTTCTGACGAAAAGTGGGTTAGGTTTATCCTCAATCAGCTTATTATAAACGCGGTAAAATATCGTACAGAACAGTTCAAAATAGACATTTATTCAAAGCAACAGAACGACAAAATTTGTTTGTATGTAGAGGATAATGGTATTGGCATTTCTGCAAATGATTTGCCCCGTGTTTTTGAAAAGGGTTTTACTGGTGAAAATGGTAGAATTAGACAAAATGCCACAGGAATTGGTCTTTATCTTTGCAAACGTCTATGCGACAAATTGGGAATAGGGCTTGATCTTGTTTCTAATACAAACGGTACAACAGTCATCTTGTCTTTCAATATCAACCACTATATACATCAAGTGCAGAGTTAAAGCTACTGCACTTCTTACATTTTTGTTAGAACTCTGTAAGAAAACTTGATACAAACGAGAGCCGGTTTCGTTTACAATGGCTTTGGAGGTAGACATTATGAATGAGATTTTGAGATTAGAACATATCCAAAAATATTATGGCAATGAGGGGAATATTACAAAAGCCATAGACGACATTAGCTTTTCAGTTGCAAAAGGCGAGTTTATCGGCATTATGGGAGCTTCTGGCTCCGGCAAGACAACGCTGCTTAATTGCATATCTACTATTGATACGGCAAGCGCAGGGCATATCTACTTGGATGGGACGGATGTTACAGAAATAAAAGAAAAAGAGCTTGCACGCTTCCGCCGTATCAACTTAGGCTTCGTTTTTCAAGACTTCAATTTGTTAGATACACTGACTATTTCTGAAAACATTGCACTTGCTCTTACGATCAATAAAGTACCCGCCGCAAAAATTGATACCCGCGTAGAAAGCATTGCAAGGACATTATCCATAGCGGATATTTTAGACAAATATCCTTATCAAGTGTCCGGCGGTCAAAAACAGCGTTGCGCTTGTGCAAGAGCAATTATAAATAACCCAAAACTAATTTTGGCAGACGAACCGACCGGAGCATTAGACAGTCATTCATCGCAAATGCTGTTATCTACAATACAAAGCATAAATGAACAGCTTGGTGCAACTATCCTCATGGTAACACATGACGCATTTACCGCGAGTTATGCAAATAGAATATTGTTCTTAAAAGACGGACGGATTTTTACAGAACTGCTAAAAGGCGATAATGCCCGTAAAGCTTTTTTTGATAAAATTCTGAATGTCCTCACTATGATAGGAGGTGGACAAACAGATGTATGCTAAATTAGTTTTCAAAAATGCAAAGCGTTCAGCAAAGGATTATTTAGTATATGTTATCACCATGACAATTTGCGTCATGCTGTTCTATGCGTTTCTGTCCATTACAAGCAAGTATTATAATCCTGACATTGGGACAGAGTATGAGTTTACTTTAGTAAGTGACGGATTGAAAATGGCAATTTGTGCAGTGACCCTGTTGCTATTGTTCCTTATACGCTATGTGAACAACTATATGCTACGGAGGAAGCAAAAAGAGTTCGCCATTCAATCTGTCATGGGAATGGAACAAAAGACTGTCGCGTGGATATTCTTTGCAGAAACCTTTTTAATGGGAGCGGTATCAATCGTTATTGGTATTTCTTTAGGTGTGTTCTGCTCGCAGTTTATAACAGGTATGTTGCTATCTACCTACGGGCAAGGCTACAAATTATCTTGGACACTATTTCCCGATACGGTTATTTTAACAATATGCTTTTTCTCATTAAGTCTTTTGGTTATGGGGTTGTTCAACGTCCACACAATACGAAAAATAAAAATCATTGATATGCTCTATGCAGATAAGCAGAATGATCCACATATCAAAAGAAGCCGCTATATGCGGGTAATTTCAATTTTATATACGATTTTTCTCATACTTGTGGTAGCTACGGGAATATCAAAAATGTATTTTTATTCTGATTCTCGTTTTCCTATCCCCGTACACATTATGTTTTGGGGAAATATCATTGTTCCAGCAATATCTTTTCTTTTAAGTGTTGTATGGTATGTTGTGCATAAGAAATGGAGCTTCAACCGATATATCCTTGTTGCTGCTATATTTTCGCTTATAAATACTGGGTTTGCTGCAAGCGTTCCTATCATTCAAAACACATATATGCTTGTAATTGGTGCGGGTACACTGAACAGCTATATGATGTTCTTGCTTGTTGATGTAGCCTTTTGGATTTGCTGTATTATTTATTTGGTAAGTAATTTGCTTTCTGAATGGAAAGAAAAATCCTCAAAACGTAAATATCGAGGAACTAATTTGTTTTTCTTTGGACAGATTATTTCAAAGCTGAATACCACCTCTAAAACAATGACATTGATTTGCCTGACATTAGTGCTATCTGTATTTTTGTTTGTGGCAGCTCCGGCATTAACCGGGTGGGCTTCGGGGTATTTAGATATACGTTCTCTGTATGATGTTCAAATCAGCACACGCTACAATGATGTGTACGAGATAGAGGACTTACCAAAGGGCAATTACGAACTTGTCACTACTTTTCTTGCCGAAAAAAATATTGCGGTAACGTATGATTGCACTTTTGACTTATATTTACCCAATCAAGAAGATTTTCATAAACGGATTAAATTTGATTTTCCCATTGTGGCAATCTCTCTCTCTGACTATAACGCTTTGCGGGAAATGCTTGGATATGAACAGGTTTTCTTAAATGAGGGAGAATTTACAACACAATGGCAGACAATAGCAACCGAGGAAGATCGAAATGAATTTTTAAGTAATCATACTGTTATTTCAACAGATATGGGTACTTTAAGCCTTGCGGAAAATGCTTATCATTTAGAAGCGATTGGTGAAACTGTTTATAATTCGTACACGGATGTTATATATGTTTTCCCGGATAGCATTTGCAACAATCTCCTTTCTGTTATGCGAAACCGATATGTGAAAACAGAAACCGCAGTACCATATAATGAAGCAATTTATCTTGAAAACACTTTTGCTCAAAAATATCCCGAAAAGCCGGATAATGGAAATGGAGTTCAATACTATATAAGAACGAGTACACAACAAATCAATAGTTCAATCGCCGGGAACTTTGTTTTACAAGCGACAATGATATATAGTGCAGTTGTTTTAATGGTTATCTGCCTTACTATTCTTTCTTTGCAGCAGCTTTTAGACGCAGCCCACTATAAATACCGATTTGGTGTACTTCATAAGCTTGGTGTAGATCAACAAGAAGCAGACCATTTAATTTTGAAGCAATTAGCTGTATGGTTTGGCTTGCCGATTACTATTGCAGCATTTGTGTCAATCATTGTTATTGCATACTTCTTTGAAACAATATCGGTACAAATATTCGCCTATATAGGTGTTGGAGCGTTGCTAACACAAGTAGGAGCTATGATTGGTATTCTTGTCATATTGCTAATATGTTATTTTATCAGCACATGGATTCTGTTCCAGAAATCTGTAACTGAATAATAGTTTTCTGCCGCACGACGGCAAAAGAAAAAAAGCCGTCGTACAGCAGAGGTATTTTCACGCGCCTATTCTTACACGGCGGCTTTTGAGAGATCAAAGCCGCCGTTTCTTTTTTATCTTCTCAAGAAATGACGCGGTTTCACTGTTAAAAGCGGCGGCTAAAGGAGGTAGCCGCCGTGAAGCACATACCGTATCGACAAAATCCGACGTTCATTGACATATCAAAAAAAGCCCGTCCACCGCCGGGGAAAATTCTACCCATGAATATGAACTGTCTAATCAACTGAATACTGCTTACAATTCCTTTGCGCCCGTCTGTATTTTTCAGACGGGCGCATTTTGTATTTTCTCAAAAGTTTTTTTAAGAAATTTCCCGAAACCAACGTCCAATTTTAATTTTTATGGTTTGAGGGTTTACGAAAGGGGACATCAGAAAAAATCACCCGCTTTCGCGGCTGCGAAAGGAGGTGAGAACATGAACGAACCTAATCGTACCCAATGGCAAATCCGTTGTGCTTTTAATGGCTTTTGCAAGCGGGCGTTGAAGAATGAAGCTATGAACGCCCACAGGGACACAAAGCAGCGGCAATTACGCGAAGTTACTTTTTCCGATCTGCCGCCAGAGGAAGAAAACAGGCTTTACGTCTGCGACGAGTATTTTACAGATGATGAAGCGGAAAAGTCTTTCATTATCGGCGGTAAGGAAATTACCGCGAAGCTGCTTTCCGAAGCCCTGCACAGTCTGTCGGACGAAAAACGGGAAACCGTACTGCTGTATTATTTCTTTGATATGAGCGAACGGGAAATTGCGACATACTGCAACATTCCGAGGACAACAGTACAGACCCGCCGGACAAGCTCTATGAAGCTGTTAAAACGCTATTTGGAGGAACACGCCTATGATTACAAAGGGTAGCAACAATGAAAACGCTGAAAGCGGCTTACTGCCTTACCCGGTAATCATAGCCGCAACAAAGGGCGACCCGGAAGCTATGGCGATTGTCGTCAAGCACTACGAAAGCTACATAGCGTCCCTGTCTATGCGAAAATTCCGCGACGAGCGCGGCAATACCTATTGGGGCATAGACGAGGACATACGCGACCGTTTACGGTCACGGCTTATGCGGGCTGTCCTTTCATTCGAGGTTTAAGCTGATTTAGGACAGGCAGCGTCCCCCTTTCCGCTGCCCGTCCCCCCAGCAGAACCTTTTAAGCACCTTGACAAAGAAAGCGGCGCAAGATAACGGCGGCGCAGCATAGAGCAGATCGGATACGTCCCTTTTGCGCCGAGCCAGACAGCGGGTGCGCCATGACGCTATCCCGGCGGGGTTTTCTTTCCCCCGCTGGGACAGCCGAGCGACCAACACCGCGCCGGGGAGCAAGTTTAGCAGCTTGCGGGCGACGACAGCGCAGAATATATAATGATACTCCCTTACCGCCACAGTCCGAGCGTTAAAAGCGTCGCAGGCAATGGGTAGGGCTGCATGAGAACCATGCAGGGGTGAAACTCCCGTGAGGTTACGCTATTAACCGTCCGATCACAGCCCCTTTTTCACCATTAACCATTTACCCATTTTTGAAAGGGGGATTTATAGAATGAACAATGCTGATGTGCCTATTTGGGAAAAGTACACGCTTACCATTGAGGAAGCGTCAAAATATTTCCGCATTGGGGAAAACAAGCTGCGGAAACTTGCAGAGGAAAATCCCACGGCTGGCTGGGTGATCTTGAACGGGAACCGTATTCAGATCAAGAGGAAACAGTTTGAAAAAATCATTGACACACTGGACGCAATTTAGCGAAAAATATAGTGAAAAGGAGCCTTGAATATGCTATAATAGACGTAGGCATATCAAGGCTCTTTCCGACACGGAAAGGAGCAAAAACAATGTCGGAGAAAAGACGTGATAATAGAAACCGCATTTTGCGTTCGGGAGAGAGCCAGAGAAAAGACGGGAGATATGCTTACAAATATACCGATACTTTTGGTAAAGTGCAATTTGTCTATGCGTGGAAGTTAGTGCCTACGGACAAGACCCCTGCCGGGAAGCGTGACGACATATCCCTTAGAGAAAAGGAAAAAGAGATACAGAAAGACCTTGACGACGGGATAGACACAATCGGAAAGAAAATGACTGTCTGCGAGCTTTACGCGAAGCAGAACCGCCACCGTGGGAACGTAAGGCACAACACCACAAAGGGGCGCGAACGGCTGATGAAGCTGTTGGAAGCGGATAAACTTGGTTCCTGCCCCATTGACAGTGTGAAGCTGTCCGACGCGAAAGAATGGGCGTTGCGCATGAAAGAAAAGGGAATATCCTATAAGACCATAAGCAACGACAAGCGTTCCTTAAAAGCCGCGTTCTATACGGCGATACAGGACGACTGTATAAGGAAAAACCCCTTTGACTTCCAGCTAAACACCGTGATCGAGGACGACACAGAGCCGAAAGTACCTCTCACAGCGGAACAGGAAGAAAGCCTTTTATCCTTTATGCAAGGTGATAGCGTCTATCAGAAATACCGTGACGAGGTTATCATACTGCTGGGGACAGGGCTTAGGATTTCCGAACTCTGCGGACTGACTGAAACCGACCTTGATTTTGAAAACAGGATAATCAATGTAGACCACCAGCTTTTACGGAGCGCGGAAACAGGCTACTACATAGAGAAGCCCAAAACACAGAGCGGTATCAGACAAATTCCAATGAGTGAAAAAGTGTATGAAGCGTTGGGGCGCGTGTTGGAGAACCGCAAAGGAACAAAGCAGATCACCATTGACGGTTACAGCGATTTCCTTTTCCTCAACCGGGACGGTTGCCCGAAAACGAATGTGAACTACGCGACTATGTTCCGGGGGCTTGCGAAGAAGTACAACAAGTGCCATGAGGAAGCCTTACCCAAAGTAATGACACCCCACACCCTGCGCCATACGTTCTGCACCAACTTAGCCAATGCGGGCATGAACCCGAAAGCGTTACAGTATATCATGGGACATTCCAACATCACCATGACGCTGAACTATTACGCACACGCAACATTCGCTTCCGCAAAGGCTGAAATGGAAAGGCTGATTGCAGCATAGCCGCAGACGGATTTACTACTTCTTTTACTACCATTGAGAGGGAAAACCTAAGAAGTTATAAAGGTATATGTGAACTTCTCCCCATATCTAAAATGCCGGGAAAGCCCGGAAATACGGGCTATACCGACATATAAGAACTTCTAAAGAGATAATCTAAATTCACCAATAATTTTATAATGAAAAATTTATACAAGCATTCTATTCATTTAAGTATAAATTTATCTCGCTGCATGCATCCCTTGCCGAGCTTTCCGGATCTTTTCCTTCAAACAAACAGGCATCTGCCTGCTCCATTACCTTCTGCAACACTACTGCATCGTCCTTTACCGGAGTATTCAATCCTTCAAAAAAATCAATCAACCCCTGCAATTTGGAAGGTGTCACTTTGTATAGGTTTAACCCCTTATCTAAGTTTTCATCTCTGGTTTTGCTTCCCACAAATTCACCGTTTTCCGACACATACTTTGAATCTTTCATCATATCTCGGATAATAGAAAATCCTGTATATGACATCGCACTCTGCGCTTCACCCGACAGATAATATCGCAGAAATTGTTTTGCGTCATCCCTGTATTTTCCGGTACAATTTATTCCAAACACAGCTTCCGCTATAAAATAATTCCCTTTCTCTCTATTCAGATACTGGTATGACAGATCTTTTTCACTACATACTGAAAGCACTTCCAGATATGTTTCAAAACTAGAGATTTTGTCAATTCCTACCTGTGCATTTCCCAGGAAAATATCCATTTCCGGATTAAATCCTATATAAGGATACTCTTCTGCCCAGTATGTCATCCGACTAAATTCCTCAGATGTATCAATTTCATTGTCTGGAAAACTTTGTTTTGCAATCTGTTTCAAATCACGGTAAAAGTCTGACAGTTTTGCCTCGTCTATTGTTCCTTCCAAAATATCTGATGTAATAAACAGGTCAACAGCGGTTTCCGCAAAATTTTCCGGAGTGATAAGCGGAAGTCCAGTAACTGCTTTTTTTTCCAAAATATCCATCAATTCTTTTCTGTTTTTTGCATCTATAACTTCTGCATCACCCAAGATAATTGGCACACTGAAGGTTGTTGGGATCTGATAAATACTTTCTTTTTTATTATAGGCAGAAATGATATTATAAAAAATATTTTCTTTCTCCTGGTCTACGATACTGGTAATATCCTCAAGAATACCTTTCTCAATGTAACTGTCTGCCGGTAATCCATCTAAGACCAAAATATCCGGCCCATTTCCCGACATCAGTTCCGTATTCAATGTCCGTATTGCATCTGACAGCTCCACTCCATCTTCTCCAGTATATCCCACTTCAAAAGTAACTTCTAATTCCGGACACTTTTCTTGAAAAAGCGAAACAGCCTGCTGAATTTCTCCATGCTTTTTCAAGCTATAAATCCGCAGTTTATCTTTTGATGCCTGTTCCTTGTCTTCCGGTATCCCCCATTCACACAAATATAGCTTTGATTGATTTTTTATCATATTTAACATACAGAGAACTATTTTTTTTTCTGTATCATCTACTGCAAATCCAGTACAAATTTCCGCTTCATGATTTAATCCTTCCTTTTGTTCTGAATTTGTCAAATTTTGAAATAAATCCTGCTCTATCAAGTAACTATATTGGTTCCGTTTCAAGTCATACCGTCCTATTCCTGTGCCGTCTATAGCTATATACAGTATTTCCCCCGTGCTGTTTAAAGCAACATTCCCCACATCTGATTGCGAATTGCTTAAGTATTCTGAAAGTTCCAAATCATCCAGGCTCCTGTATTCCATTGTTTGTAAATCATATATCTCTACATGCAGCTGCATACTATTCATATTTTGAACTAAAACCGCCAGTATATTATTTGATATCGCAGTACTGATAAATTGATCTCCATCATTTATACTGATTGTTTTCATTTCTGACCCATCCGCCGGCGATAGTACCAGTTTTTCGTCATCATACACATAGAGCATTCCTTCTGAGGAATAATGATATCCATAGTCTGATGTCAGACTCATATCAGCGTCTGGCTTTTCCCAGCCCCCTCCTTCATTCTGGCTATCCCAGACGGCAGCATCCTGACCTGCCGTGGCAATTCGTAAAGTTCCATCCAGAAGATAGTTTAATGAATTAACAAATTCCACTCCATCCGGCAGCCAAAGCTCTGTACTCAGCCATGATGCTTCTTCATCTGATACATTTTCAACATTTTTCTTTTCGCCTTCATTTTCCATCTTACCTTCATCTTTTATTGAACATGAACATACAGCAATAATGATCACCCAAGATAGTATTATACTTTCTATTTTTTTTAACATGCTTACGCCTCTTTTCACCTTACCAGTTCAATTTAATTTCAGACTATTCTTTAATTAAGGTTCCATTTACCATTTCGTATACTTCATCGCAAAGAATATTTATATCTTCTCTGTTATGGCTAGCCAGAAGGATCATTTTTCCTTCATCTCTCATTTGAGAAAAGAGTTCACGCATTTCATTAATTCCATTTTTATCCAACCCATTCATAGGTTCGTCTAATAATAAAACAGAGGGATCCTCCATAATCGCCTGTGCTATTGCCAGACGTTGGCACATGCCAAGGGAATACTTGCCCACTGGCATCTTGTTATTCGGATCAAGCCCCACTTTTCTCAATATAGAAAATAGATGCCCTTTACAGTTTCGATTACGGATTGTATATAGAAATTTTAAATTTTGGAATCCATTCCAATATTTCAAAAATCCTGGTTCTTCGATAATTATACCGGCATCAGTAAGTATATCCATATCTTTTCCTATCCGTTTCCCGTCAACCAGGATTTCACCGCTGGTACAGTAAAAGAAACCACAGATACATTTAAACAGAACTGTTTTTCCAGATCCGTTATGTCCAACAATTCCATAAATATGTCCAGCCCTTAAATCCAACGAAATATCCTTTAATACTTCTTTTGTTCGAAATCTTTTAAAAACATGTGTAATTTCTATCCTCTCTATAGTGTTTCTCATTATTTATCTAATTCCCTTCACATAATAATTTTTAATCCACTTCTATACATCTTCGTTTTCCCAATTAAGCTCAATACGGTTTATTTTCCGACATATAACAAGTGAAATTGCCAAAATGGATAATATAAGAAATATCAACATATAAGTTACTGATGGCATACGGTAATATCCGCTGCTTGGTGTTGAAGATAAAGCCAATTCCAACCAATAGACTGGCACAAAACGAGCAATTGTAATGCGATTATATCCTGGAGTATTTTCTACAAAAAATAATAGGAAAACAATAAAAAAACCACCCAGAACAGCCCATAGTTTTCCTCCAAAAAGGCTCAACATAAACATTGCTATTCCCAGGAAAGTAAGAATCAGTATACATAATAACAGTACTAATCCCATGAGTTCCAACGGATTAAAATCTTGAAGCGCCTCGTATGGAAATATAAATTCAACATCATTTTCCATATAAAACTTTTCCATATGTCTACTAGACGCAAGTGTATATATTACTTTTCCCCAATTATTTGAGAACTCAATATGACCGATAACCGGTAAAACAGAAACAATTATAGAGATTACAGTAAGAAAAACAGATCTGATTAAAATTCCTCCAATCTGTCCCAAAACCCACTGTTTCCTTCCCATCCGGATTACATGGTACATGTTTGTCTGTTGCATAAAAGGCACATCAGAATTTATAAATATTACCCCAAAATAAAAAAAAGAAAGAATACTATAAGATGTCATACAAAATGGAAATATACACCATGAAATATGATATCCTTTTTCACTTATAAAATGTAAGTAAGGTCTTTCAAAACTCCATGCATATATCAAAAAAACAAAAAAGAAAATACAGATTTTACTATTAAAAATTTTTGTTATCGTCGTTTTTCCAATATACCGAATTAATTTCATCTTTCTCTCCCTACAATTTTTCTTTAAGTCCAAAATAACTTCCAAATGCAGATATCAATGATAAAATAGCAGTAAGAAGTACCACAAAAAGCAGATCAAACATGTCTTGTTTAAAAAATTTATAATCAGCATATAATGCATAAATATTGCAAAATCCATTTGGTCCAAAGCCTACGGAAGTAAATATCCGAAATATTAGTATTGGAATTGCTAACACTAATGCTCTGTTAGATATAAATACGGAACACATTGACGCAATATTTGATAGCGCGCCAGCAATAACTCCCATATGCAGTGAGCACAATAAACAATATAACAAGTACCATTTCTTTTTAAAGAACATAGCATAGCATCCAGCAAGCTCCACACCATATGAATTTTGATCATATGGATTATATGCCGCCCATGGAAGCTGTGTACGGCACAACAGCAAAAACATAAGTGTCCCTATAAACATAATCACAATAGAGTTCAAATAAATTACTACTGTTTTAGAAAAAACATAACTTTTCAGACTTCCTCTTATAGTGCTATATCGAATATATTTATGTTCTATGTCCTCAATATAGACAGTTGCAAATGAGAACGCGCAAAAAACATATGATAATAATGCCCCTGTCATACTCGTTGAAAAACCGTATGTAAGCACTACATCTTCTATCAGCCCACGTCGATCCAAAGAAAAAAATAAAGATGCCATAACTCCTATTACACCAATACACCATGTATAGCTTCGAAACCATCTATCTATATCTGTCAATACATATTTTTTCAAACATCTCAATGCCCTCATCTTCTTATTCCTTTACGTATTCTACCGTAAGTAGATTTCCTTTCCTGTTATGGCGTTAAACATCGCAATTTCCATATTAAATTCATTATCATATACTTCAAAATACCAAACGGGTTCCGCCTGATATTGCTGTTTTTTATCGAAGTATACCCGTATGGCCAGTTTTGCACGCGTAACAGAATACGAACAATCATCCAATAGATTTTCATATTTTTTTATTAAATTTTTTGCAATTTCTGAAAATGATTTAAAAACTGCAATTTCCTCAGTCGATTCAAATTCATATGGCGCTTCTGCCATTAATGTAAGCAGGCCTTTTTTATTATAGACTGCAGAAATTGGTGCTCGTTGGTAACTCTCAACCGCTCTTGTCATATTTGTGGTCATTATTTGTGGAAATATAGGAATATTTTCATAAATCTGCCATGCATAAATTTCGTATGCATCATTATCCTCTGTCCAACCACCAGATTTCAACTCTTTGGAGCCTATTACATTATCTTCATATGCTCTTTGTTCCAGAATACTATATTCTTTTCCACTTGTAGAAAACCATGAAAACGAAAATTCTTCTATTGGGTAATTTATCCCCTCCAGCAGTTCTTTAATCTTCGTCACACAGCTATCACCTGTCCCGAAAGAAAAATCTCTCTGCGGCGCCATACGTTCACTAGATCGAATAATCCTACGGTATATTTCACTTTCCGGTAAGTCGTAACTTAAACATTCACCAATCGCAATAGAGCTTCCATCAGTCAATGTATAATACGTATTTTTCAATTGTACTTGCTCTTCTAAAATTTCCTTTCCTTCTATAAAATATGTATATGCTTTACCGGTATTGTATTGTCGCAAGTCTTTGACTTTGGGAATGTGAAAATTATACATTTCAAATTCCTGCGGCACTTCCAGATTACACTTTATATTAATTTTTCCACTTTGCTCCGAATAAGATGCCGGAAAAAAATATCTTTGTTCTGTACTTCCCACATTACCTGATGTCTGCATATATAATCTATTGCTTGTATTTGAGTCCGTCCTATCCCTATTCATTTTCTGTCTGCTACAGCCTATTAGACTAAACACTAAACATATCAGAATAATCATATATCTCTTTTTCATGCCCATTCCTCATATAAGCAGAGACAGTTCTCTCTGTCCCTGCTTATTTTTATTTTATGGTGTATATCTTCCTCTGACATTGATTCCATTTACATTAGAAAAAGTATGGAGTTCGTATTCAAAGCCTCTCTTTGCTGTTTTAGAATATCCTTTGGAAGCTCTAGGGCTACTTGGCGTGATGGTCGCAATGTAAGAAATAACACTTTTATCACCCACCTGTATAGAACTTCCAGATAATCTACCACTTTTACTAAAATAGGTTCCAGTCATATAAAAATTCTGTTCATCATCCATTTTTCTCATTGCATAAGAATAAGGATCATTAGGATATGTTACATCAAAATCTATATAATCTGCAGCATTTGCCGTGATCGCAGACCCTTTTTGAAATATTTGCTGTATGTTTTCGAAAACCTCAGTCTAATTGCAATATATCATATATTTTTTATTAAGTCAATATTTTTTTATTATATATTATTAAAAATATTATAAAATTAAATATAATATTCTATATTTACACAATATTGTTTTTAATACTTATTATTGACATACTCATAATATAATGCTATACTGATTTGCGTAGGATAAATAAGTAATGTAGCCGCAACGCTCAATGAATCGGGTTCTGTAAGGTTTGCATACTAATTACTAATACTAGTTAGGAAGGAGGTCATCATGAAGAATTTGAAGTTAAGCAATAAGGAGATGGATGTTATGCTTGTATTCTGGAATACGGATGAAGCACTTGCATCCAGTGATATTCCGAAAATAGAAAGTGCGCTGAATATCAATACTGTCCGTGTGGCAATCAAAAACCTGTTGCAAAAATCTGCGATCGAGGTTGCCGATATCGCCCAGCGCGGGACTGTATTAACCCGCACTTACCGTCCGACGATTTCATTTGAAGATTATCTCAGCGGTCAGCTTCAACATATGAATTTTAACTCGCTGAACCTGATGAGCGCCCTGGTCAGGCAGGAAACAGACCATGAGAATCTGGATGAACTGGAAAAGATCATCCGGGAACGCAGGCGCAGCATAAAGTAATCTTACAAAAATACAACTTAATACGAGGTGAAAATAAAATGCATTTTTCAGCTACATCTTATATCATGGCTGTTTTAGGTGGAAACTGCTTAATTTGCTTTTTATGTATCATCATGAGAGACGGGCGTATTTCTCAGAAGCTAAGTATTCGCTTCCTGAAATACTTCTCATTTTTTGTCCTGCTGAGACTGATACTGCCTTTTGAGTTTTTCCACACCATAACAGTGCCTTCGGAGCAAATTCTGCCTGCGATCATGGATTTTTGTAACGAACAGGTTTTGTTCATGATCAGACATATTGCCGTAACGCCATCTGTACTGTTTTTATCCATTTGGATCGGCGGCATTGTTTGTATTGTATGCAGTACCGTCAGAAACTATATGAGATTATATCGCATCATCCCAAGATTTCCTGATCTGGCCGATGACTCTGGCGGCAAGGTATCTGCAATACTGACGGCTATTTACAACACAAATCCGATCCGCCGCCCGGTAAAAAAGGTAATCCGCACAAGATTTGTAAACACCCCCTGCGTCATAGGATTTTTTTCGCCTGTCATTTTTCTTCCTGATTCTGATTTTACACAGGAAGAATTATACTGTATCCTTTTCCATGAATTAAGCCATCTGCGGCATATGGATTTTATCTGGATGCTGTTTGCGGAAATTCTACGTGTCCTGAATTGGTGGAATCCTTTTGTAATCCTGCTGAGAAAGCAGCTGTCAGATATCCTGGAATACCATGCTGACAACGCAACCTTTTCCAGTCTGCCGCCCACAAGGCGAGAGCTGTATCTGGATTGCCTGATCAAGGTTGCACGCAGCCAGCAGAGGAAACAGCCGCTTCCGGCAATGACCTTGCCTTTTTCAAAGTCTTCTCCGGGATCTACTACATGCCGGGTATTACGTCTGATAAACACGGAGTCACACAGGTCATTTACAAATTATTTTATTACGGGTATTGCAGTCCTGATGCTGTTTGCTTCTACATTATTTATCTTTGAGCCTTCCTGGAAGCCGGAAGAAGAACTTAATGGCAAAGTTTTTAGTTTAGATGATGACAGTTATCTACAGATACGCAAGGATGGCAAATATGAACTTTATATGGATGATGAACACTATCTGGGAATTATAACAAATCGAGATCTGGAAGAAATCCGGGATCTTCCCGTTTATGATGAGAATAATTTAGATTAAATAAAGGAGTGTGATATCGCATGAAAAAGAAAATGATCATCCTATTATCTATTTTATCCATGCTTACACCATCAACAGTATTTGCGGAAGAATCCTATACTGTTGCGGTTTCAACTCCAATTGCCGCAGCCGAAAGCAATACTGAAGCCATCATGCCTATGTCAGATATAATTGTTTGGAAGTATAAGACGATCGGGAACAAGCTGTATCGCCGCAGATACAATGAAACGAAAAAACAATGGATTGGCAGCTGGGAATTAGTGCCGTAATATTATATTGCTATAAACACAATATTTTTCACTGGCAACTCACACAACTCGCATTACATAAAACCCATCATTGCCGGATTATTTGCATCTTTCAAAGCCAAAAACCAGGTATGGAAACAAATCCCCCTTCCGTACCTGGTTGTATTTCTGCCTTGCACTGTTTTATTCCGAAATTGCTCTTGCATTTCCATCTAAACTCTGTTATCCTGACATCAGTCTCGCGCGGCAGCTTTCTTGCCGTCAGACAATTCCCGCCGCAAAACATTCATTTTCGGCTCTTTTGATGTCTCCTTGATCCAGAAGAACTTCCCCTGATAAAAAATAAGAGATAAATCTGATGCAGAAAAGCAGGACTGGCGGGTCTTCAAATTAAACCGTATTTTAGAACTGGAGGTATTGGAGGAAGGGTTTTCGCAGCTGAATCCTCCGAGGCCGACCGAGACCTTCGAAGGGGAATATCCGAAGGTCACGCTCGGAACCCGGGTAGATATCCTTTCACCTGCCCATCTGAAAGAAGCGGTAGCGGAACAGGCAAAGTTAATCTACGAAAAAAACAGACAGTCTTCTTAACCGATCAAGACATTTTTGCCACAAAAAGCAAATCCGTACTTTCGGATTCTTTCCCTCGGAGTCCCTTTTGCGATCAGATTCGAAGCATATTCCTTCCTGTCTATCTGCTCCAATGCCGCCTTTACTGTATCCGAAAGCGCCGCTTCTTCCTCCGCTTCCTGTACCTTAAATTCCAGGATCATTGCGTCATCCGCTTTATTCCGAGGTTCAAGCAAGACATCATATCTGCCGAAACCGCTTTCTCTGTTGGACGTGATCACATACCGGTCTGCCAGCTCCACCATAAGTCCCAGCACAAACCCGTGATAAAAGCGTTCTGGTTCTTCCTTGGATGGCTTTGTACCTGTATCAAAATAGCTGAACATCTCAGAGCACACACGGTTCATATAAACATTCATAGCCTTCCGGTCATCGAGCAGCAATGCCTTGATAAAATCATGATAGTCCGCGCTGGTTTCTGTAAACCATCCTTTGATCATACTGCCAAACATCCGACGTACCTCGTGATTTGTCAGATCCAGTTCATAATTCACCTCACGGAAATCATCCCCCAGCTCCTCATATTTCTCATAATGAATGACTTTTAAATACCCGCTGGCAAGAAGAAGGCTCCAAATTGCCAATTCATTGGTATTCAGCTGATCATACACAATCTGTTCATCCATCGGTGTGATCAAATGCTTCCCTGCCAAAAGTCCTTCAAAAGCCTTCTTTACCTCCCTGTTTCCTTCCCGAAGGAGCTTACCGACCAAGCGGTTGGAGCTGGTATTCGCCCAATACAAGCCGACTTTTTTCTTGCTCAGATAGTTGATAATTGACCATGGATTATAAATATCTGTCAGCCCGCCAAATGTAAATCCGTCATACCACAGCTTCACTTCCTGCGCCCTGTCAGCCAATCCAAACTCATCCAGCGCCGCAAATACTTCTGCTTCCGTAAATCCAAATGCATCTGCATATTTTTCGGATGTCGCCGTAACCACCTCCAGATTATTCAGATCCGAAAAAATGGATTCCTTGCTGATCCTCGTAATCCCCGTCATAATCGCACGTTCAAGATATGGATTTTCCTTAAATGAAGAATTGAACAGGCTTCTGATAAAAGCAGCCAGTTCATCCCAGTATCCATTCACATAAGCTTCCTGCATCGGAGTATCGTATTCATCCAGAATGATGATCACTTTCTTCCCATAATATCTTGTGAGATATGACGACAGCTGATAAATTGCAAGCGTTGCTGTCACATCGTCCATATCTGCGGAAACATCCTCAAAAAATTTCTGTTCTTTTTTATCCAGGATCGGATGCTCCAGCAAAAAATTATATCCGGAATACAAGTTGGATAGAATCTGACATATCTTTCTGCGCGCTGTAGCATAGCTTTCTTCTTTGATATTCGCAAATGAAAGGCTGATCACCGGATAACTTCCCTGCTGCTGTCTATACTCTTCATTCTTCCATATGGAAAGCCCTTCAAATAAGTCTCCTCTGTCAGCATATGCTACAGAAAAAAACTGTTCCGTCATACTCATATTCAGAGTTTTGCCGAATCTTCTCGGGCGTGTAATCAAACTGACTCTGTCACCGCTCTCCCACCACTCTTTGATAAAATTTGTCTTATCAACGTAAAAATATCCTTTTTTACGAATCGTCTCAAAGTCCTGATGTCCGATACCAACCGTTCGAGCCATAGCATCTCCCCCCCCTCTCTGATCATGTATCAATTATAACCTATCTTCCTTTTTCTGTATACCGTATTTTTGCATCTACTGATTCACCTGATGCTTCCGGTTAAAGCCGCGGAACTTTGAGAAAGAATACTTGCATAATCATCTGCCTGTGCGTTATACTGTTATTGTATCGAATCAGGGAATTTCCCGTTACAGGGCATGCCAGACCAAGATGTGGCCTGTGACAATTTCCCTTTTGAGAGTACATGAAAATAAGCAAGGAGGTATTGATCATGAAACGCTATGTATGTGAACCCTGCGGATATATCTATGATCCCGAAGTGGGTGATCCGGACAACGGAATTGAGCCCGGCACCGAATTTGCAGATCTTCCGGATGAATGGGTATGCCCGGTATGCGGACTTGGAAAAGACGAATTTGTGGAAGAAGAATAGCATCAAAAATATGTAAAGCAGGAAATCGCCGTATGATTCCCTGCTTTACATATTTTTTGTTATGGCCATTCGGCCATTTTATAAAGTATACCCAAGGGCATCCCGTTATGGCCATTCGGCCGTTTCACAAGGTATACCTGCGTCCTGCGGCTCTCAAGCACTGCCTGTCCTTCACCGTTTCTCCCCTGCGCCGGACCGCTTCATTGAGCAGCACCACGAGAAGGCTGACCACCAGTAAAAAGTAAAAGCTGCTCCCTCTCGCCACATACAGCGACGGCATGAGGCAGGCCTGTGAAAACACATGGCTGAACACCCGGCAGTACATCAGTTCCGTGATTCCCTGCGCCCCCGGAAGGGGGAGCATATCCACCGCCACGGACACAGAAGCCTGCAGAAGCATCACCGTCAGAAGGCTGGTCCCCTGCTGAGAAAAGCCCAGATACACCAGCCCTGTCAGGAAGAACAGGCTGCACCTCTGCAGAAATGTGATTCCCAGAACCAGCAGCATCCTGTACTTCTGTTTTGCCAGAAAATAGACCGCGTCCTGATAGCCGCCGATAAACTGACGGATCTTTTCCGCTCTTCCGGCTGACGGCTTCAAGATCCGGATCCGTGTCAGGAAATGCTCGATCTGAAAGATCAGTCTCTTCATTGCCTCCGGCGCCAGCATGACCGCCAGCAGCACGGCCACCAGGACCACATGCAGCACAAGTCCCAGGATATACAGGCCAAAATATTTCCGAAGGTAGGATCTCAGCGGGTCATACCAGAAAAACAGCATGGCGCATCCGATGATCACAAGCACGAATTTATAGAGCAGCGCAACCGTCATCAGGACGACCGAGCTGTCTGAAAGCGCATTTCCATCCTTCTTCATATAATAAAGCTGCACCGGCTGTCCTCCCGTTGAGGAAGGTGTGATACCGGAATAAAAAAATCCGATAAAGGAATAGGAGATACATTTGCCGAGCCCGCTGCTGTCCGGGTTGATCATCCGCAGGAGATACCAGATCATACTCCCTTCTGCGCACACGAAAAACAATGCGGACGCAAGGATCAGCAGCAGACAGGGGAGGGAAAGCCCTTTGAGCGCCTCCCAGATCTGATTCCAGTCCTGTCCGCGCAGCACGGTATAAAAAGTCAGTCCCATGATCAGGAGAAATATCGTATAATTGATCAGATTTTTTCGGATTCTCTGCTTTCTGTCAGTATTCATATACAGCCTCCGGTTTCCGAAGCTTCCAGGATGCCTCTGGATGCACGATCTCCTCCAACGCCCCTTCAAACACAACCTGTTTGTCCGGATACTCATAAAAATCTTTGGGCGTAACCAGGGAAAAATGCTTTTCCGATACCTGAATCCCATTTTCCGACAATAACCTTGCGATATAGGAAGAACAGGTGTAATGGTTCTTCTGGTAAAAGGGCCTGCCGCACAGGATAAATGGCAGTCCAAGCACCGCATAGTGATAATGGAATCGGTTCCGCATATCCTGTTCCAGCGTCTGCCGGATCTGCTCCTTCTGCCGCCCTGTGCATTCCATTTCACAGATCATGTAGTCCGCGGTCGGAAATGCCCGGAGTATCTTTTCTTTATTTTCCTTTTCGAATCCCGCGATCACCGGGATAAACGGGTTCCGCCTTCCGAAGCTGTACGCTTCCTCCAGCTCCGCATCCATGGAGATGACCACATGGATGTATTTCTGTTTCAAAAAACGCCGTATGAGATACGCAAAAATCCCCGGTGTGTCTACCAATGCTATGTAAATCCGCGCCACTGTCTTTCCCCCTCGCTGTCTTTTTATGCACTTATCTACCCTGTGATCTGAACGTGCGGCTTGTTGAGAACGCGCGGCCTGTTAAGCGCTGCCGCTTCCCATTCCTTTTTTCCGCCAAATCTGCTTCGTCCACTGCACCGAGCTCTACTGGAACTGATATACCTTCTTGGCCAGGCGGTAACCGCCGATGGTCAGTTTCCCTCCCAGCTTTCCGGGCAGATCGGTCAATCCGCTGATGGTTCCGAACTTCAGACGGTAATACAGCCTGCGGTCATTGGATTTGATGCCGCTCCAAAGGTTCTTTTTCTTTGTATATGCTTCCTTGGAATTGATCAGAAGCAGGTGGATCGAGGAAATCGCCATCATGATGGAAATATTTCTCCGCATATACACCGCCAGCTTCGGATACTGCTCTGCCACCTCGTCCAGATCCATGCACTGCGCCACCAGCTCCGTCACCCGGATCTGCTGGTCGATCCGGCGCATCAGCACCTTTTCATTGACAGACTGATCCTCCCGCCCCAGATAGTATTGATACAGGGCAATGTCCATATAGTACAGCTTCTTCACATAGGGAAGGGGCTGGTACGCGAACAGATTGTCTACATAAAATGTATGCTCCGGCAGACGGACTCCGGACTGGTGCAGCACCTCTGTCCGGTAGACCAGGGCGTGCATAATCAGATACTGGGACGGGGAAAAATGATTGATATCATTCCAGGTACACAGCGTATCTGCCGGAAATACATTCCGATAATTCATCTCCCGTGAGGTTCCTTCGTCCAGATGGTTATAGACGTAGTTGCAGATGAACAGATCCGGCATCTCCCCGGGGCGTCCGGCATCGCAGAACTCTTTCACCTTTGCCAGGAGCTTCTTGTATGCCGATTCCTCCACCCAGTCGTCTGAGTCCACCACTTTATAATATTGTCCCTGTGCCAGCTCCAGCCCCTTGTTGACCCCTGCCCCGTGTCCGCCGTTTTCCTGATGAACGGCTTTCACGATGCCCGGATATTTCTTTTCGTAAGCGTCCGCGATCTCTCCGGTACTGTCCATGGAGCCGTCGTCTATAACCAGTACCTCTACATCCTCTCCGCCCCGTACAAGTGAGTTGATGCAGCGTTCCATATAATCCTGCGAATTGTAGCAGGGAACCGCAAATGTAATGTATTTCATGATAACCCTCCTCCTCTGCAAAGCTGCCGCAGCATACAGCGGCTGACAGCTTTCTCAGATACTGCTTTTTTTGATGTTGTTTTTTGATCTTGCTTTTTGATGTTTTCAGGATATCAGGTAATTCTTAATTTTTTCTATAGATAAATCTAAATAATAAAGGAAGATACTTATAAGAAATTCGGCAGAACAGCCCCCTTCCATTTTTACTGATATCCAGTATTTTTTACAAGATATGGTTCTTAACTGTTTCTTAGTTCTATGGTATAATGATATGCCATGCCGACATACAGGCAGGCTGCCAGAACCGCTATACAGGAGGATGAATATGACGACAGCACTGGTAGATGATTCCGGAAGCGACATCGAACTTTTACGCAGGGATTTATCCCGCTATTGCAATGAGCACAATATACATATGAATATTGAATCCTTTTCGGAGGGAACTGCATTTTTAAAGTCTTTGCGGCACACGGTCTATGATCTGGTTTTTCTTGACATTTATCTGGGGCATACGACCGGCATCCAGCTTGCCCGGCGGGTACAGGAGGCCGACCCCAAGTGCCAGATCATCTTTACCACCGTCAGCCGGGAGCATGCGGTCAGCGCCTACCGCGTCCATGCCCTGGATTACCTGGTAAAGCCTTACTGCTATGCGGATCTGTCAGACGCTCTGGATCGTTTTGAACAGATCGCGGCCCGATTTGCCCGCTATATTGAATTAAAGGAAGGACGTTACTATACCCGGGTACTGGTCTCCGATATTGTGTATACGGATTATTCCAACCACTATATCCAGGTTCATACGACAGACTGCGTCATACGCTCCCATATGTCCTTTGACGCATTCCTTCCGATGCTGGCGCCCTACGCCAATTTCCTGCACTGCTGCCGAAACTGCATGGTCAATATGGATTATATCGAGTCCTTCGGCCAAAAGGAATTTTTACTGAAAAACGGCGAACGCATCCAGATCGCCGCCGCCCGCAGGCGCGATGCCGTGCAGAAATATGCCGACTATATTTTTGACCACTATTCAAAAGGAGTCATACTGCCATGACGCTTGCGTATATTATCAACAGCCTGCTTTTTGTCGTACCCTGTATCTTACTGCTCCTTCTGGTTTTTTGGGATCAGTTGAAAACGCCCACGGTCCTTCGGATTTTCATCGGCGGCTCTGTTTTTCTGACCATTTCTTTCTGGGGAACCTACATCTATTTTTTGTTCGAAACACCCCTTCATCATCTGCTGATCTCCGCCGCCTCCATGTTTTCCGGCGTACTGATCTTTAGCAGCGCATGTAAATATAATTTCTGGCAGAGCCTTTTTATCATTGAGGTGGTCAATTCCTATTCTGAAAATATCCGCTTTCTCTCCATGGATCTCTATTATCTGATGAACGGCGAACTGCCCAGACAGCCTATTCTGCCGATCGCATTTATTACGACGCTGCTCACCCTGCTGACCTTTCCTGCTATCTGGCTGTTTTACAGACATTTTATGCGGCCCGCCCTGGACTATACGGTCTCGCTCTCCGTCTGGAAGTGGGTCTGGCTGATCCCTGTAAGCAATAACGCGGTCTATACGGTCACGATCGCGCCGGAATATTCCCGCTTCGGCCTTTCCCCGGAGGACGTTTTTTTCCCGATCCCGCCTTTCTGGGTCCTTCTGACCTTCTCCACTTATGGGATTTTATTGAAAATGATGATCGACGTAAGCAAAAACGCGGTGCTCCAGGAAAACCTCCACCTGTCGGAGACCCAGATCGCGGCCCAACAGAAACAGATGGAGCTGCTGCAGAGCAATATTCAGGAAACCCGTCGTTTCAGACACGATATACAGCATCATTTCCTGGCAATGGAAGGGTTTCTGGGGGACCATGATCTGGAGGGGCTGAAAACCTATATCCGGCAGTCTGCAGCGATCTTCCCTGCACGCCAGACAGAGACTTTCTGCTGCAGCGCCGCCGTCAATGCCCTGCTGTCCTATTATTTGGAGCAGGAGGAAAAAGAGCATGTGGATATCTCCGTAAATGCCGCCCTCTCAGATCCCCTTCCCATCCCCGACGCGGAGCTCTGTATTGTTGTCGGCAATCTCCTGGAAAATGCGGTGGAAGCGCACCGCCGCATGAAGCCGCAGGAGCGGTTTCTGGATATCAGCCTGTCCATGCCCAGCAGGTCTATCTTAACGATCCAGGTCTGCAACAATTATGAAGGGGCCGTGCGGCAGACGGCGGACGGAGCTTTCCTTTCCTCCAAAAGAAAAGACCGGAAAGGGATCGGGCTTTCCTCTGTCCTGAGTATTACCGAAAAATATCACGGTATTGCCAGGATCGAGTATCAAAATCAGATTTTTAAGGTTTCGGTAATAATTTCGCAATATCCGTAAGGCAGCTTTTCTTTTTCGCACTTTATGCTAGACTGTATCCGCAGGGCGTTACGCCGCCGCTGGTTACAATACGAAGGAGGACTACTTTATGCCGGGGAAAAATTTTATCAAAATACCAAGTATCTTTATGGCTGTAAGCGGGGTGATCAGTATTGTGCTCTATCTGGTCATAGACCTGATCCTGGCCTGCGGCACCATAGACACCGGTGAACCGCTGGGCTGGATGGTGGTTGCAATCGCTGTGATCTATACAGTCTTTGCTGTTCTGGAATTTCATGCCGCTGCGATAGGGATCAAATATTGTGACTGCGCAGAAAAGGCAGCGTTTCTGAAGAAAAAAGGATTTCTGCTGATTCTCGCGTCATTGATCGCAGGAGCCAGCAATACAATCTTTGCCATATTGCAGGGCGATCCGGTCATTCCTGCTCTGACCAGCGCGGTCCTTGGGCTGTTCTTTCCACTACTGTATACTTATGGAGCTTCTTTGAACGAAAAGGCCGGCCAGTACTAAACGACCGCGAATGGAAAGGGAATGTCATACAGGCCCCCCGCTCCTCACTTATGAGGGAGCAGGGGGTCATATGCTGTGGATGGTGAACAAATGAGAACGGATAAGAAGAGTTACAGTAAGCAGGGCCAATACATCACCGGTATTGACGGTCTGCGGGCAATTGCGGTTTTGATGGTGCTTGCGTATCACCTGCAGTTCCCATTTGCAAAGGGCGGGCTGCTCGGCGTCACTGTATTTTTTGTAATCTCGGGATTTTTAATCACACGGATACTGGTGTCGGAGCTCGGAAGCACCCGCACAATTGATCTGAAAAAATTTTGGGTCCGCCGAATCCGGAGACTGCTGCCTGCGGTCCTGGTCATGGTGAGCTTTTTGATCTTTGCGGGCGCCGTCTGGAACAGGGTTCTTTTTACAAAAACCTGTTCTGATCTGCTGTCCGCGATTTTTTGCTACAATAACTGGCATCAGATCTTCAGAAATGTCTCTTATTTTGAAAATGCAGGCATGCCGTCACCGCTTACACACTGCTGGTCTTTATCCGTAGAAGCCCAGTTTTATCTGGTGTACCCGCTTCTGCTTATTTTTTTTGCAAAATTTCCGGACTGGAGGAAACGATCCGCCTGCACAACGCTCCTTCTGGCCATACTTTCCATGGGCGCCATGTGGGTTCTGTTTGATCCCTCCCATGACCCCAGCCGGGTATATTACGGAACCGACACCAGGGTGTTTTCCCTGTTGTTCGGAGCTTTTCTGGCATTTGCCGCAGGGGACGGCTCTGCAAAAAGAAAGCAGAAGAGAACGCCAGCCTCCTGTCTGTTCCGTGATGCCGCGGGAATCGCCGGGCTTCTGGTGATTCTCTATATGACGGCCCGGACGGACGGATACAGCAGCTTCCTGTACCGGGGCGGACAGGGGCTCGTCTCTGTCTGCACGGTCCTGGTGATCGGTTCGCTTCTGAATACGGACGGCATCCTGAGCCGGCTTCTGAGCGCAGCCCCATTAAAATGGATCAGCGACCGCTCCTATGGCATCTATCTGTGGCATTATCCGGTGATACTTCTAATCAGCGGCGGTAAGAAAGCCCCCTTGTGGGTCAGCATTTTGGAAATCCTGCTGACAATCCTGCTGTCCGCTTTGTCATACCGCTTTATCGAGACTCCGATCCGCCATGGGATCATAGGGAAAAGCATTGCTGTGATCCGCGGCGAACCTGAGACGAAACGGGAACGCCGAAAGCAGATCCGGACGCTGAAAAGAAGCATACGAGCGGTGTCCGCAGCTTTTGTAATCGCAGCAGGCGTCCTGCTCTGCATCCTTTTTGTTCCCCGTGAAAATGCATTGGAGCATATCGAAGAACTGGAACAGCAGGAGGAAAAAGCGAAAGAGATCGCAAGGCGTAAAACACTGGAATGGAAGGAATCCGCAAAACCGAATCCGGCCCAGGCCGGCGTGGAGACAGCCTTGGCGGATGAGGAACTTTTAAGCGGGCTGCGCCTGCTGCTGATCGGGGACTCCGTCGCCATGGGCGCTACGGATGAATTTTACTCGGCTTTTCCCAGCAGTATCAGCGATGTGGCTGTAGGGCGTCAGACGACGGAGATCATCGGCATCTATGATACCTATGTAAATGTACACGGCTGGAACGGGGACGGCGTGATCTTCGCCCTGGGCGCCAACGGGCTACTTTATCATTCCCTGGATACGCTGCGTGACATGCTCGGCCCGGACAGGCCCCTGTTCCTCGTCACGGTCCGGGTGCCTTACGTCAGTTGGGAGGGACCGAACAATGAGGAAATCTATGCATTTACAAAGGCCAGGGAAAATACATATCTGGTGGACTGGTACAAGATCAGCGAAGGGCACGGAGAATATTTTGCCGGAGACGGGATTCATCTGACTTATGAGGGCTGTCAGGCTTACGTCAATGGGATCAAAGAAGCGGCAGCCGAGGTATATCGAAATCAATAGAGGGACGGTGAGAATACCGCCCCTCATGTGTTTTGACCTGATGTCTGACATATGTGTGCTGCAATATACGGCAGGTCAACGGTGTTTTTCCGATTTGCGCTTTTCCTGGCGAATGATCCGCTGGATACTCTTTTCCGCAAGGAAATATGTTTCTGCCAGTTCTTTGATGGGCTTCCCGGTCAGGGAATCCGCATATATTTCCGCATTTCTCCGCGCAAGTTCTTTCTTCGTGGTTGTCTGCTCGCCCCAGGCTTTCTTCTCCTCCTCCTTTTTCGGAATATAGATCACGGCGCCGTCTGCATATTGCTGCAATTGTTCGATCAATTCCTGCGGCAGGATCTCAGCCGCACGTATGTAATCCATAATATGCCCCCCTGATCTTCTTGAGCGCCCCCGAAAAAAGCACCCGCGAAACCGGAAACAACAATATTTTCATTTCATTTTGCCTTATGCACGGATTGAATCATCCGGCTCAGTTAATCGGTCATTCATAACTGATGTTATTCTCAAACTTGGCAGCGGGCCCCAGGCGAATCTGCAGCCTGCTGCCGAAAGAGTCCATAACGACAGGCAGATATCAGCAATCCTGCATTCCTTTCTTTTTTGTTGTACCAGACGTCATACCTAAAGGTACCCAATCATGGCCATTCGGCCCTTTCACAAGGTATCCGTCTGAATCGGTAATAGGTGCTGACGGCGCTCCTATGGAAAACCTGCTGTGTATTTCCGGGCCGGAAAATTTGTTTTTTCCCCCTTCATCAAGAATCACTCCTTCCTTGAATGATACGTGGGTACCTGATCTCCCACTCTTCTATTGTATCATGCCGCCCGGAAAAACACAGAACATATTTCTTTAAAATTAAAAATGTGCCGTGAAAACAGGAACTATTTTATGTATCACAGATCAAAAGTTTCTGATATACTCTATGATCCGGCCGACCGTTCCGTTTTCATATTCGTCTTGATTCAGCTTGAAGCACATCTTTTTGTCGATGTTCTCATAATCCGCATAGGTTGCGGCTCCTTCCGGAATGAGAAATAAATCCACACCTTCACGCTGCAGCCCCTGCAGGTCTCCATGGTTTACATCCACGATCACCTCTATGTTCCACTTCTCCTCCGATATCGCAGCTTCCAGATTTTCTTTCAGCACAGCGCTTCTCTTCTTTTTGAACACATTCAGGTGACCGTCATATCCGGCCTGGGCAAGTCTCCCATACGTTACATAGGGTACGATGGCAATTTTCTGAATCATTTGTATTTCTCCTCCATTCTTTCTGCTTTTTCTTTATATCATACCATATTATCGCAAAAAAGTCCTAGATTTGGAAAAATAATCATGTCCGAAAAATATGAGTCTGCGGCTTTACAGTTTTTCATAGGAGACCAGTTGTTCCACCGGAATCCGTGTTTTGTCAAAGCGGTCTGCAGCGGCGGCTTCCTCATTGGAATAACCGACTGCCAAAATGTTGACCGGTTCCAGATGGTCCGGCAGATCGAATGCTTTTTTCAGGACATCCGGTTTGAAATAGCAGATCCACACGCTTCCAAGCCCCAGCTCCGCGGCCTGCAGCATCATATGGTCTGTCAGAATGGAGGCGTCGATATCGCAGGTCTGTTTCTGATCAAAGGGGCGCACCCACGCCTTTTTGTGGTCGGCGCATACAATGATTGCCAACGGCGCACCGTAGATATTGGCTGCCGTTCCTATCTTGGCAAGCCCCTCGTCACTTTGAACCACAAGCAGGCGGACGGGCTGCAGGTTTGCCGCCGTCGGAGCCACATGCGCGGCCTCCAGGATCTGTTCCCTGACTTCCTTTGGAGAAAGCGTGATTCCCGTGCTGGAGGCTATGTGCGCGTGGGGGGCGGACTATCTGGACGGGGCGGGGAAAGGGAGATGTGCCGGGAAAGAATCTGTGAATGAAATCTCGGATAAAAAGGGATGGTGACATAAATATACGTAGAGGCACCATCCCTTTTTCTTAATATTATAAATATATTTACTTTTCTATTACCGCGATCGCTTCAATCTCGATCGCCATTCCTCCATTAAATTTTCCAACCTGCATCGTAGAGCGTGCAGGGGGATTTTCCGGAAAATACTGCTTATAGGTTTCGTTGAAAATTGAAAACTGATCGATATCGGCAACAAATACCAGTGTTTTGAATACATGCTCCAGATCGGTTCCGGCAGCTTCCAGGATCGCCTTCATGTTCTTCATAATCTGATGTGTCTGAGCCTGGATATCGTCCGGACCAACCAGCTTCCCGGTTTCCGGATCTGTTCCCGTTATTCCGGCTGTAAAAACAAAATCTCCGACTTGAAACCCCTGGGAATACCATCCTCCCGGCTGTGCAGCCCGATCTGTTGAAATCAATTCCTTTTTCAAAATCGTTTCCTCCCCCTATCTGGCCTGTGCCTGCTTTTTCTTATTTTTGTGTTCAAAATAATAGTATGCCGGAAGTCCTGTTATGAGAGCAACAACACCTGCGATCAAGGATGCTCCCGGCGCCCAGAGGAACGTGGAAACCAAAAGGATTCCATTTGCAAAAATGGCTATGATCGTCATAATCTTCCACGCAGGACATTTCCATCCCGGATTATAGGACGCTTTACTGCGGTGTACAAACATCGTACAGAATACCAGCATGTTTTTCACAAGGCAGATTACGGTAAAGTATCCAAGAAGATCATTGATTCCTGACAGGAATACCAGCAAAATAGCGTATACCGCCTGCGCGCCGAGTGCAAAGGAAGGCGTGTTATATTCCGGATGAACCTCTGCAAAACGACTGTACCATAAGCCGTCTTTCGCCATCGCATATTCCAGTCTCGGCTGATACATTGTTGCGCCGGACATAGAGCCGGTTATTACAAGAATCGCCAGAAGCGCCGTCACGATGCCTGCTGCCTTTCCGATCATAGGAATTTCTGAAAATGCAAGCGCAATCGGTGTATCCGTAGCTGCAAGCTCTCCGATCGGTATCAGCCCTGCCGCTATCGTCGAGAGTCCTCCGTATAGTAAAATCACGATCGCAATACATCCAATCATAACCTTCGGCATCGTCTTTGACGGGTCTTTTACCTCCCCTGTCATATAGCATGCACCGATTGCACCGTCATAAGACCATGTTGTAGCGGAGACGCCTGCCAAAAGTGCCGCAATGCCGACCGGCGCGCCAACGATAGCAGGTTCTGCCAACTGGGAGCCATTCATAAAGAACAGTCCGACGATGATCAGCAGAAAGAATGGAAGCATCTTCAGGCTTGTGATAAGCTCCTGGAATTTTGCACCTGCTTCTACGGATCTATAGTGCAGATATGTAAAAGCCAGAATGATGCATACTGCCATGATTTTAATCGGAAATCCCTGAAGCGACGGAATAAAAAAGGCAACATAACTGGCAATAGAAAGTGACATAACTGAGCAGGTACATGGATCTGTTGCCCAAAAAGCCAGCCATCCATTCAAAAATGCGATAGGTCTCCAATTCGCCTCCCTTAACCATGTAAACTGTCCCCCATCTTCTGGATATGCGGACGACAATTCTGCGTAAAGCATATTCTGCGGAATCATTATCAAACCGCCGATAATAAAGCTTGCAATCATCATAGCTGCCGAACCGGATGCGCCTGCCACTTCAGCAAGCGAAGTAAAAATTCCTGAGCCAACCGTTGTCCCGACCGCAATTGCCAATGCCGCTCCGACACCTAATTTACGTTTTAATTCACCCTGTTTCTTTTCCGTATTTGACATTTTCTTTCCTCCTAAACTATTGTGCGGTGTATCCTCCATCAACCATCAGATGTGTTCCCGTGATAAATGAGGCCTCTTCACTTGCTAAAAATGCAACTGCTTTTGCAATATCAATCGGCTGTCCCAATCGATGCAGCGGATAGCTTGCAATCAGCCTTGCGCATTCTCCTTCGTAATCCCCGGAACGCGACATATCTTTTACAAATGCCGGGGTCTCTGTACCAGACGGGCACACAGCGTTAACACGGATACCAAACGGTGCAAGTTCCAGTGCAAGGCTCTTCGCGAACTGGATAATTCCGCCTTTGGATGTATTGTATGCAAGCGACTCCACACACCCTACGATTCCCAGTTCACTTCCGGTACATACAATCGCTCCATGGGAACTTTTCTTCAATAGTGGGAGCGCATATTTTGCGCATAAAAAATATCCTTTCAAATTCACCGTCATTACCTGATCCCAGTCCTCTTCCGTCGTATCCCACAATGTTTTGCTCAGCGAATATGCCGCATTGTTGAACAGGACATCCAAAACGCCAAATTTTTCCTCTGTCATCCGGAACATTTTTTCCACCTGTTCGGACTTGCTCACATCTACTTTGCAGAATACGGCGTTTGGAGCCAGTTCACTTTCAATCTTCCTTCCTCTCTCCTCATCCAGATCCGCAATTACAACCTTCGCGCCTCTTTCAACAAACAAACGCGCTGTAGCTTCCCCAATTCCGCTCGCCCCTCCGGTGATCAATGCCACATAGTTTTCTAATCTCATGTTCTCCTCCTTTATTTATCTATTTACTAATACGTTTTAATTGTTTGTTTAATTTTATTATTTATATACGCGAATGTCAATAGAAAAATGAAATAAATTAATTTTTTATTGAAAAAGAGAATGCAAAAAACTTGAAATTTTACACCTCTGAACGTATAATATTATTAATAAATATTAGTAATGAGGTATCCTTATGAAGAGAGCAACTTCCAAAGACGTAGCAAAGCTGGCCGGCGTTTCACAGACTACCGTGTCGTTTGTTTTAAACAATACCCCCGGCATCTCCTTATCCGATGAGACACGGCGGAAAGTATTAGATGCGGCCAGAGAGCTGAACTACATACCAAATTCCTTTGCAAAGGGGTTAAAAACAAGCCGCTCTAAACTGCTGGGAATTTTTCTGCCTACAATGGCCAACCCATTTTATCAGAAGCTTATGCAATATATCGAAAATTATACGGCTGAGCTTGGATATAACGTGATGCTTTGCTGTACCTATCGAAATGCAGAACGAGAAAAATCTTATCTGGATTTATGTGTCGAACACCAGGTAGATGGGATCATCTATCTCTTTACACCCAACTGGGTCAAGCAGATTACCAGGATTTCTCACAATATCCCGGTTATTTTGATCAGTGAAAAGTCTGAGGATATTTCAATAAATACCATCAGCCTGAATGGATTCCAATGCGGAAAGATTCTGACAGAACATTTACTGCAGCTGGGACATAAAAATATTGCCTATGTAATGAGTCCTGTCACCTCAGTTTCATTGACCCGGCAGATGCGTCTGCAGGGAATCAAGGCCGCTGTCCAGAATGCAGGTCTGGGTGAAGATGCTTTAGAAGTCATTACAAATCCCGTCGTTGCTTCCGATAATCTGGAGGCAAACGCCGGATTTGCCGCTATGGAATCTATATTGAAAAAAAAGCGGAACACTGCCGTTATCGGTGTAAATGACTTGGTATCATTTGGACTTTTATCAAAAGCGCTTAACATGGACGGTATCCGTATCCCGGAGGATATTTCGATCTGTGGTTTTGATAATACTTATCTGGCTCATATGGCCCATCCAACACTGACAACTGTTGAATACTGTACAGAACCTCTCTGCAGGCTTGCCGTTGATATGCTGCTAAATAACAACAGTATCGATGTGTTAAAACTATCCGGCGAGCCAAAACTGATTATCGGTGAATCAACCGGGCCTGCGCCGCTTTAATCATTCGGTCACTTATCAGGCTGTCGGAAAATGGCTGACAATATATTGCGGTAGCATTCCATGAACCACCTACTATATCGTCAGCCATTTTTACAACTCCATATAAACCGAATTTTTCTATACCGATATATATCGTCCGTATCCCGGTTCTTTTTTTATTCTTCCGTTTTCAAAGATTACATTTCCTCGCAGATATGTGCTTACAATCCTGGAGCTCAATGTTTTTCCTTCATGTGCAAATTTGCAGACTTTACTCTTTGAAAAAGTGTTTTTTCTGCTGCAGATCCATCCGGCATTCAGATCGGCAATATAAAAATCGGCATCCGAGCCAACCATAATTGCTCCTTTTTTCGGATAGAGTCCAAACCTCTTAGCCGCATTTGCAGCGGTAAATGCAGCAAACCTCTGCAATGACATGTTTCTTCTTTTTACGCCTTCATCAAGCAACAAAGGGATTGCTATATCAATTTCCGGCGCGCCGCACATAGCGTTCCTCAGATTCCCATCCCCAGACAGCTTTTCCTCTTCCAGATAAGGGGCGTGATCCGTCCCCAAGTAGTCAATCGTGCCATCCAGCACAAATTCCCAAAGACGGTTCATACGTTCCCGGCTTCGAAGAGGAGGATTGATCCTTGCAAATGTACCGTATTTTGCATGGTCCTCATAATTCAGTGTAAGATAATGAGAGCAGGTCTCTGCCGTCACATCGATGCCTTTCATCTTTGCTTCCGCTATAAGCCGGGCTCCCTCCGGTATTGACATATGACAAATATGCAGCCTGCATCCCGTACATCCGGCATACAGCAGCAGTGTGTGAATCGCTGTAAGTTCCGCCTGCCACGGTCTCTCCGCATCGTGGACTTCCAGGCTCCATTCCCTGCTGATATTTTTTTCTGAAAACCGTTTTACCATACCGGGATTTTCGGCATGCGCTCCATATATACATCCCAGTTCAGCCAGTTTTTCCATTTCTCTGAACTGGTCATACTCGTCCGACCACATGAAATTCGGCCCCGCATCAATTGTAAAAGCCTTAAATGCTATGCAGCCTAATTCTTTTAATACTTCAAACTCATGGATATTGTCCGGCATTGCCGAACCCCAAAAAGCAAAATCAATCAGAGAATTTTCCTTTGCTCTCTGCATTTTCAGCTCGAATGTTTTCCGGTCCTTGACCGGAGGAGTCGTATTAGGCATATCCAAAACCGTCGTAAATCCGCCGCTTGCCGCCGCCCTTGTTCCATGTTTGAAGTCTTCCCGCCATTCGGCCCCGGGATCAAAAAAATGCGGATGAGTGTCTATAGCTCCTGGTAAAATATAATTACCGCCGGCATCTTCCATTTCTTTTGCATCCATCTCAGGTCTTCCCTCTCCGATAACCGCAAATTTTCCGTTTTCAATCCCAATAAATCCTGAAATTGTTTTTTCTTCTGTCACAATATTGGCATTATAAATGATCAAATCCATTGATATCCAAACACCTCCTACAACTCCCCATTTTCCATCATTTCACGCAGCGGTGTATCCGGAATCCTGGAAAATGGTCCTTCCGCTGCTTTTGCTACTCTGAATGCCGCCTCCTGCGCATCTCTGACTACCTTCCCTTCATCAACGGATACTACTTTAAAGCCGTCAATCAATACCTTTCCATCCACCAGAACCATCTCAACTTCACTGCCTTTTGCTGAGTAAACCAGATTCGGAACTATGTTCCGTACCGGATAATGAATGATCGGCGCCAGACATGGCTGTGTAAAGTCAACCATAATGATATCTGCTTTCTTTCCGACCTCAATAGAACCTGTTTCCTCTCCGAGGCCGATTGCACGGGCAGCTTCAATGGTTGCCATTCTTAGTACTTTCCATGCAGGAAAAATGCTTGGATTTCCGAATTTACACTTATTCAGTATTGCGGTAAACTTCATTTCGTTAAACATATTGTTGCAATTATTGCCCGGGGCCTGATCTGATCCCAGTGCCAGCCGACCGCTGACTTCCAGGAAAGCGGCGGCCGGCGGAACAATTCCATCAATGATTGCGATGCTTCCGCTGCACAGGACCATTCCTGCGCCGCGGCCGGCCAGAAATCTGGTCTCTTCCTCTGTTGCCTCTGTCAAATGCACTGCCATCAATTGTTCATCCAGATAACCGACTTCTTCTAAAAATGGAATTGTACGCATACCATATCTTTTTATCATTTGGTCAATCTCACGGTCGCCCTGGGACACATGCATGTGGATTCCGGTTTTCCGATGATCCGCTGCGGATTTTATTTCCAGAAGCAGTTCCTTACTAAGCATGTCCGCTCCCTGTGGTCCGAACATACACGTGATTCTTCCATTCTCCTGTCCATGCCACCGGTCAAAAAGTTTCTTACATCTTTCAAATTTTGCATTTCCTTCTGCCGGGTCAAATTCATATAATTCACCGATAGCCGTCTTGTTTTCTTTCGGAAGTTCGCTGATCAGCTCCGTTACCCGTGCTCTGGTTCCCAGCTTGACATGATTCTCTACTATTTTAGTCATTGGTGTATCAAAATCGCAGAATGTGGTAGTTCCTGCTTTCAATGCTTCCATAATATTCATGAGCGAGCCTTTGATAACCGCATCTTCATCCTGGCGCAGCGCCTGCTCAAATGGCCAGATCCCGTGCTGCATCCAATGATTTAGATCCTGAGCTGTTCCGCGGATCAGTCCGTCCCCTGAATGGATATGTGCATCAATCAATCCCGGCATGATCACTTTATGATTCGCAGCATCAATCAGCCGCTCAGCCACATAGCCAGAAGCTTCTTCGCTGCTGCCGACGAACGTAATCCTGGTTCCTTTTACGCCGACCGCCCCGTCTTCTATGATCCCAACCCCATTTCCCCGCATCGTAATCACTATCGCATGTAAAAATAAAATGTCCAGTTTATTCTCCATTTTACTTACTCCCTATGTTCCATCAATCATAAAATATCTACGGCAGCCATTTGCAAAAGCGTATTTGCTAACAGCCGGGTTCCTTTTACCATATCCTCCTTTGTTGTAAACTCTTCAGGACAATGGCTGACTCCGCCGTTAGAGCTTCTTAAAAAAATCATTCCCATCGGCATAATGCGGGAAATATTCATTGCATCATGTGCCGGAAAGCTGATCATGGAATTATGTACTATATTTAACTTATCCGCTGTATTGTCCATCAATTGTCTGAGTTCTTCCCTGCAGGGAGCCGGCTCCAGATTGCATGTATAATGCACAGACCAGGTCAATCCTCTTTTTTCACACTCCTGGTCTGTAAACAGCATAAGATCATCATACATTTTTTTCCATTTTTCCAGGTCGGCCTCCCGAAAATCAACCGGCATGATACATTTTTCAGCTATAATATTATGTTCTCCCGGATGTGTTTCTATGTATCCAACGGTTCCGCGCGCATCAGCACTGATTGTATGGGCAAGCCTTTCCACTTCTGTTGTGATCGCCGCTGCCGCCGCCATTGCATCATGACGGTCCTTCATGGCCATTCCCCCGGCATGCGCGGCTTCCCCGTTGATCGTTATGTAAAACTGTTTGATTCCTGCAACGGCCTGTACTACAGATAACGGAATGTCCTTATCCAGCAGATAGCGCCCCTGCTCAATATGCATCTCAATAAATGCATAGTATGCTTTCGGGTTGATAATGCTCCCCTCAATATTATCCGGGTCCAGTCCAAAACCATATTCTTTCATCGCATCACTTAAGAGCTGATTTGTCCGTCTGTGACGGAGTTGATATGCATAATCATGGGGGAGCATTCCGCACATGGCCTTACTGCCAAACGTACCGCCGAGAAATTGACTTGCTTCTTCATTGATAAAAGCCACCATTTCTATCGGCCTCTTGTGGGGAATCCCGGATTCTTTGATCGCAACCAATGATTCCAGTGCCCCCATTACTCCTGCGAGACCGTCGAAATATCCCCCCTGGGGAACGGTATCAAAATGAGAACCGCTCAGTACCGTCTGTTCACCCGGCTCTTCTCCTTCTAACCGCGCATAAACATTTCCGACCGTATCTATACGGTAGCTTAAGCCCTCCTTCTCAATCCATCCTGTCATCATTTTCACTGCCTCTTTGTAAGATGGTTCCCATGCAAAGCGGTTAATGCCACCTCTCGCATCCGTACCAACTGCGCCCACCTGATTTAAACGGGACCATAAGCGCTCTCCATTGATATCAATTAAGCGGCCCATTTTATTCCTCCTTTTTCAAAGATCGCCAGTCATTTTTGATTTACAAAAATAAAACTTATCTTTTCAGTAAAATTAAACAATTAAACGTAATAGCAAACAATATATTATTAATACGTTTTAATTATATATTAGTTCTGTTTTCACGTCAATAAGAAAATGAAACTTTTCCTGGGCTTTGAAGCCTTTTGAGACATATCAGAACAGTTGAAAGAAGAATGCCGGGGCAGAATCGGCGATAACTTGAGGTAGTCAGGACTATCATTGACAGAGATGGTTTTTATGGTTGCTATTCACAGACATTTCACTCACATGCACAAATTGAATAATGCTCTCGAAAAGGAATATAGCCAGCAAGCAAATATGCTTTTCTACTACTATATGATATCTTACATCACATTAACAATATTATCATTTTTATTGATCTTGTCTTTTAAAAGAAACTAAAGCTCCAATAAATCCGATTATCCCACAAACTGTTATAGTAATCGTGCATATTCTCCAATACTGCGTTCCCCAACCCACCATACCGGAAATGGATACTGCCGTCCAAGGGCATATACAAGCTGGCAGTATTAGTTCTTCTGATACTTGCAGTCCTGCCGCCTGCAATACTGCGCTTCCCAATGTTGCAAGCATGGACGGATAAAACAATGCCTGCTGTTTCACGCATATCAAAAGAATAGGAATCCCCACAATAAAAGAGAAGAAATTATTCTGGGTAAATAAAGATAAAGCATACCTCATATTCCTTGTTGTAAATTCAACGGGAAAAAGGATATAACAGCCTGCTATCACTATCACCTCAGACAAACAAAATGATATTAAATACCACAAAAACCACACAACTAATTTAGCTGTCAGGAATTTTTCTCTCGATACTGGAGCGGTCAGGACATTCCGTATTGTTCTGTCCTGATATTCCCTTTGCATATTCGAAGTGATTATAAATCCATTTACGATAGGTAATATGAGAGTATTTAACATGAGTACGCTCATCAACCATTCCATATATTCTCTCTGTGGGTCAATAACCAAACGATTCCATATCATAAAAAGCGGAATTGTAGCAATGATCAAAGTTCCCACCCATGCCATTTTATTCCTGCGGAATTTTATAATTTCAGAACAAACTGCATTATGCAATGCCAGCACCTCCTGTCAATTCCTTAAAATAATCTTCCAGACTGTTTTGGCACTTAGAAATCTCAGCTACTGCAAAACCAGCAGCAAAGAGTCTGCTGTTTAATTCCAAAGTGCCGTATTTCAAATCATAAATCTCTATGACAGATGCTTCTGGTCTCTTAATATTTTCGATTGAAAGGTTTTTTTTCAAGTACTCATATACCTGTTCTGGTTCTTTCACAACTAATCGTATATAAGAATGTCTATTTTCCTCTAGCTGTTGATAAGAACATTCTTCCAACATCCTGCCTTCATGGATAATTCCGATCCAGTCCACCATCTGCTCCATCTCCGAAAGCTGGTGGCTGGATATTAAAATAGTTTTCCCACACTCATGACTCAACCGCCGTATAAGTGTCCGCATCTCTGCTATGCCAATAGGATCAAGTCCATTTGTCGGCTCGTCAAAAATGAGTAATTCAGGATCATTTACGATTGCATTAGCGATTGCCAGCCGCTGTTTCATTCCTAATGAATACTTTGAGAATATCTTCTTATCCTGATACGGAAGTCCTACGACACCGAGTGCTTTGCGTATCTTATTTCTATCCACTTTTCCCCTTAATCTTGAAAAAACTGAGAGGTTTTCCACCGCTGTCAGATTTGAATAAAAGCCGGGGGATTCAATCGTGCTTCCAATACGTGCATAAATCCCACTCTGATAATCTGCCATCACCTGATTAAATAATGTCACTGAGCCAGAATCTTTTTTCACCAGTCCAAGCAGCATTTTCATAATTGTAGTTTTACCAGCCCCGTTTCTGCCCAATAACCCATATATCTGTCCTTTCGGAATGTGCATGGATACATTCCGGACAACAGAACACCCCTCATATTTTTTGCATAACTCATAAGTCTGTATCGTATATTCCAATCCTGTCACCTGCCTTCATATACTATCCTTGATGTCGAAACGACCAATTTATTCTGAAGAAAGAAAAATATGATAAGCTGCATGAGGAATACTATAAGCGATAATCCTATGGCGACCAGCGTTATTTCAAATATGCGTGTAGCAGAAGATGCTTCCATAAAACGGTTTATCATGAATGATGCTGTGACACATCCGCAAATTACAGGAAAAAAATAAATAAGCCCTATCTGTTTCCGGATAATCTTTTTCAGGTCATTTTCTTTTAGCCCAAGATACATCGCCCTCTTGTAGCTCTCAGTATCCTGCATTATCGTTCCTGCAATTTTCAATCCCATTATCATAGTTGCTGACACAAAAGAAATAATGGCAATAAAGAAAATTAGGATCAGATAAACTGCGCCTGCCTCCATCTGGACATCAAGCTCCGTCTGTTTTGCATAAGGATAAAATTCCCACCATCGGGCGGCATACAATTCGTTTCCATCATAAGGGATATAAATATCTTCATAATTCTTTATTTTATCTTTAATAACCTGATTCTGCCAGCTAACAAATATCTCCCCCCTGTTTATTCCTACAATCTCCGCCAGAAGTCTCTTTTGAAATTCTCTGCTGTTTTCAGTATTGCTGCCATGAAACAGATAATAGGTCATTTTATATGAGGAATCCAAAGTATCACTTATTCTGTAAAAAGTATTATCACTAACGACTGCAAAGGAATTTATCTTTGCGGTTTCATTCAGTACACTTCTCTTTGAGACCAGCTTAATTTTTTGCAATGTAAAGTCTTCTTTTATACATGGATTGTAAAACAGTCCTCTATCTTCCGAGCAGGTTTGAAACATGGAATCATCAGAATCCTGAAAGTAAATATATCCGTCATCCGGAACAGACAGGTTCATTCCGGAAAGTGCATTAAAATCTGACACATTAACAACAATTTCCGATGCCCACTCATTTCTTGAAACATCCATATACTGATGCTCCCGTCCCAGCAGAAGCATATCCAACGAATGCCATTCGTTTAAAGAAATACCGCTTTCTTCTGCAAAGGAGCATATCCTGCTTTCATCAAGCTTCTCTCCTGATTCCTCGGCTAAAACAGCATAATCATATGGTTCTTCCTTGATTAAATAATAAAGCTCCAAGAACATACCCCCATTAAAACATATAGAAAATATCGTAAGCGTAATCAACAGTGAGGAAACAAATAAGGACAATGTGTATTGGTTCCCTTTTTGCCTTACAAGATTGTAAAACAAGATATCTTTTCGGTATGCGTTAGGAAAAAAACACTTTATAATTCTACCTATAGAAGTAATCTGTGCCGTCAGAATATACATTCCAATCACACTAACGCCAAGGAAGAAAACGGAGAAACTTTTCAACCAATAGATAACCGCAGTAATATTAAACAATATCAGTCCCAAAGGAACTGCTATCAGCCCTATAATAGCCAAAACCGGGTGGGAGGCTTTCACTTCCTCTCCTTCAGATGATGAACGCAGAATCCTAATCACATCTAATCTTGCAATATGAACTGCATTTCTGATACGCAGGATAACCCATACCAATATCCATAACCCTCCCGCAATCAGCAGTCCTTCCCATCCCACACGAAATTCTCCATCCGTATAGGAAATGAATAAAGACAGCAGCGACCATATGCCAAAAGAAAACGGAACAGCTAAAACAAGACCGGCAGCCCCTCCGATCAAAAATGTGATGTCAAGCTGCTGGTTTTGCATTTTACCAACAGATTTTGGTGAAAGACCAAGGGAAAGGAATACCCCAATCTCCCCCATTTGAAGCTGCATATAAATAGCATTAGCGTAAAAAAGAAAAACAATAATACCGATCAGTGTAATTCCATACATTCCAAGTGAAATTAAGTAAGTCGATCCATCTGTCATCAATACATCGGTTATAACTTTGCTAAAAAGCAAGACACCATAAGCCCCGGTCATGGCAACTGCAAAGCAAATTGACAGTCCAAAAAGAATGTATCGGCTTTTGTTCTGACAAATCAGCTTTCGGGTAATTTCATTTAATGTCATTGTCCCACCTCCACAATTTTCAAAAATTCCAGAATATCATTCATAAACTGCCTTTGTTCTTTCTGACGCACCAATTCCCTTACTACCATCCCATCCGATAGAGCAATCACACGATCCGCATGAGAAGCAGCAATCGCATCATGTGTCACCATCAAAACTGTAGCCCCCAACTGTTTCCTAGCAAACAAAAACGCTTCTATAACAGCATTGCTTGACTTTGAATCAAGATTGCCAGTCGGCTCATCAGCTAAGATTAACAACGGCTCATTTGATAAAGCCCTTGCAATAGCCACCCGTTGTTTTTGACCGCCAGAAAGCTCGCCCGGATATTTATCAGAAATATCCTCAATGCCAAATGCGCACAACAGCTCTCTTGTCTTTCTTTCCATATCTGCGGCAGGCTTTTTTGCGATAATCTGTGAAAGAAAAATATTTTCCTGCACTGTCAACCCATCTATCAGCATAAAATCCTGAAAGATAAAGCCTAATATACCGGAACGGATTTCAGCCTGTTTTTCTTTATCCGTATGAAGCATATCCACTGAACCCACATTCACTTTACCGCTGTCTGCTGATAAAAAACCTGACACGATATTCAGCAGTGTCGTTTTTCCACTTCCGGACGGTCCCATGACCGCCACAAACTCTCCTCTGCTTACCTCCATGCTGACACCTTTTAGTACAGGATAGGTATTCCCTTTTGTAATATAGGATTTTTCCAATCCCGATACAGATAATATTTTTTCCATATACCGATACTCCTTCACAAATTTTTCCAGAGAAAATAAAGACTCTCCTCAATAATACAAGGAGAGTGTAAATGAAAAATATCACAAAAGTATCTACTTTTCCAATAAAAATGAAAATTGTACTCTGGCACCAGAATCCGGCGTATTGCTGATCGTAATGCCTCCACCATGTTTTTCACATAGAATTTTACAGATATTCAATCCAAGACCTAAATGCGAGGATTCGGATTGTCCGGAAGAATAAAAGGGATTTAGCGCTTGCTCCAGAGCTTTCGGACTAAATCCTGCTCCATCATCGATCATTTCAAAAGAAAGCAAATGATTCTGCTCATACAGATGCACAAAAATTTTGTTTTCAGAATATCGGCAGGCATTTCTCATAACATTTTCTAACACTCTGAAAATCAAGGAAATATCCCCCCTAACCTCTTGTAGATCAGCTTCATTTGTGACGGAAATATCTTTCCCATATTCCTTAGCTGTCAATTTTATGTTGTCATCTAACATACTCATAAAACTATCTATTGGTACAGTCTGTATTTTCACTGGTGTATCCTCTAATTTTTGGATTGTGTTCATAACTCCGACATAATCTTCCAAACGCTTAATGTAATATGCCATCATGTGGTTCGTTTCCATAAGTTTTGCATCTTCTTTTTCTGGAAACAAGATATATTCTTCCAAAAAATCCGTATATCCCTGCAATACCGTGAGCGGTGTACGTAGATCATGTGCAAAGGCTGCATTGAGTTTTCTGCGTTCTTCTGTCATTCGCCATATCTTCTTATAATTATTCTGCAATTCATTCTTCATCCGTTCAAAAGACCCACAGAGTGTTCCTAATTCATCTTCTGAATCGTACTGTATCGAAAAATCCAGATTATCTACGGCTATCTGCTCTATTCCCTCCGTTAATACTTTTAAAGGAACGGAAAGTTTTAACTTATAAAAAAAATAGGAACCTGCAATAATTACCACAGCCACATAAATACCTGTAATTGATATAGAAAGGAAATCATGCCAATGCAAAATCGGATTTTCTGGATTTTCTGTTACAATGGCATAATAGCTTGGACGTGTTGCCAATAATATCGTCATCGCCCCTAAAAAAGCGATAAAAAGAGAACTCACGATTGTAATGGTCAAAGCCTTTTTCAAAGAAAGATTTTTATAAACTGTTTTTAATTTTCCCATTTATACCCTATCCCCCAGACCGTTTCAATATAAGTTTTCTCCGTATACTCCATAAATTTTTTTCTAATCCTCCGCATATGTTCTACTATAATGGAACTATTCCCCTCACTATCATATCCCCAGATAACTTCATAGATTCTTTCTTTATCAAAAACCTGTCCCGGATTCCTTGTAAGTAATTCAATAATATCAAATTCTTTTTTGGTAAACGGTATCACTTTGTCTTGGTAAGACACCTGCCTTTTGTCATAATTTATGGTAAGGTTTTCAAAAAATTTTGCTGAAAAACCAGAACCCCCTCGGCTTTCACGACGTAAATGCGCTTCTACCCTTGCGCCTAACTCGCCTAACTTAAAGGGCTTTACCACATAATCATCTCCACCTGACTGAAACCCAATAATTGCATCCATTTCTTCTATTCTTGCAGTCAAAAAAATAATAGGGCATGCTACATGATCTCTGATTGTTCTGCATACTTCAAGCCCATCCATGCCAGGCATATTTATATCAAGCAGAATAATATCAGGTTTAGAATTGATTTCCTTAAGAGCTTCTGTTCCACTCATAGCTGTATTTACCAGATATCCATGAAATTGAAAATAATCCTTCAACATAGTGACAATGCCCTGCTCATCATCAACTATTAAAATCTTATATCTTTCCATAAAAATCTCCGTTTCTTTGCCTTTGGCTGCAATCAAACTAAAAAAAGGTGGTTACAGTTCTCGGCCCACCTCGGAAAGATTGCCTGCGCCGGTACCGGCTTCTACTTCGACGACATCCCCACGGACACGATTGAAGCCCCTTATGTGGAAGGCGCTTACTACAGCAAAAACAAACGATCTGACCGCGGATGTGGCGGCGCCCCCGGCTGGATTATTGAAATCATTTCCCCCAGTAGGACAACCGCAGACTATCCCTACTCGTTCTAATCTGACTAAGAGAATTATAGCACGTTATGCGAATAATGCTATAAAAGATTTGCGTTAATCACTCTGCCGCTTCCAATGCCCCCTGCAAATTTCGCATCGTTCATGACTTCCAGTTTCCCCAAGACCTGTCCGGCAGGCTCTGCCAGCTTTTCCTTTATGGAAATTCTGCCTGTCTGTTTTTCCTCCTGTTCTTTTAAAAGCAGTATAGCAGAAAATCAGATTTTATACACTACGGTAAGTTTTGAATCGCTTACGTAAATCACGTAAAAAATCTGCGTGATTTACTCATTCTTTTTTACAGCCCCCAAATTATAATACTGTCATCAAAAAAGCAAAGGAGAATAAAAGAAATGGCTGCATTATTGGAAGCGAAAAATGTAACAAAAATTTATGCGAAGTCACAGCACCCAAGCCTTAATAAAGTATCGTTCAGCGTAACGGACGGCGAATTTATCGCCATTATGGGGGCTTCCGGATCAGGAAAGACCACATTGCTTAATGTTCTTTCTACGATTGATACACCCTCGAGCGGCAGCATTACAATAAACGGTATCCATCTTAAAAATCTGACTGATTCCAAAGCAGCGGATTTCCGCAGGGATAATCTGGGTTTTATTTTTCAGGAATATCTGCTGTTAGACAGCCTTACAATTTTGGAGAATATCGCTGTTCCACTGACTTTGCAGAAACTCCCGCCTAAAAAAATAGAAAACATGATACGGAGCCTGGCGAAAAGCTTTGGTATTGACGCACAGTTAGATAAATATCCAAGTGAACTTTCAGGCGGGCAAAGGCAGCGTGCTTCTGCTCTAAGGGCTATTGTGAAACGTCCAAGCATTTTATTTGCGGACGAACCGACTGGGGCATTGGATTCAAGTTCCGCAACAGATTTGCTGAACACTTTAAAGGAATCAAACGAAAGACTCCATACTACGATACTAATGGTCACACACGATGCTTATGCCGCAAGTTTTGCTGACCGCATCCTGATTTTTAAAGATGGCTGCATCATTCAGGAATTATTGAAACAAAATGCTGGCAGGCGTGCATTCTATGAATCCATTGCACAGACAACCGCAAAATTAGACACAGAAAGGTAGGGCAGTACCCATGAATCATTTATCTATGGCACTTAAGAACCTAAAAAATAATTTTTCCTTTTATGTCCTCTATTTATTATCCATTTCATTTGTGATCACTATTTTTTTTGCTTTCACTTCGTTTTCCATGAATAAAATCATGCTGGAAAAAATATCAGTTGACGGGCGGGTAGAAACCATGTGCAACACGATTTCTATATTCCTTATGGCATTCGTTATTTTTTATATGTCATATTCAAACCGTTTCTTCCTGCGCCGACGTACAAAGGAATTAGGTATTTATGCATTATTAGGATACCGGAAATCCACGATACTGTCCCTGCTTACAGCAGAAAATCTGCTCTCCTGTTTCGGGGCTTTCGTGATTGGAATCCTTTTGGGCGGTCTGTTTCACAAAGGCATTGTGTTTGGCATTACAAAACTACTGGGCTTGACAATCAACAATTCAGAGATTCCGTTTTTTAACCTGAATGCTATGGTAAAGACTGCATGTTTTGTTTTTGCCATTATTATCATTTTATCGCTGTCCAACAGCAGATTTCTTTTTAAATCTTCCCTGATGGATTTAGTGCGGTTTGAAAAAAGCGCGGAAAAGCAGACAAAGTTTCATGCCGTTCCTTCCATAATCGGGTTTGTTTCTGTCATTTTGGGATACTGTATTGCCCTTGACATTCTACGGGGCGAAAAATCTGTCTGGTTTTCAGTCGGGTTTTATGCTGTTGGAATGCTTACATTTACTCTCATTCTTTTTGGGACAGTGCTTTTTATTGCATCTTTTCTCCCTTATGCGGTACAGACTGGCAAGAAAAATAAGAAGAAATTTTATACGGAAACAAGAATCATCACTTCACCGGGTTTTATATACCGGATGCGCTCCAATTCAAAAACGCTGATCATGCTCACATTACTGTCAGCCGCAACTCTGACTGTTTCAAGTGTTATGGCTCTAACCCTGTATTATCCGATTGCAGCAATATCCCGCATTGCGCCGTCAGAAATAGAGTGCCGTATTGAAAAAGAGAACGATCTGTCCGCAATCATGGAGATCGTAAATAACGATTCATCCGGAGATGATATTACATTTCTGCAGACCGATATTTATAAAGTTACTTCTACTGCCGGGCAGCTTCCCATGGAATACAGTGTCGGAACTTCCAAGGGAGATGCTGACAACGAAAAAATCCTTCGGAATGCAGGTTTTGAATGTATCTCATATTCTGACTATACTGCCATTCTGAAAGCACAAGGGCGGCAAAAGGCTTTGGAGCAATTTACAGCACTAAACAACAATGAGTGTATTTTTGTAAGATACCAGCCGGCCTCCGGCAAGGACGAAACAGGCAGCACTTATCCACTGCTCATAAACAATACTGAAATACCTGTCACTGTGACTATGACCACATTAGATAATCCTATTTCATTTGCGAACAGTGTTGGTACTTTAATTGTAAGTGACAGTTTATACAAAATGATATCTGAACATGCTGCTCCCGAAACAAAAGTCTTAAGTATAAATGGAAATTCCATAACAGGTAACGAGGATCTGTTTCAGGCTCTATCTGCATATTTGGATAAAAGTCCTTACCTGCAGGGCAATTCCCACAGAATACACGAAGTGGTTTCCCTGAATAGTTCTACTTTCCTGTTGATAGGCTTTCTTGTGGTATTATTCTTTATAGCAACAGGAAGCATCCTGTATTTTAATAACATTTCGGCGATAGCCGATTCAAAATCCGATTACGATATCCTTACAAAAATGGGATATACGAACAGGAAGATAAAAAAAATCATCAGGAAACAGGCAATTACATTTTTTAGCATTCCGTTCCTGTTTGGGCTGGCAGACTGTATCTTTGCCACCTTAGTATATAAAACAGCGCTTATGCAGAACCTTTTGGCGAACAGCATTGTTTTATACGCCCCTACGATATTAGCTATTGCGCTGACACTAATTATTTACCTGATTTATTACTGTATGACTGTCCATACCTGCTGTAAAATGGTTTTGGGAAAATAAAGATTATGCGAAAATTTTAGTTGTATGCACACAGATAAATGATATAATTTAGGCATGGATAAGGGGGCAAAAATATGAAGCGCATTAATCCTAAGCTTTTGCTTTTTATAAACTCTACCCTGCTTATAATATATATGGGGCTGGAAATAAACATTCAGATGCCGTGCAGCATCAGCAAAATCGTATCATTACTCCTGTCATCATTGATGTTGATAGACGCTACTTATGTGAGTTCCTGCAACATCAGAGATAATAAAGCTATCTCTTTGTTTTGCGGTCTGCTGGCATTAGACGGTTGGTATATGCTCCTTTCCGTTTCGGACAACACTATAGCAGATATTGTTTTTTAGTAAGCGATGCAAAAGAAACCGTATTGTAAAAAATGATCTGCTATGGTAATACTTCCATAACAGATCATTTCATCTTTTTCTGAATTCTACAGTATTCCGGGAGTTCCCTGGACCATGGCAGATATGGATCCAAAATACTTGGATCATTTTGATACTGGTAATCAATTTCCGGCATCTTTTCCAACAGATAAGACAGATATCGGAATACATCCAATTGATTCAATTTCGATGATTCTACCAGTGAATAGACAATCCCACTGGCTCTCGCCCCTTCCGGTGTGTCCGCAAACAGCCAGGATTTACGGCCGGTTGCAAAGGGACGTATACAGGCTTCGCACTCATTATTCGAAATCGGAAGCCTTCCATCCTCCATGAAGGTATTCAGATATTTTTTCTGGTTCCGGCTGTATTGCAGCGCCTTTTTCAAAGATTCGTTGGCAGTATATTTTTCGCTCGTTTCTTCTACCCATGACCAAAAAGCCTCAAGTACCGGCTGGCTCAGTTCTTTGCGTTTCTCCAGCCGCTCCTGCGGTTCTAGGCCCTGAATCTTTTTTTCGATTTTAAAAAGCTGGTCGCACCATTCTCGCGCCTCCGCTCCTTTGCTCCCCTTTAGCTCCTTTCCCGCAGAGTCCAGCGGGATGCTCTCTATATAGTAGCGACGCAGATGCGACCAGCACAGAGCCCGGCTGACTCCTTCTACTTTTTCGTAGCTGTCGCAGGCATCTGTTACCAGATATCCAGCAAATCCGGTATACAGCCGTTTTGCTTCTGCTCCGGAACGGGTCCTTGCATAGTGGAAGAGCACTGCGCGGATCTTTTCAAAGCTTCCGGTCCGCACCACCCACATGAAGGATTCGCTGCTGGCCTTCTTTCCCGGTTCCTTGTTGCATTGGATCCGGGTTTCGTCACCCATCAATACGGAGCAGGTCTCCATGATGACCTGGTGCATCCTCAGGAAGATCGGCTCCAGCCATTCCTGACTGCATCGGATCACCCAATGCGACATGGTGGAACGGTAGATACTAAGCCCAATGCGGTACCAGTCCCGCTCCTGCCTTGCCAGGGGGATTCCCATATCATATTTCTGGTATAGGATCCCTGCAACCAGGGATGGACTTGCGATCGAATGTGGGAGCAAACCTTTGGGGACTCTGGCCGCTACGAATGTGGGGGACAGCTTCTCACTGTCTTGGCTGCCGCATTTTGTACATTTTTTTATCTCCTGCACATACTGTTTTACTTTCAGCTTCGCTGGTTCATATACCACTTCGGTCCGTACTACTTTTTCTCCTACTTTTGTCAGTTGTGCACCGCATACAGGGCAGGTTTCTTCTTCACTTACTACGCAGCGTTCGATCTCTGTTTCAAGAGAAGAGAGCATTTCTGAGCGCACACCTGCCTGACGTACTTTCCGTGTATGCTCCGGTACTGTGATCTCTTTCTGTTGTTTTGCCAGTTCCTGCAGGAGCTGCTCCTGCTCCGGAAACAGGTTCAGCTGTCCTGTAACCTGGGTGGCCTCACTGGATGGGCCATACATCTTTTTACGCGCATGCAAAACTGCCTGGGTCAGGTTCTCGATCTGGATACGTTGTCTTTCGATCTGTGCATCCCGTTCTCCCAGCATCTTTTTCAGAGATTCCACCTGTTCCCGCAGTCTGGTTACTTCTTCCTGTTGTGCTGCTGTCTGCATGGCTCTTCCTCCCTCCCCGCATTTCCTTCATTTTAACATCTTTTTATGAAAAAATCAGCATTCCAGGCTTTTTTTTGACCTGAAAAATGCTGATTTTTTAAGGATAATCCGTGGGTTATCCGTCATTTTTTCTGCTCAGAAGCAGGTATCCTCCGGCTGTATCTTTACCGGCTTATGCGCATATTTCTGTTCAATAGACAGCCCCTCCAGGAGCCAGCGTACCTGCTGCGCAGTGATGTCTTTGATATCGTCAGGTGTCCTGGGCCATTGGAAACGCATGTCCGGCAGGAGCTTCTTTGTTGCCAGGAGGAATCCGTTTCCACCTTCAAAACGGAGTGCTTTCAGACAATCTCGTTTTTTATTGCAGAACAAAAATACACAGACCGGGGAATAGGGATCCAAATGGTATTTCAAAGTAACGAGGGCTGCGAGCCCCTCAATCTGTTTTCGAAAATCCGTCGCACCACAGGCGAGGAAGATATGTTCCGCCCCCTGGGTGATCATGCTCAGCATAGGGACTGCAGGAGCCGCAGTACTCCTGAAACCTGTCCCATATCTGCGTTTTTGTGGATGCCCACATGAAATTCGTGGTATCGGACCTCTAGGGAAAGGGATTCCGGTATCGTTGGCAATTCCTGGTGGAAGAGCGGGAGCTCTATGAAAGGCTGTTCTGCAACAGGAAAGGATTCTGGTTCGGTGTCCATCCTCCGGATCTTTTTCTCCCAGTATTTATAGGTATCATATTTGAAGTTGTTCTTCTCACACCACTTACGAACGGAGAGACCACTTTGGAGCCGCTGGCTAAAGATCATCCTCCATTCCTCATGGCTGTAATGTACATTCACTGACTGATTCCTCCTTCTGCTCTTTTAGAAGCAGTATAGCAGGGAAAGAGAGATTATGCACTACGGTAGGTTTTGAATCGCTTACTGTTTTTTATGCCTTAAGTCCAATTATATGGTGCATTTTCATAAATTTTATACTTATGTTTTTATTTCAGGGGAGCGGTTATAAATTCAAAAAAGCAGCAAATCTCTGCCTGACCGGAACCTGTATCTGCTCCCTTATCGGCATTTTAATATCAGACAATGTGTTTGCTTTGTTGTATGACATACAGTTTTTGCTAAGCTGGCTATGCTTCGTTTTTGTTGTCGTTTACCATAGAAAAAGAACTGCTTTTGTCCTTAAAGCAGAATGGAAATCCATTCTGTTCTCTCTTGTGGTAATCATCATTTTATTCATTGCATACTGTCTTACCACAATGGGAATAAAAGGAAATCTTTCAAACTTTGGAGTGTATATCCCTGTCCTGCTGTTCTCCATGAGTATTCATAGTATTATACTGAAAGAGCATCACAGTTTTCCATTGACTGCCATATTTAGCAGATTCCAGTTAATGTTGATCCTGCTTTTCGGTGTTACCATTTGTGGTCTGATTACAATGACTCTGGGGATCGGCTGGTTATCCTTCCTTCTTATGTTGGACGCTATGTTTGTATTTATCTATGTCTGCAATATCATTCTGGATTTTAATTTAAGGCAGGGAGGAGGCAACATGGTTATGGAAAGTAAATACAATGCAGCATTGGCACAGTTACAGCAGGAAGAGCAGATCAATCTTGAATTTTCAAATTTTCTTCATGATAATATACTTCAAGATCTGCTTTCCATAAAAAATTTGATGTATAAATCAACAAAACCTGATATACAGAAAATAATCACAGAAACTCTTGATAGTATGAATATCTATATCCGTGAGCAGATGCAGAATTACCATCCTGTATTACTGTCAAAACTTACTATAAAAGAGAATTACCAAAACTTGCTTGCCTATATTGCGCAATCATTTCCTGAGCGCCGCATCAGCATTGTTTTTGACTGTCCAGACTCTTTATTTTTAGTTCCGCCATATGATATTTTCATATACCGGCTTTTAAAAGAACTCGTAACGAATGTTTATAAACACTCTACAGGAGAAAAAGCATGGATAACACTTACACAGGATAATGGAATGATCGTATTATGCGTAAAGGATAATGGGAGTGCAGATGCCGGCAGCCTCACCTATGCAGACTCATCAAAACATAGAGGTCTTGCATTAAGCACTGACCGTGTGCAAAGCATGGATGGCACTATAAGTATAACCCAAAATTTCCCACGTGGAATCTGTGTCTGTATCAACCTGCCAATGAAAGGAGATGCTTCTTATCAATATTTTATTAGTCGATGACCACGTTCTATTTTCCAAAAGTCTGGAGATTGCATTATCAGACTACCCGGATATAAAAACCTTTCAAAGTATCAATGATATTTCCCTATTGGATAAATTCATTGAAGAAGATGCCCCGGACATCCTGCTTATGGATATCAATTTAAAAAATATAACATCTGAAGATGGTCTGGAATTGGCAAAGCAGATATTACACCGTCATCCGGAGCAGAAAATTGTTATCCTGTCCGGATACGATCTTCCAGTATACCGCAACGAAGCCAAAAAAATCGGGGCAAAAGGATTTATCAACAAAAATACAGAACCGGAAATGCTGATCGCTTATCTTTCACAGATCATGCAGGGAAAATTTATCTTCAACAGTTCGGTTCCGTTTTTAGAAGAATTAACTGACTGCGAAAAACAGATTTTGCAGCTTATAGCTAACGGCAGAAAGCGGAAAGAGATTGCAGGCACACTTTATATCAGCGAGCGTACCCTCTCCAACCATTTACAGCATATATTTGAAAAACTTGATGTTTCCTCCTCTGTCGAAGCTGTAACCAAGGCGATTCAATTAGGGTACCTCCCGCCGATTTGTTAATTTCTTATCTCCTTCTGTTCTTTTAAAAGCAGTATAGCAGAAAATCAGATTTTATACACTACGGTAAGTTTTGAATCGCTTACCTATAATATCCTGTCCAATTGCAACATCATTAATTAATTGTTCCGCGCCACTTTTCAGATTATCCGCAAAAGAGTCCAATCCTGAACAGGCTGTGCTGGAAAATATAATCCCGATAACCAGCATCAGCAACAAGGCGCTGATAATTGTAGAGAGAATATTTATCAGGCTCCGGCTTTCATTATTTTTAGCACAGATAATGGACAGGCACAGCCCCATGATGACACAGGCAATATTGACACCGCCCCAAACTGTACGCAATCCATCGGGCAATACGATTTGCAGAAATACGGGAATCAGCGTCCGGTGTGTGGGTTTCTCCATAGATTTCAATGACGGTGTAGATGAAAAACAACTTTCCGTGGTATTGAGGGTGTTAAAATATGCTGACTGAAAACGGTTTTACCTTCTCAAGGCTCATTCTGGCAACGGGCAGATCCGATCTCCGTAAAGGGATTGATGGACTGGCCGCTATGGTGAGGTTCAAGTACGGCCTCGACCCATTAGAAAAAGATACCTTATTCTTGTTCTGCGGCACCAGACGGGATCGGATCAAGGGACTGCTCTGGATCGGGGACAGATTCATCCTTCTGTATATCCGGCTGGCAGAGGGATGCTTCCTGTGGCCAAGAACCGCACAGGAAGCCAGAAGCATTACTACAGAGGAATTTAAAAGGCTGATGGACGGCTTTTCCATTGACCCCTCTGTTGGGCCCAAACGGATCCCTCTTGTAAACGACCCCAAAAGCAGATGGAAAAGATAGTGATGGCATGCGGGATCCATCCTTTATCCCTCTCATTTCTGAAAACGAACCCTTTCCTGCTCATCCGTTATTGTGTTTCCGAAACCGCTCCTGCTTTTTCTTTGTATCATGCCATATTATCGCAAAAAATTCCTAGATTCGGATAAAATAATCATTTCCGGAAAATATGAACCTGCCGCTTTACAGTTTTTCATAGGAGACCAGTTGTTCCACCGGAATCCGTGTTTTGTCAAAACGGTCTGCAGCGGCGGCTTCCTCATTGGAATAACCGACTGCCAAAATGTTGACCGGTTCCAGATGGTCCGGCAGATCGAATGCTTTTTTCAGGACATCCGGTTTGAAATAGCAGATCCACACGCTTCCAAGCCCCAGCTCCGCGGCCTGCAGCATCATATGGTCTGTCAGAATGGAGGCGTCGATATCGCAGGTCTGTTTCTGATCAAAGGGGCGCACCCACGCCTTTTTGTGGTCGGCGCATACAATGATTGCCAACGGCGCACCGTAGATATTGGCTGCCGTTCCTATCTTGGCAAGCCCCTCGTCACTTTGAACCACAAGCAGGCGGACGGGCTGCAGATTTGCCGCCGTCGGAGCCACATGCGCGGCCTCCAGGATCTGTTCCAGCTTCTCCTGTTCTACCTTCCGTTCCGTATAACTGCGCATGGAACAACGTTGTTTTGCAATTTGAATAAAATCCATTGTTTTCTTCCTTTCCTTTGTGTTATTCTTAATATGTTGCTGCAACTATCGAATTTATTGTAACATACGCAATGAAATCCGCAAGAATGTACTTTTCCGGTAGATACTACCCAAAATGATAGCAGGAGTCATCACATTATGAACTATACAAAAGAACAATTCAACTGTCCCGTTGAAGCAACCATCACTTTGATCGGCGGGAAATACAAGCCACTGATCCTGTGGCATCTGATTTCAGCGCCGCTGCATTATATGGAGCTGCAGCGGCTCATACCCCAGGCCACCCCGAAAATGCTCTCCCAACAGCTCCGCAGCCTGGAAGAGATCGGCATGATCCGCCGTGAAGTCATTCCCCATAAGCCGCCGAGAACGATCTATTCCCTGACTTCCTTTGGAGAAAGCGTGATTCCTGTGCTGGAGGCTATGTGCGCGTGGGGGGCGGACTATCTGGACGGGGCGGGGAAAGGGAGATGTCTTCTGCATCGTTAAATTGCAGAAATGTATCCAGCTTTGAAGCCCAATCTGCCATTGCCGGAACTGTGTTGCCCTGCCGGTGTTGACACGGTAGCCAACGGCAATTATGACAGCGTTTCTTCAATACGGGTATCGGCGGCAGGCCAGCTGTATTCCTCATTGGAACAAACTAGAAAGGCGGCGTATAACCGCCGCCTTTTACTAAATTGATTTTCATATCTGAACTTGCTATCCGCCTTAATACAGCTTCGCCCCCGCCGGAATATGGTCGTCCACCATCAGAAGATGAAGCTTTTCCTTTCCCTCTTCCTCATGAAGCGCACTGATGATCATTCCGCAGGAGTCAATCCCCATCATGGCTCTCGGCGGAAGATTTGTAATGGCAATCAAGGTCTTGCCTACCAGCTCTTCAGGCTCGTAATATTCATGAATACCGCTTAAAATGGTGCGTTCCGTATCTGTTCCGTCGTCTAAGGTAAACTGCAGCAGCTTCTTGCTCTTCGGCACTGCGGCGCATGCTTTTACCTTTACCGCTCTGAAGTCCGACTTACTGAATGTCTCAAAATCTACCATATCCGAGAATAACGGCTCGATCTTTACCTTTGAAAAGTCAATGTCTTCCTTCACCGTTTCCGCGGATTTCTCCGCCGGCTTTTCCTGGCCTTTTTTCACCTCTGCGGTGCCAAGCGTTTTCATGGTTGGGAACGCAAGCACGTCCCGGATTGCCGCAGAATCTGTCAGCAGCATACACATCCGGTCAATCCCGAATCCGATCCCGCCTGTAGGCGGCATACCGATCTCCAGCGCATTCATGAAATCTTCATCCGTCGTGTTGGCTTCTTCGTCCCCCTGAGCCAGAAGTTCTTCCTGTGCACGGAAACGTTCCCTCTGGTCGATGGGGTCGTTCAGCTCGGAGTATGCGTTAGCCATCTCCCAGCCGTTCATGAAGAACTCAAAACGCTCCACATAATCCGGGTTGTCCGGCTTCTTCTTGGTCAGCGGAGAGATCTCGATGGGATGATCCATCACGAAGATCGGCTGTACCAGATGTTCTTCCACATATTCTTCAAAGAACAGGTTCAGGATATCGCCCTTCTTATGCCTGTCCTCATATTCCAGATGATGCTCGTCCGCCAAGGCTTTTGCCTCCGCGTCCGTCTTCACATTGGAGAAATCCACGCCGGAATATTTTTTCACGGCGTCTACCATGGTGATCCGTTCAAACGGCTTTTCCAGATCCATCTCCACGCCGTTGTATACGATCTTCATGGTTCCCAGTACTTCCTGCGCCACATAGCGGTACAGGTTCTCCGTCAGATCCATCATGCCGTGGTAGTCCGTATATGCCTGATACAGCTCCATCAATGTAAATTCCGGATTGTGCCTGGTGTCAAGACCTTCGTTGCGGAACACACGCCCGATCTCGTAAACACGCTCCATACCGCCGACGATCAGACGCTTTAAGTACAGCTCCAGGGAGATCCTGAGCTTGATGTCCTCGTCCAGCGCATTGAAATGCGTCTCGAACGGCCGTGCAGCAGCGCCGCCGGCATTCTGCACCAGCATCGGCGTCTCCACCTCCATGAATTCCTGTCCGTCCAGATACCTGCGGATCGCGCTGATGATCTTGGAACGCTTGACAAAGGTATCCTTCACCTCCGGATTCATGACCAGATCCACATATCTCTGACGGTAACGCAGATCCGTATTGGTCAGCCCATGGAACTTCTCCGGAAGGATCTGGAGGCTCTTCGCAAGCAATGTGATGCTGCCCGCATGGATGGACTTCTCTCCTGTCTTTGTCGTAAAGACCTCACCCTTGATTCCTACAAGGTCGCCTACGTCAAACTTCTTAAAGTCCTTGTACACATCCTCCCCTACGCTGTCTCTCGCCACGTAGCACTGGATGTTGCCCTTCAGATCCTGGATATTGCAGAATGAAGCTTTTCCCATGACCCGCTTTGACATCATACGGCCCGCAATGGATACCTGGGTGCCTTCCAGTTCTTCATATCTGTCTCTGATCTCCTGGCTGTGATGTGTTTGATCATAGCTGGTGATGGCAAAGGGGTCCTTTCCATTTGCCTGCAAATCCGCTAACTTCTCGCGTCGAACCTTTCTCAACTGATTCAAATCCGGCTCCTGAGCCTGCTTCTGCTGGTCAGACATTTGTTTTCTCCTTTCTTTTCCTCCGCAGATGTATCAACTGACAACCGCCCTCTTTACATCGACCGGTTGATATCCAGCACCTTGTACTGGTTGACTCCTGCCTGTGTCTCTACGTTCACCACGTCGCCGACCTTCTTGCCGATCAGCGCCTGGCCTACCGGCGACTCGTTGGAAATCTTCCCTTCCAGACTGTTCGCTTCCGTGGAGCCTACGATCTTAAACTCCATCTCTTCATCAAAGGTAATGTCAAAGACCTTGATCGTACAGCCCACGTTGATCTTGTCGAAGTCTACCTCGTCCTCTACCACGACCTCAGCATTTTTCAAAATGCTTTCCAGTTCTTCAATTCTCGCTTCGATGTCGCGCTGCTCGTCCTTCGCCGCGTCATACTCCGCATTCTCGGATAAGTCGCCCTGCTCCCTGGCTTCCTTGATCTTGGCAGCGACTTCCTTTCTCTTTACCACCTTCAGATTTTCCAGTTCGTCCTCCAGTGCTTTCAAACCTGCATAAGTAAGTAACCTTTTCTTTGAATCCGCCATGATGACCTTTGCTTCCTCTCTTTCATTCTATCTGATATCGCTTTTACGGCCTGCGGCTGTGAACCGCAGCCGGACGACCTCTACTGATACTTATATTTCGCAATTCAAATATTATAACCAAAACCTACAGTACTGTCAAGATTTTTTGGAGTTCTTCGTAGCTCTCCACCCTGTTGATCTGCTCCCGCAGCCGGGCCGCTCCATGCAGCCCTTTGGTATACCATGCCACATGCTTGCGCATCTCCCGGATGCCCAGATAGCTGCCCTTATATTCGATCTGCAGCCGGGCATGGCGGAGCATGGTGCTCCGGATCTCGTCGATCTCCGGCCGGGGCGGGATTGCTCCCGTCTCTTCGTATGCCGACAGCTCCGAAAAGATCCACGGATTGCCCTGTGCCCCCCGTGCAATCATTACCCCGTCGCAGCCGGTCTGCTCCTGAATCGCAGCCGCCTGCTCACAGTTGGTCACATCCCCGTTTCCGATGACCGGAATCCGGACCGCTTCCTTCACCCGGCGGATGATCTCCCAGTCAGCCCTGCCGGAGTAGTACTGCTCCCGCGTCCGCCCATGGACAGCCACCCCGGCCGCCCCGGCTTCTTCGATGATCCTGGCGATCTCCACCGCATTCACATGCTCCTCGTCGAATCCTTTGCGTATCTTCACCGTAACCGGCTTTCGGATTGCTTTCACCACGGCACTGACCAGTTCGTAGACCAGCTTCGGATCCTTCATCAGAGCCGAGCCTTCCCCGTTGCGCACCACCTTCGGAACCGGACAGCCCATGTTGATATCCAGGATGGAAAAGGGCCGTTCCTCGATCCGTTTTGCCATCTCACTGACGATCTTCGGATCCGAACCAAAGAGCTGCAGGGAGACCGGCAGTTCCTCCGGGTGGATCGCAAGCAGGCTCTCCGTATTTTTATTGTTGTATAAAATCGCTTTGGCGCTGACCATCTCCATGCAGAGCAGTCCGGCCCCCTGTTCTTTGCACAACAAACGGAATGGCAGGTCCGTTACACCTGCCATGGGGCCTAAAATATATCTGTTCTCAAGAAGTACATTTCCTATTTTAAGCTGTTTTTTCATAATTATACTGTTTATCGAAGCGCACGCGCAGCCGGCAGCCGGCCAGGCGGCCCTATCGGTCTACTTTTTTGTTTTTGTAATAGATCAGGCGCAGGCCGTTCAGTGTCAGCTCCGGATCGTACTCGTCGATGCTGTCTGTCTCCGGCGCGATGATCTTTCCCAGCCCCCCGGTTGCCACCACCTTTGCATCCGAATAGCCGGATTCCTCTTTGATCTTCCGGATAATATATTCCGTCTGGCCGATGGCTCCGTACACCAGACCTGCCTGCATACTGGAAATGGTCTCCTTCGCCAGTATGGACGCCGGTTTTCGGATCTCAATCGCCGGAAGCATGGCAGCGCCGCCCCAGAGGGAGCGTCCCGCCGTCTCAAGCCCGGGCGCCGTAATCCCTGCTTCAAAAGTCCCATTCGGCCCGATCAGGTCATAGGTAGTCGCAGTTCCGAAATCTACCACGATGACCGGCCCTCCGAAGAGCTCATATCCGGCCACCGCATCCACGATCCGATCCGGGCCGATCTCCTTCGGGTTCTCCGTCACGATACGGATGCCTGTCTTGATCCCCGCAGACACGATCAGCGGGCGCACATTCAGATATTTGATGATCCCGCTTGTCAGGGAATGCATGATATCCGGAACCACCGATGCTATGATCACCGAATGGATATCCTGGGGACAGATGCTTCTGTGCTCCAGAATCCCGCAGATCGTAAATCCATATTCATCGGAAGTCCGGGACCGCTTTGTCGTCATGCGGAAAGTCCCCAGCAGGATCTCCTCTTTAAATACACCCAGCGTTATATTGGTATTTCCAACGTCAATCGTCAATAACATTCTGTTTCTTCTCCTGCTCCTGAATTTGTAGGCTTTTGCAGGCTGCATCCCGGTCTCATGCACTGGGGCACGATATACGCGGGACGCGTCCTCTATGCTTCCGGAAGCTCCTCTCCAAGATAGAACACCCGGAAGAACAGCTCCAGAGATTCAAACAGTTCCCGTCTCTCCTGCTGTATCTGTTTGATCTTCAACACACTGCCGATCTCGTCAAAGAGGAAATCATCCTCCTCCCGGTCTACCTTTAATTCCAGCCGGCCCTCCTCGTCAAAGACCACCATGAGCACACCGCCCACATCCTCCGTATACATGACGCACATGATCTGCAGTTCCTGCCGGATACTTTCCGGCAGCGCGTCAAACTCCGGGTTCAGATAAAATTTCCGCTCATAGGAGCTGGCGGCGCATAATACAATCTCTTCTTCCATCATCCTTCCAGCCACACCTCCTGATCCGCAAGGCTCATACATATCCATAGATTCCCCGGACCGAAACCTCCCCGGCATAGACCGCTTCCTCGCTGCCGTCCTGCTTTCTCACCAGCAGCTCCCCGCTGTCATTGATCCCCAGGGCAAGGGCCTGGTAAGGCTCCTTTGCACCCAGTATGCGGACTTCCTTTCCGCAGTTGACCAGAAGGCGGTTATAGTCTTCCCTGATCCCGGACAGATCCCCTGACTGAAGAAATGTGTCATAATTCCGTTCAAAATGCTTCATAATCTCCGCGATCAGAGTGCTGCGCTTCATGACCTGCCCGGTCTCGATCCGTAAGGAAGTGGCGGTTTTCGCGATCTCCTCCGAAAAGGAATCCATGTTGACATTGATCCCTACCCCGATCACCACATGGTTGATATAGTCGATCTCCGAGCTCATCTCCGTCAGAATCCCTACCAGCTTCTTTTGGTTCAGTACAATGTCGTTGGGCCATTTGATCCGGATCTCCTGGCCGGTACACTCCTGCAGCGCTTCCGCTGTGCTGTACGCCATCACCAGGGTCAGCATCGGCGCGCTGGAAGGGAGAAATGAGGGTCTCAGCAGAATCGACATATAGATGCTGCAGCCAGGCGGCGACTCCCAGCCTCTTCCGCGCCTGCCCCGTCCGGCGCTCTGCCGGTCGGCCACCGCAAGTGCTCCGTGGGACGCCCCTTTTTCCCCCAGCTCCTTTGCCCGGATATTGGTGGAATCGGTTTCCGGAAAATAATGGATCTCCTGGCCTGCCCATCGAGTCTTCCCAAAGAGCAGGCTTTTCAGTTCTTCCTCCGACAGGACATCCGGGATATCCACGATCCGGTATCCCCGGTTCTGCACCGCTTCCACATGGTAGCCCTCTTCCTTGAGCTGGTTGATGATCTTCCACACTGCTGTCCGGGACACGCCCAGCTTCCCGCAGAGCTTCTGCCCGGACACATAGCCCTCACTTTCCCGGAGGAGCTTCAATATCTCTGTTTTCAAAAATCTTCCCCTATTCTCCCAGTGTCGCCACCATCACCGCTTTGATGGTATGCATCCGGTTCTCTGCCTCGTCAAAAACCTTGGACTGTTCGGACTCGAATACTTCATCCGTCACTTCCATATCCTCGATGCCGAAGCGTTCTCCCATCTGCTTTCCGATGGTCGTCTTCAGGTCGTGGAAGGACGGCAGGCAGTGCAGGAAAATCGCGTTTTCAGATGCATTTTCCATCACCTTTTTGGTCACCTTATAAGGTGTCAGCACTTTGATCCGCTTCTCCCATACTTCATCCGGCTCACCCATGGATACCCATACGTCCGTGTAGATCACATCCGCGTCCTTTGTGCCGCTCTCCACGTCCTCGGTCAGGGTAATGGTCGCGCCGGACTCCGCCGCATAGCCCCTGCACAGTTCCACCAGATCTTCGCTGGGGAAAAATTCCTTTGACGTACATGCCACAAAATGCATTCCCAGCTTGGAACATGCCACCATCAGGGAATTGCCCATGTTGTACCTTGCGTCTCCCATAAACACCAGGCGAATCCCCTCCAGCCTTCCGAACTGCTCCCGGATCGTCAGCATGTCCGCAAGCATCTGGGTGGGGTGGAACTCATTGGTCAGGCCGTTCCATACCGGAACCCCCGCATACTCCGCCAGCTCTTCCACAATGTCCTGCCCGAAGCCCCGGTATTCGATGCCGTCGTACATCCGGCCCAGCACCCTTGCCGTATCCTCAATGCTTTCTTTTTTGCCCATCTGGGAGCCTGTAGGCCCAAGGTAGGTTGCCCCCATGCCCATGTCAAACGCCGCCACCTCAAACGCGCAGCGGGTCCGTGTGCTGTCCTTTTCAAAAATCAGGGCCACGTTCTTTCCTTTATAATGGTCTACCGGAATCCCCTTTTTCTTTTTGTCCTTCAGCTCCGCTGACAGGTCAAGCAGATACAGGATCTCTTCCTTTGTAAAATCTTTCAGTGTCAGAAAATTTCTTCCTTTTAAATTCATGTTCGTCCCTCTTCCCTTTGTATTATATCAGGTCCTTTTTACGCGGTATATCCGGCCCCGGGCCGCAGTGCATTTTCCGGATCTGTTCTGTGAACTACAATACCATAACCTTCCCGCAAATTCAATACCTTTTCCGCTGCCTGCTCACTTCAAACATTAGCACTGCCGCGGCTACGGCGGCATTCAGCGATTCGGCCATGCCTTCCATAGGGATCCTGACCAGCACATCCGCACATGCGGCCACCTCCTGGCGAAGCCCGCTGCCTTCATTTCCGATCAGAAACGCGCTCCCCTGCCGGTAATCTTCCTCATCGTATGCGCGCTCTCCCTCCAGGTGGGCGGCAAAAACGCGGATATCGTGCTTTTTCAGGCTGTTCACCGCACCGGGCAGGTCGTCCGTATACACAAACGGCATCCTGAAGATCGCTCCCATGGTGGAGCGTATGGTCTTGGGATTGTAAATGTCCGCGCAGTCCCTGCTCAGCAGGATTCCCGTCACCCCTGCCGCCTCCGCGGTCCTGAAAATGGTGCCTAAGTTGCCCGGGTCCTGGATGTTGTCCAAAACAAGCAGATGGGCCGGCCTGTCCGTACCTGTCCCGCTTTTCCCGGAGCATTTTTCCAGGATCTCCTCCTGGGTGAACATGCTCTGACGCACCACCGCCAGAACGCCCTGGGGCGTCTTTGTATCCGAGATATATGCAAATACCTCCGGCGACACAAGCATAACCTCTGTCCCGGGGATGGGCTCCTTCCGATGCTTTTTCAAGAACTCCTCCGTAGCGTAAAGCTGTACCAGGCGTTCCTTTGGAATCTCCCGGATCATACGCAGGCCCTCCACCAGGAAGGTTCCCGTCTTCGTCCGCATTCTGCTCTTTTTCCGCAGCTGTATGATCTCTTTCATCCGCGGATTCGATGTACTGGTAATGATCATCTCTTATCCCTCATCACAAAGTTTTCCAACTGTACGGTTGCAATCCGACAGTTGGAAATATTATACAAAACAGGTTATACTTTAAAGCGGTATCCCACGCCCCATATCGTTTCAATATACTGGGGGTGGGAGGTATCGTACTCGATCTTCTCCCGGATCTTCTTGATATGCACCGTCACCGTGGCAATGTCCCCGATGGACTCCATATCCCAGATCTCCCGGAACAGCTCTTCCTTCGTATATACATGGTTTGGATGTCCCGCAAGGAAGGTCAGAAGGTCAAATTCCTTGGTGGTGAAGGAACGTTCCTCACCGTTGACCCATACCCTTCTCGCCGTCGTATCAATCTTCAGACCGCGGATCTCTATGATCTCATTTTCCTCCACGCTGCTTCCGATCAGACGCTCATATCTCGCCAGATGGGCCTTCACACGGGCCACCAGTTCGCTGGGGCTGAACGGCTTCGTCATATAATCATCGGCTCCCAGCCCAAGCCCCCGGATCTTATCAATGTCATCCTTCTTCGCAGAAACCATGATGATGGGGGTATTCTTGCTGTCGCGTACCTTCCGGCAGATCTCAAATCCATCCACGCCGGGCAGCATCAGATCCAGGATGATCAGGTCAAAATCCGCTTCCATGGCCTGCTTCAATCCGATCTCGCCGTCGTTGGCAACCTCCACCTCAAAGTTGCTCAGCTCCAGATAATCCCGTTCCAGATCCGCAATACTTTCCTCATCCTCAATAATCAAAATCCGTTTACTCATCCATTGGTACCTCCTGATATTTTCTTACTACAAAGCACATAACCGTCCCGCTGCCTTCCACGCTGGTCGCCCAGATATTGCCCCCATGCTCCTCCACAATCTTCTGCGCGATGGAAAGCCCGATGCCGCTTCCGCCCTTGGAAGAATTGCGGGAGGCGTCCGTCCGGTAGAACCGGTCAAAGATAAAGGGCAGGTCCTTCGGGGAGATCCCTTTTCCGTTGTCCCCCAGCTCCACCTGGATAAAGTCCCCCACGTCCTTGAGATCCATGGTAATCCTGCCTTTGGGTTTGTCCATGTATTTTAAAGAGTTGGATACGACGTTGTTGATCACCCGCCGGAGCTGCTCGGGATCCACAATCACCTTGGAATCCTCCTCCAGACAGCAGTTGTATTCAAATTCTACGTTTTTCGCTTCCAGCTCCAGATACAGGTCCTCCGCACAGTCGAGGAAATAGTTCTTTGCGGATATGGTGGTAAAATTGTAGGGTATCCGGTTCGTATCGATCTTGGAGTACAGCGTCAGCTCGTTGATCAGCAGATCCATCTCGTTCGCCTTATTGTATATCGTTTTGATATACTTGTCCATCTTTTCGGGCGTATCCGCCACGCCGTCCATAATCCCTTCCACATATCCCTTGATGGCCGTAATGGGTGTCTTGAGGTCATGGGAAATATTGCTGATCAGCTCTTTGTTTTCCCGGTCAAATTCCACCTTTTCCTCGGCATTGGCCTTCAGCCGCAGGCGCATCTCCTCAAAGTCCCGGCAGAGCTCGCCAAATTCGTCGTCCGCCTCCGCCGTGATCTCAAAATCCAGATTGCCGTCCTTGATATTCTGCGCAGCCTCCTGCAGCTTGGCCAAAGGCACTGAGACAGTCCGGTAGACCCAGTACACCAGAAGCGCCGCCGTAAAAAATACGATGATCATAAACATCTGCTGCAGTTCCCCGATCTCTCTGGGCTCAAACACCCGCCGCGCAATAATGAGAAAGACCGTAGGCAGGGTCATCATCGCCATAAATGCAATTATCAGCTTTGTTTTCAGCTTCATCACCTTCGCCGCTCCTTTCCGGGTATCCTCTGTATTCCCTACCCATTACAGTAACACAAAACGGGCCGTCACCGCAAGGTTTTCAGCCCGTTATTTATCAAAACTTAATATGCTGTTCCAAATTGTTTATACTCTACAGATAAGCTTTCAGCGCATCCACCTTATCCAGTCTTTCCCAGGTCAGATCCAGGTCGTTTCTTCCGAAATGTCCGTAAGCGGCTGTCTGCTTGTAGATCGGCCGGCGCAGGTCCAGCATCTTGATGATGCCTGCCGGACGGAAATCGAAGTTCTCACGCACGATCTCTACCAGACGTTCGTTGGAGACATGGCCTGTTCCGAAGGTATATACCATAATGGAGGTAGGCTGTGCCACGCCGATAGCATAGGAAAGCTGAATCTCGCATTTCTTAGCCAGCCCTGCGGCAACAATGTTCTTAGCCGCATAGCGCGCCGCGTAAGCCGCGGAACGGTCTACCTTGGTGCAGTCTTTTCCGGAAAATGCGCCGCCGCCGTGGCGTGCCATTCCGCCGTAAGTATCTACGATGATCTTTCTTCCGGTCAGCCCGCTGTCGCCGTGAGGTCCGCCGATGACAAAGCGTCCGGTCGGATTGACGAAGAACTTGGTCTTCTCATCCACCATCTCCGCAGGAATAATCGCGTCAAATACATGCTTCTTGATGTCCGCGAAGATCTGCTCCTGGGTCACATCCGGGTCGTGCTGTGTGGAAAGCACCACCGCGTCCAGACGTCTCGGAACTCCTGCGTCGTCATACTCTACCGTCACCTGGGTCTTGCCGTCCGGACGAAGGTAAGTCAGCGTGCCGTCTTTTCTCACTTTCGTAAGCTGCAGTGCCAGCTTATGCGCCATCGCGATGGGATACGGCATATACTCCTCTGTCTCGTCCGACGCATAGCCGAACATCATTCCCTGGTCTCCGGCTCCGATGGCGTCAATATCTTCCTCTGCCGGCGCCGCTGCCTTTGCTTCGAGCGCCTTATCCACGCCGAGAGCAATATCTGCGGACTGCTCGTCGATCACCGTAACCACGCCGCAGGTCTCCGCGTCAAATCCGTAATCCGCGCTGGTATATCCGATGTCGCGGATCGTATTGCGCACGATCTTCTGCATATCTACATAGGCATTGGTGGAGATCTCTCCCATAACCATCACCACACCGGTCGTAGTGCATGTCTCGCAGGCAACGCGGCTCATGGGATCCTGCTCCATAAGCGCATCCAGGATGGCATCGGAAATCTGGTCGCACATCTTATCCGGATGTCCCTCTGTAACTGATTCTGATGTAAATAAGTGTCTTTCCATATCGATCCTCTCCTTTTCGGTACTTTCTCTCTTTTGTAGCCTAAGATTCTTATATAGAATAAAAAAACAGCCTACAAAAAGCGGACTGTTTTAGGGTCTAAACAATCCTCTTATTGTTCGATTGCTCGCTCAGGTTGGCACCTTCCGTTTTCACAGGGTTGCCGCAGCTTCACAGATCCTTTGTATCTCCACTGCTCTGAATAAGAGAAAGTCTATTTGTATAAAATTGTATTGTTCCTGTTCCGGAGGCAATCTTACGCCCCCCTGGAACCTAATAAAGACTTTACACCGTATCGCTGTAAATGTCAAGATACAGATGCATAGAAATCACAGAAAATCACTTTGTAAATTCTGGAATACAGAAAACCTGCCGCCGGCATCTTTTCTGCATACCATAGTATCCGAAGCCGGCCTTCACTGCGGGCGGTTCAGCTCACTTTTAAAACAAACTTCTGGATCTCCTTTTCGCTGGATGCCTTTTCGATGATGCCGCCGATGCCCTGCAGCTTTTCCTCGAAACGCTCGTAACCTCTCTGGATATACTTGATATCATCCACGATGGTCACGCCGTCCGTCGCAAGTCCCGCAATGCAGAGCGCCGCGCCTGCGCGCAGATCCGGGGCGCTGATTCTTGTACCGGAAAACTTCTCCACGCCCTCAATGGTGGCGGAATTGCCTTCCACCTTGATGACTGCGCCCATCCTGGCCAGTTCATCCAGATATTTGAACCGGTTTTCAAAAATGCTCTCGGTGATTGTACTTGTGCCGTTTGCCAGCGCCAGGACTACGCCGATCTGTGGCTGCATATCCGTCGGATATCCCGGATAGGGCAGCGTCTTGACCTGTGTACTGCGAAGCCTTCCCTTTGCCACCACCCGGACGGCATCGTCAAACTCCTCGATCTCGCAGCCAATGTCTTTCAGCTTGGAAATGGTGGCGTCCAGATGCTTGGGAATGACATTGAGCACCGTCACGTCTCCCTTTGTGGCTGCCGCCGCGAACATGAAGGTTCCCGCCTCAATCTGATCCGGAATGATGGAGTATTCGGACTTGTGCAGAGACTCCACGCCGCGGATCTTGATCACGTCTGTTCCCGCTCCGCGGATGTTGGCCCCCATGCTGTTGAGGAAGTTGGCCACGTCTACGACATGGGGCTCTTTTGCCACGTTCTCCATGATCGTAAGCCCGTCAGCCATTGCCGCCGCCATCATCACGTTGATGGTGGCTCCTACGCTGACCACGTCAAAATACAGATGGGTTCCCCGCATATGCTCGGACTCGGCCACGATCTTGCCGTGCTCGATATCCACGTCCGCGCCCAATGCGCGAAATCCCTTCAGATGCTGGTCGATCGGTCTGCTTCCGATATTGCATCCCCCCGGAAGCGCTACCTCCGCCTTGCTGTACTTTCCAAGCAGGGCGCCAAGCAGATAATAAGATGCCCTGATCTTCTTTATATAATCATACTCAATGTTAAAGTCAGTAATCGTACCCCCGTTGATCTTCACTCTATGCCGGTCAAGCCTCTGCACCGTTGCCCCGATACCTGAGATCGCTTCCAGCATTACGTTAATATCATTGACATCCGGAAGGTTGTCAATCAATACCGTCTCATCTGTCATAATCGCAGCCGCCAGAATTGCCAGCGCCGCATTCTTTGCTCCGCTGATCTCTACTTCCCCTACCAGCGGGTTCCCACCCTTAATTACATACTGCTCCATTACTGCACCTCGATTATCCGATATTGTTACAATCAATGATTTTCAAAATCTAATATAGTATACCACAAAAATCCAATTTGTAAAATCTTTTTTCTCAGATGCAACATTATAATTATATTTTTGTTAATTTTTTATTACAGAAAGTACTTTGCCTATTGTTTCCTCAATGGAAAGCTGATCCTCATCAATCGTGATATCCGCATATTTTTCGAACAATTTTACCCGTTCTTCATAAAGTTCCTGAAAACTCTGGCCTTCCCTCAGTACCACGCCCCGCTGCCTGGGATTACGGATTCTCCGCCGAATCGTATCATAGGATACCCTCAGATAAATGACGGTTCCGATCTCTTTGAAATGGCGCATCGCCTCATCGCTGTAAACCACGCTTCCTCCCGGGGCAATGACAGAATTTTCCACTTGGAGTTCCCGGTTCACCCGGTTCTCGATAGCCAGAAATCCATCCTCGCCGGCCTCCTCAATGATCTCGTGAAGAAGCCTGCCCTCCTGCTCCTGGATCAGAAGGTCCGTATCTACAAAACGCATACCCAGCCGTTTCGCGGCTACGACACCGATGGTGCTTTTGCCAACGGCAGGCATGCCGATAAAAATAATATTGTTCTTTTTCATAAATTGATTCATCCTAATAAAATTTCTGCCGCATCCTCCGGTTCTCGCTCCGTCTCTTGTACAGCTCCTGGTACAGCATCACGTCGATCAGGTCCCGCAGCCAGTCCCGGCGGCAGAACCGCTGAAGCTGCTGTCCCTCCACGCCCTTCGTCCCGCTCTCTTCGTCATGCTCGTCAAAGGGGCGTTCCTCTGCCTTCACCCGGTCATAGATCCGTCCGCTCATCAGACGAAGCTGCAGACGGTCCGGATATTCGTCGTAAATCATACTGTTGGGGCCCTCGCACCGGTCGCATTCTTCCTCCACATAGGGCAGGACCCGCTTTGCCGTATCCGGGTAGAGGCTGCGCATATACTCGTAATCTCTTCGGTCAAGCCGCTCATCATCATAGATGAAGGGCATTGGGTACACCATATAATAGGGCAGTTTTGTTTCCATACTTCCACTTCCATTTCAGACATTATATCTTTATTGTATGCAGAAACGGCTCATTTTGGTACACTGCCCTGTTCCTTTCAGCCCCGGCCGGCCATCTATTTGCTGCATGTCACCTGGTCAGGGTGTGACTTGCAGCATCTTTTCAAATGCCTGCCTGTACGGCGGACGTGCAATTCCTTTTTCCGTGATGATGGCCGTGATCAGGTCGTGGTCCGTCACGTCAAAGCAGGGATTATACACCTTCACGGATTCCGGCGCCATGCGGGCCTGATACCACATTTCCGTGATCTCCTCAGGATCACGCTCTTCAATGGGGATCTCCTCGCCTGTCTCCAGGGTCATGTCGATGGTGGAGGTCGGCGCGCATACATACAGCGGAACGCCGTACTGCTTTGCCACACAGGCAACCACGGAGGTTCCGATCTTATTGGCCGTATCCCCGTTGGCCGCCACCCGGTCGCACCCTACAAATACCGCCTGGACAAGCCCTTTTTTCATAACGGATGCGGACATATTGTCACAGATCAGCGTCACGTCCATTCCTGCCGCGTGCAGCTCCGACGCAGTCAGACGCGCGCCCTGGAGCAGCGGGCGGGTCTCATCTGTGAAGATATGGAAATCATATCCCCGTTCCATCCCCAGATACATGGGCGCCGTAGCCGTCCCGTACTTCACCGTGGCAAGCTGTCCCGCGTTGCAGTGGGTCAGCAGGCCGTCCCCGGGCTTTACCAGCTCCAGGGCATACTCTCCGATCTTCCGGCAGACTTCAATGTCCTCATCGTGGATGCGGACGGCTTCTTTTTGCAGAAGCGACTGGATCTTCGCCACACTTTCTGTCAAATGCGTCCGAACCACGTTTTCCATCCGGTCCAGTGCCCAGAACAGGTTGACCGCCGTCGGGCGGGAGGTTGCGAGATACTTTTTCGCCTGCTGAAATTCGCTGTAAAAGACCTGGGTATCTTCCGTATGAATCTTCTCTGCCGCAAGGTAGATTCCGGCCGCGGCCGCCACACCGATGGCAGGAGCCCCTCTGACCTTCAAAAGGCGGATTGCCTCCCAGATATCCTTGATGTCCGTCAGAGACAGCATCTCGATCTTTCCCGGAAGCTGCGTCTGGTCTATGATCACCAGCGCGTGATGCTCCAGATCCAGCGAGACGGTCTCGTAATCTAAAATACTTTTTTCTTTTTTTTCCATTCTTATAACCTTTTCTCTTATATCCTTTTCCCTTTCGGATATCCGCCTGGATGGCGTAAATGCTCCGCGGATTCCTGCTGACTCTTTAGCTGTTTTTCTCCTCAATATCCATGATCATGTTTACTCGGTTGACGTGCCGCTCCGCTCCTGAAAATTCCGTATTCATCCAGACGTCCACCATCATCTTCGCCAGCTCTGCCCCCACAACCCTGGCGCCAAATGCCAGGATGTTGCAGTCGTTGTGTTCCCTGGACATCTTAGCTGTAAAAGGCTCGCTGCATACCGCCGCCCGGATGCCTTTTACCTTGTTCGCCGCAAGTGAGATCCCCAGGCCGGTTCCGCAGATCAGAATCCCCCGGTCCACCTCTCCCTTCGCAACCGCATTTGCCACGATCTCTCCGTAAATCGGATAGTCGCAGCTCTCCTCGGAATTGGTTCCATAATCGATGACCTCATGTCCCTTCTGGTTCAAAAATTCTATGATCTCTGCCTTCAGTTCCAATGCCGAATGGTCATTCCCGATTCCTACTGTCATACATTCTCCTCCTTATCCTTGCACCCAGCCTGCACGGCAGATTGAATGCTTCCTTGCCCGCCCCGCAGGGACATATCTTCTGCAGTGCCCTGCGGTATACTTCCGCAGTCTGCGGAACATATTATTCATTGTATCAGATTTCCCGGCCGCTTACAATGGATAAATATAAGAGCCCTTTCATTTGCAGTCTTCTTTTGTTTGTGATACTATATTTTCAGCCGCCGGCTATGTAAGGCGCCGGAAGGATTTTGAGTCCGGACGCCTCCGCTGTTTCAAACCGGCACAAAGAATATTTGACAGGAATGGAGAATGATCATGCACACATTAGCGATTGAGATTTCGCAGCTTTTTGAATTTTTAAAAAACGGTACCTCCGCTTTTCACGTCACCGCCCACAGTAAAAAGGTGCTTACGGAGGCTGGCTTTACAGAGTTAAAGTTAAAAGAGCCCTGGCCGCTGGAACGGGGCGGGCGTTATTTCTGCTGCCCCTTCGATACCACACTTTATGCATTTACCATCGGCCGGGACTGGGATCTGTCCCGCGGTATCCACATTGGGGGAGCGCACACGGACTTTCCGGCCATTAAGGTAAAACCGAAGCCGGAAATATTTACACAGGGATATATGCAGTTGAACACAGAGCTCTACGGCGGGCCCATCTTAAGCACCTTTTTCGACCGTTCCCTCTCCCTGGCGGGAAAGGTGGTCACACGGGGTTCCTCTTACGACCGCCCCGTCAGCCACCTGATCGACTTTCAGCGCCCTGTGGCCTGTCTGCCGAACCTGGCCATCCATATGAACCGTACAGCCAACGAGAAGGGTACTCCTGTGGACAACCAGAAGCATCTGCTCCCGATCCTCGGAACCCTGAACGATATGCTGAACAAGGATTCAACCCTGGTGAAGCTGCTGGCAGAAGAGTTGGATGTGGATCCATCCGAGATTCTGGACTACGACCTGTGCTTGTATAATCTGGAGCAGCCGGAGCTGGCAGGCATCACGGAGGAATTTCTCTGCGCTCCCAGGCTTGATGATATCACTTCGGTCTGCGCGCTGGTGCATGCTCTGGCAGAAAGCCAAAATCCGAACCGCGTCAATCTGGTCTGCCTTTTTGATCATGAGGAGATCGGCAGTCTCAGCAAGCAGGGCGCGGATTCTTTCCTTCCCAACGTGGTCGTTGGAAAAATCTGGCAGGCTTTTGGAAAAAGTATGATTGACTGTATGGCTGACCTGTCGGACGGCCTGATGCTTTCCGCGGACGTGGCCCATGCCTACCATCCCAACTATCCGGCAGTACAGGATGTTACCAATTATCCGGTCATCAATCAGGGCTTTGTGTTCAAGTCCGCCAGCAACCAGTCCTATGCCTGGGACTGTGAAGCTCTCGCGTCCATGATTGCCCTGTGCGAGGACAGGCAGATCCCTTACCAGCGTTTTGCCAAGCATTCCAACACAAAAGGGGGCGGGACGATTGCCTCGATTCTCTCCTCCCACCTGCCTGTGCGGACGATCGATACCGGGGCCGGCATTTTGGCCATGCATTCCAGCCGGGAAATGATGGGCGTCAAGGACCAGATCGCGCTGAGCCGGTTCGCGAAGGCATTCTTCGAGTAGACTGAGTTAGGAATACCCTGGTTCATATTGACTGTACCCGATTATAGGAATACTTTTTCTCACAAGAAGGGGCTTTCTGAATTATCAGAAAGCCCCTTAAAATCACTTTTTACTGATTTTTTATATGACACAAAAATCCCCTCATAAACAATAATGAATTCATGCATAATTTTTTATTACTGTCGCCAATTTTGCCAATGTTTTAGCTTGACTTTTTGATAATTGAATTTCTGTTTCTGATTTTTGAAGTAACGCATGATATTCATTTTCCCCATTTATCGGATCAGGAACAACACAAGCCTCAACTGAATCACACTGCGAATCGGTTAGTTGAATAATTGCTTTTAATTCCTCCCCTCGTTCTCTAATTTCTACGTCAGATAATCCATTAGTATACAAAGAATGCAAACGTTCTTCATCTGCTATTATACTACATATTTCTCTGCTACCATCTCTATCAACCGATACACCTTTACTGTCTTTAAATGATGCCGATGATGGTCTGCCCTCTTTCATAAAAATTGGCTTACTTTTTACTCTACGGTATATTGCGCTCCAGTCTCTTTCAAGCATAAAAATCCACCACCATTTGCTTCATTCTATCAGTTGCAGAAATACCATGCAAATTAAATTCTTGCTCTCCACCAGATGTATCTAAGAAACATTCAATTCTATCTTCATAAATTTCAAATTCCAAATAGTCTCCATTTTCCTTTTCATATTCGAATTGAATTGAACCACATGCGGTAGGGCAAATAAACGGTTCAGAAGCCAACTGCATTACAATCCCTCTACACTTCTCAATCAACTTTGAAGAAAAGGCACTTGCACCGTTATCATTCCAATTATCCTTCAGTTTTTCTATTTCACTCAGTGTCGCATTTGCTTTCACATAATTTTTTTCTAATGAATTAATTTTCGTATATGCCATCGAATATATCTTTTCCAATTGCTCATATTCTTCACTATTATATCCTACAGCACTACTCTTTATTCCTGATTTAAATTCGAATATATTTTCTAGTCTTTCAAAAAGACCATTCATTGCATAAGAGACAATGCTGCTTACCTTATTTGCCCCTACAGTTGGCTGTCTTAACACCGCATTATTTGAATTATAATACATTCAGCATCTTTCCCTTCAACTTTTCTGCACACCTGCTTATTGCTTCCTTACCTAATACTCCTTGCTCGCTCAATTTGCTATCCGGCAAACTGTTTATATCAAATATAATCTTATTCTCATTCTTTGATTCATTAATAATGATATAAGTCCACACATTATATAAATCAATATTTTCCAACCATGACATATTAACTTCACTAGCACCATTGAACTTATCTATCTTTACATACTCATTTAGTAGATTATGTAGATTATCAAAAGACATTAATTCCGAAACTAATCCGACCCTATCAATAATAACATCACATTCATCAAATGCATTAGTAATTTTATCATTAAACCTAACTAATAAATGTTCCCAATTAAATCTCGATGGAATATTAAAAGAAAAATCTAATCTTAACTTATTAAATGTCAACGATGTATTAACATCATTCCAAACACAACGCGGAACATCGTCAGGTGCATCGTCAGGAATAGGTATTGATTGTGGTTCTGTTTTAAAAACATCTTTCAGCTGATTATACAAGCTACTAATAAGTCCAAATGCTCTAATTTCACTTTTCTCCCTAAAAAAATAAACCATCTGAACTTTGTAAATATTTACATTTGGGCTTTTCATTTTCTATTCCTTCCTTCTGTATGTTAATATCTAAATTATATCAAATTGGTGGATTTCTTCAATACTTATTTCTAATTTCACAAATTTTAAAATTATCTTAGCACCGTTTTGGCACCAATCTTCCGCTCTTTTACTATTACAAAATTTCAAAAAGGGCTCCCCGATTTCTCAGAAAGCCCCTTAAAATATCACTTTTTACTGATTATTCAATAATCTTAGCTACTGTACCAGATCCTACTGTACGTCCGCCTTCACGGATAGCGAAACGAAGACCTTCCTCCATAGCTACCGGATGAATCAGCTCTACTGTCATCTCTACGTTATCTCCAGGCATACACATCTCGATACCTTCCGGCAGATCGCAGACACCTGTAACGTCTGTTGTTCTGAAATAGAACTGCGGTCTGTAGTTGTTGAAGAACGGTGTATGACGTCCACCTTCATCCTTTGTCAGTACGTAAACCTGGCAGGTAAACTTTGTGTGGCACTTTACTGTACCTGGTTTGATCAGAACCTGTCCTCTTTCGATCTCTGTTCTCTGAACACCACGAAGCAGTGCGCCGATGTTATCACCTGCACGAGCCTCGTCAAGCAGCTTACGGAACATCTCGATACCAGTTACAACAGTCTTGCGGATATCCTCATGGATACCGATGATCTCTACTTCGTCAGATACGTGAAGTGTTCCACGCTCTACACGGCCTGTAGCAACAGTTCCACGTCCTGTGATGGAGAATACGTCCTCTACAGGCATCAGGAACGGCTTATCTGTATCACGCTCCGGTGTCGGGATCCACTCGTCAACAGCCTTCATGAGCTCCATAACCTTGTCGCCCCATTCGCTCTCCGGATCTTCCAGAGCCTTCAGAGCAGAACCCTGGATAACAGGAGTGTCATCTCCCGGGAATTCATACTCGTCAAGCAGCTCACGGATCTCCATCTCAACCAGTTCAAGCAGTTCTTCGTCGTCAACCATATCGCACTTGTTCATGAATACTACGATATACGGAACGTTAACCTGACGGGAAAGCAGGATATGCTCTCTTGTCTGAGCCATAACTCCGTCTGTAGCAGCTACAACCAGGATCGCGCCGTCCATCTGAGCAGCTCCTGTGATCATGTTCTTAACGTAGTCAGCATGTCCCGGGCAGTCAACGTGTGCGTAGTGACGGTTGTCTGTCTCATACTCAACGTGAGCGGTAGAGATTGTGATTCCACGCTCTCTCTCTTCCGGAGCCTTATCGATGTTGTCGAAAGCTACCTCTGCATTACCGTCTACTCTCTTAGACAGAACCTTTGTGATCGCTGCTGTCAGAGTTGTCTTACCATGGTCAACGTGGCCGATGGTACCAATATTTGCATGTGGTTTTGTTCTTTCAAATTTAGCTTTAGCCATTTTGAATGTCCTCCTTAATAATAGCACCTGACTTTCAGGCATTTTTAGATTGTTTCGGTTTTTTTACTCGGCTATCCTTGATTATATTTCAAACTCATAGGTTTTTCAAGCCTTTTTGATAAATATTTAGTCGTTTTTATTCGATAATACCTTTTCGGTCACTGACTTCGGAACCGGTTCGTAGCTTTCGAAGAACATGGAGTAGTTTCCACGTCCCTGTGTTCTCGAACGCAGGTCTGTCGCATATCCGAACATCTCGGACAACGGTACGTATGCGCGTACGATCTTACCGCCGCCCAGGTCATCCATACCTTCGATCCGTCCACGGCGGGAGTTGATATCTCCGATGATATCTCCCATATACTCTTCCGGCATGGTCACTTCCACCTTCATGATGGGCTCTAACAGGATCGGAGCGCCCTTCTTCATCGCATCCTTGAATGCAAGGGAGCCTGCGATGTGGAATGCCATCTCACTGGAATCGACTTCATGGTAGGAACCGTCGTATACATTCGCGTAGATGCCGACTACCGGGAATCCGCCCAGAATACCGGACTTCATTGCTTCCTCGATACCTTCGCCTACAGCTGGAATGTATTCCTTCGGAATCGCACCGCCGACTACGGAAGACTCGAACTTGTAGATCTCCTCTCCGTTGACGTCCATTGGTTCGAATTTTACCTTACAATGTCCGTACTGTCCACGACCACCGGACTGTTTTGCATACTTGCTGTCCACTTCCACAGGCTTGGTGATGGATTCCTTGTAAGCAACCTGAGGCGCGCCTACATTGGCCTCTACCTTGAACTCACGCAGCAGTCTGTCTACGATAATCTCCAGATGAAGCTCTCCCATACCTGCGATGATGGTCTGTCCTGTATCCGGATTGGTGTGTGCACGGAATGTCGGATCCTCCTCCGCAAGCTTTGCAAGGGATTCTCCCAGCTTGCCCTGAGAAGCCTTGGTCTTCGGCTCGATGGCGAGCTCGATAACCGGCTCCGGAAATTCCATGGACTCCAGGATCACCGGATGCTGGTCGTCACAGATGGTATCACCTGTAGTCGTCAGCTTGAATCCGATGGCTGCCGCGATATCTCCGGAGTACACCTTGTCCAGTTCCTGTCTCTTGTTGGCGTGCATCTGCAGGATACGGCCAACACGTTCCTTCTTGCCCTTCGTCGCGTTCAGTACGTAAGAACCGGAGTTCACGGTACCGGAATACACACGGAAATAAGCTAACTTTCCTACGAACGGGTCTGTCATGATCTTGAATGCCAGTGCGGAAAACGGCTCTTCGTCAGAAGAATGTCTTACGACTTCATTTCCGTCCGGGTCTACTCCCTGAATCGGCGGAATGTCTGTCGGCGCCGGCATATATTCAAGAATCGCATCCAGGAGCTTCTGGACACCTTTATTTCTATAAGCGGTACCACAGCAAACCGGTACTGCAGTACACTCGCATGTTGCCTTGCGAAGCACTCTCTTCATATCCTCAACGGACGGCTCATTGCCTTCCAGGTATTCCATCATGAGGTCATCGTCCAGATCGCAGATTTTCTCTACTAATTCTGAACGGTACAGTTCTGCTTCGTCTTTCATTTCTTCCGGAATCTCTGTAATAGAAATGTCATCGCCCTTTTCATCGTTGTAGATGTAGGCTTCCATCTCCATCAGGTCAATGATTCCCTTAAAATCATCTTCTTTGCCGATAGGCAGCTGAAGACAGATTGCATTCTTGCCGAGTCTGGTTTTGATCTGTTCTACTGCATTGTAGAAGTCTGCTCCAAGAATATCCATCTTGTTGATGAATGCCATTCTTGGTACATTATACGTGTCAGCCTGACGCCATACGTTTTCTGACTGCGGCTCAACACCGCCCTTTGCGCAGAATACGCCGACAGCCCCGTCCAGAACACGAAGTGAACGTTCTACCTCTACGGTAAAGTCAACGTGTCCCGGCGTATCAATGATATTGATACGATGCTCCAGAGCGCCTTCCTTCGGCTTTGTATGATCCTCCAAAGTCCAGTGACAGGTTGTGGCAGCAGAAGTAATCGTGATACCCCTCTCCTGTTCCTGCTCCATCCAGTCCATGGTCGCAGTTCCTTCGTGAGTATCGCCGATTTTATAGTTCACACCGGTATAGTAAAGAATACGTTCTGTCAGTGTTGTCTTACCCGCATCAATGTGAGCCATGATACCGATGTTCCTGGTTCTCTCTAATGGGTATTCTCTTCCAGCCAAAATCTTCTCCTCCTATATTTATGCAACTTTAAAATCTGTAATGTGCAAACGCCTTGTTTGCCTCTGCCATCTTATGCATATCTTCTTTTCTTTTTACAGATGCGCCTGTGTTGTTGGACGCATCCAGAATCTCGTTCGCAAGCCTTTCTTCCATGGTCTTCTCGCCTCTCTTGCGTGAGAACATGGTCAGCCAGCGAAGAGCAAGCGCCTGCCTTCTGTCCGCCCGAACCTCGATCGGTACCTGGTATGTCGCACCGCCGATACGTCTTGCTTTTACTTCCAGTACAGGCATGATGTTGTTCATTGCTTCCTCGAACACATCGATAGCCGGCTTGTCAGCCTTAGCCTCAACTCTTTCAAATGCTCCGTATACAATCTTCTGAGCTACACCCTTCTTACCATCCAGCATGATGTTGTTGATAAGCTTGGTAACAACCTTATTGTTGTATATTGGGTCCGCTAATACATCTCTTTTTTGAGTATGTCCTTTACGTGGCACGGTCCTTCCCTCCTTAATCATTATTTTCCGGACAACCGGAGATTAAATCATCGGTACTCACATGTGTCTCTCTATGGAAATCGCATAGCATGTGCTCGTGGCTTAAGGGACCAATCTATGCCCGGGAGTGCCGGGCTGTTTAATCCGCAACCTACGATTAGTCATAGTTCTGTTTGTGATACGATTTAACTTTGTAGTTTTTGGGTTGTTCTTCATTGCTTCACAAGGAAGTTCTTCGCCGTTTCATTAGTGAATGTGTCGGCTGCTTCATAAGGAAGTTCTCCACTGCTTCGCATCGAAGAACAAAAGTTCTCACTAAGTTCATAACACATTTCATGCGTTATTCACTAAGTGATCACTTTTTTGCGTCTTTTGGTCTCTTTGCGCCGTACTTGGAACGTGCCTGTCTTCTCTTGGCAACTCCTGCGGTATCAAGCGTACCTCTGATGATGTGGTATCTTGTACCAGGCAGGTCCTTTACTCTTCCTCCGCGGATCATAACTACGCTATGCTCCTGCAGGTTGTGTCCTTCACCCGGAATGTAGCTTGTCACTTCGATTCCATTAGACAGACGTACTCTGGCGATCTTCCTCAGAGCAGAATTCGGCTTCTTCGGTGTCGCTGTCTTAACTGCTGTACACACACCTCTCTTCTGCGGTGCAGATGCGTCTGTCGCGCGCTTCTTCAGAGAATTGTATCCCTTCTGAAGTGCAGGTGCTGTAGATTTCTTCTCAGAAGTCTGACGTCCTTTTCTAACTAACTGGTTAAATGTTGGCATTTTTTCACCTCCTATGATTCTTTCGTTTTCCCCGCGCTGATATGGACTTTTGTATCAGGCGGGAATGGTTGCAGATAATTTTCATTATCTATAGTAAATCCGTACACAAAAATGAATGCATCTTCATGCACGCTAGACTAGTTTATTACGTTTTTTTCAGAAAGTCAAGGACTTTTGGAGAAAAATGTGGTATTCGAGGTTACTGTGAATAGACCATTCAAGATTTCCATTGATTTATTTCTTACGAAATCCGGATTTTCTTTCAAAATAACGGTATGACATGGCTGACACAGCAATCAAAACCAAAAAGTAAAGTATAAAATTCCATCTTGAATCCATATAAAAAGGCAGAAACTTTTTTTCGATCATAAGATAAGTCCTGACAACCGGAATATGCCACAGATAAATTGAAAAGCTGCATTTCCCAATTGCCTGTAAAGGCGGGAACGTCAACGCCTTTACTGGGAATCTTCCATACACCGCTATAAAAATCATATTTGCACACAGACATGAAACAATCCAGTTCAGATTTACAGGGATTGTTTCCAGGCCAAACAGATATACGGAGATCATAATTGCGGAAAAAATCAGCAAATTTGCAGCAGCCAAAATTTCTTTTTTTACCGGGCTGCTCATTATAACTTCCGCAAGGAGCACCCCGAGAAAGAAGTTCATGTATCCTTCGCCGCAGGTACGGTAATTGAAAGGCAGATCCCAGTCCTTTGTCACTAAGAGCATCCCCCATAATAAAAGAAACGCACACATCGGAAAATACAGCCTGGGAAAGCGGGATGAAGCCTTCGCTGCAGCGTAATACAAAATATATAACAAAATCAGTACACATAAAAACCATGTAGGGAAATTATACGGCATTTCCCTGCCGTCGAACCATCCGTTGGCAACCATCAAAAAAGTAACAATCAGTTTTTTGGCAGCCGGTTTTGTTCCGCTTAAAATCAGAAGGAGCACAGCGAAAAGATTTGTCAAAAAATACGAGGGATATATTTTCCGAATGCGCTTCTCCATAAATGCGCAAAAAGTGCTTTCTTGCTGTATGATTTTATTTTTATAATGGTATGCGGTAAGCAATCCGCTCAGCATAAAAAACATGCTGTTTCCAAAGTATCCGCCATATTTATACACTGAATCCAGCCATTTTACCCCCCCCACCTCAACGGCTCATTGACATGATATATGACGATTCCAATGCAAAAAATTGCTCTCAATCCATCCAGTCCGGCAAAACGCTTTTTATGCTCCATCTGCATTCATCTCCTGTAAGCCCAAAATGCCGCAGAAAACCTTCCGGTCAACTGTCAGAATTTCAAACACATTTTCATATAATCCGCGTCTGTTCCTGACAGGCGGCCTCTTCTGCCGCTTTCATTGTAGGATACCTTTCTGCGCCTGTCAAGCGCACCTCCATCTGACACAGCAGCAGGCCATGAACAATAATCAAACCATGTCACTTTTATGAAAAAATCTGATAGATGTCTGGTCATCAATATTAAAGTATGATAAACTTATTAAAAACCAAATAATTTTTACGTGCGGAAAACGGATTTGGAAAGGAGACAAAAGATGAACTTTTTAGAAGAGAGGATTTTAAGCGACGGCATTGTAAAAGAGGGAAATGTCTTGAAGGTAGACAGCTTTCTGAATCATCAGATGGATATCGGACTGTTCGATCAGATGGGGGCGGAATTTAAAAGGCGTTTTGCAGACACGCCTGTCACAAAGATTCTGACCATCGAGGCTTCCGGCATCGGAATCGCCTGTCTGGCCGCACGGCATTTCCAGGTTCCGGTCATATTCGCGAAAAAGTCAAAGAGCATCAATCTGGAAGGCGATATGTATGTGGCAGAGGTGGAATCCTTTACCCATAAATGCAAAAACAACGTGATCGTAGCGCAGAAATTTTTAAATTCGCAGGACCATATCCTGATTATTGATGATTTTCTGGCAAACGGATGCGCGCTGCAAGGCCTGATCCAGATCGTCCAGATGGCAGGGGCTGCGGTATCCGGAATCGGCATTGCTGTCGAAAAGGGCTTCCAGCCGGGCGGACAGATCATACGGAATCTGGGCTTCCAGTTGGAATCTCTGGCCATCGTGGAGAGCATGGATGCAGAGACCGGCGTCATCACCTTCCGGGAACAGGCGTAGACGCCGCTCCGTCCCTGGCCGGACAGCGCCTACGATGCCGAAAGCCGCGGCTTTGGAACATTAAAATACGACTTATGACAGTTCAGAAACGAAACTCATCAGGCATACATAGTATTGAACAGAAGCGAGGCGAATGTATATGGAAAGAAATAAAGAAATGATCCAGAAGCTGAAAGATGTAAAAAGTATCATGGTTTCCAGGGAACTGCGCGGCGACGATTGGGATGACATGCAGGCGGCTGTCTCAAAGCTGGAGGAAGTTGTTTCTTATATTAATGACTGCAGCGGAAAAGGAATCGAATTTTAGGGAACTGCCCAGGCAGTTCCTTTTTTGATTATATTCTCTTGACAAACACAGACTATTAGTGTAGTCTATAGATAGACTATTGCAATAGGATGAAAGCAGGTGGATACAGTAATGAAATTTTATGATTCCGAATTAAAAGTAATGGATCTGTTATGGCAAAAGGGCGAATTGTCCGCAAAACAAATTGCCGACGCGTTAAACCAGACCATCGGCTGGAACAAGAATACGTCCTACACGGTCATCAAAAAGCTGGTGGACAAGGGCGCTGTCAGGCGTACAGATCCTGGGTTTCTCTGCACCGCACTGATCGGGCAGGAAAGCGCAAGGCAGTCTGCATTGACGGAATTTTTGGATAAGTTTTACCAGGGCTCTGTGGGACTTTTGTTTGCCTCCCTTTTGGCCCGGGAGAACTTATCGCCGGAGGAAACAGCGCAGCTCAGAAGCATGATTGAAGATAAAAAGTGAGGTGACGGCATATGGCAGCATTACAACTCAAAGCCGCATTGCTGATCCTCGGAATTGCCGCGGGCCGGAAACTGCTTTTCCGCTTTTTTTCGCCCCGCCTCCCGGAATGGCTCTGGATACTGGTCGGCATACGTCTCCTTCTTCCCCAGGGCATCGGCATTCCCATCCTGTCTGTCCGGCATTTATGCGCCCCGTATCCATGTGATCCTTTCGCCGCCCCTCTGCCAGGTGTGGCTGTATGGGTACGCTGGAGCGGGGCCGACGCCGTGCTTTTGATCCTTCTGGCAAATGCCCTCCGCTTTTACGGCAGGATGAGGCAAAAAGAGGATCTGCAAAATGATGCTGTCAGCGGTTGGATACAGGCGCATTCCCGGGGGCCGCGTTTCCGCGTCTATACCTCATCGATGGCCGCCTCACCGATGGTATATGGACTGTTCTCTCCGAAAATCGTCCTGCCCGCGCAGCAGTACAGCGAAACGCAGTACGAATATATTCTGCTGCACGAGTGGATGCATATCCGGCGGAAGGATCTGTGGAAAAAAGCATTGATGCTGGCGGCCACAGCGCTGCACTGGTACAATCCGGCATGCTGGCTGATGCTGGCGCTTTTCAATCGGGATATAGAACTGGCCTGCGATGCGGACGTGCTCCGGGCATTGGGAAAGGCGGAACATGCCGGATATGCGCATGTTCTACTGGACTGCTATTGCCGCATGAACCCGTCTGCCGTTTTGGAAACCGGCTTTTTAAGCGGAATGCTTCAGGAAAGGATTGGTGCAATTATGAATCAGAAAAAAATGTCTAAAAAAGCAGCTTGCTGTGCAGTATTTCTTTTTGGATCGCTGCTGCTCACGGCGTTTGGAAAAATCTCCGTTCAGGCAGTAACGCCGGAAAACGTACCGGTATTGACATGGAAAACCCTACCGGAGGCTAAAGAAGTTCTGGGGAAGGAAGGGTATGGGTATACGTTAAGCTTCGAAGTTGTTCGATAAGATTTTTTACAAAAATTTCAAATTTGGGGTTTACAAACGCAGGGTAATATGATATACTACCATTTGTCGAGCGGAAGTGGCGGAATGGCAGACGCGCTAGATTCAGGTTCTAGTGGGAGTTTATCCTGTGAGAGTTCAAGTCTCTTCTTCCGCACTCGGTGATTGATACCGGAGTCCACGTATAAAGGATTCCGGTATTTAATGTCAAATTGGATATAGAATATGCGGGTGTAGTTCAATGGTAGAACACCAGCCTTCCAAGCTGGATACGTGGGTTCGATTCCCATCACCCGCTTTTTTCTTTGGGAAGCCTTTGAAGTTAAGGCTTCCCAATTTTTTTGTAATTGGATAAAGCTTTGCGTATGGAAACTAAAAAGATGAAATAATTTCCATCTGTGCGGTTGGAATCATTTTTATGAAAGAATGGGGAAGCACTATGACAAATATGAAGATCACAACATTTGACTATTCTCACGGTGATTATGAAAGCTGGAAACTTCTTTTTGAATACCATTCCCTTTATATTTTAGAAAACGGAAAAGATGTTTATATTGGGGAGACGAAGGATGTCGGAACGCGCAGTATAAAGCATAACAATGTAAAAGATTTATGCTGTCAATATTCTTTCACACGTATTCATATTCTAACAGGAAAAACATTCGATGAAACACCTGCCAAACATTTTGAAACCTTACTTATCCGACTGATGAGGGCAGATGGTAAATTTCATGTTATAAATACCCAAACAGAATGGCAGCATTATTCTCGTAAAAATGTATTTGAACTATGTTTTGATCAAGTGTGGTTGGAACTTGAAAAGCTGGGGCTGGTCAATCATAAAAGCTTTCAGTCGGTTCTGAATTTAAGTCAATATAAATTTTCTCCCAATATGCCATTGACAGAAGCACAGTGTGAAACATTGACAAGTATTATTCATACGTTGGATTCCGAAGAGATGCAGCCGCACAAACAAGGTTTCCATGCCCGCCCTGTTCTGATCTCAGGTGATCCCGGAACAGGAAAGACAGTAGTAGCCACCTCTCTGTTCTACTATTTGAAAACACATGAAGCATACAAGGATTTGAAGATCGGCCTTGTATATGCTGCATCCGCTACAAGGGCGGAAATCCAGGAGATGTTCAAAAGCGTTCGCGGCCTGCGGAAGAAGGATGTCATTACACCTATTTCGGTTACAAAAGAAACATATGATATCATTATATGCGATGAAGCCCAAAGACTTCGGCGTCCCAAAAATGCCGGGCGCTTTTATAATGCTAAAATGTATGCGGCAAACAGACAGTTAGGTTTGGATGAATCGTGCGATGAGCTGGATTGGCTTTTGACCTGTTCCAGAAATCTGATTCTTTTCTATGATGAAAAGCAGTCTGTGTGCGCCTCGGATATTTCAAAAGACAGCTTTTACAGCCGACTATATAACCGTTATCGCGGCATTCGCCCCATTGTCCTGACAGAGCAGCTGCGCATCTGTGCCGGCAGGGACTATATATCGTATATATATGATCTCCTTTATCAAAGAACATCTGAGAGAAAAGAATTTGACGGATACGAGTTTAAGCTGTTTCAGCCGTTTGATCATATGGTTCAGCAAGTGCGCGAAAAAGAAAACATGGTCGGACTCTGCCGATTGTGCGGCGGATATGCCTGGAAGTGGACCGCAAAAGGAAACCCGGATATTCCGGATATTCAGATTGAAAACACGAATATCTGGTGGAATAAACAGACCGGAGGCTGGCTGCGAAATCCCAGGGCCAGGGAGGAAATGGGGAGCATCTATACGCTCCCAGGGCTGGATTTGAATTATGCTGCCGTTGTAATCGGTCCGGAACTCTATTATGATACAGCAGAAAATCGCATAAAAGTCAGCCGTTCTCATTTATACGACAACTCCGTCAAGCAAAATACGAATGATGAAGATCTAAAAAAATATATTTTAAATACATACGGTGTATTTATGACCCGCGGAATACTCGGTACATATGTTTATGCCTGCGATAAAAATTTGAGGGATTATTTACAAAATTACATTCCTTTTGTCTGAAATGGTTCGATATGGTATATTGAGGTACTTCTGGTTCTCGAAACAAGGAAAATAAAAAACATGGCCAAACCCACTTGATCGTGCCATGCTTTCTATCATCAAGCAGACGCATCTCTCTACGAATCCCGTTGGCGGGCGTCTGCTTCTTGATAAGGAACCTTCCCGTTTTACAGGCTCCCTTACCGAAAATAATGGAGTATAGGGGAGTCGAACCCCTGGCCTCAACAATGCGAATGTTGCGCGCTCCCAACTGCGCTAATACCCCAAGTAAGATTATCTCTCACCGACTTTGCTATTATAGCACACTTTTTTCCAAAATGAAAGAACAGATTACAAATTTTTGCGAGAAATTGTTTCTTTTCGATACTGTTCAGCTTTTCTTAATAAAGGTCGCACTGCACTTCGGGCATTTCACCTCAATCTTTCCTTTTCCCCGGGGTATCCGGATCTTCTGCTTACAGTCCGGGCACTTATAGATATGATATAACTTTCTCTGCCTCCACATGGACTTCTGTTTTCGGAAAAATCCGCGTACCGCGCTGGTGCGGGAAAGAAATGCCTGGTTCTCGGCATAACGCTTCGTCACATCCCTGGAAATCAGCCGGTAATAGCAGTAGATCACGATCACCCAGCCGATCAGATAACAGACCAGGCCGGTGTTCCTTCCTCTGAATGCCAGTGAGCCAAACATGATGCCCAGCCCGATTGTCAAAAGGAACTTCGTAAGCGCATCCAGCCCATAGGCTCCGTATCTCCCCTGCATAAAACGTATGATCTTCTCTTTCATTGCCAGCCCACCTTTATGTTTTTTCGTACGCATGATCCGCACGGTCAGAAGCCCTGAATAAAAACAGAACTTTTGACCGCCGCATCATTGATTTGTTTCAATACTATTTTCCGCCGATTTTGGATACTTGTCAATAAAATCCAAATAAAAATCTTATAAAATCGTTGCCGTTCAGCTACCGTGAGCGCCTGGACAGGGTGTGAACATTCACACCGGTCACTCCGTGTCTGACGGCTCCTCCACATTCAGAATATTATCGCACACATCCACAGAGATCAGATACACGATCCGGGAATCGTTCATCATGACATATCGGTTTCCGTCTCCGTCCTCGCCGCCGATATACAGCGTCAGCAGCTGCTCTTCGTCGTCCTTTGTATAGGTTGCCTCCACGGTGGTGCGGGCTGCCTCATCCAGCCCAAATCCCTTCAGGTCTTTGTCCTCCACGGAGTAATCCGCCGCGGCGCTTAAACTGACTGCGCCGAGCCCGCCTGCCACGGCGGCAATATTTTTTGCGTCATCCTCATTTTCCGAGTCGTAGATCGTTGTCTCGCTGCCGCGGGTGATCACTTCCCTTTTCAGGTTGCCGCTCCCGATATTCGGAAAGGTATCCAACTGCGCCATCTCTTCCAGTGTATGCTGCAGTGTCCCGGTCACAGAACTGCTGACCGTGTAGATCTTCCCTGTCGCGTTGTTCAGCAGATAGTAAGCTTCTTCCACCGCGTTTCCAATACTCAGAGTAGTCTCATTTCCTTCCGCGTCCGTCAGCTTTACCGTGTATGCGGGGTCTTTCAGGCCGTAAGCTTCCGGTTCGTCGCCGTCTTTCAGCTCCCGCAGGGCTTCTAACTTTCCAAACGTGGAAACGATCTGTTCCGGATAAGTCTGGGCAAGCGGGAAATCCGGGTCCGATGTATAGACCCAGGTGTCCTCCGCCTTTTCAAATGCAAACTCGCCGCTTTCCGTTTTATAGCTGACAGCATGCACGTCGGTGAGCTCTGCCGCATATATCTTTGCCGCTTCCTTCTCCGCCTCCTGCTTCTCTTCCTGGCTCCGGTTATAATTTTTCATCAGGGCAAGGATCACAAGAAGCAGAGGAAGGATGATAAGAAGGCAAATCAAACGTTTCTTCTTTTTTTTCATAAATCCCTCCTGCTGTTCTAAAGTCATTCCCGCATCTTATGCTTTTCTGCGTCTGAACCATACGGTGAATCCGCCCACCAGAATCACCAGCGGGATTCCAAAGATTGCGAACAGGCTCAGAAGTCCCACATGCTGAATCGTATTGTACTGTACCGCCAGGCTCTTCGGCTCAATGGAAAGATTTTCCACCCCGTCAAAGTTTGCGGTCACCGCGTTCATAAATAACGTCGTATTTTCCAGGGTCGTGAACATCTCCGTGAGCTGGGAATCGATTATATTGGCCGTGGAAATCACGGTCAGGCGGGTCTCCTTTGTATCCTCGGCATCGCCGCTGTCATTCCCTGTATCGGTATCTCCCGCATCCGTGCCGCCATCTTCCGTATCGGTATCTCCTGCATCCGTGCTGTCATTCCCTGTATCGGTATCTCCTGCATCCGTGCCAGCATTCCCTGTATCGGTATCTCCCGCATCCGTGCCGACATTTTCCGTATCGGAATTTTCTGTGTCTCCGTCAGTATTTTCTGCAGGCTCACCTTCATCTTCACTGTCCGAATGACTGCTGCCGCTTACGGTCTCCGTGGCCACGGCTCCCAGGGTATAGGTTCCCTCCGTCTGTGTATCCTCAGTCACGGCCGCACCGGAATTGCTGGTGGTCATAAAGGAGGTGGTGGAGATCGTATCCCGCGCCGGATCTGTCAGGTTCAGCCCATGAGCATTGATCAGCAGAACCATTTCCGAAGCCATACCCTTCGCCATATCTCCGCTTACACTCAGCATCGGGAAGATATAAAATGCATTTCCCTGATAGCAGCGCTGCGGATCCGCGATATAGCCGTCCGCGGCCTCCATGCCGTATTCCTTCATCACTGCCGACAGATTCGGCAGGTCTTTGCTGTTTGTATCTCCCAGCAGAAGCATCATCTTGCCGCCTCCTGCCAGATAATCAAGCACTGCGTCCCTCTCATCCTCCGTCAGGTCATTGGCGGGAGCATTCATCAGAAGCAGGTCACAGTCCTTTGGAATATCCGGGTTCATCAGGAGGTTCCACTCCGACACCGTATAATTGTTCTTATCCATCAGTTCGGTGATGTTCGCAGGAAGCATGCTCTCCCCATGCCCTGCCGTGCGGTAGATCTGCTTTTCGTCCTCGCTGGTCACATAATTGACCGCACTGGTAAGCTGGCCTTCCCCGTCAAATTCGTTTTCCGAAATACTGCCTGTATAATAATAGGAAGAGTAATCCACCACCACGATTTTATCAAATGTCACTGTCGTGTTTCTTCCCGTCTTTTCACAGGAGACCACGATCGAATTTTCCGACGCGTCGTAATCCTGCAGTGCGGAAGGATGCAGCACCGGATCAATCCATTCCACAGAAATATTTTTGGAAAGGGAGGCATATTTGCTCAGAAATGTCCGAATCCGTTCGTCTGCCTCTTCCTTCACGGCCAGCACCGTAAATTTGACCTCTGTATCCAGGTCTTTCAGGAAATCCCTGCTTGTATCGGTAATCTCGTAAATCTTTGAACTGCTCACATCGATATTGCGGTATTTTTCCGGAAGCTGACCAAAGATCAGATTGACCACAACCACGATCGCAACCACCACCGCCGTCAATCCCACGCTGTATATCCCATGCGCTGTTCCTGTCGTATGAAATAATTTTTTCATTTTTTCCACGGTCTGTTCCTCCTAACTCCAACGTCTTTTCTGGATCGTCTGCACGGTCAGGAATATAAAAACCGTAATCACAGACAGATACAGGACAATTCCGCTCAGGTCCACGATATGATTCTGCGTGATCCCCGTAAATACATCTGCAAACGCAAGTTTTCCAAGCAGATCGGACAGCAGATTTTCAAACAGGCCAGGCTTCACAAAGTACGCAGTAACACACCCGATCACGCATACTGCTTCCAGGATGGCGCTCAAAACCCAGTTCAGCGTCATTTGCCAGATATAAAGGATGATGACGCTCAAAATGAGCAAAAGCCCTGCCATGCAGCCGGACGCCGAAGACGGCAGGAAGCTGACGATCCCGTTCCACAGATACAAAAGCAGCAGCACCCCAAACGTACTGACAAAGGCGATGATCTGGCTCTCTGTCAGTGTTGACAGAAACATGCCGATGGCGAGGTACACACAGCCCAGCAGGAAAAATACCCCGATGGAAATGTAATCGACTTTCAGGTAAGCCGTCCCGTTCATTTTGATGATCAGCGGAAACAGGCAGAAGATCAGGTTCGGTACCGCAACCACTGTCGCCATCGCGAAATATTTTCCCAAAACCACTTTCGTCAGGCTGACCGGCGCTGTCAAAAGTAGCTGGTCCGTCTTATTCTTCCGTTCCTCTGAGAAGCTCCGCATGGTGATCAGCGGGATTCCCACGATAAATACGATCAGGGAGCCGGATAATGTATAGGAAAAGTACGGATATCCCGCGGTCAGGTTGTACGCCGTAAAATAAATTCCTGTAAACAGTACCAAAAATGCGACAAATACGCAGCCGATCATGGACTGAAAATAGGAACGCAGTTCTCGTTTATAAATCGCCAGCATCTGCGGTCGCCTCCTCTCCCTGTGTCAATTCCATAAATACTTCTTCCAGGCTTGCTTTGGATGCTTTCAGCATCAGGAGCGGGCAGCCGGCCTCTGCAAACGCAAGAAATATGGCTTCGCGGATGTCCTGATTTTCACCGGACACCGCTGTTCCTGTCTCGATCCTGGCGTATGTCGTGGCTTCCTCTGTCCGTTCGAGTTCTATTTTGTCAACCCCCGAAATGCTCCGAAGGATCTTCCTGACCCTCTCTGGTTCTGCTTTCGTCTCGATCTCCAGGCTGTTCTGCCCTGCCATCAGATGTTCCAGATTCTCAGGCGTATCGCTGGCAACCAGCTTTCCCCTGGAAATGATCATAATGTAGTCGCAGACCTCCCGTACCTCTGCCAGGATATGGGAACTGAGGATCACCGTATGCTCCTTTGCCAGCTCCCGGATCAGCTCCCGGATCTCGATGATCTGCTTCGGATCCAGCCCCACCGTCGGTTCATCCAGAATGATGATATCCGGGAAGCCCAGGATCGCCTGGGCCAGCCCCACCCTTTGGCGGTATCCTTTTGACAGATTCTTGATCAGACGGAACTGCACATCATTGAGCTTCGTAATGTCCATGACCTTCTGGACGGAAGCTTCCCGCTCTTTCTTCGGGATCTCCTTCAACTCTGCCGCAAATTCCAGGTATTCCAGTACAGTCATATCCATGTACAGGGGCGGAAGCTCCGGCAGATACCCGATGTGTTTCTTGGCTTCCTCGGGTTCCCTCAGGATATCATGCCCATCGATGACAACCGCGCCTTCTGTCGCCCCCAGATAACCGGTCATGATGTTCATGGTTGTTGATTTTCCGGCGCCGTTCGGCCCCAAAAAGCCGTAGATTCTCCCTGGTTCGAGCTGAAAATCCAAGTGATCTACGGCAAGATGCGTTCCATATTTTTTCACTAAATTCTTTACCTCAATCAAATCCTTACCTCCCTGGCATTGATATAGTATCTGTTCTGAACAGCTACATGATATGTACTATGTGTTCCAAATGCAAAAGAACCGCATAAAAATAACCTGTTCATGCTTCCTCATCTGTTCAGGTTATTTTTGTACGGTTACTAAGGTAACAAATGTTTGTGAAATTTTTGTGTATGAAGTGTGAGAATGTTGTTTACTTACAGTGCCGGATCTGGTGTGCTTCTACGTATTTTCTATACAGTACATCTCCTGGAGGGTTATTTTTTTCACAAGGGACGGATCTGTATTTTCCCGAACCCATTCTGAAAAACCGCTCTTCGAAAACAGAAGATATTGTACAATCATATATTCCCTGGAAATCAGGCCGTTTCTATCCATCAGGTCTTCATATACTTTTTTATCAACAGGCTCATTCTTAAATTTACATTCTCCCAGCACTGCTTTTTTTGACATCTTGTCAAGTCCGACAATGTCTATATCCGTCTGCATACGTTTTCCGGGATTTGTTCCCCACCATTTTCCAACTGTCGTCACATAGCAGTTCAAACGGCCCATAATCCCTGAATGCAATGTATAGAACCTGCACATTTCTTCAAATACATTTCCCATATATTCGGCAATTCTGGGTTTTACCGCGTTTTGATAATAGAGCTCGCCTTTGTCCAGCTCAATGGCGCCTATGCCGTTCGGAACATATTTATACCAGAATCGAAACATATTGTCCTTCAGGTTATATTGAACCTTCTTTTTATTTTTTTCATCCGTAGCCGCGGTCTCCCTGACCACAATGCCGGTTGTGATCAGGTTAGACAGCGCGTGTGAAACCGCCGTCTGGGCGATATGTGTCTTGTCCGAGATCTCATTCAGCCTGTTTGCGCCTGAGGAAATTGCTTCTATTATGTCGCTGTAGCTGCTGACATTTCGAAATTCCTGCGTAAGTAAGTTATTCGTCTCTTCATAAAGATATCCGGATTTTGTAAAAAACTGAGTAATTATATTTTCATCCAGGCTTTTCGAATCATCGAAAAGGGAGAGATATTTTGCCACGCCTCCTGGCACGAATCACCGATAAAGGAAAACAGAGCGTCCATATTTTCAAAGGCCAGCGCGCCCACAGCCGGCGCCAGAACTTCCAATGCCTGTTTTCCCAAAAGCTCCAGATTCCTGTGGATGCCCGCCCGGGTTGCTGTAAAAAAGACCGCTTTTTTTTCTTTGATAAACTCTTTTATCAAGGTAGACTTCCCGATTTTTCTCCGTCCATAAATCACAGTCATTTGAAATCCGGGGGTATTGTACAGCTTTTCCAGTGCATCCAGCTCATTTTTTCGACCAATAAATTTTTCCATGGCAGATTCCCCTTTTATTGAAATACGCTTTATTGAAACATATTTCATTGAAGTATGTTTCAATAAAATTATATCAACAAAATATCATTGATCCTGCGATCTGTCAAGCATATTTCAGCCATTGTCATTGAATCGGCGTTATTATTCACGGGTATTTCACCCACATGCGCAATAACAGCCAGCAAAGCTGTCTGCCTTACATTTTCTCAGCGTAAGCACGGACAATCTCCATGAATCTCTCCCCGTACTTGTCATATTTCACTGTACCGATGCCGTTGATCTCCAGCATGGCGTCTTTGGTCGTGGGAAGAAATGTGCTCAATTCCTTTAAAGTCTTATCCGAGAAAATAATATACGGAGGTACGTGTTCTTTCTGGGCAAGCTCGTAGCGATATTTTCGAAGCTGCTCGAACAGATCCGGATATTTGGCGTCTGCAACCGCTTTTTTCTTCTTTTCCTGCCCCTTGGCCGCTGTCCGTTCCTGCTCTTTCGGAAGCTTTAAGATGATTCGGAAAGCCGGATCTGTCACTCTGCCATCCGAGCCGAAGCTTTCCTGGCTTGCCCATTCTTCCGGATTTTCCATCTTCTTCTCCTGCTGCTCCCAGTACGCCAGCAGTTCCCGCCCGCTCTTTGTCATTTTCAGCACCGGATAATCGCTGGTCGTGAGAAACAGGTATTCTTTCAGCAGCAGGTCATTTAAAATCTGGCGGAGCCTGACAAGTGTCCGGTCTTTCAGGCTTCCGTATTCCGGGTTCTGGTTCAGCCTGAATTGCCGCACCTTTGCCGTGTCCGAGCCGTGCACCCCGTCCAGTACGGCATTGATCCCGTAGCGTTCATGGCTGGTCAGCACCATGCGGATGATATGGCATGCCTCCTCCGTCACATCCATATCTTCAAATTCTGTCCGGCAGTTTTCGCAGTTGCCGCAGTAATTTCCGCCGTACTCTCCAAAATAACGCAGGATATATTCCCGCAGGCATTCGTTGGTGAAGCAGTAGAACGTCATTTTCCGGAGACGGTCCAGATCCCGCTCTTTGATCAGCTCCCGCTCCTCATCATCCAGCCCGCTGTTCTCCGCCTGTGTCCCGATGAGAAATTCATTGATCCGCACATCCTGCCCGGAGTAATACAAAAAGCATTCCGCCGGCTCGCCGTCCCGTCCCGCACGTCCGGCCTCCTGATAATAGCTTTCGATGTCCTTGGGCATATTGTAGTGGATGACATAGCGCACATTGGATTTGTCGATCCCCATGCCGAATGCGTTGGTGGCTACCATCACCGGCCTGCGGTCGTAGATGAAGTCCTCCTGGTTCTGCTTCCGCTCCGCATCGGTGAGACCCGCGTGATAGCGTGTGACCGGGTAGCCCGCTCTTCTTAATTCCATCTCTACTTCTTCTACGATTTTTCGGGTATTGCAGTAAATGATCCCGCTCTTTTCTCTGTTTTTGGATAAATAATCCAGAAGCTGAGCTTTCTTGTCCTTTGGCTTTTTTACTGCGAAGTAGAGATTTTTCCGGTCGTATCCGGTGACTACTACCGTCGGGTCATTGAGCCCCAGAATGCAGAGAATGTCTTCCTTGACCTGCTTTGTGGCCGTAGCCGTATAAGCGGCGATCACAGGGCGTTTCGGCAGCATGCTGATAAATTCCACGATCTTTAGATAGCTGGGCCGGAAATCCTGCCCCCATTGGGAAATGCAGTGGGCCTCGTCCACCGCCGTCATGGAGATGTCCACCTCCTGCACGAGGGACTGGAAAGAATCCGTCATCAGCCGTTCGGGTGCCACGTAGATGATCTTGTACTGACCCCGGCGCGCGTTTTCCATGGCTTTGCGGTACTGGCCTTCGGTCAGGGAGCTGTTGATATAGGCCGCATGGACACCCGCCTGGTTGAGAGCCGCCACCTGATCCTTCATCAAAGAAATGAGGGGCGATACCACAATGGTAATCCCCTCAAACATAAGCGCCGGAACCTGAAAACAGATCGATTTTCCCGCCCCCGTCGGCATAATCCCCAGAACATCCCTGCCGGAAAGGGCGCTGTCAACCAGGGTTTCCTGCCCTTCCCGGAAGGTATCATAGCCGAAGATATTTTTTAAGATTTCGTATTTTTTATCCATTCTATTTTCCTTTTCATTAAACGACCGCTTCTATGAGTATCTTGTCCCGATGCAGAACTTCCTTTACCCCGATCTCCTTCTTTTTGTTGAAATTAAAAGTCAGAATATACCCTTTATCCAGATGGTGATGCTTGAGGTATTCAAACACTTGCTCCTCACCTTGCTGATGCCTTGCAAGCCCACGCCAAATCTTCGTCTCTACAATGAATTGCTCTCCGCAGTAATCTACAATCAGGTCCGTCCGTTCCCGGTTTCTCGTCTCTGCCTCCACATAGCAATTCCCGATTCCATTGATGATCGGCTTCAGAAAAAGCATGAAATAGCGTCGTCCGTCATCTTCATAAAATTTCTGCCCGCTGTCACCATAGAGATCATCAAAATGTACCACAAACCTTTCCAGGATCATTTTCATGTTCAGATGTCCGTCTTCTATGAAAAGCGTCTTCTCCTTCAATGCCGCATCGTAAATTTCTTCCTGCTGCATAGGCGGAACCGAGAGAAAATAATTGTACAACAAAGTTTCAAATATCCTGTTGGCAGTCACAACCCGGCTGTCCGAAACCTTTACAAAGCCAAACATCAATGCAGATTCGACCGAGCGCACTCCGACCACATATACAATTTCTTTTCCTGTAAACAACAGGCCGCGAAGCATTTCCTCCAGTTCCGGATAGTCTGTCAGCTTATTGAGCAGTGATTCAAACAACGTATTGGTTTCTGAAAGCAGCATGCGGACTGCTTTCAAAAAGCCGCTTTTCGACCATGCAGTACCCAGCCCTTTATTCTCCCCGGCTATCCTCTCATCCATCAGTTTGCAGAGGCGCGAGACCAAAAACGGGTAACCAGAGGTGTACGCATAAAGAAGCTCTGACATCTCCATAATATTCATACCTGTATGGCTGTCATGCTCATAGTCCGCCAGCATCCCCGCAATCTCCCCGGCTGAGAAACTCATGTCCACCAAAAAATCCGCTGCAATGTTCCATGGAGAGTTATTCTTATGCTCTTCATCCGTTCTGATCTTCTGCCTGATATTTTTAATGTCATAAACCCCTGCAAGAATTACAGAACGAAACGTCGGTTTCACATCTCTGTTGATATAATAGCCGCGAAGCTGCGCTAGAAAATCCATAAATACCTGATTATTCGACGCGCTGTCCACTTCGTCTATGAGCAGAATCACTGGCTTTTCCACCTGCCCGCACCATCCGCTCAGCACCTTAAACAATGCCGACATGGTACGGTTTCTTTCCGTTTCCTCCATAAATATGGCAAGCTTTTCACGGATTTCCCGCGGAATATCCGGAACGCAATCCAACAGTTCACCGGAAAATGCAGATATGAAACTCGGCTCATCTTTAAAATCCGCATGGCTAAGCATCTGGAAATCCAGACTGATCACCAGATATTCTTTTTCCAAAAAACGTCCAAGTGCCCGCAATGTTGTTGTTTTTCCATATTGGCGTGCACGATTTATTGTAAAATAATCGCCCCGGTCAACCATCCTTTTTATTTCATCAAGCTTTGGATGGATATCGACCATGTAATGCCGTCCTGGCTTGCAGTCGCCATTCACATTAAAAAACCTGCCCATCACATCACCATGCCTTTCAGATTCTCTGATATCTGTTTTTTAATACTACCACGCAGTATGGAAAATAGCAAGTGAATGAACAGATGTCTTATAACTCTTTCTTGATAAAAGAAAAAGCTGTCCCCCCATTTCGGTATGACAGCTTCATAAGATGGACGCTCAACTACTCCTCTTCCTCCAAATGCTCATAAAAATTCGGCAGCGCTCCCCGTGTATCCGCACAGAGTTCCAATCTGTCCATCCGCTTTTCTTCCAATTTTTTACTCTCCTGCAGTGTCTTTGCCGCATCGCTTAACTGTGCCTGTTCAACTGCAGTTCCATCCTCCCTCTTACTCACCCTGAGCTGGCCTGTGATTTCTTCCAGCTTCTTTTCCAGCAGTTCAATTTGTTCTTCCGATGCCCCGCTGTCTCCGGATGTTCCTTTCATAAGGAGCAGTGCGTTTTCAATCGACTGTTTTTCTGCCTCCAGGGTTTTCTGCTGCTTTTCCGCCGTTTTCTTCGCTGCCGGATTCAAGCGATCTGACACTCTGTCGTTTTTCATCATTTTCAATGGATTTACATAATTGGGCCTTACATTGTTTACCATAAGCTTCCACCTCCGCTTTTATTGAATACCCACCTCCGAACAGTGTGGATATTTTTATATTCATTCCGTATATCGGACACATCTCCTATCATAAAAGCGGTTTTCCGCCAACGGTCACTCTATCTTCGTAAACGGCGCAAGACACAGCAGCACCGTCAGCCGGAATGTTTCGCCGTCGTTCTCAATCTCCATCGTCCCCTCATACTTTTCTGCGGTACGCCTGATATTGTTCAGCCCGGTTCCATACTCCAATCGGCCTTGTGGCTGCACCTTCGTATTGACTACCTCGATGATCAGGAAATGATGCCGTCTCCAAATCATGACCGAGATCTCCGGCTGTCTTCCTGTAACCTTTCTGCAGGCATGTACCGCATTGTCCAGCGCGTTTGCCAGAATCATGCACAGATCCATATCCTCCGCACCGCAATCCGGCGGAATCTGTACCTCGTGTTTCACTTCAATGCCGCTTGACACAGCGAAGCTGATCTTTTCCTGCAAAAGGATATCCAGGATCGGATTGCCTGTTTCAATCCCGATGAGCAGTCTGTCCGCAGAGCCATGCAGCTTGTCAAAATATATTTCTGCCTCCCCATATCTCTTTTCCCGAATCAGCCCGGATAGCACCAGAAAATGATTGTTGATATCATGCTGGAACGTGCGGTACTGCTCATTCCTTTTTTTCGCTTCCTCCAGGTATGTATACTGCTTTCGGATCTGATCCTCCAGCCTTTTCTGTTCCGTTTCCTGAACGGACAGCGCCAGAATCCTGCTCACCAGCCTCAGAATGATAAAGAAGATTATGCAGGCTCCAAGAATCCATATCAGTGCCCACAGGCTCTGCCGTTTCTCCCAAAATGAACTTTTCCTGACAGCCGGGTCCATCCACATGTCCAGCCCAAGCCCGCTGCGGATGACCCACACGATAAAGCTGCACGGCAGCAGCAATGGATACATATAGGCGGACAGCTTCTGCCTTCCCGTATATGCATAGCGTTTTGATACAAAATGCAGAGTCAGCAGCAATACAGCCGCCAGCCCTCCGGACAGAAGCATCTGCATGAAAACAGCGGTATGCATTTTCATAGAATGCCCTGCCAGCCAACGCATAAAAACGGTCTGAAATCCTTCCATAAAGGTAAACAGCGTCAAAATGATCATTGCCGGAGCGACCGTCTCCGCCCATTTGAGCTTTAGCACAAATCTGGAAAAGCAAAGTATGATCCCCATATGCAGAATCAATCTGAGAACTCCGGAGCTTTGAAAATACATGGCCAAAAATGTAAGTAAGCCGCTGGTCAATACATAGCATACCATATATTTCTTTTCCTGAATCCCGGTAAAACTGCGTATAAAATAAAATTCAGCCAAATAGAGAATGCAATTGAGCAGCAGCCACCAGCTATAAAATCCGACAGAAAACATGTGCGGGTATTCCAATCAGATCACCTCATTTTTCAAATTGTGCAAAAGCCTTTGCATAAACTCTGCCTGCTTCCGCCGTGATATCAGAACCCGGTTCCCGTTTGAGACCAATGCCGTCCCTTTTTCCTGGCCGACCACGTGGCTCATGTTGATGAGATAGCTTCTATGGCATCGAAAAAAACGCCCGTCCAGCTTTCCCTCCAGCATGTCCAGCGTTCCGGAATATTCGTAATTTCCCTGCGCTGTATGGATACAGACGCGGTGGTCAAACACCTCGCAGTACAAAATGTCGCGTATCGGAAGGATGTGGGTACTTCCCGATTTTATAAGCGCCAGTGTCCTGTCGTCTGCCTGTTTGGATTGCTTCAGCGCCCTGTCCATTGCCTGGTACAGACGCTCATCCGTCACTGGCTTGAGCAGATAATGGACCGCTTCCACCTCGAACGCGTCCACCGCATATTCCCTGTAGGATGTGATAAAAATGATACGGCTTTTGCGGGAAAGCCGCTTCGCCGTTTCCAGACCGTTTATGCCCGGGAGCACTAAATCCAGGAGAATCAGGTCGAAGGAGCGCTGTTCCTTTAACAAATCCTCACCAGACGTAAAGGTGCGGATCTCGGCAGGGTAATGTCTCGTTTTCAGATATTCCTCTGCTTTTTTGCGCAGTTCTTCCAGCAGATAGGTTTCATCTTCACATATGGCGATTAAGAACATTTGTCTGTCCCCCTGTTCTGAACTGTTACAAGTATACTATACAGTACAGGTTATTTTCAAGGTCTCAGATTTCCTTTCATTCTTAAATATTTAGTCAAATATCCATGCAAGCATGGCTACCTGGCTCGTTGCTTCCCGGGAATAAAGTATTTTCTGCGCAGATATTACCGGCGGTTCTTGAAGGCCGGTCATTTTTTTAGTATAATAGAGCCACAGCAAAAGTAACTAAACGTTAAAATTTGCGGAGGTGCTGCAATATGGCAGAGAGGAAAAAACTTCCCATCGGAGAAGAATTTTTTCGTAATATCAGAACAAAAGGATTTTACTATGTAGATAAAACAAAATTTATTTCGGATCTTTTAAAAAACCGCGGGAGTGTCAACCTGTTTACAAGACCCCGCCGTTTTGGAAAAAGCTTAAATCTCGATATGCTCAAATCCTTTTTTGAAGTTGGTGCAGATGCCTCTTTATTTGAAGGATTGAAGATTACCCGGGAAACGGAACTGTGTGCGCAGCATATGGGAAAGTATCCTGTGATTGCCGTCACCTTAAAGGATGTCAGTGGAGAGTCCTATGATGATGCATTGAAAATCATGTCCCAGGTTCTAAAAAAAGAAGCCCGCAGACATCAATACCTGCTGGAAAGCGACAGACTTACAGATATTGATAAAAACTCCTTACAGGAACTATATGCAAAATATCTGGAGGAGGATGTACAGCAGGAAAGCATTGCACTGCTCTCGGAAATGTTGGCGAAGCATTATGGAACAGGCGTCATCATTCTCATAGATGAATACGATGTGCCTTTGGACAAAGCATACCAGAACCGCTATTATCCTCAGATGGTCCGGCTGATCCGCTCCTTATTCAGCCAGGCGCTTAAAACAAATGAGCATCTTGAATTTGCTGTAATCACCGGATGTCTGCGCATCGCCAAAGAAAGTATTTTCACAGGGTTGAATAATTTCATGGTGCATTCGATTTCTGATATTGATTTTGCGGAATATTTCGGATTTACAGACAGCGAGGTACGAGATATCTTAAAATATTATGGTGTTGAAAAACGTTTTGAAGACATAAAAGAATGGTATGACGGATATCATTTTGGGCATGTGGACGTATACTGTCCCTGGGATGTACTGAACCAGTGTTACAGACTTTGTGCAAATGCGGATGCAAAGATGGATTCCCATTGGGAAAACAGCAGCAGCAACGCCATTATCCAGGATATGATCGAGGATGCTACGGAGACAACCAAGTCAGAGATTGAGGCATTGATTTCCGGTGAATATGTGGAGAAGCTTTTGGTTCCGGAATTGACTTATACAGATCTTGACAGCAGGGATGTCGAGATACGCCAGACATACTTGTGGAGCGTACTTTTTGCCACGGGTTATCTGACAGTTGCCGGGGAGACCGGGGGCGGATATCACAGGCTGGCCATTCCGAATCAGGAGGTTCTGGGGATCTATCAGAAGAAAATTCGTTCCTGGTTTAAAGTGAAGGCTATCAGTAATTCCGCTAAATGGAAGGAGTTCTGCGCAGCGGTTAGAGACGGTGATGCAGAAATGTTTCAGAATTTGTTTAATGAATTTATGTCAGATTCTATCAGTATACGAGATACATTTGTAAAAAAAGAATTAAAAGAGCATTTTTATCATGGCATGCTGCTGGGCTTATTAAAAGCGGAAGGAAGCTGGATTACAAAATCTAATGCTGAATCCGGTATTGGATATACGGACATTACGCTCACAGTTCCTTCTGGAAAAATCGGATGTATTATAGAAGTGAAATATGCAGAAAACGGAAGATTTGATTCAGCCTGCCGTGAAGCGATGAAGCAGATTGAGGATGGCGGATATGTATCGGCACTTAAGCAGGAAGGGATGAGGACGATCCATAAGTATGGGATTGCCTGCTATAAAAAAACTTGCCGTGTAACTTACAGCCGACAAGAATAAGATGGATAAGATAACGGAACAGAGCTGCCATATTGGCATACACTGGCTACAGGCGTGGGAACACAGCGTGCCGGAATGATTCAAGAGAAGTATGGAATTTTTTTAATTGTTTTTTCGTGGCCGGGAAGTTCGGCCACTTTTTTAGTTAGATGGATCGGTTCTTTTTTTTGGGAAATCATATGTTGCACGTTCTACTTTGATGTGTATAAGAAGATAGAAATAAGGAATCAGTAAGCGTTAGACAAAAGAATGGGAGGATTTTTATGGAGAAAGCAGCACTTATACAAAAAGTAGAAGGTACTGTTTCCATCCCTATTTATGTACTGGGAAGCCCTTGTTTATAAGGCTTCCGATTTTTTTACTTATCATACGGCAGAATGGTCGATATATTTTAATCAAACACCGATTCGAGAACAAGGAGAATTGTAGTATGAAATGTTTTTCAACGTACAAAAAATATAAAATAGATGGAGTAAATAAATTCGTGCCCATAGGTCTCGGAGAAGGTAGTGAAGAGTATATGTCTTTGGGATTATTAAATAGCAGCAGGATATCTGAAATTCAGAAGAGATTTATTCCTGATCATAAATTAAAACCATACCAAGAGGAAGTTATGGAATTTATCTTTTCCAGCAATAATACCTTTGCCATTCTTCCCACTGGCAGCGGAAAATCAATTTGTTTTCAGGCGCCATCTGTATTTTTTCCGGGAATAACACTTGTGGTCACACCTCTGACCGCACTGATCGAAGATCAGGTAGAAAATTTTAATAAAAAGAATATTGTCTTCTGCTGTCCAGAGAATCAAAACAAGAATGAAATAAGAAAAACTAAAAATATCTGTTTCAAAGCTATTTATCCCGGTATAAATGATAAAGACGAACGGCAATTATTTTCTGAAATACAGAACTTTCAAATAGACAATGAATACAAATGTGAAATTAAATATAAGCTTTTGTATTTAACTCCTGAACGGCTGTGCAGCCCTAAATTTTTGAAGGAATTAAAAAAAGCGGAAAAGAATGGATTGAGGATCAACCATATTGTTATAGATGAAGTACATTGTATGTCACAATGGGGATTTGATTTTCGCGAAAGCTATCTTTATATTATAAATTTTATTAAGCAGAGACCTGTACGTCCAATCATAAGTGCATTTACGGCAACCGCTACACAAAAAGATATAGAGGAGATTAAGAACATTTTTTCACTTGCAGGAGTAAATAATTTTAAATATAAAAACCATATAACCGAGAGAAAAAATCTTTCGCTTCAGGTTATACAATGTTTGGGTGACAAGGAAACACAGACTGGCTTTTTAAAAACGAGATATGAAACATTAATTGATATACTCGAAAAAAATAAAACAAAAGTATGTATTATATATCGTACTACTACGGAAGGGGTAGATGAACTTTATAGTAAACTAGAGGAAAATGGATTGCTAAGAGGAAGACTGGTAAAATATTATGGTAAAGGCAAAATGTTACCAGACGAAAAAAGAGAGAACAAAAAACTATTTTTGAGCAGTTATGATGGAAATAGTGATACGAAATTTTGTTGTACATCAAAACAATGCAGAAATATAATGATTGCTACTAATGCATTTGGTTTGGGGATTGATAAAGAAGATATTTCTCTTGTGATACATTATGATGTGCCCAGAAGCTTGGAAAACTATTATCAGGAAGTCGGGCGCGCGGGACGTAATACCGAAAAAATACCTCGAGCCGATTGCTACCTTTTGTATGCCGACGGTCCTATAAATGAAAAGGGGACATTACAGAATATGATTCATTGGATTGTCAAAAAAGAAAAGGCGGAAAGAGAGTATAAAAAGATTCCTTTAGATTTTACCCTCGTTCCTGTTGAAATCAAACCAATAAAAAAAGAAAAAACAAATGAGGTATCTGCTTCCACAGGAGCTATTTTTTCGCAGTTTTCAGAGGAAATGAAGGAAAGTATATACTTTTGGTCGTATTACAGATTATTCTATATAAAGAAATACTGTGATGAGGTAAAGATAAATCCCCAAAATGCTCAGAAATTTATAATCGAATATCTTAATCAAAAATTTGATGAGAATATCGGAAATCAGATTGCTGCTGAACTGGATTCTTTTTACAATTATATAATAAATAAATGCAGGAAAGATTTTAAAGAAGTCCTTTTTGCAGGAAGTGATGCCTACATATTTCTTGATTTCACAAAGAGGCAGAAGAAACCTGATATTTTACAGAAAGAAATCAAACAGCTTTTAAACAGCGTAAATGAAATATATATTAATAATACTCATGCTGCAAACTTTTTAAGAGATCATCCAGAAAAATATGAATTGGACAAACCTTTTGAACCTGGAGATTGTCCTGATTCAGGACAGATTACCATTCATGGAAGGGAAAAATTATCCTACTTTGATATGTGTGTCATGGATGCGATATATACCATTGAAGCAACTCAAAAAGGGCAGATAAACAAATTTCTTTTGAGAAAAGAAGGGAAGTGTTCCTTCCTCTAAAGAAGCCAAAAGGACAACGAGATTATTCTTACTCTGTCTTGCCGCCCCTTTATGAGTTTGCGGAGAAAAAAAACCACCAGATTATTACGATACCGATTTCGTTGCTTAATACAGCAAACATTAAACAAACTGATCTTGCCTCAACAATTAATAATACGTCACTGTGCCATTATCTTATGCGTCGGATTGCAATAAGCAGGTATACTGGTTACAAAAAAATTAATTTTGCAACAATTAAAAAAGCTATTCACATAAATGAAGACTCCTACCTTTTCAAAAAAAAGGCCGTAGCTATCATGAATTACTATCAAAAAATCGGATATTGCGATGAATATTATTTATATACGTTACAAGATACAAATGTTAAGAAGTTCTTTCAGGCAGGAACTCTGACAAAAAATTCTGAACGAAATCCTGTTACTGTATCATTGAGTCGTTTAGACGGTATATATTTGCAATTAAAAAAATAAAAGGGCAAATTTTTACCAGATGGCCGGCAGCTGGCGGAATAAGGAGGAAGGCAGAACAATGTCTTATATCAAGAAAATCGAAGGCGATACGATCGTCATTTATGAAGGAGATCAGAAAGATTTCTGGATACAGGAAACAGTCGGGGAAACGTACATGAAGGCATTCCTTGGAGGGCGGCTTAAGTCGGTTTATGTTCATGATTTTTCGGATGAGATGCTGGCGTTTGTATCAATCGGGATGAATCTTATTTTGGATTTTTCAGCAGTGAGCTATATGTCTTTTTCTTTCATGCGGGCGCTTCTGAGTATCCAGCAGGAAATAGAAAAAAAAGACGCTGAACTTAAGCTTATAAGATTACCCGAGCATATTTACGGAGAATTTGAAAAAACCGGATTTTCAGAATTACTGGACTTAGGTGTTTAACACCCAAACCTTGTGCGTTTTGGCTTGTCCGGGTCAGGATAAAGAACAGGAGTATGATTATGAAATGTAATGTCAGACCCTATGATGGAAATGAACCATATATATTTTTCAGTTACTGTCACGAAGATGGCGAACGAATATATCCAATCATTGAGCAGATGATTGATGACGGATACCGGATATGGTACGACGATGGGCTGCGTCCGGGAGATGAGTGGCCGGAAAGAATCGGCAGGATGCTGGACGGCTGTACCCTATGCGTGGCAGCTCTCTCTCAGAAATTTTCGGAATCACATAATTGTAAAAACGAGCTTACATTATATTAGCTTGAGGTTATAAAAATAGCAGAGGCTTATTATAATCCCCTGCTATTTTGTACTAACATAATAAATTGATTTTTTGAAAAACTCTCAACGTCATTGAGAGTTTTTATCCTCATCCACCATTTCCGTTAATTCCTCAAGTTTCTTTTGTAAGATTTCCTTGCTGATTAGTTTCGTCCGATATTCGGAAATCATGGTTGGACTCATGTTCCGGCTCAGGGCGTATTCAACAACGTCCTCGTCCTTACTCTTGCAAAGAATAATGCCAACGCTGGGATTTTCGTGGGGCTTCTTTACATCCCGGTCTAACGCTTCAAGATAAAACTGCATTTTTCCCAAGTATTCCGGTTTGAAATCATCAATTTTCAACTCAATTGCAACAAGGCATTGTAGTTCCCTATGAAAAAAGATTAAATCCGTATAATAGTCGTTCTTTCCTACTTGAAGATGATATTCTTCTCCCATAAAAATAAAATCCCTGCCAATTTCCAGTAAAAACTTTTTCATGTTCTTCAAAATGGCCTTTTTCAAATCATATTCCCTATAAGGCTCGGGCAGATCTAAAAACTCCAACATATACATGTCCCTGATTATGTTCGCAGGCGCAGCCTGGGATATGGCGGAAGGCGCCTTGCCGTCTGATAGCATTAAACGTTCATAATATCCGCTGTCAATCTGCCGTTCCAGTTCTTTTGCTTTATACTTTTCCCGAGAGGCCAGCTTCAAATAGAATAATCTCTCTGCATCCGATTTTGTCTTTGACATGATATGCAAATTATTTGACCATGTATTTTCTCTTAGCAGAGTTCCTAACTCCGGCTTGTCACAATAAGTTTCAAAGAACTGCTTCATGCGCCAGATATTCTGTGGGGAATAGCCTCTAATCCCTGGTTCCTGCGTCAGAATGTATTCAGAAAGTGCCTTTACGGTAGAACGTCCCCAGCCATCCTGCACGGCCTTGTTGGAAACAAATTCTCCAATTCCCCAATAAAGGTCAATCATTGTGGCATTCACTTGATAGGCAGCTTTCCGGCGGGCATCTGCTATCATTTGCAGAATGGCATTAAAATCACTTTGATAGTTTAATGCTAAATCGTCCATACATTTCCCTCGTTCCGATAGTCTGTTTGGATAATTATATCATGGAATATGCTCAAGATGAAGATATATTTTTCCATTTAGAAAATATGTTATACCAGCTTAGTTTAAATTTTGATACCTTAGTGTTACGAAATACTCCATAAAACAAGAGGCAAAGGTATAAAAGTACTCAACCTTTTGAAACATTTAGATTTTACCCTCGTTCCTGTTGAAATCAAACAGCTTTTAAACAGCGTAAATGAAATATATATTAATAATACTCATGCTGCAAACTTTTTAAGAGATCATCCAGAAAAATATGAATTGGACAAACCTTTTGAACCTGGAGATTGTCCTGATTCAGGACAGATTACCATTCATGGAAGGGAAAAATTATCCTACTTTGATATGTGTGTCATGGATGCGATATATACCATTGAAGCAACTCAAAAAGGGCAGATAAACAAATTTCTTTTGAGAAAAGAAGGGAAGTATTCCTTCCTCTAAAGAAGCCAAAAGGACAACGAGATTATTCTTACTCTGTCTTGCCGCCCCTTTATGAGTTTGCGGAGAAAAAAAACCACATTAAAAAAGCTATTCACATAAATGAAGACTCCTACCTTTTCAAAAAAAAGGCCGTAGCTATCATGAATTACTATCAAAAAATCGGATATTGCGATGAATATTATTTATATACGTTACAAGATACAAATGTTAAGAAGTTCTTTCAGACAGGAACTCTGACAAAAAATTCTGAACGAAATCCTGTTACTGTATCATTGAGTCGTTTAGACGGTATATATTTGCAATTAAAAAAATAAAAGGGCAAATATAGATGTTTTTTGAAATATACTGTTGCACATTTTTCGTTGTTGTGTATAAGAAGATAGAAAGAGGAAAGAAAAATTCATACATATCAAAATGGGTTGTTCTTGAATCAATTAGAAGAAAATCTTCTAAAAATGCACCTTGATAATTGAATAGCTTATAAACGTCGATGGCGTTATTTATTTTTGGGTATAAGAAGATATAAGAAAGAACATTGAAAATTTTACTTCCAGTAAGTAACTAAAAAAAAATGAATCATTTGAAAGTAAAAAAGGAGTAAAAATCATGAAAAAGATCACATCCATTATCCTGATTTTCGCAATCATTGCAAACACAAGCATCAATACATTCGCAGCAAAAGGATCCGCTTGGTCAGAAGAAGATCTTAACCAGGATCTGGAATACATCGGAAGCGAAGATGTTACAGCTACCGTTCCCGATCCCACGCCCATCGTAGGCAGTGATATCACAGGAACCAATGATGCTGGAGACAACACCACAGAATCCAAACCTGCAGAACCTCCGGTAGAGAACACGGTTCCCGATCCCACTCCCATTGTAGGCAGCGATATCACAGGAACCAATGAATCGGATAAATCCGATGACAACCAGTCTGTAAACAACAACCCGGTTGATACAGACAACAACGTATCATCCTCAACAAATACAACAGATGACACAAATGCTGTAGAAAACAAAGTCGAAAACAAGACAGAAAACACAGCTACTACCAATGACAGCTCCGCAAATGTCACATACGACAAAAAAGGTGAAGCCGTTTTTGGACAGGCAACCGCTGGCGCAGAAGTCGTAGAGGACGACAAAGACGCTTCCAAAGAAGAAAGCGAGAAAGACAAAGAGAACAAAAAGATTCAGCAGGCACTGAAAGACTATGCCGCACAGCTTGGCTTCACAGACAACCGTCGATTCGGAAGCGAAAACTCCAAGTTCACCCATGAATACGCAGAACAGCCAGTCATCGGCAAGGATTCCTGCAGCCCTGGAAAACTGGCGGACACCACTCTCAAAGAGGGACTGGATCTGATCAACATGATCCGTAAGACTGCGGGCCTTGGAGAAGTAACACTGGATGATATGTACAACGAATACGCCCAGAACGGCGCTATGGTCATGAAAGGTACTGAGGGTACTGTCATCAACGGCGTGGACTACGGCGGACTGACACACTTCCCGCCAAAGACCGACAATATCACAGCAGATCAGTTCAAACTCGGTTCAGCAGGCACCCGTGGCGGAAACATCGGAAAAGGTCATACAAGCCTAACAGAAACCATCCTCAACGGTTACATGTATGACGGAGACGCTGGAAACATTCTGGCAATGGGACATCGTCGTTGGATTCTGAACCCCACCATGTCCAAAGTCGGCTTTGGGCAGGTTGGAGAATACAATTGCATGTATGCCCATGACAATACCAATTCAAAAGAACGCATTGAAGACTTTGTAACCTGGCCGGCAACAAATATGCCAAAGGAATTGATGAGCTACAACACAGACACACAGTCCCTTAACAGCGAACTCAACTCAACCATGCCCTGGACTTGCCAGCTTGGCAACAACTACAAAATCGTACCATCCAAGAATTTGACCATCACGGTTACGTATCCGGACGGACACGAATTCAAAGTACCGTCCCACAAAATTTTCTGCAACAACCAGAACTATGGTTACACCAACGGTTGCATCACCTTCCGCGCAGATGACTTCAACGGTTCCAACAAGGATTTCACCTCCTTCGGTAACAATTACACCGTAAAGATCGACGGCGTTCTGGATAAGAATGGTAAAGCTACCAGCATCGAATACGATGTGAACTTCTTTAGCTTGTTCGAGTAAACACTAACGACAAACTTACAAAAGGGATACCACACAAACAGGTATCCCTTTTGTTTTTGAAGTTCAGAAATCACACAACTTTCGGTATGCAGGGGAAAGATATCCCCCGTCACCTGGAAGATATCAGTCCGTCTGAAAAATCAGAGAGCCTTTAAAGTATCCGGCAGAAAATCCTATGCTGTATATTCAATGGCTCGAACCACTGACTAAATTAACCAAACCGGAACAAACCAGTTTTTTTCATCCACAGGCAATAAGTCGTTTGCCATGCAAATTACACTTCCTGTCCCGATCTCTACTTTTAGAGATTCTAAACCTTCGAAAGCCCCCTCGCGCGTCACGGGCTCTAACACATTGAAATTCTTAATTGCTGTTTTGCCAGGGGATGCTGCCTTTTTGATCTCTATCGGGGAAAGAATCCCGTTTTGATAAAGCAGCAAATCGATTTCCTTCTGGTCTTTATCCCTGTAATAGAAGATAGGCGGCTCCTTTCCCGCATTCAGATAGCTTTTATAGATTTCTGAAAACACATAGCTCTCAAAGAACGCTCCGGACATGGCCCCTCTTTCCAATGCTTCGGGATTTCCCCATTTTAGGAGATAAGCTGCCAGACCGGTATCCAAAAAATGAAGGAGAGGCATCTTCACAACCCGTTTCAGAGCATTATTGTGGTATGGCTGTACAAGGGCAATAATATGGGACGATACCAAAATAGACAGCCATTTTTTCGCCGTTGGCGCCGAAATACCAGCGGCGTTTGCCAATTCCTCATAGACAACAGGCTTTGAGGTATGTGCGGCTACGACCGTCATGAAATTATAAAACTGCATCTCATCGGCAACCTGTGCAAGATCGCGGATATCTCTCTGCAGGTATGTGTTCACATAGGAACGGTAATAGGTCTCCCAGTCCACATTTTCATCTGCATAAAGCTCCGGCATGGAACCTTTGAAAATTCTGCCGTAAATTTCATTTAAGCCCTTCTGGTTCCTTACAGATAAACGGTTCATCAAGTGTGACGCATCCGTTTGGAATGGTTCGCTTGGCTCCTGATAAATTTCCGCATCGGTCAATCCCAATAAATTCACAATGCCGACCCGTCCCGCAAGACTTTCGCTTACATTTTTCATCAAACGAAAGACCTGCGATCCCGTAATCCAGAAATCGCCTTTTCTTTTGGTACGGTCTACGCTCATTTTAATATGGGGCAGCAATTCTGTTGCGTACTGAATTTCATCAATCAATATCGGCGGAGAATATCTCTGTAAAAATAACGCTGGATCACGTTTTGCCAAATATCTTACGTCAGGATCATCCAAGGTTACATATTTTCGTTCTATCCCTGTGCTTTGCTGTATCTCTGCCAGTCTTTGCAGCAGAGTCGTTTTACCCACCTGCCTTGGGCCAGTCACCAGCAGTACGGGAAACATTTTAGAAACCTGTGCAATCGTATCTTCTGCAGCTCGTTTAATATATGCCATGACAATCTCTCCCTTCCATTACAGTATAGGTAATTTGAATAAATGTATTCGACTAAATCAAATTATAGTTTTATTATAGCCAAAATCTGGAATACCGTCAATAAAAATTCCGTCTAAATAAAATCAGTATTTTTGAATAGCCGCATACAGGGAAATAAGAAATATAAGCCATTCTCCTTGATCCATTCAATCTTTTCCAGCAGCATACAATATCCACCCGGCTGTTCGCACCATGTGTAGTTCCTATGAGGCTTGTCAAGGTGGATATATTCTTGGCACTCATATCCTTCATCGCCAATATAGTTATTTATGATTGCAAAATCATTATTTATATGCAGTGCTGAATCTGAACAATATGATCCCTGTTCCTGAAAGAAAAAGCCATTAATTTCATGTCCAGTTTGACGATCCTACCATATAGCAAATTTTTTATAAAACTCAATGTCTTCAAGTCTTCACTAAATTCTACCGCTTCTTTTCTATTCATAATTTCCCTCATCCGTATCCAATTGATAAATATCTCCGTCAACTATGGAAAATAGCGCATCCTTACGTTCTTGTGGCACCGGGTGGGTCCGGCTATTGTATACCGTTCCATATAATATGTAATCCGTATAGTAATATAAGCTAAAAAAATCCATATACATCATAGGTGCCAGATATGTATATTCTTCCACAAACAAGTCTCTTTCCTGCGTATCCATAGTAAGCCTGAGCAGGATATCATACGCAATTGCATCTGCATCAAACTCGGCTTCTTTTGATTGCAATTAAAAAAATAAAAGGGCAAATATAGATGTTTTTTGAAATATACTGTTGCACATTTTTCGTTGTTGTGTATAAGAAGATAGAAAGAGGAAAGAAAAATTCATACATATCAAAATGGGTTGATCTTGAATCAATTAGAAGAAAATCTTCTAAAAATGTACCTTGATAATTGAATAGCTTATAAACGTCGATGGCGTTATTTATTTTTGGGTATAAGAAGATATAAGAAAGAACATTGAAAATTTTACTTCCAGTAAGTAACTAAAAAAAATAAATCATTTGAAAGTAAAAAGGAGTAAAAATCATGAAAAAGATCACATCCATTATCCTGATTTTCGCAATCATTGCAAACACAAGCATCAATGCATTCGCAGCAAAAGGATCCGCTTGGTCAGAAGAAGATCTTAACCAGGATCTGGAATACATCGGAAGCGAAGATGTTACAGCTACCGTTCCCGATCCTACACCCATCGTAGGCAGTGATATCACAGGAACCAATGACGCTGGAGACGACACCGCAGAATCCAAACCTGCAGAACCTCCGGTAGAGAACACAGTTCCCGATCCCACTCCCATTGTAGGCAGCGATATCACAGGAACCAATGAATCGGATGAATCCGATGACAACCAGTCTGTAAACAACAACCCTGTTGATACAGACAACAACGTATCATCTTCAACAAATACAACAGATGACACAAATGCTGTAGAAAACAAAGTCGAAAACAAGACAGAAAACACAGCTACTACCAATGACAGCTCCGCAAATGTCACATACGACAAAAAAGGTGAGGCCGTTTTTGGACAGGCAACCGCTGGCGCAGAAGTCATCGAAGATGAAAAAGAACCTTCCAAAGAAGAAAGCGAGAAAGACAAAGCCAATAAGAAAATTCAGCAGGCTTTAAAAGACTACGCTGAGAAACTTGGCTTCACAGACAAGCGCAGACCTGGAAACACATCCCAGTTCACCCATGAGTATGCAGAACAGCCGGTTATTGGCAAGGACTCCTGCAGCCCTGGAAAACTGGCAGACTCCACCCTCAAAGAAGGACTGGATCTGATCAACATGATCCGCAAGACCGCGGGTCTTGGGGAAGTTACCCTGGATGACATGTACAACGAATACGCACAGAACGGCGCTATGGTCATGAAGGGAACCGAAGGTACCATCATCAACGGTGTAGACTACGGCGGACTGACACACTATCCAATCAAAACGGATAACATCACCAGTGACCAGTTCAAGCTTGGCTCCACTGGAACCCGTGGTGGTAATATTGGACAGGGCCACACCAGTCTCACAGACACCATCCTCAATGGATACATGTATGACGGAGATCCAGGAAACATCCTGGCAATGGGTCATCGTCGCTGGATCTTAAACCCCACCATGTCCAAAGTAGGCTTCGGACAGGTTGAAGATTACAACTGTATGTATGCCCATGACAACACAAATGCAAAAGAACGTATTGAAGACTTTGTGACCTGGCCAGCAACAAACATGCCAGTAGAATTAATGAGCTACAACACAGACACAGAATCCTTCAAAAATGAAATAAATTCTTCCATGCCATGGACATGTCAGCTCGGTAATAACTACAAAATTGTTCCATCCAAAGACTTAACAATCACTATTACCTATCCAGATGGACATGAATACAAAGTGCCATCAAAAGCCATCTACTGTAACAACCAGAACTATGGTTACACCAACGGATGCATCACTTTCCGTGCCGATGATTTTGATCTTTATAACAAAGATTTCACATCCTTTGGTAACAACTACACCGTAAAAATTGACGGTGTTCTGGACAAAAACGGCAAAGCTACCAGCATCGAATACGATGTGAACTTCTTTAGCCTGTTCGAGTAAACACTAACGACAAACTTACAAAAGGGATACCACACAAACGGGTATCCCTTTTTTCGTTAAAGTCCCAAACACACTATGTAACCAATTCCCCTTTTTCTTTCAAAACACCTCCCTATTTTCATACGAGAACTATTGACAACAGCTGCCACAAAAATACACCCCCTAAACATGCCATACCAGAAAACACGTCTGATGTCACCACCATCGGATAACTAAATAATACTACAATTTGAATGATTTATGTACTGGGAAACCCTTGTTTACAAGGCTTCCCAGTTTTTTACTTATCATACGGCGGTACGGCTAGTATATTTTAATCAAACAACGATTCAAGATTAATTTCTTCTGTTTCTTCTTTTTTCTTAATGTCTGTCACAGTACTGTAAGGAATGATTTTATCCACCAGGCGTGCTTTTTCACCGGAAGTGATCAGGATTGCTTTATCACGTGGCTTACTTAGGATTGCCTCTGGTGTTTTTCCGGCTCTGGCGGCAATATAGCATGCAGTATTCATATCCTGATTTCCGAGATACAGAATGTGATCACAATTATTGATGATAGTACGGCTTATAGCCGGCGTATACATACTTTCGAGCTGGGATAGGGACTGTATGATCAGGCTTACAGATATATCCCTTGATCTGATTACGGAAATGATCTTGTCAAAGTCAGGGATCACCGTGCTTGAGGCAAAATCATCCATGATGATTCGTACCGGAACAGGAAGTTTGCCGTCTTCAGAGAAATCGGCATTAGCGCACAAGACCTGGAGTGCTTGTGTGTAGAATATATTAACTATCTGGTCAAATGTTCTGTCGGTATCGCTGACGTTTAGAAACAGAACAGTTTTTCTGAACCCAAGCTCCGAAATATCAAAGCTGTCCTCGTTGGCAAAAATGCATTTCGCTTCTTTAAAGGAATAAGGTTCCAGATTGACGTTTACAAATCCAATCGTACTGTAGAACATTTTATCAGCATTTTTGTTAGCCGATATTTCGAAATACTTCTTGGCAGCAAGAGAATCCGGATGTTCAGAAGCCCATTCCATAAATATAAGTTCATTATTCGGCTGTATAAACTGTCTGTGCAATTCTCCTACGCGTATCAGATTTCTATTTTCCGGAGGCTCTGTATCAAGGCAGTATGCAATGAGAAAAGCTGTATAACTTGCAGCGGAGAGATCCCATATAGGCTCTGAGAAGCTGCCCATGGGACAGAGCAGCCGCGCGAGACTTAATATATCCTGTTCACAATAGTTGCCGTCAGAATCCTGCCTGATAAATGACATCGGATTATATCCATAAGAAGCTTCAGGATCTACAAAGTCAAGGGTATAAACCCTATAGCCTTTTTCCTCCAGTTCTTCCCTGAATCTGTGTTCCAGCTGTCTTTTTGTATCAGATACAATCAGAGAACCATCAATATTCTGAATATTCGGAATAACATATCCCCCAGTCTTACCGGAACCAGAATTTCCGCAGACTATATCATTATTATTGCAGCCGCTTATACAAGTATCATTTGTTATCTCGACATTGGATGCAAGGATTCTTTTGCCATATCGTGTGTTTGTAGTTGTATTCATTTTAAATACCGCCTTTCTTAATGTGCGTTGCAAGGCCGAATTTTACTGCCTCTTCCGCGTTAAAATAAGTATCGTTTGCTGTGGCTTCATAAATTTCTTCCAGAGGCCTTTCTGTGCGTTCTGAAATAATTTTTGCAAGGGATTCACGCCATTTGTTTAATTCGTCCAATTCGAGCTGGATTTGATGTGGTTTTTTCCCGCTTATATTGTGCTGCATACCAAATGAGGGATCATGTATCATAATACGTCCATGTTCTATAATTTCACGTTCTGCGCCCGCCAGAAACAGGATTGCGCCCATACTTGCACAGGTTCCCACACAAACGGTTTTGACAGGCGCGTCAAGAAGGCGTATTACATCATAAACGGCAAGACCGTCAATTACGGAACCTCCAGGGCTGTTGAGATACAGGGTAATTGTTTTATCCGGTTCAATTCTGTTGAGATATATCAGCTGAGTGATCAGATTACTGCAAGATTGAGCAGTAACTTCATTTGTAAAAAATATCTCTCTGTTATCATTTAACAGTTTGTCGTGTAAATATAATGTTTCAAAACCTCTGGCTGATTCAAGTATTACACATGGGTCTTTGCTTATAGTTGGCATATTTGTATTTTCCTTTCTAATTAATGGTATTCTTCATTTGACAGATCAAAATCTACTAATTCCATATTATCCAATTCATAAAAGTCATCTATATATTTTTCCCGGACACTGCATATGGGATATTGTTTAGAAAATGCCTCCTGAAAGCTGTCAAACAGGAGCTTTCCAATATCCATGCAAGAATCTCTTACAGATTGCCTGAATTCCTCTATTGGTATTCCTATCCACCATGGTTGGTTAATTTTTGAATATTTTTCTTTAATAAAATTTTCGATAGTATAACCGTCATCGTATTTACAATGTCCAGTAATGTATTTAAGCTGATTTAGTAAACCCGGTTTGTCAGAAATACTATCCATATAGAAATAGAATGACGTTAGTGGGATTGACATGAACATTTTGACAGGCATGGATACTTTTTCTCCGTCCATTAGAAAATATGTCATATTTAGATAATAAATCATTAGATCTATCTCACCAATAATATAGGTGCGATTGATTAGACATACAAGCTCTATATATTTCATATCCAATTGTTCTTCGGACAACTCTCCGTTTTCAGTTAAACCTAAACCCATAAGGATATTATCAATGTAACAGCTCCGTAGAGCTTGTTGAAGTTCTTTCATTTCCCTGAGTGTCATGTTCATAAAGTTTGTTACAACACTTTCTACCCGTGATGGATTTGACATGTATTGTGTATTGCCGGTTCTGAAATTATTGATTCTTTTGGTTAAGTGATCTGATGTATTCATGTTATTACCTCTTATATTCTGTGATTTTTGTTTTGCTGGCCGCCGTTCATCGGCGGCCTTGCAGTGCCTAAATTCAGTTGTCGGTTGTGCTTTGGTTTTCGTTTTTCATCATGTTTTCATGATATCACCTCCTTTTTTGTTTTTACTGGCCGCCGTCCATCGGCGGCCTTGCTTTGCTGTTCTTATATTTACTTAGTTCAGTTTTAGTTGTTTCAGCTGTGTTTTTTTTATGTTTTTCTTTTTCATTTTTTCATGTTTTCACGGTATCACCTCCTTTTTTTGTTTTTACTGGCCGCCGTTTATCGGCGGCTTTATTTTTTGTTTTGTATTTTTGTATCTTTGGTATCTTTGTGTTTTTCTCTTCTTCAATTTAATTTTTTCAATTTTTCAATTCAATTCAATTATTTTTTCTTTAATTTTTTTATTTAATTGTTTCCTCTAAAGAGGAAACCAGTAAAAGTATAAAAATATAAAAAAGTATAAAGTAAGTAAAGTAAATTAAAGTAAATAAGTAAAATAATTACAATCAAACAAGAATTGAATTTTTGAGGATTCTTTGATGATTTTTGTATCTATCTTCTATAAATGGCTTAAACTAGGCGTTTTAGAGATTTTTTTGGAATATATTGAAATATACTGTTGCACATTTTTGATCAATGTGTATAAAAAGTTAGGAAAAAGAAATCTAGCCATAGAAAAAGGAGACCAAATTATGAAAAAGAAACTGACCCTCATCTTGCTCGCCACCTGTCTTTCCCTCACTGCCCTCACAGGCTGCAAAAACGATAAGGCACCTGTACCGGCCGCCAAGACAGAAGAAACAACAAAGGAAAAAGATGCATTCGACCCGAAAGAGTACGAGAACAACGTCCCCTTCGACAAGTCTGCCGTAGAAGGTATAAACGTCATTGCTCCCCCGTTGGATGCCGATGGCAACCTGCCCGAAGGTCTGGATAAGGACACCTATTATGACGGATTCGTTGAGCAGGCAAAAGAAGAAAAGAAACAGGAAGAAGCCGCCAAAAAGTCCAAATCTGATACATCAAAAGACACCAAAGCCACGAAAACGTCTGAAAAGAAATAACCATATTAAGTAACTTTTAGACGTTTAAGACGATTGAGGAGCGGAGAATTGAAAACCATAACCGTTTCGCTGCCCATGGCGCAGCTTTTGGCAACTGGAAAGAAGCACGATGAGACGAGAAGCTGGGCGACAGATTACCGGGGCGAGATAATAATCTGCGCTACAATGAAAGATTCCCCATTTTTTCCCGCATCAAGGAAAAATGCGCTACGTTCCTTTAGATGTTGCAAACGATATAACCGCTTTAGCAATGTTCCGACCAAAGTTATAATCGGTACTGCGATTTTGACGGATTGCAAGCTGATAGATCAGGCATACCATGACTTCACAGAGTGGCTTTGTCCAGAGGAATACTGTTACGGCGATTTCACAATCGGCAGATATGCGTGGCGGCTTGAAAGTCCGCAGCTGTTCGAGAACCCGATACCAGCTTCCGGGAAGGTGGTATCGGGAGCTTCGAAGAAGATGTTCAGATTTGCAGACGTGTAAGGCCCCTCAGACACAGGAAACATCTAAAGAGGCAATGCTGTACTAGGGGAGTTTTTATGAAAAAGATGAATCAAAAAATACCGAGCGAAGCGAGATCCAGTCCAATAAACATCCCCGCAGCAAGCTGCGGGGATGTTTATTGGACTGGAGAATCTGGGAACTGTGCAAAAAATAACTTTCACGCCTGTCTTGTTTCAATGTCCGTCTGCTGTACCAGAAAATCGCAGGCGCAGTAAACTGCAATAAGATTTTCCGGAACATCAAACGGACATTGAAACAAGACAGGCGCATAGGTTATTTTTCAAAGGTATTGTCCGTGGGATGTGCTGAACCATTGCGACAGGATCAGAAGCGAACCTCATGCACAGCCGGAAAATTATTATTGGATCAACACCAGCAGCAATGGCGCTGTGAAACGGTTTATAGAAGAATCGGCCAATGCTAAGACTAAACGGGAGATTGAGCGTCTGGTGGTGGGCAATTTCCTCTAACCGGGAAATGGGAGAGGGTTATGCGGATATCCTTGCAGAACCGGATACCGGGGATATGGGGATTATCATAGAAGTGAAATTGAGAATATCCTGAAATACGGAATTGCCTGCTATAAAAAGCAGTGTAAGGTCAAGCTCCGAAATATTCCGCAAAATCAATATCAGAAATCGAAATGAGAATGATGACGCTTGTTCCATAATGCTTTTGCATTCTTTCTGTTTTTTTGGCGTAAAGTAAGGATTGTACTTCAAAAATGGATAAGGTATAATCAGTATAAGCAGAAAGATGATGTAAAATCCGGCAGGCGTTGGAATATCTTTAGGAAAAGATAAGTCTGTCATTCATGTTGACAGGCTGCGGCCTGAGCCTCACAGACCATGATTGAATGCAGCCTGTCGGGGAGGAAAGGTGGAAATGGGCTATATGGCGAGAACAGTAGGAATCGGACGTCAGGATTTTGAAAAAATACGGATAAAAAATAATTTCTATGTGGATAAGACCTGTTTTATAAAAGAATGGTGGGAAGCGGATGATGATGTGACGTTGATCACACGTCCCAGAAGGTTTGGAAAAACTCTGAATATGAGTATGACAGAGAAGTTTTTTTCAGTGAAATACTCTGGGCGCAGGGATTTATTTGAAGGGCTTTCTATATGGGAGGAAGAAGATTACAGGGAAATTCAGGGAACATATCCGGTGATAGGCCTTACCTTTGCGAATGTGAAGGAGACGAATCTGGAAGGGGCAAAAAGATGTATTCGCCAAATTCTTGCGGATTTGTACGATAAACATATATTTTTACTTGATGGAACTGTTCTGACAGAGAATGAGAAAGCCTATTTTCGCAGCGTGACAAATGGAATGGAGGATACGACTGCGATATGGACGATTCATAAACTGTCAGATTTTCTTTCACGGTATTATGGGAGAAAGGCAATTATTCTTCTGGATGAATATGATACCCCGATGCAGGAAGCGTATATGAATGGATATTGGGATGAAATGGTATGTTTCATTAGAAGTCTGTTTAACACTACATTTAAGACAAATCCTTATTATGAGCGGGCAATCATGACGGGAATCACAAGGGTCAGTAAAGAATCCGTTTTTTCAGACTTAAATAATCTGAAAGTAGTCACCACTACATCAGCAGAATATGCGGATTGTTTTGGATTTACAGAAAAGGAAGTTTTTCAGGCGTTAGATGAATTTGGCCTGTCTGATAAAAAGCAGGATGTAAAAAGCTGGTATGATGGATTTACATTTGGACAGTGTATGGATATTTATAATCCATGGTCAATCATTAATTATCTGGATACGGAGAAATTTGACACATATTGGGCAAATACCAGTTCGAACGGACTGGTGGGAACGTTGATCAGAGAGGGAAGTAAGGAAGTAAAAAAAGATTTTGAAAGACTTCTTTCAGGGGAGGAAATAACGACCGCGATCGAGGAGCAGATTGTATATAAGCAGTTATATTTTAAGAAAAATGCTGTGTGGAGCCTGTTGCTTGCCAGTGGATATCTGAAAGTTGCCGGAACAGGTTTTTCAGAGGAAACAAGGCGTTTTTATTATAAACTTGCATTAACTAACAAGGAAGTGCGGATTATGTTTGAAGATATGATCCGTGACTGGTTTTCAGAGAATGACCATTATAATGATTTCATTCAGGCATTGCTATTGGATGATCTGGATGAAATGAATACTTATATGAATGAGATCGCGATGGACAGCTTTAGTTATTTTGATACCGGTAAAAAGTCGTCAGAAGAAAATCCGGAACGATTTTATCATGGATTTGTATTGGGACTTATGGTCGAACTGACAAATCGATATATGCTTACATCCAACAGGGAAAGCGGGCTTGGAAGATATGATGTGATGTTGGAACCGAATCAGCAGAATGATGATGCAATCATATTCGAGTTTAAAGTATTTCAGCCCAAAAAGGAAAAAGACCTTTCAGATACGGTGAATACGGCGTTGAAACAAATTGAAGATATGAATTATGAGGCGGCGCTTATAGCAAGAGGTTTTCCCCCAGAGCGTATACGTAAATATGGGTTTGCTTTCCGGGGGAAGGAAGTTCTGATTGGGAAAATGAAATAGAGTCGATATCACATCCTATCACAATTCCCATTGTAGGAAAGAATATTAGGAATCATAGACGAAACAAAGTCTTGACTGCCGATATAAAAAAAATATATAATTAACTCGAAAGTAAATTACTTTGAAGTTAGTTATAAAACTAATTATACTGCGAGGTGGTATGATGTTTATAGGGAGAGAGAAAGAATTTTCGGAAATGAACCGAAGGTACGCAGAAAAGAACTTTCTGCGGAGATTTTTCGGCATTACAGTGAAACTGCTCTGGAACCATTCCGGTCATGGGAAAAGGCTCTGTCCTATATAGAGGAACGACAGAGGGAGGAACCTATGGTATTGGTGATTGATGAATTTCCATATTTGGCGATGATCAATTCGTCACTTTTATCTACACTGCAGCATTTGATCGACCACAGGCTTCGGAAGGGAAAGCTATTTCTGATCCTTTGCGGAAGCTATATGGGATTTATGGAAAAAGAAGTGCTCGGCGCAAAAAGCCCTCTGTTTGGTAGAAGGACCGCGCAGCTTCATATGAAGCCTTTTGACTATTTGGACAGTATCAAGTTCATGGATGGATTTTCACAGGAGGAGAAGCTGATGCTATATGGCGCATTCGGTGGCACGCCATTGTATCTGCAGCAGATCCGCTCTGGTAAGAACGTAAAAGAGAATATTATAGATGCATTTTTAAGACCAACAAGTTACCTGTATGAGGAACCGCTCCTGCTTATGAGACAGGAGGTTCAGGAGCCGGGCGTGTACTGCGCAATTATAGAAGCCATTGCCGGAGGCGCATCCAGGGCAAATGAAATTGCAGTGAAAACAGGGGAAGAATCCGCAAAATGCCTGAAATATATCCGTACACTCCGGGAACTGGGAATTGTATATAAAGAAGTTCCGTTTGGAGAAAAAGAGACTTCGAGAAAAGCGCTTTACTATCTATCAGATTTTATGTTTCGCTTCTGGTATCGATATGTATCCAGCAACAGAACTTTGTTGGAGACAGACGCTCAGGAGATTGTGTGGAATCGGCGGATCGAACCGGATTACAGCCATTATATGGGGCATATTTTTGAAAAAGTCTGCCGCGGCTATCTGCTGCATCAAAACAGTAAGGGCGCGCTGCCGATTTTGTTTACAGAGATCGGACGCTGGTGGGGAAGCAATCCCAAAACCCGCGAACAGGTTGAAATCGACCTGATTGCAAGGGATATGGATGCATTTCTGTTCTGTGAATGCAAGTGGACAAATGAACCGGTGGATTACCAGGTGCTGAAAAAACTACAGGAAAAATCTGAGCTGTTTAGCGGTCAGTCGGGAAAATCTTACTTTATGCTGTTCTCCAAGCGTGGATTTACGGAGCGGGTTTTGGAAGAAGCAAAGGAGAAGCAGGAGGTGCTGCTTGTAGATCTTGAGGAACTTTTAGAAAGTTAAATTTATCGATAAAAATATCTATATGTAAATTGACATTTTGATGCATTTCCATATAATATAGATTTAGAAGATAATAAGTAAAAAAAAAATGGGAAGCCTTGTAAACAAGGGCTTCCCAGTACATAAATAGGGATGGAAACAGTACCCACAGTGTATGCGGATCCATGATTCCATCCATTCTCCAAATAGCTATAGGTTGTTTGAGTTGCTCTGGTATTTCTGGATGATCTTCTGGTCAAGATCTTTGACAGATACTTTACAGATACCGCCACATCTTCTTATTTATATCATTTAAAATATTCTTCTGTTCATCCAAAGATTTTTTAATCTCCCTATTTCTCATACTTGCGTTTATTTCACTGAACATGTGCAATGACATATCAATCCCTGTCAAACTATAAATAATTTCGACGAGCAAATCCAATATACTAAAACCTACCAATGAAATTATAGGCTGCATCAGGCTAAAAATAAACGTTGTAATAAATACTATTACAATGTATACCCCTAAAAATCTGAAAACCCGTTTTATAATTCCATTAGATGGTCTTCTCATTAGACAATTAAGTTCATAATTTATCTTATTCTTTTGTCTAACGCTTACTGATTACTTATTTCTATCTTCTTATACACGTCAAAGGAGAAAGCGCAACATATGATTTTTCCGAAAAATAGCAGCCTTACAGTTTTTTATGATACGCCGCTTTCTCTAACGTTTTCATATGTACGGTAAAATATTCCCCGCCATGCCCGCCGACGCGTATCTCGTCTTTATCAGCCAGCAGATATTCCTCTTTCGCCGGAATCCGCTGCTCATTTACCCAAGTCTGGTTAAAGCTTGAAACATCTGACAACATACAGCCCTTTTCGGTAATCCTGAGAATGGCATGCGTTCTGCTGATATGCTTCTCGCTCAGCACGCCGCCTGACCAGGCATGGCCGCGGCCCAAAATAAATGTATCGGTCTGCAGATATTGAGATTCTTTTGTTGCCTTTGACTGCAGCCAGACAAGCAGCTTATGCTCCCTGAAAAAATCTGCGGATTCACCAAAAGCAATAACAAGTGTTTCATTTGCGATCTTAATCTCACCGAACGTCCCAATCTCACACCTGCCTCCTTTATCCAAACGCTTTCCGTTTACCCATGTATGGTTCGCAGACTCTTTGTCAACAATATAATATTGCTTATCCTCCGAGATAATATCAATATGATGTCTTCCTATCGCGTGATTTTCTGGAAAATAAATGTCACATCTATTTGGATCGCGGCCAACCCTGCTCACCGGGCAGCTTCCTTCAAAAAATCTGCCGCTGGAACATTGGATTACAAACGGCGCAGGCGCATATTGGTTGAGAGCTCCGAAATCCTGGCTTGATTCCTGTTCCTGTCCCTCGTCAACAGATAAAACAGTCTCATCCTGTACAGATGGCTCCATCTGGTTTCTGCACTCTTCCAACTTTATCAAACTGGCGGAATAAAGTTTTCCGAAAAAAAGGCTTTCCGAATCATAACGGTATTTTTCAATATATTGGGTATTGGCAAGCTGGAGACGCATCCCCATCGACATTGGAAAATCCTCCAGTTTTATGACGAGCAGCGGTTTCTGATTGTTGATTGCAAATGTAAGCTCGTTTTTACAATTATGTGATTCCGAAAATTTCTGAGAGAGAGCTGCCACGCATAGGGTACAGCCGTCCAGCATCCTGCCGATTCTTTCCGGCCACTCATCTCCCGGACGCAGCCCATCGTCGTACCATATCCGGTATCCGTCATCAATCATCTGCTCAATGATTGGATATATTCGTTCGCCATCTTCGTGACAGTAACTGAAAAATATATATGGTTCATTTCCATCATAGGGTCTGACATTACATTTCATAATCATACTCCTGTTCTTTATCCTGACCCGGACAAGCCAAAACGCACAAGGTTTGGGTGTTAAACACCTAAGTCCAGTAATTCTGAAAATCCGGTTTTTTCAAATTCTCCGTAAATATGCTCGGGTAATCTTATAAGCTTAAGTTCAGCGTCTTTTTTTTCTATTTCCTGCTGGATACTCAGAAGCGCCCGCATGAAAGAAAAAGACATATAGCTCACTGCTGAAAAATCCAAAATAAGATTCATCCCGATTGATACAAACGCCAGCATCTCATCCGAAAAATCATGAACATAAACCGACTTAAGCCGCCCTCCAAGGAATGCCTTCATGTACGTTTCCCCGACTGTTTCCTGTATCCAGAAATCTTTCTGATCTCCTTCATAAATGACGATCGTATCGCCTTCGATTTTCTTGATATAAGACATTGTTCTGCCTTCCTCCTTATTCCGCCAGCTGCCGGCCGGCCATCTGGTAAAACAATCCTTTCTTATCCATCAACGTCTCATAATCCCCCTCTTCTAGTAGGCTTCCATCGTTGAGCACAAGGATACGGTCGCAGTTCTTGATCGTACTGAGCCTGTGCGCAATCACAATGCGGGTGATATGCATCTGTTCCAGGCTTACACAGACCATTGCCTGTGTAGGATTATCCAGAGCACTTGTCGCTTCGTCAAAAAGGAGGAGCGAGGGCTGATTAAAAATTGCCCGGGCAATCAGGATGCGCTGCCGCTGCCCGCCGGAAATCGTGCTGCTTGATTCATTCACGATCGTGTGGATCCCCATCGGCATGTTCTCAATGTCCTCCTTTAATCCCACAGCTTCAATTACTTTATTGACATCCGACAGGCTTGCATGGGAATTCGTGATCGTAATATTTTCAAAAATACTGCCTGAGATCAGCCTGCCGTTCTGCAGCACAACGCCTATCCTTTTACGAAGCGCTTTCTTATTCAGAGATTTCAGATCATGGTTGTCATAGCATACCCGCCCGCTCTTTGGGGTTTCAAATCCCAGAAGCAGTTTAAACAAAGTTGACTTTCCACATCCGGAAGGCCCTACGATCCCGACATATTCCCCCGGCTTAATATCAAGCGACAGGTTTTTCAGCACCTCTGCACCGTTAGTCTGATAAGAAAACGTAACATTTTCCAATGTAATACTACCTGTTATTTTTTCCGGAATACTTTTGTCCTCATCATATTCGGGGACTGTTGAAAATACAAGCTGCAATCGTTCATATTCCGGCTTCAGGCCATAGAGCTCCACACCAGCCCGAACCGATTGGAATAACGCAAACGAGAGATAGCCAAAGGCCGAATTAAATGCGATAAAACTCCCCACGGATAGTTCCATATTTTTCTTGATGAGCATCCAGTACAGAACCATAGAGAAAATGGAACCTGCCGTACCGTTTAATATGGAAATGATACCGGACAATCTCGTTTTTTTAATGTCTTCCGCCTGTTTTCGTGAAAATGGCATCAGATACTCATAAATAGAGCGTTCCTCCATCCCTGCCATCCGCACTTTATCAATTCCTCTTAAATATTGATAAAGCCGGGCTGCCGCCTTCCCGTCATACTTCTCTATCTTTCTTTCATAACGGACCACGCGCAATGAGATCAGCCAGATTACCAACGCAAAGGCAAAAACCATAAATAGCGCAGTAAACGTTAAGCCTGCAGAATATGTCAGCATACGGACAAAATATACCAGGGAAAACAACGTTGAAAAACCGGCCGTCACAAGCGACTGCGCGGCTTTGTTCGCAATACTCCCGGCAGACATAACCCTGCGCGCCAGATCCGCACTGTCATAACCTCCGAAAAAACTTTCCGGAAGATGGAGTACTCGATGGTATACCGCATTCTGCATTTCATAACCGGCCTTACAGGCTATACGATGACCCATCAGATTCCCAGGCAGCATAAAAAGCAGGCTGCCTGCCATAAGGAACACGGCTGCGATACACAACTGAATAAGGAAAGTATAATTCCCCAACGGGATATATCTATCATAAACCTTTTGATAAAGGGTTGGGATTAAAGTCCCGGTCAACGCACCGGCCATACCGAGAAGTAGCACTGAAAGAATATCCCTTCCCTGGACGCTTCCTATCCCGAACCAGAATAGTTCCTTTAATCCCAGGCTTTTTGCAGGCAATGTCCTGCCCACGCCAAAAACCTTTGGTTCCATCTTTTCCGCGGCCTGTTTTGTAAGCCTTTCGCTCTTGCCGGTCTGCCCATAGAAAATGTAGTACCGTCCCTTTTCTTTTGGCACGCAGGCAACGGGCTGTCCTTCCATTGTCCCGACCAGCACACCGCAGTCATCTTGAAACCAGTTCGGCTCCAAAACAATTTCACGGCAGATCATATTGGATGCGCCGATCATATCTGGAATCGCAATATCCTTTCCATAAATCGCGCGAAGTTTCTCCCACGGAGCAATTTTCTGCCTGCATGCCTTACAGGCCCAGGCAGCGGTTCTGTAGAGGCTGTTTTCTGATTCTAATGCAATATCTTCTTTTCCTTGAAATACTCTGGCTATTACATCATAAGAGGCCGCATGGAAGGAGGGGGCATTTTGCTGGATCCGTCTGATGAAAACCTCATCCTTCAAACTCTCACGTTCATAGAAATTTACAAGGCTGGACTCATAGCCTTCCTCGTCAAAGCTTGTAATGGATGTCTCTTTTAAAAATCGTTTCTTCAAGATCTTTGTGCTGCATCCCGGCATGATCTCCAGCTTCAGGGTCCCTGCTTTTGAGAGGACCGCAAATTTCCAATTCTGATAATTGACGTCTGTGTAACAAAGAGACGGAATCATTTTCCCTTGTTCGACTGTCCTCAGCAGCACCTTCCGTCCGGGCTGTGCCTTTTTCCAGGGGACAATATATACAAGCGCAGTTCCGGATAATACCCGCATGGAATCCGCTTCTGATTCTGTATAGAACGCTTCTGTGCTGGAAAGCATTATGATCTGGCTCTCTGTTTTCAAAACAAGCAACCCCCTTATAACATTTTACACATTCTGAATGAATGTACGGTAAAAGCCGCTTTCGCCCATAAGACTTTGATGTGTTCCCCTTTGGATGATCTTACCGTCCCGCATCACAAGAATCTGATTGCAGTCCCGGAACGCGCTTAGCCGGTGCGCAATGATGATACAGGTGCAGCCCCTCATACGGATATGATCCAGGATTTCTTTTTCAACGATCGGATCCAGCGCACTCGTTGCTTCATCCATCACAAGGATCGTGGGCCTGGTCGTCAGGGCACGGGCAATCTCCAGCCTCTGGCGCTGCCCTCCTGACAGATTGGACGCATTTTCCGAAAGGACAAAATCATATCCGTCCGGCTGCTGGATGATGAAATCGTGAATACAGGCGTCCTTTGCAGCAGCGACCATATCTTCTTCCAGAACAGCCGGATTCCACATGGTCAGGTTATCTCGTATGGTTCCAGAAAAAAGCGTGATGTTCTGGCTGACTGTCGCAATGCTCGCATTCAATATCTGCCGCGGGATATCAGGAAGCCGCATACCGTCCAACAGCACATCCCCCTCCCAGGGAGCATACAGGCCGCTGACTACTTTAGACACCGTGGATTTCCCACAGCCCGACGGCCCCACAAAAGCAATGGATTCGCCGCAGCCAAGTTTGAAGCTAAACTTTTCAATAAGAGGCGGCTTCAGGCTGCTGTAGCCAAATGCAATATTACAAATCTCCACATTGCCGGAGAGCTTGTTATAAACCTGCAGATCCTCTGAGCCAGAATCGTACATAACATCCTGAGGATATTTTTCGATATCCTCTATACGGCCCATGTATGATTTTAAGGTCTGGATACTTCGTGTAAAGCCAACAAGAGAATGAATGGGTTCCTTAAAAGAATCAAAGAGTGAACTGAAAGCTGCCAGCATGCCGATCGTAACCTGTCCATTGATGACAAGTATCCCGCCGACAAAGAGCAGCAATACATCCGTGACTTTGTCAACCGCTTCCAAAACCGTGTCTACAATCCGCTGAAAACGATTCATCTGTTGTTCCATATTCGAATGCTTTGCCTGAAAGCCAAGTAATCTGGAGCAGTATTCCTGCTCCGCCCCGGAAGACTTGATACTGTCTGTGATTGAGAGACCTGCACAGGCCGCTCCATAAAGCATGCCTTCGTATATCTGCATTTTGACCGCTGCACTTTCGATGCATTTATTCCCCAGGCAGATTATCAGAAGGCAAAGAATTACATTTGCCAGACAGATCACTGACAACAGCGGACTATATTTGATCAGAACAACCAGATAAAACACCGCCGCAAAAATGTTTACGGTCGTTTCCGCAAGGCTGCCTGTAAAGAAATCCATTATGGCAGCATTATTGTTCATCCTCTCCACCAGATCTCCGGCATACCGCTGGTCATAAAAATTCATTGGCAGACAGAACAAGTGCCGCAAAAAACCATGCCCGGACAGAAGAATGAGCTTGCTTTTCAATTTTTGAAGCAGCAGGCTACGATAATAACCCAGTCCTATTTTCAATACCACGCAGGCGCCCATAAATATAAGAAGTTTTGTCAGCCATTCTGTATAGCCGCTGTTGAGAATGTCATCAATAAAGATTTTTGTAAACAGTGGCAGAAGCAGGCCCGGAAACACCAGCAAAAGGCCAATATAAAAAAGTTTAAAAAGGACGCCATACTGATCCTGCAGCCTTGACCAAACAAATGAACCAAGTGTATGTACTTGTTTCTCCTTTATAAAATCCTCTGCAGGGGTAAAGGTCAGCACGACTCCTGTAAAACATTCATCCAGTTCCTCTTCCGTAAGTTTTCGCCTGCCAACTGCCGGGTCATTGACATATGGCACATTTCCCTTAAAACCTTCAAATACTACAAAATGATTAAAATTCCAATGGATGATACAGGGTGTCTGCACTTCCTTCAAGTAAGAAACCTCCTTGCGATAACCATGACACTCGAACCCCTGTTGCTTTGCCGCGCGCATAATATTAGCCGCGTTACAGCCGTCCCGGGAAACACCGGTTTCGATGCGTATCTGCTCGAGAGGCATATATTTTCCATAGTATAAAAAAACCATCGCAAGAGAGGCTGCCCCGCATTCTGTGGCTTCCATTTGATAAACGACCGGGATCTTTTTATAATTTCCCATGTTCAATCACCCCATATAGCCTGGCTCTCTGAAAATAACATTTTGATCGGGGAAATCTCTTGCATTATAATTTTAACTGATACGAGAGAACCGTTCGTCACGTTGAGTTCTTTCCCCTTCTTGTTTGACCAGGCATATCCACTGGCGGATTCCTCTGAAAGAGATAATTCACATGTTACGGCAGCAACCGCACCGGAACTTGTAAAAAAAGAAGACAGGTTATTATCTTCACCCAGGACATAATTCATTCCTTTGTTCGAAGCGGCATACTCATCAATATTGATGACCCTGGCCTTCATATGACCATATCTCTGGCGGTCTGCAGAATTCAGATACACATAGGCAGGCATGCCGCGGGAAATTTTTTTCACATCTGTCACGTTCACATAGCAGACGACCACCTGCCGCGAAACCGCTTCCGGAGAGACATACAGGATAGGAACCCCCTGGCCGACCGTATCCCCGGCCAAGATGTCTACTGCCGAGGCCGTGCCGATCTGATCTGATTTGATCGTGTAAGCGGAACCGTCACTCACTTCTACCAAAGCAACCTCGTCCCCCGGACGGATTTCATCACCGACAGACACATAAACGGAATCTACGGTTCCGGCATTTTCAGTATAAACCGCATTTGTATTGACGGGGGAGGCTATGATCCCGTTTGTTGTTATCGTTACAGGTATTCTTCCCACAACAGACCATATGGCCGTTACCACGATAATCAGCGTCACACCGCCCAGGGAAAGCCAGGAAAGAGGGGATGTTATTTTTAATGCTTTGTCCAACTGTTCAGGAGACGCCATCCTTTCCAATGCTGATTTTCTGTATAATTTTGCCATTACAAACACCCCTGACCGTTTATAGGTGATAATCCCGCAAGGGTCCTCTCATTTTCTTGAGAGCCCGTGACAAATCCATTCTGACATTTGCCGCTGACATTCCAAGCATTCCGGCAATCTCGCTTGAATTTTTCCCCTGAAAATAATTCAAAATAACAATTGTCCTTTGCCTTTCCGGCAGCGTGAGCAGCGCGTCGGCGATGGCATCACGCAGTTCCTGCAGGTAATATGCCTGCTCAATGTCAGAGTCACCCGGCAAATCAATTTCTTCAATGTCATCGTTTGTTTTTTTATCACGCATGTAGTTTTTCCACCTGCTGTTGACAATGACATAAAGCCATGTGACCGGAGATGATTTTTTTTGGTCATAATGCCCCAGATTCTTATAGAAGTAAGTAAACGCGTCACTGGCGATGTCCTCAACATCATCCGGATTTGAAATCTTTTTTTTCAGCCAGGAGCAAACCTTTGGATAATTTTCCCGATAAAACGCATCAAAGTCTGTAACCTCATCCCCAGATATCTTCTTACCAAAAGAACTCTCACCTGCCATGTATTTCATCCCCTCCTAATCGAAATTCAAATTCTTCATCGGCAAGCTTTAAGATATCGCCGCCATTGATCTCTACTTCATACTTTGAAGGCAACGCCCTGTTATTAAGATAACTTTTATTTTTGGAGCCCAGATCAAATATGAAATAATGATCGTCCCTGCAGATAATGTCCGCATGGCTCCTGCTGACTGCTTGATTATTGAGTACTGCATAATCTACACTCGCTTCTTCCCTCCCCAGGCGGAATGTTTTTTTCGTAATACGGATCGTCTCCCCGGTAGAAATCCGGTATAGCACAGGCGTATAGTCAGCCTTTTCCTGTACCTCTTCCATAAAAACTGTACTCTCTTCGTCTTCGTCAAGAATCACTGTTTCCTCATATTCTTCGTCTATTCCATTATTTACTGTTTTATAAATCATTCCTCGTCTGTTCTTTTCCTTCTTGCAAATATTATATAACTACAGCCGGAAATCAGCGCGGCTATGCTTCCAAACATAATTGGAGAAGTATCGCCGGTTTTCGGCGCCGCACCGTTTCCAGCAGATGCGTTCCGACTGGTTTGGTCTGTCCCACTTGCAGAGTTGGATGCATTTTCAGAATTTGAAGTGTTTTCCAAAATATTCAGTATGGAATCAACAGAACCATATGTATACTTCAAAGTAACCGTATGCGCTCCTACTGAAAGCGTATCCAGATATTCCGGCATAAGCGTCAGTACGGTTGACCCCTCCTTTACCGTATAATGGGTGTTTTCCAAAAGCACACCATCTACATATACACTACGGAATCGTGAGTACTCACCGTTACATGTAATTGTTACTTCTGCACCGCTCCCTTTTATGTAGTCGTGCTCTGTCCGTTCCTCAATAATCCTGAGAGCAGGATATACATCAGAATAATCCTGTGAACTGGAACTGTACCCGTCATCTATCCTGTCTGGAGAGAGATATACATTATTTGACCCATCTCCCAATATGGTATCCTCAGTCCACGAGTTATCCTTAGCTGCCATTGCTGTAGTGGAAAGCAGGGCAGTCATTGCAGCTATGGCCGCCACATCTGCCAAAATCCTTTTTAGTTTCCTTGTTTTCTTCATTTTCTTTTCCCCTTCGTTCTTTTTCATTTGATATTTAGTTTTTAGCTTATGTACTAACTACTAGTACTAACCATCCACTTCATCTAATTCTTTCCAGGCGAGTGATACCAGTTCATCAAGTTCGTATATATGAGTTTTACGCATATTTCCGGTTGGATAGTCAAAAATCAATTCATCACCAATGATATCGCAAAGACAGGGAAGTTCTGCAAGTTTTTCACATTTTTCATTCATCATGATCCCATAGAAATCTCTGTCAGATGTATAATATTGCGCGATAATAAAATCTCCGGCCTGCGTCACATAGGTCAGGTAAGCGTCTTCTGACAGTTCGCCGACTTTTTTTCCTGATTCCTTTTCATAGGCTGCCGCCGTTCCATGAATCGGGACCTCTATCCGCAGGTTGTCCGTAAAAAATTCCTCATACAATGATTCGTCCGGTTTTCCCCTTTTTTCCTCATCCAGCGGTAAGCCATCTTCTGCACTGTATCTGTATACTGTCCCGTCCTTATATATCACTTCAAGAACATCCTCGTCTTCCCCTCTGACATATTGCTGGTCATATATCTGATCAGGATTTGGAACTGAGACCTCCGCAAGCAGCCTTCCTTCAGAATCATATAGCCGAAACTCCTTCTTTGAAAAAAGCATGACCGTCTTCTCATCAGATCCGACTCTGGACTCTATATGTTCATATGACGGATCATACGCGAAGATTTCGGTATCCGAATGATTTTCATACTTCATAATGTTGATTATCGGACTGTCAAATCTTCCCGCCAGAGCAGTATCTCCAGCCATCTGAACCAAATCGCTGCGATGCCCCTTCTCATACTTCGTAAGCAGCCGCGCATCTTCATCGAAAAACAAAATCCCCACATCCGATGACACCAATGTATGCCTGCCGTTCCTTGCGAAAAAAGCAATATTAGCGGACGTATCCGCCAGCGGGGTCTGTTCACCGGTCTCCGGATTGAGGCAGACCAGGATATTATCTGATTTTAGATAAATCCCATTTTCATCCGTTTGCATACCGCAATGAAAATCTGTCTCAGCGCCCTGTGACTTAAAATGATCCTTGCAGTCTACTGTCGCGAATAAGGATTTCGAGGATTTTTTATTGGTTGCCGCAAACGCAAAATAATTTTCATAGAATCCTCCCTCATACTGCGTATATCCGGAATCTTTGTCCAAAATTGTGTGAACCTTTGAAGGATCTTTCAACTCAAATAGCCGCAGAGAACCATCCCCAAAACTGGCTCCTAATAATGTCCCATCGGCATTTAATTCAAACACATTTTCTCTGCCGTTCGCAAAATGATCATTAATTGAAATTCTTTGGCCTTTCCCATTAAAATCCACCCTGGACTTCACCCTGCCATCGGAAGCGTCATAGATTGTCGCAAAGGCTTCATCTCTGTAAACTGCCGCCACCGTACTCCCATCCTGCGATATACATACCGCGGTAGCCGGACTGCCGCTCCACAGTTCCTCATTCTTCACAATATCGTATGCCTGAATCCCATCAGCACCGGCAAAAATAATCGTATGCTCATCTAAATATTCTGCCTCGGACAATGCAGATTCGTGCGTAGGCAATGCGGCAATGATCTCCGCGGTATCCGTATCGAAAACCTCCATGACGCCTGAACAGATACAGGCCGCCGTCCTGCCATCAGGCGCGGCCGCCATATAGAGTGGTTCTGAGGACAACTCCACTGTCTTATATTCTTTAAACCCATCCGACAGGTCATACACTCCCAGAGCATTTGTAAGAGCCAGCCGCGCTTCCGGCAATGCGGACGGCGTAAACAGACCGCTTTTTTGCGGCAACGCGGAAAGAGCATAATCCAGCGCTGAAACAGTATCTCCGTCAGATAACGCATTCTGGGAATACTCTGCAAGCTTCAGCCAGTTTTCCGTAACCTGCATTCTTCTGAGCCCGATGAATGCAGAAGAAATCCCACACACAAAAAAAACACTGCACGAAACAGCTGCGATAAGATTATTCCGTCTGCTTTTCTTTACACGGACATCGTTTTCCCGCAGATGTGTAAATGCGTACAGCATCTCTTCCGCGGTCTGAAAGCGCAGATCTGGATTTGGATTCATTGCTTTTGTTACAATATCTACAATCTGGGGACTAAATTCCTCTCTGGAAAGAGGAAGCACATCCAACGCATACTTTGCGGGCTTTACTCCGCTCATAAGGTGATAGATCGTTGCCCCGGCGCTATAGATATCTGAACGTGTATCTGGAATTACTGATTTTTTTAAGGAAGAGCCTGACTGCTCACCCGCCAGAGTCATTGTAAGAGTCATGGTCTCCTGGCTGTCCAACAGGGAAGTTTCCCTGGCTAACGTCTGTGTCTCGTTTCCGGACGAAAAATCAAGACCATAATACTCCGGGGACGCATACCCTTCGCTGTGGCCGATAATACTCTCTTCACCAAGCGCCAGCGCAATATTGAAGTCGATCAGATAAATATCATCCTCCTGTGTGCGCATAAGATTCGCGGGCTTAATATCACTGTGCACATAGCCTTTCGGGGGGTCTCCATGGATGGGGCTGTGAAGATAGCACAGTGCTTCTAAAAACTGTATTGCCCACTTGATCACCTGTGCCTGTGAAAATCTCTTCTCACGCCGCAAAGCTTTATCAAGGCTTTCGCCCTTCACAAAATCCATTACGGTATAGACACTTCCCTCTTCTATGAAAAAATCATATACCTGGGGAATATGCGGATGATTCAGATCCTTCAGAATGTCAACTTCCCGCCTCAGCCGTCTGGGATCAATCGTAACCTTCCTTTTATCCTTCTTTAAAACGACCTTTTTCTCCAAACGCAGATGGTTTGCCAAATATACGCTTCCCCCGCCGCCGGAGCCTAATTTTTCAAGTAACTCGTATGTTGCAGCAATTACTTCCGACATTATGCATCTCCCGTTATTAAAGCCTGATCCATCTACAGCAATTCCGAATCTCTATTGCTTTTTCTGCAATCTATTTTTCCATATTCTTCATCCAACCTGATACTCAGGCGGGCCCATCTCACACAGGCGATTATGTAATAGACGGCTGCCGCCACCGCGGAACCTATGGCGGCAATCATGCCGCCATAAAACAAAATTTCATCTGTCAGCCATTCCATAGTCTGAATTCTCCTATAAACGTTAAGAATGCTCTTGTCTGTTTCAAGAAGCAGACAATAAGAAACACTTCTAAAAAGCATATCCATCATCCAGTTTATAACCTTTTTTATGTATGTTAACATTATAAGCCAACTGTTTCAAAAAGTCTACTATTTGTTACAAAATTTTTCTTTTTTCTCTGATGTGAGGATTAGTCTAAGGAACTGTCGCAAATTAGTTCCCTGAGAGCGAAAAATAACGATAGCCGCTCTAAAGCATAGGCTATCGTTATTTTTACTCTATGAAATTCAATTCACCCGATCCCATTTATTCCCATAGGAGTCTTGTAAGATTCCCTGATTTGCGTCATAATTAAAATTCAAATTATATCCGCTCTCCATAACTCCTGTCACATCATATTCTATCCAATCTCTTAGCTGAATCGTATTTCCTTCTATAAATTGGAATGTATATGCTGTCACTCCAGCAGGAACCGTGACAGTGTCATCTGGAATAATCTGATATCTGATCACTTCCCCTTCCCCAGAAGCACTGCCGAATGTCATATATGTTGCCATGCTTTCCGACTCAATATCCAACGTACCTCTGAATCCACCTGCAGAAGCCGCATAACTATAAGACCCAACAGGAATCCCCGTGTTTTCCGCCGGCTGCCCTGCTGTCTGTTCTTCCGGCATCTGCTCTCCTTCCGCCTGCTCTTCTGTCACTTCAATCGCGGTAATTTGATACAGGCCATCCGCATTCGGTTTTAATGTCACCTTTCTGTTCTCTGTCTGTTTGGGCAGGCCCTTACTTTCCATATCGAAGGTTATGTAATCATATGTATAGTAAATTTCCATTTCCTCTTCCGTATAACTGGCGGACGTGATTACCGCGTTTGATGTTTTACTTATCGTTGCCGCCGCGAATGAAACTACATCGCCTTGCACATGGACATTGTTTTCAGATAAAATATTGTTCTCTTCTGTCAACTGATAATCTGTAAAGGATCGGAAGATACGGTTCACATCGGAGAGGGAATATTGACATCCCCAATTTGCGTCCGTACCATAAGTCTCAATGATTGGTTCGCTTACTTTATGTTCTGAAGCCTGACAAAGTGTATTTAATATAAACAAATAGTCCTGGTTCTGGAATCCTTGTTCCGGTATTTCATCCGGGCCATATGCCAGAACAAACTGCATCTCATTTTTTGTAAGGTTGCCCGCAATCAGCGTTTCATACTCTACGTCCTGTACTTCCTTTACCGTTTCGGCCGAAGCCTCTTCCGGCTCTTTTTCCTCCGGTTCTTCCTCAATCACTTTTGGATCGGCTTCTGATTCAACCGCGTTTTCTTGATCCCGCGTCTGGTCTGCCTGGGATGTCCCACAAGCGGCAATTCCACTGGTAAGGCAAAGGATGATCATTCCCATCATTATTTTTCTTGATACTGTATAGTTCATATCGTACCTCTCATCTTTCTATTCCAGATTTTATTCTGTCTACAGGGTTTTCAGATACTTTTCTCGCTGCCGCGACCAGTTCCAATTCATCCTCAAACAATTCATCATTTTCGTATTGGGCTGTGGAAGCTTCGATTAATTCAGACAGCCTGTCTGAGGGGGAGAATGCCTTATTCATACGATCAGTAAACTCGAGAAGTTTTTCTACCTTTATCTTCATAATTACCACCTTTCTTTTTTTGTGTGATATGGTTCTGTTTTCATGTTTCTATAATCTTATACACACAAAGAAAGAAAGTGCAACCGAATATTTGCTGTCTCACAAAAAAAGATTCCGAAACACCAGTGTTTCAGAATCTTTTTTACATCTGTTTTATTCCTTCTGCGAATATCCATGTGCCTCTTCAAGCATCATGTCCTTCACCTTCATCAGCCGGATCTGGGTACTTCTCTCGTTCTCATCCAGCTTCATGGTAATATACTTGATATTCGTCTCCGTTTCCGGGATGATGACATGTTCCAGCGCGTTTACACGCCTTCTTGTCTTTTCAATCTCCGCCGCCATCAGCTGGCAAGCTTTTTCGCATTCCGCGAGACGGATCATGTCCGGCAGGATGTCTGCCAGGGATTTGACCGCCCCGTCCAGGTCGCTGGAGGTAAATGCGAAACCATAGGAGTAGATGTCATTCTCATCTGCTGTCCTTGTCTTATACTCAAATGTCGGGATGTTTACACTCATGACGTTCTGTTCCCCTGCCGCAAGGTTGATCTCCTGCTTGGGAGCCATCAATGCCGTCTTGAGGGCAGCCTCCGACATACCGGCCTTGGCGATTACGAAATTCTTGTTTGCGGAAAGGATTCCCGCTTCCACCCGTTTGCGTACTTCCATGTTTTCGCGTACCAGGTCAAGATACTGGCGCATCAGTTCATCACGCTTGTCTTTTAAGAGCTTGTGACCGCGGATTGCAGTGATCCGTTTCTTTTTCAGACGCGTCAGCTCCATACGGGTAGGATTTACCTGTTTTGCTGCCAAATGTAATCACCTCTCCTTCTTGATTCTTGCTTACTGCCTTATACTCTGTACAAATTTCTGCGGATGTGCGCGCATGATATTTCAAATATCGGCGGCCTGATTCAGCGCAGTCAGCAATCACAGATTGCATTATATTTACACAAAGCAACCGGGGGGTTAACCCTGATAATACTTATCCAGGAACTTGTCGTCGATACGCTTCAACTCGGTTCTCGGCAGCATGGAGAGTAATTTCCATCCGATATCCAGTGTCTCCTGGATATCTCTGTCAGCATTGTATCCCTGGGATACATATTCTGCTTCAAATGCGTCTGCAAACTTCGCATAGAGCAGGTCGATCTCTGTCAGCGCAGCCTCACCCAGGATAACCATCAATTCCTTGGCATCCTTTCCGCGGGCATACGCGGAGAACAACTGGTTCATGGTATTGGCATGATCCGCACGGGTCTTGCCTTCACCGATACCCTTATCCTTCAGACGGGACAGGGACGGCAGTACGTCGATCGGCGGAGCGATACCTTTCCGGTAAAGGTCACGGCTCAAGATGATCTGTCCCTCCGTGATATAACCTGTCAGGTCAGGGATCGGATGGGTCTTGTCATCCTCGGGCATGGTCAGGATCGGGATCATGGTGATACTTCCCTTCTTTCCTGTCTGACGTCCGGCTCTCTCATACATGGTCGCCAGGTCGGTGTACATATATCCCGGATAACCACGGCGTCCCGGTACTTCCTTACGCGCCGCGGAGACCTCACGCAGGGCGTCCGCGTAGTTGGTGATATCCGTCAGGATAACCAGAACGTGCATATCCTTCTCAAATGCCAGATATTCCGCAGCGGTCAGCGCCATCTTCGGCGTTGCGATACGCTCAATGGCCGGGTCATTTGCCAGGTTGATAAAGAGGACGGTACGGTCAATGGCACCTGTCTCCTTAAAACTCTCGATAAAGAAGTTGGACTCCTCGAAGGTAATACCCAACGCAGCAAATACAACGGCAAAGTTTTCATCTGTTCCCAAAACCTTCGCCTGTCTTGCGATCTGCGCCGCCAGGTTCGCATGGGGCAGACCGGAAGCCGAGAAGATCGGCAGCTTCTGTCCGCGGACCAGTGTGTTCAGTCCGTCGATGGCGGAAACACCGGTCTGGATAAACTCCTCCGGATAGCTTCTTGCCGCCGGATTCATGGGCAGACCGTTGATGTCCATGCGGGCATCCGGCAGAATCGCCGGGCCGTCGTCAATGGGATTGCCAAGGCCGTCAAAGACACGTCCCAGCATATCCTCAGATACGCCCAGCTCCATGCTCCGTCCCAGGAAACGAACCTTGCTGTTGGACAGGTTGATACCTGTGGAGCTCTCAAACAACTGTACCAGTGCATCACTTCCGTTGATCTCCAGAACCTTGCACCGGCGGGTCTCCCCGCTTGCAAGCTCGATCTCTCCCAGTTCATCGTAGGTGACATTCTCTACGCCGCGTACCAGCATCAGCGGGCCTGCAACTTCCTGTATAGTTCTATACTCTTTCGGCATTTAGAATTCCTCCTTTCCCAATGAATTGGAAACCTCAACATGAAGTTCTTTGTTTACTTTGTCATATTCTACGTCCAGATTGTCTTCTGTCACATATTTGAAACGTCCGATCTGCTCGCGCACCGGAAGGTCTACCAGCTTCTGCAGCGGCGCGCCCTGGCCCAGTGCCTCGACAGACAGGTCATAGTATGCGAGAACCAGATTCATCATCATATGCTGCTTCTTCAGAGATGTATAAGTATCTACCTCGTGGAAGGAGTTCTGATGCAGGAAGTCCTCACGGATGGAGCGGGCTGCTTCCATCTTCAGGCGGTCGCCTGCAGACAGCGCGTCCATACCTACCATCTTTACGATCTCTTCCAGCTCTGCTTCTTCCTGGAGCAGGGACATCATCTTCTGGCGGTTTTCTACCCAGTCTTCCGCAACCTGCGTATTGAACCAGTCTCTCATATTATCCACATACAGCGAATAGCTGGTCAGCCAGTTGATCGCCGGGAAATGTCTCTTATATGCCAGCGCGGAATCCAGTCCCCAGAACACCTTGACGATACGCAGTGTTGCCTGGGATACAGGCTCGGAAATATCACCGCCCGGAGGGGATACGGCGCCGATTACGGACAGGGCGCCTTCGCGTCCTTCTTTTCCAAGGGAGACCACGTGTCCCGCACGCTCATAGAACTGTGCCAGACGGCTTCCCAGGTATGCCGGGTAACCTTCCTCACCAGGCATCTCTTCCAGACGTCCGGACATCTCACGGAGCGCCTCCGCCCAACGGGATGTGGAGTCTGCCATCAATGCTACGGAATATCCCATGTCACGGAAATACTCGGCAATGGTGATACCTGTGTAAATGGATGCCTCACGGGCAGCCACAGGCATATCGGACGTATTCGCGATCAGAACGGTTCTTTCCATCAGGGACTGGCCCGTCTTCGGATCCTTCAGTTCCGGGAACTCGTTCAGAACGTCGGTCATCTCATTTCCACGTTCTCCGCATCCGATGTAAACTACGATGTCGGCTTCCGCCCACTTCGCGAGCTGATGCTGGATGACTGTCTTACCGCTTCCGAAAGGTCCCGGTACCGCAGCCACACCGCCCTTTGCGATGGGGAAGAAGGTATCTACAACACGCTGTCCTGTTACCAGCGGCATCTCCGGCGGAAGCTTTTTCTGGTAAGGTCTTCCGCGGCGGACCGGCCACTTCTGCATCATGGTCAGTTCTTTGTCGCCCTGTGCAGTCTCTACAACCGCTACCACGTCTTCTACCGTAAATTCTCCTGCTTTGATCTCTTTGATCTTTCCGGTAGTTCCAACCGGAACCATGATCTTCTGCTCTACAACGATGGTCTCCTGTACGGTACCGATCACATCGCCCGGCTCCACTTCATCCCCAACCTTTACGGTGGGAACAAAGTTCCATTTCAGGTCACGCTTCAGGGAGGGCACTTCCACACCACGCTTCAGATTGTTCCCCGAAACTTTCATAATATCATCCAGCGGCCTCTGGATTCCGTCATAAATGCTGGTGATCAGGCCAGGCCCCAATTCTACGGCCATAGGAACTTCCATAGACTCTACCGGCTCTCCCGGTCCCAGTCCGGACGTCTCCTCATATACCTGAATGGAAGCCTCATCTCCATGCATTTCAATGATTTCGCCAATCAGTCTCTGGTTGCTGACACGAACCACGTCAAACATATTCGCGTCGCGCATACCCGATGCAATAACAAGCGGGCCTGCGACTTTTTTGATTACGCCTCTGCTCATTTGACGAATTACCTCCAATTTCTTTATTCTTCAGAAAACAGAATATCTGATCCGACAGCCTGCTCCACCGTCTTCTTGACGCCTTCCACACCTGCCCCGGTATTCCCGGACACGCCCGGAATCTGAATGATCGCCGGCGTGGTCTGCTCCTGATATTCCGCTATTTCATCTTTAATTTCTGCCGCCACGGCTTCTGTAATATAGATGATTCCATATTTTCCGCCTGCAAGCTGGCGCAGCTTATCCTTGGCTTCTTCGGTGGTCTTTACCGGACAGATGCTAAGACCCAGCGTCGCGAAACCATAGATACTGTCGTAATCGCCGATAACTGCAATCTTATACATACATCTCCCTTACCCTTTCCCGAATCGCCTCATCCGGAAATTCATTCTGCTTTCCGGTCAGGATGATCCGAACTGTCTTGATCTCATTCTCCCTGGCAAGCTGATACGCCACCAGAGGCCCTACTGAAAACGCATTGTACTTCTGGGGACGGATGGTTTCCATCATCCGGTTGTCGCACCAGCGTTCAAATGCGGACGGAGACTCCTCCAGAGCCTGCGCGCCTTCCGCATAGGCCGTTCCGGACAGGTATTCTCCGATTGCCTCCGGCCCGGACAGAGCCGCCTTGGCAAGCTGATCCGCACTGACGCTTTCGCATTCCGCCAGGGCACGCTTCATGAAGTCCAGAGACTTTCCGGTCTTCTGGCATCGCACCGCAATCTTGATATCCGCGATGGCAACCGTAGACTCCGCGTAATTGCGGATGATCTCGTCCTTCGCGCTCATGCCTGCCTCATAGATGGCTTCGAGCGCCGCACGGTCTACGATCACGTCGCAGAGCTGGCCGTCCCGTGTATGAAGAAGCGTATCATATGCCTCCTGCGCCACGGCAGCCATGTTGTCCGGAAGCCGGCCGAACTCTTTATTTTCCACGATCTCCAGCATCTCCCTTCCTGGGATCGCGCAGTCGTCGTAGAAAATATTCTCCGTCTGAACCTCGGTGCACACTTCCTTGATCGCCGCTTTCAGATTATGGTATACCTTAGAATAGGAAAGCACATCAAACACGGACAGATCCGGAGCCACTTCCCGGATCACCTCCCAGGTCTTCTCCTCCTCCCGCTTTAACATGGCGGAGGCATCAAGGCCCGTCTCATGGTCTCCCCAGCCCTTTTCGCTCAACAGCTCCAGGCACTGCTTTTCACTCTGACAGTTCACAAGCTGGTCAATTACAGAATCCGTCAGCAGGGATGCTTCCAACGAACGTATACGCGCAACCGCGTAAGTATATTCTAAATCATTCAAAATATTCCCTCCTGTGTCATACGAAAAACCTGCCTTCGGCAGACTTTTTCGTATACTATGGTATACAGCTATGCGTAATCCCCGCATAGCTATATTCTATATAAATAACACCTCATGAACTTTATCGGACAAATAATCTCTCTTTGCGTCAAACATTGCCCGGATCGTACAATTCTCTTCCACACCGCCGTATACCAGGATAAAGCCGCCATCCATCTCTTTTGCTTCCGAAGACAGCTTCAGGCTTCCGCCCTTTTTCTGAGCGGCCTTTTCCATCTCGGCTTCAAATCCCTTCGGCATACGCTTCAGATCCTTCGCATTGAAAGAGATGATGCCGTCCCCAGGCTGGGCATATTTTTCGAGCATCCTTGTGATCATCCCGAAATATGCCGCATCGTCCTGTGCGCACACCTTCTCATATGCGTTCTGGAGCACCTCCGCGATCACTTCCTGCTTTGCCTGGAGGATTGCCTGCTTACGCTGCATCTCGCCGGATGACTTCACCCGATCCGCGTAAACCGCAACCGCCTCCTTGGATTTTGCATACAGCTTTGAAGCCTCTGCTTCCGCCTCTGCCTTCGCTTCGCTGATCATCTGCTCCGCTTTCTCATTGGCCTCCGCCAGCTTCATTTCTGCCGAGTGGTTCGCTTCATCCAGGATCTGACTTTTTATCTTGTCTAATCCACTCATCTATCACACCTCATACTTATCATTTTTTCTTTCCGCTTCGGCAGCTTCCGGGAAATTCCATTCCCGGCAGGCTGCTGCGGAAGATCAAGCTGAATTATACCTGGATTCCGCTGACTGCCAAAATGGAGATCAGAAGCGCCAGAATCGCATAGGTCTCAACCATGGCCGGGAACAGCATTGCCTTACCGAACTGATCCGGTTTCTTTGCAACGATTCCGATTGCAGCCGCTGCTGTCTTGCCTTGGGATTTTCCGGAAATCAGTCCTACGATTCCGATCGGAAGGCATGCTGCCAGGATCAGAAGTCCTGTAGACGGAGAAATCTCAACTGCGCCGCCGCCGATGATACCGATCTTGGACAGAGTGATGAACCCAACCAGCAGACCGTAGATACCCTGTGTACCTGGCAGAAGCTGCATGATCAGTACCTTAGCGAACTTGCTCGGATCTTCCGATACAACGCCTGACGCTGCCTGACCTGCTACACCAACTCCCAAAGCTGACCCCGCACCTGCAAGAAATACCGCACATGCCGCACCTAAAAGCGCATAAACAATTCCTAAACTTTCTAAAATCATTTCCTAGTCCTCCTTAATATCTGCATATTTTGTATTTTCTTTAAATGGATTGAACATTCTTCCGCCGCCCTCATAGAACTTTCCGAAAAATTCTACATACTGCAGACGGTTTGTGTGAACATAAGCGCCCAGCAGATTAATCGCCAGGTTCAGCGTATGTCCCACGATAAACACAACGATGAATAATATCACGCCGAAGATGCCGTTGCCGCCCATACTTCCCATCTGGTTGACAACCTGCGCGATAACACCTGTTGCAAGCCCCAGAGCCAGAAGTCTGGAATAGGACAGCACGTCGCTGAGCCATCCTGTGACATTATATAAATCATATGCTCCCAGCGCGATCCTGAGTCCGAAGTTTTTATTCTCCCTGCCCGACATCAGCAGGATGCCTACCACTCCGGCAATCGCGAAGCCTTTGCCCAGAAGATTGACAAATTCCGGGAATACGATCTTCGCACCTGCAACAGAAGCAAAAATGTCTGTCGGCAGGAACATGATGATCAGTCCGATCAGGAACAGGAACCAGAGTACCACATCACAGAAGAAATCCAGGTATCTGTTGTCCTTGATACACATATATCCTTTGATTCCCAGACCTGTAAACAGGTGAATCAGACCAAACAGCATGGAATAGATCAAAAGCTTCATCGGGTCATTCAGCGGAATGAACCAAAGGGCCGGTATCTCCACCTCGTTCCCCAGGAATGTCCTGGATACGACATTGACCACATCTCCAAAGTAACCGCCGAACATGATGCCCCAGAACAGTGTGGAAAGCCCGCACCAGAAAAACAGCTTCAGGGACTTTTTCATACCCGCTCCCATCCTTGGGAACTTTTTAAGTGCTGCGCCGCATGCGATGGATACGATCGCGCCGTAAGCCGCATCGGACAGCATCAAACCAAACAAAAATACATAGAATACGGACATGATCGCCGTCGGGTCGATCTCTCCCTTTGCCGGGAGACCATAGGATTCCAGAATCCCTTCCGCACTCTCAGAGAACGAATTGTTATGAAGAAGCACCGGCGCCTCCTCATCCTCTTTCAGCTCTTCTACGTCAACTACACAATCATACCTGCTCTCCAGCGCATTTTTCAGCTTATCCGCATATTTTACCGGAACATAGCCGCTGATAAAAAATGTACGTTCTGACTGGGGCAGTGTTCCCAGCACCTCATACTTGTCTGCGCGGACGCGGTAATAGTCTGCAAGGAGCTTCAAGCTGTCCCGGCTGACTCCCAGGCCGGTAAGCTGCTGCTCAATCTCGTCGATCTTTGACTCCCGCCTTCTGATCTCAGCCTCCATCTCTGACTTTGCCGCGGCAGGTACCTGCTGCAGAACCTGGGATGGCCTTGCAAATCCCCTGCCTCGAAGCGCTTCTTCAATCTGACGCGCCTCCTCCCTGAGACAGAACACCGTCAGATAGGTTCCCTCCTGTCCCGCGGAGATGATATGCGCTTCAAAGCCCTGGGCTTCCGGCGCCTTCTCGGCAACTGCGGAATAGATCTGTTCCAGAGAACACTCTCCCGACATGGTTCCGAGGAGCATCTCTGTATGCGTTGTCCCCTCATAATCCATTGGGACTTCCAGAGGAAGCCATGGTGCGAGGCTCTCGATACTGTTCTCCAGCTTCAGGATCTCGGATTTCTGCTCTGCCCGCTCCCGGTCCAGCGACTGGATCTGGTTCGCTGTCCGGAGCAGACTTTCCTTGTCGCCGATGATCTGCCGATAACTCTCCTGATCGACCAGATCCTTTCCGGCAAGGGAAGACAGCATCGACTTTTTCTCCGGCGCGTAAATCTGAAGAATATCCAGCGCACGGTCAACGGAGGCTGCTGCTTTTTCAAAGCTGCTTCTGGCATTCGCCGTATCCATCCGCCTGAAATCTTCGTCTTCCTCCAGGAATTGGCTGACCTCCATGACGCCCATGCTCTGCAGCTTTTCCAGAATCGCTTTCCGGTTCTTCTTCAATGCGCAGATACTGATTCGCTGCATCTGCAATACCGCCATAATCTAATCCCTCCTTTTTCTTTCCTATTTTTTTGACTTTTCCAAGCGGTGATCTTTGATCCTGCTTTGAAAAATCATGTTTGATATCATCCGCGGTCACGGATCATATCCGACAGAAATGTCCGGCACTTCGCATAAGACCGTCTCTCCAAGTACAATTTGTTTAAACAAAGCGAAAGCCACCAATCCCCCCGGAATTGATGACACCATGCGCATTCGTGTACTTGTCAAAATATCCCTGCTCCGTACCTGATTGACGCCCTCTGTCTCAAATCAGTTCCGATACCACAAGATTCACCGCCGCATCGTGCTTCTGCTGGGCCAGCTCTTTGAGCGCCGCCACCTCTTTTCGAATCTCGGACATCGCTGAATCCAAATCCTGTGTACCTTTTTCTTTTGCCTTTTCCATATCGGACTGAGCCTTCTGCTTAGTACTCTGAATCTGTTCTGACTTTAATGCCTCTGCTTTTTTTGCTGCCTCATCCAGAATCTCTCTGTACTTGGACTCAGCTTCTCTGACCACTGCATCTGCCTTCGCTTCGGTCTCTTTAATTGCCTGAATTGTGTTCTCGACCATACCTGACTCACCTTCTTTCTAAGTACACATTTTATATAATACCACAATTCTTGGGATATAGTCTACAATTTTTTCATAAATTTCCAACAAATCTATGGCTCCCACTCCAGGCGGTGCAGGCTTCCCGCCGTCTCCATTCCGGAGAACCGGTTCTGCCGCAGCGCTTCGTACAGGATGACCGCGGCGGAATTGCCCAGGTTCAGGGAACGGATTCCCCCGATCATGGGAATCCGCACACAGTCCTCACGGTGACGCACCAGGATTTCCTCCGGAATCCCGGCGCTTTCTTTTCCGAACATGATATAGCAGTCCGGTTCATACCGGATCTGGGTATACATTTTTTCTGCCTTTGTGGTTGCCATATAGAGCTTCGCCCCGGGATTTTTTTCCAGAAAATCCTCGTAATTGATATAAGTCGTAACATCCAGATCTTTCCAGTAATCCATCCCCGCGCGGCGGAGCGACTTTTCATCCAGGCGGAAACCCAGGGGTTCGATCAGGTGGAGCCGGCTCCCTGTTGCCACGCATGTTCTACCAATATTCCCGGTGTTGGCCGGGATCTCCGGTTCCAGCAATACGATATTCAGCATGTCAGTCCCTCTCCTGCTCCTTCCGAAGCCTCTGAATGAAGTGTTCCAGCCTGCCCAGGGCCGCCTTTAAGTCTTCCAGGGAATAGGCATAGGAAATTCTTAAGAAGCCTTCCCCGCATTCCCCGAACGCGCTTCCCGGCACCACGGCTACCCGCTCCTCCTTCAAAAGCCTTGTGGCAAATTCGTCGGAAGACATTCCAAACTCCCTGATACTCGGGAACACGTAAAACGCCCCATACGGTTCAAAGCATTTCAGCCCCATCCGCTCAAACTCATGCATCAAATACCGTCTCCTCTGGTTGTATGCCCTGCGCATCTCTTCCACATCGTCTTCACAGCTGCGCAGCCCTTCCACCGCCGCGTACTGGCTGTTGGTGGGCGCGCACATGATGGCAAACTGATGGAGCTTGATCATCTGGCTGAGGATCTCTTCCGGCCCGCAGCAGTATCCGAGACGCCACCCGGTCATTGCGAAGCCTTTGGAAAACCCGTTGATCACGATCGTTCTCTCCCGCATTCCCGGCAGGCTTGCGATGGAAACATGTTCGCCCTTGTAGCTCAGTTCCGAATAAATCTCGTCGGAAATCACATAGAGGTCGTGTTTTTTTACAAATTCCGCTACAGGTTCCAGGTCTTCCCTGGTCATAATAGAGCCGGTGGGGTTGTTGGGAAACGGCATCACCAGGATCTTCGTCCGGTCGGTGACCTTCTTCTCCATGTCCTCCACCGTCAGTTTAAATTCATTTTCATTTTTCAGTTCCACGATGACAGGCACCCCGTCCGCCATGATGGTGCAGGGCACATAAGATACATAGCAGGGCTGGGGAATCATCACCTCGTCGCCCGGATCCAGCATACAGCGCAGCGCCACGTCGATGGCCTCGCTTCCGCCTACAGTCACCATAGTCTCTTTTTTGGGGTCATAGGATACGTGGATCTTCCGGTCCAGGTAGCGGCAGATCTCGTCCCGCAGCTCCTGAAGCCCGGCATTGGAGGTGTAAAAAGTCCTTCCTCTTTCCAGGGAAAAGATGCCTTCCTCCCGAATCCTCCAGGGCGTATCAAAATCCGGTTCCCCGACTCCCAGTGAAATAACGTCGTCCATCTCGCTTGCGATGTCGAAAAACTTCCGGATTCCGGACGGCCTGACCCGCGTAATTTTTTTTGCGATAGGGTTTCTCATTATGGAGTCACCACCATCCTTTCGGATTCCGTCTTAGGCACCATGATCGTCCCGAAGTCTTTGTATTTTTTCAGGATGAAATAGGTTGCGGTGCTGATCACGGAATCAATGGGAGCCAGCTTTTCGGATACGAAGCGGGACACCTCTTTGAGCGTCTTGCCTTCCAGAGTCACCAGCAGATCGTAGCCGCCGGAGATCAGGTATACCGCATGTACCTCCGGGTAGTTGTAGACGCGCTCCGCGATCCGGTCGAAGCCCTGGTTCCTCTGGGGAGTCACACGCACTTCGATCAGCGCGGTCACCTTCTCCGTGCCGGTCTTGTCCCAGTCGATCAGCGTATGGTATCCGCAGATCACTTTTTCCTTCTCCATCTCCGCGACTTCATTTGCAACTGTGGCTTCCTCCAGCCCCAGCAGCACGGACAGCTCTTTTAAGTCGATCCGGCTGTTCCTTTCCATATTTTTTAAAATTTCATTTCTCAGTGTCAAACGATTTTCCATAGTGTTCCTTTCTATATTAAAATTTTATTTATTACTGTATGAAACAGGAGTATGGCAAATGCCGCGGCATTAGGTTCTCTCTGCCGCTTTGTTACCCTGTCTCCGATAAACGTTTCGTCCACCACCGCATCAGCTCGTCCGGTGCGGGACGGTCTAAGAATCTTCTTTCTTCTCCGCTTGTGACCACCCGTGCATTCCCTGCAGTAGTGACCCCAAGCACACCGGCTCGCGCGCCTCCCCTGTTCAGGGCCTGCACAAGACGCTCCCCGTGCTCCGTGATCATCAGGATGCATCCCGCAGAAGTCATCTGATAAGGGTTCAGATGATAATATTCACAGATTTCCACCGTCTCCTGGCGGATACTCATTTTTTTCAGGTCTGCCGCCAGTCCCACATGAGCCGCTTCGGCCACCTCCCAGAGGGTTCCCAGGATGCCGCCGCTTCCGACCTGCTGCATGGCAGTGGCAAAGCCGGATGCTATACGGATGGCTTCCAGTTGGATCAGCCGGTCCTCCAGTGCCTTCGCCTGGCGCAGAAACCCGGGCGCAAACCGCCTGCCCAGTTCTCCCCGGCACTCGTCCAGAATCCGCAGCATCCCTTCCAGCCCGATATACCCGCAAAGTACAATGTCCTGTCCAGGCGCCGCGTCCGCAAGACGCAAAAGCCCGTCCTCCTTTGCCTGACCCAGGGCTGTCACCTGCAGCATAGCCTGGGTGACGGCCGGACTGACCTCCGCCTGTATGCCTGCAATGGAAATGTCCAGCCTGCGGCACAATCCTTCCATCTGCCGGAGCAGTTCCTTTAGAAACGGCTCCTCCGCTTCCGCCGGAAGCGTGATCTGTGCCGTGATTCCCATGGGCTGTGCACCTCTGGCGGCCAGATCATTGACTGCCGATGCAACGGCATAAACGCCCAGGGAAGGGGCCTGCCCGAAGACCGAGGCAGAAGCCGTCAGAGAAAGTCTGCCCGGCCCCGGGCGCATTGCCGTACACATCTCCGCCTTGGACGGATGCAGCAGAAATGCATGTTCCTGATCCCTGTTCAGTTGTTTTTGTACGGATCTGTTCCATACGGTCTGCGAAAGCTTTCCTGGTTTCATGATCTCCTCCTGCTGCATGGTCTGTCATTGCTGTGTATTTCCCGTATCATCCGTGTAGTCTGCCGGGCCGTATAAAATCTCGTTCATGGTATTCTGAATTGTCTCTTCATCCTGGGTCATAATGGCGCTGTTCATCTTATCCGTATCGGCCAGATCGTCTGAAAGGACGCCCACTCCGTAGGTTTCCGGCACCGCCATGTACTGGCTGTAGTTGATCACGTCCCGGCTGACCTCCTGGCCGTTTTCCGTTACCACCTTCCAGAGCTGCGCCGTGATCTCCGGATGCGCATAACTCTGGATCGCCAGATACCCGATATAGTTTTCCGTCGCAACAAAGCGCTTTCCTTCCGTGTCCTCGCTTTCCCTGCTCTCACTGATAAATGTCAGCGTACGATCCGGGCTGCGGGTTTCTTTTCCATATATATTGAAGGTCAGATTGCCGTCCGCCAGTACAGCCTGGATATAAATCGGATAATCCAGATTGTTTTTAAACACCAGATCCAGCAGGTCGTCCGCAATGGCCGCATCCTTGGATGCCTCCACATAGGACACCAGCATGGAATGGGGGTAGCGTTCCACGATCTCCAGTTCCGCGAACAAGAGCGCATTGTAAAGGGTCGAGGACACCTGGCAGATCCCCCCTCCCATGGTCTGCACGACCGTGTTGCTCTCGTAGGAATCCGCCTCAGCATAGCCGTTTTCGATGGTGTATGGCTCCATCGCCTCATTGGCCGACTGTTCCTCCCCGGGCCGCAGAAAAATCCCGTTCAGGTGGTTTGCCCCGGATTCTACGTTTTTGAGCCTGCCTTCCCCGCTGTCTCCGTAATAGGTCGTGCAGCTTCCCAGAATATCCGTCAGTTCGGCCAGATCTTCGGCTGTGACAGGTGCGTCTTTTTTCTCTATGACAGCCTTTACGTTTCCGGGCTTCCCGTTCCAGCCTTCATTCAGAAACCGGTTCAGGTTCTGGATAGTCTGTTCTGTGTTCAGGACTTCGCCCTCTTTGGGTTCCGTCACCTGGATGCCTTCCGGCCCCTGCACGATCGCGGCATTCACCGGTGTATCAAGCATGGCCTGGGAGCGCGATGAAAGAACCCTGGCGGCAGCCCGCTCCTCCACTTTGTACTCGAGGGGAATGCGGTGCTCCAATTTTTTCTTCTGGGCCTTTTTTATTATTTTGTAGGACTGGGACATGGTTCCTGTCTTGCCGTACTCCACGGCCTCTTCCACAGCGTCCTTCAGCCCGGGTGATGAAAGCCCCAGTTCATTCAGGGAAGCTTCAAATTCCTTTTCTTCCGAGATCTCCAATGTGACCATCACCGCGCCGCAGTCGGTCACATCTTTTTGTACCGCTTCCAGTGCCTCCTTGCGGTTCATCCCGGACACATCCGTATTGCCTACGAAAACACCGGAAAGAATCTTGCCGTCGTCGTGCTTTTTTACATAGCTGCGCAGAACCGACTGGCTTCCGGCATACAGCACAACCGCACAGACCAGGACAAATCCCAGCAAACACAGGTCGCGCAGTGTCTCCTGCCGGCTGCTTCTCCGTCTTCTGCGCTTTCTCCTTTTTGTTGTCATCTCTTCTCAATCCTCTGATTCTTCCTCGGACAAGCCGGTGAATTTCCCGGATTCTCTTTATATAAAGCAGGCAGTCTCTTTCCCTCCTGCCCGCTCTTTTTTGATGGTTATATCAGATACGGTATCACCATCGTGGCTACCATTGCAAAAATCACAAGTAAGATCAATCCTGCCGCAAACTTACGGAATTTTTTACTGTAAAAGTTCATTTCGTTCAACTCCTTTTTTCTGAAAGCATGGGGGCGTACCGTTTTTTAGCGGAAAAAGCCGCCGCTTTTTTACTTTTCATAAATTTTAGCATTTTACATACTCTTTTTCAACCATTTCATAAAAGATAATGTTCGGGCCGCGCCTGCACGCCCCATCACTGTATTGGCCGGAAATTTTTTTTCTGCCGCCGAATGCATTGACATTTTCGGAAAAACCATGTAAAATTAAAACTCGTGCAGCCGGGGTGTTAGCGGTACCTTGTACCTGCAATCCGCTATAGCAGGGGTGATATTACGCTGAGGGTGCTGATTTGCAAAGCTGCCCTTGGAAAGTGGCGATGAAGATCCGGGTCTCATGCGACGGGAATCTGTGAACCGTGTCAGGTCGGGAACGAAGCAGCACTAAGCAGAACCTTCCGGGTGTTATGAGGGTGCCTGGGTCGAGTTAACTGCCAAGGTAACGTTTGTGGAGATGCATTCGAAGCGTAATGCACGAAAAAAAATTCAGATTGCTTTTGTATATAAAAAACTGCCGTCGGCAGTTTTTTTGTAAACATATTTCTTTCATATAAACGATTCTTTTTGTAAAGCAAAGCCCGGTCAGCTTTTCTTTTTTGCTTTTTGCCGCTCCCGCAGCTCCCGGAAAAACTGCTTCATCATTTCGCTGCATTCCTCGGCAAGTACTCCCACTGTCAGCTCCGCCTGATGGTTAAATTCCTTCCTGTCCAGCAGATTCAAGATGGAACCGGCACATCCCGCCTTTGGGTTCATACAGCCCACCACCACCCGGGGAATCCGCGCCTGCACGATGGCCCCCGAACACATCTGGCATGGCTCCAGGGTCACGTACATGGTGCACTCCTCCAGCCGCCAGTCATCCATTTTTCTGCATGCTTTTCGGATGGCTGTCAGTTCCGCATGAGCCAGTGTATTTTTATCCACGGTGCGCCGGTTATATCCTCTGCCGATGATCTTGTCCTGACAGACGATCACGCAGCCGATGGGTACCTCCTCCAGTGCGTAGGCTTTCCGGGCCTGACGGATCGCTTCCCGCATATATTTTTCATCCCGTTTTATGTCCGCCTCCCGGCCGGTCTGTGAATTTTGGTTCGGATTCCTGTTCGAATCCATCGTTTTGTTCTGATCCATAGGACTTCCTTTCTGCTGCATTTCTTCCGGCCCAGGCATCCGGACAGTTCTTTTTCCCAACCCCATTGAATACACTAATGGTAGAAAAGACAAGACTGGAGGCAAATATGAAACCTGGTATTTTCTATCTTTATGAATATAACGGTACGAAAAAGCTGCGCAATGCCGGTTTTCTGAAAATCACCCGGTACTATCACTCCTGTACCCTGCAGCTCAATGCACGGGGGATTCCGGTATCCTACGCGGACACAATAAAGCTCTGCGCCTTTTATCCGGAAAACGAGCAAACGACATCTGCAGTCCTGACGGAAATCACCTGCGCCAATCATTCTGTTTCTGCAAGGATGAGTTCCGCGGAATCCCGTTTTCCCACCGGCCAGACGCTGGACACCATTAACGGATTTTTTCTGCCCCTTTCAAACGGGCACATTCTCGCCGCGGCCGCGCCCGGTATAGCTGTGGATGCCGCTAAGCTGCTGTCCGGCGAACCGAAAAACCGTCCGGATTCTCCTTCCCCGGCGAGAGAGCCCAAAGCTCCCCCGGAGCTGGAAGCAGAATCCATTCACGAATGCAATGCCGAGGAACCGCCTGAACCTGCCCCGGACCGAAGGGAGCCGGAACGGGAAAGCGATGCGGTTCTTTCGGAAAGCAGCCCCACAGAAAACTCTGGGCAAAGCAAAGAGAACCGCTTTGCAGAGCGCGGTGACAGACAACATTCTTCCACGGAGCAAGAGTGCAGCCACACGCAAAATCCTCCCCCAGAGCAGGAGTGCAATCACATGCAAAGCCCTCCCGCAGAGCAGGAGTGCGGTCACACGCAGAGCTCTCCCGCAGAGCAGGAGTGCGGTCACACGCAGAGCCCTCCCGCAGAACAGGAGTGCAATCACATGCAAAACCCTCCCCCAGAGCAGGAATGTGATCACGCGCAGAGCCCTTCCACAGAACAGGGATGCGATGACAGGCAGGATTCTCCTCCGGAGCAGAAATGCGGTACTGCACAAGATTCTCCCGCCGGGCAGGAATGCCAGACAGAGCAGGACACGCAGGCCGAACAGGCTTCCCGCAGCAGCCAAAACGCATCTGCGGACCAGCCATCCCATAACGTAAAAAAGATCCAGCGTTCCGAAATGTCGATCCTGCCCCGAAGATATTGGCACCTTGCCAACAACAGTTTTCTTCTGCACGGGTATCACAATTACAATCATCTGCTCCTGATTGAAAAGGACGGACACTACTGGCTCGGCGTCCCGGGCATTTATGACCCCCACGAAGCCAGAGCCGCCAGGCTGTTCGGTTTTCCTCAGTTCACCGATTCCTACAACGACTCCCTGCAGCTCACGGATGACGAATGCAATCCGAATGCGAACTTTGGATACTGGTGCTGTTACCTCAAGTCAAATACCCCGTAGCAAGCTGCGGGATATTTGACCCCCGCGGCAGCCGCCCAATCCATGCAGGCACGGCCGCCCGGCTCGCTGCTTCGCAGGAATAAAATGCAAAACGCTCACACGATCCCTCTCAATTCCTGATACAGCCGTTTTGCATAGCTGTCCGTCATGCCGCAGACGTAATCTGTGACAAGAAGCAGGCGGAGATAGAGCTTCTCCGCTTCGCTTTTTCCCTTTGCCTGGTGGCGGTAAGCATTTACATAATTGTCTGATATGAAGGAAACCACCCTGGTATCCATAGAAGTCGGCTTTTTATCCGTATCATAATAGAGGATCGCGGACACCAGCTTTTCCATCAGGAAATCCAGGATCACACCCTCCGCGATCTCCATTTTGTAGATATCATTGGAGCAGAATACCTTCTTGTATGCCATTTCTCCCAGCAGCTTCATGAGCGGCTCGCCGTAAGTGCCCTGGAAGAGATTGCGGTCATATTCGCCCTTCATGATCCTGTCATAGTTGGAAATAAACCCGTCTGTCGCGCAGTTAATCAGCACAGCCTGTAGACGGACCACCCAGTTTTTCACCGCATAGCTTTCCGGATTCCAGATTCCCTTTTCCTGCCCTCTCCGGTAATAGACCTGAATCTTTTCCAGCGCGTCAAAACCGGGGCAGCGGCAGCTCTCACCCAGCTTTTCCAGCTCCTCCACCAGCATATTGTATGTGATATAGCCTTTCACAAATGCGTCCTCAATATCCGCCGTGCTGTATGCCAGATCGTCGGCCGCTTCCAGTATGTACGTCAGCGGGTGCCTGCAAAAGCCTGTGCCTGTTTCTCTGGAAATCTCTTCGTATATCTCCCGCTCCGCATAATAGTATCCCATCTTCTTGTCTTTGATGTTGCCCGTGGACTTGTCGATCCCTGTAGACGGAACCGGATATTTTACGATTGTGTCCAAAAGGGCGCAGGTCAGGTTCATACCATTTTCATCCACCAGATAATGCAGCTTTGTGACAAGCCGCAGAGCCTGCGCATTTCCTTCAAAATGATAGAAGTCCGCCTTCATCTGAGGTTCCAGAATGTCTTCCACCGGTTCCCCGTAAAATCTGAGCCGCTTTAGGTTGCCCTCGAACCATTCCCGGATCGCCAGTTCTCCAAAATGCCCGAACGGCGGGTTTCCGATATCATGGATCAGTCCGGCGCACTGCAGGATATGGCAGATATCCTCTTTCATCTGCTGGGTAAACCCGGGATCCATATTTCCGGTCAAAAGCTTCTGCCCGATGTTCTGCCCCAATGATTTGGCAAAAGAGGACACCTCCAGGGAATGGGTCAGGCGGGTTCGTATAAAATCGCTTTTGTCCAGCGGAAAAACCTGGGTCTTGTCCTGCAGCCTCCGAAAGGAAGCGCTGCCGATGATACGGTGATAATCCTTTTCAAATTCACTTCTCAGGTCCGCGGACTTTTTTGCCGTATAAAAACCGCCCCGCATACGTTTTGCAGAAAGCAGCGTATTCCACTCCATGATTGATCTTCTCCCTTCGTTTTGCCTGTGCGGTCTGCGCCTGCCGGTCAGTCCAGATAAATGGGCGGCTCATAATCCCTGCCGAGGAGTGTTTTCTTCCGCTCCTGGTATCCAAGGAAGGCCCATTCCGTCATATCCGTCCAGCCGTGCTGGAAACGGTCGTATACCTGTACATAGCCGATCCTGGACGGATGCATCCGCACACTGTTGGTCTGATATTCGCGGCCGGTATATGGGTTCATTTCCCCAAGCTCCAGGTTTTCCTCCGCGTCCTCATACCGGATAACCGGTTCAAAATCCTCTGGTTCCGGATCTTCTTCCGGTTCTTCCTGCCCGGCCGCATAAATCGGTTCCGGATCTGTGGGCGCTGCCTGCGCCGGAACCTCCATGCTTACATCCGCCCTTGGATGCAGGGTTTCCTCCAGCTCGTCCAGTTCCTTGTGGATCATATACAGTTCCCCAATCGTCAGATCCCGTTCCTCCGCAGCAGTGGGTTCCTTCTCCTCTGCCGCTTTTCTGCCAAAATCCTGCTCCTTTGTGCCGGAAGCTTCCCTGTCCCCGCTTGCAGCCTTCGGTACATCATTCTGGTATTGGGACTCCACACTGCTCTCTGCGTCAACTGCGGCCCCCGGAATTTCCAAAGCCGGGTCTGCACCAGCGTCCCGTGCCTCCGTACTGCGGTCTGCGCCAGAACCCCGTGGCTCCGTACTGTAGTCAGTACCGGCACCCTGAGCCTCCGGTCTGCGCTCCTCTCCCGCTGCGTTTATTCTCTCCGCCGGGCCGCTCTGCCGGAGGGCATCCGAAGTGTGATTCTCTTCTGCGCCGTCTGCCGCTTCCGCTGCAGTTCCCTGGCTTCGGAGCTCCTGCCCCCGTGCCTCTTCGGTTCTGTCCCTGGTTCCTGTTATGGCATCCCACTTTTCTTCCTCAGCCTTCCTTGCCGCAGCAAGGATCGCCGCCCGGTCAATCCGCTTTGTCTTGAATCCTCCATATAAAAGATCTGCCTCATCCAGGTCTTCGGAATCCTCCGGATCGAGAATATCGATCTCCAGCAGGTCGTCGTCCTCGTCAAAATCCGAGTCTTCCGCAAAAGGATCGAAGGCGCCGGCTGGCGCCACAGCTTCTCTGCCCGGATCTGCCGCCTTGTCCTGGGCGTCTGCATCGGATGACGATTCTCTGTCTGTGTCCGCCATGGCTCCTGCTGCACCTGCATCGGATACCGATTCTCTGTCTGCATCCGACATCATTCCCGGGACACCTGCATCTAACGCCGCTACCCCATCTGCATCCGCGTCGGATGCCGCTATCCCCGGCGAATCCTGATCAAACACAAGCACCTGCTGGTAGTAGCCGTCCTCCATGTCATCCTTTTTCTTTTTCGGCTGCGCCTTCGGGTGCTTGACATATTTCAAAAGGAGTTCTTCCATCGGCTCCGCCTTTTCTCCCGCTCCGTTTTCCAGCGGAAAGATACTCAACTGAAAAGGACAGCCCAGAATCGCCGCGATCATCCGCATATCCTTTTCCTGAAAGTTATCCCTTCCAAGACGCTGTGTCAGATTCTGTCTGGACATTTTCTTTTTCGTGGTGGCCTCAATCTGTTCCGCCAGTTCTTTTATCGTCATGCCCTTCCGGCTTAAAATAATCTTGACCTGTTCGCCAAATGACAAATCTTCCATGGTCTTCCTCCTTCTGCATTTTCCGTCTATTTTTACTATGAGGATCAGTCTCTTAGAAATATTTCCGTTTCACACTGCACTTTTTTCATTTTATCAAATCACATTTTACCCGTCAACTATTCTTGCGAAAATCCGACAAATCCTGCGGCAAAAAGAAAATCGTTTACTGCAGCGCAAAAAAGCATGGCCGTCTTTGGCATCTCACCGCAGACAGCCATGCTTTTTTCCAGATCAAATTTTGTTACAGCTTTTCCAGCGTTTTGTTGGCGCCTATAAGCATCAAAATACTTTCTTCTTTCAAAGGTATATCCGGGTCGGGGGTGATCTCCACGCGGTCCCCATCCTTGATCCCGACCACATTCAACTCATGTGCCCTTCTCAGATCCAGCTCCTTTAAGGTCTTGCCGACCCAGTAGGACGGCGTCCTGACCTCCACCACGCTGTAATCCGGCGACAGCGCAATCCAATCCGCAAAATTCGCGGACATGAGATTTTTTGCAATCCGTTTTCCCATCTCTTCCTCCGGAAATACCACCGCGTCCGCACCGATCTTCCGAAGCACCGCCGCATGCCGGTTATCCCGCGCCTTGCACAGCACATGTGGGATTCCGATTTCCTTCGCCACCAGGGTTGCCATTATACTGGCTTCCATGTCCTCCGCAGCAGCCACCACCAGTCCGTCATAATTATTCGATCCCAGGGATAAAAGCAGATCCGGATTCCCGATATCCGCCTGCATGGCGTAAGTCACCATCTCCGCCACGTCATTTACACGTTCCATATCCTGATCCACCGCTACGACATCGCACCCCAACTGCTGCAGCGTGACCGCTACACTGGCCCCAAAACTTCCAAGCCCCAATACAATGAATTGTTTTTTCATAATCTGCCCGATTCCTTTCCAAATATAATCCCGAACCTGCATCCAAAGCAAAGGAGTTTCGCCTGCGAAACCCGCCTATCCTACCATGATCTGCTCTTCCGGCAGACTTCGTATCCGATCCCTTGGATGCGTCTTTCCCGCAAACATCAGCGCCAGCGTCAGCGGCCCCAGTCTTCCGATATACATCATAACCATCAGAACCGACTGGCTGATGCGGCTCAGCTGCGGCGTCAAATCCGCCGTCAGCCCGACGGTGCCCACCGCGGACGCAGTCTCATAGATTACATTTTCCAGCAGGATACTGTCCGGCTCAATGATGAGGATCGCAATCGTCCCGGTGATAAATACGGCAAACGCAACCATAATGACACAGAATCCGGTTCGGAAATTTGCCACCGTAATTTTCTTTCCCATACACTCCGTATCGTTTCCTCCCCGCACAAACGTCAGGCAGGCAAGAAACAGCATAACAAATGTGGTGGTTTTCACCCCGCCTGCCGTTCCGCCCGGAGAGCCTCCGATAAACATCAGAATCGCACAGAACAGCTTGGACTCCGCATGCAGCGCCCCCTGGGGTACCGTGAAAAATCCGGCTGTCCTTGTGGTCACGGACTGGAACAGGGACGCCATCAGCTTCTGCCCCGGATTCAGCCCTCCGATGGTCTCCGGGTTTCCATTTTCCACGAAAAGGACAAACAATGTCCCGGCAAGAAGCAGGGTCCCCGTCATCAGGAGGGCAAGCTTTGATTGAAGCCGCAGCCTGGTAAACCACCAGCGCGTGGGCACCTCTCCCCGGATCACCCTGCGGCTGGTGCCGATCACATCAAACCAAACCGTAAAGCCAAGACCGCTTAAAATGATCAGCAGGATGGTCGTCACATTGATGATCGGATTGGTCACATAGTCCGCAAGGCTGTTGTTTCCCAGAATGTCGATCCCCGCATTACAGAAGGCAGAAACCGCGTGAAAAACGGAGTATCCTATTCCGCGGATCACTCCGTATTCAGGAATGAACTGGAAGGCGTACATGACCGCTCCGGCCCCTTCCACCGCAAAGGTTCCCAGAATCACTTTTTTCACCATCTTCACGATCCCGCCCAGCCGGTCCGCCCCATAAGCCTCCTTGAGCACCACCCGTTCCTGAATGGTGATCCTCCGGTTGAGCAGAAATAAAAACAGCGTCGCGCAGGCGATCACCCCCAGCCCGCCGATCTGGATCAGCACAAGCAGTATAATCTTTCCAAACAGCGTAAACTGCGACGCCGGAACCACCGTTACCAGCCCCGTCACACACACCGATGTGACTGCCGTGAATAATGCGTCTATAAACGCGATGGGCTGGGTGTTGCTGACAGGCAGATATAGGAGCATGGCCCCCAGCAGAATCACGCCCAGGAATCCGGCCGCCGTTATACGCAGCGTATTCCATCTGATATTTTTCTTGTTCCTCATTCACCCTTCTCCCGCAAATCCAATCCTCCAGATACCATAGCTATTTTCCATTTTACTAGAAGAACGCCAAACCGTCAAGAAATGAAAAATACGCACCCTGTTCGGGTGCGCACCGCAATGTTGTCCTGATTCTATTCCACATCCTGCAGAGCAGCAAAATTCTCCTCTCCTGTCCGTATCTTTACAACCTTATCCACATTGTAGACGAAGATCTTTCCGTCTCCGATTCGGCCGGTATAGAGTGCCTTCTTCGCTGCTTCTATAACAGAAGCCACCGGGATCTTGCTGACTACCACTTCGATCTTTACCTTCGGAAGCAGCGTGGCGTCCATTTCCACCCCGCGGTACATCTCTCCGGCACCCTTCTGAATCCCGCAGCCCATCACCTGGGTCACGGTCATGCCGGTAACGCCCAGATCGTTCATCACCTTTTTCACTTTCTCATATCTGGAGAGTTTGGAGATAATAACTACCTTGAAAATACCCGAGCCCGCCGCTGCTGCCGGCATCTCCACCACTCGTACGGCCGCATTTCTCTGCAGTTCAGACGCAGACTCATACTCTTCGTTTCCAAGATCCGTATTCTCGTTGACCTCCATGGTCATAGTATTGGAAATGTCCATGATGCTGAAGCCTGCATAAGCGGACGGCAGCCCGTGCTCGCAGGAATCCAGCCCCACGATCTCCTCCTCTGCGGTCACGCGCAGGCCGACCGTTGCCTTTATAATGAAAAATGTAATCGTAATCGTCACCGCCGTCCATGCACAGACGCCCAAGACCCCCACGGCCTGTTTTCCCAGCAGTCCCAATCCGCCGCCATAGAACAGCCCGGTTAAGGTATCATTTCCGGGGGCAGAGGTTGTCGCAAACAGGCCCACTGCCAGAGTTCCCCACACACCGTTCATAAAATGTACGGCAACCGCGCCTACCGGGTCATCCACCGCCAGCACATAGTCCAGGAACCAGACACCGAATACCACCAGAAGTCCTGCCACCGCACCGATCACGACAGAGCCGAGTGCATCCGCCACGTCGCAGGGTGCGGTGATCGCCACCAGCCCGGCCAGGGAAGCATTCAGACACATGGAGATATCCGGCTTGCCAAACCTGACCCACGTAAAGACCATGCATACCACGGTTGCTATTGCCGGAGCGATGGTGGTAGTCACGAAAATGGAACCAAGCTGTTCTACGCTGACCGCCGCCGCACCGTTGAAGCCGTACCAGCCGAGCCAGAGGATAAACACACCCAGACATCCCAGCGGAAGGTTATGCCCTGGAAATGCGTTGACCTTTGTGACAGCCCCCGATTTGTCCCTGGAAAATTTTCCGATACGGGGTCCCAGGATCTTAGCTCCGATCAGCGCAGAGAGTCCTCCGGTCATGTGGATTGCACAGGAACCCGCAAAATCATGGAAGCCCATCTGTGCCAGCCAGCCGCCGCCCCAGATCCAGTGTGCTTCGATGGGGTAGATCAATGCAGAGATCACCCCCGAATAGATGCAGTAGGACAAAAATTTTGTCCGTTCCGCCATAGCCCCCGACACGATGGTTGCGGTGGTCGCGCAGAACACCAGGTTAAATACAAAATCAGACCAGCCAAAGTCCCCATAGCATGTAAAAATGTCAAACCCCGGCTTTCCAATCAGCCCTAGCAGATCCTCCCCCAGAAGCAGTCCAAAACCAATCAGAATAAACATAACCGTACCGATACAGAAGTCCATCAGATTCTTCATCAGGATATTGCCCGTATTCTTCGCTCTGGTAAATCCGGCTTCCACCATGGCAAAGCCTGCCTGCATCCAGAATACCAGCGCCGCGCCGATCAGGAACCAGACGCCGAACAATTTACTGTCCACTGCCATCATAATTTCTTCAGTCATAATGATTTCCCTCCTATTTTCAGCTAAACAGACATCTTCATCCATTAGAATCTCCTGTCCGTCCGCAAATACAAATGGCGGAGCAAAATCTTCTTTTTCAATAAAAGAAGCGTCTTTGCTCCGCCATATGCCATATGATACCGGCCCACGGTAAAAACCGTAAAACCAAAAAAAGAGACTATGAATTGTTTCACAGCCTCTTTGCTTTACATGTGGCATCATACCACCGCATTTCATGATTGTCAATGCTTTCACGCACCAAAACTTTACATAAATTTTATATTTGTAGAAATCATCTAAAACAGCGTCTGATTTTTCTTCTCTTTTTTCCAGATTCCACAACAAAAATCATGCTAATTGGACAGGTATTCTTCCAGGGTGATATCCTTCTCCATGATCTCTTTTGCCGCGTCTTTTCCTACATAGCGGTAATGCCACGGCTCAAAAACAATCCCTGTCACGTCGGATTTGTCCAGGGGATAGCGAAGGATAAACCCGTACTTCCAGCAGTTTGCCGCCAGCCATTTGGCTTCATCCGTCTCCGCCTGCTTATCATCCAATTCGCCGTACTGCCCGGACGTGATGTCCATTGCCAGGCCGCTGGCGTGCTCGCTGGTTCCCGGAACCGCTACAGACTTCTTGGTCTCCTCATAAGCCTCCAGAGGGGTCGAGCCCTTTGAGATCCATTCTGTCATCGTGGTATTGAAGACCTCCCTCTGGGTCTCATAATCCCGATGGGCAGAAACAATGTACATATTTAAGCCTTCTTTTTCCGCGTCCTCCAGCATCTTTTTTGCGTCTTCCACGATCCGTACATCTACAAAAGACCCTTCCCTGACCGCTTCCAGCTCCGGAATATACGCGGTATCCAGAGGATTCTCTTCATTGATCAGTACCAGGCTCCAGGAATCCTCTTTTGAAGAAAGCTCGTCGGCGCTTGCATCCGTATTTTTTTTCGAAACGCCTGATTTGATCTGGCTGGAAAGCTTTTCATTTTTTTCTGTCAGTTCCGTGATCTGCTTTTTGTACTTTTTGTCTATTCCGCCGATCCTGATCCTGTTGAAAACCAGATTCAGCATAAAACAGACAAGCAGCCCCGCCGCAAAACCTACAACCAGTACTTTTTTCAGCCGCTGCTCATATTTCTTCAAGAACCTCGCCCTACTATTATCTATACGCATATCGACCTCCTGATATGAACTGTATCCCTCGGTGATGCCTCCCCCCGCTTTATCCTGTGTGAACCCTGAGTAATTTTAAAAAATCTGCCTGTCTAACCTCCTCAATCCCGGAATCCGTAGAACATACCGCAATACGGTACGCGCCCCCTCCGGCGTCTTCTCTGTATTCCTTTCCTTCCGGTTCGTACTCTCCGGACTCTGTGCAGCCTGTCCCGCTCTCCGAAGGCACAAGCTCTCCGCCTCTCAGGACAGCCTCCCTGTAATGATACCGCTCCGGATAATTCTCCGGCTGCTTCACCAGGACTGACGGATTCCCCAGCATGATCTCAAAAGTATCCATCCCCAGCGCCAGCCCTTCCCTGGTGGCTTTTGCAAAACTCTCCTTGAGCACCCAATAGCGGAAAAAATACTCCTGCTGCAGCACTTTATCTTTTTCCCCGGCAATCTGTTCATACTCGGCAGGACAGAAAAACCGCCCGGCAATCTTCAGATTCGGTTCTTTCACCTCTTCGATATCGCAGCCGACTTTTACATGCCGTTCCGTACTAACAGAACACAGCACATAGTCCCCCGAATGTGAAAGATTATATGCTGTATCCGCCTCTATCCCATATTCCTTTTTCATCCGCTCATACAGAAGCCATACGCCGACACTCTGCGCACGAACCTGCTTCCCCTTCATACGGTCCGCCTTCTCTCTGCGGAAGGAAGGAACCTGTCCATAACACAGCCGGTAAAAATCTTCCTCGTATAGCGGAACGATACTGGCAGTCCATGTTCTGATCATATTTTATACCTGTTCCCCAAATTCTCGTTCCGGCCAATGCCCCGGCCGGGAATACATATGAACAAGCCTACCCTTTCAGATACCGAACCTCAAAGGTCTCAATGGTGATCGGTTTATTGAAGAGCGTCCCCTGAACACAGTCACAGCCCATCTCCTTGAGGATATTCAATTGATCCTGGGTATCCACGCCCGAAGCGGACACGGTTACGCCCAGCCTTCTGCAGACATCAATCACGGCCTGAGACACGATCTGGCTGCGTCTGTTGCCCACGATATTGTCTACCAGGCTGCTGTCCAGCTTCAATCCGTCAAATTCCATCAGTGAAAGGATGGTAAAGCTGGAATTTTTTGCGCCGAAATGATCCAGAACCACTCTCACATTGGCCTTGCGGATCTTGTTGCCCGTCTCAGCCAGCATCTCCTGGTTCATATCTCCCCGAGACTCCGATACTTCGATCTGGAGATACTCGCAGGAAACATGATACTTCTCCACGATTGCCTGCATCTTCTCCGTAATGTCATGCCTGCGCAGAGTGGAAACCGCAAAATTCACGGAGACGGGGATCATCGGCAGATCGTCCTGCTCCCAGCGCTGCAGCGTCCTGCACACTTCCTCAAATACGTGCAGATCCAGATGATAGGACAGCTTCGTCTCTTCCAACAGCGCGATATAACGCTCCGGATTCATAATGCCCAGATCCTTATGATGATAGCGCACCAGCGCCTCCGCCCCCACAACTTCATTGGAATGGGCATCCATAATCGGAAGAAGACATACGATAAAATTGCCGGACTTTAAGTCGTCAAGCAGATCCTGCTTGATGATCGGCTCATGATGTCCCTTGCGCAGGTTCTTATAGTACTTCTTCTTCTCTTCCCGCATCATGTCTTCCGCATCGGATACAAGGACATCTACATCAATATTGGACTTCTCCCAGGCATAACCCATTGTTACCAGCCCGAGACTGATATTCTCCAGCTTGGTATAGGCCGCCTGTACGCCCTTCATAAACTTTTCATAAGAAGTATTCTCAACAATAGCCAGGTATTCATCCCCGGTCAGTCGGTATACGTTGGCGCTTCGGAAAAATTCTTCCAGGATCTCACCTACGCGGATCACGACTTCATCGCCGTACTCCCTGCCAAATTCTTTGTTAAAATTCTTCAGGCCGTTGATATCCGCGGACAATGCACCTACGGACTTTAACTGCCTCTTCTTCGCTTCGGCCAGGTATGCCACGAAGCTGTTCCGGTTCAAAAGTCCTGTCAGATCATCATGATAGCTCAGATATTCCTGCTGCTTCTGGGTCTTGTGCAGAATGATTGCCTGGGAAATATACGGCAGTACCGCCCGCATCAGCGACAGGTCGCAGCCCCCGCGTCGTACATTGACTACGGCAAGTACCGCCGTAATGCCTTCATCCAGCTCCTGGAATACGCTGTAGCACTCGTCTCTGGTATCCGTGATCTCATGCTGCACCCAGCGCGGCAGATGTTCCGGTTCGAGCATCTTGATCCGGTCCCGCTGCCACGGAATATTCTCCGCACACCATTCATAGATTGTCAGTATCTCGTATTCATCCTTTTCAATATAATAAGCATATTCCGAATCATAATAATCTCTTACCGTACTCAGAACATCATTCATAATTTCAAGAATGGAACGCATCTTATTGTTGTCACCCATAAAACTACTCTCCCTTACCCCTGTAGAGAACTGCTTCAAAATAATCTGTACATTTTGCGCCTTTATTTTTACTGCTCCCGCACCTTGCGCCGTGTACGCGGTACTTGGTACGTGGTATAACAGCAACCGTTTTAATACTGCACAGGTACATTCGTTACGATTCCCAAGCTGCCTATACATAGGATATTGTAGTATAATGGTTCTGAAATTGCAACCAGAATCAGAAAAAAATATAATTTTGCAAAAATTTATTTTATTTCCTGAACTCAGGCCGATATATAGTATATATGGAAAAAACAGGATTGGTTGTCTGCCCGGCAGAATATATTTTTATGCATATCCCGGGTAAGAAGGTACTCGATTTGCTGTGCAAATTGATTACAGGACAGGAAGGAAAGGAGGGTCTTTTCATGAAAGTGACTATGAGGAACTGGCGGCCGGCGGCCGGCAGCCAGTATGCGGATCGGAACCAGTCTGCAGCCGGAAGCCCCTATACGGAGCAGGCTCTGGCTGTAAAAGACGGCAGTGAAGCGGAAAAGACGCCGGGTGCTCCGGTACAGTCGGTGACTGCGGCGGATCGTTATTTCAATGCGGGCAATGCGGCAAAGGATGATTTTTATCATTCGATCCGCGGACAGATACAGGATCAGTCAAGTTTTTTAAATTCGATGCTCGGAGAAGATCAGGAGGATTTCTTAAGCTCCCTCCTGGGAGAGGATGAGAAGAGCCTTTTAAGCGCCATGCTTGGAAAAGAAAAAGAGGAGAAAAGTCTCCTGGATTCCCTGCTGGGGCAGGCAAAGGAAAGCTCCGGTTTCAAGATGAACGTATCCATGCCGGACGATTCTACCGGACAGCTTGCAAGCGAGCTCGCCCGTTCGGAGACGAAGATGAACGTACTGCAGGTTTCCTCCAAAGCCATGCGCGCGCTGGGCACTTTAAAAATCGCATATGCGCTCAGCGAAGGGGAAGATAAGGAAAAAATAGGCCGGATGATCCGGCGTATGCAGAAGCTGACCCGGCAGATTCAGAAAAAGATGAAGAACCTGAACAAGGAGGAACAGTTGGAGCTGCAGAGAAAGCGCGCGGAGGAACGTCAGGAGCAGCAAAAGGAACTGGAGATCCGCAAGGAGATTTCCAAGCGCAGGAAAAAACGCCGCAGAGAGGAAAATCACTATGCGGCAAAGGAACTGGCGCAGGACCGGAAGGAAGCCCTTCAGGAGACCCTGGATTCCATAGCGGGCCTGGGCAATTCCTCCGCTTCTGCAGCAGCCGAGGGGCTGGTTTCCGTACCTGGCACCGGCAGCGCCCCGGGATCCGCGGCAGGGGCAGTGGCCGGGAGTGCAGCACCAGGCGGCAGCATAGCGGCAGACATTGGTTCGGCCGGCGCGGCGGCAGCGGATATTTCGGTGGATGCGGCTGTCTGACAGGGAATACTGAAGAGATCGGATTTTTACCGGCTTCTGTTATTGATCAAAAAGAATCCGGATATCCTGCACATCACTGTGTTTGATATCCGGATTTTTTATGTTCATTCTATACCGCTTCTGCTTTCCGAATGCACTTCCAATATCGGATTTCGGTTTATCTGGTCACAATATCCACCGGTACATTGAAGATCTTCGCCACCTTCAGGATCGTATCGATATGCCTTCCAGTCGCCGCCGCAAAGTGGTGGGTCGGTCCGCATTCGCTCCACTGGTTCACGAACTCCCTTGCCCCGCAGGTAAAGCGTGTCCGCATGTTGGTATCGCCGAAGGAAAGGATCTTGCCTTCCTCATTGACGCCCTCAGCCACGATAAATTTGAAGTGCCCTTCTCCGTCCTGTGTGATGGCAAGGTAAGTGACCGGGCCTGTGTACGGATAGAACTGGGTCAGGTAGCCGCCGCCGGTCTTTCCGTGGAATACCTTTACGATCTTCATGGTCGGCTTCTTGTCGGAGATATCCGCATCCCCGGAGCCGCTGTGTCCGATGATGGCAATGTCGTCGTTGAAGTCGATGGAGTACATTTCCGCAAGCTGCCCTGTACCGGAGATGGTTTTTAAAATACTCATCGCCATGGCAACCTTCATATCCCCTTCTACCGCACAGGCCGTTCCCTGCTTGATCAGCATGGAGAATGCCGGGATCAGCATACTGTCAAGGACGCCTGCCTTGCCCTGTGCAAATCCGTCATAGTGGGAGGCTACCAGTCCCAGCTTCTCATCCTTCACCCACTGCTCGAACGCAACCACATATTTTGCCATTTCCCATACTTCTTCGATGCTTCCGCCGCCCTCAATGTCGAAGGTATCCAGTATATCCTGAGCTTTCGCGCGGATCGCGTCCTCGTCTGTGATGTCATCGGCAATGGCCCACATCTTCTCCCAGTCAAACTGCTTGGTATAGAGGTGCATCCTCCTGTACAGGTTGGACTCGTCAATGTAGAGATCCATCATACCCGGATAGGGCCTTCCGATCTGCGCGATATTGGTATCCCGGAATCTTCTTCTCACCTGGGCTGCGCGGCACCACTCCTCGATCTCCGCCTGGACGCCCGGATCTCCGCCTTCTACAACGCCTGTGATCACCGCGTGGCGTTTGCCGTATCTCTCCAGGTCAGCCACCATCTCACCGACCGCGCCGCAGGCATAGCCTTCGCCCAGCCATGACGCGATATCTGTATGATCGTAGTCCAGCGCTTTCAGCTTCTGCACGTTCACCAGCACAACCGGAACATCCAGATCCCGCACTGCCGGGAGCATATTGTAGGATGTAGCGTAGGTCAGAAGCTGCATGAATACCAGATCCACGTCCGCCGCGCGGAACGCGTCCCCTGCTGCCTGTGACTGCTCCTTTGTGGTCACCATTCCTCCGTCGATGATCTCCACGGTGTCCGGCAGCGTCTTCTTAAACGCATCGTACTGTGCTTCGAACTCCGGTACCAGTGACGGGAACTGGGGCAGATACGCGCCTAAAGCGATGGAAAATACACCTACTTTTGCTTTTGTCTCAACTAACATGTTATATCCTCCTCTTACTCATAATATTTGATATCAAATGACGTTCCGATGCATGTCCGTGCAGCAGGCAGATCCGCGAATACGCCGTCCTGCAGCATCTGCACCGCGATATTTCCGATGGCGGTAGCCTCGGTGGGGCCGGCGGATACCTTCTTGCCGGTATACTTTGCGGTCAGCTCGTTCAGATAGCCTGCATTGGCGCCGCCGCCCACCACATAGATGGTGTCATATGTATTGCCTGTAATGGCCTCGATCTCCTTCACCGTCTCGCCGTAGCAGTAGGCCAGGCTGTTGTATACCACAGCGGAAATCTCCCCTACCGTCTCAGGCACCTGCTGATTCGTGTTGCTGCAATAATCCTGCACCGCCTTGATCATGCTCTTCGGCGCAAAGAAACAGTCATCGTTGCAGTCCACAATGGAGGCAATCTTCTCTTTAGAAGCACGCTCACAGATCTCCGCAAAGGACAGATCCTCTTCAAATTCCTTCTTCACGGACTGAATCATCCACAGTCCCATGATATTTTTCAGGAAACGGAACCGATGGTCGTAGCCGCCCTCATTTGTAAAGTTGGCCTGCATGCTCGCCATGGAGCAGTCCGCTTCTTTTCTCTCGATCCCCATCAGAGACCAGGTGCCTGAACTGATGTAGATCGCGTTGTCATCGTTGGTGGGAACCGCCAGCACCGCAGAGCCTGTATCATGTGTTGCAGGAAGCACAACCGTACAGTCAAATCCCACTTCTTCCTGGATCTCTTTTGTAAAATTCCCTACCACCGTTCCGGGCATGGACACGGGCAGGAACATTTTGGAATTGTATCCCAGCATGTCAATCAGCTCATAATCCCAGTCGTTGGTCTTGGGATCTACCAGCTGCGTGCTTGTGGCGTTGGTGTATTCCATCTTCTTCACACCGGTCAGCAGGAAGTCGAAGTAATCCGGAATCATCAGTATGGACCTCGCCTGTTCCAGGTATTCTGGATGGGATTGTTTTACTGCCATAAGCTGGTAAATGGTGTTGAAGATCTGTTTCTGGATTCCGGTTCTCGCATACAATGCGGAAAGTGAGATCGTCTCATAGACTTTATCATCCATTCCGCCGGTGCGGCTGTCACGATAGCCTACGGTATTGCCCAGAACCCTGTCCTTTTGATCCAGCAGGACATAATCCACCGCCCACGTATCAATCCCCATGAAGGAAGGGATCTTGCCAAGCTCTTTACACTTTTTGAGACCGTTTTTGATCTCGGCAAACAGCCGTTTTACATCCCAGCACAGGGTTCCGTCCACATTGTCCATCCCGTTTGGGAAGCGGTAGATCTCTTCCAGCTCCATCCGGCCATCCACCATCGACGCCAGCATGTGACGCCCGCTGGACGCCCCGATATCTACGGCCAAATAATACTTCTCCATTTTGTGCCTCCTTTATAATTTTTTAACTCTACGTTTATTATAATTAGTAAAAGAGCACAAAAAAAGGTCTCTATTTACTTAAAAATAGGACCCTATTTGCATTTCTATTCGACCAGGGTCGAAAAGATCAGAGGATATTTCGCAATGTTCTTCAGTCTGCACTCATACACTACATCATCCGCTTGTTCCATGATTTCCTCTAAAGTAAGCTTGTTCTCTTTTCCCTCAATCTCCAGGACACCATAGCTGAAACTGCACTGGTACTTTTTGTAGACTTCCTCCTGAAATTCCTTCATAATCTCGGCCAGCTTCCGATTGATCAGATCTGCCATATTGCCGGAAAGGACAACGCAGAACTCGTCGCCGCCAATCCGAGCAAAGGTATCGCCGCCGCGGAAGTTCTTCTTGACGATCTCCACGAAGCCCTGGATATATGCGTCTCCCTCGTGATGCCCGAAGGTCTCGTTTACATATTCCAGCCCGTCAAGCTGCAGATAGCAGATCGTTGCATCAAGCTCGTCTCGAAGGACGATTCCCATATATTCCTCAAAGAACCTGCGGTTTTTCGCTCCCGTCAGCGGATCATGGTATGCCTCGCTGTCCAGGTGGCGGGCGTTGCGCTTCTCATCCGTAATGTCGATTACAACATGAACATAGGAAGAGCGTTCCCTCCATTCCATCTGGAAGGAAGTGACACGGTAGGAAGTGCCTGCTTCTCCCTCCATCTCCCACACCTTATACTGCTCTTTGCCGTCCCAGTTTAAAAGATCGGTATGGAAAGAAAGACGGCGCTTGCAGGTCTGGCAGAAAGAACTGTCAATGCCTCCAACCTGCTTCCGCTTATTGCAGTATATGACCTCCTTGCTGTCCCTGTCCACAACCAGAAGCCATTCCTTCCGCCTGCTCAGCATCTCGATCAGGAACTCATTGTAGCCTTCGATCATCTCTGCCCGGCGCTCTGCCTTCGCCGCGACTTCCTTAAGCTGTTCTTCCCTCTCTTTTAGCTGCCGCGTCATCTCGTTAAAGGCATCGGAAAAATCTCCCAGAAAGGCTACATGCTGAGAATAATCTCCCTTTGTAACCTGCTGCGCCTGCCAGGTAAGGTGATTCAGATTCGCGTGCAGGTTCTTCAGATTCTCACACAGGAAATTGTAATCCTTCGGAAATTCCACCGACAGGTTTCCCTTCGAAAGCTCCGCCGAATATGCAACCAGCTCGTTCACCGCATTCTGCATGATCTGGAGTCCCCGCCCCAGATCCTTGAAGGGTTCGCTCAGCTGACCGACTTCAAAATTCTCAATCCATGAATCATAGAGAATCCCCCTCATATATTCGAATAAAACCTCGCAGTCCTTATTTGTCTCTGCTCCCAAGTTCATATCCTCCTTATTCATCTATATCTGCCCGGAACCGGCATACCCTGTCACCGGTCGCCCAGCAGTTCACTTCCGTCGCATTGTACGGCTTCCCCGTATATGAGGTAAGTATTCCGGCTAAAAATCCCTCATCATAGTTGCATACTGTCTCACCAAGGAGCGGCAGTCCGGAACAGTCGGCATCCTCAGAAACCGTAAGTACCATCTTCCCCGTCTCCTCATCAAACTTCTCAATCCTCAGGACACCAATCTTAAATTCTTCCAGACGCTTCTGAAGCTGTGCGGTAAACTCGGATAATTCTAAAGAGGAATCCAGATATTTTTCTGCAAAATATGTCCCCGCACGAAAACCTGCGCTCCGGAAAATCTCAATCTGTTTTTCTTTGCCGAACCTGGAAGCCAGTTCTTCCCGGATCGAATACTCCAAAAGCCTGTAAACAGCGACGGGCAGTTCCGCCCCAAGGTTCTCCCTGCCGTTTTCCTGTGCTTTCATGTAGTCCGCCAGATTCATTGTTTTCCTGTTTTTTAAAAAAATATTTTCTTCCATCATGTTTCCCTTTCTGAAAAATCTAAAGTCTGCTGCCTTATGATCAATCTGTCAGCCGTTCTTATTCCTTGCCCAGTTCCTGAGCGACCCGCTTCATCAGTTCCGGCGGAAGGAACGGCTTCTTCAGATAGTTGACCGCCCCCAGCTTGATCGCGCTCTTCACGTCATCCTCATCTCCTGAGGCTGTCAGAAAAATCACAGGGATATCTATGCCGCGCTGTTTCATACGTTCAAAGACCTCCATGCCGTTCATTTCCGGCATCTCAATGTCAAGAAGAACCATATCGATCTTCTCGCTTTCCAGTTTTTGAAGTGCTTCTTTTCCTGATTCAGCAAGAAGCACATTGTAATACTTCCCAAGGATCATTTTCGTCCTTACCAGATTCATCGAATCGTCATCTACCACTAAAATACGTCTCTGCATATAGCCGCCTCCCGGTTTCATTTTGGATTTCCCCATATTCCATAAAATCTATTGTAAAGCAGTATAGTAATAAAATCAAGTATATTCCAACAACCTTTTTGATCCGGTACTCCCAATGTGAGTCTGTGTAAACCGCAGCCTTCACAGCCCTTTTCTGTATTCCTTCGGGCTGACCCCGTACCGCTCCCTGAACTTCCGGTAGAAGTAGCTTGTATTGTCATACCCCACGGACCCGATAATATCCGCAATGGACAGCCGGCTGCTGGTGAGCAGGTAGACCGCCTGGTTCATCCGTTTTGCCTGGAGAAGCTCCTTATAGGTCTTCCCGGTGCGTTTCCGGATCTCCCGGCTCAGCCAGTATACGTCATAGTTCATCATCTCCGCCAGCTCGGAAAGGCTGCCGTCCTTATAGTGTTCTTCGATGTAATTGAGAACATTTCCGGTCAGCTCCGTGTCAAAGCGTGAGCTCCCGGTCTCCATCTTGTCCATATAGTTCAAAAGCTGAAGCAGAAGGAGCCCCATGGTGATCTGGTTGCAGCTCCGCTTATTTCCCATACCGTAGAAGATGGTCCAGACCATATTCTCCACCAGGTTCTGGATCGGCAGGACGTCCGCCACGTGGAAATACAGATACGAGGTCTGTTCATTTTTTCCGCAGAGCGTCCCTACCAGAAATTCCTTCAGCGCGTTTTCCTCCGTGCCCATCATGGAAAAGGCCATGTTGAAAAACTCCGGCAGTATGATGAAGTTCACCGCAATATCCGTTTCCCCGGCGGGGAGGATCTCCTGCTCTGAATTTTGGTTGAGAAACAAAAGGTCGCCTGGCTCCAGAACGACCTCATTCCCGTCAATATAGTGCGTCGTAGTCCCCTGGCACATGTAGATCACTTCCACATAGTTGTGCCTGTGCCTGGGGAATTTTACAAAACGGGTGTGGGGGCGCACCTCGATCAGCTTCCCCCGTTTTAGAAGCTTTTCGCTGTCTACGATCAGCTCCTTTTTCTCCGTGTAAAGCTGCTGGTCGATGCCCTGCCGCCCGTCCAGTATACTCTTCTCTTCTTCCGTAATTACCGATAATTCCCTGATTAATTCCTGATGCATACCGTACTGCCCCGCTCGAACCGCTGCACGACCTCCCTGGTCAGTTCCATATATTCCCCGGCGCTGCGGCTGTTTTTTCTATATGCCATGATGGGCACATGATTGTCCTGGGACCATTCCACCCCGCTGTCCACCCGGATATAGGTGTCAAATACCTTCACCCCGTCCAGTTCTTTCAGCGTATCCAGCGTCTGCCGGAAATAGCTTTTCCGGGTGTCCACCTTTGTGATCACCACGCCGCCTGTCTCCAGATTCGGGGCGATCTGCCGCACCTCCCCCAGAAATTCGAACATGTTGGCCAGCCCGAACATCCCCCATGGGCTGGATTCCACCGGGATGATCACCGCGTCCGAGGCGCACAGGATGTTCATCACCCATCCGCCCAAAGTCGGCGGCGCGTCGATCAGGATATAGTCATATGCCCCGGAGGACACGATATTTGCCATGCACTTTTTTAAAATGTATTCCCGCTGCCATTTGGTAAACAGCTCGTATTCGATAGAACACATCAATGTGGAGGATGGAATCAGGTCCAGGTTTTCAAACGGAGATTTCACAATAAATCCGGTCAGATCCGCCTGCCTGCGTATCCCTTCATACAGGTTCTTCTCACTGCGCGCGAAGTCCAGCACCTGTTCCTCCTCGAACAGAGACAGCGATAAATTCAGCTGCATGTCCCCGTCCACCAGCAGTACTTTTTTCCCAAGGGCCGACAGGCCGTAGCCCACGTTGGAGCATGTAGTGGATTTTCCGCTTCCGCCCTTATTGTTCGCAAAACAGATCACCTTCGTGCCGGTCATCTTTCTCCCCTCCGTTTCCGTTCTTCCTTCCACTCCAGGGATGCCGGGGCGTCCCCGAAATGTTTCTTCACCAGACGGCAGTATTCCTGATATGCCGGAACATCATGAAAAGCCCCGTCCAGAGCTTCCATCACACCCTTATAGTACCAGCCGATGGCATGCTTGCTGTGCATCCGAAACTGCATCCACAGGTTTTCACCCAGAACCGGATAATCCCGGTCGATGTCCCGCATATTGGAAAGCTTGTCTGCCAGGGCGATCATCTGCAGTTCCCTGGATTCCGTTTTCAGATGGCGGATTGTAGTCCCCTTCCGCTCTTCCCAGGTCTTGGATTTATCTTCGCTCTCACCTGCCACCAGTGACGCCACCCGTTCTCCGAAACGGCTGCGCAGAACCTCTTCCGTCACACCCGCGCAGTCCTCAATCGTATCGTGCAGGACGGCGGCGGCGATCACCTCCTCATCCTTTGTCATACCCGCTACAATCTCCGCCACCTCCATCGGGTGAACAATATATGGTTTCTTTGTTCCTTTTCGTACCTGTCCTTCATGCGCCTTTGCCGCAAACTCTGATGCCTCCTGAAACATATCCCGGTCCTCCTTGCCTTTGTCAAATGCCTTTGAAAATCCGGTTTCTTCCCCCGATCCGAAAGGATCTTTACTACTCATCCTCATACACATCTTCCATGAAATCTTCTAAATCCTCAAACGCTTCTTCCATTCCCTCTTTCAGTCTTGCTTTTTCCCGCTTCCGAAACAGCCCGTAGATACAGGGCACTACAAATAGTGTCAGCAGCGTCCCATAGGTCAGTCCGCCGATGGTGACCACCGCCATGGGCTGAACCATATCCGAGCCGGAGCCCACTCCCAGCGCCATTGTAGAAAGCCCCAGTATGGTCGTCAGCGCCGTCATGACGATGGGGCGCAGCCTGGTTCTTCCCGCTTCCACCAGCGCCTCCGTCATCCCGTATCCCGCGGCAACCAGCTGGTTCGTGTAATCAATAAATACGATTCCGTTGTTGACAATGATTCCCGACAGCATAACAAATCCGATCATGGCGATCACGCTCATCAGGCTCCCGGACACCAAAAGCCCCAGAAATCCCCCGGTAAATGCCAGGGGCACCGTAAACATGACGATAAACGGGGAGCGAAGCGACTGGAACTGGGCCACCATGATCAGGTACATGAACACCACCGCCAGGGCCAGCATTTTCATAAGCTCCACCATGGTCTCCCGGATGGTCTCGTCTTCCCCGGTCATCTGGATCGTATAGCCTTCCGGAATCTGATACCTGTTGAGTTCCTTCTGGATTCTGCTGCTGACCAGCCCTACGTTGTCGTCCTCCTCCACTTCTGCGCTGACATTGATATACCGGCTCTGGGCATCCCTGGAAATGGCCTGCAGTCCCTCGCCGTCCTCAAAGGCCGCCACATCTTTTAATGGCAGCTTTTCCGTGCTGCCGTCTTCTTTTTTCACATCCAGCACAAGGTTTTTGATATCCTCCCTGGTCAGCTCCTGGTTCTTCTGCTCCTCCACCAGGATGTCGATGGTGGCAGCGTCCATCTCCAGACTGGTGGCGGAAGTCTGATCCCGCAGCTTTGCCGCTAATTCCTGGTAGATCTGCGCCACCGTCAGATTATGGGCAATGGCTTTTGCCTTGTCCACCACGACCCTGAGTTCCCTGGTCACCTCCTCCATGCCGTCCGATACGTTCTGTGTTCCTTTTACATTTGAAACGATCTCAGCCACTTCCCCTGCGATCCTGCGCAGGGTATCCAGCTCATTTCCTTTGATCTGCACGGAGATCCCGGAGCTGCCCAGGGCGCTCATATCCATGTCGGACATGCTCACATTGATCTCCAGGCCCTGCTCCTGCGCCGCCTTTTCCAGTTCTTTCTGCAGCCTGGAATCGGACATGCTCCTGTCCTCACTGACCAGCGCATAGAACTGCACCTCGTTGGAAGCGGAGGAACCGCCCATGACGCCGGATGCACCTGACATGCCGCCTACGTCCTCCACATCGGCAAGCTCCCCGATCTGCGCGGCAAATGCGTCCGCAGCCTGGGCTGTTTCCGACAGCGGCGTGCCCTCCGGCGTTGAAACGGTCATGCTGATCTCCGTACTCTGCATGGATGGCATGAACTGGGTTCCCCGGGAAATCAACAGGACGCCGCTCACTATAAACAGGGCCAGCGCGCCTGCGAGTACCACAAGCTTTCCTTTCAGCGCGATCCGCAGCAGCCTTTCGTATCCATTCTGGATTGCCACAAACAGGCGGGTCTCCTTCTGCTGCGTCTTACGCAGAAGCCCGGCGGACATCATGGGCACCAGACTCAGCGCCACCACCAGGCTCGCCAGCAGGGAGTAGGCGATGGTCAGCCCCATGTCCACAAACAACTGCCTGGCAATACCTTCCGTAAATACGATGGGCAAAAAGACGCACACCGTGGTCAGTGTGGAAGCCGCAATGGCGCCGGCCACTTCCTTTGCCCCCATGACCGCCGCTTTTTTTGCAGACACGCCTTCTTCATTGCGCATCCGGTAAATGTTTTCGATCACGACGATGGAGTTGTCCACCAGCATTCCCACGCCCAGCGCCAGGCCGGACAGGGAGATCACATTCATCGTCACTCCGCTGAAATACATCAGCACAATGGCGGTCAGGATACTGATCGGGATCGAGCAGGCGATGACAAAGGTGGGCCGGATATCCCGCAGAAATACCAGCAGGATCAGGATCGCAAGCACCGCGCCAAACACCAGGTTCTGCAGCACGGAGCCGACTACCATGTCAATGTACACGCCCTGGTTCATCAGCACCACGGTATGTATATCCTTGTTCTTTTTCTGGATCTGATCCAATCGTTCCAGAACCCGGTCCGTCACATCCCCGGTGGAATAGCCGGTCTGCTTCTGGATCTGGAACAGAATGCCGTTTTCCCCGTTTATTTTTGCGTAGGTCTCATCCGCATTGTCCATCCGCTCCACATCCGCGATGTCGGAAAGCCGGATGGGGTTGATGCCCTCCCGCTCTACGAGTACCAGATTCCGCAGCTCTTCTATGGAAGAAAATTTATCGCCCACGCGGATAAGGAAGTCAATGCCGTCCTCCTGCACATAGCCCGCCGGCATGTTGAAATTCTGCGCGGTCAATAGTGTCTGCACGGTCTCTCCCGTCAGCAATGCTTCCATATCCGCACCGGCGCTGGCCGTGTCCTTGGCTTTCTTCAGTTCCTCTTCCTGCGCCTGGATGGCCGTTTCCCCCACCGCAAGCTGGGCGGATACGGTGCTCATCTCCAGCGCCGCCGTCAGTTGGGCCGCGCCGATCTGGGCCCTTGCCTGGGCCAGGGTGAGGGTTCCCGCATTCAGTTGGGCTTCCGCCTGGTTCAGCATGGTTTCCCCCATGTCCAGCTCCGCCTGCTTGTCCGAAATGAGCTGCCGGTTGGAGCCGATCTGGGCAAGCCCCTCATTGATCACTCCCATAGTCGAATCATACTGATCCAGAAGTGCAAGCTGGGAAGCCAGCGCTGCCTGGGCAAGCTGGAGCTGCGCCAGCTTCTCCAGATCCGTACCGTCCGGAATCGAGATGTCGGGGATGCCGCCGGGCAGCATGTTATCGGGGATACCTCCGGGGATCGTGATCGTTGTACCGTCCGGCAGTGTCACCTCCGTGCCCCCTGGATTCGGGTTGGGCTGCGTCCCAGTGCCGCCTCCTCCTGCTCCCGGAATGCCTGTACCGTTTCCTCCTGTCTCCGGAATGCCCGTACCGTTTTCTCCTGCTCCCGGAGTGCCGCTGCCGTCCCCGGCGGAACCGGGATTGTCCGTCCCGCCGCCTGCGGGGGGCTGCTCTCCTGCGTCGCCGCCCTGCTGCCCCATGGAAGCCAGAAGATCCTGGATCTCTTTCTGAACCTGCTGATACTCCGCTTCGATCTCGCCCCTGCGGCTGTTGAAGTCTTCCAGCTCCTGCTTCTGCTCGTTCAACGCCTGTTCACTGGCGTCCAGTCCTGCCGCCGCGATCTGGAGGGTAGTGCGCGCAAGCTCCAACTGGCTCTTTTTTTCTTTGATCTCGAGACGGCCCTGCATCAGCTCCGCGTCCCCCTGAGCGATCTGCTGCTCTGCCGCAGAAAGCTGTCCTGCCGCCGCGCCTGCCCCGGCCTCCAACTGGTTCTTCCCGTCCTCGACCTGGGCTTTGGCATCGGCCAATGCATCCTCCGCCTCTTTGAACTTTCTGTCAAGCTGGTTCTGCACGCTGGCATCCACGCTGCTGACCTTGGCCTTCTTGATCGTCACCCGGATCGTCTCCTCCACGTCTCCGAACAGATTGACCGAGGCTACGCCCTCCAGGCTCTCCAGCTCCGGCTGAACCTCTTCCCTGATAATCCGGGTGGTCTCCGCCGGATCCGCGCCTTCCACGCTGACTGCCGGAACCATCACCGGCAGCATGGTGGGATTCAGTTTCATGATCATCGGGTTGCCCACCGTGTCCGGCCAGTAACCTTTGATCTGATCCAGGCTTTCCCGCATCTCAATGGTGACAGAATCCATATTCGAGGTCTGCTCAAATTCCAAAATAACCGTCGATGCGTTTTCCATGGAGGAAGAGCTCACATTCTTGATGTTGCTGATGGTGGCCATGGCCTGCTCCACCGGTCTTGTGACTGTTGCCTCCACCTCCTCCGGACTGGCTCCCGGGTAGGTTGTCATAACCACCGCATAAGGCAGGTTCATGTCCGGCAGCAGATCCACCGTCATCTTGTCAAAGGACACATATCCCAGGATCAGGACCAGCACTACGGCAACCACTACGGTATATGGCTTCTTTACACTGATTTTTGATAGCATAGGTTTCTCTTACCTCGAATCTTCATATTTTAATGGGCTGTCCGGCAGTCAAATCCTTCCGGACAGATAGATCTCTTTGGGCACGTATGCTTTTACTGCAATCCCGTCCGGAAGATACTCTTCTTGCAAGAGCTGCCCATTCTTCCGGATCACCTGGATTTTTCCCGCCTCCTGAAACGGATACAGCCGTTCCACATAGACCTGCCCCCTGCGGATGATCTCCAGCAGAACGGCTTTCAGTTCTTCCATCCCCTGGCCGGTCTTTGCCGACCCATCCACCGTATAATCCGCCTGGAAATCCCGGAAATTTTCATGCCCGGAGATCAGATCCTGTTTGTTGAACAGCGTGACCACCGGCTTACCCTCCACACCGAGCTGGCGAAGCGTTTCATAGACCACATGCATCTGGGTATCCATCTGGGGGTTGGACACATCCACCACATGGATGATGATGTCCGCATACCGCGCCTCCTCCAGCGTACTTTTGAATGCCTCAATGAGATGGTGGGGCAGCTTCCGTATAAATCCCACCGTATCTGTCAGAAGGATCTTCTGCTTCCCTTCCAGTTCCAGAGCCCTGGTCGTCGTATCCAGTGTGGAAAAGAGCATCGCGTCCTCCAAAATCCCCGCCTGGGTCAGCGCATTTTCTATGCTGCTCTTTCCTGCCGAGGTATAGCCCACCAGGGCCGCCACCTTCATGCATGATTTTTTCCTCTGTGTGCGAATCCGCTCCCGGTGCTGCTCCACCTCCTTTAGTTCCCGCTTCAAGTGGCTGATCCGCTCCCGGATCAGACGCCGGTCCATCTCCAGCTTCTTCTCTCCGGGGCCCCTGGTTCCGATCCCGCCGCCCAGACGGGAAAGAGATCTCCCCAGCCCCGTAAGACGTGCCGCCCGGTAGCGGAGCTGGGCCAGCTCTACCTGGATCTTCCCTTCTCCGGAAACCGCATGGGCGGCGAAGATATCCAGTATCAGCAGCGTCCGGTCTATGACCTTGCATTCCAGTTCTTGCTGCAGGTTGTTGAGCTGCACCGCGGAAAGCTCATCGTCACAGATGATTCCCGATGCATCCTGCTCCCAGATCAGGTCTTTCAGCTCTTCTATCTTTCCTTTTCCGATATAAGTCAGGGGGTGCATGGCCTCCCGGCTCTGGATCAGCCGGCCCGCAGCCGCGGCTCCTGCCGTCCTTGCAAGCTCCTCCAGTTCATCCAGGGATTCCTCCGCCGGCTCACTGTCGTTTAACTGAATCCCGACCAGAATGAACCGCTCTTCCTCCTGTTTCAAATCATATAATTCCATACATGTTCTCCATTTTTTCAGCCAATTTGCGAAGCAGAGTGAATATACGTTACCGTTCACCCAGTCTTTACGCAGCCTTCACAGAATATCTGAAGCTTTACAGCCGGATCACGAATACCGGCAGCGGTGGGTCGTTGCCTCGGTTATAATAGCTGCTGACGATTACCAGCCACTTCCTGGTATCCAGTTCCTTTAAAAATCCCAGCAGGGCGTCCCGCTCTTCATACCCGGTATCTCCGCCGCTGTATATGCACAGGTTCATAACGCCTCCCGGCTTTAGCAGCCCGAGCCCCGCTCTCACCGCACGCAGGCTTGTCTCAGGCCGGGTGGCGATCCTGTGGTCTCCGCCCGGCAGATAGCCGAAGTTAAAGACAATGGCAGACACCTGCCCTTTGACATATTCCTCCATATGCTCGTGCCCGTCCCGGATCAGAACAGCGCGTTCCAGCAGCCCCGCCTGCTTTAGCCTGCGCCGGGTATGCTCCAGCGCTTCCTCCTGGATGTCGAATGCATAGACCCTGCCGCCGGGCCCTGCCATGCGGCACAAAAACTCCGTATCATTGCCGTTTCCCGCCGTTGCGTCTATGCAGCAGTCCTTCTCCACAATAAAATCCCGGAGGAAACGGTGGCAAAATTCCGTGATCTGATATGATTTCTTCATAAAACCGCCTTACCGTGTACTGAGAAATTCCGCTTCTTTCTGCGCATTGGCATCGTCGGGATAAAGGCTTGCGTATTCCGCCATGGCTGCCTTGGCATTTTCCCAATCCAGCTTTTTCTCAAGACAGACTACCCGGTTGAATTTCATTTCCCGGATCACTTCGCTGTAATCTGCCGTCTCTTCCTCCTTCGACCCCCGGGAAACGACTCCGCTCTCCGGAAGGCCCGTCCCCTTGTCAAATGCAGCCAGCGCGGTGTCATAATCTTCCAGCTTCATGGAACTGACCCCGATCAGATTATAGATGATGGGCGTTTCCAGGCCGCCCTCGTCCAATGCCTTTTGAAGATTCTGCCGGGTGCCCTCGTAGTCCTCAAGGGCATAACAGACCATTCCCATTCCCCGGTAAGCCTCGGGCGCCCTTTCGCCCTCTGCCTCGGCCTCCTTTGCCGCCTGCTCAAAGACGGACGCCGCTTTCTCAAAATCGCCCTTCTCCAACAGTTCTGTCCCTTCTTTGATCCCGTTTTTTGAACAGGCTGTGAGGACACACATCAATGCAGCGGACAACACCAGATATCTTATTTTTCTATTTCTCATGCACGCAAGCTCCTTATTTTTTTATTCATAAAATACTTCCCATTACCACTCCGGATACTTCAGAACCCAGAACGAGTTCAGCAGGTTGATCACCAGCACCGCCATGTCGGCAATGATTGCCTCCCTCATGGTGATTCCTCCGGCAAATGCAAGCGCCAGCAGGATCACCTTGATGAAAACGGCAAAGTACAGGTTTTCCCTGACCGTGCGGACCGTTCCCCTGGAAATCCGGATGGCGTTGATAATCCGGGAGGGTTCGTCCTCCATCAGAATGATGTCCGCCGCCTCCAGGGCCGCATCCGATCCAAGCCCGCCCATGGCAATCCCGATATCCGCACGGGCCAGCACCGGCGCATCGTTGATCCCGTCTCCCACAAATGCCAGTTTTTCCGTTTCCATCTGATCGTTCATGATCTCTTCCAACTGGGTCACCTTGTCCTGGGGGAGCAGGTTTGCGTAGACATATTCGATTCCCAGCGCATGGGCCACTTCATTTGCCACATGCTCATTGTCTCCCGTCAGCATCATGACTTCCATATGCTGCTGACGCAGCCAGCGGATGGTATCGCTGACATCCCCGCGCACCCGGTCAGAAATCAGCACATATCCCACATATCTCCTGCCCACCGCGGCATGAACCGCAGTGCCGCTGCCCTTCACTTTCTGAATCTGGATTCCCAGCGCCTCCATAAACCTGTGGTTGCCGGTATAGACCCGCATCCCGTCGATGACGGCTTCGATCCCCAGCCCCGGGCGTTCCTGTATGTACCCGATCCTGGAGGTGTCGATCCCTTTTTCGTAGGCATCCCGCAGGGATAATGCAATGGGATGGCTGGAATATGCCTCCGCATAGGCTGTGATCTCCAGCAGCTGGGCAGCCGTAATTCCCCGCGGGCAGATCTCCTTTAATCCGAATATTCCTTCCGTCAATGTCCCTGTCTTGTCAAAAATAAAGGTTTCTGTCTGGGACAGGGCTTCCAGATAGCTGCCGCCTTTGATCAGCACGCCCTGCCTGGACGCCGCGCCGATCCCTCCCAGAAATGCAATCGGAACCGATACCAGCAGGCCGCAGGGACAGGCCGCAACCAGGAAGATCAGCCCCCGGTAGAACCAGGTCTCCGAGTCCTGTCCGGGAAGCAGCATGGGCGGAAGGAACATGACCAGCAGCCCCAGTACAGTCACAACGGGACTGTAAAGACGGGTAAACCATTCCGCGGAGCTCTGGCTCTCGCCCTTATTTTTCATGGCGCTTTCCACCATGTTCAGGATCTTTGCGGCCGTGGACTCCTCGTACACCCGGGTCACCCGCGCCTCAATCAGGCTGTCCATGTTGATGCTGCCGCTGTAGATCCTGCTGCCCATACTGACGCTTCTGGGCTGAAATTCCCCTGTCAGCGCTTTCTCGTCAATATTGCTGCTGCCCCGCATGACCACCGCGTCCACCGGGATCTTCTCGCCGGGACGGATCACGATGATCTGCCCTGTTCTTAACTCCTCCGGACTGACTGTCTCTTCCCCCAGCCCTCGTTTCCGGTTTGCAAAGGAAGGACGAATATCCATAAACTTTGCGATCGACCGTTTGGTGTGATCCAACGTCATGGTCTCGATCAATTTTCCAATGTGAAAAATCAGCATCGCGGCAACGGCTTCCGCATACCTCCCGGCATACAGCGCGCCGCCGGTAGCCAGCAGCATGAGAAAATTTTCCTCAAAGAGCTGCCGGTGTCTCAGCTTTTTGAGAATCTGCCAGCAGGCATCTGCCGCAAGCACCGCATATGCCAGCAGAACCAATGCCAGCTTCATCTCCTCCGTCACCGCAAGATTCCAGTAATCGTAATGCGCCCCGGCCAGCCAGCCAAAGTATACCGCCAGTCCCGCCGCAAGCTCGATGAACCTGATCTTAACTTCCTTTGCCATCACTTACTCCTGTATATGCTCCATACCCTGATTGATGATCGTCCTGATATGCCCGTCCGCAAGCGCATAGAACACGGTCTTCCCTTCCCTCCGGTTGGTGACCAGCTTCATCTGCTTGAGCACACGGAGCTGGTGCGAGATGGCGGACTGGGTCATATCCAGCGTCTGGGCCAGGTCGCAGACGCACATCTCGCCGCAGAGCAGGATACACAGAATGCGTATCCTTGTGGAATCCCCAAACACCTTAAAGAAATCCGCCAGCTCCTGCAGCTTCTCCACATCCGGCATATGCTCCCGGACGTCCTTCACAATATCTTCGTGAACATGCACAAAATCACAGTGCTCTACTTCTATCTTACCCATATATGCCTATTCTCCTTTTCACGAATTTATTATACGTGAAATACGCAGGCGGGTCAAGCAGACCGGATTTTAAATTTTTATAACCTTTTGGAAGATTTCTATTCACAGCCACTTCACACACATGTGGAAAAGAAACAGGCAGACTTGAGCAAGTTCGCTTGCTGAAGTCTGCCTGTTTTGGTTTTTATCCTTTATACTTAACCTTTCACGGCTCCTGCCGTCACCCCGGCCACCATATATTTTTCCAGGAAGATAAAGACCAGTGCGATGGGAAGCACGGACAGGGCTGCCGCTGCCATCACTTCTCCCCATATGATTGTATATTCTCCCATCAAAGACGCGATGCCTACCGTAACCGTCCATTTCTGCGGCTGTGTAATGAACGTCCTCGCAAACAGAAATTCACTCCATCCCAAGATCGCGGAATATGTGGCAGTTGCCGCAATTCCCGGTGCAGCCAGCGGCAGGATCACCTTTCTGACCGCCCCAAGCCTGCTGCACCCGTCAATCCGGGCCGCCTCCTCCAGCGTAGTCGGAATGCTGTCAAAGTACCCTTTCATCATCCAGGTGGAAAAAGGGATGATAAATGTGATATTGCTTATGATCAGTGACGCATAATTGTTGATCAGCTTCATATTGGTAAACATCATATACAGCGGAACAACCAGCAGCGTTTCCGGCAGCATTCGGACCACAAGAAGAAAAAATCCAAGAAAATTTGTGGACCTGTATTTATACCGCGACATACTGTATGCCGCCATGGTAGAAACAATCAGGGCCGAAACCGTACTAAACGCGGTTACAAAAACCGAATTTCCAAACCAGGTAAGGATGGGATGGGATTCTATGATCTTTTTAAAATTATCCACAGTCATATTTTCCGGCTCCGGCAGCACCCGGACATTATCCAGCAGGGCGCTTCTTGACGTAAATGCGGTTACCGTCATCCAGTACAGCGGAAACGCAAGCACAACGACTGCCAGAAGGATCAGCAGATATGTCCCGGCCCTCCGGATTCTTCTATGATGATATGTATTCATATATCCTCCTTCGTTCTCCCTAAAACAGCGAATCAATAGAACTGTTTCTTCAGCGACGGCATTGCCAGAATCACAAACACGGAACATACAAGCAGGCTGACCATTCCCACCGCCGACGCATACCCCATATTGTAGTACTTGAATGCCTGGTTATATAAGAGCAGCGGCAATGTCTCCGTGGCCTGGTTCGGGCCGCCGCCTGTGATGGTATACACCAGGTCATAGTTCCTGAAGATCCACAGCCCATTCAAAAGAAGGGAGGTTACGATCACCGATTTCAGCGCCGGAAGCGTAATATTTACAAATCTCTGCCACCCATTCGCACCGTCAATACTGGCCGCCTCATAATAATCAGATGAGATCCCCTTTAGTCCTGCAAGGAGCGTCAGCGTGAAAAATGGGTAGCTTTTCCAGATCGTTGCCGTGATCACGGTGATTTTCGCCGTATTGCCCATAGTGATCCACTTTACATTTCTGTCGATCAGATGCATAGACTTCAGGATCATATTGATAATTCCGTAGTTCGCATCGAAAAGCCAGGTGAAAAGGAGTCCAACGATCACACCGGGAATCGGCCACGCCAGCAGGATCAGTGTACGAACACATTTCTGGAACCGGAATTTTTTGTTCAGCAGAAGCGCAAGCCCCAGCCCGATCAGGAAGGAAAGTGACAGCGCCAGAAATGTAAACAGCACGGACCTGCCAAGAGCATTCCAAAAATCAGTATTGGAACATAATTTGGTATAGTTTTCCAGCGTAAGCCCCGGGTCATCTGTCAGGCTTCCAATAAATTTTACATTCTGAAAGCTCAGCTTCACCGTCGTAAATAGAGGGTATATAATCAGAAGCATGGAAAATATTGCTGCGGGCAAAGCAAACGCCAGCGCCATCCTGTGATTTCTTTTCTCACTTTTTGTTTTCATCACTTCAATTCATCCGTAATCTTTGTTTTCATTGCTTCCAGAGTTTCCTCCACATCCGCATATGGCTCCGTAACCATTGTCATCACGCCGTCAATGATATACTGTGTAAACTCACCGTAATTCTTCTCATAACCGGAGGGCAGGATCTCCTGTGCCTTCTCTGCATCCTCCACAAACTGTCCGAGGAATGGATTTTCTGCCAGTATTTCCTCATCAATGGCCCGTTTGCTCGGTGAAGGGGAGCCTACCTTTTCCATATATAATTTCTGGAAATCATCTTCTGCCACCATCTGGATGAAATCCCATACAAGCTCCTTCTCCTCGTCACTGATCGCCGCAGGGATATGCAGGCTGTTGCTCACTGAACCCGGTATATTTTCGAACGGAATCGCCGCCACAAGCAAGTTCGGCTTCACATCCTCCGCCGCACTGTCGATCAGGGACGCAACCCAGGGGCCGTCGAAGATCATGGCCATTTTTCCTTCTACAAAATACTGACGCTTTTGCTCCACGGAAAGCCCTACCGGAGTATAATTATTCTGGAAAAGCGACTGATACAGCTTCAATGCCTCCACGGTCTCTTCTGAGGTCATCGGGGCCAGGTCGCGGTTCTCGGACCATTTTCCTCCCATACCCACGATGAAGGATGTCGCTTCATTATAAAAGTTTGTATCCGTAACCTGGCAGGCACCGAATCCGTAAGTTTCCGGATCCCCGTCTCCATCCTCATCCCTGGTCAAAGCTTTTGCCGCTTCCATAAAGGAATTGATGTCTGTCGGGATATCCAGCTTTGCTTCCTCAAACATGGCCTTGTTGTAATACATGGAATATCCGTTTCCAAGAAGCAGGACACCGTAGTATTCGCCGTCTGCCTGCAGCCCGTCCTGAAGACTGCTCCAATTGTCTAAGATCTCCGTTTTTTCCAGCCGTTCATTCAGCGGTTCAAACCAGCCCATATCCGAAAACTGCGCAAAATACCGGGAGGGAATGTGCGTGATCTGCGGTGCCGTTCCTGCCGCGTACAGCGTGGTCAGCGTATCTACATAGCTGTCAAAAGGCACCTGATACAGGTTGATCTTCACGCCATCATGCCGCTTTTCAAATTCCGCTGTGGCTTCCTCCCAAAATTCCTGAAAACCAGGTTCTGTTGCCTGCCAGCTCGGAAATTCCAATACGATCTCCCCGTCCGATCCGGACATTTCGCTCTTATCCCCGCCGTCCTGTTTCTCTGCTTTGCTTCCGCTTTCATTTTTCGGCGTGCCGCACGCTGCCAGTCCTGCTGCCAGCAGAATACATAATGCGATCCCTGTGATCCTCTTTTTCATATATGTTCTTTTCATGATTGTCCTCCTCTACAAAAATTCATTTTCAAATCCAGGCTCCGCCCTTTCTAAGCGCTGCCTGTATTTCCCTGACCGGAACCTCCCTGGGGCATATCTTTTTCTCCGCGCTGATCGCCGCCGCTGCGCCTGCCGCCTGCCCAAGCGCCATGCAGCTCGGCATAATCCTGGCAGAGGCCAGCGCTTCGGATGTGGCGGAAATGCATCTGCCTGCTACCAGCAAACGGTCGATTCGTCTCGGCACAATACACCGGTACGGGATATCATAGCAATGATCTTCGCTCTGGATGTGGGTAACGCCCCATCCATTGCCCTTCGGATCATGGATGTCGATGCAGTATCCGTTTTTTGCAATGCAGTCTTCAAACTTTCTTCCCTGCAGAACGTCGTCCATTGTCAGGATATACTCCCCTTCCACCCGCCTGGTCTCGCGCACCCCGATTCCATTGGGAACGCTGGTAATATGCGCTTTTTCCATTCCCGGTACATGCGCATTCAAAAACCGGATGATCTTTTTCATCTGCCTTCTTCCTTCGATCTCCGCTTCCGACAATTCCCATGCATCCGCGCCGTTTTTTTCACTGACCCGAACCGTATTTACATAGGTGAGTTCATTTTCACGCATGGTTCCTGCCCAGATATTATGTCCTCCATGCGGAAAAAGATTTTCTTTCAGGATCACATCATCCCACCGGCTTAAGTTTCCGCTGATGTGCAGATTGTATGCATGATCCCCTCCGATCGGGCAGGCAACGATCGGATTTTCCGAAAACAGCGCCGACGCTTTTTCCACATCCACGTCCCCCAGCTTGAACAACAGGCTCATGGCCTGACACAGCCCGTCGCTTTCCCTGCCTGTACTGTACCTTGCTCCTGCGAATTTTGCCAGATCCCCGTCTCCTGTCGTGTCAATAAAGCATCCTGCATGGAATTTCGTCAGGCCGTTTTTATTGGCCGCGGTTATACTGTTCAAACAGCCGCCCTCTACATCCGCAGCACATACAAAAGTATGATAAAGGATGCTGCAGCCGCTTTCCAGAAGCATCTCCTCCGCCGAGATCTTGACCCATTCCGGATCGATCATCGTCACGGAATTGAGGTGCCCTCCCTGCGTCCGGATGTGGCCCAGCGCGGCACGCTCACTGAAAAGACGCTGCATGAGCTCCTCTGCAATCCCCGCCGTCACCTGTTTTCCGTCCCTGTTGAAAAAATCAATGAATGGAAGCCCGGACGCAGCCGTCCCTCCCAAATACGCATTTTTTTCGATCACAAGCACGGACGCCCCTTCCCTGGCGGCTCCAAGTGCGGCCGCAATCCCTGCCGTTCCGCCGCCTGCAACGATCACATCGTACTTTTTCAGATTCATGTTCCAACCCCTTTCCGTTTCATTTTCAGTTATCTTAATCCAGACGTCCATAGATTGAAATATGGTAAACTTTCTATTTTGTTTGATTTCTTTCGAGTTTTTCCAAACGCTTTCTTTTCTTTCCAAAAACAGGTATAATCCAGACAGAAACCCCGAATACTTGTTACAGTTCTCAATCCGCTGTATATACAGATTCCCGGACAGTACAAAGGAGGCAGCCATGGCGAAACCAAAATCTTTTGAGAAAATACTTTTCCATAACTACATGTGCCTGATCGTTGCCGCTGCTTTGCTGATCAGTATTTTCAGCGCCGCCATTGACGCGGCCAATACGCTTTCCAATGAAAAACAGAATATGTACGAATCCTTGAAGCAGGCCCAGATCAATATCAACAATCATACACAGATGATTGATGATTATCTGACGCTTACCCATGCAGATTCCGAACTTCAGACCGCCCTTAAGCAACTGCTTTCCTCTCCCACCGCCTCGCTTCTGACCAAGGTCAATGAAATGCTGTTTTCCGTGGATCTGTTCAAAAAAAATCTGGATTCCGTCCAGATCTTTGCCTATGACAGCCACCGGTTTCTTCCCAGCTTTTCGGCATCCGGCCAATTCAGCAGCGCCCTGTTTTCCGCAGATGGCGTCTCCTCCCAGGAATGGTTTCAAAGCACCCTGGATGCAGGCGGACGAACCTACTGGTTTGTGGATACGGATACTTTTAAAAGGCCGACTTTGTGTGCCGCCCGTATTTTTTTCGATGTAAAAAATGTAACCCGAAGGCTGGGCGTCATCAAGGCTAACGTGTCTGTGGAAAGGCTGATCCGCCATCTCGGCTCCATTTCCTTTGGTGAAAAGGGGTATGTGCTCATGGAAGCTGACGGACAGCTCCTTTTCCCTTATACGGAAGTACCGGACTCCCTGCTCCAAAGCCTGCAGAAAGGCATGGATAAGCCCTCATACTCCCACCTGCACGTGGAATTTCCCATTGTCACCGCAGGCTGGAGGGTGATCGGCAGTATCAGCAGTTGGGAGCTCTATCGGAATACCCTGCAGAATCTTATTTTGATGGCGCTGATTTTTGCTTTTACCCTGCTTCTGGCCGCCCTGCTTTCTAAAATGAACAGCCGGAAAATCTCTCAGCCTGTCAACCGGCTCTGTATGCAGATCCAGAAAATGGAACAGGCCCCCGGCCAGGCACGGCAAAACTGCATTGAAATCAACCAGCTTTATGACGCTTACAATCATATGCTGGCCAGAAACGAAGAACTGATCAGATCCCGTGAGGAAACGCTTCTAAAATTTAAGCAGGCGGAAATGGCAGCGCTCCAGTCGCAGATGAATCCTCATTTTATCTATAATACCCTGGAATCCATCAGCGCCCTGATCGCCACACAGGACAGCCGGCACGCGGGTGAGATGGTCGCCGGGCTGGGCAATTTTCTGAGAAGCAGCCTGAATAACGGGAACAACTATATTTCACTGGAAAAAGAGATCGAGCAGGTATGCTCCTACATCCAGATCCAGAAGCTGCGCTACGCAAACCAGATTGAATTGAAGTTAAATCTCCCTGCTTCCATTCCGGATTACCGGATTATCAAGCTGATCCTGCAGCCCCTGGTAGAAAATTGTATCCTCCACGGTTTTAAAGAGATGGAAGAAACCGGATGGATCACTCTGTCCGTATGGGAAACGGAAGAAACACTGTTTTTGTCCGTGGCCGACAACGGGCTGGGAAGCGATATTGAAATGCTGAACTACCTGGTACGCCGCCGTACGCTCTATAAGGAAGACAACCTGAACTTTTACTGCATTCAGAACGTATACCAGCGGCTCTGCAACTGCTACGGAAATCAGGCGGATCTGGTCTATGAAGAAAATGCCGACGGCGGCGTCACTGCAATCATCCGGATTGCAAAAAGCGTTTTGTAAAGGAGAAGTATATGCTGTATATTGTATTGGTAGACGATGAACAACTGGTGATCCATCATCTGGTGAAGCTGATTTCTACTTTTGATATCCCCCACAAAATTGTGGGAACCGCAAATAATAACCAGCAGGCGCTGCGGATCATCCGGGAAACCCATCCGAATCTGATCATCACCGATATCCGTATGGGAGCCTCCAATGGGCTGGATCTGTGCGATACGCTCCGTGTAACGATGCCCCATGCCAAACTCATTATCTTATCCGGGTTTGATGATTTTGGCTATGCCCAGAAAGCCCTGCGGTACAATGTGTTTAACTATCTGCTGAAACCGGTGAATGAAAAAGAGCTTTATGAACAGCTCTCTCAGATCCACGGGATACTCCGTGAGGAGAAGGAAGCCGAAGCACAGGATTTTTTGCTGAAAAAGCAGCTACTGGAATGCCTGCCGCTGATGCAGGAATGGTTTTTTAAGATCATCCGGGAAAATCTGGAGGATCTGGAGATCATTGACTCTACCTTCCGCCTGTTTGGAATCGATATCCTGAACCGTTCCTATCAGGCCCTCTATATTGATTTTTCACAGGATAACGACGCTCAGGAAATTGAGAAGGATTTTATCAATGTGTCAAAGCTGGCGCAGACTTTGATGCTGTTTACGGTCGATTCCTTTAAGACGATCTATTTCTATGATACCGGCTCCATCACGATCCTGCTTTCTTCAGACCACAGTGATATTGAAACCGTACAGAAGGAGGTGTACCGCATCGCAGACCGAATCCGGCAATATCTGGACTTTAATTATGAGCAGCCGTTTTCCATCGGACTTTCCACGGCTGTGCAGGAGATCGCTTATCTGCGCCAGTCGGTGAAGGATGCCATATCTGCAAGCAAATATTCGTTTTATATTGGATTTAATGAGATCATCTGCATTACGGATGTGGAATTGAGGAGCACCGGTGAAAGCCTGCCGAATTTCAAGTATATCCAGGAGGATCTCCTGAAATATTTAAAGCTGTGCGACATTCCCCACACGGAACAATATCTGAATATTTTTTATTTGAATGTGCTTCAGCTTCACGGTGACCGTTCACTGGCGACCAATAAGTTTTTGGAATTGTACTATTACCTTTCCAATGCGCTGAACCAGGAGTTTACTCTTTCGGAAGCCGTACTCTCGGATGAAATCATCCGAAGGCTCACGGGCTGTACAAATCTGGAGGATATCAAAGGAATTTTTTCAGATTATTTAAGGGAAGTCATACAGGAAATCGGGCATCTGCGCACAAACAAAAGCCAGAAATTTATCGAGAAGGCAAAGGAGTATATCCGCCAGAATTATGCGCATGACATTTCCCTGGAATCCATTGCCGATGAGATCGGCCTGTCGGCCTGTTATCTGAGTACGCTGTACAAAAACATCGAAAAAACCTCAATCAAGGAATATCTCATTGATGTGCGTATTGACGCCTCCAAAAAGTATCTGCAGGACATCAATCTGAAGATCTATGAGGTCGCCGCCAACGTGGGATATACAGATTCCCGGTATTTCAGCCAACTGTTCCGTAAAAAAACCGGATACACGCCGGGCCAATACCGGGAATTTATACAGGAGACATAACGCTCGTTTTCCAGGTTACTGTTTTTTTAGCTATGAGCACTTAACGGATGTCTTGTATCCGTTTACGTGGGATGCATAAAAAACTGTTAGCGAGGTTTTTTCGAGCTTACTGTTTTTTATAGAGGATTCGGATGGAGTTTAAGATGCACAGCATCGCCACACCTGTATCTGCAAAAACTGCCATCCACATATTTGCAAGCCCTGCCAGGCCGAGCACCATGACCGCGGCCTTGATAACCAGGGCGAAGATCACATTCTGTTTTGCGATCCGTCCGGTTGCCTTTGCAATGGACAGCGCCTGTGGGATCGCGCTCATGGCAGAGGTCATAAACACCACGTCTGCCGCCTCGATGGCCGCATCCGCGCCGCTTCCCATGGCCGCCCCCACATCCGCGCCGGCCAGCACAGGCGCGTCGTTGATCCCGTCTCCGACAAACATAACGCTGCCGTGTGTGCTGCGGATCTGTGTCAGTTCCCGGAGCTTCTCCTCCGGAAGCAGCTTTGCATGGACTTCGTCGATCCCGGTCTCTGCCGCAACTGCCTGGGCGGTCTCCGGCCCGTCCCCGGTCAGCATGGCGGTTACGATTCCCTGCCGTTTCATTGCCGTAACCGCGGACTTTGCGTCCTCCTTCACCGTATCCGCTATGATCAGGCTGCCGGCGTATTTTCCATTGACTGCCAGAAACACTTCTGTTCCGCCGCTTTCCGCCCGCTCATCATCTGTGGATATGCCTGCATCTAACAGGAGCGAACGGCTGCCGCAGAGAAGTGTCCCTTCCTCTGCAGCCGCTTCGATGCCCTTTCCTGCGATTTCCTTCACAGAATCCGGCGCCCACGGTGTGATCCCCTGTTTCTGTACTGCCGCCATAATACTGGCCGCAATGGGATGAGTGGAGTTCTGTTCACAGGTTCCCGCCATGGCAAGCACCTGCTCCTCCGCAAATCCTTTCGCGGGAAGTATCCTCTGGAGTTCAAAGTTTCCCTCCGTGACTGTCCCGGTCTTATCCATAACAACCGCTTTCACATTCTGCAGGGCTTCAATCGCAATTCCGCCCTTGAACAGAATCCCCAGCTTGGAACCTGCGCCGATTCCTGAGAAGAACGCAAGGGGTACGCTCAGTACCAGTGCGCATGGACAACTAATGACAAGGAACGTCAGCGCCGTATATACCCAATACTGCCAGTCGCCGGTCACCAGGGACGGAAGGATGGCTGTTGCCGCCGCAAGCGCTACGACAATGGGCGTATAGATTCTGGAAAACCGAGTGATAAAGCGGTCGATTTTCGGCTTGCTTGCGGCCGCATTTTCCACGGAATCCAGGATCTTTGTTACCATGGAATCTTCCAGCGCTTTTTCCACCCGGATTCTGAGAAGGCCGGAGGTATTCACACAGCCGGAGATTACGCTGTCCCCTATTCCCGCCGCAACGGGTACGGGCTCTCCTGTCACCGGAGAGGTATCGATCCGGCTTTCCCCTTCCATGATCGTCCCGTCCAGCGGGATACGGTCTCCAGGACGGACCAGCAGGAGATCGCCGGGCCTTGCCTGCTCTGCCGGGATTACCTGCACTTCACTGCCCTGTACCAGACTGACCACTTCTGGGCGCAGGTCTACGGCGTCCATGATCTGACTTCTGCTGCGCGCGACTGCAATCTCCTCGAACAACTCCCCGACACGGTAAAAGAGCATGACGCCGACCGCTTCCTTATAATCCTGTATGGCAAATGCGCCAAGGGTGGCAATGCTCATCAGAAAATTTTCGTCAAACACATGGCCTTTTGTGAGATTTTTTCCGGCCGTCAACAGGACGTGCCTGCCCAGTATTAAGTATGCTATGACCAGAAGAACCGCGGATACGGCCGGTAAATCCCCTTCCGTCACAATTCCCGCAGCCATGAGCACTGCGCCGATTCCTAGTTCCCAGATGTCTTTTTTGTTCTCTTTGGCTTTTTCTTTTTCTGCTGCTTTTCGTTCCGATGCTGCCTGCTTTGTCTCCTGTTTTGTCAACGTAACGCCGTCTTCGATGGAAGCACAAATTCCCTGGAATACCGGCAGAAGTTCTTCGTCCGTATTCGTCACCACCTGAAGCTGCCTGGTCGCATAGATCAGGTTGGCATAATCCACCTGGGGCAGTTCCTGGATCTTCCGTTCCATCTTCGCCGCACAGTTGGCGCAGCCCAGGTTCTCGATGATGTAGATCTGCTTCTTTACACCGTCAAATGCATGGTTCTCCGGACGGCGTTCTGCCGGCTCATGGTGGTGGCCTTCATGGCTGTGGTGGTGGCCGCAGCCACAGTGCGATTCGGCTGCGTGACTGTGAAGATGTGGTTCGTGACCGTCACCATCATGAGTATGGTCGTGGCCGCAGCCGCAATGCGATTCGGCTGCATGACTGTGAACATGTGGTTCATGACCGTCGCCATCATGAGTATGGTCGTGGCCGCAGCCACAGTGCGATTCGGCTGCATGACTGTGAACATGTGGTTCATGACCGTCGCCATCATGAGTATGGTCGTGGCCGCAGCCACAGTGCGATTCGGCTGCATGACTGTGAACATGTGGTTCATGACCGTCGCCATCATGAGTATGGTCGTGGCCGCAGCCGCAATGCGATTCGGCTGCGTGGCTGTGTGCATGGGACCCATGACCGTCGCCATCATGAGCATGGTCGTGGCCGCAGCCGCAGTGCGACTTGGCTGCGTGGCTGTGTGCATGAGACTCATGGGTATGGCCCTCGTGTGTACAGCCGGGATGCTGATGTTTTCTGTCCTTTTCTATTGTTTCTTCCTTTTGAATTTTTCCTTCTCCCATAATCTCCCTCCAAGTCAAATCTATATCATATGAATAATTGTTCATATGTTCATGTAACCACAAAATAAAACATTTGTCAAGGGAATATAGAAAAAAGGTAGAAAAACTTTGGCACTCAAGAAATGGCCGCTATTTACAATATCACAGACCAGTCAGCCGCAAATTGTAACGGATAATGCCAAACAAAAATACGCCGACACGGCATCCATTCAATGCCATCCCGACGTATTTTTTGCAGGATTTACCCATCAGCTTTTGACGGCCTGCTTATCCCTGATAAGCTTCATCCGTTCGCCGTATTAGAATTATGTCTCATCTTTCCGGCGATTTCCCGGACATCTTCCAGCGTTAAAACAGTCATCATTTCACTGACCTCTTTAACAGATAAGCCGGCGCAAAGCATTTTTTCTGTAAATTCCAGTTCTTTACGCCGGGTTACGTTTTGGGTAACATTTTTTTCAATCTCTTTACCGTATTGTATCTTTTCTTCTTCAAATAACTGTCCAACCTTTGTCATCATAATCCACTCCTTGATCTGTTTGGAATCTTCTGCAGTGATAACCTTGTCCGCGAATACCAGCATTCCGGATAATAGAAAACGCTGCATATTGTCGTCATCCAGCAGCTTTGCCATCTCAAAGCACCATCGGATACATGCCTGCTTTTTTCCTTTCCCTTGTAAGTCAGGGGCAGGATGATAAATTCCATCTGTTCTTCCTTCGTCAATACCTGGTTTCCGTGAAATTTTCAAATTTGTATTTTCCGGCTGAGACGCCATGAAAAAACAGATCCTGATACATAAACGTATCCGGCGGACAGATAGAAGTTTTGAAAAAATGCTGTCCTTGATTTTGATGTGCTGTCAGTATAGCATGGTTAGATCATATATGCAACAAGAAATTCAACAGGAGACATGAAATGACGGCTAACCATGCAGCAGGTGCACAGTTAGCCGTCATGGGCATTCAATATGATATAGCTGCTTGATTCAAAATCTGGATAATTTCAGTTTTTCTTCCAGATACTTCTCCAGCCGTTCCTGTACGAACATGGGAACCTCCAGCATTTTCAGCGGCCTGCCGTCGCCTTCCGTTTTTTTCACGTATTCCGTAACTGCATCGTAATACACTCCCAGAAATTCCGTACCCACATTAAACTTATTGATCCCTTTTGTAAATGCGATCTCCAGCTGGTCATGGGGGATGCCGCTTCCTCCGTGGAGTACCAGGGGCACATCTGTGGCCGCATTGATTTCTTCCAGCCGCGCAATGTCCAGATGGGGTGTTTCCACATAGACGCCGTGGGCATTTCCGATGGCAATCGTAAGTGAATCACAGCCCGTCTCCCTGCAGAATCTCTCGGCGGCATCCGCCTTTGTATAAAAATCACTCTTATCCCCGTCGCAGTCCTGAGCAAGCCCTACGTGCCCGATCTCCGCCTCCACATCCACGCCGAATATATGGGCGGTTTCCACCACCTTCGCGGTAATGGCGATATTTTCCTCCAGCTCATGGGAAGATGCGTCGATCATCACCGAGTCAAATCCTTTCCGGACGGCGTCCATCACCGACCGGTAATCATAGCTGTGGTCCAGATGCAGCCCCACCGGAACCTTTACCGAGGCTGCCAGTTCCTTTGTCATCTGCGCAAATCCGCTGACATTCATGGTATTGTTCATCTCCACGTGCTCCGGTAATAACATCACAATGACAGGTGTGTTTGTTTTTTCCGCCGTCGTCACGACCGAATATACCATATTATAATCCGTACAGATAAATGCAATCGCAGACGTGCTGCACTGATCCGCAAGCCTCAAAATATTGCTGACTCTCTCCAACATAATTCTTACCCCTTTCCTATCTCGCACTCTCTGAAAACGCCTGGAACAGATAGCATACAGACACAGCCCCCGGATCTGGAAGCCCGACTGCGCCCTCCCGGAAATTTTTGCTGCGCCCCACCCGTGGCAGGATGGATTTGCTCTCTTCCATGCCTTTTAGCGCCGCCCGATGCGCTGCCAAAAACATATCCGGGATTTCTGCCTCCGCATGATCCTTCATGGTACAGACAGCGGGATAAAGCGCGTCCAGCATCGTCTTCTGGCCCGGCTTTGATCTGCCCCTCCGTTCAATAGCCTGCTCGCCCTCGTAAAAATAATCCGCCAGTTCTTCCCCGGATACCGTATCTTTATGCGGAAGCCTGCTGATGCCGCCGAAAAACATAGTTCCAAAGATCACTCCGGAAGCCCCGCCCATACTCCGGATCAGTTCCATGCTGACCGCCTGGCAGAGTTCATCCGCACAGGAAAATGACTTCCCTGCAAGCAGCCCGGCAACCGCGGAAAACCCCCGCTTCATCCCGATCCCGTGATCCCCGTCCCCGATAACCGAATCAATTTCCGTCAAATACGGTTCCTTCTCTATTATCAGTCGGGCCCCATCCGCAAACATTTTCTGCAGTGTTTCTACCGTTATCCGCCCCATCTGTCTCACCTCGCTCAGACTGAATGTCCGCTGCTGCCGCGGCACCTCAGCCCTGTCCATCCTATTCCGCTAAAGCTGTAATATCCGCTGTTGCTGCACTTCCGTCGTTACTGCACCGCAGCAGATCCATAGGTCTCATTTTGCCCAAGCTGTACTCCCGTCGTTACCGCACCGCAGCAGCCCCATCTCATTCCATTCAAACCGTAAAATCATACCCGGATACGCTGCCCAGGCAGGCTTTCATTTCCTCATCCGCCGCCAGCAGCGATATCATGCATCCATTGGAATCAAACACATCAAAATACGTTCCCACAGAACTCCCGCACACGCCTATCCCACGTTCCCGCAGATACCGCACCGCCGCTCTTAGCACCACAAAGCCCTCGGTAAAACACATCCTCCGCAGACGGTTGATGCAAAGAAAAACTTCCTTCGGGCCATAAGGCTCCAGCTCTGCCAGTAGCTTTTCCAGGGCCAGGGACGCCAACTGGTCTGCCGATTCAAAGGGCACGGTCTCCTTTGGAGGTTCCCCGGAAAATCCCGGCCCCACCAGGATCTGCCCCTGGTCTTCCACCTTCATCGTAATGGAACGCAGCCTGTCGTTTCCCTTTTGGGCCAGACGAAAGACCTGATCCAGAGAATCCCCCCGTGCCGCACAGTTCCAGGCAAGCTTGGCAATCTGCGCGATTCCGTGGAGCCCGCCCCTCGCTTCTTTTTCCTCACCGATGCAGCTGCATACATCATCTGAGATATAACAGGCTTTTGCACGGATTCCCTCGCGCTCCAGCAGTTCCAGCGCCATGTCGTTGTTCAGGTAATCCCCCATAAAATGATTGCACAAAAACAGCACGCCTTTCCCGGCATCAACGGCCTTTGCCATCTCATAGAGCACGTAGGCATTCGGAGCGCTGTTAAATTCGCCGTGTACCGCGGCATCCGCCAGGCCGGGCCGGGCGAATCCCGCCCACATCGGCCCGTAGCCGCCGCCCCCGTCCACGATGATCCGCACCCGGTCCGGTGGCAGGTCTCTGCGGAACATACCGTAGCCATACTTTGTATCCAGCCTCCGGTATGTTTCCGGTTCCGCTGATATCATTCCTTCCAGCGCTTCACCAAGCGCCGTCTCTTCACTGTTAAATATCCACATAGGCCGTCAACCCTTTACCGCTCCGGATGTCATCCCCTTTACAAACTGTTTCTGGACAATGGTATAGAAAATGATCATCGGGATCGTAATAATAATCAGGATCGCAAACAGAACTCCCGGCTGACTGTTGTACACGCCCTTGTACTGCTGCGCGATCAGCGGCAGCGTCTTAGTGGTCGCCTTGGTCATCGTACAGAGAGCCAGGAAAAATTCGTTCCAGCATGTCAAAAACGTCCAGATGGACACCACCACAATACCGGATTTCAGCAGCGGAAGTACGATCCGCACATACAGCCCCGGGGTGGTGCAGCCGTCAATAATGGCTGCCTCCTCCAGTTCCTTCGGGATTCCCGACATAAACCCCTGGAGGATCGTGACCGCATAAGGGATGTTCAGCGCGATATACGGAAGGATCAGCCCGAAATAGTTGTCAAGCAGCCCGAACCTGCTGTTGAGCTGGGTAATCGGGATCACCAGCGCGCTGATCGGAACCATCAGGGCGCACATGATCATATTGTACATCAGCAGCTTCCCTTTCACATTTTCCCTGGAAAATCCGAACACCGCCATGGAAGCGAACAATACCGTCGCAGCCGTGGAAACCGTCGAGATCACAAAGCTTGCCAGAAAATTGTAGGGAATGGTCGGATTATCCTTCATCGCCTTGATATAATTGCCGTTGGTCAGCTCTGTCACAAACAGGCGCGGATCGTAGATGGAATTCTGCGTCCGAAAAGACAGGCTCAGCGTAAAGATCAAGGGCAGCAGCGTCATGACCGTCGCAAATATCAGCAGCAGTATCCATCCTGCCTGCCCCATCTGCGGACGGGATCCCGTTTTATGATTTGAATTTGCCATGGTCATTCTCCTTTCCTCATGAAATCACCGGAACCAAGGAAACGCACCTGTATAAATGTCAGGATCAAAGCGACTAACAGGATCGCTACGGATATGGTACATGCATATCCCATCTGGTTCTGGGTAAAGCCTTTCAGGAAGATGTACGTTCCCGGCATCTCCGTGGCATGGTTCGGTCCGCCGTTGGTCATCACGCCCACCAGCGCGTAGGTCTGCAGAGAGCCGATGACGCCCAGCATCAGCAGGGATTTGTGCACCGATGCCAGGGAAGGCAGATATACGTATCTCAATTCCTGCCATACCGTGGCGCCGTCGATCCGGGCCGCTTCTTTGATATCATCGGAGATCTGCGACAGGCCGCCCACATACATGATCATGGACCATCCCGTCCACTCCCAGATATTCGCCAGCATCACTCCGAGCAGGGCCACCTTCGCGTTTCCAAGCACATTGATGGTGGGGGACATATTGAACCAATGGCTCAGGTAATATCCCAAAATCCCCTGATAGGGCTGAAAAATCTTGCTCCACACGATCGCCACAACCGTTACCGAGGTTACCACCGGGATAAAAAAAATGGTACGGAATACCATCTTCGAAATTCCTTTTCCGTTCCGCTTTTTTCGTCCGAGCCGTTCTTCGATGATATACGCAAGAATAAATCCAAGACAGGCCTGTATCGGCACCGTGACCACGATCCAGACCGCCGAGTTTTTAATGGTCGTCCAGAATGTAGAATCTTTGAATAAGCTGAGATAATTTGACAGTCCTGCAAATTCCATATTCGACAGGGTTGACCACTTATATACACTGTGTGTCGAAACAAACAAAATAGGATACAAAATATAAAGACAGAAGAAAAACATTGCCGGCGCGATAAACAGATATGCGATCCAGTTGATCTTCTGCTTTTTCTTTGTTTTCGTATTCTCCACTCAACACCCTCCTTCCTTGAAAAAAATGGGGGAGCCCGCAAAGGCTCCCCTCCGATCCAGGCATTCAATCAATGATAATTTCCAAAATAATCTTTCGGCCTACTTTAAAGCATCCTGCGCTTCCTGAATGTGCGCTGCCGCTTTGTCCACATCGTATTCTCCGCCGACCAGGCCCTGCATCGCCTCCTGAACCGCCGTCTCAATGGTGGATTCCGCGATACGCTGGTTTACCAGGCCGCCTGCGATATCCTTACCGGATCTGTTGAACTCGTCAACCGCATTCTGCAGGCCGTCCCTTTCGATCATCGCGCTGGTATCCGGCTCCATATCCGGGTAGGACAGATGGTTGTTCATATCGTTTGCGATCTCCTGTCCGCCTGCGCCTGCCGCGAAGCTGGCCAGAGCTTTCCATGCCGCTTCAGGATTCTTGCAGTTCTTTGTGATGCCGTATCCGAAGTCTACGCCGCCGATGGGCTTGGAGTCTTCCACATCATCAGAGATTGCCGGGAGGTAGAAGTAATCATAATCCCAGTTTGCAACCGCATCCGACACATCTTCTGCCGTATATTCCTGCGCCCACCAGGAACCCAGAGCCATCATTCCCGCCTGGCCTGCGAGGAACAAAGTCGTTCCGTCGCTGTAGCTTGTGGAGGAAAGCGCGCCGTCCTGGATCACGCCGTCGTCAAACAGCTTCTTGTAGTTGGTCATTGCTTTCTTCATCTCGTCGCAGGTCCATTCCTTCTCGCCGTTCTGGCATGCGTCGAAGAGATCTTTGTCGATCTGTGAAGTACACATGATCAGCAGGTTTACATGCTGCCATCCGTCAGCGCCGCCGAAGAATAACGGAGCATAGCCGCCGTCTCTGAGCTTCTTTGAGCAATCTACCAGCTCTGCGTATGTAGTCGGAGCCTTCAGGCCGAGACTGTCAAAGAGGGTCTTGTTGTACTCGATATAGATTACCTGCGTCTCAATGGGGAGAATGTAGTAGCTTTCGTCTCCCTCTTTATTACCAAGCTGGAGCTGGCTCTGTGTCACGTTGTCATACACGGATGTCCAGTCGTCGCCCCATTCCTTTTTTGCATATTCTCCCAGATCAATCAGATAATCGGAATAGGTCTGGGTCAGGGAACCGGGCTGCAGCCCCATGATGTCCGGAAGGTTGTCCGCGGATGAAGCTGCGGAGATTGCCTCTAAGTATTCCGGATTGTAGTTGTAATTCGTATAGTCAATCTTGATATCGGAATTTTCATTCTCAAATGCTGCGATCATCTTTTCCGCTGTGCGCGTAACCGGTGACCAGGTCCACAGAGAGATCGTACCGCCGGCTTCGCCGCTGCCTCCCTCATCACTGCCCTCATCGCTGCTGCTTTCGCCGCTTGTCCCACTCTGGCTGCCGCTTCCCGAATCTGCGCCCGAACCGCCTCCGCCGCAGGCTGCAAGGCTGATTACCATTGCTCCTGCAAGCATTACACTTACCATTTTCTTAAACATGTTTTTTCCTCCTTTAATGTATGATTGATTGACTGGACCTCAATGTGATGTATCTTGCAAATTCCTCTTTCCACTGCGCGCCCTGCTGCGGCTCGTACACCTTCAGTTCAAAGGATTCCTTTGAAAGCTGCCGCATCTGCTCCACCGACGCCACCTCGCCCCGGGCATAAAGCTGTGTCAGCAGATTGCCGGAAATGGTCGCATAGGGCATGCCCGCGCAGATCTCCATATTCAGCGCGTCGCTGATGAACTGCATCAAAAGCCCGTTTCTGGAACCCCCGTTGATCACATAGACCCGCCTGAAATCCTCCTTCAGTTCCCGGAATGCATACGCGTAATACCGAACCTTCATCGCAATGCTTTCATAGATGCAGCGGATAAATTCCCCGTCTGTTTCCAGCAGGCGCTGCCCTGTACGCCGCAGATAATCATTCATCTTGGCGCACGCATCGCCTCCCGCGGTGTTGAGCAGTCCGTCCTCCACATCGATATAGACCCTGGGGGACGGCGTATTCTGGGCCAGCCAGATCAGATCCGGGTGGGAGTAGTCCTTCCCCCCTTCCCGCTTGGTCCGCAAAAATTCATTGATATGCCAGCTTGCCGAGAAATCACGGTAAATGATCTTTCTCCTGTCGATTCCTCCGGTATTTTTAAAGCCCTTTTCAAATGCCTCCCTGGTCAGCAGGCAGTGCTCCCTTTCGATTCCCATGCTGATGCTGGTCCCTACGCTGATATACAGCGCGTCTTTTCCAAATTCCGGTATGGCCGCCACTGCAGCGGCGCTGTCATGCCCCACCGCGGCAATGATCCTGGTGTCCTGCATCCCGGTTTTTTCCACAGCCCAGGCCCCCAATCTGCCTTTCGTAGTGCCTGGTTCCACAATGGGAGGAAGCATTTTCTCCGGAAGCCCGAATCGCTTCATTACTTCCCGGCTCCAATCCTCCTGCCGGTTTTCCAGGAGACAGGAGGTTCCCGCGATGGTCATCTCACAACTGATCTGTCCCCCCAGGAAGTAAGACAGAAGATCCGGTAAAAACAGCAGATCCTCCGCCGTTTCCAGTATCCTGCTTTTCTGCACCACACAGGAGTAAAGCTGGGGAAGCGTGTAGGTGCTGTTGCACTGGCATCCTGTGAGCAAAAACAGCTCCCACTCATCCATCACCTGCTTCATATCCTCCATGGTACCCGCCGTCCGCTCGTCCCGGTAGTGGTAAACCGGCTCTAAAAGCCGTCCGTATCTGTCCAGCAGTCCATAGCTTGCTCCCCAGGTATCTACGGCAAAGGTTTCGGCCTGTCCGTATTTTTCCCGGAACACCGCAAGCCCGTCCAGGATGGAATGGTACAGCCCGAACACATCCCAGTACAGGGCCGTCCCGATGTCGGCCGGGCGGTTCGGAAAATCCCAATATTCATTTATGTGCATCTGCCGGCCGTCATATACGGCGGCCGCCATTTTTCCGCTGCTCGCGCCGATATCGGCGGCTATCATCAATTTTTCCTTCATATCAAATATTCTTTCATGTCAAATCATCCGGTAAGTGAGATCGTCTCTTATCCCAGATCGTATTTTCGCTTCAAGTCCTGTTTTCAGATCGTTTCCTCCAGAAATTCGAATGCTTCCTGCAGCACAAGCGCCGCAGCGCCCATTGCCCCCAGATCCGGACCAAATTCGGAAACTTCTATATTTAATATATCCGTATTTTCAGGGATGGCATCCCGCTCCACACATGTTCTCAGGCGTTCCAGAAAGGGAGCTCCGATGGAGGCCAGTTCCCCGTACAGGACGATCCTGCTCGGCGCAAAGATATTGACCAGGATACCCAGGGCTTTTCCCAGATACTGGCTGGCCTGCTGCAGAAGCCCCAGGGAATCTTCATCCCCGGCAAGAACTGCTTCCCGGAACACCGCCATGGTGATTTTCTCCGTGTCCCCCTGGATCATCTCTGCGATCCCTTTAAATCTTCCGGCCAGCACGCCGTCCCGAATCTTACCCATGATCGCCACGTCCGATACCTCTGAGTTGAGGCAGCCGTAGCGTCCGCAGGAGCACATCCTGCTGCCGGTGCCCACCCGGATATGTCCCAGTTCTCCCGGAAACCCGTACCGGCTGCTTACCGCCTGGTTGTTGATGACCGGCATCACCCTGGCGCCTGTCCGCACGGATACAAACAGCATATCGTCGCAGGAGCCGCGGAACACCAGCCATTTATACGCATAGATCATTACGTCTACGTTATTTCCCATATAGCAGGGAATCTGAAATTCCTCTTCTATAATCTGCCGCACCGGAATGTTGTTCCACCCTTCAAAGTAGGTGTAGGACAGTGCAATCCCCTTCACCTTGTCGCTGTAGCCGGGGACGCCGAGACCGATCCCGATGACCTTTTCTTTCCCGCCTTCAGGCACCCGGATCGCCTCCCGGACCATGTCCTTGATCAGGCCGAGAAGCCCGTCCGTACACCGGTGCGCGTCGTCGATCGCCTTTCTCTGCCGATGGATCGGCTTTCCTGTAAAATCGAGAACGACGCAATGCATCCAGGTACGGTTCCACTCCACCCCTACAAAATAGCCTCCCCGTGGATTCAGCCGGAGCCACACCGGCTTTCTTCCAACCCTGGCTTCCTCACATTCTTCCTCGCAGATCAGCCCGTCGTGGATCATGTCCTCCACAGTATTCATCACGGTGGTCATACTGTAGGCCGTGATCTTCCGGATGTCGTTTCGGGAAACGTCCGTGTGTGTGCGGATCACGTTCAGCATCTTGTTCCGCTGGTAGTATTTTCTGCTTTCCAGAATTGATTCATTTTCCATATGTCCTGTCCGCCTTTCTTGAAGAGCATAACGCTTTTGGTTTTATACGGGCGCAGCAGTGAATGCGACGTCCCTTACCGAATCATTATAAGCGTTCACAGGCATGCGAATCAATCATTAAATCGAAATCGCGGTTATTTACAAATGCAGGTTATTTTACCCGTTTTGCGCGATTCTCTTTGTATATCTCGTAGAACCTTGCAACTTCCAGCGCGTCCAGCTTCTTTTCGCCGCCTAAGATGTAATTTGTAATCAGAATCTGCTCCGCAATAGCTTCGCTGGCCTCCACAATGTTCATGGCATCCTCCACCGTCTTTCCCACCGCCAGGCTGCCGTGGTTCCCCAGCAGGACGATGCGGTAGCCTTCCGCCAGGTATGGTTCCGCCATGGTGAGGATGTATTTTGTCCCCGGCGCGCCGTAGGGGGCGCATGGGATCTTGTGGAAATTCCCCATCATCTCCGGGAGCGCCTCTGTCTCAATATCCCGGCAGGCCATGGAAAACGCGGTCAGCACCTTGGAATGGCTGTGTACCACGCCGCCTACATCCCATCCGTTTTCCTCGCAGATATCATACGCCATGGAATGCATGATGATCTCCGAAGTCTCCTTCATCCCCCAGATCCGCTCTCCGTCCTCGTTGATGACCGCAATCTTCTCCGGGGTCAGCATCCCTTTGTTCTGTCCGGTGGGAGTGATGTAGATCTTGCCGTCCCGCTTTGTGGAAATATTTCCCGCAAAGGAATTTACCAGTCCTTTGTCGTCCATCCTTTTGGCTACGAACAGCACCTCCTCAACAGCCTCCTCCGAAATACCAAGTTCCCTCATTTTTACACTTGCTTCTGTCATGTCCTGCTCTCCCTTTCCCTCATTTATTTATTATTTTTTCGATTATATTTTTGAGCATAATTCACCAATATTTGAATTATTTTCTTGTTTTTTGTGCTTAATGCGAATTATTTTTCATTTATTTATTATCTTTTCGATATAATTAATTATAGACATTTTCTCTTATTTGTCAATAGGTTTTTGGAAAATTATTTCGAAAAAAGGTTACTATTCACAGTCGATTTAAAATTATAAACACCAGTAGACCAAGGGATTTGAAATAGTCTCTTGGTTTGCTGGTATTATGAACTGACAGTTTATGCAAAGATTTCTTCAACAGTGTAAGGAGCTCCGGCACATAATCTTGAAAGTGCCTCCATTTCGTTTATGTGATTCTTTCTGCACGTTTCCACATAGGTCTTCACTGTCGCATAATACTTTGCGGTTTTTTCGCTGTCAAATTGTCCTGAGATCTTCATATGGGATTTGATTCCGCGCAGCCCTCGCTCGCTTAAATTATCTGTTGTCGGCAGGCGGAAATCCTCTACCCATCTGAAATAATTCTCCTGATATTTTTCAATCCGATCCAAAACGGTCCTTTCGAAGGAAACAGCATACTTGTTTTTGGATTTTTTGTTTTCTTTATCCCCTTTCTTCAAAAAACGTTCCACTTTCGTTTTAAAACTTTTTATCTCCTGGTCCGGAAAGGACTCTATTCCTTTCAAGATCAGATCCTTACGCTTCTTTATTGTCGATGATATCAGTCCTTTCATACCAATTGCCCATTTATGGGTCGGATTATCATCCGCTATCTTTTGAAGGTCTCTTTCCAGATGCTGGTTGCACTCAATGTTCTGAAAACAAAAAAGTTCGTTATAGTTCACCCTGTTATGGTCATGCATGACCGTTGTTTCCGGAGTGAGCGCTGTAAGGATCTGGTCATCAAGCATGCCCTCCAGGTCCTTATGCTCATGGGCGGTATAGTACGAGATCGTTTCGTCTCCATAAAAACGCATACAGGCTCTTTTCGTCTGTATCATGACCACAGTGTCATCCCAGTAAAGGAGTGCCCTTGTAATCAATACCCTTTTCAGGTCAGACATAAATGCCTGAAGATTCCCCGAGGCCCTTTTATACAGCTTGCAGATAAAGCCTTCACTTGGACACATCAGCCCGTCCGTCATACCACTGACCAGCATACGCGCCTTATTAACCGCTACATTTCCGGTAGCCATCATAGAAAGGGCCAACGCCTGTACACGGCTTCCATATTGATTTTGTTCTTTCAGACGTTTCTCAATCGGCAGGCGTACTGTCGCGCCGCAGTCCACGCAACTGTAAATATGGTATTCATGCCTGCGTTTCACAACTTTGATCTCTACATCGAATTCGTCTTTTGAAATGGACTCCCCTGTATCTATGAGTTTCCCACCACAAAAATCACAGGTTTCAGCAGACAGGTCAAGCTCATGGGAAATGGTCTCCGTAATATCGGAATCTTCAAATTTTTCCATCCCATGCTTCTCATGGCCCGGCTGTCCGCCCTTTTTTAAACTGCTTCCACGCCTGGAATTGGGGATCACTTTTTTCTTGTTGATTGGCGTAGTAGCAGTAGACATTCCCGTGTTTGTGCCGTCATGAGCCGCTACAGCTTCAAGATGCAGCACCTTATTTGTTAGTTCCTTGATGAGCGCGTCTCTTTCGGAAAGCATTTCCTCATAAGCGGCTTTCATTTTTTCTTTTGATTTTTCACATCTGGCCAGGGCATTGGTGAGGGAATGGCAGCGTTCCTGATAATCCTGTATCCTGTCTTTTAGATTTATGATTTCAGCGGACATTCGCTCCAGGCTGACACGTTTGCTGTTACTGTAGATCACGATAGCTGCTCCTTTGATTACTGGGATTCCAGTTTATTCCTGAGTTCCCTGTTCTCGATTTCCAGGCGTAATATTTCCTGTTTTAGCTCAGAAATCTTCATGCCTTTTAACCGGTTTAAAATTTCATCCTGTTCCGTCAGCTGTACGGTTTGATAAGGGCTATTTTTTCGGCATCGTCCGTCTGTTTTTCTGATCTCGCCGGTTTCCGGGTCAACCCTGCCGATCAATGTTCTTTTAGAACGGGATTGCTTTTTTTCGCTGTCCCAGTATGCTTTCGATTCATAAGCATAAGTAATTCCAGATCTTTTGTCCGTCTGATAAACAATGCTCATATAATATTCCTCCTCATATCGGTATGTGTTAATTATAACACATACCGATATGAAATACAAGAAGAAAATCACTAAAAACAACATTTTTTTCATTGTTTTAGCGACTTTCTAAATAGAAATTTTCTTGTTATGTTTGTACTCAAAATTTCTAGTGGATAAGCCTTTGGTTTAAATCAACTGTGAATAGTAACGAAAAAAGTTATTATGAATAGTAACGAAAAAATAATCCCGAAAGAAAAAGAGCCTGACAAACAGGCTCTCTCCAGACTCACTCAATATATTTCTGTATTTCCATTTTTCAGCAATTCCAGCACCACATAAGTCCTTCTTCCCAGATCTTCTTCCAGCGGCACCCGCCAGGTCTGGTCTTTGACCTCCTCCGGAAGGTTGTAGAGGTTGATCACTTCCAGCCCTTTTCCTTCGTAATATTTCTGCAGATAGTCCTTCTCCGCCTGCTCGCTGCTGGACAGGAAATAGTTTTTGTGCATCCCGTCCTTGACTTTCATTTCCTGGGCAATGTATTCAATCCAGCTCACAAATGTCTTCAGATTATAATCATTCAGGGAATATCCAACGAACAGGAATACATGGTCGATCAGCAGGGATTTTAAAAATACTTCCATCAGGCGGTGTGTCTCGGAGTAATAGAGGTAGTCCTCCTCCTTAAAAACCAGCTTTTCTATCTGGTCGATGTCCCCGTGCATCTTAATCAGGTACTGGTTTGCCGTACCCTTAAGCAGGTCCCGGTCCTCACGGATCACCTCGTACCCGTCCGCGATCTGATCCAGCAGCTTGTCATAATTGGTGGTCACAAGATGCCTGGGGCCCAGGGATACGATCAGTTCATCCAAAATGTTGGACTTTGCGTTCCTGGGGATCAGGTCCCGCAGAAGCTGGTAATAGTCCCTGTGGCCTTCGCTTTCATCCATGCAGTAATAGTATTGCGGAATCCGTATGTATTCCTCCATTGCCAGCCTTTCGATGGAGGGATAGCCGATCCGCTCCGCAAACGTCTGCACCATCTGTCCCCAGGTCGGCAGATTCGAATTTCTGGATACCCCCGCCCCTACAAAGATGACCAGTTTTTGTCCGGCAAGCGCCTGTTTTAAGTCTTCGATCCGTTGATAAAATTCGTCCATAGTCTGGTTATATTCCTCCGCATAAAAATAGTCCGGCCTCCAAAAGATCCGCTCCCCAATATGAAAATACTCTTTCATATGTAGTATACCTTAAATCCGTGTCTTTTAACACCCTGTTTTTACAGATTGCCCCATTCAGAAAAATTTTCAGCTGAACGGTTGGATTCTCTTTGTGCGTCCAGTCCATTTTTCTGCAGCAGAAAAAAGACGGCCGCAGCCGTCCTTTTCCTCCCCCCTGCACATTTCCCCGTGCCGGAAGTCCTTCTATAGTCCCATCGTGCCTGTCATTCTTCTGTCACGAATACGAACTTCACCTCTCCGTCCATACCATCGGAAATCCCTGAGAAATTCTTATACGCTCTGGAAGCATCCAACATATCGTTCATCTTATCCAGCAGGTCTTCCACATCTCCTCCGAACGCGTCTACCAGCTTCTGGATTCCGTCTCTGTCGAATCGGATCATGCCATCGTTGAGTTCCGCCGCGCCGTCATCCAACTGCTGTACGCCGGCGACCAGGGCGCCGGAGCCGGACTGCAGGGTATCCAGGCCGTCTTTTAATGTCAGCGCGCCGTCGTTGAGCCGGGAGGCTCCGGAGGCCAGTTCCGTGGCTCCGGAAGAAAGCTCCGCGGCTCCAGAAGCCAGTTCGGCTGCGCCGGAGGCCGCGCTTTTTGCGCCTGCGTCAGCTTCTCCCATTTTTTCTGAAAGCTCCGTGCTTCCTGCATCCAGCTTCTGGGCGCCGGCGGATAACTGGGCCAGGCCGCCGGCAAGGCCGTCTTTGCCTCCTACCCCGTCTGCAAGCCGGGCCGTTCCGGCTTTCAGCTGTTCCACTCCTGAATTGACCTGTGCGGCCATACCGTCTACGCCTGCACTCAAAGCCGATGTGCCTTCTGCCAATTGGTCTATCCCTGCCTTAAGTCCATCCATCCCCTCTCTTACTGCTCCTGCGCCCCCGCTTAACGTGCCGGCTCCTTCCACCAGAGCAGGTAACTTTTGCTGTACTCCTGCCAGTCCGTTCGACAGCTGCTGTACCCCTGATTTTATAGCAGGCAGCGCCGCCATAAGGTCTGCCTGCTGCTGCGCCGCGGCATCAGCCTGTGCAGAAATTCCTGCGGCATCATTTGCAAGTGCGTCTGCATTTGCGGACAGCGACTGAGCAGTTCCAATTGCCGCCGCGGCCTGCTCAGCGGCCTGTTCCGCGGCATAATTGGATGTTCCTCCGCCATCGCTGCTGCCCATGGCGTAAATTGCATTTCCTACCAGGCTCTGGGCCTCTGTCAATGCCGCCAATACGTCCGGGTCCTCCGTACTGATGCTGCCCAGTACCGATTGAACCGAATACAGATAATCCTGCGCTGCTCCCGAATCATTAAAAGCTGCCGGCTCTGATGCGGCCGCCGCTGCGCTTTGCCAAATCGCGTTCAACTGCCCTTCCAATGCCGCGGCCTGGGCTGAAATGTTCTCCGCATTCTGCACCGCGGCCGTACTGATATTCTGTGTATTTCCTGACGTAACAGTGGGAATGCTGCTGTCCAGACTGCTTGCTCCGGCAGCCAGTTGATCAATGGCCGCACTCAGTTCATTGACACCGCCTGACAAAGCGTTTGCCCCGCTTTCCAGTTCACCCGCCGCACTAGAAAGCGCTGCTGCTCCGCTCTGCGCATGTTTGATTCCGCCGTCCAGCTCCTGTACTCCGCCGACAAGGATCGGGAGTTTTTCCCCTAGCTGTCCCTGCATCTGCGTCACGCCTGCATCCAACGCATTCACCCCGGGAAGCAGCACGGACTGCGTCTTTTCCGCCGCTGTCCTGAGACCCAGATTCAGCTCCCCGGCCCCGTCTGCCAATGTCCTGGTCCCGTCATAGAGCTGTCCGGTTCCGTCTGCCAGCTTTGCGTTTCCATCCGCAAGCTCCTGGCTTCCGTCTGCCAGCTTATGGCTTCCGTCCAGCAGTTCGCTGCTTCCATCCGCCAGTTCGCTGGTTCCGGACTGCAGCTCCCCGCCTCCGTTTACAAGCTGGTTGATTCCGTCTGTCAGCGTGCCGGAGGATGCCAGCAGCGTGTCGATCCCGTTTTTCAGTTCCCCGCTTCCGCTGACAAGCTGGCTGGAAGCGTCCTGCAGTTCGCCCATGGAATCATTCAATTCATCCAGGCTGTCAAACCCGTTTGTATCCAGGTCATTGAAAATGCTGTTGGTCGCGATGGTCATCCCCTCCACCGGTTCATACTCTGTCACATCCGCTTCCATCTCAAAATAATCCGGAATATCCAGATCCTTCTCCTCAATTCCAAGAAGGTGTTTCATAGACGGGAAACCGTAACCGATCACCATGTTCCGTTCCCCGTCAGAGATCAGCCTGCCGTTCTCCACGGTCACATTTTTAAAGTTCTCCCCATCCAGGATCAGTCCCGTTGCCATCATAAACGGGGTGGAAGCCTTGCCGCTGCCTCCGCTTTTATTTTCATATGTGTAGCGGATCACCACATGCCCGCTCTTCCCTTTCAGGTCTGCGGCGGAAATCTCCTTTCCGTCCAGCTTATAGGAAATCCGAACCCCTACCGGCAGTTCCTTTGACGTGGTGCCCTGGTAGCAGATATCCGCGTCCGACGTATCCCATACGACTCGTTTGCCCATTGCGGAAAATGCCTCGTCGCCCTTGACATTTACAATATCCTGGAGATCCGAGATATCTTCCAGCTTTGACTGGTCGGAAATGTTTCTGAGCTGGTCGGACACGGTCACAGATTTTACGGAGCCGCTCCCGTCAATTTTTGCATATACGGTTTCTTCCTTTGTGGGCTTTGCGGAAGTTTTGGTGGCGGATTCGCCTGTCTCGGATGACGTCTCTTTCGAAGCCTTCTTTTCCGCCGTTTTTTTCTCCGACGCTTTCGTCTCCGAATTGGTTTTTGCCGTTTCTTTATTTTCCGCGCCTGCAAATCCTATTTCTGTAACTGTCACATTCCCTTTTTCCGGTGCGTGAAGCCAAGCCCCGTCCAGGCTTCCCGCTACCAGACTTACCAACATCATACTTGCTATGAATACCCTTACTTCTCTGTTTTTCATAAAGCACAACCTCCTGTTCAATCCATTTATAACTCTGATTTTCGTCTATAAATCCGCTTTTCGTTTATATATCAGATTTTCATTTACAAATTCAATTTTTCTATTATAAATCTAATTTTTCTATTATAAATCCAATTTTTCTAAATGAATCCAATTTTTTGGGTCCATTTTTCATTCCAGGCTCTGACTTCCACTTATGAAGTAGCCGCTGTTTTCAGCTTTTCCTTTTTCTGATGCATTTCCCTCGTCGTCACACAGATCACCTTGTCAAATACCATCAGCATGGACGGCAGGATGAAGATGACTACGAACATACTCACGATCGCTCCCCGTGCCATCAGGGTACACAACGCAGAGATCATATCGATATCCGAATACAGTCCCACCCCGAAGGTTGCGGCGAAAAATCCCAGCGCCGATACAATGACGGAATTGATTGAGGATGACAGCGCAATCCGGATCGCTTCCTGTCTTTCCCTGCCGTTTCCCCGTTCCTTCTTGTACCGGGTCGTCATCAGGATCGCATAGTCCACGGTAGCTCCAAGCTGGATCGTCCCGATGACGATGGATGCGATAAACGGCATCTTCGTTCCCGTATAATAGGGGATTCCCAGGTTGATGAAGATGGCAAATTCGATCACGGCCACCAGGATCACCGGAAGGGAAACGGACTGGAATACCACAGTGATGATCAGAAAAATCGCAACTATGGATACCGCACTTACTACCTTAAAATCTTTATCCGTGATGGTGATCAGATCCTTGGTGCAGGGTGCTTCCCCGATCAGCATCCCGGAGCTGTCATATTTTTTGATGATCGAATTCAGGATTTCACACTGCTCATTGACCTCATCCGTGGCCACCTTATATTCCGACTGGACCAGAATCAACTGCCAGTCTCCCTGTTTGAGTTTCTCCGTCACCTCCGCCGGGATGAAATCCCTTGGAACCGCGGGTCCCAGAATGCTGTCCAAGCCCAGAGCAAACTTGACGCCCGCCACGTCCGACATTTCATTCAGCATGGCTCTGGCATCTTTCGATGGAAGCTTCGCGTCCGCCAGAACCATGTGCGTGGCATTCATGTCAAATTCATCCGCCAGCTTTTCATTGGCCTGAATACTCTGCAGGTATTTCGGAAGGGTGGCATCCAGGTTGTAGTAGACTTCCGCCTTCCTGTAACCCAAAAGCGCAGGCGCCAGCAGGATCAGGAACGCCAGCACAAACGCTTTATAATGCCTGGTGATCAGCGCCGCCGTTTTATCCATCCTCGGGATCATAGACTTATGGGTGGTCTTTTGAATCACTTTGTCAAACACCAGAAGCAGGGAGGGCAGAATGGTTACGCAGCTAATCACCCCGCAGATCACGCCCTTTGCCATGACGATTCCCAGATCCCGGCCCAGCGTAAAGCTCATGAAGCACAATGCGATAAATCCTGCCACTGTGGTGACGGAGCTTCCGACCACCGAAGAAAATGTATTCGCAATTGCGTGCGCCATAGCCCTTTCCTTGTCTCCGTCATAGTGCTGCTGGTTCTCCTGATAGCTGTGCCAGAGGAAAATGGAATAGTCCATGGTTACCCCTAGCTGCAGGACCGCGCTGAGCGCTTTTGTAATATAAGAAATCTCCCCTAAAAAATAATTGGTACCCATATTGTAAACAATAGCCATTCCGATGCTCAGCATGAAGAAGATGGGAAGCACCCAGCAGTCCATAAATACCGAAAGCACGATACAGGTCAGGATCACGGCGATCAATACATAGATCGGTGTCTCCTTCTCCGACAGATCCTTGATATCCGTCACCACCGCGGACATGCTGCTGAGATAGCACTGGCGGCCGGTCACGCTCCGTATCTCGTGGATGGCATCCATGGTGCCGTCTGCCGACGTGGAATCTTCGAAAAAGATTGCCATCAGCGTGGCGCTGTCCGTATTGAACACTTCCCGAAACCGGTTCGGCAGTACGGACATGGGAACCGACGTATCCATCAGGGAATCGTACCAGATCACATCCGCTACGCCTTCCACCTCTTCAATCCGTGCTTTCAGATCCGCGCTTTCCTTCGTGGTCATGCCCTCCACGACCTCCATCGCAAAGGCGCCTTTTCCAAAGTCGTCCATCAAAATGTCCTGCCCGATCATCGTGTCGATGTTGTCCGGCAGATAATACAGGATGTCGTAATTGACCCTGGTTTTAAAGTATCCCAACGCAGAAGGGATCAACAGCAGAAGGCCAAGTATCAGAATCACGATCCTGTACTTCACAATCTTTTTACCTGCTTTCACCATGTTAAATGCCTCCTTTTCCAGAATGACCTTTGGTCATTTTCTATTGCAAAAGTACTATATAACAGAAATGACCAAAAGTCAATATTATTTTTAAAAATTGTTGACTTTTAGTCATTTTTATTTTTGTACCGCTTTTAAAAAAATCTGTCAGGGGAACTTACAGACCAGAAATATCCAGACACATATTTTATAACATATACACAAAAATAATCTGAATTTTTCGTGAAAAACATGTATGGATAATCCTTTTCAAAAAGTATATAATAAAATGGAATGCAGGTGTTTGGTACATCTGCGGAGATAGAATTAAATACAGTGATCGCTGATATGTATATCCTGGGGATTGGCCCAGAGTTTCTACCGACTGCCGTAAGAGTTGACTACATAGACATTCGTTTGTTGTAGTTAATTCTTTTTTTATCGGTTTATATGCGATATTGGCAGGCGCAGGCCGTCCATTGCCCCAGGCAATTCAAAATGGCAGCCTGCAGCAAAAGCAGAAGGAGGAGATGCATATGCGCGAACATTCATTTATTTTAAAAGGAAATATCTGTTATTCAGAGACGAAGAACCATCTGTCGGTAACTGAGCAGGGATATCTGGTCTGCTGCGAAGGAATTTCCCGGGGCGTTTATCCGGTGATCCCGGACGAATATCGGAATCTGCCGGTGAAGGACTATGGAGACCGGCTCATCATCCCCGGCATGACCGACCTGCATATCCACGCCCCCCAATACCCTTTCCGGGGCATCGGGATGGATCTGGAACTGTTGGAATGGCTGAATACCCATACCTTTCCGGAGGAGAGCCGGTACTCGGATCTGGAATATGCCGAAAAAGCTTATCGGATTTTTGTCGAAGATCTGAAAAAAAGCGGGTCCACGAGAGCTGTGATTTTCGGCACCATCCATCTTCCGGCCACGGAATTTTTGATGAAGCAGCTGGATGCTTCCGGCCTGTCCACTTATGTGGGCAAGGTCAATATGGACCAGAACTGTACCGATGCCCTGCGGGAAACGGATGCCCTGGAATCCCTGGAAAGCACCGCCGCATGGCTTCGTGAGACCTCTGGAAAATATTCCAATGCCCGTCCCATCCTTACCCCCCGGTTTGCGCCTACATGCAGCGAACCCCTGTTGGAAGGGCTGGGTAAGCTGCAGAAGGAATACGGTCTTCCGGTGCAGTCCCATCTGTCGGAAAATCTGTCAGAGATCCAATGGGTGCAGGAGTTGTTCCCCTGGTCTGCCTGCTATGGAAATGTCTATGAGCATTACGGCCTGTTCGGCAAAGAGGCGAAAACGGTCATGGCCCATTGTGTACATTCTTCGGATCTGGAAGTGGAACTGATGAAGAACAACGGGGTGTACGTGGCACATTGCCCCCAGTCCAACACCAACCTTTCTTCCGGAATCGCCCCCATCCGCAGATATCTGGATGCGGGAATCCCTGTCGGACTTGGAACCGATATCGCCGGCGGGACAAATATGTCCATGTTCCGCTGCATGGCCGACGCGGTGGGCGTTTCCAAGCTTTACTGGCGGCTCATCGACCAGGAGAAAAAGCCCCTGACCATGGAGGAAGCCTTCTACCTGGCCACCAGAGGGGGCGGATCGTTCTTCGGGAAAGTGGGAAGCTTTGAAAACGGATATGAACTGGACGCGCTGGTGCTTGACGATTCAGGCATCCGCACGGCAAAAGAACTGAATACAAAGGAACGTCTGGAACGGTATATTTATCTGGCGGAGGAAGGCGGACGGCTGGCCGGAAAATATGTAAACGGCAGGGAAATCCTCCTTTCCTGACAGGAAAACCAAACTGTAACCTGCAAATGACCAGAAGTCGAATTTTAGCGATAAAATTATTGACTTTTGGTCATTTTTTGTTTATAATGATGTGCATCATCAAAATGGATTCTATACAGGCCAGACGGCAGGGGGCCGGATGCCCGCAGCCGCTGCAGCGCACATTGTCTGTGATCAGGAGGAACACACTATGGGAAAAGTCGAAGAAAACAAACAACTGAAGCTGGACGCGCTTTTTTCCAGTGCGTATGATTTATTTTTATCACAGGGAATTGTGAAAACGTCCATCCACGATATCGTCCAGAAGGCCGGCGTGGCAAAGGGCACGTTCTACCTTTACTTTAAGGATAAGTATGAGATCCGGGACAGGCTCATCGCGGAAACCGCCAGGAAACTGTTCCTGGCGGCCCACGAGGAGCTTCAGAAAGCCGACATCCCGTCCTTTGAGGACAAGATGATCTTTATCGTGGATTATGTGATCGGCAAGCTGGAAAAGAATAAGCCCATCCTCCGGTTCATCTCGAAAAATCTGAGCTGGGGCGTCTTTAAGCAGGCTGTGACAAAAAGCGAAGACGATGCGGATCTGAATGCGGAGCTGAGCAGCATGGACTATTTCCAGCAATTGATCCAGGCGGATCCCGCCCTCCGGCTGCGCGCCCCGGAGACCATGCTCTTTCTGATCGCGGAGCTGGCAAGTTCCGCCTGCTACAGTACCATATTGGAAAATGAACCGGTCAGTTTCGAGGAATTGAAGCCGGATCTCTACAATGCTATCCGGGCGATCATACGGGCCCATGCGCTGCCTGCGCCCCGGCTTCCATAAAAACGGCTTTTTTCAGGAAGGCTGCTGCCGAAAAATGTTCTTTCTGAAATGCTCCCTTCCAGGCAACAGGTCTTTTTATTTCACTTGCCTGAAAGGGAGCATCTCATTTCCCAACGATTCTTTTGTAATAAGCGATTTTATTGATCTTCGCCTGACATATTTTCCAGCGCAATCCCTTTTTTCTCCAGTCTTTTATACACGTCCCCACGGAACAGGATATACACCACGGACACCAGCGGGATGAATACGAGCATTCCCACAACGCCCATCAGGCTGCCGCCGATGCTGACCGCGGCCAGCACCCATATAGAGGGAAGCCCCACGGAATTGCCTACCACCTTGGGGTAGATCAGGTTGCCTTCCACCTGCTGCAGCACCAGGAACATGGCCACAAAGGTTAATGCTTTCACCGGATCCACCATCAGGATCAGAAATGCCCCCACGACGCATCCGATAAATGCCCCGAAGATCGGGATCAGCGCCGTAAATGCAATCAGGACTCCCACCAGCAGGGCGTAGGGCAGCCGCAGTATCCACATTGCCACCAGGAACATCATCCCAAGGATCAGCGCCTCCACGCACTGTCCGGCCAGGAAGCTGGAAAATGTCCGGTAGGTCAGGGAGCAGATATCCAGTATCTTCTCCACGATCTTCCCGGGCAGATAAGCATAAAAGATTTTCTGCACCTGGACGCGCAGCTTTTCCTTCTGCAGCAGGATGTAGCAGGAAAATACGAATGCGATGAAAAATGTGGTCACACTGCTGATGATGCTTTTTGCCGCAGACATGGTCGTATCCAGCACGCTTCCCGCGCCGTTTTTAAAGAAGGCCGCAACCCCGTCCAGGATCTTGTCCCAGTCCATGTTCAAATCCTCCAGCAGCGCCATGATCTCCTGGTTGTTGTGGAATATTTCCTCAACCCACGCCATGGCCACCGGGGTAAAATCCTGGATCGTCTTGCCCAGGCCCATAAAGGTGGAACCGAGCTGCGGGATAACCACAAACATCACCAGAACGATCACACCGATCACACACAGGATCGTCAGCGTCAGGCTGCAGGGCCTGGCATATTTGAGACCGGGCCTGCCGTCTTTGCCGTCATTTCCGAATATTTTGCTTTCCAGAAAGCTCATGGGCACGTTCAGGATAAAGGCGATCGCGCCGCCCAGTAAAAACGGAAAGATGATATTTAAGATGAATCCCAGGAAATCCACGATCAGGGTGTATTTCCACAGCCCGATCAGAATAACAATCGTAAAGACGATCAGTTCCCTTATTTTCCGCATGTTTTCTTTATTTAAGTCCATAGATCCTCCTTCGGGTTTCAGTGCTTTGTTATATTTATATCAATTCATGCATGATTCAGAATACATTGTATATTCTGATTCTCTTCCACGGCGGTGCAGATGACTTTTTTCAGGGCCCCGGCATAATTTCCCAGATGCTCCGCCAATGCCTGTTCGTTCCGAAACCGGATCTCCGTCTCCTCCGCCAGATCGGTCAGGCAGTCATACAGAGCGTCCAGGTTCCTGCCGTACCAGTCGGGAAAATCCAGAGCCGCGGCCAGTGTGTCGTGCAGCATTTCTTTATTCAGGATGTTTTCCCCGTCTAATATACATATACGCATATTTATTCCTCTCCATACAAAAGTTCAAAAGATTCATAGTGGTCTTCCGTATAATAAATCAGTCCGTCGTTGGAAAAAACGATCCGCTTGGCGCCGCGCCTGTCAGCCCCCAGCGTGTCGATGTCGCACTCCGTATAAACACGTCCTTCCTTCTCCGGCAGCAGCCCTTCGTAATTGCCGAAACGGCTTCCGCCGATGCACTTGCCCGGCGCATAAGGTTCCAGGCCCCCGCCTTCCCATCCCAGGGCTTTTGCCTCTTTTTTCGTGATAAAATTGGATGGGAGATGACCGTACGTAAAGATGTATTGCGCCACCTCATCCCTGGATGTGTAAACGCCGTCTTCCTGCAGTTCGGAGTCTTCGTCTGATGTAGTCTGATGCGGAATATCATCGGATGCCTGGGAAGATTCATCTATCTTCGGATTTTCTTCATCTTCGGACTGGGCTGTATTTTCTTTCCCTGATGTATCCTCATCTTCAGACTGGGCTGCATCCGTTTTTCCCTGTATCTCTTTCTCTGCTGTCTGCGGCGTTCCGCTTTTTTCCGACAGCCCAACGTCTGTTTTTTCCTGATCTGTATCTGAAGTTTTACCTGACAGCGCAGAACTGCCGGCTTTTTCGGCAGATTCCGGCGCAGCGCCGCAACCTGACAAAGTAAATGCCAATAAAAATACAAGGAAATACTGCAGCCATTTTTTCATTGTCGCATGCTTCCATAAAATTCGGTTCATATACATTTATCCTCCATATTGCAAAATTCCAATCATAGACCGGAAATTGATAAAGGTATTGTAGCATGTTGGAAATGTGGTGTAAACAGCGATGTGGCGGTTAAGAAAACATTTAGGAAATATTTAGTTATTTGTTATGATTCATGCGGCAGCTTGTACTGCGCTTCTCGATGTTCGGCCGGCAGGATGGGCGAAAAAGAGGGAAGAACGATTTTAAGTACGCTCTTCCCTGCCTTTTAGTCCGCTTTCTTTTCTCTTGGTTTTGGTTTGTATTGTTCTTCACCTGATTCGATATATTTCCCCCGCTCTACGGTCATTTATCCGGAAAAGAACGGGAAAATTCATGAAAAGCATCTGGATCTTTTTCTGCCTTATGTACTGCTCCGCCTGCGCCCCCGCATGAATCCGGGAAGAAAAAGCCAGCTTACCAAAAAGGAATTGACAGACTTTACTGCCCAGGTTATATTAATCTTAGAAGATGAATGGAAACAAGGTTATCTGACGGAACGCGAATTTGATGACTACATCAACCTTTTCCGCCGTGCAGCAGACAGAGTCTTAAAAAAACATGCTGATTTTCGAAAGGAGGTAGACCTTATGACAAAACCGCTGATCGAACTGCCCAGTGTCCTCCAAAAGCGCCTTCGTACTGAGAACGACGCCCTGATCGCTGACCTCGCTGAAAAAAATAAGCAGCTCGCGGATAAAGACGCGGAGCTTGCTGACAAAAATGCAGAACTGGCCCGAATGAAAGAGCTACTCGCGCAGTATCACATTCCTGCGGCAACATAATTCACCTCTCTGCATGTATACCCAAAGACGCTCCATCACGGAATTGGCCGTATTTTAAATTGCCTGCGGCAATGGGCGGTCTGAATACCGCCTTTTATGTGCATCCTCCCGACCAATCAGCGTAGTGATTGGTCGGGGCGTGACCAGTAACTACGATTCACAGTAAATTCTAAAAAATCAGCCTCAACTGCTCCACCCTGTAAGCCCTCTTATACTGGCTGATAATATCCTCCATCCGGTACGCAATCCCCCGCTTCTCACACTCCCCTGCAAAATACTCCCACAACCGTTTTGCCTGGGGGCTTCGGCATTCATAATAATTGCCGTACCGTTTCCAGTACTTGTCTGCCAGACCTTTCCCCGGAAACAATTCCTCCAGCTTTGCAAAATACCAATCCCGCTGGTTTCCCCGCAGGGTCATGCCGAAATCCGGATAGATAAACCTGGCTCCGGAGGCTTCTGCACGGCGGATGATCTCCCCGATGTTATTTGTACTGTCCTCCAAAAAGGGCAGCACCGGCATCAGCAGGATACCGGTATAAAGCCCGTTTTTGCTCAGCTTCTCAATCATTCGAAACCTTGCATCCGGCCGGGAAACATGAGGTTCAATCTTCCCGGCCAGATCATCGTCCGCCGTTGTCACCGTCACTTTTAAGAGTACCGGGGAATGCTCCGCTATACTCTGCAATATGTCGATATCCCGCTCCATCAGCGCGCTCTTCGTTGCGACCGCCGCGCCAAATTCGAAGGCGTCGCACAGCTCCAGGGCATGGCGTGTCAGTTCCAGCTTTTTTTCGAAGGGATTATAAGGGTCACTCATGGCACCTGTACCGACTACGCCGCTTTTCGTCTTACGTCGGAGGTCGTCCCGGATGATCTGCAGCGCGTTTTCCTTGGCCCGCACACGGTCAAAATCGTCGATCTGATAGCAGTCGGATCGGCTGTCACAGTAGATACAGCCGTGACAGCAGCCTTTGTAAATGTTCATATTATAGTCAATCCCGAACCACTGGGACGGGGCTTTCGTCTTTGTTACGATTGTTTTGGCAGGAATGTATTCCATCCGTGCTCCTCCTCATTACAGCCGATCTATAAAGTAATTTTTTCCACCTGTACGGTTGGATGCTCAAAGAGCATCCAACCGTACAGGTGGAATTTTTTACCATCGTATGCGGAAAAACTGCCGGCAGCAGATTTTCTGAAAGCGGGCAATTCCCGTTTCGCCCCGATTTTTCTTATGCACTGATGGCATTTCCTGTGTATAGCTGATAGTATTTTCCCTGCTCCTCGATGAGCTGGTCGTGGGTTCCCCGTTCGATGATCCGTCCCTGTTCCAGCACCATGATGCAGTCCGAATTGCGTACCGTGGACAGCCGATGGGCGATCACAAATGTGGTCCGTCCGCTCATCAGGCGGTCCATGCCTTCCTGGATGATCCGCTCCGTCCTGGTGTCGATGGAACTTGTGGCTTCGTCCAGGATCAGTACCGGCGGGTCTGCCACTGCCGCCCTGGCAATGGCAAGAAGCTGCCGCTGTCCCTGGCTTAAGTTCGCCCCGTCCCCGGTGAGCATGGTATCATACCCATTGGGCAGCCTTCGGATAAATCCGTCCGCGTTGGCCAGCTTTGCCGCCGCCACGATCTCTTCCTCGGTGGCGTCCAGCTTGCCGAAACGGATATTTTCCTTCACCGTCCCGGTAAACAGATGGGTGTCCTGCAGCACGATCCCCAGGGAACGGCGCAGATCGGCTTTTTTAATCTTGTTGACATTGATGCCGTCGTACCGGATCTTCCCGTCCTGAATGTCGTAAAATCGGTTGATCAGGTTGGTGATGGTGGTCTTGCCTGCCCCGGTGGAACCGACAAAGGCGATCTTCTGTCCCGGCTCTGCAAACAATTTTACATCGTGGAGCACGATCTTCTCATCGTTATATCCAAAATCCACACCGTCAAAGACCACATTTCCCGTAAGCTCCACATAGTCCACGGACTGGTCCGCCTGGTGGACATGCTTCCATGCCCATCTTCCGGTGCGCTCCCTGCTCTCTTTCAGTTCCCCATTTTCCTCGGTCACATTCACCAAGGTCACATAGCCCGCGTCGGTCTCCTCCGGTTCATCCATGAGCTGGAAGATCCTCTCCGCCCCTGCCATGGCCATAACGATGGCATTCAACTGCTGGCTGACCTGATTGATGGGCATACTGAAGCTCTTGTTGAAGGTCAGAAAACTGGCCAGCCCGCCCAACGTGAAGCCACCCACCCTGTTGAGGGCCAGGATGCCGCCGACGATGGCGCAGATCACGTAGCTGATATTTCCAAGCTGGGCATTGATGGGGCCGAGGAAATTGGCAAATGTATTGGCCCGGTCCGCGCTTACGAAAAGCCGGTCATTGAGCTTCTTAAACTCCTTCTTACTCTCCTCCTCATGACAGAAGACCTTGACCACCTTCTGACCGTTCATCATTTCCTCAATGAATCCGTTCACCGCCCCTAAGTTCCGCTGCTGTTCCAGAAAATATTTTCCGCTGTTTGCGGCCGACTTCTGAGAACAAAACAGCATCAATCCTACCATGATCAAGGTGACGATGGTCAGTGGGATATTCAGGATCACCATGCTGACAAAGACGCTCACCACGGTAAACGCGCTGTTGATGATCTGCGGAATGCTCTGGCTGATCATCTGCCGCAGCGTGTCGATATCATTGGTATAAACCGACATGATATCGCCGTGCGCATGGGTGTCAAAATATTTGACCGGAAGCTTCTGCATATGGGCAAACAGTTCATTCCGCATATCCCGGAGAGTACCCTGGGTCACCGTGACCATGATCCGGTTATACGCATAGGTGGAAACAATCCCCACCCCATAAAATACCGCCACCCTGCCGATGGCATGGGCAAGGGGTGAAAAATCCGGCGAATCCGTCAGCAGAAACGGAGTGATATAATCGTCGATCAGATTTTTTGTAAACATGGTTCCCTGTACATTGGCGATCACACCCAGGAAAATAAAGATAAATACAAAAATACAATGGATCTTATAATCCCGGAAAACATAGTTCATCAGCCGCGCCAGAAGCTTTCCCGGGTTCTTTACCTGGGGCTTCATACCTCTGGGGCCTCTGTTCATCGGTCCTGGCATCAGGCTTCACCTCTCTTTCTTTCAATACGTCCCTTTTCGTCCAAAGCTTCCCCGGATCTTTCACGTGCCTTTTCCTCCGAAGCCTCTCCGGATGGTTCATCAAAGTCCCCGCCGCCCTGGGTCTGGGATTCATAAACTTCCCGGTAAATTTCATTTTGCGCCAGCAGCTCTTCGTGAGTTCCGAAGCCGTCAATCCGGCCTTCCTCCATAACGATGATCCTGTCCGCATCCTGCACACTGGAAATCCTCTGCGCAATAATGAGCTTCGTGGTATCCGGGATCTCTTCCCGGAATGCCCGGCGGATCTTACCGTCCGTGGCCGTATCCACAGCGCTGGTGCTGTCGTCCAAAATCAAGATCTTCGGTTTTTTCAACAGGGCGCGGGCGATGCAGAGCCTTTGCTTCTGCCCTCCGGACACGTTGCTTCCGCCCTGTTCAATGTGGGTATGGTACCCATCCGGAAATCTCTGGATAAATTCATTCGCACAGGCCAGCCGGCAGGCCGCCTCGCATTCCTCGTCTGCCGCGTCCGGATCGCCCCAACGAAGATTTTCCAAAATACTTCCTGAAAAGAGCACGTTGTTCTGCAGCACCACCGACACCTGGTTCCGCAGCGACTCCATATCATACTCTTTGACATTTCTTCCTCCGACCAGCACTTCCCCGTCCGTCACATCGTACAGGCGGCTCACCAGGTTGACCAGGCTGGTCTTGGCGCTGCCGGTGCCTCCGATGATCCCGATGGTCTCACCGGAGCGGATCTCCAGATTGATGTCCTTGAGAACCGGCTCGGCGCTGTCCTTTTTATACGCGAAATCCACATGGCGGAAGGTGATGCTCCCGTCCTTCACCTCATAGACCGGCTCCGCCGGATTGTCCAGGTCGCTGGTCTCATGAAGCACCTCGGAAATACGCCGGATACTGGCCATACTCATGGAAATCATGACAAATACCATGGACAGCATCATCAGGCTCATTAAAATATTCATACAGTAAGCCAGCAAACTCATCAATTCGCCTGTAGTCAGTGCCGAGCTGACGATCATTTTCGCCCCCAGCCAACTGATCAGGATGATGCAGGTATACACCGTAAACATCATCAGCGGAGCATTTACGATCACGTTGCATTCCGCTTTTACGAAAATATTATAAATGTTCTGGCTTGCCCGCTGAAATTTGCTTGTTTCCTGCTCTTCTCTCACATATGCCTTCACCACCCGGACCGCGGATACATTTTCCTGGACAGAGGCATTTAACTCATCGTACTTTGGAAATGCCTGCTGAAAAAATCCGGTGGCATGGCGGATGATGAAAAACAGGATCACGCCCAGGATAATAACTGCCGCCAGATAAATGCTGGAAAGCCTTGCGTTGATATTGAATGCCATGACCATTGCGCAGATCATGCTGGCCGGCGCCCTGGTAAACATCCGCAAAATCATCTGGTACGCATTCTGCAGATTGGTCACATCTGTGGTCAGACGGGTCACCAGCCCGGCTGTACTGAATTTGTCAATATTTGCAAATGAAAATGTCTGGATGTGGTTGAACATGGATTCCCGCAGATTTTTTGCAAATCCGGCGGAAGCCTTTGCCCCGTACCGCCCGCCTGCCATTCCGGCAAACAGGCCCACCGCAGCAGCGGCCACCATGAAGCCGCCCACCCTGTAAATGTGCCCGATATCTCCCGCGTTAACACCGTCATCAATGATGGATGCCATCAGAAACGGAATCAGCGTTTCCATCAAAACCTCCAGGAGCATGAACAAAGGTGTTGCGATGGACGCTTTCTTATACTCTTTCACTTCTTTTAATAAAGTCCTGATCATTAGGCTCCTCCTTCTTGCTGCTCTTGTTATTGCTCTTATTATTGCTCATGTTATTACTTTTGCTGTTCTATATTTTCCTTGATCCTGCGGATGACCCTGAGAAACGTCTCCGCGTCTTTTTCGTCAATTCCGTCCAGCAGCCCGCAGTTCATCTCCGCGATCATTGCCTCAATGGTCTCATGGGCACGGATTCCCTTTTCCGTCAGAAGCACTTTTTTCAGCCTTGCGTCGCACTCAACAAATTCCCGGCGCACCAGTCCTTTCTTCTCCATGAGCTGTATACTGTTTGTCACCGTGGATCTGCCCACCAGAAAATACTTCTCAATATCCTTCTGGAAAATCTCCTTCGCCCGGTTCTCGTAGAGGAAACGGATGATCCATCCATGGGTCAGCGTCACCTCATCGACACCCTCCGCCTTCACCCGTGCCTCCAGCCTCCGGGACATCATATGCCCCGTCCGTTGAATCTCAAATCCAACCTGATCGTTGATACTGCATGATTTACACATTCCACTCACCTCCTGGTTTGCAGCGTATTCCTTCTTCGTTGGGATATGGCTGCTTTCTTTTTGATCTGTTCCTTTACAAAATCATGTACTTGCGGTTTCGCTGCACTGATTGGATACGATTTCAATTGTTCACGCTGCTAATTGTTTGATTCAACAATTGTTTGTATCACAAATTGTTCGTATATAAAACATTTTTCACAAAATGTATTTTATCACTTCACTCAAAAAAATGTCAAGACTTTTTTTCAAAACAAAATTCCATAACAAAATCCAGCCAAATTTTATTTTTCTTTTCTAATGGCGGCCAATCTGCATGCGTATGCAAAAACAGCATGTGCCTGATCCCGATCCATCTGTATGATGATTGACCAGGATCAGACACTTGCTGTTCTCCCTTGTCTGACCAATTATGCTTCTGTCATTCCTCTTTTTTCCCGGCAGCAAGTATCCTGTCCGCAACCGCCTCATCCGTTTCCTCAGGATATTTCCATATGTAGGTAAGGATTTTTTCAATATACTCCTGATCCAGCCCGGAGGATTCTGAAATCTTGTCCGGTTTCATAGACTTTGACATATTTCGGATGAATTTCATTTCTCCCAGTATCTCACCTTTGATCTTACCTTTTGCTTCTCCACGGCTCTCAATCATCCGTTCTCTTTCATATACCTTCATATACTCTAAAGACACCTCCTTGTCGTACCGGACTGTCTCTACCATTTTGTGGATATCCTCAAGCAGCGCGCTATCCGCATTGTCTTCGCAGGAATCCTCCATATATCGGAGAAGCTTCCGCGCCTCTTCTGACAGTTCCCCCTTCTTTCCCTTTGTATAAAAGAAATAGGTTGCCGCCCCGTCATCGTAATCCATATCCGGCTCCTCTTCACATTTTCTGCGGATCGTGTATAAAATCCGGTTTTTATCAAACGGATCGTAGGGCATGATCATCAAAACAATCACCTGCTTTAGCTTTGAGTAATCGTTCCCCGCTTTCAGACTCCCTCCGTCGATCTTGGAATGATAAAACCTGACCCGCCTGGGTAATGCGCGTTTCAGTTCAATGCTGTCATTTTTGTCCGGTTCTACATCGTAAACGGTCCCTGCCCCTCCGGTCTCTTCAATATACACATCCAGCCTTGTGCCGTGCTGATCCGTATCCGAGCCATAATAGACCTTTTGAGGGACTACATGCAGTCTGTCCATATCCACATTGAGCAGGATTTTCAAAATCCTTCTGCAGAACGCTTCCCCGATTTCCGGATAAGACAATACGCTGCCGAACAAAAAATCGTCCAGTAAATTTAGTTGTTCCAGTTTTCTTTTCATCTTGTCTCCTTTCCATTGTATGACATTGGAGAGAAAATGCAAGTGTTTTCTGACAGAAGATCTCATTGTGAACAGTAACCAGAAGTGCTCTTCCGCTTAGCAGCCACGCCGTCTCTTCCAATGTAATACGAAACATTTATTTCATTGTGACTTCCATATTGGGGATTCCATTGATAAATTTCAGATTTGTATCTTTGAATAAATGGATGAATAAAGATTTTTCCCTGATATGTAGGTGTATTATAGCAGTGATTTAAAGAATGTGTCAAGTAAAAAATGGGCTTGTTCGGGAGCCCCCGGCCAGACGGTTATTGTTCACCCTCTGGCCAGGTACTCACAGCTGGCACTTTTTTATAGCAAATAGTTGTTGTCCTTGTCGGCTACCTGCAAAGCTGCCAGAATATAGGACGCATACCCCTCGGCAACAAGCGGTTCCTGCTTGCACAGCGCTTCGGCCTCCTCATAGCTCTGGGTCTTAAAAATGACCATGCCGGCAACTCCTGGATACCCCTTAAAGGGGCCGCAAAGCTCGATTTTCCCTTCGGCATCCAGTTTTCTCAGATTCTCTACATGCCTTGTGATTACGGCTTTTGTAACCTTGTTATATGTTTTTGCCTTCTTGATCGTCATTACATACAACCATTTTTCCATATCTTCACCTCCAATTCTGATCCTGTCAGCCCCGAAGCAAATCTGCTATATAGCCGCTTCTTATACTGCCGGTAAAGTATAGCACATCTAATATGACATATAGCTGTCCTATTGGAAAATAATTCCGGCTGTACGGTGATATATTTCCTGATATTACAGATATTTTTCGGCAATCTTCCGCAGCTTTTCCGGTTCTGCCGCAAACCACTTTTCATAGGTGGTATGCTCCGCCTCGACCGCCTGTCCCAGCTCTGTGAAAAATGCGGGCATGTCCCTCTGAAGTATCAGCCCCCACTCTTCGGCAAAGCGTTCCCCGCCTTCCCTGGCCGATCCATTGACATGCAGGGTAAATGCTGGCTCCGCCGTGCCATCCACCCGCTTCACGCCGCCGTGGAATCCCAGTGCGCCGATCTGATGGGTTCCGCAGGAGGAGGTACAGCCGGAAATGTGGATTCTCGGCAGTACTCCGTCCGCAAAATGATATTGTTCCACTTCTTCAAAAATCGACTTCAGCACACCCTGGGAATCCCGAAGTCCGATCTGGCAGATGGTACTTCCAATACAGGCAACAGATGTCTCAAACAGGGTACGCGCGCTGTCTGCCGTGACCGAGAGCACCTTCTCTGCTTCCTCCCCGGTCAGGTTGATGATATAGATCTGCTCATCCGGCCCGATCCGCACTTCTACATCCTCCATGGATTCTATGGCCGCATACAGCTCCGCAAACTTTTCCGTCTCCGGCACACCGCCCACCGGATGGTAGCTGACCGCGTAAAGGCCGTTCTGCTTCTGTGCAATGACACGTCTGCCGGAAAGATGCGTCCCGTCCCCGGATTTTTTCACCGGGTTTTCCTGAACCGAGAGTTTTAAGTCTTCCCCTCTGGCCTTTTCCAGCATTTCCAGATATGCCGCCCGATAGCCCTCTGCTCCCAGAGCTTCCTGCATATAGCGCGTCCTGGCCTTGCCCCGGTTTTCATAGTTGCCGTGTGCAAGGAAAGTATCGACCATTGCCTTGATATAGTACAAAATCTCCGAAGGCTGTACATGTGAAGCTACCTGTACGCCCATCATCGGATTTCTTCCAAGCCCTCCGGCGCTGTATACGTCAAATGTACCATCCTCTCTGGCCGCAAATCCCAGATCCCGGAAGGTCACATGAGTCTCGTTTGCCGGGGAATTGGAAAATCCCACTTTCAGCTTCCTTGGCATCTTTACCGTTTTGATGAAATGCAGCAGATAATCGGAGGCCGCCATGGCATAAGGCATCACGTCAAAGCACTCCCCGGCTTCCACGCCGGACAGCGGCGAAGCCATGACGTTTCTCGGGAAATCCCCTCCGCCGCCTCTTGTAATGATCCCCGCGTCAAATGCTTTTTCCATGATCTGGCAGACATCTTTTTCGCTTAAATCGTGGAGCTGGATGGTCTGGCATGTGGTAAAATGTACTTTTTTGATTTTATACTCCTCAATCACGTCTGCTACGAATTTTAACTTTTCCTTTGTCAGCCTTCCGCCCGGCAGACGGAGACGGAGCATACTTGTCTTCCCGTCCCTCTGTGCGTAACTGCCGAAGCCGCCGGAAAATCCTTTGTAATCCTTCTTGCTGACTTCACCTGCATAAAATTTTTTCGTCATTTCACGAAACTCTGTGAGATCGCCTTTAAATTCCTGTAGTAGCTGTTCCATTTACATGTCCTCCTGATCGATATTATTTCACGGCAGGCTTTACCTATATCCACCCTGCGCCGGTTTAAATCCTCATACACATATCATTTGCATATCTTGAATTTTAAATCACATTATACCACCTTTTATTACTCATATGTTTACTTATTTTAGAAAACGGTCACAAAATGTATGCCCAGGGGCATCCCCGCAGTCAAAAAAGTTTGGTATTTGATCCCCTTTTCTGTTAAAATAAAACATATCATCAAAGTGAGGAGGAACTATAGAAATGGCACTCATTCAAGTAAATTTTCTTTCAAAATCACTGATGCGGACGGTTCCGCTCCATGTCATCCTTCCGGTGGACAAGCTTACATTTCCGGGAATGCCCCAGCGGGAAGAGAAACCCTTTAAGACCCTGTATCTCCTGCACGGCATTTTCGGAAATTATACTGACTGGGTATCCGGCACCAATGTCCAGAGGTGGGCGGAGGAAAAGGATCTGGCCGTGGTCATGCCCTCCGGCGATAACATGTTTTACGTAGATCAGGAAAGCTCCCACAATTACTACGGGGAGCTGATCGGGAAAGAGCTGGTGGAGATCACCCGGAAGATGTTCCCGCTGTCCGACAAAAGGGAGGATACCTTTATTGCCGGACTCTCCATGGGCGGATACGGCGCCATCCGCAATGGCCTGAAATACCACGATACCTTCGGATATATCGCCGGACTGTCCTCTGCCATGCTCATTGACGGACTGGAGGAGCGCACCAACGACGCCCCCTTTTTTATAGAAAGAAGGGACTTTGCGGAAAGCTTTTTCGGAGACCTGTCCAAGGTAAAGGACAGCGATAAAGACCCTAAGTGGCTGGTAAAGAAGCTGCTGGAAAAGCAGGCAGAACTGCCGAAGATGTATCTGGCCTGCGGCATTGAGGATTCGCTGGTGGAACCAAACCGGAAGTTCCGTGACTGGCTGCTGTCGTCCGGAGTGGATGTAACTTACGAGGAAGGGCCGGGCTCCCACGAATGGGACTTCTGGAACCGGTATATCAAGAAGGTCATTGACTGGCTGCCCCTGGAGGAGGACGCCAAAGCAGGGGTCAGCAGCGGAAATGTGGGGATCTGAGTTCTTTTTTAACGCATAATACATTGTTTCCGCATTTTTTTCTGCCGCAGTATAGAAAAACTGACGCCGACAGCTTTTCTGCATACGATGATATTCAAAGGGCTGCCGGGAAATAGCTGAATTTTCACAGATTATGTGTAAATCCGATTTCCCGGCAGCCCCTTATCATATTCTCAGCGCAGATTCTGTTTCCTGCTGCACAGGCTGACTTTTTCCGTCAAACCCTCTTTCTCTTTTCAACGAATATCTGGAATGTATCTGTCCCCTTGAGTTCTTTTCCTTCGGAAATCACCACATTCTTATCGGAAATCACGTATTCGATATCCGCTCCTGCCTCTACAACCGTGTCCTGCATGAGCACGCAGTTTTTCACCTTCGCGCCCTTGCCGACCTTCACGCCCCTGAACAGGATGCTGTTCTCCACTTCGCCCTCAATCACGCAGCCATCCGCCGCCATGATGTTCTTCACCCGGGAGCCGGGGATATATCTGGTGGGGTTGTCGTCACGGATCTTGGTGTAAATGGGATTCGCAAACAGCGCGTCCACATTGGCGTCGTCCAGCATCTTCATATTTTCTTCGAAGTAGCTGTGCATATCGCTGATACGTGCGGTGTAGCCTTCGTACTTGTATCCCTGTACGTTCAGGGTCACAAGATGGGGTGACAGGATGTCCCTCTCATAAAATACATAGCCGCGCACAGAAGCCTGTCTGATCTGGTCGATCAGAAGCGCTCTCTCAATGGCATAAATATTCATTGAGAAATTCTGGATTCCGCTTGACCGGGAATTGATCTTGATGTTGTTGACCCGGTTCTTCTCCAGATCCAGTGTGTAATACAGACCCTTGTTGTCTGTCTCCGCCAGAAGTGCACTCTCAGGAAGCTCCTCTTCCGTATATGCCACGGTCACGTCCGCCCCGCTCTCAATGTGGGTATTCAGAAATGCCGCGAAGTCAAAGTTCACCGCGATGTTGGCGTCTGACATAACCACGTATTTTTCCTTCTGGTTCTGCAGGAAGCTCAGCACGCTTGCCAAAGCCTCTACGCGTCCGTTGTAAATCTTTACATTTTTCTCGGCAAACGGTGGTACGATGTTGAGACCGCCGTTTTTGCGGGTCAGATCCCACTCGCGCCCGGAACCAAGGTGGTCCATCAGGGAATGGTAATTCTGGCGGACAATGACGGAAACATTGTCAATCCCGCTGTTCACCATACTGGATAAAATAAAGTCGATCATACGGTAACGGCCTGCAAATGGGATGGAGGCCATCAGCCGTTCGGTGACCAGCTCCGGCACCAGATCGTCATAACTATTTGGGAAAATGATACCCAATGCATCTGCATTCGAATTTACCATTGCTCTTCACCGTCCTTTACATTATTATTGACCATGGCATTGGGGCCGATCTTTGCGTTGTCTCCGATGAAAACGCCGGAGCCGACTGTTGCCACGCCGTTTGTCTCGCCATCGGGCATTGCTCCTACTTTCGCATGTTCCCCAATCACGACGTTCTCCGCAATGATACAGTGTTCTACCACCGCGCCGGCTTTGATGACGCTTCCGCCCATGATGACTGCGTCCTCAACCTTTGCCCCAGACTCTACCTTGACGCCTGCAAACAGGATGGAGTGCTTCACGTCTCCTCCGATCCGGCAGCCGTCGGTGATCATGGAATTTTCTACCATCGCGTCCGCACTGATCTTATGTCCGGTCATACCGCTGTTGCGGCTGTAGATCTTCCAGTTTTCGTCAAACAGGTTGATACCGCTGTGCTCCGGATCAAGGACTTCCATATTGGCCTCCCACAGGGAAGAAATGGTTCCTACATCCTTCCAGTATCCGCTGAAACGGTACGCGTACATGGTCCGTTCGTCACGCAGAAGATTCGGGATTATGTTGTTTCCAAAGTCGTTTTCCGAATTTGGATCTGCCTCATCCTCTATCAGATACTTTTTAAGTACATCCCAGTTGAAGATATAGATCCCCATGGAAGCCAGGTTGGACTTGGGGTTCTTCGGCTTCTCCTGAAATTCTGTGATCTTGTCATTCTCGTCTGTAACCATCAGGCCGAAACGGGGCGCCTCCTCCCAGGGCACTTCCATAACGGCAACGCTGAATTCCGCGCCTTTTTCTTTGTGGAACTTCAGGAAGTCACTGTAATCCTGCTTGCAGATCTGGTCTCCCGACAGGATGATGACATATTTCGGGTCATAGCGCTCGATGAAGGAAATGTTCTGGTATATCGCATTGGCTGTCCCCTTGTACCAGTCAGAACCAGATGCCTGCTGATACGGCGGAAGGACATGCACCCCTCCGTGCAGACGGTCCAGATCCCACGGCTGGCCGTTGCCGATATACTCATTCAAAACAAGCGGCTGATACTGGGTCAGAATACCGACAGTATCAATGCCTGAATTTACGCAGTTCGACAGCGGAAAATCGATGATCCGATATTTTCCGCCGAAAGGAACTGCAGGTTTTGCCAGATTCTGCGTCAGGGCATACAAGCGGGAACCCTGACCACCGGCAAGAAGCATTGCAATCATTTCTTTTGCCATATCTTTTCCCCTATTCTATTTTTATTATGCAGCGGCTCAGGACAGCAGACCTCAGGCAGAAACTGCATACGCAGCTGCTGTCCCGAATCGTTACAATATTGTAAATAAATTGTAGCACAAATTGCTCCGAATAGGTAGTGGTATTTTTACTTTCTTCTTTAAAAAATCTCAGTTGTCTCTCATGAAAATAAATGGTACAATGAATGTATCAGCAATACGTTTCACATATTTTTCTCAAAGGGAGGTGGCCTTATGCCAAGCGCAGCAGATATCATCAAAGATTATGTAACAGAATTTTCAAGATTACAGGATTGGATGCTGCCAATTAAAGAGATAGCTCCTGATACTTATGCTTCTATGCACAAAAGATATTTAGAATTAAAAGTAACTCTTTCCAGTTTGGGTGTTAATCTGACAGAGATAGACCGGGTAAAAGATTAACGGTTGAATGGCTTTGTAAGCCAGAACACCCTGATAGAACTATTTTCCGCCATCTTTGCGGTGGCTGGATGTTTCGGGCGCAGAAAAAGCCAGGATTTGTGATATAAATCCTGGCTTTTTCTGTAATATATAGGTGCGTATCTTCTTTCTACCACACTATTTTTTCTATTTCACATTGGTGTTCTTTGCTTTCCTTCTCATAATTAATCCCAACTAACAGCAAATTCCCCTTATACTCTTCCAGTGCTTCTGCATATCGTCGTTCTCTGATTTGGTCTAATGCTGTCCTCGTACTTTTTCCGCATTTTAACTCAACTATCAACTGCTCTGGCAACAGCTTGTTCATCCTGACTCCATGTTGCTTTTAAGAGCATATCTGAAGCTTCAATTACCTGGATCACCTTATCCCACTTATTTTTCTTGACAGCCCGGACAAACGCAGAACGTACCTCTTCGTTGGGAATATACACCTCTCCCTGTTCTGCTTCATATGCCAGATACCCCAGATGAATCAATACGGTTAATACATCATCCCGGCTTGCAAAGTGTACCATGTCATTTTCAAATGTACCCGTATCTATCCTGATTCTTCCGCCGGAAATCATGGAAACAACCGCATCCTTCAGCCCTTCATAATTCATGCCGATATATGTCTTCAAAGATTCATAGGTTTCCGTACTTGTCCAATAATTGGAAATGTGCTTTCTCCTGAGGGAATCTACAACGGATTTCGGATTGTAAATATGAACGTGATCGCCCAGAACATATCCATCATACCAGCCTTTTGCCTCCTCAAAACTCATCTCATATTTCTGATAGAGCTCCCGTACCTCGTTCTCTGTAAAACCCACATATTTTTCCAGCGGGTCGGCCTGTATCATAGTAAATTCATCAAAATTATTCAATGCCGATTCCGTACCGTATTTCTTAACAGGCAGAATCCCAGTAATATAGGCAAGTTTCAGAAACTTTTTTGAGGTTGCATTTTTAAACAGTCCTCTTAGCAAATCAATGTATGCATCCTGCGCTTTTGTATCCAGCTTGTTTTCCCTGAAAATCGTATCCCACTCATCAATAATAATGACAAATTTCTCTCCGAGCACGTCGTTCACATCCGCCAAAACCGTCAGCAGGTCTGCCGCGTCCTCTTTCACACATTCCCCAAATTGCTTCCGAAGCTCTTTGATCACTTCCATATGAAATAAATCCACAGCCTGTGAAGCCGTAATTTCAAGCCTGGTTGCAGCATCCCGTTTATGGCAGAACGTATTCATATCTACATGAATCACATGGTACTGATTCAAATGTTCTTTATAACTTTTATCTGTTGAAATTTTAAGTTCTGCAAACATCCCTGATGAATCGCAGTCTTTTCCATAGTATGCGGCAAGCATATCAGCGGTGATTGATTTTCCAAAGCGTCTCGGTCTGCTGACGCAGAGGCATCTCTGTTCCGTGTCTACTACAGAGTTTGTATATTTCAGCAAAAGGGATTTGTCCACATAGATCTCGGAGCGTAATGCACTTTTGAAATTTTCATTTCCCGGGTTTAAATAAATTCCCATAGCAGCACCTCTCTTCTACATGCAATTGCTACTTTTTATTATAGCTTACATACCGGACTAATTCCACAAAAACTGTTAAAATATTGATTGAATTACATTTGCCTGTTCAGCAGGTCTTTGGTATAATTGGGGGGACATGGAGGTGATTCAATGAAGAAAGCATTACCGGTCGGTGTGGAAAATTTTAAAGATATGGTAAAGTCTGGTTATTATTACGTGGATAAAACCCTATTGATAAAAGAATTATTGGATCTGAAAGGGAAAGTAAATTTATTTACCCGTCCAAGAAGATTCGGAAAAACTTTAAACCTGAGTATGCTCCGCTATTTTTTTGAAGACAGCGGGGATATGGAACAGAATCACCGCAATAAAGAGCTCTTCCAGGGGATGAGGATTCTGGATGCCGGGGAGAGATATACCGGTCAGATGGGAAAGTATCCTGTGATGAACCTGACGCTGAAATCTGCAAAGCAGGAAAATTTTGAGACAGCCTGCTATGCACTGCAGGCGGAGATTGCGTCCGAGTTCGACAGGCATAGAAATTTCATTGAGCAGGGAAAAGAACGGATTACACCAACGGAATATGAGCAGTACCTCCAGATTGCGGATGAAAATGCAGATGAAAAGCAGATCCGGAGCGCGTTAAAATTATTCAGCAAATGCATGTATAAGATTACAGGCAGGAATACGGTTATCCTGATCGATGAATATGATGTACCGCTGGAGAATGCGTATTTCAGAGGATTTTATGAAAAAATGACGGACTTCATCCGGACGCTGTTTGAGTCGGCATTGAAAACAAATGATTATCTGCAGTTTGCCGTTATCACCGGATGTCTGAGGATTTCAAAAGAGAGTATTTTTACAGGATTAAACCATTTGAATATTATCTCTGTACTTGATAAAAAATACAGTGAACATTTTGGATTTATTGAATCGGAGGTCATTCAGATGATGTCGTATTATGGTGTGGAAAATCGCTTCCCCATCATGAAAGAATGGTATGACGGATATCTGTTCGGAAATACAGAGGTTTATAATCCTTGGAGCGTCATAAAATTTTTGTATGATTTATATTCAGATGTGAATGCATTTCCACGTCCCTATTGGATCAATACCAGTTCCAATGATATCATCAGGGATTTGATTGTCAGGGCTGACCGGGAGACCAAAGGGCAGATTGAAAGGCTTTTAAGCGGTGAGACATTAGATATTCAGGTGCATGAAGAAGTAACTTATGGAGATATGCACAGTGATGGTGAAAACCTGTGGAATTTTCTTTATTTTACAGGATATCTGACAAAAGTAAATGAATATTTCAAAGAAAAATATATTTTTTTAAAGGTGCGTATTCCCAATATCGAGGTCATGACGATTTATGAGAATACCATCAGGAACTGGATGAAAGAGATTATAAAAAAGGAAGATTTTCATGATCTGTACCAGGCAATGGAAGAGGGAAACGCACAGCGGATGACGGATATCCTGAACGGGCAGCTTTTTCGATCCGTCAGTTTTTATGACAGTGCGGAAAATTATTATCATGGTTTTTTAACCGGTATTTTAAGTCAGAGTGAAAACTATCTGGTAAAATCTAACCGTGAATCGGGGAATGGACGTTCTGATATCATGGTGAAGAGCCCTTCCCTGCGGGGTCGGTCATTTATTCTGGAATTAAAGGTATCCGATTCGATTGATGATCTGGAAGTGGATGCAGAAAAAGCAGTACAGCAGATTTATGATAAAAAGTATATGGAGGAATTGCGTGAAGAAGGCTATCGAAAGATAGATTGTTATGGGATATCGTTCTTTCGGAAGGATTGTGAGGTTCGATTCGGATTGTCCGCCACATAGCCGGGAGGGCATTCTCCCCGCTCCTCTTCTGCACAGCGGAAAATGGGCTGTCAGAAAATAGGAATCATACGCAGTATATTGCTGTATCCTGAATGGTTCGCAGTATATATTGTGTAAATTTTTCCATTTCCCGACAGCCACTTTTTATGGTTTTAAAGCGTTTCACATGGAAATACGGTTTTTAAAACCAGCCAAACATCATTGCTTTCTTCTTCCTGGACGCCCTCCGGCTTCCTACACTCCGCCGTCATAGAGCCGCCCATCTGTTCTGCCAACTGCCTGGAGATTGCCAGTCCCAGCCCGGTTCCGCCCTGGCTTCTGGCCCGGTCTCCGGTGTAGAACCGGCGGAACATCTGCCGTACATCCTCCCCGGTCAGGTTTTTTGCGTCATTGGCACAGATGAGCGCAGCCGTTTCTCCCTCCCTGACCTGGATTACCAGCCGGCGTCCTGCATAACGTAGGGCGTTCTGCAGCAGGTTGTCGATGATCCTGGACAGCGCGTTTTCGTCTGCCCGGATGCATACGGGGGTTTGCGGGATCTGAACCTGGACTTTGATGCCCGCAGCCTCCAACTGCCCGTAATACCCCAGGATCTGTTCCCTGCACATGCGGCCCAGATCCACCTGGCGCAGCTCCATGCTGTAGTTTCCGGAGAGCAATGTGGAAAATTCATAAAACTGGCTGATCAAATGCTTAAGATGCGCGGATCTGCGCAGGGCCACCTCCAGATATTCCCGCTCTTCACTGCCCAGGCGTTCCTGGTCGATGAGCCTTAGATATCCCTGAATGGCGGTCAGCGGAGTCCGCAGGTCATGGCTGATATCTCCCAGCTGCCTCTGAAATTCCAGCTCGCGTTTTTCATAGGAAATGCGTTCCGCCCTGACCTGCTCCAGCAGATGATTCAGGGAAACCAGCAGATCTTCCAGCTCACGCTGGGGAGCGTATAATTTTAGAATCCGGTTTTCTTCGATCCGCTGCGTAATCTCCCCAAGCTCTTTATTGATTTCCCGTATACTCCGTTTCAATAAGGCATACCGCATACCGAAGTAGAGCGCAAGACATACCGCAAATGCCAGAAAAATCTCCAACAGGTTTCACCTCCATCCTGAACAGAGTACTCTCGGAAAATCAGCCGCAAAGATAGATACAAGGGAGTTTCCGCGAGTGCTCTAACACAGAATTTCTGCCGCCTGCGGCTTTCTGCGTAGATCCGATCAAGTCCCCGCAGCAGGCCGCCTTCTGTCAGGCAATGTCCTTCTTTCGGAAGCCCCAGATTCCCAGCGCGCCGAACAGCACGATCCCCACCGCGCCTGCAATCATTTCTTTCAAAAATCCTTCCGGGTGCATCCACAAGGCGTCCATCTGTATGATGCTGAATGCCGCGCTGACCTCTGTTTTCACAAAATTCCAGGGCATCCAGGCGGCAATTCGGGCGCAGATCGGAATCTGGAATCCCAGCAGGCGAAACGCCGTCGGAATCAGATACATGATGACTGCACATCCGATTCCCACCTGAGCATCCTTCTGAAAGATATTGTAGAGCGCCATAGTCAGAACGACAGTCGCCAGGGAAAACGGCACATTTGCCGCCGCACCCAGAAGCAGTACTTTGAGCGGCAGCGTGGATTCCAGAGGTATGGAGAAGTCCGTCTCCAAAAGAAGATAGGCCGTGGAGATAAATGCCGCCAGAATCAGGGCCGCGCTGACCATCGCGGTAATCCCGTATACAATGCATTTTCCGATGAACATGTGAACCCGGTTTATCCCTCCTGCAACCGCATTTTTCAAAACTCCGTTTTTATATTCATCGGAAGACAAAAGCATGACCACCAGAAACGCGCCGATGTAGAATACCTCCATATCTGAAATCAGCATAATGAAAGAAAACCTAAGGGTTCCATAATAAAACCCGGGCGCATAGGCTGAAAACAGATACAGCACCACATTCATAAGAACTAGAAGGGACGCCATCGTCAACGTCAGCAGATAAATTGTTTTTTCATGCAGGATTCGGTAACATTCACTTTTCATATAATTTGCCATTACAGTTTCCCCCTGTTCTTAATATTGACGTAATAATCCTCCAGGGACATGTGACGTTCGTCCAGCCCCTGTACGCCGATTCCGTGCTCGTATGCCAGACGGCCATACCGGGCGGATTCCTGCCCCGGATTCGTGATTCGTATGGTCTGATCCTGCAGAACCTGATATGCAGTGCCCGGAAGCTCTTTTTCCAGAACTGCAGCGTATTTTTCCGGTTCTGTCAGACGAAGGTCGATGCAGCCGGCGCATTTTTCACGCAGGGCCTGGGCGGAAATCTCTTCCAGCACACCCCCCCGGCTCAGGAAACCGTACATAGTCGCGATCTGCTCCAGCTCCGACAAAATGTGGCTGGATAGAAGGATGGTGATCCGCTTTTCCTGATTCAGCTTAAGCAAAAGCTCCCGCATCTCGATGATACCGCTTGGGTCCAGGCCGTTGATGGGCTCGTCAAGCAGAAGAAGCTCCGGCTCTCCTAAGAGGGCAAGGGCCAGTCCGAAACGCTGCTTCATCCCCATGGACAGTTTTTCACATTTTACCCTTCTTTTTTCCAGCAGATTGACCGTACGCAGCACGGATTCTACCGTTTCCTTTCCCGGGATACCGCGCTGAATCCGGTAGTATTCCAGATTCTTTTCCACACTCATTTTGGGAAAAAATCCGGCGTTTTCCACAATGGCGCCCATACGGGAGCGGCTCTTCTGCACTGCTTTTTCATCTTCATTCCCAAACAGGCGGAGATAGCCCCCGGTGGGAAAAATCTGTCCTGCTGCGATTTTGAGAAATGTGGATTTCCCGGCTCCGTTATCCCCGATCAACCCGTAGATCTCGCCCCGCCGGACCGTAATATCCACATGGTCCAGGGCTGTCAGGTCTTTGTACTGCTTGGTAATGTCCCTGGCTTCAATGACTGCTTCATTCATGGCTGTCGATTCCTTTCTGAACTGTTCTTTTTTCAGACGGATGTCTCCCTCTCAACGCTGTTTTTCTGCTGTTCTTTTCGAGGGTCTTCCGTCTTCATATGGAATCATAACAGCGCAGGTGTTAATTTGTCCTCAAGAAAGTTTAAAGAAATCATAAAGAATCTCCTGAATATTTATTTTTCATAGCTTCATTCAATCCTACTAAACGACAACCTCTAAAATCTTTTTTCCTTTGTACATACTTTCCGTCACTCCAGTTTGCTTATACTTATTAAAATTAAATGTCAAAAGATACCCTTTATCCTGATGATATTGTTCCAGATATCCTGCAAGCTGCGTTTGTCCGTCATGATGATATTTTTTTCCTCTCCATAATTTCAATTCAATTATAAACTGCTTTCCTCTGTAATCCACAATCACATCTGTCCTTGATTTGTCGCGTGTCTGTGTCTCAATATAATAATTACCTGCCCCGTTGATGATCGGACGAAGATACATCAGAAAAATCCTTCTGCCTTCCGCTTCTACAAATTTTTCATCCGCATCTGAAAAAACAGTTTCAAAATATTCGTAAAATTTTTTCATGACCAGATCCATCCGCAGCATTCCCTGAACAATAAATTGGTTTTTCACAATATCGGGCTGATTTTCATAAACATTCTCTTCCTCTGAAAGGAAAAAATTGTACAGCTTTGTTTCAAAGATCCGATTTGATACACAAACAGCCTGATTCTGTTCTTTCAAAAAACCGAACATAATTCCTAATTGCGTCACCTGTGCATTCGCCTCATAGGTATAACGCCTGCCCTGAAACAGGATATTTTTCAGCATTTGACTCAGTTTCGGATACTCCTGCAGATGCTTAATCATATCGTCAAATAATGTATTTGGTTCTCTCAAAAGGATACGGATTGCTTCAAGTATGCCCTCTTTCGTCCATATGTCTTTCTTATCTCGACAGAACTGGCTTCCGGCAATTCTTTCGTCTAACAGCTGACATATCCTGGATACCAGATATGGGTAACCAGAAGTATATTCATAAATCAGACTGCTCATTTCGATGATATCCATTCCCGTGTGATAATCTTCCTCATACATCTCCAGCATGGACGCAATCTCTTTTGCTGTAAAACTCATATCCACTAAAAAGTCTGCCGCAATATTCCAAGGACTGTTGTTTTTTATTTCCTCCCCAGGGTGTAGTTTTATTTTTAAATTCTTGATATCATAAACTCCGGCCAAAATCACTGATTTAAATGTATGGTCTTTCCCTGCAAGCTGTTTCTGATATTTTTCCCGCAAAATACCCAAAAATGATAAAAAAATCTGGTTATCAGAGCTCTTATCTACTTCATCAATCATCAAGATAATTTCTTTGGAACATTCGCTGCATAAACGGCTGATTTTATTTCCAAGTGTCCTCATGGGAAATCTTTCTGAAACGGGGCTGTTCCATTCATTCAGTATCTCCATCGGGATATTCTGACGCATCAAAGAATCTCCGATGTCCATCACGAGCCCTTCTGCAAGATTCAAAGAAGACTTGAAATACTCATCAGCAGATTCAAAGCTTAGATTCAGGACAATATATGTTTCTCGTAATTTTTCTTCCAGAAGATAGAGTGTCGTAGTCTTGCCATACTGTCTTGCCTGGTTAATCGTAAAATAGCTTCCCTGCTGAATATATTCTTCAATGATCGTGTTTATTTTCTCCGTAGTATCTACCATATAATGCCTGTCTCTGACACAATTTCCTGTTACGTGAAATCTTTTCATATCACATTGCCTCCTTATGCAGCAAACAAGTCTGTGGTCTGCTATGCTTCAGCTTAAACCCAATCCCCCATACGGTCTGTATGTATTCCTCATCCGGATCTGCCTTGGCCAGCTTTTTACGGATGTTGCTGACATGGACATTGACGGTATTGTCCTCGCCGTAATAGCCGCCCTTCCAGACCTGCTCGTACAGATTTTCCCGGGAATATACTTTGTCCGGATTCCGGATGAGCAGAAGCAGAATATCAAATTCATGGCCGGTCAGGGGGATCTCCCTCCCCTTTACCATAACCTGGCGTGCCTCCGGGTAAACGGTCAAGTTCCTGACGGTATACGCCTGCGTTTCCTTTCCGGCCGCCCCATCCTGCCGTGTTCTCCCGCACCGGCGGAGCAGGGCGCAGACCCTCGCCGCGACCTCCTCCGGTTCAAATGGCTTGGTGAGGTAATCATCGGCCCCCTCCAGGAGCAGCCCCACCCGGTCCTCAAGGCTTCCTTTTGCGGAGAGGATGAGCACAGGCATGGAAAGGTTCTGTTCCTTACGGATATTGTCCAAAAGCTCCTCCCCGGTCATCCCCGGCAGCATCAGATCCAGAATAATCAAGTCATAGCTGCCCGTCCCAAGCAGCAGCCTGGCCTCCGTCCCCGAAAATGCCTGCTCCGGGCAATATCCGCTTTTCTTTAAAATCCGGCAGAGCAGACGGTTGATGTCCGCGTCGTCTTCTACTATTAAAATGCGGGGAATTTCGTTGGTATCCTGCATTGTCGTCTCCTCCTGGTCTCGCAAAATCGAATCCTTGGCTGTGATCCTGTATTTCTGTTAATATACCGCAATTCAGAGGATTTTACAAGGTACGCCGCTTGTTTTACATAATCATGTGATGAAGCCACATAAATACTTCTGCGAGAATGCTCCGGAGTATCATGTTGCCTGTGCGGGCTCCCTGCTGGGAATCGCATTGTCCAAGCCTTCCTCTTTTCCGGTAGGCAAGGTAAATTTCATGCAGATCGACCCCATGACTTTCACCGAATTTCTGATAGCAAACGGGGATGAAAATCTTGCTGCTTTTCTGGGTACAGTGGATACTATGGAGCCATTGCCGGATGCATTTTTTAACCCCCTGTGTGAAAAATTAAAGATGTATTATGTTACCGGATGTATGCCGGAATCCGTACTGATGTGGACAGAAGCGCGCGATGTGAATGCGATGCAGGATGCATTGTCTGATATCCTTGGTGCCTATGAACGGGATTTTGCAAAACACCCTGATGTCAGAGAATTCCCCAAAATTTCCATGATCTGGAAGTCAATTCCCTCCCAGCTTGCCAGAGAAAACAAGAAATTCATCTATAAGGCAGTAAAAGAAGGGGCGCGGGCAAGGGAATATGAGGACGCACTGCAATGGCTGGCAGATGCCAGGCTGGTGCATAAAATATACCGCAGCAGCGCACCGGGACTTCCGGTCTCCGCTTATGACGACCTGGCGGCTTTTAAAATCTATCTTGTAGACGTGGGGCTTCTCCGCCGTCTGTCAATGCTGGCCCCGACTGCTTTTGGCGAAGGAAACCGTTTGTTCACGGAATTTAAAGGTGCGTTGACCGAAAACTATGTGCTCCAGACGCTGATCACCCAGTTTGAAGTCGTTCCCAGATACTGGAGCCAAAGCAATCCTCCGTATGAAGTCGATTTTCTGATCCAACGTGAAAATGACATCTTCCCTGTGGAAGTAAAATCCGAGAGGAATACGGCAGGCAGGATCTTTGCCGTCACCTCCGGATCCCAGTAAAAAACGCCGCACTCCTCCTGCCCATCCTGCAGATTCCCTCCTGTTTTATACTGTCGTCCTGCCACGCAGTGCATCATCCTGCCGCCAGGTACTTTATTCATGGATGTATTTCTTCCGCAAATGGATATATCCGCCTGCTGCCCCGAACATAATATCGGCAAAATGCTCATGCATATGCTTCCAGTATATTGATCAGTGCGCTTGCACTGCTGCTGTGGGAACGCTCCAGAACCGCGTTGCTATGCTCCGATTCCGCGAGCGCACAGCGCACCATCTTATGAGATGCCGTAGCAGTAAACAGAATCATCAGATCCGGATTGCCGATCTTATGGTTCAGATCTGTTTTCATCTTTGTAAAAACCTTTACTTTACAGTGGTATCTTCTGCAGATTTCTTTATATTTTGACTCCATACGTTCATGCCCGCCTATGATTACAACACTCATTTTTTACTCCTTTCTTTTTGTTAGCCAAAACTAACTTCATCTTTCCGAAAAAGGATGCCCGAAAAATATCTATCCAAAATATTTGATAGAAAACAGTCATTTTCTGACATCCTTCTGACTTGCATAATGAATCCTATAACTGTGCGTTACCTCAAACGCACCTATGTTAGTTATTCCTAACTCCCTTTTTACAATACCACTTGTTTACACTTCTGTCAATCACTTCCGTAAAAAATCCCCGCTACTTCTCCCACTCCATATCCTCAAATCTGATCAGCAGCACATCCCCCCGCTTGTCCGCCAGCTCCCGGCATCCGTCCGTAAACCCGCTTTTCGAAAACAGGATCAGTACATTTTTTTTATAGTGAAACAGCGTACTCTGGTGCTGCAGTTCTTTGAGCTCCGCCTCAGAGGTCAGCTCATTTCTCCACTTGCACTCCCCAAAGATCGCTTCTCCTTCCTCATTATCCGCAAGAATGTCGATCTCTGTCTGCCGCTTTTCTACAGGGTCATTGCCCCACCAGCGGCCCATATCCGTAAACTCAACGGGCAGTTTTCCTTTTAAATTCTCCTGCCAGAGATACTGCTTGCAGATCTCTTCGAACACGAATCCCATATAGGCAGGAATCTGCTTCTCCACCCGCTGGTAAACCCGGTCTCCCGCCCCCTGCCCGATGAGAGACAGATTCGCGGGCACAAAGCGATACCAAAACTGGAACATACTGTCCGACAGCTTATAGATTGTCTTCCTGGAGTGCTCCATCTTATATGGAAATTCCTTCTCAATGATGCCCAGCGACATCAATTTGGAAATGTAATTGCTGGTCGCCCCCGTGTCGTTCAGCCCGGATGCCCCGGATATCTCGCTGATCTTGCTGGAACCCGTGGCAATGGCTTTGATGACCGCATTGTACTGCATCGGCTCCCGGCACTCCTGCTTGATCAGGTTTCCCGGCTCCTCAAACAGATAGGCCGACGTGTCGAAAAAATTGTCCCTGATATTGTCTTCCATGGACTTTCTGTCATCGAGCTTGGACATATACAGCGGAATCCCCCCTGTGACCCCGTAAGCCAGCGCAAGCTCCTGTCTGTCAAAATGCCGGTAATACCTGCTGCATTCGGCAAATGTGAAGGGCCGGATCTTCATCTGCGCGGTCCTTCTCCCATAGAGCGGACTCTGATATCCCAGCACTTGATTTTCCATAAAGGAAAGCGATGAGCCGCAGAGAATCAGCATCAATTTGGATTCCAGAAACTTGTGGTCGATAAACGATGCCAGCAAGGAAGAAATTCCCCCATAGCAATTGGCCAGATATGGGTATTCGTCAATCACAAGTATCAAACGCTCTTCCTTTGACATCCGGTAGATCAGCTCCAACGCTTCATGAAAATCCCGGAATACCGACCCCACCTCCGTCCCCGTGAATACAGACAGGATGCTGGCGCTCAGGATCTCCAGATTCTGCTTCTCATTGGAATCGATCCCTGGATAAAAAACCGCCTTCTTGTCCTTGATAAACTCACTGATCAGGGTCGTCTTGCCGACCCGCCTTCTTCCGTATATTACAACAAATTCAAATACATCGCTTCGATATAGCTTCTCCAGCGTTTTCGTTTCCCGTTCTCTTCCGATAAACATCCCGTCACCTCACATTTCGCATAATACTTAATTACAATTTACTTAATCGTAAATAAGTAAAATATAATTAAGTTTATTATGATATATGATATGACAAAAGTCAAGAAAATATGAAATTTTTATTGACATTTTTTATATCTGAAAGTAAACTCGACTTAGTGTATTCTTGTTTTTTAACAGGTATGGAATCCAACAGAGCTGCGTGTCAGAGATTCCGGCTTTTTGAAATTCGCAGCAGGCCCTTAAAAAGGAGGAAGAAATGAGTAAAAAAAGGTATATTGGTATCATTGTCATTCTGGCCGGTTTCATGTGCGCCGGTTCTCTGTTCACTGTAAGCCGTCTTTCGGCTGCAAAGCATCAGCAGGCTTCAAACAGTAATATCACATACGATACGTTTGTTGACGCAGACCAGACAGATATGACGGAAAAAGACAAAGATGAATATCGCAAAATCGAGTTGGAAACGAGGCTGCAGGAGACAATCGGAATGATCGCAGAAGGCAGTGATCCGCTGGTCACGATTGACCATTTTGATGCTGCTGATTCTGAGGAATCGGCTGTTTCCGTAACCTTATGCGCCGATCCGAAGAGCCCCATTTCCGAAGAACAGTTGGAAGGAATTGAAAGACTCGTGTCAAAAAGTGTCAGCGGGATTCCCAGCGTTAGCATTACTGTCACTGACAAAGGCACAGAAAATTAACTTCATGCTTCCTTATATTTTTCATAGATCAATCTCGCCTGCTCTGCCAAAGCATGTCTCAGGGAGACAGGCGAAAGGATCTCTACCTGCGTTCCAAACGACAGCAGAAAGCCGGTCAGCCAAGCATCCTCCGGCATTTTGGCGGACACGATCAGATCACCGCTCTCCTTCCGCTGTATATCATTTTCATCAAACTCATCATAGACGCGGTATGCCATTTCTTTCGGGAACCGCAGCGTAATCTGGTTGTATTCTCCCTCGGCGCTGTCGATCGATTTTGGGTACTCCCGATGTTCGAAGCATTCGTCTAAAATTTCCAAATCAAAAATTCGGCTTAATTTGAATACCCGCCAATCCTGTTTTTCTGTGCAAAATGCTTTCAAATACCATGCTTTTGATTTATAGGCAAGCTTACACGGCTGCACGATCCTTTCTCCGGCCGCCCCGCTGGAGCCCGCGTAATGTATTTTAACGGATTTTCGATGGATGACCGCCGATTTCAGCAGTTCAAATTTTTTATTATCAAATCCCTTATTTCCCCATCTGGAAAAATCCACTTCCAGCCAGTTCTCTGAATCAAGATGAAACACCGCGGAAAGCTTCTGCAATGTCTGGCTGCCGCCCATATCCTGGGCGGTATTCATGCTTTGCAGGGCTGTCAGGATTTCCTGCTTTTCCTCTTCCGACAGCATGGCTTTATCCAGAACAAACTCATTCAGCAAATGAATCCCGCCGTTTCTGCCTGTTTCCGTATAAATAGGGATGCCTGCCCCGCTCAAGGCATCAATGTCTCTGTAAATGGTTCTGACCGATACCTCAAACTTTTCTGCCAGTTCCGGGGCCGTCGCCTGTCCCCTGTCAAGCAGATGATACACAATCTTGAATAACCTGCTTTCCTGCATCCGCGTTTCCTCCTCATAGCACAGCGTCTCCTCCTCATAGCACAGCGTTTCCTTACCTCTGGTCCTTCGGCAGCCTGTACTGGTATTCGGTGATCTGTTTCAGTCCGTCCCCGAGAACCCGGTTTCCCAGATACCGGACGCCTCCGTCCTCCAGAATCCGCATGGTCAGAATATGGCTGATCACACAGTCTTCCCCCATGGCCTGGCAGACTGCGTCAATCGAGACTTCCAGCGTACCGTCCGGGTTTTCTTTGATCTCCCGCACCTCCGGGATCGAACTGCTGAACCGGTTGGCCGCATAAGTCACCGGCCCTAAGTGTTCCCACCCGTAAGTCTGTTTCTCTGCATCAAATACCGCATACCCGGCCAGATCTTTTGCACTTACAGGCAGATATTCCGTGATCAGATTTTCAAATTCTTCTTTGGGAATCCCGCCGGCATATGCTTCCTCTGCCATTGCTTCCTGATTTTTCAAAACATATAAATACTCGTAGAGTCCGTTGTAGTCCAGCTCTTCCAGGTGATCGCCGTCCCAGTCCGACCGAAGCAGGTTGTTGCCCATATAGCCGATGGGGAGCAGGTATGTCTCAGCCATTTTTATATATTCTTCTGGCATGGGTCTGACCCGGAGCAGGTTGTTGCCGTTGGCGATCTCAGTCACCTCCGGAAATTCCGGCAAACAGTATTCGTAGGAAAACCATCCTTTTTCCGTATATTTCCACTCTTTAATCCTGTGGAGCGAGTGGTTTGAGATAACGGGACTGTTCTCCGCGTTCCATGCCGCTGCAGTGTCGGTCACATACATGTCCGTGCCGTCAAACAGGAAATGACTCCTGTTGAGCCCTCCGCCGGCGTTGATCCTGTAGAGGGTCAGTTCACCTTCTGTTCCGTCCAGGCAGTTTTCCAAAAATGCTTCCATTTTCTCATCATTTCCCATAATATAATGAAAACCCGAAGCAGTCACCGGCCAGCCTGTCTCCTGCAGCGCTTCGTACATTTCAAAAATCACTTCCCGATCCGGCATGGGGTTGAGCGCATCGCCCTTGTCTGCTTCTGCATAAATGGCGCGGATCGTTTCCATGGCCTTTCTGCAGTCCGCTTCCGCCTCCTCCTTTGCAGATTGGGAGATCGGTAGGTCGTACCCCTTGTCCGCGTCCTGCCGGCTGCCAGCGTCTGCGTCCGCTTCGGATTCCATCGCAGAAGATTTCCCGGAACCGCCGCTGTTTTTCGGTTCTTCCTGTGTGGATGCGCTGCAGCCTGACACAGTCAACATCAAGATCATAAAACCTGCGGAAAGTCGTTTTTTAATTCTCTCCATAAAATTCCTCCCACTGCTCTTTCGTCAGCCGTTCCCTGCGCCATACAGGGTCAAAGTTATCCTGGGACGGGATCACCCGGTTGGATACATATTGAAACCTTTCCCCTTCCAACGGGCGGATGACCACCTCATGGGAAAATGCTTTGGAAGTGTTGTTTCTCATATAGACCGCATTGACAGTCAGGGTGAACGTTCCGTCTGAATTTTTTCTGCAGCCTGTCACCTCCGGATACGGCACGTCTGCGGACTCTGCCTCGTGAAGCCCCCTGGGCTTATATTCATAGACGCCTTCCTCCGGAAAATAAACAGCCTTCGAGCGAAGCGTCTCCCGGTCGATGTGCAGATACGTCCGTATCACCTGTTCAAATTCCTCCCCGGGAATCCGATACACCGCGCCCACGCCCAGGTTTTCGTCCATCCTGTAGGGAACCGCCTCCCCCCAGACCAGGAGATAAAGTTTGTCAAACAAATCATACACATCCAGTTGGCCTATGTCCTGTTCATTCCAATCCGTAAGGAACAGGTTGTTCAGGCCGTAGCCTACAGGCAGGATATACTTCCGGTTCATCTGTCTGTATTCTTCGTCCAGCGGCTCCACGCGCAGCGCGGTGCATGCCGTCACGTCATTTACCGCATAGATATAATACTCCTGTGAGAAATAGCTGCCGCAAAACAGAAGATAACCTTCCTCCGTGTATTCCCAGAAATCTGCCGGATAGGTGCAGGTGTTTTTCTGCTTCAGCTCTCCGTCCTCGAAGTGATAATAGCTCCGGGTAACCGAAAGCTCTCCTGCGTCCGCCTGGAGATCGTATTGGGTCAGCCCTCCGCTGTATTCAACCGAAAAAATCGTCAGTTCCGCCTGTTTTCCCGCCTTCGCCTGCCTGCAGAAATCCACGGCCCGATCCCCATTGACCATATTGACCTGGTTCTGGCAGTCCACCGCCGGATAACCGCTCTCTCCGATCCGTTCCACCAGACGGGCCGCCGTTTCCAGGGTGTCTGTGGTATCCGTCCTGACCGCCTCCTCAAAAATGCCGCGGTAGGATTCGGAAAGGATGGACGGAATGGGGGAAAGGTTATTTTGGGGGTGCTGGTTTTGTCGATTTTGTTTATTTTCCGCAGCACGGATTTCCCGGGCAGGAGAAGATTCCTGCGGAGCGCTGCGGGAATAGGCGCTGCATCCGGTTATTATGAGGAATGTGAGCATCATCGCAAGTGGGAGCTGGTATCGCTTTTTATGATACATCTTGTCTTCTTCCTTTATGTACTACATTTGTAAGATATAAGGTAATACTACACCTGCGCAGGTGAAAAGTCAAGATTGTTTCGCGTCCTTACCTGATATGAACCGGCTATACCATTAAAAAAAAATGTTCCTATTCAGCAGAATTTTTTCCTTGACATTTCCTGCTCCGGCATATACACTGATTTTATTGAATTGCCTATGTTCAATATGACAGACGGGACATGGTCACAGGGAGAAGCTTTCACAATTCTTGATCGGGTTTTCTTGCCCGAGATAATCTTAAGATCCATTTCCTAAGTAGATCTTCCCAGAGTTCGGGAGTATTTCAATGGAAAAGTCAGCCAAAGTACAAACATTAGCCAGCAATATTATTACTCAAAAAAATTGGTAAACATCATTGTCTGTCGGTTCATTTTTTGCTATAGTTAAGACAACAATATGCTGAAAATTGATTCCATAGGGCGTGGAAAATCTACTGGCAGCAGATTTTCCGCAAGGCTTCTCCTCTATGTTTACGGAAAGGACGTGCATGGAGAAAAATAAAAACAAGTACATGGAAATGCCTGCCGCTTCGGAGCAGGCAGCAGATGTGGCTCATCAGCCGGAGGATGCGGCAATGAAAACTGTCATGCAGTTTTTTGCAGACGAGCTGCTCCCTTATCTGGGGATCAAGGGGGAGGTTATCCGGATTGCCCCTACGGAATTGGTTTATCTTGAAGTAAAGAAGCTGTTTGAGGATTTTAACCTGGAAATGAAGGACGGCTCATGGCTGCATTTTGAATTTCAAAGTTCGAATGAAGGGCTAAAGTCTTTGAAACGTTTCCGCACATATGAAGCCCTGACCAGTTATCTCCACGATGTCAGCGTAACAACCTATGTGTTATATTCAGGCAACATCCGGCATCCGATGACAAAATTCAGGGAGGGGCTCAACACCTACAGAGTACGCCCCATTACGATGAAGTCCAAAAATGCGGATAAAGTGTTGGAAAAGCTTGAGAAAAAGATCAAAAGCGGCCGTCACGTCACGAAATCGGATCTTATCCCTTTGATTTTAACACCCTTGATGGATGGGCAATCCAGCCTGATGGAACGTTTCCGGGCTGCGTTTTGTACAATCAAACAGTGTAAATCATTAACATCAAAAGAAACGCAGAAAATGGAAGCGGTGGTATATGCAATGGCGGAAAAATTTTTAGACGAGTTTGATCTGAATCAGCTGAGAAAGGAGGTACGTATGACAAGAATAGGGAAAATGATGTTAGAAGAAGGTGAAAATCGGGTCAGCCAGTTAATTCAGCAATTGATACAGGCAAATCGAATGGATGATATACGCAAAGCAACAAGCGATAAAAAATATCGTGAAAAGCTGTACAAAGAATTTCATCTGTAACCACATCTTCCAAAACCGCAGATCTGCCGGGAAATAGACTGATCGTCAGATTCATCTATTTCCCGGCGCCGCCTGAATGTATCAGATAGAGTGTGTTCCTAAGTAATCTGAATTTTCATCCGCCTTAAAGTAAAGCTGCATCGCCCCATACTCGCCCAATTCCATAGTATTGAAGCAGATAACTCATATTCTGTTCTGTTTTTGCGCCGTAATACAAATGCAGCAAAAAGCCAAGCGGATGGATGCCGATTTGATAGGTCGTATGCTTTGTCTGTATTGTAATTATTTTCATGAGCCCGTTCCTCCTTGCCCGCGAAACGTTTATTTTCCTCCGGTCATTGCCACGCCTTCGATGAACTGTCTCTGGAAGATCAGGTACAGCACGACCATCGGCAGCATTGCCAGAAGGGAGCCTGCCATCAGCACCGGATAGTTGGTGCTGAACTGTCCGTTCAGGCTGGAAAGCCCGGCAGACAATGTGGTGGCATTGATATCTGTATTTACGATCAGCGGCCACTTGCAAATGCGTATCCTGCCATGGAGCAGAAAGCCACCGCGCAGACTACACGGACAACGATCATCAGGATCGTATTGATATACAGCTTTCCAAAGGGCAGAAGGTCTGTAACTTTTGCAAATGAATCCATATTCCAGTTCGACGGCAGAATCGTCGGCGGAATCAGAATCAGACTTTTATCGACCTGTGTATCTACCAGTTCGGATATGCGCAAAATGACCCGCTGTCTTCCTATGGGCCGCATATCCGTTCCCATTATCTGTTCCATTATGTAATCTCAGGCTGCGGCACTCTGCAGGCTACGGACGAGAACGGCGCGGACCATACGTATCATATCCGCAGCAACCAGGGATTCCTCATTGTGCCCGGGCAGATTACCACCTATACCGCCGATAAAGAGCATCCCTGGGAATATACCTGGATTGAATTTGACGGAATGCACGCGAAGGAAGCGCTCATGCTTTCCGGGCTTTCGATCAATAATCCGGTGTACCGCTCCTCGGAAAAGATTTATTCCGCCAAGCTGAAGGAATCCATGCTTTATATCGCGCACCATCCTACGGAAATGCCTTTTAACCTGCTGTCGCACCTGTACATGTTCATAGACTGCCTGATGCGTTCATCCGCATCCAAAACCACACCCTCCAGCAGCGGCATGAGTACCTATTATCTGGAATGGGCATTCAGCTATATTGCCCAGAATTTTCAAAATAATATTACCATTGCGGGAATTGCGGAATCCCGTAAAATCCACCAGAACTACCTCTGCAAGATTTTCCGGGAGCATGTGGGTGTCAGTCCCCAGGATTTTTTGATCACTTACCGGATGAACAAGGCGGAGCAGCTTCCTGAAAGCTGACCGGGAATAGGTTACTCTGACGGCCTGCCGTCAAGCTGATTCATTCCCGATCATTTATGAAATTCTGCCCATCAAAGAAAGGAGGCAAACACAGCCGCCCCTGCGACGGTGCAGAGCCCGCTGACCACGATCGCCAGGCTGCTCATGGCTCCTTCGATCTTTCCCATTTCCATGGCCTTCGCCGTGCCTACCGCGTGGGATGCGGTTCCGATGGCGAGACCTTTGGAGATGGCATGTTTGATTCCGAAAACCCTGCACAATGTCTCCGCGGCCATATTTCCGAATACGCCTGTAATGATGATCACGGCGGTAGTGATTACCACATATCCGCCCAGTTCCTCCGATACGCCCATCCCAATGGCTGTGGTGATGGACTTAGGCAGCAGCGTCACATATTCTTCGTGGGTCAGCCGGAAAATAAATGCCAGTGCCAGGACCGATACCAGGCTTGTCAGTACGCCGGATAGTATGCCGATGCATATAGCCGCTCCGTGTTTTTTCAGAAGCTCGATCTGCTGGTACAGCGGAATTGCAAGGCTGACGGTGGCTGGGGTGAGCAGGTAGCTGAGATACTTTGCGCTGCTGTTATAGGCTTCATAATCAATTTTGAACAGGGCAAGAAATGCGACCACCAGCACGATGGCGATCAGCAGGGGATTCAGGATGGGCAGCTTCCATTTCTTTTTTACCGCCGTTCCAACCGAATAGCCTGCCAGGCTGATGACGACTCCCAGTGTTGCCGATTCCAGAAAAAATCCATTCATTTTTTATTTCCCTTCCTTGTATCTACGGTTCCTTATGTTTCAGCATAAAATCTGTGACTTTACCGGTTGCAAACATGACAAGGCATGTGGTAACGGGAATGATCACGCACAGCGGAGCCAGCATCCCGCGCATCTGCTCCCAGGAAACCAGAAGCCCTGCTGCCGGCGGAATGAACATCAGCGGCATAATCTCGATCAAAAATTCGCCAGCATCCTTCACCTGATCCAGCCTGATCACCTTGAAAAACAGTAAGCCGAACAACAGTACAAGTCCGTATATACTGGCCGGGATCGGAAGCGGAATGAGATACTTCAAAAGCTCGCCTGCGCAGGTCACCGACAGGATGATTCCAAATTGTCTGATATATTTCATATAAATTCCTTTCTTTTTGTAAAAGCAATGACGGCACAGTTGGAATCCGATTCCAAACATGCCGCCATCATACCACAAGATATGCCTTTTTTCAATGTTTCGCCGCAAATTCGCTGTGCAGGTCGAATGCATGAGTTACAGTTCACGGCCGGTTAGGCCGTGAATGTAATATGCATGGTCCATGGGGCCTCTCCCTGCTCCCAGATCCAGCATGGCCGCAAGCGCCCCGGAAATGTAACGTTTGGCGTTCCTTACCGATTCTTCCATGCCCTGCCCCTTTGCAAGATTCGAGGCAATGGCGCTGGACAGGGTGCACCCTGTTCCGTGGGTATTGGGGTTTATGATGCGTTCTCCCAAAATCCATGTACCGCTTCCGTCCGCGTACAGCAGGTCGTTTGCATCATTGATATTGTGTCCGCCTTTGCACAGCACCGCGCACCCGTATGTGCCGCTGATCTTTTTCGCGGCTTCTTCCATTTCCTTTTCATTGCGGATGGTCATACCGGACAAAATCTCTGCCTCCGGGATATTGGGCGTCACCACCTCCGCAAGAGGCATCAGCCATTTTTCCAGCGCCTCCACCGCATCCTCCTTGATCAGCCTGGAACCGCTGGTGGACACCATGACCGGGTCCAGTACGATATGCTCTGCTTCATATGCTTTCAGCCGATCCGCAATGATTTCCACCAGGCCGAAGGAGGATACCATGCCGATCTTGACCGCATCCGGGCGGATATCCTCAAATACCGCGTCGATCTGTTTTTTCAGAAATTCCGGAGACACCTCCATGATTCCTGTTACGCCTGTGGTATTCTGCGCCACCAGCGCAGTGACCACACTCATGGCAAATACACCGTTTAAGGTCATTGTTTTCAAATCCGCCTGGATACCGGCGCCTCCGGTTGGGTCGGTTCCGGCGATTGATAATGCTGTATTCATCCGTTTTCTCCTGTCTGTGCTTTATTTCGTTTCAGAACTGCCGGGAAGTCAAAAAGGTCTGTTCCGACAGCCTCCGCAGTTCCCTGCATTCCTGTTCGATATCCCCTGCGGAAAATATAGCCGATACCAGAGCCGCCCCGTCCGCTCCCAAACCGGAAAGCCGGTGCATATTTGCCTTCGAGATGCCGCCGATGGCCACAACCGGGATGGATACGGTTTCGCAGATCTTTTTCAAAGTTTCAAGGGATACGTCGATGGCATCCGGCTTTGTAGCAGTACCGAATACCGCCCCTACCCCGAGATAGTCTGCCCCCGCCTCCTGGGCCGCCGCGGCCTGTTCCGGGGTCTGGACGGAGACGCCGATCATCATCTCAGGCCCCGCCAGGGCACGGACTTTTCCCGTTTCCATATCTTCCTGGCCTACGTGAATGCCGTCCGCTTTGCATTTTACGGCAATCTCCACGTTGTCATTGACAATAAAGGGGACATGATAGGCTGCGCAGAGCCGCTTTAATTCTATGGCTTCTTTCAGAAATTCTTCCTCATCCAGTTCTTTTTCCCGAAGCTGCAGGCAGGTCACGCCGCCTTTCAGCGCGGCTTCTGCCTGCTCTTCCAGGGACTGTTTTCCTGTCCATGCACGATCCGTAACTGCATAGAGCAGCATGGTTTCCTTGCTGCATTTCATGATGTTCGCCTCCTGTAATTGTAATCAGCACGTTGCTGTTCACACCGCATCATAAGATTTTATACCGGGCCTTCTGCTCCAGTTCCCTGCCTGTCAGACGGCAGACCGCATCAATGATATAATTCCGGTAAGAGGCGTTTCCGTCCTCCTCTGTCATACGCTGCCATGCCTTTTCCCCGCAGATTCCCATTGCGCAGACCGCTGCGGCTGCGGCTTCCAGCGTGCACTCTCTGTTGGCGGTGACATAGGCCGCGGTCATGGCGGAGAGCTGACATCCGGTGCCTGTGATGCCGCTCATCATGGGGTGTCCGTTGAAGATACAGAAGGCCGTCTTTTCATCCGCCACAATATCGATGGCCCCTGTGACTGCAAGTACCGCGCCTGTTTTTCTGGAAAATTCTTTCGCAAATGCTGCCGCCTCGGACAGAGTTTCCTCCATAACCGCATCCGCAATGTCCGCGTCCACCCCTCTGGTGCTGCCCGTGCCGGATGCCAGTGTCCTGATCTCGGAAATATTTCCGCGGATGACCGAGAACCTTACATGTTCCAGCAGATCCATGGCCGTGTCAGTCCGAAGCCGCGACGCGCCCGCTCCCACCGGGTCGAGAACCACCGGATGGCCCAATGCATTTGCCCGAATCCCGGCCTTTCGCATGGCAGGAATGGTCCGCTGGTTCAGGGTGCCGATGTTGATATTCAGTCCTCCGCAGATGGATGTGATCTCCTCCGCCTCCTCCACGTCGTCCGCCATGATCGGCGAACCCCCGCAGGCCAGCAGGATATTGGCGCAGTCGTTGACAGTCACATAATTGGTGATATTGTGGATCAGTGGGTGTGAGTTTCTGACATTTTCAAGCAGTTCTTTCCGCATCTTTTTACCTCCCGTTGCTGGTAAGTATTCTAACAATACCTTTGACTTTGGTGTTGCTGCAAATCGCAGCACATTTGTGACATATTTCTGCAAAAAAACAGGAGATACCTGGTACGGTATCTCCGAAAAAAATCAACTGTGACTTCCTACGGCGGCATTATCCGCATCAGGTATAAGGGTCGAAGTTGATTACTTCCTCTCAGCCTGCCGATACAAGCTCCCCTGAATATTTTATTTGCTTTTTTAGTGTAACATTGGTATGGTGGAATGTCAATCACCAGTTTAGAACCGCGCGAGGGCTGGATGCACGCAACCGCTATTTTACTGGCCGGATGCCTTGCAGCAAGGTGCAAGGCATCGTGAACAGTAACCGCTCCCTGACCAGGTGCTCACGGCAGCGCATCCTGCCAATTCCGTGATGGGTCGCCCTTGGGTATACCTGCAGAGAGGTGAATTATGTTGCCGCAGGAATATGATACTGCGCGAGTAGTTCTTTCATTCGGGCCAGTTCTGCATTTTTGTTGGCAAGCTCTGCATCTTTATCCGCAAGCAGAGTATTCCTGTTGGCAAGCTCCACATCTTTATCCGCAAGCTCTGCATCCTTATCCGCGAGCTGCTTATTTTTTTCAGCAAGGTCAGCGATCAGGGCGTCGTTCTCAGTACGAAGACGCTTTTGGAGGACGCTGGGCAGTTCGATCAGCGGTTTTGTCATAAGGTCTACCTCCTTTCGAAAATCAGCATGTTTTTTTAAGACTCTGTCTGCTGCACGGCGGAAAAGATTGATATAGTCATCAAATTCGCGTTCCGTCAGATAACCTTGTTTCCATTCATCTTCTAAGATTAATATAACCTGGGCAGTAAAGTCTGTCAATTCCTTTTTGGTAAGCTGGCTTTTTCTTCTCGGATTCATGCGGGGGCGCAGGCGGAGCAGTACATAAGGCAGAAAAAGATCCAGATGCTTTTCATGAATTTCCTGAAGGGAATAAGACTGAATCCGGACAGTGGGAATCTGGTAAATGTGTTCGCTGCCGTCTGGAAAGACAATGCGGCAGCGCAGACAATCCGGAAGTTTCCCGTTCTTTTCCGGATAAATGACCGTAGAGCGGGGGAAATGCATGACGAACCCTCCCTGCTTCTCGTCTGCGGAAGTCGTGTACTGCATTGCAAAGTGCAGATCATAAGCGATCATACGGATCACTATATCCTGATCGTTATGCATCTGGCATTCCAGATGATAATAGTCCGTACCGTTTACTAAAAGTGTGATATCGGACAAACGGGAGCCGGGAGGTGTATCCGGGCTCTCCTGATAGGTGGAGGATTCCGTGGCGAGCAGGGTGATGGAAGTACCTTTCGGATAGTCTTTTCCATAAATTTCTTTGAAGAGCGGAAAGAGCTGCTCCGGCATGGCATCCACAATCGCTTTGAGGATTTCATCCCACAGCTTGCCGCCAGTTACGTGTTTTTCAGACATAGAGTATGACTCCTTTCTTTTGTAAAAGAGTGTAAAAGCTACTGTGAAATACGGCGAAATGCCAGAAGTGCCGGACTGCCAGAATGGCGCTGTCCGATAAGTTTTCACACGGCAAGTATAACAGAAAGCAAGAAGAAAGTAAATGATTTTTTGCACATATGAATGAATAGGCGTCGTGCACTCTGCTGCACGACGCCGTGTGAACAGCAACCGCTGTAATTCAAACACAGCGGCGACTATTTTTCTGCCGTATGAATACTTTCGTTTCAGATATCCAGCTCCGGCGGCTCATCCAGATGCTCTGAAACATATTTTCCGTTTTTCTTCCTCTGTCTTACACACTCCGTCAGTAAATATTCAATCTGTCCGTTCACGGAACGGAAGTCATCCTCCGCCCATGCGGCAATGGCGTTGTACAGCTTTTCCGACAGCCGCAGAGGAACCTGCTTCTTTTTTGACTCAGCCATATTTTAATACAGGCTTCCTGCATTTACAATGGGCTGCGCGTCATGATTGCCGCAGAGCACCACCAGCATATTGGAAACCATAGCCGCCTTTCTTTCCTCATCCAGTTCCACCATATGATTCTCATTCAAACGGTTCAGCGCCATCTCTACCATGCCGACCGCACCGTCCACGATCATTTTCCTTGCATCCACAACCGCGGAAGCCTGCTGCCTCTGGAGCATCACCGACGCAATCTCCGGCGCGTAGGCCAGGTGAGTGATGCGTGCCTCAAGGATCTCCAGGCCGGCGTCCCTTACCTTCTGCTGGATCTGCTCCCGAATCCGGTTGGCCACCACCTCGCTGGAGCCCCGCAGGCTGCCTTCGTCCGCCACGCCGTCCCCGGTGGTATCCACATTGGGAGCCACGTCGTAGGGATAAATACGGACAATATCCCGGAGGGCGCTGTCGCACTGGAGGGAAAGATATTCTTTGTAGTTGTCTACGTTGAACACTGCCTTCGCCGTATCGGTCACCTTCCACATCACCGCGATCCCGATCTCCACCGGATTGCCCAGGCAGTCGTTGATCTTCTGGCGGCTGTTGTTCAGGGTCATGACCTTGAGGGAAATCTTATTGCTGGCCGGCGTCTCTCCCTGTACGTTAGTGCCTTCCATGGAAATGGAAAATGCTTTCCGTGCGCCTCTGTCCACATCCCCGCTCTGGCTCAGCTTAGTCTTGGCCGCCGGATTCACGCTGGCGCAAAATGGGTTCACGTAGTAGAAGCCCTCTTCCTTCAGGGTTCCCACATATTTTCCAAACAGCGTCAGTACAAGGGCCTCCTGAGGCTTCAATACTTTCAGGCCGCAGAACGGAATCCATCCCACCGCCAGCCAGATACAGCTGATGATCAGCAGGATCGGAAGTCCCTTCCTGGAAATGATGATCCCGCCCACAACGGTACCTGCGATTGCCGCTATATAGAGCAGTAAAAAAAGCAGCAGCATCGCGATACCGTTTTTCTTGTTTTTCAATACCTTTTCTTTCATGTCACATGTCCTCCTCGCCTTCCCGACTCTTATGCCTGAAAAAAAGCCAATTAGTTTTGATAGTGATATGATATCATTTTAATATCATTTTGTCAATACACAAAAATATTTCTGATGCTCGGATGAATATATGGATTACAGTTCGAGACCGGTCAGGCGTGACCTGTAACATGGACGGGTTGCCATATCAGGGCCGTTATGATAATATAACCAAGGATTCATTCCAGAAACCAAAGACCCCGCAGCAAGCTACGGTGTCTTTGACCCTCGCGGCAGTCGCCAAATATCCATGCAAGCATGGCTACTTGGCTCGTTGCTTCGCGGGAACCAAAAAATTTCCGGCTGTACGGTTGGAAAAATTTAAGGAGGGACTTGTCTTGGAACTTGTCATATCTAGCATAACCACAATGTTTGTAAATTTGATTTTATTTTCATCCGTGCCTGCGGCCTGGTGGTTTTTCAGACACCGAAAGGAAGAAGGATTTTTTCAGTGGGTCGGGCTTTACAAACCCCAGTTAAAAACCAAATGGTATGTACTGCTCGCTTTTGCAGTTTTATATTACTTCTTTTATAATTTTGATTTTACACAGTTTATCGATCCCAAAACACTGGAATACATAGAAGACAGTTCTTCTATATCCGGCAATGTTTTTGCAGGAATCGGAGCTGCTGCCATCCTGCCGGCTTTCATCCAAAATTTTATCGCTAATGGCGTAGCGGAAGAAATTTTGTACAGAGGTTTTTTATGCAAACGGTTCTGCAGCAAGGCAGGAATCGTGAAAGGGGTTCTTTTGCAGGCGGTTCTGTTCGGACTGATGCACAATATACTTTATGTGATAGCGGGACTGGATGTAGGATTGTGGTATCATACCTTAGTTTTTATTTTTACCGGAATGGGCGCGTTATTGTTGGGATGTTTAAATGAGAAGCTCTTCAACGGCTCCATTCTTCCGAGTATTCTGCTGCATGGCACAGGTAATTTTATTGTTTCTATGCTGGTTGCCTTTTCATAGCAGCGATTATTTTTCGAAAAAAGTTCCAGCTGTGCGGTTGGATACTCTAAAGAGTATCCAACCCATTCATCCATTCGCAAAATCCGTGCTAACGCACTCTTGTGTCTGCTAACGCAGCCACATTTTGCTCATTAATAAATGGGTTGCTAATCCGACAGGTCATTTCCATTGCAATAAATTGCATGTAAACGACCTGTCGGATTGCAACCGCACAGCTGGAAAAAGTTCCGCCCGTACCGCAAAAATCTTTTCCAAAAATTTTTTGAGTATGCTATAATAATATTTACTTGAAGCGAGAGGACAGATAGAGCATGAAGGTAAATATTCGTAAAATCAGCGAGGAAACCGGATTTTCCATGTCTACGGTCTCCAATGCGCTGAACCGCAAAAAAGGAGTGAATAAGGAGACTGCCGAAAAGATATTAAAGGTTGCGGAAGAACTGGGCTACCGCGTGGACGAGGAGATCACGAAGATCCGGTTTGTGATATTCCGGAGGAATGGGCTGATCATCGATGACAGCACCTTTCACCCCTCCGTGATCGAAGGCGTAGAGCACCAGGCAAAGCTCATGGGCTATGAAACGGTATTCTGTTATGTGGACATCCATGATCCGGATTATCAGGAACAGCTTTACGACATTCTGTCGGACATGCAGAGCGCGGTGGTGCTTCTCGGGACAGAGATGCTCGAGGAGGATTATGAACCCTATGCCGGCGCGAAAAACCGGATCATACTGTTGGATGGACGCTGCGACAAATATGCCTTTGACAGCGTACTGGTCAATGATATGGACGCCGCCGCCGGAGCCGTGGAATATCTGGTAGAAAAAGGGCATACTAAGATCGGTTACCTGCGCGGAGAATTTCGGATACAGGCATTCCGTTCCCGAGAGGCAGGCTATCGCCAGGTGATGAATCAGCATGGACTCCCCGCGAAGCCGGAATATACCGCAACGGTGGGCACCAAAATCGAAACTGCGTATCAGAAGATGAAGGAGTACCTGGATCATGCGAAAGAACTGCCCACGGCATTTTTTGCGGATACCGACGTGATTGCAATCGGAAGTATGCAGGCCATGAAAGAATACGGTTACGACATACCCGGAGATATATCGGTCATCGGCTTTGACAATGTGGCCTATGGGATGGTTTCTGATCCGCCTCTGTCTACGGTCCACGTATACAAGCAGGAGCTGGGGGCCAGGGCGGTCCGCGAACTGCTCTCGGCGGACAGGACTGACAGTAAGGCAAAGGTGAAAATCCAGGTCTGTGCGGATTTTATAGAACGTGGAAGCGTGAAAGAAATTACAGGCTAAGAGCTCTGTGTTCATACAGTCCGGGGATGGATTCCAAATGGCCGGAAGGAACCGATCAAATTCGATCCGGTATGGCCGGAACAGATACAAACGACAAGACAAGGCTGCCGCATCCAGCAAAATGCGGCGGCCTTTTTTTGTCCAGAAATATACGCTCAAATCTCTCCCACAGCCAAAATTTTATAAAATTTTATATAAAATTTTTATTCTATTTTTTATTCTAAAAATTCTTTCCATATATCCTTTTCCATAACAGCAGATATATCCATGGTAATTTTGCACAATTTTTTTCATCTATTTTTATCATATATAAACAAATTTTAATTTTTATCAAAAAATATTATAAAAAACTATTGAAAATTTTATATAAAAGTTTATAATGCAGATTATACAATTCAAAAAGGAGGTACAAAATCATGGGAAAGATCGGAGTAGTCGGAAGCATTAACATGGACATGACGGTGAAGGCAGAGCGGATTCCTCTCAAAGGAGAGACACTCAAGGGCTGGGATCTGAAGTATATTCCAGGCGGAAAAGGTGCGAATCAGGCGGTTGCCATGGCAAAGCTGGGGGCAGAGGTCGAGATGTTCGGATGCGTAGGAGACGACGCGGCAGGTGCAAGCCTGTTAAAGAACCTGCAGGACACAGGCGTTGAGACAAAATGCATCAAGACGGTTACAGGGGTGCCCACCGGGCTGGCCATGATCACGGTTGGGGACAACGACAATACGATCATAGTCGTTGCAGGCACAAACGACCATGTCAATATCGACTACGTGAACGAAGTGAAGGATTCCCTTCTGGAGTGCGAGATCGTCCTGCTCCAGCATGAGATCCCCCAGGAGACAGTCGAGTATGTCATCGCCCTCTGTGCTGAAAACGGCGTCAAGGTCGTCCTGAATCCGGGTCCCGCGCGGCCGGTGAAGCAGGAAATTCTGGAAAAGGTTACATACCTGACCCCCAACGAGCATGAAGCCGTGATCCTGTTCGGCAGAGACATTTCGTTTGAGGAGATGATGAAGAGATATCCGGAAAAGCTGGTGATCACACAGGGCTCCCGGGGCGTCAGCACCTGTCTGAAAAGCGGTCAGGTCATCCTGGTGCCCGCGAGAAAAGCGAATGTCGTAGATACCACCGGAGCCGGAGACACTTTGAACGGAGCGTTCACCGTAGCTGTCACCGAGGGAAAAGAGCTCCCGGAGGCTCTCGCATTTGCCAATACGGCGGCCGGCCTGTCCACGGAAAAGTTCGGAGCGCAGGGCGGAATGCCGACCCGCGAAGAAGTCATGGCTGCAATGGAGAATCAATAGGATCACATGTTAAGCAATCAATTTGCTTCGCAAATTGGTTACAAATCTGGGAGGTAGCAATATGAAGAAAAACGGAATTATAAACGCGGATATTTCAAGGGTTCTGTCCTATATGGGACATACGGATACGCTGGCAGTCGGGGACTGCGGCCTCCCGATCCCGGACGAGACGGAACGCATCGACCTTGCGCTGAAGCTGGGCGTTCCCTCCTTCATGGAAGTGCTGAGGGAAGTGGAAAAGGAAATGAAGATCGAAAAGGTGGTTCTTGCGGAGGAAATCCGTGAGCAGAACCCGGCGGTTCTAAAAGAAATCCTGGAACTGGTAGAACAGATGGATACGGCATGCCAGGTCGAATACGTATCCCACGCGGAGTTAAAGGCACGTACGAAGTCATGCAGGGCGGTCATCCGAACAGGGGAAACAACCCCCTACGCCAACATCATCCTGCAGTCTGCCTGCCTGTTTTAAAGAAAAAGGCATTTTCGAATGCCATCCCGCGACAACATTATTATACTAGGAGGAAATGAAATGCAGATCGAAATGAAGGGGATTGACAAATCCTTCGGAACGAATCAGGTGCTGAAGGATGCCGGATTTGTCCTGGGTCATGGGGAAGTCCATGCGCTCATGGGTGAAAACGGAGCCGGAAAGTCTACCCTGATGAAGATTTTAACAGGCGTCTACACGAAAGACAAAGGGACGGTCATTGTAGACGGCGCGGAAGTAAACTACAAGAACCCGCAGGAAGCGGAAAAAGCGGGGATCGTGTTTATCCACCAGGAACTGAACGTATTATTTGACCTGACGGTGGAAGAAAATTTATTTATGGGAAAAGAAATCAAAAACAGGTTCGGATTCTGCAACCAGAAGGCCATGCGGCAGAAAGCCTCGGAAGCGCTGGGACGGCTGGGCGTCAGGATTGATCCTGGCGAGGTCATGTCCAACCTGTCCGTAGGCCAGCAGCAGATGATTGAGATCTGCAAGGCCCTCATGGTGGACGCCAAGGTCATCATCATGGATGAGCCCACTGCCGCCCTGACCCAGAGCGAGACGGTGGTTCTCTTCGAAGTGATCCAGTCGCTGCGCAAAGCCGGAGTCTCCATCGTATATATTTCCCATAGAATGGAGGAAATCTTTGAGCTGTGCGACAGGATCAGCGTACTGCGCGACGGTACCTATGTGGGAACCAAACATATTCCGGAGACCAATATGAATGAGATCGTCAAGCTGATGATCGGACGTGAGATCGGGGAGCGTTATCCGGAGCGCGACTGCAAGATCGGAGAAACTGTCTTAAAGGTCAGCGGCCTGACCAAAAAAGGCGTGTTCCAGGATGTGGAGTTTGAGGTGAAAGCCGGGGAGGTTCTCGGAGTGTCCGGCCTGATGGGCGCGGGAAGAACCGAGATTATGCAGGCCATTTTCGGCAACCTCCCTTATGAATCCGGAAAAATCGAGATCAACGGCAAAGAGGTGCAGATCAAGTCCCCCATCCAGGCCATGAGAAACGGGATCGGCTTCATCACCGAGGACCGGAAGGTAGAAGGGCTGATGCTGGAGGAAAGCATAGAGAAAAACATTGCGCTGGCCAACCTCCCCATCGTTTCCAACAATCATGTGCTGGATCGGAAGAAGGAACGGGAACTGGTGACAAAAGGGATCGAAGAACTGCGCATCCGCTGCTTCGGGCCGTCCCATGAGTGCAGCAACTTAAGCGGCGGCAACCAGCAGAAGGTCGTATTCGCGAAATGGGTCTACACAGACCCGAAGATCCTGATCCTGGACGAACCCACCCGGGGCGTGGATATCGGCGCGAAAAAGGAGATTTACAGCATCATCAACGACCTGGCGGCAAAAGGGGTGGCGATCATCATGGTGTCCTCCGAGCTGCCGGAAGTCCTGGGCATGAGCGACCGGGTAATGGTGGTCCGCGAGGGCCTGGTCAGAGGAATCGTTTATAAAGAAGAAGCCAATCAGGAAAATATCATGACATTAGCGACAGGAGGTACAATTTAATGGAAACAAATAAGAAGAAAATAACAGATCATCTGCAGGATCAGGGCGCCCTAATCGCGCTGGTACTGCTGGTTGCCGGAATCAGTATCATAAGCCCTGAATTTCGGACAGGAAGCAACTTTTTATCCCTGCTCCGCCAGTCCTCGATCAACGGGCTGATCGCCTTCGGTATGACCTGCGTTATCCTGACGGATGCCATCGACCTGTCTGTCGGCTCTGTCCTTGCCTTAAGCACCGTACTCTGTGCAGGCATGATTTCCAGCGGGGTTCCGGCCGGCGCCGCCATGCTTCTGGCTCTGGCAATCGGAACCGTGCTGGGCGCAGTCAGCGGGCTTCTGGTGACAAAAGGAAGGCTGCAGGCGTTCATTGCGACCCTGATCACCATGACAGTTTACCGCGGTGCTACGATGATCTATACAGGCGGAAAGCCGATCTCCAACCTGGGAGACAGCTTTGTGCTCAAACTGCTGGGAAGAGGGAATTTTTACCGCGTCCCCATTCCGGCCATCCTGCTGCTTCTGATCTTTGCCGGCTTTTATTTCCTGCTCAACAAAACCACCTTCGGCCGGGCGGTCTACGCGACAGGAAGCAACTGGAAATGCGCGAAGCTTGCAGGAATCAACATCCACAGAACCAAAATCATCGTGTACGCGATCTCCGGCTTTATGTCCGCCCTGTCCGGTTTGATCCTGCTTTCAAGACTCGGTTCCGCACAGCCCCAGCTTGGAGACGGGTTTGAGCTTGACGCCATTGCGGCCGTAGCCCTCGGCGGTACGAGTATGAGCGGCGGACGCGGAAAGATCTACGGAACACTGATCGGCGTGCTCATCATCGCGGTGCTGAACAACGGCCTGAACATCCTTGGCGTATCCTCTTACTATCAAGACGTAATCAAAGGGTTCGTCATCCTGATCGCCGTACTGTCGGACCGCAAGAGATAATGGTGGGGCGTATTGTTTGTTACTATTCACAGCCACTTCACACACATGCGCAAAAAATCAGCGATACATACACAGGGTAGCCTGCGGCGCATGCAGGCTGCAGCATGAAGGAGGAAAAAATAAATGTTGAAAAAAATAGCAGGTATCATGATGGTATTAACTATGGCACTCAGCCTGGCAGGGTGCAACGCGATCACCATCGATGGCGAAGGGGAGATCATGGAGAGCACCGGAAACGGTTCCATCGGGCTTTCCGTCTCCACACTGAACAACCCGTTCTTCGTATCTCTTGCTGAGGGCGCGGAGGCGGCCGCAGAAAAAGAAGGTGTAAAACTGGCGGTTGCGGATGCCGGTGACGACAGCGCAAAACAGCAGAACGACATCGAAGACCTGATTTCCAGAAACGTCAGCGTCCTGATCGTCAATCCGGTGGATTCCGACGCGGTTGCGCCTGCCGTGCAGAACGCGCTTTCCCAGGGCATCAAGGTCATTTCCGTTGACCGTGTGGTAAACGGAGTTGACGTACACTGCCAGATCGCGTCCGACAATGTGGCCGGTGCGAAGATGGCTACGGAATATCTCATCGAGCAGATTGGAAAAGGCGCGAAAGTTGCGGAGCTGGAAGGGGTTCCCGGGGCATCCGCTACCATCGACCGCGGCGCAGGCTTCCATGAAGCGGCAGACAAGGATCTGGACGTTGTGGCAAGCCAGAGCGCGAATTTCGACCGCGCGGAGGGAATGACCGTTATGGAAAATATCCTCCAGTCGGATTCTTCCATCAAAGGCGTATTTGCCCACAACGACGAGATGGCCCTTGGAGCGCTGCAGGCAATCGCGGCCACCCGGAAGGATATCAAGGTGGTCGGCTTCGACGCCACCGACGACGCGGTAAATGAGGTAGAAGCCGGACGGATGACGGCTACGGTTGCCCAGAAACCGGAGCTGATGGGCGAGACCGCTGTCCTGACGGCGATCAAGCTGATCGCAGGCGAAGAGGTTGAAAAGTCCCTGCCTGTAGAAGTGGAGTTGGTTACAAAATAAAAAGGCGCGTAAAAAAGACTGCCCCTTGTTCGATTCACAAGGAGGCAGTCTTCTTTTTTTAGATTTCCTGTCTGAGCACGATCCGGGAAGCGTATTCCCCGCCGCGGTGAATCCGGTTTTCTGCAACCTTCATCTCCACGCCGTTGAACCCGCCCCGTGTATTCCGGTTGGGGAAAATAAAGTTTTTCGCGCCGGACGTAACCGTCACCCGCAGCTTATGCCCCTTCTGGAAGGTGTGGGACAGCTTTGTGGTGCGGATCTCCACAGGATATACCTTTCCCGGTTCCATAAATTCCGGGTGGGAGAACTGGTTCCGGTAACGGACACAGATCACGCCGTCCGCCAGTTTCATGGAACGCCCGTTTTCGTCCACATCCGTAATCCGCACTACCAGATCCGTGTCCTCGCAGTCTGAGGAAATGTAAATCTGGGCCAAGGCGTCCCCGGTAATGGTCAGATCCTGTTCCAGAGATTCCGTGGAGTAGCACAGAATGTCTTTTCGCTTCTCCTCCTCCGTGTAATCCTCCGGCACTTCCAGCTCATTTTCCGACAGGTCAATGATATGAACCGGCGGATTTTCCGGGTCGTAGCGGTAGATATCTGCCCCTGCCGCAAGTGCTTTTTCCGTGGTCAGGCGGCCCCGGTTCTTTGCTGCGGCACAGGTGTTCTCCTCAAGCTGCTGCTCCTGGCCCACTGCCTTGCAGTCTTCGTCCCCAGGCTGCTGCTCCCGGCTTGCTGCCCCGCAGTCTTCGTTCCCGGGCTGCTGCTTTGCCCCATCTGTTCCGTCCCCGTCCAGGTAAAGCACCAGCTCCCGGGTTTCGGGAACGGGCCAGTTGTCCGCTGTTTTCCACTGGTTGCTCCCCATCGTATAATACTCTACCTTCGGAGTCTTCTCTATCCCGTTTTCCACACCGTTGACATAATGCTCCAGCCATGCAAAACAGAGCAGATCCATGTCATACCGGAGGGCATTGTTTCCAAGCGCAAACCCGTGGATGTCATAATTGGCATTGCCGCTGTGCATCCAGGGCCCCAGAACCACCTTCTTTTCCTCATAATCCGCATACAGGTCCAGGGCTTCCGTAGTCCCCATCCCGTTGTCGTCAAACCAGCCGGACATGATCAGCGCAGGCACCCGCCGCGCCCCGAACCGCTCCTTCCAGCTTCCCCGCTGCCACAGCTCGTCGCAGTCCATATGGGAAATCCATTTGCGCAGGAACGGCACATCGTACCCCAGCGCTTTCGGCGCCAGGTCCTCCAGGGGACGGATCGCAAGCACCTCGTCCCAGTCCTCCCGCACCATTTTCTGCGCGTCCATGCGCTGGCCGGACACGGCAAAGGCCCATGCCAGCATACCGGAATTGAAGCACCCGCCCCGTCTGGGCACATCCACAAAGGCGCTGCCGGAGCAGACGCTGCTGAGCATGGCCTTCAAATGTGGATTGCCGCTGGCAGCCGCCGCCCACTGGACATACCCCAGGTACGAACCGCCGGTCATGGCCACATCCCCGCTGCTCCAGGGCTGGGCCGCGATCCAGTTCAGGGTGTCGTCCCCGTCCTCCACTTCATAGTACATAGGAAGCCATTCGCCTTCGCTGTCCTCCCGGCCCCGGACATCCTGGATGACCACGGCAAAGCCCCTCTGGACAAATCGGTAGTAAGGCTCCATGTCATTGGATTTTCCGTAGGGGGTGCGGACCAGCACTGCCGCTGCCGTTCCCTCCTTTTCGGGAAGGTATACGTCCGCCGCCAGACGAACCCCGTCCCGCATGGGCACCATGTACGTCTGAACCGGACGGACGCGGCAGATGGGCTCCGGGTAGGTCTCCTTCCATTTTGCCAGAAGGGTTCTGTCCTCAAAGCCTTCCCGCACAAGCAGGGAGCAGCAGTCCCGGGCAGGCGTCACAAAGGCGATGATCTGCCCGTCTTCCACCAGCAGGTCTTTCGGAAATTTGATCTCCCGCTCCACGTACTCCGTTTCGCTCTTTCGCTCATACCGGGTTCCCGCCGGGGTGGAAAATCCCTCCTCTTGTTCCGCCAGGGCGTGCTCGTACTCCTCCGTATGGAGAAGGGCGTCAAGGACATCCATCTTCCCCAGCTTTTTATACCACTCCTCTTCCTTTGTCAGTTCTCTCTTTTCTCCAAATTCCCCTGTCTCTACAAGCAGAGGCTGATGAAAAATGTGTTCTCCTTCTTTTTCACAGATACCATATCGGATACCTGACAGATAAAATCCCCATCGTTCCATATTTTTTCACTCTTTCTCCTGTCTGTAAGCGAAACTCCTTTGTTTCTAAGCTCCGATGATCGCCCGGATCACATACGCAACCAATATCCCCAGATAATTTCCGCAGACTCCGCCGACCACGCCCATAAGCAGGCCCACGCTGATGAGACGGTTCCACTTCGCGCTGGATGCCACCAGGGATGCGGTGGTCCCGTCCGCAATGGCGCCGGTGATTCCAAGGATCACATATTCGTAAGGCACCTTGCACAGCCTGCTGATCAGCAGATGGAGCAGAATGCTTCCGATAATCACGCAGAAGCAGAACACGGTAATAATCATCGTGGAACTAAAGAAGGACGCCAGGTCTACGCTGAATCCGATGATCGCCAGATACATCAGCCCGAAAAACAGCCCCAGGTTGATATTGCCCCGCAGCCTGCTCACAAAAGGAATCTGCGCGGCGATAATGGAAAATGTGGAGATCAGCAGGACTCTTCCCGCGCTGGCAAAATCAGAGGGCATAAAGGCGGAGAGCTTTGTGGCAACAGTCACGATCAGTACGGAAATCGCCAGAAGCCATGCGATATCCTTGATGCTCCACTTTTCATCCCCCATCAGTACCGGATGATCCCCTTCGCCTACCCGGTCTTTTTCTTCCAGTTCATAAGGCCACACTTTTTTCAAAAATTTCACGTTTTGGAACAGCGCCGGAGCCGCAAACATCAAAAACATGGTCGGCATACCGATCACATAATCCGCCGCATTGGCCGCGGCGATGGTATCATTGGCCGCGTCCAGCCCTACCGCAATGGCGGTCAGGTTGCCGCTTCCTCCTGTGTAAGTCCCCACAAACATCCCCGCGATCTTCCATCCTTCAAACATCTTTCCGCCGAAGACTGCACCGAACAGGGTTGCCATCAGGCAGACGCTGAACACCGCCGACAGCAGGGCTGCCAGCGCCTTTCCGGACAGCTTTGCCAGCTCCTTCAAGTTTACATTCAGCAGATAAATGGAAATGGACATGGGTACGCAGTAGGTGATGACCACACCGTACACGTCCTGGGCTCCCGGCACAATGTGAAGGTTCACCAGGATCATTCCCAGGATAATCACCGTCAGCGCCGGCCCGACATACTTAAATAGTTTAAATTTCTGCACCCACAGAGAAAACGCGACCATCATAAGAATGACTGTCAGCATCGCATCCGTAGATTGAAAAATAGGAAACTGCATATTTTTTTCTCACCTCTCTTGTATTTTCTGACTTCCCGGCAGTATTAGAATGTCACCCCAAAGCCCGGTTTATTCAGCAGTGTAAACGTATCCTTATCCTGGACAAATCCGCCCTCCACCGGATTTTCTTTGTAGTATAAGAAGCTGTCGCAGTCTGCTTCCGTCACATTTTTCTTGGCCGCCACCAGGCTTAAGCCTGCGGTAATCGCCAGCCTGGTCTCCAGCATACAGCCCACCATACAGGTCACGCCGTTTGCCTCTGCCACGGCATTGATCTTCTGCGCCGGATACAGCCCACCGCATTTCATCAGCTTGATATTTAAAATATCTGCAGACCCCAGACGGCACGCTCTGGCCGCGTCCACCGGATCGTGGATCGACTCGTCCAGCATCATGTGGATTCCCTCCGCATGGTTCCGAAGGTATGCGGCTCCTTCCAGATCCCAGTGGGGTAGGCACTGCTCCACCGCCTCAACGCCGTATTCCCGGAAGCCTTTGAGGGCCCGCTGGGCTTTGGCAATATCGTATCCCTGGTTTGCGTCCACCCGCAGACGGATCTGGGGGCCTACCGCTCCCCGGATCAGCTTCATGGCGCGGATGTCCTCCTGCCAGTCAATGCCCGCCTTGACCTTTAAAATCCGATATCCATATTCGGACACATATTTTTTCGCTTCCTCCGCCATTTGCTCCGGGGTGCTGATACCGATGGTGATGTCGTTCTGCACGGTATTCGAATATCCGCCCAGAAGCTTGTACACCGGCACTCCCGCCGCCTTACCCATCAGATCGTACATGGCAAGATCCACGGCGCATTTTGCGGCTCCGTTTCCTACGATCACGCCGTCCATCATGGCATGCACCGCCTCAATATCCATAGGGTCCATGCCCATCAGCCCCTGCCGGAAAATGTCCAGCACCGCGATGACTCCATCCAGCGTCTCCCCTGTCACCGGCGCAAAGGGGGAGGCTTCCCCGAATCCCACGCAGCCTTCGTCTGTCTCCACACGGATCAGAACGCTTTCCAGCGAATCCACTGTAGCAAACGCCACCTTCAGCGATGCCGTCATGGGAATCCTCACTTTCTCCACTTTCATTCCTGTAATTCTCATCTTTTTTCTCCTTTTCCAAACCAATCGATTTGTCTGCCTGCGCAGACATTGCCTGTCCGCCGTCCAAAACCATTCCGGTAAAATTCAGAAAATATCAATATTTTTCATCAGATATTTCAACTAATTTTACTATATATATAATTTCAGGTCAATATAATTCTAAAATTGATCCAGTCAAATTTGTTTCATGAAGAAAAAAAGGGGGTTAAAAGGTGTGGGATACAAACCATGCGGAAAGAAAAATTTGTTGCACAATGCGGTGAAAAACGTTAGAATAATACCAGTATATTCGTTGCAAGTAAGGAGTTTTTCATGTCAGACAACAAGATCAGAAAATACCGGAAAAAAATGAACCTGACGATCAAAGAACTGGCAGCGCGTACCGGCCTGTCGATCGGATATATTTCACAATTAGAAAGAAACGAAGCAGAACCATCCCTGTCCTCCCTGCGGAAGATCGCGAAGGAATTTGGCGTTCCGCTGTATGTTTTGATCGAGGATGAGCAGGAAAACGGCAGCCTGACGATCCGGAAGGAAGACCGTGTGTCCGTACATACGAAAAAAAGCGACATCGAATACGAATTTCTGACGCCGCTTCCTTCTCAAAATTTTCTGCCCAGGATATTGATGGTAAAAGCCGTCCTGCAGCCCCGCTCCCGGGATACCGAGATCCCCATCGTCCATCACTCGGAGGAAACGCTTCTTGTTCTCGAAGGCGTCCTGACTCTGATACTTAGAGACGAAGTGATCGAGCTGCGCACCGGAGACACTACGATCATCCGGGAAGATCTTCCGCATATGTGTATCAACGATACGGATGCCGTCACGAAAGTGCTCTTCGTCATCAGTCCGCCGGTCTGGGGAACCCTTCATTTTCCAAAATAAAGCCGCCGGGCCGCGCTGCCTTCCCGGCCTCAGCGCAGCATTTTTTCCAGCACGGCAAACAGCATATCCAGATCCAGCGGTTTCGCCAGATGTCCGTCCATGCCCGCCTCCAGGGCTGCTTTCCGGTCCTCCTCAAACGCATTTGCCGTCATGGCAATGATCGGAATCCCGGCCAGCTCTCTGTTTTCCAGACTGCGGATGGCTCTGGATGCCTCATAGCCGTCCATAACCGGCATCTGGATATCCATCAGGATCAAATCATAATATCCCGGTTCGGATGCACGCACCTTCTCAAGGGCGGTGCCTCCGTCTTCTGCTTCCTCGATTTCAAATCCGGCTTCTTCCAGGATCTCCGCTGCAATCTCCCGGTTCAGGTCATTATCCTCCGCCAGCAGAATCCGTCTGCCCGAAAATTCCGGTTTGTTTTCCGGGATCTCCGCCGTATCCTGCTGCCCGAAGCCCCGCTGCTTTTCGCTGCCGCCGGCCCCCGCAGCCTGTGCCGCCCCTTCCCGCAGCCTGAGCCTGAGCCGGATCACAAACTCGCAGCCCTGGCCGGGCGCGGTCACCACCTCAATGGTTCCGTTCATCCGATCCACAATATTCTTCGTAATGGCCATTCCCAGCCCGGTTCCCTGAATCCCGCTGACCGTCGATGTTTTTTCCCGCTCAAAGGGGGTGAATACCTTTGCCGCAAACTCGGGAGACATCCCGATCCCATTGTCCTTAACCCGGATCACGTAGGAACCGAAGCCTTCCGGGGCGCCCCCGGTCTCCTCAACGAGCACCGAGATCTTTCCTCCTGCCGGTGTGAATTTAATCGAATTGCCCAGCAGGTTGAGCAGCATCTGGTTCAACCGCAGTTTGTCGCAGTATACCTCGGCATGCGCCAAATGAACCGCATCCATGGCCAGCTCCAGCTGCTTATCCTGAGCCTGTCCGAAAATCATGCTGTTTAAGCCGTCCAGCACCTCCAGAAGATTGCATTCCGTTTCTTCCAGATGCAGCTTCCCACTCTCAATGCGGCTCATTTCCAGCACGTCGTTGATCAATGCCAGCAGGTGGTTGCCGGAAGCCAGGATCTTGTTCAGATAATTTCTCGTCCTTTCGGCATCCTCCGCATGCTTGACGGCCAGATTGGTGAATCCAATGATAGCGTTCATCGGCGTACGGATATCGTGGGACATATTGGAAAGGAAGGCACTTTTTGCCTTGCTCCCCTCCTCTGCCTGCAGCTTTTCAAAATGCAGCCTTTGGTTCCGCTTCTGCATCGACAGGTACACCGCAAAAAGCGCACACAGGACAAACAGGATCAAAATAAGCTGAATCGTACTGTTTCTGGTCAGAGTCGTCCGGATCACATCCACATTTCTGCTGATCAGGTCGTAATGGAGCGTGGTCGTGATGAACCAGTCCGTACCTTCAATGGGCATATAATATGTATAATGCAGGACGTCCTGCAGCTCATAGACTGCCATCCCAGGCTTCCCCGCTTTCATGTCTTCCTTCCAGCCTTTTGCGGAAGTCCCGTTTGTAAATTCGGCATCCCGCTCCAACAGGGAAAACAGGTTGGTATTTTCCGGCATATGCATATGGTAGGTTCGGATTACATAGCTGCCGTCAGCCATTACCACATTGCTGAACGACCGTCCGTCGCTCTGGCTCAGGGCCAGCCTGTCCGACACCGTGTCCGCGTCGATCCCCACAGACGCCGCGATCAGGCCGCTTCCGTCCAGAGACCTGCCTTCCAGCGGCACCGTGAGCAGCACCAGATTTTCATTTCCGATACTCTGGTCAAATGACACCGCAGGCTCCGTAAAGTCCCGTTCCGGAAACTGAAATTTGGAAATTCCGGGGAAGCTTTCGTTCTCCGTATACACCGTCCCATGCTCATCGATCAGCGCGAAAAAATCAAAATCGTTGTTATTCTTCATCTGTCCGATAAACGACTGCATGGATTTCTGATCCGCCAGATCCGATTCCCGGAGAGCATGGATGGTCACCAGAAGCTGCCGGATCTCGCTTTTCATCGTATCCGTAAACTGGTTCGCCTTCTGCATCGTCAACTCTTCCAGATACAGGCTGCTGACGCCGTAGACCGCATCTTCCGTCGTCTCCTGGGAACTTTTTAAAAGCCACCAGGTAGAAAAGTTCACCACCACCAGCAAAATGCAAAGCGCCGTGATAAAACGGACGCCCCTGCCTTTTTCCTGTTCTTCTTCGTTTTCTTTTTGTCCTGTTTCTTTCTTTTTATTGATATCTGCCATAGCTTATTCTTCCGCCCCCGTATTGTGGTCCGTCCTGTTTTTATTCAGGCTGTCGATGGAAGACAGGGCTTCGGACAGTTCCGTCCTGCCCATGCTGACCCTCACCATACTGCTGCCGAGCAGCCCGGTCATATCCGCGTAAAAACGATTGGTGTTGTACACATATCCCTCTTCCACGTACCGCTCCAGCCCGGTATTTTCCGCGCCCGAGCCTTCCACCGGTTCGTTCAGATAAGACATGCTGGCCCGCGTATCCCGCAGCACCGCCGCCTGTCCCTCGGGGCTTGCAAACAGCTCCAGGAGGCGCAGCGCCGCATCCAGCTTCTTTTCGTCTTCTGCAAGCGCCCTATTGACACCCAGATAAGAAGCCGGTGCAGTGGTCACCCAAGGCGGATGGCCCGCGCCGCTTAAAAAGGGGATCATCACAAATTCATCCTCCGTGCCGCTCTCCCGGATGCGGTGCAATGTGTCGCTGTTGCCGCTGCATACCGACAGTTTCCGCAAGACCATGCGCTCTGCCGCGGGGGCAATGCTTTCCTGGGCCATTCCCTTGTAAATACACACAGGATCCATATATCCTTCCGACGCAAGGGAGAAAAACAAGGACAAAGGCTCTTCCAATATCCCCTTTGCATCTGCTTTTTTGCCGAGAAAATCATTGGCCCACCACTCGCCTTCCATCGTCCCCAGAAAATCCGGAATCATCGTACCGAGGATCATTTCCCCTACAGAGAGCTCGTCCATCTCCGCGGCCCCAAATGTAAATCCGTTTTCGTCCGCCCCTGCACCTGCTTCTTTGGCAGCCTTCATCAGTGCTTTTAATTCCTGCAGGCTTTCGGGCACGTCCTTCCCCAGTTCCCGGGCCAGCGTCCGGTTTACGATCAGCCCTTTGTACACGCCGGGCATGGGCAGCCAGATGGTCTTTCCGCCGCGCCGGATCAGATCCATCGTGGAACTGGTAAAATCTGCGGAAAATGCATTCGCACTCAAGTCCAGCACATACTCCCCGGCCTCTCCCCTGGGCATGGAGGTGAACACCAGATCCTGACCCTGCCCTTCCTTAAGGCGCTGCAGCGTAACACCGTTGTATGCGGAAACGCTCTCCTGCTCGATCTGCAGGTCAATGTCTTTGAAGGAAGACTCCGCCAGCGCCTCAAATTCCGGCAGTTCCGTGTAATACAGGGCAGTGACCGTAAGCTTTTCTCCCGTCCCGTTCTTCTGCCCTTCCAACCCCTCCGGCTTCCCGCTGCAGGCCGCAAGACAGCACACCGCAATCCCGGTCAGGAAATAATATGCCGATCGTTTTTTCATTGTCTCTCTCCCTGTCAAACATGAAATCGTCCGCCCCTGGCCGGACGTATCCTTAAAAAGAACAGCCGGCCGCAGGTGCGCCTGCTGCGCAGACGATTTACCCCAAAGCTGCCTCTGTTCTGAATTGTTACAGAAAATTCTACCAGAAACCTGCCCCAAAGTCAATAATAGCGCAGACGGAGTTAGAGGTCCCGCCGACGTAAAATTGTTATTGTTCACACCCTTTGGGTGCTCCAGTAACAGTAACGTAAAATTTTCTTGCACAAACACTGGAAAGACCGTAGAATAAAACTGATAAAAAACATGGGAGCTGATAAGTGATGCGAAAACAAACGCTTTTGATCGTGGATGACGAAACGGGCATTGTGGATATGATAAAAAGTTATTTTGAACCGGAATACGATATACTGACCGCATACAGCGGCCGGGAAGCCCTGGAGAAGGTCTCCGCCCGGCCGGATCTGATCCTGCTGGACATCAATATGCCGGAAATGGACGGGCTTGAGGTCTGCCGGCAGATTCGGGAGTATGTAAACTGTCCGGTATTATTTTTGACGGCCCGCATCGAATCTGCGGATAAGGTCGTCGGATTTCAGACCGGGGCCGACGACTATATTGTAAAGCCTTTCGATCTGGATGAACTGGGCGCCCGGATTGCCGCCCATCTGCGGCGGGAACAGAGACGGCAGGGAAATGCGGCGGTGCGTTTTTTCAGGGAACTGGCCATCGATTATTCCGCCCGGACCGTCCAACTCAACGGCGAAAATATTCCTTTATCCAAACGGGAATTTGACATTGTGGAGCTGCTCTCCATGAATGCCGGCCAGGTCTTTGACCGGGAGCGCATCTATGAGCTGGTCTGGGGACTGGACGGCGGCGGAAGCAGCGATACCGTGATGGAACACGTCCGGAAGATCCGCGCCAAATTCTCCGGCGTTTCTCCCGACAGCTACATCGAAACCGTCTGGGGGGTGGGCTACAAATGGGTTGGATAAGGCGGATGCGTTTAAAAAATGCATTGTTTACGATGATGTTTTTCGGACTGCTTCTGGCGTCCCTCCTTTCCGTCGGCGCCTTTATCGGATGTATCCAATGCAGGCTTTTTTTTCCAAATAACCGCAGTTTTATGGACTTTGGCCAAACCCAGGCGGTCATGATTGACCAGTCTGAGCCTTCCGCCGGCACAGAAATTCTCTTCCTGCTGCTGGGGATTTTGCAGATCGCCCTGCCCATCCTGATCTTCACGGCTGCGATCCTTATAACCTCCATGCTGTTCTACCGGGTCAAGCTCAAAGAACCGCTGGAAATCCTGAACAGCGGCGCAGCGCATATCATGGAAAACGACCTGGATTTTGCGATTCCTGTACCGCCCGGACAGGATGAACTGGGGCAGCTCTGCTCTGCATTTGAAAAAATGCGGAAAACCCTGCTGGCCAACAACCAGACGCTTTGGCGGCAGGCTGAGGAACGAAAACGGCTGAACGCCGCGTTTGCCCACGACCTGCGAAACCCAGTCACAGTGTTAAAAGGAACCTCCAAACTGCTGCGGAAAGGAATCCACGATGAATCGACCATCCGCCGGCTGGAACTTTATACCCTCCGTATTGAGCAGTATATTGAAAGCATGAGCAGCATCCAGCGGCTGGAACAGATGCCTGTGCGGAAAAAAAAGGTTCCATGCGATCTTCTGTATGGGGAACTGGTGGACACCGCCCGACTGCTTGCGCCCGGCCTTTCCTGCCGGGTCACGGTACCGGGGATCACAGCGGCGCAAAGGACGGTTGAGCCTGGGGAGACATCGTCCGCAGCAATTGGGCCTGGGGAGGCATCGTCCGCAGCGATTGGGCCTGGAGAGACATCGTCCACAGCGATTGGGCCTGGAGAGACATCGTCCACAGCGATTGGGTATGGGGGGATTGAGTCCTCAGAAATGCTGTCTGCGGAGTTGGACCATGGGCTGTTCATGATCGTCGCGGAAAATCTGATTGCCAACGGGGCGCGCTTTGCAAAGTGTAAGCTGGAGATTACAGTAGAAATGAAAGATCCGTATATCCTGCTGTCCGTGGCGGACGACGGCCCCGGATTTTCTGACGAATTGATCCAAAACGGGCCGAAGCCGTTTGGTTTGGCCGGGGAGCCTGCCAGGGATTCTGCATCCCCCGGACTGCCTGCGGAGAATGTCAGCCATTTCGGGATGGGTCTCTATAGCTGCCAGACCATCTGCTTAAAGCATGGAGGAAAATTGAAATTAGAAAATGTAAAAGGACATGGGGCAAAGGCCACCGCATATTTTTAAATTTTCAACTGGAATTTTTTATATTTTCAAAACCTTGAGCGTTTCTTGAGATTTATGTTTTACACTCTCCTTATCGACCATACCGGAAGACATGTTTCGGCGCCTTCCGGGCAGACAGCTTTCGCTGCCAGACCAGAAAAAAGGAGAGTGTTATTTTTATGAATATCGAAGCAAAAGAATTGACAAAGATTTACGGCACCGGAGAGGGCCGTGTGGCTGCACTGGACCGCGCCGGCCTGGAAATCAGCCAGGGAGAGTTTCTCTCCATCATAGGGCCTTCCGGAAGCGGCAAGAGCACCCTGCTCCATCTGCTGTCCGGGCTGGACCGGCCCACCTCCGGCAGCCTGACCTATGACGGCAGGAACATTTACGAACTTCGGGACAAGGAGCTGTCCGCGTTTCGGCGGCAGCGCATCGGTTTTATTTTCCAGCAGTTCAATCTGCTCCCCGTCCTGACCGCCAGGGAAAATATCGTGATGCCCCTTCTTCTGAATAAAAAGCAGCCGGATGAAGGGTATCTGGATCAACTTACAAAACTGCTGGGAATCCGGGAGCGGCTCAGCCATCTGCCCCATGAGCTTTCCGGCGGGCAGCAGCAGCGAACCGCCATCGCTCGCGCCCTGATTGCCAAACCAGACGTCATCTTCGCGGACGAACCCACCGGCAACCTGGACAGCCGAAGCGGCGGCGAGGTCATGGATTTATTGAAAAATATCTGGAGAAGCATGGGAAAAACGCTGGTAATCATTACCCACGACAAGCGGATCGCACAGATGGCCGAACGCCAGTTTATGATCGTAGACGGGGTACTTTCGGAGGTGAACGCAGAATGAAATCTTATTTATCTCTTGCCTGGAAGGAATTAAAGGCCCAAAAGGTTACGTCCGTCCTGGTTCTCATCGCCGTGATTCTGTCCACCGCCGCCACCGCCGCCATGGGGCAGTCCATCGGTATACTGCAGACGATGCGCGTGGATCAGGCGGCCGGCCTGAACGGAAACCGCTATGCCACATTTCATCAGTTGAATGAAGAACAGAATCAGGCCCTTTTCGAGGATTCCCGTCTCAAAGATGTGGGAAGCTGGATCTTTCTCGGCCGCGTCCCGCTGCAGGACAGCAGCCTGACCCTGGATCTGCGGGAATATCAGGGAAACGCGCTGCAGGCGTATCCCTCCGTCGGTACACTGAAAGAAGGAAGGCTTCCGGAGAGGGCAGGCGAGATCGCGCTGTCGGAAGAAACGCTGCGGTATCTTGGTTTTGCTGCCGGCAGCGCGGGTTCCGGGGCAGAGCCGGGTACCATTCGCCTGGGCGATACCGTCCGCCTGCCTGTCAGCGTCAGCCTGAAAACGGATACCCAGCCCCCTTATGAGTATACTGCTGATTTCCTGGTGACCGGGATTCTGGAAAATAACTATATCAGCTATGTAAGCGGAACCCTGGGCGCGGTGGTCGGCGAGGGGACTGCAGAGGAACTGCTTCCAAAACGGTATTTTCTGTATTCCACGGATTTTAAGACAGAGAATCACAGCCAGTTTCAGTCTATCGTATGGGATCTGTCCGAAACGCTGCAGGTTGCAGAAGATGATGTTCAATACAACTGGATTCTCCTGGATGCGCTGGGCATATCCTATGAAAAAGAATCCAATGCGGACACCGGCAGCGGATTCCCGTTCATGGCGGCGGCATGCGTGCTGACAGGCGCATTGATCCTTCTGGCCGCCGGGCTGGTGATCTATAACATTCTGAAAGTGGCCGTTACAAAACGCATCCGCGAATACGGAACCCTTCGCGCCATCGGCAGCGAGCAGAGACAGCTCTATCTTCTGGTTACGGTGCAGCTCCTGATCCTTTGCGGGATCGGACTTCCGCTGGGCCTTCTGCTGGGCAGCATTTCGGCAAAAGGGATTCTGACCGCAGTGCTTGGAATGCTGAATCCGGATCTGTTTCTGGCGGAAAATACACGTGAATTGAATGCTATGATCGCAGACAGCCGTACCGGCGGGCCTCTGCCTATGGTTCTGAGCGTCTTTGTCACGCTGCTGTTTGCAGTGCTGGCCGCATTTCCGTCCGCCCGGTATGCTTCCCATGTGTCTCCCACCGCGGCCATGAGCGGTCAGACTGTAAAAATCCGGCGCCGCCGCAGAACACAGAAAAAAATCCGCAATTTCGAAGCATTTTACGCACGGCTGAATCTCAAGCGAAACCGCGGCCGCACGGTGATCACCATTCTGTCCATTGTCATGAGCATCACCGTTTTCGTCGCCCTGCAGAGCTTCAGCGGACTGCTGGACGCCAGCCAGGCCGTACAGGATATGCATATCGGCGACTACTCTGTTTCCAATGATGCAGGCGGGATCTCTCCGGAAGCCCTGGAAAAGTGCAGTGAACAGGACATGATTTCTGAGCTTTCCACCAACAAGCTGACTGTATACAGCCAGGAAAACGGCGTGTTTCCGATTGATCTGGATTTTACCCCTGGTCCCAGCGAAACCGTTCAGATTGGCTCTGTAGATCAGAAACGTCTGGAAAACATGGTTTCCGGCCTCACAGAAAAAGACCTGGAGGATCTGCGAAACGGCGCGGCATGCCTTTTAAAAAATCCCGTTGCATTTGCTGCGGAAGGACATGACATAGCGCATACGGAATTTCATGAGGGCGACAGGATCACGGTCAACGGAACGTCTCTGCGGATCGCCGGAATCCTGAATAACCCTCTAGCTGACAGCAGCGGAGGATTTACCAACGGCATTCAGATCATAATTGTAGATCCGCTGTATAACAGTCTGGTGGGAAATGAACAGTTTTCGGAAGTGTATCTCACTTTGTCAGAGGGTGCGGATGAGAAAGAATTTGAAAGCTGGCTGGATGCATGGTGCGCAGAAAATCCAGGCAGCAGATGGCTCTCCTACCGGGAAGCCGATTCGCAGATGGCTGAGAGCTTTGAGCAGATCCGTCTTCTGTGCTGGGGACTGATCCTCTTTATCGGGCTGATCGGAATCTTGAATATTGTCAATACCGTTTACACGAATATCCATACCCGCATCCATGAAATCGGGATGCAGCGTGCAATCGGGATGAGCAGCCTCAGCCTTTATAAAACCTTTTTGTGGGAGGGCGCTTATTACGGACTGATCGCTTCGGTCATCGGCGGGGTGTGCGGATACATCTGCACGATTTTCGTGGAGGCAGCCGCCTCCGATATGCTCCGGCTTACGGCCGTTCCCGCGGCCGCCATCCTGGAAGCGGCGGCAGTGTCCGTGGCCGCATGTATGGCGGCGACAGCTATACCGTTGTATGGGATTGGGAAAATGAGTATTGTGGATTCGATTGAGACGGTGGAATAAAGAAGGGAAAGGCACTGCAGGGATTGTATTTTGCAGTGCCTTTTAAACATCTTTCAATTGTAAACATTAAACAACAACTTCAATAATTCTTTTCCCATCCATAAGAACTTCTTTTATTCCGGTTTCTTTCTTTTTGTTGAAATTAAAACTCAGGAGATATCCGGTATCCTTTTTATAATAATCCAGATAATTAAACAATTGCTTTTCACCACGTTCGTTATAGGCGTTTCCTCTCCAAAGCTTCATTTCGATAATATAGCGCTGGGATTTATAGTCAACGATAACATCTGTCCTGTTATGATCCCGTGTCTGTGCTTCTATATAATAATTTCCCGATCCATTCATGATCGGTCTCAGGTACATCAAAAAGATACGCCGGCCTTCCGCTTCTATAAACTTATCACTGCAGTTATGAAATATTTCTTCATAATGCTCATAAAATTTTTCCATTACCAGGCGCATCTGAAGCATTCCATGAGCAACAAACTGGTTGTAAACAGGCGCCTTGCTGCGCTGTTCTCCATCCAGCTCTGCCTCCGAAAGAAACAGGTTATACATTTTTGTTTCAAAGAGCCTGTTTGCGATCATCACGGTATTATCCTGTTCCCTGATAAATCCAAACATAACGCCAACATTGATATTGGGGTTATGAATTTCAAACGAATACCGGACACCGCAAAACAAAATATCCTCCAGCATATGTTTCAGCTCCGGATGGTCGCAGAGCTTCTTCACCATGTCGTCAAACAACGTATTCGGTTCCTTCAGAAACAGCCGTACTGCCTCTAAGATTCCTGCCTTTGTCCATGCATCTTTTTTCTCTGGAAAATCTGCATGCCCGGCAATTCTCTCATCGAGCAGCTTGCAGATCCTGGATACCATATAGGGATAGCCGCCGGTATAATCGTAAATCAGCCTGCTGATTTCCTCAATATCCATCCCTGTAGAACAATCAGCTTCATACTCCGTAAGCATTCCGGCAATGTCTCCCGGCTGAAAGCTAAAATCCATATTAAAATCTTCTGCAATGTTCCACGGGCTGTTATACTTTGCCTCCTCATCCGGGCGAAGTTTTAGCTTGAGATTTTTGATGTCATAGACGCTTGCCAGAATCACCGATTGAAAAGTTTGATCCATTCCGCCGGCCTGAGCAAGGTATTTAGCACGCAGCAGTCCCAAAAATCCCAAAAAAATCTGATTGTCAGAATTTTTATCAACCTCATCTATCATGAGCACAATCTTCCTGCCGCACTGAAGACACAGCTCTGAAATCCGTTCACCGAAATCATCAAATGGAAATTCTTTAGAAATGGGAACTTCCCACTTTCTTATCATGTCCTCCGGCACATCCTGCATCCGGAGCTGGCGGCCGACGTTCCTACAGAGTCCTGCTGCCAATGCATAGGAGGAAACGAACAATTCATCTGCCGCCTCAAAACTGATCGAAATGACAACATATTTTTCCAGCAGATATCTCCGCAGTAAAAACATCAGTGTTGTTTTTCCATACTGCCTTGCTCTATTGATAGTAAAATATTTTCCTTTGTCGATGTAATCGCTGGTAATCTGCTCTATCCGGCCGCTGATATCTACCATATAATGCCGATCCGGATTGCATGTGCCTGTCACATGAAATTCTTTCACTATAGCCACCTCCGGGAAGTCTCCAAATTTACCTAGTCCCTGTTAATAAAATCATAAGGATTTTCCTTGTGTCCGTCAAGCAGAAAGTTATGCTATCCCATGCAAGCAGGCAGGGAACCGGAAGTCCGCTGTCAATCTGCTTCTTCAATGCCGTTTCTGCTTCTGCCCAATCTCCCATGTACAATCTGCCAGCTCCATTATCGTCAGTGTTCCAGCTTTTCCTTCACCATTCCCAGCGTAATCGCCTCCAGCTCCCGCTCCATGGCGTCCTGCACCTGGACAAGCCTGTCGTCCAGTATCCGATGAATATTTTTCCCCACCGGGCAGTCCTGGCTGGGGTTTTCGTGAAAATGGAACAGCGTATTTTCCCCGATACAGTCCACCGCCCGGTAAATGTCCAGAAATGTGATCTCATCCAGCGGCCTGGCAGGGACAGCCCCGCCGGGTCCCCTCCTGACCTCCGCCAGTCCGGCGTCCTTTAGCTGGGACAAAAGTTTTCGGATGATCACGGGATTGACCCCGATGCTAAACGCCATAAAATCGCTGGTAACCTTGTACTCCTCCTGGAATACATCCATACACAGAAGCATATGCACCGCAATCGTAAATCTACTTGTAATCTGCATCCACTGCTCCTTCCCACAAACTGTTCCGGCCGCTGTGAGCCATCGCCGGAGACGGCGGCTCTGCTTCGGATTCCGGCCCCCATACCGGCGTATGGCCAGCCAGGGCCGCACCCGTATATCCCTTCACAAGCTCCCGGACAAATGCATCCGCCGGGTTCAGCCGGATCTGCTCCGGCGTATCCAGCTGGCGGACTTTTCCCTGCTCCATGACCAGCATCCGATCCCCCAGCTTCATGGCCTCCCGGATATCATGGGTGATAAATACAATGGTCAGTTTCAGCTCTTTCTGCAGCCGCAGGATTTCATCCTGCATGGTCTGCCTGGTGATCTCATCCAGCGCGCCAAATGGCTCGTCCATCAGGAGGATTCTCGGACCGGCCGCAAGCGCACGGGCAATTCCCACCCTCTGCTGCTGTCCGCCGGAGAGCTCCGACGGATATCTGGCTGCCATCTCTTCCTCCAGACCTACGGTTCTCAGCAGCCGCAGCGCAAGCCGGTGGTTCTCGATTTTATTTTTTCTGCCGCTGATGACCGGGACATAGGTAATATTTTTTTCCACGGTCATATGGGGAAATATCCCGCCGTTCTGAATCACATAGCCGATCCGCCGCCGCAGCGCCACCAGGTCTGTCCCGGCCAGATCCTTTCCTTCCACGAAAATCTGTCCGGAATCCGGCATGAGCAGGCCGTTGACCAGTTTCAGCATGGTGGTCTTACCGCACCCGGACTTGCCGATAACCGTTAAAAATTCCCCTTCCCGCACCTGCAGGCTGAAATCCTCCAATATACAATTTTCACCAAAACTTTTTTTCACATGATCGAATCGAATCATATCCAAATGTTCCTTTCAGTTACATCAACCCTTTTTCCTTAAGGAACTCTTCCGCCACTTCCGCTTCGTCTTTCCCTTCTACCTCCACCTGATAATTCAGCGCAGCCATTTCTTTGTCCGTCAAAATACCGTCCATTTTCAGCAGCGTTTCTTCCAGGCCCGGATATGTTTCCAGAGCGTCCTTTCTTACTACCGTGGAGCAAAAATAGTTGACCTGCAGGTGTTTATCGTCCTCGAGTACTGCAATATCATCGCGGCTGAGCTGCGCATCCGTGGTAAATCCATTGGTCACATCAATGTCGCCCTGCTCCATGGCCTCGTATTTCAGGCCGATGTCAATGTCCCGCACGTCCTTGAAGTCCAGACCGTAGGTCTCGCAGAGCAGATTAAAACCGTCCTCCCGCTCGATATAATCCGGGTTGCCGCCGAACACAAGCTGATCCGATACATCGGCCATATCCGAAGTGGTCTTGAGCTGATATTTGTCCGCCGCCTCTTTTCTCACGGCAACCGTAAATGTATTGTTAAAGCCGTAGAGTCCGACCCAGGTCATGTCAAACTTTTCCTCATATTCCTCCTTCAGTTTTTCCAGCATTTCCTCATCCTCCACTTCATCGGCCTCATGCTTTAACACCATGACCCAGCCGCTGGAGGTGTATTCCGGATACAGGTCAAACTCGCCCTTTTCCATAGCCGGATGGATATTGCTGGTTCCGCCTCCGATTCCCTTTGTGATCTCCGCCGAATAGTCCGTGTCTTTCTCAATCAGAGCCTTAAGCATTTCGCCCAGGATATACTGCTCTGTCATGGGTTTGGTTGCAATCTGGATTGCTTCCTTGGAGCCTTCTGCAGGTTTCTTTTCATCGGCATCCGCCGCGTCTTTCTTTTCCCCGCCCGGCTCATTTTCCCCGCTCTGGGAGGCAGTGCTTCCGCCCGGGTCCGCATTTCCACCGTTGTTCCCGCATCCCACGCCGGCAAATACCACAATCAATGCCGTTAAAATTGCTGCTGTCTGTTTCATTTTCATATCAGTTTCCACTCCTCTTCTTCATGTTTTTTTCCAGCCTTCCAAGCAGCAGGTCACTGAAAAGCGCCAGAAGCGCAATCAGAAAACTGCCCCCGAAGGTCAGCGCCATATTGTAAGTTGTAATACCTCTGTAAATTGCCACGCCCAGACCGCCTGCCCCGATAAAGGACGCAATGGCCGCCGTGGAAATGGTCATGACCACCATGCTGCGCACACCGGCGATGATCACCCCTGCCGCCAGAGGGAGTTTGATCCTGGTCATGATCTGCAGGTCTGTGCTCCCCATCCCTCTTGCCGCCATGACTACATCCGCAGATACGCCCCGGATTCCGGCGTAGGTGTTGCGCACCATGGGCATAATCCCGTAGATGGTCAGCGCTGCAACCGCCGTATTATTTCCGATTCCCAGAAATGGGATCAGCATACCTAGCAGCGAGATCGAAGGGATCGTGTAAAATACATTGGCGATCCCCAGGACCGGCGCGGACATCCGCTCGTGCTCCGCAATCCAGATGCCCACCAGCAGGCCGATGGTTCCGGACAGTGCAGCAGCGACAAGCGCCAGAGTGATATGCTGCACCATCAGCTCCAGAAACCATTCCTTCCTTTCCATGTAAGCCTGGATGACTTCATTCCATAACATTTGATTTTTCTCCTTTTGTATTTTCCGCATATGGATACTCACAATTGATAATAAGCTCCCGGATACTGTCAGGCGGTAATTCGTAAAAGTCCTGCCTCATATTTTCCGGTACCTACGCGTGAAGCTTGCGCACCGCCCCCGCCGGGCACACTTCCCTGCATGCGCCGCACTGCAGGCAGTGTACCGGATCAATCCGCCAGGGCTCTCCCTGTGCAATGCATTTCTGAGGGCAGGCCCTCAGGCAGGAGCCGCAGCCGATACACTCGTCCGTAATCTCAAATCCGGCCCTCTCTTCCTCCGTCCCGTAGGAAAATGTCTCCCGGCTGATGGGATAATGCATCAAATCGAACCATTCCCCGGAGCCCTCATAGATCAAAAATGCGTCCAGGATATAGCGTGTATCCCCCGGATAGACCTCATTCATCCCTGGGTTCTCCTGGAAAACTTTATCCACCCACTGCTTTTCCACTTTTTTTATCTTACCGCAAAACTTCAAAGATTGACAGTCCGGACACATGGCGCTCAGTGCAATCTCCCCTGTGTTCATGAGCTGCTCATAAAATGGTTTCCCTTTGGAGGTCACGATATACATCCCTTCCTCCGCGGCGATCATCACGTTGATGATCCTGCTGCGCGGATGTCCGTCCTGGTCTACGGTCGCGGCGGATGCAATCTTGACCTTTCGAAATAAATCCACATATTTTTTTGCTTTCTCATTCATCATTCTCCCTCCGTTTTATGATAATATTCACGTCAAATGTAATACTCTTTGTTACAACAAGCATCATACCACGTCTTTGATGTAATGTCAATAGTTACATTTTATATATCTATAATATCCAGCCTCTCACCGAAAGCGACTTAAAATGGATTGGATACAGTTACTGGGGCCCCCAAAGGGTGTGAACAGTAATCAAATAGATTTCCATCGGCTTTACCGATCTGCAATGCAGGATTCATAATACGGGATCGCAACAAATGAATTGACGGACAAACAGATTCTATTTATACTATAATCTGAACAGGCCAAAATATACGGGTCGGCCCTTTTCTGGCAGACGCTGCGCAGATTGGCCGCGGTCAGGAGGTATGTACATGATTTGGGAAGCGTTAAAGGAATCGCTGGTCATCCTGAATATGGAGGCAGTGTCCTGCAGAGATGTGTTCAGCCGGCTCGGCGGCGCGCTGATCCGGGAAGGATATGTGAAGGATACTTATATAGACGCGCTGTGTGCAAGGGAGAAGGAATATCCCACCGGCCTGGACATAGACGGATTCGGCGTGGCAATCCCACATACGGATGCCAGCCAGGTCTATCGGGCGGCAACCGCCATCGCGGTGCTGAAAAATCCGGTACCATTCATCCAGATGGGTACCGACAATGAGGAAATACGCGTAAAGATCGTATTTCTGCTGGCAGTGGCAAACCCCGGTGAACAGATGGAAGAACTGCAGAGAATCCTGACGATCATCCAGGATACAGACATATTGACAAACATAACGCAAGCAGGAGACGTACAGAATGTCATCGACATTATAAAAGAAAAGGAGCGGTCACTATGAAAAAGAAAATCATCGTAGCATGCGGCGGAGCCGTGGCAACCTCAACAATCGCAGCAAAAAAGGTCGCGGACCTCTGCAGGCAGAACGGCATTGATGCGGAAATCTGCCAGGTGCGGATCTCTGAGATCGAATCCAACCTGTCCGGAGCCGCCTTGATTATCTCCACCGCCAGAATCAGAAAGGATTACGCAGTCCCGGTGATCATGGGCATGCCCTTTATCTCCGGCATCGGTGTTGAAAATACGGAAGAGGCAGTATTGAAGGTACTGCAGGGCTGAGTGATTTGGTGGAATATTACATACTGAACGCTTGCTCTGACTTCATCAAATTCCCTGCAGCAGCATTTCCAGCCTGCCCATCCTGTCAGAAAGATTTCCGGGGCTGGGTTCTTTGAAAACGTTCACAGCCCCGTATTCTTTGATTCGGATGCAGCCCGGCATAATTCACTTCAATGCTCAGCCGCACTTCTATAGGCTGCATTACTTTTTTCGTTCCTTCAAAAAACGTTTCAAAAAAAATGTCAGGAAATACGGAAACGTATAAAATTTTCCGTTAAAGCCTATATTCTTGTTCCCCAGTTTAATCCCGTAAGCAATGTCTCCATATTTCTCCTGGCTGATCAGATTATTCAAAGAAATGGTCGCTCCGTCATTTGCCTTGACTTCCACCGGAATCAATGAATCTGCGTCGCGCACAAAGAAATCCATCTCTACCGTCCCCTTCGTATTCTTATAAAAATAGAGCGGATATCCCTGTTTTACCAGCATATCACCGACAATGTTTTCATAAACAGCGCCTTTATAAGTATTGAAATTTTTATTTGCCCGCAGGTCCTCCTGCACCTCTTCATCGAGAGAGCCAATTAGAAGTCCGGTATCTCTAAAATAAATCCGGTAGTTATCGGGATCATAATTTCCTTTCAGAGGAAGTTCCGGCAATTCCATGCAATAACATACATTAATCATCCCGGCATTCTCAAGCCAGTCAACCACGCCCACATATTCCCTGTTTCTGGCTCCCCGTTCTACTTTGGAAATACAGAATTTTTTGTTGCTCCTGCCCAAAAATACCGGTATTTTACGATATACATTTAAAATTTTCGTTTTATCAAGCCCGCTCGCATATTTTGTAATGTCTTCTTCATAGTCCAGCAGAATCTGCTGCTGCATTTTCAACGTGCCGCCGTAGTGATTATTTTTGACAAATGTATTTACGATAGCAGGCATTCCGCCAATGACCATATACTCCCTGAATATATCTGAAAAAACCGTCTGCTCCAGCTCGGAAAGCGGCTTGATCTGCAGCATATGCTGATACAGATCTTCGATCTGTTCCCCACAGTATCCTTTTGCCCACAAAAATTCCTCAAAATCCATAGAATACATTTCATAATCTTCTTTAAATCCTACACTGTTGGATTCGATCTCATTGTAATTGATCCCCATCATCGAACCAGAACAGATCACATCAAAGCGGCCATCCAGCCTGAATGCCTTCAGACTGGTTGCACAGTTAATGCAATCCTGGATTTCGTCAAAAAAGAAAAGAGTTTCTCCCGGCACAAACTCAAGATTCGGATTGATCAAAGAAATATTTTTGACAATGGTATCCACCTCAAACCCATTGTCAAAAATTCCTTTATACTGCTTTTGCAGCGCAAAGTTGATCTCAATGATATTTTTATAATGGGTTCTGCCAAAGCTTCGGATCGACTCTGTCTTTCCGATCTGACGGGCCCCTTTTACGATCAGCGGAAGCCGATCCGGATTCTTTTTCCAGTCTGCAAGATCCTGGTCTATTTTTCTTTTCAGCAAATCCATAGTTTGTACCGGCCTTTCAAGAATAAAGTCATATATGTTTCTTTATTTTGAACTAAGGATATCACATTTTTCCAGTCCATTCAACTCATCATATCACATTTTTCCTTTTGGCTGTTATTGATCCGCACCAGTCCTCAGTACATAGAACATATTTTTTTCGCCTTTTCTTTTAAAATTTCTCTCGCCTCGGCAGGCTCAATAATTTCGACATACTCCCCGAAGGAAAGCAGATACAAAAACGTCCAGTCGCTGAGCTGGTAGCGGAATGTTACTTCCAGCTTGCCGTCCTCTAATTTTTTGATATTCTTTTCCGGAAATTCATCATAGACTTTATAGGCGATTTTTTCTGAAAAATGCAGTACGAAAATGGGGATATTATATTCTTCCTTGTAAACGGGAGTGATGGAAAAATCCTCCGGCAGTTCTCGGTCAAATATCTGGTCTGTGATCTGCAGATCCCGTATGCGGGACATTCGAAACGTGCGGATTGCTTCTCTGCGCTTAGAATAGGCGACCAGATACCAGGCGTGTGATTTGAAGAGCAATTTCAGCGGTTCCGCAATCTGGTCGGTGACCGTCAGCTCCGAATTAAAATACGTGAATGTGATTACATACTTGTTGATGATCGCACGCTCTAAAACCGTAATATTGTTCCGTTCCTTTTCAGGGCTGCCCCAATAGGAAAAATCGATTTCCAGCCATTCGGACTGCAGATTGTGGCTGAACAGTCCGGCCACCTTGTTCAAAGCCTTTTCCGCGTCAGGGTAATTGGAGGACTTTAAAATCTGCAGCGCCTGCACGATGTTCTTCTGCTCTTCCTGTGTAAAATACGATTTGTCCAGGGAGAAGCCCTGCAGCAAAGACAGCCCTCCCCGGTACCCCTTCCGGGAGAGGATCGGGATGCCCGCAATCGAAAGGATATTGACGTCTCTGTAGATCGTGCGTGTGGAAACTCCAAGCTCCCCGGCCAGTTGTTTTGCGGTTATATTCTCATGGCTTAACAAGAGAAATACAATTTGAATCAATCTGTCTATCTGCATATCATCACTCTGCCTTTCCGCGCAGTACCGAAATTTAACGGCTTACGACTGTTTTATCGCATTTGATCAATTCCCTTTTATTTGTTCCGTCCGTCACATATCTGAAAACAACAAATTCCGTTATTTCATCGGTATCATTTTCAAACGTATGAACGCTGCTGTGGACTCTTACAATATCATTCTTTGCTGCATAGCAGGACTTTTCCGTCCCGCTTCCGTCAATATATCTGCAGAGTAATTTTCCTTTTGTAATCAGGATATTCTCATCAATCTTCTCGTGGAAATGCCACTCCTGAATCGTATGCGGCATGATATTGTTCAAGTGAATTTCCGCTTCATCGAAAATATAATACCTGACTTCTGTGCCTGTCTCCTTTATTACATGAATCGAATCCTCTTCGCGGATTACTTCCAGATCTGCCATAGTCGATGCTCCTCTTTCTTTGAAATATAGCGGCTGTTTCTGCTGCTTTTCAAAAGATTGGTTTATTTTTCAAATTCATGTTCAATAAACCCATTTGCGATTTCAAAAGATTTTGCCCGTTTGTCCAATTCCCAATAATCATCCTATCACAAATCCTCTGGTATTCCAATAAAATTTCTGCTGCTCGGCTGTATTCCTGCTGACAGACGCCTGATAAACGGGACATTCATTACATTTCAATCCGCAGTATGCTGATTCCATTCAAACACCGCCTCTCCTAAATATTTGTCATGGGGAACGATCAGACATTTTTCGATTGGTTTCCAGTAGCTGTCGTAAAGATTTTTCTGCGCCGCGCCGTAGCTTTCCTTTGAGTCAAATTCCCAGTAAAGCATGTACTTGACGCTTTTAACGATCCGTTTGATCTCCAGAGGGGGAAGCCCCTCTCTGATCTGCTCCATGTCGATGCGGTATCCCCGTTTGACGAGACGGAGCAAACGCAGGCCCTCCTGTTTTTCCAAAAGGCTCTTCGCTTCCAGCATCAGCGCTTCAAATTCCTCTGTTTTTTGCGGCTTGACCTGATAAATACATATTTCTGTAAACGGCATATTTTCATCCTCCTTTGTTCCATTTTAACATCAGGAATGGGACATCAGCATGTCCTATTCCTCTGGCTGGTTTCACGAAAACATGGTAATTTGCGTGGTATGACATGGAATCACGGTTCTCCGATAATGTAAACATGTGCTGTGTCGCTGTGAGCACCGTAGATGCGAACAGTAACGAAGGCCCCATTTATCCATAGGGAATAAACGGGGCCTCAATCCTCCACACAAAATAATAAATTATTTTTTAATCAAATTTTTTATTTGTCTCAGCCAGCAAAATTTCAGCTTAAAATTCTCCTGTTTTCGGAGATGTTTTTTCTAAAGAGCGGATCTGCACCATCGTTTCAGACTGTCCTGCGTTTCCTAGCTGTGTTGGAATTTCCTGCTGGGTCGTAGAACCCGTTTTGTTTGCTGAGGAACTGCTTCCTCCTGCCCCCGGTCTGGATGGCTTGGAAGGTTTTGTCGGAATCTTCAGAATCGGTTTCTGATCCGATGTTACTCTGATAATCGCAACAGGCGAAAAACTATCCAGTTCAAAATACAGCTCTCCGGTCGTATCATCCTTCTTACATTCAATGATCTCCCAGCTTTCCACCTGTCCATCTGCATTGGTTACTCCATGAAGCGCATAATAATATGTATCTTCGTTTTCATCTTTCACAGTAAAATACATTTTTACGGTTCCGGTTCCATCGTCCGTACGGTCAAATTCCCCTTTATAAACCAGCTCAATACTAAAGTTTTCGTTTTTCGGATAAGTATACTTTGAATCAAAAATCGCTTCATAGTTTTCATATATAAGCTGCTCTATGTCGGACTCAAGCTCGCTCACATGAACTCCTACTTCTATTACGTTTCCATCCGCATCTTTACCGAGTGTGGCATTTGTTATAGTCACCTTATTATCCTTATTCCCCGCCACTTCTGAATCAACGGTAAGGCCGGTATTCTCATCCGTATTTACATCCGTATTTCCGTCTGTCTTTTTGTCTAAGGTCACGACGCTTCCATCGCTGAGTACCTTGACGAGAACATAGTTTGCGGACCCTTGTATGTTGAAGCGCACTTTGCCATTGGCGCCGACTTCACCTGTATATACCTCAAACACCCTTGATCCTGGAGCTGTCTCACGAAGCGCATATACGCCGTCACCCGGCATAAGGTTCTCCGATTCAGCCGAAAAAACCGCTACTGCCAAGCCGCCTCCGGCCACGGAAATATTCCCCGAATAAACGGGCAGGAAATCCATCTGGTCATTTACATCAAATCCACATTTTTCAAAAATCTCCCTTACCTTGCCTTCATCTGACAACGCCGTTTTTGTCTTTTCCGGAATATCCCGCTCCGTATAATCCACTTTGTTTCCATTTGCATCAACGGCCCCGTCAATTTTTCCGCCCGGCAAACCTGTCGGACTCCAAAATATATCATTGGAACCGTCCGGCGCTGCCAACGCCGGCATCCCTATTCCCATACACAGCACGGCTGCCGCCAATATGGCAGCAAGCCTTTTTACTTTTTTCATTTTTTTCTGTTCCTCCTGCTTATGTGATACGATGATCCATTATTTTGTGCGGACTATATTAAATCCCTGAAATCAGAGATTTAATACCTCCCTGTTTCTCCTGCCAATCGCCTCTGCGGCTTCTTTTCAAGTCAAGTATATTTTACCCCCCCCCGCTCTGAAATTGTCAATCCTTTTCCATTTTAACGGTCACGGGCTGCTGCAGTAATTCAAAGCTCCTGTCTTATTTTTCAGGAAAATTTTTCTGATCCCTGCGCACACAAAAAAGAGCCGGATGCTTGTAAAATCTGGCTCCTGCTGCCGGTTGGGATCGTTTTATATCCCCCGGTTACACACAAATATTGATTGTAAAATTCACACAAACGATGGGATTTTCTTCCGTTTTTGCCTCCTGTGCAATTCCAAAACCAAACCTCTCCTTCGTTAAAGTTTTCCATCTTACTTCTCCGTATGCTTCTGTTTTTTTAATATTTCAAATACATCATCCCATTCTGACTCATCCATCCATTCATCATTTTCTGAGATAACAGGACGACCTTGTTTGTTATATTTCGTATTCTCTGTTGCAAAAGAATATGCTTTTTCTCTATTAGCTTCTAAATATTGCGCTAATGCTGACATAAGATCATCCTCCTTATCATAGTTCCAATTCAAAAGCAAATATTATTCGGATATTAACAGGGTTTGGAATGTTCTAAAATATATTGGTACGCAAATTCAATTCCTCTGCAAGTCAGATTTTCACATAAATGCGGCGGGTCGCTTTCTAAAAAACCTGTCGGACGCAGTTTTGAACAGCTTAATGAACCAAACGCCTGCTCAAAGGCAGACGCAAAATGATAACAGGCAGATACGATTTCCTCTTCTGTTTTTCCCAGCACATGGAGGTAAATTCCTATAAACATAAGCGCACCTTCGACCAAACCGCACTGCGCCCTGTATCCGCCGGCGCCGTGCAGTCCGACCGCAGACCAGATTGTCTGCGGTTCTATTTTTGTTTCAAATAATTCGCTCAAACAGATGATTGCCGTCCTCGCACAATTGATATCCTCATTCCAGTACAATTCGTGTACCCGATTCTTTATGTATTCATTCATGATGTGATCTCCCCATATACTTCTGTTTTTTAGCCTGCACAACCAGAAGTGTCATTTCACTCAGTTCCTGGCGGTGTTCTCAGGATAAGGACCATTCTCCGGCACAATCTCTTCTTTTGCATTTCTTTCCTGTTCAATGAACCAATTTGCGATTTCAAAAGCTTTTACCCGTCTCTTTGCCAGTGTAATCTGCGACTTGTATCTTTCCGGGTTTTCTTTAGATTCGAACGTCTTTATTGTTTCCCTTAACTTATGCAGTGTAGAATCAATCTGTCTTTTTGCTTCTGTTAAATCTTCTCTTGAAAATTCCATTTTTACCTCCTGGTCAGTTCCAGTTTATCCAATGACTCAATTTCTTCCGCCCATTTCCATCATCTCCAGATAATTTCCCTTATCAATATGCATCATGGAAATCTGGTTCTGGTGCCGGCGGAATCCGTACACGCAATCCACGTTGCGGATCAGCGACTGGAGACGTTCATCCGGCACGCAGACGATGAGCTGCAGCTCCAGCTCCCTTGCATAGCGCAGGCATACCTCGCTGCGCTCCTTGTCCATCTTGGAAAACGCCTCGTCCAGAAGTACCAGCCGGATCTTGGAATCCCGGCTGCTCTGCTGCATGTAGAGCATGGCGAAGCCGGCCAGCAGGGCAACATACTTGGGGTTCTGGCCCTCCCCGCCGGAATCCCGCCCGGCCATTTCGTCCACCGCGTTTTTCTTCACATTGCCCTGTTCATCCTCCACCCGCTCGTACATACTGAATGTCAGATAGTTGCGGTAATCTGCAAAACGCTCCATTTCCTGATGGTGGCGGGAGCGGTTTTCGGCTTCCCCGTCTCTCGGCGGCATGAATTTTTCCGTCAGCCGCCAGATCTGCTGCTCGTATTTTTGAAAAAATGCGTCCTCTCCGATGCTGAGCTGTCCCTCAAATCCATCGTTGTCCAGCACCTTGCTGTCCAATTCTGGTGCCATCAGCATTTCATAAAACTGTCCGTTCTCATTCTCGGCCGGAAGGATGTCGATCTGGTAGGTGCTGTCGGAAAACCGGATTCTGGACAGCATCCGGTTGATCTCCCGCCTGTGCCGGTACGCCGCCTTAATCTCGCCGTGGATGGTGGCGATCACATTTTCCCGGAGGGAGTGGTAGACCAGGCGGTATTGGTTCTCAAATTCCTCCTGATACCGTGGCTCATAGTCCCGCTTCAGGTCTTCCCGCAGCTTATCGTACACGTCGTTTTCGTGTTCCACCCCGGTAAATCCATAGGCCGGATATTCCCTGTTAAAACGGTTCCGGGCCAGTATCCGCTCTTCCGCCGACTGTTCCTCCTGCCCCGCAAGCCGCTGGCACAGGTCATATTGCTTTCTGCGGTAAGCGGCCTCTGTCTGAACTCCCAGATTTTCCCGAACCTCCGCAAGCAGTTGCTCGTCTGCCCGAAATCCTTCCTGCAGCCCGGACAGCCTGTCCTGAAAATCTCTGTATTCCTTCTGGGCTGCCCGGAGATCCCCCTCCCGGCTGATCCGCTCCTTGTTGACCTGCTCCTGGATACGGGCAAGCTCTGCGATCCCCTGCTCCAAAATTTCCTTCTGGCCTTTTAATTCTGCGGTCAGAGTACCGTCTTCCAAATTTTTCAGTTCCCTCGCAAGCTGCTCTTGTTTATCCAGATAATGCTCCAGCTCCTCCGCGGCTTTTGACAGCCGCAGCAGCTGCTCGGTCTTCTGGTTCAACTGCTCCAGCTTCTGCGCCCTGCCCAGTGTTTCCCGCATCTGGATGTCTGCGATCTGCCGCTGCTCCAGCTCATAGATCTCCTCCTCCAGCTCCTTTAGCTTTGCCTTGGAAACCCGGGTTCCGATGCAGGCGTAGCGTCTGCAGTCGTCCTCCCTGAGATGGCGGAACACGTAATTGCTGTAAGAATAGCCATCCGGCGTCACTCCGTCTCGAACCTGGTGAAGATCTTCCACGGTCTCGCATTTGCAGATCCTTCCCAGATACCGTTTCAGGCACAGATCCGCATAGGGCTCGCCTGCCTGAACCGCCTCGTAAAGCGTGCCTTCCTCCGCTCCCGGCTCGTCCCGTTTTACGGCTGCCGTGTTGATCAGGTCAATCTCCTCATATTCCTTCCGTTTCATTCTGCGGAAAATCCTTGCGGCATCCAGGGCGTACTGGGGTTCGGTCACAAGGCTGTGCTTGATGCGGCCCAGCCTTCCCTCGATGGCCTCTTTCCATTTTTCATCCACAATGTCAAACAGATCGGCAAAGATTTCCACATGAATGGTCCGGCCATACTGACTGCTCAATTCGCTCTGAAGCTGCGCCCTGGCGCTTTTGAGCGCCTTCCTGTATGGCTTGCGGTCATGCTTTAGATCCTCCGCCATTTCCTTTTTCTCACTCAGCTCCCTGGCCGTGCTTCGGATACCGTCGTTGAGCTCCGCCAGCTCCTCCCCGATCATTTCCAATCCATTTTGAATGCCGCTGCGCAGCTTGTCCAGGACATGCTCCGATACTCCGCCTTCTAAAACCTCCTCCAGGCACTGAAGGGTGGGGTTGCTGATATAGCCGCTGATCTCCTCATCCGTCTCCCATTCCCTGAGTCCCTGTAAGATCTCCTGCCACTGCCTGGCGTTTCCCTTCAAAAGGCTGATGGTATTTTTCAGTTCTTCCATTTCCTTCTGCTTCACGCCGTAATCGCTGGAATGGAGCTCTGCCTTGACCTCAATCAGTGCTTCCGTTTTTTCTTTTTTATCCGCATCCAGGATTTTGTACCGTTCCTCCAGTTCGGAAATTTTTGCAGAAATTCCTTCCAGGTCTTCCTGCTTTGCTTCCAGGCGGGTTTTGCAGCTTTCCAGATCCACGATCCGAAGCACCGACTCCGCACGCAGCCTGTCCGCGCGAATCCGAACCAACTCCTGATTGGCATGGTGCACCTCATCCAGGATTTCGATGCGCCGTTCCAGGTCGTCCACCTTTTCCTTGATCTCCCGGTATGCGCCTAACTGCCGGCTGATCGCGGACACCGTGTCCTCCTTGCTTTTGGGAAACATATAGTCCTTGATAAACTGTCCGGTGCCGTCCGCCATCCGAAGGGCGATGGCGCTTTTTTCCATGGTCATCAGCCGTCCCGGGTCCAGATATCCGAAAATGGAATCATACAAAGCCCCCAGATAGGCTTCCCGTGAAGGGTACATCCGGTTCACATCCACCCGTCCCCGGTTTTCCTCCGAACGGCTCCTCGCTTCGATCAGTTTTTTCATCTGAGCGGAGGTGTAGGGCACCCCCTGCTCCGTCAGATAGCCGTCTTTCGGCAGATGTCCAGAATGGCTGAAAAAATGGTATTTCCTCAGTTCCGTGTCCTGGCTTCCCACCTCAAATACCGCGCCGATGCAGGTGCAGACGCGGCTTCCTGTATCCTCCAGTTCCAGCACGATCTGGGAACAGAAATCTACATTTTCCCGGTTTGAGGTTCCGTCCTTCTGGGCGCCCCGCAGATAGCTGAGGACGCTTCTCTTATTTTTCGCATCGTCCGCCGCTTTATTTAAAAAGGCTGCGGACACACTGCCGTAGAGAATCACCTGAATGGCGTCCATAACGGTGGATTTTCCGGAACCGCTTTTACCGCTGAACAGGTTCACATACTCGTGAAATTCCATGATTTTATGGCTGATGCCTCCCCAGTTATTGATCAGCATCCGCCGGAAGATTTTCTTGGACTGCTTCATCGTCTGCCTCCTCCCTGTACTCTTCAATCAGTTCGTTCATATCCGCCGCGCTCACGTAGAGAAGGAGCGTGCTGTACAGATAAATGGGCGTCTCATCCTTCATATCCCGGACCGCCCCAGGCAGCTCGATCATCTGGTGCCTGCTCATCATATACAGCGCATCCCGCCACTCCGCGGCCGTCAGCTTCCGGTCCAGCAGACCGGTATTTGCCCCGTATTCCCGGATCTCCCCCAGGTTCGTGACCGTCGCGCCCAGCCCTTCCCCCAGGATCTTGTCCCGGTAGATCATCCGGACGAGGAGGATGATCCTGGTTGTAGTCAGACTGAACCGCTCCGTCTCCGTCCCTTCCCCTTTCAGCCGGAAAATGTGCTCCTGGGGATCGTGCTCCATCTCGCAGCCCAGCACGGCAAGATAATTTTCAATAAAATGCCTGTGACGGATGCAGGTTTCATAGTCCGGGTTGTCCCGGGGCGTCAGGGTAACCGGGTCATACCGAAGCTGCAGGATGCAGGTCTGACGGAACAATCTGGAAATTGTTTTTTTCAGATTTTCCGCTTCGGCCGCGGATAATTCTTCCATGTATGTAATCATTCGTAAAATTCCTTTCATTATATAATGTAAACGGCATATCAGGAGAAACAGCAGCAATCCGGCAGACGATCCGGCGGACTGCTTCTGTTTCCGCTTTGGCTCCCCCATCCATGCTGCCAGATCGGGTCATTCATGGATCGTCAGCTCGGAAAAGCGGCAGCCATCCTGATTCTCCAGCTCCTGCCCAATCTCGATCCTTCTGGCGTCGTCCGCAATCTCCACCGCGTCCTGCCATACAAAAAATAATTTTTCCAGGTCTTCCGCGGAACGCACCGTATCCCTGGTGACTGTAAACGTCCCGTTCCGCTCATTTTTTCTCCGAAATTCGGCAATCTCCTGCCTGCTGTAAAGGGGCTTTAATACAAATTCCTCCAATTCCTCCTGCTGCTCTGTATGCTGAACCACAGCCTGAGGGGTAAACGCGGTTTTCTCCGTATTCCTGCGTCGGAACATGCTCTGCCCGGTCACCGCGCGGAAGGGCTCTGTCAAATGCATCCGCTCCGAGAGTTTTTCCAGTATCTCGGCGCTGTTTTTGCTTTTGCTGAGGAGATTGGCCAGCGCAGCCGCAGGGTCCTCCTCCAGCGCGCCTTCCATAAGGATATAGCGTATCCGGGCCGCCGCCCGGCTGGCAAACAGGGTCTTCTGCTCGATCAGCTTATTGTATCTGCGCTCAATGGCGTCAAATTCCCGTTCGATCCGGCAGATGATGTTCATTGCCTCGTCCGCGAGATGGACGGCATGTTCCAGACGGCGGTATTCGATTCCGTAATCGCGGGCAGCGTTTTTCTCCTCCGGGGAGCGGCTTATTGCCGGGTGTGTCCGGCTGTCCGGCGCTGCCTGGTTTCCATGGGCCGTGATTTCGATCCGATTTTTTCCGGCTGTCCCGGTATGCTCCCCGCCTTCCAGCTCGGCCCGCAGCTTCAGTTCGCGCTGCCTGGAGAGCAGTTCCTGCTTGCGCACTTCATTTTCACTCAGGTTCCGGTCGATCAACTCTTTGACTGCTTCCTTGTATCGGTAAAAGCTGTCGGTTGTGGTGAGGATCGCATATTTCCGGCTTTCGTTGTTGTTCATTTCCTTTACCAGCACTTCCTGGATGCCGAGAAAGGACCTCTGCCGGGAAAGCTCGTCAAAGTACCCTCTCATGCCTTCCTGCATGTTGGAAAGCATCTGCAGCAGGGAGCGGGAGGTCTGCAGCGCGCTTTTGAGTATTTCATTGTTTTTTTCCCGGTCTGAACCGTAGGTGTAGAGATAGCTGTAGACCGCCAGCACGCTCTCCCGCTCCCGGGTGCTGTCCTCGCTGTACAGGCGGCCGAACAGCTCCACGAACATCTGGCTGTATTCCGGAAAGGATACCACGTAGCTGTCCAGCACTTCATCGTAATCCCGTCTCAGCCATCCCCAGTCTTCCAGATGCTTTAAGCAGATGGAGGCCATGTTGCTTCTGGTCAGAAGCTCCCCCTCCTCGTCAAACTGCTCCTCGCTCCAGTCCAGCGTCTCCGCAGCGATCTGCTCATTCATGACAAACCGGCACTCCCGCTCCGTCAGTCCGAGCAGGGAACTGGAACGGCCGGATTCTTCATAGATCGCAATCAGGAAACGCTGGTAGTATTCCGTATATTTGCTTGCAAAAAGCTTGTAAAATTCTTTTGGAATCTTGCTTATCAAATTCATAGGTCGGCTCCTTTTATGCTGTATTGGAATAGGCGTAAACAGCAACCCTTAGTATACTATATTTATTCGAGAGCTTCAATTCCTGGTGGATAATTCAGAAAATTCATGTTATAATCAGGTATTATTTTAAAAAAGTGAGGAATGAACTCATGATATTCAAAGAGAAAATATTTACCGGAAAGAATGGGACCCACTATACGCTGCGCAGCCCGCGGCCGGAAGATGCTGAGCAGATGATTGGCTATCTGAAGCGCACCGCTATGGAAACGGAATACGGCATCAGTTACCCGGAGGAGATGGATTTCAGTATACAGGAGGAGATGGATTTTATCACAAAATACGCGGAAGATCCGGGCAGTCTGATGATCTCTGTATTTGAAGGGGAGACGCTGGTAGGAAGCGCAAGCCTGACCTGCGTCCTGAACAAACAGAAGACAAGGCACCGCGCCTCCTTCGGTGTTGCCCTGTTAAAATCTGTGTGGGGGCAGGGGCTGGGATATGAGATCGTATCCGGACTGACCGCATTTTCCAGGGAGGCCGGATACGAACAGATTGAGCTGGAGGTGGTCTCTTCCAACACTCCGGCAATCAATCTGTACAAAAAGCTGGGCTTTTCTGTGTATGGAGAGCGTCCCCGGTCTTTTCGGCTGAAAGATGGAAATTATTCGGATGAGCTGCTTATGGTGCTGGCTTTGAAGTAAGCCGCAGCATACTGACACAATATGACGGATCACGAACCATGCTTTTTCTTCCGCTGCCGTTCATATATAGCCTGGATGATCTGTTTCTGGTCGGCCTCGTTCAGCTCAACGAACTGACAACCGTACTCAAATACCTCATCTTCTTTTTCAATGATACGGCATACTTCGGAATAGATGAGGGACATGTCCCGATCCGGGTGCAGCTTTACCTGCAGCAGGAACCTTTCCCCCAGCTCCAGCGCCGGCTCCGCCCTGACATATGCGCCGCCTACGCTGATATTGAGGAGCTTGCAGGGTTCTTCTCCTGCGCCCACCTTGCCGATAATCACCATGCTGCCGTCAATATCCGTATTCAGGCGGAAAAAGGCGCGGTCATTTCCGGACTTGATAAAGACCAGCCCTTCCACGGGCCAGATGCCGTCGTCCGCCTGCTTTAAGTTTCCCTCCAGATGGACCACTTTTTTATCCATATCGCTGTAACCGCGGATCTTGATTTTCATTTCCTCTTCGAAAGAAACCTCTGCTTCCGAATATGGATGCAGCTTTGCTCTGTCTCCACTGAGGGACATCAGCTTAGCGATAAAGAGAAGATGGTTCTCCGCGTCCATAACCTCGACGCGCATACCGGAATACACTCCGTGCTCTTCCAGAGAAATCTCCCTCTCCGGTTCCTGAGCCGGCTTTGGCTCTTTTTTTGCAGATTTCCCAAATAAATCAAATAACTTCATAAAACCTCCTGGAATCCGCAGCCGCCATGCCGGCCCGCAGCAGATTTCTTCATTATAATACATCTAAGGGCACCCCATCATGGCCATAATGGGATGCCCTTGAATATAAGTATTAAAACATAAATGTTGCTGCAGCGCAAGCAAAAAATCCGCAGTCCGATAGAATATCAGCCGGCCCGCACCAATGCCTGCAGCAGCATCACATGGTACTCCTCATCCTGTATGATCCGCCTCAGCACTGCATTCACGCAGTCGTCGTCGATCATTTTGATATGCATATGGTACTGCTTGATGGCGTCCTCTTCCGCCTCTATATCGGCCTGCAGCATCTTCCCCGCATGCTCCGGGATGGTCAGGTATTCCGGTGTCCACATCCTGGGGCGCCCGTTGTACGGCCTTGCCACAAAATCTACCTTCCCGCCCAGCAGACAGATCAGCTCGCCCAGCTTCTGCAGGTGCATCATTTCCGCAACCGCGATTCCCAGAAGCGTCTTTGCCATGGGGCATCTTTCATGGGAAATGCGGTTTTCATTGTTGATGTACTGGGTAATCGCGGACAGCTCCGACACCGGGCCGCAGTAATCCATCCCCAGCAGGTTTGCATAGGCGGGGTTCTCCCTCCTCACCTGGATCGGCGGATAAGGCAGATCCATCATGATCGGTTTTATGCCTGCAAAGCTGCAGGTATTGGTCAGACAGGCTTTATTTTGTTCCATTTTATACAATGTCTCCTCAATATCTTCTTTACTTGATGATATGCCGGCGCCGTAAAAATATTACTGTTCAGGCTGGGCTGGATGCTGTTACTGACGCACCCAAAGGTTGTGAACGGTAACCGCATATTTACCTTTTTTACAATACTTCTAAATTCAGGTTGCCGTTTCAGAGGATGTGGTCTATACTGAGGTATAAAGAATTATACGGATGATTCCGGCTTCGAACGAAAGTGCGCTTCGCACATTCCCGTGTTGTTACATTTTTTAGCAGCGCAGCTTTTGTTCCGCGCGCGTAGCTGCGCATCCCCCGGAGGGTTGGTTTCAAAGACCAGGGAGGTTATTATGGGTAAAATGACAGTCTACCACGGCGGATATAAGGAAATTCCTTCTCCAAAAATCATAAAAGGGAAGCATACCAAAGACTTTGGAACAGGTTTTTATTGTACATTGATCAAGGAACAGGCCGTCCGCTGGGCCAAAAGATTTGATACGCCTGTGGTAAATCTTTATGATGTGCATATGGATACTTCTCTTAAGATTCTGGAATTTGAAGAAATGACCGAGGAATGGCTGGATTTTATCATAGGCTGCCGGAACGGAAAACCGCATCAATACGATATTGTGATCGGCGCAATGGCAGATGACCAGATTTATAACTTTATTGCTGATTATATAGATGGTATTATTACGCGGGAACAGTTCTGGGTTCTGGCAAAATTCAAGTATCCCACACATCAGATTTGTTTTAGTACGAAAGCGGCATTAAAATGTCTGGAATTTCGAAAAGCGGAGGAATTAAAATGACAGGAAGAGAAGAGAAGTCTTCAAATGATCTGTTTTTTGTATGCAGCCTGATCGACTATATCGCGCGGAAGACATATAACAAAAGACGGGACGTTGTGGATGCGCTTGGTACCAACGCAATCCAGAAAATGTATGAACTTGCAGACGTTTATCACAGCGACAATATAGATCATGTAAGCGATTATTTTATCGAAAAAGCAGGAATTACGAAAGGCTGCTTTGACAATGTAGGGGAATGCGGATATTCGATACCTACCCATTGGGATATCGGGAAGGTATACAAGCGTTTGATCCTGGGAATCGCAAGGGAGAAGCATGTTTCTATCATAGAGGCCCTTTTTCTTGCTTATCATTCCTTTGTAAGCGACAAAATTGATGATTATAACAGCAGTTTTTATTACGATAGCCCTCAAAATATCCTGATTTCGTTTTTAGACGGTAAGATTGAGTGACGGATGGACTGGACGGATGCCGTGCGGCAGGCGCACGGCATCCGTAGTTTATAAACTGTTTTTCTGGTTCGCTCCTCCAAATGCTGCACCTCTACACAACAGCCTCCACAATCGTTTTTCCTTCCACCCGAATCGTTTTTACACCAATCTGCTTATTTTTGTTAAAATTAAAGCTTAACATATATCCCTTCTGAATATGATAGTAATCCAGATATTCTAAAAGCTGCTTTTCTCCGCGGGCATTATATTCCTCTCCATGCCAGAGCTTCATTTCCAGGATAAATTGTTCACTGTTGTAGTCCACAATCACATCCGTGCGCCTCTGGTCTCTTGTCTGTGCTTCCATATAATAATTTCCCGCTCCATTGATGATTGGGCGAAGATACAGCAGGAAAAAACGCCTTCCATCTTCTTCTAAAAACACCTCTGGCCTGTCGCCGTACAAATCGTGAAAATGCTCGACAAATTTCCTGAGAACCAACTCCATATCCAAGTATCCGCTTCGGATGAACTGGCTCTTTTCCAAAGCTCCTGCCTTTGATAGATCGCTCTCTGTAATTTCCTGCGAGAGAAACCAGTCGCACAGCATTGTTTCAAATATCCGATTTGCAACCGCTGCAGCGCCTCCCTGATTTTTCAGGAAACCATATACCGCTGCCAAATGGATTGATGCGTCATATGGATTATATGGTATATTCCGTCCTTCAAACAAAAGTGAAAACAGCAGTTTTCGCAGCTTTTCATCGTCTTCCAGCTTATTGATCATACTTTCAAACAAGGGGATTCTATCTGCCAAAATCCTTTTTTCCGCTTCTAAAATTCCGTTCTTTGTCCAGGCGTCTGTCCTTGTGGGGTAACGCTTTGATCCGGCAATCTCCTCATCCATCAGCTTACACATATTAGAAACCAGAACCGGATATCCAGAAGTATACTCATAAAGGGTCTGCGCAATTTCAGAAATATTCATTCCCGTATGGCAGTCGCTTTCATAATCGCTCAGCATACCTGCAATGTCTTTCACAGAAAAGCTCATATCTACGTCAAACCGGGATGCGATATTCCACGGACTGTTATGCTTATGCTCTGTATCCGGACGGATTTTCTGACGAAGGTTCCGAATATCATGCACCCCTGCCAGAATGACCGACTGAAATGTCGGACGTTTGTCCCGATGAATATAATATCCTCTAAGCTGTGACAGAAAGTCAAGGAATACCTGATTGCTGCTGGCACTGTCCACCTCATCAACCATCAGCACAACCGCCCTCTCGGCCTCATCGCACCAATCACTCAGGCATTCAAACAGATCTGCAAGTAAATACCTTTTTTCCTGTGTATTTCTCAGTGCGTTCAGACGATCCTGTATTTCATTACTCATATAAGGCCGGCAGCTCCTTATCTGCCACAGTTCACGCGCAAACGCGGCCACAAAGCTTGAAGCGTCCTGGAAATCTTCACGGCTCAAAAACTGAAAATCCAAACTCACGACAATATAATCGCTGCTTAAAAATTTCTCCAGCGCGTTCAGTATCGTAGTTTTTCCGTATTGTCTGGCACGGCTGATCACAAAATATTGCCCCTCATCAATCATGCCTTTAATGTCACAAAGTCTGGAATGAAGATCCACCATATAATGAACATCCGGACTGCATGCCGCAGTTATGTTAAACTTACGCATCTCATACGGTCTCCTTTACGTTTTTCCCTTACTAACTATAGTATATGTCCTGCGCACGGAAAAAACAATACTTTGTCCTCTGCTCCTTTCCTCACATCCCAATCCATGCCCCAGCCAGCAGCATCACCAGCGGTACAATATATTTCCGCAGATGATGCCACAGGTCATTTTCAATCTTCCAGCCCCGGATCGGATGTCTCCATTCCAGAAATACCGACATGGCGGCGCTGGCCATGGCAAATACCGCTGCCGTCAGAATATCTGCACATCCGATCCCTCCGCGAATCGCCTGCCAGCTAACCAGGTACACGCTGCTCTCCGTGAAATTTACGAGGGCGATGAACAGGCCATACGCCCCGCAGAAACGAACCGCCTGCCCGGGCAGAAGCCTTACCGCCTGTTCCAGCCCGGGATCGCATGACAGCAGGATGCAGATCGGGGTATTCATACTGAGAATCGCGAAGCCCATGGGCAGCGTGTCCAGCCCTTCAAACTGCCCCAGCATCAGCGGGAGGAAACAGGCGATCAGCCAGAGGCCCGCTGTGTTTGCCAGATAATTTTTATTTGACGTGACGTACCGCAGAAGGTACCAAAGGATGCCGCCCCTTCTCCCGATACGCCTCTTTTTTCCCTGTGACGCCGGGGGCTGGTAAAATATATAGGCATCCATTCTTTTTCCAGGGACGCCCTTCCCCATATGCGCTGCAATGTACAATCCGGCTGACCCCAGACATCCTGCGCAGGCCAGCAGAACCGCCGCCCCGATCTCCGCCGCGCCCCACCGCGACAGAGCGAAAAACAGCGCAAATACTACAGCCGTTTTCGTAATCAGAGTATAGCTGCCGAATGCCAGTACATAGGAAATCAGCATTTTCCTGTTGTCAAAAGGCAGCATGAACAGCCCCATAAACAGTTCCCCGTTCTGGGAAGAATTTAATACCTGCCACATGATCCCCGCCGAGAATACGAACGCCGTCAGAAACAGAACTGCCGGGGAAACCTGTATCCGAAACCCGGCCCCATAAACCGCTGTAAAAAGAATCATACACAGAGCCAGACTCCGGGAAATCCGCTCATATTTTTTCCCGAATAACTGCTTTGCAATTGCAGAAAACAGGGTATTTTTTCCATAACTTTCAAAAAGTGGTTTCATGTTCTCCAAGCACCTCCCGAATCCGATCCGCCTGAATCTCCTGCCCCGCAAAGCTTCGCGAAATCCGTCCCTGTTCCAGTACCAGCACCCGGTCAGAGGTCAGGCAGATGCTTTCCAAAATGTGTGAGGAAAACAAAACCGTTCCGTACTGCCGGTATCCGTTGATCTGCCGGTAGAGGTATTCGGTGCTCTGAAAATCGAGACCGTTAACCGGTTCATCCAGCAGCAGTAGTTCCGGGCGCAGCGCAAATGCCGTGATCAGATATGCTTTTTTCAGATTTCCTGTGGACAATTCTTTGAGAAGCACATCCGTGTATGCTTCAAAGCCAAACCCCCGGATCAGTTCCGAAAGATCCGGCAGCTTCTTCCCGTAGGACGCGGCCGCATAGGAAATGTATTCGCGGAAGGTAAAGTACTGGAACGAACGGTCTTCCGCGAAAACCGTATAGCGCGCCTGCTTGAAAGCCTTATCCCGAAACGAAAAACCGCGTCCGTTCCAGACGGCTGTTTCCACCTGAAACCGGGTAAGCAGCCCGGAAATGGTCTTGATAAATGTGGTCTTTCCCGCTCCGTTCAAACCAATCAGTCCCACGACCTCGTTGGAACCCAGTTCAAGGGAAACGTCGGAAAGGACGTGTTTTTCCGGTGTATACCATGCGCTTAAATTTTTTAGGATTAGAAGCTTTTGGGCCTCTCCTGATGGATCCGATTTTTTTGTAAAAATATTCATGACACTTACCTCTGTTCTATGGACTGTTCCTCTCTTGTCTCAATACTGTCACCAAGATATTGTTTCAGGTTTCAGACGCTTTCGCCCCGTACCGGATCATTTTCTTTTATCTTTTTCCTTGTCCCGTATAGAATAGGCTGACCGGAAAAACACGATTCCCAATGCAATATACAGAATCACATTCGGAATATTCAGCATGATCAAAGAAACCGCTGCCGCAAGCAGCCAGATGATTCCCATTACCATTCTCAAATAAAAGTGACGCATTAATTTGTACCTCCTTCTGAAACACCTTCTCCCCACAGCTTTGTTTCCGGCTGCGGAGAGTGAGCTTATACCAAATACATATTTCCGCATTGTCTGCGGTGTTCTGTTTGTTTGATTACATTGACAGGATAATACAAATTTGAGGTTTCTGCCGTTTTGTCCATAAACGGCGGGTTTTTGTCCGTAACAGAATATTTGCCGGAAAAATCGGAGACGCTTTCATACAGAAAAGCGCCTCCCTGATCCTATACCTCCTGCTCATTCAGTGCCTGAATGACAGCCTCATATGCAGGCCGGATATCCGGCGCTGAACTGATTCCTTCTGCAAGAGTCATTTGTTTCGCATATTCGATCATCGGGTTTGCCATCAATTCCGGCACCATCTGGTCCAGCATCTGCTTTCCCAAAGGTTCTGCCATAATCTCGCCCAATGTATTGTCCAGGCTGAACCGAAGCTCCTTTAGGCTGGTCTCTGTAGCATAGTCATAAGCATACGTACCGGAGCCGACGTTAATTGCCTCTTCCTTCTCCGGCAGGTAGACTACTGCCGACGTGTTTGCGGGAACCTGGATCTCCACATGGATCTTTTTATTTCTGCAGCTCCAGGCGGAAACAATTTTCCCATAGGGTGTTTCAAGCTCGGTCCTTGCTTCCTCAATTCCCTGTACAAACATGGGCCTTACATAAAATCTGCGATATCCTGCTTCCATCTGATTGATACCGCCGATCTTCCGGTACATCCAGTCTCCGATCGAACCATAGGCATAATGGTTCATGGAATTTAATCCCGGATGCAGCATGGTACCGTCCGGCATAATTGCATCCCACCGCTCCCAAATGGTAGTGGCTCCCATCTTTACCGCATAAAGCCATGACGGAAAGTCATCGCGCATAAACAGAATCGAAGCCATCTGGTGAGCGCCGTTATCCGATAAGGCATGGCACAGATAAGGTGTTCCCAAAAAACCTGTAGTTAAATGATTTTTATGATCCTCAATATTTGCAACCAGCGTATTCAAAATTTTCTCCCGATCCTGTTCCCTGGCCAGTCCGAAAAACAGAGACAACACACACCCTGTCTGCGTCTCGCTGACAATTCTGCCTCGTGATGTATAGTATTCCTCACGAAAAGATTCCAGTGTTTTTGCATACAATTCCTCATAATGCTCTGCATCTTCTTCCTTTCCCAACACTCTGGCGGTCTGTGCCACGAGACTGGTGACATATAGATAGTACGCGTTTGCAACCAGATATACATCTGTTGCCCCCACACTCTTATCTCCCTGTTCCCGGTCGAGAGCCAGCCAGTCTCCATACTGGTAATTGGTCATCCACAGGCCGTCCTCATTGACCCTATTATGGATATAATCTACCCATTCATGCATGCACTTCCAGGATTCCTCCAAAATCCGCTCATCCCCGTAGGTCTGGTATATCACCCAGGGAATAATCACCGCGGCATCGCTCCATCCGGCAGAGCTGTAGGTTCCCTGAATATCCGGCACAATATGGGGAACTCCTTTTTCCAGAGATGAAGCTGCCGCCACATCCTTCATCCACTTTGAAAAAAACAGAGCCGTATTGCGGTTAAACGCCGCAGTCCACGAGAATACCTGAGCGTCCCCCATCCATCCAAGCCGTTCATCCCTCTGGGGACAGTCGGAAGGAATATCAAAAAAGTTATCCCGAAGCCCCCACTCAATATTGCTCTGTAATTGATTGACGGCCGGATTGGAGCAGTGGAAAGATCCTGTTTTTTTCATATCTGAGTGCATCACACAGGCCGTAAACATCTCCGCACGCAGTGTTTCGATTCCCTCTACGGCAATGTATCGGAATCCGTGGAATGTAAAGTGGGGCATCAAAACCTGTTCTTCTCCGTTTAAGATATAGGTATCCGTAGATTTTGCTGTACGCAGCGTTTCCGTATAGAATACACCGTCCTTGTCCAAAACCTCTGCATGGCGCACGGTCACCTTCTGTCCTTTTTCCCCTTTTATTTTCAACTCCACCAGACCGGTCAGGTTTTGTCCAAAATCCACCAGCCGATTCCCTTTTGGGTCTGTAAAAATCTTCTTTGCGGCAATACGCTCGGTGACGCGCACCGGTTCATTTTCCTGCGGAACCAAAACTGAGGGGTCGAACGGCGACTCTGATACTGTTCCTTCCTTTATTTCGGCATCATATGTATCCAGCGTTTCTCCCATATAGATTTCACTGTAACGGATCTGTCCTGTCCTTACTTTCCAGTCTGTATCCGTGACAATGACTTCCTTGCTGCCGTCTGTATAGAAAATATGGATCTCCGCAAATGCCCCCACCCGGTTCCCATAACGGTCAGGCTTACAGTCAAAACTTAAGATCCCTTTATACCATCCATTCCCGACTGCCATTTCCAGTTGATTCTCCGAGCACAGTCCATCGGTAATATCATAGTATTGATACTGCAGCCGTTTATGGTAATCCGTCCAGCCGGGACACATATACGCATCCCCGACCCGCTTCCCGTTCAGCGTGATTTCATAAACTCCATGGGCTGTGGCATAAAGGCAGGCCTTTTCAACCGGTTTTGCCGCTGTAAAAGAACGGCAGAACACGGGACAGGCAGTTTCTTCCCCGCTGAAATCATGGGTGATCATCTTTGCCTGAAAATGTGCGGTTTCATAAATCCCTGTGGAAAATAGGGTATCGGCTTCTGCCAGACTGCCATGATTGTCTTCCACTGCCAGATGGACCTGATATTCCGTTTCCTCCATCAGATCCAAGCCCCCGTAAGGGATCAGAACAGACTGAGCAGAGTCCATCCTGCCGCTGTCCCATACTGGTTTGCCATCGCTAAATACCCATAGATGATACGCAGCCTGCAGCACATTTCTCTCCTCAGATTCCAGTTTCCACGAAAAACGTGGTTTTTTCACTCCTAAACCCTTTGGCTCTCTTTGATATTCTATCGTAAAATCATAGATCTTCATCTCGTTCGACTCCTTTTTTTATCCGATCTCTACCTGAACCTCATGCTGCCGTCCATCCCGGAAATCCGGCAGGACCTGTGACAAAAGGCGTTCTCCGTCCACTGTGATAGTGGCTGCGCCTCCTTCCAGTTGTTTCGGATTTTTAAACATCATATGATACCGTGCGCCGCGGAATATCCTTGTCATCTCTGCGGACTCCCACGCTGCCGGAAAACAAGGTTCTACCCGCAGTCCGTCATAGTCTGCTTTCACACCCAGGATTCCCTCATACAGCCCCATCAGGCACCATGCGGAAGTTCCTGTTGTCCAGGACTGATATGACTTTCCATAATATCCGGGATTCGCAGAATAGCAGTTTGTAAACACATACGGCTCGGCTCCGGACTGTACAGATGGATTCTTTTCACTGTCCGGCATGATTTTTTTTAAAGTTTCCAACGCTTTGTTCCCCCGCCCGGCCTTACAGTCCATCAAAATTTTGAATCCGGTTGCATGACAGTATATACCGCCGTTTTCAAATAATCCCGGAAGCATTCCCGACATCCTTCCTACATTGGGAGAATACTCTGGATAAGGAGGCATATTCAGCGGGAACCCAAAATCATGTTCCATGCCGTCTACTGCTTCCAGTGTCAAAGAGAGTCTCTCTCCATCCGCCACATCAGCCAGAATGGCCCATGTCTGTGCATTGAGATAAATCTTACTTCCTTGGCTGTTCTTTGATCCAATATTTTCTACTGTACTCAGCGCCCGCATGTACCATTTTCCGTCCCATGCATGCTCATTAATGCTGTCCTTTAAAATCCCATACTCCTTTTCTAAAAATCCGGCATAGTCTGTGCGCCCTGTCTTCTCCATCAAAATCCGCAGTTCTTTTAATGCCAGACAAAACTGATGGGACAGCATGACAGATTCTGCTTCTGGATCTGTAGTTATATTTAATGCATCATTCCAGTCCGCAAAATAAATACGCACCAAACCGTTTTTTCCTTTATCTGCGATCAGTCTGTCCACTGCTGCCCTGACATGTTCAAGAACTGTTGCCTGGCCGCCGTCCTGCCAGAATACCTTTTCATTCAGCAGGGAAATATCCCCTGTTTCTTTGATCAGGCGGCAGACTGCCCAGATGATCCAGAACGGCTGGTCTGAGTAACGGGTATCGTCATAAGGATACCAGGTGAGCACCGCATGTCCGTCCCGGAACTGATGGCTGAGGCATTCCATGATCTCATCTTTTGCCTTTTCCTGCCTGTAATCCAGCAATGCTGCTGCAATCTGCAGGTTATCCCTGACTCCCTTCTTTCCGACAATGCAGAAGTCCACCTGCTTTTTTACCCAGTTGTTCATCCTATGGTTTATTTTTTCATCCGGTGTGTGTACGGAAAGGGACTGTATTTTCCGGTAATTGTATTCCTGGGCTTCTTCGAATGACTGCTCCACTGCCTGAAAATCCTGTATGCCTGCAGACGCCTTCCTTGATTCCGCAAGTGATTCACTGATCCCAAATATCAGATGGATCTCCTTTTCCTCTCCCGGCTCCAAAGTAAATTTATGCTGTAATACTCCGCCCAGGATAAAAAGCGCTGCCTCTGAATTGGTACAGTCCAGTCCTTTCATCAGCACATCCGGACGCTGGAACAGCGCGCAGGCAGACGCGTCCGGCTGTGTCAGCGTATTGATAGAGCCGCAAAATCTGGCCAGGTCTCCATCGTAAGCGAACACCGGCTCCGAGGATGCCAGAAAACCATGATATTTGCCGTGGGGCGCAAAGGGATGTGAGGAGTCACAGTAAATTCCATTCAGTTCTTGATCAAATCCCGTTTTCATACACCGATACATTTCATAATATCTTGGATACTGAAATCCTTCCAGATAAAAACTGACTGCTGAAAAAACACTCAATATACGCTTTGTCTTTCCGGTATTTTTTATTTTCAGGCTCCATACCTCATGAAAACCTTCGCAGGGTACAAAAATCCTCCAGGAGCTCTTGATTTCCCGATACTTCGATTCCAGCAAAGAGCAGCCGATACTGTGTATGCACTGATAATCCTCTACTTTTGTATTCAGCGGTCCTTCCCCGATATTCCAGCAGGAATGATCCTCTTCATCCCGCAGATATACATATCTGGCGTCATTTTGATTGATCATGCACATATCTGCCTTTTCGCTGAGATAATAACTCCGCCCATGTCCGATCTGGGAAATCTGGGCGCAATATCTATTTTCATTCCACAGATAATTGTACCAGTATCTGGGGGGCCGTGGTTCCAGAATGGTACATGAATTGCCGTCCTGGGAAAATTCATATAATTTGTCTGTTATTTTTTGTTTTACCATATTTCTCCTCCTTATGGGAAGCCCTTGGGTATAAAAATCGGTACACAAAAAGCAATTGTTTTCATGTACCGATTTTCATTCCGATGCTAATTCTGCATTAGTTTTTACTCTCTTTTGCCGCCTTTCTTGCCGCTACCTCTTCACGCATAGCCGGAAGTTTCTTTTCCAGATCAAATTTCCGAAAGATAAAGAACATCAGAAGATTGATCACAACCGGAAGGTAATTTGAGAACCCATAGATAGAAATCCTCATAGAACTTGTAGCCGCAGACAGTGACGCGTCATAGGAACCAAGCACCAGGAACAGACTCAGCAGCAGAGAACCCAGTCCATTTCCAACCTTGCTTCCAAAACCAATAGCTCCGGAGGCCGTTGCCACCAGTGATTTATCGTACTTCCATTCATTATAGTCCACCGCCATGGCAAGCAATACTCCATATAAGCACATCAGAGGAATCTGGATAAAACTTCCCAAAAGTCCTGTTACCATATAAACCGTAAAATTCGTAGGGATCAAACTGCGGACAGCCGCCGTGATCGCCGCTCCGAGCAGACCTACATTGATCGTTCTGGTAACACCCAGTTTCGCAATGACCGGTTTGGATAAAATAAAGCCAATTACAGTAGCAAGCATACCTACAGCGCCTAAGAGTCCTACAAGGGTGTCATTTCCAAAGATCCATTTGCAGTAATATGCCCCTGAAGCCCCTGAAATTGCATTTGTGACGGATGTGATCAGGTTAAACAAAAGCACGATCACCCAATATTTATTTTTCAGCAGCATCCCCATCGTATCTTTAAAAGGAACCGCTTCTTCATCCGCTGCTTCTCCTGCCGCCGTATCTCCTGAATCAAGGTCAGAAACAAATACAGCCTTTCGTCCGTTGTTGTAGCAGATCAGGAACAGCAATAAGGTTACCAGCGCAAGTACAGCGCCATACTTGATCCAGGCGCTCTGGGTCCCTCCGAGAATATTCGTCACAGGGATTGTTGCGATGGAAATGATCGTACCTGCACCGTAATTTCCTACGGCACGGAATACTCCCATACTGCCGCGTTCACTCTGGCTGTTGGTGCGGACTACCATGACAGCAGAAAACGGCGTTGCGATCATTGTATAAATAACCGCCGTCAAAAGGAGATTTGTAATCAGCACGTAGGCAAGAGCCGGAATCTGCCCGGCCTGGACTGGCACGGTAAACATCAATATCATAATGGCTGCCGCCGGAACCGCCATACGCAGCATCCACTGGTAATATTTCTTATTGCCTCCCTTGGAATGGTCCACAATGTTTCCGAAGATCACATCCGTAAAGGCGTCGATGAATTTTGCAATTGCCATAACAATTCCGACTCCGCCTACCGCCAGGCCGACTTTGTCTGTATAAAAATATGTCAGCTGCCCAACAATATTTGCCATGATCCCCAGCGCAAGCTGGCCGCTGAGATCAGCCATATAATCCCCTGCGCGCATTACGCGTCTTGCACCGTCCGCATCATAGCGGACCTCATTCTTATCCTTAGCCATGATATAGCCTCCCGTATTCTTATTTTATAATTAAGTGATATTGTACGCCCGGGACTTCCCCGTTCAAAGCAAAACGTACCTGTTCTCCTGCCTGCTCTCCGTTAAGCTCTGCAAGAACATCCCCAACCGGATTTAAAATCTCAAGTACAGCCTCCTTTGCTTTCACACATAGAACTCCTTCCAGAGTTTCCGCATACAATTTTCCTTTAAACTCCACTGCCGTAAATGTCATGCCCATCATTTCCGGTCCGGCGCTGCAGGCTGCTTCGTCCATACCTGACACGCCCATCGCAGTCAGGACATATTCTTTCGCCTCTTTAAGCCCGCCTTCTCCTACCGGCAGCAGTGAGATAGAAATTCTTTCATTCCTGGACTGTATGCTCACTTTATCAGAAAGCAAAATCGTTTCTTCCGGCGCCCCGCTGAAATATGCACAATGCGGCGTATGGATGGTATATCTGGAGTGTTCCGGGTCAAATACCATTTCTCCGGTATCCGATATCAGTTTTCCGTCTACATAACCCGTGCCTTCCGGCAAAACACCCCATTCCTTCATCGCCTGATCCATCAGCTTTGCAAAGGCACGGTAATCGCCATCCCCGGCAATGGAGGCAATATCATCAAACACAACTGCCTGCTCTCCAAGGTGTACTCCCGCCTGGATCTCACGGGTTCCCTTTGCCGCTCTTGTCAGGCGGTTTTCCTCTTTGAACCTGCGCTGCGCATCACGGTACTCAGACCATGCATAATAAACGCCGTGTTTCGCATCACGCAGATCAGCCCCGTTTAAAAATCCGGCATTGACCGCAATATCCGCATGTCCCTGATAAGCATCCCCGCCGTCCAGGAATACGTTGCGCGTTGCCGAGATATACGGGAAAAACGTGGACGGCATGGAATGGAATTTCGGCAAAGTGCGCAGGTCATTCTGAGTATAGACCACATCAATGAGATTTTTTGCGGTCGATACAAGCCCTTTTAAGAATACCGAGGCCAAAAATCCCCACTGGCAGATTACCGCCGGGTCGTTATAAACATCAAATACATTCAGGACCTCATCTGCCGGCTGGTCGTCCCAGTTTTCCGATGTATGGTGATTGTACAGGATCAGCCCGTCCCAGTCATTCAGGCAGGCATAGGCAATGGTATGTACAAATGCAGTCGAATGAAACGGATGCAGCCCGTATTCATTCCACTCGCTGAGCATGAAAGGCTTTCCTCCCACGATTGCCACAGAACCCAGGCTTAAAAGTGTTGTAGACATAGAACCTACGCCTTTCTGCATCGTCAGCGGATTTGTAGAAACGTACTCCGAAGGCCCTACTGTCAGATAGGTATTTCCCTCCACCGGAAGAAGCGGATGATTAAAGTAACTGTTATTTTCCATCAGATCTCCGTCTGTATGTCCATACACGTCTGCCGCTCCCGCGATCAGGTTGCTTGTGACAATGGGCACCTTTACTCCGATGGAATGCAGGTAATCCTTCATCATCTGATAAAACTTCCGATTCATAGAAATGCCAAATTCCATAAAATCCGCATACCGGGCAGGGCCGCATTCTCCATCCCATGGGCCGTTGGGATCGTTCTCCGGCTGATAGAAGCCGCCCTGTACTCCGCGCACGGTTCCCTGTACCGGATCTTCCTCTTCTCCCAATGCACATACACCTTCATAGGTCCATGCCTCTTTCAGACGTTCACGGGTATAATATTTCATCAAAAGATATTCATTAAACCTTTTCTGAACCTCATCCCGGTAAGGCTTCATCTGTTCTCCCGCATCGGCCTCCATCGGCCACTTAATGGCGGAATCCTCGTTATTGATCTGTACCGTCACCACCGCCGGATCATCGATCAAAGCCAGGCCCGTATAAGGGTTCACATGGTGCAGAAGGGCCTTCGCATATTCCTTCTGCAGTTCGATCAGCCGCTCGTTGTACATGGCATGCCGTTTGATGCAGGAAGGCGCGCCGCCCGGATAGTCCAGTTTATCTGCTTCCATAAATTCTCTCGAGACGATCAGGTCAATATGCAGATAGATTCCCTTCTCCTTGAGCTTTGCGGCAAAATAATCAAAACGGTCCAGACCTTCCTTATGGAATTTCCTGCTGCTGCCGCTTTCATAATCGATAAGCGGCGCCTCCCTGCAGCTGCTCCAGCTTCCCGGTTCGTCCCCGATGGGGCCGTCCGCCGCATGCAGACGGATAATGTTGACGCCCATGCTGGCAAAACGCTCTGCCATTTTATCCGCAGTCACATGATCCGGTGTATTAGACCGTGCTGCTACGTTAAATCCTATAAACCTGGCGCGGGTCCCGTCTTCAAAATAGAAGTGTCCGTTCCTTGACTCAACAAACCCGTGCTTTCCGGCCGGCGCATCCAGAAGATGTGAGAAATCCAGCACCCCCTTGTTCGATTCCGCCTTGTGAATCCGAAATTTCTGTCTCACGTTTATCTCCTCCTTTTTTTGTGATTCAGGTTATAAGAGAAGTTTAATACGGATTTCTCGATTTATATTGTAATATTCGTTTCCATATTGTAATATAGCGTTTTATGTTTTAATTTATTTCCTCGTTTTCAAAATGTTGATTCATTTAGTATCTAAATACCTCTATCTCAAAACATCCCGGCAGATCGTACAAAATTGACACGATCTTTTCATCTCCATTCTGCCTCTGGGCGAATACCCATTTTCCATCCTGAAAGGTTCCTGATTCTTTTCTGAGAAAATCAATTTTTCTATGATCACCCGGCTTTGTATGAAAACTGCGGACAATAATCTCTCTGTCCCCAACAGCCCAACTTCATTCTCTACCTGAACCATAATAACCGTTGTATTTTGGTCTGTTTTTCTGATATGCTCCATCAAAGCAGAAAAAGCATCCGCATCCCTTTCTATTGCCGCTGTACACAATGGAGAGATCGTATTCAGCTTTTCCCCGCCGTACATTTCCGCCCGGAAATAAGTTTTACTGTCTTTCTTGGTTAATGCCAGATAAGGATAAATTTTTAAATTGTTAAAAGTATATTGATAAAGATTTCTGCATATGCTATAATGCCTATAGGCAAAAAGATGTAAGAAATTCCAACATTGACACCTCCTCCCTGTTGCGGGTGTCGGTGAGCAACATAAGAATTATACCATATTATTTTCTATTCTTCTATCTTTTCTCTAAAAACGAATACCATTATCATTTCTGATCTGCGTCAGATTTTTCATTTTCCACCTCCGATATTCTTCTTTTTTGTTCTTCATGCATCCGAAATGCTGTTTTATTATCACAATAAAGAATGTCTTTTCTTCCCGCTATCCGGTCACAAAATTTTTCAAAACAGTACCAGTTACTCCTTCGGGTTCCAAAATCTAATTCATATCCATGTCCCCATACATAAAATAGCTGATCCTCGTCCGGCTCTGATTCCAGAAACTGATCCGCCAAGTCAAACAGATTTTTCTCAATCATCCATACCGTTGGCTGGTACTTTAACGGATCATCCGGAAAGTCAAAACTCATTGTAAAAAATTTTTGTGCCATTTCACTTTTCACCCATCCGTTTCAAATCAATGCTCCAGATCCTCCAGGCAAAGCGTCTCAACCAACACAGCTCCTCCCTTATCACTTAAATGCAGTCCGTCCGGCTGTGACATGCCTTCCTTATATCTCTGACATCCGTCCGGATCTTTCAGGATCGGGTCCAGTTCGATCACTTTATCGAATCCGGCCCTTCGGATCTCATCATTGTACGCATGGAACAGAGCTTCTCTTTTCTTTCCTATTTCAGTATCCGAATCGATAAAAGCCGGATACAGTGTATACGCCACCGTATGGATGTTTGCTTTCCCCGCACGTTCTGCCACCTGCCGGCATGCCCGGCCAAATTCCTCAGCAGAGGGCGAAGGTTTAGAATCGTACTCACTTTCCCCGCTCATCAGATCATTAATTCCCAATGCGAAAATGATTGTATTTATATATGGGATCTCAAAGATGTCCTCCTCGATCCGCTTAACACCTGCACATCCAAACAGTGTACCGTAATTTTCAGGCGAGTCTTTGCAAAGACGGTTTCCTGCTATCCCTGCGTTCAGCAGAACCGCTTTTTCCGGTATCTCCCGGCATATCCTTTTTAACAAAGGATAAAACCAATATCCCTGCTGTGTAATACTGTCGCCAAGGCAGCCGATCACCGTCGGCTCCGCTTCTTCGGTTTCTATTTCAATCATGGAAAGCATCGGAAACTGAGGCGACATATACAACCCTCTCTGACGCATAAACTCCGGGGTCGGATCAACGTTCTGAAATGTCACATCGCAGAGATCTCCCGGCTCTGACTGGATCATCATAGCCTCGATCGAATTGACGCTCAGATTCATGCTTTCACTATATGCAGATACTGCCAGATACTCTCCTGCTTTTACATTTATACGGAGACTGTCGCTTGTTTTTCTTCCCTGCCCTTCTACCGTCAGATAGCTCTCCCCCTGAAAAGTGACCGTCTGAGCCGTCCCTTCTGCGATCTGGCCGCTTTCTGTGCATTTTGCAATGACGATCCTCTGGATCTCCCCTGTCTGGAGATCCGCGTTTTTAAAGCAAAGCCGCAGTCTGCTCCCTGTCACGCTGACCGGCAGGATCAGACGAACAGTACGGGCAGCGGACTGGTCATTCATCTGTTCCTCTCCCATTTGGGAACGCATCTGTTCATAAATCTTTCTCTGGGTTGTCTGGCACATTGTAAAAATAGGTATCCACTTCATCTGATTTCTTTCCTTTCTTTATAAATTCTCTCCGTTACCTGCTATCACATCTGCATACCAATATGCGGAATCTTTCATGGTTCGTTTCTGTGTCTGGAAATCGACATAAATCAGGCCAAAGCGTTTGTCATATCCCTCTGCCCACTCGAAATTATCGAGGACAGACCAGTATTGGTATCCGATAACCGGAATATTCTCCTCTACTGCCCGCTTTAATCCATGTAAGTACATTTTCAGATACTCGATTCGCTGCGGGTCATGTACGCAGCCATCGGACATCATAAAGTCAATGTTGGCCATGCCGTTTTCTGTGATCAGCAAAGGAAGCTGATATTTTTCATAGAAGAATTTCATTGCCCAGTAAAGTGCATCCGGCGTAATCGGCCATTCCATTGCGGTCCGCGGCATGCCCGGATAAACGGCAGGGTTTGGACCTGCATACTCGCTGTAATTATCGGCGTTGTAACAGTTGTATCCCATAAAATCCAGAGGCTGCCGGATGATTTCCAGTTCCTCTTTACTGATAAACGGCGCCAGCATCGGGTGAAGCGTTCCGTGAATCATCGGCCCTGCCCAGAAATCAATCCCTGAAAATCCAGTTTCATCCGAAAACGTCGCCTGTTTCGCAGCCTCAATTCCTGCGTCGCTCTTTTCCCACGGAAGGATCAGAGAACCGTTCAATGCCATTCCAATTTTTGGTTTCCTCACCGCATTGTTTCGAATGGCCCGTACTGCCTTACCGTGGCACAACAATACATTTTTGCAGATCGGAGGGAGAATCGTTCCTATCTGGTCAATATCGGACAGATGATTCTCAAAGGGTGCATGCGCTCCCGTCACATAGCCGTTTCCCACAAATCCGGCAGGCTCGTTGACTGTCATCCAGTAAGCAACCTCGCCGGACAGCGCCTTTACCACAATTTTTGTGTATGCGGCAAATGCATCGCTGATCCCTTTAAAGCGCCAGCCTCCCTTTTCCTGTATCCACATTGGCAGATTCCAGTGAAACAGCGTACAGAGCGGTTCGATCCCGGCTTCTTTTAGTTCGTTTACAAGATTTTGATAAAACTGAACCCCTTTCTGGTTGACGACTCCTTCTTCCGGCATGATACGCGGCCAGCTCACGGAAAAACGATAGGATTTCAACCCCATTTTTTTCATCAGTGCAATATCTTCTTTATAGCGGTGATAGTGGTCGCACGCAACATTTCCATTTTCGCCATGGGCAGTATGACCTTCAGACATGACGTCCCAAATTCCCATTCCTTTCCCGTCTTCATCATAGGCTCCTTCAATCTGATAGGCAGAGCTTGCTGACCCCCATAGAAAATCTCTCGGAAATCCCATTGTCATATCCTCCTGCTTTTTCTGTATTTTTTATATTTCCTCTATACTGATCGTTAACGGTTCCAAGCCTTCTGCTGATACCGTGAGGGTGGTGGTTCCCAGTTCCAGTCCCGCGCGGATTACAGCCATGACATAACCGTCATAAGTCTTACATACGGTATCAAAATAGCTTCTTTCGCAGGATGGCTCTGCGCTTCCAAATCCGGCAAGGCTTCCGGCTCCCTCGATCTGTACCGCAATCTCCTTTTCTTCCCATAAGTTTTGGTTTCCGGCCTCATCCTGCAGTCCGATCATGACATAGGCAAGATCCTGCCCATTTGCTTCCATAGTTGTCCGGTCTGTGTCAATGGAAAGTTTTTCTGCCTTTCCTGCTGTGTTCAAAGCAAAACTTTCACAGGCTTTTCCATCCCGCACTGCAACGGCTTTTAATTCCCCGGGTTCGTATGTGATTTGAAATACAGCCATATAGTCGTTGGCTTTTCCGGCTGCTTTTCTTCCCTTGGAAACGCCGTTCAAGAATAACTCCACTTCATCGGCATCACTCAGCACGTCTATGACCGCCGTTTTTCCTTCATATCCGTTCCAGGTCCAGCTTGCAATATTGTCTTTCCACATCCACGGTGTCTGCCCGATGTTTTTTCCATATCGGTTCACACGTTCCACGCCGATATAGGGTGTTTTCCGCAATCCATATATTATTTCCCGATAGTAGCTGATCGGCCTGCGGTTTCCAAGAATGTCCAGATCGCCAATATAAGCCGCCCGCTCCGGATACATGGCCTGAAAGTTCACTCCACCGTCATAATGGAAAATTCCAATACCTGCTTCTCCCAGATAATCGTAGCCCGTCCATGTCATATCGCCGATCACGTGGGTGTTTTCCTGTACCGTTTTCCAGAGATTCGCGATATCACCGGGAAATGTCTCTGTTCCCAGAACAACACGATGCGGATAAAGTTCATGCTCCTTAGCATGTCTTCCGGTCAGATAGTTATATCCTGCAACATCCATTGTCTCCATAAATTCTTCCGTCATCTCTGTCATGATCGGATGCAATGCAATGGCGTCTGCAAGCGGTCCGACCATAACGCTCATCATAGAATTAAGAGCGTCGCTTCCGCCCTGCGCACTGCTTTGCTGTTCACTGCTCTGCTGCCCGTCTCGTGCTGCCTGCTGCATGTCCGGAATGGGAATCCCCAGCTGCTGCATGGATTGGCCGACTACTTCCATGAACCGGTCCCCGCACGCAAAGATACCATTTACAGCGTTTGTGGTATATCTTGCAGGATCCAGGCTCTTGATCTTCTGGTGAATTTTCCGTCCTGTCTGCGCTCCTTTCGCTGTTCCTGCCTCCTGAATTTCATTTCCCATCCCATACAGGATGACGCTTGGATGATTATAGTCTTTGGCAACCATGGCTTCTATGATCTGTTCCCAGTTTTCATGAAAATCATTGGCAAAATCGTTGGCATTTTTTGTGCGGGTCCACATGTCGGAAAATTCGTCCATCACCAGCATTCCTTCACGGTCGCAGACCTCCAGCAGTGTCTTTCCCGCAGGATGATGCGCCATTCGAATACAGTTAAAGCCCGCCTCTTTTAACTTTTTGATCTTGCGCGTTTCGGCATCCCTCAGCTCTGCGGCTCCGATGATGCCGTGGTCGTGATGAATGCAGGCTCCTCTTAATTTTACAGGTTCTCCGTTTACGCAAAGTCCGGAATATGGGTTTAAACGAAGTGTCCGGATTCCAAACGTATCCTCTGCTTCATCCCAGACCTTATTTCCATCCAGAATTTGAATTTTGCATTGATACAGATTGGGTTCTTCCACACTCCACAGCTTTGGATTCTGAATCACCAGACGCTGCTCGATGTGTTCTGTTCCGTCCGCAAAAAGTGTAACCGGACATACACGCTTTGCTTCCATCCCTCCGTTTTGGTTTGATATCGTGACCTCCACTTTGACAGCATGTTTTTTCAGCCCCCGGTTATTCAGCTCGATCTGTACATCTACGACCGCCTCATCCCCGGAAACTTCCGGTGTCTGGATTCGCACGCCGTCTGCCGGAACATAGACTTCATTTGCCACATACATCTGTACATTTCTGTAAAGTCCGCTTCCGCTGTACCACCTGGAATTTTTTTCCTGTTCATTGTTGACGACTACCTCCAGATGATTGTTTCCTCCATAGTTCAGAGAGTCGTTTAAGGTGACATAAAAGTTGGTATATCCGTATTTCTGTTCTCCTACATAATCTCCGTTGAGATAGATCAGTGTTTTGCCGTAAGAGCCTTCAAATTCCAACTGTACCAGCTTGTCTTCCCAATCCTGCGGCGCCTCAAATTCTTTCGTATAATAGTACATCTTTCCCGGATAATAGCCGGTCTGTCCTGCATTTTTGGTGTCCTTTGCCACCGCTTCGTGGATCATTGCGTCGTATGGCAGAACAATCGGCTCTTTCTCCTCCTCAGAAGACATCATCGCCTCCACCATGGATTTTCCCGGCTGTCTCGAAATCGTCCACCCGGTATGAAATAACTGTTTTTTCATTGGATCTCCTTTCTGAATCTGTTTTATTGTTTATCTGTTTTATTGTTTATCTGCTTTTTGTACTGTCCCTTCCGTAATTCCATTTTCATTGAACGCGTCCACACGCACGTAGTATGTTTCCCCTTTTACCAAAGCGCCGATATTCTGCTTTGTATCAAAGATCATATAACTGTGATACAGCTTCTGCGGATCTGTCCCCCAGAGGATATTGTATCCAACCACATTTTCCTGCGGATGGATCGTAACCATCATATCCAAATCGCTCGTCCGCACAGCCTGAAATTCCGGTTTCTGTGCTTTTTCCCCGTGTCCTTTTCCGAAGATACGCAGGCCGGATATACATGCTGGCTGATGATAGGGCACTTCCAGGACTGTCAGTTTGACATAGCGGAACTCTTTCCCCTCTTCCAACACAATAAAATCATGGGGCAAATCGGTATCTGCCTGCGACTTATCCTCAATCATCTCATAGTGCACGCCGTCTTTGGAGCCTTCTAAAAACCAACGCGTCACATCATCTTTTTCTTCAATATAGCGGTTCCTCTGCTCGCCGGATAGCGTTCCTGAAATCGGCACGTCAATCTGGTCATCCGCAAAGTTGATCTGAACTCCGTGAACCCCCTTACATGATCCCAGATCAACCTGTAACCATTCTCCTTTTTCTGCCGTGGCTGCCCGCCACCATGTCTGCACATTTTCATCAACGGCCAGATCCGGCGTTTTTTCCTCCTGGCAGGAAGAAGCCGTCGCTTTTTTCCCATAGCTTAACAGATACCATTGAGGATTTTGCCACGGGTCCATCTGTCCTTCCTCCACAGCGATGGGCCAGTCGCCATATCTCTGGTTGCAGAATAATTCCCCATCCGAATCCAACCCTGCCGGCCACAGTCCTACACGCCGCTCAAATTTGTGGTTCATACTGATTCTCATGGTGGATGTATGCCACAGATTATGCTGGGCGTCTGTCATGGTAGAGCCATGTCCGGCTCCTGGTATAAATCCGCCCGGTTTATAGGAATATGGATTATTCTTTGCCGGTTCAAATGGTCCCAGCGGGTGATCTGAGACATAGACGCCGTCTGCATAGACATTCATTTCCGCGCCGGGACAGGCATACTGGAGATAATATTTTCCATGATGTTTGTCCATCCAGGCGCCTTCGATATATGGCTTATCTGAAAATATCCCCTTAATGACAGGAACCATTTCCGCCGATATCTGTTTCCCGGATGCATGGACCTGCTTTAAAAATTCCTGGTAGCGAACTTCAATCTCTTCTTCTGAGCAAGGCATCTTGCAGTGATTTTCTCCAAAGCGTTCGTATCCTCTGGTATATGGATCTCCTGTAATCAATACTTTCTTTTCCCCCACCGGCTGCATCGTCTCAGGGTCCAGTTCTGTTCCCCAGATGGGTGTTTCATTCGAGCATCCCCAGTAAAAATACACTTTTCCGTCTTCGTCAGCAAACAGATTGGGGTCCCAGAACGCAAAGCTCCCCGGAATTTTTTCGTAAGGGCCGTTGAGTACATCCTTCGTCCGATAGAAATCACAGTTCTGGCTGGCTCTGGAAGCACAGAAATACACATAGTCCCCCAGCACCCGCGCATCCGGTGCATAATCATAGAGCGGAAGATTGTCCGGCAGACGATGGTTCTCCCATGTCACCAGATCTTCGGATACCCACACGCCCAATGTCATAGAAGCAAATATATAATATTTTCCCTGATAATACAAAAGCGTTGGATCTGCCGCCTCCCTTGAAACAGATGGGATCTGACGATCCGGCTCCAAGTTAAACTGATAACGATAATTTACATTCAGTGGATTGCAATAATATTTCATGTTCATTCTCCTTTTTATCTGTCTTTTAAATGATATGTCTGGATCTCTGCACAAAAAGCCCTTTCCGAACCGTACAGCCACCGGTCTTCCGTAATCCGGTATTCTCCTTTTAAGCGGATGTCCGCAGAGGAACTTCCAATCTCCACATCCACGTCTCCGCTTTCCACTTTCCACCGCATGCTCCTGTCAAGGAACGCCGTCAGGTCTGCCCGGACTGTGAATCTCACCCGGACCTTTTCCCCTGGCATAATATGAATCCGTTTAAATCCGGCAAGTTCTTTCGCTGGTCTTGTCATGCTTGCAAAGCGGTCGCTTAGATAAAGCTGCACTACCTCGTCGCCTTCCCGGTCTCCGGTATTTTCCACGGTACAGCCAATGTACAATTCTTCTTCCGCACCCAGTTCTGCCTTTGAGATCTCCAAATGCGTATAAGAAAAGCGGGTGTAAGAAAGCCCATGGCCGAAATAATATCGCGGCGTATGGGGCAGATCCACATAGTTGACAAATCCGATACTCTCCTGCTGGTGCCATGCAGAACCGTTTGGATGATTGTAGTAAACCGGAATCTGTCCGGCACTGTAAGCTACGGACACCGGAAGTTTCCCGCCCGGATTATATGCCCCCAGCAAAACATCCGCCACTGCCTGCGCTCCTGCCTCTGCCGGACTCCATGCCTCCAGGATTGCGTCCAGACATTCATCTGCCGCGTCACTGGAAATGGGTCTCCCGTCAAAATGCACTCCGATCAGAGGCTTTCCGTACTCTGCCGCCGCCCGTATAAATTTCTCCTGACATTTTGGCAGGTTGATATCCGCTGCGTCAATTCCTTCCCCCATAGAAGCCATGGAACAGGTACCATGTTTCCCGCCGAGAGTCAGAATCACTGCGTCTGCGTCCTGTACTGCCTTTAGTGCTTCCTCAAATCCGCTCTCGTCCCTGCCTGCCACGGGATAACCATAAGAATAAATGATTTCGGTATCCGGCATCCGTATCTTTAATTCATCCAGAAGGCTTCTGCATCCCGGTTTCTGCAGACGAAGGATCTCGTCAAACAACCGCGCCTCATCGGACTGGATCTTCGTACCCGGCACGTATCTCACCGGCTCCCCGTCCGGCAGCTCCTGTCCTGCGATTCTGCCGGATTCCTGGCTCCCTTCCACGCCTGCAATGGAACTTGACACAGCGTAGACAGATTCCATCATACACAGATGCGTATATCCTCCGAAAAATTTCCGGGCGCAGTTTCCATGTGGGCCGATCAAAGCCAGTTTCCGGATTCCGCCGGAAAGAGGAAGCGCTCCGTTATTTTTCAGAAGGATCATGGACTCTCTTGCAGACCTGAGGGAAAGCCGGACACCCTGTTCATTTTCAAAGACCTCGCGGAGCGCCCTTCCTTCCATGGCAAACGGATGCTCAAAGAGCCCCATCCTGAACTTCGCCTCTAGGACTTTTCGTACAGTATGATCCAGGATTTCCATATCCGCCTGCCCGGTCCGAAACCGCTCTTTCAGTTCGTCACTGTATCCTGCTGCCCTGGGCATCTCCATATCCATCCCTGCCTCCATGGCAAGAAGCCCTGCCTCTGCCATGTTCTCTCCGATATGCTGTACTTCGTGGGCATTGCTGATACCGCCGTAATCGCTGACGCATAGACCTTCAAATCCCATACGTTCCCGCAGAAGCTTTGTCAGCAGACGATTGGAGACAGACACAGGTTCTCCGTCAATGGAATTATAAGAGGGCATGATTCCCTTCAAACCGGAACAGGCAATCGCCGCCTGAAACGGCCTGCCGTAAATTTCCTCTAAAAGCCGGGGCGGCGTATCGCTGTTGGTTCCGTGGATTCCACCCTGAGAATTGTGGAATCCCAGGAAATGTTTGGCCACGCTTTCCGGTTTTCTTCCATCCGTCTGCGTGGTCTGAATCCCTCTTGTATACGCTGCTCCAAGGGCTGACGCAAGCGCCGGGTCCTCCCCATAGGTTTCTCCCTGTCTGCCCATCCTGGAATCTCTGGAGATATCAAGCACAGGCGCAAGAATATGGGTGATTCCGCAGGCCGCTTCCTGTCTGGCAACCACACGGGCAATTTCTTCTTCCAGTTCCGGATTCCAACCAGACCCCCGGGCGATTCCCGCGGGGAAACTGGTACTTTCCTGAATAAATGCGCCACATAATCCTTCCATATGAAAGATTGCCGGGATGCGATGGGGACTTTGCCGCATCACCGTCTCCTGCATCTTTCTCTGCCAGGCAGCCGCCTCGTCCAGCGTGCGTATCCTCCGCATCTCCAGTGTGCTGACCTGACCGATTCCGTATGGCATCTCCGCCGCCTGCCGCTCCATATCATCATAATTTTCGCCAAAAGGAAAGATACATCCGAGCTGCGCCATCTTCTCGTCAAGCGTCAATTCTTGTAGAAGAGCCGCCGCCCTCTCTGCCGGGCTTTTCGAAATGTCTGTATAAACAGTGTCCTGTTGATTTTCACTTTCTTTGTTCATTCTATGTCCTCCTGGTTTTTGAGTTATCATAGCATCACAAAGGGTTTAGATATTGCAAAATTCTTCTTATAATTGTAGAATAAAGGATATATCACAGGAAAGAAGGAGACGGATTTATGGACATGGATTACATCGCTCTCTGCAAGAGTTTCTATTCCGCAACAAATATCCCAGCCACCCTGCTGAAAGACAACCAGGCTGTCTACTCATCCTTAAACGATATCCTGGACATCCCGCTTTTGTATTACCGCGACCTGCCCCCCATAGAGCAGAACAATCCCTGCTTCTGCGGAGATTCTCCCGATCTTGAGTATGGACGGATTCTCATTGAAGATACCGGATATAACCTGGTCTTAGGGCCGGTTTTCAACGTGCCGCTCACAGATGATATTATCCGCCAGACAGTAAAGGAGGCGTCTGTATCTCTTGAATACCGGGAGCAGTTCATTGAAATGCTTTATACCATTCCGCGGCTCAGCCAAATACAGTTCGCCCAGTACCTTGCGTTTTTATATCAGTGCCTGAACCGCAAACCGGCAGATCTGGATCAGCTTTTCTCAGAGGAAGACATGATTACCTGGACGCGTAAAGAGAGGCACACGAACCGAATGGCAGAAGCACAGGAAGAGGAGAAGGAGCACAACACCTATTATTTTGAACAGGAATTATACCAGCTCATCAGAGATGGTGACGTCAATAAATTAAAGAAATTTCTCTCTGCCACACGTCCCCAGCTGAAAGAAGGGACACTGGCATCCTCCCCCCTGCGCAATGAAAAGAATCTGTTTATCGGCACAGTAACAAAAGCAGGGATCATGGGGGCAATCCCCGGGGGGATAGACATAGAAAAGACGTATCGGCTCATAGATTATTATATTCAGGAATGCGAACAGCTTCAGACGATTGAACGAATCCGGCAGCTGATGTACATTATGCTTCTGGACTTCTGCCAGCGTGCCGGAGAAGTCCATATTCCGGAGGGCATTTCACCCGACGTCTACAAATGCATGTCCTTTATCCGTGAGCACACGAATGAGGCGATCACCATCGAAGATGCTTCCGCCTATGTAAACAGGAGCAGCTCCTATATGATGAAGCATTTCAAAGAGGAACTGGGAATCCGCATGGGCGCTTATATTATGCGCTGCAAGCTGGAAGAAGCGAAAAGTCTTCTGACCTACAGCCAGAAAAGCCTGGCAGAAATCAGCAGTTATCTCTGCTTTTCCAGCCAGTCCTATTTTCAAAATGTATTCAAGAAGCAGTACGGCATGACGCCTCTTCAGTATAGGAAACAGACAAAAATATAGTCTGACTGCCTTTTTTGTACTCTGTTTACTGCCGTACAGCCTTTGCCATGTCAGATTTCCTTGCTGCAGCTTCCGCTTTCATTCCGGGGAGTAACTTTTCAAGATCAAATTTACTGACAAGGATGCACAAAAATATAAACAAAACAAATGGTATCACAATCGCAAATCCATAAATCGCCGTTTTGGTGGCTTCTGTCGCTGCCGCAAGTGTTGAATCATACCCTACGGCAGCAAGAAGCCAGCCGATCAGGGATGTACCAATCCCGCTCCCCAGCTTTCCGCCAAAGCCTGATGCACTGTTTGAAGTCGCTACCATTTTCACTCCATATTTATATTCGTTGTAATCAATACTCATTGCAGTCATCACACCGGTCAGACACATCACAGGGATGGTCGCAAAGGTTGTGATACTTCCAAATAACGCATAGCAGAAAAAACTTTCTCTGGTAAAAAGAAGCAGGATATTTGCGCCGATTCCTAATCCAAAACTCGGCAGCAATGTTTTTACAACACCCAGCTTCTTAATCATTGGTCCAACCAGTATAAATCCCAACACGGTAGGTATCATTCCGATTGCACCCAGGATTCCGACCAGATTGTCATTTCCAAAAATCCATTTACAATAATAAGCACCGGACCCGGCCACAACTCCATAAATAACAGACGCCGTCAGATTCATTACCAGAACAATTACCCAGTATTTATTATGAAAGAGTTTCCCAATTGCTTCCAGAAAAGGGACCACTTCTTCTTCCGTTTGCTCTGTCACTTCCACAGCCGTTCCTGACTCCGTTGCCGTTTCGCGGCTTGTTGCATATGCGATGGCAGAAGCAAGAATGACCAAAATTCCAATTACAAATCCAAACTTGATCCATGCGCTCTGATTTCCGCCCAGTGCGTTTGTGATCGGAATAATTCCGATTACAAAAATGGAACCTGCAATGTATCCGGCGGCTGTCCTCCACGTTCCCATAATGCTCCGTTCTTCCTGGCTGTTTGTACGGACTGTCATGAGTGCACTGTATGGGATTGCCATTGCAGTATAAAATACGGCTGTCAGGAGAATATTTGTAATCATGGCATAGACGAGTTCAACTGTATTTCCTGTCTTTGGCACGGTAAACATCAGAACCACCATGATCCCTCCCGGAATCCCGGCTTTCAAGATCCATGGACGATATCTTTCCTTTCCCGGTTTTGTATGATCCACGATATTTCCCATGACCAATCCCGTAAATGCGTCTATTATTTTGCAGATCAGAAACATCATAGCAACAGCCCCGGCAGCCATTCCAATCTTATCCGTATAAAAATAAGTAAGCTGTCCTGCCAGTGTTGACATTGCATTTAGTGCAAACTGCCCCATTGCGTCCCCAAAGTAATCCTTTAGATGCATGACCTTTTGAACGCCGTATTTATCTTTTCCCAATGGTTTTCTGCCCATAGCATGCTCCTCCTGTCTTCCGAGTGCTCATATTACATGCCTGTATATATTTGCTGCCGTGTTTTCAGGAATATTATAGGAAAAAAGGGAGACGAAATATTGTAAAATATTATATGGATTTGTAAATTTTAGCACTTTTTTATTGATAGAATTTGTTATCAAAGGCTCCTTGCACGTGAATGCCAGAATCAGTTTTTAAGCAGTCTGCCTCTCTTTCATCTCTTTGCTTTTGAAAAACACAAGAAAATCCGCCGCCTACAGATTTCCTGTATCTCCTGCCAAAAGAAAAACCACAGACCTCTTTTTAGAAGTCCGTGGCTTTCAAGTACCATATTTATACTACACCATAGGTTCTGATTCCTTTTTCTCTTTTAATTCCAGTACCGTTTTCAGCGGAAGTTCCGTCCTTTCTGCAATAGTATGGTCATCCAGAAGTCCGATCAGATTTTGGGCAATTTCCAATTTTCCCCGCTCTATTCCCTGTTCGATTCCCTGTTCAATTCCTCTATTTACCAGCATCTGTCCCAACCGTGTCATTCCAATCACCTCTCTCAATTCATCCATCTCCGCGGACTCCAAAAATTTGTCCGCCATAACATATAATACAGTTTCAACCTTATCTAATTCTTCCTGGCCGGCAGATGCAGCTTCCTTTGTGATCTGGTACGCCGCTTTTACCCGATCCTTTAGCGGCATTTTTCCTTCCATCAAAAGGCAAATCGTCAGCAAAGCCATATCTTCTTTTGTAAGTTTCTCTTTACATTCCTGCTTTCTTTTCAGATCCGCGATCATCTGGTCCGCATCATATCTCCGCATAATGACCGGTACAATTTTAAATGTATTTACGCCCTCTGTAAACTGCGTCATCGGATTTTTGATTCTGCCGGAGTACAATACATACGTAGTAACGGAAACCTTATGCTGGTAACTGGCCAGAGCCTCGTAGATGCGGAATCTCTTTAAACCCTCCAGCCCTTCGTTTTTGCTCTGAAATTCAAAATGCACCCAGGATTTGTCCTCCATGACCAGATTAAAATCTTCATAAAACTTTTTTACATCCAAATGCACCAGTTCCGTAGCTGCCAGATCCACAGCCTTTTTCTGAATCCCAAAGTATGGGAGCAGCACATCCGAAAAATACCGGAATGCTGTCTTTAAGGCCGCGTCTTCATGCTGGATCGCCTCCTGTGGTTCCGGCCTCAAAGCCTCCGGGGCCGGTTTTAATTTTTCTGTACCCATATCATTGATCCTTTCCGTAAAACCAGATAGGGAAACGTTCTTTACTATCACTATATCAAAAATAGCCTTTGCGGACAATGCGGTTTTACTAAAATTTTTTATTATTTTTCTCTATAGTAGTTTTGAAAATCTCCCGAATAGCAGGAAAGATAAAACCAGACAATAGAAGTTGTCCCGATTGGGTTATGATATCCCCCGGGCATAATATTTGAAAAGGAACGGTTTCTCTATATTGAATCATTCTCCGCGTAAAATAAGTTTAAGTCGGATGGCAGGAAATGTCAATACAAATCGTCGGACAGTGTGTGAACTTTCGGACACATATTATGAACCGCGGTAACTCTGCACTCTGTAAAGCGATCTATGATCTACCTTTCCTCCTTCTTCGATTTCCTTAGTCTTTTTTGCTGCATTGTCATCCAGAATTATCAGATCCGCTTTCTGTTCCTGAGCAAGAATCATCACTTCCACCTCTCCGTCATGCAGTTTTGCCTTATACATTTTCTTTTCGCTATGATCCTGTATCAAATGAACTACCAAAATCTATGTTTTTCCCGCCTGTGTCAAGTAAAACCAATGTAACTTCCTCATCCCTCATTTCTTCTGCCATTACTTTCAATCGCATACGCCCCATGCCCATTGAATATCTGGAAGCACTGTGTAAGTATGATCGAGTTTCCGCTGATTATGTGTTAGCTTTCAAAGATTCTTTTCTTCATTATACTTATTTAGCCGATTACCCTTCCATCCTCAATCGTTATAACTACCTCCGACATCCTTGCCACCTCAAGGTCATGGGTCACCATGATCAAGGTCTGTCCGAATTTTTTCGCGCTTTCTATCAAAAGCTCCAGCGTCTCCAGCGCAGTCTTCTTATCCAGGTTTCCGGTTGGCTCGTCCGCAAATATGATCTTCGGCTTTGACAAAATGGACCGGGCGATGGCCACTCTCTGCTGCTCCCCGCCGGACAGCTCTGAGGCATATTTCTTCTGCTTATCTTCCAGTCCAAGGGTTTCCAATACCGTATGCAAAAACTCCGGGTCCGGCTTCCGTTGGTCCAGCTTCACCGGCATACAGATATTTTCCAGCACATTGTACTCCTCCATCAAATTATATTGCTGGAATACAAAGCCCATATGCCTTCTCCGGAAAATGGCCATCTCTCCGTCCGAGTATTCCGACAGATCCTTCCCCTCAAAGCAGACCTTCCCTTCGGTAGGCTGATCCAGCCCGCTCAATATATACAGCAGGGTCGATTTTCCGGAGCCGCTCCTCCCGATCACGGAATAAAACCTTCCCTTTGCAAACTCCAGGTCGATCCCGTTCAATGCGTTTACTTTTACAGAAGACGACTCATAGGTCTTCCGGATGTTTTCCGTTTTTAAAATCGTATCCATCCCATTTCCCTCCTTCTTATTTTCAGCATTTCCTTTAAGACAGGCTTTCTCTGATATTTTCCTTCAATACCCGGTTTTGGGTGCAGAAGAACAGCAGGAACACACAGGCCATGCCAAATGCGCAGAACGCAAGATGCATCGGCAGGCTCCAGCCTACAGTCAAATACTCATTCAATTGTAATTTCAGCAACTGGATAAAGCTGTCTGTATACTCAAATTCCTCCACATACCTGTGGTAGGTTCCGATGTGCTTGATCACAAAATACAAGGCATATCCCAGATGCCCCAGCAGGCAGGAATACACACTCATAAGAAGCCCTTTTGCCGCCAGCTGTACCCGGAGCCGCCTTCGGGACATCCCTATGACCTGCAGCAGAGCAAAGGAACGCTTCTGAGTCAGGCCGCGGAGTGTTTCGATATTCAGCTGGATCAGCATCAGGATCAGGAAGATACCGATACCGCAGATCCAGATATGGAGCAGGGACTGTATGGCCTCCTGGCGAAGTGCTGTATTCCGTTCCCGGCTGTTATCAAAATTCAGGTGATTGTCCGCCGCTGACTTGGCCATCAGGTAATCTGTGGAGAGATATTCTGCATCCATTCCGGTATAAACACTTGCACGCGAATACCCATATTCCTGGTTGCTCCAGCTTCCGTCAATCAGATGAATTCCATCCTTGTCAGTCTCTGTCAGCCTTTTCGCAAATGCATCGGAGGCGATTATGGAATAATAATTGGTTGCCGGTATCATCAGATAAGGATCCTGAAATAAATCCGCTGTAATGATCCCTGCGACCTCCGCCTCCGCCCTGCTGACCGCAGTCAGTTTTTCATAGGGCTCATAGGGCTTAGCCCCATCCTCCGTCCATACCTGCCCCGTACCGTCCTCCGACAGTTCTCCCAATCCGTAATTCACCGCGGTGATCACATCCCCTGGTTCCACACCAAAATCCTGATATAATCTTCCGGCCAGATCCACACCTGTTTCCTGGTTATAAGGAATGTAAAGGAGAACCACTTCTCCGTTCCTGAATTTCTCCCGGTCAATCTCATCATCCACATACCGGAAAAATGAATCCCAATTGTCCTCGGCTACTCCATAGACATAGCACCACAGCCCTTCCGAACCGGCTGCTGACATGTTTTCTCCGTATGAATCCTCTGCACCTTCCCATGGCCGCGGCCCATAAAAATTTTGTGCCAGCAGAGCACGAAACGGATTCTTCTCCATATCCGGAAATTCCAATGTGACCGCCAGATTCCGCCATGCTACAACCTCTTCGATTCCAGGAAAGCGCCTGACGTTCTTTATATATTCATCTGAGATATAGTCGTTCTGTTCTCCCTTGGTAATGCCATAGGAACTCATTTTTGACCAGGTATCATCAATATAAACAGGCGCCAATGATTCTCCATAGCAGAAAAGCACCGCTAATACACTGGCTGAGGAAAGCATCAGCAATCCCAGCTGCTTCTGTTTTCTCTGCCTTCTGTCCGCCCGGAGTAAAAAACGTTCCTGCGCGGACAGGCGTCCCCTCAGAGCATAATGGAAAATCAGAAACCGGGTGCCGAAAACAGCCCCAAACCAAAGCATCAAAATCCCTGCGATCAGCACAGCGGGAATGGAGATATAAAAGTCCCCTGTGCTTTGTTCCATCAGAACCCGAAGCAATCCCCAGGTAGCCAGGCTTCCAGCCGCAACTCCTCCGGCTGCGGCCGGCAGCAAGATCACCATGGTTTCATAAAAAATGATCTGGGAGAGCTGCTTCTTTGTTACTCCGATAATACGGAACAGCCGGATGGAACGCGTCTGCTCCTTGATCTGTATGGAATAGATGACAATGACAGCAACCAGAGTTGTGAATAAAATCAGGACAAGATTGAAGTAATGATATTCTTCCTCCGCAATCTGCCCATTGGCAGCCGTATTTTCCACAACATGCGCATAGCTTCCCTTCAGCTCCTTGTAAAGTGGATAGCCTTCTTCTCCCTCTGCAGACAAAAAATACTGGTAGGAGCATACCTCTCCGATCTCCTTTGCCGCATCCGCAGTCACACAGGCCCCTGCCAGCGTCACTTTTTCCGTCCCGGTGCTCCACAGATCCGTATACTCCCGGAGCACGCCGCAAAGGGTATACTTCCTGTCCACCACCTCTTCCTCTCTGTTCAAAATCCGCAGTGTCAGGGTCTGTCCCAGCTCATAGTCGTATCCTAGGCTGCTTAAGATGTCCGCCTCTATGGCAATCTCGTCGTCCTCTGTGGGGAACTTCCCGCTCTGTACAGCAATACGCCCGATCGCAAGCAGGGATTCATCCAGGGTTCCGATTCCCGTAAGAACGGTTTCACCGCCGTCCAGGAGCTTTCCGTATACCTGGGCGGTTCCGCAGTCCTGAATGTGTTCATCCTTTGATACAGACAACGGCTCCGGACTGTAAATGGCCGCATCCCATTCCCCGTATGTATCATAGCGCAGCTCCTCACGTGTCTTGTTCAGACTCCCCGTAATGCTGACGTTGACTACCGCAAACGCGACAGATAAAAAGCATACCAGGAACAGATAGAGACTGCTCCTCTTCTTCCCCTTCAAACCTTTCAGCGCAATATCACATAAATAGTTATGCATATTTTCTCACCTCCGGTTTTATTGTAGCACTCAAACCTTACGATTCTCTTACAATTTCCCTTACGATTTCGTAAGGGTTGCAGGAAAATAGTGAATGCAGATTGCGCGGAATATATCTTCGGATATGTCAGTTATTTTTCTGCAGCTCGTAAGGTCTTCTGCCCTCCAGGATGGGCGCCTCCAGCCGGAAGCATGCCCCGCCGTCTTTTCTGTTTTCCGCCTGTATGCTGCCGTGGTGCGCCTTTAGGATATCTGCCGCCATGCTCAGCCCGATCCCGTACCCTGTCTTCCCATAGCATCCCCGGTGAAACCGTTCAAACAGATAGGGCAGCTCGTCCTCCCCGATGCCAGGGCCTTCATCCTTGATTTCCAACACGAGGCTATGGACGCGGTCGCTGGCCTGAATGGTGACCGCAGAGCCGGGCGGGGTATGTTCAACCGCATTTTTCAAAACATTTTCAAACGCCTGTGAAAACCAGTAGCTGTCAAGATAGATCTCAGAAATTCCGGAAATATCCGAGGATTCATATACGATTCTGGCCCCCTTTTTCTTCCATAATGGTTCCAGCACGGTGATGGTGTTCTGGATCAGCCGGCTCACATCACAGCGTTCTAACCACATGTTGATCTTTTGCTCCCCAAGCTGGCTGCATTCCAGAATCCGGTCCACTTCCCCGGTAAGCCTTCCCATGCATCTCTGGCATTCCTCCAATTCTGTCTGCACATCAGAGAGGGATGCCTTGGACTGTGCCAGGTCAATGCGGATCTGCAGGGCGGTCAGCGTTGTTTTCATTTGATGGGCCATATTTTCCATAAACTGATTCAGGCGCTTTTCCCGCGCTTCCCGGTGCTGAATCTGGTGCTGTGCCTGAGCCGTCACTGCCGCCAGCTCATTTCTCAGATTCTCCACCCTTCCCTCTTTTAGCGTTTCCTCCAGATTGTTTTCCCCTCTTAATAAAAAGCAATCCAGTTCCTGTACCAGCCGGTCGATTTTTTTCTCCAGCGCGTAACGCCTGTACCTTTCCAACACAAAAAGCCCTGATATGATTATAAATCCTGCCAGGGCTATCATTTTCTCTTCCATCTTCCCACTCTCATTTCTGTACATGTATTGCCCAGCGGTAGCCGATTCCCCGCACGGTTTCTATGTAATCGTCCCCCTGAAAAGTCCCCAGCTTGTCTCTCAGCCGGCTGATGTTGACTCTTAGGGTATTCTCATCTACGAAGGACGCATCCTTATCCCAGACCTCATAAAAAAGCTTATCCCGGCTCAGTGTATACGGCCAGCCCATGAGAAGATTTTGCACTAATTGCAATTCGATCGGGGTAAGCTCCAGCGCGGACTGATTCCGATAGACCTGATGCTTTCCTATGTCGTAAGTCAGTTCCCCGCAGAAAAGCCGCAGCCCGTCAAACCGTTTTCCGCGCCGCAAAAGCGCCTGTACCCGGACAATCAGTTCCTGCATACGGAAGGGTTTTGTGATATAGTCGTCGCCTCCCACTTTAAAGCCCCGCACCACGTCCATCTCGCTTTTATATGCGGTAAGGAACAGGACCGGGATATCGGAAAGCCCCCGGATTTTCTTACACAGGTCGTATCCGTTCTCCTCCCCCAGGTTCACATCCAGTATGATCAGCTCCAGCCGCTGCTTTTTCAGAATCTCCAAAACCTTCTCAGGCTGTGCGCACCACTCCGTCTGATAGCCGCTCCCGCTTAAAATATCTGTTAATCCTCTGGCTACCGGTTCATCATCCTCTACGATTAAAATACGACATTCTTCCATGAAAATCCCCCCATTCGTAAATACGATCCCTCTATACTGAAAACCTGCCGCCGGCTGCTTTTCTCGGCTTGCTATTTACCGCCGGCTGCTTTTCTGCATACGACGGTATTTAGAAGAGGCTGTACCGACAGCCCCTTATTCCTTCATCTGTCCCGTATTGACCGCCTCAAAAGACAGCGTAACGACCGCCCGGAACACATTTTCCACGTATCCGGTTTCCACGATCCCATCATATTTCTCCGCGGCGGCCCGAACACTTTTCAGCCCCCAGCCATGCAGTCCGCCATCGGTTTTCGTGGTAAGCAGTTGGCCGTCCTTTGAGACAGGGGCGGTATTGCAGCCGTTTTCCACCTTGATCACGAGCATGTCGTTGATCCGGCGAACCGTGAGATGGATAAAACGCAGGTTTCCTTCGGCCTGCTTTGCCGCCTCCAGGGCATTGTCCAGCAGATTTCCCAGGATTGCGGTCAGATCGGCGCTGCGGATGTTGGTGTGCCGCGGAAATTCCATGCTGACCTCTGCGGCGATCTGCTGTTCTTCCGCGTCGGCAGCCTTATTTCCGATCAGATAATCGACCGCCTCATCCCCAGTCCACACAGCCCTCGTGATCTCCCGGACCGGGCCGCGAAGGTCCTCCAGATACTGTACGGCATCGTCCACATTTCCCCGGGTCAGATGGCGGTGCAGAAGTTCTATATGGTTGTGCAGGTCATGAAACAACCGGGCATGTTCCGAATACAGGCGGTTCAGGCTTTGATAATCACGGTCCAGCAGCTCCGCCTGCTCCGCTTTCAGCCGGGCGATCTCCTTTTCCGCCTCATAATGGCGGTTCAGTTGAAAGATGAGAACCGAAAACATCAGGATTACGGAGAAAAGATTCCACATGCCCAGTTCATCCTCGGGAAGGGAAATGACCGTCTGCGAGCCAAGGGTCACGACGCAGATCATCCCCGCCACCGCGATCACCGATGCCCCGCGAAATACGTCTCCCCCGCCGGAACCGCGCGTTTCTCTCCCCCGGCAGTGGCGCGAAGCAGACCGTTCAGAGGTTCGGTTTCCGGCCAGATGAAGCGCCAGGAACACCAGCATGAACAGACGGACCGTCCAGACGGCCAGCAGATGCTCCGGCGCCCCGGTGTCCAGGAAACGCAGCCAAAGCTGATCCTCCGGCAGCAAAAATCCGCCCTGTCCGGTCAGATATTCCGCATATCCCCCCGGCACGCCCGCGGATTCCTGTCCGGTCAGGCAGGGCCAGAAGGCATCCATGGCCTGATGGGAGACGCACTGCCTTGCGAGATATCCCACGCGGAACGCAATGGCAAAGACACAGGATATGATAAATTCCCAGAGGGCCGCTGCAATTTCATAGAAGAAGAGTATGAACAGGCTCATGCGGATCTGATCCCGAGGTACAAGCATACGCACCCCGACGGCCAGAAGCAGAATTTCCGCCCCGATGACCCCGGCGTCTGAAACCGGGCACACCAGCAACGCCGTAATGACTGCGGCCGTTCCGGCTGAGAGCGCGCCCATCCTGGGGACATCCTTCCGTCCCAAAAGCAGAGCGCATACCAGGTACAGCCCCGCAAATCCCCGAATCCCGTTTGTCAGAAAATATGAAAGGATCTGATACCATTCCATCATATATGCGCCCCCCAAAACCGGTTGATCTCCTGTTTTACTTCCTGCAGATGCGCACGGCTTATGGGAAGCTCTGCGCCGTTTTTCAGGACGGCCATTCCGTCGCTTATTTTCATGATCTGGATGATGTTGACAATATAACTGCGGTCGATAAACAAAAACTCAGGCGCGTCCAGCTCCGAATAGATCTGCTGCAGCGGCTTCCGCACCTTTGTCGTCCCCATCCCTGCCGGAGCGGACGAAAGTGTTTCATTCTCCCCGCCGTATCCTTGACTTTTCTGCGTATAGATCACGGAATTTTTTCCGCCGTCCCGCTCAATGTAAAAAATATCCCGATACGGAATTTTTTCCATCCGGCGGCTGGTCTTTATGATGTATTCCTGCCCGGCCTCCAGCTCGATCATCCTGGCGGCATCGGCCACGGCGGCGGATAGACGCTCCCTGGGATTGTCCTTGGGAACATAGCGGAAGATGGACAGCTCGTAGGCATCAATCGCATATTCCAGATGCGAGGTGATGAAAATAATCTTCACATTCGGCAGAAATGGCTTGATCTTCTGGGGAAGCTCCATCCCGGTGATCCCGGGCATTTCAATATCCAGCAGGAGCAGGTCGTAGAAAAAATGATCGTCCGTAATGTCCCACAGCAGGTTGCTGCTCTTTGTATAAACCGTGATCTCGCAGCCGATTCCGCATTTCTGAAGGGTTTCCTTTGTGATTTCCTCATGCAGTTTTACCGAGTCCCGCTCGTCGTCGCATATTGCGATCCGTACCATATTGCAGCCTCCTTCTCCTGATCCGCCAAGACGGATCTGCACATATTTAAAATCCTCCCCCAGCAGATCCGATTCAATCCGATTCCCTTTCTTCTGGTATCGCAATCAAGTCTTGATTCATCTGCTGCTCTAATACCAGCCTGGCCCTCCGAATCTCCTCCTGATCCGTCCGGAAAATGTCAAACTCCCCGATTCCCGGAAGCCCCATATGCACCTCCGGATTTCTGTATTCCATACCGCTGCTGATCATTTTTTTCCCGGACATGTGAAAACTGGAGGCATGGATTTCTCCTGCCAACTGCCGGATGACCTCTGCATTGACCCCGCTTCCCACCAGGATCTCGATTCGTCCGTCCGCCTGGATGAGCAGTTTTTTCAAAACCGCTTTCCCGTTGATGCAGTCCGGCGCCTGGCCGGAGGTCAGGATGGTGTCGATTCCCAGCGACACCGCTTCTTCCAGTGTCTGGTAGGGGTCCCGGCACACGTCAAATGCCCGGTGCAGGGTCATTTGCATCGGGCCGGCCTGTTCCCGGAGAAATTTCATCCGTTCTGAGTCCAGGCTTCCGTCCGCTTTCAGGCAGCCGACAACCACGCCGTCCGCCCCCAGCTCCCGAAACAGCCGGATATCTTCCGCGATCATCTGAAATTCCGCGTCCGTATACAAAAAATCTCCAAACCGCGGGCGGATCAATACATTCAGATCGATATCGCAGACCTTGCGGATCTGTTTAAACTGGCTCACCCCAGGCGTGGTTCCTCCAATCACCAGGTTGGAGCAGATCTCCAGACGGTCCGCGCCGCCCTCCTGCGCGATCATCGCGGATTCCACAGAATCAATACATACTTCTAATCTTGTCCTCATTTTTTCCTGTTCACTCCTCCCGTGAATAACAATTCACATGTATGATCGAATTTGTCGTTTCGTCCTCCACTTCTGCCTGGATTTCCTTCGAATAATCCAGCGGGTAAAAGAGCGGCTGCAGATCAAAGCTTTTCGGCACCGCCTTCTGCTTCCACTGTTCGACCTCCTCCGGATCGTCCACATATTCCGAACTCCGTTTTCCCCAGACATTTTCCTTTTCTGTGCTTACGCTGACCGAGCGCACGAAATAATCCGCCAACGTCCGGTCAATCGGCGCTCCGTACTGTTCCAGCAGGCTGCATGTCCGGGTAAAGCATGGATAGACCGGAATGCTGCCCGGAAGCATCGCCCGGTCCGAGTCGATTTCCACGGTTCCAAGCAAAAGCGTTTCTTTGAGACTGTCCATTTTCATGTCGCTGATGTCCTCCCGGCAGGCATCCAGAAGAGCTTCTTTCTCGTGTTTTTCCAGCTTCATCAAGTTTTCCGTCACCCCGTCCGTCCAGGAAAAACGCGCGTCCCCTGCAAATTCATTGTCAGCCACGGGGTATGCCGCCCTTTTGTACTCCTCTGTCTCGTACACCGCGGCAAATGCCGCCAGTTCCTCTTCGTATACCGGATACAGACGGTAGATTTCACCTCCGTTTTTCATATGGAAACATATGACCGCATGGGTGGAAGGCATTTCCGTCAGGCGGTTCTTCTCAGCCAGTGACTTGATCCAGGCCGCAGCCGCGGTTTTTCCTTCGTCCGCAAGCAGATACCGCTCCAACTGAAGAACCGTTTCGTATCTCTCCCCGCCCATGCGGATTTGCCTGTAGCTCTCATTGCTCATGCCGATGCCGTCGATGCTGACGCCGATCTTCTCGACCTGTCCTTCCTTCGGCAAATATGAATCAAAGGCGGACGCACCTGCCAGAAATGCCATGCCTGTGAACACGACCGCGGCGCACTCTGCGGCAAGCTGCCATTTCCGGCGGAAAATTCCTCCGCGCAGGAAGCCCGGCTTCTGTCCGATCCCGCATCCTGCGCCCAGCTCCAGCAGGAAATGCACCGCCGCTACCGCTGCGATCCCCGCCGCAATCCCCGCCGCGCCTGCTGCCCCGGGCGACCGATCTGTAAGCCCGGTCAGCTCCGTCAAAAAAATTCCGCTCCACACTCCGGCCAAAAAGGTAAGCAGGCATTCCGCCGCCCGTTCCGCCAGCGGTATGGCAAACAGCTTCCCAACCCGTTCCGTCTTCCTCTTTTTCTGGGCTGCCGCAAACAGGAGAAGCGGAAGAATGATCCATTCCGAAGCCGCCAGAATGACAGACCCGGAGGGCACATACGCAAAGACCTCGAACTTGTCGAACAGATTGCTCCCCGTCAGCTCCCGAGCCAGTGAAAAGGGCGCCAGCATAATATCCAGTTTTTCAAATGTCGGAATCCTGTAATATGTGCGGAAATAATTTGCCGCCCATGGGGTCAATGCATATCCCACCAGGATATGGCCGTAGAACAGGCAGAGGACATACCCAAGAACTGCCGGAAGGACATTTCCGCAGACGGTGAGCAGCAAAATCCCCACATGATAAAAGATCAGAAATACCCCGGCAAAGGTCAGGATGCTGCGCCCCGTGTAACCGGCCGCACAGGGAAGAAAGTCTATATCAAAACTGCTTTCATACAGTCCGCAGGCCGTAATCACCAGGCACAGCGGAATGAAAACATGCATCAGCCCGTGTACATACCTGCTCCAGAATACGGTGCTTTTCCTCACCGGAAGGCTGTAATAGAAATCCAGTTTTTTGGGCTGCAGGAGGTAAAAAAACTCCAGAAAGGAAATAACCGCGCCGAGTCCCGCGCAGATCCGCAGCAGTTCCCCGCTGCCCATGCCGAAAAAGAAATAGTCCGACTTAAACCTCAGCTGCGCCGCGGTGATGATCCCATAGAGCAGCAGGCTTCCCCAGGCCAGCAGCGCCGTAAGATGCCCCCGCCCTGCTTCCCTGACCCATTTACTGAAGTACTTTTCTGATGTCATAGCCTGCGCCCTCCATTTCCGCAATAAACGTTTCCTCAAGGCTCAGCGGAACCTCCCCCAGAAAAATCGGGTTCTGCTCTTCCAGCGCCTTTCTGACCTCCCCGGGATTTCCCCCCGTGATCAGCGTGATAAACCGGGCGTCCTCATGGAAACGCAGCACCGCCGGATGGTTTCTCAGGCTGTCCAGGTCGGCTTCTGTCGGGAACACGCACTGGAATTTGCGGACATGCTCCGCCCGGTTCTTGAAGTCACCGGCAGTCACCACGCCGCCCTTGTGGAGAATGGCGATATTTCCGCAGATGTCCTCCAGATCCCGAAGCTTGTGGGAGGCCACGAGAATTGTGAAATCGCGGGACTTCATTTCCTGGCGGAACAGATTTTTCATAATCTCCGCAGCAATGGGATCCAGGCCGTCAAACACCTCGTCGCAGAACAGGTATTTTGTCTGCGAGCACAGCGCAAGGATGAGAAACGCCTGCCGTTTCATTCCTTTTGAAAATGTGCGGATGGGGCGGTTTTGATCCAGGTTCAGGGACTGGGCCATGTAAACGGCCGCATCCATTTCCAGCTCCGGATATTGTTTTTTGTAAAAATCCAGCATCACCTGGATCGACGCGTTTGGGAAATAGTACGGATCGTCGGGCAGATAAAAGATTTTTTCCCGGCACTGCGGCGAAAAGGAATCCTCCTCCCCGTCAATCCGGATTTCTCCGGAATCCGCCTCCAGAATGCCGGCCAGCATCCGCAGAAGCGTGGTCTTGCCCGCCCCGTTCGTACCCAGCAGTCCGAACATGGAGCCGTCCGGAATCTCCATGGACACCTGGTTCACTGCGCAGATCTCGTCGAAATATTTTGTCAGGTTGCTGATTGTGATCATGGGATCGTCCACCTTCTTCTCTTTTGGTAAAGTATTTATTTCCTATTTCCGCGAAACTTCATATGCCGTATACGCATGGTCAAAACGATACCCCAGCTTTTCGGCCAGCGCAACCGACCATTGGTTCTGCGCGTCCCAGCTCGGGTACCAGCCCCGCTCCATACATTCCAGGATCAGCCTGGCGCCGCAGATACAGGCAAGCCCTTTTCTCCGGCAGTCCTTGCGGGTATCAATCTGAATCTCAATGCCTCCCTTATAACTGGTATAAGAGGAAGCCCCGGATACCGGTTCTCCGTCTTTTAGAATCACCGCCCCCAGGCCGTACTTCCGGTACATGGCATAATCTGTATAATTGGATACCCAGTCCCGGCACCAGGGGATTTGCCGGCACTGTAAATATAACGCTTCATCTATCATTTTCATTGTGTAACCCGGCGGAATGGACTCCGCAGCCGCCTGCAGCTTCGCCCTGTCAAATATATCCGGTTCTTTTTTTATGGCGTACCTTGTCACCTTTTTGGCATTTTCTCCATAGCATTCTTCAATCAGTTCCCCCCATGCGCGGTTTTGCGGAACCATGATGATGAACCTGGGCGGGAGGGAATTTGAGGTTTCCCCAGACTGCGTACTCTGTGCCGCGCTGCCAGCCGCCCTATCTGCCTCGCACATCCCGGCCCAGTACCGGACAAGCTCTGCGTCAGGCTTCCCTGCAAAAAAGCAGAAGTCCGCCAGGAGAGCCATGGCGGAGACGGGGTGCTCCGGGGAGTCTGCGTAGATCCTTCCCATGACATTCTGCAGGCAGGACCAGATCATTGACTCCTGGGAGCCCTTAAAGAGCGGGGACGCTTTTTTTGTGTCGTTTAATTCATGGACCATATTCTTTCCTCACAAATGCCCTCCAATATATTTTACAATCGCTTTTCCATCCAGTATCCCTTCTTTTCCCGGGAAAAAATAAATTCTATCCTGATTGTCTCTGTCAATATTGAATCTCTTAAATTTTGTATGCAGTTCGCATATCACGGTTTCTTCCTGTCCGGTTTTTTTATTAAAATGCGTTTCTTTCAATACCTGTACCTTGTCACGTCCCGCCTGCGGAGAACACTCTATACCCGTACCGGCGGTGAAGCATTCGGCAAGCTTTTGATAGGACGCATTTTCCCGAAGCAACTGCAGAAAAGTACTCTGGAAATCATCAATTCCTGTCAAATGTTTTACAAGGTCTCCGCGGATCTCGTCAAACTTTCTATTCAGCGTATTGACAGTCGTGTCTATATCCTCGGAAAAATATATGTTCGGAAAACATTCCGGCAGATCTTTGCAAAATGAGTCCTTTTTTTCCATAATCAGATATTTGCGCAGCCCCGTATAATACTCCTGTTTTGTTGAGATACAAAAAACATTCTCATTATCATACAAAAGTATCAATGTTTTGATAGCTGCTAATTTCCCGACGAGCTCTGACATTTTGTCAAACAGATCGGCCGCAGCACATTTTGCCCTCTCTATCTTTCGGCTCAATTCTCTTTTCAGATCATTCAGCTCAATCTGGTCCTTCGAGTACAGCCATTCCCACAGTGCTGCATCTTCCTGGGTGTCTGCGCAAATGATGTTTTCAATATGATTATCTCCAATATGATCCAGCAGTTCCATAAAATCTTCCAAATGTTTCTGATCAAATTCGATGAAACACTTCCTGATTTCTTTATCCCAAAGTATACGTTTTTCCATTATTCCTCTCAATCTGCTTTTCGGCGGTACAGGCGCATAGCTTTACAAATATAGTCTTAAGTCTTTTCTTACCATCCGGCCCGTCCGCACGAAATATACATTTTTACTGCCGGTTGGATATCTTCCAAATCTACAGACAGTTTCTCCTGAGTTCCCTCAATGTCCGCAGATCCTCCTCTTCCTGATCCAAAAAACCTTCCGGCCAGCTTTCCAGATCCATCCTGTCGTTTAAATTGATTTTCTCTACCGTATGCCGGACATTTCCATTTGTTTCTTTTATTGAAAAAAAATTGACGCTGATGTCTTCCGGCTTCATTGCATTTTTCAGAGCAGCAATCCGGATACCGTTCAGCACATGCTCGCTGTGCGTCTCTACAATGACCTGAATGCCCGCACATGCCATAGCTGCCAAAAAATATCCGATATGCGACTGTCCCTTCGGATGCAGATGTGCCTCCGGATTTTCCACCAGAAACACGCTTCCTTTTATTGCGGTCAGCCCGGTCAGAATAACCGGAAGCACATAAGAAATTCCAAATCCAAAATTATACGGCGACATAAAATCCGTATCCAATGCAGGCTGACGCAACGACATCCTGCTTATTCTCAGTTCCATAAGATCGTCCGTACGCATCTCAATCCCGGGTATGATATAGTCCATCCAATATTCTGCCTGCTTGCTCAGGGTATTTACTTTTTTATTTTCATCCAGGTGAAAGCACCTTTCCGTATCCACTTTCCCGGCCCCCAATACATTGAGCAGGTGGATCGCATTTTCGCCGTATACACCGCAGTTGTTTATCACCTTGGAATCAATAAGCTGGTAATTCCTGGGGCCTTTTCTCTCCGCGTTTAAGTAGTAAAAATTTTCCGAAAAGATGCCCTTTTTTGCTGACATTTCGGAAACATCATATCTGTTTTTCACTTCCATTTCCGCAGGACTTTCACTGACTGATGTCAGCTTATACTCATATTCATCCAGCTTTAATGTGATATCCTCTTTATCCTTGGAGGATTTGATATGCTCCGAATCGCCTAACTGCAGGCCGTAAATATCATTCAACTGGATATTGTATTTCTTAATCTGGGTATCCTTGAACAATTTTGCCTGTTCATAAATCTGTCTGAACAGGATGCAGCTCTGAATGACCGACGACTTGCCCACTGAATTGCTTCCCAGGCAGATATTGATCTTTCCAAGAGTGATCTGGGTCTGTTCTGAAAAACATTTAAAATTTTCTATAATAAGCTTTTTATGCATCCGACTATTCTCCTATTATTTTGCTTACGGTGTCATATACGATTTTGATATTCTTCGCGTTATTTGTAGCCATTGACAGCGCCCCTCTGAGCTCCCCTTCCCGTTCAATGGCCTCGTTCAGATTTTTTGTAATCTCATCCCTGTTTTTTTCTCTGATCTGTTCTTTCGAAAAACGGCATAAGACTCTGGAGATCCCCAAAAACAGCGCCTTATTGATATAAATCGCTTTTCGGAAAGCCCTGTCGCCAAACAAATAATACGCGTGATCCATAGCCAGGAAAAATTTACTTCTCAGTTCCTTCATAAGCCCGAGATCTGCCTGATTTAAAAACTCCACTGTCTCATCCAGCAGGGCATCCATTCCGCCTTTGTATTCCTTTGCAGGCGACTGGTCTGTGTCAAGCAGGTAAAAGGCAATGAACCGCAGAACTAATTCATCGTCCGCCATTCTGGTAGAACTGATGCTGCCTCTTGTAGCCCTCTGAAAATGCTGTGAGCCTGACAGCTCCCGCAGAAGCTTTCTTGTGCTTGGGCAGGCCAGGCAATTTCTGATTTCCTGGTTATTCAGCACTTTTCCGCCGGTGTTGATCCGTTTGAATATATCGTATTTTACTTTTCCGGGTGTCTGCGGATCAATTACATTAATGAAGAGCTGCGTCTGCTGAATGCGGCGTACAAACATACTGTCCAGGCTTTCTTCTTTCGCCGCCTTTCCATTCTTAAACCATTTATCATTGCATTCACTGAGATATTCCAGATTTTTCAGCTTGAACTCATTTTTCATAAACGAGTTAATCACGGTCAGTCTCTGCACACCGTCTACCACCTGAAACAAGCCTTCTTCATCCTGTGCAAAATAAAATACCGGAATCGGAATCCTCAAAAGCAGAGATTCTATTAATCTCGACTTTCGGGTAATATCTGTCCATACAAATCCCCGCTGAAAATCTGGGGACAAATCGATCTCGCCGTCATTGATCATCTGATTCACCTGGCTGATTGAAAATGTTTTCGTATCCACGCGGATTAATTTGGGATCATATGGATTGAATCTCTCTGTTTTCTCATCCCCCTCTTCATCCTCCGCATCGTCAAATCCGTCTTCCCTATTGATCAGAAGTCCCATTTTATATTCAAATACGGCGTCAGAAAACTTTTGTTTTATGATTTCATCTGACTCCGCGAGATTTTCAGGCTTTCTCAGGATCTCTGTATTTTTTATTTCATCATCTGTCATAATTTCCAACGGAAATGCTTCATCTGCACATTTCCAGAAAATCTCCTTGCCATGATCTGCGCGTTCCAATTCAAACGTGTTGATATTATTCTCGATGTCAATCAGGCTGATCTGCATCTTTTCTATTACCCTCTCTTTATCTTGCATAATATTGACCCTCTTCCGTATATTTCAGCTAGTGTACCCAAATGGTATCCTGTTTTTTTCAGTACATGCTGTCACCGATTTTCGTAAGGAAATTGAGAAACTGCCTGCGCTTTAACGCAATTTATTATAACACGCTTCCAGCGTGTCGGCGTTCGGCATTTCGTCCGTGACTGCTGCCCCCTGCGGGTCACATCTGGTCAAGTTCTGACCTGAATGGAGCAAACTCATAACATTTCTTCCAGGCAATCAATAATAGCTTTACAATACGGTACATAAACCCCATTATCTTTATTGGAGTAATATTCTATAAAACTTCTTATTTCTTCCTCTGAATATTCTACATCATCAAATACCTCCGATGCTTCTATGGCCTGACGTCTATCTCTTTCAAGATGAAAACTATCTAATCCTAAATTGTGTATCATCTCCTGTGCAATATTGGATGTTGCCCTTCCTCTAACACTATTCATTTTCCCATTCGGAAGATATTCGAATATTTTTTCTACTTCTATATCTGTAGGGGAAATCATGTCCTCTCTCCACCAATTATCTTTTCTATGTCCACAATGCTCATCTTTTGCTGTCATGGTTCCTTCCCCATTGCAGGAAGCGAGCAGATTTTCGTAAGATAAATCTTGATCTGCAAAAAAATCCTTAGGTAAAAAATGTTCAATATGAGAAGAATCTGTGGATATTCTTCTCATACAATAGCAACATATTTTCCCCTGTTCATTTACAAGACTTTCTCTCAATCTCCGTCTTCTATTTATTCCATCTGCATCATCAGCAGAAAAATCATTTTTATAATGGGCATTTCTATTATTCTCTGTTTTAAAATTTCTCTTCCAGTCTTCAAACCATTGCGGAGACTCTTGTTTATTTATTCTTTTCATATCTACGCCCCCTGGAAATCAGAACTCTTGCTTTTGCAACTCCTTCAGCATACCCATTTGATTTGTCATCTAATATATCGGCCAGTTCTTCCGCTTTATCAAATTCCTTTTCTTCAATAAGTGCATACATTTTGTTAATCATTCTTTTTATATCCTGATTTACGGAAGCCGTATTCATCACTTCTTCTAAAATTACATTTGTATCCCAACCTATAAATGATTTATATGATCTCAGAGATATCTTCTTTTCATCCTTAAACATATACATCAAATTAAATGTATCATCTCCTTCGCCCAGAATCTGCGGGGAATGTGTGGTAATTATAAATTGTATATTCGGAAATGTATTCTTTAATACACTCAGCACCTTACGCTGCCATGAAGTATGCATATGCAAATCCAATTCATCAATCAATACAACTCCTGTTCCCTCTAATGGGTTCTCCCTTCCCTGATTTGCCAATGCCATTCTGCGTGCCAAATCACCAAATAGCGCAATCGTGCATTTTTCTCCATCAGATAACTGATTTATTGTCAAATACTTACTTTCTTTTCTCACTTTCATTGCTAATGGATTTCTATCGATATGAATATCCTCAAATCCATCCAACATTGCCAGCATTGCCCGCTTTACAGCGGATAAGCTTTTGTCTTCATACTCTGCATTTTCCCGTACTTTTGCCTGATTTTCTATATCTTCCTGATTTCTAAACCATTGAAACAAATTTCGAAAATCTATTGTACTTTCCATTGCCTTATCAAACGCATCTAATTTTGCAAACTGTTCTTTAGACGCCTGCAGAGGAACATCCAACACAATTCTATTCACACCGTAATTGACAAAAACAGGCATATTTTTATTATCAACTTGCTCTATCCAATTTCCATTACCATCGTCATGCCCTTTTACAAGATAGGAATCTTCAAATTTTTCTACTAATAATTTCAATTCCGTTATATCGTGTTTTTTTCCTGCTGCCCTGTCAATAGAACGACTATATTTCATTTCCGTTCCATCTTCAAAGGAAAATACTGCATTGATACCTGCCTTTGATTTACCATAACTAATATCTTCACAATTCAGTTCTGCCGTCCTTCTTTTACCAGCCCCTATAAGTTTTGCAATAATATTTGCATATAGCAAGTCAACAGCCCGAAGAATCGTAGATTTGCCTACACCATTTATGCCAAAAAAAACCGTTGTTTTTCCATCCAGAAAAATGGTCAGCTTCTCTATGCCCCTGAAATTTTGTAATGTAATCGATTTGAGTTTCATATTCCACCTCACCGTATTAACAAATCCTTGATTAAAAATCCATTAATTATAATGCTCATGTGACCGGCTGCCATTCACCCCATACTTCCTGTAGATCAGATACGCCGCCCCTGCCGTCACAAATTCGGTCACGCAGAACGCAGTCCAGACCCCGTTTACCCCCATTACCCGGCTGAGCAAAAAGGCCGCGGGCATGATCACAAAGACATACCGGAACAACGAGATATACAGGGACGGCTGCCCCTTTCCCAGCCCTTCCAGCGCCCCGGAGCAGGTCACGGAGACTGCGGATACCACGAAGCCGAGGCTGATGATGTGAAGCGCCGTCACACCGCTTTGGACGGTCTGCGGGCTGGTGGTAAACAGGCCGATCAGCTTTTCCGGAATCAGCCACGACAAGATCATCCCCACCACCATTACGCCCATGGTGAGCACCAGGGTAGTCCGGAAGATCTGCTTCACGCGCTCTTTTTCCCCGGCGCCGAAATTGTATCCCATCAGCGGGCGGATTCCCTGTATGATTCCGTTTGCCGTCAGGTAAATGAAGGTCTGCAGCTTATAGTAGACGCCCAGCACGAGGACGTATTTTTCTGAAAATCCTGCCAGAATCCCGTTCAGAACGGAGATCAGAAGGGACGGCAGCGCCAGGCTCAGCGTGGCGGAAAGTCCCACCGAATACAGCCTGGCAGCTACATTTCGATCCAGCCGGACATATTTCCTCGTCATGTTCAGAGGAAGCGGGTCGATCCTGCAGAAGATCAGATAAACCACCAGCGTGAGTACCTGGCCGATTCCGGTAGCGTAAGCGGCCCCGGCAATCCCCATGGCCGGGAAAAATCCGATTCCGAAGATCATCAACGGGTCCAGAATGATATTTGCCACAAATCCGCACATCATGCTGAACATGGACACCTTCATCTTTCCCACGGCCTGAAATACTTTTTCATAGACCAGGGTCATTGCGATAACCACAGCGAATAGAAACGCCCTGTTGGAATATTCCAGCGCCATCCGAATGACCGTTTCGTCCTTGGAAAACATCCGCAGAAACGCAGGCATGACGGCAATGGAAATGACCATCAGCACCGCTCCGTGAACTATGTTCAGGAGCATCCCCTGGGTGGCCGCCTTGTCCGCCTGTTCCTGGTCTCCAGCGCCCAGATAATAAGCCACGGCCGCGTTGATCCCGATGGCAAATCCGATGGCAATGGCGTTGATCATATTCTGCACCGGGTAAACCAGGGACAAAGCTGTCATGGCTTCTTCGTTCAGCTTTGCCACAAAATAGCTGTCCACAATGTTGTAGAGCGAGTTCACTGCCATAGAAATGACCATGGGCAGGGACATCGACAACACAAGCGGAAGTATCTTTTTTTCCTTCATAAATGTCTGTTCCATACATAAATCTCCTACTATAATATCTTTTGTAAAACGGTCTCCTTACCGCCCGCGGTTCTGTAATTCCAGCATGGCCGCGTAATGCCTGACCGTAAATTCCTCCGGCGCGGTTTCCAGCAAAAGCTCCCGGTGCTCCCTTTCCCATGCCTCAATCTCTTCCGGGCGCAGGGAGGCCCCGATGCCCCGGCAGGCTTTCATCCTTCCGTTCCATGTTTCTCTCGTAAAGGGCACTTCCAGCTCGTATTCCTCGTGGTACACCGGCTCAAATCGTTCATATACGCAGTCCGGCACCTGAATCGGCTTTTTTGTCTCACCTGCGCCGCTCCAGTGGGGGTTGTATTTTAATACCAGCCGTTCGCTTGCGCCTGCGATTTGATCCTCAAAAGGCAGCCACGCCATATAGAGAAGCAGGAGACGCCCGTTTTTCTTCAGCATCGCCGACAGCCTGGGGACGACCTTTTCATGGTCAAAATACCAGAAGCACTGGCAGGCCGTGATCACGTCAAAGGTCTGATCCGGAAAATCAACGTCCTCCGCCGCTGCCGTCTGGTATTGGATTTTCATATTCATCCGGCGGGAAAGCATGTCTGCCTGGGCAATCTGGTTTTCGGAAATGTCGGCGCCGTACCAGCGCGCTCCGAAACAGTACATATTTCGCGGAAGAACGCCTGTACCGGTGCCTAAGTCCAGCACTGTCTGGCCTGAAACGCACAGTTTTCGATCCGCGATCTTTCGGTAGAATATGGGCGGGTAGATGTCCCGGTATTTTGCATAATCCGCAGAAGCCTTTCCCCAGTCGAAGGGGCGGCCGCCGTCGATTGCTTTGTTTTTGATTTCCATCTATTTCAAAATCCTTCCATTTTTTCCGGCATAGTTTTGGCTTTTTGCAGCACTTTCATCGCTGTCTTGCTTTTTCCTGTCTAACAGTATACTATAAAAAAGTAACCGTCACAAGCGCGACATTTTTTCTGAGCGCCGATTGGCCGGACGCCGTGCAGCAGGGTGCACGACACCGTGTGAACACTAACGATTATTGGAAACAGCGTTACTGTGTGTATCCGGCCGGAGTGTGAACCGCAACGGCAGCCCGGATTTGGTTCTTTGGAGGAGAATTTTTATGAATCGGATCGTTGTGATCTATGAATCGAAATATGGTTATACCAGCGTTATGCCGAGTGGATCGTGGAGGCGCTGTCCTGCCCTGTGTTTGAACAAAAAGCCTTTTGCCCCCATGATTTTTCACAATATGAAGCCGTAATTTTCGGAGGCGGCCTTTACGCAGGCGGGATCAACGGCATCCGTTTTATCTGCCGAAGCTTAAAGCGTTTGCCGGGAAAAGAGATCCTTTTATTCACCTGCGGCCTTGCGGCCCCGGACAACCCCAACAACATTTCCAATATCCGCAAATCCCTTGAGAAAGCATTTTCCGGCAAAATCCCGGAACAGATCCGGCTGTTTCACCTGCAGGGCGGAATTGATTATGCCCGGCTGAATGTTGTGCATCGTTCCATGATGTCCATGCTCCGCAAAATGCTCCTAAAAAAAGAGGAACACAGCCGCAGCGAAGAGGATCGGCTGATCCTGGAAACCTATGGGCAATGCCTGGATTTTACGAACCGGGAAAGCATCCGTCCGCTGGTGGAATATGCGGAATCGGTTTTGTCATTGCGGTAATGTTACGAATGTTTGTCTCTTATTTTTTTCTTGACAAACAAGACCACATGTTGTAGTCTGTAGATAGAGACTACAAAGAATAGTCTCTGCAAAAAACAGAAAAAAGGCAGGATTGACAATGGCTGATATTCAATTGGGTATAATCGAAGCCCGCTATGCGGATATGATCTGGGAGCGCGAGCCGGTCACATCCTCGGAGCTGGTGAAGCTTACTGCAGCAGAATTTCACTGGAAGCGCACGACTGCGCACAATGTACTGCGGCGTCTCTGCGACAAGGGGCTGTTCCGCAATGACGGCGGAACCGTTACCTCTCTGATCTCACGGCAGGAGTTTTATTCCCTGCAGAGCAGAAGATTTGTGGAAGATACTTTTGACGGTTCTCTTCCTGCATTTATCGCCGCCTTTACAAAAAATGCCCCTTTATCGCAGGAGGAAGCGGCAGAAATCCGGGCGATGATCGACCGCGCCGCTGATCCCCGGTAAACGGGAACAGACCGGTTATAATGTGAGAACAAAGGAATGTTTTTGAAGAAAAGATGCGGAGATCGCCCCATCTGCTTCTTAGTTTGGTGATATACCGGGAGGTCTGACAATGGATATGATTTTTTTGAAGCTTCTGAATATGGGCCTTGCGGCCGGCTGGCTGATCCTGGCAATCCTTCCTCTGCGTATTCTACTGAAAAAAGCGCCCAAGAGGGTCTGCTGCGTGCTCTGGGGAATTGCCGCCCTCCGGCTGGTCTGCCCCCTTTCTCTGCGCGCGCCGTTCAGCCTGATCCCCAGCGCGGAAATCCTGAACGCGCATACAGTTCAATATGCCCGGCGTCCTACGGTCAACACCGGGATTTTGCTGATCAACCGGACTTTAAATCCGATCATCAGCCGCACCCTCTCCCAGGCCCCCGGAGCCAGCGTCAATCCCCTGCATGTCTGGATATTTGCCGCCGGAATCCTATGGGCTGTCGGAGCTGTCCTATTGCTGTGCTATGGCATATTCCGGTATCTGCGGCTTCGCATCAAGGTTCGGGAGGCGGTTCCTTTTGAGGAATTTTCCCCTTCGAAAAACCTCTGGCTCTGCGACGCGGTGAGTTCGCCCTTTATCCTCGGCCTTCTGAAGCCCCGGATCTTCCTGCCCTCCGGGATTGGCGCTGACGAGTTAGCCTACGTGACCGCCCATGAGCAGGCGCATTTGCAGAGAAAAGACCACTGGTGGAAGTGGCTGGGTTATCTCCTCCTGACAGTGTATTGGTTTCATCCGCTGGTGTGGGCGGCGTATGTTCTGTTTTGCCGCGATCTGGAGCTGGCCTGTGACGAAAAGGTGGTGCGTGATTTTGATGGGGCTGAGAAAAAAGCCTACGCCCATGCGCTTGTTTCCTGCGGTATGCAGCGTAAAACAGTGCTGTCCTGTCCGCTTGCTTTCGGTGAAATTGATGTAAAAGAACGGGTAAAAACCATATTGAACTATAAAAAACCGGGCCCCGGCGTGACTGCGGCGGCGACGGTCCTCTGTTTCCTTCTGGCCCTCTGTTTCCTGACCGACCCGCCCGTCTCCGAATTTACCGGAAGCAGAAACGGGAATGACAGTGAATTTGTGATGGTTTTTCGGAAATTTAACGCAACGGATTCGCAGAATCTGACCCTGGAAGCCGGGGACGTATTAAACGCCGCAATCATCCTGGATGACGGACGCATGGCAGTGAAAATCCGATATGGGGATGCGGTCATTTATGATAACCAAGAGCTTCTCTTTTCCGAGACATTTGATCTTGAGATTGCGCAAAGCGGAATCTATACGGTAGAGGTGACCGGAGAACATGCAAGGGGGCGTGTCAGCTTCACCAGGAGCCGCCTTTCGTAAGGCGGCATGCCCCCCAATGTCTGATTTTCCTACCGCAGCTCCTCCACCATAAAGCTTTCTGTTTTCAAATTACAATAGTGCCTGCCCCTGACTGCTGTGAATTTTAATACGCAATAGTCCGGGTCCGCGACGCCCTGCCTGTAGTACATGACATCTCCGACCTGCCAGATTTCTTTCTTTATGTTCTCATCCTGCAATAATTCCACGGTTCCTGTCAGCATCAGTCCTTCATACTTGAACCGCCCTTTATTGTAAAAATAAATGCTTGCCTTCGGATTTTTCATAAACTGCTGTGAACGCATCGAAGATGTATTGGTTGTAAAATAAAAGCAGTCCCCCTCTATTTTGCGCGGCATAAACATCGCCTTCATGTTGGGAAAGCCGTCCTCATCTATGGAAGCGATAAACGCAACTTTTTGTTTTTGGATAAATTCTCTCATCTCATTTTTTGTTTTCACCAAAATTCCTCCTTGCGGCGTTGTCGTTGGAATATATTTTTTAAAAATGTTCCGCCTTTGCCTTCTTTCTGTTCCGCTTGTTTCAAAATATCCCGCTGGTATGCAGATGTTCTGTCAGGATTTCCGGTATCCTCTCTTCTTTGCTTCCTTTATCAATACAGGCTGTATTTCAGGATACGTCCATTCGTCCGGCAGCTGATCGGTGATTTGTATCTTCTCAATTCCACTATGCAGTTCTTTTTCGAATTTCCGAATCTCTGCATAATACAGCATTCCAAATGTTTCTTTGCTGCCGGAAAGCCCCTCTTCTGCAACAGAATACACACAGATTGGCTTAATATCAAAATCAACAGCTCCTGTTTCTTCGTACAGTTCTCTTTTTGCTGTGTCCAAAATGTCTTCTCCCGGCTCCCTGTGCCCCCCGGGTATTTCCCATGTATTCCGCTGTTTGTGTTTGCAGAAGACATACTTTCCTTCCGTTTCGGCAAAAATGACTGCAAATTTTAATAAATGTTCCTCTGCTTCGTCGTAAAAATTCACCATGGCTTTGTCCTTTCTCCTATTCCTCCATCAAAAACTTCTCCGCAAAATAGTTTAAAAGATCCAGAGCTTTCCGAAGACTTTTAACCTTCCTATTATTTAATTTCGCGGTATGCGTTTTTTGTTTTTCCTGTGATTCGTCCGGTAGTTCCGATGCATTTTTGTTCAGACTTTTTCAGCCTGATGATCAGTTCCTTACTGCAGCCGGCAGACCATAATATATTCATCTTGATTTTCACGAACAACCTGAAATCCTGCTTTCTTATACATACCGACCGCATAATTTTCTTTTTGTACAGAAAGCGATACCTGCCTGTATCCGTTTTCTCTCAGCAGCCGCAGCATGGCTTCCATCAGTGCGGTTCCGATTCCTGAATGTCTGTATTCCTTATAAAGGGAAATCGAAAGCGAGGGCGTGGCATCATCTATATGGCCATAGTCGTCCATGATGCGCGCCCATACCGCTCCCACGACCTTTTCTTTTGTTTCAGCCACCAGGCAATAGTCATCCGGTTTTCCGAAATCTGCAGTATATACCTGCAGCTCCGGCCGGTTTATGATAGACTTTGGGGGACGGTTCATCCCCTCCGGAATAAAGATCGCCTCATACAGGAAATCAGATAAAATCGGATATTCGCTTTTTTTGATCTCTCGAATTTGATAATCCATTCTCACAGCTCCTCTCAAAGATTCCACCCATGCTATGGAAAAATCCTTCACTTTGCGACGAAGGGGCAAACTTTCTTTGTAACTTTATTCTAGCAGGCGCAATGAGGAGAGTCAACAAAGCTTTTCCATAACGTTACGAAACCTGATGTTTCGAAAAAGTATAGGGAGTATAAGATATAATTATCTGCTTTTTATCTACGAAAAGGGTTTTTTGAAAGTTTAAAATGCAGGTAAAAGTATAGATTTTTCAGTAAAATATTGTTATACTGTATCTGTTTTTAGCGCTCAGACTCTCTATTTGCCAGAGGAAAATGTTTAGTAGCGGATCATATAAAAATGAAATATACGGGATAGTTTAAAATTAACTTCTCGCGAAAAATACACGTCCTATTTTGGAAGGAGAATGAACCATGAAAAATACAAATGAATCAAATGACACAAAAGCATCTAAGAAAATAAATTTAAACAGCGTAGTAAAAAATGCGGGTACAACGCTCTCAAACGCAACAGATAAAGCCAAAAACGTTGTTACAAAATCCAAAGATTCCATTGTTAGCGCAATAGACGCAAACGGCAATGGCGAAATTGATATTGAAGATTTTATCATTATTGGTTTACAGACACCCGGCATTAAAGTAAACCGGGCAGATTTTCTGCAGAAAGAATTGATGAAAAATCACCCGCAAGAAGTGATTGACCTCGCAATTTCACACAATCCAGCTTACGCAAAAATTCAGTCCAGTGAAGTTGACAAAATTGCTGATGAAGTAATTAAATTTGAACGGAACTGTGTTTCTGGAATCTCTGCTGCACTTGGTGCGCCGGGCGGCGTAGCTATGGTCGCCACGATTCCTGCTGATTTGGTACAATATTATGGTTATATGCTTCGAGCCACGCAAAAACTAATGTACTTATATGGATTCCCGGAAATTGACACCACAGAAAAAGAGCATAGATTCGATTCCGAAACCATGAATCTTTTAATCATTTGTCTCGGTGTTATGTATGGAGTACAAGGCACAAATGCTGCTCTCAAGGCAATGGCAACCGCTTTAGGAAAAGGCGTAGAAAAGAAACTGATGAAAACAGCTTTAACCAAAGGCACAATCTACCCTATTGTAAAAAGTGTCTCAAAATGGTTTGGAGTAAATATGACCAAGCAAGTATTTTCTGGTTTCTTTAAAAAGGCGATTCCTGTTGTCGGCGGTGTAATCGGAGGCGGTATCACATATCTCTCTTTCAAGCCATGCTGCGACAAACTGAAAGCTTCTTTACAGGATACTCTATTGAGCAATCCCTATCATCATACTACCGAAGAAGAAGCCATTATTGTTGATGCAATCGAAATAGAAGAAATATAATCTCATTATTTCAATAACAAACGTCATAAAACAATCCCGGAGACATCTATTTTATCAGCATTTCCGGGATTGTTATCCGTTATTAAAATTGATTTTATGTTGCCGTATTACTGGAGTTTTTCAATACCATGCTGTATTTTTCATTTTGATTTGGCCGGAAGAGTCTTCCAGGCTGTTAGGTTCATTGATCTCAATCCCTTCTTCAAGGGCAGCTTCTATCCACGCCCTCTTAGCATCTGCCGCATTTGCTACTGCATCTTCTACCGTTTGACCGCAAGTAATGCCCCCCGGAAGATCAGGATAGAAAACAACAAAGCCCCCTCCTCCCTTGTCCTCCACAATCTCCATCCGATAAGAAATTGCCATATAATCATTCAGCGTTTTCTGCGTTTTCTGCCTCACTTTCTACAATCTATTTCACCATCTCAACATAGACTTTTTTAATCGGCTCATATTTTATAATTATTTAAATTCATTTAGTACTTAATATTCCGAAATATTAAGTGAACATGTATCCGTTTATCCATTGTTCGTAATTGCATCTATCACTTTGCTGATACTTGCCTCCAAAGCCTTCTCACCCCATCCAAGATTCCAATCGTCTCCGGAACCGGAATCCGATATTACATAGATTCCGGCTGCACGGCAAGAGCGGAATTTTGCTACCGAAAACAGACCTGCGCCTTCCATTTCAACGCAAAGCACACCCTTGTCCTCATAATATTTTGCACTCCAATATGGCTGAACATACCCAGCGTCGGTAGTCCGATGACAGCCCCTGCGGTATGCAATCCCTTTTGCGTCCATTTCCCTGCAGAGCAAATCGGTGAGTTCCTTTGTTGATCGGACAATCTCTCCATTACAGCCGTACAAGCCTGCAACAGCCGTATCATGGAATGCTCCGTCAGTGATCACCACGTCTCCGATCTTTGTTCCCGGATATCCTCCCGCAAATCCTACATGAATCAGCTCTTTCGCTCCTGCGGCGATCAGATCTTCAGCCTGAGCTGCGATTCCCGGCGAACACATCTCCCCCTTTACAAATCCGACCGAGTTGTCATGATCCATAACATACACCCCGCCGCCCACATGATAGGTAAGTGTTCCTGCATTTTTTTCAAGCATCGTGTCGTACAGGCTGTCTGCGAGAAGGTATAACCTCTTTGGAAAAACCGTTCTCAATTCGTCTAAATCAATCCCTTGTAATTCCATTTCACGTCTTACAAGCTGAGACGGTGCATTAAATTCCTTGGGATCAATCGGGAAATTTTTTCTGCACATGATCGCATATGCCAGCACTTTATCATTTCCTAGCGGATATTCCTCATATCCCTTTGTAATATACCCGCGATTGTGATAAAATTTCCCTGCGGGAAGCGAAGATTCCAACCATGCAGCACCATGTCCCTTTATGATTTCAGCTTCAAGAAAATCCATAATAAGCGTACCAATCCCCTGCCTTTGGAACTGAGGTGATACGAATACGCGCATAATATGATTCCCGTCCAACGTACCTGTTCCAATCACTTCCTGTTGAAAGATAACCACATATACTTTTCCTGCAGAAATATCGTTTGCGATGTTTTCTTTACTGTGAAGTTCCAGAAAGAACTCGACCGCCTTATCCGAATAATACTTTGTGTATATAGCCTTAATCGTCATATGAATCAATTCATATATATCCGAAAGCCTGTCCATGTTTGCCTGAATAACCAGAGGTTCATATGCCTGTTTTTGTCCCATATCCATTTCTCCTACTAATTTTTTCTAAGTATACACGAAATGATCAGATTTTTCAATTTCCCGGACTACTCTTGCACTAATGAAAGAATAATAAAAATTTTGAACAAAAAGTATTGACTTCCACGTAACGTGATACTGTATTCTTTTCTCATAGGAGCAGAATAGATATAAGCCGGCAGTCACTGCCCTTCTTCTTCACAAATTTAAGGAGCTGATAAGAATGCGCACTATAAGCCAGGTTGCTGAACTAACAGGCATAAGCACCCGCACATTACAATATTATGACGAGATTGGACTATTAAAACCAAGTGAATTGACCAGGTCCGGTTATCGTCTATATGATGATGAAGCCTTGCAAAAGCTGCAGCAAATTCTGTTTTTTAAGGAATTGGGCTTTAAGCTGAAAGAGATTCAAGAAATTCTGCAAAAACCAGACTTTGATAGGATTAAGGCTTTCAAAAAGCAAAAAGAGATGCTTTTGCTGAAACGCAATCGGACAGACAGACTTATACAGCTTCTCAGCCGCTTAGAGAAAGGAGAACAATGTATGAGTTTTAAAGAATTTGACCTGTCTGATTACATTACCGCATTAGAGGATTTTAAAGACAACAGCACCGATGACGTTATCAAGCACTGGGGAAGCATTGAAAATTTTGATATGTTTATTCGGAAAATCAAAGATGACGAATCCGAGGTAGCGAAACTCGCCATCCAGCAATTCGGCAGTATTGAAAAATACACTGAAACCATGAAATACAATTTAGAGCATTTCTCTGAATTTATGAAAACACAATTAACGGAAGACGTGAAAGAAATTGGAAAACAGTCTGATATACTGTATGGCAGACTAACCGCCGATTTGTCAGAAGATGTTTCTTCCCCGAAAATACAATCTATTGTATATGAACTATTGCAGTTTATACAGAAAAACAGCACCAGCGTATTCCTCGATAAGCCCTGTATCAATGTTCTCATCGACACATATTCAAGCGATTATATAAAAAATATGACTGATGGCAAATATGGAAAAGGGGCTTCTGATTATATCGTAAAGGCGTTCCGTTATTATTCGGAGAATAACGCTTACGAAAACAATTAGCACCATTTTAGAGCCAAACGGTATAAAACAACGCCGGAAACACCCATTTTATCGGTATTTCCGGCGTTTTGTCCGTCATTCGAACTCGACAACTACTAATCAATTTTATTTATTATTCATTGTCGTGTTTATAGTTGTTTTGATTATTTGATTTCTCCATATTATCCAGCCTATATGGGCTCATGATATCAATTTGTTATCGGCATTGATAACAATTTCAATGTCTATTTATGTAAAAATATGGATAATTAAAAACAACAGACAATCCACTTTCAATTATGTACTTTATGATTTGGATCTAGTCTAATAATTTTATAATAACCAGCTTCTAATACCACATGTATTCTAAAAGTCTCAGTCACTCCATAATGATAAACCTGCATACCATTATAACAATCATTCGCATACGGCTTTCTTGCATATAAATTATCCACTTGTTGTACTGTCATACGAGATACTTTATCCAAAAATCCTTGAAATTCTTTAATATTTTTCATACTCATTTCTTTAAAAGTATATCCTTTTTCAAGCGGATATTTAAAACTCAATTCAAACGGCACATCTCTTTGGTTAGTTAATATTTTTGCCATAATTGTTATTCCGGGAAATTATTCGCCTACATAAATAGACTTGTAGTACATTTTCATTGCCTCCGGCGAAATAACTACAGTACACCTTTCGTTTTCAGCATAACCGCGTCTAGCTTCAATCCAAGGCAATTCTCGATGTGTAAGCGCCTCCAATGCATTTCCTGTTTTATCTCCGTAAGTCTCCCATATATCCTCCAATAAGCTAACATCTTCTTTGCTAATATTACATTTATATGTTCCACTTATCTTAATAGTATCATATCCAAACTGTTTAAATCTGTCATATAACGCTGGCGAAACTGGTCCATGTACCCAAGCCTGAAAATCCGATTTAATTAGTCTTTTTTCTTTTAGAGCATAGCACCACGCTTGCGCATAATAACACAATTTTTGTAATTTTTTTTGTGTCATATCTCCTTTATTTAAAAACCAATTAGCAATATCAAAAATAGAGTACTTTCCTACATCCCCCAACTTCTCAATTTCGTTGTAAGAATCCACAATAACAACTCTATCATCATTATTAGGAATTGCAGAGGTAACCGTAGTATAATAATTGGTACTGCCAGTACTTATTGAATCATTATACTTGAAATTCATCACTTTTTTCATAATACACCTCCTCATTTTCCAAATCGTTTACTTCTAAAACCTTTATTTCTTTATCTTCATGGCGCCACCCCTCAAATGTCGCTCTATTTTGGACAACATGCTGCCCATTAGTATCCTGCCCATGAATACACTCGCCTTCAGTAACAAAATAGTCTGCTCCCCCTTTCAAGCTCTCAACTAAACATCTCCTTACTGCGTAAGCGCCATTTATTTCAGCTAGATTAAAAGCTTTATTAAATTGTAATTCATTATTAATATCATCATAAATCGCCTTTATAATACTATATTGCACATCTGTTGGTTTTGACACTTTTAACCCCAAATCATTCTCTGCTTCACGTCTGTTAATAGTATAATCATGACTTCCCGATTCACTACATAAAAAGGCAATGATTTTTTTTGTTATTTCTTTATTCGTAACTTGATTTTGCAATAGTTTTTCTGCTAACATTTGAATCTGAGCTCTTGACCTATATACCTGTCCCAAAACCAACGGGTGAACATAATCGCTCAATTTAATTAAAATGTTAGATAATGCAACATCATCCTTTATTGCTAACTCTTCTTTTGCAAACTCCAAATATCCTTTTACAGCTTCAACACTAACCGGAAAAGTATTTCCCATTCCGTTGGGTATCGAAGGATTCAATGCAGTATTAATACTCGGATCAATAGGACTTAATGTCGCCTGCTTTGTCATAATAATTTCATTAGCACCAAGGCTTATTATAGTCCCTGCACTATGTGCTTTATGAGGAACAATTACCTGCAATTCGTCACAATACATCCGCAACAAATTTACTATATTCCATGCCGCTGCTGTATCGCCTCCACGTGTATATAAGTATAAAGATATTTTTTTAGAAATTCCTATTTTATCTAAGTGACCAATAAAAAAATCAATTACGTCAGGAGCAATCTGTGCACCCATATTATTTCTATCACTTGTAATATAAACAAGCACTTTACTATTGTATTCCTTTTCTAATTTTCTATACAATTCTAACCGCTCTTGGTACATATTACATCCTTTCATCAATATAATCGAATTTAGGTATTTTCAAAACTTCAAAACCCGCATAATAAGGGAATCTTTTTATTAAAAATTAGAACAACTCCTCACTGATTTATGGTACAATTGAAATTCCCAGTAACAATTAACCATATCCACCAGTAAAGGAGTTGTAACTCATATGATACCATACAAACAGCTTTCTTTAGCAGATATTTCTCTGATTGCCAAAATAAATTTAATCACGATAAATATCCCTTCCTGGAGCTCCTCGAAAATACCGTCAACCTGGATGAAATTATTCCAGCGCCTTTTATTTCCCATTTTTATGGTGCAAAGATAAAAATTATGTGCGAAGTTTGAGTTATCAATTTGTTATCAAAAGTCATTTCCAAAGCCCGTGAAAAGACATAAACACTGGATTTGCACAATCTTTCACTTTATTCAAATTCTATGGTCGAAGGCGGCTTCGGCGACATGTCATAGCATACCCGATTCACATTCTCCACCTCTTCCAGAATCCTGTCCGTGATCTTCTGCAGCACGTCCCAGTCGATCCGTTCGATGGTTGCGCTCATGGCGTCTATTGTGTTGATGGCGCGGATGATCACCATGTATTCAAAGCATCTGGCATTGTTTTTGACACCCACTGACTTGAAATCCGGTACTACGGTAAAGTACTGCCATACCTTTTTATCCAGGCCGGCATTGGCAAATTCTTCCCGAAGGATGGCGTCGGATTCCCGCACCGCCTCCAGCCGGTCCCTGGTGATTGCGCCCAGGCAGCGCACGCCGAGTCCCGGGCCGGGGAATGGCTGGCGGTAAACCATGGAAGCTGGAAGCCCTAATTCGATACCGCAGGCACGTACTTCGTCTTTGAAGAGCTGCTTTAACGGCTCCACAAGTTCAAACTGCAGGTCTTCCGGGAGGCCGCCTACGTTGTGATGGGATTTTACCATTTTCGCGGTCTTGGTCCCGCTTTCGATGATATCCGGATAAATGGTTCCCTGTCCTAAGAAATCAATCCCTTCCAGCTTTCTGGCTTCTTCTTCAAACACACGGATAAATTCGCTGCCGATGATCTTGCGCTTTTCTTCCGGATCGGAGATGCCTTCCAGCTTTCCTAAAAAGCGCTCCGTGCCGTCCACGTAAACCAGGTTTGCATGAAGCTGGTCGCGGAAAACCTCAATCACACTTTCGGATTCATTTTTTCTCATCAGGCCATGATTGACATGGACACATGTAAGCTGCTTTCCGATGGCGCGTATCAGCATGGCTGCGACCACAGAGGAATCTACGCCGCCGGACAGGGCCAGAAGCACTTTTCTGTCGCCTACCTGCCTGCGGATCTGTTCTACCTGGTCTTCAATAAAGTTTTTCATATTCCAGTTTGCCTGCGCCTGGCAGGTGTCGAATACAAACTCCCGCAAAACCGCGTCCTCCGGCAATGCATCCAGCTTTCTGTCACATTTTGCCGTAGGGTGGTCAATGGCCATCATCGGGCAGCCGCAATCATAAAGTTCCGGGCTGATCTCAACGGCAGCGCCGTCCACGATCCGGTTTTCTCCGCCGTTTAGTACGATCCCTCTCACATTCTCCAGCTTTTTCAGTTCTTCCAGAGAAATGTCATGGGGATGAATCTCACTGTATACGCCCATCTCGCGGATCTTGCGGGCAACCTCCGTATTTACCGTACTGCCCAGGTCCAAAATGACAATCATATCCTGCTTCATAGGTTCTCTCCTTCTTCTGTATTTTATTTTCAGTAATGTAATTCAGTGTACTACATTTTCTGGCTGATTTCAAGCGCCGCTGTATGCCGGCTGTTTTTGCGCATGTGAACTGTAACATGTGAATAAAATGACTGCGGACAGCAGCAATCGTACTTTTCACAATCCTCGGATTTACTTCCGCAGTATTTTATCCATTGCTTTTCCTTTTGCCAGCTCATCGATGAGTTTGTCCAGATATCGGATTTCCCGCATAAGCGGCTCCTCAATGTCTTCCACTCTGACTCCGCAGACTACGCCCTTGATGAGATGCCTGTTTTCATTCAATTCCGGGGCATTTCGAAAAAAATCTCCGTATGATGTTGGTTTTTCAAGCATGTCCTCGATCTCTGCCTGACTGTATCCGGTAAGCCATCGGATGATCTCGTCTGCCTCTTCTTTTGTCCTCCCTTTTCTCAGGGCTTTATTGACAAGAAGCTGATATATTTTTGAAAAATCCATCCCGTATACTTTATTATTTTCCATTCTGTTTTTCCTCACATAAACTACCGTCTGACAGCAAGCCGCCCGTCCCTGTGTCCGGTCATCCTGCTTTTTTTGTAAATAAAATTATGAAGCGTTTCTGTTTACTCTTTGGTGCAATCGGGCTCTTCCTCTTTGTCTCCTTCATAGCACCATCTGGCAATGTCCGCGATCAGTTCCAACGGGTGCGGCTTTTCATAAGGAAGCTGGATCGTCCCTTTACTGGTCTTATAGTCCTTGAGCTGTTCGCGGAATTTCTCCACAGCTTCGGGCCCCGGATAAAGTCCGACGTGCTTTTTGGCCGCCGCAAACTGGATGATATTATACTTTTTCCAGAATGTCGGCATACTCCACGAAATGCGTTCTTCCGCTTCCGGCAGCGCCCCCCGGATGGCATCCCTTATTTCCCGCAGATAGGGCTGCGCATTTTCCGTCTGTCCTTCGATATATTCGTCAATGGTTTCCGGCGGTTTGCCGCAGTAATGACCCTGGTTCTGATTTTTGAAACTGCGTCCGCATTTTGGACATGTCCACATATTTGTGCTCCTCCTGTTCCATAGTGTTCTGTAGCTGCTGCTCCCGGGATTTGCCTTGAAAACATCACTCCCGTTCTTTTACCGTCACCTGTACAGTGTCCCCCGGCTGCTTGCCGATCCGGGCGCGGATATCCTTCCGGATACCGATGATATAGCAAATGCTGCCGTCTGCATTTTTGACTCCCATATTTACAATGCTGCCGTCATATGGCTCTCCGTCAAAGGTGGCATGCACCTTCACTCTTCCTTTTCCAAACTCCTCCCGGATATCATATGGAAAAGTCACGTATGCGCCTCCCTTATTTTCCGCACTGTAAATCTGAGACGCGTATTCATAAATCTTATCGTTCATTTACTGCACCTCTATGCTGCTTTTCTGCTATTTGATTTCTTTCATTATATATTCTTCTATTATTCCGTATCATAATCTTTCTCATTCCAACTGTCAAGTGAAATGCATCCCGCCGAAGGCTACTTAAAACAAGCAGGATACTGTTACTGGAGCACCCAAAGGGTGTGAACAGTAACGGGCATCTGGCAAACTGCGTCTAAATCATCATGAAAAGGTTGTAAAAATCACAAAAACCCTTTATAATACTTTTTATAGAGCATCGCCTGCTCTCCGTCTGCAGGCAGCTATTTTCCACGTTTGTTCCCGATTATTTTCCAACAACAAACAGCCGGATTTTTTTGTTCCTGAATAACTCCAGCCATAGAAAGGACTGTTTGCTTCATGAATTATTATCAGACGAGATTCTCTGAAAAATTAAAAGAAGCCTTAAAAGCGGTTGCGCCGATCATCGGGATCGTACTGCTTTTGAGTTTTACCATTGCACCCATTCCACCGAGCATCCTGCTCCTGTTTTTATTCGGGGCGGTGCTGCTGATCGTCGGTATGATGTTTTTTACGCTGGGTGCGGAACTGTCGATGACCCCCATGGGGGAAAAGGTGGGAACGAAAATGGCCAAGACCATGCACCTCGGAACGATCCTTTTCCTCTGCTTCCTGCTGGGTTTTGTCATCACCATTTCTGAGCCTGACCTGCAGGTGCTGGCTGAACAGGTTCCCTCCATCCCCAATTATACGCTGATCCTGGCAGTCGCCTGCGGCGTGGGTTTTTTCCTGGTGGTGGCAATGCTGCGTATGCTGTTTTCCAAATCCCTTTCCACACTGCTGATCTTCTTTTACGCCATCGTGGCAGTCCTGACGCTGTTTGTCCCGAAAGACTTTACTGCAGTGGCGTTTGACTCCGGCGGGGTAACCACCGGGCCTATGACGGTTCCGTTTATCATGGCGCTGGGTATCGGTTTTGCCGCAGTCCGAAGCGATAAGCATGCAGAGGATGACAGTTTCGGTCTGATCTCCCTGTGTTCCATCGGACCTATCCTCGCGGTGCTCCTTCTTGGACTGCTGTATCATCCCGGGGATACCGGATATGTGCCCACGCCTTTGCCGAACATCCAGGATTCGGTCGAGCTGTGGAAGCATTTTGCAGAAAGTTTCCCGGAATATATCAAAGAGATCGCCATTTCGCTGCTTCCGATTGTTGCTTTCTTCGGTGCATTTCAGATTATTTCCCTGAAGCTGAAGAAAAAAACGCTGTATAAAATATTGATTGGAATCGCAGATACATATATCGGCCTGGTGCTGTTTCTGACCGGCGCAAACGTAGGATTCATGCCAGCCGGAAATTACCTGGGGCAGATGATCGCAGAGCTTCCGTTCTGCTTCGTGCTGATTCCCATAGGTATGGTGATCGGTTTCTTTATCGTAAAAGCGGAGCCTGCGGTCTACGTGCTGATGGACCAGGTGGAGGAGATCACTTCCGGCGCAATTCCCGGAAAGGCCATGGGGCTGAGCCTGTCGCTGGGCGTCGCCGCGTCCGTGGGAATCGCCATGATCCGGGTGCTGACCGGGATATCAATCCTGTGGTTTATCGTACCGGGGTATGTGATCGCGATCTGTTTGTCCTTTTTTGTACCGAAAATATTTACCGCCATTGCGTTCGACTCCGGCGGGGTTGCTTCCGGCCCCATGACCGCCACCTTCCTGCTGCCCTTTGCCATGGGCGCATGCCAGGCCATCGGCGGCAACATCGTCCGGGACGCCTTCGGGATCGTAGCCATGGTCGCCATGACGCCCCTGATCGCCATCCAGATCTTAGGCGCCGTCTACCAGTACAAGTCCAGAACCGCAGAAGCCGGAGCAGCCGTCAGCGCCGCCTACCTAGACACCTGGGGCGACGATGATATTATCGAGCTTTAAGAACAGCAGCAATCAGAAAAGGCAGGACGGGCATGTTAACTTGACAAGGACTGGGTTTTCTGATTGATATTGGGCGCACGCCCATAAACCTCAGTCAGGAGCTGCGACAGCAGCGCATAGGCTGCGCAGCAGACGGGGCTGAGGTCTGCTGTTCTGGTTTTCAGCAGCAATCAGAAAAGGCTGGACGGGCAAGTTTACTTTACAAGGACTGGATTTTCTGATTGGTATTGGGCGCATGCCCGCAGACCTCAGACGGAAAGGAGTCTTTCATGAATGAACTTTATGTGATGGGAATGATCACCAACCGGGGAATCCGCAATAAGATGATCCCGTTTTTTAAGGAAAACCATATCCATGTCACCCTCTCCACCATGGGCGTGGGCACCGCAAACAGCGCCATTCTCGATTATCTGGGAATGGAGGCCACGGAAAAGACTATTTATTTTGCGTTTGTCACAATGGAGACATGGAAATCATTTAAAAAAGAGCTATACAGTAAGATGAAGATCGATATTGCCGGAAGGGGAATCGCATTTCTCATTCCCATGAGCAGTATCGGAGGAAAAAAAGCGCTGCAGTATATCACCATGGAGCAGGAAGTTGTCGTTGAGGAGGAAAGCACATTGAAAGACACGGAATATGAACTTCTGATCACCATTGCAAACGGCGGACATATCGAGACGGTCATGGATGCCGCCAGAAGCGCCCACGCGCCGGGGGGCACGGTCATCCATGCGAAGGGAACCGGCATGGAGCATGCCAAACGGTTCCTGGGGATCTCCCTTGCGGAAGAAAAGGAAATGATTTTTATTGTGGTGCGCTCGAAGCATAAAAACGAGATCATGCGCGCCATCATGGAACAGGCCGGAACCGGAAGTCCCGCCGGGGGGATCATTTTTTCCCTGCCGGTGACGGCTACCGCTGGGCTGCGGATGCTGGAGGAAGAGGACTAATCCCTGCCCTCCAGCCTGCTGCACAGTTGTTTTTTATCTGATTATGTTGCTCACGTCTATTCGGCCTTTTGAAACCTTCTATACACAAATGACAGCGCCAGCCCTGCCGCCGCAAATGCCATCGCGATGAGAAACGCGTTTCCATAATCCCCGGTCTGCTGAAATACCCGGCTCACGATCATAGGGCCCAGCAGCCCGGCGATATTGAAACCGATGAACATGATGCCGTAATTGACGCTGGAATTTTTTCTTCCAAACTGTCCGGCGGTAAAGCTGGGATACACACCCATAAAAGAACCGAAGCAGACTCCGATCAGGCAGATGCCCACATAAAACAATGCCGCGGAACCATTTCCGCTGATGTAGAGGATGCCCATCGCGGCAATCGCAATGACAAATACCCCGGTCAGCGTCTGGATACAGCCAATCCGGTCGGAAACCATTCCTGCCAGTATCCGTCCGAATGTATTGAACAGCGCCAGGATCGAGACTACAATTGCCGCTGCCGCCGGAGTCATTCCGATCATGCTCTGGGCAATATTAGACGCCTGGGAAATGGCCATCATGCCGAGGACTGCCCCGAAAAACAGCATAACGAGCATTACATAGAACACCGGGGCCGCCAGCATTTCCTTCCAATCCATGTCTGCCGCAGTGTTTTGCGCGCCGCTTTCTTCTTTTTTTGCAGGCGGCGTCCAGCCATCCGGCACAAATCCGTCCGGACATTTGACAATCATTTGGGAAAATACGCCTACCACCAGGATGATCGCCGCACCCATGGTCATGAATGCCCGGTTGACTCCAAGGCTGTCGATCAGCGCATTGGCAATCGGCGGGATGATCACGGAGGAAATTCCGTACGATGCGGTGGCGATCCCTCCTACCAGCCCGGCCTTGTCAGGGAAAAATTTTACGGAATTGCTGATGGTGCATCCGTATGCCAGCCCCATAGCCAGCCCGCTGAATAGCCCGTATCCAACGACAAGCATGGCCGTATCTGCGGCGAATCCGCAGATCACATACCCCAGTCCAAACAGGACTCCTCCCCAGAAAATGACCCATTTGGGGCCGATTTTCTGATTCAGAAATCCGCCGCCGATCATGGTAATGAAGCCCAGCCCGTTTCCCACGGAAAATACAATGGCCAGGTCTGCTGCCGTCAGCTCAGTTCCTGATATATCTGAAAGGTACGCCGCCATCGGTCCCGCAAATACGCTCCATGCATACAGCGCGCCGATGCACAGATTGATCACGCAGCTTGCCAGCAGAACCAGCCAGCGTCTTTTTGTATAATTGATGCCGGAATGGGTTTCTTTGTGCTTTTCCATAAGTCTTTATCCCCCTGTTTTCTTTTTTGATGCAATGCAGGCTCTGTACCTGTACTTCCGTACAGGGCAAATAGCGCAGCAGATGTGGTTTTATATTGTGTATATTATAGGAAATTTTCTGCCGGAAATCATTGTGCCCAAGCCTGATTTCCTGTTTTTATGCGGTTTGTTTTTGTATGATCGCACAATTCCTGATTTTTAACAGGCTGGGCCCCCTCACTGAATTGGCCGGACGCCGTGCAGCAGGGTGCACGACGCCGTGTGAACAGTAACCATGGTGTGAACGAATTGCGCTCAGTAATGACCTTGCAGTGGACGAATCCTTCAAAATGTATTATCATAAAAGAAACTTGCTGATATATAAATGGGCTGCAGGAAATACAGAAAGGAAGAAAATCATGGAGCGACACACATTTGCAATGAAAGTAAAAACAGGACAGATGGATGAATACCGCAAAAGGCTGGGAGAAATCTGGCCGGAGCTGACCTCATTTCTGGATCGGAACCAGGTGAGGAATTTCAGCATCTGGAATGCGGAGGATTTGATTTTCGGGTATTACGAGACTGACGGCGTCAGGGCGCTTTCCCCGGAAGAGGAAGCGGTCAAAGGCAGACTCACCGGAACAATGGAAGATACCTTTGACTGGATCTCTGTCCCGGGCGAAGCGATGCGGCTGATGTACCATGACTTCGGCATTGTGCGGAAAAGTAAGGAGCTGATCCGGCACCGGATGTTCATGACCAGGCTGAAACCGGGATGCGAGGAGGAGTACAAGAAAAGGCACGACGGATTGATTGAAAAACGCGGCGGTACGGTGACCCAGGGGCCGGACAGTAATTTCAGCATCTGGTGCGCGGGCGGCTATATCTTCGGATATGACGAGATCGATACGACTATGGAGAAGGAGCCTACCGAGGCGGACAGGGCATTTACCGTGGAATGGGAAACGCGCCAGCTTGAGATCATGGACTGGATCACCAACGATGTGGACTGGCTCACGGGAGAGCATCATGCGGCAAGCGTACGGCTGGCGTGGCATGCGTAGAGCGAATTGTAACTACATATAAGAAACCTGGAAAAATAACCTGCGCCGATTGCACCGGATATTTTTCTGCAGTTCCTGAGATGTCCGGCAGATCTGTTTTAATCAGGCTGCCGGATATTTTTTTCATCTAAACGGCTGCCATCCAAAGATTATCCTGCCGTACAGGCGGAATTTTTTCGGTATTCCCCTGGACTGCACCCCAGACATCTGTGGAAGGTTTCTGTAAAATAACTGCCGCCGGAAAATCCGACCTCATAGCAGATCTCCGTAACTGTCAGATTTGTAGACAGAAGCAGCTCCGCACCCTTGCGCAGGCGGTAATCGGTGAGGTAGGCATTTGGTGTCTGGTTGACAAAGCGCCGGAAAATGGCGCAGCAGCTTGTTTTTCCGACACCTCCGGCACGGGCGATATCGGAAAGGCTGATCTTCTCCCGGTAGTGCTCCTGTATAAACGCGACCATTTCTTTCAGTGCGGACAGGTGGTGGTTGCGGATCGGAGGCGCATCCTCGCATACCTTCCTGTTTTGGTAGAGCCGGCTCCAGATATCGCTGATCAGGCTTTGTATCTTCAATTCCGCCGTATTTTCCGGGAGAACCCCATATATTTTTTGGACATCCTCCAGAATCTGCGCTTCCCATCCGATGCCCTGATCCAGAAAATGCCAGGGCAGGCTGCTGTCAGACAGAATGGGGGCGACAAATTTCTGCTCCAGATACCGGGAGGCACAGAGCAGCATGGGGTGGAATATCACACAGATAAAAATGCATTCGCTCCGGTCATCTGAGTAACCATAATGAAGCTGCCGGGCGTTGACAAAGATGCCGTTTCCCGCGTCAAGCCGGGTGGCCTCTCCGTTCACATTGTAAATCATATGTCCGGAAAGGATGGCGATCAGCTCAACATCGTCATGCCAGTGGCTGACGGCTGTGTAGTTGGGATAGGTTGACAAAACGTCCCGCCTAACATAGACGGGATAATCGTCCGTATTATATTGTACCTTTTCGGAATTATCCGGATTGATCCATACTCTTGTGTCCATTGTACTGTCCTTTAAGGGTTCGTATTTTTTCTGTATTGGATGGCTGCGTGGGAAAGCATCCCTTTGCAAGTAAACTTGCACGGTCTGTTTTTTCATATTGCTGCCGTTCGGAACTGCTTCGCGAAATATAGTTATAACATTTCGAACGTTTTGTGGTTGAATACATGTCCCTTTTAAAATAATATAGTATTGAAAATATGCTTCCTTGTCAAGTGCACGTCGTGGGAATAACAGCAGCATACATAAAAATATGAACAGAAAGGAATTTATGGATATGAAAATGGACAACAGATACCGCAGAGATCATGAAATGGCATACTTTTCGGATGAAAACGTGATGGCAGAACAGCTTGTTGTGAAGAAAGCGATCCGCGAATACAATACTGTAATGCCTTTTGAGGTGGAGAAGGGGATGCAGTGTCTTGACCGAACCGGAATGAAGCACGGGAAGAATGTGTATTTCGAGCCGCCCTTCCACTGCGAGTACGGCAGCCACATTGAGCTGGGGGAAAATTTTTATGCAAACACAGGCTGTATCATGCTGGATGTAGCAAAGATCACGATCGGGAAAAATGTACTGTTCGGGCCCAATGTCTCCATCTATACGGCGGGGCATCCAATCCACCCGGAAAGCAGAAATTCCGGCTACGAATACGGTATCTCCGTGACCCTCGGAGACAACGTTTGGATCGGCGGAAGCTGCGTTATCCTTCCGGGTGTCAAAATCGGGAATAATGTGGTGATCGGGGCTGGCAGCGTGGTGACAAAAGACATTCCGGACAATGTGTGCGCGGCAGGCAATCCCTGCAGGGTGATCCGGGAAATCACAGAGGCGGACAGGCCATTTTACTACAAAGACCGCAGATTTGACGAGGAAGTCTGGGGAATCATAAACGGGAAATAAGCGTTGGCTCAATGCTCATGTACGGCAAAGAAGCAAGCAACCGAAAACAAGAGACAGACCGCCAGCACCACACTATTCCGAACCAAAGAAATCAATGCCGACTACTACGGAATCCCTCTCATTCCTTCTTTTTTGATGTTAAAGAACACGCTATATTGATTGACAATCACAGAGCTATTCCAGTATATTTAATAAAACAGACGAAACCGCAGATATACAGGTGAATAGACATGAAAAATATACACAGCATTGAATTTTATACTGGAAGCAAGGAAGAATTGCTTCCCGATTTTGAAAAGGATTTTCCCTATATCGCTTCGAGAGCGGAGCTTGACAAGTATATAGGGCGTTATGTTCCGTGGCACTGGCATAAAACGGTGGAACTATTTTACATGGAAAGCGGCAGCATTGAATATGATACGCCGGGAGGAAAGCTATTGTTTCCTGCCGGAAGCGGCGGCATGGTAAATTCCAACGTACTCCATATGACAAAAGCAATGTCACAGCGGGAAAAGAATATACAACTACTTCATATTTTTGATGTTTCCCTACTTGCCGGAGAACAGGGAAACAGGATTGAGCAAAAGTATATCGCCCCTGTTATAACTGCCCCGCAGATTGAACTAATTCCTTTTTTTCCGGGCAATGCAGCAGAAGAAAATATTTTGAAACTTATTCTTAAAGCATTTCATTTTTCCGGTGATGAATTTGGGTATGAAATAAGACTTCGGGAAATCCTAACGGAAATATGGCTAATGCTTTTTGAACTATCCCGCCCTATGCGTGAAAAGGCGGGAGAACATAACAAGAGCAACGATAAAATAAAGTTGATGATGATATACATTCACGAGCATTATAAGGAGAAAATTTCTATCCCGGAGCTTGCAGCGGCAGCATATCTAAGCGAAAGGGAATGTTACAGAGTGTTCCATGACTGTCTGCACATGACTCCCGTAGACTATATAAAGGCTTACCGTCTGCAAGCCGCCTGTCAGATGTTGGCTAAGGGGCAGGAACCTGTTACAGTTATCAGCCATGACTGCGGTTTGGGGAGCAGCAGTTATTTTGGAAAAGTTTTTCGGGAGTACGCACATTGCTCACCAACAGAATATCGGAAGAAATGGCAGAATAGTGATAGATAAAGGCAGAAATGAAATATTTTTCCTACACTTCCTGCATTATAATGATACCTGTAAAGTAAATCAGCAATTTACAGGAGGTGGGTTCAAGGTGGTAAAAATGAACATTCTGAACATGAAAAATTTTTTAGATACGGTCAATGCCTGTACCGGCAAAGTAAATATGCTCTGCCCGGACGGTAAAAAACGAAATATCAATGGGGAAGAAAGGGTACAGGACAGTTTGTGGCGGCAGTACCGCCAAAGCAAAAACTGCCTGCGGCTTGTTTTAGAAATTCCTAATCCAACGGACTATATGAGCATTGTTTCATACTATGCCGGGGATTGTTGATTTGTCTGTAAATATTTCATCATAAAGGGGCTGGACGGTTTATCTGCCAGCCCCGCTCTTTTGAAAGGAGTTAAAATGGAACTAAACATTCAGACCGTGGAAATGGCATTAACGGAAGCGGCGCAGTCTAATCCGGGGGCATGGGCAGACCATTCCCGGTATGTAGCCAAAGCCTGTAAAAATATTGCGTCACACTGTAAAGATTTATCTTCTGAACAGGCGTATCTTTTCGGGCTGTTACATGATATTGGACGTTATGCCGGAGTGAGTTCGGAAAGGCATTTGATAGACGGCTATCGTTACTGTATGGAGCGTGGGTGGGGAAAAGCTGCACAGATATGTATATCCCATGCATTTATGATACAGGATATTGATACTTCTATCGGAGAGTTTGATGTCAGTGATGAGGATTACCTGTTTATGAAAGATTTTGTTGCAAATGCGGTATATGATGATTATGACCGTCTGGTACAGCTATGTGACGCATTGGCTATGCCTACGGGGTTCTGCCTTTTGGAAAAGAGATTCGTAGATGTGACAATACGGTACGGCATCCACCCGGCGACAATAGACAGGTGGAAAAAAATTTTAGAGATTAAAGAACTGTTTGAAGAACAGATTGGCTGCTCTGTTTATACTCTGCTTCCGGGCGTTGTGGAAAACAGTTTTCGTTAGGGAGGGATATTGTGTATTACGAAGCAAGCGATTTTTTAGAAACTGCGGACAGCGTTACTTTAGAGCAGATTGCCCGCACAAGGGAATTAACACGGGAATATTATTTCTCTGATTATGGAGATATGGAAAAACGCACTTCTATTCTTCGGGAGCTGTTAGGTGGAATAGGGGAAAATGTGGCAATCGACACACCTTTTCATTGTGACTATGGGAAAAATATTTTTTTGGGAAATGATGTGATAATCAATATGAATTGTACCTTTGTGGATAACAAAACTATCCGAATTGGTGACAGAGTTTTGATTGCTTCAAATGTGCAGATTTATACATCTTCACACCCTGTTTTACCAGTGGAAAGGCTTGTGCCGGATTGGAGGGAACGCCAGACAACATTTTTTAGAACCTATGCACGTCCGATAGAGATAGAAAATAATGTCTGGATTGGCGGCGGCTGTATTCTTCTGCCGGGAGTCACCATAGGAGAAAACAGCGTAATAGGGGCTGGAAGTGTTGTAAACCGCCCTATCCCGGCTAATTGTATTGCAGTAGGGAATCCATGCAGGGTGATACGTCATTTTGATACAGACAAAGAAAGGCGGCTACATGAAATATAAGCATATCGTTTTTGACATTGACGGTACTCTGATTGATACGGAATATGCTGTCTTACATTCCTTACAGGAAACCATAAGGGCATTGTCGGGGAGAGAGATACCATGCTCTGAACTAAAATTTGCGTTAGGGATTACCGGGATAGACGCTTTGAAAAAACTTGAGATAAAAGACATTTCCTATGCGACAGAATTTTGGGATAAAAATATGTGTAAATATGCAGATACTATTAAAGTATTTGACGGAATAACCGGACTATTGAAAAATCTTCTAAGTCTGGATTATAAAATGGGAATTGTCACCTCAAAGACAAGGGAAGAATTTACACATGATTTTTGCCAGTTTGGTATCAGCCATTATTTTAAAACAATCATATGTGCGGACGATACACAGGAACATAAACCCAATGCCGCACCGCTTTTGAAATATGTGGAATTATCAAAAACAGAACATAGGAAAGTGCTTTATATCGGAGATAGCAAATATGACAGTATAAGTGCGGAAAATGCTGGAATTGATTTTGCTTTGGCAGTATGGGGCAGCCATAATAAGCACATACGGGCAGATTATTTTTTGGAAAGACCTGCCGACTTGTTATCTTTTATAGCTTGAATAACAGTTCCTATTGTGGTGGAAAGTGGGAATTGTCAGTGACTTCTTCGGAAGCATACAAAGAACATATCGAATACACATTTAACGCTTTTTACAGAATTGTTATACACTATGCAGCAATCAACGCATGGCGTGACAGGGATAAGCGGCGGCAAAGGGAAATATCTTTTGAATACCTCACAGAAGAAAAAGCGGTTGAGAAAGCCATAGCCGCCCTTGCCGATATAATACCGCTGGAAGCCATACAGCCGCCCCACTCCCCGGCACTTACTTTTCCGGGATTGGAAATCAGATTACACCAACGCCGGGTACTGAAAGACGGGGCAGACATTCCTCTCACACGTTTAGAGTACGGCACACTCTGCTACCTTGCCGCCAGTCCGGGGCAGGTATTTACAAAGGCGCAAATCTTTGAATCCGTGTGGAGCATGGAAAGCGAAAGCTGCCAGTCAAACGTGGCAAATGTGATATGCAATCTACGGAAAAAGATAGAGCCGGACAGTGGCAAGCCCACTTACATAAAGACCGTTTTAGGTGTGGGCTACAAGTTCGCTTCCGGGGAATGATAACAGAATAACCGCCGCCCATCAGCGGCAGCCAAAGACAGGAAATCAAGAAAAGGTTTCCTGTTTTTTTGCGCCCGAAACAAAGCTGGATTTTACGCCGCAGTAAAATAATTTAAAAACTTTCGGAAAACATTGCCAAAATTTCCTTTTTTCCCGTAGTAGGTAGTAAGGGGAAAAATAATTTCCAGGAAGTTTCGTTTTTTGAAACCGTCCGTATATCACTACAAAACGTAAGCGATGCAAAAGAAACCGTATTGTAAAAAATGATCTGCTATGGTAATACTTCCATAACAGATCATTTCATCTTTTTCTGAATTCTACAGTATTCCGGGAGTTCCCTGGACCATGGCAGATATGGATCCAAAATACTTGGATCATTTTGATACTGGTAATCAATTTCCGGCATCTTTTCCAACAGATAAGACAGATATCGGAATACATCCAATTGATTCAATTTCGATGATTCTACCAGTGAATAGACAATCCCACTGGCTCTCGCCCCTTCCGGTGTGTCCGCAAACAGCCAGGATTTACGGCCGGTTGCAAAGGGACGTATACAGGCTTCGCACTCATTATTCGAAATCGGAAGCCTTCCATCCTCCATGAAGGTATTCAGATATTTTTTCTGGTTCCGGCTGTATTGCAGCGCCTTTTTCAAAGATTCGTTGGCAGTATATTTTTCGCTCGTTTCTTCTACCCATGACCAAAAAGCCTCAAGTACCGGCTGGCTCAGTTCTTTGCGTTTCTCCAGCCGCTCCTGCGGTTCTAGGCCCTGAATCTTTTTTTCGATTTTAAAAAGCTGGTCGCACCATTCTCGCGCCTCCGCTCCTTTGCTCCCCTTTAGCTCCTTTCCCGCAGAGTCCAGCGGGATGCTCTCTATATAGTAGCGACGCAGATGCGACCAGCACAGAGCCCGGCTGACTCCTTCTACTTTTTCGTAGCTGTCGCAGGCATCTGTTACCAGATATCCAGCAAATCCGGTATACAGCCGTTTTGCTTCTGCTCCGGAACGGGTCCTTGCATAGTGGAAGAGCACTGCGCGGATCTTTTCAAAGCTTCCGGTCCGCACCACCCACATGAAGGATTCGCTGCTGGCCTTCTTTCCCGGTTCCTTGTTGCATTGGATCCGGGTTTCGTCACCCATCAATACGGAGCAGGTCTCCATGATGACCTGGTGCATCCTCAGGAAGATCGGCTCCAGCCATTCCTGACTGCATCGGATCACCCAATGCGACATGGTGGAACGGTAGATACTAAGCCCAATGCGGTACCAGTCCCGCTCCTGCCTTGCCAGGGGGATTCCCATATCATATTTCTGGTATAGGATCCCTGCAACCAGGGATGGACTTGCGATCGAATGTGGGAGCAAACCTTTGGGGACTCTGGCCGCTACGAATGTGGGGGACAGCTTCTCACTGTCTTGGCTGCCGCATTTTGTACATTTTTTTATCTCCTGCACATACTGTTTTACTTTCAGCTTCGCTGGTTCATATACCACTTCGGTCCGTACTACTTTTTCTCCTACTTTTGTCAGTTGTGCACCGCATACAGGGCAGGTTTCTTCTTCACTTACTACGCAGCGTTCGATCTCTGTTTCAAGAGAAGAGAGCATTTCTGAGCGCACACCTGCCTGACGTACTTTCCGTGTATGCTCCGGTACTGTGATCTCTTTCTGTTGTTTTGCCAGTTCCTGCAGGAGCTGCTCCTGCTCCGGAAACAGGTTCAGCTGTCCTGTAACCTGGGTGGCCTCACTGGATGGGCCATACATCTTTTTACGCGCATGCAAAACTGCCTGGGTCAGGTTCTCGATCTGGATACGTTGTCTTTCGATCTGTGCATCCCGTTCTCCCAGCATCTTTTTCAGAGATTCCACCTGTTCCCGCAGTCTGGTTACTTCTTCCTGTTGTGCTGCTGTCTGCATGGCTCTTCCTCCCTCCCCGCATTTCCTTCATTTTAACATCTTTTTATGAAAAAATCAGCATTCCAGGCTTTTTTTTGACCTGAAAAATGCTGATTTTTTAAGGATAATCCGTGGGTTATCCGTCATTTTTTCTGCTCAGAAGCAGGTATCCTCCGGCTGTATCTTTACCGGCTTATGCGCATATTTCTGTTCAATAGACAGCCCCTCCAGGAGCCAGCGTACCTGCTGCGCAGTGATGTCTTTGATATCGTCAGGTGTCCTGGGCCATTGGAAACGCATGTCCGGCAGGAGCTTCTTTGTTGCCAGGAGGAATCCGTTTCCACCTTCAAAACGGAGTGCTTTCAGACAATCTCGTTTTTTATTGCAGAACAAAAATACACAGACCGGGGAATAGGGATCCAAATGGTATTTCAAAGTAACGAGGGCTGCGAGCCCCTCAATCTGTTTTCGAAAATCCGTCGCACCACAGGCGAGGAAGATATGTTCCGCCCCCTGGGTGATCATGCTCAGCATAGGGACTGCAGGAGCCGCAGTACTCCTGAAACCTGTCCCATATCTGCGTTTTTGTGGATGCCCACATGAAATTCGTGGTATCGGACCTCTAGGGAAAGGGATTCCGGTATCGTTGGCAATTCCTGGTGGAAGAGCGGGAGCTCTATGAAAGGCTGTTCTGCAACAGGAAAGGATTCTGGTTCGGTGTCCATCCTCCGGATCTTTTTCTCCCAGTATTTATAGGTATCATATTTGAAGTTGTTCTTCTCACACCACTTACGAACGGAGAGACCACTTTGGAGCCGCTGGCTAAAGATCATCCTCCATTCCTCATGGCTGTAATGTACATTCACTGACTGATTCCTCCTTCTGCTCTTTTAGAAGCAGTATAGCAGGGAAAGAGAGATTATGCACTACGGTAGGTTTTGAATCGCTTACCTACAAAACGGAACTGATTTCAACCCCAAAAAGGCTTCCTGTTTTCCGTTTTTGTCAAATGCTGTTGTGAAAACACGAAAAGAAATTCCGGGGAACTTTGCCAGATTTGCCTTGCCGTGCGTAGTAAGTAATAGAGGGAGAAACACCGCCGCAAAATTGGCAAAATCCACGCCACGCAAGCCGAGGGTATCAGCAAAAGCCCACACAGAGGAAGCCGCCACTTTCTTAGAGCAAGATTCTACCACAGTACCAAATTTCGCCTACCGGCTCATTTTGTCCTATGGGAATCTTGTTGGGGTTGCCACCCCAAGCCCGCCTTTTTGCGGCTTGCGCCGCTTGAAAAAATCCACCCACGAAAGGAGGTTCACAGCCATGAAAAAATACAACACGCCCCACCGCCACCGGGTAATCAAGACACGCTTGATAAAAATGGGCGGCTTGTTATCCGTGACGATTACCGCATTTCCTCTCTGAATTGCGGTGATGAAGATTTTGCCATAGCGTGTATGCGTTCCAATCTGAAATACGGCAAGAACCAAAAGCAGGAGGACGTAAAGAGCCACCACTATATTATCAGTTTTGACCCCCGTGACGCACCCGACAACGGCTTGACCGTAGACCGGGCGCATATCGGACGAGCGTTTCACGGAATTGTCGGCAGACTACGAAGCCGAGCAAAAGGAACTGAAAGAGAAAGCCGCCGCCTTACAGAGCGAGCTTTCTAAGACGCTGGAAGCCACGGCAAACGCTGAAAAGTTTATGAAAGTGGTACGCAAGTACACCAGCTTTGAGGAACTCACCCCTACCCTGTTGCGGGAGTTTGTGGAGAAAATCGTAATCCACGAATCGGAAGCCCTTGACGAGAAACGCCGGGGGAAGCTCCGCAGACAGGAAATCGAAATCTATTACTCTTTTGTCGGCAAGGTAGAATTGCCCGACTAAAGCCCGACCCGTCCGGCAGTCAGCCGGACAGGGAACGGCAAAATTTTTTACACTTCTTTTACTTCTTTATCTCACATGAGCAAAAAGAGAGGGCCTGTCGGGAAATACGCCATAATCACAATCTATTGCGGAATCTTCCATAGCTTGCGATTTATTGTGCAAATGCGTTTAATTTCCCGGAGGCCCTTCTGCCTTCCCTCTATGTCTGCTTTTGATTTCTCCTCCCGTGTTTCATGATCCAATCCTGCGCCTTGCTCTGCCCTGTTTTTTCCCATTGTGAAATAATCAAATCTGCTTTTTCCGGAGCCTCTTTATACAGGTCATTGAGATTATTCCCAACACTTTTCTGTACAAATTTTTCCGGTGCGTCTTTTAAGTTTGTAAGAATGGCTGTATACCGCTCAAACTCCTCCAACGCGACAAATAATTTTTTCGACCAGGGCAGCCGGATTCTGACGCCCTCACTCGCAAGCCGTCTGACATGGACGTTTTCATCAAGGCTCCAGCCGATCAACTCATCCATCACTTCTTTGGGATGTTCCCGCAGCAGCGGACGGACAGCGAACTCTCCGGTAAATCTTTTCGTCAGTTCTTTCAAAAAGGAAAGAGATAAACGCCAATTCTCATTTCCATGATGTTCCACATATCTGCCGACAGGCCATAGCCACCAGCCCAAATTGAACATGCCCTCTGGCTTCTCCAATTCCGGCCCAAGCATATTGAAAAATGCCTCTATATTTTTTGTGTAATCATCGGCCATGCTTTTTTGCATGGCGTCTACAATAAAATCAAGCCTTGCAAAAAGTTCCTTGTCATCCAGCCTGCCGACCAGGGAGCCGGAAAATTTTTTTTCATCGAAGTCCGGCATGACTGAATGTAGTTTCCGAGAAAGTTCAAAAATGTAATCGTCGTTATAATAGTCTTTATGCTTCATAATTGCTTTCTCCTTTAAAATAGTGCTTTTGCGCAGTGAAGATTCCGACAATATTAAACCTCTTTTTCACCGGATAACGCCCTTTCTCTTTCTAAAAAGTTCTCCGCCATTTCCCTGGATTCAAAAATAATGACCTTCTTTTCCGGGTACTCTCCGAGAAGTTTCTGAAGCTCAGGGCGGTATTCAGAGCGAAAGCTTTTTACAAACTCCAAAAACTCTTCATCCCATTCGTCCTCGATCCAGGGCATATCACAGCGCGGTTTGCCGAAACGTGACTCAACTCCCTGCAGACAGACGTCCTCCGGATAGTCCAGCCAGAATACGGTATCGCACTGTGCCAGCCGCGCCGCCAGCGTCCTTGCGTAGTTTCCGTCGATGATCCATTGATCCTGCTCCAGGATCTGGCTCAGCTTTTCGTCAAATTCTTCCGCAGGGCAGGTGGTTTTATCGGGCCTGTGGAAGATCATGTCCAGGTAAAACAGCGGCAATCCTGTGATGCTCTGCAGGCTCCTGCAAAATGTTGATTTTCCTGCTCCCGGGGAACCGATTACGATTACTTTTTTCATTGCTTTTCTCCTTGATTTCTGTAAGACAGTATACTCGAAAGGCGCACCATTATGGACATTCGGCCTTTTCACAGGGGGATACTCAAGTCATCCTACTGACAATTTCCTGGTATACGGAGCTTCCGTCGAGGGTCGTTCCAAACGTGTCCACCCAGGCCGGAATGTATCCGCACCGGGATGCGACCATCTGGGAGCCGATGTTTGTTACAGATGCGGAATAAAACGGCAGGATATTTCTGTCTGTCAGCTCCTTTGTCAGACGCCTGACCATCCATGTTCCCAGCCTGGCATTCCTGTAGCCTTCCAGCACATCCACGCCGACCTCCCACATACCTTCCACGGAGGAAGCCGCGGCGCCTGCCGCACCGACCACCTTCCCCCGGTCCTTTATGATGCAGACCGCCCGGGTGGGCGTAGAGCCGTCAGCCGCAAATTCCAGGGAATTTCCAAATCCGGTCAGACCCCGCAGCGATAAAACTTCCTTTTCAAAAAGAAATCCCCATTCAAGGCCCATAGATGCAGCGGCAGTGTTCACAGGGCTCAGATCCCGCGGTGTCATGGTGGTATCCGCAGGGCTCAGATCTGGAATATAATGTATAGTCTGTCCATATACATAGGGAAGTTCGAATATTTCATCCCTGCTCTTTCCTTTTAAAATTCCTCGGATTTTTTCGTGCAGCTCCTCTGAAGTACAGACCACGACACAATGCCTGTATGCCAGGATCTTGATAAATGGGCGTTTTGTGTCTGCGCGGATCGAAAATATGGTCTCCCTGCTATTCAGTTCTTCCGAGGTACAGGCATATTCCTTCGAAAGCAATGCTTCTATTTTTGTATTCATTTTTCGTGCCCTCTGAATTTTTCTCTTATATGTTGTATTATATTGATGAACATACCATCTGTCAATTTTGGGGGATGCTTTTTCTCGGAAGTGTAATGGCTACTTTTCATGGGCCGCGAAAAATTGTTTACTTTCTCCACGGTATCTGCTATACTGACTTTGTGAATACATATCGGATATGCCGCTCGGGCAGTCCGGCAGTTCTGGCGTCTCGCCGTATTTCACAGTAACTGAAACTTATTGATTCCCGCGAAAGCTTTAACTTTTCTTCTACCTAAGAAAGGATTTGTATTTTATGACAGAAAACATGGTTGTACTCGACAACAGCAAACTGTGGGACGGCATCCTCAAAGCGATTGTGGACGCCATGCCGGAACAGCTATTTCCGCTCTTCAGAGAAGTTTATGGAAAATCTTATCCAAAAGGAACTCCGATCACGCTGCTTGCCACGGAATCCTCCACCTACCGGGACGATCCGAACGCGCCGCCCGGCTCCCGCCTGTCCGATATTGCGCTTTTGGTAAACGGCACAGACTATTATCATCTGGAATGTCAGATGCGCAATGATAAGGAGATGGTCATCCGCATGATCGCATATGATCTGCATTTCGCTATGCAGTATACGACTCGCGAGGATAAAACGAACGATCGGCTTACCATGCATTTTCCTCATTCTGCCGTCATTTATCCTGCCAAGAATGAACATCTTCCGGAATTTCTGAGCTGTCGCATCATCTTCCAGGACGGCAGCGAACATATTTACCGGATTCCTACCGTCAGAATACAAGCCTATTCCCTGGAAGAAATCCACCAAAAGCACCTGACTCTTTTTCTCCCTTATGTGCTGCTCCGCCTGCGCCCCAGGTTAAACTCGAAACGGAAATTTCCGCTGACGAGAAATGAATTGACAGACTTTATCCGCAAGGTTATATTAATATTAGAAGATGAAGTGAAACAGGGATATCTGACTGACAGGGAATTTGATGATTATATCAGTCTCATCCGCCATGCCGCTGAAAAAATATTTGAAAAACATGCCCACTTTCGAAAGGAGGTAGATCGTGTGACGAAACCATTGATTGAACTTCCAAGTGTCCGTGAAAAACGTCTGCTTGCTGAGAAGGATGCAGTTATAGCTGATAAGAATGCGGCAATCGCCGATAAGGACGCTAAACTTGCTGATAAAGACGCCAAGCTTGCTGATAAAGACGCTGAAATTGCCCGCATGCAGGCGTTATTGGAGAAATATCATATTCCGGTAACGTCATAACCATTTCCAAAAACCTGTCTCTGACAGCTTTTCTTGATTCCATGGAATTTCAGAAGGGGTGTCGGGAAATCGCTGAATTTCCGCAATACATATCGCAGATGATTGAAAATGCAGCGATATATTGTGTACAAATCCTATTTCCCGGCAGCCCTTTGTTCTGTGTTTTATACCGTCCCGCTTTTTTATATAAACTCTGTAAATAGTAAACTGCTGTGCACCAATGGCAAAAAACATATCATTGCGCGAAAGCAGCAACGCAAAGGCAATATGCCCAACTATTTTCAGGAAAGTTTACTTGACATTTCTCTTTGGTCTGCTATAATAATAAGTAAAGCAAGCTTTCCATTCTAATATACAGGAGGTAAAAGATTATGAATAACATTAAAGAACTGAGACCACTTTTAACCAACCTTTCAGCCGGAGTTATTTTGGCAGGAATCGGGCTGGCAACACATTTTGACTATTACTCAAAGTTAATTTTTGCAACAGGATTCGGGCTGGCATGTGGTGCGCTGGTTCATATATTCCGCTTCCTGTACTGGAAAAATCCGAAGAGGCAGAAGGAATACGAATCCAGAAAGGAAGAGGCGCGTATCAACAGTATTGATGAGCGGAAGCAGTTTCTGCGGATGAAGTCTGGTTATATCATATATCAGCTCATGTTTTTTGTTTTACTCCTGCTTGCATGGGCTCTCGCACTGTTCCGCGCGGACGGCTGGGTCATTGGAATGGTGTTTGTGCTTTCTATCTTTCATTGGGGTGCGGGAACCGTCGCATTCCGTGTTTTGGAAAAGAGGCTATAAGCTGGCGGGGGAGGCTATTCACAGCTGCTTCACACACATGTTCAAAAGCAGCCGGCAAAGCTGTCTGTGGGGGCAGTAAATCTCTTTACTGCCCGCTTCCCCAGTATGTCTCCAGCGCGTTCTTGTCTTTGTTGACTACATACCCGCTGCCGCCGATTTCTTTTACATTCTCCACCATGCTCACGATCAGCAGCGGATTCTCTGCCTCCTTTTCCGCGGTGAATACCGCGAACCAGCCGATCTCCGTCCCATTGGTATCCTCCACGGACGCCTTGATCTCTGCTGTTCCCGTTTTTCCGGCCAGCACGACGTCTTCGCGGCGCGCCGCAAAACCGGTACCTTCCGGGTTGTTCACCACCTTTTTCATACCTTCCAGAACCTGCGCCGCAGTTTCCGCCGAAAAAATCTGCGGAAGCCAGATTTCCGCACCGGCACCGGCTTCATTTCCTCTATCCGCATCTGCGTCTGCCCCACCAGCTTCATTTTCATATACCAGCCACGGTTTCACCGCATTACCTCCATTGCAAAAAGCCGTATACAAACCGGCCAGGTGCAGCGGGTTGACCAGGATCTGCCCCTGGCCGTAGCCGCTGTCCGCAAGCTGGATCTCCGACTCGATCTGCTCTGTATTGGAATACTGCGACGGGGGCATCACGATCTCAAAGGGCATCTGCTCCCCAAATCCCATAGCATCCAGTTCCTGCTCCAATGCGTCCGCGCCGATCTTGAGGGCCGCCTTGGCAAAATAAATATTGTCCGAATAGATCAGCGCATTTTCCATGGTCACCGGCTCATACGCGTGGAGGGTGGTCACAAAGTAATCCCCCCAGGAAGCGTCTTTCTGCCAGCTCAGCCCCACATTTCCAAAATCCTCCTGCCAGTCCAGGGCGCCTGTTTTCAGACCGATGGCGGCAATAATGGGCTTGAATGTAGAGCCAGGGCACCAGGTCTGACGAAAACGGTTCAGCAACGGTTTCCGTTCATCCTCATTGAGTGCGTTCCACCGGGCATCGGACAGTCCCAGGATAAAGTCATTGCTGTCAAAGGAGGGTGTGCTGACCAGCGCCAGCACCTCTCCCGAGTAAGGGTCCATCGCGGCGGAGCAGCCGGGATCTTCCCGGAACTGCTGGTACAGAGCGTCCTGAAGCTGCGCGTCGATGGTCAGCCGGATATCCTGTCCGTTCTGTACCGGAAGATTAGCCAGCACGGATTTTTTGCTGCCGTCCCCGCTTTCTATATAAATGCTGCAGCCGTCCCGGCCCTTCAGTTCCTTTTCAAACAGCCCTTCCAGGCCGCTTCTTCCGATCACGCTGTTTTCGTTGTACCCTTCGCCCGGGTGCTCCTCCAGATCCTCGGCGGTGACATTTCCCACATAGCCGGTCAGGTGTCCCGCCGCTGCCCCAAATGGATAGCTCCGCACCTCCACGTCGCTGATCATGACCCCCGGAACGGCAAGCAGCGCATCCTGCCGCGCTTTTTCCGCAAGCACCTGTTCCTCCGGCTCCAGCGCCATCAAATCCAGCTCGCTGACTTTCGGGATGGTTTTGATGGGGACAAAGGAATCCTCCTTCACCCAGGCCGCGTCCAGGCAGTTTTGAATCGTTTCCTTGTCCATGTCCAGCAGCTCGGATAACTGCCGAAACGCAGTTTCCCGGTCTTCCAGCTTTCCCGGCACCAGCCCCACGGAGGAGGCGGTTCCCGGTCCGGCAAGCATCCGGTCGTACCGGTCCAATATTTTCCCCCGCAGGGCAGGGTCAGACTCAATGCGCACCTTGTCCTCAGAAGTCAGCTCCGGAAAAATCAGACCGTCATGCCAGAGGATTTTATATCCCTCCTCCGTGTCCGAAAAACGCATTTCATTTTCAAAATGCAGATTGCCGGCAGCCGTGTCAAAGGACATCCGGTAGGCCACCGTGTCCGTTCCCTCATCCTTCTTCCGGTCATTTTCCAGAATCTCGACCTGGATATCTGCGATTTCTATTCCCTCATAGATGGCGGAATTTCGCTGAATAAAAGCTTGCTGATCCTTGTATCCGGAATTTTCAGGATCCGTCATCTCATACATTTTTTCATACTCCTGCTTCCCGATCAAATCCACGTATCGGACAAGGAGTTCCTCCGGAATCTCCCGGCTGTCTCTTTTTATCCAAAATAAAGCTGCACAGACCGCGATGCCTGCTGCCGCAAACGCCAGTCCCGCAGCAGCGGCACGCGGAAACTTTTTACCGCTGCCCTTCCGTTTATGTCTCTGTGTTCTCTCCATGCTTTCCTCTCCGAATTGAAGTCATTTGCGGGGCAGGCGGATGCCGGCGCCCGCAGTTTCCAATCTATTATATCCTATATCTTACATTCGTAGTATTTTTATGTCAAGCATGGATTGCTTTCAGAATATCCGCATATACATTTTTTGTTACTGTTCACACCCTACGGGTGCTCCAGTAACAGTATCCAGCCCATTTTAAGTCGCCTTCGGCGAGGGGCTGGATATATCGCTGTCATCACGTCATTGGTCGGACACCTTGCAGCGCAGTGCAAGATGCCGTGTGAACAGTAACCGTTTTTTACCTGCTTCTTTAGGAACATTCTTTTCCCTGATCCGACAGTCTTTGAATCATCTTAAGTATCCTCCCCGCACTGCACCGTATCGTTTCTTCCGATAACTTTCCTTGTTCATAAGCCTCACAAATATTCTCGGCATCTTTATGATTTCCGGGCATAATGATATCGTTTCCGGCAGCAATACACTGCCACGGCACACTTCCATTTTCCGGAACGGTTGTATTCCAATCAGACATGATAACGCCTTCAAATCCCCATTCTTCGCGTGCAATTGCCGTGCAAAGAGCTTTGCTGTTAGCGGCATGAACACCATTGACCAGATTATAAGAAGACATCATAGCAATCGGCTTACTCCTTTTTACCGCAATTTCGAATCCACGCAGGTAGATTTCTCTGAGAGCACGCTCAGAAACACAGATGTTCACCCCCATTCTGTTATCCTCCTGATTATTGCAGGAAAAATGTTTAATAGTGACGCCGCATCCTCTGTGACTTTGTACGCCGGTTGTTACAGACGCCGCCATCATTCCGGACAGAAAAGGATCTTCTGAATAATATTCAAAATTACGCCCGCATAATGGATTTCTGTGAATATTCATACCGGGCGCTAACCACAGATCCACGTGAAATTCTTGCATCTCTGCGGCAACAGCTTCTCCAAACTCCCGCATCAAATCTGTATCCCATGACTGTGCCAATGCTGTTCCCACCGGAAATGCAGTACAATATTGATAATAAGTATCTGCATTTTCATGATGCTCTGCTTCTTCCAAAAAACCATTCTCTAAAGCGCCTAAAACACCGACGCCGTATACGGAATTTGTTTTACGGTCTACTTCATAGCTCTGCCTTAGACGAAGTCCTGCCGGACCATCCGCCATAATCAAAGTCCGGATTCCATACTTTTCTTCCAGAGCTTCTGTTGTTTCGCCGGCTGAGCCGGGCACCCGGATTCCGGCCGATCCAAGCGTGCCGGCGCCCTGCGTAATGTTTCCGTACAAAAGCGGTATTAATTCTGCAGCAGACGGTTCTTCTGCAGGTGATATCTGGTATATCCTCTCCCTTTCTTCCCGCGGTATAAATGAAGAAACCGGAATCTTCTGCTCCTCCGCCGTCAAAAGCCATTCCCCGGCTTTATTCTTGGCAAATTCCGCTATGCCAGGTTCTTCCATCACTGCATTGGGTTGACAGGAGCCCTTTGCATGTTCCAATATGGTCTGTTTATGAACGGTAAACAATTCCGCAAGCTGCAGTGACGCTGAATGATTCCCGATCCATATACCATATGTTCCGGCTTCCATGAACCACGCGCGGAGCTGTTCCGAATAGCCGGCAAGATCCGATTGGTCAACAGAAATCATAAGCGTTTGTTTTTCCTGCGGCTTTAACGTATTTGTCTTTGCAAAACCGACTAACCGCTGATACTCCTTTGCACAGCCCGTCTGCGGAGGCGTCACATAAACCTGCACCACTTCACGTCCAGAATACATTTTTCCAGTATTCTTTACAGTGACTGTGATATCCATGCCTCTCTCTGTTCTCTGAAGCCCTTCATATTCTATAGAAAAATCCGTATATGACAGGCCATAACCGAATGGAAACAATGGCTGTATACCGAAGCTGTCAAAATACCGATATCCCACATAAATTCCTTCCCTGTATTCCTCTGTTTCTAAATTTCCGTTCAAATAACCAAAACTGTCTGCCGAAGGATAATCTTCATAATGCCTGGCCCAGGTGGCAGTCAATCTGCCTCCCGGCGCCGCGCGGCCAAACAAAACATCCGCAGCCGCATGGCCTCCCTCCTGCCCGGGAAGAGAAATATTTAAAACCGCTTTTATATTTCCGGCCCTTTGCAGAACATCGGTCAGTTCTATTGGCGCTCCCACATTTAAGAGCAGTACGATTGGTATACCGGCCCGATCTAAGTCTAAAATGTCTTCCCACTCTTTTTTGCTTAAATAATAGTCTCCTTCTATCTTCCGGCGGTCTTTCCCCTCTCCTGCTATGCGGCTGATCACATATACTGCCGCCGATGCATTTCCCAAATCTTCCGGCATAATTTTTCGACCCTCCGGCATGGAAAACGGATTGGCTGAATAAGCGTCAAATGGATTTTCTACATGCCTGGCAGCTTCCAAAACTTTTTCCTTCCAACCAGTTCTGGCGGCTTCGTAACGATTCTCATAATCCGTAAGCCAGTCCTCGCTTGTAATCACTGCGCCTGCTGTCTTTAAACCTCTGTATATGGATATACTCTCCCGGTTATTGACATCGCCTGAACCAATTCCTCCCTTGACTGTCCGGACAGCGCCGCCGCCGAATAATGCAATAGACATTGGAAGTTCCAGCGGAAGCAACCTGTCATTTTTCAGCAAAACCATGCCTTCAGCCGCCGCCCTTCTTGCGAACCCGGCATGTTTCAGCTCACGCCTGGAACGTTTTGTTTTCAGCGTACCACTATGATTGTGATTCATAATTTTTCTTATCTCCTCCTGCAGCAGTCGTCAAAAAACCTGTTTTATTACTCTTTTACACCGCCAAGGGTAACGCCGGCAATAATAAATTTGGAAAGGCAGAGGTATACGATAATTATCGGCACAATTGCTACCAGAATCATTGTATAGATCTTACCCATATCAAAGTTCATATAGTCGGCGCCCCGAAGCGTTGCGATTAGAATCGGCACTGTCATTTTGTCTTTAGACTGAATCACCAGAGCCGGAACAAAATAGTTATTCCAGGAACCTACAAAACTGAAAATTGCCTGAACCGCAATCGCCGGTTTCATGATTGGAAGTACAATCTGGTTGAAAGTACGGAACTCCCCGCAGCCGTCAATTCTTGATGCTTCAACGAGTGACAGCGGAAGCGATGACTGCAGATAGCTATGCATAAAATAAAATACTGCCGGAGATGCAATCGAAGGAATAATCAAAGGAAGTAAAGTATCATACATTCCCATATTCGTTATCAGCCGCAGGAATCCCATTGCAGTTACCTGTGTCGGCATTACAAGGATCGCCATAATAAAGGTAAACGCAATCTTCTTCAATTTAAAGTTATATGCATACAGGCCATATGCCGTTAACGCCGAGAAATATGTACAGATTGCCGCGGAGCAGCCGGAGACGATCAGGCTGTTTAAAATCCCCCTGAACATCGGAAAGGTTCCGTCATTGGCAACATTACTGAGGTTTTTAAGCAAATAACTCCCTGGCAGCGCGGAAAATCCTTTCTGTAAGTCCGCATGCGACCGTGTTGCATTGATAAACAAAATATAGAAGAAAAACAAGCACATAAATGACAGGATGATCAGTACAATATGCGCAACTATACTCCGTAAATGGCTTGGCTGTTTTGATTTCATAAACCTATCCCCTCCTCTGCTGTTTTCTGGCTTTTTTCGCTGCTGCCTTTGAACCGTCCGGATCATCATTATTCGTCATCCGGTATACAAAGAAGCATAAGATACCGCTGACAATAAACAGATAAACAGACAGCGCGCCGGCCATACCATAATTTCTGCTCTTCAAATGACTGTTCAGGAACATGATCAAAGTCATAGATGTACGGTCCGGAGTTCCCTGCCCATTTGTCAGGATCTGCGGCACATCGAACATCTGCAGGCCGCCGATAATGGCTGTGATCAGCGTATATGCAAGAATCGGCCGTATCTGCGGCAGAGTAATGTAGAAAAACCTCTGGAAGCTGTTGCACCCATCCAGTTCGGACGCCTCAAATACATCCGGGCTGATTCCCATGATCGCCGCCATCAGCATAATCGTTGAATTTCCAAACCACATCAGGAAATTCATAAATCCTACCAGCGATCTGGTTCCCAGCGCAGAACCAAGGAAATCAATGGGCTGGCTGGTTAACCCGATGGACATGAGAATAGAATTAACCGGTCCGTTGGTAGAGAACATGGTAAAAAATAACATTGCAAATGCAGACGCCATGATCAGGTTCGGCAGATAGATCACAACCTTAAAAAACTGTGTTCCATGAATCTTAAGCCTTGCATCTACAAACCACTCTGCAAGCACCAAAGCGATCACAATCTGCGGAATAAATCCTATAATCCATAAAATCAAGGTATTTGCTGCATATTTCAGCATATCTGATCCTAAAAGGCTGATATAATTTTCCATACCGACAAAATTCGGTCCGATTTCTTTAATTCCCGAACGATAATACTCAAAAAAGCTGTACCGGATAGTGTCCACCAAAGGAATAAAGGAAAAAATGAAAAAACTAATAAAAAACGGAAGGATAAAAATATAACCCCATTTTGAATAATCAACTTTTTTAATTTTTTGCTTCATAAACTGTCATTCCTTTCTTTTTCATGTGACGGCGGGGTAATCAATACCCCGCCGTATATCTTACTCCGGCCACTGAATTTCGGTAATATCAGGATAACGTTCTATAATTGCTGTCTCAAAATTCTTTTTCGCCTTATCATAATCAACCTTCCCCTGCAGGTAATCGCTGAACGAGTTCTGGATCAGCTCTACGCAGCCCTGGTCATAGGCGGAAAGGGGCGCGATCTCAATGCTTTCTGCAACCGGTGCAAAATATTTGAACGCATTCTGTCCTCCAAGAAATTCTGAAGCGAAAGTATCGTCGTCTTCTGCAGCTTCCTTCATCCCGCTTGTTGTGTTTGTAAAATCTGAATAGTCTTTTGAAATTTTAAGCAGATTATCTTTGTCTGCCGTTACCGCGAGAATGATGTCTTTTACATGCTCTGCATTGTCCGTACCCGTGCATGCATGTACATAGGAACCGCCCCAGTTATATTCCTGCGGTGGATTCGTGACAGCCCATGCGCCGGCTTCACCGTCCCAGTTCGGCTTCAATGTAAAATCAATTCCCCATGCCGGGAACAGGAACGCGAATACTTTGGAGGCAGAACCCATTGATTTATTCCAGTCATCATTCCACTGGCCTTTTACATTTTTATCCAGATAGCCGGCCTCCAGCCATTCTTTGGAGATGTCTACCCAATCCATGATCTTCTGATCCACTTTAATCGTTGTCTCTCCGGGACTTACCCATGATTCGTCAATGCTGTTGCCATACAGGCGGAACGTATCTGCGTAAGAAGCAAATGTATAATAGCCTTTTGCTTTCAATTCTTCTGCCGTTGCTTCCATGGTATCCCAATCCTTTACTTTCTTGCCGATTTCTTCCGGATCATCCGTCCCGAATACATCTTTGGCAATATCACGGCGATATACTAACAATCCCGGACAGCACTGCCAGGTAGAGCCCCTCTGGACGCCGTCCGTATCAGAAGCTGTAACCTTCGTAAAATCATACTGCTCGCTCAGATCCGCCTCCGGATCGATACCAAGATCCTTAAGCGGCATAGCCGCATCTGCGTCCGCATCCGTATATTTATTGACATAATCTGTCTCTGACAGGAAGATATCAACCTTGTCGTCAGCCGCCGCATCCGCCTGCTTCATCAATGCCTCGTCCAGCTTCTGCTGATAGACGCCGTCCTGATTCGGATTGATGATCCAGTGAATCTCTGTACCGTCATTTAAAGTAGTCACCGTACCGTCTTTAGAGGTTTCCTTTACTTCCGGATAAACTGCCTCCACACGTTCGCGGAATTCATCATTCCAGCTATAGATATTGATCACTTTTCCTTCTTCACCGCCGCTTCCCGCTTCAGAACCGCTGTTTCCCGCTTCAGAACCAGATGGCTTCCCGCAGCCCGCAGCCAGACTTGCCGTCATCGCTGCAATTAACAGGATACTAACTACTCTCTTTTTCATTTGAAAAATCCTCCTTCTATACTTTGTGAAGCGCAGGCTTCACGTTTATTGATGAACGGATTATAGCGTAAATCATTTTTCAGTTATACTAGAGTTCTTACCAAAATATCAGATTCATGACACTTTTTAAATCTTTTCCATTCACGGCAAAACCTGTGGGAGCTGCTTCCTTTAATTTAGGTCATGATTCTGGTATTTTTCGCATATTTTTTATTTTTTTCAGGCATGATTTCCTTTATGATATTCTTTATCTATACATATAAAGGAAAGGGGCAAAAAGATTGTATCACTTAAAATTTATTGATGAGCATGGCAGCTTTCTGATAGAGCAACCGGAAAATACAAGTTATTTATACTTTCCTCTTGCATCTGAAACGGGATTAAAAAGCGCCGTCACACCAAATCTCGGGGGAGACGCCAAGATCGATCAGGAGACCTTCTTATTAGAACCCGTAAGTTCTGAAGACTTACATAACAACCGTTCTGCCCGGAACTTCTGGCTTTTAAAAAACGGCACGGATGCATATTCCGTTACCGGAGCCTCAGCAGATCAGGAAAACTCTCAATTTACTGCAATGCAGGATGAAAGCAGATTGACAGCAGGATTTATGTGGCAGACACTGACAAGATCTTCCAAAATCCATAAGCTGACCTCCACGGTTACTTCTTTTATTCCCAAAGACCGTAATGTGGAAATCATGTATATAACCGTGCAGAATCAATCAGAGGTTACGCAGGAATTTACTGCATATGCCGCCGTTCCCATCTATGGCCGCAGCGCAGACAACATCCGCGACCACCGGAATGTCACCTCCATGCTTCACAGGATCCGCACGGATAAAAACGGAGTCCTTGTCTGCCCGACCATGTCCTTTGACGAAAAAGGGCACCGTCCAAATCAGCATATCTATTATGTCATGGGATGTACGGGAGACGGCAGTTCACCGAAGAGCTTCTATCCCACTGTGGAGGATTTTATCGGCGAGGGCGGAACTTTTACACATCCCCGCGCCGTATATGAACAATATCCCGGTTATCCGGCATCTGCGGCTGCGGCCGGAAAGGAGGCAATGGGAGCCTTCCGCTTTGATCCCGTCTCCCTTGCTCCCAAAGAAACGGCAGACTATATCATTCTCATCGGCATGGAAGACACGGAAAGCGAAATCCTGGAACTGTTTGAAAAATATAACACCGCCGGTAAAGTTCAGAAGGCATTTTCAGATACAAAATCTTACTGGCAGAATCAGGTAAATGTGAATTTTCATACGAATGAATCTGATTTTGACCACTTGATGAAATGGGTCTGCTTTCAGCCGTTCCTCCGCCGTTTATTCGGCTGCTCTTTTCTCCCGCACCATGACTATGGACGGGGCGGGCGCGGATGGCGGGATCTGTGGCAGGACTGTCTTTCTCTGCTGTTGATGGACCCTGAAAGCGTCGGACATATGATCGCCCTGAATTACGGCGGCGTCCGCATTGACGGAACCAATGCAACAATCATCGGAAGCGGGGACGGTCATTTCATTGCAGACCGGAACGGGATTGCCCGGGTCTGGATGGATCACGCCCTCTGGCCATTGATGACTACAAAGCTTTATATCGATCAGACCGGCGACGCAGACATCTTAAATAAACAGGTTTCTTATTTTAAAGATGCACAGACCATGCGCGGAACGGATGTTGACGCCATGTGGAATCCAGAATATGGAGACAGACAGCGTACTGCCGGAAATGAGATCTATACCGGAAGTATTTTAGAGCATCTTCTCATTCAGCAGCTCACTGCGTTTTATGAGACAGGAGATCATAATATCTGCCGGCTTCGCGGAGCCGATTGGAATGACGCTCTGGATATGGCATCCGAACACGGCGAAAGCGTTGCCTTCACCTGCGCTTATGCCGGCAACCTGCTGAATCTTGCAGCAATGATTCGTCTTCTGGACAGCCGTTCTTCCACTCATATGACCGAACTTCTGGAGGAAATCACGGTTCTGTTGGAAAATGACACAGACGCATTTGACGATATCAGCAAAAAGCACAAAATACTATCCGATTATGTAAGCAGATGCCGGCATACCATCAGCGGCAGGCGTGTGAAGTTTTCCCTTTCCGCTCTCGCTGTCAATCTGGTTCAGAAGGCAGACCGGCTCATGGAACGTCTGAGAACGCAGGAATGGATCGAAGGCCCGGACGGAGAAGGATGGTTTAACAGCTATTACGATGACCACGGACGCGCCGTTGAAGGATTCTTTGGAAATCATGTACGAATGATGCTGACCGGTCAGGTCTTTGCGATCATGAGCGGTACCGCAGAAGACGGCCAGATCGAAAAAATCACGAGGAGCGCCGACCATTATTTATACAGGAGAGCCATCGGCGGCTACCGTCTGAATACGGATTTTCATGAATTGAAATTCGATATGGGGCGCATGTTTGGATTTGCCTACGGGGAAAAAGAAAACGGAGCAGTATTTTCCCATATGACGGTTATGTACGCCAATGCCCTGTATCATAGAGGATTTGTAAAAGAAGGATGGAAAGCGCTCCGCACACTTGCCGATACGGCTCTGGATTTTGATACCAGCCATATTTACCCGGGGATTCCTGAATATTTTCGCTCTGACGGGCGTGGAATGTATCACTATCTGACAGGCGCCGCAAGCTGGTTCATGCTGACGATGATAACAGAAGTTTTTGGCGTCCGCGGAGAAGCCGGAGATCTGATCCTATATCCAAAGCTGCTGGCCTGCCAGTTTGACGCGGACAAAACCGCTTCCATCAGCGTTCCTTTCGCCGGAAAAAACTTTACGGTTATTTATAGAAACATAAACTGCAAAGATTTTGGAGCCTATATCATTGATTCTGCTTCATGCGATGGAACTGAGCTTACCGTAAACGAAGACTCTTTTGTCAGCATTTCCCGAAAAATGCTCACTGCATTATCGGACGATGCACACACCATTACCGTAAATCTTCTGTAATCTCACAGAGAAAAGAAAGGATAATTAATATGAAATATGGAAATTTCGATGATACAAACCGGGAATATGTCATTGACCGGCCGGATACGCCTGCGCCATGGGTAAATTATCTGGGTTCCCCGGAATACGGCGCAATCATTTCCAATAATGCAGGAGGCTATAGTTTTGCAAGGTCAGGCGCAAACGGAAGAATCCTCCGCTACATTTTCAACAGCTTTGACCAGCCCGGACGATACATTTACATCCGGGACGACGATTCCAGGGATTACTGGTCCGCTTCCTGGCAGCCGGTAGGAAAAGATCTGAACAATTATAAAAGCAAATGCTGTCATGGCATGGGCTATACCAGAATGACCGCCGGCTATGACGGTATCAGCTCGGAGGCTCTCTACTATGTTCCTCTGGGGAAATCCTATGAGGTGTGGGGACTCACTGTAACAAATGACTCAGCACATGTCAGAAACCTGACCTTAAGCGGTTATGCAGAATTTACCAATCATGGAAATTACGAACAGGACCAGGTGAATCTGCAGTATTCTCTGTTTATTACAAGAACATTGTTTAAACAGAACCAGATCATTCAGCAGATTCACGGCAATCTGGATGCCCTGCCAGAAGATGAAACAGTCGATGAAAAGAACGTGACCGAGCGTTTCTTCGGCCTTGCCGGCGCCTGTGTATCCTCCTATTGCGGAGACAGAGAACAGTTCCTTGGCCGATATCATGGTTATGGAAATCCGCAGGGGATTCTATCGGGCGATCTCGGAAATATGACCAGCTACAATGAAAATTCCTGCGGCGCACTCTCTTGCAGCATCACCCTGGCTCCAGGCGAGACGAAGACCATCGCTTTCCTGCTCGGCACAGGCGGCTTTACTGAATCGTCTGTCCTTCTTGACGGTTATGCCGATCCGGAGGAAATGATAAAACAAGAGCTGCAGGAGCTAAAAAAATACTGGTACGAAAAATTTGACCATCTGAAGGTGAACACGCCCAGTTCGGAATTTAATACAATGATAAATACCTGGAATGCTTATAACTGCTTTATGACATTTATCTGGTCCCGCGCCGCTTCCTTCATTTACTGCGGACTCCGCAACGGTTATGGTTACCGTGATACTGTACAAGACATCCAGGGAATCATCCATCTTGCGCCGGAAATGGCCGCGGAAAAGATCCGATTTATGCTTTCTGCGCAGGTAAGTAATGGCGGTGGACTTCCCCTGGTAAAATTCACACATAATCCGGGACACGAAGATACGCCGGACGATGCTTCTTACCGGCAGGATACCGGACACCCTGCTTATCGTGCCGACGACGCACTGTGGCTTTTTCCGACCGTTTATAAATATATTGCTGAGACGGGCAATCTGGAATTTTTAAATGAAACCATTCCCTTTGCGGATAAGGAAAAAGCCAGTGTCTATGAACATCTGAAACGGGCTGTCGCATTTTCACTGGCTCATCTCGGCCCTCACGGAATGCCGGCAGGGCTCTATGCAGATTGGAACGACTGCCTGCGTCTGGGTGCAGACGGCGAGTCCTCATTCGTTGCGATGCAGTTCTATTACGCAATGACCGTGTTAAAGCAATTCGCCAAATGCAGGAATGATGCAGAATACGTAAAATATCTTGAAGAAAAGCAGGAAGAGACGGGCGCCGCAATTCAAAAACTATGTTGGGATCAGGATCGGTTTATCCGCGGATATACAGAAGCAGGGGAACGGATCGGCGCCGCCGGTGACCCGGAAGCCAATTTGTGGCTGAATCCACAGAGCTGGGCTGTCATCAGCGGACTTGCCGGCGCCGAACAGGCCGAGACGGCGCTTACAAATGTCTATGAACAGTTAAATACCGAATATGGCGCCCTTCTGATGAATCCTCCCTATCACACCGACGCTTTTGACGGCGCTCTGGCTGTGATATACAATCAAGGGACAAAAGAAAACTCCGGTATCTTCTCACAGTCCCAGGGATGGCTGGTTCTCGCAGAAGCCCTGTGCGGACACGGAGAGCGTGCCTTTACATATTTTATGGAAAATGCACCTGCCGCATGGAATGACCAGGCGGAACTCCGCCGTCTGGAGCCTTACTGTTACGGACAATTTACGGAAGGAAACGCCAGTGAGCACCAGGGACGTTCTCATGTACATTGGCTGACCGGAACTGCTTCTACTATGATGGTCGGATGCGTAGAGGGGATTCTGGGACTCCGCCCTGATCTGAACGGTATCACCCTGTCGCCGGCGATTCCAAAGGACTGGACCTGCCTGGAGATAGAAAAGGATTTCCGTGGGAAACATCTGCATATCCTCATTGAGAATCCAAACGGACGGGAAGCCGGATGTGAAAAGCTGATGCTGAATGGAAATGAAATGACCAGTAATTATATACCTGCCAGCTTTCTTACAGACACAAATGAAATTCGGCTGATTCTCTAAAACAGATACTCGTCCCATATAAAGAACGGATGATCGGCGGGATTTCTATATAGAACAAATATCATAAAAGGACGCAGTGTCATATTACTTTGCGTCCTTTTGCTTCTTTTTTAATGCTGTTCTTCTAACTTAGGATTCTCTGCTTCCGATTCAATCTCCCAATGAATCGTGTGATGCAAGTCCCGATATTTTTTAGGCGTCATACCCACGTATTCCCGAAACTGCTGTATAAAATGGCTCTGTGAAGAAAAAGACAGGCGGTTTGCAATGTCGATCATAGAATATTCACTGTACTGCAGAAGGTTCTTGGCCATATCAATCTTCTGACTGCGTATATAGGCGCTGACCGAATCACCTGTTTCTTTCTTGAACAATCGTGACAAGTAGCTTGCAGACACACCAAGTTCATCTGACAGATCCTCAATCGTAATACGCTCTTTTATATGAGAATAAATATATTCCTTACAGACACTGATATGCCTGGAATTCGTATTACTATGGCAAAACCTGCGCATCTTCTCTGTATAATCCAGAACCATCTCATCATGAAGATTCCGTACTCCTTGTACCGTATGTATGTCATCCAGCTTTTGAATATAGAAATCACTCATCCGGAAAGCCTGCTCCAGTTCCATACCTTTCTGCTTACATAATCGGGTAATCATTGCCGTGGTAATGACAAAATGATATTTCAAATTTGTAATTGGGTTTCTGGACAGCACTCCAACTCCTTCGCTGTCCAAAAACCGCTCTTGCTCACAGTTCTTCCTGACTGCTTCTATATCGCCTTTCGTTACTGCCTGATAGAACAAAAATTCTTCTGTCGGCGGCCTGTGTTCTGCTTCATCAATATCATCTTCCGCTTCTAAGAGAAGCCATTCATCCTGATATCCCATAGTATAGTCCTCCTTCGGTTTCTGTTCACGGCGCCCTGCACCTTGCCGCAAGGCATCCGGCCAGTAAAACAGCGTTTGCCGAATGATGCTTTTTTATTATATCAACAAAGCGGAGGTTTTGCAAATGATTCAGACTTCGGTTCTGTTCTGTAACAGTAAATATCGCCCGCTGTTCACAGTCATTTCGCCAGATAAGCATACAGAAAACCTGCCGCCGTCAGCTTTTCTGCATACGATGGTACTCAAAAAGACCGCACATACATGCGGCCTTTTCGAAAAAGGGATTCTTTATGAAATGATACTGTTTTATTTGCAAAGCTTCTTAAATTCATCTGCCACGAACTGTACCTTCGTACCGATGATAACCTGTACCGCTGTCTTGCTCGGCCGGATCACGCCTGCCACGCCTGCGGATTTGATTTTCTTTTCATCCACTGCCGTGTAGTCTTTGATTTCCAGACGAAGCCTTGTAATACAGTTGTCAATGCTGGCTACATTGTCTTTTCCGCCGACGCCTTCCAGGACGATTCTTGCTACTTCTGTAAAATCGTCGTTTGCAAGCTGTACGGCTGTCTCGTCATCATCGTCCTCTCTTCCTGGTGTCTTCAGGTCGAACGCCACGATCACAACCCGGAACAGTACATAGTAAACCACAGCAACTACCAGGCCGATTGCCGGCAGTAACAGCGGATTGATCGCGAACGGAGCCTTGAAGCTCAAGATCCAGTCAATCAGACCTGCACTGAAGTTAAAGCCCGCACGTGCCGGAAGCAGGGATACAACTGCCAGGGAAATACCTGTCAATGCAGCATGGATCAAATACAGAACCGGTGCAAGGAACATGAAGGAAAATTCCAACGGTTCCGTAACGCCGTTAAAGAATGATGCCAGCGCCGCGGAGAATAACAAACCTGCAGCGATCTGCTTCTTGCTGTCTTTTGCTGTATGATACATTGCCAGTGCCGCTGCCGGGAGACCAAACATCATAACCGGGAAGAAACCGGACATATACATACCTGTCTGTCCCATCACACCGCCTTCGATGCTTCCCCAGAACTTACCGATGTCGTTGATGCCCGCCACGTCAAGCCAGAATACGGAGTTCAGCGCATGGTGCAGACCAAATGGAATCAACAGTCTGTTGAAGAATCCGTACAGACCTGCTCCTACTGCTCCCAGGCTCATGATAAATTCACCGAATGCGATCAACGCATTGTAAATGACCGGCCATACAAAGAACAAAATCAATGAAGCAAAAATGGACACTGCCGATGTTATGATCGACACACAGCGCTTTCCGCTGAAGAATGAAAACGCGTCCGGAAGCTTCGTGCTCTTGAACTTATTGTAGCATGAAGACGCGATCAAGCCGCACATGATACCGATAAACTGTGTCTGAGTCTTGGAAAATGCCGGATCTACTTCCTCTACCGCTACCTTGGTCAGCATCGAGATTACGCCCGGTGACAGGATCGTCGTAACCATCAGCCAGGATACGAGACCTGCAAGACCTGCTGTTCCGTCATTGTCATCCGCCATACCTACCGCGACACCGATCGCGAACAGGATTGCCATCTGGTCAATCAATACACCGCCGGCTTTCAGCAGGAATGCCGCAATCACACTGTTTGCACCCCAGCCTGTGGGGTCGATCCAGTAACCAAACCCCTGCAGGATCGCCGCTACCGGGAGACACGCTACCGGGAGCATCAAGGATTTTCCTAATCTCTGTAAATACTTCATACATTATCCTCCTTCTACCTCATATTCCTTTTGAAATCCCTTTGTCTATTTTATGCCGGCGTTGTACCGGCTAAAATATCTCTGTCTTTTCTGCGGCCCGCTGCGGGCCTGCACATCTTTATTTCTTTTTGATCTCGAGAACGTCGTCCCCCGGAGCCACTTCCTTTCCGGCAAGCCCTTCCACATCCGCATATGCATCCGTGTTGCAGATCAGCATCGGCGTGATCGTATCGTATCCCGCTTCTTTGATCTTATCCAGATCCATTTCCAGAAGAAGATCCCCCTTCTTGACCCGGTCGCCCGCTTTTACATGGCCCTTGAAGCCCTCGCCTTTCATCGAAACGGTGTCCAGCCCCACATGGATCAAGATCTCCGCCCCAAAATCAGCGTTCATGCTCACCGCATGCAGCGTTTCAAATACCATCGCGATCTCACCGTCTGTCGGGGCATATACCTTTCCCTCGGATGGGATAACCGCCACGCCCTTGCCCAGAAGGCCGTCGCTGAACGTAGGATCATTCACTTCCTGCAGAGGCACCGCCCTTCCCTTGACCGGCGCTCCCAGCATCCATGTTTCTGTCTTTTTCTTCAAAAAATCAAACATCTTTTTCCTCCTCTTCTTCTGACATTGTGACTCTCCGGATATGGATGGACAGGTACATGACCTCCTCCCCGGATATTTTACTGCCTGTTGCCTTTTCTATATATTCTGCGACCTTCTGACTGCAGATATATTCCTGCGGGTACTTTTTCCTCATCATCTGCACAAGCTCCTGCTCCTCATCCGGTAGCAGCTCTTTTCTGTAAATCCGCTGAAGCAAAAACTTCACGTGCGTAACGAACCGCTCATAGTGAAGGGAATCCTCGTCCAGCTCAATCTTCAGCTCGTTCTTCACGATATCGAGAATATCCTTTAAAAGATTCGGGAACTTGAGGGCATCCCGGATATCCGTGCCGTATTCCGCGTTGACAAAGTGCAGTGCGATAAAACCGGCCTCATCCTCGGGAAGCCTGATGCCCAGCCTTTTGCCGATCAACTGTACGGCGTACTGCCCCAGTTGAAATTCCTGCGGATAAAAACGCTTGATCTCCCACAGCAGCGCATTTTTCGGCTGGATCTTCTGCTTGTACCTCTCCAGTGTAAAATTAATGTGATCCGTAAGTGTAACATAAATGCTTTGATTCAGTTTCAGCTTTAAATTATTTTTTGCGTAAGAAATAATATCGTTGGAGATCTCCACATGCTCGAGCGGCATATCGGCAAGCAGCTCCTTCAGCTTTTTTGCCACGCTCGCACTCTTAATCTCAAAGACTTTTTCAATTCTCGCCTCCGGCACCTTTTTTCCCGGCTTCGTGCCAAAACCGATTCCCCGTCCCATGACTACCAGCTCTGCGCCGGCTTCATCATAGGCAGAAATAATGTTGTTATTTATAATCTTTTCAATAATCATGCGCCTCTTGCTCCCCCTCGTAAAACCACAAAGCAAAAACAGACCACAGCCATTAACCTTTCTTCTGAGTGTTTTTTACAGACAGCCTAAGAGCAAAAGAGTTTTCTAATAGAAAAAACCAGGTTTATAAAGAGACGCGGAAACGTCTTTTATAAAACCTGGTTTTGCCTGCCAAACAGTAACAACCCATCTGCTGTCTATCTTTTGTTTTCTTTGTTTAGTATAACAAACCTGCGCAAAAAGTCAATGTTTTTTTATTATTTGTTTATTTTTTAGTTATTTTTACTTTATTTTTTGATTATTCTTTTTATATTTGTTTAACATTTTGTGCAAATAGCACAACATCAGCATTCACTTTGGACAGAACTTTGCATCTGCCCTTTTGCACCGCCTAAAATGATTATGAATAATCAAAATACTCCACGAACTTCATATGGTTTTTTGCTTCCTGTTCCCTCAGATAGCGCTGTCCGCCAAGCTCCGCGCTTTTCCCGCCGCCTGCGTCAATATAAATGGTCTGCCCGTTCATTTCCACGGCCGTAAGTACATACCCCTCCTGGCGGAACTGGCTCCGTCCCCAGACTCCACGTACAATGTGGGATTCCATTCCGGCCCTGTTGAACAGCTCCGACAGGATTTTCGCATATCCCAGCGCAGTGGCTTTTTCTCTGGTCACCGCGGACAGATTATTGTAAATATAAAGCTCCTCGAACACGTCTTTCATCCCGGAATAGGAAACGTTATCCCCGTCCGCCCCGGTGGTGAAGGCGAGGTTTTCATCCATCCATTTCAGGAAATAATCCGCCGTCTTTTTTTCCCCGTATTCCTCGGGAAGGCCGCTCATGACCCCATCCAGGATCTCCTCGGTCTTCTGCTGTATGTCCCTGATCTTTTCTTCTTCCTCCTGCTCATTCGCAGACAGGGCCTCTCCCACTTCCTCCAGGTTCATCACCCTGCCGTCGTCCGCGTATTCTCCGGACAAATGGATTCCCTCCGCGCAGGACAGAAACAGGATCGCTTTGGCAATGGTTTTTCCCTTCACATCCGCCAGATCTGTTCCGCCGTGCTTGATATAAACGCCGTTCTCCGTCATCGGGATATCTACAAATCCGTAAAAATAGTCATAGCCCTCATCCTCCAGGGCCGTCGTCACGCGCAGGTATTCTTCTCCGCTGAGCATCTCCGGAAACTCCACGATGCCGCCCTGCATACGATCCAAACGATCCCGGAGCAGATTGTATATTTCCGTCTCTTTTCCTGTGAGCTGCATCACATAAAAATCCGAAGAAACCGCCCCGCCGCTTCTCGGCTCATCCGTCAGGGCGCCTTCCACCGCCGCCGCGATGTTTTGCTGCCGCATCATGTACGTCAAAAACAGCAGGCTCAAAAAAACCGCTCCTGTCAAAAACGCCGCCCGCGGGTGATTTTTGATCCATTGTTTCATTGTCTTTCCCTCTTTCCGCACTCCCGCCCCCTGCCTTACAGAAACAGCAGCGGAGTATCCACTTGAAAAAAAAGCCAGATTTTAAAGACATAAAATAAATCTTATCCCTTTAAAATCTGGTTTTGCCTGCTGTGAGTAACAACCCAGTCAATTTATAAACTTATAGTTAATAGTAGCAAATGCATCGTCGCTTGTCAAGACGGTAAGAACATTTTACGTAAGAATATTACGAAAGAACATTAGTATTCACACGCTCCCGCACTTCAAAAAAATCCCTGCATATCCAGGAGCAGTACGGCCTGACCTGGTCGGACGGTTCGATCAAATCCGGGATCATCACCGTGATGCAGCCTGCCCCATGGCCTGCCCGGACGCCGTTTTCGCTGTCTTCGAACACAAAGCACTCCTCCGGCCTGCATCCGATCTGCTCCGCTGCGCGCAGGAAGATATCCGGCGCCGGCTTTCCCCGCTCTACCTCCGTGCCGCTGACCACCGCCTCAAAATACGCCCGGATTCCCGCTCCCGCCAGGTTCGCTTCGATCTGCCGGAGAGAACTGCTGCTGGCCACCGCCATCCGCACGCCCTGCTCCCGGAAGAACGCAAGGATTTCCCGCACCCCGTCTTTGACCGGGACGCATTCGGACAGCTTTTCCTGCATCCGTTTCATACATTCCTCCGCAACGGCCGCCCCGTCGGAGACCTGGTAATACTCTTCCACTACCCGGCGCATACGTTCCCCGTTTGTCCCTGTGATCGCTTTCAAAAATCCGCCGCCAAGCTTGATCCCGTGTTCCTCTGCAAGTTCATGCCAGGTCTGCTGATAGATCCGCTCCGTGTCAAACAGCACCCCGTCCATATCAAAAATCGCTCCCGTATAGTTCATACTGTTCTTTCCTCCCTGCATTCGATTGCGCCCTTACATGATTTTCCCGTTACTGTTTACACGGCGCGCTTCCAGCTCCCGGGTCATTTCGTCACGCAGGCCGTCTAATTTATAATAATATGTCAGGGCCGCAATGAGCAAGCACAAAATCACAGGAATCCAGATAAAACAGATTTCGATATAAGAGAGCGCCTTCTCCGTCTGGGCTGCATTTGCCACATAGCCGCCCTTTTCCAGAAATGCGCCGATGACAAAGCTGGTCAGCCCCATTCCGCCTTTCACAAAGAAGCCCTGGAAAGCGGCGATCAGTCCGGCCACGCTGGCGTTCTTTTTGTACTCCGAATAGTCAATCACGTCCGGCTGCATGGCAAATGTAATTCCAAAAATGCCGTAGATCCCAAGCCCTGTGATCACCAGCCCGATCAGCAGGCATGCGGCGGAATTTCTTCCTGCAAAGATCAGCATATCGCCTGCGATGTACAGGAGGATGCTGAAAAACATCAGATTCTTTTTGCTGAACCGTTTTTCCAGCGCCGGAAGGACGAGCAGCATCGGAAGCCCCGACAGGATTCCCAGAAGCCCCACCAGCGACAGCCATTCCGGACGGTTCAGGTTATATTGGAAATAATAGATCACCGTGGTGCTTCGAACCACATAGAGCGAAAAATAGAACAGGTTCAGCAAAAACAAGATCCACGCCTGCCCGGTGAGCCCCTTAAAATCCTCTTTCAATGAGGAATGCTGCTGGCTGACCGTAGGCGGCACCACTTCCTTTGTGCTTGCAAAGGTTACGAAAAAAATGCACATAGCAGCGATCCCATAGATCGTCATAGTGACAAGATAGCCCCTTGCGGAATCCCCTTTTCCAAAAAATTCCACCAGCGGCGCGGTGATGGACATAACCACCGCGGTTCCCAGCATGGCGCAGACCATCCGGGTGGAGACCAGCACATCCCTTTCATGGATGTCCGAGGTCAGCCTTGGAACAATGGTGTTCAGCGGGATATTTACCACTGTGTAAGCGGTACACAGCAGGCAGTAGGTCACATACGCCCAGATCAGTTTCCCGCTGCTTCCGAAATCCGGAATCAGGAATGTCATGAATGTAAATACCGCAAAGGGCACTGCCCCGAACAGAAAATACGGCCTTCCCTGTCCCCATTTTGTATGCGTCCTGTCCACGATCAGCCCCATCCCGGTGTCTGTAACCGCGTCAATAAACTTTGTGACCAGCATCATCGTCCCTGCCGCTGCTGCTGAAATTCCAAATACATCCGTATAAAATACCATCAGATAGGAAGCCATGGTACTGAATACCAGATTACACCCCAAATCTCCGATACCGTACCCTATACGCTTTCCCCATTTTCCCATGATCGTTTCCTCCTATATGTGTACCGCCTCTCGTCTGAGGTCCGGCAGACATTCACCGAAAGGCAGCCTTTGCAGTCTGTCTTCCCATTTACCAGTTCATCGCTTCAATTGCGGCCTTTTCCACTGAAAGCCCTGTTTTGTAACGTTCCATAAAAATCTGGAAGCCCGCTGTGTCTTTCGCGTCCGGCATCACGGTTTCCCCGGACAGCCCCGTAAAGATCCTGTTTTCCAGATACTCCTCCAGCTTCTCCCCTGGTTTCCGGTCGATGAGGTAAGCCGCCAGAAGCGCGATTCCCCACGCGCCGCCTTCGCTTGCCGTATCCATCACCGTGACCGGCGCGTTGACCGCAGCCGCCAGGTACCTCTGCCCCACTCCTCTGGTCTTGAAAAATCCGCCGTGGCCCATGATCCGCTCTACCTTTACCTTTTCATCCTCCATCAGGATATCCAGCCCCAGCTTCACAGCCCCCAGGGAGGTATACAGATGGACGCGCATAAAGTTGGCAAGGCTGAACCGGCTTTCCGGTGTGCGCAGAAACGCCAGCCGCCCTTCGTTCAGCATGGTGATATTTTCCCCGGAATAATAGCCATAGGCCAGAAGCCCGCCGCAGATGGGGTCTCCTTTCAGGGATTCCGTGTACAGCTTTTCAAACAGCTCTCCCGGAGCGGCCTTTATGCCCATCAGCTCCGCAAATTCCCCAAACAGCCCGACCCAGGCATTTAAGTCTGAAGTGCCGTTGTTTGCATGGGACATGGCGCATGGAAATCCCGCCGGCGTGGTCACCATATCGATCTCCCGGTACACCCTGCCCAGCTTCTTTTCCAGCACGATCATGGCAAATGTACTGGTGCCCGCGGAGACATTGCCTGTCCGGGGCGCCACAGAATTGGTGGCGGTCATTCCGGTTCCCGCGTCCCCTTCCGGCGGACACAGAGGAATCCCGGCCTTAAGCTCTCCCGATACATCCAGAAAGGCGGCGCCCTCCGGGGTAAGCGCTCCCGCGTCTTCCCCGGCCACCAGAACCTTCGGGAAAATCTCTTCCGCCTTCCAGGAAAATCCGTAGGGCTCCAGCAGCTTGTTAAACTTTTCAAGCATGGTTGCATCGTAATCGCATGTATCCGAATCTATGGGAAACATCCCCGCCGCGTCCCCGATGCCAATGACCCGCTTTCCGGTCAGTTTCCGGTGAATGTAGGCGCTCAGCGTAGATACATAATCCAGCCTTGCCGTATGCTCCTCCCCGTCCAGAATCCGCTGGTACAGGTGGGCCGCGGTCCAGCGCAGGGGGATATTGAAGTCAAAGAGCTCCGTCAGCTCATCCGCTGCCTTCTGCGTGTTTGTATTTCTCCAGGTCTGGAACGGGGCAAGCTGGTTTCCGTCCCTGTCCAATGCCATATATCCGTGCATCATGGCGCTGATGCCGATGGAGCCCACGGTTTGGAGCGTGACTCCGTATGTATCCTGCACGGCTTTCTTCAGAGAAGCGTAGCAGTTCTGGATGCCTGTGTGGATCTCTTCCAGGCTGTAGGTCCAGATGTTGTCGATCAGGGAATTTTCCCAGTCGTGGATGCCCACCCCAAGGACATTTCCCTGCAGGTCGATGAGCACCCCTTTGATCCTGGTGGAGCCAAGTTCGATGCCCAGCGCGGTTTTTCCGCTGATGATTCTTTCTTTTTTATTCATTTGTGTTCTCTTTTCCTTTCTTGAAGGGAACCCCGAAGCCCCGCCGGGCCAAAGCAGGCCGCTTCCGCCCGGCTTCTTTCCGGGATTCCATGCCGCCCGTCTTAGAAGCAGGTAAATGCCCCGTCAATGACAAAGTCAGATCCGGTTGTGAATGAGCTGGTGTCGCCTGCCAGGTATACGCAGATCGACTGCAGTTCTTCCGGTTTTCCCAGCCTTCCCAAAGGCGCCATCTCGTTCCACGTTTCGATCAGAGGGATCAGCGTCGGGGAATTGAGCGTCAGTTCGGTTCCGATGTATCCCGGGCTGATGCTGTTTACCCGCACGCCCCGCTTCGCCCACTCGATGGCAAGGGACTTCGTGAGTTGGATCACCGCTGCTTTGGAAGCGTTGTACGCGCACTGCGGCTGGGGTACGTTGACGATATGGGCGGACATGGACGCGGTGTTGATGATGGAGCCGCCTCCATGTGCCAGCATGTATTTTCCGGCCGCAATATCGGTCAGGAAAATGCCGTTCAGGTTGATATTGATCACCTTGCTCCACTGCTGGTAGGTCATCTCCTCCGCCGGCGCGTTGATGCAGATGCCTGCATTGTTATGGCAGAAATCCAGTCCTCCCAGTTCCTGTACCACCTGAGCCACCATGGCGTCCACCTGCTCCGGGTCCGTGCAGTCCGTCCGGATCGCGATGACCTTCCTGCCGGTCTTTTCTGCCAGCTCGGCAGCCGTCTTTTCTGCTTCCTTAATGTCCAGATCCACAATCGCCACGTCCGCGCCTGCTTCCGCAAATGCAGCCGCCGTACTCTTTCCGATCCCTCTTGCCGCTCCTGTTACAAATCCTTTTTTTCCATCCAGTCTCATTTTTTCGATAATTCCCATGACCATTCTCCTTTTTTGAATTTAATTTTGTAAAATGATTTATCAAATTATGATTACATAATAAACCTCAAATACACCAGAGTCAACTCGGAATTGTTCACAACTTTTTCACATCAAAATTATGCAACATGCACAGTAGCTTTTTTAAGTCCGGCCATGTTATAATATTATTTTGCAAATTTATTTTACAAATCAAAGTTTCTCGAGGTATATCATGAAAAAAAGCATTACTCCCAATCAGATCAAACAGAATAACCGCAGCCTGATCTACCACTATATTTATAAGAATGAAAAGGTGTCCCAGCAGGATATTTCCTATGACCTGCGCCTGAGCCGGCCTACGGTTACAGCCAATTTAAACGCCATGGAGCAGGAGGGGCTGATCTGTAAAAACGGGCAGATTGATACCGAGTTTGTGGGAAGAAAGGCTTCCGCCTATTCCATCGTTGCCAATCACCGGATCAGCATTGGTGTGGAAATTCTGCGAAAAGAAGTGAAGATGATCGCCGTGGATCTGTACGGCAGGCAGATGGCCCGCGCTGCGGCTGAAATCGCCTATGAATATGCAGCCTCTTATTTCAAAGCTGTATGTGAGAATATACTGGAATTTAAGGATTCGCTGGACATAGAGGAGGGGCAGCTCCTGGGGATCGGATTTGCCATGCAGGCATTGATTTCGCCGAACCGGCAGAAGGTTCTTTACGGCGAGATCCTCTCCTGCACCGGGCTTTCCATTGAGGAGTTTACAAGACATCTCCCCTATCCCTGCGCATTTATCCATGATGCGGACAGCGCGGCCGTCTCTGAGATGTGGGTGTCTCCGGAGCTGAGCGACGCCTTTTATCTCTCCCTGAGCAGGCATCTGGGCGCCGCCGTCATTTCCAGGGGAGAGATCCTGACCGGAAAGCACGGGCACAATTCTACCATCGAGCATATCCAGCTTGAACCCCACGGGGCGCTCTGCTACTGCGGACGGCGCGGGTGTATGGATACGCTCTGCTCACTGAGCGCGCTTTTGGAGGAACAGGAAAGCCCGGATGATTTTTTTGAAAAAGTGCGTGGGAAGGAGCCGGATTTTCTCAGGAGGTGGGACGAATTTCTTGGGAATCTGGCAAGAGCGGTAAATCTCCTCCACCTGATCTATGACACGGATTTTATCCTTGGGGGATATCTTGCCCAATACCTGCGCGAGGACGACCTGGCTGCGCTCTATGAAAAGATCCGGGATCTGACGCCCTTCTCCGAGGCCCAGGATTTCCTCCGAATCAGCAAAATGCCGCGCCATAATATCACGATCGGCGCCGCGCTGCCCTTTGTGCAGGCTTTTTTGAACGAAACGGCGCGGCAGTAATCAAAAAGGAGGCCGGACTGCCCCCTGTGAACCGGAATCATCGGGATGCCACGGGAAGCATGATATTGAGTGAAAATTCTGTCTCGCTCTCCACTTCCATGACGCCCTCGTACCGATCCACCACCGACCGGATATTCTGCAGTCCCACCCCGTATGCCGGCTGCTGTCTGAAATGCCGCCGTTTGGAGGAGCGGATTCTCCCCTGCTCCACGGCTACCGGCTCGTGGATGCTGTTGCGGATCTCCAGCATCCAGTAATTTGGGTGTGTCCGGGAGCGTATCCTGATCCATCCCGCCGGCGCCCCTGCATGGATTCCCCGCTCGCAGGCTTCCACCGCGTTATCCAGTGCATTTGCCAGAATACAGCAGAGATCCGCAGCCGCAAGCCTGTCTTCTCCCGGTGCGGACATTCGGATGGAAATGTCGATTCCAAGCTTTCGTGCCTGCTGATATTTGGAATTTAACAGCGCATCCGCATAGGCGGAGCCGGTCTGCACCGCCGACTGCCCCTGGTCTGCCCGAATATCCAGCTCTTCCAGATAATGGACCGCCTCCTCCGTCCTGCCGTCTGCCAGGAGACGCGCAAGGCAGAGACCGTGATTTTTCATATCATGCCGCATTTTGCGGAGCTGCTCGTACTGTTCCCCGGCAGATTCCAGATGGCTGCTCAGCATTGCGTATTGCTGCTCTGCCAGACGTTCCAGCAGACGCCGCTCCAGCATGATGACGCAGAACAGATGAAGCCCTGTTCCGGCCGCGGCAATCAGGCTGCAGCACAGGGCCGTCGGAAACAGCGTCCCTTCCGCCCACTCCCCGATTCCGGTAAACAGATCCAGCAGCAAAGTGACCGCCGCATAGATAAATACAATAATATACATGAGGTAAAAAGCATCCTTCTCCGAGAAATCCCGCCGGAGCAGATGGAGCTTCCGCTGCAGAACCTCCATCATCAAATACTGTACCAGGCAGACTGCAAAGCCTGCCGCGCTGAGCGCCTGTTCCGAACAATACCCCGATCCATCGGCTGCCGCCGCTGCATGAATGAGCGGGAATACCGCACAGAACGCAATCTCCGGCGCGCAGTACATCCACAATGTGAAAAAAATCTTTTTCACCGTGCTGCCGTGGAACAAAAGCATATTGAGTACAAGCCCGCAGAGCGACAGGTAAATAAAATTCCCCAGCGTCGTGCCTGCCAGCGTAAAAGTCCGGTTCGCATATCCGTAAATGAAAGATCCCAGGTAAAACCAGACAAAGGTGCAGCGGTATTTCGCGCCGCACATTTTTTTCAGAAAGCGATATTCAAAAAACAAGTCCACCAGCCCCAGGAAACAAATCCGGACGGCTTCCCAGATCCACGCGCTCAAAATACATCCCCTCTTTCCTTTAGATAATGCATAAACGCCAGGCCAAAGGATTTGTATCTGCGCTTCGACAGCGGGATGCAGTCCTCGTTGTCCAGGCGGATCTCGTTCTTATCATAAAGCTGTACGTGGCGCAGATTTACAATGTAGCTGCGGTGGCACCGGAAAAATGAGTCGGGCACAAGCTCCGGCCGGGTCAGCGCAGGCTCCAGATCTTCCAGTTTTCCGTAAAACGGAACCGTCTCTTCCACAGTGTGCAGATAAATTTTCCGATCCAGGACTTCCAGGTAAAGGATCTGTTCCAGGGGTACCCGCCGAACCGCCGTCCCCTGACGGACAATGACCGCACGCCCCCGTTCCCTGTGCAGGGAATCGCAGAGCTGCAGGAGTACCGTCTCCAATTTTTCCGAATCCACTGGTTTTACCAGATAGTGAAAGGGATGCACCTCGTATGCGTCAACCGCATATTGCTGATGAGCCGTGATGAACACCAGGCGGCTGTCGTCCCCCCGCATACGCAGCTTTCCTGCCAGCTCCAGGCCGTCCATGGGTTCCATCTCAATGTCCAGCAGCAGGATATCGTACGCCTCCCGCGCCAGGAGGGCGCTGCCGTTCCGAAAGGATTCTATATTGTATGCTATGGAATGTTGCTCCAATATCTTTGATACCTTGCCTGACAGCTCATCTAGCAGAACCTGTTCGTCCTCGCAGACTGCAATCCGGATCATCGGCAAAAACCTCCCTTGCTTTTGTTTTCAGATATGATTTTATTATAATGAAAATGCGGGGCGGATACAAGCCGATTGTCTGAACGGGCGGATTTTTGATGTGAAGGGATTGCTGTTCGAGCCCTTATCTCTGAAGATCCGGCATATACTTCAACTGTTATCCCTCAAAAATTTTTATTAAGCAGAATATGTGACAAAATGCCCCCACAGCGATTGCGTAAGCTGTGAGGGCATTCATTATGCATATATGAGTTCGTTTAATGTGATTTCTTTCCCCTGATTGCAGACTTGGTCGATTTCGGACAGATGCTCAAGCAATGTACCTCAGTCACGCTTCTGGAGTTCTGTTTTCGGCTGCTCAGAACATGGTGCGTCCAGCGGTTCGGATAGAGTTCCACAGTGAGATTTAATTCTCCTGCTCTTTCGGATCGTGGGTTTCGATGTATTCAATAAGTTCAAGTATTTCATCACTGCTCAGACCCTTTTCCTTTAGCTTTCTTATAAGATTTACAACCTCTTTACCTGTCATGTATTCACCTTTCCTTTCTGTTCAACAAAGGAACCACTTATTGAATAATTACAATTTTATTATATCAAAAGGAGTCTGGGGTGTAAAGCCTTTCGGCTGGATTTCTCCGACCTGTCTATCGGCGCTTTGCATCGGAAAAGGCGGCTGCTTCCTTCACCCATCCCATCAGCTCCTCATCGATCTCATCCGGATCGGAAATCAGAACATGGTGCGTCCAGCGGTTCGGATAGGGTTCCACAACCGCATCGATCCGGGGCGACTCTACGCGGCGCCCCAGACCAAATGTGATGACGATATATGTTTTCGGCCGCTCCTTCGCTTTGCGCACAGGCAGAAAAGAGACAAAAGCAAAGTTGTGCTTATTGGAAAAAGCGATCTGGGTTTTCTGTACTTTTATATTTGCGCTGCCGAGTTCGGAAAGAAGCTTTTGCTCAAAACATTCGTATAGCGGCAGGGCTTGTGGGCGGCTGTTGAAAAAAAGCAGGGTATCCTGGGTCATTTTTTGGCATTCCTTTCTGAGGTTCTTATTTTATTACTTCAAAATCTCCCCCAGCACCTCCATCAATTTCGGAACATCAATGGGCTTCGCAATATGTCCGTTCATACCTGCATCCAGCGCCGCCTTCCTGTCCTCGTCAAAGGCATTCGCCGTCATGGCGATGATCGGTATCCGGGCAAGGTTCGGATTTTCAAGCTTCCGGATCTGTCCCGTGGCTTCATATCCATCCATAATCGGCATCTGGATATCCATCAGGATCAGGTCGTATTGGCCGGGTTCGGCCGCTTTCATTTTTTCTACGGCGACCGCGCCGTCGTCGGCCATATCCAGGACGAAGCCGGCTTCCTGCAGGATTTCCACGGCAATCTCCTGGTTCAGTTCGTTGTCCTCTACCAGAAGGATCTTCTTTCCTTCGAAGGAGCCGTTCTCTTCCTGTTCATCCGGTTCGCTGTCAGGACTCGCGAAAGGCGACTCCAGAACTTCGCGGAGCTCGGACAGAAAGATTGGCTTTGAGCAAAATCCGGTGACGCCTGCGTTTCTTGCCTCTTCCTCGATATCCGACCAGTCGTAAGCGGTGAGAATGATGATCGGCGTCTCCTCACCGATGATTCCGCGAATCCGCCTTACGACCTCAATGCCGTTCATATCCGGCATCAGCCAGTCAATAATGTAGGCTGCATAAGAATCATTCTGCTCCTCCGCCAGCTTGGTCCGAAGCACCGCTTCCTTGCCGGAGGTGGTCCAGTCGGGACGCATGCCGATGGTGGAGAGCATCTTGGTCACGCTGGAGCAGGTGTTGAAGTCATCGTCCGCCACAAGCGCCCGGAGCCCGTTCAGCTCCGGAATGACTTCCTGTCTGACGGAACCGGAGCAGGTCTTGAACTGCAGCGACACGGTAAATGTAGAGCCCTTTCCCACCTCGCTGTCTGCGGAAATGGTGCCGCCCATCATATCCACGATATTTTTGGTGATGGCCATGCCAAGTCCGGTTCCCTGGATTCCGCTGACCGTACTTGTCTGCTCCCGCTCAAACGGCTCAAATACATGCTCCAGAAATTCTTTGCTCATTCCGATCCCGGTATCCTTGACCTGAAAATCGTAGGACGCGCATCCCTCCGCCGCATTCCCTTTCTGCAGGATGCGGACGCTCACGATGCCGCCGGGCTTGGTAAATTTCATCGCGTTGCTCAGAAGGTTGAGCAGAACCTGATTCAAACGGAGTTTGTCACAGAGGACATGCTCGTTGACCACATCCGCAGTATCAATGAAAAATTCCAGCTGCTTAGATGAAATATCTGCCTGGACAATCGTTTTCAGATCATGCATGATCTCGGGAAGGGACGTTTCCTTTTCCTCAATCTTGACTTTCCCACTCTCAATGCGGCTCATATCCAGGACGTCATTGATCAGGCTCAGCAAATGGTTGCTGGAGGTGGTGATCTTGGCCAGATAATCCTGAACCTGTTCCGTATTGTCAATATGGGTCGCGGCAAGCGACGTAAATCCGATGATCGCATTCATCGGCGTCCTTATATCGTGGGACATATTGTTGAGAAATGTGGTCTTTGCCCGGTTGGCATGCTGCGCCGCCGCAAGCGCGTCCTGAAGGTCGATGGTCTGCTTCTCCAAACGCTCTTCCATCTTTTTCTCATCATCTATATCCATAAATAACCCGACAAATGTGATCGGTGAGCCGTCCTCCCGCCTTGACAGCCGGCCCGCCGTGTGAAACCACCTCCACCCGGCATGTTTGGTCTGCAGGCGGTACTCTACGTCGAATGTTTTTACACCGGTATAATCCTTGACCGTTTCCCAGTATTCCCCGAGCACCTTATCCCGTTCCTCTGCATGGAGCAGATCCGACCAGGATTCCAGCCGGTTTGGAAAATCTGCTTCATTGTGATACCCCAGCATATTCCGAAATGTATCCGACCAGTTGCAGGAAATGATCTCTGCCTTTTCATTGAACTCCATGCTCCAAAGGCCGGACCCCATCGCAGCCTGGATATTTCTCATCGCGGCCTGCTCCTTCTCGATCTGTGCATAGGCGGCCCGAATCCTGTTTCCGTCCTCCTTTTCCTGTTCCAAAAGGATTCTTGAATGCTTCTTGGACTGATTGGTCAGCACATGAAATACAAGGAGCATGGCAAGCACCGTAATGATGATCTGGATAATTCCGCGGGTCATCATTCCGGAACTGATGGAGCTGATCTGCTCGCTGATTACATTGTCCCGGATCAGGATTGCCAGCATCCAGTTCGTCCCCTCCACCGGAACATAGCAGAGATCCTCCTGAAAGCCCTGGTAGTTAAATGTAATCTGACCGGGATTCCCGTTTTCAAAATCCTGGATCAGCTGCTGGTGGTCGGTACTGTCTGCGTTGTCCGCGTCCCTGACGGCAGAAAAAAGGTTGCTTCCCGGTTCCATATTTCCAAATTTATCATTTGTCAGGCTTTCTCCGCTTCGGTGGTATATATTGCAGTAAGTCTCGTTATTGCTGGCCTGCAATGTCAGGGAGCTGAGCATTTCGTCTATATTGATCTGAATAAAGCTGGCCGTCACCCGGGAGCCCTGGAAGGAAATCCCCTCCACCGGAATTGCGAGAACGACCTGCTTCCTTGCCCCGTAAAGATTTGCCGTACTGGTCACCGGCCCTGTCATTTCCTCCGAAAGAAAGCTGTACCTGCTGAGTCCGGAGGTGGTGCTGTGCTCCGTGTAGACGATTCCATTTTCATCAACCAGGGCAATTTTATCCAGCCCGTAAAGTCGTTTGACCCTTCCCAGAAAACGGCGCAGCGACTCCTGGGATGCCAGATCGGACTCTTCCATTATGGCCAGCGCATTTTCCATATAAGCAATGTTGCTTTTCAGTTCTTCGGAGACCACCTGTGCCCTCCGGCCTGCCAGCTCTTCCAGATAAAATTCACTGACCCGGTTTACGGCCTGGCTTGTTCCTACTCTCGCGCCGTTGGACACCCAGAGCGTCGTTATAAGAAGAATCGACGCAATGAGCAGTCCGCCCCACACGGCGGATGTGATCGTCTTTTTTTTCTCATTATCTCTGATTTTAACCTGTTGTCCCATTTTATGCTCCTCAGTCCATTCCCCCGTACAGTGTCTGCAGCATTGACCGGGCACTGTCCTGGTAAATGATTGTTGTGATCTCTTCTGTTTTTTCGGGATAGGCATCCCCCGGGAGACAGCCGTCCGCAATCTTGACAGCCACCTGAATGGTGTCAAAACCGATGGAATAGCAGTCCTGAACCCCCAGCGCGTAAATAATCCCGTCTCTGAGGTATTCCAGCGCTTCCTGGTCGTGATCCATTCCCACAATCACCACCTCATCCTCCTGGCCGGCTTCGATGACCGCCCTCGCGGCCCCCACCGGATTGCTCATATTGCAGCAGATCAGCCCGGCAATGTCCTCGTGTCCTGCAAGAATTTTCTGTGTAAGCTGGTACGATTTTTCCACAGAATCCTCGTCATATACTATTTCTACGATCTCCATATCCTGATATTTGGCCAGCACATTCTGCGCGCCCAGAGCACGATCCTCATGGCAGGGCGCACCCTTGGTTCCCACCAGAACGGCAACCTTGCCGCGGTATCCCAGCTTTTCGCAGAGCGCTTCGGTCAGATCGGCGCCGTCTTCGTAGTTGTGGGTGTTTCCCACGTATGCGATCCGTTCGCAGCCGTCCTCCTTTGCCGCGTCCGAGCTGGAAAATGTCATGACTTTCCGTCCGTCCCTGATCAAATCGTTGATGGCCGGCGTGACCATATCCACATCCGCCACATCCACGCCGATCACGTCAAAATCCCGGTTGGAAGCATCGGACAAACGCCGGATCTGCTCCTGGGCGGAAGCAGCGTTCGGCGCCAGGTATTCATAATCAATGATGATCCCCTTTTCCTCAAATTGCTTCGCCGCGTCCTCAATCCCGATGGCCACCGCGTCCCACCATGGATGATCCACTTTATATGTAAAATAAAAATTGTATTTTCCTTTTGAAGGCTTGTAGTCGTCCAGCTTGTCATCAAAGCGGACGATCTCCGTGATATTGTCGTCTTTCTTGTTGTTTTCATCCTCCAAAGCAGAGACTTCATCCGGCGCGTTCAGCGCTTCCGTATTCGCCTTCCGCCCGCAGCCCGGCATCCCCAGACAGCAAATGCTGAAAAAAGCTGCCAGTTCCAGCATATTCCTGACCTTATGCCGCAATTTTTTTGGTTCGTTGTCCCCTTCAAGTATCTTCCTAAACATGGATCTATCGACTCCTCTCATAAATAGGGGTGTTGTTAAAATCTGCCGTTGATTTTCGTCAGAAAATTGGTGACATCCTGTGCATCAGCGCATTATATTATACCACAAGGATCACAAAATCTCTACTTCTTATTACAGAAAAAAGAGCCGGCAGGGGCGGAATTGCTTCCGCCTCTGCCGGTCTTTTTTCTTTTCATGTGATCATTTTTTCCTGCTCTGCCATACCTTTGCAAGAATGTCTTTGAGTACCAGGAAGGCGTCCAGATCTGAGTAATTATATTCCTCTTTCAGCTCGTCCACCATTGCACCTAATCTCACGGCGTAGTTTGGGGTGTTTACCTCTTTCTGGTATCTGACCAGGATGGGATATTTTTTTCCCCACGCCTTTGTCCAGTCGATCTTTTCTTCTGTCTCCTCGCTTGTCCGGTCGATGATATCCTGGATTTCCTTTACGTCCATGTCAAATTCGATCAGTTCATCCAGAGACACATGGTACAGCAGCGACATCTGCTTCGACTGACGGATATCGGGAAGCGTCTCTCCTGTTTCCCATTTTGAGATCGTCTGCCTGCTGACACCCAATTTTTCCGCCACATCCTCCTGTGACAGTCCGCATTTTTTCCTCGCATGAAATAAACTGTTTCCTAAATTCATAGAATCCGCCTTTTCTGTTGAGAATCTGATTTTCGTTGCTGCGGGTACTTCGCGGTTTTGTGGAAACCGCCTGGATACAGCGTATGGAACTCCGCAGGGGGCTTGCATGTCCGCTGTTTTCCATAAGACAAGTATAGAATCCTACGTGGGAAATATCTACCAGTTTTCGTTGGCAAATATGCACGTTTTCTTAACACCAGTTACTGTTCACACCCTACGGGTGCTACAGTAACAGTAACTAACACCACGTACGGAATTCAGGTTTCGCGCTTCTTTTACATCACATCCCCGGATATGCATACAACCTGATATAATTCCTCCTGCATTTTTTCCTCAAAATATTCTTTTAACCGGAGATTCATGTCCCATTTTTTCTGCGGATAATAGCCGTGCCTGCTTTTTACGTCGTTCATCCTTTCTTCAACAGAAACAATCCCGTCGGCCTTTGCGAGGGAATCACACAACTGGATCAGGCAGTCATAGTCATTGTATTCCATCCCTGCCAAAAGAGCCTGGATCTCATCCTGCACGGATTCGGTGACGTCAAATTTTCCGATATAATCATGGATGTCTTTCATATTGAATGAATGGGTCAGGGCAATTCTGGCCGCATTGGCATATCCCATCTCCGACAAATATCGATATCCGTCATAGACATGGGCCAGGCCGGTGATTCCGAATTTTCGCCCGATATCATGCAGCAGGCCGTAGACGTACGCCCGTTCCGGGTCAAGGCCGGGGCAGCGCGCTGCAATCTTTTCGGCGCATTCTGCGGCGTTCCTGCTGTGCTGCTCCCACGGCCCCGGATTGAACTGCACCGCATTTCTGAGCAAAAATTCCGCCATTTCAACGGAGGGTTCCGGGATCGTGCCGCCAAGAATCTCCAATACTGCCGTGTCTCTTGCAATCATAACCAAGTCGAAATCGTTCCTGAGCGGGTACGCCCGTGACTCGGAAAAGTGCGGGCCGGACGAACCTGCCCGGGGCTTGCCGGGCAGCCGAGAGGATGGACTTGCCTGTATACACATTTGGCGGCCGCCGGAAGTTCTTTTATTTTCTGCTGCCGCATCCTTTGCAAATACATACCGCAGCTCGAATCCGGCTTCTTTTTCATAATCATCCAGGATCTGCTCTCCAGCCGTTTCCTCAGCCGAACAGGTATAATAAAAATTTTCCTGCTCGAATACGGTGTTCTGCTGCGCGCTGCTTTTCTGCAGGCGAAGCACGCTGCCGTATTCCCGAATGGAATCCTTCTTTATAAGCAGCCCCGTCTCCTCACGAACTTCCCTTGCCAGCGCTTCCGCCGGATTCTCGCCGGCCCGGATTCCACCGCCGGGAAATTTATAATATTGGCCGTTTCTGCTGTAAACCATCGCCAGACGGCCGTCCTCTGTTCGGATAATCGCCCGGGCGGACGGCCTTCGGATGCGGGCATCGGACTCTGCATAGTTTTTGATATCCATTTTAAAAAGCGGCTTCATCTTCAAATTTCCCCTCCCTATATTGTTTTTGGCATGTATACCACTTTTATTCAACCATATTATAAGCCTGACTATTCTGAAAAGCAACGAAACACTGTGAGCTCCCAGTCAGGATTTGCACAATAGGTTACAGTTCACGGCCCAACCGGCCGCTCACAGTAACGATGTCAGCCTTAGTTGACAAATTGCCAACCATCGTTGGTTGCCCTCAAATGCGAAAGAAGGTATACTCATGACATCAAACCATTTCCCACAAATTTGCTGAATCTTCATATAAATTAATCGGGGAAACGGCCAAACTGAACATGGAGGAGGATTTTAATGAAATTTAATGAAAAGCTGTTGGATTTAAGGAAAAAGCAGGGGCTGTGCCGGGATAGCCCTTTTTTATTCCGGATAGTCTTTATCTTTCCAGTACCACCATTTTAATTTTTCCGAATCATGCTGTTCATGCTCTGCAAAATACACTGCGCACCGGAATACATACAGGACGCACTTGTCATCCTGAAATCCTTTTTTCACGCTGTCCAGATGGTACAGCTCTTCCGGTTTTCTCCCTTTGAGATCGGCAATGCACCGAATCCCGATATTGTGCAGGTGGCGTTCCATATTGGCCCCCACCCCCGGGATCTTCTGCAGATCGCTGGCCAAAGGTTTCTCCCGCATCTTCATCTTTGATTTCTCCTTCACTCTTGGATTGTCTTTCCTGCCGCAAAATGCATTCGCCGGCAGATCCCGCCTGATACAGTCTCACAAATGCACCGATGTATACTCGTGACGAACCGCCGGCAGAAATTTTTGCAGCAGGTCATCCATCTTCATGCGAATGCTGGACGTATTGATGCAGGGATGGCAGCCCACATATTCCTCCCGGATCACATCCTCGTCTATCAGAAGCGTCACCTGGTTACCGCGGTCGTTCATCAGCCCCATCACGCTGGCAGAACCGGCCGTGGTTCCAAGGTATTTTTCCATAAATTCCTCCGGCGCGAAGGAAAGACGTGAGCTGTTGATCTGATGCGAAAGATCCTTTGTCTTGAATTTTTTGTCCCCCAGGATCATCAGCAGATAGAATTTTGTTTTCTGCGCGTTGCATAGAAAAAGGTTTTTGCAGATTGCGGCAGGTTCCAATACGCGGTCAATGGCCGCACATGCTTCCATGGTAAATGCGGCTTCATGGTCCACTCTGTCATACCCGATCTGTAGAGAATCCAGCAGGTCGTATACCGCCCTCTCCGTTTCCTTCCTGTCCTCCCAGTCTGCAGGACGGCCTTTTTGTAAAATCAATTCTGTTTCCATGGTTCCTCCTAGTTTTTGATCTGTCAGCTTACGAGCAGCCAATGTATTTTGCTGCTCCTGCCAAAATGTATTTCCTGATTCGTCAGTCGTTTTTATAGAGTGCGTAAAAATCTGAATCCAGGTTATCCATCATCTGGGTAAACCATGCCTTCGCGTCGTCAAGCGCCCTGTTGTAGATGATCGGCGCCATGTTCTGCTCGAATAATTCCAGCATCTGCATCTGCTCGATCATTCCGATCTCTTCGCCCCGCACATCCAGATAAAATGCCCTGATCTCGGCTTTTAGTTTTTCCTTCTGGGAATCTGATAATCTGATCTGGGACAGCGGTTCCCTCTTATTTCTGCCTCTGCGTGATTCCATGATGCACCTCCGTCAAATTTGCTTTTCTCTGCATTTATCATAGCAGAAAAGACGGTGCTTATCAATCAGAGCTTTGCAGGGGCCGGCACTAATACTGTATTGCCGTTACTGGTCAAGGATCAGCCCGCAGCTATTGACCTGTTGCCGTGCAGCATCGTGCATGGCACGGGAGTTCTCGGCAATGGCACGGAGTCTGGCGGATTCCTCACTGCGTTTCTGATACATCCTCTTTCTTCTTGCCTTTTCCTCGCTCTCGGCTTTTATCCGGGCCTCAATCCTGGCCCTCACCTCCGGCTTTAAGTCGCCGCTGATATAATGGGTTACGGTGCCGTCTGGGTGGATCACAATACCAGAGGAGTGGATTTCGTGGCCCAGGAGAGAAAGCTGTGCGCTGCACTGCGGCAGCGTGTCAAAATAATGCCGGATCTGTCCCTCATAATAAGATGCCTTTTTCGGGTCATTTGCCATCTGCTCCAGAATGTTCGGCGCGATTACTACGTTATTCGTTCCTGCCGTTCCTGCGCCGATCTTGTCTATGCTTTTCTGATTATTTTCCACATTTTGGATCATCACATTGCCGTATTTCTGTTTCAAATACTGCCGGTAAATGTCGGACTTTGACATTTCCGCAGACACTCCTGGATTGGCTTCTGCCCCGGATGGGTTCTCTGCCTTCCCCATTTTTTCCAGCAGCTTCAAAAAACCACTCCCGATGTCTGCCGTTTCCCGCGATTTGCGGGCATACCGTGAAACTGCCGTCAGCTCCCTGCCTACACCTGAAAAGTTCATTACCACCTGTCTCCTCCTCTTTTTTATACCTTGTGAAATGACCGCATGGCCATAATGGGATGCCCTTGGGTATTACACCCTGGAAACCTTCTCCTGCGTTTGCTTGATCTTAAGAGGCAGGCGCGGGAGAGATCCCGGGCATACAGTTCATTCCATATATCGGCAGAATTTTTCCGTTTTTCAGGGAAATGGAACGAAATGCATGGTTTTCAGGAACAAACGGAAAAGCTTCCGTTTTCAGGGGCATTATTTCAGAGGTATTGTTTCAAAGGCGCTCCAAGGATTTCAGATTTCTGCGGTATTCGGCCATTTCCTCCTCGCTCACCGTATCCATGATATACTGCAGTTCGCTGATCACGGACTCCCGTTCCTTCGGCAAATACGCCGTGACCGGATAAAAATTTGAAACGGAATCGGCAAACAGGTGGGTTCGAAGCTGCAGCTTCTGAATGAATACCTGCAGCTCCTCCATACGTTCCTTCTCCCCGGCCGGAAAAAACCTGCCCTCCTGCGCCATACGGTACAGCCCTGTGCCCGGAAACAGGGTGAGGGAGTCCACGGAAATGAAATACGGGTTGAGGCTGCCGAACAGCTCCGCGCTGTTTACGGCGTTGCGGTATCCATTTCCCCGTCCCGCCAGCCCGGTCATGTAGACAAAATAATATTCAATCCCCGCCTCGTCCAGCTTCCTGCACTGCTCTGCAATATCTTTTGCCGTGTACCCCTTGCCCGCCAGCACAAGCGTATCGTCATCCCCGCTTTCCGTTCCGATGCTCAATCCGTTAATCCCCATGGCACGGAGTTTTTTCAGCTGCCGCACGTCCTTGTCCATGATATCCCGGATGCTGGCAAACATGGCCATGGTCCGGCATTTGATCAGATAATCCCGCACCGTGAGCGCCCGGAGTTTCAGGTTTTCATAGCTCATGGCAAATGGATTCGCCCCGGTCCAGAAAATGCGCCGTGCATTGGGCTGGCAGCGTTTGATCTCCGCCAGGTCTTCCTCAAATTCATCCATCGGGGACATGCGGAAGCATTCGTCCCTGTAAAGATTGCAGAAACGGCATTTTCCCCAGGTACATCCGGAGGACGCCTGTATAATGACGGAATGCGCCTCATAGTGGGGACGCCATGTCCTTCCTGTAAAATGCATCTCAGGCACCTCCTCACAGATGATGAACGCTCTCGCGGTAGCGCCGCAGCTCGTCCTCGCCCACATTTTCTATCACATGATCCAGAAAATCCAGCAGCTTCTGCCTGTCCCTTGGAAGCTTGGCCTGCATCTGAAATGCGTTGGAGGCGCCAAGCGCGGCAAACACTGTAGGGATGTTCAGATTTTCCACCAGCGTCCTGACCTCCTTGTATTTCTCCGTTTCGCTCTCCTCCGCCCAGGCGCCCCGCTGAATCTCCTGGTACAGCTCGGAATCGGGATAAATCGTCATCATATTTGCCCCGATCAATGTGGGATGAAGCTGGCTGCAGACGGCGGCGGTGGCTTTTGCCCCAGCCTCCCCGCGTCCCGCGCCGGATATGCCCGTCAGGTAAAAAAAGCTGTAGCGGATGCCTGCCCGATCCAGCCGCCCGCACTGCTCCAATATGTCCGCCGCAAGATACCCTTTATTCATAAAACGCAGGGCTTCATCGTCCGCTGTCTCGATGCCGATGGTCAGACCGTCATATCCCGCTTTGCGCAGTCCGGCAAGTTCCGCGTCCGATTTTGTGGAAATGTCCGTGATTCTTGCGAAACTGCCGATGGTCTCCATTTCCGGAAAGCCTGCGCGGATCAGGTTCGCGATCTCCGTCAGCCTGTCGGATCGGAGCACAAACGGATTTGCCCCTGTGAGAAAGGTCCGGGTTATTTGATGCCCCTGCAGACGGCGGTACATCTCGCTTGCTTCCTTGATGTCCGCAGCGATATCTTCCAGCGGCGACATCCGGAATGAAAACGGCAGATCCGCATAAAGCGTACAGAATTTGCACTTGTGATGCGTGCAGCCTGCGGTCACTTCTAAAAGTAATGAGGATGCCTCGTAAGGCGGCCTCCAGATGGTTCCTGTATAATGCATGATTTGTTCCTCCTCGTAGTTCTGCGGATATCCGTTTACGAATATAAGATACTGCTGAAAATTTGTTTCGGCAAGTACTGACTTTTTTTGGTGGTAGTATGATTTTGGATAGTATTGGCTGTGAATAGTAATAAATAGGTTGCAGTTCCCGGATGGGCAGGCCGTAAACTGTAACCTAAATAGTAATGACTCGGCAGCGTACTTCCATAATTCCGCTTGACATTTTCCATCCATGCCTGCAAAATAAGGATAGTTCATAGCCTTTATGTTTGATTTTGGAAAGAAGTGAAAATGATATGGCTGAAAATAAATTTAGCAAAACCGATGTGATCGCCCGCTGCGTCCCTATGAGCAGGCTGCAGTCTGTGATCGGAGGAAAATGGAAAATCCTGATCCTGTGGTATATCTCATTTTACAAGGTTCAGAGATTCGGCGAACTGATGCGCCGTCTTGACGGAATTACCCAGTCCACTCTGACGAGGCAGCTCCGGGAATTGGAGGGCGACGGATTTCTCCACAGAGAGGTTTATAAGGAAATTCCGCCGAAGGTCGAGTATTCCCTGACGGAATTTGGGGAGAGTTTTATACCTGTCCTGCAGACAATGATGGCATGGAGCGAGGCTTACCTCTGCCCGGATTATAAAAATCCATATAAAACGTGAAATAGCGCAGGAGGACGGCGGCGGGGCGGGTCTGCTGCTTATACCAAAGGGGCTGCTTGATTCCCATGAGACCCGCCTGCATATAGGACATCCATACCAGTTCCGCCGCATCAAGAACAACATTACAGAGATTGCAGATGCCGCCCGTAGATATCCAGACTATTTTTCCGGTTTTAGATCAGCATTTATAATATCCCTTATACCATTCAGCAAATGCTCTAAGCCCTGTTCTGAGGTCCGTAGACGGACGGAATCCAAAATCCGCTTCTAGTTTGCCCGTATCCGCATATGTAACGGGTACATCTCCCGGCTGCATCGGAACCAATTCCTTATGGCTTTCAAAATCAAAGGAATCTGGCAGTACCTCGGCACGTATCAATTCTTCCGATAAGATCCGTACAAAATCTAATAGACTTTCCGGATTGGAATTTCCAATATTATAGATGCTATACGGTGGAATCGGTAAACCGTCTTCTCCCAACGCTTTTTCCGGCGGAGCGCCCATTACCTGTATCACACCTTCAACGATATCATCAATGAAAGTGAAATCACGCTTACAGTTTCCATAATTGAATATCTGTATCTTCTCTCCTCTCCGCAGCTTGTCCGTGAATCCAAAATAGGCCATATCGGGCCGGCCGGCCGGACCATAAACCGTGAAAAATCGAAGTCCGGTCGTTGGTATATTGTAGATCTTAGAATAGGAATGTGCGAGTAGTTCATTGGATTTTTTTGTAGCTGCGTACAGGGAAACCGGGCGGTCTACAAAGTCGGATTCCTGAAACGGAATCTTATGATTGCCGCCGTAGACTGAAGAACTGGAGGCATAGACCAGATGTTCCAGGTGATCTTCCAAGCCTCGACAGGCTTCTAATATATTGTAGAACCCTATCACGTTTGAATTGATGTAGGCATCCGGGTTGATAATGGAGTATCGGACTCCAGCCTGAGCTGCCAGGTTAACCACAATGGAAGGGCTGACAGAGGAAAATAAAGATTGAACCGTCTTTCTATCAGATATATCGCCCTCTATGAAGCTGAATTTGTTGGAAGGGTTAGAGACTGCCACAGAACGAATGCTTTTGAGCCGATATTGTTTTAAGATGGGATCATAGTAATTATTAAGGTTATCGATTCCAATGATTGTACTGTTTTTTGTACTGGATAATAGTTTACAAATTAAATTGGCGCCTATAAAGCCTGCTGCTCCTGTTATCAAAAATATTTTTTGATTTATATTTATTTCTTGCATAATTCCTCTCTTCACTTTGGTCTTTTTCTTTTATATATTACACACCCATATTGCATCATTTATTCTAATCCATATCGAAATTGTTCACTCTCAGCATACCCCAACTGATTTGGATTGAACATGATAATAACATTTGAAGGATCGTATTCTTCAACCAGTTCTTTTGCCGTGACATTCATCTGATTTCTAAGAATCCATCTCAAATCTACCGCAATTACATTTTGATATGCAGTAGTCAGATAAGATTCCACCATTGTTCCAAAGGAATCAATGAATAGCATAACTGTTCCATCATTTTTTGCTGTTTCGCTTTTATGAAGTACCAAAGGGAAATCACCGCCTATATACATCCCATACATTCCACGTTCTCTCCATGGTAATTCTTTGAAGCTCTGATCAAAGATTGCTTCATAAAAGGAGCCGCTTCTCAATACCTGTTTGTGTACAATTTCGCAAGTTTGATTTGTCTCAAATTTAGGATAAATGATACTAAAATTATCAAAGCCGGAAAACAGATATCCTGTCCTGCCCCCATAATATCCTAATGATCCATTTTTATAAGTGTCAATCTGATAATTTTGAATATCAAATACTTCTTTTTCTATTTCTTCTCCGTATATATCGGTTAAATACTCACATATGTACTGGAATGCTGCAAAACCGCCATTGGCATTCCAATGATGCTCCGTACATAAAAACTTGGAATAAAAGCCCCCTTCTAAATGAAATTTTTCCCGAAGATCAAGGTAGTTCACATCTCTTATTTCTAATTCCTTCAAAAATATATCCGCATTTGTATTGCTGTAATCTTCAATACCTGTCGGCCAATTTGTATCCTCGTATATATCATGCTTCCATGGCGCCTGAACATATAATAAATTAGAATTTCTGTCCCTGAGCCAATCTGAAAATACTTTAACATTGTCAGCATTTTTGACAAATCCTGAGTTTTCTGGTAATGCAGGCACTCCCTCTGACAGCATACCATTCTTCAGTTTAACCACACCGTTCACTTCTCTCTGTGCGAATAAACGATGTCCCAGCCCATTTATATCAATAAACACAGTCTTATTCGGAAATGCTTCACAATATCCTTTTTCAAATGATTCAGTAACTGAACTAAATCCGGCAGCACCTTGTAATAGATTGTGAACTGCCGCAAACGGTATCTTTACATTTGAGCTGAAAACATATATCAAAAACAACAGAAATAAGATTGCAATAACTGTATCTGCACTGCTGATTTTTTCTTTCTTTTTCATAATTTTTTCACCTTGCTTAGCTTAAAAGTTAAAATAGATAAATGGGTTATGCGCACCCATTACAAGATATGAAACTGAAAAAAGAAATAAAGTACAGTATAACATAATTTCAATTCCACTCGAAGCAGCTATTTTGATCAAAAAGCTTGCTTTTCCATTCTCCTGCAATTTGGACAATCTATCTTTTATCCAGTCTGACAGCGGTACACTGAACAACGCTGTTATCAAAATAAGAAAAATGTATTCCCGACCATAGAAAACTGTTTGAGCTTTAATAAATTCATTACCATTTAATCCAAACATTCCTTTTATGTACCTGAAAGCGCCATGCAGCCCATTTGCCCGAAAGATAACCCAGCCAAATGCAATACAAAAAATAGAAAACACTCGCCATAAAATTCCTTTCAACCTTGTTAATTTTTCGGGGTGTATCAAATATTTTTCAATTATCAACAGTACAAAATGCAAAAATCCCCAAACAATAAAATTCCATCTTGCTCCGTGCCATATCCCCGTCAAAAGCCAGACCACAAAAAGGTTAAAGATATGTCTCTCCCTTTTCACCCGCGAACCGCCCAGAGGAATATATACATAGTCCCGAAACCAGGAGCCAAGCGATATATGCCATCTTCTCCAAAATTCTGTAATACTTTTGGAAGTGTATGGAGAATCAAAGTTCTCATTGAAATGAAATCCGAACATACGCCCCAAACCGATTGCCATATCGCTATATCCTGAAAAATCAAAATAAATCTGAAAGGTATAACAAATCATTCCCAGCCATCCCATCACAACAGTTAGTTCTCCTACGTTAAGGGAAAAAGCTTTGTCCGAAACCAATGCCATATTGTTGGCTAATATGATTTTTTTAGATATACCAATGATAAAACGCTTTACACCCTGACAAAAATCAGGCCACTCTGACTTCCTGCCTTTGATTTCTGCTGCTATTGTTTTATATCTTACAATCGGGCCTGCTATCAGCTGGGGAAAAAAAGAAATGTAAAGACCTAAGTCTATTACATTCCTTTGTACCCGTTCCTGCTTGTTGTAAATGTCGATAATATATGACAGCCCCTGAAATGTAAAAAACGAAATTCCAATCGGAAGGGCAATACTTGTCACAGGGAGCGATGGAATCAGTTTGCTTAGATATGATGTTGTAAAATTAAGATACTTAAATATAAACAGGAGACCAATATTAAGGCATACAGCTAATCCTAACAGAAGCTTTCTGATACTGTATCTCCCCCCCCTGTCAGCAAAATATGAAATGCCAAGTGCTGTCAGATAGTTGATCACAATCGAAATGATCATGATAAATACAAACTTCGGTTCCCCCCATGCATAAAAGAATAAACTGGCAATGAGCAGAAAAGCATTCCTATACGTTTCTTTCAGCAAATAATAAGCTGCCAATACACACGGCAGAAATACAAAAATAAAAGTTGTGCTGGAAAATATCATATGATCCCCTTCATGGCTTTTTCTCGTATTAACCTGCAATAATACCTAGTACAGCATTTCCATAATGCGCTTAGTGTATACATAATTAAGAAATGCTGTACTAGACCTCAGAAAATACTACCATACGATATGCATCGACATAGCTGCCATCTACTGATAATGCTTCTTTCTTTAAGATTGCTTCCTCCTCAAATCCTGCGCTTTTCAGCAGTTCAATTTCGTCCTGGAATTCTGAAAATACATAGGAATAAACCTTATGCATTCCAAATTCACAAAACGCTTTCTCTAAAAGCAATTTTATGGCAATACTCTGACTTTCCGTATTCCATTCTTCATCGTCACTTGTAAAAATGCATAATTCGCATCGTCTATTTATTATGTCCATGTCTTTTAAATAGACTGTTGCTATAGCATACGATGCCACACCAAAATCTTCATCAACACGCTCAACAATATATTGTTTATAATGACCTGTTTCGACATGAGCTTTATAAAAATCTCGATTTGATTCCTCTGTAACCAGAACCCGGTTAAAGCAATGTCTTACGACCTGGGGCGCATTTCTCCATTTTACTATTTTCTTTCCATCAGCTTCTGTTATTGGACGCAAAAAAATTCTCATAATAATTTCCTTTCCAGAAATAAACATATACTTCTTATTCAAATTAGCTTTGAATTAAACAGAAAAACATTTTGGCGATGCTACAATCATCCTATTTAATTTTTTTAATACTCTTCCATGTCCAATTTCATAAAACACTTCTACACCAAGCCTTTTCATTTCCTTTACGCTATCATTCCATCTGACTTGCCCCGTCATCTGCTGTATCAGATTTTCTTTCATTATCTTTAAATCATTTGTTGCTTTTCCTGTGACATTTGAAACAACATCACATATGGGCTCATTAAAACTCATTTTCTCTATTTCCGTACGCATGACATCATACGCTTCTTCCATTTGCGGACTGTGAAATGCCGCACTTACTGACAGCCTCCGAAAGATAATAGATGGATTTTTAGACAGTTCTCTTTCAATCATGTTGATTCCTTCATCCGTTCCGGAAATAACCGTCTGCATAGGTGAATTAAGATTTGCTGCAACTACCGCTCCATGAGTTTTCGAAATCATGTCCAGTAATTCCTTCTCTGAAATTCCCATTACAGCGGCCATTGATCCTTTCCCATTTTGTTTAGACATAACCTCCGCCCGCTTTTGGACTAGTGCCAAGCCATCTAAAAACGAAAAAACGCCAGCTGCATACAGCGCACCATATTCACCCAGACTATGACCTGCTACATAGTTATATGAGAGTCCGCTCTGTATAGCTTTTTCCAGATACATTGCAGAACAAACATAGATTGCAGGTTGTGCATATTGCGTCAGATTCAATTTTCCATCTGATTCCTCAAACATCAATTTCTTTAGGTCATAGTTTAAAAAGTCGCACGCTTCCTCCAGCCTTATCCTTGCTTTCCCGATTGAATCATAAATCTCTTTTCCCATACCTGTTTCCTGGGAGCCCTGTCCCGGAAATAAAAAAGCATTCGTCATTACCTACTCCTCTGTTTTCAAAATTCTTCATGCTAAACATATCTCCATGTCCTGGAAAAACCACACTGATTTTTCCAAAAAGGCTTCTTAGAAATGGAATTGTATCACTTTGATAACATTTCTTATTCCCTCCAGGAAATCTTGTTATAACAGGAATTTCCATAAAACTGTCACCGGAAAATAACATATACATATCAAGAATCACGCAAATGCTTCCCTCCGAATGTCCTGGTGTCAATACAAACTCTAAAATATGGCCATTCCATATAATTTCTATTTTATCCTTTATTTCCACGTCTGCTTTTTTACAGGTAAATGCATCTATGTGGACATGACTTTTCTCTATCTCTTTATTAAAATATGACAATATATTTGCAGTATTAGACAGATTTTTTTTACAGTCTCCAATATTTCTACTGCAGCATTTACTTGCATATACATGGCAATCCAATTTTTCTCTCAATCTGTTCAGACCGCTGATATGATCAAAATGTTCATGCGTTAATATAACGGTTGCTTCTTCTATTCGTTTCTCATTTATAAACTGCCAAAATTCGTTCGAGTTAATCGGATCAACAATCAATGCATTATCATTGTCTATTAATATATAAGCATTCGAATCTATGAAATCCCAAACGAATTGATGTACAGTTATCCCTCCGATTTTATTTTCTTTCGACATTGTTTTTCCCAGATGCATATACTAAATCCCACATTCCATCATGCCGCATCCCATATTTTTGATGAAACTTCAAAGATGCAATATTATCCTTTTCTACCCACGCATACATATACTTTCCACCTGCTTGTATATATTCGCGTATTCTGCGCTGCAACATATCGTGTATTACCCGCTTTTCAGCTCCATTAAACACCTGATTAATATATAGTTTACGTGGTTGCATATGGGTTTGCAGTATCGCATCCACATTCCCCATTTTTCCCTTGTGTATGTACACTTCCCCTTTTCTTATCATTTCTTTCAATTCATCATCGCTTACCAAATGACTGATCCTCGTATCAAACACGGACCACAGTTTCCTGTTAATCACTTCAGTGTCGGTAATTCCAGCCTGTTTCCCCATTGAATCAATTTTGCTTTCACTCATAGATACATGATCAAATACATTTCCACAATCAGATGTTGACATTCGCATCATCCGTGCAAGGCCCACATAGCCGGCCCTCTCGAATACTTCTTTATTTTCATTTACATTGCGTGACAAAAATTCAACAACATACTCTCTTTTACCCTTTTCGTTGCCAGCTTTACATAAAAGTTTTTCCAATGTTTCTTCATCTGAAGCGTAATATATCAGTCTTTTCACCCCATGGTCATCATATGAAAACATAAACGATTCTTTTTCTTCCCATATGGATTCTACAATGCTGCAAATATCATCTGTATAACCATTTGTGATTGGTCTGCAATGATCTTTTAATTTAGCAATTTTCTTATTTATTTCTAAGTACATATAATCTAACACAATCTGTAATCGTACATTGATCTCCCAATATCAAATATACTCATGTACAACCCCTGTATTATGAAGCCAGCAGATTATGCAATACCCCCCCCCAATTTAATTTGAGAATATCATTTTCAGCCCAGCTTATTATTACATTTGTACTTTTATTCACATCCGAAGATATCTCCTTCTTATATTTTTTAATATTATATATTTTTCCATTTATTTTCAGTTTAGGCATCGGCATTAAATCCGCACCGCTATAATCCATCGACCGCAAAAAGGCATATGCTTTATTAAATCCCCACTTCAAATCCATAAATCCATCATTGGGAAGTTCCCTTGACAAATAAAGCTTTGTATCGGATTTAGTCGGTATACTCACAATATATTCTTTTTTCAAAAATACATCTAAATTTTCCCGAAAAAGGTCAATGCCTTCCTGGAAGCATCTGAGCATCAATTTCATTGCAGTATCATCTTCCAATAACGGAACTTTTCTTTGCACAATGATTCCGCCATTATCTATACCAATTCCAACTACATGCCAGGTTGCACCAGCATACTTTTCCTCATTAAAGATTGCCCATGTAGAGGGGTTCATTCCTCTATATTGGGGGAGAAAAGCTATATGAAGATTGATAATAGTAAAATTCTCCTTTTCAACCACGGCAGCCGGAAATATATATGAGTTATGCGCACTTATAATTAGAATTTCTTCTCTTATTTCCAGTAAAAATTCCTTGAACTCTTTTTTATCTATTTTAAGAAATTCAATACCTAATCTCTCGCAAAGCTTCTTTGTAAAACTAAATTTTTCAGGAAATATTTCTATATAAGTCACGGGAATATTTCTGGTATGAAGCTCTTTCAGACATTCATCTGCAACCCTTCCATTCCCAACAAGGTACACCTTTTCAAATTTTCCCATCCTGATAATCCTTTCTTAAATCAATTAAAGCTCTGATTGTATTAATTCACAATGTTCCAATCTACCGATATCCATAAACATAACACCCCACGCCAATCCTGATCCAAATGCAGATAAACAGCAATGACATATTTTTTCTTGAAGAATGTCTTTTAGATTGTATATTGCAGTGAGCGGGATTGAAGCCCCACTAGGATTTCCAAAATTTTCCACCAAATTCATGGGTAGCTTTTCAACTGGTAACCCTGCTTTTTCCGCCAGCTTTTGCAGCATAAATTTATTTGGCTGATGAAATAGGAAATAATCTATTCCATCTACATTTTCTTCCGACACTTTAAATGCATGTTCCAGCATAGGAGGAACTTCTGTCTGCACAAAATTAAACACACCACTTCCATCCATATGAATGTTATCAAGGCTGCGAAAATTACCGTCTCCCTGATCCTTCATAAGTGCTGTATTTGGAGAACTTGGCATACGAAAAGCGCCTGCCGGTATCTTCAATGCATCTCCCCTTGCTCCGTCCGTATGCATTTCGTAATATATGGATTTATTTTCATCACTGTTTTCGACTATGGTAATTGTTGTTGCATCTCCTATTAATGGAAAATCATTTCTGTCCCGTTTAGATACCTTCTGACTTACGACATCTCCATTTACAAGAAGCACCTTTTTTCTGCCCATATGTTCGAGTAAAAGAAAGGATTCCATAAGCCCTAGTAGAAACCCACAACATCCCTGCGCCAGATCAATGCACAAAGTGTTGCAATCAAATCCGCATTGCGCCTGTATAATATTACTTATATGAGGAACAAAATGATCCGGACATAGCGTAACTACTACTATGGCACCTATTTCTTCCTTTCTGATCCATCCATTCTCAATTATATGTTTTATCCCGTATACTGCGAAATCAGAAACTGTCGATGTGCTCTTAGATAGTCTGTGCTTATTGAATCCCATCACTTTTTTCAATCGCATTGTTTGTTTTACCGGAAATGAATAGTTTTCTGCTTCATCATCAAAAAATCCTTCTTTCTCAGGTAGTACTCCAAGCATTGATGATATTTTTTTCCCGGAAAAGAATGTCTGCATCAGATATTACCTCCACTCTTTTTTACTAATCTAACAATAGCTTCCGCATCGAAAAAATTCTCCGGTATAATATCCAATCCGTCAATTTTAATATCATATTTTTCTTCTATCATATTAACCAACGAAATGATGTCAAAAGAATCTAGTAGTCCATCTTCAATAAAATTATTGCTTTCCTTATAATCAAATTCTGGCCGAATCTCGTCCAGCATACATAATATTGCTTCCAAAATTACGCCTCCTATATCATATTTGCTTTTTCTTTTAACAAAAGTCTGTCAATTTTTCCGTTTGTATTCCTTGGCAGTTCATCCATTTTTTCAAACACTCCTGGAATCATATATGACGGAAATATCTTCATCAACGCAGTTCTAAAATTTTTATCCGTTATTTCATTATCGCTTTCGTAATATAAAACAATTTCTTTCTTTTCATATTGATAGACCGCACAACAATATTTTACTAGCTTCAAATCATTCTCAATAACATGCTCTATTTCTCCAAGCTCAATACGGTACCCCATATGTTTTATTAGACTGTCCTTACGTCCTTTAAACATAATATTCCCGTCTTTACGTATATAGGCCATATCTCCTGTACGATATATAATCTCCGGATATGCCCTATTCAAAGGATTTTGAGTAAATGCAACTGCAGTTTTTTCAGGATTGTTATAATATCCCATGGCAAGGGATGTTCCTCTTACACACAGTTCGCCTTCCTCTTCAACTGCACACCTCTGATTATTTTCATTTAAGATCAAGATGTCTGTATTACGATATGGTATTCCTATTGGCAAGGCTTCTCTTTCATCCGGTCTTTTTTCCACAACAAAATATGTACAATCAAGCGTAATTTCAATCGGACCATAAAGATTCGCAAATTTTGTATTTGGCAGATTATCAAACCAATAGCAAAATTGTTTTGTAGGAAATACTTCTCCAGCAAACCATACCAGCTTAAGATCCGATAACGGAATTTTTTCTAGCAGATGCATATTCGCTATATTAACCATGATCGACGGAACCCAAAATATAAACGATACTTTTTCCTGAGCCATCGTTTCTAAAAGCCTTGCAGGAAAGGAGGCAAGAAATGCATCCAGCAAAATGAGCTGTGATCCGTTTAACATCAACATACATAATTCAAAATCAAAAATATCGAACACAACCGGAGAAAGAGAGCCCATTATTTCCGCTCCGTTAAAGCCAAATTTCTTGTTTGAGACTTCCATAAAGTCAAAAAAACTCCTATGATTTAAAATCACCCCTTTAGGCGTGCCTGTTGAACCTGATGTATTGATAATACAAAATGGATCTGTATCAATCATACTATTTCTTCGCTCAGAAAGCCTTTCATCTACTTCACAGTTATTTTCCCATTCAATCTCGTCAATGAGTATCATCGGAACAGATATTTGTGAAAGCTTCATCTGATATTTCCTGCTTGTTACTACAGCCACTGGCTTTATTAGCCCGAATATATTTTTAATCCGTTCTTCAGGCATTTTTATATCAAGATTCATAAAAGGGTTTACCGAATACATAATTCCCAAATCAGCGATAACCGTGTTTATTTCCTTTGGAAGAAATACCGCTATTGGTTTATTTAATGCGTCCGGCACAATATCTGTTATTATTCCACCTACAATCTTCGCCCTACTTTCCAATTCAGCAAATGTTATACTTTCTTCTTTGTGCTTAACGGAAATCCGGTTCCTATTCTTTGATACAGTATTTTCAAAATGATCCAATAAATTTATGTTCATGATTTATCCGCCTTTTTAACAATGTGTTATTTTCGATTTCGTATAATCATATGTATACTTAAATATTAAATCTTCTGGTTTAAACGGTTCTTCAACAAAATAATATATATTTTTTTGTATCAATCCACTAATTTCACGATATGCGGTGGTCTCACTTATACACGAAATGAATTTATCTCCAAGCCTTTTATCTTTCAAAAACCTTCTATCTTTCAAAAACATCTCAAAATAACCATATCTTTCAGGCACCTTAACCCCGCAGCATTGTGTATGGATAAATTGCTTTTTCATAAATCTGTTTCCTGCATAATCAATAATATTTCCTACAAACGGCATATTAAAACGATATGGGACATCCATCATTTTTTCTACATAATGAACAAATGTAAAGCAATTTGCTATATCTGCACCAAAGAATAAAAATTTTACTCCATCCATATGGTGCAATATATCTAGTCCACTATTTTCGCCCAAAGAATGTTCTCCTGGATTTTCAAACTTACACTTCAAATTTTCCGGAACAGATAAAGACAAAATCGGATCAAGTGTCCTATATCTGCCATTCTGTTTTCTTATATAGTCATTAAAAGCCCCCATAGATGTCTTACTATTTAACACATCATAGTCTTCATGATTACAAAAGCTATAAGTAAATGTCGGTACAATTATATTTCTGACTCCCAAATCCTCTATGATCTGATACAAAATACGCAGATACTCCTGTCTTCGAAATCCTGTCGGCGGCTTTCCAAACATCACATCGGAATGAATAAAAAGCGTATCACAATCATCAGCGCCAATATCCAGCAGAGACTGCCGTATATCTTCTGCTCCATATGATTTTCCATCCGAATCAATAAAAAGTTCGTTCACTGTTTTATCCCCATCCATTCTCCAATATTCCAAACAACCTGATTGAGCTGCTAAAATATAATCGTATACTGCTAAAAATTGATATATCCTCCATCAGAGAATATTGTACGTCCAGTTATCGCAGATGACAGATCACTCATCATAAAAAGGGCTATATTTACAATTTCTTCTAATGATGTCACACCAAGAATCTGCTTGCTGATTTTCTTTTCTCTATTTTCATTTCCCATCTGTATAAATGCCTGTCTTGACATAGGCGTATCCACACTTCCTGGCAGAATTGCATTGATTCTGATATGGTTTTTGACCAGTTCTAACGCAAGCGCCTGAACTGCGGCATTTGCTGCTGCTTTTGATGCGGCATAAATAGTTTGGCATTTATCCGGATAAAGCGAATTAATAGAAGATATCTCCAATATGCACGCTTTATCCGCCCTGTACTTTCTTCTGGCAAGACATCTTGACAGCTCAATCAACGCATAAAAATTTACCGACATGCAATGCTCCATCTTTTCCCTTGTAAGCATTGCCAGCGGAAGAACCGGAGCTTCCCCTGCACAATGTACAACCCCATTTATACGTCCGCCATGTTCAATTGCCGTATCAAAAAGACTGGAATAGTCGCTTTCATCAGCCAGGTCTTTTTGAATGATCAAGTGGTCATTGCCGTGAAGCATTGTTTTTGTCTCTTCAAGTCCGGTTTGATTACGGCCAATCAATACAACCCTCGCGCCGCATTCCGACAGTGCGATCGAAATCGCTTTTCCAATCCCGGATGAAGCCCCTGTGACAAGGTATAAATGTTCTGAAAAATCAAAATAATGATCCCGCATCTTCTTATTCTTCCATTACATCCAAAACATCTTTTATTGTCCGAAACTCTTTAACCTGATTTCCTGACAGATTTTTATGAAATTGTTCGTCAACAAGCGCAATAACAGATAATGCAGTAATCGAATCCCACTCGTCATAATCCGATAACTCCGCATCTTCCCGAATTTCTGATACATCCAGCTCCATAATCTCTGCCAACATTTCCATTTTTTTCTCGTTACTCATAATTCTCTCCTTTTCTTTAAATCATTTTTTCAATCGTGTTCTCTCATTTTTAATACTTTCTAATTTAATACTTTCTAAAACGCTTATATCGTTCTTCTACCATTTCATTTCTATCCATACTGTTCTTTTTTAACAAAAAATTTTTCATCTGCACCTTTATATATTCTGAAATTTTTCTCACATTGTGCATATTAGCCCCGCCATACTCCGGTATAATTTTATCTATAATTTTCTTTTTCTTTAAATCTTGTGCCGTAATATGCATTTTCTCTGCCGCCTCAGGAGCCCGGGATGAATCCCCCCATAAAATGGATGCATAGCCTTCCGGGGTAATAATGGAATATGTCGCATTTTCAAACATCCATACCTCATCACCAACCGCAGTCGCAAGCGCGCCTCCGCTTCCTGCTTCTCCGACAATAATCGCAAGTATCGGCACCTTGAGCCTGGACATCTCTAAAAGATTCCTGGCAATCGCAGTTCCCTGTCCTCTTTCTTCCGCACCGACACCACAATATGCACCCTGTGTATTTATAAAAGATATAATCGGCCTTCCAAATTTCTCTGCCTGCTTCATCAGGCGGAGCGCTTTCCGATATCCTTCTGGATTTGGCATACCAAAGTTTCTTCGCAGATTTTCTTCGACAGTGATACCCCTGTATTCTGCAATCACAGTGACTGGTTGGCCATCAAGTAATGCGATACCGCCTACGATAGAAGGATCATCCCTATAAAGTCTATCCCCTTTCAATTCTACAAACACATCAAATATATTTCTGATAAACATCACAGTAGCAGGCCTGCCAATTTTTCTATTTTCTCTTACTTTTTCCCATGGTGTCTTTTTCGACCAGGCCAGGCTTACAGCATAGCTTTGAGAAAGCTGATAAAACCGGCTGTTCAATCCATTTGTAAATGAAGCAAAGCTTCCGCTCTGTTTGTTTACAACTGAAAGAAACTGTATCATTTGCCGGAGCCGTTTCCTTTGCACTATACCATCTATCATTCCATGTTCTTCAATAAATTCAGATGTTTGAAATCCTTTTGGTAATTCTTCTCCTATCGTCTGCTTGATAACCCTTTTTCCAGCAAATCCAACTGTAGCTCCTGGTTCTGCCATGATGACATCTCCAAGCATAGCAAAACTTGCTGTGACACCTCCTGTTGTCGGATCCGTCAAAATAGTACATGAAAATAATCCTTCTCTATCGTGCCTGCCTAACGCAGCAGCCGTCTTTTCCATCTGCATCAGAGATATGATGCCTTCCTGCATTCTTGCGCCTCCGGAACAACAAAAAATGAATACCGGCAGTTTATTTTCCGTCGCCGCTTCCACAAGCCGTGTAATCTTTTCCCCTACAACATGTCCCATACTACCCATGATAAAAAAACTATCGCAGACACCTATTGCAATCTTTTCCCCCAGTACCTTGGCCTCTCCAACAACAACAGCTTCTCTAATGCCTGTTTTCTCTCTTGCAATCGCAAGCTTCTCTGCATAAGTTTCCTCTATCGGGATTTTCAAGTCCAAATCTTCAAACCATTCTGCAAATGTACCTTTATCTGCTATCATACGAATCCTTTCCTTGGCCGGAATCCTAAAATGATAGCCGCACGAAGTACAGATATATCTTTTTTTCCTTAAATTTCCCTCCTCATACTCCGTTCCGCATACCTTACATTTCTTCACAGTCTATTACCACCTATCAACTTATATCAGCCCAATCAAATCTTGAACTGTTATCGCTTTTTTCAATTCACTTAAATTCACAGTCCTATGGTAGTCGCTGTCTACCAATGCCATAAAAGAAATTGCGGCCAAAGAATCCCATTCCTCCAAATCTGATAAATGAACTTCCAGAGTAAGCGAGCCTTCCTCGAGATCCATAATTTCTTCTATTCTATGTAATTTTATAATGTCATCATCTGCCATTTCATCTCATCCTTCCTATTGCGATTTATCTTTATTAATACAAAATTCGTTCTAAAGATGAAAGGGTTTCTTTATTTCTTTCCTTTGTAAGACAGCATCTGCATATTTCTATACCCTTTTCATCTTTTTCCGGTTCGCAGATTACATATCCCATTTTTCTGTTAAATCTTATTGCCCTTTTGTTTGATGCAAAAGTAAAGCCAACAATCTTGTTTAATCCTAAATTATCAAATGCAAATCTGTTGAGCAAAAGGGATGCTTCAAAAATCTGAAAGGCATCTCCATTTAAAATCAATCGCCCTCCTTCTCCGACATCACCTTCAATATTGTAAATACTTGTTGTTCCGAGCTTCTCTCCACTCTTCGAAACCACCAGAAAAAAATAATCGCCTTCTTTTTTACGTTGATTTCTAATCCATTCCTGCTGTTCTTCGATGGTATTGTTTAGCTTTGGGATTCCTCTTGTGTTCTTTGGATTTTGCCGAATCTTAAGTGTAAATTCCGCATCTTCTACAGAAACAGCTCTTAAATCTACATACCTGCCTTTAAGTACATCGTCATATACCATTTTTTCTCCTATCTTCCTGAGTACGCATTCTGTCGATTCAAAAATCCAGCAATTACACTGCAAATCTTTTGAATGTCACTATATGTCAAATACATATTCATCGGAAGCGAAATCGTGTGCTCACTCACATATTCTGCATACGGGCAGCTTCCCTTTGCATAATCATACATCCGATAGTTAATATTATTTGCATAATGTACTCCCGGATAGATTTCCTCAGAATTAAGAACAACCATCAGTTCATCTCTTTTATCAACCAAAATCTGCAAAAGATGGCAGGCACTTTCACATCCTTCCTCCATCCGTACAAATTTTATTTTATCACTGCACTTTTCCAAGCACTGCCTGTACCATTGTACAAGCTGTCTTCTATAGGCGTTGTCCCGGTCAAGATACTTTAACTGAACCAGCCCGATTGATGCCATAATGGAATTGCCGTGGCCTTTATCTCCAATATATTCCACATCATATTTCCATTTGTAATTTCCACTGTCTGAAGATCTGGAGTATGTGTCTTTATTTATTCCGAGCCAGCATTTCTTTCTTACAATTTCATCAAAGTCCCCTCTTTTGAAGCAGATCATTCCACTGTCTGCTGTCGGAAGATTTTTTACCGCTTGAAATGAATAAACAACAACCTCTGCCTCACGGCCTGGTATTTCTCCCTTATATCTCGTACCTGCCATATGTGCCGCATCCAAAATTAGTTTCAGATTATGTTCCTCACAGATTTTAACAATCTCATAATAATTCCCCATATTTCCGCCCAGTCCCACATACATAATTGCTCTGGTTTTCTCTGTAATATGTTCTTTTACCGATTTTGGATCTAAGCACATCGTATCGTCAATGTCTGCAAAAACTGCTTTCATCTTAGATTTTAATATTGCATGATTAGAGGAAACAAATGTAATCGGAGTCGTGATTATCTCGTCATCATCTGCCCATCCATACTCTTCCTTCAGAATATCTACTGCCATATATAATCCAATTGTAGACGAATTTGTATAATGAGCAAATGGAAGTCCGGTATACTCTTTCCATGCACTCTCAAATTGAACCGTCTTAAATCCAAGCCCGGTCCATCCGGCCTCCAGGCACTCACGAATTTCCTGCAAGCACTCGTCTACTTCATATTTCGCTTTAAAAAGTTGGATTCCTGCCATATCATTTCTCCTTCTCCCTGTAATCATTATTTATTATAATTGCTGTTTCCTCAAAAGCCTATCTACTTACCGTTTACCTGTTTACTGTTTCATATCTTCCAGAAGGCTGCTAATATATTCCCCATAATCCGTACCTGCTTTTTCCATCGCGCACTTCCTGAGTTCGGCACTGGTAATCAATCCTCTGCGCCATGCGATTTCCTCAATACAATAAATCTGCATACCGCAGGCATTTTGAATTGACTTTACTAACATGGACGCATTCATGACATCGTCCCAGTTATCTATAGCTATCTCCACAAAGCCGCGGTCCAGTGTAACAGTATATATCTTTTCTTGATCCAGCATTGACGAAATTCGTGATTGAAGCTGCACACCATCACACTGCTCCACATGACCTATCACCTGTTTTGGACAAAAAATAACGGGGATCTGATGGTAATCATACTGTGTTACCAAGTGATCCTCGTCTTCTTCTGAAACAATTTTCTTATCAGCGTCAAAGTATATTCTTGATGGATACCCCATTCTCTTTTTGGGAAGAGACAGAATGGTAATATGCTCTCTGTGGAGCATTGCCTTTTGGAAGAATCTTGTCTGATCAACTCCATAAATGATTGACCTACCTGAAACGATCATCAGGCTACCGCTGCCGGAAGTATATTGTCCTGCCGGAAAAACACCTGAGCAGGCAATATGCAGCCCAAGACGTTTTCCGTCCCCAAATTCTTCTAAAATATATTTCCGGTCCTTTTCTCCGCATACGATATCAACGTTTCTAATACCCATAAGCATGAAATAACTTAGCAAAAAGTAAACCAGAGGTTTATCATAAATAATGGTGTCTGCACCTATACCAATGTAATTTTCTTCTAATACAAGCAATCCGCCCCATTCTGTATTATGATGAATTACATCTCCGGTAAGCAGACTATCCGTATCTGTATCAAGCAAAATTGCTACTTTCCCGATTATAGCAGTATCAGGTAGGCCAATTCCTCTTTCCCATTTAGATACTGCCTTGTCGCTTACACCTACTCTGTCCGCCAATTCTTTTTGAGTATATCCAGCTCTCTTTCTAAGATATTGTATTGCATTTCCTATTACATTTATATCCAAATAATCACTCCAAAATAGTCTTTTCTCTTCTCATGTACCAGTTAATCACTATTTTCATTTCTCGCTTTTTCTTCTTTTCTTTGCATCATTATTATAGTATATTCTTTTATCCGTCTGCAAAATGCTCTAATTCCACCATTTCGCAAATAGCGATATGATGCATTTACTTTATCCATAAAAAGAAGTATTATATAATTCCATTTAACTGGCAGCAGACATCCCCGAACCTTTTCTGTTGCTTTAAATGTAATTAACTCTGGAATGTCTTCTATTATTCTTTTTTCAATATTCGCATATGAAAAAGTCGTCCTCAATAGTTCTTGTGCATTTTCCACAATTTTTTGTCGCAAATTATAGTCCTCAATAAGTTTATATAAAGCACTCAACCATTCTTCTTTACTATTACATAAAAAACCATTTTTTCCGTTTTCTACCACTGTTGTATATGGGATACAATTGGAATAGACCCCTGGTATACCTGCCATTGTAAATTCCATAAACTTGTTAAAATATTTGCATTTACAAAATTCATCATTATCAGGAAGAGGTGCTACGCCTATGTCAAAATTCTGTTTCCATAGATATGTTTTAAACTCTTTCAAACTCATATGCGGTACGTATTTTATCTTACACTCTCCTAAACAATCCATCTCATTGATACCAAGTAGTTGTATTTCTATTTTTTTATTTGTCATCTTCGTCAATTTTGGTAATATAGGCATCAATATATCCCTAAACCATTGTCCGTTACCCGCATTGGAATAAAAGACAATTTTAATTTTATTATTTCCACTTATCCTCCATTTGTGAATTTCTTCTTCATTCGCGGCGGTATCCATTCTAGCAAAACGATGTATATTGCATTTTTCGGAGACATATGTATTTAAATTTGGATTAGAAGACAAAAAAACATCAGCGTTTTCTATGGTTTGCTTTAGATATTTAATTCTTATCTTTTTAAACAATTCATCATTCTTATGTAAAAACAGATTATCGTCTAATTGGTATATAAAAAATCTGTTATATTTCTTACATATTTGAGAAATACGAGCAGTTATTTGATTAGTACTTCTTATAGAAAGAACTACATCACTCCACTCAATTAATTTTATACTTACTTTACATGAATTAACACATCTAACTTTTATCGGATATTTATCTTTTATTGTATTTGCAAATTGCATCATTCCATTAACTGTTTCTGTAAAATTATCAAATTCAATTAATATATTAGTTTTTATTCTTTTTTCCATATTCCCTCCTTGATATAATTAACAGCATAGTTGAAAATATCCAATTTGAATATAAAGGAAAAGAAAAAATATAGTATAACCGCTATACTCACTGACAAAAAAAGGAATAGAACAACTGGCATTTTTATTACTTTTAACAGAAAAACGGGTAGAATAGAAATAGAAGTAATCAAAAGTATTGGTATTATATCTGTCAATATTTCTTTTACCTTATAATCTACACTCTCTTTTAATGAAGATAAATATTGAAAACTTGTAAGAAAAGCTATATTGCTTTGTGCCAAAGCAAAAATTGTAATATCTACTTTCTTAATAAAGGAAAAAATTATTATTGCAAATATAACAAAGACCAATCTATAAAATTCAATTTGCATATTTTTACGATATCTTCCGACAGAATAGTTTAAGTTCATACAGAGCTGTCTAATTGGATTTAAAGCATAATAAATGCACAATGCTCTTATGATAGGAACAGAAGGCAACCATTTATCAGTATATAATAAAACAGTAATTTCCGGTGCACATACACACAATCCCATCATTAGAGGAAACATAATGTAGCAACTACATTTCATTATGGAACGACTTATTTTTTTTAGTTGATCTCTATCTTTCTGATAAGACGAAAAAGTAGGCAAAAGTAAATTTGATATAACATTGTATGTCTCCACACCTAGAAGCATCGTAAGCTTACTTGCTTGTTGAGAATATCCAACATCTGTTTGATTCCACTTTTTTGCAGAAAATAAACTGGATACGGATGAGGTTAAAATGTCTAACAATCCATTAGTCATAACTTTTATTCCACATTTTGAAATTTCATACAATTCATATATTTTAAAAGAAAAATGTATTTTTTCTTTTTGAAGAAGTAAAAGTAATAATGCATATCCTGCTCTATGGACAATTGTGTTTACTAAAAGAGTCCATTTAAGATCAATAATATGCATACATATAGATGCTCCTATTCCGCCTAATAATGCAGCTGATAAATCTGCAATAAATATTCTCTTAAAATTCATATTTCGCATAGCATTTGCCAAACAGACAGTAATAATACTTTGACTAATAAAATCTAACCCAGCTATACGAAGCAATTCGCCTAATGTATTAGAACCATAAAAGTTCGAAAATAAAGGGGCACTAATTAGTAACAGAAAAAACAGTAAAAGCCCTCTATAGAAACAAGATGAGAATGCAATATCCCAATCCTCATTTTTTATATTTGGTTTTTGAATTAAAACTGTATCCAAGCCACAATTAACAACTATATTTCCTAGTGAAAGAACAACTGACCATACTGCCATCAATCCATATGAATCAGGATCTAGTTTTCTCACAAAATATATGCTAAAGGCAAGAGATACTCCACGCCCTAATATTAAATTCAAAGTTTTCCATAGTAAACTTCTGACAAAACTACTTTTTGAAATATTTTTCATCTTTAAATTTTACCAAATGTACATTCCATTAATGCAACGCAAAAAATCTTCGGATGTATGGTATATACTTATTATATATATACCAATTAAAAATCCTAACAGATAAAGCAAATCGCTGGGCACCATAATTTTTTTATTTCCTTTTTTATTATGCAATTCCATATTACTTTGAACAATTATTCCGTAAAATAAAGGAGAGCAGTAAAAAAAAATTCTTTGCATCTGCATACTTATAGCATATAAAGGTATTATAAACAACAAAAGATCCATAATTTCACCTAATTTTTCGATGGAATTTCTATTATAAAACACATACTCTCGGCTCTGAAAACATCTATTATATGCTTTCAACGAATAATAGTATACTATTAGCTGATGTCCGGCTGCGAAAAAAAATCCTGTAGCATTTGAACGCATTCCTTCTTGAAAATATAGTCTAAAACGCAAAAGATTTTTTGCAACAAACTCATTAGGGATTCTCCCTGCATATGCTTCTATCCATAGACTCATAATATCAGTAATATTAAATATAAAAATAACAGAAACACATGTTCCTATAATACAAAATATATGAAAATTTTTATAGCTGACATTTACCAATCGTGGAATCAAAAGAACCAAATAAATTATCGACATTATATGAACAAAACTTGCTATGATTACACAAATAATATATTTCATATAATCGTTTTTTTTATCACTGACTAAAAATGGCAGTGCATATACTATAATCGCCCCTGCAAGGCTATTTCTCATCTGCGTAATAAAGCCTGACAGAAATGGTACTATAAAAAAAAACACGCTTACTAGCGCCGCATAATTACTATACTTTTTTATTCCCTTATATAGTAATATTACTATAATTATACACCATATGCTTCTAAAGCAGTCGAATGATAAACCATTTTCCCAAGATAATTGTCTAATATAGTCAAAGAACCATTCTTTTGAATGAAAAATATGTTCATCATATGCTCTACGATAATTTGCAATGTCATAAGAATCTTTACAGAGCAACATTAAACATAAAAAAGTACATATAATAATTGTATAGCATTTTTTCGATTTATTGAAATAAAAGCCCATAATAGTAATTGCAAGCCATATCAAAATGAACAGAATCAATTTAATTTCTTGCATCACAAAATTCCTTTTCTGTGTTAACCATTTTATAAATCACCTTATCTAGTTTATATTCGTCCAATTCTTCGTCTGATATTGTTTTAAATTCTTTCTCAAGGAAATCATTAATTTTATTTATATCATCAATACCTATAATAAAGAATCGACTTGGATGATACAGTCTGAATGATTTAATTGCCGAGTTATTTGTAATACATTTAATTCCATTAAATATGGCTTCGTAATCTCTCATTGTTATTGCAGTTTGCCCGTCTGGCATTAAGTTTAGAACAGCTCTGCTTTTTGCAAGTAATTCTAAATATTCGGTATATGTGATAACAGGTCTATAATACTTTTTCTTAAATTTTAGATAGCTTCTATTTGGGCTTATTCGAAAATACGTTTTTAATCCTAACTCATTCAAAGTGTTCTCTAATTGAAACAATTTTTCTGCTCTTCCCTTATCCCGTCCCACAAAAATAATATCATAAACAATTTTTTTCTTTTCTTTGATTTTGTAGCAGTCAAAATATCCATTTGGCTTAAGTTTCATATTATACTGATAGCAATCATCAGGGTCGTAAGACCATTTTTCAATGGAACTGTCTTGTAGATCGTCTGGATTAATATTTGCTCCTACACGATTGTCAAAGTCAAGCAAAATACGCGCATCCTTTTTTTCTCTCCTAAGCCATAAAAGGAAATCCACTGTCATTAACGGATCTTTTACAAAATATATTTTTGCATTGTTTTTTTTAATATCTGGATTATACCATAAATTTTTTTTAGGCAAATCTAATCCAAACCAGATTTCACGAATAATCCTCATAAAAAGATTATAATCTTTATATGGAATCACTGTATTATATCCTTCTTTTTTCATTGCATTATGCCAGTAATCCCCTTGCCTTAAGCAAGGTCTAATAAAGCATATTTCACTTTTGTTAAATTCAGATTCTTCTTTCAATCCTTTTCTCCTATTTTAGTATGGTCAACTCTTCTAAACGTAATCCTATTCCCAATCTTCATTTTCAATTATTATTGCCCAACCCAGGATATAGGCGGCGGCAAGCATATCTTATTTTTTCATCACTATAATTGCCATTGCTATTTTCAAATCGTCATCTGATATATAGCCGATATCCGACGATATGTCTTCCCTTTTAATTGGCAGCTTTTTAAATACTCTGGTATGTTTTACTTTCACATCGTTAAATCCAACATCCCTTATCATTTTACACATTGCGGAACACGATATACGATTAGTGTAATTATCCATTCTATAGTGAATATCATCTTCCCATACAGATTCCGGAAATCGTAGTTGATTCTTTCTGCCTCCCATATGATCTGTAAAATCCACAGTATGATAAGATGTCCCACCCTCACGCATAAAACGGTAAATTTCTTGAATAGTTTCGGAAAAAATATTTTTACGGATATGTTCAAGCACCGCAAAAGAAAAACAATAATCAACACTGTTATCAGGAACTTTCTTATAACCTTTCATCCCATCAATACTATAGACTGCGTTGATTTTTTTGAGATAAGATTTCCATGTTTCGTCTGTACTAATCTGGGGAAGCAGCCGCTGCGCCATATACTCTCTCTCAAGTTTTAGATCTGTAAGAACCGCAGGTGAATCAACCTGTGCAAAGTCGGCGATCTCAAGAAGTATTTCTTTCTCAGCTCCCATTTGGTATTCAAGGAATGCATGTGACAGGTGCTGCCCTGGTCCAAGTTCACATATGGTTTTTTCTTTGAATTCAGTAATTTTCAAATTTTCTAGAGCCTCATAGAGTTCGCTATTATACTCCTCCATTTCTCGAAACTGCTTAATGCCTTCTGTCAATTTTAAATTTCCTTTTGCCTCCTGTAGTTTCATAAAATAACGCAATCTCCAAGGAATGCGAGATTTTATAGACCTTTTGAATGCCTCATGTATTTTCATTTTAACCTATTCCTGCATGATATTCGTTAGTCAAATATCATATCCCTTTCAGCTTAATATTGTGATCTAAAATTTTCAATTACAGTTTATTTTTCTTTTTCCTGTAACCCGATCACTTAACCGATATGTATTGCTACTACATTAGCATTTCACCATTTTTGAATCACTTTCATTTACTTCTACTTCGCTCATATAAGCTTCAACTACTATTTGGCGGTCAAATTGTTCCTCTACTAACTTCCTTGCTTCTAATCCCATAATTCTTTTTTGCTCAAATTCTAATTCTATAAACTGCTCAATAGCAAGTATAAGCTTTTTTGTATCCTTCTCCGGAATTAAATATCCATTCACCCACTTATCCACTACTTCACGGCACCCAGCTCTATCAGTAGTTATAACTGGCCGTCCGGAACTACATGCTTCAAGCAAAATATTACTTAATCCTTCTGGATAATACGTTGGATGTACCACACAATGCATCTCGCCAATAAATTTCGCAACATTCCTTATCGTTCCATGATAAATGACTACACCCTTTTCTTCCATTTCTTTTAGTGTACCCTTGTACTCAGCTTCACAAAAACCGCAGACATGGAACTCCGTTGCCGGATATCTTTTTCGAATTTCTTCAGCTGCTGCAAGATACTGCTCTATTCCTTTTTCCTTCATGATTCTGGAAATAAAAGCAAATCTAACAGGTTCTCCGGTTCTTCCGTCTCCACATTCCGGATAGAGGGTAATTGGATAACGCTCTAAATTAACACCACTGCCTGGAAGTAATTTATGTTTTCCAAGAGCAATTTTCTTTTCTTTAAAGAATGCTTCGTTCTCTCTGTTTTGAAAAAATACTGTTTTAACATTAGTGAATGCAATTTTATAAAGCAGAAGTGTAAGCTTCTGCTTGACACCGCCATTTTCTACAGCAGTACCCAAGCCTGTAATATTTGCCACAAATGGAATATGCGCTTCTTTTGCTGCTATAGCTCCATATATATTAGGTTTAATCGTATACCCCAGTACAATAGTGGGCCGGATATCCGCGATAAGTTTTTTATATTCTTGCAAAACAAAAAAGTCCGCTATGGGATTCATCCCATGGCGGTCAATAAAAATTTCATGATATTTGGCTCCAATTGTAATAAGGTCGTCAATCCTTTCTCCATAAGGAGAAGATATATGTACTTCATATCCCTCTTCCAATAACCGTTCTACTAATTCCAGACGAAAATTATAAATAACCACATCATGATTTACAAGAATCAATACTGTTTTTGATTCTTTTTTTCTTCCCTCAGCAGCCTCTATTGATTCTTTAAAATCCCTCACTTGGTAATCGATTCCGTCATATACTGATATTTTGTGGCTGTAAATCGAATATCCAAATGCCTTATCTATTATTTTTCGAATCTTTCCTGGAATCCTGCCCACAAAAAAGACAAAGGGATTAAGTATATGTGTAAGGTATGTATTTCCACCCGCAACTTTGCTGATTTCCTTCACCATCTCCGAAGTCTTTACATATTCTTTATTTTGTGGAAAAAAAAGTCCTCCTTCCCCGGATAGTATAAGTAATGCTAAAAATTCACATAGATTCTCAATATAAAGCATTGAGCGGTAATTCTCCACATTTGGAAAAATCGGCAGCCTTTTCGCCCATTTAGCTAATATTGGATAGTTTCCCTTACTTCCTTTCCCATAAATCATTGGGGGTCTTAAAAATGCCACTTTGAATTGAGCACTATTTAGTTTTTTTATCCCTATTTCTGCCTGCCATTTACTATCACCATAGCAATTAGATGGTGATGGCGCTGTAAATTCGTCTATTATTTTTTTCTTGCCATAAGGGGCTGCATCACCATAAACAATCATAGAGCTCATAAAGACAAATTGCTTGACCCCTGATTTCTGTGCTTTTTTTGCTGTTTCAATTGCCAACTGAGTGTTTACTAAATAATATTTACGTTCGGTTTCCTCATCTACATCACCTACATCTGCATGTGCAATTCCCGCCACATGAAAAACAGAATCATATACAGAAAAATCATAATCTCTCCAATTTTGATTAGTCATATCTAATATATCAATGCTAATATTTTTACTATAATTCTCTTCCACATAGCCTTTAAAGGATTCTCCTACATAGCTTCCAGCCCCTGTAATAAGTACCTTCTTTTGATTATATATACTTTTGTCTATATTGAATTTCTTTTTATATCCATAGTCTTCTATGTGATCTATATGACTCTTCTGTAGTAGGTTCACCTTAAAATTATTCTCTTCTGCATATTTCTCCTTCCTATGTATCTCTCCTGTCCCCCCTTCTACAATACCATCATGCTTCAATACACCTGCCAGCGTACCTAATAAACAGCGTATGTCCTGAAGAGCCGCTTTAAAACCACCTTTGCGAAGTGTAGCTGTATACTCACCGTCTATTCTAGCCTTATCTACTATTTCCAGCTCATCTCTGCCGCTAATCTGAGCCAGTCCAGTAAGGCCAGGCATGATGCTGTTCGCAGCGTACTTGTCTCTCTCAGCCACCAGATCATCCTGGTTCCAAAGTGCCGGACGCGGGCCAACTATAGACATTTTCCCCCTGAATATATCCCAAATTTGCGGCAATTCATCAAGGCTCGTCTGTCTTAACACTTTGCCGACTCGTGTTATATATTTCTCTGGATGAATAAGCATATGTGTCGGCACGTCATGCGGTGTTGACATTTTCATGGTGCGAAATTTATGGAGGATAAATGGCTGCTTATCTTTTCCTATTCTTTTCTGTGCAAAAAAAATCGGACCTGGATCATCAAGATAAACAGCCCCGCAAATAATAGCAAAAATAGGAAACAGCAAAATCAAGCTCACAAATGAAAGAATTTTATCTATGACTAATTTTACTTTATTTTCGTAAATTCCCAATTTATTTTGACCGTCGCAGCTCTTAACTAAATGCACACTATCATCTAATCTTTCCATCTCAGAACTTTTCTTTGCAATCCTCTGCATAAATACATAAATGCCTGTAAATACAGTAATGCATGTTATTAAATTTTGTATGAAACGCTTTTCCCTTTTCAACTTTTTCTCAATTTCCTCTCAAAGAAAAACTTATATGTATTAAGGCATGCTTCGCCATCTCAGGGTTATTTTAAACTCTGAAATAGCGTAGCACTCTGTCCGTCACTTCCTGCACAGCGCGCGAAGCGTCAAATGCTTTCAGCAACTTCTTCTGATTAATAAATAAAGGCAGGAAATTCCCCAACATACTTACAAATTATCTGTTTGCTGATCCAGCCCCTGCCTGTTGCTTAATATTTCTAAAAATACATTTAGCCCAAATTTTGTACTACTATTTTCTCTCCACAACCCCCATCCCCAAAGTAACTTCCACCGTCCTCCCCAGCAACGGAACTTCCATCACCACCAGTCTCTTATGCCGCAAAACTTTCTTCACCTTCCCCGCGAAGTCCTTCAGCGGCCCTGAAGTTACCACCAACTTGTCCCCTTCCATATACCCCTCCGAGTACTTTACCACATGATCATCCCCGCCGAGCCGCCTTAGGCATTCTTCCTCTTCCTTTTGAATCGGTGTCATTTCTTCTCCAGTCCTCAGCACTTTTGTCATGGCGTAAACTCTGCTCAGACGTTTGTGGAAATCCTCAATTCGCTCGGTCTCAATAAACACATATCCCGGGAAGAGCCTGGATGTTATCAGCGTCCTCTCCCCGCGAACCTTTGTCCATCTTTCTGCCAGCGGAACAAACACATCCTCGCCGTCCTCCATTACCCTGTCGCGGCATTGCCGGGCAATCTCCAGTTCACGTCCGGTATAGACCTGTATGACATACCACATATCAGCTTTTCTCCGTGATTTCCAGACCTATGCCTACCAGCTTTTCCCTGCCATCCAGTCTCATGCTGATGAAGCCTTTTCGTTTGTGGCGGTCGATCTTTTTGATCCTGGATTCCATTCCGGCCAGCACACCGGATCTGACTTTGAGAGTTCCCTTTTCAATGACGCCATAGGACATTCCGATTTCGTCTTTTCCGTTTGTCAACCTGGTCAGGAGCTCTTCCTCCTCCGGTCTGATGGGACAGAAGCTGCTGCCGGCTCCTAGGAGCCTTGTAAATTCCGTCATGCGTTCGAGCGCTTCGGAGACAGGCTGAGGGTCATCTGTGATCAGGAACATATAGCCGGGCAGAAGTCTTTCCCGTTCTTCGTGCCATTCACCCAGATATTTTTTCTTTTTTACGTAATACAGGATCTTGCAGTCCTCGTAAGAATTGTCCGGAAGCATCTTTTCGACACGCTGTCGCATGGGTTCTTCCTGGCCGGTTTTTGTCTGTATCACATACCACATTTCTGCCAGCTCCTTTTTACTCGGATTTTATTCCTGCTTTTCCCTTTATTTCTCCGGTTCGTGCAGTCTCCAGAATCCTTGTAAATCCAGTGTTTTCAAGGAATTTGGCTGGGGAAATAACCATGGTTTATTCCCCAAAAGGTCTTGAAAAAATATATTTGATGTGCTAAGATAATTTTCGATGATTTGCAGGAAATAGTATTCATTTTTTTCTGTTTCCAATTAAAAACGCAGATTATTTGATTTGTTTTTTGATTTTATCTGATATTTTATCATTAAAAAAAATGGGGAAAAAACCATAGTTTTTTCCCCATTTTTCTCTGTAAATATCTGGTGAGATATTTCTCACCTAATGTTATGCACTTGTTATCCCATTTTTCTGAAGATAATAGCCGTACCTGCTTTTTGCCGTCTCTAAAGCTCCAGACTGTTTTCTTTCAGCAGAAAATCATAGACGCTCATTGTTATGATCCCTTCTTCATCTCTCGTAACATTTACAACATCCTTCACAACAATGAGCTTTTTAAAAGATTGTATTCTGACTGATATTGGACTGAATCGAACTTTTAAACGTGGCTTCGATCTTTAGCGGATTGGTAAGTGAACCGACCGCGGAGTCCAGAATATTGATCATATCCTCCAGTTCCTGCGTTTTTTCAATCTGATGCCTCTCAACGATATCCTTTAAATAGGTCTCCTGAAAAAGGTTCGTCAGATAATGGATCTTCTGCTCTTCTGTCTTCATTGTTACCGTAAGAGGAAGTCCTCCATAAACAACGTACTCTGCCCATCCATGATATATATCCCCATCAAAAGCTTCCATAAATTCCTTCTATGTATTCTTGTAATGCCTTTGTTCCTCTGAAAAACTATCGGTTACATTTTTCTATTCTTTCATATTTAGGGATTATTTTACCAAATGCATAGATTTATGAACAGGTACGGATTATTTCCTACTTACAATAAAAATATCCTTCATCATAGAAAGAAAAAGAGGTTTCTAAAGATGAAGGGTAACGAAATAGCACTAAATGGATTAATTGAAAAAGGTTGGCGCAGATCTGGGAATAGACGCTCTATCTGCCCCCCATGTAAAAGCCTTCCTGGGAAAATATGAAGATACTCCTGGAAGCCTTTATAATGGTGCTGCTATGCTAGGAAAAAACTTTCTGCGGTATTAACCGGCAGCCCCATTCGTGAATCAATTTTATTCAGAAGTTTGCTGATTCATCTGACTGCCATATATTGCAGAAAACATTTCCAAGTCTTTTTTGGTCGTAATCTTAAAGTTCTCTTCGTCCCCGGGTATAACGGCAATATCCATGCCTGCCATGACCGCCGGTTCTGCTGAACCATTAATACGCAGAATCTGATCTGGCATTAAAATTCTGTTTGCTTCATAATAGGGCTGGAGGCGGAATGCCTCCGGCGCCTGGCCTGCAAAAATTTTGCTTCGTTCCAGCAAAGATGTTATTTTCTTTTTATCACTGCTATAATACATCGTATCCTTCATCGGCAAAATTGGCACAGCCCCCTCGTGATCTTCAGCAGCGTCCAAGCAGTTTGAAATTAATTCTTTTGTTACACAAGGGCGCACGGCATCATGAATCACTACTACCGTATGATCTCTATAAGATAAGATATCTTTCAGCCCCTGCAGGATCGACAGCTGCCGATTTTTTCCAGGATCAGAAAAGCCCAGAAATTTTTTTCGATAGGATTCTTTTTCTCTTTCCAAGTCCATTTTGTCCTGAATAAATCTCCTCCACATTACATCAGCTACAATCTGTATTCCATCAATTCTTTCATGTTCCGCAAACTTTGCCAGACAATAAGAAATGATCGGCCTGCCTTGCACTTCTATGTATTGCTTGGGAATCTCCGCGCCTAAACGTTTCCCCGTTCCTCCTGCTAAAATGATTGCAATATTCAAAATGATCATCCACCCTTTTTACGCTCTGATTCAAATATAGCTTTGCTGTTTTATGGTTATGCCTTTAAAATTTTAATTCCCGTATATTGTTCAGTGTTTCTCCATACGGCTTGTCCTTGCCAAACAGCAATGTTGTCCCAAGCACAAAACCTTTTACTCCCTTCGGAGCAAACTCTATGATCTTATCTGCACTGCAGGCTCCATCCCAATAAATCTCAAAATCCATATCCTCTTTTAAAGCCAGCAGTTTCGTGATCTTCCTGCCTACATATGGAAGATACATCTGCCCGGCATTTCCCGGATTCACTGACATAACAAGAACTTTCTTCACAATACGGAGCATCTCCATGACCGTTTCTACAGATGTCCCTGGATTAATGGCAATCCCCGGGATCATGCCCGCATTGATGATGCTCTGCAAAGTCGTAGACGGATGGTACTCTGCTTCCGGGTGGATATAAACCGTGTCTTCCTTTCGTAAATTGGATAAAAACAGATCGATCCGGTTGTTTGGATGTTCGATCATCATATGAACATCTAACGGTTTTGGAGATTCCTTGGCTATATATTTCATATCATTTAATGACATGGCAAAATTAGGCACATAACGTCCATCCATGATATCAATATGAAATGAGTCAATTCCGCCTGCGGTTAATTCTTTCACCTCTTTTTCCAAGTTGCCGTAATCCGCGCACATCATGGAGGCCATAAGTTCAAATTGCATAGATTAGTCCTCTCTTTTCATGTAAAATAAAGCATGATCATACCAGTTTATCCAATATTTCATCGGCTATGTTCCAGGATATTGTTTCTTTATTGTCAATATCATTATAAATTGACAGATCAATATAAACTATTTTCGGTTTTTCCGCGGCATCTTCTTTTTCTCTATATCCTGCCATGCAGAGTTCACAGTTTAAAGGACAGACCATGTGTGACTTTTCGGGATATATTCCCTCATTGGAGCCGGCCGCCCCACAAGGATATAAGTTACAGGATGCCCCCCGGATACAATCAGCTGGCAGGATCATGCAGTCCGCCTGAGAATCATGATCAACGATCTGTTCTTTTGTTACAACAATATGTTTTACAGCATCAGCCAGCATCTGTATACTGCATACATAATATTTATTGAAAAACAGTCTCTCACCCTCCGGAAAAAACTGGCAGAAACAGCTCACAGAATCTGCTTTTATTCTCTGAAGCTTTGCTCTGTCTAAATCAGAAAATCTGTCTCTTGTCAAATTCCATAGATGGCAGACCTGACTCCAGAACAGGCTTCTTAGCTCATCTCGATATGTTTCAAAACTCCCATCCTTTTTGAAACGTTCCGCTAATTCTCTTAATGATCTTATTATAAATGGAAGTTTTGAAGCGTCATTAATTATGCTTCCCTCCCGGTTTCTTAAATAGCAGTACATTGCCTCCTGCACATAATAAATACTTTTTGCTTTCGATATCAGATAAGGTACTGCCGAAATATCTTCATAGGCATGCGGCGGTAATTTCACATTATTTTCAGTGAACAGACTTCTCTTGAACAGCTTCGCACACAGGAATGTCCTGCACTTACAAAAAAGGAATTTTTCCATACCGATACATACCTCGCCGCCCAAAAGCCTCACAGCAGATATTTTATGTATTTCTTTTCCATCCGCCTTTTCCACATAGCGCATGTCGCAGATAACAATATCATTTTGGCCTTCCCGTGTCCCAGAGAGCATCTCTTTTACAAAGTTCTTTTCAATCCTGTCATCTGCGTCAAGGAAGGCTACATACTCTCCAGAAGCCATTTCAATTCCCTTGTTCCTGCTGTTTCCCAGCCCCATATTGGGCTGATCCACCACTCTGATGCGCGAATCCGATCTCTCCCAATCCCTGCATCTGCTCAATGTATCGTCCGTGGAACCGTCATTGATCAATATTACTTCAAAATCCTGGCAGGACTGGCCTGCAACAGATGCAAGGCATTGTTCAATATAATCTTCCATATTATATACAGATATGATAATCGATAATTTCATACAGCTCTTCTGCTCCCGAAATATTTCACTCATTGATAACTTGTCCAGATAATATAAACATCATCACGTGGTCCATTACCATATGCACATCCTCAACGATCTGCATATTATTGATATTTACATGGATACATTTCTGCACCATCTTTTTGATCCTGCCTCCATCATAACCAACGATTCCAACGGTCGCCGCACCCGACTCGTTGGCATATTTCACTGCCCTTACTACATTTTCGGAATTGCCGCTTCCTGATATCGCGATCAGCACATCCCCTTTTGAAATTCTGTTTTTGAGAGGTTCCGTGAAAATTTCATCATAGCTGATATCATTTGCGATCGCCATCATCGTCGGCACATTATCGCTCAGACATTCAAAGTTATATTTTATTTCATGCGCCATACTGATTCCTTTATTAAAATCACATGCGAAGTGAGACGCCGTTGCCGCGCTCCCTCCGTTTCCGCAAACAAAGATTTTCTTTCCGGATAATCTGGCATTTTCCAGTAATTCCATTACCTTACTTATCTCACGTTCATCCAATGCCGATAAAACTTCCCGCTCTTTGTCAAGATATCTGCGGACTTCTGCTTCATACCCCATCCCCAAGTCCCTTTTCTTTCATTATTTTCACTGAAAAATCTATGGTCCGCCGTATACCGGTCTCAAGGCTGACCTTTGGTTTCCATCCATATCTCTCAAATGCATGGCGATTCGATAGCTGTGTATATTTTTTTACTTCATGATCCAATACTTTATCTAAAATCCGATATCCTCCCCTATAAAGATCTGGATATCGGTGCCAGAAGTGTTCTGATCCGAAAAATTCCGGTTCTGTTCCTGAACATCCCATCAGCCTTGCAACGACCTCAAATAATTCATTGATAGAGACTGTTTCCCCTGTAGATACATTGACTACATCGTAGCCATCCCCTTCCCGAACCAGTTTAAGAAGTTCTACCAGATCGTCCACATATACAAAATCCCGCCTTTGGCTGCCATTCGAATGCAGCTGAACAAGCTTCCCCTGATACAGTTCACGAATCATATAGCCGACGACCGGGGGCTGGGTTCTAAGGCAGTCCAGGTGCGGACCATATACATTCGCAAACCGCATGCAGGCCACATTCATGCCATAGCAATCTACATACGCTTTGCAGAATTGTTCTGCGGCATATTTCGTACTTGGATAGATCAGGGTTGGAGGAGCTGTATTATCTTCTGTTAAAGGAAACTCTGTATTATTTTCATAGACAGCCGACGTACTGGCAAAAATAACCTTTTTGATGCCATATTTTCTTGAAGCTTCCAATATGTTGACTGTTCCCTGCACGTTGACTTCCGTCGCCAGAGAGGGATTTGTCTGACAGTCCGGAAGCGGAGTGATTGCCGCGATATGATATACATAATCAAAATTTTCTGTTTGAAATAAAAAATCCAATAATTCTGTATTCCTGATATCGCCGTGAATCACCTCCGCCCTGAAATCGTGATCCTCAAAAATCAGGTTGTCATCGGCTCCATAAGAAAAGTTATCCAATAATACCACTTCATCGCCGCTCTTCCATAAATAATACGCCAATTGAGAACCTATAAATCCAGCAGCCCCTGTTATAAATATCTTACTCATCGTCTTCCTCTCAATCTGAAAAAATAATATTGCTTCCCTGCGGATCGATACAAAAATCCACTTCTCTGAAATCTTTTAAAGCTTCTCTGACCATTTCCTGACGGTCTGCCGGAACATAAAACAAAAGGAAACCGCCTCCCCCGGCACCCAGTACCTTTCCGCCAAGCGCTCCTGCTTTTTTTGCCTTCCGATACATATCATCGATCATTCCATTGCTTACACCTGAAGCAAATTTTCTTTTGATCTCCCAGGTGTGATCCAATCTTTCTCCTAACATATCCAGTCTGTCGCCGCGAAAAGCTTCTTGATAGATCCTGTCAGTAATTTCAACCAGTTCATCCAGCAAGGCCGATTTTTCTTCCATCGTTTCTGTCTGTTCCGCAAGGATCTTTCTGGAGTCCCTGGTCAGCCCTGTATAAAACAACAAAAGATTTTCTTCAAGTTTTTTCAGAACATCCCGATCACAGACGATCGGATTCACTGAGACTCTTTCATTTGGATAAAATCTGTACTGATGAAGCCCTCCGAAAGCAACTGCATATTGGTCCTGTATCCCGATCCGCTGCCCCAGCCTGCCAATTTCTATCTCACATGCTTCCTTTGCCAGCGCTTCCGGGGTCACGTACTCCCCTTTAAATGCATGGAGCGCATTCAGTACCCCCACGGAAAGAGCCGAAGAGGAAGCCAGTCCGATCCCTGCCCCGCTTAAAGGAAGATCTGCCATATAGATGACTTCGATTCCTTTTTCAATACCTGTCATCTTCAATGCTTCTCTGATAATATTGTGTTTAACCTCATCCACACTGGATACGAGTTCGTTTCCGTTATATACGATCCGGATCATGTCATCAAATTTTTGATTCACCGTAATATACACATGCATATCCAGCGCCGCACTGATCACTGTACCGTACCCCATCTTAGAATTTTTCCAATATTCACGAAAATCGGTTCCGCCTCCGAACAAGGATGCCCTAAGGGGCGTTTTTGAGATAACCATCAGACCACTCCTCCCAATATATCTCTCACAGCATCCAATACTGTATAATCTTCATCTACAAGCAGATTCCTGCATCCGGCTTTTTCTCCTGCCTCGATATCTCTCTCATCATCACCTATCAGATATGTATTTCTTAAATTGAGCGAAAACTCTTTCTGTGCCTGATATAACATTCCTGGTCTGGGCTTTCTGCATCCGCATCCCTCGTCCCAATTATGAGGGCAATAGTAAATCTTATCTATATGCGCTCCAGCATTCTGCAGATCCAGATTCATCTTATCATGAATATCCTGCAGCGCCTCTTCTGTGAGATTTCCTCTGGCTATCCCCGGCTGGTTCGAAATCAATATGGTCAGGTATCCGCCCTCATTTAGTAATCTTACAGCCTCCACCGCCCCATCCAGCCATATAAACTCTTCTGGTCTTTCTACATAACATGCCTTAGGAGGCCTTACATTCAGTGTCCCGTCACGGTCAAGAAATACGGCCTTCTTTTGCCTAAAAAACTCCTCAGTAAGCTTAATACGCTCATAGGAACCAATAGAATAGTATCTATGATCTGTTACAGACACGAACATTTTCTGCTTCTCGATCACCTTGGGATATACGATCCCTTCAAAGTTCCCATTTGTATCATCAGTCAAATCCAGAATCCTTTTATCTATGACTGCATATCCAATATCCACCCCGGCCAGGTTCTCCGCCTCACGCCTTTTGTCGTAGATCAGGACTTGTCCGTTCTGACCGATCTGAAGATTATCTTTTGTATAACCGTCTTTATTTGAATATGCTGTAATCTGTATCCAGGCATCATTTTCAAAAAAATCATGAACAAGCCTGTGGTAATCAATCGGACAATAATTATCGCAGTACATCATCAAAAAATAATCTTCAAGGATATCCCTTGCAGCAAGAATCCGTTTTTGTGTTTCACACTCTGGGTCTGTCACCACATAACTAAATTTCATACCAAATCTGCTTCCATCACCAAAGTGATCCATGATCATTTCCGGAAGATAACCTAACAGTAAGACAACATGGCAGATCCCGAAATTTTTGATCTGCTCTATCAGGTGTTCTATATATGGCTTGCCTGCGACCGGATACATCGGTTTTGGATTACTGTCTGTAAAAGGAGCAAGCCTTTTCCCATATCCTCCTGCAAAAATAACAGCCTGATTTATCTGGTTCATCGTAGTTCCTCTCCTCACATTTCCTCTAAATTGCTTTTTCCCTGCTATAACCGCCATAAAACGCTACGTTCTATATCTAACCACTTTAGCCGGAACTCCTGCCGCCACCGCATATGCCGGTATATCTTTGTTCACAACTGCATTTGCTCCGATCACAGCTCCGTCTCCGATCGTCACGCCGCATAAAATTTTTGCGCCAGAGCCGATCCATACATCACGTCCGATCCGGATCGGTTTTATCTCTGCCTTCTGTTCTTTGATCAGTTCATTTTTTCGGCAGGAATGATTATGGTCAATAATCTGGACATATCCGCCGATGATCGTATGATCCCCTATCTGCAGCTCATCCTTGATCGTAATCATGCAGTTTCTTCCTATAACCACTCCATTTCCAATGATCAGCTTAGGTGCCGGTTTCGTTAATTGAAAATAGGCATATTCCCGAATCACGCAGTTCTCTCCTATTGCTACAAATGCATTGTCTGTCAGTGCAAATTCCACATGCTTCCTTACGGAAATACCCCCCCCCGCATAATTGCAGTATCTTAACTGATAGTACAGGTTCCTTATTTTCTGCACGACTCCCCCTTTATTCCGATAAGAAGCTTTATCTTCCTGTTTCTTCCAATCCCTCATTCTCTCTCCTCCGCTATTTCCCAAGACATGAATCCTCCATGACTCTGCTGTAGATCATTTTAATTTTATTTTTTTCGTAAAATGAAACAAAAAAAGCAGAACTCGCTGTCATGAGCCAGCATCCTATCGTTTTCGATGATCGGATATCCTATTTTCAGGAAAAGATCTATCCACTCTTTTTTGATCTCCATCAGACTATTTTTCTCAATCTGAGCCGTCATCTTTTTTAACATAGGAAAAATCGGACGCAGACCTATATCCCATATCCGGAGCAGTGTTTTTGATAAATGCGGAATACAATCCTGAATCTCGAGCCCTGCATTTTCAATGATATTTTTCCACTCGGCATATGATTTTACGACTTTGATATTCTCAGTTATCCTGCCCCGGTCTATCAATCGTAAAAATTCAAATTGTTTCAGCCCAGCTTTTTCATAGAGCGAATAATAAAATGAAGTTTCTAAAAAAGTAATATCTGGAAGCATTACACAGCAGGTTCCATCATGCCTCAAAATCCTGTAAATTTCCTTAAATACCTTCTCTGGATCGTCCAGCCAGTAAATAATATTAGAAAATACAGACTGAAAGCTCTCGTCTTCAAAAGGCAGTATTTCGTTTGCGTCTGCATTGATGAATCGGCGGTACAATCCTAACTTTTCAGCCTTTCTCAACAGATTCCCCTTAAAATCCATTCCTGCGTCGATCACATGATCTGCTTTCTTTTCCACAGCCTCTCTTTTTTCCATCTGCGTATCATAAGAATCATATACGTCTGTGTTGCTCCAGTATTCGTCCAGGCACTTTACATCCCAAAAGACATCAAAATCATCCCTGTATACTCCCCCCCCCGCGTATAAAAGAAAATGTACCGTCGCCGCACCCCAGGTCAAGCGACGGTGCGGCAAATTCAAAACCTTTCATGGATTCCACATCAAGTGTTCTCCATAATGCCGTTTCCGGCCTCAGCCAATAAGCATTTAAAAAGTTCTTTAATACATCCTTCATTTTATTCTCTTCCTCTTAATATTCTTCTCGATTTTTCTATGCCGCAGTTGAACAGCAGATCTATACTGCTAAGATAGGGAATAAAACCACCGTACTGCTGGGGATAGACCGGATGCTCAAACGCCTGCCAGATCACCTCGATCCCAGCCTGCTCATATAACTCTGGCACATAATAATCTCTTGCCCCTATCCCGGACAGATAACGGTGGCATCCAAGTTCCTTCACAATATTTATGATCAACTCATTACTCCTTCCTTCTGCCTTTAGTCCGCTTGCCATAATGGTTTCTATTTGGATATCGAAAAGCCCCATCAGCATCCTGATCGATCTCATATTGAAATCCACCATACGTTCACATTGAAAAGCATATAGGTCTTCTATATACGGCAGGATCTCATCATAATATTCTGACTTTTTATAATTTTCCCGGATCCGATTCAGATGATCTGTTCTCCACTCAGAATCCTTCCTCATCATCACTTCATTTATTGCCGTCCCGAATGGAGGTTTTTTTATACCGATCGACAGCCACTTTTCACCACTCAGCGTTTTTATCTTATCTCTGGCTGTCCATGACCTACAGCCCCGAACATACTGCACATTGTCAAACACTACGTACACGTCCGCTTTTAAAAGCCTGTCAAAGAACCCCAGATACGGCATAAAATCCGGCTGATGGATTACCACGATCTTATCTTTCATAACGATTCCTGTACCTTTCTATGACATGATATATGTTCTCCACCCCATTTAGCGGAAATGCATGCAAAGCCGCTGCACTCATTCTTTCTATATTGATATGATCTATATCCATGGTTTCTATAGAAATGTCCTGGCAGTATCCTGCAAATCTTGCACCGCCAAATCGCGCGATATATTCCGCAGTCTCTATTTCATGCATTTCATTTGCAATCACAATACAAGGCAGCCCTGATGCATTCGCCTCAAAACAGGTGACTCCGCCGCCGGTGACCGCCAGGTCATACTCATAAAATTTTTCGATCAGTGAAGGAACTGTATCAAAGACTGTAAAACCGTCATCTAACTCCTGATCCAGCAGAGCTTTATGCTGAAAAGCAGGCCCCGTAACAATATCTGCTTTCAGCCCTTTTTCTTTCAATATTTTTACTACCTTCACTGTCACGCCGTATGTATCACTCCCGCCCATAGTGATCAGGATTTTATTCAGTATAGTCCGCTGCCTCCTATATTTTGCGATCTCTGGATTTAGAACCATATATTCTTTTCCCGCATAGATATGTTTTCCACGTAAATTATGGAACTGCATTGCGCAGAAATGCAGATCTGCATGATCAGCCCCTTCGCCGCAGTCGTCTATCGCAGCTAAGACCACCCCTTCGTTCTTTACATGCCATGCCAGTTCTGCTCTTGTTTCAAACTTATCCAAAAGCCAGACGTCTGCCTGATACTTATGTATGATATTTTTTTCCCAATTACTTATGATATCCGTATAATCTACAGTTTCATACGGCACAGCGCCGTTCTTCAATAACTGAACAGCTATTTTGTCATGATTGATGACGACGACTGCTGTTTCTCCTATTTTCCCGAAATAATGCAGAATATTCAGAGCCCTGTAAAAATGCCCCATTCCCCTTTTATGTGAACATTCTATACAAATTACTGTCATCTTAAATAATTCCTTCTTTCGGTTTACTTTAAAAGTTGTAAATATCCGTCTTATATTTCTCCATATTATTTTTCATAAATTCGATCGTATTTTTTAGTCCATCCTCAAGAGAATATTGTATCGTCCAGTCAGTCAGCCGCCTTATTTTTTCGTTGCAGCCCAGAAGCCTGCCCACTTCGCTCTTTTGAGGCCGGATACGCTCCTCATCGCAGACGATCCGTGCTTTCGGATTTATCTGGCGGATCAGTTCCTTTGCAAGATGCCCTATTGAAACCTCTTTTTGTGCGGCAATATTGATTTCCTCTCCTATCGTCTGATCAGATTCATAGATTGATATAAAGCCGCCCACCGTATCCTTTACATAATTAAAATCCCTTGTCGGCGTCAATGATCCAAGCTTTATTTCTGTCTTTCCTGCAAGCAGCTGCGTAATGATCGCAGGAATGACCGCCCTCGCCGACTGCCTGGGGCCGTATGTATTAAATGGCCTTACAATGGTCACCGGCAGCTGGAAGGAACGGTAAAAGCTTTCCGCAAGCCTGTCTGCGCCTATCTTCGTTGCAGAATACGGCGACTGTCCCTGAAACGGGTGTTTCTCATCAATCGGAACATACTGCGCCGTCCCGTATACCTCTGAGGTAGATGTGATAAGCACACGTTTTGTTTCCATTTTTCTTGCTGACTGCAGGATATTTAATGTACCCTTTATATTGGTGTCCACATATGTATCCGGCGAATGGTAGCTGAATGGGATTCCTATCAAGGCCGCTAAATGGAATACTGCATCCATATCCTTAACTGCTTCTTCCACGCCATTTGGATCGCGGATATCCCCCTGAAAGACTTCCACATGATCCATAATGTCTCTGGGCAGCATATCAAGCCAGCCCCAGTTATTAAAGGAGTTATAATATACAAACGCCTTGACCTGGTATCCCTTTTTTACCAATTCCTCTGTTAAATGGCTTCCAATAAACCCATCAGAACCTGTTACTAATATTTTCATGATCGCGTCAATCCCTTAATCTTTCGAATATGATCTTTCCAGCATCCAGATCATGTCTTCTGTTTTTCCAATTTTTCTCTATACTTTGACCATTCATAGGGTGTCTTTCTATTAAAAACTGACATCCTGCCAGCAGAGCACGGTGTCCTCTTCGATATCTCTCGCCGCTCTCCTTCCGATCAGCGCTTCTTTGTATTTCGGCTGTATCCCAAATCCCGGCCTTTTGATATCTATATCATTTTCTGTTATAACATCACCTTTTTTGACAGCATTTGTACATATAATGCTTTTTCTGTTATTCTTACGGTTCTTCACCTCATCGCCTATCGGCCTCTTGATCCCATCGCCCCGCATCTGCTCATAAAGCCTGATCTTATCTACTAAGCTCCTCATTTCATCTTTCGTTGCAGACAATCGATGATCCGGCCCGTCTGCATCTTTATCGTATGTGAAGTGCTTTTCTATTACCTTTGCTCCGATCACCGCCGCAAAAACACATGAATCGATGCCAAGCGTATGGTCGGAATAGCCCACTGTAAATTGGGGAAATTCCTTCTGCAGTGTCCGGATGGCTTCCAGATTGACATACTGAGAGCCTGTAGGGTACAGGCTTACGGTATGCATAATGATTATATTACTATTTCCCTCTTCCAGAATGGCATTAACAGCTTCTCTTACTTCGTCCAATGTACACATTCCTGTAGAGAGCATAACCGGCTTCTGCAGTCTTGCGACAGCTTTCAAAAACGGGATATTCACTGCATCGTCTGCCCCGATTTTGTATAGATCCGCATGAAGCTCTTCCAGAAGTTCAATATCTGTAAAATGAGATGGCGTTGAAAAAATATCCAGTCCTTTTTCTTTTGCATACCGAAATACTTTTTGATGCAGCTCACTATCAATCTCATATTTTTTAAACAGTTCGGCCTGCGAAACCATCCCTGTATTCTCCATATCGAATATTGCCTGCCTGCTTGAGATCGTATCTGCACGGTATGTTTGTAATTTTACAGCGTCTGCTCCACTGTCTTTTGCCAGATCGATCAGGCGCACCGCTGTATCATAATCCGTAAAATTTCCGCCTATTTCTGCCACTATGTACGTCTTATCCATGTTATGAAACATAAAAAACCTCCCTAAATCAACCATCTTACATTTTGAAATGCTTCCGCATACTTCACGCCTATCTTCAGGCCATTATTTACAGCCTCATTTTTGAAATATAAAAGCCACGAATCGCCCGTCCTCTTCATCTCTGAGCCATATGCCTGAATTGCCCTCTCTTTTATTTCCCACGTATCTGTTATGTCTACATAAAAATTCTCATGAAAGACTTTGTCTGAAATATACCAATTGCTTCTGTACATCAAAAGATTTTTGACATGCCTTGCCGCATGCAAGGTACACAGCGCAAGATTCCTATGGTCATGATGTACATCATGAGTCCAATGTGTATATATGATGTCTATATGATTTTCTTCTATGATCTTTAACAGCATAACATGTACATCTTCACCATATTCCAAATAAAAGGTAGGGACATTTCCTTGCAAAAGCTGATACCCGATAATATCACTGGCATGCCGGGCCTCTTTTAATGCCTCATGGCTTTTCCTCAAAAGGGTCCCATTTAAGCTGCTGAACTCTGAAGTTGCCGCCACAAAGCCTATCACCCTGTCGCCATTTTTCACATGCCTTGCCAGCGCTCCTCCGCATCCCAGTTCTATATCGTCAAAATGTGCTCCGATCGCCAATACATTCACAAATAAACTCTCCTATACTAAATATGTTATTTTCTGCCGCTTTCATACTTATCACTTAATTCAATGGCCTGCAGAGTAGTCACATGATCCGTATGTGCATGTTTCAGAATATAACAGGCCTTCTCATAGTCCTGAAATGTATCAACCGTTAACCTGACATCTGTCCTGCTTTTTTCAGGCGCAGCTGACAATGTGCCATGTTTATACTGTGTTAAATGATCCAATATATACTCGTCTGGATGTTCAAAGTGCTTTGGAAGCGACGCGTTTTCGAGACTTTCTTTTAATGCGGAATATGAGATCACTTCCATTCCAACTCCTACAGGGAGCGTCGAAAAATTTTCCGAAAAATCCAGCTTTTCTTTGAAATGAAACGCAATCAACCTGTCAAGTTCTTCAATATCAGGGAAAGGATTATCTCCTGTCATCCTGATGATCGTGTCAAAGCCATACCTTACCGCGCAGTCGTAATATCGTTTCAGCACATTCTGTTCTTCCCCGCGAAAACAGCATACACCTTGTTTTCTGCAAAATATTTCTACCACGTCATCCTGTTTCTGATCACTAGAAGCGATCACGATACTCACCGGACCAGCAGCCCTTTCCAGTCTGTCCAGAATATGCTGCAATAAAGTCTTCCCGTTAAAATCCATTAATATTTTTCCCGGCAGTCTGTGGGACCCCATTCTTGCCTGAATAATAATCCCTGTCATTTTTATCTTCCTATCGTCTGATCTCTATTGATATAGTTTTTTATAATGATCTCCCTGTCATTTACACAGGCCCGTTCGCTGTCTTCCGTCGCACGGGGCAGATAACATTTTCTGCACACTTCCATTTCATTAAATTGCCCATTTCTATGCAGCTCTCTGGCTTTATTTAGTCTTTCGCCATGCCAGATATCATAGATACTATCCGCAGCTGCATCCCCCAGAATATAACGGCCTTCTTCATCGTTTGAACAGAGCAGAGCCTGTCCGTCAGAACCGATCACCAGACGCTGATACATCTGCGGGCATATAAAATCTTCTTCATATACGATATCTTCATCCTGATCCAGATAATCTATAAGAGGATTAAATGCCACCAAATCTGCATATGGGGCAAATATATTATAGTATTCTGACGGGTTGTCACGGATCGCAGGCCAGATTCCCTGTACTTTAATGACTGGTTTATTCCAATTGTTTTTCTTCTTGATCTCACAGATATCCTTTATTTTTTTCAAAGTTTCTTCAAATTTTAGCGGCCTTCGGATATTCTCATATTGTTTTCCGATCCCGTCTATAGAAATTGTAATCCAATCTGCTCCGGCTTTTGCCACCTGAATAAAATATTCTTTATTTAATTTTGAACTATTCGTCAGAAATGATACTTCCTGGATTCCCATGTCTTTGCAATATCTGATGCATTTTATAAATTCAGGATGAAGCGTCGGTTCCCCCCTCAGGCTCAAACGGACAGCGGTCACTTTTCCTGCTATTTCATCCACAACTTTCTTAAAAAGCTCCATATCCATTAGCTGAATGCTGACGTTTTTCTTAAATTCATCTGTGATCGTATAGCACATGGGACATTTCAGATTACAGGCTGAAGAAAGTTCTATATCTACTAAGATCGGATAGTCTGCCACATACTGCTGTTTCGGATATTCTTCCCAATGATTCCGATACCTTTTATATTCCTCTTCCCACCCTGCTGCTCTCTTAGATTCAAATAGATCCAGCCTTTCCTTCGTATCCATATCATAGTTTCCTTTATTAATTGGAACGTTTCTGATCATCTTACATCCTCCACACACCGAAGCAGTCCTGTCTCTATCGTAATTTCCGGCTTCCAGCCCCAGGCATCCCTGATCAACTTTATATCCGCGGTCACATCATTTACCTCATTTTTTCTGCAGCTTTTTTCCGAAATGACCGTCTTGCTTGTACCTGCTGCCTTTTGCACCTTCTCTATGATCTCATGCACCGAGTAGGACTTTCCCGAACCTATATTAAACAGATGATATCCCTGTGTTTTTTGTATAGATAATGCGATCGCCCTGCACACGTCGTCAATATATACGTAATCTCTTTTAGGTTTTAAATCCTTTACAATGATCATAGTTTCTTCTCCCAGAACCTGACTTATGACAGAAGGGATCAAAAAGCGTTTATTTTGTCCTGAACCATATACATTAAAGAGCCTTAATACCGTAATATTTAGATCAAAATGCTTACCAAAAAATTCGCATATCTCCTCCCCAATATACTTTGACTTGGCATACGGATTGTCTGGTCTGGCTTCTGCTGATTCAGGTATCGGGTTCTCTTTGGGCTGCCCGTAAATATAAGCGCTGACGTAGGTCATACCTATCTTCTCATCCCTGCAGAAACTGACTGCATTTAAAGTTCCTATCCCATTCGTTCTGAAAAACTCTTCCGGCTTTTCCCAACTTTCAGGGACAAATGTCTTTCCGGCAAGATGAAGAACATGTTTGATATTCTGTCCTTTCCATGCATCCCAATCTTCTTTTTGCATTACATTGAGCTCTCTCGATGAAGGCATGACAGCCTCATGGCCGCATTGACTTATATATTTTGCTATGTGGTTTCCAATAAAGCCGCTTCCGCCGGTTATCAGTATTTTCTGCATTTTTATATTCTCCTTCATTGCAGACGGTCTGCATGTCTATATCTCCTGAAAATGATCGATCATCTTGCGCATCTCACCCGGCTCTCCCATATCCTGCCAGCATTTTTCCATGATAGGATAGGCTCCGACTTTTCTTTTTTTCTCCAGCAGCCTGTTCATCAGATCTGTCATATGAAATATTTGATTCGATGGTATATCATCTATTACTGACGGCTCCATAACATAAATCCCGGTATTCATATTATAATTAAAAGATGGCTTCTCCGATAGATTCCTGATCTCCCCGCCCTTTTCCAATTCAATCACTCCATATGGTATCTGAATATGTTTTAATGAAGTTACAACCGTAATCTCATTTTGATTCATCTGGTGATGACGCAGCAGATCAGCATAATCAATGTCCAGCAGAACGTCACAATTACTGACAAAGAACGTATCTTTTATTTTCCCCTGTACCAGCCTGATCCCTCCGCATGTTCCCCAAAAATCTTTTTCTTCTACATATTGCACCTGATACGTCTTTTGCGTTTCATCTAAATACGCTTTGATCAAATTTTTTTTATAATTTAAAATAAGCCAAAACTGTCTGCATCCATTTTTTTGGAAGGAATCGATCACTCGTTCCAAAATAGTGACAGAACCAATCGGCATCAGTGGTTTCGGCAGAATATTTGTATATGGATACAGCCTTGTTCCTCTCCCTCCCGCCATGATGATGACCGGCACATCGACCTGTTCATACCGTCTCTGTCCAGAGGTTACCAGGTCTCTTAAAAATACAACGTCTAATGGTATATTATTTTCATCTACAACAGGAATTGCTTCTAAACGAAGATCCAGCATCATTCGTTTTGCTTGATCCAGTTCTCCCTTCTTCACTACTTGCGGACGATCATGCATCAATTTATTAACGTTTTCTTCAAAAGATCCTTTCCGCAATACCCACCGTCTTACATCACCGTCAGTTATAATGCCTGTCAATTTCTGATTTTTTGTGACCAATAAGATTTTTTTCCCAGATCTATCTAATTTTTTGATACCTTCTGATATTGAGACGCCCTCTTCGACACAAATCTTTTCCAGATCATCCATTCTGTTGCTCCTCGTCCTCTTCCTGTCCGGCATTCCTTATTGCAAAACTCTTTTTATGTCCTTTTGCACAGCTCCTTATAGATGGTTTTGCCAAATTCCATATTTGTTTCCATATGATCCGGCTCGTACTCTTTTACATCCGCAATCAGATTTTCCAAAGACCACCATTTACATTCCCCTATGATCTCTCCATTGCGGACCCGCTTTTTTATTCTTTCTGTTTCTATCCGTCCTACCTGTTCCGGATCTTCCAGCCGCATTGATATCCAGCTGATCTTCTGATTCTCGATATCTAAGACTACTGCGCCCTGTCCAGATGATAAAAACAAGCATATCCTCCTATCATCAGAATCAAAACCGTAAAAACCCATTTCTTCTTGAAATCCAAATGACAGGTATTGTCTCAGATGATAGCTTTTGAACAATCCATCTTTTGTCCTGATCTGCAGATCGTCTCCTTTTGTGGGGACAGCAACCGTTATTCTTCCTGTGTCAATAATATGGTTATACGGTTTTATCTCAAATGCTTCCTGAGTCCCGGCATAAGCCTTGATCCCTTGATCCGGAGCCCAGAAAAAGATGCTGCCAGATGTCATTGTCAGAAGCCAGAAACCGTCTGCCGCATTACTAATTCCGAATAAATGCTCTGCTGTATGATAGATCTGTCCCTCTCCTAAGGTGATATTCCATCGGATGACCAGATCGGAATCAAACACTACGGCATAGATGTCCTCTCCTTTAAACGCCCATCTTGCCCCCAGCTTCCTGTCAATATCCGGCATATGTTTCCTGCACCAATCCGAAAACCTATGGTCCTCCTCCAAGATCTGCCTGTCCATATTCAAGCGGAGCAGCGGCGTATCTGTATCGATCGGGACATGATACAGATAGCAGCCGCACTGCATCGTTTCATAGAGAAAGCGCTGTTTTCTGTCCTCCTGCCTATCCATAAAAATATTGTTTTGTTCTCCCGTCTTTATATTATATGCATGGATAAACCGGCTTCTCTGGGGCAGGAAAAAAAGCCATTCCCGATATAAAACACAATTTTTATGAAGATGATATTCATCAATCTCCTCTCCTTTAAAAAAATCAATAAATCCACATTGCTCTGACTGCAGATCCATGCAAAACAGACCGTTAAAACCTCCGTCAGAAAAATACATTTTCTCGCCAATTATTTTTCCGCAGGTGGTATGGTTTAAAATAAAATCCTGCATATAAAATCCCTCAATAGTATATGTATGGCTATCAAAATAAACTGTCAAATTTTACTCTTTCAAATACTTCAAGAGCGCCTCCTCTTGTGGCATTATAAATCCTGAAACTATGCGCTTTTGAATAGCGCTCCGCCGCTTCATATTGTTTGATCGTTTTTTCTGTTTGTATAGATGCCCATTGCAAGCCCGCATTTTTCATTTTTTTTATCTGAACTTCACTATAATAGTCTTCAATAAAATGACTGGTCTTCCAGTTATCTCCTTCTGGATAATGATTGTCTACACCCAGAAGGTAGATCTCTTTTGCCCCCATATATGCGGCCAGTTGGATTCCAAAATCATATACGATCGTTGCTCCGCTGAAAAACCCCTTTGTAAGATCATCTGAAAAGCGTGAACGATTTGGATAAAACAGTTCACGGATTTGGTGAAAATAACATATATTTGGAACGCGCTCACATCCCGTTGATGGAATATGATGATCATTATCCGCCAGAAATATTTTTTCTTTTAGCCGGACAATATCTTCATAGCAGATTCCCATCAAGTCCCCTATCCCGATATAATCCGCGCGCCATCTCGTCCTGTCATATACTCTGTAAATCGTATTAACGCCTATACAGATCTCCCCATTTTCATGCAGCCTTTCTAAATCCTCGATCCGGAGGCTTGGCCCATTGCCGATCACAAAAATCCGTTTCCCCTTGTGTATATCCTTATATACAGCAAGTTCTTTATGCTGATAAGCCGGTTCAAAGGTTTCCAGTTCAGCCAGATCAACAATACGAAAATTAAGATTTAACACGGACAATCTCTCTCTGACAGGATCATCACAGTGCTTCACATTCAGAATAAGGCAATCTAAATTATTAATGCATTGCTCTAAGTCCGCTGTCTTGATCCCCAGTGTATTTACTCCATCCATACAGCCGTCTGATATCACCACAAGCTCTGCGAAAGGGCTCTGTTCCATTACCTCTGCAAGCAGATAAGGCAAAAACTTATTTGTCCCATATATCCCGATATACCGGCACTCTTCGATATAGTATCTGGACAGGCTCTGCAGATAAGACAGCGTTACGACTTGATGGTACAGCCAGTAGGATGGCAAGACTCCATTTATCTCGTCGATATCATTTTTGTGAAATACGAAATATCGTTTTATTTCATCTCCGCGGACCTGTTTTTCCATTTGTTTACAGAATTTTTCTGACGCAATGACGACAATAATGTCATTTTCTCTGTCATATAATTCCTTCATCTCCCGATAGGTTATAATTTCTTTTCCCTCACAGTTTGATCCTGCTTTTTTGTTATCTGCAAATTTATAAACCCTGAAACAGCCTAAGAAAAAAAGAGCTTTCTTTCCTAATTCACCCGCACCGTAGATTACATATCTCATAGTCAGCTCCCAAAAAATCTCATGTATTGATAATGGTCAGTATTGGTCCTCTCATTTACCATAACTTTCTTATTTCCCTCTCTGCCAACGTTTTATAATCTCATTATAAAATGGTGTCTGCCGCGCTGCCTTCCAATATTCCTCCGCCATATCACAATCCGGTACATCCCATGGTTTTGTTCCTGCAAAATGGATGATTCCGGGATGTTTCCTGGCTTCTAAATATTCATCAACGATTTGCACAGGCGCCAAAAGCAGCAGCGTTTCCAGCCAGCTTCTTTGATGATCGATAATGGTGTTCCATGACATATCTATATGCTTTGTTTTTTCATGAAAAAGAGCGTTCAGTACATCCTGGTCTCCAAACATAACTTCAGATGCACAGGATACATCCAATATTTTCTCAATCGTAAACGCTTCTCTGATCTTCTTTAAATTAAATATCATAACCCCGGACTGAAAATAATCTTCCAATCGAGACAGTTTAATAAATTCAAACATATATTTTTTTCGTCTCTCATGATCACTGACGCAGCTTGCAATTCCATCAATATCTCTTGCGGCCGCCACATAGTATTCACTGATCTCATATTCTGTCAGAAGTTCTGAAATACTCTTTTTTACGATCACATCACAATCCAGATAAATTGTTTTATCATAATGATTTAATATACTCATCATAACAACACGATAAAAACTTTCTGCTGAATATCCTGGCCTGAAATTATATTTCTTATCGTTAATCGCAGAATCAACTTCTATAAAACGTATGGAAATATTCTTACTGCTGCTTTTTAAACTTTTAATTTTCGATTGTATATCCGCCTCAATTTCCTTATGTAAAATAAGAATGTCATAATTATACTCATCAGATGCCGTATCGATCAGCGACTTCAGCGTAACAGACAGATACGGAGCGTAATACGCACTAGAAGCAAGTACCACAGGAATATTCTTTTCTTTATAGGCCGGCAATAAATCTACCATCTTTTTTTCCTCTCATTTCTTTTGTAATGTTATTATCTTTAAAAGCCTATTTTATCGTCCTACCATTATCTATTTGATATTCTCTCTCAACCACAGAAATGATTTTATGATCGGGCACCCCTATACTCTCTAATCCGTCTTTTATCTCTCTCTGTATAGTCTTACTTGCATTTGCAATGATTACATATTCATAATCCATATCAACTATTTTTTCGATAGCCTGTATATCATATCCTCGCCGTTTTAAAAGCTTTGCGTTTTTATCTACAATTCCTACCACTTTACAAAATCCAGATACATTCATTTGAGCCAAAAATTGCCTTCCAACATCCCCATATCCATATATCACTATTCTTGATCCTTTCGGAATCTTTTCAAACGGGAATAGATGAACAAGCAACCTACTATTTATCACATTTTTTCTCTCCTGCGTTCTTTTACTTGAATCGAAAATTAATTTTTCATAAAAAAAAGTTTTTTCGGCATTTAATAAAAAACTCTTTGTATATCCATCTTCCCTCTTTCCAAATTCCGTATAATCCACCTGTTCTTTGTTAAAGTCTGATAAAATTTCGTTCAGTATATTTCCATTTTCTGTCTCATTTGTTTCCATTAAAGTATCTCTTATTTTTTTTAATGTAACTGTCTCTACATATTTGGGAATATTATATAAATATATGGTTTCAAAATTTTGCATATCGGTAATACATTTACAGGTTTCTGATATTGAATCGAACATGGGCATTTGACAAAATATTGTACCTGGCCGAACAAAATACGCTTCTACATATTTTTTCAGCATGAATGGTATAAAAAAAGCAATATCACTATCAAACGAAAGCATTGAAAAAATAATATAAGGAAGTTCTTTTCGATTATTTATTGAAAAGATTGACAGTTTAACTTTGTCATTCTTTCTTGCAATATTTTCTATACGCTCATAATCCAAGCCATCAAATCCTTTTGTAAAAAAAATAACTTCAATATCATCTTTTGCAGCAGTAACCAGCGACTCCAAAGAAACCGCATTTATCGGCAGCGAATTTGTCGAAGATGCAAAAACAAATACCTTCCCATCCAAAATAGGCTTTTCCATAACGAATCCATTCATTGTCTGTTTTAACATATTAACTCCTTCATTATTTCACCATAAAAAAAAGATTTTCTCGCTATATTCCAGTATAATTCCGCAAAATCTCCATCGGGTATTTTCCATGGCTTTGTTCCAGCGTAATGTATAATGTATGGCTCTTTTCTGGACATCATATATTGCATTACAATTTCATTCGGAGCAAGCAGATACTGGTTTTCAAATTTTACTCTATCCACATTTACGATTACATTCCATTTCATATCTAAAAGCAAAATGTCCCCAACATATAACTTATTTAGAACATCCTGGTCGCCGAACATGACCTCCCGTTTACATGACTCTTTGATAATTTGCTCAACGCTATATTTATTCCTAATATTTTGGATAAAAAAAACCATCACGCCAGATTGAATGTAATCTCGTATATGATTCAGCTTCAAATATTTATACATGTATTCTTTCCGGCTCTCATAATTGATATATGTGGCTGAAATTCCATTAATATCACGTACAGCTGCAATACACTTTCCCTCAGGATTTTTTATTTCAAATAACTTTGCAATATTTTCAAGGACAACTAAATCGCAATCAAGATAAATTACTTTTTCATACATTTGTAACACATCTGATACTATTGCTCTATAAAAGCTTTCAGCCCCATAACCTTCCCGTACACTGAAATCATAGTTCTCCAGTTTCTCACCCATCTCAAAAAAACGAATTGATATATTTGGTCCATCCGCTAGGTCTATTATTTTTTCCTGCCGTTCTTTTTTGATCAAATGATGAAAAACAATAATATCGTAGTTGTGTATATCATCCCTCGTTATTAGAATCGATTTTATCGTTATTGCTAAATGTGGAATATACGCATCACTAGCTGCAAACATGATAGGAATATTTTTTTCAGAAAATGCCGGTACTACTTTCAACATCATACCTCCTCTATCGCCTCAAATATCCTCTTGCAATTTTGGTCGTCATGATATAAAAATGTATTTACACAACGATCGTAATATTGATGGTCTCTATCGAATCTGCCGTCAATAAAGCTTTCAATACACCTTACTACATCGTCTTCTCTCTCCACTACCGGGCCGAATCCGTCCCGCTCATGATCAAAATAGCTTCCTCCGTATTCACAGTCAAATTCTTCTTTATCGAACTGATAATAGATCACAGGCCTCCTCATATATGCAAAGTCAAATGCCACGCTGGAATAATCGGTGATCAGCAACGCACACTCTTTTAGGAGCTGGTCAAGTTCCTCCCTTTCCATATCCGCAACCGTTACATTTTTGCTTTCTGCATGGAAACACGATATAAGAGGCTGTACTTCATAATGCGGATAGAATATCAGCTGCCATCCGCTCTCTTCTAATTTCCTGACCAGTGTTTGATTTGAAATAAGCGTCTGATAGTTCTTATAATATCTGCTCTTCATAAAGTGATATTTTAATTTCTGCTTATTCTCTCTCAACTGGACCATAACATCCCTGCGGTATCTTGGGATCACAAGAATCTTCTTCTCACATTCCGCATCCATCAGAGCATCAAACCGTGCCAGGCCGGTACATGCCAGCCGTTCAGAAGGATAATGCAGGGTTTCCATAATATAATCCTTCTCGGCTAATGTCGAACATATAAACAGATCTACAGGTCTCTTACTGATGTCATAAATGTGAGCCACATTTTTATCTATAACGCCATGCTGCAGATGGATCGTCTTCTGTCTCACTGACCATCCCGGAAAGCGGCGGCGCAATTCCAATATGTTCTCATATTCCCATGGCTCTGAATCGCCCACATGCGAAGTCACGATCTTATCAGCCAAAAAATATAAGATCTTATGCATGAAGCTTCTATATTGAACAATCGGTCCGACTTCTTTTGCTGTCTTGTATGCTTTGTACTGTTCTTTATCTGCCACATACACACTTCTTATTTCCGGATGCTTTTCTCTCACATATTTAAAAAGCGCAAATGCATTATCCCCCACATCATTTCCATGTTTCGATATAAGCCACAATTCCTTTTTCATAAACAAACCATTCTCACCTGTCAGCCGACTAATCCATATATGATCTCTTCTATCGAGATCACCTCTGCTGTCACCACTTTTTCTATTTGAGATTTAATTTCTTCAAAATAGAAGATCGGTGTTACAATGACTGCATCCACATCTTCGTTTTTCCCAGTGAGCGGACGTATATCATACCCTTTATACGAACCGCTTCCCTTTTGATCTATGCAATATCTGATCTTAATGCTGCGGCTTCCCTGGAGTTCATCGCAAAATCTCTGCCCTACGTAGCTTACTCCATATACGGCAATTTCTTTATAGCCTGCTTTCAGCAGGTATTCCTCTACCGATCTGTCCCGCTGCTTTGCTTTCAACCACTCATTCATGAGCAAAAAGAGCATCAGATGTTTATCCGACAGATTTTTTGCCTTTCTCAGTTCTCTATTCATTTACCTCTGTTAAATGATCCTTTCTATCAGAATATTTTTTTGATGAATCCCTAAATCCACCAACTGTCTGTGCATCTGCTCCCCATATCTCGCACTCGCGATCACATAAAAGGCATCCTGAAAACTCTCTGATCCTTCTTTTACTGAAAAGACTTCTATGCCCAGAACTCGCTTTCCCCACATCCTTTTATCATTATCAATGATTCCTTTTATGGAATTTAAGAGTCCCATCTGCCTGACCATCAGCAAAAAATTAATCCCATCCAGGCCGCATCCAAACAGGATACATGCTTTTTCCTCTTTCAATATTTTTAATATCGTGCTTTTATTTTCATAGTACTGCTCTAAAAATTTTTGATCTGGATCGACTAATCTGCTTATTTCTTTTTTCTGATACTCACTCAGTTTCGCTGCTGTCCCAGGATCACTCATTTTTTCTGCGAACTCATCCGAAACTCTTTTTAAATATTTACAGCGTAATGAATCTTCTGTCCTGTAAAATCCCCATACATAGTGGATCCATTTCTGCCAAAGGAATTGGTGTTCATATGTTTCAGCGATCCCATGTTTCTTTAGTTGATCTTCCAGATATGTAAATTCATCAAAAAGACCTAACATTTTATCCGGGCTGTGAACAGAGGAAAGCGGATTGTCTAAACGATAATGATAACCATAGCCTCTGATAAAGCGGATTTTTTCTGCCAGGGCAAATGCCAGAAACCAAAAGCCGATATCCTGAAAAGCAGCTCCCGCTGAGTTGTTATGGCAAATATGATTTTCAAGCAAAAACTGCCTCCGGTATATGCCAGACCAGTTGGCCGGCCCGTAGTCAAACAGATCTGTCCTGACCGCTGCCGATAGATCTGTTCCATACCATTGTGCGTCAGCAGCGCACTTCGGCATATACGATCTATTCCGGCCATCTCCGATGAATAACATATAGTCGCTTTTGATGATATCTGCATTTGTATAAAAAGCCTCTTCATACAGTTTTTCATACATATCCAAAGCGATGTGATCATCTGGTTCCGCGATTGCTACATATTCTCCCGCAGCCGTATGAATCCCGCGGTTGATCTGTTTTCCGTAGCTTCCTCTTACATCCGTGATAATTTGAATCCTGTCATCTGCTAACGCATATTTTTCAAGGATTTCCAAAGTGCCGTCTGTTGACCCGCCGTCCACACACAGAATTTCAAGATTCTTATATGTCTGATTTTTAATACTCTCCAGGCATTCCCTGATATAGCCCGCAGTATTTAAAACAGGAACAATTACAGATATCAAAGCTTGATCTTTATTATTAACATATACCTTTTTCATTTATCACATTTCCACATTCTGTATCATAATGGGCAGCCCGATTTTTTGACAAAGCTGTATAACGCTGCTTCTATCTCCATAATAGGCGTCGCTTAGAAGGATCGCTCTGTCAATGTTTGGCGTATCATCATAAATCCCCCACCCGTCAGCAAGATACCTGTTCACCAACTGCTGATAATCAGCCCATAATCCCGGTCTCATAGATTTGATCGTTGCCTCGATCAATGGATGGGGCCTCCAGAAAAAAGCCACATCTTCTCGATTTTTATAGAAGATATCAAAAACACTTTTCATTTTTTCCAACATTGCTTCCCCATAATGCAGCAGCGCACTGACACTCGTATTATAAAGAATAATTTTCTTCCTGCTCCCATCCGGTTTTTGAATGATCTTCCTCCACTCCTCCGGGATTTTCAATTCTTCTTTCTTTGTGCCAAGTATTTTGTCTATCTTCGGCGAACCCAGTCCCAATATCTTATCTTCCCAATATTTCCTGCTGTCTGTCCCTGCTGCCTCTGTCAGTACATTGACATATATCTTACGCATATCTTCTGACTGTACAACAACTTTATCCGCATTCATAACCCCCGGAACCGTACAGAAATGTTCCATTCCTTTTACCTCTCTCTGATTCTCCGGGTCAATCTCGCTTAAAATGAAATACGGTACATATACTAAACAATCTGTAAATCGTTTTAAATTTTTAGAATAGAAAAACGGCGGTACGCTTGTCACATAATTGCAGTCGTCATATGGGCTATGTATAAAAATCATATCCGGTTTTCGATTCTCAAAATCATAGTTTTCATATTTTGTCACCGGTACATAATCCGGGTACAAGTCCGCCTCATAGTGAAGAACATCAAAACTCCCATCCGATTTTCTATCATAATAAGGAATCGGTATCACAAAGGCATCACAATCCGGGTCATCATCTGCTGCCTGCCACACACTTTCAAGGCTGTCCCACATCGATGCCTTATATGGTAAAAATACCACTTCCCGCCGAACCTTAATATTATGACGGATCTCATGGTTGATTTTAAAAAATGACTGTCGCAGCAGTTTATAGATTTTGGTCACATTGATGCCTGCTCCCTCTGAAAGTTTTTCATGAATCTGATAAACCAGTTCACAGTAATCCTCTATGAGCTGAATCGCCGCCGCATCTTCACCTTCTGTTTTTTCTATCAGATTTCCTACCGAAATCGCTCCTTCCTGGCAGTCCCCCAACAGTCTTAATGCGTTTTCAATTTTTTTCTGCTCTATGGCATTTTTAATTTCATCCTGTGCCTGTTCAAGCAGTTCCATAAAATCTTCAAGCTGCTTTTTTTGAGCCGTTCTCATTTTTTTCGCTTCCCTGTCTTTTTTAATTCAAGCATTTTTTAAATAAGGCATATTGGTCATCACAAAGGCAGTATTAAAAAGCCTCGGATGATGCGGATATTTCCGCTTCGCTCCCCGGTACATCACGGTCTGCCGTGTTCCCGCGGTCTTGGCATACCCAATACGCAGCTTCTCTGTTTTTAAGAAGTCTGCCTTCTAATGCCGTACTATTTTTATTTATCATAATCGCCCTTTCCAGTCCAAATCAGTCTTGGTAAAACCCGGTTCTTCACCGAAATTTATCTGGAATGCCGTTGCTATGATCCTGTTATCTTACAATTTTTCCCGCTTTGCCGCGTTTCAGCACATTTTGTGCTGTATTTGTCTTTTCCTCTGCATGATACCCGCATGCCTCACAGAAAAAGTTTCCATCTTTCTTATATCCTGAAGCTCCGCAGCAGCTGCATTCACTGCTGATATTCTTCCCCAGAACTTCTACAAGTTCTATTGACTGTTCCTTACATTTCTGCGTAAGTCGGTTCCTAATATATCCTCTTTGCCACATAGATACGGAGTAGTTGATCTTCTTGTTTACGCCTCCCATCTTGGGCTTCGGCAGTTTAACAATATAAACTGTTTTTGGCTGTTCAGTCTTTAAAAAACGGTTTAACTCATGATTGATATAACTATGCATCTGCTCTTCATACCGTTTTTTCTTAGCGTGATATTTTTTCCTCCCCGGATTTTCAGCGCGATTGTGGTTGTATTCCTTTGTCTGTTTGCGCATCCATTCTGCATATGTCATTTGATATTTTCCCAGCTCTCTGCCATAAGAGTGCCCTGTATCTGTTGTCAGCATTATGAACATCCCCACTGCTAAACCCACCTGATTTTTATAATCCTCATGGAAACGGACCGCCACATAGACCGGAACTTTTATCTCAATCCGGTTTTCCTCGGGGTACAGCTTAATATAAAGTTGATTTTTATACTTATTATTGTCTGTCAATGGTACAAAGACACGTTTTCTCTTTTCTTTTGTAGAAATATAGATACCATGGTCTCCATAACGATATGCTCTTTCTGCAATCGCAAAGCCTGCTGTTTTGTCTGTGTGCTGCTTTACGTAATATTTCCGTGCCTGTCTGCACAGGTAACGATGCAATTTCTCTGTATCTACCTGTACTGCGATCCTATCATAATTTTCCTGCATATTGCATGGCAGTCTGATGGGTTTCTGATTCAGTACGGCTTCGAACGCATTACTTATTTTCAGTACAAAACGAATATAATGTTTTTCTTCTTCTGATAAATGATCATTCAGTTTTACTAATTTCAGGATTTTCGCTTTTGTCCGCGTCCACTGGCTTTTAATATCTCCCAAAGCGTCAAAGACAGCAAGGTAAAAATATACAGCCGGCAGATTAAGATCGATCCGCAACCCGCTTTTTGTCATTTCATTCTGAACAGTATATCCGGGATAAAGTTTTGACAGGCTCTGTTTTCCTCCGTAACGTGCATATACATAATTCTTTACCTTCCGATAGTCCTCCGAGATTTCCTGCAGCTTCTTCATATCCTGCTCTGGAATCCGCCCGCTGCTATACTGTCGGACCGTCTTACATATTGTCTCCGGCGGCATATCATATTCCCTTTCTTGCATAAAGTCTATATTTATAAATATAAAAGGTTAGAAATAAATGTTAGGTTTCACTTCTATTTTTATGCCCCTCGCTGCAGCTAACAAGGTATTGAACTAAAGGAGGAAGAAACACAAATTTTCGCAGATTGCCTTAATCTGCGAAAAGTGGCTTTTCATTTGAAGAATATGCTCATTGCGGAGATCACTGACCCATTTATTGACCATAAATAATAGAAAATATATTTTTATGCCCGCGTTCGGACTTTTGATTTCCCTTTAGGAAAGAATAACGGCAGGCTGCAATTTCATCGTGCGCCTCAACATAAGAAACGGACCCTTTTTTTGACCCATAATAAAATAAACTCATAAAGTTGGGATAGCTTTCATTCGGAAATTTATAAATCGATAGTTGGGATTATAAGGTAATTTTGAATATTTAATTGACAAATATAGATATGACGAGTATAATTTTCCGTGTAAAGTTGGATGATAGCTTTTTGCTATTAGAATTGATATTATTGTGTTCAAAAGTGTGTTCGCAGATTAAGGCAATCTACGAAAAACGGCATCTTCTCAAAGAATATGCCGTTTTTATAATGCTTTCTTTTTAAATTCCCCTCCTTTTCCGTATGGACATAGTCCGTCTGAATCGTTATTCATTTTTATACAATGTATAATAATCGGATTCCAGATTATCCATCATCCGGGAATACCACTGTCTTGCTTCATTCTGCAAGCCCTGCCAGTCTCCAGAACGCACGAAAAATCTGATACAGGAATTTTTAGACTCCACGAAGCATTTCGTGGTCCAGAAGTCGTAAGTGAGACGGTACATGTTTCATTTTCTTGTGAATACGTTTAGAGGATGATATAATGATGGCATCAGACCGAACCGGAAACCGATGGAAAATCTCCGGCCAGGATAGAAAAAATAGGAGAAACACATGCATAAATACAGCCTCCAGAAGAAAATCTTTATACTGTCTTTATTCTTTATGCTGATTCCTCTGATCGCATTTACCGCCTTCAACATCTTCACTTCCGTAAAAAAAGTAGAAGAAAATTACCGCAGCAGCCTGATCTTCGGAATGAAAAAAATCGGCTCTGTAACGGAGATGGTCTTTGATGATATCGATGAAGCCTCCCTGTTCATACTCGTAGACCCGGATATCAAAAAGTTTTTGAAGGGACAGACCGGCAGTGAAAATGCATATGAAAGCTCTGTGCAGATGGGAAAGATCTACAACAGCCTGAACTATCTGAAAAATACAAACGATTCCATCCAGTCGATTCAGATCGCAGGCAAAAACGGCCAGATTCTGGCAAACGGCTACTTTCCGCAGAACATCACGGACAAGGATTGGGAAAAGGCCCGGCAGTTAAACGGGCAGTCCTATTGGGACGTGGAAGAAAGTGAAGGCATCGTGGATGGAGCATTGGAAAAAAGGATTTACCAGTGCAGGCTGCTCCGAAATCCGGACAATACCCAGGAGACGATCGGCCTGGTAAAAGTCTATCTGAATACATCCGCATTGAAAGAACTCTTTTTAAACAGCGAGATGAACGCAACAAGCTATTTTATCATAGACGAAAAAGAAAAGATACGCTATGCATCCATTTCAGAGGGTGGGCCGGAGTTATCTGAAGACCTGGTCTCATATGAACAGTTGTACCGGCAAAATGGAGGCATTTTAACAGTCTATGGAGAAAATCACTCGAAGCTTTTCGCCGCCCCGCATTATCTGGGAGACAGCGGCTGGATCGTTTACAGCCTGTCAGAACCTGTTGCGGTAAAAGCCCAGCTCTGGGACAGCGTAAGCCAGCTTCTCATCCTGGCCGTACTCTGCTTTACCTTTTGCTTTTTGATAGCACGCATCATTTCAAGGAAGATGAGCCGGCCCCTGGAAAATATTGCAGAACACATGAAGCTTTTGGAGGATCAGCAGTTCTCCGCTCGGGTCCGGGTAGATGGGAACGATGAGATCAGCTTTCTTGCCCGCCAGTTCAATGCCATGGCAGAAAAGATCCAGTCTCTGATCGAGGAGGTTTACCTGGTAAATCTCCGGAGAAAAGAACTGGAACTCCGTTCCCTCCATGCACAGGTGAATCCGCATTTTCTCTATAATACTCTGGACATGATCTATTGGACCGCAAAAATGGAAAACGCACCGGAAACAAGTGATATGATCAGTTCGCTGTCCTGCTTTTTCCGGCAGGCTCTTTCCGGAAAGGATGAATTTACATCCGTGGAAAATGAGATCGAGCATCTCCGGTATTATATCATACTGCGGCGGCAGAGCAAACGGCCTTTTGATTTCAGCCTGGACGCAGAAGAGGGCCTTCTTTCCCGCACAGTCGTTAAGCTTGTATTGCAGCCCTTAGTGGAAAATGCGATCCTGCATGGCATACAGGATATGGAGCATGGAAAGATCGAGGTGAAAATATTTGCATCCGGAGAGGATATCGTATATACCGTCACGGATAACGGCCGGGGAGTGGACATCCTGGACATGAATCTGCTGCTGATGCATACCGGAAAAGACAACCGGGGATTCGGCATAAAAAATATCAATGACCGCATTCAGCTGATCTATGGAAAAGATTACGGAATCCATTTTGAAAATATCCCTGAGGGCGGTACGAAGGTGACGGTCATTCAGCCTGGAAAGGAGGGCGGGCCACATGATCAAATTGATGATCGTAGATGATGAAGTTAATATCCGCAGAGGATTACGAGAGTATATTTCCTGGGACGCATGGGAGATCGAGCTGGCCGCCGAGGCGGAAAATGCGGAATCAGCGCTGCGTATCGCAATGCATGTCAGGCCGGATATCCTGCTGACAGATATACGGATGGACCGGATGGATGGAATCGAGATGACCCGCCGGCTGAAGGAAATGCTTCCTGAACTGAAAGTAATCCTTCTGAGCGGATACAGCGACATTCCATATCTGCAGGCCGCACTGCGGCTAAAAGCCGTAGAATACCTGCTGAAGCCTGCGGGGGCAGATAAGATCATTGAAGCTGTCCTGAAAGCAAAAAAGGAGCTTTTGGACGAACGTCAGAAATGGCAGGAAAATCTGAAGCGTGATGCCTTCCTGGATGAAAATATCCCCATCATCCAGATGCATTTTATCAATGAGCTTATGAACGGCAGCATCACAGAGCTGAAACAGATCCAAAAGAAATCGCAGCTTCTGGAGATTCCGATGTCCGGCCCCGTCTATAGGGTAATGCTGGCAGATACAAGAGGCACCTTATTTGACGACGGATACCGGTCCGGGCAGGAACTGGATATGAACTTCTGGCAGTTTATGCAGAAGATCAATCAGGTGATCCGGAATTATAACGATGTTTTCTGGTGTGAAACCGGAGACGCCCCTTTTCTTTTTCTGGTGAATGCCGAAAACCAGGACGATTCCGCAGGAAAGTGCCAGTCTCTGGCTTTGGAACTGCTGGGCACGATCACAGCCTGCGGCACAGAGCAGGTTTACATCGGAATCGGATCGCCTGTAGAATCTCCTGTGGATCTCTGCAAGTCCTTTATCTCTGCGGAAAATGCGGTTCTGTTATCCGCCTGGGAACCAGACAGACACATTTGTTATGTTTCTGAAAAGCCGTCCATGGATGAAACGCCGGAATACCTGTCCGGAAAAGAGAGGGAGATCATCACGGATCTGGCTTCCGAACGTTACGAAAAGGCGTTGGCCGGTTTTGAAAATCTGTTTGAAAGCTACAAAGAATTACGGATGGATTTTCGGAAGGTAAAGAAGTTCTGTGATCAGCTCTGTCTGTTTGCCATGCATCTTCCTTCCAGAGAATCCGCCAAAGAAACGGCCCAGGTTCCGGTCGTTGATGAATTTCGGGACGCCATGGAGCTGAAAAGCTGGATGCTGCAGTTTCTGCAGAGAAAGTTCAGCGGACAGGAACCGGTTGCCGCGCAATATTCAGAGCTGACCCAAAAATCCATTCGATATATGCAGGCCCACTATTCGGAGGATATCACTTTAAAATCACTTTCCAAGATCGTATTTGCCTCACCCAACTATCTTGGACGCGTATTTTTTTCTGATGTGGGCTGCCGGCTGGGAGACTGGCTTAACCGGTATCGGGTAGGCCGTGCAAAGGAACTCCTGGTTTCCACGGATAAAAAAACCTATGAGATCGCGGAAGAGGTCGGGTTCAGCGGCTATAAATATTTCTCCGTCTGTTTTCTGAAATATACCGGCTGCAGCGCGCGCGATTACAGAAATAAATATAAAAACCCTTTCAAAGAAAGTGAAGCCGGAAGTTAACCGGCTTCATTTTTTCTATTATATACAGTATGGTATTGAATTTTAGGATAAAGTGTTGAATTGAGGTATCAATGATCAACGAAAAACAGAATGCAGGAATAAAAAATATGGTTTTAAAGATATTATCAGTAAAATTATAGGTTTTATAAAAAGTGACAGACAGGTAAAATAACTATATCAAAGCAAAAAAAATTCCAGCTGTGCGGTTGGATGCTCTTTGAGCATCCATCCCACCTCATTCATTCGTAAAATCCGTGCTTCGCACTTTTGTGCCTGCTAACGCAGTCACATTTTACTCATTAATGAGGTAGGTTGCTAATCCGCGGTCGCATTTTCATTGCAATAAATTGCATAAAAATGTGACTGCGGATTGCAACCGTACAGGTGGAAAAAATTTCACACGCAAAGGAGGAACATGATGAGAAGAAAAGGAAAACGTTTCATAAGTGCAGGGCTGAGCCTTCTGCTCTGTCTTGGAATGGCAGCATGCGGAAATACCCAGACCGGGGATGCACAGAAGGAAACGCAGGGAAACGAGGCGGAAGATAACGAAAAGCAGGAAAAGCCAGAGTTGGTATTCTGGGAACTTCCATACGGGCCGGCTGATACGTATGAGCCTGCCCTGCTGAAAATCATTGATGAGTATAATTCCGGCGGACACAGCGCTACAGTCAGACTGCAGATGCTGAGCTGGAGCGGATTTATGGAGCAGTACCAGACCTCGATCGCAGCCGGTTCGCCTCCGGATATCACATCTTCTATCTCTTACCGGATCGCAAATTGGATCGAAGCCGGAGAGGTACTGGACATTACAGATATCGTGGAAAAATGGGAGCAGGAGGACGACGAGGTTCTGGATGATTTTCTGCCCGGAACGATCGATATCGGAAAAAAAGACGGCAGATATTATGCACTTCCTTACGTTACCAACGGAACTACCGTTTACTACAGGACTGACATCCTGGAGGATGAGCTTGGATTCAACGACCTGGATCAGCCGGTCACATGGGAAAAGCTGTTTGAGATGTGCGAAGCCATAAAACAGAAATACAACGGCGATATCATCCCATTTTCTTTCTGCACTCTGGATCAGAACAGCAGCAATGCCATGATCAATGTCCTCTTTTCCAATGGCACAAGCTGGATCAATGAGGAAGGAACCGGCGGCGCCCTGGATGATCCGAAAGCGCTGGAATGTATGGAATTTTTTAAGACGATGAAGGAAAACGAATATTTTCCGGAAGGAATGGTCACTTACAATCAGGCTGATCTAGAAAAACTGTATCAGTCCGGAAAAGTCGCAATGGTGTGGAACGCCCCCGCCTCTCATGTGGCGGCAAATGAGGAGTTGATGTCAAAGACCCGGATGATGGGACCTATTGTAGGACCAAGCGCGGATGACCCCCGTTATGTCATGCGTACCGGAGGCATCATGGGATTTGCTCAGACAAAATATCCTGAGGAGACCAAAGAATTTATTGAGTGGTTTACGAAAAATAATCTTGGCGTATTTACAGAAGGGCACGGCGGACTGCTTCCATTAAGACAGAGTTACTTTGAAGATCCATTTTTTGAAACAGACTGGGAGATCGGAGAATATTCGAAGTATACGGATTATTATGAAGAGCTGATCTGGCCTTCGCCCTTCAGTCCAGCAGCAACAGACCAGATCCTGATGGAAAATATCATCGGCCAGCCGGTAGAAGCACTTTTGATGGGGTCCTCAGACCCCAAGGGAGACCTGGCGAAAGCACAGGAAGCTATAAATAACGTGTTCGAAAGCTATAACAGCAATTAGGCCGTATCATCGGAGGGAGATATGAAAAACAAATCAAACCGAAGAGAACGGGAGAAAAACCTGTTTGGATATAAGCTCCTGCTTCCATCCACAGTATTGTTTCTGTTTATCAGCGTGTATCCGCTGCTGAACGGGATCTGGATGAGTTTTACAAACCGGAACCTGATGCGGCCGGAGCAGACGAAATTTGTTTTCCTGGAGAATTATATAAAGCTGTTCCGCGACAGTGAATTTTTAGGAAGCCTGGCTTTTACACTTGTATACACAACGCTTGTGGTATTGATATCCTATGTTATCGGGCTGGCCCTTGCGCTTGCCTTAAACCGGGATATCCATGGACGCGCGGTCTACAGGACGATTTTTCTGCTGCCGTGGATCATCCCCTCTGTTGTAGCAATGACAAACTGGTCATGGATCTTAAATGACCAGTTTGGATTTATCAATACCTGCCTGGAAAAACTGCATCTGATCGACCATCCTGTTTTATTTTTAGCGGACTACCGGTGGATCCGGCCGATGGTCATCCTGATCTCTGTCTGGAAGGCGATGCCGTTTATGATGATCACGCTGCTTGCAGGGCTGCAGAGTGTGCCGCAAGAATTATATGAGGCGGCATGCATGGACGGGGCCGGAAGCATACGGATGCTGAGAAGCATCACGCTGCCGCTTATATGGCCGGTTTCTTTTATATCCGTCACGCTGAATTTTATCTGGACGATCAATAACTTTGAAAACATCTGGCTTCTGACCGGCGGCGGTCCGAACGGGCATACATTTACCCTGCCGATCTATTCCTATTATACTGCGTTTTACCGGCAGAACCTGTCCTATGCGGCAGCCATCGCCACAACGCTGATCATCTGTATGCTGCTTACTGCCGCGGTCTTTCTGCTCATACGCCGGATATGCAGCAGGGAAGGCCGGAAAGGAGAAGTTTCAATATGATGCACAGAGGAAGAAAGAAAACCGCCGTCGATGCCGTACTCTATATTGTACTGACCCTGTTTGCACTTTTGTATTGTCTTCCGATCATCGGGATGGTCGGAACTGCTTTTAAAGGAGACGCCGAGGCGCTTTCCAATACTTCGCTGCTTCCTGCGAAGCCTGTACTGGATTCTTTCGTAAAGGTCCTGGAAGGTGATTTTATTATGACGACCATGAACAGCCTGAAGATCGGGGTGATCGTTTCCTGCATCTGTGTGGTTCTGGCCTGCTTTTCAGGGTACGCACTCTCCCGGTGCAGGGGAAAGCTGTTCGCACTGTATGGAAGCGGCGTCACGGTACTGCAGATGTTTCCCATGATGCTGATGATCATTCCGCTGTTCCTGATCTATAAAAATCTGCACCTGATCGATACACATATGTCTCTGATCCTCAGCTATACGTGTCTGAACCTGCCGTTTTCAATCTGGCTGATGAAAGGCTTTTTTGACACTGTGCCCTATGAGCTTGAGGAATCGGCGTACATAGACGGAGGCGGAAGATTTCACACGCTGGTAAAGATCATTATTCCGGTGTCGCTTCCCGGAATCGCAACATCTGGTATCTTTACTTTTTTAAATGTATGGAATGAATATACATTTTCAAATACCTTTGTAAAAAATCCGCAGCTGGCAACGCTTACCGTCGGGCTGCAGGAATATCTCTCCCAAAATTCAAATTCCTGGGGGCAGATGATGGCCGCATCTACGATAGGGATCATTCCCTCCATCCTGTTTTTGCTTTTGGCGCAGAAGTATTTGATCCAGGGAATGACATCGGGATCCGTGAAAGGATAGTGAAACATGAGAGAAAAGACAATATCGATTTTAGATTCGTTGAGTTGGAACGTCCAGCCTGAGCCGGGGCTGGTCAAAGGGGAATATTACAGGGAAGAAGGATGGTTTACGCCGCATCCGGGAGGCCCGAAGGATTTTTATGGAGTCATGGAGGCGGTCTGGAAAAACGGCAGTCTGCAGATGGTCGAATTTAATGAATTTAATTCGCCGGTCTATTACATCCGCAAGTATCAAAATGCAAACAAACGGTATTCTGATTACGCATTTCTGCAGGCGTCACGCGAACGCACGGCTTCTACCAGGGTCGTGCTTGTTAATGGAATGAGACATATGGAGGACCAGATGCTGCGCGAAAACCGCCTGGACGGACAGTTCGACCTGCTGACCGGAGCGTCCAACAGCATCCGGGAATCTATGCTGGTCCTGGCCGAAAAGATCAGCAGGAGGCTCGGCACACATTCAAACGGAGATTACTACGGGCTCGCCCGTCCCGTCGGGGGCGGGATCACGGGGAGGCTGCAGGTCGTCATAGAAAATGGGCGGATCGTTTCCTGCTTCTATGATGAGATTTTCGCGGATTCCCCGGATGATATAGAAGAAGAGGAACTAAAGCCATATTACAGGCAGTCCAAATATTATTCCCTGGATTATGTGTCTGATTATCCATGCGGTTTTAATGCTCTGTTCGATATGTGGAAAGAGCATGTGATCGAATGCCAGGATCTGCTCGACCTGAACGGACTGCGTTTTTCCGAAGGCGAATTTTTCAGGCGTGCCTGGGGAAATTACATGAAGCTGGCGAAAGAAATGTGGGCGGAGCTGGAAAAAGACTGCGCTCTGAAACAGACTACGTAAAAGAAAGGTATATCACAGAAATGAAACCGGTAAGCCATACTTTCTTTTTGTATAATACGATCTGTTCCGCCGCCATCTATGATGAGCGGGACGATGCTGAAATGCTTTTACGTGAAATCAAAAAGCGGGCCATGGACATACGCAGAATGCTTGATTTTTATGATCCCGAATCCGAGCTTGGGAAATTAAACCGCGGGCACCGCACCGGAATCCCGAAAAGGGTATCAAAGGAACTCTGTACCTTCATTATGCATTTACTGGATTTTTCCGAAAAAAGCGGCGGATGCTTTGACCCCTCTGTGGGTCCGGCTGTCAAGTTATGGAATATCCCGTCGCAAAATCCCCATGTTCCAAAAAAGCAGGAGATCGAACGGGTTATGAAGCAGACTGGAACCTCTCATATATCCTGTGATGAGAAGGAATGTACGGTCACCTTCTGGAAACCGGGAATGCAGCTGGATGCCGGCGCCGCCGGGAAGGGGTATGCGGTCGGGAAAGCGGTGGAATATCTGAGAAGCTGCGGTGTCAGTTCGGCGGCTGTGAATTTCGGCGGAAATCTTTTTGTCCTTGGCCGGAAGCCTTCTGCAAACGGCGCTGAAAGGCCGTGGAAAATCGGAATCCAGTCCCCGTGGAAGCACTATGCCAGGAACCTGGGGACTTTGAGTCTGGAGGACTGCGGTGCGGCAACTTCCGGCGGATATGACAGATTTTTTACGGAAGAAGGAAAAGTATACCACCACCTGATCGACCCGAGGACCGGATATCCGGCGGACAATACGCTGGACAGCGTAACTATCATCTCCCAAAATGCATTTTATACGGATCTTTTGTCAACCGCCTGTTTTATTGCGGGTGAAGAGTCTGCCGGGCAGATATGCAGGAGTGTGGACGTCAATGCAGGATATGTTCTGGTTAAAAAAGACGGTTCGGTCATATTGTCCGAGAATGTAAAAGGGCGTTTTCAGCCGGAAGAGCGGCGGATGACCTGTGAAAAAAATGAGGAGGATAACACGAATGGAAACACAACAGATTATGCCATGGAATGAACGGGAAGAGGTATCATGGCTCAAATATACGGTACAGCCACCCCTGGGATATTTAGAAGGCAGTTATTACCATGCCGAAAGGAGATTCGGCAAAACAGACTGGTCCGACGGGCATCTGGGGGAACTGACCGTAGTAAAAGGGGATGACGGCAGCATCCTATTCGCGGAATTTAACGAAACCACGATGGAAGGTTATTATAACCGTTATTTTGAAGGCGCGGATAAAAGGCGTTCCGATTATGGGATCTGGCAGGCATCCGTACCAAGGCAGGCGGCGGCCGGAGTTGTCTTAACAGACGGACTGCTGCATGTTGAAAAGCAGATTTTGTCCCGGCAGTCACTGCGAGGGGATTTTGACATGCTGACCGGAGCGTCCAACAGTATGCGCGGACTGCTTCCCCTTGTAAAAGAGCTGGCTGGAAAAATTGACATGGATTCTGACAGCCGGTACTACAGCGCCGCGGAAGATTTTGGGTACGGGATCACCGGATGGCTGCAGGTTGTCGTCAAAAACGGAAAGATCGTCTCCTGTTTCTATGATGAAATCTTTGCAGATACACAAGAAGATATCTGGTATCCGGAATTGAAGAGATATTACCGCCAGTCAAAATATCATTCTCCTTGTTTTGAAGAGCCCAATATACCAGGATGGCAGAATCATGGATTTTTTATCGGATTCCGCAAACTGATGGACATGCTCAACGAGCGTGTTACAGAGAGCCAGGATCTTCTGAACATCGACGGATTAAAACATACGGACGGCCAGAATATCGGCGCGGTCTGGGACCGGCACGCAGAAAATGAACGGCCGGTCGGCGGCTGCGGTGCACCAGTCCGCTATCCGGTCTGGGATAATTATTTAAAGCTCGCAGAGCAGATTCAGAACAATATAAAAAAGACAGTATAACGGGATTCCCTTGAGTATACTGTGCAGATCAGTTACAAATCAGGAGGTAAGAATGTGAAAAATTTTGTGACAGAAAGCAGGATCTTGAGTAGGACTGAGATTTCTCTTGCAGGCAGAAACTACGCGGAATTTGAAATTGCCGGAGACATCACTTTTGAACCGGGCCAGTACCTGATGCTCCGAACAAATACTTGTAAACATGCATGGCCCTGTCCGTATCCTCTGATCCGAAAAACAGAACACGGCGCGTCAGTGCTTGCGGATACCCGCCAGGATCTGTACCAGTGCTGGGAAGGAGATACCATACAATATTGGGGGCCGCGCGGGACTTCACCGGCAGAAAAAGATTCTCTGCCCGTACTGGCCGCCGAACCGGCCGCATATTTTCTTTTGTATCCCTTCCTGACTGCAGGGCTCTGCAGAAAGCTGTTGATTTTTGACACCGATGGAAATGCCTTTGAGCCAGACGATCAAATCTCCGCAATGCGCTTTTTGAATATCCCCTGTTCGGAGCAGGAAAAAATTTCCGGCGAATTTTCCGTGGAATGCTTTCCGGATCTCATCCAGACTGCAAAAGCCGCGTTGAAAGAACCGGGGCGCGTCATCCTTGCCCTGAATCCCAAAAATGCGGAAGCCTTTGCTGAGCATACACCTGACGGGCAAAAAGATTCCGTCTTTTTATACATCAGCAATAAGAAGGCATGCGGAATCGATAGCTGTAAAGGCTGCTACCTGCACGACAGGGACGGCGGCATGGGAATCAACGTATGCTGTAAGGGTCCATTTATGCCGTTAAGCATGATTGATTTTGAAAAAGACGGAAAAAGTTTGGAGGAATTTATTTCCGCGAAGTAACGAGCCCAGCAGCCATACCTGCATGGATATACTAGAAGGCTTCTGGAAATACTCTATTTCTTACAGGGAGGTAAAAATGGCAAATTTAAACGTGAGATTACCCATACCGCATGGGGAACTCGTATTGAAAAATCCTATCATGTCAGCGGCAGGAACATTCGGCTATGCCGCAGAATATGAAAAAGCAGTAAACTTAAAGCACCTTGGGGCGATCGTACCAAATTCCATGGCGATTACAGACGGACAGCCCAGCACGGCAAAACGCTTCTACCAGTCAGAACATGGTTTTATCAGTTCTTTCGGAGCAAATAATCTGCCGTATCAGACATTTCTGGACGAAATACTACCCCGTCTGCCTTATGAGGAAACACCGGTCTTTCTGGATCTGAAAGCATATGACCTGGATGAATTGACGGGATTTGTATCTATTCTCTCGGAAGTAAAGGAACTGGCCGGCCTGGAGATCAATCTGAACTGTCCGTATGGCAACCCTTCCGTTCCGTCTTATTGGAAAACCAGGGAGAGTCTGGAAGAAATGGTAAGAAAGGTGAAAGCTGCCGCCGGAGATAAGATTCTGTGGTTTAAGGCGCCTACCGCAGAGTATCCGCCGGACGAGATCGTTTCGATCGTACAGGAAAACGGCGGGGATGCTTTTGTAAGCTTCAATGCGATCGGCGGATATGCGATTGACATTCATACGCGCAAATTCCGATGCGGCAATTGGGGCGGCGGCGGATATTCCGGTCCCGGCATCAAACCTTATGCCCTGATGTGCGCGCATAATTCCAGCAAGCACGCCAAGATCCCGGTCATCGGCGGCGGCGGGATCGTATGTGCCGCAGATGTACTGGAATATATCATGGCCGGCGCGCATGCCGTACAGATCGGTTCCGCCAACTTGATGCGGCCTGATTTTATGGAACGGCTTCTGGAGGAGCTGGAGGCTTTGATGGATCAGATGAATATTAAATCCCTGGATGAGATCCGGGGGTGCGCAAAATATTCTTGAGTCCGGATCTGCCAGTGAACAAAGAGTTTCGCTTGCGAAACTCGCGGCAGCGGCTCATGTAGTGTCTCATTCACTTTCAGGCAAGTTATTTTGACGAAATATGAATGAGGCACTGCATGAGCCGCCTTTATTGTTCTTTTCTGTTTACACGGTCCGGATGCTGTATTGCAAAAACCATGGCAATATTCCCGCCGTCTGAAAAGCCGAGCAGATGCGCCTTATGGATTCCGTGTTCATCCATGAAATACAGCAGATCCTCCGAAAACTGCCGTATTGTGAACGGCCTGCTCCCTCTCGGCGTTTTTCCATGTCCGCGGGTGTCGATCGCATATACGTGATAGTGCCTGGAAAGCTCACCGATCTGCCCCTGGAAATAGCTGCAGTCCTCTCCGTTTCCGTGAAGCAGGATGATCGGATCGCCCTGGCCCTTTTCTATGAAAAAATGCTGAATATCCATGTTGAAATCACTCCCTAAGTCCCCGTCTATATTTCGGACTATCGTAAATATGGCACGATGACATCATAAAACTTCTTGCTCCACTCTGCATGGAATTTTGCCATCTGAAGCCAGTCTGTTTCGTTTTCAATGCTGACTTCGTTAATCTGGTATGAAATCTTTGATGCCTTAATATCATCTCCGCGGCTCCAAAGCAATTGAACGCCCAATGCCTTTTCGATATCGTCCTTGTGCCGGATGACAGCATCAAAAGCTTTCTTATTTTCTTCCTTCTTTGATCTGCCAAAATACAGCTCAACTCTGGCTGAATCATAATTTGCAACACAGCACAGGTTGAATCCACTGATCCCAAAAAATCCGCCTATCCAGTTTCCTTTTGGCGGATTCACATTGCTGAACGAGCCGCCGTCTCTGTGAGCCTGCTTGATGAAATCTAATGCATATGTCCAATATTTTCTGCGAAGTTCGTATCTTGTACCAGCTTCTTCCTCAGCGCCTTCATTTTCATCACGGAGGTAGAATAGCAAATCTGTCGGATCCGCATCATACAATTTGAACACTCTGCTTAACACAGACCGTTTGCTCTGTGTATCTGTGTTTGTCAGCACATAAATGCCGTCGCCAATCTCAGCACTCTTCAAAAAATCGGATTCATTCATGCTGAAATGCTGGGCGATATTATCATCCGCAGATACTGCAAGCTTTGTAATGACACTCTTTTCTTCAGCATAAAGAATCTGTAATACTTTCTGGAACATTTCCACCCAGCTTGCTACAGGCTGTTCTATATTCTTATAGCTAAATCGTGTAATCAATCTTCCGCTTAAATTCATATCATCATCAAGCGTATAGGAATCCAGCTGCTTTTCCTCCGGCCTGAATTCTGTTGATGGCTCCGCCCATATTTCAAGAGCACGTCCCTTGAGGTATTGACTGCGCTCTTCCATTTCTGCAAGTGTCCATTTTTCCTTCCTCGCAATATACGTATTCATACGAATGCCGCTGTCTTCGAAGCCATTTTTCATGGTCTTCTTTTCCTCAAATGTGCTGTTTTTATATTTGGAATTGTAGGCGCTCAGTGTAAGATTTGCAATTCTGTGCAGCCATGTCTCATGAATCTGCCGGAAATCATCGCCTAATTCTTTTACCCATGCCGGCGTTAAATGCTGCGGCATAATATGTTCAATCGAATAGATTCCGTCATCATAGTGGCTGTATACCTCTTTATCTTCCGCAGTGCCGTAATTCTCCAGGCGTTCTAAAATGTAAATCTTGTTCTTGCTGTTCATCTGATAAACCGGCCTCTCAATAAAGTGAGCAGCAAATTCATCGTCATCCGGGAATCGAGTCCTTTCTTTTTTGGAGAGAAGCGCATATTTGAACTTTTCAACGTAGTCTGCATCAGTACCATCGTATCGGATGATCTCTCGATGAAGCAGCAAAAATATTTTATTCAGTGCATTTGTAGGCAGATCGCAAATAGTTCTTCTGAACAGGTAGCTTTCAGTGATCAAAAACACATCGGTTGCCTGAGAAATGTCCTGTTTACCTTCGTCGCATAAACGCAGCACCTCAAGGAAAAATGGTCTGGTGACAGTTGTTTCCAATCTGTTCAATCTCTTAATACAGGCATCCAGTGTCTTATCCCTGGCACTGCCATTCAGCAAGATCTTATAACGCTTTGCATAAGCCAGCAAATCCTTAAGATGTTCTTCTGTGCTCAAAGAGGACGGCTCCACATATCCCTTGAAACTGGTATAAATCTTTTTCTGAGACGGAATAGTCAGCTGCTTAATACTGAGGTAATCTCTCACAAATGAACTCACATCATACTTGGTACATTCTTCAATACGGTTCCAATACTTTTCGTAATACTCATCCTGCTCTTTTGCCGGAAGACCCATTAAAATGAAATTTCTTATTTTATCACCTTCACTCAGGTCAAGACCTGTGGAGTTGAGGCTCTCAAAAATCAGCTGTGGATTATCTTCATTATTTAAAATAATATTGATTATTTCCAGACTGCAGACAGCGTCAAACAGCTCATCAATCGTGATCTCCTGCTTCTGGATCCTGTCGTAGAAATAGTTGTAATTCGTAGTCAGATTCGATCCTCTGATGTGCTCATCCGCACAAGCAAACAGCTTTCCAAGTGCCTTCTGGTCATTTTTAACCGGCTTCAATTTGATACGCGTTTCCTGCGGCTGATATTTATCAACAAGGAAATCTTCATAAATCTGCTTTCCGAGAGAGAGATCTTCCGGTATGACGATGTCATTTGAAATTAAATGATACATTGCTAAAAGCAGCAATGACACTGTCGTTAATCTCTGCTGTCCATCAATCACAAGGAATTGGGTATTTCTTCCGGAAGGCTCATAAACAGAAACTAAGCTTCCGAAGAAATGGCTTCTTCTATTGTTTTTAACTACTTTTATAAGGTCGTCGTAAAGCTGTCTGCAATTTTCAGTCTTCCAGTCGTAGTTACGCTGATAAACAGGAATAATGAAGCGTTTCTTCGATCCTTCCATATATTCGATCAATCTGCATTCTGAGCCTTTCATTCTGTCTCATCTCCTTAATCCAATGCTTTCGGCCGGGCTTCTCTGTTTTTTTCTGTGAAATACTATTCATATCTCCCATTTACAGATACTCCTGCGGCAGAATCATCTCATCATTCATTTTCACAAATCCGTACCGCTCATACAACGGCCGCCCCATGTCCGTTGCCTCCAGCGATATGTAACTCACGTTCTTTTTCTTTGCTTCCTTTATCAAAAGTTCCAAAGTATGATATGCAATTCCTTTTCTCCTGTAGTCAGGGCTTGTATACATATTCATAATATAAGCTTTCCATCCTGTAGGATTATGGTAGGTCGGCATCACCCGGAAAAAGCTGATTCCCCCTGCCCCGGCAACTCTCTCTCCATCAAAAGCAAGATATGCCGTATGTGTTTCCGCCTGCAGAGACTCTTCATAATATTCACGTGACTGTGCTTCCACAAACGCCATATTCGCCTCATCGCTTAAACAATTCGCAGCCCGCAATACCTCGATTCTTGTTTTTACCAATATATCTATGTATTCCATTCCCGCTTTTCTATACCATCGGCAAACGCCCAGGCTGAATCATCTTTTTTTCCTCAGTTTTAACAAAATCCCCTGCTCATCTGCCGCCTTCTGAAACCGCCCGGTCACATAGGCTGCTTTCTCTTTTAATGGAAGTTCTGCAAATGTTCCGTCTGATTTTGTCTGTTCCATCACTTTTCTCACATCTTCCAATTCCAAAAGATTTACAGCCAAACAGAAAAAAGTCTTTTTCCGGCCATCGTTGCAGTTCTGCAGCAGCCATTCCAAGATACTGATTTTTTCTTCCTGTTCTGCCCCATAAGCCTCCACGCCGATTTCCCGCTGTCTCTTTAAATCCTTTTTCTGATTCTGATGCGTGATAAATGAATCAACCGCATCAATCTCCTCGTATTTCTCGCAGGGAAATTCCTGGCAATGGCTGCAATACTCCAGTTTACCGCGCTGCAGGCTGCATTTTGCTATTTTGCAGGACTGGTTTCCTTCACCGCCGCCGCATCCGGGGCAATGGCCACCCAAGTGCATGGGGCATAATCCGCAATTTAATCCGCACAAAGAAAATAATAAATCTGATCTTGTAAAATTTTTCAAAAAAATTTCCTCCAATCATGAAACACACCGCTCATTTTTAATGCATGCCACTATGCAATATATGCTCCTGTCCATTTATTCCTTAATCCCCATAAAGCCCGCCTGCATATAGGACATCCAGATTAATTCTACATTTTGAACCCCGCCTTTTTGCATCGTTTCAAAATGTGCATTCACAGTAATCGGGAAATATTCTGTTCCATATCTTCTGATATGTGCATCGGCTTCTGCTGGATCTTTTCCGTTTGCAATCTGGTAATTCTGCCATCTCTGCAAAACAATTTGTTTCCCTTTTTCACTATTGGGAGCAATATTTTCAAATGAAAAGAAAATCCCGCCCTTTTTCAATGCCTGATAACAATTTTTCACAGCCGACTCTCGGTCTTTTTCCGAAAGATAATGATTCACCTGGACGGCCGTAATGACATCATACTTCTCGTATTCTTCAATCTCCTGGACGGCTGTCTGCTCAAAACGATTTCCTGCTTTTTGAAATCTGTTTTTTGAAATATCCAGCCATACTGCGTCATTCTTTCCCATAACGGACAAAATATCCAAAATCTGTTTGTAAAAGTCTTCGTAATAAGGGAGTGTTTGTCTTATTTTCTTATCATATTCTTCCGCTTTAAAAGCTGTATGTTTCATTTTGTCCCGTCTCCTTATTGTAGAGGAAATCTCCCTGTATGCTTTTTTAGATTCACAAAATTTTACGAAACAAAACATTCAGCCACTGCTCTGAATTTCTTTCCTGGCGTACATCGTTTTTCAAAAGCAATTGCTTCTGCCTCAGTAATACACTCATTGCCATGACTTATCTTCCAAAAATTTGGTGCTAAATTTTCATATAGATTTACTTTGGATAAATCCACTCTTTCCAAGGTTAGGTGCGAAGTTTGAGTACATAAATTATAAAAATGCATCTGTGTCAAAAACGATATCGTTTGGAAAACACACATGATGCTTTTTCGTAAATGAATCAGCAAATTCATCAGAGGGCTCCCTGTTTTTTCGATATTCTGCCTGAAGCTCTTTCTTTATTTCCTCACGCTTTGCATCTGCGTCCTCCTTCTCCACATAAATAATGCCATACATATAGCCATAGGAAAAATAGATTTCATATGGGTCTGTCCTGGAGGAAAAAAGGCTTACTTCTACAGCTTCATCAAATACCTCGCATATTTCCATGTATGTATTCTTGTAATGCCTTTGTTCCTCTGAAAAGCTGTCGGTTACATTTTTCCATTCTTTCATATGCTCTCCTCCTCATACTCCAGCCCATGCTCCTGGCACCAGTCAATCGCCAGTTTCCTGTAATATTCTGCCTGAAAATCATACCACTGCTGTGAAATCTCCATTCTGTCTACCAAATCCTTAAATCTCCTGAATGCTCCCCGCCCCCGGATGGCACAATCCAGTTTATCCGCCCTTTCACCTTTTAAAGTCCAGATAAATTCTTCCATAATGTGGTATTCGTGAATTTCGAATTTCGTCGGAAGCCTTAAATAGCGTTCCAGGTTTTCTTCAATTTCATCTTCCAGCCCTTCATTATCCAGACCAGTAATCAGTTCATCTGCAAGGAACACACTATCTCCTGTTTCTAAATCCAAAAAATATGTATAATTATCATCTGCCATCTCAATCGCGTCCAAAATGACACCTAATTTTACTTTCATTCCTAAAACCCCCTGTCTTTTTTTGGTAGTGTCAAGTTAACTACCATATTTTTTTTAACAAACCTTATTATTTCAAGGGTTTCACCACTTTTTCAAAGAAAAAAGCAATGACCTCCCTTTTTTGTGTCAATACTATTACCATCCCACAAACACTGAAAGGAAAATCATTGCTTATGGATATTATTACCTATTTACTCTTTCTCATTCAATCTCTTTACCAACAAAACTGCTGGCTGATTCATTTTATCTGCAGATATATCCCACTGAAACAGTGGGCTTTTGATGATTCCCATTCTCCAAAGTACCAGAAGTTTAAAATTGACGATCTCCCTCTTGTCACTGACTTCCGGCAGGACTGGACTTATCAAGATCTCATCCCTTACTTTGAAAAGCGTTATGGTAAGAAAATACGCCCTGTCAGCCGACGGTCAGAATGCGATATTCCGGACAGCTGTACCTGCCCCCGCTGTGGTGCCCCGAAGCCTTTCCTTTATAAAAATAATGGTTCCAAAGGACAGCTTCTCTGCAAAGTCTGCAGCGCAAGGTTCTCACCCGATGAAAGCCGCTTCTCCTCTGTAAAACTACGCTGTCCCCACTGCGGCAATACCCTGGTCCCAAAGAAGGAGCGCAAACACTTTATCATCCATAAGTGCATCAATCCCAAATGTCCTTATTACCTCTACAACCTCAAAAAGGTAGATAAAGAAGATCTCAGGCAGGACTACGGCAAAAATAAATATAAACTCCACTATATCTACCGTGAGTTTACGATGGATTTTTTCAGCATGGATCTCAATACCCTGCCTAAAAATGCTTCATCCCTGAAATTCACCAAGCATAATGCCCACGTAATGTCCTTGTGCCTGACCCTACACGTCAACCTTGGCCTCTCCCTTAGGAAAACCTCCCAGGCTCTCAGAGACCTGTACAACATCGGCATTTCCCACCAGCAGATCGCTAATTACTGCAAGACCGCAGCTATCTGCGTGAAACCTTTTGTTGACCAATACCCCTACGAAAAAGGGCCTGTTTTTACTGCCGATGAAACCTATATCAAAATCCGTGGGATCAAATCCTATGTCTGGCTCATTATGAATGCCGCATCCCGATCCATCATTGGCTACCAGATCTCTGATAACCGTGGTGTCGGCCCCTGTATCCTCGCTATGCGTATGGCTTTCCGGGGACTTGCAAAACTGCCGGAAAACTTTAAGTTCATTGCTGACGGTTACAGCGCCTACCCGCTCGCTGCAATGGAATTTGTAAAAAAGCTGGGAAACGATTTTACATTCAAAATCACTCAGGTGATTGGACTTACCAACGACGATGCTGTTTCCAAAGAACACCGTCCCTACAAACAGATGATTGAACGGCTCAACCGTACTTATAAGGCATCTTACCGTCACACAAACGGCTTTGACCACATCGACGGTGCCAACTATGACCTTGCCCTCTGGGTCGCATACTATAACTTTCTCCGTCCGCATAAACACAAGAACTACAAAGTTCTTAACGAAGTAGAAATGCTGCGGGGCGCTGACAACATGCCTGGAAAATGGCAGCTTCTCATCTTCCTTGGCCAGCAGACCATCCTGAACCAGCAGAAAAACGGCGGCTCTGCGCCGGAGCGGAGCTGTTGTCAATAGAACCGTGGAATACCGCAGCCGCCGTCAGGCGGTGAGGATATGCCGCGAAAGTCTATTGACATAAGGCTCACGGATGATCCTGTCTGTCAGAAAAGGGGCCACTGCGCCCTTTTCCTGCCTTCCGGCGAGGATGGGTTCGGGCAAAGCCCGAAACCGGGTCAAGGGATTGGTCCCTTGTGGGTTCTTAGGGCAACGCCCTAAGCCCTCGGAGAGCTTTTCGGAGTCGATATCTACAGTTTTCAAGGTTCATTTGAGCCTGTTTTTTGCAGCTCAGTTTTTCATAAATTACTTGACACTACCCTTTTTTTCTTTGTAAGCACGAAATAATCCGTATCTATGAATCCTCCATCATTTTTGATACAATAGCTCCAAATCAAGGAGGTATTGCCTATGAATGAAACGAACCTTACAAAAGAAGATTTCTGGATGAAGCGAATTCAGGATTTCCAAAAAAGCGGATTGTCAAGAAAAGAATGGTGTCAGGAAAATCAAGTCCCCCTGTCGACTTTCAGTTATTGGATCAGAAAACAAATGCAGAAGCCTTCCGAATTGGATCAAGGGATGGAACCAGTCTTTGCCAGACTCCCTTCTGAGTTAGAGGTTTCCTCCCAACCGTTGTCGGAGTATCCTCCCATAACGATCCATCTTCCAGAAAGTATCCGGATAGAGGTCAGCACCGGTTGCCCGTGTGAACTGATGGCCTCTTTGATCCACACACTAAAAAATTATGCTTGACCTGGCAGGCGGGACCACCGTATACCTGGCCTGCGGCAGTACAGACCTGCGCAAGAGCTATAACGGCCTGGCCGCGATCATAAAGCTAAAATTCCATCTGGATCCGTATTCCCGCTGCATGTTCGCCTTCTGTAACCGCAGACGGACATCCATCAAAATCCTTCAATGGGACGGATCCGGTTTCTGGATCCTGATGAAGCGGCTCGACCGCAATTACTTCCGCTGGCCGGATACGCCGGATGAGTTGAAAAAAGTGACCTTAAAGGAAATTCATTGGTTATGTGATGGACTGTCCCTCGACCCAAAAGGCGCTTTTGAGGAACATCATCCGAAGATCACAATCTAATCTACACCGATTTTCCTGTCAATTCGCAAAAAGCTGAAAAAGTGGCAGTTTTCAATGAATTTTCCTCTGTTTTTCCATCCGGTTTCCTCTCGAAAACAGAGCGGTTTCATGATATACTTTTCTCAGACCACAAGAGATAGGAGGGCTGGATCATGGAACCGCTTTTTTCTGAAAAACAATTGCAGGATATGGGCAAAGAGAATATCATCACATTGATACAGGCCATGCAGGTGCATCAGAAAAAACAGGAAACAGAGATCCAGCTCCTGAAAGAAAAAACGAAGGAACTGGAGTTTATGAATGCACTGCTTTCGGATCGGCTGGCACTTGCGCAGAGGAAGCAGTTTGGCTCTTCCAGCGAAAAATACGCGGAAGGCTATGAGCAGATGGACCTGTTCAATGAGGCGGAGCAGGAGGCCGATCCCAATGCAGCCGAGCCAGAGATGGAGGAGATCCATCCAAAATCTTATAAACGTAAAAAACCAACCGGAAAAAAGGAAGAGGACCTTTCCGCTTTTGAAACCACAGAGGTGATCAAACATAAATTAGAAGGAAACGACAGATTCTGCCCTGAATGTGGGACAAAATATAAAGTGGTGACTACGGAGACCGTAAAATATTTGAAATTCATCCCTGCCCGATTTGAAGTGGTGGAGGAGACCACCTATGTTTATGCCTGTCCCAAATGCGGGATGATGAAGCGCCCGCAGAAAGATCCGTCACTTCTCAAAGGCAGTGTTGCGACACCATCCCTCGTTGCCGGCATTATGAATGCGAAATATGTGAACGGGATGCCGCTTGCGCGACAGGAGAGGGAGTTCGCAAGATATAACCTGAACCTGTCAACAAAGACCATGGCCAACTGGATCATCCTGTGCGCAAAACGGTACCTGCAGCCGATCTATGACCTGATGAGGGAAGAATTCCTGCGCAGCAGATATATCCACTGTGATGAAACCCGACTCCAGGTGATCGATGAGCCCGAGCAAAAAGGGACAACCCAGAACTGGATGTGGGTGTATCTTACGGATGAATACAGCGGATCCCCACGGATGGTCCTCTTCCAATATGAAAGGACCAGGGGTGGATACCATCCGGTGGAATTCCTGGGGGATGAGTTCCGTGGCTATCTGACCTGTGATGGATACCAGGCTTACCACGGCCTCCCGGAGCAGATCACCGTGACAGGGTGCATGGCACACGCAAGGCGGCGGTTTGATGAAGCCCTGACCCCTTTGAAAAAGGGCTTTACCAAAGAACAGCTGAAAGAAACAACTGCATACCAGGCAATGGCACGGATTGGCATGCTTTATAAAATAGAGGAACTGATCCGTAACCAATCTCCTGAGGAAAGATATGCTGAGCGTCAGAAGCAGTCAAAACCGCTTTTAGAGGCTTTCTTCGGATGGCTGCATACTTTGGAAGGCTCTGTAAACCGGTCTTCTAAAATAGGAGAGGCCGTTTTATACGCTTTAAATCAGGAAAAATACCTCAAAGCCTATCTGGAAGACGGACATCTGAGTATCGATAACTCGGCCGCGGAGAGGGCGGTCAAGAACTTTGCCATTGGCCGCCGCAACTGGCTGTTCTCCAAAAGCATCAAAGGCGCGGAGGCCAGCGCGACCGTATACAGCATCACGGAGACGGCGTTACTGAATGGGCTTAAGCCATATGACTATGTGGCTTACATACTGGAACGTATGAAAGATCTGGGGCCATTCCCGTCAAAAGAAGATCTCCAGCAACTATTACCATGGTCAGAATCCATACCGGAGTCCTGTCGTACAAATCGTCCAGGTGCGTCCACTTAGCAGAAACTGCTGGGTGGTTTTTTTTGTCAAAGTGCAGATAACTTGGTGATGATATAAAAGATCAACTCTCATTAAGGCACAGTTTAGCAAATATTGGTGATTTTGAATAGGTACGGATTATTTCTTGCTTACTTTTCTTTGGTAAAACTTACAAAAACCATCTTAGCATTTCCAATTCCAATTCTATACTCTGTTTTGTATGAAATTTTGAAAGTAACACGATACTTTCGACCTTTTTCGCTTGCGGAAACTGTTCAACACAGTGTCATTGCACTTTCATGCAAACACAAAAGAGCACAAAAAATTCAGTCAGAAAGAAGGCCAAAGTGCTCAGAAAATACCTCGGCCTCATTTGATTCTCTTATTTGTTTTTTTCGATAATGGCCATCATTTCTGCAGGCGTAACAATGAAATCTCTCTCTGGAAAATGACGGATATTGCCAGTAATCAGATAAGCATCATCCTCTCGCTTCTCCATAACGACTTCATAAAACACAAGGTCATCCATGTCCACAAGGATTTCCCCTGTCGGGCTTGGATTTACCGCCAGTCCATATTGGCGGATCATAGCCATTAGCCGACCAATACGTTCTTCGCTAAATGAAAACTTTGCGCGATGCAAAACGTCCGTGTATTCATCCAGGATTTCCTGATTATACAGGGGTATAATCAGCCCTGATGAAATCGCATCCACAACTTGCGCCGTTGCTGTGTCGGTTCTTTTGGTCAGGAGAGACGAAATAAGGACATTCGTATCAAAAACTGCGTAATACCTCATTCCCTTGGCTTCCTTTCCGCCCTCGATGCGCGGATTTCGGCATTGATCTCATCAAGTGACATCTCCGGAAGGTCTGCCGCTTCTGCCCGGAGATCATCAATTGCCCTTTGTGCCTCAATTCTCGTCATACGAGTTTCAGGCAATACAGCCGGAAAAGGAAGTCCTCTTACCATCCGTGTGCGTTCCATGAACATACGGAATGCCGTATTCAGATCCATACCAAGCGCTTCATAGATTGCGACACAATCCTCTCTAAGCTCTTTGTCTGAGCGAAACTGATTTAAAACCTGTTCAGCCATATTAGCACCTCCATATTTCAAATACAAATCAAATACAAAAATATTTGTTTTGTAATTATAATATAGCCCGTTCAGAGAAAAAAATCAACCTTTTGGGATTTTATTTACGAGAACGGAACTTCCTTCGTTACTATTCACAGTCCAATGTCATTTAGTTAATATATGGACGAAATCCGATGTTCCACTCACCGGTGTTCACCCGTCTTGTTGGCTTCAACCCGCGATATTACTGGGGTTATTCTATCTGAAAACCTTGCATCTGAAAATCCATTTTCATGGAAATTATTGTTTTTTTCAGCAGAAAACTCAGATGGATGGGGTAGAGCCTTTTTTAAGTGGGGGTCTAACCATTCTTTTTGATTTTTTTGCGGAATTTTATATTAGTACTTGACAAATCAAACAAAATGTGCGGCCGCGCTCGCTGCTGATCCTCTTTTTAGAGGTAGCGAGCGCGGCCCTTGGATTTAGAGCGATATATGATTCTAATCCAAGGAGGTACATTCGTTATGTTTCATGAAAAAATCAAGGCTCTTTTTTCTTCTGCTGTGGACAGCGTTGCGTCCACAATCTCAAAATACTCCGTCCACCCAGACAAGGATTTTACCCGCCAGAAAAAGCTTCCACCGGATAAGCTCATTACGTTTTTGGTTTCCCAGGGCTCTTCCTCCACTTCCGAGGAACTTTTGGAGTTTTTTGATCTGGATGCAGATGCCCCTTCCGTTTCCGCACTCAATCAGCAACGGGCAAAGTTAAAACCGGAAGCCATGGAAGCCGTTTTTCATCACTTCCATTCCTCACTCTCTTCCTTGGAAGGCGCAGACGGCTATGAATCCATTGCTGCGGATGGCTCTACCTTTTCCTTTTTCAGTAAGCCCACGTTTGCTTCCCCTGACTACTTTGTTTCCGAAGGGCATTCTGCCAAAGGATTTTACAGTTTGCATTTAAATGCCCTGTACAATCTGGACAAGCACATCTATACCGATGCACTGATCCAGCCGATTCACAATAAGGATGAATACCGGGCCTTTGCCACCCTGGTGGACCGCCATCAGACTTCCCCCTGGAAAAAGACTATTTTTATCGGTGACCGTGGTTACTGCTCCTATAATAATATGGCCCATGTGCTCAAAAAAGGGCAGTTTTTCCTCTTCCGCGCAAAGGATATCCATTCCAAAGGCCTTCTTTCCGGTTTTGATTTTCCTGACAAGGAATCCTTTGACATCCGGGTTCGGGTCACCCTGGTACGCAGCCAGTCAAAAAAGATTGCTGTAGAGGGATACCGCCGTTTTGTCGATAAGGCAACCTCCTTTGATTTTATTGAGTACGGGACACGGGATACCTACCAGCTTACGTTCCGCATTGTCAGGTTTCCCATATCAGAGTCCACTTATGAGTGCCTGGTTACCAATCTCCCGGAAGAGGAATTTCCGCCAAAGCGTCTAAAAGAGCTTTATTTTTCCAGGTGGGGCGTGGAATCCTCATTTCGGAAACTGAAATATACCATCGGATTGATCAATTTCCATTCTTATAAGCCGGACTTTGTCAAACAGGAAATATGGGCAAAACTCATCGTCTACAACTTGACAGAAAGTATCATCAACCATACTGCTGTGGTCCATCAAAAGAAGACAAAGCATGATTACAAAATACATTTTGGTACAGCAGCCCATATTTGCAGGGTGTTCCTACGTCCTTCTGTGAAAGAAGGCTCAATCAATGTAACCGCCCTGCTTCAGCGCAGGTTGATCCCGATCCGAAATGAACGGCAGTATCACAGGCTAAAGACAGCCCATTTCCGGAGGCCGCGATATCTTATATACCGGGCAGCCTGAAAGCATTTTTACCTTAAATATAGATATTTTTTAAGCAGATGCGGATCTGCTTAGTCGTCATGCCCAAAAATAATTTTCACCTCTTTCATTATGATCCGAACAGTCTCTCAGACACAAGCAAAAACATATGTTCTGGCTTGTGCTGTGAAAACAAGTCCACTTTATATCTAATAATTTATAGAACACCGGTCTGGCTTTGTTTAACTAAATGACATTGATTCACAGTCCAAATGGCTTTTTTGCAACACAAATGGACCGGTATTTCGCCGGCCATTTGTTTCAAACAGGCTGAATGCTTTTATGGCTGGGATGTTTGAGAGAATATTTCTTCTATAGTATAAGGATTCCCGTTACACAACCTCGTCAATGCGCTCATCTCATTGATCCCATTCCTTCTGCATGTTTCTATATAAGTTCGGATTGCCGCATAATTGTCTGCTGTCCTAGCTGAAGCGAACTGGCCTGACACCTTCATTTTTGTCTTCACACCACGCAACGCCCTCTCACTCAAATTGTTGGTTGTGGGCAACGAAAAATCTTCCACCCATGCAAAAAAATTTTCCCGGTAATCTATAATCCTCGCAATAAGGGCACGCTCAAATGGCCCGGAATAATCGGATGTATTGGCTGCGGCCTCCCCCTCTGCTTTCCCCAGCAGTTCCGTCATCTTTTTGTTAAAGTTTTCTATATACGCCTCCCCAAAGCTTTCCTCCCCCGACAGGATCCGGTCATTTCTGTCCCTGATCGTGCCGGAGACCAGCTGTTTGATCTCAAGTAATACCTTATGCCCTGTTTCGTCCGCACTCTTTTGGAGGTCCCTCTGCAGGTGTGCATTGCATTCCAGATTCATGAATACAAACCTGCTGTTGTAATTGATGGAATTGTGGTCATGCATGACACTTGTCATTTCTGTGAGCGCCTCCAATATCCCGTCTGCCAGTATGCCATCCATGTCCTTTTTGTTATGGGCAACATAATAGGCGGCTGTCTCATCCCCGTAAAAGCGCAGGCATATCCTGGACTTGTCAGCCATCACCACAGTGTCATCCCAATAGAGGATGGGGCGTGTGACCAGGAGCCGGAAAAGATCCTCCCTGAATTGTTTTAAGCCCCTGGCCGCCCTTGGCTGGAGTTTCGCGATATACCCTTCACTGGGACATACCTCCCCATCCGTCAGGCCGCTGATCAGGAGGGGAACCTTGTTGATGGCCGCGTTTGTGGTGTTCATCAGCGAGAGGGACAGCGCCTGGAGAAACGCCCCATACTGGCACTCGGCCCGTAAGGCCGGGTCAATCCCAGTACGGACAATCTGCCCGCAGTTTCTGCACTGGTACACCCAAAATTTATGGAGCCGCTTTATGACTTTGACCTCGATATCAATCTCGTATTTTTCCTCACATTCACCGGTAAAGGTAAAATCCCCGCAGCCGCATTCCGGACAGAATTCCCCGTCGCCCACCGGATGGCTTACTTCCTCGTCCACCTCTTCCGGCCCAGGCTTTTCCAGGGTATGGCGCTCGTGTCCGCGCTGCCCGCCTTTCGGCTTCCCTGTATTCCTGCGGCTGTTCGGGATATGCCTGTCTTTCCACGGGGGTGTCTGGCCGGTTGGGGTGGAAGTATTTGTGCTATCCCTGCCGAGCAGGGCTGCCGCATGGGCGAGCTCTGCCGCCAGCCCATGGATCACGGCATCCTTTTCCGCAAGCTGCCCCTCATAATCCTGGATGATGGCGGCAATCTTATCATCGGATGCTTTCAGGATCTCCCAGTTTTTATCCATCAGTTTTTGGATCTTCTGTTCTTTCTTATTCAATTCGGCCTGGTATTTTTCCCAGTCTGAGTCACATTCCCCAAACCAGATGTTCCGGATGGTAACCGTGGCGGCATGGGCCTTTGCCAATTCTTTTTTTAACCGTTCAATCTCCTTGATATACCCGGCAACCACCTTGTGGTGGTCTGCCTGCAGCTTTTTATATCTTTCCCCGTTCCGGAAAGCTTCTAATTCCCGGCGCATGGCCTTATTCTGGTATTGGAGTGTGGTATATTCTGAAAACAGACGGTCCATGGCTGCCTCCTATAGGTATCCTGTTTACGCTTCCGGTATATGGGAAGCGATTTCTTTTATACGTTCCAAACTGGAACGCAGCAACTGGTTGCGGTGTTCTAAAACTTTGATCCTGGCATCTTTTTCCGCGCATTCCTTTTTTAATGTTTCAGCAAGGAACCGGTAGTCGGTTTCTGGTTTTTTCTTTTTGCTATGGCTGGAATTGTCATCCGGTTCCTTTTTTCTGCCGCGCTTTCCTGACGACGGGATCAGTTCACCTGTCTCCGGATCTTCTGTGCCAAGATATTTCCGGATCGGCCTGGATTGTTTTGTTTCCGGGTCATAATGGGAAGTTGATTCATAGAGGGCAACCCGACCTGTTTTTTTATTCACATATCTTACGATTGACATTTTATCTTCCCCTTTCTACATATTGGTACTATATATTATAACACATACCAATAAAAATATCAATATGTTATTGGTATGTTTTTCAAAAAATACCAATAAACTAACAGGGATGCTGGTTTAATAAGCCAAAGAGGGCCCCAAACCATAGATAAACACTAGGTTTGAGGCTCTCTATTATAATTGGATTTTATACTTTAACCAGACTGTGAATAGTAACTGTTCACTGGTTGATGCAGAGGTGGAGCGTCTTTGCTTTTCCGTCATATACGAGAAAACGCTCGTCTTTTTCTTTTCTAAAGTCAATATACGCGTCCTTTTCATGATCCGCCGCAATGCTGAGCACTTGTTCATACGGGACGGTGACGATGGTGAACTCCCTGCCGATCCGTATCGCGGCGAATCTTTTTCCGTACTCCTCGCAAAATTCCTCATCCGAAAAGGCCAGGAGCACGCCCTGGTCGTACAGCACGCCGTCTATGGTGAAGCGGCTGCGCAGGTTTTCATCCCCGGGGCACACGGTGAAGAGACTTCGGGACTGTAAAAGGGATTTGATGAAGTCCCAGTCTTTTTGGGTGCGGTTGGGTTGGTTGAGTTTGGTTTTCATGGAGCGGATCTCCTGGGGGGAGAGGGTGGGGATTTGGGTCGTGGTTTGTTCTTGTATGTCCATAGTGTTACGTTTCCTTTCTCTTTTCGTTCCTGCATATCGCGGATTGAACCGGGACTTTTGAAATCCGGTATTCCTATGCTGAACGGTTTTGCCATCATATATACTCTATTTTTATTCTGAAAGTATATGGCTGTTACTATTTACAGTAACATCTGGTTATGGCAGATGCTTTCTATGCCTTGTGAAACGGCCGCATGGCCATAATGGGGTGCCCTTAGGTATGAATTATAGCACAGGACGGGGCAACTCACAATTACTATAATGATAGAAAAAACTATATCACCCAATCTCCTTCGCCCATTTCGCAAAGGTATGGTTATCCACCCCCAACTGCCTGGCGGCTTCCCGGCCGGACAGTTCTCCCTGCGCCCAGAGATCCCAGATAAATTCAAAATTGTGAGGGAGCTGGATGGGCTTTCTGCCCACGGCCACGCCCCTTGCTTTTGCCGCGGCGATCCCCTCGACGACTCGCTGGCGCATCATTTCACGCTCAGTTTCTGCCACATACGAAAGGGCGATCAGCATGATCTCTGCCACAAGGCGGTCCAGAAGGCTACGGTCCAGACCGGTGTTGAGAAGCTTCATGTCCAGCACCACAATGCCGCATTTCTTTTCCAGGGTGATGTGCCTCCACTGTTCAATGATCTCGTTGAAATCCCGTCCCAGGCGGTCGATACTTTTGATGATAAGGGTATCGCATTCTCTGATCTTTTTCAGAAGCGCCTTGTAGCCGGGGCGTTCGAAATCTTTGCCGGACTGCTTGTCAGCGAAAATGTTTTCTTTTGCCACGCCGTATTTTTTCATGGCAATGCGCTGCCTGTCATCGTTCTGATCCTTTGTAGAGACCCTGATGTAACCATACATTGTTCCCGTCATAACGGTTTCCTCCTTTGTAACCCATAAGTATATTATGTTTTTATTATAGAGGAAACTCTAGTTCTTATTGTCAGAGAATGAACTTCTATACAATAAATCTCAATGCGATTTACAGAGCCTGCTGCAAACCTCCTTCTGTCAGCTCACCACACTCCGCAGCCTCTTGTCCAACGCCTCCCACTCTTCCCGCGGCAGGCTGGTAAACGGCCCGTTCATCAGTTCTTCCAGCGTAAACAGCTCCTTCTCAAAGGGCAGATTCTTGAACCGGCACAGATAATCCTCCTCCAGAATCTTCCTGGTCTCTGCATTCTCCATCAGCTCTTCCATTGGAGAATCGATGCTGTAGACCTTCCGGTAGGGTTTCGTCGGCTCGTATTCAAAAACATACGTTCCAGCCTCCACTTCCACCGCGACACTGCTTCCCATCTGTGTGACTGCGCGGACTCCTCTGCAGCAATCCGTTCCTGCTGCGCTCCCGCAGTCCTCTCCTGTCTCTCTGCCGCAATCCGCCTTTGCAGCGCCGCCCCGGTCTGCTCCTATCTCTCTGCCGCAATCCGCCTTTGCAGTATTGCCGCATTCTTCTCCTGTCTCTCTGCCGGAATCTGCTCCTGCTCCGCTGCAGCGGCAATAATTTCTTTTTGCACCTTCGCCGCTCTTCCCGCGTCCATCTCCCATTCCCAGCGCCTTCTCAATCTCCCCCGCGTCTGCGTCCGGCAGCACGATTCGGGCCTCTGCGTCAAAGGGCACGGTCACAATTACTTTCAGCTTTTTCCCGTCGATTCTCCATGAGCTTTCGATCATCCCTGCCGCCGACCGCAGGCAGCCCTTAGCCCAGGATATTTGATAATTGGGCGCAGGGGCAACCCGGAATTTCTTAAAGCCGGCCCCCTCTTCCATGGGCTGGATGCCCAGCATGTTGCGGTACATCCATTCCACAATGGAGCCGTACGCGTAATGGTTCAGGGAGTTCATCTCCGTACCGCTGATCTTCCCGTCCGGAAGCACGGAATCCCACCGTTCCCATACGGTGGTCGCGCCCATGAGCACCTCATAGAGCCAGCCGGGATAGCCTTTTTCCAGCAGCAGATGGTATGCCAGGTCGTTCATGCCGTTTTCGGACAGCATCCGGCACAGGTAGGGGGTGCCTACGAATCCCGTGTCCAGATGGTAGCGGTTCTTTTTCAGCCGGTTCAGAAGCCCCCTGCATACCTTTTCGCGGGCAGAATCCGGCGTCAGTCCCATGTACAGCACCACCACATAGGCCGTCATGGTATCCACGCTTAAGTTTCCCGCCGGGGTGAAATACTCCCGGATGAAGGCGGTTCGGATTTCCTCCGCAAGGGTTTCATAATACTCCGCATCCGGCGCATTTCCCAGAATCCTGGCCGTCTTTGCCACAATAACCGCGGAATGGTAATAATACCCGGATGCGATCAGGTGGGGATCGGTGGCTCCGTACACACCGCCGGGCACATTTCCGTCCAGGGCCAGCCAGTCGCCGTAGTGGAAACCGCTCTGCCACAGGCGTTTACCGCCGTATCTGTCATCCTCGCCCTTCATGTAATCCACCCATCCCTTCATGCTGTCGTACTGCCGCTCCAGGATGCTTTTATCGCCGTAATGCAGGTACACATTCCAGGGAATCACGGTGGCAGCCTCGCCCCAGGCAGTGGAAGCGTCGCCGGGATAATTGGCCACCGGAACCACATCGGGCACGCTGCCGCCCAGCTTTTTCTGCTCCCCATAGACGTCCCGTCCGTATTTCGTATAAAATGCATAAGTATCCATGTTGAAGCAGGCCGTACCGCTGAAGATCTGGGCATCCCCCGTCCAGCCGTATCGCTCGTCCCGCTGGGGGCAGTCCGTAGGCACGTCCAGGAAATTGCCCTTCTGGCCCCATTTTGCATTGTGAATCAACTGGTTCACCAGCGGATCAGAGGTCTCGATATCTCCCAGTTCCTCCATCTCAGAGTGGATGACCAGCCCTCGGAAATCATTCACATCCGGCTCGCCTTCCCAACCGGTGATCTTGACGAACCGATAGCCGTAAAAGGTAAAATGCTGCCGCACATCGCACGCATTTCCGTCCACAATGTATGTAAATTCTGCCTTTGCCGTCCGCAGATTTTCATTGTAAAAATTTCCGTCCTGGAGGATTTCACCAAACTGGAAACAAAGCTTCGTGCCCTTTGAAGCCCTGCAGTGAAAGCCCAGCCAGCCCACCATATTCTGCCCCATGTCCAGCACCGTTTCCCCGGCCGGAGTGTAAATCAGCTCCACAGGCGTGATCCGCTCATGAATCCGTATAGGCGGACTCAGCCTGGGGGACAGCTTTTTCTTGTCCAGGTCAATCTTCTCTACCGGAAACCTTTCACTGGTGTCCAGAGATGCATCATAGACCTCTCCCGGGTAAATGCCGCTGGAAACGATTTTGCTTTTTTTTGCCTGCCAGGTGTCGTCCGTGGAGATCACTTCCTCTGTCCCGTCCTCATAGGAAATGTGCAGCTCCCCGATGCACGCCAGGCGGTCCCCATAATTTTCCTCCGTCTGCCTTAGGCCGTACCAGCCCTTGTACCAGCCGTCCCCAAGCAGAACTTCGATCTCATTTTCACCGGCACGCAAATCCACCTCATAGGTCTGGTACTGAATCCAGGTGTCGTAATCGCAGAAACCGGGAAGAAGGCACTCGTCCCCCTGCTTCTCGCCGTTGATGTACAGTTCATAGAGACCCACGCCTGTGACGTACATTCTGCAGCGGGATACCGGTTTTGTAATGGTAAATGTTTTCATGACGGACATCTGCAGCTCTTTTGGGGCGCAGGGGGTGATCCAGTCCGCCTTCCATTCCCCGCCTTTGGCTGTTTCAAACCATGCTGCCGGGCTTTCCGCCGATTCGCCGTTGTCCGCCCAGACACGAACCTTCCAGTAATAGCGTGTCTCCGGCGTTAGATCAATGGGCAGCAAAAACGCGGTGCTGACGACTGCGTCTGTCTCCCCGCTGTCATAGATCAGATCGGAAAAATTCTCGTCCAGCGAGACCAGTACCCGGGCTTTTTCCTGCTTTCTTGCCGATGTGCCTCTGACCACATAGGAGATGGTGGGCCGGCCCAGGTCAAAGCCAATGGGGTTGACAAGATGATTCACTTTTAAATGTACGATTTCCATAGTTGGGGGTTCCTTTCTGTCTTAAAATAATTTTATCCTTTAGCATATACAACCCTGCAGTTCTTCTTGTAGCAGGCGATCCCATATTTGACAATTTTCTCCATTCCATCCTCTACAAGTCCAGCAGCATAGTCTTTATCCTGAATCTGTTTCAAAGCGGTCCTGCAGCCCGCATCAAAATCTCCGCCCTCTGCGTATTTTACCTCTATCACAATGCCAATTTCGTCCTCCGTCTCTACAAGAATATCGCTGTATCCTGTTCCGGATTCTGCATTTGAACTCACATCCCAGTTCTCACGCGAACTCAGCAAGCCAAGTAAAATGCCATGGTAGAAGTTTTCCTTTTTCTCTTTCCGAACAGCCGTATCCCGAATACTGATTGTTTTCTTCAAATAAGCTGTAAACTGCCTCTCAACAGCTTCTGCATTCCCACTTACCAGCGCCTCACAAAATGTATCCAATTTCATCTGGTCTTTCTGCGTTTCTTCCTGAAACCATTCCTGGATCTGTTCAACAAAAATCTGCCTTATCTCCTGGTTTGGTATCGCAAGAAGGTAAGTATTCCCCTCCGCCTTACCCCGATTTGTCAAATAGCCTGTGGTAAGCATCACACTCCAGACATTTTCAATACTCTTATACAAATCTCGGTAAGTCAGTTCTTCCTTCACCTTTTTTGCGATGCTCTCGCCATTGATCAGCCGCTCAATCTCTCTCCGCGTACTTTGCTTCGCCATCCGGAGAAATTTTCTGATAATATCATTGCTGCTTGTATTGATCCAAAAAGCTTTTGGTGCAGCGGCCGGTTCAGCTCTCAGCAAATCAATATAATTAATCACGTCCCAAGGACAATATATGTCTGCATTGCCGATACGGTAGCCATTATACCATTCCTTTATCGCAGCATAGGCATTGTCAAATCCATAGTACTTCAGCATTGCTTTTACTTCATCGTCTGAAAATCCAAAATATTCATCAAACCATGCATGAACAACAGAGTACGCCTTAAAGTTATTCAATCCGGTAAAAATACTTTCTTTTGCTATCCGCAGGCATCCTGTGAGCACAGCAAACTGAAGGCAGTCATTCCCCTTAAGTACCCTGCTGAACAGGTTCCGGACCAGGCCGACCATCTCTTCATAATATCCTGCCCTGTGTGCCTTATCCAATGGCACGTCATATTCATCAATCAGCAAGATCACTTTCTGACCGTAATGCTTATACAATAGCTGCGTTAATGTCAGAAGACTGTCTCTTAGTATTTCTTCTGACATGTCAAACTTGAGCCGGCCTCCAGAATCACTTTTTATTAACTGGCTAAACTGTGCCTTCTCTCCTTCATTAAGCCGGTCACTCTCCGTTAAAAACCAGAATTTAAGAGCTTCGTTGCCGATTACAGAATACATCGCTGCTCTGGCACCTTCAAATTCTCTGGAATCTATATCTTTTAAACTAATAGAGATTACAGGATATTTTCCCATATACTCCCTGCACAGTTCTGTCTCTTCAGCAATCTCAAGCCCGTCAAAAAGCGATCTGTCGGTTTTATATTCAAAGAATGCTTTCAGCATATTCATATTCAGAGTTTTGCCAAATCTTCTTGGGCGTGTAAACAAATTCACCTTTCCCCAGTTATGAAGCAATTCCTTAATCAGTCCCGTTTTATCGACATAGTAGAAGCCTTTTGTACGGATTTCCTCAAAATTCTCAATACCGACAGGCAGTTTTAAAGGCAGCACCGTTCCTTTCTCCTCTTTATTTATCATACAGGATATCCTCCTCTCTGTTCAAGCTTCTATAATGAATCCTTCTCCTGGTTCTTCAAACCCGGGAGTTTTCCGCTTATCAAAAAACTGTGACTTTTCAGAATGGCGGCCGCCTTCTATTCACACCCTCTGTCAGTTCCGCAAGCTTCTGTTCCGCGTCTTCTTTGCATGTTCCCTTTACACCGATATAAAATTTGATCTTCGGCTCCGTTCCGGATGGACGGATGCAGCACCACGCCCCCTCTTCCAGTTCAAAATAGAGCACGTTGGATTTCGGCAGGCCGGTGGCGGTCTTTGTTCCGTTTACAAAGTCCAGAAGCACATCCTCCTGATAGTCCCGGAACTGGGTCACTCCCAGCCCACCCACGGTTTTGGGTACATTTCCCCGGATTCCTTCCATCATGGAAGCAATCTTCTTCGCCCCGTCCTGGCCTTTCAGGGTCACGGTACACAAGCCCTCCTGATAATATCCATAGGTTTCAAAGAGCGTTTCCATCTGATCGCACAGGGTCATCCCCCGGTGCCTGCAGAATGCCGCCGTCTCGCAGAGGGCCATCACCGCAGCCACTGCGTCCTTGTCCCGGGCATGGGTTCCCACCAGGCAGCCGTAGCTTTCCTCGTATCCGAATACGTACTCATGCTCCCCATTCTGCTCGAAGAACTTGATCTGCTCGCCGATGTATTTGAAGCCGGTCAGCGTCTCGATGAGATCCACCTGATAGGCTCCGGCGATCTCCCGCGCCATTTTTCCGGATACAATGGTGGTCACCACCGCGCCCTTTTCCGGCAATGTTCCCAGGGCCTTTCTCTGGGATAAAATGTATTCCAGAATCAGCATGCCGGACATATTTCCGGTAAAACTTTGGTACTCCCCGGTACGGCTGTCCTTCGCGTAGACGCCCAGACGGTCCGCGTCCGGATCCGTGGCCAGCACGATATCCGCGTCCACCTCTTTGGCCAGCTTCAATGCCAGGGAAAATGCGTTCTGATCCTCCGGGTTCGGATAAGATACGGTAGGAAAATTGCCGTCCGGAAGCGCCTGCTCCTCTACCACATGGACATTGGTAAATCCCAGTTCTTTCAGGATACGCCGCACCGGAAGATTGCCGGTGCCGTGGAGCGGGGTGTAGACGATCTTCAGATCCTTCCCTTCCTCCCTCATGATCTCCGGGTGGATGGCCAGCTTTTTCAGGGCTTCCATGTATCTGTCGTCCATCTCCGAGCCGATCACCCGGTAAAGCCCTGCTGCCTCCGCCGCTTCCCGTTTCATGGTTTTCACCTGACCAAAATCCGTGATGGCGTTGACCTCCCCGATGATTTCCTTATCCCTGGGAAATGTAATCTGCGCGCCGTCCTCCCAGTAGACCTTGTAGCCGTTGTATTCCGGCGGGTTGTGGCTGGCGGTCACCACGATGCCTGCCGCGCAGCCCAGCTCCCGCAGCGCAAAGGACAGCATGGGGGTAGGACGCAGGGACGGGAAAATATACGCCCTGATCCCATTTGCAGCCAGACAGAGTGCGGCCTCCTCCGCAAATTCCGGAGACATGTTCCTGGAATCAAAGGCAATGGCAGCGCCCTTCTCCTGGGCCTGCTCCTTGATAATATAATTGGCAAGCCCCTGGGTCGCTTTCCGCACGGTATAAATATTCATCCGGTTCGTGCCCGCCCCGATGATGCCCCGCAGTCCCCCGGTGCCGAACTCCAGGTCGCGGTAGAAGCGTTCCGCGATCTCATCCGCGTCTCCTGCAATTCCCCGCAGCTCCGCCTTTGTATCCTCGTCAAAATATGCGTCCTCCAGCCAAAATTCATAGGTCTCTCTTGCGTCCATGTTCAAATCCTCCTTATAGATTGGGGTAGTGCTTTCTCCCCTTACAGATCAAAACCATGATTTACGTTAACCATATCAGGATCTACCCTGACAGTATGCACTTCAAATTCATGATTATCATATCACAAATATCCCCATAATTTCAATTGATTCTCCCGGAGCAAGCCGCGTTTGTCATGAACAAGATTAAAATTTAACAGCAAATCCATTGTTCTGAAAAAGAAAATTTGATATTATAAAATCCTAGATGAACCAAGAGATCCTATGAAAACAAAATAAATTATTCGGGATCACATAATATTTCCTGCCAATTATAATGCAGCCGTGAGAGGAAGATCTGCTTATGAAATATAAAATCGGGATTGTTGAAGATGATATAAAAATAGCGGAATTATTAAAAGCGCATTTGAAAAAATATGGGTTTGAAATATGGATATGCAATGATTTTACAAATGTGGCGGAGCATGTTTTAAAACATCACTTGCAATTACTTTTATTAGATATCAATTTACCTTGTTATGACGGTTTTTTCTGGTGCAAAAAAATCCGCCGGCACAGTACGCTTCCTATTATTTTTTTATCTGCACGAAGCATGGATTTAGACCAGATCTATGCAATAGAATGCGGCGGAGACGATTACTTAACGAAGCCGTTTTCTTATGATCTGGTAACCGCAAAAATCAATGCTCATCTTAGAAGAAGTTATGGGGAATATGCTTTGCAGGAAACAAAAAAAGTAGAGTTAGAGCATGTAACCATAAATTTGGAGACGCTCAAATTAGAATACCATGAGCAAGCAATATCTTTAGCCAAAAACGAAAAAGATATTTTGGAACGTTTATTCCGCGCATACCCAAATCATGTGAAACGGAACGAATTGCTTCAATTATTGTGGGATACGGATATGTTTGTAGAAGAAAATACATTGAATGTAAATATCGGCAGGGCAAGAAAAAGGCTTCGGGAATTAGAGTGTCCTTTAGAAATAAAAGCCATACGGAACGTGGGATATGTTTTGGAGAAAATAAATGATGAAAAAAATCATTAAGCTTTATATAGAGGAACATATTTCATTGATAAGCGCTGTACTTCTTTCTGCTTTCGCAATCAGCGGAAGCCTTGCATGGCTGGAAAAGGATTTCGATTATTTATATTTGGGTATCTTATATTTTTTTGTGTTTTCTGTGGGTATGGTGGTACATTTTTATAAGAGTATTTCGTTGTATGAAAGCATATTATCAGAGGTTGGTTCAGAAGAAGATTTTTTCGTATCGGGATCTTCCCCGCTGGCAAGAGCAGAAAAAAACAGACTGAAAAAGATACGCAGCGTTTATAAGGAAGAGGTAAACCGGCTGCAGAACGAAAATGATAATTATAGATTTGTGATCAGCAGGTGGGTGCATCAGATGAAAACACCTCTTTCGGTCCTGAATCTGATGACACAGGAAAATCCGTCTGTTTCGTCAGAGGATTTGATTGAGGAATTAGACAGAATGGAATATTTACTGAATCAGATTCTCCATTTGATAAGAATGGAAAATATAAAAAATGATTTTATAGTGGAACGATGTCAGCTTGCTTCACTTGTAAAATCGGTTGTAAACGAGCAAAAAAATTATTTTATTCAAAACGAAGTTTTTCCTAAAATGGACATTCATGATTCTATTTATGTCTATACGGATAAAAAGTGGTTTTCCTTTGCAGTTCAGCAGTTTTTGAATAATGCAGTAAAATACAGCAGTTCCGGTCAAAGTATTCAGATTGCCGGCAGTTGTGAAAATGAACATGCGATTTTAAAAATACAGGATTTTGGTTCTGGAATATGTGCGGAAGACCAGCCCAGAATATTTAATTTTTGTTACACAGGCAATAACGGCAGAGAAAAACAGAAAGAATCCTCCGGGCTGGGGCTGTATATAGCCAAGAATATATTAGATTATTTAGAACATGAGATTGTAATGCGTTCAGAACAGGGAAAAGGAACGACATTTCAAATTTATATGCGCACAGGTAATACTGAAAGGTGACAGAAATGTCATCTTTTTGTCATCTATATAGATAGTACATCATATCAGAAACCTGTATAGTAGGAGCAGAAACAGGAGGTATTCATAATGAATAAAATTTTAAGCGTTAAAAATCTTCAAAAAATTTATGAAGGAAAAATGTCCCATACGGCATTAAGCAATGTGAGCTTTGATATGGAAAAAGGAGAATTTACCGCTGTCATGGGACCAAGCGGAAGCGGGAAATCAACTTTATTGCAAGTGATTTCTACAATAGATTCTCCGACCAGCGGAAATGTATATATCAACGGAAAGAATCCGCATACACTTTCACAGGAAGAGCTGGCTTCTTTTCGCAGAAATCAGCTGGGATTCATTTTTCAGGATTTTAATCTGATCCACACATTGACTGTTGAGGAAAATATTATGCTTCCATTGTCTTTGGAAAATGTACCTGCAAAAGAGGTCAGGAAGCGCACAAAAAAAATTGCTGAGTATCTCGGCATCTCCAAATTACTTCCGAAAAGAACCTTTGAGATTTCAGGCGGACAGGCTCAGCGTGTGGCGGCTGCCCGTGCGTTGGTGCATAATCCTTCTCTAATCTTAGCGGATGAGCCGACAGGAAATCTTGATTCAAAAGCAACAAATGATGTAATGAAGCTGTTGAAGGAATTAAATAGAAAGATGGACAGCACCATACTTATGGTTACGCATGACGCATATGTTGCAAGTATGTGCGGCAGAGTTTTATTTATCAAAGACGGCCGGCTTTATCAGGAAATGACTGCAGGAGACAGCCAGACACAATTTTATCAAAATATTTTAGATATGCTGACCTTTCTCGGAGGTGGACAAAATGACATTGCTTCAAATCGCATTTAAAAATATCAGCAGAGATAAGCATACTTATTTCTCATATTTCATCAGCAGTACGGTTACAATTTTACTGTTTTATCTTTTTACAGCTGCCGCCATGCATCCGAATTTGAATAAAATACAAGATGGTTCTACATTGGCTCTTGCTCTTGGAGCAGGAAACTTTATTATTTATGTCTTTGCATTTTTATTCATAGGATATTCTTCCTGGGCTTTTCTTGGCTCAAGGGGCAGGCAATTAGGAATTTATACAATTTTGGGAATGTCTCCAAAGCAAATGAAAAAAATGTTATTTGGAGAAAATATGTTGATTGGAATCAGTTCACTCATTGCAGGTTTAATCAGCGGCGTCCTTTTTTCAGGATTATTTTTTAAATTAATTCGTAATATTTTTGTTACGGTTTCATTTGAAATCTATCTTCCTGTTTTTCCGTTGCTTATTACGATCGGCTTATTTCTTGCTATGTTTCTTATCATAAGTTTTATAACGCCCTGCTTTATATCGCATAAAAAGGTTTTATGGTTTCTGAAAAGTGATAAATCTTATGCGGAAAATATAGAAATGTCGGCAGGAAAGATTTTTTTATCCGTTATATTGCTGGGAATGACCATATGCATTATGCATCCGCAGGTCGGAAACAGATTAGGAGATTTATGGACATATTCCGTATTCCTTTGCGTAATTGGTTTCATTTTTCTTGCTGTGCCGCAGATTGGAGCCGTATATGCTAAAATAAGAAAATGCTCGGAAAATCATTTAAAAGGAGTGAATCTTTTTGCTGATTCAGAGGTTTCAACGGCCTTAAAGGAGAACGGGCATATGATGTCGCTGAACGCAGTTCTGCTGACTATGTCTTTCTTAGCAATCTGTGCGCTGGGTTCTATGCAAAGTAATGTTATAGAAGATGTAGAACATATTACTCCGTTTGCCTACACCTATATTGAAAGGCCGGAAAACATGCGGGCCGGGCGGGATATTTCATATTTGGATAAGGAACTTTTATCAGATCGTTCCATCCAAAAAATAAGTTACGTGATTCTGAGGAAAAAATTCACATATGGCTTTTTAAGCGAAAGTGACTTTAATAAAATTCTTTCTGCCAAAGGAAAAGAAGCTGTGAATTTAGGGAAGCATGATGTTCTCATCTTGCCGGGAAATTCTAATACGGATATAGACAAGCTTTCTATTCGGGAAGAAGCAGAGCAGCTATTAGATACAATTTCCGTTTCTGAAATAACTGTGAGGCCGCATAAGCAGATTGTCAGTATCTCTGGAGGCTTTCAGGAAGTTTATGTTTTAGATGATAAAAGCTGGGAAACACTTTATCAGAAAAATGCAGAAGGTTTCTATCCGGAAGCCTATACAGGTTACGAAGACCCCGAATGGCTTAACCATTTAAGCAAGGCTGACGAGTTGGAAAAGACATTGGCACATGATGATGTTGATTACGATTATACTTATGCGTTTACCACCCTTGGGAATTATTATAATACAGAATCCCTGATGAGAAAATTGTGTACTTTTGTCGGCTTTTCAGTGAGTTTAATTTTTCTTATCGCTTCAATAAGCCTTATTTATTTCAGACTTTATACTTCTTTGGAAAGAGAACAGAAAAAATATGATTCTATGTATAAACTGGGATTTTCCCAAAAGGAAATGTACCAGACAATAAGATGCAAAATACAGGTACTGTTATGGATACCATTTATAACCGCAATTTTGATCATGTGGGCGGGAGTCCTTTATATTGATTCACAAAGTGCTGTCAGCAGCTTTGGAATATCGATAAAATATAGTTCTATATTCATTGTCGTATATTTTATTTTCTATCATTTCGTAAACAGTATCTATCGGAGAAAATTTGGGGAGAAAATATGATAACGCCTGAAACCACTGCCTGTTCGGCCCGATGCCTTGCTGCAGGGAGCGAGACGCCGTGAAACTAAAATACCCTGAAAAGGTCAGATTCCTTTCCAGGGTGCTTTCGTTTCGGGTTTATATGTTTTATTGCATTAAATCTGGCTGTCGTAGTCAAAAATACCCCATGGTGTTTCCTGATGCCAGATTGCAAGAGATTGTGACTTTTCTTTAATTTCTTCCGCTGTCACAGACCTGCCCTCCTGCTGTGACAAGAATATGCCGTCTGCCAGGAGAGATGCCTGCAGCGCAATTTCCGGGGTATGATATCTGGTTTCCTCGGTCAGCTCATCAATCAAATATTTATACCAGTGCATTTGATTATCATACCATGTCATCATATCCGGATTATAACAGCGGTTCTGCATCTGATTGTAATATGTTTTCAAATCGCAGTCTACATGAATGCCCTGGCATTCCCCGGTAAAACGCATGCCGTGCCGCATATGTTCAGGCATCAGTTTTGCGGGTCCCTGTCCCATGGACCAGTCGCCTCCTACCTCGTCAATATTCCAGTAGATCAGCCCCCCTTTATTTCCTGTAATATAGGACATTGGCGGCACGTCCGCGTTGCAGGCGTTTGCTTCCTGAATATCCAAGGTAAATCCATGTTCAAATTCCGCCAGTCCGACGCACATGTCTTCCACCTCTACGGCACGCCCCGGCACCGAACTTGCTATTTTATGATACGACTTTCCAAATACACATTTTAACTCGGGTAATCCCAGCAGATATAACATCTGCCCCAGATGATATATCCCTGTATCTATGATCTGCCCGCGGCCTGCCATGGCTGCCCTCATAAAGTCCGGGGTTCCGCCGTTGAACGGCCCGTCCATAGACGGTCTTCTCCGGTAATTTGCGATCACAGAGCGCGCATGATATATTTCTCCAAGCTGTCCTTCCTCAATCAGTCTGCGCGCAGTCCTTGTCTGTTCTGTGAACAGCGAGCTGATCTGAACCGCAAATTTCACATTACATTTTTTTGCACAATCATACATCAGCTTACTGTCAAAATAAGATGCCGACATTGGTTTCTCACAATAGCAATGCTTTCCCGCTTTCATGACAGCCATGCAGATCGGGGCGTGCAGGTTATTATGTACGCAGACGTCTACCGCATCGATATCATCCCGTTCCAGCATTTTTCTAAAGTCTGTATATACATCCTTCACCCCGTACCGCAGCGACCAGTTATCCAATCTCTTCTGATCGATTTCTGCCGCCGCAACCACCTGCACCTGCGGAATGTTTTCCCACACCTTCATATGCCGGTTTGAAATCGCTCCTGTACCGATGATTGCTACACGTATCTCTTTCATGAATATGATCCTCTCCTTTTACTCCGTCGGCCGGATCTGCGTATACTCTGCATATCCCATCGGTGTCAGTCCCGGCTTCGTCAGACCTGCTGTTGTCAGCTCCAGCTTTACCGTCGTGTGCGTCCCAACGCATACGAAGTGTTCTTTCATATAGTCCTGGCATTCTTTATACGCTTCGATACGCTCATCCATATCAAACGCCGCATATGCTTTATCCAAAATCGGGTAAAAGTCCTCATCCTTATAATTTGCTCCGCCTGCCACATCAGCCGTCGAGATCCGGCCGTCCACCAGGCGCAGGTTCTCCGTATAATACATCGGGCTTAAATTGGAAATAGTCATGTCGTAGGTTCCCTCACGAAGCCATTTAAAGTGCGTCGGGGTTTCATTTATCGTAATGTTGACTTCAATTCCTGCCTGACGCAGATTCTCCTGAATGATCTCGCCCTGCGCCTGCTGTGTCGCCATGTTGCTCATTTCCAGAGTCAGTCCGTCTCCATAGCCGGCTTCTTCCAGCAGCTCTTTCGCCTTCTCTACATTCACCTCGCGCACGGTTCCGTCCGGTACAGGATCATACACGATAGAATACGGCGAAATCGTCGTCTCACATATTGCTCCAAGCCCGCTTCCTACAAGCTGGTTCAGCGCATTTACATCAACAAGGTTATAAATTGCCTCACGGACACGCTCATCCTGCAGCGGGCCGTTTGAACAGTTCATGAACAATGTCCCTGTCTGCATAGTATCCAGATAGTTGATCTTTACCTTGTCATTTCCTTCATAAATGTTTGCCTGTGAGGTGGGCAGATCCGAACCCACATTTGCGTCGCCGCTTTCTACAGCCATTGCACGCGCCGCCGCATCGTTTACGAATACAAATTTCAGGTTTTTATAATACGGCATGTCATCTTTATTCCAGTAATTGTCATTTCGTTCCAGTAAAATATACTGACCGGATTCCCATTCCTTAAACTCATATTTTCCGGTTCCATAGCCGTCAATAGGATATAAGTCTGTATTTTCCGCTCCGCCCATTGCTTCCAGTGTTTTTTTACTCAAAATCGCAAAGCCGTCCTGTACCAGACGTTCCGGCGCCTGGACCCATATACCGTTTGTCTCAAATACCATGTTGTATTTATCTTCAATCTCTGTTTCAGGCAGGTTGTAAGCCGCAAAGCTTCCCGCGTTAAAGCTGCTTTTCACCTCACAGGTATAAAGGACATCTTCGGTTGTCAGCTCTTCCCCGTTCTGGAAATAGATGCCTTCCTTTAAAGTCACACGGAAATGTGTATCATCAATCCACTCATATTCCCCCATTCCCGGCAGGATCTCTCCGGTTTCCGGATCCCATTTAAACAAGGTTTCAGCCATACAGTTCACTACCATACTGGACTCTTTTCCGCTGGAGCTTGCCGGCATCAGTGTGGACGGTTCCAGTGCAAGCGCGATCACAAGCGTATCGTCCGATGTTCCTTCTACTCCGGTTTCTTCTACCTCTGCCTGCTGCTCCTGCTTTTCCGGCACCGCATCCGGTTTCTTTTCTTCACCGCCCTTGTTTCCTCCGCAACCGGACAGCATGCTCATTGAAAGAACAGCCGCCATGAATAATGCTACCTTTTTCTTCATGTCTTTCTCCTCCTTTTCTTTGCTGTGCGTTCACAGTATCTTGTTGTAAGTCATTCTGCGAACACAATTTATCTTATGCGCCGGCAGCTTTGTGGCACAGCACATAATGACCATTCTCACAGTATGTTCCTTCCGGCTCTGCCGCAAAGCATTCCTGAGACGCGCAGGGGCATCTTGGGGCGAATCTGCAGCAGGGTTTTGGATCAATCGGTGATGTAAGCTCTCCCTTCATCGCAATCTTCTGTTTCTTCAAATGTATATTCGGCACCGGAATTGCCGAGAGCAGTGCCTGTGAGTACGGGTGCAGCGGATTTGCAAACAATTCCTTTGCTTCACAGCGTTCGACAATCTGCCCAAGATACATGACGCAGATTTCATCCGATATATGCTTTACAACAGACATATCGTGTGTAATAAACATATACGTCAGATTTTTTTCTTTTTGAAGATCCTGCAGCAAATTCAATACCTGTGCCTGGATGGATACATCCAATGCGGATACCGGCTCGTCACATACGATAAACTCCGGATTCAGCGAAAGCGCCCGTGCGATCCCGATTCTTTGGCGTCTTCCTCCGTCCAGCTCATGCGGGTAGCTGCCTTTTAGACGCTGCGCCAATCCCACTGTATCCATCAGCTCTTTTACCCGGGATTCCAATTCCCGTTTATCTGCCGCAAGCTTATAGGTCACAATCGGTTCGGCAATCAGTTGGAATACACTCATTCTTGGGTCAAGCGACGCGTATGGATCTTGAAAGATCATCTGCATGCCGGCCCTCATTTTCTTAAACTCCCGGCTGCTCAACGATGTAATGTTCTCTCCCTTAAACAGGACCTCCCCGGCTGTCGGCTGCAGCAGGCGTATGATCGTCCTTCCCAGTGTTGACTTCCCGCAGCCTGATTCTCCGACCACCCCCATGGTTTTAGAGGATGGGATCGACAGTGAAACATCATCTACTGCATGCAGGATACCTCCTGCCGTATTGAAATATTTCTTTAAATGATTTACCTCAATCAGATTCACCGCCCGGTTCCCCCTTTCTCCATTTGTGTATACAGCGAACCCAGTGTCCTTCCTCACATTCCAGAAGTTTCGGGTCTGCCTGTCTGCATGCTTCCGTACAGTCATCACACCGATCATAAAAACTGCAGTACGGGGGCAGGTCCGTAGGATCTGCCACACTTCCCTTAATCGGCCGGAGACGTTCTACGTCCTTATCCAGACTCGGCAGTGATTGAAACAGCCCGATCGTATAAGGGTGTGCTGGATGGTCGAAAATATGCTCTACCGTTCCATATTCAATGATCTGTCCGGCATAGATCACGGCACATTTATTGCAGATATCTGCAACGACTCCAAAGTCATGCGTGATCAGAAGCATTGCCGTATGAAAATCTTTCTGAAGCTTCTTCATCAATTCCAATACCTGTGCCTGGATCGTCACATCCAAAGCCGTCGTCGGTTCATCCGCAATAATCAATTCCGGCTTGCAGGCCAGAGCAATGGCGATTACCACCCTCTGCTTCATCCCTCCGGAAAACTGATGCGGGAAATCATGATAGCGGGTACCGGGAATCCCTACTGTCTCCAGCATATCTGATGCCCGCTTCTCCACTTCACTGTCACTTAAGCCCGTATCATGCAGCCGGATCACTTCCGCGATCTGGTCTCCTACAGACTGTACAGGATTTAAGGCTGTCATCGGGTCCTGAAATACCATGCTGATCTTTTTGCCTCGGATTTTTTGAAGCTCTCTCTTTTTCTTTTTCAGCAGGTCTTCGCCTTCTAAGAGTATCTCCCCCTGGATCACATGCGCAGGCGGTTTCGGCAAAAGGTTCATGATGCTGAGTGCAATCGTCGTTTTTCCGGCTCCGGTTTCCCCTACCAGTCCCAGCACTTCCCCTTTTTCAATCTCAAGCGATACATCATTGACTGCCTCGACGACTCCGTCATCTGTCTCATAATGTACAACCAGTCCTTTTATATCCATCAGCTTCTTATCCAACTTTATTCCCTCCTATTTCAGCCTTGGGTCCAGCGCGTCACGCAAGCCGTCTCCAAACAGATTGAATGAAATCACTGTCAGCATGATCATCAACCCCGGAAACAGAACCATGTGTACACCGCTTCTGATATACTCTTTCCCGGCTGACAGAATCGCCCCCCATTCCGGAGTCGGAGGTACAATTCCCACACCGATATAACTTAAGGTGGAAACCATAAGAATCGCGGCGCCAACCATCCCTACAGCGTTAATCACGATTACGCCGATTGCATTTGGAACCAGATGGCGGACAATGATCGTTGCCTGGGAAACCCCAATTGCTTTGGACGCCTCCACATACTCACTGTCTTTCACCGTAAAAATCGCCGCCCTGCATGTCTTTGCTACATTGGGCATAAACGCCACGGACATTGCCACTACCAGCTGTGTAATCCCGTTGCCCAGAACCGCAACCATCGCAATCGCCATCAGGATCGGAGGAATTGCCTGAAAGACATCCATGACCCGCATAATGACATTATCCACCTTTCCGCCGCAATATCCTGCGATCACACCGAGGCTTCCGCCCAACGCCATCCCGGCAACCACACACAGCAGCCCAATCGGCAGTGACCAGCGTGCGCCGTATACACAGCGGCTGAATATATCTCTTCCCATATTGTCAGTCCCAAATAAGTGTTCCAGGCTCGGTCCCTGGCTGATTGCACTGTAATTCTGCTCCTGGTAGGTATAAGGTGCGATCATATCCGCAAATACCGCAATCAGGATCAGGCAGAAGATCACTGCCATACCTGCAATCGACATTTTATTCCGCAGCAGCCTTCTCCACGCATCCTTTGCCGGGGAAGCCCCGCCCGCCCCTTTTTTGTTCTTTTTATTGATCCGCTTCATCGCGGGTGTTTCCATCTTTGCCATGCCTTTTCCCCCTGTCCTCTATACCGCTGCTGTTTTCTTCTTTTGCCTCGGCGCGGTTATAATCGTTCCCTTCAACCTGGGATCGACAAACGTATAACTCAAATCTACCAGTAAATTCACAATGGTAAATGTAAATGCAAGAAGAATGACTCCGCCCTGTACAGCCGGAAAATTTCTCTGGCTGATCGCGTCTGTGATATATTTTCCGATTCCCGGCATTCCAAAAATGGTTTCAATGATCAGCGCGCCGCCTAACTGTGCTCCCAGTGAATTGCCGATTGCCGCAAGTATTGGAATCAGCGCATTCCGAAACGCATGCCGGATCACGATATTCCACTCTGTCTGCCCCTTAGCCCGGGCGGTACGGATATAGTCTGACCGGATCACCTCCAGCATACTGGAACGTGTGATACGGGTCAGACCTGACATGGAAGCCAGCGCAATAACAAGCACCGGCATAATCCAGCTTCCCAGGCTTCCGTCATAAATTGCAGGCAGGAGTCCCAATTCCACGCTGAATAAAGACAGGCACATCAGTGCGAACCAAAAACTTGGAATGGAGACTGCCAGCATGGAAAATACCAATACCAGGCTGTCAATCCAGGTATACTGTTTGATCGCAGAGAGAATCCCCAGAGGAATCGCAAGCAATGTTCCTGCAAAGACAGAACCGATCGCCAAAATAAATGTAATCGGAAACCTCTGCATCAACTCGTTAAACACAGGCTGGTTTGTTTTATACGACGTGCCAAAGTCCAGTTCTGTCACAATTCCTTTCACATAAACCGCAAACTGCACGGCAATCGGTTTATCCAGCCCCAATTCTTCACGCTTCGCCTGTCTCTCTTCCGCAGAAGCATCTGAGGAAAGTATCATATCTACCGGATCTCCCGGCATAATGCTTTTCAATGCGAATACGATGATCAATACCCCGAACATAACAGGAATCACATACAGTATCCGTTTTAAAATGTACTTTACCATATTTCCCTACCCTCCAAATCAGAGAATCCATTTTGTGCACATTCATGATGAATCTCTTGTTTTTATTGGTTATATTATATCATTTTCACCAAAAGCTACTTTTATTCTCACGACCTCTTCCTTTAATCTTTTTGACATACTTTGACTCCTTGTTTTCTAAAAATCAAATTCTGACTTCAATTATTGCGCCGATGAGAAATGTGAAAAATGAGGCAGCCGCAGCAGCTTTTCCCGTGGATGCCTCCTCTTACTAAAACCAGCTTTCAGTTTACCCGTTCAATCTCATAAAACATAAAGTCATTTGCGCCCAATGTAATGTCAATATCCAGAATCTGATCCACCGATTTGATATAGATCTGCATATCCGGCATGCACATTTGCTGCAGATGCCAGATTTCATTTCCCTTCAAAACCTCTATCTGTTTATTCTTGTTTAACCAATCCTGGATTCCTCCGTGCTTCGAATCAATAATCAGACTTTTAATCCGGTATTTTCCCGGCTTTATCCCATTCAAATGAAGCTGCATCTGAACCGGTTTTTCGTTCTCAAAAATATGCTCCATATCATCCGTTGTAATCTCCCCTTCGGGCTTCATGTATGCCGCGGCGCCCAGCAATTTCATATTAAAAACAACCATCGCATACGTTCCCTGCTTGTCCATGGTAAGCATATAGTGTTTTCCCTTATCAACCAAAAAAGGCTTAAGCAAAGACAAAAAATACAATGCAAAATAAGACGGTTTATTGATCCCGTCTTTTGTGATCAGTCCCTTGCCGCCATACAGTAATCGGTTATGATCCGCATCTGCCGGCAGAGCACACAGATCAGAAAGCTGCCAGTGTCCAACCACTTCGACATGTTCCGCAACATCGGCCATGCTTTTTAAGATCCACGCCCCTTTAAAACGTGAATCATTCAGAGGGTTCCCGTTCAAAAGCGTAAAATTATATTCTGTCATCCAAATCGGCAGATGCCCCCAGCCAACCTGGTTCATAATATGCTTCAGATTTTTTATTTCCTCTAATATAAATTCATCCTTAAACTGCCATTCCCGAACCACTACATTTTCCTTTTGCACCACTTTATAAGGGTAGGAGACACAGGAAACAAAGTTCGGGATGATTCCTCTTTTCTCAAAAGCAGCCATTCGTTCATATAGCCTGTTACTGTCTGTCAGCAGACTAAACTCTGCAAGTCCTATACTTACCTCCGGAAGCATCCGCCGGATTGTTTTATATATTTCAGCAGTATAGGCAAATGCCCTGTCTATCTCCAGAAACTTTGGAAGACTGTAATAGATATTCGGATACCACAATTCGAAGCACCACGTATCTACCTCTTCCCTTCCATACCGCATGATCATATGCCGCAGCAGCAATTCAAATACCTTCTCTATTTCCCAGAGCGACTGAAACGAAAAATTTTGATCCACATACGTATATCCGCCTTCCCCCGACCTGCCCTTTTTGTATCCCATATGGAACACCGGCTTCATATGGTTCTGCAGCAAAAAATCCAGGCATTCATTCAGTATGCCCCAGTCATAATCCTGCAGATTGTCTGACTTATACATCCCCAATCCCGTAGAATCACATAATACATTCCAAAAACGGACATGCGTTATTTTCAGGGCGCTGTTGACTCTCAGCAGATCTGACCGGATGCGGTGATCCCGCAGCATCTCCAGCGAGCCTGCATTTAGTAATTTTTTCCATGGCCTTGGATATTCCCTTTTCTGGTTCGCGTCAATTTCCACGTTATACTTTTCAATGCCTTCCTGTCCCGCCAATTCGGCTGGCTCATTCAGAAAATCTTCCAGTTCCTGGAGCAGTCTTTTTTCTTTTTCCTGCTTGATTTTCCATTCCTTTTGTTTTTTCGGGCCTGATGATGCTTTATATTCGGATGGGGTCATATGGTACATATTTCGAAAAGATTTATTAAATGTTGCCATATTTGCAAAACCGTTGTCCATTGCGATTCGGGTTATTGATTTTGTCGAATACAGCAGATCTTCAACCACATAATGAAGCTTTACGGAGTTTAGATATTCCCAGAAGTTTCTGCCCAGTACTTTTTTGATAAACCGTGATAAATAGGCATCTGTCAGATACAATTTTTTTGCCAGGTCTTTTAAGGATATTTCTTTGTTATAGTTTTCCTGTATATAAGATAAAATCTGAGAAATGCGCTCGTCTTCTTTGCTGATCCGGTCATGATAACGGATATCTTCATTTGTAATCAAATATTCTTCGATCAGGCAGGACAACAACTGATAGATTTTCCCCTGATAATAGAAATCGAAGTCTTTTTTGATCAGGCAATGCCGCGCAAGCTCTTTGAGCATCTTCCGGATTTTTCCATAATCATCTGCTTTATCTGAAACAGAATTGCACCAGATCAAATAAAAACTGTTGTTAATATAACTGCCGATAAACTGATGCGGAATCATCAGCTTGCAAATGATGCTTCCCTCCCGCAATGCATGCAGTGAGTGCCGGATTCCGCTGTTGATCATTAAGATATCTTCTTTTTCTATCTGCCATTTATCACAGCCTGCCTCAATAGAAACCCGCCCTTCCAGCAAGAACAGCAATTCCAGTTCTTCATGAAAATGAATGGGTTCTGTCTCTACAACCTCAATCTGTAAATATGGTCTTTTCTGCCTGTCCATCTTTAAATTCCTCCTTTATGTAGACTATGTTTTATAGTAACACATCCTTTCGGATTTCAGAGAATGTACAGACCAGGGGATAACAGCAACAAGAAGCAGCCTGCTTACAGACCGCTTCTAATCTTTTTATATTCTGCTTCCTATGCTTCGAGTATACGCTTTTCCGCAGAGGGCATTTTCACCTGTGTCCCGGCAAGCTGGGCAGCGATCCCTTCTCTCATGTAGTATGCCCGTATCGTGACAACCGCAGATACCCGGTATTCTTTTCCTACTTCCAACCCGCCCGGCTCATCAATAATGATCGTTGCCGGATACCCTTTATTCCAGTAATGGAGCGTCACATCGCACATATCTTTGAATCGGAAGGTTTCACCGTCTACCTTCACGCGCATGCTTTCCGGTCCATACATTTTCCCGTTCACTTCAACATAACAGGATTCAAACAGACTCAGCGGCACTCCCCTGTAATAATAGCTGGATACCTGAACTTCAAATCCGGTGCACTCGCCATTTTCATAATGATTCTGGAAGCCCTTCGGCAGCAATGCCTGATTGGGAACTCCAAAGCCGCCGCCCTTCACAGGCTCTGCATTCGGCCACTCCGGATAATTTGCTTCCGGATAATGCCCCAGATATTTATCCAGCATCTTCTGATAACGCCGGAATGGTTCAAACGTATCTCCATTAATCGGGCGGCCTTCATATTCTGCCGAAATATACCCGTCGTATCCGCCTTCTACCAATACATTTAAGATTCCGGGATAATCAATGGTTGACTCTTCGCAGTCTTCTGTCATTTCGTAAAACTTGCCGTGGCAGTGGATGATATATGGCATGTGCTCCAGCAAAACCTTTGGATCATAGTATTCCGTTCTGCGAATCCTTGCCAGAAATCCCTTTGTCGCTTCGTCCTTTGCCAGCTCCATCTGCTCATTGCAGAAACTGCGGAATTGGACATTATCCACCTGTTTATACAGATTTTCCACTTCTTCCACCAGCTTCTCATCTACGCCCTCTGAGCGTGCCAGTGCGAGCTGGCTTTGGCTTACTTCCTTACAGAACATACTCATATCCGGAACAATCCCGATATATTTTGACCCTGACTGCCGGATGACCTCAATCACGTCCTGTACCTGCGGCAGACAGAAGGAAGAAGAACCGCTGTGAATCTCCAACCCCATCTTAACTCCCAGGTCTTCCAGAATCGGAACTGACTGACGGAACACTTCCGGATCTACCTGTCCGCCGATCCGCATTACCGGACAATGGATGGATTTTGCAAAAAGCGCGTGTCTTCTTACAATGTCAACACTTTCCTTTACCGTCAGATTTCGATGCGCATACATTGTCTTATCTACAAAAAAGTCGTGCGCAATCGTTTTTGTTCCGTATTTCCACATCATTTCTTCCCAGGAATCAATATCCTCCTGAAGAGCTTCCGGGCAATATCTGAAATATAACTGCCCCAGCAGTTCCAATCCGCTGCAGCCCATCTTCACTGCTGCTTTGATGCAGTCTTCCCATGTCAGCTTTCCCGCCTCTACCTGTCGATGCCAACTGTAAATCGTAACGCTTCGTTTAATATTATGTCCCATGAAAAAACCTCCTATTTATGATTTAAAAAATTATTTCCTTTCCCGTTTCCGCAGATCTGTATATGGCCTCCAAAATTTTTGTTACCACCAGAGCTTCTTCCGGATTTACCAGCGGCTGTGTATCGTTGATAATCGCTTCCAGCCATTGCCGGTTATCTACAACGCCTTCTGCGCCGCCTCCTCCGCCAAAATAAGCGACTCCCCCGATCGGTGAAAGCGTCTCCTCCATCAACTGGTTGTTTCTTCCCCGATTGTAAATCAACTCATTTTTAGAATGGCTCATGCCGGAATGGATCTCCGCCCCTGCCAGCGTCCCGCAAAGCGTAGTCGAAGCTTCCCGGGACTCCAGAATATTCAATGCCCAGCTTGCTTCCAGCGCAATCGCCGCTCCATTCTTCATTTTGACGTATCCCATTGCGGAATCCTCGACCTCAAACGTTTCCGGGTCCCATGCTCCAAACAGATTTCCCTCTGTTGCCTGTTTAAAACCTCCCAGCTTGTAGAATACAGATCCGGTTACTGTATCCACATCATAATTCCCCATACACCATAAAGTGATATCCAGCGCATGTGTTCCAATATCAATCAGAGGTCCGCCTCCCTGCTGTGATTTGTCAGGAAAAACGCCCCAGGTCGGTACGCCCCGTCTTCTGACCGCATGCGCCTTCCCATAATAAATCTCTCCCAGTTCCCCTTTTTCACAGGCTTTATGGAGATTCTGCACTTCCGGGCGGAAACGATTCTGATATCCAACCGTAAATTTTTTTCCGGACTTTTTCCATGCTTCCACCATCCGTTCAGCTTCTTCTCCGCTGTGCGACATCGGTTTTTCGCAGTATACGTGCTTTCCTGCTTCAAATGCAGCCACTGTAATTTCACTGTGGGATACATTCGGCGTACATACATGTACTACGTCTATATCCGGATTTGCAAGCAGCTCTCTGTAGTCGGTGTAAACCTTTGCGTCTTCTCCTCCAAATTTTTTCGCCGCTTCCAAAGCTCTCTCTTCAACGATATCACAGAAAGCAATCATTTCATTTAAGTCCGCATTCTCCTTCAGTGCCGGCAAATGCTTTTGTTTCGCAATTCCTCCGCATCCGATTATCCCGATTTTTAATTTTTTCATGCCCATCTAAAATCCTCCTCTAACACTTTTTTATTATCGTTTCTGTCTCTTTACAGAAAAAATAACCGCTCCCAATACCATTGCCGCCCCCACAAATCCTGCTGCTATTCCAAACGCCGCCCGGAAGCTGAATGAGTCAATCACAATTCCCCAGATCACAGAACTTACTACAAATGCAATATCCAGCGGCAGGAAAAAAGTCGAAGATGCAATACTGACTCTGTGCTTCGGCACACCCCTGACTGCCTCCGCATTTAACGCAGGTGACGTCAGGCCGCCTCCCAAACCATAAAATCCGCCGGCTATATAGAACAGCATGGAATTTCCTGCGCTTAATATCAGCAGAATATAGGCCGCAATCAGTAAAATCGCTCCTGGTATCAGGGCTACCAGCACTCCGTAATTATCGCTGATGTTTCCCGACAGCACTCTTGCCCCTATCATAAAGATTACGGAAACAGAAAAGAACATTCCCGCATTTGCAATTCCCATTTTAGACGCGTATAGCGTCAGATACATCGTAATCAGTCCGCCGGAAAATATAATGAAAAAATTGATCATTGCCGCCGGAAGCGCATGCTTCTCAATATATTTCCATAGCCCCTTTTCCGTCTCTACCGGCTTTTCCGCCGCGTTCTCCTTTTTCTGTCCGATTTTTTTCTCATAATCTAAAAATATCACAACGATCATCAGAGAAAGCAGGCTGATCACTGCCACACCTGTCATAACTGTCCCAAATCCGCCTTTTCCTTCGTACATCATCAGAGCAACCGACGGGCCAAATGCCTGTGAAACCGAGGTTGCAAGGCTGAAATACCCTATGCCCCGTCCTACCTTCCCGGACGGAATGACATCAATAACGGCTACGGAAACGGCTGTTGAGACCATAGAATATCCAACCATTTGAAAGATGCGTACAAAATAGATCAGAAGAAGCGATGCCGCGTTCCCCATAATAAAGGAAGAAACTCCCAGGCAGACGGTTCCCCAAATGATCAACAGACGCCTTCCCCGTTTTTCACACAGCTTTCCTCCAAAAAAACGATATACAGTTGCCGCAATCGCCCCTATGGAAATGATCGTTCCTGAAATTGATGCAGAATAGTCCAGTTGGTCAATATGCAGTGTAATTGTAGAATTAAACATCTGTATAATTGTGGAAACACACAGATTTGTAAATGCGATCACAAAAAAATAGCAGTTAAAAATTTTCTCCTCACTTTTCACCTTTTCACTTCCTTCTCTCTTTCATAGCATTATTTTAGAAGTTTTATTGCGGAAAAGCTTTTATCTTATTTGGCTGTTTTTTTAATTGCATTTGACTTTGCAGACTTGTCTTGCTTATATTTACAGCAAAAGAAGAACCTGATCGTTGACATCCATTTTCTATGCCTGAAACGAAAGATTTTTATATCAGAAGAATTATATGAATAACAAGCCTATCCTTGACGTACAGAAAACTGTACTCTATAATGTAAATATAGAAATTCGCGTTTGTATGTGGGAGGTATTTCATCATGTTAGCAGTAAATTATACAAATCTTCGGGATAATATGAAAACGTATATGGATAAGGTAACAGATGATTATGAGACTATGATCGTTTTAAGAAAAAATAACAAGAATGTCGTTATGATATCAGAAGAATCTTATAATAACCTTATGGAAAACATTTATGTCATGGGCAATAAAGAAAATTATGATTGGCTGATGAAAGGCAAAGCTCAGTTGGAGAATGGTCAATATTCTGTACATGAGTTATCCGAGGCAGAAGATAATGAATAAGGTGTTTGCAGATACTGGTTGGGAAGATTATCTTTATTGGCAGACAGAGGACCGTAAAACACTGAAAAAGATCAATCAGTTAATCAATGATATTGTTAGGAATGGCAATAGCGGAATTGGAAAACCAGAACCATTAAGAGGGAACTTATCCGGATATTGGAGCAGACGGATTAACGATAAAGACCGTTTGATTTACAGAATAGATGAAAGCAATATCTATATTCTGGCATGTCGTTATCACTATGGAGATCAATAGCATGAAAAAAATGAGCGCCATGGTTCTCATTCCACAGAGCTCATTTCTTTTCCATTTTTTACCGTACCGCTGCATTCATCAGCTTCGCTCATCACCTATTCCGCGAAAATCTTCACCTCATAAGCCCCAAGCTCCGCTTCGCCTTTGATCAATTCTCCTGCGAATAGTTCCCGCAGCTCCTTTTTCACTTCCACTTTCACGCTCTCCGGAGCATAGTTCAGCACGAAGAAATATCTCCTGCCGTCCTTCTCCCGGACAGCCAGCTCGCAGCACTCGGGCAGCTTCAGCGTTTCCCTCCAGGGTGTCCCCACTCCCAGCTTGTCCAAAAATACCTTCGCCGTATCCAGCGCAAAGGCTCCGCCGAAGTAATAGGCCTCGCCCTTTCCATACCGGTTGCGGATCAATGCCGGCGTCCCCGCGTAATAGCTGGACGCATAACGGGCCAAAACCTCCGCCTGCTCTCCCGCAGGTTCCAGAAGATCATTGAATACCGCGGCTTCCACCTTCGTTCCGTCCCAGTCCGCCAGCACTCTGCCGTCATCGGGCGCCACAAAGGAGTATTCCGGGATATCCGTTCCGGTCAGCTCCGCCGCCTTTCCCGGCAGCTTGTCCATCACGCACCGTCCGCAGAGATCCTTGTAGCCGGTCCTGCAGCCCATGACCAGCTTCCCGCCTTCGGACACATAGGTTTCCAGCGCCTTCATCCGGGCATCCGTCAGAATGGATGCATGAGGATAGAACAGCACTTCATACTTCCGCAGCTCCTCCCAGTCGGTCTCATCGTCAAGATAGACGTAATCGAAAGGCGTATGGGTCATCTGCAGCGCGGCAAACAGGGACTTCTGGCTGCATTTGTCCACCCGCTCATGCCACTTGTCCTGGCGGGCGTCCCAGATATTGTCATAGTCCTTTAAGATCCCCACCTTCGCCGCATAGCGCGCGCCTGCGATTTCCTTCATGCCTTCCATCTTCCGGGCAATCTCACGGATCTCCCGAAGCCTGCGGTTGTCCCGCCCGGAATAATCCAGGATACCGTGCCAGTACATCTCCGTCCCCACCGTGCAGGTCCGCCAGCGGAAATAGCTGACAAAATCCGCTCCGTGGGCAATGCTCTGCATGGTCCAGAGGGTGATCTGCCCGGGCCTGGGCGTGGGCGCTTCCATCCGGGTGGTCCAGCCGTTTGCGCCGCTCTGCTGCTCCATGATCCCGAAGATGGGGGAAATGGCTCTTGTCTCCGCCAGATTCCGGCTCCATTTGCGGTCCTTGATGGGATCCTCCGCCTGATAATCGTCCAAACAGTACGCAAAATTCGGGTAGGAATCGTAGGTCATAAAGTCCAGGCTTTCCTTCTGCATCGCCTGGTTATCCAGATTGCCGAAGATGCCGTTGGTGGTGATAAAATCCTCTTTTTTGCAGTATTTCCGAATGATCTCGGACTGCATCCTTACAAAACGCCGGGCGCTGTCTGAGACAAAACGGTAATAATCCAGCAAATGGTGGGGGTTGTTGGTGTTGTGAACCGTCTTGCGGGGCACATATACCTGCTCCCAGCAGTTGTAGGTCTGGTTCCAGAAAATGGTTCCCCATGCCTGGTTCAGTCCGTCTATGGTTTTGTATTTTTCCTGAAGAAAATGCCGGAACGCCAGTGTATCGCTTTCGGAATAAAATTCGTCCAGCTCGCAGTTCACCTCATTGTCGATCTGCCATCCGATAATGGCAGGGTGTCCGCCGTAGTGGGATGCGGACTTTTCCACGATATTGCGGCACAGCTTCTGATATACGGGGGAGTTGTAATTGTAGTGCCGTCTTGCGCCGTGGCGGTATAGCAGGCCGTCCTGGTCCGCATTGAGCACCTCCGGATACTTCTCGGTCAGCCATACCGGCGGGGTTGCCGTGGGCGTACAGAAAATGACCTTCATTCCTTTTTTCTGCGCCAGCTCCAGGAAGGAGTCAAAAAATTCATAGGTGTACACACCTTCCTCCGGCTCGATCTTGTTCCATGCAAATTCCGCAATGCGGATCACCTCAATGCCTGCCTGCAGCATCCGCTCCAGATCATCCTCCCACAGGGAGGAATCCCAGTGCTCGGGATAGTAGCAGGTCCCCATTACAAAACGTTCTCCGTTTATGATCTCTCTCATCGTTATTCCTCTTCTTTTAGTGAAAATATTCCAGCAAATCAGAACAGAAGGCGGGTCTGCGTCCGGTCGTTCTGACTGCCGCGGTATATGGATCTAAGACTCCTGGTTCTTAACATAGATCGCCCAATTCTGCTCTCCGTCGTCTTCGATCTTCACGTCTTCGAAGCTCTGGATGTAAGATTTGAACTGGGAATATCCGTAGTCATGAACCTTGAAATCCCCGAACCGGTTCCGGATCCGGTTGCCCAGCGTTCCCAGGGAAACTCCCTGTTTTCCCGCATATTTGATCTGCTGCAGTATGTATTCCTCCAGCAGGTCCTTCCGGCTCTTGTCCTCATACAGCATCACGGAAACCTTGGTTCCGTCCTGCTTTAGTTTCAGCTTGGGAAACGTCTCAAGAAATTTGGACAGCAGGCTGTATCCGTACCTCCGCACGTCAAAATCAGGATACAGCTTCAAAAGACGGCTTCCCACCTCGCCGAGGCCGGTCTCCTTGTCGTCGTTTTGGTTTTCCATGATGATCTTGATCACAGCTTCTTCGATCTGATTCTTCACCACATCCACGCTGCTGCGCTTGAGCTCCTTGGCAGACGTAGATACCGCAGGCGCTTTTTCTGTATTTTCCATTGTGCTGTCTTCCAGAAGAAGCTCCAGTACCGTGAAAATGTCGCAGGCTTTTCGGAAGGGGATGGGCGTCTTGTCCTCTCCCATACCGATCACCAGCTTGCCGTTTTCCCTGAGACGGCTGGCCAGCTTCGTAAAATCGCTGTCGCTGGAAACCAGGCAGAATCCTTCCAGCTCGCTGGTATACAGCATGTCCATGGCGTCGATGATCATCGCGGAGTCTGTCGCATTCTTTCCGTATGTATAGCTGAACTGCTGGATCGGCGTGATACTGTTCTGAAGCAGGACCTCCTTCCAGCTCAGATTGTACGGGCTTGTCCAGTCCCCGTAAATCCTTTTATATGTGATATTGCCGTACTTGGACAGTTCGTCCATGATCGGCTTGATGTACTTCGCAGAGACATTGTCTGCGTCAATCAAAAGAGCTATTCTATCCTCTATCATTCTTACCTCCTCTATAGTAATTTCTTTTTCCAGACCTCTCCTTTCATGTCCTTCCATTCAAACATCCCGTTCTCATACGTGAGATAGCCGTGCGGGGAGCCTTCCTTGGGAATGGATACGGAGCCCGGATTCAGATACCAGAACGCCCCTGTCTCCTCACATGCCGGAATATGTGTATGTCCGTTCAGCAGGATATCCCCTGCCTTGAGCATGGGCGGATGGTTTGGGTTGAATACATGGCCGTGAGTCGCGAACATGGTCTTCCCGCCGATTTCCAAAAAACAGTAATCTGCCAGAATGGGAAATTCCAGAACCATCTGGTCTACTTCCGTGTCGCAGTTCCCCCTTACGCAAAGCAGCTCCTGCTTTACGCCGTTGAGCATGGAAATAACCTCCTTCGGCTCATATTCCCTGGGAAGATCGTTACGCGGTCCATGATATAAAATGTCTCCTAACAGCACCAGCCTGTCGGCGTGTTCCCTCCGATATGCCCCCAGCATCTGCCGGCAGTAGTACCCGGAGCCATGTATATCCGACGCGATCATCAGCTTCATCGTTCCTCTTCCTTTCCATGTATCTTTTCCTAATTTTTCCTTCTCTAGTATATCCCAAAAACCGACCCAGCGTCAAATCATTTTCTCTCCAAAACCGCCTGGAAATTCCCTCTTTTTCTGTGAATCACATTCCCTGATACCGGCGGGAGAAGAGCTGCAGCCCTGACCAGACAGGCACTGCCATTTTGCTTCCCGGGCATCTCCGAAAACATACCGCTCCTACTGCCCCCGGACGAGATACCCGTGTCCCCGGATCTGCGACGCCATGTCCCCGGAGGCGTCCAGAAGGATAACGGAACGGTTCTTTGCCGCCGCGGTTTCATCCAGCGCGCCGTCCTTCTGGTCGTTGATGTAAAACGGATTCTCGTATCCGGTTCCGGCCGTTTCCAGCCTTATCCCGTCGATCCCCTGTTCCATCAGCAGCTCCCGCACCGCCTCCGCCCGTTTTCCTGAAAGGCTGATGCAGCTCTCAAGATCCCCTGTTTTGGCTGTGGTTCCCACCAGCATGGCCTGAAACTGGGGGTGCTCTTTCATATACCCGGCCACACCCTCCAGCACCTTTTTTGCGGCTTCCCTGTCCACCAGCTCGTCCGTATCCGGCAGAAAGGCAATGGTTTCCTCTCCGAAGCTGACCGCGTCCAGCTCATCCAGATCAATCTCTTCCCAGACCAGCGCGGAAGCCTGTTCCACCACCGGCATGACGGATACCGCCGGCACCTCCCCCTCTGCATAAACCGCGGACAGGGGCAGGTCTGTCCGAAATTCCACCCGCTTCGCGCCTGCCCTGTCAAAGATCCCCTTCCAGATCTCGGTCAGCCGCTTCCGGTCTCCCTCTGTGATCCGCGACTGGGGTTCGGCCACGTCTCCCAGATTGTAAAAGCAGACGCTTTCTATGCCCTTCAGATCCGGAACCGCGTCTTGTTCCTCCAGCGCGTCCAAAATCTGTTCCGTCTGTATCCCATCCAGCGTGCTCTCCGTAAAGTCCAGCGGCGGAACGGTGGTCAGGCCGGAATCCAGGATGACCAGTTCCTTTCTGCCGCCCTCCTCCGCGTTCAGATGCCGGGCCGCAAGAGCCGCCGCGGACAGCAGGTCGCTTTCTCCTGTCCGGGCCAGCATCTGGTCTGCCAGTTCCAGGATCTGCCGCGCCCGATCCTCCGCAATGGATCTGTATTTTTCACGGCTCAGCCCGGCCTTTGTTTCCGGAATGTCCACTACCGACGCATAGGGGGCGCCGTCGTTTACAATGAGGGAAATGCTTGAGCCGCTCTGCCCGCAGGCTTCCAGCACGGAATCATAGATGAGGGAGGTATTTGCCCTGGGTGCGTTGGCGTGGGCACCCAGAATGACCGCAAGATGAACCGCCTGCTCCTCTTCCTTTTTTGATGCGCCGCAGCCCACGGCAGATGCCAGTACTGCCAGAGCCAGAAACACAAAGCGGCAGATGTTGTTCACACGGATTCGGTTTCCTTGTTTTCTCACAGCTTCATCCCTCCTATTGCCTGTACCAGTTTGCTTTCCTCCAGAAGGAGCGTGGCTGCGTTGGCGGTTCCGTCTTTTTCCGCAAGCCTTCTGCGGGCGTGGATTTTGAAATACTGTCTGTACAGTTCGATCTGCTGCCGCATGGTCTCGTACTGCTCCCTGTCATATTCTTCCAGGTCGCACTCCGAAAGCTCCTGCTCCAGCTCCGCGATCTGAACCTGGTATTCGTCCCGCTGCTGTCTCAGACGGACATTCTGCAGGCGCAGAAGCTGGCGTTTCTTTTTTTCCGGGTCTTTTTCATAGCTCAGTCCAAAGCAGACCGCGCTGGTCGCCAAAGGTTCCAGCAGCAGGATCAGGGCGCATGCGTTCTGCGCCATGGTAACCCCCTGAATATCCGTCTCCTGAACCGCCGTCTTCCGGGGCCGGATATTCTGGAGCCATACGGCCTGGGGGTCTGTATTCTTCGGCCGCACTTCCCGCAGCTCTATATTTTCCGGCTCCAGATCCTGAAAGGGCTGGCCCTGCAGCCCCCCGTCCGTCATCGCCGAACCATTTCTCTCTGTGTCCCGGACTCCGGAAATGACGATCCCGGTTTCGGATGCGAACAGATCCTGCCGCGAGGTCCACCGCAGGATTGCCGTGGAGATGAACAGGATCAGGAACACCCCTGAAAACGCCGCCATCTGCATTTTTTTCAGTCCGGACCGATCCTCCTGGTCGTTGAGACAGAGTGCCAAAAGCACCGGGGCGATATTCAAAGCCCCCGCGATCACGATGGTGATAATGACCGTCAAAATCTGCTGCTCTGTCATCTGCAGTTCAAATATACTGTACAGTGTTGCCATGTCTGCGATCATACAGACCACAATGATGCCGTTCTTCACATAGGGATTCTGCAGAAAGCTCTGCCCCGCATTCTGCTTTTCTATTTCCGCCTTGACCATTGCGTGATTCTGTCTCTTTCGGACGCGCCGTGCATTATAAAACATTTTCCTCCTCCTTTTTCTGCTTCTTCTCTGCCTGTTTTCACTCCCGATCCATGCCCCTCCTCCGGGTACTTTTTCCCGTTCCCTTTCACATTTCCTCCCGCCTGTTTTTCTCGATCTGCACCTCCACCTCCTGCTTTTCCAGCCTCAGCCGCTGAAGCTCCACGTTCTGGATCTCCCGGATTCCCAGGCATGCCCGCTTATGGGCCTGGGCCTGGCGGTCGATGTCGGTGATCCCCAGATTGCAGGTGATATTGATCACCGGGTCAAAATAATTCTCGTTATACCTGTCGCAGTCCACGCTGGCCAGAAATGTATCGATCTCCTCGTCCAGCGATTTGGAAAATTCATAGATCCGCTGGGGAAATTCATATGTAACCGGGCGGATTCCCACATGCTTCGATGCGTGGCAAAACATGGCTCCGAAGTCCAGTTCCTTGCAGCCCCGGGGCAGCCCTACCGGCTTCAATGTCCTTTTGAACAGTTTATTTAGCCTTTCCCGCATATCGGATGACCTCCTTCACATAATCGTCGTCCTCCTTGTGCCAGTTCCGGTATAGCTGGTAGGCCCGGTTGTCGATGCTGACCTCCGGCACCGCCCTGGCGTCCCACTCCCGCCTTCCCCAGTTGTACAGCGCGCCGTGGCAGTAGCAGGAGAGCAGCGCCCGAAGCCTTGCCGCCGCGGCCAGAAGCTCTTCCTCCATGATCACCTCTTTTGTTTCCAGCCCCTTCTGCACCCGGACGATCTCACCGAACAGCTCCCTGCGCCTGGATTCCCGGAGTTTGTCCTCCTGCTTCCCGGATTCCGCCGCCCGGATCTCCCGGATGGATTTTGCCGCTTTATTTGGGGCGGATTTGGAAGGCGCGCCCTTCTGATTCAGGGCCGTGTAGTCCATGAGCAGCCGCTTAAGCTCCACCCGGGACGGGGACAGCGCCTCCTCCATCTGCTCCATCAGCTTGGCGGAATAATATTCAAAGTCTTCCTGTTTCCTCTTGATAAACCCGGACTGCATACAGCCCCATTCGTCAACCTTAATAAACCCCTTCCTGGCGTGCAGCCAGCCCGAAAAAAATACGAAAAACCGGGGGGTATGTATTCCTTTTAACCGCGCCGTACGGCATGGCAAACTATAGTCTCTCATAGAAAATCCTTTCGTATCTGTACCTGTTATTTTTCCCATATCCCGATCACCAGCACGGTCATGTCGTCCTGGGGCGGCTCCCCGGTCCAGTTCAGCACCTGTTCCAGGATGTGGTTGGCCATCTCCTTTGGGTTCACCAGAAGGGTGCCCTGGATGATCGTCTCCAGGAGGATGTCCTGCTCCCCCACCGGAAGCGCGTCCATCACGCCGTCCGTCACCATCACCACAAAGTCCCCGTCGGACAACTGCCGCTCCACGGAATCGATCTCGATCTGGTGGAGTACCCCGATAGGCAGGCTGGTGGAGCTTAAGTGCTCCACCTTGTCCTTCTGGCGGATAAAGGTGGATGAGGCCCCGGCCTTGATCAGCTCGCAGGTGCCTGTATAGAGATCGAACACGCTCATGTCCACCGTCGAATAATGGATCTCCTCCCGCCCCATGACCAGGGTGGTGTTGATCATCTGGATGGCTGTTTTTTCCGGAAATCCGGCTTCTAAGAGTTCCTCCAGAAGCTCAATGACCAGCGTGCTCTCCTGGCACGCCTTTTCCCCGGAGCCCATGCCGTCGGACAGGGCCGCGGCCAGCCTTCCCCTGGGAAGATTGAGCATCATAAAATTATCCCCGGAAATCTGGCTGCAGTCTTTTCCGATCCTGGCAACCCCCTGCAGGGTATAATAGGTGGGCCCTTCCTGACAGATGATGGTGGTGTATTCCCGTCCCACTGTCTGGGCGTATATCCCCTCCGGCACCAGCCGGCGGCCCATGACCTCGGAAACCGTCCTGACCAGTTCCTTGCAGGTGATATTCACATCCTGCATAGCCCGGGCGGTCACATGAACCTCATACTTTCCCTCCCGGTTCATAAAGAAATTGGTATACAATACCCGGACGCCCCTTTTTTTCAAAGCGGCAACCAGCCGTTTTTCCAGACGGTCGTCAATAAACAGGCTGTCCTCCAGTTCCTTTGCCGTCACCCGGATCATATCCGCGAAGGTGTCCATCTGGATCGCGCAGCCTTCCCTGCTCTGTGCCATCCGGTTGAGCCACATCATATTCTGCCTGGCGCTGTGAAACGCCTCCAGCATTTCCCGCAGGAAACGCGGCGCCATGATGCAGCACTGCTTCAGCTTCCGTTTCGTCTCGGTATTGAGTTCATTTCCATAGGTGTCCACCGCGGAGAGCACCTCATAACCCATCTGGTATGTATGTACAAAGTTCTCCCCCCAGCACCAGGCGCATTTCTCGCAGCCCTTGCAGACCTTCTCCTTCACCCAGTCGAACATCCCGTCGATCTCCTCGCTTGTAAATGACTGCTTCTTTTCCCCCATCTGCAGAAACGCATGGGAAAGCTGCTTCAGGGAATCCGCAAATCTCTCAATCTGTGTCACATAAGGACTGGTGTGCAATACTTGTCCATCCTCCATCTCTATCCCTCCTGACTGCCGCAAGACAGCAAAAAACTCCAGGTATCTCCCTGGAGTTTCTCTTTCGTATCCGATATTCCCTTACAGTTTTATGCCTGCCCGGACGCGGGCTGCAGCGCGGCTTTGCTACTCCTCCGGCCGGAACAGGATCTCATTTGGATCTACCAGCCCCAGCTTTTCCTCTGCCACGTCCCTGATGTAATCGTCGCTTTTTACATATTCCTCGTATTCCTTCAGCTTGTCGAAACGGGTATTCTGCTCTTCGATCTGGGCCTTGAGCTCCGCCTCCTGCTGCTTGTAGATCTGGTTGCGCGCGTAGAGGCTGACCGAATTAACCGCCAGCATGGCCGCCAGCATTCCCAAAACGGTGTAAATGATCACAATGCTTCTTTTATGCTGCCGGAAGATGGACGTACCCTTTCGGCTGTGTTTCCTGCCCGCAGGCGCCTTTTTCCTTTGACTCATACGCATTCCCCATTATGGCCATTCGGCCGTTTCATAAAGTATCCTCTTATTATTCTATTCGCTTTTCTTTCTTTTTTCAAGTTTATTCTTCCACTTTGCGGATGTTTTTTTCAACAGGATTTTACAAAAAAATGCCAGAAAATTCCCAACCACTAGTCCTAGTATGAAGAACCATCTGACACTCCCATAAGTTGTATGATACATCTGCCGAAACAGATAAGCGCTGATTCCGATCCAATAAAAAAAATCCTCCGTACTGACCGCTGCCGCGGAATGTGGGACAAGCTTTCTCAGCAGCAGCAGTATCTGATAGCAGGAAAATGTAACGATCCCCGACAGGCCCGCATACACGAAAATCACGGCCTCTTTTCCGATTCCCAGCATCATGGGGCTGACCTACTTGAATAATTTTGCGAAAAAGTTATCGTTCGGGTGTCCCGCCTGGCTCACGCTGGAATATGCGATGCTGTCAATGTTTCCCGACAGATCCACCTCGCCCTTCTCCACGCTGAGCCGGTTCACGTGCAGATCCGTCCCCTTGACCATCAGCATCCCCTGTTCCGTTTCCAGTAGAATTTCATTCAGGTCAAAGGAAAGCACATCCAGCACTCCTGTGACCATACTTGTCTTCCGGTTGTTTACCACCAGCTTATGTGCCTTTACAGGCTGCCGTTCCTCCATATCTGTTCCCCCTTTGCCATATCTGTTGATCCTGTAACCCAATTCCGGCTCCATACACCTTTTTATATATATGAGGGGTTGTTTTATATTATGCCTGTTTGCAGAAAATTTCCAGCTGTGCGGTTACCCATTCATGGATTCAGAACAAAGGGGATTCCAAAATGATCACAGATATCGGAACAAATCCTTTGCTTCTTCCTTCTTTGTCGTATCCTGGATGTCCAGCACTTCGACCTTCACCGTCTTGGTACCGAACTGGATCTCGATGACGTCCCCCACCTTGACCTTCACGGAGGCTTTTGCCACATTGCCGTTCACAAGGACGCGCCCGGCGTCGCAGGCTTCATTTGCCACGGTCCGCCGTTTGATCAGCCGTGATACTTTTAAAAATTTATCCAGTCTCATAAGTTCCTCCTATGGAATAAAGTGTGCGCATCCCCCGGAGGGTTTTTGCATACGATGATATACAAAAAGCCTGCATGATCTGATCATGCAGGCTTTACCGCACATCCTGATTATGAATTCACAGCATCCTTCAAAGCCTTGCCTGCTTTGAACTTCGGTGCCTTGCAGGCAGCAATCTTCATTGTATTGCCGGTCTGCGGGTTTCTTCCTTCTCTTGCTGCTCTGGAAGTCACTTCAAATGTACCGAATCCAACAAGCTGAACCTTCTCACCCTTCTTTAATTCTTCCGTTATAACTTCAACAAAAGCTTTTACGGCTTTCTCGGCGTCTTTTTTGGAAATCTCTGCATTTTCTGCGATTGCTGCTACTAATTCTGTTTTGTTCATGGATGTTTCCTCCTCTTTATTGTACTAGAACAACATTCATTCTATAGATTAATGTGAAGACAAAGCCCGCACGCCCACAGCCGACATGCCTGTGCTAATTGCCTTTACGTACTGTTATACCTGTTTCTATGATGTTTGTCAAGGTATTTCCTCGTATTTTGGCTATTTCTTGTTACTATCCGCAGTAACTTTGCCTTCGGATTCCAGGAGTATCCCCTTACATCATCTTATCAATCATCGCCAGGACTTCTTTGCCCATTGCTGCGGATTTCGCGTCTGCGTCCTCCATGGAGGTTCCCTTCACGCCGTAGTAGAATTTTACCTTGGGCTCGGTGCCGGAAGGTCTTACACATACCCATGCGTCGTCCGTCAGGTCGTAGTACAGCACGTTGGAGGAAGGCAGCCCGGTTCCCGTCACTTCTCCGGTCTCCATATCCTTGATCGTATCCGCCTTGTAATCCCTTGCCTTGAGCACCTTGTAGCCTGCGATCTCTGTCGGAGGATTCTTCCGGAGAGTCTCCAAGATCTCCTGGATCTTCGCAAGCCCTTCGATTCCCTTGAGGGTGATGGACTGGATGTCGTCCTTGTAGTATCCATAGCGGTCATACATAGCGATCATCGCATCCCAGAGGGTCATGTCCAGTGTCTTGTAGAAAGCCGCCGCCTCGCAGAGCGCCATAGTAGCCACAATGGCATCCTTGTCCCTTGCATGGGTTCCGATCAGGCATCCGTAGCTCTCTTCAAATCCAAAGAGGTACTCGCCCTTGCCGCTTGTCTCAAATCCAAGGATCTGCTGTCCGATGAACTTAAATCCGGTGAGGCATTCGATCAGGTCCACGCCGTAATATTTTGCAATGGCATCTGCCATGTTGGTCGTTACAATGGTCTTGATAAACTTTCCGTCCGCCGGAAGGCCGCCGTCGATCTCCTTCTTCTCGCCGATCTCATAATCTGCCAGGAGACACCCGGACATATTGCCGGTGAGGGTGTGGTATTCGCCGTTCTTGTCCTTTACACGGACACCAAGCCTGTCCGCGTCGGGATCTGTAGCCAGCACGATATCCGCGTCGATCTCTTTTGCCAGCTTCAGGCCCAGCTCAAATGCTTCCTCTGCTTCCGGGTTGGGGTAAGACACGGTCGGAAATTCGCCGTCCGGCAGTTCCTGTTCCTTTACCACGTATACATTTTCAAAGCCCAGCTCCTTTAAGATCCGGCGCGCCGGGATATTGCCCGTGCCGTGGAGAGGCGTGTAGACGATCTTGAGGTCCTTTGCAGCCGCGTCGATGGCGTCCTGATGCTTCACCTGCTTTTTCAGCTCCGCTATGTATGCATCGTCAATGGCTGCCCCGATGGACTCGTAAAGCCCTGCTTCCTTTGCCGCATCCTTTGACATGGTCTTCATGGTGGTATAGTCCTCAACGGCCTTTACCTCGTCCATGATCCCCTTGTCATGGGGCGGTGTGATCTGCGCGCCGTCCGCCCAGTATACCTTGTATCCGTTGTACTCCGGCGGATTGTGGCTTGCGGTGATGTTGATCCCGGCGATGCAGGAGAGCTTGCGTACTGCGAAGGAAAGCTCCGGAGTGGGACGAAGGGATTCGAACACATAAGCCTTGATCCCGTTGGCCGCCAGGCAAAGCGCCGCCTCCTCTGCAAATTCGGGCGACATGCGGCGGGAATCAAATGCGATCGCAACCCCTTTGTCAGCGCTTCCGTTCTTGATGATATAATTTGCCAGTCCCTGAGTCGCTTTCCTGACTGTATAAATGTTCATCCGGTTTGTTCCTGCTCCGATGATCCCCCGCAGCCCGGCCGTACCAAATTCCAGATCCATGTAAAAACGCTCTTTGATCTCGTTGTCATCCTCCCTGATGCCTTCCAATTCGGCCTTGGTGTCCGCATCAAAATAAGGGTTTGACAGCCATTCCTGGTATCTTTCTTTGTACTCCATCATAGTACCTCCTAATATGATTATATCCTCTATATAACCTTGTATCAGTTATATGCTGTACTTATTATACATCAGCTTTTTATAAAAAGAAAGTGAATATCTTTTGCAAAAACCGAATTTTTTCTTCTGTCTGCAAAACCGAGGTCTGCAGTTTTTCTACGCTTTTTTCGGGAATCCACGCTTTGTTGGAATGGTAGTAGGTGTTGGCGGTCTTCCAGAATTTCTCCGGATAGGCGGCTTTAAGCGCGATGACCTCCAGTTCTCCCGGCGACATCGGCCTGACCTCCGCGTACGCCTCCAGCATGGCGCGGCCCAGCGATTCCTTCCATTTATGCTTTTCCATGACCTTGCGCAGGAAATAATACAGATCCAGAACCTGCACATCCCGGTGGAAATGGTCGAAATTGGTGGTGGCCATGGCAGGCACGCCGATCCGCTCCTGTCCCGGCAGCATCAGGATGTTGTGGTAATTATAATCCCCGTGCACCATCAGACCCTCTTCCAGGCTCTTCCGGTAGATGCCCTCGTACTCCGAGTCCTCCAGCCGTTTCGTCACCTTCGACGCAAGCTGATACATGTTCTCAAAATATTTCAGGAACAGATATTCAAATTCCCCTTTGTTTACCTTGTTCCGAATGTAGTTGCGCACTTTTTTCAGCTCCCGGTTATGGCAGAGAAATTCCTCCTTCAGATGCCTTCCCGCGGGAGGGCACAGCTCCGGGTCAAAGTCCGGATCTACGGCGGCGTCCTGTATCCGGAAGCTGTCGCCTGCAGAATGTCCGGAAATATCCCGCCAGCACATTTTCTGATGAAGGCGCCCCAGGTTTCTCACCGCTTCCAGCACATCCGTTTCCCGGCGCACGTCGCACTCCCGCCCTGCGTACCATTTTTTCAGCATATACCGGGCCTGGCCGCGGGAAACGCTGACCAGCTCCTTCTCCCTGTTCCGAACCGGAGTATCCACATCCGGGTACCCCGCCGACTCCAGATGGCGCAGCAATGTATACAGTAAAAGGGCACGCCGGTCAGATACTGCCGCCTCCTTCAACACCATTGTTCCTTCTTTTGTCTCGCAAAAAAATGCACCCCTGATCTTGCGGGTGCTCATCACTTCGACGTCATATTGCTCCAAGACTTCCAGCTCGTACTCTCTCATGGCTGCCCCCTCATATTCGATGTTTGTACCTGTTCAGTACCCCCGCGTATCCGGCTGCAGGCCCGCGCAGATTGCCGAAGGCAGCGTGGCCTGCTTCCGCAGCCATTGTACTGAACAGTTACCTGAATGATTCGCTGATCACCAGCTTTTCTATATCTATGAGAGAAAGAGCCCGGGTATGCTAAAGTCCAAGCTTTTCTTTTACGTATTCACACAAAATTTCTTTTTTGTTGCAGTCCGGGTCGTCGATGACCCATTCCAGCAATTCCTGGAGCATGCTGCCAAGCTTCTGTCCGGGCTCCATGCCGATCTCCATCAGATCCTTCCCAGTCACGGCCAGGTCGTGCAATGTCACGCAGTTCTCCTGTACCAGTGCTTCCTGATACAGTTCCCGCATCTTGATGATATTTTCCACCTTCTCACGCTTCTGGTAGACGCTCTGGGCCTTCACATCCGCCAGGCGGACCGCCAGATAGTAGGGGAACAGCTCCACGCCGATCCGGTTCATGGCCCGGCGCACGTTCTGGGGCGTGGCTTCCACACGGTAATCGTGGTAGCACACCAGCCGGGTCACTTTTTTGATGGTCTCGTTGTCAAATTTGAGCCGGCGCATCACCACGTTTGTGAGCTCCTCACTCACAATCGCGTGCCCTTTGAAATGATCCCGCCCGTTTTCATCCGTAGACTTCATGGCCGGCTTTCCCATGTCGTGAAACAGCATGGTGAGCCGGAGGATCTTGTCTCGTTTTACATTTTTGATGGCATGGATGGTGTGCTCCGCCACATCATATTTGTGGTGCGGGGTATTCTGCGCCACTCCCTCCATGTCGTCCCACTCCGGCAGGATCACCTTCGTGATCCCCAGGCGGTACGCCTCCCGAAGCTGCTCCGGATGGTTGGAAACCAGGATCTTCAAAAGCTCCGTCCGGATACGCTCCGCGCTGACATGCCGCAGGGAAGGCGCCAGCTCTTTGATGGCCGCCTCCGTAGACTTCTCGATGGAGAAGCCAAGCTGGGCCGAAAAACGGACGGCCCTGAGAATCCGCAGGGCATCCTCGGAAAACCGTTCCTTTGGATTTCCGACGCACCGGATCAGGTGGTAATTCAGATCCTTCATCCCGCCGAACGCATCCACCAGGCGCACATCGTCATTGTATGCCATGGCGTTGATGGTAAAATCCCGTCGTTTTAAGTCTTCTTCCAGATTGTTGGTAAACCGGACTTCCTTTGGGTGGCGGTTGTCCTCGTAGACTCCGTCGATCCGGTATGTGGTTACTTCAAAACTCTCCCTTCCCAAAAGCACGGTCACGGTTCCATGTTCAATCCCGGTGTCCACTGTCCTGCGGAACATCCGCTTGATATCCGCCGGCTTTGCCGAAGTGGTGATATCCCAGTCCTGGGGCTTCTTCGCCAGGATCGAATCCCGGACACAGCCGCCCACCGCATAGGCGTCATACCCATGCATCTGGAGATTCAGAATAATCATCAGTACTTTATTTGGCAATACAATCTTCACACCAACACATCCTTTTGAAATAACTGCCGATTTGCCTGTTTCCGCGTTTTATACCTGCTGCGGGCCGCTCCTTGGCCAAGGCGAGGCCTCTAGCTTATAATTCGCAGTTCTTCACGGTCCTCGGGAACGGCACCACGTCACGGATGTTGGCCATGCCGGTGAGATACATCACGCAGCGCTCAAAGCCAAGCCCGAAGCCCGCGTGGCGGGTGGAGCCGTATTTCCTCAGATCCAGATAGAACCCGTAGTCTTCTTCTTTTAAATTCAGTTCCTTCATCCTTGCGCGCAGCTTGTCGTAGTCGTCCTCCCTCTGGCTTCCGCCGATGATCTCCCCGATTCCGGGCACCAGACAGTCCACTGCCGCAACGGTCTTGCCGTCGTCGTTCTGCTTCATATAGAACGCCTTGATCTCCTTGGGGTAATCCGTCACAAAGACCGGACGCTTGAATACCTGCTCGGTGAGGTACCGCTCATGCTCGGTCTGCAGGTCGCATCCCCAGGATACTTTATACTCAAACTGATCGTTGTTTTTACTTAAAATGTCGATGGCTTCCGTATACGTCACCTTCGCGAAATCCGACTCTACCACGTTTTTCAGCCGCTCCAGCAGCCCCTTGTCCACAAAGGAATTGAAGAAATTCATCTCCTCCGGCGCCTGCTCCATGACATAGGAAATGACGTATTTCAGCATGGCCTCCGCCAGCTCCATATTGTCCTCCAGATCCGCAAAGGCGATCTCCGGCTCGATCATCCAGAACTCCGCCGCGTGCCGGGTGGTGTTGGAATTTTCCGCCCGGAAGGTGGGACCGAACGTATATATGCTCCGAAACGCCTGGGCATAGGTCTCGCCGTTGAGCTGGCCGCTGACCGTCAGGCTGGTCTCTTTTCCGAAGAAGTCCTGCGCGTAATCTACGCTTCCGTCCGGATTTTTCGGGAGATCCTCCATGTCCAGCGTAGTCACCCTAAACATCTCGCCCGCGCCCTCGCAGTCGCTGCCTGTGATCAGCGGGGTATGCACGTAGACGAAGCCCCGCTCCTGGAAAAATCTGTGGAGGGCATAGGCCGCCAGCGACCGCACCCGGAATACGGCCTGGAATGTATTGGTCCTGGGCCGCAGATGGGAGATCGTCCTGAGATATTCGAAGCTGTGACGCTTCTTCTGCAGGGGGTAATCCGGCGCGGAGGCGCCTTCCACCGTCACCTCTTCCGCCTGGATCTCGAAGGGCTGCTTCGCCTGGGGCGTGGCCACCAGGGTACCGGTCACGATGATCGCCGCGCCTACGTTCTGCTTTGAAATCTCCTGGAAGTTGTCCATTTTATCATGATACACGATCTGCAGCGGCTCGAAATAAGAACCGTCATTTACTACGATAAAGCCAAATGTCTTGGAATCCCGGATACTGCGAATCCATCCTCCGACTGTCACCTGCTTGTCCAGATAGCCGTCCCTGTTCTTAAATAACTCCCGAATTGTCACTAATTCCATCTCAAAATACTCCTTTATTTACTGTCGCCTGTCTGCGCGGCAGCCGGATCGCCCGTCCGCGTCTCTTCGGCAATTTCATTCACGCTTTACAGTATATCTGTTTCCACGGATAAAATCAACCTCTTCGTCCGCCAGTATCCCAAAAATTTTATTGTTCCTGCCCGAAGATATATTTTATCAAAAAAAGAATTGACAAAACCATTTTGAAGTTCTATACTGAACACGTAATATAGTTTGTTACTCAACTAACTAACTAGATAAGTGAGGTGATATCATTGTATGTCAATCCGGACCTGGATAAGCCCATCTTTATCCAGATCGCAGAACAATTGGAGGACTCGATCTTTACCGGGACGTTCCCGGAGGAAACAAAGATCCCCTCCACAAATGAGATCTCCGTTCTTCTGAACATCAATCCCCATACGGTCCTTAAGGGCATGAACCTGCTGGTGGATGAGGAGGTCATTTATAAAAGGAGGGGACTTGGAATGTATGTGAGGGAAGGGGCGGTGGAGCGGATACGCAGGAAGCGGCAGGGCCAGTTTTTCAGCCAGTACGTCGCCTCCATGGTCCGCGAAGCGGTGAAGCTTGAGATGTCAAAGGAGGAGCTTATGAGATTGATAGAAAGGGGTTATGAAGATGAATGCAATCCAGATCAATAATGTTATGAAGCGCTACGGCCGTGTAACCGCGCTTGAGAATGTCTCTTTTTCATTCGAGCACGGCAAGATCTACGGGCTGTTGGGGCGAAACGGCGCCGGCAAGTCCACCCTGATCAACCTCATCGCAAACCGGAGCTTTGCGGATGAGGGGGAGATCCTGATCGACGGGCTGCCCGCAAAGGAAAATATGGCGGTGCATGAGAAGCTCTTCTGCATGTCTGCTCAGGATTTGTACGACAGCAGCCTGAAGGTGCGGGATATTTTCAAATGGACCGACCGGTTTTATGACCATTTCCAGAAGGATCTGGCCTTTGAGATCGCGGAACGTTTTCCCTGGATACGCGGAAACGGTTTCCGGCCCTGTCTAAAGGACAGCAGTCTATATTGAAGCTGGCCATTGCGCTGGCGCTGGACGTTCCCTATGTGATTTTCGACGAGCCGGTGCTGGGCCTGGACGCGAACCACCGGGAGCTGTTCTACCATTTCCTGCTGAGGGACTATGAAAAACGCCAGAGGACGATCATCCTGGCAACCCACCTGATCGAAGAGGTAGCCAATATCATCGAGGAAGTGGTTCTCATTGACCGCGGAAAATTCCTTCTCCAGGAGCCGGTGGAAAGCCTGCTGGAGAGGGGGTACTGCGTCTGCGGGCCCGAGGACGCGCTGGAGGACTACTGCAGGGGCCGGCATGTGATCGGCAGGGATGAGTTAGGCGCCATGAAGCTGGCTTATATCCTGGGCAAAAAAGAAGAACTGCCCCATGGCAGTCCGCTGCAGATCTCCAATATGAATTTACAGAAATTATTCGTAAAACTGACTGAGAAAGGTGGCTTGTAACTATGAAAAAACTACTTACAGTGATCCGATACGAATGTGAAACTTCCTTCCAATACATCTGGGTATTTTACCTGGCGCTGGCCTGTATCATCCCGGCTATATCCGGCATCATTTTTCTTCTGGCCTCTAAGGTCGGAAGCATAAACTGCCTGGAGCTTAATTCCATCATCTTTGTCAGCATCGTCGGTATCCTGCAGATGAAAGAAGATTTCCGGATGCTGATGCAAAACGGCTTTACAAGGACGTATATTTTCCTCGGCACCATGGCCCAGTTTGTCTTTATATCCGGCCTGATGTCCCTTGTGGATACGCTTTTGGGAACCGCACTGCGGGTACTTCTGTCCGGCTATTGCAATTATCAGACCATATTCGGCAGCCTGTACGGATACGGGCACCCGGCGGTACTTGGCTGGCTCTGGCTGTTTCTGGTCTACCTGCTGTTCAGCAGCCTGTGTTTCTTCTTCGCCCTGGCCTTAAACCGGATGCCCAAAAAAGTCTCCATATTTATCGGGGCTGCCGCCGGGGTCCTCCTGATTCTGGGAGCCTCCGTCCTCTTCGGAACAGGACCGTGGGACTCTTTCAAGCACCGGTTTGCTGCGCTTGCGGCAAAAAGCTTCGGCTTCATGGCCGACGGCACGATACGGCTGGTATACCCGCTTTTCCTGCTGCTTTTGTATGCCGGGTTGCTGAACGTCTGCTCCTACCTGTTCATACGCCGCGCGGAAATCAATGACCCTGCCGCGAAAAGTCTATTTTCTTTAGAATAACATGGGATAAAACGAACGTATTGTGGATGGTATCATGGAGAACCCCCATTCTCCGTGGTACTTTTTTTGTGAACTTTCCTCCTGCTTCGCCCCTCCCCCTGGGTATTACAGTATTTATGAGAATCTGATCTCTCCGTTAGACAGCCTTGCGTTGCACATGGATGTAACCTGCTTCAAGCGGGCCTTGATATCGCAGATGGTCAGCACCAGCCCCGGATATGCAATGTCCGCAACCAGCTTGCATCCGCCCAGGTTTTCGATCTCCTCCTGCTTCTTTGCCAGCTCTTCGTCCATCTGTTCCAGCTTGATCCGGTTGACGGAAAGGTCAAACTGAAGCCGCTTCATACGCTCCAGCTTATCCGGGCTGTTGGGACGTTTTTCCAGCTTTTCCAGCTCGTCTTCGGCTTCCTCGATCACCGCTGCCAGCTCCTGCCGCTCGTATTCCATACAGGGCTCGCCGCCTAAATAGATGCGGGTCTGGCTTTCGGATTTTGATCCGATGACTTTGGCGCTGACTTTCTTTCCCGCCCGAATCCGTCCGCCTACGATGATGCCCCTGCCGGACCGGACTTCAATCTCCCCGTCGCTGTATACTTCGCTGTTGACGATACAGTCGGCCTGCAGGTTCGCCCGCGCATGGACGATGCTGTTTTCCAGATATTTTGCAAAGACATTGCCGTCTGCCCTGACGACCGAATCGGTATTGCCTACAATCCCCTTGGCTACGATCAGGTCTCCTCCTGCCTCAACAGTGGCTGACTCTACGACTCCGTCTACCGTGATATTCCCCGCCGCCTGTACGCTGAAACCGCTGCACACTCTGCCGTGGATATGCACGTCTCCCATATAGTTGATATTGCCTGTAGAATAATCTACGTTCTCGGCGATCTCCAGCACGGCCCTGACCTGAAAACTCCTGCCCACGTATTCCACGTGTCCGGCCTGGGTTGCCAGCAGCTTGGTCCCGTCCTCGCTGATCTCCGTATTCTGTCCTTTGGTAAGCGGCGCTTCCTTGCCGTCCTTGGCCGGAAGCTCCTGGCCGAGCACTGTCCGGCCCGGTTCGCCCTTTGTCGGCAGGATCGCTTCGCAGATCACGTCCCCTGCTTCTACGCTCTGGAAGAAATGGAGCGACGCATAGTCCACCCGGTCATGCTCATCCACTTCAAACTTCCGTTCCACGACCTTCTCGAAGCGCTCGATGATCTGGCCGTCTTTTCCGTTGTGCGCCGGTATTCCCTTTGCCAGTGTAAACAGGGAAAAATAAGGGTTCTGTTCCCCCGGCAGACGTCCGAGCAGCCCTTCGTCCACTCCGAATGTAACTTTGCTGACCTCAAGCGCTTTGTCCAGCATCTCCCGGTCCAGTTCTTTTCCTTCTCCCACCGGCGGAAATACCATCAGCCAGGCGGAAAGCTTGTCGGCCGAAATGTGGATAATCGGCAGCGCATCCATCACGATCGGCGGCGGCGCCTGTTCTTCCGGCTGTGTACCCTGTTCTGCTGATACGTTCTTTGCTGCCTGGGACTGCGCGTCCTGACCTGGCGGTGTGTCTTTTTTTGCTGCGGACTGCGTGCCCTGCTCTATTGATAAAGCCTTCTGAGCGTCCGCCTTCTCCTGTACCTTGGCTTCCCAGGCCCTTATCTCTTTGAGACGGGCATTGGCAGCCAGTGTAAGCACCCTCTGCAGGCGTCCCAGCTCCTTCCTCAGTTCAGACTGGGAAAAATCTTCACGGCCTTCCAGCCGCAGTCTGGGACTTGACAAACCTTTTGCCCGCTGAACCCGCATTCCACACAACGTATGCAATGCATGCTCCCGAGGTAACTCCAGCTCCACTTCGGCGGCAGGTGGTGGCGGCGGCGCTGCGGCGGCTTGCTCCTCCTTCTTTTCAGTACTCTCCTGCAACAAATGCTCCGGAACCTGTTTGTCTCTGACTTGCTCTGATTTCGATCCGAAAAAACGAGACCAGATTTTTTGATTTTTGAAACCCATGCATTTCACCTCCTTTACATGGAGTTCACAGTGTATAGTTCTGTAATTTTATTATACACTGTGACAGGCTGAACTAGCAAGCAATAAATATCCGATTCCAATAGATTCCTGTTTTTTGTGTGATGAATGGGCTTAACTGCTGTGAATGGCCGCGACGCATTGATTGCATGTCACGATTCCTGCCTACGCACGACCGCGCACGCTATGATAAATGCCAGGAAAAGTACGGCGGCAATCATCCATCCGGTCAGAGCCGCGGCCCCCTGTCCCGCAAATTTGTCATAGTATCCTTTCAGATAGATCACGGTGATGACCAGGGGCAGGACGTAGGACATGTAGCCCTCCAGCCATTCCGGGAATCGGATACCTTTGCCGTGGTTGGCTTCTTCCAGGAAATGAGCCCAGCCCCAGCCGTTTTTTCTGGTGCAGAAGAGCACATACCCCAGGCTTCCCAGCGGAAGGAGGTTATTTGACACAATGAAATCCTCCAGATCCAGAACGTTTGTCCCCGCCCCCAGCGGCTCAAAGCCGGCCAGCACATTGAAGCCCAGCACGCAGGGCATACTCAGGACGATGATCAGGACTGCGCTCACCAGCACGCTTTTATTTCTGGACCAGCCGAAGATATCTATATCAAAGGAAATGATATTTTCAAATACGGCTACAATGGTGGTAAATGCCGCGAATGTCAGGAACAGGAAAAACAGCGCGCTCCACACCTGTCCTCCCGGCATCTGGGCAAATATATTCGGAATGGTAATAAAAATCAGGCTCGGCCCTGCTCCCGGTTCAATGCCGAAGGCGAAGCAGGAGGGAATGATGATAAATCCGGCCATCAGCGCCACAAAGGTATCCAGCGCCGTGATGCTGATGGCTTCTCCCATCAGGCTTCTCTCTTTTCCGATATAGCTGCCGAAGATCATCATGGCGCCGATGCCGATGGAGAGCGTGAAAAACGCCTGGCTCATGGCCCCGAAGATCACATTTCCGATGCCCATCTCTTTCATCCGGGCAAAATCGGGCACCAGGTAGAAACGGATTCCTTCCCCGGCCCCTTCCAGGAAAATGGAATGAACCGCCAGCACCACCATGATAATCAGAAGCGCGCTCATCATGAACTTGGAAACCCGCTCGATCCCTTTCTGGATTCCGAACTGGCAGACCGCGAAGCCGATGATGCAGATCAGCGTCGTCCAGAACGCCATCATCGGGGCATTGCCCAGCATGTCCGAGAATCCCGCCGTCACCTCTTCTGTAGATGCCCCCGCAAATTCTCCTGAAAAGCTGCGGAAGCAGTAGTACATCATCCAGCCGCCTACCGTGGTGTAGAACATCATCAGCAGATAGCTTCCGACAATGCCGACCCATTTTGTGATATGCCAGCCTGTCCCCTGGGGCTCCAGCCGTTCGAAGCCCGCCGCAACACTGCGGCCGCTGCCACGCCCGATGGCAAATTCACAGGTGAGCACAGGGATTCCCAATACCAAAAGAAATATCAGGTAGATCACAATAAACGCCGCGCCCCCAAATTCCCCGCACATGTACGGGAACTTCCATACATTTCCAATGCCGATTGCACATCCGGCAGATACCAGAATAAAACCCAGCCTGGAACCAAATTTTTCTCTCTTCACTTTGATTTCCTCCTCATGTTTCCTTGGTAAGGGATGCCTTTAGATATGCCTAAGGTCATCCCGCTATGGCCGTTCGGCCGTTTCGCAAGGTATTCCTATTTTATCATAGGATGCTAAAGGTCGGCAATGTAAAAATTTATTCAAGTTCATCCAAAAATAAGGCGTTACAATTTATGGTATAACCAGCCGCAAGTTGATTATGGTTTGTTGACGTATGTAAATATTATGTATATAATTGATTTACAAAAAAGAGAGGTCACAGGCTCAGTTCACTGTAGAAAGGAGCGGATGGAGCGGGAGGATAAAGCCGGAATTGGATATGTAGACTTTATTTTCTATCCGGAAACAGATAAAAGGGCGGATGGAATTATTCTGGAACTAAAGGTTGATCATACGGCTGAATGAGGCGTAGCCGGCAGCTACGCCGATTGAAGTCAACGCAGTCCGATGGAAAATTAGCCAAGGAGGTGTGTTGGAATATAATGCGGTCACTACACTAAGTATACCGGACGGATTTTGGGTGTAGGAATCGCGTATAATAAAAAGACCAAGGTGCATACCTGTAAAATGGAAGTTCTGCGGGATGCATTATAAAAAGCGGGAGGTGATTATATTTTGAAGCATTCTATGAAAAATATTGGAAAATGGGGACTGGTATTTAGTGTGTATACACTTTTTATACTTATAATAGACGGGTATTTTGGAATTGGTATGAGAGATCCGTGGGATAAGTTTAAGAAATGGGGAAATAAAAACCGGCGTTTAAAATAGCGGCCCGGCAACAGGCCGCAGGTAAACCGGAATAGATCAGGGGCTGCCTGGAATTAGTTGCTCAAAGAGCATATGTTCCGGCAGCCCTCTTTCTTTATTTCTGTGCTTCAATCAGCTTATTCAGCCCTTCCAGCACTTCTTCTTTGGAGCAGGCCCCGAAGGAAAACACATTCCGGATCGGCATGGATGTTGCCATGGCAGCGTTCATCTCGTCGGTGATGGCTTCGCTTGCTTCATCGGATGAGCCGCCGAAGAAGGAGGTCATCTTGTCCGCCAGATATTTTCCGTACTCCATGGTCCGCTCATCGGAGAGCAGCTCGCCCAGGGTGGTGTTCAGGTGGAGCTTGAGCGGCGGTTTGACGGAGGACTTCATCTGTACGGCGGATGTCAGGCGGATATCGCGGGAGGATGCGCCGATCAGGATGTCATATGTTCCGCTGGCTGAATACCAGTCCTTCATGTCGGTATTGTACCATGCGAAGCTTCTGTGATCCAGGGTCATGGTCACGGTCTTTGTCTCGCCTGGTTCCAGGGCAACCTTTTCATAGCCCTTTAATTCCTTGTCCGGGCGTCGGCAGGCGCCGCTGTTATCACGGACATAGAGCTGAACGATCTCCTTTCCAGGCACATTTCCCGTGTTGGTGACATCCACGCTGACCGTCAGAGTATCCTTTTCCGTCAGCTCGTCCTTGTCCAGCTTCAGATTGCTGTATGCAAATGTAGTGTAAGACAGTCCGTAGCCGAAGGGGAACGCCACCGGCATTTCCTTGGTGTCGTAATAACGATATCCCACGAATACACCTTCATGGTAAACGGTTTTCTCTCCCTCTCCAAAGTTCAGATAGGACGGGTTGTCCGAAAGCTTCAGGGGGATTGTCTCCGCAAGCTTTCCGGATGGATTGACCTTTCCGTATAACAGGCTGACCTCGGCCTCTCCCACGGCCTGGCCGCCCAGGTAGGCTTCCAGAAGGCCCTTCACATCAGCGAGCCAGGGCATTTCCACCGGGGAACCGTTGTGGAGAACCACGATGGTATTCGGCTGCACCTTTAGGATTTCCGCAATCAGACGGTTCTGGCACTGGGGAAGTCCCATGTGCGCCCGGTCATAGCCTTCCGACTCGAAGCTGTCCGGAAGCCCGGCGAAGATCACCGCTTTGTCCGCATTTTTTGCCGCCTCTACGGCCTCCGCCGCAAGCGTCTCGTCATATACATCCTTGTCCGCCGCAAACCCTTCGGCATAGGTGACGTTTCCTGAAATCTCTTCCATCCGGGAAACGGCATCTAATGCGCTGCTGACGCGGAAGCTGTTGATATGGGAACTTCCGCCGCCCTGGAAACGCGGTTTTTTTGCAAATCCGCCGATAAATGCAACTTTTTCGTCTGTTTTCAGCGGAAGTACGTTTTCATTTTTCAAAAGAACCATAGACTGCTCTGCAGTATGGCGGGCAAACTCGTGATCCTCCTCCATGGTAAAGGGCTGCTCCTTCCGGTTGTCCAGCCATTTGAAGGAAATGCGGAGGATCCGCTCTACGGCACGATCCAGCACAGCTTCATCCAGCGTGCCGTCTTTTACCGCCTTTATAATCTCCTGGTCGCCTGCTCCTCCGGAAGTGGGCATCTCCAGTTCCAGTCCGGCTTTGAGGGCAGGCACGCGCTCATTGACCGCGCCCCAGTCGGACATCACATACCCTTCGAAGCCCCATTCCCCGCGGAGCACGTCCGTAAGCAGCCAGGGATTTTCCGAAGCGTAAACGCCGTTGACCCGGTTGTAGGAGCACATCACCGTATAAGGCCGGGATTTTTTCACCGCCGTCTCAAAGGCCGGGAAATAAATTTCCCGCAGGGTTCTCTCGTCTGCCTCCGAAGAATTGCTCATACGGTTGTATTCCTGATTATTTGCTGCAAAATGCTTGATGGACGTGCCAACATGCTGAGACTGCACGCCATTGATAAATGCCGCTGCGGTCTCCCCTGCCAGGTAGGGATCTTCGGAATAATACTCAAAATTCCGCCCGCACAGCGGAGAACGCTTGATGTTGACGGCCGGACCGAGGACGACTGACACGTCTGTGGCCTGGGCTTCCCTTCCGATGGTCTCGCCCAGCTCCGTCATCAGTTCCCGGTCGAAAGAGCATGCGGACAGGCAGGCCGGCGGAAAGCAAACCGCTTTGATGCTGTCATTGATCCCCAGATGATCGCCTTTGTCATCCTGTTTGCGCAGTCCGTGAGGGCCGTCGCTGACCATGACGCTGGGAATCCCCAGCCGTTCCACATTTTTCAGATGCCAGAAATCAAGGCCGGAGCACATGCCCGCTTTCTCTTCCAAAGTCATTTTGGAAATCAGTTCTTTCAGATTACGTTCCATAAGTGTACACTCCTTTTTATGATGTAGTTTTTTCTATTAAAAAGGATAGCATGTGCTTAGAAAAAAATATAGCAATATCTTGCGAATTATAGTAAAATCTTGCTATAAGTTGCCGTGTCATAATGGGATGCATACCGGAATGACTCCAGCGCAGTATCGGAAGTATTATCGGGAGGAGGAGAGCTGGTGAGGAAAAGATAAGACAAATGTACATACAGCCCTGTCCACTTGTCTCTTCGCTTCACGGGTATAGATAATTTCGCCTTGTTCTTTTCTCATTATATCTGCAGACTTTTTTCCACATATTTGAATGAAATCGCGTCCCTTGGTGCAGTCTCAGTATAGGCCAGCTCTTTATGCATAAAAGTAATAATCTCGCTTTTTGTCATCTTGCCGAGTTTATCAATAACAATGTCAAGAATACTTTTATCTGCATCCGAAAGAGCCGGAAATTCAGACGTATTTTTTAATGAAAAGTGATATGCGTTCGTCTCTCCCATATCTATTTCTTCACACGGAACATCCTTAAGATCAATAATTGAATTATGGCCTACCGGCACTGCTCCCATCGGCAAAGCTTGATATATCAAACCGGTTATGGCAAATCCTCTGTTTTTATATGAAAGAGCATCGGCATACCACATCAGCTTCATAAGTTTTACTTTATAAAGGCTTGTGACCTTTACAGATGCTGCAAAATAGCGAATTACGTCTACTGCCTTATCTAAGGAAAGCCCTGTGTTTCCATGAAGCAATTGATTCCCTTGATATTTTGCATAATTGGCCTCAATCGCCTTACGCAAATATGAATCCCAATCTTTTTCATATAAAGCGGTTGCCGTATCTAAATACCTTTGATAAGATTCTGCCGGCAGATTATCTTTCGCATCATGTAATAGGGACAAGAACCACTCCGGATCCAGGTCAATCTTCTTTAGTATCGTATCATGTGCCTTATCCTGTACCTGATGGCTCTCATACCTTGTGATTGTCTTTCCGCCCCATCCAAGAAGAATGCATAGATCACTCTGGCTGATTCCATACTTTGTACGGATACCGCTGATTTCTGCAGACGTTAAAAATCCTTCTGCCCTTCTATAGGCATCTTTAAGTCTTACATCATTTTCCTGTATCTGCTGTTCATCCATGTACAGCTCTCCTGCTGCATCACAGTACAAATAAAATGCATCATAATCAACCTTCACATTCTTAAAGGCAGCCTGGTCATTAACAAGAACTGTTTTCACTTCATGCTCTTCCATGCAACATGTGCACAAACGTTTTTCGCTTTTAATAATTTTCATATCCATGAAAACACCTCCCTATTTCTTTCTATATGGAAACCTCCCCGGTATGAATGCATTCTCTGCAAAGTGGAAAGACATTACAAATGCTGCAGTATTACCATATATTCCCAATGTCTCCACTCTTATTTATATATATACGTCATCTATTCCATTATAGACCTTACCAAAAACGCGCATTTCACTTCTCTTTGGAAAACGAATATCCTTAACTGTCTGTATATAGTCTTCTGAAGTCAGCGATAATAATTCTCTTTTCAATGCATCCACCGGATTTTCATCCGGAAATAAAGTATTAACGGTATATTGATTCGTATATTTTTCATTTCTATTATAATCTATATACCTTTTAGCCTGAAATTCTATTTTAGCTCCATTATTGAGAGCAAATTTTAAATCCTGTAAATAAGCTTTTACTTCTAATTTACTTTCAATTCTTGCATTTGCTTCATTTATCAAACCCACGCTCCCTTAGTATCAATTGATACCTTTATAATATATCCTATATTCCATTTTGTCAATAGAATCCAAGGTCGATTATAGCCTGTCTGCTGTGTGATTACTGTTCACACGGCCAGGGCGTGAACAGTAACTCATCCTTCACAAGGCCGCACCGGATGCCGAATCACAGTCCGCAGCTTTTCCTCCGCCGCCCGCCGGGGGTCGCTGAGGTAGATTTCATGGTGGAATCTGGACTCTGAAATGTCAATTTCATATCCGTTTTCCGCAGCAAATTCCTCCATCCTACGGACCGTCTCCGGCTCATGGTCGTAGCTGCCGATGTGCATGCACTGGACGCAGGCCCCGTCCCCGTAGGTGAAAAATTCCACTTTCGAAAAATCTGTCTTCTTTTTCGCAGACGCTTCCGCCACTGCCCAGTCAAAATCTTCTTTTTTCACGAAATCCGGCAGCCGAATCATGGCGATCCATTGAAAATCTTCTTTGCGGGAATAATCGACCCCTTTGATTCCCTCCTGCCACCAGAGCCCCTCCAGCGGCGGCACCACATAAGAAAAATATCCGTCGATCTTATGGCTCCCCTTATAGCTCATTTTTATTGTAAATGCAATCCCGTACAGCAGGTTCATCGCAGCCTTGTACTCCCCGTTCGGTTCATTTGGATTTCCTTTTCCGCGGACAGCCACATAATTCATCTCCGGAATCTCGATGATCCCCGGTTTCCTGGGCGGCAGATAAAATTCCTTGTATTCCTTTTTGTAATCAAACGGCATGAAATTTCCTCTCCTCTCGTCTGTTTTTTGACAGCTCACTCCTTCACCTTTTTCTTTTTCGGCTTGGGCATGGGCAGCTCCCTGCATGTCTCTGTCACAAATTCTGCCAGAAATTCCGTATTTTCAAGTTCTTCGATCAGGAAATGGGGCTTTGCTCCCTCATAGGGCGAACCGGTATCCATATCCGGCGCCAGACGTTTTCCCGCCTCTGTCATTTTCACAAAAAACTGGTCGTCACAGATGCATCCAAAAAATTTTCCATCACAGTATAATCCATATTCCCCAAACATTTTCCGATAGCTGATCGTTCCAGCGCCGGAAAGCTGGTCTGCCACATATTGTACAAATTCCGGACTGCTTGCCATATCTTATCACCTTCCCCTGTATATTTTCCACCTGTACGGTTGCAATCCGAAGTCACATTTTTATGCAATTTATTGCAATGAAAGTGCGACTTCGGATTAGCAACCCACCTCATGAATGAGTAAAATGTGACTGCGTTAGCAGGCACAAAAGTGCGAAGCACGGATTTTACGAATGAATGAGGTGGTTTGGATGCTCAAAGAGCATCCAAACGTACAGGTGGAATATATTTTGACCGCATATTTTCGATGATCTTCTGCAGTTCCTCCCGGACATTCTCCGGCTCCAGCAGCTCTGCCCGGTCTCCGAAGGTCAGAAGCCAACTGAGCAGATTATCCTGATACGTGTAATCCGCATGGAATAAAAGCTTTCCGTCCTCCTGCTCTTCAAAGCAGTCCAGGCCGAACTCTTCCACCAGACGCCATTTGCATTCCGGCTCGAAAAGCACTTTTACCCGGATGCCGCCCGGAAAGATCCGCTCATTTTTCAAATCCGGCAGCGGGACTTTCCGCGGCTCAAAACGAGCATCCAAGAGCCGCAGCTCCGCCATGCGGTTCAGCTTGAACAGCCGGAAATCCTGCCGTCGGGTACACCATCCCCAGACATACCAGCTGGACCACCGGAAAATCAAATAATAGGCTTCAATCCTTCTTTTTCCTTCCATCTTCGGTGAAAAATAAAGAAATTCCAGTTCCCGCCTGCCGTCTATGGCCGCCCGGATGCTGTCGATCTTGGGGGCCAGCTCCTCCTTGTACCAGGAGGACAGGTCGATCAGGATGGACTGGCTGCCTGCCATAAAATCCGATCCGCCTGCGGAAAGCTTTTCCATCAGCAGGCTGTACTGGCTGGTGCCGCTGACACTGTCCAGACTTCGAAGCCCGGCCAGGATGTCCTGCATTTCCCGGGTAGTGAATACCGTCCTGTCTACTTTATAATTTTCCATAATGGAGATCCCGCCGCCTGCCCCGGGCATGGTCACAATCGGGATTCCGGCCCTGCACAGGTCCTCAATATCCCGGTTGATGGTCCTTCTGGACACTTCAAAACGCTCCGCAAGAAAGGGGGCGGTCACCATGTCCTGCTGCAGCAGAACAGATAAAATTCCAATCAGTCGATCAATCTTCATATGCACTCCTTCGAAATACAGTATAACACAGGAAACAAGACAACTGTATGTCATGTTTTAAATATTCTAGTGAATATCGAATAAAATATGATTTTGGAAAATAACCTTATCCTTCCCCTTCCTGATCTCCCCAATCTCATAGCAGTCATGATACCGCTTCATACACTCCGCCGCCTCCTTGGCATGCTCCTTTTTCACCACAATGAGAAGCCCGGCGCCGCAGTTGAACGTGGAAAGCATTTCCTGCTCTTCTATATTACCTGCCTTTTGAATATACGCAAATATGGGCAGTGTTTTCAGCTTATTTAAGTTGATCTCCGCACTCAGTCCCTCCGGGATGATCCGGCACAGATTTCCCTTGATGCCGCCCCCGGTGATATGCGCCAGGCCGCGGACGCCGTTTCCCCGAAGCAGCGCTTTGATCGCCGGGTAATAAGGCGTATGGGGCTTCATGATCTGTTCGATGAATGTCTCCCCTTGTATCCTGTCCAGCTTGATCTGCGGCATCTTCTCCATCAACAGGCGGACCAGGGTATAGCCGTTGGTATGGAGACCGTTGGATGCAGCCGCCAGAACCTTATCCCCTTCGGAAATGTCTGATCCGTCGATGATTCTTCCCCTGGGAACGATCCCGGCAATGCTTGACGTCAGAATATACAGCCCCGGATTCACCACCTCCGGCTGGATAGACGTTTCGCCGCCCACCAGGTCGCATTCGTTTTCCCTGCACGCTTCGGAAATTCCCTTGATAAAGGCTTTCATGGTTTCCTTTTCCGCCTTGCCGCAGACAATCGTATCCAGCACCGCAAGAGGCTTTGCGCCCATGACGGCAATATCATTTACCAGATGATTGATCATGTCATGACAGATGGATTCTACATACCCATATTCCATCGCCAGCTTCTGCTTGGAGCCCGGCTCCTCGGATTTCAGAACCAGTACAGGCTCATCAATCCCTGAAAATCCAATGTCGTACAGGGACGCGAAAGGCCCCAGTCCGTTCAGTACCCGCGGGTTATTTGTGTTCAGATAGACCGCCATTTCCCGTTTTAGTGCATCGGTGTAGGAAATATCCACCCCGGCTTTGCTGTACGAAAAACTCTCGCTGTTTTTCTCCCGGCCCTGAAGGATCTCATCCACTGAGGTGTGCAGCAGCCCGGCCAATCCCACCAGGATCTCCACATTCGGCAGCGTACCGTTTTCCCATTTTGAAACGGCCTGGAAGGAGACGTTCAGTCTGGCGGCAACCTCCGCCTGTGTCATGCCCAGACGCTTCCTCTTCTCAGAAATAAACGCGGCTATTTTCTTGTTGTCCAGCATATTGTGACCTCCGATCTTGAATTTCGTTTTGCGGCCGCTCCTGGAGCCCCTTACTTAACGCTTTGCAGATTCGCAGAAAACGGCTGTTCTTTCTATAGCTTCTGTTCCAGATTCTTACTTTATATTAACCTGAGCGAAGCAGAATCCGCAATCACCAGATATTTGAAATCCCCAGTATCATTCAACCCGAAGTTGAGCGAATGGCTTTCGTCTAAAATAACACCCCTTCATACACATAAATATTTTTAGTTTGCGATCAGAACAAACTCCGCATTTACAAACGGAAGAAAAGACTCACAGGAAATTGATTATTTTATCGAGCGCGCGAAAGGCGGCATCAGATGATCATCATGGGGTGCCAAATGCTCAATGAACAGATCGCGCAGGGCTCCATAGAGGGCTATCTGGATACATATACCGTACTTCCGTCGCTGACCTCTGTATGCGACAGCGGTGTATCCGGCTGTGACGGCGCCCTGGAGATGGCTGCCGAGATGGGTAAAAAGGTGACCATCGTGGAAATGCTGCCGGAGGTTGCCAGAGACGCCATGTTCATCAATAAGTTTTCCCTGATGAACGGACTTGCAAAGAACCAGGTTCGGATTCTGACCGATACAAAGGTCGTTTCTATCCAGGAAGACGGCGTGACCGTCGAGAAACAGGACGGAACGCAGGAAGTGCTGAAGGCAGATACCGTAATCTCCGCATTTGGCATAAAGCCAGACCTTACGACGGTGGAGGCCGTGAAGACAAAATATCATACAAAGACACGGGTCGTAGGAGACAGCAAGAAGCTTGGGAAGATTGGGGATGCCGTGAGGGAAGGGTTTTATGCGGCTGCGAGTTTGTAGGACATACCAGCGAATATTATTTACAAGCACCCTGTTTCTTGATAGGGTAGCATAGAAAATCCGAGAAAGTACCATAATCGGTTTTCTGCATTTATACCCAGACTTTCTGTCGTCAGGTCTCAGGGTCTGTCAAGGAAATAGCTGCCGGAAAATAACGGGTTCTCTTTTATCTATGTTATTTTCCGGCAGTTGCTGGTTTGGCAGGTATCGGAAGATAAGGAGGTCTGGTGTTTTTTTACATATAAGTCTTTCCATGTAATCTACAGCCGGTAACTTCCAAAATCATATGTTCATCTAAGCTCCAAAATATCTTTCTTTGGAATCTGCAGATACACTTCTTCTCCCATTCCCAGCCTTCCGTTTGGGCTGAACAGGACGTCCGCATTGATCTCCAGGCCGCCGCAGTCTACCGTGTAGGCAACGGTGGTTCCCCTGGACATGGCCCCGGTGATCTTTCCTTTCATCCGAACGGCCTGCCCATCGCTGCCGCCGTCCTCTGCGGAAATGCGGACCGCCTCGGGACGGATCGCCACAAATTCGCTTCCGCTCTCCACGGTCACGACCTTCTTCATGGCCGCCGTTTCCAGGATATTGTAGTGCCCGATGAAATTTGCCGCAAACTTTGTCTTCGGGCAGGCGTAGATCTCCTCCGGCGAGCCGGACTGCTCGATCTGCCCCACGTTAAACAGGTGGATCGTGTCCGACATCACCATGGCCTCCTCCTGGTCATGGGTTACAAAAATAGCTGTGATTTTCAATTTCTGCTGGATCTTGCGGATCTCGATCTGGAGGTTGCGCCGCAGCAGCGCGTCGATGGCGCTTAAAGGTTCATCCAGAAGCAGCACCTTTGGCTCCATGACGATCGCCCTTGCCAGAGCCACCCTCTGCTGCTGTCCGCCGGAAAGCTGTCTCGGATACTGGTTGATCTTTTCCGACAGGCCCACAATGTCCAGCACTTCTTTTACTTTTTCTTCTATATATGATTTTTCCTTTTTCTGGATCTGAAGGCCGAAGGCCACGTTCTGGCGCACCGTCATATTGGGAAACAGGCTGTACTGCTGGAAGACCATTCCGATCTTTCTCTGCTTCGGCGTAAAGTTCGTGATGTTCACGCCGTCCAGGTAGATCTCCCCTTCGCTGACGGTCTCAAGTCCGGAAAAACAGCGGAGCAGCGTGCTTTTTCCACAGCCGGACGGCCCCAGCAGTGTCACAAATTCCCCCTGCTCGATGTGCAGATCAATCCCCCGTAACACATGGGCGTCGCCAAACCGCTTATGGATATTTTTAAATTCTATGTATGACATCTATTTTCACCTAACCCCTTTTCTTATTCTGAAACCTGAATACCGTCTGCGAAATAACCAGTGTAGCGGTAAACATGATAATTACGATCACGCACTGGTACTGGAGCACGATCACACGGCTGTTGTAAAGAAGCATCTGCACGGTTTCGAATTTATTTCCTGCAATGATCTTGATGATCGCAAAATCTCCGAACACGGTGGACAGCGCCAGCAGTGAGGAGACCAGAATCCCCGACAGCATACTGGGAAGCACGATGCGCACAAACGCGTAGAGCTTGCCGGCTCCAAGGATCTCGGCCGCTTCCAGGAGCTGCGTCACGTTGATCCCATGAAGATTGTTTCGGATTCCCTGGTACACGAAGGGCAGGATGGAAATACTGTAAATGCAGACCAGCATAACCATTCTGTTGGAAAAAATCGTGGGTGTTCCCGCATAAAGCGCCAGTACCGGAATCGCGATAATAACGCCCTTTAAGGAATTTGGCACCATACAAATGGCCTGGATGTATTTTTCCAGCTTCGGATAATAGACCACTGATGTGTAAAGCGCCAGGATCACCACCACATTGCAGATGAGGATCGGCGGGATGCTGATCAGCACGCCCCGCAGGATCGCGGGCCACAATTCCGGCTCCGTAAATGCCTGGCCCCAGTATTTTAACGTCCAGCCCGCAGGAAGAAGCTTGGTCCAGCCGACGGTAAAGGAGTACACCAGGGTTGCCAGAAAGGGAATCAGCAGAAAAATACACGTCAGTGTCAGCACAACATAGGGAAATGTTTTCTTGCGTTTCATGATCCGCTCCCTCCTTTATACAGCAGCTTTTTCAACAGGTTGCAGCCGCAGATCACGGCAAGCATGATCACGATCATCCAGATTGCAAGCGTCGATCCCATCTCCCGCTGAGGGGTCATTTCCCCGGTGAACATGGTCGTAATCTTGACCGGAAGCAGCGGGATACTGGTGGTCACCAGCAGAAGCACGGTGGCATACGCAGTGATCGCATTGGCGAACAAAAGCGCAAAGGTATCTAAAAGGCTTGGAAGCATGACCGGAATCCCGATCCTGGTCCAGAACTGAAAGGAAGACGCCTCCATCAGTTCCGCCGCTTCCTTCCATGCCGGCTGAATCGCCTGGAATGCAGGAACCAGCATCAGGCTTCCCAGCGGAATCTGGAAGTAAATAAACATCAGCATCAGCCCCTGCATGGAATACAGTTTGAACACCGTCGCCAGCTCGATCCCGATGGCTTTGAGCGCCAGCACGAAAATCCCGGTATTGCCTAATATAACAACAAAGGAAAAATACAATGGCAGACCTGCGAAGTTTGACACCATATTCAGCAGGGATAAAATACGTCCCTGGCCTTTTTGCCCCAGCTCATTTACGGAATACGCAATCAGGAATGAAAGGATCAGCCCGATGATCGTAGAAAGAAATGACAAGTATAAACTGTTTTCCGTGGCAACCCTGTAAACAGAGTCCGTAAATATCGTCTTATAATTGTTTAGCGTGAAGGTCCCGGCCTCCGGCATCGTAAAGCTTTGTTTGATCATACTCAGGATCGGCAGAAAGATAAACAGAGCGGCCAGAACCAGCAGCGGAACCATCGTCCACAGATTTTTGATCTTGTATTTTGTTTTCATATAGATCTCCCTATTGGTCAGAGGAGCCCGCCCCATTGCCGGACCCCTCTGCCTTAAAGCCGCCTTACTGAACCAGAGGAAGCACTTCCCGCTCCCACAGCTCCGCGATTTTTGTACATGCGCTGTTCAGGCTTTCCACGTCGGAAATATTGGTGCAGTTTTCATACAGGTCGTCACTCAGCAGTATATCCGCCACTTCCTCCGGAAGCTCTACGCCCTCCTTCGTCGGTCTTGCATACCCCTTCGCACGGTCGATGGCTCCCTCGTCGCTGCAGAGATATTCGATGGCAAGCCCTGCCGCGTTGGCATGGGGCGCGTATTTGTTGATGATCTGCGCATATCCGTTTGTTACAGAACCGTCGTAAGGGATCGTGATGTCCAGCTTCATGTCCGGATTTTCTGCCACGATATTGTCCCGCCATGACAGGACGGAATAGTCATAATTGCCCACGCAGCAAACCATCTCGCCGCTTGCAAGCCTTGCGGAGGAGGTGTCCCCCGTATCCAGCCTTCCGGCCTCTGCCAGTTCCTTAAAATAATCGATACCCGGCTGAACGTCATCCAGGGAACCGCCGTTTGCAATCGCGCAGGATAAAACCGCCACCTGCGACGCCGCGCCTGCAAGAACATTTCCTACAGATACAAGGTAGTCGCCGTCCTTCACTTCTTCCCAGGAAGCCGGGCATTTACCGTCGGTAAATTCCGTATTTGCGATAAATGCAAGGGAACCGGTGTAGGTCATCACCCAGCGGCCTTCCGGATCCTTCGCCCAATCCGGAAACTGATCCCAGGTGGAGGCTTTGAAGGAACCGATCACGTCCTGCTTGATGGCTTCCGGCGTCATGGAAAGTCCGATGTCCCCGATATCCTTTGTGGGATCGTCTTTTTCCGCCGCAAACTGCGACAATTCCTCTGCGGATGTCATGTCCACGTCCCCGTGGGTCAGGCCGTATGTGGTGTTGATCCCTTCCCAGGAGCCTTTCCAGTTGGCCCAGTCATCGGGCATACCCACAGACTGGATATCCCCCTCCTCCTGGGCTTTGGAAACCAGGTCGGCCAGGGACATTTCCTCACCGTTGAGCTCCACCTTCGCGTCCGGGTCTACCTCCACCTCGGGCATAGGCGCGTCATTCTTTTTTTCCTCTCCGCCGCCGCAGCCTGCCAGCATGGATACGGTCATTGCCGATACCAATAATATGCTCCATAATCTTGCTCTCTTTTTCATTGCGTCCTCCTCCTTTGCGTACATTCATAGCTTTGTCATTTGTTTCTATTACATGCAGATCACTCTCCGCCTGTTTTTCTTCCGTATGCGCAGGCTGCAGCCGGATACACGTCTTTTTTTGCTTCACCGCTGCTCTTTCTCCTCACGCCAGCGCGATTTCTGCCAGGTCTATCATTTCCGGGGAAACCGGAATATCCAGCAGCCGGCAGAGCAGCGGCGCCACATTCAATTCGGAAATATAATCCTCCTCAAACCGCCCGGCCTTCACCGCGCTGCTGAAAATGTACAGTGGAATATCCCGTTGTTCCGCGTCGGTGCCGCCGTGAATCCCCAGTTCGTTCATCCCGTGATCCGCGGTGATGACGATCTGGTATCCTTCCTGCATCCAGGTTTCCATCAGCAGGGAGAGAATGTTATTTGCCGCTGCAATAGCCCCCTCATACTCTTTGCTCCCTGCGCCCTTAAGGTGCCCCTGGTTGTCGATTCCCATGGAATGATACAGGATAAAATCCGGGTCGTACTGTGTTCTCAGATATTCCCCGTCGGCAAACAGATGGGAATCCGGGTAACTATCCTCCCAGTAATAGATCCCTGCGTCGATCATGCCGCCCGAATGAATCTGAATCCTGTCTTTGTCCAAATGAAACGGTACATGGTTGTACAGCTCGCTGACCCACAGATAGGCCGCGGCCGCCGTAACCCCGCCCTGGGACTTGCACATGGAAAACAGATTGTCACAGCCCAGCACCCGGACGGTTTCATTTGCCGCAATGCCGTGCTTATAAACCGGGAGCCCTGTCAGCAGCGTGGCATACATGGGCCTTGACAGGGAGGGCAGTTCGCCCCGAACCTTGTACTTCGCCCCCTTTCCATAATCAATCAGGTGCTCCAGGTATCCCAGATTTCTTGTCCCCGCATCATACTGGCATGCGTCCAGCAGCACAAATATCGTTTTTCTCATAAGCATCCCCCTTGAAGAATCACCTGTCTGAAAAGCAGGTCTTCTATGTCTGCACTGTGTGCCTAATCTACCGTTGAAAATGAGCCGGTTGTTGCCTTGCTGTCGTTGATCTTTCGAATTTTATCGGCATCCGCCTTATACTGGTGCATCTCGTCAAGCAGGCCGTTCTGCTCCTGCTCGATATCTGTCAGCTGGGTATAGCAGAATCCGCAGAGCAGATCCGAATCGTAGATATCCCGGATCAGACGTTCGTACACCTCCAGAAATGCCTCCGGACTGTCGGCGCCTGTGTAGCCCCAGCTTTCTTCGGCCGCGCCGCCTCCGGTATGCTCCGCCCGGATGGCAATGCCCCCGATCTCGGTGAGCAGGACGGGCTGCCCTTCATAGGAAAATCCTTCCGCAAAGAGGGGTCTTTCCACCAGTCCCGACAGACCCTCCAGGCTTCGGACTCCTGCGCGGAAACGCTCCTGCTGCCTGGGTTCATCCTGTTCCCCGTGCTTGTAGGTGTGAAACGCGCAGATGTCATTTTCCGTCATTTCCCAGCCGTCGTTGGCGATCACCAGCCTGGTGTCGTCAAGTCCCCGCGCCATATGGTACATGGATCTTGCGAAATGCTGCTGCTGCCGGTTGTCGTATAAGCGCGGCACCCCCCAGCTTTCATTCATCATATTCCAGAGCACGATGCAGGGATGGTTGTAATCCCTCTGGATCACCTGGCTCCACTCTTCCGCAAAGGCCGTTCCTCCCTGGGGTGTAAAACTCCAGAAACTGGCCATGCTCTCCCACACCAGAAATCCCAGCCTGTCCGCCCAATATAGAAATACCGGGTCCTCCACCTTCTCATGCTTCCGGCAGCCATTGAATCCCATCGCCTTGGCCTTGCGGATGTCCTCGGCGTATTCCTCCTGGTCCGGCGCGGTCATCAGGCCGTCCTTCCAATATCCCTGATCCAGCAGAAGCTTCTGATAATAAGGCTGGTTGTTCAGATAAACTTTTCCGTCCTGGACATGGATCTTGCGCATTCCGAAATACGTCTCAACGCTGTCGCAGCAGCATTCCCCATCTTTCAGCTTCACACTCACATCAAACAGATAGGGATGCTCCGGCGACCAGTACCAGCCTGTAAAATGAAATGCGCCGCAAAGCGCTTTGTTGTGGAACACATCTACGATGATCTTCCCCCGTTTGCCTTTTCCTTCCACGACTCCGGTATGCACCTGGCTGCCCCGGAACCGGATATCCAGCTCGATCAGAAAGGGGGCCGGCGTGTGATCGGATACCTGGTACGTGATCTCCACCGTTCCCTTGTCAATATCCGGTGTAAAATGCATCCATTCCATGTGGGCGCTCTCCACAGGCTCAATCCAGACGGACTGCCAGATTCCGCTGGACTGGGTATACCAGATAAACTCTCCCCTGTCCTTCCAGAACTGCTTTCCCCGGGGAATCCCTTCGTCCGACAGGTAATCCACCGCCGACACCCGCAGATGTTCTTCGACCCCATTTAAAAAATCTGTGATGTCAAATGTAAACGGAGTCTGTCCACCCTGATGGGTACCTGCGCACTGCCCGTTCACCCATACGCTGCAGCGGTAATCCACCGCCCCGAAATGCAGCAGAATCCGTTTTCCTTCCCATTCCCGGGGCACCGTAAACTGCCTCTCATACAGGATCTCGTCGGAGGTCAGCGTCCTGCCGATGCCGCTCAGCCTGCTCTGGGGTACGAAAGGCACCTCGATCTGCAGCTTTCCGGCCCTGAGCCCTTCATAAAAATCCCATGTTCCATTCAAGCTCTTCCACTGCTCCCGAACAAAATCCGGACGCGGATATTCATTTCTCATATGCCCCACCTGTTCCTTTATCATATTTTTGTGTAACCGGCCAGATCGGCAGGCTGTCCGGCCCGCCCCTTCCCAGTTCGTGACTTTTTTCCTGAAATTATCATTTTGATATATTTCATTTTGTTTTCATTATTTTTGAAATTTATTCGTTATTTTAGTTTCAGTTTTTCTCAATCCACTCTTTATTTCTATTATTTTATTTGCTTTTTTCTCTTTTTCATGTCTTTCTTAGCGTGTTCCATGATTAAACTATACTCCTGTTTTTTTCCAAAAGCAATGGCTTTTTATGCAAAATTACAATTTCAGTTCATTTTCACAATTTGTTTATTGTCATTTTGTGCAATATTCCTTGACATTCCTCTTTATTTCATTTATAATGTAGCAAATTTATTTTATATATTTATTTCATAATATTTATCCTGCAATATTTCTGTATTATTTACTACACTTTTATAGAAAGGAAATACGATTATGTCAGCAATCCAAAGTACCCCCAAAATAATCGGAGAAAAAAATCTGGAACTCAACCTGGCTGCCGCCAGCCACAAGGAGCATCTGGTCGCCATCGGCAAGGCCCTGTCTTCCCCTGTCCGGATCGACATCATGAACCTGATCAAGACCAAGCCCCTCTCCCTTCAGGAGATTGCAAGGCTCCTGCAGATCCCTCTGTCCTCCACAGCTATGCATATCCGCTGCCTGGAAGACGCGGGCCTGATCATCACGGAGAACCAGCCGGGAATCCGGGGCTCCATGCGGGTATGCATGTGCCATATCCTTTCCTTCCACCTGGAAGCGTATGATACCGAAATCGATGCCGCCGACCATTCCTATCTCTATGAGATGCCCGTCGGCAGCTATTATAATTTTGACGTCAGCCCCACCTGCGGCCTGGCCGGCATGGAAGGGATCATAGACTGCTTCGACAACCCGGTTTCCTTCTATTCCGCAGAGCGCCAGAATGCACAGCTTATCTGGTTCAGCCAGGGATTTCTGGAATACCGTTTTCCGAACAAGATCAACCGGCTGCTGACCCTGCAGGAGCTTTCCTTTTCTCTGGAGCTATGCTCCGAAGCGCCGGGCTACAGCGAGGACTGGCCGTCGGATATCACATTTTACATCAATGACCAGGAAGTCGGAACCTACACCTGCCCCGGGGATTTCGGCGTCAGAAGGGGAAAATGCACGCCCGACATCTGGCCCATGGGCCGCACCCAGTACGGGCTTCTGACCTCCATCTCGCTGCGGCAGGACGGCGGCTATATCAACGAGTCGCCTGTCAACCCTGCAGTCAGTTTAAGCACGGTGGGATTGGATGCGCATCCTTTTATCTCCTTTAAGGTCTGTATTAAGTCAGACGCTGTGAATATCGGCGGGGTGAATATTTTTGGGGAAAAGTACGGGGATCATCCACAGGGGATTTGTATGAGAGCTGTATATTGAAAAAAAGAGGGCTGCCAATTGACAGCCCCCCTTCTTTTACCGCGTTATTAAAATTTATATATTTACAGATTTTCTATTGCCTTTATTACCTTGCATTTCTGCACATCGTACTCATCAATCAGCACAGGATCACCTTCTGTCTATAATGTTTACAAAAAAAGGCAGGGCGGTACCAAATATTGCTCTTAATCACTTCCGCTGGCATAGCCCCCCTGCTGTCCCTCCAGATCACTCTTTATCAACTGGACATACTGTTTTTTCGCCTTCCATAATCAGGTTGCTTTCCATATAAAATCTAAGACCTCATTGTCAATCACAGAGCACAATGCTACTTTTGCCTTTAACAACGCACTCAAATCTCTCCAGATCCATCTTTGTCGTTATCTTAAAATTACCTTCGTCCCCAGGAATCATAGCAATATCCATCCCCGCCATAACTGCTGGCTCTGTAGAACCGTTGATCTGCAGAATCTTATCCGGCAGAAGCCTTCTGTTTGCTTCATAATATTTTCCCAGCCGAAACACTTCCGGCGCCTGCCCCGCAAATACCTCGTTTCTTTTTACCAGCGCGGAAATCGTCTTTCCATCTTTGCTGGTATAAACAGTATCCTTCATAGGAAGTACCGGAATTACTCCGTCATGCCCCCGGACTGCCTTCAGACATTCTGTAATCTGATGTTCTGAAAGCAATGGCCGGGCAGCGTCATGTATAAAAATGCAGTCCCGATTATCTGCATAACCTTTGATATCCTCTAACCCCTGTAAAATGGAAAGCTGGCGATTTGCCCCCGGCAGACAAAAGCCCTGAAATTTTTCTGCATGGTCATAAAGAGAAATCCATTTCCTGATCTCTCCCTGCCATGCAGGCTCTGCTACAATGTGAACCGCATTTATATTCTCATGGTAAAACAGCTTCTCCATGGCATAGGCAATAACCGGCCGGCCTTCCACGCTGAGGTACTGTTTCGGGATGCTTTCTCCAAGCCGGACGCCCGTCCCTCCTGATAATAAAAGAGCGATGTTCATTTTATTTTCCTTTTCCGTACTTTATTAAATAGCCGAACGGCCATAGTAGTGGACCTTTGGTATACCGGCCGAATAAAATACTCATAAAATTCATATTTTGAATAATCCATATATATCTTATAAAATCAATCTTGCTTCTGACTTTTATTGCAACTTTAAAAATCCATTCTTGAAATCAAGTCAATGACTCTGCTGCAATATCCCCATTCATTGTCATACCAAGTTATCAACTTTAATTTATTTCCCTCTACCGTAACCCATCGTTTCTCAACAATGGATGAAAAACTTGATTTTCTACAATCAATCGATATGATATCTTCCGTATTCAGGGATACAACCTGGCTAACGATTTGATTTAACAACTCTATAATCTCACTCTTTGATGATTCCTTGGATAAAGCAACTGACATGTCGGCAGATATATCTCCTGCTCTAAAAATCGCCAGCTTTTTCATGAATACCTCCACAATATTATTCTATTTCCTTGCTATTTCATCCAAAAAATCTTTCACGGAAAAAAAATTATTTTCTATATATACTCCATTAGATTTTAGCTTTAAACTTTGTCTCATCAGTTTTTCAATCCCATGCACTATCCATTTTCTTTTATTATCCAGCTCTCCCTTCTCAAAATCAATATCTGCAATAGAATAATCATATGGAAGAAAAATGGTAAATTTCCTTCTCGGCCAGCCATATGCAACTACTGTATATGCTAATTCTTCTCCCCATCTTCTATAAAAGTCATCTTTCCTGCATAAAAGATTAAAGTCCGCTTTCAACTGTATCCTGTGAGCTATATTCCTTTCCCAATCAATTTTAATTATACAGCTCTCCTTTTGAGACGTGATATATAAACTATCATTATAAAAGCAAAATTCTCCAAGCAAATCACCAAAAAGGCTATCGCTAGTACTCTCATCACTGCATATAACATCCTCAGTATGCCCTGTCGTCGTATTCCACCTCATAACTCTGCTCCCAATATTCTTGCCAGTATAATTCTTTATCAAAAAAATATAATCTGTATTGGGTACAAAGAAAGCTGCCTTTATTCCATTGTTTTCTGAATCCAATCTTTTTAATTTAAACAACTTCCAATGATCTATATCTAACTTATATACATTATTATCTATCTCGGAAAAAAGGAGAATAGAATCTCCAAATTCAATTATCGATGAAAAAAAGGGACGTTGCTCGTCTATTCCGAATATTTCACCAAAACAATCATGGTATACGATTTTTTTAGTCTTTAAATCCATGCTTATAATATGATCCGTCTGTCCACTCAGATATATGATCATATCATTCACAATAATCCAAAATTTTATAAATGAACCTTCTCCTTTTGTATACCTCTTCGGAATATCCTCATATGACCACAATCCTGTATTCAAATTGTAGAACGCCCATTTTCTTGCGCCAGATGGTGCAAAAAACAATTCGTTATCAATTCTGATTGGAGGATGATATATTCCGCCTTCATTTTGAGTTTCTTCAAACGAACATAAATATCTCGCTTGAGCTCTTTCAAAATCGATAGTATACACAGCATTTAATGTTGTAGATATTCCATAGTTAAAATCAGTTATATAATGATATTCTCTTGGCAAATGCTCTTTATACATTTTTTTTAACGATTCGTACCATTCAGGAAAAATGTTCTTTAATTCTCCTATAGGCACTAATCTCGTACCCATATATATAACATCAGACTTGAAAATTTCATTTTGAACCATTTTAAATTATCCTGACCTTTTCTATCCCGTTTAAAATTCGTATTATGTAAAATCCACACTCCATTTACATTCAAATACTTTTCCACATTTCATACTTATATAATCTAAGTTATTTAGTTAAAACTACACTGCCATATACATCCGTAACCGGAACATAATTAATTCCTTCTTCCTCACAGAATCTATCCACCGCTCTTCCAGCCGGCATAGCATTTCGTCCGGCAGTCTCCTGATGATGTAAACAGTCATGTATAATAATATAGCCGTGTTTTTGCAGCTTCGGCCAAAAGAATCTAAGCCCTGAGTATGTGGACTCATACAAATCCATATCCAGACTGACGAAAGCCCACTCCTCATTTTCCAAACCCGCTGTCGTATCCGGAAATACTCCTTTTTTTATGATGCAATGCTCCGGATATTTCATCTTGTTCATAACAAGCTCAGCAGATGTATCCTTAAATGTATCGATAAAGGAGTCAGAAACATTTCCATTCTCTTTGGACATTACATCCTTATTAAAGGAATCAAAAGTATCAAATAAGTATAATTTTCGTTCTGGAAACATCTCGTTTATATATTTTGCCGTATCGCCTTTATATACCCCTGCTTCCGCAATGCTGCCATCAAGCCCCATATTTCGGATTCTTGCTGAAATCAGCTCGATTGTCGACAATCTCACATAATCGTCATTTATCTGCATTTGAAAATCCTCAATATATCTTTTTCTTCTGAGCATCAATTCTCTGCATATAACATAATCAAATATTTCACAGTCCGTAAGTTCTACGAGTGCCTCATGTGATGGCGAAGCATTTCTTGTATACAGCGATGACATGTAGAAATGCCTATAATCAAATTCGAAATCATTGTTAGAAGCATTGATTATTTTCTCATTTGGTATTTCCAATTTTTGTAAAGTCTGTCTCATTTCACATTGATATAAATCACTACAGATAAGCACATAATCAAAGCTTATATCCTTAAGAGACTGGGGAGACAGTATATCACCTCCCCAAGACACCGGAATATCCCACCACAATCCTTTTTTCGGCGGGTCATATCTCCCCCTTTTATTCTTATCGACAATTGCAATCACCTGACATTTTCCTGGATTGAGCATCTTTATAATATTTTTTGACACCGCTCCTGCTCCGTATAGTACAATTTTCTTCATTCTTCGACCTTCCTCTCATTGTTCTAAATCTCTTGAAGTTATTTATCTACATTCCAATATCCATTGTCGTAATTCCTCATACTCGACAACTTTTGCTTTGCAATATTCTAAATCTTTTTTTATTGAACTAACGGCCAATGCACTTGAAGGCAATATTAACACCAAATCGTCTTTTGAAAGAGAATTTGGATCTGGTTTTTTTATCAACTTATCATCTCCGTTTTGATCCCATAATTCTGTCGGAAATATGACTGTATCCATTAGCATTCCTATCACAATACCGGCATTTTTTCCTTTGGCCCCGTAGCCTATTATACGATTGTATTTTTCATTACCAACATGTAGTCCTATCTTCTCTTGGTTCACCGTTCCCACACAGATCTCACATATTCTTTTATAAAATAATCTATATATTTCATCTGTCCTGGATTTGTCAATTATAAAACTCATGAAAATATCATCGTTATATATTTCTTGGAGATTATGCTTAATCATATTTTTGTATGGACTTAATTCTATATCATCTAATAATCCTCTTCTTGCAAACATCCATTTTGTAAATATCTTCAAAAAACTCTTAGTATAGCGCATAGCAGTGTCATAGTCATACCATCTGAAAAAACGTAATTTCAAATCTTTATACACGTACCATAACGACATAAGCCACTCTGTCGGAGCTTTCGAATATGATGTCCTCCCTGGAGAATAGCTTTGAAAATGATAGACTTCATCACTAAAATAAACTCTCTCGCACAATGTAAGCATTTTATATGTCATAGCTGTATCAAGTCTAAAATAGCATCCTCTAATTTCATCATTCATATCTATCAAGTCATCGAAATACTGCTCTGTGACTTTCATATCCCATAATTTCCCCCACCATGTTCCTGACAATCTTCCGATAGCAAATTCTTCCATAATATGATTTTGCGAAAAAGCATGGCATAAAGGATCACTATGATAAAACCAGAATTTATCCTTTCCATCAAATGATATGTCTTTTTTCATGAGATCAAATTCACTATCCGCAGCTATAGCCATTGTCCGTACTGCAACCATGTCCGTCTTATTTTTTTCCCCTACTTTTACAGCGTATTCAAGAAAACCTTCGCTATAATAGTCGTCCCCATCCAACTGGCACCAATATTTTCCATAGAGATTATTTCTTATTGTTTTTATAAATTCTAAATCTGTCCATACATAGTTACTGGCTAATCTGATAACTTTAACTCTTACATCCATTTGCTCATATTCTTTGGCAATTTCATATGAGCGGTCAGTCGCTCCATTAATAATAATTACAAAAACAAAATTTCTATACGTCTGCCTAAGGATGCTTTCAAAGCTTCTTCGGAGCAAATATTCTTCCGTGTTATAAATTATAGAAGTAATTGTAACAAGAGGAGATGTGATGACTGATTTTTCATAATCTATATCCTTGGATGCCTCTTTCAAATGATAACCATAATCCACAGGAACACTTTCTCTTTTATAAAAGGGTAAAATTGTTCTGTCTTTTGCAACACCTATTTCCTTTAAAAACTCAACAATACTGGCATGTATATTTGGAGAAACCACAATATATTCACCTCTATATTGTTTCCTTAAATTTTCAGGTGAAATAACAGTTTTCCCTTTAAAATATGTATTACTTTCCGCCTTCACGTCTACATAAAACTGTATTTTCACTCCCATTGCGTTTAAGCATTTAGAAAAATATGAGCCATTTCCACCAATACCGTATACTATACATTTATCTATGTTTAACATGGATACTGCCTGACATAGTTTTTCCAAATCCGGCTCATAGATATCATAAATCACATTTCTTTTCATATTTACCTCTCTTTTTATGCGTACAGCCATCAATTTAAAATAAAGTAGGAAACTGCAGAAAATAACCTACACAGTTGCTAAAACCTCAGTTCCCGTATATCCTGCAGAATCTTCCCATACGGTCTGTCCTTTCCAAACAAAAGAGTCGTCCCGAGGACAAACCCCTGCACTCCCTTAGGTGCAAACTCCAGAATCTTATCGGCGCTGCAGGCTCCGTCCCAATAGATCTCAAAATCCATATCTTCTTTCATGGAAAGCAGCTTTGTGATCTTCTCCCCTACATAGGAAAGATACATCTGTCCGGCGTTTCCCGGGTTCACGGACATCACAAGGACTTTCTTCACTATACGGAGCATCTCCATAACCGTCTCGACAGAAGTTCCCGGATTGATGGCAATCCCTGGTATCATCCCAGAGTTGATGATCACCTGCAATGTGGTTGACGGATGGTATTCCGCTTCTGGATGAATATATACGGTATCTCCTTTCCGGAGGTTTTTCAAAAATAACTTGATATTATTGATAGGATGTTCTATCATCAGATGCACGTCCAACGGCTTATCCGTAGCGCCGGCTATATAACGCAGATCATTTAATGACATTGCAAAGTTCGGGACATAACGACCATCCATGATGTCTATATGGAAGGAGTCGATCCCTCCCTCGTCCAGATTTTTTACTTCCCTCTCCAGATTTCCATAATTGGCGCACATCATAGAGGCTGTAAGTTCAAAATGTCTCTTCTGTAAATTCTCCATGTACATTTTCCTACCGTTCCTTCATTTTTGAATCCCCATCGGGCGGTTTTGCAGCAGGATGCCGCTTTGCTTATTTCTTACATCGCGCTATATATGGTACTGTTGCTCCTGCACTCCTCAAAAAGGGCAGTATAACACTCCGCTGCTTCTTCGTTTGCTTTCTTCATCTTTTCGTCAATCCACCCCTCATGAAACCAATGGACAGAATATGTATGTACTGTGCTGTTCAGCATTCCGGACATATAATCATAAGGCTGAAAGTAATCATAGGCATAAATATTCATTCCACAGATATTCTGAGTCGTACCGTCAACAACATACCCTGCGTCCAGAGCAACCCGGGTGTCATAAAATCCGCAGGTATTTTTATTTATCCGGCCGTTCTTATCAATAAAATCTATCGTTTTTCTCGCATCAAGAAACCGTCTGATCATTGGGTTTCCTTTTACTGCCCCGCTTAAGCCCCCGAAGTTAACCGTCTGCCATTTTTCAACTCCGCAAAACGCCTCCTGGTATCTGAGCTCCTCAATACTTCTCTTGATTTCCACATCCGTGTCCAGATAAAACCCTCCGTGATGGTATAGGATATCAAGCCTTGCATAATCCGGCACGAAACCATACGCTCCGGCTTCATATGCCTGCTTCATATAAGAATTTTCAGTAATATCATAGTTATCTTCATTCCATTCGATAATCTCATAGTCAGGACAGAACCGTCTCCAACTGTCAAGGCATTTTTGCAATTCTCCGGGAACAGGCTTTCTTCCAAGCCACATATAATGAATTTTTTTCGGTATGACGGGTTTTTCTAAAAGTTTCGGTTCTCCCTTGGATGGACTTGAACAAAAATTATAGATACACAGCATCGGCGTGATATAGCACTCCATTTCTTCAGTACACCGCATTCCCTGAAGCTGTTCGATCACGTCCGGAAACCTGCTGATATTCAATAGGATCACTGTATTTTTCTTACACTTTTCTAAGAAAGACGGTGAATTAACAGAAACTGATCTGCCGAAAAGTTCAATCCTGCTCCCCCATTTGGCTTTATCATTGTCCAGATAACATCTGATGAATGGCAGAAGACCATATTTTAATAAAATCTGCGGCATTGTCACTTGCCCGAGCACACCCGCTCCAAACATGATAATCTCATGATGTCCCTCTCTGATCTTTTTATTTAATTCCTCAAATGAGCAGCACTGTAATTTCATTTATCCACTTCCTTGCTTTTCAGTACGGCTGCCGGGTAAATACGTTGTATCCTACCTTTTTACAACCAGTGTCAGACAATCTATCTCCGGTTCAACCCAATCGACAATTCGCTGATCTTCTATTTCAAATCCGGCGCGATACGCCAGATAAGCAAAAATGTTTTTACTCATAAAACTTCTTGATTCAGCCGCATTGTCATAAGAAGCCTTATAATCTGAATCATTATTGGAATGATGGAAGAGCGCTTTCCCTCCCGGCCTGAGTATTCTGTATGTTTCTTTCAGGTAATTTGATATATCCAACAGTTCAAAATGCACCATGGAATCATAGGTGAACAGCGATGTATAATACTCACTGGGAAGCGCAGACAGATCACATCCGTTGTTAACAACATAGGAAATCTTATCCGTATCCGAAAATCTCATCCTGCATAGGTCTATGTTTTTTTCAAGGATATCAACCAATGTAATATGGCCTGCAGAATTTATATAACGCGGCACATGTCTTCCTCTTCCACACGCCAGTTCGACTGTATTCTGCAAATCTAATTTGTCAAAAAGCCCGCGGCAAATGCCCCCGGCACTCCAAAAGAAATCAAGCGCGCCCTCGCTTTCTGCAATCTCGAAGTATTGATCCATCGTGTCTATATGCGATATGGCACAAATCTCTCGTTCATAATCAATCCTTGGCATCAGATGCAGCTCGTCCACAAGCAATTTGTCCAGCCCTGCGTAAAATTCCTTTTTGTCGTTTTTCAACCGGCTCACGACCTCTTCCGCCTTCTCTTTACGAGCGGCAACGATGAACGGAATCCCCATAGATACCGCCTCTTGATAAGAAACTACCGGTATGGCATCTATATTTCTTATGAGCAAAGCATCACGGTCGCAAAAACATCGTATTCGATTGTCCAGGTTATATCGTCGCAAAAGCTGAAGATATGCCCGTCCTTTATTTCCTGCCCCATATATGATAAACATCCTGTCTTCCATCACAGTTTCCCTTCACTCAGGTATGCTTTTATCTGCCCTTCGGTAACGCCTGTCATATCTCCATCCTCAGAAAATGCTTTATACCAGTGCACCGTTTCTTTAATAGCCCGCTTTACATCCCATACAGGCCTCCATCCAAGCCTTGACTTTGCCTTTGACGTATCCAGTCTCAGCAGATTTGCCTCATGCGGTCCCTGGGTTTCGATTGCCTCCCACCTTGCCGCTTCTCCCCAGAAGCCGCAAAAAAGATTACATACCTCGGATGTCTTGATGCAGTCTGAATATTCCGGACCCACATTATAATTTCCGGCAAGAGAACCGTCATCCATCTGCATCTTTGCAGCTAAGAGGTAAAAACTCACCGCTTCGAGAACATGCTGATATGGTCTTACTGAGTCCGGATTCCTCACCGCAATCCCCTTGCCGGACACCGTATCCCTGTAGCAATCAGGAATAATACGAAAGCCGCTGAAATCTCCGCCCCCTATCACATTACCTGCCCTGCAGGCCGATACTGCAACGTCCCTTCCCGTAAAGAAGGATCTGACGTAAGAGGCTGTTACAAGCTCACTGCATGATTTACTGTTTGAATATGGATCAAAGCCATCCAGACGGTCCGTCTCCCTGTAGGGGAACTCCCACTCATTATTCCGATATACTTTATCCGTCGTAACGTTTATAAACGACCTTACAGAATCTGATTTTCGGACGCATTCGCAAATATTGACCGTCCCCATAACATTGACATCGTATGTATACCTTGGATCTCTGTAGGAATCAATTACTATGGGTTGTGCCGCAAGATGAAATACGATCTCCGGCTTTTCCTCATGAAAAATATTTTGCACCTGTTCAAAATCACGGATATCAACGATGTACTCATGAATATTGCTTTCCTGATGCAAGATCTCGTAAAGACTCGGATCTGTCGCCGGGCGAAGCGAAATACCGGCCACATCTGCGCCAAGGAGCAGGAGCATCTGTGTCATCCAGCTCCCTTTGAATCCGGTATTCCCCGTAATCAGAACTTTTTTGTTTCTATAAAAATTCTTCATATCACTTACACTCTTATCGATGAATCATCATTGATCAACGGCTTCCTTGATTATTTTTGACATATATTCCAGCTTTTCATCTGTCATTCCGGGATATACGCCTACCCAAAAAGAATCTCTCATAATACGATCTGTGTTCGTCAGATCTCCGGCAACGCGGTAGCCTGTTCCCTTTTCCCCCATCCCATCAAAACAGGGATGCCTGATCAGATTCCCCGCAAAAAGCATTCTGGTCTGTATTCCATGTCCCTCTATATAGGAAATCACTTTCCGCCTGTCCATACCGTCGCGGCATGTCATGAGAAACCCAAACCAGCTCGGCTCAGAGCCGGGACATTTTTCCGGGAAAATGAGCTTGTCTCCTATATCCGAAAGACTCGTATAAAGTTTTTTGAAATTTTCCTTTCTCTTCTCTGTAAATCCTGGAAGCTTTTTCAGCTGCGCCGCGCCGATTGCCGCCTGCATATCAGTAGCTTTCAGGTTGTACCCAAAATGCGAGTATACATATTTATGGTCATACCCCTCCGGCAGTTCCCCATATTGACCGTCAAAGCGATGCCCGCAGCGGTTGTCTTCACCGGAATCACATACACAGTCTCTTCCCCAGTCCCGCATAGACCGGATAACCTTATGAAGAAGCGGGTTATTTGTATAAACAGCCCCTCCCTCTCCCATGGTCATATGGTGAGGCGGATAAAAGGATGATGTACCGATATCTCCGATTGTTCCGGTCAGCCTCTTTTCCCCGTTCATCTCATAAACAGAACCAAGTGCATCACAATTATCCTCTATCAGCCACAGATTATGCCTGTCGCAAAACTCCTTTACCGTTTTCAGATCGAATGGATTCCCCAGGGTATGCGCCGCCATCACGACCTTAGTTTTTTCCGACAGAGCTTCCTCCAGCATAGCCGCATCAAGGTTGTACTGCGGAATTGTAATATCTATGAACACGGGTATGACGCCATATTGAATGGCAGGAGATACCGTTGTCGGAAATCCCGCCGCAACCGTGATCATCTCATCCCCCGGCTTTAACCTTCTTTCTTTTAAAAGCGGTGATGTAAGAGCCATAAGGGCAAGCAGATTTGCAGATGATCCCGAATTTACCAACGAGCAGTATTTCACTCCAAGGTACTCTGCAAAATTCTTCTCAAACTCTTTCGTATACCGGCCTGATGTCAGCCAAAATTCCAGCGCCGAATCCACCAGATTACATAGCTCTTCTTCATCATAGACTCGTGATGCATAGGGAATATGGTCTCCCGGAGTATATGAATTGGTCTTTTGGTGGTATAAATGGGCGTATTCTTTTACTTGAGCCAGTATATTATCTTTAATTTTTTGCTCATTAAATGGTTTTTGCATCGTATTTCTCCTAAATGATAACTATTACTCTATAGTCTAAATCACTATAACTTCATATTGGATTTTTAATATTCATATTTATAGTAATTTGACATTCATATTTTCCAAGGCGCATTGCTATCCCAAAGTTTCTCAAGATACTCTCTGTCATGTATATTATCCATGGGCGACCAGAACCCGGTATGCTTATATGCCGCTATCTGCCCGTCCGCTACAAGACGCTCAAACGGCCCTCTTTCAAGCATTTCGTTTCCATCCCCAAGATAATCAAATAACTTTCTATTTGCTACCATAAAACCTATATTGACATAGGACTGGCTCCTTCTTGCCTTTTCCTTGAAGCTATCTACATTACCCTCTTGATCAATGCTGATTGCTCCGAACCTTCCCTCTGGACGGGTTGTAGATATCGTAAGGATTTTCCCGCGCTCCCGGTGAAATCCGATCAGCTCCGTCAGATTGATATCCGCTACGCCGTCACCGTATGTAATCATAAATTCCTCATCTTCACCGATATATTTTTTTATTTTTAAAATACGTCCGGCAGTCAGAGTCTCAAGCCCCGTATTGGCACATATCACCTTCCAGTTCTCAGTCTTCTCTTTATCCGTAATATCTTTTGTCTGTCCGTTCTCTTTAAGATGTGATAAGCTAAATTTCACAGATGCATGCTGTAATCCGTATCTGACAAAATATCTTTTAATGTATTCGCCCTTATATCCGCAGCACACAATGAAGTCATGAAATCCATAGCTGCTGTAGATTTTCATGATATGCCAGAGGATCGGATGTCCTCCGATCGTTACCAAAGGTTTGGGGCGCAGGGACGACTCTTCGCTTATCCTTGTCCCTTTTCCGCCTGCTAAAATCACAACTTTCATACAATCCCCATCCAAGGTGCTATCCCCTTATCCCACAATTTTTCCGCAGCCGCTTTATCTCTCAGTGTCTCTATTGTGTTGAAAAAACCTTCATGCCTATATACTGCCGTGGACGACTGGGACAGCATGTCCTCTATATCTCCCCCGCAGCATTCGCCGGCAAAAGCCTCTTTTCCCGCCATAAATACACCTGCGCTTGTCCACGCCTTGTCACTGCTCATCCATTCCGCTTCTTCCCTCATAAAATGCAAAGGCATCTTACGTCCGGACGGCCTTGCAACAGCAACCGTGATAGATTTTTCTTCTGTCCTGTGAACATCCTGCAGCCTTTCAAGCGAAATATCAGACAGACAGTCTCCGTAAGATATCAGAAACTCTTCCCCTGCTATATCCAACACTTTTTTTATACGCTCCACAGGCATGGTCTTTATACCTGTATCCACAACGGTAACAACCCAGTCCTCCGTATTTTTATCGAGAATCTTTACCGTATTGCTTCCTGTATCTACCTGGATGTCGGACTGATATATGTAGAAATCCAGAAAGTAATCCTTGATCGAATCTATCTTATAACCGCCGCATACGATAAATTCTTTTATCCCGCATAATGAAGCGTGCTTCATGATGTGCCACAGAAGCGGCCTCCCTCCTATGGAAAGCATGGGTTTCGGCATGCCTTCGGATTCTCCGCTGATCGTGCTTTTCTGGCCGCCTGCCAATATAATCATCTTCATATCATTTCACCTGATCTTACCCACTCCGCCACATTTAACACCGCCTGGTCAAATCCCACCCGGGCGGAATATCCTGTATCTTTTTGAATTGTCGATATGTCATACCAATCAAACGAAAAACGCAGACCGTCGTCAGGACGGCAGCCGATTTTAAGTTCTGTGTCCACACTCAGAACTTCCTTTGTCCTTTCCAGGTATTCTTTCATAAGCATAGGACTGCCGCTCCCGATATAGTATTCCTGCTTTGTTAAAGCGCTTTCCCCAAGGAGCCTCAAGCCATACGCAATATCTTCCACTGCCGTAATGTCATACGGCTCCATTGCAGGTCCAAATTCCGGCGGCTCGCCCTTTAAAAGCCCGTTTATGGTATAGGTCATCACCTGTTCTCTTTTGATATATCTTCCTATCGGCTGGAATATTGTTGCCCAGACAAATTCTATATCAAGTTTCCTCGCAAGCTTCAGGCACATATAATGGGAACTTTGCTTTGATAACAGATAAAAGTCAGCTTTCCTGTGCCCTGATTCTAAGACTACCTGGGGGACCAGATTCTCATATACCGTCCCCAGCGCTACAAACCTCCTGCACCCCACACGTTTTGCCGCTTTTAATGCAGCAACCGTCCGCGCGATATTCTTTGCCTGCAGCTCTTCATCATCCCGTCCGGCTCCGGTGGCTCCATCCCAGGCCAGATGATAAAATGTATCTGCGGGCGCCCCCGAAAACGAATCGTAACCATCCATGCCGCACCACACGATATCGATATCCTTTTCCAGTCTCCCTGTATTCAGGCTGTCGTGCCTGGCCAGTCCCGTTACGCTGATATTATTTCTTTTCAGTTCCCCGCAGAGATGTGTTCCTATAAAACCGGTTGCTCCGGTTACTATGGCTGATCTCATCTGTCTGTCACCTCTATTTCAGTGCGGCAATCTCATTCGTGAGCCCCATTTCCCGAATCTGTCTTTCGATAGAGTCATGGTACGGAATCGAAAGGATCAGGATCGTTCCGTCTCCGACGCTTTCCGGAGGCCCGACCGTATATCTCCTGCCGTTGATATTGAAAACCAATCCCTGGCGGCCCGGATTTCTGTCTATAAGAGCCGTCACATTGCATCCCTGAAAGGACTCGATCAGTATCGCAGTAGACGCTCCAATCCCCCATAGGATCAGTTTTTTTCCTGATCGCCTTAACGGATCAAGAAAACGTTCCAGCGTCTTCTGACTTTTTTCTAAATATCTGAGCATCGCCTTTTCCGGCTCATCCGAATAAGCCAGCGCCTGTTTTGCTCCTTTTCTCAATACGGCATATATGGATGGATAATTGCTCACCTTTTTGTAATAGCGCCCCTTGTCCAGAATCTCATATCCATACTCGCCTGCAAGATTCTCCATGTCATTCATGGACATATGTAAAACATGCTCATATGTAAGAAAATTAAAAGGAGAAGCCGCTTCACCGGCATAGCCTTCTGCATCAGGAACCTCGATGAACAGATACCCCTCATCCTTCAGGACTCTGGAAATATTTTTCATGGTGCTGTCTACGTCCAGTATGTGTTCCAATGAATGGTTCAGAATCACCATGTCGAAGCTGTCATCTGCAGCCTCTCCCATGTCCGTACTGTCTGTCAGCAGAGTCTTTACCCCGAGTTTTTTTGCATTTGAGATGCATGTCTCATTGGAATCCAGAACCGTAACATCCCTATATCCCGACGCACTCATATATCCTGCAAATTCTCCCCACGCTCCTGCGATGTCAAGGATTTTGCTGTCTGTGTTTATGTACGGTCTCATCAATTCATGCAAATGCTCATAGTAATCATCCGTATCTTCCTGTCCAAACATGTCATAATATTTCGGGGCAGCAGCGCCATACATATAATAAGATAAGAAATCTTTCTGCGAAGCCTTCGTATCCATATATAAAAGACCGCATTTTTTACATGCTGCAATAAAGCTGGGTGTCTCCGGAAAGTCCGCCCCCATGATCTTCATATTGTCGCAGAGCCTGTACAGAATCTTTTTTTCATTACTTTTGCAAATCGGGCAGCTCAATGTAGTTTTCCTCCATTCCAGTATCTGCTGTATATGTTCTCAAGTCTCCTGTCATACTCCGGATTGATGCGCTGTCTCACCTTGTCAGCAAGCAGCCAGGAAACCGTTTCTTCCATGCCTTCTGAAAAACTGATCTTCTGTTCCCATCCCGGTACGGCAGACTTGATCTTCGCATCATCAAAGATATAATGCCACATATGCTGCCGGTTCACGATGACACTGTAAAAATCCGTTATCCTGACCGCCTCGTCACGCGGTATGTGAATGATATTCTCTGCATCAAGCCCCAACGCTGTAAGGATCGTCCCTGCCATCTCATTCCATGTGATAAGCTGCTCTGCGGCTATATGATAATCTTCTCCTATCGCCTCTTGATTCCCGATCAAGCCCACAAAAGCTTTTGCAAAATCTTTGGAATGCATCGGTGCAGCAAGATTTTCCCCATCCCCAGGCATCAAAAACGGATAGCCCGTGATCCACCTCTTGGGAGCCGTAAAGCAGTTCTGTCCTACCGGCGCCTGAATGATCGTATCGTAGGTATATCCAGGTCTTACGATGGTTGAAGGGAATCCATCCGTCCTGTATGCCTGCCTGAAAACCTTTTCCATCTTAATCTTTCCGGCTATATAGGAATCCTCTACCTCCTCGTCATATTGCGGCGTATCTTCACGAAACGGCAGATATCTGCTCTCTCGTTTGTAAACAGCCTCCGAGGAAATAACGATATACTGATTTGTTTTCCCCTGAAAGACCTCTATCGCCTGCCTTGCCTGGGTATCGTTAAAACAGATAAAATCACATACCACATCGAAGTGCATACCGGAAAGCGCTTTAACTGCAGCCTCCTCATTACGGATGTCTGTAATAATTTCATGTACCTCTGGCTGAACCTCTCTTCTGGTCGCCCTTGTCATTCCGCGGTTGAGCTCATAGACTTCATCTCCGCGCCTAATGGCCTCCTCTGCGCACCACCAGCTGATATTCCCGTTTCCGCCTATCAATAAAACTTTCATTACTTACCCGTCATCCTTTCAAGGAGCATTTCCCTGTATTCGTCTATATTGTCAACCGCTGCAGATTCAATCTCCATACAGTCCTTACACAAAAGGACTTCCCGGCGTCTGCAGTTCAGATGCGCCAGCCTGATATCCTGATATTCCTTGCTGTTCCATATATCCACGACACTCTGTTTTCTGGCGTCTCCTATAATCCCCTTATAGTTCCAGTCCACAATGCAATGCGACACAGTACCGTTGGCATTTACCGTAAGTATATAAAAGATCCTGGGACAGACTACATACTCCTTATAGCCTTCGCCATGGTATACGTTTACCTGCTCCGTAGTATTTTCAAACCCGGGCCAGCAGTTCGCAATGTGCTCCATAGCTATCTCGTCACAGATATCGCCGAACAGGCTGTAAAATTTCTGTTCCGCATCCTTGTCAATATGATCTGCCATTGTCTTTATAAAAATGCGGCAGTTTCCTCTATGTTCATACAGATCTCTTATGTTGTCGATAAATTTGCCATAGTCCAGCTCCACGCCGCTTATTTCCTTGTATCCCTCGGCATCAAGAGCCTCCACGGAAATATTGATCCTGGATAATCCCGCATCCACCAGCTTCCTGTTTAATTCCGGATGGAGCAGTGTTCCGTTGGTGGTGAAATCTATTGTTTCAAATTTGCCGGATTTGTGCGCATATTCGATCATCTCCGGCAGCCGCTTATTTACAAGAGGCTCCCCTTCCTTATACAGGCGCAAGACCTTGACCTTTTCCGGAAATCCCTGACAGTCGTCAATGATTTTTTTATACAGGTCAAAATCCATAACCCCTATGCTGCCGCGTTTCTCCTCCGTCCAGAGATCCTTGTGGGCGCCTCCGCATGGACAAAATTTACAGCTCAGATTGCACGCGCTTGACGGGTCCAGATAAAGTATAAACGGCGTACTTAATGGAATAACCGTTTGAAGTTCTGTCCTGTTCTTATGGTATCTGGTTCCTATTTTTGCTTTCATATAAACGCCTCCTGTGATTCTTTCATAATCCTTGCCAAATTCTTCAGTCTCTTGTCCTCGGGGTAATATCTGCTGAACTGTTCTACGGAGCCTTTTGACCGTCCCTTATATATCCCCTCAAATCCGCCGGCGCTTAAAACTGCTTCCTTCCAATCTGAATTTTCTTTACTGTATTCAGATAATTCTTCCAATCTCTCAGCATCTTCTCTGCTGCAGCCGGACAGAAACCACCTCAACGCATCCTCTCCAACAACTGTTTTAAAATCATGCGTCTTTTTGGGATTATTCATGACTGTATTGATCACGGCGTCGAATCGGAATCGGTTTCTTTCAGAATCATATTTTTCAATCATATCCTCTCTTGCCTTCCGCCCCAAGGCCTTTCTAAGTTCCATATTTTCTGACAGTTCTTGTATCTTTTGTGCAAATGTATTTTGATCTGAAGCAAAGAGTCCGTTTTCTCCGTCTTCAATAATGGTTCTCTCAACGGCCCCGTCGCTCGCCACAACAGGAAGTCCGCTTGCCATAGCCTCAAGCAGGGCATTTTCTGTGGTAGCAAAATTGAAAGGGTTCAGCAGATATATGAAAATATCCCATGAGGGCAGCAGTTCCTGTATATCCGTCCGAAATCCGAGAAACTGCACGTATTCTGATATTCCCATCTTCTCCACATCATCTGACAGCGCCTGTGACAAGTCTCCTGCGATCTCAAATCTGATATTTTTATCGCATTCTACGGCCGCCTTAAGCCAACTGGCAAAATCAGGATGGAGTTTGGCATAATCCAGCGAACCGACATATCCGATCCTTATTTTATGCGTTATATTATAGCGCTGCTTTGCCGGAAAGCCCTGCGGCTGAAAATCTCCCATTCCATATACCAGATCTGAGTGTTCCTGTATGCCTGCCCTATCTGCATCCTTCCAATCAGGATTATGGAAAGACGCTTCTGACGTAAACATGCAGGCATCAAAGCCTGCTGCAAATTCCGGCTTCAGCACAGGATAATTGAGCCCATTTACATGGCTCCACAAAACGATCCTGGCAGGAATTTCTGAGATCTCCGTCAGAGCTTTGTACGTGAGGGGATGGTGCCACCAATTCACTACCACCACGTTCGCTTCTGACACTTCCCTTTTTATCTGTTCTTTTTCGGTACAGATCAGAACCTCTATTCCACTCTGCCGGCACCTTATGATATGATCTGATTTCTCCGGCCTGTCCAAAAGAATGATTCTGTGTTTATTCTCCCTATCTGATATGGCCATCCCCGAAATCGCTTTTCCTGCGCCCGCCCCCATATGTGCGGCTATATGAAGTATCTTCATCAGCTATCCCTGTCTCCTATCATCGGCCATTTGCTGTCCTTTTCGGAAATGACCGCTGGATGCACCGGCCACTCGATCGAAAACGCCGGGTCATTCCATCTGTATCCTCTCTCGGACATCGGGTCATATGCCGAAGTCATAAAGTAGATCAGCTGTGAGTTATCTTTCAGTGACACAAACCCATGCGCACATCCTTTCGGTATATAAAAAGCCTGGCCGTTTTCCTCAGAAAGGACGGCTGAACAATACTTTAAATATGTAGGCGAGTCCTTCCTTAAATCCAGACAGACATCGTAAACCTCACCATCCACACAGCATACAAGTTTTTCTTCTGCCGAAGGTTCAGCCTGCATATGCATTCCCCGCAGCGTTCCCTTTCTGTAATTCTTTGAGGCGGAAATCTGTACAAATCTTCCATTCAATCCGTTTGCCTTAAATTCTTCAATATCGGCAAGTCTCGAAAAACATCCTCTATCGTCCCAGGGTATATTACGCTTAATGAGACAGCAGCCGTCTACAGGCATTTTCTCAAACGTCATTTTGCATCTCTCCTTTCGGACATAGCATATACTTTTTCATAGAATTCCTGCTCCGCATCTGTTAAAAAATCTAACTCATATACGTCATATGAAGCGATATCCTTATTCTTATCCATGCTGATCCCCTCTATATTTATCACAAACAGGCCTGTTTAAAAAATCTGCAACCCTTTTATTGTCCATATCCTCTTTCCTGAAATCCGATAAACTGTATTCCTCTCTCGGCAAGCTGAATAACCACATCAGCGCCGATTCCTCAAATACCTGCGCAGCCTCATATTCCACATTGTTTTTCCGTAAATGTTCAAATGACCAGACGATAGATGAAAGCCACTTCGAACTGTGGTTGTCGGAATGCTCGCTGCTTCCCGGCCTCCAGGTACGGATATGCAATAAGTCATCGCACAGAGAAACCCGGTCACAGGCAAGAGCCATATAGGTCATCCAGGATATATCAAGACAGAAATTGCAGTCTCTGTCATACTCTGTTTCGTAGGTCAGCATCAGATCTATAAGCTGCTTAAACAGGCCCGATTTATACAGCTTACCCCACACAGGGACAAACAGGATGCGGAGCATGAAACAGCGTTCCTTCTCTTCTCCCTTAATGCAGATATCCCTTCCTAAATAATGTGTAAAATAGCTGTATCTAAAGCCCTTATGCGCATATGTCAGCGTATTGACCTGAACCATGTCTGAACCGTCAGCACGGGAAATCTTTATGGTCTTCTCTAAAAAATCCAGCTCATAGTAGTCGTCAGAATCCACCATAGCTACATAGTCTGTGCTTATGCTGTCTTTCAGTTTTGTAAGCAGTCCCTTTTCCGTCCACGGAACATTCTTCTCAAGACGGATATATGTAATTCTTGCGTCTGCTTCCGCATATTGCCTGATCGTATCTGCCGAATCATCTGTCGAGCCGTTATCAATTATTAGATAAGTAAAGTTCTCAAAGCTCTGGTTCAAAACACTTTCTATGGTTCTGCACAGCATTCCCTTCGGCGTGTTGTACAGGATTGTAAAAATAGTCGCCACCGGAGCATCGTCCGCCTGTTTTTCTCTGTTTCTCTTACTAGCTTTCAAAAAGTATTTCGGATCATAAACATCCTCAAGAATCCTTATCTCTTTATCTACTCTTCTGAATGGATTTATGATATTGTTTTCATTGATGCCGTTCTCGGTCAGATACTGTATCACCGGAGCCTGATTATCAGGAGAAACAATGACCTGAATATCATCCGCCCGGCTCAAAAATGTATCCGGCGAAATAACCTTTTTACCGAGAACGGTAAATTCCCTGCTGTCTGCCTGCCGGTCCACAAAATATTCAATATCCCTGCCTAAAACTTTTAGATACCTGCAGATGATCTCTCCATTCACTCCGCAGCCATAGACGCATAGCTTAGCACTGTCATCATATGCTAAGTTTTGAAGAAATGAAAAGTCCTTGCCATATGCAGTTATTTTTGTGCTGCACATCTCCTTATATTTCCCCTTCCTTACATACCTTTTTGCACTGCGAACAGATCTCTACGTTCTGTATCATGACCGGTTTTTTCATTTTCCGGCATAGTTCCACCAGGCTGCTGCCATCCCCATAGTACCCATCGCTCAATATGATCGCCCGGTTCAGATCCGCCGTGTCGTCATAAATCCCCCACCCGTCTCCTATATAACGGTCGCGAACTCTCTTATATTCTTCCAGCAGCTGCGGCCGCATACTGTTCAATGTGCTTTCCAGCAATGGATGTGGTCTCCAAAGCAGCGCCGCGTCATTTCTATTCTCATAAAAAATCCGAAATACATCTTCCATCTTCCGCAGCGCTTTTTCATTATTCTGCAGCAATGCCGTGACCGATGTATTGTATAAGATAATTTTTTTCCATGTACCGTCCGGCTTTTCGATAACCCCTTTCCATTCCTCCGGGATTTCTATTTGTTCTTTTCTTGTATTTAAAATTTTCTCAAACTTCGGCGATCCGCTTCCGTCAATCTTATTCTCCCAATATCTTCTGATATCCTTTTCATTCCTGCGGCTCTGGCTTTTTAGCGTCTCTTCCGTCAGAACATTGACATAAACCTGCCGCATCGCTTCAGACTGTACGATCACCTTGTCCGCATTGATCACACCGGGCGTGGTGCAGAAATGTTTTATGCCCTCTACCGCTTCTCGATTATCGGGAGAGATTTCCCCCAATATAAAGTAAGGAATGTAGACAAGTTTATCTGTAAATTGTTTTAAATTTTTAGAATAGAAAAATGGATGCACGCTGGTTACAAAATTGCAGTCATCATAAGGATTATGTATATAGATCACATCCGGACGGCGGTTTTTAAAATCATATTCGTCATATCTTGTAATAGAGACATATTCCGGATACAGTCCGCCCTCATAATGCTCCTCTCGTAAGCTACCGTCCGGATTTTTGTCAAAATATGGAATCGGAATCACATACGCGTCTGTATTCTCGTCTGAATCCGCCGCCTTCCACACACTCTCCAGTGAATCCCACATGGACGCCTTATATGGAAGAAATACGACTTCCAAGCGCACAGGAATATCATTTCGGACGCTGTTTATTATCTGTATAAGGGCCTTCTGCAGGAGTTTATAGTCCCGTCCCGCGTCTGAGGATCTATCCGACCCGTTTTTTTCATGCAGCTGGTAGAGCAGTTCGCAATAATCCTCTAATAAATGGACTGTGGCAAAGCCCTCCCCTTCTGACTCCTCAATCATATTTCCGAGTTCGATGGCTCCTTCCTGGCATTGCTCCAGCAATTTCATAGCCGCCGCCTGTTTTTTTCCTTCCATGGCTTTTTTTATCTCTTTGTGCGCCTCGCCAAGTAATTCTGCAAATTCCATGGCCTGCTTTTTTTGAGCACTTCTCATGACAATCTCCACCGACTCATCGTTATTTTTAATAAGGCACATTTTGTCACCCTCACGGGTGATGCCGGCAGGATCTTTCCGACCTGCCTGCTTCGCTCCCGGTACTTCTCATGCGCGGAGGTTCCGCGTCTTGAGTTCCCATAGGTCCTGGCCTACCCAATACCCGGCTCCCGCAGGAACCGGCTTCTAATGCCGTCTTTGTTTTTTCTATCAATAGAGTCCTCCCGCGTTCCTATTCCCGTCTCCGGTTTTGGTCAAACGTATCCTCAGATGCGTTCATCCACGGAATTTTTCTTAATGAACTTCTTTTTAAGGGATCATTCTCCATACTCCCTTTCCTTTCGCATGTCACGTCCCCTTTTCAGGACATTCTTTGCGGTGTTCTGCCTTTCCGGCATCTCTGCCCCGCAGGACGGGCAGCGGAACATATCATTTTCTTTCACCCCGTCCGCTCCGCAGCGGCTGCATTGGACGCTGATTCCTTTGCCGAAGACTTCAACCAGTTCGATGGACCGTTCCCGGCATTTTTGAAGCAGCCTGCTTTTTACAAAGCCTTTCTGCCACATATTGACGGTAGCGTTCACCTTCCGGTTGAAACCTGCCTTTGACTTTGGCGGCAGCTTCGGGAAATAGACCGTCCCCGGCTTTTCTGTGTCCAGCATCCGGTTGATCTCACCGTTCACATAATTGTGCATCGTCTCTTCCAGTCTTACCTTGCCTGCATTGTATTTTTTCATGCCGGGGTTGTTTTTTGCGTTCCTCTGGTGACGGGGCAGCCTTTTCTGCACATAGTCTGTAAGTGCGGACTGGTATTTCAAATATTTTTCTCCGTAAGTCCTGCCCTGATCTGTCACAAACATACATTTAAGCCCTACCGCGAGCCCCATCTCCCCGCTGTATCCCGCAGGATGCCTCTGCTTTACCTCTATGGGCACATTCAGCGTAATCCCTCTTTCCTCAGGATAAAGGCGAACGTAAATCTGGCAGTTATACTGATTGTTGTCTGTCAGCGGGATAAAAAGCCTCCTGCGGCTTTCTTTCATGGAAAGGTAGATTCCGTGATCTGCATACCGGTATCCCTTTGGGGAAGCCGGAAAACCATACGCCGCGTCGGTATGGGGCTTGTTCAGACAGCGGCGCACCTGCCTCCGCAGGTACTGGTCCAGCCGGTGGGTATCCACACCTTTCCGGACATCTGCATATTTTTCTTTCCAGACGCCCGCAAGTTCCGGCTCCCCTCCCGCCAGCACTGACTCGAAACATTGGCTCTGCTTCATGATAAACCGCAGATAATGCCTGTCTTCTGCCGACAGGTTCGGATTGTTCCTGATGTTCTGTCCCACCCGGCTTTTCGTGCGTGCCCACTGGCTCTTAATATCCCCCAGTGCATCAAAAATAGAAAGATAAAAATACACGGACGGAAGCCCCAGCTTTTCCCGCAGCCCACTTTTTGTCATCTCATTCTGAACGGTATAGCCCGGATGGATCTTCGGGAGACTGCGAATCCCGCTATAGCGGTCATAAACATAATTTTTGACCTCCCGGCAGTCTCTGGCGATTTCCTGCAGACGTTCTATATCGGCGGCAGAAATCGGAATCTGGTTGTATTGATAAACGGTCTTATATATTGAATCTTTATGCCCTTTCATACTGATTCGGCCCTTCCATTCCGGATAAGCCCGGCCAGACGCCGGCTGCTTTCGTATACTCCGCTGATCTGCCCACCGCGGCATTCACGGCTTATTTTAATCTCAATATGGCCCCCGAAGGTTACGCTATGGTTTTTTCGCAGATTACCTCAATCTGCGAAAAATGGCGTCCTTCTTTCTAAAATACAATATTTATGATCGTTTCTGACCCAGATATTGACCATAAATAGCTGCTAATGAGTTCATATGTTGCCGTTTGGTTTCAATGCTAGGGTGCACGTAACGATTCAGGGTGATCTTTACATCTGAGTGTCCCAATATCTCACTTAAGCTTTTGATATCCGCTCCGCTGTTGATACAGTTTGTTGCAAAAGTATGCCGCAGGCTGTGGAAATTTTTATGACCTATGTCTGCAATCTGCAGATATTTTTGAAATTTATTTTGATACGTTCTTGGATCCAGCGGCTTATTTCTATGCAGCATATATTTTCCCTCACCTTTGTAATATGGAAGGATCAGCTTAACCAATTCGTCCGATAAAGGAATTTCACGCTTAGAATATACGCTTTTGGGTTCTCCTTCCAAAAGAACTGTCCGGGTTTTCTTTCCGTCCATAGTAATCCTCTGCACCGTAGAGTTCACATACAGCAGTTTCCTTTCCAGATCAATGTCCTGCCATTTTAAAGCGCAGATCTCACCGAGACGGAGACCGGTGGAAATGCAGATCACAATCCCCAGCTTAAAAACGTCCATTCCGTCATACAGATGGTGCAGCAGCCGGGTCTGTTCTGTCTGGCTCAATATCTCGACCGGCTTATTTCCTGTTTTCGGCCGCTGATTTGAATATTTGATTTTTTCTGTGTGATAGTTCAATGCCGCATAGGACAGAATCTGGTTCATGACACAGGAAATACTTTTCTGCAGGCTGTCCGACAGCGCCTCATTGTTATCATCCTGAAATATCTGTGACAAAATGTCCTCATTAATCCTCGCCAGTACCAGATTTTCCATTTTTTTCTTAATATGTTTCTGGTAAATGAAACGGTATTTGATAAAAGTAGCATGCTTTTTCGTGTTTTCAACTGTGGCAAGCCATTCGTCCGCCACCAAATAAAAAAGGACGTTTCCTGCACATTTCTGTCTTTTTGACATAGATTGTGTATCCATTTTTGCCGCAGATAATTTTTCTTTTACTTCGCTGTAGCTTTTGGCATATATGGAACGGACTACATTCTTTTGGGAATGCGGCTCAAATGCAGAATACCTCCCCTCCCAGCGTCCATCTTTCCTCTTCCTGATATTTTCTCCGCGCCTTGACATATTAACGTTCCTCCTGACCACTTTTTTGACCCATAATAAAATAGATTCAGGGAAAAAGAACGTTTCTCATAAAATTTTATCTTTCATATCTGTATTCTATGGTATTCTGGGGCCGGGACTGCCGGAAGGAAAACCATGGAAATGGCGCAGAAACAGGAATATCTGGTTGACAAATCGAAATGACTCCATTATAATTACGTTTGTAAATTGGGTTGAAAATAGATTTTACGTTTGAAGATCAATACTTTTGTTTATGGAGAAATTCGCAGATTGAGGTAATCTGTGAAAATAATGAAATGGATAGAATGATCCATAAATATGACGAGGCTGCCGCACTACAATTTCGTGCGCAGTCTCTTTTTCGTACAAAAGTTTGAACTGGACATTAAAATCATGATATCATCAGATGCCCTAGTCTGCCATTTAAGCGCTTTTTAATTTAGGAGTATTAAAATACAGCTTATTCATCAGACATCGAGCAGGTGTTTATAGGAACGCGCCTATTCTGATCCGAGTGCATCCCCTTCTTGCCACGCCACTGTTTTTAAGGTATGATTATCTGGATACATTTTTTCAAACATGCAATTACTGAAAGCGTAATAAAGCCCTTTGTGTTTGCCCATGTTTTCAGCAGTTACAAAAACCAAATGATTGGAGAACCAGATTGCGTACAAGAAAAGAAATCCGAAAAAATTTAAAGGCACGCGCCAAAAAAATATTAAAAAAGCACTACTGGCTGTTTTTACTGCTTTGCATCGTCTCGTCCATACTCGGAGGCGGTTCCGTCCTGACGTCGTCCGGCATGAATGACCCGGAGGCAGATGCCTCCCTGACAACCGCCACCTCCTACAGCGCCGTCATCACCTCTTTCCTGGAATTTATGGTGGAGATCACGGAGGACAGTGTGGAAAGCCAGGAGCAGAAGATCCGAGAAACTGAAGCGCGGTATGTGGAGGATTCGCTGATCAATCCCCGCGCCGTCCTGGGGCGGAGCCGGGGCGTATTGGCTTCGGTCGTCAATAAGGTTTCCTCGGGCGCATACCTGATGACCCTGGTGCTGGGCATCCGATCTCTGGCCGGAACGGACAGCGGCACGGTCATCATTTTGCTGGTCGGCGCTTTGGCCCTGATGTTCCTGCTGGAAATCTTTGTGGTCGGCGTCTATCGAACCGTGATGCTGCGGATGTTTCTGGAAGGGCGCTGTTATGAAAAGGTTCCGGCGCAGAGACTGTGGTTCCTGCTGCGGGTCAAAAAATGGTGCCATGTGGGAATCGCCCGTTTTGTGACCGGCATCCTGTCGCTTTTGTGGGGGCTGACCCTGGTCGGCGGCATCATCAAAGCTTATTCCTATTATCTGGTTCCCTATATCCTGGCGGAAAATCCTGGAATCAAAACCATGGATGCGATCACCCTGTCCAGGAAACTGATGAACGGGCATAAATGGGAATGCTTTGTGCTTGAGCTCTCCTTCTTTGGATGGGATCTGCTGGGAGTCCTTACTCTGGGGCTTTCCAATATCTTTTTCACCGCCCCGTACAAAGCCGCGGTGCTGGCGGAATATTACGCGGAGCTCCGCCGCCTGGGCCGGGAACGAGAAACGGAACATATTGACCTGCTGAACGATACATATTTATTTGAAAATGCGGATCCTCTGATGCTGGAATTTACATATTCCGATGTGTATGAAGAGTACGGCAGAAAATTACCGGATACCGCGCAGTTAAAAGGCATCCAGCGGATTTTGGCGGAGGTATTCGGCGTGACCGTCCGCCGAAGCCAGGCAATCGAGACGCTGGAAACAGAGCAGAGCCTCCGGTTCCAGCTCGAATACGATAAGAAGGCATCGGAAAGCCTGGTTTATCCGACCAGGCTGTACCCGATCCCGGAACACAAAAAACGGAAATGGATTGCAAGCCAGAATTACCTCCGGTATTATTCCGTCTGGTCCGTGATCCTGATCTTCTTTACACTGTCCTTTGCCGGGTGGGTGTGGGAAGTAAGCCTTCACCTGATCACAGACGGCGAATTTGCCAACCGCGGGGTTATGCACGGGCCCTGGCTGCCGATCTATGGATGCGGAAGCGTGATGATCCTGCTGCTGTTAAATAAATTCCGCAGAAAACCGGCGGTGGAATTTGTACTTGCTATGCTTCTCTGCGGATGCGTGGAGTATTTCACTTCCCTTTTCCTGGAATCCCTACACGGCGGCACCAGATGGTGGGATTATACCGGGTATTTCCTGAACCTGCAGGGCCGGATCTGTGCGGAGGGTCTGCTCACCTTCGGCATCGGCGGCATGGCAATCGTGTATGTGCTGGTTCCCTTTCTCGACGGACTATTCCGAAAGCTGCCGGTCAGGGCTTTGATTATAACGGCGTGCATATTGTCGGCGGCCTTCGCGGTGGATCAGGTGTATTCTCTGAAATATCCCAATGAAGGGAAGGGGATCACGGATTTTCAGGAGGTTACCGTAAGCGGAACAGCCGTCAATATTTTTGATTTTTAATTATATTGCAATCCTAATTGGATGCAGCTTTTTCGTACATGTAAGTGCAGAGCGTTTGCGCGATTGGCGGTCGGGCAGCGCTCTGCTTCTTCCGTTCATTATCGGCTTTGAATTTTCAGCTCGCTTTTGAGTGCCGCCGTCAATATTGCAGAAAAATTCACTCCTGCTTTTTCAGCTTCAAAATTCAGCCATGATGGTATTGTGCAGTTTTTCTTGACTGCCCTCATATCGTTCTTTCTGCGGTACTCTCCAAAATCCACATCAACAAGCGTCACAATATCTGCCGGAGAATCAGCCCTTACCTCTGATACTGCTGTTGGCTCTGGCAGGGATTCCCCATCGTCTTCCATATCAATGCCGACCACCCCTATTGCGTCCCTTGCCATTTCAATAGCTTCTGTAAGTGTATCCCCCTCTGTATTTATATTGAAATCAGGAACATATACTACATAACCAACCTTATCTGGCATTAAAATAATCGGATAAGAATTTTTCATAGAAAACACCTCCTAAAATTCTGCGGTAGTGTCAAGTTAACTACCATATTTTTTTTAACAAACCTTATTATTTCAAGGGTTTCACCACTTTTTCAAAGAAAAAAGCAATGACCTCCCTTTTTTGTGTCAATACTATTACCATCCCACAAACACTGAAAGGAAAATCATTGCTTATGGATATTATTACCTATTTACTCTTTCTCATTCAATCTCTTTACCAACAAAACTGCTGGCTGATTCATTTTATCTGCAGATATATCCCACTGAAACAGTGGGCTTTTGATGATTCCCATTCTCCAAAGTACCAGAAGTTTAAAATTGACGATCTCCCTCTTGTCACTGACTTCCGGCAGGACTGGACTTATCAAGATCTCATCCCTTACTTTGAAAAGCGTTATGGTAAGAAAATACGCCCTGTCAGCCGACGGTCAGAATGCGATATTCCGGACAGCTGTACCTGCCCCCGCTGTGGTGCCCCGAAGCCTTTCCTTTATAAAAATAATGGTTCCAAAGGACAGCTTCTCTGCAAAGTCTGCAGCGCAAGGTTCTCACCCGATGAAAGCCGCTTCTCCTCTGTAAAACTACGCTGTCCCCACTGCGGCAATACCCTGATCCCAAAGAAGGAGCGCAAACACTTTATCATCCATAAGTGCATCAATCCCAAATGTCCTTATTACCTCTACAACCTCAAAAAGGTAGATAAAGAAGATCTCAGGCAGGACTACGGCAAAAATAAATATAAACTCCACTATATCTACCGTGAGTTTACGATGGATTTTTTCAGCATGGATCTCAATACCCTGCCTAAAAATGCTTCATCCCTGAAATTCAGCAAGCATAATGCCCACGTAATGTCCTTGTGCCTGACCCTACACGTCAACCTTGGCCTCTCCCTTAGGAAAACCTCCCAGGCTCTCAGAGACCTGTACAACATCGGCATTTCCCACCAGCAGATCGCTAATTACTGCAAGACCGCAGCTATCTGCGTGAAACCTTTTGTTGACCAATACCCCTACGAAAAAGGGCCTGTTTTTACTGCCGATGAAACCTATATCAAAATCCGTGGGATCAAATCCTATGTCTGGCTCATTATGAATGCCGCATCCCGATCCATCATTGGCTACCAGATCTCTGATAACCGTGGTGTCGGCCCCTGTATCCTCGCTATGCGTATGGCTTTCCGGGGACTTGCAAAACTGCCGGAAAACTTTAAGTTCATTGCTGACGGTTACAGCGCCTACCCGCTCGCTGCAATGGAATTTGTAAAAAAGCTGGGAAACGATTTTACATTCAAAATCACTCAGGTGATTGGACTTACCAACGACGATGCTGTTTCCAAAGAACACCGTCCCTACAAACAGATGATTGAACGGCTCAACCGTACTTATAAGGCATCTTACCGTCACACAAACGGCTTTGACCACATCGACGGTGCCAACTATGACCTTGCCCTCTGGGTCGCATACTATAACTTTCTCCGTCCGCATAAACACAAGAACTACAAAGTTCTTAACGAAGTAGAAATGCTGCGGGGCGCTGACAACATGCCTGGAAAATGGCAGCTTCTCATCTTCCTTGGCCAGCAGACCATCCTGAACCAGCAGAAAAACGGCGGCTCTGCGCCGGAGCGGAGCTGTTGTCAATAGAACCGTGGAATACCGCAGCCGCCGTCAGGCGGTGAGGATATGCCGCGAAAGTCTATTGACATAAGGCTCACGGATGATCCTGTCTGTCAGAAAAGGGGCCACTGCGCCCTTTTCTTGCCTTCCGGCGAGGATGGGTTCGGGCAAAGCCCGAAACCGGGTCAAGGGATTGGTCCCTTGTGGGTTCTTAGGGCAACGCCCTAAGCCCTCGGAGAGCTTTTCGGAGTCGATATCTACAGTTTTCAAGGTTCATTTGAGCCTGTTTTTTGCAGCTCAGTTTTTCATAAATTACTTGACACTACCAATTCTGCGTGCTTTATTTTAGACCACGCCTTTTGATAATAGATTTTGCCAAATTCTCTTTTATCTCTTTGTGTCTTGGAACGCTTTCACGCTCTGCGCCTTTTGTATAGACATCATGGTCTGAGCCATGCCGTTTAAACTGTTTCCGTGAGGCTGAAAAAAGGATTAAAGAAAATTATGAATGCAGCCGGCCATTGATTGTGCAGCGCACATTCGTTACTGTGAGCCCCGGTTCGGATGCCCACAGTAACTCACATTCTGTTTAAACCGTCTTTGCTCCTCCCATATGCTTGCCGCAGAATTGCTTTTTTAGTATACTTTGCACACAGGAAAAAAATCTGCTTTCATCCGCAGAAAAGCAAACGTACAAGTCTAAGTTCCCGCAGCAGGCATGGCCGCCTAGTGTGCTGGCTCGCTGCTTCGCGGGGATAAATTCTATGTGTGGAAGGGGATACGAAAAATGACAGAAGTTTATCATGCAAATGATTCTTTCAGGACTGGATTGCCGCGATTTCAGACTGTGAATATGTATAAGACGAAAAACAGGACCGCAAAACTCAGCAGTTCCGGCAAATCCAACAGCGCCGTGGGAGCCAGGAGCGATTCCGAACAAAACGGCTTTTCTTCACTAAACGGGACCGCCCGATTCAGCAATGCAATGGCGCGGGCCGGATATCGCGGGACGGGCAGCTATAACACGCTTAGTTATCTTGCAGGACTCTACGGATCGTCTGCGTTTGGCAGTCTCTCCGGAGCGAATGGTGATCCAGCATATAGCAGTCTGGCCGGGCTGAATGGTTATCCAGCACTTGGCAGTCTGGCCGGGCTGAACGGACTTTCTGCCCTCACCAGCTTGGCTGGGCTGAGCAGCCTTTCCTCCCTCTCCAGCCTGGCCGCACTGAACGGCCTTCCTGCCCTCTCCAGCCTGAGCTCTGCTATCCCTGTCTTAAGAAGTCTAGGATATACAAAACAGGCCGAACAGTACCAGGAATATATTGATTTTTTGCTGAACGATGAAAAAAATCTTACCGCTTCGAATACGGCGGGGTGCAATGCAGCAAATGGCAGAAACAACCTGGAGCTTTGCGCCTGCGCCGTAAGGGAGCGGTTTTTAACCAATCTGGCCTGTAAGAGTCCGAATGAAGATGTATCGGAGCAGCTTTGAGCCTGATTAACGCTTGATATCAAAATTCATATTCATCAGATTTCGGATTGCCGCCGCATCGTCGGTGATATTGGCGTCCCCGCGGATCGTATGCTTCAGCGCGCTGCTCGCAACCGCAAAATTTACCATGTCCATCGGCCTGTAATCATTCATCATGGCGTAGATCAGGCCGCTGGCAAATGCATCCCCGCCGCCTACCCGATCCAGAATATTGAAGGTAAACTGCTTGCTTTCGAAGGTATGCCCTTCATACCACATATACGCTTTCAGACTGTTTTCGCTGCCGCTGTGGGCATAGCGGACATGCCGGGCAATGCATTTCAGGTTCGGATATCTCCGGATAAATGCGCGGAACACTTCGTCCTGCTGCTCATAGCCCGGCTGGAGCGGCACGCCGTCTTTCCAGTCTCCTTTGCTGCGGTCCGCTTCGTCCCGCCACAGATGGTAGGGCTCGATTCCAAACAGTACGTCGATATACGGCAGGCATTCCGTACAGAAATCCCTGGCCTCCTCCCAGGTCCAGAGCGTGCTTCGGAAATTTCCGTCAAAGCTGATGGTCATTTCCTTTTCTCTGGCCGCTTTCAGACACTGCAGAATCATTTTCCGGCAATTTTCCCCAAGTGCGGGCGTGACTCCGCTCAAATGCAGCCATGTGATCCCTTCCAGCAATGCGTCAAAATCATAGGTATCGAAGTCGTATTCCGTGATCGCACTGTGTTTGCGGTCATAAGTCACTTTGCTGGCGCGGATTCCGTAGCCGGTCTCCAGATAGTAGGTTCCCAGCCGATGGGTGGGAGTCTGCTCCGGGGTGCTGAGGATCACCGGCGTACAGTGTACGTCATTGCTGCGCAGCATCCGAACCGCGCTTTTTCCCAGGCTGTTGTTGGGCACTACCGTGAAAAATGTACTATCAATCCCCAGGTTTGCCAGCGCCAGAGCGATATTGGCCTCGCTTCCGCCGTAGCTGGCCTCAAAGCTGGAAGCCATGCGGACTTTTTCGTAGTTCGGCGGCGTCAGGCGCAGCATGATCTCACCGATGGTCATAAAACGGTGGCTGTTCTGATTTTCTGTCAACAATGGATTGCTATGTTCCATAGAAATCTCCCTCCATGAGCAGCAGACTTTAAACACGTCTGCTGCTCAGACTATATATTATGAAATGACCGCGTGGCCATAACGGGATGCCCCCGGCATACTTAATATTCCAGATATGCCCCTTTCATCGGGCTTGCCGCATGCTCGCTGAACAGGCGGAGGACGCCTTTTTTGTACTTCGGTTCACGGGGTTTCCAGTTTTTGCGGCGTTCCTCCAGAACGGCCGCCACTTCCTCCATGGATCTGCGTTCTCCTCCGATCCCGATGATGTTCAGCTTCCGGGCTTCCACATCAATCTCGATCAGGTCGCCTTCCTCCACAAGGGCGATGGGGCCGCAGTCCACGGCTTCCGGGCTGCAGTGTCCGATCACCGGTCCTGTGGATGCCCCGGAAAATCGTCCGTCTGTGATCAGCGCAATGCTTCTTCCAAGCTCTTTATCGCTGCTGATGGCTTCGGAGGTGTAGAACATTTCCGGCATTCCGCTGCCCTTCGGCCCTTCATAGCGGATGAATACGGCATCTCCTTTTTCCACCCTGTGGTTCAGCACCGCGTCCAGACATTCCTCCTCGCTGTCAAAGGGCCTCGCCCGCAGAACGGCCTTGAACATTTCCTTCGGGCAGGCGGTGTGCTTGATAACCGCACCCTCAGGGGCAAGATTTCCTCTCAGGATGGCAATGCTTCCGTCGGTTCCGATGGCGTCTGCATAGGGCCGGATGATGTCCTCTTTTTTCAGGGAAACATGATAGCGGGCATTGAAATCCTGCAGCCATTTTTCACATCTCTCATAGAAACCGTTTTTCTTCAGTTCGTCCAGATTCTCTCCCAGCGTCTTTCCTGTAACGGTCATGGCGTCCAGGTGCAGGTGTTCCCGGATTTCCTCCATGATCGCCGGAACGCCTCCTGCATAATAGAAGCATTCCGCAGGCCACCGTCCTGCCGGGCGGACATCCAGAAGGTAGCGCGCGTTCCGGTGGAGCCGGTCGAAGGTGTCCCCGGTGATTTCAATGTCAAATTCATGGGCCAGCGCCGGGATGTGCAGCAGGCAGTTTGTGCTTCCGGAAATCGCCGCATGCACGAGGATCGCATTTTCAAAGCTGTCCATGGTCACAATATCGCTGGGACACATGCCCGGCATCGTCGCAAGCTTTACCGCCTGTGCGCCTGCTTCTCTGGCAAATGCCAGCAGATCCGGGCTGGTAGCCGGCATCAGCGCGCTCCCGGGAAGGGCCAGGCCCAGAGCCTCGGCCATAATCTGCATGGTGGATGCCGTGCCGATAAAGGAGCAGGCTCCGCAGCTTGGACAGGCATTGCATTTTGCCCAGTTCAGTTTTTCTTCGTCAATCTCGCCCCGCTGGTATTTTGCGCTGTACATGCCGAGCTGCTCCAGGGTCAGCATTTCCGGGCCCGCGTTCATCGTGCCGCCGGGTACTACCACAGAGGGTACATCGACTCTTGCCAGCCCCATCAAATTGCCCGGCATCCCTTTGTCGCAGCTTGCCAGATAGACGCCTGCGTCAAAGGGGGTTGCGTTGGCGTGGATCTCGATCATGTTTGCAATCATTTCGCGGCTGGCCAGGCTGTAGTTGATGCCGTCGGTTCCCTGGCTTTCCCCGTCGCAGATATCTGTACAGTAATAGCGCGCGCCGTGTCCTCCGGCCTCTTCAATGCCTTTGCGCACTTCCTCCACCAGAATATCCAGGTGTCCGCTGCCTGGATGGCTGTCGCCGAAGGTACTCTCGATCATCACCTGGGGCTTCGACAGATCCTCCGGCTTCCACCCGGTCCCGATACGCAGCGGGTCCAGTTCCGGAGCATTCTTACGCATTTCCTGACTTCTCAATTCCATAATTCCTTCCTCCTAGCTATGAGCACTTAGCGGGTGTCCTTTAGCCGCTTACGTGCGATGCATGAAAAATAGTTCGCAAGGTCTTTTCGAGCGTTACTATTTTTATAGCTATGAGCACTTAGCGGGTGTCTTTTGGCCGCTTACGTGCGATGCATGAAAAATAGTCCGCAAGTTTCAATTTTTTAGGCAAAAAATGATATGATCAAGGCTACAACAAAACCCGTTCCGCCTACCAGTGTTTCCATGATTGTCCAGGTCTTGAGCGTCGTCTTTTCATCCATTCCCACCAGGGACTTCACCAGCCAGAAGCCGGAGTCGTTAAAGTGTGAGCATACGGTAGCCCCGCCTGCCACTGCCGCCGTTGTACAGGCCAGATACAGAGGGGACAGCTCCGCGATTCCCGGCATAGCTGCGATAATGCCTGCTGCCATAGTCATTGCCACCGTTGCGGAACCGACACAGATCCGAACCAGAGCGGCTACGATAAATGCAACCACAACGATGGGAAGATTTGCGGAGGAGACCGCATTTCCAATCAGGTCGCCAAGGCCCGAATACTGGAGCATATACCGAAGGACGCCGCCGCATGCGGTTACCAGAAGGATCAGCCCTGTCGGTTCCAGTGACTTTGTCATGATTTTTTCCAGTTCTTCCATATTATAGCCGTGCTTGAGTCCTAAAATGATCATTGCCGCAATCGTCGCGATCAGCAGCGCCACAAAGGGCTCTCCGAGGAATCCGAATATAGGTGCCAGGCCGCTGAGCGCCGGAACGACTCCAGCCACGGAATCCAGGATGATCAATACGAGCGGGATCAGGATGATGCCCACAATGGTCCAGAAATTCGGAAGCTTGGATTCGTCAATGTCTTCCTGTTTTGCCACATGCTCCGGAACCGGAACCATATACTTCTTCCCGCAGATGGCTCCCCATACCGGGCCTGCCACGATCATGGAACAGATTCCGCACAGAACACCTACCATGATTACCCAGCCCAGCTCTACCTCCAGCATAGTCGCTACCAGAACCGGCCCCGGTGTGGGCGGAATGAACGCATGTCCTACCGCAAGTCCTGCCAGAAGCGGGATTGCGTAAAACAGGGAAGAACGGTTGGTTCTTTTTGCCAGGGAAAATGCAAGGGGAATCAGGATGATGAGCCCGGCGTCAAAGAATACCGGCATTGCAATCACCAGTCCTGTAATGCCAAGCGCCCAGGCTGCTTTTTTATCGCCAAACCATTTTACCATACTGACGGCCAGCGTCTGGGCGCCTCCCGAAGCCTCCAAAATGGCGCCGAACATGGAGCCCAGCCCCACCAGCAACGCGATTCCCTTCAGCGTGTTGCCGATACCGTCGTTCACCGCAGTTACAATGTTTTCAAAGGGCATGCCCGCCCCAAGGCCGATCACGATCGCTCCTACCAGGATGGAAACCATTGCCTGTACCTTAAATTTGATGATTAATAAAAGTAAGACTGCCAGCCCTGCAATTGCGGCTATCACCAGTCTGGTTGGATTCAATGCCAATGCCTCTCCAGCCATAATGTGTACCTCCTCAATTCTCTTATACTCTTTTCTAATTCTCTTCTTATATTGCTTTGGGTTATTACACTGAACACTTCACTTAACATCTGACGTCTTATGTTATCGTGGATTCATCATATCATTTCGTTGTTTTTTCTTCAATACATCTGATGTATTTATTTCTACTTCTACCTTTTCCACAAAAAAAGAATGGTTTCCGAGAGTCAGAATCCATTTCTTTTGTACATTATATCCACTTGGTTTGAAAAGACGTTTGAATATTTTTGCATTCGTCTGATGTTTGCATCATTCTTTTCCCGGATTCTGCTCTTCCATGATCTTCAGAATCGTCTGGCGATTGTAAGTCAGGTGCATCATCATGGCGCATCTGGCGCCTACGGAATCCCGCTTCAGGATCGCGTTTGTGACCGCCCGGTGGGTTTCCAGCGTTTCCTCTTTTAACAGGCGGTGGGTCAGGTTCGCGAAGGTAAAAACCGCTGTATTGATGACCGGGACAAGGGTCTCTACGACCTGATTTTTGCTGCACCGCGCGATGCAGGTGTGAAACTCAATGTCTTTGCTGATATGGTTGCTGCCGCTCACATACAGCCGCTCTGTCTCGTCGCACAGCCGTTTGAGCCTTTTCAGATCTTCTTCCGTGGCATTTCTGCAGGCCAGTCCGGCGATCTCAGGCTCAATCATCAGGCGCACATCGAACAGGTCCAGGGCCAGCTTATATTTGTCCTCAATCTTTCCAAGCCCCAGCGGGTCCTCGTCCAGGGAACTGGTGTTGATCACGTAGGTCCCCGACCCTCTGCGCACTTCCAGTATCCCCCGGGAAACCAGCCCTTTTACCGCTTCCCGGATGGTACTCCGCCCAACGCCGAATTTTTCTGCAAGTTCAAATTCATTCGGAATCTTCTGCCCGGGCTCCACCGGCTCCTGGAGGATATAGTGCATCAGTTCATCCTCGATCCTGGCCCCGAGAGGCTTTTTCGCCATTTTATCAAAATTGTACATGTCTTGCTCCCGCTGTCTGATCTTTTTACTGCTTCTGCCATACGCAGCGGTTCCACTGTCCAACCGCTGCGAATCGCATCTTTAGTATACTAATAAACCTGGGCTGTTTCAAGGCTTTGGGTGAGATTTGCCGGGATTCACATTGCTCGGATATGATACGCGATCTGATACGGAATCCGCTCTTCAGTCTGCTCCAGATTCGTTCCCAGCAATTCCTTGATTTTGTTCATCCGGTAGATCACCGTATTCCTGTGGGTAAACATTTCCTCCGAAACGGCCTGGATGCTTCCGTTGTGCTTTAAGTACAATTCCAGCGTATCCACATAGTTTGCATTGTGCTTCCTGTCGTATTCCAGCAGGGGCTTTAAGGGTTCCTCCGACATCTCTTTGAGCAGGCGGCTGTCGTCCACCATGTAGAGCAGTCGGTACAGGCCCATTTTGTCAAAATAGAGCAGATCCTGTTTCCGTTTTTTTGCCATCTGTACCGCCGCCCTTGCCCGGGAATAACCTGTATGCAGGTTGGAAATATCGGTCATACAGCTTCCGACCCCAACATATAATGGCGTCTCCGGCATACGCCGCTTTGCCCGGCGCACCATGCCTGTGACGATCTCATCCAATACTTCTTCCGTGATATCGTTGACCACCAGCATAAAGTTGGAATCATAGTACATAAAATTCCCGTTGTGGGTGATCTGTTCCAGATATACCTGCACCCGGTAGGACAATTTCTGCCGCTCCACAGTATCCATCTCGTCCAGGCGGTCAGTCGTAATCAGCACCACCTGAAAGGTTCCGTCCTCATCAAAATAGGGCAGCAGCTTCTGGCGGTACTCCTCCTGGTTCGCCGGCTGCTCGATGGCCTGGATCAGGGCGCCGGAGATCTCCTTATCCGCGGTTCCCTGCATGAAGATCCGGATGCTGAAGTCCTTGATCACATCTGTCAAATGGATTTCCCAGGGGATGGTCAGGAGCGGAAAATCATTTTCATTGCAGTAATCAATGAGATGACGCGGAATCTCGGAAATGTAATTTCCCGTGTTGATGATCAGCCCGGCCGCATGGCGGCGAATCAGGTCCTCAATCAGCTTCTGCAGCTTTTCCGTCGTGTCGAATCCAAGCCCTGTTGTGACCGCAAGCTCTTTTCCCCAAAAATACCGGATGATCACCGTGTCTTCCACCATATGAACCCAGCTGATGGAGTTGGACCATCCCTGTTCGCCGGCTATGAACTGCATCTTGTATTGCTCCTGTGAAATCAGCATCATGTCCTGTATTGTAAAACCCATTATTTCACTCCTTTGTGTTCACTGTGTTTTCGTATGGACGGCACCGCAACTGCGCATAGCTGTACTGAACGATCACTTTTTTGATGAATTTTCAGTTTATCTTTCTATGATTATAACATTCTTTGTACTAAGAGCACATATTTTTATTCTTTTTTTAGATTTACAATCCATTGGAAAATTCTGTGATTATGCTATGATACAGATAAGAAGAGGAACGGAAAAGAATCAAAAAATTCAATCAAAAGGAGGCGTTTTTTATGATTACATTTAGTGCGGCAATGGAAACCCCGAGACGTACAGAAATTCCGGAATGGATGCGTGAAGAGCGCTACATGTACTGTGACCAGTCGGCTGGGGATCAGTATTCGGTTAGGAATTTCAAGATTTTGGAGCGGATCAAAAAGATATTTTTATAAAATGGGCGTGTAAAAAAGAGCTGCTAAGAGGCAGCCCTTTTTTTGTTGAACTGAACCATTAAATTTGTTTTTCCACATATTTCCAGAATCTGCGCAGATCCGAATCCGTGGTCACCTTAAAGTTTTCCTCATCCCCTGGTATCATAGCAATATCCATCCCTGCCATTACCGCAGGCACCGCCGAGCCGCTGATCTTCATGAACTCCTCCGGCAAAAGCACTTGATTTGCCAGATAATATTTATCAAGAATAAATAATTCTGGTGCCTGTCCGGCATAAATCTGATTCCGATCCAACAAGCTATCCACCCTTGTCCCACTTTCACTGCTGTACACCGTATCTTTCATAGGAAGTACCGGCATTACCCCCTCATGACCTGGAAGCGCCTGAAAACACCTCTCGATCAGTTCTTCTTTCAGAAAAGGACGTGCTGCATCATGGATTAAAATGGTGTCTGCCAGACGCCCTTCAGTACTAACATTCCAATTCCACATGCCTCCTCTCTGACACACAATATCCTCCAGCCCGTTCCAAATGGATTCCTGTCTGCATTCCCCAGGATGAGCAAATGCTGCAATCTTGTCCACATCCATTCCTGCCTGCTCCGCATCCTTCAAAATAGCCTCCTGCCATCCAGGATCTGCCACAATTTCCACTAAATCAATGTATGTGGATTTTAACAATGGTTCGAGAGCATACGTGATCAGCATCCTGTTTCCTGCCCGGATATACTGTTTGGATACTTCTGAAGCAATCCTGCTTCCTGTTCCTCCAGATAATAATAGTGCTGCATTCATACGTTCTCTGACTCCTCCTAAATACTCTTTTTACATCAGCCTTTTTAATATCCCCTATCAAACAAACTTCTCAAATTCCATATCCCGAATCCTGCGCAGAGTTTCTCCATATGGCTTTCCCTTTCCAAACAGAAGGGTGGTTCCAAGCACAAAACCCTTTACCCCCCTAGGTGCAAACTCCCTGATCTTGTCAGCTCCACAAGCTCCGTCCCAGTATATTTCAAAATTCATCCTATCCTTGAGTCTAAGCAGTTGGTCATACTTCTCTCCCACATACGGCAGAAACATCTGAGCAGCATTTCCCGGGTTCACAGACATCACCAGAACCTTTTTCACAATCTGCAGCAGCATACGCACGTTCTCCACACTGGTTCCCGGATTGATCGCAATTCCCGGTATCATTCCTCTATTGATAATCTTCTGTAAAGTGGTGGAGGGATGGTATTCCGCCTCCGGATGGATGTAAACCGTGTCTCCCTTTCGAAGGCTCCCCAAAAATAACTCAATGTTATTATTCGGATGCTCAATCATCAAATGAACATCTATGGGCTTCCGTGCTCTGCCTGCTATGTACCGCATATCATTTAACGACATAGCAAAATTATGTACATACCGCCCGTCCATAATATCAATATGGAATGAGTCTATTCCGCCTTCCTCCAACTCCTTAATTTCCTGTTCCAGATGGCCATAGTCTGCACACATCATAGAGGCTGTTAATTCAAAATTCATTTCATGCTCCTGTCTATAATTCAGTTTGAATCTCTGGCACAACAAATTGATCCCTGTCCACATTGACAGCGACAGCCATATCAAGCCCTGAGGGCTTCCTGTCATTTACAACAATCCGCTCTCCCACAGGCATATTGAAAAGGATCTCATCATATCGAATCATTTGTTTTTCCAAAAAATCCAATGTTTTTTGTTCATACTCGCTTGTCCGGGATGTTAAAATTAAAATTCTGTCTTCTGCCGGAATATTGTCTAAATATTCTTTTACTCCGTTAAGAACCGTATCCAAGCCGTCAATCTTATATCCATTATGCTTCAACAACGTTCCGTCCAGATCAAATATCCATGTCTTTGGAAGTGTTGATAAGATTATTTTTCCCACTTAATCCCTTCCTTTACAACAATATTTTCAAACCCATCTATGAAGTACATATCTATTGATTTCCATTTTGTATCGCAATACTGATAATCCGGATAAAGGGCTATCTTTCTGCAATCTGCCGTGCGGATCACATCACAAAGCCCGCTGCGGATTCCTATGAATGTACCTGCATGCTCCACCAGGGATCTTATTTCTGATAGCTTCGGACAGATCGGCTCCGTGCCCTCCAATGGCTTTTCATCTCCCACCACATTTGTAAAAACCTGATAGTTCTTTTCCTTATAGTTTTCAATGATTTGTTTCCATATATTATCGGAAAGTGCCGTCACTGATTTTGCATATGGCGAAAGGATCACAGCCTTTCCTTTTTTTACCCTATTATTTTCAGGAAATTCCTCCCAGTATACAGGATAAATCGGTTTCGTTTCTATCGGAAGGTTAAATACGCCGCAGCAATAAATTTTTTCAAACGGTATTTTCTTCAGATAAAGCGCTCTGTTCAAATCCACTACATAAGGCCTGTCCTGATGAGCTATAAAGGTATCTTTTCTGTTTTCATACAAACATGCCTGTACAGCCGCATCCAGTTTCTTCTGCTCAAATATCTCCACAGGATAATTACCAAACAAAGATACCACGGCACTGCATCCCTTTCCGCCAACACAAATGGTACATCGATCCACACCTCGTCTTTTCAAAAAATCCGGCAGATAAGACATACAAACGTAAATATCACCCAATGCTTGGAATGGACAAAATACCAGAAAATGTTCAGGGTATTTATTTCGCAGGGATGCAAGAATCTCTTCGCCATGGTGCAGCCTTTCCTGTTTCCTCAAAAAAACCTCCTCGGAAAGTGAATATTCCGCATATGTATTGTAATCCACGAGTTTTCGGACTGTCCCTGTAAATCCTAGTTTTCTAAGCTGAGCATTCATAGCTTCATAGAACCTTGTGACAATAAGAACAACTGCTTTCTCTGAATCTTCCTTTAAAATCAAATCCGGTTTCTGTACCGGAATTCCCTTATACAAGATTCCATATTTTATGTCATTGTTGTCCATGATTGCCACAGGCTTAATACCATTTTCAAACAGCATGTCAGCAAGGGCAAGGGTGGTGCTGCAATGTCCGAACAGATATACTTTCCTATCTTTCAGTACCCCGTTTTCAACACATTTTCTCAGATTTATTTTCAATTCTTCCTCATATATCCCGTCCATCGTTATCACCGTAATATCAGTTCAAAAACTTCCTGCTCCGTAAGCAGTCCATTATCTACATAGTTAAAAAGCCCACCATATTGACTGCTTCTTCCAATAACTCTGAAACGATCTGAAAATTCATATGTATGGTACAGGGAAACTAAATCCATGTGCTTTTCAGCCGGAAGGACCAGAATTTTCTTTTCTGACCTGCGATATGCCTGAGAATTTAGCAGCTTTCCCATAAGCCCGCCATCAGACAATGAATCATCGCTGTCCACCAGCAAAATCAGGTCATATGTATTAAGATCATTTTTGATTTTCTCTTTTATATCATAAGCCATTTGACAATACCTTCCCAATATGTCCGCCCGGATGGTTTTTTCTGAAATCTTCTATCTGAAGTCCTCGCTTTTTTGCAATCTGCATACACAATCCCTGTAGAATGATCAAGTTTATCGTGGTAGAATTGTTCGGCATAATATTCCACATATCGCCCTCATCCTTCAGTTTTAGGATAATGCAGTTGGGAATCTCTTTTGTAAGCGTGCTCACTGCTTCAAAGGTAAGCAACCACATATTTACCCTTCTCTTCCTTAAAAATCTTGCAAGATAAATGGATTCTGATGTCTCTCCGCTCTTCGTAAGGATTACGACCATGTCACCATCCTTTACAATTCCCATATCACCATGTACTGCCGAATTCGTATGAAGAAATGCCGCATCCATACCGAGGCTTACCATGGAACCGACAAACTTCTCACATATTGGCACGTTCTTCCCCAGACCGGATACAATGACTTTATGACCTGAATCAATCGTTCGCGTCCCTTCTTCCACCCAACGTCTGAACATGACTTCATCAAGTGAATGTATCGAAGCATCTATCTCCCTTAATTCATTTTCAAAATAAGAAATCACAGCACTTCCTCCAAGTAATACAGTCCATTATAAAATGCTCCGCAAATTGAATCGTAGTCCTGCCATGCATATGTTGTAAGGCTGAGCCAGGTAACAGCATGGAGCAGCTTAATCTCATGTCTGTCAGCACCGGTCAGTTCAAAGAATTCATCTTCCATATCCTCCCAGCCGTTTGATTCAATAGAAAGCTTCACGCCTTCATCTGCATTTTCTCCGATATCCAAAGTGAACTTCTTCAGGTTAAACTTATCATAATTCCCGGCAATGGAATAATACAGCTTGGCCCAGTCATAACGTTCATCTCCATATAGATCCGTGAAACCGAAATAGCCTCTCGGATCTATCAGTACCGGAGTGCCATTTTCTCTCAGCATTAGATTTGAAAAAGTACAGTCGCCGTGAATAAAGCAAAAATTACTGCATTTCAATTGTTCCAACGCCTTTTCCAATTTATTCCTGTAAAAAAATACATTCCGGCACACCCGTCCGTTTACTCGGATATATCTTTCCCGGCCAAATGGAAGAAGATTCTCAATTTTGGAAAGCCGGTCCATAGTCTTGTTAAAATATGCTTCTTTTATACTAAAGCTGTCTGCCGGAACAGTTTCTGAAGTATGCAATTTCTTCAAAATGTCTACGAGCTCTTTCAAAATCTGATATTTTTCATCATGATCCGCTCCCGTGTCATAGATGTTCTTTCCACGGATCACTTCCATCCTCAGAGGATTTAGCTCATAAATATCTGGAATCCCTGTTATATGCTTCTCCCTGGCTTTTTCATACCAAGCGCGTTCTCTTTTAGCAAGATATTCTCCCTGTGCATCCACGGATTCTTTTGTCAGTACACTACCATCCACCGTGATCTTATTAAATGGCCTAGTTTTAAGATTCTCAAGTTCTTCATATTCTTCTAAAATTCCGAATTCTCTTGTTCCTGCAAGGCTGACTTCTGCAAAACGCATTCCTTTCTCCTGCATCCACCGAACCAGTTCTCCACTTTCCGGAATATCTGACAAGGATGATTTATCGTGGAAAAGGAAAAAGCCTGCAACACCGTGCTCTACAGAACGTTTCTCTGAAAATGTATTGTCCTCGTACCTCCATCTACAGGGGAACGTCGAAGAAATGCCGATATAATCGCCCGTTACCGCTGCGTGATCCTCTTTTTTTCTATCATATGCTGTAATATTTGCTGAATCCAGATCCACTCCAGTAAATTCAAATTCATCCGGCAGAATAAGATCCGACCAAATCAGCACAAAGGGCTCATTGCAGGGAATAAGCTCTATTGCCTTTCTCACGCCTGAGCTTGTCCCTGTTCCGGATGCTTCCACTATTCTGTATTTCACATCTGCGAAGCACTCCATATACCGCTTAAAAACCTCTTTCTTATAATCCGCAATGATCACAAATCTCTTATCCGGGTATTTCCGGAAGAGATGAAATATCATCGGCAGATTCTCCACCGGTACAAGTGCCTTAGGTTTATTTTTTGTTAAATATCCCAGCCGTGTTCCTTTTCCGCCGGCCTGGACAATGATATAATCAAACATAGCTGTTACCCATAGGGCATATATTGCTGAAAATCAATGATATCTCCTGCAAAATCTGCTTTGATAAGATCTTCATATGCCCATCTTGTTGAAGCAAGAATCACTCCCGCGTTTTCAAGTACATTTTCTGTGTGGAAAATTTTATTACCATATTCGGTAATTTTTCCTATATCAGTATTAACGGCATCACATATACCATCAATTTTTATATGATGTCTGCCGAAAAAATTTTCAAGACTCTTTCCTCTTCTTCCCATTCCCCAGATATAACATGGCTGGTTATACTTCTGCATTAACCGCAATATGTCGTCCTGCCTGGATTCCATCTGTTGTTCAAATGGAATATATGCCTTCATTCTCTCTATGATAGTTTTGTGATATTTTCCATTCGTATCTAAATCCAGCGTTTCAAGCAGTTTCTTTTCTATCTCCCATTGAGCCTCCAATTTCTCTTTGTTTTTCAGTACGTCATTCGTCCATGACCCAGCGGCATATCTTCTGTAAACAGCCATCTTTTTATCTATATAGAATATTCCACCCCGCAGAGAACCTTTTATCTGTATTGCATAATCCAGCGAAATAATCTTTTCAAATTCCAACATATTTTCATACATCTGTTTTCTAAAGAAAAGCCCGGCCGTTACAAGATACTGCCCTCCGCCTAAAATCACACTTTCTACAGATAAAATACCATTTCCTATCCTGGGGCGTATCTGGCTTATCTCTCTTTTTCCATCCTCTGTAACTGTACATCCCCAGCATGCGCACATATCACACTCCGGATGATCTTCCAAAGTGTCTCTCTGCAGCTGAAGTTTATTTTCATCAATCCAGAAGTCGTCGCCTTCACACATGGCGATGTATTTTCCTTTTGCTATATCCTTAACTATAGGTGTTATAAAATCCGCGCCTTTGGAATATTGATTATCCCGCTCGTAAATTGCTCTGACCTTATCAGGGTAAGCCTCCGCATATTTCCTGATTATGTCGCACGTCCCGTCTGTTGATACATCATCATGAATGATGATTTCGTAATCAAAGGTTGTTCTTTGCGCAAGCATGTTTTTAACAGCCTTTTCCAAATAGGATTTCTGATTATATGTATTACATATTATACTGACCTCATATAATTTTTCCACTTATACTTCTCCAGTCAAATCCATAATTTTCAAAATATTATTGCTGTATCCTGCTTTAATAAGCATTGTTTTGATCATATCCTCACTCCAATGCAGTGCAATGATCACTGTCACATCCTTATCGAGATCCTCAAAATGGTTAATCCCATAAATAGGGATACCCGCATAATTCATTCCATCCATCTTTCTGTCAAGACAATACACAACTTCATAGTCATTTTTGAGACGGCTTGCAAGTGCCTTTCCTACAACTGTCATACCATAAATGACGAGTTTCGTTCCGTCACAATATTTTTTTACCCTGCTTAAAAAGAAATCATCGCAGAAAATTCCATTCATAATCGAAAACATGGTTCTGGTTTTCACATATGGTTCCGGTCCCAAACCGCTTTCTTTTCCACCGCCCCAATCATGAACTTTTGGATGGGATAATACGGGATTCTTCATCACTTGAAGAAAATCTTTATGGTGCGGATGATAGACATTTCGTACATCCATAAGCCATTCATTCATGCCTGCTTCTCCCCATGGGTCAAATGGACGAAGACGAACACTGTCGGCCCCGAATTCTTCAATACATCGTCTGGAAAATTCAGGAAGCTGCCTATAATTTTTATCCTGATAAACAGTGGCTAATTCTAAATAATTGATAATTCCTTTTTCACGTAGTGATCTGACGTACCGCAGATTCTCTATCAGCTTATCTATTGACTGCCTCGTTCCTGACAATTCTCGATATATTTCATCCTCAAAGCTTAGTACCGTAATTGCCACTGAAAGTTTATACTTTCCAAGATTTGCTATCTGGCGGAAATGGGCTTCATCAAACAGAGAGCCGTTCGTTTCAAGCATTACAGACACTTCCTCCGGCTCGGCCAAAGGTTCCCACTCCGCAAGAAGTTGAAGCGTATGTTTGCTTACAAACAACTCTCCAAGTCCGTTTGCACTTATGTGTTTTACATAAGGCAACGCTTTTTTTAGTTCCCTGTCAATCTTTGTATATTTATCTTCCAGTAATTTTGCGTCCGCTTTCGTCATGCAATCGGGAATACCACACATCAAGCAGCGGTAATTACATATATTCTCATAGGCCAGATACAAAGCTTCCGGAAATCTTGGAATCTCATCCATATCAACAGAAGCCGTGTCAACGGTATTGTTAGCCACATAGGGACACTGATTCGGATTACAATTCGAATGATCGCCGCAGGCATGCATTTCCTGTATCAGCCTGGCCTCTTCGCTATGATAAATTTCCTCTAATGTATTTTTTGTAAGATAGCCAATGACGCCGCCGTCTCTAAGCCAACTGCATAATCTTACTGCACCATCCTCATTCATCACCTGCACAAAATTAACAGCACGTTCACATAACCTCATACTCACAGCTCCCTATAATATTACTTTATATTTACATGTATCCTGCTATTTTATCCTGCAACCCCACGATTAATGACTCCGTTCTTTTCCACCCAAGACAGGGGTCCGTTATAGATTTACCGTAAACATCCTCACCAATCAACTGCGCGCCATCCTCAAGGTAGCTTTCAATCATAAGCCCTTTAACCAGTTGGTTGATCGACTTGTTCCGTCTGCATGAATCAAACACATCCTCCGCTATCCTGCATTGTTCCATGTAGTGCTTGTTTGAATTGGAATGGTTGCAGTCTATGATAACAGATGGATTTCTAAGATTCTGTCTGCAGTAATGGTCATGCAGTTTTATTAAATTCTCGTAATAATAATTGGGAACACTTTCCCCAGCAGTATTGACATAGCCACGTAATATCGCATGCGCATATTTATTTCCATCAGTTTGAGCTTCCCATCCATTGACCAGAATCCTATGCCCCTGCTGGGCCGCAGAAACAGCATTCAGCATCACCGAGATATCTCCGCTGGATGGATTTTTCATTCCGACAGGAATGTCCAAACTACTTGCCGCGAGCCGATGTTCCTGATCCTCAACCGACCGTGCGCCGACAGCCATATAGATAAGTAAATCTGACACATACGAACATAAACCCGGGTACAGCAATTCGTCTGCGGCATACATCCCAGTTTCTTTAATTATGTGCTGATGAAGTTCCCGGACCGCAATGATTCCCGATACTAGATCATCATGCCTGCTGGATGGTTTAGGACGATGAAGCATCCCCTTATATCCGTCACCCCGCGTCCTTGGTTTTCCGGTATAAACTCTCGGAATCAACAAGAATCTGTCTTTGACACGATTTTGAAGTTCTGCCAGTAAATATACATATTCAACAACAGCATCTTCCCTATCTGCTGAACATGGTCCTATAATTATTATTTTTTTTTCGGATTTCCCTGCAAGTATTTTACGGATCTCAAAAAGCAGGTTTTCTCTCTTCTTCTGTTCTTCTTTTGAAATAGAATATTTACCACATAATTCTTCTACTTGCGGGATTCTCTGAATCAACCTCATTCGATACGCATCCTTTCACAATTCTACCGGTGCTTTAAGTTCAGCAGACTTATAAGCGGCATATATGACCTTTACGGTATCATAAGCCAATTCAAATCCGGATTTTGGCACTCTGTGATAATATATCGACTCTATAAAATCTCTCATTTCGTCCGTATAGCCACGAATGATCTCATCCTCTAAAAACGGATAATTCCATCCATTCTTCTGAGGCAGCATCTCTGACAGATACACATCGTCAAGGTTGTCTTCATCCAGAAAATATGTTTCCATCAGATTTGACATTGTAAGCCTGCAGTTAATAGCTGCATCGTTGCAATATAGCTCAATATAATTTTTACTGCCGCCAAGCAGTGTATCAGTGGCCATGACTACTGCTTTTGATCTGTCTGAAAAGGTTAATATTATCGCGCCAAAATCTTCAACGTCATTCGGCCTTGCCGCAATATGACGATGCTCGTATTCCGACAGTTGTGCTGTAATTGTATCCATATCTGCATAAACGCTTGTAACCCTTATCTCTGTATTTCTCGCCTCAGCTTCAACGGATTTCAACCATAAGATCGCTGTAAGAGGATGTGCTCCCGTACGGATAAATGTTCCGCCTCCTGTTTTGCTCCATTCTCCGGCTACAGGTGAGCTGGAACCTTTCAGGCTTTCCTCACCTTTTGCAAATAATACCCGGCTCTTTTTCTTTCTTATTATTTCCGCTGCCTTTAAAACTGCGGGTGCATAAACAAAATTCTCGGCATACATAAAACTGCCTTCTGCGTGATTCACTATATCCCGAAGGTAATTAAGTTTTTCTATTACAGCATCATACATCTGTGTCTTTGATACCGTTTTTCCTATGGGGTCCACATCTCCTTTTACTCCAAAGTAACCACTAAGCGGTTTTTCACAGATCACATGCTTCCCTGCCCGCATTGCCCTCTCTATCATTTCCTCGTGGATATAGGGAGGCGTACATATATCAATCACGTCAATCTCAGGGTCTTCCAGCAAATCATCAAAGTTAAGGGATGCATTTATAAAACCATATCGTTCCTTCATTTCGTTCATCTGTTCAAAACGGCGTGCCGTAATGTGCTTATAACATACAGGCACACCGCCGAAGCGTTTCAAAGCATTCATATGTAACTCAGCAGCTCTTCCGGCACCTGCCACTCCGAGACATATTTCCCCTTTTGCATTCATGATTCCACACTCCTTTCAATCGACTACGCATCTTATTAAAGCATTCATTTTTTTTATATATTTTTCTTTTTCTTCATTATTGTTAAAATAAAACTGTACTAATCCAAACTTTTGGTACATGTAGTCATCGACGACGGTTCCAGATGTTTCGTACTCTGTGATATCAATGATCCTCTTCTTAAAATCATCTGATACGTCATAGCCCTGATAGATTCCGTTACGATTGCTCATGATCGCATGGTATCCGTATATTTTATCCGGCGTTTTTGAACTTGGAATCCCGCGGCAGTCCTCTCCGGCTTCCGCACGTATGATCCAGTCTCTCCAGTCAATACCGGACGCTCTCGATGCCGCCGTCGTACAGTTGTTTCCCGGCATCCTGCGCATCATCTCTATGATCCAGAATTCTCCTTGACGTTCTATGTACTGCATATGCAGCAAACCGTCAACAAGCCCCAGTTTCTGCGCCACTTTTTCCGTTTCCGGAATCAGAACTTTTATTGCCCTCTCCCAATTGTCAGCCGGTGAAACACCGGTATTGGTCAGATATCTGTTTGCATAGGAATAGTCATTCAACGTGGTATATGCCGCCACACGCTGATCAATGATAAATGTACTTAAGCTATGTAATGTACCTTCTATAAACGGCTCTACAACGATCCTGCCGTCTCTTGACATTTTAAATGCTTTCAGAACTGCTTTCTGATAAGCATCTGAGCCATAGACAGTGGAAACACCTTTTCCTCCCGCCTGGTCTGACGGCTTTACTATGAGCGGGATATCCTCTTTCATCTCCTCCGCCAGCGCTTCATCTACACCCGCATAATAATGTGCGACAGGTGATTTTATTCCAGCTTCTATGGCGAACTGTTTAAACTTATCTTTTCGGTGAATGATTTGTGCATTTTCATAGGTATCATGTCCTTTCAACCCCAGCATTTCACCCATATAGGAGGCAACAAGTGCGCAATTATCTGAACAGCCCTGACTAATCGCATCAATTTTTAATTTTTTTGCAAGTTTTACCATTCCTTCATAGTCCGAATAATCAAACGCTGCATATTCGTCCGATGTCTTATGTCCCGGAGCATTTGCATTGTTTCCGGTGGTTATCACATAATAGCCTTGCGCCTGTGCCGCCCGTATCAACGGTATTTCAAATATGCTGGCACTCAGCATTAACATTTTTTTCATAAATGCTCCTTTCGCAAACCGCATTCATTTTTAACTAAGATTGAAATACAGGTTCGTATACACTTTCATACACCCACACATAATTATGAAAATTGAATAAATTAAGTTTTTCTTTTATTTCAGAAACAAAGTCATCTTTTACAGCAATTACAATAAGACTGTCCGTCTCATGTGCATTCATAAATTCAGATAAAGGTATAACACTTAAACCTCTAAAAGAGTTTTCTCTCTGTTGACCATCTGAAACAATTACGCCATTTATTTTTATATCATCAGGAACTATTTCAATCAAAAATTTGGTCGCAAGTCTTCCCGCCCCATAGATGTATACGGATTTACCTTTTGCACACTCCCAATACATCCCCTCTGCATCCCAGAAATAAAACCGTTCTCTTTTCTGACTCAATATATAATCTTTCCATTCATCACAGCATGCATCCGCTAGCTGCTGCAGGAGTTCTCCGGCCTCATAATAAGTTTTTGAATTGGAAAGAATGTAGATAGATGCTCTCCGTATTCTTTCTTTGATACAATCATTGAAAAAATCATGTTTCACATAATGGGTATGCCTGTCGATTTCTCGGAATAAATCTATATAACCACCATAATACGCTGCCATTCTCTTAAAATCGTTTTTCAAAAATCTAACCGACCACGAATCCGCTGTCATTTTGTTGTAAACTGACATCACACGATTCAAAAAGTATACATTTCCTCTTCCTGCAAGATAGAATTCTAATGGTTCATCCCCGGTTGGAGCATTTCTAAAGAACTGAGGCATTTCCAAATATAAGTCTTTCCTAAATAGAAATGAACTGGTTGGAATTTCCCACTTCGTGAACATGGATTCATATGGAACATTGCCTTCATACCTGTATCCCATGGATCTGGCATCTCTTTCTCCTGTCCAATTAGGCGGATACTGCAAAAAGGCCTTGTGCCCGATAAGGGAGCATTCCGGGTGTTTTTCCATATAATCAACCTGAAGCTGCAATTTGTCCTCATCAATCCATGCGTCGTCACCTTCACAGAGCGCTATGTATTTCCCTTTTGAAACAGGCGCTAAAATATCATAATAGTAGTCAATTCCCTTGCCATATTTGTTCTCTTCCTCATAAACCACTTTTATAATATCAGGATGGTGCTGTTCATAATCTCTCAAAATCTCCGCGGTACTGTCCGTAGATGCATCTTCATGGATCAATATTTCATACGCAAAATCCGTCTTTTGCATCAGGAAGCCTTCCAATGTGTCCCTGATAAAATTTTCCTGATTATATGTCATGCAGAATACGGAAACCATAACCTCATGATCATTCATAATACTTCCTCATTTCATTGTCTTGAAATCTTCTTTTTTGAAACTCTCGCATCCTCGTTGATTTTCTAATCCAAATCAAATGCATTCTGTCAAAATACATATAATATAGTTTCATCGGCAATTGATGTATATTGCCTCAATGCGAATTTATAATCTCCAGAATATTCAAGTAATAATGCCGGGATTTCAATAATGTCCTGAGGCTTGTGATACACACTAAGCGCCATTCTCGGTCTGTATTTCTTTATTGTCTCTTTTGCTCCCAACAGCGCCCTGTACTCTGCACCTTCAATATCCATCTTAATAAAAGTAGCTTTTCTCCCCTTCAACACGTTATCAATAGAATCGAGGTCAACAACCTCATTGCCTTCATCCGAAAGTCTGGATGCTTGAGAAAAGTCACCGGCAAATCCCAATTTTGCTTTCTTATCCCATAAACCTTTGCCTATAAATTCCACATTATGTATTTTGTGATCTGTATAAAATCTTCTGCATTTTTCTATACAGTATGGATTTGCCTCAAATCCGTATATAGCCTCATATTTACCATTTGTCCACTTTACAAAGTCTCCTGAGGAAGTACCGTCGTAAATTCCGCCGTCTATAAATACTTCATTTTTCTCAGGGCTTAGATAATCAAAATACTGCCAGCCAATAGTTCCATATACAGCACTTGCACCAGAATATACTATACGGTTTTTTGGGAAGCCCTCCTCTAAAAGCTGCTCAAATATATCGTGTCGGTATCTGCTGCTGCCAACAATACAAATGCAATCTCTATAGTGGGATATAAGCTGATGCGGTGAAATCACTTTACATCCCGATATTCCTTCTCCCCAATTGGCTGCTTTATTATCGCAAAAAAATAACGGGACATCTTTATATCTGCTTGCCCTGAGGAGGCGGTACGCCTGTCTCCCCACAACACCGCATCCAAATATTACTATACCTGCAATATCCGTAATTGACTCGTATACCTCGTCCAGTTTTGGAATTTCCCACATCCGACCGTACTTTTCGCCAATATTAAAAATCTCATGTATCAGTTCATTCTCATTTCTATAAATCATATTTTTTAGTCGGATATAAAATAAATCCCTGGAAAGTTCATCTGCCAATCTATTTTCAATTTCTGATATTAATTTAGAAATTTTATGCATATCCTGTAATTTCATACTTTTTCCTTCCTTCATATATACTTATCTAATACTCAATAAGCGTATAAAACCGTCTCCCAGCTGCAAGTAGTATAATGTCTGATTGCCAGCTTATAATCCGGATTCATTGATAAGATAATATATGGAATCTCAATAATATCCTCTAGCTTATGGTATAAACATACTGCAAGTTTCGGCTTGTACTTCTTAATCATTTCCGAAGCACCTAAAAGGCTTTGATATTCCGCCCCTTCAATGTCCATTTTAATAAAAGTTACTCCCCCCCTGATAGCATCGTCAATAGGAATGGTTTCAATGATTGTATTACCATTATTTGTTATCATTGCCCCTTCGTTAAAATCATCTCCATTGAATGGCAGGGAGTCTTTATTGCTCCATGTCCCCTTCTGAAACAAATCCACTTTGTTCATGATTCCCATTTCGGCAAATCGGCGTTTACATTTCTTTGCTGAACTTGGATTTGCTTCAAATGCATATATTTTCTTCCATCCTTTAGCCCATTTGATAAAGTCAATAGACGTACTGCCATCATAACATCCTGCATCTACAAAAATTTCTTCTTCCGTGTCCGACTGAAAATAATCAAAGTATTGGTTGCCGCACACACCAATTATACTTCCTCCAAACGGATTAAGAATCCTTTCCTGAGGAAACCCCGCGAAAACAATTTGATCATATAATTCTTGTCTGTACATTGGTGTTGATAGAATTGCAATACTATCCTGATAATCTTTTATTAGCTTTGTCATATCAATGGCACAGCAGCCCTTTTCTTCAAGGCTTTTTCTCACCTTTGGATCATTATCAAAAAATATGATGTCACGGTCTTTATAAACCGAATTTTTTAATATGTTATAGGTACGCATACCATATTTTCCTGCACCACAAATCACAATACCGTTTATTTGCTTAAATGCACTAAAAAAACGGTCAACCGAAGCTATTCTCCAATTCGCAGAGAGAAATGGAATCTAGTCAAGAAATTCCTCTTCGCTTTTATACATAAAAGCTTTCATTCGTAAATCATATATTTTCTTGGACTCATTATCTTGTAATTTTTCACGAACACTACCGGTGTTTTTTAACATATCATATATAATTTTTGTATCAATCATGTTTTCACACCTCCATTACTTTACTTATTTTTAGCTACATTTTTAACTATCCTAAATAAAAATTCAAAAAACATATAGCACTGTTTCGTCAGCAAGTGAACTATATTGCCTTAAAGCAAATCTATAGCTGTCATTATATTCAAGTAATAATGTTGGAATCTCAATGATATCCTGCGGCTTATGATACACACTCAATGCCATTCTCGGATGATATTTCTTTATTGTCTTTTCCGCTCCCAGCAGAGCACGATATTCAGCCCCTTCGATATCCATCTTAATAAAAGTAACGCTTCGCCCGTCAAGTACATTATCTATCGTATCTGTATCAACCACAGTATTTCCTTCATTGGAAATCTTCGATGCACCAGAATGGTCACTTGCAAAGATCATTTTTGCTCTTTCATTCCACATGCATTTTTCTATAAATTCAACATCATGTATGTCATTATCGATATAATATTTTTTACAGCGTTCAATACAATATGGATTTGCTTCAAATCCATAAATAGCCTGGTAGTTTCCGCCGGTCCACTTTACAAAATCGCCTGACGATTCTCCCCCATACACGCCTCCATCAATAAAAATCTCATTATCCCCAGGTATGAAATAGTCGAAATACTGCCAACCGCTTGTCCCAAACAAAATTCCTATGTATGGGGATAATATATTTGGGTTTGGAAATCCTTCCTGCAGAAGTTGCTCAAGTATACCCTGCCTGTACTTGCTGCTTCCTATCACACAAATATAATCTCGATATCCTGTCCTGAGCTCTTCAGGAGATATCACTTTGTACCCAAGCACTTCCTTTCCCCACTTCTCCCTATTGTTGTCACAAAAAAGAATAGGTAAATTCCTATATTTGGATCCTTTAAAAAGGCGACAGACCTGTTTACCATTAATACCGCATCCGAAGATCACGATACCTGGTATATCTGAAAAAGAAGCACACATACGATCCATCTGGTATACTTCCCATTCCCAGTTATATTTCTCTGCAATGTCGAGAATATCATTTCTCAATTCATCAACATTTCTATTAATCATATTTTTAAGTCTGGCATGAAATAAATCTTTTGACAACTCATCCGCCAGCCTGCATTCAATTCCTTCTATCAGTTCTGAAATTTTTTCGATTTCGCTCATCTTCATGCTTTCTATCCCCCTTTGGTTCTGTTATAAGACCATCGGCTTCCCGATTACTGCTCCTTTGCTAATCTCTCATATAGTTTGGTCATGGTCTGAAGCCAAGTAATTTATCAGAACTTCAATATTATTATCCAGATTTTCAAATAAGTTTTCCTGAAAATAACAGTTTTGAATCGAAAACTCTGTACATTTTTCTCTTATTGTTCCGTCAGCCGAGATTATACAATTTCGTGAGTTATCCTTTTTATAATTTGTAATATCGATGTAAATTCTATCTTTTTCGATTTCACACATATTCCAGCAGACTTCATCATCTCCAACCTCAAATAAGTATTCAGCCTTTTTCGATTTCCGATTGATCCTAATTATGTTATTATAATATACAGGTGAAAAATAAACATATTCACCCATTATCCTGGAAGCCGAAAATCTCATATCCCATGGACACTCCCTATCTATTTTTTTCAGTTGTATAACATCAATTATTTTGTTTTCCATTTCATCCCATATCAACACCTCGTCTCCAATTCCTGACAGCCAAAAATATTCTCCATCAAAAGTTACAGTTAATATAGGGACATCTGTATTTTTTATTTTAATTTTATCCGTAGTCCTATTTTCAAAATCAAAAACACATATTGTACCATTTCCAAAATTAGGCCAATATACTTTGTGATTGATTTTGCATCCATTGTCAAAAGTGATGGCCGGTTCTACCTTTTTCCCCTTCCATGTTATACTTGTTACATTCATTGATTCCATGTCCAGCAGCATCCTCCTGCCGCCATCCAAATGCTCGCCGAACATATATATCTGGTCATTATAAGCAATGGCTTTTTTATATCTATATCCTCCAGTATTCTTTACATATGAAAATTTGAAACTTTGAGTGTCTAAAATTGTGATAAATTCAGCATCGACATAAGGAACAAAGACCAGCATATTTTTATATCGTGCGCAATCCGAGTACATGTATTGATGCCAGATATATGGCTTGTTCATTTCCTGGATCACGCAAAGAGACTCTGAACCTTTTTTAAGCATAAATGTGCCTGGAGAATTATAACCTTTAAAATATAAAGTTCCATCAACATTCGAAATTGCAACTATCTGCGGATACTTCTCTTTCCTGTTCATTTTCAATCCAATCCTGTTTTGATAAATAATATTTTTAGCTTAGCAACAAGTCTTCAACAAATTTCATTCTCTATGATTTCACACATCATTTCCATATTTTGCAGCGAATATCTTTGATCTATCGGTATTGGCAGAATATTTGACGCATATTCGTTTTCAACTGTTCCTTCTGCACACTCTTCCATAACATTCGGCCAGAGTGTCGGCAAATATACAAACTTTTCGGAAAGCCTTTTTTTGATTTTCATTCCGTCTGGAATGAGTAACGGATACGCAAATGGACCTTCTGATTTTAAGGGTGTCAGACCATTATATTTAGATAATCTGTCTGATACATATTTCCAGTTTTCATTACGTCTTATTTTGATAGCCTCATAGTCCAATGCCCTAAGGATATTCTCGGTGATAAGCGACATTCGCCTGACCGGTCTGCCTATAAGATATTCATCATTATATTTATATCCTTCATAAAATTTTGAAGCATTTTCTTCAAAGCGGCCCAGTAGAAATTGCATCCTGCTGTTAACAATATCTCGTTCATATTCATTGGTATTGTGAATGGATGTATACAGGAAGGCTCCATCCGCTACTCCAAAAAACTTCCTGCATATATATATCGTATGAACTCCCGTTATCGGAGCAGAAAAATAATCCTGTGCGTTATCCAATATAAGATTCCTGTATTTTTTTTTACTCTGTCTAAGATATTCTTCCGTAAGCTGTCCATAATAATTAACTAAATACAGAAATTCATCATCATATATTTCAAAATCAATTATTGGTTTAAAATCCCTGTCAATATGATAAAAGTCTGTTTCTACATTATATTTTTCTGCCGTATGCTTAACCGTTTCACACAGGAAATATGGCAGATATATCTTCTTGACCTCTTTCGCTTCGAATATATATCCAAGGCAGCTTCTTCCGCAGTTCAGAGCAATCCCATCCGAGTGAAGAATATCCCCTTCGAATCTTTCAAGTTCTATGTAACCACCGTATTCCATGGATCAAACCGCCTTTCCTTTTTATTCCTATCAGCTTTCAAGTTCGACAGAGAGCCATTCACCTGATTTAGACATCACATCATCTAACTCACAGCGGCTATCGAATTTCAGAAAAATATCACCAAGTGACATATCCGCGCCGGTAAATGGTTTTACTATATCTCCACCTTTAGCAGATATACCAAGTAATCTGACATATTTGTCTTGAATTTGTTTATCCAATTCAATGTTTTTAAATCTTCCATGCTGGCCGCTATGCGCATGTATGACCATCTCACACCAATGACCGTCAATATTTTTTTTCATAATCTCCTTCAATGGCAAATTCACTGCTTTTCGTACTTCATTTTCAATTAATGTTATGCCATATGCCATCTCCTGAAGTTCTGCTATCCTGCATCCTCCTCCCCTTGGTGAAACCTCCATAATATATGGCTTTCCATTCCTGCCGACACATGATTCTATGTTAAATATCCCCGTTCGTATATGCAGCAGGTCCATGAGCCTTTGAATCTCAGAGCTCAATATATCCTGATAATCTTTTTGCATTGTCGTCGGCCAGATAATCATAGACGGTGTATATGGATTCTCAGCGCCTGCGTCGAACAACTGATCAGAATAAGTATTAAACTTTATCTCTCCATCTATTACGAATGGATCCGTGCTTGAGTGAAACCCTTCAAAGGTTAGAAAATCTTCAATAATGAAAGCCCCGCCCAGAGATTTTGAAATCGCTAAATCTATTGCTGCGCTCAAATCCGCGGCAGATTCAGCCTTTGTCACGCCTTTACTCCCCGCAGAGTCAACCGGCTTTACGATCACAGGCCAATCGAAGAAATCAATGTCATCAAATGGCTTCTTTTTATCCGTATATCTTTTTGCATGAGGACAATTAAATCCATGATCATCAAGGAATTTTCTAAACTTTCCCTTATCCTGTAAAATAACCGCAGACTCATAAGAGCATTGGAAGGCAAGCCCCATACGTTCTGCCACATACGCAGCTGTGGTCACTCCCGGATCACACGCAAACGACATGATTCCGTCAATTTTCAATTCTATTGCTTTTTCCAGCACTTTTTCCTGATTTACCACACTGACATTGCAATATCCATCCGAATATTTATGAGCAATATTGTTCGGTAAATAGTCACAGGTAATTACATATATTCCTAAATCATGCGCTGCTTTAATCACTGGAAGCAAATATTGTGCTCCTCCCAGTAACATTAATTTTTTCACAAAATCCCTCCTTTAAAACAAGTCCACAATTTTATCAACATCTTCATCCGATAACTCCTCGTATAACGGCAAAGTAAGAACTTGCTCTGCTAATGATCTTGCACAGGGAATCTCGATGTATCTGTATTTATTCTTAAAACATGCTTGATCCGATGTCACAGGAAAGAAATATTTCCTTGCATGAATACCATGCTCTTTTAGTTTTTTGTATATTTCATCTCTGCTGCTTTTATATATATCAGTAATTAATATTGGGAAGTATGCATAATTTTTTGTCGCTTTGTCATTTCCCCTAAAAGTCATAATCCCTTCCATTTCACTGAATCGCCTGATATAATGTTCAGCAGCACGTTTTCTCTTCTGCATTGAATTATGGATATGTTTTAAATTGCATAACCCCATGACCGCACAAAATTCATTCATTTTCGCGTTTGCGCCAACCTCGGTAACCAGCTCTTCGCCACGTATCCCGAAGTTTTTCAGGTTATAGAGTTTTTCATATATCTTATGGTCACTAAAGGTGACGGCCCCACCTTCAACCGTGTTAAATACCTTCGTTGCATGAAAACTAAATACAGAAGCATCCCCATATGCTCCGATTCCTTTGCTCCCATACTCTACTCCAAATGCATGTGCCGCATCATATATAACTTTAATGTTATATTTTTCAGCTATTTTCTGTATTTCTTCTATGTTACATACATGGCCATACACGTGCACCGGAATGATCGCGGCTGTTTTCTCTGTAATTAAATTTTCTATTTTTGTTTCATCAATTGTTCCATCATACGGCTTAACATCGCAAAACACAGGTGTTAAACCATTTCTGACAATTGCATGGGTCGTTGAAATAAATGTGAACGGAGTTGTTATCACTTCAGCATCCCTTGGGAAGCCAAATGCCTGAATTGCAAGTTCCAAAGCCATATGTCCATTCACTGTTAACGATATGTCGGGAACTTTCAAGTATTTTTTTAATTGACTTTCCAATTGCTTATGATATGCTCCCATATTTGTCAGCCAATGCGTTTCCCACAAAGGCTTTATTGCTTCAATATATTCTACATAATCCGGCATTGACGACCTGGTAACAAATATCTCTTTATCCATATTTAAGTTCTTACGTCTCCCTTCACGTCTTCATCCAGCAATCCTTTTATCATATATTCACCGCAATATCTCCACGTCCTGTATCATCACAGGTTTTCCTGTTTTCTGATATAGATGAACAATACTGCTCCAATCCCCATAATAAGCATCACTCAGCGCCACGGCACGGTTCATATCTGCCGAATCGTCATAAATCCCCCATCCTTCTTTCTGATACTGCTCTACAATCTCCTGATATTCTTCCCGGATCTGCGGTCTCATGGATTCCACCGTAGCCTGGAGCAACGGATGAGGTCTCCAAAGAAGTGCAACTTTCTCCCTATCTTCCTTTAAAATCCGGAATGTACAGCGCATCTTTTCCAGCATTTTCTGTCCATGTTCCAGCAACGCCCCCACGCTTGTATTATAGAAAATAATTTTCTTCCAGCTCCCGTCTGGTTTTTGAATAATTTTTTTCCACTCCTTCGGAATCTCCAGATCCTCCCGTCGTGTGGCTAACACCTTAGCTATTTTGGGTGAGCCAAGTCCCAGTATTTTCTTCTCCCAGTATTTTCTCCTCATACCTCGATCTGCCAGAAATTCTGTTAATACATTAATATATACCTGCCGCATTTTTTCCGACTGAACAATCACACGATCTGCAGCGATCACGCCTGGAACCGTACAGAAGTGTTTCATTTTATCTACTGCCTTCTGATCCTCCGGTTCAATCTCTTCTAAAATGAAATATGGAATATACACCAATTGTTCTGTATACTTTTTCAGATTGGTAGAATAAAAAAAGGGGTGAACACTGGTCACAAAATTTGTATTATCGTAAGGATTATGTATAAATATGATATCCGGACGTCTGGTTTCAAAATCATAGTCCTCATATCTGGTCACTGGTACATATTTTGGATAAAGCCCGCCTTCATAATGCATTTCCCGAAAAGTACCATCTGGATTCCTGTCAAAATATGGAATCGGTATTACATAGGCATCGCAATCCGGATCCTCATCCGCCGCCTTCCAGACGCTTTCTAAACTGTCCCACATAGATGCTTTATAGGGAAGAAAAACCACCTCACGGCGCACCTTGATTTGGTGAATACTATTCGTGATAGACGCAAACAATTGACGGAGCTGTTTGCCTCCCTTTTCGGCCTGCCCCTTTGGAATTAAAGCAGACTGTCCATCACCTTCCTGAAAAGTTTCTGCCTGCGGCAAATTCTTCGATGCATATTCCCGACCGGACAGTTCCTCGTGAATTTGGTAAAGCAACTCACAATATTCTTCCAGTAACGGAATTACTGCTGTATCCTTTCCTTCTGTTTTTTCGATCAAATTCCCCAGAGAAATCGCGCCTTCCTGACAGTCCGCCAATAGGTTCAGTGCTGTCTGGATATTTTTCTTTTCAATTGATCTTATAATTTCTTCATGGGCCTGTCCCAGCAATTTCATGAAGTCATCTGCCTGCTTCTTTTGCGCTTTTCTCATGCTTTTTTCTTCCTTTTCTGCGCTCATTAATAAATAAGGCATATTTTGTCACCTTTTCAGGTGATGCCGACATGCTTTCCGCACGCGTTGAAACGCACATCCGGCCTGCCTGCTTCGCTCCCGGTACTTCTTCCACGCATTGCTGCCTGAAAGTTCCCACAGGTCCTGGCATACCTAATACCTGTCTCCCTAAAGAAACAGCTTCTAATGCCGTCCTTGTTTTTTATATCAAAACAAATCTTCCACAGTCCTACTCCTGCTTACAGTTTTGGTCAAATGCTCCATACGTCACATTCATCCATAGAAAATTTCATTATGAACCAAGTCTTCCTCTTTTCAATACATTAGCTGCCGTATTCTGCCTTTCCGGTTTCCTGGCTCCGCATGTCTCACAGCAGAAAACATTCTCATCCTTCGTTCCAACAGCACCGCATTCGCAGCATTCTGTACTGATTCCACCAGCAAACACCTCCACCAGCTTAATAGACCGCTCCCAACATTTCTGAACAAGTCTGCTTTTTATAAACCCTCTCTGCCACATGCCTACAGATGCATTCACCTTTTTATTTACTCCTGCTTTTGATACTGCAGGCAGCTTGGGGAAATACACAATCCTCGGTTTCTCAATATCTAGCATCCGATTAATCTGCGCATTTACATAATTATGCAATGCAGCTTCCAGCCTCATCCTTCCGGCATTATACTTTTTCATACCTGGATTGTACCTGGCATTTCTGCGATGACCGGAAAGCTTCTCTCTCACATAATCCGTAAGAGCAGACTGGTATCTCATATACTGTTCCCCATAAACAGTCCCCCGGTCTGTCACAAACATACAGTGCATTCCAAGTGCCAGGCCAATCTCACCCTCATATCCCACAGGATGCTTTTGTCTTACCTCTACAGGCACATTTATGGAAATATTTCCCTCCTCCGGAAAAAGCCGTATATATATCTGCCTGTTATAGCAGTTATTGTCCGTCAGCATAATAAAAAGCCGCTTTCGGCTTTCCTTCATAGAGAGATATATCCCATGATCTGCATAGCGGTATCCTTTCGGCGACACCGTGAAGCCCTCAGCAATTTTTGTATACGGCTTGACCAGATGTCTCCTCACCTGTCTACGCAGATACTGGTTCAACCGATGCATATCCACGCCTGTACAGGCAGAATGATAGGCCTCTGTCCATCCTCCCTGTAAAACAACCTTTCTGTTATTCAGAATTGCTTCAAAGCAGCGGCTCTGCTTCATCACAAAACGCAGATAATGTTTATCTTCCGGGGTAACTAATTCGTTGGCACGAATATTTTTTTCAATGTTTTTCTTTGTACGAGTCCACTGGCTCTTGATATCCCCCAATGCATCGAAAATTGCGAGATGGAAATATACTGACGGAAGTCCCAGACGTTCTCTCAGCCCGCTTTTCGTCATCTCATTCTGCACAGTATAACCTGGATAAATCTTTGTAAGTCCGCCGATTCCCCCGTAACGCTCATATACATAGTTGCGTACCTTTTGACAGTCTTCCGCAATTTCCTTAAGTTTTTCCATATCTCTGGTAGGAATCTGTTTTTTGTTAAACTGGAATATCGTTTTATATATCTTCTCCAGCGGCATCTTTTTCTTCCTTCAAAATGAATCTCCCGCCAATCGCTATATTCATACCTTGACAGAATAAATTTTCGTAGAAAGTTAAATTCTACGAAAATACCACGAAAAATTATATTTGACGTACGATTTGATTTTCAGAACCATTTATTTGACGGTAAATAGATCTGAAAAACGATTCATATTTTCTCTTTTTAACTCCATAGATGGATGAACATATCGGTTCATAGTGATGGCGACATTCGCATGACCCAGAATTTCACTTAGACTTTTTACATCGAATCCCAACTCGATACATCTGGTTGCGAAGGTATGGCGGGTAGTATGAAAATTTGCATCCTGGATACCGCAGGCCGCAATTATTTTTTTAAAACGGTTCTGCATAGTTCGAGGCTCTATAAACCGACTGTTTTCTCCTGTCAGTAAAAATGCTCCTGATATATAGAATTTTTCAAGTAACTCCATTAGGGCATCAGGCAGGGGAATATCACGTACAGAACTGCTACTCTTTGGCTCCAGCAGCTTAACTTCTGTTTTACATCCCTCCGGTTTGCTGGTACGAAGCCGCTGCAATGTTTTGCGGACAGACAGTTTTTTTTCAGAAATATCAATATCGTCCCATTTTATCGCACACAGTTCTCCTACACGTATTCCTGTAAAAAGACAAAGCAAAATACCTAATTCCGGAAGTTCCATATGTTTCTGTAAATAATTTAGAAGCCTCCCCTCTTCTTCCAGGCTGAATACCCGGATATTCTTATATTCCCTTTTCAGACTGATGCATTCTACAGAAAAGGCCACAGGATAACTTTTCCTCATTGCGTAAATTCTGATTCTGTTCATAACTGACATAATCTCAATTACTGTTGCGGATGCTAGTCCCTGCTTGTTTACGCCTCCGCTGACAAGTAAATTGTTCACAAAATTCATAAGGTGCTGATTTGTTATCTCAGACAGCTCATTTTCCCCAAATTCTGGAAATATGTAACATCGAAGAATATCTTCATATTTATTTGCAGACGATTCTTTCAAAGATACTGATATTTCAGAAAGCCAATTTCTCCCTATATCTTCCATTTTTTTTCCCGGAATAGAATACGACTTCTTGCCATCCAGTTCTTTTTTTGCTTCCTCCAGCTTTCCTTTTACCTCCTTATAACTCCTCGCATAGACGGAACCATATTTTGCTTTTCCTCCATTCTTTTCCTTGATATAACGACCTTCCCAACGCCCGTCCTTCCGTTTGTAAATATTTTCGCCTGTTCTTGGCATAATCCAATCCCTCCTGATTTGACATGATTTTTGACGGTAATTAATTTCCCTAAACATTTCTTTTGAGCAAAAAGCATTTTGGATGTCTACACAAACTAACATGCACTATCGCTATTAAGAGATGACAGAGATATTTTTTCCGATATTCCATTCTATTTTGCCATTTCGAATGCCATTTCGTTACTATTCACAGTCTGGTTAAAGTATAAAATCCAATTATAATAGAGAGCCTCAAACCTAGTGTTTATCTATGGTTTGGGGCCCTCTTTGGCTTATTAAACCAGCATCCCTGTTAGTTTATTGGTATTTTTTGAAAAACATACCAATAACATATTGATATTTTTATTGGTATGTGTTATAATATATAGTACCAATATGTAGAAAGGGGAAGATAAAATGTCAATCGTAAGATATGTGAATAAAAAAACAGGTCGGGTTGCCCTCTATGAATCAACTTCCCATTATGACCCGGAAACAAAACAATCCAGGCCGATCCGGAAATATCTTGGCACAGAAGATCCGGAGACAGGTGAACTGATCCCGTCGTCAGGAAAGCGCGGCAGAAAAAAGGAACCGGATGACAATTCCAGCCATAGCAAAAAGAAAAAACCAGAAACCGACTACCGGTTCCTTGCTGAAACATTAAAAAAGGAATGCGCGGAAAAAGATGCCAGGATCAAAGTTTTAGAACACCGCAACCAGTTGCTGCGTTCCAGTTTGGAACGTATAAAAGAAATCGCTTCCCATATACCGGAAGCGTAAACAGGATACCTATAGGAGGCAGCCATGGACCGTCTGTTTTCAGAATATACCACACTCCAATACCAGAATAAGGCCATGCGCCGGGAATTAGAAGCTTTCCGGAACGGGGAAAGATATAAAAAGCTGCAGGCAGACCACCACAAGGTGGTTGCCGGGTATATCAAGGAGATTGAACGGTTAAAAAAAGAATTGGCAAAGGCCCATGCCGCCACGGTTACCATCCGGAACATCTGGTTTGGGGAATGTGACTCAGACTGGGAAAAATACCAGGCCGAATTGAATAAGAAAGAACAGAAGATCCAAAAACTGATGGATAAAAACTGGGAGATCCTGAAAGCATCCGATGATAAGATTGCCGCCATCATCCAGGATTATGAGGGGCAGCTTGCGGAAAAGGATGCCGTGATCCATGGGCTGGCGGCAGAGCTCGCCCATGCGGCAGCCCTGCTCGGCAGGGATAGCACAAATACTTCCACCCCAACCGGCCAGACACCCCCGTGGAAAGACAGGCATATCCCGAACAGCCGCAGGAATACAGGGAAGCCGAAAGGCGGGCAGCGCGGACACGAGCGCCATACCCTGGAAAAGCCTGGGCCGGAAGAGGTGGACGAGGAAGTAAGCCATCCGGTGGGCGACGGGGAATTCTGTCCGGAATGCGGCTGCGGGGATTTTACCTTTACCGGTGAATGTGAGGAAAAATACGAGATTGATATCGAGGTCAAAGTCATAAAGCGGCTCCATAAATTTTGGGTGTACCAGTGCAGAAACTGCGGGCAGATTGTCCGTACTGGGATTGACCCGGCCTTACGGGCCGAGTGCCAGTATGGGGCGTTTCTCCAGGCGCTGTCCCTCTCGCTGATGAACACCACAAACGCGGCCATCAACAAGGTTCCCCTCCTGATCAGCGGCCTGACGGATGGGGAGGTATGTCCCAGTGAAGGGTATATCGCGAAACTCCAGCCAAGGGCGGCCAGGGGCTTAAAACAATTCAGGGAGGATCTTTTCCGGCTCCTGGTCACACGCCCCATCCTCTATTGGGATGACACTGTGGTGATGGCTGACAAGTCCAGGATATGCCTGCGCTTTTACGGGGATGAGACAGCCGCCTATTATGTTGCCCATAACAAAAAGGACATGGATGGCATACTGGCAGACGGGATATTGGAGGCGCTCACAGAAATGACAAGTGTCATGCATGACCACAATTCCATCAATTACAACAGCAGGTTTGTATTCATGAATCTGGAATGCAATGCACACCTGCAGAGGGACCTCCAAAAGAGTGCGGACGAAACAGGGCATAAGGTATTACTTGAGATCAAACAGCTGGTCTCCGGCACGATCAGGGACAGAAATGACCGGATCCTGTCGGGGGAGGAAAGCTTTGGGGAGGCGTATATAGAAAACTTTAACAAAAAGATGACGGAACTGCTGGGGAAAGCAGAGGGGGAGGCCGCAGCCAATACATCCGATTATTCCGGGCCATTTGAGCGTGCCCTTATTGCGAGGATTATAGATTACCGGGAAAATTTTTTTGCATGGGTGGAAGATTTTTCGTTGCCCACAACCAACAATTTGAGTGAGAGGGCGTTGCGTGGTGTGAAGACAAAAATGAAGGTGTCAGGCCAGTTCGCTTCAGCTAGGACAGCAGACAATTATGCGGCAATCCGAACTTATATAGAAACATGCAGAAGGAATGGGATCAATGAGATGAGCGCATTGACGAGGTTGTGTAACGGGAATCCTTATACTATAGAAGAAATATTCTCTCAAACATCCCAGCCATAAAAGCATTCAGCCTGTTTGAAACAAATGGCCGGCGAAATACCGGTCCATTTGTGTTGCAAAAAAGCCATTTGGACTGTGAATAGTAACGCCATTTCAAAACATTTCAAAATAAATCCCAAAAGTAATTGACAAAAAATCAGGGGTTTTATATAATAATTTTAGTGTTTTTCAATTAATTCATTTTCGTAGAATTTAACTTTCTACGAAATCCTGTCAAGGTACATCCCAATTATAAAATGAATTTTTTCGCGATTACAGAATAAAAGAAAACAGCGGCCTCCGGTATCATCGGTTGCCGCTGTTGTGAGTAATCTGTCTCAGGTACACCTGTATTCGGCAAGACAGATTCGGTAGATGTTTCGTAGATTCAACTTCTATATTGTATACCTATTCATTCTTCATTCCCCGTTTTTCATTCCTAAAAGAATCTATCGGGATGGATCACCTCTTTTTTCGCTATACTGAACTATTGAGTCCGCTTTTATAGATTGTGGAGATAGAGATACACGGTATTCTTACTCAGGTCCACAGTTCCTTCGTGATCAGCAAGACTGAATTCTTCTGACACCTTTGACTTTTAGATGATAATTTCCTCACAAAAAAGCTCACTGTCCTGGCTCCTCTACAGACCAGAACAATGAGTATTGCATGTTTCTATTTTATCTCCACACCCGCAAGTTTTTCGTAATATCTGGCAATGGAACAATGGTCGTCTCCCCCGAAGCCTGAAGCATGCAGGTTCTGCAGTATTTCCATGACTCCTGCTGTCAGTGGAAGGTATGCCCCCACTCCATGCCCTGTCGCCAACGCATTATTGAGATCTTTAATGTGCAGATCCACTTTAAACCCAGGATTAAAATTTCTTTCCATAATCATCGGTATCTTAGCGTTCATAACTGTCGAGCCTGCCAAACCGCCTTTGATCGCTTCAAACACTTTTTCCGGATCTACCCCGGCTTTTGTACTCAATGCAAATGCCTCGGAAACTGCCGCGATGTTCAGTGCAACAATGACCTGGTTCGCAAGCTTTGTCGTATTCCCTGCGCCAATTTCTCCACAGTATACCACACTGCCGCCCAACACCATCAAGGTATCATACACTTCGTCAAATACGGCCCTGTCTCCTCCTGCCATGATTGCCATCGTCCCGTCGATTGCCTTTGGCTCGCCTCCAGAAACAGGGGCGTCGATCATCCGCACCCCTTTTTCCAGACATGCTTTACAGATTTCCTGAGATACGATCGGAGCGATAGAACTCATATCAATCAATATGGTCCCTTCCGAGGCCCCCTGAAGCACGCCGTGTTCTCCGCATACCACTTCCTTGACATGTGGAGAATTAGGAAGCATCGTGATGATTGTCTGACATTTTCCTGCCACATCTTCAGGTGAAGACGCGCCGACCGCCCCCCAGCTCACAGCTTTGTCGATATTTTCTTGAATGATATCATATGTAATTACTTCATATCCTGCCTTTAAAAGATTCCTCACCATTGGCTTTCCCATAATCCCGAGTCCAATAAACCCTAGTTTCATCTTCTCTGATTCTCCTTTCTTTTCCATCAGATAACGCCTGCTTCTTCCATTGCCTTTTTCATTAATTCCAACGTATGCCCGGATGTCGGCAAATTAGGCCGATATGGAACGCCTACCTCTCTTCCGGCAAGATTGGCAAAATCTTTGGTCGCCACCGGAAAACTCGCCTTATCCATCAAAAGCCGAATCGGATTCAACGCATATTGCGCCTCTCTTGCACTTTCAGCATCACCTGAAACATAATGATCATATATCGACACAACCATTTCCGGAACAAAATTCGCCGTTGTCGCCACGCATCCTGCCGCGCCATGAGCCAATGCCCCATAGATCAAGGTATCCTTACCTCCGAATACCTTGAAATCCATCTTTCTTGTCCTTCTGATAAACTCTTCTGTCTGGGTCATGTCTCCGGAGGAATCTTTGATTCCGACAATGTTCTCTATTTCACCGGCCAGACGTTCTACCAGATCGGCGCTCATGGTATACCCTGTACGCCCCGGATTATTATATAAGAGCATCGGCATATCCGGAACTGTTTGCGCAATTTCCTTAAAATGCTGATATAATTCTGTTTCTGTTGGTTTCAGGAACATTGGCTGCAAGACAGAAATACCAAATGCCCCCGCTTTTTCCGCAGCTTTTGCGATTCTTGCGGCTATACGGGTATTAACGGCGCCAATCCCCATAAAAACCGGCACCCTGCCTTTTGATTGATCAAGCATGATCTCCAACGCCCTAAGCATCTCTTCCTCTTCCACCATGTAAAATTCTCCGTTGCTCCCGAACGCCAGGATTCCTAGTACACCGCCTTCAATGACAAAATCTACCTGCTCTCTTAGTTTCGCTTCGTCAATCTTCTCCTCTTCATCAATCGGAGTCAATATCGGAACAACGATGCCTCTCATTTTTTTTAAACAATTCCTGTCAAACATGATTCTTCTCCTTAAACATAATATATTTGCCTGAAAACAATTTCTCCATCCTTCATAGTCAGTAACGGGACGAATAATTTGTTTCCTTTACATTTTCCGCCATGCATATCATAAAAAACCTGATCTGTATCCTGGATGTCCATAATGCAGATATCCGCAGCCTTATTGCATTCCAATGTTCCCGCCTCGTCAAGAATCCCCAGATATTTTGCCGGATTGTACGTAACCAGCTTTAAGATCTCCAACGTATCCCACCCGGCGGCAGAACATACTGCCATCGCATGAAGAAGAGAGAAACCCGGACTCAAAAACTGGCTGAAACGAATCACGTCTGAACTAATCATATCCGGATAGAATCCATCTTCTGCCGCCCGCCTTAGCGTATCAAATGTCCAGTGCGGCCTTCCATTTGAACAGTCAAACAGCACTTCCCTGTCCCTGGCTTCCCTGACACACTGGCGGATCGAACCATCTTGGTCAAACACCGTCTCCCCTGTCGGCTGGAATACATGTACAAAAATATCTCCTGGCCTTAATGTCTTAAGGATAGCTTCAATCGTAACATGATTTGGCAAGTCGTGGACATGCACGGCCACTTTACAGAATAACCCCTCTGCTTCTATCCCCTCAGCAATCTCTACGGCTCTCTTCAGTGTCTCTATCCCCCAATCTCCAAGTGTTTCCCTGCACATCCTGACCTTTAGTCCCTTCAGCACACCTGGATATCTGCGAAATACTTTTTTGATCTCGCTTTCATGAAAATCCTCCGGATCATGGTTTTCCTGATGGATACACCCGCACAGCTACCAATCTTCTATCTATCCAATGCCTTTCATTTTATACGCATCCCTATTGACATACGCACAAAACAGGAGCATAATATATAATGTAAGGTTAAGACATGACAGCGCGTGAGGTACTAAAGATACTTCATAAAGATGGATGGTATGAAGTTGACCAGGAAGGCTCGCACATGCAGCTTAAGCCCCCCTCAAAACCCGGAAAGGTAACCGTTGCAATACATGGCAATAGGGACATACCACCGGGAACACTCAGCAAAATATGGAAGCAGGCTGGGCTTTAACAGCCCCATACCTGCAACGCTATTATAGAAAGGAGCAACAGACTATGTTAAGTATGACCTATCTCGCAGTATTGGAACCTGGGGAAGATGGTAGTTATGGCATTTCATTCCCTGACCTCCCTGGATGTTTCAGCTACGGTGAGAATCTCGCACATGCAGGACAAATGGCAGCAGAAGCCGCAAGCCTGCATGTTTACGGCCTGGAACAGGATGGGGACGAAATCCCGACACCCTCACTCTCACTCCCAAAAGGTGACATTGAAGGTATGGTTGTTATGCCAATCACAATTCATCCTGACCTTTATAGGGCAAAACGTGACAACGAACGTATTAAGACAAACATCACTCTCCCGGCATGGCTGAAAAGGATTGCAGAAGAACAAAAGGTAAACTATTCCCGGCTTTTGGAAACTGCCCTGATTGATTATCTGCAAATACCCATGTCTGGCAGACAATAAGCCCTTGCCCTGCTGCCTTTTTCCAATTTGGTACTTTTTTGGTACATCTATTGCATCTTCTCCCGGCTTGTGCTATAGTAGCAAAGGCTGAAATACTTGTAAATCAGGCATATTCAGACTATCAATACCGTGTGTTCGAGACCTTCCACACGTAAAACAAAACTAAAGGAGAAGAAAACTATGAAAGAAAACAAAACACTCAATGTGCAGTTCCTTGCACAGGCGGCTATGATCGCTGCCATCTACGTGGTGCTGACCCTTGTCTTTGCACCGTTTGCTTACGGAGAAGTCCAGGTGCGTCTCTCAGAAGCGCTGACCATCCTTCCGGTATTTACCCCGGCGGCGATTCCAGGGCTTTTCGTAGGATGCCTGCTCAGCAACATCCTGGGCGGATGCATTGTACCGGATATTATTTTCGGAAGCCTTGCTACGCTGATCGGCGCCGTATTTACTTACATGCTGCGCAGCCAGAACCGATTCCTGGCGCCGCTTCCGCCGATCCTGTCCAATGCCCTGATCGTGCCTTTTGTCCTGAGATTCGGATACCAGGTGCCGCTCCCGATTCCATTTATGATGCTGACCGTGGGGATCGGGGAAGTGATTTCCTGCGGCGTCCTTGGAATGATCCTGTATATGGCATTGTACAGATATAAGAATCTGATTTTCAAACCCATTTCCTGAATCCCCGGCTTCAGAGATCTGAACGCCTTTACATAACGACCACACAAAAAAAAGCTGCCGACGGCAGCTTTTTTTGTGCATATATGGTATAACCCCAGCCGGCGGCAGCCCTTTTTCTATAGGGCGGTATAGCAAAAGGGGACAGACGACCTGATCACCTGTCCCCTTTCCAAAGCATCACACTCACTTCACAAATCCGATAAACGTATTCCCGCCTCCGGCGGCAATCGCGTCCATCTGCTCCATAGGCACCGTAAGCTCCTGCCCGTTGTCCGGGTCCATGTAAGTGACTGTATTGTAATCGTACCCGGTCAGCAGGATTGCATGGCTGGGATCTGTCATGGTGATCACCGGCATCCCCTTGTTGATAATGTAGAGCACCTGGTTCAGCGTACATCCGGTCAGGTCGATTTTCTTCGCCCCGCCGCCATACTGCGCGGCATACTGCTCCATATACTGCATGCACGCCTCCGTGGAGGACTGCCCTTCCGCCTTCTGAAATGCCGCCGCCTCCGTATAGTACACCAGATCCCGGTTTCCTTTTTCCCAGATGTAGGACTGCTCCGAAGAAATCACCACGCCGGAGATCTGCTCGGCCTTCTGAATCGCATAGGCCGCCTTGTCATAGACCGCCGAGAGCTTACCGACACCGTATACATAGAACTTATCCGTCTTCACCTTGTCGTCAAAGGAAATGGTGATCGGCTGGGTTTCCATCACCTTTTTCGGCCGCAGAATCTTTGGGGAAAAGTCCTCGATCTCATCGGCAAATGTCAGACGCATCTGTTTTTCCTTAAGCACCGTGGAAAATACCTCCGCCGTCACTTTGGATTCCTTGCGCTCCTCGTTGTTGGTCACATAGTCCTGGGGAATCCCGGTATAAACGCCGTCGGTTTTTGAAAGCCGGTTCAGCGTCATAAAGCCTTTTTCTATAAGCACATCGGAAATATATACCCCGTCCTGTTTATAATTCTTTTTCACCTTATTGGAGGTATCCCGAATCTCCAGCTCATACATGGGAGAAATCGCGTCCCCCGCAATGGTCGTTCCCTGATCCTCCGTGTACAGGTATCCGCACACAAAATCATTGTATATAAAGCCCAGAGGCCGCACTGCCTCGGCGGGCGTTTCCTCCTGATCGCCCCTGCCGCCGAAGCCTGAGAAATGCCAGCCCTTGTCCGCCTTCTCATCCTCCTCGCGGGAAGCATTCACGGTGTAGGATTCGCCGTTTGCCAAGTTGAGCACCCGCACCTCCTGGGCCGTATTCAGCTCCCCGGAGGGCTGAAATGCCATCAAATGGCCGTCATCCGATACCACATACTGGCCTTCCTCCAGGTTTTCGGCCAGGATCTCCTGCTTGTCCTTTTCCAGATCAACCTGGTAGAGCACGCCGCCCGCAAGCACATACAGAAGCTGCTGCTCCTGGTTGAAATACACCATCTTTCCCAGCTCGTCTTCCGCAATGGCGAATGCTTTTGTGCTGGGGATAAACGCCTTCTCCTGAACCGCATTTTTCGCAATGTCGAAGTAATAGACGTCTACGCCCACCCGGCCTTCATGCTCGCCCCGGTTCATATATCCGTAAACCGCAAATGTGGTATTTCCGTTGTTATCCACGCTGATGATCCGGATCTGGTGCTCATCGTTCCGGCTGCGCGCGTCATAGCCTTCCATATTCGCGAAGCTGAACACCAGGGAAAGTTCGTTGGTTTTCCGGTTGTATGTCCACAGATCCCGGTCCTGGACGAAGGAAACCACCGTGCCCTTTGCATTTGCCTCGTAGGCCACCTCTGACTCGGAAAGCCCCAGCACGATCCCGTCCTTGTCCAGCACTTTCAGATCCCCGTTGAACACCTCGTTCATGGTGCGGTTGTAATCCAGCAGGTACATTTCGCCGCCGCTGCACCTGACCCGGAAAAATTCCCTCACATTGTAGGTTTCCGTTTCTTCCCGGTCCCCAACGGCAGTAACCTGGTATTTGGCCAGCAGGGACGTGTAGACCGTGTTGCTTTCCTTGATGCTCCACTCCACCTCCGTGGACACCTCCGGCGCCATGTCGCCCCAGCAGATATGGAACAGGTTGGAATGGATATTGACGGTCTGCAGGGTGGTATTGTCCGCCGTCGCATCCGGTTCCAGATACCAGCCGAGCTCCTCGTCCCCGGTAAATGTTTTTTCGTGGAAATCTTTTGCGAAATCCATGCATTCCTTCACGGACAGTTCGTCCTGCCGCTCGATTCTCGTATAGTAAAACGTCTCCTTTTCCTCATCCGAGCCGACCCGCAGCGCAACCCGCAGCACCCCTTCCTGGACGTCCTCCGGCAGGGCATTGCCCAGCTCCAGCGTGACCTGCTCCCCGGACAGGTCTTTTACCGCGTTCTGTAGATAGACGTCCTCTCCGTTCAGAGAATATACTTCATAGCGGATTCCCGCGATTTTCTGCCCGTCCGCCTCCACATACATGTCCAGCCGCCCGTTATCCGCGATGGGCGTGATGGTATCCCGCATGGCGGTAATGTCCATCTCATCCACATAGCCTTCCAGCGCATTGACCCGCTGATTCCTCACGTCAAATGCCACCCTGGGCAGGGCCGGATCGCTGAATCCCACCGTGATATCCCTGGTCCCCTGGTTTAAGATCAGGCTGCTGATCAGGATCGCCAGAACAAATACCGCGATCAGAATGCCCACCTTTTTCCACTTGTCCCGCTTCGGCTGGTCGATAAAACGCTCCTTTTTTAAGCGGGTTTTCCTGGGCTGGTCAATATACGACAGGGCCTCCTTCGCCCGTGCACTTTTCGCTTTGTCGGCGCCCGATCTATCCTGCGGCGCCTGGGATTTCTTCGACGGGACAGCCTCCTTCGGAGACTTGACGCCCTTGGATTTCTTCGGCTGGCCGGCCTCCTGCGGGGGCTTGACGCCCTTGGATTTTTTCGGCTGGTCGGCCTCCTTCGGAGACTTGACACTTTTGGATTTCTTCACTTTATCTATGTTCCGCGAGTCCTGTGAGACCCGTGTCTTCTTTGGTGCATCTATGTTCTGCGGTTTCTTTTTTATCCGCTCCTTCTTCGGTTTCTCCGGCTTTCGTTGCTCCGGCGCCAATCCCGTTTCATTTGGCTTATCTTTTTTCATGCTATATCTATCCCCTTAAAAATGTTGCCGCCTGCAAGACCGGATAGTCCCGGGATCATCCGGCCTGCCCACCGGTCTGCAAAACCTGTGCCGGCGCACGTTTCCGCCTGCTAAAGGTTTTGGGTCCACTGGTGAGCGGGACGCAATCTTCGGTTTTACAACTCCTGATCGTGCATTGCATAACTGCGTCAATGCACGTTTGATCCGCCCGGGTCTCCAGGCGTATATGGGACAAGTATAACATAGTATGGTAAAAAATACATCTAAAATTTCCAGCAGGTCCGAATCAGTTACTGTTCACACCCTACGGGTGCTCCAGTAACAGTATCCAGCATCTTTTTATACCGGGGTTCTTCCTTTAAAAAGGCAAAGCATTCATCCTCCCGGAACCCTTTTTTCAAATTTTCCTTCATCTCAGTCAAAAATTCTTCCCGTGCTTCCTTAAAAGTCATATGCGCATAGAGCGGGGCCTGGCAGACGCTTCCCATTTCTCCGACATCGGCAAGCATCTCTTCCATGATCCCGAGCACCGCCTCCGTATCTTTTTCCCTGGCTGCCAGTTCCAGGCCGCAGAATACCTCCTGATATTTCCCCATTTCAAACAGCCGGGCCAGCGCTTTCTGCTTATCCACCAGCATATGCGCACGTTCCATATCCTCCTCCCCCATCGCCAGGCCGCACAGTCCCTGGAGCACGCCGCTGAGGATCATATATTCCCCATAAAGGATCTCTTCATACACCCTGGCAGCTTCCCCGGGGCGGCCGGTCTTTTCATAGATCTGCGCCTGCTTCCACTTTCGCTCCGGGCTCTGGATCGAAAAATACTGCAGGTATTCTTCCGCTTTCTCATACTGTTCCTTCCGCATGTAAAATCCGAACAGGCAATTTGCCGCCTGATTCCGGATGCTTTCCTCCCTGCTGCCCAGCGCCCGGTTGTAGCAGTCCAGAATATACGCGTCATACTTTTCCTGATCCGCAGCCTGCTTTGTGAAACGGCAGGTGTCCAGGTATACGGCGGTCTGCCAGATGAGCTGTTCGCAATTCGGGTATTCCTCAATTTTTTTCCTGGCCCACTGAAATACGTCCTCGTAGCTTTCTTCTTTCAGTTTACGCTCCATTTCGTATATGATGTTCCCGATCTCCTGGGCCGTCAGCTCCTCCCGGAAGGACAGCAGCGTATCCACCGTAATCCCCAGCAGCCGGGCAATCGGGGCCAGCAGCATGATATCGGGAAAGGAATTGCCGTTCTCCCATTTGTTCACCGCCGGAGCGGTCACGCCGAGACGCACGGCCATCTCCTCCTGAGTCAGATTTTTGAGTTTCCTGTGTTTCCGTATCACTTCTCCTATCTGCATGATAAAGCCTCCCTGTCATTGTTTTATACGATACTTTACACTGCCCGTATGCCGTAGTCTCTCTGCGCCTTCAAAATCCGGCGCGGGAAATGCTCCAAACGTGTATTGTATCTGCATCGGCCGTTTGCTGACTCCATCATACCACGCGTCACAGGGTTTCACAATTGAACCGTATTTAAAAAATATTCATAAAACATAACCGTGAGTTATATTCCTTCGCGCCCAACTGCATGTTTCAGGTTACTGTTCACACGGCGTCGTGCACCCCGCTGCACGTCGTCCGGCCAATAAAGTAACATTTGCCATAATATCCAGCCTCTCGCCGAAGGCGACTTAAAATAGGCTGGATACTGTTACTGGATCACCCAAAGGGTGTGAACAGTAACTGTTTCAGCCTTACCGCCAGCCCGTCAATGGCTCCTGAGAGGTAATCGGCCAGATATCCGGACAATGCCCCGCCCATTCGTGCCTGTCCCTGCGCCGCCTCCTGGTCGTACTGCTGAAAAAGCACCTCCGCCGCCTCCCTCAGCCGGTCCCGGATCTCCGGTACCTCCGCCCGGGAAAACAGTTCCTGCAGCTGGACACGTTCCTCTTCCTGAAATTCCTGCTGAGACAGGGGTTTCCGAAGCAGAATGTGCATGAGGACCGAAGTAAATACGATTTCACAGAGGTTTTCCATGATTTCCTGTCTGGAATACGCGTAAAATCCGTCCCAATCCCCGTCTGTCCCTCCGGATTCCATACTCCGGCTCACCCTACGGGTATATTGCTCCAGAATTTCCACCACATAGTCCTGAGGAAATTTTTTCAAGAAGACCTGCTCCAGCCGGATGCAGTTTATAAATTCATACACCCGGTCGATGCCGGAGAGCCGGGAAATGTCCTTCAAAACCGGATAGTCCAGCGTCAATATCGTGTCCTGCGGGCAAAATACCACGTCATACCATTTGAAAAATTCGGGGAGCCCTTTTATAAAGGTGTCCTGCAGGCAGGTATTTTCATAGCAGGAAAATTCGGGCAGAATTTCGTGGTAGAGCTTCAACGCCTTCCGGGTCTTTTTTTCCACGCAGTCCGCCCCCATTTTATATGCCTGCTCCGCGGACAGCTTCTTTCCGGAAACAGCCAGTTCCCCCCGGGAACGGCCTTCGTCCCAGTCAAATGTATGCTCCTGCGGTTCCCCAAGCTCTGCCTCATGGATGCAATACAAAACGGCCCCCATCAGCTGCTCCGCCTTTTCATAGGTTACGGATGTGCTCTCATTGGCCGTATATTTTTGCGCCAGCCTGCCGACGATCGGCACCAGTTCTTCCATTTCATAATGCATAATCTACCTCCGCTTATCCGAACAGTTCACTCAACGCTTCCATATACAGGTCGTAATCCCATCTTTTCACTTCGTCGAACCGGGAGGCTTCCCCCCGTCCCCCGGAAGTCTTATACCCTCTGTAGCCTGCCCGTATGGCCTGTGAAAAAATACTCAGGCAGGTTCCCTCCAGGTAGTCCAGATCCCCAAAACAGAGGGTTTCAAACTGCTCCTTCATCAGTTGGAGAAGTTCGTCGTCTGAGATCTCGTCCTGCATCTCGTTCTTGTACAGATAAAATATTTCCTGCAGGCGGATCATGGTTTCCACATAGTTATTCTGGTCAATAAAATCCGAATCGCAAAATGTCTCGATGATCCTGGAAACGATCCCCTCACCGAACTCCACGCGCTTCTGTTCCCGCAGGGAATTGGCCCGCTCCGCCACGATCAGCTTTGCGTCCTCTTCGCTTAAGACCAGCCCGTACTTCTCCGTCATCCGATTCGTTTCCATGACCTTTGCCAACTGATTTTCCTGCTGCAGCAATACCATCCAGTTCTGTTCCATGGGCAATCCTCCTACTATATATAATACTGGCCGGATGTCGTGCAGCGAATGCACGACACCGTGTGAACAGTAACAACGTATTACTATAACACCCGGCCCGGATAGTTACCAGTCTTGAATTTTCGGCATTTTTGTGGTATTATAATAGCAGAAAAAGAGCTCTGCTTCCGCAGAGCTCTTTTGATATTTCCGTTTCATAAGGTGCGGTCACGAAACCGGCTGCACTTTTTCAAACAGGATCGTCACTTTGAACAGATCCCCGTCCAGATACAGCTCGAACTTCCCGCCCTGCATCTCCGTCAGGCTTTTCGCGATGGAGAGCCCCAGACCGCTGCCCTCGGTGCTCCGGGAGACGTCGCCCCGGATAAAGCGTTCGGTCAGCTCATCCGAAGAAAAATTCAGCGGCTGGTCGGAGACATTTTTCAGGGAAAAGCTGGTCTGGTTTCCCTCTATTTTCAGATCCGCATAGACGCGGGTTCCCGGCATGGCGTATTTTGCGGCATTATTGAAAATATTTTCCAGCACACGCCACATGCGCCGCCCGTCCACATGGACGATGACCGGTTCCTCGGGCAGGGACGCCACAACCGTAAGCTGCCTTGCCTCCATCTTTTCCGACAGTTCCCCAATGGTCTGGTTCAGCATTTCCACCAGATCCACATCCATAAATTCCAGCGTAATACTGCCGCTGCTCACCTTGGAGGCCTCCACCACGTCCTCCGTCAGCGTTTTCAGTCTCTGGGCTTTCATTTCCAGGATATCCAGATATCCCTTCACCTTCGGGTCGTCAAAATTTTCCCGTTTCAAAAGATCCACATAGTTGATGATGGAGGTCAGGGGCGTCTTGATATCGTGGGACACGTTGGTAATCAGGTCGGTTTTCAGCCGCTCGTCCCGCATACTTTTCTCCACCGCATTCTGAAGGCCGCTGCCGATATTTTCAAGATTCTTTGACATATCCTGATAATCCCCCCCCTGGAATTTTTTGACGGGAAATTTGTAGTCCAGGCTGCCTCCGGCGATCTCTTTGATCCCGTCCTTGATCTGCTGCTTCTCCAGGGCGTTCCGGATCAGGAATACTGCCGCCGCAATGTCCGCCGCCGCCATAAGAAATATAGGCAATTTATCTATGCCCCATGACGTCAAAACAGGAAACCACTGAAACACTAAAAATGCAAGATAAGCCGCCATGGTTTTCCACAGTACCCGGCGCTGACGCCAAAAAGCCAGAGCCATTCTGCCGCCTCCTGTGATCACGCCTTTGCTCCACTGGTACAGCATTCTCAGGATGCTGTCCTTCCAGAGGGTGCGGCCCTTGATCCGGCGTACCAGGGACAAATATCCCACCAGGAAACAGGTGGCCGTCAGCAAAGCATAGGCCGAGATGACAACCGTCTCTCCTGCCGTCATGGAAACTCCATAAGAATAGAAGCTTCCGTCAGCAGTATATTCTCCCACATCGAACCGGTGCCAGCCGGCACTCAGCAGCATGGTGGCAAATATCCAGGGAATCACGGCCAGCGCTGCGGACAGCTCCGTCTTCCACCGGTCGAAGGGATGCAGGTACAGTTCATTTCCTTCCTCTGCCCTGCGTCCCGCGATCACGGTCAGCCAGACCACCGCCCCAAGAAACAGAACGATGGATATGGGAAATGCTTTTGCCGCTTTATTGACATAAGGCGCATATTGCTTATAATTGTCCGATGCCCTGCGGAAAATATCATCCACCGGGTAAGACGTATCCACCGCCGCCGCTATGAGATAGTCCTCTCCAAGCACCTCCGTGTACCATTCGTCATGTGCGCTCCAATATGACACGGTTCTTCTGTCCAGATTCAGATTATCTTCACACGCGTCTGCATCCGGTTTCTGGATCATGTACCGCATATTCCCATCGCTTTTGATGGACTCGAGACTCTTTTTCACGTCTTCGTAGTTCCGAAACTCGTCATGATTTGTGTAAACCGTTTTTTTGCCCTCATTTACAAACAGATAGGTCAGGTTTGTTTTTCCGTCTTTGAAGGGGCTGGATTCATCTTTGTAATTGAGATCCGCAGAATACAGGCTGTTGATCGTATATTGCAGACAGTCATATATCTCTGTGAGCTTTCCGTTGAGCTCCGGGGTGCTGTTCACAACCGACAGGATATCCTTTGCGCCTTCAGGGGCATATTTTTCCTCAAACTGCCCTCCGTCAAAGCTCCATACCTCTGTATATATGAGTTCCCCTTCCTCGTTCCGCAGCCGGCTATTCTCTCCCATCAGAAGATAACCGTTTTCCAGCTCTTCCAAAAACAGTTCCTTCTCGTCCGTGCTGCCGTCCATGCCGTCCACACGCAGGCTGTCTTCCAACAGCAGTTTTTTCAGCTCCTTCACCGTATAGTAGTGATAGGTGCCGTCTGTTTTCTCGCAGACAACGATGCTGCTCCCTCCATTCGAAATAGCCGAAAGATATGGCTGGCCCCCATGGTTCGCCTTCCTGCCCCACTCCACCAGATCCCCCAGCCTGTAGGAGAGGCCGGACAGATCGTTGTCAGCATATCCCTCCGTCCTGGCATATTCCAGAACATCAATCAGCTTATCCGGATCATATTCCCCGTCGGTCTCCAGCAGATGGGCCGCATCCACCATATTCAGCTTCTCTGCAATCGCGGATACCATGTGTCCCTGGAAAGTATCTGTTTCCTCATAGGGTCTTCTCTCTTTTCGGAGCATATCCTCCACCGACATGGTGTCCGGAGAAGCGGCCAGCAGTACAAAGCTCAGCGCCGCAATCACCGGCGTCACCAGCGCGGTCAGTATCAGCAGTGTCTTTACAATCGGATGTCTATACCATTTCTTCATAACTCTATCATCCTTTCACTCAATGCCTTTCCAGCTTTTCTATCTTATAACCTACGCCCCACACGACTTTCAAATATCTGGGGTCTTTCGGGTTGATCTCAATCTTCTCCCGGATATGGCGGATATGTACGGCCACCGTGTTGTCTGCCCCGATGGCTTCCTCGTTCCAGATGGATTCGTAGATCTGGCCGATGGAAAATACCCTTCCCTGGTTGCGCATCAGAAGCTTTAAAATATTGTACTCGATGGGGGTCAGTTTCACCGGTTCCCCGTCCACGGTCACTTCCTTCAGGTCGTCATTCATCCGCAGGCCGCCTGTCTCATAGATGGTCTCGGATTCCTCCTTTGCCGTGCCGCCCAGCTGGGTGTACCTTCTGAGCTGCGATTTTGCCCGGGCCACCAGCTCCAACGGGTTGAACGGTTTTGTTACATAATCGTCGGCTCCCACGTTGAGCCCCAGGATCTTGTCTACGTCCTCCGACTTTGCCGACAGGATAATGATCGGGATGCTGTGCTTCTCCCGGATCTTTAATGTGGCATGGATTCCGTCCAGCCTGGGCATCATCACATCCAGGATCAGCAGATGGACGTCCTCCGTCTCCAGGATCTTCAATGCCTGCATTCCGTCGTAAGCCTTCAGGATATGATAGCCTTCCTGGGACAGATATATTTCGATTGCTTCTACGATTTCTTTGTCATCGTCACATACTAAAATATTATACATTCCTTATCACCTCCCTTGTATTATACATGATACCGGGGAAATTTTAATAACGAAGAAGGAAATTTCTTATGAAATTATTAAATTTTTTCGGTCGGAGGACAATTAATTTTTGTCAATTACATTTCTATCTATTTAAGACATTTCCACTGAAATTTCTTGCATCATTATACCTTATGTTGTAAAATCAAGACAATCAGGTAGTGTAAAGTATCGGACTGATGGGGATTGTCAAGGCATATGAAGCCGGATGCCAAAATCAGCATGAAATCTCCATAATTGATGATTCAAAGGTAGCATGAAAAGGAGTGATATTATGGCACTGCTGCAGGAAAAGATTTATACAATTGAAGATATTTATTCTCTGCCGGAGGGCCAACGGGCGGAACTGATCGACGGCCAGATTTATATGATGGCGCCGCCAAATGCAAGGCATCAGGACATTATTTTCTCATTGTCAAGAAAAATAGCTGACTATATTGATGAAAACAAAGGAACCTGTAAAATCTATCTTGCCCCTTACGCAGTGTTTTTGAATGCTGACGATAAAAACTATGTTGAACCTGATATATCTGTTATCTGTGATAAAAGTAAACTAGATGATAAGGGATGCCATGGATCTCCGGATTGGATTGTGGAAGTCGTTTCTCCATCCACACAGCGAATGGACTATTCCGTAAAACTGTTCAAATACCGTACTGCCGGGGTGCGGGAATACTGGATCGTCAATCCGGTAACAAAAACTGTTCAAACATATTCTTTTGACGGCGAAGAAGATTCCAGCCAGCTTTCTTTTATTGACGAAATACCGGTTCACATATTTAACGGCCTGACTATCAGAATATGTGATTTACTGCAATAAATGAAAACCGCCCCTGCGCCAATAGGAACGGCTTTCAGATTCATCCGGAGATGATACCTTATAACAAAGCAAAATGATTGTATCATCTTTGGTGACGGCCTGCAAAAGCCAGGTATTACAAACAAGGTCTATATCATTCTTCTTGCAATCTTTATTTTTTATAAAATAAAATGATAAATATCATGCGCAGCTCGGCTCTTTTTTCATATAATAAAATTGATAGATTTTTATTTTGAAAGAGGAGCTTCTATGAGTATAAAAGGACTTGATGTCAGTGAATTTCAAGGAAATGTGGACTGGGCACAGGTGAAAAATGCCGGATACCAGTTCGCCATGCTGCGGGCAGGGTACGGATTCCGGACGCCGGACCAGCAGTTCCAGAGAAACGCGTCCGAATGCAGCCGTGTCGGTATTCCCGCCGGCGCATACTGGTTCTGCTACGCCCTCAGCCCGGAGGACGCCAAAAAGGAGGCGGACGGATGCCTGGAAGTGATCGCTCCCTACCGCCTGGAATATCCCATCTGCTATGATATTGAGCAAGCCTCCATAACCTATGCCGAACAAAACGGCGTCACGATCACGCCCGCGCTGGCCACGCAGATTGTCAAAGCCTTCTGCAGCCGGATTCAGGAACGGGGATACTATGCAATGTACTACAGCAACCAGAATTTCCTGGAGACCTATCTTCCCCTGGAAATGACGCAGCAGTATGCACTGTGGTTCGCCCGCTACGGCAGCCGCTATGACGGCCTGGATTATGGGATCTGGCAGTATACCAGCACCGGAAGCGTCCCGGGAATCGCTGGAAATGTGGACCTGGACACCGGTTATGTAGACTACGCTTCCGTCATCCGCAAAGCCGGCCTGAACCACCTGGACAGCAAACCCACGCCCCCGCCGAAACCCACTCCGCCTTCCGCCGACTATATCACCTACGTGGTCCAGTCCGGCGACACCTTAAGCGAGATCGCAGAACGTTACGGCACCACCTACCAGACCCTGGCCTCCTTAAACCAAATCTCCGACCCCAACCTGATCCACCCCGGCCAGACCATACGAATCCCGGAAAATTCCTCCTCCGCCTCCCAATACTACACCATCCAATCCGGAGACACCCTAAGCGAGATCGCACAGCGTTTCGGAACATCCGTCAACACCCTGATGTCCCTCAACGGCATTTCCGACCCCAACCTGATCTACGCTGGAAACAAACTCCGCATCTCCTGACCCCCCTACTCAAGGCTACGCCCTAACGATTATTCCACTTCCCCAGCCGGCCCCCCAAAAAAGGCCGGCTGGAGCGCTCCCCTTTCTCCCCTCCCCTGCAGGCCCCCGGTCCCGGAAAACAGCTCAGCCGCATATAATTGTTCAAAGGAGCCTCTCAAAAAACGCCGGCACTTAACGAGGTCTTTTCGAGTTTAGTTCCGCTGCGTTTTTTGCGAAGCGAAAGCGCGGCGACGCGAACAATTATATGCGGCTGAGCGTCCCCGGCACCCACTGCAACTTTCATTTGCCTTTTCCCTCCGTTAGTGATAATATATCTCTTTAGAAAGGAGCATACAATTATGAATCAGAACAAAAAAAGACATACAAATGATAAAACTTTAATCTTGGTTCTTGTCGGCATCCTTGCAGCGGCATTTTGTGTCATCGGAATTGTGATCGGAATTGGAATGTTTAAATCCAAAGATGACAAAGTCAAAGAGCCTGTGAAAAAAGAAGCGGAGGCAGCCTCCATAAAAGTAAATGAACCCGAAGTACAGCCGGAACCGGAGCCTGTCCTGGAGACCGTACCGCGGAAAATAGATTTCCAGGGATTGTGGGCCATCAACCCAGATGCCTATGCGTTCATCGAGATTCCCGGCACCCAGGTCAATTATCCTGTCATGCAGAGTTCCACTCAGGAGGAGGACTACTACCTGAACGTCACCTTCGAGGGCGTGGCCGCGCTGCCCGGCTCCATCTACTCACGTATGGTCAACGCGAAAGATTTTACCGACCCGATCACCGTCATCTACGGGCATGACATGCTGGACGGTTCTTACTTCGGAGATCTGAAAAATTACATAGACAGGGGATTTTTTGATACATACCGTGACATGTACATTTATACGCCGGAGCGGCAGTTCGAATATAAGATCATTGCGGAGGTAGTGCATGACGATACGCTGATCTCCGCCACCCATGACCTGAAAGTGCCGGATTCCGTGCCGGCCTTTATCCAGGAGCTGCAGGGCATACCGGAGCCCCAGAACCAGTTTGCGGAGGATATGACCGTGACTCCCGAGGATCGTCTGGTCACCCTGTCCACCTGCATCGGGGACAGGCCCAACAACCGCCGCCTGATCGTGGCGAAGCTGGTCAATGAAAAGCTGATTGCAGACCAGCCTGCGGAGAATCCGGCAGACCCGGCAGCAGCAGATCCAGGAGCCGCAGCCCCGGCAGGAGCGGACCCCGCTGCGGCAGATCCGGCAGCAAATCCGGGAAATACAGGCACGCCGGAAGCTCCTCAGCCGTAAAAAAATTTCCAGCTGTGCGGTTGGATGCTCCAAGGAGCATCCAACCCACTTATCCATTCGCAAAAATCGTGCTGACGCACTCTTACGTCTGCTAACGCAGCCGCTTTTTGCTCATTAATAAGTGGGTTGCTGATTCGACAGGTCATTTTCATTGCAATAAATTGCATGAAAATGACCTATCGAATCGCAACCGCACAGCTGGAAAAATTTTAAGGATATTGAGCAATTTACGGGGCTGTCGTGAAATAGACAGCCCCTGTTTTTGTTGCGATTCAAAACTATTTTTTTCTTATTTGATGGGGGTGACAACAGGCTTTCCGTCCTGATCCATCATAACCGTCAGTCCGGTCCCCACTCTCAGATCATGGGAAGCCAACAGGTAATTCACACCAGTTTCCGTATCAACAATGATCTTTGCCACATTCATGATGCCCTGGGAGTATACTTCCACAAAACGATCTTTCCCTTTCGCCATAAGCTCACCTCCTTTTTTTGTTCTGCCGTTCGACATTGCAACTATACCACATAAAAAAAGCCCGGTGGGGCAAATTTCCTGAATGAGCAGCAAAATTTCCTAAATGGAATGAGAGGGAACCTCATCGGTCCCCTCCCAGTTTTTTACGTAGCTTTGCCTTTCCCGCACGGGAAATCAGGCACTCGCGGCCGCCGGCCCACAGCTTATTGTGTTTTAGATCTACTGCCTCGATCTTATCCGCCGCCACCAGATAGGCCCGGTGCGTACGGATAAATGAATCTCCCAACTGAGCTTCCAATTCTTTGAGACTGCCTAAAAAATCCATCCGGCTGCCGGACGTATGAAGAAAGACGTGGTGGGGCGCGGAGGCAGTTTCAAAAAAAAGAATATCCCGCATAGGGACATGGCGCACCATTTCTCCGATCCGCAGGGTGAACATTTCCGCCGGGTCCTGATGCTCCTCCAGCAGACGCGCGTGTATCTCCTCCAGGCACTGTGCCGCTGCCGGCCCAATCGGCTCCGGCCCCTTAACAATGTAGTCAAACGCCTCCAGATGATATTGGAATGTGCGCCAGGCCAGGTCTCCATAGCTGGTAATATAGACCAGCGTACCGTGAGGATCCCGCCGCCGAAGCTCACACCCCAGCCGGAAACCGTCCCATTTCTCGTCTTTTAACTCCACATCCAGAAAGTAGATGCCCCGTCTGCCGTTTTCCACCGCATCCAGCAGTTCCCGGGCACTGGCTGCGCTTTGCACCACTTTCATATCGTAGTTTTCCACAAAAATCTTCCATTCCAGGGCTTTTTGGATCTGATGGCGGACGGCGTCCTCATCGTCGCAAAGATAAATTTCGATCATAGCCTGCCCTCCACAGTCAGCTCCTGAACAAATACGCCGTTCTCCCAACTGGTTCCATGGGATGTATTGGGATAGCCCTCCAGAATCCTCTGATAGCTGGACAGGCCCAGCCCCCGGCCCGTACCCTTGGTGGACCAGCCATCGTTCCACATGTTTCCTGGTTCAATGGTATTTGTGTAGGAATTGGATACCCGAAGAAATACCCGGCCTTCCTGGGCCAGCAGCACGATCTCCACCCAGGGCTCTTCCAGATCCAGCGCGGCCTCCCAGGCATTGTCTGTCAAAATGCCCAGGCAGCGGACAAAATCCCATACATCCATGTCCACCGCTGTGACCGGATAGAGCACCTCCAGACGGCATTCCACTCCCTTCTCCCGCATAGCGGTAAGTTTGCTTAAAAGGAGGCTCCTGACTTCGGGAATCTGCAGGTTCCCGATTTGGGTGGATGCCTGGATTTTCTTTCCCAGCCGCTGGTCAAACCCGGCGTCCAGCTCGGACAGGGTATGACACAGCCCCTCCAGTTCCCCTTCCCCTGCCTGTTGGGCCAAGCCTGCCAGAAGATTTTTATAGTCGTGCCGGAATGTGCGCACCTCACGGCGTATCGCCTCCAGATCCTGCTCGTAGAGCCGCTGCTGGGCGATCACATCCTGCTGCGCCTGCATTTTCCGGGCGGCGTCAAACCGCTGAGCCAGATAGACCATCAACATTGCTGTCATGATTACCATCACCGCCACCACCACGTAGTAGAACCCCAGAAATTGGGGCTTAACGCCGAATACCATTCGGAGAAGCATCTCCATAACCACTTCCAGCGCGAACAGAAGGAAGGCTGTACGCCGAACCGCGGATTTGCTGTCCAGCAGCAGACGAAACCACCTTCCAAACTGCAGCCTGTACAGCAGCAGGACGGCGGCCGTGCTGATGCCCAGATACAGCAGCATTACCACCGCAAACGGGGTACTTTCGTCCAGTGTGTTTTCCCAGATCAATACCCTGGACAGCGTGGACTCACACACCTGGAAAATACCAGCCATACAGGTGGCGGCCAATGCCTGCCAAAACCCGAACTGCCATGCCCACCGTGCCCAGAAGGTGCACATGAGAAGAATGATAAACGAGAGGATGTAGTATTGAAACCTTCTCAATTCCGGGACAGAATACATTCCTATAACAAGCAGAATTTCAATGATCGGGAACAGGAACAAAGGCAGAAATTTTTTCAGCCGCCTCAGTACCGCCCGTTCATCTGTCACGGCAAGCAAATAAATCCCCAGTGCGAAATTCCCTGTCAAGTAGTCTAAATATCCAACGAAAAGGTTGCTGAATGAAAGCTCCATATTCTAAGTCTCTTTTCAAGTAGTTTTGCTTTTCAGTACCAATTGTATCTTCTATAATATAAGGTTTTTTCTTCTTATAGGAGACGAAGCGCCCTATAAGAAGAACAAGGGGCTTCGAAGCCCCTTGTCTTATACAGGTGTAATTACTTCACCCGCTCCTCTACCCAGTGGTACAGGTCTTCTGTTACCTGCTGCCGGTCCCGTTCGTTGAGCAGCTCATGCCGGTCGCCTGCGTACAGCCTGAGCGACACATCCCGAATCCCGGCCGCTTTATATTTCTCATAGATCTTCCGCACGCCTTTTCCAAATCCGCCCACCGGATCGTCCGTCCCGGCTGCAAACAGAATCGGCAGCGTCTTGGGGATCATGAAAACGCTCTCTTTTTTCTGCATCTTCAGCATCCCTTCCAGCAAATGGTAATATGCGTTTACCGTGAATACAAAGGAGCAAAGCGGGTCCGCCACATAAGCGTCCAGCTTATCCTGATCGCCTGTCACCCAATCCGCACGGGTGCGGGCAGGTTTGTATTTTTTGTTGAAAGAACCCGTCACCACCTGATCCACCAGCTTGCTGCGGTAATGCCAGCCCCGTATCATCGCAATGGCGCGGCACAGAAACTGCCCGAACCGCAGCGCAGCCCGAGGCTGCTCCGCCACAACGCCGATCAGCAGCGCGCCCGACAGCCCGCTGCCGTAGGTCTGGATATACTGGCGCAGAAAGACCGAACCCATGCTGTGCCCCAGCATAAAATATGGAACCTCCGGGTATTTTTTCATGGTACGCTGGCGCAGCGTGTGGATATCCGAAAGCACACAGGCATTGCCGTATTTTTCATGGAAAAACCCGTACTCTGACTTGCTCTGTATGGACTTCCCATGTCCCAGATGGTCATTTCCCACAACATAGATTCCCTGTCCGCATAAGTACTGCGCGAACTCATCATAGCGTTCGATGTACTCCACCATACCGTGGCACATCTGAAGTACCGCTTTTACTTCGCCTTCCGGCTTCCATTCGATCGTATGGATCTCCGTATTTCCATCCTTTGACGGAAAATAAAATTCGCTTTTCATGCCCCTGAATATCCCTTCCACATTGACAATAACGGATTATCTGTCCTCCAGCTTCACATAACTGCGGTACGGCGCAAGCGGCCTGTATGCCGGACGGATGATCTTGTCTACATTCGTCAGCTCCTCCAGCCGGTGCGCGCTCCAGCCTACGATACGTGCCGCCGCGAAGATCGGCGTGTACAGCGCCGGCGGCAGATCCAGCATGCTGTAGACCAGCCCGCTGTAAAAGTCTACGTTCGCATTGACGCCCTTGTACATACGGCGCTTCTCCCCGATGATCTCGGGAGCCATATGCTCCACCTTTTCATACAATGCATATTCGTCCTGATGTCCTTTTTCTCTTGCAAGCTGCTTCACAAACCGCTTGAAGATATCTGCACGGGGGTCGGAAATGGAATAGATGGCGTGTCCCATTCCATAGATGAGCCCTTTCCTGTCAAATGCCTTCTTATCCAGGAGGTCTTCCAGATACTTCCGGATCTGCTGCTCGTCCGTCCAGTCTGTCAGCGTGTTCTTCATATCTTCAAACATCTGGGTCACCTTGACATTGGCTCCGCCGTGCTTGGGCCCCTTTAAGGATGACATAGCCGCCGCGATGGTGGAGTATGTATCGGTTCCCGACGATGTGACCACGTGGGTTGTAAATGTGGAGTTGTTTCCGCCGCCGTGATCCATGTGGAGCACCAGGGCCATATCCAGTATCCTGGCTTCCAGCTTGGTATACTTTCTGTCCTCCCGAAGCATCATCAGAATATTCTCCGCAGCCGAAAGCGCCGGGTTCGGCGCATAGATGAACAAGTCCTCGCCCTGCCGGTAATTGTACGCATGGTATCCGTATACCATCAGCATCGGAAACTGGCTGATCAGATTCAGGCTCTGACGCAGTACGTTGGGGATGGTGGTATCATCCGCCTTGTGGTCGTAGGAATATAACTGCAGAATGCACCGGGAAATGTTGTTCATCATGTCCTGGCTGGGCGCCTTCATGATGACGTCCCGGAAAAAGTTGGGCGGGAGTCTCCTCCGCTCCGCCAGCATCACCTGGAAATCTTTTAGCTCCTGTGCACTGGGCAGCTCCCCGAACAGGAGCAGGTAAGCGGTCTCCTCAAACCCCGGATGCTTCGCATCCAAAAATCCTTTTACAATGTCTTTGATATTATATCCACGGTAGTAGAGGCTCCCTGCACAAGGCACTTCTTCCCCATTGACGACCTTTTTTGCACAGACATCGGATATGTTGGTCAGGCCGGCCAGCACACCCTTTCCGTTTAAGTCACGTAGTCCGCGCTTTACCTCGTATTTTGTATAAAGTTCCTTGTCGATCGTGTTGTTCTCTTCACACTTGCGGGCCAGCTCCTGAATCCGCGGGCTGTTTTCGAAAAAAATGTTATCAATATCCTTCCGCATGAACCTCTCCTCCTTCTCTAAATTCTCATAATATACCCCTCCATTATACTAAAAAATCGACTGTTATACAATGAAATGTATATTAAAAATTTATGAATGGTCTGTTCCTGTCCTGATGTTTATGCGGTCACTTCGGAATTTTTTCGGAAATCCTCGGCAACCTTCATGATCTCCTGGGCGACTGACAGGTCGTCCCTAAACAGCGCTGTAATGCTCCCCACGCTCCGGAACGGGTCTCTCATCAGGACCTGATTATCCTCGATATTTCCATTAACCGTAATGTAATCCATCATCAGACGCACGAAACGCATCTGGTTCAGATTTAATTTTTCTTCGCCCATGAACGCACTGAAGGCGGCGTTGACCACCTCCCGGTCCACTCCCACGATCTTCCTCACCAGCCGGCCCACCGGGGTCTCTCCGTACTCTTTTTGGTACTCCTCTTTTGTTCCCAGTTCTTCCCACAAAATCCGTTCCAGCTCCGCAAATTCCTCTGCTGTCAGGCGTTTGTTCCTGCGCAGCTTGTACACTGCCAGATGGTCTTTGTGCTCTTTCAGATAGTACTCTACTTTCTTTCTGTAATTTTTCAGATCGTGGGAAATGTAGATCGCACCGCCCTCTTTTTCTTCTATAATATGATCCTCAAAATCCGTATAATAAATCGCGGTCCGCTGTTTTTCAATAAACTTTAAAAGGCCGCGCAAAGCTTCCCGGACAAGCTCCATATCCAGAATTCCGGCATGTTCCCAAAATTCCTCCGACAGCGCGCGTTCGATCACCGACTGCTTCGCCCTGACCTGGGGAATCGTATAAAGACGGGAAAGCTGATCCGCCGTCTGCATGACAACTCCCATATTCCGGGTCATATTTTTACTTTGCAGCAGGGACAGCTCCATACTCAGCAGCAGATAATCAAACCGCCTTGCCAGCTCATCCTCGCATCCGGGCACGATCAATGGCGCGATGTGCTCTTTCAGCTCCGATACGGAAGCAGTCTCCAGATTCTGCCATGCCGATTTTTCTCGATAGGCTTCCACATAACGCAGATGCTGCCGGACGCGCCAGCTCCCGTCATTCAGCTCTGCCACCTGGCCGTTCAGTCCGTTTACCAGGTCCGCCCGGTACTGCGCATATTTCTCTTCACGCTGGAATTGCGGCGCCTGCAGCTCCCGGGCAATATGAACCTTACAGTTAAAGATCTTCTCTGCCGGGGCTTCCTGGGCTTTGGTTTCCTTTCCTTTTTTATTTGCGCGGAAATACTCAAAATTGCTGCAGAAATCAAAAATCAAAAATGCTTCTTTGTCCATTCCTGGGCCGAACAGGTCTTTACAGAGACGGGTTCCCCGGCCGATCATCTGCCAGAATTTGGAACAGCTTCTAACTTTTTTGAAAAATACCAGGTTTAAAATCTCCGGAATGTCGATCCCGGTGTCCAGCATGTCCACGGAAACCGCGATCTGCGGCAGCCTGTCCTTTGTACTGAAATCGTCGATCAGCGTGTCCGCATAAGAAATGCTGTAGTCGATCTGGCAGATAAAATCCGACCCGTACTCCGGGTAATATTTTTGAAAGCAGTCTACGATCGCTTTTGCATGGGGACTGTTTTTTGCAAATATAATTGTTTTTCCCAGCTTGTCGCCGCCCTCCACTTTCAGCCCGTTTTCCATCAGGGCGCTTAAAACCCTGCAGATGGTATCCTCGTTGAAGAGCCATTCATTGACCGCATTTTCGGAAATGTCTTTGTCGATCGTCTCGTCATCACCGAAGGTTTCCTCAAATTCCTCTTTTTCCTCCTCGGAAAGCTGGTCGTAATGGATGCCCTCCTCCATGATCTTTGTCTTATATTCCTTTGTGCTGTAATCCACCAGATACCCTTCCTCAACCGCCTGATCCAGCTCATAGGCAAAGGTGGGAACGCCCCGCTCCAGATCAAAAATACTGTATGTATTGCGGTCAATTTCCTCCTTCGGCGTGGCCGTCATCCCCAGCAGCATTCCATCAAAATACTCGAAAATATCCTGGTATTTTTTGTAAATGCTCCGGTGGCTCTCATCCACGATGATCAGGTCAAAATGCCCCGGCGTAAACAGCCGGCCGCCTTCTTTTCCCTGTGTCTCGTCAATGGCATTCATCATGGTGGGGTAGGTGGAAAATATCATCCGGCTCTGTTCCGGGTCGTCTTTGTTGTCCAGCAGGCTGCACAGCGTCAGATCCGGCAGCAGATTTCCGTAGCTTTTTTTCGCCTGCCGTACCAGGGCTTTCCGATCTGCCAGAAACAGGATATTTTTCACATAATTGTGACGGCGCAGGACATCCACCAGGCTGATGCTGACCCTGGTTTTTCCCGAACCCGTGGCCTGCACGATCAGCATCCTCCGGTGTTTTTTTCGGATGGCGTCGCAGACTGCCGCCACCGCCTCTTTCTGATAGGGGCGGTTGGTGATCTGGTCATTGATCTCTATCGTATCCAGAGGTTTCCGGCTCCTGCGGCGATCCATGTTCAACTGCAGTTCTTTTTTCGTAAAAAACCCGGAAACCCGTCTTCTGGGGTATTGGCCGTAATCGTCTGTAAACTCGATTTCAAATCCGTTTGTCGTAAAAATAAAGGGCCGCTGGTGATACTCTTTTTCCAGACAGTCCGCATATAATTTTGCCTGACGGCTGCCTGCGATTGGATCTGTGCCTGTCTTTTTCGCCTCGATTACCGCTAAAGGCAGGCCGTTGTCGCCGAACAGGACATAGTCTGCACGGCCCGTTTCCGTGGGGGTAGGCATTCCTGAAATTGTCACTTCTTCCCGGCAGTCGGTTCCGATCCTCCAGCCTGCGTCCATCAGTTCTATATCAATGTATTTTCTGCGTGTCTGTGCCTCGGTAAAGGCATCCACTTGAAATGTATTTTCGGTGGTATTTTTCTCCCGCAGTTTCGTCATCTCCACCCGCAGGGATTCATTTTCCAGGCGAATCTCTTCCAGCTTTTTATCCCTGCTGCCAAGCTTTGCGTATAACTCCTGGAGCTCCTCCGGACGGGGCTGCGTCTCCCTGCGGATTTCCGCAGAAACCGCAGATTCGAGGAGGGATTCGTCGTATACCGCGTCTTCATAGTCCTGGTATTGGGTCGAATAACAGTATTCAATCCATTTGCAAAATTCAAATAAATTGCGCAGGGACAGTATGGCATCGTCCCGTTTGATCTTCTGGTTTGTGTGCACGGCAGTGTTGCCCAGCCTGACCGTGTATTTCAGCATAGGAAAAAGACGGGGCTCCAGAATGTCCCGGAAGGTTTCTTCGTGGATCAGGGCGGACAGGTTGTCCCGGTAGGGAAGTTTCAAGCCGTCGTCGCTGACGTAGACCCAACGCACCGCCAGCTCCAGGGCCCGCCTGGAAAGGATGGCGGAGGTTGCCGGGGAAATGACCAGACTTTTTTCTGCTTCAATGGCCTGGGTGGAAAAGGAGGAAAATGCGGGGGCGGCGGTTAGGAAATCAAAATTCGTGGACATGGGGAGACCTCCTGTTCTTTTGTGGTGGAATTTATGTTATGGCAGTTTCTCAAATCTTTTGAAACTCTTTCACCATACCGCTCCTTTCTCATCCTTTTTCCTACTTCCGTTCGGGTACCATCCTCATTTTCCCGATATATGATTTGGCTTTCCCTGTCATATATAACCACTGGAACTCCTAATGCTCTGTTCTTCTCTAACTCAATTCTTACTGCCGCATTCGCACGCTTGATCACTGTCTCATCAGACATATATTCTTCTCTCTTCATATCCTGCACCTTCTTTCCTCACTGTCTATTTATTCAATAATCTCCTGCAACAAAAAATCATATTTTTTTATTACATTCTATCCAGGAATGGTATACTTCAAAAATACCTTCTATGACATCATTTACCTCAAAGGTATCTTCTATCAGCCGCTCAAACACTTCGCCAATATCCCAATAATCCGGAATAGTATATTTGAATGAAATCATCCGCTATTTTTTCAATCGGTTCGCAATGGAAAATGTCTGCGTAACGATATCGTGTCATTTGCCATTGGTCCCTCTACAATGTCGTAGATGTGAGGATGCCCTGTACGGCAGTTTGCGATAAAGTCCAGCCATTCCTCCGTCATTGTCTCGAAGCGGAGTATTTTTTAATTTTGCGATTCTGCTTTCCGACTCTGGGACAATGTGTGAACTTCCGTGGTATATCTATATTTTTTTCATAGCTATTCCTCTATCCGAAATATTTTTGCATGAGGCTGTCGAAAAGCTGTTGGGTTTCAGTGAGAGCTTTTTGGGTTGCAAATTTCGATTTGTCGATTTCCTGGACGAAGGCGGCAAAATCTGTTTGTTTAGGTATCGGTGGAAAAGGAAACTCTAAAATAGATAATTGGCCTTTACTTAAGATACCCTTTAAAGCCATATTGATAGTGCTTTGTATATATGGCTTTGACAGTTGCATGAGCCAGAAAACGTATAATGTCTCATCAGCTACTGGAACGATTGCATTAATCTGTTGATTGAATGCTACTCGCCTATCTGCCACGGCAACATTTCCAATACATCCGATACTGCCTGCTATGCAGGTCATCAATACACTACCTGCTTCAACATACCTACATTTTTCAAATCCTCGTTCAGACAGATATTCTTCTGCAGGAGTGAGGTATGTATCTGGGGTGTTGATATTATCGGATTTTATCCATTCAATAAAAGTCCCGTAATTTTCAGCATCTGCTCGTGGTGGGGTATTGCCAGTAATAATGTTACAGCGTTTTCCCAAAGGAAATTTATCCCATCTCAAGGGATTATCGGTGGGATCGCCAAACATCTCTACAAACCGTGATTTGATTAACTCATCATATTGCCTAATTTTTTCCTTTTTCAACACAAAAATTTTGTAAATCAAATCAAGCCTTTTTATGCATTCTCTTTGGTTTTCAATTGTCATATCTCTAATTAAAACTTTTCCAAGAGTAGATTTTGAAATGGCCTTAAATGTACTACCAGTTCCTTTATCTTTAAGCTCCCTATTTTTATATTTTAGTGCATAATATATATACTTCAGGTCATACTCATTTTTTGCTGTAATGCCAGCCAATCCCCTTCCTATACATGATTTCTCTACAGCAAAATTAAGTGCGCCTATTGGCGCTCTTACAGAAATCAGTAAAGTCCCCTTATCCACTACCTTTGTAGGATTATTACACCATGTTCTTGTGACTGGATGCATTTCTCCAAAATCTGCATTTCCTTGAAAAAAGGGAATACCATCTCTTTCCTGATTATATGAACCAGAATCCGGAGACTGTCCCATCTTTAAGTTGCATACCTCATCTAACCTTAAATAACTCATGATTCATCCTCACAAATCTGCATAATCACACCATTTTCTCTACAATTGCATCTAACTCATACAATGTATCTGGATCAATGTCAATACACTCAGAATTATCCCTCATACCAGATACATCCCACGCCAAAGTATCATTCATAATTGTACAAGATTTTTTAAAGAAAGTAATCTCTCTCAATGCAGCAAATACCTCTTTCCCTAATAATGGCTTTGCATCATAACATACGATTTTACCATCTTCAAAATAGACATATACCGTATATTCCTCTGTTGGAACCACTCGCACAACTTTAAGAAACCTATTCATCTTCCCTTTTATTCCCTTCTGCTCCTTCACCTGACAGTGCTGCTTCAATCTCCAATATATATACCAACTGTTTTCTCAAACTCGGAAAATCTTCCTTTACCGTGATATATACATCTTCCATTCTCAAAGTTTGATACTTATGCGCTGCAATGTCCCTCATTCCTGCTACTGCCCTTCAGGGAACTCCGGGATAACTTTTTCTAAAGTCATCTGTAACATTTTTAATCAATTCCCCAATATTAATAACCGTCATGCTAATTGCACGCTTTAATTTTTCATCAGAGGAAAATTCTTCTAATGCCGCGTCTCCTAACATTTGAAAGCCAATATCTATCTCCGAAATCACTTTCTGAAGAATAATTTTATCCCTATGCTGCATAGACTTCCACCACCTTGCCGATTTCAATCAGATCTGTCTCTCGAACAGGCCCATGTACAATATCAACTTTCAATTTTAAGATTTCTTCTAATTCCAATTTTATCTTTGAAAGCGTCAGCAATGAAATAGGAACGAAAAATTCCATAATCAGATCCACATCACTATTTTCATGATCCGTTTTTTCTGCCCTTGATCCGAACAGAAATACCTTTTTTATCGGATATTTATTTGCAATGGACAAAATCACTTTTTTTAAACTATCTATTGTCATCCGCATCCTCCTGTCAGATTTTTCATGCGGCAGCTTCCGCATTTTTCTTTTTATCAATTTTCTGAGAGTCCTTATAATACTGTCATCTCACTCCTGCTCCTCACTCAACAGCTTCCGCAATTCCGCCATCCCTTTTTGTATCTCTTCCTCCAGCTTTTCAATCCGATCCAATATCACCAGCGGCGGGTCATAATGCACCGCTTCGTACTCAATTTCCTTATACTTGTTGATCGACAGGTCGTAGTCATTTTCCTGGATCTCTGCAAGATCGACGAAGAAGCTCTGCTCTGTCCGTTTTCGGTCCGACTCTTCTTCCTGGTTATGGTATCTGCGGATGATATCCGGAATGTCGTTTTCCTGTACGGGCTGGCGTTTATCATCAAGAGAGAGTCCATCCGCTTTCATATCATAAAACCAGACTTTCTCTGTTCCGCCCGCACCTGTCTTTGTGAATACCAGAATCGCCGTAGACACGCCGGCATATGGCTTGAAAACGCCTGAGGGCATGGAGATCACAGCCTCTAACTTGTGGTTTTCTACCAATTCTTTCCGAATCTGCTTATGTGCCTTGCTGCTGCCGAACAGAACGCCGTCGGGTACAATGACCGCTGCCCGTCCTCCGCTTTTCAAAATCCGCAGAAACAGCGCGAGAAACAGTAATTCCGTCTTTTTCGTTCTGGTCACTTTCAGCAGGTCCGCAGACACGCCCTCATAATCCAGACTGCCCTTGAAGGGGGGATTTGCCAGTACCAGCGTGTATTTCTCAGAGTCCGTATTTTGTTCCGACAGGCTGTCCCGGTACTCGATCACAGGATTGTCCACCCTATGCAGGAGCATGTTCATCGCCCCGATGCGCAGCATGGTTCGGTCCATATCAAAGCCGGTAAACATTTCCCTGTGAAAATGCCGATTCAATTCCGCATCGAAAAACAATTTTTCTTCGTGTTCCCGTAAATAGGTCTGTGCCTCAACCAAAAAGCCGGCGGAGCCCATAGCCGGATCGCAGATCCGGTCTGTCGGATTCGGCCTGACCAGCTCCACCATCATCTTGATGATATGCCGCGGTGTCCGAAACTGACCGTTAGTACCTGCCGTAGCCACTTTTGACAGAAGGTATTCATACAGATCGCCCTTGCTGTCTGAGTCTCCCAGATCCAGCGCATCAATCCCGTCAATCAGTTTTGTCAGCATGGCCGGGGTAGGCACCTTGAAAATCGCGTCGCCCATATATTTGCTGTATGCGGAGTCTCCGTCCTGATGCAGACTTTTGATGAATGGAAACACACCGTTTAAAACAATGTTGTAAATCTCCTGTGCATCCCCCAGGTTTTTGAACCTGCTCCAGCGGTACTCCTGGCAGTCCGGCGGAAATATTCCCTGATATTCCAGCCCCAGAAAGCCGGCCTCATGTTCTTTCGTTGTCTCCACGTCATCCAACTGCCTGATAAAAAGAAGGTAGGTAAACTGCTCGATTACTTCCAGCGGATTTGTGATTCCGCCGGTCCAGAAAACCTCCCATATTTTATCGACTTTGTTCTTTAATTCACCTGTAATCATCTCTTGTTTTGTTCCTTTATTTTTTTCAGCGGCAAACCTGCCAAGCCGCCCGTTCCAATACGGTGACATATTCCGTACGGATATCGTCCATCAGTTCCCAATGCATATCTTTTTTCGTATGGTGGTATACAAACCCACATTTTTCCTGTGCGCGCCTGGACTTTTCATTTCCCTCAAAATACCCGCACCACAGCCTGTTCAGTTTCAAATCCTCAAAACCATGGCGTATCAATTCTGTACACGCTTCCGGAATCAGCCCCTGCCCCCAGAACGGCTCTCCTATCCAATATCCGATTTCGCCTTCGTCATCCGGAAGTTTCAGACTGCTTCGTGCGCCGATTGTAATTGCGACACATCCAATGGCCAAATGGTCTGTTTTCAGGCATACGGCATATGTCTCATTTTCGGAAAACACGGTCTTAATGATTTCCCGGCTGTTTTCAACGCTTGTGTGTACCGGCCATCCAGCCACCGGACCGACATTTGGGTTTTTGGCATATTGGTACAAATTTTCCGCGTCGCTTAAAAGCCAGGGGCGGAGTATCACCCGATGCGTGTATAATTCCATAAATGATTCCTCCCGTCTTTTTGTAACCAATTTGCACAGCAAATTGATTGCCTACTGAATGCAGCCACTTGCGCAGCAAATTGATTGCCTGCCGAATGGCTTCCGACTGCCATCCGGTGATTCTTTTCTGGCGATTTCTTAGATTATAACCTATATGCAGTATAGCATAATCAGCAAAGGTTTGTCTCTATTTTATTTCGGCATCTGGGCAGACAGTCGACGAGGATCAGAAGCATCCGAATCTATAGAACAAAAAGCCGATGGCCGGAAAGGCTCTATTCCTTCCCGAAACCATCGGCTCTGCCACCGGCGGACAGGTGCTGTACTGCGCCTTCGCCATGAAACGGCAGCTGGCTTTGGCCTGTGCACAAAGCTGTTGGCCAATATCAGCAGCACCGCAGTCTTTCCACGATACTCTTTTTGCAAAGTTTCTTATAAAATACAAGGGGCACCGCCGAAGCTGCAAGCAGCAGGATGGGCAGGCAGACCGCCACAGGCGCAAGGGTGAAATGATACGTGAATGCCCATTGGTTTCGTATCATCGGGTCACGGCAGATCTGCCAGCCCAGCAGGTTGCCCGCCGTGACACTCAGCAGCGCGGCGCTGCCGACATATGCCGTGCTTTCCCAGATCAGCATCCGCTTCATCTGGCGGCCTCCCATGCCGATGGCGCCCAGCATGGCCAGCTCTTTCTGCCGGGTAAGGATTCCGGTCACTGCCAGATTGATAAAATTTAAAATTCCAATGGCTCCCAGGATCAGGCTCAAAATCCCGCCGATCAGGGAGCAGGCCCGCTTTGTCTGCTGAAATTCTGCTTTCAGCGTTTCGAAGGAAATGCACACCTTGTTGGAATCCTCAAGCAGTCCTGCGGTGATTTTTTCCGCTTCCTCCCAGTGGGATTTTTCCACATCATAGACCACGCAGAGGGGTTGTTTTTCTCCGTACAGCCAGGCAAATTCCTGTTCCGGCAGGATCACGGTGATCCCCAGATTGATGGTTTTGCGGGCAGTCATGGTGTAAGGAAGCTCTCCCTGTGCCATCACCGTATATTCCTTTTTCTGCCCGTCATTGCCTTCCAGCGTGATGGAGTCGCCGGGCCGGTACATCGGCTCGGAACGCAGTCCGTATCCAACCATAGAGTCATTGTAGATCACATACCCTCCCCCGGCCCATTTTTCCGCATCAAATGTGCCTGCATCGTATTCCCCGTGTTCCAGGATCGAACCCGTGGCCGCGTAAGCCTGCATAAACTCCTGGCCGTTTTCGCTTCCCATGCCGGGAAGTTCTCTGCCCTGCGCCTCCTGCTGCGCAAGCCATTCCAGCGCATCCTCCGAAAGATCCATCATTCCCTCCTCACAATAGACCTTTTCCAGTCTCGTCAGGCCCGGAATCCGGCGGACTGACTCCTCAAATTCCGGATCTATGCCTTCCAGGTTTTTTTCATAGACTCCGGCCGCTGCCACCGTCCAGTCCGTCACTTCAAAATCGGCGTTGGTCTGTGTTTCCACATATCGCTCCAGGTCAAAACCTCTGAGAATCGTGCAGGTGGTGTTCAAAAGGGTCAGGCTCAGGAACAAGGAAAGAATGACCAGCACCGCCTTTTTTCCGTCCCGGCGCAGGCTGCGGAGGGCCAGTGTTCTGGGGGCGTCTTTTTTTGATACAGACCAATTGTTCTGCTGACGGAAGGCCGATTTTCGCATTTTCCTGATAATGCCCGGTTTTCGCCTGCTGCTTTTGATCCGATGCTCTCCGGTATAGCGCACTGCTTCAACAGGTGAAACCCGCGCCGCTGTCCGACCGGGCGACCGGAAACTAATGAAAACTGTCAGCAGGCTGAACAGCGCCGCCCCGGGCAGTACCAGGGGAGATACGCTGTATTCTCCGAACCCGTCAATGCTGAACTGCCCCACCACAAAGGGCAGCAGCCCTTTTCCCACAGCATATCCGGCCAGCAGCCCCGCAGGAATACCTCTGGCGGACAGCTTCATGGCCTGCCGCAGGACAATCCTGCGCAATTGTTTTCCCGAAGCCCCGATGGTCTTGAGCAGTCCGTAAAACTGAATGTCCTGGGTCACGGAAATGTAAAATACATTGTAAATGATCAGGTATCCGGAAATGAGGGTGGCGCCCAGCAGGATCATGGCCGTCAGAATCAGGCCGGGCTCCGCCGCAGGCTGGGCGTACACCGGATTGACTCCGCCCCTCGTGTCCCCCGGCATTTTGGCCCGGGCAAGGAGGTCATCCAGCTTTCCCTGAATGTTCCATGTATTGGAAAAATCAATGGCGGCCATCACAGTTCCCTCGTAAGGCACGCCCTCTCCAAACGCAGTCATCAGAGTCGGCGCCGTTTCTTCGCAGTATGCTTTAGACACCCAGATTTCCTGCGCGGGGGCGATCGGGTCCCCGTCCCACACGCCGCACAGGGTAAATGTGTCCTCATATACCGTGCCGTTGACACGGATGGAAAATGGTATCCGGCTTCCAAGCGCATCGGAAAGCCCCATCGCTTCCAGAACAAGCCGTGATGCGGCAATCTCCATTTTCTCTTCCGGCATCCTGCCCTCTGTGGGAAATGCCCGAAAATCCCGGGCCGCATACGCTTCCCCGTACCGCACTTCCGTGTTCAGCTTCTGCAGGCTTTCATCCGCTCCGCTTCCGGTGATGATGGAATAGCCGATGTCCTCATATCCCCCGGCCGCCTTTAGCGTCTCGTACTCCGGCATGGACAGAAATTTGACATATGCATGGCCCACACCTCCGTTCATACGCATCATGGCCTGCTGCATCTGTTCCAGAACGCCGCCGCCGATGGTAAACAGGGCTGAAAACAGGATCGTGGTCAGGACGATGGCGCCGATGGCAATGCCGTTTCGCTGTCTGCTCTTCTTCATCTGCCGGTCCGCAAGAAGGCGGAGGACCTCTTTATTTCTCACCTGGAACATTGTTCGGCGCCTCCTTCCATGGAATGGCCGGACGCGGATTTGCCCCGGCTGGCTTCGGTCCGGCTGGTTTCGGTCCGGCCGGCTGCTGTGGATCTCGTCTGCATATCTGCGGGAGATTCCTGATCCGCCGTCTTTGGACCGCTCATTTTCGCATGTTCATCTTCGGCGTATCCGGGGACGCTGGTTTTGATCCGGCCGTCTTCGATGCGGATGATGCGGTCTGCCATCTGGGCAATCTCGGGATTGTGGGTGATCATGACCATGGTCTGCTGAAACCGCTGGTTGCTGGCTTTTAAAAATGCGATCACGTCCTGGCTGGTACGGCTGTCCAAGTTTCCTGTAGGCTCGTCGGCCAGAAGGATGGAAGGTTTGCCGGCAAGCGCCCGGGCGATGGCCACCCTCTGCTGCTGTCCGCCGGAAAGCTGGTTCGGAAACTGTTCCAGCTTTTCCTCGATTTTCAAGAGGGTGACGATCTCCCGACAATAGTCCTCGTCAATCGTTCCCCCGTCCAGCAGAATTGGCAGCACGATATTTTCCCGGACATTCAGAGTCTGCACCAGGTTGTACTGCTGAAAGACGAACCCGATACTGCGCCTGCGGAATACGGCGAGGGCTTCATCATCCATGCGGGAGAGCTCTTTGTCTCCTACGCGGACGGTTCCCGCGGTGGGGGTGTCCAGGCCGCCCAGCATGTGGAGCAGGGTGGATTTTCCGCTCCCGGATGTGCCCACGATTGCCGCAAATTCCCCGTAATAGATATCCAGGTCGATTCCGTCCAGGGCTTTTGTTACATTTTCCCCTGAGGTGTAATATTTTTTCAGGCCCTGGGCCTTTAAAACAATGGATCTCATGACTTGATTCCTCCTGATAGGATTTTGTTCATTTTCAGTGTAGCAGAGAAATGTAACAATCTCCTCACAGCAATGTCACAATCCTGTGATTATTTGAAATTATCTTACAAGTAAACCATGGAGGAATTATTTATAGAAAGAATTATCGAAATCAACTGGCATTCACAGTGAATGCTTTTCTCCGGTGCTTATATATCTTGGTAAGTAGGTAAGCCCCTTACGGGGCTTACCCCTCTCAGAACCGGACGTGCAGCTTTCCCGCATCCGGCTCCCTGCAAAGCTAATACATCTACAACTATCCGTATATACTGACATAGATACGTGGTCGGACGAGTGGGAATTGTCTCATCAATTCCTTATATCCTTCCTTTGTATAGCTTCTTCTCTGGCTTCTTCTATTCAGCCAGTAGAATAACCGGAACCATACTACATTATAGAATGAGTTCAGGCTTCTTGAATTGTCAGTAATTCCGTAGTAATGATAGTAACCAGTTAAGATTTCATTCAGCTTCTTTACTATCTGGTTTATGCGTAGAAATCTCATATCTCTTATCGTAGCATTTATTTCCTTGCTTTTCTTTGCTAGCTTTTTCTTACTGGTCTTCCTCTTCACTCTGAACTTTCCCGTTCTTCCATGCGAACAGTAATGCGTGAATCCGAGGAATGTAAAGGTCTCCGGTTTCCCGTCTCCACGTTCTTTCCGGTTCCTTTCTGCAAATCGGCCGAATTCTATCAGCCTCGTCTTTTTCTCCTCCATTTCCAGTCCAAAGTGCATCATTCTGCGCTTTAAATATTCATAGAACATCTCTGCGTCTGTTTTGTATTGAAAGCAGACTACAAAATCATCCGCATATACCACCAGCCCTGCGTACCCTTTCATGATCGGCTGCATTTTCTCCTTGAACCACCACACCAGTACATAGTGCATATATATGTTTGCGATTACTGGTGAGCAGACCGAACCCTGTCCGGCTCCTTCCTCTGTCTCTTCATATCTGTAATCTTCCATGATTCCGGCTTTTAACATCCGGCGTACCAGCCTGATGATATTTGGGTCTTTTATTCTTGATTCTATGAACTTTATTATCCATTCATGGTCCAAGTGGTCGAAAAATCCTTTTACATCCGCATCCAATACCCAGTTTGTCTTTTCTTTTTCCAGCATTCCGTTCAGCTTTCTTAATGCCTTATGACAGCTTCTCCCTGGTCGGAATCCCATCATTTCATCATAGAAATGCGGTTCGAACACTGCTTCCAGTACTCGTCTCAATGCTTCCTGCACCAGTTTGTCTTCATAGCAATAGATACTGAGCGGCCGTGTCTTTCCGTTTTCTTTCGGTATCTCCACTCTTTTTGCTGGCTTGGGCTTGTATGCTTTCTTCTTAAGCTTTTCCTCTAATTCTTCCAGATTTTCCTCCAGCCTTGCCCCGTATTCCTCTTTGGTTATCCCATCGGTTCCTACTGCTTTCTTTCCGTCCATTTCCTTGTGGCACTCTTTTAATAATTCCTTATTTATCAAATGCCCTATGGACGTAAATACCATGTCTGGATGTTCGCCTGATAGTTGTGATATTCTCGCCAATTTCGTTTCCATAGCTCCTCCTGTCTCTGCGTACAGTCTATGTTTCCTCTTTGATATGACTTTGCATGGCTAGCCTGCGAGGACAGGCATTTTCTCGACTTCCACTGTATGTTTTACCGTGTACTATTCGGCCATCCGACTTCTGCTGGCCATTTGCGGTTCTCCCTTCGACAGTTGTTCCGCATACCAGATGTACGCAACTCATCTGGAACCAGACAGACCTCCTCCAGTTGACTTGAAATCCTTGATTGCATGACCAACCTCAAAACTCCGGGGAAGCAACTGTATTCTCGCTCTTAATGACTACAGTTATGTTGCTTTCAGTGTATAGGAGCACCTCTGCCTTCCCTCTTTCATTTTCATATCGAAGCTATGTGCAGTTATGCCCTGCAATCTCGCTGTCTACGCTTAGCGGACAGCATCTCTGTTGTCCACCCAAGACTCGCTTGGTGCGGTATAGCTTGTACCTTACACCGTAGGACTTTCACCCACCGAATTCCAAACCCTTAGCTGGGCGCACCCTATATTTAGAAAAATGTATTGAAGCATTCTTACACCTATCATTTGTGCCTGTACTATTTTTAAATGTATTTATTTTAATCTTCTCTAACTATTATAAACTTACCTATTACCCATACTCGTATTATCACAGCTACTCAGATACTAGCGCCTTGATAATATCCTTAACATTATACTCCCCATGGTTCATCGAAATAGTCTCTGTAACTTTTCTAATTACATTCCCCATACTACTCTCAACAATTGCATTGATCCAATCCAACTCTGAGGAATCCATATCTCCAATATACACTTTTTCCATTATTATGGAAGCAGCCTGTCCAATCCCAAAAACAATTAAGCCTGCGACTATTGCATTCAATACATCAGCCGCAATATTTGCAATCCCTGGAATTAATTTTAACTTATTAATTGCTGCCTTAGCTACCATACTTACTGTTCCAGCTTCTAATATCCGAGCAATTATCTTTTTTACCAATTCATCAGATTGATCTAGTTTGTAAACTCTCGCAATACCTGAAATTAGCATTGTTTCAAGAGGTGTTAAGACAGCAGCATCTGGAAAATCTATTGGGATTGCACCTACAACAACACCTGATGTCGCCGCACCAACTGTCAATGTCTGTGACTTAATTTTTTTACACTTTAAATCGTATTTTTTTACCGCCTCATCAGATGCTCTTACTGCTGAATCAAGATTAATTTGAGTTACTTGAATTAATTCTTCAATACCTCTGGGAACTATATTTTCTCCTTTTGGCGGTTGTGCCAAAATGGGAATAATTGCCAATGGCATTCCTGTTTTCTTTGCTACTTTACAAAAAGTATTCCTTACCATTTCAATATTGTCTTCATCTTCAGCTCTGAAAAAAGATTTAGTTAATATAACAATAATGGGAACATCTTTCCATTCCTTTTTCACATCTTCTACTGTTTTGATTGTCTGTTTTGTAAATCTCTTTGAAGTTGCATCTACACAAAACCACAGCATATGAATTCTTGTTTTTTCATCTTTCAAACCATTTTTTATCCATGTTTTCATATCTTTGACAGCTTTGTGTGTATTCCAACTACTGTACTCAAAGCCACGACTATCTATTAACTGAAAGTTCAAATCTTCCGATACATATGGTTGCAATTTTTTAGTTTCATGTTGTCCATGTCCTACTTTTGCTACTTCTTTCCCTATTACTGAATTAATCAAAGTTGATTTTCCGGCTCCTGAAGTCCCCAGTACCAATATATTTGCTTTAGTTTTCATATCATTTTCCCTCTACCCTATATTAAAAGCCTTTTAATTCAGATGGCACAATAATAGTCACAGTCAAACCTCAATCCCCGCCGGATTCTGAAAAATTCCTCTCATCCTATCAAAACCTTTTTCCCTTCAAACGCAAACCCATATCTTCGGATTCGTTCCTGTGGAATGCCTTTTGCTTCCAGAACCGCGGAATATTTCTTGCGTTCGATCTGATCTAACGCTTTCTGCACCGTGTCTGCAAGCGTATCTTCCTCATCCGGATCATGAACCTTAAATTCCAGAATGATAGCATCATCCCTGTCCGAAAGGGGTTCCAGAACCACATCATATCTTCCGAATCCGCTTTCACGGTTGGAAGTGATGGTATATCGTTCACCCAGATCCACCATCAGGCCAAGGACAAAGCCGTGATAAAAGCGTTCCGGTTCTGTTGCTTCGGACGGTTGTTTTCCGGTGTCGAAGTAGCTGAACGTGGTGAAGGCTACCCGGTTCATATAGTGGTTCATCGCTTTTTTATCATCTAATAACAGCGCCTTGATGAACTGATTATATGCCGGTGTAAAATCGGAAAACCAATCCTCTACCATCTGCTCAAACATGAGAGAGACTTCGCGGTTGGTTAACACAAGTTCATAGATGATCCGGTCTCTTTTGTCCATGCTCCAATGCTTCACCCGCAGATAACCGCTTGCAAGCAACAGGCTCCAGATAGCAGTCTCTTTGTGCCCTAGCTGGCTGAATACGATCTGCTCGTCAATCTGCGTGCGGAGTACTTTTCCGGAAAGGAGATCCTCCATCACCATTTTTGTATCCGCGCTTCCTTCACGGATCAGCTTTCCGATCAGGCTGTTGCTGCTGGTGTTGGCCCAATATGGGGAAAATTTTGCATATTTCAGGTAGTTTATAATAGACCAGGGATTGTAGATATCTGTCTTATTTCCAAATGTAAATCCGTCATACCAGCTTCTAACATCATCCTTTTTGTCTGACAGACCGTACTCCTCCAGAGCGTTCCAAACCTCCGACTGACTAAATCCAAAGCTGTCCGCATACAAGTCTGAAGTAGTTGTAACTACAGTCAGATTATTCAAATCTGAAAATATGGATTCCTTGCTGACCCTCGTAATCCCTGTCATAATAGCTCTTTCAAGAAACGGATTCGTTTTAAACGTAGAATTGAACAGGCTGCGGATAAAGGAAACCAGTTCATCCCAATAGCCATGCACATAAGCCTCCTGCATCGGGGTATCGTATTCATCCAGCAGAATCAACACTTTTTTTCCGTAATAACGCATCAGATAATCCGACAATGCGCTCAGGGAATTGGCGGCTATATGATTTTCCATGTCGATAGAAATATGATTGTACATTTTTCTTTCATCTTCATTCAAATGGCTGCTTTCTAAAAGAAAATCGTATTTATTATACAATTTTTTTATAATCTGACAGATACTTTTTCGTGCCTCTGGAAAAGAGGTTGCCTTCACACCTGCGAAGCTCAGAAAGATGACAGGATAGGTTCCCTGCAGTTCCCTGTATTTTTCTTCCTGCCAGATAGACAGATTTTGAAATAAATCACTTCTTCCCGCATGGCTCACAGAGAAAAAATGTTCTGTCATATCCAGATTCAGTGTCTTTCCGAAACGCCTGGGGCGGGTAATCAGAGTTACAGCATCGTTGTTTTCCCACCATTCTTTGATAAACATGGTCTTATCAATATAGAAATTTTCAGTTGTAATCATTTGTTCAAAATCCTGATGGCCGATTCCCACTGTTCTTGGCATCGCTGCACCTCCCTGTCTTTTCCTGTATCTTACCATTCTTTTGGCAGATATTCAATCAATACCGCCGTATCCTTAAACATATCTTTCCGCCGGAAAGGATTACAGGCTGCGGCCTGACCGGCTGCGAACTGTAACGCATCCAGCCCGTTGATACATCCCCTGACGGCGAGAGACCAGATGTCCGCAGTCTCTATTTTACTGACCGGACGCCCAGCAGCAAGGCACAAGGCAACGTGACCTGTAACCAAAAAGGTTACAGGTCACCCAAAATGTCTCACCCCGCCAGCACCAGCAGCAGATACACCAGCGTCGCCAGGAGTCCCACGCAGAACAAAATCAGCCCATAGGAAAGGCTCCGCCCGATCAGACTTGTATTCTCTTTAAAGCTTGTATATGCCAGCGCATACTGATGCGTATAATCCTTCTCATCCGGCCGTTCCCGCCAGGCCGTCTTATTCAAAACCCACACAATCCGGTTTGCAAAACATCCCAGACGGTATGTGAGTGCATTTCCTTCCAGCAATTCCTGAGGCTGGGGACTATCCTTATAAATCGTTTTGCGCAGAAATACAACTATCGTATCCACAAGCGTATCGAAAAAGCTGGCTTCCACGCTTCCCGCAATCGGCAGGATTTTCGCAATAAAATCCACGGCATGGTCCAGCACAAAGCATATGGCTCCGCAGATGGACGGAAGCATCCTCAGCAGAATCGGCCGATACAGAAAATCCTCCAGATCCAGCATGTTCGGCCAGCAATTGACATAGACCGCAGCTCCGTTTTCTTCCTTCCGGATCATCCAGAGCCTGACCAGCACCAGATAAACCACGGCCCCGATGGCAATCGAAGTCAGGCCGCCTTTCAGATTTACAAAACTAAAATAGGATACCTCATGGATATGCTCCAGCCCGAAAAACCCTTTTACAAATTCAGCAGCTTTGTCCATCGTGAAATGCGGAAAAATCCCCATCACCGGAAACAGCACTGCGCCAGCCGTCAGTGCAAACGCGCTCTTTCGGTTCATATAATTTCCGCCCATGGCGTCATACTCCGCCTGCACCTTCGGGTCACGGTTCTTCTCAATGAACACCGCGAAAAATAATTTGCACATGTAGGCCACGGTAAAACCGCCGCTGACCAGAAATACCCACTCGATCAGCTTCATGTCCGCCGCCCCCAGAAGCACGGGCGCCGCTGCCCCCTCTTTCAGAAGTTCTATATATTCTACGATGCTCTCGTGAATCAGCGTTTTACTCACATATCCTGAAAAAAGCGGAATCCCGCCGATTCCCAGCGCGCCGCACAGATAAATTCCCATCAGAAGCGGTTTCTTTCTCCCGAATCCCCGGATGTCATTCAGATCCAGTTTGTGCAGATTCATGTAAATGACTCCTGCCGTCATGAAGAGCACCAGCTTGAACAGGGAATGATTCATCATATGCAGGAAGCTTCCCTGCACCGCCAGCGCATTTTCCTCTCCCAGAAGCCCCTGCATCCCGATGCCTGTCAGGATAAATCCGATCTGGGATACTGAAGAGCATGCCAGCGTCCTCTTGAAATCAATGGAAAACAGGGCAAGCACCGCCCCTGCTGCCATCGTCAGAACGCCGGTCAGCAATACGAACGTTCCCCACACTCCGTCGTGAAACAGAATCTGACAGGTGATCACAAGAATACCGAACACCCCGGTTTTCGTCAAAATGCCAGACAGCAGTGCGCTGGCCGGAGCCGGAGCTACCGGATGGGCCTTGGGAAGCCAGATATGGAGCGGAAATGCCCCTGCCTTGGCTCCGAATCCGAAGAACAGACAGACCGCCGCCGGATACACATTTTTTCCCCGGCATGCATCGTAAAGCTCGCTGATTGTGAGGGTTCCCGCCTGATGGTACAGCAGAAAAAGCCCCATCAGCATCACCAGTCCGCCGATCACCGCCACCGCCAGATAGGTGGCCGCCGCCCGCAGCGACTCCTTCCGCTCATCCTGGGCCACCCAGACATAGGAGGCAAAGGACATCACCTCAAAGAAAATAAAGGTGGTATACAGATCCGCCGACAGAAAGACCGCCTCCGTCGCTCCCAGCGTGATTAGCTGAAACAGATAGTACCGGTTCCTGTTTCGGTAATGGGCAAAATACTCTTCGGAAAAGAAGCTCGTCATCATCCACATAAAAGCAGCAACCACCCCGTACAGCGCCCGAAAACCGTCCGCCGTAAAATGCAGGCCCAGCCCGCAGATACCGGGAATGGTGCAAACACCGCCGCCCGTGCCGAGCCCGGCCGCCACTGCCACTGTCAAAATCAATTCGAACATTGCCGCAAGACCGACAAATCGATCCCGGAGTTTTTTATGTTTTCTTCCGATCAGATAGGAGACAATACCGGCAGCCATTGGAAAAAATACTGCCGCGGCAAGTAACATCCTCTCTTGTTCCATCTACTTTACCTCCTTCAATAAGGTAGCTTTTGCCTTCTTCCTCTAAGGCAGCGCCCCCTCACCTTCGTTCGAGTGCATGTCGTCAGAAGGCATTTTAAGAAAAGCTTCGCTTTTGCCTTCTTCCTCTAATACCTCCCAGCCGCAATATCCTGCAGAAAGGATATAAGCGGATCAGAACACATTCCAATGGCGATGACCGCTGCCGCAAAACAGACCAGCGGGAAGCACATTTTCCAGCCCGGGTCTTTGACGCCTTCTACGCTCTGCGCGTCAAATTCCCTTCCCGGGAAAAAGGCTCGGATCACGATCGACATCATATAGATCGCGGTCAGCAAAGCGGAGATCAAAAGGCATCCGACTCCAAAATATGCCATCACATTCTCGCTCTCCACCGCCGCCTTCGCCAGATTCCATTTGCTGATGAAGCCCGCCAGACCGGGAACTCCCATCAATCCCAGGGCCGACACGGTAAAGCAGCCGAATACCACCGGCATTTTCCGGCCGAACCCGTTGAGTTCGTAAATATATTTTTTATCCGTCTGATGCATGATGGCGCCTGCACAGAGAAACGAGCCGATCTTCATAAACGCGTGGCAGATCATATGGGCCATCGCCCCCACCAGTCCCCCAGGAGTCATCATCGACGCACCCAGGATAATGTAGGACAGATTGCTGACCGTAGAATAAGCCAGCCGACGTTTGATATGCTGCTCTTTCACAGCCCGGCTGCATCCGTATACAATCGTAAACATGGCAAAGCCCATCACAATCGGCTGCACCCACGTTCCTTTCAGAAATTCCGCGCCAAAGCTGTAATAGGTCAGTCGCAGAATGGCAAACACCCCCGCCTTCACCACCGCCACCGCATGCAGCAGCGCCGTGACAGGGGTCGGCGCAACACCGGCCTGGGGAAGCCATGCGCTCATAGGGAAAATAGCCGCTTTTACGCCGAATCCGAAAAACGCCAGCAGATACACAAACAACAGCAGATTGGTTTCCCCGCCGATGACCGCCGGATTCAGCACACCCCCCAGGGTAAATTCCAGAGTCTCCCCGTAAACCATCAGAAAGACAATGGCGATCAGGGCAAAGGCCGCGCCGCCCAGCGACATATACAGATACTGCCGCACCGCAAGAATCGCCTCCCGGACCAGTGTGTGCAGGATCAACGGCACCGTCACCAGCGTCAAAAGCTCATAGAAGAGATACATACTGAGCATGTCCGACGCAAATGCCACTCCAAGGGTGACTCCGTAAGTCATGCTGTAAAACATGAAGAAGATTTTCTCATGCCCCTCATGCTCCATATATTCAAAGGAATACAGCATGGCAAAGGGCCAGAGAATCGATACCAGTCCCGCGAAAAGCATAGCCAGCCCATCAATTCTGAATGAAATGGAAAGCCCCCGCACAAAGTAGACCAGATGCAGCGTCCCGGTAGTTCCATGCGCCAGAAGCGACAGGACAATGGCGGAAGCCGCCAGAGTCAGCGCCTCCAGATACAAAAGCATCCCTTTTCTGGAACGGAACGGAAGCACCGGCGTAAGTGCGCCGCCCAGTATCGGAAGCAGAATGGCTGCTACAATCCAATATAGACTCATCTTGCCTTCCTCCTAACTATAATGTAGCGCCCCCTCACTTTCGTTCGAGGGCAAGTCGTCGGAAGGCATTTTAAAAATGCTCCGCATTTGCCTTCCTCCTTCTATAAACTCTGAATAATTTCATTCAGATACTGTGTCAGCGGATTGGGGAATACTCCAAGTAACAGGGAAAGTCCGGCCAGGATGAGCAGCGGAATGAGCATAGTCAAAACCGGTTCCTTTTTTTCCAGTCCCGCGTAATCATAATCCGCTCCCGGCAGAAAGCCCCGGATTGTGATCGGCAGCAGATATCCCGCCGTCAGCAGGGCGCTGACCAGGAGGATCACCGGGCCCAGCCAGGAAAATATGGGAATGCCGGATTCCAGCGAACCGCCCGCCAGATACCATTTGCTGATAAATCCGCTTGCCGGGGGGATTCCCACCAGCGCAAGGGACGCAAACGTGTAGCACCAGATCGTCACCGGCATTTCCTTGCCGATCCCGGTCAGCTCGTCCACACGGGTCTTTCCGGTTTTATAAATGATCGCGCCTGCGCTCAAAAACAGGCAGGACTTGATGCAGGCATGAAATACTACATGCAGCAGTGATCCGGCCATAGCTTCTGGATTCAATAAAGCCAGCCCAAACAAAATGTAGGAAATCTGGCTGACTGTGGAATAGGCCAGCCGTTTCTTCATCACCTTTTCCCGGTAAGCCAGCATGGAACCCATGAAAACCGTGATCAGCGTCAATGTCAGCCAGACCGTCTGCACCCAGGTTCCGCGGATCACTTCCGGCCCCGTCACATAGAAGATCACACGGACGATCCCCAGCACCCCCATCTTCACCACCAGGCCCGACAGCACCGCGCTTGCCGGGGCAGGCGCCACCGGATGGGCCGTGGGAAGCCACGCGTGCATGGGAAACATACCTGCCTTCACGCCGAATCCGAGAATCATCAAAAACACCACCACAAGCAGCAGCCCCAGATGGTTTTCTGCCCCTTCCAGTCCGCTCCCTCCGGGAATGAAGTCCAGCGTGCCGGCGTAACGGTTCAGAAAATAGATTCCGAACAGCACCATATAGGCGCCGCACAGGGAATAAAACAGGTACTTCAATCCCGCCATGATCGCTTCCCTGGATTTGTTGTGCATGATCAGCGGAAGCGTGGTCAGCGTCATCATTTCGTAAAACATATAGTAGGTCACCAGATTTCCGGAAAAGCACAGTGCCATCAGTACGCCGTACACCAGCACATAGAATCCGAAATACCGTTTTTCTTCCTGTTCATGCTTCATATACTCGCAGGAAAAAATCCCCGCCATCAGCCACACCACCGTGATCACCGCGGCAAATACCCTTCCCAGCGGATCCACGTGAAAGTACACCTCCAGGCTGCCTCCGAACCGCAGAAGATGCAGTTCCACCCCTTCCCCCGCAATCACGGCGAGGGCAGAGAGCATGGAGAGCACCAGGGAAAGAAAGGATACGCCCAGCAGCACGTTCCGTTTTTTCAGGCCCGGGAAAAACAGGACTCCGGCCCCGCAGGCAATCGGCAAAAACACTGCCGAAAGCAGCCAAATATTTGAGTTCATGTATGCGTCTCCTTCCTATGCAAAATGATTCAGTCCGCTCTCGATGATGCCGATGATCGGCTCCGACATCATTCCAAGCACCAGATTGATGAAAATAAATAAAATAAGCGTAAGCGTGTACAGTCTCTGCTGCCCCGCCTTTATCCGAAAATATCCCTTTTCCGCTTCAGTCTCCCGCTTCTCCGGCACGTAGATCCGCACCACGGTTTTCAGGAAATAAATGGCGTTCAGGATGGTGCTGACTGCCAGAACAATCAGCGTGGGCATCATTTTGTGGGTGGGATGCACCACCGCCGCCTCCGCGAAGAGCAGCTTGCTGACGAATCCGGAAAACAGCGGAATCCCCACCATGGACATGGCCCCTACGGAAAATCCCACTCCCGCCGCTTTGTTGCGGTAGGCGGACCCCGTCAGGTCGAAGAAATTCCTGCTTCCCGCCGATACGTCGGTCAGTCCGATGGCCGAGACAAACAGCAGGGATTTTGTGGCCGCATGGGCAAGGATATGGAAAATGCTTGCCACCATTCCCTCCGTCGTCCCCAGGCCGAACCCCATATAAATATATCCGATCTGGGCAACCGAGGAAAACGCGATCATCCGGCGGATGTCCTTTTCCCAGATTGCGCTGATGGAACCGAAGATCATGCCGCTCAGTCCGAACAGAAACAGCACGTTCGGAATTTTGCTTGCGCAGATGATCTCAAACCCTACCACCCGGTAGAAAATTTTGATCAGCAGGAAAATATATCCCTTGGACACCAGGCTGGACAGCATCGCCGCCGAGGAAACCGTGGAGTATCCGTATGCGTCCGGAAGCCAGGCGTGGAACGGAAACAGCGCGCTTTTGATGGCCAGGCCGACCGTCACGAGCCCGATGGTGATGGTCAGAGGAATCTGGTATGTCCCCGCCGCCATGATGGCCGCCACGCTCTCCTTAATGTTGGACATCAGGAGGTGTCCCGTCAGGTCGTACAGCATGCAGATCCCCATCAGCAGCAGACCGGAGCCCAGCAGGCTCATGATCATATAGCGCACCGCCGCCTCGATGGTTCTTCCGTTCTGGCGGATCATGATCAATCCGCAGGCGGCGATGGTGTTGATCTCCACGAACACATACGCCGTAAAAAGGTCGTTTGTGTAGACCAGCGCCAGCAAAGAGCTCAGCAGCAGATCCGTCAGAATATAGTAAATATTGTGCTTTGTCACTTCCACTTCATCGAACAGTTTTTTGCGTCCGCCCAGCATGGACAGCAGCATAATGATGCAGAAAAACAGGGCCATTCCCGCTTCCAATGCCCCGGCGCGGATTTCATTTCCCCAGGGCGCGGGAAAATGGCCCATCATAAAGGTGTAACTGCCCCCGGTCTGCATCAGCCAGGCCAGAAGCCAGGCGGACGCGGCCCCGATGATCAGGATTACCGCCGCGTTCAGCCTTTTCGCCGCTTTTCCCGGAAGAATGGAGGACACGATCCCGGAAAACATGGACAGCATAATGGAAAAAAACGGTACATTTTGTACAAATGCCATTTAGATGCCCTCCTTTTTCAGACGGGAAGAGATTTCGTCCAGATCCAGTGTGTGATACCGCCTGTACAGCCTCACCGTCAGTGACAGCATCAGAGCCGTCACGGAGACGGATACTACGATGCCGGTCAGCACCAGGCCGCTTGGAATCGGGTTGATGTAGGCTTCTACCTCCTGCACTCCATTTACCACGATGGGGGCCGTCCTTCCCTCAATGTATCCTTTGATCGCCAGAAACAGGTACACCGCCGTGTCCATAATGTTCAGGCCGATGATTTTTTTGATCAGATTCTTCTGGAGCAGCAGGTTCGCGAACCCGATCCCAAACAGAATCATGGCAACGACCTCCCCAAGGTTGGGGAGCAGATTGGAACCAAACATTCTTTAGAATCCTCCTTTTCGAAACAGCGCGAAAAACGCGTACATCGTGCATGCAACCACCAGTCCGACACAGATGTTCAAAGGCAGTATCAGCCCGCTGCTGATGACCGCCCCGGGCGTTCCCAGCGGAATCCCGCTTTCCAGATGATGTGCCCCGGTGTAAAAGGAATAGCTTTTTGCCAGGCAGTAAAAGAGCAGCGCCCCGAAACTGACCGTCTTGTAGGTTTTTTCCGTAAAAAAGCGTTCCGTCTTCTCAAAACCAAACGCGTTCAGGTACAGGATCAGCCCTGCCCCGATGATGGCTCCGCCGGAAAATCCCCCTCCCGGCGAGAGATGCCCGTTGAGAATGATATAAATGCCGAAAAGCATGATGACCGGCACCAGGATTCTGGCTCCCATCTGCAGGATGGCGTCCTTCTTCGGTTCATAGAAGCTGTCCCGCCGCTCCTCGTCTTCCGCGCTGCCCTTCCCTTTCTTTTTGTCATTCCGCATCAGAATCAGCACCGTACAGGTGGCGATGAAGAGCACGTTGGATTCTCCGAACGTATCGAAGGCGCGGTAGTCCAGAATCATGCCCGTCACGATGTTCACGGCTCCGGTGTCCTGCATCCCGTCCTCGATATATTTTGCCGCCACCTCATTGCTGGCCGGATTGCTGGCAGACCCGACGGGCGGTAGGTAAGAGACCTCCACAATCAGAATCAGGATCAGCACGATACAGCAGAGCACTGCCGCCATTTTATAAAACCTCTGAAAAAAGCGGTATACCCGGTTGTGCTCCGTATCATAAGTCCGCGACATCACTTCGTCCAGGTCATGCTCATACCGCTCCATCTGCTTCCGGTCCGGTTTGTATTCGCTGCGGGGGATTACTTCCATATTATCCAGGTAGAGATCCTTTTCCCCGCTGAGCCATCGCTTCATGCGGACGATCCGCTGGCGTCTGTATTCTTCCTCTGAGATTTTTCTACTCATCTGTCTCCTCGTCCTCCTCTCCAAGGGCATGGATCTTCTTCAGTGTCACAAAAAACAGCACGCTGGTCACCCCGGCCCCCACCGCAGCTTCCGTGATGGCAAGATCCGGAGATTCCAGAAGAATCCAGATGATCGACATGACCAGACTGTAGGACATGAAGATCAGGATCGAATTAAGCAGATTTTTGGAAAAGCTGACGGAGATCGCGCAGACCACCAGAAACCCCATCAGGATATATTCAAATATGGCCATTACGATTCCTCCCTTGCTTTGTCCCGATTCGATTTCACTGGATCGACTTTGTGCTGATCTGTTTTGCCGCGGTCTGTTTGAGCCTGATCGGCTTTGTCCCGGTCTGTTTTGCTGCGGTCTATTTGAGCCCGATCTGTTTTGTTGCGATCCGCTTTGTCCCGGTCTGCATAGATGATTTCCCGCTGGTCTTCGTCCCAGAGGTGCTCCGTGATTCCTTCCTCCATCTCACAGCATCGTTCCAGATGGGGGTTGGTGGTGGCCTCCAGACGTGCGATCAGATGGGAGGACACAGGCGACGCGTTCCACAGGAATATTATGATCAGCGCCATTTTCAGGGATGCGAAATTCCATCCCGACAGGATGATCAGACCCACCAGGGAAATCCCGATACCGAGAGTATCCCCCATTGCCGCCGCGTGCATCCGGTTCAGGACATAATCAAATTTAAAGACGCCGAATACCTGCACGGTAAAGACTCCAAGCCCTGCCAGCAGAAACGAAACGCCAAGTATAAACTGCAGCCATTCAATGAGGATCATGGTGCACCGCTCCTTTCCTGTTTTTTTCTTGTGTATTTGTATCTTTATTTCTTTCTGTTTTTATTTCTTCTGTTCTTATTACTTGTGCTCTTACTTTCTCTGTTCTTATTTCTTCGGTTCTTGTTTCTTCGGTTCTTTCTTCTTCAGTTCTTGTTGTTTCTGCTCCGCTATGTCCTGTCATGGCTTCTTCCCGGATGCTTTCGGCCTGTACTGCCTTCTGCTGCTGCCTTTTATTCTTGGCAAGCTTCTCTAAGTGTACGCCGCTGTATATTTTCGTCAGCACCACTACCGCAAGAAAACTGATCATCGCGTAGATCAGACAGATATCCAGCAGATACCCCTCTCCCATATATACGGCAAGCATGGCAATCACGACCATGACAATGGTTCCCATCATATTCACCGCCACGACCCGGTCGGCGATGGTCGGGCCCTTGATGGCGCGGATCAGGCAGAAAAGCAGAAGGATGGCAAGAAATATGAAAATGGATATAAAAATCCACGGATGTTCCCAGATAATCCTCATATCAATCACCAATCCTTTCCAGTTTTTCCAGCATTTTTACAAATACGGAATCTTCCATCCCCTCGGACAGAGACTTGTCCAGGCAGTGCACCACGCACTCATCCTCGTCCATGGACACCGTGATCGTTCCCGGCGTCAGGGTGATCGAATTGGCCAGAAGCACCCGGCAGAATCTGGATTTCAGATTCGTGCGGACACACACCATCACTGGCTCCACCACCTCGCTGCTGGAAGTAATCAGGCGGATCACCGCCATATTTGCCTTGACGATCTCCATAACCAGTACAAAGGTATAACGCAGCAGGCAGACGCTCCTTTTATACAGAAGAATCTCCTGCTTTACGCTGTAATCCATAAACCTGCAGATAAACGCAAACATGAAAAGGACAATCACTGCGCCGATCACGGCAATCTCCGCAGTAATTGTCCCGTTGAATATGATCCATACACAAAAAAACAGCAACAGCATGATCTTCTCTCCCCTGGTCAGCAGACAGGCCGGCCTGCTGCTCTGAATACTGGCCGCAGCCGCAAAGCGGCATATATCCTGATACGGCTGTGTACATCCTGTTATACTAAGCGACAGGTTTGTCTGAGCTTAAGTATAACAATGCTGTTGTCTATTATAACAGATTTTTCGACTTTTTTCAGATTTTTTTTATAACTTTTTATTTCTTTACTGATTGTCAGGCAGCGTCATTTTTTAGCTTGTCTTTATTTATTATTGCTGCAGTTCCATAAAGCTGTGTTTTTATTGTTTTTTTCTCCAAATCAAAATCCAGATATACAACTCCCTTACCATAATGGTGATCAACGATATCTGACGTACAGATCAAAGTTTCCACAACCTTGCCATATTCTGACATCACTTTCCTGTTTGGTAAATGATTTCTCAGATTCACCGATGTTGAAGCATACTCGCTTGTATCACCGCTTTTCTGCAGAAGTTCCATCAGTTTTCTTCCCTTCTCACTTCCATGATGCGGTATTTTTATGTAGTTATAAGCCGCGGATATCTCGGAATCAGAATCATAGGCCAGTTCTTCAAACGTCATATTGTCAACATCACCGGCAAACATCAGATTGATCTCACCGGCAATGCCTTCCAGCTTCACAACACACCCCAGGCATATTTTATTACCGTCAAAAGTTTTATTGATACCTTGAATCCCGCCTATGTTAGGCATTGGTGCAATACATTTGAGCACCATTCTGTCAAATTTTCCATATCCTAAAAACGCAATCTCATCCATAATATCTGGATAGCAATGCATGGGATGCAGGTTTATTCTATTCATTGCTTTTTTACGCTGAAGCAGAGAACCCAAAAAGAAGATATTTTCCCTGCAGACATCTGAAACTCTTTCTGCCTCGCCAAATATGTTAGCAGTACATATCTTAGTTTTCTCAGCGCTGCAGTATTTTTTAACAAGCTGAACAAGGCCAGCCGAATGGTCATCGTGAGGATGTGTCCAGATAAGCATATCTAATTTCTTCTCAGCAATTCCCCATTCCTCCAATATACTATCTGTTATATTGCACTGGGATTCTTCATAGCAGTCTATGGCCATCGAGTAATATATGTCTTTATCTTCTCCATACAAGATAAAAATGCTGCTCTCCCCTTCGCTGGAATACCCAATATGATAAACTGCTATTTTCATCTTTTCCTGTTTGTTGATTACCAGTCTCTTTAGCATATTAATCCGCCCTGTGAAATCGGATCAGCTCTTTCGCTTCAGATCTTTCCTCGAAATGTGAAAATGTAGAAATGCGCGCGGCAGATGCGTGAAATTCCACCTTTTGCTTCGGCATAGTCATTGTTTTTCTTCCTCTTGCTTTTACTGCACTTTGGTTTTTTGTCATTTTTACAGCAGATTTTAACTTACTCATTTTTATTCACCCCAGCCTTCACTTTATCAGAAAACCCTTTTACCAAATCCTCCGCAAATGATTCCGTTATATGATGAATGAACACTTTAAAAGAAATTTGATTCAGCTTTTCCAGTGTGTTTACGATATCAATTTCTTCATCTGCATTTGTCGTATCAAATACAACAATTGTCAGCAATGTTGCTTCGTAGATTTCCTCATCCGACCTGGCAATCGTTCCCGGGATTACAGACTTATATAATTTCACTTCTGCCCCATTGTACTCAAATACATTATAAATCTCTGAAGTAAGGGGCCTGATTTCTTCCGGGAGTCTTCGCTTTAACGTATAACCAATATCTCCGAAAGCCTGTTTATCAAAGCATTGGTATACACGGTATAACGAGCTGCAATAAATACTGTCCTTTTTGATAAGATAAACATTTTCCACTTCAAAATATTCCTGCTCCGCAAAAAGACGGACCAGCTCTGCCAGAAGCATAATATTGCTTTTTAAATTATGCGTTGCTTCATATGAAAGTGTAATCCCAATATAGAGACGGCTTATTGTAATACATTCCGTACTGTCCTTGGAATAAAATCGAATTACGTGCTCCGCGTCTTTCATCCTTTTCTGTGCAAATATACTGATATTATGGCGCTCTGCATAATACTGGAGTTCATCCAATGAAAAAGGCTCTTCCGACATACTATACTCTTTCGGGTTTAAAATCTTTTTTATTTTTTCCTGGGCAGACTCAATGTCCTTTTTAGTAATGCCATGAAAGTCAACAAGCAGCTCTACCTGATCATAAATGTTCGCTTTAAAATGATCTGGTACAATATCGTATTTATTTTCTTTACCTATCCGGGTCACAATGAAGCCCTCCCTGTTAAATATAGTATCAGTGTACCACAGTTGGGCTTCGATTACTATTGCTTTTTTGTTAATAGCTTAATGCTGATATTTCTTCCGATACTCCCTGGGTGTGCATCCGTAGCATTTTGAAAATGCCTTCGCAAAGTGGCTTTTGTGGCGATAACCGCAGCGTTCCCCGATCTCCATGACAGTCTGGTCCGTATCCCGCAGGAGGTTTCCGCTGACCTCCAGCCGGTACGCGTTTAAAAACTGAAGGGGCGTCTGCCGCAGATACTGCTTGAAAATCCGGCGGCATCTGACCTGGCTGACGCGGGCGGATACGGCGATATCCTCAATGGAGAGATTTTCCGCGTAATGCCTGTGGATAAATGTGATCATCTGCTTCTGGATCTCCAGATCGTCGTTGTCATTCCGCGCTTCCCCTGGTTCTCTGTCAGGCTCGTCCGCAAACAGCTCCTGATACCGAAGAAACCTGCACCACAGGGTATGCATGACGGCAACAGCCTCCATTTCATAGGCGGTTTCGGCGGAATCCTTGCAGCCCACGATCTGCCGCATCAGCTCTGAGATCTCCCGGCCCAAAGTCTGGCTGGAATGAAAATGGACGTATTGAGGTTCCCCTTTTTCCAGAATGGGGGTAATGTATTTTTCACGCAGGAGCTTATTTTCCACAAACAGGGACGGGTGGAAGCGGACGCAGGAAAACCGGCATTCCTTTTCGGCATAGGGATAGCCGTAATGCAGTTGACGCGCATTTACCAGGAGCGTATCATTTTCCCGCAGGACAATGTGGCTGTCGTTGATGCAGTAACGCATCCTCCCCTCCCAGATGTAGATCAGCTCCAGATCGTCGTGCCAGTGGCAGGGCACACGTCTCTTTGGGCACTCCCTCAGATCCTTGGTGCGGATATACAGCGGAACTCCGGTGGAATCGTAGTCCACGTCCTCCTGCAGGTTTTTTTCAAAGCCGGTATGATCTGTGTGAGCTGTAAAATCCATTTGGGTAAGCCTCCTGTCTGTCAGTCGAAGATAAATCTTTACTATATAATAGTAAATGTTGAGACTGAAATCTACCACTTTTGGTTGTTTTTTTATAACAAATTTTCGCCTGGAAGAATACAATCCAGGCTTTTTTATATTGCGCAACCTGCCTGGAAATATTATAATGTCACCAGGAGGTGAGTACCTATGGGAACCTATCTGAACCCCGGAAATCATGGATTCAGCGGTATCAGAAATGATCTTTATGTAGATAAGAGCGGGCTGATCGGGCTGATCAACGACACGATCGAGACTCCCCGAAGGCTGACTTGTGTCAGCAGGCCGCGCCGTTTCGGAAAGTCTTTTGCCGCACAGATGTTGTGTGCATATTATGATAAAACCTGTGATTCATCCGGGCTTTTTGAGGATCTTGAGATTGCCGCGAATGACATTGAGAGCCATGAAAAATATCGAAATAAATTTGACGTAATTTACCTGGATATCACAAACATCATGGGAGAAGCAGGAACCGAAGAGTTACCTTCTTTTATCAGACGCAAAGTGACGGAAGAGCTTTCTGACGCATATCCCGGGCTGAAAACAGATGATTCCTTTTCCACAACCCTGATCAATGCCACGAAACTTACCGGGAATAAATTCATCGTGATCATTGACGAATGGGATGCACCGATCCGTGAAACACCAGCGGTTCAGAAGCAATACCTTTCCTTTCTGCGCACATTATTTAAAAGCAGCGGTACAACGGCCAGAATATTTGCTGCCGCATATATAACCGGTATCCTGCCCATAAAAAAAGATGGTACTCAGTCCGCAATTTCCGATTTCCAGGAATTTTCCATGGTCTGTCCAATGGAATTTGCGGAGTATGCGGGATTTACCGAGGCTGATGTACAAACGCTCTGTACAAAGCATCATCGGGATTTTTCACTGATGAAGCAGTGGTATGATGGGTACTCCCTTGATCCTGCTGGATCTGTTTATAATCCCAATTCCGTCATGAAGGCGCTTCGCAGCAATAAATTTTATTCCTACTGGACAGAAACCTCTGCCGCAAAAAGTCTGATGGGCTATATCAACCTGGGCTTTGACGGCTTATCGTCTGCCCTCGCCAAGCTGCTTGGCGGCATTGATGTCCCGGTGGATACCAACGGATTTTCCAACGACCTGGTCACCTTCCGGAATCAGGATGACGTGCTGACTCTGCTGATTCATCTGGGCTATCTTGCCTATGATGAATCAGCGAAAATGGTACACATCCCTAATGAAGAGATCCGGCTTGAATTTGCCAAAGCAATCCGGGAAGTGAAACGGGATGATACAATTCGGCGGGTTCGTGAAAGCGAGCAGCTTATTTATGATACGGTTCACAAAAATGCGGAAGCCGTTGCCCTGCAAATTCAGAAAATTCATGCCGAGGAAACCGCCATTCTATATTATAACGATGAGCAGGCACTGCGCAGTGTCATTAAATTGGCCTATTTCAGCTATAAAGACCATTATCTTAAATTTGAAGAGCTTCCGGCAGGGGACGGTTATGCCGATATTGTCTATTTTCCAAAAAAGACATCCCCCATGCCTGCACTGGTTATTGAATTGAAATGGAATCAGTCTGCAAAAGGCGCCATCGACCAGATTAAAGAAAAAAGATATCCTGCCGCACTGGCCGGTTACGGCGGCGGTATTCTGCTGGTCGGGATCTCTTATGAAAAGGATGGGAAAAAGAATGTACGCAGGCATAGTTGTGTGATTGAAGAAGCATCGAAGGACGTGTAAAGTCAACCGTTTACATTCTTATTAGAAAAGTCCTTTATAATGGTCAGACAAATTAGATGAATGCTTTTTTATGGCAGCTAAATGAACGCCTGTTTATACACCACTGTAGACAGGGGCCATTGGTAAATAGGATTTGTACACAATCTATTGCCAAATCTTCAATGATCTGCGGAATATATTGTGGAAATTCAGCTATTTTCCGACGGCCCCTCATAGTCATGATTGAAACTTAAATCTGCCACGTTTTGTTATTTATAAAAATGCACGCAGAACCTTTTCCTGAAACACAGACACCAGCCCGTCCTGGCTTTCCATCATATAGCCGTAGAGGTTCTTCCGGTAGGATTCGATCAACGCCTGATATTCCTTCCTGCCGATCAGGTTGTGGAGGCAGTCCGGATCGTGTTTGATATCATAAAATTCTTCCGGCGTACGGTATAAAAAGAACTCGACCCGCTTGCGGATCTCCTCATCCGTTTCCCCCGCTGCTTTCATGGCGTTGAACGTCAGGCCCGCCGTAGACTCGTTCAAAAATGGTTCCCCTTTTCCCGCCCATGCATTGTATATATACGAATACTCCGTGCCCTGCACACAGCGCATCGGGAAATGCCGTTCGCGTCCGGTTACTGCGTTCCTTGCGGTTTTATAGAACATGGTATAAATTGTATCATACTGGTGCTGCAGGCCCCCGGACAAAATCCCTCTCAAAGATGTTCCGTCAGCGCCTTCGATCGGGTTGATCCCCAGATAATCCAGTACCGTAGGGGTGTAATCAATGGATGAGATCAAAGCGCCGGTCCGGCTGCCGGCGGGTATCTGTCCCGGCAGCCGGAAAATAAACGGGCTTTTTGTACTGTTTACATAACAGTTCGTCTTTGCAAAGGGCAGCGCCGCGCCGTTATCGGACAAAAACATCACCAGCGTGTCCTCCCTGAATCCTTCGTCTTCCAGTGCGCAGAGTATCCGTCCCACCGCTTCATCCCCGCGGTGGACGGAGGAATAATAATCTGCGATCTCGCTGTGAACGTCCTCCAGATCCGGCAGGAATCCTGGTACGTCCACCTCCTTCGGCTCATAATACCGGCTGGATTTTACGTATTTTCCACGATAATATTCCCCCTGTTCCATGGACGGGTCAAAATCCACATTTTTTCCTGATTTGGAGAGATATGAGGGGATCTCAAATACGGAACCTGCAAAGGGGCGGTGCGGGTCATGTGAATTTGCCATTAAGAAAAACGGTTTGCCCTGTCCTCTCGCCTCACGCAGAAAATCCCGCGTGTGCTCATACATTTTCTCCGGATCGCGCCCCCAGTTTTCCTCCGGATTCAAGGTCTTGACCACAAAATCCCATGCAAATTTTTCTCTTGGCTGCAGATGATCCACTTTTCCGATAATTCCATTATAATACCCATAGTCCCGCAGTCTCTCTGTCAGTGTTTCGACGCAGTAATCAATCTCTTCGAATCCTCGAGCGCCATTTTTGTGGGGATATCTTCCTGTCAGCAGCACGGAACGCGACGGCTGGCAGACACCCACTGCCACGTAGGAATTTTCGCACAGCATCCCTTCTGCGGCCAGACGGTCGATATTCGGCGTGATATCCGAAACCTCGCAGCCCATACAGCCCATGGAATTATAATTCATGTCATCCACCGTGATCAAAAGCACGTTCATCCCGTTCATTTTCTTTCCGCCCCCTTTTTATTCCGCGGATGGATTGCCCAGCAGTTGTTCCAGCCGCACCGGGTCCTCTGCATTTTCCTGCTGCTCTGTCAAAAGCTTACGCATTTCCTGCTTTTTCGCGTCATACTCCGGAAGCACTGCCAGGTTTTTCAGTTCATAGGGATCTGCTTCCAAATCGTAGAGTTCATCCAATGTATCCTCGGTCGCCACATATTTCCACCTTCCGTCTGTCACCATACGGCCCAGAATGGTCACCCCGTAGCCATGGCCATAAGTCTCGCACAGCAGTGATTTTCGCCAGTGATCTGCACCCGGCGCATCTGGAGCTGCTAGCTTCATCAGACTCTCACCGTCCACCCGGTTTCCGAATGGGCATCCCGATACGTCCGCTATGGTGGCGGGAATGTCGCAGGTAAATACCAGTTTATCCGACTTCTGTCCCGGTGGGATCACGTCTTTCCAGTTCATTGCCATCGGAATGCGCATCACCTCCTGCGCCATGTGGGAGTCCTTGTCAAAATGTCCGCCCTGGCAGGCCAAAGCATCGCCATGATCTGTAGACCAGATGATCAGAGTGTTTTCATCCAGCCCCAGCTCTCTTATTTTATCAACGATCATCCCGCCTGCCGCGTCCAGCATGGAAATGTGCGCATAGCAATGGGCCAGAATATCCTGCCACTGCTCCCATGGAATTGGATTTGGATAAATGATATTTTTCCCGTCGCCGATCGGCTTGTTCGCTTCTTCCTTCAGCGTATAGGGCTTGTCATGGAGATCGTTGTCAAAATTCGGATACTGGGCGATCTCTTTCGGATCGTACATGTCCAAAAATTCCTGTGTCGGGAAAAAGGGCTGGTGTGGCCCCCAGAAATCTACCCGCAGGGTAAAGGGATGGTCGTCTTTTTTAGCCGCCAGCTCCTCCAGCTTCTCGCAGGCCAGATTTGCCAGGAAAAAGGATTCATGCGTCTCCTTCGGCGTCACCGTCACACCGACGGCATGCTCCCCGCACCAGAAGTCTTCGCATTGATACAGCGCGCCTTCTTTCAGCTTCGGGAAATAGTTCTTTTTCTGAAAGTCGACCTGCTCAAACACCCTCTCAATCCGGTGCTGCGCCCTCGGCAGCCCGCGCTTTTTCAAATAATCCTCATATTCTTTTGTATTGTACGGATTGCCGTATCCTGTCTCTGACAGTCCTTCGCAATGGTGGTCGTACGCGCACCCCGGACCTGCATGCCATTTGCCGAAATAATAGTTCTGATATCCGCCTGCCGCAAGATTGTCCAGATACACTTCGTGGCTGTACGCAGGGTCATTTTCATTATGTACCTGACCGTGGGTATGCGGATACAGAGCCGTAAGAAGGCTTCTTCTTGCCGGGCCGCACATCGGCGATACGCAGTAGGCATTTTCAAAAGAGATTCCATTTTCCGCAAACTTTTGAAAATGCGGACGCAGCGGGCCTGCGCTCCCCGCCCGCTCATGGCCGTGATATGCCTGATGATCATTTAAAATAAATACAATATTGGGTTGTTTTGACATGATATCCTCCTTTTTCAGGGAAGATCTCAAGGGCTATTCAAAATGGTATTTATAATTCATAAAATCACCGCACCGTGCGCTCATTTCCTTGATCTGCTCCTGAGTCACCACGATATTTCCTTTTACAACTGTCAAAAGCGCTTCCTTTTTCAGCTTATCCAGCGTCCGGTAAAAGCCGCGGATACTGATTCCGATTTCCTCCGCAATGTACGAGTTCTTCAGCCGGACCGTACACTCGGATTGGCCGCCGTGATGGTTTGACCAGTATACCATGAGATAGATCATCAACTGCTCTTCATTTGTATAAAAGAGTGCACGGTCCGCGCGGTATGATGCGTTCACCAAACGCCGGCACAGCACTTTTATGATTTCAAATCCCAATTCGGCCTCTTCCTTCAGGCTCCGGATAAAATATTCCCGGTCGATTTCCAATACCAGACAGCTTTCTTTTGCCAGATTATCGGAAAAAGTATAGTCTTCCTCCGGCATGACTGCTTTGTCTATGCCCAGAAACTGCGGGGCCTGTTTCAGATCCATGACGTTGTTTTTTCCGTCCTTTGAGGTGCGCATCATCAAAAACGATCCTGACAATACATAATACACTTTTTTCTCTTCCATATATTCAGTTGTAATGTACTCGTTTTTTGAAACCCTGCGGATCTTCATCCTGTCATTCAGTAATTTTTCAACGTGTTCCTGTTTCAAACATGTTCCTTCTTTTTGTTTTTCCTTTGCCAGCAATACAATTTGAAGCAATCTGTTTTTCTCTTCCATCTTCTTTCTCCAAAGACTTATATTTATGATAATGGGCCGGGCTTCTCCAGGCTATGCCAGTTGGCACAATCTAAAATATTTTTTTCCAACTGTCGGATTTTTATCATTTTATTTCATTGTGTGCCAAATGGCATAGCCGGAGGGACTATTTCCGCTTTATAATAGAATATATCAATTGCTGCATCAATTGTCCACGTAAATATGAAAAGATCCCTGGCCGTAATGATTCATGGCGCCGTGAGTCAGGCCGCAGACAGGTGGACTTCGTCCGACAACTTACTACAAGAAAGAAAAAGGAGACCATTATCATGGAACAAACGCAACGAAAAGCAGCTTTCCCGGACATATTCAAATACTCTTTCGGCGGTCTGGGCGTCCAGATGACATCTACCCTTGTTATGTCGTATTTAACATTTTTCTACACCGATATCTTCGGAGTCAGCTCAATGGCTGTAGCCGGGCTTATGCTGGCCTCACGGTTTATTGACGCGGTAACTGATCCCATCATGGGTATGATATCTGACCATACCCGCAGCAGCTTCGGACGTTACCGCCCCTGGCTGATGTTTGCGGCTCCGGTTCTCGGCGTCATTGTTTTTCTGCTCTTCAGCGCGCCGAACCTGTCGCCTACGATGAAGCTGGTATATGTCTATGTTGTTTACATATCCTATTCACTGGCAAGCACTGCTGTAAATATTCCGTATTATGCGCTGACCCCTGTGCTTTCTGATGATTTTTATCAGCGTACCGTAATTATCGCCTGGAAATCTGCGATGACACAGACCGGCAAATTTTTTGTCACGGTTCTCGCGCTTCCTCTTGTCAATCTCTTCGGCAGCGGAGCACAGGGCTGGGCGGCCTACGGCGCCCTGATCGGCGTACTTTTGACCGTTTCCTACTGGATTGCAGCCTGGGGAAGCAAGCCTTATGATACGATGAATCTGAAAATCAAAAAAGAACGCGTCAATTTCAAAAGTGAGATCCGGCTTCTGGTGAAAAACAAACCGCTTCTCATGCTTGTCATTGCCTACAGCACGGATATGATCGCAAACGCGACTCTGGGAGCTGCCAATATGTATTTTTTCAAGTATGTACTGCATCGCGAAGATCTGGTGGCCGTTGTCGGGTTTGCCCTGACAGCTACAGGAATCATTTCCATCCCGCTGATTCCGCTGATCAGCAAAAAATTCGGAAAGAAGCAGACTTACTGGTTTACCAGCCTTTTATCCATTATTCCGCTGGCGCTGATGTGGATCAAACCCCATTCTTCCGATTGGATGCTGATCGCATGGATGGCTGTCCTCGGACTGATTTCCAGTGTTCCGAGTGCTCTGGGATGGGCAATGCTTCCGGACTGTGTGGATTATGCAGAGTGGAAATACGGAATCCGCGGAAACGGGCTGGTGTCTTCAGCTTTTACGTTCTGTAACAAAATGGGAAGTGCTCTGGGCGGTTTTTTTACCAGTTTCCTTTTAGGTTTGGTTGGTTTTGTTGCCAATCAGGAACAGACAGAGATCGTATTGGGCGCAATCCTCTTCCTCCGTTTTGGTGTACCGATCCTGGGATATATTGCTTCTGTCATCTCCATGTCTTTCTATGAACTGACGGATACGCGGTATGCTGAAATTTTGAGTGAGTTGAATGAAAAGCGGGGAGTAGCACAGAAATAAAACCATCAAGCAAAATGTAGGAGGTTAACAATGAAAAAAGAAATGGAAATCATAGCAAACGCAGTGACAATCATCCGGAAGAGCACTGGTCTCGAACCGGAGATCGGATTGATCTTAGGGAGCGGCCTGGGGGATTACGCTGACCAGATTGAAAATCCGGTAGCCATTCCCTACCGTGATCTTCCGGGCTTTCCGGTTTCTACTGTAGCAGGTCATGCCGGACAGTTTGTCATCGGCATGTGCAAAGGCCGCTGTGTCATCGCCATGCAGGGACGTATTCATTATTATGAGGGTTACAGTCAGAAAGAGATCACACTTCCGGTACGGATTATGAAGCGTCTCGGTATAAAGAAAATGGTACTCACTAACGCCTGCGGCGGCGTAAATCAAGATTTTGCACCCGGGACCCTGATGATGCTCAAAGATCATATCAATTATTCCGGAAGCAACCCGCTTCTAGGAGAAAACTTCGAAGAAGACGGTCCCCGTTTCCCGGATGTCAGCCAGGTCTATAAAAAAGAATACCGGGAGGGCTTGAAGGCCGCTGCCAGCGCAAAGGGGATTCACCTGGAAGAGGGCGTCTATATGATGTTTTCCGGCCCCTGCTATGAGACTCCGGCCGAGGTACGGATGGCACGGACGCTCGGAGCGGACGCGGTTGGTATGTCCACTGTCCCGGAGGCGATTGTCTGCGCGCACTGCGGTATTCCTGTATTGGGAATCTCCTGCATCACCAACTTCGGCGCCGGTATTCTGGACCAGCCCCTGAATCATGAAGAGGTCGTGGAGACGGCGGCCCGCGTCAAAAAAGCATTTGTAGATGTGCTGGACACGGCGCTGACAGAAGTGCTGTAAGGAATCGTTTCAAAAAACATACCCAAGGGCACCCTATGAAACGGCCGAATGGCCATAATGGGGTACCCTTGGATATAAGCTATGACAGACAGCTCCAATCATAAACAGTTCAAAGGAGAAAACTATGGATAGAAAAAAAATATTTTCTGCAGTAGACCATACTTTATTATTACAGGAGGCAACCTGGGAGGAGATCAAACAGATCTGCGCCGATGCCTGCACATATGAGACGGCATCCGTATGCATCCCGCCGTCTTATGTAAAGCGCGCCAGTGATTATCTGGCCGGCAGGATTCCGGTCTGTACAGTGATCGGATTCCCCAATGGATACCAGACCACCGCAGTGAAAGTGTTTGAAGCACAGGATGCCATTGCAAACGGGGCCGCTGAGATCGATATGGTCATCAACATCGGTGATCTGAAAGACAGGGCATATGACCGGATTGAAGAGGAAGTCCGACAGATCAAGGCTGCCTGCAAAGAGAAGGTCTTGAAGGTCATTATTGAAACCTGCCTTCTGACTGACGAAGAAAAGATAAAAATGTGTGAGATTGTCACCAGTGCAGGTGCGGATTATATCAAGACATCCACCGGATTTTCCATATCCGGCGCCACCTTTGAAGATGTGGAGCTATTCTCAAAGCACGTCGGCCCGAAGGTGAAAATAAAGGCTGCAGGGGGGATCAGCTCCTTTGAGGATGCCGAAAAGTTTATGGAACTTGGAGCCTCCCGGCTTGGGACAAGCCGGATTGTGAAGCTTGCGAAGTCAGAACAATCTCTATGACCGCTTTACATATGCCACCACCAGATCCGGGAAGCCGGGCCTGTGATTTCACATTTTCACGGGAAGCAGGCAAGGAGGAGGATACCTATTATCTGAGAGTCACCCAGGAGGATGACCACCAGGCATGGTCCAGTCCGATCTGGATTCGGCAGTGCTAGGGCATCAGATAAAAAAATCTATAAACACAGGCTGAAGGAACGCCCGGCAGATCCCTCTGCTAAAAATCAAAACGCTCCTTCAGCCTGTTGATCTGTCCGGAGGACACTGCGATATTTCCCTTCTTTACAGAGATCAGATCCTCTTTCCGCCACGCATTTAAAATTCTGTATAAAGACCTTGCGCTGATTCCAGCTTCCTCTGCAAGGTTCGCATTTTTCATTTCAATTGTGCAGTCTCCCGCAGCATCATGATGATCTTCCCAGAATTTTATGATAAAATAGGCAAAAAGTTCATTTGCATCATAGAACAGAAGACGGTCGGATTTCTCTGAGATATCAGTCATCTTATCAATCGTATTTTTTATCATATATAATCCGAACCGTCCGTCATGCTCTACTGCTTCCAGAAAATATGCTGTCTTGATCTCTAAAACGATGCATTCCTCCAATGTTTTGTTTTCTGTAAAATTGATATTGGATGCATTCACTGCCCGGTCCACGCCGCTCCACACCGGCGCTGTTGACCGCCCCAAATTATTCATCTTTCCATTTCTGGAAATCCGATAATTGATATAGCTCCCACGGATCACAAAATATACCAGGCTTTTTCCATCCTCCATATAGAAGATCCGTTCCCCTTTGGGAACGATCCTGAGACGCATCTGGCTATTCAGAAGCAGACCTATCTCCTGCAGGTCTGCTCGTCCTTTTTTCTCCTCCACTATACGTACAATCTGGTACAAATCAGAATATGCTTTTTCTCCCATAGCTTCCTCCAATGCCCCTGCGTCAATCCAATATACTTCCGTCCAATGTTCCCCGTTTCGTAAAATACGAGACATCCAGCTCTTCCAGATTCACGACAGGTTCCTTCGCCGCAGCCCTTCTTACCTCTTCCTCCAGGCTAATGTACTCCCCGTCCTGCTTCCCCGGAAAGATCGGAGGATTATTCTCACGGTAAAAGCCCGGCGTGCCCTCTTCAAATTCCGCAAACCTTCCGTCCTGAACATATCCTTCCAACCCACAGCGTTTTTCATACTCTGTCAGCAAAAACCGAAGTTCCTCTTTTACCGCGAGGATCTCAGATCCTGGATTCTCATACAGCAAGTTGGTCGTTTCATCCGGGTCCTGCTCCATATCAAACAGCTCCTCCCGGCCGCCCCCATAATAATAATTATACTTATACCGCTTATTCCTTAAACAGATCCAGCGTTTATTTTCATGTCCATATTCCACATATTGAACCGAACGTTCCTTTTTTCCGCCTTTTATAAAAATAGATTCTCCCGGCAGGATTTCCGGTCTGGGATAAACAGCCCCGGCAATATCCAGAAATGTAGGCAGAAGGTCGTTGAGATCCACAAACCGGCCGTCTATGCTTCCGGCATCCAGCTTTTTCGGATATCTGGCAATAAACGGGATTCTGGATGCACTGTCATAGGGGAGCATTTTTTGAAATGTCCCATAATCCCCCAGCATCTCCCCATGGTCACTCGTAAACAGGATCAAAGTGTTGTCATATTCACCGGTTTCTTTTAAATAATCGAGAATCTTTCCGATATTATAATCCACAAATGAGATGGATGCATAGTACAGTTCCCTTGCCCTCTGCAAATACCTTTCCTCCGGATAATCCGCAATACATTTTTTTCCTTCTGCCGCCGTGGAAACAGGGGTCTTCGACGCCTTCAGGGGAGGCAGTTCTTTTCCTTTGTAGAGGTCCGCCCAGCCGTCCGGAACATCAAAGGGCGGATGGGGCGCTATAAAGCTGGCCCAGAGAAAGAAGGGCCGCTTCCCGGCATTTTCTTTCAGATAATGGATACTTCGCTCTGACACCCAGGAACTCCCGTGATGCGCTTCATCAATCAGAGAACGCTGGGGCAGCATATACAGCAGATGGCGTACCCCATGGATACTCTGCACATCACCGTATCCATTTTCTTTCAGGTACTTTGCGTATTCATCATCGTCCAGGTTTCTCGGGATCTCCTCCATCAGTTCCATCTTCGTGAACCCGTTATGTCTCCTGCAAGGCTGAAAATGCATCTTTCCAACCGCGGCCGTATCATATCCGCTGTCCGAAAGAATCTGCGGAAATGTGGGGAGATCATAGGGGATCACTTTTGGATTTTCCTCAAAATAATTATCATCGAATCCGTGATATCTGGCCGGAAGCCCGGTGATGATGTTATGCCTTGCCGCCATACACACCGGATTGCAGGAATAGGCGTTGGGATAGCGGCACCCTTCCGCCGCCAGCCGATCCAGATTCGGAGTGACCATAAAATCGTACCCCATCGCTCTTATTGTATCATATCTCTGCTGATCTGTCGTGATCAGGAGAATATTGGGTTTATGCATATCCATTCTCTTTCCCTCCTGCCCGTTCCTCCAGCGCTCTGCGGATCTCCAGATTTCTCTTGTCCGTCAGTTCATAAAAATGCATGGAAATCAAAGACGCTATGTATCCAAGGATCGGAACTGCGAATCGCAAACATACGATTACAAACAGCACGGTCTCTGTCTGTTCCTGATTCGCCACAAACCCGAAAATTCCCAGTAGGTAGCTTGCCAAAAAAGAACCAACCGCTCCGCAGAGCTTGTTCATAAATGAAAATGTAGAGGAGACCACACCGTTTCCGTTGACTCCGGTTATATATTCCGCATAGTCCACACAGTCCGGAAGCATTGCCCATGCCAGCGCGCTTGGAACCGTTGAAATCAGGCCGAACAGTGTAATCAGCACAAGCAGCGCAGAACCCGGTACGACCGGCTTGATCTGCAGAATGGCAAGGGGCAGGATCGACAGCAGGCTTCCCCACCAGTAGAGCCTCTTTTTCCCTGCTTTTTTTGTCAGATACGGAATCGCAAGGTTTGATAAGACTCCGGTCACCGTAAGCGCAATGGAAGTAATGGGAACAAGATCTACCCGGTTCAATACATATTTAAAATAGTACATATTCACAGCCAAAAGCGTAGAATTTGCGATCATGTCCGTTCCAAAAGCCAGCATCAGCATGAGCAGCGGCTTGTTTTTGGCAATCAGATACACTTCTTTCCGCAGATCCACCTTCGGTTTATCGATTGCCATGTCGATGGTGTCATAAGGTTTCAGCCCCCATGCAACGCACCAGAAGCACAGTGTGATGATCACGCCCACCAGCGCGCCGAATCGTCCCCAGCCGACAGCGCCGCCGCCGAACACCTCCACGATCGGCAGGGCGAAGGATGTAATAAACAGCCGCCCCACCTGGATCATCACGTTTTTCCAGGATACGACCATGGTTCTCTCCGTAGAATCCTTTGCCAGTACAGGAACCAGGGATGTAAACGGAATCCCGACCACCGTAAAAGCCAAGGAATACGAAATGTAAACGACGTAAATAAACACAACCTTCATCGCTGCCGAAAGCTGCGGCGCGCTGAAAAGCAGGTAAATCAGAACTCCTAATACCGGAGAGCCATAGATCAGATAGGGTCTGTAACGGCCTTTTTTTGACCGGGTGTGGTCGGCAATAAATCCCATAACCGGATCCGTCACGGCATCGATCACCTTGGTAACAAGCATCAGCCCCGCCACCGTCAGCGAACTGATTCCAAAAATATCCGTGCAAAAAAATGTAAGATATGTCAGTACGATCATATTGGTCATACTGTATCCAGCGCCGCCCATTGCATATTTTCCAAAATTCAAATAATCCGGTTTTTCCTTTTTTGTGCTGTTCATCACATTTCTCCTTTTTTCGAATATATCCTGGCCAGTTATTGATTGATGCCATTATATACAATCCATGTTTATGCTTTCTATGCCATCTGGCACAGCATATACATTTTTGTCGGAATGCACATTTTACATGTGCTTTTTTTGTGAATCCTGCACAACAAAGTAATTTTTTGTTCCGCTGCTACCGCAAATTCCGTAAGCTGCTTCCGGCTTCATTTAACAATAGAATGTATCTGCCTTGCGGATACTGAGCTTTTCACTTCTCCTGAGTCGATACTTGTATCTTCCCTTCCCGAAACGTAATCGGATCAGAGCTCACCCCCATCACGCCCACATAGTATTCCCCTGCTTTTTCCGCCGTCAGCGCAAAGGACACTTCCAATTCGTCCCGGTTTTCATATGCCTCTCCGTCCATCATCAGCCCATTAAAAATGTACACGAATGACACATTCTGTCCTTTTCCGAATCCGATTTCCGATGGATATTCCTCCACTTCAAATCTCAGAGTCTCCCCTTTTTTCAAATCCCAGCCGCTCCCGTCTTCTTTCGTAAAAATGACCATGGCTCCGTTTCTGAATATGACCTCCGGGGTTCGGTATTCTCCGTCCGCTTCCCGGACAGGAAATTCATCAATAGTAGCCGGAATATATACTCCATCCGCTACCTGGCGTATCACAGAGCTGATCCTCCAGTTGAACAGATCCGGGTCCGGGTCGCCGTATGCTTCGTACAGTTCATCCCCATTGACGAGCTTCCCGTCTGCGTCGTAAACGGACGCAATGCCGGTTTCCACTTTTCCTACCAGATCCCGGTTTGTTTCGTCCACCAGCTCGGCGCCGTCGATCCTGCGCATATTCCCCCTGAACCGGGCAAATGAAGCGGAGCAAAAAGCCGTGACAATGATTGCCGCAGCCAGGAGCCGTACCTTCCAGGTCATTTTGCGTGAACGCTTTTTCACTGTTTTTTTGCCCATTCCTAATCTGGATAAATCGGAAAATTCTCCGTCAGAAATGCTGCTGTTATGCCCGGGAAAGGATTTCCCATCGCCTAATACAGCTCGGATTGTTGTCTCGGCGGAGTATTCCTGAACCGCTTCTGCCGTCCGGTCATATTCCGCCAATAATTCGACCGCTTCCTCCGCAACCAGGTCAAATGCTTCGTACATACTAAGCTTCATAAGTATATCCTCCTTTCTCCAAAATGAACCGCAGTTTTTCTCTGCTCCGTCTCAGTTTTGTTTTTATTGTAGATATCGGCTGCTGCTCCTCCTCGGAAATCTGCCGGATCGTTTTCCCCTGAAAATAAAATTTCAGAAGCAGAACCTGGTTTTCCGTGCTCAGCTCTTTCAGTGCGTCAAGCAGAAGCTTTCGAAGCTCCACCTGGGAAAAGGAATCCGTAAATTCGCCCAGGATCTCTTCCTCCAGGGGCATACTGGAAATGATCTTCTTCTTTTCATTGAGCGCGGCGTTCCGGGCAATTGCACCGATGTACGGTTTGATTTCCTCGTCCTTTTCCATATGAAGGTTCTCCGCATGCTCCCAAAGCCGGAAAAACACCTGGTTGATCACGCCCTGTATGTCGATCTCCGGCAAATGCCCCTGGAGAATCGTATAAGTGATCGCGGCGACATAGGCGTTGTATTTTCTGATCAGCTCTTCCAGCGCAGACTGGTCTTTCCTTTTTAAACGCATCACCAATTCGCTGCAGGCCATCTCCCATCCCCCTTTCAAATATTGTCCCGCTGTACGGATGCAGTACAGAGGGCTGCGGGATCGACACCCTGTCCGTACATTGGGAAAGATATATTTTGTATTCTCTTACTATTATATACAATCCGGGGGATGAAAAAGTTTCAGATTACGCACTTTATTTTACATACCTATGAAGATGATTCCAAAGTTTTCAGCTCACCACTCTCTTCCCCGCTCTCTCCAGCTCAGACACATCAACCCTCATCTCCACGCCTTCCGGCACCTCTGTCTCCAGCACGATCTCCTCCTCTGCCTCTTTCACATGCACCCGAATCCGCCCCCGCACCGACTGGTAGGTACAGTCAAATTCATGTATGCTCTCCGGCAGGCAGGGCCGGATCGTGACTTTGGCGAAACCTGGTTCCTCTGGGATGATTCCTGCGATTCCGTTGTAATACCACTCAATGATATGCCCCATCATGTCATGGCAATGGCTTCTCGGATTGCTCTCCCAATATTCTCCCAATGTAGTTTCCCCGTCCAGGATAAATGCATAATAGCTGGGGTGTGTTTCCCGAAGGATAAAGCGGCTGACCAGCTCATTCATTCCATAGAGCCTTGCGCACTGGATGATATACGGCAGCCCGATCTCTCCGGCGATAAACGCGCCTTCCCTTTCCAGGGTATAACGCAGCGCCTGAATCACATCCTCTTTCCGTTCCTTTGGCACCATATTCCAGAACAACGGAAGGGCCTGCGCCGCCTGGGTCAGCAGCGTCTCTTCCCTGTCAACGCACCGGTAACACCAGAACCCTTTTTCCGGATGACGCACCATCAGCTTTGCATTATAATTTTCCCGGATCTCTTCCGCCTTTTCCAGCAGGCTTCTCCGATCCTCCGGCTTTTTCAGCACTTCCGCAAATTCCGCAAGGCACACCGCGTCTGCGTAGAGAAACGCAGTCTCGACATTTTCACGGGCCAGTTCATTTTTCGGATTGCCCCAGTCACCCAGTCCGTGATTGATAAAGCCCTCCTCATTTACCTTTGTCAGCAAATGCCGGAAATAGGACATCCCGGCGTCGTAATTGTCCTCAATGATACTCACATCCCCGTAAAACAGGTAATGCCAATAGGTTCCCAGAATGCAGGTGCTCCCCCAGGGAATGATGTCGTAAAAGCTGCCCATTCCCGGCACCGGCAGCACGTTGGGAATATAACAGGGGCATTGGGAAGGCATCAGCCCTTCGCCGGGATAGACCTTTTTCCCCTCGTAATTCAGAAAATAATCGTCCTTCGTATGCTGCGCGTACCGCATATCCCGGAGGAATTTTTCCCAGAGGAGCTTCCCGTCCTTCATATAAAAAATAGAACCCGCCATCAGGTGGTTGGGCTCCTGCCATGCAAAACGCTCGATAGTCGGGCAGTCCGTATGCACGCCCACCATATTTGCCTCCACGGTCTTTTCGATCATGTCGTAAATCCGGTTGTAACGCTCGTCGTCGCAGGAAAAGGTTCCGTCCGTCTTGTGGGCGCTGGTGATGGCGTGGGCACGCAGATTCCGGATCTCGGCTCCGCCCTCCTTCTCCACGGCCACGAACCGTCCGGCAAAATAGGTAAAGGTCATGCGGAATTTTTCCCAGACACCTTCCTGGCCGACGATGCAGGTAATACAGGAATCCACGGTGCACCAGCCCTTTGCCTCCTGATCCGCATCCCCGTTTTTCCCCAGCTTTTCGGCCGGATAGATGCGGACCGTATCGCCTGCGTTTCCCCGCACCTCCAGTTCCAGAATGCCGGACATATTCTGCCCGAAGTCGTAAATGTCCCGGATTTGTCCCGTGTCTTTCCCATTTACCTGATGGAGCAGCGTTCCCTCATAAGATTTGATCACTTTCACCGGGGGCATGGTCTGCTCCAGGATGTCCGCCCGGGGAACCTCATCCTCCGGCACGTACAGGGCCTGCTGCCACGCGCTGTCGTCAAATCCCGTTTCACACCAGCCCGGCTGGGCCAGTCTGCCGTCTATCCTTTCCGAGCCATAGACATTGCTCATCACCACCGGATGCTCCTTCACCCGAAATCGGTCGTCCGCGCCGATCACCTGCCGGGTGCCGTCTTCATATTCCAGACACAGCTCCATTGCCAGGATCAGGCTGTCGCCGCAGGGCCGGTAGGGGTTGGGATTGGGCGGCATAAATCCCGGAAATGTAAATGTATAATGCTCGTCGCACTTGATAAACCAGCCGTTTCCCACCTCCGCGCCGATCACATTTTTCCCGGGGCGCAGCATGTCTGTCACATCAAACAGAACATAGTAGATCAGTTTCCGGTAATCTGTCCACGCCGGGTCCAGCTCGTGGTCACTCACCTTTTTTCCGTTGATATAAAAATGAAACTGCCCCAGCCCGCAGACCTTTGCCGAGGCGCGTTTCACCGTTTTTTCAATCACCAGCTCCCTTCTTGCGTAAAAGGGTTTCGCAGTTCCATTTGTAATCCATTTTTCAAACATCGTTCCTTCCTCCTGGTACATTATGATACTACATTATAAACCTTCCCAGGACGGATGAACAGTTTCTAAGATGACATCCGGCAGGTGGAAAGCTGACATGCGTTACAGTTCACGGCCGGCCGCGAACTGTAACGGACATCCTGCCATCTGTCAGGCCCAAATCCCGGCAGCATCTACACCCCGATCGTATCCACCACCGTCATCTTCCGGATCTGCGCGGCCGGCCCCGCAACCGCCGCGCACACCGAGCCGGCCATGATCACCGAAATGACCAGCATTTCCCATCCCGGGATGCTCCACGCCTCCCCCCAGCGGGAAGTTACAAGCGCCGTAAACAGCATCCTGTTCAGAGGAAGTCCGGCGGCGTAGCCCAACAATACTCCAAAAGCCGTATAGGTCAGAGCCTCGCCCGCAACCATCCGGATCACCTGCCGGACGCTCATCCCAATCGCGCGCATGGCGCCGTATTCTCTCAGCCGCGCGGACACACCCATGGAGATACAGTTGATGATATTGAAAAAGGAGATCAAGGCGATCACGCCGAGGAATCCATAGAGGAATACAGACATGGAATAGCTGGCTCCTTTGACCTCCTGGTTACCGATTCTTTTGTCAGAATACACGAAGCCGTCTCCGCACGCCTGCTCACATGCCCGCCGGATTTCCTGCACCTGCGCGTCGTCCGCGTTCTGTTCCAGCTGAATGTCTATCACGGCATAACCCGATTCCCCGGTCAGCTTCTGAAAAAATTCCTCCGAACAGATGACCATGCCGGCCGATACTTCCGTATCCCCGGATTTTCCGTAAGAAAACGGAACGTCTCCCAGCACGCCCACCACAGGAACCTCCCGCTCCTTTCCGCCGGCAGACACCAGGATACTGCTTCCGAGCTGCAGCGTATATTCCTCCCGGAACACGGCCAGCACTCCTTTTCCATTCATTGCGTCCTCCAAACTGCCCTCCATCATGGATTTCTCTGCCCATTGAAACTGCTGTTCTTCATAGGAAATAACATCCAGCGTCCTCCCGTCTGCCGGCATGGTAAGCTCCGCGTAGCTTCTCCCGAATGCCCGCTTCACTCCAGGATAGTTTACAAGCTCCTCGTCCAGTCCTGATGGGATCTGGTTCGAGTAATCCTCTTTACCGATATAAATATCCGGCGCCGACGGACGCAGCGGCGTGATCGCATGGCACATAAAATCTATAGCCGTACTGAACGAAAGGAACAAAATGATACTGAACGCAAAGGAGCCTGTCACCAGCAGAAAATTTTTCCGGCTGCCGGAGGCATGATGGATTCCCAACGCCGTATCCACCTTGAAAAAACGGGTATTCGCCGCATGCTTTGCCGCCTGCACGGTGCCTGCGTTTCCGGAAACGGCGGTCAGCGGGGACACCTTTGCCGCACGCTTCGCCGGAGCCCTGGCCGCCAGCAAGACGGTAAGGAGGCCCACGAGGATCCCGGCAGCCATACTGGGAAAGCTGATTCCGAACACCGGAAGTCCTTCAAAATAGCCGGGACTTAAAAAGCGCAGCATCCCGCACAGTACCCAGACTACCAGGATACCTGCGATCACACCTGCCGGAATTGCGGTCCCGCACCAGCTCAGCGCTTCCCTCCTCACAAATCGGGTCACCTGTCTGCCGGTGGCCCCCAGGCAGCGCATCATCCCGAAAAACTCTGTCCGCCGGGCAATGTTGCTGTTCATGCTTGCGGCGATCATCAGAATCCCGGCGATCATCACAAGCACGGCCAGAACCGCTGCCACAAAATAAAACTGCATCATATAGGAATCTCTGCTCTGGAACATCAGCGCAAGCACCTGCACATTCTGCCGCGCCTCCTCCGGCTTCAGGCCGAACCGCGCGCTGATATCGCCGATTGCTTTCTGGATATTGCAGTAGGGACGAAACTGTACATAATAAACCTCTTCCCGGGCCGCCCCGGTTTCTTCCGAGCGGAGCGCCGAAAATCCTTCCATGTTCAGGAACATGCCGAACGCGTCATGCTCCGCCATCAATGCCATTTCTTTGACGATCCCGGTAATCCGGTACTGCAGGGTGTCTCCCTGGGGGATAGTCATTTCTACGGTATCTCCTACCTGCACCCCAAAGCGGGTCTTTGCGCTCTCATTGAGCACGGCCTCACCGGCATTCCCCGGAAGCGTCCCTTCCAGAATCTCCACATCCGGAAACATTTCCATCATCTCCGGGTCAAACCCGCAGACCGCGGTTTCCACCCCCAGGATCTGATAGCCGTCCTCTAAACGGTAATTCAGCACCCCGTACCGCACACTGCTTTTTACCTCCGGACGTGCTTTCAGCAATGTCCCATGCTCTTCATCCAGCACGAAGGCCGCATGCCAGTTTCCATAGGATTTGACTGCCTGGATCATCTGGGAGCGCATTTCCATGTCCGCCATTCCGAAGATCACAGTAACGAGAAATACGGCCAGCACGATGCACAGTCTGGTCATCCGGTTCTGCTTCCGGTTCTGCCTTGCCGAGATTTTGATCAAGTCCAGATAATGCTTCATTCTGACGCACCTCCCAGCTCCTTCAACCGGCCGTCAGACACCCGGAACACCCGGTCTGCCGCCGCGGTCAGATCCATATTGTGGGTGATCATCAGTACCGTCTGCTGGTAATGCCGGGCCGCCCGGCACAGAAGATCCATCACATCCTGACTGCTCTGGGAGTCCAGATTTCCGGTGGGCTCGTCAGCCAGGACAAGCGCCGGCCGCGTGATCAGCGCCCGCCCGATGGCCACCCTCTGCTGCTGTCCGCCGGAAAGCTGCCCCGGCAGATGCTTCCGCCGGTTTTCCAGCCCCAGCACCTGCAGGATCTCGTCCACCCGGTTCTGATCCGGTTTCCTGTAATCCAGCAGAAGCGGGAAGATGATGTTCTGCTCTACGTTCAGCTCCGGGATCAGATGAAAGGACTGGAAGATAAAGCCGATATTCTGTCTGCGGAAAATGGTCCGCTCATTCTCATCCATGGCAAATACATCCTGCCCGTTGATAAATACGTTTCCGGCATCGGCCTTGTCCAGCCCGCCGATGCAGTTCAGGAGGGTGGATTTTCCGGAGCCGGAAACACCCACCACCGCGCCAAATTCCCCTCTCTGCATGGAGAAGGATGCCTGCTTTAATGCTTCTACACGGGCTTCGCCGCGCCCATAGGTCCTGCTTAAATTTTCTACTCTTAAGATTTCCAATTGTAATAACCTGCCTTTCTTCCATGTGCGGAAAAACCGATGGCTGCGGCTTTTCTGCATACATTCGTGGTCAAATGGATTCGGGTCTGCTGTTCCGAATCCATTGCATTATAGCAGCTTCACCTTACAATCCGGTGAATGGCAGCTTACAGATCTGTAAGGCATACGGCAGTATGAAAAAGGTGTAAAGTCCTATCCATGCGGTAAAAACTTTACACCCTTTTATGTTTATTCTTTTATCCTGTCAAGCTCCGACAAATTGACGCCTGCAATATTCAATATTGCTTTTAAAGAAATATATTCTTCTTTCAATTCGGCATATGTTTCCGTCGCATTTTCCTTTTTAGCCAAAATCATATATCGCTGTATCTTTTTGAAATCGTCGATTGCAGCTTTCGTAATCTCAAGATTGTTCGGCATATAGACACCTCCCTTTTGTGAACTATAGCAATGCCATCTGTAGGTGCTTTCATTGTACCAAGTCGCTAGCGCGACGGCTAGCCCCAATTACATAAAGCCGCCACATTTTCCCAAAAAAAGTAGCAGTTTCCATATTTTTGTAGTATTGTTAAGATACCCCTACCAAAACAATCGCATTATACGGGAACTGCTATGCTTAGTTTATCATGGATCTTTACTCTTAACAACTACATTTTTTGCTTTTCGCGTCCACCTCCTTTGGATGAACTGTCACTTTTTACATTTTATCTTACAAAGGAGGTCCCATTATGGACAATTATCTGAATTCTTACCGGGAAATGATTTCCCTACGCGGCCTTACACACCACACAGTGACATCCTACTCCACTTATATTTCTGCTTATCTGGATTATCTTTCCGTCTTCCTATGCAAAGACCCTCAAGATGTCTCCTGGCAGGAACTCCGCGATTTTATCCGCTGGCTACAGAAAGTCCGTTCCCTTTCGGACAGAACCATGAACGCTGTCATCTCACAGCTCCGTTTTTTTACCATCTATGTGCTCCACAAAACATGGGATGATTCCCAGCTTCCCAGGCGCAGGTTTGACGAATATCTTCCCTATGTCCCCTCCCAGAAAGACACCTGGACTTTTATCTCCACCATTCCCGATCTTAAGGTCAAGGCCTTTGTCACCCTTCTGTATTCGGCTGGATTACGTTCCTGCGAAGTCCGGAATTTAAAATGCCCTGATATTGAGCATTCCAACAAGCGTATCTTTATACGGCAGGCCAAAAACCGTTCCTCCAGATATGCCATCCTTTCGGATACCGCATGGGATACCATCCTGGAATACTGGTATTCCTTCCCGGCAGGGGCTCGCCCAAGGGACTGGCTGTTCACACAGCAGCGGGATAAAACCAGGCCCCTCAACCATGAGCATATCCCACATCATATCGCTCTGCATGAAAAACGGCTGGGATGGGAACACCGGATCTCCTGCCATACCTTCCGGCACGCTTTCGGTACCCACCTCTATGAGAATGGCACGGATCTGCTTACCATCAAAGCCCTGCTTGGACATAAATCTATTACTTCTACCACGATCTACGTCCATCTGGCTTCTAATGGTACAACCTGTGCCGTAAGCCCCCTGGACAGACTGGCAGGTGAATATCGTGGCCGAGTATAAGATACAGAAGATCTTTCAGCAAAACTGGGAATCCTTTTGTGCTTCCTCGGCTCCCTTCCCTGTTCAGGAGAAGGCAGCACATGCCATCATGAACTGCAAGACCGGCAGCCTGGGATTCTCCGTCTCCCGGTGCCAGGATTGCGGACACATAGAAATCCACAATAATTCCTGCCGGAATCGGAACTGTCCCAACTGTCAGGCGGTACAAAACGAGATCTGGGTGGATCAGCGCCGGGAGGAGGTCATTGATTCCCCATATTTTCATGTGGTATTTACACTTCCTCATGAGTTGAACCCCCTGCTCTACTGTAACCAGACACTTTTATACAGCCTTTTTCACAAATGCTGCTCCCAAACACTTTTAGATCTGTCACAGAATCCGAAATACCTCGGGGCAGTCCCCGGCATCATCCAGGTCCTGCATACATGGAACCAGGAGCTTTCCTACCATGTACATATGCACTGTATTGTTTCCGGCGGCGGACTCACAAAAAACCGTCAGGTCAAAACTTCAAAGGGCACATTTTTTATCCCGGTACGTGTCCTCAGAGAGAAGTTCAAAGGGAAATACCTCTCTCTTCTGGAGGAATACTACCGCTGCGGAAAGCTTGTGTTTTCCGCTTCCTGTGAAAAGCTGCGGAATCCTTACGAATGGAAAGAATTCAAAGACCTCCTTTACGGAAAAGACTGGTGCCCTTTTATAAAAGAAACCTTTCGCGGTTTCGGCAACGCCCTTGAGTATCTTGGCCGTTACACACATAAAATCGCGATCTCAAACAGCCGGATCCTTTCTGTTACGGATTCCGAAACTACATTTTCCGCCAGGGCAAAGAACCCCGGAGGACACAGGCGGCAGATATCTCTGAAAAATGAGGAATTCATCCGGCGTTTCCTGATGCATGTGCTTCCTCATGGATTTCAAAGGATCCGATACTATGGATTTCTCAACAACCGGATGAAATCCAAAAACCTGAAACTGATCTTCAAGCTGCAAGGATATCAGAGATTTAAACGCCGGTATCAGGATCTGTCCATAGCGGAACTGCTCAAGGCAGTCTGGAATTTCGATATACGGGTCTGTCCGGAATGCGGCTGTATGAACATGAAGCACCTGGGAAGGGTTTATGCGAAACCGCGGTAAAGTGCCTTCCCATCCATACTGTTTTTTTAAGATCTTCCAAGGGAAGGTCTGCGAAGCATGCCCAAATTTATTTTGAGCCCTCAGCATCCTGTTGGATTTCATAGGTTTTCGGATTGTTTTTTCATTTTCAGGCTCTCCGGGAGGATACAATCCCCATACCTTTTTCGGCTAAACGTCCGCGACTTGCTACAATTGCGAAGAATCAGATTCCGAGCAGTTCTGTGTTTTTCCAGAGCTGCTCTTTTAATCTGCTCTGAATCTGATACTTCACTTAATAATTATACCAAAAGGGATTTTGAATGTAAAGTCATGTTTACTGTTCACGAGTTCCCGAAGAAGATATTTGTTACTGGAGCACCCAAAGGGTGTGAACAGTAACGATATTTTGAAGATTAAGCGTGAAAAAGGAAAGTGATCTGGTTCTTCTTGATTGTAACCTGCCGGATGGAACAGGGTTTGAACTTTGCAAAGAGGTTCGGAGTTACAGCAATATTCCGATTATTATGCTGACAGCTCGTGATACAGAGCTGGATGAGATAAAGGCTTTGGAATTAGGAGTAAATGATTACTTGTCAAAACCATTTTCACTTGGAGTATTAAAGGCAAGAATGAAGCGGATTCTTCAGGAAAAATCTGAAAGTACGAAAATGATCTCAGGAGAATTAAGCATAGATCAGAGTGTCTGCAAAGTATATAAACGAGGCGAAGAGATTTCACTTAGCAAATTGGAATACCGTCTGTTATTGTATTTGGTTGAGAATAAGAACCATATCCTTTCTAAAGAGCAGATTTTAGAGAAAATATGGGACAGCGATGGGAAGTATGTAGATAACAATACGGTGTCTGTGAATATCAGCAGACTTCGTACAAAGATAGAGGATGATATATCGAAGCCAAAATGGATTCAAACAGTTCATGGAATCGGATATATCTGGAAGGAATAAAAAGATGTGGATTACGATCATTTTAGCAGTGCTTTTGTGTTTGTCGATTGGAAATAACATATATCAAAAGAGAAAAACGTATCGCTTAATTGACCGTTTGTTGGATCGTGTGTTAAGCCGGGAAATGATTGCAGCTTCTGATCTGGAAGAAGGAGAATATTCTGCTCTTGTCAGTAAAATCAGGCAGATACAGGAAGTGCTTGGCAAGCACGCGAATAGTGCGGAACAAGAAAAAGAGCAGGTGAAAAGTTTGGTATCCAATATGTCTCATCAATTAAAAACTCCCCTGGCGAATATTTCTCTTTATGCAGAAATTTTGAGTAAAGAGGAAATTACGCCAGAACGGAAAACCGTGTTTTCTGAAAAAATGCAGCGACAGGTTGACAAACTGAGCTGGATTGTGGAGTCTTTATCGAAGATGGTAAAGTTGGAGCAAAATATCGATGGCTTCGAAGGGAAAGCAATTGGAATAAAGCAGACGATCTTAGACGCGGTAGATACGATTTCTCATAAACGGAAAGTGATCGGAATTTTATTATCCTTGTCTATCGGTGGTTGTATTTTCTTATGTACTACTTATATGGTAGAGAATTTGAAAGTTCATGCAGAACTTTCTTTGATGTCGGATGACGGACTTGGTTCGGAGTACCGTATTTCTTTAAAGTCCGATTCGCTGAAAGATACGATTCCGAAGGCAGCAGCAGATAAGATTCAAAATATGCCGGAAACAGAAAATGTATATGCCACAAAGTACACCATGGGAGAATTACAGCTTTCCAGAAATGAGTTTTTGGCAGAAGAAGATTGGAGTGATTACTTCAAATATCAAAATCAGGAACCGTATTTTATCCAGAGATATGATGGGATCTGTAATCAGCAGGAAGATGGAAATTATCGAATCAAATATAATGTGTATGGCTACGATGAAGCGATGATAGAACAGCTTCAGGATTTTATTCTGGAGGGAGAGATTCAGCCGGAAACAATTAAAAATTACAGTTTTATCAATGCGTCACCATCTGACGGTGCGGATTCAGAGAGCGTGAGCAATCAGCTGCTGCAGATAATCCGAGATGTTCCAAAGGCAGTATTGCAAGATTATACTTCTGCAATCAAAACACAGAAAGATTATCTCAGGCAGCAGCAGATATTCTTCTCCAGTATTGCAGTGATCCTGCTGATCATCAGCTCGTTTCATATTGTAAACAGTATGAACCATACGATTCTCGCCAGAAGAAGGGAATACGGTATCATACGTGCAATGGGAATTACAGACAATGGCTTTTATAAAATGATTTTGCAGACAGGTATTCTGTATGGATTACTGGCAGATGTGTTTATCTTCCTGCTTTATAATCTGGTTCTTAGAAGGGTGATGGATTATTATATGGCTCATGTGCTTCAATTCTTACATCTGACTTCCAATGTTCCCAATCTGGTTTTAGTTGGAATTATGGTACTGAATTTGGTGATTGCGGTGACGGCAGTAATGATCCCTGCCTGGAAGATGGGAAGAGAGAATATCATGAGTGAAATCAGAAGATAGATCCGTAAAAAAATTCCACCTGTACGGTTGGATGCTCTTTGAGCATCCAACCCGCCCCATCACTGTATTGACCGGATGCCGTGCAGCAAGTGCACGGCACCGTGTGAACAGTATCAAGCCGTGAACAATATCAACCGAAATATACTCCCTTCCCCCGGCCTGCTTTCCACAGACAGGTTTCCTCCCTGTCCTTCTGCGATGGATTTTGCCAGCGAAAGCCCCAGCCCCGCGCCCTGCTGGTCGCAGGATGTGCTGCTTCGGTAAAACTGTTTGAAGATATGGTGGATATCCTCCTGTTCGATGCCCCGCCCATTGTCCTCCACGCTCAGACGGAACACCGCCGGGAATCGTTTCCACGAGATCCGGATGGTTCCGCCGGCCTCCGTGTGATCCAGGGCATTTTTCACAAGGTTTCCCAACGCCTCCGCGGTCCACTCCTGATCGCAGTACAACTGCTCCTTTAAATCCCCCTCCACCAGGATCTTCTTTCCCTCCTGCCTTGCCCGTTCCAGCAGATCGTCCACAGCCTGGGCCGCCAGCTCCGACGCGAAGCACCGGCGTTTCTCGAAGACTATGCTTCCCGTATCCAGGCGGGCCATTTTCAGAAGGGACTGGATCAGCCGCTCCATCCGTTCCAGGGACTGGATGGATTTCCGTGAAAAGTCTTGCACCGCCTCTTCATTCCCTGGCTCCTCTGCGATGATTTCCATATACATATTTAACGCCGCAAGGGGCGTTTTTAACTGATGGGAAATGTTGGAGATCATATTTTTTAAGAATCCCTTTGCCCGGTGTTCCATCTCGCTCTTTGCCTGCAGCGACAGGGCAAGCTGCTCAATACTGCCGAACAACCGGTAAAGCGCCCCGGTTCCTCCGGACGGCAGATGCGTTTCAAAGCGGTTGTCCGCATAATGGAGGATCACCTTTTCCGCGTCCTCATATAGACGCTCCCTGCCCCGAAAAAAACATGCCGCGCCTGTCAGAATGACTGCGGAAAACAGGGTTCCTGCAAGGAGCAGCACCAGGATTAGGGGAATGGACGTCTGTTCGGTAAGGAGCATCAGATAGGCCGGCGTATCCTCCGTGTGTCCGATCGTCCGCAAGAGCGTTTCGCCGGCTTTCGTCACCTCTGTGTGGTTCCAGGCGGAAGCCACCAGCGCAGGCGGGATTTCCTGCTCCAGCAGATAGGATGCCGCCCCGAGCTCACGCCGAATCAGAATCCTCCTGACGTCCTGCGCCTGAAAAATCCCGCAGATCCCCAGAATGCAGATCTGCAGCACGCAGATACACACTAGGAATAAGTAAAACCTCCGGGTCTGTTTTTCATATAGAAACTTCAAAATCTTCACTCCTTCCGCGTTTTTTCAGCAGTAGACAGAACAGACGGTATTCTGCCCCGGTGAATTAAAAGAGTGTAAAGCCTCTAAAATCAAACATTACCGTTTGATCATTCAATAAAGACTTTACACTCTGATTTATGGTTACTCTTTTATCTTGTCAATTTCTGTCAGATTCACACCTAAAGAATTTAACAAAGCTTTTAAAAGGATGTAATCTTCTCTTAAATCCGCATATGTTTCTGTCGCATTTTCTTTTTTGGCTAAAAACATACGCCTTTGAACTTTTGCAAAATCTTCAAGGGCATTCTTGATTATTTCGCCATTATTCATAAAATCTCCCTCCCTTCTATATGAGGTAGTGTCAAGTTAACTACCATATTTTTTTTAACAAACCTTATTATTTCAAGGGTTTCACCACTTTTTCAAAGAAAAAAGCAATGACCTCCCTTTTTTGTGTCAATACTATTACCATCCCACAAACACTGAAAGGAAAATCATTGCTTATGGATATTATTACCTATTTACTCTTTCTCATTCAATCTCTTTACCAACAAAACTGCTGGCTGATTCATTTTATCTGCAGATATATCCCACTGAAACAGTGGGCTTTTGATGATTCCCATTCTCCAAAGTACCAGAAGTTTAAAATTGACGATCTCCCTCTTGTCACTGACTTCCGGCAGGACTGGACTTATCAAGATCTCATCCCTTACTTTGAAAAGCGTTATGGTAAGAAAATACGCCCTGTCAGCCGACGGTCAGAATGCGATATTCCGGACAGCTGTACCTGCCCCCGCTGTGGTGCCCCGAAGCCTTTCCTTTATAAAAATAATGGTTCCAAAGGACAGCTTCTCTGCAAAGTCTGCAGCGCAAGGTTCTCACCCGATGAAAGCCGCTTCTCCTCTGTAAAACTACGCTGTCCCCACTGCGGCAATACCCTGGTCCCAAAGAAGGAGCGCAAACACTTTATCATCCATAAGTGCATCAATCCCAAATGTCCTTATTACCTCTACAACCTCAAAAAGGTAGATAAAGAAGATCTCAGGCAGGACTACGGCAAAAATAAATATAAACTCCACTATATCTACCGTGAGTTTACGATGGATTTTTTCAGCATGGATCTCAATACCCTGCCTAAAAATGCTTCATCCCTGAAATTCACCAAGCATAATGCCCACGTAATGTCCTTGTGCCTGACCCTACACGTCAACCTTGGCCTCTCCCTTAGGAAAACCTCCCAGGCTCTCAGAGACCTGTACAACATCGGCATTTCCCACCAGCAGATCGCTAATTACTGCAAGACCGCAGCTATCTGCGTGAAACCTTTTGTTGACCAATACCCCTACGAAAAAGGGCCTGTTTTTACTGCCGATGAAACCTATATCAAAATCCGTGGGATCAAATCCTATGTCTGGCTCATTATGAATGCCGCATCCCGATCCATCATTGGCTACCAGATCTCTGATAACCGTGGTGTCGGCCCCTGTATCCTCGCTATGCGTATGGCTTTCCGGGGACTTGCAAAACTGCCGGAAAACTTTAAGTTCATTGCTGACGGTTACAGCGCCTACCCGCTCGCTGCAATGGAATTTGTAAAAAAGCTGGGAAACGATTTTACATTCAAAATCACTCAGGTGATTGGACTTACCAACGACGATGCTGTTTCCAAAGAACACCGTCCCTACAAACAGATGATTGAACGGCTCAACCGTACTTATAAGGCATCTTACCGTCACACAAACGGCTTTGACCACATCGACGGTGCCAACTATGACCTTGCCCTCTGGGTCGCATACTATAACTTTCTCCGTCCGCATAAACACAAGAACTACAAAGTTCTTAACGAAGTAGAAATGCTGCGGGGCGCTGACAACATGCCTGGAAAATGGCAGCTTCTCATCTTCCTTGGCCAGCAGACCATCCTGAACCAGCAGAAAAACGGCGGCTCTGCGCCGGAGCGGAGCTGTTGTCAATAGAACCGTGGAATACCGCAGCCGCCGTCAGGCGGTGAGGATATGCCGCGAAAGTCTATTGACATAAGGCTCACGGATGATCCTGTCTGTCAGAAAAGGGGCCACTGCGCCCTTTTCCTGCCTTCCGGCGAGGATGGGTTCGGGCAAAGCCCGAAACCGGGTCAAGGGATTGGTCCCTTGTGGGTTCTTAGGGCAACGCCCTAAGCCCTCGGAGAGCTTTTCGGAGTCGATATCTACAGTTTTCAAGGTTCATTTGAGCCTGTTTTTTGCAGCTCAGTTTTTCATAAATTACTTGACACTACCCTATATGAAAAATATCGTCCTATGAGATACCTCCATTATATCAAAAGGCAAAATGAGTGTAAAGACTTTATTCCTTCCACTGGTATCCGAACCCCCGAACCGTTTTTAAGTGTTCCGGTCTGGATGGATTTTCTTCCAGCTTTTCCCGGAGGCGGCGTACATAAACCGACAGTGTATTGTCATCCACAAAATTGCCGGCGCCGTCCCACAGCTTATCCAGGATCATCCCGCGGGTGAGCACCCTTCCGCTGTTTTTCAGCAGCAGGCAGAGCAGACGGTATTCCGCCCCGGTAAATTCTACGGACTCCCCGCTTAAGAATACTCTGCCTTCCGCCAGGTTCACCGTCAGTTCCCCAGAGCGCAGGATGCCGTCTCCGGAATTTCGCATACTGCTCCGCCGCAGCAGCGCCCGGATGCGGGAACACAGCTCCCCCAGCTTGAACGGCTTTGTAATATAATCGTCTCCTCCGCAGTCCAGGCCGCGGATCACGCTGGTTTCCTCGTCGGATGCGGTCAGAAATATGATCGGAACCGGGTTCCCGGATTCCCGCAGCCTCTCGCACAGGGTAAATCCATTTCCGTCCGGCAGTGTCACATCAAAAAGAAACAGGTCGAAATCTGTATTTTCCGCAAGTAAGTTTTCGGCTTCGCAGACCGTCCTGGCTACCTGGATGTCAAATCCATTCTTTTGTAAAGAATAGGTCAGGCCGTCGATCAGGCTGATATCGTCCTCGAGAAGTAATAATTTCTGCAAATAAAACGCCCCCTTCGTGCACTTGACTGCAGACCTGAACCATGTCTGCCGCATTCTGAGTATTTCAAATCTATTATACACGATATTTGAAACATAGTGGCTTACAAAAATGTAAGGAAGAACAGGTATACTCTTTCCTCTATCGGTGCAGACTGAAAAATAACCTTATTTCATGTGATAGCTTCAAATCCCATTGATTTTTATATTTTACCTTAATTTTCAGTCAAAAATAAGGGGAAATTCACTTATCAGTTGAACTTTCCCTTAATTTGTGGTATATTTTAAGGGAAAGGAGCGTGATTAAGGGAATGAGGCCATTCAATTACTCATTGATCAAAGACCAAAAATGGGATTCAGACATGCTTGGATATATTGCGGCCATCTACCGGGAAGCCGGAAAGCAGGAGCAATATTTAAAGCAGCGGCCCGAGGAGCTTGAAAAGCTGGTGGAGATTGCAAAGATTCAAAGCACGGAGGCTTCAAACGCAATCGAGGGGATTATTACCACAAATACACGTATCAAACAGCTTGTGGAAGAACGGACTGCCCCGAAAAACCGTGATGAACAGGAAATTGCCGGTTACCGTGATGTCTTAAATATCATCCACGAAAGCTTCGATGCCATTCCGATCACGAAAAATTATATCCTCCAGCTTCATAAGATCATGTACAGCCATATGAATAATCCTCTGGCCGGACAGACGAAAAATGTTCAGAACTATATCAGCGCAAGCTATCCCGACGGGCATTCGGAAATCTTGTTTACACCCCTTGCTCCGTATGAGACCCCGGAGGCCCTGGATAAAATCTGCGAAGAATACAACAAGGTGATCGGTAATTTTGAACTGGAACCGTTGATCGCCATACCGGTGTTCATTCATGATTTCCTGTGTATTCACCCTTTTAACGACGGCAACGGAAGAATGAGCCGGCTGCTGACTACGCTGCTTTTATACCGCAGCGGATTTTATGTAGGAAAGTATATCTCACTGGAAGCAAAAATCGCGAAAGACAAGGATCTGTACTATGATGCACTGAGCCGGTCGCAGGACGGCTGGCACGAAGGAACCGAGGATGTGATCCCATTTATAAAATATATTCTCAGCACAATCCTTGCGGCATATAAAGATTTTGCAGATCGGTTTTCGATTGTAGAGGAAAAACTCCCGGCCATTGAAATGGTAAAAAAAGCGGCACAGTATAAGATAGGAAGGTTTACAAAACAGGATATCCGGGAATTATGTCCGGCTTTGAGCGTAAGCTCCATTGAAGGCTCTTTGCGGAAATTGGTAGAGACCGGTGAATTTAAGCGTGAAGGAACAGGAAAATCAACCTTCTATATCCGGTTAAAATAAGTCCTGCCTCAGCAGTTTTTCCCTTAAACGCACAGCGATTCCCTTAAAAATGATATATTTTTAAGGGAATCGTCAGGTGCAGTTATCTCTTGTTTAGTATTTCTCCAGACTGTTATAAACCTGCTTTGCCTTTGGATATTTTCCTTGCTTCCGTACATTTACTCGTATTCTTCTATCGTCCATTCCTCCCGCCATTCAATCCGAACCTGCTCTCCGTCGAATTTGAGAGGAAGCCATACATAATCAGAGACTGACGAATTGATGTTCATATCTTCCACATCCTCCGCCGTAAATACAAATTCCACTTCCGGGTCAAAAATCTGTCGGAATTTTTCCTGAATCCTGTCAGAGTACTCTCCAGTTTCGAATCCTTCCATCCGGCCGATCTCCGGCTTCCAGCGATCGGCCAGTGCAATGTACAAGTCCTTCTTCCCCGGATGACGGAACACGGATGTGATCTGGGAATTGAAGGATGTTTTTGAGCCGTCATTTACATGGGGATTTCCCAAAATCTCATAAGGGCCGTTCCAATCTGCCGCCTTTGCGGCTTCCGACGGGTTGGAATAGTATCCGGTTGTACCGGACGTAATCAGATAATGCAGTCCGTTCCGGGTAAAATGTGCGGGCGCTTCCCGTGCATCCGGCGGCGCCGTGTGAAGGAAATGTTCCGTATACGTCCCTGCTGCATCTGTATACTCTTCATTGAGCTCCGCAACATAAATGCAGGTATGCGGTTTCTGGCTGATGAGATATCCTTTCTTTGTCTCAGGGTCCGCCTGCAGGTCAAAATCCCCCACCTCCAGCCCGCAGGGATTTACCTTTGGATTCGCCATTTTATATGGTCCCAGAAGAGAATCTGCCGTCAATACTGCAAAACACGGAGGTTCCCCCATGATCTTCAGCCATGCCGCATATTTTTTTGTCTTTTCATTATAGATGATATGGGGACGATCCATCATAGCTGAAGGATGAAGCGGTGATGCCGGGTCCAGCGTATCCGGCGGAATGATAATCCCCTCACTTTTCCAGTTATACAGATCCTTTGAGGAATAGCAGCGCACACCCCAATGCCATACTTGATCTTTTCCTGTTGTCTTTTCCTTATTTTCCCCGTACCAGTAAAATGTATCCCCTACGGTAATGATACTGCCCCCTTGCGCCTGAATCCGGTTCCCGTCTGTGTCAAGCCAGATCCTGCCGGGTTTGATAGAATGATACATAAACTTCCTCCTCGTATAACGGCATCTGGCAGAAACCTGATGCCTGATATAAAATCAACAGATTCCTCATTTACTGTTCGCGGCCATTTTTTTCTTTTCTTCTTGCCAGTTCTGCCAGAACCTCCGGCTCTTCCTCATCATACTTGTACACAAACTTAAAGCTGAGGATCACAAACGCCAGAAGGATAACCGGAAGCCATGCAAACATAAATGAAATTCCGAAAACCGTCGCTGAATTCTGCACTTCATTTGCCACATAACCAGTCAGGGCAAGAATCCACCCTACCATACCAGCCGCCAGACCATTGCTGATCTTTTGAGAAAAGGAAACGATTGCGGAGCCCATTCCTTCAATCCGCTTGTTGGTCAGATATTCGCCGTAGTCCACCGCATCTGCCGCAAGCGTATTGATCGGTACAGACAGAGGGCCTGTTGCCAGAGCGCTGATCACGGTTCCTACTGCAAGCACCGGTACATTCGCTGTCAGCGCTGCAATCCCACGCAGTATATTTCCAATAATCTGCCCCGATGCTCCAATATAGATACTTTTCTTCTTCCCAAAAAATTTCAAGGAAATGCCGGAGAGGAACATAATGCCAAGAATCGTGGGAATCAGATTGACCATATTCAGTGACGTGGTCAGCATGACATCGTTCATCACATAAGTGTAAAAATAGGTCTGCGAGCCGGAATTAATCTGTACCGCAAAATTTACAAACACAGTCATTGCTAGAGCAAAGATAAAATATTTATTCTGTACAAAGTTCTTAACGCTTTCCGCAAACGTCATGTTCTCCTCTTTTTCCGCAACCGATTCTACAGACTGTACATGCTCTTTTGTCAGTGCAAAAGAGAGCAGAAGCCCGACCGTTGTAATGATACCGTAAACGATGAAAATAGTCCTCCATGCCTTCATATCTCCGCCTAATGCGAATAAAAACGGAAAGGTCACGGAAATCCCAAGGATTGTACCGCCCAGTCCAAAGATCAGGGAATATCTTGCCAGCGCGCCGCGGCTTGGTCCGTCCTGTGTCATCAGCGGCATCAGTGCATTTTTCGCCACACCTACAATGGTATACAAAATAGAAATAAACAGGTTATATGTAACAAATGCATAGATCATTTTCATCGTGTTTGACCCATTTGCCGGAATCCAGAAGATCAGCGCCAAAGCCAGACCTGTCGGCACGCTCATCCATAACAGCCAGGGCCTCGCTTTTCCCCATTTTGTTCTCGTCCTGTCAATCAGGCTTCCCGCCAACAGGTCGGAAACCCCGTCGAATAAACGAGAAATAAAAAACATCGTTCCTACCATACCTGCCGCCAGACCTGCACTGTCCGTATAGAACATGGTCAGCACTGCTCCCAGGATGGAGTTCATTGTCCCTGGCAGCTCCCCCAGCCCATAACCCAGTTTTTCAGCTAATGTAGCCTTATGCATCTTTTCCATCTTCTTACCTCTCTTCCTGATTTTTAAATCACACAGCATACAGCTAACTTATGGAATCTGTAAAACGTCTCTCTGTGTGCTGCGTTTTATCTTGGATGGATTAAGTATAGCAGGACATCTCTCCCAAAAACAGAGTTCCCGGCGACACGTACACATGGGTTTTGCGACATCCGCAGATGTCAGAATTGACAAGCTATAATGTCGTATTTTATACTTGTAGCATATCGATTGTTGCACTATTCCCCAGGCAGGTTAAAAGGAGCAGAACTATGACATTTAAAGATATGTTTTCTCAGCAGATAAAAATGATCCCCTTAGAAAACACGTTTAAACAGCTTCACGAACAATTTCCGGATCGGAACCTGCAGCTTCCTCATTCCAGTGAATATGTAGGTGATATTTTAAAGCTGGCCTCGCAAAAAACCGGCAATTCCTTTCCAGACAAGCTGCTGGAAAACCGTCTGGAGGAGGAGCTGTTCTTCCGCAGCGGCTTTGATACGGAGCTGTACCGGCATCTGCGCTATCTCCCTGCGAACTGGCATTCCCATTCTTTTCTGGAGGTGGTCTGCGTGGTAGAGGGACGGGCGGTCAACCACATTCAGGAACAGGAGCTGCATATGTGCAAGGGCGACATCTGTATCATTGCCCCGGAGACCGTCCATGCCATCAGCGCGTTTTCCGATGACTGCATCATTATCAACATCGTTTTAAGAACCAGTACGTTTGAAAAAGTATTTTTCGGCGTGCTTTCGGATAACGACATACTCTCTGATTTTTTCACGCACACCTTGTATCATTCGAAAACACACCCTTACCTGTTCTTCCGTACAGGCGGCGATCCGGAGGTCTTTGATTTTGTATTTTATGCTTACCGGGAATTTTTGAGAAATCACCAATATAAAGAGCGTTTCCTGAATAATATTGTGGGCGCGTTTTTCATCATTCTGCTCCGCAACCACGGCTCCAACGTGATCGTACCGGAGGCGGATTCCCAGGGGCATGATGAAAATGTAATATTTCTTCTGAAATATATGCAGGAAAATTATACGTCGATCACCCTGAAGGATCTGGCGGATTTTTTCAACTACAGCGAGCGGCAGATCCAGCGGATCATCAAAAACTGCACCGGGATGAGTTTCAGCCAGAATGTCCAGAAGCTGAAAATGCGCCGGGCCGCCCGTCTGCTGACGAATCCGGATCTGTCCGTCTCGGCCATAGCGGAAGAACTGGGATATATGGATTCCGGGAATTTCCGGCATATTTTCAAGAAATATTATGGAATGACGCCGGCGGAGTACCGGGAGAAGATGTAGGCTGCAAGGAATCTAAAGCCAAACTGGAGCAGAGCGAAAGGAATGACTAAAAATATGAAATATTTTCCGATGATCAATAAAGACAAAACCGAAAAGCGTCTTGAACTACTTATGAAGTGGAACCATTTGCAGCCAAAAGACCTCCAGATATATCTTGGACTGGCTTGTGTGCAGACAGTATACCGATGGATCAAGGGCATTAACATCCCGAGCGTGGATCATTTGTATGCATTGAGCAGGCTGTTTCAGGTGAATATTGACGACATGCTGGTGGGAAATGGGGATATCGTATCAACGTCCATTCAGCACAAAACAGCATTCCGGTTCATGATGTATTACACACAATTAAAGGACGCAGCTTAAATAGGTGGGAAGCTTCCTTCCTCTCAGAGGTGGATTGCCTGCAGAAATTCTGTTTCCGGAGGATAGCAAATTGAATTTTGGATTCAATGACAATTTCCGGATAATGGATTATAATTTTTATGAAGTCAAATGTCCATGCAAGCATGGCTACTTGGCTCATTGCTTCGCAGGAATAAAATCAGCAGCTTTGTTCAGGATAAAAGGACCGTCTGAACGTAAGAGGAAAGGAGCGGATTATATGAAGTTAAGAACAGATTTTGTAACAAATTCAAGCAGCAGCAGTTTTATTATTGCCAGAAATGAGAACATTAAAGATTAGGAAAGAAAAGAATTTTATCTCGTTATTTGATGAAAAGACAGGACATTATCTCCGTACAGGTATTATCGAGAATGGCAGGGAGACAGGTGCCGATCCCTTTGCAGCATCTTTTCCGGAACTGCTGGACGTTGGCATTATGGGGCACTGCATACATGGACAGGCCGGGCTATGCATAAAAGCGGGAATAGAGTGTTATCAGGGAGGATCATATAAGAAAAATAGCAATATGGCATTGGCGGATTTTGAAAGCATCGCAAAGCAGTGTCAGGGAAAAACATATCAGTTTGCACTTGGCGGCTGCGGGGATCCCGATCAGCATGAGCATTTCAGAGAAATCCTTGAAATTTGCCGTATGACAGGCATCGTTCCTAATTTTACAAGCTCTGGCTATGGGATAACAGAAGAGCTTGCAGCGCTCTGCAGCCAATACTGCGGAGCAGTCGCAATCAGCTGGTATCGCAGCGAATATACACTGCGTGCAATCAAGAGGCTTGCAGATGCGGGAGTAAAAACAAATATACATTATGTCCTGAATAAATATACTGTCGATGAGGCAGTGGATGGATTGATTTTTCACCGTTTTCCTGACGAAATTAATGCATTGGTTTTTCTTTTGCATAAACCAGTCGGACTTGGAAAAGAAGAGAATATGATTACCGGAGAAAACATAAAATTCAGAGAATTGATTTCTTTGGCTGGCTCCGGAAATCCAGGATATAAAATAGGATTTGATTCTTGTACAGTACCCGCATTAATTCATAATTCCAGAAATATCGATTTAAACAGTCTTGATACATGTGAAGGAGCCAGGTGGTCCGCATATATTTCCCCCTATCTGAAAATGATGCCGTGCAGCTTCGACAATGAGGATATGAGGTGGGCTGTCGATCTAAGAAGCCATACAATTAAAGAAGCCTGGATGAGCAGTGAATTTGAGGATTTCCGTTCACGTTTAAAAATGTCCTGCCCTGAATGTACGGAGAGGGATCTGTGTATGGGAGGATGCCCGATCAGGCCGGAAATAGTCTTGTGTGATAAAAAGTATCAGTATACTGCGAACAAAGGGGATACATTTGAGCCGATTGCGGATGTGGCTGAAAAAGGCATTGAAAAAGTAAAAACGATTCTTAACGGGAAGGAACCGGTATTGGTGTAACCTCATGAGCCAAGTACCCATGAAAGCATGGCTGCTTGGCCCGTTCGGTTTTAAAGACTTTTATCACTTCAACACGATCTCCATGATTTCCAGCCCGTCGGATTCTTCTGCTTTCAATCTCAATTCCCGTTCCCCTGCCGGCGCCGAGATTGGGGCAGACACCGTTCGGATTCTGCCTGGTGTTCCTGCCGTCTCTAGCGTTCCCGCTTCCACATCATCCAGCAGGATCTTAAGCCGGCCGCTTCCGGCGCAGGTACATACAATCTCAGACCATGGAGCGTCCTGTTTCACATATCGGAAAATGATTTCGTCCCCCGGTGAAATACAGGTCAGCTTTTCTTGGGACGCGTCTGTTTTCACCCCACCGGACACTGCTGCCCCTTCCGGCGATATGCTGTTTTGCGTTTTACCGTCCTCATCTTCCACCCCAATATACACCGTCCCCTTCAGTCCGCATGCCTGATACCCATATATCGTTTCCCCGGGCGCGAACGGTTCTCCGACCCCCTGGGATGTCATTTTCACCTCGTCAATGGTTCCGTCCGCATGGATCGTGATCGGCTCAATACAAAGTCTCCGGTGCTGCTGCACGCCCCGGCTGCAGCGATGGTAAAATACGTACCACTGCCCGTTGACGCATTCGATCGAACCATGGTTGTTCCAGCTTGCGGGATCGCAGTCCCCATTGTCGATGATAATTCCCCGGTAGGTAAAAGGCCCGAGGGGCGATTTGCCAGTGGAATAGCCGAGGGCCGTGGGTTTTCCCCGCTCCATATCGGCGTACACGTAATAATAGGTATCTCCGATCTTTCTCATGGAAGATCCTTCATGGAAAAAATGCTCCTCCTCCGTGACCAGGTTGTCCCGGATCTCTTCCGGATCAAATGACACCATGTCCGCGTTCAGTTTGACACCGTGGGAAAATAACTGCCCCCAGTAATAGTAAGCCTGCCCGTCGTCGTCAATGAATACAGCCGGGTCGATTCCTCCGCAGGGGAGCTGCACCGGATCGGTAAAGGGCCCCTCCGGCCGGTCGGAAACCGCAACTCCTTCGCTGTCATCCGGCATGCAGAAATAGAGGTAATATGTTCCGCCGCGTTCCAGGCAATCCGGTGCAAACAGCAATGGGGGCTTTTCCTTTTCCCCTTCCTGTTCAAATTTTTCTTTCATGTCGTCTCCGTTTTCCCGGGCGGATTCCAGCATTTTCCGAATAAACGGCGTGGGCCTGGACCAGTCGATTCCGGGATATCTGGGCGCTTCGGGATCGTTGTACCAGGGAACCTGCTGCCCGGTGAACGCCACCTCGTGGATCGTCCAGTTTTCCATGTCCGGCGTGGATACTACGTGGTATTTTTCACTGCAGAATACATCCTCCCGGTCGTCAAAGCTTCCGTAGATATAGAGTTTTCCGTCCGGCATCACATGCGCCTCGCTGTCCGGTACATGGTATTTGGGCGGGAGCACAGGGTTTCTCATGTTTTTGAAATGTTCCATTTTTTTGCGGCCTCCTTGTGGTAATCATAAGGATAGTATAGCATCCCACGCAAAAAAACTGCAGTGCAGAAGCTGACATGACACGGTATAAAAGATGACATAATTTTTCACGCCAAACATGCCTATCACGATTCCGGAATTGATCAGGCCGGAACCCGCAAAAATCATGACCGGCGACACCGCGCAGTATGCCAATAGGCAAGCTATACACGGCAGCCCCGTGACAAATAGATAACGGACCCGGAGCGAAAGCTTTTCCACCTTATCCGCACATGCGATAAAAGGCACCTGGATAATTGCGGAAATGAACCCGTCTATTCCCAGGTCTGAAACCGATCCCCCCACATTTTCCAAAATCGCTGTTTTTAAATGGTTCATCGGTGCGATTGCCAGCCCGATCAGAAACAGCAAATAGCGGAGTGCTGCACAAGTCTCAGGCGCAGCACTCCGCTTTGGTTTTTACTTTAGTTCGTATTATTCCCCGGCAGCTTCCTGTGCCTTCATCTCTTCAATCTCTTTCCTGTGTACCTCCGCCGGATTCTTTTTCAGACAGATCAGTTGGATTACTGCGAAAATAACCGGAATCCCAAATCGTGTAGCGTTGATCGCGAAAAGTGCGCTTGCAGGTTCCTGCCCGATGGCATTGGGTATATAGCCGGATACGGCCAGGATTGCCAGAATGCCGGTATTGACCACGGTGGTTCCGCATTTTTCGGCAAAGCCTTTGATAGAAGCGATCACTCCGTTTGAACTCCTGCGGGTCTTCCACTGCATAAAGTCAATGGCATCAATGGTCAGGATTGACATCAGCGCAAGCTGCGGGGTAGTCACCAGATTCACCAGGCCGGAGAGCACGAGCATCAGCATCACATTATATTTTCCAAAGAAAAACAGCAGTAAATACAGGATTCCGCTTACAATCAGAGTAAAAATATATACCCTTTGCCCTGTCCTGAAGATTTTAAGCATGAGCGGGAACAGGAAGGTGATTGCGATAAATCCGGTCACGGTCAGCATTAAAAAAAACGGGGTAATCAACCCGGGATTTTCCAGATAATACATGAGATAGTATACCGCTGTTCCAAAATTCAGTCCGTACCCAATGAAAAACGTAAGCCATACAATCAGCAGCGGCCAGAGTTCTTTTTCCCCCAGCACTCTGAAGATATCCTTTGCATTTGCTTTTTCTTCCGACTGCACGACATACTTTTCTTCCGAAGTCCTGAACAATCCCCAGAAGGTCACACACGACATCAGGCCGAATACAAGCATCATCGGTACATATCCATTATCTATGCGGAATACATTTTCAAAAAATGCCTTCATCTGCGGAGTGAAGGATGAGGCGATAGAAAATGCTGCCGTATTCAGTATCGCGCCAAAATGGATCACATGGTTTCTCTCACTGTCACTTTTCACGCAGGCCGGCAGGAGCGCCACATGGGGCATGGTATACATGGTCCTGGTCATGCCGAAGCCCATATACACAATTAAGAAAAAAACAGCCTTTGCCATGGTGGGCAGGTTTGGGTTTACCCACATCAGCGTGGAAAAGATTGTCAGAAGCACCGGTGCCGGAATCAGCCATGGACGGTAACGCCCCCATTTCGTATTGGTCCGGTCGGCGATCACGCCCATCATAGGATCATTCACTGCATCCCACAAGCTGGAAATAAACATGATCACTGAGCAGCTTGCCGCCGGCAGAAGCATCGTATCCGTCATAAACGGAGATATAAAAGTTGCCGCGACCGCAGCCATAATAGCTGCCGGGCCGTAGGCGGAGGTTGCATAAAAAAATGTAAATGCCGGGGTTGCTTCTTTTTTCGTTGTCTGTAAAGGTTTGTTTGACATCCTTTCTCTCTCCTCTCATTTTTAGAAAACAGGTATCGGATTTTATGTATCTGTAAATCCCAGGATTACTATAGCAATTTGATCATCCGATAAACAGCACGAAAAATGACATTGGCCCGAAAATAAGTGACAACCCGGAATACGCATGGTATGATTAAGGCAGAACTTTTTTGGAGGGCGCGCTATGAAACCTTATAAACAGAGCTGCTACAACTTCAGCACTATGTACTCTCCACGCAGTGCGGACAATATGGATTTTAAAATTGAGGATTATCTCAGAGAATTGTATCTGCAGTCCCATAATAAGGACTGTTCTATTGCGGAAGCACCGGAAACCGGGCAAAAAGTGGAGGTGAATCATGAGGCAGAGATCAACCGTGAGATTCAGGAGCGCTTTCACATCCATTTCCAAATTGACCATAAACTGGAGGAATCCTTCATCGCTTCCGGGGATGACCTTCTGATTGCAAGGCATCTGCGTTATCTTCCGCCTTTCCTCCACACCCACAACTTCTTCGAGATTGCCTGTCTGGTAGAAGGAGCCTGCAGTCACTACATTAACGGCCAGCAGCAGCATTTATCTCAGGGGGATATACTGATCATGGCGCCGGGAACCATCCATGCCATCCATGCCGCCGATGACGACTGCCTGCTGATCAATATTCTGATCCGGTCCAGCACATTTAACTCGGCATTTTTAAATACATTGACCAACAAAACGATTCTGGGAGATTTTTTTCGAAAAACACTTTATCATAATAAAGAGCATTCCTATCTTTTATTCCATGCAGGGCATGACGAAAGCCTGTTCCGAATCCTGGAATATCTCTATCGTGAGGAATGCTCTGATAAACGATACAAAAATGCGGTAAAAAATCAGATTGCAGAGCTGTTCTTTTCCCTTCTGCTCCGCAGCCATGAGAAGGATGTATTTATTCCGAATCCAACCGGAGAAAATGACGAGCCTGATTTCGTGTTTCTGCTGAAATATATGGAGCACAATTACCAGAGCATCAGTCTGAAAGAAATGGCAGATTTTTTCCATTACAGCGAGCGGCATCTGATCCGGCTGATCCAAGACTATACCGGGATGAGTTTTTCCAAAAATATCCGGCAGATCCGGCTCAATCACGCGGCCGCGCTGCTGGAAGGGAGTGAACTGTCTGTGAGTGAGATCTCCGAACAGGTCGGATATTCCAATGTCAGCCATTTCCGGAAGCTTTTCATCGAACGGTTTTCCATGCCGCCCCAGGAATACCGAACAGCCCGGCGGAAATGGTAAAGATACCCGCCCCATTTCAAGTATTGCATTACTCCCGGGGATGCAATATAATGATAACAGAAAAGAACGGAATGTATAGAGGAGGTGTTTGTTTTGGATTTTTCTGTGATGCAGTCAATCGGTAACTATACAAAAAATATGGAAATGCAGATGAAGTGGAAACGAAAGAAAGCGAACAGCGATTTCACTGCTGACGGAAGTACAAAAATAAGTGATTCCATTGCGCGTCAGGCGGAAGAGATCCGGAAGTCCCAGGCAGACGGATCATCCAAGCTTTCCGCACAGATCCGGACGAAGCTGGCAACCGGCAAGAAGTTAACGCAGGAGGAAATGGATTATCTGCAGAAGCATGATCCCCAGACATATCAGAAGGCAAAGTCCATCGAAGAAGAGCAGAAAAGCTATGAGGAGGAGCTAAAGAGATGCAGGACAAAAGAAGACGTCCAGCGTGTGAAAATGAATCATACGGCAGCTTCTTTAAGCACCGTGAACAATGTGAAAAATAATCCTGCCATACCGGAAGGCGCGAAGCTCGGGATCATGTGGCAGGAACTGATGAAAAGCAGGGCTTTGGAAGAGACCCTTGGGGAATTTGTAAAGAGCGGCAGATATGCCCAGCTTCCCACAGAAGCAGAGAAGGCAGAGGCAGAAAAGACGCTCAAGGAAGCAAAAGAAGCGGAGCTTGGAATGGAAGATTCCGCAGAAAGCATTGAAAAAACGGACAATGACGAGAAGGAAGTCAATTCCGCAGAAAGCATTGGAAAAACGGACAATGACGAGAAGGAAGTCCATGCGGAGGGTACGCCGAAAGAGAGTCCGGATGATACCAAAAAGGAGATTTCGCTTCATGAATCCGTGCAAAGGGACAGGGCTGTTTTGCAAGAGCGCAGGATCACCGTCGCAGAAGCGGAGACAACGCCGGAAGCTCTGAAGGTAAAGCGGGCGAAGGTTCGTGCGGCATATAAAGCGAGCCAAGCCGAAATTCCCGAACAGGTTATGGATCTGAAACATTAGTTTAAAGAAACAATCGCGGTCTGCACTTGAAAAATCCGCATAAAAAACTCCGACAATCCCAAATAAGGATTATCGGAGTTTTTGAATACCATCGTATGCCGAAAAGCTGCCAGCGGCAGGTTTTCTGTATCTGAATCTCTTTCCATTATAAATTCAAATCAACAAACCCAATCTCCAGCCCCTTCTCCGTAAATACCAGATTCCCGTTCAGATTCAGGTAAAGCTTATCCAGCTCATCTTCGTTGACCAGCCATGCAAAGCGGATGGTAACGCTTTCTCCCGGCTGGAGCTCCGGTATATAGTTTTTCGGTCCGCTGCCTCCGCCGGAAACATCCGCATAGCACATTTCATGTCTTACACCGGTATTCTTGTTGTCTACATAATCACAGGTTTCATCTGTGCGGTCGAATATCTTATAGGTATCGCCTTCCTTTACGATCGGAATCAGATCCGCAAAGTACCACACATCCTGATATGCCTTGCTGTCGGTGTTCTTGTATTCCACTTCAGCATATACGAGTTTCACCTTCGTTTCTTCCGTCCGCACAATCTCCGGCATGGAATCAACGCCATCCCCCTGCCTCTGATAGAGCAGGGTATCCGGGAGCAGCTTGCCGTCGGGCCCGACCAATTCTTTCCAGGATTCATAAGTGTCCGGCCAGATCGCCTCTTCGTTTGTGATCAGGGAAAGGTCATCCGCCACCTGTACATTTTTAACGGAAGCTTCCAACTGGATTACCGTTGATTCCCCATCTTTGAGGGTGCTTTCGGCCTGGAAGCTGTCGCCGACCTGGTGTACATTTGCCATCTGTTCCTCGCTCGCCTCGTTGAAATAAGTGCTGTCGTCCGGTTCCTCCGCAGCCTTTTTGCCTTCCGGGCTGTTTACGATCTCGCTCCAAAGGGGCAGTCCGCTGACAGCGGTCTTCTTGCCTGTGGGGGTAAGTTCTATATTTTCTGCCATTTTTATAAGCTCGTCCTTATCTGCGTGTCCCCAGATGCCCATCGGAAGCACCCGATCCATTTCCTCGTACAGGACAAACAGCTTGTCGCCCCTCCAGTCTTTGTCGGTGCTTTCGCTGATGCTGAGATAAACGGCTTCACGTCCGTCTATGGTCATCGTTTCTGCATCGGTTACATAGAGCAGAGAAAGCGGGTCGGCTTCATCAATTAACGCAGGCTCATGCACATAATAACCGGCGTCTTCGCTCTCGTTCACATAATAATCTTTATCCGGGTCGAGAGCAAACCCTTCCGGAATATAACCGGCTTTCACTTCCACCGCTTCGACCTCCTCCGGCAGAGCCTGTTCTGTGGAAATGCCGATATCACTCTGATATTTCCCGTTCTGGTTCAGATGCATCTGGTAGATCCGTTCCGCGGCAAATACCGTTCCGCCCACACCCAGGGCCGCGGCGGCGGCAATGGCAGTTATCTTTCTAAAAGACAGCGGCTTTTTATGCTTTTTCCTGATCTGCGGCGCTGCAGCGCTGCCTTCCTGCTGTTTGATCGCGTTCAGCGTTTCGTTGATCCGTTCTTTCACGCTGTCCGGTGTCTGTACATTTTTGTAAATATCACGTATCCTCTGGTCACGGTTCTGTTCTGTTGTATTCATAAAAACTTCAATACCTCCTTACGTCCTCTCGAAAGCCGGTTCTTGACCGCATCCTCTGAAATCTCAAGGATCTGGGAAATCTCCCGAATCGTGTAGCTGTCGCCGTAGTATAACGCCATAACTATGCGGTTTTTCTCGCTTAGCTCCTGTATCATCGCCTGAAACATGATGTTGTCCTCCATATTTTCCGCACAGGGTTCCGGAATATGATCCAGACTTTCTAACGGACGGTTTTTCCGCAGTATGTTATTGCACTTGTTGATCAGAATCCGAATCATCCAGGTTTTAAAGTATTTCGGCTCTTTCAGGGTGCTGCACTTTTCCCATCCTGTCAGGAGCATTTCCTGAATGGCATCCGCCGCGTCTTCGTCATTGTGCAGCCTGCTTCTCGCAACCCGGTAAAAACAATCCTGGTAAATTCCGATCAGTTTGCCGTATGCATCGGCATCTCCCTGCTGTGCCTGCCTTATCCATTCAATCATTTGTACTGTCTCCATGTCATTGTTTTGATTCATAATAGCTATTATACTCATTAGATGCACGGAAGGGGAAAAAGGTGACAAATAAATTTTGACTGTACGGGCGGTCTTATGGCCGACCATAATATACAAAGATCCAGTGGAACTACTCAGTTGAGTAATTATACTGGATCTTACCATGTATGTGGTAGATTGTCTGTAACGCCGTCTTTCTGCCGCTTAGGAACTGTGCAAAAATAACTTGCCTTTTTGCGCAGTTCCTTACTTTTAATTTGCCTCTGCTTTAAGTCATAGCGGGCTTGCGTGCTTCGATATACAGGTCAATATCCTCTATGATATAGTTCGTACCCGTTGTATGCAGGGCTTCATAGCAGGAGTAGATATACTCCCATACCCGATAACGGGTGAAAAGCTCAGCAAGCTGTTTGCCCGTCAAGTGTTTTGCCATTTTGTACTGTTCCGCACAGAATATCATAAAATTGCCTTGAATACTCATAATCAAGCCTCCTCCGGAATTTCAAAGTTACCCATTTTTTTTTCTTCATCAAACATATTGAAAAGTGTAAGCGGGCTGAAATGCCAAATTTTCGTGTCCTCCTGCTCCAATAAGGCATACAGATCAGACCCATAAAATTCATTTGCGGCGGTCATTTCATCATACGAATAATTTTCTGTAATCAAGCGGATAACCTGCGGTACGAGAACACCCATAACAGCACCAAATTTTTCTTCTCCCATTATAATTCCTCCTGCGGGACTGTCCCGATAAATTTGAGATAGGAAAGCGCCTTTTCAGATGAAAGTACCAGCTGATTATACAGCTTTTTGATTTTCAGCGCTTCCAAAGTCTGTTCTTTTGTAAGTACACCGGCAGAATAGAGTGTGAATGTCGTATAAACATCATCATTTGCGACGGGGCCGAAAATGAAATCGTAGGATTTTCCTGTATAATTACCGGAACGGTTCTCCGACACAAAATCAAGCCAAGCTTCATTTGCACTGTCAAAATGCAAAACCGAACATTCCTCAAAGGCACGAATTTCATCAATTTCATAAATGCTGACAGCTTTTTCACCGTCCTTGCGGCGTTTTGTCACCTTGCCGGCAAAGCCGATTGCCTGCGCCTTATTTGTAGTTGTATAAAATCCAAAGCCAAAATCAAGAAACCGATTCTGTTCAATCAATTTCGGTTTTGAAACAATTACATTACTGCCATGATATAGAATCATACTGAACCCTCCTACTTTATCCGAAAGCTCTCTTTGATACTTTTCAAGCATATATCCGATCCTTTGCTTTTCTTGCCTGGCTGTGTGCAATATCAAATTTAAGCCGATTACCTGCCTATCTTTATCATACACAACACAGATGATAATATCAATGCATTGTTGCTCAAATTCAGAGGAAAGTCAATTTGGGGGTGACCTGTGGTTACTGTTTACACGCCTGCTGCATAAGAGAATATAAGCTTTACACCATGATTTCATTTTGGTACAATAAAATCATCCTATAAATCGGTACAAGGAGGATTTTTTTATGGGCAGGAGCAAGAAATATGTGTATGATTACGAGCAGTCTGAAAACGGCAAGGGACCCGGAACCATGGTGGAGGATATCTTAAGCGACCCGGAATTTTCCCAGGTAACGGATCTGGTGATCGGATGCTGGGGCGATTCCTGGGAGGGCAGCTGCCAGCCTATCCTGGATCAGATGGTGGAGCATAAGGAAGAGTTTTCCCACATCGAGAGCCTGTTTGTGGGGGACATGGACTACGAGGAATGCGAGGTTTCCTGGATCATCCAGGGCGATTACGGCAGGCTCTGGCAGGCCCTGCCCCATTTAAAGGCGCTGACGGTCAAGGGAAGCACTGACTTAAAGCTGGGGGAGATCTGCCATCAGGAGCTGGAAGCCCTCACCATCATTTGCGGCGGGCTTCCTGTGTCGATCTTCGAGGAAATCCAGAATGCCAAGCTGCCGAATCTGAAAAAGCTTGTCCTGTACATCGGAGTCGAATATTATGGATTTGACGGCGATGCCGATACAGTCAGAACACTTCTGGAAAAATCTGATTTTCCGAACCTTACGTGGCTGGGTATTGAGGACAGCGAGATTCAGGATGAACTGACCCAGGCGGTGCTGGACAGCAAATATATGAATCAGCTCAAAGTGCTTGACCTCTCAAACGGCACCCTGACGGACAAGGGCGGCGCCCTTCTTTTGGAAAAGCTTCCTTCCTGTCCAAACCTGGAAGAGCTGGACGTACATTATCATTATCTGTCACAGGGCATGGTGAAGAAGCTGCAGGCTCTTCCGATCAAGGTCGATGCGTCGGAGCGCAATGAGCCGGAAACATATCGGGGCGAGACCTGGATGAACGCCATGCTGACAGAATGAGACAGGCAGTTGTTCTCGGCAGTCCCGGGACGAAGCGGACCGTCTATCTGGAAAAAGGCGCACAGGCGGCAGGGATTGTCTTCCGCCTGCTGGACTGGAAGGATTTTCCCTTTGAGCAGGAAACTTCATGGGAAAATCTGTTTCTGAAAATTGACCCGCCCCTGTGGGAAAGCTGCCGTCTGGACGAATTGAATGCCCTGACCCGGGATTATGAAGGGAAACTGCAATGGCTGGCGGATTTGGGGGCCAGGCATCAGATTGCATTTCTCAACAGGCCGGAAGCGATCCGCGCCCTTCTGGATAAGAGGGGATGTAAGCGGACGCTTGCAATGGCCGGGATTCCGGTGACTGAAGAGTTGGAAGGGATGGGCCGGGCGGAAATGCTATCGGAACATGCCGTTGTTTCCGAGGCAGATACGGCAGTGAAATATGCGGACGGGGGACTTTCAGGAGCAGAACGTGCCGAAATGCCGGGCAGCTACGGACTTTCGGGTGCAGAACGTGCCGAAATGCCGGATAGCTGCGGACTTTCGGGTGCGAATCGAGTGGAGCAGCTTCTGGATGCTATGGAACGGCACCGTGTCTTTCAGGTTTTCTTAAAACCGGTTTACGGTTCCGGAGCGGCAGGGGCGGCGGCTTTCCGCTGGCAGCCCCATTCCGGCAGGGTGGTCCTGTACACCTGCGGGATGGTGGATTCTGTGACAGGGCGTTTGGTAAATACAAAACGTCTCCGGAAGTTTACGGACAAAAATCAGGTGTTTTCCATGGTCGGACGGCTTCTGGAGTTGGACTGTGTGGCGGAGCGTTGGTATGCCAAAGCGGAGCATGACGGGTTTTCTTATGACCTGCGTGCAGTCGTCCAGGACGGACGGATGGATTTTCTTCTGGCCCGTCTTTCTTCCGGCCCCATTACCAATCTGCATTTGAACAACCACCCATTGAGCGGGGAGGAGCTTGGCCTGCCGTCCTATATAATGGATGAGGTGGAGCAGTTGTGCATCCGGGCGGCAGAGTGTTTTCCGGGACTGAGAAGCGCGGGGATTGATATTCTTCTGGAAAAGGGAAGCCTGCGGCCGAGAATCATTGAGCTGAACGGCCAGGGGGATCTGATCTACCAGGATATTTTTGACAAAAACAAGATTTACCGCCATCAGGCGGAGATGATGAAGGAATGGATGTATAAAAATCAGATATAGAACTTTAATCTAAACTAGGAAAGCAGCGATGGAGAAGAACATGGAGATTCAAGAAAACTTAATCGGATCAGCAAAAACAGAAGAGTCAGAATACTTGAACGGCCAGGGAAAGGCCGCGGAAAATGCGGGGGAAGTTCCTTTTCGGCTCTTTTCCTCTTCCAGGGGGCAGAGACAGCCTTCCGTGGATATGAATCAGGTAGTGGGGAAGATGGATATCCTGCTGGTCTGTCTGGATACCCTGCGGTATGACGTGGCTGCTAAGGAGGAAGCCCAGGGAACGACTCCGGTGCTGAACCGGTATGGCTCCTGGAAAAAATGCCAGGCTCCGGGGAATTTTACCTGGCCGTCCCATCACGCCATGTTTGCCGGGTTCCTGCCGGCGGATTGCGACGCCAAAAATCTGGCTGACCGGGAGATGCTCTTTTTTCCCAAACAGATCGGCATGGGCAAAAAAGCCCCCCGGGGAGCTTACGGTTTTTCCGGCGGTACGATCATGGAAGGGCTGGAAAAGGAAGGCTATGATACATGGTGTGTAGGGGGCGTCTCTTTTTTTGATAAACGGTCGGATCTTGGAAAGGTATTTCCCGGATATTTCCGGAAAAGCTACTGGAACCCGTCTTTCGGCTGCGGGGTAAAGGACAGCACCAAAAACCAGGTAGACTTTCTATTGAAAAAACTGGATGGGGCAGACCCGGAGCAGAATATTTTCATGTACCTCAATGTGGATGCCATCCATTATCCCAACTATTTCTATCTGGAAGGCAGTTCTTATGATACCGCGGCCAGCCACGGGGCGGCGCTTCGCTATGTGGACGGGGAACTGGGGCGTCTGTTTGACCGTTGGAAGGAAAAGCGGGGCGAAGCCTTTGTGATCTGCTGTTCCGACCATGGAACCTGCTACGGCGAGGATGGCTGCCAGTTCCACGGGATCAATCATCCCATTGTCAACACGGTCCCCTATAAACATTTCTTTCTGTAGGAGCTGCCATGAATCCGTATATTCAATATATGTACAGTTATCCCCACAAAACGGCATACCGGCCGCTGACGGGGATTCATCTTTCGGAATATGCCGACAGGTTTTCGGGGCCGGGCCACTCTGTGTATCTGCATATCCCGTTCTGCCAGACAAAATGCGGCTACTGCAACTTGTTTTCCGTCACCGGAGCCGGTGCGGACGAGATGGAAATGTATCTGGATGCGGTGGAACGTCAGCTCGGCCAGTACCGCCGGATTCTGGAACCGGCAGGCGCGCGGTTTTCGGATTTTACCATCGGGGGCGGAACGCCCCTGCTTCTCACCGCGGCGCAGTTGGAGCGGGTCTTTTCCATGACAGAAGCTTATCTGGATTTTGAGGAAAATCGAAGCATTGTCATCGAAACGGCCCCCAACCAGACAGACAAAGAAAAACTGCGTCTTTTAAGGGACAGAGGCGTCACCAGGGTCAGCATGGGAATCCAGAGTTTTTGCGGCAGGGAGCTGGAAACCCTGGGGCGGGGCCACAGCGCGGAAAAGGCCCTGGAAGCCCTGGAGCTTTTGCTTTCCTTTGGATTTGCGTGCGTCAATGTAGATTTTATCTATGGGATTCCCGGACAGCAGACCCGTTCTCTTCTGGAATCCTTGAAAAAGGCGGTGTCCTTCGGGCCCCAGGAGATTTTCCTGTATCCCCTTTATATCAAACACGGCGCCGGGCTGGAAAAGGAGCTTGGAGCCGGAATGGTTCTGGAGCCTGAGAACGCTTATTTGCAATATCGGGAGGCAAGCAGCTTTCTGCGGTCAGAGGGTTACCGGCAGGATTCCATGCGGCGGTTTGTGCGGCGCCGGGAGAAATGTCTTGGGGGAGGGGCATCGGTTGGCAGGCAGAGCGGCAGCGCAGACGGCAGTGTATTTTCGGATCGCTGCACGGGCAGCGGAGCTTTGGCAGAGCGCTGCGCAGACGGCAGCGTATTTTCGGACAACTGCACGGGCAACAGAGCTTTGGCAGAGCGCTGCGCAAAAAGCGGTTCCGACGACAGGACATTTTCAGAGTGCGGCTTTGGCAGCTCTCTGGCGCTGGGATGCGGCGGGCGGAGTTATGTGGGCGATCTGCATTTCTGCACCCCGTATGCCATTACGAGACAGGACTGCTTAAAGGAGCTCAGGGCATATGAAAACACCCGGGATTTTACGGCTGTCACCCATGGGATCATACTTTCCAGCGAGGAACAGCGGCGCAGATATGTGATCCGGCACCTTCTGATCCGTCCGGGTCTGGATACGAACCGGTATCGGAAGCATTTCGGCTCGGATGCGCTGGAAGATTTCCCTCTGCTTTCAGAATGGATTGGGAAGGGATATCTGGCGTATGAAAAGAAGGAAGCCGACTGGCTGTCGCTGACAGACGCGGGGCTTGGCCTGTCTGATTATCTGGGGCCCCAACTGATGTCCCGGCAGATCCGGGAAAAAATGACGGAATGGGAGGCAGCTCATGGACAGACGAACCATCCTTTACCGGGGCAGCTTAAAAAGCTGTAATTATCACTGCGGCTACTGTCCTTTTTCCAAGCATCGGTGCTCGGAGAGGGAGTTGGAAAAAGACCGGACGCATTGGTTTCGGTTCTGTGAAAGCCTGAACGAGAGAGCCGAAGCGCTGAACATCCGCGCCTTAATGGTCGTGCCTTACGGGGAAGCCCTGATCCACCCCTGGTACTGGGAGGGATTAGGCGCACTTACAAAGCTGGATGCCATAGATGCGGCGGGATCCCAGACCAACTTGAGCTTTTCCATCGTCCGTTCCCTGGAAATCTTCGAACACGCAGGAGGCGTGCGGGAAAAGCTGCGTCTCTGGGCCACATTTCATCCGGAAATGACAAGCTGCGGGGAATTTGCGGAAAAATGTGCCGCGCTCAGAAGGGAAGGTATCCTGTTCTGCGCCGGCGCCGTAGGGGTACCGGAGAATCTGGAAGTGCTGCAAAGACTCCGTGAAATGCTTCCCCGGGAAGTCTATCTGTGGATCAATGCAATGGACGGTCTGGGGCGTTCTTACACAGAGGATGAGTTTCAACGTTTTTCATCCATTGACCCGTATTTTTACCGGGAGATCAGGCCCGTCCCTGCAGATGAAAGCCTGTGCCGCAGCCGTCTGTTTGTGGAAGCCGATGGAACGGTCCGCAGATGCAATATCAGTGCGGCTTCCGGGAAAAACTGGTATGAACATCCGCAAGGGCTTTTTGAAGAAATGCCCTGCCGCAGAAAGCGGTGTTCCTGTTATCTGGCTTACGGGGGACGGGAGGATGCAGTGAATCATGCGCTGTTCGGGCCTGATCCGGTGTTCCGTATTAGAATGAAGTGATTTTTAGAAAATAGAATTGATTTTCAGGGTACAGACACCGCCTATCCCATTTGCAGACAGGATAGGCATTTTTTTACACATTTTTGTTTTAAAACCATATACAACTAGTCCGTACTTTTATATATTCTTCTATTTCTAATGACAGAGATATGGAACGGCTGATGATATTTCGAGTCATATTTTCTTTATTCAAAACCCAACAAATGTGACCCTAATACCGTTCTTAAATATCTCGGCCGCCCTGTCAACGCCAACTCACGCATTGACCACTATAACGGAAGACTGTCACGTTTCATTATAACCGCCACGAAGATAATGCTTATGTAGAAGAAACTCTCCCCGTTATTGAATTTCTTGAGCGGCTCATCTGACATATCCCGGAAAAACACTTTAAGATGATCCGTTATGGCGGTCTTTATGCCCGCCACCGTGAATCGGATAAAAAACTGCACCATGCCATTTCAAAAGAAAAACACCTCTTTTTCCTGGACTACCTTGAATGGAGAAAATGTATTTTTATTTCTTTCAGCTACAACCCTTTAAAATGCCCTGACTGTGGCACCACCATGCTCTTCTGGAGCTGTATTATAATCATAAGCGAGTTTCTTTTGAAGAACTGTATCAGCGGGCTTCTACATGCCAAGCCTCCTTCACAGCTTCCTCTGTCTGTGGTACACTGAAAAGAAAAACAAAGGAGTACATTTACATGCAGCTATCCGTAGAGGAGCCACGAAAAAAATACATGAATCATCCACCATAAGGATACGTTTTTCTTCCTCACAAAAAGTCGAATTTTCCTATAAAGCAGGCTAAGCTGTACACTTATTCAAATTATATATTCAGATAAAGGGACTTGTGTGCTCCTTTAGTGAAAGCAATTCAACGACTATCTATTAATTGTTGCATCGTTAATCAATTCCAATAATTCTTTACCATTCTCTGGTCTTTTTGTATAGTCATTAGCTAAAGTCTTTAAAATAACGCTTCCAATAAATTCATCTGTCCCTATAAAATCATTCTCACTCAATATGCCCCCCGGAAACCTCTTCATTAATACAAACGCAAATATCATTCCCAATTGATAAACATCTGAATATGCGCCTATATTATTCGTCCCGAAATAATATTTATTTACAGCCTCAGGGCTAATCCAAAAAACAGGACCAATTTTTTCATTTTCGCCTGTTATATCACAATGTTCATCCGCATTCACAAACTCACACAACCCAAAATCACTTAAAACCCACGTTTCGCCTTTTACCAGAATATTTTCCGGCTTAATATCCCTGTGTATAGCAAATTGGTGTATTTCCGTTAAAGCTTCACATAATCCACGAAATTGTGGCGCATAGATATCATAGGGTATTTTAGATGCTTGAGACAAAAAATCTTTTAAATTCAAATCTGCTTTTTCCATAATTACAAACAATGCTTGTTGTTCTTGGGAAGATCGTCCATTTTTTTTAAGTTGTTTTAGTTGTATGAATCCATCATCAATATATTTTATAATATGTGGATGATGTAATCGTTTCATCAATGAAATTTCTTGCCTAAACCTTTTTTTACTTTTTTCTGTAAAATGAAGTAAAAACTTTATCGCATAAAGTAAACCATTTTGGTCAATACATTCATAAACAACCCCATTTCCACCTGCACCTAATCTATCACTAATTTCATAGCTATGTCCTGAATTTGCTACAACTTCCTCTCCCTCAAAAAAGAACACTCTATTTTCCTTTAAGTAAAGTTCCATAATCATCCCTCGTAAAGAATAGCCATTCTTTTTCTCATAAATTCCGTTCTCCAATTTCTATTAGCAATAGAATTAGCATCACTTAGACAACGCGTAGCGTATTCCCTATACTCGTCATTGTCTGACTGAGGACCGATGTATTCATCCATTACTCTTAATTCATTACGTACTTCTTCTAGTTTTTCAATCCGCAGTTCTTTTCCTTCTCTCAACTGCAAAACACATGCAAACAGAGAGTAAAAATCTGATTTCTGTTTAAATCTGGTATCGCATATCGGGAATTTTTCCAAATCAAAAATCTGCGAAATGTCTTCTATTACTCCAAGAAATTTTTGTTCAATATCTTCCTTATTATCCAAAATAATATACTTTTCGCATACTTTATCTAAATAGTCCTTTTTATCCTGTACTCCTTCTAATGTTATCGCTAATAGTTCTTCAATAAACTCAACATCCAACATTCTTCTTCTTTGCTTTACACTAAAAATTTTTGAAGTATCAAAAAACGAATTTTCAGATATTTTTTCCGCAAGTGAAATAAAATCTCCCGGAAAATCTGCTTTTCTAAGCTCCTGCTTATTCAATTGCACCGTATATTTATTCACTCTTGAATAGAGATCTCTGATTTCTTCGTCCGATGGATTAAATATCTCGTTAATATCAATCTTATAACGAATAAAATCGTCATGAACGCTTTCTGGCAATTCGCTATATTTCATATTAAAATATGCGCCTTGATATGGCTTTTTTAATGGAAAGTCATCACGAATAAACTTTAAAATAGCCGTCAAGCGTTGTTGTCCGTCTACCACAATTCTATATGTCTTTTCATTCTTCACAATTGACTTAATATATATCTTTGGAATAGGTATCCCCTTCAAAATTGTGTCAATCAACATAATCTGTGCCGCCTGTGTCCATACCTCATTTCTTTGAAAATCTGGTCTTAATTCAAGACGTTCATTGTCCGCCCAATCACGTACATCCGAAATCGGATGCGAATATGATTCCCATTTCATATACTTATATCTCCTTTTCTACTTACCATTTACAATCATTTCTCAAACTACTATAATCACATAAACATAACGCTCTCAATTACCAAAATGAAATATCCCCCCTTCAATTTTACAATTACTTTTGACAATTTGTTCTTCTTGTACCACCTCAGGATTTTAAATATCCATAAGTGCTTTCACAATTGTCTATTTTCTCAAACTTATTCTTTGAGAATAATTAGGCCGGTCAATCACGATTTCCTCCATACCTAATTTATCTATCAAACTCAAAAGATTTGCTAACATCTGTTTCACATCTCTTCTATATGGCTTAGGATCGGAAATAAGTATATTATGTAATTTCTCAGCTAATGTGCCAAAATATAAACACCCTTTGTTTTCTTTTAATATAGCTAATAACCATAAATATGCATTGCTCCATCTAAATAATTCCTTAAATTTTACAATATCTCCATTATATGTTTCATCTAAAAAAGAAAAATATTCACCATTTCTTAAGTTAAAGTCCTCAGGTAGTTCATATGAAAATAAAGTATCAATATGAGGATTAAACATAGTCGTTATCGACGCATCCCAACTATAAATTTCTTGTTGTCCGTTTTTCCCTACTGCATTTATTTGAGATTTTAGCTTTCTTAACAGCGCACTATCTATTAAAATAGCATCATCAAACAACTTATTGATCTTTTCAACATCCTTTGGTTCTATATCAACCAAAGTCGCTATTTCCATATTTCTATTTTTTCCAATACTCAGCCCTGAGTTAGTTGCGTTTGCGCTGCCAATTAATCCTCTCTTATTATCAATAATATATGTCTTGGCGTGCAAGTCAAAACAAATATAAACTTGCCAGCCTGCTCTTATTCCACATTCTATTATAGAGAAATCGGTACTTCCTTTCAGAATATCATCCATTCTGAATCTGACAAGCAGACGTTTTTCCTTAACTCCATCATTTATGTAGCCATCTAAATGCAAAAAAGAAGGTTCTTTACAATAAGCTGTAATTATCTGTACAGAAGATAATGCACCCTTTAATTCTCTTCTTACCGAATCTAATATCTCATCTGAAATAAGTATAGACATAAAATTCATCCTCTACTGTGTATTTCTTGGGTTAAGCTGCTCTGAAATATAATTATTCAAACGATTATACCAAGTTGTCATAAGCCTGTCATTCTCAACCAGTTGATATGAGTCCGTCTTTCGCACTGATTGAATTAAAGAAGCCAGGAATAATTCAAATGTTATCTTTACCTCTGCATTTGAATATATTTTACTTAAGAACGATGTATAAAATTTATGGCTTGTATTTATTGTAATAACTGTTGTTTTAAGAACAGCTTTATAATCAAATGCTGGACTTCTTTCTCCCTTATCAGCGTAAACAAAATTAACAGAATTATTGATAAACGCAGTCCCCTGTTCATCTGTCGGATTTTCATACCCTAGCTCTTTTAATTCCTCTTTACCTGTCTCCGCAACTTCTTCTGCCGAAGGTACATCTACATCCTCGTCTTCTTCATCAAAATCTGTAGTTGCCGGATCATTTTCTACTGTATTTATTATTTCAGTACTAGGGTTATTATTTCCATCAAAAGTTCTTGTATTTTTTCTAGTCTCTTCATTTTGAGCATACATGGCTTTTATTGTGGGAATAATCGTTGCCGCCAATTGATCCCAAATAGGTGAAATATCAACCTCATCAGAATCCAAATCATTAACATCCACTTTCTTTAGTTCAACATACTGTTTGTTGTTTGAAACTCCAAATACCTCATCCAGCTCTGGCTCAAAAATAATTTCACATCCCCACCATCTATGCTGTGGTTTATTAATTACACTATAAAAATCAAAACGCCTAAAATCGATTTCTCTCCTTGCTCTTACTACAGAAATGCCCTCCATTTTTGCAGCATGCTTCCCTAATCTATAATTGCCAGGATCTCCATTAGGAAATGCTGTTTTATCATAAAACTTATTTTTTACAATTGAAAATCTTATTGTTACAGGCGATGTCGCTAAATGCCCATTCTTATTAATATATTTGATTGGAATCTCTACCTCTCCTGTTCCAGTTCCTTTTGCTGTATATAATTCAAAAGGTGCCTCTATATTCGTTTTCTGTCCCGCCTTATATATATGTTTTGGTTCCTCAGGATCACAAAGCACGCAATTATCCTCCATCAAAAATAATGGATCGTTAGGCACTATATCAATTGCGGCATCTGGATTTTCATCACAAACTATTTTTATTTTGCTTACTTCATCATGTATAAAATACCGGAATTTTTGTCCCAAACTAAATTCTAATCTTTCTGTTAATGGGCCACGTGTCTTAGGATTAATTCGATCACATTTCTTCCAGATAACCAATGTTCCCGATTGTGAAAAATCATATGCTTCAAGCATTGTTTGATATCTGATATAGGAAGCGTATGGTTCAGGAATTGCTTCCTGTATAGGATCTTCAATTTCCGTCTGCTCTCCATCTTTTATTTTATTGATATCAAGATATACTTTCTGAGCATTTTCTACGCCTCCCTGCCAAGAATACACTTCAATTTCAGGACAAGCATATAATGAAGCCTGTGGCAATCCGACTCCAAATCTCCCCATCCCTTTTCTTGCCTGACGTGTCGATGCTCCAATACCTAAGCAGCTTCCCAAAACATCGGAGTTCATACCCTCCCCATTGTCCAAAAAACCGATCTCTGTAACAACTTTTCTTCCAGAAGCGGCAACTCCTTCCCGCAAAATAACAAAAATATTTTCTGCCCCTGCTTCTACGGAATTATCAATTATTTCAGACACAGCGCTCTCAATGTTTTTATAGCCAGTATTTCTAAGCGCGTCACCCATATTTCTAATATCCACAATGCTTTTTCCCATGTCTTCCTCCTAAACTCTCCAGTAATCATTAAAGTGAGAAAATGCAGTCTCATTATCAAACATTTGCAAATTATCATCTATATCTATAAGTGTGCATTCCTCATTGCCGCCCATAAGCGGCCCTCTAAGTCCTCTCCCTAGCATTTGGCTATAAAGAACAATTGAATGTGTCGGCCGAGTAATAAAAACACATTTAATATTCTTTGAGTCAAAACCCGTAGTTAACACTTCATAATTAATGATAATGTCCACACCGGAATCCTTCTTTTTAAAAGCCTCTATTGCACGTTTCCGATCCATTGGAGCCATCTCTCCTAAAACCAGGCTATTAGGAATCCCTTCAAGCATTAACATTGCTGATAACATTTTGGCATGATCAACCGAACAAGCAAAGACGATCGTTGGTTTTTTGTCAAGCCGAAGTTGCCGCAACTGCCTCATAATTTCCAGATTTCGTTCCTTATTCCTTGCCAGAACCTTCAGCTGATCAGCAGTATACTCTTTATCATCATAACCCAAGTCTCTGAGAGCTCCACCTAAAATTTTGAGTTCCTGTTCAGAAAAATCTTTATGATATGATAATCTCCAAGGATGCATTTTAGCTAGTATGTGTCTATCCTGAAAATACTTGATAATATTTGTTTCAGCAACAATATTTAATGCCTTTAGTTTTCCATAATTTATTTGATTTAATATATCGGAATCAATATAAATCAATTTATTACCAAACATGTTAGTCAACAAGTTATTATCATAGGAATCTTCGGTAGTTCTACCCGGAGTAGCAGTTAAGCCTATCAATGCTCTATTCTCATATCCAGAAGGCATTCGCATTAATCCCTCAATTACTTTTTGCGTCTGCGTTGCTGCTGCCTTATGCGCTTCATCAAAAACAATTAATCTACAGTCCTTCTTTAATCTTTCATATAAATCCTGATATGAAGACACAATTGACATTAATTTTGATAATCCACAGAATACAATTCCGCTCAGTGGAGTATTCGTATTGCTTATATTTTTATTTCCCCACAATTTATAGGTATTTATCTGTCCATCTCCTAAATGACTCCAGACAGATACAAATGTATCGTATGCCTGCTGCAAAAGTTCAATTGTATGCGCAACCCAAATCACCACACCATTTTTCTCTAACGTGAAATTTATGTAGTTTGTTATTATATGCATCGATGTTTTTGTCTTACCGGTCCCCGTTGGCATATGCACCAACATCCGCTCAAGTAAATGTCCAGAATTCAGATTATTGAGTACTCTTTGCTTTATATAATATTGATAGTCCAACAGCTCATAAAATTGCTCTTCCGGGGAAGCAATCACGTTTTCAATTATGGTATCATCTTTTTCTTTATCAAACACAGAATCTGGAACATCCCACAATTTTAGCAGATATGCACTTACTGCATTTCTGTTCCAAGGCTTATTCGCTACAATATCAATTATACGTAACGGATCTGTTTCCGCTTTTTCAAAGCCAGAAAGACATTCATCCCTTATCCCCAAAATCTCTGTTGTCCTCATACACTGAAGTAGGTCTTTTCTGAATTGCTTTTCTTTTAAGATCGATGTTCCATAAAGAGAATCAATCATACTCACCATCCGCTGTTTTGTGAGCAATGTGTCTCCTTTAGGCAGCCACTCAATCAACAAGTCAATCATATCCTGTCCCAGATATCTACGTAAATCCGATTGACTAAATTTTAACATATAATCGGTATATTTACGCATCTATAATCTCCTTCATCCCCGCTACAAGTTTATCTATGTCATCCATCGTAGAAAACTGTCCCAACCCGACCCTCACCGTTCCTAGAGTTCCAGTATCTTTTAAATATTTATGGATAAATGGCGCACAATGGTAACCTGTTCTTACTGCTATATCAAAATCCTCATCAAGAATTGTTCCGATGTCCTCTGAATTAAATCCCTTAACTACAAATGAAACAATCCCAACATGCCGCTTAAGATTTTCAGGTAAATACATTTTAATTTCTTTCACAGAAGACAACTTGTCTATCAGATAATCCGATAATTCCTTCTCACGTTTCATACAAAACACCGGATCTATATCCTTAAGCGCAGCATTCAATCCGGCAACAGCAACAATATTACAACTGGATGATTCATACCTTGACTCTTTTCCGTCTGGCATTTCGAGATTGAGAGAATCACTTCCCGTCCCTCCACTAATAAAAACATCTAGCGGAACCCCTGAAATGTTAATAAAACCGCCTATCCCTAACGGACCATAAAGAGTCTTGTGACCTGTAAATGCTATTATATCTACCTTCATCAAACTTGCCCGAATTTCTACCAATCCCATTGATTGGGCAGAATCAAGAATATTGACACAGTTATATTTTTTTGATTCCTCAAATATCTCTTTCACTGGCAAAATATAACCGGTAACATTGCTTACATGCGTACAAAAAACTGCTTCCGGTCTATCTTTTGCAAATTCATACTTCATTTTCTCTAAATCAATTTCCAAATCAGAATTGATTGGAATCTCTTTAACAATAATTCCTTTCTTCTTTGCAAGTTCATAAATACTTCTAGCAACCGCATTATGCTCATAGGGTGATAAATAGACGACTGCTTTATTTCTTAATCTCAATCCGTTAACTATCTGATTCATTGCAATCGTTATAGATGGCGCAAAAATCACAGCCGCAGATATATCCACATATATCAGTCTACGAAGTAAGTCCTTCGTTTCTGCAATAAGTCTACTTGCATCTTGCGCAAGCTTATATGATCCTCGCCCTGCATTAACAGCCCCTTCTCTATTCATTTTATCCATAGCATCATACACGACACTTGGTTTTGGAAATGTCGTTGCAGCATTATCTAAATAAACCATAGCGTCCATCAGTCCTTACTTTGTAATTTTCTCAATCATCTCCAATAAAATGGAAACTCTATCATTCACACTTAGGTCATCATATTCCTCTAATGTATCTTCAATAATATTTCTAAGCACACTTCCTGTACTTTCATTAGCATAACTATATGTTTTTTCAAATAGTTCTCCATTTCTTCGCGTAAAAGAAAGTGTCATCTCTCCTTCTACCACTTCATCTTGTATAGATTCAATTTTTTTCTTTACGGAATTCAGTTCCTCTACAAATTCTTCAATTGATCCAGTATTCCAGTTTTCAATGTATACGTCTGTTACAGATTTAACTACTTTTCTTGCAATTTCAGTATCACTATATACGTCCATTGTTTCAATCGCTGACATAAAATTAGTTACCCGACCATTGTATAATCCCTGTCTGGATCTTTTACTTTGATTTCCATACCATTCCTTCAGGTTATGAAACAAATCTTTCTTTCTTTTTCCTCCCCATGCTTCATATATTTTTGATATAGCCTCAGCCTGAACCCAATCAAAATAGTCGTCATAATATGTTTTACATTCATCTATTACCCTAAACGTTTCCTCTAAAGACTCTGATTTAAACGCCTCAGGAAATTCTACAAACAAGCTCTCAAATGGATTAAATTCTACTTTTTGCATTGACTTTTTAATTTCTCTCATCGCACGAATCATGCCATCAGTTTTAACATAACGTTCAAGGTCTATTGCATTTCTTGATGCCTGCGGCAAGGCTCTAAACCATCTCTGCATACAAATAAAAATGTTTTTTATCCTATTTGCTGATAAGTTTCTATTATCCTCTACTTGAAAAAGTATGTTTAATTCTCTTATATATTTCTCCTTTTGCAAATCTTCTTTCGAAATATAAATTGCGTAATCCTCGGGCTGCTTGCACATATTGACAATAATATCTGCAGTTAACTGCACTTCTTTATCAGAAAAATAAACAATAATATCCTCGCGCCTGTTTGCCAAAACATATGCCAAATAAAATGGAATCAATCCAAGTCTCATTCCATACGGTGCCGATGTCAATTGTATAATCAATTCTGACATCAAAACCTTTGTATCAGAGCAAGAATCCAAAAAGCAATTTATCTCCTGCAACATATCCTTTATATTATCATCTGGTGAACTATTAACAATATTTGTTACGCAAAAAAGGGCTCTGTAAATACTCGCCTCCTGACTGGAGCCTTCATAAAATTCTTTTGTATCTGTATGGGATAACAGTGCATGTATAATATTTATTCTTGCTTTTCTGGTCTGCGCCGTGCCTATAACGAAACGATTAACCATCTCATTATTGATTACCGGTGTCTTTGTAAATACATTTTCACAGCATTCATTTACTGCTAACTCTTCATTTCCTATTTTTGTAGTTTTTACCCCTTTTCCGTCAAAGAACAAAATTCTCGTATCAGTATCATCTTCATATACTTCCTCTAATGACAATTCCAATTCAGTTGTCAGATCTTCTATCATCAAAGGGAGTTCTTTTTTCAGTATCTCATTGTCAGATGTAAATGCCTGATTATTTCTTAACTCTTGGATAATTTCATATTCTTTTAATTTTTTCTGAATCTTTAATCCTTTCTTAGGACAAACAACAACCAGCCGTGGTTCTGCGAGATCAAGAATATGTTGTTTTACTATCTCCTGCTTTATTTCTACAAAACTAAATAATGTAATAACTTTACCGTCTCCAGTACAGCCTCTAAGCAAAGCTTCAGTGGAATCAATATTTAAAAAGTCATCAACATTCATATATTGATTCACAAAAAACCTCGTCATCATGTGTACCGTATTATATTTACGAGGAATTACATGATATTTTCCCGTAACATCCAATAATACCTTTGAATAATTAACATTATCCCCTTTAATCTCTCTTTGTCGTTTGATCTCTGATCTTAGTTCTGAACCAGCTCTTGTCTTGAATACAAAACTACCTGTAGCACTTTTTACATAAATAAGTTGTTTTTTTTCGAGTTCGTTAATAGTTTGAGCGCTATCTGCTACATTTGTGCATAGTCTAAGATATTTTTCTGTTGCTGGGATTTCATCCTCTTTATTTACAATCAAAATAATCGCTAAGGCTTTAATGATCTTTTCTTGATCTACCGACTCGCATTTTTCAATTGCATATTCTGCGCTCAGCCAAATATTGTGAATATATTCATTAGAAACTTCTTTTTTTAGCAAAAAACTAAAATAATCATAGATAAGATCTGCTCCGATACTCCATCCCATTTCTTTAGAGTGTTCTGATACAAACCTGGCCATACTATGAGGCTCATCATTTGAAATAAAGGTAAATAGTGTCCTCTCATTCTGAGCAATTTTTTCACTTATATTCAATAATAAATATGTTGCAATTGGATTTAATGGATAACATCCCTTTAGAATAATGTTATCAAATTCACTTTCAACAAACTTACTTCTAAACGCTGGTAATTGATAATATTCCTGACACGCAGTCGCTCCAAGAATATTCTCATAATGAGGAATGCTACTAAGCTCATCTTCTTTTTTTATAATTGCATTCTTAATCAACTCATAATTATTTTTAGACGAAGTAATAAAATATTTTTCAATAATCCTTCCTTCAATTCCGACGAATGAATTAATAATATCCTGCGAAAGATATTTTCCATATTCTTTTATACTTTTGTGTGTGACCATCGTAAAATACATTTGAGCATTTCGTGAATCTGTTGCCAACTCGCAAAGATCCTGAATTAATTTCATATTTGCCCCTACAGCCATTCCATTTTGGCTTTCTATGAATTTGCTAAACTCGTCAAAAACAATATAAATCCCCTTGTATTTATGCTCTTCTACGAGTTTTTCACTTATACTTTTGTATAAGGGCAACACATCAGATACAACCATCGGATTAAACTCGCTACCTGCTGTGATCTTTGGATAAATGGTTTTGAAAAGTTCCAGAGCTTCCTTTGAATACTTTTTTAAATCCGTCTTGAACCCAGACATACTTATTCCACACATTGAAATTTCTTGCTCAAATACTTCATAAGTATCAAGATAATTTTTTTCCCAGTCATCGATTCTTTCTAATGCAATTGAATAATATGTATCTGGAATCAAATCTAATAATTTTTCGCGCTTTAACGCGTCGTTCAGTCCATATAAAAACGCTTGTTTCAGATCACCCGTAGTATCTGTAATCAATACCGGAAGAAACTTATCCTGACTCCATATCCTCTCAATTTGTTTAGCAGCTGTCTCTCCTATTTCGTCAACTTTTCTTATCTTTTCAATGAGTTTATCGATTACTTCTGTATTCTCTGATGTTCTCTCAAGAGACAGTACAGCAAGAAAGACCAAAAGTAAATGAGATTTTCCTTTGCCATATGGTCCCACCAATAATGTAGCCTGTTCTTTGTTTTCTAATACAGCCTTAGCATATTCACTCATAAGGCTAACAGACGGTTTTGTTGGTATATATCCCAGTACTTTATTCGTCTTATTTAGACTTAAATATAGATTTATCGCCATCTTAAAATTACTATTAAACTCTATAATATTCTTTAACGAATCTATCTTTTCCATGCCATCACCTACTAGCGGTTTTTATAATAGTCTTCCAATATATTTAGTTCCTGCTTTTTTTGCATAAAATAAATCATATCAAGACCAGCCGTTCTGTTAACATGTATATATCCCGCAGCATCTAATCTATCAAAATAATCATTGGCCATTACGCTTGTCAAATTATAAATATTAGCCAATCCATTTTCTCCATAAACCGCTTTTTCAATAGAAACCCCTTCTGAATCTTTTGACATAAGAATCAACTCATACAACACTATCATTTCCGATAAACTCTTCTTGTTAGGGTGATTTTTAATATATTTTCCATCTATATTTTTTATTAATGCCAACTGAGAAAATGGAGAAATACCTTTATCTTCCGGATCTGATTTTTCTTTATTTTTACTGTACATATTAAGCAATACATCCACATCATTACTTAATGATTTTTCAGAAAAATTTTGACCCGCAACATATTTCTTTACTTCTCTTAATAAAATAGCTTCAATCTCGCTTTTTTTCAGTTCATCTGCATCACAATGGTTAAAATACATAAACCAAGTTGTCGCCTCTTCCTTATTTTTAGAAATATAAGAATGCATAATCCACAAAGTAAATGGGTCTTCCAAATACGGATCATATTTAGCAATAAGTTTTCCTCTTTCTGTCAGTTCAACCCCTGCCGATCTCTTTTCAATTGTCAGCCCAAAAGCTCTCATCCAATACCTAAGTGATTTAACCATGTTACTTCCGATGCCAAACATGTCTGTTGCATCTTTTCTCAAAAAAACTTCTGGCGCATCGGGAATTATGATAAGCGCCTTGTTAACCCATCCTTCTCTCAAAGCAAACTTTTCATGGCCTTGTAATTTAAATTTAACCTTTTTCACTGCCATACTACAACCTCTTTATACATAATACTTTCCTCATATAACATCCTGCATCGAAATGTCCTACACATTCTGTACATCTCTTACACTTATCGTCATCTATTGAATAAGAAATTTTACCATTCCCATCATCTTTAACATGAATAGCGTCAAACCTACATACACTTTCACATGCCTTACATCCCAGGCACATCTGATATTTTGTAAGCTGGCATTGAACTTTTCCCTCTGCTGCTGACAATGTTCTTGCTTTTGCAATGTGTATATCTTTTATTATCACTTTTAACTTTGTGCCACCAATTCGGCCTTGAAGTATCAATAATACTTTATTAGCCTTATCCACAACAAAAACTTCGCCAAGGCGCTTATTTCCTAATTCCATATTTATATAACCAAACGGCTTAAACAATTCATATAGCTCTTCTGTAATCGGTCTTTGTAAGGCATAGTTGAATGCCCTCTCATCTGTTGCGCATGGCTCGAATGAAACAACCGATGACTGAGCAGCGATAAGCCCATTCCCCCCCTGCCTTGCTTTCCATCCCCCTTCATTCACATATGTTTCCGGATCCGGCTTTCCAACTTGTTTTGCAAAATCCACAAGTATGTCATGCCAATGAGCATACTTGTCATACATATGAATCTTGGCAAGAAATTCCGACCAACCTCCATTATTGGGGCAACACCAGCAACCAACTCGTGTCCATCCGAGCCTATATGCATAATTAAAATCTATCTTTGTGGTTAATATATATAACCAAACATCATAATCAATCCACTCAATAATTGGTGAGACGACAGTTTGTTTCGAAATTTTAGGACTTTCGCTTTCTCTTTCATACTTACTTCTACTCACAGATTCACTATGACGGATACCCTGGAAGCTTAAAATATTACTCTTATCTTTAAATGCAGATGAAATTGTTTTCTGAATTGCTCCGGTCTTAAATACTGTACAGCACCACCGCATAACTCTACTTGGGGGGCCTACTACTTCGCAAAGTCTCTCGAAATTTTTTTCCCTGTTCTTCGCTGTAAGAACTCTAACCCCTTGTGACTCTTCATTTTTGCTAAATCGCTTCTTATATTCAAGCGTATACGGAAATTCCAGTGTTGTATCCCCAAATACATGCAACACTTTGTTTGTCCCCAATGCTCTATTGACAACATGAGAAGTAACTGTAGAATCCTTTCCTCCACTAAACGAGACCATCATATCATCGACTGTATATCGTTCCTTATACTGTTGAACAAAATGAACAGCTTCTTCTGTTATATAGTTATATCTATCGGCGTTTGCTTGAATAAACTTTTCCACAAACTTATCAAAAAAATGGTACTCTATTTTCTCAGCAAATAGTTCATATTTTTCCTTAATCTGCTTTATTTGTTCAATCGATAAATTGTTTATTTTTGTAATAGGAAGTCTAATCTTTTTCCCATCTACTATATAAACTCCGCTTCCATGCCAAACTGATGAGGCTTGGTATCTTGCAGGATTGTTTTCCAGAATGATGGAAATTAATGCGTTCTCTTCTGGAAAGACAGGGCGTAAGTCCGTTGTAACATATTTTCCATCAGTACCACAGATAGGACAAACATTGTCAAAGATAGGTATGTTGCATTTATCACACCAGTAAATTGTAGAAGACATTTTGGTAACGCAACCACAGTTAGGCTTTATGCATTTTTCTCCATTCATAGGAACCCTACACTTAGGGCAAATTCTTTCTATCATATACTCTCTAATATCTATTCGGTCATTACCGCATCACAGATATCTCCCATTTTACAATCCAAATATTCACAAGTCATCAAAATAACAGATATGGACAATTCTAATTCATAACTTTTTGTAGCTTATTTTCATTTCAAATCCCAATTGATACAATTAGACATTCTGTAACAACACCTATTAGGCATTTTAACACAAGGTCAATATAAACGTCAACTACCGCAAAAGATGTAAAAATGTTACCCTAAGAAATGGGTCGAGTAGGGGCTGTTGCACCAGAGTTCAAAAAATCTCGGATGTAACAGCCCCTTCTTCTAAAAAGAGTAGTTTTTTTATTGAAATTAGAGATGTACTCCCCGTTGTTTTTTTAGATGGACGCACTTTCCCAGGCCCTGTCACCAGACAGGGCCTGAGTCTTTTGACTGGTCTATTTTTATGCGCTTTTCTTTAAAGGAAACAGGTGATTCCCGGTTCTGTCTCCCTGAATCTTATGGTGCAGCTTATTGATGTTATGTGCAAATGCCAAAAGTATCGCTTCTGCTTTCACATTCTGGCTCCCACGGCACAAAAATCTACGGAATCCACTGTTCTGTTTTAGTTCCCCGAAGGATCCTTCCACCTGGATACTTCGATTCATCCGGAGTTTTATCCCTTCTTCGCTTTCGATCCGCTCCAGGTCTGCTTCCCGGTATTCGAGCAACTTTTTTGATACATACAGGTTCTTGTTCCGATCCTCCAAGGGGGTCTTACAGTGGTTCCCCTTGATGCATTCCTTCTTATATGGACATCCGCCGCATTCCTGGCAGGTATAAACTGTTGTCTCCCGTTCATATCCAGTCCGGGTTTTCTCTTTTTTGATGCTTTCCTTATGTAATTTTTTCCCATTATGGCACGTGTAGGTATCCGTTGCTTCGTCATACTCCATGTTTTCTACCCGGCCGATGTCTTTTTTATATTTCCTTGTTTTTGAAATCTCATAATTTGCTGGTTTGATGTATGGCAATATCCCACTGCCGTCCAGATACCCATAATTTTCTTCGCTTTCATATCCGGAATCCGTCACTACTTTTGAATAAGAAAAGCCAAGATTCCTTTCCATAGATTTCAAAAATGGAATCAATGTTGTGGTATCCGCTGGCTGTGGTCCCAGGGTCAGCCATGAAATATATTCACTGTCTACGCCATGCTGGAGATTATATCCGGCCTTGAGCTGTCCGTTCCCCATAGCGTCTTCTTTCATCCTCATAAAAGTCGCGTCATGGTCGGTTTTGGAATAACTGTTGCGTGTTCCGCAAATATGCAGCTTTTTCGTATATTCTTTCAGTTTTTTCAGATGTCCTTCCAAAGTCTCAATGCTTTTTTTGCAGGATATGTTTTCGTTTCCCAGTGCCATGGACGAATTCAATTCCTTCCACTGCTTTCAATGCATATAATTTTTTCCGTAGCTTTTTTATATGCTTCATTTTCACCTGATTCTGATACACCGCCTTGATCCCGTAAGTCTCCTCGCAGAGTTCTACAAAAACAGCCAGTTTCTCCAATAATTTTCCCAGGTTCTTACTGACCGCTTTCTTCCATACAAAGGTATACTTGTTGGCGCATGCTTCGATCTTTGTACCGTCTATGAAAATGGTTTCTCCGGACAATTCTCCCAGTTGATACAGGAACTGGGACACTTCTGCCATGATCGGCTCTGCGCAGGAACCGAAATGCAGGGTACGAAACCTGGCAATGGTGGAATAATGGGGCGCTTTTGCCCCTTCCAGAAGCCACATGAAATTAATATCCCGGAGACAGGCCGCGGCAATCTCCCGACTGGAATAGAGATGATTCATGTAACCATAAACCAAGATCTTGAGCAGTTGACGCGGTGTCGGTTCGTTTGTGTGCCCCTCCCGGCAGTAAGTCCGATATAAATCTCCTAAAAACATCCTTTCTATAAATTGACTTAACAAACGAACCGAATCATCATCTGGAATCAAATGTTCAATATCCAGTGGAAGAACTAGTTGATAATTTTGAGGAAAACGAGTATAATCTTTATGTAAAATAAAAGTATTAATTCGCATAATTTTTATTTTACAACAGGAGCCAGATTTTTCAAGTATCTGGCTCTATTTTTTATATGTAGATAAAGAAAATTTTTTATTAAAAATAGGACTGAAGCACTATATTAGTGCAACAGCCCCCTCTACAGATCCGGACGTGCGGCTTTCCCGCATCCGGCTCCTCGCAAGGCTCATGACCTATACGACTCTGTGTTCGTATGGCATTCTTCTATGAAACACTTTTCCACTGTTCTTCCGTCACTGTGTACGGCAGTGGTTTCTCTATAAAATATTGCCTTGCGCAGCCGCCTTCCCCCTGACGGCATTACCCGCCAGCCTTAGTACTATGCAGCTGTCCGACTGCCTATATGACTTCATCTTCCTCCGTTACTTGTCCGATATACCGTTCCACTTTTGTGTTTACGGATCATATAGGCTCTCCCACAGTTGATACAATGTCATTGTACAGCATAGCTGACTCCCAACGCCGCTGTGCCATGTACCCTCTCACCTTTACGATGATACATGTGTTGCCTTCCACTTAGTAAACAGTGTCAGCACACAGGTTTTCCGTGATTTCGGCGCTAACATGCCTTATGACCCTACTGCCTAACTTCCTACGCTTGACCCGCAGTGTTACCACTGCGTATCCAAGGTTTGCTACCGATGATGTGGTTCGCATCTTATCGGACAGGATTTCCACCTGCTAAACATTGTACCCTTAGCTGGCGCACTTACTATTCACAGTTTAAATTTGCTCATACCAAATAGCCCCTCCTGTCTCGGACGGAAAATCTGTGTTATTCTGCATTTTATTTGATACGGAAAATATAGGAGTCCGGCAGAATTATTTTATGGCAGTTTTGAGAGCCAAAACGCCGGAGAGGACATTTGACTTTTAATCATTGTTTATATCATTTCCCTACTTGAAAACCGAGGTCTTTAATTGGCTGCACAAATTCCTGACTTTCAGGCAGGCATCGCATATCTCCCCAATAAGGTTAATTTCACTCCCCTGATTCTAAAGTAAACGATGCAAAAGAAACCGTATTGAAAAAATGAACAGCTATGGTAATACTTCCTTAACAGCTCATTTTTCTTTTTCTGATCCCTGCAGCATTCAGGAAGTTCCCTGAACCACGGCAGGTATGGGGCTCATTCTGATACTGGTAATCGATCCCCTGCATCTTTTCTAGAAGATAAGACAGATAACGGAATACATCCAGTTGATTCAGTTTTGCTGATTCCAACTGCGAATAAATGATCCCGCTGGCTCTCGCTCCTTCTAGCGTATCCGCAAACAGCCTGGATTTGTATCCGGTTGCAAATGGATGGATACAGGCTTCACATTCATTGTTCGAGATCGGCAGTCTTCCATCTTCCATAAAAGTATTTAGATATTTTTTCTGGTTCCGGCTGTACTGCAGTGCTTTTTTCAGTGATTCGCTCGCGGTGTATTTTTCACTGGTTTCTTCTACCCATGACCAAAAAGCCTCAAGTACCGGCTGGCTAAGTTCTCTGCGTTTCTCCAGCCACTCCTGCTGGGCTAAGTTCTGAATCTTCTTTTCAATCTTAAAGAGCTAGCCGCACAGTTCCCGTGCCTCGGCCCCCTTTAGTTCCTTTCCGGCAGAATCCAGCGGGATGCTCTCTATAATAGTAGTGGCACAGATGCGACTTATTCGAGTTCTTAGATAAGTCGCATGTACGCAGGTATTACATTGACAGCATACTTTTAGATTCCCACGTAAAGGAGATCAGCGGCTCCAAGGGTGCTGAGGGACGTGAATGGTGTGACCGCCTGTTTCAGATTGAAAAACACTTGAAAGCATTACCTTCCGAGAAGCATCTGCAAAAGCGTCAGAAACTGATCAGGCCTGTCCTGGAAGGATTTGGGGCCTGGGTAGAAGAGACTAATGCAAAGTATACTGCCAATGAATCTCTCAAAACAGCCCATATTTATACAACAAATCAGAGAAAATATCTGGAGACATTTCTGGAAGACGGGCGCATTCCGATCTCAAGCAATGACTTTGAAGCCAGTATCCGTCCATTTGCAACCAGACGCAAGTCATGGCTGTTCGCAGACTCACTGGCAGGGGCAAGAGCCAGCGGCATCGTATATATATTGGTAGAAACAGCGAAACTGAATCATCTGGATGTATTTGGCTATCTATGTTATTTATTAGAAAGTCTGCCGGATCTCGATCACCGAAACCATCCTGAATTACCGGAAGCATATCTTCCCTGGTCTGAAACATTGCCAGAAAGCTGCCGACTCAGGGATCATAGAACAAATAAGAAGTGTATGTTTAGATAAAGTATATCACGACATGCGCTTCTTTTCATTACGGTGTGTTCTATATCGCTTACGTTTTATCCTTGCATCCTTGTTGCTGCACTCCTACAGGAGTTGATTATATTTTGCCCGAAAGCTTTCCCCAATCTTCTTGCTTTTTTCTTTCCCATCTGCCGCCTTTTTTCTCCCGCATTTCCTCGACGATGGGATCAACCCACCTGTCTCTGGATCTTCCGTCTCTAAATATTTTCTTTTTGGCCTCGACTGCTTCATTTCCGGATCATGATGTGAGGTAGATTCATATAGAGCCACGGCACCATTCTTCTTGTTTACGTATCTTACGATTGACATTGGATTTCTTCCTCCCATCCATCGTTGGTACTATATATCACAACATATACCAACAAAATATCAATATAGGTATTGGTATATCAGGTTTAAAATACCACCACAAAAATGGAGGTCTACTTTTATAGAGCAATTCTCCATGTGTCAATTCTCAAAAGCCCTTATTTTTCAAAGGTTGTCACAATCCACAAATAGCTTTTCTCTTCTAAAACAATCTATTTACATAAACTGTAAATAGTAAGAAAAAAATCATCATAACAGAAGGCACCTTCCCGATGCCGCTTCTAATGGCAGCTACCTACAATGAAGAGAGCAGTGTTAATGTTATGAATGCCGCCTGAAGTACCATGCTGGAAAGGGACAATGTAATGCTCAATCTGACGGAAACGCATAAAGCGGTAAAGAATATCAAGATATCAGAACGTGAAATAAGGATGCGGTGTCATCGGCAAGGTTGTAAATGTCACAGCGGACGAACGTGTCATGGCCGGCGGCAAGGTGGATATGTCCCTGGTAAACGCAATCGCTTTTGATCCCTATACACATGGCTATTACAGGGTGGCTGAAAGAGTAGGGTAAGCCTTCAAAGACGGCCTGCAGTTAAAAAAATAACAGCAGCCATTTTCCTCATGCGCACTGCGCGCATGGGGAAAATAGCTGCCGATGCAGCCGCGCTCCAGCGCGGGTGCGCGTTGGGACGCACACCTTTTTCATTCTGAAAACCGAATCCGGTCGATCAGGCTCTGTTTCTTGAAGCTGTGATCCACAAGGTACGTCACCAACAGCTGCACTGCCAGCACCGCCAGGGTCAGCACCACCGCCGGAACCACCGGATACCGGTAGTTCATGATAGACCACATTCCGGTCTCCCTCGCCCATAGAAATGCGGCGTATCCAAGCAGGCTGCCAATCCCCAGGGACAGCGCCAGTGTCCCCAGCGTGTAGAACAGCCCTTCCATTTGCAGCATATTCACGGTCTGCCGCCCGGACATCCCGATGGCCTGCAGCATTCCCAGTTCCCGGCGTCTGACATACACGCTGTTGATCATGGTATTGATCAGGTTCAGGATTCCGATCAGGCCGAAAATCAGCAGCATTCCGTAGCAGATATAGAGCACCATTCCGATGGTCCTCCCGGCCTCCTCATAGTCTTGCGTATAAGTGTCCATTTCCACATATTCCAGATTCCCGATCAATTGCCGGACTGCTTCTTCGGCGGTCTGTTCCATTCCGGATTCCACCGTGATCTCAAAGCAGTCTGTCAGATCGGTTTCGCAAATGCTTTGAAGCGCGTCAGCCGGCATGGCAAGCCAGGTTCCGCCAAGGCTTGTGGGGCCGTTTGTGACTGCCGCAATGCGAAACTCCTTAGACAATATGTTCTCTCCGTCCAGAATTTCCATGCGGATCGTTTTGCCGGGCTTCCAGTCCTTCATCTCTTCGAACCGGTCCCGGAACCGCTCTCCCAAAATGATTCCGTTTCCCTCCGCCAGTGACGGATCCTCCAAAGACCCTTCCGCTACATAGTCCGAAAGCGCCGCAAGCGCCTTGCTGCTGATTCCTGTAATGTCACTCTGCAGCGGACTGCCGTCGTCTTCCACCGGGCCTTCCAGCCGGACGGAAACAGCCCTGTCCACATCAATGTCCGTGACTCCGTCAATCCGAAGGATCTGTTCCTTGAGTTCCTCTGTCATCGGGTTATTCTGCTGGATTCGATTCAGGGCGCGCTCCGGATACATCGGATGTGACCACGAATCCACAGATACCCGAATATCTTCCCGCAGCCTCGCTCTTGCCATGTCCTCCGGGTCCATGCAGCTGCAGAGCGCGGCCACCACCATAAACAGGATTCCCGTTGCCCCAAGTGTAAAAATCGTCATGACTGTGCGCTTTTTGTTCCTGGTCAGGTTTGTAATGGTAAGCTTGCGCGTATTGATCTCCTCATAACCCTTTCTGCACTTTCCCGACGTTTGCGCGGGTTTGCGCCTGCGGTGCCAAAGCCGTGAAATCCGCTTCCTGGCTGCTGCGGCATTGTGTTCATTTCCCTGATAGCGGAGCGCCTCTATGGCGGAAATTCCGGCCGCCGTGCGCATGGGCTTTTGCAGGGAAATGGATACCGTGGCCAGGCTGATCAGGATGCCAAACCCGATAATCCATGGCCGGATCAGATTTACTTCGCCGCTTTCTGCAATCCATTTCATCTGTTCGGCTAAAGCAGGATCGCTGCTCACACTGTATCTGGCCGACACGCGGATCATCTGCACGCCTGCGGCAAGGCCCGGAAGTATCCCCAGCGGAATCGCAAACGCCGCGACCGCAAGCCCTTCCCGGAAAACCAACTGGCGGATCTGCCGTTTTGTGGCGCCTACCGCGCGCAGCCTTCCGTACTCCTGTACTTTATCCAGCATAGACACATAGTAAATTCCATAAATCGTCAGCGCCCCTGCAAGCGCAATCATGGCCAGAACCATCCCAAGGCCGCTGTACAAAGCCGGGTCCACATAGTTTGCAAAAAGGTATTCCCGGTTCAGGTCAATGTCTCTTTTCGTAATCCCATATTCCCCGCCGAGCAGTTCGACCCGTTCCCCGATGCCGTCGGTGAGCATCCCCTCTGTGCCGGCCAGCCGAAGATAGATCCGGTATCTGTGCTCATCCGCTTCCAGCATTTCCCTGGAAAATGCATCCGAAACGAAGGAAAAATACATTTTCTCCCTCACGGAAATCTCGGAGTCCTCGAACATTCCCACGATGGTAAATTCCCGGCTCTCCCGGGTTCCGCTTTCGGTGTCAGGCCGGAATGGAATCAGAATCCGTTCTCCCACTGCCCCTTTCAGCCCCATGGCTTCCAAAATCCCTTTTGACACGACGATCTCATCCGCTTTTTCCGGAAATCTGCCTTCTGACAATTCCTGTCTGGAAAGCTCCGCCGCTTCCTGGTCAATGTACAGCATGGCAATCCGTATATCGGAATTTTGATCACAGTACATGGCTGCCACGTCCTCCCGAAGCCCCGCCTGCTCGACCCTGGCATCCTCCAAAAGCTTTTGGGCCGTCTGCCTGTCCGCATTCCGGAACATGGCGTGAAATGTGGGATAGTACCGGTTCACTGCCTCGCTCTGAATCGTGACAAATCCGAAAATGGCTGTAGGCGCCGCGGTAAGCAAAAACGTGGTCAGTGCGATGGCAGCCCCGATCAATAGATTCCTGCTTTTATTTTTCCTGAAATTGGAAAGCGCCGTCCTGCTGATCATATTCATTCAGCCCACCACCTTTCCGTCCTCAATGATGAGGGTGCGGTCCGCCATCTGTGCAATGGTCTCGTCGTGGGTGATCATAACCAGCGTCTGCCCGTATTTCGCGACGCAGCTTTTCAGCATGGCGACCACCTCCATCTCGGTGTGGGAATCCAGATTGCCCGTAGGCTCGTCAGCCAGGATGATGGCGGGGCGTGAAGCCAGCGCCCTGGCAATGGCCGTCCGCTGCTTTTGTCCCCCGGAAAGCGTGCTGGGCAGCGCTTTTAAACGGTCTTCCATGCCGATGCTCTGAATGATGTCCATCACATAATCCTTGTTCACCCGTTTTCCGTCCAGGCCGATGGGGAGCACGATATTTTCCCATACATTCAGCGCCGGGATCAGGTTGAAATCCTGGAAAATGAATCCGATCTTCCGTCTCCGAAATACCGCGAGCTGCTCATCCTGCAGGGAAAACAGATCCTGTCCGCTGATGATCACCTGCCCGCTGTCCGGACGGTCCAGTCCGCCCAGCATGTGAAGGAGGGTGGATTTTCCCGATCCGGAACGTCCCACCACCGCGACAAATTCACCGTGGCTGACTGTGATGCTCGTATGGTCGATGGCTTTGATCTGGCTGTCGCCGTCGCCGTAGTATTTTACAAGGTCGATTGTTTCTAAAATGGGCTGCATATGTGAAAGCTCCTTTCTGAATACCTTTGTTCTGTTCTCTATGTATCATACTTCGGAAACCTTACAAAAGCCTTTCAGATAAGATAACAATTTTGTTATACTGCGAATTCTGCGCTGTATTTCTTCGGAAGCATCATCCGGATCACCGTGCCCCGCCGGTGCGCCGGGACTGCGCACACATTTCCGCCCTGTTCCTCGAAGATTTTCCGCACCAGGTAGAGTCCCACGCCTGCCCCTTCCTGGCCTTCCACCTCCGGCCTTTTTCCCCTGTAAAATCGTTTGAAAATGTTCTGGTATTCGGATTTTTCAATCCCGATCCCTTCATCCTCCACCTCAATAAATATATAGGAAACCATGGGCTCCACGCGAATCGAAATCGTGCTCCCGCCGGGAGAATATTTTACCGAATTGTCCAGAACATTGGAGATCGCTTCTGCCGTCCACCGGGGGTCATGTACGATCTCCATATCGGAAAATTCTTTCATTTCTATCTCAATCTTTTTTTCCTCCGCCTTAAGGTAAACGCCGTTCACCGCCCGTACCAGGGTTGCCTTGAGACCGGCTTTCCTGGGCTCTAAGCGGATCATGTCTGCTTCTAAGCGGGACAGGTTCACCAGCGTACCCATAAGGTGGTTCAGCTTTTCCACCTCCCGTTTTCCCCGTTCCAGAAATTCCTGTTTTTCCGCCTCCGTTACCTGTGCGTCTCCTAACAGCTCCAGGCTCAGTCCCAACGCCGCTACCGGAGTTTTCAACTGGTGGGAAATGTCTGTGATCATTGCCTTTGTATTTTCCTTCTCCTCCTCCAGTTGTTTTTTGTATACCTCTGCCGCACGTCCGACCCGCTCCATCTGCTCCTGCATTTGGGACCGGATTCCGGTTTTCAGGGCGTCCGCCTCCGGCTTCTGCCTGTAACTGCCCGTTTCCAGCGCTTCCAGACAGTCCGAGATTTCCAGGTAATCCCGGTATTTCCGGCGGTATGTCAGATAGCACCAGATTCCGTTTGCCAGGATTGCTACGGCGAAAAGCGCGGCATAGTACGGAAGCGGCAGACCGGCAGGCAGCAGAAACAAGAAAAAGACTGCAATTCCTGCAGTGCTGATTCCCAGATATTTCCGCAGCTCCTGTTCCAGCCAAATGTAGCCGCGCTCCTGGGTTTTGATCATTTTTTCGACACCTCTGCCGTCCATAGATATCCCAGCCCCCTGACATTTTTGATATACTGTATACTCATAATCTTCTTTCTCAGGCAGTAACTCATAATATGAATATATTAAGAAAATAAACCTGCCTTGTTACTCAACCAGTACAGGCAGGCTTATTATAAAAATAACGGCTGACAGCATCTCACGCTTCTATATCAATCCGTTCAGCAATTTCCTCAACCGTATCCAAGAGCACATGGAATTCCAGTCCTTCTGCATAACTGTTCTCCGCCGCATAGTTCCGCCACAGCCTGTAAAGCGCAGTTTCCTCACGCATATCCCGCATGATATCCTTCCAATCTTTCAGCATATCCATGGAGCCTCGTTTGACCGCGGTATGCTCGATTGCGATTTTTAAGATATCCGTCCCGACTTTGTCCTTATGTTCTCGATAGAGAATATGCAAATCATAAAAATCCCTGGCTCTCGTATTTCCTATATTCCTGCGAATAATGGTTTCATACTTCTCAGCCAGCACTGTTTCGACGGTATAGGCCATAATCGGAACTGTTTTATCCTCAAATATAAAAGGATAATTGTATTGAACAGCCGCCGGCGTAATTTTATCTCCAGTCGTAACATCCACCTTCATAGGGCTGTTGATCTTCCCATATTTTGCGGCTATATGGATACGGAAATTATTATAGGCATCCTCTTCACGGATTGGCTCTATACGCTGATATTCAAAAATTATTCCATCGCCTATATCAATCGCCAGAATCTCCTTGAAGATTTTGACAATTTCATCTTCCTCCAACTGTATCCCGCTTACGGTTGTATCCATATCCATTGTGGTTCTGGCTCCAATCCCAATCATTGAGGATATCAGCAGGCCGCCTTTCAGTATAAAATTCTGTGCATAGGGCGATACGGCAAGCCTCTCTAAAATACGTTCAAACATTAACATATGCTGAACATCCAAAGCCCTCAGATGATTCTTTGATGCAAAATTTCGGATTGCTCCCTTTAGCTGTTCTGGTGTTTTCATTACAATACCTCTGTGTAAATCCTTATTTTTTCTTCAATTCCGAAAACTTTCCCATATTTCAGCAATTTACGAATATCCGGCCGGCCTTTGAAATAATCCTTGATTGCCTGGACGTATAGCTGCTTTTCTATTTGATTTCTGTCTTTGATCAGATCGCAAATGCAGCGCTCTTTGTCATACAGACGGATGACCGCTCCCTGCGGAGACTGTGTTTCCGTAATACCGAAATCATAAAGGCCCTTCATAACATAATGAGCCTTTATTTTTTGATTATCTCGAAGCAATCTTGAAATATTTTCTCCCTGTGGAACTGAGATATCGAATCTATGCGGAATAATGTCCGTCAATCCCCAAACATAAAGAGCCGTACCATATGAAAAAACAAGGCTGGAACACTGAACCTGAAGCAATGCAAATTCATCAATGTCAGCATCTGCCGGAACAAAAATGCCCTTTCGGATCCGTTCCAGTAAGCCGCTGTCAACATATTTTTTTATGACACCGCGGTTGATTCCAGCAGCTTCAATCTGCGAAGTCTTTACAAAGCCGTTGCTTTCAGCAGCTATTGACTCAATCTTATTATAAATTTCATCCATAGACACCGCCTCTTTACATCATGTTACATTCTTTCTTTATATTATACTTATTTAACGAATGAATGTAAACACTTTTTTGACATCAGTATGCCCTGATTCAAAAAAATACAAATTTTGATCATTTTTTCGCCACCTCTGCCGTCCATAGATATCCCAGCCCCCTGACATTTTTGATATACTCGTAATCTTCCTCCCCGGCGATCTTCTTTTTCAGGCGGCTGATCGTGACCGGAACCGTGTTGTCATCCACAAACTGTCCGTCCATATCCCATACGGCCTCCAGAATCTGCTCTTTTGAAATGATCTGCTTCGGATATTCCAGAAAATGCAACAGGAGCTGCATTTCCTTTTTGCTCAGAAGAATTTCCGTCTCCTCTTTGTATACCCGCATCTCCCGGCACTGTACCCGGATGCTCCCGGAAACCAGTATCTGCCCGTGTTCCTCCTGATCCTGCCCGATCCTGCGCATCAGCGCGTTCACCTTTGAGATCAGAACCATCAGGCTGAACGGTTTGGTGATGTAGTCGTCGGCTCCGGCGTCGTAGCCGTTTACAATATCCACTTCCTGGTCGAGAGCGGTCAGGAAAATCAGATGGACGTCGCTGGTTCTGCGGATGTTCCGGCAAAATTCCAGCCCGTCGCCATCCTCCATGGTAATGTCGCTGATGATCAGGGCGACTTCATTTTCCCGAAACATCTCCTCCGCCCGGGAAACTCCGGCGGCGCTCAGCACCTCGTAGCCTTCCTTTTCCAGCTTCAGGCTGATGCCGCGATTCAGGCTTGTGTCGTCCTCTAATAATAAAATTTTTGCCATTGTGCTTCTCGATTCTTCTACAAGGTATATGATTCAATCCGGCAGGTATGCTCCTTGGTTTTTTCATCATAGCAAAGCCCTACCAGAAGCAGGCTTCCTTTATAATCTTCCAAAGCCCTCGGATAACATTTATCCTTAATCTGCACGATGGCGCTTTCTGCGGTTCTATTCCACTTTAATTCCACCAGCAGCGCCGGCTTATCTCCGTGTTGTTTTCTTGGGATATACACAATATCCGCCCTTCCTTTTCCAGCCGGAAGCTCCTTGATGACCGTATAATAGTTGCGTGCCACATAAAATGCCAGTGAAATGGTATAGCTAAGCGCATTCTCGTCGTTATACTGCAGATAGGAAGATTCGAAATGGGCTTCTTCCACCGCCTTTGCCACCAGGGCCTCATCCTGATTCCAGACCGCATCCAGGGCAATCCTTGAATTTTTGAGCGCCTTCGATACCTCTCCCCAATCAGAATTGCTGATGGACGTAGTATATTCATTTAAAATTTCTTCATTCGGAATAAAGACCTCGCCCCTGTCACTTCGGTATCCCAGGTATCCCAGATGCACGAGCAGGGTCAGCACATCATCTCTGGAATGAAACGTCACCATGTCGTTGGTAAAGCTGCGGATATCCACCGGAACTCCGTTTTTCCCGTCCATCATCTGGAGAACCGCATCCTTCAGCCCTTCAAAATTCATGTCGATATAGGAGCGAAGGGCTTCGAACGTCTCTGTTTGATTCCAGTAAAACTGAAATTTTCCAAAGCGCATTGCACTGACTACGGAACGAGGGTTATAGACAGAGCCTGCGCCTTCCAGGCAATATCCGTCATACCATTTTTTCGTTTCCTCAAAATCCATGCCATACCGCAGGCACAGCTCCCTGACCTCGGCTTCTGTGAAACCCGCATACTCTGCCAGCGCCCCCTGAAAAACCATGGAAAATTCGTCAAACATATTCAGGGCGCTGTGGGTTCCGTATTTCTTAATCGGAAGAATCCCGGTCATATAGCACAGCGCAATGTATCCCTTGTCCTTGAGCATATCCCGCAGGAAATCCAGGTACAGCTTCTGGGCCTCCCCCTCCTGCCTGTACTCACGGAAAATGCAGTCCCACTCGTCGATGATGATGACGAAAGGGCTTTTCGTTTCATCATATAGGTCCTGCATACATCCGATCAAATCCTGCGGGTCAAAATAATCTACCTGCGGATATTCATTCATCATATCCCGGATCACCCGTTTTTTCAGCAGTTCCAGCATTTTTTCCATGGAATCCGTGCGGCTCAGGAACTCCTGCATATTTAAAAACAGCACATTATACCGGTTCAAGTTTTCTGTATAATGCTCGTCCCCAGCAATCTCAAGACCTGCAAACAGATCCGCGGAATCGCATCCCCGGCTGTAATATGCCGTCAGCATATCCGCGGTTACAGATTTTCCAAATCTGCGCGGCCTGCTCATGCTGATGTATTTTTGAAGTGAACCCATCACCTTGCTGCAATATCGGATCAGACCGGTTTTGTCTACATATATTTCTGAATTGATACATTGTGCAAACTTTTCATTACCAGGATTTAGATAGCTTCCCATTCGGCATCCCTCCTTCTGTCTATTCAGCGCGGTATTATAATGTAACTATAGCAAAGAACCTTTTCGCAGACAAGCTCTTATTTTTTTAATCTCCTCATTCAGCAAAATTTATTTCTGCGCGGATTGATCTGGCAGGGGAGGGCTGCGATGTCGTAATACTCTGCATGATGTTTCTCAATGCATTCCCGTACACGGTCGATGTCCTCCGGCTGGATCAGCAGGGACATGCCGCAGCCGAGCTCTCCCTGGATGGAACGGGGCGCAGGCGAAATACGGGAAGAAATGTGTTCTTCCCGTAATAGTTCATGCAGCAGCATTCCCTGTGTGTAATTTTGAAACAAGATATAATAATTGATTCTGCTTTCCTCTCCCATCTTATCCCAGCATCTCCACAAACGCCTGAATCCTGGTGCGGAGTTGTTCCGCGTCTGCATCCGTATAATCCGTCTCAAGCCCCAGAACCGGGATGCCTGCATCCTTCAATGCCTTTTCCACCGTATAGCCTTCCGTATCGTACAGACAGCAGAACTTTAAGTTCACGTCAATGACGCCGTCCACATCGTACTCCTTTGCCAGGCGGAGAATATCGTCCACCCGTCCGGTATTGGGCGTAAAGCAGGCGCAGTTCACTCCCATATACCGCTGGGCAATGGCCGCGTACTGCTCTTCCAGAGTGTTCTTTGTCTCGTCCACCAGATTTTCGAAATAGCGCGTGCCGGTGCAGTTCTCCTCGCATACCACCGCGGCGCCGCTGGTCTCGATGATCTGATGCAGCTTCCAGTTGGGAATCGCCATCGGGGTTCCGGAGAGCAAGATACGCTTCGTCCCTGCGGGGAATACGGACACGCCGTCGGCAATCCGCTGCTCCAGCTCGTCCGCCAGCTTGTTTGTCATCTGCGCGCAGCGCACCGGATCGTCGAAAAACGCGATCTGCATCACCAGAAGCGCATCTCTTCCGCTGATGGGGATATTCTTTGCCTTTCTCGCCTCGTACAGACGAGCCAGTGCTTTCCTCTTTTCATTGATAATATGGATCGCATCGCCCAGCTTCTCCGGGGTGATCTGATTTCCGGTAAATTCTTCGACAACATGGGCAAATGCTTTGATCTCGTCTTCCCATTTCTTCACATCCTGGGGCCGCTTCATCTGGGGCATGTCCATGATGTGCATGGGAACGTCCTGGCCCAGAATTTCCCAGGCTTTTTTCTTGCCGTCGCAGGTGGTCTCCCCTACATACATATCCGCAATCCTGAAAAATGGGCAGGTTCGTTCCAGGCGCGCGCCTACAGATGCCTTGATCAGAGGACAGGTGCTTTTCGGCAGAACCTTTTCCCCGCCCGGAACCCAGAACTGAGAACCGCCGCACAGCCCGGTCACAATGCCGTCTGCCGCGATCACCACCTCGTCCGGTACATAGACGCAGAACGTACCAAATACCTTCTGCCCTTTTTTCTGCGCCTCGATCAGCTCCGCCGGACGGATACCGTGGATGTCCGCCACCACCATATCCCAGAAGCCCATGCCCTCCGGGCGGTTCTCCTGGGAAAGGTATACGTCGCCGAATGCCGTGGGGAGCACCGCACAGAGCGCGTCGTGGGCCTCTAAATCCATTCCTAAGTCTTTCCACATTTCTGCATAATTTGCCATTGTTCTTCTCCTTTTGTTCTTTTGTAATTGCCGTTCGCGTATTTCAGTCGTCCGGCGGAAGAGCCGGATTTCCCTGGTTCTAAGTATATCTTCTATTTACGGTTGCGTCTAATTGCAAAATAACATAAGGGCAGCCGGCTTATAGATAGACTCTATAAGCCGGCTATCCAAAATGCGGCAGCACGGCCGGTACACTTTATGAATAAAACAGAAGAATGATTCGACACCCCCACACACTTTTAAATGCAAAACGCCGCATACAGCGGAACCGTCTTTTTCCCGTCTTCAAATCCAAAATTTTTCACAGAAAGCTTGATCGCATAGGCAGGCTTGTAAGCGGACATGTAAATCTTCAGGCTCTTTGCCTTCGTATTGTCTGCTGACTTTACCTCTATGGGGATCAATTTCCCATTTCTCTGGATCACAAAATCAATTTCCGCCCCGCGCTCGGATTCCCAGTAGTAAGTCTTATATTCGTTCATTATAAGCTGCGAGTTCACATAATTTTCAACCATCCCGCCCTTAAAATCGTTCAATTCCTCCACCATATAGAGGATATCGTTCGCGGCCAGATCCTTTTTCGCGCAGAGCAGCCCTAAGTCTGATACATAAATCTTAAACGCGTCGATATCCCGGTAATTCTCAAGCGGCTTTTTGATCTGTTCCACCTTATAGACCTGTGATACGATCCCGGACAGGCAGAGCCATTCGATCGCGTTCTCAAATTCGGAAGCCCGCCCTCCCTTTTTGATCAGCTTATACTGGAAACGAGTGTTCTTCTTGGAAAGCTGGACGGTAATATTATCATAGGCAAGCCGTGTTTTTTTGATTTCGTTTAGATTGTTGTACTTGCTCATATCGTTCAGATAAATTAAAAGTATCGTATCCTGTGTGTGACGGATCAAGATGTAATCCCTTGTATTTACGAACTGCATCACACATTCGGGCATACCGCCGACTATAAGGTACTGGCGGTACAGCTGCATCGCGGCGTCATGCAGTGCAGAAGGCATCGGCGTGTCGGCAGCAAAACAATTTTTGATCTGTTCCACCAGATCTCCTTCACCCATCGCAAGCATAAATTCCTCCAGGTCCATCGGATACATGGTCTTCATATCCACCTTACCGACCGGAAAAGAGAACTGTGACCTGCTCACCGCCACGCCGAGCAGACTGCCTGCCACGATGATATGATGGTCGGGAGCGTCTTCGCAGAAATATTTCAGCGAAGTCAGCGCCCTTTCACAAAGCTGCACCTCGTCAAATATGATCAGTGTCTTTTCCCGGATGATGGTCTGGCCCGCAATATGGGATAAGATCGGGATCAGATATTCCGGGCTGATATTTTCTTCAAAGGTTTCATTCAGCTTTGGATTGGTCTCAAAATTAAAATATGCCACATTCTCATAGCATTTCCGTCCAAATTCCAAAACAGCGTATGTCTTTCCAACCTGCCTTGCCCCCTGCAGGATCAGTGGTTTCCGGTGTTCGCTTTCTTTCCATTTTTCTAAATACTCCATCATTTTTCGATACATGGCAGAACCCCCTGTATTTCCGTATCATGTCTGATTGGTTTTGTAGTTGTATTACTAGTATATGATATATTCGTGTAAAAATCAATGGAATTTCTCTCTATTTTTACACTAAAACACACGAATAATATATAATTTTACATTAATCGACATGTATCAAGCTGCTCTTGGAGAAGGGCGGCAAAACAAAGCATGAAACAAAATGCATTTTTATGAATAATTATACAAATTCTATTGACGAAAACCTGAATAATCCGTATCATAGAAAGAAATATACTTTCAGGGGGATGAATATATGGATTATGGTTTTTTAAGTATGCTGCCGCCTATTGTGGCCGTAGTCATGGCCATTAAAAGTAAAAATGTTATTATGTCGCTGTTTTGCGGAGGGTTTGTGGGAACCTTGATTTTTTCCGGCGGAAATCCGTTTTCAGCAACAAAATCTATCATAGGAGATTATTTTTTTGTCCAGCTGACGGATTCCTATAATGCGGGCGTTATCGTGCTGGTCATCTTTATCGGTGGATTTATCAAGCTCATGGAGAAATCCGGCGGCGCACAGGCGTTCAGCAAAAGTGTGTATAAATTTGTAAATACAAAGCTGAAGGCCCAGCTTTGCGCCTGGCTGGGAGGAATACTGATTTTCTTCTCCGACCTGGGAACCCCTCTTCTGGTAGGGCCGGTTTTCAGGCCGCTGTTTGACAAATTGAAAATTTCCAGGGAAAAGCTGGCATGGATTCTGGATTCGACCTCATCGCCTGTGGCGATCCTGATTCCGTTTATCGGCTGGGGCGTCTATATTATGGGGCTGATCCAGGCAGAGTTTGACAATCTGAATGTATCCCAGTCGGATTACACCACGTTTGTGGAGGCGATCCCGTTCCAGGTCTACGCGATTCTGGCAATTGTAATGATTCCGCTGGTTGCTTTCACGAAAAAGGATTTTTCACAGATGAAAAAAGCGGAAACAGAGGCGGCTTCCCAGGAGTACTCCTTTGAGAACGATATGCAGGGGCAGACCGGAAAAGACGGACAGGTTTACGGTACCTCAAACGCAAAGCCTGTTATGGTGATCGTACCGATTATTGTAGTATTTGCAACCCTTTTTATTACGCTGGCCCCCCTGGGATTTCCTTTTAAAAAGGTAGACGGAAACGAATTCCGTGTCGCGCTGACGATGGGGTACTTTTATGGCGCCCTTGTTCTGATGGCGTTTATCGGCATCTTTAAGGTGAAAACATTCCGCGATACTTTTAAGATTTATGTGGACGGAATGAAGGGAATGACAGATGTGGCGGTGACACTGGTGCTTGCCTGGTCTCTTGGAAGCATGATCAGCGCCCTCGGTACGGCAGAATTTATTGTAAACGGATTAAAGAGTATGAATTTCTCGGCAGGACTGGTGCCTGCGGCCATCTTTATCTTCGGAGCCTTTGTATCCTTCTCGACAGGAAGCTCCTGGGGGACTTTCGCAATCATGATGCCGCTTGCGATTCCGATGGCCCATGCGTTTGGTATTCCTTATGCGATAGCCGTGGGGGCTGTTTTGTCAGGAGGACTGTTTGGAGACCATTGCTCGCCTATTTCGGATACCACTATCCTCTCCTCTACAGGGGCAGAGTGCAATCTGATCGACCATGTAAAAACCCAGCTGCCGTATGCCTGCGTGAACGGGGTGATTACATTTGCGGCATTTATCTTCGCTGGATTTACCAGGAGTCCTTTGGCAGCGGCGCTGGCAGTCGTGATTTTGCTGGCTGTGATGATGGTCTGGGGAAAAACGGGTGAACAGCAACGTGAAGAAGCTTCGGAATCAGATATTTCCTCTTGACTTTTTCTTCCCATGGACTTATTCTGAATAATGTACACAGGGGCGCTGTGAAACTGTTCCGGAGAGGTTTACCGCGGGAACAGGAACTGCGGGACAGTTTCAAAACGGCTGAGATGTATGTGTTTTCATACAGACCCTTTTAACTTGATCCGGGTAATGCCGGCGTAAGGAAAGGAGAATTTCATAATGTCACAAATTCATTCTGTCACAGGCGGAAGTACGTCTTCTGCCGTCAGGAAACTCGTTTTTTCTGCAATGGGGATCGCTCTTGCGATGGTCACTTCCTACATCAAAGTATGGGAGATGCCGATGGGCGGTTCTGTCACACTGTTATCCATGCTGTTTATCTGCCTGATCGGATACTGGTTCGGCGCAAAATATGGGATTATTACCGGAGCCGCATACGGACTCCTTCAATTTGTTGTTGATCCGTATGTACTTTCGATCCCCCAGGTGCTTTTTGATTATCCGTTTGCGTTCGGCGCACTGGGATTGTCAGGCTTTTTCAGCAATCGGAAATATGGGCTTCAGATCGGATATGCGGTCGGAGTGCTGGGCCGGTTTGCCTTCTCCACGCTGTCCGGGGTGATTTTCTTTGCCGCCTACGCGCCGGAAGGCATGAATCCGTGGGTGTATTCTTCCCTGTATCAGGGCACCTACCTGGGCACGGAGGGGATCGTGACGCTGGTCATCATTTCCCTGCCGCCTGTCACTAAGGCGCTGAACCTGATTCATAGACAGGCTTCCGCATGAAAGCTTGCTGCAAGGACTGAATCTGATATCTCGGCAGACCTCCGTCTAAAAGCATACCGTAAAAGGCTGAATGTAATTACCGGCAGACTTCCGCAGCAAATCCTGCTTCGAATATGCAGGCTTTGCTGCAGGATACGATGCAGGAAGCAGGAGGCTGCGCAAGAAAACAGCATGGCAAATTATGAGGCCGGGCCGGCATTTTGGAGCTGGAAATACTCAGGCTTCCTCATCAAACAAGGCGCGGGAAAAATTCAGGCTGAGCCGGAATAACAGTCCCGCGCTTCCCAGCATGACCAGATACCACACCCCTTCCAGTATCCACACAGGCGGCACTTTCTCCGGATCGAAATGCAGGAATTGCAGTTCCGCAGCCGCCTGAATGAGCTCGCTCAAAAACAGGCCCAGGAAAAAGGATCTTACATATTGATATTCCTGATGCCGGCCCAAACGGCGCAGAAAGATCCACAGAGACGCAAGGGGCTGCACCAGGCCGCCGATGATCAGCACTTTCCAGAAGTCCGGTGTCACGTTCAAGTAGAACCAGCGCATGGATTCGGTTGCAAACTTTTCCATCAGGGTACTTGCCAGCTGCCCGGCCAGGATCATTGCGGCCAGCAGCGACACGCCAAGCAGCAGCCTTGCCAGAAGTCTGGCGCTTTCCGATAAGTCTCCTGAGCGTTCCATTGGATGCAGCCGATCTTCATAAGGGGTCATGAGGACAACCATCGGCTGTATCAATCCCAGAATCAGCATGACCACAAGACCCATGTTGACAAACGCAATTGCCCAGTAAGCATGAACCCGCAGGAAATCACAGGCAGCCTCCGGGAGCAGCGCAATCAGCAGTAGTACCGCCAGGAATGTACCGGCTGGAATGTACAGCTTATAAAAAAGCTTCCTTGACTCCCATCCCAATGCCCGCTTTATTTGTTCTGCCATGCTCCATTCTCTTTGTTCACAGGTCATCATATGCCTCCTTTCTCCGCCCTGTTCTGACACAGACACGGGGTTCATATTTTTTCGAAATGCAGGTTTATTTCCGAAACCGTTCCAGGTAATACTGTTCCACGGACATTCCGCAGGTTTCTCTGAGTTCCTCCGTATCTTTCTCCACAATTTTTCCATGATCCAGAAAAAGGATCTGATCGAATAGCTGCTCAAAGTCACGAAGCAGGTGGGTTGCCATGACGATTGACGCACCCTCGGGCAGATATTCCATCAAAAACCTCCGGACATCCCTTTTAAATGCCGCGTCTGCTCCGGTCAGCGGTTCGTCCAGCAGATACAGTTCGGACTCTACGCAGATCACCAGAATCAGCATCAGAAGTTCCCGCTGCCCATCCGACAGCTTCCTGAGCAGCGTCTTCCTGTCAAAGCCCATATTTTCAATCAAACCGCAGGCTTTTTCGGACGCAAAATTCTGATAGTGGGATTGGTAAAACTGTACCGCATCCCTGACACGCATCCAGCTATAAAAAATATCCCTGGGCATCAGATAGGAGATCCTTTTTGTATAACGGAAGATTCTCCCCTCATCCGGCTTCCAGATTCCCGCCATCAATTTCAGGAGCGTGCTTTTCCCACTGCCGTTTCTGCCTGCCAGTCCGATGATGCGGTTTCGCGGGAGCTGCACATTCAGGCGGTGCAGAATGAGTTTTTCATCCAATGACTTGCTCACGCCTTTCAGCTCCATTAGAAGCTGCCCGGAGTCACCGCTTCCCCGAAATAGAAAATCATGATCTCTCATCTGACGTCCCCTCCCATTCTGCTTCGATCAGGCATTGAATCTCTTCCAGGGACAGGCCGCAGTTTTTCATTGTCCGGACAAATTCCCCTGTTTTCTCTCTGGCAAGCCTTGCCTGCAGGCCGCCCGCGTGTTCCTCCCGTATGAAATATCCGATTCCTTTTTTGGAAATGATGATTCCTTCGGATTCCAATTGCTGCATCACCCGCTGCATCGTCAACGCGGAAACCTCGAATAAAACCGAGCCCTCCCGCACGGACGGCAGCTTATCCCCGGCCCTTCGCCGGCCGCTGGCGATCTGTTCCTTCAAGAGGGAGGCAATCTGGATATAAATCGGCTTTTCGTTATCAAATTCCATAATCTGTGATCGCCTCCTTCTGTATATTGCCGCATCGTTATAGTGTTATACTTATGTTATACAGTATAGCAGTATAAGAATATAGCTGTCAATATGAAAAGTTTTTATCTGACTGTGAACAGTAACGAATAGTAACAACGTAAAAAATATAGCTTCAAAAAGCATTTACATTCACAGCCTTGTCTGCTATACTGAACAGGTGAATACAAATCGGATCGTGCTTTTCTGGCTGTCCGGCAATTCTGGCGTCTCGCCATATTTCACAGTAATTGCAGCCCATTGATTTCTATATTTACAGAAGAAAGGATTTTTATTTATGGTAAAAAACTTTAGACCTAAAGACAAAAATTTATGGGATGAGATCTTCAATACGATTGTGGATGTCATGCCGGAGCAGTTGTTTCCGCTCTTCAAAGAGGTGTATGGAAAGGAATATCCAAAAGGAACTGGAACAGAGAAATCTGACACAGCAGGAGTACAGTGATTATCTCAATCTTTTCCGATTTGCTGCCGATAAGATTTTTAAGGATAAAAAGCACTCCAAATTCCGAAAGGGGGTACACCAAATGACGAGCTTATATGACCAACTGCCCAGTGTGCGCGAAAAGAGACTGCGCGCCAAGCTGGAAGGGATGCTGGAAGAGATGCGTCTCGAAAAGGAGAATGCGCTTGACGCTCTTGCCAGAAAGGAAGCGGAACTTGCAGAAAAAGAAGCTGAGTACGCAAAAAGAGAAGCCGAATGCGAAAAAAATGAAGCCGAACTTGTACGGCTAAAGGAATTACTGCATCAACACCATATTGTACTGACCCCATAAAAACGGATTATATGCCCCGCAGCAAGCTGATCAATCACAGCCGGCTGCGGGGTCTTTGACTTTACCTACGTTTGGTTTCAGACATTTCCGGGCAAGTACTGCTGACACTTTGCGGCCCCTACGGCAGCTGCATACCCTGTTGCAGTCCCTTCGGCAGTTGCGCACTCTGCTGCTGCCCCTTTTCCTCTGCCCATTCTAATCCATCAGTCCGTAGAGTTCTCCGTATTTCTTTTTAAAATGCCGGATCAGCGGTTCTGCCGACACCTCCCTGCCGCAGACTGCCTGGATGACTTCTTTCGGTTTCCGCGTGTTTCCGTACCGGTGAATCTTTTCGTTGAGCCATTTCGTGATCTCGGAAATTTTTCCTGCTGCCAGCAGTTCATCCACAGACCCAAGCTCCTGCTCAATCGTATCCAGGAACATTCCGTCGTAAATACTCCCCAGCAGGTAAGACGGAAAATATCCAAAGGACGCGTCCGACCAGTGCACGTCCTGGAGAATGCCCTGACTGTCATTTTCAGGGGTGATCTGCAGATATTCCTTCATTTTCTGATTCCAGAGCGCAGGAAGCTCCTCAACCGGAACCTGGCCGCGGAAGATGGCCTGCTCCATTTCATAGCGCAGTATAATATGGAAGCAGTAGGTCAGCTCATCGGCTTCAATACGGATATAGCTGTTTTTTACATGGTTGATCTCACGGTAAAAATCGTCCAGAGAAATCTCCCGGAACTGGGGAAGCAGCTCTCCCAGCCTGTCATAAATAGGAAGCCAGAAATTTTTATTCCGGCCCAGGATATTTTCATAAAACCGGGACTGGCTCTCGTGGATTCCCATATAATTGCAGCTTCCCGCCACCGTCTTGTCGTAGTCAGGATTGACGTTCTGGTCAAAGATCCCGTGGCCGCCCTCATGGATTGCGGAAAAGATGGCAGACAGCGGATCGTGCTCATAGTAATGGTTGGTCACCCGCACATCCTTTGAGGAAAAGCTGGTGGTAAAGGGATGCTCCGTCTCGTCCACGGCCCCGGCGTCCCTGCGGAATCCGATATAATCCAACAGCATCCACTGTACCTTTTTCTGGGCATCCGGGTCGGAGTACACATGAAATCTCGGATCCTCCGGCTGGTTTTTTGCGGCAATCTTCTGAACCAGCGGGATCAATTCCTGCTTCAGGTCTTGGAACAGCCGGTCGATGGTAGCGGAATCCATGCCTTCCTCAAATTCATCCAGCATGGCGTCATACAGTTCTTTGCCCGGATCGGTATAGCCCGTGATCTCCCTGCGCATGTCGATCATTTTCTTCAGATGGGGAGCATAGATGGAAAAATCCGAAGACCGCTTTGCCTCCTCCCAGGCTGTTCCGGATTCCGCCTGAGCCCGGACAAACGCCTCGTACACGTCCGCCGGAATCCGACGGTTCCGGTCAAAGTCCCGTTTCATACGGCCAACGATGAACTTCCAGGTGTCGTCCAGAGCATCGTATTCCCCGGGCTCTGCCAGCTTGTCCAGCATCTCTCCCAGCTCCCCGGACGTGGACAGCGCGAAGCTCTCTGCCGAAAAATGTGTCAGCGCCTCGATGTGCGCGGCCTGTCCCAGCTTCGGCGCCTTCGTCCTCATGTCCCAATACAGCAGGTTTGTCACATGGTCATATTGCTGCATTTTTGTTAAATACTGTCTGAACTCCTCAAATAATCTGCTCATCATTTTTTCATCCTTTCTTTTTTTGATTCAAACTGCGGCATAATAGAATCATAACACAGTCAAAGCGCATTTGCATCAGATAAACACTCATTTTTTGCATCCATCGATATTTAGAAGTTACTATTCACAGTCCAAATGGCTTTTTTGCAACACAAATGAACCGGTATTTCGCCGGCCATTTGTTTCAAACAGGCTGAATGCTTTTATGGCTGGGATGTTTGAGAGAATATTTCTTCTATAGTATAAGGATTCCCGTTACACAACCTCGTCAATGCGCTCATCTCATTGATCCCATTCCTTCTGCATGTTTCTATATAAGTTCGGATTGCCGCATAATTGTCTGCTGTCCTAGCTGAAGCGAACTGGCCTGACACCTTCATTTTTGTCTTCACACCACACAACGCCCTCTCACTCAAATTGTTGGTTGTGGGCAACGAAAAATCTTCCACCCATGCAAAAAAATTTTCCCGGTAATCTATAATCCTCGCAATAAGGGCACGCTCAAATGGCCCGGAATAATCGGATGTATTGGCTGCGGCCTCCCCCTCTGCTTTCCCCAGCAGTTCCGTCATCTTTTTGTTAAAGTTTTCTATATACGCCTCCCCAAAGCTTTCCTCCCCCGACAGGATCCGGTCATTTCTGTCCCTGATCGTGCCGGAGACCAGCTGTTTGATCTCAAGTAATACCTTATACCCTGTTTCGTCCGCACTCTTTTGGAGGCCCCTCTGCAGGTGTGCATTGCATTCCAGATTCATGAATACAAACCTGCTGTTGTAATTGATGGAATTGTGGTCATGCATGACACTTGTCATTTCTGTGAGCGCCTCCAATATCCCGTCTGCCAGTATGCCATCCATGTCCTTTTTGTTATGGGCAACATAATAGGCGGCTGTCTCATCCCCGTAAAAGCGCAGGCATATCCTGGACTTGTCAGCCATCACCACAGTGTCATCCCAATAGAGGATGGGGCGTGTGACCAGGAGCCGGAAAAGATCCTCCCTGAATTGTTTTAAGCCCCTGGCCGCCCTTGGCTGGAGTTTCGCGATATACCCTTCACTGGGACATACCTCCCCATCCGTCAGGCCGCTGATCAGGAGGGGAACCTTGTTGATGGCCGCGTTTGTGGTGTTCATCAGCGAGAGGGACAGCGCCTGGAGAAACGCCCCATACTGGCACTCGGCCCGTAAGGCCGGGTCAATCCCAGTACGGACAATCTGCCCGCAGTTTCTGCACTGGTACACCCAAAATTTATGGAGCCGCTTTATGACTTTGACCTCGATATCAATCTCGTATTTTTCCTCACATTCACCGGTAAAGGTAAAATCCCCGCAGCCGCATTCCGGACAGAATTCCCCGTCGCCCACCGGATGGCTTACTTCCTCGTCCACCTCTTCCGGCCCAGGCTTTTCCAGGGTATGGCGCTCGTGTCCGCGCTGCCCGCCTTTCGGCTTCCCTGTATTCCTGCGGCTGTTCGGGATATGCCTGTCTTTCCACGGGGGTGTCTGGCCGGTTGGGGTGGAAGTATTTGTGCTATCCCTGCCGAGCAGGGCTGCCGCATGGGCGAGCTCTGCCGCCAGCCCATGGATCACGGCATCCTTTTCCGCAAGCTGCCCCTCATAATCCTGGATGATGGCGGCAATCTTATCATCGGATGCTTTCAGGATCTCCCAGTTTTTATCCATCAGTTTTTGGATCTTCTGTTCTTTCTTATTCAATTCGGCCTGGTATTTTTCCCAGTCTGAGTCACATTCCCCAAACCAGATGTTCCGGATGGTAACCGTGGCGGCATGGGCCTTTGCCAATTCTTTTTTTAACCGTTCAATCTCCTTGATATACCCGGCAACCACCTTGTGGTGGTCTGCCTGCAGCTTTTTATATCTTTCCCCGTTCCGGAAAGCTTCTAATTCCCGGCGCATGGCCTTATTCTGGTATTGGAGTGTGGTATATTCTGAAAACAGACGGTCCATGGCTGCCTCCTATAGGTATCCTGTTTACGCTTCCGGTATATGGGAAGCGATTTCTTTTATACGTTCCAAACTGGAACGCAGCAACTGGTTGCGGTGTTCTAAAACTTTGATCCTGGCATCTTTTTCCGCGCATTCCTTTTTTAATGTTTCAGCAAGGAACCGGTAGTCGGTTTCTGGTTTTTTCTTTTTGCTATGGCTGGAATTGTCATCCGGTTCCTTTTTTCTGCCGCGCTTTCCTGACGACGGGATCAGTTCACCTGTCTCCGGATCTTCTGTGCCAAGATATTTCCGGATCGGCCTGGATTGTTTTGTTTCCGGGTCATAATGGGAAGTTGATTCATAGAGGGCAACCCGACCTGTTTTTTTATTCACATATCTTACGATTGACATTTTATCTTCCCCTTTCTACATATTGGTACTATATATTATAACACATACCAATAAAAATATCAATATGTTATTGGTATGTTTTTCAAAAAATACCAATAAACTAACAGGGATGCTGGTTTAATAAGCCAAAGAGGGCCCCAAACCATAGATAAACACTAGGTTTGAGGCTCTCTATTATAATTGGATTTTATACTTTAACCAGACTGTGAATAGTAACATTTAGAAATCTCAGAATATTTTCGTTGAACGGCTGGATATCATTGTACAAAAATCCGATTTCGCGGGGCGGGATTGGATTTGACAGTACAATTTCCATCAGTGTTCCGGCTTCTAATTCCTGTTCTACGAATTGCTTTACAACGCAGGACACCCCTATGCTCATTTTGGCAAATTCAATCAGCATATCCATTTCATTCACTTCCAGGATATGCAATGGAATGATGTTGTTTTTGGCGTAGTATCGATTGATGTGTTTACGGGATACATTATCTTGATCGAGAAGCATAATATTCGCGTATTCAAATATTTCATCATTCTTACAATTCAGCTTTTCCCTGTATGCCGGACTGCAGACAAATGTATAGTCGATCACACCCAGGGAGTGATAGACTGCCGCTCCCGCGTTCTCCGGTTTTACCACCAGCGCCAGGTCAATGCTGCACGCTTCTATCATGGAATACGCCTCCGCAGAAGAGGTACAGGTGACCGCCAGATCCGTGTTCGGATATGAACCGGAAAATGCTTTTAAGTAGGGCATGAGAAAATGCTTGCACAGTACGCTGCTGGAGGCGATCCGCAAATATCCTGTGTAAAGCGGAAATCTGAGGCTTTTTTCTATATCCGAAAGCATACCAAGCGCTTTTTTGGCCTGGTCGTAGAGCAGCCTTCCTTTTTCCGTAAGCTCGACGCCCTTTGATTTTCTGATGAAAAGCGTGGTGTTCAGGTTTTCTTCAAGCTTTCTGATCGTAATGCTGACCGCTGGCTGGGAAATATAAAGCTGCGCGGCGGCTTTGGATATGCTCTTGTTTTCAGCGACAGAGAGAAAAATTTTATACTTTGTGAGATTCTCGAATGTATCCATATCCCATCTATCCATAAGTTGAATTTATACTTTTTATAAAAATCATATATTTGAATTATATCATTGCGGACCTTATAATGCAATCAAATACCCAGCATCAAGCCAAATATCCATGCAGGCATGGCTGCTTGGCTCGCTGCTTCACGGGAATAAAGCATCAGGAGGAGGTTTTACAATAATATGTATGCATTTGACGGAGAAAAATACAAGTCAGCTTCCAGACATCAAAAAGAATGGGGGCGGGATTTAATTGCCGGATTGGCATTGAAAGGAAATGAATCCGTTTTAGATTTGGGATGCGGGGACGGCGTGCTGACAGAGCAGTTGTCATTGCTCGTGCCGAATGGAAGGGTAATCGGAATAGATGCTTCCGCAAGCATGATAAGTACCGCCCAAACACTGCATCGAGAAAATCTGGAATTTGTGCACATGGACATCAATGAGATTCCGTTCGAACATGAATTTGACCTGATTTTCTCTAACGCAGCGCTGCATTGGGTCAAAGACCACAAACGGCTTTTAAGAAATTCTTACAGAGCATTAAGGCCAGGCGGCGAACTGCTATGGGATTTCGGGGGATTCGGCAATTGTTCTAATTTCTGTGATGTAGTTCAGGAAAAAATAAAGGAGCCCCGCTATATGAACTATTTCGCAAATTTCCAATGGCCCTGGTTTATGCCTTCCAAATCACAGTATACAGAGCTGATTGCAGAGCTTGGCTTCCCGGATTATGCTGTAAAAGAAATCAATCGGGACAGATATTTTTCCAATGCTTCTGAAATGGTTCAATGGATTGACCAGCCATGCATTGTGCCGTTTACGGAACACCTTCCGTACAGAATAAAGGCAGATTTCCGCCGGGAAGTGGTGGAGGAAATGCTGCGCAGAACCCGGCAGCCGGACGGAACCTGCTTTGAAACCTTTCGCAGACTCATGGTATATGCCCGAAAGCCGAATGTACATACAGACAGATCCTCCTGACCCATTACTTATTGCTTGGCCGGGTATAAAGCAGACGCCACACTAGAACACCCAAAGGAGGGGAACCGTAATGAAAATTGATTTATCCACCTGGGGCCGAACCCAACACTATGAGATCTTCAGAAACTACGTCCAGCCGCAGTATTGCGTCACGTTCGAATTAGACATCACGCATTTTCTGGAAATGGTCCGAAAGCAGACGTAAGAGTGCGTTAGCACGGTTTTTGCGAATGGATGAGTCGGTTGGAGGCTCTTTAGAGCATCCAACCGTACAGTTGGAAGAATTTCGCTGCCGTTTTGCAGAGGGAGAACCGGTGCTGTATGAGCAAATCCATACTGCATTTACATACTTAAATCAGGAGACCGGGCTATTTAAAGTTGTGAATGTGGAAATGACGGATACGCTGGAAGAATATGTGATATCGGCAGCCGAAAAGACGGAAAGATCATGCTTCCTTTTTCCGTTCAGGTGCATCATTCTTTTGTAGACGGGGTTCATATCGGAACGCTGGCAGAACGTTTACAGCACGATCTGCATGTCATTTAATATCATGCAGCGTGGGGCTATACCCGCCCCATCGCCGCATTGGCCGGATGCCGCGCAGCAAGTGCACGGCACCGCGCAAGCAGTAACTAGTGTACTGGCCGCATTATATTCCAACAAACCTCCTTGTCTAATTTTCCATCGGACTGCGTTGGCTTCAATCGACGTAGCTACCGGCTACGCCTCATTCAGCCGCCTTGCCGATGAAAAATGATCCTGCGGAGTTTTACCGGATATAATGCGGTCAGCACACTAGAAATCAGCTTAAATGGACTAAAGCCGCCGCTGTAATTCATTTCATCGGATTTCTCCTTACATCCCTTACAGGTTCATGGCCGTCTCATAAGCCGCCCAGATCGCGTCCATAATGTTGGTCGGCTGTTTCGCGTCACCGATCAGATGCACATGGTCGCCCCTGATCTTTTCATACAGGCTGTTTTCCGGGATGTAGCCAACCGATACCACCACATGATCCGCCGGAATCTCGTGCTTCACCTTCATTCCCTGGGATCCCAGCGCGAACATCCGCTTTGCCCGGTTCGCCGTATTGGGGTAATTCTTTTCCGTCTCAACCACAACGGCAGTCCCGTTTTCATAGCTCTCCACCACCGCGTTTTTGATCACCTTTACCTGGTAATGATCCAGCAATTCCATCAGCATATTGTAGTTTGCCGCGGACAGGCCGAATGCATTGAGGATGGTTTCCGTCATTTCCACAAGGGTGACTTTCTTGCCTTCCCTGCCCAGCATATAGGCGATCTCGCAGCCGGTCAGTCCGCCGCCTACAACAACCACATGCTCTCCTTCTATCTTTTCGCTCAGAAGGGTATCCACCGCATAGGTCACATTGGGCGCGTCAAATCCGGGTGTGTCAAGCCTGCGCTCTTTTGCACCCGTAGCCACAAAGATTTCATCATAACCGTGAATCATCTCCTCCGTCACTTCCGAGTTCAGATGGACGTGAATGCCTAAGTCCTTCATCTGTTTTTCGTACCATGCCAGGAGCTGTCTGTCCTCCCCTTTAAAATCCGGAGCCGAAGCTGCCACGAATACGCCGCCCAGACGGTCTGATTTTTCATACAGATCCACCTCGTGGCCGCGCAGGGAGCAGACTCTTGCCGCCTCCATACCGCCTAAGCCGCCGCCTGCGACCAGGATCTTCTTTTTCGTCTCTGCCGGAGCCAGGGCGTAGCTCAACTCACGCCCGCAGGCCGGATTGACCGCACAGCTAATGTCCTTTCCCTGGAAAATGCGTCCCAGGCAGCCCTGATGGCAGGCAATACACGGACGGACATCCTCCAGCCTGCCCTCGTAAAATTTCTTTCCAAGCTCCGGGTCCGCCAGAAGCGGCCTGCCCATACCCATCAGGTCGATCAGCCCTTTGGCAATGGCTTCCTCCGCCAGCTCAGGATCATCAAAACGCCCTGCGCACACCACCGGGATATTCACGGCCCTCTTCACTTCCGCCACATCCTTCAGGTTGCATGCTTTCGGCATGTATACCGGCGGATGCGCCCAGAACCAGGAATCGTAGCTTCCGTTATCGCAGTTGAGCATGTCAAAGCCGTATTCCTCCAGAAGCTTTGCAGCCGCAACGCCTTCCTCCAGGTTACGTCCCATTTCTTCAAATTCTTCTCCCGGAAGCGCGCCCCGGTTGAAGTCCTTCACATAACTGCGCACGCTGTAGCGCACGGACACCGGAAAGTCCTTTCCGCATTTTTCCTTGATGGCCTCCACGATCTCTCTCGGGAAACGCAGGCGGTTTTCCAGGCTTCCGCCGTATTCATCGGTACGCCGGTTGTAAAATCCGATGGCAAACTGATCCAGCAGATAGCCCTCGTGAACCGCGTGGATCTCTACGCCATCGCCGCCTGCCCGCTTCACCAGATACGCCGCCTGGGCAAAATTTTTCACATACTGTTGGATCTCCTCCTTCGTGATCCCCCGGTTTTTCACGGTCGGGTCCCAGACGTTCTGAATCGGCGCAGGAGCGGGAAGCAGCTTCCAGTCCGCCTCCTTTTCCAGATGAGCCGCGCGTCCGGTCATGGCTGTGAGCTGGATAAATATTTTCGAGCCCTGCTCGTGTATCCCATCGGTCAGGTACTTCATCTCCGCCACATACTCCTCCGGAAAATTCACCGGATTCAGGTAAGGCATCGGTATAATTGGAACCAGCCCGGTCACGATCAGCCCGGTTCCCCCTTTTGCGCGCGCAATGTAATAATCCGCCCCGTCCTTCGTGTAAGCGCCGGTCTTTGGGTTCATCAGTCTGGGAGAAAATACTCCCATGGGCATCATGGCAAGCCGGTTGGGCACTTCTACACCGCCGATCTTTACCGGTGAAAATAAATTTTTGTACTTTGCAGGCATTGTAAACCTCCTTCTGCTCCGCGTCCTTCTGGCCGGAGACTTCTATAGATTATAAGCTGTATTTATTTTAACACAGAATCCTTTTATTTTCCATTGACACAGAATACAATTCGGCGAATAATATTTTGTAAAATATCACCAAAACCAGATTGCAAAACATGTGAAAAACGTGATATTCTATAATAGTAACCGCGAACATCAGAAGCCGCGGGATATCCGTATAGACCGGAAGCAGATGGAAGGTTACAGCTTTTATGCGCATCCTCCCGGCCAATGAGAGTAGTAATCGGCCGGGGTGCGGTATGTAATGATTGGAGGCTCAGCATTTATGAACACACAGACGAACCGGCAGAAACAGGCGCTGGCAACCAAGCAGAAGATCTTCTCCTGCGCAATTTCACTGTTTGCGCGGCAGTCTTATGAAAATGTAACCGTACAGGATATCTGTGCGGAGGCTGATGTATCCGTAGGCGCATTTTACCATCATTTTAAAAGCAAGGAAAATATTCTGGATGAAGGCTACCGCCTGTTTGACCACGAGTCCGAAGATGTCTGGAACAACGGGCATCCAGACTCCCCCAGGGAGGCAGTCCGGTTTTTGATCGCCGAACAGGCGCATTCTATGGAAAATATGGGCGTCATGGCTGCCCTGCAGTATTTTAAAAACCAGCTTTCTTCCAGCGAAAAATATATTTTAAATCCGGATCGTTTTTTCTACCGGACACTTTACCGAATCATTGATGAGGCTGTCGCTTCCGGCATCCTGGCAGGCGATGCCGCGGTGATCACCGAGGACATCCTCGGCACGACCCGGGGACTGATCTATGACTGGTGCCTGCATGAAGGCTCCTATGTATTATCCGAAAAATCATTGAGAATCCTGGATATTTTGCTGGACCACTACCAAAAGAAGTGACTGGAAAACGTGCAAAACAGCAAACCGCCTGACGGCCTGCTGTTCTGAATCCATTACAAATGAAAGGAGAGGATCATTTTGAAGTATGTTATTCTCGGCGGCGTAGCTGCCGGAACCAAGGCGGCCGCAAAGCTGAAACGCTGCGACCGGAGCGCGGAGGTGAAAGTCTATACAAAAGGGACGGACATTTCCTATGCGGGGTGCGGGCTTCCCTACTATATCGGAGGCGATATCCCCACCCGGGAGGCGCTCATCGTCAACACGCCGAAGAAGTATTCCGGATTGACCGGCGCAGACATCTTTACCGGCTGTGAGGCGGTCTCCATCGACAGTGCGTCGAAGACAGTCTCATTGAAAAATGCTTCCGGAGAGGCATTTACGGAAAGCTATGACAAGCTGATCATTGCCACCGGCGCGGTTCCCTTTGTACCTCCGGTGGAGGGTGTCAGCCTTCCCGGCGTTTTCTGTGTGCGTACCCCCGACGACGCGGTATCCGCGCGAACCTATGTGGAGGAACAGAAATGCCGCAAAGCGGTGGTATGCGGCGCAGGCTTCATCGGCCTGGAGGTGGCGGAAAACCTGATGGCGCTTGGGCTGGAGGTTACGGTCATTGACGCGGCTCCCCAGATCATGCCCAATGCCTATGACGAGGAAATGGCCGATTATGCGAAAAAGCAGCTCAAGGCAGCCGGAATGCGTGTACTTACCTCCACCAGCCTGAAGGGAATCGAAGGAGAGGGAAAAGCCACACGGGTCCTGACCGACAACGGCCCTCTGGCAGCGGATCTCGTGATCCTGGCCATTGGCGTACGCCCGGCCACCGCATTTCTGGCGGATTCCGGCCTGGAGATGCTGAAAGGAACAATCCTTGTGGATGGGCAGATGAAGACCAACCTGCCGGATATCTATGCGGTGGGTGACTGCGCCATAGTAAAAAATGCATTGACCGGACAGCCCCAGTGGTCTGCCATGGGCTCCACCGCCAACCTGGCAGCCCGGGCAATGGCAAAATCCCTGAATGGAATCGGAAAGGGCTACGGCGGGTGTCTGGGAACCGGCGTCGTCCGCCTGCTCCCCACTTTGAACGGAGGGCGCACCGGCCTGACCGAAGCCCAGGCAAAGGCCGCCGGTTACAAGGTAACGTCCGCGCTCTGCGTGGTAGACGACAAAGCCCACTACTATCCGGGCGCATCCTCATTTGTCATCAAGCTGGTGGCGGAGACCGACACAAAGACGCTGCTCGGACTGCAGGTATTCGGTCCGGGCGCTGTGGATAAAATCACGGATATCGCCGTTGTGGGAACCTCCCAGGGCATGAAGCTGGATGATTTTGACACCCTGGATTTCGCGTATGCACCGCCGTTTTCCACGGCAATCCATCCCTTTGTGACCGCATGCTATATTCTGGAAAACAAGATCGACGGCAGTTTCAATTCCATGACGCCTGCCGAGTACATAGCCGGCGCAGCCAAAGGATACACGGTTCTGGATGTACAGCCTTCCCCCGGCATCCCCAACGCGCGCTGGATCGACCTGGTTTCCGTCAACGGGCCTATTGACGGACTGGAAAAGGATGCCCGGCTCCTGCTCGTATGTGTGAAGGGCAAGAGAGGATATTTCCTGCAGAACCTTCTGAAATCCTTCGGTTATACCAACACGATGGTGCTGGAAGGCGGAGCCTTCTTCAACGACGTGAAAGTCGCGCGCAGCGAAAGCAAGCTCTCCGCGGAGGAGATCAAGCGTGTGAAAGGGCTGGGATGCCTGCAGGATAAGAGGTACGACGATGTATTCAACGTGCGCGTCATCACCCGGAACGGGAAGCTGACCTCCGAAGAGCAGGTCAAGGTGGCGGAAGCGGCGGAAAAATTCGGCTCCGGTGAAGTCACCATGACCACCCGCCTGACGCTTGAAATCCAGGGCGTAAACTATGACAACCTGGACGCCCTCTTTGACTTCCTGGCAGAGGCCGGGCTGAAAACCGGCGGTACCGGCTCCAAGGTACGCCCGGTGGTATCCTGCAAGGGGACGACCTGCCAGTACGGGCTGATCGACACCTTTGCGCTTTCCGAAAAACTGCATGAGCTGTATTACATCGGATACCATGATGTATCTCTGCCCCACAAATTCAAGATTGCAGTGGGCGGCTGTCCCAACAACTGCGTCAAGCCGGACCTGAATGACCTGGGGATCATCGGCCAGCGCCGGCCGGAGATCGACCTGTCCAAATGCAAGGGCTGCAAGACCTGCCAGGTACAAAACGTCTGCCCCATCAAGATCGCAGAGCTGGAAGACGGAAAAATCCGGATTGCCCCGGACAAATGCAACCACTGCGGACGCTGCATCGGCAAATGTCCCTTCGGCGCCGTCACCGAATCGCTGACCGGCTACAAGGTATACATCGGCGGACGCTGGGGCAAGAAAGTTGCGGAAGGCCGCGCGCTGGACAGGCTTTTTGCCACTGAAGAAGAGGTGATCGACGTGGTGGAACGGGCCATCCTGTTTTTCCGGGACGAGGGACAGTCCGGAGAACGCTTTGCGGATACCATCGCAAGGCTGGGATTTGCATATGTGGAGGATAAGCTGCTGAACAGCAAAATAGATAAAAAACAGATACTGGAAAAGCATGTGGTCGGCGGCGCAACCTGCTGATCGGCGGAATTGCGCAGGCCGGGAGCTTTAAACGGCCGCGGACCGGACAGACCTGTATCGGACTGCATGAGAAAGGGGCAGAGGGGAAATCCGATTATTTCCCCTCTGCCCCTTTATACAACAAAGCTGCCGCCTTGCTTATTTTTCCTCGGAGGTGTATTCATTTATGATCGGCGGGATCTGGGCCATCATGTTGTCGATGTCCTCGAACATGGCGCTCTTGGTAGTTCCGAGCCTTCCTGCCTGCCGGATATGCTTCATTACATCCTGGTTCAGGTTCTTGATCTGTTCAAAGAATCCGCACAGCATATCCAGCGCGCCCTTGGATTCATTGATGACATTTGAGATCTCGTTATGTACGGCTGTAGCGCCCTCCGCAGACTGGGTGATCTTGTCAAACATGTCATAGGTCTCGTTGACTTTGTCCAGGCTCTCTCCCAATGCCTGCTGCGACGCATTGATATTCACATTGAGGTGCTCTGTTCCCTGCTCCACATCCTGGATGCCGGAATCCACCTCGCCGGTCAGCTCCTTGATCTCGTCCGCCAGCTTCTTGACTTCCACCGCAACCACCGCAAAGCCTTTTCCCTGCTCGCCGGCACGGGCAGCCTCGATGGAGGCATTGAGGGCCAGAAGGTTGGTCTGCTCTGCGATGGAGACGATCTTATCCGTACACCGCTTGATCTTCTCCACTGCGGTCTGCAGATTTTCAAACGTGGTCTCCATTTCTTTAAAATAAGAATCCACCTGCATGGAACTGGTCTTTAACTCCTCCACGCCGCCCTGGGCGCTGATTACGGACTGTGAAATGCTCTCCTTCACTTCCGAAAATTCGCTGGACACCTGTTCAATGCTCATGAAATTCTGCCCGAACTCCTGCAGACGGCCCTGAAAGCCCTCCGCCTCTGAGAGTACGTGGCCGAAGGAACTGCCGATCCGGTCCAGCTCCCACAGAGAGTCTACCTCCTTCTTCACCAGCTCCGAGTGATAGTCTTTCAGAGTCTTCATCACGTGCAGAACCGGATTCAGGCTTTTATCGTGTACAGGCATCTTCGTATCCTGCCTGTTCTTTTTCCAAAATGCCATATTATTTTTCCCTCCTATTCAAATACAACGCAGGTCATGGACTGGTTTACGAACCGGTTGTTATAATGCTCTCCATATCCTACCAGACCTGCATGTCTGCCCAATACGCTCATCTCGTTCAGATATTCCTGCATATAATGTTCCTGGGTGAACAGCAGATACCGGAACAGGCAGTTCACGGAAAATACGGCTGAAATATTTGGAAAGTCGTGTTTGATCTTGCCGATTGTATTTTTTACAATGGCCCTGTAATCCCCCAGTTCCAGCAGCAGCAGGACGTCCGAGTCGTTGACCTGCCTGAAGCAGCAGAGCGCGTCGCCCTGCACCTCCTTGATCGATACGATACAGGTGTCGTCCCCGTTCAGCTTTCCAAAGGGGTTCTTGAACGTCTGTGTGGTGATCTCCTGCTCCGAGATCTTGAGGATGTCCTGGTAAACCTGTCTGGCCGGACGGCCGTTGAGGGTTCCCAGTATGTATTTTGCCTTATCTGTCCCGGAGGCGATAAAGCGGTGGTTCTGCATCTGGTGATAGATATTTTCCTTATATGCTTTAACCCTGCCGTTCTGGTTTTTGATGATCCCATAGACCACGGCGTCTTCATAGACTCTTCCGTTGGCAGAGACCTTGCCCGCGTCGCCGGTTCCGCCCACCAGTGAAATATTTCTGCGCTTTAAGACGCTGTAGATCGTGGTCAGTACGCAGGCATCGTTGCCGGTGCAGAAATCAATGCAGACCGTATCGCGCTCGGTGCCGTTGACCGACTTCACATCCTGCTCCAGCCGGTCGATGTATTTTACCGGCATGACCGATACTTCTTCGAGTACATTTGCCGCGGCACTGACTCCTTCGGAAAATGCGATGACGCCGACGCCTTTTTCAACCACCCTGGTATCATAGCTCATGCCGATACATCCGATACTGGGCACGCCCGGGAAAAGCGCTTCCAGCTCCTTTACATGCGCCTCGAACTGATCCCCGTTCGAGAGCAGCATGATAAACTGCGGCCTGCTCACCCCGCGGACCGCTTCCTTCAGGTCTCCGTGCTGGCTCATTCCAAAAAACTGTTTCATTATGCAGCCTCTCTCTTTCCTTCATATAGAATAGTGACATCCGTTTTACCAGACATGTATGTTATATAGTTCTTTTAAAATCGTTCATCCCATCAAAAGATGGATAACATATATATTATAAGTGAAATACCTGTTCAACGTCAATTAAAATTTGAGATTTTTCGCGATTCTTGTTCCTGTCCCTTTATCGGATAAGGTCACTATCTGCCTCACCGGATCTGCCGTATTAAAAAATGAGGTTACAGTTCCTGATCCGGCTGTAACCTCGTGAAATTCCATTGTATGTTTTTATTCCCTCATATCCATATTAGCTGATGTCCATATTGCCTGATGTCCATATTACCTGATATCAATATCACCTGATTCCACTTTAACCGTGATGGTGCCCTTCGTTTTTCCCTTCGACACATACACCGACTCATCGTCTTCCGTGAACCAATGGCCCGAAGCGCTGTCGGGAAGGTTGATGCTGCCATATTCACTGCGGGCATTGATGGAATATTCGGAAACATCCTCCGGTAGACGGATATTCACATTGCCGTAATCGTTTTTACAGGTCATGTCCGTGAGCTTTCCGGCATTCAGGTCCAGGTTCCCGGTTTCCAGCACAAACTCTGCCGTCTCCAAAGAAGCGTCGTCCAGGTCAATATCCCCGTAATCCACCTGTGCCGACAGGGTACCGCAGGTAAAATCGTCTGCCCGAAGTCTGCCGGATTCCAGCTCTGCCTCCACCTTTTGGAAAGACGTCTTTTTCATTGTAACATTTCCATACTCATTTTTCAGCACCAGATTCTCCGCAGTCACGTCTTCCATATCCAGATTGCCGGATTCCATGTCCAGCTCCAGATCCTGGAAGCTTACGTTCCGAAGTTCCGTGCCGCCATAGCTGACCTTCAGCTTCCCGTCCTCAAAGGCGATTCCTTCTATGGAAAGATCTCCCGAATCATTCCGCACATCCAGACGGCCCATCTCCTCCCCTTTCGGGATATACAGGGTCAGACCTGCATTTTGCAGTTCATTCTGAACTCCGAAAGAGAAATAATTCACCATCATCCCGTACTGCCGCGGCTTGCCCGTATGTGTCACAACCAGCATATCATCCCTGACCTGGCAGACCGGCTCGCTGTAATAACCGTCCAGTTTGTATTCTGCATAGAAATGGTCATCCCCGGAGGGCCGGATACGGATGTCCGCATAGGATTCGATCTTGATCTCCGCGTCGGAAAAAGGATCGATCTTTGTTTTTTTCATCATATATGCGTCCTGATCGCCATAAGGGGAAATCACACCCTCTCGTGAAAACGCGACTCCTGCCCGTCCGCCGAACAGATACCCGACTCCCATCAGAACCGCACCGGCGGCGATCAAAACGAGGGATGCCATGATCAGCTTTTTAGTGTTTATTTTCATGTCTGCGTCCTCCTTTTGTGATATTTCCCAAAGATTGCGATACCTTTCCCAATGCCCAGCGGCACAGGCGGAAGGAACCGTATACAAACAGAATCCCAATCCCCAGTGTGAGGAGGCTCATCCCGATGGTCGCAATCCCGTCTGCAAATGCACGGAATGTCAGGACAAATCCGCCTATCAGTCCCACCACTCCGCCTGCCGCCACGCACACCGCCGCCAGGGCAAGGCTTCCCAGTACGGCAAACAGGGTGATCACCAGCGCGAAGATCACGCAGACTAATGCCAGCAGCAGCGGAAGCGCAATGGGTGCGGCGCACACGCCCAGGATTCCCACCCAGACCGCATGGACACCGTGCCGGACAGTCTTCGGCTGCTCCCCGATGTTCTTCTCCGCCAGGTTCATGATCAGCTCCCGGGAAGCATCCTCGGGCGCGCCCAGATCCTGAATCGCGTCCTGTTCATGTGCCGGGCCGGCTTCATTAAAGTACTCTTCAAAATATTCCATGGCCCTGTCGTAGTCTTCCTTCGGCAGATGCCGCAGGTTGTGGGAAAGTATCGTCATATAATCCCCTCTGGTCATTTTTCAATTCCTCCCTTCACGATGTCGTCGATGATCGTCTTGTAACGGTCCCATTCCTTTGACAGCTCTTCCTGATAATATCTGCCGGAATCCGTGATGGTATAATACTTCCGGTTCCGACCCTGGAACTGCTCGTCGTAGGTCTCCAGGAAATGCTGCTCCTGCAGGCGCCTCAGCACCGGGTAGAGCGTGGAGTCCTTGGTATTGGCCGCCCGCTTGATGATCTGGCTGATCTGGTAGCCGTAGGCGTCAGACTCCGCGATGACCGATAGGACAAGCAGGTCGAACATAGGGGCATTCAACGGAAATGTCATGATATCAGTCCTTTCTATGTGTATATTTAAAATATATATCTTTTTGAGTTATATATTTTATTTGTTTATATTATATTCTGTATAATATGTTTTGTCAATAGGGATATTCTAAAGAAATTCAAAAGAAAGCACCTGAACCGGTTGGCTCAGATGCTCTGATTTCAGAATGAGTACTATTTTCAGCTGGACACCATCTGGTAGATTTCGTCCGTCGTTTTTTCAGGATTCTTAGAAATGATATCGTAGAGGCAAGAAAGTTCATCCACATTGGTTTCTAACTCTTCAGCGATAACAGAAAGCGGCTTGTTTTTGGCACATTTTTTCTGGATTAAAGAAATACGTTCGGTTAGTTTTGTTTTTACTGTATTTTTTACTGTAGTTTCTTTTACTGCCTCTTTTACCGCCTCTTGCACCGCCTCTTGTACCGCTTTGTTTACGGCTTTTTCCGTAGCCTTTTCCACTTCTTCCTTGAGCTTACGGTCAAACTTCTCCTGTACGATTTCCATAAAAATATCGCTCATACCATTTACCTCCTCGAATAATTTCTGATTTGCGCGCATGATTGTCTCTATAATCGACCGGTGCAGACTGCTGTCCTTATGGTCCATGTAGTTTTCAATCAGCTTTTCGGCTGTTATATTTTCTTTCAGCTTATTAGTAAGGCTTTTCAGCCAAAGATTTTCTTCTTCAGATAATCTTTGCGTGATCAGGATTTGGATCGGAATCAAATCTCCATTTACATAATAGATTCCTTTTTCCTTCTCTGCGATCTTATAATTTTTGACCTTCTTCAAATGCTCGATCATCTTCCGCGGATACTTTTCCGATACGAATGTGATGGTCAATTCCTCCGCGGAAATACTGTCTACATACCGGACATCAGATTTATAAAAGCATGTATATCCATATACTTTATAAAAATCATCTACGCTTAGAGAATCATCCGGGCTTTTATACTCGATAATGTTATACTTTTTGAATATCCTCCCGATATTTTTCTTTACAGGTCTGTCCGTCTCTTTTTTAATGATCAGTACATCAATTTCCATTGGCTGTGTACTCAGTTGATGCTCATTTTCAAATACCAGATTGTCCGCTTCATCTTCCAGTTCAATCTGAATACCGGCATAAAATGCAGAATGCCAGTAAGTCGCATCGGTTTCTTTTTTCTTCGGCTCCATAGAAAACCTCCTTATTCTGTTTTTTTCAGGAGATCTTCTGTTACCTTTTCAGAAAACCTCCTGCTTATCTGGATAAAAGCACGAATTTTCTGAAAGGACAGGGGATGAATCCCTTGTATTGATATGTCTAAGATATAACGGAATTTGAATTTCCGAAATAATGGAACTTTTAGAAAATATGCTTTTTCTTATTCTAGCACATCTATCCGGAGAAGCACAAGATAAAATGTTAAAATTACAGATTATCCCTGCTGCTCCGGGAGTGTACGGCCCGGGAGCAAGCAATATCCTACTCCCTCGTCAGCTTCCGTATCCATTTCCATGAATTGCACCGCACAAAGGCCGGCACGCACTTAAAGAACTGATCCGCGTTGAGGCACCACACCACCACCGCCGGAGACGCCTTCACCACGAATGCCATAAAAAATGACAGCGGCAGCACGATCATCCAGATGCTGATCAAATCCATCTTCACCACGAACATGACGTCCCCGCCGCCCCGGATGATTCCCGTATTGGTGGGCATCTGGTAGGACATCCCTACATCCACGGCGCTCAGGATCATGAGAAATGTATTTGCCATGGCTTTGGTCTCCGGGCGCAGGTCGTACAGGGCGAGCACCGGAATCCGCAGGAAAAACAGCGCGATCCCGGAGCAGATCCCGATTCCGAGAAATACTTTCTGCAGCCGTCTGGCATACCGCTTCACCTGCTCCATATCCCCGCCGCCGATCACCTTTCCGATCACCACGCCTGCAGCCGAAGCCGCGCCGACAGCCGTGGATTTTACCAGGAGGAAGAGATTGGAAGCGGCGCTGTTTGCCGCGATTGCCGCCGCGGTCATATGTCCCAGGATGGCGGTCTGCAGCGCCGTGTTCACGCCCCACAGTCCGTTTGTCACCAAAATCGGCAGCGTCACTTTCATGTAATCCTTCCAGAGCAGCCGGTCAAACTGGAAGAAATCCCGCACCCGCAGGCAAAGGCTTTTTTCTGTTTTGGCAATATAAAAAATCAGCACGGCAGTCTCCAGAACGCGGGCAGTCAACGTCCCCACCGCCGCTCCCGCAGTCCCCATCTCAGGCATCCCGAACTTTCCGAAGATCAGCACATAGTTGATCCCGCAGTTGACAAAAAATGTCATAGCCGACAGGTACAGCGCGATCTTCACGATCTGCATGCTCCGCAGTACGGCCAGCAAAAGCTGGGTCACCGCAAAGAACAGATATGTAAACCGGATCAGCCGAAGATATCCTGCCCCTTCCGCAATGATAGGCCCGTCCGTGGTAAACAGCCCGATTGCCCATTCCGGAAGCAGGCTGATCAGCACAAACAGCACCGCCATGACCGCCAGTCCGTGCTGCATCATCATGGCCGCGATTTTTTTCATAGGCTTTGTCTGCTGTTTTCCCCAATACTGGCTTCCAAGGATCACCATGCCCTCCCCGAACGCAGCCAGCAGCATCTGGTACACGAACTGGATCTGGTTTGCCGCCGCCACCCCTGCAAGGGAGGTCTCGCTGTACGCCCCCAGCATCACATTGTCTGTCAGGTTGACGCTCAGCGTCACCACATTCTGCAGCACCAGAGCAATGTATAGCGAAAAAAATTGTCTGTAAAAGGAAGGTTCCTTTCGATTCATTTCTCTCTGATTCATCTCTTTTTTACTCTCATCCTTCTGACATTTTTTATCTGACTGTGAATCGCATCAAACAATTACATCATATCATAATTTTTATTCATTGCCTATAAAAACATTAGAAAAATACTCCTTACGCGCATCAAAAAAGTCATAATTTCGTAGTTTTCTCATAAAATAGTGTAAGTATTTTTAAAAAAGGTATATTATAATGCAGTTATTATATAGACTACACTATTTTACCAGGAGGATGCGTGATGATTCAGAAGTATGTGTATGGAAAACCATTTTCAACTGAAGCCGTGGTAACGGAGGTTCCCGCCGGGGAAGGTACACCGGCTTACGGCAAAATCGATACCGAAAAGGGATTTTGTTTTACTTATATTATGGAAGAAACGGATATCGTATACGGGCTCGGCGAGGCCAACCGGGGGCTGAACAAGCGGGGCTACTGCTATATCAGCGACTGTACGGATGATCCAAACCACACAGAGGACAAGCGTTCCCTGTATGGAGCCCACAATTTTATCGTGATATACGGCCGTGAGACCTTCGGGCTGTTCTTCGACTATCCCTCTGCCATGACATTTGACATCGGATATACAAAGATGGATACGCTGCAGGTGTCCTGCGCAGATGCGGATCTAAACCTGTTTGTCATTGAAGGGGATTCGCCCTATGATATTGTAAAGCAGTTCCGGAAGATCATCGGCAGAAGCTACATTCCGCCGAAATACGCCTTCGGCTTCGGACAGAGCCGTTGGGGTTACAAGACGAAGGAGGATTTCCGCAAAGTAGCGGACGGTTATCGTGAAAACAAGATCCCGCTGGATATGGTCTACATGGACATCGACTATATGCAGGATTTTAAGGATTTCACACTGCACGAGGAAAACTTCCCGGATTTTGCGGAATTTGTCCGGGAAATGAAGGACCGCAATCTCCGGCTGATCCCCATCATTGACGCGGGCGTCAAGGTGGAGGACGGCTACGATGTGTACGAGGAAGGGGTTAAAAACCGCTACTTCTGCCAGCGCGAGGACGGAAGCGACTTTGTGGCCGCGGTCTGGCCGGGAAATACCCATTTTCCGGATGTGCTCAATGCCGAGGCACGCGCCTGGTTCGGGGATAAATACCGGGTTCTGACAGATCAGGGGATCGAAGGCTTCTGGAACGACATGAACGAGCCTGCCATCTTCTACTCTCCGGAAGGCATCGACGAACTCAAAGGAATGCTGAAGCAGTTTCTGGAAAATGAAAACTACAACAGCGGGATAAACGCAGGCACATTGGCTGTTGCCCCCACATCCGATACCAACGACAGCGCCGAAACAGAAAATGCCGGTGCTTCCATCTGGCCGCTGATGGGAAAGATCAATGCATTGGCAAACAGCAAAGAGGATTACCGCCGCTTTTATCATACGGTAAACGGTGAGCGTATCCGCCATGACAAGGTACATAACCTGTTTGGGTATAATATGACCCGCGCGGCAGGCGAGGCATTTGAGCGGATCGATCCGGAGAAACGTTTCCTGATGTTCTCCCGTTCCTCCTATATCGGAATGCACCGCTACGGCGGCATCTGGATGGGCGACAACAAGTCCTGGTGGTCACACATCCTGCTGAACCTGAAAATGCTGCCTTCTCTGAACATGTGCGGATTTTTGTATACCGGCGCGGATCTGGGCGGATTCGGAGCGGATGCCACAAGGGATCTGCTGCTGCGCTGGCTGGCATTGGGCGTATTTACTCCGCTGATGCGGGATCATGCCGCAGCGGGGACACGGGATCAGGAATGCTATCAGTTTGAAAACCTGGACGACTTCCGCCATGTGGTAGGCGTGCGCTACCGGCTGATTCCCTATCTGTACAGCGAGTATATGAAGGCTGCGCTGAATGACGACCTGTATTTCAAACCGCTGGCGTTCGCATATCCGGAGGATTCCATGGCCGTGCAGGTGGAAGATCAGATGATGCTTGGCAATGAGGTCATGATCGCGCCGGTCTACACACAGAATGCCCGGGGACGTTATGTATACCTGCCGGAGGAGATGAAGTTTGTGAAGTTCCTGCCCGACGGATCTGTCTCCGAAGAAACCCTCCCGAAGGGACATCATTATGTGGAAATCGCACTGAACGAAGTGCCGCTGTTCATCCGCAGCGGAAAATGCATCCCGCTGGCAGAGTCCGCAGAGTATGTGGAAGCGCTGGATACAAAGCATCTGACCATGCTTGGATATCCGGGGGCAGAATATACGCTGTATGAGGATGACGGTATAGGCAAAGACTATGAAAATAAAGAGAATTACCGTACGCTGAAATGCTGCTAAAGGTCGTATTCACACGCGCCGTGCACTCCCGCTGCACGGCGCTGTGCCGTTTGGGCAGCGGTTTCAGGCATCCCTTTCTTTTTTTCAGGTATCCTTTCTTTTTATCCTCTGTTCAGTCTTCTTCTCTGCAGCTTCTTCCATATACATCTGATATCTGCGCACACATCCGGCTCAAATCCGAGTTCCGCAACCAGGATCTGCGCGTCCACGAGATCCAGCGCCTCCTCAATGTCGCCGTTGTTCCTTATGATCAAATCCACCTGCTTCAGCAATTCCCTTACCCGTTCCATGGGAACCGAATCCAGCTTTGGGACGAGGATCTCCCCCATCTCGCCCGGAAGGACTTCCAGCACGCCCCCTCCGTAGCTTCTTCCGCAAAGCTCGGTAAATGCGAAGGAAATGCTGTTGTAATATGAAAGAATCGCCCGTTCCGGCTCAATTCCGTCATGAAATTTGATTCGGTGCATGGTATCCGTGGAAACCGCGTCGCACTGGTTTAGTACGAATTTTGGGTACAGATTATTTCTTCTCAGAAAAAAGGCGTCCGGAACCCAGATCGACGGAACGCGGTACCATCGTTCCCGGATGGAACATTTATACCCTTTGTTCTCGCCGTTTTTTTCTCCCTCTTTGATATATTCCTTATGCTTCTTCGGGTATTTTGCATACGCAATATCCGGAAAATCGATCAGGTACGCGGCCCGGTTTTCTTTTACATTTTTCAGCCAGTCCTCCTTTTTGAAGTAAACGCTGTTCGCATGGGAGCTTCGTCCGATCAGCGGCCTTACCACGTCCTGCAGAGCGTACTGCACAACCTGGCCGTGAGTTACGGAAAAGTATTTGTTGTTGCCTGTCGTAATACCGATATTGATCAGCGCCATATCCGACAGCTTTTGAAACCTGTGATCCTCCCTGATCCTTTTCACAAGCATATTTTCTTCCAGATCCGTAAAATACTTTGTCCATTTTTCATGAACATGCTGCAATTTCTGGAAATCGTTTTTTTCGATGTCATATGTTTTCAGGTCATCCAGATTATTAAGCTCCGCAATGCGGATTCCCTTTTCCTCCTCCCCCTTTTCCCCGATAAACACTACGATCTCCTGTTCTATATCCGGAAAAACCAGCTCTTTAAATGTAAGGAGCGTAATCTTGGAAAGATGATCCGCCAAAAACAGCCTGAGATCTTCCGCATAAGCCACCTGCATGATCTCCGCAGGAATCACAAATGCTATTTTTCCGTGTTCGCTTAACAGGTTGACACATGAAACAATAAAGCCAACCCAGGTATTGACCAGCTTATTCGCCTTCATGCCCTGGGATGTCAAAATGCCGGACATCAGCTCCCGCTGGTTGTCTTCCAGGTACTGATACCTGATATAGGGCGGATTTCCCAGAATCAGATCATATTGGGCACAGTCCTTTTTCTGTTCATAAAAGTCAAAGAAATCGCTGCGGATGACTTCCACATTCTTATAGGACGCCGCTTTTTCCCCGGCCTTTTGGGCCTCCATGCCGTCAATCTCGACAGCTTCTATCTTCCTGCATTTGGAAATTTTGTCTGTACTGATGAGCGCCTCCAGAAATACGCCGTCACCGCAGCTCGGCTCCAAAACGCGTTTATATTCCGGATTGTCCGCAAACAGCTTTACCATCATCTCTGCCAGCGGCAGCGGAGTATAATAGGCCCCCCTCAGTTTCCGCGCAGAACTATCTGCCTTTAATTTCATATGATCACCTAAAATTTCTGCTGATAAACCTTCGTTATCATTCCTTCCAGATTTTTTATCAGCCTGCTTTTTTCCTGTTCCAATACATTCCGCGCGGCCTTGTCTGCCTTATGCATCAGATCCTCATTGAGCTGGCGGATCTTCCGTGTACCGGACACGACATTATCATACAAAGCCTTTTGCTTTTCGTCTGTAAAATCGATCTTAATAAACGGAACCATCGGCAATGTATAGGTTCCACGGGCGATAAATCCGCCTTCAAAGTCGCTGCCGATCAACTGCAGATATAAGTCTGTCCACGGATGGGACAGCCACGCATGTATGTATTCCAACTGATATTCGCTGCCGTCCTTTAAGGAGATTCCCACGTAGCCCGCCGTTCCGCCGGACGCGATCAGATAGTTGTCCTGATCCAGCAGATAGAGGGGATTGCCCTTGCTGCGGTTCACGCCTACAATGATTTTGTCCTTATTGTTCAGGCTTGTGATTGCCTGGCTTCTCCCATAGCGGTACCATTCATCTTCACAGGAGACCGGCGGCTGCACGTCCCTGCTTCCGCCCAGTGATTTTGGGAGCAGCTTCGCCTTATGCTCCAGCAGATACTGCCACGCACAGGGGTATTGATGTTCCATCATGTCCTTTGTAATAAAATTGCCCTTATGGTCATATGGAAAAATATTATAATTCATCTTCACCTGATGGATGCTGCTGTATGTATTCAACGCCCCCTGCTCACTTCTGGAAGGCTTGAAGTAGGGCCTTACCACTCCCTTTTCGATCCGGTATTGCTTTTCCCCGCTTCGAAACGTCACGTAAGCCGCGTCATCGGACAGAATATTCTTTCCTTCGATCTTGTAGATCTTTTCGGCGCTGGTCTGGATGCCATTGTAGATATCCGCGATCTCGGACAGAGGTACGATCTTCTCCCCTGCGCGGCTGAGCATATCGACATACCCGGTATCCTCACAGAGAAACCAGGGCGAGCCGTCGGCGGCATCCTCAGAGCCCTTCCAGGGCATACAGTTAAGCTGCTTCTTCGGGATGAAATGATCCGGTTCGGATTCCCCGTTCCACAACTCCGCCGCACTGTGTACTACACTATAGGATAACTGCTCTGTCCCGGCCCCTTTGATGGTCACAATGGAGCTGTAGACCGTCTTATCCCGGAACAACTGCGCGGCTCCGAAATCGTCCAGCCTGGAGATCCTGTCTTTGAGCATCAGGCGGATCTTCTCCGCCGACTCTGTATGCAGAAATTTATTTGGAACAATATAACAGACCAGCCCGTTTTCCTTGATCAGCCCCATTGCTTTTTCCAGGAACAGGTAGTACTTGTCATACTGTTTGTAGGAACTTTCGTACTTTTTATAAACCGCGGTCTCTGCCGCCGTGTGCAGCTTTTTGATATCTTCTGTCTTAACATACGGCGGGTTTCCGATCACGACGTCAAAGGGTTCTCCGCCGTTGATGCTCTCCCAGTCGAAGGGCGCGGTTCTGATCAGGTCGTCGGATGAAATGTCCATTCCTTCCACATCGTCTCTGGACACCAAAGAATTTCCGCATTTTATATTTTCATCTAATTCCGGCAGAATCGGCTGGTTGTCCTTTACAGAAGGCTCGGTTTCATCCTCGATCAGCTTCAGTAAAAGAGAAAATTTGCTGACTTCCACCGCATGGATATCAATGTCAACGCCGTAAATGCAGTTTGTCAGGAGTTCTTTTTTGTCAGACAGCGGCAGCTTTACGGCCCCATTGTCTATCGTGAATAAATGGGCCGGGTCGTTCTGTACATACCACTGCGTACAATAGTCAACCAGGTATTGGTACGCCTCTTCCAAAAATACGCCGGAACCGCATGCAATGTCTGCGATTTTCACATGCAGGATCTCTTTTGGGGACTTTCCCCGGCACAATGGCTCCAATGTATTCTTTACCATGTATTTTACGATTTCCAACGGGGTGCTGACTACGGATTTGTATATGTATTCCTTTTTGTGAGCCAATGCGATTCTGCCGTCCTCCAGCACAAGGCTCTCTGTCAAAAAGGATTCGTATATTTTTCCTAAAATCCCCGGTTCGATGATCGTGAACATATACGGGGTTTTCGGATAATACAGTGATTCTATCATATCATAGATCATCCCGCAGTTCAGGTCAAAAATGGGGCTTTCATTTTTGAACAGTCCGGAATTGTATCTTTTGTCCGCATCCCGGAAAACAGCGGTCAGCACTTCCTGCAAATCCGCCTGATCCTCCGCGGTCTCATATAATCTCATGTATAAGGGCAGCTTCCTGTCCTCGCATATTCTCAGGAAAATAATCTGGTTGATAAAGTCCTGCACCGTATCGTTGAGGACATGGATATCCCTGTAATCCGCTTTATTTTCATACAAGTACCGGCCGATTTCCAGACGCCATTGATTGATCTGCTTTAGGAATGTCTCGTCGATCTTCGTGCTGAACCGGTTGTCGCTCTGAAAATCGGTCTTCACGATCTCGTCATATCGTCCCGAATATACGGTGTCTCTGGAAATCAGGTCCGCGATTTCCTGGTATTTGGCCACGTAGTCTTCAAAATGGTACTTACGGTATAAGGAGGTATTCGCGTCATCCCCCTCCTCGGGCCGGTTGGTTGTATCGTAGATGAGAAGATCCTCAAAATTCGTCAAAACCGCCAGGGCATGGTTGGCATTCCAGCCGTATTTTCTGGTCTGCATAGCCGGCTCCCGGTCGGCCGTTATATCGACTCCGGGCTTCTTTGCCTCAACGAATATCTTGGATACGCCGTTCAGGGTCAATGTGTAGTCCGGTCTCTCCGCGCTGCTGGAAAACCGCTCTACAATGACTTCCTTGTACTGCGGCAGCTTTCCCTTCTGGTTATGCACATCCCAACCGAAGCACTCCAACAGCGGGCTGATATACTCATCCCGGCATTCCGTCTCATTGTACGCATTCTTTGAATCGTGATAATAATTCATACTTTTTTTATACTTTGCTGTAAGCTGCTTCAGTTTTTCAATACTCATATGTTCCCCTCATCCGGCCTATCCGTTCATATCGTCAATCAATCGCGCTGTGCCCGCTCTTTACCCAGGCGTCTAATTCTATTCTCTTAAACTTCCATAGCTTTCCGATCTTGTGCGCCGGAATATCCGTCTTCTTTATCCAATTCCTGACTGTATCCTTGGTCACATCCAGGTACTTCGATGCCGCCTCTATACCAATCCAGTCTTCCATATAATGATCACCCATATTGATTCTCCTATTTATCAATACCTGCAAGAGTTCAGGCTGCAGTTCACCGGATATTCGGTGAACTGTAACCGATTTTAGCACATATGTTCTATGTTTTCAACAGGTTTTTGTGGTATTTACAGTTATTTTATAAAATGAACAGGAACAGATTTTCCATTGAAACAGGAAAACACTGCATTCACGCAAAAGGCATTGTATCGGCCGGCCGGATGGAGTAAAATAGAATCAACAAACAATTGCAACCTGTACGGTTGGATGCTCTAAAGAGCCTTCAACTGACTCATCCATTTGGAAAAATTGCCGTTTTCAATACGGCGGAAAGGAGACCCATATGTTAAACTTAAATATGCTGCATTTAAACATGTACTCGAGGAAAACCGATGAAAAGAGAAACTTTGTAAAACCACTCCGCCATGTTCTTACGGGCGTTCTGGCCCTTGCGGCGGCGGCCGCGGCAATCGGATGCGGAAAGAGCGGGAAGATCGACAGCAGCACGGAACAACGGCCGCAGCTTGCTCTGGAGCAGCTTCTCTCCTGCACCCTGCAGCAGGCGGAGGATTTTGACGCAGAATTCGCCCTGTCTTCCGAAGAAGCCATGGCGAATGAAGAAATTGGACTGACCCAGGACGACGGCCGACTGAGAGAGTATTTTCTGGAACGTTTTGGGGACTCCATGACAGATGCATGTATTGAAACGCTTGCGGCGAGCCGTACGTTTTACAAAAGCGCTGCATTGGCCAAAGATTTGAACTCCGACATTCATGTCGATGAAGTGGAGCTTACGAAATCTTCTGATGAACCGGAATGCTATCAGTTTTCTGCGGTGATAAAAACCTCTGCGGGTGATCCGGCCGCAGCCGCAAACGGAATGATCTCTATGGAAAAGGACGGGGCCGAGCGGAAAGCCTCCCGGATCACTTTGACTATGGAGGAAACGCATAATTGATTTAAAGAAAATATTCACAGAGCATTTTGAAGAAATTCAATATATCCTTCATGAAGATGACTCTTATGTGGAAAAAACGCTTCCCGTGTTGGATTTTATACAACTTCTGATCCAGCACATCCCGGAAAAGCATTTCAAGATGACCCGATATTATGGACTCTATGCCCGGCGGCGGGAACTTGATAAAACCATACGCAAAGCCCTTGATCCGTGTAAACATAAAATCATTTTGGATTGGAATCAATGGCTTGGAATTGTTATACTATGAACAACAGCATAAGGCAGCCAAAACAGGTCATTAAGAGTGTGGATCGTGAAATGAAAGAGGGCATAATTGGTATGGAAAAAAAGAAAAAACTTCCGATAGGAATTGAATATTTTAAAGATTTTAGAAGAGATAATTTTTACTATGTCGATAAAACAGCATTTATCCGTGATCTGATTGATTTGAGGGGAAGTATAAATCTGTTTACAAGGCCACGGCGGTTTGGAAAGAGCCTAAATATGAATATGCTGAAGACATTTTTTGAAATTGGGACAGATCCATCTTTATTTGACGGAATGGAAATATCAAAGGAAACGGAACTTTGTGAGCAGTATATGGGGAAGTATCCGGTGATTTTCATCAGCCTGAAAGATGTGGAAGGAATGGATTACCAGACGGCGTATGATATGTTGGGAAGTGTGGTCAGTGAGGAAGCAAGGCGTTTTAAATTTCTGCTGGAAAGTAATAGACTGATGGAGTATGAAAAAGAGCAGCTGGTATGTCTGATGAGAGGTGATTTTGGGAAAACAGTGTATCTTCAAAATAGCCTGAGGCTTTTAACGGAGTTTCTTTTCGCGCATTATGAAATTCCGGCAATCGTTTTGATAGACGAATATGATGTACCGTTGGATAAAGCATATCAGGATGGCTTTTATTCGGAGATGGTGCGGCTCATCCGGTCTCTGTTCAGCCAGGTGTTTAAGACGAATGAAAAGTTATATTTTGCAGTTATTACGGGGTGTTTGCGTATTGCAAAAGAAAGTATCTTTACAGGGCTTAATAATTTTAAAGTAAGAACAATTTCAGATGTAGACTTTGCGGAATATTTTGGGTTTACGGACAATGAAGTACGGGATATGCTGTCATATTATGGAGTAGAAGATTCTTTTGCAAAAATCAAAGAGTGGTATGATGGATATCATTTTGGGCATGTGGATGTGTATTGTCCGTGGGATGTGATCAACCAATGTGATAAACTGCGGGCGTGGAAAGGGGCACCAATGGAATCACATTGGGAGAACAGCAGCAGTAATGCGATCATACAGGATATTCTTGCGACGGCAACGGAAACGACAAAGAGTCAGATAGAAGCATTGATTTCTGGAGAAGTGATAGAAAAGGGAAGTGTTGGGGATTTATGAAAAACGCATTCGTTCCTGGTTTAAAAAGAAGATTATAAGCGACACAGGTAGATGGAAAAAATTTTGCGAGGCAATAAAGTCAGGCGATGCGGAAGACGTGCAGGAATTATTTAATGAATTTATGTCTGATTCTATCAGCATACGGGATACGTTTGCCAAAAAAGAGATGAAAGAAAACTTTTACCATGGTATGTTATTAGGCCTGTTGCAAGCCGAAGGCAGTTGGAGTGTTAGATCGAATGTGGAATCGGGAGTAGGGTATACGGACATCCGGCTGGAGATCCCGTCGGCAAAAACAGGGTGTATCATTGAAGTTAAATATGCAGAAAAGGGACGGTATGATCAGGCATGTGCCGAAGCCATGAAACAGATTGAGGATGCAGGATATATTCAGATTCTCAGGCAGGATGGAATACAAACGATTCATAAGTACGGGATTGCATGCTATAAGAAGAGTTGCAGAATAGAGTATGGTCTGGAATAGACTCTAAAAAAGGGGCTGTATTGCCCCTTTCGGAATCAGAGCACCTTTATTTCCTTTACATTAAGATTTTTTCTATATGTCATTAATAAGAGCAATACCGTAAGTATCAAATAAATAAATAATAACATTGCAATAAAATCAATATTACAATCCAATACTTCCAATATATTATACTGGTTCAGTAAAATATTTCCTCCGAACAACTTATCAGGAAAAAAATCTATTATTTTTCCTGAAATATCATTATCAAAAAGTTGTCCAAAAATTCCTGTGCCCATTATTAGCATGAATGAAAATATTACTGCAATAGCCATCATATTCAGCAAAGTGGTTTTTCCAGCTCCGTTTTCTCCTAATAATCCATATATTCCTTCTTTGAATTGTAAATTGATATCTTCCACAGCCATAATATTTTTATAGCTTTTTTTGATATTGAAAAACTCTAATGTCATTACACATTTTCCTCCATTTTTCTTCTCATTGATTTTCTCCTCCCTTTATCTGATTTGCTTTCCAGTCACAGCATCATATAAGACCTCTCCATCTACCATTTCCCCATTTTCCTCCATTTGTACCAGGAACCTCCAGCACGGAGAAATCACCTGTAATATATCGAGATCACTTTTTCCTATGACTTTCATTTCTGTTTCACCAAAAATAAGATCGATTCCAGATATACGGATTTTTCCTGTCAAAATGGTATTTTCATACATTTGCAATAAACGTTCTAATGCTATATCGGGATGCACAACTTCGGTATCCGCCTCCTCAACCACCTTATAGTTACATGGAATATTTGCCCTTACGATCCCATCGCGGTTGATTACAACATGCGCGTACGTCATACCACGCATTGACCCTTCGTCGATCTGCAGCGAACCGATCTGCAGCGGATAATAGAACACATAAAATCCCCCTGTTCCTCTCCAGTTCTCAATATAGTCCGCAATCTGGTTCTCTTCCCACCAGCTCCTGATAGATTCGAATTTTTCTAAATGGCTGCTGCGGTAAGACTCCAATGAATCTTCATTCAGTGAATATCCTACGCTTCTCTCCTGGCTGTAAGTAAATCCAGCCTGCTTTAACAGCGATTTGCTCAATGTCTCTGCTTCCTGATAAGTCATAAAAGGCAAATCCTTTTTGTCATAATATATATCCATTTCATCATTGAAAAAAGGATAGACTCCCTCACCATGATAATATAATTCACAATTTTCATAAAAATCAGGATCAATGGAAACATGGATTCCACTTTTCTGTGCGGAAAAGCGATTCTCCTGACCTTTCAGGTAAAAGAGCCTCGTATTATATTCCTCTCCATAGGATTCATCCTCAACAGCCGTTTTTTCCTGAAAAGGCAAATATTTAGCAACACCTTCTACCCAGTCTTTTTCTACGGGCAATGGTTCAGGAGTAACCGTATATTTTTTTAAATCCTCTGTTTTAAATTCCCCGTCGATGTCCACCTTTATTTCCGGTGAGATTTCTTCCGAGACTGATATGGATATTGTTTCGCCTTTTTTAACTTTATTTTTTTCAACCTGATTCTGCTTCGAGCATCCTGCAATCCCCATAAGGAATAATAGTGTGAAAATAGATTTTTTTATGCGGCGTCTCCATTCTCGTCTTTCTTTTTTCATAATATTGTACTCCTTTTATCAGAGGTTCTAAACCCTTCCCCCCAATATTCCTGCATCCATTTCAAATACTTGATCACAAAGTACTTCTATATCTTCTGAACTGTGGCTTGCCAAAAGAATCAGCCTGCCTTCTTCCTTCAGCTTCTGAAAAAGCTTCCTCATATCCTCAACCCCCTGATTATCCAGCCCATTCATAGGTTCGTCTAATATCAGGATGCTGTTCTCCTCCATGATTGCCTGCGCAATTCCCAGCCTTTGCTTCATTCCCATCGAATATTCTGATACTTTCCTGGACATTTCCGGATCTAATCCTACCTGGTGCATGGCCAGATCAATTTTTTCCTTACCGCACTTTCCTCTGATCATTGCCAGCATTCTCAGATTTTTCCGCCCTGAATAATGGGGCAGAAATCCCGGGTTTCCAATGATGATTCCAAAGTCCTCTAATAAACGCTCCTCTTCTTCCAAATATCTTCCATCCATCAGAATCTGTCCGGAGGTTGGCCGCAGCAACCCGCATATGCACTTCATCAGCACAGTTTTGCCCGAGCCATTTCTCCCAATAAGGCCATATATATTGCCGGATTTCATGGATAAAGAAACATGACGCAGCACCTCCTGCTTTCCAAATGTTTTTGATACATCCACGACCTCAATCTGCCGTCCATCCATTTTGAACACCCCCGATCTCTAATTTCCTGCAATGTATGGAAAGCACTGACGTTATGCAGCAAATGATTGCCATAAGCATCCCGGCCGCATAGGATACAGAGGGATACTGCGTATTCTGTACCGGATACAGGTTTTCCGCGCTGATCCAGGACATGGGGGAAAACCAGTATAATCCTGGAATCCTGCTGTATGAGACGATGGGACTGAGCAGGATGAGAAAACAGGATATTCCAATGCCGTAATATTTTGATTGAAAAAACAAGTTCAGCATATACACGGTCAGCCCCAGCATAAAACATCCCGCAAACAGCAGTACGAATGACAAGAGCACCCCGTTCGGCGCCGAATACATTTCCATTATTCCGGTTGGAATGACAAACATATATCCATATTGGCCAGCCGCATTTGTATAAGCAAGCGTCCCTATGATCCTTCCCCAATCGCCTTGTATTGTCACATATGGAAGGAAACACAATATACTGCATAAATAAACATACATACAATATCCCAGGGCCAGGATTCCTATAAACAGGATATCTCCATATACCATTGCCCGATATCCTGTGCGGATCGCGTAATAGTAAATTTCTTCCTGTTTGCAGGATACATTGCATACGATTATGATGAAGATCAACAAAATCAGTATCTTCGAAAGGCCCGTTGCGACAATGTAATCCCCCAAAAGAAACGGGAAGAAATATGGACTGATATTCTCTCCTGTCATCCGGCACATCACACGAATGCTTCCCGTATACTCACGCACACTTTATATCCATAATTCAACCACATGTGGCCTGATATCAGTGCCACGTTATTTCCATAGGAAGGCAGAAAAAACAGTTCCGGAAATAAAGAAGATAAACCGGTGAAACAAAAATATAATACGGCAGGCATACAAATAATAATGAAGATATCCTTCAGGTATAACGATATGTAGAAGCCCGCGCAGCACAGGAGCAGCATGGACAATGCTGATAATACCGCTGTAGCTGTCAGCCAGAGGAACGGATGCTCCCGTGGTGTCAGACTTTCAAACGAAAAATACTGGTCTGTCCCAAAGAATGCCATGCCAGGCTCTACAAACGGAATTTTTGTACGCCATATCATCAGCGCGCAGATGAGTCCCGCTATATAAGCTGTCAGCCCTGAAACGAGGATGGAAATATATTTTGAAAGCACATAAAACTTTATCCCGCTCCTCTGCAGAATGTACCGCAGGCTGTTACTATGGTATTCCCTGCAAAAGCTGCCGCTGTAAACAGACGCCACAATGACTAACAGTAATATTTTAAACCTGTCATAATGGATGATAAAATTGTATACCCCGATCAGATCATATCCCTGCATGGAAAATCCCATATACATATTTCTCAGAATATCTACCTGGCTGATCATACATACACATGCGATCAGCACACACTGAAACAGATAGGTTTTACGAAACATACTTTTATGCAGGTCAAAAGTCACTGTTTTTATAAGACGCTTCACTCTATTCCCCCATCTCCTAATAAGTTTCCTGCTTTTAATCCGTATCAAAAAAATAACTCTGATGCAAGACTCCCCTGCTATCTTTTCCAGATCCAAATGAAGCCGGATTCAAAAAGAAAACAGAGGAGCGCACATCCATCCGATGCGCGCCCCCAAATTATGTTTTTAAGACAAATATATTTATAAAAATCAATATGCAGATGCAGGAAAATAACTTGAAACATAATTTCTTACAGTTTCACTATATTTGATACCCAAAGGATCAGTATATGAGAATGTAACATCAATATTAAAAGATACGTGATAATTTGTATTACCATTTATATATCTATGTTGGAGATTAGAAATATTATAAGACTCAAAATCTACCGCAAAACCACTTTGATAGACGCCTGAATAAGTAAGACTCATAAATGTGTTATATTGCGCATTTACAGTTCCCCGACATTCATGAGCAAAAGAAGCACGTCCTAATCCTATTGTTGCAGCAACAACAAAAGTCTGGCAGTTGTAGTAGTTAACAGGCATAACCCTTCTTAAAGTAGTATTTACGGGAGTTGGGGTTATTACTCGGTCTTTTTTTAGTCCCATTTCTGCTTTTTGATACATTTCATTAGCATACTCTTTTGGGATATATTCTACACCATTATCATCAACTACTTTAAAGCTTGAACCATACTCCGTATATATTTCATTCATTGCTTTTTCAAATGTTTTTAGTGAAATATATTCGGAAGTAGATTCTGCATTGGAGGGGAATGCACTAAAACCAAATACAAGTGAAAAAACGGATACAATTACTAAAATTTTTTCGATACGCTTACTCATAAATTTTTCCTCCTTTAGTTTATATTTACTTTTTTTGATTGGACTATAGTACCTTAAGTCAAGTATACATATTTATTAAGTATGTCAATATAAATTATGCAATTTTAAAAACTGTAAATAAATACAACATTTTCTCCGTATGAAGCAATAATATAATTCCATTCGCTATGAAAAGGATATCCTACTATATTTATATGCTCAAGTTCGTTGTCTCCAATCTTGATACCTGTCTCGTATATGTTATCATCCACTCCGCACTTTACAATCAAACCCACTTCTATAGTAGCTGACGCTATCAGGTTTACTACTACTTCGAAGAATACAAGAGTCTGGCCGGCCCTCTGAGTATAGACTGTGATTCTCCATATCAGGATTCTTCGATGCAGATGACGTTACAGACATCCCTAGCAGCATCGCTGCCGCTAATAATACAGTGAATACTCTGTTCAATCTTTTTATACGTAAATACCTCCATACATCTTTCATTTCCATTGATACATATTTGTCCTCTTCACCTCTTCCTCATGGAAAACCTAAGTCAGCCGCTTTAATTGCCTTATCTGGATTTTCTATAGCATAACCCATTCACATCACCCCTCTCCTTCTTTCTTAATATTACACTTATTATATTTCTATGTTTATCTCAAAACAAGCATCTGGACATGAATGCTGTGTTTCCTGTCCTCCATTTTTTTATTTTTCCTGTTGACACCCGATTTTCCCATCATATCTTGATGTAAAAGAAAATATAATATCCCCCCATACCCATTCATCACCCCTGGATTTACCAATTCCTGCGGAAGCAATCTTATTTCGTCTCCATAAAGGATTCCTTCTCCCTGCATGATATCTTCTTTCCTGATTCCGAAGTTCTCCGGCTCTTGCAGTTCCATCCATTCCAAAATCCACAGATTACCGCAGATCCCATGGCACAGGCTCCAGCTCTCCCTTGCCCAATATTGGACTGATGTTTGATAAGCGTTCTTTATCTCCTTCCGTAACCGCTTCTGCCACTTCTCTGCCATCTCCTCCCCATCTCCCATATCCCTGCAAAATGGCCGGACTTCGCTTAATAAGCTGCAGCAAAACAACCTGGACAGCAAAATCCCCGCCGCTCCATGGCACCATGCTACTGTCCCCACCTCTCCCGGAACAGAAGCCGCGTCTATTCCCCGTATATCTGTCCAATTTTTCAATTCCGAATCGTACAGGGAATTTTCATATTGCCAGATCTCCTCCGCAAGTCTTTCATATTCACTTTTTCCGGTCAGCTTCCACAACTGCATCACCGGCATCAGAATCCCTGCATTTCCATGAGCCATTCCGCCCAACGGCGGCATATTCCTGTCTGTGATCCATCCAATCCCTGCATCCTGTTTCTGTGCCGCTCCTGCCAGTATTGTGACTGCCCGCTCTGCCATGCGCAGATATGTATCATCTTTTGTCAGCTCAAACATATACAGCAGCACCTGAGCCTCGCCTGCATTTCCATACAGCAGGTCATATTTGACATCTTCATCCAGGAGTCCGCATACGATTCCCGCATGCTTTACGGCATAATCCAGATAACTGTTTTCTCCGCTCATACTGTATAGCGCCAGGTATACATACAGGATGGAGCTCTCACCTTCGTAAGCCCCTGTATTTTTTGACTGCAGATTCGCCTGAGAAACACATCCTGCATCGGTATAATGAAACATCTGGCGTTTCAGCGCCTGGAAAATACTATGGATTTCTTCACTTTTTTCTTCAGGCGCTTCCGCAGAATCCAATTGGTAAAATAATAGCAGCATCCCCGAAAGGCCGCAATACAGATACATATCCATCCCTTTCATATTCCATGCCGGGCTGCCATACGGATCTATCTGCATGACCGCCCAGCCCACTTCCGTATGTGCCTCATTCCATACCGCATACTGCAGAACCCTGTCCGTGAAGCGCTGAATCCACAATTTGATATCCAGTCTTTTACGATGGCGCAGACGCCATGTACGGACCGGATAAACGAGGTTTTTATATCCCTCCTTCCTGCCCGGCATCAATGCAAGCGACATCTGGATATAGGTGCATTGTTTTTCCAGATCCTTCCGATCCAGCAGCGCAAGCCGGCGGAACAGGATATCTATTGCCGGTTCGGAAAAATAACGCTCTATCGTTTCCCCCTGGACTGTACACAGCGCCGTGCTGTCTAATGCATAATAAAAATATGGGATATCCCCATCCAGCAGACATTCTACTTCACTTTTTATCATCGGTTCTTCACACGGTTTACGCCCTTTCCACATGGTATACATGAAAAGTTCCCTGTCTGCTCCGTCCAAAAGCAGTTCCGGGTGGTAGGAACTGGAGAGTACCATACTGTAGCGTTGTGTATCTGCAGTCAGAAAGCGGCTTATAATCTTCTGCAATTTCCGAAGTTCTTTGGAGAAAGCCTGTTTTTCTTTCATAACGGTCTCATATGCCATAGAAAATCCATGGACCAATTCTTTTTCGTACAAATAGGGCGGACAAAATTCGCCGTTCAGCATAGCTCTGTTCCGGGCATCCTCAGAAACTGGATTTTTATAGCTGATATACATCTCCGATGTTCCAGCTTCCATGACCGATGGAATCCTGAATGGATACACCTGCCCTCCCCTCCCGCTTACCGCACTGGTATCTACCCCCTGCCATTCCAGGCTTCGAAAATAGAAGGGAAGTATCCCCATAAAAAGCACCGATTGCGATAACTGATAATACACCTCATCATTTGCTGTCGTTCTCTTTCGGTTGTGCTGGATATTCACCAGATTTTCCAGGTCGATCATCATAGGATACTCCCCTGACGCAACAATATTTTCATAATGCAGATCCTTTGTTCCCAAAAGATACGCCAGAAAAAGCTGCTCTCCCAGCCGGATATAATATTGCTTTAACTGCTCTTCGGTCCTGCAGGATTTATACTCCACAGCCGAACTCCAGCTATGGTCCGGGAAGGACAGAAATGGATACGAGCGCTGCATTGTGCCTGTACGCATGCTGATCCAATCCAGCAGCTTTTGGTAGCTTTTTTCATTTTCCATCGAACGTGGCTTATAGAAAAGTTCCATTCCATCCTCAAGCTGAATCTTTAATACCTGTTTCCCTTTTTGATGCAGATCCGAAAAATCACCGGATATTTTTGATATTTTAAAAGCTTCATATTGTTCGGCTGCTTTGCCGCACATCTCCCGCAGTACTTCCCTGTCCTTTTCGAAATACGCCAATACTTCCGCATAATAGGAGGCCAGGAATCCCACCTTTTCCTCCACACAGCGGCATAAAACCGGAAAGCGTGCAAACAAACTTTCTCCAAAAGAAACATTCCCTGCAATCTGACTGCAAAAATAGTTATACTCTTCTTTTTCATTCTTGCCGAGCAGCAAGCCTTTTTGTTTATAAGAATGCATTTCCGAGATCAGTGTACGCAGGCAGATATTCTGCAGCTGGAAAACTAAATGGATACCGAAATCATGCTCCAGCGAATCATTTCCTTCTATTCCCCTCTTTTTCAGCGATTTCTTGAGTTTATCAATCCCGTACTCCAGAATCTGGTCATAAAACTCAGCGAAAAAAAGCGCTCTTTCTGCTCCGCCTTCCGTCCATTTTGCTCTGCCATGCTTCACTGCTGAGTTATTCCTGAGAAATACCGGAAGCTCCTCTGCGATGTCTTCTTCCACCTCATATTTGTCTGCATTCAGATAACAGCGGAATTTCTCATCATTTTCAAGTAAACGAGAAAACGTATCTTTACCAAATACCTGCTCCCAATATTTCAATTTTTTATCATCATATTTTCGCTCTATGCTATTTTGATATCTTCTTTCTGATAAATAGCTTCGGTTTTTTCCCATTGTATTGCTCCTTATATTTTCGATCATAACAGCGCAAAAAGCAGAACGTACTTTACATTCTGCTTTTTGCTATGCATCCTTAATGAACAATAAGAACTGTAAATTCTTTCCTGATATCTTCAATTGTATTAGCAACAATAAATCGTGAAATATACCATACATAATTTTGTCTGAGTATTTTCAACGTAACATCCTGTATCACTACATATTACTTTATCCATCTCCTGAATCTCTTCAAGCAGGTCACCTGCATATTCAATTTTTTCTTGTCCCATATTCTCACTCTTCCTTCCCAATAATTTTACTGCTTTAAATCCATATCAAAAAAAGTAACTCTGACGCAAAACTGCCCCTCCTGAATCCGATAAAAAATTTCCCCCTCATGCCTGTCTACAATACGCCGTACACTTTTCGATCCGTAGCCATGCCTTTTCTTATTTTCCTTTGAGGAAATCAATTCTCCATCTTTTTCCTTCGGAGCCTGTCCAATGCTGTTCGAAATTTCTATATTCAGGATCTGTTTTTGTCTGCTGATTCGAATCAATATCCATTTTTTGCCACCTTCCATCCGTTCACAGGCTTCTATCGCATTGTCCAGTAAATTTCCCATGAAAGAAACAATCTCATGCTCTTCCATCGGCAGATTCTGCAGCTTTACAGCATGAAGCTTCCATTCAATATTCTTCTGTTCAGCTTCCTGCTTTTTATGATAAAGCACCAGATCCATAATCCTGTTTCCTGTACATACCGGCATCTTTGTTTCCGAAAACTGCCCTGCTATCTTTTCCAGATATTGATGAAGCTGCCCCCAGTCCTTTTCCTTTTCATATGCCTGTAAGACTATAAAATGCTGTTTTACATCATGAACCCGTATCCGTTCCAGATCCAGTTCATCCTGTATACTCTGATACCAGTTATTCTGCATCTCATCACGCAGTGTTAAAATCTCATTCTGCTTTCGGACAGAATCATTGATCAATAGTCCTATAGACACCAGGAGTACCATGGACACCAGAAAAATCAGTGAAGTTCCGGTAAAGCCTCCTTTTGCTTCCTGAATTCCACTTGCCATCCCACTCAAATCAAATTGATATCTCTTTATAATAAGAAGAAGTATCATGCTCATAGCCAGAATTGGATATGCATACCTTTCCAGCTCTCTTTTATGTAAATTTAATCGTCTTTTTATCAGCATAACTGCCATGAACATGATCCATCGTGCCATAAATAAGAGAATTGCCTGGATATACGTTGACGATGAATAAACATTTTTCTCAAAATCTATCCCTGATTCCCTTAGATAGTACATGCTGGAAAAAGCCACAAAAAAATCCAGTGCCGCCACCAGCGAATAATACAGCGTCACCATTCCGATGACCAATATTCTATTTCTTTTCACAACAGCACATACACACAGCCCTGTCACTGCAATGGAAGTATATAATATCCCCCGCGAAAAGAATGCAAAGCTATGATTATACGCCAGCAGTCCTCCCCATATCAGGATATTCCCATATATGAGAGCCTTGTCTTTTTTCCGCAAATATTCTTTTTCCAGGATCGTGCTGTACATCAGTTCATAGCAGATCCATACTTCCCAACAAGATATCAATATCTGTATAAATAAAAGAATCCTCTGCATCTAATCACATCCCCAATATCGGTTTATATCTTCTTTCACCTTTTTGACTCTTGACCGGGATATGATAAGCTTATAGCCGCCTTCCAGGTATATGGTGTCGCCGCTGATCCTTTCAATATATTTCATATTGATGATATAGCCCCGGTCCGCCGGAAGAAACATTTTACTGTCCAGCTTGTCCCTGACCTTTCTCAGCACTTCCCGCTCCCGGAAATTTCCCAGCTTGGTAATGTATAATACGTACTTCATCCCTTTGTCCTTCTGTACATATATAATATCACGGAAATATACTTTTTGTCTCTCCGTTTCCGAACCAAGCAGGATAAAATTATTTCGCTCCTTTTTGACCTTTTCAATCAGCCGTTCCACAATGCGGGGCAGCCGTTCTTCCATCTCTGCTTTTAAGATATACTGGTATGCTTCCAGCCGGTAGCTTTCCACCGCAAATTCCGAATGTGATGTCAAAAACACCAGATAGCATCTGTGCAGCTTCCTGCAGACAAGTTTTCCCAGCTCCAGGCCGCTCATGCCGGATAATTCGATATCCGTGATCACTACGTCATATTCCTCGCCCTGGCTGATCTGTCCTGCCACTTCCTCTGCACTTGAGTATGGAAATATTTCCGCCTCCCCTTTTTCATACACCACCTTTCCAATGCAATCGCATTCCCATTCCAGGGTCTTTTTCTCATCATCCACAATCGCTATTTTTACCATGGTTTTTCCCTCCAAATTTGCCCGACTGCGGAGCTGCAATCCGGCAGGTATTTCGGCGGATCGTCCGCACATCAGATATATCTGCGGCCCGCTGTTCTTAAGGTAAATTTATGTGATCAATTTTCTTCCTCTACTTTGCAAGATTCCAATGCCTGATATTCCTGATTCAATTCCCTAAGCAGTTCTTCCTCACTTGGCAAATATAACTTATATTTTGAGGCAAAAATCTGTGTTTCATTTTCAGGCAGCGTATACTTAACCACGGATTCACTTTTATCTGCACAAAGCACAATACCAATCGGCGGATTATCTCCTTCATTCATAAGCTCCCGTTCGTAATAGTGAACATACATCTGCATCTGTCCCAAATCCTGATGAGTTAAATCCCCAACCTTTAAATCTATCAAAACAAAACATTTCAAAATATAATTATAGAATACAAGGTCAATCCTAAAATGCCGCCCGTCAAAAGTAATACGTTTCTGTCTAGCAACAAACGAAAATCCTCTCCCAAGCTCTAAAAGGAATTTTTGCAAATGAGTAATTAATGCCTGCTCCAAATCACTTTCATAAAAATCATCATTTGAACTTAAACCAAGAAATTCCAAAACATATGGGTCACGAATTATATCTTCTGGTTTCTTAGCAGGCTCTAATGACTGAATTTCTTCCGCAACCTGTTCTTTGTTTTTACTGGATAATAATCTTTCATAAAAGAAAGAATTTATCTGCCTTTCAAGCTGTCTGGTACTCCAATGTGATTTTACAGCTTCCTGCATATAAAATTCTCGTGCATGATCATTTTCTACTTTTAGTAAAAGCCTATAATGTGTCCAGCTCAATTCGTCACGCAGTGCGTGACCATTTGGAAACATCAAATGAAACCGCCTCATATACTTCAAATTTGTCACTGTAAACCCTTTACCGAAATCCTGTGTCATTTGTTTTGACAATTCTTTTAACAAACCTGTTCCATACTCTGCCTTTCCATAGCCTCCCTGTTCCTCTATAATGGATTTTCCTATATTCCAATATGCTTCAACCATTGCAAAATTAGCGGTTTTATAGACTTTGTTTCTTGCTGAAATTAAAATTTCTTTGATTTCGTTATAAAAACATGAATCCATCTAATCATAGCATCCTTTCTTGGTATAATATATCAATATTCTTTATTAACTTCCATAATAGACTGCAATAGGGTGAATGAAAAGTCAGCCTCTTTTTTCTCTATTAATCTTTTTCGGGAGATGTAATTCATGAAAAAGTGACAATTCTTTCTTTTCTGAACTCCCTATTTTTTTTGATTTCTTATCATTCAAAAATGTCTCCTGTTGCCAACTTAGTCTCTCAAACTCATAAGCAGCATCTGCGACTTGTACTCCATTGCCATAGAAACAAAATACATCATTTGCTTTGATAACAAGTGCTGTAATGTATTCAACTCCAGGAGTCGTTATTTCGTTCAATTCTGTATACAGCTTATCCTCTTTATAGACTTCCGCTATTCTCCCATCAGCCCACATCATCTTAGCTGGTATATCATCCAGATACGCCGTAAATGCCCTCCCCGCAAGATTAACGCATTGATACTTTTGCCTCTTAAAAGCTTTTAATTTCAATTTATCAGCAATTGTATAAATAACAGCACCGCTGATCTCTTTTCCCAATGCTTCTTTGAAAGTTTTCGGCTTATATTCACCTAACTCAGACTTGTGCCCCTGTTGTCCAATAATTGCAGCATAAGGCTCCATATAAGCAAATTCATATTTCTTTCTCGAGATTGCCGACATCAATAGCTTCTTCGATTCACGAAACACTGGTCGAAAAATAAATTCCACTTTAATTGTCCGAAAGTCCTTGATTGCAGAAATGGCAATGCGTGTTCCGCATATATCAAAATACTCAGCCATAAGCAATACCCCCCTATTCTTCGTTTGTTTTATTATAATTCAAAGCAGAATTATCGTCAATTTCTATGCTTTAATTCTCATTCAAGTTCTTTTGAGGGCCCTCACATAAAAGACTTTGTATATCTCGCGTGTGAATTTTATCCCAAAATGATTATTGCAAGAACCAGACATCCGAAATACAGTTATGAGGGAATTGAAATTCATGATATAGCCGATTGGCCGCTGCAGGAATAAAGTTTTGTATGAATTGCTCAATCTTTTACGAGGAGAAGAGACATGAAAAAATCAATCCGAATCTTATTATACACCGCCCTCTTATCCGGAGCCGTGCTCCTGTCACAGGGCTGCGGCGGCAGCGCCGAAGACGGCACAACGGTGGACAATGACGTCGATACTTCTGGCAGCCGTGCACAAGGCAAGCCGTCCAATGGTGAAAACACCTCCTCCGATCTGGCCTGTCCTTCTGTGAACGGTGCGCTCCGGGTCGAGGGGACGCAGCTTGTTGATAAAAACGGCAGCCCGGTTCAGCTTCGGGGCATCAGCACCCATGGGCTGGCATGGTTTCCGGATTATGTGAATGAAGCTTGTTTTCAGCAGCTTCATGAGGAGTGGCAGGCCAATGTCATCCGCCTTGCCATGTATACCGCGGAGTACGGCGGCTATTGTACGGGCGGGGATCGGGAAGCCTTGAAACAATTGATAGACGACGGTGTGTCCTTTGCCGAAAATCAGGACATGTACGCGGTCATTGACTGGCATATCCTATCCGATTCCAATCCCAATATTTACCTGGAGGACGCGAAAATATTTTTTGATGAAATGGCGGGAAAATATGCGGACTCTGACCATGTCTTGTATGAGATCTGCAACGAACCGAACGGCAGTACATCCTGGAGCGAGGTCAAGAGCTATGCGGAACAGGTGATCCCCGTCATCCGTGCCAGGGATGAGGATGCCGTGATTCTTGTGGGCACCCCAAACTGGTCTCAGTCTGTAGAACAGGCTGCCGCAGATCCCATAGCAAGCTATGAAAATATCATGTATACGCTTCACTTTTACGCGGCAACTCACACCGACGACCTGCGTGCAAAGCTGTCTGAAGCCGTGGACGGCGGTCTTCCTGTCTTTGTTTCGGAATACGGCATCTGCGATGCCGGCGGCAGCGGAGCCATCGACCAGGCCCAGGCAGACCTTTGGATAGAAACTCTTGATAAATACGGAATCAGTTATATGGCATGGAATCTTTCCAACAAGGAGGAAACTTCGGCCATGCTCAAGAGCGGCTGCGGCAAGACCAGCGGGTTTGTGCAGGAGGATCTCAGTGACGCCGGGAGATGGGTGTATCAGACGCTGAGAAATTAAGGATGACACAGCCGCTTGCATTTTTGTCGGGCCAATGGGGGTTCGCGGAGCCATTCAAAATTGATCTGTCATCATGGTGCTGAAAACAAAAAAGGTATAAAGCCCTTGATCATTCATTAAAGACTTTAAACCTTTTAATTTTACTTATTTACTGCTTAGCTATCATACAGTCCCTTACTTATCCAGGCTGTTTTTATCCAATTAGATAAATAAAGCGCAGACAAATGGCAGCGTGAAAGTAGTCAGAATAGCATTTAACCTCTATTGTAATGGTATGCTATAGGAGGGTTGAATGGTCAGATATATGTCAAAACATCAGAAAAAATCAAAAAGGGGGATAGAAAGTGATGAACCATATACAAAAGTAAATGGGAAAAGATTTTTGCCATCGTTTACCGATATTTCAACCCTTTAATTTAATTGTCAGTTGACCAAAGTCTCAACTTGCAGTAAAATATAGGTAAAAAAAGTTATAAATGAAAAGAAAGTATGCTCATGCAAAGTTTTGGCATATACTATAAATGAGGAGCAGCGAAGCAAGGAGGTGCTTTTATGGCTACGTCAAGTATTTTTGCGAAGGTCAGGATTGATGATCCCAAGAAAGCGGAGGCTTTTATTGATGCTCTTGAAGCATCCGAGAACAAGCCGAGGCGAAAGTCGTCGATACCAGTTAAGCCGCCGGTGACAGATATAGACGAAATCAAAAAATTTATGACAAAGAGGTTTCCCGGATAATGAACGAATATAAAGTATTCAATATTTTGGATATGGTGGAAGCAATCGGAGAGACAAATTTAAAAGAGCTTCTCTCCGATTTTTGCTGTCCAAAGAATGAAGAAATACAACAGTTTGTGAGAGTGAATGCTTATGAGTTTGCAAGGAAAAAGCTGTCAGTTACCTATTTAGTAGTAAATGAAGATAATTACATAGCTGCAATTTTTACGCTGGCACATAAGGCTATAGAGATAGGGGATGCAAGCTTATCTAATTCAAAACGTAAAAAAATTAGCAGATATGCTGTTCTAGATTCTGAAACGAGCAGTTATACAGTTTCGGCGTTTCTGATTGCACAGTTTGGAAAAAATTATGCGTTAAGTGCAGAAAAAAGATTAAGTGGAAACGAGTTAATGGATCTGACATTTGAGGTATTGGAAAAAGTCCAGCATGAGATCGGCGGCGGTGTCGTTTTTCTTGAGTGCGAGGATAAGCCTAAACTGTTGGATTTTTATCAGAATGAAAATAATGGATTTGCGCCATTTAATGAAAGGTATTCTGTATCGGATCATGTGAAATATATCCAGCTTTTCAATTTTTTCTGATATGATATACTGAAAAGCGACCAGAAACATCATGAAAGTGAAGATGTTTCCGGTTGCTTTCGTATGAATTAACTACCGTAAAAGAACATCTGCTGATTTGTCTTCTCGCATACTGCTGAAGCAATCATATTCCGTGTCTGTAAAACGGACATATACCCTGTTTGGGTGTCTTAATTCTTTTTCTTTCTTTGGTCTTGCCATATTCCTACCCTTTCTGTTATGTGCTTTGCCTATAAGGGTGCATACTTATAGGTGATTCTTCATGGCGGCTTTGCTGCCATGCTGTAACTATATGAGTAGGAACCAGAATGCACAGTGATAGATGTGCAATATCCGGGGGCATGGGGAGCGGAAAATCAGAAGTATCAAGGAGCTGTTGCAACAGCCCCTTACTTATCCAGGCTGTTTTTATCCATCAGGAATTCTTTCAGTCCCATTGTCACAATTCCGCTCTCATCTCTCTTGAGCATCATGTTATCCTTTACAACAATGATCTTCTTGAATGAATCTGCAATAGTATGAAGGGGCCTTTTTTCCTGCCATTCCTTTTCTTCTGTCGGCAGCCGAAATGCCGACTGGATATAATATCTTCTGTTTCCTTTATTTATCACAAAGTCAACCTCTGTCTGTTTCCGTACATAAAAACCCTTCTCATTTGGCTCACTTACCTCAACAATTCCTACATCGACAGAAAATCCCCGTATTCTAAGCTCATTAAAAATAATATTCTCCATGATGTGTGTTTCTTCCTGTTGTCTGAAGTTCAGCCGGGCATTTCTGAGTCCCACATCTACAAAATAATATTTGTACGGCGTATTAATATATTTTTTCCCTTTGATGTCATAACGCACTGCTTTTTCAATAATAAACGCATCTTCTAAATATTCCAGATACTGCTTAATCGTCGGAGCAGATAACTCTGCATGTTCGTTGCTTTTAAAGGTATTTGCCAGCTTATTGGCATTTGTCAGTGAACCCACAGCGGAAGAAATGATGTTGACAAGCTCGTCTAACTGAACATCATTTTGAATTCGATGCCGTTCAATAATATCCTTAAGGTAGGTTTCCGCAAACAATCTTTTTAAATATGCCGCTTTATCCTCCTCTTTGTCCAGATGTAAAATATACGGCAACCCACCATAGGTATAGTACTGATTCCAGGCTTCCTCCCAGGATTCAAATTTCCGTGCTGCATAAAACTCGGAAAAGCTCAAAGAATAAACACGAATCTCATCCCCCCGGCCCCGGAATTCTGTTATAATATCTGAGGACAAAAATTTCGAATTGCTTCCGGTAACATATACGTCCACACACTCCATATGAAGGAAAGAATTTAATACATCCTCAAATTCAGCCATAAGCTGCACTTCATCCAGAAGAATATAATGCATATCCTGGTCCAGAATCTTGGAATCCACATATTCAAGACAGTTGTCCGGGTCTCTCAGTTTTTTATTCCTTCTGTCATCAAAGGCAATCTCAATAATATGGTCAGGAGCTATATTCTCCTTCAGCAGATACTGCTTAAACAGTTTAAAAAGCAAATATGATTTTCCACATCTCCTTACCCCGGTTATGATCTTAATGAGGCCATTATGCTTTTTATTTATTAATTTCTCAAGATATTCATTTCTTTGTATTTCCATGCCCCATCTCCCATTTTAGATTTTTGCATGTTTTGCAATTTTTCTAAAATAGATTATATCCTTTTACTCAGCTTTTTTCAATCATCTTTTGTGGAAAATAGTTTTTTTATTCCGGTCTACGCAGCCTTTCCACTACGCTTTCCTTCTTCCCCAGCCGTATCGCCATCTCCGGCACAGCGTACCCCAAAAGCAGCAGCACCGGGAATACAGCCAGCATGGGCCAGATCACGAACTGATACTGCATGAACCACATGCCGTTTGTCAGCATCCGCAGGATCGTGGCTGAAAATGCACATCCAAACACCAGGGAAAATACAATCGTTCCGCCGGCGTAATACAGCCCTTCCAGCACCACCATTTTCCGAATCTGCTTTTTTGTCATGCCGATGGCTTCCAGCATGGCAAATTCCTGCTGCCGGGTCACGATCCCGGTAAGCACGGAATTGGAGAAGTTCAGGATTCCGATCAGGCCTACCACAAGTGTCATAACCCCGCCAACCAGGGTAAACAGTCCGGAGAGCTGGTGGAACTGGTCCTCCCACGTCCCTTTGGATTCGTAGTGCATCATCGGTTCCTCCGTTTTTGTGTAGGATTCCAGTCTGCGTGCAATTTCATCCCCCCGGCCGTCCTCCACATCGAAGGAGTAGCTCATCAGGTACTGGTCGGAAGCCATTTCCTGAAATACATCCGCAGGCACATAGTACAGAAATTCTGACTTTCGGCGGTTCGTCATTCCGTAATAATTTTCCTTGATCAGGGAAAGCACCTCAAACTCCCTTTCCTGTCCATCCCCGCAGACAAGGACAATCTTATCCCCCGGCTGGTGCATAACCGTATCTTCCTCTACAGCCGCGTTGTCATCCGTGAAAACCGAGCACAGAAGATACTTTCCGGAGGCCAGCTTTTCCCGGATGACCTGCAGGTCAGACTCCCCTTTCCAGATCTCCAGTTTATCATAGAAGAAATCCTCCATTCCGCAGAGACTTGCCAGATAATTATTTCCCCGCCTATTCAGCGGATAAAATTTCCCCTGCACATATCTGCCTACAATCCCGTTGTCATCCTTCGGCACCGTTTCCGGCGGAGTCCATCTGTCACCTTTTAACGCGGCGGCCGTCACGCTGAAATAGAGCCGCCCGCCTTTTTGGAAACCGTCCAGTCCTTCGCATACCTTGATAAAGGATTCCGTCAGCTTTTCCTCCTGCACCGTTTCCTCGGAGCTGCCGGTGTACAGGCTTTGATAATAGACCGCATTTGCGATCAGAAAATCGGATGAGACGAATTTCCTCAGATATCGGTCCATATCAAAGGCATGGGTCACCGTGAATACGCTGTTGAGCAGCACCACCGCCAGGGACAGGGAACAGAGCACCAGCACGGTTCGTTTTTTATTTCTTCCCAGATTGGAAAATGCCATCCGCCACAGCTTGCCGCCATCCGTGGTTTTCTTCTCCCTGCCTGCCGCAGCCATTCCGCCGGCTGCACCCTTTCTGTCGGCTGTCCGTCTGCTCCGTTTTTGCTTCGGCTCGCCGCCGTCTGTGTAGCGGACTGCTTCCACCGGCGAAACCTTTGCCGCGATCCTTGCTGGATTTCCCGTGGAAATCCACAGCGTCAGCATGGTAAATACGGCTGCCCCCAGAAAAATCCACGGATTGGCAGAAACTTCCATTTCCGTATATTCATAGCTGGATATTTCCACTATTTTCGGCGTGATCCCCGTCCCGATCAGAAATCCAAGGACCAGCCCCAGTGGAATCCCCATCAGTCCCAGGAACAGAGCCTGCCTGCGCAGGATTTTTTTCACCTGGCGGCTTGTGGCGCCGATGGTTTTCAGAAGCCCGTAATAGCGTATATCCCGTATAACGGAAATCTGAAAAATGTTGTAAATGATCAGATATCCGGTCAGCATGATCAGCAGCAGCCCGCCCAGCACCGCTCCTGTGGTGATCGGATCGCTGTCTGCCCCATCGGAAATATAGGCCCAGTTTGCATTGGCTTCTATCTCGTCTGTCGAATATCCTCCGTTTGCGATCACTTTTTCCAGTTTTTTCTGAATGGAAAAGGAATTGGAAAAATTTACATCCATCCGAACGGAGCCTGTATTTGCAAAATCCTCATGGTAGGTATAGGTCAGTTCGTCTGCATGGGCTTCCCGATATCCGCCGCTCACGATTCCAAATCCCACGTTCAGCGCCGGATCTGCCTTGATAACGCCGGAAACGGTAAACTTCCGCTCCACGGTTTCTGTGTCCCGAGGCTTGATCTGAAGCCCAAGGGTCACCTGCTGTCCGGCTTTTGCTTCCAGGCCAAGGAGCTCCATGGATACCTGGTCCATCAGGATTTCATCGGCCGATTCAGGAGCTTTCCCCTCTATGATCTCAATAAAACAATGGGGATAATGGTATTCCGGAATGTACCACAGCTCCGCATGGCGTTTCAAAAATTCCGGATTGGTAACGGTTTCCGCCATCAGCATGCAGTCTGCGGTTTCCTCAATGGACGGATCCCGGCTTAATTTTTCATACTGCTCGGGGCTGAGGTTCTTGATCACTCCATGGCTGTCGCCGCCGCTCTGCCGCATGGTGGCCTGCTGAAAATTTTCTACGGTGCCGATGCCGAGGGTAAACAGGGCGGTAAACAGCATGGCAGTCAGTGCTATGGCTGTCACGGCAATAATATTTCTGGTGCGGGCGGCGCGAAAACTTTTGTCCGCCAGGCGTCGGATGGCTTTCTTGTTGTTTACATTACGCATGACAGCCACCGCCTTTTTGTATGGATTTTTCTGCTCCTCCTGCGCTGTCCGCCCTGATCCGTCCGTCTTCGATCCGAATGATCCGGTCGGCCATCTGGGCAATCTCCTCGTTGTGGGTGATCATCACCATGGTCTGCCCGAACCGCTCCCCCGTCACCTTTAAAAGCCCCAGAACATCCTGGCTGGTGCGGGAATCCAGGTTTCCGGTGGGCTCATCTGCCAGAAGGATCGCCGGTTTGGCGGCCAGTGCCCTTGCAATGGCAACCCTCTGCTGCTGGCCGCCGGAAAGCTGGCCCGGCAGGCGGTGTATCCGGTCGGAAAGCCCCAGGATTTCAATGACCTGTTTTACATAATTTTTGTCCACGGTGTTTCCGTCCAGCTCGATGGGCAGCACGATATTTTCATATACATTCAGCACCGGAACCAGGTTGTAGCTCTGAAATACAAATCCGATCTTCCGCCTGCGGAATACGCAAAGTGCGTCGTCTTTTAAGTCCGAGATGTCCTTTTCATCTACATAGACTTTTCCCGCTGTGGGGCGGTCCAGGCCGCCCAACATGTGGAGCAGGGTGGATTTTCCGGAGCCCGAGCTGCCTACGATGGCGGCAAATTCGCCCCGCTCCACATCCAGGCTGATCCCGTCCAGGGCTTTCACCTGGTTTTCTCCGCTTCCATAATATTTTTTTAGGTTTTCCGTACATAAGACGTTCATGCTTTAGCCTTCTTTCACTGATTATTTGGTGAGTTCTATATTTCACTTTCCTTATTTTATCACAGGGTTCTTACCACAATCTTTCACAAATCTAACAGTTGTGAAAGATTTGCCGCTGCTGCCGGTAGTTTGATGAATTTCAATTTACCTTTTAGTAAAAACATGTTCTCTCCAAAAAAATATGGGAAGCACGTGCTTCCCATTCGTTAATGTTCATCTCTTTTATCCCCTCATTTATTCCGCGGAAGGTACAGTATAAACTCCGCCCCTTCCCCCTCCGCAGATTTTACCTTAATATACCCATTCTCTTTTTTCAATATTTCCCGGGCCAGGTACAGCCCGATGCCGACGCCCTCCTCCTGCTGCACATCCTCAGCCCGGTAAAATCGCCCGAAGATCTTCGGCACATCCTCCTCCCGGATTCCCCGCCCCCGGTCCTTCACCGAAACGGCCACGTACATTTCATATTCTGTCACCGACATAAGGATCTCCGAACCGCAGGGCGAATATTTCACCGCGTTGTCCAGAATATTTTCCAGCGCTTCCTTCGTCCATTTCAGATCATAACACGCACTGCCGTTTCCGGTGTAAATGTTCCGTATACGGATCTCCTTATTTGCCGCCCGCTGCCGGATTCCGGCCTCCGCTTCTGCCAGCAGCACCGAAATCTCCTGAAATGCGGGACGCACCTCCACAATATTGGTTTCCAGCCGGGATATCTTGGTCAGCGACTGGATCAGAAATTCCATTTTTTCCGTCTGCCGCAGAATCTCCTGCAGCATCTCCATGCTTTCCTCACGGCTTTCCATATGCATCTCGGCCCGCAGGTTTTCCTCTAACAGGGCTGTGTACATTTTCAGATTTGTCATCGGTGTCTTGGTCTGATGGGAAATGTCGGAGACAAGACTTTTTACATTCTCCTTCTCCCGGCGCAGGTTTTCCCCGGACAGCGCCGATGCGGCCAGGTACTGCTTCCACCTGGATTCCAGCCGGGAGAGCTTCGTCTCGTCATAATCCCCCTCCTGAAATGTCCCGGCAATGGCATCGTCCAGCATCCGGCCCAGCCGCTCCAGTGTCTTGTTTCCGAACATAAGTCAGCTCCTTTTTACCAGAGGTCTTATCATGAAATCATCATTGTCTGTAAGTATTTTGATTATATCATGGATTTACGAAATATATATGAACGTTTTTTACCGAATTTACGAAGAACTTCTATTCCGCCGCACGTTGCCCTACTGCAGCCCGCTCCCAATCAAGTACAGCGGAATATTCACCATCCAATCCTGCTCCCTGTAGTCGGACATAGAAGTGCGTACCGCCAGTCCGGGATGGTATTTATTATAAAATGACTTCAAGCTTTTGGCCTGCAGATTTTCCTCTGCCTTCACCTCAATCGGCACAATCCCCTCTTCATTTTGAATCAGGAAATCGATCTCCGCCTTTGCCGTATCCGAAGTCCAGTAAAAAATATCATTTTCTTCATCCGTTACCAATTGCTGCAATACGTACTGCTCCGTCAACGCCCCTTTAAATTCCTCAAACAGCCGGTTTCCTTCCAGGATCAGTTTTGCATTCAGCCTGGCCATGGCGCCCAGAAGCCCGACGTCCAGTATAAACAGCTTAAATGCCTGAAAATCCTGATACGCCCGCAGAGGGTAATCCGGCTTTTTCACACGATGAATCTTGTGGATGAGCCCGCAGTCGATCAGCCATGTAATGGCCACCTCGTACTCCCTTGCCCTGGCCCCTTCACGGATCAGGCCGTACAAAAACTTCTTATTTTCCTTCGCAAGCTGTGTCGGAACAGAATTCCAAAGCATCCGAATCCGCGTCACGATCTCCGACGGGGCATGCTTTGAAAAATCATTTTCATAGGCGGAAAGGAGACGGTTCTGCACGCTCCGGACACGTTTCAGGTCTTTGCTGTTCAGATACGTGACCACCGCCTCCGGCATACCGCCCACATAATAGTAAAACTTCAGATAATCGATGTATTTATTTTTAAAATTGGTAATGAAGCCGTAATCCTTCGAGTTCAGCAGCTCTGCCAGTTTTTCCTCTCCGCAGGCGCATAAAAATTCCTGGTAATCCAATGGGTACAAATCGCAGAAATCCACCTTCCCCACCGGAAACGAGGTACCCTCATGAAGCGCCACCCCAAGCAGGGAACCGGCAGCAACCACATGATACTCCGGAGCCTCCTCATAAAAATATTTGAGCGCTTTGAGCGCCCTGGGAATCTCCTGAACCTCGTCAAAGATCAGCAGGGTCTTCCCGGGGATGATTTTGAATCCGACTGAAATCTCCAGTGCCGAAATGATACGGCCGATGTCAAACGCATCCCGAAATACATTTTCCATAATCTCGTTCTCATCCATGGAAATATACGCGCAGCTCTCATAACATGTCCGCCCAAATTCCTTCATGAGCCATGTCTTCCCAACCTGTCTCGCGCCCCGTATGATCATCGGCTTCCGGTTCTCGTCCTCTTTCCATCGTTTTAATCGTTCAAGCAATCTGCGGTACATATTTTCGCCACCTCTCCTGACTTTCATTCCGGACGATTCTTCATCCGCCCGCTCCCCTTGCAGACGCATCCATAATCCCGTTTGGAACGTTTATACTATACATACCACATTTTATGCCGTTTTTCAATATTTTATACACATTTTTCGGCACGACTTTTTCTTGTTTCAATCACATTTTCGGCACGACTTTTTCTTGCTTCAATCACATTTTAGGCACGTCTTTTTCTTGTTTCAACCACATTTTGGTCACGACTTTTTCTTTTACCGCACACATTGTCTGCACGACTCTTTTAAAATTCATTACATTTTCCGAATGGAGCGTCCCTGGGCAGGCTGCTGATACAGAAAACCTGCAGCCGTACAGTTGGAAAAAATTCACCTCAGCCACCCCAGCGGGAATCCCCACCTGATTACCTTTACTGCCGGCACATACGCCGCCAGGTCGGCAAACACCGGGCAGACTGCCATCTGAACCAGCAGCATGGTCAGCGTCCATCCCGCAAATGCCGTACTGCTGCGAAACAGCCTGCCCACGGCCAGCACCCAGAAGCTGCAAACCAGAACAAAGACAACCATGCTGGCGATCTCCCTTTCTGCCCCTCTGTGCCCCGGTGACAGAAGGACGAGAATCACTCCCACCGCCGCCGGGATGGTGGCCTCCGCCAGACAGCCCAGATATTGGAACTTCCACCGCCGCCCCCGATCCAGAGCAGACAGTATGCCGTTTCCATTTCCGCCAAACTTCCTTGCCTGGGCCATCCACAAAACCGCAAAGACAAACAGCCCCGCCATCCCCTGAACCGGCCGTGCTTCCCCGGACACCCCTGGTTTCCCCGGTTTCTGTTCCGACTCTATGATATCCATCTGAAACATTTCGCTGCTCTGCAGGTAGCCCCGCCTTTTTTCCAAAAGCGCTTCCGTCAGGCTTTCATCGCTTCTGCCGTAGATCTCCTTCTCGCTGTCGATCAGGATTTTTTCGCTGTATCCTTCAAAAAATGCCGCATAAAATGTCTCCTGGACCACCATCCCCTTTGCGGAAAAGGGCGTGCAGATATATGTTACGGAGTCCTTGATACGCCCCTCCTGAACCAGTTCTTGAAAGTTTTCTGAAAAAATAAACCCGCATTCGATCCTGCCCGCCACCAGATCCTGACGCATGGCCGTTTCCTGCGGATATTCGATAAAATCAAACATGCTGTCCCCTGCCCTGAGACGCTCCAAAACCCTGCCCGCGTATTCGTCCGGCGCGCTGCAGACGCCGACCCTTGTATTTTCCGCGTCAGGCAGTTGAACCTGCGCGGTCAGAACCACCAGCAGGATCATGCCCAGAACCTGCATCCACGACGTTTTCCGCCTTACCCATGCCTTGAACTGCAATGTATACCATATGATGTATTGTTTCATAAGAAAATATCCCTGTATCTTGTATCCTTACCTTTAACTAAAAAACACCGGAAATATCTGCAGACCCAGCAGCAGTCTTTCCTTCACTGCACACGCCCGAAAAACAATTCCGCACAATATCTGTGCAGAAAATTCAGCGGCAGATACTGTCCAAGCCGCGCAGCCCATTCCGGCAGGTACGCCGAGGGAATGACCACGCCGGAGCACAGCACCATCAGCACATTTGCCGAGAGCAGGAACACCGCCCCCTGCATCCCTTTCCCAAATATGGAATATACTCCGTGAAAATACACCGCAGCCCCGATGCTCACCGGAATCAGCCAGAGCAGCACCGGCCCGTGAAACCACAGAAAATAGAGCCTTCCGAACTTGGAAAACAGGCAGCCCAGGAGATACGCAGCCGACACCAGAAACCAGGACGCATTCGCCATGACCAGAATCTTGACTGCAGAAACCTTGACCGCACCCATCCCCATCACGCGCAGCTTCTGTTCCACCGCCCTGCTGTTACCCTGATATAAAAAGCTGTAATTCAGCCCGCTCATCAGCAGGAGCACAGAAATGGCCGCGGCAAAATAATAGGGGTACAGCTCCATTTGCCCCAGGGGGGAATGCACATATTTGCCAAACATTTTACTCCGTTCCAGGGCACACCTGATATAAGCGTAGGAGATATAGTTTGCCGCTTCATAGGGCTTCATTTTTGAAAATCCCTCCTCTGCCATATCGCTGGATGCCAGCGCCCCCGCCTCTGCCGTCATGAGCAGAGAGAGCCCGTCTGACAGAAGTTCCCGGAAAACCTGCACACGAAAGGGCGGATTTTCCGGCAGATACACAAAAATCCGGCCCTTTTGTCCGCTGTACATGTCCTCATAAAGGCTTTCAGGCAGTACAATGACTGCCTGAACCTCTCCTTCATAAAGCTTTTCCATCGCCTCATCCCGCGGGAAATACTGAAAATTACAGACGGACTCCACGCTCTCCATGGCAGAGAGGAAACGCACCACCGCCTTTGTCTCCTTCTCTCCCTCCGGGACGGCCACTCCCACGTCGATGGCCTGAAACATCCGCGCGCTGAAAAATACATGGCTTAACACGACGGCCCCCGCCAGGAGCAGAACCGCCATGAAAAGCAGGCTTGCCGCGGATTTCAGCAATACCTTTACGCTCTTTTTATATTCGAGAATGAAATATACAACACATGTTTTCATAGCTCATTCAATTCCATGAACAAAGACTGTATATCTTCGATGGACGCCTCCCCCAGGTCAAACTCATTTCCGTCAAATTCTTGAAAGGAAGCTCCTTTTTTGATGGTCATGCCAAAGGTCATATCCGCAAACTGGCCGTCCAGCATGATTTTGTCCAGAGTCGCCTCAAAACTGTCTTTATCCAGAAATACATTTCCTGAAATGACCGTCCTTCCGCCGTCGGCGCTGATATCCAAATCCCCTGTTTTTCGGTTATATTCCAGCCTGGCCGTCTCTTCCCCTTCCGAAAATACCTTCTTCACTTCCGTGGAATCCACGATATCTCCCTCAATCCTGAGCATTTCCTCCCCGTCGATCATAAACTGCATATTCTGCATCCGTGTGTCTCCGCCGAGGAACCGAAGTTCTGCCTCTTCCTCCTGGATCTCCGCGCGGATACATGCCAGCTTCTTTTTATAGATAAAAAATGTCAGATCCACATCTTCCATCTCCGAAATGCTTTCTTCCATGTCGTCGAAATAGTACTCCATATAGCCGTAATATCCATAACCGCTCTCCATGATGCTGTCCATCACGGAGTCCTCAAATTCATCAAATATCTTCTGCAGGCTTTCACGGGTCACAGTCGTGGAAATCGCCGTACATTTTCTCTTTTCCTGATCCACCTCAAATTCTTCGGAGTCTGTTTTCTCAAATTCCAGCTTACCGCACTCCTCCGCGATCGTCTTTGCCAGATCCAGATCCGGCTCTGCCTGGCTCCCGGACGAATACAGGGCTTCCAGCAGTTCGTCGATGTCGTCCAGGCTGTCTCCATAGTAGTCCTTCAGATAACCGTTTTTGGGTTCTTTATAATGGTAGGTAAAAATATAATCCGTTACCGAAGGAACCTGAACCATTAGCTGTTCCTCTGTCAGCTCCGCCTGGAAATCCACGTCCATATAACCGGACACGTCCAGGCTGCCCAGCATCTGCTTCCGCGGTTTTCCGTACAGGAACTGCAGTTCCATGTCAAAATCCTGGGAATCGCTGTGAAACGCAACCGTGGACTCGTTCGCCAGCAGGATATCTCCAAACTTAAAAGCCCCTGCCAGATAATCCATATCGCTGACCGTGTTTGTAAACGCCTCTATGACTTTCGCGGAATTGCTGGAAAAAATCCCGCTTTTCATGGCCCACACTGCCGCGCCCGCCGCCAGCACCAGCAAAATGGCCAGAACGGCAAATATAACGCCTCTTTTCTTCTTTTTCGGCTGTCCTGCATCCCCGAACTGCTGATAAAAATACGCCTGCTGAGACTGTCCGGGATCGCCTGTCCCCTGGGCGGCTGCCGAGGACGCAGCCTGTTCCTGCTGTGCCGCGCCGTCCTCCTGAATCCGTTCTCCTGTTACCGGGTCAAATTTCATGTCCATCTTTTTCTCCTCCCTTTTGTAACCAATTTGCACAGCAAATTGATTGCCTTCATGCCAGCATTTCTTTTATAAAATCTATATTCATTTCTTCCTTTGACAGCTCGCAGAGCTTCCCTTCCTTCATCAACAGGCATCTGTCGCAGGACAGGATTTCTTTCTCGTCGTGGGTCGCCATCACAACGATGCCGTTCATCCCGCAATACGTTTTTATCCAGTTCCCGATGCTTTCCTTATAATATAAATCCAGGGCGGTGCTGGGTTCGTCCATGAACAATATTGCCGGCCATTCGGCCAGCGCGCACGCGATACTGAGCCTGCGCTTCATTCCGCCTGAGAGCTTCGCAACCGTGACCCGCATCAGCTCTTCCAACTGAAACTCACGGATCAGCTCCTGATCCTCTTTCCTTGTGCCCACTCCCCACAGCCTCAGATTATCCTTCACGGATAGTTCCTCCATCAGCGGAAGCTCCTGGGGCACATAACCGCACAGCTTATGAAAATACTTCTTCTTACTCAGAGGGTCCTTCCCAAAATAGCGCAGTTCCCCTTCATTGGGCCGGATAACGCCTGCCAGGATCTGCATCAGCGTCGTCTTTCCGCATCCGTTCCTGCCCACGATCGCCACGCACTCTCCGCTTTCCGCATGAAAGCTGATATGCTCCAGCACGGTTTTTCTTCCATAGCTTTTTTTTATGTTCGATACTTCCAGCATGATCTGCCTCCGATTCCTACACACTGCATTTGCCAGATGCAGGCTATTTTATGACAGTTCCTTACAGGACTTCTATTTTGCAGAAATGTTCTTTCGTTTCTTTTCAAACCTTTTCTTAAATTATACAGGAATACGCTTTTTACTTCAAGAGAAAAGAAATTCCAATCGCCTTGCCTTTTTATAAAAAAACTGAAATAATTGTAACCAAACTCCTTTGGAACGTGTCTAACAGGTATAACCGGTTATCACCGAAACACATTTCGGAAGCAATACGGGCGGCCGAGGCCGGGACAGCGTGCCTTCCGAAACCGTTCAAACAGAGTACTCTCGGAAAATCAGCCACAAAGATGGGTGCAAGGGAGTTTCCGAGAGTGCTCAAACACAGAGAGAGGTGGTTTTACGTGGACAAAAACGATGCAGCTATAAAACTTGCCAGAAAGGCGATCCGTGGAAACGCCGATGCTTACGGGGAACTGATCCGCCAGAATCAGGAATATCTCTACAAGATGGCTTTCATCTATACGGAAAATCAGCAGGATGCCCTGGATGTCGTCGGGACGGCCATCCTGAAAGGCTACCAGCATATCCGGTCGCTTAAAAATCCCCAGTGGTTCCGAACCTGGATCACCCGTATCCTGATCCGGTGCGCACAGGATGCCAATAAAAAAATTGTTTATTTCAACAGCATTGACGAGGTGGAGATCCCCGAACGTTACGAAGGAATTTCCCTGGAAGAGACCTGGGATCTTAGAAATGCCATCGAGCTTCTTCCTGAAAAATATCGGAGCGTAATCATTCTGAAATATTTCTGTGAGCTGTCCGTGCAGGAGATCGCCTACGTCCTGGAAATCCCGGCAGGAAGTGTAAAAGCCTACTTAAGCCGGGGACGAGATGAATTGAAAAAATATCTGAAGGAGGATTATATGTATGCAGAATCTGTTTGAAGAGATCAAAGTTCCCCAGGAGGAACTGGAAAATATGGTAAATGAAAAGCTGGACATGATCCGAAAAGACTCCCGCAAAATGAAACGGACGAAGTTTTTCTGCGGCTTTACCGCGGCTGCAGCCTGCATAACCGCCCTGGCTGTATTCTCTGTTTCCAATCCCGTACTGGCGGCACAGCTTCCGCTGATCGGGCATTTGTTCAGACAGGTGGAGGATAAGCAGCCCTACTACCGGGATATAGACGAAAAGACGGTGCAGACCATGCCTGAAACTGAGGAAACCGCAAATGTAGCTGACGGCCTGAAGATCTCCCTGTCCGAAATATACTGCAATACCGAGGCTCTGTATCTGTCGGTCATCATCGAATCCGAGGATGCGTTTCCTGATTATCTCCTGGATAATCAGCTTATGCACGACATGGACTTTTTCTTACTGGATGCCGTAGAAAATTTTGACTTTGTAGACCAGCCGCTGGTATTTCCTCTGCAGGTAAATGGGGAATATATGGATGACCATACCTTTGTCGGAAGTACCCGGGTTGATTTTACTTTCGGCTATGGCGGCTTAGATGAAAACGGCGAAGAAATCGACTTTGTATTTCCTGGCACGATTCCGGAATCCTTCCGCTGGAATATGGATGTCAAAAAAATTTACACGTACTATGGAAATTCCTCGGATTCCCAGGAAACCTTCACCAAAAACGGCCCCTGGTCATTTGATGCGGACGTAACAGCAAAGCAGACGGAACGGATCGTCCGGGAAGTCAATGATTACGCCCCCAACGGCATGGGAATCACCACGGCAGAAAAGCGGGAATTTGAAATTCTGCTCAATTACGGCTACGATGAAAGCTATGCGGAATATGAGGTAGACTCCATCCAGAGTGTCATTTTGGATGCCGATGGAAACTATATGCTGAATAAAGCCGGTATGCTGCCCATCGGGGATTTCAACGTTTCCAAAATCGACGTATACTACTTCCCGATTACTTCAGAGGAGGACTGGATGGCGATTCAGGAGAAGCTGGCCGAAGGCGAGCCTGCGGACTTTATCAAGGAAATTGCCGTGCATCATACGGAGATTGTTTTTTGATCCTGATGTGGGGCTGTTATAGATGATATTTAAGGTGGTGTTTAAGATGCCGTGCACTTTGCTGCACGGCATCCGCCTTCTTACTTCTTTTCCTCTGATTGCTCTAAAAGGAGTTTGATACCCTCCCGGTATGCTTCGCCCCTTGAAATGCCCATGGCCTCGCAGTATGCTCTGAGCCTGCGCTCCGTTTCTTCATCTGTCCGAATACTGTACTTGATCTCTTTTGGCTTTTCTGCTTTGGGCCTGCCCATTTTCTTCAACTGTATCAACTCCTCTGTCCTTGCCATTTTTAATCTCTCATGGTATAATAAATATACCTTTGTGGAGAGCAGTGGCAAGTACCGCTCCCCCATAGGTTTGGTTTCTGTTGGGCTCTGCCTATTTAATAAGCAGGGCTTTTACAGTTTCTTTGGCATCCTCAAGGTCTTCAGCTTCATTGAGGATGTCAATAATTTTTCGAGTCTGATTTTCCTCAGCCTTCTGTACTAAAAGCTCAGCTACACTCATTTCTTCATCCATCATGTTATCCTTTCCGGCACCTGCCGCCTTACTCACCGGATTTCTCCGGCTGTAAATCCATTGTAGTTTATGTGTGGCGAAAAGTCAATTCATTCTTCATATATACTCATCCATTTTTCCACATATATCCCTGCCCGTACACCGTCTGAATGCAGCTCCCGTGCGTCCCCTCATCCTCCAGCTTCGCCCGCAGCCGTCTGACCGTCACAGACAATGCGTTTTCATCCACATATTCCCCGTCTCCCCAGATCCGGTCCACCAGCACTTCCCGGGTCAGAATCCGGCCGGGATTGTCCACCAGCAGACGGAGCAGGCGCTGTTCATTGACGCTCAGAAAAATTTCCTGCCCGTTTGCGAAAAATTTCAGCTTTTCAAAATCAAATGAGAAACCATCCCCGGCATAGGCGTTCTTATTATTCTCTCCCAGCCGCCGGCGCAGCGCCTGAATCCTGGCCCTTAACACGGCAATGCTGAACGGCTTGGTCATGTAGTCGTCGGCTCCCAGGGACAGGCCCGTCACCTCGTCTATCTCCATATCATTGGCGGTCAGCATGAGCACCGGAATTCCGGAACGCGCCCGCACCCATTCCAGATACTCGTACCCGCTGCCGTCCGGCAGATTCACGTCCAGGATCATCAGCTCCGGCTTTTCCTGCTCAAAGGTCTGTTTCGCCTGCCTGATATTTGTATTCTGGATAAAAGTAAGTTCCGGCTCCCGCAGCGCCAGGCGGACACCGTCGCTCAAAGCCCGGTCATCCTCTACAATCTGAATCAGCATATTTTCCTCCGTTTTTACTCCCTGCAAAGCCGGTTGCTCAATTCCGCAAATTCCTCCAGCGTCAGCGTTTCCCCTCTGACCGAAGCCCCCTTTCCCAGCTTCTCAATGGCCGCCTCGATCTCTTCCTTCGCAAAATCCAGCTCCGCCGAGTTTTTCAGCCCGTTTGCCAGGGTTTTCCTCCTCTGGTTGAAGGACGCCCGGATGATCGAGAAGAGCAGCTTTTCGTCCTTCACCTCCACAGGCGGGGTCTCATAACGTTCCAGCCGGATCACCGCAGACCCGATCCGGGGCCGGGGCATAAAGCAGTTCTGCGGGACATTTGCCGCAATATACGGTTTCGCATAGTACTGAACCGCCAGGGAAAGCGCCCCGTAATCCTTGCTGCCCGGCGCCGCCTGCATCCGGTCCGCCACTTCCTTCTGCACCATCACCGTAATACTCTTTAGCGGCACATCCCCCTCGAACAGGCCCATGATGATCGGCGTCGTAATATAATAAGGAAGGTTTGCCACCACCTTGATGGGGCGTCCCCCGTTTTCCTCTTCCACAAGCTTCGGCAGGTCTATTTTCAAAATATCGCCGTTGATCACACGCACATTGTCATAGCCCTCCAGCGTATCCTCCAGGATCGGGATCAGCGCCCGGTCGATCTCCACCGCGATCACCTTCCCCGCGGCGCAGGCCAGATACTGGGTCATGGTTCCGATTCCCGGGCCGATCTCCAGCACCATATCGTCCCGTGAAATCTCTGCAGAGCGTATGATCTTATCCAGCACATGGGTATCGATCAGAAAATTCTGCCCAAATTTTTTCTGAAATGTAAACTGATGTTTTTGGAGAACCGCAATCGTGTTCTGCGGATTTCCAAGGGTTGGTTCTTTCATATCGCAGTATCCTTTCTAACCGGTATCCTGTAAAATGTCCGCGCATTTTCCTCTGTTGCCCGGATCACTTCCTCCTCCGTCACACCCTTTAGCTCCCCGATCGCCCGGGCTACATAGGGCAGGTTCAGCGAGGAGTTGCGTTTCCCCCGGTAAGGCTCGGGCGCAAGGTAGGGACAGTCCGTCTCCAATACAATATGGGAAAGCGGCACAGCCTGTACCGCTTCCTTGAGCTTCTTCGCGTTTTTGAATGTAACCACGCCGCCGACCCCGACGAAATACCCCATCTTCACATATTCCTCCGCCATCTCCCGGGAATAGGAATAACAGTGTACAATCACATCCATTCCCTGTCCATGCTCCCTGAGAAGCTCCATCGTATCCGCCGCGGCCTCCCGGCTGTGGACGTTCACCGGAAGCTGCAGTTTTCGTGCAAGCTCAAGCTGCCGGAGAAACCAGTGCTTCTGCAGGTCATGCTTTTCCTTGTCCCAGTAATAGTCCAGCCCGATTTCACCCACTGCCACGATCTTTTCTTCCTTTAATAAATGCTCCATCCTGGCAAATGTTTTCTCGTCCAGATCTCCCACCTCGTCCGGATGCACCCCGATCATCCCGTAGAGAAACGGATACTTCCGGGTCAGCTCCAGAACCCGGTCCCAGGATTCCACCGAAGCGCTGGCATTCACGATGGTTCCGATCCCGCCGGCCTCCATCTGCCCCAGAAGCGTCTCCCGGTCCGGATCGAACTGGTGATCATCATAATGTGCATGTGTATCAAAAATCATGTTTTCCTCCATTCCGACAGGCTTTGGCTGTGAACCGCAGCCATTACAGCACGATATCGTCGATTTTCTTAAATGTCTTCATGTCGTAGGATTCCACCGTATTGCCTGCCGCCAGGTACAGCCTGCTGCCGGAATACATGGCGCGTGCGTTCCACGCATAGCCGCTCAGTTCCCGCTCGAAAATGCATTCAAATCCGTCTTTCTCGTCATAGGAGTATACGACATAGCGCATCGTGTCACCGTCCACCCGGAAGCCGATCAGGTTCTTCTCTACATCCACAAGCGCAGCTTTATAATCATAAAATACATCCGAGGAGTAAGTGTTTTCCAGTACACACTTCTGCGTCTCCGTGACATTTTCCGGATCTGAGATGTCGAACATAGAAAGCTTCACGCCTCCCGTCGTAGTCCCGGTCTCGTCCACGTCCATGCCGATTCCCAGAAGCTTCCCTTCCCCGTAAGGATGAAGGTATTCTGAGAAGCCCGGGATCTTCAGTTCTCCCAGGATCTCCGGTTTCTCAGGGTCTGACAGATCCACAGAGAACAGCGGGTCCATCTGCCGGAATGTGACAAAATATCCGGTATCGCCCATAAATCTCGCGGAATACACGATCTCGTCCTCAGCCAGCCCTTCGATCCGGGACAGCTCTTCCAGCTTTTCATCCAGGATATAAAGAGAATTGCTCTCTTTGCGTTCCGGCTCCGACTCTGCTTCATCCGTCAGCCCGAACAGCCTCGGCTGGATGCCATTGTTGGAGTAAAGCGGGGTCACCGTCACGACCAGACGCAGATTTCCCTCATATTCATCGATGCTGAACGAATCGTTGAGCGTTCCGTCCACCTCCGTCTGTCCCACGGCCTTCAGCTTTCCGTTTTTATAAGAAATCTTCCGGATGCTGGTCCGGGCCACATCCTGGGCGGAACCGCTGCCGCCCTGCCCCGCCAGGGGCATGATGCCGTAATCACCGTAATCGCTCTCGCAGATGTAAATATTTTCCCTGCTTACATAGCACATTCCCGCGCTTCCGAAGACGGCCTTGGTATCCACCTTTTTCTCCGGATCCTTGATGGAAAATGCGGAGATGATCGTGTATTTGGTCGCCCGGGAGCCCATGGGCATCAGGATGTCTCCGCTTGCGATCCGTTTTCCCTGAACCGTCGGGATATAGCCGTCCAGTTCCGATTTTGCCCCATAGATCTCCGTATAAAAATCGCTGAACAGGTACACATAATCCCCGGACACCCGCATGGTATTGTAATTTCCGCTCTGGGAAACCTTACCCAATGACTTTGGTTTCCTGGGGCTGCTGATATCAAATGTTTCCGCAACAGCATACTGCAGGTAGATCCCGCCATATTCTCCCGTGGACACATCGCCCTGGTCCCGGTATTCCGACTGGCTGTACATCACAATGAGCCGGTCGCCCTTTACAAAAATCTCATACACGCTGGATTCCGGCTCCGAGTCCAGGCGGATCGTGCTCAGGTGCTCCATCTCCTCCTGCTCAATGCCCACGATCTGAATCTGCCGGCCATTCACGATATACAGGCGTTTCCCGTCTGTCTTCACGATATCCGCTTCCCCCACGCCTTCCTCACGGATATTGGTATCCGAATAATCCGAAACGCCGCTCTCCTGCTTGGCGGTATCCGCCGACGCACTTTCCTTCAACGCGCTTTCCGTTCTTGCGCTTCCGCCGCTCATTCCGGTATCCGCCGCGTCGTCCATGACGGCATAACTTTCCTCTGCGTTTTTCTGCATTTCCTGCAGCCTTTTGTTTTCCGCTTCAATATATGCATAAACCTCATCATAATTCTCCGCGGTTTTGATCTCCGTCACCTCAAAAGGCTGAGCGGCGCCGGAAGCTTGATTCTCCTCCGTCTTTTCTTCGGAGACTGCTCCGCTTTCGGCTGCGGTCTGATATTCTATGCTATCCGACTTTGCTCCTGTATCAAGTCCCAGCCCGTTTGCCCCGACTGCGGCAACGCCGATGACCAGCAGGCCGCAGGCCGCGGCTGCCATAAGCTTTCCATAATACTGCTTCTTTTTCTTCTTTCCCCTGGATTCCAGCAGGTGCTCAATCTGCTCCGGCTGCAAGGAATCCGGGATTTGTATATCTTCGCTCTGCTCCCTGGCAAGCTTTGTCAAATCTTTCTCATCCATACTCATATTCTGTGTCCCCTTTCTAAAAATAATCATGCCAGAATCCGGCGGAGCCTGTCTATGGCGCGTGCCTTCCGTGAACGTACCGTGGCCGGGTTCATCCCAAGCATCCTGCCGATCTCCGCGCTGGCATAACCCTCCAGCACAGAACAGGCCACGATGATTCTGTCCTCCTCGTCCAGCTTCATAAACGCCTTCCGAACGTCGCAGCTTTCCGCGTGATCCTGCTCCGCAGCCGCCAGGCTTTCCGGCAGTTCTTCCATCTTTTGTACGGTTTTTAATTTTCTCCTGCACCGGTTTGCCAGAATCGTAAATATCCAGCTCCGGAAGGATTCCTCCTTTTTCAGCTTATGGATATTCTCATACGCCGCGATGACCGTCTCACTGACCGCGTCCTCCGCGTCCTGTGGATGCTTCATCGTATACAGCGCAAACCGGTAGAGCTCCCGGTAGATCCGCGCATACAGCTCTGAAAATGCTTTCACATCCCCGCGCTGCGCCTTTCGGATCAAAACCAGCTCCGAACTGTCATTGTAATCATACATCCGCTCCCCCTCCTTCTAATCCGGCATGCCTTGACAAACAAAAATCTGTCCCCTTTGCAGGGACATATATCATAGGATACCCTGCTTGCTTGAAAAAACACATATATGTGTGCAGACTGCCCGTCTGCTGTCTCACCAAATGTCGGTGATATAAATAAGAGTATGAAACATGAGAAACTGTTGCAGTGATTTTTAAATTTGTATGACTTTTTGCGGATATCCGTCATCTGCATTTTCCGGTATCCTCCAAAATGGTATATTGCCGCCGGCACATATGCCAATAGATGAAGTATAACACAAAATGCCCTTCTTGAATACCTTAATACAGGGAAGGCTCCCAATTTTTGCCGAGGTCTGCGCCCTCACCTGCGCAGGCTCCGTCTTATTCCTGAATATAAACCAGTAATAATTTATAATAATCCATGAAGTTTTATGAAAGTATTGAAAATCCATTGACTCTCGTGTTATACTAAATCCAAAGGGAATAAAATCGAAGAGAGCCAGAGAACACTTCCCATACTTAACTAACGAAAGGATGTACATTATGCGTAAAAGTATCAAAACAAACGTCGGAATCCGGGTGATTGCGGCACTCGCTTCCGTAATACTGTTCAGCGGCGTTATGTCCGTGAACATTTTCCGCATAAAAAATATGCAGGCCGATAACGCAGATGTCAACTCATTGCTGCACACCGTGCAGAACGCTGAGACAGCTCATTACAAATGGTCCAGCAATCTGAGTAACGCTCTCTACGCTGACACTGAATTTACCGGCAGTACGGACCCGACCACCTGTGTCCTCGGACAGTGGATCTACGGTGAGACGGACACAGAGGATGCCGAAATCCTGGCCCTGAGAGACCAGATCGAGCCTCTTCACAAAGAGCTCCACGAGTCTGCCATCCAGGTACTGGATCAGATGAAGTCCAGTAAGACCCAGGCCCAGTCCTATTATCAGAACACCATCCTCGCCAACCTCTCCACACTGGTTGGGCTGCTGGATCAGATTGTTGAGGACTGTACCCTGAAAAGCCAGGCAAGCACCACAGAGATGCGGCAGATGATTCTGACCATGAATGTTTTATGTGCCGTTTGTCTGACCCTTGCTCTGGTATGTCTGCTCAGCCTGGTTATGTATGTTCTGAAGCACATTGTAAAGCCGATCATACACATTACCAGCCAGAGCCGTCCTCTCCAGGATGGGGATCTGAATTTTGAGCTGGATTACCATGCGGAAAATGAACTTGGCGACCTGGCAGAGACCCTGAGGAAGTCCATGGGCCTGATCCACGATTATGTGGAGGACCTGAACCGTATCATGGAACAGCTCTCCCGGGGCAACTTTGACGTAGCTACGACGGCTCCTTTCATTGGAGATTTCCGCTCCATTGAGATGTCGCTGAACAGCCTGACCTCCACATTGTCCGGAACCATGTCCAATATCCTCCGGGCGGAGCAGATGGTATCCGGCAATGCCGAACAGTTATCCAGCAGTTCCCAGACGCTGTCCCAGGGTGCTACCCAGCAGGCCAGTGCCGTGGAAGAGCTCTATGCTACTCTGGAAGAGCTTTCCCGCAACGCGGACCGCAATGTGGGCGTAGCACAGGAAGCACAGGAAAATGCCCGTCTCACCGGCGAGCAGGTATCCGTCAGCAGCCAGCAGATGGAGCAGATGGTTCAGGCAATGGAAGATATCAGCGCTTCCTCACAGCAGATCGGCAATATTATTGCTACCATTGAAAATATCGCATTCCAGACCAACATCCTTGCCCTGAATGCCGCAGTGGAAGCAGCCCGCGCAGGAGAAGCCGGCAAGGGATTCGCCGTAGTATCCGATGAAGTCCGCAACCTGGCGGCAAAATCCGATGAAGCGGCAAAAGCTACCAAGGATCTGATTGAAAATTCCGTACAGACTACGGCACGCGGAACCGAGATTGTAGGAAAGGTTTCCGCATCACTGAAAAGGACGCTGGAGCTGGTGGAGCAGTCCAACGAAGCAATACATACGATTGCAGACGCCATCCAGGGCGAAGCGGATTCCATTTCACAGGTAACCGAAGGGATCGGACAGATTTCCACTGTTGTCCAGTCCAATTCTGCCAGCAGTGAAGAGTCCGCGGCTGTCAGCGCAGAACTTTTTGAACAGGTTCACAGGCTGGAGCAGCAGACAGAGAAGTTTAAATTAAAACGCTCATAAGAAAAACACCAGGGGACGGTCAGATTCGACCGTCCCCTGATTTTATTTTAACCTCTATAGTAATTGATCAGACATCCTTTCAGGATGATCTCCCTCTCCGCGTCGGTCATTTCTCCGAGCTTCAGTTCTATCTCCTGCAAGCCTTCCCCTGCCACAAATGCTTTCACCACAGTCTGTTTTTCCTCGATCACTTTACGCACCTGCGGAATAAACAGATAGTCGCCGTTTTTAAACGGCAGCGCTTCGTGGTCTGCCTCTGTCAGGAATGGAAGCATCCCCCAGTTGATCAGGTTCGAGCGATAACGCTTGGTGGCATATTCGTTGGCGATATTTGCCCAGCCGCCCAGCACCTTCTGGCAGGACGCCGCCTGCTCCCGGGCGGAACCGTCTCCCGGCTTCACTGCAAAGATCGTGCTTCCCACGCCGATATTTCCTCTGCCTACTTCCGGGAAATCCTTCTGGATCACAGCCATTACCGGCTTTAATTCTTCCAGCGCATCCAGCGGGCAGGTATCTGCCTCGATGGCTTTCTGAGCCGCCTGTACTTCCTTGGCGCGTCCCACATAAGCCGGATCTTTTCTGGACAGTGCAAATTCTGCCAGACCCAGAGGATTGGAACGGTAGGAAGAAGTCTCGCCGGACGGGATCAGCTCATCCGTGGTGGTTACCGGGTCATGGATCTCCGATACCACTTTCAGGATCAGGTTCTCCGGCAGTGCGGACATAGCCGGCCAGTCCTTGATGTTCGGCCCGAACTGGATCTCCACGGATGGGTCCGCCGCACCCTTACTGTCAAATACCCTGTTTTCGTAGATACTCTGATCAAAATGGTATTTCTGTCCTTTGTACTCCACGTCCATTGCAGTTGCCGGTGTCAGGAAGCCCTGGTTCGCCGCCGTTGCCGCTATGGAACGGGCATCCATCAGCGCCACGGAGGAAATCTGTCCGCTCTGCAGCTTGGAGCCTTCCCGGTTCGGGAAATTCCTGGTGGAATGGCGGATGGACAGTGCATTGTTGGCCGGCGTGTCGCCTGCTCCGAAGCAAGGCCCGCAGAACGCCGTCTTTACGATCGTTCCCGCGCCGATCAGATCCGCCACCGCGCCGTTTTTCACAAGCTCCATGTAAACCGGCGTGCTGGCCGGATATACGCTGAATGTAAATGCCCCGGAACCGATATTCTTTCCCCGGATAATGTCCGCCGCCGCGCAGATGTTTTCAAATCCGCCGCCCGCGCATCCGGCGATGATCCCCTGCTCTACATATAGCTTTCCGTCAACCACCTTGTCCTGCAGGCTGTAATCCACCGCGCCGCCCAGGCTCACCAGCGCTTTCTGCTCCACATCGTGAAGGATGTCCTTCAGGTTGGCGTTCAGTTCTTCGATGGTATATACGTTGCTTGGGTGGAAGGGCATTGCGATCATAGGCTTGATCTCGCTTAAGTTGACATAAACCATGCCGTCATAATATGCGCATGCTCCTGGATTCAGCTCCTTATAGTCTTCGCTTCTTCCATGGATCTCGTAAAATTCCCGGATCTTCTCGTCCGTCGTCCAGATGGAGGACAGGCAGGTAGTCTCCGTGGTCATGACATCCACTCCGATCCTGAAGTCCGCGCTCAGCTTGCGGACACCCGGTCCTACAAATTCCATAACTTTATTGTTGACATAGCCGTTTCCAAAGGTGGCGCCGATGATCGCCAGAGCCACGTCCTGGGGGCCGACGCCCTTCATCGGCTCGCCGTCCAGATAAATGCCGATCACACCCGGCATCTTGATGTCATAGGTCTTGTTGAGAAGCTGTTTCACCAGCTCCGGTCCGCCCTCTCCCATGGCCATGGTGCCCAGCGCACCGTACCGGGTATGGCTGTCCGAACCCAGGATCATCCTGCCGCCGCCTGCGAGCATCTCCCGCGCGTACTGATGGATGACCGCCTGATGAGGGGGCACATAGACGCCGCCGTACTTTTTCGCACAGGTCAGCCCGAACATGTGGTCATCCTCATTGATGGTGCCGCCTACCGCACACAGGGAATTGTGGCAGTTGGTCAGCACATAGGGAATCGGAAATTTCTCCAGCCCGGAAGCCCGCGCCGTCTGGATGATTCCCACGAACGTGATATCATGGGAGGTCAGCTTGTCAAACTTGATCTGCAGGTTTTCCATATTGCCGGAGGTATTGTGCTCCTGCAATATGCCGTAGGCCATGGTCTGCTGTGCCGCCTCCTCCTTCGAAAGCGGCGCCTGCACGCCGCCCGTGTCTTCTAAAATTTCCGTGCCGTTGAGCAGAAAAACTCCATTGTCATACAGTTTCATCATGATATCATGCTCCTCCTTTATCAGATGCATCCCCCTGCCTCCGCACCCTGAAATCCGCCGGTTCCGGCCGAAGGTCCTGCGGGATATAAACAGTTACACTATTTCTTATAAATCATACTACGGTGGTTATTTTATCATGCGGAAATATCTTTGTAAAGTCGGAAAATCCATGGAACGCAGGTTACTGTTTTTGGCCTGCAAGTTCTCTTTTTAAACGCTCTATTTCCTGCATCTGTTGTTTATACTGCCGGGACAATTGCTCGTTTTCCAGAGACAAATGGTCGATTCGTTTGTCCTTCTGGAACAACTGCTCATCTTTCTGAATCAACTGCTCATCTTTCTGGATCAGTCTTCTCTTCTGCCCGTCAATTTCATCCTGCATCTCGTCGATCATCAACTGCACCGTATTTTTGTCCAGTATTTTCAACTCTTCCGAATACAATTCCATCACCCTTTCTGTATTCCTGCAAATCTCATATATTTGCTGGTACATGGGTTTGAACTGCGGATATGTTTTTATGAGCTGTTCAATCATTTCCGGTTCATCCGCACTCAAAAATGTCAGCCATGCATCCAATTCGTTATTAATACCTTTATTTTGCAGGTTTAACCTGAAAATGTCAAGCGGAATTAACAGGTGTTCCTGCAGCCATTCCAGCCTAATTCCGGTATTGGATACCGGACGAATCCAATGAAGATACTCGTCCGGGAACCGATGAAATTCCTTACTGCTCTTTTCGTACAATATCAGGGTGTAGACCTTTTTAATATCCTTGTAGCTGAACGCCTCTCCTTTTTCTCCCCGCACCCGCTTGTACTGACGCAGAAGCAGGTCCGCGGAGTAGCAGGCCATACGCTGCCCGGGAAACATATACCCAACCTTCTGTGCTTCCAGATTCGCCAGACTCCCGTCCTCCAACTCGATCAGAATGTCCATGATTAAAAGGCTGCTCTCATCGGCAATCCTGCTGTTGTCCGTAGGAAGAACACATTTGATCTTCACACTCTCCCCCAAAACAAGTGAGAGAAATTGCTCCAGCCTTTCCGGCGTAGTCTCCGGATTCATAATTTCTTTGAAAAAGGCATCGTATAAAATCTTTACCCCTTTTGCGCCGGTAACGCAATCTAAAAACTCTTCCTGCTGTTCTTTTTTCCAATTCTGAAAGTTCCCTGACAGCTTCGGCTGATTCTGAATCTCCGCCAGCACCTCTGCCCGTGTACGGATCATTGGAAAATACTTCTGTAATCCAGTATTCACTCTGCAATACCTCCTGTATTCTGTTTTTTATACTGCTTTTCATCATCGGATTTTTCTTTGAATACGGAAAACCTGCCGATCGAAGTCCTCCTGTATCATAGAGACATCAAAAGAGCCGAAAATGAACGCCTTACGGCAAGAATTGTCTAGCATACAGAAAACTGCCGCCGGCAGCTTTTCTGCATACGATAGTAGCAAGAACGCTGTTATCCAGACTGTTTACAGGATAACAGAGTCCCCGCCAAAAAGCAAGAAGCTTTTAACAGATATTTATAAATGAGTTACAGTTCACGGCCTGACCGGCCGAGAACTGTAGCGCATCCAGCCCATTTTAAGTCGCCTGACGGCGAGGGTCTGGATGCCCGCCCCCATCACTGAATTGGCCGGATGCCGTGCAGCAAGTGCACGACATCGTGTGAACAGTAACATAAATGATTTCTAAAAAAGCCTTACAAAATGAAAAAGTTCGCAGATCAATCCTGCTTCTCCCCATCCTCCCTCTCTGCATACGCAATGATCAGATCTACCATCCGCCCATAGCTCTGCACTCCTTCGCTCTGCCCGTTGGCCTTGAGATATGTATCATTGACTTTATCGGAAACCTCCGCCACTGCCCCGTCGTAATACTCCCAAAACCTGGAATTTTCCCGCAGGTCCGCTTCTGCCGCTTCGTCCAGCCATTCCCGTACCTGCTGCCATTCCTCCCCGTCCGCCCGGCGCAGCGCGTTCATACAGTATACCCACCCTGTCAGATATCCGCTGTACTCAAAATCCCGGTTTTTCGAGCCGATACACGCCAGAAATGCAATGAAGTTGGCTTCTTCCTCCTGCATAAATCCCCGCAGATGGGACAGTTCATGGCACAATGTAAAAGGAATATTATAATCCACCATGTCCGCGTTATAATTCGCTTCTATCGTGAACGGAGAATACACCCCGCTCAGATTTTGATAAGACAGGATCTCTGACACACAGACCGGCTTCGGATGGGGATAATACCCCTTCATGTCCGGATATTCTTCCGCCAGATCCGTCATGGCCTGCACGGCCGTATCGCCCAATACCTGCAGCGGCATTTCCTCATATTCCGCCGCTGCCGCATCCTTCTTTTCCTCCGCAGGCGCTGCCAGAATCATCTCCCCGCTGCCGCCTCGCTCCACTTGCCCGGCCAGGGCGTTGACTTCCTCTGTCAGCCACAGGCAGACTTGCTTCAATTCCTCCGCCGTATACTGCTTTGCTGCCAGCCCGGTCTTTTCGGAAAAAGATTCCCTCTGGTAATTCACCCCGCAGTTGGCCGCATACAAAAACAGCAGCGCCGAAGCCGTAAGAAACAATCCAGACGCCCAGCAAAGCGCGTTCTCGCCACCCTGCCCGAAACGCACAGACTTCACAACAGCGCCTATCCCCGTCACAGGGAGCAGGATCAACAGCACATATAATCCGATCTCCACGACAGAAAAAGGTGCCAATCCTGTCACCCTTCCTGTCACTGCCGTCAGCTTTTGATAAATATGTACCGCATACCACTCCGCAAAGCCCGGTACCTGCCTTGCGCACACCATCAAAATCCCAGCCCCCGCAAGAAAGACACATGCGGCAAGGAGCCTTTTTTCCGCCGTTCCCCGCTTCTTTTTCTCTTTCATCTTATATATCCGTCCTCAGTCATTGTCTATATAAGATTATAGCCGATTTTTCCGGCCTTCTCAATATGTCATCCTCTGGAAATACGGGATTCACCGTTTGATATCATAATTCATATTCATCAGATTCCGAATCGCCGACACCTCATCGGTGATATTCGCGTCACCACGGATCGTATGCTTGATTGCGCTGCTTGCCACCGCAAAGTTGACCACATCCATCGGCTTATACCCGTTCATCATTGCATAGATCAGGCCGCTGGCAAACGCATCGCCCCCGCCCACGCGGTCCAGAATATTAAACGTAAACAGCTTGCTTTCAAACGTATGCCCTTCGTACCACATATAAGCCTTAAGGCTGTTCTCGCTTCCACTGTGCGCGTACCGCACATGCCTGGCAATGCATTTCAGGTTCGGATAGCGCTGGATAAACACCCGGAAAACCTCATCCTGCTGCTCATATCCCGGCTGCAGCGCCAGGCCGTCCTTCACATCCCCTTTTGTATGATCCGCCTCATCCTTCCACAGATGATAAGGCTCAATCCCAAACAGCACATCCACATACGGAAGACACCGGGTACAAAAATCCCTGGCCTCCTCCCAACTCCACAGCGTACTCCGGAAATTCCCGTCAAAGCTGACGGTGATCCCTTTCTCCTTCGCCGTTTTCAGGCTGTTCATGATCAGCTCCCCGCAGCCCTTGGACAAAGCCGGCGTGATCCCGCTCAGATGAAGCCACGTAATTCCTTCCAGCAGTTCCTCCAGATCCACCGTATCAAAATCAAATTCCGACATGGCGCTGTGTTTCCTGTCATAAGTCACCTTGCTGGCGCGGATTCCAAATCCAGTCTCCAGATAATACGTCCCCAGCCGGTGGGTGGGCGTCTGCTCCGGTGTGCTCAATATCACCGGAGTGCAGTGTACGTCGCTGCTTCTGAGCATACGAACCGCACTTTTTCCCAGACTGTTGTCCGGCACCACCGTAAAAAATGTACTGTCAATCCCCAGGTTCGCCAGGGCCAGCGCAATATTTGCCTCGCTGCCCCCATAGCTCGCCTCAAAGCTGGTGGCCATCCGGATTTTCTCATAATTCGGCGGCGTCAGGCGGAGCATCACCTCGCCGATCGTCATAAACCTGTTTTCCGTATCATTTCCAACAAGCAACGGATTCCTATGTTCCATTAGCCGCTCCTCTCCACACTCTCTTCAAACTCAAGTTCCATACATGCAGTGACATGCCCCGCCTTAACCATGCATGACATGCCGCTGCCGCTAAAATTAACCAGCCCTGATCAGACCCCGGAATACGCCGCAAATCCCGCGTCAATCGGCAGCACCACGCCTGTGATTGCACTTGCAGCCCTATCGTCGCAGAGGAAGAACACACCGCCCAGCAATTCCTCGCTGTCCACAAACCGTCTGGTAGGCGTTCCGTTCAGGATTTTTTCAGACCTTGCCGTAGGCGTCCCATCCTCGTTGAACAGCAATGCCCGGTTCTGGTTGGACACCAGGAAGCCCGGCGCAATCGCGTTGCAGCGGATTCCTGTTCCCGCAAAATGGGTGGCCAGCCACTGGGTAAAATTGGAGATCGCCGCCTTTGCCCCGGAATACGCCGGGATCTTGGTCAGCGGAATATACGCGTTCATGGAAGAAATATTCAGGATACACCCGGATTTTTTCTCCACCATGTCCTTCGCAAACGCCTGGGTGGGAAGCAGTGTTCCCTGGAAATTCAGCTTAAACACGAAGTCCACGCCGCCCGCGTCCAGGTCAAAGAAGGTTTTCTGCCCTTCCTGTGCCTCATGCTGGTACTCATTGTCCGTGGTCGCCCTCGGATTATTGCCGCCTGCCCCATTTACCAGGATGTCGCAGGGCCCCAGATCCTTGAGCACCTGCCCATGAACCGCCTCCAGCGCCTCCGGCTCCAGCACGTTCGCCTTATAGCCCTCGCAGATCAATCCCTCTGCTTTGCATTCATCAGCCAGCTTCTTCACCGCTTCCTCATTCAGATCCAGCGCAGCCACCTTCGCTCCCGCCTGTGCAAATGCTTTCGCCATCGTACCGCAGAGCACGCCGCCTGCCCCTGTCACAACTACAACTTTTCCGGTAAAATCAATATTTAAAGGTAAATTCATTTTATTACTCCTCCTAACCTTGCTCTATATCTATACCCCAAATCCAAAGAATGCATTCGTATTATGAAAACAGATGTCCTCCACCAGACCTGCAAGCTGCTTCCTGTCCTCCGGATACTGTCCGCTTTCCACCCATTCCCCTATCATTTCACAGAGAATGCGCCGGAAATATTCATGTCTCGTATAGCTTAAAAACGACCGGGAGTCCGTCAGCATACCTACAAAACATCCCAGCATTCCGTTGTTGGCAAGCTCCGTCATCTGGCTGCGCATGCCGCTGCGGTTGTCGTTGAACCACCAGCCGCTTCCCTGCTGCACCCGTCCCACGACGCCTCCTCCCTGGAAGCATCCCGCGATTGTCACAAGGGCGGTATTGTCATTGGGATTCAGCGAATACAAAATCGTCTTCGGCAGTCCCTCATTTTCCAAACATGCATTCAGAAGCGGAGCCACATTTTCCACACAGGACTTGCTGTTCACCGCGTCATATCCGGTGTCCGGCCCCAATTTTGCAAACTGCGGCTTGTTGTTGTCACGCAGGCATCCGAAATGGATCTGCATCACCCAGCCCAGCTCCGCATATTTCTTCGCGCACGCAAGGGTCACCAGTGTCTTATAGGCATCCGCGTCCTCCTTCGCCGGACGCCCGCCCTTCATTGCCTCTGCAAATGCCGCGTCAGCCCGTGCCATATCCGGCTGTGCGTACATGCAGTAATCCAGCCCATGATCCGCGCACAGGCAGCCATGCTCCGCAAAATAATCAATCCGTGCCAGAAGCGCCTTCACCGCATCCTCTGTGCTTCCGATCCCAAAGCCGCACACCTGGGACAATTTTTCGATATACTCCGCAAATCCCGCCTTTTCAATGTTGACACCCTTATCCGGGCGAAAAGCGGGCAGCACCCGGATCTCCATCGTCTCATCCGCCGCGATCGCATCATGCCAGTGCAGGTCGTCGCAGGGATCATCCGTGGTGCAGACTGCTTTCACATCAAATTTGCGCATCAGCCCCCTTGCCGTATACTGCGCCAAAACCTCATTGCATTGATCATAGATCTTGTCCGCGTTTTCTTCCGTCAAAGGCTCCGTGATGCCGAACACACGCTGCAGCTCCAGATGGCTCCAGTGATACATAGGATTCCCGATCAGCTTCGGCAGAATTGATGCGAACGCCCGAAATTTTTCCCTCGGGTCCGCATCTCCTGTTATGATCTCTTCCGGAATCCCGCCAAACCGCATTTGTCTCCATTTGTAATGGTCTCCGCCCAGCCAGACCTGCGTGATATTTTCAAACTTTCTGTCCTCCGCAATCTCCTGAGGATTGATATGGCAGTGGTAGTCAATGATCGGCATTTGCTCCGCCACCTCATGGTAAAGCCATTTTGCAGTATCCGTAGACAGCAGAAAATCCTTATCCATAAATTTTTCCATCATGTTCTCCTTTTAATTACCGGCCAGATACGTTACTTTCCGCATCCGGCCAGGCCATAAATTGCAGCTCCTTGTTATACCGGCTTCCGGTTACTTCGCAACCTTCCCCTCGGTCCTTTCCAGCATATCCCAGCAGCCCCACAGGTACATGATCCCCAGGGCCCGGTCGTACAGCCCGTATCCGGGACGGCACTTTTCGCCCCAGATATGCCGTCCATGGTCCGGACGCACATAACCGGTATAGCCGCAGTCATGATAAGCCTTTACGATCTCCAGGATTCCCGTGTCCCCGTCGCAGTCGCGGTGGGAAGCCTCGGTAAAGTCTCCGTTTGGATAGTGGCGTACGTTGCGGATATGCGCAAATGCGATCCGGTCGCAGTAAGTACGCACAATATCCGCCACATTATTTTCCTTATTCGCGCCCAGGGAACCGGAGCACAGGCAGAGACAGTTGTACTCGTCATCCACCATGCTCAAAAACCGCCCGATGGCTTCCTTGTCGCAGAGCAGACGCGGAATCCCGAAAATATCCCACGGCGGGTCATCCTGATGAATCGCCATCTTGATTCCCGTCTCATGGCAGGTCGGCATAATCGCTTCCAGGAAATATTTCAGATTTTCCCACAATTTTTCCTTGGTCACCGGACGGTATGCTTCAAACAGTTCATCCAGCTTCGCCATCCTCTCCGGCTCCCATCCCGGAAATGTCATTCCATGCAGGTTGTTCAGGATATAATCCGCCATTTCCTTATAATCATCCTGAATCCGGTCCTTCTCGTAGAAAAGTGCAGTGGAGCCGTCCTCCAGCGGGTGGAACAGGTCGGTTCTGGTCCAGTCAAAGATCGGCATGAAATTGTAGGTCACAACCTTCACGCCGAATTTCGCCAGGTTGCGGAGCGTCGTCTTGTAATTCTCGATATACTGATCCCTGGTTGGAAGCCCGATCTTGATATCGTCATGTACGTTCACGCTCTCCACCACGTCCATGTTGAAGCCTGCGCCCTCAATCTGACGTCTTGCCTCCTCAATTTCCTCCACTTCCCAGACCTCTCCGGCCTGCTTGTCGTGCAGCGCCCATACCAGCCCTGTCACTCCCGGAATCTGTTTGATCATCTCCGGTGTAATACTGTCGTTTCCCTCGCCGTACCAGCGAAATGTCATTTGCATCTTCTTGTCCTCCTTTTTTATAAAACATATTTTTGAGATCTACAGTTATCAGATCAGTCCTGCGGCCGCCGGCAGCCCGATGCTCAAAGCCGGAATATACGTTACCAAAAGCAGCCCTATCAGAATCGCGGCATAATACCAGAGCATATACGGTATCGTCTTTGCCAGCGTGGTATTTCCAACCTTAATTGATACAAACAGCGTATTTCCAACCGGCGGAGTGATATTTCCGATACAAAGGTTGTATACGAGTATCAGTCCGAAATGTACCGGATGCATACCGAATGTCTTTACGATCGGCAGGAACAGCGGTGTAAAGATCAGGATTGCCGGCGTTACATCCATAAAAGTTCCGGCGATCAGAAGGATCACATTCATGATCAGCAGGATCAGGAAATAGTTGTCCGTCAGTCCCAGCAATGCCGCGGAAACCGCCTGCGGGATCTGCATAAATGCCATTACCCAGCCAAGAATATTGGATACTCCGATCAAAAATACCACCATGCCGCTCATTTTCGCGCTGCTCACCACAATCTCCCAGAAGGATTTCAGCGTGATGTTGCGGTAAAAAATCCCAAGTATCAGGGCGTAGACCACTGCGATCGCTGAGCCTTCCGTCGCGGTAAAGACGCCTGCCACGATTCCGCCGATTACGATCACGATCAGAGACAGGGCCGGAAGCGCACGGACAGTCGCCGAACCAAGATTTTTCCAGTCATATTTTCCCTCTGAGCCTTTATAGCCTTTGCGTTTCGCAAGAATCACGCCAACAACGATACAGCACAGCGCCCATAAAAATCCAGGTACATATCCCCCCAGGAACAGCGCCGCCACGGACGTTCCTCCGGATGCGAGAGAATATGTAATCAATGCATTCGAGGGCGGAATCAGCAGGCCGGAAGGAGCCGATGCCCCATTGGTGGCCGCGCACAGCGCCGGGTCATATCCCAGCTCCTCTTCCCCTTCTTTTACCATGCTTCCCACCGCTGCCGCCGCCGCGGACGCAGAACCGGAGATAGCGCCGAACAGTGCATTGGCTCCGGCATTGGTTACCAGGAGGGCTCCAGGCAGCTTGCCCAGGATCGCCATCACAAAATCCACCAGCCTCTTGGCAATTCCCCCCTGATTCATCAGGTTGCCCGCCAGAATAAAAAACGGAATCGCCGTCAGGCTGAATTTACTCATACCTACAAAAGTTCTCTGCGCCGCAGTGACCACCGACACGTCCAGCGGCACCGTCTGCAGGATCGCCACCAACGCCGAGATTCCGATGGAATACGCGATCGGAACGCCCAGTGCGAGAAGCAGCAGCAGTACAACAAGAATGATAACCAGCGATTGAATAGCCATTTATACCGCCTCCTTTTCTTCCGTACGGCCCTGCAGGATATCAATGATATTCAGAACCGTATAAATCATGTTTAATACTCCGCAGAGCGGGAGCACGATGTAAAAGATACCGATCGGAACGCCCAGAGAAGAGGTCATCTGCCCCATGGCCAGCGTCGTGATCTGGACTCCGCCGAATACAAGGATGACTGCCGAGAACAGAAACGCAATCACTTCCCCCAGGCAGTTCAGCAGCTTCTGCACCGGCGCACTGAACCGTTCCACGATGATCGGAATATTCATATGTCCGCGCTCACAGGTCACCAGAGACGCCCCAAGCAAACTCATCCATGCGAACAGATATCCCACCAGCTCCTCCGACCATGTGGACGGATTCTGCAGGACATACCTTGTCAATACCTGCCAGCAGGTCAGAATCACCATTGCAAGAAAGCTAATCCCTGCCAGGCCGTTTAATATACGGGTAATTCCATTGCGAAATGTATTCATTTATCTGCACCTCCTACTCTGCTTCTGACGGGTATTCGGCATTGTATTCCTGGATCTTATCATAGATCGGAGACAGATCCGGGTACTTTGCCAGCATGTCCGCATGCATGGGTTCACATATTTCCTGGAACGGCTTCGTGTCTGGGTACAGGAACGTAACTCCCTGCTCGTTTTGCGCTTTATCCTTCGCAGCTTCTACGGCCTTTACCCATTCCTCACGCTCCACGCTGTTGACCAGAAGGAAGCCTTCTTCAAAAATCTCCCTCTCCTCCTCCGGCAGCTCATCCAGAAACGCACAGTTTCCGATCAAAATGTCCGGTATCATCTGGTGCATGTCATAGGAATAATATTTGCAGACATCCCCATGCCCGTTGGAGGTCAGCGCCATCTCATTATTTTCCGCCCCGTCAATGACTTTGGACTGCAGCGCAGTGTACACATCTCCGAATCCCATAGGGGTGGCCGAACCGCCCAGCAGACTCATCATTTCCACGTTCGTGGGCGACTGCTGCACACGGATCTTCAGCCCCTTCAAATCAGCCGGCGCTTCAATCTGTGTCGAAACCGTATAAAAGTTTCGGGTACCCGCGTCAATCCAGGTGACCGCCTCAAATCCCGCCTGCTTTGTCGATTCAAAAATCGGTTCCACGATCTCCGGGTCGTCCATGGATTTGTGGTAAGCCTCCGCGGAAGCAAACAAATACGGCAGATTGAATAACGTGTAATTCTGTGAAAATGTTTCTAATATGGAATTACTCGCCACACAAAAATCAATAGCACCGGTCTGTGTCAATTGAACCATGTCTGTCTGGGAACCGAGCAGCTCACTTGGGTAGACTTCTACGTTATATTTATCTCCCAGTTTTTCCTCGATATACTCCTCAAAAGCCATCAGTGCAATATTTGTCGGGTGATCTGTTGCCTGATTGTGCCCAATCCGGATGATCTGCCTTTTGTCTCCCCCTCCTGCACCGCAGCCGGAAAGTACTGCTGCCACGAGTCCCGTACTGACAAGCACTGCAAGCACTCTGCGACATTGTTTCATGTTTTTACTTCCTCCTTTTTTCTTTTTTTACAACTCTTCTGTTGTTAAACTTAGTATATCAGGGAAATGATTTTTTTACGTGGTAGTTACTGCTTGAAATATGGCAAATATTGCTATATAATATAGATGCAAAAACACATTTTTATATATATTTACCAACTCAAGAAAGGTTTTTTTGTGAACAATGTACAAAGAACAATTTAATCCAAGCCAGATTATGACAGAACGATACTACGAATTTCACCACTCTTACAATGAGATCCCTCCTGTGGTCGAATTTCATCAGCATCCTTTCTATGAGATTTTTTTCTTTTTGTCCGGGGACGTAACGTATATCATTGAGGGCCGCAGCTACAAGCTCCGCCCGGGTGATATCCTGCTGACCAGCAGTTCCGACATCCACCGCCCCGATATCCGCCCCGGCAGGCCCTATGAGCGGATCGTGATCTGGCTGGCAGATGATTTTTTCGAACACCTGCAGGATTTTTTTGATGAAGACTTTACCGCCTGCTTTACGGACGCCGCATTGAAGGATTACCGGCTGATCCGGCCCGACAGTGAAAATATCGCTCACTTAATGCAGCTCTGTACACAGATGTCAAAGGCCAGGCACAGCACCGGGATGGGCTGCAGGGCCCTGGCCTCCGCATACCTGACCGAATTTTTGGTGTACGTCAGCCGCGCCTACTACGACGCCCCTGATTCCGTAAAAAATGACATCACAGAAAATGACAAGATCAACCAGATCATTTCCTATATCAACGAAAATCTTTCCGAAGAGTTGTCTTTAGACCAGCTTGCCGACAGATTTTATATCAGCAAGTATTACCTCAGCAGGCAGTTTAAACAGTTTACAGGTCTGTCCCTGTACCAGTATATTATGAAAAAACGCCTGATCTCGGCCCGCAATATGCTGCGGGCCGGCAGTCCCGTGATGGACGCCTGTCTCTGCTGCGGCTTTGGAGATTACTCAAACTTCCTGAAAGCCTTCAAGCGGGAATTTGGACAGAATCCGAGCAAATATTCCAGGGGGTGAGACAGGGTATCGCACCAAAGCATTGAGAAATGGCCGTATGGCTATGATGGGGTGCCCTTGGGTATACATTGTGGAAACGGCCTGGGCAAATTCATTGGAACCGCACAACAGGTGGAATATTTTTATGCTTTGATGTCTCCGTCATCAAATGGATCTCCGCATTCCGGGCAGAACTTGGGCGGCTTTGCCGGGTCCTCCGGCTCCCATCCGCATTTGTCACATTTGTATAGCAAAGCTTCCGCCGGCTTCGGCTTGCCGCACTCGGAGCAGAATTTCCCTTTATTGACCGCGCCGCAGGTACAGGTCCAGCCCTCTGCCGCCGGTTTCGGCGCTCCGCATTCCGTACAGAATTTCCCGGTATTCCCGGCTTTCCCGCAGGTGCAGGCCCAGCCGGATGGCTCGGAACCCTGGTGCTTTTGGTTCGGCTGGGCTGCATATGCACCGCCCTGCTGCTGATTCGCTTGGCCCGCATACATACCGTTTTGCTGCAAACCCGATTGTCCTCTGTATGCACCTCCAGGCTGCGGCTGGCTGGGCTGGCCTGCATATGCCCCGCCGGGCTGCGGCTGCCCGGGCTGGCCTGCATATGTGCCCTGCGCCTGCCTTCCCATCTCGTACAGCCCCTGAAGTCCAGCGCCGCCGGCCTGCTGCGCCATCCCCATTCCCATGAATCCGGTCATTGCGCCGGCAGAATTTGCCGCGGCGGTACGCATGGCGTCCGCCTGAGCCCCGGCCAGTGTTGCCGCAGCCATCCCAGGATCGCGCATAACCGCAGATTTCTGAAGCTGTTTGATCATATCCTCATCCTCTTTGGATGCAGTCACACTGTTCATTCCAAAGGAGTAGATCTGTATCCCCCGAAGATCCGTCCATTTCTTAGACAGCACTTCATTCAGCGCATCCGACAGCTCCATCGTATGCCCCGGCAGGGCGCTGTAGCGGATACCCATCTCCGAAATTCTCGCAAACGCAGGCTGCAGAGCGGTCAAAAGCTCCGATTTCAGCATGGAATCAATCTGATCCCTGGTATACACATTTCCGACATTTCCGCACACATTTGCATAAAACGCCATGGGATTCACGATCCGGTAAGAATACTCCCCGTTGCATCGGATGGAAATATCCACGTCCAGACCGATGTTGCGGTCCACCACACGGAAGGGCACCGGATTCGGCGTGCCATATTTATTTCCCGGAATTTCCTTAATGTTCACATAATAGATCCGCTGGTTTTTCCCTGCGCCCCCGCCGAACTGAAAACGCTCCCAGGCTTCCCTGGCGATCCCTTTCAGCCCTTCCATCAAAGAACCGCCAAACACCGAAGGGCTGCTGCCCATATCGTAAGTGTAAGCCCCCGGCTCCGCACAGGCGTCCATCACCCGGCCGTCCTCCACGATGATCATACACTGTCCGTCTGCCACCGCTATGTGGGAACCGTCGGTAATGATATTGTCGTCGCCCTTTCTGTTGGAAGAACGCCCCGACACATTCCGCACGCCTCTCGCCACCAACACATCCGCATCCAGGGCATCACAGTAAAAATATTCCTTCCACTGATCCGCAAGTGTTCCTCTGACCGCATTCGATGCTGCTCTTATTAATCCCATAATGTTCTCCTTTCCGCAAATCCGTTATATTTTTCTGCTTCGCAAATTGTATGGAATTTTCTGCTTCATAAAACTGTTAAATTATCTACATTTTGTAAAACTTTGAATTTTTCTGCTTCGTAAATCTGTTGATTTTCTCCACTCTGTAATCCTGTCGAATTTTTTTTGCTTCTTTAATCCTTTAAAATTTCCCGCTCGTCCCCGAACTGTCCGAGCGCATACTTCCGCTTCCGCCGGAAGAATTATTTTTCGGCCGCTTCGTCCGGCTGACCGTATGATACAGGAATAAATCCGACTGGTTCGACAGATAAAAGCTCCCGGACTTCAGATATTCCATAGCCCCATTTTGGCGCACTCTGGTATTCATCCCCTTCTTCCAGACCATCACAACAGCCACGGATATTCCCAACGACAGCAAAAATGACACTCCGAAAATAACCGGAAACCGCCAGCCTTCCCGATATCGGTGCTGTTCCGTATAGGGCTTTCCATTTTCCGCGGCCTTCAGATAATCATCCGCGATCGACAGATATCCGGAAAACGCCTCGTAGAACTCTCCGTCCGACAGATCGTCCAGAATCAGACTGCCCAGCCTTTCCCTTGCATATGTAGAAAATGCTTCCTGCGCCGAGCCAAATCCGACCAGCCCCCAGTCACGCTCCGCCATGCTGATCGCCAGCATCACACCGCTGCCCGCGCTGTCCGCTCCCAGGTCATATTGGGAAAATATCCTTCTCTGCCAGTCCTTGATATCACCCCCGCCAAAATTGGGGGTCGTTACAATGTATACCCCTGTGCCATACGTTTGAAACAGCCGCCGGCACTCCGTCTCCAATGCCTCTTCTTCATCTGCAGCCAAAAGCCCCGCATCGTCCTGCACCCAGCCGTCAAACTGCGTTTCCGCACCGGCCGCAAGAATGCTGCCTGCATTCAGGCAAATCAGGCTTACCAGCAGAATCACCGCAGCCTTACACCATTTTCTTCCGATTTTTCCCACAGTTCCCCTCTCTATTCCCGTTTCATTCTCATGATATCGTTTCATCACAGCACACCCCCGAACAATAAAATTCCAAGGATCGAACATACCACCGTTCCGACCGCCGTAAATCCGCATAAATATTTCCAGAACGCCCCTTGATCCACAGGCAGTTCCCCTACCATCTTTCCCGTCTGCCCGTTTATCGCAAACTGGTACTTCTTTCCATTATAAACCGTCTCGAACATCCAGACCGGAAGCAGAGCATAATGCACCTTCCCATTTTTTGCGTTCAGATACCGATGCTTCACCGTCACCGTGTTATACCCATTGACCGTGCTGCGCAGCACCTGCTCCGCGCTCTGGTAAAGCCGTTCCTTCGCCCTTCCCTCGGCGGATTTCGCATCCACATCATATTTATCCGTCTCATAACCCGCCAGATATGCCGGATTAAATTCCGTCAGCGCGCCATAGTCAAACGGCTCAATGGATTCCGTGGTATCGTCGTCCATCTCCTTGCTTCCGTCCACCGGCACATGATAAAACTCCATTCCCCCTGCCCGGTTCACCAGATAATAGGAAGTCTCCAGATAATCATATTCCGAATCACTCCACGCACGGGTCCGGGTCGCATTGAAGCTCATCTCCGCGCTTGCATCGCAGTCAAACAGCCAGTACGGAACATAGTACCCTTTCAGATTTTTCAAATAACTCCTATCCCGGAAATTTCTCGGAAGCAGGCGCTTTCCCCTGCAGAAATTCTCCAGCATCTGCTTCGCCTGATCTCCCTTGATCTGAAACGGGATCATCACGTCCGGTTCATACGCCCCTGATGCCGCCGCCCGTATCACGACCACGTTGTCGCAATAAGGGCAGGTCGTACTCACCGTGTTCTCATCCGCCTCGATCTCCGCCCCGCAGGACGGACAGATATACAGCCCTTCAGCCGTCCGCCTGGCCCCCTGGGCCTCCTTCTGATATTCCCAGTTCAGCTCCTGTTCACGATCTCTCCCTTTTTCCCTCTGCTCCTCCTGCTCAAATTTCCGAAGCGTCTCAAGCTCATACTCATTGCCGCAGCTTGCGCAGGAGAGCTTTTGCGTCCCCGGCGAAAACTGGAGCGCTGCCCCGCAGCAGGGGCACTTATATTGTACAAAATCCATATTTTTCTCCTTTTTCTTTGATTTTATGTTTATTTTATGTTTATTCTTTCAGAAATCCTTTTTACTTCTTCGGGCTTTCCTGTCCTGTCATATAAACGAAACAGAAGCCTGTAAGAGGCTGCAGTCAAATCGTGCGCTTCACCGAATATCTTTTCACACAAAGGCAGTAATTTTTCAAACAATCTTTCTGCTTCGGTATATTTTCCCAATTCCGTACACACAGCAGCAAGGTTATGATAGATGGATATGGTAAACGGATCATATTCCCCTGATACGCTTTCGCTGAAGTTCAATGCCTTTCTGTACCACTCCTCGGCCTCAGTGTACAATCCCTGCTTTTCATATATATGCGCCAGATCATAATAACTCCCTGCCGTTGCCATGTCATTTTTGCCCACTGAATTTTCATCTATTTCCACGATTTTTTTATAAAATTTTTCTGCTTCCTGATATCTTCCCTGCTTTTTGTACATTTGCGCCAGACTGCTGCAGCATTTTCTTCTGTCCACATAATTTTCCGGCAGCGCCTTTTCCTCAATCTCAAACGCCTTTTTATAAAATTCTTCCGCTGTCTGATATTGTTCCTGCCCTTCATATACATCGGCAAGGCCGCAATAACATTTTGCCATAATTGCAGATCCCTCTCCAAGGACTTCTTCGCCTGCAGACAGCGCTTTCTGATAGAACTCTTCAGCTTCTGCATATTTGCCCGTTTTATCGCATACGGATGCAAGATCGCAATAGCTCTTCAACGTATCCAGGTGCCTCTCTCCCAGATATTTCTCCTGCACAGATACAGCCTTTCTCAGCAGTTCTTCCGATTCTTTAAATCGTCCCTGCCTGTTGTATATACAGCATAGACCTTTATAGGCTTTCACCAGATCCCGACACTCCTCCCCCGGCACAATTTCATATACGGCAAGAGCACGTTTATACAATTCTTCCGAATCCCTATATTTTCCTTCCCTGCCAAATACAAAAGCCAAACCGGCACAGCAGGCCGCAGTGTCCGGATGATTTTCTCCAAATACTGTTTTCCGTATATCCAATGCTCTTTTATAAAATTTCTCAGCGTTTGTATAGATTCCTTTCTTCTGATACATGCAGGCCAGCTCATAATAAGCCTTTCCTGTCTGCGGATGATCCTCCCCAAACAACTCTTTTCGGATTTTCTCTGCGCGAAGCAATAATTTCTCACTGTTATCAAGCGGTTCCTGCTTCATGGGCATTTCATGTTCCGGGAAAATAATTTTTATTTTTATAAATGAATAAAAATCGTAGGCCCCGCGGGATAATTGTTCATCCCCATAGCCAGTCGTAAAGAAAATCAGATTTTTCCCCAGTCCGGCCAGCATATCACGGCTGAAATTTAAACGTTTCAAGTCCTCCGGGCCCTGAACCGCAAATTGAAAATTGAAAATCAAAAATGTCCGACCCGTCGGCAAAGAATCAAACCATTCATTCAGCCTTTGGAATGCATATCTTTCCGGATGCTGTCTATAGTCATAGATCCCCACCCGCCCCGCCTGATAAACCTCTCTGATCTCCGTTTGCTGTTTTTCTCCTGCAACTGCCAGAAACAGCCCCGATTCAGATTTGTTCAAGATCCATCCCAACGTCTTAAATCCATCCTGTTTACTTTCTGACATCCTGAATCAACCCCTGCTCTTTAAAAAAACGCACTACCAGAGGATGGACATTATGCCAGCGGGTTCCATTATACTCGAGCACAACCGATGCCTGAAGCATTTTCAGCAGCATCTCCTTATCCTCAATCATCTCTTTACTGCCCTCATAAATATTCAGCAAAAATGAATAATCCCTTTTCTCAATCCGTCTGGTCAAAGACGTTTTCAGTTCTTCCAACGCCCGCTCGGCATCTTCCATGGAAATAGCATCGCTTTCCCTGCGTTCGGCCCTTTTTGACGATGCATTGACCGCATGGAACAGATCACGCAGAGAGCCTCCGGTATATTGGATCAAATGCTCCAGTACCTTCTTTTCAAACAGCTTCAAATCCGCCCTTCTTTTCACAATTTCCCGTATCACGTCGATTCCATCATGAAATAGTTCTCCATCAAGCGTTTCAATCTTAATCATAGGCAGTGTTTTTGTAACAAAATAACTTTCCATTGCTGAAAATCTGGTATCATAAGAAAGTCCGATCGGAAATGTATAGATTACCGGAAAAGGCATGCCGGACAAAATCGCTGCATAATTATAAAAAATCTTCCAGGCATCCTCCGGGTTTAGTTTATCCAGATCCTCAAAAATGATGATCGGCCATTTTCCCTCCGCCTTTTCTGCAATTTCCGCTGACACATGGCTTAGCAGCCTGACCCACTCACTGGAACGCACACTTATTTTTTTCCGGTACTCCCTTCTTATCTCCTCATTAAATTTCAAATCCGCTTTAATTTTTGCAAACAGTTTTAGAAGTTTTGTCAGAATCCCCGGTGTTTCCGCAGATATCCCTGTCTCCAGAGATGCCGTTTCCACCTCCTGAGACATCACGGTTTCCACCCCTTCATCCCAAAAGTTCATAATATCATCCAGAATTTCCATATTGATACTGCATCCGGATTCTTCCGCGATTTTCAACAGCGCTTCTCCCATCAAAATAAACAGATCCGAATACACGATATTAAATAAATCCAAATCCATACTGCATGTAATCGTCCTCACCTGATAACCTTTTCCCGCAAATTCCGCAGACATCCGGTTCAGCTCCGTACTTTTGCCGCATCCCCTGTGTCCAAGCAGCAAAAACGCATTATGCCCTCCCGGTTCCTGGCATGCGTCAAAAATATCCTCGATGGGAGAGCTATATTTGTCGCTCATACGGTACTCCATCGTATCACTGTAGTAAAACTGCTCCATTTGCTCCGCCTTCAGCGGTTCCGGTGAAAATGCATTTATCATTTCTGAAATACGATCCGCATATTTCATTCTCCAATTCCTCCTGTTCTCACAGCCTATCCATACAGAAAGCCTGCACAAATCTACGCTATATCAGCGGGTCTAATCCTTAAGCTAATGGTTTCATACATATCCCGGCTGAATAGCAAATTCATTGCCTTTAACCGTCAACGTAAAATTGTCATGAATAATGCATTATATTAATATCATTATATATGATGCACTTTACAATAGCAAAACATTTTTCTTTTGCTGCCGGGCCAGTGTGATAGGGCGGATGCCGTGCAGCAGGTGCACGACACCGTGTGAACAGTAACCACCAAAATCAGTTTTTTTGCCGTAAAAATTTTTTAGACTTTTCAAACAGAAAATATCTGTTATAATAGGGTCATGGTACTTTTTATCTAATCCGCATGAGCGGACACTAAAATGATTGAATATAAAGGAGGATGAAAGATATGCAGTTCAAACCCCAGGGAGTGTGTTCGAAGTTGATTCAGTTTGATATTGAGAACAATATAATACGAAACGTGGATTTCGTCGGCGGATGCAGTGGGAATCTGCAGGGAATCTCCCGCCTGGTTGAAGGCATGGACGTAGACGAAGCGATCTCCCGTATTGAAGGAATCCACTGTGGCTACAAATCCACATCCTGCCCGGATCAGCTTGCAAAAGCGTTAAAAGAAGCAACCGGAAAATAATTTCCGGCTGCTTTTGAACCCATTGTATGCAGAAAAGCTGCCGGCGGCAGGTTTTCTGTATTGAATGCCTTTAGATTTTATTTCCAATTTGGTTTTATAAGATTTTGTTCCACCAGTATCCGCCTGATGACCGCTGTGCGCATCAGCGCACTTTTCTGTTTTGTAATAACTACATATCCCCTTGAGCAATGAGAGCAGCCACCGCTATGTATCGCATTTAAGTTAGTGGCGCTTCTATGGTACAGGCAAACCTATTCTCTTTCTTATTTTATTTTAAAGTTAATGGGTTACTCTGCAAAAATACAACACGGTGGCTGCTCTCATTGCTCAAAAGGTGCTGGTGAATTAGCAGGGGTTATGGAATCCAGATTCCATCGGTTGCAGAAATTGCTTCATCGTAAAATTCTTCATCATCGTTTCCTGCAAAGTGATCACAATGCACCCGATAGAAATATCCTCTATCTACCTTTAAGGTTTTCGTTGAAATGGCATAATATGTATCACGAGCATCTTTAACATGTGCATCTATCTGCCCCCATAATCCGTCAGATTCATCATATCTATCAACATATACCAATACAGCTACGAAATCCACATCATGATTTGCCGTTGTTTCACCATATGTATAAATCTTCCCGATTCCAGTCTTCGTTATAATACTATCTCCGGTCATTAAATGTTCACCCCTAAGCGTCGGGTTTACAGTTGTACCATAGGAATAATCTTCAAATGTAAGGTAAGAACCATCTATTATTTTTTCCTCCTTCACAACCTCTTCTGCGTCTACATTTATTGGTATAGTTAAGAGCATACCACATAAGGCAAAAATAAAGCATGCCATAACTACAATTTTTCTCTTCATATCAAACAATACTCTCTTTCTTTATTAAGTAAACAACCCAAATCCAAAAATCTTACACCTTTTTTAAAAAAAATAGAAATTTTCCAAAATTTTTTTAAATTCTGACTTTTCCATTACTCCAGTTAGCTGATAATGAACCCCTTGATATTCAAAGTTAGCTACCTGTCGATTTATTAAATTATTAGGAACTTGATACTCTTCCACACTAATTTCTATTTCATTTACAAAAATCTGGTATTCCTCTACTTTAAGGTCCTCTTCTTTTTCTCCCCAAGACGAATCCGCATCATTCACATATAGTATATATCTGATAATCTCATCCTGATACTTATATACTAACCTAACCATTAACATTTCTTCATAAATTTTATAATCCGATAGCTTCATGCCATTCGGTTTGTAAAACATTCTTACCGGTTGTATATTTAGTTTTTCTTTTATCTCTTTATATGCCGTTAATTCATCACCATCTTCTGTCTCTTGTATTTCCATATCTTCGACGTTCATAATTTTCACAGGGTCCGTTCCCAGTAATCTGTCCCACAGTGTCTTCCAATACGGCTTACTCCCCACACTATTCACACCAACTCCCAATACAATCACAAGCACCGCCACCAGAGAAACCACCCAGTATTTTCTCTTCTTCCGCCGATAGCATACCTTTCCCTCTTTTTCCTCTCTCACCCCTTCTTCACCAAATCCAGTATACTTCCGCCCTTTCCCATCGTCTCCTACAGTTCCCCGGGAGATCCGGGACAATTTCGCCAGATCTGGCATAAGTTCCGCAGAAAATTCCACGGAATCTTCTGCCTTCCTGAACTCACCAGACCTACCGGATACATTTTCTCCGCTATGTCTATCCGCGTTGCCGGGGTTCCCGCTTCCCTCGGAACGCTCCTCCAAGCTCCGAACATCCTCATCCGCTTTTTCAGCGAACAGTCTTCTCTCTTCCATCTCTGCTTCATATGCCTGGATTTCTTCCAGAAGGGCTCTGTCCATCTCTTCTGTCACCTTGAGCTCATCAAGTTCCGGATGCCGTTCCATTTCTTTTTCTATCTCTCGTACTTCTCGTTCTATTTCCTGGTGTAATGATAGTGTTATTGATGACTCATTCTGTTTTTGCATTCTTCTGCCCCTTATATTATTTTATTCATCGTTCATTTTCTAAAACACACCTGGGCTCTAATCCCCGTTTCGGACAAAAATATCCTCCCCATATCCGTTTAGGATCGAACTTTGCTGCCTGTTAATCGAAAAGCACTTCGACAGTTACTATTCACAGTAAGTTACAGGTACACCTAGTGTAGTGACCTGCAGCAATCGTAACCTTCGACAGCAGCTCATAATTACTTTTTACTTGACTTTTCTTTAAATAAGTTTAATATGAATCTATAGTATATATTCGGTTTTTTTCAACCACCGGATATATCGCAGCGCTTAACAGTTATCTAATAAATATGTTTTGCGGATGATCGGCCATGAGCCGTATACCTGTGACGGAATATTTTTCATCTGGAGGTTTTTTATGAAACGAATCATACTCACCGGCGGAGGCACCGCCGGGCATGTCACTCCCAATATTGCCTTGATCCCCCGACTGCAGGAGCTCGGTTATGATATCCAATATATCGGCTCCTACACCGGCATCGAAAAGGAACTGATCGAAGCCTTTCACATTCCCTACCACGGAATCTCTTCCGGGAAGCTCCGCCGCTACTTCAGTCTTCAGAATTTTACCGACCCATTCCGTGTCTTAAAAGGTCTGGGTGAAGCGAAAAAGCTGGTTCGGGAACTAAAGCCCGATGTTATCTTTTCGAAAGGCGGTTTTGTCTCTGTCCCTGTAGTCCTCGCCGGAAAGCGGGCAAAGGTACCGGTCATCATCCACGAATCCGACATGACTCCCGGTCTTGCCAACAAGCTTGCGATCCCTTCCGCGACAAAGGTTTGCTGCAATTTCCCGGAGACTCTGGAGAATCTTCCGAAAGAAAAAGCGATTCTTACCGGTTCTCCCATCCGCCAGGAATTGTTATCAGGCAATAAGATCGCCGCAATGGAAATGTGCGGTTTTTCTGCTGATAAGCCCGTGATCCTTGTGATCGGTGGAAGCCTTGGTTCCGTTGCCGTGAATACCGCGGTCCGCGCCGCCCTTCCGGAACTTCTGGAAGACTTCCAGGTTGTTCATCTCTGCGGAAAGGGAAAACTGGATGAATCCCTGGTCAATACCAAAGGCTACAAGCAGTTTGAATATGTAAAAAATGAGCTCCGCGACATCTTTGCAATGTCCACCCTGGTCATTTCCCGGGCCGGCGCCAATGCGATCTGCGAACTTCTTGCACTGAGAAAACCGAATCTTCTCATTCCTCTCTCTGCAAACGCAAGCCGGGGCGACCAGATTTTAAATGCCCGCTCTTTTGAACGCCAGGGCTTCAGTACCGTCCTGGAAGAGGAGGATGTCACAAAAGAATCACTCCTTGATTCGATCCATAAGCTTTATCAGGACCGGACGGCCTATATTGATGCCATGCACAACTCCGGCCAGCAGGATTCCATCCGCACGATCATTCAATTAATTGAAGGAGTAAGTAAATCGTGACAGCGTAAACACCTCCCGCTGCTCAAGCAAAAAGCAGACCGCCGTTCAAATCTTTCAAGAAAGCACATCAACCTCAGGTTTGCATGTGCTTTCTTTTCTCTTCAGTATCTTCACAGATGCATCTTCAAAGTCGTTTCAGCTCTTCATACTCTACGCCAAACTTCTTGTAGATCCATTTTCTTGCTCTGTGCATCATCGCATAAAATGCATTTTCAGATATGCCAAGTCTCTCGGCCGCCTCTGCTGTCGGAATCTCCAGGTATCCCACCATCATAATAGCTTCATGCCATCTGGGGTTCTTCTTCATCAATGCTGCGAAAATGCGTTCATGCAGATCCGCGCGCTTCTCTTCCGTTATCCTGCCAAGATACTCTGATTCCAGACTTTCAGTAAAAGGCTCTTCTACCGCATCGGTTCCTTCCAATGCATCTGCCGAAACTGTCCGTGCCGCTTTTTTGCCATAGTTCAAAGCCAAATGCTTTGCAGTGGTGTATAACCAGGATTTGATATTGGAATATTCCTTCTCACTTTCAAACTCTTTTTCTGTCATGTCCCTGTACAATGCCAGAAACGTATCTTGCATAATATCTTCCGCCGTGTCCAGATCATCCACATATATGTGCGCTGCCTTCAGAACAAGATTTTTATAGTTGCTGTAAATCTCATTAAATGCTAGCTTCTTAGTCAATGTTCTTTCTCCGGTGATTACTTTAACCCGTTCAGGATCTCTTCCTTATCTTTCTCTTTCAGTTCCCCCATATGCCATCCAATCCCAACTTTATCTCCCCGATAACGGGGAATCATATGCATATGAAAATGGAAGACTGTCTGTCCAGCCACCTCTTCATTGTTTTGTACAATATTATAACCGTCACACCCCAATATTTCCTTCAGCCTGACCGTCATCTTCCTTGCCAGCACCAGAACCTTTGACGCAAGTTCGTCATACAGGTCATACAGATTCCGAAAATGCTCCTTCGGAATGATTAAAGCATGCCCTTTGGATGCAGGACTTATATCCAGGATCACCCGAAAATCGTCGTCCTCATACAATGTAGCTGACGGAATCTCGCCTGCTGCAATCTTACAAAAAATACAGTTCTCATCTTTCATAACTTTTGCCCTCTTTCTCCTTTTCTTCTGTGTGCCAGTTATTGTATGTAGTATAACGCATTTTTACTGAAAAGAGAACATGAAAATTACAAAATGCCTGAAAATATGTTTTGCATATGTTTTTATAAATTGCTTTTTTCCCTTCAAGAGACTATAATAGTGGAAAACTGTCGAAAAATGTCATATTGAATTTATTGAATGCATCTTTCGGACGTGTTAGACTACAAATAAAAACCAGGAGGGAACAGATCAATGATGCACAATATTGATATTAACAAAATGAATCGGCTGATGGAAGAAAATAAAGAAGCAAAGCAGATCATCAGCCAACTGCTGGAAAACCATCAGGTTACAGTATCCACCATCGCACATGAGATCCGCAACCCTCTGACGCTTGTATCCTCGGCTCTTCAGATCATTCAGGTCCAGCATCCGGAGGTAAAAGAGTTTTCCCACTGGAAGCAGACTATGGATGATATTGATTTTATGCGCCAGCTTCTGGAAGAGCTTTCCACCTTCAACAACGGAAACACCCTGCATTACTCCGTATTTTCCATCGAACATCTTCTGAAAAATATTGCCATATCCTTTGCGATTTCGCTGGATGAAGAAGAGTCCGAAATCGAATTTTCATCCTCCATCCCGGACAGCCTCGGCAAATTTACAGGCGATAAGATCAAGATTGAAGAAGTTCTCCTGAACCTCCTCAAAAACGCAAAGGAAGCAATTTCAGATAAGGGCAGCATTCGGCTCTCTGTCAGCCGGAAGAATGATATCCTGTCCATACAGGTAAAAGACAATGGCTGCGGAATCCCTTCCGAACGTTTGGAATCCATCTTCGAGCCTTTCAAAACATACAAACAGGGCGGTACTGGTCTGGGCCTTTCCCTGTCCAAGCGAATCATAGAAGCACACGGCGGTTCAATCTCCGTAACTTCCAAAGAAGGAAACGGTACTGCTTTCACCGTAAAGCTTCCTATATAGATATTGCTGCTATAAATATTTACGGTTTCCGAACTGCCGCACTCAGCGCTGTTCCGAAGACTTCCTATACTTAAAGCTGCCCAGAAGCGCTTCCAAAGCAAAGCCGCAGACCAGTCCTCCGATATGCGCGGCATTATCTACCCCCGACTCCGACAGCCCGAGGTAAACACTTAATATTACAAGTATCACCAATCCTTTCTTATTCAGACGGCCAATGCATCCCTTATTCCGGATCACCGCGCAGAGCAGCGCTCCCATCAGTCCGAACACTGCGCCGGACGCGCCTGCGGATATTACATTTTCGCCAACGCTGATGTTATGCAGAAGCGAGCATATATTTCCGCCGATGCCGCTTACAAAGTACACCAGCAGAAAACGCAGCTTCCCAATCTCCGGCTCCAGGTTGAAACCAAGCGCCCCAAGCATTACCATATTATTAAGCAGATGCTCGATTCCAAAGTGCAGGAATATACTGGTCAGCAGCCGGTAATACTCATGCCCATCCGTCACATACGGTTCATACATTGCACCGTATTGCTGCATAAACAGCACATCCTCGGATTTTCCCAACAGCATGAATACCAAAAATATTCCTATATTCACTACAATGAGCCCGGTCGTACAGACTGCTCTCTGCTCTTTTTTCTGCTCCATAATCACTCCCGCTTTTCTTTTTCCCGGAATTTTCTTCTCAAACTCCCAGTCTTTATTTATACAATCTTAATTACTATGCAAAAGCCTGCTGCGCAGACTATCCGCCGCTAATCCTATTATAATCAGCTTTCCTCCTCCTGTCCATCGGTTTCTAATATCAAATCGTCCCAGCTTCCCCAGCGTTTCCTCCGTATGCCGTTTGCCGCTTTCCTCCAGTATTTCCACCACCCTCCCGTTTTTTCCTCGCAGATCATATTCGCAGAATACAATTCTTCACTCTTTCCATATGTAAAACGGCTCTGTTCTGATTTAGGTTCCTCCTCGTCTGTCACACTGAAGATATTTCCATGACTTCCATAACTAAATTCCTCCTTTTCATCTTCATCGGGCGGAGCAGGTATTCTCCGTATAGTCCCTTTATTTTCCCGCTTTGCTCCCGCAGGCTTCGGCTTATCCATGATAAGCTTCTTCCGTTCCGATTCCCTGCCCTTATATTCTTTCATAATCAGTTCCAGGTCATAATGCTCCTGGAGAGTTGCTTTATGCAGCTCATAAGCCAGAAAAATTCCTTCCGTATCCTCATAGTCCAGCATCTTGACAAAATATTCCGTCAGTTCATGAAATATTTTGCAGAGATCCTCTTCCATTCCCGGAAAATAGCAGAAAAACCATTGCCCTTCTTTATGAAATATGTACTCTGGTTTTAAAACCAGGCAGTTGGGGTCCAGCATATATCTTTGTAATGTATCGGTCACCTCCAGAATCCGGGCTATCACCGCCTCAATCTCCCGCTTTTTTATGCTGGCGTTTTCGTACATGGTTTTCATAGAAGTCAAACCGCTGATCTCATACGTATATCTGGCCCTTCCGTCCATCTCGCAGCCTTCCACCTCCAGAATCCCATCCAGCCGGTTCTGCCGCAGCATCGGCATCTGATAGTCTTCTTCATAATGCGCTTCCTTATATATATGCAGACAGCTCCTGTTCAGCTTGGTTTCAAATTCTGCCCGCTGCATTTTAAGCACCTCCTCTTTCCTGCAATTCACTTTTTCTGACTCTCTACGGCAGTGCCCGATCCTGTCTGTCCGATTGCCTTCTGATCTGTTTTGCTCCCTTCGATTTGATCAGCAGAGCTTCCCTCCTCCGTTGTTTCCTTTTTCCCGGCTTCCTGAAGCCTGTCCAGCAGCCACAGTCTTCGTATCGCAGTTTCCGGCTGTGCCAGTGCCGCGCGCTGGACTACGTGAAGCCGCATCCACTTCCGTTCCGCATACGCGCTGACCTCCACCCATCTCCTTGTGGTATCCACAGATGCCTCTGCCCCGGAAAATAAGATCAGCTTCCCCCGAATCCGTTCCTGGTAAAAGCCAGCCAGATCCGCCCGCCCGTTTTCGCCGGGCCTGCGCTCCAATTGTGCTCCCACCACAGCCGTTTCACTGGCCGCCCCGATCAAAATGTTTTTATCATGAAAGTAGAAGGTCGTATAAACTATCACCAGAAATATCATAAGTATTATCGGAAACAGATAAGACAGCTCTACCGTGATCACGCCCTTGAGTCCCCGCCCGCCGCAGGCCGATATCCGTTTCCGTCTCATCCCGGGGCTTCCTTTCCGTCTAAAATAATCTTGCCAGCAGCAGTATAACGTATGCGGCTCCAAAAAAGGGGACGAAGGGCAGCGTGGTTGTCCTCTGAAAGTTCTGTTTCTTCATCATTACCATGGAATAGATTGCAGACAGACCGAATGCGGCCATCAGCAGATAGAGCAGTTTCCATAGCCCCAGAAACAGCCCCAGGGCAATGATCAGAATACTGTCCCCATACCCGAATGCCTCGTCTGTTATCTTACTGATCCACAAAAAAGCGATGCCCACCGCTGCCCCTGCCAGGCTTAATAAAAGCGGCCCAAATCCCAGGAATATTTTCAATACTGCCACAGCTGCCGCCACTCCGACCCCGGCGGCCAAAAGCCCTTCCGGCAGCCTGCGTTTCTGAATATCCAGCACAGACAGGTAACACAGATACCCCACACAACATAATTGACTAAATGAATACATATCGATTTCTCCTCTCTTGGTTCTAATTTTTTTGATTGATACTTTACGTTTCGGTCGATATTTTACTTCTTGGCTGATACTTTACTTCTTGGCTGATACTTTACTTTTTGTATAATACTTCACATTTCACTTAACACATTGCTTTTCGCTTCATTCTCTGCTTTTCGTCCTTTACTTTTGTTCAGAAGCTTTGGCCGGCAGTTTAACAGCTAATTGCCGCATCTGCTGCAGGCCGCCTTTCCATATATTTTCGATTTTTTTACCGCGCGGATTGACCGTTTCAATCCGCTGCAGTTCAGGGAATTATGGTACCGGTTCCCGCTGTCCGTCACATAGACGCCCGCCATGGCGCTTCCGTGGACACATTTTTCACAGGACCGGTATCTTGCCCCGCTCAGGTTTCGTATCCCGGACAGACCGGTAGACGGGAGAAACCGAATCGACAACTGCAGATAGGAGCACTGATAGTTTGTATGGTATACGGCCCCGCTGTCCGTGACGTAGACGATCTCTCCGTCTTCATCTTCAACATCCGGTTTTGTATAGCCTGTCCAGGCTTTTACTATAAAGGTATCCTTCTGCCGTACCCCAATGTCCGTAAATCCGGGAAACGGCAGCCTGATCTTATAAGAGATCCTGACATGGATCTCGCCTGTACTTGGATAGTACAGAGACCCCAGGCATGAAAGTCCTGATTTTCCTCCTTGTATGATACTTCCTTCCAACCGTTCGGCACCGATCATCCTGACCATATCGCTTTTAAATTTAAACACATTCAGCACCGGAACCGTAACAATATCCGTCGCCGCATTTTTCGCCGCTCCCTGGGCTGCAGAATGGACGCTGATCCGGATCGCCTGTACTTCCAGCAGATATATGAGGCAAAGTACGGCAAATAAGAAAACCGGGATCGTAAGCGCTGCTTCTACCGTCATACTTCCTTTTGGGCCTGCCATAGATGCCTGTTCCTGATCAGAATGTGCAATATGAGTATGTTCCTGCGGATACGCCATCTTCCATCTCTTCCTTTCCTCTTTTTTCCACGCCCTGCCATGAGAACGCTTTCCCCGTCAGCAGATCAAACGGAGCTTCCATGACAGCTCCAACTGTCCCTTGCATCTTTTTTATCGGATTCTGCCTGTGTGAACGCAGGCGGTTCCAGGATGAGCAGGCATCTATGGCAGGCCCCAAAAGAATGATATGTTACTTAAATGTTACAAATATCCATAATACAGCGGGAATGAATAGGTCGTACCGTTCCAGATATCCGCCGTATTGTACAGCTTGATCTTGGTTACGCAGGCGTCTGCCCGGAAAAATGTCTGTTCCTTTTCCTGGATCAGGTTCTGTTCCACCCGATCCAGCGTCCGCATGGTCAGCTTTGCATTGCTTTTTACAAATGTAAGGACATGGAGATACTGCTGATATGTCATCCCTTTTTCCGAATCCTGCCCTTCCTGCGTGTCTTCTTCCTTTCCCAGCTTCGACAGATTGCTCAGCTGAAGCTGCCAGTTCTCTTCATTTTTTGTATAGGGAACCCGTTTTCCTGCGAGCAGTGCACGCAGATCTACAATGCTTTCTCCTAGGCTCCACAAGGCTATCAGAGACTGCTTTAGTACCGGCTCCAATGCCGGATTCATAAATGCCGCTGCCAGCGCTGCCGCCACGGCCTCCGCCTCTCCCTGCCGCTTTGTATCCGACAACAGATAGGCATAATTGGTGCCAAACCGGACCATCAGCAATTGAGTTACGACACTTTTCAAATTTTCTGCATCGCTGTCCTTGCCGCATAATATATACTCCACCTCGTAATCCAGATTCCGGTTTTCTCCTTTGGGTTCCAGGGCAGAACCAAACTTTTCCATAATATACTGTTCAAACAGCACCTTTGCGTCTGCGCGGCCTGCGCTTTTGCGTTCCGGGAAGCTGCCCCGCCCTGTCCGGCATGTCCGCCCGGATACCTGTTCCTCCGGGCGGATGGTTTTGCCGGAAAGACGAAAGTCCTTCGGCAGGATCAGAGATAAAATACCGCCCTTTTTTGCCTGGAGCAGCCCGCCTGCCTCTGCCATAAGCATCTCCCCATTATCCGCAAGCACATCCTCCAGTTCCCCGGTCACTTCCTCGCCCCGTATCTCCCGCTCTTCCCAGCTTGACGCCAGCCCTGTCAGGTTCTGCACCAGCGTAATCCCCGTGCGGGATTCCATATACTGCAGCACCTGCTCCCTGAATGCCTGTCCGTCGTTGTCTGTCAAAAGCTGGATATCCGTAATCTCCTGCGTGATCCCCATGCTTCCGTAATAGGACATTCTGTCCAGGAGCAGTTCTTCTTCGTACTGGCCTGTTTCGTATGTGCCGTCAATGGCAAATACATTGTATTCTTCCGTCAGTCCTTTCTGGTATTCTCCAAAAAGGGAAAATACCGCCCGATCCGCATCCAGCCGTTTTTGGTTTTTCGCCGTCTGGATCACTGCGCTTTCCAGCATTGCCAGTATAAATGATACCAGAAGCACAAAGATCAAGCTCAGAAATGCCGTGATCTCCCCTTTTTTCGTCCGTTTCATTTTAGATTTTGCCGCTCTCACTGGTAATCTTATCGAAAATAGATTTTACCAGCTCTGTAAGCTGATCCTTAAAAATCATGATCAGCGCTATCAGTACAACTAAGATCAGCAGCAATTCGATTACGGACATTCCAGAATTATCCTTCAGCATCTGGATTCCATAGTACATTTTCTGTTTCACTTTTCTGGTGATCGTTACTGCAAAGTTTTTTATTCTGTTTAATTTATTCATCCTATTCTCCTTTTCGGTTGTTTTCCTGCCGCCTGCAAAACAGAATTTCAATGCGGGGCTTTCCGCATCCTGCTTAATTTTAGCCAAATTCGGATGATTTGCCCCTGCAGGCATCTTCGCGTGTCATATCTGGATAGAGAAGAAGGCCGGAACTACGATGATCACAAGTACAACTGCCAGCATCAAAAACATGGGAAGCAGCATCCTCGTTCCCGCTTCTTCTCCCAGGCGCTTTGCAAGGCTTTTCCGTTCTTCAAATGCATTATCAGCCTCCTGTTTCAGCAAAGGCGCCAGTCCCTTTGTTCCCTTTTTCAGATTTTGGGAAAGCATGGCGCCGAACTTCTTGTATGCCGGAAGCGCGCACCTTTCACCAAATTTTTCATAGCATTCACCTTCCGAGCCGCCGCCCTGGATTTCATGCATGGTATAGAGCATTTCTTCATACACCTCTCTTTTTCCTTTTTCTTCCTTCTGAAGCTCATAATCTTCTGCAATTCGATACCATGCCTTTCTTACCGTCATGCCGGCGCCCAGGTAGAGTGTCAGCTTGCTGACCATCTGCGGATAGTCCAGAGCCATCTGTACCTCCCGCTCCTTTTTCCTGTTCTTCTGCTTTTCCAGCTCCGCTGCATAGAGAAATAATGCCGCGGCCGCACCCATCAGCATAAGCCCGAGCGCCCGGAAGTTTCTTCCGTATTTCCAGATAACCGGAATACCGTCCACGTTTGACGGAAGCGAAAGATACTCGTCCTCCTTCGTCTCCTCGTCCATTCGACCGATCTCCTCATCCAGCCTCTTTAACAGCTTTTCCGTCTGATTCAGTCTGGGCGGATAGAGCCTTGCGAAAAATGCAGTCTCTGCCGTCTCCTCCTTGTAGCTCAATACTGCCGTCAGCTTTACCAGTGTTCCTTCATCTGTCAGGTTCTCCGTCTTCAATTCTCCCTGCAGGTTCATCGTTTCATGCTCATCCACCTCCCAGGACACGCTGATTCCCGTATCCGGGATGGAACTGACCAGATTGAGGCTGCTCCGTACTTCATCCAGGCTTTCATTTTCTCCGAGCACAAGCTTTTCCAGTTGTTCGCCTGCTTCCCGAAAAACCTTGTCCAACTGCTCCTGGGTATACTCCTGCTCCCCGACCGTTACGGTCATCATTTCTTCCGTATCGCCGATCTGAACCTTCAGCTTTTCTTCCCGCTCGCCCTGGCCCTGGCTGTTCCGACTTACCACGCTGCTCCCGTTTTCATCCTGGGGAAACGGCTGTGTATTGTCCATCCAGAATACCAGCAATGCCGCCGCGCTGACTGCAAGAAACACAAGTCCCATTTTCACATATAATGGATTCCATTTTTCTTCTGCCCGGGACAGGATTCCCTGCTTTTTTGTTTCTTTTCTTCTTCTCCGATTCATTTCTTCTGCCTTTTTATCCGTCTGTCTTTTTATACTTCAATCTGTACCATTTTTGTGCCCAGCCTCCAGGCAAATGCATACACTCCCAGGCAGACGCTCATCATGATCACTCCTACAAGGCTTCCATACAATACTGATAGAAATTCGGGAAATGCCATTCTCATGTACAGGACCATCCCCAGCGGAATGATGCACATAACGTTAAATTCCAGCTTTTTTGCCGCAAGCAGAGTCTGGATCTCCCGCTCTACCTCAATCTTTTCTCCAATCATCTGCACCGTATTTTTCAGAATGGAAATGCTGTCTCCGCCTGTGCGCTTTGCCGTTGCAAATACAGTCACAAAGTTGTCCACATCCTCCTGCTGAATACGCCCTGCCATGTCTTTGAGCACCTGCTCCGCAGTCAGATTCATGTCCAGTTCATGGATCATTCGGATAAATTCCCTTCTGATCCGGCTGTCTTTCGGATAAAGCGGACGCAGGTCCTTTTCCGTTTCCCTGACCGCATTCTCTACAGAATATCCGGCTTTTAAGGCTGACGCCAAAATCTGCATTCCGTTTTGAAACTGCTCTCTAAATTCCTGCTCTTTTTTGCGGCAGTAATCTTCCCGCCACTGGTGCAGGTAAAAAATCCCTACCGGAATCAACACGATTGCCGCTGCCCAGGTATTATAAAACAGGTACGCCAGCATCGCATCCAGCAGAACGGCCTTCAAAACCGCGGCTGCATATTCTTTACGCCGGATATCCTGCTGCCAGCAGCTTGTCCCGATGAACCAGTTCTTCCACCTTCACAATTGCTCCTTGTACTTTTTCATTCTTGCATCCCTCCTCTCTAAACTCATAAAGTGTCTGCATCTGTATCTTCCCTTCTTCAAATCCCAGTACTTCCACGATCGCCAGCAGTTTTCTCGTCTTATCCCGAAGCCGCCCCAGATGGATGATGATATCAATTGCGGAGGCAACCTGCCGCTGGATTGCCACAAGCGGCAGATCAATCCCCATCATCATCATGGTTTCTATACGGTGCAACATATCCGCCGGGTTGTTTGAATGCCCGGTAGACATGGAACCGCTGTGGCCGTTGAGCATGGCTGACGAGATCATATCGACGGTCTCATCGCCGCGTACTTCTCCGACGATAATCCGGTCCGGGCGCATTCGCAGGGCCGACTTGATGAGATCCCGGATGGTCACTGCGCCTTCCCCTTCCAGGTTGGCGTTGCGCGCTTCCAGACGAACCAGGTTCGGCACCCCTCTGATCTGCAGCTCCGCGTTGTCTTCGATGGTGATTATCCTTTCATCCTTGGGGATGTAATCGGACATGGCATTGAGAAACGTAGTTTTTCCGGAGCCCGTACCGCCGCTGACAAAAATGTTATACTTTGCTTTTACGATCATTTTCACAAACTCTACCACCTCTTCCGTGACGCTTCCCCAGGAAATAAGCTGATCCATTGTAACCGTATCCTTCGGGAATTTACGGATGGTCATAATCGGCCCGTTCAGCGCTACAGGCTTGAGTACTACGTTTACTCTCGATCCGTCCTCCAGCCTGGCGTCCACAATGGGCGACAATTCATTTACATAACGGTTTGTCCCGGCTACGATCTGCTGGATCACATCTTCCAGTTTTTCGATTGACATGAATTTTCTGTCCGACTGAATGATGCGCCCCTCCCGTTCCAAAAAGATTTCATCTGTTCCGTTGATCATGATCTCTGTGATGGTTTCGTCCTCCACCAATTCCTGCAGTACATCCAGTTTACGGAACGAGTGGAATAACTGCCTGCTTAAACGGATCTGTTCCTTAAGCGGCATGTATTCCTCTTCTGCCGCTTCGCGTATGACCTGGTGAATCAGTTCCATCAATTCCTCGTCCCCAATATCTCTGGTCAGATCCATCTTGTCCATTACGATCTCATATAGCTGTTCTGCTTTCATTTTCCTGCCATTGGACATTCCCTCCTATCTCTGCTTTAATATCTCTGCTTCAATTTTTTCTGTATGGTTTTTTCCAGCACCTTTTCTCTGCCCGTCCTTCTGAGGTTTTCCGCATACTGGTTAAGCTTTGCGCGGGCCACCTCGTCCTCAATGTAGGGCGTATACACAGTGTGGCATTCCTCCAGTATCTGAAACAATCCGTTTACACTGTCTCCCAGATCCAGAATCACTTTCTGATAAATGCAGTTCTCCCGGATCTGCTCAAACAACCTCAGCCATTCTTCCCCGGATACACCCTGCAAGTCCTGCACGCAGGGGATCGGGAGAATATAGTCCAGCGCCTCATCCTGCCCTGCCATTGTGCTGATGCGCAGCCCCAGATTGCCTTTTTCCTGTCTCGAATAGTAGAGCAGATCTGCCAGTGTCTGGCCCGTCTGATCCGGAAAATAATAGCTGCCTCCGGCGTATTCTTCCATGTTGAGATATAAAACCGGTTCTTTTTTGGCCATTTCCCTGCCCAGTTCCATTGCGAATCTGGTCTTTCCGATCCGATGAACCGGTGAATATACTCCGATCAGCTCTCCCCTTGTGTTCGTGCGGTATCTGGCTGATGTCTTCTGTCCTCTTCCGTCTGCTTTCGGTTCCGATCTCCGATCCGGAATTTCATCCGTTTCCGAAATATACGGCGCTTCTTTTCTTTCTTCTGGGTTCGCTTTTCGCGAGCCCCGTCTCCTTTCCTCTGGTCTGAACTCCTGCTGTCTCTGCCTTTGATCACGTGCTGCCGAGTTTTTTAGAGTTTCCCGGCACTCATCTGCTCCTGGTTTCTGCGGCCGTTTCCTCCGTATACCTGTGTTCGAATCCTCCGGTGGCCGTACCATTCTGTTCTGTGACGGCGTGAGACGTTCGCTCTGCGGCTTCGTCAGTTTTCCGGGCTGCGACGACGTGAAACGTTCGCTCTGCGGCTTCGCCAGTTTTCCGGGCTGCGGCACCGTCGGTTCATAGCACATCTGAGACCAGATATCTTCTGCCGATTGATACCGATAAATGCCGGCTTCATTTTCTTCCAGTTGATCCTGTCTGCTCTTGACCAGTACAAACTTCTCTGTAGCCGGGATCTGCGCTCTCTGCTCAGGCGGATATTCTTTGCCGATCAGCAGAGTGTGCACCGGCTTCTGTTCCGCGAACTTTTCCACTTCTTCTATGGTGTGGAAAAGGTACATCTGGATATCGGTCTCTCTGTTACGTGCAAACATTTGCAGGAGATTTCTCGAATATTGCTGTTCCTGGTCACAAATTACAAGGTTTCCTTCATACAACGTATCCCTCCTTTTTCGAATGCCATATAAGCGACACCTGATCCCTGGCCCGTACATACGGAAGCACATCTGTAAAAATCACACTGTTATGTGCCAAAAGGGTATACGGCACTGCTCATGGCAGTAAAAAATATTTGCTTTCTAATCGTGTTGTCCCACGGTTTGAAAACTTTGCTGCGAATATGCAGCGTGAAAAACTTGATGATTGAGAATTTAGACTACCCAATCTACAGATATATCCCCATCCAGAATTGATGCAGGATATTACAGCAGACATGAACTCTGCTGCGTAGGTTGTATTATAAACACACTTATCCAGAATGTCCATAGCAAATTTCAAATTTGCAGAATTTTGTGCAACATTCACAAATTTTGATAGATCAAAATGCCGTAAAGCAGGCAGACCCCAGGAATACCAAGGGTTCCACTTGTCAAAAAGGAAACAGCGTTCAGCCCTACCTTCCATGCGGTCTCCTGGGGAATGATATACTGGTTGATGAAAAAGATCAATCCCATTCCTAAAATCGCGCGCATAATAAATTTTACTAAAAAAGATACCGGCTTCTGCTCCATACTTCATCCCTCCGTCCGTATGGTACATTCTATTCGACCGGTATCTTTTTTATGAATATATTCCATTTGTTTTCTCCGGGGCAGGTCATACTGACGGCTTAAGTCCCGGAGGATATGTTGCCGTCTTCAGTCCCTTTCCCTTTACAGGCAGATCGTAACTTCGCGCTCTGTCTTCCGGTATTGGTGATATTTTACTCCGGCCGCGTCCATCATTCGCTTGGAAGCGATCACGCTGGGGGTATCGGAATATTTATCATTGGCATAGATCACTTCGCGGATTCCGCACTGTATAATCGCCTTGGCACACTCGTTGCAGGGAAACAGGGAGACATACAGCCGCGCCCCCACAAGGCTTCCTCCGCTGTAATTCAAAATCGCATTCAGCTCGCTGTGGGTAGAATATACATATTTTGTCTCTAAAGGATCGTCTCCTTCCCTGGCCCATGGAAATTCGTCATCAGAGCAGCCAGTCGGGAAACCGTTGTAGCCCATGGATAAGATCTTATTCTCCTGGCTGACGATGCAGCATCCAACTTGTGTACTGGGATCTTTGGAACGCATTCCGGAAAGCATTGCCACTCCCATGAAATACTCATCCCATGAAAGATAGTCCTTTCTTTTTTCAGACATTTTTCTACCTCCTATTCTGTAAACGAATTTAATTCTTCTGTCAACTTTTCAATTGACTCCGATATTTTTTCCAGGCATTCGCCATATGCCTGCAGCGGCTTACCGTATGGACTTTCAAATTCTGCTTCTTCTCCGATAAATTCGTATAATGTATAGACATTTTCCGGATTGCCGTACTCTGCGATGATCTTTTCCTTCTGCTTCTTTTCAAATGTCAGGATCAGGATATCCTCGCCAATCTCCGTCTCTGATAATGCATGGGCAGTATGCTTTTCCAATGTAAGCTGCACGCTCTTCATCACGGCCTCTGCCTTTTGGTTGGCAGGCTCGGGAAACAGAACCACCATGCCGCGGGAATCAATGACATATTCCTGCTTCAGCTCCTTTTGGCGGAGCAGCTCCGCTGCCATCGGCCCCCTGCAGGTATCTGACTGGCTGACGAATACAATTCTGTGAAAACGCTGCCGCTTCACAACCGCTGCCGCGGAAATTCTCAGATGGCCGGCTGCTTTTTCCAGGCGGTTCATAATGGCCCTTCCCATCCCCCGGCGGCTGAACGACTCACTGTAGATCTCGTCCACCTCTTCCTCGTCAAATTCCCTCAGTATAGCGTAAAGATTTTTTGCAATCGTCTTTTCATTTTCCCGGGAACCTATATTTTTCACCAATCCATGGGTGTAAAAATCTACCGTTTCACCAGAAGCAATAATTCCGATCTTTCTTCCTTCCCTGGCCGCCTCATAGGCAAGCTGGCGTATGGCCAGAGTCTCCTCCCGGATATTGCCCTCTACGATGACCAGCTTGGCTTTCGGCGCGTAATGCCGGTACTTCATGCCCGGAGCCTTCGGAGGAATGTCGCTTTCATTGCCCAGGATTGTCTGATCCACACTGACGTCCCCGATCACCTCCTCCAGCATGTCCAGCGTAATGGCCCCCGGCCGGAGGATCATCGGCGGGCTTACGGTCATGTCAAGGATCGTGGATTCCAGGCCGATCTCTACACTGCCCCCGTCCAGGATCATGGGAATCTTGCCTTCCAGATCCTGGCGGACATGCTCGGCGGTTGTGGGGCTGGGACGCCCTGATATATTGGCGCTGGGTGCGGACACATAGCCGCCGGAAGCCAGGATCAGCTCCCTCGCGACCAGATTGCTGGGCATCCGGACCGCAACCGTATCCAGGCCCCCCGTAGTTCCATACGGAACCACGGGACTTTTTTCCAATATAAGCGTCAATGGCCCGGGCCAGAAATGTTCTGCCAGATCCTCTACCTCCGCCGGAATATTGACTGCAATCTCTTCCAGCGCCTGAACATCCGCAATGTGTATGATCAGAGGGTTATCCGAGGGCCTGCCTTTTGCCGCATAGGTCTTTTTCGCGGCTTCCTCGTCCAGGGCATTTGCTCCCAATCCATATACGGTCTCTGTGGGGAATGCCACAAGGCCCCCTTTTTTCAAAATAGACCCTGCTTCCAGGATGAACCGCATATCTATTTTATTCGCATCAATCTTTTTTATTATTGTCTTCACAGGTATCACTCCATTGAATGGAAAATTTTTCTTCTAAGTGAATCTTATTATACCACCAAATGTCACAAAGTGAAAGATGTAACATATTCTTGTATTCCTTTTGCCACCGCGGCAGCCATTTTTTCCTGATAATCCTCCGTAACCAGCAGGTTTGCCTCCTCCTGATTGCTTAAAAATCCGCATTCCACAATGACGGTTGTTCCTTTTGTCTTTTTCAGCAGGTAATATGTATCATTTGCCTTTGCCTGCCTGTGATTCTCCGGTTCTACCTCAAGCATGGCCTCCTGCAGTATTTTTGCAGCCTGCTCCCCGCCCTTTGAGTGGGTATAATAAAACACCTGGGCACCGTGGACATTTTCCTGGGAATAGCTGTTCTGATGGATGCTCACGGCAATGGCCGGATTGTTTTCGTTGATCAGCGTGACTCTTGTTTTCAGGTCTTCTACTTTGGAACCGGCAAGCGCATCCTCATTTTCTCTTGTCATGAGAACGCGATAGCCCATATCTTCCAGATGTTTCTTTATTTTCTGCGAAAGCACCAGATTGACATCCTTCTCCAACGCGCCGTTGATCCCGATCTTGCCCGGATCAAAGCCGCCGTGGCCTGCATCCAGGATCACCAGCGCACCTTCTGCCTTCTGAGTGTCTTTTCCGGATTTCTCCGCATTTCCCGCGGTTTCCGCAGCTCCTGTTTCGTTTTCCGATATACCTGAATTTTCCGCTGTCTGCGCTCCTGGAGTTCCATCCGGCGTCTCTCCCGGGTTCACCGTTCCATCCGGCGCTGTTCCTGGTTCCGATATTCCCTCTTTGCCTTCTCCCGCTGCCGCGGCTCCCTCCTGCGCAGCTCCCGACTCTGAACCTCCCTCTGTATCTGTATCCGGCTTACCGACTGATTCGCTTTCCCCGGTTTTGTCCTCAGAATTTTCATCTACCCGGGCATAAAGGCGTTCACCCAGCATCTGACTTCCGGCCGCAATGCCTCCCAGCATTGCAATCATTAGAAGAATGATAAATTTTTTCCGCAAAAAAACATCCCCTTTCGCATATATTTTCATATATATGCAAAAAGAGGATGTCTCTTTCGCCTTAGTATATGGAAAACTGTCAATGACAGATTTTCCCCTGGAGCAGTTCATGCATTAAGATCTGTCATGCATTAAATCTGTTCGCATATCAGACCTGTTCATGCATTAGACCTGTTCATGCTTCAGATCAATTCACATATTGAAGGATCATATCCCATATTCCGGAATTTTCCATGCCCAGCGCCCACTCTGCAACGCCGGCCAGATTCGCGCCTTTGATCAGCTTCATCTTTTCTTCCAGGGATGCCGAATCCTCCAGCCAGATCTTGTAGACCGTGCCGTCTACTTCCCACTGCGCATAGTTCTGTTTTGTATTGTTGTCCCAGCTTGTTTCGACGCCGTTTTGCGTCAGCGTCTGCTGTGCCTCGTCCATGCTCAGGGCCGTGCTGGTTATGCTCTTGGAATACAGCGCCGCCTCTGTGCCCTCGTCCGCGGCGATCTGCTCCGGCGTCTTGTCTGTCTCCTGCCAGAGCCTGGTGTAAAATGGAATACCCATTACCAGCTTTTCCTTCGGGACGACTTCCAGGGCGTCTTCGATACCTGACTTCACATATCCGTAAGATGATACGGAGCCCGCCTCATAGGAGCCTTCCGTATGCTCGTCATATCCCATGAGAACGACATAATCGGCCACAATGCCCTGCTCTTTCAGGTCGCGATGTTCGTTGTAAGGCTGCGGAACATAGTTATCAATTGAAAATACAAGCCCGTTCTGTCTGCATTTTACAGACAATTCACGTACGAACTGGATATAGTGCTCCCCGCATTCTGTAGAAATCAGCTCAAAATCCAGATTGATCCCGTCCAGGTTGAACTGGATCGCCTCCGCAATCACCTGGTTGATCAGGTTCTCCCTTTTGGATGTATAGCTCAGCACCTCATAGGTCTGTTCATAAGAACTGATCTCTCCATGGAAATCTCTTAATACGCCCCACACCTCCAGATTTTGCTGGTGTGCAAAATTCACGTAATCGGAGGAAGCGATGGAGTCCATGTTGCCGTCTGTATCGGAAATGCTGAACCATGTAGGCGCCAGCGTGGTCAGCCCCTTCGTGCTTGCGATCGTCTCCAGCATATAGTTGTTGGCATCGGGGTGCGACACATTGTGCCACGCCATATTGATCGTATGGTTCACCGAAATGTTGGTATATTCCGGTTCGATAAAGCTGCCTGTTGTGGTTTCCGCGACCTGCTTTCTCAGCGCATTCGTCTTTACATACCCTACGAATCCGTCCGCGGTAGCGACCTTTTTCCAGTCTCCTTCGTCTTCCAGTACGGTTACCTTATCCGACTTCTTCACCTCTGTCAGGATGGGGCTTTTTACCCCGCCCTGATAGCGCACTTCCGTATTTTTCTTCAAGGCAGCGGTCTGAATCTCGCCCCACCTGCATGTGATTGCAGCTCTGCCTGGATTTTCATAAACGCTGAAATCCATGCCTGTATACTCCTTGATAAACGGGAGTGCGATATATGCCGTTCTGCCTTCTGTTTTCAGGATCACATAATTTTCACTTTTCTTTTCGTTAATCTCCGTATATTCTTTGCTGCCAACCGTCACGGATACGTTGCCGCCGGGCAGTGTGTAAAGCATGATACTTTCGTTGGGGTCCCAGTAAAATCTTTCATTAATATAATGTCTGACAACGGAATATTCTACATACGGCTGCCCGTCGATTAATTTGCCGACTGGCGCGCCTCCTTCTTCCTTTCTGATCACTTCATTATTAATGACCACCGCAATATCGTTCTCATTTTCCAGCCCATAATATTCTTTCAAATCTGCTTCCTCTTTTGATGGACCGTACTTTTGCCAGAAAAGAGCGCCTCCTGCTGCTATGACCAATAATACCACAAGTGATACCAGACGTAAGATCAGATTCCTGCGCCTTCTTCTGGCGCGGTTGCCTCTTCTCATCCCGCGTCCGCCCGGGCGCTGTCTGCCTGGAGTCCCTGCCATTCTTGCATTCTTCGGTTCGTCCGCCCGCTGCCTTCCTTTATCCTGAACGGAGCCGCCTCCTGGAGCCTTGCCTTCCCGCCTGCCTTCAGAATCCGCACCGCCGGGCCTTCGTACGTCATCAGACCCGGATATCCTTCTGCCCTGGGCGCCGTCGCCGGCATATGTCCTCCTGCCCGGCGCACCGTCAGCCCCGGATACTCTGCCGTTATGCGAAACGCCGCTTCCAGGCATCCTGCCGCCCTGTGTACCTGCGGCTCCGGATGGCCTTGCGCTCCGATTCTCGTCAGTTCCGGAAACTCTCGCTTCATATCCGGCTGCGGTTTTGTCTGCTCCTGCTCTGCGCATATCACCAATATGGGCTCTGCCTGCTTTGCGCAGGCTTTCGATCTCCAATTTTTTGATTCTCCGTAAACGTACCGGGTCCGCCGGTGCACCGTTTTTATCCGTGCCCCTTGGCGGCCTGTCCTGATTCTGACCGGACCATTGATTTGTGGTATCTAATCCTGTTCCTTGTCTTTCGTCCATTCCTTACCTCCTGTCCGGACTTTGCCATATAAGAAAGTGTATCTCCTGCGCCGCCCGGCATTTCACCTGACCATTATACCACATTTTTTTTATACGTCATCAGTATTTTAGGAAATTGGCAAAATTTTATGTTTTGCCTATGTTTTATCATATACGGATCTTAAGTTTTACCAAAATTCTTATATCTCAGTCCGATCTCGGGGTTTTGATTGGTCTTCCTTTCCTTTCTTCTTTTTTCCTGTGTGATTGATGTTGATAAATGAAAGCGTCTCTATGTGTCCGTTCTTGTCCACTTCGTAATCCCGCATATAGGCTCCTTCTTCCCGGACCATATGCGCCCTCACTACCTGAAGCGGGCTTGCATGGCTGCCGTCGATCAGAATGCATACCCCATTCCGTTCAAAGCCCTCCAATTCTGTGTACAAATTTTGATATGATATCTTTTTCTTCCTCATTTGTTCCGCTCCTCTCTCTGCGGGTTCTGATAAACAGGCTGTCGTTTGCTGCCAGACGAAGGTGCATGTGACATACCGCTGCTTATGCAAACGGAAGATAGTACGAACCGCACAGGGATTTTTCCTTCTCTCTCAGAATCTGTTCCTGAATCGGAACCTTGACCAATATGACCGTCAGAATAGATTATAAGATCATTCGATTAAGATGCTGCCTGTCCGGACGTGTGCAGGACGCCCTTTCGGCCTCATGTTCTCCGCCCTCCTTTCGTGAGCATGATTTATTTATCGTGGAATACTATCTTCTGTTTCGCCATTATACGGAGCCTTAAACGTAATTTCAATGTGTTTGTTGTGCATAAGCGGTGTTAATTTGTTTATAACCCGTGTATTTCCAAATATTTTATGATTATTTTTCTTTACATATCCACAGATATTGTTTATACTAAGGTTGAGAATGATATATGGGTTGCCCTTTGGGTATATGTAAGTGGGGAGAACCTGCATACATTGTTATATATCAATATCAGAAGGATGTGATCATATGAAAATCGAAAAACTGAATGAAAATCAAATTCGTTGCACTTTGACACATGCTGATCTGGCGGCCCGCCATCTAAAATTGAGTGAACTGGCTTATGGTACGGAGAACGCAAAGTCTCTTTTTCGTGACATGATGCAGCAGGCATCATTTGACTTTGGCTTCGAAGCTGATGATATTCCTTTGATGATCGAGGCAATTCCGGCTTCTGCGGATTCTATTGTGTTGATCATTACAAAGGTAGAGGACCCGGAAGAACTGGATACGAGATTTTCCAAGTTTACTCCTTTCGGCGAATCGGATGCTGTTCATGAATCCCCATTCAGCAAGCTGGAAGGTGCCGAAGAGTTCCTTGATCTGCTGAACAAGGTCAAGGAGGCTGCGGCAGGCGCAGCTCAGGCCGTGGAAGAAAAGAAGGCTCCGGAACCAGCCCCCGCAAAGCTGTTCTCATTTGAGAATATCGACCGCGTGATACAGGCAGCACGGCTGATCGCCCAGATGTACCAGGGACGAAATACATTATACCGAGATCCCGGGAATGATATCTATATCCTGGCCCTCACACAATCAAAACATACGAGTAACGAATTTAACAAGATCTGCAATATGCTTTCAGAATACGGCACTCTCGAAAGAGTTTCCGGCTCCGTGCTTGCATTTTTGGAAGAACATTGTGAGACTGTCATTTCGACAGATGCCGTACAGCGGCTGACAGAGGTTTAAGCAAAAAAATTCCGTCCGGGATTCCAGATGTCCGGACGGATTTTTGTTTGTTTATTTTGCAGCCGCTGTGATTGCCGCGTTGATCTTTTCTACCAGCAGGTCTGAGTCGATCCCATGAACCATTGCTGCTTCTGCAAGGGATTCTCCCTGTGCGGACGGACATCCAAGGCAGTGCATACCGATCTCCATCAGAATGGGAGCCGCTCCCGGAAATACATTCAGCAGTTCTCCGATCGTTGTATCTTTAGAAATCTGTGCCATTTCTCTTATCCTCCTTTTATTTTCAATATCACGTATCTGTACTGAACAGTTACAGTGTTTCTTATTATAATCCCAAATTTCTAATTTATCAACCGGTGTAAATGGATTTTTTATTCTTATTATAGGAAAAAACGCCCCGGCCGGATATGAACCGCAAAGCAGCCAGCCGTTTACTGAAAAGTGCAGAAAATTTTCAGAATTGTGTTCCTGCTGAAGATTCTTTTTTGACTACTTAAAAGTCAACATTTTTTTCTCTTTTTTTCGACAAATTCCTAATTTCATCATAACTCACCAAAACATTCGTTCTTTTTTATTCCAAAGTAATTCACAAAAAAGGGGTTTCTCAATGTGGATAATGTGGATAACTTTTTGAATTTCTTCGTTTTTCCACGTTTTTGAATGATTTGAGTGTGGATAAGTTGAAAACTTCTCTTTTTATGCATTCGACAATTTTTTACATTTTTGTGCATTTTGTATATCATATATCTACAATTTCCGCGTTTTTCCAGTCTGCGCGGGAGAAAAACCTTGTTTAAATTGCCTGTCTATTTAAAAAAAAGCGCCTGAATATGCTGTTTTCTTAGTTTTCCACTGCGGAAGCCGTCAAAACTCTGACTGCGGAAACTTTTCCGTATACTTTTGTCCTCGAAAAAGTTTCTTCCGAAATATGAAAAGATGTGAAAAACCAGGATCTATCCCCGGATTCGGCGGATATGATCCTGGTCTCTATAGGATGGGGTCTGTTTTTTTACAGACAATTCCCGCACTGTTTTCAGCAAATTATGATCTGATTCGACGGCAAACCCGTGAGCCGCCGTCTGTCCTGCCTTTTTCGGCTTTCTGCTATAGGACACGGCGGACTGTAATGATCGGTGCATATGTGGCTGTGCAGATTCCAATGCCCTGTGCTTCATTCATGGCATTGACGATGGTTCCGTCGCCCATGTACAGGCCAACATGTCCGTCATATAATACAAGATCGCCCGGAAGCGCCTGGTCATAGCTGACTTCATACCCTGCGTTTACCATTTCATAGGTGGTACGCGGAAGGGCAATTCCGAAGTTTGCGTAAACAGATTGTACAAATCCGGAGCAGTCCGCACCGTTTGTCAGGCTGGTGCCGCCCCATACATAGGGATTTCCGATAAACTGGCAGGCAAAATTGATGACTGCCTGTCCGGCATATTCCTGAGAATCCACCACTGCGGTTTCCTGCACCTCGGCCGTGCCGTCTGCCTGCTGTGTGTTTTCTCCGGCCGGATTTCCTGTTCCGGCTGCTCCCTGTTCTGCTGTCTGGGCCCCGTCAAACTGGGGTCTGCCCATGCTGTCTACGCTGATGCTGCCGGCCTGGGCTCCATTTGCCTGGGCTCCGTTGGACTGGCTTCCGGATGCGGCGCCGGTCTGGGTTCCGTTTGCCTGGGCTTCGTTGGACTGGCTGCCGGATGCGGCGCCGGTCTGGGTTCCGTTTGCCTGGACTACGTTGGACTGGTTTCCGGACGCTGCGACTGTCTGGGTTCCGTTTGCCTGAGCTTCGTTGGACTGGCTGCCGGATGTAGTGCCGGTCTGCGCTCCGTTTATCTGGGTTCCATTTGCCTGGGTTCCGTTGGACTGGTTCCCGGACGCTGCGACTGTCTGTGTCCCATTGGTCTGGATTTCGGCTGCGGCCTGAGTTCCATTTGCCTGAGCTGCGGATGATGCGCCTGTCTGCGCCCCGTTTGCCTGGTTTACGTCTGCCTGGCTTCCGGCGACTGTGTCTGTCCGGCTTCCATTGGCCTGGCTTCCGACAGCGGTTCCGGTCTGGATGCCGTCAGTCTTGTTCCGTGTTTCTGCGGTTTTATTTTTCCGGGTCCGCTCCCCGTCAGATGTCCCGGCAGTCCGTATCGTTCCCCGGGTCTGTGTGTCTCCCTGTGCAAGGCGGTGCTGTTCCTCCTGCTTGGATTCCGCATAGGAAAATGTAGTCTCGGCTTCCACATATTCCCCGCAGACCCAGCCGTCAAATCCATCGACTTTCACCGGATACCAGCCGTTTACCGGCTCTCCGGCAGCTTCGTACTGCTGTTTGAACATCACCTGTGTCAATATTTCGTTTTCTGTTCCCTGGCCGCTTCTTACATTCAAAACATCTGCCAGGACCGTGACTACATTCGTCTCGTAGTCTTTCGCTCGTTTTTTTGCTTCGTCTCCTGTATATAATGCATCGGCAGGTACATAGCCTTCTACGCTCCCGGAGCGGATCTTTGTCCAGTCTCCCCTGTATTCCAGAACCGTGACCGTGGAATCGTCGTAAAGCTTTCCTGTCCACTCGCTTTCCTCGTTGGGGGCATTTCTAATATAAGAATAATTCTTTACATTAGAAAATGCCCTGTTTAAATACTCGCCCTCGTTTGTTGGTATCAAATAAAGATCAATGTTGTCCTTTACATTTGTCTCAAGGCACTCTGTCAGCACAGATTCGATTCCTGCAACCGGCACCAGCGATGTGCTGTCCGTCTTCCCGTCAGCCGCCTTTGCCCGGATTGCACTCCCCGGAATCATGATTGCCCCTGCCAGCGCAGAGAGCATCACTTTTCGCCTCACATGTGTTACCTTCATATAAAACCTCCTTAAGAAATCTATGACTTTATCTTTTGTAGGAAGTTCTAAATGTTACACAAATGTTAAATTTTATTACGGTGTTATTTTAACAGTATATCAATTGCATGTCAATCCTTTTAACAGTTTTTTCACATGCAAACTCTGACATATTATAACAATTCCTTCTATATTATATACATTTTCAGCTAACATTTTGTCATAATATAAATTGTTGTCATTTATAATTGCTCTTTCAGATCTTCACAGTCAGATAAAAATATGAGTCAGCTTCTTACAAGCTTTGTTTGACGAATATATCTGCCATTTTTTATCTGACCGTGAATAGTAATTTTATTTTTAAAAAAAATCATTTTTACTCTTGACTTTTTCCGGAAAATGATATATAGTCTTAATTGTAGTAATTATTACTATTATTAATTTTGAAGGAGGATTTCTTTGGCAGCGTTAAAGTACAGCCGACAGCGAGAATCCATCAAAACTTACCTGTTATCTACGAATGAGCACCCGTCAGCCGATATTGTTTATCAGCATGTGCGGGAAGATTTTCCGAATATCAGCCTTGGCACCGTATACCGGAATCTGAGGCTGCTGACCGAGATCGGGGAGGCTGTCAAGATCACTTCCCCTGACGGAGTAGACAGGTTTGATGGTTTTGTTCTGCCGCACAATCATTTTTTCTGCACATGCTGCAGACGGATTCTGGATCTGGATCTGGACATGGCAGAAATTACCAGGCTGAATCAATCGGCCGCAGAGAACTTTGACGGCCTGATAGAATCCAGCAACACCATTTTTTATGGGACATGCGGTGACTGCTCTAAAGTGTCACAAGCCCGCAGTTCTTAATCTGCGGAATGCCGCAAGAGGCGAAAAACATCTTTTAAGAGAAGGAGATTTTAAAAATGAAAAAATTTGTATGTACAGTATGTGGTTATGTTCATGAGGGAGATTCTGCACCGGCTGAGTGTCCGCAGTGTCACGTTGGGGCTGAGAAGTTCAAAGAGCAGAGCGGCGGAAGAGAATGGGCTGCTGAGCACGTAGTAGGTGTTGCAAAGGGCGTAAGCGAGGATATCATCAAGGATCTGAGAGCAAACTTCGAGGGAGAATGTTCTGAGGTTGGTATGTATCTTGCAATGGCTAGAGTTGCTCACAGAGAAGGCTATCCGGAGATCGGCCTGTACTGGGAGAAGGCTGCTTACGAGGAAGCTGAGCATGCTGCAAAGTTCGCTGAACTGTTGGGCGAAGTTGTAACTGACAGCACCAAGAAGAACCTGGAGATGAGAGTTGACGCTGAGAACGGCGCAACTGCTGGTAAGTTTGATCTTGCTAAGAGAGCGAAGGCTGCGAACCTGGATGCGATCCATGATACAGTTCATGAGATGGCAAGAGACGAGGCTAGACATGGTAAGGCGTTCGAGGGACTTCTTAAGAGATACTTCGGCTAATTAAAAACCATAAAATCAAAGAAAGATGACATTTTAAGGGGATTGGCTCTTTTGGGCAAATCTCCTTTTTTAGCTTCAGCGGCTGTGCAAATAGCTGTGTAAGGTTCTGGGCGAATTGGATAAGCTGTGTAATAAAAAACTGTGTAACCAAAAGGTAAGAAAAGAGCCCTCTTTCGAAAGTTCAAACGGTAAACTTCTTATCCATTTATAAGTATTAGAAAAAATTGAAAAGGCAAAATAACTGGTTTTATTATTAGAAAGTGTATTTTACCTTGTTTTTTGCTGTGAAGACCAATATAATAAATATAAATAGTAGCAATCGTTAATAATATAGAACATTTCCTATATTGAGCATTTACCTGCCCATTTTATGAGAATATTCAAAAAAGCGTAAGGCGCAAAAAGGAGTATCTCCTAATTCCTAATAAAAGAGGAGGAACAACATGAATATAGAAATTATCCAGAGCCTATACCGTACTGCAAAAATAAAATGGTCTACACATTGCCTTGAACGTATGCAGGAAAGAGATATAAGCATAGATGATATCGGTGACTGTATTATGTCTGGTGAAATCATAGAAGATTATCCTGATGATTTTCCACATCCAAGTTGTTTAATATTTGGCTATACTATTCGTCATAAAGTATTGCACACTGTTGTTGGCTCTGATGGTGAAGTCCTTCATATTATAACAGCATATTATCCAAGCACTATAAAGTTTATGGAAGATTTAAAGACAAGGAGGAATAAATAGATGTGTATGTATTGTAAATGTAATGATTTAATCGAATCCACCGCGACTCATGTAGTAAATTATAAGGGATGTGTGATTATCGTGAAAAATGTCCCCTGTGAGGAGTGTGAGCAGTGCGGCGCAAAATATTATTCAGATGAAACAGCACGACAGTTAGAGAAGTTAGTGAACACAGCCAAACAGCTTATGCAGGAGATCTCAGTAATCAATTATACAAAGGTTGCATAGCCTGATGATTAAGAGGTACTTCGGCTAAGAAGAATACCGGATTTTAAAGGATTATGAAGATCAGGGGAATGAACTGGAAATGGTTTGTTCCCTTTTTCAATTCAAGCATTTCTATGCGCACCCTACGGGATTGTCGTCTGAGTTTACCAGCTTGAGCTTGTCCTTTCTTTTCAGGCGTTTGATGGCGTATTCCCGGCTCATGGCCTCTTCTTTTGTGTCAAATTTTTCAAAATAGGCGAGTGTTACGGGCCTTCTGGTCTTTGTATATTTTGCGCCTTTTCCTGCGTTGTGTTCCCGGATACGCCGCTCCAGGTCGTTGGTCCAGCCGGTATACAGGCTGCCGTCCCGGCATTTCAGAATATATGTATAATTGTTGCCCACTGAAGTGTCCCCCTCGTACTTCCTGTATTTCCCATCTGCTTTCCCTGCGCATTGCACATGCCGGATCAGCGTCCGGGCTGCAGCACAGTCTTTCTTTTGCCAGTATAGTTGATTTTTAGCCGAAATACAATATCTGTATTTCAGCAGCAAAAAGAGCCGGCATAGTTTACCGGCCCTGTGAAATATTACTGTAAACAGCGGCAGCCTGGCCGACAGCCGTGTCTGCGGTCTGCCGGTCTGAGTCAGATGTACATGCAGCACATCTTTCTCCCTGCTTCGCATGAATAAATTTTTCCAACCCATTTATCCATTCGCAAAATTCGTGCTGTCGCACAAATGGGATTTTTTTATCAGCCTTCTATGAAGTCCAGCGGATTGACCGGCACTTCGTCTTTGAGGATCTTAAAGTAAAGGTTCGGACCTTCCATGGAATAGTATTTGGTCGGTTCGCTTAAATAGCCGACCGTTGCTCCGGTATCCACATAGTCGCCAATCTGTACCGGCACTTCTTTGAGCTGTCCGTATACCGCAGAGTATCCATTTCCCATATCCAGCGTGACGGTCAGGCCGGTCTGTGCGTCCTGCTCTACATTTGTCACGATTCCGGGAGCGGAGGCTGAGATTGTTTCTCCGACTTCACCGCCGATGACCAGCGCGGGATTGTATTTATACTGTTCCAGTGTGGAAAAGTATACGGTCTGGTCCATGCTGTAGTTGATCAGCACCGCGCCGCTTGCGGGCCAGTTCAGAAGGCTTTCTTCCCCAAACCAGATATCCGCCGTGTTTCCTGCTGTAGACACATCTCCTGTATTGTCCTGTTCTGTTTCCTCGTTTTCTGCTACTTTCTCCTCAGCATCTTCCTCTTTCTCATCCTCTTCTTCTGTATCGGATGTATTACGTTCTGCTTTCGGAAGCACGATATCATTGGTTGTCGTTGCTTCGCTTTCTTCTTTTGTAAGATCTTCAGTCTGCTCCTCTGCTTCTGCCAACTGCTGTTCCATACTGCTCTGATAATTGTTGTAGGTAAATGCCCCAACCATCGCAATAACTGCTGCAAAGCAAAGCACCAGGGCTACTGCTGCGCCTTTTCCTTTCAGGAATGCAGGCTTTTCATTGTTATTCATATTCATCACCTCTGGCTTATATTTTTACCAGAAATGTGACGCCTTATTCTATTTTAAACGGATTTCTTATTCTATTTTTTCTTTCACCGGCCCGCCGTCTGTCAGAGTAGTGCCTTCAAAGAAAAACTGCAGGATTTCCTCATAGTTTTTTCCGGACTTTGCCATCTGCTGTGCCGTCCACTGGCTCAGCCCCAGCCCGTGTCCTTTTCCCGTGGTGGTGACCTGCAGCTTCCCGTTCGTATCTTTTATGGAAAATGCGCTGGATGCCAGGGACATTGCGTCCCGAAACTGATCCCCGGTGCAGACAGTCTCCCCGATGCGCATTTCCTGCACGTATCCTGCAGAATCGTGGGAAATGATCTCGAAATCGGAGAACTGGTATGTTTTATTTGCCTGATCCTCTGCCACTGCCACAAGAAATGACCGGCACTTTGCCTGTACGTCTTTGTAATCAAAGGATGTGATCAGCATTTCGTCGTCCGCGTCTTTGTCCAGCGGACATTCCCGCGCGGCCAGGTAGGGGTATGCGTCTGTCCCCATAACCTCCTGGGCGCTTCTGGTCGTTCCGTTGCTGGATTGATGAAATGGCAGAAATGCATAGTCGTCCTGATAAAGAAGAACCTGGTTTTCTGTATCGCGCATGGCCTGGAGCAGGTTGTTGTAGTACGACTCGACCTCTGATGAGCCTGCTTTTTTTTCCAATTCTTCCCTGGTCAGATATTCCTCATCCAAAACCTTTTTTTCCGAAGGGCCGGAAGCCGGGGTGTCCGTGGGCTGCTGAGATGCGTTTCCCGGGGCGTCTGCGGGCTGCTGAGTTGTGTTTCCCGAAGCGTCCGCGGGCTGCTGGCCAGTATTCTCCGGGGCGGCCGCAGGATGCTGACCAGTATTCTCCGGGGCATCTGCAGGCTGTTGGCCAGTATTCTCCGGGGCATCTGCGGGTTGCTGTCCGGTATTCTCCGGGGCGGCCGCGGGCTGCTGTCCGGTATTCTCCGGGGCATCTGCAGGCTGGGTGGCTGCGGGTTCCTGGGCGTCCAGCTCCTGATATAGTTTTGTACGGAGCAGTACGGCCTGGGCTTTTAGAAATTCCATTTCTGCGTTTACGGGAACCTCCCTTCCCATAATGCCGACAAAATATTCCTCCCACGGAACCTGTACAATCTGGGTCTCTTTTTCCTGATCGGACAGGCCGTTCCATATGCCGGCTCTATTTTCCTCGGAGTTCGCTTCTACCGTATCGGATATGCTTTCCATCTGGGCCAGGCTGGACCCGGCCTTCGGCTTTCTTACATTAATAAATACCTTGTCCTTATTTCCCAGAGCCTCAAAGTCCTTTCCATGGACAAATACCGTGACAATGTAAGGGAGCAGAAGCATAATCAGACAAAAGGAACCGAATGTTTTGAATTTTTGCCACGTTGCTCTTTGTCTCATAAAAACAGTCCTCCATATCATATGATATGAAGGACCGTCCCAAAATATTCCAATTTTATTAAAAAAGTGTAACTTTTCCCAAAAACAGGCCGCAGACATATCTGGCGCAGACTGCCCGCTGTTTTACAGCTCTTTATTTTCACTTTCCGGCAGTACAAAGTTCACCGGGGATTCTGACTTTGCATCTGAAGAATCTCCGTTTTGCTGCTCCTGCGCAGGCGGTGTGCTGAGTATACTTGCGGAAGCGCCTGCGTCCAGTATGCTCCCGGCGCTTTCGTGATCCCGATCCCCTGCATCCAATATGCTTCTGTGGCTTTCGTGATCTCCGGCGCCCAGTATGCTCCCAGCGTTTTCCTGATCTCCAGCATCTAATATGCTTCCGAAACTCCCACTGCCTGATACGCTCCCGGTGTTCTCAGTATTCCCACTGTTTCCGGAGTCAGACCTGCCGTATATGCTTCCGCCATTTCCAAAATCTGCTGTGCCGAATCCGTAAGGCTCCTGCTTCGGCGGTGCGGGCGGAACCGGGGGAACCGGAGGTTCCGGGGGCGGTACAGGTCCGCCGTAATATGATCCCGGTGGCGGAGACTGCATGAACGGCGGCGGTGTGGGCGGTTCCATCCCCGGATTAAACGGGTGGTTGCGCATCACGAAAAAGCAGATTGATTCATATAGCGGAATCAGGGTACTTAATACCGCATGTACAATGGACATATTTTTTGATGTATAACGTCCCAGAATCTGATGATTTACCAAAATACAGAACGTCTTATAAACAGCCGTGTATAATACGCCGATCACTGCTATGATAATGAACAGGATCACCAGGCCCATCACAGATCCCGGAGCCATGTCTACCCGGCCGTACAGAAGATCGTATTGAAGAATCTTCGTGATGGAACCGAATCCGACAAACCACACGATCCCATTAAATAAGGAAGAGACCGCTCCGTAGAGAAACGGAAGCGCAAGCAGCCAGATCCCTGGATTCTCGATACTTCTGTTTTTCAGGCGGATACTGCCGGAGAGTTCTCCGTGCAGATATGTCCTTGCAAACGGAATAAATGCAAGCCACGCATTGTCCATCCCCTGTCTCTTGGCCATTGTATACATACCGACGCCCATCAATATGTAACTGAGCAGTGCAAAAATGGCGCATACAAGCAGCACAATGAAGCAGATCATCATAATGCCGATCATCGTCGTCTCCATGTATGGACTGCTGTAATCATAATACTCATTCATATCGTAATAACTCATACTATTCCTCCTGTCTGCCGGTTTAACAGCATTTTAAATTCTGTCCCCCAATAGCATTTTTTTATTTTATCACAGTTGAAGCTTTTTATCTATAAAAATGTTAGAATTGGCCCGATTTTACTTGACATAATCCCAGAAAATGGTACTATTAAAAATGAAATATTATCCTAAAAAATAACAGAGGAGGAGTAGGTATTCATGAAAAAACGAATATGTGGATTCAGGCAGAAGCTGGGAATCATTCTGGCGGCAGGAATGATTGTCAGTAATATGAATTTTGCTGTGCTGCCTGTGTCTGCAACGGAGGGAGATCCAACACAGGAAATTACTACATCCGCAGATCCCGCGGTACAAGCTGTATTGGATGCTATGAGCAGCCTTCCTTCACTTGACGCTGTCAAAGAACTGTCATTGGAGGAGCTGACAACTATTGGGAATCAGGTAACGGACATTTCTGAGAAAATTCGCTTTTTGAGTCCCGAGCAAAAAGAATTGCTTGGAGATACAGCAAATACATTTGAAGAAATAGAGAATTATTTTAAATCAATGGCGGAATCAGACATCCAGGTTGCTGAAGAGAATACAGCTTTAAAAGAGTTATCTGAAGAAGATAAGGCAAATCTTGTTAAAGCAGTAACCGACCGCCTTGCAGCAAAAATTAAAGAAGTAGCCGCAGGTACTCTGCAAAGCACGCAGTTTGACGTATTAGATATTGTTCGTACATATGGTAATGATGAAGCTGCTTGTTATGAATTAAACGCAAAGGGCAATGAGCTTTTGCAGTCATTGAATCTGAGTTGCCAAAACAACTTATTTTGGTTTGATAAATCTCATGACAAAGCATTTGATTTTTCATTCCAGCTTCAGACAACCACTATAGGAACAGAAAAAACTGTATCTGCAATATCCGCAGTTTTCAGCTTTGTAGTTTCACCAGAGTATCGCGTAAGTGCTGACAATCTTTATACTCTTGACAACACAAAGATCAATTCTGCCAATACCGCTTTAAATAAAGCGCAGGAAATTGTCAATGCCAATGCCGGCAAGTCAGATTATGAAAAGCTGCTTGCATACAAAAATGAGATCTGTGCATTGACAAGTTATGATCACGAAGCTGCCGAGCCCGGCTACAGCGGGTCAAAGGCGCCCTGGACAATGGTTTCCGTATTTGACGGCAATCCGGATACAAAGGTTGTATGCGAGGGATACGCTAAAGCGTTCCAGTATCTTTGTGACCTGTCCACGTTTAAGAGCGCAAAGTGCTACACTGTTTCCGGCAACATGGCCGGCGGAACCGGAGCCGGCGGACATATGTGGAATATTGTTTCCATCGGCAGCAGCAATTACCTGGTAGACGTTACCAACTGTGATGACGGCGCAGTTGGCTCTCCCGATAAGCTGTTCATGGCGATTCCTTCCAGCGGTGCCTGGAACGGTACATATACGTTTTCAGCGGCCAGCAACATCAATTATACTTATGATCCTGATCAGATCGGGTATTACGGTGAAAGTATCTTAAAGCTTGCAACCACCCCCTACGATCCGACCAAGGAACCAGTTGAAGACGATACAGATAAACCCGATACTGACAAGCCCGGAACAGACAAGCCAGACAAGCCGAACAAACCCAGCAAACCTTCCAAGCCAAGCAAACCCGGAAGCAGCAGCTCAGGCAGCAGTTCTTCCGGAAGCAGCTCCAGCAATCAGAGCGGAAATAATACAAGCACCCAGACAACGACCTGGGCGGCGGAAACCAACTCTTCCGATCAGAATACATACCGCCTGGAGGTGCGCAGCGCAATTGAGGTTTCTGCAGAGCTTGCAGGAAATGACACGCTGAACACACCGGAAAAGATTGAAAGCCAGATCAGAAACAGCCTTACAGCAAAAGGCATTTCCAATGACAATATCAGGGTTTATGATGTTGCGTTGCAGGTTTATGTAAACGGTGCATGGCAAAATGTAAGCGCGGAAAATTTCCCGGCTGAAGGCGTTACGGTTACCGTACCTTATCCGGCAGGGACAGACAGCACATATAACTTTGTAGCAAGCCATTTGTTTACAAAGAGTATGAATGGATATTCTGCGGGACATATTGAGACATTCCCGGAGAGCGGTACAATCAAGACATCACCGGCAGGTATTTCCTTTACCGTACACGGACTGTCTCCTATCTCCGTAGGTTGGAGCAAAACCGCTGTCAACAGCAATGCATCCGCGAATGTAAGCCCCAAGACCGGGGATCACACAACGATCTTACTGTATATGGTTCTGATGATTTTCGCTGCCGCGGTAATGGGAACTGTATATGTAAAACAGATTCGTATCAGAAGGAAATAATTTACGGAAATCCAAAGGATTGGATGCCGTTGCTGCGAGCACCCGGTCAGGGTGTGAACAGTAACCGTTTATAATGCTGAAAGGAGAGCGAGTTTCGCTCTCCTTTATGGTAGGTGGCTTTTATGACAGAATTAGATTATGATTATCTCGCTTCGCTGGTACAAAAAATTCAGGACGGTGATACGGACAGCTTTGCAGAGCTTTATTCCGTTACATATCAAAGGCAATACTCCTTTGCCTGCCAATTCGTAAGGGACCCCTATCTGGCCCAGGATATCCTGCAGGAGCTTTATATCCACGCCTTGAAGCATATTAAGCAGCTTCGGAACCCCAGGCTGTTCGTATCCTGGCTGAATCAGATCAATTTCCGCCTGTGCTTTGATATGAGCAGGAAAAACAAACGAAATCAAAAGGAGCTCTGTCTGGAGGAAGCCGCTCCCGCACTCTCCGGCTCTGCTTCTGATTCCGAAGACCCCATCGACCGCTACAGCCGCAGGCTGGAGATTTTTGATCAGATCAAAGCGCTCCCGGAGAGGGAATGCCAGGCAATCCTTATGAAATATTACCATGATATGAAGCTCGACGAGATTGCTTTCGCCATGGGGTGCAGCAAAAGTTCCGTCAAGCGTTATCTCAGCAGGGGATATGAAAAGCTCCGTACGACACTGGAGGACTTTCCATTTATTTCATAAGAAACAAAATAACTGCTATATGAAAAAAGACGGGCAAAAAGCAATCGCTTCTTACCCGTCTTTCTTCATACGGCAGATTTTTTAACATCCGTTTTTATCTGCCTGTATCTTTTTTATTCTTCTTCCACTGTCACTTCTACCTTATGCAGCTTCCAGATATCTCTTACATACTCTTCGATGGTCCGGTCGGATGTGAACTTGCCGCAGCATGCGGTGTTCATCATCGCCATCCTGGACCAGCGGTGTTCGTCGCGGTATGCTTCTTCCACACGCTTCTGCGCTTCCGCATAGGGCCGGAAGTCCTTCAGGATAAAGTACATGTCAGCCCGGGGCGTACACTGTGTATTGAGCAGTGAATTGTACAGGTTCTTGTACATGTTGTGGTCGCCGTGAGCGTAAGTGCCGTCCATGAGCTGGTCGATCACACGTTTTAATTCCCAATCGCTGAAATAGATATCAATCGGGTTGTAGCCGCCGTGGTTCTCATAGCGGATGACTTCCTCGGATCTCATACCGAAGATGAATGCATTGTCCATGCCTACTTCTTCCACGATCTCCACGTTTGCGCCGTCCATGGTTCCAAGTGTGGGCGCGCCGTTGAGCATGAACTTCATGTTTCCGGTACCGGACGCTTCCTTGGATGCGGTAGAGATCTGTTCGCTGACGTCTGCCGCCGCAAAGATCATCTCCGCATTGGATACCCGGTAGTCCTCAATAAATACCACCTTAATCTTGCCGTTGATGCTCCGGTCGTTGTTGATCACCTCTGCAACGGAGTTGATCAGCTTGATGGTCTCCTTCGCGCGCTGGTAGCCTGCAGCCGCCTTTGCGCCGAAGATAAATGTCCTGGGATAGAAGGACATCTCCGGATGCTCCTTGATCTGGTTGTACAGATACATCACATGGAGGATGTTCAGAAGCTGGCGCTTGTATTCGTGCAGACGCTTCACCTGTACGTCGAAAATGGAGTGGGGGTCAACTTCGATCCCGTTATGCTCTTTGATATATTTTGCCAGGCGGATTTTGTTTTTATGCTTGATCTGCATAAATTCCCGCCGTGCCTGTTCGTCATTCACCAATGGCTTCAGCCGTGCGATCTGGGACAGGTCGGTGATCCAGCCGTCCCCGATCCGTGCGGTGATCCAGTCTGCAAGGAGCGGATTGCCGTGAGCCAGGAAACGTCTCTGGGTAATGCCGTTGGTCTTGTTGTTGAACTTCTCCGGCATCATCTCATAGAAATCTTTCAGTTCCTGGTTTTTCAGGATTTCGGTATGGAGCTGTGCAACGCCGTTTACGGAAAATCCGGAAATAATCGCCATATTCGCCATGCGCACCTGTCCGTCCCAGAGGATCGCCATCTTCTTCAGCTTTTCGTCATTGCCCGGGTATTTTGCGCGTACCTTCTCTACGAAACGGCGGTCGATCTCCTGGATGATCTGGTAAATACGGGGAAGCAGTTTGGAAAACAGGTCAATGGGCCATTTTTCCAATGCTTCTGCCATGATCGTATGGTTGGTATACGCACAGGTCTTGCTGGTGATCTCCCATGCATCCTCCCAGCTAAGATATTCCTCGTCAATCAAAAGATGCATCAGCTCCGGAACAGCGATGGTCGGATGGGTATCATTCATCTGGATGACCACCTTGTCAGGAAGCTTGCTTAAGTCATTGCCATGCTCCCTCTTAAACTTCGCCAGCAATGCCTGGAGGCTGGCGGAAATGAAGAAATACTGCTGTTTCAGGCGCAGTTCTTTTCCGGCATAGTGGTTGTCGTTGGGGTACAGCACCTCGACGATATTTTTTGCCAGGTTCTCCTGCTCCACGGCCTTGTGGTAATCGCCCCGGTCAAAGGAATCGAGCTGGAAATCGGTGATCGCTTCCGCATCCCAGATACGCAGTGTATTGACCACATGGTTGCCGTAGCCTACGATGGGCATGTCATAAGGAACCGCACGTACGGATTCGTAGCCTTCCTGGACGAACTTATCCCTTCCGGTCTCCGGGTCCTTTTCAAAGCGTACGCTTCCTCCGAAACGGACTTCTTTCGCGTATTCCGGACGGCGCAGTTCAAAGGGGTAGCCCTCCTTCAGCCAGTTGTCCGGCGCTTCTACCTGGTAGCCGTCCTTGATCCTCTGTTTGAACATCCCGTAACGATAACGGATTCCGCATCCATAAGCCGGATAGTTCAGGGTTGCCAGGGAATCCAGGAAACATGCGGCAAGCCTTCCGAGTCCTCCGTTTCCAAGAGCCGGATCTGGTTCCTGATCCTCAATCGCATTGAGGTCCAGCCCCATCTCGTCCAACGCCTCCTTGACCTCTGTGTACGCGGTCAGATTGATCAGGTTATTGCCAAGGGCGCGTCCCATCAGGAACTCCATGGACATATAGTATACCATCTTTGCTTCTTTTTTCTGGTAATATGCTTCCTGTGTCGCCAGCCAGTCATCAATGATCTGTTCCTTCACCGCGTAAGAGACCGCCTGAAAAATCTGCTGCTGAGATGCTTCTTCGATCTTTTTCCTGTAAAGTGTCTTTACATTGTCCTTTACTGCTTCCTTGAATGTTTCCTTATCAAATCTTTTACTGTTCATTGGTTTCTCGTTGCCTCCCTTATAAGTCTCATTGCTTATCTTTTCTCTTTCTCGCCAGGGCTGCCCCATGCGGCTTTTTACACCTTTTGAACGCCGATGGAAACGTCCTCCCCGTTGATCTTCCATGCTTTTACATACCCCTCGGGAGCCGCCTTTGCGACGCTGTCCGCAAGTACGTCGCTTCCGATGGATTCTGCGTATCCGGCAAACACTGCTTCGGCTTTCGCGCTTCCTTCATAGGTCACCCGGATCTTATCCATAACCTCGAAGTCCGCTTCTTTCCTCATCGTCTGGATCTTGCTGATGATCTCCCGGACAAAGCCTTCTTCCAGCAGCTCTTCCGTCAGGTTCGTGTCCAGTACGACTGTGATTCCGCCGTCGTTCTCTGAGACGAATCCCTCTACCTGCGCGGCCTCGATCAGCAGATCTTCCCGAAACAGGGTGATCTCCTGTCCGTCCACATCCAGCTTTAATGATCCTTCGGCATTGACCTCATCCATAGCGGCATTGCCGTCCAGATTGTCCAGCGCTTTTCGGATTCCACCTAACATTTTACCATACTTTGGTCCAATTGTCTTTAATTGAGGCTTAAAATTATAAGAAGTAAAGTCCCTAACATCCTGGGTAAACTTCATGTTCTTTACATTGAGCTCGTCTGCCGCGATCTCCTGGTAATATTCGGGCAGCTCAAATTCTGCTTTCACGAACATCTGTCCGATGGGCTGGCGGTTCTTGATGTTGGAGGTATTGCGGCACGCACGGCCCATAACCACCAGCTTCAATACATGTTCCATGTTGCTTTCCAGCCCGGAATCAATGTACGTCTCATCCGCCCGCGGAAAATCGCACAGATGGATGCTCTCCGGCGCTTCCGGATTGATGCCGCACACCAGGTTCCGATAGATCTGCTCCGTCATAAACGGGATCAGCGGCGCGGCTGCCTTTGCCACGGTCACAAGGGCGGTATACAAGGTCATATAGGCGTTGACCTTATCCTGTTCCATGCCCTTTGCCCAGAAACGCTCCCGGCTTCTGCGCACATACCAGTTGCTCATGTCCTCTACAAATTCCTGGAGCGCGCGGGCGCTTTCCGGAATCCGGTAATTCTCCAGATTGCTGTCCACGGTCTTTACCAGCGTGTTCAGCTTGGAGAGGAGCCATTTGTCCATCACGGTCAGGGTGTCATAGTTCGGAACCGTGATCTTCCCGTCCTGTGTTTTGGACAGTCCGTGCTCATAGGGATTGAACCCGTCAATGTTGGCATACAGCACATAGAACGCATAGGTGTTCCAGAGGGTTCCCATGAACTTGCGCTGGCCTTCCATGACGGCCTTGCCGTGGAAACGATTTGGCAGCCAGGGCGCGCTGTTCACGTAGAAATACCAGCGGATCGCGTCTGCGCCGTATTTTTCCAGGGCGTCAAAGGGGTCTACCGCATTTCCCTTTGATTTGCTCATCTTCTGGCCCTTTTCATCCTGGATATGTCCCAGAACGATGACATTTTCGTAGGGCGACTTATTGAAGATCAGCGTGGAGATCGCAAGCAGGGAGTAAAACCACCCGCGGGTCTGGTCCACGGCTTCGGAAATGAACTGGGCCGGGAACTGCTGCTCGAAGATCTCCTTATTTTCAAACGGATAGTGATGCTGTGCGAAAGGCATGGATCCGCTGTCAAACCAGCAGTCGATCACTTCCGGCACACGGTGCATCTCTTTGCCGCAGTGCGGACATTTTATCGTAACTTCATCAATGTAGGGGCGGTGCAGCTCAATGTTGTCCGGACAGTTATCGGACATGGATTTCAGCTCTTCGATGCTTCCGATCGAATGCATGTGCCCGCACTCGCATTCCCAGATATTCAGCGGGGTTCCCCAGTAACGGTTGCGGCTGATGCCCCAGTCCTGGACATTTTCCAGCCAATCCCCGAAACGGCCCTTGCCGATGCTCTCCGGAATCCAGTTGATGGTGTTGTTGTTGGCGATCAGATCGTCTTTTACAGCAGTCATCTTGATGAACCAGGATTCCCGCGCGTAGTAGATCAGCGGGGTATCGCAGCGCCAGCAGTGGGGATAGCTGTGTTCGAACTTGGGCGCGTCGAAGAGAAGCCCTCTTGCATCCAGTTCCTTGAGCACCTCCGGGTCTGCCTTTTTCACAAATAATCCGGCAAAGGGGGTGGATTCCGCCATATTTCCCTTTTCATCTACAAGCTGTACGAACGGCATGTCGTATTTCCGGCATACGTTTGCGTCGTCCTCACCGAAAGCGGGGGCGATGTGTACCACGCCGGTACCGTCTGTCAGCGTCACGTATCCGTCGCAGGTGACATAAAATGCTTTCTTATGCTGGCCTTTGATGCCGTCCGCCGCACACTGGTAGAGTGGTTCGTATTCTTTATATTCCAAGTCTTTTCCGACATAGGTCTCCAGAATCTCATAGGCCGGCTTTCCGTCCTTCGCCAGAGGCCCTAATACTGTATCCAGCAGGGCTTCCGCCATATAATAGGTATAGCCGTCCGCGCAGGATACCTTTGCATAGGTCTCCTTGGGATTGATACAGAGCCCCAGATTAGAGGGCAGTGTCCACGGCGTGGTGGTCCATGCCAGGAAATACGCGTCCTCGTCTTTGACTTTGAAGCGGACGATGGCGGAGCGTTCCTTGATATCCTTGTACCCCTGAGCTACTTCCTGTGCGGAAAGCGGGGTTCCGCAGCGCGGGCAGTAGGGCACGATCTTGAAGCCCTTGTACAGAAGGCCCTTGTCCCAGATCTGCTTTAACGCCCACCATTCGGACTCGATGAAGTCATTGTGGTAGGTGACATAGGGATTGTCCATATCCGCCCAGAATCCGACGGTGCCGGAGAAATCCTCCCACATGCCTTTGTATTTCCAGACGCTTTCTTTACATTTGTCAATGAACGGTTCCAGACCGTATTCCTCGATCTGCTCTTTACCGTCCAGGCCCAGAGCCCGCTCCACTTCCAGCTCCACCGGAAGCCCGTGGGTGTCCCAGCCTGCTTTCCTGGGAACCTCGTACCCCTTCATGGTGCGGTAACGCGGGATCATGTCCTTGATCACACGGGTCAGCACATGCCCGATGTGGGGCTTGCCGTTGGCCGTCGGGGGGCCGTCATAAAACGTATACATGGGGCTGCCTTCCCGCTCCTTCATGCTCTTGCGGAAAATGTCATTGTCAGCCCAAAATTTTTCGACTTCTTTTTCTCGCTCTACGAAATTCATATCCGTAGATACTTTCTTATACATTGCTTCCCTTCCTTTCTCTCTTCTTTTTTTGTTTTCTGGTATGGTTTTGTCCGGCGGTCTGCAGCGGAAAAAAGTGTGCGTCCCAACGCGCCTTGCGCCGGAGCGCGGCTGCATGGGCAGTCTCATGCGCGCAGTGCACATCTCAATAGAATAAAAATGCTCCCGTCCTGTAATAGGACGGAAGCGTATGCTCCGTTGAAACCACCTGTTACAACATGTTCAGATGCAGTGCTCCTTTTAGATGAAAACACGGTGCTCTGACCTCTCTGTCATTTATGTGTTCCGGTAACGGCGGAAAACCGTCAGCTCTTACTGTCCGGCATGAAATCGGGGTACTGCCCGCTGCTTAAGTGTCCCACCGTACGCGCAGGGCTGTCATGAGATGCCGCCGCGGGTGGAGTGCCGGGGTTCGGAAGCTGCAACTCGGGAGTGATCTTCGGAAAAAACTTACTTGTACCGGGCTCTCACCATCTCCGGCTCGCTTGTAGCTTCGGTATTCTTCCTACTGTCTCCGTCATGGCCTTTCCTGATTTCTTAAATTCTCTTTACCACAGGGATATTATAAGTAGAACCTGCGGATTAGTCAAGAGGTTTTCTCATTTTTCCGATTCCGTCTTTTTCTCTCCTGCGCCCTCTTACGGCGATTCAGGCTGATGCACAGGACTACAATCAGCAGGACTGCCGCCCCGCCTGCCACGATCATCTGCCGGGTAGAAAACCTGCCCAATTTTGCCGGGGAGCTTTCCCCGCTTTTTCTTTTACTTCCGTCCGCCGGCGTCCATTCCATTTCCGACTCCTGGCCAAAGTAGGACTGGTTCAGAACTACAGCCGCATGTCCGGCTTCCTGGCCCGCATAGGTATATACGATTGTCCCGGCTCTCTCACTGCCGAACAGGGCATCATCCTCTCCGGCTGCGTTCCCGAATGTTCCGCTGTCTCCGTCTGAGCCGGACGATCCTTCTCCTGCAGTTTCATCCGCTTCCGGCTGGGTTCCGTCTGCCGAAACCGGTGTTGTGCCTGCCTGAGCTTCGGGTGTCCCTTCCTCTCCCGGCTGCGTACCGTCGGCACCATCCGCCTGAGCTTCGGGCGTTCCATCGGCTCCCGGCTGCGAACCATCCGTCTGAGCTTCGGGCGTTCCGTCCGCTCCCGGCTGCGCTCCGTCCGCTCCATCCGCCGGCGCTTCAGGCGTTCCTTCTGCCCCCGGCTGGGTTCCGTCCGCTCCATCCGCCGGTGTCTCGGCCGGAGGTGCCGGCGGCGCGGTCAGCACTTCAATCCATCGGTCAAAGGAAACCGCCCCTGTGCCCGCAGGCGCTTCCGCCGCAGAAATCTGACATTCCAACTGTGTAAAATCCACCCCCGCAGGAAGCACCACGTACGCGCCCTCATCCTGGAAGGTCTCAATGTCCCCGGAGGTTTCCTTGTCCGCAATGGTGACTTTTGTAAAATTCCCGAACGCATAATCCAGCATGGCCCGGGTATCCTCATAAGCCTGTATTCCATAATCCGCCATCACCACCGCCGCCAGGCGCATCTGCCCGTTATCGGCCATGGTCACCAGCGTAGTTCCTGACTGGTCTGTATATCCGGTCTTTCCGCCCCGGCAAAATTCGTAATAAAATTCATTTTCCGGCCAGAGCATCCGATGATTCTGCCAGCAGGTACGGGCCTCGTTTTTCAGGCTGGTAGGCGCGATGGTATACTCCAGCGCCCCCATAAAATGGTGGAACGGCTCGTACTGATACACAGCCGAAGCGATCCGTGCCATATCATGGGCCGTTGTATAATGCTGGTCGTCATGCAGCCCGTTGGCATTGACCCAGTGCGACCCCGTACATCCCAGTTCCGCAGAGCGCTCGTTCATCCGGTCGATGAACGTCTGGTAGGTTCCGCCCATCTTGATCCCCATATTCTCCGCCACCGCGTAGGAAACTTCATTTGCCGATGCGAGAAGCACCGCGTGCAGCGCGTCATTCAGGCTGAGCTGCTCTCCCGCAAGCATCCCGATGCTGGCGTCCCCCGGCTCCAGAAAGCTGATGCTGTCCTCCGTAAATGTCACCGTATCGTCAGGCTCTCCCGTCTCCAGCGCCACAAGCGTTGTCAGCAGCTTCGTGATGCTGGCCGGAAAATGCTGTTCCTCCGCGGCCTTTGCGTACAGCACCGCGCCGCTTTCCATATCCATGACGATGGCCGATGCCGCGTGCACCTTCGGCCCCTCGGGCCACCCGGGCAGTTGGTTGGAATCCGGTATCGTCTCATAAATCGCATTTTTTCTGGCTTCTTCCTCCGCCGCCAGTTCCTCCGGTGTCTTTTCCGGCTGGGGTGCTTCCGCGCCGTCCGCCGCGGGAGTCTCCTGCCCTTCTTCTGCAAAAGCCGTAAATCCAGGGCTGACTGCCAAAAGCGCGGCCGCCAGAACCCCTGCCAAGACCCTTTTTCCTGTCATATGCAACCTCCCTGTCCAAATACAGCGTTCCTATTTTTCCCGCATCATGCTCTGTACTTCGATCTCCGTCTCGCCCATGCCGATCACGTCGTCCCTCTGGATCAGTACAGGCTGGGTGACCCGTTTTCCGTTCAGATACGTGCCGTTCCGGGAGCCCATATCCTTCAGATACAGCTTATCGTCCTTCTGAATGATCGCGCAGTGCAGCTTGGACACCCTCGGATCATCCCCAATGGACATGAACTTTTCAAACTGCGGAAAACTCCGCCCTCTCCCGATCCCGAGATTTTCATAAAAAACAAATGTAGACTTCTGCCAGGTGCTGAGATTCTCTATGGACAGCTTCCATAATTTTTTCCCGGAAGGACGGTTTGCGCCCCGCGCTTCGCCCGGCCGGTTCTGTCCGTCCCGTCCGGGAGCGCCCTCCCTGGGTCTCCTGCCCTGCCCTACGATCACCGGGCCTTCCTCATGTTCCGGTTCCTCCTGCTCATCGTAAGCCCCGTCCATATCCTGCGGCGCTTCCCCGGCTTCCTCCCCGTATCCTTCATCATAATCATAATCTTCATCGTCGTCCTCATAATCTTCCCCGTCATCCTGCCGGTTTTTCATCAGGGCCGCGATGATGATTATGATCAAAATCACCGCGACGGCGATCAATATTCCCATTATAACCAGATACTGCATATGTATTCACTCCTTTGTATATCGACGGCATCCCGCGCATTACTGCTGTCTGAAACGCCTTTATAGCTGTTCGGGACAGATCGCCGGACAGCTACTTACTTTTTATCAGATGTATTGTGCTTTCTATCGTACTATATTTTTACGATTCAAGCAAGCATGTAATGGGAAAAAGAGACAGAAACCAGTAAACCAGGGGCACACCTGGGCGATGTGTGACCTGCCGCATTTGCCATGGGACGGTCGCCGCGGTCACAGCGGATCAATCAGGATCTTCCCCTTCTCATGCTTGTCAATCCCCCGGTAAATTTCCCTGTCACAATGTATTTCTTACTCCTTTTTGGTATAGAACTCCTGGTACTCCTTCGGAGACATCCCGAACTCTTTCTTAAACGCCCGGAAAAAGCTGGAATAATCCTGAAACCCGTACATAAAACAGGCTTCGCCGATACCCGTGCGGCTGCAGATCGCGTCCCGGCACATCCGAATCCGTTTTTTCAGGATGAACTGGTGGACGGAAAGCCCCAGATTTGCCTTAAATATATGGGCAATATGGTATTTGCTGACATAAAATTCCCGGGACAGCCTTTCAAGAGAAAGGTCCTCTTCTATGTGTTCCTCGATATACCGCAGCAGATTCGGATACAGTCCCTGTTCCTCACAGGGCATTTTGGTGTGCTGCTCTTCATAAACCGTGCGGTTCAGGTGCAGGATCAGGTCATTGACACACACTGAGATCTGTACCGCCTTTCCAAACCGTTCCGAATGGATCTCTTCAATCAGCCGGAACACTTTGGCCTGCACCGCCTTGAACGCAAGCAGGTCATAATGGAAAAGATACCATTCTGTCTCATCTGCCAGACGCATCAGATACGTATAATCAGGGGAGATCCCGGACAGTGCACGGCAGTATGTACGGCTGATCCAGAATACAAAGCGTCTGTAAGGAACGTCCAGGCTGTGTACCTTGGCAAAGTGCGGAACACCCGGCGGGATCAGAAGCATGTCTCCGGCGCTCAGGGCATGTTCCTCCCCATGAATATGAATCGACACATCTCCCTCCAGGAAAAAATAAAACTCATAGTAATCATGAACATGGCTCTTTACATTATAAGAATGGCGGTCAGAATAATAGTAGATTTCAAAATCCCCTGACAGCATGTACTGACGGGGGCTGAATGCAGTCTGTAATTTCTTTTTCAAAGGAGGGCGCCTTCTTTCCTGTTTTGTTCCGGATATTCCACCTGTCTTTGAGAATAGCACAATACCGCAATTTTTGCAATGTACACAACAACTCCTCCTATCGAATATTGCCGGTACCGGAGTATAATAGGCAGTATCCAATATCAAGAAAGGAGCAGCAACACTATGAAATTAAACTTACAGGGCATTGCCGACAGACAGAAATGGGAAGAAAAAGGGTATCATCTCCCGCAGTACGATGTAAAAAAGATGGCCGAAGCAACGAAGGCCAATCCGTTCTGGATTCATTTCGGTGCAGGAAACCTGTTCCGCGCATTCCATGCAAATGTGGTACAGGGTATGCTGGACCGCGGTGAGCTGGACCGTGGACTGATTGTCGCCGAAGGCTTTGATCCTGAGATCATTGAAAAAATGTATGTCCCCCACGACAACCTGGGAATTGCCGTGACCTTAAAATCGGACGGCACCATTGCAAAAACAGTGGTAGGAAGTGTGGCGGAGGCAATTCCCCTGGACACATCCCGGGAGACTTCCTACCGCAGGCTCAAAGAAATTTTCCAAAAAAATTCCCTGCAGATGGCCACATTTACCATTACAGAAAAAGGCTACAGCCTGACAGACGGAAAAGGGGAACCCCTGCCGGATGCCGCCGCAGACTTTGCTGCCGGACCAGAGAAGCCTGCCAGCTACATGGGAAAGGTGGCTTCACTGCTCTATGCAAGATTTCAGGCCGGCAGGCTGCCGATCGCCATGGTAAGCACGGACAACTGTTCACATAACGGAGACAAACTGTACGCGGCGGTTGCGGCATTTGCAGAGAAGTGGGAAAAAAACGGTAAGGCCGAGGCGGGATTCGCAGCATACATCCGCTCCGGACAGGTATCCTTTACCTGGAGCATGATCGACAAAATCACGCCCCGGCCAGACGCTTCCGTAGAAGAGCTTTTGAGAAAGGACGGGGTGGAGGATCTTGACCCGGCCGTCACCTCCAAAAACACCTATGTTGCCCCCTTTGTAAACGCAGAAGAAACCGAGTACCTGGTCATTGAGGATGCATTTCCCAACGGTCGGCCTGAACTGGAAAAGGGCGGGCTGATGTTCACGAACCGGGAAACGGTAGACAAAGTGGAGCGGATGAAGGTCTGCACCTGCCTGAATCCGCTGCATACCTGCCTGGCCATCTTTGGATGCCTTCTGGGATATCGGAAGATTTCCGATGAAATGAATGATCCTGAGCTGAAAAAACTGGTGGAGGCTGTCGGATACACCGAAGGGCTTCCGGTGGTCACAGATCCGGGCATCCTGAATCCGAAGGAATTTATCGACAGGGTGCTCAAGATCCGCATCCCGAATCCGTTTATGCCGGATACCCCCCAGCGGATCGCCACGGATACGTCCCAGAAGCTGGCCATCCGTTTTGGTGAAACCGTCAAAGCTTATGCGGCATCCGAGACGCTGGACGTGGCTTCGCTGAAGCTGATTCCCCTTGTATTTGCAGGATGGCTGCGGTACCTGATGGCCGTGGACGATGAGGGAAATTCTTTCCAGCTCAACCCAGACCCGTTTCTTGAGACGGTGTGCCCGTATGTGGCAGGCTGGAGTCTGGAAGCGCCCGGAACCTCGGCAGAGGCAGAGGCCGTACTGCGGCCGGTTCTGGAGAATCAGAAGATCTTCGGCGCAGACCTGTACGGGCTTGGGCTGGCGGAGAAGGTCTGCGGATATTTTCAGGAACTGTCGGCAGGAAAAGGGGCCGTGCGCAGGACGCTGCGGAAATACGCAGGGTAATCTCCCGTCCCCCCCCGGCCTTCGCCGGAGATTGTGGCTTTAGTCCCGTCTTCCGGCGGGATCTCTTTTTACACGAGTGAAAAATATAAGAATGGAACCAATTTGAAGAAGTATACGCTTTATGGATCAGAGATTTCCAGACGTACAGACGTTCCCGCAGGCAGATACTTCCGCCTGCGGGAAAAACAACCGCGAACCGCACACATCCGGCGGCTTTTTTCCGCTGCCGCTCAAATGATCAGATGAGAATATATTTCAAAACAAACAGAACTGCAAGCACATACATGAGCAGGCTGATTTTCTTTTCCTTCGCCCGTCCTGTCAGCAGGTTGATCACTACATAGGAGATTACTCCCATTGCGATTCCTTCGGAAATGCTGTACATGAACGGCATTGCGATCATACTGATATAGCACGGAAGCGCTTCGGTATAATCCTGAAAATCTATTTTCGTGATGGATGTGATCATCAAAAATCCAACCACGATCAATGCCGGAGCCGTAGCAAAGGAAGGAATTGCCAGGAAGATCGGCGACAGGAACAGCGCCAGTCCGAACAGAGCGGCCGATACTACAGCCGTAAGACCCGTTCTTCCGCCTTCTGCCACGCCGGACGCGCTCTCAACAAAGGTCGTTGTCGTAGAAGTCCCGAATACTGCACCCAGGGAGGTTCCTACCGCGTCCGCCATCAGCGCGCCTTTGATCTTAGGAAGCTTTCCTTCCTGATCCAGCATGTCCGCCTTGGAAGCCACACCGATCAATGTTCCCAGCGTATCAAACATATCTACGAATAAAAACGCGAACATGATGGTGAGGAAATTCAGAGACAGCACCCCGCTGAAATCCATTTTGAAAAACGTCGGCGCCATGCTCGGAATCCCGAAGCCTGAGCTGAAATCCGGCAGCACGCTGAACATTCCCAGTTCCGGGTTCGGACGGTACAGGCCCACCAGCTCGCATACGATTCCCAAAATCCATGTGCCCAGGATTCCCCACAGGATATTGCCCTTTACATTTTTCACAACAAGCACCGCTGTCAGCAGAATCCCGATCAGAGCCAGCAAAACCGTGATGCCCTCTGCCAAAAATGTCCCGTTCTCAATGGATGCGCTGAAAGAGTACACAGATACCAGGGTCGCGCTGTCCACTACGATCTTGGCATTCTGCAGTCCGATAAACGCAATAAACAGGCCGATGCCCACAGATACCGCATGCTTTAAGTTCATGGGGATGGCGTTGAAAATAGCTTCCCGCACGTTGGTCAGCGACAGCACGATAAAAATAATTCCTTCTACAAATACAGCCGCCAGAGCCATCTGCCACGTATACCCCATCTGCAGAACCACCGTATACGCAAAATACGCATTCAATCCCATGCCGGGCGCCAGTACAAACGGGTAGTTGGCAAAAGCCGCCATCAAAAGAGTCGCCACAAGGGACGCCAGGGCGGTGGCGGTAAATACAGCCCCCGCATCCATCCCGGACGCGCTCAGAATATTCGGATTAACCGCCAGAATATAAGCCATCGTCATAAACGTGGTGACACCCGCGATCACCTCCGTCTTCACATCCGTGTTATGCTCCGACAAATGAAAGACCTTTTCCAAAAATCCCTGATTCACATTTTTTTCCATAGTTCATACCTCCTGTTATGTAACCAATTTGCGCAGCAAATTGATTGCCTTCTTGTCCGCTATCTGCGAAGCAGATTTTTAATGCGGGCAATTCCCGTATCATTATCAAGTCAAAATTTCCACCGCAAAGCTGTCGTATTTCAGAAGTTCCCTCACCCCCCGATAAAATTTTCATGCATCACCGTATTCCGCAAAAACAAAAAACTACCGCCGTCCTCCCAAAGTTTCATATCTGTCCGACCTGGTTTACCTGCAACCCGACATGCATACCCAAATCCGTTCCCGATATGAAAACTTATAGTTAACTATTACGGTAGTTAGTAGAAACGTCCGACCAATCTCGGACATATATAAGTTTCCAAAATACTTATGCATTAAAATTTTATTCTTTTTATTTTTTGTTAATAATATCTTACCACAATATACAATTTTATGTCAATCTAATTTTAAATTTTGTCGAAAATGCACACAACACTTACTGTTCACTCCTGGACCGTGCACTACACTGCACGGTCACAGGCAGTACAGTACTGGGGCTGGAATCCGGCCTCTTGCCGTAAGGCAACTTTAAATAGGCCGGATTCGTTGCTGTGAGCACCCGGAAAGGGTGTGAGCAGTAACCAACAATGTGTGATAAAACATTCTGTTGATTTTCATTATAATTTCCGTGGCTCTGTACACCCCATGCTATTTCTGTGCTTTCCCGGAAATGATCTGATATAGTTCTTCCACTGTTTTTTCAGGGTTCTTAGAAATGACTTCATAGAGGGAACGTATTTCATCTGTATCCGTCTCCAGATCGTCGGCGATACGTACAAGCGATTTATTTCTGGCGCATTTTTTCCGAATCAGGGAAATTCGTTCGGTCAGCTTTTCTTTTACGGCTTTTTCTGTAGCTTCCTCTACGGCAGCATCTACAGCAACAGCCACAGCTTCCTCTACGGCAACCTCTACAGCCTCCTCTACGGCAGCCTCCACAGCTTTGTCCACTTCTTCCTTCAGCTTCCGATCAAATTTCTCCTGTACGATTTCCATAAAAATATCGCTCATACCATTTACCTCCTGAAATAATTTCTGATTAGCACGCATGATCGTCTCAATCATCGACCGATGCAGGCTGCTTTCTTTATGATCCATATAGTTCTCGATCAGCTTCTCAGCTGCCGCAGTCTCATTCAGCTTATTGGTAAGACTTTTCAGCCAGAGATTTTCCTCTGCGGATAATTTTTTCGTGATCAGGATCTGGATGGGAATCAAATCTCCGTACACATAATAAATTCCCTTTTCTTTTTCTTCGACCCGATATTTTTTAACATTCTTCAAATGCTCGATCAGCTTCCGGGGATATTTTTCCGCCACGAAAGTGATGGTCAGCTCGTCCGCGGGAATGCTGTTTACATACCGGGCATCTGCTTTATAAAAGCAGGTGTATCCGTAGACCTTGTAAAAATCATCCACATTGAGAGAATCATCAGGACTTTTATATTCGATGATATTATGCTTTTTGAAGATCCTTCCGATATTTTTCTTCACGGGCCTGTCCGTCTCTTTTTTGATGATCAGCACATCAATCTCCATCGGTTTTGTCCCCAATTGGTGCTCATTTTCAAACACCAGGTTGTCCGCGTCCTCTTCCAGTTCAATCTGGATTCCGGCAAAAAACGCGGGATGCCAATACGTCGCATCGGTTTCTTTTTTCTTCAGCTCCATAGAAAACCTCCTTATTCTGTTTTTGTCAGGAGATTTTCGCTTCTGTTTCAGAAAACCTCCTGCTCATCTGGATAAAAGCACGAATTTTCTGAAAGGACAGGGGATGAAATCCCTTGCATGATATGTCTGAGATAAAAAGAACTTTTAGAAAATATGCTTTTTTCTATTCTATCATAATTTTCCGTAGAAACCAAGATAAAATAAAATGATCTTCTGGATCATCGTTACTGGTGGTGGTTACAGGTTACAGATCACCTGACCAGATGTACCTGTAACTCAGGCCGCCCCCTGACCGGGAGCGGCCTGCAGCTATCCCTAAAAGAGGGTGGAATCATCCACCCTCTATCTTAGAACTTCCTACAACCTCTTACAATCTTTTCAACAATGCTTCTCTTTCTTCTTCATATCCTGGTTTTCCGAGCAGTGCGAACATGTTCCGCTTGTAGCTCTCCACGCCCGGCTGGTTGAACGGATTCACGCCGAGTAAGTATCCGCTCACGCCGCAGGCGAACTCAAAGAAGTAGAACAACTGTCCCAGATAAAATGCGCTCTGCTCCGGAATCTTCACCATGAGGTTCGGAACATTGCCGTCTGTGTGGGCAAGAATGGTTCCGTTCATGGCGCTCTTATTTATAAAATCAACGGTCTTTCCTTTCAGATAATTGAGGCCGTCCAGATCAACCGGTTCCTCGTTCATCACGATCTCCGCCCTGGATTTTTCCACATTTAATACGGTCTCAAACAGGATTCTGTTGCCGTCCTGAATAAACTGTCCCATGGAGTGCAGGTCTGTTGTCAGGTCAACAGATGCCGGGAAGATTCCCTTCTGGTCCTTGCCCTCGCTCTCTCCATAGAGCTGCTTCCACCACTCTGATACATAATGCAGGCTTGGCTCATAGTTCGCCAGAACTTCTACTGTTTTTCCTTTACGAAGGAGGATGTTGCGGACTGCCGCGTACTGCATTGCATCATTTTCTGCGAAATCATTTTCCAAAGCGGCCTTTCTTCCTGCTGCCGCGCCTTCCATCAGCTCGTTGATGTCCACACCGCTGACTGCGATGGGGAGCAGGCCGACTGCCGTCAGTACGGAAAAACGTCCGCCGACGTCGTCCGGCACGACAAAGGACTCATACCCCTCTTCTGTTGCAAGATTCTTCAAAGCTCCTCTTGCTTTATCGGTGGTCGCGTAAATTCTCTTTGACGCTTCTTCTTTTCCATATTTCTTTTCAAGGATCTCTTTAAATACACGGAAGGCAATCGCCGGCTCTGTCGTTGTTCCCGACTTGGATATCATATTGATTGAGAAATCTCTGTCTCCCACAACTTCGATCAGGTCGCTGATGTATGTGCTGCTGATGCTGTTTCCTACGAAATAGATCTCCGGAGATTTTCTGACGTCTTTGGAAACCACATTTGCAAAGGAATGTCCTAAAAACTCGATTGCGGCCCTCGCCCCAAGATAGGAGCCGCCGATCCCGATCACCAGAAGTACTTCGGAATCCTCACGGATCTTGTCTGCCGCCTTCTGAATGCGGGCAAACTCTTCCTTATCATAGTCCACCGGAAGATCGACCCATCCTACAAAGTCATTCCCCGCGCCGCTCTTGGATACAAGCTTGTCCTTCGCCTGTGCCGCCAGCTCGCTCATATACTGCATCTCATGTTCCTGAATAAAACCTGTTGCCTTTGAATAATCAAATGTTACTTTGTTAGCCATCGTTACCCTTCCTTTCTGCTTCCGTACTCTGCGGTATTACTGCCTGTCCTCTGAAAATCTCCGGGCGGCCGCTGTTCTGCCGGCCGGATGTCCTGCAGCAAAGTGCAGGATGCCGCAAACAGTAATCCTTTGGTACCACGCTATACATATTTTACCAAATATAGCATTGTTATTCAAGATAAAAGCTTTCGTTTATGCCAGAAATTCCTCCAGGATCTGGCGGATTGCTTCTTCCTTCAGAGTCGAATCCTCCCGCTCCAGAAGTTCCGGGTTTCCTTTCATGGTGCGGCGGATCACCTGCCTTGCCGCGTCCCCTTTCTTCCGGTTTTTGCGCCTTACCCTGTCATATTCTCTCATATCGTCCTCGTCCCCCTCTCCATAAGAGGCGTCCGCTTCCAGGTAATCCGCGGCCTGGCGGAGCTTGTCCGGGATGCTCTCCCCTTCAGCCCGGACCATATCCGGATGGCCTGCGGGACGGGACGATTCATCCGGCAAGGGCGGCCCTTCCAGAACTTCCTCGTATTCGGAAGTGTCCTCGATCATCCTCTGCACCACATCCTGGAATCTGCCGGGAATCCGTTTCATCTGGGTTGTGCCTGGGGCCCCGGAAGCGCTCACCCCCCTTCCGGCAGCCGATCCATATGCCGGGGACGCATTGCCCCCTTTCGCCGCGGCTCCCCCATAGCCGGAAACAGACTGGCTTTTTGCCGCACTGCCTTCATATTCAGAAGCAGGCTCCGTCCTCATTGCGGTTACATTTCCATATGCAGGCGGGGTTTCCGAATCTGATCCGATCTCCTCCTCGTATATACCCGCTACCCTGGCAAGCTCCTCCGCGCTTTCGTACAGCGGTTCCGTATCTCCTGATACCCCCGCCCTGGCTCTGCGCGGCTCACCTTCGATACTGATGGACAAGCCCGGCGCCTCCTGGGCTTCTCTGGACTCTGCCCCCTGCTTTGCGTGAGAATCGCTCCGCCCCAACGCCGCCCGGCTTCCACCTGCCGTTTTTTTTCCCTTCACAAATCCGTTTCCAGCGGCAGTTTCCTTCCCGCCGCCTGCGCCGTTTCCCTCCTCACGTCCATTTGCACGGAGCGCCTGGGAGGTTTCCGGCTGAATAATATTGATCTGGTCTTTCTCCGACTGGCGGGCTTTGCGGCGGCGCATGGCGCATACATTTTCCAGATAATCCACCATGTAATTTTTTGCCGCTTCAATCTTGTACTGCTCGTCCGAGAGCTGGCTGACAACAAACAAAAGAACCATTTCCGCCGCCCCGAGACTGATATAACGATACACCTGCTCGCAAAATCCATTTTCCATATACCAGACAATTCCCCCAAAGGCCGCCAGAATCCCGGAAAACCAGATGGACTGCAGCTCAAGCTGTCTCCATGTATGGATTCTGAGCAAAAAACCTCTGTATTCATATATGTATTTTTCTACAAATGCTTCCGCATTTTCTACCCGGTCGTGCAGCATCAGTGCATGCTCGTATTTCGCCCGCACCAGCTTTATCAGTTTGTGTGTACTTTTGGGCATATTGCCCGCCGCCCTGACCAGACGGCGAAGAGTGATCTGGTTGACTGCCTTTGCCAGCACCCCGATGGCCCCTATCGCTATCATCATATAGTAAACGATATTGGTGCCCGTCACTACTTCATTAAACATAACGAAGCCCTCCTCTATTCATTTATATAGTACACATCCGTACACCGGGTGTCTTTTTCCTCAGTCAGCACCGCAGCTGCTGAAAATGGCTGACCATAGAAGCGGCCGCATCCGCAGGCAGGCCCACCGCCCGCCCCGGGAAACGCTCCTTTTCGTCTGCCGGTATGTACCGTCTGGGAAATATGCATCCATCGCATGCCGGTTTGTGTTTGAACCTATTATAGCTCTACTTTTGCCGGCTTGCCTTAAAAAACGTTCTACATAATTCTACATTCGGAGGGCGCGGCGGAAAAATCTATTTTCATTCTCAAATTAAGAAAAACGCCCGTAAATCAGGCGTTTTCTAATCAACTTGAATGTTTCGAAGGCGGATTCTCAACCTGAGAAAGCAGGGCATTCTCAACTTCATGTTCCTCCCGGATGCTGTCGGATTGTGTCGAACGATTATTTTAAAATCAGCATAGATTTGCAAAATAAATGCGGCCTCGCTCCACCGTCTGCCATGCAGGCTTACGCCTGAAACCCTTTCCAACTGGATGACTGGATGCGCCAGGGAGTCCTCAGACTACCGCTTCAATAATCGTCCGCTTTCCAAATTTCATTTTACGTACTCCTACGTTTTTCTTTTGATTAAAATTAAAGCTAAGCATATACCCTGTCGTAAGATGATAGTCGTCCAGATATTGAAGCAGCTGTTCCTCTCCCCGCTTATTATACTCCTCCCCGTGCCAGATCTTTAATTCACAGACAAACTGCTCTCCGCGGAAATCAACGATCACATCCGTCCTGCGCATATTCCGCGTCCGCGACTCTATATAATAATTGCCTGCACCATTGATGATAGGTTTCCAGTAAAGCAAAAAGAAGCGACGCCCGTTTTCTTCCAGGAAACGCTCCTCTGCATCTCCATAAATATCTGTAAATGTCTCTGTAAATCTGACCAACACCTGTTCCATATCCAGCCGGCCATCTCGAATAAACAGATTTCTGTCCTTGTCCCTGGCCGCAGACTTATACATGACGCTGTCCAGCAATTCCTCTGAAATAAAAAGATTATACAACTGCATCTCAAAGATCCGGTTCGAGATTACAATGTTGTCATTCTCTTCTTTCATAAAGCCAAACATGACGCCCAGATTGAACACATGATTATAAACGCTAAAGGAAATCTTTTCCCCTTTGAATAAAATCGCATAAACCGCCTGTCTTAATTCCGGAAAATCATTCAGCTTTTTCACCATATCATCAAACAAGGTATTTGATTCTGCCAGCAGTTTTTTTACGGCTTTTGCCGCTCCGTCCGCCGTCCAGACAGCCGTCAAATCCGGAAATCCTTCTTTCCCTAAAATCTGTTCATCCAGAATCTGGCAAAGCCTGGATACCAGAAACGGATACCCGGAGGTATAATCGTATATGAACTCAGAAATTTTCATGATGTCCATTCGGGTATGATGATCCTGCTCATAGTCTCTGAGCATCCCGGCAATATCCTCTCTGGAAAAACTCATATCCACCTGAAATTCAGCCGCGATATTCCACGGACTGTTATACTGATGCTCCTCCATAGGACGAACCTTTAATTTTAAATTTTTTATATCGTATACTCCGGCCAGTATTACAGAATGAAACGTGGGCTCCGTTTTTCTTGTCAGAAACTTCCTGCGGAGCATTCCCAGAAAAGAAAGGAATATTTTCTGATTTCCTGCCTGATCCACTTCATCAATCATGATGACAACCAGTTTATCTGACTGGCCGCACAGCTCCGATATAAAATCGGATAAGTCCTCCAGATCAGCGGAATCATCCGACTGCATCCGGCGCAGCTCTTCTTTTAAAAGACCAGAAATTCCGTCCGTCATGCGTTCATTATACCGCAGAAAACGGTATAAAAGGCGGCAGAAACGCTGGCAGAAGGATGACGCAGTTTCATAGACGGCATCCTCCATTCCTTCAAAGCTGATTGAAAAGACAATGTATTCACTTGAAAGCTGCCCGGCCAGCCGGCTGAGAGTCGTTGTTTTTCCATATTGACGCGCCCTGTTGATCGCAAAATATTCTCCCCGGTCAACCATCTGCCTGATCTCTTCCAGACGTCCGTCTATATTGACCATATAGTGCTCCTCCGGGAAGCACAGGCCGGTGGTGTTAAAATGCTTACACATATTTTTACATTCCTTCCGCAATTGGTATTTCTGGTTTTATTTGATCCTCTGGATCACGGCCGCATGGCCATAATGGGGTACCCGTGGGTATATAACTTCTATTATAACAATGAAACAGCACCATTTCCACTAAATCTTCAAGCCGCACTTTTGGCAAATGTTACTTTATTGGCCGGACGTCGTGCAGCAGAGTGCACGACGCCGTGTGAACAGTAACCACTTTTCCAGCCTACTTCATCATGTCCACAATCAACTTCATAGTTTCCATAGAAACCCTTCCTCTCAGAGAATACTCGATTCCATCCGCCGCAAAAACCGCATTTTTTTCCAGCACCGCGTCCCCCGTGTCTCCATTTTCCAGTGTACGCTCCACAAGATTGACTTTGTAGCCCTGGGCAGAGGTATAGCTTTCCGCAAGCCGGTACATTCCCAGGTATTCCCAATCCCAGCCCTGACGCAGTTGCTCTTCGCTGAGGACCAGCCTTACAGTCAATGAAATCGGGGACAGGAACACACTTCCGCTCTCATAGGAATATCTGTTTTCCTCTTCCAGAAACTGATATCTGCCGGTGTCCCCCAAAATATAATTTTCCACCGTAATGACCGCAAAATCTTTTCCGTCCGTCATAATATGCCCCAGCATGCAGGGATTATTTTCAGACAATTCCGTATCCAGCAGATGGATTCCCAGTTCTTCCTGAATCTCTCCGTAATCGTGAAAGTCCTTATGAAACATACCATATTCATCCTGAGTCCACAAGTGTCCGCCCTGCCGGGCAGAAACCTCCTGTTCCGCAGGGACACGCAGTTCGGGATTCCCTGTGGGGAAATGAATCTGTACGACCCGCATAGAATCCAATGCAGGCAGTACCTCTCCATTGACCGAATGCGTAATCAGCATACGATACCCGGCCGCGGCTCCGGTTCCTCCCAAAATCACCGCTGCTGCCAAAACCGCAGCCCATTTCAGCCGCCCCTTCCTTCGCCGGGGAACCGCCCTCTCTCTGATCCGATTTTTCATTTCCTCGCTTAATACCATCCGCTCCAGTTCCCTGTCAATCATATCCTTCATATTAATATCCATATCCTGCCTCCTCTAAAACTGTTTTCAGTCTGTCCCGCGCCCTCTTTAAGCGCTGTAATACGGCATTTTCCGTTTTACCGATTGCCTCTGCGATTTCCCGCACAGATAAATCCTGGTAATAATACAGCACAATAATCTGTCGGTCATTTGCATTCAGTTTCATGACAGCCCGTGAAATGCTGTTTTTTTCCAAAAATGCTTCGATTGGATCGTCATGTGCTTTTTCCCGCTCTCCGCCCAGGTCATTTCCGGCAATCTGAAACCAACGGCTTCTCATGATATTTTTACAGCAGTTGATCGCAATGCGGATCAGCCACGTTTTTTCGCTTGATCTATGTTCAAACGCGTCATAGGATTTCATGGCTTTGATAAATGTCTCCTGAACGGCATCCTCCGCGAGCTGGTAGTCTTTCAGGTACAAAAAGCACATGCGCAGTATGGCGTCGCCATATTCCTTCATCATTCTCTCTAAATTTTGATCTGCCGGCATTTTTTCTCCCCTTTTATTTCTTAGACACGCTGGAAATGTTCTACATTACACTCAGATCGTTTTTTTATAAAAATAATTTCGTCTGTGCGGTAACCCTATCCATTTGCAAAATCCTGCCTGCAATGAATATGCTTGCTTCCATTGCGGCAGAATGATATACTTTTTGATAGACAAAAGCACGGAGGTGTTGGAAGCATGGGAATGTATCTAAATCCTGGAAACAGTGGATTTGAAGAGATAAGAAACAGCCGGTATGTGGATAAGTCCGGCATGATCAGCCTGGTCAACCGCGTGATCGGGACAAAACAAAAGCTCATCTGTATCAGCAGGCCCCGGAGATTTGGAAAATCTTTTGCCGCTCAAATGCTGTGCGCCTATTATGATAAAACCTGTGACTCCAGAGCGTTATTCCATGACCTCATGATTGCAGAAGATCCAAAGATGAATGCCAGTTATGAGCAGCATTTAAACAAATATGACGTAATCTATCTGGATATGACGTATATAAAGCCATTTACCGATGGCTTTCGAAATACGGTTTCCTATCTCAGTGAAAAAATCATGGAAGAATTGGCCGAGGCTTACCCTGCTCTGAAAACAAGCAATGAACTTCCTTCCACCATGCTCCGTACCGTGGAACTTACCGGGCATAAGTTTATCATGATCATTGACGAATGGGATGCCCCTATCCGTGAGACACCGGAAATCCGGAACGAATATCTGGAATTTCTGCGCACCTTGTTCAAGGGCAGCGGCTCCACATCCAGAATTTTCGCGGCCGCTTATATGACAGGTATCCTTCCAATCAAAAAAGACGGATCACAGTCGGCAATCTCAGATTTTCAGGAGTATTCCATGGTTTTCCCCGGAGAGTTTGCAAGATATGTGGGATTTACAGAAAGCGAAATCGGCCAGCTCTGCCAGGAATACGATTGTAATTTTTCCGAAATGAAACATTGGTATGACGGATATACGCTGAATGGAGCCGGTTCCGTCTACAATCCCAATTCGGTAATGAAAGCCGTGTATAACCGCCGGTTTCATTCCTACTGGACTGAGACCTCTGCCGCCGAGAGCCTGATGGGATACATTGGTCTGAATTTTGACGGCCTGTCCAAGACCATCGCCCGGCTTCTGGGCGGCGTTGAAGTCGGCGTAGATACCAATGGTTTCTCCAATGATCTGATCACTTTCCGTAACCGGGATGACGTCCTGACGCTGCTGATCCATCTGGGCTATCTTTCTTATAATGAAGAAACCCAGACAGCACGCATCCCGAATGAAGAAATCCGGCTGGAATTTTTCAGGGCTGTCCGGGAGGTCAGGCACGATGAAACGATCCGCCGTGTCCGGGAGAGTACCCAACTGATCTATGATACGATCCATGGAAATTCCGAAGCCGTTGCCGCACAGATAGAGAAAATCCATGCAGAAGAAACGGCTCCCCTTTTTTATAACAATGAACAGTCGCTCCGCAGTGTCATTAAGCTGGCATATTTCAGCTACAAAGATTATTATTTAAAATTTGAGGAATTGCCGTCCGGGGACGGATATGCTGATATTGTATACTTTCCAAAGAAAACGGCTTTTGTGCCCGCCCTGGTGATCGAATTGAAATGGAACCAGTCTGCAGAAGGCGCCGTCAGCCAGATCAAAAAGAAACGGTATCCTGACGCGCTCCTGGGATACGGCGGCGATATGATACTGGTCGGTATCGCTTATGGTAAAGCCGAAAACGGCAGTGGACGGACACACACCTGTAAGATCGAAAGAGTCCGACTCGAGTGAGCGGCCGCCTCTAATAGCGGTCATTTTGAAAATGGAGGGGCAATCAGCATCGCCCCTCCATTTTCAAACGCTGCACGCGCTTTTCCAGCCTCTGTCAGCCCAGCCCCAGTACAACCCCAATCAGCCGCACCACACCGGCCGCCGCCCATGCAACTGCACACTGGCCCAGCACCACGCCGGCCGCCCATTTTCCGCCCAGCTCCCGCTTTACCGAAGCGATGGCCGCCACACAGGGCGTATACAACAGGCAGAACACCAGCAGGCTGGCGGCGGCGAGGGGCGTCAGAGCCCCGGCAATGGCTTCCGTAGAACCGAACAGCACGGACAGGGTCGCCACCACACTTTCCTTCGCCATAAATCCAGTAATCAATGCGGTGGAGATCCGCCAGTCCCCAATTCCCAGCGGGCGCAGCACCGGCGCAAGAAGGCCGGCCAGCGCCGCCAGCATACTGTCGTGGGAATTATCCACGATATTCAGCCCAAAATCAAAGGTCTGCAAAAACCAGATCACAATCGTCGCTATGAAAATCACCGTGAAAGCCCTCTGCAGGAAGTCTTTTGCCTTGTCCCACAGGAGATGCCCCACATTTTTCATCCCCGGCATCCTGTAATTGGGCAGCTCCATCACAAAGGGCACCGGCTCCCCTTTGAACATCGTTTTTTTCAGCAGAAGCGCGGACACGATCCCAAGCAGGATACCCAGCACATACAGCCCGATCATCACCAGCGCCGCATGCTCCGGAAAAAACACCGCGGTAAAAAATCCATAGATCGGCAGTTTTGCCGAGCAGCTCATAAACGGCGTCAGCAAGATCGTCATCTTCCGATCCCGCTCCGACGGCAGGGTTCTGGTCGCCATGACCCCGGGCACCGTACAGCCGAAGCCCACCAGCATGGGGACGATGCTCCGCCCGGAGAGCCCCATTTTCCGCAGCAGCTTGTCCATCACAAAGGCCACCCTGGCGATGTAGCCGCTGTCCTCCATCATGGAAAGGAAGAAAAACAGGATCACGATGATCGGCAGGAAGCTGAGCACGCTGCCCACCCCGTTGAAAATCCCGTCAATGATGAGGGAATGCAGCACCTCGTTCACATCCGCCGCCGTAAGCGCGCTTTCCGCCAGTTCCGCCAGCCAGGTGATCCCCTGATCCAGTATGTCCTGCAGCCATGCGCCGATGACGTTGAAGGTGAGCCAGAACACCAGCCCCATGATCCCGATAAATACCGGCAGCGCCGTATATTTTCCCGTCAGAACTTTATCAAGCTTTGCGCTCCGGGCGTGCTCCTTACTTTCCCGGGGCTTGATCACCGTGGCGTCGCAGACCTCCTGGATAAAGGAAAACCGCATATCCGCAATGGCCGCCGCCCGATCCATCCCGCTCTCCTTCTCCATCTGGCAGATGATGTGCTCCAGCATCTCCTTCTCATTCTGATCCAGTCCCAGACTGTCCTGAATCTGTGCATCCCCCTCCGCCAGCTTGCTCGCCGCGAAACGAACCGGAATCTCTGCCTGCCGGGCATGATCCTCGATCAGATGCATGATCCCGTGCAGGCATCTGTGGACTGCCCCGCCCCGCTGATCCTCCCGGCAGAAGTCGATCCTGCCCGGGCGTTCCTGGTATTTTGCCACATGAAGGGCATGGTTCACCAGCTCGTCGGTTCCTTCATTCTTGACCGCCGACACCGGCACCACCGAGATTCCCAGCATGGCCTCCATCTCGTTGATCTGGATGGAGCCGCCGTTTCCCCGAACCTCGTCCATCATATTCAAAGCCAGTACAATGGGAATATCCAGTTCCATAAGCTGCATGGTCAGGTACAGGTTGCGCTCAATGTTGGTGGCATCTACTATATTGATAATCCCCTTGGGATGTTCCTTCAGCACAAATTCCCGGGTCACCATCTCCTCGCCGGAATAAGGCGACATGGAATAAATGCCCGGCAAATCCGTGATCAGCGTATTGCAGTGCCCCTTGATCACCCCGTCCTTCCGATCCACCGTCACCCCCGGAAAATTGCCCACATGCTGGTTGGAGCCTGTAAGCTGGTTGAAAAGCGTGGTCTTCCCGCAGTTCTGGTTGCCTGCCAGCGCAAAGGTCAAAAGCGCACTGTCCGGCAGCGGATGTTCCGTCCCTTTCTCATGATACCGCCCGCCTTCACCCAGGCCGGGATGCTCGATACGAGGCTTCTTGCGGGTTCTCTCCTCTGTCTCCGGTTCCTGGTCCCGGACATCCCGGATCTCTATTTTTTCCGCGTCCGCCAGGCGCAGCGTAAGCTCGTACCCGTGGATCATAAATTCCATCGGATCGCCCAGCGGGGCATACTTGATCAGTACAATCTCTGTCCCCGGAATGACCCCCATATCCAAAAAATGCTGTCTCAGCGCACCCTCGCCTCCTACCGTGGTGATGGTCGCCTTTTTGCCGATCGGCAGTTCCTTTAATGTCATAATCTCTTCTGTCCCTCTTTCGGCGCCGTCCGCGGCCTTGCCGTAAACTGCAGCCCTCTCTCTGTTCGGTAACTGTTTCTGCTTTCCTAGTATAACATGCCGTAAACGGAGTGTAAAGGAACTCACCTTTCCAGCAGAAAATCAATCAGATTTTTATGGATGATCCCGTCCCTGCTAAGCGGCACTTTATCCATGGACACCACATATTTCGGATAATTGTCCTCAATCACGCGGTACGCCCCAAATTCCCGCTCGACCGCCGACTCATCCGTCAGATAATAGGCTGCCTGGACATAGATCTTCTCCTGCCCCCGCTGGGCGATAAAATCCACTTCGCCGCGGTACGTCTTGCCCACATAGACCTTATAACCCCTTGTGATCAGCTCATTGTAGCAAATGGTTTCCACAATGTAATTGTATTCGTCCTTTACACGGTTCTTTTTCAGATAGAAAAATCCCAGGTCGCATACATAGACCTTTTCCTCAAACGCAAGCTGTTTTTTTCCGCGGATGTCGTACCTCGGAATCTTGTCGCAGATACAGGCTTCCTCCACATATTTGATGTAATCGTACACCGTCGGCGCCGACACCTTTTGATGCTTATCGGAAATCGCTTCGGAGATCTTATTGCCGGATACCGTGACGGAAGAATTACCCACCAGATAATCCAGCACCCGCTCCAACGCCTGCGGGGACGTGACCTTGTTGCGCATCACGATATCCTTGAGTACAACGGAATCGTAAATATTGGACAGAAGAATCTCCTTGCTTCGCTCCTCTTTCTCCTTGCAGACAAGTGGAAAACCGCCCCACTTCATATACTCCGCCAGAAGCTGGTCATAATCCGACCGGTCTTCATGAAACTGGCAGAACTCTTTGAAATTGAAAGGCAGTATCCGGAATGAAACCGTCCGCCCGCTCAAATGCGTCGCCAGCTCCCCGGAAAGCAATCGGGAATTGGAACCCGTTATGAAGATGCTGACATCATGCGTCGCCCGGAACGAATTGACCACCAGCTCAAATTCGTCCACATTTTGGATCTCGTCAAAAAACAGGTAATATTTTTCCTGACGGGTCAGCTTTGACTCAACATATTCATAAAATGCGCCCGGCTCGCAGTACGCCTTAAACTTATAATCCTCAAAATTCAGATACAGGATGCGTTCCTCGGGCACCTGGGCATCCCTGACCTCATCAATGATCTGCCGCAGCAGAGTCGATTTGCCGCAGCGGCGGATTCCGGTAATGACTTTCACCATCTCCGACTCATAAAATGGCCGGATCTCTTTCAGATATAACTCCCTTTTTACCATTTTCACCGCCTCCTGGTTCATTCTGGTTTGTTACTATTCACAGTAACTCTGGTTTCCATCTATAATAGCATATTTCCCTTTATATTTCAATAGAATTAAATCCATTTAATTCTATTACATATTTTCAATATTCTATTAACTACTTTTTATTCTTTATCTAATTTTTGTAATTTATTAAACTGTTTTAATTCTATTATGTCCTTTTCTGCAAAAAATAATCCAACCCATTCATCCATTCGCAAAATCCGTGCTGCCGCACAATTGGATTTTTTTCAAACTGTGCTGTTGGCAGCTTTTTTACCGAGATTTTTCAAAATACCAGGATGGGCGCAAAAAAACAGGAAATCTTTTCTTGATTTCCTGTCTTTGTGTGCCTTTTCATATGTAGGAAAATGATTCCGTTTTCTTCTGACTATCATTCTACAAATAGTAAATTATGGCGTTATGACTGGCTTCCCCTCCTCATCAAGTAAGGGTGTCAATCCTCCTGCGTATCCGTCTTTACGGAAAATATAATTTACTCCCGTTTCTGTATCAACCCATATTTCAATTAAATTTATCTTACCTTGTGTATAGACTTTCTCAAAACGCTCCATAAGTATTCCTCCTAAACTTGATTTACCCATGTCTCTTGTTTTCAGTTGCTTGCTTCTTCACCGTACATGAGCATTACTCCGCCGCTTCAATCACCGGATCCACTACTTCCTGGGTCAGCACATTGATGAATCCCACATCCGTAATGGCATACACCGGGATTGCCGCAAGGCAGATGAAGGAAAGGAACATAAACGGAATGGTGATCGGGCATCCCAGTTCGTGAATGATGCCGTTCAGCTTCCGTTTTTCATCCGCCAATTCTTCCCCGGACAGGTCGGAGAGCAGTCCGCAGACCGGATATTCCACCGCGCCCAGGATTTCCCCGTCCTTTACAACCACCTGGCCGCCGCCGATATCGATGAGGTAATTCACGGCCTTTGCCATATCCTCGAAATTGGTTCCCATGACGATCACATTGTGGTTGTCATGCCCTACAGAAGACGCGATCGCCCCTGCCTGCAGATGGAACCCTCCCATAAATGCTTTTCCGACGTTTCCGTTGATCCCGTACCGCTCTACCTGCGCGATGTAAAGCACATCCTGGGAAATGTCGCACTGCACCACGCCGTCTTTCACGTCCAGCACCGCCTCACGGCCCTGGGTAATGGGAATCCACGGAAGCGTATCCATCACCTGTACCCGGACCTTCTTCGCCCCTTCCGGCGCATAGATCTTGAAGCTGTCCGGCGTAATCGGATTTTTCAAACGGGTCGTATTCAGCAGGCACGGCTTATGTTCGGCCTTTGGATAGGAAACAAGGCACTTCTTATGGTCCACGATCTGTTTTCCGCCGGAAATGACGCTCAGCACTTCAAATGCTTCCTCCCCGGTGGTAATGTTGAGATCCGCGCGTTTTCCCGGCGCCAGTCCGCCGATCTCATCATCCAGATGAAATGCGCGCGCCGCGTTTAAGGATACCATCTGGATCGCCGTCGGAAAATCAACTCCATTTTTCAGGGCGGTGCGCACCGCGTCGTCCAAATGCCCCCGGTCAACCGCATCTACGGTGTGTAAGTCGTCTGTCACGATGCTGACTCTGGACGTATCCAGCTTCTGCTCCAGGATCGGCTTTAAGCAGTCCGCCATATTGCGGGCCGCGGAGCCTTCCCGGATCATCAGATGGCAGCCGTTTCGAAGCCGGGCAAGGGCGTCTTCGCCGGACAGCGATTCATGATCCGTGGTCACCCCTGCCGCCAGACAGGTATTCAGCGCCGCCCCTTCCATATCCGGCAAATGTCCCTGACAGGTTTTTCCCGGCATATGGTTCACATGGTCCATGGATTCCATGAGTTCCGGAAAACCGTTCAGTATGTAGGGCCCGACCACTTCGGAAATTCCCACCGCGTCCTTTCTCTCCAGGGCTTTTTTGATGATCTCCGGGTTAAAATGTCCGCCGCTGGTTTCCAGGTTCGGCGCAAACGGCACATGGGACGGAACCACAAAATACAGCTTCAGATCCGTCGCCTCCGCTTCCTCCAGAACCGCCTCGATCCCTTCCAGCCCGGCCACTACACCGATCTCATGAAGGTCTGTCATGACTGCGGTGGTACCGTGCTTTAAGACCAGTTCCGCAAAGGAGCGGATAGACAGGCTGCTGCTCTCGGGGTGGATGTGCCCGTCTATGAATCCGGGCGTAATATAGTTGCCTCCCGCATCAATCACTTCTGTGCCTTCACCGATGGCATACTCCACGTCTCCCACTGCCGCGATCTTATCCCCGCTGATCGCCACGCCGCCTTCGTAAATCTCCTTTGTATACACGTTGACCAGTTTACCGTTTTTTACGACTATATCTGCCGGGGCCTGTCCGCCTGCTGCCGCCAATAATTTTTTATCCATTGAATGTTCGTTCTCCTTTTTTCTGAAACTTGTTTCATTTGGGTGTACAGTTCTAATAGATCACCGGGAAACGATCCGGCAGTACGATGCCCGCCCTCTTGTAGATCGCTTCGCTTCGTTCCTGTGCTTCTTTCAATATTGCCTCTTCATCCAGGGTCAGGATCTTCCGTTCCTTCATCAGCCATTTTCCATTGCACATCGTGCTCTCGATGTTGGAGGAATGCATCGCCGTCACAAGCGCGGCGATCCGGTCGTTGACCGGCATCATGGACGGGCCGTGGGGGTCGATCACGATCAAATCCGCTTTTTTGCCCGGCTCCAGGCTTCCATAGACCTCCTCGTCCAGCAGCGCCCGGGCGCCGTTTTTCGTGGCCATGCACAAAATGTCTTCCGACGGCACTACTGTGGAATCCAGCCTCCATCCCTTATGAATCAGCGAGGTCAGCCACATTTCATCCACCATGTCCATGCGGTTGCTGGAAGACGCGCCGTCCGTGCCGATGGAAACGCAGACTTTCTTTTTCAGCATCTGCGGGATTTTCGCAAATCCAAGGACGCGCATTGCCGACGCCGGGTTGTGGGAAACCTTTACGTCATACTTTTTAAACAGGTCGATTTCCTCGTTGGTCAGCCAGACCGTGTGAACCGCCAGCAGGTTTTTGTCCAGCACGCCCAGCTTATGGAGGTGGGTGACCGTAGGCTCTCCATAAACGGCCTGGGTATATTCGATCTCGGACTTGGCTTCAGCCACGTGCATATGCACGCCCACGCCGTATTTGTCGGCCAGCTCCTTGGTTTTCACGATCAGTTCATCGGTATTGTTGAAAATGGTGCGCAGCCCGAACCACACCTGTACCCTTCCGTCCGCGGTATTGTGGTATTTGTTCAGATCGTCGATCTGCTGCTCCAGTTCTTCCTCCGTGGTCCGCTGCCAGATCTCGGGAAGTCCTTCCCCGCAGTCCATCACGGATTTTGCCAGTTTTGCGCGAAGCCCGGCCTCCGTCACCGCCCTTGCCATGCCGTTGACAAACTGCCCGCCCGGCTCCGCAAAGCTGGTCACCCCTGCCCGGATCTGCTCCAGACAGCACATCAGCGTGGATACATAGGAATCTTCCTCTGTCATGCTGCTCTCGAAAGGCCACATCCGCTTGTGCAGCCAGGTGATAAAGTCCACGTCGTCCCCGACCCCGCGGCTGATCTGCTGGGACGTATGTACATGGGTGTTTACAAATCCCGGAAGCAGGTATTTTCCGTGCAGGTCGATCACCTCCGCGTCCCTGCAAAGCTGCCGCTCATCCACCTCTCCCACCGCCAGGATCTTGTCCCCTTCTACCAGCAGGCTTCCGCAGGCATACACCTGGTTCACTGCATTCATGGTCAGAATATAACCATTTTTAAAATAAATCTGTCCCGATTCTCCCAAATTCATGCCACCTCCTTGTCGAATCAAATTGCACCGTCCCACCAAAGGCCAGACGGCATGCTGCCGGAAGGCATCTGCCTTCCTGAGTTCTTTTGTTCATTGTATCGAACATTGTTCAATTTGTCAATCCAACCCGTTGCATCTGAAATATGTTGATTTCCTGACAGGGATTCCGTATAATGGAAACAGTATCTAAATTGGCGCCGTATCATGGAATCAGGAGGACTTGGGCCGGGAATGTTCCAAAGAGTTACTCCGGGAGGATGTGCAATGTATGAATTTCTGAAGCATCTGGGCATATTTGTCAGCATGATCTCCTTCTTTTCCGGGATCGTTGTCCTGACAATGAATCAGATCCTGTGCAAAAAAGAAGAAGATCCGCTCTATCCCGTATTGAGAAAATTCCATTTGCTTTTTTTCTTTTACACACTGATCGTTTTCTTCTATTATTATGAAGAGCTTTTTATTCTTGGAAACAGCGCTGCCGTTGTAACCAGCTATCTTGGAAATATTACCCTGGCATTCCTGTTTATATCTTATGCAGATGTCATCGGATGCCTGAACGGCCGGGAGCGTACAATCGGCTGTAAAATATTGAGGAAGGGCTGTATTGCATACATAGCCGTATGGTTTGTAGTGGCGGTATTTATCCGGGACCGTTCCATGAGCTATGTAGACGGCACCCTGGGAAGAGTTCTGATCGTGGGAACTGAGGTCATACTGCTGTGCACAATTCTTCTGTTCGCAAGAGAGCAGTGGGAATCCTGCCGAAAAGACAGGCGTTCCCTGTTTTTTATGGCAGCCTTTCTTATAATGGCCCTGTGGGAGATCATGTATGATACCGCAGTGGCAGTACCCCTGTTCCTTTTTACGCATATGATCAAGCCTTTTAACCTTGTGATCCTTCTTTATTTCCTGATCAATGTCACACTGATGATTCAGGTCTACTGCAAACCGCTTTTTGAAGCAAAGCCCGCGGAGCATATCACCGATGATATGCTCAAGGACTATCTCCTGACCGGGCGTGAACGCGAACTTCTCCAGCTTGTTTTAAAAGGGAGAAGCAACCAGGAGATCGCCGAACAGTTATGCATTTCAAATAACACGGTAAAGCACCATATGAGCAGTATTTATAAAAAGACAGAAACCAACGGCCGGATGCAGCTGTTACAAAAGCTCGGCAATCTGAGATAAATGTGAAAACACCCGTATTTTGGGGGATGGCACCTGGGTGCTATCCCTTTTTAATACCCGGGAATTACATTTTTTCTACCGCGGTGCTATATTTTTAGTACCGGTGTGCCATATCCCGATTCCCCACTTTCTGCTATAGTCTGCTTAACAACTGTTGCAGCATTCCCAAAAGAGGGAAGCGCCTGTACTTTTAAGAAAGGAAGGAACAACATTATGAAAAAATGGAATCGGGTAAAAAGGTACACTGCCATCACCCTTGCGGCTGTAGTGACAGCTTCCGCAGCGGCCGGATGCAGCCAGAACAGCGTGGAAAAGGCCGGCACGGAGCCGGAGGCACAGCCGCCAAAATCAGAAGCGCCAGAAGCAGAGCAAGAAGCTTCCGCTTCACTGGTATTGAAAAACGGTATCATCCAGACCATGGTATCGGAGGAAAATACCGCGGAAGCCATTGCAATCAATGGAGACGAAATCATTTATGTGGGGGATTCCGATGGCGCAGAAGCCTATATCGGTGATTCAACGGAAGTCATCGATCTGGACGGCGCAATGGTCACTCCTGGTTTTATGGATGGGCATATGCATGCGGCAAACGGATGGGTTACAAAGCTTTTTGCGGTATCATTTTCAGGCTGTAAGACCAATGACGATTACATAGAAGCCGTCAGGACATTTGCGGAGGAAAACCCGGATGTGGACGTGATCACTGGCGGAAGGTTTGATCTGAACAACTATGCCCAGGATGACGGAACCAATCCCGGTCCGGCAAAAGAAGATCTGGACCAGGCATGCAGCGACCGCCCGGTCATCCTGAAATCCGTAGACGGCCATTCTTACTGGGTCAACTCCAAGGCGCTGGAGCTGGCAAAGATTACAAAGGATACGAAAGATCCCAAAGCCGGAGTGATTTCCCGAAATGAAGATGGGACGCCAAGGGGAATGCTGACGGATACTGCAAAGGATCTGGTGGCAGATCTGGCGGAACAGGTGCAGTACACAGATGAAATGTACATGGAAGCGGCAGAAAAATTTCAGGAAGAGGCACATTCCATGGGAATTACCGGAATGACCTCCTGTCCGTCCGGCAATGACGACGCAATCTCCGGCTTTTACAAACTGGAGGAATCCGGAGAATTATCTCTGAGACTGAAATCCGCCAAGGTTGCGGCTCCGGAGATCTCCCCCGAGGAAATGATCGACATTGTAAAAAAGCATGGGGAGACCTATAAAGATTCGGAATGGATTGATACCAATGTGGTGAAAATCTTTGCAGACGGCGTTACAGAAGGCAAAACTGGTGTATTTCTGGAGCCTTATCTGGAAAGCGCCGGAAAGGGAACGGATTATAAGGGAAATCCGGTCTGGACAGACGAGCAGTTCAATGAGATGGCTGCTGCGCTGGACAAAGAAGGTATCCAGTTACATACGCATGCAATTGGTGACGGAGCTGTAAATCAGACTTTAAACGCTTATGAATATGCAGAAGAGCAAAACGGAAAGCGGGATGCCAGATTTACGATTACCCATGTCTGTGCTGTTACCCCGGATGATATCCAGCGTCTGGCAGATATGGAAGTGGTATCCGCGCTGCAATTTTTATGGATGTATGCCGATCCGCTGTTTGAACTGGAAAAAGCGATGATCGGGGAAGAACGTGCCCTGGCAATGTATCCTGTCAAGGAAATGCAGGAACAGGGATGTATCATTTCCGGAGCAAGCGATTATTCTGTATCCCCTTATGACGTACTGGACGAGATTGAGACCGGAGTCACACGCAACAGCCCTTACGAAGAAGATACAGAGGTTATGTTCCGCAACCCGGAGCAGGCCGTCAGCGCCTATACCGTTTTGGAAGCCTATACCAAAAATGTAGCATATGAAAACTTCTGGGACGAAAAGCTTGGAACCATTGAAGTTGGAAAGAAGGCAGACCTTGCAGTATTGGGACAGAATATCCTGACCTGCGACCCGGAAGAAATCTCCGAGACACCCGTTCTCTATACGATTGCGGGCGGAAAAATAGTGTATCAAGGTGAAGATATAAAATAGGTAAAGTTTTGCAAAAGTGATGGGGCGATGACATCTGCCGCATCATTTTTCAGGACGGAAGCGAACACATTTACCAGATCCCCACTGTCAGAATCCAGTCCTACTCCCTGGAGGAGATCCAGGAAAAGCACCTGAACCTTTTTCTGCCCTATGTACTGCTCCGGCTGCGTCCCCGGTTGAATCCGGAAAGGAAGTTTCCTTTGACAAAAAATGAATTGACAGCCTTTGTTGACAAGGTTATGATAATACTAAAAGATGAAGTGGAACAGGGATATTTGACAGAGCGGGAATATAACGATTATGTGAACCTGTTCCGCCGTGCCGCAGAAAACATATTTGAGAAGCATCCCGATTTTGGAAGAGAGGTGGATCGTATGACGAAACCAATGATTGAACTGCCCAGCGTCCTTCAAAAACGTCTGTACGCGGAGATTGACAGTTTGAATGCGGATAATGAGGCATTGATCGCTGATAATGAAGCTCTCACTGCAGAGCTTTCCCGCATGAAAGCATTACTAGAACAATATCACATCCCGGTAAATGCTTAACTCTGCTTTTACAGTAAGGAGCGTCCAATCCAAATCTTACAGCAAAGCAGTACTGCCGAAAAAGACCGCCTTCGTATATTATATCAAGTGCTTGTGGGACATCCTCACAGCGATATACTTATGCAGGCGGTCTTTTCCGCCATTTTTAATACAAAGAAAATTTCTTTTTTTTACTTCCAATTTTCCCCGAACATTGGTATACTTGAAATTGCTTTACACATGACCATTTCGCAATACTGCATCAAAAGCAGGATGCAGCAGACATCATACGCCAGTCATCTGCACTATATCTACCGCTTATTACTATGATACACGCCAATCCATCTACATAAAATTTTACCAGGAGGTCCGTACATGGATTTGAACAAAATAGGAAAAACACTCAAAGAACACCGTCTGGAACAGAACTTGTCGATCCGCGATCTGTCCAACGTGTCGAATGTGGCGGCAAGTACCATCAGCCAGATCGAAACAGGCAAAACCTCTCCCAACCTGCTCACCTTAAAGTCCATATGCGATGCCCTCGACCTTCCCGTCTTCTCCCTGTTTCTGGAGGAGGATGACGAGCAGGTTCAATTTGTACGCCATACGGATCAGAAGTCCTTTGTCCGCAATACAAGCAACGGAAAAGCCCTGACCGAATCCCTGATCATCCATGGAAAAAATGAAATGTACGCCGCTACAGTCACCGTCCCCTCCCATACTGATTCCGGTGAGTATGCCCACCACGGCGGAGAAGAATTTGTATATGTGCTGTACGGAAGCATAATTTTTGATCTGGAAAATAAAGGCACTTATGAATTGAATGAACATGACACGCTGTACTATCCGAACTACATCGGGCACCGCTGGAGCAACCTGACAGACAAAGAGGCGAAGATCCTGATGGTCTCCACCTCCCCGTATACATTTTAGAAAACGGCTGAAAATGCCTTTAGCCGCACAGATCACACACTATGAAACCCTTTCCCGATAATCTCACTTGTATTGGAGATCAAAATAAAGGCGGAAGGGTCTTCTTTTCTGATAAAATTCCTCAGCAGCACCGCCTGATGCCGATTCAGCGCAGTAAATATGATGTATTTCTGAGATCCGGTAAACGCCCCCTGCCCGTCGCAGATCGTTGCGCTCCGGTTCAGTTCGTGTACGATAAAATCGCAGATCGGCTCCGGCCTGCTGCAGAAAACATTAAAATACTTGGAAAGGTTCAGACTTTCAATAAAGTTGTCCACCAGCACGGAGCGGAACGCAAGCCCCAGGCAGGAGTACAGCCCCACCTCCACGTCAAACACGAAAAATCCGGCAACCGTGATCGCCACGTCAGACAGCATCAATGCGCGGCCGATGTCAATGCTGGAATATTTTTTCAGGATCATTGCCACAATATCCGTGCCCCCGCTGGAGGCCCCGATATTGAACAGTACTGCGGAGCCAAAGGCCGGAAGCACAATCGCGAAGATCACCTCCAAAAGCGGCTCGCTCGTAAACGGGCGGTTCATAGGCCAGATTCTTTCAAACAGCGACAGCAGGATTGAGAGCAGCACACTACAGTAAGCGGTCTTTGCCACGAACTTCCGCCCAAGGATCACAGCCCCCAGGACCAGCAAAACCATATTTGCCGCAAAAGAAAAATCCGATGCGGAAATCAGCCCGGATTTTGCAACAAGGACAGCGAGACCGGTAATCCCGCCAAATGTAAAGTGATTGGTAAACTTAAAAAAGTAAATCCCTACGGCCATGATCACGGTGGCCGCTGTCATCATAAAAAAGCTGTGAATTTTCGTTTTCATTTGTTTTTTCCTCTGATTTTGTAGAACTTGAAACTGTTTTTGAAAATGTATATCCGTCTCGAATTGTAACGCTGTATTTCCTGAAAGTCAACCATTTCAGGTATTGACTTTTGGAAATATTTACTCTATATTAGTAATAGCTACTAATATTACTTTTTACAGGAGGAAAAAACATGGCGAACAATAAATATTCCGGAACACAAACAGAGAAAAACCTGGAGGCCGCTTTTGCCGGTGAATCCCAGGCAAGAAACAAGTATACTTATTTCGCGTCTAAGGCAAAAAAGGAAGGCTTTGAACAGATCGCAGCCCTTTTCTTAAAAACGGCGGACAATGAAAAAGAGCATGCAAAGATGTGGTTCAAGGAGCTCAGCGGACTTGGCGATACCGCTGAAAATCTGACCCAGGCCGCAAATGGTGAGAATTACGAATGGACGGATATGTATGCAGAATTTGCTGAGACCGCTGAAAAGGAAGGCTTCCCGGAGCTTGCTGAAAAATTCCGTATGGTTGCCGCCATTGAAAAGCATCATGAAGAGCGTTACCGTGCGCTTTTGAAAAACATCAAGATGCAGGAGGTCTTTAAAAAGAGCGAGGTCAAAGTGTGGGAATGCCGGAACTGCGGGCATATCCTTGTAGGAACTGACGCCCCCGAGGTCTGCCCGGTATGTGCCCATCCGCAGGCATATTTTGAGGTCAATGCGGCAAATTACTGATTTTTTGACTATAGTGCTTCAAGTGCAAACCGGCGCCCCGGGGACATCTTTCCCCAGGGTGCCGGCCTTTTATTCCTCATCATACAAAAAACTGACCGATTCATAGATCTTTTGGAAATCAATCACACACTTGCCGCGAAAAATCCCCACCGGTACCTTCTGTGTAAAATCGTACAGCCTGACGTTGAGGTCGCTCTGAAAATCGTAGACAATCACTTTCCTCTTGTCCGGGTCTACCAGCCAGTACTCGCGTACGCCTGCCGCCTCGTACTTGGCCAGCTTCAGCATCATATCCTTCCGTCTGGTAGAATTCGAGAGGACCTCCGCTACCAGATCCGGCGCGCCATACACTACACCCTTTCGGAACTTGCTCCGGTCGCAGACCACCATGACATCCGGCTGAAGCATCGTCTTGTGATCACAGTCGAGCTGCACGTCCAGGGGAGAAGACATCGGCACGCATGTCCCCTTCTTCTTATCAATATAGTCCGCCAGCTTCCTGTATACCTGCCCCACAAATGCCTGGTGGATGCTGGTCGGCGCAGCCATATCGTAAAATACCCCGTCTATCAGCTCCGCGCGGTACTCTTCCGGCAGCGCGTAATAGTCGTCCAATGTATACCTGCCCTGCTGCGACTTCTCATAATCCTGTTCCTCCATATAGGCCGCCCGTGCTTCCCGGATCATCATCTCCTTCTTATCTCCGAATACGCTCTCCAGCGCCTTCAATGTATCATAACGGGGGGACTTCGTGACCCCGCCCAGCACTTTCTGCACCGTACCGAGAGGCAGACCCGAAAGCTCCGCAATCTGTTCATAGGAATAGCCAAGTTCTCTTTTGCGCTGACGCATTTCTTCGATGGTCATGGTATTCACTTCTTTCTTATCTTTTTCTTTATTATAGCAGTTTATTTTCCATTTTTCAACCGCTTTTTTACCATTATATTTCCATATTATCTACAAGGTATCCACAAGGTACCCAATCACTGTATTAGCCGGATGCCGTGCAGCGTGTGCAAGACACCATGTAAACAATAACCGTTCGGCTTTTATGCCGCATATCTGCATATCTCCGCTCTTGTAAACTCGCCCGGAAAGCCTTATAATAAATCATACCTTGCAAAATGGCCGTATGGCCATAATGGGGTGCCCTCGGGGTTACCTTGTAAAATGGCCGTATGGCCATAATGGGATGCCCTCGGGGTTACCTTGTAAAACAGAATGATAAAAAAGGAGATTTTATATCCATGATCCAATACAGAACCCTATCTGAACACGAACTCTGCCGCGGTTTATTCCGCGATTTTATCCGGCACCAGGTTGTCACAAAATGCTGGAGAAAGGAACACAATGAATGGCTGATCAAGGACGCGCCCTTTATTGACAACTGGACGGAAAGCGATTACGATTTTCTGGTTTCCTGCCTGAAGCACACCCTATCCGCCGGCGGATTTGTATATGCGGCTTTCTGCGGCAATGCCCTGAAAGGCTTTGTTTCCGTGGAATCCGGCCTGTTCGGCGGCGCGCAAAAATATCTGGATCTGACAAGTCTCCATGTCTCGGAAGATATGCGCGGCTCCGGCATCGGGACGGCCCTTTTCTGTGCGGCAAAGGACTGGGCAAAGAAAAACGGGGCGGAAAAGTTGTATATCTCCGCCCATTCCGCCGTGGAAACCCAGGTATTTTATAAAAAAATGGGATGTGTTGACGCTGAAAGCTATCAGCAGAAACACGTTGAAGCAGAGCCTTTTGACCGGCAGTTGGAATGCAGGCTGTAGAACGCAGTTCCCGATCGGTCTTATTCAAATTCGATTTTATTTCCGCTGCCGCCGGAAAAGGAGGAACCCCATATGGCATCCATTTTGATCGCAGAGGACGAAAAACACATGCAGGACATTATCGCAGAATACATGCAAAAAGGCGGCCACACCTGCCAGACCGCGGACGACGGGGTGGACGCCCTGATGCTTCTGAAAAACACGCCCTTCGACCTGCTGATCCTGGATGTCATGATGCCCCATCTGGACGGTTTTTCGGTATGCAGGCTGGCCCGCGAGATGGGCAATATTCCTGTGATCCTGCTGACCGCCAAAAGCAGCGAGGAGGATAAGCTGAAAGGCTACGAATACGGCGCGGATGATTATATGACCAAGCCTTTCAGCCCCAGGGTTCTGCTGGCAAAGGTCAACGCCCTGCTGCGCCGCACCGCCTCCTCCCCTGTGGACACTTTATGCGCCGGCAAGATCACGCTCATACCGGCTTCTCGCAAAGTATACGCAGACGGGAAGGAGGTCGCGCTCACCCATATGGAATACGAGCTGCTCCATTTTCTCATGGCAAATCCCGGGCAGGTATTCAGCCGGGATCAGCTTCTGAACCGAATCTGGGGCTATGACTTTGAGGGAACCACCCGCACGGTCGATACCCACATCAAAAATCTCCGTCAAAAGCTGGGCGGCGAAGGAAAACATATCGTTACCCTGATACGCTCCGGCTACAAATTCGAGGTGTCCGCATGAATCTGAAAGAACTGTTTTCCCTCCGCACGGTCCGCAAAAAAATCCTCATTACCTCCAAGCTGGCCGGCGCCGTACTGATCCTGTCCTATCTGTTTTCCACACATGTATCCGATGATCCGGATGTATCCCTTCTGGTCTGGTTTGCATTTATGGTGCCGCTGATTCTGGCGGTTGATTTCCTGATGAAATGGTTTATCTCCGAGCCCCTCTCCCGTCTGAACGCCGCGGCAAAAAAACTGGCGGAACTGGATTTTTCAGAGCCATGCACCATTTCCTCGAACGACGAATTTGGAGAGCTCTCCGACAGTCTCGGCCAGATGTCCGATAACCTGCAGCAGGCCCTGTCCCGCCTGGAAACCGCAAATATACGGCTGGAAGATACCAACTCTCAGCTCGAGCATGCCAATAACCGGCTTGCAGCGGATGTAACCGAAAAGCAGCGGCTTCTGACAGAACGGAAAGAACTGACCGACAGCCTTTCCCATGAAATGAAAACCCCTGTCGGAGTCATCCGCGCATATGCGGAGGGAATCCAGGACGAAGCCGACGAGGAAAAACGGCAAAAATACGCCGGGATCATTATTGAGGAAACTGAGCGCATGACCGGACTCATCACCACCCTGCTGGATCTCTCAGCGCTGGAGACAGGCGCCACCACACTGCACATGGACGTATTTGATTTTGTGGAATTTACGGAGACTGCGGCAGGCCGCCTGTTGTCGGACATCCCGGATGCCCGTTTCCAATTGGAATACGAACTGCCTGAAGAAAGGATCTATGTGAAAACAGACCGGAAACGGATGGAGCAGGTTCTGGACAACCTGATCCTGAACGCCCGAAAAAATGTATGTCCCGGCGGCAGACTGAAGCTGTCCCTGACACGACAGGGGGATACCCTGCGTTTTTCCGTCTACAACCAGGGCGCACCCATCCCAGAAGAAATCCAGCCCAAAATCTGGACAAAATTTTACCGGAGCCAGGATATCGGATATCGCGGCTCCGGCCTGGGCCTGTCCATCGTTGCCCAGGTCCTTTCCATGCAGGACCTAGATTATGGTGTAAAAAATACTCCGGACGGCGTTGTGTTTTATTTTTCCATACCCGTTACATGATGCACTTTAAATCTCCCGGAAAAAAGCACCCCTGCCACCAGCAGCACCGGAAAGATCACTGCCGCCAGGATTCCTTTTTTCAAATCATCAGAGGCCATGCTCGATACATATCCCACCAGTGTCGGGCCTCCGGAGCAGCCCAGATCCCCCGCCAGCGCAAACAGGGCAAACATGGCTGTCCCGCCGTTTTTGATGAGCGCGGCCCCCTTACTAAAGCTGCCCGGCCACATGATCCCCACGGACAGGCCGCAGACTGCGCAGCCCACAAGGGAAAATACCGGGGATGGAGAAAGGGAAATGCACAGATAAGAGAGCACGCAGAGAATCCCGCTTCCGACCATAAAATGATCCAGGTCGATCCGGTCTCCCAGTTTTCCATAGAAGGCTCTTGCGCTGCCCATCAGTACGGCAAAGGACATGGGGCCCGCAAGGTCTCCCAGCGTCTTGCTCACTCCCAGCCCTCTCTCTGCAAATGTAGACGCCCACTGGCTCACGGCCTGCTCGCTTGCTCCCGCGCACGTCATCATCACCATCATCACCCAGAATACTTTATTACGGAAAAGCTCCGCCATCGTCATTCCGTTTTCGCCCTCTGCCACAAGCGGCGCCATAGGCGCTTTTGCGAAAACACATGCGTTGGCAACGGGAATGAGCACCCAGATCACCGTCAAAAGCTTCCAGTTTTCAATCCCGAACACCCGGAAAAACAAGGTCGAAAGCAGCACCACTCCCACATGCCCCCAGCAATAGAACGAGTGGAGCAGGCTCATGGCCTTTTCCTTATTGTCCGTCGGGCAGCTTTCCATAATGGGGCTGACCAGCACCTCCAGCAGCCCGCCCCCAACCGCATAGACCATCACAGAAATCAAAAGCCCCGCATAAGCGCTGGGCAGAATTTCCGGCAGCACGGCAAGCCCCAGCAGACCGGCCGCCGCAAAAATATGCGCAAGCATGATCGAGGCCCTGTATCCGATCCTGTCCACAAATCCCGCCGACAAAAGATCAATCAAAAGCTGGATTCCAAAGTTGAAGGTGATCAGCATGGTAATCCTTCTGAGCGGAATCCCATATGTACTCTCAAAGGTCAGGAACAGAAGCGGAACGAAATTATTGATAATCGCCTGTACGACGTATCCCACAAAACACGCATAGATCGTTTTCTGATATTTGACATTCATAGCCAGTACTCCTTAAAATGTATTTTACGCGTTGTAATTTATCACCAATTTTTGTAAAAAATTGATGACCTGCTTGCGCATCAGCGCAATTCATTATAGTTTGTCACCAATTTTTGTAAAAAATTGATGACCTGCTTGCGCATCAGCGCAATTCATTATAACACCATCCTGACCATATGCAACAGCATTTTTTCACGAGAGTTAAGTATGTAAAGGATAGTTTCTATCATCAATGGCAGACAGAGAATAGCATTTATATTGATAAGTCGGGAGGATGGACATAAAAGTTGGTATTCAGGCACACCTGGTCAAGGTGTGACCTGTCCCCCTCCATGGTCACTTTGGAGAGCCAGGTCACATACGCTTGAAAAAAAGCATTTTCTTTAGTATAATGGGATCGTGGCAGAGGTGAGAATCTGGCGAAATGTCCGCCAGATATTCATAAAGAAAGGCGGTAGATACCGTTGAAGGCAGATACAATTACAAAGGATTATGTAAAAGATGCAGACGTCTTTGCTGACATCTTCAATTATTATATTTACGGCGGTCGGCAGGTGATCCTGCCGGAGCTGCTTACGGAGCGTGATTCCACTAAAATTGCACTGCCATATGGTGCGGATGGTGCTGCGGTTCCCGTTCAGAAATTCCGTGATGTACAGAAGCTGTATGCCGCAATGACGGATGGAAAGATGGAGTATGTCCTTTATGGCACAGAGAACCAGGCGGAAATCCATTATGCTATGGCTGTAAAGAACAATCTCTATGATGCACTGGAGTATGCAGGGCAGGTGGAAGAAGCAGCAAAATCACACCGGAAGGAAATGAAACGGAAAAAGGAGCAGGCGGAAACATCTGCTGATGAAGATAGGAAAGCTCCAAACACAGGTGAATTTTTAAGCGGCTTTTGGGCAGAGGACAGACTGATACCCTCCATCACGGTGACCATATTTTTCAGCTCAGAAGAGTGGGATGGGCCATTAAGCCTGTTTGACATGATGGATGTGTCAGACCCGGATGTGCTTGCCTGCATGGACAATTACCAAGTGCGACTGATTGCCCCGGCACATATGCCGGATGAGGAGATCATGAAGTTTCAGTCCAGTTTGCGGGAGGTTATGCTGTTCATCAAATATTCGAAGGACAAGGAAAACCTGATCAAGGTACTGGCGGCTAATGAAGCACGTTTTCGGGAAGTGGAGCGTAGGGCGGCGGATGTGATTGAGGCAATCACAAATTCGGGAATAAAATATGATGAAGGCGAAGAGGTGGTTAATGTGTGCCAGGCGATTCAGGAAATGAGGAAAGAATCTGAGCTGAAAAAAGCTCAGGAAGTGGCTGAAAACTTGTATAAAATGGGACTTGATATTGAAAAGATAGCACAGGCGGTTGATTATGCTGCGGAAACGGTAAGGGGATGGCTTGGACTTTCTGATGATGCTCAGTAAATTGGGTGATATCGGATGCAAAGGGAAAGCGTATTATTTCCATAAATGGAAATAGTGCGCTTACTTTTTTTGAAAAATATGAAAAAGAATTATGCTTACTTTTATTATAAAGAACTGGTAGAGACACATATTTTCACTTCCGCATTACACCGTCTTCACACGGATTTTCTTCCTCGCCCCGACCATCTTATTTTATCTGCCCCTCCCGGCCCGCGGAATCCTCCGTGCACTAGCCTTTCTTCTTCCGTCCAGCGCCACATTCTACGGGCTTATGAAACTGTTTAACGGAAGCAGCGGCATTTTTTTGTGCAATCTGCTGATTTTTCCATGTTTTTATTGTCTATATTGCCGCATTTACAATAATTTATTATTATGTTACAATTTTATAAAGGTAATACCTATTACATATTATCTTTTTCATACGTATGACAGACACCGAACGATTATTTGACACATCCTGCCGTATATGCCGACGGGCATCCATAAGGCAGGGAAAAACACAGGCCGCCGCGCAGAGACGAAGCCGCGGCACAAAAAAGAAAGGACCCGATCATGTACAAAGAACACGAATATTATCTGAAACGCTGCATCGAAATTTCAAAAAAATCCCGTGAAGGGGGCAATACTCCTTTCGGCGCAATCCTGGTAGACGCGGAGGGCAATATCCTTCTGGAACAGGAAAACGTTGAGATCTCCACAAAAAAATGCACCGGCCACGCGGAAACGCAGTTGGTGGAACGGGCTTCTGTCCTGTATGAAAAAGATTTCTTATGGAACTGCACGCTGTACTCCACCGCAGAGCCCTGCGCTATGTGCTCCGGAGCCATTTACTGGGGCAATATCGGCCGGGTCGTTTATGCCATGACGGAGCGGGAGCTGCTCTCCCTGACCGGTTCCGACGAGCAGAATCCCACCTTTGACCTCCCCTGCAGAGAAGTGTTTGCAAAAGGCCAGAAGGATATTCAAGTGGTAGGGCCGTTTCCGGAGATCGCGCCCCTGGCCGCTGAAGTCCACAAAGGCTACTGGAATAAGTAAGCACTCCGTCCCGCAGAGCTTTCCCCGGAGTGTTCTGTTTACGCAGGAATCCATGCATGAATAAGGAGATACATATGGAAAAGAATCATACACAAGAACATGATACAGAATTTTCGCTCAGCGCCGTACCGGAAAGCGAGCGGAAAAGTTATTTCAGCCTGACCATCGTCTGGACCGGTTTTGTATTTGTCATCACCAGCATGATGGCAGGGGGCGGACTCTCCGCCGGACTGGATTTTAAAATGATCCTCGTTGCGGTGCTGCTGGGTAATGTCTTCTTAAGCGTTATCGCAATCCTGGTCAGCATCATAGCCAGCAAAACCGGATTGACATTTGCCCTGATGACACGCTACAGCTTCGGAGAAAAAGGCTCCCGCATCGCGTCCATGTTCGTGCCCATCGTCAATATCGGCTGGTATACCATTCAGGCCGCTACCTACGGACATTTTATCGCCCAGGCATTCGGCTTCGGAGACATTGCGGAGCTGATCTGCATGGCAGTCAGCGCGGTGGTTATGGGAATTTTCGCCATGAAGGGAATCCGTGCCATCAGTATTCTGGGATACATTGCCATCCCCGCGATCATTTTCCTGTCGCTGGCTACCTCCATCCGGGCCGTAGGCATGATCGGGCTGGACGGGCTGTGGAACTATACCCCGGAGGGGCACATCACATTGTCCAGCGGAATCACCGTCGTGATCGGCACCTGGATTTTGTCCACATCCACCTGCATCGCGGACATCATGCGCTACGCAAAGTCCACAAAGGAAGCCATTGCCGCAACCCTGACCGGACTTCTGGGGGGCAACATTTTCATGATCCTCTGCGGAACCATCACCTCCGTTGCGGTGGGTGACAGCGACCTGACCAATGTTCTGCTGTCCATGGGCCTCCTGGTTCCCTGCCTGATCCTGATGACGACAAACATTTTCACCACAAACGCGTCGAACCTGTACTCGACCTCCCTGAATCTGTCCAATGCATTTCACATGGACCGTCAGAAAATCATTGTGGTGCTGCTTGCCATCTCCGCCCTTGCAACACTGTGCAGGCCCTACCAGGTCGATTTTCTGTTTTCCTTCCTGGATCTGCTGGGCACCATCGTACCCCCGCTTCCGGGTATCATCCTGGCGGATTACTTCATCATCCACAAAGGGGAGTACAAGGATCTGGGCAGTGTAAAATTTGCACAGTTTAACGCGGTTTCATGGCTGACATGGGGCATCGCCCTTGCCGGCGTATACCTGATCCCGTTCGGACTGCCCGCGCTTAAAGGTCTGATCATCGGCGGCGCGCTCTATCCGATCCTGATGAACGTAACGAAAAAACAAGTCGCTGAGTAGGAAAACGCCGACTGCGTCACTCGAATGATTGGAGGAAGGATTATTATGGGAAAATATAAACTGGCAGCTCTGGTGGGAATCATCATCATGGGGATCGGCTCCTTTATGGCCTGTCTCTGCTCCGTGCCGGCGCTGATCATGACAGGAAATATATTGCTGATCGTCAGCCTGTTTGTCATGACATACGCATTTTCTTCATGGCAGCCATAAACCACAGCTTGATCGGCCGGATGCATTAAGATATTTATAATCAAAAAAGCAAGGAAAACCTTCTTTTGTGTGTTAAAATGAATTGCGCTGAAAAAACACAGAAAGGAAGGTTTTTCCCATGTCTGGCAAAGCTTAGCCTTCAATCTTCTTTTTAAACATAATATAGTAGCAGTTCAGTTCAAAATCACTGCTGTCTCTTTTATTTTCGGGCAGGCATTTCAATAATCTTTTTTTAACTGCCGAATCCTGGAGTTCATTACGCAGTTCCTTATGAATCCCATTTACATCAAGAAATGCTTTCACTTCCCTGACCGCCGCGTCCAGCTTTCTCTTTTCTACCAGAAAGTCCATATCATAACGTGACTGTGCCTCCCATTCCCCCAGCATTTCCGAATGGTCGTCCACCCATTCCGTAACAGTAAGATTTGCCCCATTGTCTGAAATCATTTTTACCAGCTTAGATACCTTATGCGTATTCGGAACGGTCACCCCTACGCATTCTAAAGCTCCTTTTAATGTCTTCTCGACAGCCTGCTGCAGATGATATGCGGCATTATTCAGGATCATCTCATCATTGTATGGATTTTTCCAGATCATCACCGCCGTATCGTAATCTGCTTTTGCGCTTCGGAACAGCCTGATATCACACATTGTTTTTCACCTCTCCAATAACAGCAGGCCCGTTTCCTTTATCCTCTGATATAGCTTATTATCAGGCCGCAGGTTCGTAATAATATCCAATTCACAATCTATATCCGGAAGGGAATCCAGCTTTTTTTCCGGATCATATTTTTCAATATAAAGATCTATATCGCTGGTACTGCTGCATCGGAACTCCAGAGAGCTTCCGAACAATATCGCTCTTCGGATATTCTGATCCCCAAAAATTCCACGGAGCAGTTTTTCTACCCTGCCCTGCATCAACGGATGCACATGATTTGCATTTTCAAACGAAATTCCTTCCATGACAGGAAAATCCCACATGTTTGCTACTGCCATATGATCAGCCCCTTTCATATCTATATGATATAGTAAAAAATGGATTGCGTCAACATACCATTGTCTACTGGCTGGATGCCCGCCCCATCACTGAATTGGCCGGATGACGTGCAGCAAGTGCACGGCACCGTGTGAACAGTAATCAAACGGGTGCGCATTTCATTGCGGTTCAGTTACTGTATATTGACAGATTCACGCCAATCACTTATTCTAAAGACAGTAAATACACTTCCGCGAATCCAACCGCAAAAAATACCATTTGTGCGGTCTCTGTTCATACATTCGCAAAATTGGGGTGTGTATCGTAATCGAAAAGGAGACTTTGATATGTCCAGCCACAAGTTAAACGCGTTTTCTCTGTCCGACCAGGCAAGATTTGAGATTCAGAAGTATATCGGCACCATGGATCTGCAGAAAGACAACAAACTCCCGAGAGAGGAACGGCTCGCAGAGATCATCGGCGTCAGCCGCATTACGATCCGGCAGGCTCTGAATGACCTGGCGGCGGAGGGGCTCATTTTCCGCAGACAAGGGCGGGGAACCTTTGTCAATGTGGATTCCCTGAACATTAAGGTTCATTTCAACCCCTGCATGGAATTTTCACAAATGATCAAAAACAGCGGTTACGAGCCGTCGGTAAAGCTTGGGGATATCAAAAAAATCCCCCGTGACGAGGCGGTCTGCAGCCTTCTTCATATGGGAAAGGATGAGGAGCTTGTGGTCTCCGAGAAAATATTTCTGGCGGACGGGCAGTTCTGCGCATTCTGCCGGGACTATTTCAGCGCCGCCCAAGTGGGGGACGAGGCATCCTTCCAGGAATTTAGCAGGTATGAAGATTCCGTTTTCAAATACATTTACCATCAGTCCGGGAAAAAATGCGAATGGGATAAGGTCGAGATCGACACGATCATGTCCTCCGAGATCGAAGGGCTGCCCGGATACGAAGAGACCCGGGAACTGCCGGACATGCCGCTTCTGTACTTAAAGGGTGTCAACTACGACACCAGCGACAGCCCCATCATGTACGCCAATGAGTATATCAATACTTCGATTATTAAGTATAATATCATCCGTGCGAAAAATATGACTTATTGAGCGGCCCCGGCTCTTACCGCTTTTTATATTCCCTTATAATTTCCTCAATCCGGGTATAATCGCGCTCGAATAATTCCTGGCTGACCTGTTCCCGTAAAATATCCCCCGGGACGCTAAGAAGGATTTTTTCCATCACAAACTGCTTGCTCCTCTGCCGGTACTTCGGCAGCCGGTTCAGTTCCTGGATATGCGCCAGTTCCGGCCGCCACAGAAGGCTCAGTTTTTTCTTCTGGCTTACCCCGGGGTTCTCCTTCGGTTTTCTCAATATGTAAAAATCTGCTTCCCCATCGACCTGCTCCACGGTGATGATACCCCACCACTCCGGAACATGCTCCTCAATGTGCATGGCGTGGCTGGAGCCCGCCACCACATAGTTGTAATCAAAGTACTGGTTATAGTCTTTCACCTGCCGCTGCAGGCGCGCATAGGTATCCGCGTCGCTTTTGATCTCAATCCCCACAACAGAAGAAGGCAGGACCATGACGATATCCGCCCGCGACCTCCCCATCTGCTTCTCTTCCAAAATCCTGATCTTTCCGTAATACGCTTCCAGAAAATCAAAAAGCGGCTCACGGATATCTTTATCGTACAGCATATCCGACCTCTCTGCACAGCACAAAGCTGATGTCTTACCGGGAGAAGTTCCACCTGTACGTTTGGATGCACCAAGGAGCACCCAGCCTGTTCGTACAGTTGAAAAAAATTTCAGCTATGCGGTTGGATACGCTAAAAAGTATCCACCCCATTCATAAAGTGTCCGGCTCTGCGACAGGAATCTTCCTGCATTTTCTGGAAATAATACCATGAATCCAGGCATTTTTCAATATGGACAAAAAAATCAAATAAAAATCTATTTAAAAATCTATTTCACAGCAGGTATAAAATCTGTGCTTTTTCCCGTCTCAGCAGTCTGCCTAGCAGTCGGATCTTGAAACAAGAAACCCCGCTGGTGTGTCCTGATTGATGCTTTGCAGCAGCTTTATCTGCTGTATTTTGTACAGCATCCGTCCTGCGCTGCGGAGGGTTCTGCGTCCTGCGGTGCCGAGAGTCTGTATATTCCGCCCCGCACTGCGCAGTCAAAATTTACAATTGTTCCTCAAAAACACCCAGAAAACCGTGCGTTTTTCCTATTTTGTCGCAGAGCCGGACACTCTGCGACACATGAAAGTTGACATTTTTTATCTATGATTTTGAAGGAGGACATGAAAACCATGCAAAACAGCAATGCAAACGATACCAGCCAAAGCAAATCCCGTCAGAGTATCTCCTCCCATCCGGTCTCCGGCGAAGCAGGAGAATTTCATTCGAGCCAAGCTGCCCCCGCTTCTTCCGCGCTCAGCCTGGAAGATGCAGAAGAAATTCTAAGGAGAGTCTACCAGTCCGCAGGCATCGCTCCTCCCGAGAACTGTTCGGAAATCCTCTGCCGCGGCAGCAAACATACACGCACATAGCCGCACCGGAATACGGTCTCAAAAAGCAACGTTCTAAGGATGTGCCGCCGGGAAATTCATTTCCGCAATAATCTCATATATTCATTAGTAAAAATCTTTTATGCAAACCTTTCTCTTGACTTTAATATTATTTATGTTATACTTAATTTTATTAAATACAATATGAAAGGAGAATTGAATTGGAGATTGACAAGATACCACCGTGGATATTCGCTTTAGAACAGGAGGATGCTGCTTTTCTCAAAAATTTTGTATTGAAATCTGGTTCTTTGAAAGAGATAGCAAAACTATATGGAGTTTCATACCCTACTGTCCGATTGCGGTTAGATAAGCTCATTCAAAAAATTGAATTGAATGACCAAAAAGAAGATGAACCGTTCCCAACTTTTATTAAAGGTTTAGCGGTTGACTCTCGAATAGATTTAGAAACCGCAAAAATCATTATTGAGAAATATAAGCAAGAAAAGGAGAACTAATTTTATGAAACACTGGATTATTGTTATAGTTGCAATTACGTTGATGGTTTTGCATGAACGGTTAAGTACAACAAAATTTTGGTTTTTAGGAGGTGTGCTTACATTGGCTGGCATTGCAGCAATGGTTTATCAACTTATAATATCTAAAACCTATTTTTCAACACAACTTATTATTGCTTATGCTGTTTTCTTTATTGTCACTATTTTACTTTGGATTGTAGGACGGTATGAATATAGACAAAAGGATTTGAAACGTATGAAAGCAAAGGACATAGAGTAATGGGAGGGATAACAAATGATTGATTTGATTATAGGATTTGCTGTTGCTGGTGTACTTTTCATGACGGAATACATTCTATGTACAAAATTAAAAAATCCACTTTGGGGCGGGATTATTCCCATATTCATTTTGATTGGAACGATATTTATTTTTGCAAGTGGCAAAATCCCATTTACAACAAAAAATCTGTTTCCATTCGTAGTAGTGAATACACTGTTTTTTGGAGATTGGGGAACAGGCAGGGATAAATACAAGAAATTGCAGCAAGCAGAAATAAACAAGATGAAAGCTAAAGATATGTAACGGTGGCTTATCTCTAAATTATGTAAAATCCTTTTGGTAACTCACCCCTGCCCTGTTGCGGGAGTTTGTGGAGAAAATCGTAATCCACGAATCGGAAGCTCTTAACGGGAAACGCCGGGGAAGCTCCGCAGACAGGAAATCGAAATCTATTACTCTTTTGTCGGCAAGGTAGAGTTACCCGACTAAAGCCCGACCCGTCCGGCAGTCAGCCGGATAGGGAACGGCAAAATTTTTTATGCTTCTTTTACTACTTTATCTCACATGAGCAAAAGGAGCGGGCATGAAACATACTTACTAATTTAGAAATTTCTTAATATCTTCTCACTAAAAAAATAATAAAAAACCCTCTTTTGTATGTTATAATGAATTGCGCTGATACACAGTAAAAAAATCCCCTGCGGAAAGGAGCGGCATCTCATGTCTGACAAAATACTGATCGTTGACGACGAGGTTGAGATTGCAGATCTGATCGAACTTTATTTGAACAACGAGGACTACACTGTTTTTAAATTTTACTCTTCAAAGGAAGCGCTTGAATGTATAAACACCACCGAACTGGATCTGGCAATTTTGGATATCATGCTTCCGGAGATCGACGGATTTACACTGTGTCAGAAGATCCGGGCAAAGCATACTTATCCGATCATCATGCTGACGGCCAAAGACGGAGAACTGGATCAGATCAAAGGTCTTACGCTCGGAGCGGATGACTATATTACGAAACCATTTCGTCCGCTGGAGCTGGTCGCGAGGGTAAAATCCCAGCTTCGCCGGTACAAAAAATACAACCCCGCTCATTCGGAAGACGAACAGGATCTGCTCACCCATTCCGGTTTGACCATGAAGCTGAGCACCTATGAATGCTTTTTAAATGAGAAGCCTCTTACATTGACCCCTACGGAATTTTCCATTCTGCGCATTCTTCTGGAAAATAAGGGGCGGGTGATCAGTGCGGAGGAATTGTTCCACAAGATCTGGAAGGACGAATATTACAGCAAATCAAACAACACAATCACCGTTCATATCCGTCACCTGCGTGAAAAAATGAACGACACCTTAAGCCAGCCGAAATATATAAAAACAATATGGGGAGTGGGGTACAAAATTGAAGGATAACCAAAAAGCCGAATACTCAGAATTTCAAAAAAAAGTCATGCTGCGTTTCTGCACCAACGCCGTTCTATCTGTCGCCGCCGTCATCCTGCTGTACCTGTTCCTGTGGAAACAGCGGGGCGGCAATCTGGTAGTCTGGATATTGGTACGTTTTCTGCATTACCCGCACGAACAGGCTTTCCTGGTCTATCACAATTATTTCAGAGGCTACAAAGAAATATTTTTCGGGGCGGCAATCCTGCTTGTTTTTATTGTACTGCTCTGGCGTTTATTCCGGTGGATCACCCGGTATTTCAACGAGGTCAACCAGGGGATCGACGCCCTTCTTGCAGAAGATACAAAGCAGGTTCGTTTATCGGCGGAAATGCTTCCTTTCGAATTAAAGCTAAACGCCGTAAAGAATACGCTGAAAAGGCAGAAGCAGGAGACCGCGCTTGCAGAACAGCGAAAGGATGAGCTGGTCATGTACCTTGCCCATGACATACGCACCCCCCTTACATCTGTGATCGGTTATCTGAACCTTTTAGATGAGGAACCGGACATGCCTGCCGCCAAACGCGCCAAAAGCATTCACATCACACTGGATAAGGCGTATCGGCTGGAATCGATGATCAATGAGTTTTTTGAAATCACCCGGTATAATTCCGGACAGATCCGTCTGTCAAAAGAACCCGTTGACCTTTACTACCTGCTTGTCCAGTTATCCGACGAGCTTTCCCCGGTCTTCGCGCTCCGGGGCAATTCCGTCGTTCTGGACGCCGATGAAGATCTGACCGTCTGCGCCGACCCGGATAAATTAGTACGGGTTTTCGGAAATATTTTGAGAAATGCGGCCGCATACAGCTATGCTGACACAGAAATCACGATTTCCGCCGCGGAGACAAAGGAGCAGGTTGTCATCTCCTTTCGAAATAAAGGAAATCACATTTCTAAGGAAAACTTATCTTCACTCTTTGACAAATTTTACCGTCTGGACAAAGCCCGCATCTCCGATACCGGCGGCACCGGCCTTGGGCTGGCCATCGCGAAGGAAATCATCCTTCTGCACGGCGGCTCCATCGATGCCTGCAGCGAACACGACACGATTACCATTACCGTCCGCCTGCCCAAAATGGTTTAACAAAAATACAAACCTCATTAGGATTTTCTTAGGAATTAAACAATCTCATATTAAAGTTCCCAATGCCTTTGTTTCGTATAATGGATATGAAACAAAGGCATGATTTTACAAAATGAAAGGAGCTTTTATTATGAGTAAAAAATATATCCCGCGGGAATTTAAGAAACAAGTGTATCTGGCCAGGAGGCAAAAACGAGCGGAGAAAATGAAGATCGCCGGCCTGACCGCCTTGCTTTTTCTGTGTTTGGGTTCCATTGTGATTTTGGGATTTTTCTGGAAGGCAAGCCTTAAAAGCGGAAATCCTTCCAACGCCCCGTCCCTTTCCTTTGCAAAGCATACGTCTGCAGACGGGAACCAGGTAAACCAAACGGGGCAGGGAGCTTCTGCCATACAGGGGGATTCCGCACCGGATTCCTCCATGCAGGGGACTTCCGCAACAGATTCCTCTATCCAGGATTCTGCCGCCCAGAAATCTGCTATACAGGGAAACAGTTCGCAGGCTTCCGGCAGAGATACCGCCTGGTACCTGACTTTAGTAAACAAACAGACTCCCATTCCTCAGGATTATGAGCCGGATCTGGTAAAAGTACCTGGCGGAGAATCTGTAGATGCGCGCATTTATGATTCATTGATGCAGATGCTGGAGGATGCCAGGGAAGGAAACTGGGGGGAATTGCCGAGCGTGGTATCCGGTTACCGCACAGCAAAAGTGCAGCAGAAGCTTTATGACGACAAAATCCGGGAATATGAAAAAGAAGGATACTCTGAAAGCGAAGCAACAGAATTAGCAGAGCAATGGGTGGCCGTACCGGGATACAGCGAACATCAGCTCGGTTTTGCGGTAGATATTAACGGAGCCACCTATGATGTTTATCTGTGGCTCCAGGAAAACAGCTACAAATACGGTTTTATTTTTCGATACCCCGGAAATAAAACGGACATTACCGGGGTGTCGGAAGAGGTATGGCATTATCGTTATGTAGGGAAGGAAGCCGCTGCCGAGATGTATGAGCAGGGACTTTGCCTGGAAGAATATCTTGAAAATATGTAATCTGTACTGCCCGGCGGACCGCAGCCCCGTCCGCCGGGCAGAAGTTCCGCATCCGAAGCAAACCGGAAACTGCCGCGCTTATTTATTCCAGGATTTCCCGCACCTTTTCAACATCCATTCTGCATTCTGACGCGATCTCCTCCTCCGTCTTTCCCTGGGCTTGCAGCTTAAAGACTTTCTTAGCTAATTCGATCCCATTCCTCTCCCCCTGCCTTCTTGCGCTGCCGACAAAGGAATTATGATCCCGCAGAGCCTTCTCCCGCGCTTCGTATTCCAGACGTTTGATATCGTCCGCACTCAGTCTCTGCAGCGTCTCATATGCCTCCTCCAAAAATATGCTCTCCTTCGCCATCCGTCTAAAATCCTCCTTGAAATCCACGGCACAACCCAAAAGCCTGCTTTGTAAAAAAACTGTTATTGAGTAATCCGGTGATACACCGGCAAGAACAAAAAAGATGAATATCTTTTTGAATTCTTCCTGCAAATGATAGCATATCATAGCCCGGCAGGCAACCCCCAATGTTAAAAAATACAGGATCTGTTGAAAACGTGTTACAGTTCGCGGCCGGTTAGGCCGTGAACTGTAACCACAGTTGTAACAACAGCTCAATTTCCGAAAATTATGTATGGCGCTTTCTGAAAAAAGAAAGTATAATAAGAACAAAAACAGCATGGGAGGTTCTTATGGATACGGAAAACAATTATAACTACGAAGAAGACGAGGACAATTTATATGAAAAATTGCAAAAAGAAAACGAAGAATACGTGAAGATTTTTGAATCGGATCTGCTGGAAAAAGGTCTTTCTGCAAAAACGGTCAACAGACATATCAATAATATTGATTTCTATTTAAACCATTTTCTGCTTTATGGTGATCTGATCCCAATGAAGCATGGCTGCGGAATGGTTGATGCATTTCTCGGCGAATTTTTTATCAGAAAATGTATGTGGTCCACTCCGGGCACGATTAAAAGCACGGCAGCCAGCATCAAAAAATTTTATAAATGCATGGTCGAAAAAAATCTGGTTGAGAAGGATGCATACGCCTTGCTCTGCGAGGTCATCAGAGATAATATGGAAGAATGGCAGGACAGGTGCAGTTTCTATAACGACCCGGATGAAATCAATCCGTTTTCGATTCCGGACTTCTTCTGAAAACCGAAAGCTGCCGGCATTATTCCCCGATAGCTTCCCCGGCGTTAAGCGCCAAAGCGGAACTGCCGGGGAATGCCGTTTTTCTGCGATATTTTATTGTAGTATCCAGCCGGGCTGCTCAGCCCTCAATCTTCCTTCTAAGCTTTCACATGTTTAAAACTGCTTCAATCCGATAAACCCCACCGGCCCGTGTCTCCCATACATAACGTCCCTTTTCATCCAAAACCGCCGGGACATCTTTCCTGTCTTTCGAAGCCGCAGATGCTTCTCCGCAAAACGCCGCATTTTTCCCGTCTTTCGAAACCGCCTCCTGTCCTCTGCAGAATGCCGCATTTTTCCCGAATCCGCCCTCCGTTTTCTCGTCGATCCGCACCAAAATCTTCTCACTGCAGCGGATCACAGCCCTTCCGCCTTTCTTCGAATAGAGAACCGCTTCTTTCAGCTTCCCTTCCTCCCAGAAAATATCCGCTTCAAATCCGCCCTCCGCGCACAGTCCTTTCACGCTCCCCTTCTTCCAGGACGACGGAAGCGCAGGAAGCAGGAATATCTCGTCCAAATGGCTCTGCAGCAGCATTTGTGCGATCCCGCAGGCGCCGCCCAGATTGCCGTCGATCTGAAATACCCAGGGGATTCCGGGAATCCGGTCCAGCGGCGGATGCATGTCGAACAGGTTGGGCGCGGTCAGTTTTCCTAAAAGGTCATGGATGTATTTTACCGCGCTGTCCCCGTCGCCGAAACGCGCGTACAGGTTGATCAGCCACGCACAGCTCCATCCCGTATGCCCGCCGCCGTGTTCCATGCGCCGTTCCAGAGCCTTTTTTCCGGCCTCCAGCAGTTTTGGATTCTCATATGCATTGATCTGATTGGACGGAAAAATGGGATACAGATGCGAAAAATGCCGATGGCCGATCTCCCACTCCTCATAATCCTCCCGCCATTCCATCAGTTGTCCGTGCCTGCCGACGCCGAAACCAGGCAGTCTTTCCAGAATCCCCATTGCCTGTTCTCCCAGCTCGGACTGCCGGCCCAGAACCCGCTCGCTTTCCAGAAACTGGATCAGAATATCCCGCAGGATTGCCGTGTCCATGGTGGAACTCATACAGAGCCTTCCGGTCCTTCCATTTTCCATGATGTATGTATTTTCCGGTGAAACGGAGGGACAGATCACCAGTTCCTCCCCGTCCTCCATCAGAAAATCCGCATAAAACTGTACGCATTCATACAGCAGGGGATACATCCGCTCCAGGAAATCCTGATCCATAGTATACCGGTAGTGTTTCCAGATGTGGGTCGCAAGCCACGCGCCGCCCATCACCCAGTAGGATGCCGGAATGGCCAGATCCTGGGGCGCCGTGTCCGCCCACACGTCCGTATTGTGATGTGCCGTAAACCCGCGGCAGCCGTACATTTCCGAAGCCGTGCGCTTCCCGTTTTCCAGCATCCGCTCCAAGTGGTCGAACAACGGCATATGGCACTCCGAAAGGTTGCAGATCTCCGCGGGCCAGTAATTCATCTGGGTATTGATGTTGATGGTATACTTGGAATCCCAGATCGGTTCCAGCTTTTCACACCAGCCCCCCTGAAGGTTGGCCGGAAGACCGCCCGGCTGGCTGCAGGACATCAGCAGATACCGCCCATACGCATAGTAAAGAGCCGCCATTCCATGATCCGTACCGCCCTCCGCGATCCGGCGCAGACGTTCATCCGTGGGAAGCTGCTCCAGCGCCGCGAGGGGCCGCAGATGTTCCTCATGTTCCGCTGACATCTGCTCCGGCCCAAGAGACCACGCCAGCCCCTCTTCCGCTGACGGCCGCCCCGGCTCCACAGTCCCATCCTCAATCACCAACACCGACCTCCCAAACATTTCCGAATGCCTGCGGATGTGGTTCTCCCGAATTTCCTCAAAGCCTTCCAGCGTCAGCCCGGACAGCTGCCGCCGCAGATACCCGCCGCAGTCGGTAACCTTCTTTTCCCGCAGGGGATAGGTGGTAACGCCGTTCACATAGACCACCGCCTGGTCGGCATTTTGGATCACCAGGTGCTCCCCGATGGTGCGGATACTGCCGCCCTGGGTGCACGCCTTGGCCTGCACCCGAAATTCGCTCCCGCCTTTTCCCAGATCCCCGTCGATGTAAATAGCATCCTCCGCCGCGCTTCCCGCGCAGTTATAGTATCTTCCCCTGGTCAAAAGCCCCGACATGGAGATGCAGCCCGGCTTGTCCGCCGAAAATTCCACCGCCAAAACGTCCTCTTCCAGAGAAATAAATGCCTGCATCCCATATGTGATCCCATCCTGTTTGAAGCTGACCGTCACGATTCCGGATTCCAGATCCAGCTCCCGCCGGTAATCCGAAATTTCACCTTCTCCGTGCCGGATACGATAGGAAAATTCCCCCAATGTCTGAAACGGCCGCTGGCTCTGGGGCGTCCCCGACAATGCGTACACGCTCAGTTCTTCGGCTTCCTCAATCTTTCCATCCTTTATCAGGCTGCGGATTTTTTGGAAATGCTTTGCCGCGTCCGGGTTGATCCGATCAATAGGGCCGCCGTAAACGACACTTTCCTCGTTCATCTGAATCCTGCCCTCGAAAGGCTCCCCGTAAACCATGGCTCCCAGCCTGCCGTTGCCCAGGGGCAGTGCTTCCAGCCATTCCTTCGCATATGTTTTATAAAATAGTTTATTCATTGCATCCTTTCCCTTTTTTGATTTGTCTGTGAATCGTTACAATTGATCTCCTAGTTCCGCAGGAAGGATGAGTCACCCATGGATGCAGACTTTCAGATTTTCTCTCCACCCATGTTCCATCCCGTCAAATTCCCCGGCCGTATCGCCAATGGTCAGCTTCCGCTTTGCTTCGTCCCAGGTAAATTCCGTCAGCGCATACCGTCCGTCCTCGTAATGGTAATTATTCCCTTCATCCTCGTACAGCGTAAACACCCCGTCCTTCCCCGGATATACATGAATTTCCAGGGGGTTCCCATTTTTCTCATCCGCGTACATGATTCCCAGTCTCATCGGGATGATCGAGCCTGCTTTTACAAAAATCGGCATCTCATCCAGCGGCGCATCCACAGTCACGAACTGCCCGCCCTCATATTTCCGATCTGTCCAGTAATGATACCAGTCGTCTCCCGCAGGCAGGTAGCAGGTCCACACCTTTTCCGTCCGCAGTTCCTGATTATCCTTTCCATAATACATAGGCGCGGTCACCGGGCAGATGAGCATGCTTTTCCCGAACAAAAATTCCTGATCCGTTTTTCTCGCCTGCTCGTCCTCCATATAATCAAACAAGAGACTGCGCATCATCGTCCCGTGGTTCAGGCACACGTCCCCGGCCAGGGAATAGATATACGGCATCAAATCGTACCGCAGACGGATGTATTTCTCAATGGCGTCATAAAACGGCTCGCCCTTTTTTCCGAAGTTCCAGATCTCCCGGGGCGTGTCGGTGCCGTGGGAACGGAACATGGGGAGAAATGTGCCCATCTCCAGCCATCTGACATACAGCTCCCGGTAGCCGTAATCCGATACGCCCTCGTTGTAATCCCCCTGCCAGAACCATTTCGGCGAAGGATCCGTATTGCAGCCGCAGCCCCGGTTCTGCCATTTGCTGCCCACCGTGAAAAATCCGCCGATATCCAGGGTCCAGTAGGGATACCCGGACAGGCCCATGTTCAGCCCCTCCGCGATCTGTTTTTTCAGCGTGTCCCAAGACGCGTAAGTGTCCCCGGACCAGAGCACCGCCCCGTACTTCTGCCCCGACGCGTACCCGGAGCGGGTCAGGTTCAGGACGCGGATATCCTCCCGGTCCTTCCGCTGGTTTTCATAGATGCCTTTCGCGTGCATCAGGGCGAACAGGTTGGCCTGCTCGGGGGGCAGATATTTTTTATGCTCATTTCCCACCAGCACAAAACGCTCCCAGGGCTCCCGCTTCATGGCCCCGCCCCAGTCCGGGCCGCTGAACGGCTCCGTGGAATCGCACCACCAGGAATCAAATCCCCCGTCAAACAGCTCCTTTTTCGCCTGCTGCCAGTACATTTCCCGGGCCTCCTCGGAAAATGCGTCGTACGTGGCATAGTCATGAAGCAGATGCCCCGCCTGGAACAGCTCCGTATGATTTTTGCCCCCTGTATTCATGTTGGGCCACACGGACACCATGGAATGGGCGTGCATGCCGTGAATCTCCTCCATACGCTCCTTCAGATCCCCGTAACGGGATTTGTCCACCAGCTTTTCCCCCCAGTTGCCCGGCTCCCAGGTGTTCCAGTCCTGCACCACACAGTCCAGCGGCACCCCCAGCTCCCGGTATGTTCTCACCACGTCGGCCAGCTCCTTTGCCGTGTAATACTGCTCCTTGGACTGGATATAGCCGAACGCCCATTTGGGCAGCATGGACGCGCGCCCGGTCAGGGACCGGATCGTCCCGATGATCTCATCAGGCGTCCTTTTTGCAATGAAAAAATAATCCATTTGGGAAATGGTATCGAAAAACAGGTAAGAATCGTCCGGGCCGTCGTGGAAGGTCATCAGGCTGCCGCAGTTGAACAGCATCCCGTAGCCCTGATCCGACAAGAGAACCGGCATGGGAATCCGCATATTGTGCTGGTACAGATATTGGTCATGTCCCCTGTAATTGTAGATCCCTTCCTCTGCCTGCCCCAGGCCGTAGATCCCCTCCTCCGGCTTCCACCGGAAATGCAGCCGCCCCTTGTAAGCCTGGTGGTCCGCCACCTGTTTCAGGTTCTGGATAAAATTCCGCTCCCCGTCCACCGTTTTCACCCGGTTGATGACGGGCGCTTCGCCGCCTGTGGTGTAGCGCATAACATCGATTTTTTCCAGTTCTTTTGGGCCCTCTTCCAGGAGGATGCTGGCAGCTTCCGAACCGCTTATATCTCCGCAATTTCCAGATGCCTGGCCTCCCTCCGGACTGCTCGTTCCGGCGCACTTTCCAGACATCCGGCCTCCCTCCGGACTGCCTGCGCCGTTCGCGCCCCCGCCCAGCCGCGTCCAGATAATCCGCCCGTCCTCCTTGAGAACCTCCGCCTGTACCGCCTTTGTACGAATCCGAAAACTCGATTCCGTTTCTTCCATAGAATACGGCACCGGCTCAAAATCTGTCTGCTCGATAAACGCCGATTCCGTTTCCATAACCGGCTCCTGGCTGAACACACACCGGAACACATCTTCCTCCATGGGAATCAGACGCAGGAAAAACATTTCCCGTGCTAATTCCGCATAATGCTCTGTCTGTATACATTTCATAATATCATTCCTTCCTGTTCTTAATCCCACCTGTTTCATTCCCATTTCTTATTGAGTGATGCAGGGCTGTCATCCATGAATACTTCATCCATGATGCATTCCCTTATCATCGGTCGGCCTTTTGGGAAATGCTTCATCCTGCTCATCCATTTAAAATCATATTCTCTACCTTTTTCAGTTCTTCCAGATAATCCCCATGAACCGCCATCCGGAAAAATTCATCCCCCCGGATTCCCTTCAATAAATAATGCTCCGATTCAATCTTAAAAAATGGTTTTTTCAGCATCTGCATGTACAAAAAGCTCCCCAGCGGGCGCAGTGATCTGATGAAATCGTCATCCATGGGGCGCTCCAATATAAAATCATACGCATGCCATCCCGCCTCCGCGCACCGCTCCCGGGATGGGATGATCTCCAATATATTCATGCTTTACCTCCTGTTCCCTGCCTGGCCGCAGCGCATGCTCCGTCAATTTTCCGCCGCTGCCGCAATCTCCCGCAGGATCTCCAGAAATTGCAGGACTTCCTGCTCTTCTGTCAGCGCCGAAACACTGACCCGCACCGTGCCCTGCTCCTCCGTTCCCATGGCCTGATGGATCAGCGGCGCACAGTGGAGCCCCGCCCGGACCACCGTTTCGTATCCGTTCTGCAGGATATATGCCAGCTCCGACGGCCGCAGCCCTTTCAGGTTCATGCTCAGCACCGGCCCCAGGTTGCGCCCCTTCTCTCCGTAAACTGTCACGCCTTGTATTTCCGAGAGTCCGTCATATAAAATTCCCATCAGCCTTTTCTCTGCTTCCGCGATCCGCTCCACGCCGCAGTCCAGAATGTATTCCACCCCGGCCCCCAAAGCCTGAATCCCGTGCCCGTTCTGGGTGCCTGTCTCGTACTCATAATCGCCGTCCCTGTAGACCAGCCTGCTGCTGTCCTTTCCCGTACCGCCGTACCGGTAAGGCCGCAGCCCCACGCCCTTTCGCAGGAAAAATCCGCCCGTCCCCTGGGGGCCGAACAGCCCCTTGTGACCGGTAAATACCAATGCGTCCACATGCCAGCCATCACAATCTATGGGAATGCATCCCGCGCTCTGGGAAGCGTCCAGCATAAATAAAACCCCGTGCTTTTCTGCAATTTCCCCGAACCGGGCGGCGTCCTGAATCATGCCGGTCACATTGGAGCAGTGGTTCAGAACTAAAAGCCCTGCCTCCGGGCTGATCCGTTCCTCAAATACCTCCGGGCTGACCTGTCCGTATTTGTCGCAGGGCAGGATCTCCACCTCTGCCCCCGCCGCCATCCCGTTATACAAAGGGCGCAGGACGCTGTTGTGCTCGGTCTGGGTGACCAGGATCTTTTTTCCCCTTCTTTCCATTCCATGGAACAACTGGTTCAGCGAATCCGTTGCCCCTGATGTAAAATAAATCCGCTCCGGGCTGCCGATCCCCAGCAGCCTGCCCAGATTTTCCCGGCAGCCTGTAAACACATCCTTCCCCCTGCCCTGCCCGCTGCTGCGGAACTGCCCGGCGGGAGGTGCAGATAAAGCCGCAGTGTGCGCGTCTGTCACACACTGCGGCTTGGGATATGTCGTTGCTGCATTATTCAAATACATCATATCCGGTCAGCCCTCCAGCACCTTGAAGTTCATGATCTCTGCCAGGTCTTTCAGCTCCTGCATATAGTCTCCGAACACCAGCACCTGGTGATGGCCGAAGCCCGCCAGATGATGCATATACCTTCTCGCGTCGTCCATCTGGATATAATAGTAGGGGCTGCAGTAAACCTCGTCATACTCGGAGCGGAGCACCTGTCCCACCTTCACGCAGACCGTATCCCCTGCCGGGTTGAACCGGGCCAGCGTCACATGATCCTGTTCATTTTCCGTAAAATCAACCTGCAGCTTTCCGCCGAAGCCCTGCCCGGTAAATGCCCACAGCTTGTATTCCAAAGGCTTCGTGCCGTATCCGTTCATGCACAGCGCCGGAACCGCGTGGTGGATGCGCAGCAGCTCGTCCGTCTCGTGGTTCGGATTTCCCATAAATGCCGGACGGTGGGCAGCGTACTGCAGAATGGTCATGGCCAGCAGTGCGTTCAGATCTTCCTCACAGCCGCTTGGAATCCCCTCGTCCTTCATCAGGGAATGGCACATGCAGGGCGTGAACTTCCGCTCCTGGGGAATCTCGGAGGTGCAGAGCTCATGGCACGCCGTGGAAAATGCGTTGCAGTCGTAGATGTCCATCATTTTCTTCGCCGCCAGATAATATTTCACATCATTGATAAACCAGTCCGTATTCACCTTCGTTTCCTTGGAGCCGTTGATGATCCGGTCCGCAATCGGCTTTGCCTCCTCGTCGGTGATCTGATCCATATATTTGAAAATTTCACGGAAGGGAAGCTTGATCACTTCGAAACCATACCTCTGACGCAGCACTTCCGGATCGCGGATCAGGCTCTGGATACCGAAGGTGGGCTGTCCGCCTGCGGTGAGCACAAGCGCCCGGGTCTCGGACACGGCCTTCCTTACCCATAACAGGTGCGCGATCTCATTCAGATCCTGAATATCCATTGCCACATACGCTTCCACACCGATGTTTCTGCAGTACGCCGCAAAATCAATTCCTTCATTTCCATTCTGCAAAATGACGATGGGCTTTTTGTAACGCTCCAGCTTCGGAATCCGCCAGTTCATGCAGAGGAAAAAGTCTACCTGATCCATGTCCTCCTCGATTTTCGCGAAAACATCCTTTCCCACGATAAATTTTTCATCATAGCGGGCGTCCACCGCTTCTAGGAAATGGATTTCCTCCGCGGCGCCTTCCAGCACCTTCTTCGCCGCTTCAAATGCCTGGTCAGCCGCAGCCGACTCCGCCTCCACGGTCATTTCCTCCCTGTACCCTGCACGGCACGGGCCCTCCCAGAAATGGGAGTGGGTCAGGCATCCGATGATGGGACGTACGATCAGTTTCGTGTTCATTGCTAAATCTTTCATGATATTTTTCCTCCTTTTTTTGTAACCAATTTTCTTCTATTCTTTCACCGCTCCGGAGGTCAGCCCTCCGATGATGTATTTCTGCCCGATCAGGTACACGAGAATCACCGGGATACAGGTCAGCACGATATCCGCGAATATGTAATTCCAATAGTTCGTATTTTTCCCGAAGAACTGGTACACCGCCATGGTCATCGGGAAGAGCTTGCTCTTGGACGACAGATACAAGGGCGTCAAAAAGTCGCTCCACACGCCCATAAACTGCAGGATAAAGCAGGTAAAGAGCACCGGCTTGAGCATGGGCATGATCACCCGGAAAAACAGGGACAAGGGCCCTGCCCCGTCCAACACCGCCGCCTCATCCAGCTCCACCGGCACGGACGAGATAAAGTTCCGGATCGTAAATACACAGAACGGAATCATGGCGCTGGTAAATACGATGATGATCCCGGCCTTGGTATTGGTAAGCTGGAAGGTGCCGAGCACTCTGGAAAGGGTGACATAGTTTACCGGGAAAAACAGCCCGCAGAGCACAAAATAATACAAAAATGAATTTACCCTTGTCCGTCTCCGGCTCATCACGAAGGATGCCATAGCGGAGCTGATCACGCCGATCAATGTGGACACGCCGGCATAGATCAGGCTGTTGAGAAATCCCTGGATCAGCTTCCCCTTCCGAATGACCTCCGTGTAGTTGGAAAACTGCCACTCCGTCGGAAGCGACAGATTCATCCTGGCCGCCTCTCCCTTGGTCTTAAAGGAGTTGATCACCACAAGGTAAAACGGGAGCACCACCGCAAGGCACAGCAGGATCATCAGCACATGCTTCAAAACCGCAAGTATTCTTTTTTTCGTCATTGCTGCACCTCCTGCTTACTCATATTTTTCACGATCAGGACACCCACCACCGCCGTGATCAGCAACAGGATCGTATTCAGCGCCGTGGACATTCCGTACTGCCCGGATGAATAGAGCTGGTAGGAATAGGTCGTGATCACTTCCGTGGCATGCCCCGGCCCGCCGTTGGTCAGCACGTAGATGATGTCAAATACTTTGAGTCCGTAGGTAATGCCGAATACCAGGTTGATCATGACCGAGCCTGAAATCATGGGCAGCGTCACATACCGGAGTCTCTGCCAGAAGTTGGCCCCGTCGATCTGCGCCGCCTCGTAGTAGGATCTTGGAATGGTGCTCAGTCCCGCGATGAAGATGGTCATGACATAACCGACTCCCCGCCATGCATCCACCCCGAAAATGGATTTCCACACCACATTCAGGTCCGAAAGCCATTTCTGTTTCAGGAAATCCAGATGCAGAAATTCCAGCACGCTGTTGAGCATGCCGTTGTTGTAATTCAGAATCGACGTAAACAAAATACCGATGATCACATAGGGCAGAATGGACGGCAGGTACAGAAGCGTCCTGTACAGCCCCTTCCCCCGTATGCCCTCGTTCAGCATGATTGCCAGAAACAGGGCCGGAATCAGCTTTACGATATTGGAAATGACCGTAAACATCAGGGTATGCCCGATCCCTGACAGGTAATCCTTGTCTGATGTAAATATTTCGATGTAGTTCTCAAGTCCCACAAAATTGACTTCCCCCATGCTGCGGGAGTTCCAGTCCGTAAACGAATATCCGATTCCCAGGATACTGGGCAGTAGGAAAAATACACTGTAAAGCGCAAGCGGAACAAGCAGGAACCACATGGGATAAATTTTATTTTTTTTCAAAAAACCACCACTTTCCAGTTACGGAACCATGAAAAACCGGCTTGTTCTTTTTTTCATAATTCCTGAAAAAGCGCCGGGGGAATGCCGCGCGCCTCCCCTCCGGCACTTTACCTTCTCTGCTTCTCTTACCGCGGCTCACATAAGGAACTGCTGGATTGCCGTGAACCGCGTCTTTACAGTTTTATTTATTTCCAGGCGCTGTCGCCGGCGATCTTCGCCGCCTCTGCCCGGTTGGAATCCATATTTTTCAGGACGTCGTTTGCTTCGCTCTGATCCTGACAGAAGGAGATCATATCCGCGCCGAAGTCACCCCAGTAGTCGTTGGTGTACTTGGTTCCGGTCTGGAGCACTGCCGTACCCATCTTGTCCTCATCCACAGTTCCCATGAACTCCTCTTCCTCCGGCAGCCAGTGCTGTTCCAGTTCGTCGTCGTTCACGTCCAGGTTGGTATACGCCGGCGAATTGTCCAGGATTTCCTGCAGGCTCTCTGTGGTTGTCACAAAATCAAAGAATGTCTTAACCAGTTCTTCATGCTCTGTTCCCTTATAGCCGAACATGGTGGGGCCGGCCGGATTGGTGGGGAAGCTGCTGTTGTCGCCCAGCGGGATCAGGAACAGACCAAATTCATCCTCTGTGCCGGTTTCTTCCTGGATCTGCTTGATATAGCTGGAATTTGCCATTGCCATCGCACAGTTCCTGTCGCCGAATTCATTTGCCATGTTGGCGCTGTCGGTTCCGATCCAGTCCTCTCCGAAATATCCTTTGTCAGATAATTCCTTGAACTGTCCCAGCACTTCCAGCATCTTTTCGTTGTCCGCAAAGGTAGCCGTATTTTCGTTCAGCGCGTCATACAGTCCCGGCTCTGCCTCCTCATACACGCCGCCGATCTGGAAAAACGCGAGCTGATGCTGCCATCCGTCCGCTCCGGGCAGGAACCACGGTGTGATGTCCTCTGCCGCGATCTTTTCGCATACCTCCAGCAGTTCATCGTAAGTCGTCGGAATGTCCAGCTTCAGTTCATCAAATAACGTCTTGTTGTAGACCATGACATATTCCGGTGAATTGTGCCAGATCTGCAGTCCGTACAGCTTGTCCTCATATTCGCAGGAGGACAGCCTTGCTTCCGGCATAATGTCCTTCCAGCCTGCGTCTGAAAAATCAATGCAGTATTTTTCCGGATCCACGATCACGGAGCTGATCGCAAACGGATTGGACTGAATCCAGAAGATGTCCGCGCAGGAATCCGTGGAAAGCTTGGACTGCAGGATATCGCTGTACTGATCCGCCGGAATCGTCTGCAGATCCACGGTCACATCATAGGTTTCCTCAAATCTTGCAATGGTATCGTCATACCGGTTGTCCATCCACCCCGCAGATACCAGGATGCTCAATTCCTCCCCTGCGAAATCTGCGCTGCCTGCGTCTTCCCCGCTGTCACTGCCGCCGTCGGCTTCCGTGCTTCCGCCGGAGTCTCCGCCCTGGCTTCCGCCGTCCGTAGATCCCCCCGAACACCCGGCAATCATCGTAACCACCATAGCCGTACACAACAACGCACTGATCATTTTTTTCTTCATTACTTTTCATCCTCCCTTGACTGCTTCTAAAGTCCTGTGTTTTTTGTTACACTAATCCTACCTCCTTTTCCCGGTTCAGTCTATGTACTTTCCGCTTTTAAATTAGGACATTTTTTACAGTTTTCACAGTTTTTTGTGCATTTTTCACTTTTGTTTATATATTTTATACATTTTTGTTTTTTTCAGGGAGTTCATGTTGTGCATTCTCTCATTGATTTTCTGATTTTGGCTGGATTTTTTGACATTCCCGTATACTGCGGATAGATCTGTACAAGACAGTGCGCTAAAGGGTGTATCGAACTAATGCAATTGCAAGAATATCTTTTTCCTTTTCTTTTCCTTTTGTGTAATTATATGTTATAATCATCTTAAACATATGAATATTCAAACAACAAAGGAGGTTCGCCATGTATCTTGCTTATTTATCGATATTTTTCAGTATTTTTAAATCAATGATCGAAATAACCGCCGCGATTCTGATAATAATATGTGCCATCAAATATTTAAAAAAGAAGTAATTCTTAAAACTGCACAAAGGACATTTTCATATGAAGCACAAACTCCAGACCCATTTTTTCCTGACCTATTTTTTCATGGCCATGATCGTCGTCCTCCTCTTCTCGATCTTTTTCTTCCAGTACACCTCCGAGATCCTGATCGAGCGGGAGACCAAAAACCTGCAGGAGCTCAACAACTCTTTCCTCTCCCGGACCGATGCGGAGCTGCGCGAGCTGGACAACGTTTCCATCAACATTGCATACAGCAGCAGGATCAAAAAACAGCTGTCCGAGTGGATGGACGTGCCCGCTGCCTCCGATGAATTTCGGAATCTGACCACGCTTTTCATGTCCATCAACGGGACGAACCTGAACGCGGATCAGATCAACCTCTACGATTACAACGGCTATCTCCTGCGGGTGGGAACCAAGACGAACATTTATCCCATAGATCTGAGCACCCTGGACTGGATGGATGAGGTTTCAAAAAACGCCGGAAAAAAGACCATCAGCCTGCCCTATGCCACAAACGACTTAAAGACAAGCGGCACCTCCAGCACGCCGCCCACCTGGTATATTTCCCTTTACCGTACACTGCAGGACAGTTCCAAGGAAGAGATCGGCGTAATTGAGACCATGAAAAAATGCTCCTCTGTTTTCAAGAGCATCATCACTTACAAGAAACGGACCAAAAATGCCCCGGAAGTCTATATTTACGATTCCGACGGCCGCCAGGTCTATCCTTACGTGGAGTCTGAGGAATCCCATATCCCGTCGGACTATTATTCCCTGGTGAGCGGACAGCCGGAGAGTGAGTCCCTGAAAACCTGGGGTGCCGAAGGGGAGCGGGAGCTGGTGATCCACAAAACGTCCTCCTACACCCATTGGACTCATGTAATCGTCCAGGACGAAGCCCAGGTTCTTCTTCCGGTCCGAAATATGCTGGACTTTCTGATTATGGTTGTATTTCTGATGGTTGGCCTCTGCCTGGTCTTTTCCTATATGACTTCCCGCCAGCTCATCAAACCGATCCGGAAGCTAAAGAGGGTCATCCGCAGTACCGTGCTGGATACGCTGGATGAAAACAACAAGGCGGAGCTGAGCAATTCCTTCGCAGAGCTGGAAGAGCTGAACCAGGAATTTGCCGATATGAACGTAAACCTGAAAAATTCCATGAACGCGCTGCTGGATTCCCGCGCCCAGGAATTGAAGTCCCGGAGCCTGGCCCTGCAGTCCCAGATCAATCCGCATTTTTATTACAATACGCTGGCCAGCATCATTGTGCTTGCGGAGAAGGAGCGGAAAGAGGAGGTCATCACGATCTGCCGGAACCTGACCCGGATGATGCGGTACATCACAGGCAGTTCCAACGCTCCCGTCACCCTTCGGGAGGAAATGGATTACGTGCGGAAATATCTGTACTGCATGAAGGTGCGTTTTCAGGAAAATCTGAATTACACCATTGAGGTGGACGAGTCCATCCTGGATGTGCCTGTGCCCAAGCTGATCATTCAGCCCATTGTGGAAAATGCGCTGAAATACGGGATTGACTGCAAGCCTCCATGGGACATTTCCATTCGGAGTGTGGTCAGCGAAGATGCCTGGCGGATTGAGGTGGAGGATTCGGGCACCGGATTTTCCGAAAAAGCCCTTGAGCAGATCCGGGAGCGCATCCAAACCGCGGATGAACAGCCCGGCCTGCCGGAGCTGAACATCGACGGCCTGGGGCTGCTCAATGTGTACATACGCTGGCGCCTGCACTGCGGGGAACAGATCATTTTTGAATATGGAAATACCGGGCAGCACCACGGGATCGTGACCATCGGGAGATGCACGAAGGCTCCGTAGGTTCCGAAAAACACGGCGTTATCGGCCCGGAGACAACGCAGCAAGCCGCAGCTTTATCGGTTCGGAGGCTGCGGCCGCAGACCTGATTATGCGGATTGCCGTATCAATCGGCCGGGAGCATATTTTACTTAGGAGAAAACATTATGGGAACTACAAAATATTCAGTCATTGTGGCAGAGGATGAGCGCCTGCTTTTAGACCATTTGGCGGAAAAGATCGAAGCGTGCGCCCCCGATTTTGAAGTCGCGGGGAAGGCACAGACCGGGGACGAAGCCTACCGGCTTGTAAAAGAACATAACCCGGACCTCCTGATCACGGATATCCGGATGCCGGTCATGAACGGGATTGAGCTTCTGAAAAAAGTCTACAACCACTGTCCTCTGACAAAATTTATCATCATCAGCGGATATTCCGATTTTGAATACGCCCAGAGCGCCATCCGCCTGCATGTGTCCGAATATCTGCTGAAACCTGTAGATCCTGAGGAGCTGGCCCTGGCCCTTGGGAACATCCGTAAGCAGTATCAGATCGAGCAGAAGGCTTACGAAGACATTTTCAACGAATCCATGACCCGGAACTCCCCGGAGCAGATCGCCGCCACCCTGCGGGATTACCTGGTCCAAAATTATAATATGGATATCAACCTGAACCTGATCGCGGGCAGCATGCACTACAGCCCCAGCTATTTAACGAAGATCTTCCAGCAGCAGTACCAGATGTCCCCGCTGAAATTCATCACGCAGATACGTTTGTCCCAGGCGAAGCATTACCTGTCCCACAACCCGGAGCTGTCCGTGAAGCAGGTCAGCGAGATGATCGGGTATCAGGATCAGGGGTATTTCAGCAGGCTGTTCAAAAAGAATACGGGGGTGAGCCCGCTGGACTGGCGGAATCGTTAGCACGCCGGCAAATGTTCTCCCTTAAGCGAAAAAGGTGTAAAGCCCTTATCATCCGATATAAGCTTTACACCGCTTTTCTTATTCTTTTATGAAGTCAAGTACAGAAATATCGATTCCATAAACTGATAAAATAATTTTTAATTCCATGTATCTCCTCTTCATCTTTTTATATGCGGCAGACTCTTTTTCTGAGTCTATCATATAATCCTGTAATCGTGAAAATTCCTCAACCGAAATTTTGAGCATTTCTTTTTCGCTCATGTGATCGCCTCCCTTTTTTAGAATATAGGTAACATCTAAGTTATCTTCATTGTACCAAATGTAGATTTGAGTGTAAATCTCTTATTCCATAATCAAAATTCATAATATTGCCACAACTTTTTTCCCTCTGATGAATTGTAAGTATATTGAAATTATGCTAAAATAAATTATGGACATCAAAAGAGGTGATTGAACCGTGGAAGATAAAACTATAACAAATACTCCGATAGATCCGAATCCGGAAGAGCTTTACCGCTCCCTGAAGCGCGACTATCAGTCACTGCAAACAGAAGCGGACGAGCTTCGGATCCGTGAAGCCCGGTTGGAAGAAGAACTCGAAGGTTTCCGGGTGCGCGAATCCCAGCTCAGGGAGCAGCTCGAAGCCTTCCAGGTACGGGAAACCCAACTGCAAGAAGAGATCGTAGCTTTACGCACCCGCGAAGCCGGGATGAAGGAGGAACTTGAAAAATTCCGGGCCTGCGAGACCCAACTGAAAGAGGAACTTGAAAAGTTCCGGGCCCACGAATCCCAGTTGAAGGAAGAAGTCATCAAATCCCAGAACCGGGCGGAAATGATTGAGGGCTACAACGAGCTTATGATCCAAATGCTCAGCAAACGGAAAGAATGGCTTCTGGTCATTGACGTGAGTACGAAGGAAATCATGTACTGCAACAAGAAAAAGCAGGAAGAACGCGTGGACTCTGCTTTCTGTTCCGCTTGTAAAAAGCGTCTTCCATTCCACAGCGAGATTGTGAAATGGGACAGCGAGGAGCAATACAAGGTGTGGGAAATGGCCGGCGAGGCCGACACCTACTACCGAATCACTTCCTTTCCAATTGAATGGAGGGAGCGGGATTCCTACGTACACATTATCGTTGACATCACGGACGAAAAGCGCGCTGCCCACAATCTTGCCAGCAAAGCGTACCACGATCCGGGGACCGGAATCAAAAACCGTCTGTTTTTCGAGGAATATATGGAAATGGTTCTCCGTGAGGAGCAGGACACCACGCTCTGCTATCTCGACCTGGACGGCCTCAAATATGTAAACGACAAGTACGGACATCTGGAAGGCGATATCTATATTCAGAATTTTGTAGAACTGATCAAAACCAATTTCCGAAGCGAGGACACCTTTGCCCGGATCGGCGGAGACGAATTTTGCCTTGTACTCAGCGGCAGTATCGGTGAGCTGATCGAACGGAAGATGGCGGAGATCCTCCGCGATTTCCAGACCGGGGACTATGCCGAATACCAGTGCAGCTTCAGCTATGGCGTCGTCAATATCGAAGGTTCAGAGAATCACATGTCCTACGATGAGATCCTCCAGAAAGCCGACGAGATCATGTATGAATGCAAACGCAGGAACAAGGAAAAATATCCGCAGCTTGTCAGATAACGAGCAGTTACCGTTTACACCCTTTGAGTGCTCCGTCAGCTTGCTGCAAGGTATTTGACTTTCATAAATAAAACAGGAGGCAAGCATGCCTAATAATACCCAAATTGCGAAAGAAGCCATCGAAGAATTTGACAGGATTCAGGATTATATGATGTCCTGTGAGGATAAGGATTCTGTTTTGTATCAGAAGATGAAGCGGCGTTATATGACATTAAAAGCAATTTTAACTGCTTCTGGTGTGAATCTGACTGAAATTGATTATGTAAAAGAAAAGTAAACAAGATATTTTTTCAATGGTATAAACAATCACTGCAGGCCCCGCGCAAATCAGGGGCCTGTAAATCATTCAATATATTTTCCATGCCTCAAGCGCATTATTCTGTAATATCTGATTTTTTAATAAGTCATTTATTCGCTTTCCTCATTTTGTAATAAATATAATCTAACATCCCATTCTCCATGCTCATGCCGCTCTAAACGATTCCAATATATAATTTTACGAATTCTTCTTTCTGTCACTCTAAATCCTGCTTCTTTTATAATATCTGAAACCCTTTGTTTCATTTCCTGACCTCTTTCCAAAGCATCCAAAACTATCTTCTCTAAATACTCCTGTTTTCGTTTATCTCCTAAATCTGAAAACAATGCGCTTGCCGCAACCAAAGCAGTCCTCATATATTGTGCATGATCTTTGAATAAATCACTATCTATATAAAACCCTTTGCTCTCTATAAATTGGCTGCAAAATGTAATTACCGTGCGTGTGTTGCCCTCCCGATATGGATGTACTTTCCAAAGCTCAGCTAAATATTTTGAAAATATTTCTGCCACTTCATCAAGAGATGCCTTTTCCCAAGTGTAGTGGTTCATTTTATCTAAGACATATGTGGCATCCTTTATAATGTCAAAACAATCAGAATACTCAATTGAAATACCTCCTAACGCTGGCTCTGATTTTTCAATATTTATAATTCTGATTTTTCCTGCCCATTCATAAATATCCTGAAAAATATAATGATGCATATCACAAAGCGCTGCAAAATCAAAACGGCTGACGGATTCTCCTGTCACGAGTTCCGCAAGCCGTATGCTCGTATATTCTGCTTCCATGCACGATAACATTTCCCTGTCCCGTATATCAGCAAGATTCTTCAGAATATCTGTATGTGGATATAAATATGGATCTTTCATAATATTATCCTTATTCTTTCATCTTATATTTTTTGTCTAAAACTTTACGCATATCCTCTGTGGTCATTTCTCCACGACTTTCTTTTTCAATTAATTTTTTAAATTCTGGGGATGGCTCTAATCCGTCTACTTTAATCATGCCTAATGCATAATCCCATTTTTTATCTGTACTGACCAGCATAAAATCAACTCCCATATTCTTTTTTATTTATTTTATCATGATTTATAAACAATATCTATCACAATTTTTCACATGATAACTTAACTTAATCCATCTTTTTTCATCCTGCGCCGCAAAGCGCCCCCCAAAAACTTTTCTCGTTACTGTATTGTAAATAACCGGATTTTTTCGTATACTTACTTCAGATGCATTTCAGAAAAAGAACGGAAAAAATACGAACAAAGGAGGAAGCCTATGGATTTAACCAATCACATCGCCCCCGAGCAGAAGCAGGCCCTTTCCGCCAGCCAGGTGCAGGCCCTGAATATTCTTGCCCTCACCAACCAGGAGCTGGAAGATTTTATGGTGAATGAATATCTGGAAAACCCGCTGCTGGAGCGTACGGAGCAGAAGGAAAACGATATCATGACAAGCATCGAAAAGTTCTCTGATTCCGATGCCGGAACTTCTTATGCGGATCAGCATCCCGGCAATCCTGATGACCGGGAACATTTCGAAAAAGAATTTTCCGCCAGATCCGGAGACCCGTTAAAGGAGCTTCTTCTGGGGCAATTGAACTGGAAGGACTACACCAAACAGCAGATGAAGATCATGAGCTATCTTGTGGACTGTCTGGATGAAAAAGGATTTTTTACCCATGACACCGGTGAGCTTTCCGCCGGATCCGGCTATCCGAAGGAAGAACTGGACCGGTGCCTTGCCGTCCTGCGGGAGCTGGAGCCTGCCGGAATCTTTGCGCCGAATCTGGAAGAATGCCTGATTAAGCAGCTGGAAGAAAAGGATCTCGCGGACGAAACAGTATGCGTGCTTCTGCGGAATTACCTGACCGAGCTGGTAAGCGGACAGATCGGAACGATCTCCCGGAGCCTGGGCATTTCCACGATCCGGGTCAAGGAGTATATCCATCTGATCGGAAGCCTGAACCCCCGGCCGATCATGGACATCCAGGCAGAGGAATCGTCTTACGTGGTGCCGGATATCATCGTCTCCCGCCCGGGCGGAAAATGGAGCGTGGAGATCAACGACCAGTGGACAGGAGAATACCGGTTCAGCGATTATTATATCCAGATGATGAAGGACGCGACAGACCCCGAGCTCACCGCCTACTTCAAGGAACGGCTGGAGAGAGCCCGGTTTGTGGTCAGTTGTGTGGAGCAGCGTAGAAAAACCATCACCCGCATTATGGAAGCCATCCTCCTGCGGCAGGAAGATTATTTTGAGCATCGGGATTCTTTGAAACCGATGGGCATGGAGGATATCGCGGCGGATCTGGGAATCCACGTATCCACTGTCAGCCGGGCCGTCAAGGGGAAATATGTCCAATACAAAAAGACGGAGCCGTTGAAATCCCTGTTCACATCCGCTCTGTCCAGGGATGGAGAAAGAGAAGGCGTTTCTTCCGGCAAGATCAAGGAACGAATCCGCGCCCTTATCGCCGGGGAAGAAAAAAAGCCCCTGAGCGATCAGAAGCTGGCGGAAAAGCTGGCGGAGGAAGGGATCACCGTTTCCAGAAGGGCCGTGGCAAAATACAGAATCCAGATGAACATTCCGGATTCCAGACAGAGAGGGCTGAGATTGTAACATCCAGCCCTCTTTGTGTACCCAGCGGCTCCCTCATATGCGGAAAGAATGCCAGCGTCAGGCTTTCCGGATTTTCCGGAAGCCGTTCCCCCTGTCAATTGCCTTTTTCCATCATGATATCCAGAATCGTGTGGTCGGTCTGGAGCATTCCCGGGTTGCTCACTTTTCCCATATTGTGTATCGCTTCCTCCGGTGTAAATCCGCAGATTCCGTCCGTTCCCTGAAGAACCACATCCGATATGGCAAGATATGCGCACATCATGGCCGCATTTGCCGCCGTCGCCAGCTTCAGGGCGCATCCGATCTTGCCGCCGTCGCAGACCATTCCCGTAAGGTTTCCGCTCATATTGATCACTGCGTTTCCGATCTGGGTGTCATTTCCGCCCAGGAGCCAGACCATGGCCGCGGATGCAGCGGTGGCCGCAGATACCCCGCAGCCGCACGTTGCGGAAAGCTTTCCGGTAAATGCCTTGATATACACATTCAGGGTATGTGAAAATGCAAGCGCCTTTACAAGCTGTTCATTGGACGCGTGTACATAATCGGCCATTTCCACTACCGGCAGGATGGCGGTGAGTCCGTGGTTACCGCTTCCCGCGCTGCTCATGACCGCATAGGGGCAGCCGCTCATACGCCCCTCCGCGCTGCTCGCCACCCGCACCATGGTCCGGCTGAACAGGTTGTCCCCCATGGTATCTGTCTCAAGCTGCTTTTTGAGCGCGGAGGCAATGCCGATGCCGACGGAGTGCTCCAGCCCGTAGTCCGCCAGCTTCCCGTTCATTTCTATTCCCTCCGACATATAGGCCAGCTCTTCTTCGCTGCACGCATCCACCAACGCCCGAACCTCCGCAATGGTCATCTCGGTCAGCTTTTTGTGGATCTCGTCGTTGGAGCTGACCGCATATTCCTTTTCCAGAAGGATTTCATGATTCCTCTTGGTCAAAATAATGTTGGCATGGGTATTTCTGATCTCGCTGATCCCGATCCCGGCCGTAGTGATGATCTCCGCATGGGCGTAAAGCTGCGTCTCGTCGTGGTTGATCATGACGATCACATGATGGGCCTCCGCAAGCTCCACCGCTTTTTTCGCCGTTTCTTCATTGATGTCCTCCAAAAGCTGCAGACTCTTTTCCGGATTTCCCAGACAGGCTCCCAGAGCCGCCGCGTATTTCAGTCCCACGCGGTCAAATCCCGGAATCCCGACGCTCATGCCGTTTTTGTAAATGCCCGGGTTCACCTCCACCTTGATCGATACGATGTCCCCGCCGATTGCGTGGTAAGCGTCCGCCGCCGCAAGGGCAACGCATACGGGCTCGGTACAGCCCAGGGCCGGCACCACTTCCTGCTGGAGTAACTCTAATAATTCTGTTTTGCTGATCATCTGTATATCTCCTCTCTTATGTTTACTCTGAAACTGCCGCCGAATCCTGCTGACGAAACATACGCCCGGACTGCGGCCGATGGCAGCCATAGTTTCTTTACCTCTTCATACATAATATTAAGCAAATATTGTGCCAAAAATATTTCCCGGCCGTTTCACAAGGTATACCCGAGGGCACCCCGTTATGGCCATTCGGCCGTTTCACAAGGTATATTATAACAGATTTGCGCGGCTCATAGGTAATAAGTTTAACCGCACAGTTGGAAATTTCCTCTTGCTTTCCGCTTCATTTTATGGGAAAATGGTTGAAATAAATGGTTGAATTGGAGAAAGTTATGAATAAAAAACGTATTTCAGTGGTCAGCCTGGACGCCAGGGCGGGAAAATCTTACGGCCGGGAAGTGAAAAGCCTGTTCGGGGACTATGCGGAAATCTCGGTATACAATGTGCAGGACGGCTCCGCCATGGGCGTTCTCCCCAGGGCCGACCTGTTTGTCGTGTCTACGGATGCTTACGGCTCCGCGGAGGAGGTGGCCCGCCATGTTCCCATGGACTGCCAGACCATGGCCGTGGAGGTGTCCTTTCGGTGGAGCGAGCTGCGCAAGCTCAAAGAGCTCCCGGCCGGCAGCAAGGTGCTGTTCGTCAACATGACCCAGACCATGGCCCGGGAAGCCATCACCCAGCTAAACCAGTTCGGGATCAACCATATACACCTGATTCCCTTTTATCCGGGCGCGGTGCTGGAGGAAGACGTACATATGGCAGTGACCCCCGACGAAATGCGCTATGTGCCGGAAGAGATCGAGACCCGGATCAACCTGGGGCAGCGCCCTTGTACCTCCGGCATGATGATCGAGATCGCGCTGCGCCTGGAGCTGGAATTTCTGCTGGAAACCAAACCCTTTCAGGAATATTTTCGAAGCATTGCCACCAATAATTACAGCTTTGACCAAATGTTTGCCAAATCCATCCGCCTGGAAAGCCAGTTCCATATCCTCATGGAAATTCTGGAGGAGGGTGTAATCGGCGTCAATGAACGGGGGGAAATCTTTGCCTGCAGCCACCATGCGGAAGAGATCACAAGGGTGAGCGGCCCTCTGATCATGGGAAAACGGTGCGAAAAAGTATTTCCGTATCTTGATTTTTCCAAATGCCTGCGGGAAAAAAGCCGGACGAAAGTCCAGATGAAAAAGATCAACGGCGTCAATGTCAGCGTGGAGATCGTCCCGGTGCTGCGGCAGGACGCATGTGTGGGTGCCTTTGCCATCCTGCAGCGATATCACGATATGGAAGTGCGGCAGGATGAATTGAGAAAACAACTGCAGCATAAAGGCCACTATGCCAAATACAATTTTGACGATATTGTCGGCACCTCCCGGGCCATCCTCCATGCAAAGGAGATCCTAAAGCGGATGGCCGCAAGCGAGAGCCCTGTGCTCCTGATCGGTGAGACCGGAACCGGAAAGGAGCTGTTTGCACACGCCTTGCATCAGGCTTCCCGCCGGAAAAAGGAGCCCTTTGTGGCAATCAATGTGGCCGCTTTTCCGGAAAACCTCCTGGAAAGCGAGCTGTTCGGCTACGAGGAGGGCGCCTTTACCGGGGCCAGAAAAGGCGGAAGGCCGGGACTGCTAGAAGCGGCCCACAAGGGAACCTTATTTTTGGACGAGGTAGAAGGCATGAGCCCCATGCTCCAGGTGAAGCTCCTCCGGGTGCTGCAGGAGCGGGAACTGATGCGGGTTGGCGGCAGCCGCGTCATCAGCATTGACGTGCGCATCGTGGCCGCCACCAACGAATCGCTGGAACAGAAAGTGGATGAGGGAAGCTTCCGCCGGGATCTGTATTACCGCCTGAACACGCTGCCCATCATGATCCCGCCCCTATGCCGGCGGGACGATGACCTTTTTCTGCTGATCGACCATTTTAAAGACGAGCTGGGCGGGCAGTTTGCGCTGACAGAACCCATACGGGATTTTCTGAAAAATTATTCCTGGCCCGGAAATATCCGGGAGCTGCGCAATGTGGTAGAATATTTTATCTATACCGGACACAGGCAGATCACCATGGAGGATCTGCCGCCCACCGTATGGAACCACCGGCAGCCAAAGCTCCGCCCGGTTATGGCGCCCCTGTCCCCAGTGTCCCCCTGCCCCCCTGCAGGCCATGAACAGGAGGAGCCCGGGCCTTATGGCAGCCCCGGTGGCCGTCCCCGCACGGATACATTCTGGTTTGTCCTGGGCGAACTGTATGCGGCGTCGGAGGAAGGCAGCTTTGTGGGGCGGGAAAAACTGCTCTCAAAAGCCAGGGAATCCCACATTCCCACATCCCAGCAGGAGATCCGCGCCATTCTCACCGAAATGTCCGAACAGGGCCTTGCCAGGGTCAGCCGGGGCCGGGGCGGCAGCCGCCTGACCCTGGAAGGACGCGGCCTGTGGGAAAGCCGTCGGGATGGCTGGAAGTAGCTGTCCCTATTGGAAGACGCCGCACCGGGCAGGAACAGCCGGCCCAGTCGGAAGCCGCCGCACCGGGCGGATCATTTAAAGTTATATTCCGTCACCACGGGCTCCCTTCCTTTTGTCCGGTCGTTAAAGTATTCATACAGGCTGACTCCCAGGAAGGAGCCGGATATATTCCACAGATTTTGATAGCCATGCCCCTGGAGACAGCAGACCGCGTTATAGCTGCGCTGTCCCGTCCGGCAGTGGACGTAGACCGGGATATCCCTGGGGATCTCCTGCATCCGCTGCCTGAGCTGGCTTAACGGAATGTTATGAGCATTTTTCAAATGTCCCGCCTGGAACTCCTGCTCCTCCCGCACATCCACGATAAAGGCCCCGGATTCCACAAGCCCCCGCACTTCGCTCACCGGCACCTGGCGGTAACGGCAGTCCAGCAGGTTCTGCCCCACAAGGGCGGCCTGGTTCACCACATCCCTGGCCGTGCCGAATACCGGAGAATAGCACAGCTCCAGGTCTTTCAGATCCGCCAGCGTTCCGCCCATGGTGATCATGGCAGCGATCACGTCAATCCGCTTGTCCGTATTTCCCTTTCCTATAGCCTGCGCCCCAAGAATCCGGCCCGTAGGCACCTCAAAGACCAGTTTAAAATTCATATAGCTGCTGCCCGGCATCAGCCCCACCTTATCCGCCGCCAGCACATAGGCGATATCGCAGGAAATGCCCGCGCTCTCTGCGTTTTTTTCGTTCAGCCCCGTACAGGCCGCATTCAGTCCGAAAATCCGGATACAGGATGAGCCGATAAATCCCCGGTTTGCCCCGGAACTGCCGTAAATGTGATCTGCCGCGCCCCGAGCCTGTCTCTGTGCCGGCCCTGCAAGCGCCAGCCGTCCGGGCCGTCCCAGAAGGCGGTTGAAGCTTTCCGCCGCGTCCCCCACCGCGTAAATGTCCGGGTCTGAGGTCTGGAAGTTCTTGTTCACCAGGATTCCGCCCGTTTCCCCGATAGCAAGCCCTGCTTCCCGGGCCAGCGTGGTCTCCGGCGACACACCGATGGCCATGACCACCGCGTCCGCCTCGATCTCTTTGATCTCATCGCCGCATTGGATCAGGATGCTGTGCTCCCGGATCTCCGTCAGCATGCTTGAGAGATGCATTTCCACACCGGAATCCAGCATTTCTTTGTGAAGGATCTGAACCATATCGTAGTCAAAGGGCAGCATGATCTGCTCCGTCCCCTCCACCAGAGCCACCGTAAGCCCCGCCATCTTCAGGTTTTCCGCGGTTTCAACGCCGATAAATCCGCCCCCGATCACCGCGGCTTTTTTTACGTTCCTGGTGTCGATGTAATGCTTTAACGCCTTGATATCGGTCACATTTCTTATGGAAAATACATGCTCCCTGTCGATCCCGGCTATACTCCGGGGCATGATCGGATTCGCGCCCGGCGCCAGGATCAGCTTGTCATAGGTTTCCGTATAGCTCTCCCCTGTTTCCAGATTCCGAACCGTCACCTGCTTTTTCCCGGGATGAACAGCGGTAACCTCGCTTTGCACCCGTACTTCTATCCCATACTGCTTCCAAAACCGCTCCGGGGTCATCAGTACAAGGGAATCGCTGTTCTCCACCGTCCCGCTTAAATGATAAGGCAGGCAGCAATTGGAAAAGGACACATGCTCCCCCCGCTCAAACATTACGATCTGGGCATCGGCATCCAGCCTTCTGATCCGGGCCGCCGCAGAGGCCCCTCCTGCCACACCGCCTACAATAATGATTCTTCTTTTCATGAAATGATCTCCTTTCTTCATCGTACATTACCTGATATTACAGCAAAAAATGTGCCAGATATTTTTCCCTTCTTCTTCCTTCCCGGCATTGCAGCCGCACAGTTGGAAACCTTTATTTGGTCAAACAATTGTTTTAATTGGTTAAAATGTGCAACTCTTTTTGCGCCTGACTTCAAATGCTCCATCTGCAGCACTGTGCCGAACCGCATCCGCCGATCCTGTCTCTCTTTTTTTTGCAGGTATTTTTTTCTATATTAAATAAGGAAGAAAACCCGTTTCAAAAAATATTTTCCCGATTTTTTTCCTGTTTCTGCATCGATTGGCACGTCTTTTGCTAATTATAAAAGTATCAGCACAAAAACATGCCGGCCGGCAGAAATGTTTATAAATACAATGAGAGGAGCTTAAAAACATGAAATATGATTTTGACCAGGTAATTGACCGCAGTGCAAACCGCGCGGCAAAGTATGACGAAAGGATAAAAAAGTTTGGAACCAGCGACGTGATCCCGCTCTGGGTTGCGGATATGGATTTCCGCACGGCCCAGCCGATCATTGACGCCGCAAAGAAAAAGGCGGAGGAAGGGATCTGGGGCTACACCTCCCGCCCGGACAGCTATTTTGAAGCCATCTGCGGGTGGCAGGAGCGCCGCAACGGCTGGAAGATCGACCGAAACCTGATCAGTTGGTCTCTGGGAGTGGTTCCCGCCCTGTCCTCCATCGTAAAGATTTTCAGCCAGCCCGGGGACAAGGTGATGATCCAGACCCCTGTCTACTCTGAATTTTACGACGTGACAGAAGCCTGGGAACGGGTAGTGGTAGAAAACCAGCTTGTAGAAAAGGACGGGCGCTGGACGGTTGATTTTGAAGATTTCGAAAAAAAGGCCCGGGAAGTGAAGATTTTCCTGCTCTGCAGCCCCCACAATCCGCTGGGCATCGTCTGGATCCGGGAAGAGCTTCAGAAAATGGCGGACATCTGTATTGCAAACGATGTACTCCTGGTTTCCGACGAGATCCACTCCGACCTGATTTTCCACGGGAAAAAGCATATTCCCACGGCAACGGTATCTCAGGAAATTGCCGGAAAAATCATAAGCTGCATCTCCGGAACAAAGACGTTTAACCTGGCCGGGCTCCAGGCGTCCGCTACCATATTTCCGAATGCGGAAATGAAAGCAAAATTTGACAGGTTCTGGATGAATATGGACGTACACAGAAACAACGCGTTCAGCTCCGTGGCAATGGAAGCCGCGTTTAACGAAGGCGAGGAATGGCTGGAGCAGCTCCTGGAATACCTGGACGGCAATTTTGAATATGTAAAATCTTTCTGTGAGGAGCACATCCCCCAGATCAAAGTCAACGTCCCGGACGCCACTTACCTGATGTGGCTGGACTGCCGCGGATTGGGCATGGACAACGAGACACTGAGAAAATTTATGATCGAAAAGGCCGGGCTGGGGCTGAATGAAGGATACACCTTCGGCAGAAGCCTGACGGGTTATATGCGGCTCAACGCAGCCTGTCCCAGAAGTATTCTGCAGCAGGCAATGAAGCAGTTAAGGGATGCGGTAGATTCTTACAAATGATGAAAGGGGTTACTTATGAACGCGAAAAAAATATGGGACAGCTATAAATTTCCTCTGTTGCTGCTGGCCGGCATTTTTACAGGCGCAGTCATTGGAATCATTTTCGGAGAAAAAGCAAAAGTCCTGGCTCCGCTGGGCGATATTTTCCTGAACCTGATGTTTACCATCGTCGTACCCATGGTCTATGTCTCCATCACCACCGCCGTTGGAAATATGGTCAATATGAAACGGCTCGGCAAGATCCTGGGAAGCCTGGTATGCACCTTCGTGGTAACCGGAGCCTTCGCCGCGGTTCTGGTCCTTATTGTGGTCAACATCTGGCCGCCGGCGGCAAACACGGCCATCTCCATGGGTTCCTCGGAGATGGCGGAAGCCTCCAGCATCAGTGAAATGATTGTCGGCGCGCTGACTGTGGATGATTTCAGCGGCCTTATGAGCCGGAGCAATATGCTGCCGATCATCGTCTTTGCCATCATGTCCGGTTTTGCAGTGGCAAAATGCGGCGGCGAGGATTGCTGGACAGGAAAACTTCTCAACAGCCTGAACAATATCATCATGCTGATGGTGGATATGATCATGAAACTGGCTCCCATCGGCCTGGGCGCGTATTTTGCAAACCTGGTCGGTGAATTTGGGCCGAAACTGATTGGTGATTACGGACGTACCATGTTGGTTTACTATCCGATGTGCGCTGTCTATGTGCTTATATTTTTCCCGCTGTACAGTTATTTTGCGGCAGGAAAGCTTGGAATCAAACGTATGCTGAAACATATTTTCAATCCGGCTGTGACCGCATTCGCGACACAGAGCTCCGTGGCAACCCTCCCGGTCAACATGGATGCCTGCAAAAAAATCGGCGTTCCGGAGGATATCAGCAATATCGTACTTCCCATGGGCGCAACCATGCATATGGACGGTTCTGTATTGTCCGCAATCACTAAGATCGCATTCCTGTTCGGCGTGTTCCAGATGCCGTATACCGGCGCGGGCACTTATGCCATGTCCGTTGTAGTCGCGATCTTAAGCGCTTTCGTGCTGTCCGGCGCGCCCGGCGGCGGCCTGGTCGGTGAAATGCTGATCGTCAGCCTGTTCGGTTTTCCGGCGGAAGCATTTCCGCTGATCGCCACCATCGGATTCCTGGTTGACCCGGCGGCAACCTGTTTAAATGCCAGCGGAGATACCATTGCTTCTATGATCATTGCCCGCCTTGTGGAAGGAAAGGACTGGCTGGAAAAACGGATGGCCGGCGGGGAACTGGAAGCGTAGCCGGAGAATGCTGATGCAGGAACACAAAATTTATTAGAAGAAAAAGGAGATTATGAACATGAAAGTAACAGTAGTAGGAAGCCACTTATGCCCGGATACCCTTTATGCCCTGAACAAGCTGACAGAAGCAGGAATTGAGATGGATTTCAAGAACCTGTCCGCATCACTGCCGGATCTGAAGGTTTACCTCGGTCTTCGCGACACAGAGCCGATGTATGAGAAGGTTAAAGCAGGCGGCGGTATCGGGATTCCCTGCTTTATCCTGGAGGATGGGACAAAGACAATGGATCTCAAGGATGTGCTGAAGTAAAGAACAGCTTTTCGGCAGTCAGTAAAAAAAGAGCGGGATAACCGCTCTTTTTTATATGCAGTGCAAGAGACATTCACTCTATGAGACCACCTTCTCAAAATCCGATGCCGGATGCTTGCACAGCGGACAGATAAAGTCCTCCGGAATCTCCGCGCCCACGTATTCATAGCCGCAGATCCGGCAGTGCCATACGGTCTTGCCTTCCTTTGCCGCAGCCGATGCCTGGGGCCTGGGTTTGATATTGTTCTGATAATATTCGTAAGTAACCGACGGCGTCTGGCTCAAAACCTCCATATCCGTGATCGTCCCGATGAACATCGTATGAGAGCCCAGATCCTGCGTCTTCTCTACCTTCACGGAGATATACGCGTTGGTTCCCTCTGTGATGTACCGGATGCCGTTCGCCCCGGTCTCATATGCCGCGAAGCCTGCAAACTTGTCCGCGTCCCTGCCCGACTGGAATCCAAATCTCTTGAACAGCTCGAATCCCGCGTCCTGGCTGATCACCGACACTGTAAATTCCCCGGTCTGTTTGATCATGTCATGGGTGAAATTTGCTTTGTTTACGGCAATGCTCATCTGATTCGGCTCCGACGCCGCCTGAATCGCCGTGTTGATAATGCAGCCGTTGTCCTTGCCGTCCGCCTTCGCGGTCAGAACGAATAACCCGTAGGTTAACTTGTACATTGCTTTCTTGTCCATAAACAGTCTCCTTTACTTTGTGTTAATACATCAGATTATTACACTGACTATGCTCCTTTGCATCTCAGCAGGTAAATTCAAACGGGATTGCCGGAATCCCTGCCTGATTATACAGATTTACAAGATACCATCTGGTTCGGGCAAATTCTATACTGACCCTCCCCGTCCCTTCCGGAAGCCGGATCACCAGCTTTTCGCCTTCCGCATCCGCCGTAAACGGGATTTCTGTCCTCCGGCTCGTTTCATTTTCTGATTTTTCTGAAGCATCCTTTTCACCCCCGGTTTTCTGCGCCGAGTAGATGTGCAGCGCTTCTACCCTATCCCCTTTTACGGTCAGACCGCCTTCTGCATTTGCAAAAGTGATCTCCGCACGGCCGCCGTCCCGCCGGATCTTCTCTGCCGTGGGCGGATCGCACAGCAGAGCTTCCCCATATACGTGCCCCCTTGCCAGAAGCGCAAGGCGTTCCCCGACTACCTTTTTGTCCTTTGGATGGATGTCCCTCTGTTCTCCCGCATCGGAAATAGAGCACAAATATGCGTCATCTACGTTTTTTGCAACGTACTCCTGGCAGCTGCGGATCGTCATGTAATCCCTGTTTCCCGGGCCGTCCAGCCAGGTTTCCCATCCCGGAAGCTGTACAAACAAGAAGGGGAGCCTGGGATCATTCCAGAGGGCGCGCCAGTCTCCGATCAGCGCGGTCAGCATGTCCTGATACAGTCCCTGTTTTCCCGGTTCATCGTCGCTTTCCCCCTGATACCAGAGAAATCCGCGGATTCCGTAGGGTGCGATGGTCTTAAGCATGTGCTCGTAGAGACATCCCGGAATCTCCGTGGGCTGCATCTCCTGCAGAAATGTTTTCCCATCATCCGGCATCTGCCGAAAGAGTTCCTCCATTTCCTCGGCGCTGAGCGTCCTTGGCAGTACGGCCTCTCCAAATGGGTCCGCAAACGGGTCTCCCCGGTGGTTCATTGGATTGCCGTGCTGATTTTTCCAAAATGCATCCAGGTCCATTTCGGCCGTCCGCTCCCTGTACATCTGCATCCACGGTTTTCCCACGCGTTCCACGCTCTCCGCTGACATCCAGGCACAGGATCTGGTGCCGCCCCAATTGCATCCTATGATTCCTACCGGTACATCCAGTATCTTCTCCAGATCCCGTTCAAAATAATACCCCACCGCGCTGAAATATTCCAGATTTTCCCGATCCGCTTTTCTCCAGATCCCCATCCTGCTGTAGTCAAATTCTTCGGACTGGCCGTCATAGCAGACCTCCGGCACGTCGAAAAAACGCACCCGTGGATTGGCGCAGTGTTTCATTGCCTCTGCCATATGCTTCTCATAGCGCATGTGGAACTCCATGTTGGACTGTCCGCCGGCAACCCAGACCTCCCCCACCGCAACCTGCCGGAATACCTTTGTCTCCTCCAAGCCTGCCGGGGAGACCGACCGCAGCACCAGCTCCTCCTCCTCAGAGGCCGCCAGCGCGGGCAGTGTCAGCGTCCAGTTCCCGTCCGCGTCAACGGCGGCCGCGGCTTCCTTTCCCTGAATCTCTCCGCGGATCGTCTCCCCCTGCGCCCCGGTTCCCCAGATGACTGCGGGTTTGTTCCTCTGTAAAATCATACCGTCCTGAAATATTGCTGCTGTCTTCATCTTTTTCCTCCTGTTGCTGCTTCATCGCAGTTGAATCGTAAACACCTTTTTCTCTGAGGAATTTTCCAACCGCACAGCTTGAAAACTTTTCATTTTACTACTCTTCACGAGGAGTACCTATACTCATCTGATCGTAGAGCCTCCGCAGAAGCTGCGTCCTGCTAGTGATATGCAGCTTCCGGTACAGGCTGTTCACATGCTTTTTCACCGTGTTCTCGCTGATGAAAAGGATCTGGCTGATCTCGGAATTGGAGTGTCCGGCCGCGATCAGTTCGGCAATCTCGCTTTCCCTGGAGCTCAGCCCTTCCCTCCCGGCTGCTTTGGCAGCATTGGCAGCCAGATTTGGAACCGTGCCGTAAGGCCACAAAAAAGAAAAATGTGCCGACAGGTGCCTGCTGATCACTTCCAGCATGGCCAGCTCCGAATCGGTAAAGTCACCCTCCTGCTCGCTGCGGAACAGCGTGATGGAGCCCAAAAGCTGATTGCCGCTGAAAATCGTACACCCCAGACTGTAGTAAATATCCATGGGCTTCATCCATTGTCTGTAAATGTCGGAATTTTCCCGGACAGGCCGCCCGATCATATCGGAATCGCGGTAGATCGTGGAGCTGTGATTGGAAAAACTCCATACCACATAATCCGAGTACTGGTAATTTTTGTAGTAATCGGCAAGCTCTTCCTTTGACATATTCAATGAAACCGGAGCAAAAAAGACACGCTGCCCGTTTTGTGTGGTACACAGATCAAAAAAAGAACGCCGGTGCGGGATGAGCCCGGCAAGCTGTTCCAGAATCTGCGTCTGCAGAATCGTCACGTCCTTCTGTATGTGTAAATTCAAAATGATCTCGTCCAATTGATTCCACTGGCTGTTGTCCAAAGTAATCATCGCGCTTCACCCCCCTGTTCATCAGCAGCATCTGACGTCAGTATAACATTTTCTGCAAAAATAGTAAACCGCCGGAATACCAGCTTTTATGTGCATCCTCCCGACCAATCAGCGTGGTGATTGGTCGGGGTGTGACATGTAACCTTTCGGGGTTACTGTTCACACCCTTTGGGTGCTCCAGTAACAGTATCCAGCCCATTTTAAGTCGCCTTCGGCGGTCCTAAGCGCCAGCGACGCTTGTTTAGGACGGACCGGAACGGAGTGTAGACGGGCTGGATATGATGGCAAATGTTACTTTATTGGCCGGACGCCGTGCAGCAGGGTGCACGACGCCGTGTGAACAGTAACCTTTCGGGTACCCCAAAAACTCAGACGTACCACTTTCCAGAAAGATGCCTCCGGGTAATGGTGAAAGAAAAAAATCCAAGTATAATGAAAGCAAATAAGCAGACCGAAAGGAGCAAAAACGTTATGAAAACAATCAAAAGCACCCCCAAAAAAGACGGCTTTTACATGCCGGCAGAATTTTTACCGCGGAAACAGGATTTTCTGATCTGGCCGGAGAGGCAGGATACATGGCGTGACGGCGGAAAGCCCGGCCAGCGGGTATTGGTGGAAGTGGCAAAAGAAATCATCAAGCACGAAGCGCTGACCGTATTCTGTTCTGCGGATCAGTATGAGAACGCAAGGGCGCGCCTTCCCGAAGAGGTGCGTGTGGTGGAAATGACAGTGGACGACGCGTGGGCGCAGGATAAAGGACCTTTTTATGTAATCAATGATGAAGGCGAGATGCGCGGGGTTACCTGGGGCTGGAACGCTTACGGCGGACTGGAAGGCGGATTGTATTTCCCATGGAAACGCGACCAGGAATTTGCGTCCAAGCTTCTTGATTTGGAAAATTACGACCGCTACGACGCGAGAAACGTGGTATTCGAAGGCGGGGCCATGCAGATTGACGGCGAAGGCACCCTGATCGTAACAGAGAACAGCGTGCTCAACCACAACCGGAATCCGAAGCTGACAAAAGAGGAGATCGAGGAATATTTCAAAGAATATATGGGACTGGAAAAAGTCATCTGGCTGAAGGACGGGATGGCCTTTGATGAGACGGACGGGCACATCGACGACGTATGTTTCTTTATCAGGCCCGGCGTACTTGCCCTTTCCTGGACGGACGATCCGGAAAATCCGCAGTATCCCAATCTGAAAGCCGCCTATGACATTCTGAGTGAAGCCACCGATGCGAAAGGGCGCAAATTTGAGATCCACAAGATCCCCATCCCGGCAGTCCTGCACATTTCCAAGGAACAGAGCGAAGGCGTTGACATTTCTGAAAGCGCGTCGTCCCGGGAAGACGGACTTCCGCTGGCAGTCACCTATATCAACAGCTACTTTGTAAACGGCGGGCTGCTTGTACCGCAGTACGATGATCCCATGGACGAGGTGGCATGCCGGATGTTCAAGGAGCTCATGCCGGAACGGGAGATCATCAAGATCTATACCCGCGAATGGTCTATGTGCGGCGGAAATATCCACTGTATGGCGCTGCAGCAGCCGGACCCGGCAGCAATCGCGGCCTTAAAAAAGAGTTGAGGAAGCGTCTGATGCACAGGCCGTTTCCAATCAGTTTCTGAGAGCGCTCTCTAAGAGTGCTCTCTAACATAAGGAGGTGGAAACTCATGAGTGAAACACAGGAGAAAAAAGTAAGTCTGGTCCAGACGATCTTATTTACAATATGCAGCGTTCTTGTACTGGATTCCCTGGCAGGGGCGCCTGCATTTGCAGGGGTAAGGTCCATTACCATGTGGCTCATCTTCGCGGTGATCTTTTTCATCCCATACGGCCTGCTGAACGCGGAGCTTGGAAGCACCTACCCGGATGCGGGCGGGATTACATCCTGGTGTACCCGCGCCTTTGGGGAACATACGGGCGTGCAGGTAGGCTGGTTTTACTGGATCAATGTAGCATTTTGGATGCCGGCGGTCTTTCTGACCTTTGCCTACTGGCTCAGTTATACATTTTTTCCGGATGCGCCCGTATGGGTCATCGCGGCCATTTCCCTGGCGATGAGCTGGCTGATCGTATGGATCGGCTATCGCGGCGTGGAGCTTTCCGTGGCGCTTACATCCATCGCGTCGATCTGCAAGATGACCATGCTTGTGATCTTCGGAGTTCTGGGCGTCGCCTATATTCTGAAAAACGGGCCGGCAAATTCTTTTACCATCGATGATTTTAAAATCACCTCTATGGGCGATATGTCCTCCGGGCTTGCGATCATCGTCTACAACCTGCTGGGTTTTGAGCTGATCGGCTCCATCGGGGATAAGATCGATCATCCGGAAAAGACGATTCCGAAAATGTCCATCCTGGCCGGTGTCGCGATCACCATCCTCTATGTGATCGGCACCTTCGGTATGCTGGCGGCGCTTCCGGCTGAAAATATCGACACCATGGACGGATTCTATTATGCGCTGGAAGAGCTGTGCTCCGTATTCGGAAGCGGCCAGAAATGGGTTCTGGGAATTTTGGTGATCGTGTCCTGCCTGACTCTGGTTTCCAATATGATCTCCTGGACGCTGGGGGCAAATGAAAGCCTGATCGCGGCCGAGCTGGACAAACGGAATGCATTTCTCGGCGCAAGAAGCAAATACGGTACCGCAGGAAATCTATACATTGTAATGGGCGTCCTTTCCACCGTGCTCCTGATCCTGAATTTCCTGCTGGGAAGCGAAGAGGCAAACGCGATTTTCTGGGATATTTTTTCCTTCAGCCTTGTCATCTTCATGATCCCATACCTGGTGATGTTTGCGGCGGCGGTCAAACTGCGCTACAGCGACGCCGGGAGGAAACGGGTCTACAGGGTGCCCGGCGGCAATGCGGGGATGTGGGTCTGCGGAATCCTTTGCTTCGGCTGTATCTGCATCTGCCTGTACTATATGTTTGCGGACGACATCGCCGCAGGAAACATGTTCGCGTTATCGGTGAAAATCATCGGAACGATCCTGTGCGCGGCCGTAGGGGAATACCTGTACCGGGCCGGGAAGAAAAAATAAGACAATACAGGCCGGATCTGTGTTATACTTTTATAAACGCCCCGGAACAGCGGCAGTATGAAGGAAACGAGGTAACCTCTTATGAACAAAAATCAGATCGTAATGATCCACGGAACAGATTATGTACAAATGACCGTCGATCTTTTGGAAGCAATCCATTTGGACGAGATCATCGGTGCGCACAGCAGGCGGGTTGCCTTGAAGCCCAACCTGCTCCATCCTGACAAGGCGGAAAACGGCGCCGTCACCCATCCGGAACTGGTGGAGGGCGTGCTGCGGTACCTGGGAGAGCATCATTTTTCCAACGTTTGCGTCATGGAGGGCGCGTGGGTGGGCGCCCGCACCAGCCAGGCGGTGGAGGTCTCCGGCGTGGCGGACATATGCCGGAAATATCAGGTTCCTTTTCTCGACCTGCAAAAGGATTCCTCCTACGTCTGCGATGCCTGCGGGATGCAGCTAAAGCTCTGCAGCGAGGTGGCAAAAACGGATTTTCTCATCAATCTGCCTGTCCTCAAAGGGCACTGTCAGACCCGGATTACCTGCGCCATGAAAAATGCAAAGGGCGTAATCCCCAACAGCGAAAAGCGGCGTTTTCACACGCTCGGCCTGCACAAACCGATCGCCCATCTGAATACGGTTCTGCCGCCCCAGCTTGTTCTGGTGGACAACATCTGCGGGGATCTGAATTTTGAGGAAGGCGGAAATCCGGTTGTCATGAACCGGATCTTCGCCTGTCTGGATCCTGTACTGTGCGATGCCTATGTCTGTGAATGCATCGGCTATTCCGTGGACGAGGTTCCCTATATCCCCATGGCCGCCCGGCTTGGCGCCGGAAATGCGGATACCTCCGGGGCGGAACTGGTTATGCTGAACCAGCCCTCCGGGACGCTTCCGAACATGCGCGCTTCCAGACGGATTCAGAAACTGGAAGCATATACCGACGCCCGGGATGCCTGCAGCGCCTGCTATGGCTCGCTGATCTTCGCACTGGAACGCCTGGAATCTGCCGGGGAAGCCCGCGGGAAATATGAGAAAATCCGGATCGGACAGGGTTGGAAGAAGGAGAATGATGGGAGTGGGAGCGAACCGGAAGCGACGGGGCTGGACAAATGGGACGGGAGCGGAATTGGTGTCGGAAACTGCACTCACGGCTGCCGGAAGCATTTGCCCGGGTGTCCTCCGAAGGCACGGGATATTGTGGAGTTTTTAAAGGAAAACTGGCAATAAACATTTTGAAATGTTATATAGAAAATATGTCGTCAGCAGCGTTGTTCTGCTGGGGAAAGAAAGCCGCTTCGGCCTGGCAATTCATGATGACAGGGAGGGACTCAGTAAAGTCCCTCCCTGTCTGGAATGAACGCAGGCTCAGGATGCGCCCCGCTTTTTACGGCGTTCCGCAAGCTGGGCAGCAAATATATTCTGCGTGATTTTCTCCTGATCCTCTTCGTTCAGTTCTAAAAACCTGCATCCGTATTCATATTTTGAATCTTCCCGCTCTATGATGCGCAGCACCTCGCAGAACATCACGGACATGGGCCTGTCCTCAAGCAGTTTTACTTTCAGCAGGAATTTGTCCCCTTCATTGTACTTCTGCTCTGAGAGAATACGGGCGCCCCCTACGCTGATATTCAGCATTCTGCAGGTCTCCTCCCCGGCCGAAAATCCGCCGAACGTGGTAACCACCGCCTCAATATCCGTATCCAGCCGAAAGAACGCGCGGTCATTCCCAATATGTGCGACCTTTAAATCCTCAACATTCCATATGCGCTTATCTCCGGGCGTAATGAGCCCCTCCATATAAACAGCCTTTCTTTCATGGTCGCTGTATCCGCGAATCCTGACATGGATCATTTCCACTTTCTGGGAATCCTCCGTCTCAGAAGGCTGCCCGCCCTCTTTCTCAGATTCCACCGCTTCTGAGGGCTGCTCCGAATCTGTCCGGGATGCTCCCATTTCTGAAATCTGTCCCGAATCCGTCCGGGATGCTCCCGTTTCTAAGGTCTGCTCAACTTCTTTCTCGGATGTCTCTGCTTCTAAAGGCTGCTCCGAATCCTCCTGGGGGAACTCCATTTTTGAATATTGCACCAGCTCCTCCTGGGAAAGTTCCATTTCGGAAAACTGTTCCAGATTTGCCTGATTTTTCCACAAATTTGTCAGCTTTGCGACAAACAGCAGGCGGCCGTCAAAGGTTGTGACCTCAACCCGCATACCGGAATAGGCTCTGAGTTCTTCATGGCTGCCTGCCTCTTGATCCTTTTCATTTTCTGATTGCTGCTCTTTGCCGCCCTTGCCAAACAAATCAAATAGCCACATGGTTTTACCTCCTGGTTCTCAATCGTCAAACGCACGCCCCGTCCAGGCCAGCTTCATTCTTCACGTATTATTTTTCACACAGTATTTTCATCTTTTCGTCAGCCCAGATTACCCTGTTGCGCCCGCTTTTTTTCGCATCATACAGCATCGTATCCGCGATTTTTAAATAAGAAGCATAGGAACTCCCCTTCTGCGGAATGACGGTCACGCCTCCGATACTGACCGTAACCCATTGGGAAACGGAAGGATCGTGTGCAATATGGAGATCCTCTACATCCTGCCGGATTTTTTTCAGATGGGCAAATGCCTTCTCCGAACTGTCGCCCAGCAGAATCCCCACAAATTCCTCGCCCCCATAGCGGGCCAGAAAATCCGTGCTGCGCTTTAAGCTGGAAGCCGCTGTTTTTGCCACTGCGGCAATGACTTTATCCCCGGCAGGATGACCGAACGTGTCGTTATAGACTTTGAAACGGTCAATATCAAACATGCAGATTGTAAACGGGGTCTGCAGCCGAACCGCTTCGTTCCATTTTGAAATGCTGTAGCTGTCATGCTGCCGCCTGTTTGCAATTCCGGTCAGCTGGTCGGTCCTCGACTGAAGCTCAATCTGTCTCCGATAATTGTACAGCTTGACATGCGTGTTGACCCTTGCTTTTATGATCAAGGGATGAAACGGTTTTGTAATGTAGTCCACTGCCCCTAAGATCAGCCCATACTGCTCATTTTCAATATCAGAAAGGCTGGTGATCAGAATAACCGGGACATTTTGGGTGATGATCTCCTCCTGCAGTTTTTTCAGCAGCGTAAAGCCATCCATCCCCGGCATCACTACATCCAGCAGGATCAGGGAATAGTTGTCGGCACTGGCAAGCCGGAGCCCTTCCTCTGCCGTATGGGCAGTGGTGACCTCATACTCATCATCCAAAATCTTTTTTAATTGCGCTGCCTGTAAAATGCTGTCATCAACAATTAAAATTTTTTCCATAACGATTCTCTCCTTGCTTTTCCTCATATCGGTGAGTAAATGTTCATTTACTTTATTTTTCAAAAAAATACCCCTCTACCATTTCAGAAGGGCTTTTTTGGCAGTGTCTTATGATTCATTTCTTCCTTACCTTTTTGTGCTTCTCCGGCTTCATGTAACCGCTCAGGCCGGTGCAAAGCAGCTGAAATACAGTATCCTCCGTCTCCTGGGTATCAGGAAGCACTCCCTCTACCACATACTTTGCGTACAGCACCGTACACGTAAGTATATGCAGCCAAAGCAAATCCTGATTCATCCGCTTCAGACTTGGAAACATCGTTTTGAATGTATCAACCATACCAACAAATGTGCTGAAATAACTGGTGTCCCGTGTCTCATGGTACTTCGGGAAAAATGTGCTGTCCCGGAATCGATGATAAAATACCGTCTCATCCGGATGCGCCACCCAAAAACGAAAATACGGCAGCCACAGCCTTTTCACTGTTCTCACCGGATCAGTGAGCAGGGTTATTGGATTGAACTTAATGTCTTCGAAAATCTCTGCTGCCTGCTGATCCACATAGGTAAAGCACTCCACGATCAACTGATCCTTACTGTCGAAATAACGGTACAGTGCCCCGGGAGAAATCCCCGCCAAATCGCTGACATTCTGGATTCGCACCCCTTCCAGTCCATACTCCCGCACAGCCTTCATCGCCGCGGAAATAATCCGGGTTTTGGTGTCATCCAACGTCAACCACCTCTCTCCAAAAAAACATTTATGTTTATTGATGATTTCTTTTGAAATTATACACTTTTCTATAGACGTTGACAATACCTATTTTCAAATTGATCTCCCATACTTTTTGTTTTTGTGAGTGTGAAATACGGCTTGTTTCTTATTTATAATTGGGGGCAGTCGGGAATCAATCTGTTTTCTAATTCTCTGATAAAGTATTGATAGCTGGGAGATCTGTTTTCATATAAATGTAAGCACTTTCCGATTTTATCAGCCCATTCACATTTCGCCTTTCCGATCTCTGTATAGTTTCCGCCGGCCTTCTTTTTAAGTTTTTGATAACCATGAGGATACACAATATCTGCCAATACCTCCCACGTATCGCAAATACCATCCTGCTCATATCTTTTCAAAAACTGTATTTTTGCATCAGGGTATGCTTCCCTGATTGCTCCGGGATCACCTAAGAGCCAGGCTTCCATCTCTTTAACCGCCACACAGAACACATAATCGCACAATACGATATTTGAAATCGCCGTATTCTCCAGCTCCTGTCTGAACTTCCGCACATCCCTTTGATCATTATCTAACACAATGATCAACGCAGAGTCTTCCATGCTCTGCAGTACCTTGCCAAATGCCCTCAGAAACATTGGGAGGTCATTCAATAGTTTCCCTGTCTTCCTCTCCAATACGCTTCCTTTTTTGCTCAAATGCCCAATTCCGCCAAAATGCTTTACATTCCAGACAATTTCTTTTTCCATATGCTGCTTTGTTAACTTTTGCATTACATGATCCACTAATATATTTGTGGATCTGTCCTCTATAAGAAACTGAAAAAACATCTATTCCTCCGTGCTTTCAAAATATTTGCTGTACCACATGTCACCAACCGCTACTCCTTCTTCTGCCAATTCTCTGACAAACACATAGTCTGAGGCCCGTCTTATCTCTGAGCAGCCGTCATTGTTCTTTGTCAAAACCCATACATCATCCGGCCCCAAAGCATTTACAAAAAACGGGCTGTGGGTTGTAATAAATAATTGCTTTGAAAAACCATTTCCAACATTGTTTTTCATTTCTTCCGCAAGCTCGCCCAGATAATGGTGATATAAACCATTCTCCGGCTCTTCTATAAATACGAGCTGCCGCGGATTTTTTTCATGCAGCAGCAAATAATAGGCAAAAAGCTTCAAGGTCCCGTCAGACATTCTCTGAGAATAGAACGGACGTTCAAAACCTTTTTCATAAAAGCGAAGCATCATTTGGCCATTTTCAAATTTCTGCGGCTCTATCTTTTCAATTCCAGGAAGTTTGGATTGAATTTCATGTAAAATTTTCTCAAATTCTCTCTTATTTTCCCGATACATATACTGCGCAACATTGTTGATGTTGCTTCCGATCCTGTCTAAATATGCCTGCGGCGCCGCATTCTGCAGCCTTCTTGCCGCATCAGGTGAAAAATAACAAAGATACCAGCTTTTCAAAAAATTCAGGAATTTTTCGATCCGGTCGTACTGCTTCATGGCTCCCAAAGTAACAATTCCAAGACGCCGAATATCTGAAAGCTGTACCTCTACTTTTTTTCCGGTGATGCTGCCGTCATCATCCTGGCCTCCGTCATCGTTTCCCTCAAACGCATATCCCGCCCCCTCCTGCAGATACATAAAAGTTCTCGGACATCCATGCTTTTCTACCCGCTGGCGAAGTCTCTCCCTTTTGACATAAGGGCGGCCAGTTTTATCTAAATCGATTTCCAGTTCATACGTAATCGGGCGTGTTTTGCTTGATTCCCGGTAGTATAGTTCAAATAGAATCGGTTCTGCGGCTCCCTGTGTGATCAGTCTTTCAAATCCTCCCCGGTTATTCGCGTCGCAGGCCGCCTCCACTCCTACTTCCAAACAGTCTGCTATGAATCCAAAAGCATCCGCCAGAGTGCTTTTTCCATTCCCGCTCTGCCCGATCACAGCAACCAGATTTCCAAGCGCCCTGGCTCTCTGATTCGTTCTTGTCTTTCCAAGTACAATATCTTTTAAAACTCCATAATTCTGAATTTTTATTCCTTCTATTTTACCCATATTTCTCTCCATTCTCAAATTTGCCCAAGTGTATTCCCTTATGGCCATCCGCTTTCTTTCACAAGGTATTGCATATAGCATTTCCTCGTAATTCCGTATTTAATCTTTTTGTATAATCATCATAGCATCGTTTCGCGTCTTAATCAATCAACAAAAATGTTCATATTTTTTGTTCTTCATTCAATACAGATATTCAAATTGCTGCTGTAGTTTTTGTATTCAGTCCACATACAGCCGCCCTTTCTTTATCGAGGTAGAATCGCTGTGCACCCCAAGCAGGCACAGATAATATTCCCCATCCTTTTTGACCTGGAGATCATATTTCTGAAGCAATTCATTGCTGAGACCGTCAAAATCATAATCCTTATTCATCAATTTTCCATCCAGAATATACGTATATATGATAGGCTGACCCCGTCCCCAGCTTTGTTCGAAGGGGTACTCCTCCGCTTCAAAATGAAGTGTCTGCCCCTTTTTTAATTTCCAACCTTTATTCCCCTCTTTTGTGAAAATCACCATCGCGTTATGCGTAAATATCACTTCCGGAGTCGTGTAATACCCATCCTCCTTCTCCGCTTCAAAGAGATCCATTGCATATGGGAGATGCTCTTCCGATTCTATGCTTTTGATTAAGCCGGGTATCTCATACTGTATTTCCGGTTTTATTTGTTTATTTAGTCTGGATGCCTGTTCCTTGCGAAATTCCTCCAGACTTTTGACTGTCACATCGGGGGCCATCAAACGCTTTCCCACATAATCCCGGTTGCTGTCATTGATTTCTTCCGCCCCGGCTTTCTGGAAAATACCGTCTATGATAATAGGCTGATCCGCAAGCGCAACGGCGGCAGACAATCCGGCTCCTATTACAGCAGCCAATAACAGCCTGAATTTTGCTTTTTTCTTTTTCAGGACGTGAGGGCTTTCTTTCTGGCTTATCATTTTCAAAACACCGTTTATTGTAGTCTCTGCCGAAAAGAATGTGCCGTCTCTGTCTGTAGTATCTTCCGTATCCTCAGGGGATGCAGTACTCTCTGCCATATCCTCTGACAGCAGTTCCAATGCGTCTTCAGCCATGAGATCAAAAAGCTCGTAAAAACTAATCTTCATAGATAAATCCCTCCTCCTCTAAAATTTTTTTCAATTTGCTCCTGCTTCTTTTTAAATTGATTTTGACAGTTGACAGGGGCATGTTTTCTTCTTCTGCGATTTCTTTTATTTTTTTACCCTGGAAATAATATTTCAACAGTAAAATCTGATTTTTTTTACTTAACTGCGCCATGGCGGATTGAAGAATCTGGCTTTTTTCAATCTGTGAAAAGGAATCATTCATCTCGCCTAAAATATGTTCATCCAAAGGCAGATTCTGTACGATTCTATTTTTTTCATTGATCGCGGTATTTCTCGCAATCGCTCCCAGATAAGGTTTTAGATCCGTATAATTCTGTATATCGAGCTTGTCCGCATTTTCCCACATCCGGAAAAAAATCTCGTTGACTACCCCCTGCATATCTATTTCCGCCGAATATCCGCACAAAATTTTATATACGATTATCGAAACATACGGATTATACTTTTTTATGATTTCTTCCAATGCTTTTTGTTCTCTTTTTCTTAACAGTTCCATTGTTTTCGAATCATCCATTCCGTGCCCTCCTTCCTGATAAAATGGCCATACGGCCATGCATTGCATAATGTCCTTTCATATAAATATGTACCAATGTATATAGAAAAAAGTTTCATATTCCTTCTTTTTATTTTCGGGAACAAGAAAAAAGCCCCCTTCTCCTCGGTGTGACCTGAGAGGAGGAGGGGACGATCCATCTGGTGCGTGAATGTTGCTAGAGCACTCAAAGGGTGTGAACAATATCGCGTGAATGCGGCCAAAGCCGCCTGAAATTTCTATTCAAATATGATTTTCTCCATATATATGGTAAAATTTATTATAGACCTGCTTCATATCATGGTACTTCCCGGCCGTGTGTATTCCGTAAACTTCCTCCACGGAATATGGCAGATTCGCTAAATCTTCTCTGGTAATGATCACAAAATAGTTATCTGATTCCTTTACCATCCCCGCAAAATCTGTTGTTTTCAGAAACAGGTTATCCTCGTCCAGAAAAATAATCTGATCATGCAGGTTCTGCAATACCAGCTTCCAGTCAAGCTCCTCCAGTACGCGGCATTTCTTCTCACACTGTACCTCCACCCCTGAACTGAAATCCAATACATGGTGCAGATTAATCGTCAGATCCTTCCTTTTTCCAATCTCCACGATCCATTTTGCACAGTTATCCCCGCAGGACGACGCGTTAAAAATTTTCCCCGTATCATCAAACATCATCAGGATCAGAGTCTTTACCCCACCGGATATCTCTTTCGGGGAAATGGGCCCCAGCACCGGGCTTTCGATCAGATGCGCACTGATCACCTCGGATTTATCAATATCCCTTACCATTTCTACGGACAAGGGATCTGTGATCCACTCATCCTCATATTGGTTGTCAAAATATGTTGGCGGATGGTATATAGAATTTTCGATATCTCCAAAAATAATTTTCAGCATATGTCCTCCTGTTCCCAAGCTCTGCAAAACCGTTTCTTCTTAAAATATATATTACTCTATAATGCATATAATTTCAATGTGCATGAAAAGAATACGCAGAGTCGAGGAAATGTCTGTATCCCATCCTTCCACCTTATTCCTATGGAACCCCCGCACACAACAGTCTGCCGCGTACAGCTTCCAGTCCTCCACGAATTTCAGGTAAAATACATCCGTACTTTGTTAAAGCAGACACTTTTCAGAGTTTCCAGCGTCTGCTCCTGGATATCCCCGGTACCGGCACATTATCTCCTTAACAAACTTTCCTCATCCGCACTGCCATATACTGCTTCTGGGGCAGCTCAATCCGCACGCTTCCCGCATAGGTTCCCGGCAGCTTTTCCACGGTCATGTCCCAGGTATCGATCAGTTCAATCTCGTAGCTGCAGCCCTCCGGCAGCTCATAGGTACGGAATGCCGGCTGGAAAAATCCGAAATAATACAGATAGTAGGAGTGGTCTTCTTCCCTGCACAGGCACGGCACATCCCAGTTGGCCTCATGGTTTTCCGGCGTCAGCTTCAAGGGCGCGGCCCCTTCCGGCACATCCTCCATGATTCCCTTTAAGAACGCGATCCGCTCCGGGCAGGTGCCGTGCAGCTTTCCGCCGTGGGACCACCAGATCTGCTCATGCTGTACATAAACCTCGCCGTGGGACAGGTATCCGCCCCGGATACATCCCTCCCAAAACCGCCGGGTCATTTCCTCGCCCGTGATATTTCCCCAGCCGAAATTAATGTTTCCCTCATAAGCACATTCATCCACCACAACAGGCTTCTGATATTCCTGACGCCACTCGCTCACCGCTTCCGCCGTCTTGTAGACATCAATCCTCTGAATACTCACATGGGTGATCCACGGCCGGGTATGGTCGTAAAGCTTCACACAGTTGTGGATAGAACGCAGATGGCCGTATGAATCCCTGCACATAACGGTCCGCGCGTACAGTTCCCAGTCCTCCACGGATTTCCAGGGAAGCAGGTCAAACTCATTTGCCAGCGCCCACCATACATTCTTAAAATGGCACAGCCGGTCCACCGCGTATTTCAGGTAAAACACATCCGTCTCCCGGTCCATTTTCGCAAATCCCCATTTGTCATAGGGGTGCAGCAGAATGAGATCCGCTTCAATTCCCAGCTCGTCAAGCTGCCTGATCCGTTTCTCCAGATTGTCCCAGAAAACCGGGTTAAACCGGGTATGATCGAAGCCTTCCGCTTCATTGCCTTCAAAGGCATAAAATTCCGGATCGGCAGTGTTGTACGTGTAAAACTTCGGGAAAATACACATCCGCACTTTGTTAAAGCAGGAGCTTTTCAGCGTTTCCAGCGTCTGCTCCTGGATATCCCCGGGCTGGTTGATCCATGCATAGCAGGTCGTGCCGAAGGGCTGGAACCTGGAGCCGTCCTCGTATGAAAAGTGAAACCGGTCTTCCTCTGTACAGGCACTCTGGGGATACACCTCATCTTTCCGCAGAACCCGGCCGTGATTGCCCTCCGACGCAGGAGTACATTCACAGACCAGCCTGCGGCCGTTCAGCATGGGATCATTGGATCGCGTGACTGCCGTCCATGTACCCGGCTCTGCAGGCATAAAGCGCACTCTGTAATTGCCGTCCCCGCAGTAAAAACCATTCACTTCGACTGTTTCCGAATCATTTTTAAATGCAGCCTTCAGCCAAATATCCGTATAGGGATTGCCCTGGGCGGTTCCTGTCAGATTTTCTTCAAAAATTTTATATTGCTCTGTCATGTTCTCTGTCTCCTTTAATATAAATTCTGCTGAAAATTTTTCCGACTGCGCGTCTGCAATCCGGCAGATCATCCGCGTTTTTCCAGATCTTTCACGATTCCGTCATATTCCTTATCCAATTTATAGAATAGCAGGATTACAAACATTGCCGCAAATACTGCCAGCGGAACGTACAGGAAGATCACCCGAATCCCGCTGATTGCGGATGCCGGCTGGGATACCGAGGAGCTCACAAATCCGAATGCCGCAAGCACCCAGCCAAGTACGGCGGAGCCGATACCGGAGCCAACCTTCTGTCCGATGGAATTGGCGCTGAATACCAGGCCCTCCGCCCGGATGCCGGAATGCCAGTCGTTGTATTCCACCGTATCTGCCAGCATACCATACATGACGCCGGACAGAGCCGCATTTCCGATCCCTTTGACTACAGCGGCCGTATACAAGATCGCATAGCTGGTAGGATTCAGCAATACCATCGCATATCCGATGAAGGAAATTGCCACGCCGCCGACGGCAATCCGCTGCTTGCCCACCTTGCGGATAATCATTGTGCAGGCCGCAAATGCCACGAAGGAAGCGATATTCTGGAACAATGACAGGGTTCCTACCAGCGTAGTATCATCCATGATATACTGCGCGTAATATACATTGACACCGATAAATGCATTGACCGTACTGTTCAAAAAGAAGATTGCCAGAAGCTGAATCCAGTATTTATTTTTCAGCAGGCTCAGCAGCGCATCTCTGATGCTGACCTTTTCCACCTTGCCGTTTTCCTCGGCTGTCTCCGTCACTGCTTCTTTCGTTGTGAAGAACACGACCAGGAAAAGTACGATCGCTGCCGCGCCGTATACCAGAAATGTTTTCTGCCACGCGGCGGAATCATTTCCGAAAAAAGCAACCAGCGGGAGGGTCGCCGCATTGACCACCATACCGCCCCCAAAGGCAAAGATCATCTTGGAAATGTTCAGATAGCCCCGTTCCGTCTGGTTCTTGGTCATCAATGCCGCCAGGGAACCGAATGGAAGATTGATAGCCGTATACACGATCGTGACTGCCAGATTGTAGGTCAAAAAAGCATATACAATCTTTCCCGTCGTCCCAAAATCGGGGGCGCTGAACATCAGTACCAGTGAAACAGCAAAGGGGATGCACCACCAGAGAAGCCAGGGACGTGCTTTTCCATGCCTGCTGTGGATCTTTTCCATAAAAGTTCCCACAATCAGGTCACTGACGCCGTCCATCAAACGGGAAGCTAGAAGCAGAGTTCCCACAACTCCCGCACCAAGACCTGCCACATTTGTCAGGAAATAGGTGAAAAATGAGTTTACCGGGGTGTACATCATATTGTTGGCAAAATCACCGACACCATAGCCAATCCGCTCTTTCATATGAAGAGAACGATTCTCGCCTTCATAGGCATTTAAATTTGTTTTCATCTGTTTTATCCTTTCTCTTTCCTTCTTCTGCTGTTGCTAATGACTGTTCAAAATTTTATTTGTTTAACCGGCTAAACTTTATAAACATATTATATTTGTTTTAAACTTATTTTTCAACCACTTTTGTTTATTTTTAAACTTTTCAGCGTATTTTATAATAAAGTTTCGTTTATTTTATGATAATATTACAAAAATAAATCAGCTTTTAAACATTTTTCGTTTAATTATGTTTAAAAGCCGATTTTACAGACCGCAGAATGGACACGAAGCATACATTATGAAACAGCCGTATGGCCATAATGGGATGCCCTTGGGTATACCTTGTGAAACGGCCGAATGGCCATAATGGGGTGCCCTTGGGAATACGTTTATACACTCTTCCCCGGAAGCAATTCCGGCACGGCAAATACCCGGATGCAGGTAGCCCACTCTCCCCTTATTTCCCGATCCAGCAGGCTCATGGCTACTGCCGCCCGCTCTACATGGGGGATCTTCACCTGGGTCAGCCTGACATCCGGCACGGCATACTCCGGCACCTCGTCGATCCCTACAAGCTTTAGTTCTTTCGGCACCCGGATTCCCAGCTTCCGCAGGGCTGTCAGTACGCCGATCGATACCTGATAATTTTCCGTAATAATCCCGTCCGGCACCTTATGGGAACTTAGATGCTCCGCGGCCCGCTCCGTGATCTCGCCCACCGAATTTCCCAGCAGAACCAGAGCATCCTTCTTCGGAAATTCCTCCCATTTGAGCAGGGTGTTCCGGAATGCCTCCCTGCGTTTCTGAAAATTATAAATGTCCTTTCCTGTTCCGAAATAACGGATATCCGAGGCCCCGGCCGTTTTCAAAAGCTCCAGCCCCATTTCCACGGCCCTTGCATTGTCGATGCAGACCGAACTATAGGAGCCGTCCGGCATCTCGTAATCATAGATAACCAGAGGCTTGCAGATCCGGCGGATGATCTCATGATCCGCCGCGTTCATCTCCGTCCCGAACAGGATCACGCCTGCCACCATATCCAGGTTGCACTCCTCTATGATATCCTGGAGGTTGCCGTCCGTTTCGTTTAAATATGTGAGCCCGTACAGATACCCCCTCTTCCGGGCCTCCGAGTCAAACGTGCTGAGCACCTCCGACCAGAGATCCAGCTCCGGATCGCAGACCACCTGCTTTCTATGATTGATGATCACAACCTTTATGATCCGGAAGGCCCGCGCCGGTTCCGGCGCTGCCTTCTCCGGCATGGCTCCCTCATTTTTTTCCATTTCCTCAATGCACTGGAGTATCCTCTGCCTTGTCTGCTCGTTCACCCCCGGCTTGCCGTTGACAGCCAGGGATACCGTTGCCTTCGATATTCCAAGATACCTCGCCACATCTGCCATTTTTATCTTCACAATCAACACCTCTGTTCTTTTCGGAAACATGCATGAACGATTCACGCATATGAAACTCCGAATACGAAAACTCTGCCTGAACAACTGTCTATAAATATGTTTCATTATAGTAAAAACGGCCGAAGGTTTCAACTCTGTTTCGTTTAAATTATAAACAGCCGGCAATTTCCAAATGAAAGATTACTATTGAATCATCTGCCCGGAGTTGTTATACTTTATAAAATAAGCATAGTTATAGTAAAATGCACTTTGGGTATCCCAGCAGAAACAGAATTGCTTTGGAGGTGAAGCCAGCATGGAATTGAAGAAAAAACTCCCCATCGGAATTGAATTTTTTAAAGATTTTCAGAGGGATGGTTTCTACTATGTAGACAAAACAGGCTTTATCCGTGATCGTTTTAATCGACGAGTACGACGTTCCTCTGGATAAAGCTTACCAATACGGCTATTACCCGGAGATGGTCAATCTAATCCGCTCCCTGTTCAGCCAGGTGTTTAAGACAAATGGGAATCTGTATTTTGCCGTCATTACAGGATGCCTTCGAATCGCCAGGGAGAGTATATTTACAGGGCTGAATAATTTTAAGGTGCGAGCCATTTCCGACGTAGACTTTGCGGAATATTTCGGTTTTACTGATGATGAAGTAAAGGATATGCTGTGTTACTATGGACTGGAAGCTTCTTTCGCACAAATTAAGGAATGGTATGACGGATATCGTTTTGGAAATACAGACGTGTACTGCCCATGGGATGTCATTAACCAATGTGATAAACTTCGGGCACGTGCCAATGCCCCTATGGAAGCCCACTGGGAAAACAGCAGCAGCAACGCAATCGTACAGAACATCCTCGAAACCGCAACGGAAACAACAAAAAGTGAGATCGAAGCCCTGATTTCCGGTGAGTCTGTGGAAAAAGTTCTGGTCCCTGAGCTGACCTATACGGATCTGGACAGCGAAGATCAGGAGGTGCGCCAGACCTATCTGTGGAGCGTGCTGCTTGCGGCAGGATATCTGACCGATGCCGAACTGCCGGAAAACGGAGTTCACAAGCTTATAATTCCGAATCGGGAAGTGCTGGGGATCTATGAAAAGCGGATTCGCTCCTGGTTTAAAGTAAAGATCGTAAGTGATACAACCCGGTGGAAGGCTTTCTGCGATGCGGTAAAAACCGGAGAATATAAGGAAGTGCAGAGATTATTTAATGAATTTATGTCCGATTCTATCAGCATCCGGGATACTTATGTGAAGAAGGAAATGAAAGAAAACTTGCCCACAGGGAAAGCGATCACTAAGGGTTCCAAAAAACAGAACCCAAGTGTCTGCTTTTATCACGGAATGCTGCTTGGACTATTGCGCGCGGAAGGCAGTTGGAGTATCAAGTCGAATGCGGAATCCGGTATAGGCTACACAGATATTCGGCTGGAAATCCCAGCAGCCAGGGTCGGCTGCGTAATTGAGGTAAAATATGCAGAAAACGGACAGTATGATCCGGCCTGCTCCAAAGCAATGGAGCAGATTGGAAAGGGCGGGTATATCGAGGTTCTGAAGCAGGATGGAATGCAGACGATCCACAAATACGGTATCGCATGTTATAAAAAAACATGCCGAATATCATACTGTATGGAAAGTGTGTGACACGATCATTAAAAATGCGGGTGTGGCATACCCATATACGCACCGCCCCTGTTTTATCCTGATGACAGCAGAAGGAGAACGCCTATGAATACCATAAATATCCCTGTCGGGACCTCTAACTTTGCCGAGATCAGAAGAAAAGGCAGCTACTTCATTGATAAGTCCTCTCTGATTGAGCAATTATTGAAAACACAAAGTACAAAAGTTACATTGATCACACGGCCCCGCCGTTTCGGAAAAACACTTGGTATGAGTATGCTGTCAGAATTTTTTGACATACAGAAAAACAGCCGCGCTTTATTCGAGGGGCTGTCTGTTATGAAAAATAAAGAGCTCTGCAGGCAATGGATGAATCAATATCCCACACTGTTTCTGTCCTTTCGAAGTGTGGACGGGCTGAACTTTTCCGGCGCATACGCGCAGCTCGCATCTGTCATTGCCGAGCTGTACAAAAAGCACATTTACCTGGCAGAAAGCGAACGCATCCAGCCCCTGGACAAAGAGCAGTTTCACAGAACAGCAGGGTTACAGAGCACACCATGACCAGATGTACCCTGTAACTCAATAACAAGGAGAGCATCATGACAATCTACGATATTGCCGAGCTTGCCGGCGTATCCGCAAGCACCGTATCACGCGTGATCAACAACAAGCCGGGAATCCGGGAAGCCACGCGGGAAAAAGTGAAAGCCCTGCTGAAAGAGCACAACTACACCCCCGACGAGAACGCCCGGGGTCTGGTCAATAAGAATACCCGGCTGATCGGCATCCTGCTGGCGGATATCCGAAGCGCGCACCACACCGACCTGACCTATGCCGTGGAAAAATATCTCCGCGGGAAAGGCTACTGCGGCATTATCCTGAACGCCGGTTCCCATGCCGGGGAAATGCTCGAAGCCATCCGCATCCTGGAGCAGCGCCGGGTGGACGGTGTCCTGATGGTAGGCTCCGTCTTTCAGAATGAGGAGGTGGAAAACGGCATCCGGGAGCATTTTGCAAATATCCCCGTGGTGTTTGCCAACGGACGCTTCGACCTGCCAAACGTATACTGCGTCCTGGTAGACGAATGCGACGGTGTGGAGCACTGCGTAGACCTGCTGGTCAAAAAAGGAAAAGGAAATGCCGCGTTTATCGGAGAACTGGACACCCCCAGCAGCCATGAAAAGCTCAAAGGGTTCAAGCGCGCCATGCTCCGCTGCGGCCGTTCCGAAGACTCCCTGGTAATCCTGGGCGGAGAGCCCTCCAGGGAAAGCGGATATGAACTGACCCGGCAGTTATTAAGCCGGCATCCGGACATTCAGAGCGTGATCTATTCTGAAGACCTGGTTGCTGCAGGCGGGATGCGCGCCTTCTGGGACGCAGGCGTCCGGATTCCGGATGAAATGGCAGTCATCGGGATCGACAATACCATCTACGGAGAATTGAGCTGCCCCCGTTTCACCTCACTGGATAACAAGATGACGGAAATGGCATCCGAAGCGGCAAGAATCCTGATCGACGCCATCGAAGGGCGGCAGAACCCGCGGAAGATCATGCTGCTGTCAGACATTGTAGAACGCGAAAGCACATAAGGCCGTTCAGAAGGCGGCACGGCTTCCACAGCCGCCTTTATCTCATTCTCCTTGGAGCCGTCCGCCAGGAGGATGAGCACCTTTGCCCCATAATCCTCCTCCTGCTCCCGCTTCGTCCGTTCCATCCCGTCCGGGAAAATATCGGTCAGGATCAGGCTTGCCCCTTCATCTGCAAATGCACGGGCCACCCCTCTGGCGATCCCGCCGCCTCCTCCGGTCAGCATAACCACTCTGTCTTCCATCCTTCGTAAATGCTGCATAAAATTACCTCCATTCCATTTTTGTTTCCTGATGTCTTGCGACCGATCATATCAAATTTCAAAATTTTTGTCAATAAAATAAATTTTTATCAATCTTTATTCATTTTTTACAGATCATTTTTTTACACTTTCGCAAAAACTCCCGAATTATGGCAAATATTTCACGAAAAAGACAGTTTATAGTTAATTATTTATCAGCATTGTCTTAATAATAACAAATGTTGACAGACTATTTTTCGTGTGATAATTTATTATTACAAAAATAATTTATCACAACAGAAAGGATGAGTAGTAATATGAGCAGACTAGAAATCGCTTCGCCCAAGAGAGCAAGGCTTGTCATAGAAGAGCTTTACAAAGATCTGGAGCGAAGAATCGAATCCAGCCCTCCGGGACTGTGCCCGGTAGATATGGCCAGGGCATTTCTGGAATTGTGCCATGCCCAGACCTGCGGAAAATGCACGCCCTGCCGGATCGGTCTCGGACAACTGAATCAACTGATCCGGGATGTACTGGACGGCAACGCGGCAATGGAGACTTTGGAAATCATGGAGCAGACCGCCCTTTCCATTATGGAATCCGCGGACTGCGCCATCGGTTATGAAGCCGCGAACATGGTTTACAAGGGATTGATCGGCTACCGCGACGACTATGTGGAGCACATCCAAAACGGCCGCTGCACCTGCACCTACAGCCAGCCCGTCCCCTGCGTTTCCCTGTGTCCCGCACACGTGGACATTCCCGGGTACATTGCGCTGGTGAGCGAGGGAAGGTATGCGGACGCCATCCGGCTGATCCGAAAGGACAACCCGTTCCCCACAACCTGCGGTTTTATCTGCGAGCACCCCTGCGAAGCCAGGTGCCGCAGGAATATGATGGATGATTCCGTCAGCATCCGCGGCCTGAAACGGGTTGCGGCAGATTTTGCGGGAGAGGTCGATCCGCCGGAGCGGGCTCCTTCCACCGGAAAACGGATCGCCATCCTGGGCGGCGGCCCGGGCGGATTGAGCGCGGCTTATTATTTACAGCTCATGGGGCATCAGGCCGTGATCTACGAAATGCTTCCCAAGCTGGGAGGAATGCTTCGTTACGGAATCCCCAATTACCGGCTTCCCAAAGACCGTCTCGACCAGGACATCCAGGCCGTATTAAAGACCGGAGTGGAAGTCAGGCACGGCCTGAAGATCGGCCGGGATATCACCATCCAGCAGCTCCGGGAGGAATATGACGCCGTACTGATCACCATCGGGGCGAGCACGGACAAAAAGCTGGGGCTGGAAGGGGAAGACGCAGAAGGCGTCCTGTCCGCGGTTCAATTTCTCCGGGATGTGGGCAGCAGCAAAATCATGGATCTGACCGGAAAAGAAGTGGCCGTGATCGGCGGCGGGAATGTTTCCATGGATGCGGTGCGCACCGCCAAACGGCTGGGCGCAAAAAAAGTCAGCATCGTTTACAGAAGGCGGACTGCGGACATGACGGCGCTTCCCGACGAGATCGAAGGCGCGGTGGCCGAGGGCATCGAGCTGCAGACCCTGAAAGCGCCCGCATCCCTGGATATTGATGATAAGAACCAAATCCGGGGAATCTATGTGACGCCCCAGATGGTCAGCTCCATCAAGAACGGGCGGGCAGGCATCCGTCCCACAGGAGAGCCGGACGTTTACATACCCTGCGACATCCTGGTCATTGCCATCGGCCAGAACATTGAAACCCGGCATTTTGAAGAAGCCGGAATCCCGGTAGAACGGGGCAAGATCGTGACCAGAAATACGGGAACATTTGAGCATATGCCCGGCGTCTTTGCAGGCGGGGACTGTGCCAGCGGCCCGGCGTCCGTGATCAAAGCCATCGCGGCCGCAAAGGTGGTGGCTGCAAATATCGACGAATACCTGGGCTTCCATCACCAGATTTCCTGCGATGTGGAAATCCCGGAAGCGAACCTCCGGGACCGGACTCCCTGCGGCCGCGTAAACCTTACGGAGCGGGAAGCCTGCGAAAGGGTTCGTGATTTTGACGGCGTGGAAAACTGCATGACGGAGCAGGAAGCAAAGCAGGAGGCATCCCGCTGCCTGCGGTGCGATCATTTTGGATATGGAATCTTCAAAGGAGGCAGAGAAAAAATATGGTAAATCTTACAATTGACGGAAAACAGATTTCGGTACAGGAGAATACCACCATCATGGAGGCTGCCGCACAAAACGGAATCCATATCCCGAAGCTGTGCTATTTGAAAGATATCAATGAGATCGCGGCCTGCCGCGTGTGCGTGGTGGAGCTGGAGGGGAAGGAAAAGCTGATCACCTCCTGCAACAACCCGGCAGAGGACGGCATGGTCATTTACACCAACAGCCCCAAGGTTCGGAAGCACAGAAAAACCACCGTGGAGCTGATCCTCTCCCAGCACGACTGCCGGTGCGTGACCTGCGCAAGAAGCGGAAACTGCAGCCTGCAGAAAACGGCCAACGACCTGAACATTTTACAGATCCCTTATAAGCAGACATTGGAACATCAAAAATGGAACCAGTCGTTCCCGCTCATCCGCGACTCCGCCAAATGTATCAAATGTATGCGCTGCGTGCAGATCTGCGAAAAAGTACAGGGGCTGGGCGTCTGGGATGTGGAGGGCACCGGCTCCCGGACCACAGTCAACGTATCTCGGCTGCGCAGCATCGAGGAGGCGGACTGCGCCCTCTGCGGCCAGTGCATTACCCATTGTCCGGTGGGCGCGCTGCGTGAACGGGACGATACGGAAACGGTGTGGGATGCCATTGCCGATCCCGACAAGATCGTGGCGGTCCAGGTAGCCCCTGCGGTGCGTGCCGCATGGGGAGAACAGCTGGGATTAACGCGCGGCGAAGCCACCATCGGAAAAATCCTGGATTCTCTGAAAAAAATGGGCGTAGACTATGCCTTTGACACCACATTTTCCGCAGACCTGACAATCATGGAGGAAGGCACGGAATTTATCAAACGGTTCACATCCGGGGAGCTGAAAGATCTGCCCATGTTCACCTCCTGCTGCCCCGGCTGGATTCGTTTTATCAAGACCCAGTATCCCGGCCTGGTAAAATATCTTTCCACCGCCAAATCCCCCCAGCAGATGTTCGGGTCGGTGATGAAAACATATTTTGCAGAGCAGCTCAAAGTTGCCCCGGAACGGATTTACACCGTATCCGTAATGCCCTGCGTGGCCAAAAAGGCCGAACGGGAAATGGAGCTGTTCTATGAGGAATATGCGGGACATGACGTGGACGCGGTGATTACGACAAGAGAACTGGTGAAAATGATCCGCTCAGCCCACATCAATCCGAAGACTTTGGAGGACATCCCCGGAGACCGGCCCATGCAGGAAGGCACCGGAGCAGGCGTTATCTTCGGAGCCACAGGCGGCGTGATGGAAGCGGCCCTTCGGAGCGCCTACTTCCTGCTCAAAGGAAAGAATCCCCCGGCAGACGCATTTTCAAAAGTACGCAGCCAGGGCTTCAACCAAAACAACGGCGTGCAGGAAGCCGATTTCCAGATTGACGACATCACCGTCCGGACCGCCGTGGTCAGCGGTCTTGGCAATACCCGCTCGCTGCTCGACAGAATCCTGCGTGGGGAAGTCCAGTATGATTTTGTAGAAGTGATGGCCTGTCCGGGCGGATGCGTGGGCGGCGGCGGCCAGCCCATCCACGACGGGGAAGAGCGGGCATTTGAGCGTGGGAAAAACCTCTACGATCTGGATCAGCAGGCAGAGCTGCGCTTTTCACACGAAAATCCAGACGTCCGGACCATGTATGAACGCTTCTTTGGAAATCCAAATTCCCATAAGGCACATATGCTGCTTCATACGATCCACGAATTGTTATAAAATCTTACTTTGGAATCGGAGTCTTTCATGTTGAAAGGCTCCATTTTGTCATAAACGATAAATCAAACTCGTAAATTTAGGATTTTTTCTATCGCCATTTCAATCTCCCGAATTAAATTCCACCAGTTTTTCCCAGTCAATACTTCCATCTTCTCGACAAAAACTATTGGAAAATTCTCTTATCAGTCTATTAGCCGCTCGATTGTAGCTTTCTTTATAATCAGCGACATACTTTTCCGGCATTGTTCCCATATATCCTATGATTTTTATGTAAAACTCCTCGTCGCCCGTCAATTCTGCCCAGAAACGCTTCCCCGCAAGTTCCTGATACATTTTCGGTTTTCCTCTGCCGGAATCTTTCTTCTTTCCATAGCAATAGCCAATATATGCCTCATACCTTGCTTTCGCCTGCTTTGCCAACTTAGATGCTGCTGTAAAATTCTGTTCCTGCCGCTTTTTGCTATCCGCATTAAATACCGACGGTCCACTTTTTACCGCTATTGCAGAAATCGTGTTTGTTTCATTATTTTGAATCATAATGTCAATACCTTCTGCCAACGCTTTGTTCCCGCCACTGGCAGCTATCGCTATTGGTTCAAAAAAACAGTTGCCAAAAATAGTTTCTTCACTGGAACTCACAAACGCAGTAAGAACAGAATCCACAATTTCTGATGCACTTTGCATAGCTTTTGCACGATACAAATATGGATTTTTCCGTTTCATTACCTTCTGTATATTTAAGCCATCTATCTTTTCAATTAATGTTCCATAAAAAGTTTCCAAAGCCGTTGCTATTGCCTGGATTACTGCCTGTTCATCATATGAATTATTTAACGGCATATAGATTTCCTCCCAACTCTATTGCATTTCTGATTTTGTTATGCACATTTGTCCCTCTAAACCGTTTTGTCCGAACCAAAGATGTTTGATCTGCGACTGATAGAACTGCTTTTCCTATTGCTTCCGCCAAGCCAATTGGTACAGCATTTCCGATCTGCCTGTATTTTGCCGCCGTAGTTCCTGTAAAAACCCAATCGTCCGGGAACTGTTGAATCCTTGCATATTCTTTCACGCTCAATGGCCTGTTTTGTGTAGGGTGGCACATCATCGTTGCTTTCTGAACTGGAGACGTGACAACTGTCGGGGAAGGCTCATCATATGATAGCCTCCTATAAAATCCCACTTTACCCCCGCCAGACTTATATGCCCCTCCCATTGCTATGGGTATGATATCTTCGGGTAAATCCCGCCAATTGCCTCCTTCTGGAATCATCTTCAAAAATTTCAGACGTTCGTCACTTAATGCTGCACATTCTCCATGTGTAAATTCCAAATCGCCAATTGCGCTTCTCACAACTTGCCATTGGTATTCTTTATTTTGGTGCATTTGAAAATGCGTAGGCATTGGAAGAAATATATCTTCATTATCACGGCTTCCAATCAACACAAACCGTTCTCTAAACTGTGGGACACCATAATTTACAGCATCTAACACCCCATAGACTGTTTTATATCCTAATTTATCAAATTCAGCCAATATTACATCCAATACTGTTCCTAACTTCTGTTCTGGATCACTTTCATCTCTCTCGGACAAAGGTACATGTTTTAAGGGTGCTGACATAATGCCTTTTACATTCTCCATAACAAAAAAACGAGGTCTGATATAATCTATCATACGGATGAAATCCATAAACAAACTTCCCCGTGGGTCATTGATTCCTAATCTTTTTCCCGCTGTAGAAAAAGGCTGGCACGGCGGCCCCCCGCAAATCAAAAATGGCTCGCCGATATTTAGTCCTGTCAATTCCAATAGTTGCTGCGGCTCAATTTCTCTTATATCACCGCCTAATACTTTATGTCCATTTTCCCTCATGGTTTTTACACAAGAAGCATCAAAATCCTGTCCTATTACTATATTCAGTCCAGCTTTTCCTAACCCTATATCTAACCCCATCGCCCCGGAGAACAAAGAAATAACATCCCTATTATCAGCATATATACTATCATCATTCTGCCTGCTTTTAATATTCATCAAATTTTCTCTCCGTTTTCTAATACGAATTTTCTTTCAAAAGAACTGTTTACAGCTTTCGCAATATTTTCCAACTCTGCCACTGTAAAACTTTCCCTTTTCATTTTTCCACTTAGATTCTGAGGTGTTGTGCCTAATCGCCGGGCAAGCTCCGCCACACTGATATCGGATCGGACACATAACACCTTAATTTGCTCGGAAATCGTCATTTTGGGTACCTCTTTTTCAAATCAACTTTTACCTTACCAGTATAAATCATAGGCTTTACAACGTCAATTAGATAATCCACGCTTTTTGCTTTCGGGTACTTGTACATTCTCAGCCTTCCTGGTAAAATAATTTATATTTCCCAAAGGTGGTGATTCGTATGGCACGTGATGCTGCTACTGTATCCAAAAACATGAGTAAAATCCATAGCAAAGACACTTCTATAGAACTTGAGCTACGCAAAGCGCTCTGGCATAAAGGGTATCGATACCGCAAAAACTATAAAGCACTTCCCGGTTCGCCGGATATCGTTCTTACAAAATACAAAATCGCTATTTTCTGTGACAGCGAATTTTTTCATGGCAAAGATTGGGATGTTTTAAAACTCCGCCTTGAAAAAGGAAAAAATCCTGATTATTGGATAAAGAAAATTGAACGCAATCGTTCCAGAGACTGGGAAAATGATAAAAAACTCCTTTTTCTCGGATACACTGTTATTCATTTCTGGGGAAAGGATATATTAAAACATACTGATGAATGCATTCAGTCCATCGAAGAATCTATATGGGATATCAAGCTTGCGGATTCTTCCGAAGCCGATTTCTTATAGAAATGATTTTCAATCAACTGCATCTTTGCATACAAACCACTTATATTCTCGTTCATTTGTACGTCATCTCATCACTGACTTTCTTCTTTCTGCAATCAGCCCACCATTTCAATCGATTGCAAAATCACTTTCTTCCACCCATATCTTAAAACACACGAAAACCCTTTTTTTTATTTATCATTTGTTAAATATGCACAATTTTTACCATGAAATAATGTGAAAAATGACGTTTAGATTCTTATTGAAAACTTTTCCTCCATGTGTTACTATACTTTCAAGAAAAGCAATCGATTGCAATATTAGAATCATAGTAACAATGGCACAATAAAAGTAATAGTATCGAAACCGATTGCAAACAATCATTTTATTACAGGAGGATTTGAGATATGAAGCGTGTACCTTATGAGACCATGGTAAAGGAATTTAAACGAGTACTGGTAAAGAAAGGATTCAGCGAGAAGCGTGGCGAAGCGGCGGCGGAAATCTTTGCTCAGAACAGCCTGGCGGGAGTGTATTCCCACGGACTGAACCGTTTTCCCAGAGTGGTGAGCTACCTGGAAAAAGGCGAGATCGACCCGGACATCGCAGCCACCTGTGAGCTGCAGTTGGGCGCAATGGAACGCTGGAACGGCCACAGAGGGTTCGGCCCGCTGAACGCAAAGCTGGCTATGGACAGGGCCTGCGAGCTTGCGAAGGAATACGGCATCGGAATCGTTTCCCTGGGAAATAACAACCACTGGATGCGGGGCGGCAGCTACGGTTTCCAGGCGGCGGACCAGGGATGCATCGGGATCTGCTGGTCCAACACCATGCCGAATATGCCGGCCTGGGGAGGCATGGATCGGAAGATCGGCAACAACCCCCTGATCTTCGCCGTTCCGAGAAGCGACGGCCGCCATGTAGTCATCGACTGCGCCGTTTCCCAGTTCTCCTATGGAAAGATCGAAGACTGCAAGCTGAAAGGAATCCAGCTTCCGGTGCCCGGAGGTTATGATACAAACGGCAATCTCACCACCGATCCTGCGGAGATTGAGAAGACCTGGCGGGTGCTCCCCATGGGCTACTGGAAGGGCAGCGGAATTTCCATCGCCCTGGATCTGATCGCAACCGTCCTCACAAACGGCAATTCGGTGAATAAGATTGGAACCTTCGGGGATGAGGTCGGCCTTTCCCAGGTCATGATCGCCATTGACCCCTCCAAGGCAAACAGCACGGAGCTGACCGACGGGATCGTGAATGAGATCATTGCCGACATAAAATCCTCCCAGCCCATTGAGGAAGGCAAAGACGTATTATACCCGGGCGAGATGGAGTCGCAGAACATCCTGGACAATATGAAAAACGGAATCCCGGTGATCGAGGAAGTCTGGCAATCCGTTCTGAACATGTAAGCAAAGGATATCGTTCATATAGAAAAGATATCGTTCATTATAGAAAGGACATCGTTCATTATAGAAAGAACATCGTTCATTATAGAAAGAACATTGCTAATTATAGAAAGTTCATCGTTCATTAATAGAAAGGAAAGGTAAACCATCATGAAAAAAATCTGCTGCTTCTGTCTGGCAGCGCTGTTGCTGCTGACCGGCTTGACCGGCCTGACCGGATGCGGGTCCTCCGGCGGTTCCGAGGACGGCAAGCCCGCGCCGGAGCTGAACATCATCCTGGCCCACAACCAGACCTCCCTGGAAAATCCCTATACCAAAGCGGCAATCCGCTTCAAGGAAGTGCTGGAGGAGGTTTCCGGGGGAAGGGCAACGGCTACCCTGCACCACGGGACTCTCGGTGAAAATGAATCCGAACTGGTGGAAAAGCTGGAGCTGGGCGCCATCCACCTGACCGTCGCATCCCCCGGATTCATGACTCTGCTGGGCGTAAACGAGATCGATATGTTTTCCCTGCTGTATCTGTTTGACAGCTTCGACCACTGGGAAGCCTGCGTAGACGGCGAATTTGGGCAGGGGATGAGCGATCTGCTGAGCGAAAAAATGAACGACCGCTTTAAGATCATGGGCTACTGGACCTGCTCCGTCCGCGATTATTATGGAAAGAAGCCGGTGACTGCGCCTTCCGACCTGAAGGGCATGACCATCCGTACCCAGAGCACCCCGGTGGTTCAGGAATTTTGGAAAAACTGCCAGGCGATCCCCACCTCTGTGGCATGGGGCGAGCTGTACCAGGCGCTGAGCCAGGGCGTCGTGGACTCCGCGGAAAATGACTATACCAGCTTCCGTTTAAAGGAGCACCACAAGACGGACAATGGAAAATATGTCAGCGAAACGCATCACGACTACACTACCCGTTTATTCCTGACCACAGGACAGTTTTACGATGCATTGACCGAGGAACAAAGGGGATGGTTTAACGAAGCCTGCCGCGTTGCCACCGAGGAAAACCGTCAGGTGACCTATGATATGTACGAGGAATCCAAGGCCCAGGTGGCGGCTGACGGCGCGGACATTACAGAATTTGAGGACGTGGATATCGAAGCATTTCAGGAGATCGCCATCCCGATCCAGGATGAATTTGCAGAAAAATACGGAATGCAGGGGTATCTGGATATGGTGCGCAAGGAAGGAGAGTAACAATGAAGAAAGCATTGAGTTATCTGCAGAAAATCCAAATTGCAGTGGGCGGAATCTTTTTGTGTATCTTTTTGGGAAGCGTTGTGATCCAAATGGGCTGCCGGTACGCAGGCATCGCCGCCATCTGGACCGAAGACGTGTCCATGTACGCATTTATCTGGGCGGCATTTATGGGAGCCGCGGCCATGGTCTATGAAAAACAGCATTTTGCGTTTACATCGGTCAGCGACAAGCTCACCAACGAAAAGCTGAAAAAAATCCTGGGAATCGTGATCGCGCTGATCATGCTGGTGGTGTCAATCCTGATGTTCTATTACGGATTCCGGGTTACGATCCAGTTCTGGAATTACCGGTGGGTAAGCATTCCGGATTTCAAACGGGGGCCGACCTGGCTGTGCATTCCGGTCTGCGGCGCGACCTCCGCTCTGTACCTGATCGGACAGATCGCCGAGGATGTGAAAGATTTACTGAAAAAATAATGGGGAGGATAAAAATATGCAGATTTTATTGATCGTACTTTTTGTACTGTTTGTCGTGATCGGCGTGCCCATTTCCTATGCCCTCGGCTTCGTGTCCTTCGCGGGAATCGCGGCCCTTCCGATCATCCCCAACAGTGTCGTATTTACAAAAATGTTCAACGGGCTGAACAGCTTCACCCTGCTGGCCGTGCCGCTGTTTATCCTGGCGGCCAACCTAATGAACGAAGGTTCCATTTCCGACCGTCTGATCGATGTGTGCAAGTCCTCTGTGGGTCATGTGCGGGGCGGCCTGGCCCATGCAAATATCCTGGTATCCATGATATTTGCCGGAATCTCCGGTTCCTCCCAGGCGGACACCGCGGGTATCGGAAAGATCCTGATTCCTGCCATGGAAAAACAGGGCTATGACAAGGGAACGGCCGTGGGCGTCACCGCCGCGTCCTCCACTCTGGGCTCCATCATCCCGCCCAGCATCACCATGGTGGTCTATGCGGGAATTGCCAACGTCGGCACCGGCGCCCTGTTCATGACCGGACTGATCCCCGGAATCATGCTGGGCCTGGCCATGATGCTTGTGGTTGTATTGTACTCCAAGAAAAAGAATTTCCCAAAAGGGGAAAAGGTACCCACCAAGGAAGTGCTGAAACAGATCTGGACCTCGCTTCCGGCGCTTCTGACCCCCATCATCCTGATCGGCGGTATCGTGTCCGGGCTGTTTACCCCCACGGAATCCGCGGCGGTTGCCTGTGTCTACGCGCTGATCATCGGAATCTTTTTCTACCACACCATCAAGATCAGCCGCATCCCGGCGATCCTGATCGAGACCATGAAGCTTTCCTCCCTCTCCCTCTTCGCCCTGGCCGCTGCCAATGCCCTGGGAGAGCTGATGAGCTACTACCAGCTCAATGAAAAGGTGCAGGGAATCTTCGTCGGAATGCCCGGCGGAAAGCTGGTATTCCTGATCGTGGTGGTATTGTTCTTCATGTTCGTGGGAACCTTTATGGACGCGGTTCCGGCCATGATCCTGTTTGTGCCGATCATCCTGCCCTCCGCCACCGCACTGGGCGTCAGCCCCATCATCCTTGGGCTGATCGTAGTCGTGACACTGGCCCTTGGACTGGTCACACCGCCCTACGGCCTGTGCCTGCTGCTGGCCGGGTCTATCAGCGGGATCAGTATTGAGGATTCGTTCAAGGGAGTGCTGCCCTACTTCCTGTCATCCATCGCGGTGCTGGCACTGATGATCGTGTTCTCCGATGTATTTCTGGCAATACCGACGGCGTTGTTCCCGAATCTGTTTTAAAGTACGGCCGCCGTTGCAGATGGATATTCTAAGTACGGCCGCCGCAGATGGATATTCCGGCTGGCAAACTGTGAATCATAGCAGAACGAACGGCAGCTGATAACAAGAATCTAACAGAAATGAACTTTTAGGGAATAAACGGAGGAAAAATCATGCTCACAACAAATCTGAAGCTTGCTGACAAATACAACTACCTGTCAGAGAAATTTACAAAGGCATATCATTTTTTAAGGACGGAAGATCTGGAAGCCCTTCCGGTGGGAATTACGCAGATCGACGGAAACGAGATTTTCGCGAATGTCCAGGAATATACCACGATGCCGTGGGAAGAGTGTGCGTTCGAAGCGCATGACCGGTACTTCGATATCCAGTACGTGGTCTATGGAAGGGAAATGTTTGGATATGTGAAACGGGAGGGCCTGAAAGAAAAGGCCCTCTATGATCAGGAAAAGGATCTGGTATTTTTTGATGATCCCGGAGACAGCGGGCAGATTCTTCTGGAAGCCGGCGACCTTGCCGTCGTGTCACCGGAGGACGCGCATAAGCCTCGGTGTATGGCTGGGGAGAACTGCCGGGTGAAAAAGATTGTGGTGAAAGTTGCTTTGTAAATTTTCTGATTTTCCGGACGGCCGATGAACAGGAAGATTTTGGCAGATTCGTGATCTGTCGGCGGCATGAAGCTGTTACATGTCACACCCCGACCAATCACCACGCTGATTGGTCGGGAGGATGCACATAAAAGCTGGTATTCAGGCCGCCCATTGCCGAAGGCAATTTTAAATGGCGGCCTGAGTTACAGGGCACGCCTGGTCAAGGTGTGACCTGTAACATGAAGCTTCGGCCTGCTTATAAAATCTCTATAAACTGATAGCAAAAAAGAAAATATCATGATATAATGCTGTCTAAGTCAGCAGGCAGAAACAGTCTGAACAGAGCTTCGAATCGAAGCTCTGTTTTTAAGATAGAAAGTGTAACCATAAAAGGAGGCCAACCAATGAAATTTTTCAATTATGACAGTCCAATCATGCAGTTTTTATCCAGAATAACCGACCTGTTTATTCTGAATTTCCTCTTCCTGATCTGCTCCATTCCCATCGTCACCATCGGGGCGGCGGCAACCGCCCTGTATTCCGTCACGCTGAAAATGGCAAAGAATGAGGAAAGCTACATCTTTTCCTCCTTTTTCCGCGCTTTTAAGAGCAATTTCAAACACAGTACCGTCTCCTGGCTGATCCTGCTGCTCGCAGGCATTGTCCTTGCGATGGATTACCGGGCCGTAGGGATCATGGGCGGCTCTTTTCAGCAGATTTTTTCCTTTCTGCTGTTTTTCCTATGCATCATATTTTTATTTCCCGCAATATATATTTTTCCCTATATTGCCCGGTTTGAAAATACCATAAAAAATTCTCTGAAAAATGCGTTCATTATCAGCATTGCGCAGCTTCCCTATACCGTGCTGCTCCTGCTCCTTCTGGCTGCGGCTGCAGCATTTACGATGTTTATTGATTTTCGAATTGTCGGATTTGTGTGGTTTGTCATTGGGTTTTCCGGGCTCGCGTATCTGGGTTCCTTTTTGTACCGCCGGGCGTTTCAAAAATTTGAATAGATGGCTGTGTCTGCCTGTCGCTTCCCATTCATGGCAGAATACAGCTGTCTATTCTAAAATCTCCCTGACTTCCTCAACTGTACACCCGCATTCGGCTGCAATCTCCTGCTCCGATTTTCCCAGAACGTGCAGGCTGAGCACCTGCTTTGCCAAATGGATTCCCTTTTTTATACCACGCCTTTCGGCGCTTCCCATCTGCGTATTGTAATCCTTCAATGCCTTTTCCCGTTCTTCATATTCCAGGCGTTTGATGTCATCCGCACTCAATTTCTGCAGCGCCTCATACGCCTCTCCCAGATATTCGCTCGTCTTTGCCATACGCTCAAATTCCTCCTTGCTTTTCCCATTGAAAAAATCATCATAACATGAAACATCCATTCAGGAAAGTAAAATTCAATCATAACTGCTGAAAATAAGGTTTAACCAACAAAAAACCGTCCCCAAACCAGCAGGAACGGTTTTCCCATTCTATTTCTGAAATACAATTTTCTTCACCGTACTCATAATCAGCAGGCATCCTCCGTTGAATACCAGGCTTCCGATCACAAACGTGGCAAGAAACAGCCCGATATGCGATGCAAATGCTTCCGTGTCGATACAAGCGCAGGTGAGATATGCAAATCCCACATTGTTCAGGATCTTCGGCGCATACGGATGAATAACGATCAGTACGAACAGCACCACTGCCAGCGGAATCAGGAAGCCGAACAGATCGCCCAGGACCGGGGTCAGCGCCGTAACGGCCAGCAGCGTGATCACAGTCAATACCAGCCCCGCAAAGCCGCCTGCTTCTACGGAAATAAACCGGTCTTTGATGTCCCCCTCCATAGTGAACAGCATGATATTGCTTATGAAGATCAGCCATCCGTATTCAAAATGAATCACATGCAGAAATGCATTGGCGATCAAGATCCATACAAGCAGGGAAAGCCGAAAATATAACAAAAATTTTTTCTGAGCATCTTCCATAACTCTCTATCCTTTCATTTCAAAAGCGACGGATCAATGGGCCGTACCATATCGGCCTGGTAAACGCCCTGTTCACGCAGCAGACGGTCGTACTGGTCATGAGTGAGAATGAAAAACCGGTCATCCTCAAGCTCTTCAAATACCTTTTCGATCGTAGGTACCAGCGGAGCCCCGTTATCCAGGATCTGCTTGTTGAAGGCGATAAATTTCTGATACGCCTCGGAATTGTAGTATGGATCTTCCGGGTCGATGGCGTAGCGTGCCGGACGATGCCGGTCTGTCAAATGCATTTCCGTCTGGACAAATCCCGGACAGAATACGGATACGTCAATATCATCGCCTGCCGCCCTCAGCGATTTGTAAACCACCTCCGACAGCGCAACTGCCGCGTGCTTCGTGCTGAAATACGCAGGTGCGGAACCGAGCGTGATCAGTCCTGCGATGGAACACACATTTAAGATCTGGCAATGGGTTCCCTGCTTTCTCATCTGGGGCACAAAGCGTTTCATCATGTACCAGTGGGAATATACATTCACCTCTGTCACCCATTTGATATCGTCCTCCTTGATGTCCCACACGTCGGCGCCTGTGCTGACACCCGCATTGTTGATCAGCATATCGCAGCGGCCGAATACTTCCATCGCACAGTCAAATATTTTCTGGCATTCCTCTGGAAGGGAGACATCCGCCTGCAGCGCGATCCCGTCCCTGCCAAGCGCTTTGATCTCCGCGGCCACGGCATCCGCCTCGTCCTCGTGGATGTCCACTGCCAATACGTCGGCGCCCCGTTTCGCACAGCCCAGCGCCAGCTCCCGTCCGATGCCGTTTGCGGCGCCTGTTACCACCACTTTTTTATCTTTAAAATCCTTGATCATCCTCTCAACCTCCTTTTTCGGCCCATTTATCATTCCATTTACTGCGGGCCCGATCCGCCTGTTGTTCCGGTCACTGCGGATCCGGTCTGCCTGCCATTCCGGTCACTGCGGGTCCGATCCGCCTGTCATTCCGGTCACTGCGGATTCAGCCCATTTACCATATTCTGTACCCGTGCTCCGGCTACCACCTGGGACTCCGGATGGGTATAGATGTAGAACTTCTGATCCTCCACCGCAGTGAATACGCATTTGCCCACATAGTCGATGGGCATGCTGGAAACCACCTGGCGCTCGCTGCGGATATATCCGGACTTGAACTCCTGCCCCTGGTAATAGGGATCGTCATTGATGGCATAACGCTCCGGACGGCGGTCGTCCGATTTGTGGATCAGGGTCTGCACGAACGCCGGAACCAGACAGTGCACCTGAATCCGCTCCAGGCCCCTCTGCTTCAAAGCCAGATAGCAGCTCTCGCTTGCCGCCAGATCCGCGTGTTTCGTCGTGTGATACATGATCGCGTTTCCGGAGGTCATCAGGCCCGCGGTGGACGCCGTATTGACGACTACGGCCTCCGACCCCTGCCGGATCATCTGGGGGATAAAAATGTGCATGCCGTACAGATGGCTCATCAGGTTCACCTCTGTGATCCAGTGGATATCCTGCACCGGAATCTCCCAGATCGGCCCGGATACCGCCACGCCCGCGTTGTTCACCAGCATATCCACGCGCCCGAATTTTTCCATAGTCAGGTCAAATAACGCCTGTACGTTTTCCAGTTTGGAGATATCGGCAAGCTGGCTCACCACCTCGGCGCCCATCTCCTTCAATTCGGCTTCCGCCGCCTCCACATGTTCCTTCGTAATTCCGTTGATCACAATTTTCATGCCGCGGAGCGCGCCCTCCCGGGCAATGGCCTTTCCAATGCCGCTGCTTCCGCCGGTCACAACCAGAACTTTATCTTTAAAATCTTTCATCCTTCCATTCTCCTTTTATATGTAACCAGATTCCATGATTTTTTTCAGCGATTCAGAACGGCACACGATGAACCGGCCTTCTATTCTGAATCGTTATCTTTTCTCAAACCATTTTTTCACTTCCCGCATCAATCGAGAAATACAAATGCCTTATCATACGCCGCATGCATCGCTTCCCGGATCGTTCCGCCGGCAGACGCGTCGCCAACCAGGAGCACATGCTCAAATTCCTTCTCAAACTCCGCCGCCAGCGCCCGGTTCGGCCTGACTCCGAGTGCCAGCACCACCGCGTCGGCCTTCATACTGGTGTCAAATGCAGTCGCAGATACGCTCAGTTCGATCTCTCCGTCCCCAATCGCTTTCAGCGCATGGCCGGTCAGAATCTTTCCGCCGTTGTCTGCGATCCGTTTCAGCATCAATTTGGAAACGCTGGGATAAAGCGTCGTTCCCACGGCATTCAACATTTCCACCACGGTCACCTCATTGTCCCCACTCAGGAACTCTGCCGTCTCAAGCCCGGTCACTCCGCCGCCGATTACAGCAGCCTTCTTTCCGGACAGGCTGACTTTCCCGGACAGCACATCTTCTGCCTTCACAGCCTTCTCGATTCCCGGAAGCGGAGGAACGATGGGAGTGCCGCCCACCGCAATAAATACACCTGCCGCGCCGATCTCTCTGCAGGCTTCCACGGTAGCTTCCGTGTTCAGACGGATTTCCACGCCCAGTTCTTTCAGCTCTTCTTCCTGGGCTTTGATCAATTCGGTGATCAATTCCTTGTGGGGCGGTTTGTCCGCCAAGTTCAGGCTGCCACCGAGAACTCCGCTCTTTTCAAACAGGACCGGCTTAAATCCGCGTTTTGCCAGCACTGCCGCCGCCTGCATTCCTGCCGGTCCGCCGCCTGCGATTGCCACCGCGCGGCCCGCTCCGTTTTTCTTAAGCTGCCCGTCTCCGAAATGCAGCTCCCGGCCCAGGATAGGATTCACGGTACACTCAATAGGCCGGCCCATATTCGCGATACGGAAGCATTCCATACAGCCGATGCATTTCCGGATGGAATCGTCTTTTCCTTCCTTCGCCTTCTTGCCCCATTCCGGGTCTGCCAGGAAGCCGCGGCCGATCCCTACAAAATCGGATACTCCTTCTTCCAGCAGGGATTCCGCAAATGCCGGATGCTTCACGGTGTTGACCGCGATCACCGGAATTTTCACATTTGCCTTGATATTTTTCGCAAGATGCTTTTTCCAGCCCTCCGCGTAGCAGGCCGGTTCAATGATCGTCGCGCCGGATTCGTAAGTTCCGCAGCTGATGTTCAGGCAGGTAATTCCCAGGCTTTCCAGATAGCGGGCGATATGGATGCATTCCTCCTCCGTCAGCCCGTCCGGGATATATTCATTGCCGTCCATCCGGACAGAAATCGGGAATCCGGGGCCGCATGTAAACTGGATTCCCTTGATGATCTCCGTAATAAACCGCATACGGTTGAAGAAGTCCCCGCCATATTTATCCGTACGCTTGTTGGTGTGCGGAGATAAGAACTGGTTCACCAGATAGCCGTGGGCCGCGTGGATCTCCACCCCGTCAATGCCTGCTGCCATCGCGATGTACGCGCCTTTTACAAATTTCTGTGCCATGGCGCCCACTTCCTCCGTTGTCAGGGCCCGCGGCTTTTCTCCTATGGTCGCGCACACGACTTCGGACGCAGACACGATCTGTTTTCCTTTCAAAAGACGTCCCGGAGTCTCATTTCCCGGATGATGGAGCTGTACAAAAATTTTCGAATCGTAAGCGTGTACCGCTTCCGCAAGACGCACCAGCCTCGGAATGTGCTTGCTGTCCGTAGCACAGAGCTGATTGCTCGTCCCGATCCCGGTTTCCTCATCGATCCTTGTGATCTCCGTAATGATCAGGCCGGCGCCTCCCCTTGCCCGGTCTGCATAATAGCGGATAATCTCATCCGAAGCCTCCCCCGTGGAACTGGCAAATCCGGTTCCCATGGCAGGCATCACGATCCGGTTCTTCAATTCCAGACGGCCGATCCTGCCCTTTTCAAATAATTTTGGATAACTCATAACATATTTTCTCCTTTCTTCGCCCATGCGTTCCTGTACCAGATAGCGGAAGAGCCTATCCGTCCGCAGATAAACGAAACCCCAGCCCCGTTTTGGCCCGGCAGGCCCTGCAGAGTTCTGTATCCGGAACGCTCCGTTTACAGTAAATGATAATACAGGCGGCTCTGGTTTAACATGTGTGAGAGGAATGAAAAAGATTGTGATTTTTGTTCATGATGCATATATCAGAGTTGCATTTATGTGGTATATTAGTAATAAAGCACAAATATCGGAGGAAATGCTATGAATTTTGCAGATTTTTTAAGCCGGCTGTCAGAGGATTATCCTGTGCCGGATTCCTATATTGCGGAAAACACGGAGATCTTCCATGTGCAGGAGCTGTCCGGCCCGCGCCCGGAGCCGAAAGCCCCGGTGCAGAATGTCCTTTATTTTGCCGATACAGATACCTGTGACGAGGCCGCATTTTCCGGGCTTTCGGAAAACGGGCTGAATCTGGTCTGGACGGGAGGGAGGAAGCCTTCTGTGTGTGAAAATGCTTTTGTGAACTGGGCACAAATCGAAACCCGCGAACCAGGCCCGATCCTGCAGTGCATCCGGGATATCCTCGTGGAATCCTGCCAGGCACAGGCTCTTTATATCTCTCTGCTGCAGGCCCTTTTGAGCGGCCAGAATATTTCCAATGTGCTCAGCGACATTGCGGAAAAAGCGGAAAGCACCCTTGTGATCATCGACATGAGCGGAAAGCTCCTGGCAAATTCTGTCCCGGTCCGCCTGCAGAACAGCCTGTGGCTGGAAAGTGTGGAGCAGGGCTTCTGTCCCCCGGACTTTATCGAGCATATCCGGGATATCCGGCGCAGCAGCGGCTTTTCCAATCAGCAGGGCCCGCAGATACACCGCTGTGAGGATGAGGCCCTTTACTACCTGCTGAGCCGCATCATCGTGGACAATACGCTGTTCGGCTATGTATTCATGATACAGGAGTCCCCGAATTTTGCCCCCCAATACCGGAAATTCCTGCCGCTGATCGGCCGGATCGTGGCGGATTCCGCCCTGCGCAGCCAGGACAGCCTGACACTGCGTTCCCGTCTCCAGGACAATACGCTCACCGATATCCTGGACGGCATCCCCGCAGAGCAGGCCGGCGCGCGGATCCATACCAGCGGGATCCATTTTCCGGACCATATGTGCGTGATGGTCGTGCGGCCCCTGTATTATCATGGGAAAACCTATTTGAAATCCACACTGCTGCCCATGCTCACCCGCATTTTCCCGACCAGCCTATATGTTCTCTACCACCACAATGCGGTGGTGGTGCTTCCCCAGGATACCGCCCTGACACTGACTGAGGAGTTATCCTGCTTTCAGGAGGCCTGCGGCCGGGAACGGCTTCTGGCCGGGATCAGCAACCCGTTCACCAACCCGGCCAGGCTGCGGGAATATTATCTCCAGGCGACGAAGGCCTGCAGCCTGTCCCAGCAGATGGATGTGAAGGGGTATATCCATTATTACAAGGATCTGGCGTTTTATGATATGATGGAACGGCTCTCCAGGGAGCAGCGCCTGCCCCAGTTCTGCCATCCCGCGCTGGCGGTGCTGCGGGAATACGACCAGCAGAAGGGAACCCGGCTTTATGATACGCTGAGGGCCTATACGATGTGCGGGTTCAATCAGAATATCGCGTCGGAGCAGTTGTTTCTGCATCGGAATACGATGAATTACCGGAGGCAGAAGATTGAAGATCTGACGGGTCTAAACTTTGAAAATCCGGATACCAGGTTTTTGCTGCAGTACTCATTTTTGATCGATCATTATCTGGAGCATTCGCTGGTATAGGAGGAAACGACGCGCGGGATTTCTTTATTCCCGCGCTTCCATCTTCTTTTCCGCGGCTTCTTTCCTGCAATCTTTTTCCATCTCATTCTCCTTTCATTTTTCCGCTTATCGTTTCCCCCTGTACTCCTCCGGCGTCATACCATACATTTTCTTAAAATACTGGATAAAACGGGACACGTCGTTGTACCCCGACAGGGCCGCCACATCACTGATCTTCAGCAATTCGCTTTCCAGAAGTTCCTTCGCTTTCCGCATACGGAATTCCATCAGATAGCTGGAAAATGTCTGCCCTGTCTCACTCTTAAACAGCCTGCTCAGATAACTGCTGTTCATAAAATATTTGTGCTCTGCCAATTCTCCAATGGAAATATTGCTTTGGTAATTCTGCGCCACATAAGCAAGGAGTTCCGATACAATATAATGATACCTCTTTGTCTCCTGTTCTTCGCACATGGTCCTTACGATATTCAGCACATAATCTTCTACTTCGGAAAGCGTGCTGTAACGGTATAAATCCGTGCGGAAGGAAAACAGCATATATCCATGGTTTTCACTTCCTTCCGCCCTTTCCCCACCGCCATTTCTGCAAAAGAAATGATACAGCAGGTTAAAAATACTGCTGATCGTCACATACAGGGTGTAGGTATTCTGACAGCTTTTCAAAATATCCCTGGTTATTTCCTCCGCCTGCGCACACCGTTTCTCCGCAATGGCTTCCTCCAGAAGGCTCTCTTTTTTCTTGCTCAGCATATTTTCCGGTTTGAAATCCGTGGAAAATTCAAATATCCTTCCCCAACCGTCCACCAGCCTTTGATTGATTGCATACACTGCTTCCTGGTATGCTTTCGCACAGTGTCCAACCTGTGTATGGGCCAGGCTCATCCCTACGGTCACTTCACTGAATCCCAGGATTCCCATCCTATTCAAAAAATGTTTCAGGCTTTTCAGGATCTCCCTGCGCTCTCCGAACAGCAGCAGTACATTTTCCTGAAAACGTTCAAAGTAAAACCACTCCCCAGAAAATTCCTCTTTCAGCTTTAACAGCAGTCTTTCCTCTTCCGGATTCTCTGTCCATTTTTCTTTTTTCCGGCTCTGGATTACCAGAAGATAAAAAGGATTCCCTTCTTTTTTTCGGAAAACAGGCTCCAGAAATATACTTCTCCATTCCTCATGAGCAGCGATTTCTTCTATGCTAAGGTATTGCTGCGTCTTTTTTGCCGTAATGCTGAGCATCCGGTCTTCATATTTTTTTCGTTTTCTGATAATCTTGTCCAGCGCTTCTTTCAATTCCTCCTTCTGCACCGGTTTTACCAGGTAGTTGCTCACTCCAAAGCTGATGGCTTTTTTTGCATATTCGAACTCATTATACCCAGATACAATAATGACCTCAATCGGGGATTCCTGCTCAAACAGATACTGCGCCAGATGCAGCCCGTCCATCTCCGGCATCTTTACATCCGTTAGTATCACGTCAATCTCTCCCGGATGATCTTCCAGGTATTCCAGCACCTGTACCCCATTTTCAAAATCCCCCATAATCTCTGCGTCCGGATCCGCCTGAAACACTTTTTTTGCCATAGCCTTTCTTGCATAATATTCATCATCTGAAATTAAAACCTTCAAAGCCCGCCCTCCTCTTTTATCCTGCGTATCCTGATCTGTATCTCCGTATAGCAGCCTTCCTCGCTGCATATCTGCACCCCATATCCTTTTCCGTATAAATTTTTGATACGCGCGTTCACATTCCTTAAGCCGATTCCCCGGTCCACATGGTTCACCAGCGTCCCCGTATCTGTATCCGCCAGTTCCCGATTCAGCTTAAGAACCTGTTCCCTGTCCATGCCTATGCCGTTGTCCCTGAGCAGGAATATCATATCGTCCCCCTGTATCTTTGCGGTCAGACAGATCTCATTGATCTCCTTCATCCGCCCGAACGCATGGTGCATGGAATTTTCTGCCAGAGGCTGCAGCAGAAATTTCAGCATCCGCCGGCCTTCTGTTTCCGGCGCGATCCGGTAGATGAACCGGTACTTCCCGGGAAAACGGATGGCCTGGATCTCCAGATAATTCTTTACATGCCGGATCTCCTTTTCCACCGGCACAATATCCTCCCCTTTGATGTTATACTGAAACATATTGGAAAGATTATCTGCGATCTTCACGATTTCCTCCATATCCGAAAGCGCCGCAATAGAACTGATCGTATTTAACGTATTATATAGAAAATGAGGATTGATCTGGAACTGCAGCATTTTCAGCTCCGTCTGCTTTTGATTGATCTGGTAAATATAAATCTTTTCAATGCTGTCGTTGATCCGCTCTCCCATCTCATTATAGCTTCTCAGGAGCAGCCCCATCTCATCCTGCCAGCTGTATTTTTCCTCTTCCAGAAGGTCTACCTTTCCCTGCTCCACCTTCCCCATCGCTTTTGCGAGTACAGTGACCGGACAGCTGATCTGGTCTGCCAGGTAAATCCCGATCAGAACCGCCGCCGCAAGGAGCAGCAGCATGGCGCTGAAGATTCCCACCATACTTTTCCACCCCGAAGCATAAATCTGGGACAGCGGCATCCAGGCAAGGATCTTCCAGTTCGTTGTCTGATTCCGCGTGCCTGCCGCCAGACATTTTTCTCCATGTATCATGAGCTCGCTCTTATCCGAGTCTTCCTTCAAAAAATTTTCGAGCTCCGCCTGCTCGTTCCGGCTGAGCTGACTGAGGAATTCCTCTTCCTGCCCTCCGGAATCATAAAGCAGTTCCCTCTCTTCATCAAAGATCAGCAGATTGGTTCCCGTATCCCCTGATGCGGATAACTGCTCCAGCATCAGCCGTATACTGGAAAAGTTCAAGTCAATATACACGGTTCCGACAGGTTCCTCCTGGTCAATATCATAGATCTTACTGATGCTGGTCACCAGTTGACAGGGGATCAGATAGATTTCTTCTTCATAGACTCCGGTATAGTATACTTTATTTTTATCGCTCCAATCCTGCTTCTTATCGATTTGCGCCATTCTTTTCAGATATGCCTTGTCATTTGTTTCTACATTGGAAAAGATCTCTCCATATTCATTGATCACCGTAGCGCGCAGCACATACTGGTTCATATTTGTCATATGGTTCAGAGCCTGCTTGATATATTTATCTTCCTCCAGCACCTTCTCTGTTGTTTTATCTTCCATGCTTTTTCTAAACATCTGCCGGATATCGTCATCTATAAAATGCAAAAAACGGATTCTGTCCATATTAGACACAATCACGTCCGTGCTCATACTCACCTGCTCCCCGTACTGATACATATAGCTATAGCTTTCTTCTCTGGCAGTCTCCATATTTCTGACAAAATAGACTGCTATGAGCAGGCAGGATATGCTGATAAACAGAATATAGGAACTGAGTATTTTCTTTCTGAATGATAGTTTTTTAAAAAAAGCTGGCATCCGGCTCCCCCCTTTTTTACTACAACTTTACTATATATGCCTTCAAGGGGCAAGCCGTTTTGCACAGCCTTTATTTACACTATGATTTTACCGCGCCTGCCGTGAGGCCTTCCACGATGTTCTTCTGCGCCGCAAAATATGCGATCAGCACAGGTACCATGGCGATCAGATAAGATGCGAACGCCATATTATAGTCGAAGGAATACTGCGACTTAAAATTATACTGGAACAGCGGAAGCGTCCATGTATCCGGCAGCTTGTTCAGGATCATCAGCGGCATCTGGAAATCATTCCAGATCCACAGAGCATTCAGCACAAGCACCGTTGATGTCATCGGCTTGAGCAGCGGCAGGACTACCTTGACATATGCCTGCATCGTGGTGCATCCGTCGATATATGCTGCCTCTTCCAGGTCAACCGGTACGTTCTGGATGTAGCTTACCAGCAGGAATACCCCCTGCATTGCCGCATAGGTCACATGAAGCAGGATCAGGCCGAATTTATTGGAAAGCCCAAGGCTGCCCATGAACTGTACAAGCGGAACCATGATAACCTGAAACGGTACAAACATCCCCAGCACGATCACTCCGTAGATAATCTTATAATAAATATGCCGCTTCATGTTCCGCGCAATGGAGTAAGATATCATCGTGACCAGAACATATATCAGAATCAGGGAGCTTACCGTAACAACCACTGAGTTCATAAAATATTTGAAATACCCTGCTTTGGCAAAAACCGTCTTAAAATTCTCCAGATACAGGGTTTTCGGAAACGCGAAGAAGTTCTGCGCTGATTCCTGCGGCGTTTTAAATGCCGTGATCAGGGTTACATAGAACGGAAGGAGAATCACGAGCACGCCTGCCGCCGCTATGATATAGGATATGGATCTGCTGAATATCTTTTTTCCTTTTGTCATATCAGTCACCTACTTTCTTACCGTTGGACATCCGCATGGTAGCAACAGATACCAGCGCGATGATCACAAACAGGATCATGGACTCTGCCACGGAATAGCCGAATTTTCCTTCCTGCATGGCATGGTTGTAGATCAGGATGCCCACCGATTCCGTAGACTGCATCGGGCCGCCGTCGGTCATCGCCTTGATATAGTCAAATGTGGTAAGCCCGCCCTTCACGCAGGTAACAAATACCATATTCAGCACCGGGATCAGATATGGGATCGTTATGGCCCGGAACTTATCCCAGGCGGTCGCGCCGTCAATGGAAGCCGCTTCATACAGATCTTCCGGCACACTCTGCAATCCGGCAATCAGCAGTACGATCGGCGTCGCGCATCCCTGCCACAAATTTACGATCAGGATGGCATACATGGCCAGCTTCGGGCTTCCCAGCCAGCTGGACTGGAAGAGCCCCCATCCGGTAGCCTCTCCAATGGCAGGAATCATCCGGTAAAATAATTCATTCCATATCAGTCCTACGGTTACAAGACTCAGGACTGCCGGAAGGAAATAGATCGAACGAAATAATCCTCTTGCCTTGATCTTCTGGTTCAGGATCAGCGCAAGGGCCAGGGAGATCACCATGGTCGCGGCGGTCAGCAAAAATGTATATTTGAAGTTAAACCATAATGCGTTTCGAAAACGTTCATCCCCGAAAATCCCTATGTAATTTTCGATGCCGATAAAGTTGTAATCCGGACTCGTCCCAGACCAGTCTGTAAAGCTGTTTTTCATCCCCATCAGAAGAGGAACTATAAAAAATATGCAGTACATTAAAAGAATCGGCAGTGTAAACAAAAATAATATTTGGTTTCTTTGTAAAAGCTTTGTCCTTTTCATGTAGAAAGCCGTTCTCCTTTCTTGTCAGCAGCAGCGGCCTGCAGCCTTCATTCTCCATAAAGCTCCAGAAATTCATCTTTATTTTCCATAAATGTCTCTGTCAGATTTGTCAGGAATGTATCAATATCCTCTCCTTCATCCGGCATAATCACTTTCTGGATCGTATTCTGCCTTTCATCAGACACCGCTTTCGGCAGTGCCGTAACCTGCAGCGCTCCCCTGCCGTCCTCTACCAGATCTACAATTTCCTGCGCATCCGGAATCTTAGCCGTCACATCCTTCATACACGGCAGAGAATAATCATTATCTACATATAGCTGCACCATGTCCTTGGAAGCCGCAAACTCTACAAATTTTTTTGCCGCCTCCGCATTGGCGCATTTTGCAGAAATCGCCAGGTTTACGTCAATGCCCATGCTCACTTTTGTATCGCCGCTGTTGCTTGGGAACGAGAACATCCCGACATTCATATCTGGGTTTGCTTTTTTAATAGAAGGAAGCGCCCAGATTCCCTGCATGAACATGCATGCTTTCCCGGTCGCAAAGTCGCTGATGGCCTGATCATATCCCAATGCCAGCGTATCTCCCTGGCCGTATTCATGGATATCGACCACCTTCTGCAGGGTCTCTGCAAACAGCTCGTCATCCTGGAACGTGGTTTCTCCATTTGCAATGTCCATATATACCGGCTTCCTGCCGCCCCTGGCGGAACCGTCAATATTGTCCTCCCAGCACTGCACCAGAGTCCATGGATCCTTGTCTGGGAAAAGGAATGGTGTCTCCCCATCCTTTTTCATTTTTTCCGCAAGCTCCATGAGCTCGTCGTAGGTCTCCGGCACCTGATAGCCTTTATCCTCGAATTTGTCTTTATTATAGTATACGCCGCTGAAATTGGCTGAGATTGGAACTACATAGTTTTTCCCTTTGAATTTGATGGCCTCCTGGTAATCGTCAACCACCTGTCCCAGGCATTCCATGCCGCTTATGTCAAGGAAATGTCCTTCTTTCATGAACTGCATCGTGTTGGAATCCTGCATGCCGCCCACCTGGATAATATCCGGCAGATCCCCTGTCGCCGCCCGGGACATGAGAACGCTGGTAGAATCCGGTACGATATTCTGGGTCACTTTGATTTCATCCTGGCTCTCGTTGAACTGCGTGATGATTTTTTCAAAAGTATCGGCCGCTTCCCTTTTCTGGGTAAAAAATTCCAGTTCGATCTTTCCCGAACCGCTGTCCCCTCCTTCTCCTCCGCTGCTATTACCTCCCCCGCCGCACCCGGCAAGTGTTCCTGCTGCCAGAGCCCCGCTCATGAGCACTGCTGCCAATCTTTTCGCTTTCATTTCTTTTCCTCCTGGTTTTAAAGTTTGATGTAACTCTTCAGAACGGCAGCAGTATGAAAAAACGGACTGAGTTAGTTTACTTGTTAAAGACTGATCTTTCATACTGAAATGGGTCGGAACGCCCAACAGCCTCAGATATGCCTGCGCCTGCCGCTCTGAATCATTGCGGTATGTTCATTATAAAAGAAAAAGAAAGGCGGTGTATATGCGCCTTTCTACTTTTTCATATGCCTGTTTTTACAAAACCGCGGCATGATATGCAGTTTTTGAGCCACAGCGATACTTGGCAGGATCTGATACTCATAAGCTTCATTGATCAAAAAAGCCGGCTCTTTATGCAGAACATTCTTTCCACAGTATGGTTCGGCTTCAGGAGGAATACTCTTCCAGCGCCCGGTCCAGCGCCGCCAGGTCTTCCTCTGCAGTGGCCCAGCTTGTCACAAACCGGATCACCGTATGGTTCTCGTCGTACTTTTCCCAGAAGCTGAACATCACATCCTTTTTCAGCTCGCTGATCCGCTCATTTTCCAGGATCACAAACTGCTGGTTGGTAGGAGATTTCAGGTAAAATTCAATCTGCCTGCCCTCCAGAACCTTCTTCAATCCTTCTGCCATATTGATCGCATGGCGGCTGATCTCAAAATACAGGTTATCCGTAAAAAGAGTATCGAACTGGATGCCCAGCAGCCTTCCCTTGGCCAGCAGGGCTCCTCTCTTTTTGATGGAATTGATAAAATGAGGCGGGCGGTTCTGTTTCGTGAAAACCACGGCTTCCCCGCATAACGCGCCCACCTTGGTTCCTCCGATGTAAAATACATCGCACAGACGGGCAATGTCCTGCAGTGTCACGTCCGTATGGCGGCTCATAAGTCCGTAGCCGAGACGTGCGCCGTCCAGAAACAGGGGGATGCTGCGGGAGCGGCAGACCTCTGCAAGTGCTTCCAGCTCTGCCTTTGTGTAGAGCGTGCCGTATTCCGTCGGGTGGGAAATGTAGACCATTCCCGGAAATACCATGTGCTCATATGTTTCGTCGGCGTAGAAACCGGCTATGTAGGAGCTCAGGTCTGCCGCAGAGAGCTTGCCCTCCTTCTGGGGCAGCGCAAGAACCTTGTGTCCGGTATATTCGATTGCCCCGGCTTCGTGGACGTTCACGTGGCCGGTGTCTGCCGCGATCACGCCTTCATAGTCTTTGAGCATGGTAGAAATGACCGCCGCGTTTGTCTGGGTGCCGCCCACCAGAAATTCGACCTCTGCGTCCGGGCAGCCGCAGGCTTCGCGGATCTTGTTCTTTGCGCTTTCGCAGAAGTGGTCCGCACCGTAGCCGGTGAGGGGCTCTAAGTTGGTCTCTGCCAGACGGGCCAGGATCTGGGGGTGGGCGCCTGTGTTGTAGTCATTTTCAAAAGAAATCATGGGGGGGTGTCCTCCTGTTTGGCTTTATTGCGTATTGCTGGAAATATATATTTTACTAATTGAAATGTTCAAAAAGATTATATAAATTCTGGATATGAAAATCAATATGCAATGTTCTACATTTCTATTTAAAGCGTCCGCCAGATCCGGAAGTTTTTACTAATCTTCCAATGTGCGGATCAAAATCACCGTCAGATTATCTTTCTCCCCTCTGTCCAGCGCCAGCCGTGCCAGCATCCTGCCCTGTTCTGAAAGTTTTTCTTCATCCCGGCAGTTCCCGGAATGGAATGCCTCCCGCATCTCCTGTCTGTGGAGCTTATGCCGAAATCCATCCGTACAAAGCAGATATACGGCATCCCTCTCAACTTTTCCGCTATGGTACACCGGGCGCAGAACCGGGGCGCATCCGATTCCCTGAAGCAGGATATGCTGTCCCTTTCCATACTCCGGTTTTCCGCATTCCGTCTCTTTTCCAGCATCCCCTTTTTCCTGCGTATTCACTCCGCCTGAACCTCTAATTTCTTTTTTCCTGTACGCCGCATCCAACTGCGCCGCAACCTGATCCCGTGTCAGTTGTACCACCTGGTCCTTAATCTCATAAATCCGTGTATCCCCCACATGGGCAATATAATAATTTTTCTCCCGAAACAGAATTGCGGTAAGGGTTGTCCCGACACGCGCCCCCAGATGCTGTCCGTAATCCAAAAGCCTGGTGTGAACATTCTGAAAAAGTTCCTCCCAGGAATCATACAGCGCATCTTCAAATTCTTCCTGGCCTGCCAACGCTTCAAAATCCCTGCGGAACCATTCTTCAAGAGATCGTATGGCCTCGGCACTTGCCACTTCTCCCTTGCTTAAGCCCCCCATACCGTCGCACACAGCCGCAAGCAGAACCTCCTGTCCTTCATATTCTGTCCGGGTAACCAGCAGGGAGTCCTGATTGATCCCCTTACGTTTTCCCTGATCTGTATAATACGCAGTTAAATAATTCATATCCTTCCTTCCATTCTCAGCTCTGCTCCAAACAGCTACCGCTCTTCAATTATAAATTCCAGCTCTTCATCTCCCAGCCGGATCTTTGAACCCTGGTTCAGCAGAACAGGCGGGTCCTCGGGATCTAACCGGATTCCATCCACATACGTATGGTTTTTTGAATGGTTGTCCTCGATAAATACATCCTGGCCGCGGACATACAAGATTGCGTGAATCCTTCCGATACATTTATTTCCTGTTATGCTGATTTCCGCAATGGAAGGGCTTCTTCCAATCCTGGATACGTCCCCTGTAATTCGAAATGTTTCCTTTGTACTGAAACGGTACAGGGAAAACTCCGGACCGCCTCCCTTCTCCTGTCCAAGAAATGCAGTCTCATCGTCATCCTCTTCCTGAAGATATACAGTTTCTCCAAAATCGCTCCCACCCGTCTCCAACTGTTTCAGCGGGATTTTCTGGGCCGGGATCGGAATCTCCCGTTTTTCATATTTCTCAAAATGAGGCTGCTGTTCCTGATCTTCTGGACGACGTTCTTTCTGCGGGCGTACCGGAACCTCCATCCCGGGAATCGCAATTCCCCCCAGGATGGAGTCCCCGGACTGTTCTTTCACCTGATCCTTTTTCTTTTTTTCAGATCTTTTTCCAAAAAAGCCCCGCTTTTCTTTCCTGTCCTCTATTTCCTCTTCCTCATACTCGTCTTTTTCTGATCGGTCTCTTTTAAAGAATTGTCCGATTTTTTCCCGAAGCGTTTTCTCTTCCTCATCGGAAAATAAAATATCCAGACAGTTCTGTTTTTCCGGATCATTGGGTGCATCGCTGTGCCCCCTTCTTTTCGGAGAAGCTGGTGGCTCCGGCAGTACTCTTTTTTGCTCTTCTATCTTCTTTCGGCTGGTCTTTTCCTTCTTAAGTCCGGCAATCTGTCCCTTCAGCCCATGTACGGAAAAAGAGCCCGGGCTGCTGAAAAAATTAATCAGTGCGGCTACATAGCTGCAGTCCTCCGCCTGATTATACTGCGCCCCCATAAGCAGTTCCTTCAAAAAAAGCTCCAGCGGAGCTTCTTCACGCACAACCGGAAGGACGATGCAAAACACTTTTCTGCCCGCCCCGTCCATATACATATAATCCGTGTCCAACACAAAGGAGGAAAACCTCAGCATATAGTCCTCCGCTTCCATAGCTGTATCCACAATCGACTCCATAATATGTAAAAGCTGCTGCCTGTTTATAGTTCCCTGCATATATTCCCGAAGGCTCTTACATCCGGTAATATCATATTTCATATAAAAATGATCATCCATCTGGATATGGTTTGCAGGGGCAAGCCCCTCGATCTGATTGTTGGATATCATTTCCAGAGTCAGAGTGTCCAGTGTATCTTCCGGCTTTTTTTCATATACCAGATATCTTCTGTCCCCCTGTTCTTCATATGTAAATGCTGTCATTTTTGTATATCCCTCCGTTTACACAGTTCCTGCAAAAATCAATTCTCCGTCAAACTTTTTCATTTTCCGTTCCGCAGCAATAAAATACCTTTTTAACACCTGGATTATGAAAATATATTTAACCGGATCAGTTTCCATTCTTCCTCCCCGTCGTCGTTTTCTATCTTCACAGCCGCCGTACCGGATTTTGAAAAATGTGATGCCCCGGTAAACCGGCAGTCTATGATCTGCTGTCCATCCGCATCAATATATCCCCACAATCCGCCTATGCATACCGCCGCGTACCCGTTCTGAAAGGATTCGGCCTCTTCATACTGATACTCTGTCACTAACTCGCCGTCCTGATTGACAAATCCCCATTTATCGCCGCGGCACACCGCCGCATATCCGTTTTCCGTAAATGCTTTCGCATCATCAAATGTCAGCTCGCCGATCCTCTTTCCCTTCCGGTCTATCAGGAAATACGCTTTTCCCGTTTTGACAAAAATACGCTCTTGGTTGGAACAAAAACCACTTTTATCCATGACCACATCTTCATACCGCTCTTCGGTTTTTGGCTCGCCATTCTTATTGACGAGAACCCATTTTCCATCTCTCTTTCCTGCCCCGGTACTGTTTTTGATCCCGGTCAGTTCCTCCCAGACGAACTCCCCGGCCGGTTCCATTTCTTCATCCAGATAACCATACTTTCCATCCCGGCATACTGCTGCCCGATCCTCGCTGATCATCCCCGGCGCCTGGTAAATCTCATCAGGAACCTTGCGGGTCTGTCCGTCCCGGTCAATATAGAGATAATCCCCGCCGTCATTTTTCGCCAGAGCGAATCCATCTTTGGAAAAAGGCTGCAGCTCCTCATACTCAGCTGCAATGATCTCCCGTCCTTCTGCATCCGCAATCCCGTATAGCCCGTCCTCCATGACCACCATGGAATCATTTACAATATCACTCATTTTTTCATAACGGCAATACAGCTCCGTATAGCTGCCCTTTAACTCCAAAAACCATTTCTGCGCATTTTCATTGTCTGGATATGCTTCCAAAAAATTGGTCAGATATTTTACAGCCTTGCTTTCATAATCGTTTTCCATATAATATTCCATGAGCAGGTCCATGGCTTTTGTATCTTCCTGAAAAGCTTCCGCGGCTTTTTCACAGGTGGATGCAAATTTCCTGCTGTCTCCGCCGTTTCGGTAAGCATCTGCCATCCGGATATAGATGTCCGAATCCTCCGGGGCATACTCTAATGCCTGCTCATACTCCGTCACCGCATCCACATAAATTCCTTTTTCTTCCAGTTCTGCCGCCTTCTGCAGATGCTCCTGTACTTTTTTGGGATTATTTACCGCTTCTGATACAGCCGTATACCATGACAATCCCAGCATGGCTATGAACAGGAGCATGATATTTTTTTTCATACGTGCATTACATACCAAGCGCCATTGTCAGGATCGTGCCGATCAATATAAACGGTGCAAATGGTATTTCCTCCTTCAATTTTACCTTTTTTAAGAGCAGCATAACCACGCTGTAAACCGCGGATGCCATGACGGTCAAAAAAATAACGGCCAGAATGCTCCCGCTCCCCATGTAGCTTCCCGTCACGGCAAATAACTTTATATCGCCCATCCCAATACCGCCCCGGGAAATTACGCCGGCAAGCAGAAACATCCCGCCGCCCGTCAGCAGCCCGAACAGCACGGAGAGAAACAGTGAAAACCCGTATTCCGGATATGCCGCCCACTCTATACACAGCAATATTCCCCTTGCCGCAAGCAGCAGGACCAAGATTTTATTTGGGATACGTCTGTCGTGCCAGTCAATCCAGGCAATCGCAAACATTGCCACAAGCAGGATCAGATAACGGACAATTTTAGGCGGGCCGTATGAAAGCATACAAAATTCCGCCGTCAGCCCGATTCCCAGTATCCCTTCCAAAATAAGGAGTCTCTTCGGATATTTCCTGTTCTGGTCCAATATTTTTTTCCGCCTTTCTGTAAAATCCATCTATTCCCGGCGCCTTTACCAGATCGAAGTATATGCGCATTGACAAAATCTTTTCTGTCCGAATTTAAAATCCGGGAACAGCAAATTTTCCATCGTATAGTCCACAATGATTTCGACATTTCCCTTTCCTTCTCCATTAGAAAGCCATTTCGATTTCTCAAAATCCAGCCCTTCCATTCCTCCCACGATCCCGATATTTTCCAGGAACCGGTCCGGATCTCCGGAAATCAGAGAAATAGAATTTTCGATATTTCGCTTCGAAAAACTGCCGATCATTTTTGTCAGAACCGCGTTTCTTCCCTCTGATTTTATGAGGCTGAGCATTTCGTCAAACAGTTCATCCGTATTGCTGAGGGCGTTTGTAAATCCCTGGATGGAGCTTGCGGCTTCCTCCACAGTCACCTGAAACTTCTCGCTCTTCCGGTTCGTCTCCTGTATCCGGGAGCTGATCTCTGCTTTTGTCAGCACATAGCTGTATGTGGAAACCTGCTTTGCGGTCTGGGTGATTGCATGGTGGATCAGCATTTCCGCCTGTACAAATCTGGCTGCATTGATCAGGGTACAAAACGCCATCATAAACGGAATCAGAAATAAAAGCGCCTCTACAGTCAGGGAGCCCCTGCTGCCGTCATAATGTGAATGTCTCTTCTTCATCTTTCTCCTCCATTTCTTCACGGTATCTCAATACCCGAGTATACTCTGATAGGAAATGGTGTAGCGGTCATCCGGAAACCCCCATGCCCCGCCTTCTCCCAGTTCGGATATTTTTCGCATAAAGGTCGTCCTGGAGCTGACTTCTGCTTGAATGGAAAGCATGGTATAGCTGGTCAGCAGATCCGTGTCCGGCGTATTGACCTGGATGCAGTCCGCGATTCTTCCGAGCACGGCCGCTTCATTCCCCCCCAGCAGTGAAATGCATAGGAAAATCCGCATATATTCTGAATAGTCCAGGGTAAAGGTTTCTGTATCTTTCGTATTTGAACCAAAATGAGGAAAAGTCGCCCAGGTATTCTTATTTTTTATAGCAGCAACCCCATATCCCTGCCTGATCTTCGATATATCACTTGCCGTCTCGACTCCGGCAAAGCCCAGTTTGATCACGACCTCTACAATAGGCTTCAGATAAGGCGCTGCTCCTGTGATTGCGGTTGCCGCTGCTTTTGCCGTTCCATCAATCTCAGAGTCCGTAAAAGCAAAAAAGGAATTGAACAGCAGCCGGATTCCAAAAATGACCATAACCGTATTTTTCACATTTTTCCGGGATTCCGGATTCCCCCACAGGATATATTCACACTCCGCCCTATATGCCTCATGCTCTTTCAAGCTATAGCCACTGAGACTGATGATCTCTGAATCCGGCCGTGTTTGTCCGTTCTCCTGATCCACCGTATAATAAGAAAACATCTGCATGGCATATTCCGCAATATACAATTTCTCAATTCCGCTTTTTAAAATCTGTTCCAGCTTGTCCAGAAAAGAATTTGCCTCGCTTATGGAATTTTTGAACTTCTGGATGGTACCTTTGCGGGCAGAACTGTTATTGACATCGCTTGAAGCATTCAGGTCTGTCAGCTTCCCGTCGGCATCCCTGCCCCCCGCGCCGGCCATTGCAGACGGAAGCTTAACGCCTGCCTGATTCCAGTTATAGGTGGGATATGCGTCCTCTTTATTGGCTTCTTCACTTGCCGCCTTGCCCTCTTCCAGCCTCTGGTTTGCCTCGTCCTGCTCCTGCTGGGAATCTTCGGTTTCCTTATTGCAGTATTCCTGAAGCTTGATATAAAACGGATCATTGCCGATCAGCCGCAGGCTGTAGGAATTGGATGCCTCGATATGATCGTAGTTCGCAATATAATTCTTCCTGACCTGTTCCAGGGACGCATACCGCACCTCCGCGCCGGATACTGCAGTCTTCGCTTCCCTCATGTATGTACTGAGCTGAGATGCGTATGATACCTCAGCGATGGACTGCCGGAAAAATTGTTCTTTTTTCAGTACGCTTTTCCATTCACTGAAATACTTCTCATCCTCCTCCACCTTGGACATCAGTTTTTCAAGCTTCTGCAGGTTGGATTTTCCTTCCCCATTAGAAAAAAAATCTCTGTACCCCTTTACATTGTTTTCCATTTGGCCTGCTTTACCGACTGCTTTCAGTTTCTCGGTCTTATCATCCCATTTGGAAAATGTATCTGCCGCGTTTTTCAGCTTTTTTTCCACCTCTTTCAGCTGACGACTGGCCACCTTTGCCGTCTGTGCCGCGGTTTCCGCAGCGCTTCGGTAGGATTGAAGCTTTTCAGAATGAGCGGAGACGATCTGCTTGGCCGTCTCCAGGAGGGCATTCGAATAAGAAGCTGAATTTCCCATCAGCCTTTCCGTCTCTGCCTTATATTTTTCGGTGATTTCTTCCAGTTCCCTGCGGTCTTCTTCGGACACAGCGGCATTTTCCGAAGGATTGTCTCCTGCCCCGGAAACATCCCCATTTTCCGAATCTGATCCTTCTTCTGAATCCGCTCCGGTTTCCGAATCCATCTCATCTTCTAAGTCCTGACCCTGCTCTGATAATTTTTGTATCCCGCCCAGATCTTCTACGGCTTTCTTATAATCCAGGCATTCGATATAGCTGTTAAAATTCTTTTCCTGATAAATGTCCGGTGCACTCAGACTCACCTTCTTTGCAGAATCAATAAATCTTTCCGCCATTTCCTTTAAATCACCGCTTTGGTGATTGGAGCGGTGATCGTAATTCTGGATTGCCTCCCGCATCAGAAGGCATTTTGCAGCAACCTCCTTATAGTCCTTTTCTGTATCTGACAGTTCTTTTCTGATTCCCGCAGTATCAGGAAATGTTGTGACAATACGGTCCAGCGCATCCAGCGTTTCCTTTGCCTTCTCAAATTCATCCTGGCATTCTTCCATGGCTTCACTAAATTCCATCTGCGCTTCCATGGCTTCGGTCATTTTCTTTGTGTCACGCAGTTGATCCAATTTCTGTGTCAGCAGTTCTGCTATGCAGACCGGAGCCCTGTATTTCATATATTCCAAAATCTGCTGCTTCTCCACCTCTGTCCGGTATATCTCGGAGCCTGGTACGTCAATCGCGTCAAAGCTCTTAGTCAGCAGATCCAGGATTTTGTTATAATCCTCTGTGTCTGGAATCCCTGTCCCGTTGAGTGATCCGTTAAAAAATGCTTCCAGATCTTCCTCCATATCCTCCGGAGATTGATCCATAACCAGAAAACCGTATTCATCATGGAGCTTCTCATTATATTGGGCCAGCCCCGCGTTCATCGCCATTTCTCCCGCATCTGAGATGACCACTTTAGACATATAGATGCGAGAGGCATCCACCGTCATTCCCCCAAACACCAGTACCGGAAGAAGGATCAGCGACAGGAATACGGATATGGCCCCGTTATTTTTGTAAAAAATCTTCAAACCTATGACTCCTAGAATATGTAATTTAAAACTGTATTTGTTTTTTTAAGAAATACGTTAAATTTTTCATCCAACCCGAATTTTTTCAAAATATAATTTATGAGATCACAGGCCACATCCACATTTCTGACAAATTCCCCCGGATTGATAGAGCAGCTATAGGCTGCGGCCCGGATCGTGGTGCCTCCTTCGTAGCCGAGATATCGCAGCACCCCCGGTATAGGGAGGGAGTGGGTGATCGTCACCGTGACTCCAGTTCCCAAAAGCCCCCGCTCTACCTGAACTTCCGGAGCGCTGATGGTTCCCAGTACGACAATCGTAGATTCTCTCACTGTGTCTGCAAACCGGGAAGCATAGCCTGAACCGCTGCCGCCCGAAAAGAAACCTGTAATCTCACGGTAAAGGCTTTTGAAGCTGTCATGGTGCGCCTTGTAATAGGCTGTTACCTCTGTAACGGAGGGTACCGAGTCCTCTCCCCAGGAGAAGTCGATCTCATTGCCGCCGCCCATGCCGAACTGTTCATATCCCAGATATGCTTCCTCACGGGCAGCAACCGCTGCGGTCTTCTGAACCTGGAACATCAGTAAATATTCCTGCATATTAAATAATGCAAGGTATAGCAGGGCCATTACGGTGCATAGTACGAGGGGGAAGTAGATGCTCGCTTCTACTATGATGGAGCCGGATTCGTTTTTTATTTTTTTCATAATTGTTTATTTTTCTACGGCAAAGCTTTGCTCATTGTTCTCAAAGTTTGCCCATTGTGTTTTATCTGCCCCAAGTTCTTATTTTTCATTAATAAACCCCATCAGATTTGCCATAATGGTTTCTACCGCTAAAATTAGTTGTTTTCTAAAGATAGCAGCTGCTGCAAGTACAATTACAATAAGCACAATCACTGATACCAAATTCGAGTCCCCTTCCTCATCCATCAAAAAGTTCTCCACCCAATTCATCAGCCCAAACTTCACTCTCCAATACAGGTTATCCAATGTTTTCATTATCGTTCTCTCTCCTCTTTCTCTTCATAATGTATTTAAGTCAACTGGTTTCCCGTTCCCCATCTAACCATACAGTATCATTCGGCAGTCAGGCAGAACGGCAGAAACCATTTGCTTACATATTTAAAAATGCCGGAACCATGATCATAATCAATATCCCGATAAAGATCATGGTCGTAGGGATCATCAGCTTGGAATTTGCCGCCTCCCCCTTTCTCTTTACCAGGTGCTTTTTTTCCTCCCACATTTCATCTGACAGCTCCTTTAAAAAATAAGAAATTTCCGAGTTGCCTTTCTGCATATTCTGAATCATAGTGGAGGTAAATCTTCGGATCTGTTTGATCGAACACCTCTCCGCAAAGTTCCTGTACGCGTCTATCTCCGTAATCCCATTCTGCACCTCCGTTACGGTTAGCTGCATCTCCCTGTAAAGCTCCCTGTCGCTGCCATATGCCACCTTTTTCCATGCTTCCCGCACGACCATGCCGGAATTGACCAGCAAAGTCAGTTTAGAAAGCATCTGCGGCATATCGGCCAGAAGTTCATCCCGCCTGGCTTCCAGCTTGTCGTTCAGCAGTTCTTCCACATACCACATGACCAGACCTGCCAGCACAATCCCCATCAGGACAGCCATCGGTTCATTGCCCAACGCCCCGAGCAATACCAGAAGCACCAGCACCGTAAACCCGTAAGTCCATTTTGCGGCGTTGATTACATAAAAATAATATTCTGCATATCTTTTGCCCTGCACCTCCGCAATCTCTTTGATCCTTTTCCTTGCGTTTTTACTCTTGCTGTCAATTTTCAAAAATTTCATCAGTGCAAATCCTATGCAGAACAATTCCGGATATTTGTACTGTTCCGGGTCTATTGAATTGACCAGCGCGGCATATGTGCCCTCATACTTTTCTGCCAGTATCATCCAAAAAAGAACCAGAATTGTTGCAATACCCAGTATCCATATTCTGCCAATATCCATTTTCCGCAGCCTCTTCCTCTCATATCTTCCTGATTAAAAACCTTATCGACAAATCTTTTTGATTATCTTTCATTCCTGCGATGGGGATCTTCGGCGATTCAAATCTTAATATCAATGATCTTCCGCCCTATCACATATGCCAGCCCGAAAATTCCCATGCAGATGATCTTCACAATGACTGACGCAGCGGTATTGGAACCGGCCATACCGGAACCCATTCCCCGGAGCATGACCACCACGATCACCGGCATGACCATCATAATATTCAGTTCGTTTTTCGAGCCCGCGATCATAGTCTCAATCTCCATCTCCACCTCGATCTTATCATTGATGATCTCCCGGGTGTCTGATACGATCCGCTTCAGGTCGCTTCCCTGGCGGTTGCAGATTTCAAATACATTCGCAAAGCTCATCACATCGTCCAGACTGCTGCGCTTCGCAAAGTCCAATAGAAGCTCTTCTATATTTATATTATTTTCCAGACCGGTACAAATCATCTGCACCTCCCGGACTATATCCGCATCCTCCCCATAGATGGACGTCATGTCGCTGATTGCATCCTTAAATGCTTCTACCGTGTTCTGTCCCGCGGAATAGGAGGAAGTCAGCGACTCCATCAGATCCTTAAACTGCGTTCGCAGCTCATTGAGCTGTCTTTTTTTACGAAATCCGCAATAATAGTTCGGCATGAGCTTCGCACAAACCACCCCTCCTGCCAGGGCTAAAACTACATTGTCAAAAAATGCAAGCAGTACAATAAGCGCCGCTGTGAATCCCAGAATCCAGGCAATCAAAAAGTCTGTTTTTTTCATGTGATATACATGATAGTCTTTCCCGCTGCCCATCAGCCCATGCTGCTCCACATATTCTTCTGCCGGCTTTTTCTTATTCTTCTTTTTCTTTTTTTCAGTCTGTTTTATTTCCTTTGCCTGTTTTTTCTTTTCTGCCTGCTTCGTCTTTTCCGTTTGTTTTTTCTTCCATAGGGCCATACTCATATAACCTCGTTTATCCCAGATAATCTCAATTTATAATCATTTTGAAACGGGTTTTCCGTCCGCATCAGTCTACCGGAGACCTTTTCCAGGGTGGAATCCTCATCTTCTACAAACCGGTAAATGGGATTGACCTGGATTCTGCCCTTCTCATATCCGGTGATCTCGCTGATTTCCATAGTTCTTCTTGTCTTATCCCGAAGACGGGACAAATGGATAACCACATCCACCGCAGACGCGATCTGCTGCCTGACTGCTTCCAGCGGCAGTCCCTCGGACCCCTGGAGTACCATTGTCTCCAATCGGCTCAGCATATCTCTGGTACTGTTGGCATGACCGGTGCTTAAAGATCCGTCATGCCCCGTGTTCATGGCCTGGAGCATGTCCAACGCCTCCTCGCCGCGCACCTCCCCCACGATGATCCTCTCCGGACGCATTCGCAGTGAAGCCTTAATCAGGTCGCGGATGGCAATTGCGCCGCTTCCCGATGCATTGGCGTTTCTCGTTTCCATCCTCACCAGATTGTCAATCCCTTCTATCTGGAGTTCCGCCGAATCTTCAATCGTAATGACACGCTCATCATGGGGTATGAAGTGGGACACTGCATTTAAAAATGTAGTCTTTCCGGAGCCCGTTCCGCCGGAGATGAAAATGTTATACTTTGCTTTTACAAGAAGCTCCAGAACATGCGCGACTTCCTGGGTAATCGAACCATATTTTAGAAGCTGCCGAATCGTCATTGGAGTCTTGGAAAACTTTCGGATGGTAACCGTCGCCCCATTCAGGGAAATCGGAGGCAAAACCACATTGACACGGGAACCGTCCGGCAGTCTTGTGTCAACAATGGGATTTGCCTGGTTTACTTCCCTTCCTGCCTGTCCCACGATCTTCTGCACAATATCCTCCAGCTGCTTTTCATCATCAAATACCTGATCCAGTTTATACAGCGCACCCGACTTCTCTACAAAAATATCGTCCGGTCCGTTGATCATAACCTCCGTAATTTCATCATCCTTTATAATGGAATCCAAAAGCCCCAGACCGCGGATTGAGTCAAAGATACGCTCCGTAATATCTATCCGTTCTTCAATCGTAATATACTCATCTTTCACCTCTTCGACTACAAGCTGTTTAATCGCATCTTCCAGCGCGTCATTATCAATCTGGTTCAAATTGTATTTTTCGAAAATTCTGGTTCTGAGATTTTTTACAATCTGAGACTTTTTTTCTTCCTTCATCATTTCCTCCGTGTATATCCGGTAAAAAAATCCATTTATAGAGGTATTGAAACTGTCCGAAGCGCATCCGAGATTTTTTCCGCCAGCTTCCTCCCGTCGATTCCTTCGAACCGATGGATTCCTCCCAAAACAGGAACCGCCGTTTTTTCAAGCCGTACGCTGCTTTTCGAGCTGAAACGGCTGTACAGAAGACAGGTTTTACTCAATATCTCACATTCCTGTCTCTGCTCCATCACACCCGCTGTTTCACAGAAACTCTCAAATTTCTGATTTCCTGCAGTACTCCCATCTGATACATATATGATCCGGTCCGCATAATCCTGCATCAACATAACCATCCGTTCCGTCATTTCACCAGACAGGTCTATGACTATCTCCTCATATTTTGCAGACTGCATAAGTCCCTGAATAAGCATCCGCACCTCATCATCGGACAATTCGAACATGTCATAGGCATTTTTACAGGAACTGAAAAAATCTACCCCCGACGGGTCAGTCTGCGCCGCACTTTCCAGCTTGATCAGGAGATTGCCCTTTCTGCTCTTCAGGGAATATATAACATCCGAAAAACTCAGCTTTCCTTCCCCATGAAAATAAAGCTCCGGATTCCCGAATTTCTGCAGGCATAAATAAAACAGCTTCTTTTTCTTCTCAGCCTGACTCAGCGCATACGCGGCTGCGGCTGCCGATGTTCCTGCCCCTCCCTGAACCGAGGTAAACAATACGGTCTGAACCTCTGTTTTACTTTTCTTCAGCTTTACATCCGAAAGGTTCTCCGCATACAAACCGAGGATCATTTTATAAATCATCTCTGCCTTCTGATATCTGCATATAGCTGGCATTCCCCCGATTTCATCCACATCTGGTATCGCACTGAAATATCCGGCGGTCACTCCATCCGGTATGCACGCTTCTTTTATTTGGATAAATTCATCAAACAGCACGATATCGGCATGAAAGGTTTTCAGCCCTTCATACAATGTATCTTCATTTGAAAACAGAGAAAGGCTGATTCTGTCCGCATATTTTTGCTGGAATATTTTTGCCAGCCTGTCCATAAACTCTATATCATGATCCAATACGGCCACTTTTATTTTCATTGTAGTTTCCTCTCTGAAGAACATATGCTTTAACACTATGTTTTATCGTTTTTATTATATGTTTTAGCGTAGTAAATTGCAATACTAATTCACTTATAATTAGCAAGTATACCTGTAATTCTGTAACGCGGGTTGTTGCAGGTCACACTGATAATACTAATGGGCGCTCGGTCTGCCGGTTTCATTTCGAAACCGCAGGCAAATGATACAGGCTTTTTTGCAGAAGATATAAATATTAAAAACACTGTATTAACATCCGTAAAAACATATAGAAAATGGCAGAGTGTGAACTGTGACTAATATTTATTCAGGAGGTGAAACCCTGCTATGGATATATTAGGCAAGATCGTTCAATACCGTCTGGAACGCAATTGGTCTGAATATCAACTGGCCGAAAAATCAGGGCTCACGCAGTCTACGATTTCTTCCTGGTATCGTAAAAATATGCTTCCTACGATCCCTTCTCTCAGCAAGATCTGCGATGCCTTTGGAATTACGTTGTCTCAATTTTTCCTGGAAGACAATGATAATGCCACCCTTCTTAATGACCAGCAGGTCCAATTGCTCCACTATGCCGCAAAGTTGGATTCTCAGCAGTACGAAGCACTGATTCAGTTTCTGAAGCTTCTTTAAGTGATGTGGCTGTCACTCTGCCTGCCATGATGCGTTTGTACGGGTCATGGCAGCCATTTCCATCAGTTCATCCAAACTGTAGATCTTTGATTTCCGGATTGTACCTGACGGGTAGTCAAAAACCAGGTAATCTCCGATCACATCGCATAGATATGGAAGCTCTGCCAGCACCTCACAGGTTTCATCCAGAAGCTGACCTGAGCATTTCCCGTCTGCCGTTATAAACTGGGCAGCAAGATAATCTCCGGATTTTGTTACATAGGTCAGATATGCATCTTCCTTCAGCCTGGCAATCTCTTCCCCTGTTTCCGCGTCATATACAATTGGCGTTCCATGAAGCGGTGATTCGATCCGAAAATCATTGATTAAAAACTCCTCGTCTAATTTTTCCCAAAAGTTCCCGGCAGATTTTCCATCGCTTTCTCCCGAAATCAGCTCTCCATCTCTTGCCGAGTAAACAGATTTCTTTCCATTATCATAGATTACTTCCAGAAATGAGTCTTCCCCATCCCTGATAAACTGCTGATCTGATACATGGGCCGAATCCGGCAGGTCTACGTCCCGGATCAAAGTGCCGTCTCTGCCGCAGATGCGGAATCGGTCATATGAAAAGAGCATCAGCGTCTTTTCATCGGCACTGATCCTTGCTTCGTCATGTTCATAATCAGGGTTGTATACGAACATTTCCGTATCCTGATTTTCTTCATACTGCATAATCCGGATCACAGGCTTATCCATACATCCTGTAACAGCCGTCCCATCTGTAATACCGGCAAAATCGCTTCTGTATTCTTCTCCCCAGGAAGATATCATCTGTCCGGTTTCATCAAAAAAATAAATCCCATTTTCAGAAGCTGCGACAGTCCGGTTTTTACATCGGGCAAAGCAGAGTATCTTTTCTGTCATCGTAACCAGCGGCGTCTGCTCCCCTGTATTCGGATCTATCCTCACCAGAATATGATCCGACTGTACATAGATTCCACTTTCATCCGTCTGTACCCGGAAAGCTGATTCTGACTGAAAACCGCCTTTTTCTTCTTTATTTTCCAGATCGATCACGGCGAATGTTGATTTCTCTTCATTGGATGCCGAAAAAGCAAAATATTTCTTGTAAAACCCACCTTCAAAATGTGTGTACTCAGAGCCTTTGTCAAAAACAATGATCTCATTGTCCGGATTTTCCAGATCATACATATGGACAGAACCGTCATCGAAGCTTGCGCCCAGCCAGGAGCCGTCGTGGTTTAGGGCAAACAGATTGTTTCTGATTGCAATGTCCTGCTGCCTGCCGCCAAAATCAGCCTTGCCTTTCACTTCCCCTGTCCCGGTATCATAAATCGTTGCAAATGAATCCCCATCATAGATTCCTGCCGCATATCTGCCGTCTCCGGAAACGCAGATGGATACCGCGGGCGCTCCTGTCCATAATTCCCGGCCTGCATCTGTATCGTATGCTTTGATGCCGCCTTTTCCCGCATATAAAATTACTTTGTTATCCAGATATTTTATCTCTGACAGGGCCGTTGCTTCGGCTGGTAATTCTGCCGTGATCTCTCCGCTGGCCGTATCAAATATGAGTACAGACTGCCCGCACAGGGCCGATCCGTTTCTTCCATCCGGCGCAATCGACAGATACAGGGGAGGTGACGGCAGATCCACAGTTTTATATCGCTTGTATCCGTCAGAAAGGTCGTATACTCCAAGCGCCTCCGTCAGTACGTTCTGTACTCCCGGCACATGCTCCGGTATCATCTGACCTGTTGATTTTGATAATATTTCAAGAGTGCTTTTTACTGCTGACTCTGCATCTCCCTGATCTAATACTTTTTGTGATGCTTCCGTATGATTCAGCCAGATCTCCATCCTTTGCATTCTTTTCAGTCCGATGAAAGCGGCAGCCCCGCCTGTTACGAAAAAGAACGAGAATAATATGGATGCAAACAGACGCTGCCTTTTCCACCGGCGCATCCTGGAATCATTTTTCCGCAGATCCAGAAAATCCTTTCTCATCTCTTCGGCGGTCTGATACCTTCGATCCGGGTTAGGGTTCATTGCTTTGGAAATGATTCTTACTACCTGGGGACTGAATTTTTTATTGGAAAGCCGCACTACCTCTTTCGCGTTTCTTGATGGACGGCTGCCGTTCAGCAGGTGGTACAGAGTCGCTCCTGTACTGTATATATCCGAACGGACATCCGGAGTTTTGATTCGCTTTCCGGAAGTGTCTGAACAATATCTGCCCCCTATTGGTAATGTAACCGTAATATCTGTTTCGTCCTCTTCTTCATCCTCAATGGAGAAATCCAGTCCGTAATGTTCCGGGGATGCATATCCTGCGCTGCATCCGATCACATTTTCCTCGCCAAGAGCAAGCGCAATGTTAAAATCAATCAGACAAATGCCGCCTTGTATGGTCCGCATGAGATTCGCCGGTTTGATATCACTGTGCACGAATCCTCTCGGCGGATTTCCATGGATTGGGCTGTGGAGGTAATTGAGTGCGTCCAGAAGCTGATTGGCCCATCGAATCACCTGGGGCTGTGAAAATATTTCTCCCCTTTTTAAAGCTTTATCAAGACTCTCTCCTTCAATATAATCCATAACAGTATAGACCTCTTCTCCTTCTACGAAGAAATCGTATACTTTTGGAATATGCGGATGGCTCAGATCCTTTAGAATATCTACCTCCCGGCGCAGCAGTTCCTGATCCACACTCAGTTTCCGCTTATCTGCTTTCAGGACTACTTTCTTTTTCAGACGGAGATGCCTTGCCAGATAAACGGTTCCTCCTCCGCCGGAACCTAGTTTTTCAATAATTTCGTATGTTGAGGCAATCATTTGCTGCATGTCTGTCTCCTGTTAAAGTTCTTTCCCGTATTCCTCATCAAGCTGTATATTCAAGCGTACTTTTCTAATATACGAAAATGCGTAGTACACAATTCCTAATACCAGTGAACATACCAATACACTCAACCCGCCATAAAATAAAGCTTCATTTGTCAGCCAATCCATCAATCGAATCTTCTCCTTACGCTTCGTATAATCGTTATTATTATACTATAAATCGTAATCAGGCACAATTATTTTTTTATGTTCGGGCAAAAAAATATTATGGAACAGAAACCTTTTATTTCTGCCCCATAATATTTTTCCATCTGTGCGTTAAGAAACGTATCAGAGTTTACCTGAATAGCGTTTCCATCCCAATACTCCACATGTTCCCGCCGCAAACACAGCGGCCAGTACCCAAAGCATCACTGCCGTATTGTCTCCTGTCTGGACACTGGTTATATTTCCTGAAGTATTGCTTCCATTTGCCGAAACCGCAGTCGTTGCTCCTGCCGGATTGGACGGCGCGGGAGCCGCAGGCTCAGTCGGATTGACAGGGGTCACCGGTTTGCCTGTTGAACTTGATCCTGAGCCGCTCGATGAACTGCCGCCTGGGTTTGTGCGGGCACGTACCGTCAGATTCGTATCTACTGAGCCGTAGGTATAATTCATAGTAACCTCATGCTTGCCAACCGAAAGGGTACTCAGATATTTTGCCGTAAATGTCAGGATCGTGGAACCACTCTTCAGAGTGTAATTATTATGATCTACCAGAACACCGTCCACCTCTACACTTACAAAATCTTCCAGTGCGCCGGTACATTTGATCGTAGCGCCGTCCTGGTCGCCTTTCATATATGTATAGTCTGTCGCTTCCGGTACGATTTTTAATTCTTCTGCTGTCCAGTCGAAGTTGGTGAGGTCAAGTTCCCATGCCGGATACGATCTATATCCATTCTTCTCTATACGATTAAACCTTATTACTTCTTCTCCCGATACAGCTACTGCATCCACATTAACAAATGCTTTTTCAGGCGGTTCAGGTAATCCTGCCTGCAGAGCATCCCGTATAGTTTCCCGCAGGGCTGCGCTAGCCAAATCTTTGTCAAGTGTCAAAGTACCTGCCGCCATATCATATGTATATCCTCCATCCCCTAGGCTAACATTTTCAAAATTTCCTTTAAACATAAATAACTGAACATAATTGATTGACTCCAATTGACAATAATTCGTTCCATTTGTAAAATGAAATGTAAGATCCTGACTTCCGTCAAATTTTACCACTTTTTCCTCTGTCTGCCACATCTTACTGTCGAGAGGAATCGTTAGTGTAAATGTATCTGTACAGATCAAATCCTCAGAGCTATCGGATAAATGGAACTCCATTGTCACATCATAGGTTCCTTTTTTTGTCCAAAATGTTTCTATATCACACGATTCATAATCTCGCAATGGAGAATATACCACATAGTCTCCTTCTAAAGTCGGATAACGCCACATACTTTGGGTATCCGTATTCTCCGGCGCAAAACGCAGTACCGGTAATATCTCGTCTGCAGTATAACCACCTAAATCCACCGGCACCTTCAACAGACCGCCCTCCCATGTAACCGAATCTGCCGCTACAACTGGATCTGCGTTATTCGCTGCTAAAGGCTTCGTCTCCGAATCGTTGTCCTTGACATCTTTTGTCAATTCTGAAGATGCTTTTTCTGTACCTTCCATAGTATTTGTTTTTGTACCTGCAGCATTCACTTCAGTTGCTTCTTTTTTTGATGCATCATCCTCCGGAGTATCTGCATCTGTTTTTTTCTGATCTGTTGTTCCCGCATCTGGATTTTCTCCATCCGAAAGGACATTACCCAGATCTTTTTTGTCCTTGTTTTCTCCTGCTGCTTCCGCAGCTACGACTTCCGCATTTGGGTTTGTCCCACCCGTAAGGTCTCCGCCGGGTGTTATCTCACCGTCCGCTTTTTTCTCCTGTACTTCTGTACTTGGGCTGTCTGCTCCATCCCCGTCCGCAAATACAGGCTGAACTGAGCCGCATACAAGCGCCGCAGTCAAAAGCAGGACACCCAGGCCTTTCCCAGGCCCTTTCCACTTTCTCATTGTAACTACTTCCTTTCATAAATTATATTTAGTTCATTATATCGTTTTTATTATACGATATATCGTTATTATGTGCAATCACTTTTTTACTGATCAGAAAAAATACTTAAGAACCTTTTTACGCCCCATTTTTTACATCATCGTATCATCCCTGAGCACCTCCGCCAGACTGATCCTGCGTACATTCCGCCAGGCCAGAAAGTACGCCAGCCCCACAGCCCCCAGGATCGCCAGCATGAAAGCAATAATTGGCATCAGCGGCGCCTCTGCTAAAAATTCTCCTGCATCGACATAACTCAGCTTCAGCATATACCCTGCCGCAAGGACCGCCGGCGGGAGGGTGATCAGGATCGGCCGGCCGGCGATGGCCAGCGCCTCAATGCAGAACATTTTGCGGAGTTCTTCCGGAGTCAGCCCGATAGACATATATCTTGCAAATTCTCTTTTTCTTTGGCGCACAAATCCCAGTGTATTGGAAAAGATATTGCCAATGCCGATCAGCGCAAGCAGAACGCATAAAGCTCCGAAAAAGGTCATCACTCCCCAGATCTGGCTGCGGTTCGTTTCATATTCCTGAATACGGTTTTCGCATTCTACGGTATATTTTCGACTGAGCAGCTGTTCGATCTGATCCTGCAGTGCGTTCAATTCTTCTAACGCAGCATTTTCCTTCCCAATGACACGAATGTAAAAATCGCTCTCCCCGCCCCCTGTCTGCCCTTTGATTTCTTCCCATAAAGAAACCGGGATAAAATGCACCAGCTCATAGTAGTCCAGGGCTGCGTACTCTTCCCGTAAGGCAGGAACCTCCTCCGCATAGGACAGAACCGGGATTTCTGCAGTCACCTGTTCATTCCCTGACTGCCTTAAAATGCTGACAGATTCTTTTTCCAGATCATCTTGCTTTAGATAAGGCATAAAATCCGGGTGCCGGAAATCGGGGTTTGTCACATCGCGGATCTGGTTTCGAATCACGGCCCCGTCAAGCCGCGGTGCAATACCGATCTGCTTACAATAATCCAAAAAGCTCTCGTCATCCATAACCAGAATCGGTGCATTTACCAGCCAGCCGCTATCGACCTTCGTCACAAACTCCCCGGAAGCATGGGAAAATCCGCCGAAAGCCTTCATATCTTCGCTCATTTCTTCCTCTGTGATGATTCTCTTGGCGGATGCTTTTTGATATGCAGCGGCATCTTTTACCCCGGCAAGATTTCGGACGGCTTTTGTTTCCTCAAAAATATCTGCCCCGGCGTCCTTTACCGTAACCATAATATCCCATACATTCTGGTATCTTTCGAAATAGGTCTCCCTTGTGCTGATTCCGGAAAGGGAAAAGAAGCACTGCATCATCGTATATGCCATGAATGCAAGGGCCAGGGAAAACGACGCGGTCCGCAGGGCTTTTTTCTGCGCTTTTAATGCATTTCCGGCCAGCTCTCCTTCCACGCCGAACAGCCGCGCGAGTATGGGAGAATTTTTCCTGCGCTTTAGCTGTAATTCATCCGTGCTCCTGATTGCTTCAAGCGGTGTCAGCCTGCTTAATTTTTTGGCCGGCAGCCATGCGGAAATCCAGATCGTGACAACAGTCACACCTAATGCCCCTGCCAAAACCAGGGGGTGAACGCCGAAAACCGCTTTGTGCCGCCCTGCGGCTCCGCCTGCCAACAGAACATTTGTCATATGCAGAAGTCCCATGGCTCCTGCGATCCCCAGCAGATTCCCGGCTATGACCGGTACGGCGCAAAGGGCGGCGGCTTCCTGCAGAAGGCACGTCCGGATTTGTCTCGGCGTAGCTCCGATACTGGAAAAAATACCGAACTGGTGAACCCGTGCGTTCATGGATACCGCAAAAGCATTGTGTATGATCACGACCAGCGACATCGACGCCATTGCCATGATTATAATAAACATCGGAAACACCAGCCTTGGAGCCGTATCCCGGGAATCGCGGATCAGGTACATTGCCAGAAGCGGGTAGTTGTAAACTGCTTTTTCCGGAGAAATCCCGACCAGCTCCGCAATTCGCGGGGTATCAGAGAAAACATTCCTCAGATCATAAAAATAAAGATCCGCCGAGTTTTCCGCGCCCTCGTTCACTGTTAACGCTTCTGCCCCTTCTATATCTGTTAACGCTTCTGCATCCCCGATATCCGTTGATATTCCTGCCTTCCCGCTTTCGTTTCTCACTGCATCCTTTACATTGCCGAAATTTTTTATCACTTCCAGGTCTTTATCGCTGATCTCGCCGATCAGCCGGCTGTGCCAGCCGCCTTCCTCCCGCTCGATCCTTTCCACCTCATACTTCCACATATTGTAAAACAATCCGCACAGCAGCGATAACAGCAGTGCGGAAATAAATGCGGACACCCTGACGGATAAAACGGAGGTATGGTTGTTTTTAAGCAAGCCCGATGAATAGTCTCTCCACATGCCCCTCACCTCCTCCGCTCGTCGCGGACGATGCGTCCATCCTCAATCGTAATGATCCGTTCCGCCTCCAAAGCGGCCTTTTCGTCATGGGTAATCAGTAAAATCGTCTGCTCCAGGCTGCGGTTGGAGATTTTCAGCATATCTATGATCTCCCTGGAATTTTTCTGATCCAGGTTACCGGTAGGCTCGTCTGCCAGAAGCAGCGCCGGACGGTAAATCAGAGAACGCGCTATCGCGGCCCTTTGCTGCTGCCCGCCTGAGAGATGACTCGGCAGCGCTTCCAGCTTTTCCGAAAGGCCGAGGGAACTGACCACTTTTTCAAAATATTCTTGATTCGGTTTTTTATGATCCAGCGCGAGAGGCAGAAGTATATTTTTCCGCACGGTGAGGGTGGGAATCAGATTGTAAAACTGATAGACCAATCCAACCTTCCTGCGCCGGAAAATTGCCGCCTGTGTCTGGTTTAACGTGGAAAGGTCGGTTCCGTCTACGATCACCTTTCCTTCTGTGGGTTTATCTACACTGCCGAGAATATGCAAAAGGGTGGATTTGCCTGAACCGGACGCCCCCACAATTGCAGCAAATTCCCCTTTGCTGACGGACAGATCAATTCCGTCCAGCGCCGTTACCTGATTACTGCCTGAACCGTATACCTTCCTGACTCCTTCGCATCTTAAAATCTCCATCCTGAGATTCTCCTTTCCTGCCATTTGTTCTTATACAATTATAGCAGATGAAAGTTACAACTCAGTGACTATAGAAACGAATTTCAAAAAGGGCGCCGCCGTCGAGCCTGTTTTTTGCCCGTATTGTCCCGTTTTGACGCTCGATCATTTCTTTTGCCAGGGCCAGACCGATTCCGATTCCGCCCTCCCCGGCATTCTGCCCGCGGTAGAATCGTTCGAAAAGATGCGGGAGGTCCTCTTTTGCAAACCCTTCTCCGTCATCCCAGATCAGAATTTCCGTATATAAGGGATTCTGCGCATAGGAACAGCGGACGGTTCCTCCATCGCTGTGCTCCATACAGTTTTTCATCAGGTTCATAATGGCTTCCATCGTCCAGTCCAGATCTGCGGTGATCATCATTTCCCCCAGCTCCGGGATATCAACGGAAGCCCCGGAACCGGCAAATAGTTCCTGCAGATTATCTGCCGCAAGGACAAGCACAGTAAAGACATCTATTTCTTTTCTTTGCAAAAGAATCGTTCCGGCATCAATCCGGGACAATACGAGCAGGGCCTCCTCCAAATGCGTCAGACGCAAAATCTGCTTCTCAGCCTGTTCCAAATGGCGGCCCGGAGATCTGGACGCAGAGCTCTGAAAGTTTTCACTTTCTTGCTCCGAAACGGACGTTGGCGCTCGGAAACTTCCGCCCTCCCGCCTCCTGACATCCATCGAACCCACCGCATTACATACCGCGCCGCAGCCAGGCCGACCGGCAAGATCCTGCTTCATCATCTGGACAGACAGGGAAAGGGCTGTGATCGGCGTCTTGATCTGATGGGCAATATTGGACAGGTTTTCCGCAAAATCATTTTTTGCCTGCACCGCCGCATCTCTTGTCTGGTAGAGAAATGTCACCGTCTTGTATATCTCGTCTTCCAGCTTTGAAAAATCATCCTCCCCGGAAGCACAGAGAATGGCTGCCTTTTGGGTGTTCACCTGTTCCAGATAATCCGCCAGAGCCTGAATCCGCTGGGTTTCCTTCTGGTTCCGATAGAAAAAAGTCATAATAAAAAGAAAAAAGCCCGGCAAAGCCCCTGCTGCCGCAAGAGCCGCGTTCTGCCCGGCAAATGGATCTGAAAAATCAGATCTGCGGTATCCCAATGCGAATAAAACATCCTCCTCTGCTTTTTCCCCGGTTTTCTCCCCGGCATTTCCGTCTTTGTATTCTTTGAGCGCAGACAAAAGGATGTTTCTGGCTTCCGGCTCGCGCCCCAGCACTTCCCCGCAGACCGCATTTAACAGGTTATACTGCATCCGGCTGTAACGGCAGGAAGCGAGCATAAACGAAGCCGCGGCCGCAATCAGGCTGACGGACAATACAATCCCCAAAGTAACGATTCCGTTGTGCCTTCTGCTCATATTGTGTCCTCCATACGGTACCCCACGCTTCTGACCGTTTTCAGACAAGACGGCTGGTTCAGCTTGTCCCGCAGCCGCTTCATCGTAACCGTCAGGGTATTGTCGTTAACATAATTGCCGTTTACATCCCATACCTGCTCTAAGATTTTTTCTCTGGTCACGGTCTTTCCCTTGTTTTCCATCAGGTACAGAAGCAGTTGATATTCGGCTGCGCTCAGGCTGATTTCCCCGGAACTGCCGAAAACGCTCCGGCGGTTCTGGTCAATCCGAAATCCGCCGCAGGAAAGATATTGTTCTGACACATTGCCGGCCCTGCGCAGCAGCGCAAGGATTCGGGAATACAGTACTTCCAGCGCGAAGGGCTTCACCACATAGTCGTCTGCGCCGTTTTCAAAGCCGAAAACGATATCGCTGGAATCGCCCCGGACAGTCAGAAACATAATCGGCAGCTCCTTCCAGCCCCCGCGAATCCACCGGCACATGCTGTCCCCGCGGCCGTCCGGCATGTTCCAGTCCAGCAGGACAAGCACGGGCACATGCATTTTTAAGGCATGCTTCGCCTGTGCGAGGGTTGCGCAGATTGTCACCGCGAAGCCTTTTTGTTCCAGATATTCTTTTACGGTACATGCAATGTCGGGATCGTCTTCGATATAATATAAATCAGTCATAATCCGTCTCCGCCTTTTTTCTTTTTATTGTATCAGAAAAAATTCCACCTGTACAGTTGGATGCTCTAAAGAGCCTCCAACCGACTCATCCATTCGCAAAAACCGTGCTAACGCACTCTTACGTCTGCTAACGCAGCCGCTTTTTGCTCATTCATGAGTAGGTTGCTAATCCATAATCTCAGTTTTATTGCAATAAATTGCATAAAACTGAGATTCCGGATTGCAACCGTACAGGTGGAAAAAAGTTACAGTTTCGTGACGGATTATGACTGAATCACAACTTCCTGCATTCCCTACATTATCCCGGTCAGCCGGCATCCCGCAATCACAATGGAGAACACCGCCACACCTTTTTTCAGTATCCCCTGGTTGATCCGTTCCGCGTTCTTGCTTCCATAGTATACCCCCACTGCATGGGCCGCCAGCGCGGCCAGCAGCACAGGCAGGATTTTTTTCATGTCGCACTGCACCAGGTAGCCCGCTACTGCCGGGATTCCGATGAAAATGGAATTGAACAGGGCCACGCCCACCGCCGTTCGGATGGAGATCCCGAACACCACCAGAAGCGGCATAACCAGTACGGGACCTCCGGCTCCGGACATGGAGCAGACCGCTCCGGTCAAAAAGCCCAGCAAAAGGGTCATAGGCAGATTTTTTTCAATGGAAAATTTTGCCGCCCCGAATTGGGTTCCTCTTTTGCTGTCCTTCCGAAGTAAAATGGAGATCCCGGAGAGCAGCACCACCAGATACAGCAGCATTTTCACCTGCTCCTCCGGAATGACCAGGTTCAAAACAACTCCCAGAATCGCCCCGGCCAGACTTCCGGCGCTGAGCCGCAGCCCAAAGGCCAGATCCAGGTTTCCGGCCTTTTTATAATTCCAGGAGCCCAGCGCCCCCGACACGATAAATGCGGCGAAGCTCAGCGCCAATCCTTCGGAAACGTTCATCCCCAGGCCGGCCGTGTAGAACATGGGGAGCAAAAACCCCGCCACGCCGCACAGCCCCACCAGGCCGCCGACCACCAGGTTGGCCGCAGCAGTCATCAAACACACGATCATGATAAAACTCCTTCTACATCCGCTTCATATATTCCTTCATTTCAAACCGGATTTTCTCCTCATCCAGCGTCTGAACCTCCCGGTTTTCCATCAGGACTTTTCCGCCCACGACCATATCCCGCACATCCCCGGATTCCGCGCACTCAAACATCGTATGCAGCAGATTTCCGCTGGGAATCAGCCGTCCGGCATCCAGATAAATGCTGACAAAGTCGGCCTTACAGCCTTCCGCGATCTTTCCGCACTGCCCCGCCTCATCGACCGCCGCCGCGCCGCCTTCCCAGAGCATCCGAAACAGCAGTTCCGCAGGCATAACCTTGGGGTTGCGGTTGGGGACTCCGTGGTAAATGTTCATCAGCGACCGGAAAATCCGCATCTCGTTCCACAGGCTCAGCCCACCGTGGGCCGCCCCGTCCGTTCCAAAGCCGGGAATGATTCCGCGCTCCGCCAGATCCGGCGTGTCCGGCACGGCCTTTCCACAGTTGCTGAATGGACAGTGGCAGAGCTTCACGCCCCGCTTTTTGATCAGTTCCTTCTCCGTTTCGGAGAGGATCAGGCTGTGTGCTCCCAGAAAACGATCCGAGAGGACGCCCATTTTTTCCAAAAATTCATAAGGCCGCATATTTTCCCGCTTTATGATCCCGTCAACCTCGCCCTGGTACTCGTTCATGTGGGCCTGCAGCATCGCCCCCCGCTCCCGTGCATGGCCGGCCGCCAGCTCGGTCAGCTCATGGGAACAGGAATTTAACGCGCGCAGGGAATAATACACCTTCAGATTCCCTTTTCCGTTCCATCCATCATATAGACGGTCTGTTTCCGTCACAGCCTGCGCCGCGTCCATGGCAATGCTCTCCGGCAGACCGTCCTCGTCCATGGTAGAATAGGAAAGGCATCCCCGCAGGCCGCTTTTCTCATAGACCTCCGCAGCCGCGTCCATGTAGTAGCTGCCTGCGTCTATAAACGCCGTTGTACCGGACTTGATCATTTCCAGGGCCGCCGCCTGGGCGGACAGCTTCATTTTTTCCGGGGTCAGCGTACTCTCAAAGGGGAGCATCACCCGGGTCCAGATGATCGGCTTCGCATCCAGCACAAGCCCCTTCAAAAGCTGCTGTCCGGTATGCATATGGCTGTCAATGAGCCCCGGCATGAACAGTTTTTCCTCTCCGGAAATGGTTTTCTCCGCGCAAAATTCCCTGGCGCCGCTTTTTGCCACCGCCGTGATTCTGCCGTCTGATACCGCGATGTCCATTCCATATTCTACCGTTTCATAGTCTGTCATAACAACTGCATTTTTGATCAACAAATCACATTTTTCCATGATATTTTCTCCTCTTTGATGATTCCAACAATTTTCAGCCTGCTATTTCATATGTACACCATCTGTATCCCTGCATTTCCGCCGAAGCTGCTGCCTCAGATAGCTCCGGTCAGCGTCAGAATCAGGGAATCCCACATACAGGAGCCGAGAAATGTTCCCGTCATTACCAGCAGTCCGACCACCAGGATCTTCGGCCCCTGTTTGATAAATGCTTTCAGTTGGTCGCCGATGGCCAGCCCGGCATACGCCCCGACCATGGTAAACGGCGCCGTAAAGTTGATCTTTGCCGCCGCGTCGATCACGAAGGTGCGGATCGGGGACAGCGGGCATGCAAGGAGCAGGCCGATGATCGCGCAGTACGCCACGATGGGAAGCTTCAAAGGAATCAGCTTGATGCAGACAACCGCCAGCATGGAGATCGCCACGAGAACCACCAGTCCCGGAAGAGAATCCAAAAACCCTACATCATGCCCGATAAAATTTGCCAGCCCTGTTCCACAGGCGCCGATCACTAATAAAAACAACCATTCTATATATCTCATTCCAAATCCTCCTTCATTTCATCCATTTCGCGTACCTGCCGTCATGCTTCCGTTTTTCCTGATCTTGCAAACCTTCCCAGCCTGGGCTCTAATATGCGGTAAAGCCTGTCGCAGAGCGGGATTGCCAGAAACATATTGATGTAGATTCCGGTGATTCCCGCCATGGTCTCACCAACGCTCGCCAGTGTTTTGATGGTCTCCGCCGATTCCGGATACATGGCGCAGAGCGACGCGCTGGAGCTTGCCATCATGATTCCCGCGCCCACGCCGGACGCCAGCCCCAGTGCTTCCGGATGGAAAAGCCCTGTCATGGCCACTGCGGAAGCCAGGATTCCGAAGTAAATGGTTCCGATCATTCCGCCTACTATATAAATAGAAAGACTTCCTCTCGCCTCCGCCGAATCTGACCCGTAAATGTTGTTAATCAGAGCCATGTGGTATTCCCGGTTGATGGAGAAACATGCTCCCACGGCTTCCCGCTTCATACCCAGCAGGATGGCCACCGGCAGAGCCAGCACAATGGCAAATAAATTTCCGAATCCGTGGAGCAGCACCGCCGGGCCTGCGCTCAGGATGGTCTCGATATTCGCTCCTGCCGTGATTCCCAGCTTTGCGATAAACGGCGCGATTCCGACTACCACCAGCTTTGACGCTGCCCTGACCTGCTCATTTTTCACGATTTTGAGCACTTCCGGCCCGCTGAGCACACCTAAGATAATGGCATAAAATATCGGAAACAGAATAAACATCCCTTTCCCCACCGGAATCTGGATCTGTCCGATCGTGTCCGCGATCAGAATAAATACAAATGCCAGCAGATACACCTTCCATTCCACCTTGATCCTCTGCCCCAGCGATTCGTAGGCAAAGTTTTCTTTTTGTTTCTTCATCCTTGATTACCTCCCGTTCCTGTGACCAGTTTCCCCTGTGGATGCGGGGCCGGCCTGAAAATTGAGTGTCCGTTTTTGTTGATAATGTGATTCTACCGAAAAACAAATTTTAAAAACAGGACAAATGAGGTGTTTTGGAAATTTTTTCATAAATTTTGCAATTTATTGTAATCATTTTTAAAGTTTGAACGATATGATATATAAGAGAAGAGAATTACTTTCTCTGTCAGTCACTTTAAAATTTACTTTGAAAGAATCTATTTTGAAATTTACTGGTTTTTCCGATGGGAAAAATTTTTCAGATATTGTTTACCTTGATTATTACGAGTCTCATAGACCGGAAGCCTTTACAGGCGTTATATATTTTTATCTTAAAAGGAGGAATCTATTATGAGCGCAATTTCTGGAATTAGTACCACATCCCCTTATTTGTATGGGCATATCGCAAGCGGAAATCGGCTGATGTCCGCGGCTGACGGTGCTGCTGAACTGGCGATCACCGAGAAGGAGAATGCGCAGATCACCGGGATCAACACCGGTACAAAGAACCTCAGCGACGGTGTCAGTCTGCTGAAGACCTCTGATTCTGCACTGGGCAGCGTTACAAGCGCCCTGCAGCGGATGCGTGAGCTGGCAGTCCGTGCTTCCAGCGGTATTTTGAACGACGCGAACCGCGCGGATATCCAGAGAGAGGTTGACCAATTGAAGAATCAGATCAACCAGGTTGCAAAGCAGACCAACTTCAATGGCCGCAGCCTGCTTGACGGAAGCCAGACCAATGGGATTGAGCTGGTAGGGGATGCCGACGGCAGCTCCATCAACGTCAACAACTCCATCAATTCCACGCTGGACGCGCTGGGACTGGCAGATTTTGATGTTACGAAGAATTTTAATATCCAGGATATTGACAAGGCCCTGGAAAAAGTAACCGGAGACCGCAGTACTCTGGGGGCTCAGTACAATAAGCTGGAATACGCGATTGATTACAACGGATATGCATCCGAGAATCTGACGGCATCTAAGAGCCGCATGGGAGATACGGATATCGCGAAGGCATTGATGCAGCTTCAGCACCAGCAGACGCTGCAGAGTGTTTCCATGATGCTGCAGAAGCGGAACATGGCGCAGAAGGGACAGCAGACAATGGGGCTGCTCCAGTTCTAAGCCGCCTGCTTCAGAAAATATTTGATCAGCAGTTCTGGAACGCAGTTTCTGCTGATTGTTATGAAATATGATTTTCCTGGTTCTTTCTGAACATAGAACATGCCCAAAAGGCATACGCGGGAGGTACCAATTCATGACATTAAGTGAACTGGAAAAAGAAGTGCCGGAGTTAGCAGACTATACCGAAACCATGCCTGCTGAACTTCGGCGGCTCGCCCGTGTAAAAGTCCATCCCCCTGGCGGACTGATCCACCAGAAGGACAGCGAACTTAGATACCTTGGGATAGTGGCCAAGGGTGAAAACCGGGTGATCAACGAATTTGAAAACGGCAAGATCTATATGATCGAGACCAACAAAGCCATTGATTTTATCGGAGAGGTGGCGCTTCTGGCCAATAAACCGGAGGCTTCCGTCACCATTGAAGCCCTGACCGCCAACACGATCGTCTATATTCCGCGGAAGGACGCGGAAAAGTGGGTCAATTCCGATACGCATATTCTCCGCAAGATGGCAGAACGTACCGCCTTTAAGCTGTACCGTTCTTCCTATAATAACGGCCTGAAGCTTTACTATCCGCCCATGTTCCTTGTGGCGGATTATCTTGTGCGTCTCTATGAGCAGGTTTTTCCGGAAAGCGAAAACATTTCTGGAAAATCAAAAGCTCCCCGCCCGATTACGCTGCAGAAGACCAGGGAACGGCTGGGGGAAGAGCTGGGGATGAACACCAAGACACTGGACCGGACGATCCGCTCCATGCATAAGGATGGATATTTTTCTCTGGTAAAAGGGAAGATTACATATGGGATAGAGGAATATCTGCAGATGAAAGAATATCTGAGTACGGCAAAAGGATAACCGTTGCTGCGCAGCTCCTGTCTCTGGCTTTTGGTCGTTCCGACCAATATCAATATAAAAAACTATCCCTACACAAGTAAACTTGCGCAGGGATAGTTTTTTATATTGCTGCTGTTGCAGAATTTCTACATAACATTATACTTCTCCACCGTGTAGCTTAGGATATCGGTCAGGATATAGCTCTCATATATCTCAAAGGGCTTTTCCTGGTTCTCGTGCAGGCAGTAGGAGGTTGCGTGAATCCGCAGCAGCGGCTGTGCCTCCTGCAGTCCCAGGGTCTTTCGGATCTCTTCGCTTCCCATGGTTGCGACGATGTTCTGCTTTACCCGGGAGATATTCAGTGCATAGAAGGATTTCAGGATATCGTATAAGGAGCATACGTTAAAATTGAAGGATTCCAGCTTGGAAAACATGGCTGCAGGCAGAATGGAAGTATTGACGCAGCATACATTTTCGTCAGCCATATACAGGCATTTCAGCCTGTATACCTCGTCCTCCGGCGCAAGCTCCAGCAGCTTCGCGCTCTCTTCCCCGGCCTGTTCCCGGGAAAAATAAAGCTGCTTTCTTCCGGGTTTTTTTCCCTCATGCACGATCGCCTCGGTAAAGCTGTGGATGCGGGAGAGGCTTTCCACGGAATGTTCCCTCACGAAGCAGCCTTTTCCCTTGATCTTATACAGCTTATTTTCTTTTACCAATTCATCAACCGCCCTTCTCACCGTGATGCGGCTTACCTGATACATTTCACAGAGCTCGCTCTCAGAAGGCAGTACCTGGTTCGGCTTATATTCCATTGAGTCTATCTTCTGAAGAAGCTCCCTTTTTATCACTTCATATTTTGAAACATTGTTTCCCATATGTCCCCCTGTTCCTGTGGGGTTCTATGTACACTGTCCGGTCCGGCCGGGGTACAAAACAGCAGCCTTACCTGTCCTCTGTCCGTACCTTCTTCGCAATCTTTCTCCAGTTCCAGTATCCGTAAGAAGAATTGCACAGGTTCACGCATTTCATAATAATGATCAGGATGGCGCTCTTGTCTCCGGACATAAATACCATGATCCACATTACGATAGACAGTGCATTGACGATCACCCACATGAGCCATTGCTCTGAATAACGTAATAAGTATAACATACTTGCAATCACAGATACAACCGTTGTCAGAGAATCCATGAACGCAAAGTTTCCGCCGAGCCATACGAGGATTTTCGCGTAGATCAGGGTTCCGGCGATCGTTACGACAACCGTGCCGGCTGCAAACCGGGGCGTCATGATTCGGAATTTTACTTCCCCGCTGTCAGCAGAGTTCTTTTTCCACATGAAAATGGCTGTGGCGCTGACCGGAATGGAATACAGCAGGTTGTACATGATTTCCCCGTACAGCGGAATGCTGAAACAGTTAATCGCATACAGCGCGCTGTTGATGATCGCGAAATACAGACCCGCAACCTTTCCTTTTGCGCCGAGAACCAGGTTCAGGCTGCTGGATAAGGTCAGCACCAGCATAAACAGGTCCTGCCTGTTGATAAACCATGCCGCCGTCTGAAAGATCAGTACAAATGCCAGCCATGCTTTTTCATAGATGCTCCAGTCCTTAAAAAATTCTTTGATCTTATTCATAAGTGCTCCTCCATCCTTTTCTCAAATGTTTCTTTGTCTATAACCGGGCCCTGTACGCTTACGACTGCGGCGGCCACACGGTTTGCAAGCCGGATGCTCTCTTCCCGGCCAAGCCCTTTTTTCAGCCCGCCGATCACGGCCCCGATATGGCTGTCCCCTGCGCCGATCGTATCCACCACCGTTGTTTTTACAGAGGGTACTGTGTGAAGCTCGTCTCCCTCATAATAAACGGTTCCTTTTTCGCCCAGAGTGACGATCACCAGATTGCCTGTGCGGCTGTACAACTCCCGTACCGCGTCCAAAATATCTTCCGCCGGGACGTATCCGTCCGCACCGCCGCTGTTTCCCGGATCTGGTTGATGGGATGCCCGGGTAAAGTCCATCGCTTCTTTTTCGTTGAGATGGAGAATGGGATGTACGGAAAAAATCTGTTCCATCACCGCTGCGTCAATGCTGCAGATCACAGGGCCGGGGGCGAAGAAAATCTGTTTGTCCCCATGTCCGCAAAGCCATTCTCCGATTGCCTGGCCGCCCTGGCCGCAGACCTGATAGCCCGCCACATAAATGCTGTCATATTGATCCATGTCCAGGGAATCCAGCCATTTTTTCTGAAAAGCCCCCTCAATCCCCTGGGCGGTAATGAAGGTCCGCTCCCCGGTTGCCTCAACCAGATCCAGGCAGTATCCGTTGTCCTGGCTGTCGTCCTGGATCAGAATGTCATAACCGCACCGCTCCAGCTCCGAACGGATCATATCGGCGTAGGGGCCCTTTCCCACGGGGACGCACAGGTCTGCGGCGCTCTCCAGATTCCGCAGGGTATTTGCCGCGTTGTAGGCACAGCCGCCGATCACGATCCCTGACTCGCTGCACAGCACGTCCTCGCCGCTTTTTGGCAGGGCTTCAATTTTCATGAGCATGTCGATCATCGCTGCTCCGACTACCAGCGTTTTCATTTCAGCTTTTCCCTTCCTTTCAGAAGAATCTCGATGTATGCGTCAAAATCCGTATCATTCTGTTTTTGCAGTGTTTCGATATATTCCGGCCTGATAGAATCCGCTCCTTTGAACGCGCCGCAGATGGCTGAAGCCATTGCTCCGATGGTATCCGTGTCCCCGCCCAGATTCGCGCACATCAGACATGCCCGGTTGGGATCCTGTGTATAATAGGCTACGGAAACCGCCGCCGGAACGGATTCGATGATGCATACTCCAGTCCCTACAATGTCGTAGATCTTCTGGGTGAACGTATCCTCGTCGTCCGCAAATTGTTTCGCTAACTGCAGGCCGATCTTCGTGCGCTCCGCCAGTCTCGGGCTGTAGCTTTCGCAGCCTTTTTGGTAGCCCATTTCTTCGATTCCGAGAATGTCTTCTATGACCTGTTCAAAATCGTCATTTACAATTGCGGAGCTGACCCCCATGGCGATCATGGCTGCCCCGGCAATGGTCACGTCGCTGGTATGGGTGGCCCGGGATACGCCGTATACATAATTCACAAGTTCCTGCTTCTGATCCGGGGTAAACAGACAGCCAATGGGCGGTATCCTCATGGCGCTGCCGTTGGAAAGCGCCTTGTCCGTGGGTCTGGTATCCTCGATCCCGTCCCGGAAATTGGCCAGCGCAATCTTGGAGGTGGGGCCCAGAATGTTGTTTTCCCATGCGTTTTCTTTTTCGGCCCATGCGATCATCCTCTGGGCAATGTCCCTGACGTCCGGCACGTAATCGGTGGACGCAATGGAATCCAGAAGAACCAAGGCCTGTCCTGTGTCGTCTGTAAACTGTCCGTACTTGTAATTAAAGGCAACCTCGTTTTCTTTCGGGCCGTCCAGAAAACGGTCGATCTTTTTTCTGAAGAATCTGCGGGCCCGCTCCTTTGCCCACAGCTCTGCCGGCATCCCCATCGCGTCGCCCAGCGCCATTCCATACAGCGCTCCTGCAATTCTGTTCCTCATTTTTCTCTCCTTCCATATCAACTTGTTATTACAACATGTATTATAAATTCCAGACAATGGAATGTCAATATGCTCTTTGACTTTCAGCATAGCGCATAATTTTTATGGTGTTTTGGTTTGTGCGGGAAAGTAAATTTGTGTAATATATACAAAAAATGAGACTAGTACTGATTATAGAGTACTTGTCCCATTATCCATCAGACGGCATTGGCCGTAATTATATATAATTCGGCTACATATTACTTTGCTCTCCTTCCTGTTCTCAATTCCTGAATCACTCCGTTTCATTGACAGACTTAACTGCTATCTCGTAATTTCCATCTTTATATTCTGTTTCTAATGCATAATCTTCAATCTGCGCCTTGCTTTCATCTTCCAAGGGATAAAAAGTATTCGTTTTCGTATCACAAATGACAACTTCTCCTATAATCTGATTCTCAACTGTATCCAACATCGCTTTGATACAGTCATCACAAAATAATTTTTTCATCCTGTGGATGCTGACAATCCCGTTTCCTCGCTCTATTTCTGCCAGACCTTTGTTTTCACCCGGACTTTTGGAAATGTGAATACTTGTCTGGCTTATTTCATCATAACCAAATGTCAACAGCGTATTTCCCTGATAATCCTCTGGATCTATTCCTCGTTCAAACAAGTCCAACGAATAAGATTCTCCGGTATTTAAGCTGATAAGAACTGCCTGGGCTGGATAACTCCCCTTACAGGCACGACATTTCTCAGATGTGTTCGGAATATACCGGATGTATTTCTCTATATCCTTTTCATATTTGCGAAATACTAAGTCATTCCTTATGGTCTGAGCAATCTCATCATATTCATCTTGTGTGGCAGATTCCACGTAAGATATAACCATGTTTAGAAGTTCTTCCATAGCAGCGTCATTCCGGCGGTTTATCCGAAAGTCATTCATTTTGATAAGGAATATCACGAAGGCAACCGTAAGAGTTCCTATTATAAAATAGCCATATAAAAGGGAACGCTTATCTGAATGGCTTAAATTCTTCTTAGAATCATCGTGTTCATCCCCTATCCAGAAATCATCCCATTTTATCCTTATTTTTTTCCACAATCCTCTTATCTCTAACACCTCCACTTTTCACTTAACAAGCCATTATCTTTCTTATATTTATACCTCCATTTTTCAATATTTATTTTGCTTATATCCATAAGCAATTATAGCTTTTTATATTGGTAAAATCAAGATATAGCTTACAGATATAAGCAAAAAAAGGGGGGGGCATAGTCTTGAAATTATTATGCAATGAAACATTTGGACGTAACCTGCAACAGATTCGTCTTTCATGCAATTTCTCACAAGAACAGACTGTTGCTAAACTACAGCTGCTTGGTTCGCCTCTTAGTCGTAGTACATACTCTTTAATTGAACTGGGACGTGGAAATATTTTTGTTAGTGACTTAGTTGGTCTAAAACAAATTTTTAAAACGAATTATTCCGATTTTTTTAAAGATATTTCTGTATCAAGATAGCAAGGGAAGTTTTTATTTGTTTTCGCTTATATCTATAAGCATTTTTCTTTTTGTTGTTTGATATAGTACAGTTTATTGCTTGTACTTATTGGCAAACCTATAAATAAATACGGCATGGAAAAACCTTAACGACAAATTTCAACTCCATTGAAATTAGAAAGGTGATTTATAGCCATGAAGATATTATGTAATGAATTATTTGGACAAAATCTACAGCGCATCCGTAATTCCTGTCAGTTAACCCAGGAACAGACCGTTGCCAAACTACAGGTTTTAGGATCGCCATTGAGTCGCAGCACATATTCATTGATTGAGCTTGGCAGAGGGAATATCTATATTAGCGATTTGGTCGGATTGAAAGAAATCTTTAATGTAGAATACGAAGAATTTTTTAGGAATATACCTGCCAGCAGATAATAGTACAATGGTGGCAAGGATTTACCTTACCACCTTTTATAATTGTCTTTTCAGCGTGTGCAGCGCATATTTGTTCTTGCGCCTCCTCTCTTGAAGCAATATAAAATGCATCATAATCACTTCTATTAATGGCATCCTTAAAATGATTATTTCGAAAACAAAGGCTTGCTGCTTCAAATGTCTCCATCGCATCACGGTATCTATAAATACACAAATCTCTTTCTTTTTTATTCACCAATCAGTACCCCTTCATCTTTAATATTTTTATAAAAAGGCAATGTATCCGCCCAATACATATAATGCTCCTCATTCTTTACGATTGGGAAAATATCAACGCCCGTTTCCATTTCAACATCATTATTTCCTCCTATTTAAAGGGTCACTCCTCATCCAAAAACCGTATCGGTAAAATATCTTTTCTATGATAGAACTTACGCCTAACGCAATCGCCATTTTCTCTGTACTAATTTTGCTGTCCTTACGAATCAAATCCATAATCTGGGCATCCAGTTTGTCTTGAGGGACACCTTGAGGGACATCTTGGGGGACACCTTAAGGGACATCTTGGGGGACACCTTAAGGGACATCTTGGGGGACACCTTAAGGGACATTAGAATTCAGGTTCGGCATCACCACAGTAAACTGATATCTGTCCGAACGGAATGATGGTGTTTTGCTCTCATTATAATTGATTTGAAATTCATATCCACTGATAATCTTTCCAAATCCGCTGCCTTTTCGCTCCATATATCCGAGCCTGTTGAATACATCTGCAAGTAATCTTAGTCTTAACAAACTCATTCTTTGTTCCCCAATATCTCATCCACCGACATAAAAGCAGCCTCTTCCACTGCAATATCGTCTTCCGGCAGTAAACTGCTCAGCTCCCGGATCAGCCTTCTGTACTCTTCTTTTTCCCCATCCGACATGTATCCTGAAATTTTCTTTTTGGCAAGCAAAGATAAATGCTTTAATTTTTCAGTAGTTTCCGGGTCGCGGTTTTCTGTGCGCATATGCTCTGTCAAAACCCGGTCCACCATCCAGCCCTTTACGGTTTTTCCATGCATGATCTCCGACGGTTTGTCTAAAAAAATATCCTCCAATTGCAGCGTGATCAGTTTTTCCTCCTTACACGAAGCAATAATCACCGGCGAATGGGTAGTGACGATGAACTGTACCCTGGGAAATGTATTTTTTAAAGCATCTATTATCTTCCACTGCCACCTGGGATGCAGATGCAGGTCTATTTCATCAATCAGAACGATTCCCGGGGTCATCTCCACAACATTTTCCAATAAATCCGGATTTAAAACTGCCATTCTGTAAGCAATGTCAAATACCATCCCGAGCAAATTCCTGAAACCTGAGCTCAACATACGTACCGGCAGAATTTCTTCTTCATTTGTGTATACCAATTCTTCCGTACGTTTGTCATAATAAACCCGGATGCGTTCATCCTCCTGCATAAGCTGCATAAATTTTGATACTGTCTTTTTTACAATCTCATATTCCGGAATCGTTTCTTCCTGCTGCCATGCGACTTGTTCCATTTTTTTGCACCAGTTGGCAAGCATTTTCTCGTTCGCCGCCTCTTCCAGGCAGTCTACATACCCCACCGCCCTGGAATAGTCCTCCTTTGAAAATGGATTTTCCCATTTATCCTTCTTCTGATTCGATACTCTGGAAAAGCTCTGGTAGCTGATGACCGGCAGTACGGCCTGCCTGTCTTCTGCCATCCACTGAGCTTCTCTGCAAATGTCCCTGGGCTCTACTGTGGAACGTACGCTTTTGATACTCTTCTTCTGTCTGGTAAATTTGAATGGATGAAGTTCCGTCTTCCCATGATTATGAACACACAACTCGAGACAAACATCTACCCGGATTGGCGTTTTATACACAATGTTATTAGAACCTCTTCCTGTAAGCTGATTTTCCCGCCTGATTTCATCTTTTGAAAAATGAATTGTATTTACACCGTCAATCCCGGAAAGAAAACCGCCCAGAGCAACTACAATTGCTTCAAGGACAGATGTCTTTCCTGTTCCGTTATCTCCAATTATAATATTGACTGTTCTGTCAAAATCAAAATCCGCATTTTTTATACCTTTAAAATTCTCAATATGAATATTTGATAAATACATGTCATATTTCCTTCCAAAAAATCATTGCTTCCAGGCTATATAAACTAATATATCACACTCCTTCCTTTTCGTCTATCTGCCATTTTAAACCGGGACCGTGTGAACTGTTCACAGGAATAAAATAGTTTGAATAAGAATTGAGTAACTATAAAAAGCATGATAAAATAGAAAAGGAAACAATCCATATGATTACCAGCCGTGCATTTTGGGCAAGGCTGGTAATTGTTACTATTCACAGCCACTTCACCCACATGCGCAAAAACAGCCGGTAAAGCCGTCTGCCGATGCTGCGCATCTTAATTTTTTGCTTATGTGGGTGAAGTGACTGATTTCAGTCATATAAAAATCATCAAACAGCTTCTTACAAGCTGCGCTTGACGAATCTGTCTGCTGATTTTTATATGGCTGTGAATAGTAACTGGTAATTCAATATCCGGACAAACCTTATTATGAAAGGAGCCAGAGCAATGTATCTCAAACGAACCGTTTATGATAAACTTTTGGAATGGAAAAGTGAACAAAACCGAAGCACTTTAGAAGTAAACGGCGCCAGGCAGGTAGGAAAAACATATATCATCAATAAATTTGCAGATGAACATTTTAAATATAAAATTTATATCAACTTTTTTGAACAGAGCGGAAAACAGTTCCTGGAATGCTATAAACAGGCTACGTCATGGATACCCGGCACAAAACGTCCGGAGCACCCCCTTCATGACGCATTCCGGCTTTTTGAACCTGACTTTTCTGATTCTGACGATACCGTAATCATTATTGACGAAATACAGGAGTCTGCCGAAATCTATAACTGCATCCGGGAATTTACCCGGCACTTTCAGGCGCATTTTATTGTAACCGGAAGCTATCTGGGGCAGATTTTAGAGCCGGAATTCCGATATTCCAGCGGGGATATGACGCGGATTTCCATTTATACCCTGTCATTTGGTGAGTTCCTCCAGGCATTTGACGGGAACCTGTATACACAATATCTCAGTCTGAAGTCAGATTCTCCACAGGATAGCGATGTATACGAGCTGTTAAAAACGGCATATGACATCTATCTTCAGATCGGCGGATATCCAAATGTAGTCAAAACCTATCTGGAAACAAAGGATATTGAAAAAGCCAGGGGAGCTCTTGTAAAAATCATTGATACCTTCACGAATGAATCTACCCGGTATTTTACGGATATCCTGGATACCAGGGTGTTTACCCAGATTTTTCTTTCTGTCAGCCGTATTTTATGCCGGGAGAGCAGGGGACTGGCAGAGGGCAGTATCAGCGAAGAACTGCAGAAGCTGGTAACCAGGGATTATTCCAGTAATCTTTCAAAAGCTGCCTGCAACCGGGCGATCAGCTGGCTGTATTTCTCGGGCATCATTGGTTTCTGCGCCAAGATCACGGAAATGGATGTCCTTGATTTCAAACCGGCAAGCCGCTGCTATTTTATGGACCCCGGACTGGCTAACTATTATCTGTCCCGGACTGGTATAGATTCCAGGTCCATCTCAGGTACGCTGAATGAAAACTATGTTTACATCAACCTGAAAAAAAGGCAGGATTTTCCGGAAGAGATTGTTTTTGAAACACCGGCATTTGCCACATACCGGGGCGGCGAGATTGATTTCATTGCGCAGAGCGTCCATTCATCTACCCGCTATCTGGTAGAAGTAAAATCCGGCAAAGGAACGGCTGCCACCGCATTGAAAGCGCTGGAACAGGGGAAAGCACATAAACTGCTTTATCTAAAGGGAGATACGAAGGGCGGCATTGATGGTAAAATTGAAACTCTGCCGATTTATATGCTGGAACGTTACAAATTTGTGTGAAAAAAGTCACCTCATGATATACCGCGGCAGCTTTCACATCCGTAATCCCGCCATGTTTTTACTCCTTCTCAGACAACACCAATATCGGCGCCGCGCACAGATTCCGGCTGATAAAAAAGAGCGACAGAAGGCTGACAACCCCAGTTTCACACAGGGCAGTCAGGCAGACCAGTATCCGCTGATCCACACTGGGATTCTCCGATATGGCTTCGTTTTCTACTCCATCCTCATTTTTCACCCCGCCCGCATCATCCGGCGAAGCCTCTTCTTCCCCGCGGCTATCCGGCATCCCCTTTGTATAAGCCGTGCTGAATCCTTCATCCTTGCTCTCCGCCGCTTCCCGCACCGCCTGGCTCATCTGCATTCCGGCGGCCGCGCCGGCTGCGGAGCAGACTGCCGTCAGCACCAGGATTCCGCCCAGCAGGGATATGACGCACTGCCGTTTTGTCATGCCAAGGGCCTGCTCCACGGCGGTGCGCCGTCTCTGTTTGAGGATCATAAAATACATGAGAAACGCAATGGTCGCAAGCAGCAGCGCGAGTCCCGCAAAAAAGAGGGCGGCTGCCACGATGCGGGTATTTTTCATTTTGGATGCAAATGTTTCGTATCCGCCGTCGTCAAATTCGATCTCCAGGAGACTGCTTTCGGGAAGCTTCGAAAATTCTTCCATGAATCTGCCGATAGAGCCGTTTTTGATGCGGAAGGAAGTGTTGTATACCTGCATCGGCCCGCGAGCTGTCACATGGTCTTTGAAATCCTTCGAAACGGAGCGTTCCGGGACAAAGATCTGGTTTTCTGCAAATGCGTGAGGATCATTTGTCAGGGTAACCGAATAGGAGTAGATACCGACGATCTCATATCCGCCTTCCCAAAACGGGTTCAGAATATTTCCGTCGGCGTCTATTGCCTCCATATCCATCCCTCCCGTGACGAAGGCCACCTGGCACAGGGGATATTTATAATCAGCGAAATAAAACTGCAGCGGGAGCGTATCCCCTACCTGCAGATCGTTTTTCTGCGCAAATGTCTGCGGGATCAGGCACACCCTGCCGCCCTTTTCATATTCCTCCGGGGTGATCCTGCGTCCCTCTGCAAGCGCCGCCTCCCCGTCATGAAATGGCCGCAGAAGCTGCAGGTCGCTGACCGGCGTCACGGGCATCATTTTCTCCTTGCAGGTTTCCAGCATTTCGGCGATGCGTTCCCAGACTGCACCTTCCGCGGTATCATAGAAGCCGTCGCCTGCCTCATACCAGAGCCGGGTCTGGTTTTCATAAATCCGCAGGGGCATATATTCGATTCCTTCAAAGCCTTCATGCCTATCTGCATTTACGGGATTCATACCCATGTATGTGATATAGGTGGTTCCGGCTTCCATGCATCCATGGCCGATACTGTATTGGTTCCCATCAGATGGACGCTGGCCCTCTGCTCCGTATTTTCCGGGCCGAATCCGATGTTTCCGTAGCTTTCTGCCGTGACCGTATAGTCTTCCAGCCCCAGATCCAGAAACAATTCGATTCGTTTTTCCGTAATGTCAAGCCCTGTCAGCCTGTCTCCGGTGGAATTTGCAATGGCTGCCGTCACAGGGATCTTTTCCCCCAGCGCGGCCAGCAGGCTTTCGTTCTGTTCCAGATTTCCAAAACAGATCCCGGCAAACAGAACCGCCAGGAAGGAAAACGCAGCCAGGATCAGGCTCCTGGCTTTGTTTCTTGCGATATTTATGAACATCTTTTTTGCGGTGAACATGCTGCTCCTTACTTGGTCGAGTAAACATTTCCCTTGCGGGGTATGTCTGCCCGGCCCCTTAATTCTCATCTATCAGCTTCTGCATTTCCTTTTTCGAGACTTCTTTCAGTTCGGTCACGCGGTCTTTTTTGTCCCGCACCACTTCAAGGTAGACCGCTTTCTTTTCCGGGATGGTGCCATTTGTATAGATCCAATGATCCTTGTCGTAGATGACGGCGACCTCTTTGCCCTGATAGATCCATCCGCTGTTTTTTTCCTTGGAAGCCTTTATGCCCAGCTTTTCATATTCCTTTGGCAGGCTGGTTTCTGTTTCATTCGGATCTCCCTCGGAATAGGCGCCTTCGCCAGATGTGGCTTCCCCTTCCGCCTCATCTGTGTCTCCCTGTTCCGCGGCATACGCTTCCAAATCGCCCCGTTCCGCGGCAGGAAATGTAACCATGCTGACTATATTCCCTGAGTCGTCCCACCTGATAAGGCCGGAGCCTTCTTTGACATCGACGCCTTCGCTTACAGACGAATCCGGCACGCTGCTTTCATCGAACGGAAATACGGAAAAGTCGGTGATCTTCCCGTTTTTGTCCCGGTTCACGGTGATCCCCAGTTTTCCGGAACCTTCTGCCAGCCTTGTATAAACGTTTGGCTTTGTCTCATCTTTAAAGTATCCTACAGTCTGGTTCTTATACATCAGGAAATCCGTTTTTTCATCGTAGGACAGGCCGAATTTCTTATATTCCTCAAATTCCTCTCCCTTGGAAATGACGTAGGCTGCGCTGCGGTATGAATTGTCCCCGGTGTGGGTTTCTTGATTGCCGGCGTAGGTTTTCGCTGCGGTTTCTTCCGTGTCCTCCGCAAAATGCACTCCGATCTTATCCTCGTCTGCTTCTCTCACGGATACCCCGCTGACCTTTCCTTCTTTATCGTAGACAGCCCGAACCACGACCTCACCATCATTGTCGGCCCACAGTACGCCGCCTTCTTTCTCGTCTATGAAAAAGCGGACCGGAGTCTTTCCCTTATAAAGCCTGCCTTCGGACTGGCTGAAGCTGATTCCGTATTTTCCGTAATGCTCCTCAAAAAAGGTCTCCAGCTCCAGGACTGATTCGATCTGCAGCAGGCGTTCTCTCTCCTCCTGCATCTGCTCGATCTCCCGGGTAAGGTCGTCTGCATTGCTTCGGAACTGTTCCACTTCCTTTTCTTTTTCCTCGATCATCCTTTTCCACGTCTCGATCTGCTTTGTGTTCTCTTCCTGTTCCCGGCGCAGCTTCTCCTGATCCGTGTTCTGTCCTGCATTCGCCCTGATATCCTGAATCTCCTGATTCCGTTCTGTGGTTTGATCTAACATCGCCTTGTATGCCAGGATATCTATATGCAGATAATCCAGTCTGTCCAGTTCGTTTTCTATTTCTTCTATGGACTGATCCAGATCTGCAATCCGGTCCGCAAGCTCTTTCCTGCTGTAACTCAGTGCGCTTTCATCCATCGCGGAAGTATCCTGAACCAGCTTGTTCACATTTTCCTCCTCGTTTTTAGCGGTGCTTTCTTTGCTTTCCTCTGTCAGATCCAGTGCAGACTCGTGAATGGCCTCACCGCTCTGTTTTGACTCTTTCAATGCGGCGGAGAGGGATTTCGTAACGACACGGTTATCCGCATTTGTTTCCTCTGCATCCACCGCCTCCGCCCGGAGGGTTGTTTCCCTGCTTTTTTCCGCCTCTCCATAGGAACCGCAGGAGGTTGCAAAGAGCAGGATGATTCCGCAAACCAGCGCCGCCGACAGTCCATGGACAAAGGGCGGAGTTTTTTTCATTTTCATAATCGCACCAATCCTTTCTTCGATTGCGTTTTTGCTGAAACTGTTTCCCAGGGGGAGCAGGCCGCTCTTTTCCTCTTCCATCTCGATCAACGCCATGGCGTATGCGGATTTCTGCTCTTCGCCGAATCGGTGTACAACGGCTTCGTCGCAGGCTAATTCCAGATCCCGGTTGAAGAATCTATACATCAGGTACACGCATGGATTGAACCAGTGTATGCACAGAACCGCCGCCATCAGCAGCTTTACCGCCGCGTCAAAATACCGGATATGCACGTATTCGTGTTCCAGCACGTAGCGGAGCCGGAATCTGTCTCCGCATTTTGCGGACTTCGGCAGTAAAATGACGGGATGCCAGACTCCGTATGACAGCGGGGACACGATCTGGTCTGACTGGCGTATGGACAGCTTTCTCCACAAAGGATGGCTGTTATGCCAGATATCCAGGAAATGGTCTTCGAAAGGCAGCGACATCCGAAATTCCCGGTAACACCGGAAATACATCCACCCGAAAAAGATTGCACAGGCCAGGAAGCCTGCTGCCCAGATTCCCTTTAAAGCCGGAAGTATTTTTGCAAGCTGCTCCGCAAGGGGAAGCGCTTCTTCTGAAATGCTTTCGGAGGATATTGGCAAATCCAATTGCCCGCCGACCTGGGCATCGGATGCCAAATTGCCCGGGGATTCGGCTCCTGGATCTGTCTGCCGGCTCTGCCCGAAAATACTCTGCGCGCCGGCTTCTGATCCTGACTGCGGGGTACGGGCGGAACTGTCCTGTGAGTCAGGTTCCGATTCTAAATGCAGATTACGGGCGGAACTGCCCTGTGAGCCAGTTCCCGATTCTGACTGCGGGTTCCCGGCGGAGTGGCTCTCCAAGACTGCTCTTGTATCGGATGCCGCATTTTGAAGCAGGGTATATGCGCTCCATGAGAAGGGCACGGAAAACGGGATCAGCAGCCGGAGCAGGGCGGCTGTCCAGAGCACCGCAAATGTCCTTTTCGGCAGCCGGTCTTTCAGGGCCGCCCTGACTGCCAGGATTACCAGGATCAATACCGCGCCGGAAATACTCATTGCCATTAGACTCATCTCTCTCACCTCACTCCAATTCGCCTACGATCTGTTTTAGCTGCGAGATCTGCTCGGGGGAGAGCTTTTTCCTCCCCAGCAGGGCCGCGAACAGCTTATCCGCCGAGCCATCGTAAATCTTGTTGATCAGTTCATTGGTCTCCGCCTCCTGCACCTCCTCCTTGGGGATCAGCGCATGGCACATGAAGTTCGGCTCCGACCGCTCAATGGCGCCTTTCTTGATGCAGCGTTTGATCAGCGTATAGGTGGTGTTCATATTCCAGCCGACCTCTTCTTTTAATACGTTGGAAATGTTCTTGGCCGTGGAATCTCCCTCCCGCCACAGCACGTCCATTACCTTTAGTTCCGAATCGAATAATTTTATGTCCATATCCACAGCCCCTTTCACACTACTGTAGTAGTTTTTCTTTTATACTACCACAGTAGTGTATCTATGTCAACAAAAAAAGGATGAACGGCAGTCATCCTTTTTCTATCAAAATCTTTTTTCCCTCAAATGCAAATCCATACTTCCTGATTCGTTCCGGAGCAATCCCCCTGGCTTTTAAATCTGCCGCATATTGCATCTCTTCAATCTGTACCAATGCCGACTTCACCGTATCTGCCAGCGTCCCTTCCTCCTCGGGATCATGCACTTTAAATTCCAGAATCATGGCATCGTCTTCCCTGCGGCATGGTTCCAGTACTACATCATAGCGTCCAAAACCGCTTTCCCGGTTCGAAGTGACCGTGTATCTATCTGCCAGATCTACGATCAGTCCAAGGACGAAACCGTGATAAAACTTTTCTGGTTCCGCTGTCTCTGACGGCCTCTTTCCTGTATCGAAATAGCTGATCGTATCCAGAGCGACTTTATTCATATATCCGTTCATACTCTTGATGTCACCCTTAAGCAGCGCCCGGATAAAATCATTGTATGCCGGAGTAGCTTCCGAAAACCATTCTTCTATCATCTGTTCGAACATGATGCGGACTTCCTGATTTGTCAGTACAAGGTCATATCCATGCTTCCCCCTCTTTTCATTTTGTATAAACCGCTCCATCTTCAGATATCCGCTTGCCAGCATCAGACTCCATACTGCGCTTTCTCTGCTGTCCAGACGGTTGAATACAATCTGCTCATCGACATACGTATGAAGGCTTCCGCCTTTCAGGAGATCCTCCATGACCATCTTCATGTTCGTACTTCCTTCACGGATCAGCTTTCCCACCAGTCCGTTGCTGCTGGTATTCGCCCAGTATGTGTTAAATATCCTCTTATCCAAATAATTAATAATAGACCATGGATTATAAATGTCTGTCTGATTTCCAAAAGTAAATCCATCATACCATGCTCTTACCTCTTCTTCCTTATCCGCCAGCCCATATTCTTTTAATGCATCTGATACCTCCTGCTGGGTAAAACCAAAACAATCCTGGTATTTTTCCGAAGTAATCGTCACCACTTCCAAATTATTTAAATCTGAGAAAATGGATTCCTTACTGACTCTGGTTATCCCCGTCATAACCGCGCTTTCCAAATAAGGGTTTGTCTTAAATGTGGCGCTGAACAAATCTCTGGTAAAGCCCACCAGTTCTTCCCAGTATCCATGCACATAGGCTTCCTGAAGCGGCGTATCATACTCATCCAAAAGAATGATCACCTTCTTACCATAGTAACGGAACAGGTACTCTGACATCTTATGAACTGCCATCCCGGCAACTATTTCCGGCATATCCATCGAAATCTTACTGTATTCTTCCTTTTCCTTCTCTGACAATAAGTCTCCTTTCAGAAGGAACGAATTTTTACGGTAAAGATCTGTCAGAAGCTGGCAGGTTCTCTGTATGGAAGACTTACAATCCCTTTGTTTTATATTTGCAAAAGACAGACTGATCACAGGATATGTTCCCTGGAGCTTACGGTACTTCTCCTCCTGCCATATGGAAAGCCCCCCAAACAGGTCTCCTCTTCCTGCATATTCCACGGAGAAAAACTTCTCCACCATATTCATCGTAAGTGTCTTGCCAAATCTCCGGGGCCGGGTGAGCAATGTAACATCGTCCTGATTCTCCCACCATTCCTTGATAAACATTGTTTTATCTACGTAAAAGCTTTTGGCCAAAATGATTTTTTCAAAATCCTGCTTCCCAATACCTATTGGTCTTGCCATCCTGTTTCGCCCCTTTCTCTTTTTTCATACTGTCCCGTTCTGAGTAGTTATGAAAATGATAAGTTGTCACTCGTTTTCCTAAGAAAACTGATGACCTGCCTGCGCTTCAGCGTAATTCATTATAGCATACGGCAGAATGCATCCGCAACCTGAGGAGACGCAAAAATAACGCAGATAAAACCGATCCGGATCTATCCGCGTTATTTTCATCAGGCATTATGATATTACCGGAGCATTCGCCGCGTCACCGCTTCCAAAGCTTTCCCACCGAAATTCCCGCAGCGGAGATCACCGCAAGAACCGTCAGCCACCCCAGCAGCGGTATATTGTCGCCTGTCTTTGGGGACTTCTCCCCATCTCCCTGGTTCTGCGTCGGGGTCTGGGCCGGATTCTGCGTCTGGTCTTGCGATGGGTTGACGGATGGTTTCTGTCCGGTTTCATTTGACGAGCCATCCGGTTTTCCCGTAGGCTTTCCCCCGGGTTTTTCTGGTTTTTCCTCTGGCTTATCCACAGGATCATCCGGTTTCTCTGCAGGATCATCTGGTTTTTCCCCAGGTTCTTCCGGCTTCTCCCCGGGCTCTTCCGGCTTTTCCACAGGCTTCAGAGCCGCGATTGCAGCCTGGATCTCTGCGGCATATCCGTCCACGATGGCCTGCTCCCTGATATCCTTTCCTCTGACAACTGCATTTACCGCCGCTTCTACCGCATCAAAATTGGTATAATCCGCTTTGTTCAATGCTTCTGCCTTGGCGATGGCTTCGTCCACCGCGCTGTAATCCGCACCTAAAAAAGTAACCTGTCCGCCTGACTGGCCGCTCTCTACATTATCGTAGGACGGTACGCCGTTGGATGTGATGGTGCCGCCGATGAGCATTTGATTTCCCGAGGAAATTTTTCCCTCCCCGATCTCTATACTGCCTCCGGTCACTGAGATATCTCCCGTGGCGCGGATACCGTTCACGCCGGCGCTGCCGGGAGAAATGATATTTGAATCCGTCATAGTCAGATTTCCCTCGATAAGCATTCCGCCCTGATTGCTGTTCTTCGACGTAGATTTCACTTCTGAACCTGCGATTTCTATGTTTCCTCCTTCGCAGAAAATCCCTACACTTGTACTGGATTCCGCCTCCACAGCAGAGTCCTTGATTACGCTGTCCTTCACATAAAGAGCCGGCCAGTAGCCTTTGGCTGTCAGTTTCGCAGAATCTGTGGCTGCAAGGTTCTGACAGATTATACTGTTGTTCTTCTCTGATTCCGCATTGACAGTGGAATTGGAAATGGTCATATTATCATTTGCCTGAAGTGCCGAATACCTGTTTGCAAGCACTGATACATCCGATCCGTTCAGAATTTCCACACTTTTACAGGAGACTCCATATTGATCTGCATTGGCAATCGTCAGACTGCTGCCGGAAATGACCAGTTTCCCGCCATACATACCGATCCCGGCATCCACTGAGTTCATGGTCACGCTGGAATTGTCTGATATTGTAAGTGAAACTGCATCGGTTGCATTTATTCCTGTACATCTCTCATCAGTGTCAAAATTATTTGGCATATCAATCACTATGTTGGAATTGCTGATCTGGTTTTCACCCCCGCAAATATCTATCGCATAGCCGCTGACCACTGTATTTAAACCACCGACCGCCGCGGTTAAATCGCTGACTCGAATCTGGATGTCCGCATCCTGAACGGTCAGCCCGCCTCCATGAACCTTGATTCCACAGCAGGCGTTTGTTCCCAGGCTCTGATTTTTGTATGCATGAATGGCAAGGCTGCCGCCGTTCGTCCCTTTTATATGTAACGGACTTTCGCTGCTGATTCCTATATGGGCGTCAATGGTATTTTGTCCGACCAGTTCGACCGTCACTCCCTCTTTCCCAATCTCAATCCCAAATGCAAGTGCGTTTCCATTATCAGCTATGACTGCCTGATTCAGCGTCAGTGTGTTTGTATCCGGTTCATATTTGGCCGTCCCGCTGCCGCACTGCACGGTATGATCCTGCTCCTGAAGGATGTCGATTCCTTTTACCTTGATCTCCCCAGCCGCCGCTGCTGTCTCCGGCTGAACTATCCACATAAAGCAAACCGCCAGAAACGTGTAAACTATCTTTTTCTTTGTTCCCATACTTCCGATCCTTTCACATACTGTACTTTTTTTAGCAGGTAACATCTGGTCCACATGCCCATCATTGTCCAAACTCATATTTTCACCAACATCTTAAAAATCTCTTATTTGTCTCATCATTGAGATAATTTTTTGCAATACTGATATCTTTCAATATAGGAAAATCACCAGAAAAACTTTTTAGTCCCATAAAAGGCTGACTGGCATCCGCACGCTTATATATAACTTCTGCTGCTGTATGTCCGTGCGCTGCATAGTGTAACTTATTTTGTACCATTTTAAAAAACGCAATGGATTCACTACTCTTGGGATTATAGTCAACACTTGTTGCATAAAGATCCAGTACCTGTCGGTACATAACTTTTTCAGATGAACGGATATCCCGGATACGGTCTAATAACTCTTTCCAGTAATTACCACCGCCCAGATTTTTCAGACGCTCATCATCCATTGTAAAGCCTTTTATCATGTACTCTTTTAATCGTTCAGTAGCCCAACGCCGGAAATTTGTGGCAATCTTGGATTTCACTCTATATCCAAGAGAAATAATCATATCAAGATTATAATGCGTTGTATTATAGCTTTTTCCGTCAGCAGCAGTTGTTCGGAATTTCCGAACAACTGCATTTTCCTCTAACTCGCCTTCTTCAAAGATGTGCTTAATATGCTCACTGATATTAGATTTACTGGTTTGATAAAGCTCACATAATTGTGCCTGTGTAAGCCAAACAGTCTCCCCCTCAAATTGAACATCTATTTTCGTCTGCCCATCTTCAGTTTGATAGATGAGGATTTCGTTCTCTACCGTATGCAATCTGTCTCCTGATCTATTCATTTTTTTACCATCCTATCATTCCAAACCATTAATTGATATTTTCTCAAAATTTCATATCACGATTTAATTACATTTACTTTCTCTTTTAAGACTTCAGAAAACAGTTCATATTTCGCTTCTATGTACTCTTTAATCATTTTGTATGTGACCTGCTCCTTCGGCTCACCTGGCAATATTGTCAAGCAGCACTTTTTTATACCGTATAAAATTCGCCCGTCAAGGGTCTTGTTTCCGATGCTCAGGTTGGTTTTTGAAGGTTCGTGCTGCAATAAATTGCATTGTTGACATATATTATGGCACGAAGGTTCGTAAAATCAGCCAGCAAAGGAAGTAAAACCTTTTGACGGGCGAATCATAATATCGGGTCAGTAAAATATTGAATTTGCTGCTCTGGCATACCTTGTGAAACGGCCGCATGGCCATAATGGGATGCCCTTGGGTATAGTTTACTATATTTTTTGAAAATATACAATCATTATTTATTTCTTCTGAAATTTTTTTGTTTCCTTATTATTTCACAACTATCACTTCATTGGCTGACCGCTATTTTTGTACTTTTCCTATTTTATGCGTGTAGGTCCAATGCGCTTCCAGATGCAGAACTCTTTCTCACGAGAGAATTTCCTGACTTCACAAGCGTGCTTTCAACAGATTCTCTCGTGATGCCGTCCAGCGCCCCGAAGGGGATCTGTTTTCCCGGTTCCCATTTGGGATCAGCGGCTTTCACTGCATCGACAAACGCCTGTGTGTAGGCACGTTCATATTGATCCAATGTATTCCCGGCTGCCAGTCTGTCTTTCTTGGGCATTTTTCGGTAAAGATTCAAATATACATCTGTACGCTTTGTAGTGTCGCCATTGCCGACACCGTTTTCCCTTAGAAATTCTCTCTTGGTCAGTTCGAACATTTCCTCCCGGCTGCTCTCCGGTATGGAAATAATCCGGTTCTTTTCCGCACGGTTTTTGTCTGTTACAACCAGACCGGCCATACCTGAGAATGGGCTGATATAATCGCCGTCCTTATCATAACGGCGCATCCTGTTTTTCAATGCACTGATGCTGACATATCCGCCGCCGGAGCCGGCATCCATCATGCTTTTTACAACCGTTTGATACTGCTTGCTTCCTGTATCAATCCCTGCCGCCTTTAACTGTGACTGCACAGCCGGACTTGACAGGTCTGACATGGGAACCATGTTCCCTCCGATTCCCGCGCTGTTCGCGGACGAGCCCAACATCTGCTGAAAAAACATATTATAGTTCAAGCTTTCTAACATCACCGAATCCTCCTTCTGCCAAACATCTGTATTTACATGAACTCGGCTGCCTGCTCATAAACGGCAGCCATCTATTGTTACTATTTCACAGCCACTTCACACACATGCGCAAAAACAGCCGGCAAAGCTGTCTGTCAAGGCTGCGCCTCTCTATTTTTTCCATATAAAATTTATCGGCAGATTTTTCGGTTTGGAAAACCCCCGCAGCACCAAATCATTACTTTTTTGTGAAACTGCGGCGCATGGATCAGGATCAGATTTCCCTCAGAAAATATAATCCTTCTTTATGAATCAGTATATTCGTATCCGTCTATTATTCAGTCAAAATACTCCCATGCAGAACTTGTAAAAAAAGTAAGCCGCGCACAGCAGCAGCACGCTGCCGGCAATGATCTGCCATTTCTTTTTCAAATGTATGCCTTCGTAAGCAAAACCAAGGCCGGACGTGCAGAACATCATGCAGATTATATCTGCCGGCGATTGAGTCCGAAACAATTTGATCGTCATGATTGCAATTCCTAAAATAAGAAATCCCCATACGGAAAAGGCGTCTCTTCTTGTGCGTACAATTCTTTCGTATTCATCCCCATAGATATTTTCTTTTTTGCTCTTCGATAAAATTTCTTCTTTATTCATTGATATTCTGTCTCCTTTTCGCCAAGTTTTATTTGCATATCATCATATCATAGCCAAGTTTTCTTGTCAATACTTTTTACAAATACAAATGAACTGACAGATTCGCTGAATACAGCTTATGAAAATTGTTCTGGTTCGGTTTGTACGGCTTCCGGTTCGGCGGAAACAGCGTCCATTGCGGCGGCCGAACCTGCTTCATCCGACACAGCTTTCGGTGCGGCAGTTGCCCCTGCTTCATCCGACACAATTTCCGGTGCCAAGGATGGCTCTGCTTCTCCTGCCACACCGCCTTCCCCTCCCTGGGGCTTACCGATCTGATCACACGCCATCTTTTTACGTTTCTTATATTCCATCACAATTTGTACGGCGATTCCGGCGGCGGCAAGCAAAACCGTCATTGCGATCCGGGCTGTCCGGCCGGCAGAGGGCATAAGGGCAGCGATACCGGATACAGCGCAGGCCCCTCCCAGCGCCGCTGTCAGCAGGATCGTGGTTATTTCTGCAAAACGCAGCGCGACCAGGGCAATGAGCAGTCCAATCCCTACGCAGATCAGGGCTTTGATCCAGTCAGCCGGATGCAGGAAGGCGGCAGCAAGTATACTGCCTGCGCACCATGCGGCCAGAAATACACCTGCCAGGTAAAGCCTGACGGCAATGAGCGCCAGAAGTCCGCCCAGGATGATACCGAGTACCCAGCCTGTCGAAGTTTCCAGGCCGAAGATCTCCGCGTCCCAGAGCCCGATTGCCAGTCCCACCGCCAGACCTGTCATGGCCGACCATATGCGGATCAGCTTTAGTCCAAAAAAGCACCAGAGGATTCCCAGCAGGATTATGGCAGGCAGCGTAAGCGCGGCGGCCCCTGTCAGCCCGCAGGACTCCAGAATCTGCCGGAGCATTGCTGCAAAATCCGCGTTCCGGAGATACCTCAAAAATGCATCCGGCTCCATGGCGCCCGGATCAACAGACTGGGCGTGCACCGCAATTCCATGCGCTCCAACCGGGCCGAAGCCCTTTGAAACTATTTGGCTTAGAAGTAAATGTATGTTCACTTTTCTCATTCCTTTCTTTTTGCACATACAGAAAAACCGTGCCGGCGGGTTTTCTGTATATTACAGCATGTAAAACCGGGATGCAGTTTTTACATCCCGGTCCGTGTTTGAATCATATATGCAGAAAGACGTTACTGTGAGCCCCGCTCAGGGAGTGACAGTAACAGAAAGACTGCCGGAAGCGGGCTTTCCGTATCCGTCCGGGTGCTGTCGTGCTTTGCCCGTTACCGTTTACACGGGGCCGTGCACCCTGCCGGACGACAGTCTTATTGGACGACCCGAAGACCTGGCGCCTTGTCGGCATCCGCGGCGCTTACAGGTTCATTTTCCAATCTGTCTGCCAGTTCCTTTTCAAAATCCTTTTCCCTCTTTTTCATATTGTGGCGATGAACCGCAAATACGGTGATCATCGCAGCCAGCACAATCAGCGCCGGTAAATCCCATGCGCACAACCCAAAGAAGCTATGTGTAAATATATAATCCAGAAATCTGTATGAAAACAATGAATCTAACATATTTTTTCTCCTTCCTTCACCGGGTTATTATGCCGCTTTTTCCTGTTCGTTCTGCCGTGCCTGTTCTATGTCATAGTCGGCAATCTTGGTTCTGATCCTGAAGATTTTTTTCTGACGGTTCTTCATACTCTTGGTGTAGATCAGTTCTACAAGAAGAGCAATCTGGAGGATCAGGAAATGCAGGATACAGCACTTGTGCCCCTGGTCTCCGTGCGCTAACGGTACGTCATTGTCTGCCAGGTTTACCACAGGTGTATCCGTAACTGCCGGCGTATCTGCCAACGGTACCTGCGGTGTCTGCACCAGCGTCGGCGTCGGTACAGGCAGAGCTGCAGGTGTCGTCGGCGGAACCGGCGCCATTGGTGTTGTCGGCGTGTCCGGAATTGTCGGCGGAACGAGAATCGGCGGCACCAGCATAGTCTCCGGTGTCGGCGCCGGATCATCCGGTGCCGGGGTCCGTGTCTCAGACGGAGTCCGTTCCGGGGTCGGTACAGGATCGGGCGTCAGATCGGGATCCGGAGTTGGATCGGGATCGGGCGTCGGATCGGGATCCGGAGTTGGATCGGGATCGGGCGTCGGATCAGGGTCCGGAGTTGGATCGGGATCAGGCGTCGGATCAGGATCCGGAGTTGGATCGGGATCAGGCGTCGGATCAGGGTCCGGAGTTGGATCGGGATCGGGCGTCGGATCGGGGTTCGGGGTCGGATCAGGATCGGGGGTCGGATCAGGATCGGGATCCGGGGTTGGATCGGGATCAGGCAGAATATAGGGTACGATCACTACGATATCTCCATCTATTTCGCCCTTTATTCCTTCTATATCTTTTGGTTCGGATTTTCGGATATAATGGGTTCCATTATAATCAAAGGTATCATCATCCCTGACCACGTCAGTTACATCGTAGCTGTCTCCGTCTATATAGGGCGTACCGTCTTCTTTTTCTTCAATGACCGCTTTCGTATGGATTGTATCGCCGTTTTCATCAACATACAGGATAGTGATCTTTCGGCTTTCCGGTTTCTCTTCCACCTTCTCTTCCAGTTCGAAATACAGCGTTACTTTATAGGATACGCCTTTCTCCGGCGTGAAAGTCAGTTTGCCGCCAGTAAATGTATACTCCGGCGCATCTTTTCCTTCTCCGCCTACGGGTTCTATTACTGCCTTTTCTGTAATATCATATGTTTTGCCGCCAATCGTATCGTTGATCGTGTAGTCTGTAAATGAGGCCGCATCAATCGTGATCGGCTTCCCGCCGCTGATTTCGTAACTGCCCTGCAGGGAGACATCTGTCTTCTCCGTTGTCTCAGGCTTGTTCCCGTTATTCAGCGTATAAGTGTAGTTTCCGATGATCTCCAAAGAAGCAGGTTTTTCCGGTTCAGCATCCCTTGTATAATAGAGCTTCAGCACATTTTTGGATGGGTCTTCGTCTAAAGAATCCAGAGATAAAACGTTGCGGTAGTATTCTTTATCAAATGTATAGCCCGGAATATATTTCTCTTCATCCTCCGAAGTCACTTCTGCCGGCTCTCCTACATAGCCGTTTCGGCTTTCCGGATCTGCAAGTTCTTTATCATCGGTATCAAGCCACTTCACTTGATAGCTGGTTTCAACCGGATCGGGACTTACGGATTCATCTTTTTCCCATACTGCGTAGAGGATCGTGTCTTCTCTCATCGTTAGCGTGTCTCCTGGTGCTACCATGTCGACATCTGCTGATGAATCTTCATCCCAGCCTTTAAATGTATAGCCGGGATTCTCATGATCACACTTCTTTATCTCGGCATCCTCGCCATAATCATATTTTTCTACCTCACCGCATTGTTCTCCTCTATCTATATAGGTTAAAGTTACCTTTTTCCTGGTATTCTTTTCCCATACGGCATAGAGTGTTTTTGTAACTGATCCACCATTATAACCAGATACGGTTTGTTTTACCAAACAAAAGTCTTCAGGAGCATAATCTGGTACAGTTGCCGATCGCTTATCAGCCCATCCTTTGAAAGTATAGCCTTCACGAGTAGGTACATCCGTTGGAATAGTAAACGTGTGGCTTTTTGTATATTTACTATCTGTTCCATACGTTTGATCTTCAGGAGCACCTGTTCCTCCATTTGCATCATACTTTAGCGTAAATTTCCAAAAATATCCATCCGTATTTACGCTCCCGGGGGTATTAAAATAGTAGTAGGCTGACGCATTACTTTGAGGCAGCATTGCCGAAGCACCCTCTGTTTTATTTGAACTTCCAACTCCAGCCCAAATAACATAATCCGACTTCACGGCTCCGTTCCAAAGATCCGCTGCCTTTGGAAGAAAGAAGTCACCATATAAATCGCCCCATGCTTTAACCTTAATGGTCGTACCGGAAACAGAAGTAACTTCATAACCATTTACTCTCTGGCCGATTCTGACTTTAGCGCTGGTTATTTTTGAACTATAGCTATTTGTGCTTGCCGGGACAAGCGTAATGGTATGCCATTTTGCCGCTGTCAAATCTGCGCCGCCGGTGATATCGTCGATCATTCCCATAAGAACCATCAGCGCAGCTTCTACGCCTTCATAGTCCTCAAGGTCTGCATCCTGTACTGCTTCATAGGCATCCATTGCCTTCTGGCCTAATGCCATAAATTCTTCCATGTTTTTTTCGGTGATCTCACCAAAATCTTCCAGCTTTCGAACCGCATCCAAAAATTTCTGTACTGCAGACGGCGCTTTATCAGCGGCTGCTTTTACAGATTTTTTTGTCTTTGCGCTTTTCTCATTCTTTGCGGCCGGCTTGCTGTCCGCTTCTTTCGCGGCTGCGGGAGCCTTGAGTGCAGAGTCTTTCACGGTCTTTTCTTCAAGCTCGGCTTTCGTCGGGGCTTTGGAGACCGGATCGCCTGCAGGCTCGCCCTTCGCCGGCGGCTCCTGATCCGCGGCGCTGTTTGCTGGTGATTCCTGATCCGCGGCGTCTTTCACGGGTGTTTCCTGGTCCGCGGCGCCGTTCGGCGATGATTCTTGGTCTGCGTTTTCCTTCACGGGCGCTTCCTGGTCTGCATCGTCTGCCCCATTTTCGGCATTCTCTGCATTCGGGTCGTCCGCCTCATTCGTTGTATCTTCCGGTTCCGCCGGATCGGCCGTTACAATCTCAACAGCCTGAAACGTAACCGAAATCATGGTATCAGCGGCAACATAAGGGATACTGTATCCATTCCCGCCTGTGCTGCCTGCACTGACTCCGGCAACCTGGCTGCCTTCATCGGCAACTGCGCTGAAGGAAAAGCTGCTGCCTTCCTGCACATATTTTACAAAGGAAGCTGCATTGACGGGCTGGCCGTCAACCAGGATTGTTCCGCTTCCGGTTCCATTGACCTGGAAGCTGACGGCGAACGTATTATTCACCTGCTCCGGTATCATTTCCTGGTCTGCGGTGTCCTCCGTAAATTCCTGTACGTCCTCTGAGGACGCTTCCGCCTGAATCTCCGTCAGCCCGGATTCTTCCGGCTGAGGTATCGTCGATGTTTCCTGAACAGGTTCAGCGGCCGGTTCGGATACTTCCGGCTGTTCCTGCGCAAACCCGGCTGCTGCTTCGGATACTTCCGGCTGTTCCTGCACAGGTTCGGCAGCCGGCTCAGCTGCTTCCGACTGTTCCTGTATCAATATTTCTTCCGTTATGCCGTCCATCCCCTCTTCGGCATATGCGATCAGAGGATTGAGACACAGCATCAGGGCGAGTACCAGGGCCATAGCCCTTCTGCCCTTGATCTTACTCTTTTTCATATAACCATTCCTTTCTTTGCGGTTAATTCGGATGCAAAGTATCCGGCGGCTGGGCTGGCTTAGCACTTCGGCGCCTTAGCCCCCTTGCTTTGCGTCCCATCGTTTCCGATAGTTTGCTAAATCATTGTTTGCCCATCGTACTGTCTGCGTGCCTTCCCGCATACGCTTCTGCCCTGCGGACCCGATGGAAAAGACTGCAGGGCTTTGCTGTACGGCGGACACGGCTCCGCCTGAATTTCCGGATGCATCATAACACCTCCTCTCAAAACCGCGTAAAAACTGCCGGAACTGTGTTTTACACGTTCTTTTCTGCCCCCCGGCGGAGTATCTCCGCACAGTTCTCAGGCTGGGATATACCGACCGCCTGGTATACATTTCTTAAGATTTCTTCTGCTTTTTCCAGGCTGAGTCTGGGTTCTATTGTATTGTTGTCATTCCATTGTCTGTTCCGCACTGCTTCACCGACCTCCCTGGCCCGGATAAACCGGAATTTATTCCACCTGTACGGTTGCAATCCGAAGTCACATTTTTATGCAATTTATTGCAATGAAAGTGCGGCTTCGGATTAGCAACCTACCTCATTAATGAGTAAAATGTGACTGCGTTAGCAGGCACAAAAGTGCGAAGCACGGATTTTACGAATGAATGAGGTGAAAAATGGTTACTGTTCTTACGGTGTCGTACACTCGCTGCACGGCATCCAGCCAATACAGTAACGAAAACTGCTGTTAAATTGCGTAAAAATCGAATTTCCGAAAGAAGGTTGACTGACATAAAGTGTTCTACTCAACGATAACCCAGAAAAAAATGCAAGCCTGTCGGATGTTTGCCGGACTTGATTACTAAAATCTGACTGTTTAAAAAAGAGGTTTCCCACGCCCACACACGTTCCCGGCACACGGCTCATTTGCCGCGAAGCAGGCCGAAATGCGAATGTTTATGCTCCGGTATGTGTCTCTGACTGCCGGGCTGACTGCGTAAGAGTGGATTTTCGCAAAAAAACGGATTATTTTCTGCATTTTGAATATCAGGAATCAAGCGGAATGCATAGATTGGTATTGAAAACCAGCGAAATCTGTGTTAATATTTACTCAAATAAGAAGGTTGGGGCCCTGTCGCAGAGTAGAACACTCTGCGACATTTTTTTGAAATTTTGGGAATTTTTGAATAGGTAGTGTAAAGTATCGTATGAAAAAATGATACGGGTATTGCCCGCATTTAAAATCTGCTTCGCAGATGGCGGGCAAGCAATCACTTGCTGTGTAAGTGGTTGCATTCAGAAGGCAATCAATTTGCTTCGCAAATTGGTTACAGGTTATGCGGAGTGTATAAAAATGCTTCTTTTCAGCTTTATAAAATAATGGTATACTGAGACAAGGAAATGTGTTTAAAACCATGATTCCGTTAACTGCTGTTTCTGTTGGAAAAGTAAGACCTTCTCAAATTGACTTAGTCACTGACCAAGTTACCGGCTTAGTCACTGACCAAGTTAGTAACACAAAAAAAGAAGCAGCTACAGATGACATAGCCAGATAAACCCAATAGCCGAAACCAAAAATATAAATCAACAGTCAAATAATCAGGAGGTGCCCCCAATGAAACACATCTTTCTATTGTATGATACAAGCTGTTTTTTTGAAATTGTAATCTTGAATTATTTTATGAGCCTGACCGATTGTGAGATGGCCTTCTGTTCCCTGGACGGGCAGCCCATCCGGGCGATGGAAGGGTATTCCGTGAATGTGGACATGGCTCTCAAAGACGTAGATCCGGAACAGGTTCGCTGCTTCATTGTCCCCGGCGGAGATATTTCCCATATTGATACTGACCAGGTGCACACCTGTCTGCAGGAATTGAAACGCAGGCATGTCCTGATCGGCGGGATCTGCGCGGGGGTCGATCTGCTGGAACATGCCGGGGTCCTGGACGGACGGAAATCCATCCGTTCGGAGGACTTGGATGTGGTAAATGACCGCCATGTCATCACCGCGCGTGCAAATGCATATGTGGATTTTGCGGTTGAGACGGCAAAGGAGCTGGATCTCTTCGAGGATGAAGCGGATCTCCGGGAGACAATTGATTTCTGGAAATATCATAAAAGGGCTCCGGAATCGTAACAGGGCAGATTTATCAATACTTTTCTGTATTGGTGACCAGTAAGGGTTGCGAACCGTGGTAGGGGAGCAATCCTTACTTTTGTTGTAAAAGCAAATCAACCGCCTTTCTTATTGCTTCTGTTCGTGTTATATGATGATACTCACAATACTCCAACAGTTTTTTATTGCTTTCTTCATCAAATCGAACTTTCACATCAATATTTTTGGGATTTTCGCTTTTCGGTCTTCCTGTGCGTGGCGACACTCTTCTCACCTCACTTTTTGCGTTCCAAAAAGTCAATACCTTTTTTTAAAAAGATAAGCGGAGATTTCTCCCCGCCATTCAATCAGCATTATTTATCGTCATAATGATCTTTACATGAAAGAATCGTTGTATTCCCTCCCGCAACCTTGTATACGATACAATTCGCGCCCCTTGGAACGCCTTGCTCCGCGGCAGGCGGTACACCAGTTTCCAAAGAGCAACATATGAAACAGCCCCTGGTGTTTCATGGCTCATCTTTTTGTTCCATCCAACGGCTCTTTTATCCTGAGTGCGAAGAAAAAATTTCCCGCCTCTTTACCAAACCGTCTTAATTGCCTAACTCTATCCTGTCGGTTTCTTCCTGTGTGATTATTTTATTTCTTACTATGCTTCGTAACGCTTGCTCTACCCGTTGTAAAGCCAGTTCCTTATTTTTTTCATCCTATCTGGATACACCGACTTGCCACATCAAACAAAATCGTATCATGCGTGATCAAAATTACTGTTTTCTTTGTTTCCCGCAGATATTTCTTCAAAACACGGATGCTCTCCTGATCCAAATGGTTTGTAGGTTCATCCAGGAGCAGAACTTCCGAATCTTTCAGCAATGCGCGGATCAACGATATCTTCTGCTTTTCACCACCGGAAAAGCTGGTATCTTCTTCCATTCTCCGGTCGGCAAGATGCCAAATTCCAAACTCCCGCATCAGACAATCCGCATCTTCTTCCCCCGCCTTGTTATTGCCCATAAGGATATTTTCCCGCACTGTTTCGTGGAACAAAAATGGCGTCTGCGGCGCACAGGCAATCAGCTTTCTCCAATCCGTTTTATTAATGACGCAAAAATCATGGCCTGATATCTCGACCCTGCCCTCATAGCTTTCCAATGAAGTGCAAAGAATTTTCATCCAGGTAGATTTTCCCCTGCCATTCTCCCCGCAGATGCGGATCTTTTCTCCTGCCATGATTTGAAAATCCAAATTTTCAAAAACTTTTTTCCCAGGATAAGAAAAACTGATCTTCTCTCCCGAAATACCCAGGAAATGCTTCACTGGTTCTCCTCCTGTTATTTCTTCATCCTGATAAAACCCGCATACCCGTTCTGCCGCATTCTTCAGTAACGGATAATTCTGAATGATTTCTCCAAGATCATTTAAAAACCCCTGAGCAACCGTAAGATAGATAAACAAAGAGGCAAATTCACCTGGAGTCACGCTTCCCCCAGCCACCATTACGGCCCCTGCCAAAAGAAGCAGTACCATGGTGACCTGGTTCGTCAGTTCCTGTGCCTGCTCCGAAGACACCTTACAGGCAATCTGATGAACCGCGCTTTTATGATAATATTCCCAAAACAGCTCCTCTACGCGGCTTCTGGTTCCCTGCCAGATCTCCCACATTTTTATGATGTACGGCAGGCTTACAATATCCGCCTCATAATCTCTACGCTTTGCCTGATAAGTTTTTTCCTGTCTGTCATATTCAGCCAGCTTTTCTTTAAAGAAAAAAAGTACGGTAAGTTTTGCTGCCGCTATGGCAAACAGTAATCCTGCCATACCCCAACTGATTTTTCCGACATAATACAGGAAATATCCCAGGCAAAAAGGCAGAGAAACAGCTTTCCCCAAAAGCCTTACCCACTGAATACGCAGAAGGTTCGGCGCATCTTCCAGTTCATACTGCAGATTGCCGCTGCCTAATGACACTCCTTTCTGGATTTCTTTATTCAGATAATGCCCAAAAATAACCTGATCGTGACGCAGTGATTCTTTAAACATCACGAAATCTGAAAGCATTCCCGTAAACGGTACGGCAAATACTACGAAAAACAGACACAGGAGCAGAGCTGCCGCATGTTTTATCCCCATGGAAAAGTTTAAATCAAAAGCGGAATCTGCGAATTTTCCCAGCGTATCCGCAGTAATCACCCCCAGAGTTCCCGTCAGGATTGCCGTAAGTACATTCATCAGCAGGGGGATCCTCACTGCATATGCGCATTCCCGGATGACTTCCTGCATGACTGTTCTCTTAATCCTGTAATTCTTTCTCCTCATCATAGATCTGTCCATTCTCAATTCTAATCATACGGTCCGCCGCATCACGAAATAAAGGATCATGACTGACCAGAACCGTTCCTTTTCTCTCTCTGATCAATTCAAAAAGTGTCTCCCTGCCTTTTTTGTCAAGGTTATTGGATGGTTCATCCAGCAGCAGCCAGACCGGCTCCATGGCAAAGCCGATTGACAGAAATACTTTTTTTCTTTCTCCTCCAGAAAGGTCACAAATCGCTTTGCAGCTCCTGATCTCTTCTGTCAGGCCAAACCTTTCAGCAATCCGGACGATCTTTTCCTGTTTCTCTTTTCCAAACATCTGAAACAAAGTATCCGCATCATAGTGGTACCGGGGATCATGCTGCAGAATATAAAACAGAATATCCGGATTTGTCTCCGAAAAAGCTGTTTTTCCTTTCATACAGATTTCACCGTCATCCGGAAGGATAAGCCCGGCCAAAAGGTTTAGCAAAGTGGTCTTTCCTGCGCCATTGTTTCCTATTAACAGATAATTTTTGTCAGGCTCAAACTGGTAGCAGATTCTGTTCAATATCTCTTTGTCCCCACAACGACAGGATACACGCTCCATCCGTATTCCCTTTATTTTGTAATGGCTCACCGGGCTCTTCTGCTTCTCATCCTGACAGATCCATTTTCTGATCCGTTTTTCTGCATTCTCTGATACCGCCATTTGGGGAAGGGCAGCAAATATACCCTGGACTGAACGGAAAAAACCTTTGGAGAGATAGACTGCCTGAACTGCAAGATCAGTCGAACAGTAACCTGCTATCACGTAAAATCCAATCAGCGCATAAGTTCCAAACTGCAAAATATGATCCATCAACCGATACATGGATCTCTGTGCCGCCGCAGCAGCATCCGCTTTTCTCCCAATCAACACATATTTTCTATGATAATCGGACAGTTTCTGCTGCCACCATGCTTTTAAATCGTACAGTTTTATCGTCTCAAAACCTTCTACTGCCTCAACCACATGATTCGTGATCTCAGCTTCTATTTCCTCGCATTTCTCATAGCTGATCTGCATATACTTCTTTACGATCATCGGAGGAAGCAGCTGGGTCAACGAAATAACAGCCAAAGTTGCAGCTACGGCGGGGCTTTGGATGAACAAGAATAAAAAGTATCCAACTGCCTCCATCGTTCCGGAAACAATGCCTGGATACAATTCAATATATCTTCCAGTCACCTGATCCATATCTCTGGTAATGTTTTCGATTAACTCTCCATAATCTGTTCTGAACAACTGATCGGGCGTATTTTCCAGAAAGCTTTCCAGAAAATGAATTTTGGAGCAATGCACCGCATGCGCCGCTTTTTTCCGCAGATCAATATTTGCTGCCAATTGGAAAAGGGCATATAACACCACCAAAATGATCAGGATAAATGCATACCGGACAACCCCCTCTACGTTTCCAGAAGTTGCCTGGCTGACTACCATCGCCAGCATCTGTGCATGAAGAAAAGCCACAGGTATGGACACGGTCTTTATCACAATACTTTCATAACATACCCGCTTTGAATCCATCCAAAAAATACTTTTATTCTTCTGATTCATGATCTTCTTTCTCTTTAGCCATGAATCCATCTTTTTCTGCGCTTCTCTGTGCCATGTCAGCTTCAACATCGAACCCTTTCCGACGGAGTTTTTCCGCAATTTCCCCATACAGTTCACACGCTTTTCCATAATCTCCTGTTTTCTCATACAGCATTGCCTTACTATATAATTCATCGAAGAAAAAGGTTCCTATTTCCCCCGCCTTGTCATAGCACCAGATCGCTTCCTCATATTTTTTAAGTTTCTCGCAAACCTCTCCGCCATTAATATACAGTGTCCAGGCATCAGGGAATTTTTCGATTGCCCGCAAAAAGCAGTCATACGCTTCCTGAATTTTTCCCGCACAAATATATGCATCAAGCAGCAAATCCATCTCCTGGGGATTTTCAGGATCTGCGTCTGCCCGTGCTTTCTGCTGAAGAATTGCTTCTTCCCCTTTCCCCAGTGTAGAAAGTAAAGATATCCGGCAGGCACAGGCTCTGTAAAAGGAATGTTCATCCAAATCAGGGCCTCCATTCAGAATGTTGTCATACCACTTCATTGCTTCATTTTGGCAGTATTCAAGCATCCACTGATGAATGGCCGCATAATTCCACTTATCTTCTATAGAAAGTGTTCCTTCCTTTATGAGCTTTTTATACTCATAAAGGCAGTTCATAAAATCATCGGGGTTTCTTGTCTTTTCATAGACAGCCGCCAGACGTTGCGCATAATTATCATAGGCTTCCGGGTTCTTTTTATAAAAATCATCAATCGTTACCCCATAAATCCCCGCTAAAACCGGAAGTGATAAAACATCCGGTAAAGTTGTCCCGCATTCCCATCTTGAAACAGTCTGCGTATTAACATTTAAAATATCAGCTACTTGTTCCTGCGTAAAATTTTTTGCAAGACGAAATTTTTTCAGATTCTCGCAAAGCACCGTTCGTTCTATATCCATTACCTTAAAATCTCCTGTTTGAAAACTTTTGCAATATTATACTCCAGAAAAGGATGAAAAATAAGGTCTTATTTCGTGATTGCTATCTTAAAATCTGTATAGTCAATAGCCCCATCTGTTTCCAGATACTATGCTACCGGCTCTTATTCATCCCACAAACCGATAACCTCCACCAGCCACCGTCCGGATCAAATCCGGATTCCTCAGCTTTCTCCTCATAGGCATCCAACCTTCTCCAATTCCCTGACCGTACAATCTGCCAAAAGCCATACAATGCCAACAACGGCAAACAGCATACACAACAGGATGATAAAAGCACACAGGATTCCCATTCCTACCATTTCCTTTACCCTCTGAATGGTTCCTCCCAAAATACAAATAGAAGTCTTATCTTTCATGTTCCACATCCAATCCTAAAAAAGTATATAAAACACTCTGCGGTACAGCAGCCTTTTCTTTCTACTGTACCGCAGTTTTTTATCGCCTCATTTACAACTCGTTTATCGTATCTGTTATCGCCATGTTCCGTATCCGCTACTCCGAATGTATAAAGAACTATACTGTTCTAGCCTTATCTCCCTTTATAATATTATTTCAAACGCCCTCATATCTTCTCTTTTTATAGTATACAATATATCCATAATTCCTGAATTACTATAAACAATCTTGAATTATTTTATGAGCCTGACCGATTGTGAGATGGCCTTCTGTTCCCTGGACGGGCGGAAATCCATCCGTTCGGAGGACTTGGATGTGGTAAATGACCGCCATGTCATCACCGCGCGGGCAAATGCATATGTGGATTTTGCGGTTGAGACGGCAAAGGAGCTGGATCTCTTCGAGGATGAAGCGGATCTCCAGGAAACGATTGATTTCTGGAAATATCATAAAAGGGCTCCGGAGTCGTAACAGGGTAGATGCTGTTCATACGGTGCCGGGCACTTGCCGCACAGCATCAGTCTCCTCGCAGTTTGGCAAAAAGATAGTATTGACGTCCCGCGCCGGTTTATTGTACTATATATTTAACAATACAGTTATTTGCTTTATAAGAAACTGTCCGAAGAAATGTCTGATTATAGGAGGACAGGGTAAGAAAGGAGATAGATCAGGATGACGAAAGAAGAAATGCAGAGATTTTTAATTAAAGAAGCACAGAGAGGAACTGCAGAACTTGAAGCATATAGAAATCTTATGGAAATTTTAGGTATCGAATTTCCGGTAGAAAAGGATAAGGCAAAATAAAATCCTTGTATGTGCTTTCGTTTGAATATCTGCAGGCATTGTATGGGTTTCCTTTGAAAGGAACTGAACTATAGAATTTATCCTGAAAACTCAAAGGGCGTAAAAGCAGCTATTCTACACAACTGCTTTTACGCTCTTTTGAATCACTCACAAGCCTGCTGCAGATCATCCGCACGATAACAGGATGCACAGCCCCCCGGGATTTTGGGCTGTCATTCGGAGCAACCCAAAATGAAAAGCTGAAAGGAGACAGAACATGAGCGAGCAAAAGCATTCCGCATTGGACATAAGACAGGTCATCGACCTGGTAAGATCCGCGAAGGATCTGATTGAAAACCGTGAAATGGCCGGCCACGTAAAGGAAAAGGGCCGGTCAGACTATGTGACCCAGGTAGACGTTGCGGTACAGGATTATCTGAAGAAGGAACTGTATTCCCTTGCCCCGGATATCCAGTTTCTCGGGGAGGAGACCGGGCTGCAGGAAATAAGCGGCGACCGCTGCTGGATTCTGGATCCGGTGGATGGAACCACCAATCTGATCCATGACTACAGGCACAGCGCGATTTCCCTGGGGCTCTGCTGTCGGGATGAGATCGTAATGGGCATCATCTACGATCCCTATCACGAAGAATTATTTTCGGCTGAAAAGGGAAAGGGCAGCTTTCTCAACGGACAGCCCATCCATGTATCGGAGTCAGAAACCCTTTCCGAGACCATCATTGCTTTCGGGACATATGCTTATCGGAGGGAGCTGGCCGATGCCAACTTTGCCAGGTTCCGCCGCGTGTTCGACCAGTGCCAGGATATCCGCAGGATCGGCTCCGCCGCGCTGGAGCTGGCATACACAGCCTGCGGACGGCAGGGCGGCTTCTTTGAGCCTTATCTGAATCCGTGGGATTATGCGGCAGGTCTTCTCCTTGTCTGTGAGGCCGGCGGAAGGGTCAGTAATTTTGAAGGCAATCTGCCAAGCACGAAAAAGGGCGGAAGCATCGTCTCCACAAATGGAAAGATACATGGGGAATTGCTGGGGCTGCTTTAAACCCACTGCTCCTATTCCAATACCCTTGAAATCATCCGGCAAATCTGCTATAGTTGTTGCAGATTCCCGGTGCTGTTCACGGTGCCTTGTGCCTTCCTGCAAGGCATCCGTTCGATGAAGCAGCAGGGAATAGATATCGGAGGAAGCGACAATGCTGCATATAATTTTGGGTGATTACAAAGGAAAAAATTATATCTTTGACCCGAACACCTATTTTGATAATGCATATGAAGACGAATGGCTGACAGATCCTCTCAGCAAGAAATAGTTCGAAATATTGACCGTTCGGAGCTGGTCGGCCCAAACCTGGTTCAAAGTCCTGTACTCGGGGCAATTCCGCCGAGCCGTCTGTCCGACGGCGTAAAGACATTGATTTTGATCGGAAATGACCCGGAGCATATTTTTAACGCATCTGCCTGCGGTGAAAATTGTGCTCCATGGCTTTTAAAACTGGGCGCGATGAAGGATATCACTGTCCGTTTGGGATATCTGATGCACTTGGGCAATGATCCTTTTGAGGTTGACATTGTGAACACTGGAAAAGTCGTCAGAAACCAGACCGAGTTTGTCCGTGAAGTAATCATGCAGGATCTGCTGGAGGCTGAATATCCATGAACGGAAAATATGAAATCCAAAAAGACTGTCCGCCCCGGATATCCCTCCAGAGCGGCCAGTCTTTTTTCATAAATTCACCCTGCTTATCCTCTTCTACTCCATCTCCGTCACACGCAGCGCTTCCTTCCCAAGCACCTGAATCTGATAATCCCGGTATTCACTGTCCACCCGGACCTTCACCGTACTGCCTTCCCGTTCAGCATACACGCGCATCACCACATTTCCGCTCTGATCGGTGACTTCTGTCTGCGCTTTCCCTCGATCCTCGGGCAGATACACCAACAGCTTCACGCCCTCGTAAAAGGCATAATCCGGGCGTTCCGTATGGGCTCCCACCGGGAGGATCGTTCCCGGGCGCAGCATCAGCGGAAGGGAAAAATAATCGAACCGCTCCTTATGCCATCTGCCGCCCTCCGCCTGGGCTTCGGTCAGAAGGTTGTACCATGTTCCCTCCGGCAGATAATATTCCACCTCGCCGGATTCCTTGAATACCGGCGCCACCAGCAGGGAATCCCCCAGCATATACTGCCGATCCAGAGTTTCGCAGGTTCGGTCCCCGGGAAATTCCAGAAACATGGGCCGCATCATGGGGATGCCTTCCTGGTGGGCCCTCACTGCCTGGCGGTAAAGGTAGGGCATCAGGGCACATTTTACTTTCACAAATTTTCGGAGCACATCGCAGGCTTCCTCGTCAAACAGCCACGGCACGCGGTAAGAGCCGGAACCGTGGAGACGGCTGTGGGAGCTGAGCATCCCGAACTGGCACCAGCGTTTATACACATCCGCGGAAGCCGTATTTTCAAATCCGCCCATATCATGGCTCCAGAAAGCAAATCCCGCGCAGGACAGGGACAAACCTGCCCGCAGCGTTTCCGCCATGGACGGATAGGACGCGGTACAGTCGCCGCCCCAGTGTGCCGGAAACTGCTGTCCGCCCACCGCCGCGGAGCGGGCAAACAGAACCGCCTCTCCTACGCCCCGTTCCTGCTCCAGCAGTTCAAAGACCGCTTTATTATAAAGGAACGGATAATAATTATGCATCTTCACCGGGTCTGAACCGTCATAATAAACGATATCCTTTACCGGAATCCGTTCGCCAAAATCTGTCTTAAAACAGTCCACGCCCATATCCAGCAGGGTTTTCAGCTTTTCCTGATACCAGGCGGCGGCCGCCGGGTTGGTAAAGTCCACGATCCCCATTCCCGCCTGCCACAGGTCGCTCTGCCACACATCGCCGTTGGATTTTTTCAGCAGATATCCATGCTCCATGCCTTCCCGGAAGAGCGGGGATTTCTGGCCGATGTACGGATTGATCCAGACGCAGATCTTAAGCCCTCTGTCATGATACCGCTTCAGCATTTCCTTCGGCTCCGGAAATGTTTTCGCATCCCAGGTAAAATTGCACCACTCGTATGCTTCCATCCAGTAGCAGTCAAAGTGAAATACATGCAGCGGGATATCCCGGTCCGCCATTCCCTGGATAAAACCGGAGGTCGTCTCCTCATCATAATTTGTCGTAAATGATGTGGTCAGCCAAAGCCCGAAAGACCAGGCCGGAGGAAGCGCGGGCTTTCCGGTCAGCTCCGTGTACCTGCTCACCGTCTGTTTCGGGTCGGAGCCGTTGATCACATAATAATCCAACCGCTCCCCTTCCGCGGAAAACTGCAGCCGCTCCACCTTTTCGCTGGCAATCTCAAAAGAAACATCCCCTTCGTTGTCCACCAGTACGCCGTAACCCTTATTGGAAATGTAGAAGGGGATATTTTTGTAAGCGATCTCGCTGGCCGTCCCGCCGTCCTCATTCCACATATCCACCACCTGTCCGTTTTTGACAAATGGGGTGAACCGCTCGCCCAGGCCGTAAATGGACTCATCCACATCCAGCGCAAGCTGCTCCACCATATAATTTCTGCCCGTGTCGCTGTTCTGCATATATGCCATATTGCGGTAGCTGGTCTCTGTCAGTTCCCGTTCCCCGTCCAGAAAACGGATTCCCCAGGAACCGGGCCGCTTGTCAATCACCGCACTGGTGCGCCCGCTCCGGTAAATGATCTGTGTATCCGTTTCTTCGATCTGCACCTGCGGATCTGTCTGCCGTACCTCCGCAAAAGGCCCCCGGTAAGCCGCCCCTTCAAAATGACGGATGGAAACCTTGATCACATCCTCCATGGGACTGCTCAGACAGATTGTCAGCATCCCGATATTGAGTGTATCCCCCCGGCCTTCAATCTGCTTTCCGGGCGCATAGACCGTCAATACATTTCCTTCCGTGCGGTGATCCGCATATTCCACGGCGTACAGAGGAGTAATCTCCCTGCGGATCAGCCAATAACCTGATGTAAATTTCATAAATCAAAAATCTCCTTTCTGAAGTGACTTTAACATAGTAACTTCCTGAAATATTTCAACTGTACAATACAAAAAACCTGCCACTGGCAGCTTTTCTGCATACGATGGTATACAGAAAACTTGCCGCCAACTGCTTTTCTGTATACGATGATATTACAAAGGGGCTGCCGGGAAATAGAATTTATACACAATATATTGTGAAAACTCAGCTATTTCCCGACAGCCCCATCAGCAGCCATGCGGTTGGAAGTATTTTACTCGATTCGGAACTGCCCCAGCAGGCTGTTCAGCGTCTTTGCCTGAGTGGACAATTCTTCGGATACCGCGGCGCTCTTCTCCGCGGCTGCGGAATTGGTCTGCACCACCCCGGAAATCTCCCGGATTCCCTTTTCCACAGAAGCAATCATCTCGGACTGCTGCACGCTGGCAGCGGCGATCTCGTCCATCAGCGCTTTGATCGACTGAATACAGTCGTGAATGACTTTCATTGCGGACACGGCATCATTTGTAGACTCTGTTCCGTTTTTCACATCCTCAATGGAACGGCCGATCAGGCTGCCTGTATTCTTCGCTGCCTCCGAAGACTTCGCCGCAAGATCCCGAACCTCATCCGCTACTACGGCAAAGCCCTTCCCCGCGTCTCCCGCGTGGGCGGCTTCAATGGATGCGTTCAGGGACAGGATATTCGTCTGAAATGCAATGTCCTCGATGGTCTTTATGATCGTGCCGATCTGGGTGGATGACCTGTCAATGTTCCTGGTCGCCTCCGTCAATTGCTGCATCTTCGCGTCCGCCTCGTCCGCGAAGCCCGTCGCCTTATCCACCAGCTCGCTGGCATCACCGCAGCGCACGGCGCTGTTCTGAATCTGGGACGTAATGGTGGTTACATTTGACACAAGCCCTTCGATGGAGACGGACTGCTCCAGCGTCCCCTGGGAAAGTGTCTGCGCACCCGTAGACACCTGATCCGCGCTGGAATCAACCTGGCCCGCGATCTGGGAAATGTTGCGCATTACATTGGTCAGATCTGCGCGGATGGTCTTTAAGCTGTCCGCCAATACTGTGAAATCACCGATATAATAATCTTCATTTTTAACCACGTCTACCGCAAGATTGCCGTCCGCCATCTCCCTAAGTATCCGTCCCACGTCCTCAATGGTCTTGCGCAGGCAGCCGCAGACATGGTGGATCGTCTGCGCGATCATGCCGATCTCATCCGTCCTTCCGTAAAATGATTCCAGCTCCCGGTCCGCCGAGAGATCCAGATTGCCCAGGTGTCCGATGGCATTTTCCATAGCCATAAGCTCCCGCCCCACCTGGCGCAGAATCAATACTGTAACGAAAATAACGGTTATAGCCACGATGGCACACAGCAGACCCACGACTGCGCGCACCTGTCCTACGGAGCCGTAGACATCCGATTCGCTGTCACGAACCATAAATACCCAGCCCCTGTCTTTCAGATATTTGTAAACGGCAAGCTGCTTCACGCCGTTTTCGTCTTTATAGGAATATGTACCGGCCTCGGTGCTGCCGTCCTTCTGAATCCGGCTGATGATCTCCTGATAGCCGGCGTCTTCCGTCTTGGTATTCAGCAGTTCTTCGTCCGCATGATAAAGGTACACTCCGGTCTCCACGTTCAGGAATACATATTCACTGTCTGGCAAACCCATAATATTCAGATTCAGCAGCGCATCCATCAGATGGCTGGCATATACTCCGGCTCCCACATAGCCGATGCACTCCTGCCCGTTAAAGATGGGATAGTACATGGACAGGATCATGCTCCCGGTTCCCGGGGATTCCATAATCCCCAGATTGGTCAGCTCCTCCTTTGCCAGGATGGTATCACGGAAGGTTTTCAGCGAATCGCCTTTCCGTGTCGTAATCCCGATGGCGCCCTCTGAGGTATGAGTCAGGACGTAAGTATCCGGTGTGGCAATATACAGCCCTTCAAAAATGCCCTTGACCGCGGCAAATTCTTCCGTATACTTCTGAGCCTTTTTCAGCAGCTCCGGATCCTCCGGATCTTCCAGAAGATCACGAACCTCACTGCCCAGAGCAAAGGCAGTCATATATTCCTCCGCAGAGGTCACATAGTCATTGATAATGGCCGCCCTGGATTCTACGGCGTCTGTCATCTGGTTCGTGATATCGTTCTTGACCATAGACGCTGCGTTGGTAGATACTATAAGCCATAGCAGCAACATCCCCGCCAGGGTAATTGCTGTAGTAATAATACTGATTCGTGTAGCAAGCTTTTGATTGATAAGCATTTTCATGATGATCCCCCTCACAACACAGTTTATATCATCCTGCCACAGACTCATTTTTTCCCTCTCCGCAGCCGTCGGCAGGATGATAATAATCCTGCACAGCAGGATTTTCCGCCTGCGGCGGGCCGCATAAACGGCATCATTCCTTTCCGCCGCAGTGCGATCCCCCGGAGGGTTTTTATCTTAAAGGAGACGAATCTTTAAAATAAAAATATCTCTATTCTGATTATATACAGAATCTGAAATATTACAAGACCGATCTTAATATTTTTGTCATAAAATTATACCTTGTGAAACAGCCGGATGGCCATAATGGGGTGCCCTTGGGTATACATTGTGAAACGGCCGGATGGCCATAATGGGGTGCCCTTGGGTATACTTTTTTGTTACTTTTATATGCCTGTTTTTACTGCAGTCCGTGAGGGCTGTATCTATATCTCCAGGAACTCATTTTCCTCTTCCGTAAAATGTCCGCCGTCCATATGTTCCCGCACAAACGGCACGCCTTTTCGTTTCATAAATGTATTGTGATGGATATAGGCATCCGGATTTCCGGACGGGCTGATCGTTCCACCCAGGTCGTCATGGCTCACATTATTGCGGAATGTATTGTGGATGGATTCTTCCAGGCAGAACATCACGCAGCCGCCCTCATTTAACCGGCTGTAATTGTATTGGTAAATCGTGCCGTCGCCGGAATCCGCGTCCCAGGCCATACCGTCCTGGTTAAGCCGCGTGTCTGCCGCCTCATTATACTGAAATAACGCGTCTTTGCATTTCCAGGGCCAGATCCCCGCGGCTACCTTTCCGCCCCGGTTCTCCGGATATCGATAAATGCGGTCGTTCATCTCTCCCGCGCAGGAGTCTGCCGTGTTATGCTCCACCAAAGGACGCAGGGCGTACATCACCGTAATGCCGTCCCCGCCAGCCTCTTTCACATAATTGTCCGTGATCCGGATGTCCGGATGGCCGTATTTTTCAAACAGCTCTTCCTCCAGCTCCGCCTTCATAAATTCCCTGCATTTGTAGGTGTAGCCCACGGCGATGCCCCAGCGGCTCACCCGGTGTACAAAGCATCCCCTGATGGTGACTCCTTCGTACCTGGCCACTCCGGTGGCTTCCTCGTTGTCCGGCTTGAGGCAGGTAAAATAGATTCCTCCGTTGTTCATGTGCTTGTCATAGACATTTCCGTTTACGTCCCGGATCTCCAGATTTTCCAGGCAGAGCCCCCGCAGGGTGCCTTTGTTTTTTGCCGCTGCCGCTACACCGGTGCGGTTCATTTTGCGGGGGGCCTCGTAGGTTTCACCGATGATGCTTCCCTGATTGGTGACCGCCAGATCCCGCAGCGTCAGCCAGGCGCAGTCGTAGAGAAGCACTGCGGAGGACACGTATCCTTCTCTGGTGTGGGTTTTGGAATCCAGTTCCGTCCCGTAATCCTGATACCAGATTCCCTGCCCCATGGCTTCGATCCTCGGCGGCAGCCCATCACCGTAAGCCCCGATCAGAATGGGTGCGTCCTCTGTGCCGCATGCCGACAGGTGCAGAAACTGCCCCCGGAATACGGAGCCCCGCTCCAGCAGTACCTGGTCGCCCGGATTTAACTGCAGCCGGCTGACCGCAAAAAGTGTTGCAAAAGGCATATCCCGGCTTCCGTCGTTATCGTCGTTTCCGTTTAAGGAACTGACATAATAAATCCTGTGGATCTGTCCTGTATGTTCATCCGTTTGGCTGCAGGCCCGGGGAGCCTGTTCACTTTTTAAATTCCCGTACTTCTCTGCCCGCGGCTTTGGAAAGGCATCACTCTGTACGGAACGACCGTCCTGCGCAGAGTCACAGGCCTGTACAGAATCACAACCCTGCACAGAGTCACAACCCTGCACAGAGTCACAGGCCTGCACAATCTTTTCATATTCCTGCTCCCGCAGTCTCTTTTCAATAATCATGCTTACCTCGCCGCAGGAAAAGCTGTCCCCTGAATACCTGGTAAACATATCCCTGTTTTCCTCGTAAAAAGCCTGTTTTTCTTCCTCTGTGATCTCCCGGAAGGAATACCGCGCCGACGGGTTTTGGCCTGCACCGCAAAAAGCCGGGATGCGGGATATCTTTTTCGAAAAATGATCCAGACATATTTCCGCAGAAACCGTATAGTCCAGTTTAAAACGGGTCAGTTCATATTGCAGGTACATGGCAGGCGTATAGTGGGTCAGGCCATACACGGTTTCGCCTTTTGCAAGCTGCTTTTCTATTTCTGTGTTTTTCTTCTTTCTCCGTTCCTCCACCGCCTCCAGGCCCTGTGAATCGGCCTGATTCATCCATGCCGCCGCCCGAAGCCGGGCGAGAACCTGTTTTTGCTCTTCCGGGGAGGTAAACCCGTATATATTTTTTCCATTCATTGCCGCATTGCTCCTTATCTGCCGTCTATTTAGTGGAGATTCTTTGCTGCTATTATATTCCACCTGAGGGGACAATTCAATGGTTTCAATAACTTATGCAGATGACCCAGCTTTGCAGGGTTAAATATGAAAGGAGAACAGCAGCTAACCGAAAGTCAGTTGTTGTTCTCCTTTAATGTATCAGACGTTTTTACGGTGTCAGTGCAATATGGTGTCTTTCCAATAATTCTTTCAGCCGGACAAGCTCAGCATCTTTCTCAGCAAGAGCCTCATCCTTTTGGATGCGCAGCTCTTCCATCTCAGCACGCAGCCTTTTCTCACGAACGCTGGGCATCTGGTCATATAAACTCATCATTTGGTCTACCTCCTTTCGGAATTTGGAGTACTTTTTATTAAATATCTTATCGGCAGCAAATCGGAAAAGGTTGAAATAGTCCTCATATTCCTGCTGCGTCAGATATCCCTGTTTCAGTTCCTGCTTTAATATTAATATAGTTTCCTTCACAAGTCCTGTCAATTCCTTTTTTGTCAGCGGATGTTTCCGATTCGGATTTAATTTGGGACGTAATCGAAGCAGTACATAAGGTATAAAGATCAACAGATGTTTGTCACAAATTTCCCGCATGGAATAAGACTGAATCCTGACCGTCGGAATCTGGTAAATGTGCTCACTGCCATCCTGAAAAATGATCCGGCACCTTAGTTTTTCCGGAAGCTTTTGGTTCTTTTCCGGATAGATCACTGCGGAACGCGGAAAATGCATCATAAACCCGCCTCCCTTTTCATCCATGGAAGTCAAATGCTGCACCGCAAAATGTATGTCATACATAATCATGCGTATGACCATATCCTCATCATTATTCATCTGGCATTCCAGATGATAATAATCCGTGCCGTTTACCAGAACCGCTATATCGGAACGCCGGGAACTGGGCGGTGTATTGGTATCCTCAAGGTAGGTTGAGGATACCGTGTTAAGCCGCACCACAGGCGCTCCCTTCGGGTATTCCTTCCCGTACACCTCCTTGAAGAGCGGAAACAACTGCTCCGGCATGACATCCACAATCGTATTGAAGATCTCATCCCATAAGTTTTTGTCATTGAATTCTGGGTTCTTTGTCATAAAATAGAAATCCTTTCTTTCGTAAAATGTGGGTTAATGGGTTATAATTCCTGTGAACTATGGCGAGACGCCAGAATTGCCGGACAGCCAGAAAGGCATTCTCCGAATTGTATTCACTTGTCTAGTATATCAGACAATATGGAAAATGTAAACTTATTTTTGCCGCATTGAGAAGAGATTGAAAAGAGACAGTTACTGTTCACGGTGCCTTGCACTCTGCTGCAAGGCATCCGGCCAGTAAAATAGCGGTTGCGTGCATCCAGCCCCTCGCCGAAGGCGACTTAAAATGGGCTGGATACTGTTACTGGAGTACCCGTAGGGTGTGAACAGTAACAAGAGACAAAATGTTATATTATATCATCTTTACATTTGCTGAAGGACAGCAGTAATGGATATTCCTCGTTTGCTTTTATTAAATAAATTTGAGGTATCGCTATTTACTGCTGTCCATAAATACCGGCAGGTAAATCTATATATCCGCCTTATCAAACCGCTGTCCACCCGCCGTCAATGTAAATGGTCTGACCTGTTGTGTAAGAACAATTCTCTGAAGCAAACAGAAGCAATTGTCCACATAATTCATCTATTTTTCCGGGTCTTCCCAACGGACAGCGTTTTTTGAGTTCCTCCAATGCAGTTTCATCAAATTGCATCATCTCCGATGGAAATTCCCCCGGACCGATCGCATTGACTGTGATATTATACTTTGCCCACTCCTGTGCCAGTGATCTTGTGAAATTAGGAACCGCTCCTTTTGTCGCGTTATATGCAAGAATCGGATGGTGAAAAGCTGCAATGTGTCCATACATGGAAGCGGTATTGATAATACGTCCATATTGATTCTGAATCATATTCTTCGCACATTCCCGCGCCATCAAAAAGTACCCTGTCAGGCTGACATCTACTACTTTCTGCCATTGCTCCAATGATAACTCAACCGTTGGACAATAAGCCATCATGCCTGCGTTATTTACCAGAATATCAACCTTTCCAAAATTGTCAATTACCTGCTGTACTCCTGCGGTAACCTGTTCTTCTTTGCCGACATCACACTGAACCGGCAGACATGTCCCGCCCATTGACTCAATTTCCTCTTTTAGCTTTTCCAATCTTTCTTTACGTCTCGCAAATGCGGCAACCTTAGCCCCATTTTCTGCAAAAGCTTTGCAGTATTCATAACCCAGACCAGATGAAGCGCCAGTAACGATTGCAATTCTTCCTGTTAAGTCCATATAATTTTTCATAATATCTTTCTCCTTATTTCATTGTCATCGTTTTCACCTTATGTTAATATTATGTCAATCAGGCAGCAAAGACAACCCGCAATTATTTTTGTATTGTTGCTTAAACAACATTTTTTTTCGAAATGTCGATTAACTTACGAGGATACCTGAAATGAACAAATCAGACCGCAGAGCAAAAAAAACACAAAGTTCTATTAAGCAGATACTCATTCATTTATTAAAGCAAAAGGAACTTGAGAAAATCATGGTAACAGAATTATGTGAATTGGCGGATATTAACCGCTCCACTTTTTATTCCCATTATTGTGATATTTACGAACTATTGGATGATATAGAAAAAAGCTGCCTTCAGGAAATGGATGAACATATAGAATATATTGCCAACCATACGCTTGAGCCTGAACAAGTTACAGAAATGATTCTTTCATATATTTATAATACAAAAGAGCTGCTGACTCTCTTTATCTTTAAAATGAATGAACATACAATTTGGGAAGAGATTAATCAAAAAATAATCCGGCTTTTTAAAATGAAAACTCTGCAGATTTATCAATTGCCAAAATACATGGACGAAGAAGAATTTAATGATTTGATATTGTTTCTCGTTTCAGGATATTACGCAATTTATAAAAAATGGTTATCTCACAATTGTGAGGAAGATATAAAAATAATTGCCAAACGAACCACCCGGCTCTCTCACATATGTTTTGAAAAATTATTAATTCGCAAAATCACATAAAAGAAAGTAGATGTTCAAGACAATTGGAAAGAAGAGCCTGCCGTTTCGCAGACTCTTTTCTTGCCCCGTCATTTTGATATTTTATACTTCCTTCTGCTTTCTATATAACCTTACAGAGAAAATGGTAAGGCCGGCGAGCGTTGCCACATATGGGATCGTTTTTACCAAATCAGACGGAAGCCCCTGCGCCGCGGCCGCATTTGACACCGCGTCTGCCACTCCGAACAGGAAGGAAGCCGCTGCTGAACCAAGCGCTGTCTGCCGCCCCATTGCTTCTGCCGCCAGGGCAATCCACCCCCGGCTGCTCAGCATGTCCCTGGAAAACCAGGACACATATCCCATGGACATGAATGCTCCGCCAAATCCGCACATTACCCCGCTTAACAGCAGCGCGACCGCCTGTATCTTCGTTGTACTGATTCCCACAGACTCCGCAGCCGCTTTCTTTTCTCCCACAGCCCGGATATGAAATCCCAGATCTGTGGATTTTAACAAGTAATATGTAAAAGCAACAGCCAAAACAGATACATAGGTTAATATATTATGCCCTGATACAATGCCTCCAAGCACCGGTATATTTTCAATAATCGGGATGTGGATATTGGGCAGCGTCTTACTTGCGAGGGAAACGCTGGTTCCTTTATCCTTTGCAGCCAGATACAGCAAAAACACAGTTCCGCCGCTTGCCAGGCTATTTAAAGCGATACCGCCGAGAATGATATTTGTCTTATAATACAATGTAAAAAAAGCAAGTACTCCTGCAAACAGGACTGCGGTCAGCAATGCCATCACCAGTCCGATCAGCGCGCTTTGAGTCAAATAGCTGAAATACATGCCTGAAAATGCAGCCATAAGCATCAGACCTTCCAGAGCAATATTGGGAGTGCCCGCAATGTCAGAGATAACAGCACCCATAGAGGCAAATAAAAGCGGTGTCATTACGCGAAAAATCGAGTATACGAAATCCGTCGAAAATATAAGATTAATGAACTCCTTCATTTTGTACCTCCCCAATGTAAATGTCTTTTTCAATCCATTTCTGCTTATATTTATGCAAAAACTTTTCAGCAGAAATCAGCAGAATGATCAATGTCTGCAAAATGGAAATCATTTCTGTCGGAACATCTGCAAAGCGGTTTACCAAATCAGCGCCTACCCGGAGGTATGCCACAAAAGCCGCCGCTCCGATCACCCCCAGAGGATTATTATTTGCCAGCATTGCAATCATCGCCCCGTCAAAACCATATCCCGGGAGGGCTGTCCACTCAAATCTCTTATGTAATCCCAGGCATTCCACAATACCGCCGCATCCCGCTATTGCGCCGGCGATCACGTGAACCAGAATAATCACCTTCGTAACGCTCATTCCAGAATATTTTGCAAATTTTGAATTTGCGCCGGTTGCCCTTACCTGCAGTCCCCATTTTGTCTTATACAGGAAGATATACACCAGAACCGCACAGAGAATGGCCGCCAAAATGCCCGCATGTACCCTTGTCCCTTTGATGATGGTCGGAAGCAGTGCCGCAGAACGGTATTTATATGAAACCAGTGTAGAAACCGTTGGATCACGCATCATATTATTGAGAATATAGCATCCGACCCCATAACATATATTATTCATCATCAGTGACGTAACCATTTCATTTGCATTGAATTTGGCTCTTAAAACCCCCGGTACCAGCATAACCAGAATCCCGGTTCCTGCTCCGACAGCCAGACACAGCAGCGGAAAAATAAATATGGGAAGCTTCAGCCAGATTGCCGCAATAGAGCCTGCGATCCCTGCCATAAAATACACGCCTTCCCCGCCCAGGTTAAACAGCCCTGCCTGAAAAAGTACTGCCATGGAAAGCCCCGAAAAAATCAGCGGAATTGCCGTCTCCGCAATATTTCCTATATAACGTCCTGATGAAAACGGCTGCAGCAGAAAAATTAAGATGGACTGCACCGGCTGGTCACTGATCAGGATAATTATAATAAACGCAACTAAAATTGCTGCCAGCATCGCTGTCGCCGTCCGAAGGATATTAAATGATCTTTCTCTATTCACACCAGTTCACCGCCTTTCTGATCTGCTCCGGCGTATGCCGCTCAATTCCAAGCATATAGAGCCCCAGTTTTTCTTCGTTGAGCCCTTCCGTGCTTTCAAAAAATGCCACGATCTCACCTTCATACATCACGGCAAGCACATCGGAGAGCTTCAGTATCTCAGCCAAATCTGCCGATACAAGGAGCACAGAGCTTCCCTGCTCACAAAGCTGTACGAGCTTCTTGTGGATGATATAGGCAGCGCCCACATCCACCCCTCTGGTCGGCTGTTCCGCAATTAAAATACCGGGATGATGCTCGCACTCCCTTGCCACGACAACCTTCTGCATATTTCCGCCTGACAGCATACCTGTTGGCTGGGAACCGCCCGCACACCGTATTTCATAGCCCTTGATATTTTTGTCTACAAATTCATCTATTTTCTTGAAATCCAGCATCCCGCATTTCTGAAAATCTTGATTTTCCAGGTTATTGGAAATCATGTTTTCGCTGATGGAGACCGATGCCGCAACCCCTTGCTCCAAGCGGTCCTCCGGAATATATCCGAAAGAAATTCCCCGAATCCCCTTCTGATCTGTTCCGGAAATATCCTGTCCATAAAACCGGACTTCTCCGTTTTGCACGGCCCTGCGCCTTGTTAAAATGTCGATCAGCTCTACCTGCCCGTTTCCCTGTACTCCCGCTATTCCGAAAATCATCCCTTTTCTTACGCAAAAAGAAATATTTTTCAAAACCTGAACACCGCTTTTATCCGTATAGAAAAGATTTGCCACCTGAATATTTGCCTCCCCATACTCCTTTTTTCTGCGTTCAATTGATGTATTCAGTTCACATCCCATAATGGCATTGGATATCTGCTGTTCTGTGACTTCATCGCACAGGTAGGTATCTATTGTCCTGCCGCTTCTCATAACTGTGATCCGGTCGCAGATCTGCTTTATCTCCGGTATTTTATGAGAAATAAATACGATGGTATGTCCCTGAGCTTTTAGCTGTTCTAACTCTTCAAATAACTGGTCGATCTCCTGGGGTGTCAATACAGCCGTAGGTTCATCTAAAATCAAAATCTCCGCCCCCCGTGCCAGGGCTTTCAAAATTTCCACTTTTTGTTTCAGTCCCACAGGCAGGTTTTTCGTAATCTCTTCCGGCTCAACCGGAAGATTGTACTTTTCCCCCATTTCCCTCGTGAAACGGACAGCCTCTTCATGATTTATAAACAGCCCCTTTTTCGGTTCCATCCCGAGCACGATATTCTGTGCCACTGAAAATGATTCAACCAGCATAAAGTGCTGATGCACCATTCCGATCCCGCTTGCAATGGCTTCTTTTGATCCTGAAAAAACGGTTTTCTTTCCCCTCAGTACGATTTCACCTCTGGATGGCTGTTCCATTCCAAAAAGGATTTTCATCAGCGTGGATTTGCCGGCCCCGTTCTCGCCCACCAACGCATGAATCTCTCCCTTTTTCAGATTAAAATTTACATCTGAATTGGCAACCACGCCATTTCCGTAAATTTTAGCAATATGATTCATCTCCAATATATAATCACTCATAAGAATCCGGCCCCTTTATCTCTGTATAAACCTATGGACGAACCTTGTCTCTGATTTCTGACAATTCTTCTGTCGAAAGCCCCATGGTTTCCGTAAGTTCCACCTCTCCGTTCATAACCTTCTCTTTTAAGTCCGAAATGGTCTGACGATCCTCTTCAGACATCAGTTTTTGATAAAATTCATTCTCTGCAAGTCCGACAGCCCCTTCCTTCAGCCCATAATACTCTTTCTTTCCATAGTTCACTTCGCCATCCATTGCTTTCTGAACGATATGCAGCGCATTTTCAGGGATATTCTTGATTGCGGAGGTAATCACTACATTTGCCATTTCCGGCTGGGAATCTTTTAATGCCTCTGCCTGGTCTGAATCCACCCCGATCACATAATTTCCTGTCTGTACTGCTGCATCCAAAACTCCGATTCCTGACTGTCCCGCGGCGGTAAATACAACTGAGATTCCTGAATTGTACAGAAGAAGGCCGTTTTCCTTACCCTTTGCAGTATCCGTAAAACTCCCCACATACGAGCTCTGTACTTGAATGTCCGGCATGATCTGCTGGGCTCCTTCAATATATCCAACCAGAAATTCATTGATACCGGGAATATCCATGCCACCGACAAATCCAATTGTTTTGTCTCCAAGCTCCTGTGCTTTCAAAGCTGCGACAGCGCCTGCCAGATAACTCATTTCATTGTTCTTCGGCGCAATAATATAGACATTGGAAGGGATGTCGTCCAGTTCTCCATCCAGGCTGATAAACTTCTGATCCGGATATTCTTCTGCAATCTGAATCAAAGCATCATCCCCGTTGCTGGAAACCGTCAGGATCAAATCATATCCTCCCTGGCAAAGATCCACATAAGCCGGATAATATTTGGATGCGTCTGTCCCGCATTCTACATAATCTACGTCCATGCCGTATTCCTCTTCCAGAAGTCCGACTGCCTGATATGAAGCGTCGAAAAATGATTTATCTCCAAGACTTCCCGGAATCAAAAGCGCAGCCTTATAATCCTCTGCATTGCCTTCATACCGCTCCGTCTCAGCAGTTTCCTCCGACGCGGCCCCTGTATCCGTACTTTCCTCCGGTTCCGGTGCGGAACAACCGTAAAATACAGTACCCATAGCCAGACACATTACCCATAAAGCGATTCTTTTTTTCATTTTGTACCTCCTCTTCAAAATATACGTTCTTCTATAAGTTTTCTAAATCTCTGTTCATCCATTGATTTCGCATAATAAAAATCTTTTTCCACATCTGCATTGAGATCATATGCGTTTGTTTTCAAAACGATGGCACCTCTGGTATGATATCCGCACAGCTCTACCGTGAAGTCGCTTTGTTCCATTTCCGCAACTGTCGGATCAAGCAGATATGCGATCAGCAGTACATCGTGAAATGTGTATACATATCCCATCTTTTTCCGAAAAATCTGAAGGCCGGTTTTGTAATACTGCATCCTTTCATTATTTTCCGGACACAGTATTTCTGCCAAAGCATCCTGTATCAGGCAGTGCTTCGTTACTTCCAGTCCAAACATTTTCAGATGCTCTGCATAATTCATGACCATTCGTGCTGCCTCCGGGTCACATTTCAGATTCCATTCAGGAAAGCTTCCTGAAAAAACACCTCCCATAGCAACCACCGGAATGTCTTTCATCAAATCCGGTTCCCTGTAAAAAGCAATTCCCAGATTTGTCATGCAGCCCATCTCAACGATTGTCAGATCCGGATATTCTTTTACCTTTTGAATGATAAAATCTGCCCCGTCAGTTTCTGTAATGACCTTGTCCTTCCTGTCTTCTTCCAGAATTTCATACTGCAGCGGAAAAGCCCCGGAATCCGGGCGTTCGATGATCGGCCGCCCAAAGCCTGCACAGACAGGAATATCATTTCTTCCATATTTACTGCACAGTTCCAACACCATTTCTGCCCTTTTTACTGTATCCAGATAGACAGTTGTAATTCCTACAATTTCCAGTTCCGGTGAGTTCAGAGCCATGATAAGAGCCGCGGAATCATCTATATCATCGCCCAGATCTGTATCGATCAAAATTTTTTTTGGTGATACCTTCGTCATTTTGCCTCCTTTTCCTTTGCTCACAAAAATATTTTTGTTTGATTTGTATATTGATTATATTCTTTCCACACGAAACAGAAAAGGTCATTTGGCCTTTCCTCCAAAGAATGCCCAAAAAAAAGAAGCCGTTTCCGGCCTCTGTTATAAAGTCATTGATGACAGCAGCAATTTGTAATTATTCTCATCAATGACTACCTTTTTATCCTTTGATTGTATTTCACCGTTATCCTTTAATTGCCGGATACTTCTTCCCACTGTCCGGACGCTGATCCCCACACTTGCAGCAATATCCCGGTATTCCGCATAAACCGTAATCTTCTTTCTGTTTTCTTTCAAATGCTCATTGTAATAATCGACAAAATAATGCCGGACGCGGTTTATTCCGTCGAGATAATAGAATCTCCCGTCATTTGCCGAACGTTTATAGAGATCCTGTGCAATCAGCGTAATACAGCGGCGCAGCATTTCCTGATTCCCCATTACATAATCATAGATGATCTCCGCGTCTATCCGAATTGTCCTGACCTCCGTTATACACAAAATGGAGGCAATATATTCCGCCTCACGCGCAAACAGTTCCAGTAAACCGATACTTCCATTCTTACTGTCAATCATAAAATAGTTATATTCATTTCCATCCGCATAATTTCTGGTTCCCAATGCAGAACCGCTTTTGATAAAATAGACATACTGAAGCGGATCTCCTCTGAACACAATAAACTGTTTCTGCTGGAAAGTCATTTCTTTTCCCTTCTGTTGTATATACTCCGGAAGGATAAAAAAATTAAACATGGTCTCCTGTGCATACTTTTTCCATTTTTGCTCAATTGCCATGATTTTTCTCCTTTAAAGGACTTGAAATATAATTCTTAAATGCTAACATCCATCTCTTTTTATAAGTATATCCCAAAAAACTTTGCTTCTCAACAATCTTTTATAAATATTATTTTTTCCACTGTGCAATGCATCAATATCCCGCAATGTTGTGTTTTTATTCTATTTGTGTGGATGATTTGCGGAAAATATGATCAGGTTGATTTTATTTATGGAAGCAGATATACTGTAAACATAATATTTCGCAGGAGGAACAGCTATGGGAATATATTTGAATCCGGATAATGAAGGTTTTTCTACTTCTGTAAGGTCTAAAATTTATATAGATAAAACAGGTCTGATTGATTATATGAATCAGATTCTTGATACGGAGGATAAATTTATCAGTGTCAGCCGTCCCAGGCGCTTTGGAAAATCAATGGCAGCAAAGATGTTGATCGCGTATTATAGCCGTGGCTGCAATTCTCATGAGCTGTTTCAAAATTATGAAATTGCAGAAAAGGATTCCTTTCTGCAGAATTTGAATAAATATGATGTAATTCGGCTGGACATGCAGTTGATCCGCAGTACGGCAATGAACGAAGGATGCCGGGATAAACTGCTTTTTTATCTGCAGGAAAAAGTGATAGAAGAACTGACGCAGGTATATGGAGAATTTTTGACAGGAAAAGAAAAATCCTTAGCAGGCGCTTTTCAGCAGCTCCATGCATCAGGCGGCAAAAAATTTATTGTTATCATTGATGAATGGGACTGCATCTTCCGGGAGGAAAAAGAAAATCGGGAATTACAGGAAGAATATATTACTTTTCTTCGAAGTCTCTTTAAAGGGGCCGCTGCAGAGGAATGTATTCATCTGGCATATATTACAGGAATTTTGCCTATCAAAAAGTATGGGACGGAATCGGCATTAAACAATTTTGATGAATATACCATGATTCATCCAAAAGGGCTGACGGATTATTTTGGTTTTACAGAAGCTGAGGTAGAAGGACTTTGCAGGAAGTATGAGATGGATTTTTCTGAAGCAAAACATTGGTATGACGGATATTTTTTCAAGAGAAAAATTCATATTTATAATCCCAAATCGATTGTACAGGCGATGGTTAATGGCGAATTTGAAAATTATTGGACGCAGACTGAGACCTACGAGGGTTTGAAATCTTATATAGATTTGAATTTTGATGGTTTAAAGGATGCAATCATATATATGATAGGGGGAGGACGATGCGAAATTGACACAGGAGCATTTCAAAATGATATGACTTCTTTTCGGAGTAAAGACGATATACTTACGCTTCTGGTGCATTTAGGTTATCTGGCATATGATAAATGCTGTAAGGAAGTGTATATTCCGAATGAAGAGATTCGGGAAGAATTTATCCGGGCCGTAAGAAACAGCGGATGGGAGAAAATCGTGAATATATTTTCCGATTCCAGAGAATTGTTGGAAGCAACATGGGCTTTGGATTCCGATAAAGTGGCAGAGAAAATTGTATTATAGAAAAAGTTTGAAACAACTTCTGATTTGGTTGAAACAGCAGGCGGCGGGCATGCCTGCTGTTTCGACCGCCTGCCCATAAGCCAATTACAGCAAATTCCGAATCCCCCCGCCTTCTACCTCAGATTTTCCAGATATTCCTCCAGGCAGACCCCGCTCGAAGCAATTTCCCGGGCGGCTTCTTTTCCCACATATCTGTAATGCCACGGCTCATAGATCGTCCCTGTGATCTCCGTCTTGTCCGGCGGATAGCGTCTGATAAATCCGTACTGCCAACTGTTCTCGGCCAACCATGTATAGACCTCATCATCGGAGCTTCCCGCGTTGTCCGCATTGATATCCACCGCGATCCCCAGCTGATGCTCGCTTGTCCCAGGAACAGCCACCCATTGCCTGGCAAGCTCTTCCGCCTCTGCCCCCGGGTATCCCTCGTTTTTATATTCCTCGATTTTTTCGTCCAGCAATTGCTGCTGTTCCTTCTGGGTACGGTAACCCTCCGCTACAAACAGGTGGAGCCCGTTCGCCCTCGCCGCGTCAAACATTTCCTGCAGTTCAGGGTAGATCCGCTCATCAACCTGCTTTCCGTTTGACAGCCGTATCAGCTCCACCTCATACCTCTTCGGAATACGGTGTTTGGAATTTACCAGGATCAGATTCCATCCGCGTTCCAGATCGGCCGTTTCCGCCTCCGACAGCAGGGACGGCAGCTCAAACCTTTCCAACCTGGAAAAGCCCCCCATTGAAATGGTAGCTGAAAACATTTTCGCGGCCAATACGATCACCGCCACAATCAAAAAAATAAGGGCCGCCATAAGTAAATTCCCGTAATATGACCTTCTGTGTCCTCTCACTCTCCGCCTGGCATACTGATTCATCTGCATTTCCTCCGTTTTCTGTAACTAATTTGCACGGCAAACTGATCGCCTGCCCGTCAGCGCTTTCAAACCGCAGACCTCAAATCCGTCTGCCGTTTCAAACCGCTGCATACTTTCTATAATTTATAACGAATGGGAATGATAAAAAGATAGTCGAAAGAATAAGATTTTTTCAGAAACCGAATCCGGCGTATTTTTTCTGCTCCGCCGCCCTTTCACACCGATGCCGCGGAGCATATACACGGCATCGGTGTAGGCCGCCTTTTCTATTTTCTTCTGCAGCGGAACAATATTCCGGCCATGACCAGCAGGACCGCAGCCGCAAACAGGCAGCATTTCTCTTTGAAGCTTCCCATCGACATGGAAAACGGATACAAAAGCTTCAGATATTTCGGCCCGCTTCCGATGGCGGCGATGTAATAGACCATAGGCGCCATATATCCTGCCACAAGATTATCTGCCGCACCGTAAAAACAAACTCCAAGCCCGCCGAAAAACAGCATTTCCGCCAGAGTCCCCAGGAAATATTTTACAGCCGGGAAGGCGCATCCTCCGGCGTACAGCATACACATATAAATTCCCAGAAGGAACGCCAGAAGGATCACATTTCCCAGAAGGCGCACCAGATAAACGGAAGTGCTGCTCACATATTTGGCGCAGACCAGCTCCCGCAGGTTTTGATCCTGCTCCGGAAGAAATACGGGAGTGAGCATAATGATGCCGGTCAGCGCCGCATACCGCTCCAGCACCTTTGCCGTATCCTCCGCCGAAAGGTTTGCCACGCCCATAAGCAGCGGCGAAACGGCGAGCAGAAGGATGCATACGAAAACATGTATGGGAATGTGGTATTTTAAATTTACTTTTTCAATCTGGAAGTATTTTTCCATGCCAAACGATACCGTCCTTTCCGCTTCTGACTATAAATAAAGGTGGTCAGGGCGACAAGCGCCAATGCGAGCACCACATACAGAATCCTGTTTGCCGCAAGCTGCGCGAAGCCCTCCTCAAATCCTGCCCGGTTCAGCTCCGTATTGTGCCGCGGAATCAGGTTCCAGCCGTACATACCGCCGCGGATGGCAGCATCAGCTCCGGTAAGGGCGGAGACAAACCACCACACGCCCTGCACAAGTACCCCCAGCGCCGTATCGGTAAGCTCTGTAAAAAACATTCCCACGGCAGTCACCGCCATGACAGTCGGCATAATCCAGCCCAGGGTATATATTGCAAAAGCCCATAGATCCACGGAAATGCCGATCGCGGAAGCATGTCTGAGACACTCCGTGAGCAGGGGGACAGAAAGCAGCAGCACCGGGATGAGCAGCATCAGCAGCATAGCTGCAAAACGACTGAAAATAATCACGGCGGAGGAGCCTTTTCTGGAATAGACCAGCTCCTGCATCCCGCAGCGCCGGTCCCGCATCCCCCTTGTGACTGCCAGGAATACGGGCAGAATCCCCAGGAAAATCACCATATAATCGCAAAAAAGCCTTGCATATCCTCCGGTCAGCCGGTCTTTCTCTGTCAGATCCTGATATTCCTTCAGAGCGTCTTCATATGTCTTGGGTTCCGAACCTCCCCGACGGTGTTCTCCATAGCTGGAACCGCCGCCCAGAATGCGGTCCGTCTCATCCATCAATTCACAGAAACGGTCATAGGACAGGCCCTGCGCCGGTTTTACAGTCAGAGACATGGCATAGTACATCTGGTTCTCCCCCGAGGCAGCATTTTGGGCCTCATACCATTCCATCAGAAGCTTCCCTGCCTCATCCCGGCCGGAAATCCCGGTGGTTTCCCGCAGGATCTCTTCGATCCTCTGTTCTTCTTTTTCATTCAATGTGACTCTTTTATAGAAACCAATGGGATAGGTGGCAAAGCCGCCCCCGCCATATTCCTGCGTCAGCATTCCCAGAGTGGCTTCCATAATGATATTTTCATCGTCACTGGGCTTATACCCGTAGCTCTCCAGCCCTTTTTCCGGCTCTGGCTCCATTTTCGTGCTTCCAAGCTGGGAGGTATAGTCGAATATCAAAACCAGTACAATGAGCCAGTAGATCAGGCTCCGGGCGGTCTGACGGCATTCCTTGATCAATAACTGTCCGAACATCCGGTTTCACCTCCCCTTCCCTGCATCAGATACATATACGCATCCTCAACGCCCGCGTCGCAGGGCCTGGCGGACGCAAAGGGCTTTTCCTCCGAGAGAAACCGCACCATGACGTTGTTGCCCAGCGTCAGCATACTGGTCACGATACATCGTTGTTTCAGGTCTTCCAGCTCGCTCTTGCTGATCTCCGCCTGGTATACCCTGCCCTCCGCCTGTCCGATCAGCTCCGATACCGTTCCCTGGTAAATGATCTCGCCCCGGTCCAGAACGGCGATATGTTCACAGGTTGCCTCAATATCCCCGACAATGTGAGTGGAAAGGATCACGATCCGGTTCTCCGCGATCTCACACAGAAGATTGCGGAACCGCACCCGTTCCTCCGGGTCCAGCCCGGCTGTCGGCTCATCTACAATGAGCACCTTCGGATCGTGGAGGATGGCCTGCGCAATCCCCAGCCGCCGCTTCATTCCACCGGAAAGCTGTTTCACCTTTTTCCTCCGGCTGTCCTGCAGGTTTACCCGTTCCAGAAGCTCCGGAATCCGCTGCTTCCGCTGTGATTTCGGCAGGCCGGAGAGCACGCCCAGATAATCCATGGCTTCATAAACCGACATATTGGGGTACATGGAAAATTCCTGGGGCAGATATCCCGTGATATTCCTCACCGCCTGGGCATGCTCCACCTTCCTTTTGCAGACCGTGATCTGCCCCTCTGATTTCGGAAGCAGGGTTGAAAGCACCTTCATAAGCGTCGTCTTCCCGGCCCCGTTTCTCCCCAAAAGCCCAAACATCCCGGTCTCAATGGTAAGGTTGATCTCCTTTAGAGCCTGCTTTTTTCCATAAAATTGATTGAGATTCTCTATCTCGATTCTTGCAGTCATAATCCTTCCTGTGCTGCTTGCACCCCGGCGCCCGCAGCCGTCCTCCTGTTCTTTGTTTCTCAGGCGCGGACCGCGGCCGCAGTTTCCTGCCTGGTAAGGATAGGATACAACGCAAATCTCTATATTTTCCCTATAAAAAATTAAGATTTTTTATAGTTTTATTAATTCACAGCAAAAATATCATTGTAGGGAACATCTATTTTTGAAAGGCATGCCTTTAGCCCTTTGTCTGAAGTTACAACTGTTACATCACGGCTATTGTCACGTGCCAGTTTTGCAGTCGCAGCTATCATGGCATCCATAGAAGCAAAATTATGTATCAAGGCATGTGTTATTACATTTTTTGCCTCCGCAACTGTTGTTAAATCGAATGGCTCGATACCCACAGTAAGAAGTTGTGATCTCCCTTCAAAAATATCATCAATGAGTTGCAGCCATGCCTTAATTCGCTTTTTATTCCATTTTTTTCGAGGCGCTGTATATCTGTTGTTTTGACAAATATGCCCTTCCGGAGAAATTTGACAATTGCATTGAGAAACGCTTCCACTAGACCCTCTCGCATATTTTCCTAATACTGAAATAATTTCAACTTCAGTAATAGAAGAAACAATCAGCTTTGTATTTTTCAGCGTAGTAACCAAATCAACTGACACACCTTGTTCACGTGCCTCAGGGTTCATAGCTTTCAGCAAATTATAAAAAGCATTTGTGTCCAGTAAAAATTCTTGATTCATAGTTTACCTCTGTATTTTTTACACAATTTATTCTTCTGCATTAGGAATATCCTTTAATAATGCTGAAATCGTTTCATCATTAAGGGGTGCTATTTTCTCTTTAATTGCACTGATTAATTCCGCCAAGTCAGCTTTTGGCCCTTTGTTGATATAGCCATCTATTCCAATATTTGCCAATTTCTTTATATCGGCAAATTCTGTATAATTAGTATAGATAATTACATCAATAAAAGGATCTTGTTTTCGGATTTCGCTAAGTACCTCATCTCCGGAAAGTCCCGGCATTTTTAAATCAAGAAGAATTAAGTCGTAGTTATTGGATTTTAATTTTTCCAATCCAGACTCGCCATCGGATGCAATATCCGCTGAAATATCATCTAAAGCCAACGCTTCTTTTACGGCTTCTGCTGTAGCAGTCTCATCTTCGATTATTAGAACTCGGTTCATGATTTTCCTCCTCAATAGGTATTCTGATTATGAATTCTGCGCCCTCTTTAAACTTATGATTTAACTGTATTGTACCCTTATACATTTTCAAAATATTCCATACGACAAATAATCCAAGACCCTCACCACCATTTCCAGAAGTAGGATCTTTTGTGGAGAAAAAGGGTTCAAATATCTTTTTTCTGTATTTCTCTGGTATTCCGGAACCATTATCAGAAAAAACTATCCATATAGTATTCTTGACTATTGAAATTCTGATGTCAATTTTTCCTTTGCTTAAAATAGACTGCATAGAGTTCAGCACCAAATTATAAAATATCTGGGAAAACTGAATTCTATCGCCAAACAAGCTGACTTTGGAGTCCTCTCGGAAGCTATACGTAATCCTGCTTTGGATTAGGCGATCTGATAAGTCAGTAAATACTTGTTTAATACAATCGTTGACACTGAAAAACTCTTGTACGCTTTTACTTGATACAATTGGCCTGAAGCGGTCAAGCATAGAGCCAATACGCTCAGTTTGAGCCAGGATCGTAACAAACAGCTCCTGTATTTCATCCATAGTTCCTAGTCCGCGTTCTATACGTAACTGTTGCAGCTGTACTTTATAGCGGATATTTGTGATTGGCTGCCCTAATTCATGCGAAAAACCTTTAAGCAAATCTCGTAGAGCCAGCATCTGACGGTTATGCTCTTTTTCAGAAACAAGGTCTTTTACCCGCTGCCACACAATCTGTTCAGATTCAAGCTGCTCCTCGCTGCGATCTTGACGTTGATGTTTTTTTTCCTCTGTACGTTTTCGATCAAGGAGATTTTGTATATGTTCAGATAGAATTTGCGCATCCTCAAAACGGTCAAACGTGAGATAAAAATTATAAAGAGTTCTTGCAATAGGGATGCTACTCTCTGCGCTATTACGCATTTTCTTGAGCGTTTTATCCAATAACTCGATGTTACCAATGCTGTCAAAGTAATGCACAAGTTCATATTGAATGTTGAAATCGCTTTTTTCGATAAGTTCTTCATCAATCACAAGGGTCTGTTCAGCATAATGATAATTCTGCTGCTTACGGCTCATCCGTAAGAGAGTACGGATCAAAGTTGGATTGGGTGACTCCTGCCTTGCAATTATTTTTTCCACAAGCTTTTGTGCTTCTAAATATAGTGATTTCTTTTCTGCCACCGAAATAAGATATTCTTTTGTTTTTGGATTTGCATAGTAACTCTCTTGGCGTATTTGATGAAAAATGATGGAACACACGTCGTTAGTAGAAGCCGACTTAATAAACCTTTTTATCTCACCAAGATTATAATCACTTTCACTTTTGTGCAGTATAGATTTCAAATAATCGTCAACAACAAACATATCACCAAATGTCTCCACCAATAGTTGATGAATGTTAGGCGCTACTTCTTTATTTTTGATTGCATTGATGATTTTCTCGTTAAACTGAACGCATACGTCTGCGGCAGCTTCAGAGTTAAATTGCCTGTAAAAACGAGCAAATGCTTTAAAATGCTCAGGCTTCTTTGATAGACGTTTTAAGTGGTCTAAATACGCTTGGGAAGCAGCCACATAGTTTTTTTCTTGAAAGTACAAATCGCCCAATACTTTATAGAAAAAATTATCTTCCGAATAGGCAAGTATGGCATCATGACAGCATTCAATTGCCGCAGGTAGATTGCCCTCAAATCTCAGCTTACTTATTTCATTAAAGCACTGCTTCGACGAATACAACATATTACACACCTCTTTTCAAGCCGCTTTTACTGGAGTGGATACTGAAACTGCACAATAAAATGGCTGTTTTCAGTATACCACAAGCTTCTTACCGATGTCTATTATGACCTCATCAATACCAACCCAATAAATTCACCACGTTGTGCTTTCATATCTAAAATCACCTCAACTTTCTTTTTTTGTTTCAATGGATGACACCCGAAACGAAGCGGTAACAATCCCGCCCCCCTGTATACTGTTTGCCACGTCCAGGGTTCCGCCATGCTTTTTGCATAATTCCCGGCAGATGTGGAGACCGATGCCGAAATGCTCGTCCGGCCCGCCGGCTTCCGGCTCTTTGTAATAGGGCTTTGTTGCCCTGTCCAACTGCGCTTCGGAAAATCCCGGGCCGTCATCCCGCACAGCCAGGGACCATTCCTGCCGCCGGGGATCATAGTCGGACAAGACTTCGATCCGTTTTCCGGCGTAGCGTATGGCGTTGGAAAGCAGATTTTCCAATACTTCCATGACTAAATTGTCGTCCATATACGGACAGTCTGAAGAAGATTCTTCCCCGGCAGGAGCGCCAGGTCCGCCAAGGGGTTCCCCGACTTTTTCAGCAAGAGTGCCGGCCCCGCGAAATCCCGTTTCCTCTGTCCAATCCCGATCGTTTCTGCAGCGCATATTTTTTTTATAAAGGATCTCCACGTCCCGCACCTGGTTCAAAGCAAAAACAACCGCTTCTATTTTCCGGTCCATGCTCTCAAATGAAGTTTTCTCCGGTACGAACGGAACCTCCTCGATGCTGCGGATTCCTTTCATGGTGCGGCTGTATTCTTCCAGGCGTTTCAGGTGCTCCGCCATCAGCTCCAGCGTGGCCTGCAGCTTTTCCTGGCTGATCTTTCCCTCCGGAATATATCTTGCCAGAAAATCCGTGTAGCCGCGAAGTACGGTCAGAGGAGTCCGCAGATCGTGGGCAAAGGCGGCGTTTAATTCCTTCTGCCGTTCAATGAGCCGCCACATTTCTTTCTTGTCACGGAGCAGCTCCGTCCGCATCTCTTCCACCGAATCGCAGAGCTTTCCCAATTCGTCGCGGCTTTCATAGGCAACGTGGAAATTCAGGTCATTGCCGCCTATTTTTTCTACGCTGCCTTCCAGGATGGAAAGCGGGCGGGCAAGCCGTTTTTTGTAAAACAGGAAAATAGCCAGGATAATACCGGGAAACGCATAAAGAAATGGGCACCATGCCCGTAAGAATTTGACAAACAGCAGAATGGCTGTCTCCGGCTCAATGAATGTAATGTCCCAGTATATGTGCAGCAAATCTTTTTCATAAAGCATAGCCTCCGCGATTTTCGTTTCCCCCAGCTTTTCCCAGATCCCGGCCTCCCACTGCAGGCAGAAGTTCATCGTCAGATAAGACAGTCCCCACACAACGGCGGCAACCACCAGGATATACGCAATCATCGCTTTTCTAAAAGAAAGATTCCGGATATACGCAAACAGATTTTGTGCTTTTTCTTCTACCCAATCCATCGGTATCCCACCCCCCATACGGTTTCAATATAGGCCCTGTCCGTGTATCCCGCAAGTTTTTTTCGGATTCTGCGGATGTGCTCCATGACAATGCTGCTGTCCGCGGTCCCCTCCAGGCCCCTGACATTTTCATAGAGCTGTTCCTTGCTGAATACCTGCATCGGATGCAGTGACAAAAATGCCAGAATCCCAAATTCCGTCTTTGTAAATGTGATCGGCTGCTCTCCAAAATATACGCCGGTCTCTTCATAATGAATGGCAAGCCGGTCAAATATTTTTACGGTGCCTTCGGATTTTTTGCGGCGTTCCCGCCTTAGATGGGCTTCCACCCTTGCCCCCAGCTCGTCAATGCTGAACGGTTTCAGGATATAATCGTCCCCGCCGGACAGAAGGCCCCTGATCCGGTCTTTCTCTTCGATCTTCGCGGTCAGAAAAAGAATGGGGCAGGACACATGGGCGCGGATGCGTTCGCACACCTCAAATCCGTCCAACATCGGCATCCCCACATCCAGAAGGATCAGATCCGGTTTTGAGGAAAGCTTTTCCAGCGCTTCAAGCCCATTGGCCGCCTCGATGACCTGGTATCCCTGTATTTCAAAAAAATCCCGGATCAGCCGGATGATACCCGGCTCGTCGTCGGCAATCAGGATTTTTCCTTTGAAGTCCTCTTCGTGACACATGTCCATTTTCCGTCCGCTCCTCATTCATAATATTTCTTGATGTTCTCCCTTAATTCCTCAAATAATGGGTAATATACCTTTATTATATCCTGAAATTTTTCAGCCGCAAATGTCCCGTCATAATCGTGAGCAAGCTGGTTTCTAACCCGGAGCATCTGCATCCATAGGTCATCCGCAATGATACGGTTTGTAAATGCCTGCTGCAGGGTTTCCCTCGGTGATCCAACTGCAAAGTCGAGAATTTCAAGCTTCTTTATCAAAATATCTTTCATCACCTTCCATGCAATATCGAAGGTCAGGTTAAAATTCAGTACGGTACCTTCCAGCACAAAATCGGCTTTCGGATCGGCTCTCAGACTCTTCTCCAGATTGCTCAGGCTTTTGCAAAATGTACGATAGCGGTTAATAAATTTGTTTTCCATATGCTTTTATATCCTCCAGCAGAGTTTGCTTTACATATTGCGGCAACTTTTTCAATCAATTCAGTAATAGGCATTTTATCCGTCTCCCGTCTGCATGATTATCTCAACATGCTTCATTATTATATCTTTCCCTCATTTTTACATAAGGCTGCCTCAATGAATAAATTAACATAACTAAACTGATTTTACAACATGATGTGCTGACAACCATATTTTTTTATCCAGATATTATGGCAAAATGTTACTTTATTTGCCGGACGCCGTGCAGCAGGGTTCACGATGCCGTGTGAACAGTAACCAGATCGGTGTCGCTGTTGACACCCTGACCGTGAGTTCATATTAACGGCAGCCAGAGATAAATGAATCGTTATAGATTCCGGCAGCTTCCTGTAAAACACATATCAAAAACGCAAATAAATCTCTATCAAACACATAAATGAAACAGCTTCAAAAACACAAAGCAGGTTATATCAAAAATGCAAAGCAAAATACCTCAAAAACATAAATTCATATATATCAAAAGCGCAAAACAGAACATAACAAAGACACAAATCAAAATATCTCAAAAACATAAAACAAAACACCTCAAAAACGCAAAACAGAATTGACTGAATAAAAGGCAGGTGGTATTATAAAAATATAAAATAATATGTCTGTCTGAGAAAAATAATAGAAAACGAGGGATCGCATGGAGAATTATATCAATCGAATCGTGGATGCAGAATTAGGCTTACGTTTGGAGGCATTTGGAGCCACCTTGATCGTTGGCCCAAAATGGTGCGGGAAAACGACAACAGGAGAACAAAAGGCAAAAAGCGTTATTCGGATGCAGGACCCTGACATGCGTGAGGGATATCTTGTAACTGCAAATACAAAGCCCTCTTTATTGTTAAAGGGTGAAAAGCCCCGGCTGATTGATGAGTGGCAGGATGCACCTGTCCTCTGGGACTCGGTCAGAATGGAAGTGGACAGACAGAAACAGGAAGGATTATTTATTTTGACAGGCTCAACTTCCGTAGATAACAGCCAGATTCTGCATACAGGAACCGGGAGGATCACCAGGTTAAAAATGTACCCCATGAGCCTGTATGAATCCGGGGAATCCAATGGGCAGATATCCGTCAGTGAATTATTCGAAGATCCTTCTCTTGACATTGATGGAATCATGTCCGATATGAAAATCGAAGATTTAATCTATGCGGCTTCCAGAGGCGGCTGGCCGGCAACACTCCGAAAAAAAAGCGAAGCGATCGCATTACTTACGGCGAAAGATTATGTAAATAATATTTGCGAATCTGATATTTCTACCGTAGACGGAATACAGAGAAATCCCGAATGGGCACGGATCATCCTGCGTTCCTATGCCAGAAACATTTCAACGCTGGCTAAAAAAACAAACATATACAAAGACGTTTCCGCAAATGCAGACAGCATGTCCATGGCAACAATGGATAGTTATATCAATGCTATGGAACGTTTATTTGTGCTGGAAGATTTGGAAGCATGGTGCCCGGCAATCAGATCGGCAACGGTAATCCGTGCGGGCAAAAAGCGGGAGTTTGTCGATCCTTCTATCGCAATCGCGGTATTGGGCCTGACTCCGGATGCACTGCAGCTGGATTTAAAGACGTTTGGCTTCCTTTTTGAATGTCTCTGCATTCGCGACCTGAAAATATATTCTCAGGCTTTGGGAGGGCGGATATCCTATTATCATGACCGCTATGGGTTGGAGGCTGATGCAGTGCTCCATTTGGACAATGGAAAATACGCGCTGATTGAATTTAAGCTTGGAAGCCGGGAAATTGAAGAAGGTGCTGCACATTTGCTGCAGTTAAAGGAACTGATCCGAAAATATAACGAAAAAGAACAGCAATGTAAGCTCCGGGAGCCTGATTTATTGATGATTATAACTGGGGGCAATATGGCCTATACCAGAGAGGACGGGGTGAAAATCATTCCTATCGCGTGTCTGAAAAATTGAAGCATAGACACTGTTTTTGAAATTCCGCGGATACATCCGGCTCCTTCCCGCAGATAACCTTCACACAAGCCGGATTCTAATACAGTGCACGTCCGGTCAGGGTGTGCACTGTATCATATATTTCATTCAAAATATCCGCAGATACTTCCCTGCTGAATGATATGGGTTCTTGCTTTCCTGAGAACCTTTCGTTTGAAAGAGGACGCTTTCAAGTCCAGCCTGCAGTCCAACGCATACACTGTAAAACGATATTGGTGTTTTTTTCCTTTCGGCGGTTTTGGGCCCGCATAGCGGTGAAATCCGTACCCGATCCCTTGTACCGCCCCCTGCAGGGAAGGGATCGTTCTCCCCGCCGGAATCGCTTTGCCGATTTTATCTGCCGCCGGAATATTCCAGATAACCCAATGGGTAAAATCTTTGATCGGATGGCTCAGATCCTCAAGGGTGATCATGAGAGTAACCGCGTGCGCAGACAAATTTTTTATCACAAATTCCGGTGAAATATCTTCGCCCCGTCCTGTATTTTCTACAGGAAATCTTCCCCCGTGTTCCAGTCCTGTACATTCAAATTCCAAATTATGATTCTTCATTTTTTCCTCCATCTGTTACTATTCACAGTCAGATTCGTCAAGCGAAGCTTGTAAGAAGCTGATTAACAGTTTTTATCTGACTGGAATCAGTCACTTCGGCTGTATAGCTATTATGCCAATACTGTTCCATACAGCAGGAGACAGCCTTGAACTGTAGTAATTTTAATTCCCCCGAATTCGGGGGAATTAAATCACTTTAAGACCTTTGTAATTTGCTCTTCTAAAATAGACATCTGATGTATGGCAATTTTGTTAAGTTTTATTAAACGTTCTTTTTGGTTCACCCCATCTTCAATCAGTACTGCATTGATGTTTTCCATATTTGAAAGGCATATCAATTCATTTATGCTCGCATAATCTCTGATATTACCCTTTTTGTCAGGATTCTTATCCCGCCATTGTTTCGCTGTCATGCCAAATAATGCCATATTGAGCACATCAGCTTCTGATGCATAAATGATAGAAGTCTGCTGTGGCGTAAGTTCTGACGGAATAAGATTAACTTTGATTGCATCAGTATGTATCCAATAGTTTATTTTTGCCAATTCCCTCTTAGCACTCCATCCAAGTAAAGCCTGTTCTTCTTTCTTTAACCTCTCAAATTCCTTGATAAGGTACAATTTAAACTGCGGAGATACCCAGCTTGCAAATTCAAACGCAATATCTTTATATGCATATGTTCCACCATATTGGTTAAAGAGATATAATCATCTTCTTCAATCTGTAAGACTTGTATCTCTGTTCCGTCAACATTTAGTTTTCCCATATAAAATCCTTTCATCTATACGGTCTATAATTTATTAACTTGCCCTAAATTCTCCGCTTCCCTGGACATACTCTTCGAAAATATCATTTCATAAGGATCGCTGCCCAGCCGAAAGCCGCCCACGGCCTCATACCCAAGTTTGAAATAAAAATGCTGTGCATATTCGTTTGCCTGGGTTGAAGTCAGAAGCGTTTTATATCTCTGCCGTTTCATTTCCTCCTCCCAAAATATGACGATCTGCCTGCCGATTCCCCTTCCTCTGTAATTTTCCAAAACATACAGCATGTTCATAAAGGGGATACTGTCCCAGAACAGATTGTATCTGAGCCATCCCATAAACTGATCGTTTTCTTCCGCAATATAAATATGATCCCGCAATATGGAATTTTTGATTTCTTCATCTGAAATATGTCTGTCATATTGAATGAGCAGATCTAAATCTTTGTTTTCTGCAAACCTGATCACCATATTCTTTTGTCCCATCTAAATACATATTATCAAATCGCTCCATTTTGAAAATTATACCCAAGGGCACCCCATCATGGCCATTCGGCCGGTCATAAGGTATAAAATCCCGGTGAATATCTGCGCTCAGTCAGCTCCGAACCGCACTTCACAGTCTTTCCGGAAGAAAGCGATTCCATAGCAGTCAATCTTTTTATACCCCTCCGAACGCAGCTCTTCCTTGTAGTCCTTTTCATATATTTGCTGCAACGCTTTTTCCGCATCGTCTTCCAGATCATCGATACATGCGGACACTTTTACCTCCACGACAAACGACCTGCCCCGCAGGGACGGGCTTTTTACCATTATATCAGAACGGCCCTTTCCGGATTCCCGGTTCGACTTTACAAAATAATTCTCGCTTTGACTCAAAATACCGGTCAAAAAACCATGATAATAATTTTCTGCGTTATCGAAAAAACTAATCGTACTAAAAAGCTGCCCGTTTAAAATATCCCTTACCCTCTCTGCATTTCCCTCTTCCATCGCGCGGTACAGGTCATGATAATTCTCTTTCTTTATCATTTCCTTCATCCAGTTGAGAATGGTATTTTCATAAATCGTCATTACTTCCGTATTGGGGATGCGAACCTTCAAGAAAATATACTTATCCTTAAAATACTCGCTTTCCTTTGTCAGATACCCTGTAAAATAAAGGAAATTCCATAAATTTTCACTGCTGCCGCGCATATCTTCATAGGTTACCTCTTCATGCACCTGAATATCCAGCGTCTTTCCGCTCAAAAGTACTTCAATCTGCCCCTTCGTTTCCCTGTCTGCCCTTACGATCAGATCCTTTATAATATCATTCGAGCTGGTATTGATCCAGTAAGGGTGAGGAAAGGCATTGATATCCGAACACAAATCATACAGGAACTTTATGACACTCCAGGGATTGTAAACCTCAACAGATCCAAATCTATAGCCATCGTACCATTCTTTCATTGCCGAAAAACGCTTTTCTACCTGATAATACTTCATCATCTGTAATACTTCCGGCTCCGTGAATCCAAAATGTTCACTATATTTTTTGTCAAGTACAGAAATGATATTCAAATGATTCAATCCTGTAAATATGCTTTCCTTTGAAATCCGCAGACACCCGGTAATCACGGCAAACCGCAGGAAATCATTTGTTTTTAAAGCTGATTCAAACAAAGAGCGGATAAAATCTGCCATCTGTTCATAGAATCCTCTGAAATAAGCATTTTCCAGCGGAACATCATATTCATCAAGCAAAATAACCGTCTTCTTCCCGGCTGCTTCATAAAGACATTTACTCAAAAATTTCAATGCGCCGGAATAGTCGTCATATTCTGCCGTTCCGTTTGCGATTTTATGATATAAGCTTTTCGCATCATCGTCTATTTTATCGCTTTCCAGTATATAGGAATGCCTTTTAAATTCATCGGCGATTTCAAGTTTCATCTTGCTGTATGCAGATTCAAAAACCGGCTGCTTTGCTGATTTCAAGGTCAGGTTGATCACCGGATACATTCCCATCTGACCGGTATACTTTTCTCCGGCATCCATGATCTTCAAATTCCGGAAAAGCTCTTTATTCCGCACGTTTTTTCCTGCGTCCCCGGTATCCTCAAAAAAGTAGCGGAGCATGCTCAGATTCAATGTTTTTCCAAATCGTCTGGGACGGGTAAACAAGTTCACTTCCCCTTTCAGATCCAGCAGTTCTTTAATCATCATCGTCTTATCGATGTAACAATAGCCCTCTGTTATTATTTTTTCGAAATTATCAACACCTACAGGCAACGGTTTTTTCATCATTTTCACCTCCCTGAAGCCTTGCTTCTCTAACACGGCTCACAGTTCTTCGCCGTTATACCCTCAAAATCATTATTTATAACTGTTCAGAACGGCAGTCCGCAAACCCGTCTGCTGCGCTCAGTCAGCTCCGAACCGCACTTCACAGTCTTTCCGGAAGAAAGAGATTCCATAGCAGTCAATTTTTTTATACCCCTCCGAACGCAGCTCTTCCTTGTAGTCCTTTTCATATATTTGCTGCAACGCTTTTTCCGCATCGTCTTCCAGATCATCAATACATGCGGACACTTTTACCTCCACGACAAATGACCTGCCCCGCAGGGACGGGCTTTTTACCATTATATCAGAACGGCCCTTTCCGGATTCCCGGTTCGACTTTACAAAATAATTCTCGCTTTGACTCAAAATACCGGTCAAAAAACCATGATAATAATTTTCTGCGTTATCGAAGAAACTAATCGTACTAAAAAGCTGCCCGTTTAAAATATCCCTTACCCTCTCTGCATTTCCCTCTTCCATCGCGCGGTACAGCTCATGATAATTCTCTTTCTTTATCATTTCCTTCATCCAGTTGAGAATGGTATTTTCATAAATCGTCATTACTTCCGTATTGGGGATGCGAACCTTCAGGAAAATATACTTATCCTTAAAATACTCGCTTTCCTTTGTCAGATACCCTGTAAAATAAAGGAAATTCCATAAATTTTCACTGCTGCCACGCATATCTTCATAGGTTACCTCTTCATGCACCTGAATATCCAGCGTCTTTCCGCTCAAAAGTACTTCAATCTGCCCCTTCGTTTCCCTGTCTGCCCTTACGATCAGATCCTTTATAATATCATTCGAGCTGGTATTGATCCAGTAAGGGTGAGGAAAGGCATTGATATCCGAACACAAATCATACAGGAACTTTATGACACTCCAGGGATTGTAAACCTCAACAGATCCAAATCTATAGCCATCGTACCATTCTTTCATTGCCGAAAAACGCTTTTCTACCTGATAATACTTCATCATCTGTAATACTTCCGGCTCCGTGAATCCGAAATGTTCACTATATTTTTTGTCAAGTACGGAAATGATATTCAAATGATTCAATCCTGTAAATATGCTTTCCTTTGAAATCCGCAGACACCCGGTAATCACGGCAAACCGCAGGAAATCATTTGTTTTTAAAGCTGATTCAAACAAAGAGCGGATAAAATCTGCCATCTGGTCATAGAATCCTCTGAAATAAGCATTTTCCAGCGGAACATCATATTCATCAAGCAAAATAACCGTCTTCTTCCCGGCTGCTTCATAAAGACATTTACTCAAAAATTTCAATGCGCCGGAATAGTCGTCATATTCTGCCGTTCCGTTTGCGATTTTATGATATAAACTTTTCGCATCATCGTCTATTTTATCGCTTTCCAGTATATAGGAATGCCTTTTAAATTCATCGGCAATTTCAAGTTTCATCTTGCTGTATGCAGATTCAAAAACCGGCTGCTTTGCTGATTTCAAGGTCAGGTTGATCACCGGATACATTCCCATCTGACCGGTATACTTTTCTCCGGCATCCATGATCTTCAAATTCCGGAAAAGCTCTTTATTCCGCACGTTTTTTCCTGCGTCCCCGGTATCCTCAAAAAAGTAGCGGAGCATGCTCAGATTCAATGTTTTTCCAAATCGTCTGGGACGGGTAAACAAGTTCACTTTTCCTTTTAAATCTAACAGTTCTTTTATGAACATTGTTTTATCGACGTAATAATATCCGCTTTTCAGCATTTCTTCAAAGTTTTCTATTCCTATCGGCAGCACATTCTTTTGTTTCATTCCAATGCCCATATTCCTGCCCCTTCCGCATATAATTAGATTCATCAACTTCCTTTGCAATATATATCCATTGTATACGAATCTCCATATAAAATGCAATCACCATTTTTATGCAGCAAAGATATTCATTGCTGTCATTTTTCACAGGGATTTTGTAACAGACAAAAATCGGGCGGAATACATTGATTTTCTGAGCAACCTGCTGAAAGACCAGCCTTACGTAGAACTGTGCTTGAAATCCTGGAATTTGCGCATAATACAGAAGTCCCTTTACTGACGTATAATCATGAAACGGATCTGACTGCCATAGTGAATCTTGTATACCTTGCCGCCAGAGATTTTTACCGGATTGAACGTGAGGATAAATCAGGGATCGGGTACGTGGATTACATTTTTTATCCGGAGATTGACAGACATGCGGATGGGATCATTCTGGAATTGAAGGTAGATCGTACGCCGGAAGAGGCGATCCAGCAAATCAGGGATAAAAAATATGCGTTAAAATTTGAAGGAACGCTTGGAGAAGAAAGCAGGTATACAGGAAGAATCCTCGGGGTTGGGATTGCTTATGACAGAAAGACAAAGGTGCATGGGTGCAAAATCGAAGTGCTGAGGGAGTCTCTGTAACCAGGAATTTCGACGAAAGACTTTCCAGCTTCGCAGTTAGATGCTCTTTGAGCATCTAACTCTTTTTACTCCGCTGCATTCTCCAAAATCCCCGCAGAAATACCGTCTCCCCCGCAGCTGCCCCCGCCGCCCACTGCAGTGTCCGGGCAAATTCTTTCCATATCGGGAAATCCGGTATTTTTTTCTCTGACCAAATCAAAAGCCGACACGACGCCCCCAGCTTTTTTCCGTATTCCGTCCAAAATTCAAAGTCCGACCATTTTGTGGGAATCATATCCTCAGGAATCTGCACTCCCCGGATCAGCACCAGGATTCCCCCGGCCAGCACCAGATACAGCAGAAATGTCCAGATTATTTTTTCCATCCTGTCAGCCCGCTCGGACCGCCTGGCTGTCCGCAGCATTTCCGCGCAATAATACGCCAGATAGATCCACAATATACAAGGAATCAAAAAACAGGCACTTTGGGTGACCCAGACAAGCACCCTGCTCTCCATTCGTTTCCAGCCGCCGCATAACTGCTGATAGCTTTCCTCCGTCTTACCGATTTCTCCCGACCTGCAGTTCACTGCCGCGCGGTCAAAATTGCATGGATCATTTTCTCCTGCTTCACAGACCAGAAATACCTCCCTGCTCTCGATCACATCCAGTACTTCCAGTGTCCTCCCCTGCGCTTCTACCGTAAGTCCCCGGGTATCCTTCCCGCCGAACAGCTTACCGGACAATGCACTGCTGAGCAGGCAGCCGTACCGGGACTCCGCATCCAGCACGGCATAGCCCGGAAACAGCAGATCCGACCGTCCGCAGAGAAACAGCGCGCTGCACTCTTCCGCCGTTCCAAGGCCTGGCGCAGATACCTGCACCCCGTCTGTCTGCGTCCAGTTCACATATTCCAGGGGATGCTCCCGTTTCTGGTTCTCTTCCCAGACAGACCTGGCTCCTGCGTAGTCCAACGCACCCTTCTGGCCGGGAGACACAAACTCCAATTCAGACATCTGCAGCTTTACGAACTCTGCAGAGCGGACCGCATTTGCAAAACACAGCAGAGTGACGACGCCGAAAAAGAAAAACAGACACCATTCTCTCCATTTTTTTCCGCCCCCGGTTTCAATCCGTTTCATGGTCCACCTTCACCCTGCTCCCTTCCTCCAGGGTACGGGAGGATTCTGTTATCACCTCCTGCCCGGATGAAATCCCTTCCACCGCAGCATACGTTTCATTTTTCTCCAGCAATTTCACACTGACCTGGCGCACCACCCATTCTTCCCCCAGAATCGTAGACCTTTTCTCAGCCACATTTACATAATACTGATCTCCTGACATCAGATGAAGCGCCTCTGCCAAAACACAGGAATCATAATCGCTTACCTGTGCTTCCACCTTCAAAACTGCCGGTTCCCCGGCCGAAAAAAGCTCCGATGATAAATGAACCGTCACCCTAAAACTGCCTCCCGGCTGCTGCGTGGCTGCGGCTCCTGCTTCCATGCCGCCTGCTGCGCTGCCGGACATATTGCTGTCCGCTATCGTCTGAATGGTTACCCGCTCTGCGGCGGCCTGCTGCCCGGGCAGAGCGTTTTCAGCCGTCACAACCGCCTGCGTGCCCTCCCGGATATATTTCCGCATATCTTCGGAAAATGTCACGGTCAGGCTTGCTCCGCCTGAAAGATCCGACAGCAGGATATCTCCCCCTCCCGACGTCGTGCTGCCCGCCTTCACGCCTACTTCCGTCACCATTCCCTTTGACGGAGCCGTCACTCTGCCCTGGACATCCATCAGAGCCTGCAGCCTGGCAATCTCCTCCTCCTTCTGCCCGCGTGTAATCCGGCTTTGCTCCACGGAATAATCCTTTGCCTCTCCCAGATTCGCCGAATCCAACGCCTTCTGCGCCTGATACAAAGACTCGTCCCTGGTTTGCACGGCCTGGTCAAACGCCGCCTGCTTCTCCTGCACGGCGGCGAGAAGTTCCTCCGCTGTCTGATTGGAATCCGGCTGGACAACGCCCGCCTGATCCGAGTTTGACGAACCGCTGTACAGCTCGGCAGCGCCTGTCTGCGAGGAACCTGCAATAAAATTCTGATATACCTCCTGTGCCTGCCGCAGTTCAGCCTGCGCCCCGTCCACCGCCGCATTTTCCCTGGCCGCAGTACGGTTATAATCCTCCTGTGCCTGGGACAATATCAACTGACGGCTTTTCTCTGAAAATGCTACTGACTCCGCAGCCCCCTGGATCTGCAGGTCAAGAGAATACAACTCCTGTTGCTTCTCTTTCATTTTCTCCATCAAATCCTGCAGATCCACCTCAAACAAGAGCTGCCCGGCCTCCACAGCCTGGCCCTCCGTGACATGCACCGTTTTCACCCGCAGGCTTTCCTCCGCAGATACGGCGATTTCCTCCCGGCCGGTCACAGTCCCCCGGGCCGACACATCCGGGGTAAATGTCTGAGGCTCCGGTTTTTTCGTAGAAACCTGGGCAGTACTCATATTGTAGGCAGTTCTGGAAATGATTGTAAACAGGATCATCAATCCCAAAAGTAAAACACCTGCCTTCATCATCCTCTGTCTCATCTCTCCACCTCACCCATCCTGAGCAGCTTTCTCGTGCGGGCAATTCCCATAATACGCCTGAATCCCCTGCTCCAAAAAATCATATCCGGCCAAAAATACCCAGATTGCAGGAAGCAGCGCAAACACCGACGCCGCAAATGCCGCCCCCGCTGTCTCCGACGTAATCTGTGGCTGAAACATAGACAAGGGCCACAAGGACGGCGTTTTTAAAAATGCCATTGGCTGTTCCAGCATATTCCAGCATTCCAGAAACTGCAGCACCAGCGCCGAGATGATCCCGGCCTTTCCAAGGGGCAGACCGATCCGGAAAAAAATCGCCCCTTCCCCGGCTCCGTCAATCCGCGCCGCCTCCAGCAGCTCCTCCGGTATCTCCCTGAAAAACTGGCAGATGATAAACACCGGAAGGGTGGAAAAAATCCCCGGAAGGATGACCGCCCCCATCGTATTCATAAGCTGCATCTGCCGGATCACCAGATAATCCGAAAGCATCATCACCTGAAACGGCATCATCATCATAACGATATATAAAAAGAACAGCCCTCTGTGAAACCGGAACCGGTACCTGGCAAATCCCCATGCCGCCGGAATACTAAATAACACCTGCCCAAGCAGGATTCCGACTGTAATCTTCATGGAACTCCAGAACATCACAAAAAAATCCGGAGTATCAAAGATCAGTTCCACATAGGATCGAAGCGTCGGCTGAAACGGAATCCATGACCAGGACGCAAAGCCCCCGCCCCCTGCAAATATCGCCCTCAGATTTTCCGCCGCCTCCCCCTGTCCCATCAAAGCCCCTGTCAGCAAAAAAATAATCGGATAGCAGCAGACAAAAGCCAGCGCCCCCAGAAAAAATGACAGCATCACACTTCCTCCCCTTCCCATTTCCTCCAAAACAGACACACCAGAATAAGCAGCACCGTCCCGCTGAGCACCGCGCCTGCTGCCATCTTATCCACATCCAGGTTCCGATACCAGTTATTAAACAAATGCTGCAGCATATAAATGCTCTCATCCGGATAATCTCCTGCCACCAGATACGCCTCCCGGAACACCTTAAAGGAATTGATCAGCGACAGCACCGTGATCGTAAAAAGTGCAGAGAACAGGTTGGGGATTGTAATCCGGAAAAATATCACCCATTCCCCCGCCCCGTCCATCCGCGCCGCCTCGTTGATCTCCGCCGGAATCCCTTCCAGCGCCGCGATCCAGAGTATGACGCTGTAGCCCAGGTTTTTCCATACATAGCTGAACACCAGGACTGCAAAGGCATACTTTGTATTCATCCAGTCCGTCCCCGGGATTCCAAACAGGTTCAGAAACCCGTTCAAAAACCCTTGTTTCGCAAAAATGCACTGCCAGAGCAGTACCACCGACGCCACCGGAATTGCCATAGGGATCAGTAGTCCGCTCTTAAACCACCTTCCCCCCGGGACCCCTTTCTGCAGGGGCACCGCCAGCATCAGTGAAAATACAACCAAAACCGGAACGCTGACCGCCATCATTTTTCCCGTATTCGCCGCCGCAAGCCGAAATGCCGGGTTGCCCAGCACCAGGCGGAAATTTTCGATTCCGGTAAATTCTCCCGTCAGTGTCCGGACAAATGACCTGCGGATCACATCCAGATACGGGACTGCATAAAATACCAGCACCCCCATAAGGCTGGGAAGGACAAACACCAGTCCCCACCGCTCTCCAACCCCCGGCGCAGCCCTGCGGCATCCTTTTCTCTTTCTACTCATTTATTTTCTCTTTCTACTCATTTAAGTACAGGTTCACCTCTCTGCAGACATCCGCCGCCGCGCTCTTCGGATCTTTCCCATCGAACACACAGGCATCCGCCTGCTCCATCACCTTCTGCATCACCACCGCGTCGTCCTTCACCCGGGTATCAAGCCCCTCGAAAAATGTGATCAATTCCTCCAGCTCCGCAGGCGTCAGCTTGTACAGGTCCATGATCTCATCCGGGGTATATTTTCTGGATACCCGGCCCGCATATTCACCATTTTCCGAAACATACCTTTCTCCTCCCAGTACATCCCGGACAATGGAAATATCCGGAAGCTCCTGCTTTTTCTGTACCTCCCCGGACAAACAATATTGAAGAAACTGCCTGGCCGCATCTGGATTTTTTCCGCCGCGGTTGATTCCGATCACGTCCCTCGCTATAAAATGATTTCCTTTTTCCCGGTTCAAATATTGGTATGACAGATTTTTTTCCTTACATACGGAGAGGGTTTTCATATAATTTCCAAGATCTCTGATCCTGCCGATCCCCGCCTGCGCCTTATCAAAATAAATATCCAGCTCCGGGTCAAATAGCGCGTCCGGATACTGTTTCGCCCAATAGGTCATTTTGTCATATGCGCTGAAAATTTCCCTCTCCCCGTCTGAAAAGCACAGCCCGGCGATGGTTTCCAGGTCGCGGTAATAATCCGAAAGCTTCTCCTCGTCCGCCGTTTCCTCCAGAATACCGGATACAGCAAACAATTGAACTGCAGCTTCCGCAAGATTTTCCGATGACAAAAACGGGATTCCAACACCAGACTTCGTCCGCAAAATCTCCATCAGCTCGTCCCGGTTTTTTGCTTCCAGCACATCCGCGTCTCCCAGGATCACCGGCACGTTGAAATACGTAGGTATCTGGTAAATTGTATTTCCTTCGTTGCAGGCAGAAATCACATTGTAAAAATATTTTTCTTTCTCCGGCTCCACGATTTCCGTCACATCCTCCAATATCCCTTTTTCCCGGTAGCTGTCCCCGGGCAGTCCGTCCAGAATCAGAATATCCGGTCCTTCTCCTGCCATCAGCTCCGTATTCAGAGTCCGAACCGCATCCGTGAGCGTCACACTGTCCTCCCCGGTACAGCCTGTTTCATAAATGACCTCCAGCTCCGGATATTTTTCCTGAAAAAAGGTAGCCGCATACCGGATGGAACTTGGCTTCAGGCTGTAGATTCGCAGTTTGTCCTTTGAAGCCTGCTTCTCCTGCTTCCGGATTCCCCTGTCAAACCGATATAGTCTCGGTTTTTGTGATATGGAGTCCCAAACGGTCATGACAATTTTATCTTCCGAATCATTTACCGCAAATGAAGTCAGTAACCCAACATCATGGATCAGACCGTTTTTTTCATTCGGATTCATCAGTTTATCATACAAGTCTCTCTCGATCAGAAGGCTGAACTTGTCCTCCACCAGATCATAGCGTCCAATCCCGTCCCCATAGATATAAAGGACTGTCCCGCTGCTGTCCAGCGCGATCTCTCCCCCTGCAAAATCCGCCGCAGTTTTCATGTATTCCAAAAGCTCCGGGTTGTCCGGCTGCCTGCGCTCCATTTCCGTCAGGTCATAGAACTCTGCACGTAACTGCTGGTATTCATCGTTGAAAACCGTAACCGCCAATGTATTTGCCGAAACGGCTGCGTTGTAAAATCTTTCGCCTTTCTCCGCATGGATTTCTTTTGTTTCTGTTCCCTTCCCGCCCTGTAAAATCAGTTTCGTTTCACTATAGGCATACTGGATTCCCTCTGCGGAATAATATTTCCCGGTATATTCATATTCCTGTCCCGTTGTCAGACTCATATCGGCATCCGCCGCCTGCCAGCTTTCCCCGTTGTCCCTGCTGTCCAATACCTGTGCATTCTCATATTCCTGATCCATCACCGAAAGCCGCAGCGTCCCGTCCGCCAGATATTTTAACGCGCCGCTCCACGCCGCACCGTCCAGGTTTTGAAGCTCCGTCCGATTCCAGGCCTCCTCTCCGGACACCCCATCCTCCGCAGCCCCGCCTTCCTGCCCCTGTTCCCCCGCAGCCCCGTCTTTTCCTGCACCGGTGCTGCCTTTTAAGGAACAAGAACATATAAAAGCCGCTATAAAAAATACCAAAAGTCCTGATATTTTCCTCTTCAAACTAATTCCTCCTTTGTAACCATCTGCGCAGCAGATGATTGCCTGCTCATGCGCTTTGTCAGGAACCAAACCGGATCACCTTATGGTACTCCGCATACTGCTTCAGAAGGGTTCCCAGCTTTTCTTCCTTCGGTTTCTTCTCATTGCCCTCCCAGTCGGCCCGGCTCCAGATGCCTGTCGAGTACACATTTTCATAAAAATCTTTTCCCAGGACAAATACCTCCACCGAAGAAACGTCATGCCCCTCTATTCTCCATTTTTCACGCATCTCGTCCGCTGCCTGATCAGACCAGAACTCATTTTGCAGAACATTGGGCAGCTTATTTCCCTTTGCGTCCAGGACTACTACCTTATATCCTGCCTTCGTCGGTTTCACGGCCCGCGTGGTAATCTCAAAGGGCGTCTTTTCAACCGAGATCAGGCCCGCTCCCGTCTCACCGGTTTCATGAACCTCCATGGTTTCCCTGGAGCTGTCGTCCACCTGGACTGGAATTTTAAAATTCCATGGCCCGAAGTACGATTTTTCCATAGAACGCAGTGAATCAATCTGGTCGATTTCTATGTCCAGTGAAAATTCTTCGGGTACGGCGGCATCTTTGTCCACATTTCTCCGGTATTGTCCCAGATCGTTGGCCAGATCAATCCGCCACAAAAATTCGTATGTGTTTTCATTGACCATGAGCCCCTCTACAATTGTCTCAATATTGCGGCCGCACCAAAATTCCATATCCACATCCTTCATAAAGCTGTATTTCTTATTTGCATATAAAGTCATAGCCACTTTTCCGTCAATCTTTTCATCGCCGCCCGAATAGTAGAAGCTCTTCGGAAATGGTTCCCTGCTCTTGAACATCATGGACAGATAGATGACCTCCGGATCTGCATATACCTCGGAAACGGACACGGTCATGTCTCCGTTTGTCTGCGTATAGCCCTGCGTGGCGGAATCCGTGCGATCCTTTGTACCCGCACCCGGAACGTTCTCTGCATCCGGTTCTGTGCGGTTCTTTGTGCCCGCACCTGGAACGTTCTCTGCATCCGGCTCTGCTCGGTCTTTTGTTCTTGTGTTCTTATGGCCCTCTGCATCAGAATCCGCCTCATCCGGTTCTCCATCCCCTGTCAGCGGTTTGGCGTACTCCGACAGGTTTTCATATCCCACCGCTTTCTGTATCCGCTCAAAAATACTGCCCACAACAGGCAGCGCCCGAACCTGCATCGGAAATGCCGCGCCTGCAAGCACGCAGACTGCCAGAACCGCCGCCATCCCGTATGCGAGCCTGTGGAGCAATGGAGAAACCTTCTTCCTATTATCATGCAGCGCATCCTCTCCGGTTCGGCGGCACACGGTCGAAAGGCTTTTTGAGACATGCTCCGCATTTGCCTTCTCCTCCAGCCGTTCCTGGCGAACCGCGCCTTCCAGTATCATCCGGTACGCATTTTCGGCGCTTTTATATACCTGATCCGGGATCTTTGCATCCTTTTGAATCTGCGCCCGGATCTGCTCCTCTATCTTCCCTTTTTTTCCAAAATGGATTCTGCGAAAATCAGACATCTTCTCTCAGCCCCCTTTCATAAAACACTGACTGCCGGAGACACGAAGCTGTACTCCTTCACCAGCTTGTCCCGTCCCCGTTTCAGCCGGACCCTTACCGTACTTTCGTTCATATCCAGGATCTGGCTGATCTCCCGCGTATTAAAATTTTCCAGATAATAAAGCAGCAGGATTGTCCGATACTTCTCGCCCAGCGAATCAAGCATCTCGTTCCACTCCCTGTTGCTGTACTCCCGCTCCACAAACGCCTCTTCTGGCAGCGATTCCATATGCACAATCCTCTTCTCTTTCTTTAATACATTTTTGCAGTGGTTGATCACGATCTTCATCATCCAAGTTTTAAAATATTTTTCATCCCGCAATGTGGGCAGCTTTTCGAAGCAAGTCAGGATCGTGTCCTGAACAATGTCCGCCACATTGTCCTCATTTTTCAGATAAGTCCACGCAAGCTTATACATGGTCTGCATCTGGGAATCCATCAGTTTTAAAAACGCGTCCTGATCCCCCTGCTTTGCACGCTTGATCAGATCCCTTTCCATTCTCTCTGCCTTCCTCTTTTTTACCTTTTTTATCTATTATATATGATAGACAACCCGAGGGCCAAAAGCGTTTCAAAAAAGATTAATTTTCCAGAAAAATTTGCATAGAAAAAGGAGTGCCGCAGTAAAAGCAGTAGCCCAACAAATGTGAGGATGGTCTGAACGGCAGACCTTTATGAGATTGTCCCGGAGGAACCTTATACAGAAGCGGATCTGGAGGCATGGATATTCATTTAAACGAAAGAGACAGGGCGGAAGGGCTGCATGGCAGCCTTTCCGTCCTGTCTGGCACTTTTTTCAGTTAAGTTCTGCGGTCATTTCTTTTACTTCTGTCGGCAGGCATTTCCCCAAAAACATGGCCTTGCAGTCGGAAAACCCCAACAGGTAGGCGACATCCCAAACCGGGAGCCCAGCGCGTTCTGCTCGCTGACGTACCGGTCAATCAGCAGCCGGATTTCTCTGTTTTGGCGGGTTGGCAAGTGGGAAAATAAAAAAGCCGGAAAACCATCTTGTAGCGTCCGACATTTTCTGATAAAATATTCATACGGGTACTGCCATAACGGTAGGCGGCTAGTTCTTCTACGGAGGGACTGTGACCCTCCGATTACATAGAAACCTGCTTGCAGGAATCTGGGAAAGGAGGGCTGAGTGGATGTTGACGATTGAAGGATTGATTTCAGTGCTTGGCTTATGCCTGACCTGCTTCGGTCTCGGATACGCCATCGGAAGCAAGGATAATAATAAACCACAAAAATAGCCGCCCCCAGTCCGCAAAACTAAGGCGACTATTTTTGTTTGCTTAAATTCGGACTAGCCGTCTATCGGCAGTACCTTTATGTAAATATATCTTAGCAGATTTATACGGAATTGTCAAATCAGGCGGAACTTTCCGCTGAAATCATTCTATACCGGATTTTTGCTAAATCCCGAATAACATCATTCCTTTGAGATATTGAATTAATTTCAGGAAGTTGAGAAAACCTGTCCTAATAATTGAATTCACCACTTGACAATGTAACAAAAGAGTTGCTGTGAGCACCCGGCGAGGGTGTGAACAGTAACGCAAAAGATATGATTGTTGTTTCAGTGCAGCTTGCCGATTGGGGTGAAACATTCGCTAGACAAGCTATTGAACTAACAGATTGTTTTCTTGATAATTTTCCGGTGGATTGCGACAAAGTATATGCTGCCGGATATTCCCCTGGCGGAGAAACTATGTCGCAGGCTGTATCCATGCGCCCGGACTTATATGCAGCTTATTTACATTGAGAACGAGGCCGGACAGATTACCGATGTAGGGCGTTTCCTCCAGTTAGCAGACAGATATTCTGATTTGCAGGAACTGAATACTTCCACAGTGAATGAGCTGATTCACAAACCGGAGCCAGTCAGCGGCACAGAAAAACCGGCATGACCTATGCCACGCCGGTTTTGCCGGAGACTTGATATACTTCCTTATGGGCTTCCGCCTAAAAAGGGCGCTCCTTTTTCCATAATGGTTATAACGCTATTCGCTCAAATACAGATTCACCTCGCTGCACACTTCTTTTGCCGCGCTCTCCGGATCTTTTCCTTCGAACAGGCAGGCGTCCGCCTGCTCCATCACCTTTCGCAGCACCACCGAATCGTCCCTGACCGGCAGGCTGCAGCCCTCGAAAAAGGCGGTCAGCTCCTGCAGTTCCGCGGGCCTTATCTTATTGAGGTACATCATCTTATCCGGGGTATCTTTTCTGGATATTGATCCGGTAGACTCCCCGCTTTCTGAAATGTACTTGTCATAATCCCTGCCTTCCATCACACTGCGGATGACGGAAAAGCTTGAAAAAAGGTCGGTTCTCTGGGCTTCACCTGACAGATAATATGTCAGGAACTGCCTGGCCGCTTCAGGATTTTTTCCGGCGCTGTTGATTCCAAGCACAGATTCCGCTATAAAGTAATTTCCTTTTTCCCTGTTCAGGTACTGGTATGTCAGCCCTTTGTCCCGGCGCAGGGCAAGAATCCTTATATAATCCTCATATATAGAAAGCTTGTCTGCCCCGGCCTGGGCCTCTCCATAATATAACTCCAGCTCCGGCTGTGAACATATGGGATAATTTTCTGCCCAATAGGTCATCCGGTTATACTCCTCCAATTCCTGCCGTTCCCCGTCCGTCATGCTCTGAGCGGCCAGCTTTTCCAGATCCTTATAAAAATCCGCCAGCTTTCCTTCGTCCACAGTCTCCTGCAGAATATCAGAGGTGATAAAGAGGCTGCCTGCCGTCCCGGCAAAGTTTTCCGGGGTGATAAAGGGGATTCCGGTGTCTGCCTTCTTTTCAAATACATCCATCAGTTGATCCATATTTTCTGCGGCCAAAATCTCCCCGTCTCCCAGGAGCACCGGCACACTGAAGGCGGTCGGCACCTTATAGATCTTTCCCCCGCCGTTATAGGCGGAAATAATATTGTAAAAATACTTTTCCTTCTCCGGCTCCACGATATCCGTCAAATCCTCCAGAATCCCTTTTTCCGCATAGCTGTCCGCAGGAAGTCCGTCCAATATCAAAAGATCCGGCCCTTCCCCAGCCATCAGCTCCGTGTTCAGCGTCCTGATCGCATCCGAAAGGGTCACCCCGTCTTCCCCGGTATATCCTGTCTCATAGCTGACCTCCAGCTCCGGGTGCATTTCCTGAAACAGTGCAGCCGCCTGGCGAACCGAGGTTCCTCCGCGTAAATCTAAGCTGTAGATCCGCAGACCTCCCTCGGAAGCGGTTTTCCTCTCCTCCTCCCAGGTTCCCTTTTCGCACAGATAAAGCTTTGTCTGGTTGCTCACCAAGTCCATCATGCACACAACCATCCTGTCCTCCGCGTCATTTACCGCAAAGGAGAGAAAAACCTCTTCCCTCGGATTGGGCAGTCCGTTTTTTTCTTCCCGGTTCAGCAGCCGGTTCATTGTATCCTGGTCTGCCAGGCTTTCAAGCTGATCCTGTTTCAGGTCATACCGTGCAAGCTTTATCCCTTTGATTTCTTCGATCTTCAGATACAGGATTTCTCCCGAGCTGTCCAGCGCAATACCTCCTACGGACTGTGAGTTCAGGTACTGGGAAAGTTCCCCGTTCTCCAGCGTCCTGCAGGACATTGTGTCCAGATCGTAGATATCCAGACGGAGCCGGTTATTTTGATCAGAAACCAGTACCGCCAATGTGTTGCCCGCCATCGCCGCATCAAAGAGCATCTCTTTCTCGCCCGCATGGATGGATTGGGATTCCGTACCGTCGCCTGCGGATATGGCCAGCCTTTCATTGTCAAATATATACAGGTTCCCTTCCGCGGAATAATGATAACCGTATTCCGAGGTCAGGCTCATGTCCGCATCCGCATTTTCCCAGGTTCCCCCATTGTCCCGGCTGTCCCACACCGCCGCATTCTGGCCGTCCTGATCTGTCGAATTGATCCGAATGGCTCCGTCCGCCAGATAATTCAGCGAATTGATATATGCAGCGCCCTCAGGAATCTGAATCTCCGTCTTCCGCCAGGACAGCTTCCCGGACGATGCCTGTCCCTCAGCAGCTGCTTCTGTTTTTTCTCCGGATTTTGCAGGGTCCTTTCCTTTTTCCACATCATCCCCGCCTTTCGCGGAGCAGGAACACAGCATAACCGCCGTGACCAGAAAACAGATGAACTTTGTGATCTTTTTACTCATTTGTCTACCTCCTTTTCTATAAGATAGACAAATGAGAGTGGAAAAGTGTTTCATTGAATATACCCAAGGGCATCCGGCTGCGAAGCCCTACGTTCCAATCAACAGATTCATTTTTTTGCAGAAAAAAACGGAGGGCGCCCAAGCTCTCCGTTTTCGTCATATACTTCTGCTATTTCACTTCACCGCTTCAAACGCCGCCTCCAACGCAGCGATCAGATCCTCTGCCTTTTCAATCCCGATGGAAAGCCTGATCGTATTCGGCCGGATTCCCTGTTCCACAAGCTCCTCCTCCGTGCTCTGGCTGTGGGTGGTGGTTGCCGGGTGGATCACCAGCGACTTCACGTCCGCCACATTTGCCAGTAATGAGAAGATGGCAAGGTTGTCGATAAATTTCTGGGCTGTCTTGGCATCGCCTTTGATCTCAAACGTAAAGATCGAGCCGCCCCCATTGGGTAGATACTTCTTATATAAATCGTGGCTTGGCTCACTTGCCAGCGACGGATGATGCACCGCCTCCACCTGAGGATGGTTTGCGAGGTACTCAACAATCTTCAGCGCGTTGCTCACATGGCGCTCTACACGCAGTGACAATGTCTCCAGTCCCTGCAGGAAAAGAAACGCATGGAACGGGGAAAGGGTGGCGCCGGTATCCCGCAGGAGCACCGCACGGATATAGGTCACGAAGGCTGCCGCCCCCGCCGCTTCGGAGAAGGATACCCCATGATAACTTGGATTTGCTTCCGAAATCCAGGGATATCTGCCGGATGCCTTCCAGTCAAAATTGCCGCTGTCAATGATCACGCCGCCAATTGCTGTCCCATGGCCCCCGATAAATTTTGTCGCGGAATGGATCACAATATCAGCTCCATACTCAATCGGGCGGATCAGGTACGGCGTCGCGAATGTAGAATCTACGACCAGCGGGATCTGGTGCTTATGCGCGGTCTGAGCCAGCTTTTCCAGATCAACCAGGTTGGAATTCGGATTCCCCAGCGTTTCCACAAAGATTGCTTTTGTATTCTCCTGGATCGCCGCCTCAAAGGAACCCTCCTCTTCCGGATCCACAAAGGTCGTGGTCACACCGTTGGTCAGCGGGAGCGTATGCGCCAGCAGATTGTAGGTTCCTCCGTAGATCGTCTTGGACGCCACAATATGCTCCCCTGATTTTGCCAGTGCCTGAAATGTATAGCTGATCGCTGCCGCGCCCGACGCCGCCGCAAGCGCTGCCACGCCGCCCTCCAGGGACGCGATGCGCTGTTCAAAGATATCCTGGGTCGGATTGGTCAGCCTTCCATAAATATTCCCTGCGTCACGGAGTCCGAAGCGGTCTGCCGCGTGCTGTGAATCATGGAATACGTAGGAAGTCGTCGCATAGATTGGAACCGCCCTGGCGTCTGTCACCGGGTCCGCCTGCTCCTGCCCGATATGTAACTGCCTTGTCTCAAATCCCCAGTTTTTAGAATCTTTAATATCTGCCATCTTGATTGTCCTCCTTCATCCATTTCGATAATCATTTCCAACTGACCGGCTGGATAATCCGACAGCTCACCTGCATGCAGCCGCACAGTTGGATTCCTTTTTACACACTATGTTTTATTTGTCCTGCCTTCTTATTCTGCCACGAAAATGTCATGAGAACAAGGGCGTTGAATAATATCTGTCACCGGAATCCGGCAATAATGCCACGATCAGTTTGCCTTCATTCTCCGGGCGCTTTGCCAGCTCGATCGCGCCGTGCAGCGCGGCTCCAGAAGAAATCCCGACCAGAATGCCTTCCTTTTTGGCAAGCAGCTTTGCCGCTGCAAAAGCATCTTCATTTTTCGCCTGGAATACCTCGTCGTATACTGAGGTATTCAATACGTCCGGTATAAATCCCGCTCCGATCCCCTGGATCTTATGTGCTCCGGCTTTTCCTTCCGACAATACAGGAGAATCTGCCGGTTCAAGCGCCACGACCCTTACATCCGGGTTCTGTTCTTTCAAATACTCGCCGACTCCTGTAACCGTACCGCCGGTGCCCACACCCGCGATAAAGATATCTACCTTCCCATCCGTATCCTCCCAGATCTCCGGTCCTGTCGCCGCCCTGTGGACTGCCGGGTTTGCCGGATTGACGAACTGCCCGGGGATAAAGCTATTCGGAATCTCCTTCGCCAGCTCATCCGCCTTTTCAATCGCCCCCTTCATTCCCTTCGCTGCTTCCGTCAAGACAACCTCCGCGCCATATGCCTTTAAAATATTTCTCCGTTCTACACTCATGGTCTCCGGCATGGTGAGGATGATCCGATAACCCTTTGCCGCCGCGATCGAAGCCAGACCAATACCCGTATTTCCTGACGTAGGCTCAATAATCACAGAACCCTTTTTTAAGAGTCCCCTATCCTCGGCATCCTCCAGCATTGCCTTCGCAATCCTGTCCTTTACGCTTCCTGCCGGGTTCAAATATTCCAGCTTCACCAGAACAGATGCCTTCAGGCTTAGCTCCTTCTCAATATTCACAATCTCTACCAGCGGAGTGTGTCCAATCAGCCCTAATGAACCTTTGTAATATTTTGCCATTTTATTCTCCTTTTCCTGTTCAGAAGGATTTCTTCATACTCTGTCACTTTACCAGAATGAAGTGATAAGCATACATTCCATTTCTACTTTATCAATCATCGAATGTATATTACTACCATTTACCTACTATGTCAATAGGTTTATATATTTTTATTGAAATTTTTTCCAATTAACCATATAATTAGAAAAAGGCTGGAGGTATTTTTTTATGATCTCAACAAAAGCACGCTATGCGCTCAGGGTCATGATTGATCTTGCGCAGCACCAGGAAGAGGAGTATATTCCGCTGAAGGAAATCGCGAAGCGGCAGGAAATCTCCGAAAAATACCTGGAAATCATTTTAAAAATCCTTGTGAAGGGCAATATTTTGAAGGGACTCTGCGGAAAGGGCGGCGGGTACAGGCTGACCCGCTTACCCGGAGAATATACCGTGGGCGAAATTATAGAACTGACAGAGAGTACCCTCGCCCCGGTTGCCTGTCTTATGCCGGAGGCGGAAGCCTGCCCCAGAAGCGGGGACTGCATCACTTTGCCGTTATGGAAAAAATATGATACGCTGATCCATGATTTTTTCTATGGGATTACATTGGAGGATCTGATGGAGGGGCGCTTATAGAAAATCTCTGCAGTCTCAGACAGAAGCAACTGGTTACTGTTCACGGTGCCTTGCACTTTGCTGCAAAGCATCCGGCCAGTAAAAAAAGCAGAGAGCCCTCCACACTCTCCGCTTTTCTTCCATTCTCTTTTAAAACGCTTCTGCTGCCTCAACACCATCATCAAATAGAAGGAAAACTATTTTCCTATTTGTTCGTTTTCTTTCTAATATACAGTCCAAGTATCACGCTGAATGCCGCTGCCGCCAGCAGGACATAGAACATCATCGGGGAAGTATCGCCTGTCACAGGACTGTTTATCTGCGTACCGGGAACTGCGGGCGTATTGGACGCATTGCCGTTGCCGCTGTTTCCACTTCCATTCCCGCTGTTTCCACTTCCATTTCCACTGCTTCCGCTTCCATTCCCGCTGCTGCCGCTTCCACTTCCATTTCCACTGCTGCCGTTTCCACTTCCATTTCCACTGCTGCCGTTTCCATTTCCGTTACCGCTGCCGCCGCTTCCTTCTCCTTCACCGTCTCCGCTTCCATCTGAAGAACCATTGTCCGCCGCCTTCCATCCTAGGGCAATCGGTGAGAGTCCGTTTACCTTAAATGTAATTCCTTTCTCTGTCTTATCCGCTGCAGGATATTCCACATCCCCCGCGAGAAATCCATTCATATCCTCAGTAAACATATGGGTTACCATGAAATCATGTGTATTTTCTCCCGTACCGGACGGATAAGGAAGTGTCATTGTCAATCCCTCTGACGGGAAATTGTCTTTCGTCACCTTCTCCCATCCTGCTCCGTTGATATTTACAAGAAGCTCCACATCGTAAACTGCTATATCCTTTTCCGCAATGCCGCTGTCCTTCTCCCGGATCTTCAGCTTCATCCCCTGCTCGATCTTGCCGGGCGTATTCAGATGTTCTTTATTCTGAAAAGAATCCGGAACCTGGGTAATGCTGCTCTCCACGTCTATCTTGAAATCATTTCCATCCACGGGATCCATGGGAAACTCCTGGGACGCGCTGATCCTGCCGGTGATCTCCGGCAGAGCCACAGGCATGGTATAATTTTCTTTTCCATTTCCCTGGAGGGACGCTTCGTCCTGGGCGCTCTTCCAGGAAAGCGTTACTTTTTGGCTGCCTGCCGCCGCGGTCTCATAGACGCCGGACAGCTTATCTGCCGGGCAGTCGAATAAAACCTCTTCAGCATCCTTTTCCAGGATTCCCTTCACTCTCAGTTCCCCGTAAAGGGTGGCTTTCAGGTCTTTGATCAGATCCAGCCTGTCCGCCGCTTCCAGTGCGCCTGTATCCCACTCCAATGCCTTCGGGGAAACTGTCAGGCTGCAGGTGCTCGTTTCTTCCGGATTGTTTCCGATGGCTGATGCCGTGGCTGTGATCACTGTGCTGCCTGCTTTCAGAATCCTGACCAGTCCAGATGCCGGATCAATCGACGCCACCGAAGGGTCTGAACTGCTGTAGCTGACAGCCGCTCCTTCCGCCGCTCCCTGGGCGGTCATGGTAAATTCCGGTTCTCCGTAAGTGACTGCCTTTGCATCTTCCGCGAAACCAAAATCCTTCTGTTCTTCCCCGCCTTCTGCAGATACAACGATCTTTTCCTCAATCGCTCCGGCCTTGGAAGAAATCTCCAGCGTCATCCTGTTTCCTTCCGCCAGCAGTCCGGTCACGATCCGGCCGCCTTGATCCGCATACTGGTAAATTTTCACCGGCTCCGCATCTACGGATGGCTGGAAGGAATAGACTGCATTTCCTACATTAAAATATAAGATTCCTCTGGAGCAGGAAAGTCTGGAAAAGCTCATCGGAAACATGGGCCATCCATTTCCCAGATTTTCTATATCGTAGCTTCCCACCTGGGTCTCATTTCCATTGGCGTCTCTTTTGATCAACGATGCGCCGCGGCAAATATCCGCGTTGTTGACCACCGTTTCTTTTTTAAGATAATAGGAACTGCCATTCACCGTATAAATCGCAGATTCCTTTATAGGCGCGGTCTTATGCCAGGAATTGTCATAGGACGGATCCGCGCATGTGATATCGTTGGCATCCCAGCTATGGTTTTTGCTGCTCATAGCTGTATCGCTGAGCAGGAAATAATCATGCTTTACATGTCCGGTCTCCCCGGTCTGGCTGGCGGAAGTTGCATCATCGTATGTAAGATCCGCATGATACCAGTTTCCGTTCAGTTTCACGTAATTCCAAATATGGTTCATGGATTTGCTTTTGCAGTAATCCACCTCAATCCCTGCTTTGTTCAGCAGTGCGGCATAAGCAAGGGTATACCCCTGGCAGACCCCTATGCCGTTGACCAGCGCTTCGTATGCATTTCGCTTTTCAATCCCCAGATTGTTGTTCGCGTTCTGGTCGTAAACCATATGCTGCACCAGATAATCATGCAGCGCCGTGGCTTTCTGCTCATCGGTCATATTATTTTCAATGACCTCGGAAAATGCCTTGTCGATAGCGGCCATGTACTCCGCAACGCTGCTCCGGTCATACTCTGAACTGTAAGTAAACTTGCAATTCTGGACAATCCCGGTGCCTGGTTCCGTAAAGTAAATGTAATCCATCACATAAAAGAGATCCGGGTTATCCTCTATCACCTCCGGGCAAATCTTTTTCATGTCCTCTTCCGTAAGGTTATAGCCGGATAAATCAATTTCACTCTCCCAGTTGACCATCGCCTCTGTCATCGCGTCCCGCGCTCTTTCTATATCTTCGTCTGTTGCTGAGAGCGGCATGATCAATGTTGTAAAATATTCCAGCAGTTCTTTCAACTGCTCCTCCGCTCCGGGGAGCATCGCTTTCTGGCTGTCATCCAGACTTTCAAATGCGTCAAACGCATTTTGGATCTGCTCATAAGCCGCCTTTAACGCTTCCTGGTCAAATGCTTTCAGCTCTTCCAGTGAAGGAAGCTCTTTGATCATTTCTTCCACCCGGGCCGCCTCCAAATCTGCCAAAATCCCTGCGGACTCATTTTTATCTTGATCCGCTGAATCCAAATTCTCTGACTCTGTATCCTCTGATTCCGGGTTTTTTGAATCCGTATCCTCTGGTTTTGTATCTTCTGATTCCATGCCCCCGTTTTCATCCGGCTGTTTTCCCGTCTGATCTTCCGGAGACCGGCCTTTGCAGGCCGAAACGTCTTCCCTGCACAGAGAGCAGTCCGCCGACTTTGCCTCTTCCGTGCATGCAAGCACGCATACGCATTCGGATTTGTCAGTTTCATCTTCTGTCACGCCGGCTGCTGTGCCTGGAAATTGTTCTCCTTCTGTTCCCGCTGCTGACGCAGTTACCCGCAAATGATCCATCATTCCGCCGATGAATCCAAAAACAAGAAAAAATACCAGTACTTTTTTAGCATTTTTCTTCCATTTTGTCATTCATTTTTTCTCCTGTCTGTTTTGTTTCGGCATTCATTTCTCTGCCGGAATCTTATTATACAGACGGATGATCTGTTATACAAGTGCTGTAACAAAAATTTTTCTTGTAATATTTGCCTCTTATGGAACCGTTTCTCAGGTTTGTGATTTTTTTGTGAACCGCTATAGCCGTCGGATTGATCAAAGCTCCAGTTGTCTCATCTCCTGATTCGCTGTTTCGTACAAATAGACCTTGTTCGACAGGACTTCTGACGGATCGAAGGCTTTGTTCATCTGCTTGATCCGCATCAGTATATTTCGTGGCTGGATCGTGCCTTTTTTATGAAGTCTGGCTTCGCTGGTGCCTGTAAAAGCGATATAATAATCGTCTCCGAAAAGCTCTGCTATACGCTTCATTACTCCGGGATAAAACATGGCAATTGCGCCGTTTATCTGCGCTGTCGTTGTCACAGTCGGCACTGCATTCGGTGCAAGTGAAGTGATATCACTGTTCAACGCCATGAACGCGCCTCTGTGATAAGGTGGATTTACGATGTCCATCGCATTTAAGTATATACGCGGCGGCGCCATGATGTATGTATTGCTCAGCGCATTCTCCCACACTTCTTCTTCAGCTATCCCCCATGCCTGCATGGAAGATTTAGGTATCTTAATAGACATTACATCATGTCTTTTGCCGTCATTTTCATCACTTGCAAGAATATAGAGCACCAGCACCATATCGCCGACGCGCCTGTAAATATGGTTTTTCAGTTCATATCGGTGGTCATTGAAATTCAGCGGTCGGATAAAAAGCTTGTCTTTCAACAGGTCATACTCATTTTTTTCGATCAGATTTATAATTCCCAGTTCCATAAATTTTCTGCTGGAATCCATCGAAGAAAGAATCTGTTCCCACACAGCCTCCCAACTGTCATTTTCATACTTCTGATACAACTGCCCGCAGTCAAACCTGCACATCTGTTCTCTCTGATCCTTATATTGGTACAGGATGATATAATCACCAATCAGCACATCCGACTCCGTTTTGTGATATTTGATGTTTGTTTCACGTATAATAGAAAGCTCCTTTTCATCCGTCGATGTGGCTCCATCCTCAATGAAGACCATTTTGTTATAACCCAGTTCCTGTTTCTTTTCCTCAATTTTTTTTTGCAGTTCGCTGACAAACTCCTTATATTCCATTTTCATACCTCCGTTTATTTTTTATTCTATCATTTCCATTCTGATCAATATACAAAATCTCAGGAAGCCCATTTGCTTAATCCCCGGCCTGATTACATTTTAAACCTTTCTATTTTGCATTCATGCTTCTTATTTTTCTTTTCATAATTTATTCCAACAAGCAAAATATTTCCCTTATACTCTTTAAGGGCTGACACATATCCTTTACTTTTAATCTGGCTTATCGCTCCCTCAGCAGTTTTATCCCATTTTAGTTCCAGAACCAACGCCGGATTTAAAGATGTACGTTTAGGAAGGAATACCATATCAGCAAACCCCTTTCCTGCCGGCAGTTCTCTTATAAGAGTATAATCTCTGCAAGCACTGTAATATGCCAACGCAATCACGCTGCTCAAAGAAATCTCATTGTTATATATCAAACTGGAAGAACTATGCATATGGACTTCTTGTATCATCTGCGCCACAGTTTTTTCGTCCATCGCCAAAGTCGCCTTAAGCAAGGCTTCTGATGCGCTGACTGCCTTCATTACCTCCTCCCACCCATCATTTCTAATTGCCCGCAGAAAAACACTCCTTACCTCATCATTCGGAATAAAAACTTTTTTTGTTTTACCGTCATAAGCCATATATCCCAGATGAATCAGCAGCGTAATTACATCATCTGCAGAGTTAAATGAAGTGATATCGTTTTGAAATGATTCTACATCAATACTGCATCCCTGACCTCCCAGCATATCTACAATCATCTGTCTTAGTCCATCAAAATCCATTGCAATATACGCCATCAAAGACTCATACGTCTCTGTTCCAGACCAATAATTTCCGAACTCCCCGCTGTCTACGGCTTCAATTACAGAATTAGGGCTATAAATATGTCCTGCCTTTTCAAAATAATATCCATCATACCATCTTTGCATCTCTGTAAATGGGATATCATGTTCTTTACAAATAGCCTTTACTTCTGTCTCTGTAAAACCAACATATTCCGCCATCTGTCTGGGACTGACCATTGTATGCTCTCGGAAATTATTTAAAGCTGACTGTGTGCCGTACTTCTTAATTGGCAAAATCCCCGTAATATATGCAAGCTTTAAAAATGCCCCTGATGGTGTCCCTTTAAATAAACCTCTTAATAGATTAATATATTCTTTTTGAAGCTTCTCATTATTTTTGTCCTCTCGGAACAGGCAGTCCCACTCATCAATCATAATGATAAACTGTTCCTTTGTCTCAGCATTAATTTTAGCCAATACAGAAGGCAATGAAATGTCCGTGTCCAAGACACATTCTGGATATTCCTTTCTTAACTCGGATATCACCTGTTCCTGAATATAACTCACCACCTTAACAGAAGAATTTCTTTTCATTTCCTCAAGTGCATTCCCGTACATCCACTGAATATCCAAAAAAATTACATTATACTTATTTAGATGTACTTTAAAAAATTCATTCCGACTTATTTTAAGCCCAGCAAACAACCTTTCAGAATGACATCCTTTGCTGTAATATGCTGACAACATAGTTACCGCCATTGTTTTTCCAAACCTCCTCGGTCTGCTGGAACAGATCAATGGCCTGTCTTTTCCGATACGGCTGCTCGTATATTTTATCAGTTCCGTCTTATCCACATACAATTCAGAGTTGATAGAAGCCGTAAACTGTTCATTTCCCGGATTTAAGTATATACCCATGCCTGCACGCTCCTCATTGTTTATCATTCATCTATCCGACAAGCCATTAAGAGATTGTATTACTTGTCTTTGTAAATTGACAAGTTCCATTACCACCTTTCTATACTCTTTTACTTAGTATACCCTAAAAAGCAGTTTCTCTCAATATACTTTCGGAAGATGTTATATCCTCCGCTTCCATTCCATCACCTTACAAAGAATTATCTGATTTATTTAAAGCAGTCTGTCATGGATATGTGCCATCGTGAAAATCTGCACCAGATAGATTTCTCACCCCAGCAGAACGGAAAGTGGTGAAAAAAGAATATTGGGCAAAATGAACGGGGCAGGAAAACATAGACAAACTCAACGCAAAAATTTCTTTCCCCTTTTCTGTATTTTTAGTATCGTTATACGAACACTATTACATAGATAATTTTATATGGATAATAGAGTTAATATAATATAAAAAATCTCCAAGGGCGTTCCGCAAGGCTCGATATACTTTCTATTGACAGTGCTGGAAATGTACTGAACATCGAAATACAGCGCAGTGATCGGGGTTCAATCCCAAAACGGGCAAGATACCACTCTAGTTTGATTGATGTAAATGTCACGGAACCGGGAATTATTTTTGGGATGATGCCCATATCATTTATGTAAATTCACAGATTCAGGATGAAACTACTTTAGGACGGCTTATGCATGATTTCTCATGTACCGACCCGTCTGATATGAATTATAAGATATTGGCCTACAGAGTGCGCTACTTTAAAAGTGATGAGGAAGGAGTGTTGATTATGTGCCGGATGTTAGAAGAAATGCGTAATGAAACAGCATTGGAAACAGCATTGAAAACAACAAAGGAATTTGCTCTCCGCCTAATTATCAGAGGAAAAGATACACCCGAAGAGATTGCGGAGATCACCAAACTGCCATTATCAGAAATATATCATTTAAAGGAAACATGTGAGATTTAGCTTTATGTGCCATAATCCTTTATAGATTTTTCCAACAATAGCGTGTCATACCAAAAAAAGCGGAGAATTTATATCCTCCGCTTCCATTCCATGACCTTACAAAACACCACCGCCGCCGCCGTACTCACCGCCGTCGCCGCGATCGCCGGCCCCACGATTGCCGTCGGATTCACGCTCCCATATTGTGACCGATAAGCAATCACATTCATCGGAATCAACTGCAGCGACGAGATATTCAGTATCAAAAACGTACACATCTCATTGCTCGCCACCCCTCTCGGAACCGCCCGCCTTTTTCCTGCCGTCCTCTTCCCGTCATACCTTCTCCGTTCCTCCTCTAGCTTCTCCAATTCCTCCATAGCCTTCAATCCTGCAGGGGTAGCCGCCCACCCAAGCCCAAGGAAATTCGAGATAAAATTCACCGCAATATGCTCCTTTGCCGGATGCCCCTCCGGAATCCCGGGAAATAAAAACCTGAGCAGCGGCCCCATTTTTTTAGAAGCAAGCTCGATCACCCCGGACTTGGAGGCAATCTCCATCATCCCCACCCAGAACGACATCACTCCCATCATGGTAATGCACAGCGTCACCGCCTCCTTCGCGGAATCCAGCGCCTCATTGGTAACCTCCGGCATCTTCCCGTTAAACGCGCCGAAAATAATTCCCACAATGATCATACCAGCCCAAAGATAATTCATAGCCCCTCCCGAATGTTATAGTCATGGCCGCGCATATACAGAACAGATCCACCCCGTAATATCCGGCGCGGCAGCCGCTCTTTTTGCAGCCCTATATCAATATATTTCCTTCTGCCTGTCCCATATGCTTATCCTGTATTATATCTCCGTCCTGACCACCTGTTTTTCTTGTAACGCATCCACTCCCTCCGAATAACCGAACGTCCCGTCTTCCATATAATGCTTCTTCTCAATTCCATTAGCCAGCAGATTCATGATTTCCGAATCCGTATATATCATATTTCCCAAATTTTAAACTGTTCACTATCGCAGGCTTTCCAACAAAAAAACGGCTGACCACCGTCGATCAGCCATCTCTTTCACTCTCCCCCATCCTCACATTTCCCCATATATTTCTCCACCAGCTCAAATGGCGCAGGCCCCGTCTTGAGTACATCCTCATGAAATTGCTTCTGTGAAAAATCCGTCCCCTTTTCCGCCGCGGCCTTCTTTTTCAATTCCAGAAATTCCACATAACCAATATAATATTTTGCATAATTTCCCGGAGATCCAAGAATCAGGTCATAGACACGGTTCACCGTATTTACATCCTGGATTCCATAATTGGAAAAAAATGCCAGAAGATCTGTCCGGCTCCATCCCTCATAGTGGATTCCGATATCAGCCAGCGTATACAGCCCAAGAATGATAGAACTGTTTTTCTGTAAAATAACCGCCTGCTCCTTCGTGATCGGCGCCAAATAATAGCTGCACATCTCCGCATAAGTCGCCCACCCCTCAATATACCCTCCAATGCTGAACATACTGCGCACCGGGTCCGGGTCCGTCCCCGCATAATACACATTCTGATACAAATGCCCCGGAAATCCTTCGTGCGCAAGTGTGGTAAACAATATCAGCGGATTTCCCATGTGGGCCTGGTTGACATAAATCACATTTTCCTTATAGCTGTCAATCGCCGGAATCATATAAAACGCGGGGCTCAAATTTCCCTGCAGAGCCTCTGGCACATATTTCACACTGACCGTAGTATCCGGAGCCGCAGGAAATGCCTTCCCAATCTCCTTTTTCAGTCCATTCAAAATACTGATCGGATTCGCGGTATCCATAGCCGCCGCCTCATGCGCCAATTCCGGATTCCCAATCAAGGCCGCCGCTTCCTGAGATACCTGCTCCCTTAAATCCACATGTTCCCCCTGCGACGCACTTCCACCATTATTCACACTTTCCCCCTGTGCTGCATTTCCGCTGTTCTCCGTATTCTCCCCCTGTGACGCACTTCCGCTATTATCCACACTTTCCCCCTGTGCTGCACTTCCGTCATTATCCACACTTTCCCCCTGCGCTGCACTTCCACTGTTCTCTGCATTCCCCCTCCGCGGTAAATCCCCAATTTTTTCATTTTCCGTAATTCCCAGGACGCGTTCCATGGCCTCCAAATCTTCTACAATCTGCTTCTTCGTCAGCTCTTTCATATCCGCTACCGACCTCTCGGATCCCGTAGACATCCTCACGACCTGCTCATAATACTCCTTTCCCTCCGGAAAATAACAAAGCCCCTGTTCATTTTTTCCGCTCCCCATCATCCTCTGCACCTCCGCGCTGAGCTTCGAATACGCCGGAAGCACATAACTGCTGAGCATCAGCGCGTTTCTCTGGATATAAGTACTCCTCTCCTCCTCGCTGATCCCGCTTAACTGCTGAATCCGGTCTACGAATGTAGAAATCAGATAATTACTCTCCCCCATATTCATAAATACTCTGCACTGCTCAATGACCTGATTTGCCGCATTGTCCGACATAAACAGCCCCGCATCCGATTTTGCCTGCTCAAATTCGATCAGCGACTGGAAATAATCCGGCGTTTTTTTCATCAGCTCCAGATAAATATCCACATCCTCCCGGTCATAAAACTGATATTCCGACAGCAATACCGGAAGCTGCGTATGTATCCCGCTGACCAGCCCCAGAGGTTCCTCATATAAAGTAAACTCCGCGTCCTCCTTCAGCCGTTCCATATAATAATCCAGGACATCATAAGTCAGCTGATTCGAGACAAACAATTCCTCAGGGTCAAATGCTTCCAATGCACGCTGAATATTTTCCACCGAAGCCCTCACCATATTTTCATCCGTTTCATACATCCCGTATGTAATCGGAATTTTCTGGATTCCGTAGTCCTCCGGATTCCGCAGAGTATAGTGCAGGCTGATCGTATTCGACGATGTTTCCTGACAAAATAACTCGTTTGTAAATTTTTCAAAGGCCAGATTTGATTCTTCCGGCGTCTGTTTCCGGCATCCCTGCAAAAAAAATGAAATCAAAAATGCAGCAAAAAAGACAAAAACAAGCCTGACAAATTTTCTCCCCATAGTGGATTTCCACACAGGACATGCAGACTCCGCCCAATCAAATATGTATTTTTGAAATTTCGACATAGACACTCCGAGATTTTTCTTTAATTCATATCTATGCCCGCGAAAAAATGATTATTCTGTTGAGACAAACTGTATTTTTGAGAATCCTTCAGCCCAGCAGACAAATCTGATATCATCTGCCGTAACCCCCATATCCCCCTGTTCTAAATTTCCCCCAAAGTCTCATAAAAATAAAAGAATGACTTTCAAAATAAAGAGGTTTCCCATGCAGCTATTCCTGTACATATCCGATTTTATCGTCCCCTTCCTGATCCTCGCCATCGTAGCCTACGGCATTCTGCGTGAAGTCAATGTATACGACAATTTCATCATCGGAGCTCGAAATGGTTTTCTCACCGTTGTCAAAATCATGCCCACACTCATCGGCCTGATGGTAGCCGTAGGAATCCTGCGCGCATCCGGATTTCTCGACTTTATCTCCCAGATCATCGGACATTTCAGCGCCCGAATCGGTTTTCCCGGAGAACTGGTGCCCCTGTCCATTGTGAAAATGTTTTCCTCCTCCGCAGCCACCGGCCTGCTCCTGGACATCTACAAGGATTCCGGCACAGATTCCCTTTGCGGACGGATCGCCTCCATCTCCATGTCCTGTACCGAGACCATTTTTTATACCATGAGCGTCTACTTCATGACCGCAAAAGTCACAAAAACCCGCTACACCCTGCCCGGCGCCCTGATTTCCACCCTGGCCGGACTGGCAGCCAGCGTATTCCTGGCAATGCAGTATCCCACTTGAAGTTGCGGTTCACGTACTGACCGGCCGCGAACTGCAACCCATCCGGCCCATTGAAGCGTAAACAGTAACCATTTGAATCCATCTTGTCTAAAAGTGTCTGATATGATAAAATGAATCTATTAAAGATACGATATTCTGACAAAAGAATCGTACAAAAGGAGGACTCCCACTATGTCCGGCATAACACTCAAAAATCTCAACAAGACCTACCCAAACGGATTTCTTTCCGTAAAAAATGTTTCTCTTTCTATTGAAGACGGAGAATTTGTCACATTCCACGGCCCCAGCGGATGCGGCAAATCCACAATACTGCGTATGATCGGCGGTCTGGAAGAGATCACCTCCGGCGAGATCTATCTCGGGGATGTTCTGCTGAACGAAGTATTACCCAGGGATCGCCGTCTGTCCATGGCATTTCAAAATTACGCGCTCTACCCCGGGCTCAACGTCTACGAAAACATTGGTCTGGGCCTCACCCTTCGGGATTTTCCGAGAAATATCATCGACAGCCGTGTACAGTCGGCCGCAGAATTTTTACAAATTCCAGATATTTTAAATAAAAAAATCCGCTCCATCACAGAAGCGCAAAAACAAAAAACAGCCCTTGCCCGGGCCATCGTATGCCATCCGAAAGTATTTCTTGTGGATGAAGATTTTTCCAAAGGAAATGCCCGCCGCCGCGCGGAAATGCTCCGGGACGTCCTGCGCATCAACCAGGAATTAAAACTCACCACCCTGTACATTACCAACGACTATCAGGAGGCCATCAACCTGAAGAAAAAAATCATATTCATGAAAGACGGAGAAATCATCCCGGCAGAAGAATACGAAGTCTGATTCAGGAAAACATAAAAAACTCCGCCGAAATATCCCTTACATATCCCAGCGGAACAAACACATTCCAACAGTACGGCAGCAATCCGACAATGCATCTATCCGCAGAAAGCGCCTGCATCAGCTCATTGATATGAAACAATCGTCTGCGCCAGCACGTTTTTACATATCAATAAGCTGGCCGCGCCTGCGGCGTCCCTTCTCTAACGCTGAACCAAAGCATTGTAAATCTCCCGCTTCGGCACTCCCCGGTCCTTAGCCGCCTGTTTCATGGCCTCTTTCCGATCCATCCCCTGATCCAGGTACATCTGGATATGCTCCTCAATCCCCATTCCTTCCCAGCGGGATCTTTTCTCCTCGGCCACCTCTTCCCTGGTTTTTCCGGCCACCACCAGCACACATTCGCCCTTCGGTTCATTTGTCTCATAATAGGCCGCCGCCTCGCCCAGCGTCGTAAGAAATGCCGTCTCATGCCGTTTTGTCAGTTCCCTGCACACCGTCGCCGGCCGCATTTCCCCCAGGTGTTCCGCCAGCAGCTTCAGCGTTTTCACCAGCCGGTGGGGCGCTTCATACAGAATCATCGTCCGGGTCTCCCGCTCCAATTCCTCCAGAACCTGAAGTCTTTCCTTCTTATCACTGGGAAGAAATGCCTCAAATGCAAACCGTCTCGTCTCCCGTCCGGAAATGGTCAGCGCCGTGATACACGCAGCCGGCCCCGGAAGAGAAGTCACAGAAATCCCCGCGTCGTAACACATTTTCACCAGCTCTTCCCCCGGATCAGAAATCCCCGGTGTCCCCGCATCCGTCACCAGCGCGATATTTTCCCCGCCCAGAAGCCTTTCCACCAGCTTCCTGCCCTTCTCAAACTTGTTATACTCGTGATAACTGGTCATGGGCGTCTGTATTTCAAAATGATTCAGAAGCTTGATGCTGTTGCGTGTATCCTCCGCCGCGATCAGATCCACTTCCCTCAATGTCCGCACAACCCGGAAAGTAATATCCTCCAGATTCCCGATGGGAGTCGCACATAAATATAACGTTCCTGACATAATCGTCCCTCTTATCAATCAAATAAACTATCTGCCGTTGGACAGCCGCCTGAAAAAAATTCCCGTATCATGATCTGGAAATGCCGTCAGAGCTCCCGTTTTCGGCAATTGTCTAGTGTACTGACACATTTACTTTCTGTCAAATGACGCAGAATGGATTTCCAGACTGCAAGGGGGCTGAACGAGATAATGCGGTCACTACACTAATACATCACCACCGGCGGCTCAATCGTAACCCGCGATTTTCCGCCTTTCATGCCTTCGATCAGCACCATGGTCGGCTCCTTGTCCACATAGGGATGCACAAACTGAATCCGCTTCGGTTCAATCTTGTACCGGCACATCATATTCAGGATTTCCACCAGCCGGAACGGCTTATGTATCATATAAAATCTGCCCTTGCTCTCCGGCAGTATCCTGGCGCTCTCCCGCAGGATATCCTCCAGCGTACAGAGCACCTCATGTCTGGCGATGGTTCTGGCATCCGACAGATTTTCCAGGCCGTGCTGCCCCCGCATATACGGGGGATTTGTCGTAATGACGTCAAAAGAGGCCGTTTTGAAAATCTCCGCCGCCTCTTTGATATCCCCCGTCACTATATCGACTTTTTCCGAAATCCCGTTGTACAGCACGCTGCGTCTCGCCATATCCGCGCTTTCCTCCTGGATCTCCAGCCCGGTAAAATGCGCCCCTTTCGTCTTCGCTTCCAGCAAAATAGGAATCACCCCGGTTCCCGTACCCAGATCCAGCACACGCTCCCCCGTCTTCACCTTCACAAAATCCGTCAAAAGCACCGCGTCCACACCAAAACAGAACCGCTCCGGATCTTGGATGATCATATACCCGCTGAGCTGCAGATCATCCAGACGTTCCCCGGGCTTCAAATATGCATCCGTCATTCCTTCTCCAACTCCCCAAGTTCCTTCAGTTCTTCCTTGGATATCTTCTGTTTCCTGCGTCTCGGTTTAAAACGAAGGTCGTCCACATGATACTCCCGGATCTCCTTCTCGTCATTTTCCAGATTCACGATCACCTTCACCAGTTTACGCAGTACGCTCAGAGAATGCACCGTTCCCTTCAGCCCGTCCGAGGTCGTCACAGAATCCCCGACAGACGGAAGATGGTGGTTCAATTCCTCATAAATCTCCTGCTCATTTGTCAGACAGCACATCAGCCTTCCGCACACCCCGGAAATTTTCGTCGGATTCAGGGACAGGTTCTGCTCCTTTGCCATCCGAATCGACACCGCGGAAAATTCCGACAAATAGGTGCTGCAGCACAATGATCTGCCGCAGATCCCGATACCGCCCCTGATCTTCGTCTCATCCCGCACCCCGATCTGTCTCAACTCAATCCTGGTACGGAACACAGAAGCCAGATCCTTCACCAGATCCCGGAAATCAATCCGCCCGTCCGCCGTAAAATAAAACAAAACCTTATTGTTGTCAAACGTATATTCCGCGTCAATCAGCTTCATATCAAGCCCGTGCTTCTGGATCTTCTCCTGGCAGATACGAAATGCTTCCTTTTCTTTTTCCTTATTTTTTTCCACGGTTCGCCTGTCCTGCTCCGTCGCAATACGGATCACAGATTTGAGCGGCTGCACCACTTCCTCGTCCTTGACATCCATCGGACCGCTGGCCACCCAGCCATATTCCACGCCGCGGGCAGTCTCCACGATCACATGGCTCCCCTGCTCGACCTGAAATTTTCCCGGTGAAAAGAAATAAATCTTTCCCGCCGTCCGGAAGCGCACGCCAATTACTTTTACCATACTTTCTATTCTCCTTAAAATGTATAATAATCTGATTTTTACTGAAAACGGGTCATGCGGCCTGCTGTTCTGAATTAATTCTCTTTGATTGTCAACAGCAGCAGCTCTATCGTCAGTTCAAAGTTTACATTCGCTTTCAAACGTGCCTTTGCCGTCTCGAGAGCACTAATGATGACCCCGATCCCCTCATAAGAACTTTTGCTCGCCCGCTCCTTAATATACTTAAGCTGATCCGAAAAAACAACCCTGTCCACGCTCAGCGTCGCCTTATAAATCAGCACATCCCGATACCAGATCGCGATCATATCAAAATAATCATTGATATCCAGCTTAAATTCCGAACATTTTTTCACAGCCTCGATCAGCTCCGCCGTCTCCATCTCATTGATATCCCGAAGCAAATGCACAATCTCCTCTTTGATATCATTGAAATGCTCGGAGCTTGCAAGTGAGATTGCCTTCCCCATATTCCCCTGTGCAAATGCCGCGCAGATATCCGCTTTATAATCCGGAATCTCCATCTGCTCCATGAGATATTTTTTGATAAGCTGATCCTTGATATTGCGCAGCTTCAAGATCACACACCTGGAACGGATCGTCGGGAGCAGCACTTCCGCATTCTCCGTCAAAAGAATGATCACCGCGTACTCCGGCGGTTCTTCTATCGTTTTCAAAAGCGCATTCTGCGCCTGTACGCTCATCATATCTGCATGTGGAACAATATAAACCTTATACTTACTGGAATATGGTCTGATCACAATATCATTATTCAACTGCGTTCTGATCTCATCCACACTGATGGTCGTCGACTTCTCATGCCTGATAAAAATGATATCCGGATGGTTGCCGCTCATAGCCTGGCTGCAGGACCTGCACCTCCCGCAGGCTTCCCCGTCAGGATCTCTATTCTCGCACTGCAGATCCATTGCAAAAAAATCCGCCAGAAGCCGTTTCCCGGAGCCCTTCTCCCCATTCATAATATACGCATGAGAAACCATGTCCGAAGCGGAAACCTTTTCTATATACTGGATGATATTCTTATGTCCAATAATTTCCTTAAACCCACTCATTTTTATCACCTGCTGTCTCTTTTATCTTTTCAAGTAAAAAATAACCTTCCATCCCTTTACTGATTGCTGCGGATCAGATACCATGCAAAATACACGGCAGATCTTTTGTTCGCTCTATAAGTATAACATATAATTTCTTATTAACATACTTTTTTATATATTTTCCATGAAAAAATCTGTTCTGCATATTCAATTTATATATCGGCAGATTTTATCCACACATTCCCCAAATTCCACATTTTCAAATCTTTTTTTTATTCCCGCCTTTTCCAGGTTTTCCTCCGAAAAATCCTCAGAATCAGCCAGAAATCTTCTGCACATCTCAGCATACTTCGGATCTGTCTGGCTCCGTTCCCGCTCCACAGCCCTGGCAAGCCTCAGTCCATCCTCCACTTCCACATAAAGCGGCACCACCTGCTCCTCTCCAAAATACGTTTTCATCGCGGCATAAGATTCCAGCGTACCAATCGTAAGATAATCAAATTTTTCCGGGTCGATCTGTCCGTCATCCGCAGTAAAATACTTCCAGATTCCACATCTCGTATTATACGACCGCAGCTCAATCACACGCTTTTTCTCCTGCATCCCCCGCAAAAATTCTTCATCCACAAAATGATACTCCACCCCTTCAGTCTCATTTTCCCGAATCGGCCTTGTAGTATATAAAACAATATCCTTCAATTCCGGCATCCTTTTTTTTACTTCCTTAAAAATCGAATCCTTCCCCGATGCACTTTTCCCCATAATATAGTAAATTTTTCCCATATCTCCTTTTTCCTAACCCGGATAAACCGAAACCAAAATTTTTCCATCTATACGGTTGCAATCCGAAGTCACATTTTTATGCAATCTATTGCAATGAAAATGCGACTTTGGATTAGCAACCCACCTCATTCATTCGTAAAATGTGAGAAGCACGGATTTTACGAATGAATGAGGTGGATTGGATGCTCAAAGAACATCCAATTGTACAGGTGGAAATCTTTCCATTTTACACAAGAATTGCAGTTTACCTATTACGTCGAATCCATGATCGTTATATATCCGCTCTTATTCATCCCTTCAATGTCAAATCCCATTCTGCTGTATTCCTCAATCCTTGCAATAACCTCCTCCGAAATCCTTTCGCCGGGAACAATCAGAGGAATACCTGGCGGATATATATATGCATATTCCATAGAAATTTTCCCACAACAGCAAGACCACGGCAATGCACTTACACTTTCCGGATTCTGCTTCCCTGCTTGTTCTGCCTTCGAACTCGAAAAAACCTGTTCCAGTCTGGGAATCCCGGCGGCAGTCAATCCGATTCCGCCATTCTCCGAATCCAACGTAAGTTCACTTTCGCTTAACGGCCACGGATTTTCTTCCTTCAGTTTCTTGACAATCACACTTAAGATCGGCTCATTTTCTTTCTCCAAATTCCGATCAATCCCGCTTAATGGCAACCCATTTTCTTTCTCCAGATTCCCGTCAATCTCATGCAATGCCTGTACAAGTCTCTGGAATCCTTCTCTTATATCCCCAACCGACGTCATTGCCAGCACATAAGTCCCCGCGGCCATCTCCATCTGCAAATGATATTTTTCCAAAAGGAGCTTATATAATTCCCTGCCCGAATATCTTGTCCCCTTCACAGAAATCACAATTTTCGAAAAATCAAAATTCTCTGTCTCAATCATCTGAAGATGCCGCAGCTTTTTCAACTGATTCCTGGTTTCCTTAAGCAGTTTAACATAATCATCAAATGCAGCATCCTTTTTTTCACTGCCAAGCCAGCCAACACACGCGTCTATTCCCGCCATCAGAATATAAGAAGGACTGCTTGTCTGAAGAATATGCAGATATTTTTTTATCTTCTCTCTGTCCGCAAATATACCATTCATGTGGATCAACGCTGTCTGTGTCAAAGCCGGAAGCGTTTTGTGGATACTGTGAATTACAACATCCGCGCCCTTTACATTCGAGTTTTCCGGAAAATACGGATGAAATCCAAAGTGCGCCCCATGCGCTTCATCCACAATCAAAGGAATCCCATAAGCATGTACGATTTCCGCAATCCGCGCCACGTCAGAAACAACACCGTCATAGGTAGGAGATGTGATCACAACCGCCCGGATTTTCTCCTTTTCAGAACTAATTCTTGTTTTCTTTTCAGAATTAACTCTTTTCTTCATTTCAGAATCAGTTCTCTTCTCCCTTTCAGAATTAACTCTTTTCTTCATTTCAGAATTAGTTCTCTTCCCTTTTTCAGCAATAATCCTCTCTTCCTCTAAAATGCGCTGCACATCTTCAGGTCTGACCTCGCCGTTCAGCTCCCGATCAAACACCGGATATAAATATTCCGCTTCCAGTTCATTCATATATACCGCATGATACACAGATTTATGGCAGTTTCTTGCCATTAGAATTTTATCTCCCCGCTGTGTACAGCCCAGAACCGCGCTCAAGATTCCAACCGTACTCCCATTGATTAAAAAGCAAGTCTCCTCCCCATGAAATACCTCTGCCGCCCGTTCCTGAGCCTGCTTCAAAAAACCTTTCGCATGGTGCAGATCGTCAAATCCCTCTATTTCCGTTATATCAATCCCATATGGAAGGCTAACACCTGTTACGTTCCGATTTCTTTTATGCCCCGGCATGTGAAAACCATAATAATCCGATTCCGCATATGAACTTAATTTTTCATATAAGTTTTCCACATCATACTCCCTTCATTTTTCACTTCCCTCTATTTCCGTGGTATAAAAAAATACCGAAAAATCGGTATTTTAAACAACAAAAAATGCCCAGAACCGGAATCGAACCAGTGACACGAGGATTTTCAGTCCTCTGCTCTACCAACTGAGCTATCTGGGCATATGACTTATCGTCATGAGTTGCGGGGGCAGGATTTGAACCTGCGACCTTCGGGTTATGAGCCCGACGAGCTTCCAGACTGCTCCACCCCGCGATATTCAATTATGTGTTCCTTTTGGAACAAAGCCGATGATCGGACTCGAACCGATAACCTGCTGATTACAAATCAGCTGCTCTGCCAATTGAGCCACATCGGCAAGCTAACTGCTTGCACGTCATTACATTGTACCCAAAATGGGTACATGTAATTCCTCATGCAAATTATCTATAAACAAGCCTCACGGCTGATGGATGGAGGTGGATTCGAACCACCGAAGCAACTTGCAACAGATTTACAGTCTGCCCCCTTTGGCCACTCGGGAATCCATCCGTTTTTTCTTTAAATGGGGCCTATAGGGCTCGAACCTATGACCCTCTGCTTGTAAGGCAGATGCTCTCCCAGCTGAGCTAAGACCCCATAAAACGACCCAGAAGAGACTCGAACTCTCGACCTCCGCCGTGACAGGGCGGCGCTCTAACCAACTGAGCCACTGGGCCATATTATTCATTTTGAAAATGCACCTTCAAAACTACACACGAAGAAAGAAATAATCATTTATCCTATCCTTACTGCTCTTTCAAGCATCAACCACCTCTTGGTTATGCCCTCGACCTATTAGTGACGGTCAGCTGCATACATTACTGCACTTCCACCTCCGCCCTATCTACCTCGTCGTCTTCAAGGGGTCTTACTGAATTAACTTCATGGGATATCTCATCTTGAGGGGGGCTTCACGCTTAGATGCCTTCAGCGTTTATCCCCGCCCGGCTTGGCTACTCTGCCATGCTCCTGGTGGAACAACAGATTCACCAGCGGCCGGTCCATCCCGGTCCTCTCGTACTAAGGACAGCTCCTCTCAAATATCCTACGCCCGCGCCGGATAGGGACCGAACTGTCTCACGACGTTCTGAACCCAGCTCGCGTACCGCTTTAATGGGCGAACAGCCCAACCCTTGGGACCTACTCCAGCCCCAGGATGCGATGAGCCGACATCGAGGTGCCAAACCACTCCGTCGATGTGAACTCTTGGGAGTGATAAGCCTGTTATCCCCAGGGTAGCTTTTATCCGTTGAGCGATGGCAATCCCACTTTATACCACCGGATCACTAAGTCCTACTTTCGTACCTGCTCCACCCGTCGGTGTCGCAGTCAAGCTCCCTTATGCCTTTGCGCTCTTCGAATGGTTTCCGACCATTCTGAGGGAACCTTTGAGCGCCTCCGATACCCTTTCGGAGGCGACCGCCCCAGTCAAACTCCCCACCTGACATTGTCCCACGGCCGGATCACGGCCGCTGGTTAGAAACCCAGCACTACAAGGGTGGTATCCCAACGTCGGCTCCATGGCAACTGGCGTCGCCACTTCTTTGCCTCCCACCTATCCTGTACATGCAATACCGAGTCCCAGTGTCAAGCTGGAGTAAAGCTCCATGGGGTCTTTCCGTCCTGGCGCGGGTAACCAGCATCTTCACTGGTATTTCAATTTCACCGGGTGCATTGTTGAGACAGTGCCCAAATCATTACGCCTTTCGTGCGGGTCGGAACTTACCCGACAAGGAATTTCGCTACCTTAGGACCGTTATAGTTACGGCCGCCGTTTACTGGGGCTTAAGTTCAAAGCTTCGCTTGCGCTAACCTCTCCCCTTAACCTTCCAGCACCGGGCAGGCGTCAGCCCATATACCTCACCTTTCGGTTTCGCATAGACCTGTGTTTTTGCTAAACAGTTGCTTGGGCCAATTCTCTGCGGCCACATCTCTATGGCACTCCTTCTCCCGAAGTTACGGAGTCATTTTGCCGAGTTCCTTAACAATGCTTCTCCCGTCGGCCTTAGGATCCTCTCCTCATCCACCTGTGTCGGTTTACGGTACGGGTACCATATGAACAATAGCGGCTTTTCTCGGCAGCTCGGCCACACGCTTCCCTACTTTAATTCGGTCCGTATCACGCTCTCCCATTATACACCGGATTTGCCTGATGTACTGGTACTTCGCTTACACCGGTCTTTCCAATCCCGGCTCGTGCTCTCCTCTCTGCGTCCCCACAGTTCTGTCATATGGCAGTACAGGAATTTCAACCTGTTGTCCATCGGCTACGTCTCCCGACCTCGCCTTAGGCCCCGACTTACCCAGGGCAGATCAGCTTTACCCTGGAAACCTTAGATATTCGGCCGGAAGGATTCCCACCTTCCTCTCGCTACTCATTCCGGCATTCTCTCTTCGGTACAGTCCACAGCTCCTTTCGGTACTGCTTCTTCCCGTACCCAATGCTCCTCTACCAGCCATCATTCGATGGTTCCTAGGCTTCGGCAGTGTGTTTCAGCCCCGGACATTTTCGGCGCAGGACCTCTCGACTAGTGAGCTATTACGCACTCTTTTAATGTATGGCTGCTTCTGAGCCAACATCCTAGTTGTCTTTGAAATCCCACATCCTTTTCCACTTAACACACATTTTGGGGCCTTAGCCGCAGGTCTGGGCTCTTTCCCTCTCGACTGTCCAACTTATCTCGTACAGTCTGACTCCCATACACCATCTACGCGGCATTCGGAGTTTGATATCCCTTGGTAAGCTTTGACGCCCCCTTAGGAATTCAGTGCTCTACCTCCGCAAGACTTGTATGAGGCTAGCCCTAAAGCTATTTCGAGGAGAACCAGCTATCTCCGGGTTCGATTGGAATTTCTCCCCTATCCACACCTCATCCCCACCCTTTTCAACGGATGTGGGTTCGGCCCTCCATTGCCTTTTACGGCAACTTCAGCCTGGACATGGATAGATCACCCGGTTTCGGGTCTGCTCCGACTGACTCCGGCCCTATTAAGACTCGGTTTCCCTTCGGCTCCGGACCTTTAGTCCTTAACCTTGCCAGCCAGCGCAACTCGCCGGACCGTTCTACAAAAAGTACGCGGTTCCACATCTATCGTGGTTCCACAGCTTGTAAACGTATGGTTTCAGGTTCTCTTTCACTCCCCTCCCGGGGTCCTTTTCACCTTTCCTTCACAGTACTATGCGCTATCGGTCACTAAGTAGTATTTAGCCTTACGGGGTGGTCCCCGCACGTTCCCACAAGGTTCCACGTGTCTCGTGGTACTCTGGATACCGCCTTGTCAGTTCACCTTTCGCTTACGGGGCTTTCACCCTCTTTGGCTGGCTTTCCCAAAACCATTCTGCTAAGCTCACTGAATCAATTCCGCGGTCCGAACCCCGGGATGACACGCATCCCGGTTTGGGCTCCTTCCATTTCGCTCGCCGCTACTTTGGAAATCACTGTTGTTTTCTCTTCCTCCGGCTACTTAGATGTTTCAGTTCACCGGGTTCCCTTCCCTGACTTATGGATTGGGTCAGGGATACCTGAGGTCTGCTCAGGTGGGTTTCCCCATTCAGATATCTCCGGATCAATGGATATTTGCTCCTCCCCGAAGCTTTTCGCAGCTTATCACGTCTTTCATCGGCTCTTAGTGCCAAGGCATCCGCCATACGCTCTTATCAGCATAACCAACTCGCCCTCTCGCCTACGGGTGAGGCGCTGGGCTACACATGCATAGCGTTGCATGCGTTGGTGGTTGACTCATTTTTTTCCTGGTTGTCTTCCAGTGACCCTTTCGGGTCTGGTCATGTTTGTTAACATTACCTCGGATGTCTTGAGTGGATCAATATATCAATTCCTCTCTATATTAATCCTGCTCTTTCTTATCGATATCTCTATCTATAAGTTTTTTATTTCTTCGTATGCAGTTTTCAAGGTGCATCAGTGCTGTTTCCGCTCTCCCCTTCCACAGCTCTCTTTTTTAATCTGGCGGCCACCTGCTCTCCCACACCGTCGCCAGTGTAGTACCATCGGCCGCCCGGGCCTTAACCATCGTGTTCGGGATGGGTACGGGTGTTGCCCCCGGGCGCATCGCCGCCAGAAATGTCTTAGTTATCTTCTGTTGTATTTCGCTTGTGCCTTTTGGCACTCGCTCATTGATAACTAAACAATAGACAACGCACTTTACTTCTTTCTTCCTTAGAAAGGAGGTGATCCAGCCGCACCTTCCGATACGGCTACCTTGTTACGACTTCACCCCAGTCATCCGTCCCGCCTTCGACGGCTCCCTCCTGGTTAGGTTGGGTCACCGGCTTCGGGCGTTACTGACTCCCATGGTGTGACGGGCGGTGTGTACAAGACCCGGGAACGTATTCACCGCAGCATTCTGATCTGCGATTACTAGCGATTCCAGCTTCATGTAGTCGAGTTGCAGACTACAATCCGAACTGAGACGTTATTTTTGAGATTCGCTCACACTCGCGTGGTCGCTTCTCTTTGTTTACGCCATTGTAGCACGTGTGTAGCCCTGGCCATAAGGGGCATGATGATTTGACGTCATCCCCACCTTCCTCCAGGTTGTCCCTGGCAGTCCCTCCAGAGTGCCCATCTAATATGCTGGCTACTGAAGGTAAGGGTTGCGCTCGTTGCGGGACTTAACCCAACATCTCACGACACGAGCTGACGACAACCATGCACCACCTGTCTCCAGTGTCCCGAAGGAAAACGAACATTACTTCGCTGTCACCGGGATGTCAAGGCCAGGTAAGGTTCTTCGCGTTGCTTCGAATTAAACCACATGCTCCACCGCTTGTGCGGGTCCCCGTCAATTCCTTTGAGTTTCATTCTTGCGAACGTACTCCCCAGGTGGACTACTTATTGCGTTGGCTGCGGCACCGAAAGGCTTTGCCTCCCGACACCTAGTAGTCATCGTTTACGGCGTGGACTACCAGGGTATCTAATCCTGTTTGCTCCCCACGCTTTCGAGCCTCAACGTCAGTCATCGTCCAGCAAGCCGCCTTCGCCACTGGTGTTCCTCCTGATATCTACGCATTTCACCGCTACACCAGGAATTCCACTTGCCTCTCCGACACTCTAGATATGCAGTTTCCAATGCAATTCCGGGGTTGGGCCCCGGATTTTCACATCAGACTTGCTTATCCGTCTACGCTCCCTTTACACCCAGTAAATCCGGATAACGCTTGCCCCCTACGTATTACCGCGGCTGCTGGCACGTAGTTAGCCGGGGCTTCTTAGTCAGGTACCGTCATTTTCTTCCCTGCTGATAGAGCTTTACATACCGAAATACTTCCTCACTCACGCGGCGTCGCTGCATCAGGGTTTCCCCCATTGTGCAATATTCCCCACTGCTGCCTCCCGTAGGAGTTTGGGCCGTGTCTCAGTCCCAATGTGGCCGGTCGCCCTCTCAGGTCGGCTACTGATCGTCGGCTTGGTAGGCTTCTACCCCACCAACTACCTAATCAGACGCGGGCCCATCTTACACCACCTCAGTTTTTACCTCTGTACCATGCGGTACTGGGGTCTTATGCGGTATTAGCAATCATTTCTAATTGTTATCCCCCTGTGTAAGGCAGGTTGCCCACGCGTTACTCACCCGTCCGCCGCTAAGTCACCCTCTCTTCCCTCCGAAGAGTTCTAAAAAAGTGCTTCGCTCGACTTGCATGTGTTAAGCACGCCGCCAGCGTTCATCCTGAGCCAGGATCAAACTCTCGTTATAAGTTCTTTCCGTCAGGATCAACCTTTCTGGCTAATCCATCCTTTTTTACTGTCTCCCGCTTCCTTATGAAGCGGAGGTGCATCCTTTGATTTCTCTCTTGATGCTCGTTCTTTGAATTTCTCTCTTTAAGAAATTTTCAAGGATCGTTGTCTATTGTTTAATTATCAAGGTTCGTTTTCTTTCTCTGTCAAGCGACAGCTTATATATATTATCACATCGCTTTTCGCTTGTCAAGAACTTTTTTCAAGTTTTTTGAAGTTTTTTTCGAACTCCTTTTTACTTGGCTGGCTCTCACGAGTCAGCTTGCATATAATATCACTTGCTTGATCAGATGTCAATAGTTTTTTTCGATTTTTTTCAACTTTTTTCGTCTGCCGCATTTTGATACTATAATTTACTGCAATTTTTGATATTCAATCATAACTACATCATCTAGTCAAATGTAAAAACTACTGGATGGCCAGTAGTTTGTTGATTGAATATCGAACGGAGAAAGAGGGATTTGAACCCTCGCGCCGGTTCCCCGACCTACACCCTTAGCAGGGGCGCCTCTTCAGCCTCTTGAGTATTTCTCCGGATTCTGAATTATGACCTGTCAATGGGACAGGTTCTTATTCATATTATTCAAATGCTACGCTTATCGAAGTTCTGTTCAATAAGGTATACGCAACAATGCATTGCTTATTATACATAACAAAATAAAGAATGTCAACGCTTTTTTTATTTTTCTTAAATTTTATTGATGCTTTGTAAAATGATAAGCAAAATTCTTCTATTATTGATACTCATGTCTGTCGATCGTATCCTGGATTCTGTCATGAACCAGCGCGGCAATCTGAGTCGTTCTCATTTCTTTATATTCATTATAGTATAACGGCTTGAGAAAATGTACCTGCACTTTTACATGTTTGATAGATTTTGTATCAAATGGCTTGAATGAATCAATCAGGGCAACCGGGACAATCGGACATTTTGCTTTGGTGGCTGATTTGAAGCTGCCGCCTTTAAATTCTCCGACACGGTTTCCATTTTTTGACCGGGTGCCTTCTGCAAAAATGAGATAATTCCTTCCATTCTGAACCTCATTTGCTACATTGTTGATAATCTGAAGAGCCTGGCGCACGTCATTGCGGTCCAGCATATAGGCTTTCAGACATATAAATACCTGCTTTAGGAATGGAATATTCTCCACTTCCTTTTTGGCTACAACAGAAAAAGGAACCGGACAAGCTTCTATAATAGCAAGAACATCATATAACCCCTGATGGTTTGGAAAGAACATAAATCCGCTTTCTTTCGGAATGTTTTCGAGTCCATGGATCTCTATGTCAACATTCCCTCCTATATTTGCCCGGTGATCTATGAATCTTAACATCTTATAGCGTTCTTCTTCAGTATATTTATCTACATGAGAGGCATAATAACATAGCTTAAACCACATGATCGGTACTAATAAGATATTTCTGATTACCATCAATACAATTCGTCTCATATCGTCTTTATCCTTTGCTGTTTTTACTATAAATATTCGTATCTATATAGAATACTCACAGATACGAATGTTTTAATATTGATATAAGTATGAATCTATTAAAAATTGTTTATTGTAAACGAATTATTTTCTTATGTCACTTTTTATAGAATTATGTCACAATAATCTTTTTTAGAAAACAAAAAACACTGAAAGATTCTAAAGCAACTATTCTCTTTACTTTATCACTAGATACTGTCTTTGTATATTTTATTATCTAAAAAGTCAAATTCCTTCGTTCTTGTACTTTTAGGCTTTTTTTGCATAGATATTATACCACTTATCTGAAATATTCACAATTACATAAATCAGAAGTTTTTCATAATAAAAAATCAAACTGATATTCTGAAGGAAACAGACCGATAATCTAAGTTTGTTCTTACAGATTATCGGTCTTATATTTTGATATTACTATTCCTCTATCTCACCACTTACTTCTTCTTCATCCTCTTCAATCTCAATCTCTTCCCCATCAATCTCCGCGGATGCCTTCCTGACCTTTGCAAGGCTTACCACCTTTTCATCCTCTTTCAGATTGATCAGCTTCACGCCCGAAGTGATCCTGCCGAGCTTGGAGATATCGGCGCAGGACATTCTGATTATGATGCCTTCGCTGTTGATCATCATGATCTCGTCGTCTTCATTGACTGCCTTCATTCCGATTACATCGCCGGTCTTTTCTGTGATCTTATAGCATTTTACGCCTTTTCCGCCCCGGTTCTGTATGGTGAAATCGCCCATGATGGTGCGTTTTCCGATTCCATTTTCCGATACGATGAGCAGACAGTCGCCCTGGGTGTGAACCTGCATACCGATCACAACGTCGCCGTCGGACAGGTTGATTCCCCGGACTCCCATAGAAGTTCTTCCGGTTGAGCGGACATCCTTTTCATCAAAGCGGATACACTGGCCGTATTTTGTAACAAGGAGGATCTCCTTCTCGTTGTCGGTGATCTTGACCTCGATCAGATTGTCGTCCTCGCGCAGCGTGATTGCAGCCAGACCTTTTTTGCGGACGTTGTTGTACTCATACAAAGGGGTCTTTTTCACAAGGCCGTTCTCTGTTGCCATGAACAGATACTGGTTATCGTCATAGACCTTAATCGGGATCATGGCCGTGATCTTTTCATCGGGCATCAACTGAAGCAGGTTGATGATGGCCGTCCCCCTGGAGGTTCTTCCGGCCTCTGGAATCTCGTAGGCCTTCATCCGATATACACGTCCTTTGTTTGTAAAGAACATGATATAATTATGGGTAAAGGTGATGAACATCTCCTGGATAAAGTCGTCATCCAGCTTCTGCATTCCCTTGATCCCTTTTCCGCCCCGGTTCTGATTCTTGAAGTTGTCAATGGTCATACGCTTGATATAGCCAAGCTTTGTCATGGTGACCACTACATCTTCCTTTGGAATCATATCTTCCATGGAAATATCAAATTCATCGTATCCGATGCTTGTCCTTCTCTCATCCCCATATTTTTCGGAAATGATCAGGATTTCTTTTTTAATCACTCCCAGAAGAAGCTTCCGGTCGGCAAGGATTGCCTTCAATTCGCCGATTCTTTTCATCAGCTCCGCGTATTCTGCTTCCAGCTTCTCCCGTTCCAGACCTGTCAGAGCGCGCAGACGCATGTCTACGATTGCCTGTGCCTGTACCTCTGAGAGTTCAAAGCGTTTTATCAGCTCTTCCTTTGCGATCTGGACGGTCTTGGAACCGCGGATGATCTGAATGACCTCGTCAATGTGATCCAGAGCGATCAGCAATCCCTGCAAGATATGGGCGCGTTCCTCTGCTTTGTTGAGCTCATACTTTGTCCGTCTGGTAACGACCTCCTCCTGGTGCTTCAGATAATGCTTCAGCATATCCAGCAGGTTCATGACCTTCGGTTCATTATTGACCAGTGCAAGCATAATCACTCCAAATGTATCCTGGAGCTGCGTATGCTTATAGAGCTGGTTTAAGATAATATTCGGGTTCACATCCCGCCGGAGTTCGATGCAGATGCGCATCCCCTCCCTGCTGGACTGGTCGCTGAGTTCTGTGATCCCGTCGATTCTTTTATCCTTTACAAGATCCGCGATTTTTTCAATGAGCCTTGCTTTATTTACCATGAAAGGCAGCTCTGTCACAACGATCCTGTTCTTTCCGTTCTGCATGGGCTCGATATTGGAAACCGCGCGTACCCGGATCTTTCCGCGGCCGGTACGGTAGGATTCTTCGATGCCCCTTGTGCCGAGAATCTCCGCGCCCGTAGGAAAGTCGGGTCCTTTGATGATCTCCATGACATCCTCTAAGGATGTCTCGCCGTTATCGTCGATCTGATCGTCTATGATCTTTACGACCGCGGCGATTACCTCCTTCAGATTGTGGGGAGGAATATTGGTAGCCATCCCAACGGCAATTCCGTTTGTTCCGTTGACCAGAAGATTCGGAAATCTAGCCGGAAGCACATCCGGTTCTTTTTCTGTCTCGTCAAAGTTCGGTGAAAAGTCTACCGTGTCTTTGCCGATATCCGCCGTCATTTCCATGGAAATCTTGCTCAGGCGGGCTTCCGTATAACGCATGGCTGCCGCGCCGTCGCCGTCCACAGAACCGAAGTTTCCATGGCCGTCTACCAGCGGATATCTGGTAGACCATTCCTGGGCAAGGTTAACCAGAGCGCCATAGATTGAACTGTCACCGTGGGGATGATATTTTCCCATCGTATCACCGACAATACGCGCACATTTACGATGCGGCTTGTCCGGACCGTTGTTCAGTTCGATCATGGAATATAAAATTCTGCGCTGAACTGGTTTCAGGCCGTCTCTTACATCCGGCAGCGCACGGGCGGCAATAACGCTCATGGCATAGTCGATGTAAGAATTTTCCATGGTCTTCTTCAGATCAACTTCATGGACTTTATCAAAAATATTATCTTCCATACTGTCTCCTTTTTCATTTTTGTTACGGGTAAACCAGTTTAAATATATCGTCTGCGGCAGACAATTTTAAATTCTATTTTACCTCTTGCTGCTAAAGTGCTATATATCAAGATTTCTCACAAACCTCGCGTTTGCTTCTATAAACTCCCGCCTTGGTTCTACCTTGTCTCCCATCAGAGTGGTAAATGTCAGATCCAGCTCGGAGGATGTCTCCTCATCCATGGTAACCTTTAACAATATCCGGTGCTCAGGATCCATGGTCGTATCCCACAATTGGTCCGCATCCATCTCGCCCAGACCTTTATAACGCTGGATCTTATTATTCGTATCCCTTCCAACCTCCGTCAGAATATCGTTCAATTCCTCGTCACTGTACGCATACCAGATCTTTTTATTTTTTTCCAGCTTGTACAGCGGCGGCTGGGCCAGATATACATATCCCTGCTTGATCAGCTCGGGCATGAACCTGTATAAAAATGTCAGGAGCAGCGTACTGATATGCGCCCCGTCCACGTCGGCATCCGTCATAATGATGATCTTATGATAACGCAGCTTGCTGATATCAAAATCCTCATGGATTCCGGTACCAAACGCCGTAATCATGGCCTTGATCTCCGCATTTGCATAGATCTTGTCCAACCGCGCCTTTTCCACATTCAAAATCTTTCCGCGCAGGGGAAGAATCGCCTGGGTCGCGCGGTCCCTGGCCGTCTTGGCAGATCCGCCGGCGGAATCTCCCTCTACGATATAGATCTCACAGTTCACCGGGTCCTTGTCGGAGCAGTCCGCCAATTTTCCCGGAAGGGAAAGCCCCTCCAGCGCGGACTTTCTTCTGGTCAGATCCCTTGCCTTCCTGGCCGCCTCTCTGGCACGCTGTGCCATAACGGATTTTTCCACAGTGAGCTTGGCCACATTGGGGTTCTGCTCCAGAAAGACTTCCAACTGGCTGCTGACGATATTGTCCACAGCGCCCCTTGCTTCGCTGTTGCCCAGCTTCTGCTTGGTCTGGCCCTCAAACTGGGGATCTTCGATCTTCACGCTGATGATGGCGGTCAGCCCCTCCCGGATATCCTCGCCGGACAGGTTCGGCTCGTTGTCCTTCAGCAGTTTATTTTTTCTCGCATAATCATTAAATGTCTTGGTCAGGGAATTGCGGAATCCTACGATGTGGGTTCCTCCCTCCGGCGTGGTGATGTTATTCACAAATCCATAAGTGTTGTCACTGTAGGAATCGTTATGCTGCATCGCCACTTCCACGTAGACATTGTCCTTTTCCCCCTCGCAGTATATGATCTGGTCATACAGGGGGGTCTTGCTTTTATTCAGGTATGTGACAAATTCCTTGATTCCGCCTTCGTAGTGGAAGGTCTGCTCTTTGACCTCCTCCTCCCGCACGTCTCTCAGGATGATCTTCAGCCCCTTTGTGAGAAATGCCATCTCGCGGAATCTTTGTTTTAAAATGCTGTAGTCAAATATTGTCTCTTCAAATATACTCTTATCGGGAAGAAAAATGACTTTCGTCCCTGTTTTTTCCGGATCACAATCTCCGACCACCTTCAGCTTGTAGATCACCTGGCCGCGCTCATAGCGCTGTTTGTAAATCTTGCCTTCGTGGCAGATCTCCACCTCCAGCCATTCGGAAAGCGCATTGACGACTGAAGCCCCCACGCCGTGAAGTCCGCCGGATACCTTGTATCCTCCTCCGCCGAACTTTCCGCCTGCATGGAGCACGGTAAAGACAACCTCTACCGCCGGAAGTCCTGATTTGTGATTAATCCCTACGGGGATTCCTCTTCCGTTATCCGACACAGTGACCGAATTATCCTTGTTGATCGTCACATCAATCGTGTCGCAATGCCCTGCCAATGCCTCATCTACCGAATTATCCACAATCTCATATACAAGATGATGAAGTCCTCTCAAAGAGGTACTGCCTATATACATGCCCGGACGTTTTCGGACCGCTTCCAGCCCTTCCAGGATCTGTATCTGGTCAGCTCCATATTCCGCATCAAATTCCGTACCAGTCATACTCATTCAATAACCTCCTCAAACTGTAAAACAACACAAAACCTTCCGGATTCATGCTCTTTTTTCTGAAATGCTTCCATCTTTTACATAAAAAACTTTATTGACAGCAAACCTGTGGCTGATCAGCTCTTCCAGCCCTGTACAGGTCACGATTGTCTGTATATCGTGGATATTATCCAATAGATAGTTTTGCCTGTTTTTGTCCAGTTCAGACAAAACATCATCCAGCAAAAGCACGGGGGTATCCCCTGTCACTGATCGAACCAGCTCGATCTCCGACATTTTCAGGGATAATGCCGCTGTCCTCTGCTGTCCCTGGGAACCGAATCTCCGGATATCCAGGCTTCCTTCCTGGAATCCCATATCATCTCTGTGGGGACCGACGGACGTACTCTTAAACTTCAGATCCCTCTGCCGATACCTCTTTACCGCCTGTTCCAGGGACAGATCACCGGTAGAGGACTCATAGGATAAGGATATATGTTCCTTTCCTCCGGTCAGCCGGAAATGTATCCCTGAAATGATTTGATTGACCTGGTCAACAAATTTTTTTCTCCGGTCAATGATCTTTGTTCCATACTCAATTAATTGCATATCCCAGATATCCAATGTCTCTATCAGGCTTTCTTGATATACAATTTCTTTTAGCAAGGAATTTCTTTGATTAATAATACGATTATAGTTAGAAAGATCACTCAGATATACCTTATCAAGCTGCGAGAGCTCAAGGTCAATGAATCTCCTTCTGCCAGCAGGCCCTTCTTTAATGATATTCAAGTCTTCCGGAGAAAAAAATACAAAATGGACGATGCCGAACAGCTCAACTGCCTTCCGTATGGGAATCTTATTTACCGCAATCCCCTTCGGGCTGTTCTTCTTCAGATGCAGATCAATCTGATACTCCATGCCCTGCTTCTCGATGACCGTCTCTATGTGGGACTCGTCATATCCAAGCCGAATCAAATCTCTGTCCTTCGTTCCCCTGTGTGACTTTGTAGTTCCTGACAGATATAAAGCCTCCAGAACATTGGTCTTTCCCTGTGCGTTATCCCCATACAGGATATTGGTATTCGCGTCAAGATGCAGATCAAGCAGATCATAATTCCTGTAATTCTTTAGTTTCAAAGACTTGATTATCATATCTTCTCCAAAATCAACATCATCCAAAATATATCCAATGTATATATTTTACACTGTTTTGTCCAATATTTCAATTTATTTTTTATGATTCCCATCACACGTGTGAAAAAACAATCATAAAATTCTCATGCTTTTTGTCCGTAAACTGTATCAAAAATGTCATACAAGCCGCAGGATAACCTGCGGCCCTTACCTATCGTAAACAAAAAAGCTTCAAACGGCGGGCTTTTTGCTGTCTTTTGATTATTTTCCCACAGCAATCCTGACAGTCTCACCGCCGTATTCCACAAGATCTCCGTCACGGAGCTTCCTGCCCCTTCTGGTGTCAATCTCTCCATTGACTTTCACGCTTCCGTCCTGCACCGCCTGTTTTGCGTCAGCCCCGGACTCCACAAGGCCGGCTGCCTTCAGAGCCTGCCCAAGCTTGATATGATCTTCAGAATCTTTCAAATAAAAAGTCTCCATCTGTCCTTTCTCCTATCGAAATTTAGCGCTTCCGCGCCAATACGCCGCCTTTGCTCCCGAAATACTATACCACCGCATTGAAGTTGACAGGCAGAATCAGATAGATATAGCTCTGCTGTTTGTCTTTGATAAAGCAGGGAGCTTTTGCGTTCATGAAGTACAGCTCCACCTCTTCATCGTCAATGACCCGCAAAGCATCAATCAAAAACTTCGGGTTAAAGCCGATGAGAAGGTCTTTTCCCTCTTTGGAAATAAAAATATCCTCATCCATGGACCCGATCTGTGATTTGATCTTGAGCTGCATGGATTCATCCCCGATATCAATGATGATCGGCTTTTTATCCCCTTCCTTGATCAGAAGCGTGGCACGGTCAATACAATCCAGCAGTTCCCGCTTATTCACAGTGATTTTTGTGTCGTAATCACTGGAAAGCATCTGGTCAATCTTAAAATAATCTCCCTCAATCAGGCGGGATACAACGACGGTTTTATCAAATTCGAACACAATGTGATTCTTTGTAAACGAGATATCCACATTTTCTTCAGCCTCCCCGCCTATGATCTTGCTGATCTCCTGCAGGGTCTTTCCGGGAACGATCACTTTTCTCGGTTCATAGGAATCCTTTAATTCAATCTTGCGGATTGAAATTCTGTGTCCGTCCAGGGATACAACACGGAGCTTATCATCCGTGATCTCAAATAATTCTCCCGTCATCATCTTGTTGGAATCATTGTCCGCAATGGAAAAGATGGTCTGACGGATCGCTTCTTTGAGCGTAAACTCGGAAATCGTAAAAAAGTTTTCTTTTTCGATGGCAGGAAGGTAGGAAAAATCCTCTCCTGACTGGGCCGCAATATTGAACTTCGCTTTTTCACAGGTAATAAGAGCCTGATTGTCTGATTCTGCGTCGATGACTACATCGCTGTCCGGCAGCTTTCTGACGATCTCTGAAAATATCTTTGCATTGAGGGCAAGGATACCATGTTCAACGACCTCACCTTCAATGGTTGTCTCTATGCCAAGTTCCATGTCATTTGCTGTCAGCTTGATCGTATCTAAGGATGCATCGATCAGGATACATTCCAGGATCGGCATTGTGGTTTTGGAGGGAACTGCTTTTGATACGATACTTACTCCTTTTACCAGATTGTTTCTGCTGCAGATGATCTTCATGTTGAAAACTCCTTTCGTCTGTCATGGAGAATCGGATGGTTGAAAAGGATTTCCCCATGCGCGTTTTATGTATCTATATATAAATTCACTTCCGACTTCGTCTTAGTAGGGGCTGTAGATATGTTTAAAAGTGCGTCCGTCCCAGACGTCATCACGGGTTGTCCGTATGAATAAGTCTGTTGAAACAGGAGGGAGGCGAAGGGGGGTGGTGGGGAAAAAATTTCCTTTCCAATCAATCCGCCTGTTCCTGTCAACTGTAGTATTTCTCAATATCCACATGCTGTTTACATTGTTTTCACAAGGTTATTCACAAAGTTTACAGAGACAGTGATCCCTTATCTTCAGACAGCATTATAATGGGTTCAGCTTCTTTCTGATGATGCTCACTGTGTTGCTGAGCGCTTCGTCTGTCTCAAGATCCGCGGCGATCTTCTTTACACCGTGGCTGATGGACGCGTGGTCCTTCCCTCCAAGGAGGGCGCCGACTGCCTTTAAGGGGGTATCAGTCATCTCCCTGCAGAGGTACATAATGATCTGACGGGGAAGTACGATCTCCGCGTTTCTCTTTCTGCCCTTCAGATCCGCGATGGATACGTTGAAATGCTCGGAAACGATGTCCATGATCAGTTCCGGCGTAATCTCACGGATATTGTCCGGTGAGATCATATCCTTCAGAGCCTCTGCTGCAAGGGCGATATCAATAGGCTTCTTTTCCAGGTTGGAAAGCGCGATCAATTTGTTGAGGGAGCCTTCCAGCTCACGGATGTTGGACTTGATGTTGTTGGCAATGTACTGCATAACATCGTCCGGAATGTGGTAGCGCTCCAGGCCGTCCAGCTCTTCCTTTTTACGGAGGATAGCCATTCTGGTCTCATAGTCCGGGGAGGAGATGTCAGCGATCAGCCCCCACTCAAACCTTGTCCGAAGGCGGGCCTCCAACGTCTCGATGTCCTTGGGCGGTTTATCACTGGATATGATGATCTGCCGGCCGGACACGTGAAGGTGGTTGAAGGTATGGAAAAATTCTTCCTGGGTACTTTCTTTTCCTATAATAAACTGAATATCGTCGATGAGGAGTACGTCATTGTTGCGGTACTTCTCACGGAAGGTCGTCATAGCAAGCTCATTTCCATTCTTACCGATCTTCAGAGCGTCGATCAGTTCGTTGGTAAACGTCTCGCTGGTTACATAGAGAACTTTTTTGGAGGAGTCCTTCTCAAGGATGTGATGGGCAATGGAATGCATCAGATGCGTCTTTCCAAGTCCTACGCCTCCGTATATAAAAAGCGGGTTGTAGATATCTCCGGGAGATTCCGCAACTGCAAGGGATGCAGCATGTGCAAAGTTATTATTGCTTCCGACCACAAAGGTGTCGAAGGTGTATTTTGGATTCAGATTGGCCGATTCCAAAACAGCGCTGCTTTTCTGCTTTTTGGCTGCTATTGCTTTTTTTCTGTGGATCACCGCATTGTCCTCTGTGACAAAGGATACCTCGTACTCATATCCTGTCACCTCCGCAATGCAGACCTTAAAAGGAAGCATATATTTTTCTTCGATATGCTCCAGGCTTGCCTTCAGTTTTACAAGTATGTATACGGTATCTTCAGAAAGCTCGTATACGGTAAGCGGTTCGATCCATGTTGTGTAAGCAATGTTAGATGAGCAGTATTCCGTTTTCATCTTTTTCAGGATCTGGGGCCAGTTTTCTTCTACAATGTTCATCAATAATAACTCCTGATCAATTGAATTTAAAGAGCGTGAAAAGAAAGTCTCTTCCTTATCTATTCTACATCAAAAAGGAATTGTACGCAATCATAAAAGATGTGCATAACTGAAGGAAAGATTATTCATATTGATTTTTAGAAGAGTAGAGAATGCTTTTTTGAATAAAAAAGTTTTTATCCACACGATATTTTGCAGTTATCCACAAATATTCACCAAGTTATTCACATTTTGGGGATAACTCTGTGAAAAGAATAAAAATCGAAAAAAATGTGATAAAATGGCTGGATAAGCTTGACTTAAAGGGGTTTTTTGCATATAATTTATGAGAATCTTTTTGTAATATATATAGTTATTAGGGTGTTTTTGATTGATTTTATATTATAAGAAAGATAATAGTTTCTATCTGAGGCATCTTTTCCGGTTTGTCCGGGGCAGGATAGTATTTATAAGGGAGGTGTATAGATCATGAAGATGACATTTCAGCCGAAAAAGAAATCCAGAGCCAGAGTTCATGGATTCAGGGCAAGAATGAGAACAGCAGGCGGAAGAAAAGTATTGGCTGCCAGAAGAGCAAAAGGAAGAAAGCAATTATCAGCTTAGGCCGCATTTATTGTGGCCTTTTCTTCTATTATAATAGGAAGAGATATAATAGGAAGAGAATCTATGTTGTATTCCGAATCTTTAAAGAAGAATAAAGATTTTCAAATTGTGTATCGTACGGGAAAATCCTATGCCAACAGGTTTCTGGTCATGTATATAAGGAAGAACTGCATGAACCGGAACCGGTTGGGGATTTCCGTAAGTAAAAAAGTAGGGAACAGTGTTGTAAGGCACCACCTCACAAGACTGATCCGGGAAGGCTATCGACTTCAAGAAGAACATTTCCTCTGTGGATATGACATTATTGCCGTGGTCAGAGTCAATGCGAAGAATAGTACATTTGCAGACATAAAAAGTGCGTTGATCCACCTGGGAAAACTTCATAAAATATATATCAGCGAGGATGAAGCTTGCTGAAAAAGGAAGTGGTGCGTTTGAAGAAGCTCCTTATCGGATTGATCCGATTCTATCAAAAGTATTTGTCCGGGATGAAGGCAGGTTCCTGCTGTAAATATATACCGACCTGTTCACAGTATGGGATCGAGGCAATCGAGAAGTACGGTGCGATAAAAGGCGGGATTCTGGCTGTCTGGAGGATTCTTCGGTGCAATCCATTTGCAAAAGGCGGATTTGATCCGGTACCTTAAGGAGGATGAGAAATGTATGGTATTTTAGCTGCAGGAATATATGATTGGCCTATCATCAAGCAGATTTCATGGCTGCTTGGCAAGGTAATGAATGTAATATATAATGTGATGGACGGGGGATTAGGTATACAGAATATCGGTGTCTGCATCATTATTTTTACAATTGTGACTTATACGCTGATGTTTCCTCTAACAATCAAGCAGCAGAAATGGTCCAGGCTGCAGTCTGTAATGAGCCCGGAGATTCAGAAGATTGCGAAAAAGTACGCAGGGAAAAAAGATCAGGCATCTATGATGAAGCAGCAGGAGGAAACCAATGCTGTGTATGAAAAATACGGTACCAGCATGTCGAGCGGATGTCTTCCGATGTTTGCCTCAACTGCGATACTCTTTGGACTGTATCCTGTGATTCAGTTTATTCCCAATCACGTACAGAGAGTAAAAGATGTCTACATGCCGGTTGTGGAAAAGATTATGTCCATTGACGGTTTTCAGAAGATCATGGAGGGGTTTGGTTCCGAGTCTCCGATTTTGATGAATCCGAAGTCTTATGATTATTCACAGGCAGATACATTGGTCAATGTATTGTACAAGTTTCCGGATTCTACATGGAATGCGCTTGTGGATAAGATGCCTTCTCTGGAAAGCATGGCTAATTCCACCACGGAGACAATCGGACATATGAACAGTTTTTTGGGAATCAATATCGGTGAGACTCCCATGACAATGCTGATGGAATCTATTCGAAACTTTACCATCGGCGGGATCATCCTGGCGGTGATCATTCCGGTGATGGCAGGTTTGACCCAGTTTATCAGCGCGAAACTGATGCCCCAGCAGCCCCAGGCTGATACGGATAATCCGATGGCAAACTCCATGAAGACCATGATTTATACGATGCCGCTGTTTTCTGTATTTATCGGATTTTCACTTCCGGCAGGACTTGGCCTTTATTGGGCGGCAAGCGCGGCAGTCAGATCTGTACAGCAGATTGCGATCAACAGATATCTGAATAAGAAATCTACGGAAGAGCTGATTGCGGAGAATCAGAAAAAGGCTGCCAAGAAGCGGGAGAAGAAGGGGACTTCAGCTAAAGAGATCAATCAGATGGCAGCGACAAGTACCAGACGTGTGGAGAGAAAGTCCAATATCTCCGAGGAAGAGAGACAAAGGCTTTTGGACCGAGCTTCCGAGCTGAATAGAAATGCGAAGAAGGGAAGCCTGGCGGATATGGCAAATATGGTCAGCCGCTACAATACCGGGCAGGTGGATGAGCCTGCGGCCAATGAGTCTGACAGCAGCAATGACAGCAGTGAGAACCGGAGTTCCGGCAAAAGAAAAAACAAAGAGAAAAAGCAGTAATAATTATTTTTTAATGTTGGTTTATGGAAGAAAGGCAGGGGTCGGAAATGGATGGCAGTATCAGAGTGTCAGCAAAAACTGTGGATGACGCGATCACAGAAGCAATGATTCAGTTGGGAGTAACCAGTGACAGGCTGGAATATGAAGTAATTGAAAAAGGAAGCCCGGGCTTTCTTGGAATCGGTATGAAGCAGGCTGTGATCGAAGCCAGAAGAAAAAAAGGTGTAGAAAAAGAGCATGATATATTAGAAGAGATCAAAAAAGAAGCCAAATTAGAAGAAAAGAAATCCTTTAAGAATGAGTTTAAGAAAGAAGCTAAAAAAGAAACAAAAAAGGATACTAAGAAACACACAAAAGAAACCGGAAATGTAAAAGATTCTAAAGACACTGCTGCAAAGGAAGAAAGCTTTATTGAAAAAGAAGCGGAAAACGCTGCCGCGAAAGAGAAAACAGCAGTGAATGAAAAGAAAGCGCCGAAAGAAAAAGCAGCGGAAACTATTTCCACAGAAAAGGAAGCTGCTCTGAATGATCATGCTTCGAAGGAGACTTCTTCAAAAGAGGGGAATTCATCCAGAAGGTCTTCAGAACCTGTCGAGGTTACGGAGGAGACAAAGCAGGCTGTCGAAACATTTCTCACAGATGTATTCAAGGTGATGGGAATGGAGGTTCAGATCAAGTCGGATATCGATAAGGACGGCGTGCTTTGTGTGGATATGGCAGGCGACAATATGGGAATTATCATCGGTAAGCGCGGACAGACTCTGGATTCCCTTCAGTATCTGGCAAACCGTGTTGCGAATAAGCATCAGGCGGGTTATGTCAGGGTGAAGCTTGACACGGAGAATTATCGTGTAAGGAGAGAGGAGACTCTCAGACATCTGGCAAAGAATATTGCGCATAAGGTGAAGAGGAACAGAAAGCCGATTGCGTTGGAGCCGATGAATCCTTATGAGAGAAGAATCATCCATTATTCCCTGCAGTCAGACCCTTATGTAACTACGCACAGCGAGGGGGAAGATCCTTACAGGAAGGTTGTTGTAACATTAAAAAGATAAGGGACAGGATGGAAATGACTTGAGCGGACGGTATGGGTTGATCTGCGAAAGTGATTTTTAAATGAATCCTGCAGGCAGGGGCTGCCGTATTAAGTAAGAGTGTATCCTTAATGCGGCAGTCCTGTTTTATATCTGGTTGATCCAGGTGAGGAGAGGTCAATGTTGAATAGAGATACGATTGCCGCGATTTCCACGGGAATGTCGGCCTCCGGGATCGGGATCGTGCGGATCAGCGGAGAGCAGGCTTTTGAGGTGATCGACCGCATTTTTCATGGGAAAGAAAAGCTGTCGGGGGCGAAAAGCCACACGATCCACTATGGGTTTATAATGGATGGAGAGGATACGGCGGATGAGGTTCTCGTATCCGTGATGCGTTCGCCCAGGACGTTTACCGGTGAGAACACGGTGGAGATCAATTGCCACGGCGGTATGTTTGTTGTAAAAAAAGTATTGGAAATTGTTTTGGAGAACGGGGCGAGACTTGCGGAGCCGGGAGAATTTACTAAAAGGGCTTTTTTGAACGGGCGGATGGATCTTTCGCAGGCAGAGGCTGTGATGGATGTGATCCATTCTCAAAATTCCTATGCTCTGAAGAGCTCTGTGGGGCAGCTTCGGGGAAATGTGAAAAGGAAGATCGGCGGGATTCGGGAAAAGATCCTCTATCATACTGCATTTATTGAAAGTGCGCTGGACGATCCGGAGCATATCAGCATAGACGGATACGGAGAAGAGCTGGAGCAGGTTTTGGATGAGCTGACGGCAAAGCTGGAAAAGCTGATTCGTTCCTATGACAGCGGGCGGATCATAAAGGAGGGAATCCAGACAGTCATCCTGGGAAAGCCGAATGTGGGAAAATCTTCGCTCCTGAATATTCTTTCCGGCAGGGAGAGGGCGATTGTGACGGACATTGCGGGGACGACCCGGGACATTCTGGAGGAGCAGGTGCAGATTCAGGGGCTGAATCTGAATGTGATCGACACTGCCGGCATCCGGGACACCCATGATATGATAGAAAAAATGGGCGTGGAGAAAGCGAAGGAATATGCGGACCAGGCGGATCTGATCATCTATGTGGCGGATGCTTCGAGAGAATTGGATGAAAATGATATGCGGATCGGGGAACTGATCTATGGAAAAAAGTGCATCATTTTATTGAATAAATCGGATTTGATTACTGTGGTCAGCAAAACGGATCTGAAGAACTGCCTGAAAGAGATTTTTTCAAAAGTCGGCGGCAGGCTGCCGGAGGAAGAAAGTGCGGAAGGGTTGGTTGAGCGTATCCCGCTGATTGACATTTCCGTGAAGATGGAGCAGGGAATTAGGGAATTTGGTTTGGTTTTGCAGGAAATGTTTCTGGAAGGGGATATTTCTTCGAACGAGGAGATTCATATTACGAATCTGAGACAGAAGGAAGCGCTGGCCGCCGCATATGATGCATTGCAGAGGGTGCGGCAGAGTATCCGCGATCAGATGCCGGAGGATTTTTATTCGATTGATCTGATGGATGCGTATGAGGCTTTGGGAAGTATTACAGGTGAAACGATTGGAGAAGATTTGGTAAATGAAATATTCAGCAAGTTCTGTATGGGAAAATAAGGATCGCTATGATATCGTTGTGGTCGGCGCCGGACATGCCGGATGTGAAGCGGCGTTGGCGTCGGCCAGGCTTGGATTTCGTACGCTGTTGTTTACAATTAATATTGAAAGCATCGCTATGATGCCCTGCAATCCGAATATCGGCGGAAGTTCCAAGGGGCATCTGGTGAGGGAAGTGGATGCTTTGGGCGGCGAGATGGGCAAGGTCATTGACCGGGCATTTATTCAGTCGAAGATGCTGAATCAGTCCAAAGGGCCTGCGGTACATTCTCTCCGCGCTCAGGCGGATAAGGCGGATTACGGCAGGAAGATGCGGGGAGTACTTCAGAATCAGGAAAATCTGGAGATCCGGCAGATGGAAGTGACGGATATTTTGGCGGAAAACGGGAAGGTAACAGGTGTAAAGACTTATTCCGGTGCAATTTATCACTGCAGCGCGGTAGTGCTGTGCACTGGTACATACCTCTGTTCCCGATGTATCTATGGTGATGTGAGTACGCAGACAGGTCCGAATGGGCTGCAGGCCGCAAATTATCTGACGGACAGCCTGAAGAGCCTGGGGATCAGAATGTACAGATTTAAAACCGGAACTCCGGCAAGGATAGATAAAAATTCGATTGATTTTTCGAAAATGGAGGAACAAAAAGGGGATGAATTTGTTGTACCATTTTCGTTTACAACAAAGATCGAGGATGTACAGATTGAACAGGTTTCTTGTTGGCTTACTTATACAAACGAAAAAACACATGAGATTATCAGAAATAATCTGGATCGGTCGCCTTTGTTTTCCGGTGCCATTGAGGGGACAGGACCGAGGTATTGTCCGTCAATTGAAGATAAAGTGGTTAAATTTTCAGATAAAAACAGGCATCAGGTTTTTATTGAACCGGAAGGGCTTGATACGAATGAGATGTATGTGGGAGGTATGTCCAGTTCTCTGCCGGAGGATGTGCAGTATGCCATGTACCGCAGCGTGCCGGGTCTGGAAAATGCGCGGATAGTAAGAAATGCGTATGCAATTGAGTATGATTGTATTGATGCAAGACAGTTGAAGAGTACGTTGGAATTTAAAAATGTGGAAGGATTATTCAGCGGCGGACAGTTTAATGGTAGTTCCGGGTATGAAGAGGCGGCGGCGCAGGGTTTGATCGCCGGAATCAATGCGGCAAGAAAGCTTCAGGGGAAGGAAGGGATTGTGATTGACCGTTCCCAGGCATATATTGGCGTATTGATTGATGATCTTGTGACAAAAGAGAATCATGAGCCTTACAGGATGATGACTTCCCGTGCGGAATACAGGCTTTTGCTTCGTCAGGATAATGCAGATCTTCGCCTGACAAAGTTGGGGTATGAGATTGGGCTGATTGATGAGGAAAGGTATCAGAAGCTACTTATAAAAGAGAAGCAGATTCAGGAGGAGATTGAGAGGGTAGAGCATACGAATATCGGAACGTCGGAAGAGGTTCAGATGCTGCTGGATATTTATAAGAGCACGCCGCTTGTCTCAGGGATAAAGCTTTCTGAATTGATACGCAGGCCGGAATTGAATTATCAGTGCCTTGCGCCTATTGATCCGAAGCGGAAGAGTTTGCCCTATGATGTGGCAGAGCAGGTTAATATCAATATTAAGTATGAGGGATATATTAAAAGACAGCAGCGGCAGGTTGAGCAGTTTAAAAAGCTTGAGGATAAGAGGATACCGGAGGATATTGATTATGATGAAGTGCATAGTCTCCGGATTGAGGCGAAGCAGAAGCTGAAGGAGATGAAACCCTCATCTATTGGGCAGGCTTCCAGGATTGCCGGTGTGTCGCCGGCGGATGTTTCTGTGCTGCTGGTTTATTTGCAGGGGAAATAATAGGTGATGTGGTGAATAGGTTTTTTTGATGGTTGATAGAAGGGGGAGATGTTTTGTCTGATAGATTTTTAAAGCAGTTGGATTTATTGGGAGTACAGTTAGAGGAAGAACAGCAGGAGCAGTTTTTTCATTTTTATGAGTTGCTGGTTGAGTGGAATAAGGTAATGAATCTGACCGGTATTACGGATTATGAGGAAGTGAATGAAAAGCATTTTGTAGATAGTCTGGCTCTTGCAAAGGTGATGGATCTGCGCCGGGTGGATCGGATTATAGATATTGGAACGGGTGCCGGGTTTCCGGGGATTCCTTTGAAGATTGTATTTCCTCATTTGGAAGTGGTGCTGTTGGATTCCCTTCGGAAAAGGGTTCATTTCCTGGATGAGGTGATACAGAAGCTGGGACTTCAGAAGATTTCTACTTTGCATGGCCGTGCGGAAGATTATGCCAGGATGCCGGAGTATCGTGAGAAGTTTGATCTGTGTGTGTCAAGGGCAGTTGCGAATCTTGCAGTTTTGAGTGAGTACTGTATTCCTTATGTTTGTGTCGGAGGTTATTTTGTATCTTATAAGAGCGGGAATATAGATGAGGAAATCAAACAGGCCGGAACGTCGATTCGTGTGTTGGGTGGGAATCTGGAGGCGGTTGAAAAGTTTTGCTTGCCTCAGAGTGAGATTGAAAGGTCTTTTGTGAAGATATGTAAGGAGAGCAGTACAAAGAATAAATATCCGCGTAAGGCGGGAGTTCCTGGGAAGAATCCTATTTTGTAGTGGGTGGATGAAGGGGAATTGTTTATTTTTGAAGCAGAAGAATAGTGTTGTGATTATGTGGAATTTGAATGCTTCGATGGTTAGATATTTTGTGGTTTATTGAGTCGGAGTTTTTAGGTTTTGTTAGATTGTTCATGGTATTAAATCATTTTATTGATTTTTGAGAGAGTTTTTGCCCTGTGTTTTTACATGGGGCTTTTTGTATATTTTCGTGTGTAGAAAAGTTGGTAGTGGAAAATTTTCTTTATATCAGTATCAGATTTACCTACTCCTTATATTTATGTTAGGTGAGGAGAGATATGTAGTGTAAAGAAATAACATCGTTTTATTTTTTTATAATTGATGAATGAGCCCAGATAAGGAGTAAACTTAAAATTGTGTTTAAGACAGCAGATATAATAAGGTGGAGTGAATAATCTTATTTGGAGGAATTGCAAAATTATTATTTGAGGAAATGGGCGGTAGATATGAAAGACAGGGCGACTATTTAATCTCACGCCTTACATTACCCGCCGAAAAAGAAAAATCTTTGCCGCATTTTGTATTATGGTGATTGACAAAATCCATTGCGAAATTTATAATCAGGTTATATAAACTGTTTATATAACCTGATTATAAGGAGGAGTACAATGCCAAAACAAAGAATTACAAAAGAAATGGTTGTTGATGCCGCTTTTGAAATTGCAAGAAACAGCGGTATGGAGCAGGTTATGGTAAAAAATATTGCAGATAAAATAGGATGTTCCGTACAGCCGATTTATAGTTATTGCAAAAATATGAATGGCTTACGACAAGATGTAATTGAGCAGGTTAATCACTTTATACAAGAGTATGTAGTGAGTCATATAAACAAGGATGACTTGTTTCACAGTACGGGCAAATCCTATATTCGATTAGCGCAAGAGGAACCTCATTTATTTAGGATTTTTATTTTACATCAGCGTGTGGGAATTTCTTCACTAAATGATTTATATCAATCAGAAGCTAATCCACATACTGCTGAGGTCATTGCTAAGGAGTTAAACATTAGTGTAGAGCGAGCAAAACAGTTACATTTAAATATGCTAATTTATACGATTGGTATTGGTACTATTTTCTCAGTAACGACGCCGGGAATTTCAACGGACGAAATATATACACAACAGGAAGTTGCTTATGAGGCGTTTTTAAAACAGGCATTGAGAAATGAGGAGTGATGAAGAAGAAAATACTCATAATACTATTATGTACCATACTGTTTGTTTTGATAGGTGCAAGTCTTTATTTAAAGAGGTTAGTTAATGATGTTAATAGTATTACGGTTTCAAATCTCAATATGGCTAATATTACAGACGGAATATATGTGGGAAAATATTCTATTACGCCTGTTTATGTCGAAGTAGAAGTAACGGTAACAGAGCATAAGATAACCAATATAAAAATTATCGAACATGAAAACGGGTTAGGTGGTAAAGTCGAAAAAATTGTTGATGATGTAATCAGCAGGCAATCATTAGAAGTCGATGCGGTATCTGGGGCTACCGTGAGCAGTAAATGTATTATAAAAGCTATCGAGAACGCATTGCAAAGTGGGAGCAAATAAAATATAAGTGTTACACTGAAAGGAAATTATTATGGAAAAAGGAATTATTGTTTATCAGTCAAAATATGGGGCAACAAAAAAATATGCCGAGTGGCTTCAAGCAATGACGGATTATCATTGTGTAGAAACATCAAAAGCAGCGGTAAATGAAGTGGCACAGTATGAAACAATCATATTGTGCGGCGGCATATATGCTTCTGGAATAGCTGGATTATCATTTTTGAAAAAGAATATAGATAAGCTGAAAAACAAAAAAATTGCTATATTATGTGTAGGTGCGTCTCCTTATGACGAGGGTGCATTTACAGCAATTAAAGAGCATAATTTGACGGGTAATTTAAGAGATATTCCACTTTTTTATGGGCGAGGTGCATGGAACGAAAGTAAAATGAAATTTATGGACAGAACTTTATGCAAAATGTTACAAAAATCTGTAGCAAAAAAAGACCCAAATACATACGAACCGTGGATGAAAGCTCTTATGTGTGCGGTAGGACAAGATTGTGACTGGACAGATAAAAAATATTTAATCCCATTAATGGATTTTTTGAAAAAATAGTTATCAGAAATGCAGAAGGACAGGTAATAAATTGAATAAATCAGAATGGATATATTGTCCTGTTTACGGTAATAAAACCCGTGACAGGCTTAGAGAAGATACGGTTTTGAAGAATTATCTCCTCTACTGTCCGAAATGCATGCAGGAAAGTTTGATTGATGCAAAGGATTTAAGGGTAACAGTTATTTGGAACGAAATCACATAGCTGAATAATAAAGCGACAAATCGGAAGTTGTAGAGGTGAATTTATTGATTGAGATAAAAGAAATTCGCAGGCAAGATTATAAAAAAGCACAGAAATTCGCAATCCAAGGAATGCACTTAGATTGGTATATGGATAGCAAAGTTATTTTAGATTTGTATGCAAAATATTTTTGGTATATGGAATTAAATCGTGCAACAAAAGTTTATGGCGCTTATGTTGATGATATTTTTGTGTGTGTTTTACTTGCAGAAATGAAGAACGAGCCAAAACGTTATCACAGCGTGTCAAAAGCAATTTATGTGAAGATATTTGACTGGCTTCAACATCTTGTGGCTGGAAAAGGTGTTGAAGAATATGATGAAGCGAATAAAGATATGTATAAGTCTTTTTGCCAAAAGAATAATCCTGATGGAGAGATAATTTTTCTTGCTGCTGACCCTGATTGTAAAATTAAAGGTATTGGAACAGCATTATTGTCTGCATTTGAAAAAGGCGAAAGCGGAAAGCTTGTTTATTTATACACCGATAATGCTTGCACTTATCAATTTTATGAGCATAGAGGCTTTGAACGAACAGAAGAACGACAAGTTGTGCTTGATTTGGATAAAAAGCAAGTTCCTTTAACTTGTCTGTTTTATACAAAGAAAATTACTGGAAAAGCGGATGAAAGAGTTTGACCGCCTGTTCCGTAAAATCTATGAGGATAATGTCAACGTGAAGTTGAGTGATGAACGCTTTTACAAGCTGTCCGACGGGTATGAAGCAGAGCAGAAGCAACTGGATCAGGAAATCGAAATGCTGACTGCCCAGGTTGGCGAAGCAGATACGGAAGTGACCAATGTTGCCAAGCTGATAGCCGTTACTAAGAAGTATACCCGCATTGAGGAACTGACGCCCGAAATCCATAATGCCTTTGTGGATTAAATTGTAATTTATGAGCGTGTGAAGCAGGACGGGAAACGGACGCAGGCAGTTGATATTTACTATTCCTATGTCGGGATTTTGGATGTTTTCACCGGCGAGGAAATGTGGGCAATGGAACGGTAATATATGCAGCGTACCAATCTACAAACAGCCTGAATACAGGCAAAAGCAGGAGAAAATCTGTACTCCTGCCCATGCATATCAATTTTTATCCTATCTGGGGTAACTCATGTTCTACATGGAGTTACTTTTTATTTGAGGTTCATTTATTTACAATTAGTTTCCACAAATTGGTGATTCTGAACTTTGTATTTAGCAATATGATATTTGCATTACAGTCCTTTTTATAAATCTTTTTTAGTAGATTTATGTTGTCTTTTTTAGTTCTCGTTAGATTTCTCATGGTTTTTTGTAATCTGTAATAGTATTATACATTTTGAAATAATGAATGTTTCACGTGAAACATTTTATCTAAATACTTTATTAGTTTTGCAAATATAGAAAATAATAATATAATTTGCTTATATTTTATTTTGAGATATTTTTTTGAAAACCAGGCGTAACTACAATATAATTAAATAAAAGAATAAAGATTATTAGATATTAGATACTTAATTATTTTTGTTGAAAAAAATTGACTATTTGTTATTCCACTTTTTGATAGAATTAGTTTGATTCATTTTTGGATTGATGATTAAATTGATATATAGTTATAAAAGTATATATTATAAAAATAGAAACGACTCTATGAGTTAAAATATCTGGATATAAAATAATTATTAATTTTATTTTTTTCTAAGATATTAAATTTTTGGATTAATGATTGAAAACTAAAAAGTATAGAGCTTAAGTTCTATAATGTAAATATTCTAAGATATAATCTACAAAAAAATATACGTATTAAAAAATGTTTCACGTGAAACATTAAAAACTTATTTATCTCATTAAATATGGTATAGATTTTATGTTTTGAAAAGCATAAGTATTTATCATAAAATTTTTCGCTCTGGTAAGGGGAGAAAACACACATTAGGGGTTCCTTTTTGATACATTATAGGGGAAGGAGAAGTAATATTATAATGGAATGGAAATTTTATTAAAAATATAGATATTCAGATAATATGAAATGGATGTGTATTTCTATTATTAAAAAAGTATAAATAATAATTTATAACCAATTATAAGGAAATATATTAGATGTATTAAAATATTTATGAATTTATAAAATGAGTAGTGGCAGTTAAAAAATATATAATACATAATATATAATTATAATTGCATATTAGTAAATTAAAAAATATGAGCTGATTTTTTGTGCGGACTAATAAGTGAGTTATGAAGATTTGGTTAAGTAGTATGAATATATAAATGATATATGTTTTATCCGTTTATAGGCAATTTAATTATTAAAAATATTATCTACAAGTATAATCTGATTAAATAATAATATTTCTTATTAATATAATTTTAAATTGATGATTTTATTTGTGTTTTGTTAAAATTTTATTGAGTAATTAAAGTATTTGAGAAATTTTAATAAGTAGTATTAGTTTTGAACAATAATTAAATTATAATACCTATATGAATTTTAGATTGATAATTATATCTATATTAAATTGAATTATATTATATATATAATTGCTCTTTATGTTATGTGATTATAAATAGTATAACAAAACTATTTTTTAAGGGAATATTGCAAAAAAATAAATTATACCAAAGATGTGGATTGGGGGAGAAAAATCAAGATTATATAGTGAATATTTTAAGAATATACTTAGCTAAACGGAAAGGTGCATATGCATATCAATAATATAAGGAGTTGGTAAATCTGATACTGTATTTTTTATAATTAATCTATTCCAATATGAAAATGTGAAGGCATAAGCTACTTTTATTAATCTTTTGTAACGTTAAATGATGAGTAGTAGAACACTGACCAACAAATAATATTATAATTTAGAAAGGAGTATTTGAAATGTTTCACGTGAAACATTTATTTACTTCGAGGATAAAGTAAAAAACTATATAACAAATTGGAATATAGATTGAATCTCCAGAGTTAAGAAGGAGTACTAAAAAAGTTTTATTGAATGTAGATAAGAGATTCTTTTTGTTTTAAGAAATGTAGTAAAACTAAATAATTGTAAAAATTGAAGTAGAGTATAATTTTTAAGCAAGTATATATTGAGTGAAAAATGTAATGGACAAAGTTAATAATGTAGATATGGAAAGTAATAATGATTTTAGAATAACCAACTGTAATGCTATTCAAATTCTTGCTTTTTACTATATATACATAAGTTAGAAAGTTTAAAGAAAAATAAAAAGAAAACAACAATAAAAATAATTCACTATTAAAGTAAGTTTTATAAAATGTTTCACGTGAAACATCTAAAAGAAATTATAAACTTTCAAATTACAGATACCTAAATTAAAATTGTCAAATATATAGAAAAATTATACGATCCCAAAACCATCAATAGATATTTGCAAATAGATTCTAAAACATACTACTAAAACTTGTTACTTCATGAAACTTCATATCTACAAAAATGTTTTCTACCTTCATAAACTAACAAAAATCTTAAAACTCCATAATTAAACAAAACAATACAATTCGTATTACCAAAAACCCCGACTGAAAACAAACAGAATCCAAAATATATACAATATTTTAAATATTTGGTGTAGATTCTATTTTTGAATAGTGATATAATAAACTGTATTAAAGAAAGGAGTACTACAAATGAATAGAGTAATTGCAATAGCCAACCAAAAGGGAGGCGTAGGAAAAACGACGACTGCCATAAATTTATCAGCATGTCTGGCAGATCTTGGAAAAAAAGTTCTGGCACTTGACCTGGACCCACAGGGGAATATGACGAGTGGGTTAGGTGTTGACAAGGACGAGATCGAAAGCAGCGTTTATGATCTTCTCATAGGAAATGCCGGAATAGAAGAATGCATTTGCGAAAATGTGTTGGACAACCTTGATGTACTCCCTTCGAATATTGATCTGTCAGCGGCAGAAATAGAGATGATTGGCGTAGATAATAAAGAATTTATTATCAAAAAAGAAATGGAAAAAATAAAGGATAAGTACGATTTTGTGATTATAGACTGTCCTCCTGCTTTAAGCATGCTCACGATCAATGCTATGACCACCGCTGATTCTGTCTTAGTTCCAATCCAATGTGAATACTATGCTCTGGAAGGATTAAGCCAATTGATACATACAATTGAACTGGTTCAGGAACGTCTTAATTCATCACTGGAGATTGAAGGCGTTGTATTTACAATGTATGATGCCAGGACAAATCTTTCACTGCAGGTAGTGGAGAATGTAAAAGACAATCTGAATCAAAATATTTATAAAACAATTATTCCAAGAAATATAAGGCTTGCTGAGGCACCGAGCTATGGAATGCCGATCAATGTCTATGATCCAAAATCAGCAGGTGCAGAAAGCTATATGCAGTTAGCAGATGAAGTGATTCACAGAGGAGAGGAGGAGTGATGAATGCCAATAAAAAGAAATGGACTTGGCAAAGGATTAGACAGCCTGATACCAGATAAAAATGTTAAAACAGAGATTGAATCAAAAGCACCTGATGAAAAAGCTGCAAAAAGTAAAGAGACGCAAATAGTTAAAACAGAGATCATTGAACCGGAAAATAAGACCGGAGAATTGCTGCTGAATATCAATGAAGTAGAGCCGAACCGAAGCCAGCCAAGAAAAGAATTTGACGAGGATGCACTTCTTGAGCTTGCAGATTCTCTCAGACAATACGGCATATTGCAGCCTCTCATTGTTCAGAGAAAAAAAGGGTATCATGAGATCATAGCAGGCGAAAGAAGATGGCGTGCAGCAAAGCTTGCCGGGTTAAAAGAAGTTCCGGTAATCATAAAAGAATATTCACCGCAGGAAGTCGTTGAAATTTCCCTGATTGAAAATATACAAAGAGAAAATCTCAATCCAATTGAAGAAGCAGTAGCGTTCAAAAGACTGCTCGAGGAGTTCAACCTTAAGCAGGACGAAGTTGCGGAAAGAGTATCAAAAAGCAGGACTGCGGTAACAAATTCCATGCGGCTTTTGAAGCTCAACGACAAGGTTCAGCAGATGATCATTGACGATATGATTTCAACCGGACATGCCAGAGCACTGCTTGCGATTGATAACAAAGAGCAGCAGTATACAATTGCAACGAAAATATTTGATGAAAAGCTGAGTGTTCGGGAGACGGAAAAACTGGTCAAATCCTTAAAGAATCCGAAGATGCCGGTTGAAAAAGAAAAGATAGAACATGTGTTTGTGTATGATGACCTTGTTGATAAAATGAAAAATATTATGGGAACAAAGGTCAATATCAATGCAAAAGCGAATGGCAAAGGAAAAATCGAAATAGAATATTATTCGGAAGAAGAATTAGAAAGAATTTATGATCTGATTATGACGATCAGCCAATAACAAAAATTTTGCTTGTTTGATTTTTCACTCACGCAAGAGAGGACATTTATGGTAAGTGCATTCATTTCCAAAATAGGCATTCAGACAGATGAACTGATCGCATTGCTGTTCTTGATCCAAATATTTTTATTTGTATTATTGATAAGTGTCAACATGAAGTATAAAAGGCTGAAAAGAAACTATTCCATGTTTATGAGAGGAAAAGATGGAAAGAATCTGGAAGAAAGCATTTTAGATAAATTCGCTGAGTTGGATAAGATTTCCAGGGTTACGAGGAAGAATGAAGAGCAGATTCGTAAAATGAATAAAAGGATAAGGAAAAATTATCAGAAAGTTGGAATCATCCGGTACAATGCGTTTCAGGAAATGGGAGGTAATCTCAGTTTCGCCCTGACAATGCTGGACGAAGAAGACAGCGGCTGGGTTTTAAATGCGATGCACAGCAGGGATGCATGTTACACCTATATCAAAGAGATCGTCAAGGGAGAAAGTTATATTGAGCTTGCCGAGGAAGAAAAAGAATCGTTAGAACGGGCCATTTTTCAAGAAGCATATGACTTCAAGGATATGGATCTGAAAAAATTAAGATAACTGTAAACTGTATAAAAAAATACCAGATTATGTACCACATGAAACGGCCGGATGGCCATGATGGGGCGCCCTTGGGTATACTTTGTGGAGGGTCCGAATGGCCATAATAGTGTGCCTTTTACTATAAGAATTTGTAAATAAGCTCTAAAGAAATAATGGTTATTGCCGAAAACATAAAACGGAGGAATGAACAATGTTAGATATAAAATTTGTAAGGACAAATCCTGATATTGTAAAACAGAATATTAAGAATAAATTTCAGGATGAAAAACTGCCGCTGGTTGACGAAGTATTAGAGCTGGATGCCAGAAACAGGGCGATCAAGCAGGAGGTAGAAACACTTCGTGCGGAAAAGAATAAAATCTCCAAGCAGATCGGCGGTCTGATGGCTCAGGGAAAAAAGGAAGAGGCTGAGGAACTGAAACGGCAGATTGCTGAAAATGCGGATCGGGTGGAAGCACTTTCTATAGAAGAAAAAGAAGTGGAAGAGAAACTGAAGAAGGATATGATGACCATTCCGAATATCATAGATCCGTCTGTGCCGATTGGAAAAGATGATACGGAAAATGTTGAGGTTGAACGTTTTGGTGAGCCGGTAGTACCTGATTTTGAGATTCCATACCATACGGATATTATGGAACGGTTTTCCGGCATTGACATGGAGAGTGCGAGAAAGGTTGCCGGAAATGGATTTTATTATCTGATGGGCGACATTGCAAGGCTTCATTCCGCAGTCATCGCATATGCAAGAGATTTTATGATCGGACGCGGATTCACCTATTGCGTACCGCCCTTCATGATCCGGAGCAACGTGGTGACAGGAGTCATGAGTTTTGCGGAAATGGATGCAATGATGTATAAGATTGAAGGCGAGGATCTGTATTTGATCGGAACCAGCGAGCATTCCATGATAGGAAAATTTATTGATACACAGTTGAAGGAAGAAGAACTGCCCCAGACACTGACCAGCTATTCCCCGTGTTTCCGAAAAGAAAAAGGAGCGCATGGAATCGAGGAGAGGGGCGTTTACCGTATCCATCAGTTCGAAAAGCAGGAGATGATTGTAGTCTGCAAGCCGGAAGAAAGCCCGAAGTGGTATGATGAACTCTGGAAAAATACGGTGGATTTGTTCCGTTCCCTGGATATTCCGGTCCGCACTTTGGAATGTTGTTCCGGTGACCTTGCGGATCTGAAAGTAAAATCCGTTGACGTTGAGGCATGGTCTCCCAGACAGAAAAAATATTTTGAGGTGGGAAGCTGCTCCAACTTAGGAGACGCCCAGGCGAGAAGGCTTGGTATCCGTGTAAAAGGAAAAGACAGCAAATATTTTGCTCATACTTTGAATAATACGGTAGTTGCTCCTCCGAGAATGCTGATCGCATTTTTGGAAAATAATCTTCTGGAAGACGGTTCTGTAAAAATTCCGGAAGCTTTGCAGCCCTATATGGGAGGAACTACTATGATCACTCCGAAAAAATAAATCGTTACTAATCACAGTCATTTCACTCACATGCGCAAAAACAGCCGGCAGATGTCTGCCGATGTCGGGCATCTTGAAATTTTTCTTATGTGGGTGAAGTGACTGATTCCAGTCAGATAAAAATTATTAATCAGCTTCTAACAAGCTGCATTTGACGGATCTGACTGACATTTTTTGCCTGACTGTGAATAGTAACAATAAATACAATAACAGATATCCGGAACCGCTGATCAGTCTGCCGCATAGCCGGCATTTTCATACTGCTGCGGTTCTCTATAAATATGAAAAATGGAGAATATTATGCATCAATATTTAAAAGCAATTGGATTCGGAAATTTTTCTACAAAAAAAGAGTTAAAAGAAATACTGGCTCAGGTTGAAAAAAATTTTAAACACCAGACAATTATATCATATAACAAATCCACCGACTTTTGCGAATTTCGAAAGGAATTCGGAAGGGGGATCGGGATTGCTTTGTATGGGGAAATGGATGAAAATGAAAATTTTGATGCAGATTACTATATTCCCTATTTTAACGGCAGCGGAATTACCACGTTTTCAGAAGTCATTGTAGAAAAGAGAATAGACAGGGAGCAGTATGTTGGAATCTGCGAGGACCCAAAAGTTGGGATCAGCCTGATCTTCTGTCTGAAAAATGGAATTGAATATAAAAAGGAATGTCAGCTTGGAGGAATGTCCAAGCTGAATACCTCCGTTACATTTTCCGGTCTGGCTCTTTCGGGAAAGATTTTGCTTCCCGTGCAGAAGAGTCAGCGGCAGATCGACAGCGTAAGCGAAGCTTCAGACAACCGCAGAAATCTTCTGAACGCCGCAAGAAATGGCGACCAGAGTGCCATTGAGACATTGACCCTGGATGATATCGACATCTATTCCCAGGTATCAAGGCGGCTTTTATACGAGGATGTCTTTACAATTGTGGATACATATTTTATGCCTTATGGAGTGGAGTGTGATATCTACTCGATCATGGGAGAGATCCTGGATGTCAGCGAGGCAGAAAATCAGATCACGAAAGAGAAGCTGTACCAGCTCCGCCTGGATGTCAATGAACTGCAGTTTGACGTATGTGTCCCCAAAAAAGAACTGCTCGGTGAACCAGAGATCGGGAGACGTTTTAAAGGGACCATCTGGCTGCAGGGGGATATCAATTTCTAAAAAGGTTCATGGGCGGTCAGAAAGATCATGGTTTACAAAAAATCCCATGAAAATTGCGCTGAAATGAAAAAAATGATTGATTTTATACAGGTCTGGTGTTAAAATAAACAGTGTTGAGTATCTGGACTGTAAAAGAATAGATAAAGTAAATAGGAACAGATATTCAGAATGTCGCTATAGCTCAGCTGGATAGAGCGACCGCCTCCTAAGTGGGTGCTCGTTCAAAACAAAAACTGCATAATTTGTTTATAATGGTTGAATAAAACCGTTATAATATACACAAGTTCCTGTAGCTCAGTAGGATAGAGCGATTGCCTCCTAAGCAATAGGCCGCTGGTTCGACTCCAGTCAGGAACGTAGAAACGCCGTAAACATAAGGTTTGCGGCGTTTTTTAACAAAACAGATTATTTCTTTGTTCATGCAAAATGTGAAATGTATAAAAAATCATATTTGCTAATATGGAAACGAACCATAACGCCGTAGTTTGCTAATAAAATCAGCACCTCTGCTAATAGGAGAATTAGCAGGTTTTCGTGCTAATAAGTTATTGAACTAATAACTGAGCCAATGTTGTTGCTAATTCGGGAGAGTCTTTTAACTTTTTAATCAAAATATTCAGATCAATATCACCGGAATTTGTCTGTGTATCTGAAGCCGGCGGTCCAGATTTGCGTAAATCAGGATTCTTATAAAAAGCAGCTTCAAACTTCTGAGCGTTTACTTTTCTGTCCTCATCCAGAATGTGGGAATAAATTTCTGTGATCATATCCGTTTGTGCATGCCCGGTATCCCCTTGCGTAGCTTTAATATCACCATGGTTTAATTTCAGCTTATATGTCGTACTGGAATGACGAAGTGAATGGAATACTACGTTTGGCAGCTTTGCCCTGGTACGAAGTTCTTCAAATGACTTCAAAAGAACTCTGCCCTCACAGGGACGTCCATTCTGAAGAGCCACAACAAGATTGAAATCCTGATATTCATCGCCAAGGAATTCTTTCAGCTCATCCTGATGCTTTTTCCAGTCTCTTAATATATAAGCAAGAGTTTTCGGAATCCATACGCGGCGGATACTGCTGTCGGTCTTTGGCTTCTTTAAGACAACCCTTGTGGATGTATTTGGCATCAGCGGCGGAAAGATAAAGTAGATATCCTTTTTATCAAGAATTTCAATCGTCCGCTTTGAGACTCTCAACAATTCTTTTTGAATATCTATATAAGTGTTGTCAGCTTTGATGTCTTCATCCGAAATGTGCACCATATCCCAGGTCAGGCCAAGAATCTCTCCTTCTCTCATAGAACATGCAAAAGAAAGATTCATTGCAACATACAACTTTCCGTCCCTGCATTCATCGAGTGCTTTAGAAATAGTCTCTGCATCCCATATATCACGCTTTTTATACTTTATTTTGGGTAATGCATCTGAAAGTTCAAAAGGATTCTTTCCTACAAGCTCCCATTTCACCGCCTGCCTGAAAGCACAGGATAACAGCTTGAATATCCGTTCAATCGTTTGTGGCGGCAAGTATTCACTTCTGGGTTGCTTATTTTGTACCATTACAGGTTTTGTCTTTTTAAGCGTGTTATAGTATTGATCTACAAATTTCCGATTGATATTCTGGATTGGAGTCTTTCCAATGATAGGGGTAATATAATTACCAATCAGTGACACATTATTGTCATATGTGCTTATGCTCCATTTCTTCTCACCATATAAATTTACGAAATCATATAGAAAATCTTCCAGTGTTTGTGATGTAGGAGCGACAAAAATCCCTTGTTCCTGTTGGTTCTCAATCTCGATCTTCCGTTTGTTGGCATCCTTACGGTTTGTAAATGTCTCCCATTTTTGCTTTTTCTCGCCGGATTCGGTTTCATAGTAGTAAATAACCGAATAATTTTTCTTACGTTTGATAATCGTAGCCATACGTTTTCTCCTCTTTTATTGTGCTCCGCTATTCAGCCAGTCCTCAAAGGATCTCTTATTTATCCGTATGATTCTGCCGATTCGTTTTGAGATAAAGCAGTTCTCTTCACATAATTTATATGCTAATTTTTTGCTTATACCTAAAATGACGGCAATTTCTTGTACGGAGTAGGTCGTTGATCCTCCTGGATGTACAGCAGATGTTTCTTGATTAGAATTTGCTGTCATATGTACTCCTTTCTTTTGACAGCATGGGTAACGTATAGCCAAAACTCCTCATATTTCTATTATACGTCCCTTTTGCTGCCTTGTAAATTTCAAATTAATAATGTTGGTGATCTTCCAGAAGCCAGTTCCTATGCCCTTCTCGGTCACGTAGCAGGCGTTACTGTGTAATCATTAAACTGCAGGCGCGCATTCATGCACACTATCTACAGCACCCGGTATCAATCTCCTGAAAGATGTATGGAATTGTCAAGGTACGTGAAGGCACAAATAATCCTTGGATTATTTGTCCATCTATATAAGTAATAGTGTTGAAATTTGGGAGATTGGAAAATTTTTGAAAAAAATTAAAATAAATCAAGAAATGATAAAAAAGGTCAAGAAAAATCCAGGCTGTCAGGAGACAACCCGGTACAATCCCTTATTTTTCTTTGTTAGATAAGCGCTTTAAGAGAGGAATGATCGTCATCATGTCATCTTCATCTAGCTGCTTTAGAAGGTCACAGGCTTTCTGGTACAACGGAAGATTGTGTAATTCCTCGTCAAAGAACTGGTATGGTGTGATGTCGAAGTATTGGCAGATCTCATAAAACTGACTCATGGATGGCAGGGAACGCCCGGAACTGATATTCTGGATATAGCTTTTGTTCCTGCCAAGATCCAGGCTCATCTGATATTCTGATACATTTTTCTTGATCCGTAACTCTGTGATACGGTCTGCCACATATTTTTTATCCATCTTCTACACCTCGCATCCTCATTTTATCCCATTTAGTTATGTAGAATTGCGGATTAAAATAGTTATAAGTGTCATATATAGAAGTATATGATTGATTATATCCGTACATTATGGATATAATACAAGAGAGGAAGTGCTTATTATACACTTTATACGGAATCTGTTAGTAAGAATTGTATTTTTGAAGATTAAGCTGGACTTATACCTGACAATTTGCGGATATTATGCAGGCAGGAAAACTTTAAGAAGACAATTCTGGATTTTCTATAGACAGTTGCAAATAAGTTCTGGGGCAGAAAGATCCTGTAGACGGATATATGGTTGAGAAGAGATATAAAAGGGATAATTGTGTAAATAACAATTCAATTTTTAGGCTATGATTAATAGTGGAAGGAGTGGAAACTAATGAAGGTAATTGGAACTGTCAGAGAAATCGAATGGCTGAAGGAAGCTATTCAGAATAGCTGTGACCAGTGCCCTTATATGGAGTCCTGCAGTGAGTCTGCAAAGCAGGATGATCGGCTGTACGGAAAGGTTCAGCATACATGTAAGGATTTTCTGGGAAAGACCATAGAGTTTATCATAGAAAGTGATGTGTAATACCGCATATTATATATACGAAAAAAGAATAATCTATATATAGTGGAAATAAAATTGACATCACCTATATCTTGTGTTAATATACTGGTATAGTTGATTTTATGCATGTCCCTTGTGGGGAAGCTTTCGGATTCTTAGGAATCCCGAAAGCAGAGGACAGAAGAAAAAGAAATCTGTCTGGCATAAGCTGTTTATGTTTGTAAGAAGTGTCACCATACGCCGTTTCCGGCTTGTAGTGGCACTTTTTGTTTTTTAGGCTGGAAATGTTTATTAACATATCAGCCAGTTAGTGTGGAATGAATGGAGATAATCTCTGTTTCATTCCTTTTTTATTGCAATCATCCAAAAGAAATTGCCACAGGCTGATTTTACGGATGAGATAGCCAAAACTGGCCAGCGTGCCGTTTATGGATAAAAAATTTTTATTTAAGAAAGGTGGAAGAACACATGAATGAAACAAGAATCTACGCAGACGCATTTGAAACGACGTTTGCAAACCCAAAGGAAATGCTGGATTTTCTGGCAGAAAGAGCAAAGGCTGCCACATGGATCAGAAAGCCTACCAGGTCTCTCAGGCTGGTTCCGATCAGCCAGGAGGCAGAACATATGGAGGCTTCTTCTACGGCAGACTGGGAGGAGATCCTTAAGGATACGGAAAAGAATACCCAGCTGGCATTAAAGGTTAGAGGGGAAACCTACCCGGTACGGGACTGTGCCATTAAAACTATCCTGGACCGTGCAGGTATCTCTGGCGCTGGATTACGCAAGCTGGAAAAGTCCAACTATGCCAGGGTGGTGAACTACTGCTTGAAGGTGGCCAAGGGAGATGCGCTGATCAAGATTGCGGATGGAAAGGTGTCTGCCGTTCACGGCGGAGACAGTCATGATTACAGCATCCTTGATATGCGTGCAGTCTTTGAGACGACCATGCAGTATCTTGACACAAATTTCAAAGGAAGTACATATATGGAAGGTTCCGGTGCCTTTGATCATTCCATTGTATCGGCGATGTGGGAGCTTGGAGGAAACCAGGAACTTCTGGATACTTACCGGACTGCCCTTGCCGATCATGGTATGACCGACAAGGTAATTGCGCCTGCAGTAAGGCTTACCACGTCAGATGTGGCGGCCAGCGGTGCGAACCTGTACCCAATGCTGTTATGTGACAGCGGGAATCGAACCATCAGCCTTGGAAGCCCGATCAAGCTGGCCCATACAGGAGGCGCGGATCTGGTACAGTTTATGAACAACCTCCGTATGCTTTGTTCCAGATATCAGGACGCAGTTGCAGATATGACGAAGCTCATGGATATTGAGATCCGGAATCCATTAAACTGCCTGAAGCTTGTAATGAAGCGTATCGGGGTTCGGAAGAAGCTGATCAATGAAGTGGCGGAAATGTTTGAATCCCAGAACGGGACAGATCCCTGTACGGCCCATGACCTTTATTTTGCAATTAACGAGGCTTGCTTTTTCGCAGCCTGTGAAGGGATGCAGGGGCATGGGATTATCAGTCTGGAGGAACAGGTTACCCGCGCACTGGCGCTGAACTGGAAAGAATATGATGTCAGCGGTGCGATTAAGTGGTAGACCTAACTTTATAGCAGATTATTTTAGCAAATAGCTGACAAACAGTTTGTGATTTCTAATAAGCACTGTACAGAACAGGTGAAGAAATACCAATAAATTTGATAATATGAGGAGGATTAAGATGAGCGAAACAAGTTTGAATATGAATTATGAACCGGAGGTTATTGTTGATACGGACACTCTCTCACGTGAGGACTGGCTGTCTTATCGGAAGCTTGGAATCGGTGGAAGTGATGTTGCTGCCATTATGGGGATTTCACCCTTTGCAACCATTCGTGATCTTTATAATGACAAGCTCGGAATCGAACCGCTGATCGAAGAGGAAGAAAGCAACTGGGTAGCAAAGGAAGTCGGACACCGGCTGGAGGATCTGGTAGCGGAGATCTTCGCCAAGAAGACAGGGCTTACCGTATTTCCGGTGCGGAAGATGTTCCGGCATCCGCTGTATCCATTTATGCTGGCAGACGTAGATTTCTTCATCATTTTCCCGGATGGCTCGTATGGTATTTTAGAGTGCAAGACCTGTAATTACAATGCCAGGACCAAGTGGGAGGACGGAGGGATTCCCGATAATTATATCCTTCAGGTAAGGCATTATCTGTCTGTGATGAACATGGACAAAGCCTATATTGCCTGTCTCTATGGAAACAATGAGAATGAATTTGTCATCCGTCCGATTGAGCGGGATATGATGGAGGAGGAAGAAATCATTGCACAGGAGGAATATTTCTGGAAGGAATATGTGGAAAAGCAGGCAGAGCCGCCATACAACGGCAAACATGACCTGATCCTTGCAAGTATCCGGAAATACGGCGGGTATGCCGACAAGGAGCTTCCTGAGATTGAGATTGGAGTGCAACATTCAGTTGATCTTGAAAAGTATCTTACCTTATCAGAAGAAAAATCCCAACTGGAAAAACGGAAAAAGGAAATTGAGGCAATGCAGAGGGAGCTTAGTGTGCCGTTTGTAGAACAGCTTGGCGCTTCCTGCAAGGCAGTCTTATCCGACGGGATCAGCCGTTACCGGATTACTTATAATCCAACCAGGCGAACCCAGGTTGGGAAAGACGCAATGGAAAAGCTGAAAATCCAGCATCCGGATATTTTTGAGGAATATACAAAAACCACAGAGAGCCGGACATTCCGGGTAAAGAAGGAGGCGGCATAATGTTAAGCGGGAAAAAAGCGTATATCTGCTCTCCGCTTTCTGCCCCTGATGCGAAGGGAGTCAGCCATAACATGGACATGGCAAAGTTTTATATGGAGAGGATGCAGGTTCTCTACCATTGCAGGACGTTTGCTTCCCACGCGTATCTGCCCCTGATATTAGATGATTCGATTCCAGAGGAACGGGAAACCGCACTCCGGATCGGGATGGAGATGATGGATTTGTGCGATACCTTGATTATCTGCGGCAGACGTATTAGTTCCGGCATGGCGGGGGAAATCAAAGAAGCGTTTGTAAAGGGCATGGATGTTTATTGGTATGACAGTGAGGAAAAGCCTTTTGAACTCAGAGCTCTAAAAAGCTGGAGGGAGGAATGGGATGCGCTGCAGGTATGTAAATAAAATCTTCTTAAGTGAGGAAAACGGATTTACGGTCGCTGTCTATTCCACCTCTGATGAATCTGTGCCACTTTCTGCCAGAAATAAATATCTGGAAAGCAGGAATATCATTGGTTTTACGGCGGTAGGTTACAACCTGCCGCTGACCAATACGATTGAGCTGGAAATGGAAGGCGACTGGGAGAACGGAAGCCACGGGCTGCAGCTGAAGGTTGACTCCTTTATGGAGATCGTGCCTCGGACAAAGGCGGGGATCATCGGCTACCTCTCTTCCGGAGCCATTAAAGGTGTAAAGCAGAGAACGGCGGAGGCAATCTACCAGCAGTTCGGGCTGCAGACATTGGATGTGATAGAAAAGTCTCCGGAAAAACTCTTGTCTATCAGGGGGATTTCTGAGCGAAAGTTAAGGGAGATTGTGGAATGTTATGGGCAGAACCAGGTATTCCGGGAGCTGATGACATTTCTGGCTCCCTATAAGGTAACGCCGAAGAAGGTGAACATGATCCTAAAAACTTTCCATGAGGAATCTGTCCGTATCATCCAGAACCGGCCCTATATGTTATGTGCCGTAAAAGGCTTTGGCTTTCTGACGGTGGATGCGATTGGCAGGCAGTTATGCATGACGCTGAATGATCCTATGCGTATTTCGGGATGTATCAGTTATATCCTGCATGAAGCTATGAAAGAAGGGCATCTGTATCTGACACAGGAAACGCTTATGGATAAAACCTTGACGTTACTGAATAAGGATCTGACGGTTCCGGCTGTAATAGAGCAAGATGTCAGCAGAGTACTCTATCAGCTGGTTATGCAGCAGAGCATTGTGGTGGATCATGAGAAGGTATATATTTTCCAGCAATATGAGGAGGAACGGCTGACGGCGTTGATGATTGCCAAACGGATACAGACAGCAAGACAGCCATTCCCGATTGAAAATGAACTGGAGCAGGCACAGCAGGTCTTAGGCATTACACTGTCCGAACGGCAGAAACAGGCGGTAAGGATGGTGTTTGAAAGCCCTTTGAGTATCATCACAGGCGGTCCCGGCACGGGCAAGACGACGGTTCTGAAGGTTATCCTTTATATCCATGGCCTGAAATGCAAGACTTCGGTACAGCTAATGGCGCCTACCGGACGCGCGGCAAGGAGAATGGCGGAAAGCACCGGAAAGGAAGACGCATCTACAATGCATATGGCATTGGGTCTGCTCGGAGGAAGCGACTACAACCTGGGGTTCCAGTATTTGGAAGCAGAATTCCTGAATATAGATGAAGTGTCCATGGTAGACATGCACCTTGCCTACGAATTTTTCAGCAGAGTAAAGGACAGTGCCAGAGTGCTGCTCTTGGGAGACGTGGACCAGCTTCCATCCGTGGGAGCAGGGGACGTGTTCCGGCAGTTGATTGGCTGCGGCCTGATCCCGGTCACCGTATTAGATATGGTATACCGGCAGGGGGCGTCAAGCAATATCCCGGTCAATGCAAATCTGATCCAGCAGAACCGGACAAACCTGTTTATGGGGGAAGATTTTATATTTGTCCCATGTGATGGAACAGAGCCGACTGCAGAGATGGTAAAGAAGCTGTATCTGGAGGAAGTACAGAAATATGGGCTGGAGCAGGTGCAGATTCTGACCTCTTACCGTGTAAAGACTGCCGCTGGCGTGGTGGAATTGAACCGGACATTAGAGGATCTGATTAATCCGCCTGCCGCTGGAAAGAATGAACTGGCGATAGGAAAAGATGTATTCCGGGTGGGTGACAAGATCCTGCAGAATAAGAATACGGATTTGGTCAGCAATGGAGACATGGGGATCATCCAGGATATTTATGAGGATTCGGATGAAAACCAGAAGGTGCAGATCCTGTTCTCGGAAAACCGGGTGGTCCGGTACGAACGGGAACAGATGGAGATGGTGGAGCATGCCAATGCAATCACTATCCATAAGTCCCAAGGTTCCGAATATCCAGTCGTGATTATCCCGTGTGTAAAAGCATTTTACACCATGCTGAAGCGCAACATCCTCTATACAGCGATTACCAGGGCGAAATGCAAGGTTTATTTGGTTGGAGACTGGAACGCAGTGTGCCAGTGTATCCATACGGATGACAGCGGAAAGCGCAATACAGTCTTAGGGCAGAGAATCCAAAGATATTATAATGCAGAACAAAGGCAGAAAGCAGAGGAAATGGAACAGATGAAGCTGGCAGTTTAAGGAGGAAGAAATGAAATTACTGATTTCTCTTATCTTAGGGATATGTATTATGAGGAAACATGGAATTGTGGAAATGATCTTAGTATCGTTAGGCATATTCCTGGTTTTATGTGTGATATTCCAGTAAATTATTAAAAAAGTATAAAAAATTGAAGAATTTTCCAATCTTAAAGAAATGCAGACTATTACTCTTATGAAAGGGTATCGTCTGCATTTCATTTTCACGAAGAGAATGAAAGGAGCGTAAGCGAATGAAAGAAAAGTTATATGACCGGTCAGAGGCAGTCGCGGCATTGAACCGTGTAGAGGGATTTAACCCGATGGAGCTGGCAAGAACACTTACTAAGGAGGGACAGGAGGGTCAGCTTTATCTGGATGTGAAGTACCGGAAGCTGTGGTTCCGTCTTGTACATCCGTTAGGAAAGATTGTCAGCAGTATCCGAAGCTTTACAGAGAATATGGCAATCGTGGAGGCAAGGATCTATCTGGATAAATGCGACGCAGAGGAGAATTATATTGCCAATGCCTTTTCCCAGAGGTTCCGGACCAATGATCCGAATTTCGGGGATAAGTTTCTAGAGATGGCAGAGACGGCTGCCGTAGGACGTGCACTCTCTGATGCCGGATTTGGTTTGCAGTTTGCTGATGTGGGGGAAGAGAATGATCCCATGCAGGTAGACGCGGGGATTCAGATTCCGGGTATGGCGGCGCAATCCCAGGTACAGGGGAATGATATCCCACAGGGAGGCATGACGTGGAACCCACAGATGCAGTCTGATATGCTGGGAAACAATACTCCGCCTATTAATCAGGGTGGACAGAATCCACAGCCTGCTATGACAGGAAACCAGAATCCGCAGCATATTATGACGGCAAATCAGGGCACACAGGCAGTCCCACAGAATCAGGACGGCCAGTCACAGTCTATGCCGCAGGGAACTGCTAATCCGCAATCTTCGGAGTCTGCACAATCCAATCCTATGATGAACCAGTTTTATCAGCAAGCTCAGGAAAAAGGCACAACCATCGGGCAGAATTCTGTAGGGGCGCCACAGATGCAGAATAGTTTTGGAAATCAGAATCAGCAGGCTGGCCAGATGCCGCAGATGCAAGGGAATTCCCAGTCTTCCAGTCAGTACTCTCCCGCCACTTCTCTGGATGAATCACTTCCGGTAGAAGAACTGGTGCAGCGCATGACGTATGAACAGGCTACGCAGGTAGTGATTAACGGGAATGGGAAGTTTGGCGGTAAGACCATGGGCCAAGTTGCAGTGGAAAGCCCAAAGAACCTGGAGTGGTTTGCACAGAGTTATTCCGGTAAGAACCATCTGATCCCGGCTGCAGCCAGAGTCCTTTTAAATGCGGCTATGCCAATGGCTGGTTAGCTAGAGGAATGATACCTTTCTAAATCAAAAGCAGTTATCTGAGCAATTCCGAGAAGTTCTAGTTAATGACAGCTTATTCCATTAGGATAACTTTATCTGTTAAAGCTGAATTTAGAGTTTCCGGAATGCTCTGGTAACGAGAGGAGGCGTGTTTATGGATGTATGATATATCCGGCTTCGGCTATGACATCCGGGATGTGGTGCGGGTGTTGAATCTTACCGTCCGCCGCAAAAATGGACGGTCTTATGATGTGGACTGCCCATTTTGCAACCACAAGACGGGGAAGCTAAACATTAATATTGAAAAAAATGTTTTCCGCTGTAATTATTGCGATGCGCACGGCGGGATGCTGGATCTGTATTCCAAGCTGTATAACGTCACAAAGACGGAGGCAAACCAGCAGATCCGGGAGGCCTTAAATCTCGGACAGTACAGGGATGATTACCAAAAGCCAGTAAGACCTGAAAGAGATTTGGAACCGTCAGCGCCGGTAAACAGTGAACGGGCTTCGGATGTGGAAATCGACCAGACCTATTCCCAGATGCTTTCCATGCTTACATTATCGCGGAAGCATCAGGAGGATCTACAGAAACGAGGATTAACACCTGAGCAGATTGCTGTACAGAGATACCGGAGTGTGCCTTTGTTTGGAGTCAAAAAGCTGGCGGAACGGCTGGCAGACAAGGGCTGTACTCTGAAAGGAGTGCCTGGATTCTACCAAGGCGAAGATGGAACTTGGAGTATCCATTTTACCGCAAAGAACTCCGGCATCCTGATTCCGATTCTTTCTATAGAGGGATTGATACAGGGATTCCAGATACGGCTTGATTTTGTGACGGATTCCAGAAAATACATCTGGCTTTCCAGCTCCAACTATCAGATGGGCGTTTCTTCCGGCAGTCCGGTGCATGTAATTGGGAATCTGGACGCTGAAACAATGTATGTGACAGAAGGGGCGCTGAAAGGAACGATTGCCCATTATCTGTCTGGAGATACATTCCTATGTGCGCCGGGAGTCAATCAGTACCGGAGCCTTCATCCTGTGTTGGAAAGTCTTTCAAAAAGAAACCTAAAGTTGGTTTATGAAGTTTACGATATGGATAAGAAGATGCGGGTGAACTGTGATGGACAGCACAAAAAATGCGGGGAATGTCTGGATGCCGGTGTACATGACTACTGCCCTTTTAAGGCGAAAAAGAGGGAAATCATACAGAACGGTTGCAAGAAGCTTTATGAAGGCTGCCGGAGCCTTTCCCTGCCGGTACAGAGGATGATCTGGGACATGGATGAGAAGGGTGAATGGTGCGGCAGGATAAAAGGGATTGATGATTTTTATTATGCCACCAGGAGAAACAATAAAACGGGAGTATTTGAAAAATAGAATTACATAAGCCAGAGAATATAAGAACTCTGGCTTTTCTACAGGTACTATAAAAAGCGTTCTTAGAAGAAACATTTATTTATCAGGAGGAAATGATATATGAGAAGAAAGAGAGATTATGCATCTTTAATTTTACTGCTTGCTTCGCTTGCAGTTTTTGCATTTGCAGCGTGGAAGCTGTTTGGCATTTATGCAGAATATCATCAGGGAACGGAAACCTATGAGGAACTGCAGAATTTTGTACAGGAGCCGAAAGAAAAGGACGAGCCATCGTCAGAGGATGGAATTTCAAAGGAATCACCGGAGGATACCGAAAATATTTATCTGCAGGTTGATTTTGCAGGGCTTAAGAAAGTGAACCCGGATGTTATCGCATGGATTCAGATTCCAGCTTTGGATATCAGTTATCCAGTAGTACGTGGGAAGGATAATTACTATTACCTGCACCATATGTTTGACGGTCAGGAAAATAAAAACGGGAGTATCTTTGTGGATTATCATAATCAGCCGGATTTTTCAGACAGCAATACCATTGTCTATGGCCATAATATGAAAAATGGCAGCATGTTCGGCACGCTTGACCGTTATCAGGATCAAAGGCTGTACCAAGAGTATCCATGTTTTTATATCTATGTTCCGGGAGCTGTACTGGAATATCAGATCATATCCTGTTATGCAGGACGGAACGGAAGCATTGGATATACTTACACCTTTCCGGAGCCAGAGGATTTCCAGAAGTTTGTAGATACAGTACTCTCCTATTCCGGTTATGATACGGGAGTAATAATAAACGATTCAGACCATATCGTAACACTTTCGACCTGTGTGAATACGGACAGGAATTACCGCTATCTGGTGCATGGGAAGCTGGTACAGAAAATTCAGAATTAGAGGGAGAATCAAGAGATGATAGATTTAGAATATAGCCGTTATATGACGGAATTATTAATGGATAATAGACTGACGGAAAAATTACGTTCCCACAGATTTGATACGCTAAGAAAAATGAGAGGAATTGCGGCTCAGTATAAAGAAGAAGGGTTTTTGCCGGAACTGGTTGAGACGGTATTCTGTAAAAAGGCTGATTTCATCATGAGGGCAAAGACAAAGGCTGAACTGGAGGAGATTATAAAGCCAAGCAGTCCAAGGTATTCCGGCGGGATTTTTTATCCTGGCAACCCCTATCATGTGGAGGAGGAAGAACTAATTCTGTGGTCAAAGACTTCTTTAAAAGCGCCGTTGATTTCGCAGGGATATAAGCGGTATCAGGAATTATTTGAGAAATATGTTAAGGATGAAGCGAGGAATGAAGCAGCATAAAAGCATAATTGAAACAAAAATTGAAATTTGATAGTATAAGAGAAAGGAAAGGCGGTATATGATAATGGAGAAGGAGAACCGTAAACATAAGGACAGTCTCTTTGTAGATCTGTTCTATCAGGATGAGACAGCAAAAAAGAATCTGCTAAGTTTATATAATGCATTGCACGATACAGAGTATCAGGATGAGAATGTCATTCGGAAAGTGAAGACCCCGGATGTTCTGTATAAGAATTTTAAAAATGATATTTCCTTTGAAGTAGATGGACAGGTGCTTGTCTTGGGGGAACACCAAAGTACTGTGAACCCGAACATCCCGCTTAGATGCCTGTTATATGTGGGAAGGGCGTATGAACAGCTGATCGATAAGAAAGCCCGTTACAGGACAACATTGGTTAAAATACCTACGCCAGAATTTTACACTTTTTACAATGGGCAAAAGGATCAGCCATTAGAGCAGGAATTGAAACTGTCAGATGCATTTATAAATCCGGTAGGGAACAATTCCGCAGAATTAAAGGTGAAAGTTATCAATATTAATTCCGATAAGGCACATGAACTCTTGAAGAAATGTGACATATTGAGGGAATACAGCCAGTTTATTGATACGGTGAGAGCGCATTCCGGTGAAGAAAGTGCAATTAAGAAGGCAATCAGAGAATGTATTGACCGTGGAATACTGGCGGATTATCTGAAGCGGAAAGGAAGCGAGGTTGAGAACATGTTGATTGCAGAGTACAGTTACGAAGAAGATATCCAGGTAAAGCAGCAGGAGGCGAAACAGCAGGGAAGACAGGAAGGATTGATTCTGTCAGGAAGAATCTTTCAGACAGTGAAAAGCAATCCGAATCTTACAGATGAGCAGATTGCGGCGGAAGTCGGCTGCGAGCCAGAAGAGGTAGAAAGCACAAGAAAAATGTTTGGAATATAACAATATGTGCAGATTAATGTGCTGCGCAAAGCAGTGAAGAATCAGGAAAATACAGTGGGCATCGGCATTTGGCCGGTGCCTTTTTCCATGCTATATTCAGAATAATACTGACAGGATATGATTTGGAATAAAAACTTATCTGAGCATGAATTTATGAGAATCGGTTGCGCTTTACATAGCTCGCACGTATAGAGTATGTATTAATGACAAAGGAGTGGATGATATATGATTAAGAAACTAAGAGTTGCGGTGGATCATGGAAACCGAAATATGAAAACCTGCCATTTTATTTTCACAAGCGGTCTGAATGTGCTGGATAAGAAGCCTGCAAGGGGCGAGCAATATCTTCAGTATGAGGGAAAGTATTATACCCTCAGTGAGCAGAGGATTCCTTACCAAAGAGATAAGACGTTAGACTTCCGGTTCTTTATTCTCACACTGTTTGCGATTGCAATGGAGTTGGAAGGGAAGGATCAGATTCAGCCGGAGGATGTGGTGCAGATCCAGCTTCCTATCGGACTGCCGCCGAAGCATTTTGCAGAACTTTATGAGAAGTATGAGCTGTTTTTCAAGGCCGATGGCAAAGTATTGGATCTGAATTTTAACGGAAAGATTTATCATATCTGCATTCAGGAGGTTCGGGCTTTTGTGCAGGACTTTGCGGCCATGATGACCATAGGACAGGACATTATGCAAGTCCCGAAAGCAGTTGGCATTGATATCGGAGGCTTCACAACCGATTATCTGCTGATGAGGAAAGGAAAGCCGGATATGGGATATTGTGATTCTCTCGAAAAGGGTGTGATTACCATGTATAACCAGATTATTTCCAGTGTCAACAGCGAGTATGACATGTTACTGGAGGATACGGACATTGACAGCATCCTTGCCGGGAATACACAGTATTATGATGACAGCGTGGTACGTATGACAGAGAGCATGGTGCAGGATTTTGTGACAGATCTGCTGAATAGCATAAGAGAGCGCGGAATAGATACGAAGACATCCTATACGGTTTTTATCGGCGGCGGTGCTGTCCTGCTGAAGCAATTCCTTGAAAGATCGGATCGTCTTGGAAAATATCTGTTTATTGAAGAGCTGAAGGCGAATGCCAGGGGATATGACCTGTTATACCGCGCATATGAGAATGGGAAGTGATGGATATGGCGAAGAAAAATCCGTATGTATTTACCATTGGATTTGATGAAACAGATCCAGTTCATGTACGGGCTGCAGAGATTCTGAACGGAACGAAGAAGAAGGCCCAGTTGATTGCTGCTGCTATTTTAAGCTATGTAGATGGTGTTGATTCAGAAAGAATCCCTGATTTTCATGTGGAATCATTTCAGCCTCTTTTGGAAAAACTGATACAGAAAGAACTGGAAAAAGCCATGAGCGGGTGCCTGGCAATCTCTGCTGGTAAGGAAGATCAGTCTTCCGATTCGGTTTTGGATCTTTCGCCTGAAGAGAAGGAAATGGATGAAAGCATAACCCAGAACATTATGGATGCAATGGATATCTTCCGCAAGAACTAATCAGGTTTATAACTATTAAACATAGCTGTTATAAAACGTAACAAAGAAAAAGCAGTCCCATCATAAGCGGGGCTGCTTTTATCATATTTGGATTTTTTCTATCTTCCATCTAAACGCACAGATTTACCACAGATTACTCACAGATTCGTTTTTTATACTCAAAAACAATGGTTAAGTCAATATGGGATGCAAAAATAAAGACTATTGGTTCTGGGATACTGCGGATAAGAGACCGCGCAATGTCCCAAGTGCCAGGCGCTTTGTTTCATTGGAACACTGATTAAGTTCTGCGATAATCTGTTTCATGGTAGAATCCATGGGCTCGTTTTCACCATTAAAGACTGCATCTATGGATAAATTCAAATAAGATGCCAATAAGTACAGATTTTCAAACCGGGGATTACCATTGTAATTTTCAATATCAGAGATGGTGCGGAGAGATACATGCACCATTTCAGCAAGAGCATTCTGGGACAGATTTCTTCTTAATCGTTCTTCTTTTACCGCATCTCCTAATAATTTCTTAGCCATCATTTGTATCACCTCACTTAGTTCTTATATTTTACATGAGATATGCACTATATGAAATGCGTTAAAACACCTGTTTTCGCGTATTATATTGCGTGTTTGATGCGTGACAGGCAGGAAAACAAGAAATTCAATTTTATATATGGCAGGAAAGGAAAATATGCAGTAAGTAGTTTGTTAAAAAAATCGTAACCGCATGGTGGGTGTATGAGACTTGCATAGATGCAGTATATCACGCAACAACGCTTCATATAATACATGAAATTCGATTACCTTTTTATGCTGTCAGACTGGTAATATGCCGGTTTGGCAGTATTTTTTATGTAGAAATAGAGTCTGCCATGGAATGTCATTGCCGTTCTCCACCCTTAGAAATCTTTGAAACAGATTGATTTTGGAGATTTTGGAGGGAAGAATATGAACGAATATGATTATACAGGAGATAAAACAAAGAATTACTTTACTGCATATCTGCAGAAATGTATCCGATGGAAGAGATGGAATTATCTGAAGAAAAAAGAAAAGATTGGCAGAGTAGAAAAGCCTTTAGAAGAATCTTTGGTGGATTTTAGTTCTTCGATAGACGAAATGATAGAATTACGTTATAGAGAAGAAATTCTTTCCAAAGAACGGGAAGGACAATATCCAGAATGGAATGAATTAGCAGACCAAAGGCTTACAGAAGCTCTTATGATGCTTCGAGAGGATGAAAGGCATTTCATTTACCAGCATGTTTTTGAGGAGAGAACTTTTAGAGAGATAGGTTGTATAAATGGAATTAAGGAAGATAAGATAAAGAATATCTATTATTATGCTATCTACAAGATTCGAAAATGGATGGGAGGTAAGAGCTGATGGAATTTGAAGAGATTTTGTTTCGGGCGAAACAGGGTGAAAAAGTGGCTATAAAACAGATACTGGAAATGATTCGTCCGATGCTGGTACGGAATGCATTGGTTGAAGGCGTTTTTGACGAAGATTTGTATCAGGAACTGATTTTAGAAACATTGAAATGTATTCGGTATTTTAGAAAACTAGAATAATAAAAAGAATTAGAGGATGAGTTTATCTGTCCTCTTGCAAATTTCGGACGAATAGCGAAGTCATTCCGCTTCAACGGAGTAATATTTCGGATGAACGGCGTTGCTTCTTAATTAGGAGATTATCATTCCTGATAGCCTGTCAAGGGTTCGTTGAAGCCACCTACGATACTCTTAACGGGCTATCAGGACATGGATTAGATAGTAGAGGCAATGTCTAAAATGCGCCGATTATAATGGACTAAGTACACCGTTAGTGCAAAATGCATACACCGTTTTACTAAAATTATAGTCCTCTAATTAAAATAAATAACTGATATATAATAGAGAGTCAAAAGCTCTCTGACAAATAAACCGTATATAAATTTTTAACCAATTTGATTCAAACAGCATGATATTGACATAAGCGGAAGGTTGTACTTAATAATTGATGTTCAAAAAGTAACGTTGTTCCCAAGTAAAGAGCGCAGATATTGTTTGATAAAATGTAAAGCAGCCCCCCTGCTGATTGGGGAATCTGGACAGCATGTAACTTTAATAAATTCACGCTCTGTTGGAAAGGCTGTATTATTCTGAACAAATTGGTGTAGCAGTTTGATGTCGCTGCCTTGCAGATATTTGGCAATTGTACCACCTAAAATGACAGGGCAGTCCATGAACATATGGAGGTTATTGATTGCAAGTGCCAGGTAATGCAGATATTCAAGCCAACGCTTTTTAATGTTTATGTCTCCTGTCCGGAGCATTTGAAAGAAGGACTCCAGTGTTTCCTCCTTATTAAAAAGCGCATTCGTGGAGCAATATGCATCAAGGCATCCACGGTTTCCACAGTAACAGGGCTTCCCACCGGGTACAATTGTCATATGCTCAAATACCCCGCTTTTTAATTCAGTGCCAACCAGAGATTCCCTGTTTACAATTATTGAACCACTCATATTGCTTCGGATATGAATGTAGATTGCATTATTTAACTGGGATGACTGCCACATTTCATCAGCGGTTGCTGCTTCTGCATCATGAAAAAACAGGCAAGGATATGGCAGATGATGGGAAAAAGATTCAATCCGAAGACCTGTACAATCTAAAATTTTCCCGTAAGTTATTTGTGTCCCATCAGTGGATATCAGACCCTGAAGCACGATTCCGACTCCGAGAATTCTGTCAGGGTCATTTGTGACAGATGCGATTAAAAGCTGTGCGGATTTACATACCAGCGTGTAATAGCTTTCGGTGTTCTCATAAGGAGAAATAAATTTTTCGAACTTTATTGTTTCTCCGTATAGATTCAGCGCGATGATTTCATAATGTTCAGCCAAAAGTTCGATGCCGATTGCAATCTTTGAATTTGGATTAAAGCGTAGGCTTGTGGCAGGACGTCCGCCAGTGGACTCTAATACTTCCCCCCGCAGGATCAGTTTCTGATCTTCAAATTCCTTTAGAATCTGAACGATCGTTGAACGACTTAATTGGAGTGTATCTTTGATAGATTTCTGTGTTGCGCTACGCTGTGTATAAATATAAGAAAGTACATTTTTACGGTTGATCTGTTTAATGTCAGTGTTGCTTTGAATCATAATCTTAATACCTCTTTTGTCTTTAATGGCTATTATTAAATACAACAGATTTGCATTGTTCAAATACATAAGTATACTGTGAGTCAATTTTAATTTCATTATAATAGATAGATTGGAAAAATGCAAATTCAAATTTGATTGTGAAAATATCACAAAAATTTAATGCTAAAACTGTAAAAAAGAGCAATTGACATAGAAATACATAAAGTATATACTTATGTACAATGAGAAGACAAAAGTGAAGAGAATTCAGACAATGAAGAATTCTCAAAAATTTAATGGAGGTGAGATTTAGACAATTTTTTTTACACACTTTTGTCTGATAAAAATACAAAAGAATACAAGAAAACAATCAGCATGTATTACGGAGTCAAAAATTGATATTAGGGCAATTCAATAATTAAAGAAAAATTGTGTGAAAATGAAAGGAGAAAAACAATGAACAATTTACCAGAGAAAATGAAAGCAATCGTTGCATATGAACCTGGAGATTATCGTCTGGAAGAAGTAGAGACGCCTCATGCAGGTGAAGGAGAGATGATATTAAAAGTAGAGGCCTGTGGAATCTGTGCCGGAGATGTAAAGGCATTTGGAGGGGCGGCAAGCTTCTGGGGACTGGACGGGCAGCCTAAGTACATTAAAGCGCCGATGATTCCCGGACATGAATTTGTCGGAACAGTTGTTGAGATGGGAAAAAATGTGAAAGGAAACTGGAAACTTGGTGACCGTATTTGTCCGGAGCAAATTGTTCCATGCGGAGAGTGTCGTTTTTGCAAAACCGGAAGACACTGGATGTGTGAAAAACATGATTTGTTTGGATTTCAGAATAATGTAAATGGCGGTATGGCAGAGTATGTTCGTTTGACGAAGGAAGCGATTCCTTATTTGGTTCCAGCAGATATGCCAATTGAAGACGCAGCATTGATTGAACCCTATGGATGCGCTTTCCATTGTGTTGAGCGTGCACAGATTACAACAAAAGATGTGGTAGTTCTTTCGGGAGCCGGAACTCTTGGTCTTGGTATGGTTGGAGCAATCCATCAGGCGAATCCGAGCCTCTTTATCGTGTTGGATATGAATGAAGCAAGGCTTAAAAAGGCAAAAGAATTTGGGGCAGATATTGTGATGAACCCGGCAAAACAGGACGTAGTTGCTAAGATTAAAGAGCTTACGGATGGATATGGATGTGATATTTATATTGAAGCGACGGGACATCCGTCAAGTGTTCAGCAGGGACTGGACGCAATCCGTAAGATGGGGCGGTTTGTCGAGTTTTCAGTGTTTGGACAGCCGGTAACGGTTGACTGGAGTATTATTTCAGACCGTAAGGAACTGGATCTTTTGGGAGCACACTTAAGTCCGTACTGTTATGATACTGTAATTGAATGGATTGGAAACGGAAAACTTCCAACAGAAGGAGTTGTTTCCCATAAATTCCCAATAGAGAAATGGAAAGAAGCATTTGAACTTGCAAAAACCGGAAAAGACGGTGCAATGAAGGTTGTACTTCTGCCGAATGCAGAGTAGATGAAAGGAGAGAAATTACCATGGCTCAGATTCCAAGAATTATGAATAATCCAGATGATATTGTAGATGAGATGTTAAACGGGTTTTTGAAGGCGCATGCTGATATTGTTGAAGCTACGGATAATAAACGTGTTGTGAAAGCAAAGAATATCCCGGCAGATAAGGTTGGTGTTGTAACAGGTGGAGGCTCAGGGCATAAGCCGGCATTTATCGGATATGTAGGAAAGAATCTCTGTGATGCTGCTGCGGTTGGGGAAATATGTTCTTCTCCTACAGCGGCAGCGTTCCTGGACAGTTTCAAAGCAGCTGATCAGGGGCAGGGAGTTGCCTGTCTGTATGGCAATTATTCGGGTGATAATATGAATGTGAAAATGGCAGTAAAGATGGCGAAAAAGCAGGGAATTACTGTAAAGACAGTGGTTGCAAATGATGATGTTGCTTCTGCACCTAAGGAACAGTGCGAAAAACGCCGCGGTGTTGCAGGGGAAGTTCTGATGTGGAAAGTCGGCGGCGCTAAGGCGGCTAAGGGTGGAAATCTTGATGAAGTAATTGCTGCTGCACAGAAGGCAATTGACAATACGCGCAGCGTTGGGATAGGTCTTGCGCCATGTACACTTCCGGCAGTCGGACATCCGAATTTTGAGATAAAGCCAGGCACGATGGAAGTTGGTATCGGACATCACGGAGAACCGGGAATTGCTGTATGTAAGCTTGAGAACGCCGCAGAAATGGCAAAAAGAATGGTTGACGTTGTTGTTCCAGATTATCCTTTTGAGGCAGGCGATGAGGTTGTCGCATTAGTTTCCGGTTTGGGCGCGACTCCTGTGATGGAGTTGTATGTATTGTATGATGAGATAGAGTGCCTGCTAAAAGAAAAAGGGATTCATGTATATCGCCCATATGTGGGGAATTATTTTACATCTATGGAAATGATGGGAGCAACATTGACGCTTATGAAACTGGACGATGAGTTAAAAGAGCTAATTGATACACCCGCTAACAGCATGGGCTTAAAGCAGAATTGAGGTGCAGAAATGAATACATTTAAAAATAAAGATGGAAAACAGATACTGATGGCAATGGTAAAAGGAATCCAGGCGAACAAAGAGTATCTGGGAGAGGTTGACGGTCTAATCGGAGACGGTGATCATGGTATGAACATGAACAAAGGTTTTACTCTGTTTGAGAGCCGTTTTGCAGATAAGGAATTTTCTTTTACGGAAGGCTTAGAGGAATTAGGAACAATCCTGTTTGCGGAGATTGGGGGTTCTATGGGGCCAATCTACGGGACGATTCTGAATGACGCGGCTTCTGCAGGAGAAGATGAGGAAGATATAGATGTGAAAGTATTGGCTGAAATGTTAAGAAGCGGGCTGGCCGGATTGCAAGAAATCGTACAGGCGCAGGTTGGGGATAAGACATTGGTGGATACTTTGGAGCCTGCAGTAAAGTCTCTTGAAGAAAGTGCAGTTTTGGGAGAAGAATTTTCTTTAGCGCTTAATAAGATGAAAGAAGCTGCTACTGACGGAAGGGATTCCACGAAGGATATGGTTGCAAAATTCGGAAGATCCAGCCGGTTGGGCGAGCGTTCTAAGGGCGTACTGGATGCAGGAGCAACTTCATGTTGCATTATTCTGACGGCGATGGCAGATGCTATGATAGAACTGCTTTCATAGTGAAAATTTTGCGGGGAAGGGAATTCATATGACAAAAAATATAATGGACAGAGTACGCTCTACGCCACGGCCGGATTGGCCGGTGGCGGATAAAGAGCAGAATGGGATAGGAAGTTTTATTGGATTATACGGCGGAGAACATATTGCTGCGACAGAGTTTGTGATTGGAGCAACACTTGTCCAATACGGATGTACAGCAAGTGATATACTGATAGGTTTATTTATCGGAAATTTTCTGGCGGTTCTTTGCTTTACGTTTTTTTGTGCAAAAATTGCAACAGACACAAGACTGACCTTATACAGTTATCTGGGGCGGGTTTTTGGAAATAAGCTGCAAAAAGTATATAATATCGTACTTGGACTGGGACTGGCAGCATTAGCTGCCGCCGGCATCAGTATTTCGGGAACGGCAGTTCGTCGGGTATTCAATGTACCGATACAGCTTAACTGGTATCCTACCAGTATTAAATTTGTTCTTATCGTCATTGCTATAGGCACAGTTATTACGCTAATTGTGGCAAAAGGCTTTGAAGGAGTATCAAAATTTGCAACAACCTGTGTTCCGTGGATGATCGGCTTATTCTTTGTGGGTCTGTTGATTACACTGCCACAGTTAATTGAAGCAACAGGGGGAGGAGGAATCCATTCTCCATCAGATTTTCTGAATTTACTGAATATGCATGTGTGGAATGGAGAAAGTGAGACCGGGCAAAATTTAGGAGTATTCCATGTAATTGGATTTGCGTGGACCTGCAATCTTGCATGGCACATTGGATTAAATGATATGCCGATGCTGCGCTACGCGAAAAACTATAAATATGGATATGCTTCTGCTGTCGGTATGTATATCGGTCATTTCTGTGCATGGATTATTGCTGGTGTATTTGGAGCAACAGCAGCTATTATTTTGAACACTCCTCTTACATTGCTGGATCCAGGAGAAGTAACATTCACACTTCTTGGATATACAGGATTGGTTGCAGTTATTATAGCAGGCTGGACAACGGCAAACCCTACGATTTACCGCATTGTATTGTCCTTTAATGTGGTTTTTAACAAAATCAGCCAGAAAAGTATGACCTACATAATTGGTGTGATTATTACAATCGCGGCATGTTTTCCCTATGTTCAGAAGGCAGACGCTATTCTTGTATACCTTGGGATGGCAGTGGAAGGTGCGGGCGTCATCTGTATCACGGAACACTTTATATTCCCTAAGATTGGATATACAAGATACTGGAATGAATATAAAAAACAAGATGTTAACTGGGCTGCAGCTGCGGCATGGGGTATCTCTATTATATTCTCGTTCGCTCTTGTGCTGACAGGTATCATTCATCGTAATCTGATTCTGTTGCCTGCATTCGTGTTGACAATGGTTCTGTATCTTGTTTTTGCAGGCATGGCGGGAGCGAAAGAGAAGTATGTGGAAGAAGAAAAAGAAGAAGATGAGTATCGCACGGAGCTTCAGAAATATGCAAACGAAATGCATCAGGATGATATTCCATTTACAGTAACAGGAATTGCAAAAATTTTAAAGATTGCGGCATTTGTTATCTTGGGAGTATTTCTGATATGTGGAATTCTATGTGGAATGGGAAGAGTTGATTTGGAGATATATAAGATATTATCGTTGATATTGTCATTGGCATATTTCGGATGTAATGGAACTGCGCTGGTTATTTCACTTAAAAAGACAACGATAGCGTAAGGAGGAAAAATAATGAGAATTGCGGTAGGATGCGACCCGAACGCAGAAGAATTTAAGCAGGAAATGATTCAATATGTGAAAGAACTCGGACATGAGGTAAAGGATTTTGGCTCAAAGGATACTGTGTATGCGCATGTGGCTCAACAAGTAGCAGAGAAAGTTGCAGCTAAAGAATTTGATAGAGGTATACTTTTTTGCGGCACAGGAATAGGTGTTATGCTTGCGGCAAATAAAGTCAAAGGAGCTTATGCAGCAAATGTCTTGAATGTTTATTCCGCAAAACGGGCGTGTTTGTCCAACAATTGTAATATTATAACGCTTGGGAGTCAGGTGACAGGTAATATGCTTGCAAAGGAATTAATAGAAGCATATTTGGGATGTACTTATGAAAATAACGAACGGTCGGGCAAAAAAGTTTCTGCATATGTAGAATATGAACAAAATCATTTTAAATAATATGTATAGGCAGCCAGTAATATTTGCATAATGTATCTTTTCCTATTGTTTGGATCGGTTTGATGTTTGTATTAGATCGATCCTTTTTTAATGTGGATATCCAATGAAATTCCAAGGAAGGATATGTATTAGATATGAGAGACGTAATAAAGGTATTAATAATTATCGGAAACAGTGAGATTTTACATGAGATGATAACATTTTTGAAAGAAAAATCACAATACCAAAGCATGAATTTATCAATGCCTTCAAATATACTTTCTTTTTCTGGTTTAGAGATTCACTTGCGCGAGCAAACGGTATACTTACATCATAAATCAGTACCTATGACATACTATGAATTTAAGGCACTTTGTTTTTTTGTACAACATCCTAAATGGGTATTAACAAAGAAACAAATTTATGAAGCAGTTTATCATTGTGGAATACTAGAAGATATAGATAATATTGTCTATTGTCTTATTCATAATTTGCGGAATAAAATTGAGATAGACCCTCGACATCCGGAATACATACATACTGTTAGAGGTATAGGATATAAATTTGAAGTAAAAAAGAAATAAGTGCAAATTTCGGACGAACGGCGTAGCCATTTCGCTAAGGGCGGCGTAACAGTCGCTCCGTTTTCCGAAATTTGTAAAATAAGTGTTGCGTTTTTACTTTTATGTCTGTATGAGATAAAATATATTTCAAAAAGTACACTTTTTGGCATAGCAGAAAACAGGTGGAAATCCTGTACCAAAATGTATACATGACGGCTTTTGGCATATATGGGAGAAAGTGTGGACATTTTGGTATAAATTATGGAGACGGTTTCCATTTTATAAGAATAAAAAAAATGAAGAATCCCGGAGGAGTAATCTTCCGGGGCTTTTTTGACTTAGAAGGTTGCGTTTAGTGCTGTCTGCCGTACAGAACTGGTAGAAATATATGAAGAAGCACGGTTTGGTATGGTGCTTTATGGGGAGGCGGAAGAATGGCTACATACGGATATCATCGGACCAGTACACGGGATCAACATCTTGACAGAGGGATTCATGAGATTCAAATATTTTGCAAGGAGCACGATTTGGAACTGGAAAATATCTTTACGGACCAGCAGACGGGTAAAAACTTTAATAGGCCGAGATACACGGTTCTTGTGGAAGATGTTCTCCGGGAGGGGGATATTCTTCTTGTGACAGAACTGGATCGGTTAGGCAGGAATAAACGAGACACTATGGAGCAGATTCGGAAATTACAGAGCAGGGATGTCCGGCTGATGGTACTGGAACTCCCGACAACACTGATGGATTTGTCTAAGATGGATAACTCCATGGCACGTCTGATGATGGAGACGATCAATAACATGATGCTGGAGCTTTACGCATCCATCAGCGAATCCGAAATCCAGAAGAAGGAAAAACGCCAACGTGAAGGTATCGCCATGAAGAAGCTCCGGGGAGAATGGGATGATTACGGGCGGCCGCCGGCAATCAAAGAAGAGGAATTTGCCAAGGCATACCAGAGAGTAACTGCAGGTGAAATCACACAGGCTGACTTGAAGCGTGAGCTGGGCTTATCTCACACTACTTTTTACCGCTACCGGAGAAAATATTTTGAAAAAAATGCAGAAATTTTCCAATCTCAGAAAAAATGACACTATTACTTATATGAAAGATAAATTTTAGAGGAGGTAATAGCGTTATGAGTGAAAAAAGAGAAGGAGCATTGTTCTATGATAAAGAAAGCGGACGGTATGATATCCGGTTCGGTCTGGATTCGTATTACGGCGGGCTGCACTGTGGGGACTGCTTTGACCTGAAGGTGGACAATGCCTGGGTTCCGACCAGGATTGAGATGGGTGACGAATGGTATCTGGTTGGACTGCCTCGAATGAGCCTTGACGGACTGATTGTACGGATGTAAGAGAGATGGCCAGGATTTGTGAGATGAAGAGGTCAATGGATCAGGTACTTATGAGGTTTGAGGCAGATTATGACGTTGTGCTGGAGTGTATTCAGGAGGTATATGGTTTGGAAGGCGATAACCTGCGGCTTGGAAAGGACTTTCGCAAGACTATGGCGCTTCCCTTTTTGAAGATGCTAGAGAGGCACTGCGGCGGCATCCAGATGGAGAACTTACATAAAGTATTGTGGGAAGTCTATCAGGAGAGTACGGGAAGAAAGGATTTTCTGGAAAAAGCAGACATCCTTCTGAAGCCATATTGCAGGGAAATATCATCGTCAGAACAAAATGCATGCGTTTGATTGTGTTGCTTTTTATGAGCGTAGGTTTGCAAAAGAAAAATTCCGGCCAGGGTTAATACTCTGCCGGGATTTTTACTTGCCATAGCATACGTAGGAAGCTGCCAGTGGCGGGTTCTGTAGTTGGGATAATCTGTAGTTGATTTTCCTGGCCTGATTACATACAATATGATTATTAATTACGAATGATAAACAGCCAGCAATCAAAATAAATTGCTAGGATTACAAGATAAGCAGGTGAGATAGATTGAGATATTATATTGCAGACCCACATTTCTTCCATGGGAACCTGAATACAAAGATGGATTACCGTGGATTTGCGGATGTGGAGGAAATGAATGCATATATGTTGCAGAGATGGAATGAAAAGGTACGGAAGAATGACGAGGTGGTGATTCTGGGTGACCTGTCATGGGGAAAGGCGGAAGAAACCAATGAACTGCTAGGGAAGCTGAATGGACGTCTCTACCTAATCCAGGGGAACCATGACCGGTTCCTGAAGAATAAGGATTATAATGCCAGCCGTTTTGTGTGGATCAAACCTTATGAGGAACTGCAGGATAACAAACGGAAGGTCATTCTCTGCCACTATCCTATCATATGTTATAACGGGCAGTATCGTCTGGACGGAAATGGGAATCCTAAAGTATATATGCTTTATGGCCATGTGCATGATACCTATGACCAGCGGCTGATTGAACAATTCCAGGAAATAACAAGGGGCAGTATCCGTAAAAATCCGGACGGGGAGAAACGGGCAATTCCGTCGAATATGATTAATTGTTTCTGCATGTATTCGGACTATACCCCACTCACGCTGGATGAATGGATACGCTGCGACAGGAAAAGGAGAGAAAATTATGTGCGGACGGTTCTATGTAGATGAGGGGACAGCCAAAGAGATTGAACGGGTGATCCGCGGCGTAGATCTGCGGATACAGAAAATGCGTACAGGGGATATTTACCCCTCCCAGCCTGCCGGTATTCTGACTTGCCACAGCCGGCAGAAAAATCCGTTATTGGCAGGTTCTGCAGCGGAAAATTCACCGGCATTGGAACTGAATGAAATGCACTGGGGATTCCTGCAGTATCAGAAAAAAGGACTGCTGATTAATGCCAGAGCAGAGACGGCACTGGAACGGAGGACATTTCGTGAAAGCGTATTGCACAGGCGCTGTGTGATTCCGGCCAGGCATTTTTATGAGTGGGATTCAGATAAGAATAAGGTGATATTTTTCAGAGAAGACAGGCCGGTTTTATTTATGGCAGGATTCTATAACCGGTTTCAGGATGGGGCGCGTTTTATTATTCTTACGACAGAGGCGAACGCTTCTGTAGGTCCTGTTCATAATCGTATGCCGCTGGTTTTGGATGAGGGTGAATTGGAGGACTGGGTTTATGATGACAAATTTACGGAGTATGCGCTTCATAAGACTCCGCCAGAGCTTTGGCGGGAACAGGAATATGAGCAGCAGAGCTTGTTCCTGACATGAAAAAACCATCTGGTGATTATGGTAATCTTATCACCAGATGGCACAGAAATTCAGTCTATTTTGTTTCCCTGCTGTTTATATTGTCTGAGGATTCGCAAGTTGCTCTACTTCTGCCACGCTAAGGGCTGAGTATTCCGCAATCTCCTCAACTGTCAGCTTTCCCATTTTCAGCATCCTAAGTGCTATTTCTTTTTTGCATTCACTGATGCCGTGACTAATGCCTCGGTTTAAAATAGCTCTTGCTTCTGTTTGAATCAATGGTCCTCTCATTGTATCTCCTTCATTTTTTATATTGTTTTCTGCAGTTTTCAATCACTTCTGGGATATCGCCATGAATACTGCCCTCTGCTATCCCACTACTGCTCTTTCATCCTTCAATATAGCAGGCAGGAACATAAGCTTATTCCCAGTATTTTATTGGAAGGATTCAATGTCTTCTATATTTGTTAGAATGAGTTACATAGCCAAAACAGAAATTTGCGTAACCTTATTTGCTTGTCGCTGTTTTATATTGTCTGAAGATTCGCAAGCTGTTCCACTTCTGCCACACTAAGGGCAGAGTATTCCGCAATCTCCTCGACCGTCAGCTTTCCCGCTTTCAGCATCCTAAGTGCCGTTTCTTTTTTGTTTCACTAATGCCCTGGCTAATGCCTTGACTTATTCCCCGGTTTAAAATAGTTCTTGCTTCTGTTTGAATCAATAATCCTCTCATCATAGCACCTTTTCTACGCTCCGCTTCGGTCCGCGCAGTGCAGAGGTTCACTGAACCTCTTGCGCCCTTTCTGCAAGTTTTCATACTTTCGTGCGATTTCATTGAGCACATCACTTGAAAGCTCTAGGATTGAACTGATTGTATATGGTGCGAAAAAGGAAGAAGGTACTAAAATCCAAACATTTTCCTTATTTCTGCATCGGAAGGTTCGGTTTCTTCGGGTTCATATTTTTCGGCAGTACAGTCTCCAGAACCACCGTTATCAAACTGTTCTAAAAATTTGAGGGTTCTAGTAACGCCTAATGCAGTTTTTAAAGCATTTATTCCATTTTTTCGTAATTCTGTGGTATTTGTAACATTTAACCTTGTTGCTATCATTAATATAATACCTCCAACAACCATTCATTAGGATTCATAACCTTTGTATAAGTCGCAATCCGATGGTACTTTCAATTATCTGGAGTCCCCTTTCTCTCAGTGTATCTATTATAGTCTATTTATAATAGTTTTACAAGCATGGTAACTATTTCTCTTATGTCTGAAGCCAGAGGAAGCTACAGCTTTTCCCTTGATTATGAAATCATTGCCTCTAAGGAAGCAATTAGTTCTCTATTATTTCGTTCGTATTGTTCCTGAAACGGCTGATCCAGGTCAAAGTCTGTGTATTTATATTGCAGAAAAAAGAACAATGCCCTGTGCTTGTGAGTCTCTGGTATCTGCCTGAGCAGCCGCGCAATCTCTGGTACTGCCGAAATGTCTGCATTGACATATGCCCGATCTTCCTGTGTAAAATACTGGTTCATCCAGTCCCGTGCTTTGAATTTCCTGCCTGTAAAATGGTGGCTCTTCTCCATACTGAGATAGTACTGAAAAGAGGAAGAATCATCCGGCTCCGCTACCAATGGATAAGTACGGCAGGCCCGCGGTTTTGCGGCCTGGATCGTACATCGGTTATCCTTTAGGAAAATGCAGGCATCGTCTGAGCCGACTGTCTTTAGTGTGTAGATAAAGTAACCACACTCATGAATCGGAACCGGCTCTGCATACAGGGACAGTAAATGTTCTATGGAATCAAGAGATTTGTCCTGGCTTTGCAGGAACCTGGCGATCCGGTAGACATCCAGGCTCTCCAGCGGGACGCTGTCCTTTACATTGCGGCAGCATGCGCCGCAATGGTGACATTCAAAGTGTATCCGTTCATTCCACGCAATGGGAGTGACGTTTTCCATTAATGATTTTTTCATTTTGTTTTTCCTTTCGTATTTTTCGTGAGATTGTTTCTTTGCTTACATTGTTAATAACTGGCAGGAGATGGTGCAGTCCTCCATGATCTCCATGTTCATATTTCCACGGTCTGGTTCCAGCTCATCTAAAAATATCCCTTTGATGCAGCTATGTCCGATCAACCGTTCCTGTTTTGCCCGCCGTTCAAAGACTTCCGGGAAATCAACGCGGATCTTATTCCAGTAGCCCATGCCGCCTTTGACGCATCCGATACAGTTATTGTTCGGATAGCCCAGGTCATACATAACCGGCCGCTTTAACCCCAGTTTGTCCGCAATGCCGTGGCACTCCTCTTTCGAAAGATAATTGTCAATCAGCGGGAACTCATGGTCATAGTCGCTCATGGTCTCTGAGAGTTTTTCCGCCCTTGCCTTTTCGTTTACATCAAATCCCCATACATAAGTGTGATGTTCATAATGCTTCTGTTCCCAGTCCCTGCGGACCTGTTTCTTCAGCCATTTTGTACAGGGTGCGCCGTAGGCGGTATTGATGCATCTTGTCCGTTCTATGACATCATCAACGCTGTCATATTTATCCGATTGCAGAATGTGGATTTTCCGTCCGAGCAGCTTTTCACAGTCATGTAAAAAGCGCAGACTGTCCTCGTGCTGGTTGGCAACATGGGTATAAATGATCTCATCTACATCCTTTGCCAGATAGCACGCCACAAAGCTTGAAATTCCACAACTGAACCAACATATTTTCATACCAACCACTTACCATGCGGCAAATGGCTACCAGCCTGTCCTCCCATGCTACTTGCAGAGCTTTCACGCTGTTATGGCTGGTTTTATGTATTTCTTTAGCAACCTGAATACAACCGGTTTCACCGGATAGGTATTACTCCCTTCTGTAAATTTTTAATAACATTATTTTTCCTTTCCTATATGCAGGTATTAAAGTGAGCCATTCCGGATGGAATGGCTCTTGTTTTAAGCCCCAGTACACATTGCTTTTTCATATTCAAGAATCTGATCCCATGTTAGCCATTTGGGTTTTTCTCCGTCTGGGAAATTAAGCCACATCTTTTTCATGGATTCTATGTGTTCACGCTCATCTTTTGATGATAAGACATCAGGATTCCGGTTGCCGTATCCAAGGTAATAGTCGCAATCGCATCTGTATCTGTCCAGCATTTGATATTGAAATCTTTTATCCTCGTCAATCTGTTTTTCATTGGATAAAATGATAAATGGTCTCCGAATCGGCAGATCCGGCTCGCCGTCAAATGCATTATATAGTGCAGAACATAGCTTTGGGTTGTTACGGCCTAATGTAATATCCTTCCATAAATGCCCATACTGGTCTTCATAGACTGGACGTGACCACGAGTCCGTACCAATCGGTTTCAGTTTTAAAGTGTTATTCTTATTTTCTGGTGTATTCATATAGATTTCCCCTTCATTGAATGAATGTCTTTGAAAAAGCTTAAAGCATCAAAAAATCCCTGCTGATAAGCAACCCGCCCATATTCGGAACCGCTTGCATTGCTTTCTTCCAGGGCATCGTCAATCAGATTCCATTGTTCAGGCGTGAACATATCTTCTGACAGTCTGCCGGCCTTTTCTTTGGCTTTCTGCTTTGAATTCTGGTATCTCCTGTCTTTTCTAAGGGTATTCTCCAAAGCGGTATCCAGCCTGTTTCGGATGATCTGCTGCAGGACCGAGTGCCGGAACTCCGATGCCATATCGGTATCTGCATCTGCGTCAGATTCGGTATCTGCATCTACAGTAGATTCGGCATTCAGATCTACATCTGATTTGGTATCTGGATTTTGTTCTTCCTGTGTCCTATGGTTATCCGAAGCCATACGATATCCGTCCTGGTCTCTTTCCCGCCAGATATTTTGGAACAGATCGGCGATTAACAGGATTCCAGCCTGCAGCCCCAGTTCCATGTACACGCTGGCATGTTCATTTGCCAGCTCATTTGCAGCAGACAGCAGAATCGAAGCCCCATCCTCATCATATTGTTTGGCAACTTTCTCGTAAGTCAGATCCGCATTATCCAGACGTGTCTCGTAACTACGGTCATCCCGGTCTGGAACCATGCCGTATAACAGGTAATCTGCAATTCCTTTTACCGTTGCCCTCTCAAATATTTTCTCTGCAAATTTCATAATTTTTCCCTTCCGAAAAGAAAGGTATGGCATCAAGCCATACCTTCCCATTCTCTTATCTAATGATTCTCTTTGCTTATTCTTTTCGTAATCCATACAGTAAATATGCCACGCCTTTCGGATGGCGGTCATCAAACCAGTGCCAGAGTTCTGTCCGTGTGATTCCGGCCGGAAATGAGATCCCCTGCAGTGTAAATGGTTCTGCAAAGAATTCGTCTCCGGCGTCCGGGACTTCCAAAGGTATATCAGAAAGCTCCTTCCACATGGCTTCTACCACCCGTCTGCACAGACCGGATTCCTGATCATAGTCACAGCCGTCACGGTTTACACATTCACTGCAGAGCAGTAAGCGCTTGCCGCAGGAAGGGCAGTTTGTCAGATACCCTTGTGACGCTGTATCCCATAAGACCGAGACCTCCGCATTGCAGTGCGGGCATAGTTCATAAATCTTTTCTTTCATGGCTGTTTCCCTTATTATGTGATAAGTGCTGGTTACGCAATCATCTCCAGGAACTGCTCTTCTGTCAGAACCGGAATGTTCAGCTCCTGGGCCTTTTTCAGCTTGCTTCCTGCCTTCTCCCCGCAGATCAGGTAATCGGTTTTTTTCGTTACGGAGCTTCCGGGTTTTCCTCCAAGCTCCAGGATCTTTGTGTTGATACCGTCGCGGGTAAAATGCGTAAGCTTTCCTGTCGCAACAACTGTTCGTCCCATAAATGGATTTTCTTTTACTTCTCTCATGATGTGTTCCTCCTTTGATTTGAATGTAAGTTCTTTCTGTAATTCTTTCCATAAACACAAGTTTTCTTCGTTGGAAAACCATGTGTGAATGTTGTGGTTCAGTATCTCCCCGAAGTCCTCCAGCGCTGTAAAGTCATAACTGCCGACAGCAGCGGCTTCAAAGTCATGAAGGTTTCCGGAAAATACGGTATTTAAAATACGGCTTTTGGTACGCCCCACCATGGGGATGTCCATTGCTACCAGGAAATGCACGAAGTCTGTCTCCCGGCTTCTGGTAATGGCGCTCCAGAGGCGTTCATAGGATTTCTCGCCAAATCCGTCCAGTGCAAGAATATCCTCGCGGTACAGATCCAGATGGTACAGATCCTGAAAGGAATCCAGATAGCCTAGCTCTAAGAACTTCTCCAACGTAGCTGAAGAGAGTCCTTCGATATCCATAGCCTTCTTCCCCACGAAATGCTCAAACTTCCGCAGGATCTGGCTGTCAAATGCCGAATTGTTGCAGTGGACAGTCTCCACGATTCTGCCGTCGCTGGTTTTCCGCCGTTTAATCAAGGTGGCCGACTGGCAGCACGGGCAGAGCGGCGGGACCATATCCTGATATCTTCCCCGGTCCAGATTTTCCTCGATGTGGGGAATGATCATGTTCCGTTTGGAGATCAGGATCCTGCACCCTGGAACCAGCTCCAGATTCTTTATGAAGCTTAAGTTATGCAGGGATGCCCGTGATACTTCACAGCCGTCGATCTCAACCGTGTCAAAAACACCGACCGGCGCAATCTCTCCGAAGCGGGTAGGCGTCCATTCAATGTTTCGCAAAATGGTCTCATACTGCTCATCCTCAAACTTGTAAGCAAGCCCGTCCTTGTAATGGTGTCCTGTCTTCCCGCAGCTTTTGGAGTAACTGAGGCTGTCGAAGACTGCAACGATGCCGTCAATCGGGATGTGCCGCCTGGAAGCTTCGGTTACCAGCATGTCGATACTGGTGGCAGCCAGTTCTTCTGTCGGCGCCGGCCCTTCTATAGAAATATAGGGGCAGGTATCAAAGCCAAGCTCCTTTAAAAGCGAAAGCCGCATCTGCCTGCTGTCGCTGTAGGGACTTTCATCCAGCCCTTCTAATACATTGAATGGCGAGAAATAGACGCAGCGTTTTGCGCAGGTTTCCGGATTCAGGCTCCGTACTGTGCCTGAGACAAGATTGCGCGCATTACGGAATTTCTTTCCGTTGCTGTCTGTGAGTGTTTCTTTGAGACGTTCAAAGTCATTGATGTGGATGTAGGATTCCCCGGTGATGACCAGGCGTTTCCGGTAAGGGATTGATAAGGGGACATTCTGATAGGCAGGGAGATTGTGGGTAATTTCTTCGCCGACTTCTCCATTTCCACGGGTGGAAGCCTGTATCAGATGCCCGTCCTCATACACCAGTTTGGTCGTAAGTCCGTCCAGCTTCAGCATCAGTAATGCCGGGTTCCTGGCAAGAAGCGCTGTGATCTCCGTCACCTGCTTGGTCTTATCTAAGGAAAGCAAAGGGATGGGATGCTGCACTTTTGAAAGACTGCTGACCGGGTAATAGCCCACGGTCTGAGTCGGGGAATTGGAGAGGATGAATCCGGTCTCCTCTTCCAGCTTCTGAAGCTTGTCAAATAACTGGTCATATTCTTTGTCCGTGATCGTTGGTGCGTTTAGGTTATAATAAGCATTTCTGTGCTCATTTAATTCCTGCACCAGAGATGTGATTTCCTGAATCTGGTTCATGATATTCGTCCTTTCTTTTTGTTGTTTTGGGGTATTCCTAAGAAATAGTTCCGGGCAGACGCTGGAACAGGTTTTGAATGACATAACCATTTGAATCCTGACCTGATCTGCTGTAATAATAAGCGTGGTCAGACAGATATTCTGCCGGGTCCAGATAATCCCGGTTAACCTCCTGTATCATCTGATCCAGCTTCTCTTTGGAAGGAGCCTTGGATTTTGGGAACAAAAGCACTTCATGGATACTGCTTGGGATAATGTAGAAGTCCTCTTCAAAGAAATCTGCAATCTTATCCATCAGGTTTTTGCAGGTCATTAAGACAGCGCCGTTTGAGAAAAAGTCATTTGTTAAAAAATACATGGAATTAGTGTAGTCATTGGCAGAAAGAGCCGCATAATACTCGTTTTCCAGCAAACCTCTGTCCAGAAGAAACTGATCCAAATTGCCGAATTTTACTGGCAGCAAACGGTTATAATTTGCCAACGCCTGCTGATGCAGCTTAAGAGTATCAATCTCCCATTTCTTTAACAGCCCATCCCGGACTGGCATATCCAGGAGCATCCTGTCCGATTTCCCGATGAGATAATAGTAGACGATAGACAGGTCCTGGAATGGGATATGCGGGACTGTTTCCAAGAATGTACGGTTTTTCTCTGTGTTGACCAGCTTCATAATGATCTTGCTTTTGGCAGTAGAGAAATCATAGAGTTCCGTTTCATTTACCTGTATCACCGGCAAAGAGCGGTACAGGTCTGAAAGCCGGTCAATCACGGTATCAAAGTCCTTTGTTGCCTGATAAAATTCATAGAATTCTTCCAGATAGATTGTGGGAGAAGTATTTGAGGAAGGGCTTTTGAACACAACCCCGTGCTTCATCTCCCCATTGGATTTCAGTGTCTTTGTGAGGCTGAGACTGACATTGCCAATCTCCCGGCTCTGTAAGCCCTGTAAAACCTCGTTCCTAAATGTTTCGTATGTCATGTGAGACCTCCTTTTCTTGTGGTGTCATCCGAAGGGATTGTTTACTCATCCTCCTTCCGTCTGCGTTCAGGCAAAAAAAGAGAATGTACACCATAAGCGTCCATTCTCCCATTAAATGCAGAAAACCTGCAAAATGCAAAAGAGACATCTTCCCTTCTACAAACAAAAAAAGCCAGAAGATCCTATGCCGGGCATAGTGATTCTCCTGACTTCATATACAAACCTAAACTGCGTGTGATATCCTTTTCGGACTGACACAAAAAATAATTACAATATCATATTACCACTATATCTTGATGGTGTCAAATAACAAAATACAAAATATTGATTTATCTGTGTATATAATACTAAATATTGGGGATACTATATACAAAGGCTGCCAAAATTTGGAAAAGAGGATTGGAAATATCTACTTGATAAAAGAATGTATGTTCTATATAATGGGAGCTAATGCCAGATATATATGGGCAAATTACTGCAGGATAAAAAGGGTGGAGACGATGAGACAGAACATGGATGTATTTACTATATGTCCAGAATATGAAACCGGACATTTCAAGATAAGAAAACTGGAGGCAGAAGATGCAGAGGGGCTGTTTTCCTGTTATTCCGATCCGGAAGCAGCACGCTTTTTTAACGGGGACTGCTGTGGAGATGATTTTTATTATACGGATAAGGATAAGTTCCGGGGATGTGTGGAATACTGGCTGAGCCGATACGAGGCAAAAGATTTTGTCAGGTGGAGTGTTCTGGATAGGAAGACCGGGTTACTGATTGGAACGATGGAAGTGTGCCCATCTCTGAAGTATGCGGTTGACGGAAAGCAGATGGGGATTCTACGGATTGATTTAAAATCAGAGTATGAACGATTGCCGGTATTGAGGGAGTTGATGGATGTATTAATTTGCCATATCTATGAGGATTTTGAGGTTGCTTCTATCCTCATGAAGATCCAGAAGGATGCCGGAGAGAGACAGAAACTGATAAAAGAATACCAGTTTGTAGCCGCAAGGGAAGAATGTAATATTTCCCTGGAAGACTATTATATCAGGTACTGTTAGCCATAAGGGATGTGCAGCGGCATATAAGACAGATACCGCAATGAGATCATCGTGCGCATGAGTTTTGCAGGTAAAAACCTTTTTGTATGTTGCTGAAAAGAGCCGCCCAATATGAGCGGCTCGTAATATTTCCTTAAATACAGTTTGTTTCTGTACATTCCTCAAAATACCGGTCTGCAATATAACCGGCAGATTCTGCCCATAGGGTGTTCTCCGTGTTCTGAAGGGCTTTGTATGTTTGGGATTCATAAAAAGCCAAAGTCGCATCCGGGAAATTTAACCCGGTTGTTTCCTGAATAATATCAATCACATCCCGAATCTGGATGAACATATTCATAGTAATATCTTTTCCATTAAAAAAATACTTTCCTTCCACCATGAGCGAACCTCCTTGCGAATTTCAAATATGGTTATCTCCATAATTGTAAATTTATTATAGCAAAAAGTTTGCGCCTATCCAATTGAAAAAGCAAATCACGGTTTTTCGGGCTTTGCTGACAGAAATGAGCCGCCCTGAAATCAAGCGGCTCAGTATATATTTGTTTTTTTGATTTATCACAGGTTGGATATTGGAAGTTCCAACTCCGTAATAGACCATTCCATCCAGTCACCTTGTATGACAGCCCTGGCACTGTATCCGCTCAGATAGGTATTCTCCTGTTCTTCTTCTGTCTGGGAAACGTGATCCCGTGTCATGCGGAAACTTTTCTCCATCTTTTCATAGAGTTCCTGATAATCTGTGGAGACATCGGGATCGTTCAATCCATCTCCATAACTGCATAATACATATAGCTTCATACATCATGCCTCCTCGTCTGTCAGTCATTCAGGGAATAAGGATCTTCAAAGCAGTGAACCTCCATTCTCGTATCTTCCAAAAGCGTCTCCAGCATTTTCAGTGTATCTGCAGGATATCCCATCTCGGCAAAGTGTTCCAGCAGAGCGGCATCCGTAGTAAACAGTTCTCCATATTCCAGTTTCTCACTCACCGGAATACCTGTTGGTGTCAGGAAAGTTTCGTCTTGTATGGATACTGCATAATGGTCTGGGAAATACTGGCCGGAATGATCGGTATTGATATAGGTCCTGCAACCCGGCTCGATGCTCTGCATGACAAAATCCACCTGATAAGCTTCGGCAATCGCATGGTATGCCCCATAAAGCGGAGACCATGCGGCAGAAGTACTGAGAAGGATATTATCCGGATTCCGTTCCATAGCGATGACCGTTCCCCGGAGGGAGAGACTTTCTGTGGGAATACCCTTTAATTCAAACAGGTTCCTGATCCCTGCCAGATCTTCATTGCGGCAGAAAACGATGGATGTCTCCAGGTCTTCCCACAATGCAGCCAGATGTTCCGGATTGGATTGTGAATAGAAATAGACGTCATCACAACAGATATTTGCCATTACTCATCCACCTCTGTTTCCATTTCCTGCTCATAACCTGGCACATGCAGTGAGTAACTGCAGTTTTGAAGGCCGGGTTCTTTTAGGGCAGCATCATAAGTAGAAGAACGAAGCTCGGAATCCGCATAATTTCGGTCCAGCTCAATAATGTCAATCTGGATATCCGGATCCGATGCCAGCACTGTACTGACAATTCCGTCCTCAATGATAATAACAACCCGTGGATTTCCGGGAGGTTCCGCAGCAGTAACAATCCGGTTATCCTGTATCCGGCGTTCAATCTCATCAATGACAAGATCAAGTGTCACATTATAGGTCGTATTAGAGTCTTCCATATTGTTATAGAGTTCATAGGCCAGGTCAAGAAGCTTTTTCTCCTCCGGAAGCGTTTGGTAAGGAAGGTTGCATAAGCCAATTTCTTCCAGTTTACGTTCCCTGCAGCGGCTGATAAAATCCATTTCCCAGTAAAAACGCTGCCGTATGCGGTAGATTTTCTCCATTTCTTTATCTGACAGGCGTGCAGTTGTTTTCCGTTCCATTTGTGTAGTCATAGTGATTTGTCTCCTTTTCTTCTTTGGGTAATTCATTGTCTGGATAAATCCTTGTATTTGGGTAAAAGATAAATTTCCATTGAAGATCTAATTCCTGATTCTCCCAGCTCCCATTCCTGCAGATCTGTCTGGTCAAAGTGTTATAAGTGACAGGTTCCGCATCCGGATTGTCCAGGTCAAACACCAGGCAGGTTTTTAGGTCGATATATGGCCATAAGGCACATTCAATCTTCTGCCGGAGTTCCAGCGCCATCTGATAAAGCTGATCCGCACTGTAGGTCATGGAAATGCAGGAACTCATCTGCTGTTCCATGCCGGAATCTGCGATCACCTGATTGATGACCGCCGCCTGCTCTTCTATAGAAATATCCGGATTCATGATAAGCCGGTCGGTAAGGACCGCCTTCACAAATGCAGATGCAGTGCCGTTGATCTGCCGGATCAGGGCATAATAAGGCTGCCGGTAATGGGACCTCAGAACTTCAAGGGGGATCATCTCACGGTTTTTCTTTAGGGTGGAAAGCAGCTTTTGAAGGCTGCTTCCCAGTTCATGGATCTTTGTCAAGCGCATATCACCCCGCTCTCGGCAGGAACAGTTTCATATCTGAGATTGTAAATGGTATTGCAGGTCTCAAATTTTATGCCGTCCTCTGCTACCTCCAGGATCTTTAATATCATAGAAGTCGTAAAGAACTGGTGACGGGTACGGATCCATGCGTTTTCTCCGACACGGAGAGGCAGAGATGGGGTGCCTGTCATGGTGACGGTTGCTTTCCTGGTATTCTGCAGTTCTTGTTTTCGGTGTCTTTTCATAGTAGATGTCTTCCTTTCTTAAAATTGTGGATTTGTTTTCAGTTCCATGTTGGATTTTGTTTGTTTTATGCTTTTATGCCACGGCATAATTTAAGCGGTAGCATCCCTGGGCTGTCCGGAGATACTGATCCGGATGCTCGTAGATGGTTGCCCGGATCCGGTCCTCATAGTGCGGATTCTTCCGTGCTTTGGGATGGCCCCGCAGAAGATCGTATAGATCCGATAATGCCGCTGTCCCTCCCATGCTTTCCATGGTCATCCGGATCAGATGGTGCCAGGTGATCGTCTGGAGGTCCGTCCTGCTTACCGACAGGCAGCCTTCCTGCCTGCAGGAAAAGGGGACTGTCAGGGAATCGGCTTTCTTTAGTATCAGCACATATTCCGTGACGACCGGGATGAACGGTTTTTTGTACCTGCGGTTATCTGATACGCAGTTGAACTGGCCTTTCACAAGAAAGGATTCAAAGTCTCCCATGCGCATCAGGTCGTTCTGCATGCTGTAGAAATGGCCGTCTTTGCGGATATCCCCCACCAGTACCGCGAGCCTGCCGTCTTTGCGCAGTGCGAAGAAGAACTTCCGGATACAGTAATTTAATTTTTCCAGGAAGTCCTGGTAATTCTCGCATCTTGACAGGTCATCCGGGTGGGGCCTTCCCCACATATTTCCACTGTATTTGATGATGTCGTGGTACGGCGGATGGAAAAAGATCAGGTCTGCCGAATCCTCTACATCATTTCTTAATGCGTTCCAGTTGCCATATCCGCAAGCTGGAGACGGGTTCAGGTCATAAAGCAATGACCGTACTTGAAACTGGTCTGCTACAGTCTGGGAAGTTCCGGAACCGCTCATGGGGTCCATCATGGTAAACTGGCTTATATCTTTGCCGTAGTAACGCTTGCAGTCCAGAACATAGCGCAGGATGGAAGCAACCACTTCCGGAGAGCAGTTCCCTCTCCAGTGGCTGTCTCCGCCATTTCCGCGCTCCGGAAACGCCATAAAGGAAGTCAGCTCCTTTCCTACACGCTTCCGTAATCCTTCCGTACCGAGCATCCCGGCAATGGTTTGCCATTCCGGGCCAAATTCATTTTGAAGAAGCTCTGCCGCCCGTTGTATTTGCAAATCGTTCATAGGAATCCTCCTCTACATCAGGGCAAGACTTCGTAACCGTCGGCGCATCCGGCTGAAACGGCTTTCCACGCCATATACGGTGAGGCTGCATTTCTCTGCAATCTCCTGATAGGTGTAGCCGTCCGCTTTTAGGCGGACCACTTCCTGTTCTTTCGGGGTGATATAGGCAAGCAGCTTGACCAGCAGTTTCTGGTTATCCATAGTTTCTGCCGCCCGCTGCATCCGGTTGGGGAGAAGCGTGTCAATGGACAGGTATTCCTCCTCTAAGGGACCGGTAACAGCCGCCCGCTTCCCGCAGTTCCAGTAGGCATATTCATTGATGAGGCAGTCATTCATGTTCCGCCATGCGATGGTACTGAAGGCGTAATCGGATAATCAGGGTTTCTCCAGATATTCCTGTACGGCTAACAGATAGCCAAAGATGACGACATCATAAAACTCTTCTGCATCTAGCCTTTTCCTGGAGAGAAAACGGTCTACGATCTGATGGTTCTGCTCTGCAAACTGTTGTTGTTCCGGGTTTAATAGATGTATTTTTTTCATGGTATTTTTATCCTTTCTTTTAAATAAATGAGATTATTTTTTGTTAATCAAATTCACGTGCGATTGTGGCTGCAACTAATCTTGCACATCCAATTTCTACCTCGGTAAGCGGCTTTGCAGAAAGCACTGCTAATGCCAGAGGTTTTTCGGAGTGGACAGGGAAAAGCGCAGCGACTGGTGTGCCTGGACAGGAGGTAAGATAGACTGGCCTGCTCATGTCCGGGAGATATTCTTTTTCAGCCTGGATGCAGGCAGAGAGTTCCCTGGAGACAGGGGTTCTGTCTGGAAGAAAACTTCCTACCGCGCTAACGACCTGTGTATCGGAACAGAGAGCAACGGCGTGCCGGCTGCTGTTGTACAGGATGGTAAGGAGGGATGCGAGCCTGTGTGTATCTATTGGCAGTTCCCCGCATTTCCTAAGATGGATCTCCTGGCCGGAAAGCTCCGCTTCCAGAGAATCCTGATTCACAAGATTTAAAATCTTCCGCATCTTGGTCGGGATTACAATCCGTCCTTGTGCATCCAGTGTGCAGATATCGGAATATTTCATAGATTCACCTTCTTTCTAACGGAAAGGAAGCCGCCATAGGGCCGCTTCCTTTTCCAAAAATGATCGTGCCTGAAATCTAAGCGGCATAGGTGTTTCCCTGCCCCTGATTTTGGTACTGGTTATTCTGTGTATTATTTTGCATATAGTACGGAGTCTGGTTTTGATACTGTCCGTTCTGTGCATAATTCTGAGTTTGATCTTGGTACTGACTGTTCTGGGAATATTCTTGAGCCTGCCCTTGATATTGCCCGTTCTGAGCATACCCTTGATCCTGCCCCTGATTCTGTGACTGCCAGTCCTGCTGTTGTTTCTCATACGCCTGCTTTCCGTTTGCGATCAGTGACGGCGCCATACACGCTTCCCAGTTGGTGATATAGGAATCCGTGCGCTTTAGGAGCGTATAGAGGTCCATATCCGTCAGCTGGATAAACGCATTTTTCTCCGAGAGAAAGCTTCCGGATTTCATATAGGAACCGCCTTTCTGGTTCTGGACTTTCACACCTTTTCCATTTACGATCTGGATCCGCCACGGGCTCTTCATCGGCCGTCCGCTGGAATCATTAGTATGGCGTGAGATGGAAAACTGCTGTGCCGTAGAATACCCCTGTGCATCAGGCGCGCCGTAGATCTTGCTCTGGGACCATTCAAATTCTTGGAACCCTGCAGTGATCCGGGTTAAAATAAACTGGATCTGTTCGGGAGCCAGGTTGAACTGGGCGATTATATTCTTATCGCCGGTGCCGTTGGAATAGTCCTGGATGGTGAGCTTGATCAGGGAATTTGCCTTATGGTCATTTTCCTTATACTCGCCTTTCGCGTGGAGCTGTGCATAGTGTGTCAGCGCAGCGTATTTCAACTGGTCATAGACGGCGATCAGCTTTCGGTCGGTCTGTACTTTGCAGATCTGAGGGGAGATCCTCGTCTGATAATTCTGATTCATGAATCAATGTCCCTTCTTTCTAAATATTATTAAGCTGTTTCGCATCGTACTGTAGGAACCATCTCATCAGGTAATATACGGCACAATACGAATTTCAACGTGTCATTATTTCAAATACTGCTTTACAAGAAGCGCCATGTTCTTCGGCAGTTCTTCGAGCTTTGTGATATCCAGGAATCCTTCCTGATAGATCCGTTTGATGTTCTCCTTGTCTGAGCCGATAGCAGCCGCAAAGAGGATGATTCCCTTCTTGGAATATTCCTTCTTGATCCCGCGCAGGTCTGCCTCCGCTTCCGTGCCGATGTACCCGTAATCCGCTGGCTGTCCATCGGAAATGATGATGAGCAGCTTCTGGTTTTCCGGACGTTTGCTCAGATGCTCTGCAACATATCGCAAAGCGGCGCCGTCTCGGTTGCCGTTTCTGGCGCTCATGTCCATCAGCCGGTAGCGGTCTGAAGTATCAATGGAATCAAATTCCGCATAGGAATATAACGCAACCCCGGCTTCACAGTCCGGTGTGGTATGTCCGTAGATGGTGACCGGGATCTGCAGGCTCTGGCAGAAATCGTAGAGTACAATCGCTGTCATCCTTGCGTAAGTGATCCGGTCGGAGCTGCTCATGGAGCCGCTTTCATCGATCAGGAGTCCTACCGCCAGCTTTTGCTCTTCCGAAGGGAGCCTTGTCCTTATAAAAAATGTACCGTCCTCATGGTGCAGCGCCCTTGTATCCAGGCGTTTTCCAAATTGCAGGTTTTTTATCTTACCGCCTTCGCTTTCTTCCTTCAGGAGCGGGGCGATGGTCTTCTGCAGTCTCTTGGAAGCCCGGAGAAGAGGCGGTGCGACAGACTGATATGCTTTTACCAGATCATCCGATACACTGCACATCCGGTTTACCGTCACATGGATCCCTGTATGGGCGTTGCCGTAATGGATATCATTGGCCGCTTTCTGCAGTTCTTCCGTCATTTCCTGCTGGTATTGTTCCTCCGCTTTTTCCGTTGCCACACTGTTCAGGATACGGAAAAGGTCACTGGCGGATTTCTCATAACCGGAACCTAGATACTGGTGATTATAAGTGATGCCCGGATTGTTTCCTTCTAAGATTGTGGAAGTCTTTGCAAGCTGGATCCGGTCGCCTTCTTCCGTCACCACATCCTGCACACCGGACATGATATTTTGGCGTGCCTGTGGAGAAAACTGCAGAGGTGGATTGGCGCTTTGTGCTTTCTTTCCGGCTTCCGCCTGCTTTGGCATTGCCCCGTTTTTGCCGGAGGGCAGAGGGGCGACGCCCTGGATCTGATCGCCCAGAATCTCATTTAACAGGTTTTTCGCATCTTCCTCCGAAGCAACTTTAAGCCTGTCCCTGGTGTCCTCCACCATTGGTTTGATATACTCCCAGAGAATCCCAAGGATATGGTTGGAGGCATGGAGCCGGTCTTTCACGTCATCCGAGTAGATAGATTCCTCCACATATGGTACGCAGTCCTCCAGGTAATCCAGATAGGGACCGGTGTAACCGTGGAGATTATTAACCGTACCTGCCCTGCAGTATTGCAGGAGAAGGTTTGCCACAATAGCAAAATCCGAGAAGCCATTGTCAATCTGGCTCTGAAGGGACGGCATCAGCTCATTCATCCGCAGGCAGTTCAGCTCAATCCCCTGCTTAAAAAAGCCGGGATAGGCGTCACACATGCGGGCTTCGATGTAAATGTCTTCTAAAATATTGCTGATATGGGAGGCGCACTCAGAAAGCGTCAGGCATACAGCCTTGTCTCTTTCATGCACGGCTTCCAGCATTTCCTCACAGCTTTCCTGGTACTGGTCATCGAAAGACGGTTCTTCCGGATAGAAGGAACCATTCTCCATGCTGCGCAGATATAACCCAAGGGTTGTAAAGTCTGTAAATAAGAGATGAGCCGTTTCATGACCGTTCATCCCCACAAGGCTCTCAGAGCGCAGCATCCGGGACGGGAAGCTCTGGGTAATGGAGTTGCCGGCATTGATGTGGATCTTATAGTTATCCGTGTAAGCAAGTCCGGCGCCATCGGAAGCGTCCCACTCCATTAGCGTCTGCAGTCCCTGGCGGTAGCGGCCGGTAGCCGCTTTCGCCATAGAGGACAGGTATTTCTGGTAGGCAGAGGACAGGAACAGTTCCTCATCCGTCAGGGTAAGGGTCTGATCCTTGATCAACTGCTGTAGTTTTTTCTGGTTGCTGTTCAAAATTCATTCATCCTTTCTTTTCATTTTTTTATTTGTAAACGCAAAGGCTCCATACAGCGCATATTTAAAAGAGCTATACGGCTGTTGCGCTTAAAATACCTTCTCCGTTAGAAGTTCTTCCATGGTACAGCAAAAATACAGCGCCATACGGTAAGTGATATAGGTCGGCGGAAGGACTTTGCCGGATTCGTAATTCATGATGGCTTTCCTCGGTACGTGCAAAATTTTTGCCAGCGTTTTCTGGGAGAGCCTCCACCGTTTGGATTTCCTGAGATAAGAAAGATTGGCGGCCAAAACTCCCCGCATTTCTTCCTCTGTGATCTGATAATCCCTCATAAAAAGCCCCCTTTACGCCGAAAGGATGGAATCGAGACAGCCGTTCTCCACTTCCTGCCTGCTCTCCGCGTCTGCCGAAACAGAGGAGAGGACCGTGTAGCGGGCGGCTTCCCGGATATCCCCGCAGACCATGAAGGACTGCACCCAGGAGATCAGCTCCCGGACTCCGCAGCATCCGTCTGTGATCAGGTTCTCGCGGCAGTATTCGGATACGGCTTTGACGATCTTTGCCATGGTGGTTACGGTCTTTTTATCTGTACAGCCAGTAATTCCAAGGACACGCTTGACTAAGGTATCCTCATCCGGCTCATCCAGGTCGATCACAAGGTTCATCCTGGAGATGACAGACTGGTTCATCTGCTTACAGCCCGCATAATCATTGTTGGTAGTCACGACAATCGTGGTATCCGGGTGGCGGTCAATGACTTCCACGTTTGGCAGGAACACGCTGTTACAGCGGTCCAGCAGGGAGTTTAAGCCTACCAGCACGCCGGGATTGGCAATGACCGTAGGCTCCTGTAATTCCACAAGATAGCCGTAACGGATCGCTCCTACCAGCGGAGTGTCCACATATTTAAACTTCTGGTGGGAATCCTGCTTTGCGTAGTGGTCGTGCATCTCATCGAAAATAGTATCCACCAGCTTTTGGTAGACCGCATCCTCATCCACCGTTTCATCGTAAGTACCGGTCAGCTTCTGGTAAGCCGTTGCCGGGTCCATCATGATGTCCTGGAAGGTGGGATATTCGCTCTGGAGGGCGGAAAGCTTCCCGTCTACATCGGGCAGGATCTGTCCGAGCAAATCGAAGATCTCGGTATTTGCAGAACAGGTAATGCACCGGTATGGGAGATGAAGGCCGGAAGCGATTGCTTTGGCACCTTCGGTCTTTCCCGTCCCTGCAGGCCCTCTTAATAAGAAGTTCCGCATGGGTGACACGGTATTTGTGGTTATTTTGGCGTGTTCGCAGATCCGTTTAATCTCTGCCGGTATGATGTACCAGTCAGGGAGCTGCGGCACGGTGAGTTCTTCCTGGGGAGTCAGTGTCCGGGATTCGGACAGGATGTATTTGCCTACGAAATCTTTTTTTGAAACGCTTGCCATTACTTTCCGGGTAGAAGTGCCAGGCTTTAGAACCTGGAAAGTCCCAAGAATGACATCCGTTGGGGAATGAGTGCCTTTCTGTACCGTAAATGCTTTCAGCTGGGAAATGGAACCGTTGCCCGGCGTATCGTTTGGGATTCCGCCGGTCGGAAGAGAGGTTCCGTAACGGACGCGCCGGTAAAGGTTATCGCATAGGATTGCCGCAGTCTCTACCGTATCGTCCATGTTTGGATAGCCGTTATCCCGGTCTTCCCTCAGCTTCTGGTAATGCTCATTGAATTCGTCATCTGCCATAGCAGTTGGGATGAGCGCAAAGATCAGGGCAGCGCCGCTTTTCTCATCCTCTTTCAGCATATATTTTTCCGGATTGCTTTCCGGATCCGGAGGTGTTTGGTAACAGCCTGCCGTAAACTTGCCGTTTATCCGGTTGTAGGCTACTACATGGAGTTCTCCGGTCTTGCTCGGATATTCCGCAATCGTAAAATTATTTCCCTGGCTTCCGATTGCACCAAGTTCCTCCGGCGGTTTTCCGCTTGTTGGCGATTCCAGTTCCAGATATGCCAGGATTGCCCGAAGCGTCGCCGCATGGAGCGTGGAACGCTTCTGGGGCTGTATGCAATGCTTGGAATAAACATTTTTAAATACCGGGTCATCGGTATAATCCTCGAACGGTTCCGGCAGCTTTCGCTTAAAGGACCAGTTGGGTAATAAATTTCCATTTGCCATAATCATTCTCTCCCTTCTATGCCCAGGATACTTCCAGGGTGTCATTGGTTTCCACTGCTTTCAGCTCATCACGGGTAAAGATGTCCATGAGGGCTACCCAGTAATCTCTGGGCGGGAAATGCTGGAAGGTATCTTTTATTTCCGGGGTATTGTTCGCATAAATAAATATTTCCCCGGCTTCATTGATAAAAAGCTTCTGGTGTCCCCTTGCCTGCAGGTCTCCGATCAACTCCGTCAGTAACGGCTTCCCAATGAGGGAATACCAGGATTCCGGATCCACATGGATGGGAGGTTCTGCCGGATTTTCAGGATGATCAGTCTTAGCGCCATCTGGATTCTTCTGTCCCGGAAGGGGCGTGAAATCCGTAATGGTCATCATGAAGAGCTTCAGATGCCCGAACTGGTCGAGGGAAACATCCGCAAAGTTGTAATCTCCCGTATGGAAGGTCCGGATGCGGATAAGGTTGCAATTCAGCAGGGACTCGGCTTTAATGGGTCTGGTATATTCCCAAGATGCTTCCGGGTAAGCCGCCCTGATCTTATCCGTAACCTGGTAACTGATCTGCCGGATCAGCAGCGTCTCCATGTCAAAGAAAGGGGCTTCCTTCTTTTGTTTCTTACGCTTGTGCGTGTGAGTATTTTTTAAAGAAAACGGGACTGAGATATGCAGCATCATGGGGATCAGGAGGAAGAGAAAGCTTCCTACAATCCCGGTGATCGCGATGCCGGCAATGACAGACCGGTTCATTTGTTCCGGAGTAAAGAGCAGCGCCAGAAACAAAACGAGTGCCGCTGCTTTTATCATCTTGATACTTCTGTGTTCTTCTTTTCTTGTTTTCATTGTGGATTCCTTTCATAAAAATATTTTGCAGTTCGAATTGTTTTGAAAAAAAGGAACTGCTGTGTTCAAACGTAAACACGCAATTCCTTTCCTGAAGTGATCTGCAGGAGCGGTTGCCGTTGGCAGGCTCCGTAACCGGGTGATTCTGAAGTTATCGTTGGCAGGCTCCGTAACCGGGTGATTCTGAAGTTATGCAGTGAAGGGAAGCTGTGAGGCCATACCTTCCGGGATATTGGTAAACCCGTCCCCGGCAAAGCCGCCCTGCGGCGGTGTCTGGCCGTACTGGGCATTCCCTCTCTGCTGCTGGTACATCTGGTTTCCAGCCGCACTATTCTGTGCAGGGGCATTTGCCTGGTAAGAACCGCCTTGCGGGGCTCCTCCGTTCGCAGGTTGCGGGCCGTTGCCCATGTTGCTGCCTCCATTGGGATAGCTGGCGCCTGCATTGCCATTCCCTGCATTGGAATAATTACCGTTCCCGTTTGCATTGCCATTGCCTCCATTGGGATAGCTGCCTCCACCGGATGGATTACTGCCACCTGGATAGTTCCCGTTTCCGGTAGCATTTCCATTGGCAGGATACACGCCTCCCTGTGCAGCACCGGCAGGATTCTGATAACCGCCGTTTTGCGGACCTGAAGTTTGATATCCTCCGGCTCCCGGCGTAGCTGCGCCTCCATTGTACGGCGGTGTGCCTGCCTGATTTCCGCCTGCATCTCCTTCTGGCTTGTTGGAAAGACAGAACTGCCAGTCCCGTACATTGATCCTGGCACCGGAACCGGCCTGGCCCGCTCTCTGTCCCTGACTGTAAACAAAGGGATGGAGTTCAAGCTCTCCATAGATATATAGACAGGTTCCTTTCTTGACTCCCGCCTTCGAAAGCCGTTCTGCCAGATGCTTGTTCAGATAGCACTGATAGAAAACAGATTCATATGGATTTTCCGGGTTATTCTGTGCGTTCTGGCTTCTTTGTGAGGTGGCAAGGTCTAAAGAAATATACTCCGTTCCGTTGTTCCTCCCCTGCTGCATGACGGGATCTCTGGTGACCCTTCCCATGAGATGAATGATTGCTGACATAAAATTTCTCCTTTCTGCCCTCTTAGGCGTTGAAATAATAAAGATAGGTAAAAGAATAGGAAATCCATGTTTCAGATTTAGATGAAACTTAATACAGATTTTCTTATAACTTCTTATATCTTCTCATATCTTCTTATATCTCCACGGAACCCTGTAAATCAGGGCTTCGTGGATATTTCGCTATTGGTAGATACTTCACGTATCTTCTTATATCTCTATTATAGAGAACACTTCAAACGTAGTAAAAAAGTAGTAAATTCTTATTCCGCTAACCGTTCCATTTCAGCCTGTATTCCGTCTATGGTAACATGTGCGTACAGATTAAGCGTGATTTCTATACTGCTATGTCCCATGATGTATTGCAGGCTTTTCGGATTCATGTTTTTTCCGGCTAATCTTGTGCAAAAGGTGTGTCTTAATACATGCGGTGAAAAATACGGCAGTTCGTCCTCATGTGTTTTATTATACTTTGTTACAAGATTCCGAAAAGTTGCTGAATAGTATTGAGCTATTACTGGATGTCCTTCTTGCGTGAGAAATAAGAAATCGCTGTAGCCGTCTATGATATCCGATTGTATACCTTCACATTGCTTTAATACGTGTTTAAATGCTTCATAAGCTGTTTGATTCATGGGGACTTGGCGGACACCGCTTTTAGTCTTTGGGGTATCTATGTAATAACCGTGTTCACTGTCTTTCAATAGTTGATGATTTACATGGATTAACCTTTTCTCAAAGTCTAAATCTTTTACAGTCAATCCGCACAGTTCGGAAATTCTAAGCCCTGTATTTAGCAATATCACAATCACATCATAATACTTTTTATAAATCATATCCGTTTTAGCAAATGCAAGAAGTTTCTTTTCTTCGTCCTCTGTCAATGCTTCCCGTGGCTTGCTGTCATCTGCAATAACATCACTCATTTTGTAGTCAAAAGGATTTTTACGTACATAATCATCTTGAATAGCGATATAAAAAGCCGCTTTTAAAGAACGTTTGTAATTATTGATAGTTTTATAAGCATATCCTTTTGCTTTCATGCGGACAGCCCATTCTTTAGCGTCAGAGGGTTTTATACTGTCTATACTACGTAATCCCAGTATATCCTGTTCTAAGGCTCTCATAAGCCTCTGGCGGCCTAGCAGGGTACTTTTTTTAACATTTGCCCGGCTTGCGTTCTGCTTTTTGTAGAGTTCGCAAAGAGTCATTTTTTTGCCGATCGTATCAATTCCGTCTGAAAGGTCTTTTTGTATTTCGTTTTCTTTCTCACGGAGTGATATACAATCCCTTTTTCCTTTAGGTACTCTGTCTGTAGCGGTCAATTTCCAGGAATAAGCAAACTGTACTTTTCCAAATGCATCCATATATTTAAATGCGTATCTTCCATCTTTTCTCTGGCTCTCTCCGTTGTTTAATATCCTTCCTTTTAAATCTCTTCTTTTCTCCATTTTTTTCTCCTTCCATAATTGGAAAGAGCCTTGATATGACTTACTTATATTATAGCACATCTTGGCTCTTTTTGCATTAAATAGTATCAACTTCATCCAATATTTTTTCGAATTGTTTCCGCTTTATTTGTATACGGTTTCCATTCATAAATAGCCATTTCGCATTTTTGCTTTCTTCCGCAAAACGACGCAATTTGTTTTCACCGATACCAAAATATACGGAGGCTTCTTTCATTGTCAGCATGTATTTTTCGCTGATAGGTACGTTTATATCGATCATGAAAACACCTCCTTTCTACTTATATTCATTCTTTGCTCTAATTACATAATTCGTATCTTTTTGGATTAGTGCACCTGTTTCTCTGTCTGTAGTAAGTTTGTATAAACCGACATCTACATAATTTTTACCATCACTATCCGTTCCAACAATACCAAAATTAGGAATAAAATCATTTAATTTAGTATTATCTTCCATGCTAAAAGATACTTTTGGCTTTTTTAAACCTTGTGAGTTAAAGTATCTTTTTTTCCCATACATATCTTTATCAGTCAACAAAGCGGAAGTTATATATTTGGTTATATATGATGATGCCTTTTCTGAGTTTTCTAATTTTTCACAATCGCTGAATCCATGTTTCCAGTCTGTCAGATTATATACTTGTCGGCCGTTTCTTACTACGGGTATATTTGTCTTAGGGTTAACTGCCTGTACAAAGTTTTCATTTGGAATTTTTCCGAGTAAGCCGTGAAAATGAATTGCACCTGATTTATGTAATTCCGGAATAAGCAGATAGTTAAATTTCCCATATTTATCACGCATTGACCGACACCATTTTAGCAGAACTGTTTTTGAAACGTCATAATTAAAACTGTTTACTTTTTGGGGATCGAGAGTCAGTGTAACAAACCATTCAAAATCATTAATTAAAGCATAGCCTTTTATCCGTCTCCTGATGGCATGAATTTGACTACGGGTTCGTTTTTCCTGTTCTTCATCGGATAATTTAGGCTTATTTTTAGATGATGGTGGCCTTTCTCCTATATATGTTTCCTTTGGTTGATGGTAAGCAACTATTTCTATCATCCCGTTGCCATAGTCAGTTGTTTTCCGGTTGTATTCTCTGGTATCATTTAGTGGAGGAAGCGTAATTTTCATATTTATGTCTCCAACATATTTTGTAATTTGATGCTTTACGTCGCAACATTGCCTAATGTCAAGTAAGGCAATGTTGCCTGTCCTGCCTATTATGCGCAGTAGTGCGGTTGTTATTATTTATCGCATATTCGCAATCCCAATTATTGCGTATCTGCAGTGGCACAGCGCATGTGGCGGCAAGCCACCCCATGCGCCATGCCCCACCATACGCAATGATCGACATTGCAATATGCGATTGTGGAAAACGCCGCAATACTGCGCATAACAGGCGGATCAGTATTATTTCTTTTTTCGAAAGGCAGGAGAGAAATAAAAGCCGTCAGATACAACTGCTCTGTAGCCTTTTTCTGTCAGTTTAGGCTTATCACGCAGATAGTCCAATGCATACCATCGGGCCATCTGCCTTTTATCCGTACTGATAACACAAGTCTCTCCGTTATCCTGCACAATTATATATAACATCTTAGCGACCTTCCCCATATGGCGTCCCCCTATCCCTTAATTCTTTAAATAACATTATGTAGTCGCTTGTTTTCTCCGGCATCTGCGGCGTCTCGATATACGCCAATCCGTCTGATTTAGGCGTAATTGCGTAACCTTTACCGACTCCGCCTTTATAAGCGCCTGCAATGTCTTTTTTATAATATCCTGTTGCCTGGTGAAATGTTTCGTCTGACACCACAGCCCCCAAAATAATACGAGTCTGGCATTGCTCTGTTATCGACTTAGGTAAATCCGTTGCATTTAATTTTTGCGCCGTAATCACGAGAGAAATACCTACGGCTCTGCCTTTCAGGGCTAATTGTCCCAGTAACCGCTCAATTTCCGCTTTCTGTTTTTTGTCAGCCTCTCCCAGAGCCGCCAGAACTTCGTCAAAAATAAGTATTTCTCCTTTTAATCCAAGCGAAGTGAAATTTGCGTCTATATCCGCATTATCAGCCGCAAAATATTTTGAGTATCTTTCATTCATTTCATTCACAATTTTTGTGAGCATTTTGATAATCTCATCCGTTTCTACGGCTACTCCCACACCAATATGGCGGAATAATCTGCCAAGATCGGAATTTTTGGCATCTATTACATGTAACATGTGCTGACGCCTAAGTACCATCCCGCCCAGATAGCGTAAAAACTGGCTTTTTCCTGCGCCGGACGGGGCGATTAATAAAATGTGTAATGCTTCGCTGTTATAATTCCAAATTATATTGTCATAGATCGGTATTGGTTCATAACTCACATCCGGCTTATAATCGCCTTTATATTCATTCGGTATACCTTTTCCTATTAGCATAATTCCGTCATAGCGTTTCGGCGGATTAGCAAATATATATCTGGCTTTACCATCGGACTCCTCATATTTAAGCATTGGTAAGCCTAAATACTCGGATAGTTTTCTGCCTATCTCGGCAGAATCTTTAACTAACCCATTGAAATATAAGTCAATTATAGTTTTTCTGCCTTTTATCCCGTATATCCATTTGACGGAATGAATCAATAGGCCATCTGTTTCTGATTTTAAAAATAATCTAGTAAAATTAATTATTTGCTTTCTTATTTTTAAAATCTTAACAGGTGAATATCTTGATAACAAAAAAATTAATATACTGTAATTCAACAGTAAAAAGATACCTACAATAAGCATATCGTATAGTATCTCATTTAATTCTGGGATAGCTGTTACGCCGTCCCAGAAAATAAAAATTGGTAAAATTATAAATAATAATGCTATAACTAATATACTTTGTTTGATGGCAGCTATTACACTGCCATCTGTCTTTAGTTTTAATTTATGCATCTTATTTTACCTCCTCTAATTTTTTGATAAGTAGCTTTAGACCTGTAGCACTGTAACCCTGAAAATTTTTACCTACCATATTTGAGTTCATTGCGAGTTCATATTCAACAATCTTATATTTTTTGTTGATTGCATGAACCGGATCTAAAAATTGTTTATCCGTTTCATCATATATAGTACCTTGTCCATGCATTGCATCCATGATACTTTTCCCGTATATAAATTCGATTTTTTGTGTGTGGTGATCTGTTGAAGGTTTACTTACCTTTTTAATAAACATTTCATCAGGTACACAAACATGACTGCTTATTGCAGACTGTAATTCAATCTGGGATAATAAATCTTTTATCCTAACATTCATGTAATCGATTTTTTTTACAGCATTCACGGTGCTTTCCCACTTCATAGTTTCTGTAGCAGTTACACTATTTGCAATTGCTGTGTCATTTACTATTTCTTTCATAACTTAAGTTCCTTTCTTAATATTTTTAATTTACAATTTGAAAGATATTTGTTGTCATTTTCAGCTACGTATCTGTATCAAATGTAGTGTTTTTAAATATCCAACTATTTTGTATTGACATATGTTTCACCTCCTTTCTAAAACGAAGATAAGTCATACAATGGCCAATTAAATGGCCATATTTATTTTTTTATACTTTTTATATTTTTTTATTTCTTATATTGGTCAACGGGAAGTATATCATTTAAGTCACAGCGCAAAACATGTGCTATTTTGAGCACTGTCATCAGACTAATATTATAGCTTTTACGACTCATATAATTTTTATAGGTAGTTATACTGACACCTGCTCTTTTAGCCACGTCTTTTTGTGTGTAATGCTCGTTTATACCGTTTGAGCTTTTTAACTCTTTTAATCGTTTTTTTCGTATATTTTCAATATTTTTTAGGACATTTTCTATGTACTCGTAGTAATTTACTTGGTTGAGTTCTTTATCTGTGATATAGTCATGTTTTAATTCCTCGTTTAACTCTTTCGTTGTCCATGCTTTTTTGTTCATGTCTTTACAAAATTGTAAAGTGCGCACTTTAATCCTTTCTTTAGATTAGTGCAGGCCTGCGATATTTTGATAGTTGCAACATATTTTTAGGTCACTTGATACAACAAAAAAACCCGCATTTGCAACTGCGAGTTTTTTCGGAATTTATTACTGTTATTGTCTTTAAGTCATAAATATCACTCCTTTCTCCATCATTCGACTTTGTGAGCGTTTCCGGAATTGCTATAAGTGTATAATGATGGTATTTATTAAAATTTTATTAAATTTGAAAAATAGCACTTGACAAACTTTTTCAAAAATTGCTATATTTAACCTGTAAGGATAAATGATAACAGTCAGGTCAGTTGTCGAGTTTATTTTTTCAAGAATAGGATGGGGCTGGGGCGTAGCCCCAAGAAAACCTGTTTTGCGTATGCAAAACAGGGGGAGTAAAAAATTGATCGAAAATTGAAGATTGATAAGATAGAGAAAAGATAGGATTAAAAATATATCATAATCCTATCTTTTTTAATGAAGTTTTTTCGGTTCTTATATAACGCAAGTAAAGTTCACAAGTAAAATATTTCCAGCTAAAAGTAAATAAGAGGATAATTCCTAAAATGGTATCATCCCCTTATTACTTTATATATTCTGTAAATTCTAATATCTCATTAGGAGTACATTCCAATATTTCGCACAATCTTTCTAATGTTGCAGTAGTAACGTGTTTATTATGCTTTAGATTATAGACTGTTTTTGACTGTACATCATACTTTTTAATCAGTGTATATGTAGTGACACCTTTTTCTTTCATTGTTTTCCATAGAGGTTCATAAGATATCATATCACACCACCTTCCTATTACTTATTGTAAGTTTTTAAAATAGACTTGAATATACCGATAAAAATCGGTATAATAAATACAAAAAAATATAAATGTTAAATATTGACAATGCTTTGGGGGGGGGGTAAACTGACAAATAGTAAAATTATTGCTGTGAAAGAAAGCAAAGTAACTTAAGAAATAAAAAGTAAGAGGAGATTCTACATATGAAAAATAGAATGATTTTAATAACGATTTTGGCGGCAACTATCATAAGCGGAGTTATTACAGGATGCGGTTCATCAAAAGATTCAACAGCTAAAGCCGCATCAACCACAACGGCAGAGAAAAGTTCCGACACAGATAAGGAACAAACAGAGAAGAAAATAAATAACTTGGAGATTAGCGTAACAGTAGACAACGGCTGGGACAGCGATTCCACACCGGCAATTCTGCACGTAACCTCTGACAAGGTAGACTTCTGTCACGCAATTACACCGGACGCAGAGGGCGGCAAGGGTTCCACAACCGTATCTCTGGCAAACGATACCTATACGGTTGAGTTCATCAGCCCGCTGAATCATGATGGTTCTGCATACGAGATTTTCGATATGGGCACTGCTCAGGAAATCACTGTTGAATATGGCAAGGATATGGTGATCGACTGTGAAATGACACAGATTCCGGCTGACAAGGTGACTGACGAAATGATTCAGGACATCGTAAAAAAGACACAGGATGCCATTGCAAAGGGTGACGATACCCTGAAAGGTGATGCTGGAAAGAACACACTGGATAAGCTGGCAGAAAACGTTCAGAACAGCCCGAACGCATCCGAGGAAACAAAGGATATGGCAGAGTCTGTAAAGACGGAAACCGAAGTAAAGGCACCGGAAGCAGAGAATCAGACAGAAAATAAGACGGAAAACAATGCTGTAGAGAACAATAACGGTCAGAATGACAATGTTCAGAACAACAACGTTCCGGATAACAGCAATACAGGCAACAATAACGTTCCGAACAATGCCGGAAACAACAATGTTCAGAACAATAACAACCAGAACAACAACGCACAGGCACCGGTAGTTCCAAGCAACCCGGCACCGGTTGAGAAGCCAGTAGAAAAGCCGTCTGCACCGGTTGTAACAGAGCCGGAAGCACCAGTTCACACACATTCTTGGGCAGACCATACAGTAACGACACAGGAGTGGGTTTCTAACATGGTAACAGTTCCGGATTATGAGACACAGACAACAGGTGTTTGGGTATGTAACTGTGGCGCAGTTATGGATATTTCCGCAATGGATGCTCATATGATTGCACATCTTGATGCTGGTGAACCCGACAACGGACACACCGAAACACGCACAACACAGGTTCAGGTTGGATCCCATACGGAAGATCAGGGACATTATGAGAGCAAGACCACTGTAGATTACAGATATTGCACAGGCTGCGGCGCAAAGCAGTAATACGCATATCTCATAACGTATAGGCACCGACATCGAAAGATGTCGGTGCCTTTTTTTTTCGGGAATACCATAATAACATAGAAAGAGGGAGACGAAATGGAACGAAAACATTACGAAAAAAGGCGCTGTATTTTCTGTGGGCAGGAGCGGACTATCACAATCATTGAAGATGACGGATATGACTATTTGGGGCACCATAGGGGCACTTTGGAACGTTATGAAGACGATGATGGATGCAACTGCAGCCTTGGACGATTAGTGGGTAAAGTCGAGATTGTACCTATGTGTTTAAACTGTGCATTTTATGATAGTGGATATTGCACAAACAGGAAGAAAATCGAGACCATATCGGATATGTTTGCAATAGGCGACAAAGTCCGAGTGAAAAAGACGGAACATAAATGTGAAGAATATCAGCTAAATATGAATATCTTTAAAAAGTTAAATGTCAGATTAAGGTAATACGGAAGGGGGCGCGATATGTCACAATTCTATATTGAGAGGCTTGCAGACTTTGAGGCGGCAATAGTCATTTTAGATAGAAACCAGATTTCATATAGCATCGATGACGAACGTCTGATTTGTGTGGCTGAAAAGGATGTCTGCGAGATATTGGAAGCATTCGACAAAGAAGACATTTACTATCTGGAAGCCTGTTAACCATTTATAGATAAGGAGATTTTACATGGAATTTGAAGACTGGCATGTAGTCGAAAACAAAGAAACACATCAACAACATATCTTTTGCGGCGCAATTGAAGACTATATCAAAGAACCAGACACATATATCGAAATCCCGTTCTCAAAATGGTCTGTAGACCATATGATTAAGATTCTTGGAAATGTATTGGAGGATATCAATTTGCATCGAACGGTAAACATGCCAAGCGAAATCCACAGACTGATGACAGAATCCGATATATCAGAGAACGATATTCTTAAGTTACTTAAAAATTATTTTAAGAATCTACGTTTTTGTAACTTCAAAAGGAGTGCTTTTTCAGTCTTTCTCCCTTATCTCCAATAAATCCACAATATCACAATCGAAATAATCACATAAACGAACCAATAAATTCGCATCTAATCGCTGAAATTCATCACGACAATACCTGTTGAAATTTCCTCTCTGTAAATCTAAATCTTTACAGATTCTTGTTTTGCTGATTCCACGCTCTTGTAACAATTCCATGATATTTATGTGTAGATACTTCATATTCGCACCTCTTCCTATTTGTATACAGTATAACCAAATATCATATATTTGAATACATCCGCTATAGACAGTGTTTATATGATTACTGTATAATTAAATACGTTCTATATAAGCACAAAAAAGAAAGGAGGGAATTTAGATGATGAAGAAAAAAAGAAAGATAAGTGCTTTTATAGTGTTTGCCTGTTTAGTTATCCTGATTATTGAATCATACAACGAACTACCAGAATTTAGAATTTACAACAGTTTTATCCAGTCATACACAACGAAAGACGATTCAGAGAGACGTGATACGGAAATCAATGTTATAGTGTATCGAAATTATAACGACGAGAACCTCTACAAGCGGATTGAATCAGAGCATAACCGAATTAACGGACAACCTACAGAATTAAAAATTAATTTATACAAATGGGATTCAGATATAAAAAAAGGATATAATCCTTACAAAACTATTGTAATAGATTATATCAACGATTCGGTAGTAGCTAAATTATTCAACAAAAATATCTTCAACGGAAAATCATATTACCCAGATTATTATTTATGTACCATTCCTTCACCCCTGAAACAAAAATTTTGAGAGCAAATGTAAAACTCACATTTGCACTCGAGCAAAATTTTTTGCCCCTATGCCCTCTCCCATAGGGGGAATTTGTCTGTTGCATACTGTACATTCTATAACATAGCTTTAATCTATCAATAGGTGGAATGAAAGTAAAAGTCTTTCCTCTCCGGGCAGTATATCCTATATTACGGTATGTATCAAGGATGCTTCGCACCGCATAACGGCATGTCCTTGACACATTCCATAATATAGGATATAAGACGGTCAAGAGGAAATGAGATAGTCTGCTGTTTTACAGCCTTCGACTACACAATATATTTTCTGGCAATTTCTTGGCTTTCCAATTTGCAAACTATCAAGGCAGGATTATTCATCACCCATAAAATAAGAATATTTCTGTTCGTCACATTTTATAATTTTATTTGTGTTCATTCCTGACAAAACACCACTTATTTGGTGCCTGTTAGCAAATGGACATTTTTTCTCCACTTCATCAAGAACCTCTCTCGTTTTCTTGCGCAGAACAGATTCGATTTCTTTTCTTACCTCACATTTTTGTTCTTCTGTAAGACTATTCATACTATGTCCTCCCTTTAAAATTTATAGATATATAATAACAATTTTATCCTCTTTTTCAAAGTGATTTTCGAAGCTCACCTTTATTTTCGGCATATTACACAATAAATATCCTACTTTTTGGAAACATGAACGCATGAGAATCTAGGATAAAATCGAAAAAACAGCACACGTGAGACTCATTCGAAGAATCTCTTTGGAAAATCCGGTGCTGTTTTTGCTCTTAGATTTTAAAAATTATTCGATTTTGTTTGTCATATCAAGACTCTTTCAAAAGTTGTAAATCGGTAGTAAATACGTCAGATTTTGTTGTTTTAAAACCTCTAAAACCCAGTGTTTACGGGGTTTTTACTGTATATAACTTGATTTTCCTAAAAAATAAAAAAAGAGCCATTAAACGACCGCAGGGTGCGGCTATCCTAATGACTCTGATTTCCAAACTTAAACTCGCGTGTGCTCTGGAGGAATGGTCCAGACTCCCGATGTGGGATAACACAAAAACTTAAATACATGATTATAATAACACAAGATATAGCGATAGTCAATGGAATAAATTCTATATATAGATTTTTGGCTAAGTGAAGAGTAAAATATGATAATTTCGAACGATTTTATTGTTGGAATCGTTCAAATAGGATATAATAAAAGTAATATGAGATGAAGGAGGGATTCACAATGTCTATTACGGCTACAGAATTAAAGCTTAATCTTGGCAAGTATCTGCTTCTTGCAGAAAAAGAAGATGTTTTTATTACAAAGAACGGGAAAATAGTTGCAAAACTGACGAATCCATTTCAGGACCGGGTCAGCATGGCACAGTCATTATTTGGCAGCGTACCTGCTGAAATGACACTTGAAGAAGCTCAGGAAGAAAGGCGAAATAAAATATGAGAGCATTGATAGATACCTGTATTGTGATTGATGCACTGCAGAGCCGGGAGCCTTTCTTTAAGGAGGCCCAGGAGATATTTCTGGGAGCGGCAAATAAGCAGTTTGAAGGATTCCTGACTGCTAAATCTGTTACTGATATTTACTATCTCACACATAGATGCACACATAGCGATCAAGAAACCAGACAAATTCTAAACAAGCTGTTTTGCCTGTTTGGATTACTGGACACGGCTGGAATGGACTGCCGTAAGGCAATATCGTCCAATCTTTCGGACTTTGAGGATGCAGTTATGACAGAATCTGCGATCCGTGAGGAAATGGACTGTATTGTTACAAGAAACCTTGGCGACTATAAAAAGGCAGCTCTAACAGTATATAGTCCTGAAGAATTTTTGTTGAACATGAAATAAGCCAGCGAAATCTCTGTTTGGCTTTGTCCTGATTGGTGCAGGTACTTCCGTTATGGTCATATGAAAAATCAATACATGAAGTAGAAGAAATTGCAAGAGTGGAACTGGAATTCAAACAGTGGTGATTATGGGAAGAAAAAATAAGGGTTCATCGAAAACGATGAGAAAAGAAATACGTTTACAAAAAGCAAGACAATGGATTCTGACTTATAATGGGACACCGAAGCATATGGCAAGGAATTACCGGAAGCGGTTCCACGTTGATATCAATACAGCGCTTTCTGACCTTCAGGCGATAGGCGTGGAATTTACACAGGAGTATCTGGAGGCTGTAAAGCGCAGCGAGGAGGAACGGATCCGGCAGAAACATGCGAAAAAAAGACAGAAGCTGATGGAAGAAGAAGCTTTTTTGTATGCAGATTCGGATGACAGGTTTGCCTTTATTGCAGGATATACAAGTGGGGGCATGCCTTATGGAACGACATGGGAAGAGCTCGGACTGGAACCGTATGCTTCATATGAGCAGCTAATGGAGGCATATGCCAGCCTGGAAGGCATAGGAGAAAAGGGTGATCATGATGATGCGGATAAGGGCGAAAAGGAATTATGTGAACTCTATTTTAAGTAATCAGGACAGGAAGGGTGGTTGAACAGATGTTAGAATTTCGGTATGATACGCAATTATTGATTGAAGGAGAAGGCCTTGATGAAGATGTGATAAGTGAATATTTTACGGAGAACTTTAAGGGGGATTGTCTGCTGGTGGTTGGGGACGAGGAATTAATAAAAATCCATTCCCATACAAATGAACCCTGGGAGGTGTTGGAATATTGTGCTTCCCTGGGAGAAATTTATGATATTGTTGTGGAAGACATGGACAGGCAGGCAAGAGGCTTGAAAGGATGACAGAATTAAAAGAACAGGCAGAGTTATTGTACAAGCATTTATCCGAAACTGATGCGAAACGGATTTTGGGAATTGCAAATGGGAAATATAAGATTCCAGATGATATCGACGAATGTAATGACGAGATAACAGAAATGTTTGAAATGAAGAAGATATGAAGATATGGGGAAATTTTATTTGGTCCTTTGAGCATAAGTTTATAAAAGAATATATTACCAGTATAATGACAAAGCGTGATATTGGTGATATAGTGAGTACAGATAAAAATAAAGCGGACGAAAATAAGTCCAGAAAGGAAAGAATCATGACAACAGTTAATTTCGTATATTGCCTGAATAGTGAACATTATGAGACGCTGCACAGTAAAGAAAAAAAGCAGGGTTTGATTTTGGTACGCTCATGTAAGGTAAGAAAACGGAAAATAACTGTGTGATTAAAAAGCTGTCTTTCTATACAGGAGACTGACAGATAAAAACATGGATATCAGATGCCACTTATCTTGTATGAGGTAGGCGGTATTTTTTGTCTTAGAAAGCAGAAAATTCCAACGGAAGGTTTTCTGTACACGCTCCATTAGCTCAGCTGGCAGAGCACTCGACTTTTAATCGAGCGGCCGTGAGTTCGAATCTCACATGGGGCAGTACCGCCTGGATATTTGTAAAATGACAGGAGGTGAATGAACATGGATCTGCCGACAATAAATATGATACGGACAGGAAAGAACATTAACAGGTTGAGGAAGCAGGCAAACTTATCAGTAAAGGATTTGCAGAATATTTTCGGATTTGCCACACCGCAAGCGATATACAAGTGGCAGCAAAGCGCAGCGTTACCATCCATAGATAATCTGGTCGTACTTGCAGCAGTGCTTCAGGTAAGCCTGGATGATATTTTGGTGGTAAATACAGTAATTCCGATGCAGATAGGTGCATGAAGAAAATAGATAAAATATGCAGGTGAAAGCCTGCAGTAGGGTCCCCTAGTTTAAAAGGTCAGGACACCGGCCTTTCAAGCCGGAGATATTGGGTTCAAGGTCTCCGCGCTGCTTCGGTCGGTGCTAAGCATGGTCCACTGGAAACGCCACATGGGGATTGATGTGGCCATAGATAACGGTAGTCCAGCAGATCGTGAATCTGTTTTAGAGCGCAAGATATCGCCGGACATCTTGCGCCCTAACCCATCCACTTTATGTTTACGTGTCTGAGTGGTCGAACGTGCAATCATGCTAAGATGGTGTGCGGCAACGTACCGAAGGTTCGAATAATTCAGCAAAAGTTATAAATAGCAAAGAGAGTAAAACATGTTAGCTTGAAAATTCGTTATAATGCTTTCTACATTTGTGAATTATATTTTTTATATAATCCTTGCAATGAAGTAAAATCTCCATTCCGTACATCATTCCAAGTGATTCCAAAAGCCGATAACTTGTCTGTATCTAATTTATATAGCCAGTCCTGTTCATCTGTATAAAGTAACTTTTCCATTAAAAGAAAGTCCAAGATTTTTCTTTTTCCCTCATTTTTATTAATAATTCTGTTATCAATAAAATCCATCTTTCTTGCCGGTGTATCTTTACTATGGGATCTTAAACAACTAAAAATACGTCTAATAATATATGAAAAATTAATAAAACCAACATCTTCAGATTCTAATACATTATCATCTTTATATTTTAGTAATTTATAATAATTTCCTAAATTACTTGCCGATATTTTTAAGTTTGTTTTATTATCCACTTTTATTTCAAACCTGGGATTAATGTTGGAAGATACCTCAAAAGTATTTCCAATTAAAATACTCTCTCCTGGTGAATATGCTTCAATCAAAATCTGTTCACTACTCCAAATCAATTTATCACAAATAATAACAGAGTTATTAATTCTTGCTTCGCCGGAAGCGTTACCAATATATACACTTCCAGCAATGTCAATATAACAATTTTGTAGTTGACTAATATAGATACCTTTTTCAATATCATTTAGCAAAAATGTCGTATTATATATATCTTTATCTTCCCTTTTTAAATTGAATTCAATATAACATTCTTTTTTATCACCACTTATATATAATGCCGTCATGTCACCTAATTGAGCGTGCGCCTTAAAAGAGTTATACATTAATGGAATATATTCTCCTAATATCAATTTTTTAGAGAAAATCTCATAAAATTCAATAAGCATCTGTGATGGACAATATTTTGAATTATTTGCCAGAAATTCATTAACAAATTCAGACATTTCATTTGAAGCAAGACCATAAGCAATTACATAATCTTTAAATGCTGGACCTGTAAATTCATAAATCGCGTTATTATCTATATTTTTTACGCGTAAAAAAGGATGTTGAGGTAACTGTGTATTAATAACCTCTAAATATTCGTCTCTATAATCTATGGGTATTGCTTCACTTATTTCGCCAAACATTGTTGTGTCTTCGAATAACATCATTCCAATAATTCGGTAAAGTTGTTCTTCTTTTTTATATAAAACATCCCATTCTATATCTTCTTCAATTTTTGAAAATTTATTTTTTAATGCCTTAATAAATTTGTTATGTTCTCTTTGCAATAAATCATCTAAGATTTTTAATATTAAATTACAACTATTTTCACCGCTTGTAATATTTTTTAACAAATTAACAGTGTTCTTTTCCTTGCTATATGACGCTGCTAACGCATCTAAAACAGGAGCATATCCCAAAAATTCATTTGCACTACCATTCTGAAAAATTCTATAGATTTCACGAAATTGCTCATCAATACATTCAGTAACAATCGTAGATATTTCAACTTTATCTCTTTCTAATTTATTTTGTATATAAAATTTAGAATTATACTCTGCAAAATATCCAATTTCATAATGTGTAAAAGAAATATTATTCTTGTACATAAAGTCTTTAATAAAAATTGCGCTTTCTGTTCGAGCTAGAAGAATAGCGCATGTTTCGTTACTTTTTTGGGTTACATCATTCAAATCCCTCAAAAAGTATTCAACACCGGACCTTCCTGAACTGGCTTCTGCTTCATCAAATGCGTCTATAACTAAAAAATTTTCTCCATCTACAATACTTTTTATAAAATCGCTCATATTTTCAAAACCCACGGATTCCGCAATAGCACCTTGAAAACTATATTCCGCAATCTTATTTTCAGGCAAATCCCAGTATATACCATTTTTTGTATAGCAAATATGTTTAGCTAATGCCGTTTTTCCAGTCGCTCCCGGTGCGGAAAACAATAGAAATCTAGACTTATCTATTCTTTTTCTAAATGATTCAATAAATTGAGGTTCTATATATTTATATACATCTTCGCGATATTCGTTTTCTTGAATATACCGTATGGTCTGATTTTTACTTTTTAATTCAAAACAATGTTCTTTTTTAGTTATATTTTTAAGTATACTTTCTAAAGTCATCAGATAGTTTTCCTTTCTTATTATCTTTTTGTTCAAAGTATACTCCCAGTTTCCAAGCATGTCAAACCTCTTTTCTGTTTACAGTTATCATAGAAACAACTTTCTAATATATTATATGTCCTATTTTTTCCTTGATGATATAAATTGTATTCCAAACATGACTAATAGCAAAGAAAAAGCCGACTGCCGCTTGGGCAATCAGCTTTGATAATAATGGTTTTGGCATAGTTCTCCTTTCAAAACTGCTGAAATGAAATCTGTTTGTTAAGGTATAGGTTCCCGATTGCCTGCAGTACCGGATACTGGACGTGGAGAAGCTGTGCCTCATCTGCCAGTGATTCGTAGGTCGCATCCGTATCTTCATAGAGCAGATCCCATACTTCCTTCGGGTTTTTTGTTTTTGCCCCCTGTTCTACACAGGCGAGCAGTTCTGCGGTGGTAAGTTCCGTCGCTTTAGCGAGTTCCAGGACAGTATCTTCCATTGGATCGCATTTCTCTTTCCTCAGATACCGCCCGAAATCACGAAACCTTATTTTCCCCTCCAGATAGAGCTGGATGCAGGTGAAGAGCCGTACCGAAAAATGGTCAGTAATCGGCTGGATATGCAGTTTTCCAAGGAGCCGGTACAGGGCGTCCACGCCGGTCAGCCCGTCACCCTTTACGATCAGTCCCCGCAGAAGCAGGCGGTTTAAGTAATGGGAAAAGGAAAGTCCTTCCGGGCGGCCGGAATCTGCAAGCCGTTTGCTATACGCCTTCTCCAGTTCATAGATCTGTAGGATCTGGAAAGCAAGACAGCTCCACAGTACAAGTTCATGTTCGGATAATCCATATTCCTGCCTGTTATTGATGACTACCGGTACTGGATTTCCCATCTCATCCCTTTTGATTTTTAAGTTTCCGATTGCGGTGTATAATGTCAGCATAAAAAGTACCTCCTCTTTTCATGTGTTTTCCGTTAGAATTACGCTAAAAGTGCATATAATTCCTGATCTTCTCTCAACTGTTTCCTTGCTTTGCTCTGCCATGCCCGGACATGGTTGGAAGGGACTTTGTAGAGCTTTGCCACTTCCGCGCTGGTGTATCCGCTCTGCTGGAGACGGAGTGAGATAATCCCTTTTTTCAGGTGATTACTGCCTGCACATTCCAGTCTCTTCAGGTAAGAGTCGGATTCTTTCGACAGCACCGCCTGTTCTGGGGACAGTGCGTCTGTTTTACAGAGCATAAATTCCGGTTCATAGGTACTGCCATCTTCGGCAGTAAGGATTGCATCCAGAGAGCAGAACGCGCTTTTACGTTTTCCGCAGTCCCGCCAGTAATCATAAATGGCATTCCGGATTGCCGCCCTTGCATATGGCGGGAACGGCTGTGTGGGACTGCATTTCATGGCGGCATTGCACAGGGCAAGATATCCGGTCTGTGTCAGCTCGTCAAACTCATCCTGAGACAGATGGGAAAAGCTTCTGGTAAGTGCCCGCACCATCCGGGGAACAAGGCTTAAATGAGTGGTTACAAGCTGTTTCTGTTCATAACTCATGATTCCATCCATGGTATCCCTCCTTTATCCGGCCATACCAAGCGGTATGAGGTTATTCTGTAGAACTTTGGAAGCTTCCTGTATCAGCTGGTCGCACATATAATCGCTGAAATTCCCGATATGTGCCTGACGCGTTTGCAGACAGAATTTATCTCCAATCCACCGGTAAGCCTCTTCGCGGCTGAAGATCCCCTTTCTCCAGAGCTGGTCGAAAATCTGATGTGCCTGGATGCGTTTCTTACGGAGCGTACGGTTCGCCAGGGAGCCTTTCGGTAAGGATGTCCCCTGATGGACGCCTACATAGGAATCACAGGCCGGAAAGCGGCTGCATACATAGACCCTCCCCCCGGATGAATGATGGCCATATATATAGGAAGCATCTTTTAAGATTGCAGGACTGCCGCAGTATGGGCAGCGTATTGTCTGTTTTTTCATAAATGTTCACCTCTCTTACGTTTTGTATATGTATAAAATACTTAAAAATAACAATTCTTACGTTTTATATACGTATATTATAAGTAAATTGACAAGGGATTCCTATAAGTCAAGAGTAAAAACAGGTGCCAATTTGGGACTTTTCCCCAATTTCCTCCAGTTAATACGTTAATGTAATAAAGTAAAAGAATAAGCACTGAAAAATTGTGCTGATGCAGAACCTTCCAATGCTTATTTTGGATGCTTTCATATGCGATTTTATGTAGGAAAGGGATTTTTGTCAGATCCCAATCACCTTATGATTTTCTTATCCTTCCTTGCCTGAAAATTTAATTTGCTAAAAAAGCTTGCTGTCCGCTATCATATTTCCGGATAAAATACTGCCTGGATTAGAGGAAACAGGCCGCTGTCTGTAAATCTCGGATAGTTGATTGCGGTAAAAATAAATTTATCACAGAAATACCGGAGCAGGAACAAAATCACCAGTATGATACATACCCGGTAAAAAATGCGCATGCGTCTGCTTCTTTCTTTGGAAGGAAAGAACCTACAGTATAAAATAAAGCACATGGGTATGAAGATTAAGCTGGTAAACGTCTGGTCAATGAATTGTATGATAGTGGTAAGATTTTTCATAGGTCATCCCTCCGGTTTTTCTTTTCTCTGTACGTGACAGGCAGAAAAAGTGCAACGGATCGATGTAAAAATAAATATATCTGCTTTATTACCAGTCATAGCAGTCCTTATTCTGGATGTCTAACAGCGCCATACAGGGACAGTCCGGAGAGAGGATCTTCTGTTCTTTTAGGAATTGTGCATACATATCCAGGAAGACAGAATCTTTAAATACTGCAAGGCATTCTCCAGGTTCCGGACGGCAGGCGAAAAGTATATCTGCATCCGAAAGAGGAAGAACCAGCGGAACCGCCCGGTAATCCGGACAGAACAGGAATCCAGACTGATTGCAGGGATTCTTTACTCTGCAGTTGGCACATTCTACATAAATACAGCGATGCCAGTTCCCGTCACAGGCATCTAAGAATCGGCGGATATGTTTGGCATCCGTGAGGCAGTGTGTTATCTCCATAGTTATCTCCAGATACAGGCAGCCCGTAAAAAAGCTGCCTGTGTTGAAATTAATGCCGGTAGATGCGGCAGTCAGTGATTCATCTTGAAGCCTGCTAAATCTGTCGGCATAAAGTGAATGAGTTACCCTATCAAAATTACTTCTCATGCTTACGTCTCCAGTAGAAAACAAGCCCGCTGATAATGATAAGAAGCAGGGAGCCTGCAGCAATACAGATGTATAGCAGGATCGACGCATCATCCCCGGTCTTGACAGGAGAGGAGATGTCCGGTTCCTTTGGCTCGGTCGGTACTTCCGTCAGCTTCACGGTCTGGCTTTTGGACTTGATGTCTTCATGGCTGGTCACTTCTACCTCTTTCTCTTTGTCCTCTTCCTTCATCGTAACAAAGAGTTTCTCAAAGACAACCACATCATGCCCTTTCAGTTCTGTCGCGTCAAAGGTAAATGTGACATCCACGGAGCCGCTGGATTCTTCTGGCTTAAAAGTGGTTTCCGCAGTAACCGGCTTGCCGTCCATCAGGACTTCCTTGCCGGTTTCCTTATCCATTAAGGTTCCCACCAGACAGTAGGAAGGGCCTCCGTCAACCAGATCCTTATATTTTACGGTATCTATGATCTGTGTCTCCTTCTCCGCCAGGGCTTCCTGATCTCCATCCTTACCATCCTTGGCAGTAGTGCCGATTTCCGGGATATAGATGCTCTGCGGCTCGGACTCGATATCTGCATGGACAGCGACTTCTTTTTCCTGATAGGAAAGGGACTCAAAAGCAACGATAGTTTTGCCTTTCAGGGCCCTGGAATCAAAAGTAAAGGAAAGCTCCACGCTTCCTTCCGCTGCTTCTGGTGTAAAGACAAGCTCCGAGGTAATTATTTTCCCATCAACCAACAGGAATTCGCCATTTTCCTGATCCATGAGGGTGCCGGTCAGTTTGTATTCCTTCCCCGGAACCAGACGCTGGTAGGTAACGGTATCTACAATCGTCAATTCCTTCTTAGCAGGCGCCATCTGGCTTCCGGTTTCCGGGCAGGAGGCTTTTGTGCCAATCTCCGGGAAATAGATGGTTTGCGGTTCGGATTCGATATCAGCATGAACCGTAAGTTCCTTCCCCTTGTAAGAAAGAGATTCAAAAGCAACAATCGTTTTACCTTCCAGTGCGCTTGCGTCGAACGTGAAGGATAATTCCACCGTTCCATCTGCTGTCTCCGGTGTAAATACCAGCTCAGATGTAACAGGCTTCTTATCAACCAGCAGGGGCTCGCCGCTCTCTTTATCCATAAGGGTGCCGGTCAGTTTATACTCTTTTCCCGGAACCAGATGCTTGTAGGAAACGGTATCTGCAATCGTTACTTCCTTTTTCGCAGGCGCCATCTGGGAATCTGTCTCAGGGCAAGAGGCTTTCGTGCCGATTTCCGGGAAATAGATGCTCTGGGGAGTGGATTCAATGTCTGTATGGACAGCGATCTCTTTCTCCTGATAGGATACGGATTCAAACGCGACAATGGTTTTGCCCTTCAGGGCGCTTGCGTCGAATGTGAAGGATAATTCCACTGTGCCTTCCGCCTCTTCCGGTGTAAAGACAAGCTCGGAGGTCATCGGCTTTTCGTCAATCAGCAGAGGCTCTCCGCTTTCCTTATCCATGAGTGTTCCCGTCAGCTTATATTCCTTTCCCGGAACCAGATGATAGGAAACGGTATCTACTATCGTAAGATCCTTCTTTGGAATCGCCATCTGGGAATCTGTCTCCGGACAGCTTGCCTTTGTGCCGATTTCCGGGAAAAACATCTGCTGATCTTTAAATTCCGGATCTGCATGCATCCCCACCTCTTTTTCTTCCTGGGTGACGGATTCATAGATGACCGTATTTTTCCCTTTCAGGGAGCTGCCGTTAAATTCAAATACAACGTCAACGGTGCCTTCGCTGGCTTTCGGGGTAAAGGTGGTCTGTGCCGTGATCGGAGTGTCGCCGTCTAAGAGAGGTTCTTCTGTCTCCACATCCATCAGCCTTCCGGTCGCAACATACTCCAGATTTGGAACCAGCCCTTTGAAGAAAATGGTATCGGTAAGCTGTACCTTTTCATCTGCATTAGCGATATTCTCTTCGGTATCGGAGTCCTTCGCCTTCGTGCCGATTTCTGGGAATGAGATCTGCTGGTCTGTATCCTTTAAATCTGCATGGACAGCCAGCTTCTGCCCGTCCTGATGCAGTTCCTCAAAAATGACCGTGGTTTTGCCCTCCAGAGAGGTTGCGTCAAACATGAAGGTAACCTCTACGCTTCCGGAGGACATCTTTGCCGTAAATTCCGTTTCAGCGGTCACAGGCTTTCCGTCAATCAGGATTGCTTCTCCGGATTCGGCATCCATCAGCGTGCCGATGACCTGATACTTCTGGCCCTTCTTTAACCCGGAATATTCCACAGTATCAATCAGTGTCACTTTCTTTTCCGGTTTGCTCATATGGGTTCCGGTATTCTTATCCAGGGCGGTGGTGCCGATCTCAATCTTGTCATCGGTCAGCGTCCCTAAATCCACACTGACGGAATCCTTATAAATGGTGACCTCGAACTTCAAGAGATCCATGCTCTCATTCGCCTTGCAGCGCTGTTCTTCTATGATATAGGTATCATAAGGAAGCGCGCCCTTGGAATCTTTTGGCTTAGATGTCCCGAACCAGATTCCGTCTTCGGAGGTCTTCCCCTGGTTGGTGTTGTGGGTGTGCTTATTCCATTTGGAAGCAGTGTTGGCGTAACCGTTCTTGTCGGTAACAATCGTGTGGCTTTCCCCGGTGGTAACGGAGGTGATAGAGAACGGGATATCAGAAAGCCGTTTCTGTTCTCCATCAGCGACCTTGACGAGTTCCAGATCTCCGCGGATAATCTGGTTTGATATGGCAGCCTCTTCAGAAGTCAGGTCCACGATCTCGCCGTTTTTTGTGATATCAAATTCCACAGAGAGCTTTCCTTCATTCAGATAGCCTTCCGGAGCCTTGGTTTCATCTGCCCGGTAATGCCCGAAGGGAAGCGCATCTTTCTTTGTGGAGACAGAGCCTTTGCTGTCTGTCGTCAGGCTCATAACCACCTGGTTCTTGGTATAGGATTTGCCGTCAACAATGACAGGATTTTCATTTAAGGACGTGATGGTAAATGTCGCGCCTTCCAAAGTGGCAGATCCCTGGGGTTCCGCTTTCTTTGTCTCAAAATCCCGTTTCTGGAGTTTTACACCGCTCCGATAGACCTGTTCTTCTACGGAAGAGGCGTTATAGCAGGATACAGTCTCCGCTTTGCCTCCTGCTGTAATCTTCTGTACAAACACGGTATCATTGGCAAGATATCCGGTCGGAGCCTTTGTCTCCTGTACCGTTACGGTGCCAAGGGGAAGACAGGGGGTTTTCCCGTCCTTCTGGGTATAGAACTCATCCCCAGAAACCAGATAATTTTTGGAAAATTTTGCTTTCCCTTCGGAATCTGTTTTAAAGATCCAGGTACGTGCAGGTTTTGCACCACCAGCAGCCGGATCTGTATCAGACTGTTCGGTATAAAATTTCACCGTAAACTGAGCCTCTGCCAGAAAAGCTTTGCCCTGCGGCTGTGCGGTCTTCAGTTCTTTATCAAGCTTCTGGAGCAGCAGGTCCATGGGGTCGTTCTGGGGTATTTCCGTTACATTTAAGGAAGCCGTCTTTTCTGGCTCTACCGTCACATTATGGGCAGTTACATCAATAATGTAGCCTTTGGATGCCTTCAGCTCCTTGACCGTATAGCTTCCGGATTCTAATTCACCGGATTTTGCGTAACCGTTCTGGTCAGTGGTCAGTTTTCCAACCAGTTTTTCTCCCTTATAAATGCCATACTCCGCACCTTTTAAGGAATAATTGCTATTCCCGTTAGAGACGGCAGCATTTGCGGATGCCTTGTGAAGCTCTATGTAACCGTAGGGGATCTGATACCAGCTTCCAACTAAGGTCTGGTCGTTATTGCCTGGAACGATGAAAGCCTTGAAGGTTGCCGGAGGATTAGGAAGTCCCTTGATGGCATTTGCTATTTCCACAGATTTATCAATATAATTCTGGGGCGCACCATGGAAGGCGCCGCTGTCTGAAGCATAGCCTGCATAGATGTAGGCGACCACCAGATGGCCGATGACATAGGAATTATCATCCGACCATCCGCCAAGATACTGGTTTTTGATATGTTTGTCATACCCGTATCCGCCATTCAGGTAATATAATGCTTTCCGGATGGGAGAGTCATTGCCAAGCAGTGTGTAGGCATAGGTTCCGGATGAGGGCGTAGGCTGTAACGGCTCTACGCAGTAGGCGGTGTTGCTGCCGTCAAAGGTCATTCGGGAAGTAGAATAGCTTCCGTATTTGATAGAAGCTCCGGCTTGGTACTGGATGGTGCCGTCTGCGGCATGGACAGGGACACTGCCGGAGAGGCAGGTGCCTGCGGTAACAAGGACTGCCAGCAGAAATGCAGACAGCCGCTTTGTAAGGTGTTTTGCTTTTTGTAACATAGGTTACCTCCTTGGAAATAAAATTTTGCCATCTCTACGGGATCCACCGTTGGCAGATTCCCCTCGTAAGATGGCAAAGAAAAAAGCAGCCATATCAGCTGCTTCATCTACGGATTATTTAGTTGTATTGGGCGGATGTTGGTTCTTTTAGAATTACTCAAACATCAGAAACATACCGCTTTTGTAACTGCTTAGTGCTTATACAGTTACATATAAAAACTTTGGCGGGCCACGATTCCTCCATAGCCATAAGCTCTGCACTATAAATAATATATTTTTGCGCGTATTGAAATCTTTCTCCATAGAATTAACCTGCCTTCTGTTTCTGGCGTGCCAGGATCTCTAAAAGTTCCTGACGGTCGGTGGTGATCAGTTCCTTTTCCAGTGCAGAAGCTTTAAACTCTACGGTGATGTTATTGTTGTTGGTTGAAATTAAGCCATTCCCCCGCTGAAAATGTGTGATGTTCATGACCTCTGTTTCAGAGAGATGAAGAATGTGCTTCACCCTCTGGGCTTCTTCATCCTCCATGTTCAGGATGATCTTGGTCTTACAGTTGTTGATGATTCCTTTTCCATATTTGCCGTCATCTAAAGCAAAGAAGTCATTTAAGTCCTGGGTGGCGAAGATCCCGGCTCCTGAGTATGCACGGATGATCTTGGCAATCTCCAGCACGAATTCCGCAGCCAGACGGTTGCTGGAAGCTCCGATTAACTGCCAGACCTCATCCACAAAGATTGCCTTTTCCTCCGTCCGGTTCTCCTTCGCCTTGTCCCAGACATAATCCAGCGCCACGAACATGCCGACCGTTAAGAGGTCGCTGGAACCGGTCAGCTCCGAGATATCCAGTACCGTATATTTATTGGTCAGGTCTACGTTGGTCTGCTGGTTGAAAGAGGAAGCAGAGCCATGCACCAGGCGGTTCAGGATGTGCGCCAGCCGTTTCGTATCCCGGCTTTCCATCAGGATATCATAGACATCCTCCAGGATTGGCATTTCCTTATATTGGCCAGGATGTTCCGGGTCAAGCAGGGATTCGTTCTTATGGGTGATCCCTTTTCTGGCATAGGTTTTGATCAGAGCCTCATCCAATAATTGTTTCTCCTCGTGGTTCATATCTGGAATCAGCAGGCTGAAGAAAATATGCAGCTTCTGGATCTTGGAAGCTAATGCCGAGGCATCCAGCGTCGGGCCGTCCAGCAGTTCATTGACGGAATTATCGACCTTCCGGATCTCCATGATGTTGATGCAGCTCCGGCTGGCCGGAGAGATCTGGATAAATTCTCCGCCTACATTTTTACAGGCGCGGTAGAACTCATGCCCCTTTAAAGGCGCGATGATGAATACCTGAATGCTTTTGCGGCGCATCCGGAGCGCCATGGTCTGCATGGTAAAGGTCTTTCCGGCTCCGGAGCAACCCAGGATGCAGATATTGGAGTTCTTATACTGCTTGGAATCGAAGATATCCGCAATGACCAGCGAATTATTATGCTTATTGACTCCGAACAGGATGCCATTATCATCGCAGATACTATAGCTGGTAAATGGATAACAGCTTGCGGCTCCAGTAGTCAGCACGTTCCGCTTGGACAGCTCATAAAGCTTTTTATCCAGAGAAGCCAGCGGCAGGGAAGAAAGGAATCCCTGTTCCTGTAGAAAATAACAGGAACGTAAGTCCATATCCTGAGAGATCAATAATTTCTTCATCTCCTGAATCCTCCACTGCAGTTCCTCCAGGTCTGACGCCGTAATGGTAATGAGTAGGTTCATGTAGTAGAAATCCTCATTATTGGCAAGCCCTGCTTTTAAGAAATAGCCGGAACGGATCGCAGAATCCAGATCGTCAAAGTCTGAGTTGGTATCCGAGGCATCCTTGATCTTGGAGCGGTTGATACGGATCTGCTGTCCCAGACGCTGCTGGATCTTGTCCTTCGGCTGTTTATGCAGGTAGAAGTCAATATCAATCCCTTCCCCCGCATTGATGAGGAGGGAGAGCCAGCCGGGAGTGACTTTATTCTTATAGCCGTCTGACGGAACCATGAGGTAAGTATGGTAAAGCCCGTTAATCCGTACATAATTGCTGTGCTTCAGATCCAAAGATTCCGGTGCGGTAAATGCATTGCAGTGGATGGTATCCACATCTTTACCCTCCGCCATGCGCTGTCCCAATACTTCGGTAATCCGTTCCGGAAGAGGCTTGTCGGTACATAATGTCCGGTTCAATAGCGTATAGAGTACATCCGTAGTAAACTCATCTTCATTTTCATGTGCGACCACATTGTTGCCGCACTGATAGAGAAAAGTCTTTGCCGTCTGCGCCGCCGTCTCCAGCGCCGCCAGGATTTCCTTTTCCTCCGTCTTCCGGTTTACATTGAACGGCTCGTACTCAAAGATAAGAAAAAAACGGCGGGATACCGCTTCCCTGGAGCTTAAATGCCGGACAAACTGGATATAATCCCGTTGAAGTTCCCGACATCTGGAATCTGATTCCCGTTCCAGCTCTCTTGCAGACTGCTCTAAGTGCCGGTTGATATCCGCTTTCTTGGAGATCATCTTAATTTGGAGCTTCACAGGGCTGATCTTTAAATAAGAAATAAAGCTGTAAATGATGCTCTGCTGTTCTCTGGCGCTTCTTAACAGGAAGTTGATCGGTTCAATCTCCAGGATCTTGACGTAACGGTGGTCGGTCGTATAGACAATCCCGTTGGCAATCTTTTCGATGGGAAGATAGTCCTCCAATGTCTGATATTTCCGCTTCTTCTTTTTCGCCGGGGAGGAAGGCGGGCTGTCCGGATGTTTCTTCCGGTAGGCAGCCTCCCTCTTTGCTTCCTTTTCAAGCCGTGCGGCTTCCTGTTTTTCGTATTTCTCCCGCCGAAGGGCTTCTTTCTTCTCATACTTGGCTGTGCGGACGGCTTCTTTTTTATCCTCCTTTCTCTGCCGTTCGCGTGCGGCCTTTTCTCTTTTGGCATCTTTTAGTGCCTGAGCATGTGCTTTCTTCGTCAGCTTCCGTTCTACTTTCAGGATCCGTATGTCTTCCTTTGCCTGCTTTTTAATGCCGCTGCTGGTAGAAGTATCGAAGATCCGGCGTTCCCGTTTCTTTTCTATTTTCTTACGGACAGCCTCTTTTTTTCTGGCTTTCCGGCTGGAACGACCAGCTTCCTGAACTCCTCCAAAGTTTGATTGAGAATCCTGATCGGTATTTTCTTCTGAGATATCGTTATCATGACTCTTTTGCTTATCAGCGCTTTGCTTTGTGTTTCCTTTATTCTTTTTCCGCTTCTGGCTCTTTGGCTCCCGATCCCTTGCATGCCGTCTCCGTTTCCAGTAATCCGGCATAACATCAGAACGGTAGATGATCCTCCTATTCTTCACAAACCGGAGGGCATTCATTAAAAATGCAGTCAGGCTTTCCCCGCCAATCCCGATGAGGGCAACCATGGCGGCCGGGAGGGAAGTCATGCACAGGATGATAATGCGTGTGGTCAGGGACAAGGGCAGGTGGACAACCGGAATCCCGATTCCGCCTGCAAGCACAGCCCCTTCAATGGCATTTCGGATCTTGAACATCCCACCCATAAAAGTATCGCGTTCCATAAAATTGCGGGGGATCAAAGCGACCTGCTGTTCTTCCGTGCTGCTCATGGCGTCACCCCCTCTGTGTTATTTCCTGAATGGTTTATAGTGCCATCATTTTGATTACCGCTTACGGTGGAATCTGAAGCAGTATTACTATCCATATTTTCCGTATCTGCATAACCGCCTTCCTGCATGGCTTCAATCTCCTCCGTTGTTACGGCAGGGAGAGTATCATCTGTCTGACGTGTGTAGATACGTGTATATGCAGTATCGGATGTGGATGTCTGCTGGTTTTCCTCACCAAATGTAAATGTCCCGTCTGCAGTAAGGCAGGTTACAGGAAGCTTGCTGCCGTCTGATAGGGAGAACTGAAACAGGGTTTCTCCATTGGAGGGATAAGTGGTCTCATCTGCAAGAAAGGTTACGGATGCGATATTTATATATCCCGTCTCCTGTAAATAAGAAGCCAATTGTGTTTTTAAATCCTCTATCTGGATAAGGGGGAGAAAGGTCTCCAGATTTTCAAACCCCAGGTACTGTAATCCGGACAGAGAAGATTCTTCTTTGATAGGTGCTGGTTTCGTTGTTTTCCCGGCAGCCGGAAGAGATTTCTTTCTTGCCGGCTGTCCTTCCGTCTGATTCCGGTGCATGGCCGGCAGTATAATGCCGACTGATACGAGTGCAGCCATCAGAAAGATGGATAAAATAAATTTTTTTCTGCTCATAGGTTCTCCTTTCTATTTCTTGTCAAAAATCCAGTATGCGTTAGAGGTAGCATGGACTTCGGACATCATGTCAAATTCCCGGTTGATATAGTTCTTGGAAGCGCTGTCATTGGGATCGTTCACCAGAACCTTTCCATTAACAGTGACTCCCCGGAGGACGATGAAATGCCCGCCGCTTGTAAATAGCCCCGCCCGTTGTGAACTGATGACGGGATGTCCCTCGGATAATGCCTTTAAAACAGCATTTGCATCCGTAGTCTGGATAACGGAACCGCATCCGAAATGGGATGCCGCCGCCCCGAAATAAGACCAGTAGGTTCCCACGCCTGGTTTATAATAGGAATTCCCGCACCAGGAAACCGCGTCTACAGGGGTAATCGTTGTTCCTGTCAGGTAACTTGCGATCATGGCAAAACTGGTAGGGCCGCATCCGCTGGAAGCAATGGAGCCTCCGCCGTAAGGGATATTCCCGTAATCCGTCTGCAGGTAATGGGGAATCTGCATTCCGTTTGCCGGATAGGTGCCGCCTGTAGAAGTGACGATATAATAGCGAAGGACGTGTTCCACATACTCCTTGTCGCCATAGACAGAATAATGCCATCCCGGACGGGCGCACATCATATCGGAGTATGCAATGGCATTTTCCTTGGTGTACCCGCCGTCCCTTGCCATCGCCCAGTCAATATAGCCGGAGCCGTAATTATACCCCTGAAGCGCCAGCTTGATCCGGTCCAGGTCTGTCGGCCCGGTACATCCGGCTTTGGTGAGGACGTGTTTCAATGCCTGAATCCCGCACTCAATGCTGTATTCCGGATCCGTAATGCTGCCCGGCGAATGGGAATACTTCTGGTTATAACCGCTTTCCGATGCCTGCATGACATCGGTTCCCCGGCCTCCGGATTCCTGCATCATGACTGCCAGGATCAATTCCACATACTGGCTCATGCCATATTTAGCGGCAATCCGTTCTACCGTTGCCCGGTAAGCCAGTACCTCTTCGGATACATTGGCAGTGGCAACCCCGGAAGCAGATGAGCCGAAAAAGAGTTCAAGGTTTTCCGCATAGGCTTCAGCCAGCTCTTTCTGTTTGTCCGTCAGATGGAAGACGTGGTCTGCAAAATAGGTATCACCGGCATATTTCACAACATAATTGTGGCGCGTAAACGTGACTGTTTTGGTCTGGGGTGCTGCATTAGTGTTTCCTGCGGTTGCACCATCTCCGGTACTTCCATTCCCGGACTCGCCTTCTGCACCTGCGTCAACTTTAACTTCCATGGTGACAGTCTCCGTTGAGACATCATAAGAAAAAAGATCATCCTTATTTTCCCGGATGACCTTCTGAAGCTCTTTTATATTTATTTCTTTGTAACTTTCCCTGCTGGCACAGAACTGCGCGATCAGCAGGTTGGAATTGACGGAAATGGAAGCGGCATAAGGATCGGTGATGGATATGGTATCTCCTTCCGGAACTTTGGATGCTTCCTTTTGGATTTCCGCCAGCACCTCATCGTGGCATTCCATTAAAACCTCCACGATTGCCTGGTTTGCTTTCTGCAGGTTCTCATTGATCAGGGTGCCGCTGTTTAATACGCCGGAGTTCTCCGATAAGTCCCCGAAGGTAAGTCCGGGGAGCATGGTCAGGAACAATACCGGCAGCATCAGTGCTGCAGTAATGGCGATGGCAGATTTTTTGATTTCTTCCTTATACGAAAGAGCCATGCCGATTGCAGCACCTGCAGCGCCGCCGACTCCGCCTTTTACAGCCTTTGCAAATGGAGCCGCCTGTTTCAATCTTAGCAGATCAGAGACAGCCGTGCCTACACCGGCTGCTTCAGACAAACTGCTCTGCCGTTCTGCCAATTAGATGCGCTCCTTTCTCTGAGGAGCCTGCGGAAGTTTCTGGACAATGGATTCGTGGTAGGCAACTTTTCCATCCTCCGTTTCATAAGGCGTTTTATTGACGGCTGGTTGGGCGTACTGCTTGTACCAGGTAGCGCCGTCAACCGACTGCACGGTATCGAATGTCCCCGGTGAGGGAGCCATATACTGGTCAGCGTGGTAGAGTGCAAAATCCCGGCTCCCGGAATCTGCGTTTGTTTCTGTCCCGGTGATCCGTCCGCCGCCAATCTCGATGTTGGTGTATGATGGGATTGGCTGGATGGGATCAGCCGGGTTCGTACCGCCACAATCGAAACCAGTCTGGTTTGTTCCATTATGGCCGGTATTTGTCTGATTTGTATTAGGCTGGATTGTACCCGCATTGATGCCCATATAGGAAATGAACGCTTTCTCTGCCTCTTCCCCTTTGATGGAGCCGACCTGGCTGTAATCTCCCTGGGCGATGTTGCTGATGACGTTGTTAGCGAAGTCCCCGCCCTTATTTAAGGAAGAATGGTACATGGCGCTTCCGATACTGGAGTGTTCCGTATATCCAGTCACATGATTGACAGCGCTCCGTTCGGTCTGCCTTCCCACAGACCCGGCGAACCCGCCAGACAGGAAATTTCCCCCTACGGCTGCATCACCCGGAGAAACGGATTTCCGGTATCCGCTGCCTCCGCTGCTTCCGCCGCCCTTTAAGTGCATGGCCCCGGTCAGACTCCGACCGGCAATCAGAAGCTCCGCCATCATGTTTCCGCCTGTATTCCCCACATTGATGCCGAGGCTTGCCATGAAGGAGTCAATCTTTTGGCTGACCTTTAGAAAGGCAATGGCGCACAGGAACCAGATGAAGACATTTCCGGTCACGGCTTCCTTTCCCTGGTCTGCTACCGCCTGCTCGACATCAGCTTCCGTCAGCTCTGAGGCAAAGACTGGCATGGAGAAAAGCAGTACCATACAGGCGACCAGCAGGATTATATACAATAGTTGTTTCTTATGTTTCATCATCTTCTCCTTTCATCAGATGGACAGCGGGTTCGCAAGGAAGGTGCCGACCATGGAGGTGAACAGCCTCAAACACCAGGCGTTCATTAATAATAGGAAGAACTGTCCTCCGAGCATCCGGCACCAGCTCTTGAAAATGTTTCCGGTGGACTGGGAAGCACCTGTGGCAAAGGCAACCGGAGCCGTAAAAACCAGAACCCCTAAAAGGATGTACCGTTCCGCCGCTTCAAAGAGGAGTTTGATGTAATTCCACGCCAGGATCAGCACCAGGATTAAAGCAATCAGAGCCACCGCCCCGTTTGCACAGACTCCTAAGATAACGGTAATGACTGAGTTAAAGTCTGCAAACTTTAAGGAGGGCAGGTCGTCAGTCAAGATCCAGCTGTAAGGCGTTCCCGCGATATTCAAAAGCAGGTCCACAATATCCTTTGCATAAAAAGTCAGAAACAGGAAGAGGAAGGTTCGCATGGATAATTTCAGTGGATCCTCTGCCTCCACCCCTGCCCCTGCAAAATAATTTTTAAAGAGCTGCCAGACCCAGTTTAAGAGGATGAGTCCGATAGCCAGGGCCAGAAAGATCTGGTACATGCTCTCGGCTGCCGGGAAGTAGCGGAGGAAGGTATCCATGGAACAGCCCAGCGCGCCCAATACTGAAGTGGTGATGAGATCCAGGATGTTCATAACCTGCTCTGCGATCCATTCCACGATTCCGTCTAAGATCTTCATGCGGATGCCTCCCTTCTTATCCTAGCCATTCCACTGACCACCCGCAAAGAACGGGGTGATGTAGGCCATGATGAATCCGAGCCCGTTTAAAATGGCCCAGGTGATGATGATCCGCTTGAGCCATGCGCGGGACTCATCCACGGTCTTGCCGGATTTGGAGAAGTTCATCATCAGCAAAGCAACGGATGCGGTCACAACGGCGGCGATGGTGGAGATCAGGACGATCTGGTTGTAAACGTCTTTCATGATCTCCTTTGCCTTGTCCCATACATTTGCCGCTATGACCGGCTGGACGCTGCAGGCTAAGAGCGTAAATAACAGGGCCGCCGTATAGAGGTATTTCATGTAGTCGATATGGCGTTTTTCACCATGCGGACGATGAAAGCGTTTCATGAACGATTTTGGATTCGGCGGTGTTTCCTTGACTTTGTGTTGTCTCATATCAGTGTTGTCTCCTTATTCTGAATCAGGCAGGGAGACTTTGTGTCTGCCCTGCCTATGGTTAATACCTGAAATCAGGATTCCTGCAATCTGCCGTTCGATCAGGAACGGAAAAACTGCATCCTTTATTAAAAGGATGTTATTCCTGTTTCAGGAAGGTTTCCTGCCTCTGGCCGGATTTCCCGGCAGTGCTGAGAATGCATCACTGGCATATTCTCCTGCATACTGTGATGAAAAAAAGCAGTCCGGTCAATACAGGCTGCTTCTTACGGTTCCATATGAAGTTGTAAGTCTATTTTCACCTCCTGCAGCAAAAAACGCAGCCAATATCCGGGGATGAGGCAATGCCCCCGATACTGCTGCGCTGTTTCTGCACATAATTTTGACAATATCAATTTTAACATATGACTTTTACGGTGTAAATCGCACAACCGTGCCAGTTTAAGAAATTATTGTGCCATTTTTATAGCATGTTCCAAAAGCGTTGGTACAAGCTCTGTTGGATACTGTTTGCGGGTTCCGGGAACAAATATACTGATAGAAATGGTATACACGCTTTTAGCGTTGGCTGAAAATGGAGGTCGAACAGATGCAGGGATTAGGGAAACGGATCCAGAAATGCCGGGAGAAGGCAGGAATGACGCAGGAAGCGCTGGCAGAGCGCGTGGGGATCAGCTGGAACTATCTTGGGGCGATTGAACGGGAAGTGAAAACACCGAAGCTTGCCACCCTTGTCAAAATCATCAATGCCCTGGAAGTATCAGCGGATGATGTAATGCTGGACGTGCTGCGTGTCGGGCGGAAGGCGCGGTGTACAAAGCTGGAAGAAAAGTTGCAAAGCCTTCCGGATAAGAAACAGGATAAGATCCTGCGGATTCTGGACTTTCTAATTGAGGAAGAGAGAAAATAGCCTGTGCAAATGTACGGGTTATTTTTTTGAACATTTAATTGATGTGCAGTATAATACTGGAAAAATATAGAAATCAAGTAGTATATGATGAAAATATGGTCTATGTTTGCTATACTGATTCTGATAGCGTTGGGACTACATCTATTAGAATCAAGGAGGGAGTATGAGCAGAAACAAGACAGTATTTGGAATCGGCATCCTGTGTTTTACTGCAGGGATGTATTTTGGAGGAGTTTTAGCAGGGTTTAAGAGGCAGGAATTCCTGGCTGAAGAACAGGAAACAAGGAGGACATGGGAAAGGCAGGAACAGCCTCCGGCAGACAGCACGCTTTCGGATCCGGCAGAGTGTTATCTATGCGGGAACCATAACCGGAGTCTGATGAGCATGTTCCGGGGAAGGGACGACTTGGGAGTGATCTGTGTCAATGACTGGTATGTGATGGATATGCAGATCCGGAATCTGGACGGGATGGGCGGAGGCGGTTCCGGTTGGACTGTTGGCGCCAAAGGAGCCTGCAGCTTCCGGACGGACCGGAATCCGGAACGGGGTATCTCAGAAGTAACGGTAGAATATGGCGAGAACAGCATCTTTGACGTGAAGAAGGTGCAAAGCCATTTGTGCCAGACCTGTCTGGATAAGCTGCTGGAGGTCATGGATAGTTATAGCGAGGAGGGGAAGGAATTGGGGGCAAAGGATGTATGCCTGGTGGATTTTCAGACGCTGGAGCTTTACTCCCTGCAGGAACATTACATTTCCCATTACATCCGGGATTATTATGTACAGATTGATGGACGGGACGGAGACGAACTGGAAGTCATCGGAATCTATGCACCGGTACTGGAGAATGGGGAGCAGGTGGAGGAATGATTGCGCGGGATAAAAAAGAAGGATATAATATAAGAAGAAAGATGCAGAAGGGAAAGATACAGTGGAAAACAATAAGAGGATCTTCCCAAATTGCGGAAGAATGATGAAACAGCAGTTTATTGGACTGAAGCATTGCAAATACGGAATGAGCTGGAAACGGGATATCGGTTATTTTGAACGCACAGGAGATATGGTTTTTGCATTGGAAAGAAGAAAATGCGGGAAAAAGTGGAAACAGGTGCCTGTAATCAGATATAAATAATGGAGTTACAAAGTGAACAGGAAAGGATTAGCATGAAAATATGAGATGGAAGAAAAGAGTAATTATTCCGATAATAGGTTTTCTCTTAATCGCAATCATTGGTATCTGGTATGTAAATGACTACTATCATACAGATGAGAATGTACAGGAATATTTGCAGAAAAAAGACTCCGTATTGGTGACGGAGATTTCAGACGGATTATATCTGGATGGATCGGGAAACGATACGGCATTGATTTTCTATCCAGGAGCGAAGGTGGAATATACCGCATATCTTCCATTATTGAATGATTTGGCAGAGCGGGGAATCGACTGTTTTCTTATCAAGATGCCGTGTAATCTTGCGTTTTTCGGGCAGAATAAAGCTGAAAAGATTATGGATTCTTATGGGTACGATCACTGGTATCTCTCCGGGCATTCTCTGGGCGGGGCAATGGCGGCATCCTATGCGTCCGGACATCTGGAGAGTCTTAATGGTCTGGTGCTTTTGGCAGCATATCCAACGAAAAGCCTGAAGTCAGATTCTTTTTCTGTTCTGTCGCTCTATGGAAGTGAGGATGGTGTCCTGAATATGGAGAAGGTGGAAGAAGGAAATTCGTATATGCCTGCAGATTATACAGAAATCTGTATAGAAGGCGGAAACCATGCACAGTTTGGAAATTATGGGAAGCAAAAGGGCGACCATACTGCCAAGATCAGCCGGGAGAAACAGCAAGCGCAGACCGTGGAGGCAATTTTGGATATGATGGAAGCTCATAAGGATCAGAAGCAGGAGGAAGCAATGAAGACTTATGAGCAGATTAGTCCGCAGGAAGCAAAAAAAAGAATGTATAATGAGGAGGATGTGATTATTCTGGATGTCCGGACGCAGGAGGAATATGATTCCGGACATATCAAAAACGCCGTATGCCTGCCGAACGAAGATATTTTAAGTGAACCGGATATACTGCCGGATAAAGGTCAGCACATTCTGGTATACTGCCGGAGTGGGAACCGAAGCAAACAGGCGGCACAAAAGCTTGCAGATATGGGATACGAAAATGTTCTGGAATTCGGCGGGATTCTGGACTGGCCTTATCCGGAACTTGTAGAATAAATTAATTTATGAGGGAGACCAAAATGATCAATAGGGAAGACATTCTGGAACTGACCAGGCGGATGACGCCGGCCCGGACATCCATAACGAGGGTGGCCGGGTGTTACATAGACCGGGAGGGGGAGTTTGACGGAAGCTTTAATACCAATTTCCTGAAGCTGTCCGGTTCCGACAGAGCGAAGAATCTGAAACTGGCAAAGACGGTGCCGTTTGCTGATGCCAATAAGAATCTGAAGAAATATGAGTTCGCGCCGAAAGCACAGAAACCGGGAACATGTGGTAGCTACAGACCATAGTGGAGATTGGAACTATGTAAAAGTTAATTAAAAGAATATAATAAACAATATATGATTGCATTATTGTCAAGTGTGAAGTAAACTATTAGAAAAGTAGTGAAAAATTCCTGAAATTCTAGAAGATAAAATTGTTTTTATAGAAATTCTACTTTTAATGGAGGAACTGTATTATCTTAAGATTTCAAAGGATAATTTGAAGATAAAGAAATTAGTTGAATTTTTTTGAAGAGTAAAAAATATATTTTAATTAGGTGTAATTTGTATTTATGTATTGAATATATTATATAGGTTCGTTAATAATAAGAAGAGATTGAAAAAGGAGATTATCATGAAAACTATAGAAATTCCTATTGAGAAATTAATGCTTGATCCTAATAACTATAGACTTAGAGGAGAACAGAGCTATAAATATGTAGAAGATAAAAACGTGACTAATGTAATGGTTCAAAGACGTGTTTTAAAAATGTTAAAAGGAGAAAATTCAGCTAACATTAAAGATTTGCTAGATAGCTTTAAAGAGAATGGATACCTTAAAATTGATAATATTATAGTTAGGGAAGTTGAAAAAAAGAATGTTTATGTAGTAGTAGAAGGAAATAGAAGGGTTGCAACTTTAAAAGTTTTAAAGGAATTGTATGACGATGGAATGGAAATTGGAAGGTTAGATCCAGAGATTTTTTGTAATATAGAGAGTGTCTTATATGATGTAAATGATAAAGACTACGAAATCTTAATGGGATTGCGACATGTTAGTGGAATTAAAGAATGGGGAGATTATGAGCAATCTGAATTGATTTCGAATTTAGCAAGAAAGCATAAAATGTCACCTAAAGATATTTCCGAAAGTTTAGGAATATCGACTCAAAAAGTGAAAAGACGATTGAATACGTATTATGCGTTGGAAATTTTTAGAAATGATTCAGATTATGGGGAATACTTTGTACCCAATAAGTTATCTGCGATTTTTTACGAGATAATGGGAAAACTGGAAATTAGAGAACAGTGGTTACAATGGAATACAGAATTGAATACTTTTACAAATAAAGAAAATATGAGAAGACTTTTTTCATGGCTAGTTCCTTATGAAAATGAAAGCGGAGAAATGTTAGATCCTATTATCACTAAAAGAGATGAAATTCGTGTGCTAGCAAAATTTATTATGGATGAAGAAGCATTGGATAAATTGGAAGATAGTAGAAGTATAGGTGTGGCATTAGAGGAAAGTCAGGTATATTCTAAAGAAGGATTTAAAAATAGTTTAAAGCAAATAACCAAGATATTAAGTAAATTAAATTTAGGAACATTAACGGAACTTACTGATGAAGATAAAAAAACGATAAACGAGATATTAGAGAAAATGGAAAGCCAAAAAGATTTAATCAAAAAGCTTATCCAATAAGGTATAAATAATATATGAGCTATTTTTATGAGGAAGAAAAACAATTTAGAAGACTAATTGAAAAATTAATTATATTTTCAGATGAAATTGATAATGTATACAATTTATACGAAGAAATGTTTGGAAAAGTTGATATTGAAGCAACCATAAAATTAGTAGAAGAAATTTCTGTTTTTTTCGAAACAGTAAAACAGAATTATGGTTATGAGCTTCTAGAATTAGATACAGAAACATTCATATATCGTATAGATAAACATTATAAAAACGATTTAATTAATGTAACAAAGGTGATGGAAACAATTACGGCAGATGATTTTGAGAAGCTTTCAGCATTATTTCTTAAAGAAATTGTGAACTGTGAATCTGTTAATGCAACACAACGTTCACATGATCAAGGAATTGATTTTGTAGGATATAAAAGGTATATACAAAGTTTAACAACCCAAGAGCAAAATCAGAATTTACTGTATGTGATTGGACAGGCAAAACATTATAAAAGTCAATATGTAGAAACAAATGAAATTAGAGAGTTGGCAGGTTCTATTTATTTACTAAAAGCGAATGATTTTTCAAAGAAAAGAAATAATAAAGGTGATAAGACTATATACAGCAATTTAGTTATAGATGCATTTACACCAATAATCCCATATTTTATTACATCAAATTACTTTTCAAAATATGCATATATATTATGTAGAAATGCATCTATAATTGCAATTGATAGATTGAGTCTTATTTTAAATTTCGTATTTTCTAACAAATTTAAGGAGAAGGGGCAGAATGATATAATTAAAACGATACAAAAAATAGAAAGAATCAGCTAACAAGAACATACATAACCTAGATTATTCACGGCACAGCCGTGAAAGTGGCTGAAAGCCACATAGTTACTATGTTTTAACTGAATATTGCTTTTCACCTGTCAAGTGAATGAAAAAAGAGCATCCACTTGTGATAAAATTAAGGTGTCTAATCTCAAATAATACCAACAAAAGGAGCCCTTTATGAGTATTGTAAACACCTTACCATTAGAAAGCAATAGACAGATTAAAATAAATTTTGACGGAGGAGATTTATCCTCCGATGCAGGCTTACTTCTCATCAAAGAATTCGTAAGCAAACTTGGTATTGATAAGCTATTAGGCAAAGCTTTCAAGACCAATGATTCTGCATTATTCAGATACCATACGGATCAGGAAAACCTACTCCAGATGATATATATGATCATTGCCGGTTATTTCAAGGATGATGCTTCCGATGAACTGACGAATGACCCCGTATTCAAGTCCATACTTGAAAAAGATGCCCTTGCATCACAGCCTACTGTTTCAAGATTCTTTAACCGTATGGATGAAAATACTTTAAACCAGTTTCTTGCGATTGGCAGAATACTTCGGAATAAAATTTACAGTATTCAGATGCCTCAGGCTGTTATTCTGGATCTGGATTCCACTCTTCTTGATGCATACGGCAAACAGGAAGGCAGAGCCTTTAACTTTCATTATCAAAGCAATGGTTATCATCCACTTGTTTGTTATGATGGAATGACTGGAGATCTGATAAAAATCCAACTTCGTGACGGAACACAGTATTCCTGCACCGGAGTGGTTGACTTCCTGCAGCCGATACTTGATGAATACCTGAATGATTATCCGGAAATCCGTATTCTGCTTCGTGGTGACAGCGGTTTTGCTACGCCTGACCTTTATAAGCAGTGCGAGGAAAATGGCGCAGGCTATGTGATTCGGCTGAAAGAAAATGGCATGCTCCGTGAAAAAGCCTCCTATCTTGTGGATGAGCTTGATGCGAGCACAAGGAATAACAAAGTTGATTATGCGGTAGTTTATGGTGAATTTATGTACAAAGCAGGTTCATGGCCTTATGAAAGGCGCGTGGTATGCAAAGTTGAAAAACCGGAAAACCAAATGGTTTACCTATACACATTTATTGTCACAAACATGGATTCTTCACCGGAGTATCTCATCAAATTTTACTGCAAGAGAGGGCTGATGGAAAACTTCATCAAAGAAGGCAAATCCGGTTTTGATTTTGCATCCGTAAGCAGTCATACCAGAATGGTAAATGCCAACAGACTTCAGGCACACGCTCTTGCATATAACATATTTAATTGGTTTAGACGATTGGCGTTATCAGCAAACATGCGAAAGCAACGCATTGATACCGTCCGTTTAAAACTGCTGAAGATTGCTGCGAAAGTAATTCATTCAGCAAGATATATCATATTCAAGCTGTGTAGCAGTTGCCCTTATAAGAACGAATTCAATGAGACACTTTCAAATATCGGTAAGCTAAATGTACAGCTGGAATAGCAGCTATTAACGAACCTTGACAGCTTAACAACTGCTCTAAATGCTGTCACAGGGATTTTATGCCCTTTTGACGGGGGCATTGAGTAATGTTATGGCTGTATGGATCAATTTTCAGATTCATGGTACAGTTATCAATTCAGATACTGTTCCGTGAATAATTCGGGCATAATATAATTAGGGTGTCAAAAGGTCAATTTTTCAAACAGGCACTGCTATATTGCACAAAAATCAATGCCAATTAACTACCTTTTGAGTGTTTTAGAGGTCACTATTTTCACAAAATACCCTTTTGACACCCTAATCATAATATATAAAAGCGGACAAAATCAAAGGAGGTTTTCAGATCCAAGATCTGATTCCAACAATAAGTCGAATTACCTACATATAAGACATAGCATCCATCGAACTTTCACTTTCAAGATTAAGGAGGCTATGTCTTATTGTTGGTTATCTATGTAGGTCAATGTAAATAGAACCAGTAACAGAGTTAAAACTTCCATTAATGTCATGGACACTACCCTCTTGTTGATTTATAATTAAAACTGACCCGGGGATTACGAGGAAAACTGGCCCACCTTAGTGGAGGGGGGTGTGAGTAAATAAAGCCCAGTCCTGATTGACAGATAGAATTGACCCGCCTTAGCAATCCGCTTTGTCGGGTACTAAGGTGGGTCAATTTTTAACGAAAAAGTGGGTCAATTTTACTTGACAATCAACACCTTTTTCCTAAGACTAGAGGACGAATCGAAATCGCATCTGCTTTCTTCCATGTTTAATTGTACAAAAATAATATTTCATGCACCTTGATGATAGGCAATCAAATCATCTTTTGACTTGAGAAGAAAATATCCGGAAGATCTGCACACTATATCAAAGGTTCTGCCTGATAATCCGTGAAATCAGCCCCACTGCCACATTCCGATCTTCATCAATATGGGTCACAACAAAGGAAACTTCATCCTTCTTGCCCACGGTTCGGTTGTCATAGCAGGAATGAGCAATGGCATTGACTCCGATGGAGAGCCGGACAAATACTGTCCCCTTGTGGATATCCTCCACAGTTCCGGCATATTTCCCCTGAATCTTGCATTTCTTCATGTTCTCCTTGCTGGTATTGCCTTCCACGCTTTTGACATCTGCCTTGACAGTGATCTTATCCAGGCTTTCAGCAGTCACAGATAAGATACGCACCAGGATATGCTCGCCTACATGGAATCGCTCCCGTGCGTCCCCCAACCAGTCAAAGGACAGGTCGCGTGCCAGGATGGAAGTTTCCACACCGAAGATTTCCGCCCGTACAACCTTTTCCGCCACAGCGACAACCCTTGCCTGCACGATACGGTCTTCATAAATCTTAGAATTGCCTGACGCATCCCGGTCGAGATAAAAGATCTGGCGTTTCTTCAGCATAGCCTCTTTCCGGCTGGCAACCACACTCCTTGACTGGGCATCCAGTCCCTTCACAATAAAGTCGATCTCACAGCCGAGCATGTTGTTAAGGACTTTGTTTTGGCGAAGGGAAATGTCACCGTAGTCGTGTGATTCATCCTGTACCAGATTGATCATCATTTCCGTAATCGGAATGACGGTACGGAAGTCCTTATAGTAGACGATAGCAATTAAGCTGCCATTCTCCGTCTTTTCAATTCCGCCTAACATCCCGGTCAGGATCTTCTTTGTGCGGTAGGCATTCTGGATCTCGTGCCAGATGAGGTCTGCCTTCGACTGCGCCGTTTCCAACACAGCGTCGGAATCAAGAATTAGTACAGGTACGTTTGTGATCGTGTTCTGTTCGTTTTGCATAAATGCTCTCCTTTTCTATGACATGATTGAATTTTTATCTAATGGAACCATCTCCGGTTCGTCCGTCCACGGGTTATCTAAGCTATCTGATAACAGGTCTGAAGAATCCGGATGTTGAGATTCCTGATAAATGTGTTTTTGAGTTGCCTGTGTCGGCATTGCAGATGCAGATGCGCTTGGTGGCTTACGGGGAGCTGATGATGAGGCCGAAGAGCCATTCCTTTGCCTGCGTGGTTTCGGAGGCGGCTTGGGGAGATAGTCATATTCCTCGGTTTTTCCTTCTTCCCGCCATTTCGGGATATGTTCTGCCGCCTTTCGCGTCACCAGCTTTTTGGCATCCGGGTGCAGCGTGTAGTCGTATTTCTGTACCTTCAGCACTTTCTGTCCTCTTAGGATAATGAGGGCAGTATCCAGCGGAAGCCGTAGGATTTCATCCGGCGTCAGGAGCTTCCGCTTGCCGATGGACTGGGTTTTCCGGTACTCCGGAGAATAGTCAGACACCCGCCATGTATTGAGCTGCTTCGCTTCCGAACTGACGCCCACCGTTACGTCTCCGGAGCGCGAACTGATAAATTCAGCCGTTACTTCGTCCGTGCATCCTAAGAATAACTGAGTGTCGCAATTCCCTATGATTTCCTGCCACTGGTTAAAAGGATAGCGGTTCTGCATCTGAGGCAGGTTCTGGAAGATGCACGAAATGCTTAAACCCCTGGAACGGCAGACCGAGATTTTCTTATTTAATTCCAGGATGGCCCCAGTATTTGCCAGCTCATCCGCAAGGATATGCACTGGAACCGGCAGATGCCCGTCTACTCCGTGCTTATCCGCAAACCGCACCAGCTTAATAAACACAAAGGTCATAAACAGCGATGACAGGAAGTCAAAGGTGCTGTCCTGATCGGAAGTGATGCAGAAGTACGCGCATTTCTGTTTTCCCGGCAGTGTCAGGTCGATCTCATCATAGGAAGTGATCTGCCGGATCAGTTTATTCTGGAATACCTGAAGCCTAGCTCCAAGCCCGATGATTACTCCCGACCGCACCGTATCGCTTGCCTGCTTGTAGATGCAGTAGGGAACCTTTGCCGGGTGGCTCACTGGGAGCAGGTCAAAGAGGCTGTTCAATTCCTTTTCCGAGCTGAGTGTCAGCAATTTATATACCTGCCCGATGTTCTTGGACTCTGGCGGGAATCCCTGCTCGACATAGAGAACCAGTGCTTTGAGCAGATTTAATTCCGCATTATCCCAGAAATGATCCCCTTTGGCAGAACCGGTATTCTGGATAATGACATCGGAGAAAACCTGTGCCATAGTCTCTTGGCCGTCAATCTCCATCAGACAGTTCCATGCATCGGAGTTCTCCGGGTTTACAAGGTTAAAGCATCTTACCGTGTAGCCCTCATTTTCCAGATAACCGGCCATGCTTTCATACAGTTCCGACTTGGGATCAGTAATGATTAAGCTTTCCCCGACTCCGCCATTCTTCCCGCGTGCAACACACTGGAAGATCATATTACGGGCAAAGGCCCTGGACTTCATAGAGCCGCTTGCGCCATAAACGGCAATGTTGCGGTTCATGCGTGTTTCATAGGGAAGGCAGACCGCCTTCCCGTTCAGCTTTCCAAGAATTGTCCCCTTTGTTCTCTTCACATGGTCTGCCAGTTCAAGCACTTTATACATCTCATCCGGTGTCATAAATCCGGATGTTCCATAGGTTCCTTTCAGGGAATAATTCAGATTCCGCTCCTTATCAAAGACCTCTCCGTTCCGGTCAACGCCCATCCGCATCAGCAGAAAGACTAAGAGTCCGAGCGCAAGAAGGCAAAGAAAAATCCCATACAGGTTATATGGGAACTGAGCCAGTGCTGATAAGCATGCCATCGGATGCAGGGAGGGAGCTTTCGGGTAGGAACCATTACCAGCAAAGTTGCCGGCATTGGTCCAGATCTTGTAGTTACAGATAAATTGTGCGATATAGCCCCCAGCATATAAAATGCACAGGAAGATCGGAAGCACGAAAATGAGTTTCCACCATTTATAATTCATGTAAAAACTCCCTTCTGAACTTGGACAGGTCAATACTGGAGAATTGCACCTTATCGCCCATAGATTTCTCCAGAACCGGAATCTGAAAATCAAAACAAATTACATTTCCGGACAATTTTAATACATTTAATCCCGTATTGAACCGGTTGATCCTCTGCATATCGAAGTCATAAGCGAGCAGCGTCGGGCGGCCATCCGGCGAGATCGCGTCATGTTCCATGGGAATATCTCCCCAGCGTTTCTCCTGGTCAGATAATAAAAGCTGGTTTAACTTTGTAAGCAGCTCTGGATTTGCCAGCAACTTCAGGATAGGTTCGCCCTCATCGCTGTTTGGCAGAAAATGAAAGAAATCAAAAGCTTTATCCAGCATAAACAAGTCACGACGAGGCCCTCCGGTACTGGTCATAAGCTGCAGGGCGACATCCATCGTATCTCCGAACATAATAGCCCGGATTGGCGGATGCCCGGTATAAGGATAACCTTTGAGATAATGCTGCAGGAAAGCAGTCAGACGCACTTCTGTCCGATATTCCCATTTCATAACAGTAGAACCTGTATTGTAGATGCAGTAGACACAATGCCTGGCCAGCAGACTCCCAACACTTCGGGAATTCCTGATTTTTGTAGTCACATCACCAAGCTCCTTGATCTCCCTGGAAGAGTAAAAACAGGGAAGGCTTGATAAGATGATATCCACACTTTGGCGGTCTTCATGAAAGACAGGAGGTTTCTCGTCGGGAAGAAATGGGATTGCTACATGAGAAAGCGATAAATAAGTCTGTGCTTTCTGATGTAGTCGGATCCTTCTCTGCGGTTCACTGCGGATACTGTTTGTTTCCACATTACCATCCAGATAGCAGCGAAACCGGGAAGGGTTGTAGGATAGCAGTATTTCCTTGGCACGCTTTGTCAGCCGGTAGCCTCTCAGCCCGTCCTTGTAATGGCAACGGATCAAATGGTTTGCCTTCAAATCTGTGATCATTTTCTCTGTATAAGCCGGGGTATCAAACAGCCTGGATAATTGGCTGGCAGGGAATTCTCCGCTTATCCCAATCATTTCTAACAGTTTATATTTCTGGGTATTTGGTTTTAACAAAATAGTATCTCCTTTAAAATATTTTGAGTAGTATTTTTACCTTTAGAGAGCCTGCTTCGGTATTTTGAAAATTTCTCTTGGAAGCAAAATGCGGAAAAATGCAGGCTTTCCGGTAAATTTACCGTTATCGGCACAAAAAATGGGAAAATCACATATTTTCGGATAAGGTATTTTTCGCTTTCATGCGGTTCCCAAGCCAGTCGGGAAACTTATCTTTTTCCATGATATAGATGATTGTCTGGTCGGTTTCTCCCAGTTCCGTAGTATGGTGGGCGTCGCAATACAATCCGCTGTCATCAAACAGCGCATAAGATGAAATGACATCCAAAATCAGTTTGAGTTCCATGTTATCGTAGTCCTTAATCCGGTGCTGTGGAAGTTCCCGGTCGTAGACCAGACAGAAGCAGATGACGCATTCTTTAAAAGGAGCCACATCATGATTTGTAAAAAATTCCTTTAATGCATAGTGCAGTGGATCATGTAAAAATGCCGTACTGCTTCGGATTCTCCTTTTGGGAAATAGTCCCGGCAATGTGACAGAAAGGATGCCATCTCCATAGGAAACCTGTATTCCTAGGGCGTTTACAGCTTCCTTCATATAAGCGGATTTTCCGGTAAGATCCGTAATCCGTATGAGATTCCTTAAGCGGCAGGCGATCCGCTCTGCACAAAGGGCGGCATCTGTGCTTAGTTTCTCATAATTTGCCCCATGTTTTTCCAGGTCGGTGTTTTTCAGGGCAAAAATAGTGTTACTGAGTTTGTCAACTTCATTTTCGATACTATGAAGTCTCTGATAGATTGTTATAGAGTCCATACAATACCTCATTTCTGTTGTTTTTGATAATAGTTTACAGTTCCATCTGGACTTACCAGACAGTAAGCGGTTACCCCGTCAAGAGAAAGACGGGAAGCCTGCTGTTCGGATTCCAGTATGACCAGCCGGTTTGTGTCATCTGTAGGAAGGCCATTCAGGACATGGCTGATCAGAATTTCCTGCTCTAAACCGACATAGATGACCTCATAAGCTTCATTTTGCGAGAAAAAATGGAGTTTTACCGGAAAGTCTCCGCTGGTATGATAGACAACAGCCTCTTTGAAGTCCAGAAGAACCCAGACAGCGGCAATCATGCCATAATCTGGGGACTCAGAAGCTTCCGGGCTGTCGCATAGGAGGTCTCTGTCCTGGTCATAGTAGATACGCCCCTGCTTGATCAGGCTTGTAATCAGGGATTTCATAGAATTCCTGTTACGAATAAAAAACTGCAGTACCTGTTCGTACTGCAGCGCATGGTAGGTGGTAATGAGTTTTAGAAGACGCTCACCTTCCCCTCTGTAAATTTGGTTCCTTGATTTCATGACGTTCTCCTTTGTTACGTGGATTGACAGTCTTTACATAAGCTGTACGTGCTATGTACGCATCATATACATATGATGTATGTACAGTATACGGGTTGCGCTCGTATTGTACTAATTTTTAATAATGGTATGCATGGTGTACGTACAGCCTATGTATCAGCCTGCGGTCAATCATCGGTTTACGGGGTACAATTACGTAAGGCTGTCGTTGATTGACAGTCGCTTCCGTGTGCTAAAGTAAAAAAACAGCACCCTGTAAAGGTGCTGTGAAAAGAGAAAACTTTAACCAATACCATTTTAACATATGCAGATATACGCTTCAATCGCAGAACTGTGCCATTAAATGTCAATTCCGTGCCAATTCTAAATATTTCATAAAATAGGCCTGCAATTTGTACCAAAACCAGCATAAAAAGTGTGTTTTATCTTAAAACACGGCTGCGTGCAAAAGCTGCCAGAACCTTCGGTGCATAACGCTGGCTCATGTGAAGCTGGATATGATTGGTCAAATAAATAGTGTTGTCGCAAATGCTTTGGATTTTTTCAAAAGAGACAAGGCAGTTTTGCCGGCATCTGATAAATCCATATGGTGCCAGGAATTTCAATTCATCTGCCAGGGAGCCATATTTTTGATAGGTCTCATATCCTGTGTGGATTGTGATGGTATGCGTTTGTATTTCCAGGTAGTAGATATCATCCATTTTAATTCTGGTAACGGCAGCCTTCGTTTTGCATATATACTCTGCCTGGGCTTTTGAATAAAGTTGTAGGGCCTTTTCTAACCCGGAAAATCCATGCTCGTCTAAGAAGGCAATCAGAGAACAGCATAAAGATTCCTTTTGTGTTAATTCCTGTATCCAGTCCATGTTTACACATCCTTTTTTACATCGCTATATATATAAAGACAATCAAAGCACCAAAAACTGACGGTATTTGGTAGAATTTAAGATTTTTTTTATAATGTGTTGCAAAAAGCAGCGGATATGATGTGTTTAGTTTTTATAAGCTAGAAAAAATTGTATAGTTAATGTAAAATAGGAAAAAGATACAAATAAACTATAAATGAGCAGATTTAGACCAGCTTCATAACATATGTCCATAATGTTTGTGGAAAATGTACAAATCGGTATACTTCCAACATACAGAATAGACAAAAAATTTACTCATTTACTATTATTTTAATACTGACGAGAATATAATTATAAACGAGTAGAATAACCCAAGTTCTAATATGAGTTACTAACGAGTCAGGAGTGTCGCTTACAGATAGTTGTAGCGAAATAGATTATAAGGAATTCAAAATTTTATACTAAGGAGAAAGAAAATGGCATGTGAGTATTTGGAGAGAAATATGAAAAATATGAATGCTACTCATTATTTGATTTGTAATCCATATTCAAAATTAGGCAATTCTCGGATGGGGAATAATACGAAGGATAACGAAAAGTGCTTTTTTGAAACTTTTATGGTTATTTCAAATAAAATATATGAAAGAATGGCTAGAATAGCAAATGTATCTTTAGATTCAGCAATGAACACAGTATTTATTACTGGCTATAGAGGATGCGGTAAAACAACATTCTCAAAAATATTACAAGCAATCATAGATAATCGTGTTCAGTTGCCAAGCTTCGAACTAAGTCAACAAGAAGAGATTTCTTTAAATTCGTATGATGAAAAATATATTAAGGAAATTCCCGATTTATACTTAGAAAGCATGGAGAAAATACATGCATTTATATCTGATAAAATGAAAGAAGAAGATCTGGAATTCCCTGAAAAATATGTTGAATTTATTCACGATACTTTAAAAGGGATTAGTAGATATATTAATTTTGAAGTAGGAATTAATCAAGTAGAAAAACCTGTTGAAGAAAAATTAAATAGGGAATTAAAATATTTTATTTCTGATTTGTTAATAACAAAAAATATAGAGTGCTTTGAAAAATTGTATAAGATATATAAGCTTTTACCAAAAAGTTTTGAAATTTTTAAAAGACCGGGAAAAAGAAATTGGGAGAATTTTTTTAAATTAGTTGAAATTAAAATTAGACAAGGTGCTGAATATAATGATATTGAAAATGAGATAGACGATATATTATCTGATTTTAATTCTAACCAATTGCTGTGTATTTTTACATTATTAAATTTAATATATGCAGATAGCCTTAACGAGCATGTTTTTTTGATTTTAGATAATATTGATGTAGTATTTGATATTAGTACTCTTGAGGATTTTACAAGAGAATTTGCACTTTTTGAAGAAAATTTTAGTGAAATATTCCCGGATATATGTGAAACAGATATTTTAACGAATTCTAAAGGGTTTTATGAAGATATAACTTACATTTTTGTAATGCGGGAAACTTCTGCAACACAAGTGTCTGACCATTTTACAGATCGTTTATATGATATTTCTGATCATTTTGATATATCAAAAGATATAAAGAAAAGAAACATCATTGAAAAAAAATATCAATATATTGAAAAAAATAAAAATTTAAATAAACGATTGTATGATGATATTAAAAATATTCGATTACTATGTAAAGACACATATGTTAATGGTACAATTTTTTCGCTATTCAATAATGATTATAAACGGGCAGTGTCATGTTTAACAAAAACATATAAGTATAATTCGAAAGCGATTCATGAAGAAATTAAAATAATGAATTATGGCCATAGTTTTGATAAACATGGTGCTAGAGGTATTGTATATCGTTTGATTTTTAATCATTTTAAAGGAAAGAGATATTTTCACAATTTGGGATTAAATAGGAAAGATTATTGGGTAAATGATTTTACTCCATTTAGAGTAATACTAACCTATTTGAATAATATCCAACCAGAGCATATTGATCAGTTTTTGACTGATGATAGTGATTTGGTTTCTTTACATCAAATTTATGAAGATTTTATAAATATTCTTTCTCCTACATGGAAGCAATCACAACATTTATTAGCGGATGCTTTGTGGTCTATGTATGAATTAAGAAAATCAGAAACTTGGAATCATTTAATAACTTTTGATAGTGTTGCAACGGTTAAAAAGGATATACTTTTTTCTGAATTTAAACAATTTTATGAGGAAAAAAAGATAAGATCTGATATTCAAATAAGAATTACATGTGCAGGAAGAACGTATGTAAATTTTGTTTGTACACATTTTGAATTTTTTGCATGTAGATTTTCTGATATAGATAAACCGCTTTTTTCGGATAAAAATTTATCTTTAGATAGTAAAGGAATATATCAGTTTGAGAAGATTATAAGTCAAGTATATAATGCTGTGACAAAATGTTGTAAAAAATTAAATGATTTTACAAATGACATTTTTATTAATAAACTTAAATATACAAGAGAATCTTTGTTGAAGGAAAAATATGTACATCATAAGGAAGACAGGGCACCACTTTTCCATGAAGAAAGAATTATTCATCAACATATTGGCTATATTGAAGCCTATAGAAAGTATTTAATTGTAAGTAAACATATGGATTGTATACTGATAAATAAAAGAATAGTACCATTAATAGAAAACTATCTTTCTTTATTAAAAGATAATTCTTTGTATGGTTCATCTAGTAAAGAATTATATACGGATTTAATGTATTGTGTTAAATACATAAAGGATACTTGTAATTTTAATAATTGTAGTGATGATATATCTCGAGATGGTGCCATCATTATAAAAAGAAGACAGGGGATAACGTAAATGTCGGACACAATATGCGCAGCAATAATAAGTGGTATAATTAGTATTGTGACTATTATTAGTAGTGCTCTATTTTTATTTGTCAATATAAAGATAAATAGAGCACAGGAAAAGAGAATGTTACAACGAGAAGTTTTTTCAAAATATTATTTGCCAATTAAATTTAAATTGGGCAATATTAATAATGTATATAATTTTGATTCACAATTAGATATTTTTGTTAGGAAATCAAATGATGCATTGTATGAAAAATACAGACAAGATATAAAATATTTGTATGAAAGTTTTCTTGACTGGATTTTGGAAAACCAATATTGTTACTCAAAAGATATTGATAAAAAAATATTTAAAATAGTGGAACATATGCAATTTGTTGTATTGAATTTTGACAATCAGATTATATTAAACCAGTCAAAATCGCAATATCCGTTACCTGATTTTAATGATATTATACAGAATATTAATACAGAATTTGAAAGCAGCGGGTTTATTTGACATTCGGAGATTTAGAGCCGTTAAATTTAACCAAACCAATATTTGCTTTTTATGTATTAAGGGCATTTAGAAGTCAACTTTTGTAAAGGGCGGCTCTGCCCTTTACAAAAGCCCATTTTTCAAATGCAAAGTAAGTTAACCTAAAACAAAGATGCACTCTGGAACGGAATTTCCTGCTCTAAAATATTGGATTGGATGCTCCGAGTTTTCGGAAAGAGAGCAATATTTAGATGGAATATCCATTCGGGGATGGAAGATTCCCATATTATTTCCGCATAATTTAATTCTCCGAAAATGACATATTATAATGTGCTGGCCAACACTATAAGGTATTATTGCATATCAAGTCTGCATTCTTAAAACTGACCGACCCATTTTCAAATCAATATCATTATTAGAATTTATTCAGAACATGTCCTATTTTCAATTGTAATAAAATTAGATTAGCAAGTAGTTTGCAGTTGCTGTTATATGAAAATAGGACAGTTTTATCGTATTAAACTGCACGTCTAATAGTAACAGGCAAAAAGAAATCATCGCTAGTTATTGTTTGCTCATATTAAATCATTAGGAAAAAAAGTATTTAAAATATTTAAAGTTTCTTTTGCGGTATACCCCCAAAGTATGGTACTCAGCGATTCGATTGCCTTATGCCTTTTCCTGTAATAGGTGCGGTAAGAAATATTGGAAATATGTGGCCGCAGCTTCTCTAAGATCTCATTTGTACCGTTCGGCTTTTGGGGAGACAGGAAGGTATAGTAAAGAATCCAGTAATACTGTTCTCCGTGCTTGTGATTGGTTCTAAGCAAATCCACAGAGGAATCCAGCATTTTCAGCATCCGGTTGCTTCGTTCGATACTCTTTGCCCGTTCTTCAATATCATCTCCAGACAGATCGGCTCCTGCAGCATAGATAGAATCAAGGAATTCATCCACACTTGTCCCATATTTTAGCAGGAATTGTGTCTCCATCTGGTGGACTACTACCTTCAGGCTATATGTGGCATCCCGGTATCTTCGAAGAAATTTATAAGTGTCATGAAAGCGTGGATCCTCCTCCGGATTCCAGTCACTTAATCCATTCCTGATATCCCTCTTTCTGGTGGCGCTTTTCTTTAAATTTGGAGTTCCTGTATCGTTCTTTGTTATTCCCCGACCTTTTTTCGCATTTATCTTTGCAATCCCCATTCCTGTTTTCCCCGATTCTGTACCATTCATTCCTGTATTCTTCGATTCTGCACCATTCGCACCTGCATCTTTCCATTTTGCGCTTTGCATCCCTGCATCTATACTGCTTGTATCCTTCATCCTATTCAGCCCCCTTTAGAATCTTCTCCACAACATCTGCATGCTCTTTCAGAATTGGATTCCTCTCCAGATAGTCCTTCTCTTCAGGCTTGACTGTCAGTTCAAACCGATAGGCTGCATTTCCGTAAGGGCAGATAATACTTAGAGTATATATATTTACTATATTCTTGCAGGCAGAGGATAAAGGAGATAATATATAGCGGGTTTTGGGACACTTGCAGCACGGAATCCCTTGTGATTTCAGCATTTCCGCCACTTTTTGGATGATAAACTGCATGTGCGATTTCGGAACGCACGGATCATTTTCTGGAACGATGACCTGTTCTTCTTTCACGACTTCTGAAACGCAAAGTTCTCCCTTGTTTTCTGGTACATGGATTGGTAATTGCATAGTCATAGCGATCTCCTCCTTGTCAATCATCACATCGCTGATATCAAACATAACTGACAAGTAATCATTCAGATAGATCATGCTGCCATGCTTTCCAGTAAATGAAACCAATGTGATGAGATTCATTTCTTCAAATTTCTTTAAGGTACGTGATACAGTTGTCTTGGAATGGCTCCAGCGTTCGCCTAATGTCTGGAAGCTGGTTACCGGATTGCCGGTGTTGTTGCGGTAATACACAACAGGACCAGAATAGGAGCCTTGCACAGACGGATCGTTATAGATGGTATGGATCCACATATCCAAAAGCATGTCCATCTCCGAGCACTTGCCCATGCTGATTAATTCATGGACTTTGGCAATCGGGAAAAAGAAAAAGCCGTCATCCTTCTTGCAAGGGAAATTGTATTCCAGTACAGTATTATCCTTCGGCCAGTCTGTGATCTTAAACTTCACGACTTTCTTATTCTCCAGAAGAGAATATGTGATGCAGTTCTGCTTCTGCAGATATTCTAAGATCGAAACTGCCTGATGCTGGAACCGGCACCGGAACCATGTGCGCAGATCTGCCAAAGTACAAATCCATTCTCCAGGCCCGACAAGATAAGTCATAGTTTCTGTACGGCGGTAGGATGACCTGTAATTTGCATAAGAGCACAGGACTATGTAATAAAAAAGAAAAGAGCCTCCGTTTGTCCGGATGCCCTTGTTAGTGACGAGTGACCGTATGAAATCTCTGTAAATTCTACAGCGTGGAAATTCCACAATCTGTTTCAGCTCTAATTGATAAGTTTGATGATTCTTAATTTGCTCCATAAGTATCTCCTTTGTTTCTTTCAGAATATTTAAGCCTATAAGAAATGAATTGTACCGATGCATAAATGTAGAAACGGTATATCAATTTTCTTGTAGAAGTAGGAAGCCTATGGTAAAATAAACATAAAATAAGCCGCCAAAAGCAGCTTATGAATAGGCGTCCCTGTGCTAATAAGTTGGTGCCAGTACAGAGTTCAACTCTTGTATTTGCTAATAACTTGCTAATTTCACGTCAGAATATTAGCAGATGCGAGAGGGAATTTGAGGATATTCCCTCTCGGTGAAAATTACGAAATGTCCAGGAAAATAGGGGCTTCCGAGGACATTAGAGACGATTTGGCTACACGTAAATTCAATCGGTTAGGATTTCTCCTAAGCGGTAGGCCGGAGGTTCAAATCCTCTTAGCGACGCTGAAAACATCGCCGAAAACATTGATTTTTCAAGGTTTTCGGCGTTTCTCATTTTCCAAAAGAATTTGAACTCATAACAATGTGCGATTAGCAGGAAAATTGAGGTTTTTGCTAATCAAAAGGGCTCTCCTGCTAATCGGAGCAAAAATTATGCTAAAAAGTCTGCTAATTGAAAAGGCAAAAGTTACTCGTTCAAAGAGCTTTTTTCTGGTGTTTCTCTCCAAACTCAAAAGACTATAAAGCCTAATGATGTAATGGATGTATTGATTAGTAGTATTGCCCCTTATGTTGATGTTGTTATCACAGAGAATTTTCAAGCAGACGTTTACAAAAAGGCAAAGAAATTCATTCCGCAGATAAAAGAACTGGAAATATACCGATTAAAAGATATACGGATGAAAGATTGACAGAAAGAGAATGTATAGGAGAAATGGTTAGGACTAATACATAAAGTTTGAGGTTCCAATCTGGTACTTCAAAATGGAAAGGATGATAAAGATGGCAGATATGGAACAAAAAACTTTAGTAGAGATTAATAACAGTGTCCGAGAGCCACATACCGGAACAACTCAATTTGATATAAAAAGCATGATTTTTGTTGTTCGTAATCAACAGGTTATGATAGATAGCGATTTAGCAATGTTATATCAAGTAGAAACTAAAAGGCTCAACGAAGCAGTGAAAAGAAATATAGCTCGTTTTCCAGAAGAATTCCGTTTTCAATTAACCGAAGAAGAAACAGAATCTTTAAGGTCGCAATTTGCGACCTTAAACGAAAATGATGGTCGAGGGAAACATCGTAAATATTTACCTTATGTTTTTACGGAACAGGGAATTGCTATGTTGTCTGCTGTTTTACGAAGTGATGTAGCTATACAAGTAAGCATTAGTATAATGAAATCTTTTGTAGAGATGCGGCGTTTTATAGCTAATAATACTTTGCTTTTTGAACGTATCAGCACAGTAGAATTACGGCAATTAGAATATCAGAAACAGACAGACGAAAAATTAGAGCAGATATTTGAGTACATATCCGAACATGAGGAATCCAGCCAAAAGATATTTTTTGACGGACAGATTTATGATGCGTTCAGTTTGATAGTGAATTTGATTCAAAAGGCAGATAAAGAAATCACTCTCATAGACGGATATGTGGATGTTGGGACATTGAACCTGCTTTCAAAGAAAAAGTCTGATGTTGAAGTTACAATTTATACGAAGAAACAGACGATGCTAACAAAAGCCGATGTTAAGAATTTCAATGCACAGTATCCGACTTTGAAGATAAAATATACCGAAGTATTCCATGACAGGTTTTTGATTCTTGACCGAGTAACAGCTTATCATGTAGGAGCGTCTTTGAAAGATGCAGGAAAAAAGTGTTTTGGAATCAATCTAATTCAAGATGCAGGCATCATCAAGGACATCCTGCAAAGATTGGAACTGGAAACAGAGAAATGAGAAACTCTTTGAGGCCGCAATTTATGACCTCAAACAAAACTACAAACAGCTTAAACTATTCTGGGATTAGTTGTGAAATGCAGGTATTAATCGGGAAAGACTTTACAGCGTAACATTTCAAGGTTTCCAGAAAGATTCCGATTTCAACTGACGAAAGAGGAATATGAAAACTTGAAATCACAATTTGTGATTTCAAGTTTGGAGGATGATATGGCGGGCGTAGGAAACTGCCATTTGTATTCACAGAACAAGGAATAGCAATGCTTTCAGCTGTTTTGCGTAGTGATGTTGCTATTCGAGTAAGCATTAGAATTATGGACACTTTTGTGGAGATGCGGAAGTATATGGCAAATACATCTTTGTTGTATGAGCGGTTAAATGCAATAGAGGTTCGCCAGATAAATTACCAGACGGAAACAGATGAGCGTTTTGAGAGAGTTTTTGCGTACATATCTGAACATGAGGAATCCAGCCAAAAAGTATTTTTTGATGGACAGATTTACGATGCGTTCAGTCTGATAGTAAGTCTAATTCAAAAAGCAAAGAAAGAAATTACTCTGATAGACGGATATGTAGATGTTGGGACATTAAATCTGCTTTCAAAGAAAAATTCTGATGTTGGGGTAAAAAAATAGACGCTCAGTTCTGAACGCCTATAAAGGAAATACTTATTAACTTTTTAGTCTTCGGCTGGATGTTTTGAAAGATAACGGGAATAATCTGTGTCAAGCGGCTGCGGTCGCTAAGAAAAAATTGATTTCCCAGAAAAAGTATGTTACAATACTTCAATCTTTATGTTTCATTTGTTACTGGATTTACCGAAGGAGGTGTTTGGTAATGGACTTTCGGATTCAAAATTGTTCAGATAGTGAATTTTCCCATGCAGAATAGCAGAATGCAACGGTCTGTATGGGTTAAGTAAAAGTTGCATGGTCTGCTGATTCTGCACTTTATTTAATCATATTAAGTAAAGGACGGAAGAAATTATGGAATATTTGAATGCAGCAGATGTGCTTCCGAAGAAACTTCTAAAGGAGCTATCCACTTATGTGAATGGACAATTATTATATGTTCCATCAACAGAGAATAAGAAATCATGGGGAAGTAAAAGCGGATCAAGGCAGTATTATGAACAGAGGAATAGCAATATTGTGGAACTGTATCAAAAAAATACAAGTATTGACGAGCTTTGCGAACAATTTAATCTATCCTATGATACGATTCGTAAAATAATAAAAGTTAATTTATAGGGCTTTATCCATAAAGGGTAAAGCCCTTTTTTCATCGGATAAAATGGTTATATCTATTTTATGTCCTTCTTTTCTTTCATTACAAGACCTATAATAATGCAGATGAAAGGAGAGGTAAACATGAGTACACAAACAAATATGACACGGGGCAATCCTACAGAATTGCTTTTGAGTTTTGCCATTCCCCTTATGTTGGGGACAATTTTTCAGCAGTCCTTTATCCTTGTGGATAGAATTATTGTAGGGCATTTAATAGGTGCAAATGCTTTTTCATCAGTAGGAGCAACTGGCTCTATATCAATGGTATTCACTTCACTTTGTCTGGGGATTGCGATAGGTTCTGGAATTGTTGTTTCGCAGTTTTACGGGGCAAATGATGAAGATGGGACGGCATCCGCAATTAGAAATGGGACGATGATCAGTATATTAAGCACCATAATTGTTTCAATTCTAGCATTAGTTGTTACAAGGCCAATTCTCATATTGCTGAATACGCCAACTTCTTTGCTGGAGGATTCTATTAACTATATGTCAATATCTATGTGTGGCTTGATTGTAGTAATTCTTTATTATATACCATTCAGTATATTGCGTTCATTGGGTGACGCAAAATCACCGATTATTTTTTTGGCAGTTTGCAGCATATTAAATATCGCTTTTGATTTAATATTTGTTTTGGTATTCTATACTGGTGTAGGAGGAACTGCCATAGCTTCATTGCTGGCACAGGGAATAGCAGGAATTTTATGTTTCATTTATGCTGTAAAAAAATATTCCTATTTTGAAATGGCGTTAAAGCAGTCAAAATTTGACAGAACTATTGCAAAACAAATCTTGATAATTTGCATACCGATGGGATTCCAGTATTCATTTATTTATCTGTCAAGCTGTATTTTACAGTGGGTAATCAATGGATTTGGAACGAGTGTAATAGGGGCGTTTACGGCGACAAGCCAGATAGAAAATCTAATCCAACAACCTTTTACAGCATTGGGAACAGCGATGGCAACCTATACAGGACAAAATATTGGGGCGGGAAAGACTGACAGAATAAAACAGGGATTATTTTCTGCTTTGAAAATATGTGCGGTATATTCGTTGTTATTACTATTGGTATTTTGGGGCTTTGGAAGAACAATTATGAATATCTTTGTATCTGATACGACTATTATTGAAAATGCAGTACGTGGTATCCATATAACCAGTATATTTTTTATTGCACTTGGAACAGCTCAAATACTCCGTTATCTATTGAATGGAGCAGGAGATTCCGCTTATTCAATGGTGAATGGAATTATTGAAATTGTTTGTCGGCTTGTATTTGTTTTCTTATTGACAAATATATCTTTCATAGGTCAATGGGGAATTTGGTGGACAACAGCACTGACATGGTTCTGTACAGCGCTGTTTGCTTTTGGGCGTTTTATGAGTGGTAAATGGAAAGACAGAGGTATTGTTAAGTGAAAAAATCTATCTCATTCAGTTTTTTGTGGAGTGGTATCGCCATGAATACCGTTATGACTGCGGAAAGCACATCGGCAATCGGCTGGGCATACATAATTCCATTTAGCCCCCAGACAATCGGAAGAAGCAGGATAACGGGGATAAAGCAAATCCCCTGCCTGCAAGCTCCGAGGATAAAGCCCTCTCTGCCTTTTCCCAGAGCAAGGAACAGGGAAGAATACACCGTATAAAATCCAAAGAGCATGATGGAAATGCCGTTTGCCCTCAAAGATGCTGCCCCGATACGAATCATCTCGGCATCCCCTTTTGTAAACCTCGAAACGATAGCCGCAGGGAACAGAGCCAGTATCACGCCAAAAATCACACAGAAAACAGTAGACCACAGGATGGAAGTCTTGATTGCTTCACGCAGACGGTCAAACTTCTTCGCCCCGTAACTGTACCCTGCAATGGGCTGAAAGCCTTTGATGAACCCGAATACGGACAAGCTGACCATTGAAATAAGTCGGGTGACAACGCCCATACCTGCAATGGCAGAATCCCCGTAATCGCCAGCAGCATTGTTGATTAAGGAAATGGACACGCTTGTTAAAATCTGGAATACCAATGTTGGAATGCCGATTTTGAAAATCTCAGACATGGTTTCTTTTGTATATGTGCAGTCCTTAACCCGAAAATGGAATACGCTTTTTTTCCGAAAAATATAGGTCAGATATACGCAGGTTGAAACGACTTGTGAGATTGCGGTCGCGATCGCCGCTCCTGCCACGCCTAAGTCAAACACATAGATAAACAGCGGGTCTAAGGCAATATTGAGTACCGCACCCGTCAGCAAGGCACACATGGTTGTTTTGGCAGATCCCTCGCTTGTCACAATGTTATTCATGGTGACATTGAATACATTGAAGATGCAGGAAACAATGTAAATGCTCGCATATGTGGCGGCAAAGGGGAGGATGCTGTCAGTTGCCCCCAAGAGCTTCAGTATGGGATGCAGGAACACCATAGAAATGATAATGATGACCGCCCCAACGGACACGCTGCTGTATAAAGCGGTACTTGCCACTTTATCCGCATTTTCCTTATCCCCACGACCTAGCAATCGGGAAATGTAAGAAGCGGCACCGTTTCCGAACAGCAGACCAAGACCGACAACGACCTGTCCGAGCGGATAGACCACGGAGATTGCTCCCATCTGGCTTTCCCCTAACCCGCCGACAAAATAAGCGTCAACAAGGTTGTAGAAAGCATTTACCAACATACCAATCATTGTTGGGATGCCCATTGCTAAAAGTGCTTTTGGTATGGATGCACTGCCGAGCAGCTCCATCTTTTTACTTTGACTGTTCATTTTGAACTCCTTTCTCTTAAAAAATAATATTATTTATACTACTATAATTTATAGTAATTGCGTTGCAGGGATTATACTACTATAATTTACAGTAGTTGTCAATAGAAAAAGGAGGGACTTTGAATGGCGACCATTGACTTGATTGTATTGGGAATGTTGAAACGGGAATCCTTGAGTGCATACGATATTCAGAAACTGGTGGAATACCGCAACATTTCAAAATGGGTAAAAATCAGCACACCATCCATCTATAAAAAGGTGATTCAGTTGGAAGAAAAGGGGCTTATCACAAGCCGCACGGAGAAAGAGGGAAAAATGCCCGAAAAGGCGGTATATTCCTTGACAGATGCAGGAAATGAGGAATTTGAGAAACTGATGCTCGAAATATCCTGCAAGCCGATTCACATATTCTTGGATTTTAATGCGGTTATCGTTAATTTAGAAAGTATGGAAAAAGAACAGCAGAGGGAATGTCTGGATCACATTGAGAGCAATATCAATGTGCTGAAATCCTATCTTGAGGAGAACATAGATTTAAAAGAAAATGCCCCCGATATTCCTGCCACGGGTATGGCAGTCTTGCATCAACAGTTTTTGTTGGTGCAGGCAATTGAAGAATGGATCGCAACACTAAAAAAGGAATTGGGATAATTTGATATGGATAAGACAGAATGGATATTATGCCCTCTCTGCGGGAATAAAACCCGCAACATGGTTTGGGAGGATACTGTTCTGAAAAACTATCCTCTCTACTGCCCGAAATGGAAGCACTTCTAAAATCGTTGGAAAAAAATTTATAAAGATGATAGGCAGTCCTCAAGATTGCTCGTTTTCTTTTTGGATTTTCTTTTAGTGATTTAGCGATATTGTATCAAGTGAAATCTAAGAAAAATAAAGATAGCAGTCACCCTTCTTTCAAGAGTAACTGCCACCTCTTTTTGCTTTTAGGAATTGAATTTACTGTTTTCAAGATCTTTTGCCACTTTTTTTATGTGCTGCTTCATCCTTTTTTCGCCTAATGCTGTATCATGCGTCTCGAAAGCTTTAATGATCGCGTCGTGTGCAGGAATAAAGTTATCAATATTTGATTTGATTTTAAATGTATGCTGACGAAATTGCAGCAGATGACGAGTAATGATATCGTTGATTTCAATCAGCAGAGCATTGCCTGTAATATGAAATATAATACGGTGAAATTCCTCGTCATATTGTGCCAGTGCGGCAGCGTCCAGGTGTTCAGCCGATTTCATAGCTTCAGTTTGGTTTTTCTTAAGCATATTCAGTTGGTTATCATTACATTTTTCAATTGCAAGTTTTGTGGCAAGGGGTTCAAGCGCTGAACGTATAACGATTAAATCCTGTAATTCCACTTCGTTGGTTGCAAACCAATCGGATAGAGAATCTGTCTGTATTGGGGTCTTTCCCTTTATAAAGGTGCCTAAACCTGGCTTGATTTCTAAAAATCCCTGTGATATCAGGATCTTTACTGCCTCACGAACAGTTCCCCGCCCTACTCCCAGCATAGCGCATAAATCTTTTTCGCTGGGAAAACGGTCACCGATCTTGACGGCGTCATCCAAAATATAGGAACACAGATTTTCTAATACTAACTGAGATGCGGATTTTTTTGTGATTATTTCCATAATTGATCTATTTTCCTACTCTTAAAATTTGTTCCCATTTAAACATAAATAAAATACAAATTATTTAAGCCTGCATCAACAAAAGCTTTTTCAGCCGTTTATCAAGCTTTCCATGTAATTAACATATCATATTTCAAAATTTTACGCAACATAATACAAAAATAATTCAAAAAAAATGGGTAAAAATCAGGTTTGTTACTTTTTGATTTTCCAAAATCTTTCCTGAAAACGAATTAAATTTTTAGCATAATGCACAATTTTCTGATCTAACAAATGTGGAAATTGTATATTGACTATAAAAAGAACATACGATATTATATAATCAGACGTCCGGACATCATACCACCTAGAAGACGTTGCGAAAAGGAGGAAATTCTATGAGGGATGAATTGTTTGATGTAACAGATAAAATTTGTATTGTCACCGGGGGGCTGGGGCAGATAGGCCAAAATTTTACGAAAGCCCTGTATGAAAGGGGAGCAAAGGTAGCCGTTTTCACAGCCCATCCTACTCCGGAGCGTGTAGAACGGATTTTTCCTTCTGATCAATATCAGAAGGAGCGCTTCAAGGCAATCAAGGTAGATATCAATAAGAAGGATACCATAGAAGCAGCTTTGGATGAACTGCAGGAGCTTTGGAAAGAAGTTCCGGATGTATTAGTTAACTGTGCCGGAATTGATACTCAGCCCAGCGCGCCGCCCGAAGTGTCCGGACCTTTTGAAAAATTTCCGGAGGAGGTTTTCAGAGAAGTAGTGGATGTAAATCTTGTTGGCACCTTCTTGATGACTCAGGCAGTCGGCGCAAGAATGGCAGAGGCCGGCAAGGGCGGTTCGATCATCAATATCGGCTCGATCTACGGCATGGTTTCGCCTGTTCAGGACATTTATGCATATAAAGAAGAGCAGACAGGCGTCCCATTTATCAAGCCGGTAGCCTATTCTGCCGCTAAATCCGGTATTTATAATCTGACAAGATACTGTGCAACTTATTGGGGTAAAAAAGGAATCCGGGTAAATACACTGACACCCGCCGGAGTTTGGAGAGACACACAGGATGAGGTCTTCATCCAGAACTTTACCTCCAGAATACCTATGGGACGTATGTCACGTGAAGACGAATACAATGGAGCGGTTATTTTTCTTGCATCCAGGGCATCATCATTTATGACGGGGGCAAATTTGGTTATTGACGGCGGCTGGACGGCCTGGTAAATAGTAAGGAGGAAATGAGTGAAAATGAAAAACAAAATCTATGAAAACCATTTAAAAGAAATTATGAGAGAGAGGCCCGTATTTGGTGTGACGATTTATTCCGGCTGCCCTCAGTTTATAGAACTTCTCGGATATGCAGGCTTTGATTTTGCTTTTATTGATGCAGAACATTGTCCCTGGGAGACGACGGGATTGCACGAGGCTGTTCTTGCGGCAAGGTCCGTAGGCATAAGTCCGTTGGTAAGGGTTACCAGCCCTGATATGATAGAAATCCGTAAAGCCCTTGAGATGGGCGCTGAGGGTGTGATTGTTCCTCATGTACGTACGGTTGAGGAGATGGAGATCTGTGTAAAGGGCGCGAAATTCCCTCCGATAGGGCGCCGTGGTTTTGATGTCAATGTACGGGCGGCTCAGTATGGTTTTGATTTGGGCGGGGTAGAGTTCTATGAGGAGGCCAATCGGACAGAACTGGTAATACCAATGGCCGAGGACTTTGAATTTACAGATCAGTTGGATGAAATGATGTCTGTTCAAGGTATAGATGCAATTAATTTTGGGCCTGCAGATTTCTCTATGTCTCTGAACTGCAAGTCCAATACCTCAGGCGAAAACTCTTTTTATGATCTCAATGACAGTCCTGCAGATGTCGCTATGAAAGAAATTATCGCCAAGGCACGCTCCAAAGAAATAGGCGTTATGGCTCCTGCCGTTCCTCCTACTTATGAAAATGCAAAAAAACTGATAGACAAGGGTGTGAATATGGTTATTATGGGGAATGATCTTGGTAACTATGCTGCAGCACTTAAAACAATCCGTGACGAGACACTTGCAAAATTCAAGTAATTTACTAGATCCTGTGAAAAAGTCTGAAAGGAGAAAATTTATTATGAAGAAGAAAAGTTTGGTTATGTTACTTACTGCAGCCATGATGCTGACTGGGCTTACCGCTTGCGGAAAGCAGAATACTTCCGGCAGTTCAGAGTCTGACAGTTCAGAAGATAAGGCTGTCACTATTAAATTAGGCTTTACCCACAGCAATCCGGATCGTGAGGTGGATGACGAGGTTATGTATGCTGAGACTTTTAAGGAGTATGTGGAGTCTAAATGTGATTCTATCAAGGTGGAATTATATCCTGGAAGTGCGCTGGGAAGCCAGGCGGATACAGTAGGAGCTGTTGCTTCAGGGACTGTTCAGATGACCATTCAGAATTCCTCTCAGTTGAATAATTATGATGAAAGTTCTCTGATCTTCGGCATGCCCGGTATATTTACCGATATTGAGGAGACGAACAAGGTTGTGGACAGCGATTGGGCCGAAGAGATCTTAGAGGATATAGCGAAAAACACGGGTATCCGTGTGCTGGGCAATTCCTGCACCGGTATGAGAAGCTTTACCTGCAAGGGGCGTGAGCTGCGTACAGTAGAAGATGCAAAGGGACTGACATTCCGTATACCGGAAAGTGCCATTTATACGGAGATGGTAGAGGCTATCAGTGCGAATCCCGTTCCTATGCCGTCCTCTGAAATGTACGTAGCTATGCAGAACGGCGTGGTAGACGGTCAGGAAAATCCAATCCAGAATGTTGTAATTGACAAAACCTATGAGGTACAGGACTGGTATGTTCTTGACAATCACACCCCTACGGTTATGAGCTATATGATAAATGATGAGTTTTACAATGGACTGTCTGAAAATCAGAAAGCTGTTATAGATGAAGCAAATGAAGAGGCTACCAAAAAAGCAAGAGCGGTTACTGAGAAACTGGAGGCCAGCGGAATTGCCACATTGGAGGAAAACGGCATGACTGTCTATATCCCCACGGAAGAAGAACTTAAGGGCTGGCATGATGCTTATGGCCCGGTCTGCGAAAAGTATATGAGAGAAGAGGTCGGTGATGAGCTGGTTGATTCGCTTCTCGATCTGCTGGCTGAGATTCGTGGATAAACCGGTTGGGGCAGGTAACAAATGTTTTACAATATTTGGAGGGAAATATGAAAAAGCTATATTTTACATTGAATAAGGTATCCAACGTAATCTGTAAAATATTAAGTGGTTTAATTGTGGCAGTTGTTATCATTAATGCGGGGTCGGTTCTTTTACAGATATTGAACCGTTATGTCATTGTAAAGGTATCCGACCTTTCATTCCCCTGGACAGAGGAGCTTTCTCGTTATTCTATGATCTGGCTGTGCTATCTGGCGCTGCCCATTGTCTATAGAGAAGGTTCTATGGCTCAGTTGGATCTGATCTTTGACCGCCTTGGAAGGAAAGGCAAAATGGCATTATATATTCTTACCAGGATTCTTTGCCTGATTTTTATTGTGATTGCCGTTTATTTTGGTATTCATGTAGTACGAACCCGGATTATGTTCACATCTTCTATGCTCCATGCGCCCGGATATATGCTGTACTCTGCACCGATATTCGGCTGTATCCTGATGGCATACGAGATCGTTACAGAGATGATAGGCGTTTTTTCCGGCATTCTTGAGCCTTTTTATGCCGGTGAAAAAAGACAGTATCCGGATGTTAAGAAAGGAGAAGAAGTCTGATGATGGTTTTATTGCTAGTTCTTTTTCTGATTATTATATTAATCGGCACTCCGGTTGGATTTGCTATGGGGACTTTGACAAATATTTCTTTTAGTTTCCTTGGCGGAGATCAATCAATGATTGCTCAGAAACTGTTCTCTGGTATTGACACATATACCTATGTATGTATCCTGCTGTTTATTCTGGCGACAGATTTGATGTCGGTGGGCGGAATTACAAGTGCAATCGTAAATTTCTGTGAAAAACTGGTGGGTCATATCAAAGGCGGATTAGCCCATGTGAATGTGTTGGCCAGTATGTTGTTTGCAGGTCTGTCCGGCTCCGCCATTGCAGACGCCTCCGGACTGGGCCCTGTAGAAATCCAGTTGATGACAGATGGCGGATATGACAGGGACTTTTCGGCGTCTGTCACCGCTGCCAGCGCGATTATAGGACCGATTATTCCTCCGTCTAATATTATGATCATTTTTTCCGGCTGTATCGGAACTGTATCGGTTGGAAAAATGTTTCTGGCAGGCGCGATACCAGGAGTCTTTTTAGGAATCGCATATATGGCAATCTGTTATTTTATGGCTGTCAGATATCATATGCCGTATCGGAAAAAACGTTCCAGCGCGAAAGAAATCCTTCGATCGCTGGTAGACACACTGCCGGCGCTGCTGCTGCCGATTATCATTATGGGTTCCATTATCAGCGGTATCTGTACCGCCACGGAATCAAGCGCTCTGGCTGTTGCCTATGCAATGATTGTTTCGCTTTTGAAGAGAAGGCTTACATGGAAAACATTTAAAGAATCCTGTATCCGTTCTGCAAAAGCTACTGCCAATGTCCTTTTTATTATTGCTGCGTCTACAGCGATGGGGTGGGCTATCACTACGCTTCAGATTGCACAGACCCTTGCGGCATTCTGTCTGGAGTTTATTACAAGCAAATTTATGTTTCTTCTGTTTATGAATATCCTGCTGCTGATTCTTGGAATGGTTCTGGATGCTACCCCGGCCATCCTGCTGATGGTTCCTATTCTTTGGCCGGTTGCTCAGGTCTATAATATTTCAGATATCCAGTTTGGTATTATCATGTGCCTGAACCTGATGATTGGAAATCTGACTCCGCCGGTGGGAATGATGCTGTTTGTGATCTCTAATGTTGGAAAAGTAAAACTATCGGCGCTGTACAGGGGGATTCTGCCTTTTGTAGGAGTAGCGGTGGCTGTTCTGCTGATCGTTACATACGTGCCTGAGGTTTCTACATTTATTCCGAATTTATTAATGCCATAGATTAATGAATGGATGCTGACCAGGGAGACCTGATTCTGTTTGAATGAAAAGGAGTGTTGTCTGTTATGAGAAATAATAAGCTGTTTCATGAAAAAGAAAAGCCCCACGTTATTGCCGGCAGCAATGAGCGGGGGTCTGAGAGTAGCCTTGAAGAAAGCGTAAAATCGGAGCAATTTTCACGCATCTGGTCGGCTCTGATCACTCCCATGAATGAAGATGAAAGTATCAATTATGAGGCGCTGGAACGTATTGTTGAACTGCAGATGCAGGATGGTGTCGAAGGGTTTTATTGCTGCGGCTCCTCCGGCGAGGGTCTGCTGCTTACCTTGGATGAGCGAAAGCAAGTAGTGGAACATGTTCTAAAGGCTGTTGACGGCCGGGTACCTGTCATTTCACATGTGGGCACCATTCGAACGAAAGATGTTATTGAACTCACACGGCATGCCATGTCTGCCGGAGCGATGGCAGTGTCCATGATCCCGCCTTACTATTATAAATTTTCTATGGATGAGATCATAAGCTACTATGAGGATGTGATCCGAGCTGTACCCGGAGTGCCTGTGATTGTCTATAACATTCCACAGTTTACAGGGGTGGAATTTTCAAAAGATAACGCCGGCAGGCTGCTGTCCAACAGGAATATCGTGGGTATTAAACACACATCCACCAACCTGTATGCTTTAGAACGGATTGGACAGGCTTTTCCCGGCAAAGCTTTAATCAATGGTTTTGACGAACAACTGCTGGGTGCATTGTCTATGGGCGCCTGTGCTACCATCGGGACAACGGTGAATCTTTTTGCACCCTTGTTCCAAAAGGTGAGGGACGCGTTTCAGGCGGGCAATATGGCTGAAGCGTGCCATTGGCAGCATGCGGTCAACCAGCGGGTGGAAGCTGCCGTGAAAGTGGGGATTTTTAACGCTATGAAGTACGGCTGGACTTTGCGGGGAGTGGATTGCGGGGCCTGCCGCTCACCATTCAGGCCGTTGGATGAAGCTTCCAAAAGGATTGTAGCCGATTTAATGGAAGAAAAGGATTGACAAATAATCATTCAGGGTGTATCATCCAAAACGTAAAGGCAAGGAAGTCTTTTGCGGTGCAGAAAAAGCGCCGTAAAAGTCATCCTTGTTTTTTTATTTTTAAAAAAAGGAAGCGAAAAAATTATGACAAAATATATTTTTGTGACCGGAGGTGTGGTATCTGGTCTGGGAAAAGGGATTACGGCAGCTTCTCTCGGACGGCTCTTAAAGGCGAGAGGAATGAAGGTAGCGGCTCAGAAGTTAGATCCATATATTAACGTAGATCCCGGCACCATGAGTCCTTATCAGCATGGCGAGGTGTATGTGACCGAGGATGGGGCAGAGACGGATCTGGATTTGGGACATTATGAAAGGTTTATAGATGAAGATTTGAACCAGTATTCCAATCTGACCACAGGAAAAGTCTACTGGAATGTATTGAATAAGGAACGCAGAGGGGAATACCTTGGTTCCACGGTTCAGGTGATCCCTCATATTACAAATGAAATCAAGGAATTTGTGTATCGCGTGGGGAAAAAGACAGACGCGGACGTGGTGATTACGGAGATAGGCGGAACCATCGGGGATATTGAATCACAGCCTTTTTTGGAGGCGGTGCGTCAGATTTCCCTGGAAGTGGGCGGAGAGAACAGCCTGTTTATTCACGTGACATTGGTTCCGTATTTAAACGGTTCCCAGGAGCATAAATCAAAACCGACGCAGCACTCGGTCAAAGAACTCCGCGGAATGGGCATAAATCCGAATATTATTGTTCTGCGTTCCGACAAGCCGTTAGAGGAATCCATCTTTCAGAAAATTTCTCTCTTCTGCAATGTAAAACCGGATTGTGTCATTGAAAATCGGACATTGGAGAACCTTTATGAAGCTCCCTTGATGTTGGAGAAGTCCGGGTTTTCCTCTGTTGTGTGCAGGGAACTGAACATAAAAGCGCTAAAACCGGATTTGACAGATTGGGAAGAGATGGCAAAACGCATCCGTTTACGTTCAGAGGAAGTTCACATAGGATTGGTTGGAAAGTATGTAAAACTTCATGACGCATATCTGTCAGTGGCGGAGGCGATGAACCATGCAGGATATGAACTGAATACATTTGTAAAAATTCACTGGATTGATTCGGAAAATATCACGAAAGAAAATGTAAATGACCTGTTAAAAGGAATGAATGGGATCATTGTTCCGGGCGGATTTGGAAACCGGGGCATAGAAGGGATGATTTTATCGGCGAAATATGCCCGCGAAAACAGGATACCTTACTTTGGAATCTGTCTTGGTATGCAGATTGCAGTCATTGAATTTGCAAGAAATGTATCTGGAATTGCGGACGCGCATTCCGGGGAATTTGACGAGCAGTGCCGTCATAAAGTCATTGATTTTATGCCGGGACAAAGCGAAGCGATTGACAAAGGCGGGACGCTGCGTCTTGGAAGCTGTCCCTGCAGGATTAAGGCGGGAACAAAAATGGAACAATGCTATGGTGCGGAAATCATACATGAGCGCCATCGTCACCGCTATGAATTTAATAATCAGTACCGCAGAGAACTGACGGAAGCCGGGCTTGTGATTGGCGGCACGTCGCCGGATGACAGACTGGTCGAGGCGGTAGAGCTTCGCAGGCATCCCTTTTTCGTAGGTGTGCAGTTCCATCCGGAATTTAAAAGCCGTCCCAATCAGTCACATCCGTTGTTTAAGGGATTTATTGCGGCTGCATTAGATCAGGCCGGGAGCTGCGGCCGCGCCTTTAGTGCAGAATACTCTATATAGCAGGGGGGGATTAGGTTATGGCTATTCATGAAGAATGCGGCGTATTCGGAGTGATGGGTACAAAAAAGGAACATATGGCAGGCATTGTTTATTATGGGCTGTATGCCCTGCAGCACAGAGGACAGGAGAGCTGCGGGATTGTCGTGAATGATGACGGCGTATTTTCTTCCTATAAAGATCTGGGGCTTGTCAGCGAAGTATTTTCTGAAGATACATTCACCCATTTTCCGATGGGAAATATGGCGGTGGGACATGTAAGATATGGAACAACCGGAGGAAATACGAGAAATAACTGCCAGCCTATTGAAGTCAATCACCAGAAAGGAAAGCTGGCGCTGGCGCACAATGGAAATCTGAGCAATGCATTGGAGCTTCGCGATAAGCTGGAATTATCGGGAGCCATTTTCCATACAACCAGTGATACGGAAACCATCGCTTATGTGATTACGAGAGAAAGGCTTATGACGCCAAGCATTGAGGAAGCAGTCAGCAATACCATGAACTTACTGGAAGGCGCTTATTCGCTGGTGATGATTTCTTCCACAAAGATGATTGCGGCAAGAGATCCATATGGGTTTCGGCCGCTTTGCTACGGAAAGACGGCGGACGGGGCATATGTGGCTGCATCCGAAAGCTGTGCGCTGTCAGCGGTAGGAGCAGAATTTATCCGTGACGTGCTGCCGGGAGAGATTCTCGTGTTTACGGAAAACGGTGTGGAATCAAGGCGGGAACACTGTAAAAAACAGAGACGGAGAACCTGCATTTTTGAATACATCTATTTTGCAAGACCGGATTCTGTGATAGACGGCATATCCGTACATGAATCCCGGATGAAAGCCGGAGAATTACTGGCGGAGAGCTATCCAGAATGGGCGGATATCGTGATTGGCGTTCCAGACAGCGGATTGGACGCGGCATTGGGATATGCGAAAAAATCCGGTATTCCCTACGGGATCGGCCTGATCAAAAATAAATACATCGGTAGGACATTCATTTCTCCAGGACAAAATGAACGGCTGGATCAGGTCAGGATTAAGCTGAGCCCTGTCAAGAAGGTGATTGATGGAAAAAGAGTTGTACTGATTGATGATTCCATTGTCAGAGGGACGACCAGCAAACGCATTGTAAAGCTTTTGCGTGATGCCGGAGCGAAAGAGATCCATATGAGAATTTCCGCTCCCCCATTTTTATATCCCTGTTATTACGGCACGGATATTGATTCTGAAGAAAATCTGATTGCATGCCATCATAGTACGGACGAGATTGCAAAGATCATCGGAGCAGACTCTTTGGGATATTTACCGATAGAAAAACTGGATCAACTGATAGACAGTGAGGATTACTGCGCCGCCTGCTTTCAGGGGGATTATCCGACCAAAATTCCGGCAGACCTGCGTAAGGACCGTTTTGAAAGGAAGCTGTCTGAGCGGGTGTAGATGGCCAGTAACAACGAAACACCTGTCAGACTGATAATTTCGAACAATTTTATTGCTGAAATCGTTCGAAATCGGTATAATAAAAGTAACATAAAGTGAAGGAGGGATACTCAATGTCAATTACTGCTACAGAATTAAAGCTTAATCTCAGCAAATATCTGCTGCTTGCTGAAAAAGAAGATGTTTTTATTACAAAGAACGGAAAAGTAGTTGCAAAACTGACGAATCCGTTTCAGGATCGGGTCAGTATGGCGAAGTCATTGTTTGGCAGTGTTCCCGCTGAGATGACACTTGAAGAAGCACAGGAAGAAAGGCATAATAAAATATGAGGGCATTGATAGATACCTGTATTATAATTGATGCGCTGCAGAATCGGGAGCCTTTCTGCAGAGAGGCCCAGGAGGTATTTCTGAGAGCGGCAAATAAGCAGTTTGAAGGGTTTCTGACTGCGAAATCTGTTACGGATATTTATTATCTCACACATAGATGCACACATAGCGATAAAGATACAAGACAGATCCTGAATAAGCTGTTTTGCCTGTTTGGGCTATTGGATACAGCGGGAATAGACTGTCTCAAGGCAGTATCGTCCAATCTTTCAGATTTTGAGGATGCGGTTATGGCAGAGTCTGCAATCCGTGAGGAAATGGATTGTATTGTTACAAGAAACCTTGGTGATTATAAAAATGCAGCTCTGCCGGTATATAGCCCTGAAGAATTTCTATTAAGCATGGAATAAGTCTGCGATCCAGCAACGATGATCTCCCAACCCTTTCATCAGATGTAAGTGTTACCCGAAGCCGCCCTGTGTTATGATAAATGCATAATCAAAAAGGGAGGCAAAAAAAGATGGAACCAATTCTCGAAATTGAATCTCTGAAAAAATATTACGGCAAAAATCCGAACCAGACAAAGGCGCTGGACGGTATCACATTTCAGGTAATGCCCGGGGAATTTCTGGGGATTATGGGCTGCAGCGGGTCGGGAAAATCTACGCTGCTGAACTGCATTGCAGCCGTGACCCGGCCGGGCAGCGGCAGCATCATGATGAAGGGCAGGCAGGTTCTAAGCCTTAGCGGGGCGGAGCTGGCAGACTACCGGGGCAGGGAGATCGGATATTTATTCCAGAATTTTGAACTGCTGGATAACCTGACCGGGCGTGAAAATATTCTGCTTCCGCTGTCCCTTCACGGCGTGCCGGAGCAGGAGAGCAGGATACGGCTCGAAAAACTGGCATCTTATCTGGAAGTGACAGACGTTCTGGATAAATTTCCCGTACAGATGTCAGGGGGACAGAAACAGAGGATCGCGGCTGCCAGGGCGCTGATCCTGAATCCCGGCATTATTCTTGCGGACGAGCCAACCGGAGCCTTAGATTCGAAAAATGCAAAGGCGCTGATGGAGAAGCTGGCCGGATTGAACCAGGATGAACATGCTACAATCCTCATGGTGACACATGATTCCAACGCGGCAAGTTACTGCAGCCGGATACTGTTTATCCAGGACGGTGTGCTTTTCCATGAGCTGCGCCGGGATATCCCGGATGAAACAAGGCCCTTATTCTACGAGAGAATACTGATGATGATGGCGCAGTTAGGAGGTGGCAGTGCAAATGTTCTCTAAACTGGTCTCACGCAACAGCAAAAGGAACCGGAAAGAAAACGGCTTGTTTTTTGGTTCTATGCTGGCAGCAATCATTGTATTTTATATAATTCTGGCATTGCCCCGTCAGGATGTGATGATTTTTTTATCCAAAATGGAGAGTGACGCGGTCAATAAGCTGATGTCCATGATCCCGGTATTTTATGGAATGGCCCTGGTGATCCTGTTCTTTCTTATCTATTATGCCAGCAGGTTTCAGATGGAACGGCGCAAGCACGAGTTCGGCGTTTATCTGATCCTGGGGATGCGACGAAGCAAATTATTTACCATGCTGTTGGCCGAGGATCTTCGGAACAGCTTGATTTTACTGGCCATCGGGCTGCCTGTTTCACTCCTGCTGTCAGAGATGATCAGCCTGATCACGGCACGCCTGGTCGGAATCAGCATCGTGGGGCATCAGGTTTCCTTTTCATTTGAGGCAATGTTCTGGACGGCAGGGGGATTCCTCCTGATCAAATTCGCCGCATTTTTGATTCTCAGCGGAAAGATCAGCAGGCAGGAAATTGATTCCCTGCTGGCAGAAATGCCGAAAGGGGAAAAGAAGCAGCTTCCCGCGCCTGTTTACGGAGCGTCCCTTATCGCCGGGATCATTTGCCTGATCATTGCCTATACCAGCGTGACCAGAGGGGAAGCGTGGATTTATATCCGGCAGATGACAGCCGCGGTGATGTTTGGGCTGGTGGGAACCATGGCGCTTTTCTGGGGACTTCGTTTTCCGATCGGCCTGCTGGTGAAAGCCGGAAAATGTGACCGGCAGCTTCATGTCTTTCATTTTCGGCAGGTTGAGGAAACGGTGATTTACCAATCCGGTACGCTTGCGGTCTGCTCTCTGCTGATTCTGGTTGCCATGTGCTGTTTTGGCTCTGGCGTGGCCATCGCAGGTTTTTACGGAAAATCGGAACCCCATGTATTGGATTATACCTTTGCGTATGTGGAAAGCAGTGAGGAAGCTGCGGCAATCAGACAGCAGCTTTCGGATCATGGGCTGGATTCCCGGTTTTCAGATTTATTTGAAATAAAGATCGGAATGGTTCAAAGCCGGATCGGGGAAGATAGAGAAGATGTATTAAAAATGGATCGGCTGATGGAGGAGCTGGATGGAATGCAGCCTGTCGAAATCAGCAGCCGGCTTTTGAATAATATGGAATACTACACTCCCTATCTCATTTCCCTGAGCGGCTATAACCGGCTTTTGGCAGCGGCAGACATGCCGGAACTGAAGCTGGATGCAGAGGAAGCGGCCGTGTATATGGACAGCGGATTCAGCTCGGAGGAAACGCAGCAGATGCTGAACCGTATTCTGGAAACAAGGCCGGAAGCCCTGCTGGATGGGGATGCACTCTATCTGACAGGCCCGGTGCAGACAACGGACGTGGTGACGGACCGTTCGATTACATTGGCTTTCGCGCTGATCGTTCCGGATGAAATGTTTGAATACTATACTCAGGGAGAATGTGAAATTTATCTCGACGGTGTTTTGGATGAAAAAACGATCCAAAAGGCGAGCCTTATGTCCGCCATATCGGATATGAACAGGGAGCTGGACAAAACAGGTCTGCAGTATGAGAGCTACCTGCAGAATATGGGACGGCAGATGTTTTATATGGTGTCCGCCAGTTATATTACGATCTACCTTGCGGTTATATTTCTGATTATTGCAAATACGGTCATTGGCGTACAGTTCCTGATGGGCCAGCAGAATGTAAACCGCCGTTACCGGACATTGATCCGTCTGGGGGCTTCGTATAAGACCTTATGCAGGTCTGCCAGAAAACAGATCAATTGGTATTTTGGAATCCCTACCGTGGCCGCCGCATGCAGCAGTGTGTTTGGAGTACGCGCATTGCTTACCGGACTTTTATCACCGGATGCAAAGGAACATTTTTTACAGATGATCATGCTTTCTATAGTTATGATTTCAGGGCTGTGTGTGTTAGAATATATTTATATTGCCGCGGTGAAAAAATCAAGCGACCGTTATCTGCTGACATTGACGGAGCTGGAACGGGAAGAATGATCCAGGCAGAACCATATGGGCGTAAATCGGTTAAAAAATTAGGTAGTGTAAAGTATCGTATGAAAAAATGATGCAGGCAATCAATTTGCTTCGCAAATTGGTTACAACAGGGAGGACAGATCTATGAAGCGGATTGCAATTGTAGAAGATGAACTTTTTATGAGGGAAGAGTTATCCGGCATTCTGCAAAAAGCGGACTATGAGGTGGAAGAGATCAGCGAATTTGGGGATGCTGCAAAGCAGCTTTTGAAGCTTTCACCGGATCTGGTGCTGTTGGATCTGAACCTGCCTGTGAGCAGCGGTTTCCAGATCTGTCGGGAAATCAAGCAAAAAAGCAGCATCCCGGTTCTTGTACTGACGTCCCGCGATCAGCTGCAGGACGAGCTTCACGCGCTGAATCTGGGCGCCGACGAATATTTGATAAAACCATGCAGGAAAGAACGGCTGCTGGCCCGTGTGTCAAATGTATTGAAACGCTATGAGGGACGGCAAAATCTGCTGGAAGGCCCGGAATGCCTTCTGGACCGTCAGACCTATACGCTGTATATCCATAACAGCTCCGTAGTCCTTCCAAGAAACCAGGGAAAAATTCTGGAAATGTTTCTGCTCCATGGGGAGGAGGCCGTTTCGAAGGAAGAGCTGTGCATGGCAATCTGGGGAACAACGGAATTTATCGATGAAAATGCCCTCCAGGTGAATCTGACGCGGCTGAAAAAGACACTGGCGGGACTCAGGATGCGCCGGCAGATTGTTTTGGTGCGTGGGCTGGGATATCGTTTTACGGAGGAGGAGCCTCATGAAGCGTAAATTTCAAAAAATTCTTCGGTATATGCCCTGGCTTCTGCTCCTGTTTGGGGTTGACGCGTTTTTCACCGTTCTGCTGTGGATTGCGGATCTGGATGCATTTTATGCGATGTCGGCTCTGCTCCTGCTGGCAGTGCTTTTGATGTTTTCCGCAATATGCTTTGTACTGGTTCGTCTGGAAGAAAAAAGAGAGCAGGTATTTTTTGATTTTCTGGCGAATCCCGATGAGTACCATGAGGAAAGGCTGCTGGGGGTTCTGGTTCCGGCCCAGGGGGAGGCTGTCCGCCTGCTGGGCAGGTGCCTGCGTGACAAGCAGAATGCTTATATCGGGCTTCTGGAGCAGATGAATGATTACGAAGAATATGTGGAATCCTGGGCGCACGAAGCCAAAACACCGCTTTCCCTGCTGACGCTGCTTCTGGACAACCGCAGAGAGGAATTGTCCGAAACCGTTAGCTGCAAGCTGGACTATATCCAGAACCGCCTGCAGGAGTCCGTGAACCAGATGTTATTTTACGCACGTCTGAAAGGGTCGAGGAAGGACTACCTGTTCGAACATATCTCTGTCCGGGGATGTGTGGAGGAGGTTCTGGAGGATTATAAACCGCTGCTGGAGGAAAAGCAGTTTCAGATACAGGCGGACATGACCGAGCAGACGGTCTGCTCCGACCGGAGAGGGCTGCGTTTTCTCCTGCGGCAGGTGATCAGCAATTCCATAAAATATTGCGGCAAAGAGCCGGAGCTTATCTTCAGATTTTTTAAGGAAAATGACTGCCATGTGCTGAGTATCCGGGACAACGGTATGGGAGTACGAAGCTGCGACCTGCCCTATATTTTCGAAAAAGGATTTACCGGCGATTCCGGTGAAGGAAGAAAAAAAGCCACCGGCATGGGGCTGTATCTCGCCAAAGAGATGGCCAAAGAGCTGAACCTGTCTCTGGATGCCAATTCGGAATGGGGGAAAGGGTTTGAAGTAAGGATTGTGTTTCCGGTTGTTGGATGAAAGGGGGCGAAGGGTGGAGGTTAGTTTGTGTTCGCCCCTTTTTTAATAGTATATGTCTGATGTGCGTGAGTGCAGCTTCAATTTTCAAAAAATAATGAACCCAAATTTCGGGATGCGGGGGATTTTCTTTTCCTGAATCATATAATGCAGGCAATCCCATTTGCAGTGATGCATAGTACTCATCCGGATCATATGCAAAGTATTCTTCCAGAGAACCAATTCCATTAAAACCATATCCGTAATAATCAAGAATATATCCTGATATGAGTCTGGCAGTTCTTTCATTCCCATCTGGGAATGGTACGGTGGGAAACTCAAAAAGGAGCTACCTTATAAAGGGTAACTCCTTATATCTATTTATTTTGCTTGTGCCATTGAAAATAAAGTATCTTGTAAAAGTTTAGAAAAATTGATATTATTTTTTTCAGCAAAAGTATTCAGCCACGCAGGAATAGTAAGGTTTTTTCTTACTGCTTTTTCACCGTACTTTTCTTCATAGGAATCAATGTCCAGTAATAGCATATTTATCATACACCCATTTTCAGCGGTTATTTCTGAATAATTAGAAGCACGTGGTATTTGCTCTCCGTCTTCCAGTTCTCCCAATATCCAACCGCTAGCTGCGTCAATCCCCATTTCAATAGCTTGCTCTAAGTTTTTACCTTCTGTTACACAACCGGGCAAGTCTGGAAACTCTACTACGTATCCGCCGCTTTGATCTGTAAAAGGCTTAAATACAGCCGGATAGATTAATTTCAATATATTCGCCTCCTCGTATAAAGATTGAGCAAATGAGGCTTAAAGCCCCGCTTGCTTCATAATTGATTTAACTGTATCGGGGTTCAAATCCCCTCCATGTTCTGGTATTGTGACTTTTCCTGGCTTAGTCGGGTGTTTGTACTGGTGGTGTGAACCTTTTTGCTTTACTTGATACCAGCCATCCTTTTCTATTATATTCTCAATTTCTCTAAATCTCATTCAATACCTCCTTATTCATTCATGGCATTGCTCCTTTCTGTTTATTTGTTTATATTATAATGCGCATTATGCACATTGTCAATAATTTTATTCTGATAAAAAATAGAAAAGAACATCCATCATCTCCTTCGAAAAGTGTTCCTTCTTTTCCAGAAGATTTAAGGCCAGAAAATAATTGCGTATTTCCTGTTCAGGCTTCAGAAAATGTTTGTGCGGATCACTGTCAATTGCGGGGCTCGACTATAAAGAACTCCCGGATGTATATATTATTTTCATTTCAAAGTTTGATATCTTTTGTGAGAAACGTACCATTTACCATATCGACCGTGTTATCAAAGAAACAGGAACGGGTTTTAAACACTTTTGAACCGCAAAAAACGCCATAAACCGCAAAAATGCGGCTTTTTTTATGTCAAATTTTATAAAATTATATGTTGTACGGAGTTGTATATTGTGTTATAATGGTATTATGAAATTGAATTATGACAGAAAATCAAAAAACCCAACTTATTTTATCCAGCAAGGATTCCGCAATGGCAAAAAGACTTCTACCAGAAATGTAGCTGTGATCGGTAAACACTTGGATCTTCTTAAGATCACTGATGATCCCCTTGCTTATGCCAAGCAAAAAGTTGCCGAATATAACGAGCAGATGAAAAACAGTAAGGTCTCTATGGAGGTGACAATCGACTTTGACGAAAAGATCAAAGCATCAAATGACCTTATTTCATCGGACACCAGCCGCAATATCGGCTACTTTTTCCTGCAGTCCGTTTATCATAACCTTGCAATTGGCAGCTTCCTCAAAAAAGTATCCGCTGATTCCCGGATCACCTTCGACCCCAACCTTGTGAACCGGTTTCTGACCTGCGCAAGAATACTGGAACCAGAATCCAAGTTTGCTACGCTCCGCCATCTGGGCCGTTATTATGAGCAGCCGGAAATTGGGTACCAGCATATCCACCGGACACTGGATCTTCTGGCTGAAAACTATACCGGATATCTCCAGAACCTTTTCCAATATAGCTGCAGGATTGTCAGGCGTAATACTTCCGTATGTTACTTTGACTGCACAAATTTTTATTTTGAAGTTGAGTCGCCTGATGATGATTATGTTGATGAAGTGACCGGGGAATTTATAAAAGGCTTCCGTAAATACGGCCCTTCCAAACAGCATCAGCCCGCACCATTGGTAGAGATGGGACTCTTCATGGACGCGGACGGGATTCCTCTTTCCATGTGTCTTGCCCCGGGGTCAGATAATGAACAGACACTTGCCATCCCCTTGGAAAAAGAACTGACAAAAATGTTTAAAGGGAAGACGTTTATTTATTGTGCAGATGCAGGGCTGGGGTCACTCAATATCAGACGTTTTAATTCCATGGGTGGGCGGGCTTTTATTGTGACCCAGTCAATCAAAAAAATGGCAGGCACTCTGCAGGAAGCTGTTTTTAACGATTGCGACTACCGGCTTCTTTCTTCCGATGATCCGGTTACGATTGATAGCATGAAAAGCTTTGACCATCATAAAAAAGAAAATTATCGTCTTTATCAGGACAAGGCATACAAAATAATAAATGCTGACCGTCTGGAAGACCTGGGTTTCTATGAAGAAAAAATATGTAAAAATGGAAAAAAGAGACAGGTAAAAGCCAAAGGGATGCTCAAACAAAAGATTATCATCACGTTTTCCAGAAAAACCATGGAATATCAGCGCTATATCCGCAACCGGCAGGTTGAACGAGCCAAGCGCCTGCTAAAGGATTTGGACCCTGAAACATATAAAAAAGGCCCAAATGATGTGACAAGATTTATCAAAAGGGTATCGGATGGGAGCGTGAAGGATATTTACGAGATTAATGAAGAACGGATCAGGGAAGAAGAAAAATACGATGGTTACTATGCGGTTGCTACCAGTCTGGATGATGATGCCGCCCAGATTCTTGAGATATCTTCAAAACGGTATAAAATAGAAGACTGTTTTCGGATTATGAAGACAAATTTTTCCGGCCGTCCTGTATATCATCATACCAAAGAACATATCACCGCTCATTTTATGATATGCTACACAGCACTGCTGATCTACCGGCTGATGGAAAAGCAGCTTGAAGATTACTGTAAAGATTATGACCGCAGGTGTGGTATTGACCACAATGATCCTGCGGAAAGAATGCATTTTACCATTGATAATATCATTGAGATGCTGAAAAATATGAATGTTGTAAATGTCCAGGATATGTACTATATGTCGACCTATACGGGGTCAAAGCTGTGCACTGCACTAAATAGCATTTATGAGCTTGGTCTGGATAAAAAATACTATCAGCCAAAAGAGCTAAATAAAAGAATAAAAAAAATTTCAAGCTAGGATTTCCATACAACATTTTCAAAACACCAAAAAGAAGGCAAAACCTCGTGTTTTCAATGGTTTCGCCTTCTTCTATTAATTCAAAGTGTTTAAAACGGGATTATAATGCGCATTATGCGCATTGTCAATAATTTTATTCTGATAAAAAATAGAAAAGAACATCCATCATCTCCTTCGAAAAGTGTTCCTTCTTTTCCAGAAGATTTAAGGCCAGAAAATAATTGCGTATTTCCTGTTCAGGCTTCAGAAAATGTTTGTGCGGATCACTGTCAATTGCGGGACTCGACTATAAAGAACTCCCGGATGTATATATTATTTTCATTTCAAAGTTTGATATCTTTTGTGAGAAACGTACCATTTACCATATCGACCGTGTTATCAAAGAAACAGGAACCATTGTAGAAAATGGAACGCATGTAATTTATGTAAATATAGCTGTCGATGACAAAAGTGATATTGCAGAGCTAATGCAATACTTTAAGAAAAGTGTTGGTCAAAACCCTAAGTTTCCGAAAACCTGCAGCCGAGTTAATTTTTTCAAAAAAACCAAGGAGGGAGCGTCCATTATGTGTCAGGTAGTAGAGGAGTATGCAGCGGAAAAAACAAAACAAACTGAAATAAAAATGGCAACAAACCTTTTGGAAAATGGTGTATCTGTTGACCTTGTTGCTAAATCAGCACCTACGCTTACGTATGATTTTATTGCAGAATTGAGCAAAAAAATACTACGACCAAGCAGTATTTAACAATACCCCGCCTATAAGATGGCCAGAATAACATAAACAATTCTGGCCAATATTCGATTTGATATTCTATTAAGGAAGCAATTAGAAATCTGATGGAAACAATGAAATCTATGACTGACAACTAGAGGTCAGACAATCATTTTTGCAGCGCCGCCCCGTTTTTGGCTCTGCAAATAAGCTGCGTCATGGTTCCCATAGGGCAGTACACGCACCAGGAGCGGGGTTTGAATAACACCATGGTAAGGAATCCCAGCACGGTGGAGGTAAGCATCACGCTGTAGAAGCCGAAAGCAAACTGCGCGGTCCCGTCAGAAAACAGCGTGCCGTGGTAAGCCCAGTGCCAGGGAAGCTTGAACGTCCACAGCAGTGTTACTGCAGTGCTGAGATTCTTTATGCCGGAGAATACCAGCCAGGTGTTCCACAGCATGAGGAAAAACATCACAAAGAAAAAGATTAAAAATCCATACCGGAAATATGCTGACTTCATCCATTTTGGGATGTCCTTTTTCCGGGACAGTCCGAACCTTCCGCCTACAAGGGAAAACAGTTGCCCTCTGCCGCAGTATTTGTTGCAGTAGGCTTTGCTGCCGTTTATAATCGCTATGAAAAGCGGTATAAAAAAGCAGAGGAGTCCCAGCCATGCAAAAAGGATATTGAAAAAACCCAGGATCAGGTAGGTAAGAGAAACGATCCAAAGATAATCATACCATTTCTTCTTTTCTTTCATCTTTCCGTCACCTCCAATGAAATAATGCTTGCGGGACATTCTTTTGCACATTTTCCGCATCCCACACATAATTCCCTGTCAATGCTGGCATGGATGCCTTTTAAAATCGTGATCGCGTTTCGCGGACAAACCTTGATGCAGCATCCGCAGGCTACACATTCCTGGATGCTGACGACTGCTTTTCTCTTTGCCATGAGTAAAACTCCTTTTAGTTTTTCATTCATTATACAGTGAAAAAATGATTTATTCGGTGATGAAGTTACATAACTTGCAAATCTAACTTGCAAATCGAAAATAAGGTGCGTTGACTGAATTGCTGTTTATGAGTATAATGAAGAAAAAATATTGTTTTATCGCATAGGTACAGGAGGAATTGTCATGCCAGTGTTAAGTATGTTTTACGGAATTATTGTTCGTATGTATAAGGAAAATACAGGTAAACATAATATGCCGCATATTCATGCAGAATATTCCGGAGATGAGATTGTTATCACGTTAGATGGTACGGTTGTAGAAGGAAAGATTCCAAAGAATAAATTTAAGCTTTTAGAGGCATGGATAGAGATTCATAGGGAGGAATTGGAAGCAAACTGGAAGCTGCTGGCCAACGGGGAACAATTTTTTCGTATAGAACCATTGAGATAAGGGGGGACAAGACATGCTTCAGCCGAAAATTACAGAAGTGAAACCGGTAAAACCATTCAGTCTTCTTCTAACCTATGAAACAGGAGAGATAAAGTTATTCGATGTACGTCCTTATATTATGGGAAGCTGGTTCGGGGAATTGGGAAATGAAGCTTATTTCCAGACAGTGCGCCTTCTTCCTGGCGGTACGGGAATTGAATGGATGAACGGACAGGATATTGCACCGCATGAATTGTACGAAAATGGCATTTTACAGGGAAAATAGAGATATGTATAGAAGAATCCCCCAATCGTGGTACAGCACCGTTGACGGATTCTTCTTTCCTTTCATTTACTCAAATCTGAAACTCCATTTTATAAAATTCAGGAAGCATATAAAACTTACAGCGGGAGAACGCCTGATGTGCATGGTTGAATAAAATCAACTCCGACAGCAGCAAAGGCGTCCCTTCCGGGACTTCCAGTATCCGGGATTCTTCCTCATTAGAAGCGATCAACTGAACGCTCATGTTCCCTTTGGAGGAAACATCAAATATTTTGTGCTCGATCAGATCCTCTAATGCAGAATCATTGGAGATATCCACGTCCAGCGCTTCAAATGCGGAAGCCGGGATTTGTGTAAAGGAATAACCGACAGGAACCTGATTGGATTTGTAAATGTTCGTGCTTGCGAGTACAATTTCGCTTTTTCCCAGGTTAAGCTTCGTGCGTCCGATATCGGTCGGCGGGGCATAATTGTAGTGCAGCTCAATGTCATCGATGGAGCTTTTGCACATGTTTGTCATAGGAAGTCGGGCCGGCCTACCCGGTGGAGGAAATGGTCCGCCATGCGGTTTATCAGGCTGAAGTGAGAGAAGGCTATGCAAAAGGCGTGATTGAAAGCCACGATCCATACGGAACGGAGAAGAAATTTTCCATGAAAAAACCGTGTATGCAAAGACCTTTGGAGATGTGGCGGTGGGAGAAACGCTGGTATTCCAGGATCTGGCATCCTATATTTCCTTCGGTATCAATGAGGGAAGCTTCTTCAAAAAGTATGGACTGGAAGACGGCAGGGTGTACGATATCGAGATAACAAGACCGGCCCATCACTGAATTGACCGAATGACGTGCAGCAAGTGCGTGTGAACTGTAACGATTATTTCTGTCTGGTGATAAAGTGGGTGAGAAGATATTGACAGAACACTCAGAATTAAATAAAATAAATGCTGCAATAAAACGATCATACAGAGCGTTTTGTGAACAAATTGCACAATACATATAAAGCAAAGGGCTGCGGCAAAACAGCAGCCGGAATGGGAAAAAGAATGATCTGTACGGAGGTGGCTTGATTTGGAAGAGACACAGAGAATCCGCATGCTGCAGTGTCCGGGGCATCCGGTTGATGTGGTCATAGATACGGATACATATAACGAGGTGGACGACCAGTTTGCGCTGGCATACCTGCTTGGAAATACGGACAGGCTTCGGCTGCAGGCTATCTACGCGGCGCCTTTTTTAAACGAAAAGGCAGACTCTCCGAAAGAAGGGATGGAGAAAAGCTATCAGGAGATCTTAAAGCTGCTGGATCTGGCAGGCGCCTCCCAATATCGGGACAGGGTATTCAAAGGGGCGGAGCATTTTCTGAAAGACGCGGTATCCCCGGCGGTTTCCGAAGCGTCCGAGGATCTGGTCTGCAGGGCCATGGCGCATTCAGCGGAGGACCCTTTATATGTCATTGGAATTGCAGCGGCAACCAATATTGCTTCCGCGATTTTAAAGCGGCCGGAGATTGCAGAGCGGATGGTGGTCGTCTGGCTGGGGGGCAGTGCTTTTCACTGTGAGGAGATGGAGGAATTTAATCTGATTGAGGATGTTGCCGCAGCGCGGATTCTTTTTAACAGCGGGGTTCCTCTGGTACAATTGCCCTGCTGGGGTGTAGTGGAGAGATTCTCGATCAGCAGGCCGGAACTGGAGAAGTATTTTACAGGAAAAAATCCACTTGCGGAATATGTGGCCGGGTATGCCATTCAGGATGTAGAAGAATGGGCGGCAGGCCTGGCCTGGGCAAAGGTGATCTGGGATGTGACGGCGGTAGCGTGGCTGCTCAACGACGACCAGCGTTTTATGAACGACCGGCTCGTACCTTGCCCGGAGATTGCGGGGGCCTCGGGGTATGTATTTTCGGAAGGAAGGCATACTATGAGATATGTGTACCGCATTGAGCGGGATGCCCTCATGACAGACATGATCCAAACGATCTGCCAGCTTTAAGAGAGCATCCAACCGCACGGCTGGAATTTTGATGCCCGTCAGCTTGCTGTCAATAGCTTTGGCTGCACGGGCACGACAAACCTATTACAAATCACTTTTTCCTTATTGTTCAGTCAAAGGGGCTGTCGGGAAATAACGATTTATGCCCCTGATAGATAAGAAAAAACAGTCCGGTAAAAATTCAGGCTTTTTCCAGGCCCTGGATTTTTACCGGACTGTTTTCTTCTTTCAAATACACTGAAGCAGTTCAAAATTTGACATCGCAGAAAACACATTGGACGGAACCATATTTACAATCACTTCGAGTACACTAAAGGACTGCGCTTCTACCTCCTCCGCATTTGACGGGGCAATACCGCTTCCCAAATTTGTCATAAATGCCAGAATCAGTCCCAGTATTCCGGAAACTGCGCCGAATACTATATATAGACCAAGCATTTTGCCGCCGATTCTTCCCAGCTTTCTCATGTCATTCATGTTTGCAACCGCTTTCATGATACTGCACATGACCAGGGGCACGCAGCACATTTTAATCAAATTGATAAAAATGTTGCCGGCAGGGGCCAAAAAAGACATTTTCTCCCCCCAGATCAATGCACTTGCGATACCAAGTACAATTGCCAGAAATACCCACGCCATTGGATTCACTTTGTTTCTTTTTTCGCTGTTTCTTTTTTCGCTCATTCTTTTGTCCTCCCTAAAATTTTTCTACCTGTGCGGTTGAATGATCGCTCAAACATCCGGCCATACAGATGCCGGGAAATATTTCCCCTGAGCGTAAAAAAGGGTGCTAGCGATTATCCACTAACACCCTTTTGGCTCGGCTTTCCAGGTCGTCCGATAGCATGGATAATCGCTAACACCCTTTTTTATTGAATCCTATTCTAGCACTGCAAATCTCGAATGTCAACCGCTTTTTCGGTACTTTTTAAGGTGATCTCGCTCAGCTTCACCTTCCGATCCTCAAATCTGGATTTCGTGCACGCATCCGCCATGGCAATGGCAGCCCTATTATTTTTTACCAGCATAACCCTGCACCGCTTTTTATAACATGCAATCCCGTATTTGAGGATATTCTCTACCCCATCGTCTTCAAGGTTATCCTCATACTTTGTATATTCTATCTGCTTTAATGCCTCCTTACATGCCCCGTCCAGATCTCCGTCATGTGCATATTTCACATCTATGATAATCCCCATATCTCCGGTATCCGGTTCCACAAGGATATCCGCATAGCCCTCTCCCATTTCCCGGTTGGAAGAAATCCCCCACCGGGTTTTCACTCCCAAAATTCCAAGCAAAACTCCATGATAAAAATTCTCTTTCATTTCTTTCTTTACAGCCGTATCCCGGATACTGATGGCCTTCCTTAAATATTCTGTGAAAATCTTCTCTACATTCTCTGTATCTTCATTCTGCAAGGCATCACAGAAACGGTTCAGCGTATCCCCGTCTTCCCGGACATTCTCTTTAAAAAATTCCATGATCTGCGTCACGTAAATATCCCGGATCTCCAAATTGGGGATTGCCAGCTTCATCTGCCTTCCTTCTGCCTTCCCACGCTGAGTCAAATAACCTGTGGTAAAGAGCAGGCTCCAGATATTGTCTATCGTCTGGTAAACCTCTGGATATGTGAGTTCCTGATGAATCTCCTTCGTAATAACCTCACCTGCTACCAGGCTTTCAATTTCTCGTTTAGTCGCATAATTCGCTGATTCCTGAATAAACCGCTTCACCGCATCATTGCTGCTGGTATTAATCCAGTAATTCTCCGGCTGCGCTTCCTTATCATCCAATAATGAATCACAATAATTTAATACATCCCATGGACAATATATATCTACATTGCCAAAATGGTATCCGTCATACCATTTCTTCGCTACATCATAACTATCCGGATATCCATAATACTCTAAAAGCGTTTTTACTTCCGCATCCGTAAATCCAAAATACTCATCAAACCGTACATCGGTAACAGAACGTACCTTCAGATTATTTAACCCGGTAAAAATACTCTCCTTTGAAATCCGAAGGCATCCTGTCAGCACCGCTAATTTCAGACTGTTGTTTGTTTTGAGTGCTTCTCCCAGCAGACTTCGGATCAGGGAGATCATCTGATCATAGTATCCATTCGCATGGGCTTTTGCCAACGGAACATCATATTCATCAATCAACAGGATAACTTTTGTATTATGATGCTTTTCCAACATTTCTGACAAGATTCTCAGGCTGTCACAAAATGTAGATTCGTCCATATTGCTGTCCAAAAGGCTCTGATATTCTAATTTGTCACTCTCACTTAACTTATCACTCTCCAAAAGATACTGCACTTCCCCCGCTGTCCGTCTCACAGCCCGGGCTCCCATCCGAAATGCCCTTTCAAAATTAAGCGCATCCATCCCTTTCAGGGAAATGGATACAACCGGATACTTCCCCATATATTCTTCACAAAGCGCAGTCTCTTTTGAAATTTCAAGCCCATTAAAAATACTCTTATCTCCATCCAATGAGAAAAAGTGTTCCAGCATGCTCATATTCAACGATTTCCCAAATCTCCTGGGACGAGTGAATAGATTCACCGCTCCCCAGTTATGAAGTAATTCGATAATAAGCCCTGTTTTATCTATATAGTAAAAATCTTCTTTCCTGATTTCTTCAAAATTTTCAATCCCTATCGGAAGTTTTTTCTTTCGCATCTCCATCTCTTTCCACGCTCCTTCCATCATCCTTAAACTATCCCCTGCCTTAGATTATTAAATACATTATAGCAACTAAGCGGTGGCTTTTCCATAGAAATCTTCCGGTTCCCGAAGATCCCAGTCATCAATCGTTACAGTTCACGGCCTGACCGGCCGAGAACTGTAACGCATCCAGCCCATTTTAAGTCGCCTGACGGCGAGGGGCTGGATGCCCGCCCCCATCACTGAATTGGCCGGATGCCGTGCAGCAAGTGCACGACACCGTGTGAACAGTAACCATCAATCCCTTTATGCTGTCCCTGTCACATGCCTTCTTCATTTGTATCCCACGCTGCACGGCTGCAACTTAGGGAAAGTTCCTTGCAGATCTCCGGTATGTTCTGCCAATGATGTAGCCGTGTCTCCATTTCGCTGTCAATCTGAATGCGAATGATAAGATATGGATAGAGCCCGATATTTCTGTTATCTGTGACAAAGATAAGCTGTCAGATCGGGGATGTGAAGGGGCTCCGGACTGGATCTTTAGAGATTGCTAATGCTCGAACTTTATTTTTCAACCGTTTGTGGAGAGTGTCAGATAATCTGTGTGAATTGTCCAGACCACAATTCTGATTTTATCGAATTGTCAAAATCCTGTAAAGTCGGAAACCCTTGCCTTGATAGGATTCCGGCAATTCGAGTTATGATAATCAAGCAGTCAATGCGAATATTCAGACAATTTACTTACATAGATTATCTGACACGGCCTTTTATCAGAAAACCGACTTTCACGTAATCGATTCCCGCCCCCATCTGCCCTATCCAATGATCTCGCCGTCCATCTCTGTGCCGTGGTAAATCCTTGTCCGGTCGTCGTCCTCCTCCTGCGACTCATGCACAAGAAAATGCTCTTCCTTACCTCCGATTTTTACGGTTTCCCCGCAATTGCACATGTCAATCTTAATGGCGCCTTCTGTTCCCTGGATCAGAACATAGTGCTCCGCCCAATGGAACGCGGAGCACCATTCCAATACCGCGAAGCGCTGATCCGAAAACTGCATGTTCACAAACAGCATATCGTCCTCATCCCCAAACGCTTCCCCCTTATGTACAACGTTTCCGCCCGTCATGGCAGTAAAGGACTTTTCCGATGGCTCCTTTGACTCTCGCGGCAGTCGCCAAATATCCATGCAAGCATGGCTACTTGGCTCGTTGCTTCTCGGGAATAAACCGCACAGATGGAACTCATTTTACACATTGATTATTACTAACTGGTTTACCATGACCAAAATATAGTGTTCTATTACCGATACTGCTTATCCTTGTCTTTTCATGAGCCGTTCCTTGAATACTTTAATCCTTGCGCCATAGCGGCTTGAATATAACAAACCCACAAAAAGCATTCCAACTGCAAATCCCTGTACAATATCCAGTCCAGCCACAACTGTCGAATGATCATAAAGGCTTGTGTCTTTAATGATGGTGTAAGCTAATATTAAAAGCATTGCTATTCCATTGCATATTCGTACACGCTTATTGTATCGTTCTGCTTCTGTGTTTGTATAATCTACTGCCTGCAATACAGTTTCATTCATTTCTTTATCCATATTCTCGCTTTTCCTTTCTCCATTTAGAACTTCCCGTAAGTCAACTTCATAATAATCTGATATTTCAATCAAAATATCTAAATCTGGCATATTGTTGCCATTCTCCCAACGGGATATTGTTCTGTTTGATACATGAAATATTTCTGCAATTTGTTCTTGGGTAAGTCCTTTTTGCTTACGGAGTTCTTTTAAGAATTTTCCTACTTTTTCTTGATTCATTATTTTTCTCCTTTCAGAAAAATTCTATCAAAACTGCCTGATAAAGAACAGGACACAAAGCGAGAACTGCCTTAATTTGCTACCTGACAAGGTGTGTCTACCGATAATCAACAGTGCATATATTCTAAGTTACCGACAAATTTGAATTTTAAATCAATTTCAAACCTCTTTTTTTTCAAAAGGTCTAAAACTCATATCTTGTTCCATGTGAAAGTAACAGTCCGTCTGTTAATTCTACACATAAAATTATAGTATTCTCATCATTAAAATTATTATGTCCGTTATCAATCCATTCAGCAAAGACATTTTTCAGTTTTTCGGCAATTAAATGATTTTCTTCCTTTCCAAAATAACCTAAGTTGATACCCTTTCCATGGGCTGTAAACCATTCACCAGATATTGCAATAGTTGGGTTATTTTCTACTGTTGCCAACGCAATAACCGTGTCTTTTCCAAAACGTTCAATCATTATTTTTTCAGCTTCCGGACTGAATTTTTTCATAGGGTTATCTCCTTTACAAATTTTATAAAAAGAACCATAATGGCGATGCAAGAATCCATATAATAGCCAAAATAAAATTTCCTGTAGTGTTCATAATAATTCCTCCGGTGGAAAGCTTCTGATTTTTTGACTTTATTTCGCATTTCGATAAGTTGAAAGCTGCATCAATCCTTTTTATAAAATACCAATGTCATTTTTTCATTTATTGCTTTAAACTCTCCTGTTTTACAGTATCCCATTTTTTCATATAAATAGCAGTTTTCTTTTTCTTCTAATATAGTTTCCAATTCCCAATTCGAACATCCATGTTTTTCTTCTGCTAATTTTATCGCCTTTTGCGCCAATCCTCTATTTCTGTATTCCGGCATTACAAAAACAGGTGATATTCGCTTGGTTACACTATATTCATGTTTATCAACAATTCTTATAGCACCTGCTGCTATGCCATTTGCAATGATAAAATAGTAATAAGTAAATGGCTGCTTTAATCTCATAATTATATTGTCCATAGGTTCTGCTGCAGGGCTGGTTTCCGTATCTTGATATTTGTCATATAATTCTTTAAAAGCTGTTATTTGCATATTCCACAATTTTTCTGCATCTTCAATGCCAATTCTCACCAGTCTGACATCCATAGTAAGTCATTCCTCCAAATACGGATCTGCAATTATATGGAGCAGTCCAACAAACTGAAAATGGTCTAATTATAAAGTTGGCGAAATCATGATTAGAGCAAACTGCTTTTCAATCCTTTTTTGAAAACTAACACGGCTCTCTCTGTTCCTAAAAATGACATGGTTTTAATTTGATAGCTTTCTTTTTTCATTTCTGTCACTTTGTCATTTATTTTTTCTGTTACATTCTCGGTGGTGATTCCTTCAATCAATACGGTTTTATACATTACATATACCTCCATAAAAATTGCTGATTTTTTGACTGTATTTCGCGTTCCGAAAAGCTGGAAGCTGTTTTAGTTGTAGAGATTATTCAAACCATTGTATAAACGCTGTTTTATCTGTACTATTATAACCAGCATTCCTATAAAAATTAAGGATGGTTTCTTTCTTTGAACCAGTAAGTAGCATCATTTTATAACAGTTTGTTTTCTCTGCTATCCCCTTCGCATAATTTAAACATTCTGTTGCATATCCTTTTCCTCTGTAATCTCCATGCGTAACAACATTTTCTATAAAGGCATATGGTCTTATATTCCTTGTTAGATTTGGAATAATCACACATACACAAGAGGATACAATTTTACCATCTATCTCTTTAACAATAATATGATGATTTTCATCTTGCATAATAGTTCTCCAAGTATTTCTTAAATGTTCTGTCATTTCTGGCAAAAACTTCTCATGCAAAAATAAATATAATTCTAATAGCTCATTTAATTCGTTTTCTTCAACTTCTCTAACCATATACTACTTCCCCAAATTCCGATTGTGCTTTGATGATTTTCAAGGGAAATATTAGCTGTTATATTTTATTATTAAAATCCTTGCTAACCCTTGAAAACACTAAGTTTATCGCAGATGAACTTTCCCTTAAGGTTTCCCTTGTGTTATATATTCCCACAGGGCATTACGAACCCTGATAAGGGAAAAAATGAGGGAAACAAAATCACATAAAATATTATAACACATAATATACGGGAATTGGTAAACTGATTGAAATGCTTTCAAAAAATCATTGAAAAGAGGACAGATAAAATAAATATGATTTACGCAACATACAATATCCACCATAACAGCATTGACGTATACACTTATGTAGGCAACTTTTTACGGATAGACTGCAATAAAGCGGAAGAAGGGTTGAAAACTACTCCCTGCTCTGAATGTGCCTTAAATACTCTGGCAATAGACGAGCCGCTTGAATACGCAAGGCTCTATCTTGATGGAAATATGCAGATGTGGGTGGATGCGGAAGATTCATTGGAATTGTGGTAATTTTTATAATTACTATATCAATATTTGCATAGTGTAGCTTTTTAATGAACAAATTGAAACAAATTAACTGAACCGATAACTGCTAATTATATATGTTATCGGTTCAGCTTTTTCTAAATTAACACTTATGACAAGAGGTAATAAAACCGTTCATATTTTTATTTGGGAAATGTTACAATAACCGTCGTGCCTTTTCCGACATGACTTTTTACATCAACTTTGGCATTATGGATTTTAGCGGCGTGTTTCACAATAGAAAGCCCAAGCCCGGTTCCCCCTACTGCCTTAGAATGGCTCTTATCAACACGATAGAAACGCTCAAAAATCCGCTCTTGATGTTCGGGTGCAATTCCTATCCCTGTGTCCTCCACTGATAAAACTACCATGCCGTTTTCATTCTGTATGTTCACCATTACTTTTCCGTTTTCGTGATTATACTTAATCGCATTGTCACAAAGATTATAAATCACACTGTATAAAAGCTGGGGTATACCGTTAAGGGGAGCCGGAACGCCGGAAAGCTCCAATGCAACACATACAGTATCTGCCTGTGGCTCTAAGCTCTGTACCGCCTTTTCTGCCAATGTGTATAAGTCGATATTTTCCCTCTGCATATCGTCCGCATCTTCGTCAAGGTGCGAAAGACTGATAATGTCCTCTACAAGCCGTATCATACGTCCGGCTTCATCATAAATCTTTCCGGCAAAAGGTATTTTATCGTTCTCCTCTACCATATCGTTTTTCAAAAGCTCCGCATACCCGGAAATGGAGTGAAGCGGGGTTTTTAATTCATGGGACACATTAGCGGTAAATTCTCGGCGTATCTGTTCCGCTTTTTCTTTTTCCGTCACATTGAAAAAGAAAAGTGCGGCTCCTTTCACAATATTTTCAGAAGTGATCGGATCGGCGTCAATTTGATAGCTTTCTCCATACAGCCGGATAATGTTCTCGCCCCGTTCCCCTTGCAAGGCTTTTGTAAGGATTTCCTGCAATTCAAGATTACGGCACAAGGACAGCATATCAGAACCGATACAGTCTGTGTCAGCGTCTAACAGTTTTCTTGCCGCAGGGTTTATACTGATAATTTTTCCTTTTTGATTTAAGAGAATCATGCCCTCATTCATGCTGCCGATAATCGTATTTAATTCATTCTCTTTTTGGAGAAGTTCGGCTTTCTGTCCCCGTAACTGTTTTTGCTGGCTGTCAATACGCCGTAAAAAAGGGGAAAGCTCATCATAGCCCTCATTTGACAACGGATTATCAAGATCAATTTCATTTAATGGCTTTACTATTTTTTTTGAAACTTGAATAGCTAAAACAATGGAAAGAAACAGCGCAATCACAAAGATAATGCAAATCGGCTTTGTCATGCCTAAAAGGAGAGTCAAAATAGAATTTTGAGATATAGAAAGCCGTAATATAGTGCCATCATCAAGTTTCTGCGCGGAATAAAACGAACGCTCCATCAAAGTAGCAGAATACCGTCTGCTTTCACCATAGCCCGAAGAAAGGGCTTCCCGCACTTCTTCCCGCTCTAAATGATTTTCCATTTCCGCAGTATCAGACGCACTATCAAAAATGACATTTCCCTCTGTATCAATCCATGATATACGGTAATTTTTCACTTTCAAATCATGGAAATAATCAATACCCTCATTTGTAACGCCCTGTGCGGCAAGGGTTGTCTGCATTTTTAGCTGTGCCTGTTCAACATTTGAAAAGTATTCATACAGAACACCCATGAACAGGACAACAGACGCGAGAAAAACAGTCAATGCGACAAGGCAGATTGAACGAAAAATTCGTTTCGTCATACTTCCCCCTCCATTCGATACCCAACTCCCCGTACCGTTTCAATATAGCTCCCACATTCGCCTAATTTTGTTCGGAGTGTTCCAATGTGAACATCTACGGTTCGGGTTTCCCCTATGTAGTCAATGCCCCATATCATTTCAAGAAGCTGATCGCGTGTAAACACCCGTCCGGGGTTTTCCATAAAAATATGGAGCAGCTTATGTTCTTTCAGTGTCAACTGAACCCGTTCGTTGTTTACAAGTACAATATATGTTTCCAAATTCAATTCTAAATTTCCAATTTTTAGCTTTTTTGTTTCTTCTTTCGGGCTTGTACGGCGCAATACCGCTTTCACACGGGAAACCATTTCCATCATGCCAAACGGCTTTGCAAGGTAATCATCAGCCCCCAAGTCAAGCCCGGTTACTTTGTCATATTCGGTTCCTTTGGCTGTCGCCATAATAACAGGAATATCCTCTGTCGTCCCCTGCATACGCAGCTTTTTCAATATGGAAATGCCATCTTCGCCGGGAAGCATTATATCAAGCATAATAAGCTGGGGCTTTTCTGTCTGCAAAGCGTCAAAAAAGCTGTCCGCGCAGTCAAAACCTTTTGCTTTAAATCCGGCAGAATTTAATGTGTATATCATCAGATCACGGATAGAGCTGTCGTCCTCAACACAATAAATCATATAAATCCGCTCCTTTCTTTCCTGTGGCAATATTCCGAACTCAATCATACCATATTACCTGTATTTCATCAACGGCGGTATACTCACCCCTCTTTATTCCCTGTGATTGAGAACAGAACCCATTTTGCAATATTGACCGCATGATCTCCGATACGCTCAAAATATTTTGCTATCATTAACAGGTCTATGGCATATTCACCGTCTGTTTCGGGTTTACTGAAAAGCTCAATCAACATTTTCTTCACCTTATCAAAAAAGGAATCTACCACATCATCATAATCTATCACGGCTTTCGCCATCTGCATATCCTTTTTCACAAAAGCGTCAATGCTGTCTGTTACCATCTTAATGACAGCAACCGACATATCATGGATAACCTGTGTGTCGTCGGTGGCGTGGATATTGGCTAATGTGATAATTTCCGCTATGTCTGCGGATTGATCTCCGATTCTTGCCATATCTGTCACCATTTTCAGCGCGGACGATACAACCCTCAAATCTTTTGCCACTGGCTGCTGCTGTAAGAGCAGTTTTAGACACATAGTTTCAATTTCGCGCTCCTTGTGGTCTATCTGGACAGAGAGATCGGGAACAGCCTTTGCAAGCGCGGGATTCCCCTCTGTCAGAGCTTTTGCGGACATAGCAATCGCATTTTCACAAAAAGCCCCCATTGTAATCAACTCTTTATTTAATAAATCTAACTGTTCATCAAATTTTAGGCGCATTATCCAAACCTCCCCGTAATATAATCCTCTGTCCGCTTGTCCTGCGGCATGGAGAATAATTTTTCTGTTTCGCCAAACTCCACCATTTCTCCAAGCAGGAAAAACGCTGTCCTGTCGGAAATTCGGAGTGCTTGCTGCATATTATGTGTCACAATGACAATGGTATAGTCCTTTTTTAATTCTGCGGCAAGTTCCTCTACCTTTGCCGTAGAAATAGGGTCAAGTGCGCTGGTCGGTTCGTCCATCAGCAAAACTTCCGGCTCCACTGCCAAAGCGCGGGCAATGCAAAGACGCTGCTGTTGACCGCCCGACATACCAAGCGCAGATTTTTTCAGCCTGTCTTTTACCTCGTCCCAAATTGCCGCCCCCTTTAAGGAACGCTCTACAATTTCGTCCAGCGCAGCTTTAGAACGGATACCATGTGTCCTTGCTCCAAAGGCAACATTGTCATAAATGCTCATAGGGAACGGATTCGGTTTTTGAAATACCATTCCCACACGTTTACGCAGTAGGTTAATATCCATATTTCCATAAATATCTTCACCGTCTAAACGGATAGTCCCTTTGATGTGGCAGCCCTCCACCAAGTCATTCATTCGGTTCAATGTTTTTAATAATGTCGATTTACCGCAGCCCGACGGTCCGATCAGCGCGGTAATTTCGTGTTCCTTAAACGCCACATTTATTTTTTTCAAGGCTTGAAAGTTTCCGTAGAATAAATCCAAATCCTCAACCACGATTTTATCCATCTGTATTTTTACCTCCTATCTTTTTTGCCACAAACCCAGAAAGTGCATTTATCAGAATGACAACAACCAATAATACAACCGCAGTTGCGTAGGTCTGCTTGATATACAGCCCCTCGCCCGAAATAGAATACATATGGACGGATAAAGTTCTTGCCGACGAAAAAATACTTGTTGCTATTTCTGCAACGGTTCCGGCAGTAAAGATCAGTGCCGCCGATTCCCCGACGATACGCCCGATTCCAAGAATAACGCCGGACAAAATACCCGGAACAGCGCAGGGCAGGACAATAGAGAACACGGTTCGTAGCTTTCCGGCTCCAAGCCCAAAGCTGCCCTCACGGTAACTGTCGGGAACGCTTCGCAAGGCTTCTTCTGTTGTCCGCATAATAAGCGGCAAAATCATAATACTCAAAGTCAAAGCCCCGGACAGTAAAGACAACCCCAGCCCAAGATATTTTACAAAGAACAGGGAACCGAACAGCCCATAAACGATTGACGGAATCCCAGACAATGTTTCAGCGGTAATACCTATGATATGAACCAGTTTATTTCCCCGTCTTGCGTACTCTGTCAGATAAATTGCTGCACCAATTCCTACGGGAACTGCAAACAGCAGAGAAAGCAGCATAATGAACAGTGTATTGATAAGTGCCGGAAGCAGGGACACATTTTCTGTTGTATATTTGCTGTCAAATAAATCCGGCGTTAAATTTGGAATCCCTTTTATCAATATATATGCACTAATAAAAATAAGCGCAAGCATTGTAATCATTGCTGCAAGGCATACAGAAAGAAAGAGAACAAAAGATTTAGGGTCTCGTCTGTATGCGCACCATTTCCGTTTCAATTTCCCAACCATTTATTTCACCCTCCTTTTGAACAGGGAGAGGGACAGATTGATAATGAGAATGAAAACAAACAGAACAACAGCCGTACCAATTAACGCTTCACGGTGTAAATCCGTAGAATATCCCATTTCCAATACAATGTTTGTGGTCAGTGTCCGAACGCCGGAAAGCATACTGTCCGGGATAACCGCTTGATTTCCGGCAACCATCATAACCGCCATTGTTTCACCGACTGCCCGCCCAATCCCTAATACAACCCCTGCAAAAATACCGCTCTTTGCTGCGGGAAGAACCGTAAAAAATACACTTCTTTCATGGGAAGCTCCAAGAGCAAGCCCTCCCTCATAGTAACTTTCCGGGACAGCCCGGATTGAAGTTTCCGAAACGCTGATAATGGTAGGTAAAATCATCAGCCCCAGCAGGACAGAAGCCGTAAGAACACTCATACCGCGCCCGCCAAAGGCTTCCCGAATAAAAGGCACTAAGACTACCAATCCAAAAAAACCGTACACAACCGACGGAATCCCCGCCATTAGATTAATAGCAGCTTTCAAAGGCGCATAGATACTTCTCGGAGCAAATCTTGCCATGAATACCGCTGTCAATATTCCAATCGGTACGCCAATAATCAATGCTCCGGCAGTTACATAGAAAGAGCCGACAATCATAGGGAGAATCCCATAGAGATTATTTGCGGGTTTCCAGCTTGTACCCAGCAAAAATTTGAAAACGCTTATTTCTTTTATTGCAGGGATACCGCTTGCAAACAGGAATATGCAGATTAGAATTACCGCTGCTATGGAAACAAGGGCTGTCAAGAAAAAAAGCAGTTTCATCACTTTTTCTTTTATATTCTTCATAATCATGCTCCTTATTGAAAAGGGGCGGCGGCTTTCTTACCGCAGCCTCTTAAAATCCTACTGTGATATTTCACTCCAACGAACCACATTACCCATAAAAATATCTTTTACCTGTTCACTTGTAAGGTTATTTATGGGACAGTCATTATTAACAATCACTGTAATACCGTCCATTGCAATTACGGTAGCGGTCAGTCCTTTTTCCATTTCGGAATCTTTCAGCTCACGGGAAGCCATACCTATATCGCAGGTTCCGTCTATCGTGTCAGACATACCAGTAGAAGAATCGCTTTGCTGTATCTCAATCGTAACGCCCGGATTTCTCTCAAGATAGGCTTCTTTGAGTTTTTCCATAACCGGGGTGACAGAGCTGGAACCCGCTACAATAATTTTGCCCGAATCCATTTCTCCGCTGTAACTTCCCGCATCAGATACAGAAATATATCCATTTTCCTCAATCACCGCTTGACCGTCCGCACTCATAATAAAGTCGATAAAATCCTGCGCCGTGTCACTCAAACCGTCTTTTGTTGCAATGTTAAAGGGACGCGCGATCTTATATGTACCATTTTTGATATTTTCAATCGTTGCTTCGCAGCCGTCGATCTGAATCGCCTTTACAGTATCATTCATGGAGCCAAGAGAAATATATCCGATAGAGTATAAATCCCCGGCAACCGTTGTCATCATAACAGACGTAGAATTTGTAACGGCGGCGGTGTCTGCTGTATAGTCAATTTTTTCTCCCGCTTCATTTTTCTGCTCAATTCCAAACAGCTCTATGAACGCGCCGCGTGTCCCCGAACCATCTTCGCGGGTAAGCACATTGATCTCTCTTGCCGTATCAAACTTGCCGGAAGCTCCCCCGTTCTTATTACTGCACCCCGTTAATGCAGACAGCATTAGAACACTCACAAGGGCAAATGCCAAGAATTTTTTTGATGTTTTCATTTTTTGAATCTCCTTTGCTTTTTGTTTTTCTTGAAGTTTACAGCTATATCATATAGCGCAAATATCAAATCCAATATCGTGGCATCGTAAAATTGATGTAAAGTTTTTACAAGCCAAAAATATCTTAATAAAATTTTAGAGGGGCATGTCATCTTGCCCCTCTGTTTCTGCTTTTTGAAATCTGTTTTGTTTGTCTGTCTGCATTTTCCCTTTGATAATTCCGTAACCGTTTGGATATGCTTTCTTCCTTGTTTTGTACTTTTTCCCCGTATTGTTCTTCCCATTTATCCACCTTGTTCCGATATTCGGCATTAGCAGTTTTAGAGACAGAAAAGACTTTGTAGAAATCATGAACCGCCTGGAATCCATATCGCTTGACTATCCCCGACAAACCGACTTTCAAAAGGTCGATTTCCTCATTCTTGCGGTCAATCCTACTTTGCAGTTCCCCTTTCTTTGTCAGTTTTGCCAATCCTTTCAGGCTGTCACGTTCCAGTTCCAACTCATTGCGCATTCGTTCTGCGTCAAAGATAATCCCGTTTTGACGGTTTAACTCCTTATAAATCTTTAGTAGCTTTGGATATGCGGCAGCTTCAGCGGACATGACGGGCTTTGGCGGTATCTGTGGTGTTTCCGGCTCTGCTGTCTGTGTTTTGGGCTGCAATGTACGTTGTTGTGTCGATAAATCGTCAGTCGGTTCTTTATGCGTGATTTGTTCCTGCTTTGGCATTTTATCCGTCTGCGGTATTATTTCTGCCGTTCTTCCCTCGCTTGACTCTGCAATCGGCTGTAACAATTCTTTCTCAAAAAACTTTGCAGACAGTTCCTTCGCCTTATCCAATACTTTAGAAATCAGCAACGCCAGCGCCGTAACAGCAGTCATTATAATACTTCCCAGACGTTCCGGCTGGCTGCCGAATATATCAACGGATTCTCTGATGCGGTCTGTGATATATTTTTTCTTTATCTGTTGTATCTCCGTTTCAGAAACACCGCTGACAATTGCCCTGTCTACCTCACAATTCCAGCGCATACACATTTCGTTATCGGTCTGTATCTGTTCTGCTTTCGGGTTATTCTTTCCTATCTTCTTGGTGGCAAGATACAATCCGCTGCTGTCGAACACATGGAGTTTCTCTTTGTCATCTTTTACAAGAAGATTGATAAGGTCAGTACAGAAATGCTTTACCTCGTCAACAAAATTCTCCTGCTTGAACAGCTTGTTCTTGACGGTAAAAAGACTGCGCTCATAAACTTCGCCCTTCTTCACGATTTTACAGCCTTTGCGGACATTCCCGTTTTCGTCAAGTATCTCTTTCTTGGTGCGAACGTGTTTCCCGTTTACGGGTACGGAAAGCAAGAGCGAGACGGAAAAGCTGTTACGGCAGGCAATGGAGGATTACGAAGAAAAGAAATTTATTGCAAAGGCTGACAATATCACGCTTGGGGAACTGCTCAATATTTGGGCGGAGGAAGAATTAAAGCTTGGCACGCTTAGCAACGGTACTGTGGAAAATTATCTCGGTGCGATACGGTGCATTAAGAAACACCCTGTTGCTGACCGAAGGTTAAAAACCGTAACAGCGGAGCATTTGCAGACATTCCTTGACCTGCTTACTTTCGGAGGGACTTATCCCGACGGAAAAGTCAAAAAAGGATTGAGCAAAGACTATATCCACTCTTTCTCGGCGGTTTTACAGCAGTCGTTCCGTTTTGCGGTATTCCCAAAACAACTGATTACGTTCAATCCAATGCAGTACATCAAGCTGAAACGAAAGGCAGAGGAAGTGGATTTGTTTTCAGAGGAAGATATGGGACAGGCAGGCACGCAGCCTATTTCTCATGATGACTATGAGAAACTTATCGCTTATCTTAAAAAGAAAAATGTTTCAGCGGTTCTGCCGATACAGATAGCTTACTATGCAGGTCTTAGGATTGGCGAGGTATGCGGGCTGACCTGGCAGGACATCAACCTTGAAGAACAGTATCTTACGGTAAAACGGAGCGTCCGCTATGACGGTGCAAAGCACAAAACGATTATCGGGCCGACAAAACGTAAGAAAGTGCGGACGGTTGATTTTGGAGACACGCTTACCGCCATACTGAAAAAAGCAAGGAAAGGACAGCTTAAAAATCAGATGCAGTACGGGGAACTGTACCACCGCAACTACTACAAGGAAGTACAGGATAAAAACAGGGTTTACTATGAGTATTACAGCTTGGAGAACACGCAGGACATTCCGGCGGATTACAACGAAATCTCATTTGTATGTTTAAGACCGGACGGCTGCCTTGAAACGCCGAGTACATTGAGTATCGTCTGCCGGACACTGGCAAAGAAACTGGACGGATTTGAGGGGTTTCATTTCCACCAGCTCCGCCATACTTATACAAGCAATTTGCTGTCAAACGGCGCAGCGCCGAAGGACGTGCAGGAACTCTTAGGACACTCTGACGTGAGTACCACAATGAATGTGTATGCCCATGCCACAAGGGAAGCAAAACGGACTTCCGTAAGGCTCTTGGACAAAGTGGCAGGCAACGATTAGATACATTCAGAAAAACTTTCCCTTGTAAACTGCCCATAAGGGCAAAAACAAGGGAAAATAGAAATCATTTCACTATGTAAGGCTCTAAAAGCCTTGAAAAATAAGGAAAGTTCAAGAAAATCATCTGCAAATCCCGATTTGTCTATATCCTATTTTTTTATATTGCTTTCAATTTCGTTACCGGATTCATTATATAATATTTAGCTCATCTGTTCTGTCAACGTCATTACAACAATACTGCACAACGTATGTAACAATCGTTTCGATATTTTTCCCACATTTATCAAACAATTGCGCAGACTCGATCCAATTATCCTGCTTATATTCCTGGCCTAATTCCTGGATAATTTCTGCAAGCCTATCGTAATTCGCACAGTATGGTATATCAGCTTCTTTAACTCCTATAATCTGATTTGGCACTTTAGGTACTTTTCCCATATATTCGGTAATAGAAATAAGAGCTTTTCTATACTCTTCTTCTGAAAATTTCTTCTTCCATTTCGGAAGCTCTCTTGCAATTTTTTCGTAGGCAGAAATTCCGAGAATATACGGTTTTTCCCTGAACTGCCTTTCCGCTTTTTTCAACAGGCAATTGCAGCTAAGGGTGTATTTATCCGGCAGATTTTCACCTAATCGGATTTTAATAAATCCGTTTTTGTCGCCTACCCCATTTTTCTCGATATTCCAGGCCAGTTCTAAATCACTAACGGCAAGCTCTATTATATCTTCCCGGTCGCAGTCATATATTAAAACACAATTCTTTTCTTCATCATATCCAGTCATCAAAACATAATGAATAGGTATATGTTCAACATGGTACATTTTCAGATAGGGCAAATAAAACATATCCAACGGCCCTAAAACAACAGGATAGCCTTCATCAATCTCTTTCTTAATAGAATTTTTGGCGTATTTTACAGTTCTTCCTCCAATGATTTTATAATCTAACCCTAGTTCATCTTTTAAATTCTCGTATACTGTTTTTGGTCTTGCGTCGTTTGCGCTAAACATATATGGTTTTTCACTATTGTTCATTTTAATAAAAACGGTTTCACCAAAACTTCCCAATGCAAGAAGAAAACCCTCTGGAATAGATTGATTTGTTTTTGTTGCATATAAATCTTCAATTCCACTACACATACAGCATCCACTTGAAAGATGATGTTTTATCTCTATAATTTTTCTTGACATTCATTCCTCCAAACATCGATTATCTATATAAAACTTTTGCCGCTTTCCTCCGTGAAAGATTAATATTGCCGGATTCATCACAGAAAAGATAAGACACGGATACTATGCCAATAATCATGTCCCGAACAATCATTTGCAAACAACTTCTTTATTTTCTGTTTGAGCATATATTTTGTCTGTTCATATTTAAAACTCAAATTATCCATTTTTTCCCCAATAGGCGGTTACGCCATCTTCCAGTAATACATATCTGATGTGACAATCGTAATTTCATAAGGTATCCCATCATTTACTGTTTCTATGAATGAAAAAGGAAGAATTTTCTGTCCCTAAATTATAAGGACAAATATCTCTGCATTTGTGACAACTTATTACCCAGCTTTGTATTGTTTTATCATCGCCAAAGGCATAATCCCAACATGCTTGCTGCTTTAATTCTAAATGCTCTAACGCATTTACCGGACATATGTTTACGCAGGCATTACAGTTATTACAAATATTATCCTTTAACTCGTCACATTCTAATTCTTGTTCACACAAAACGGCTCCTAACCAGACCATACTTCCAAATTCTGGTGTAATAAGCAAAGAATGTCTCCCTATCGTACCCAATCCCGCAGCCTGTGCCGCATGCTTTTGGGAAATAATAGAGCGCCATCTCTTTGTATTATCGTCCCATTGGCTTTCATTTGTTGGAATTGGTACACAAGCAATTTGATATTTTTCCATTTCAATACAAAAATCAAGAGCCATTGCATCCATTTTTGATGTAATAGAATTTCTCGCTCTTGTATAAGGTACGGGAGAAGTACAGCTTAGAGTTCCTATCGGAAATCTACATCCAAAAGAAATAACTGATTTGCAAGTCGGTAAGACATCTGTAGGATGATACCCTTTAGGAGCGTCATGAAATCTATCTATACTCGCTATTCCACATAAATCTGCTCCCAATCCAAAGAGAATTTCTTTGACTCGTTTATTATCAATCATAATGAATCCTTTCGCTATATCAATTCCGATTTCGTTGCTGGGTTCATTATACGCTATTCGATTGAGAAAGTATAGCTGGATTCCAGAAAACTTATCGGATGAAACAGCCCGTTTAAACGACCTGTAACCGCAACCGCGCACATATACAGATTATGACTTGCGAATTATTGTGTCTGATGCTAGTATAAGAATATAAGAAGGAAAATAGGATAAGGGGTGAGAGCAGATGCCTGACAATCTTGAAGCATTGAATATCAGTTGGCATCCGGGTTTTTACGGAGCGGCAGAGCTGGAATTTTTATCAAACAAGGGCGATCTTGAATTTCAGAGGGAGTATAATCTGAGCAAAGAGCCTGTCCGGATGGATCTGCTGATCATCAAGAAGCTATCGGATGTCCGGATAGAAAACGAGCTTGGGCATATATTTAAAAAGTTTAATGTATACACAGATTGTAGTAACAAAACAACTAGAGAAAGAAACACACCGTACACTGCGTGTCCTGTCGAAACATGTACAGGAAGAGGATGTCCGGGCATTTGTGGAAAAGGCAGGAAAGATGACCGAGCTGGGAGACAGAAATAACATAGACGCGGTTTTGCATGTGAGTGTATCTGCGAACAGAGAGATTTATGAAGCGATCAGGAGGTGCGATAAAATTATGTGTGACGCATTGAGAGAATTGATGAAGGAAGATTTTGAGGAAACGAAACAGGAGACATTGCTTGAAACAATAAAAAATCTGATGGATACCATGAAATGGACAGCGGAACAGGCAATGACGGCTATGAAAATCCCGGATGCTGATAGGGGAAAGTATATTGCAAAATTATAGTAAAGAAGATGATCAAACAGCAGGAAAAGTAGATGGCAGGATAAGGGGTGAGAGCAGATGCCGGACAATCTTGAGGTATTGAATATCAGTTGGCATCCGGGTTTTTACGGAGCGGCAGAGCTGGAATTTTTATCAAACAAGGGCGATCTTGAATTTCAGAGGGAATATAATCTGAGCAAAGAGCCTGTCCGGATGGATCTGCTGATCATCAAGAAGCTATCGGATGTCCGAATAGAAAACGAGCTTGGGCATATATTTAAAAAGTTTAATGTAGTGGAATACAAAAATCCGGATGACGCGCTTACCATTGACGATTATTATAAAACGGTTGGCTATGCGTGCCTGTATAAAGGATTGGGAGAAAGCGTAGACCAGATCCCCGCCGATGAATTGACAATATCTATTTTCCGGGAAAGCTGCCCGAGAGAAATGTTTAAAACAATGAAAAAAATGGGTCTGGAGATTGAGGAGCGATATCCGGGAATATACTATATAAGCGGGAAGCAGGCGCTGTTTGATACACAGATTGTAGTGACAAAACAACTGGAGAAAGAAACACACCGTACACTGCGTGTCCTGTCGAAAGATGTACAGGAAGAGGATGTCCGGGCATTTGTTGAAAAGGCAGGAAAGATGACCGAGCCAGGTGACAGAAATAACATAGACGCGGTTCTGCAGGTTAGTGTATCTGCGAACAGGGAAATTTATGAAGCGATCAGGAGGTGCGATAAAATTATGTGTGACGCATTGAGAGAATTGATGAAGGAAGATTTCGAAAAGCAGGAACGTGAAACAAGGCAGGAAACGAAGCAGGAGACATTGCTTGAAACAATAAAAAATCTGATGGATACCATGAAGTGGACAGCGGAACAGGCAATGACGGCTATGAAAATCCCGGATGCTGAGCGGGGAAAGTATATTGCAAAATTATAGAGATTCAATTCTATGGGAGAATTGGTTAGATGGCTGATCAGTTCTCCCATTAATTTGTACTGTCGTATAAAGGAACGGTTTTATTTCAGAAAATACAATCGGACTTGGCGGCTGGTACAAAAACAGCAAATTTGCACTTATGAATGCATTTTGTTTTTTATACGCAAACTTGCTTCTATATGCATAATCCAATGTCTTGAAAATGGCATTTGTATTAAACCACGAATATCTTTACCACACCAATAATCAATAAGCCAAATTGCATTTTTATCATCGCTTACAACGTTCAATGATTTTAAGTATTCTTTTCTTTCATCTAATATTTTCTTTTTCAATTCGTCATAGGATAATTGATTGATTATCTTCTCGGTGCTATCCTTTACCTCAAAAATATATGTATTAAGTTCTTTCAAATTAAGTTGCTTTGAAAAGTCTGCAATCTGTTCTTTTACAAGTTCATTTCCTGTTGTGATTATAGGTGAATTGATACGTTCCTGATAATTGCCCGAAAAAAACACTTGCTCGTTTTCGCTGATCAATGTGTGTGCAACTATATCTTCAATACGGAAAATATGCCAAATTGAATATGCAATCGTTTACTATGATAACCATCTGCATTTATAAATGGAATTGCATCAAAATCTTCTCTGCTTAATTTCTCGCTAAATGATGTTAAGGTTTCCATTAACTGATTCCGCAAATGAATCAATGTTTCAATACCTGCTTTATAGGTATCTTTCTTTTTGATTTGCGTTTGCATTGTTTTATTTAGTTCAGACCATACCTTATTCACAATCAATTATCCTCCAACCATTCCGATTTCGCTGCTGGATTCATTATACGCTATCTGATTGAAAAAGTATAGCTGGATTCCAGAAAACTTAAATGATCCGAAATTAAATGTTACAGGACACGCCTTGATCAGGTGTGTCCTGTAACTCAGGCCGTCATTTCAAATTGCCTGCGGCCCTTTGTTTTCGAAATCACACGTACTACAGCGCCATGGCCGCCGCGGTTCCATCTGCAACCGCCTGCAGTGCCTGGCCTGCTTCCTTCGCATCGCCCACTGTGTAAATTTCTTTCCCGCAGTCTTTGAGCGCTTCATACAGTCCGGTGTCTGGCTTGGAACCCACAGCAAATACGATCTTTGTGAACCCGGATACCTCTTTTTCCTGGCCGGCAGCTTCCAATGTCACGGTATCTCCCGATATACATTTCAGCTTCGTTTCCGTCATCATGGTCACGCCGATCTTTTTCAGCCTTCCCATGGCCGGAACCAGGTTGCCGGGCGCCATGCCTTCGCCCATAGTATTTTTCATCTCAATGACAGTAAGCGACAGATCCCCGCTCTTTACGGAATCCAGATACTCGGCCATCTCCAGGCCCACCATGCCGCCTCCGACGATGAGCACATTGCCTTCCGAAATGACCGTCTCGCCTTGCAGGATCTGATGCGCGGTACAGATATTTTCCCCTTCTTTCAACGACACAGGGTGGGATCCGTTGGCAAGAATTACTGCGTCAAAGCCGCTCTTTAGAATTTCCTCCGCACTCACCGCATGCCCCCGTTCTACGTTCACATGCAGACGCAAAAGCTCCTTCTCCAGATATTGTATCCATTTCAGCAGGGATGATTTGTGCGGCGGGATCGCTGCCAGCAAAACCTGGCCACCCAGTTTTTCTTCTTTTTCATACAGCGTCACATCCTCGCCCCTGAGAGCCGCCATCCTTGCTGCGGCCATTCCGCCGATGCCGCCGCCAACGACCGCTACTTTCTTTGGGGATTCTGCCGGTACGACGGACAGTTTTGTCTCTTTTCCCAAAAACGGATTGATCACGCAGGAGGCCGGATGGCGCTTGTTCTGCTCACCCACGCAGCCTACCAGACATCCGGCACAGGGAGCAATCTCCTCTGTACGTCCTTCCCGGATCTTGTTGACAAATTCCGGGTCTGCAAGCAGCACCCTGCCCAGCACGATCCCGTCCGCCTTGCCTTCTTCCAGCAGCGACTGTGCAAGCTCCGGCGTATTGATCTTTCCGACCAGGATCACGGGAACCGTGCTGACGGATTTGATCCGGACTGCCTCATCCACATTTGCGCCTGCTTCTTCCCCATGGGACGGCATGATCTTGTGCGGCACCTCGTACTGGGAGCCGCCCGAGATCTCAAATGCATCAATTCCATGCTCGATCAGTACGGGTACCAGCTTCATCATATCTTCAACCGTATTTCCTCCGGGCACCTTTTCGCTCCCTGACATCCTGAGGATAATGGGAAATTCTTTTCCGCATTTTGCTTTGATCGCGTCCACGACCTCCAGCAGAAGGCGGGCGCGGTTCATCAGGCTTCCCCCATATTCGTCAGTACGGGTATTTCTCAGCGGGGACAAGAACGACCCGAGCAGCATATACCCATGCGCGCAGTGCAGCTCGATCCCGTCAAAACCTGCCTGTTTTGCCTGAAAGGAAGCGTTGGCATACTGTTCGATGATGGGCGGGAGTTCTTCAATCTCCAGCGCGCGGGTATCCTGCCGCATGGAATTTTTATATCCGCTGGACGACACCGGCGTAACGCCGAAAAAGGAAGAAATGCTCTCCGGCCCCGGATGCGTGATCTGGGGAATGATCTTTGCGCCGTATGCATGGATCTTATCTGTAAATGCTTTGTATCCGGCGATGCTTTCCTCATCCCGGAAGCATAACGTGTTGCCCAGGTAAGGCGTATTCGGATCTACACTCGTCGCGTCCGTGATGATGCATCCGACTCCGCCTTTGGCACGGGCCAGCCAGTATGCCTGCTGTTCTTCGCCGGGAACTCCGCCCGGATTCCCGTATCCCAATGACATGGGTGCCATGAAGGTTCTGTTTTTCATGGTCATAGAGCCAATTGTAAATTCACTGAATAATTTTGCCATATGTATTCCCCGCTTTCATTGATTGATCTCCAATACTGCATGGTAAGCGTCATGGATGGCATCCAATGCCATGCCCGGAGCCTTCTTTGCATCCCCGATGACATAAGCCGGAATGCCAAGCTTTTGGCAGGCATCCTGGAAAGCCGCTGTCTCTGCGGATTTTGTTCCCACTGCCATTACCACAATGTCCGCCTCGAAGGAAACCTCTTTTTCTCCCTGAAGGGCCACGACTCTGCCTGTCTCGACTGCTTTGCAGGTGGTATCCTTGTGGACGGTGATGGGCATCTCGGAGAGTGCAAAGTTGGCTGTAATCTGACGGAGCTGCCCCAGCTCTGTAAGCACCTCAGATTTCATCTCCAAAATGTTCACCGTGATTCCTTTGGATGCCAGATACTGGGCGCACTCAAAGCCCACCAGTCCGCCGCCGATCACGACCGCGCTCTGTCCCTGGACCTCTCTGCCGGAAAGCAGGTCATGGGATTCGATCACAGACTCGCTGTTACTCCCTGCAATGTCTGGGACAATGGGCACGGAGCCTGCGGAAATGATGACCGCGTCCGGCTTCATTTCTTCAATCAGTTCCGGTCCTGCTTCCGTATTCAGATGCACCTCGATCCCCTGGTCCGCTACATTTGCCACCGCCTTTTCCGCCGCATAACTGAAATCCCTTTTTCCCGGCGCAACGCCCGCAAGGACAAACTGCCCGCCAAGGCTTCCGCTTTTTTCATAGATCACAGGCTCGTTGCCCGTCTTTTTCAGATCCAGCACCGCTTCGATCCCGGCAATGCCGCCTCCTATGATGAGCACCTTTTTGGATTTTGTGCCTGGCTTCAAGGCCGCAGCCTTTTCTTCCAGCAGGGCCGGATTTCTCATGCAGGTAATATGCTTAACCGCCGGATTCGACAGCGAGGTAACGAAGTAATCATAACAGCCCTGGTTGCAGCCGATACAATACTTGATCTCACCTAGCCGTCCGTCCTTCGCCTTATTGCAGAAGTCCGGGTCCGCAAGCTGTGCCCGCGCCATAACGACCAGATCTGCTTTGCCGTCCTCCAGAATCTGCTCCGCAAACTCCGGTGTATTGATCCTGCCGCAGGGCATGGTGATCATGCCGGTCTCTCTGCGGATTCTGGCAGCGTCCTCCACATTGAATCCTTTCGGGATATCCACAGGCGCCACCTCGTAAACCGTGGCCGCGGACACGATATTTCCTCTGGAAATATTGAGGACATCCACACCGGCCTCTTTGGCGTCCCGGCAAAATTCAATGACATCATCCACGGTCAGGCCGCCATCCAGCATATCGTCATGGCAGTCGATCCGCATCAGGAGCGGCATCCCCTCCGGCATCTTTTCGCGGATTGCCCGAATACATGCCAACGGGAACCGCTTTCTGTTTTCAAAGCTGCCTCCCCAGTCGTCCGTTCTGTGATTTAACCCGCCGGACAGCATGGAATGAGGCAGATAATTGTGCGCACAGTGAAATTCCAGACAGTCAAAGCCTGCTTCCACCGCTCTTGCTGCCGCTGCTTTGAAGGCGTCAATGACGGAATACAGCCTTTCCTCCGTGATGGCCGGCACCGTATATTCAGCGGACAGAGGCATATCGTCGGGCAGAAGGATCTGTACCGTCTGGTCGCTTGCAACGGCAAGACCACCCTGCCATAATTGCAGACAGGTCTTTCCGCCTGCCTCGTGAACCGCGTCGTTGAGCCTGCGGAATCCCGGGATATACTTGTCGTCTGCGATGGACAAAAATCCTGACGGCGCGCTTGCCGCATCTACGGAGGACACCTCCACCGTATTCAGTCCGCAGCCTCCCTTTGCCCGGGCCACGTGGTACGCGATCAATTTATCCGTTACGCCTTTCCCGTCCTCACTCTCTGAGCTTTCATGCGTTCCCATGGCGCTCATGACTACACGGTTTTTCAATTCCAGTTCCCTGAGTTTGATTGGTGAAAATAATTTTTCAAATGACATCTTCTTTCCTCCTGGTTTACATTATGAAACGCCCGCACATTTAGAAAACATTCCCCGGAGCATCTTGGTACAGGCATTGAACGTATCCTCATTCCATAACGACGGTTCTTCCTTCAACTTCAGGTAAATCTGGCAGGCGAAACCATAATATGCGGTTGTCAGAAGCCAGCTTGGGCTTTCTTTAAATTCTCCGTTCTCCTTGCCCTCCAGTACAATCTTTTCAATATCCGCGTAAAATTCCTTTTTACACTGCAGGGGCATGCCGCAATAAACCGGAGAGGCCGTATACAACTGCTCGATCATGGATTCCCTGGGGTGGCTCATGGAATAGCTGATGATATTGCGAAACCTCCTGCACAGCTTGTCCATGGCCGTCTTTTCCTGCTCCACCCCGAAATTGCAGGCGTCCACATCCATCTGATAACAATGCTGGTGTACCTCCTGGATCAACGCTGCTTTCGAGTCAAAGTAAAAATATAAGGTTGCCTTGGAGATACCTGCCGCATTGGCGATATCCTGCATGGATGTCAGATCCAGCCCCCGCTCGCAAAACAGCGTGATGGAGGCCTCAATAATCTCATTTTTCCGTTCCGTATGGTTCATGCATTCCTCCTTTCTATCGACCGGTCGGTAGATTACAAATATTTTACTATGTATGACTGCAATTGTAAAGACAATTTGACAGCAAATATTTATGGCAATCCAGGGAATCACATGTTATAATTTAGAAAAAGAGGGCGGCTTCCCCAAAACTGTGCAGGGTAATCAAAAAACGGTACATCTATATCTATGCAGGATGTAGGCGCAGAGAGTCAGCTTTTTTGCATAATCCCTATTGCAGAATAGGGCTGAGTAAATACCTGTTTACAACACAGATGGAGGAATCAAACATGATTAATACCAAACATAAGGACCGCCTGTTTTGCTTTCTATTTGGAAGGGAAGAAAATAAGAGATGGACATTGAGCCTGTATAACGCAGTGAACCATTCCTTCCATACGGATCCGGACAGTATCCAGATTACGACAATGGAAGATATTCTTTATATGGGGATGAAAAATGATGTTTCATTTATCATTACGGATATCATGAGCATTTATGAGCAGCAAGCCACATATAACCCCAATATGCCGGTCAGGGAACTGATGTATGCCGCAAAGCTGTACGATAAATATATCCATGAGAACAAACTGAATATCTATGGTGATACATTAGTCGCGCTTCCAATCCCTAAATTGGTCGTTTTTTATAACGGACAGGACAATTATATGGATCGAATCCTGGAATTAAAGGATGCATTCCGGGCAGGCAAGGAGAAGCAGAATCCCGGGGATACAGAGGCAGAAGAAAGCAGGAAGCCGGATCCAGATGGAAGAAGTAAGGAGATGGAGCCGGATATTGCAGTAAGGGTACGGATGCTCAATATCAATTACGGGCAGAATAAAGAACTGATGGATGCCTGCAAGCCTCTGGGGGAATATGCGTGGCTGATCCAGCGGATTCGGGAATACAGCAAACATAAGGATATTGAGGAGGCCGTTGATCAGGCAATCGATGAGCTTCCGGAGGACTTTGAAATCAGGCCATTTCTGGTTGGACACAGGGCGGAGGTGAAATCAATGTGTATCACAGAGTATAATGAAGAGGAAACAATGCTGCTGTTTAAGGAACAAGGAAGGGAAGAAGGCAGGGAAGAAGGCATTGGGATTGGGGAACAGAACAGGGCGAATGAGATGGCCGAACGGATGATCCGGGCGAAAGAACCAGGGGACAAGATCGTGTTATATACCGGCCTTGGGAAGGAAGATGTAAACAAACTGGCAGGAAGCCTGAATATAATCCTTGTATGGAATACGGTTGTAGAATGACCCTGATTCACGCCCTTTGGGTGCTCCAGTAACAGTATCCAGTCCATTTTAAGCCGCCTTCGGCGGTCCTAAGCGCCAGCGACGCTTGTTTAGGACGGACCGGAACGGAGTGTAGACGGGCTGGATATTATGGCAAATGTTACTTTATTGGCCGGACGCCGTGCAGCAGGGTGCACGGCGCCGTGTAAACAATAACGTCTGCAGACAGCTTTGGCGGCTGTTATTTGGATTAAATAGCGATTTACATATTAGCCAAAAGTAAAATCGCAATAAATAATGTTAAAATAATTGCACCAATAAAACTGATAATGTTTATAAATTTTATCCAGCCTGTTCTTGACACTTTTGAAATAAAAACAGCAATAGCAATTCCTGCGATTCCGCCTGATGAGTTGGAAATAATGTCTGTAATATCACTTGCCCCAATAGCAAATATAAACTGTACTATTTCAAATATAAGGCTTGTGCAAATAATAGGTATGAATTGTTTTGGCAAAGACGTTTCTTCCCATAAAACATGCATAAATAAGCCGTAAGGTATAAAGGCTAACGCATTTTGAATAATCTCTCCAAAATCCATTTTTCCATTAACTACAACTGACTGACCAAACGGAATTAAATTGATGCTTTTTATGTGTGGTAAATTTTCAAAGGAAAACTGCAGCTTAAAAATAATAATCCATGTCAAAGCAAGCAAATAAAATATCAATAATCCTAAAGTAAACCTTTTCGATTTCACTTAAATCCCTCCTTTGACACTAATAATAATAAGTTTTATTTATTTTAATCTTTATTATTTCTTAAATATTTCTAAAAAATCTGATGGATACCATGAGATGGACAGTCGAACAGGTAATGACAGCTATCAAATTCCGATGCTGACAGGGAAAACGACGCTGGTATTTTGATTCCCCATCAGCTTCCCCCGGGATTTTTTACTTCCCATCCACCAAAACCCTGACAACAAAAACACTCCCTTCCCCGGCCCTGCTTCTCACAGCAACCTCCCCTTTATGCAGTTCTAAAATCCTCTTTACAAGCGGCAGACCAAGCCCATTTCCCTCCATATTGTGAGACGTATCCCCCTGATAAAATTTATCAAAAATATATTTCTGTATCGTTTCATCCATACCTGCCCCCTGATCCTTCACCGTGAAAACCGCATGTCCATTTTCCAAATGCAGAGCCACAGCAATACAGCCCTTTTCCGGGGAAAACTTGACCGCATTGTCCAGCAGGTTCATCCAAACCTGTTTTAGGAGAGGCTCATTTGCCCGGATCATGACCTCTTTCATATCAATATCAAAGTCAATCTGCTTTTTCGACCACTTGCTTTCCAGAAGCAGGATGGCCTCCCGAATCTGTTCGCTCAAGGAAAAGTCGGTCTTGTCCGTCAGAAGGGTCAGGCTTTCCACTTTGGAAAGGTTTAACACGGTTGCGGACAGCTCGGAGAGCCGCCGGGATTCCTCAATGATAATGTCCAGATATTCCCGGCTTTGGCAGGCATCCAGCTTCTGGCTCTTCAGCAGCTTGGCAAAGCCCAGGATGGAGACGATGGGCGTCTTAAATTCATGAGAAAAATTGTTGATAAAGTCAGAACGGAACATCTCGATTCCGGCCAGTTCTTCTGTCATCTGGTTGAAACATTCGGAAAGCTTCTGAAATTCTTTCGGATGTTCCAGATGGATTTTTACATCATAGTTCCCCGCAGAAACCTCGTGTATCGCGTCGATCAGCGTATGGAGCGGACGCAGGGGAAAATGGCTTATAAAAAAGGAAATGGTCGTGCCGATGACGATACTGATGATACCGCTCTGGAACAGAAACGGTTTCAAATGTGCTCCTGGTTCTGCGCTGATCCAGCCGTGTCTTATGGCGAAAATAATGATCGCATTGCTGGCAGACATGGTCAGAACCAGCAAGATGAAAACAAAACCTGTAGTTAACAACGTCATTTTGACGCGGACGCCTGCCTGTTCTTTCATATCAGATCCTCCTCTGCCTGTTCTTTCATACCAGCGCCTCCTCTGCATGCTCTTTCATACCAGATCCTCCTCTACCTGCGCCTTATAGCCCAGCCCCCGTATGGTGACAATGGAAAAATCCCTGCAGTCTTCAAAACGTTTCCTGAGACGGTTGATGTGGACGCTGACCGTCGCGTCCGTGGAATCGGAGGCCGGCCCCCAGATATCCTCCATAAGCTGCATGCGGGTAAATATTTTGTTCGGATAGGACAGCAGCTTGTATAAAAGCTGAAATTCTTTCTGGGGGAGGAGCTGACTGCCCTCGCTGTTTTTTACAGTCATGGAATCATAGTCCAGTACGGTTGTGCCGATCGTGAGCCTGCGGTCGGAAATGATCTTCGCCCTTCTGAGCAAAGCCTTGATCCGAAGAAGCATGACCGCTTCGTTTACAGGCTTGGTCATATAATCGTCCGTCCCCGACAGAAAGCCCTCCTTGACATCCTCCGGAAGCTGTTTCGCGGAGAGCATCAGGATCGGGATATCGCTGCCGCAGTCCCGCAGAAGCTTTGCAAAGGCATAGCCATCCATGCCCGGCATCATGATGTCAAGCACGATCAGGTCGATCTTTTCATTTTCCATAATCTCCAGCGCTTTCTGGGCGCAGTACGCACAGGAAACAGAGTATCCGGCCTCGGTTAAAACAGCGGCCAGATAACGGCGTATATTCTTATCATCATCTACAATTAAAATCTGCAGCATGGGAAGTCCTCCATATCATTTTGAACATTGATCATCACGGATCTATTTGCGAAAATTGTAACACAGAAAGTTAAACGGAATCTAAAGAATATGAGGATTTCACATATTTTTCATATTTAGAAGCAGAGAGTTTAAATTGAGTTTAACAAGCCCTCTTAGAATAAATACAAACAGGAAAAAGGAGAATTTCATATGGAAAATAATCAAATAGAAAATAATCAGATAGAACCCCTTTCGCTGGATATCAGGAAGACAAAGTTTACATTATTAAAGGATCAGCAATGCTCTCTGAATATGCAGATCCGCCTGGCCATGCAGCTTCATGATATGCAGACGCAGGCAGATCTGGAAAAAGAATTAAAAGCAGTTACGGAGCAGATCAGCCATATGGTCTGGTAACAATATCACGGTTTGACGGAAAGTGATTGACAGGGAAAGAATCCAGGTGCTATTCTTTTTAACAGAACCGATATTGCTTCCAGGTCTTTGACAGGCTGAGTGGGAGGTGGTGTGCCGCAGGCATGTATTTGAATCCGCAAAACAGCGGATTTACCAGTATCAGAAATGACATCTATGCGGATAAGGGAGGATCGGTCAGCCTGATCAATGAAATGCTGCCCGGCAATTGAATCAATCATAAAAAGTAAATTGAGGAAACAAAAATGGCAAGTATCAGAGAAGTAGCGCAGGAAGCAGGCGTAGGGGTCGGGACGGTATCAAGGGCATTGAACGGTTCGGGGTACGTTTCACCGGAGACAAGGAAGAAGATTGAGAAGGCGGCAAAGAAGCTGAATTATACACCTAATGAACTGGCAAGGAACCTGTATCATAATAAAACGGGGATCGTCGGCGTGATCGTGCCTGATTTGGAGCATCCGTTCTTCTCTTCGCTTGTCAAGCATATAGAGATGGAGTTATATGAACAGGGATATAAGACGATGATCTGCAATACCGTGGGTATCAGCAGGCGGGAGCAGGAATATCTGGATATGCTTGAGCGAAATATCGTGGACGGGATCATCACAGCATCCCACGGCCTTGAGGTAGAAGAATACCAGAAGCAGACGAAACCGATCGTATCCATTGACCGTGACCTGGGGTCACGAATCCCGTTGATCGGCTGTGATCATGCGAAAGGCGGGAAGCTGGCGGCGGAGCTCATGCTTGAGGCCCGCCGGAGAAAGGTGTTTCTTGTCTCAGGAATATCCCCCAACGTTATGGCAAATGACAGGTACAGGACATTCAGACAGATATTAGAAGAGAACGGGGTTGTTGCCGTGCTTCAGGAAGAGATGGGGTGGAATATATTCAGCTGGGAAGCGCATTATAAGATGGCGGAGGAGATTTTTCGGCTTCATCCGGATGTTGACGGGATCTTCGGCTCAGACCTGGCCGCGCTTGCCTGTCTGAATGTGGCGCAGAGAAAAGGGATTCGGGTGCCGGAAGACCTCTCCATCATAGGTTTTGACGCCATGGCGCCTTCCGGCATGGTGTATCCGCAGCTGACTGCTATTAGGCAAAATGTAGAATTATTGGCGGAGATTTCCGTGAATGCCCTTCTGGATATGGTGGAACAGAGGAAAAATGTACCGAGCCGGTTGATTTTAGATGTAGAGATACAGCGGGGAGGAACGGTATAGAGGAAAACCTTTGGTAAAATTGCGAAAAAAATACGATGCAGATTTGTTGAAAATAGATAAGTAAAAAATAAGATAAGAGGATTTTGTACAAAATGCACAAGACAAAATCCTCTTTTTTTGCTGCCATAAGAGAAAAAAAGAAATACAGGATTGACAAAATTTACAATCAATACTACAATTACGTTTATGGAACGGGTTCCACAAAATATAGAAAAACAAAGCAAGTATACAAAAAAAAGAGCAAATATAAAAGAGTATAATGGTATGGAATCGGTTTCACATAAGTAAGGAGGAGACAGATGAATACAGGAAAGTATACAAGGCTGGAGATATTTGCCAAGGCTTTACAGGCAGGAGGAAGCGTCCGTGTGATTTCCAATGACGGGGAATGTCAGGAGATCCCTGCGGGGCAGGCCTCTTATAAATGGATTCAGATCCCGGTGGATAAGAATACGGAGTATGAGATCCTTTGTGAAGAATGTCAGGTCTCGATCTGCTATCTGAGCGGATGTGAGAATATCCTGGATGAAGGCGTCTGCTATCTGGAACAGGATGAGAACGGCAGATTTATAAGGATGCGGGAGTCGGACTGGTACGATTCTCCAATCCGGGAGACATATCATTTTACACCCTGGAAGAACTGGATCAATGATCCCAATGGGCTGTGCTGGTTTCAGGGATATTACCACATGTTCTATCAGTTTAATCCCCATAGCCAGAAATGGTCCCATATGTACTGGGGACATGCGGCAAGCCGGGATCTGATCCACTGGACGCACCTTCCGGTTGCCTTAGAACCCCAGGAGGAGATACTGAGATACCCGGATGAGCTGGATGGAGGAGCCTTTTCCGGTTCTGCGGCAGTGATGGGGGATGAAGTGGTCTTCTATCTGACCCGAAGCAGGGAGCCGCGCGGGAAAGTCGAACAGATCCTGCAGCAGCAGTGGAGGATGAAGAGCAGTGACATGCTGCATTTTACGAAAGAGGAGCTGGTCATCGGGGAGAGACCTGCAGGGGCATCCCCTGATTTCCGAGATCCCAAGGTGATGCGGGCGGACGGCAGATGGCAGATGGTACTCGGCAGCGCCCTGGAGGGAAAGGCGGCGATCCTGAAATATGAATCAGAGGATATGGAGAGCTGGGAGTATACAGGCCCGCTGCTGACCGAGGAGGAAGACGGGATCCGCTGTGTAGAATGCCCGGATTTTATGGAGCTTGACGGGAAATATCTGGTGATCGGAGCTCTGATGCACCATCAGGACCCGTTCGGCAGATACCAGATGAGCAGATATCATGTGGGAGATTTTAAAGAAGGGATATTTACAGAGGAGAGCAGAGGATGGTTCGACTTCTGCGGAAACTGTTACGCGATGCAGAGCTTCGAACATGATGGCAGAAGGATCAGTATCGGCTGGATCTCTGATTTTTACGGAGAGCATCAGGAGGAGGAAAACGGCGTCTGCGGAAGCATGACGATCCCCAGAGAAATGCACATCCGGGATCACCGTCTGTATCTGACTCCGGTAAAAGAGATAGAGGTCCTGAAGATGGGAGCGCTGTACCAGGGGCATGGGGAGGAGATCAGCCTGAAAGACATTACCCCCAATGCCTACAAGGCAGAGCTGGAATTTGACGGAGACTGTCCATTTTCCATCTGCCTGTCTGAAAACGGCGGGAGCAGGATGCTTCTCATCTATGATGAGAAAGGGCTCCGGCTCAGGACCTATGGAGTGAAGAGCGAGCATGTCACGTTTCCGGCGGATGTAGACCGGGTAGAGAAGCTGGAGATATTCGTAGACCGCCGTACTGCCGAGATTTATGTAAATGATGGGGAGGCGGCAGGAACCAAGTTGTTTTATGACACATCAGATGCCGGATGTTTCATATTACATACAGATACACCTGAATGTATCAAGAGGGCAGAGGTTTTCTGCATGAGGTCAATCTGGGCTTAAGGCCGGCCCGCAGACGAGCAGTGACCGGAAGCCAATCTGGGAAAGAGAAGAAAGGAGCGAGACAGATGAGAAAAAGAGTTATTGCAGCCTTGCTTGCGGCCGTGATGGTATCAGGTGCTTTCACGGGATGCGGGAAGACAAAGGAGCGCGTAAACGAACAGGGGGAATCGGTGATCACCGTATGGAGCCCCAGCGACGAACCGGCGATTGAGGAATGGTGGATCAGCAAGATCGAGGAATTTAACCAGGCCCATGAAGGCGAGATTGAGCTGCGCCGGGAAGCGATCGTGCGTGCGGATTCATACGCCTATGAGGATAAGGTCAACGCGGCGATCACATCCAACGACCTGCCGGATATCCTGTATGTGGACGGACCGAATGTATCGATCTACGCGGCAAATGAGGTGACTCTTCCGCTGGATGATTTCTTCCCGGAGGAGGAGTGGGCTGATTTTTTTGATTCCTCCAAGCAGCAGAATACCTATGACGGGAAGATCTACGCGGTGGGGGCGACCGAGAGCTCCGTGGCGCTGTACTACAACAAGGATCTGCTGGATGAAGCCGGTATCAGCGTGCCGGAGAGCAGGGAAGACGCGTGGACCTGGTCCGAATATTATGACGCCGCGAAAAAACTGACAAAAGACGGTGTCGTGGGAACGAACATCATCATGGATAAGGGAGAAGGCCTTTCCTATGTACTGGAGCAGTTCTGGATCTCCAACGGAACGGATTTTGTCAACGAGGACGGAAGCGCGGCGCAGGGGTATCTGAACAGCGCCGAGGGTGTAGAGGCGGCGAAGTTTTTGAACAGCCTGATACAGGACGGATATGCCAATATAGACCCGATCCAGAAGGAATTTCACAACGGTAAGGCAGCGACCATGCTGGGAGGTTCCTGGGAGGTGGCGACACTGGAGAAGGATTATCCGGACCTGAACTGGGGAGTCACGTATTTTCCGGTGGCGGACGGAGACGGGATACCCACATCCCCTACCGGCGACTGGGCGGCATCAGTCACGAAGAACGTACAGGATATGGACGCGGTAAAGGAAGTGATGAGATTCTTATTTTCGGAGGAAAATGTAACCACCTACGCACAGGCGATCTCCAAGCCGCCGACAAGGGTCTCAAGCTACGATGTGCTTGAGGAATATAATGAATATCCCCGTTCCATCTTCAAGGAGCAGCTTATGGAAACCGGGCATCCGAGACCGAGAACCCCTTCCTACAGTGTGCTGACGGCGGAATTTGCGGAAGCAATGCTGAATATCTTTACCGGAGTAGATCCGCAGGAGGCGCTGGACACGGCGGCAGAGGCCATGGACAAGGATTACAACAAATATTATGCAAATAATTGACGAAGAAAAGGAGGATTGGCTATGCAAAAGACAGTCAATAAGGCCAGTGAGAGAAAAGCGGCTTACATATTTATCCTTCCGGCAGTTGTCCTGCTGGCGGCGTTTTTGATCTATCCGTCTTTACAGACGGTTCGATACGCGTTCACAGATTATAACATTATGCGTCCGGACCGGATCGTTTTCTGCGGATTCAACAACTTTGCAGAGCTGTTTCGGGACAAGGATTTCTGGATCGCGGTGAAAAATACACTCTATTTTACGATTTTGGTTGTTCCTTTTCAGACGGTACTGGCGTTAGCGCTGGCACTCCTGATCTCTTCCCGGAGGAGGGGCGTGTCCATCTTCCGCGCGGCGTATTTCAGTCCGCAGGTGACCTCCATGGTAGTCGTTGCGATCCTCTGGACCGTGATGTACAATTCCAGCCCGGACAGCGGCCTTCTGAATGCGCTGCTGGTCAATCTGGGACTGGAGCCGTGCGGATTCCTGAACGATCCGAAGACAGCGATGAACTCGATCATATTCATGTCCGCATGGCAGGGAGCCGGATATCAGATGATGATCTTCCTTGCCGGGCTCCAGGGAATCTCCGCGGAGCAGTACGAGGCGGCTTCCATAGACGGTGCGGGAAAGATCGCGAGCTTTTTCTATGTCACGCTTCCGGGACTGAAAAATGTGATCCAATATGTCGTTATGATCACGGTCATCCAGGCAATGAAGCTATTCACGCAGCCTTACGTTATGACCAAGGGCGGCCCCCAAAATTCGACCAGGACACTGGTATATTATATCTATGAGCAGGGCTTCCAGAAGCGGAACTTCGGATATGCCTGCGCGGTGGCGGCTGTGTTCTTTGTCATCGTAATCAGCCTGTCACTTGGAATGAAGAAGATCATTAAAGCCGAATAGGCCGGAGAGGAGTGAATACTATGACGAAGAAAAAAACATTTGGAACTGCCGCATTTTATATCGGAAATACTTTGATCGCATTGATATTTGTATCGCCGCTGATCTGGATGATCTCCTCCTCCCTGAAACCGGAGGCGCAGATTTTTAAAGGGCTGAATTCTCTGTCTACGTTTATTCCGACAGAAGCATCCCTGAATAATTACGTGGAAGTTTTCCAGAGGATCAATATGTGGAAATTCATCGGGAACAGCCTGTTCTATGTGCTGGTGATCATCCTGCTGGATCTGCTCGTAAATTCGATCTGCGGATACGCGCTGGCAAAATTTGAGTTCAAAGGGAAGAACCTCTTACTGACACTTGTGATCAGTCTGATGGTATTTCCGGCGGAAGCGATCATGCTCCCCATGTACAGGGAGATGGCCGACCTGGGCTGGATCAACTCCTGGGCGTCTCTGATCGTGCCGTTTGTGGCAAAATGTTTCAGCATCTATATGTTCCGCCAGTTCTTCCTGGATATTCCGGATGAGCTCTTAGAAGCAGCATCTATCGACGGATGCGGCCCGGTCAGGACATTTTTCCAGGTGGTCATGCCGATCTCGGGAACCGTATACGCCACCATTTTTATTCTGGATTTTGTTGCTCACTGGAATGATTTCATGTGGCCTTTGCTTGTGGTTACGGGAGAGGAGAAGCGGACCATACAGCTGGCGATCCAGACCTTCTTTGGATCGAAGCCGATCAATTACGGGCCCATCATGGCGTCCCTGACAATCTCCGCGATTCCGATGCTGCTGATGTTCATCTTCCTGCAGAAATATTATGTAGAGGGCATCGCATCCACGGGAATCAAGGGATAGATAGAGTACTCAGATAAAAAATATGAAGATAAAAAAAGAAGTGCAATAATCACATGCCGAATATTGCACTTCTTTTTTTTCATGCATTGAAATATGAAAATTATTGCTAAGAAATTACTGTCTGATGAAAAGCAAAAAGTTGAAAGAGGACTTATAATAAAATTATGTTAAAATAATTAGATACCCATGCACAGCTTTGCCGGAGGAAAGAGAGAAGAACCGTACTGTTCGGTTAAATCCGCAGGTTTACCGCGCGATTCATACGAAAAACCAGAGAAAGGACGTAAAAGATGAGACAGGAGAACATACAGGACTGCAGCATGGAATTGCTGTATCTGTCAGATGAGGATACACATTTCCACCAGGACATAGAGATTCTGTATATTGTTGAGGGGGAAACGGCTGTAAAGGAAGGGGAGACTTATCGGCTGGGAAAGGATGACATCGCGGTGATAAATTCGAACCAGCCGCATGCGTACAGCAGCGCCCGCAATACGATTGCATTTCGGATACTGATACCTTATCGGACATTCCGAAAACTGATCCGGGAGGAGTATTTTATTTTCTGCTGCAATTCCGTATTATATACATCCCGCGACGACAGGGATCTGCGGATCTTGATCGAAACGCTGCTGCTCCGATATTTGAATATGGAACATGCGGATCTGAGCGAGATCGCAAGCCTTCTTTTTCAGATCATACACAAGCTGACCGCGGACTACAGGATGGACAAGGACAGCCTGAAAATCTATCTGAAGGAGCACATGAGTGAAAAGATTGACCGGATTCTGAATTATATCAATCATTACTACTACGAACCATTGAGCCTGACGGATGTGGCAGCGCATTTTCAGGTGTCGGAGACCTATCTTTCCCGCTATTTTAAAAAGAAAACGGGACAGAATTTTATCAATTACCTGAATGAAGTCAGAATAGAGAACGCTGCGCTGGAGCTTCGGGGAACAGACGCCTCCATTACCAATATCGCCATGGACAGCGGATTTTCGACCCCTTCCGTATTGAACCGATATTTTAAGAAAAAGTATGGAATCACCCCTTCCGAATACAGAAAACAGATAGAGGAATCTGTGAAAAATGACGCAATGAAAATCGAAAAGGTGGAGGAAGTGCGAAAAAGCCTGTATGACCGGATTGAAAAAAGAATACAGGATTCCGCGGTCAAGGAGGTTACGATCAATGTCCGGCGGGGGTATATACCGTGGATGAATCCCAATAAGATCATCGACATCGGAGAAGCCTCTGTGGTCTGCGAAGCGGCGATACAGGAGCATATCTTGTTTCTCAGGGAGGTCTTAAGCATCCGGTATATCCGGATCTGGAATCTGTTTTCGGAAAAATTTATGATTACCACGGATTTTTCAGGGGAGAATTTTAACTTTGAATCGCTGGATCGGATTTTTGATTTTTTTGTACAGAATAAGATTCCGCTTTTCCTGGATCTTGGAAAACGCAACCGGGTGATTATGGCCGGACATGACAACGAGCTATATTCGGTGAACATGCAGTATAATCTGAAGACGATCGAGGAATGGAAAAATCTTCTGGAGCATTTGATGAAGCATCTGGTCCGCAGATATGATAAGCATGTGCTCAGCCAGTGGATTTTTGAATTTCCCTGGAACAAGGAGCCCTATTACAGCCAGGACTACAGATATCTGGACGCCTATGAGGCGGGGTGGAGGATTGTGAAGTCGAATCTGGGCAGCAGCAGGATTGCCGGGATCAATCCCCATGGAGGGATTGACGAAGAACAGTTTCGGGAGGCGGTTCATGAGCTGTCGGCAAGGGGCATATTTCCGGAAATATTTACCATAAAAATTTTTGTGGATTCCACCCACCAGATGATGGGAGAACGGACATTTCAATCAGGCAGCGACTACCTGTACGCAAGGCAGTTTATAGAAAAAATCCGGGGGATACTGGAAGAGGAAGGGCAGACCTATCAAATGTGCATATCGGAGTGGTCGAACAGCCTGTCCAACCGGAATATTGTGCAGGATAGCTGCGCAAGAGGGACATACATCATCAAATTTATTCTGAGTATCTGGAAAACGGCGGATATGATCGGATTCTGGCATGGCTCCGATGCGGTGGATATTTTTTACGATTCCAGGAAGCTGATATACGGCGGAGGGGGCCTTTTGACGAAGGACGGGATCAAAAAGCCTTCATTTTATGCATTCGAGTTCTTAAACAAGCTGGGGGGACATGTTTTGAAGATCGGCAATAACTATATCGTGACAAGGGATTCCACACAGAGGATCGTCTGCCTGTGCTTCAACCATCGGGAATACAGCTACTATTATTATATGAAGAAAGAGAATGAACATTTTAACCTGTCGAAGATCTTCCAGAGCGAAGAAAAAGAGCGGGTCGAGTTTACAGTTGAGGAATTGGATGACAACAAGGAGTACATGATTAAGGAAGAGGTGATCAACAGCAGCAGCGGGAGCATACAGAACGAGTGGCAGCTCCTCAGCAACCAGGAAGAGCTGGGGAAGGAAGAGATCCAATATCTGAAAAATATCTGCATCCCCAAAATCTATATCCGGCATGTGAGGAGCGAGGACCGGAGGATTTGCTTCCAGGTTGAGATGGAACCCCATGAAATGAGAATGATCTACATCAGTGAATATTAACAATCTATAAAAATTAGGTTAAAAAAATGAGAGCCGTTTTTTTAACCTGATTTTTTCGTCGGGAAAAAAATGTCAAAAAATCGAGAGAAATCTGGCTCTCACGCGGAAAGCAGATCCGTGTTTTCTGATTTATACTTACCATATCAAAAAACAAAAGGAAAGGAAGTGGAATCATGGAAAGACTTTCGAAGAAAAGTATTTTCAGTTATGGGCTGGGGGATCTGGCCAGCCAGTTGGTCTGGAGCTTTGTAGGGACTTACCTTACAGTGTATTACATGGATGTGGTGGGACTTGCGCCTCTGGCCGTTTCAACAATTTTGATGGCCGCAAAGATCTGGGATGCGGTCAATGATCCGATGATGGGAGGAATCGCGGAAAGAACCCATACAAAATGGGGGCGTTTCAGGCCGTATATTCTTTTCGGCGCGCCGTTTCTCGGACTGTTCAGCGTTTTAACATTTACGGCGCCTTTCGGCAACGGGACAGCCGGCATTGTGTGGGCGGCATTTACCTACATCGGAGCCGGAATGCTGTATACATTGGTCAACATTCCTTACGGAGCCATGGCGGGAGTTATGACTACACAGGACAGCGACCGCAACAAGTTAAATTCCATCAGGGGAATCGGAATGCAGGTTGGTATGATGACGATCAACTTTGCGTCCTCCATCATCCTGGTGAAAATCTCGGGAAGCGCGGAAACGATTTCCGGAAAGAGCTATACGATCGCGGCAATTCTTTTTGCGCTGATCTCTCTGCCGATGTTCTTTATCGTATTTAAGAACTCAAAAGAAGTGATCATGCCGAAAACAAGCGCGGAAAAGGTTTCCATCGTCAAGAACCTGGGGCTTATCTTTTCAAATAAATATCTGATGATTATCGTGCTGACCATGCTTTTCCAGATGACAGGAAATATGGGCCGTATCGGAATCATGGCATTTTATGTAAGAGACTGTCTCGGAAACTTTACGCTGATGGCGCTGCTTATGACGCTGCCCTCCATCGGAAGCATCGTCGGAAATGCAATCGCGCCGTTTTTGATCCGTCACTTCGGCGCCCACGGAAAGAGGAACGTACTGGTTGCCAGCCTGGTTGGAAAAGGAATCGGCCTGCTGATCATCTTTATGACGCCTTTTGAAAATATCGGCATGGTGATCTTCGGACACGTATTATTTACGATTCCCGGATTCGGCTTCCCGTCCACATTGTCCATGGTTGCGGATTCCATTGACTATCAGGACTTAAAGACAGGCGTCCGCTCGGACGGCGTAGCGTATGCGTTTTACGGACTTGCGACCAAGGTGGGAAATGCCTTCGGCGGATCCATCGGAGTCATGCTCATGGCGGCGTTTGGCTATGTTGCGGGAGCGGATATTACAGCTTCGGCACAGCACGGAATCAACATGGCGGCCAATCTGGTTCCCGGAATCTTCTTTATCATTTCAGGTCTGCTTCCGCTGATCTTCTGGAAGATGACGGACAAAGAAGCAGATGAGATCAGAGAACAGATTACGGCCCGCAACATGGCAGAATAGGAATGGCAGTTCATACGCTGAGAAAATTGGTTCATCGTATGCCAATCATAGGAAAAAAATAGAAAAAAATAAAAAAGGAGAGGAAAAAATGAAAAATGGAAAATTGCAGGTAGCAGTTGTGGGATGCGGAGGAATCGCAAATCAGAAACATTTTCCGGCGCTGACGAATCAGGCGGACAAGTGCGAGATCACGGCATTCTGCGATATCATCGAGGAGCGCGCCCGGAAAGCCGCGGAAAAATACGGCGCGGAGGGAGCAAAGGTTTACACCGATTATCAGGAATTACTGAAGGATGAGTCAATCGACGTTGTACATGTATGTACGCCAAACGTGGCGCACTGCCCGATCACGGTGGCGGCTTTTGAAGCGGGAAAGCATGTGATGTGTGAAAAGCCGATGGCGGCGACCACCGAGGACGCGCAGAAGATGATGGACGCATGGAAGAAGTCCGGAAAGAAGTTTACCATCGGATACCAGAACCGGTTCCGTACAGACGCGCAGGCGTTAAAACGGGTCTGCGAGGAAGGAAAGCTGGGGGATATTTATTTCGCAAAGGCCCACGCAGTGAGAAGAAGGGCAGTTCCCACCTGGGGAGTATTTCCGGATAAGTCCAAGCAGGGTGGCGGACCGCTGATTGACATCGGAACACATGCGCTGGATATCACATTGTGGTGTATGGACAACTACAGCCCCAAAACAGTGACCGGATCTGTATTTGAAAAATTGGGACACCTTCCGGAAGCCACCGAGGGAAATATGTTCGGGCCATGGGATACAAAAACCTATGAGGTGGAGGATTCCGCATTTGGATATGTGAAAATGGAAAACGGCGCAACCATCTTCCTGGAGTCTGCCTGGGCATTGAACGTGAAGGATTCCCGCGAAGCAGCCACAACGCTGTGCGGAACAAAGGCCGGCGCGGAGATGGTCGGAGGCATGAGCGGCAAGGCGTATGACCTGGTGATCAATGAAACCACAGGCGGAATCCTGACCGAGGAGCATATCTCAGATACCGGCGCGATCGCGTTTTTCGAAGGAAAGGGCGGCGGCTCACCGGCGGACAAAGAGTGTAAGCAGTGGCTGGAAGCAATCATCGAAGACAAAGAACCCCTCGTAAAACCGGAGCAGGCATTTGTAGTGACCCAGATTCTGGATACGATCTACAAGGCAGCGGCAGAGGGACATGAGATCGCATTATAAGCAGAAGCAGCATAACAGCGGATTGTCCGCAGATTGGAAGGGGATGCCGCTGGAATAGTTCATGAAGATAGGAGATGGTTAAATGTATCAGTATGATAAAAAAGGACCAAAAAGAGGGATTGCATTATACAGTTATTCGGCCGAATTTGGGATCAGCAAAAATCTGGAGGACTGTCTGGAGGACATGTACGACATGGGTGCCCACGGCCTGGAAATCCTGGCAAATACACACATTGAGGGATACCCGTATCCGTCGGATGAATGGGTGGAGGAATGGTTCCGGCTGCTGGACAAATATGAGATCGTGCCGGTAGAGTATGGAAACTGGATCGACTCCCATGTGCTGGGCGACCGGGATCTGACGACAGAGGAATCCTGCAAAATGCTGGAGCGGGATCTGCGTTTGGCCCACAGGCTTGGCTTTACGGTCATGAGGGCAAAGATGCCGGTCATCTCGGGCGACCTCTCACCGGTAAAAAACTGGCGCGAGATCATTCAGATGGCGCTCCCGACAGCGGAGGAATGCAACATTAAAATGTGCCCGGAGATCCACGCTCCGACCAATCTGAGCAACAAGCTGGTCCATGATTATGTGGAATTTATTGAGAAAACCGGAACAAAATATTTCGGGCTCAATATCGACTTCGGCGTATTCCGAAATGTTTATCGGGAAGGGGAGCGCAGACAGCCGGGCTTTGTGGCCAGCAAACCGGAAGAGATCATTCCGCTGCTTCCTTACATTTACTGCTGTCATGCAAAATTCAACAACATGAGCGATGACTTTGAAGAGACCACCATTCCCTACAGAGAAATAATCGAGATCATGAAGCAGCAGGGATGGGACGGTTATTTGCTGAGTGAGTATGAAGGACGCGACAAATATGATCTGGGATATGAGGTAGGCCAGACACTGAGAAAACATCATATTCTGCTGAAAGATTGTCTGGGAGACTAGGAGGTGAAGCTATGCTTGAAAAAGAAGTAATTCAGTCGGTTGGTTTTAGAAATGTAAAAGAGGACGGAGCGGTTACGGGATTCCAGTTTAAGGTCAGGCTTCCCTATTACAGAGGGATTTTCCTAAGCCAGTTACGGCCCGGAACGCTCTTTGTAGACGGAGAGCGGTTTGAAAGAGAAGAGATCGTTTGGCATATCCATGGAAAGGATTTTTCCTTTGAGGAAATGAAGTCCGATATGGAGACGCACTGGGCGGTGACGGAGCCGGCGGTGATCAAAGTGAAAAAGGCGGGAGGACTCGGACAGGGCTATCATGACCTGAAGTTCGGATTCTGTTTTACCTCATCCTATATGCCGCCGATCATGCAGGACGCGCTGGACCCGGATGAAGAGAGCAAGATGTATATGCCGGAATTTGGGCACCATGTAAATGAGAGAAGACTGCTGATCGTATAGGAGACTTAGAATATGGAAGAGATCAGAATTGGGTTGATCGGTCATGGATTTATGGGGCACGAGCACGAGAAGATGCTGACAGAGACGGAGGGCTTCCGTGTAGTCGGAATTGCCGATATGGATCCAAAACAGCTTGAGGATGTGAAAGAAGGACTGAAAAGGTATACTTCAAATGAAGAACTGTTCCGGGATCCGGAGGTGCAGGTGGTACTGATCGCGGCAAATAATAACCAGCATCATGACCTGGTGCTCCAGGCCGCACGGGCAGGAAAGGATATCATCTGTGAGAAGCCCGTCGCAATGAGTCTGGAAGAGCTGGATGATATGGTGCGCGTGACCAAAGCGTGCGGCGTAAAATTTACGGTACACCATCAGCGCAGGCTGGACCGGGATTTCCGAACGGCAAAGGAGATTTTTGACCAGGGCTCGCTGGGAGAGGTGTACACCATCAAGAGCAGCCTGTATGGATTTAACGGAAATATGCACGACTGGCATGTACAGATCAGTGAAGGCGGCGGGATGCTGTATGACTGGGGCGTGCATCTGCTGGATCAGATTTTGTGGATGATGCCGGGGGCAAAGCTCACCAGCGTCTATGCAGATATCAGAAATGTCATCAATTTTGAGGTGGATGATTATTTCAAAATTCTGATGCGGTTTGACAATCATGTTACGGCGGAAGTGGAGCTTGGAACGTATTTCCTCACAGACAAGATGCATGACAAGTGGTTCGAACGCCACTGGTTCATAGGAGGCAATCAGGGGAGCGCCTATCTGGACGGATTTGCTCCGGAGGGAAAGATCGTGCGCACCGCCGGGCTCCTGAAAAATGTGGGTGGCGAGAGAACCATGACGGCAGCAGGCCCCACGCGCTCCTTCGGCCCTCCGCCGGAGGGAAAGATCCTCACCGAACCGGTTCCGCTGGCAGATACAACGCATAAGGGATTTTTTGAGAATTACAGAAGGGCATACTTCGGGGAAGAAGAATTTCTCGTGCAGATTCCGGAGACGAGGAGAGTGCTCGCGCTGATGGACGCGGTCAGGGAATCCGGACGGACGGGGGAGTCGGTCAGGTTTGAATAGGGACATTTCATCTTACACTTGGGTGGCATGATGGATATAAGAAAGCGGAGAGCGTGGGAAGCCCTCCGCTTTTGCTCATGTGAGATAAAGAAGTAAAAGAAGTGTAAAAAATTTTGCCGTTCCCTATCCGGCTGACTGCCGGACGGGTCGGGCTTTAGTCGGGCAACTCTACCTTGCCGACAAAAGAGTAAAAGATTTCGATTTCCTGTCTGCGGAGCTTCCCCCGGCGTTTCCCGTCAAGGGCTTCCGATTCGTGGATTACGATTTTCTCCACAAACTCCCGTAACAGGGTAGGGGTGAGTTCCTCAAAGCTGGTGTACTTGCGTACCACTTTCATAAACTTTTCAGCGTTCGCCGTGGCTTCCAGCGTCCTTGAAAGCTCGCCCTGCAGAACGGCGGCACGTTCTTTCAGTTCCTTTTGCTCGGCTTCGTAGTCTGCCGACAGTTCCGTGAAACGCTCGTCCGATATGCGCCCGGTCACGCTGTCCTCATACAGCCGCTTGAAGATAGCGGAGAGTTCCGCAATCCGTTTTTCTGCCGCTTCCAGTTCTTTCTTCTTGGCGGCGTTCCGGCGTTTGCTCCCGTCCTCGGTCTGCTCGGTCAACAGCTTCATAAACCGGGCTTCGTGCTTTGCGGCGTAGCTGGTGACTTTCCGTAGGTTCTCGGTCACTCCCTCGGTCAACAGGTCGGTGCGGATAAAGTGCGCCGTACAGTCTGCCGTGCGCTTCTTGTAGCTGCCGCAGATATAGCAGTCCTGCCGCCGTTTTTCCGTCTGATACCTCTGCTGGTACATGACGCTGCCGCAGTCGGCACAAAAGAGTATGCCGGAGAACAAGCCCACTTCATCATAGCGGTTAGGGCGTTTGCGCTGCTTGCGCAGCTCCTGCACCCGTTCCCATGTGTCCCTGTCGATTATCTGCTCGTGGTGGTTCTCAAAGATTGCCTGTTTGTCCTCGCTGTTGTAGATAATCTTGCTGCACTTGTAGGATTGGGTGGTGGTCTTGAAGTTCACAAGGCAGCCCGTGTATTCCCGGTTTTCAAGGATATGCACCACGGTGTTCGCCGCCCACTTGCACTCATAGCCGGGGTGGTAGCGGCGGGTTCTCCCTGTCCGGCGGTATTCCAGCGTTCCCGGCGTGGGGATTTCCTGCTCCGTGAGCATACGGGCTATCTTGGTCGGACCGTTCCCGGCAAGGCATAGGCTGTAAATCTGCTTTACCACGGGGGCGGCTTCCTCGTCAATGATGAAATTTTCGTCCTCGTCCATGAGGTAGCCGTACACGGGCTTGCTTGTGACGGGCTTCCCGCTCATGCCTTTTGACCTCTTGACCGCTCTGATTTTCTTGCTCGTATCCCTCACCAGCCATTCGTTAAAAATATTACGCAAAGGTGCAAAGTCATTCTCGCCCTGTGCGCTGTCAACGCCGTCATTGATAGCAATGAAACGGACGTTTTTCTGTGGGAAAATCATTTCCGTATACATTCCCACTTGAAGATAGTTTCGCCCTAACCGTGACATATCCTTTACAATGACTGTTCCCACAAGCCCCGCTTCAATGTCGGCAAGCATGGACTGGAAGCCGGGTCTTTGGAAATTCGCCCCGGAGAATCCGTCGTCCGTGTACCATTTGAGGTTGGTAAAGCCGTTCTGTTTTGCGTAGGCTTCAAGAATTCTTTTCTGGTTGCTTATGGAATTGGATTCCCCGGAAAGCTCGTCCTCATGGGATAATCTCGGATATAGGGCGGTAATAAGTTGCTGGGTGGTCTGTCTTGACATAGATTCCTCCGTTTCCGACAGCCAGCCCCACTATTCCGTAGGTTTATTATAGCATAGGGCGGGGTGGGCTGTACAGTTCTTTTTGCTACTTTATGTCGAAAAATATCACGGTTTTTCATTAAGGCTTGTCGCAAATTAGATGTTTATGGAAATAATCTCTGATTTGTGCTACAATAATCCGACAGCTCTTTATTTTATATTTTGTGAGGTAGAACACTATGGAAGCAAAACAAATATTGGATTACTGCCTTTCCTCCTTAAACGGTACGGTACTCGTTGAAAGTTGGGGCGAAAAAGGGATTTTCTACAATCCCGGTCTTGTATTAAAACGTGGCGTATATGTTCTGACTGTTAAGGAAAAAGACGGTGATAACGATAAAGCGTCCAATCTTGACAGAACAGGTATTTACCGTGTCAATCTTGGGCTGCGAAAAAGCACATTCCAAAAGATGTATGGTAAAATTCCGGCACGTCCGGCGGCGGGCGGTGTCGTGGATATGGATTGTGATTTCACTGCTTTAGACATTATCATTCCCCACCCGGTTTATGCTTGGATGGGGTGGGTAAGCGTCCTAAATCCGTCCAAACAGACATTTGAACGGTTAAAGCCCCTTATTCAAGAAGCATACGAATTTTCAGTCGAAAAATTCCAAAAAAGAAAATAGGCAGGAACTGGCGGTCATACTCCACGGCATGACCGCTTTTTCATGCCCGGTTTATGCGGTAAATGGCGGCTTGTGTCCGGCTGCGCTTTCCGCTTCCAGCACTTTCATCATCTTGTCGGCGGCGGTGGCGGTAGCGTCCTGTTTGAAATAGCCGGAAACCACAAGGACGGTGTTCCCCCGGCGTACCTCGGTCACACAATCCGGGCGGCGGGCGGTAGTGGCGGTGCTTCTGTTGGGGGTGTCGGTCATAGGCTCTCCTTTCTGTTCAGCAGCTTTTTAAGCTGTTCCATTTTCTCCCTTGCTTTGGCTTTTCTGAAATTCTCCCCGGTAATGCAGACAGGGGAACACATTTCAATAAGGCGGTCATAAATCCGGGCGTGGGGCGTGTCCTCCGGGTTCTGCAATTCTTCCAGCGTCAAATTTGTGGTGACTATCAGCGGCTTTTGGCTGCGGTATCGGCTGTCAACCACGTTGTAAACCTGTTCAAGCCCGTATTCCGTGCTACGCTCCATGCCGAAATCGTCAAGGATAAGCAGGGGGAAGCTGCAAAGGCGGGATATGTATTCGTTCCTGTCCTTGTAGCTGGCGGCAAGGTCATTGAGGATAAGGGCAAAGTTCGTCATGCACACGGAAACCTCTTTCTCCATGAGGGCATTGGCGATACACCCGGCAAAATAGCTCTTGCCTGTGCCGACTTCTCCCCACAAAATCATTCCGTGGTTTCCGTCCTTTATCTGCTCCCATTGTTCCACATAGGCACGGGCTTTCACCATTTGGGAGCATTTGCCGTTGTCGTTCCCAAACGTCCATTCCCTCATAGCCGGGTCGGTGAAGCCCTTTCTTTTCAGCCGTTCCACTTCCTCCCGGTGCTTCTGCTCCCGGTCGGCGGCTTCCAGCATTTCCCGGCGTTTCCGCTGGCAGTCACATTCTCTGGGGTGCCGGTCACGTCCGAAAAAGGTCTTGCCCTCCGGGAAATAGGCTTCTTTGGGCTGGCGGCAGCTCCCGCAATACAAAAGCCCGTCCTCGCCCGTGTAGTCCTCCGGCTCTGCTTCCTGTGCCGTGGCAAGCCGGAAAACAGCGTTATCATAATCACTCATAAAATCATTCCTCCTTGTTCATGGTCTTTCACGCCCTGTTTACGGGGCGTTGTATCTATGCTGTCAAAGGCTCTCGCCCTCCTTGTAGGTATAGTCGGGGATTCCCTTTTTAGGCTTCCCCTTTGCCCTGTCATCAGCCGCCCAACGCCGGATAGTGGCGGCATGGTTCTTGTATTTCTTCCCGCTGGAAGCGATATAGCCGGATAAGCGGTCTATGTAATACTCCCATTTGCCGGGAAGTTCCTCTTGCAGCTCCGCAAGCTCTTTTTCTGACAAAAATACGTTTTCATATCTGCCAAAAGGGGCGGGGGCGGTCTGTCCGGTTTTTATCTCTCCCTCTCTCTTTATCTCTAACTCTATATCTATCTCTATCTCTATCTCTGGTGGACAAATGTCCGCCCCATATGGTGGACGTTTGTCCGCCACGGCTTCCGGCAGGGCTTTCTGCTCCTGCAAAGCCCGCCTTGCCCGGCGTTTGCGCTCCCCCTCGGTAGAGGACTGACCGATTAAGAGTTCTATGTTGCTCATGTATAAAGCCCCGTTCTGCAACGGCTCTACAAGCCCCAGCTTCATAAAAATCTGCAAAGCCCTCTCCACTGTGCCGACTTGCTGGCGGGTGATTGTGGCTATCATCTGTGCGGTGTAGGGGATATTCTCGGCAAGCTGGAGCTTTCCCCCGTTTTTCAGCGATTTTAGGTACAGCTTCAAGAGAATGTTTGAGTAGAGCATACCGTCCTGCATACTTTCCAGCAGCACGATAGCGTCCTCGTCAAAATAGCTCTCTTTCAGCTTTAGGTAGTAATATTTGCGGTTGTCTGCCATTCGTTCCTCCTTTGGTCTGTTCTGTGGCTTCTGTTACGCATTTAAAACAGCTCTTGTGGGGGTAAAGGATAAATGTATCGGCTACCCTTTGAGGGCGGTCAAAAAAGCCTTGATTTACGGGGGTTTGGAATATCCTAAAGCGTGACATTTACCCCTCTGTTTCCGCTTGCGCTGTGCGGCATGGATTCTTTTCATGCGTCCGGCGCAATCCGGGCAGTATTTCCCCCGGTTGGATTTGGGGAGAAAATACCCGCCGCACTCGGTACAGCGTTTCCTGTCTGCCCGGTGCAAAAGGGCGGCTTCCAGTTTTCCGTCCAGCGGCAGCACGGCGGCAATGAACCAGCGGCACATAAGGGAATAGCTGATACTCTGTACACATACGCAAGGCTCGCCGTTATCCAGCAAGATACAGTTGCCGTTGTCATAGTTGCAGCACTCATGCACAAGGCGGCGGGCGGCTCTGTACTGTGGGTAGTCCATGTATGGGCGTTTACCGTTCATTTTCCCGCCCCTTTCCCCGTTCCGGCTCACGTCTTAAAATCTGCCCGATATTGCCCTTGACGGTCTGCAATTCCCGGACGTTCTCTTTCTTCTCCCGGTACTCGTTGTAAAGGGCGTTTTTCTTCTTGGTAAGCTGCTCAATCTCGGTCTGCAATGCTTTGGACGCTGGCAGCTTGGAGATTCCCTGTGCCTTGAAATGCCGGGCGGCGGATTCGGAAATGATAAACTCGCTTTCGTGCTGCTCCCGGTAGGCTCTCCGGGCTTTCTCCGTTTTCTGCGCCCGCAATCCGTCACGGGCTGGCTTGGTCTTGATGTAGGCTAATAGCTGTTTCTGCAAGTCTTTTTTCTCCCGTAAAGTGCTTTCCACGGCTTTCAGTTTCCCGGTGGTTTCATGCAAGCCCGCACTGGCGGCGGCAAGGGCGGCTTCCAGTTCTTCCGGGGAAGAAAAGCCGGATTCCTCGTAAATACTTATGGTCGCCGCCATTTGCTTTAGGTTGTGGACAGCCGCCCAGCGGTCATATCCTATGCCCTTGCCCTCGGCTCGCTTGGCTTCCCGGTCTACCATGCGCTGTACTCCGTCATTCTTCGGGGCGTTTATGGCGGCTTTGTTACGCTGTAAACGGTCTTTTATGCTGCGGGAGTATTCCTGTTTGGGTAAGGGCTTTTCGGCGGCTCTTGTGGCGTTCTGTGCGTTTTGGGAGAGTGTTTCCAGTACGGCGGCACGGTCAAAATCATCACCCAGCTTCCGGGCGGTGATGGGCTTCGTCCTGTCCGGCGTGAGATACGACAATCTTCCCCGGCTTTCCTTGACGGTCACGCCTTGCTGTAACAGCTTCCCGGCGAAGTCCTCAAAAGAGGTAGCAGAGGACAGGGCGGTGCGGATCGTGCGCCGTAGCTTCTCTTTGGCGGTTTCAAATTTCGTAAGTTTGGGCGGCTCACCTGCGGCGGCAAGGGAAGTGTTCTCTTTATCCAGTGCGGCTTGTCCTTTCCGTTTCGCCCAATACTCACGCTCGGTAACTCGGTTATTGCTCCCGTTCAGCAAGTCAATCTGATAGAGGTTTTCCCGGTGGCACATCTCCATGACTTCCGCTTTGAAATACTCCATAGCTGCGTCCGTACAGCGGTGCTTACAGCCCTCCCTTGTGTCCGCTGGTCTTTCCATGTAGGGAAGTAGCGGCACTTCCGCAATCCGCAAAGAATTGATTACGATATGCACATGAATATTACCGCTGTGGTTATGTCCGTCCGGGTGGGTGCATACAAGGGCTTGGTGTCCGGGGAAATGCGTCTTGCAAAATTCCTCGCCCAATGCTTGCGCCCGGTCTACGGTCAAGCCGTTGTCGGGTGCGTCACGGGGGTCAAAGCTGATGATATAGTGGTGGCTCTTTACGTCCTCCCTCTTTTGGTTTTTCCCATAGTGGAGATTGGAGCGCATACACGCTATGGCGAAATCCTCCCAGCCGCAATTAAGGGAAGATATGCGGTAATCATCACGGGGTATAAGCCGCCCGTTTTCATCAAGGGTGGGCTTCATGGTAAACTCGTCATGCTCAAAGGTTAGGTACTGCTCGGCAGCTCCATAGTCGGCGTTTTTAGAGCTGATATGTTTGAACGTTGCCAACGGCTTCACCTACTTTCTGCAAGACTTCAAACTTCAAGGCGGCAAGCTCCGCTGTGGCGGCTCGTACCTCTTGGGAGAGAGCGTTATAAGGTGCGCCGTACTCGTTCAGACAGCGGGCAATCTGATTCAAGTTGCCGCCTATCTTGCCATACTCGGCTGTGAGTTTTCCAACAGCAGACAGCAGTTCATCATTGACCGGGGAAACGGTAATGACCGGGCGTATGCTTGACTTGATAAGGGCTTGCCGGATAAACTCGGCTTGGCTCATTTTGCAGAGGGTGACACGCTCGGAAAACTCTGCATATTCTTCCTCGGTCAAGCGTGTCTTGATTACCCGGTGGCGGTGGGGCGTGTTGTATCTTTTCATGGCTTTCAACTCCTTTCTTTTTATGCTTTGCCCTCTCACCAATAGGAGAAAAACAGGGGGCAAAACGGAAGTGTTTTTTGAAAAATCCGAAAATATTTTTTCGGGGATTTTTCAAGCGGCGTAAGCCGCAAAAAGGCGGGCTTGGGGTGGCAACCCCAACAAGATTCCCGCAGGACAAAATGAGCCGGTAGGCGAAATTTGGTACTGTGGTAGAATCTTGCTCTAAGAAAGTGGCGGCTTCCTCTGTGTGGGCTTTTGCTGATACCCCCGGCTTGCTCGGCGTGGATTCTGCCAACTATGCGGCGGTATTTCTCCCTCTATTACTTACTACGCACGGCAAGGCAAATCTGGCAAAGTTCCCCGGAATTTCTTTTCGTGTTTTCACAACAGCATTTGACAAAAACGGAAAACTGGAAGCCTTTTTTGGCTTGAAATCAGTTCCGTTTTGTAGTGATATACGGACAGTTTCAAAAAACGCCAAACTTTCCGGCAATTATTTTTCCCCTTATTACCTACTACGGGAAAAAAGGAAATTTAGGCAATGTTTTCAGAAAGTAGTTGAATTATTTTATTACGGTGCAAAATCCGGCTTGGTTTTGGGCGCAAAAAAACAGGAAACCTTTTCTTGATTTCCTGTCTTTATCTGCCGCTGATGGGCGGCGGTTATTCTGTTATCATTCCCCGGAAGCAAACTTGTAGCCCACGCCTAAAACGGTTTTTATGTAAGTGGGCTTGCCACTGTCCGGCTCTATCTTTTTCCGTAGATTGCATATCACATTTGACACGCTTGACTGGCAGCTTTCGCTTTCCATGCTCCACACGGCTTCAAAGATTTGCGCCTTTGTGAATACCCGCCCCGGACTGGCGGCAAGGTAGCAGAGTGCGCCGTACTCTAAACGGGTGAGGGGAATGTCTGTGCCGTTTTTTAATACCCGGCGTTGGTGTAATTTTATTTCCAATCCCGGAAAAGTAAGTGCCGGGGAGTGGGGCGGCTGCATGGCTTCCAGCGGTATCATATCCGCAAGGGCGGCTATGGCTTTCTCAACCGCTTTTTCTTCTGTGTCGTTAAATATAAGCATGACTATTTTTGCGACAAATCTCACCTCCTGTTAGGTAGGCTGTCCGTCAAAGCGGAACTGGAACAGGGCAACGATAAGCCGCCGTTTGATATTGTCCTCGGTGTCCTTGTTGACGTGTCCGTTTTCAAGGGAAGCAAGCCGGATTCGCTTGCTGTAATGCCGCAAAACCTCGTCAATGGCTTCCGGCTCGCCGCTGGTCGCCCGGACAATCGTTTCATACGGCACAAGTTTAGGATTCCTCACGGAAAAGCACCTCCATTTCTTTATGCAGCATTTGCAAGGCACTGTGTATGTGATGCCACGCCGTACTCCGGCAGCGTCCGTACATTTCCCCGATTTCCTGTTGTGTATAATCTCCGAAAAAGTAAAGGAAAATAATTTCCCGCTTTCTTTCCGGCAGAGATAACAGGGCGGCGGCAAGTTCCCCATTGGTGAGGATAACTGTCTGACCGCATATCGTAATGGGATATTCTTCATAGGGTGCTTCAAAATATTCGTCTGTCGTGCCTAAAGGGTAAAACTTTTCTTCTGTGAGGTATTCAAGGGATATTTCTTTTTGCCGCCGTCTGCTCCTATCACGCCATGCGTTGAGTGCCGCAAAGCGTATGACGGTCTTGCAAAAGCCATTGAACGTATACATGATATGTTCCTTGTATGCTTCTGTGCAAGGCATAGATGATTCCCCCTTTCTCCCACATAGGGCGGTGCATGGTTTATGGTTGCTTGTTTATAATTCAAAGTAACAACAACTCTATGCGCAGGTCTTAACTCGTTTCGCTACTTTAATTATCTTCTCCCGGTATCACATTTTACCATTCACAAAAAACAATTTCAGCATTTTCGTAAATAGGACATATATCTTTCAAGATATTCCTTTTGACAGTTTGTATTTTTTTATAATCAATATTATTGGTAATATAAATGCAAACTTTTATGTGCATACCAATTTTATATATGTCACATTTTTGCAATGTCATAATACCGCTAAGATTCTTTTCTACAAATTGGAAAACTGTTCTTTTTAGTTCCTGATTCGTTGTCAACCCTCCTGACAATTCGCGGAAAGAAGATATGAAAACACTTATCGGTTCTTTTATTGCAGGCAAGACTATAATTGTCGTAATGAAAAAATCTCCAGTATAATGAAGGAAACCCAAACTTCCGTTAATATCTATCAGTTTTATCAAGAACGCAGACAGTGCTACGCCCAAAGATAATATGCCGTCGATAAAATTTCCTTTCGATTCTGTTGCTAAAAGTGTACTGGAATCATTAGTTTTACGGCTCTGGCTTCTGTTAAAAAAAGACAGCCCAAAACATATGATACACATAAGTATCTCATAAGGAATCACAGGTTCAATCATCAAAGGGATTCCAACGCCATATGCAAAATACCCCCATGCTGCTTTTGCAGTACGAGCAACAGAAGAAAACAGCAGCACCAATGTTAATAAAGTTCTAAAAATAGAATATAATGGCTCTAAAAAATAAAGACCGTCCGGGTAATTCTTTGTCTTTTTATTACTAATTTTTGAAATTTCCAATGCTGCCAAACAAGAGCAGGAAGCAATCATTGAAAAGGAACAGTCTAAAAACAGAGCTTGAATATTTGTTATCGAAAAAATCCAAAACCCACCTATTGCCATTATTAAGTTTACAATGCAGCTTACTATCAGCGATTTGCGTTCAATTTGTTTTTGTGTCATGGTTACCTCCATTGCCTTGGAATTTTATAGTATTCAGATTGACATATCCGTACAACAAGCAGTATACTATAACATGTGTCGTTTTTCTATCTTCAATTTTATCTATAATTGTTGCCTAAACGACACTGCCGCTCGAAACTGTTGTTTAAAGGAGAAAACTATGAATAAACATGATAGGCGGGTCAAAAAGACAATAAAAGCATTACAGTCTGCTCTTGCTGACGCAATGCTTGATAAGGAACTTCAAAAAATTACAGTACAGGAATTAGTCAACAAGGCAGACATACATAGAGCTACTTTTTATTCGCACTACCATGATGTGTATGACTTATATGAGCAAATGGAACATGACGCTATATCTGAGTTCACTAAATTTATTAACGATAATCCAGCAGGTCATTACGAAAATATTTATAATTCCATTATTGATTATATTTATGAAAATCCTGCCCTAAGCCGTTTGCTTTTTTTCGGAAAGGGAATTGACCACAAATTTCAAGAGCATATGTATGACATCATCGAAGAAAAATATCTTGAAATATGGATGCAAGAAGAAAATATATCTTCCGTTTCAGAAGAAATGCTCTATATGGCGACATATCATATTCAAGGCTGCCTCTCAATAATCTCACTTTGGATTAAGAATAATTTTTCTACCCCAAAGGAAAAAATAATCCAGCTTATTTATTCTATTGACGCAAGTTGGAATATGCCATAAAAGAAATAATCTGTGTGGAGATAAAGAGGGATTCCGTAGTAGTCGGCACTGTGGGAATGTGCATAACTTGCTGTCTTATGGAGTTGTGGGAAAGTCCGTTTGCAGAATGTGGGAAAGCTGCACTTTAGCTTTTCCATGTTCTGTGAACGGACTTTTCCATGACGGAATAGCAAGTTATACACATTTCCACGGTGCTTGTCTTTTGGTCTTTAGTTCTTTTGTTCGGAATAGTGTGGTGCTGGCGGTCTATCTCTTGTTTTCGGTTGCTTGCTTCTTTACCGTACATGAGCATTCTTGCATGAAGTGTTACAGGTCACACCTTGACCAGGCGTGCCCTGTAACTCAGGCCGCCATTTTAAATTGCCTTCGGCAATGGGCGGCCTGAATACCAGCTTTTATGTGCATCCTCCCGACCAATCAGCGTGGTGATTGGTCGGGGTGTGACATGTAACCATGAAGTCAATTTTAAATAGAACAGTTCCGTTTGGGGCGTGGACAATTATAGATTGGAATGGTATCATAAAAAGCGAAAGAACATTTTCCAACAGTTCCTTAGTCACAGACATTATAAAAAGGAAAGGCGGTTTATCATATGGCACAGCATATAAAGGAATTATTCATTCATGGATATAAAGGGATTCATGAATTGAAATTGGAACAATTAAACAGCATTAATATTTTAACAGGTGACAATAACAGCGGAAAAACCAGTATCCTGGAGCTGCTGTCAACGGTGGAACGGCCGCAGCGGGAGGATTGCTGGATGCAATGTGCCGAAAAAAGAACAAAAAAAGTCAATAAAATATTCCAGGATTTTTATAATATGTTCCCGATAGACGAGGAGGATCTAGTCGTTTCATATGATTATAAGGATACGAAAAACGAGAGAAAAACGGTAAAAGTAAAAGCCGAAATTGAACAGACGCAGGTTTCGGAAGGCGAAATGTATCGGATGAACAATTTGAAGAAAATCAAAGAGGATTGGAACGATGATGAGATGGTTGACGCAAAGCATATGCGTCTGTCGATTTATTTTAATGAAGAAAAGGTGAATACATTTTCCGTATATGATTTTCAGTCTACATTTTCATTTGTATATAGGAAAGGCGATTTTGTTAAAACCGTTTATATCTCTCCTTTCGATCATGCAAGTGATAATCTGAATATTGACGGTATCCTGTCAGATTCGGCGGCATATGAGGTATTGATTCATATTTTGCAGGAATTTGATGCTGATATCACGAATATCAATGCTTTAAAAAATGAGAATAATATCCGCTATCCGGAGTACATGATCTTGTCAAAAAAACATAAGAAAGCCTTGCCGCTCAATGCTTACGGCGATGGGATGAAAAAAGCGGTTTCGCTTTTAAGCGGTATTGTCAGAGCAAGAAACGGTATTTTATTGTTGGATGAATTTGAAACAGCAATCCATACATCCGCCATGGACAGCATTTTTTCGTGGCTATTGAGAAGCGCCGTGGAGCAGAATATTCAGGTTTTTATGACATCGCACAGTAAAGAAGCCATAGGGAAGGTACTGAGGTTAAGCGAAGAACTGCAGCAGCATATCAACTTATATACATTATATAAAGGTAGTGTCAAGTAATTTATGAAAAACTGAGCTGCAAAAAACAGGCTCAAATGAACGTAAGCGATTCAAAACCTACCGTAGTGCATAATCTCTCTTTCCCTGCTATACTGCTTCTAAAAGAGCAGAAGGAGGAATCAGTCAGTGAATGTACATTACAGCCATGAGGAATGGAGGATGATCTTTAGCCAGCGGCTCCAAAGTGGTCTCTCCGTTCGTAAGTGGTGTGAGAAGAACAACTTCAAATATGATACCTATAAATACTGGGAGAAAAAGATCCGGAGGATGGACACCGAACCAGAATCCTTTCCTGTTGCAGAACAGCCTTTCATAGAGCTCCCGCTCTTCCACCAGGAATTGCCAACGATACCGGAATCCCTTTCCCTAGAGGTCCGATACCACGAATTTCATGTGGGCATCCACAAAAACGCAGATATGGGACAGGTTTCAGGAGTACTGCGGCTCCTGCAGTCCCTATGCTGAGCATGATCACCCAGGGGGCGGAACATATCTTCCTCGCCTGTGGTGCGACGGATTTTCGAAAACAGATTGAGGGGCTCGCAGCCCTCGTTACTTTGAAATACCATTTGGATCCCTATTCCCCGGTCTGTGTATTTTTGTTCTGCAATAAAAAACGAGATTGTCTGAAAGCACTCCGTTTTGAAGGTGGAAACGGATTCCTCCTGGCAACAAAGAAGCTCCTGCCGGACATGCGTTTCCAATGGCCCAGGACACCTGACGATATCAAAGACATCACTGCGCAGCAGGTACGCTGGCTCCTGGAGGGGCTGTCTATTGAACAGAAATATGCGCATAAGCCGGTAAAGATACAGCCGGAGGATACCTGCTTCTGAGCAGAAAAAATGACGGATAACCCACGGATTATCCTTAAAAAATCAGCATTTTTCAGGTCAAAAAAAAGCCTGGAATGCTGATTTTTTCATAAAAAGATGTTAAAATGAAGGAAATGCGGGGAGGGAGGAAGAGCCATGCAGACAGCAGCACAACAGGAAGAAGTAACCAGACTGCGGGAACAGGTGGAATCTCTGAAAAAGATGCTGGGAGAACGGGATGCACAGATCGAAAGACAACGTATCCAGATCGAGAACCTGACCCAGGCAGTTTTGCATGCGCGTAAAAAGATGTATGGCCCATCCAGTGAGGCCACCCAGGTTACAGGACAGCTGAACCTGTTTCCGGAGCAGGAGCAGCTCCTGCAGGAACTGGCAAAACAACAGAAAGAGATCACAGTACCGGAGCATACACGGAAAGTACGTCAGGCAGGTGTGCGCTCAGAAATGCTCTCTTCTCTTGAAACAGAGATCGAACGCTGCGTAGTAAGTGAAGAAGAAACCTGCCCTGTATGCGGTGCACAACTGACAAAAGTAGGAGAAAAAGTAGTACGGACCGAAGTGGTATATGAACCAGCGAAGCTGAAAGTAAAACAGTATGTGCAGGAGATAAAAAAATGTACAAAATGCGGCAGCCAAGACAGTGAGAAGCTGTCCCCCACATTCGTAGCGGCCAGAGTCCCCAAAGGTTTGCTCCCACATTCGATCGCAAGTCCATCCCTGGTTGCAGGGATCCTATACCAGAAATATGATATGGGAATCCCCCTGGCAAGGCAGGAGCGGGACTGGTACCGCATTGGGCTTAGTATCTACCGTTCCACCATGTCGCATTGGGTGATCCGATGCAGTCAGGAATGGCTGGAGCCGATCTTCCTGAGGATGCACCAGGTCATCATGGAGACCTGCTCCGTATTGATGGGTGACGAAACCCGGATCCAATGCAACAAGGAACCGGGAAAGAAGGCCAGCAGCGAATCCTTCATGTGGGTGGTGCGGACCGGAAGCTTTGAAAAGATCCGCGCAGTGCTCTTCCACTATGCAAGGACCCGTTCCGGAGCAGAAGCAAAACGGCTGTATACCGGATTTGCTGGATATCTGGTAACAGATGCCTGCGACAGCTACGAAAAAGTAGAAGGAGTCAGCCGGGCTCTGTGCTGGTCGCATCTGCGTCGCTACTATATAGAGAGCATCCCGCTGGACTCTGCGGGAAAGGAGCTAAAGGGGAGCAAAGGAGCGGAGGCGCGAGAATGGTGCGACCAGCTTTTTAAAATCGAAAAAAAGATTCAGGGCCTAGAACCGCAGGAGCGGCTGGAGAAACGCAAAGAACTGAGCCAGCCGGTACTTGAGGCTTTTTGGTCATGGGTAGAAGAAACGAGCGAAAAATATACTGCCAACGAATCTTTGAAAAAGGCGCTGCAATACAGCCGGAACCAGAAAAAATATCTGAATACCTTCATGGAGGATGGAAGGCTTCCGATTTCGAATAATGAGTGCGAAGCCTGTATACGTCCCTTTGCAACCGGCCGTAAATCCTGGCTGTTTGCGGACACACCGGAAGGGGCGAGAGCCAGTGGGATTGTCTATTCACTGGTAGAATCATCGAAATTGAATCAATTGGATGTATTCCGATATCTGTCTTATCTGTTGGAAAAGATGCCGGAAATTGATTACCAGTATCAAAATGATCCAAGTATTTTGGATCCATATCTGCCATGGTCCAGGGAACTCCCGGAATACTGTAGAATTCAGAAAAAGATGAAATGATCTGTTATGGAAGTATTACCATAGCAGATCATTTTTTACAATACGGTTTCTTTTGCATCGCTTACCAAATGAACCTTGAAAACTGTAGATATCGACTCCGAAAAGCTCTCCGAGGGCTTAGGGCGTTGCCCTAAGAACCCACAAGGGACCAATCCCTTGACCCGGTTTCGGGCTTTGCCCGAACCCATCCTCGCCGGAAGGCAAGAAAAGGGCGCAGTGGCCCCTTTTCTGACAGACAGGATCATCCGTGAGCCTTATGTCAATAGACTTTCGCGGCATATCCTCACCGCCTGAAGGCGGCTGCGGTATTCCACGGTTCTATTGACAACAGCTCCGCTCCGGCGCAGAGCCGCCGTTTTTCTGCTGGTTCAGGATGGTCTGCTGGCCAAGGAAGATGAGAAGCTGCCATTTTCCAGGCATGTTGTCAGCGCCCCGCAGCATTTCTACTTCGTTAAGAACTTTGTAGTTCTTGTGTTTATGCGGACGGAGAAAGTTATAGTATGCGACCCAGAGGGCAAGGTCATAGTTGGCACCGTCGATGTGGTCAAAGCCGTTTGTGTGACGGTAAGATGCCTTATAAGTACGGTTGAGCCGTTCAATCATCTGTTTGTAGGGACGGTGTTCTTTGGAAACAGCATCGTCGTTGGTAAGTCCAATCACCTGAGTGATTTTGAATGTAAAATCGTTTCCCAGCTTTTTTACAAATTCCATTGCAGCGAGCGGGTAGGCGCTGTAACCGTCAGCAATGAACTTAAAGTTTTCCGGCAGTTTTGCAAGTCCCCGGAAAGCCATACGCATAGCGAGGATACAGGGGCCGACACCACGGTTATCAGAGATCTGGTAGCCAATGATGGATCGGGATGCGGCATTCATAATGAGCCAGACATAGGATTTGATCCCACGGATTTTGATATAGGTTTCATCGGCAGTAAAAACAGGCCCTTTTTCGTAGGGGTATTGGTCAACAAAAGGTTTCACGCAGATAGCTGCGGTCTTGCAGTAATTAGCGATCTGCTGGTGGGAAATGCCGATGTTGTACAGGTCTCTGAGAGCCTGGGAGGTTTTCCTAAGGGAGAGGCCAAGGTTGACGTGTAGGGTCAGGCACAAGGACATTACGTGGGCATTATGCTTGCTGAATTTCAGGGATGAAGCATTTTTAGGCAGGGTATTGAGATCCATGCTGAAAAAATCCATCGTAAACTCACGGTAGATATAGTGGAGTTTATATTTATTTTTGCCGTAGTCCTGCCTGAGATCTTCTTTATCTACCTTTTTGAGGTTGTAGAGGTAATAAGGACATTTGGGATTGATGCACTTATGGATGATAAAGTGTTTGCGCTCCTTCTTTGGGACCAGGGTATTGCCGCAGTGGGGACAGCGTAGTTTTACAGAGGAGAAGCGGCTTTCATCGGGTGAGAACCTTGCGCTGCAGACTTTGCAGAGAAGCTGTCCTTTGGAACCATTATTTTTATAAAGGAAAGGCTTCGGGGCATCACAGCGGGGGCAGGTACAGCTGTCCGGAATATCGCATTCTGACCGTCGGCTGACAGGGCGTATTTTCTTACCATAACGCTTTTCAAAGTAAGGGATGAGATCTTGATAAGTCCAGTCCTGCCGGAAGTCAGTGACAAGAGGGAGATCGTCAATTTTAAACTTCTGGTACTTTGGAGAATGGGAATCATCAAAAGCCCACTGTTTCAGTGGGATATATCTGCAGATAAAATGAATCAGCCAGCAGTTTTGTTGGTAAAGAGATTGAATGAGAAAGAGTAAATAGGTAATAATATCCATAAGCAATGATTTTCCTTTCAGTGTTTGTGGGATGGTAATAGTATTGACACAAAAAAGGGAGGTCATTGCTTTTTTCTTTGAAAAAGTGGTGAAACCCTTGAAATAATAAGGTTTGTTAAAAAAAATATGGTAGTTAACTTGACACTACCTATATAAATATGAGGGTAAGAATTATGTAAGACGGATGAGCTGTGAAAAAGCAATCCATGCACAAGAAAATCTCGGATTGGAGTTAAGGTAATGAACAATGTTATAATATGTGAAGGCTCAACAGATTATGTTTTATTACAATATTATATGAGAAAAGCTTATCAGTGGTTAGATGATCCTTCAAGACAACAGGGAATATTAAGAATGGATCGGCAAAAGTCATGAAATCTGGTGAAAGACTCGGATGTCTTAACGATTATGTCTACGGGTGGCTGCAGCAGATTAAGCAGCGGTCTTAAGGAGGTTTTAGATCGTAATTATCTGTCTATTCCGGGATTTTCGACTGTATATAGTAAAATAGTAATAATTACTGATAGGGATGAAGCAGAAACAGAATTGAATTTTATTCAGCAGATGAAAGATGCTTTGAATGAATATTCTGTAATTTGTGATAATGAATTGGAAAATGACCGTTGGATAAAATGTAAAATGCCTACTGAGATTAAAGAAGAAGTAGAGTTTGCATTCTTATTATTTATCATTCCATTTGAATAAAATGGCGCTATGGAGACATTTTTATTAGATGCAGTAGGAGAAAATGATCCATATGATAAACATGTGATTGATAAATGTATTGCTTTTGTAGAAGACATAGATCCACAGAAAAGATATTTATCGTCCAGGAGACATATTACAAAAGCAAAATTTGATACATATTTTTCTATCAGGACTCCTGTAGAGCAATTTGCAGAAAGACAGAATATATTGAAAAACGTGGATTGGGAGAACTATACGAAGATACAGACCGCATTTCATAAACTTGGGGATTTATAATTTGTCACCAATTTTCACCGGAAAATGGATGACCTGCTTGTACATTTTCCGTTTTCAAAAACGCAATGTGCTGTATTTAAGGGGACAGATTGGAAGTGACCTCACTGGGTGGACTTTACAACGGACTTCTTACACCAAGATTTCAGGTGTTTGACGATATGTTTCGTGTAGATCTTTTTCGGAGTACTTTTTCAATAGAAGACCAGAAAAGTAATGAAGAAGCATCGGAGAAGAATCAGGAAAGCATCGGAGAAGAATCGGAAAAGCATCGGAGAAGAATCAAAAAAACATCGGAGGACCATCCGAATAATTCCAGAGATAATCTGAACAGTACTCAGAAGCAGATCCTTGAACTATTATCGCAGGATACACGGCTTTCTGCAAAGAAAATCGCAGATGCAATCGGCATTTCGAGCCGGAATATTGAATCTAATATCAAAAAATTGAAAAGACGTGGTATTCTGATCCGCCATGGTTCTCCAAAGAATGGATATTGGGAGATCACAGACCGTACGTAGGCTCTTAAGTGAGAATCAGACGCAGCCGCGGATAATTTTTGGATATGTGACAATGCTGTATTTTGAAGCTGTAGAGTTACTGTGAATAGTAACGTTGTAGAAAAAAGCGTGTGCATCGCAGGAGAAGGAGAGGACAACTATGTGCGGAAGATTTTTTGTAGACGAAGAGACAGCCAGGGAGATTGAAAAGGTGATCCACAATGTAGATCTTCAGATACAGAGAATGCGCACAGGCGACATCTTCCCTTCTCAGCCTGCGGGCATTTTGACGCAATGCGGTAAGCGCAGGGAGCAGCCTGCGGCAATCGCTTCGGGCAGTATTTCACCTGCACTGGAACTGAAAGAAATGCAGTGGGGATTTCCCCAGTATCAAAAGAAAGGACTTCTGATCAACGCCAGGGCGGAGACTGCGCTGGAACGAAAAACATTTCGGGACAGCGTGTTGCACAGGCGCTGCGTGATACCGGCAAAGCATTTTTATGAGTGGGATTCCGATAAAAATAAGGTAACATTTTTCAGGAAGGACGCAGCGGTTGTGTATATGGCGGGATTCTACAACCGATTCGGGGATGAGGAACGTTTTATCATCCTCACGACACAGGCCAATGCGTCCGTGTCCCCTGTCCACCACAGGATGCCGCTGGTTCTGGAGACAGGGGAGCTAAAGGAGTGGGTATACGACGATCAATTTGCGCAATATGCCCTTCATAAGACTCCGCCGGTGCTTGGGCGGGAGCAGGAGTATGAACAGCAGAGTTTGTTCCTGACATGAAAAAAGGGCATTTCCGTAATGGGAATGCCTGAAATGCTAATCTGTCTTTGCCGCTGAGAACTGGTTTTGTAAAGTTTCTAATTCTGCTTTAAGCCAATCACCAGCCCCATTCATCAATTAAAAAACACGACAAAAAACGCCCTTAGCCATGAGTTCCTACCCACAGCTAAGGGCGTTATAATATGGATTTATGCCAGTCATCTAAACCGCTTAAAAATCATTCTCCCACCAACAAACCACTGGACAGTAAGAATAATCGCACGCAAACGACTGTTGTCAAAAGACCTTTTAAAAATCCGCAAACCCGCATAAACACTGGATTTACTAAGCATTTTGCAACCACAATCTTCCCTCTTATTTTCCTGCCAGATACAGCTTAATATATTCCCGATATCCCTGCTCTAAAAGATTAAAATCGCAACTATTATCTGTAAGGATTTGTTTTTGGTTTGATGTTACCATCTTATAGATTTTTTCCGCCTTCTTCTGGATTTTATCAGCATATTTCATACAAAACTGGTACTCCTTATTCAGCAGAATACGGTATTTTTCATCTTCCACCTCTTTAATAACAAGTTTCTTAAGACACTCATCGGGAACTGGCACCATATAATTAAAACGCAAAGATCCCTTTACTTCTTTTTTATCCCCTGAAACCCGAATCAATATATTTGCTTCCTGCTTCTTGTCAAAAGATGATACAGACACATAGTAGTTTATGCTATTCACCTTTAATATCGCTCCAAAAGCAAATTTATTACGTTCCGCATAATGAATATTGGGAACCTTCGTCACTCCACGTTTTTCTTTCTCATATTTTTGAAGGAAATGAATATATTCCTCATTTATCCTATAAAAATCCATTTTAGCCTCCAATATATAGAAAAGGGAGATAATAAACTTATCTCCCTAATTAATGATTCACATTTCAAGCTGTGAAGCACTTAAATTAAAGGTTCACGTTCAAAGTAGTGAAGCACTTAAATTAAAGGGTTGCACTCAAAGCTGCAACGTACTTTAATAGAGCAATTTATCTGCTCACTTATATTATATGCAAATTTCTCAAAAAATGCAAGTGATTTTCCGATTATCTGACACTCTCCCCTTGACAGTTTTTCCCGCCTTTGCTTGGGGTAGTCAAGAGGGCGAAATCAGTAAACTGCTTTCGCCCCTCAGTTTATTATGGGAGTTGTTACGCAGTAGAGGTTATTTTGCTCTTGATTTATGCGGCTTTGTGGGCGTTGAAATGATGGGATAAGGTTTTTTTCTAAAGCGGTTGTATATTGTTCAAAGCCTGTAGGTATATCTGTTTGCTCCAATCCCCATATAAATTCATCAATAATTTCTTTCATCATATCAAATTCGTGATTTGATATATTCAATAAAAAATTATTACATTCTAATATCTTACTGTCAGATAATGATCTCGTTTGTCTTGTTTTGTGCCTTCAGATATTCTTTCAATATGTTAATTCTCCTCTTATGGATAAAAAAGGGTATGGCGCTAACCATACCCTGCTCTGGCTGTCCAGAGAGACCTCGTCGGTCAAAAAACACTTATACAAGTGTAAAAAAATTATGCACCCGTGCAGTTCTTAAAACATTTATTCCATTTCTTTGTGTGCTATCAGTAATGTTTAACCTTGCTGCTATCATCCATATAACCCCATCCATTAACCTCTCATTAGCACTCATAACTTTTGTATAAGTTGTAATTGATGGCAGTAGTTAACAGTGCGTCTACATTTGCAGCTTCGGTACACGCAAGATAAATACTGTCTTTATACTTAATATTTGAAATTGTTTAAGCTTTTTTCTTCCTGTTTCTCTGCACAACAGCACTTTTAAACGCCTTCATCAATGCGGGAGACAGCTCCTGGCAATCTTCATCAAAAGTGATGGGATGCATCTGTGCTTCTTGTACTTCTTTAAGCTGTTCTTCTGTAGGCTTTTGTCCGTTTTCAATAGTGAATGTCCTGGTCATAATAAAGATCTTCCTCAACACTGTGTTTTATGATAGTAGTATATCACTAAATAACAAATTCATCAATGAATGAAAACCTAAAAAGCAATTCAAACCGGCTGTTCACACCCTCGCCGGGTGTTCACAGCAACGCTCAATCCCGTTATCATTCACTCCAACCCCACCATCACCAAAGCATGAAATTCCGCCCCTTCATGCGTAAATTCCACCCCGCCGTGATATTTTTCCGAGATATCCGCAATACTTTTCAGCCCTATCCCCTGGTGCCCTTCTTTCGTAGACATGTAACGCTCCCCGTCCCGCTTTACATGTCCGTCAAATCCGTTATCCACCGTAATGGCAAGCATTTTTCCGGAGCAAATCATGTTCAGGCGCACGAAGCGGTCTGCTTCCGTGACATGCCCTGCTGCCCTTACCGCGTTGTCCAAAAGATTCCCCAGCAGGACGGAAAGGTCGGTATCCTGGACCGGCAGGCCGTCGGGAATGTTGATCCGGACAGAAAAATCAATCTCCTCCTCCTTTGCCAGCGCGTCATAATGGCTGACAAGCATATTGACCACAGGATTGCCGCAGAAGCGGAGGATCTCATACTTCCTGGTGCTTTCCAGATATTGTTCCAGGTATTCCGCGGCACGTCCGGTTTCGCCGTCCGCAAGGAAACTCTGTATGGCCAGCAGATGATGAGTCAGGTCATGGCGCATCCGACGGCTGTTTTCAATCTGCTCCTGGATTCGGCGGTACTGTTCGGCAGACAGCTCACTTTGATGCTGGAGCTGCATGGCCTCCTGCTGGGACTGCATTTTTTCACGGATCAGCCCGTAGAGCTTGAAGAAAAGAATATACACCACAAAAGTGATCACCAGAAGTGAGCAGAATAAATAGATCAATGCGGGATTAGAGTGCAGGTACTCGGGAGCAGTCAGGGAAAGTCCGGGAATCAGCAGGGCGAACAAAAACAGGGAAAGGGCGGACAGGTATCCGCTTTCTCTTGCGTCCAGCCCGTCTTCTATGGGCAGGTAGAAATATTTCAAAAGAAACCAGCACGGCGGCAGGGTAACCAGCTCGGCAATAAGGTAATAGAGATAAAAAGTTCCGCCGTAGGGCAGCCAGCTATAGCTTTGCAGGTTCTTTACGTCAAAATAGTTATAAATAGAAGTCATGAGAAGGGCGGCCGTGGCCGTAAAGGAAAAGACAAACAGCTTTTTCTGCCAGAGATCCTTCACAGTATACAGATACCAAAAAAAGCAGAGCAGTAAAACCAGCGCAAACAGGCAGTTTACCATCTGCCGGAGGAACGGCCCTCTCGGCAGTATGGAGGCAAGGAAGGCTCCTGCCAGGGAAAACAAAAGTGAGGCCGCAAGGAGCAGGGCCGCAGCAACCAGAAATATCTTACGCTTAGGAAACCGAAGTCGCTTCCGGAACGGATACAGACACAAAAACATATACGGGGCAAGCTGCTGCAAACAGCCCGCAAATAATTGTAAAGCGATCATACTGCGCCCCTCCTTGCCAGATGAAATAAAAACTGCTGGTACTGGTTTTTCAGCTCCGTACGGCTGCTTCTGGAAAGGACGATCTCCTTTCCGCCATGCATGACGATGTGGTCAAAATAAAACGATTCGATGTATTTCATGTTTACTTATAAAGCTATAATAGAGAAAAAGGCGAAATAGAGGGATTTTATTTTAGAACTTTCCATAATAAATCACTATACATAAGCATTGCTTGCCTACATAGATAGGAATAACAAGCGGAAATAAATAAACCTACCTTGTACTTGGCAGATCGAGGCAGGTTTACTATATAATCTATACCGGAGAGGCCAACCACTTTGTGGGCGATTGCTCTCCATATTTAATATAGCATATCTGGCAGCAGGATTCAAGGATATTTTTATTGCTTCATTATTTCCGGTATTCCGTCGTTACTGTTCACACCCCAATGTCATTTAGTTAAACAAAGCCAGACCGGTGTTCTATAAATTATTAGATATAAAGTGGACTTGTTTTCACAGCACAAGCCAGAACATATGTTTTTGCTTGTGTCTGAGAGACTGTTCGGATCATAATGAAAGAGGTGAAAATTATTTTTGGGCATGACGACTAAGCAGATCCGCATCTGCTTAAAAAATATCTATATTTAAGGTAAAAATGCTTTCAGGCTGCCCGGTATATAAGATATCGCGGCCTCCGGAAATGGGCTGTCTTTAGCCTGTGATACTGCCGTTCATTTCGGATCGGGATCAACCTGCGCTGAAGCAGGGCGGTTACATTGATTGAGCCTTCTTTCACAGAAGGACGTAGGAACACCCTGCAAATATGGGCTGCTGTACCAAAATGTATTTTGTAATCATGCTTTGTCTTCTTTTGATGGACCACAGCAGTATGGTTGATGATACTTTCTGTCAAGTTGTAGACGATGAGTTTTGCCCATATTTCCTGTTTGACAAAGTCCGGCTTATAAGAATGGAAATTGATCAATCCGATGGTATATTTCAGTTTCCGAAATGAGGATTCCACGCCCCACCTGGAAAAATAAAGCTCTTTTAGACGCTTTGGCGGAAATTCCTCTTCCGGGAGATTGGTAACCAGGCACTCATAAGTGGACTCTGATATGGGAAACCTGACAATGCGGAACGTAAGCTGGTAGGTATCCCGTGTCCCGTACTCAATAAAATCAAAGGAGGTTGCCTTATCGACAAAACGGCGGTATCCCTCTACAGCAATCTTTTTTGACTGGCTGCGTACCAGGGTGACCCGAACCCGGATGTCAAAGGATTCCTTGTCAGGAAAATCAAAACCGGAAAGAAGGCCTTTGGAATGGATATCCTTTGCGCGGAAGAGGAAAAACTGCCCTTTTTTGAGCACATGGGCCATATTATTATAGGAGCAGTAACCACGGTCACCGATAAAAATAGTCTTTTTCCAGGGGGAAGTCTGATGGCGGTCCACCAGGGTGGCAAAGGCCCGGTATTCATCCTTATTGTGAATCGGCTGGATCAGTGCATCGGTATAGATGTGCTTGTCCAGATTGTACAGGGCATTTAAATGCAAACTGTAAAATCCTTTGGCAGAATGCCCTTCGGAAACAAAGTAGTCAGGGGAAGCAAACGTGGGCTTACTGAAAAAGGAAAAGGTAGAGCCATCCGCAGCAATGGATTCATAGCCGTCTGCGCCTTCCAAGGAAGAGAGTGAGGAATGGAAGTGATGAAAAACGGCTTCCATGGCTTCCGGTTTTAACTTTGCCCGTTGCTGATTGAGTGCGGAAACGGAAGGGGCATCTGCATCCAGATCAAAAAACTCCAAAAGTTCCTCGGAAGTGGAGGAAGAGCCCTGGGAAACCAAAAACGTAATGAGCTTATCCGGTGGAAGCTTTTTCTGGCGGGTAAAATCCTTGTCTGGGTGGACGGAGTATTTTGAGATTGTGGACGCAACGCTGTCCACAGCAGAAGAAAAAAGAGCCTTGATTTTTTCATGAAACATAACGAATGTACCTCCTTGGATTAGAATCATATATCGCTCTAAATCCAAGGGCCGCGCTCGCTACCTCTAAAAAGAGGATCAGCAGCGAGCGCGGCCGCACATTTTGTTTGATTTGTCAAGTACTAATATAAAATTCCGCAAAAAAATCAAAAAGAATGGTTAGACCCCCACTTAAAAAAGGCTCTACCCCATCCATCTGAGTTTTCTGCTGAAAAAAACAATAATTTCCATGAAAATGGATTTTCAGATGCAAGGTTTTCAGATAGAATAACCCCAGTAATATCGCGGGTTGAAGCCAACAAGACGGGTGAACACCGGTGAGTGGAACATCGGATTTCGTCCATATATTAACTAAATGACATTGGTTCACACCCTGGCCGGGTGCTCACAGTAACGGCTGGGGCACTCATATAGTGTTTCAGCCTTATTTTTGTGTTGCTTTTTACTCCTGCATTTGGTAAAGTAAAAACACCCACAATTCCAGTGGGTACATTTTCAAACATTCTAAATATCTGATATGAAAATTTCTATTCCATTTTCAAGGCTGTATCGCCTGATTTCAATGTTTGAAACGAAAAAACAAACTGTTATACCGTTTCTGTGAACCCCATAGGTGGGAACATAAACTATACTGGGAAAGGAGTGATCGCATGCCTTGATTGTACTTGTATTCCGGCAGCCAAAGAACTATAATATAAGGGAAAACAAAGAGGAGTATGGATGGGACAAAAAGATATCGTAGAAAAAAATCTGGAAGATTACAACGATGTGTTTGCCGACATCGTAAATGCGCTTGTTTTTAAAGGAAAACAGGCAGTGAGGCCCAGGGATCTGATGCCTGTGAAGGTCAGATCCCAGTATAAAGCAGACGAGGGGAAGCTGCATGAGGAAGAACGAGATAACGCATCGTCCTTTACTTCGGAGAATCCCACTGGAATGGTCCGAGGTCGATTTTGGAGATGGTGGATCTTCCGGAAGGCATGGAAAACTTTATAAACGATTATAAGATCCACATATTTGAAGTGGCGTATTTGACAGAAGAACAGGTAAAATTATTCAGAAGCGATTTTCGAATTGTGGCGGATTATTTTGTACAAAAACGAAAAAACAAAAAATATACCCCCGGAAGGAAAACGATCCGGCATGTGGATGCCGTATTAAAATTTATGTCTGTTATGACAGGGGATAGGAGATTTATAAATGCCCAAAAGGGAAAAAAATCAGGAGGTGACCAAAACATGTGTGAAATACTGGATCAGATTGAAAACCGCGGAATCCAGAAGGGGATGGAGATCATGCGTGCGGAGATGGCAGAAAAGGAGGCTTCTCTTGCAGAGAAAGAAGCGGAGCTTGCCCGGAAGGAAGCCCAGCTTGCACAGGCGATGGAGTTGTTGAAAAAATATAACATTGCATTTGTTTCATAGCGGCCGCCCATTGCCCCAGGGCTTTGATCCTGCTTTATGCAAATTGTTTCCGGCTGTGCGGTTGGATACTCTAAAGAGTATCCAACCCATTCATCCATACAGCTGGAATTATTTTATATCAGGGGAAGAACAGGAAAATATTTCACAGGGAGGTGTGGCAGAAATGATGAAGCTTCCGATTGGGGAAGAATTTTTTGGCAATATCAGAACAAAGGGATTTTACTATGTGGATAAAACCAGATTTATTGCAGATCTTTTAAAAAACCGGGGAAGTGTGAATCTCTTTACAAGGCCGCGCCGTTTTGGAAAAAGTCTGAACCTGGATATGCTTAAGACGTTTTTTGAGATTGGGACAGACGCCGCATTATTTGAAGGACTGGAGATCGAGAAAGAAGCAGAACTATGTGAACGACATATGGGGAAATATCCTGTTATTATGATCAGTCTGAAAGATGTAACAGGAGCATCCTATGAGGAAGCGTTAAAGGTGATGTCCCGAGTCATAAAAACAGAAGCCCGCAGGCATCAATATTTGCTGGAAAGTAATAAACTTACAGAGATAGATAAGGAGTCACTGCGGGAACTGTACGCAAAATATCTGGAAGAGGATGTACAGCAGGAAAGTATCAGGCTGCTTTCAGAAATGCTGAACAAGCATTATGGAAAGGGCGTGATCATTTTAATAGATGAATATGATGTTCCTTTGGATAAAGCATATCAAAATCATTATTATACACAGATGGTACATTTTATCCGGTCTGTATTCAGCCAGGCGCTTAAAACAAATAAAAATCTTGAATTTGCTGTTATTACAGGATGTCTGCGTATTGCCAGAGAAAGTATTTTTACAGGTTTAAATCATTTTAAGATCCGCGGCATTTCCGATGTGGAATGTGCGGAATATTTTGGATTCACAGATGATGAAGTCAGAACAATGATGGAGTATTATGGGGTGGAAGATAGGTTTTCTGATGTAAAGGAATGGTATGACGGATATCATTTTGGAGCGGTTGATGTATATTGCCCCTGGGATGTGATCAACCAGTGCGACAAATTGAGAGTAAAAAAAGACGCGGTCATGGAACCGCACTGGGAAAATAGCAGCAGCAATGCCATTGTTCAGGATATTTTGTCGGAAGCTACGGAAACGACGAAAGCAGAGATTGAAGTATTAATTTCCGGCGGATATGTAGAAAAACAGTTGCTTCCTGAACTGACATATACAGATTTTGACAGTGAGGATATAGATACCCGTCAGACATATTTATGGAGCGCGCTTTTTTCTTCGGGTTATCTGACGGATCAAGGGGAGACGGATGGGGGATACCATCGGCTGGTTATTCCCAACAGGGAAGTTCTGGGAATTTACGAGAAGAAAATTCGCTCATGGATTGCTGAAAGCAGAAGGAAGGTGGATTGTAAAATCCAATGCGGAATCGGGGACAGGTTACACGGATATCAAGATTACAATTCCGTCAGAGAAGATCGGGTGTGTTATCGAACTAAAATATGCGGAAGACGGGGCATTTGATTTTGCGTGCCGTGAAGCGATGAAACAGATTGAGGATGGGGGATATGCAGCTGCGCTTATACAGGAAGGAATGCAGACAATCCATAAGTTTGGGATCGCATGTTATAAGAAAACATGTAAAGTGATATACAGTGGATGACAGAAGATGTTATGGAAATGAGAAATGGAGAGCAGCTTATGGTCGAGTGCATTGTTGTCGGAGCAGGCGGATTTATCGGGGCGGTCTGCAGATATCTGATCGGATTGATCCCATTCAATGAGGGATGCGCATTTCCGATAAAGACATTTTTAATCAATATAGCAGGATCTTTCCTCATAGGGATCATAGCGGCGCTGGCAATGAAAACAGACTGGCTCAATCCCAGAACAGTTTTGTTCTTAAAGGCCGGAATATGCGGAGGTTTTACGACCTTTTCCTCTTTCGCACTGGAAACGGGAGATTTGATAAAGGGTGGAAGAGCGCATATTGCAGCGCTGTACGCGATTCTGAGCGTGGTGTGCGGAACGGCCGCCGTATTCGCGGGACAGGGAATCATCCGGAAGGGATGATATCGGGCGGAGAGATTAGTGATGCCTTTACGTGACTGATTCCAGTCAGATAAAAACTGTCAATCAGTTTCTCACAAACTTCGCCCGACGAATCTGACTGTCATTTTTATCTGTCTGTGAACAGCAGCGCTTTTACTGCCAGGCTGCCAGATTTTTTTTGACAAACTGCTGAAATGTCCGGGGCTTTTTTCCCATAATCTGCTCAAAGACGGAGGTGACTTCCTTTGCAGATCCAAAACGCGTCATCATATACAGGATTCCCATAACCGTGCTGTATTCTTTTTCCAAACCTCTGATTTCGATCCAGTATTTTTTGGCAAAGGATGGATTTGGGTCTGTATACAGGATTTCCCGGCCCAGTTCTTTTGATAGAATTTCCGCAGCCTGCCGGTAGTCGATTGCTTCAGGGCCTGTTATAGAATACCCTTTATTTTGATGCATTTCCGGTTCACTCAATACTTTGGCCGTGATTTCCCCAATGTCCTCTGCGTCTATAAAGCTGGTCAATGCCTTTTTTACAGGAACGACGATCCGGTTGAAATGTTTGATTTCAAATGCGTGAACTCCGCTGATGTTCTGCATAAAAAAGCCAGGACGTATATGGCAGTATGGAAGGCCGGCCCGTTCTATGTACTTTTCAATTTTGTGGTGCGGTGGGAAAGGGTTATGCTCAACGCCGATCAGGGAGAGGAAGCTGACAAGCCGGATTCCGCCCATTTCTTTCAAAGCATCTATAAAAGGCTTCAGATCTTCGGGCTTTCCCAAATGCGGCGGGCGCATAATAAATACCCTGTCAACATCTTTTAAAGCGCCGTGAAAGGTTTTTGGGTCAGTAAAGTCAAAATAAACGATCTCTGCCCTGTCTTGAAACATTTCAGAGAGCTTGCCGGTGCGGGTGCCTGCAGCCGTGATCTCCTGCCCATTTTCAAGGGCATATTGCGCAACATATCTTCCTACATTTCCGGATGCACCGGTAATCAATATTCTGCCCATTGCTTTTTTCCTCCAAGAAATTTGATTTGCTGGTTTCATCAGCATTCGCTTTTTCAAAATCGGTCTTTTTATAGAAAGCAACCCATGCTATAATGACCATATCACAATAAAATGATAATACAATCTGGAGGAAATTGGAAGATGAAAATTTTGGTCATTACAGGCAGCGCGCATAAAAAAGGAACATCATCATATCTGGCAGATTCATTTATCAGGGGAGCGGAAGAAGCCGGGCATGAGGTCTTCCGGTTTGACGCAGCATTTAAAAATGTGCATCCCTGTGTCGGATGCGATTCCTGTCAGAAGGGAAGCCGGGCCTGCGTATTCAAAGACGACATGCAGGAGTTGAACCCGGAGCTTTTAAAGGCGGACGCAGTTGTATTTGTTTCTCCCATTTATTATTATGATATAAATGCGCAGATAAAAGCTGTCATAGACCGTTTTTACGCAAATAATTCCGCATTGAAGGGGGCGGATAAAAAGGCGGTTTTGATGATTACATATGGGGATGAAACAGAAGAATCGGCGGAGGGCGCGGCTGCTTCTTACAAGGGCATGGTAAAATATCTGGAATGGAAGGATGCGGGGATCGTCTCTGCAAAAGCCTGCTATGTACTCGATGACATCCTGGATTCAGAATATCCGAAGCAGGCATATGAGCTGGGGAAGAATCTGTAAATAAATTTGGTTTTTAAAGGACGTGAGATGGTATGTGGTTCCTATTTGCATTGTTATCCGCAGTTTTTGCGGCGCTCACCTCAATACTGGCAAAGGTCGGCATCGAAGGTGTTAACTCCAATCTGGCGACAGCCATCCGCACGGTGGTCGTGGTAATGATGGCATGGGGAATGGTGTTTCTGACCCATGCCCAAAACGGCATTTCTGAAATAAGCAGAAAAAGCTGGCTGTTTTTGATATTGTCCGGTCTGGCAACGGGCGGTTCGTGGCTGTGCTATTACAGGGCGCTGCAGTTGGGCGAAGCGTCAAAGGTTGTGCCGATTGATAAATTGAGTGTGGTCATCACATTGGTTTTGGCGTTTCTGTTTCTACATGAGGAATTTACGGTGAAATCATTGATCGGCTGTGTTTTGATTGGGACGGGGAGTTTGATGATGGTTCTATAAAATGGGGCTGCCTGGAATCAGCCACTTCACCCACATTAGCAAAAAATCAAGATGCCCAGAATCGGCAGACAGCTTTGCCGGCTGTTTTTGCGCATGCGGGTGAAATGACTGTGAATCGTAATCATAAAATACATTTACATTTATCTGCGGCATCTGATTCCGCAATGAGATTACATTTCTATTATGCCGTAATATCCACTGTTAAAGCGAACGCCTGCGCAGGCTGCGGCTGCGGCATACCGGTACTGGTATAGGAATAACCGCTGTCGGGGATGATGAGTGCTGCTGCAGATTGGGAATCTTTGCCCGCTTCGGACAGTTCTACCCGGTCTGCTGCGGTTTTTTTGGAATCTTCCTCATCCTTCTTTTCATTCAGCTTGCTGGTTTCGTCTTTCTGGTCCTTTTCTACTGCGTTCTGTTTCAAGTCGTCATTTGTCTTCTGGGCTGCTTCCATCATCTGGTCCATGACATCCTGGGCCCGGCCTTCTAATTCTTCCATCTGGGCTTTTTTATTTTCACTTGGATTTTGATCATGTTCCAGCTCTGATTTTAATACGTTTGCCCTTCCCTGCAGTTGTGTGCTGGCAGACTGCATAGCGCGCATCTGCATCAGCGTATTTCCAGCCATCATAAGATTTGTCATTGACATAAAAATTCCTCCTTGCTTATTATGTGATATTCAAAATATCGGCAGAATAAATGAAGATTTTATTCAGATGAAGCAGACGGGCTTTTTTTTGCTGCCAAAGGGTCAGGAGGATAAAATATTGACAATCCGACACATGTGTCGTATAATATAAGACACATGTGTCGGAAAGTGGGTATACTGATGAATAAAAAAGGACAGAAAACAAGGGAGCATATCAAGAAATGCGCTGCAGTTTTATTTGCGGAAAAGGGGTTTAAACAGGTCACCATGAAGGATATCTGCGAGGCTGCACAGTTGAGCCGGGGCGGTTTGTACTGCCATTATGAAAGCACCCGCCAGATTTTTCAGGAAATGATTGATGATATGATGAGCCGGCAGGATCAGGAATTTGACCTGAGAATCGGGCAGAATCAATCAGCCGTAACGATATTGGATGATATTTTGGAGGGCTACAGGAAGGAAATGCTTGACAGCCGTTCCTCATTAAGCACGGCAATCTATGAGTATTTCAGCCTTCCGGAGATCGCGGGACAGAAAAATGCATTATACCAGCAGTATCTGATATCCGCGAATACATGGAAAAAGCTGATACAGTACGGCATAGACCGAAAGGAATTTCATGAGGTGGACATTGAGGCGGTGTTTCATCTGATCGTATTTTCGTATCAGGGGGTAAGGATGTACAGCAAGCTGATGCCGGTGGATGAGGGAATACCCTCCGGGATTGTCAGACAAATCAAAAAAATATTGGTAAAGGGGTGAATGGAATGGCAACGATTTTTGAACGTTTTTGTGAGGAACCAAACGCAATGATCAATCCCTGTGATGTGATGGAAAAAAAGGCCGGTTTTCCGAAGGTGTGCATCACAACATTTTCCGAGGGCGTGATCCAGGAATTTGTCCGGAGGAATCCGGCAAATGTGATTGCAAGCCTGTATACTGCGAATGGTGCGCTTCCTGTGTACGAGATCGAATATGCGGGCAAAAAGGTGGGATTATTTCTCTCCAGGGTAGGCGCTCCCGCCTGTGTGGCCGGGCTGGAGGAAATCATCGCCATGGGAGCAGAGAAAATCATACAGTTTGGCTGCTGCGGCATCTTGAACCAGGCGGCCGCTGACAACAGGATCATCATCCCGTCGTCAGCCGTCAGGGATGAGGGCACTAGCTACCATTATATTCCGGGAAGCGAGGAAATCCATGCGGACAGCGCTTCGGTCGAAATGGCGGTGAGATGCATGGAAAGCCACAAGATCCCCTATACGGTGGGAAAAATCTGGACCACCGACGGGATCTACCGGGAGACGCAGGAAGCGGTGGCGGAGCGCAAAAAGCAGGGCTGCATTGCAGTTGAGATGGAATGCTCGGCCTCCATGGCCGCTGCCAGATTCCGCAATGTACCGATCATCCAGTTTTTCTACGGGGCGGACAGCCTGGATTCTGACAAATGGGAACCCCGGGACCTGACGGATTACGGCATGAGCGCTGGAGATAAATATATGACCATCGCTTTGGAATGCAGCCTTTTATTCCCGTGAAGTAAATCTCCATGCAGCCATGCCTGCATGGAGATATGACATTCGACTATTTCAAAGGAAGTGTGACAAAGAATGTAGCCCCGCCCCCATCCGTGTCTTTGCAGCCAACTTTACCATTCATCATTTTTGCAAGCTCGTCTGCTATGCTGAGTCCTAATCCAAAATTTGATTTATCTGTCCTTGATTCGTCGGCGCAATAGAAACGGTTAAAAATATACGGCTTAACATCTTCTGGAATGCCTCTTCCGTGGTCGGTTACGAAAAATGTGATATGTTTTGCCGTTACTGCTGTTTTAATTTCGATTTGCTCATTGTTTATAGAATGGTGAATGGCATTGTCCATAAAAATTGACAATATCTGAAAAAGCCGTTCTCCATCTGCACAGAATTTAGGATAACTGCTTTCACTGATTTCCAAGCGCAGGCGGATTTTTTTGCTGATGCAGATCGGTTCATAAGCTTCATATAAGGAGATTAATAATGTATCTATATCAATGATATTTTTGCATAAAGTCCATGATTTGGCATCAGAAGAAGCCAGAAGCAGCATATCCTTGACCAGTTTCGACATTCTCATGCATTCATTGTCTAAGATGTTAACAGATTTTCTAAATTCAGTATGATCTATTTGTAATTGTTCCAGCTTTTCTGCGTTTGCCAGAATAACGGCAAGCGGGGATTTCAATTCATGCGAAGCAGAAGCTATAAAATCCTTCTGGCTTTTCAACATTACTTCCGTTGGCTCTAATGCTTTCTTTATTAGAAAATGGCTCATAATCGACACGGCAATAAGGGAAAGAAACCATAAGGAAACATAAAGGAAAGCCTGTTTTGTTAAAATATCAAATAAGGACTGCTGCCTGTAAATCAGCGACAGGTGGTAAGCCGTGTTATTTGGCATTACAATCGTTGCAAGTATCCCTAAATATTCGTCATTTCTCGTTCCATGAAACTCAAATATACCGCTTTGGTTTGTAGTCGGTTTCTTATCATTTGTGATTATGAAAATATCTTCTTTGCCAGTCTGTATGCGGAAACGCTCCAAAAGAGTGTCTGCATCCGTAGGAAAGTCAGAATCTGTCTGGTATATCATCTTTCCAGAGGAATCTTGAATATAGCAGAATATAGGGCGTTTGTACTCATGGTAGAAATCCGCAATAGATTCAAAATCCTGGCTGCTATCTTCAAGCTGGTATATCATCTGCGTAACCATTTTCTGAAAAAAAATAATCTCATTTGATTGCTCCATGTGGATATAGTTTTTGCAGAGAATCATCATAATTGAGGTAATGATTAACATAATAGTCGTTATAAAAAAAGCATTTAATTTTTTTGACAGTGGTTTCAGCATTTGTGGTCTCCAATCTGTCGCTTGTATGACATAAACATTTTATTTCCGTTTCTGGGTTAGAGAATATCCAGCCCCATATACGGTTTTTATTTCACAGATACTCTTTAATTCCCTTAACCGTTTCCGTAAAAAAGAAATGTAATTATCAACATTTCCCTGTTCAACTTCCGATGATGTACCCCATATTTTCAATATCAATTGTTCTCTTGAGAAAAGTGTTTCTGGACTTTTCATAAGGACATATAACAATTCAGACTCTTTTGCTGTTAAAAAAATAGTCTTTAGGCTGCAAGTCAGTCCACGGTTTGATTTATTAAAACACAAGTCTGCGTAGTAGAGACTATCCTCTGCTTTTATTTCGCTTGGACGCCTTGTTAAAGCCCTCACACGGGCAAGCAGCTCCTGCATATGGAAGGGCTTGGCTAAATAATCGTCAGCCCCGCCATCTAATCCCTCTATCTTTTCATTAAGGGCGGTCATCCCTGTAATGATAATAACAGGAATCTGGATGCCTTTTTTCCGCATAGCTTTAATAATTGTCAGCCCGTCAATAACAGGGAGCATCCTGTCCACAATAGCCAAATCATAGGAATAATCTGTATGTAAGGCATACAGCATGGCACTTTCCCCATCATTACAAGCATCAACCATATACCCGTTTTTTGTTAATTGTGATTGTATCAAGCTGCAAAGCTCTAAATCATCTTCTAAAAGAAGTATTTTCATTTTTTTAATCCTTTCCTGGTTAGGAATATAGAATCCACTTAGTATTAGTATAATATGAAATTCTGTAAAAATCCTCTAAAAAGTCACTTATATCTTTTTGTATTTTACAGGATTTTTAGCAGGGTTTTTAGATACAATGGCTTCGTTATCTGAATGCCGTGCATCCTTGCAGGGCATCTAAAAACCATAATACTAAATACAAACATATCAAAAAGAAAGGCGGAAAAGAATGATGAAGATCAAAAAATTCATGCGGGCATTCGTGGTTGGGGCAAGTATGTTTGCTTTGGCAGGCTGCGGTGCGCCAAAAGGAGCAGGCACAAACGGAGAAAGCGAAGCTAAAGATACTTATATTGAAAATGGCACAACAGGCTCTGACAAAAAAGATATTTCCAATGAGAACAATTCAAATAATGTCGGGAGTATGGATGGTGATGAAATCATTGCGGCATCTGATCTGCAGGGAGATGTAATCGAGTTTTCAGATCATGGATGCGTGGTTAACCAAGTAACATCAGATCATGCTGACGAGGCTGTCGTCATCGCGGAAGGGTACGAAAATGAGGAGGCAAAAGTGACTATTAAATATGGAGATAACTGCATATTCCAGAGAGCAGTGATAAGCATAGCGACTGGAGAAGCCATGGTCAATGAAGCTGCCAAAGCGGATATAAAGAAAAAAACATCATTGCTGCTTTATGGGAATTTTGACGATACAGAAAATTTTACAGCTGCAAAAGTAATCATTACCCAATATGAATAGGAAGAAGGAATAGACATGGCATTTTATCAGCTTGCGTTTCGGTATTTGAAGCGAAAAAAAGCCAAGACAGTTTTATTGTTTTTTGTGCTGCTCATTGTGAGCAGCATGATATTAAGCACAAACATGATTCTCCGTGCAACGGCTGATTCAAAAACGGCAATTGGAGAAAAAACAAAAGCAAAAGTTGTCATGGGGATTTTGAAAGAGGATGACAGGATTACATTGGATGACGTGGAATGGATAAAGGATTTAGAGGAAGTTTCCACAGTAAACTGCCTGGCAAAAAACGATGCGTTTCCTGTAAATTTCCAATTGGTTACGGGCAGCGATTCTACAGAAGCATCCAATCAGAAAGTATCCCTTCTATCCTACGATAATCTGGAAAATGACAGCGGGTTTTCAGAAGGGGTATACCGTCTTGTATCTGGCAGTTATATTGCGGGGGACATAAAAGGGATTGTTATCAACTCTTATCTTGCGGATGCCAATCAATTAAAATCAGGAGACTTGATAGAATTAGAAAATACCAATGGAAAGCGGGTTTCCTTAGAAATTGTCGGTATCTTTTTATCTGGAAATGAAAGCAGGCAGCCAGAAGGAATGGATTCTGTAAACCGTATTGAAAATCAGATATTCATAGATAACAGTTCCTATTCGGATTTATTTGAAACGGAGGGTTATGCCAAAGTTGCTGTTTATTGCAAAAATCCAGAGCAATTAAGTTTATTAGAGGAAGAATTGAACAAATATTTATCTGATAAAGCAGATTCTACGACATCTGATACCTTGTATCAACAAATGTCTCTGCCATTAGAACAGATTACCAGGGCTGCAAAGCTTATGCTTGCCCTAACGCTTCTGGCAGGAACGGTGATCGTATCTTTACTGCTTTGTATGTGGATGCGGACACGGCAGAAAGAAACTGCTATTTTTATCAGTGTTGGGAAATCAAAAGCCAGTATTTTTTTACAGATATTTATGGAATCATTTTTCGTCTTTGCATTCGCTGTCCTTGGCTCATGTTGTTTTGGAAACTTTATGGCGGGCATTTTACAAGGTTTCCTTACGGAATCTGGAACAACAGACATTTCTTTAGAAGTGTTATTACAGTTCAAAGATGTAGGCATTCTGGCAGGTTTGGGAAGCCTGCTTGTATTGGCGGCAGTCATAGTTTCCCTGCTCCCGATATTAAGAACGAACCCCAAAGAAACTTTATCGAAAATGGAGGGATAGACAATGAATAGTTTCCAAATGGCGTGGCGTTCGGTTATACGCAAACCAGTCAAAAGCATACTTCTGTTTTTTGTAGTATTTATGATCAGTCTGTTTTTTTTATCGGGCATGGCCAGCCGAAACGCAAGCATCGCCACCCAGAATAAGACAAAGCAGGCAGTAGGGGCTGGATTTCTGATAGAAGCAAACGAAGCAAACAAGCGGAACAGGGCAGATGAAATTCTTGAAAAAAAGACCGAGGGGGAAGAAGGGAATTTCGATGGCGTGAATGTCGAAAAAATAGAAACAAACTATGGTACGTCATGGAGAGTATCATATGATAATTCGTTCCAGACAATTTTAATCCATGATATGGAAAAGATTGCCGCTGTTTCCGGCATTTCCGAGTATAATATTACAACCGCCGTTACAGCAGTGAATCCTGTGGATTTTTCCAGAATTGAGGATGATGATGTAGACCAGAGCTCTGATTTACTTTGTGTCAGCTTAATCGGCAATAAAGATATGGCATTGGATGCCAATGTCCTGTCAGGAAATGTAACAATGAAGGAGGGACGGATGATAACGGAGGAGGATGTTGACGTATGCGTGATTTCAGAAGAACTTGCCGCAAAAAACAACCTGTCGGTTGGAAATAGAATACAATTTAATGACCGCCGTGATATAGAGAATGGAACCGTCTTTGGGGCGGAGATTGTTGGGATTTACAGGGTTCAGCAGAAAATGACGCCTGTCATGTCCGGAGATACTTACCGTTCTGAAAATATTATCTTTACCGATTTAGGATTTCCAGAAAAAGCAGAAGGAAGTACATCAGGTGCATTGTACGAAAAAGCATATTTCAAAGTGGCAGACGTGAACCAATACGATGAAATAAAAAAAGAGATACAGAAAGCGGATATTGGATGGGAACGCTATGATTTGATTGACAACAACGGAAATATTGATAAGATGTCGAAAAATTTCAATGATTTGGAGAATGTCAGCCAGATATTAGTTATCGTAGTTGCAGGAGCCAGCCTGATCATCCTATTTTTAGTATTTGTTTTTTGGATGAAAGGGCGGGTGCAGGAAATCGGAATTTTATTAGCCCTTGGCACACCGAAGATAAAAATATTGGGGCAGATATTATTGGAAGCATCCATGATCGCTGCCGCCGCCCTATTCCTCTCTTTTACGGCTGCGCCCGCCGCTTCTGATATTACAGCGGATTATCTTGTACAGCAGCAGGTGCAAAAGGCAACGGAGCAGTCTGTCTTAGAGGAAGGAAAAGTTGCAAAAAATGCGGTGGATTCAGAGGAAACAGTTACAGGCGTTTCCGTCGCCGTTACACCAGAACTCATGCTGTACGATTGGTTCGGCGTAGCGTTGTTGGTTGTAATATCGGTTGGGGCTGCCGGCATTCTGATTGCCCGTAAAAATCCAAAAGATATTTTCAGTGAAATTAGTTAGGAGGACAAAATGATGGTATTAGAAGTCAAGAATGTGCAGTATTCTTATAAATCTCAGAAAGAAAAAGAAATTTTAAAAAATGTTTCCATGCAGTTTGAAGAAAAGAAATTTTATACGATTGTCGGTGCAAGCGGGGCAGGCAAAACGACGTTCCTGTCCCTGCTTGCAGGACTGGATCTGCCTGTGAGAGGAACCATTTTGTATAACGGTGAAGATATACAGGAAAAAGGACTTAACTACCACAGAAAGCATCATGTTTCATTGGTTTTTCAAAATTATAATTTGATTGATTATCTGACGACAGAGGAAAACGTGCGGCTTGGCGGAACAAAAAAGCCGCAGGATTTATTGGAGAAAGTAAACATTCCTTGTGAGGATTGGAAAAGAAATGTTTTGCAGCTATCGGGCGGCCAGCAGCAGCGGGTTGCCATTGCAAGAGCACTGGCAAGCAACGCGAAAGTGCTGCTTGCAGATGAGCCGACGGGTAACCTTGATGAAAACACGGCGGGGGAAATCATAGAATTACTAAAAAGAACGGCGCATGAGCTTGGAAAGTGCGTCATTGTAGTAACGCACAGTAAGTATCTTGCGGCACAGGCAGATGAAATTATCATGATTAAAGATGGCTGTATTGAATCAGTTACAGAGCTGCCAGATTAACCAGCTGCAAAGCGTTCTTGTGCCTGCCTGTCAATGTCCGCAAAATTCGTTTTACATCAATCGATCACCTGAACAGATGTGATCGTGGGCTGGTCACCCTTGTCCACCGTTCCATTACTGTCCTGCACAGGCGTATCCTCGCAGATTTTGTCCACAACTTCCATCCCTTCGGTTACATGGCCGAACGCGGCATAGTTTCCGTCCAAAAACAGGCTGTCCTCATGGACAATGAAAAACTGGGAGGATGCGCTGTCGGGAGCCTTGGATCTTGCCATGGAGATTACGCCCCGCACATGGGAAATCTCATTTTCCACGCCGTTTTCGGAAAATTCGCCTTTGATCGTTTTGTCCGAACCGCCGGTTCCATTTCCCTTCGGGTCTCCGCCCTGGATCATAAAACCGCTGATGATCCGGTGGAAGGTGAGGCCGTCATAGAAACCGTCCTCGGCAAGCCGGATAAAATTGGTGACGCTGATCGGCGCGGTATCCGCATCCAGCTCCAGGGCAATGGTGCCGTAATCCTGCACTTCGATTTCAACATGGTGCAGCCCTTCCAGATAGGCTTCTTTTTCCGAAGAGGCGTCCGTTGTACTGCTTGTGTCCGTATCCTTTGAAGTGTCTTTGTCCGTACCTTCTGTACGGTCGGTGTCTGTACTTTCCGTTTTGCCTGTGTCCGCCTGCGCGGAATCATCCCCTTTCGAACCGCATCCGGTGAGGACGGCGGCAAGGAGGGTGACGCACAGGAAGCAAGTAAATATTTTTTTCATATCATTACCTCCGATTTGTAAAAGATTTCCAGCATGAAACTGTTTGTTTCATAAGGTATGCCCGAGGGCACCCCATCATGGCCATACGGCCGTTTCATAAGGTATTTTACCATACGGAAAAACAGATTACAATCCAAGGGTATTGGAAAGTAGAAATATATGATATACTGGTATTAGTTCGCGATCGGTTGGGCCGTGAACTGTAACTAAAAATTTGTGCAAGAGTGTATAAAACGATTTTCGGCATAGTTTAGAAAAGTTTGGGAGGTATAGTTACCGCATGGAGCAGCCTGATTTTAAAAATTTAGAAAAATTAAAAGATTGGATTATAAATATTCATGAGAAATATTTTATTGAACTGAAGAAAGCGGTGGAGCTGCCTGCCGCTTTTTGGGAATCATATTCTGCATTTTGCAATACATCGGGAGGATGGATTTTGCTTGGTGTTATTGAAGGGGATCCTGTGAATACGATTCAGGGAGTCGGAAATATATCTAAAACACAAATAAATTTGTGGAATATGCTGTCAAATCCGAACAAGATCAATTATAGAAGCGTAGATAATGAGGACATCCATGTTGTCAATATAGATGGAGCTGAAATAATGATTGTATGTGTAAAAGAGGCTCCGGAGCCGATGAAACCTGTTTATTTTAATGGGAAGAGAGAAAACACTTTTATCAGAACAGGTGACGGGGACCGCAGGGCTACGAAACAGGAATTAGAAGCATTTGAGCGAAATGCAACGCCTTGCCATGACAGCTTGCCGATAGAACATTTTACGATTGACGATTTAGACATGGATTCTGTGATTACTTATAAAGAAAAAGTAAATAAGCGTTTTCCGAAGAAGAAATATCTTGAAATGACAAATCAGGAGTTTTTGGCGGAAATAGGGGCTTGCTTTGTGGATCGTGTGTCGGGCGAGGTGAAACTCAGGCGTGGAGCACTATTATTTTTAGGACAGGAACGCACGATAAAGGAGGTGTACCCGCATTATCATTTAGACTATTTTAATCGCAAGGGACATAATCCGCGTTGGATTGATCGGGTATCGGATGATGAACCAAGTGATTATGAGATGAATATATTCAACTTCTACTCAATTGTATATGAAAAGATGAAGATATTGTTAAAAGAGTCTTTTGAATTGGACGAGGGGCAGCTCCGGATACCATTGTCTGATTTTGATGAAGTGCTGAGAGAGTGCTTGATCAACTGCCTTGCACACGCTGATTATGTACAGGCATATCCAAGTATAAAAATTGAGGTTTTCGATGGTTGGTTTCACTTTCTGAATCCGGGAAAGATGCTGGTATCTTTGCAGCAGTTCCGAACCGGTGGAGATTCCAGACCGCGAAATGAGATTATTATGAAGATGTTTCGATGGCTGGGCGCATCGGAGCGGCAGGGTTATGGTGGACCGTTGATATTTACAACAACAGCATCAGGCGGTGTGCATACGCCGGAAGTATATACAGATATTGAAAAAACGGATTTGAGAATATGGAATATAGACTTTGCTGATTCATATCCCGAATTGGAAGAGGAGGCAAAAACTATTTTGAGAGTTATCTTAAAAAGCACGAAACCAATCTCTGTTTCAAAGATGCGTGAAGAGACAGGCTTGTCAGATTATAAAATAAGAAAGTGGTTGGAGATATTAAACGGAAAAAAATTAGTGCAAAAGACAGGTAATGGACCTGCAACAAGGTATACCATTAGAGAAACATCTGATGAAAAAATCACACAGCTTCAAATTGCGTTAGATAATCTCAAAATAAAGGAATAAGGATTCTATCTTTTGATTATCTTTTGAAAATATTCAAAATTTAATAAAAAGCTGACAGAAACTTGATTTCAGGCAGTTTTTATCTTTTGATTATCTTTTGAAGCTGTGTAAAACGAAGGCGCGAAGGATATATGCAGTGAGGTATTATAGTATTGAACAGGGCAGCTTCCAGCAGGCGGTTCATGTGATGACATGGCTGCTGGCCCGAAGACGAAAGGGATAAAATACTACGTTTCAGAAACGGTTAAACAGTGTCAGACAGGGGCTGCCGGGAAATTCAGCGATTTCCCGGCAGCCCCTTTTGGAGCACAGCTGGAACTTTTTTTAAAAATAAAATGAACCGTTCATAAGGTCACGGCGAATATAGAGTGAAAGGGCATTGGAGGTGAGACGTTGGACGCAAGAGAAATTGAGAGATGTATTGACGAGTTTGGTACGGATATTTATAGATTTTGCCTGAAACTCTGTATGGACAAAGCAGATGCCGAGGACTTGTACCAGCAGTCTTTTTTGAAGGCGCTGGAGACTGGGCAGACGCTGGACTGGGAGCAGAATCCGAAAGCCCTGTTTTTTTCATTTGCATATAATCTTTGGAGGAGCGACAGGCGGAAACAGGCCCGCCGGAACAAAATCGCCCCCTGCGGCAATCTGGACGATGAAGCGGAACAGGTATTGCGCTCCGAGGAAAGCATTGAAGAAAATTATTTTCGAAAAGAGCTGATTGCGGAGGTCGATCAGGTGATCGGGACGCTTCCGGAAAAAATCCGGGTGCCGCTGACATTGTTTTACTTTTCCGACTGTTCCGTCGAGCAGATCGCGGCGATTATAAAAAAACCGCCCGGAACCGTGAAGAGCCGGTTATTTAAAGGCCGAAAGCTGATTAAAAAAAGATTGGAGGAATCTGGCTATGAACGATGAACGTTTTTATACTGAGAAAGAAAAGAATCTGGATGAACTTATCCGGGCTTCTATGAAGCTGGCCGATGAGCCGGCCCCGGAGCTGAACCAGAGACTCAAAGCTGCGCTGTACCAGAAGGAAGCAGCCATGAAAAAACAGCCTGCGACCCGTGCGCTGTCCCTCTGGTATCTGCCCATGATCCTGAATCTGGCAGCATTTGCGATGCTGGCGGCGGCTGCCTTAATGGTAATCAGCAACACGTATCTGTCTTACTTCGCCGCAGGCATCTGCTTTTACATCGGGCTGGCGGGCGTACTGCTGACCATAGTCGGCGTGAAAAGAACAAACATGAAAGAGGACATTACGATCCATATCAGGAAAAGAGGTGTATTGGCATGAAACATACAAAGAACAGGAAGCGTTTGCTTTATATCACGGTCGGGGCGGTTTTCCTGCTGGTATTCCTTCGGTTCGGTCTGTTTTTTCTGAAAAGCGAGGGATTCAGCGGACTGTCCGTGGGGATTCCGCTGCTGCTTCTCGGCGTCGTTATTTTTGCTTTGTGCACGTCCGGTTTTTTGGCGGCATGGGTATATGAGGACTGCGGGAAACGGGGCGACGACCCGATATTATGGGCGATTGTAGTTTTGGTCGCCACCCCCTTGATCGGATGGATGATTTATGTTCTGCGTCGTCCGGAAATAAAAAGGGACTGCCCCGCCTGCGGGCATCAAATTTCTCTGAGAGCAAAATATTGTGAAGAATGCGGAACGCATATGGAAAATAAGGAGGATGATACAATCATGGTAAAACAGGAAACGCATCACTTGAAATGGATCATCGGCGGTGTGATCAGCATGGCGCTTATGCTGGTTTGTCTCACTGGTTTTATTGTCACTGCTGCCGCGGGAAACAATATAAACACGAACGCTGCTTCTAATGAACGGGTCTGGAACACGGGCGTTATCGGGATGACTACAAGCAGTTTTATCGACGGCGTCTGGAAGCTGAAGTTCGGCAGCGCCAGCGAAGGATTTATTAAGGAACAAAATATGAAGATCCAGGACGCGGACACCCAAATGCTTCACGCAGACATTTCCTGCAAAACCGTCCCGGACGGAGCAACCCTTGTTTTGTGGCTGGTACAGGGAGACACGGCCCGTTCCGTTGATGTGACAGATCTTTCGGAACCGCTGGAATATCCGCTGGATGAATTTGAAAATGGAAAAATCCATGTAAGGCTTCAGATCAATGGTGTGAAAGATACGTCTTCAGAAATATATATACAATGACTTTGAATCCTGACAAACCTTGTATATCGGAAAAATCCGGATGTGCGCCAAATTGCCTTAACAGATTTTCCCACCCTGACGATAAATATTATAAGCAGAAAGCAGAGAAGAAAGGAGTCGGGAAGTATGCAGATTCATATACAATCAGGCAGAGGAAAGGCGGGAAGCACCTGGAACCGGGTGCAGATGGCGGCAAATTCGATGAACCGCAAGGCAGCGCGGGACGCCCAGTCCGGAAAGCGGAAGGACGGACAGGAACGCAGGGAGGATCGGGTAAACATTTCTCCGAATAACCAGATGGAGGGCCGGCTTGACTTTTTGATGGAGCGCAAGCGGGAGCTGATCGAGCGGAAGAACGAGCTGATGGCAAGCGGCGGCGACTGGGATTCCATCAAGGCCATGGTGGCTCTGTATGAGGAGCAGATCAGCAATGTGGAAACAGAGATTTCGCAGACCTTGAAGCAGATGGTGGAGGACCAGCTCGAGAAGGCCGAGGAAGAAAAGAAGGACGAGAAAGATCCCAAGACCAAAGAGGAACAGCAGATACAATCTTTGAATAACATCAGCAACGCTTCCCTGGATTATAAGCAGGTGAGCCAGATTCACAAGGCCCATGACCAGAAGGAGCGGGATGCCAGTGTGATCTCCATGGAGGTGAAGCTGGACGACAGCAGGGGCGGAGCCAGCAAGGGCAAGCGGGAACGCCTGGGGGATGTGCTCAGCGAAGCCGACCAGCTTTACACAAAGGCCATGAAAGGGTATATGCAGCTGAATGAGTCCGTGAAAGAGGCGGGAGAGGAGAATGCAAAAGAGAAGGAAAAGCTGAACGACGGGGAGGAACAGGAGAAGGATACGGTTTCCCAGCCCGCGGATGAGGAGCAGGATATATGATCAGCAGGGAAGATATGCTGGAGCTGACGCGGCGGATGACGCCTGCGCGGACATCCATCACAAGGATTGCGGGATGCTACGTGGACAGGGACGGGGAATTTGACGGCAGCTTCAATACGAATTTCCTGAAGCTGTCGGGATCGGATAAGGCCAGGAATCTGAAGCTGGCCAAAGCGGTTCCGTTTTCCGATACGAATCAGAACCTGAAAAAATATGAATTTTCAGCGGAGGCCCAGAAGCCGGGCAGCATGTGGCAGCTCCTTATGGCGCTGAAGGAATGCGGCTTGAAAAATGACGCCCTGCTGGATACATTTTACGATGTTGTCATGGAACGTTATCAGACGGATTCGGAATATGCCGTTCTGATGTTCCATGACCGCTACGATATCCCGGCGAAAGCGGCGGACAAGGAACGGCTGTGGGAGTCGGAGGAAGTGTTTGAATATCTGATCTGCGTGATCTGCCCCCTTGCGGACGAATACGAGCCGGGGGAACCGGAGTGCGGATTTTTATTTCCTGCATTTACAGACCGCAGCGGCGACCTGAACCATGTGAATGTATTTCAGAAAAATCCGGACAGGCCGCACAGGGAGCTGGCGGGAGAGATTCTTGGGGCGGAGTGAAAAAAGGAGCGTGTGCATTTATGTCCAAAGTTTTTAATGTGACTGCAGCATGTATGCCGGAGCAAAATTATATGGTGGATATTGCCGGGCGCCTGCAGGAGATAAAAGCACTGGTTGATACGGGAAGCTACTTTACCATCAACAAAGCAAGGCAGTACGGAAAAACGACAACATTGCTTGCGCTGGAGCAATATCTTAAGGCTGATTATGATGTTGTTTTTTTGGATTTTCAGATGCTGGGCGCAGGAGAATTTGAAAATGAAAATATATTTGCGCTGTCGTTCGGCAGGTTTTTTCTGCGGGTATTTAGGAGAAACAACGCTTCCTTGTCTGATGGGGTAAAGACGTTATACGATGAAATGTACCGCATTGTAAATGAAGAGCCGACAAATTTCCGGCTGCAGAGGTTATTTGAATATTTAAGCGATATCTGCGGTGCGTCCCCCAGGCCGATTGTATTGATGATTGATGAGGTGGACAGCGTCAGCAATAATCAGATTTTTCTCGACTTTCTGGCGCAATTGAGGGCATATTATATCAGGCGGGCTTCGCAGCCGGCTTTTTGGTCAGTGATATTGGCCGGGGTTTATGACGTAAAAAATCTGAAACAAAAATTTCGCCGTGAGGATGAGCACAAGATGAACAGTCCGTGGAATATTGCTGCGGACTTTGACATTGACATGAGTTTGTCCAAAAAAGGAATCCAGGGAATGCTCCGGGAGTATGAAGCCGATCATCAAACCGGTATGAATGAAGAAGAGATGGCCGGATTGATTTATGATTATACATCCGGTTATCCGTACCTGGTATCAAGACTCTGCAAATTGATTGATGAAAATGTCAGCAAAATACCGCAGTTTGATTCTAAGAAAGCGGCATGGACGAGAGACGGATTTCACCAGGCGGTCAGGATGATTCTGGCTGAGAAAAATACGCTTTTTGAATCTCTGAACAGGAAGCTGGCGGATTATCCGGAATTGGACGAAATGCTGCAGGATCTGCTTTTTACCGGAAAAAGTATTGCTTATGATCCAGATAATCCGGCAATGGATGCAGCGTTCATGTTTGGATTTATATGCTGCCGGAACGGAAATGCAGTACTTTCGAACCGTATTTTCGAGACGAGACTTTACAACAGATATTTATCCACTGCTGAAATTCAGGGACAGAAGTTATATAAAGCATCCTTGAAGGACAGGAATCAGTTCCTTGTAGGCGGTCGTTTGAACATGAGGCGTATTCTGGAAAAATTTGTAGAGCATTTTGATGATTTGTATCATGATCGTGATGAAGCATTTCTTGAAGATGTCGGCAGAAAGTATTTTTTGCTCTACCTTCGACCGATCATTAATGGAACCGGTAATTATTATATTGAATCACAGACCAGAAGTATGGGACGCACAGACCTTATAGTGGATTATCGGGGGGAGCAATTTGTGATCGAAATGAAGGTCTGGCATGGAAATGAATATAACCTGCGGGGAGAGAGACAGCTTGCGGGCTATCTGGACGACTACCATATAGATCAAGGATATATGGTCAGCTTTAATTTTAATAAAAAGAAGAAAACAGGCGTCTTTGAGGTTGTAGTCGGTGATAAGATTTTGATAGAGGCTGTGGTATGACCAGCAGGGAAATATTGTATTCATTCAGTACATTTACAGAAACGCCGGCGTTTTTGCTCTGAACAGATGATTTGATATATTCAAGGAGGATGAAAATGGATCTGAAAAAATTCACCTGGACAAGGGAACCGGAACATTATGAAATAAACCAGGACACAATCGAAATTGTCACAAAGCCTCATACAGACCTGTGGCAGAGGACGTATTATCATTTTCAGAATGACAATGCTCCGGTGCTGCAGATGGAAACGGAGGAGCAGTACTTCAGCTTTGTGGTGAAGACGGAATTTCATGACAGCCATCATCGCTTTGACCAGTGCGGCATCGTGATGTATTTAGACAGTGAGAACTGGCTGAAGGGCTCCATCGAATATGAAAATGACGAGTTCCAGCATTTGGGAAGCGTTGTGACCAACAACGGATATTCGGACTGGGCGACAACGGAGATTGACGCCTCTGTAAAATCCATGTGGTATCGTTTCAGCCGGAGGGAGGATGATTACTGCATCGAGTGCTCTGTGGACGGGACTGCATTCAGCCAGATGCGGATCTGCCATATGCACCAGGGGAAGGGGAAGATCCGGTTCGGCATCTACGCATGTTCCCCGGAGGATTCTTCCTTTAAAGCGGTATTTTCCAATCTGCAGATCACAGAATGTCAGTGGAAAGCGCATGACGGGCAGCAGCCGGATTAGTCAGATATCCTGCAAGCAGCTTTTTCTATACTGTGAATGAAAAGGAAAATGCATGTGAAGAAAATATTAGTTGTTGAAGATGACCTGGCCCTGAGCGCAGGTCTGTGTTTTGAACTGGATACAAGCGGCTACCTGACCGTGGCGGCTTACGGCTGCCGGAAGGCGCGCCGTTTTTTGGAGGACGAGCACTTTGACCTGGCCATTCTGGATGTGAACCTTCCGGATGGAAACGGCTTCGACCTCTGCCGGGAGATTAAGGCTGCTGCTGCGGATCTGCCGGTCATATTTCTGACCGCAAAGGACCTGGAGGAGGATGTACTGAACGGCTTCGACCTTGGCGCGGACGACTATATTACCAAACCCTTTCATACCCAGATCTTAAAGCGGCGGATTGAGGTCGCGCTGCGCCGCGGTAATTCCGGCGCGAAGGCTGTGGAGGACGGTTACGACGACGGATTTCTGCGTCTGGATTTTCAGGCGCTGACGGCTGTCCGCAGCGGGGAGAAGCTGAACATTACGCCCAATGAATACAAGCTGCTGCGGCTTTTGACCGCCAACGCGGGAAATATCGTAACACGGCAGACTTTGCTGGAAAAGCTGTGGGACTGTGATGAAAATTATATTGACGACCATACGCTGACTGTCACCATGAACCGGCTGCGGGCAAAGATCGAGGAGGAAGGCCATTCCTACATCCGGACGGTCAGGGGGATGGGGTATATCTGGACAGGCGGGAAGTAAAAAAAGGGGCGCTGTTTATGGAGAACAGAGATGGGCAGAATGAAATTTTTATCTGAAAAAAGGATACTGATGTCCACGGCCCTTGTGCTGATTCTGTGCGGAAGCCTGTGGGAATATATTCCCTCCGGATGTCTGCACGCGCTTCTGCCGGCAGCAGGAGTCCTCATATTCGTTCTTGTTTTTCTGTGGGATGGGCGTCAGAAAAAGGAGCAGTCGGATTTTGCAAATGATATCTGCGGGACGGTGGATGCCCTCATGAACGGGGAATCTCCGGAGAATTACCAGCCCTATGAGGATTCCCAGGTATCGAAGGTTCAGGGCAAGCTTTTGCAGTATTATGACAGAATGCAGCAGGGAAGGGAACAGAGCGAGCAGGATAAGCAGACGATTCAGGAGCTGGTCAGCGACATTTCCCATCAGGTAAAAACTCCGATTGCGAATATCCGGATGTTTACCAATATTTTGCAGCAGCATCGGTTATCTGACGAAAAACGGGCGGAATTTCTCGACACCATGACCGGGCAGATCAACAAGCTTGATTTTCTGATGCAGTCTCTGATCAAGATGTCCCGCCTGGAAACCGGGACATTTACGCTGCATATGGAAGAGGGCAGCCTGTACAATACCATCGCCCAGGCGGTGAACGGCATCTGGGCAACGGCGGATCAGAAGCAGATTCGGATTGACGTTGCGTGCGACAGCCATGCGGTTGTGAGACACGATGCCAAATGGACCGCGGAAGCGCTGGGAAATATCCTGGATAACGCGGTAAAATATACGCCGAAGGGCGGAAGCATTTCGATCCGCGTGCGTCCGTGGCAGTTTTATACCCGCATCGATATCACGGATACCGGAATCGGAATTGCCGCCGGGCATTACAACGATGTGTTTCAGCGGTTTTACCGGGCGGAGGAAGTGGCGGGGGAGGAAGGCGTCGGGCTGGGGCTGTACCTGGCGCGCGGCATCATTACCCGGCAGAAAGGGTATGTCAGCGTGAAATCGAAGGTGGGGGAAGGGACGACGTTTTCGGTGTTTTTGCTTCAGTGAAATGCAAAATAACTTTTCCGGTTTATCCGGGTTAGGTATTATCAAAGTGCATATTCCAGTACCCGTTTAAGCAATTTAAGCATGAGGATTAATTGGGAATATGATATTCGTAATACGAATTATGAGTTATTTTAGTTAAGAAGTAAGAGTTATCAATAATCACTATGGCGGTTTTACAGGAACTGCCATAGTTTCGTGGTTATATGAGGAGATGCTTTATGAATACAAATATGAATACCAGTTATCAATCCGTAACAAATTATGAAGGAGCGGTCAGCAGACGGAGGAACTCTACGCAGGCTCCGTACTCGGCGGCAAAGACTCCCGGAGATGCACAGCAGAAAGAAATCCCTGCTTCAAAAGACGAGGTACTGATATCCAGAACAGCTCCCGGCCAGGCAGAGAGCCGGATTCAAGAAGCAGAGGATCAGACGACCTATTTTCAGCCGGAGCAGAAGCCTGAGCTGCAGTTGAAAAGCGGAATACTTTCCTCCACTGATAAGACATTTATACAGCTGGCAGGACAATACCGCGACCTGACAAAAGATCGTTCCACATGGCCCACTATCAAAGAACTGGAGCTGCTGACAAACCGTGCCGTACGGCAGGAAACAGAACAGACAGTGGAAGGTCTGCTTAAGGAAAATGGAATCCAGATTCCAGAAGGGCAGTCCCTCCGCCTGACAGTAGATTCCTGCGACTACTATATCCGGGTGGAAGGGCTGGAGGATAAATCGCTGGCAGAATCAATTGAAAAGGTACTGAATCAGGGGCAAAATGGATTCAATTTATTTACCCATATCCAAAGATGCGCGCCGTCAAAATTCGGATATGATAACCCTTCCCAATATAACTCGGAGACAGCTGAAAAATCCGTACTCTACCATCTTGTGAAAGAAATGACAGGCTATGACCTTCGCGAGCTTCAAAATGAAGACGGAAAGTTTTATACGCCGGATGGGAGCGATCTGTGGCTGGAGTTAAAGGAAAAAGCCGAAGCCTATTCTCCGTTCCAGCTGGAGAAATATCAGGAAGGCTATGAGAAGCTGGCGAAAACCGGATGGGAAGGCTCTCCGGATCATTCCCTGAGCCTGGAGTACATTGACGGACATTTGCTGGATATTGATACGGAATATGGTTATGGTGTCGGCCAGACGGACTGGCAGGAGGAATTTCTTCCGAATCTGCCTGCGGAAGCGGAAGGTGAAGAGGAGGAAACGATACAGGAAGAGAACGCGTCACAGGAGCAGACGGAAGCAAAAACTACCGAGGAAGTATCACAGGATGAAACGGTTTCCGGGAAAGCAGCAGACCCGAATCTGGCATTTCCCAAATTTAATCCGGCGCTTAAGTATGCAAAGTACCTGAAAGTATTGGACGAATATTATGAAAAACAGAACGAAGAGAACCTGAGATTTGCAAATCCGTCACAGCATATCCGTGATAAATACTATAATCCGAAATCCCCCTATTATATTCGTGGATTGTCACCACTGGAACGGGAGATTGGGATGGAGCAGGAGATTGGGATGCTGTGCGGCAGGGAGCCGTCTCTTAATAGTTACGATCCGGTGATCCAGAGGACATTTGGGGGCTGTAATTCCTTTCAGGCCGATCAGGAATACAATCAGGAAATGCGGGGACAGATCAATGACTGTATCAACCAGATCTTTTCCGCAAACGGAATCGTAATCCCTGACGGCACAGAACTGTATCTGACAGTAGATCCGTATGATTACAGGATCCATGCGGAGGGAGTGGGAAAAGAGCTTGCCGCGGAGATTGAGTCTGCATTGAATTTCGGAGAGAATGGCCATTCTCTGTACAACCATATTTCATACTGCAATCAGAGCAATATCAATATAGGACAGCAGGGATCAAACCAGTATGTGCAGGGGGATAAGGCGAAAGCGGCAGTCTACCATATGGTAAAGCAGCTTACCGATTATGATCTGAGAACGCTGGAAAATAAAAACGGCAGATTCTATACTCCTGACGGCAGCGATCTGTGGGAGGTTCTTTCGAATAAATATAAGGAAATGGCTGAAAGTAAAGAGGCAGTCTCCTTTAGGCTCGAAGATTATTACGATCAATACCGGCGAATCGCAAAAGAAGGATGGAACAGGGGAATTGACGCGGTTCTTACGATAGGATACAAAAATGGAGCACTGTTTGATGCCGCTGTATAATCGACAGTAACAATAACATTCAAGTTTCTGGTTTAATACTTTCCTCTTCAATAATGATATGCAATCGTATCAGTTACATGCTGGATGAAGCTAATATACTGTGTGAGAGTCCAGAAACCCATTGAACGGGTTTGTTTTCCCATTCCTTCGCTTCCTGCTGGAGCTTAAAACCGCGTTTCTTTTTCTGCTTCTTGGTACCGGTGTAGTCCGTGTAATAGAACTTACAGAACCATGATTTTGTAGATTCGTCATAATATGCTGGCATCTTATCATCTTCCTCTCATTCCTGCACGTGGCGGTGCCTTTTGAAATGAATGGAAATGCCTATAAATGGTTTGACAACGGCAATAAAATTGCATATAATATATTTGACAAGAGAACCGTTGGTCAGCGTACACCTGACCGCCGGAAAAATAAGTGTTATAAAGAATAGCGCCTTACTTTACCAGAGCAGGGGCGCTATTTTTTACGTTTAATGTAAATAACAAGAGTTATTACAGCACAAAGCATAATCACAAATTGGAATAAATCCGAATATGTAACCATAGCACCAGCCCCCTTTCTTTCGTCCGGCGGCTGACATAACGCCCCAACGGTTCCCTTGGCAGATATATTATTTTCAATGTGCGGAGCAGGAAGCAGATTTGCGTTCTGCATTCGTCCAACAGGACGAGTGCGGCTCGATGTCGAGCCGGAGCCGGTTTTTGCCTGGGGCATTTAACTGTTCAAAAAGATGGTTTACCTTTATCGCTTTATCGTCTAAAAGTTCAATTTGTGTAAAATTATGGTCAAGGCTTAGTTTCACCTACCTTTTAAAGATAGCATATTTGCAGATAAAATTTCAAGGATATAATTTTATTAAAAAAAATGGGCTGGATACTGTTACTGAATGCAGGAAAATCTCTTGACAAAAGCGAAAAAAACGCATAGTATATAGGTAAGAAGAGAATCTTCCCAGGTGTCCCACTACCTTAAAGGTGAATTATGATTGGTGTTCCGCCACCATGAAGGGCGAATTATGATGAATGAGTAAGGATATCTTTCCTTACTCATTACTTTTTAGGAGAAGCAATATGGATCTATTTTTTTATGATGCAGATTATGTAAAATACCTCAAAGCAGCCGAAAAAACAAAACGTGGATTTACTCGTGTTCCTGATGTAGAATATGAAAACGAACGAAAAATGGTTTGTGGTGCTGTTTTGGAAATGAATGGATATAAATACTATGTACCTGTATCTTCCTACAAGAAAAAACAACCGAATAATTTATAAGATTTCAAGGATATAATTTTATTAAAAAAATGGACATCGTAACTATAAGCAAACTTAAAAAATATTTTGGAGAGGGTCCCCGCCAGGTAAAGGCTTTGGACGGGATCGACCTGACGATAGAAAAGGGCAGGTTTCTCTCCATCGTGGGGGCTTCCGGTTCGGGGAAGACCACGCTTTTGAATACAATAGGCGGCCTGTATGAGCCTACGGAAGGGACTGTGATCGTGGACGGGACCGACCTGTCGGAGCTGACGGAGGAGCAGTTGACCGTATTCCGGCGCAGAAAGATTGGCTTTGTGTTTCAGGACTATAATCTGGTGCCGGAGCTGACGATCCGGGAGAATATTTTGTTTCCGCTGGCAATGGACGACTCCCGCCCGGATGAAGTATTTTTCCGGAAAATCATACATTTGCTGGGGCTGGATGAGAGATTGAACCAGTACCCCCATATGCTTTCCGGGGGCGGGCAGCAGTGCGCCGCGATTGCCAGGGCGTTGATCACAAAGCCGGCCATAATCCTGGCCGACGAGCCCACCGGGAGCTTTGACGCCAGGACCAGCCAGAATGTGGCGGGGCTCCTGAAAATGACGGCGGAAACATTTCACCAGACCCTGATCATGATTACACACAACCAGGAGCTTGCCCAGCTTGCGGATCGGATGGTGCGCCTGCGGGACGGGAGGATAGTGGACGAATAGCGAATATAAAATGGAGCGTTCCGTAAAAAGCGGGACGCTTTTTCTGCTGTTCTCGGAATTGGCCGGATGCCCTTGGGTATCATTTATGCAACGTTACAAAAATGTACCTTTCCTGTACCTTCACTGTAACATTGGGATGTTATGATATCAGTCAGTAAGAACGATTACGAAATCACATACATCGGAGGTAAAGACCCATGAGAGAAATGTTGAAAACCCTCAACCGCCGCAGCTTTGCGGCCAACAGGCTGCAGAACCTGATCGCGGTGCTGGCCATCGCTTTGACTGCGGTTTTATTTACATCGGTCACGACGATCGGCATGGGAGTATCGGAATCCATGGCCGTCACCATGCAGATGCAGAAGGGCAGCAAGTCGGACGGCGATTTTCGAAATATGACGGCTGAGCAGTTTGAAATGCTGCAGCAGGCGGATTTTGTGGAGTCGGCCGGACTGAGGATGCCGATCACCTTTTTGTCAAATACAAAACGCCACAATGTGGAATTTGAGGTGCGGGATCAGGTTCAGGCGGATCTGACATTCAGCAGCCCCACCCACGGCCGGGCGCCGGAAGCGGAAAACGAGATCGTGGCTTCGGATCTGGCGCTGATGGATTTGGGCGCAGAGCCGGAGACGGGCGCGGAGGTGGAGATTGATTTTACAGTCCGGGGAGAGGTATACCATCTCACAATGGTGGTATCCGGATGGTATGAAGCCATAGGCGACCAGATGAGCACGATGTGGGCGGGAACGGCATTTCGGGACGCCCATCCGGAGATTTTCCGATTCACCTATGACCAGGACAGAGAACTGGCAGGAACGTATTTTTCAGATTTTACCGCAGACAGCGCGGTTGGGCTGCAGGATAAGATGGAACAGTTTGCCGTCCAGATGGGCGGAGACCCGTATGATATCAATGCGGACAATTCCCTTCCGGCGGTGGTCAATACCGTGACCAATCCGATTCCGGATATGGAACTCATTGCCATGGCAGCCGTGCTCGTCGTTCTGTTTACATTCTGCGGCTATCTTCTGATCTACAATGTATTTGACATTGCGGTGATGAAGGAAATCCGCCGCTACGGGCTTTACCGCACCATCGGGATGAGCAGGAAGCAGGTAAAGGGACTGATCAACCGGCAGGCATTTTGGCTGTCCTGCACGGGAATCCCGCTGGGGGAGGTGATCGGTTTCTTTGTGGGAAAATCGGCGCTGCCGATGATTATGGGGCTTATGTCTATTGAGTACAGCAATGTTGCCATAGAAGTATCCCCTTCGCCGTTCATTTTCCTGGGGGCTGCATTATTTACGGCGTTGACAGTGATTTTGAGCACCCGCAAACCGGTTCGGATCGCGGCCAATATTCCTCCGGTGGAGGCATTTCGGTATGTGGAAAACAATGTGGGAAACGGCTCCAAAAAGCGCGGAAAAAAAGCAGCGGCCCGGAAACAGTCCATGCCCGGCGCGGATCTTTCACATCTTGCATGGTTTAATCTGGGGAGAAATAAACGCCGCAGCGCATTTATCGTCATATCCCTGACCCTTTGCGTGACACTGCTCAACTGCGTCGGGACGGCGGCCGGCAGCATGGATGTGGAAAAACAGGTAGACTTTATGATACGGACGGATTTTGCCGTGACCGGTGCGGAAACCGGAAATATTTTGAAAGGCTTCCGGTTCCGGGAAAACGCGGTGGAGCCGTCGGTGATGGCGGCAATTGAGGCTCAGCCCGGGGTGAAGGATGCCGTGCCAGTCTATAAAAATACGGCGGAAGATACAAATGTGACTTATGAATTTGGCAGGGATATTTCGGCTGAGGAATATATTCATGAAGAAACAGAGATTCCGTTTCGCTGTGACAGAGAGGGCTTCACCTTTGGACTGGGGGATGACGGACGGCCGCTCTGCAACGTTTACGGGATGGAGGAAAGTACGGTTGCCCGGATGGATCTGCGGGAGGGGGAGACTGACGCCCGCGCCCTCTATGAGAAAATGATGCGCGGGGAGGGGATTCTGGCAGGGATAAATACCGACCGGGCGGATATGTCCCTGATGGAGGATTTTGATTTCATCCAGGTGGGCGACATGATTACAGTTTACAAGGATGGACAGAAGGCGATGGAGCTGCCTGTATTGGCGAAGGCCGCTCTGAACGGGGATGACCAGGAAATCGGCGTTTCTGTCAACGGGCCGACAAAGGTCGGCGGAGACGGGCTGTTCCTGTATTTGCCGACGGACATTTTTCAGGAACTGTATGACGAACCTGTAATTTATAAATACGCCTTTGATGTAGAGGAGGGTGAACAGGAGCATATGACCGCGTTTTTGGAAGATTATGTAAAAAATAATTCCGATGTCTATTACATTTCTTCCCAATCCGCCCGTGAACATGCGGAAAATTTTCGAATGGTGATCCAGCTCGTAGGCGGGCTGGTGGGTGTGATCTTTGGATTTGCCGGCGTGCTGAACCTGATCAATACGCTGGTCACAACGATCCTGGCCCGCCGCCGTGAGTTTGCTGTCATGCAGAGCATCGGTATGACGGAGCGGCAGCTTACGAAAATGATGGTGTACGAAGGCATGTTTTACGCAGGAGGGGCGTGCGTCCTGGGAATCGTGCTGGGAGCAATTCTGGATCTGACGCTGGTGAAAGGAATGCTTGGAAAAATGTGGCAGTTCACGTTTCATTTTACGCTGCTGCCTGCGCTGCTCGTAAGCGCCCTGCTGTTGGTTCTGTCAACGGCGGTGCCGGTTCTGGCGCTTCGGTTCTTCTATAAGGAAAGTATTGTGGAGCAGCTTCGGGTGGCGGAGTGATTGATTACCGCGAAGCAACGAGCCAAGTAGCCATGCGTGCATGGATATTTGACCTCAGTCATTTAAAAATCATCAAACAGTGTTTTGCGACATCGTATGAAATTATGATTTGGGATAACAGGAGGATATTGAATATGAAATGTATTTTAAAAGCAACGGGTCTGAAAAAATATTATGGGGAGGGGGAGACGCAGGTGCGGGCTTTGGACGGTATTGACCTGGAGATTGAGCAGGGCAGGTTTACCGCCATTATCGGAACCTCAGGCAGCGGAAAATCGACCCTTCTGAATATGCTTGGCGGACTGGATACGCCCACGGAGGGCAGCATCCGAATCGGCAATACGGAGCTGGCCGGGCTGAACAGCGAGCAGGCGACGGTATTTCGGCGGAAACAGATCGGATTTATTTTTCAGAATTACAACCTGATCCCTGTGCTGACCGTTTGGGAAAATATCGTGTTTCCGATTTCGCTGGACGGGCGGGAGCCGGATCAGAAGTTTATCATGCAGATTGTGGAAATGCTGGGACTGGAAAGCAAGCTGGACAGCCTGCCCAATAACCTTTCCGGCGGGCAGCAGCAGCGGGTGGCCATCGCCCGGGCCCTGGCCTCCAAGCCGTCCATCATCCTTGCGGATGAGCCTACCGGGAATCTGGATTCCAAGACCAGCGACGATGTGATCGGGCTGCTTAAGATGACCGGAAGCGAATTTTGCCAGACCATTGTTATGATCACTCATAACCCGGAGATTGCGCAGATGGCGGATCGGGTGGTGCGGATTGAGGATGGGAAGATCGCGGTGTAATAGCGTTACTGTTCACGGTGCCTTGCACCCTGCTGCAAGGCATCCGGCCAGTAAAATATCGGTTGCGTGCATCCAGCCCCTCGCCGTCAGGCGACTTTTCAATGGGCTGGATGCGTTACAGTTCGCGGCCGGTTGGGCCGTGAACTGTAACGTAATAGCTGCAGGTCATCAATATAAACAGCAGATATTATATGTATATATTTATATATTATTACATAAATTTTAATGGAGAGTTCTATTGACTTTCCACTCTGTGCTTGTTAGAATAAAAACACACGGAAAGTTTACCACTGACCGATATGTGGTATATAAATGGTCGGGTTGAAAGTTTACCGCTGACCAATATGCGGTATATAAGTGGTTGGATCGAAAGCATAGTCCTTCGCTTCAAAGCGGAGGACTTTTTTCATAATGAGGTTAAGCGAATGAAGAAAACGGGAAACCTTGTGACATTCTCCATATTGCGAAATTAGATAACAGCAGAGAGAGTGCATTTTTGATACAGGATATGTTGCCGATAACAGATGAGTATATAGAACGTGAATATACGATAGCTGGAAATCATCTGATGCTGACAAGTGAGCATACAGCTAAAAAGATTGAACAGAAAGCAAAGAAGGTATTGGGTATGCTCAAACGTGGTGTAAAATTTACTTCAACGCAGCCGGATGTAACAGGCATATTAGAAAAGCTGAAGCAAGGAAGATAAAGTTAGCTGTATCAATTACATAGTGTCAGCGCCGCTCTTTTGCGGCGGTGACACCTGCTTATCGTAAATTGAAATAGAATACAGAGCAGCCGGCAGTCAGATTTGCCGGCCGCTTTTGCGCATGTGAGTGAAAAGACATTGCCGTATGAACAGCAACGACTGTGAATTGCAAAAAAAGATTTAATAATAAGTTTTATACAGTTCTTGCTTGACATCTTTGAGGTCCAGTGATATTATATCTATGACTGAAATAGAGTTTTGAGTCATAAAAGAGGAGTAAAGCCATGGCAAGAAGTTTTTCGGAGCAGGAAAAAGAACATATCAGGAATCATTTAATGGAGCTTTGCCGGCAGAGCTGGGCCCGGTATGGTTATAAAAAGACGAGTGTGGATGAGCTCTGCAAAAAGGCGGGTATTTCAAAGGGCGCATTTTATATTTTTTATGAATCGAAGGAAGCTCTGTTCTGTGAGGTCATTTGTTCGGTGCAGGGGCGGATCTGCGATACGGCGTCGCGGATGATCGAGGAGCGCAGGGACAGATTCGGCGCAGCAGAAGCGCTGAAGTTCATTTACCGGGAGTATGACAAGCACAATTTTTTATACGAAGCGGACAGTGAGGATTTTACGATCCTGATGAACAAGCTTTCGGAAGAACAGGCCGGAAAACTGACGGAGTCTGCCGACAGGAGCAGGCGGCTTTTTTCGGACAATCCGTATTTGAAATGTAGGGTGGATGCGGATATGGCGGCTTCGGTGATTTATTCTTTGATTATGAATATCAGGAATAAGGAGATTCTGCCGTACAGCCATGAGGAGACGTTTGATTTTATGGTCGATCACCTGGTCGGCAGTTTATTTGATTAGACACTTACGAATCGTGCTTTTCTGATTTAGCCAGGTTAGGAGGAAGGCCGGTATATGATTTCAGCAAGGAGGTAAGAGATGAAAACAGAGATGATTACGAAAAACAACAGATCCGTTGCGGTGATCCGCAGCGAGGAGCTTTTGATCACGGACGTTCAGTCCGCACTAGACCTGATCATGACTGTAAATTATGAGACAGGGTGCGGGAATATTGCAGTCAATAAAGAGGCGGTTACAGAGGATTTCTTTATTTTGAGCACCTGCCTGGCCGGGGAAATCCTGCAGAAATTTATCAATTATGGTGTGAGATTTGCAGTCTATGGAGATTTTTCAAAGTATACGAGCAAACCGCTGAAAGATTTTATGTATGAGAGCAATATGGGACGGGATTTTTATTTTCAGCCGAGTGCGGAGCTTGCGGTTGAGAAGCTTACAGCGCTGTAAAAATGACGTTTTGTCAGCGTGCAGCGCTGTAAAATTGATGTCTTGTCAGCTTGTATCGCTGTAAAAATGACGCTTTGTCAGTTTGCTGCGGGGGGCTTTGGTCGAATATGCTGTGCTGGTTCCTTTCGGAAAGGAAAATAGATAGTGAATATAGAACGTATCATGGAAACGGTGCTTCCTAAATGAATGGAGGCGCCGTTTTTTTGATGCCATCCATACGTTGAACCAGCTCCCAACCATCAGCACCTAACTCATTTAATTGCATTTCAAACTCTTGTGCAATCTTTTCATATTGCTTTCTGCTCACAGCTAAAGATGTTGCGATTGTTATAATTCTATATTCATATTTTTTATTTGAAGATATCCCTCATTCAAACAGGAATTTATACACCAAATCCATTTGTTAATCCGATAAAGACTAAAATCATTCCCGCTATTCGTATTCCCTTTTTCGCTCTTTCTTGTTCTAAAGAAGTTATGTTTTTAGGATACACCGGGTTAATGAAAAAAATAAGACCCGTAAAAACCCATGCAAGATTGTAATACATATCCTTATTCATATCCTTATTGAACCATAAGGAACTTATAAATCCCACAATAACTAAAATCATAGTAACGATTATTTGAGTTCGAAAAGTTAATCTCATTTTCATTACCTCCACAAGCGCCGAGGTAGTGTCAAGTTAACTACCATATTTTTTTTAACAAACCTTATTATTTCAAGGGTTTCACCACTTTTTCAAAGAAAAAAGCAATGACCTCCCTTTTTTGTGTCAATACTATTACCATCCCACAAACACTGAAAGGAAAATCATTGCTTATGGATATTATTACCTATTTACTCTTTCTCATTCAATCTCTTTACCAACAAAACTGCTGGCTGATTCATTTTATCTGCAGATATATCCCACTGAAACAGTGGGCTTTTGATGATTCCCATTCTCCAAAGTACCAGAAGTTTAAAATTGACGATCTCCCTCTTGTCACTGACTTCCGGCAGGACTGGACTTATCAAGATCTCATCCCTTACTTTGAAAAGCGTTATGGTAAGAAAATACGCCCTGTCAGCCGACGGTCAGAATGCGATATTCCGGACAGCTGTACCTGCCCCCGCTGTGGTGCCCCGAAGCCTTTCCTTTATAAAAATAATGGTTCCAAAGGACAGCTTCTCTGCAAAGTCTGCAGCGCAAGGTTCTCACCCGATGAAAGCCGCTTCTCCTCTGTAAAACTACGCTGTCCCCACTGCGGCAATACCCTGGTCCCAAAGAAGGAGCGCAAACACTTTATCATCCATAAGTGCATCAATCCCAAATGTCCTTATTACCTCTACAACCTCAAAAAGGTAGATAAAGAAGATCTCAGGCAGGACTACGGCAAAAATAAATATAAACTCCACTATATCTACCGTGAGTTTACGATGGATTTTTTCAGCATGGATCTCAATACCCTGCCTAAAAATGCTTCATCCCTGAAATTCACCAAGCATAATGCCCACGTAATGTCCTTGTGCCTGACCCTACACGTCAACCTTGGCCTCTCCCTTAGGAAAACCTCCCAGGCTCTCAGAGACCTGTACAACATCGGCATTTCCCACCAGCAGATCGCTAATTACTGCAAGACCGCAGCTATCTGCGTGAAACCTTTTGTTGACCAATACCCCTACGAAAAAGGGCCTGTTTTTACTGCCGATGAAACCTATATCAAAATCCGTGGGATCAAATCCTATGTCTGGCTCATTATGAATGCCGCATCCCGATCCATCATTGGCTACCAGATCTCTGATAACCGTGGTGTCGGCCCCTGTATCCTCGCTATGCGTATGGCTTTCCGGGGACTTGCAAAACTGCCGGAAAACTTTAAGTTCATTGCTGACGGTTACAGCGCCTACCCGCTCGCTGCAATGGAATTTGTAAAAAAGCTGGGAAACGATTTTACATTCAAAATCACTCAGGTGATTGGACTTACCAACGACGATGCTGTTTCCAAAGAACACCGTCCCTACAAACAGATGATTGAACGGCTCAACCGTACTTATAAGGCATCTTACCGTCACACAAACGGCTTTGACCACATCGACGGTGCCAACTATGACCTTGCCCTCTGGGTCGCATACTATAACTTTCTCCGTCCGCATAAACACAAGAACTACAAAGTTCTTAACGAAGTAGAAATGCTGCGGGGCGCTGACAACATGCCTGGAAAATGGCAGCTTCTCATCTTCCTTGGCCAGCAGACCATCCTGAACCAGCAGAAAAACGGCGGCTCTGCGCCGGAGCGGAGCTGTTGTCAATAGAACCGTGGAATACCGCAGCCGCCGTCAGGCGGTGAGGATATGCCGCGAAAGTCTATTGACATAAGGCTCACGGATGATCCTGTCTGTCAGAAAAGGGGCCACTGCGCCCTTTTCCTGCCTTCCGGCGAGGATGGGTTCGGGCAAAGCCCGAAACCGGGTCAAGGGATTGGTCCCTTGTGGGTTCTTAGGGCAACGCCCTAAGCCCTCGGAGAGCTTTTCGGAGTCGATATCTACAGTTTTCAAGGTTCATTTGAGCCTGTTTTTTGCAGCTCAGTTTTTCATAAATTACTTGACACTACCAGCGCCGATTTATCGATTTGTACTGGGAAAATTATACCATACCCAATTACGAAACACAATCCTCGTTCCACGTCCCTTTACGGTCTGGATTTTTGCCGTTGCCGTTTTGACGCCGAAAACAGGGAACAGTATGGAATGCTGTGCAATAGGGGGTGAAAAGGATTGATTTTTAAGGCGTTGAGGACGCAAAAATCTATAGGAAAAGGGCTTTATACTACCTACCCTCGAAAACGGTTTCTAACCGTCCACAGGTGCGCCTTGCACCTTTTTCCTGCCCCGTTTCCCGCCGCGCTGAAAAGTTTGCGTCAATAACTAAAAAAAGCACTTGACAAAACGCACCGTGTGAACAGCAGCCATTAACGTGTTTATAATTAGATAATTATAAAATATATTTGACAAGTATAATATTATATGATAATGTTATACACATAAAATAAATTATATGGAGGTAAAACATTGAAAAGGTATTGGAAAAATAATCGTTTGATTCTCGCGGCGGCGTTGGTACTCAGTGTGATTTCGTCGGCATTGACAGCCGGCATTTCCGTTCTGCTCCGGGAAGTCGTGGATGCGGCGGCAGCGAAGCAGGCGGCGGTGTTCGGGAAGCTGTGTATATTTACGGTGATTTATATTTTGCTGATTTGTGGAACGAGCTTTTTCAGCTCAGTTACGGCAAAATTTCTTACCGGGAGGATCATAAGGGAGTACCGGCGGGACGTGTTTCGGGGGATCATGGGCCGCCGGCCGTCCCGGTATTATCAGGAAAATACGGCGGACTATATTTCCGCGCTGACCAATGATATGAAGCTCATTGAAGAAAATTATATTATCGCTTTGCTGAACAGCTTTGAACTGATCGTGATGCTGGCGGCAACGCTGGTCATCCTTGTACTTTTGAGCCCGCTGGTCACGGCGCTTTTGATGGCCACATTTCTGCTGATGCTTTTAATTCCGTCCTTGATCGGGCGGTATCTGGAAAAACGGCAGACACAGGTTTCCCGGCAAATGGCGGTCTTTACGGAAAAGTTGAAGGATCTCCTGTCCGGTTATGAAATCCTGAAAAGCTACAGCCGTACAGAGGATGCCAACGACTGCTTTCAGATTGAGAATGAAACCGAAACCCGGGTAAAGTTTCGCGCGGCCAGGTTGTTTGCGCTGAACGAAGGGATTTCCGATACACTTTCTGTCCTGTCGGTCGCGGTAGTGCTTTTTACATCTGCCTGGCTTGTCCTGATCGGACGCATTTCCACGGGGACGCTTCTGGCGCTGGTGCAGCTGAGCAGTACATTTACGGCGCCCATCATTATGCTGATGCAGAATCTCCCAAAAGTCCGCAGTGTAAAATCTGTGATTGCACGTTTGAATGATTATGCGGACAGCGGGGAGGCAGAACAGGCGGGGCAGGGGATTCCGACGTTTGAGCATGAGGTGGAGTTAAAGCACATTTCTTTTTCCTATGATGAAAATACACCGGTTTTGTCGGATGTTTCGATGCGGTTTGAAAAAGGGAAAAAATACGCGGTTATGGGGCCCAGCGGATGCGGCAAGAGCACGCTTCTAAAGCTGATGACCGGCTGTTTTGAAGGCTACGGCGGCAGCATATTGTATGACGGGCGGGAACTGAATACATTGAATCCGGACAGAATCGCGGGGATCGCGTCCCTTATCCATCAGAATGTCTACCTGTTCAACTGGTCTGTCCGGGAAAATATCCTCCTGCATGAAGATTTTTCCGTGCAGGAGCTGGAAGAGGCTGTGAAAAAAAGCGGGGTATCCGGATTTTTGTCTGAAAAAGAGAACGGGCTGGATTATATGGCCGGGGAAAACGGCTCCCTGCTTTCCGGCGGGCAGCGGCAGAGGATTGCGCTTGCAAGGGCGCTGATCCGCCGCACGCCGCTGGTGATTCTGGATGAGGGAACCTCTGCGCTGGATCGGGAGACCGCCCATGAGATAGAGAGCCGGCTGCTGGAAGATGAGGAAATTACGCTGATCACGATTACACATAATCCAGATCCGGAGCTCATAACACGGTATGACCGCGTCTATCAGATGGGGATGGGGTGAAGTCTGCACGTCTGCAAAAAATCAGTCGTTACAGTTCACGGCCCAACCGGCCGCGAACTGTAACGCATCCAGCCCATTGAAAAGTCGCCTGACGGCGGTTCTAAGCGCCAGCGACGCTTGTTTAGGACGGACCGGAACGGAGTGTAGACGGACTGGATGCCCGCTCCATCACTGAATTGGCCGGACGCCGTGCAGCAAGTGCACGACACCGTATGAACAGTAACATCAGCCCACTGACAGTAACAGCATGTCTTGAAAAAACTTCGGAAGTCGTATATATTGGTATATAAACGGGAGGTGCATGATGGAATATAAAAGAGAACTTCATCCGCTGCTGGAAACGCTGGGGCTGATCTATCTAGTGAAAAATTTTTCTTCTGTCAGGGCAGAGTGCGTGCAGTCTCTGAAAGAAATGGAGATTGACGGAGAGGCATTTTACAAAAAGAATCTTTCCTATCTGGAAAAGTATGTCAATGAATTTGAGAAGAAATATGTTCCGGACCCGGAGGAGGACTTTTTCTTTGGAAACAGCCTGGAATTTTTTATCACCGTCTCCGCAATCTTGATCGAATATCCGGAATTGGAAACGGACATTGATACATTGACGGAGGATGAAGTCCTGGGGCGGATCGAAAGCTTTTTTGCGGAAGAGATTTCGCAGGCTGCAGGCAGGGCGGATTTTATGGAAAAACCGGAAGCTGCAGCCGGGCCGGACGCCGTAGACAAACTGGACACGATGGAAAGGCGTTTTGCTCTGATCCAGTCAATGGACTATCCGGAAGAGACAAAATGGAAGCTGCTGACGTTTATGAACCATCCGCTGGAAAAGTGCAGGGCATTGGTCGGGATTTTAAGGAAAAATCGGCCGGCCTTTGAGTATACATTAGAAAGAAATCGGGAATGTCTGGAAACGCTTCTTTCGGAAGCTCCGAGGGAATTGTCGTCCGTGATGAAGAACCTGGTCGAAGAACTTGCGCCGGGGGAGATCACGGTTTATCAGACTGCGGTATTTCCGCTGATGGAATGGCTCAATTCGAAAGCCGCGTTTCAGGGGATTATGACGGATAAGCTGTACCTGTATAAAAAGAATTTGTCAGATGCCAGGGAAATACTTCCGGGAATGCTGAAGATTCTGGGGGATAAGAGCAAGTTTGAGATCCTGTGCTCTTTAAAGGAACGGGGAAAGTACAATCTGGAGATCGCAGAGGAGCTCCGTTTCACTCCGGCAACGGCGTCCCACCATATGGGAATCCTGCTTTCCAACCATTTTGTGACGGTGGAGAAGAAGGACGGGAAGGTGTATTACCGGCTGAACAGTGAGACGATTGCGGAGGTGATTCGGTATATGGAAGGGGTGTTTTTAAATTATATGCCGCCGCATGACGGATTGACGAGTTGATGATTAGGCTGAGAGTCTTCCTGCTGCACGGGAAGATTTAAAAACAATAAAAAACAACAGGATATAGCTGTATATTCTGTAGAAAAACAGCGGGAAACGAAGCGTACGGGCTGCATTGCCGGCGGCCTGCAGCGAAGATGCTTCGTGTTTCCGCTGTCTGTTGCTGTTCATACCAAATGTCATTAACTTAAGGCTTTGCCATGCCCATATCGCACGTATTTGCGCATATTCTAATCATGCAGAACTGTCCTTGACAGCTTAAGTTAATGACATTGGTTCACGGCCCAACCGGCCGCAAACAGTAACATCGAAGGTTGACGTATGCTTTGCAGGGCTGATGGAGAACCCGATGGTTCGGAAAGGCTTCTGCGCCGCAATCCTGCGGGTTTCCCCGGAAACGGTTGAGAAAACGGAGCTGCTTCCCACCCATCTGCAGCGCAGCTACGCAGACGATAAGCTGGGAATCCTGGACGTGCGTGTGCGCATGCTGGACGGTACTCAGATCAACATGGAGATGCAGGTAAAGGGGTACGAATTTTGGGATGAGCGGGCTCTGTTTTACCTTTGTAAAATGTTTTCGGATCAACTGAAATCCGGAGAATCCTATGAAAATCTGAAAAAATGTATACACGTCAGTATTCTGGATTTTATCCGTTTTCCAAAGGATAAGGAGTGCTATCACAGGATCGGCTTTTGCAAAAGAAAGACAGGAAAGCTTTACAGCGACAAGCTGGAGATACAGATCCTGGAACTGAAAAAGCTGCCGAAGGAGATACAGACCGGGGAAGAGATCGTCAACTGGATGCGTTTTTTTAACGGGAAAAATAAGGAGGAGTTTGAACAGATGGCGAAGAAGAGTGAATATCTGGGAGAGGCTTATGAGGCGCTGCAGAAGTTAAGCGCGGATGATTTGAGACGCCTGGAGTATGAAGCGAGAGAGAAAGCGCTGAAGGATCATAATTCATTTTTGAGCAGTGCGCAGAGAATTGGAGAGAAGCGCGGGGAGAAACGCGGCAAGAAAATCGGAGAAGAACAGGGCATCGAATTAGCAAAACAAGTATTCCGGCTGCAGGCGCAGGGGAAAACGGAGCAGAATATTGCATCCGAGTGTGACATTCCGGTTGAGAAGGTGCGGAAGATTTTGGCGTAATTGTTCTGTATGTATTCGCTGCTGCGGACAGCAGCGAAAAAGAGATCGTTTTTTCAGGGCAAAAGACATAAGTATCGGATATATTCCACCGCCATCTCCATGCGCGGCGAATTTTTGAGCACGCCCAGGTACACGTCATCCTCAAAGCCTGCCTGCTGAAAAATTCCTGCCTGCGATACGTTAAGCCCCATAGGGTAATCCTCCGTCACAGCCTGTTTTTTTACTGCGTTCTTATTCCGGTATCAATCAGTGGAATCAGTACATATATCACAGATAAAAATAAATTGATGATTTCTTTTGTCTCTATTATTTTTATCGGCAGGATAATTCCAGGCAATCGCTAATAATTCTTGTCCGGGTATAGAAGCGGATAAAGAAGGGTTGAAATTTCTGCTGAGCTGTGCGATCAAAGGCATAGAAACCAGAAAACGATCAAGTTCTTCATCATACTGTGAAAACTTTCCGATACGTTTCTGCAACGTTTTACTCAATGCGTTGCCTGTAATGGAAACAAATTTATTTGCCAGTGTAAAATAGCCTGCTAATTCTGGAGACGCTTCATCAGAAAATACGAGATAAGTCATTGCAAGCCGCTGTCTGGCAAAATCAATAGCCTTTGACTGTATAAAGTTTTCTACATCTGCATTTTGCGGACACATGAAACGGGAGAGGATGGCTTGTAGTTTATCCTCTCCGTATGCGCCGAGCATTTCTAAAAGATTCAGCTCTATATAACCCATTACAATTTATCTCCAAAAAAAGCCTTGATATTGCTGGTGCCTTTTAATTCCTTTACACTGTAATTACGGGAAACAGGCTTTGTAGCAATGGCTGCGGCCTTTTCCAGTGCTTCCACAAAAGCGGCGGCGGAGTCTTTGTCATGGATTACAATGTTCTTTTTAATACTCTGTGTTGCCATGTGCATCTACTCCTTTCATATTTCCTCATCAATAGTATAGTCGATTTTTCTAAAAATAGCAATGAACTATTTTTAAAATATACTGAACCTAAACTATACTGAATCATGGAATGATTTTTTAGTTGCTCTGCTTCTGACAAGCACCAATGCCAAGACATTTACCGTGGGGCTGGCTTTCTGTCCGCGTACAATCTTGATCTGGGGCCGATGTGTGCAGGCGCGTTTGTATTCAGCTTCCCTGTCATGATCATTTCACTCGCGGCCCAGAAATATATCGTAAGCGGAATGACGGCAGGAGCGGTTAAGGGATGGGAGAAGGCCCGGACAAACGACTGTCCGTATTGGAATACCGCATGGGAATAGAAAAAGTTCAGGAGGATTGAATAAATGACTGGCAAGAATTTTTATGACGTGACAGAGTGGCACGTGGGAAAGCCGTATACTCGTAGACCTTCCGCCTGCGCCGAAGGGCGACGAAAGCAGGGGCGCCGCATTTTATGTCAGCCGGAGCGGAAGCCCGCGGATCAGTTCAGTGGAGTTTTCAGGATTTTGTATCGACGGCCTGCATTTTATAGACGACGGTTCGGGGGAAGAAAATCCGGAAAATACTTATACAAACGGAAAGACTGTCTTTCAAAAGGCATGATGCGAAAATACATTCGGGGTTGTGTATTTGGCCGCGATATGTTATCCTTAACAGGAAGAATCCAAAAAGATATTCATCTTTTTTGTTCTTGCCGGTACATCGCCGGGTTACTCAATCACAGTTTTTACAAAGCAGATTTTCGAGTCTGATATGCCAGGAGGATATATTATTTAGGCAGTTTTCGCAGGAATTTTACTTTTCTGAGTCCGTGATTCGTGTTATGATTAGTTCAGAAAATAAAATTTACAGCGCTTCAGAGCAGCAGGCCGCGCGCAGACCTGCCGGCGACTCTGAAGTGTGACGGAAATTCTCCCGGCTTCTTATGGAAATACTCGGAAAACCTTGCAGGAGAAAGGAGAATTGAATGAATCAGACAACGAAAAAAACAAACCAGGATTTTATTATGTCACCGAAGGTTGACGTATGCTTTGCAGGGCTGATGGAGAACCCGATGGTTCGGAAAGGCTTCTGCGCCGCAATCCTGCGGGTTTCCCCGGAAACGGTTGAGAAAACGGAGTTGCTCCCTACCCATCTGCAGCGCAGCTACGCAGACGATAAGCTGGGAATCCTGGACGTGCGTGTGCGCATGCTGGACGGCACTCAGATCAACATGGAGATGCAGGTAAAGGGGTACGAATTTTGGGATGAGCGAGCCCTGTTTTACCTTTGCAAAATGTTTTCAGATCAGCTGAAATCCGGAGAATCCTATGAAAATCTGAAAAAATGTATACACGTCAGTATTCTGGATTTTATCCGTTTTCCAAAGGATAAGGAGTGCTATCACAGGATCGGCTTTTGCAAAAGAAAGACAGGAAAGCTTTACAGCGACAAGCTGGAGATACAGATCCTGGAACTGAAAAAGCTGCCGAAGGAGATACAGACCGGGGAAGAGATCGTCAACTGGATGCGTTTTTTTAACGGGAAAAATAAGGAGGAGTTTGAACAGATGGCGAAGAAGAGTGAATATCTGGGCGAGGCTTATGAGGCGCTGCAGAAGTTAAGTGCGGATGATTTGAAACGCCTGGAGTATGAAGCGAGAGAGAAAGCGCTGAAGGATCATAATTCATTTTTGAGCAGTGCGCAGAGAATTGGAGAGAAACGCGGGGAGAAACGTGGAGAGAAGCGCGGCAGGAAAATCGGAGAAGAACAGGGCATCGAATTAGCAAAACAAGTATTCCGGCTGCAGGCGCAGGGGAAAACGGAGCAGAATATTGCATCCGAGTGTGACATTCCGGTTGAGAAGGTGCGGAAGATTTTGGCGTAATTGTTCTGTATGTATTCGCTGCTGCGGACAGCAGCGAAAAAGGGATCGTTTTTTCAGGGCAAAAGACATAAGTATCGGATATATTCCACCGCCATCTCCATGCGCGGCGAATTTTTGAGCACGCCCAGGTACACGTCATCCTCAAAGCCCGCCTGCCGGAAAACTCCCGCCTGAGACACATTAAGCCCCATCGGATATTCCTCTGTCACAGCCTGATATTTCAAGGAGCTGTCCTGCAGCACTTCATCGGCATTGTCTTCCAAAATGACCGTGTTGGCCGCAAGGTACGGCTCCCATTCGGTTCTGGTCAGAGATTCCGCATCCCGGAGCAGCTCTTCCAGATTACAGAGATATCCGTTCTGTGAAAATGCATCAAAGGCTTCTCTATTCATGAGTACCACATCCAGCTTTTCATCATCAATGGACGCAATGATCTTTATGCGGGAAGCATAGGTGTATTCATGGTTTGGGTCGTCAGGATTGTCGGTGAGATATAATCCTGTGTACAATTTCAGATCCGTCCTGGAAGCATTGCCTTCCAGGGGGTTCAGGGAAACCAGATGATCCAAAAAACCGCCGCTCAAATCGTAGGTGAGCTGTTCTCCTGCGGATACATTTATAAGACCGGTATACAGCAGGACCTCCTTTTTGGAAATATGACCGTATGCCATATAGCCGATGATATATAGGAAGATTATGCACACTGTGATCGGGAATTTATAATAATCCCAGACATACTGTACTTTTTGTTTTCCGTTCAGGGAATCCCACTGTTCTTTCAAGCCATTTTTAAAGAAAACGTCTTTTCTTTCTGGTAATCTCATGTATAATCCCTCTTAAAAGCTGCCATCAGCCGCCGTAGCCAGCTATGCTTCCGTCTTTCCCTCGCAGAGCAGCAGAATATTGGTCAAAAGGTAGGAGCAGAGCAGCGCGCACAACCCTTCCCCGAAAATCACAGCCGGGGTAAAGAACCGTACCACGACCAGCAGCATTACAAAATAGATGACAGCCATCAATGCGGTGCAGAACAGAAAACGGATGCCGATAAACAGAGCGTTTTTGAACATCGCGCCGACCGTATTGTCAAATCTGGCCAGAAGAGGGAAGATATACATCAGGACTACGCTGTAAGCAGCCGCAGCCACGAAAAATATTGCCGTGCAAAGCGTCCAGAACGCGTTTTCAAACCGCATATGATACAGGACATACCCGTCGATGCCCAGCACGATCCCTACGCCAAGCAGGATCAGCCAGATGATCGTTCCCTGCTTAAAATTTTCCCGGAAAGAATGGAAAAACGCTTTCGTCAGGTTCCCCTCTTCATTTTTCGCGACTTTTAATGATACATAGAAGAGGGCGGTGGTGGACGCGCCGACCGTCACAATGGGAATACAGCAGATGAACCATAAAATATTCAGATAAACGCTGTATACGAGCTTGTTGATAAACTGCAGGACCGGTCCGTCCAGATTGAATAAATTACCCATAAAATCTTTCCTCCTATTATAATACGGCGCCCCCTCACCTGCGGTACGAGGGCAGGTCATCGAAAGGTATAAAAAGAAATACTCCGCATCTGCCTTTCTCCTCACCCCTCCGTAGAGTCCCGGTAGATCAGGCTGGTTTCCGTGTGCATGGTACGGTAATTCAGGGATGGCTCATTGATCCGCGACATCAGCAGGTTCACGGCGGCAAAGCCCATGATCTGGCTGTGGATATGGATCGTAGTCAGCGGGGGCGTGACGATCTTGGACTCCGGGGAATCGTCAAAGCCGCACAGATACACATCCTCCGGAACCGAGTATCCCAGCTTTTTCAGCACTTGCAGCACATTCAGAGCGGCGGAATCATTGGAGCACAAAAACACCTCCGGAAAAGGCTCCAGCTTCTGCAGGCTTTCGGTGAGATACTCCTGATAATCCTCCGATTTGGGATTGCGGATCCCCTTCTTATTCCCTGTGACGCAGTATTCGTCCGGGCAGGGGAGACCCAGAAGCTGCAGGGCATTCCGGTAAGCCATATACCGCTCGAAGAAGGAACGGCAGTGCAGATATTCCCCGACAAATCCGATCCTGGTCTTTCCACGCCGGGCCATTTCCTGTATAAATAAGTAGATACCGGTCTGGTTGTCCATACAGAGCAGGTCCGCCTCCAGCGGTTCCTGGAAGCAGGCCGCCGGCGCGTCTACAAATAAGACAGGCAGCCCCAGGCCGCAGAGCATCTTATCATATTCATAGTCAAACATCTCAATGCAGATGATCCCGGCGGTCCGCTCCATGGAAAAAGAAGCAGGCAGCTTCATGGCATCCAGCTCATCCGCCAGGATCCGGTGCATCGTCAGGCTGTACCCCAGCCCGGAGAGCTCCATCTGAAATTTGTCCAGCATGACGGAAGCAAAATGAGAGCCGTCTATAAAATTTGCGATCAATAACGCAATCTCCGTGTTCTGCTTTGCGGCCGGGATGGAAAGCACGGCGCTTCCCGAGGCAGCGCTTGCGGCGGTCACATAGGAAAACTGCTTGTACCCCATCTCCATCGCCTTTTTTAAAACCTTCTCCCGGGTCGAATCGGCCAGGATGCCGGTATTGTTGATCGCCTTTGATACGGTGTTGCGGGAAATGCCGAGCTCATCCGCAATGTCCTGTATCGTAACTCTAGTACCCATATGTCCCTCCTTTTGCTGTATCGGCATATCCTCAAACCGGAGTCCGGGGATCTGTCTGCCGTAAATCTTTTCTAAAAACATTATAATGCACAAAAGAGATTGTGTCAAATGTAAAAATGTAAAAATTAGAGATTTTTCCGAAAATGTAATAAAAAATAGCTTTGAATCTAATCGATATGTGCATTAAGAATAAAAATGCAAAAAATAAATATGTGCAAATGGCGAAAAAGTATTGACTAAATGTAAAAAAAGTGATATAAATTTATATAAGCAAATCCCAAAATATGTTACAATGATTTTACAAATGCACAAATCATAAAAATGGGAAGGAGAAGAATAAGGTAATGAGAGAAAAAGTGTGCAAAAGAAAAAGGGATTTGAGAGAAAGGAGGAAATTATGAATACAAATGCAACAACTGTTCCAAATCAAAGACAGGACAAGGGATTTCACAACACCATGCTGTATGTAAAGCAGCACTGGCAGCTATATGCGATCTTCCTGATGCCCGCGCTGTTGCTGACACTGATCTTCAAGTACGCGCCCATGAGCGGTATTCTGATCGCGTTCCAGGACTACAACCCATTCCGGGGTGTTTCCGGAAGCGAATGGGTGGGCCTGAAGCATTTTACCAGGTTCTTATCCTCGCCGGACTTTATGGGCTATCTGGCCAATACTTTGAAACTGAGTGTGTACGGCCTCCTGTGGGGATTCCCAATGCCGATCCTATTGGCGTTTCTGTTGAACCGGATCCAGAGTACGGGCATCAAGAAAAAGATACAATTGGTGCTGTATCTTCCCAACTTCGTATCTGTCATCGTACTTTGCGGTATCGTGAGGATCTTACTTTCCGTGACAGGTCCTCTGAACCTTTTGATGGGAACAGAGATTAACTTTATGACCATGCCGGAAGCGTTCCGCTCCATTTACATCATCAGCGGTATCTGGCAGGGCGCGGGCTGGGCATCCATCATGTATACGGCATCTTTGTCCAACGCCAGCCAGGAGCTCAAAGAAGCGGCTGTCATGGACGGCGCGAATATCCTGCAGCAGATCAAGGCGGTAGAGTGGCCGGCGATCAAAGATATGGTCGTGATCCAGTTCATCCTGCAGGCAGGAAATATCATGAGCATCGGATTTGAAAAAGCATACGCGCTGCAGACAGACCTGAACCTCCCGGCATCCGAGATCATTGCCACCTATGTATACCGGAAAGGTCTGATCGACGGAGATTACAGCTTTTCAACTGCGGTAGGTTTATTTAACACCGTGATCAATGTCATCCTTCTGGTTGCCGTGAACAAGATCGTAGCCAAGATGAATGACGGACAGGGATTATAAGGAGGTGCGTACGAAGTGGTAAAAACAAGATATTCCGGTCAGGACAAGATATTATTGACAATTGGATACATACTTCTTGGGCTGTTTGTAGTGGCGATCATCGTGCCCATGATCTACATCATCGTGGCATCCTTTATGGATCCCATTACACTGCAGAATAAGGGAATTACCTTTGATTTCAGCAAATGGACGACGACTGCCTATGAGCGTGTCATGTCCAACAGCCAGATCTGGATTGGTTTTAAAAACGCGGTCATCTATTCCATACTATTTACGGTGGTGTCTGTAGTTGTTACGCTTTTAGCGGCTTACCCGTTATCCAGGGCGGATTTCAAGGGAAGAGGATTTTTCAATATTATTTTCATGATCACCATGTTCTTCGGCGGCGGCCTGATCCCGACCTACTTGATCGTAAGTAACTTAGGTCTGGTGGACAGCATGTGGGCGGTCATCCTCCCGGGAGCTTTCAGCGTCTGGAATATGACCATTGCCAGAACTTATTACCGCGGGATCCCGAAGGAACTCCGGGAAGCGGCGGACGTGGACGGGGCAAATGAGCTGACATTCTTCTTCAAGATCCTGCTTCCGGTCTGTACGCCGGTTATCGCAGTGCTTGCTCTGTGGCAGTTTGTAGGTATGTGGAACAGCTACTTTGACGCAATGATCTACCTCAATGATTCCGCGAAACAGCCTCTGCAGCTGGTACTTCGTTCCATCCTGATCCAGAACCAGCCGGAATCCGGCATGATCTCTGATATGCAGAGTACGGCGGCCCGCGCGCAGCTGGCAGAGCTTTTGAAATACGCAACTATTATTATTTCCAGTTTGCCGCTTCTGATCATGTACCCGTTCTTCCAGAAATATTTTGACAGCGGGATCATGGCAGGCGCTGTAAAGGGCTAAGCTGAAGAGGAAAAGGAGATAGACCATGAGATATAGAAAAGTAAAACGTATAATGGCAGCGGCGCTGGCAGGCTGTATGGTACTTTCTATGGCAGGCTGCGGCAAGGTAAAGATCAATGACGGCACATTCCGTCCGGTGGACGAGGCAACCCTGGAGTTTCCGCAGAAGGAAACCGTGACGCTGACCGGGCTGATCAGTTATCCGCCCAGCACGGAGTCAGAACCCAATAACAGGACGATCTTCAAGCGCCTCGAGGAACAGACCAATGTGCATATTGACTGGACCGCCATCCCTAACGACCAGTGGGCGGATAAGATATCCCTGAATATGTCCGACCCGAACAAGCTGACTGATTTTGTTTTCACGGCAGGCTTTTCAGACAGCAACCTGCTCAAGTACGGGGAGTTTGGCGCAATCATTCCGCTGGAAGAATATATCGACAACTATATGCCGAACCTGAAATCGGTGTTTGACAAATATCCGGAGTACAGGATCATGTGTACGGATGTAAACGGCCATATCTGGTCTCTGCCCTGGATCGAGCAGCTTGGTTCGGAAAAGACGGCGATCCAGACCATTGATAATATGAGCTTTATCAATAAGAAATGGATGGATTTTCTTGATCTGGAGATGCCGGAGACAGTCGATGAATTTGAAGAGGTTCTGATGGCGTTCCGCGACCATGCGTCAGAGCTTCAAGCAGAATTTAATATTGATGGAAATATCATCCCCATGTCGTGTATAATTAATGATGGCGGCCAGGATCCGGCGATCCTGATCAATGGCTTTGGGGAAGGCTATGGCGACGCGGACAAGGCCAGACATATCGCGGTGACGGATGATCAGGAAGTCATCTGCGCCGCTGCGCAGGATGGCTGGAAGAAAGGGATCGAATGGCTTCACAAACTGTATGATGAAGGCTTGATCGACCCGGAGGCATTTACCCAGGAATGGTCCACCTATGTGGCGAAAGGAAAGTCAGGCCGTTACGGCGTATGCTTCAGCTGGGACGTAGGAAATATCGACAACCTGAAGGACTGGGTTCCGCTCCCGGCGCTGACGGCGGACACGAGAAATATAACTCCTACGAACGGCTCCTTTACCAGCGGATTTGAACGCGGACGCTGCGTGGTAACTTCTGTGGCGGAGAATCCGGCCCTGGTATGCGCATGGCTGGACCAGATGTACGCGCCGATCCAGTCCCCGCAGAATAACTGGGGAACCTACGGGGAAGATGACGACTTTGATATCTTCGAGATGAGCACCAACGACCAGGGGGGGGAGATGCTGAAACATGCTCCTTTGGGCGACGCCTCCCCGGTGGAGGTCCGGGAAGCCGAAGCTGTCGGCGGACCTCTCGCTGTTCTGGACGAGTATTATGATGTGTACGTGACCTGCCCGGATGACGCACAGTACCGTCTGGACTGGATCAAGGATATCTACACGCCGGACATGCACACAAAATATGTGTATCCCAACCTTTTCATGAGCAGGGAGGACACCGAGACACTGTCGAACCTGCAGGCGGATATCGAGAAGACGATCAACAGGCATAAGGCGGACTGGATCATGAACGGATTTACGGACGCGGACTGGGAAAAATTCCTGGATGACCTGGATGCGTACGGGCTGGAGGAGTATCTGGGATTATTCCAGAAATATCTGGATGCCTACAACGCGGAGATGGCAGAATAAGTAAAAATGATTTATAATGTCATTATATGACGAAAGAGACAGGACAGCGGCTGCGGACGAGGCTGCGGCCTGCTGTCCAAGCATCTGGTCGGCATGAATTATACTGCGCGCCAGATAAATCTGCCGCACAGTATACATATATATGATGAAAGGAAAATGAATTATGACAAGTCAGACATTGAGAGAAGCAAGGAAGTATGAGGAAGCTTCCGAAAAAATGATCCAAAAAGAAGAAAGGCCTGATTTCCATTTATCTGTCCGTACCGGCTGGATGAATGACCCCAACGGATTTTCTTATTATAAAGGCAGGTATCACATGTTCTATCAGTATTACCCTTATGATACCAAATGGGGTCCCATGCACTGGGGGCATGCGGTGAGCACGGATCTGCTGCACTGGGACTACCTGCCCGCCGCGCTGGCGCCGGATGAGGCTTATGACAGGGACGGCTGTTTTTCCGGCAGCGCAATCGAACTTCCCGACGGCAGGCAGCTTCTGATGTATACCGGAGTGGTAAGGACGCCCCAGTGGAACGGCGGGCACTGTGATATACAGACACAGTGCATTGCGGTGGGGGACGGTGTGGATTATGAGAAATGTGACTGCAACCCGGTCCTTGACAGCAGGGATCTGCCGGAAGGGTTCAGCAGAGAGGATTTCCGGGATCCGAAGATGTGGAAGGACGAGGACGGAAGGTACTGGTGTGTGGTCGGAAACCGCCCGGCGGACGGAAGCGGGCAGATCCTGCTTTTCTCCAGCGAGGATGCGTTCCGGTGGAAATATGAAAAGGTGCTTGCGGAAAATCGGAACCGGATCGGAAAAATGTGGGAGTGTCCGGATTTCTTTGAACTGGACGGCAAATGGGTGCTGCTGACCAGCCCCCAGGATATGCTGCCCCAGGGCTTTGAATTTCACAACGGAAACGGAACGCTCTGCCTGATCGGAGAATATGACAGGAAGACGCTCACATTTTCGGAGCAAAAGCAGCAGTCCATTGATTATGGGATTGACTTTTATGCTCCCCAGACCGTGCTGGCTCCGGACGGACGCAGGATCATGATGGGCTGGATGCAGAACTGGGACACCAGTATGCCCCACTCTCCCTATCAGAAATGGTTCGGACAGATGAGCCTTCCGAGAGAGCTTTCTGTGAAAAACGGAAGGCTGTACCAGAAGCCGGTCCGGGAACTGGATGACATGCGGAAAAATGAGGTGGTGCATTCCGATGTGATCCTGGAAAACGGCACCATCCATCTGGAAGGCGTCCGGGGACGGAGGATCGATATGGAATTGTCCATCCGTCCGGGAGATCCGGACAGCATTTACCGGAAATTTGCGGTGCGGTTTGCACAGAATGAGGAATATCAGACCTCCTTAAGCTTCCGCCCCTATGAGTCGGTGCTGAAGATCGACCGGAAGTTTTCCGGCTCCCGCAGGGCGCTGATCCATCAGAGAAGATGTAAGATCAGCGGCCGGGAGGAGGAGCTGAAGCTGAGGATCATCCTGGACCGGTTCAGCGCAGAGGTCTTTGTCAATGACGGGGAGCAGGTGATGACGGCGACCTTCTACACAGATCCTGCGGCAGACGGGATTTCCTTCTTTGCGGACGGCAAGGTCAGGATGGATGTTGTGAAGTATGATCTGGTCTAAAATGAAAGCTTATTTATTTGTTGCAAAGGTGCGGATCCAGTCTGCCCTGGCTTACCGGTTCAACGTCATCTCCACCATATCCATTCAGTGTCTGCTCATGTTCGCCATGGCCTGCTTCTGGAAGGCGGCCTATGGCGGGACGGGAAATGTCTCAGGAGTAGGGGAACGGGAGATGCTTACCTACACGACGATTTCTGTGATCATGGGAAATCTGCTGACCATGGGCGTGGAGGGCCGAATCGAGAGCAGTGTCCGATCCGGCAGCGTGGCGCTTGACATGTTAAAGCCTGTGAATATCTATGGGATCTATCTGGCGGAGGATCTGGGCGATATGGCTGTTGCCTTTTTCCAGACCGCCGTCCCGCTGTTCCTTATCGGCTCCGCCTTGTTCGGCCTTCCGGCTCCGGCATCTTCTGTCCACGTCATACTTTTCCTCGTAAGCTTTGCGGTCGGGTATCTCATCAACTGGATGCTGGCTGCTCTTTTGGGGATGTGCGCCTTCAAGACGATCGTCATGGGGCCCATAAGAAATGTAAAGGGATTCGTTATGAAGCTGCTTTCCGGCAGCGTCATCCCTCTCTGGTTTTTCCCGGATGGAGTTCGGGTAGTTCTGGAGTGTCTGCCTTTTGTAAATATCTACCAGCTTCCTCTTGGGATTTATATCGGGCGTTATACATTTGGAGAAATGCTCCTGCGCACTGTGCTGCAGCTGTTTTGGTGCGCGGCGCTGTGGCTAATATTTCATGCGGTGCAGAAAAAGGCGGCTGCGGCCGTCCTGATCCAAGGAGGGTGATGAGGATGAAAAAAATAAAATATTACGCTTCTGTGGCGGCCGCATTGACAAGGCAATCCATCCAGTCCCGGCTGGAATACCCGTTTATGCTGATCGGCCATGTGCTGGCCAACTGCGTGCAGTGGGTGGTGGGATTCGCCACCATCAAGTTCGTGGTGGATTCCTTCGGCAGCCTGGGCGGCTGGGGATATGAAAGCCTGGCATTCCTGTATGGCATGTCCGTGCTGAGCCATGGGCTGGCAGTGGTGTTTTTTATCCAGACATGGTACATGCCCTACTGCGTGGTAGAGGGAGAGTATGACATGTTTTTACTGCGGCCCATGGGAGTGCTGTTTCAGTTTCTGTTCGAGGATTTCAATCTGATCGGCATCACCGACATGATCCCCGGGCTGATGGTATTTTTCTATGGGTGCGCAAAGGTGCATCTGGAAGTAAACGCCGCGAACATTGCTCTGATCTTGTTTACTCTGGCCGGCGGGACCTTGATCCGGGGCGCGGTGTGGATCTTCTGCGGCTCCCTCTCGTTCTGGACGAAGAGTACGGCAAATTTTACGGATATGGTGGGAGCGCTTTTTGAACGGGTGTCCATGTATCCGCTTACTATATATCCGAAATGGACGCAGGCGCTGTTCACATTCCTTCTGCCCCTGGCGTGGATCACTTTCTATCCGGTTAAAGACATTCTGGAAATGGAGGGGAGCGTCATTCCGGTTCCTATGGCAGTCATCGGCCTGGGGGTGGGCGCGGTCATGTTCGCCCTGAGCTGCGGACTGTTTCGGATCGGAATGCGCAGATATGAGAGCGCCGGGAGCTGAGGAACTGCTAAGGAACTGTATGGAAATAACTTGCCGCATTGCGCGGCTCCTGAGAGTTTCCGAGAGTGTTTCCTAAGACATGGAGGAGAAATTTTCATGAATATTATAGAAGTCAGCCATTTGGTAAAGGAATACAAGAAGATCAAAAAAGAGAGGGGACTGTACGGAGCGGTGAAAAATCTGTTTGTGCAGGACGTACAGTATGTAAGGGCTGTGGATGATATTTCCTTTGAGGTGGAAAAAGGGGATATTGTGGCTTACATCGGCCCCAACGGCGCGGGAAAAAGTACCACGGTGAAGATGCTCTCCGGTATTCTGCAGCCCACTGCGGGAGAGATTCTGATTGACGGCATTTCTCCACAGAAGGACCGCAGGCGGGTGGTTAGGAACCTGGGCGTTGTATTCGGGCAGCGCAGCCAGCTGAACTGGAACCTGCGTCTGGGCGAGACCTTCGACCTGCTCAAAAGGATCTACCAGATTGAGGATGGGCTTTATGACAGGAACCTGAGGATGCTGGATGAGATCTTTCGATTCAGTGAATTTATCGACACTCCGGTGCGCCAGCTTTCCCTGGGACAGCGGATGAGAGGGGATCTGGCGGCGGCAATGCTCCACTCCCCGCAGATCTTATTCCTGGACGAACCGACCATCGGCCTGGACGTAGAGGCAAAATATTCTGTCCGAAAGTTCATCAGGGAGATCAACCAGCGCAGCGGGACGACCATCATCCTGACCACCCATGATCTGGGGGATGTCCAGGAGCTGTGCAGACGGCTGATCATCATCAATGAGGGAAAGATCATTGAGGACGGCTCACTGGACAGTCTGGTGGACCGGATCGCGCCCTATCGGCAGCTTGTGATTGACTTTTATCATCCCGCCGTTATCCGGCACCCGAAAGCGGAGCTGGTGTCCGTGGAGGAAGCCAGGGCTGTGTACAAATTCAAAAAGGACGAGATCACTGCGGCCCGCCTGATCGAGGATATTTCCCATACCGCGCCGATCAAGGAGGTAGGGCTTAAGGAGGCCAGGATTGATGATATCATAAGGACGGCATATTCCGGAAACGTCCCTCAATAAAAATACTTACGGCCAAATATTTCGGCACTTAATATAAAACGATTCAGCAGGGCAGCAGACGGGTCTGTGGTCTGGTCATGCATTCTTTGGAGCGGCTGATAACGTAAGGGAAGGAATACTATTCGTATTCCTTCCCCGCCAGTATTTCCTTATAATCCTGATAATTCCGTTCCAGCAGAGCCGGGGTGTCCAGCCCGTAGGGACATTTTTTACTGCAGGCGTTGCAATGCAGGCAGTCCTCGGTTTTTTTCATCATGGCCTGGGCTTTTTCGGTGAGCTGTTCTTCGGAGGGGGCCCGGCGGATCAGGAGGGACATTCTTGCGCAGGTGTTGATCTCAATGCCTGCCGGACAGGGCATGCAGTATCCGCAGCCGCGGCAAAATTCTCCCTGCAGCTCGTCCTGGTCGCGGCGGATCACCGCCGACAATTCCCCGTCTAAGACGGGTTCGTTTTCCTGATAGGAGAGAAATTCATCCAGCTCCGTTTCCCTCTGGATGCCCCAGATCGGGAGTACATTGTCAAACTGCAGCATGTATGCATAAGCGGCCGCGGAATGGTTGATCAGCCCGCCGGCCAGGGCTTTCATGGCGATGAAGCCCATATCGGCTGCTTTGCATTTTTTTACCAGGTCCAGCTCCTGGTCTGAGGACAGGTAGCTGAACGGGAACTGCAGCGTATCATAGAGTCCGCTCTCGACGGCTTCCCGGGCAACAGCCAGCCGATGGTTTGTGATGGCAATATGCCGGATCTTTCCCTGCTCCTTTGCTTTTTCCATGGCTTCATAGAGCCCGCTGCCGTCTCCCGGCTTCGGGCAGAAGGGCGTGTTGTGGAACTGGTAAATGTCCAGATAGTCGGTTTTCAGATTCCGAAGGGTGGTTTCCAGATCCTTCCAGAAATCCTCCGTATTTTCCGCTCCGGTCTTGGAAGCGAGGAAGATCTTGTCCCGACGGTCTTGAAATGCCATCCCTAATTTTTCTTCGCTGTCCGTATAGTACCGGGCAGTGTCATAAAAATCAATTCCATTGTCAAAGGCTTTGTGAAGCAGATATACGGCGTCCTTATCAGAAATGCGCTGGATCGGGAGCGCTCCGAAGCCGTTTTTGTTTACTGTGATATTCGTTTTTCCGAGGGTTATTTTTCTCATAGTCGTTTTTTCTCCATTACAGTGTTTTAGATCCAAAGGGCATACTATAGCAATTATTATAGCGCGCATGCATATTTGTGTAAAGAAGAAAAAATGTACGCCGCACCGAGCGCAGCCACCGTGCAGCAGGGTGCACGACGCCGTGTGAACAGTAACACATGCTTTCATATGAATTTTACTTTTCTGTGCCGGTATTTCATGCTATGATTAGTTCAGAGAATAAAAGCAGGATCAGAATGGGAGGTTGGAAATATTTTGGAAGCGATTTTGGAATATCTGCGGGATTTGAATGTTGCGTCAATATCACTTCGGATCGTTCTGTCCATTTTGATCGGGGGGATTTTGGGGATAGAGCGGGGAAGAAAGAACCGCCCCGCCGGGCTGCGTACCTATATCCTGGTGTGCCTGGGTTCCGCGCTGGTCATGATGACCAACCAATACGTATATATAACATTTGATACCGGAGACCCGGTCCGGCTGGGGGCCCAGGTGATCAGCGGCATCGGTTTTCTGGGTGCGGGAACGATTGTGCTGACCGGAAGAAATAAGATCATGGGGATTACCACCGCGGCGGGCTTGTGGACTGCGGCCTGCAGCGGGCTGGCCATCGGGATCGGATTCTATGAGGGTGCGGTTCTGGGCGGGCTTGCGATTGCATTTACCGTATCCGGGCTTCTGAAGTTTGACATCTGGATTCGGAAAAAGTCCATGTACCTGGATCTGTATATTGAATATAATGTAGAAAAAGGAAATTTCAGCGGATTTCTGCAGTACGCCAGGGAGCACGAATTTGAGGTGAGCAATATCCGGGTCAATAAAGGGTTTTCCTGGTCTGAACGGAATGGAAGGCCGGGGATACTCAGCTATACCGTAACGGTTTCCAGCCAGATACACCGTACCCATGCGGAGATTCTGGAAGTGCTGGCGCATGAGAAAGGGATTCAGTTTATTGAGGAATTATGAGTTACAGGCGCAATTGGTCAGGTTTGGCCTGTAACAATGGTGATGGTTACACCGGAATGAAATGAGGGAGAAGCGATGATAAAAGTATTTTTGGTAGAGGATGAAACGATCATCCGGCAGGGAATCCGCAACAATATCGACTGGGAATCCCATGGGCTGGAGCTGGTGGGGGAAGCCGAGGACGGGGAGTATGCCTATCCCATGATCCTCAAGAGCAAGCCGGACATTTTGCTCACAGATGTCAAAATGCCGTTCATGGACGGGCTGGAGCTGAGCCATCTGGTAAGAAAAGCGCTCCCCAGGACGAAGATCATCATACTCAGCGGATATGATGAATTTGAATATGCCAAGGAAGCGATCAAGATCGGGATCAGTGATTATCTTCTCAAGCCGGTGACTTCTTCCGTCCTGATCGACGCATTAAAAAAAGCCGCGGAGACGATTCGGGAGGAACGGGAGCACTCCCGGCTTTTGGAGCGGTATTTTGTGAACTACGAAAAATATATGAAATTTCCGGACAGGGCGGATTACAACGGGGTGGACCGAAAGCTCATAGAAAACTTTTTAAAAACCGGGGAGATCGACGAGTGCGGGCTTTTCATTGAGGAATATTTTGAGGCAGTCGGAAAAGAAAACTATATGTCCCTGATGCTGCGTCAGTATATCACCATGGATATATTTTACTGTGTACGGGAGTTTGTCAAATCCATCAATTCGGAGGAGGCGGAGAACGCTTCGGAGTGGACGGACTTGAAGCGGCTGGCCAAGGCGATTGAAAATGCGCGGGGCACCATGGACTATCTGAAGGGGCTTTTTACTTCCGCATTGTCCATCAGGGACAAAAACTCCGGGGATCGGTACGGCCAGATCATCCGGGAGGCCAAGGACTATATTGCGGAGAATTTCAGCAACAGCGAATTTTCACTGAACCGGGTCGCGGAATATATCGGCGTAAGCTCCAGCTATTTCAGCTCCATCTTCAAGCAGGGAACCGGGCAGACCCTGATGGAATACCTGACCAAAATCCGGATCGACAAGGCGTGCGAGCTTTTGAAATGTACCAACCTGCGGACCGCGGAGATCGGCGAACAGGTGGGCTACAGCGACCCCCATTATTTCAGTACGGCCTTTAAAAAAGCGACGGGACAGTCGCCGAAGGAATTTCGGGGCGGAAAAAACTGACCCTCGCGGCAGTCGCCAAATATCCATGTAAGCATGGCTGCTTGGCTCGTTGCTTCGCGGGAATAAAGAAAAAGAGGATAAAGCATTGAAAAGGAAGCAGAGGGAAGAAAAGAGGAAACGCCGCCTGACATTGAAAATGCGCCTGGCGCTTCTTTTGTTTGTTACGGCGATTCCGCTGACAGCCATGATGCTGGGGATTCTGAACATGATTCGGGATTATTCGGTGGCTTACAACGGGATCATAGCCAATCTGAAGGTGGCGAATGAATTTAATATCACGTTTAAGGAGGACATGGAGTATTCCATGTACCGGGTGATGATCGGGCTGATCGACGCTTCCAAATTTGAGGACGGGGATATTCTGGAAGGCTCAACAAAATATGCCACGGTGGTAAAGAATCCGGCCAATATGATCCAATCGGCCAGGTATTCTTTCGGAACCGCCATCGAACGGGTGCCGGGGTCGGACAGCGATATCAAGATCAAGGGAATCCTGTCCTGCCTGGACGGTTTGGAAACGGCTGTAGGGCGCATGATTGACAATTCCGCCGTACCGGGAACTTACGGGGAAAACGAGGTCATCTGGGAAAACGATATCAAGGGGCTATGCTCCATGATCCAGGACTACATCACCCAGTACACCTACTATGAACTGATCAATATGGAAAAACTCCAGAAGCATTTGGAGGAGCAGATGGAGCAAACCGTCAGGATCTTCATTGCCCTGCTGGTGGCAGTGCTGGCAGCAGGCTTCGGTCTGTCAACGATGGTCACAAAATCCGTCACCATCCCCATCAATTCCTTGCGGCAGACCGCGGAAAGGTTCGGTATGGGGGATCTGGAGGTGCGGGCCAGGATGTATGCCCTGGAGGAGGTCAATGTGCTTGCCAGAACCTTCAACACCATGAGCGACAAGATTTCGGAGCTTATGGAGAGGACAAAGCGGGAGCAGAAGAACCTGCGGGAGGCAGAGTTAAGGCTCCATCAGGAGCAGATCAACCCGCATTTTCTATACAATACCCTGGATTCCATCGTGTGGCTTGCGGAGGGCGGAAACAACAGGCAGGTGGTGGAGATGACCGCCGACCTGAGCGATTTTTTCCGTACCGTGCTTTCCGGCGGAAATGACTATATTACCGTGAAGGAGGAGGAAAGCCACATTCAGAGCTACCTGAAGATCCAGAAGATCCGCTATGAAAATATCCTGGATTATGCGATCTGTATTGAGCCGGATATTGAAGAGCAGGTGATCCTCAAAATGACTCTCCAGCCTATTGTGGAAAATGCGCTGTACCACGGGATCAAGAATAAGCGGGGCGGCGGAAAGATCGTCATCCGCGGCCGCAGGGAGGGGGACCGTATTGTATTTGAGGTGGAGGATAACGGGATCGGCATGGACGCTGCCCGTCTCGGGGAGATTGAGAAGAAGCTCCGGGGGGAGAAAAGCAGCCTGCACTCCAAAGGGGGATTCGGCCTCAATAACGTAGCCCAGAGGATACGCATGTATTATGGGGACCAGTCGGATATTCAGATCACATCGAAGAAGGACGAGGGCACCTGCGTCAGGATCTGTCTGGGACAGCCTGCGGACAGGGATTAAAAAAAATTATAAAAATTTATGAAAAAAATGCATTTTTTACTGCCGGTGGAGGGAAAACAGCCCGAAACCGGTTTTTTCATAAAAAAATATTCAACTTTTTTCAAAAAATATCTCATGGTAAATGCAGGGGGCAGCTCTTATAATAAGAGTATAAAAAAGCCAAGGAGGAAATGTATTATGAAGAAAAAAGTATTATCCGTATTTTTAATTGCGGCGATGGCGCTGTCCATGACGGCATGCGGTTCCGGCAATTCGGGTTCAGGTTCGGGGTCGTCCGAAGGGGATACGGCGCCGGCCTCTGATGAAGCGGAGGATACGGGATCAGAAGGAGATGCGGATTCCGGCGAGCTCATCACGGTTGGCTATGCACAGGTAGGCGCTGAGTCTGACTGGAGAACGGCGAATACAGAATCCTTCAAATCCACATTTATCGAGGAAAACGGATACAAACTGATTTTTGACGATGCGCAGCAGAAGCAGGAGAACCAGATCAAAGCAATCCGTTCCTTCATCCAGCAGGAGGTGGATTACATCGTAGTTGCACCTGTAGTTGAGACCGGTTGGGAGACTGTTCTTGAGGAAGCAAAGGAAGCAGGCATCCCGGTGATCCTTTCCGACCGTATGATGGACGTATCTGACGACAGCCTGTTTGAGGCATGGGTCGGCGGCAACTTCGTAAAAGAAGGGGAGACCTGCGGCGACTGGCTTGCAGACTATCTGGAAGAGCAGGGCCGGGGCGATGAAGAGATCAATATGGTGACCATTCAGGGGACCATCGGCGCATCCGCGCAGGTTGGACGTACGGAAGGCATGGCAAACAAGCTGGAGGAGCATTCCAACTGGAAGATGCTGGATATGCAGTCCGGAGAATTTACACAAGCAAAGGGCCAGGAAGTTATGGAGTCCTTCTTAAAGAGCTATGACGACATTGACGTAGTGATCTGTGAGAATGATAACGAAGCATTCGGCGCGATCGACGCAATCAAGGCGGCAGGAAAGAGCTGCGGACCGGACGGCGATATCATCGTAGTGAGCTTTGACTCTGTAAAGGCTGCTTTTGAATCAATGATCGCAGGCGACCTGAACGCAACCTTCGAGTGCAACCCGCTCCACGGACCGCGTGTGGCTGAGATCATCCAGAAGCTGGAAGCAGGCGAGACTGTAGATAAGATCCAGTATGTAGACGAGGCATATTTTGATACAAGCATGGATCTGGAAACCATTTTGGCAGAGAGGGCGTATTAGTCAGATCCCCTTTGAGGGGGGAACAGCAGCGCATATCAAACTCTGAAATCCGATAACCCGTAGTATTTATTGTCAGGGGGCGCAGAGCCGGAGGCTTAGATTCTCCTCTCTGCGTCTCCTTTTTATACCATCGTATGCGGAAACGCTGCCAGCGGCAGGTTTTTATGTATGCAGAAAAAGGAGGCACTGCTTTTATGGAAAAGGATTCTGTTCTCGAAATGAGGCATATCTATAAGACGTTCCCGGGTGTAAAAGCTCTGCAGGATGTTGATTTTACCCTGGCCAAGGGGGAAATCCATGCCCTGATGGGGGAGAACGGGGCAGGCAAATCTACGCTGATCAAGGTCCTGACCGGGGTAGAGGAATTTGAGACAGGGGAGATCATGATGGAGGATTCGACCCACCCCATCATCAACCGCAGCCCGCAGGAGGCACAGAAGCACGGGATCAGCACCGTGTACCAGGAGATCAACCTGTGTCCCAACCTGACAGTGGCGGAAAACCTGTTCATCGGGCGGGAACCCAGGCGGTTCGGAATGATCGACTGGAAGGCTATGAACAAAAGGGCCGGGGAGCTGCTCGCGGATCTGGACATTTTTGCGGACGTAACGAAAACCATTGACCAGTATTCCATTGCGGTTCAGCAGATGATCGCCATTGCCAGGGCCGTGGATATGTCGGCAAAGGTTCTGATTCTCGACGAGCCCACATCCTCTCTGGACGACAGCGAGGTAGAGAAGCTGTTCCGGCTGATGCGCAGGCTCAAGTCCGAAGGGGTGGGCATTATATTCGTGACGCATTTTCTGGAGCAGGTCTATGAGGTCTGCGATAAGATCACGGTTCTGAGAAACGGCCGGCTCATCGGCAGCTATACGACGGCGGAGCTCCCCAGGGTGCAGCTTGTGGCCAAGATGATGGGGAAGGACTTTGACGACCTGGCGGCCATCAAACAGACCGACGGCGGAACCGGCTCATACCGGGATGAGGACATTGTCATCAAGGCGGTGGGTCTTGGCAGAAAGGGCTATATCAAGCCTTTTGATCTGGTGATACATAAGGGCGAGGTGGTCGGTTTTACAGGGCTTTTAGGCTCCGGCCGTTCCGAGACAGTCCGCGTGCTTTACGGGGCGGAGAGGACGGATGAGGGCGAGCTGTTTGTGAAGGGAAAGAAGCTTGCGGCAAAGCACCCTATACATTCCATGTACGAGGGCATGGCCTATCTTCCGGAGGACAGGAAGAATGAGGGGATCATTGCGGATCTCTCCGTGCGTGAAAACCTGATCATTGCGCTCCAGGCGAAGCGGGGGCTGTTCCATCTGCTTTCCAGGAAGCAGCAGGAGGAATTTACGGACAAATACATCGACATGCTTCAGATCAAGACGGCGAACAGGGAGACGCCCATCAAGTCTCTGTCCGGCGGAAACCAGCAGAAGGTGATCATCGGAAGATGGCTTTTGACCAATCCGGATTTCCTGATCCTTGACGAGCCTACCCGCGGAATTGATGTGGGGACAAAGACGGAGATCCAGAAGCTGGTGATCCGGCTGGCAAAGGAAGGGATGGCGGTGGTGTTCATTTCTTCGGAGATCGAGGAGATGCTGCGTACCTGCGAGCGCATGGTGGTCATGCGGGACGGAAGCAAGGTAGGCGAGCTGAGCGGGGAAGAGATGAACCAGTCGGCCATTATGTCAACCATAGCAGGAGGACAGTGATATGAACAATACATTGAAAAATATAACATCAAAACGATTATTCCTTCCGATTTTCTGTCTCATACTGGTGCTTTTGATCAATCTTGTCACGAGGCCCGATTTTTTCTCCATTGAGATCCGGGACGGGGTGCTGTACGGATTTTTGATCGACATTATCAACCGGGCTTCCGAGCTGGTGATCCTGGCGGTGGGCATGACGCTGGTGGTATCTGCTTCCGCAGGAACCGACATTTCCGTGGGCGCCATCATGGCGGTCAGCGCGGCGGTATGCTGCAACGTGCTGACCGGCGGCGAACGTGCGGCCACGGAATATGCAAACCCGCTGATCCTGGGATTTTTGGCGGCCATCCTGGTGGGGACGCTGATCGGATGCTTTAACGGGGTGCTTGTGGCAAAGCTGAATATCCAGCCGATGGTTGCCACCCTGATTATGTTTACGGCAGGAAGGGGGATCGCCCAGCTGATCACGGACGGGCAGATCACCTATGTGCGGGTGGAGAGCTATAAGACGCTGGGTTCGTCGTTTCCGGGCTTTCCGGTTCCGGCGCCCTTTATCGTATCCATTGTGGTGGTGGCGGCTACCGTGCTGCTGCTGAACCGGACGGCGCTGGGCATGTACATCCAGGCTGTGGGGATCAATAAAAAGGCGTCCGGCCTGACCGGGATCAAGGCGGTGCTGATTATTTTCCTGGCCTATGCTTACTGCGGTTTCTGCTCCGGGCTTTCCGGGCTGATCGCTTCCAGCCGGATTTACTCCGCCGATGCAAATAACATCGGCCTGAACATGGAACTGGATGCGATCCTGGCAGTGGCCATCGGCGGAAACTCGCTGGGCGGGGGACGGTTTTCCATTGCAGGCTCCGTTATCGGCGCGTATACCATCCAGGCGCTTACCACGACCCTGTATGCCATGCATGTTTCTTCCGACCAGATTCCGGTGTACAAGGCGATTGTGGTCGTGATCATTGTAACCCTCCAGTCCCCGGGATTTGCAAGGTGGCGGAAGGCGCTTGCCCAAAAGAAGGTGGACAGGGCGGAAGGAAAGGAGGCGGCATAAATGAAAAAGAAATTTACTTTGAACCAGACCAGTTTTCTTCTCTTGATTACGATTGTACTGTTTTTCGTAATGTACGCGGTGGGGTGCGTCATTTTTAAGGATCAGGGCTTTGCGAAAACCCAGAACTTCCTGAATCTGTTTGTTTCCAATGCCGGGCTGATCGTGATTGGAATCGGTATGACGGTGGTTATGATCACAGGGGGCATTGATATCAGCGTGGGTTCTTTCGTGGCCATGGGCTGCATGATGCTGGCCTGGATGATGGAGAGGGCCGGCATGGGCGCGGTTCCGTCGGTTCTGATCGTGCTTTTGACAGGAGTGGTATTTGGACTGGTGCAGGGGTTTCTTGTGGCGTATATGGATATCCAGCCGTTTATTGTGACTCTGGCAGGCATGTTTTTTGCAAGGGGGATGACGGCGATCATCTCCAAGGATATGATCAGTATCAGCAATGAGATGTTTATGGGATGGGCGAAGATGAAGATTTACTTCCCGTTCGGCGGCCATGTAAACCGAAAGGGCGAGATGATCTACCCTTATGTATATCCTACCGTGGTGATCGCGCTGCTCCTGCTGGCCGGGGCATTTATCATGCTGAAATATACGAAGTTCGGGCGCAGCATCTATGCGGTCGGCGGAAATGAGCAGTCGGCGCTGATGATGGGACTGAACGTGCGGCGCGTGAAGCTGAAGGCGTACATGCTGGACGGGTTTCTGTGCGGCGTGGGAAGCATCCTGTTCTGCCTGAATACCCTGGGCGGCTTTGTGGAGCAGGCCAAGGGCTTTGAGATGGACGCGATCGCCTCCGCGGTGATCGGCGGCACGCTGCTGACAGGAGGCGTGGGCAATGTGATCGGGACCCTGTTCGGCGTGCTGATCAAGGCTACGATTGAAGCGTTTATTACATTCCAGGGGACGCTGTCCTCCTGGTGGACCAGGATTACCATTGCGGCGCTGCTTTGCTTCTTTATTGTGCTGCAGTCGGTGCTGGCGATGCTGAAAAAGAAGAAATAGGGATGTGGCGGGTTTAGTCGCAGGGCACACTTACTCCAGGTGTGCCCTGCTTTCATTTACCCCATAATTCTTCCGGAACTGCTTCGGCGTTGTGCCGGTCTGCCGGCGGAACACGGAAATAAAGTAGCTGACATCATGAAATCCGCTCATATGGCTGATGCTCTGGACCTTCAGATAGGGTTTCCCGACCAGCAGCTCCTTTGCCCGGTTGATTCGAAAACGGGTGATATAGTTCTGTACGGAGTATCCGGTAAAGCGGCGGAACAGCCGGGTGAGGTACTGGGGGCTGACATGGACCTCACGGGCCAGGCCCTCCACATCGGGCACAGCGGCAGGATCTGTTTCAATTCTTTCTATTACCGGCGACACATACTGCAGGTACAGCGGGTGTTCCGTCTGGGAATGGTTCATATAAAGATTGGAAAAATGCATCAAAAATTCATAGCACTGGACGGACAGGCTTAAGTCGTCCAGGCGGTTTTCCAGGTAAGCTTCAAGCGTCCGGTCAATCCAGTCCTGAAAATACCGGCCTTCCTCGGCGTCGATGAAAAGGCAGGCGGAATCCCCGCAGATTTTGCGGATATCATTTGCCAGTGTTCCGCCGAAGGTCAGGAAAGAGGTGGTCCAGATCTCTGTGTTGTTGCGGTAGCGGTGGGGCGTATGGGGGGCGATCAGGAGTCCTTCTCCGGGCTTTAGGACGAACGCTTCCCCGGCCAGCGTGACCGTCCCCTCGCCCTTTTCTGTCTGGAGCCAGTGGTACAGGGGAAAGCCCCTTGGACGGGTAATGGAGTCCTGGGTCCAGCGGTTGCCGATGCTGTCAATGGTCAGGGGCAGCTCCTGTATGGAAAGCTTGAAATAAATAGGCATGTGATCCCTCCGTTATCTGTTTCGAAAATTTATACTTTTTAGCTTACCTTACCATACTTTCTCACTGAAAGAAAGATTATAATGAAAATACCGAAAAGCAAAAATCTAAGAGCGGAGGTATAGAACGATGAAAGCAAAATTTAATAAAATGCTGTACGGCGGCGATTATAATCCGGAGCAGTGGCCGAAGGACGTCTGGCAGCAGGACATGGAACTGTTTGACAAGGCGGGGATCAACAGCGCGACGATCAATGTATTTTCCTGGGCCAGAATCCAGCCGGCGGAGGAGGTTTACGACTTCCGGGAGCTGGATGAGATCGTGGATACTCTGGCTAAGGCGGGAAAACAGATTGTGCTGGCAACCTCCACGGCGGCCCTTCCGGCCTGGATGGTGAAGCGTTATCCGGAGGTGGCGCGGGTGGATTATGAAGGCCGCCGCCACAAGTTCGGCCAGCGGCACAACGCCTGTCCCAACAGCCCGGTGTACCGGCATTTTGTGAAGGAGCTGACGGCCCGCCTGGCAGAGCGTTACGGCAGTCATGAACATGTAGTGTGCTGGCATATCAACAATGAATACGGCGGGGAATGCTATTGTGAGAACTGTGAGAAAGCATTTCGGGTCTGGCTGCGGAAAAAGTACGGAACCATCGAAGCGCTGAACAAGGCGTGGAATCTGACCTTCTGGGGCCACAATATTTACGACTGGGACGAGGTCGTGCTGCCAAATGCCCTCAGTGAGGGGATTGAAGGAGAGGAAGAGCCGGGAAATGAAAAAACCGCGTTTGCGGGGATATCTATTGACTACCGGCGGTTCAACTCGGACAGCATTCTGGATAATTTCCGGCTGGAGCGGGATACCATCCAGCAGTATGACAGGGATACGCTGGTCACCACGAATCTGATGGGTACGTATAAAGGACTGGATTATTTTAAATGGGCGAAGGAGATGGACATTGTTTCCTGGGACAATTATCCCAGCTATGATACCCCATGGAGCACGGTCGCCATGTGGCATGACCTGATGCGCGGATTGAAAAACGCGCCCTTCATGCTGATGGAGCAGACCCCCAGCCAGCAGAACTGGCAGCCCTACAATTCCCTGAAAAAACCGGGGCAGATGCGGGCCCAGAGCTGGCAGACCGTTGCCCACGGCGCAGATACGATCCAGTTTTTCCAGCTCCGCAGATCGGTGGGCGGATGTGAGAAGTTCCACGGAGCGGTGATCGGGCATGCAGGCTCCGACCAGACCCGGGTATTCCGGGAGGTGGCGCAGCTCGGGGAAGAACTGAATCGGATCGGAGACTCCATCATCGGATCGAAAACGGAATCGAAGGTGGGAATCATGTTCGACTGGGACAATTACTGGGCGCTGGAATATACAAGCGGCCCCAACAAAGACCTGAAATACGTGGATCAGATCACCAGATATTATGAATATTTTTACAGCAAAAATATGTCCGTCGATCTGATCCCTGTGGATGCGGATTTTTCCAGATACGACCTGGTGGCGGCGCCGGTGCTGTACATGGTGAAGGAGGGCATGGCTAAGGCCCTGGAACGCTATGTGGCGGAAGGCGGCACCCTGGTCACCGGATTTATGAGCGGCATTGTAAATGAGTCCGACAACGTACATCTGGGCGGCTACCCGGGGCCACTGCGCGCTCTGGCGGGTATCTGGGCGGAGGAGATCGACGCGCTGGCGCCGGAACAGTCCAATGAAATCCTGTTTACCGACGGGACAAAGGCCTGCTGCGGACTGCTGTGCGATATCCTTCATCTGGAAGGCGCCGAGGAGATCGCCCGGTACGGGAGTAATTTTTATGCGGGTACTCCGGCTGTTACGAAAAATGCGTTTGGAAAGGGATACACGTACTATGTAGGAAGCGTGCTGTCTGAGGACGGGCTTGCGAAAGTGCTGGATCTGGCCTGCGATGGGGCGGGTGTTGCTTCCGTGATCGGGGAAGAAACAGAACTGGAAGTGACGAGACGAATTTCGGATGCGGGGGCGGTCTATTTTGTGATGAACTTCAAGGATCAGGAGCTTCCGCTGCCGACGGTATTTGCCGGGAAGAAGGATCTGCTGTCGGGACAGACGATGGAGGAAGGGGAAATGCTGGGGAAGTATGATGTGAGGATTGCTGTGTTGTAATAAGGCTGTCGGTCAATGCAGTGACTGGAAAAAAATGGAACTGGAAGCTTTTGACTTCCAGTTCCAGAGTTAAAACGGCATTTGCCAAAGATCCATGCAAGCATGGCTACTTGGCTCGTTGCTTCGCGGGAATAAAGTATCTGGGATTTATCATGCAAATGCGATATGATGCTTCTTCAATAATTCCATTGCCCTGGCAAGGTCGGCTTCCTTTTGAACAAGCTCAGTAAGTGCGGCGTCTTTTTCGGTAAGTGCAGCATCCTTTTCAGTAAGTGCGGCAGCTTTTTCAGTAAGTGCTTCAGCTATCTCAGCAAGCGCGGCATCTCTTTCCGCGCGCAGCACATCATTCTCGCCCTGCATCAGCTTTATCCCCTTCTGAATCCCTCTGTTCTCAACCTGATCCAATATCTCACACATATTCGGCTCACCTCCTGTAGTTTTTACCTTCTGTGCTTCTAAAAATCTTTCATCCCCGGTCATGACTGACATAAATTTCAGCATGGCATCCACATGCTTTATCGTCTTTTTGCTGGGAATATAAGTTTTGTTTTTCCGCTTCTGTACGAAGTAATCCGCCACAATCCGAAAATCACTCCTGAATAGCTTTACCTGCTCCTCTGTCAAATACGCGATCTCGAATATATGAAGCTTATAGTCATTGACATATTCTTCCAATCCTTCGGGAATCTCAACCATTTCTTTTATGGATCTGGGTCCGCTCCAGCGGGATTCGCCAAAATACAGGACGATGCTCAGCACCGGGCAGCGCCCTTTTGAGTTCTCATCAAGAAGCTGCGACCGATAGGCAGCGCCGTCATATCCAATGACCCGGAAAGGCATATCTTTGTCCGGATTCGTTTGATTCTCCAGTCCCAAAATGGCAATCTTTACCTTGCCGACAGACCAGTATTTCGCATTGTCTCGTTCTTCCTCATGCAGACTTCCTTTATCCGCCTTATACTGAGATCTGACCTTTAAAGATCTCAAGTCTCTGGACTTAACCGTCCGCTTTCCGCAAAAGACGAATCCGTTAACGATGTCAGAGAATACATCGTTATAATCCTCTAAATTTTTTTCTACGATATCTTTTTGTCCCATTCATTTTCCTCGTTGGTTTCTATTATATTATAGTTCATCGACTGCCGGAATACAAGTTCAATTCCGAATTGCGTGCTTCATGGACACCTGTGGTGTTACAGTTCACGGCCCAACCAGCCGCGAACTGTAACCACCTGTGAAAGGTGAACCAAATGACCATAAATTCCATTATATAACCATCATATCATCTCCTCCCTTCGTAACCTGTAACCAATTTGCGAAGCAAATTGATTGCCTTCTGAATGCAACCACTTGCACAGCAAGTGATTGCTTGCCCGCCATCTGCGAAGCAGATTTTAAATGCGGGCAATACCCGTATCATTTTTTCATACGATACTTTACACTACCGTTACAGTTTACCGGCTGGCCAGTGAACTGTAAGTGCGGCTCAGAACATAAATACACGAAGTATCCGCTGTAAAAACAGTTGTTATTCTGAACTCTTAATAAAAAACTGTTTCAAACATTGAAGTAAAGGCGATACAGCCCTGAAAATAAAAAGACATTTTCATTGTAGATTGATAGAATGTTTGAAAAATGCACCTGCAGTGATCGTTCCTCTGTCTGCTTGACAGAGGAAATATCATTGCGAGATGCATTTACTTTAGCATATCCGGAAATAAAAAGCAATTTCTTTTTCAAAAAATAAGAATTTTCCTGTTACTGTGTGGTCGAGTAGACATGCCCCTTACGGGGTATGCCCCTCCCAGAACCCGGCGTGCAGCTTTCCCGCACCGGGCTCCTTGCAAGACGAATTGTTCACAACGATCTTGCACACGCGTTTACATAGATTCCTGGCCTTGCTAATGGGTACTCCTTTAGCATGCCATTGAATCCATCCCAATTGCAGCTTTTCTTTTGGCTTCCACTTCCAGAGTTAAAACGGCAATCAAGTATTTGGGATTTATCATGCAAATGCGATATGATGCTTCTTCAATAATTCCATTGCTCTGGCAAGGGCGGCATCCTTTTGAACAAGCTCAGTAAGGGCGGCGTCCTTTTCAGTAAGGGCGGTGTCTTTTTCACTAAGTGCGGCAGCTTTCTCGGCAAGCGCGGCATCTCTTTCCGCGCGCAGTATATCATTCTCGCCCTGCATCAACTTTATCCCCTTCTGAATCCCTCTGTTCTCAACCTGATCCAATATCTCACACATATTCGGCTCACCTCCTGTAGTTTTTACCTTCTGTGCTTCTAAAAATCTTTCATCCCCGGTCATGACTGACATAAATTTCAGCATGGCATCCACATGCTTTATCGTCTTTTTGCTGGGAATATAAGTTTTGTTTTTCCGCTTCTGTACGAAGTAATCCGCCACAATCCGAAAATCACTCCTGAATAGCTTTACCTGATCCTCTGTCAAATACGCGATCTCGAATATATGAAGCTTATAGTCATTGACATATTCTTCCAATCCTTCGGGAATCTCAACCATTTCTTTTATGGATCTGGGGCCGCTCCAGCGGGATTCGCCAAAATACAGGACGATGCTCAGCACCGGGCAGCGCCCTTTTGAGTTCTCATCAAGAAGCTGCGACCGATAAGCAGCGCCGTCATATCCGATGATCCGGAAAGGCATATCTTTGTCCGGATTCGTTTGATTCTCCAGGCCCAAAATGGCAATCTTTACCTTGCCGACAGACCAGTATTTCGCATTGTCTCGTTCTTCCTCATGCAGACTTCCTTTATCCGCCTTATACTGAGATCTGACCTTTAAAGATCTCAAGTCTCTGGACTTAACCGTCCTCTTTCCGCAAAACACGAATCCGTTAACGATGTCAGAGAACACATCGTTATAATCCTCTAAATTTTTTTCTACGATATCTTTTTGTCCCATTCATTTTCCTCGTTGGTTTCAATTATATTATAGTTCATCGACTGCCGGAATACAAGTTCAATTCCGAATTGCGTGCTTCATGGACACCTGTGAAAGGTGAACCAAATGACCATAAATTCCATTATATAACCATCATATCATCTCCTCCCTTCGTAACCTGTAACCAATTTGCGAAGCAAATTGATTGCCTTCTGAATGCAACCACTTGCACAGCAAGTGATTGCTTGCCCGCCATCTGCGAAGCAGATTTTAAATGCGGGCAATACCCGTATCATTTTTTCATACGATACTTTACACTATCGTTACAGTTTACCGGCCAATGTCATTTAGTTAAACAAAGCCAGACCGGTGTTCTATAAATTATTAGATATAAAGTGGACTTGTTTTCACAGCACAAGCCAGAACATATGTTTTTGCTTGTGTCTGAGAGACTGTTCGGATCATAATGAAAGAGGTGAAAATTATTTTTGGGCATGACGACTAAGCAGATCCGCATCTGCTTAAAAAATATCTATATTTAAGGTAAAAATGCTTTCAGGCTGCCCGGTATATAAGATATCGCGGCCTCCGGAAATGGGCTGTCTTTAGCCTGTGATACTGCCGTTCATTTCGGATCGGGATCAACCTGCGCTGAAGCAGGGCGGTTACATTGATTGAGCCTTCTTTCACAGAAGGACGTAGGAACACCCTGCAAATATGGGCTGCTGTACCAAAATGTATTTTGTAATCATGCTTTGTCTTCTTTTGATGGACCACAGCAGTATGGTTGATGATACTTTCTGTCAAGTTGTAGACGATGAGTTTTGCCCATATTTCCTGTTTGACAAAGTCCGGCTTATAAGAATGGAAATTGATCAATCCGATGGTATATTTCAGTTTCCGAAATGAGGATTCCACGCCCCACCTGGAAAAATAAAGCTCTTTTAGACGCTTTGGCGGAAATTCCTCTTCCGGGAGATTGGTAACCAGGCACTCATAAGTGGACTCTGATATGGGAAACCTGACAATGCGGAACGTAAGCTGGTAGGTATCCCGTGTCCCGTACTCAATAAAATCAAAGGAGGTTGCCTTATCGACAAAACGGCGGTATCCCTCTACAGCAATCTTTTTTGACTGGCTGCGTACCAGGGTGACCCGAACCCGGATGTCAAAGGATTCCTTGTCAGGAAAATCAAAACCGGAAAGAAGGCCTTTGGAATGGATATCCTTTGCGCGGAAGAGGAAAAACTGCCCTTTTTTGAGCACATGGGCCATATTATTATAGGAGCAGTAACCACGGTCACCGATAAAAATAGTCTTTTTCCAGGGGGAAGTCTGATGGCGGTCCACCAGGGTGGCAAAGGCCCGGTATTCATCCTTATTGTGAATCGGCTGGATCAGTGCATCGGTATAGATGTGCTTGTCCAGATTGTACAGGGCATTTAAATGCAAACTGTAAAATCCTTTGGCAGAATGCCCTTCGGAAACAAAGTAGTCAGGGGAAGCAAACGTGGGCTTACTGAAAAAGGAAAAGGTAGAGCCATCCGCAGCAATGGATTCATAGCCGTCTGCGCCTTCCAAGGAAGAGAGTGAGGAATGGAAGTGATGAAAAACGGCTTCCATGGCTTCCGGTTTTAACTTTGCCCGTTGCTGATTGAGTGCGGAAACGGAAGGGGCATCTGCATCCAGATCAAAAAACTCCAAAAGTTCCTCGGAAGTGGAGGAAGAGCCCTGGGAAACCAAAAACGTAATGAGCTTATCCGGTGGAAGCTTTTTCTGGCGGGTAAAATCCTTGTCTGGGTGGACGGAGTATTTTGAGATTGTGGACGCAACGCTGTCCACAGCAGAAGAAAAAAGAGCCTTGATTTTTTCATGAAACATAACGAATGTACCTCCTTGGATTAGAATCATATATCGCTCTAAATCCAAGGGCCGCGCTCGCTACCTCTAAAAAGAGGATCAGCAGCGAGCGCGGCCGCACATTTTGTTTGATTTGTCAAGTACTAATATAAAATTCCGCAAAAAAATCAAAAAGAATGGTTAGACCCCCACTTAAAAAAGGCTCTACCCCATCCATCTGAGTTTTCTGCTGAAAAAAACAATAATTTCCATGAAAATGGATTTTCAGATGCAAGGTTTTCAGATAGAATAACCCCAGTAATATCGCGGGTTGAAGCCAACAAGACGGGTGAACACCGGTGAGTGGAACATCGGATTTCGTCCATATATTAACTAAATGACATTGGTTCACACGGTGTCGTGCACTTGCTGCACGGCATCCGGCCAATTCAGTGATGGGGCGGGCATCCAGCCCCTCGCCGTCAGGCGACTTTTCAATGGGCTGGATGCGTTACAGTTCGCGGCCGGTTGGGCCGTGAACTGTAACATATAATGCCTGGATTTAAGCACAGGCCGCACCCTGAAACTTGATAAATACGGATATTCATGATACGATGAATGACAATGAAAGAGAATCCGTTTTGATTGGGGACGGGTTCAGATTTGGAGGGACGGCTGTATGGGAAAGTATTTGAATCCAACGAATAAGGGGTTTGAAATCGCACGTAATTCTAAGATATACGTAGATAAAACGGGGCTGATCAAATATACAAACAGCGTACTGGACACGGAACAGCGGTTTATCTGTGTCAGCAGGCCGCGCCGTTTCGGTAAATCAATGGCCGCTCAAATGCTCCTCGCTTATTACTGCAAAGCGTATGACTCCCGTCCATTGTTTGACGGGTTAAAAATCGAAAAAGACGAGTCCTTCCATTGCCATTTGAACCGGTATGATATATTGTTCCTGGATATGCAGAGATTTTTAAACCGTGCAAAATCTCCGAAAAATCTGACTGCTTATCTGCAGAAGACCGTTTTGTCTGAGCTAAAGGAAGTATATGCGGACTGCATTCATCCCGAATCGTCCGATCTGACGGCTGCCCTGGAAACCCTCGCGGAAAAGGCAGGGAAGGCATTTATCTTTATCATCGACGAATGGGATTGTGTTTTCAGGGAAACACGCAATGACGCTGCGGCACAGAAAGAGTATCTTGATTTTCTCAGGGATTTATTTAAAGGACAGACTTATGTAAAACTGGCATATATGACAGGAATTTTGCCGATCAAAAAATACGGCACACATTCCGCACTGAATATTTTTTATGAATACTCTATGACTGAACCGAAAGAAATGGCTGAATATACAGGGTTCACCGAGAACGAAGCGGAACATCTCTGCCGGGAATACGGCATGGATTTTTCAGAAATGCAGAAGTGGTACGACGGTTATAAGCTTAAGAATGTCAGCCATATGTATAATCCAAAATCTGTAGTAGATGCCCTGTTAAACGCAGAATTTCACAGTTATTGGACCGGCACGGAAACGTATGAAGCTCTGAAAGTTTACATGGATATGAATTTTGACGGCCTGAAAGATTCCATCCTTGAGATGATGGGAAATGGGCGATGCAGGATCAATTACAGAAAATTTCAAAATGACATGACCACCTTCAAAAGTCGGGATGATGTATTGACCTTGCTGGTGCACCTTGGCTATCTTGCCTACGATGAAACAGCAAAGGAAGTTTTTATTCCAAATATGGAGATTTATGATGAATTTGAAAATGCCGTCGAAGGAGAGGGGTGGGATGAAGTCGCAAAAGTACTGAGTGCGTCAGAAGATTTGTTAAATGCCACGCTGCGCGGTGACGCTGCCGCTGTCGCATTTGGAATAGACAGGACGCATATGGATAATACGTCCATACTTTCCTATAATGATGAAAATTCGTTAAGCTGTGTAATCACTTTAGCATATTACAGTGCCAGAAAAGATTATATACTGGTTCGAGAGTTTCCGGCAGGAAAAGGATTTGCTGATATTGTTTTTCTCCCCAGGATTTTTTCAAATAAACCTGCTTTGATTGTCGAATTAAAATGGAATAAATCAGCCGCCGGAGCAATTCATCAAATTAAAGAGCGGAAATATATAAAAGCACTTGAAAGTTATAGCGGAGACGTGCTATTGGTCGCTGTAAACTACGATAAAACGGCAAAAAAACACGAGTGTATCATCGAAAAAATTGAGAAGGAATCACAATCATGATGAATGAAAGACAAATCAGCACTGGCGGGCTTTCTGACCGGAGCGTTTCTGCCCATCGGCATGTTTCCCGCAAATATCCGCAAACTGTTTGCGCTGGTTCCGGCACACCACGGCGCAACGCTTATGCGCAGGGTCATGACGGAGGAACCGCTGGCGGCTGTATTCGGCAGCGTGCCCGACCAGACCGTCAAAAGAACTTTTATGACAGCCCGGGAAATCACGGATATCTATGCATCAGAAAACGGGATCACCTATCTGTTCGGCGAACTGCGGAATGTCAGATCAGATACCGGTCCTTTGCCAGCTTTTTCAGCCTGGAAAAATCGGCAACCCGGTAGCCCTGCTCCGTTTTTTCCAGCATTCCCTCCTCCACAAAACTGCTGAGAATCCGGAGGAAATGCCGGTAGCCGATTCCCAGAAACAGCGGGATGTCTTTCAGATCTTTTAAGATTTCCTCCTGGCTGTCCAGTGTCAGGATGTAGGAAGCGACCCGGCTTTTATGAGGCGAGAGCTGGTTGATGGACCAGTTATGGTTGGAAACATGCATCACTTCGGCATAATTTTTTCCAAGGTAGAACAAAAAGTCGGGATCTCTGCGCAAGGTATCCCGGCATTTATGAAACGGCAGATAGAAGCAGTAAGAGGTCTCCTCTGTTTTTAAGGAGGCGGAAACCGGATAGCCCAGGAAGAACTCCGCCCCGCCGTATATGCGCGGCCCTCCTGAAAAACGGAGAATGACCTCGTCGCCGTCGTCCAGCATGTGCAGGATCTTAATATTTCCTTCCAGATGAAAATAAAAACCGTCCAGCAGATATCCCTGTAAAAAGATAAATTCATTTTTATCATACATTTTCAAATTCATGTGCGGCTTCATGGAAACAGGAAAAATCGAAAAAATATCGTACTTTTCAGCAAACGAGTCGAAAATTCTGGGATTATGTATTATTTTCATGAAAAACTCCGTTTCTATGACAAATGTCACAACAAATCTACAAAAAAAGTATACTATTGATTTTGAAAAAACACAAGAACTACCAAAATCAAGGAGGGTAACTATGAATCTGCTGGAAAATCGTTTCGGACTCAAAGCCGCAGGCACAGATGTCCGCACGGAAACCGTAGCCGGGATCACGACCTTCGCCACCATGGCGTACATCCTGATCCTCAACCCAAAATTCATGGGCATGGCGGGGATGGACCCTGTAGGCGTGCTGATTACCACGGCGTTGATCTCCGGCCTGGTCACGATCGCCATGGGAATTGTCTCTAATCTGCCCTTTGCCCTGGCCCCCGGAATCGGCTCCTGTGTCATGATCGCAACGGCAATCGTGATCCCGGGACTGGCTTCCTGGCAGACCGCGCTGGGCATGGTGCTGATCTCCGGTATCCTCTTTCTGCTCCTCAGCCTTTTCCGTCTGCGGGAACAGATCGTTATGCTGATTCCGAAAAATATCAAGATCGGGATCAGCGCGGGACTGGGAGTGTTCATCATCCGGACCGCCCTGATCAATGCCGGGCTGTTTACCGAAGGATTCAAAGGATTCGGAGATTTTTCCCAGCCCCAGGTGCGTCTGGCTGCCATCGGGCTTGTGCTTGCGCTGCTGTTTTCCTTTCTGCGTGTGAAGGTGGGTGAAAAAACCTATCAGATCCGGGGCGCGCTGCTACTGTCGATCATCCTCACCACCGTCATCGGCGTCTTTATGGGCTGCGTAGCGCTCCCGGAAAGTATTTTTACCAGCGGCGCTTTATCTTCCGCCAAAAATGTCTGTTTTAAGGCGGATCTTTTCGGCGCCCTTCGTTTGGAATATATTTCCCTCATCTTCGCCTTTTTCATCAGCGACTTTTTCGGAACGCTGGCAACGGCTCTGGGCCTGGCCGGAAAAGTGGGCATGATGGATGAGGACGGAAATTTCCCGTCCATCGGCAAGGTGTTCCTGGTGGATGCTGTCGGCACCGTGGTGGGCGCTTTTACCGGGCTGGCGGTTGTCACCACGTATGTGGAAAGTGCATCCGGCGTGGAGAGCGGCGGACGTACCGGGCTGGCTTCGGTTGTCACAGGGATCATGTTCCTGCTGTGCATTGCCTTTGCTCCGCTATTTTTGATGATTCCGGACGCAGCTACCGCGCCGGTTCTGATCATGATCGGCATTTCCATGATGCAGGGCCTGCAGAATGTAGATTTCAGCGACTGCGAATGGCCCCCGGTTGCGGTCATGGTGATCGCAATGCTGTTTTACGGCATTTCACAGGGAATCGCCATCGGGCTGTTCTCCTACTGCGTCATCAAACTGGCTTACGGACTGTTTACCGATGACCGGAGTGAAAATGCCCTGCCGTCCCTGCCGACGGTGATACTGACGGTTCTGGCCTGCTGCCAGTTTGTTCTTTGATCCAGGGCGGCAGGCAAATTGCGCCGTACTGTTCTGAACACTTATTTTTTATGATTTATACGAGGAGGTTATACAATGAGAATATCAAGTCATGCGGACCGCGGCCGCCTTGTGGACGCCGCTGCGGGACGGATTCCCTGTGATCTGCGCATCGTGAACTGCCGGCTGGCCAACGTGATCACCGGCGAGGTCTATCCTGCGGAGGTCAGCCTGTTTCAGCAATGGATCGCATCGGTGGATGAGCCGGGAAGCTGCGCGCTCCCCGCTCCCGCGCAGATATTTGACGCCGAGGGCGCGTATCTGATTCCGGGATTTATCGACACCCATATCCATGTGGAGAGTACCATGCTGACACCTTCCCATTTTGCGGAGGCCGTTCTTCCCTGGGGAACGACTACGGTAGTGACAGACCCCCATGAAATTGCAAATGTCCTGGGAACAGAGGGTGTTCTGCACATGGCAGAGGATGCGTCCTCCATGCCGCTGCGGCATTTTATCCTGGCGCCCTCCTGTGTTCCCGCGAATCCTGCGCTGGAAACCGGAGGGGCGGTGCTGACGCCCCAGGATATCCGTCTTCTGCTGGAGCATCCGAACATTTTGGGTCTGGGGGAAGTGATGGATTTTGACGGGGTCTGCCGAAATGAACCCCGGATGCGGGAAGAGCTGCGCTGCGGCCTGGACAAGGACCTGTTCCTTCAGGGCCATGCGCCGCGGCTGGAAGGCCCTGCCCTGGCTTCCTACCTGTGCGCCGGGATCGACAGCGACCATGAGTGCCGCAGCGGCGAAGAATGCCTGAACAAGCTGCGATTGGGAATGCATGTGAATTTAAAGAGTACGTCTCTGTCCAACCACCTGGCACAGACGCTGGAGGGAATCCGGGACGTCCCCTGGCGGGACCGCATTTCCCTGTGTACGGACGACGTACATGCCCAGACGATCCTGACCCGCGGACACCTAAACCGTGTTGTAGGGGAGGCCATCGGCCACGGGCTTCCGGCCTTGGAGGCGATTCGTTTTGCCACCCTCCATGCGGCCAGGGAATACGGCTTCCGGGATCTGGGAGCGATTGCGCCGGGATTTCTGGCTGATATCCAGTTGGTACGGGAGCTGGACGGCGGACAGCCGGAGCACGTATTTCTGGGCGGGCAGTTGGCGGCCAGCCATGGACAGTGCCTGTTCAGTCCCCCGGAGCAGGCTGCCGGACTGTTTCCGCAGGTGGAGATCCATATGGAACAGCTTCGGCGTCCGGGCGCACTGGGAATCGCCGCGGAGACGGCTGGCGGCGGCGTCCCGGGGATTTCCGCAGGGGCCGATCCTGGCAGCGCTTCGGGGATCGCTGCGGAGACGGATAACGACAGCGCTTGCATTTTTGTCCTGCAGTATAAGGAAAACGGAGGGCCCTTCAACGGCGGCCGTTATGAACGACTGCCCGTTTCTCAGGGATTTGTTGACTTTTCCGGAGATGAGGAGCTGTGCCGGATGTGCGTGTGCAACCGTTACGGTTCCGGTGAAAAGGCGGTGGCTCCCATGCGGGGCAGCGGCCTGCTGCGGGGAGCCTATGCCTTTACCGTGTCCCACGACAGCCACAACCTGGTGATACTGTACCATGACGAGGCCGACGCCCTTCTGGCGGCGGAGCGTATACGGGAAATGGGCGGCGGTTACGCGGCGGCCTGCGGCGGGAAAATCCTGGCTGACCTGGCCCTGCCGGTGGGCGGCATCATGTCCCGTCACCCGGTGCAGAAGCTGGCGGAAGAGATTCATCACTTTGAGCAGGCTGCCGCGGAGCTTTTCGCATTTCCGGGAAATCTCCTGCGGTTCGCGACCAGCTCGCTGTCGGTTCTGCCGGGGTATATCCTGACAGACCGCGGGATCGTGGACGGAAAACTGCAGAAATTCGTGGATGAGCAGCAGTCAAATACCCCGCAGCAAGCTGACGGGGCATCAATTTGAGTGCACCAGCTCTTCCACTTTACAGGTATGCTTCTTCGTTTCTTTCGCATAGCTGATTCCAACCGCAAGTATCCTTCCGGTATACTTCGGTTGCTCTCCAAGCTTTCCCTGGAAACGAAGCGCATACCTTTTTTCCTTAATCTGGCGGATTGCCTCTTCCGGCGTGCTGTCTGTCTTTAATTCCAGGATCAGCGCATCGGCCGACCTGCGTTCCGGGTAAAAGATAAAAATAGCTCTCCATCAGTTCCCTGTTGGGGATAAATACGCAGCCGTCTTCATACGTCAGTAATCCATAAACGACCAGCGCAGAATAGATTTCGTCCTTTGTAGAAAGCCGCATGGAAGCCGCGGCATATTCCTGAATATCGGCTGGGACTGCCTCCCCGGACACCAGCAGCGCCAGGTCGTCCTGCATGTCGGTAATCCGGTCTTTGATATAGTGGAATATAGAATCATAGGTACCTGAACTGGTCCAGTAATTCCTGAGCTGGTTATCTGTCAAAGCGCATACCACGGAACGGGGATTGTAGATCCGGCTGCCTGCCGCAGTCTGGTAGCCGTCATACCATCCCGCCAGCTCCTCACGGGTAATCCTCGCATTTTTCACGGTCTGTTGGTAAATGTGATAGATCCCGTCTACCTCAAAATCCAAAAAACCGAAGTATTCGCTGAAACGCTCCGATGTGGCCATGTTGTATTCTAAAAACATATTGATCTCAGAGCCATCGGAGTACTTCGCAATCGGAAGGATTCCCGTCATGTATGCGAGCTCCGCATACACCTGTCCTTTTAAAAGAGAACGCAAAAACCGCAGATAGCTCTGCTTTTCCTCCTCCGTAATATACGGCAGGTGAAATACCGTGTCCCACTCATCAATCACAAAAATAAATTTGTCGTCGGTCTTTTGAAATATGTCTGTCAGCAGATCCCATGTAGCGCGGCTCTGATCAAGCCCGCACTCCGGGTAGGCTTCCGCCAGGTCAAAATTGATTCCCGACTGGACACGGTCTATATACTGGCTGTAAGAGCTGCAGTCCCTGGGTTCCACGCTGAAATCAATATAGATCACATTGTATCTGTTCAGATAATCCCTGTAGCTTCCGCCCCCTGCTGCCTCCAGCCTCCGTGCCGCTTCCTGCGACGCAATCTTCAGCTTTCCAAATAATTCACAATTTGATTTATAGTATCATAAACCCGGCTGTTTAACAAGCCGGAGTGTTACAGTTAATTGCAGCACAACTATTATGTTACAGTTCACGGCCCGGCCGCGAACTGTAACGCATCCAGCCCATTGAAAAGTCGCCTGACGGCGGTCCTAAGCGCCAGCGACGCTTGTTTAGGACGGACCGGAACGGAGTGTAGACGGGCTGGATGCCCGCCCCATCACTGAATTGGCCGGATGCCGTGCAGCAAGTGCACGACACCGTGTGAACAGTAACCTTTTATTGCAAACCCGCCCCGCAAATGTTATAATATTTTTCGGATAAACACAGAAAAAATTCCAGTTGTGCGGTTGCTAATCCGACAGGTCATTTTCATTGCAATACATTGCATAAAAATGTGACTTCGAATTGCAACCGTACAGGTGGAAAAAAGTTGATTTTGCAAGGACGGAACAGGCATGAGAAAGAGAGTGTGCAGTTTATTTTTAGCCATCCTGTGTGCGGCGGCGTTTACAGGGTGCAAGACGGCCGAGAAGAAAGGGGCCGGGGACTCGAAAACGGAGCGGGTCGAGCTGACGGTCTGGGGCGCGGAGGAGGACGCCGAGCTGATGGAGCAGATCATCCAGGGCTTCCAGAGCAGCTACCAGGGCCAGGCAGATTTTAACATCACCTTTGAGGTGCAGAGCGAGTCTGAGTGCAAAAATGCGCTGATCGGCGGATTGGAAGCGGGGGCGGATGTATTTACATTCGCGGACGACCAGCTAAACTCACTGGCCGCGGCCGGAGCCGTAGACCCCATTGAACCGGATGAGGAGATTCGAAATAAAAATCTGGAAAGCGCTGTGGAGGCGGCTTCCATCGGCGATACGCTGTACGCATATCCGCTGACGGCAGATAACGGATACTTTCTATATTATAATAAGCAGTTTATTTCGGAGGAACAGGTGCAGACCCTGGACGGAATCCTGGAGGCCGCCGCGGCAGGCGGACGTCACTTTATGATGGACTGGAGTTCTGCCTGGTATGTCTATTCTTTCTTTGGAAATACCGGAATGCAGGTTGGTCTGAGCGATGACGGCATCACCAATTACTGCACCTGGAACCAGGCCGAGGGCGAGATCCGCGGGGTCGATGTGGCCCAGGCCATGCTCCAGATCGCAGCCAGCCCGGGATTTGCCAGCGGAACCGATACGGAATTTCTGGACGGGGTGCGAAATGGCTCTGTGGCCGCAGGCATCAGCGGCGTTTGGAATGCCGTTGCAGTTGAGGAAGCTTGGGGCGAACATGCAGGCGCCGCAAAGCTGCCCACCTATACCTGCGGCGGCCGTCAGGTGCAGATGGCGTCTTTCTCCGGCTGCAAGCTGATCGGGGTCAACGCATATTCCGATCACCCGCAATGGGCTGCCCGGCTCGCGGAGTGGATCACCAATGAGGAAAACCAGCGTCTCCGGTTTGAGATGCGCGGACAGGGCCCGTCCAATATCACGGTTGCGGATTCCGCAGAGATCCAGGAGTCCCCGGCCATCGCCGCCCTCCTGGAGCAGTCTCAGTTTTCTCAGCTTCAGAGGATCGGCGGAAAATTCTGGGATCCGGTTTCCTTATTTGCGGGAAATATGGCGTCAGGCAATCCCACCGGACAGGACCTGCAGGAACAGCTTGACCTGATGGCAGAGGGCGTATGTGCAAGATGAAATGAAAGGTTTGAGATAACATGAAAACGAAGCTCAGTATACAGCAGCGCCTGATACTTCCGATCATACTTCTGGGAGTTGTGGCCCTGATTTCCAATCTTCTCTCGGTTTTCAGCATCAACAATGTCAACTCCAATGCTTCGAAAATCGTAGACGACTATATGGTGGGTTCGGAAACATTGCAGGATATCCGCCATGCCACCACGAATATACACAAAATGGCGCTTTCCCACATTGTTGCGGCGGACTATACGACGATGATCACCGTAGTAAGGCAGATCAAGGAGGAAGAACAGGCACTGGAGGCATTTCTTGAGGAATATAAAGCATACATCACCAAAGATGAGGAGGCGCTCTATTCCCAGCTTTTGTCCAACTACGACTCTTTCAAGCACGCCCTGGTCTATCTCGTGTGCGCAAGCGCGGACAGCAAGACCCAGGATGCCTATGCTTACGCAAACGGCGATGTAGCAAGCTTCGGAGCTGCCATTGAGAGCAACACGGCAGAACTGGATGCCGCAGTCAGCGCCCGGACGGCGGACGCCCGGAAAAAACTCCTGGCCGTCTATATCATTTCGCTCGTGATCACGGCGGCGGCCATTGTGACCTGTGTGATTCTGGTGCTCGCGGCGGTGCGGATCATCAAGAACTATGTGATCACGCCGATCAAGGGGACGGTGGATACCCTTCAGGAGAGTTCGGAGAAGCTCAACGGCGTGGCCGGCGAGGTGCTCAAGCGCACCCGGACCTCCGGAAAAAGCGCGGAGGGCCTTTCCTCCCTTGCGGATTCTTTGTCCATGGCCATTGTGAAGGTGGCGAATAACGCGGCAAATATCAACAGCAGCGCGTCGGACATCAAGCTGGACGTCCGGGACATGGCTTCGGAGTGCGGCGCGATCACGGAATATTCTTCCGCCATGAAGGTACGCGCCAATGAGATGGAGGCATCCGCCCAGACCAATGCGGACGTCATCCGGAAAAAGGCTTCGGATATCCTGGCGGTGCTGGGGGAAGCCATTGAGAACAGCAAGAGCGTGGATCAGGTCAACAGCCTGACAAACGAGATTGTAGCCATTTCCTCCACCACTAACCTGATCGCCCTCAACGCGTCCGTGGAGGCCATGCGGGCCGGCGACGCGGGAAATGGGTTCGCGGTGGTTGCCAGTGAGATCAAGAGCCTGGCGGATTCCTGCGGCCAGACCGCCGGACGTATCCAGGAGGTCAACGAGATCGTCACAAACGCAGTACATAACCTGTCCCGGCATTCCCAGGACATGGCGGATTATTTGAGCGGTACGATCCTGAAGGAATTTCAGGAATTTGTGCATTCCGGCCAGCAGTATAAGGAGGACGCGGATTATGTGAAGGAGATGATCGACGCCTTCAACAGCAGAACCGACCGGCTGCAGCATTCCATGAACGAGATCGCGGATTCCATCGGCAGTATCACAAAGGCTTTGGATGAAGGGGCGTCCGGAATCACGGGCGTGGCTGGCAGCACGAAGAGCCTGGTGGACGATATGGCCGACATTACCAGGCGCATGGACATCAACCGGGAGATCGTGGAGGAACTGAAAAAGCAGATGGAGGTTTTCGCGGATCTGTAAAAAGAATATGATACGGCTCGTCCTGTATGGAGATTTTGTGCAGGAGGGGCCGTATTTTTTATGAAATCTATTCTTCTTTCGTCGGTAAGGGGTTGGGATTCTGTCATGATTTGAAACCGCGCTGCATATCCTTTAATAGTGTGCGGTTTTGCGTTTGGAATATTTTCATTTATTCCTGGCAATACTATCCAAAAACAGAATGGACAGGGGCAGCTTCTCCCAGAAACTGTCTCCGCGAAAAAAGAAGGATATCATCATGGAAACTCACCACAACAGTGAACTTCATTCCGAAAGCTTTGCAGAGAGTTTTTCTCAGTTCTGCAAATACAACAAAATATCGATATACCTTGTACTGGTCATGATATTTCTGACCTATGGATTTATGCTCTTTCATTTCAGTTTTTCCATCGACACAGAAGCGATCGTGGTCCTGCAGACGGGCTTCTGCGACGGGTGGCTCGGTATCAACCGCTACGGGCTGGTTTTTACAAAATGGCTCACCGGCGTGCTGAGCATCGTTCCGGGTTTTGCCACGATGCTGATGACCGCGGCCACACTTGGCTACAGCCTGGCATGGATGTATGTTTTCTGGTGGATCAAAGGGAAAGAAAAGGGCAGGCCGGGGGCCTCATGGCTGTTTCCGGTGCTCTTCTTTTCCAGCGTCCCCATGGTGGAGCTGACCAATTTTCAGTGCCTTTCCTTTGAAGCCGCATTTGCCATGCTGATCTGCGCGGCGGCGCTGCTGCTGGAATGGCAGTGGATTCTGGAGGGCAAAACGCTTCGCCTGCTCTTCTCCATCCTGCTTGGAGTATGGTGCTTCGCCTCCTATCAGGCATTTGTACCGGTCTATATATCCGCCTCCCTGGGCTCCTTTTTGCTGGGATACCAGTACAGAACCGACCAGGTCGAAAGCCGCGTTTTTCCCATCTCCATAAAGCTGGGGGCTGTATTTCTGTGCGATTATGTGATTTACACCCTGCTGGGCAAGCTGATGATGTTCCTGGCGGGAGTTCAGGCCGGGTCCTACACCGACAATATGATCCAATGGGGCAAAAAGCCTTTGGGGGAAATCCTCATTTCCCTGAAAACCTACGTGTACGACGTGGTCCTGGCAAGGTCGCTGTTCTGGAACCGGGGCTATCTGTTGGCGGCGGCCGGGCTTTTGCTGATGGCATTCTGGAAGCTGAAGAGAAAAACAACGGAGCGGAGATTTTATCCGTATTATATATTTGTGACCTTTGTGTTTCTGGCTTCCCCCTTCTTTCTTCCCATTCTTCTGGGTTCGGCCCCGGCCGTGCGCGGACAGCTTGCGCTTCCCTTTGCGGCGGCTTTCGGCATCCAGATGATTACGGAGCGTTTTTTGGAAAACGGGGAACGGCTTTCGGAGCACGGCAGGTCCATCCGGCTCGCAGCGTGGGGGCTTTTATTTCTTCTCATCCTCAGGGGCAATATTGTAAAAGATAACCGGCTGCTTTATTCGGAATATGTGGTGCGCCAGCAGGAAAACGCGCTGACACAGCGGCTGGTCGAGCAGGTAGCGGTTCTGGGCGGCAGCGAAGAAACGACGGTCGCCATCCTGGGAAAATGGTCCCCCGTCTGCAATCCGTCCATGATTCAGGGGGAAACGCTTGGCCACTCCTTTTATGAGTGGGATCAGGAGATTCCCGGCTGCACCTGCCAAAGAGTGCTGAATTACTGGAGCGTCCTGGGATACAGATACCAGCACCCTGACGAGACACAATGGAAAACGGCGGAAAACCTGGCAGAGCAGATGCCATCGTGGCCCCGGCAGGGCTCCGTGTTCCGGGAAGGGAACCTCATCGTAATCAAAATGTCGGAATAGAAAATGCCGGGAAATCCGTGGATTTCCTCCAAACCGCGTGGAAACGGCTCATGGATATTCAAGTTCATTGATAAGGGGATATGAAATGGAACATGTAGAAATGAGAAATACAATACCTGCACTTGCAATTGTAATTCCGTGTTTTAATGAGGAAGAGGTTCTTCCTGTGACGGCGCCCCTGTTTTTGGGGAAGCTCAAGAGCCTGATCGCCCGAAATAAGATTGCCCCGGAAAGCTGCATCCTCTATGTGGACGACGGAAGCCGGGACCGTACCTGGCAGATCATCCGCCGGCTTGCAAAGGACGCACATATCATCGGCATCCGCCAGAGCCGGAACCGGGGGCATCAGAATACCGTGCTGGCCGGGCTGATGGAGGCGAAAGACCTTTTTGACATCACCATCTCCATCGACTGCGACGGGCAGGACGATCTGGACGCGATGGATCAAATGGTGGACGCCTACCTGCACGGGTACGAGGTGGTTTACGGCGTGCGCAGCTCCAGGGATGAGGACAATTTCTGCAAACGATTTACCGCGGAAGCATTTTACCGGCTCATGAAGCTCCTGGGCGCAGAGGTCGTATTCAACCACGCGGATTACCGGCTCATTTCCGGAAGGGTGCTGCGGGAGCTGGCGGAATTTAAAGAAGTGAATATCTTTTTGCGCGGACTGGTGCCCCTTGCGGGCTTTGAAAGTACGTCCGTCTATTACAAGAGGCACCGGCGTGCCGCCGGAAAAAGCCACTATCCACTGGGAAAAATGCTGGGACTGGCCTTCGACGGCATCACCAGCCTAAGCGCCCGCCCCATCCACACAATCACCAGCATGGGGCTGATGGTGTCGGCGCTGAGTTTTGTCATGATCGTGTGGATCGTGGTCTGCTTCTGCATGGGCCGGACGGTACAGGGCTGGGCAAGTACCTGCGTGATCGCCAGCTTTATCGGCGGCATCCAGCTCTTGTGTACGGGGGTGATCGGCGAGTATGTGGGGAAGATCTACCTGGAAACGAAAGCCCGGCCGCGGTATATTATTAGTGAAAGGACGTTTGAGAGGGAGGATTTGCTGTGAGCACCCGGCGAGGGGGAACAGCAATAAATTCTCCGCAGCTCTTGTATCTTCCCTTTAATCCGCTTATACTATATTTACACGGACAAAAAAGATAGAAAAATATTACGTACAATCCATGATAAAAGGAAAATAAACACATGCAGATACAAATTTTAGTGATCGAAGACGATGAAATCTTAAATTCCGGGCTCTGCTACAATCTGCAGAAGCGCGGCATCACCCCTTTTTCCGCATACTGCGTCGAGGAAGCGAAGTCCCTTTTGAAAAAGGAGCATTTCGACCTGATCCTTTTGGATGTGAACCTGCCCGACGGCAATGGTTTTGACTTTGCAGAGGAAACCGTTTCCCGGTGCAATGTCCCCTTCCTCTTTCTGACCGCACACAATCTGGAGGAGGAGATCATCCAGGGACTCCGCGCGGGTGCGGAGGATTATATCGTAAAACCGTTCAGCATCCGGGTTTTGATGGAAAAGATCCAGGCCGTTTTGAGAAGGTGCTCCGGCACGAAAAAAACGGAACCCTATGTCTGCGGCAGTCTGACCATCGACCTGGAAAACCGCCTGGTAAAAAACAAGGGCAGCCTGGTTTCCCTCACGCCGACGGAATTTGAAATACTGGAGGTATTCTGCCGGAACCGGGATCAGATCCTGACAAAAGAAGTTCTTCTGGAAAAAATCTGGGACAGGAAGGAAAACTATGTCAATGAGCATGCCCTTTCTTTAAATGTGAGCAGGCTGAGAAACAAGATCTCGGACGGGGAGCATGAGTATATCAAAACCATCTATGGTCTGGGATATAAATGGGCAGGTGAAATGCAATGAATCTATCCATCACCGCGGTCATTCTTATCTGTCTTTTTATCAACCTCTGCTGCTACCTGTATTACCGCAGGCGGTTTATCCGCCTCTCTTCTGAGATTTGCCGCTACGCGGAACAGGTCATGGGCGGCCGGCATGTGCCCGGCCAGCAGAATCAGGAGACGATTACCTCCAAGGTTCTGATGGAGCTGGAAAAGCTGGAAACGGCCACAGCATTTCAGCTTGAAGAAAGCAAGAAGCAGAAGAAGGAACTCCAGGAAATGATCTCTGAGATCACCCATCAGATCAAAACACCGCTTTCGAATCTGAAAATGTACTGCGAGATGCTGTCGGAGGAGGGCGCCTCCTTCAGCCGCCAGTCCAATGAGGTGATGAAGTCGCAGCTCATAAAGCTGGAATTTTTGCTGGACACGCTTCTGAAGGCTTCCAGGCTGGAGACAGATATGATCCGCCTGGAACCGGAAAACAGCAGAGTTCTGGAAACGCTTGCCGCCGCCGTAAACAATGTTATGCGGAAAGCGGAGCTTAAAAACATCGAAATCTCCGTGGACTGCCGCCCTTCGGTTCTGCTTTTCCACGACAGAAAGTGGACCGCCGAAGCCATCGAGAATATTCTGGATAACGCGGTAAAATACACGCCTGAAAACGGAAGTATCCATATCTCCGTGCATCCCGGTGAGATGTATACGGAGATTCGGATTCAGGATACCGGGAAAGGCATCGCCCCCGCCCATATCAACGACATTTTCAAACGGTTTTACCGGGAGAAAAGCGTTTCCCAGACGGAAGGATTGGGGCTGGGGCTGTATCTTGCAAGATATATTATTGCTTTGCAGAAAGGGTATATTTCCGTGCGTTCCACGCCGGGAAAGGGAAGCCGCTTCTCGGTCTGCCTTCCAAAACGAATCTGAACGGCAGATATGCGGCGGCTGCCTATAGGGCTGGATGCCGTTACTGTTCGCCTCCTTCGGGTGCTCCAGTAACAGTATCCGGCCCATTTTAAGCCGCCTTCAGGGAGTGGCTGGATATTATGGCAAATACTTCATTCCAGGATTTCCCGCACCTTTTCAACATCCATACTGCATTCTGACGCAATCTCTTCCTCCGTCTTTCCCTGGGTATGCAGCTTAAAGACCTTCTTAGCTAATTCGATCCCATTCTTTTCCCCGCGTTTTTCTCCGATCCTCTCCCCCTGCCTTCTTGCGCTGCCGACAAAGGAATTATGATCCCGCAGAGCCTTCTCCCGCGCTTCATATTCCAGACGTTTGATATCGTCCGCGCTCAGTCTCTGCAGCGTCTCATATGCCTCCTCCAAAAATATGCTCTCCTTCGGGGACATGATAAAATCTTTGTTCGTTTTTCTGGCTGCCTGATTCATAGATTCTCCTTTCTCATGCAGAGTTCTGCGGTTGGCTGCACGAGGAAGGAGCTGTCTCATTTCCTGATCCCATCATAACACGAAATCATAGTCCGGAAAAGAAAAATCCTTTTGGAAACAGTCAAAATCCTCATTGAAATTCACGGCCCAACCCAAAAGCCTGCTTTGTAAAAAAACTGTTATTGAGTAATCCGGTGATACACCGGCAAGAATAAAAAAGATGAATATCTTTTTGAATCCTTCCTGTAAAGGATAACATGCCGCGTCCGAACATGCAACCCCAAAATATTCCAACTGCGGTATCTGATTCTATTGAGTTACTGGAGCACCCAAAGGGTGTGAACAGTAACTCTATTGATATATCATTTCAAAGCTTCAAAAATACGTTCAGCTAACAGAGGAAATGTTTCGATTTCGATACTTTTATTTTTCAAATTGAAACAGAAACGATCACATTCGCGCCTATCATATACATATAGAGTTACCGGCCATACTTTGACAAGGCGCGGCCGGTAGCCATATAGAACACATAAGGAGATGATAGACATGAATATCCTGCGCACAGAGAATCTGACAAAATATTACGGCCAGGAGCCTGTTCTGGTGAAGGCATTGGACGGGGTGACGCTGGAGGTGGAGCAGGGCAGCTTTACCGCCATCGTCGGTACCTCCGGCTCCGGAAAAAGTACGCTTCTGCACATGCTTGGCGGGCTGGACACCCCTACAGGCGGAAGTGTGATTGTAGACGGCCAGGAACTAAGCGGAATGGACCGAAACGCGCTTACCATTTTCCGCAGAAGGAAAATCGGATTTATTTTTCAAAATTACAATCTGATCCCAATCCTGACCGTCTACGACAACATCCTCCTTCCGGTGGAGCTGGACGGCCGGGAGCCGGATGAACCGTATATGATGGAGGTAGTCAGGACTCTGGGCCTGGACGACAAGCTGTCCAGAAAGCCCGGCAAATTGTCCGGGGGACAGCAGCAGCGTGCCGCCATCGCAAGGGCATTGGCCGCGAAGCCTGCCATCATCCTGGCCGACGAGCCTACGGGCAATCTGGACAGCCGCACAAGCCAGGAGGTAATCGGCCTGCTCCAGACTACCAGCAAAAATTTTCACCAGACCATCGTCATGATCACACACAATGATGAGATTGCCCAGTCGGCAGATCGCGCGATCCGCATTGAAGACGGAAAAATCGTGGAAAGCAGGTGGTAGCTATGGGACTGAATAAAAACAACAACCGCCGGCTCCTTTTTCGGATTGCAAAAAATAACCTGCTGACCAAAAAGCTGTCCTCCCTCTTTTCCGCCCTGTCCATCCTGCTGGCAGTGATGCTGATATCCACCCTTTCGCTCTACCTCGTGGGCTACCAGTTTGCCGAGCAGCAGATTCTGGATAAAATGCAGCATGTCATTTATTTGAATGTGACTGCCGATCTGGCGGAGGAACTGGGAAATGACGAACGGATCGACATTTCCATTCCATACAAATACAATGACACGGATTTTCAGGCCGGGAACTTATCCTACCATTTTACCTTTTTCGGAAGCCATGACGGGCCGATTGAAACCTACCTGCTTGCGGAAGGCGCCGCTCCCCAAAAATATAACGAGATCGCAGCAGATAAAGCGTTCCTGGAAGCCCTAAAAAAAGAGTCGGCCGGGGGCCTGGCAGCAGATTCAAAACCGACGCCGGACTCGGACTCCGCAGCAGATTTAAAACCGGCGTCGGACTCAGACTCCGCAGCAGATTTAAAACCGGCGTCGGGCTCAGACTCCTCAGCAGATTCGGAAACCACAAATTTGCTCGGCTCCACGGTGACTCTGGATACCGGAAATGGAACCGAAGATTTTATCATCACCGGATTAACGGAAAACGCACAGACTCCTTCCTCTTACAGTATCTATGTTTCCCGGGAATTTGCGGAGACCAGCGGCGTGATGGCGCAGATCCCCTTTGAAGCCCTGGTACGTCTCCGGGATATGGAAGGGATGCCTTATTCTGCATTCACCACGCTGGTCTACCAAATTGCCGCGGACTATGGGATTGAACGGCCCAATGTGAACACCAACGGGAAGTTTGAAGAATCGCTTCAGCGCGGAAATTCGGGATTGCTTGTTGTTTTATTTGCGGCGTTCCTGCTCTTTTTTGCCGGCGGCCTTGTGATCTACAGTATCTTTTATTTTTCCGTGATGTCCCGGGTTCGGCAGATCGGACAGTTTCAGACCATCGGAATGACTCCGCTGCAGGTTCGGAAAATGATACGCCGGGAGGGCTGGCTGCTTTGCGGTATTTCTATCCCCCCGGGGCTGCTGCTCAGCGGCATTATTGCATATTTCCTGCTGCCCGAAGGATGGAACCTGAAAAATTACGGGACTGTGTGTCTCCTTGTGACAGCGGCTACATGTCTCATCGTACAGTTTTCCATCAGCAGACCGGCTGCGGCTGCGGCAAAAATTTCCCCGGTGGATGCGGCAAAAACGACCGGCAGCGACAGAGCATACAGCGGACGCAGTAAAAAAAGAGGACGGCACGCGGATGCCGCAAATGCTGCCGCGCCCTGGCAGACAGCCTCGCCGGCGCGGATCACTTCCAGGCCCCGCAGACCCTTATCTCCCTGCACACTGGCCAGGCTCGAAGGCCAAAGCAGCCGGAAGAAATGGTGGCTTACGACGGCGTCCCTTGCGTTCGGCGGCATTCTGTTTATGGTGGCTTCCTCCTGGAACGCCTCCTGGGATGAGGAAGCATTTTCCAGGGATGGAGATTTTCAGAAGGGGGAATACGTTCTCTCTTATCTGTACAGCCATACGGCGCCGAAAACCTATGGGATCACGGATATGCAGCTTACGGGCCATCTGAGCAAAGACCTGGAGCGGCGCATCCGGCAGATCCCCCATGTGAAGGATGTACTGACAACCCACTCCGTCTCAGGCGTGGTCGAACTGGACGGGCTCACATTTTTACTGTCCTTTTATCCCATTACCAAGGAGGACAGTGAATATTTCGGGTTAGACGCCCAGGGGAATAATACTTATGAATACCTGGCCGGGCACGATGCGGTTCTCGTCACCAAACCGGATTTATATGAAACCTTAACCGGAGCCGAATTTGAGCCTGGGAAAATATTTACCGTCCGGTATTTTGACGGGGAAGAGCACACAGCCGAATTGGAGATCGCGGCCGTCACATCGGAATCTGTGAAATCCCCTTTGAATGCCCCGGATGAGTTCTGTATAGCGGACGTGACCGTGGAAAAATTGTGGAAGGACATGAATACCGCAAACAGCTTCACCATTTCCGCGGAAGATTATGAAGAGTACGGGCTTCAGATCGAAGAGGATTTAAAAGAATTGATCGCCGGATATGACGACCTCTCCCTTTTCACGCTGCGGGAAAAGATCCTGGAGGATTCCGGCAATATCCGAAGCTACCAGACGCAGATCTACGGCCTTTCCCTGTTCGTCATATTGTTCAGCATTTTTAATCTGCTCAATACGCTGATCAGCAGCTTTGCCGCCAGAAAGAAAGAATTGTCCATGCTGGAATCCGTAGGGATGGAGCAAAAGCAGCTTCACAGGATGCTGCTGTGGGAGAGCTTTTTTCTGGCACTGCCGAACCTGGCCTTCACACTGACGGCAGGTTCCCTTGCCGGGTATGGATTTGTACGGTATATGCAGCGGTCTGCCGGCTACCTGCATTACCATTTTCCCGCCGCGGCGGTGCTCCTGTATATCGGGGCTATGTTCCTTCTCCCGATGCTGGTCTCCTTCCTCTGCCTGAAATCCCAGGATAAGACGGCTCTGGTGGAACGGATACGGTATCAGGATTGAGTTTGGGCATAAAATTTTTCAACCAGCAGTTGCCCCCTGATTCAACTGCTGGTTGAAAGTATTCCTTTCATAACATTTTTGTTCATAAATCTCTTTCAAATCATCAATGGCCACTTCAACGTCAAAGGTATAAAAGCCAAGTCAGCACTCACTCGTTGTTTAAGCATCACCAATTTTATATATTTTACGACTATATGCAATTAACAACGCCCAAACTAATCTCAGTTAATGCCATTATGGTTCACGGTTTCGCTCTGTGCATATTCTTCACATGCCGCCTGCATCGTCCGTAGATCATCAGCGGTTGCTGGCTCTATGGGCGTTCCGTTCTCCCATAGTTCATTACATGACAGGTCTATATCATCATTCCACGATATACCATAACCGCCAGCATCCACTTTTACTTGTTCAAACAGTCCCTTCACACTGGAAAGAGTCTTGAATATGTCCCATTTTTCAAAAAGTGGTGCAACATGGTACTGCTTGTACTCACCTGTAACAAAACGAATAAGCAAATGATACGCTGGTAAAGGCTGAACTTCTTTCACCTTGTAGAACATAATATAACCCCCTTTCTGCTGTCCCGGCCACTATTTGAGCGGAGGGAGCTTCCTAAATTCCTGCGTGTTCCATATTTTCAGCAGCAGAACACTTCTATATGATGCTTCACATTTTCATAAGTCCCCCGTACCATCGCCTCATTCAGCGAAAAATAATTGTGCGCCCCTTCCGTCTGCATATACTCCTCCGTGCGCTCCATCAGCCGGTTAAAGCTTGCCGTGGCGATATTCACTTTTACGATTCCTTTTCGGATCGCGGTCTGAAAATCCTCATCCGTGATCCCACTGCCCCCGTGGAGCACCAGCGGAAGTCCCTCCGCCTCCGCGTGGATCTGTTCCAGTACGTCAAATGCCAGCTTCGGCGCAACCGGATAGTTGCCGTGGGCATTTCCTATGGCAACCGCCAGCGCGTCTACGCCTGTCCTTTCGCAGAAGATTTTCGCGTCCCGGGGATCTGTACAGCGGATGCCGTGGTCGCAGCTTCCGTCCTCGCTTCCGCCTACCAGGCCCAGCTCCGCTTCCACGGTGGCCCCATATGCTTTCGCCAGCTCCGCAACCTCCCGGGTTCTCTTGATATTTTCCTCAAAAGGATGGGTGGAGCTGTCGTACATCACCGAGGTAAAGCCAAGCTCCAACGCCTGGCGGACCGTCCCGATGGTAAGGCCGTGATCCAGATGGACCGCAATGTCCACCTCTGCTTCCTTTGCCGCCTGTACCATCATGGGCCCCATCAAATGTAACGGCGAATGCTTCAGCCGTACCTCCGCAATCTGCAGGATGATCGGCGTCCCCAGTTCCTCCGCAGCCTGAACCGCCCCTTTTACCATCTCCATATTGCCCACACTGAACGCGCCGACTCCCCGGCGCTCTGCCTGGGCCTGCTCCAATAAAGTTTTCATTGTCACTAATGCCATGTGTTTTCTCCTTTCTTCAGTTCCCTCTCCAGCAGCGTCAGACAGACAAATGCCAGCACCGCAAATGCAACGCCTGTGAGAAATACTGCCTGTATGCCCAATCCATTTCCTGTCAGAAGCCTGGTAATCCCCGGCGCCGCAAATGTAGCGATCACGATGCCAAGCATCACATATCCGTAATTTTCCCCCGTGTGCCGGATTCCGAAGATCGAGCTTGTAAATGCCGGAAAGCTTCCCATAATTCCTCCGTAGCAGCCATACACCGCAATTACCGCGGCGGTGGCCCCATAGGAGCGGGCTGTCCCCAGCACCGCCATGGCCGCTGCCGCCAGAAGGAGCACCGCCCGGATGCAGGGAACGCGCCCGATCCGGTCTGCCAATGTAGGCAGGGCCAGGCGCATTCCCGCATTCATGACCGAACCGAACATGACCGCGCTGACCGCCGCTGCCTCCGGAATCCCCAGCGAAATCTGGTAGCTTTGGGATACCGGCGACACCAGAAAATATGAGAGCAGCCCGAACAGCATGGTGAGCAGCAGATAATAAAATTTCCTGGTGCGGATCATTTCACCGGAGGTATACTGTCTCTGATTTTCGGACTCCTGCCGGTATCCTGCGAATCTGCGTTTACCGGCAGCTTCCGTTTCGTCCGAAGATCCCGGCTTGTGCGAAGATCCCGTTACAACTGCAGATCCCGATTCAGACACAGCTTCTGTTACAACCGCAGCTCCCGCTCCAACCACAGCTTCCATTCCATCCGCAGTTCCCGCATCCGCCCCTTCCGCCTCCTGCCCCGGCACCGCAAAAAACAGGTATCCCGCAATCCATGCCATGGCAATTGCAAGGCCGATCAGCAGAAGCGCCAGCTTCGGTCCCCCTTGCGCCAGCAGGCTGCGGCTCACCGGAGCCAGGAAGAAACCGCACAGCCCGTTTGCCGTCACAATCACCCCGGAGGCGAAGCCGGGCCTGTCCCGGAACCATTTCTGGGCCGTGGAAATGATCGTCGTGTAGACCATTCCCTGACCGAATCCCTGCATGATCCCGTATGTTATATAGAAAAACACCGGCGACGGGGTGATCAGAAACGCGGAAAAAAGAATCCCCGCGGAAAAGAGGAGCCCTCCGTTCCAGAGCACTTTCTGCGGGTTTCCGCCGTCCTGCATCCGCCCCCCGATGATATTTCCGAATACAAATGCGGCCAGCGAAAGGTAAAAGCACATGGACGCCTGCCCCTGGCTCCAGCCGGCCTGTTCCATCACGTAGGGCTGAAAGATCGACCACACGTGGGGAAAGCCTGTAAAAAATATGATACACGCGCCCGATGCCATCATCCGGTTCCTGCGCCTGTTCATGGTCTTTGTCTGTTCCATGGTCTTCATCTGTTCCATGGTCTTTATCTGTTCCATAATCTCTCCCTCTTCTAAACATACTTGTGTATAGATTCGGCCGGATGTCTTTCAGGCCGTCCTGCTTATCCAGGTCAATGTCCTTCCGCCTGCAGGCCGGATGATCGAAAGATCATCCAGACTGCTCATCCAGACGGAATGCTTTCCGGATATGATTACAGCTCGCCCCGTGCTTCCCTCTCCCGGAGCTCCTCCATGATGGCGTCATATTTGCCGTCCAGCCTGTAGAGGTAAAGCGTCACAATGGCAATGACCGCCACGATCAGGGGGCCGAACTTATAGATCTGTATGATCATCTCCAGCGCCCTCTCCGGCTGTTCCACCGCCCCCGCCGCCGAGCTGATATAACCGGCCGCCGACAGAAGTCCCGTCATCGCCGCGGACGCCACGCCTGCGCCCACCTTTGTCCCGATGGAGCCTCCCGCGAAGATAAAGCTTTCCTGCCTTACATGGGTTTTCCACTGTCCAAATTCCACCACGTCCCCGATCATTCCGAATACGGCGGCATTCAGCGGCGCAAGTCCGATCGCCCTTCCCACACAGCTCGCGACCATTCCGGTAAAGCTGTACGGAAACAGGAAAAAGCAGAGCTGCGAGATTCCGGCAATCACCGCCCCCGCGAGAGCCGTGTTCCGTTTTCCGTATTTCCGGATCAGCGGCGCGCAGAGGAAAATGCAGACCACCAGCGTAATTGTTTCCGTCAGATATAACATGCTGTACATCCACGTATCATTGTGGAAAATGTATTTGCAGTAGTAGGGAAGTATCGTCCCTGAGATTCCGAAGGACACGCTCTGGAGCATCCACAGCACCATTACCGCCCAGAAATATTGATTTGTCACAAGCGCCTGAAATGCTTTTTTCATAGGAACTTCGCGCTTTTCCGGTTTCACGTCGATCTTCACCGTTTCCTCGCATTTTACGAAGCAGACGATCAGAAGCGCCAGCGCGATGGCCGCCCAGATACTCATGGTCTTCACCCATGCCGACTGGGTATCACCGAACAGCTTGACCAGAGGAAGGGTAAATGTCACCGCCATGATTCTTCCCAGCGGGGACAGCCCCATCCTCACCACGCTCAGCATATCCCGCTCTGCCGACTCCCTTGTCATCATGGCGGACAGGCTTCCATAAGGCAGGTTCAATCCGGTGTAGCACAAGGTCGTGCAGAAATTATAGGTGACAAATATGTAAATGGACTGTACCATTGCCGTGGTGTGAGGTACCGTAAACAGCAGCACCGCAGACAGCGCGTAGGGCACGCTCATCCACAGAATCCAGGGCCTGGATTTTCCCCATCTGGAATGGGTCTTTTCCACGATGACCCCCATCACCATGTCCGAAACCCCGTCAAACAGACGGCTGATCAGCATGACCATTCCCACCGCTGCCGGATTGATCCCGACGTAATCCGTATAAAATAAGGTCAGCAGTGTTCCCACCATACCAAATATAACATTGCACGCGACGTCGCCGCCTGCGTAAGCGACTCTGGTTCCCCAGCTTAACTTTCCATTCCTGTTTTTTCCTTCCGTTTCCATAATTCCCCCTGTTTTGAATCCGGCCGCCGTAGTCTGTATTACGGCGGCCGGTATTTTTTCATATGATGTCATGCTTTTTCATGCAGATATGAAACCCATGACCATTAAAACCTCTGTATCACCCTATGCGTTATGCCTGGATCTCTGAAATCTTCACCGGGCGGTGTTCTTCATAGGATTTCTTTGCGGCAAGCCCCATCAGTACCGGTTTTAAGCCGTCCATAACTCCCAGCGGTGTGTCGGTATCTTTCTCGATGGCGTCGATAAAACACTTGATCTCTTTTGCGTAAGCCGCCATATAGCGTTCCAGGAAGAAATGCAGCGGCTTTTCTCCGGTCACTCCGTTCTCGTTGCTGATCACTGCCGCAGATGCGGTGTCATTTCCTGTTGCGGCCATTCCCTTGGAGCCGAATACCTCCGCCCTCTGGTCGTATCCGTAAACCGCTTTTCTGGAATTATCGATCACCGCAATGGCGCCGTTTTCCATTTTCAAGGTGATCACTGCCGTGTCCACATCTCCGGCTTCCCCGATGGCCGGATCTACCAGCACTGCCGCTTCCACATACACTTCCTCCGCATCGCAGCCTGCCAGGAAACGCACCATGTCAAAATCATGAATGGTCATATCCAGGAACATGCCGCCGGATACTTTTACATACTCCGCACTGGGCGGCTCCGGATCTCTGGATGTGATCTTGATCAGATGGGTGTCCCCGATGGTTCCTTCTGCCACTGCTCTCTGCACCGCTTCAAAGTTGTGGTCAAAACGGCGGTTGAAGCCCACCTGGTATTTCACCTTGCTGCCCTTTAACGCGTCGATGACTTCCTGGATCTTTTCCACATCGTGGTCAATGGGCTTTTCGCAGAATACGTGCTTGCCCGCTTTGATCGCCTCCACGGAAATGGGCGAGTGGGTGTCTGTGGATGAACAGATCAGCACCGCGTCGATCTCCGGGTCTGCCAGGATTTCCTTATAATCCTTCGTAACGTTCTGCACGCCCATGTCCTTTGCCCAGGCCGCTGTGGCATCGTTCATAAACGGATCCGCCAGCGTCTTTACCTTCGCGTCCGCAACCTGCGTACAGATGCTCTCCACATGTACCTTTCCGATCCTTCCTGCTCCGATGATTCCTACTGTTACCATGATATCTCCTCCTTGATTTATATAAAATGATCTGGTTCTCGTGTGTCAGATACAGGATGGGTACTGCCCTCCCTCCTGTATCTGCGCATATCCCTGTTAAACTGCCGAATTAAAGCCCAGTCTTTTCCGCAATAAATTTCCTTGCCTTGATTGCGTATTCCAGCGGATTCGCCTTTGCCGGGTCCTGCTCTGCCTCTACCAGCATGTACCCTTCATATCCTGTCTCTTCCAGCACCTTGAAAATGGGGTCGAAGTCGATGCAGCCGTCCCCCGGCACCGTAAAGGTTCCCATCCGGACTCCGTCCAGGAAGCTTAAGTTCTCCGCCTTTACCTTGTCCACCATTTCCCGGCGGATGTCCTTGAGATGCACATGCTTGATCCGGTCCGCATATTTTTTCACCATTTTCAAAGGATCCACTCCGCAGTACGCGAAATGTCCCGTGTCAAAGAGAAGGCTTACATATTCCGGATCGGTGTTCTCCATCATGCGGTCCACTTCCGCCTCGTCCTGCACCACGGTTCCCATGTGGTGATGGAAGGTCAGCGCGATTCCGTATTCCTCCTTCGCGATCTTTCCGAGACGGTTCATCCCATTGCAGAAGGTTTCCCACTCCTGGTCGTTCATTACATATTTGTGGCCGAATACCGGGGTGTCCGTCATGCCCTGTACGCTGTGGCTCTGCTCGGAAGCTCCGATCACCTTTGCGCCCATGGTCCTGAGATACTCCAACTGGCTGCGAAATTCTTTTTCCACCTCTTCGAAAGGCTTTGTGATCAGGAAACAGGAAAACCACTGGTTGCAGATTTCCATTCCCCGCAGCTCCAACGCCTTTTTCAGGACGTCCGTATCCTTGGGGTACTTGTTTCCCACCTCGGAGCCGGTAAATCCCGCCAGCGCCATTTCGCTGACACACTGCTCAAATGTGTTCTCCTTTCCAAGATCCGGCATGTCATCGTTGGTCCATGCGATGGGGGCGATCCCCAGCTTTACTTTCTCTTTATTCAACATGATTTCTTCCTCCTGTTTTATTGAAACAAATTTTTGTACATCTGCTCCACATCCCCCTGGGTTATGTCCCTTCTTGTGTTCTGGGGGCTGCCGCTCTCCATCGCGTCGCCGGCCATTTTTCCGATCACCTGGAAAAATGCTTCCTTCTCAATACCATACTGCTCCAGTGTGGGCGTTTCCAGCTCTTCGGTGAGCTTCACGATGGCCTGTAAAAATTTTTCGCTGGCTTCCTGGTCCGTGTCGGAATCGGATGCCGCCCCGATGCACCTTCCCAGCGCGCCGAACCGGTCGTATGCCCCTTCCAGCGCAAAGCCCAGGCATTCCCGGATCAGCATAGCGTTGGACAGGCCGTGGGCCACATGGAACAGCGCTCCGATGGGACGGCTCATGCCGTGGATCAGCGTGACTGAAGCGTTGTTAAATGCAATCCCTGCTTCCAATGCGGCGATGGACATCTGCACCCTGGCCTCCTCATTTTTTCCATCGTGGAAGGCTGCCGGAAGATACCGGAAAATCCGTTTTACCGCGGATAATGCGAAGGTATCCGCCATATCCTGGGACTTTCTGGAGGTATAAGCTTCTACTGCGTGGCACAGTGCGTCCAGTCCTGTTGCCGCCGTGATCCTGGGCGGCGCCGTCATGGTAAACTGGGGATCAATGACCGCCAGATCCGGGATCAGGACCTTCCCTTTCAGCAGCATCTTGACGTCCTTCTTTGTATCTGTGATGATCGTAAACTGGGTCGCTTCGGAGCCGGTTCCCGCGGTTGTGGGAATGGCCGCCATGGGAGGCATGGGAACGTCGATCACCTTTCCCATATAATCGGAAATATTTCCCCCGTTCTTTACCAGAGAGCCGATGGCTTTCATGGAATCAATGGGGCTCCCGCCGCCCAGGGCTACCAGAAAATCGCAGCCTTCTTCCAGGTACTGCTTTACCCCGGCTTCGATCATGGTGTCCGTGGGCTCTCCCGTGATTCCGGAGTAAATGGTATAACCGATTCCCTGATTTTTCAGGGCTGTCTCCACCTTTGCGCAGTTTCCGAGCTGGATCATCATTTCATCTGTAACCAGCATGGCCTTTTTTCCTAATTGTGCCAGCGACTGCTCTGCCATGTCAAGGGCACCTGACCCGGTGATAATCTGGCCCGGTACGATAAATTCTCTTGCCATAATCTTTTTCTCCTGTCTTTTTTATGCTGCGCCGTCCTGCGGGGGGGGCGGAAGGCATCTGCAGTACAGACAGCCTGCCTCCGGCGCGCTGACGGCGTTTTGATTACTTTGAATCCCTGCAGTTCACCGGCCGGACGCCTTGGGGCAAGGTGCACGGCTCCGTGAACAGCAGCCACTCCTTCTTACAGTTCGGCCTCGTGCAGCCAGGTGTACCGCTCATCCTCGCAGCGGTCTGTCTGCAGCCACGGATTGCCCTCCAGATGGCGGATCATCCAGCAGGTATACATCTGGAAACCGGGCGCGGCAGCCTGGGGATGGAGCTCTCCGCCCGGAATCGCGGAAAAGCTGTTGTCCACGCTTTTGTACACCTGATCCCCTATGAAGCTGGCTCCAAACCCTTCCGGCCGGTCGAACTTGAAAAAGTAAGTCTCCGGCTGGGGATGTCTGTGGGGCAGGTATCCGGACCAATTTCCCCTGTCGTTGAGCACCTCGCCCAATACCATGTTGGATTCCGGGCAGATGTCGTGGTCGAAAATCGTATTGACCCGGCGCTTCGCCACATTTCCAAATTTTCCCACGCTGGAATATCCCCAGGGAGCGTCCTCCGGCGCATACAGACGGCTTTCAAATTCTCTGTCGTTTTGCGTGCACTGCACCAGGATCTCCGACTCCTCCCCTGCTTCCACCTGCATTTCCACACAGGGACACACATGCAGGCACCAAGGCCCTTCCGTGAACACATCCTTCCGGCTGACCGTTTTCTTCTGCCCTTCCCAGGCAAATGTGATGCTTCCGGAGAGGAGAAGGACCGCCGCCTCCTCGCCTTTCCTGTAAAATGTCCTGGTTTCCCCGGCTTCCATGTGATACACGCGGATATCCATCATCATAGCACGATATTCATTGTCGTACGTGGTAAGGATCATCTCGCCGTTTTCGTCAAATTTCGGATAACCGAATACTTTGCTCATCTCAAACACCTCCCATTTTGCTGCCGGAATTGCGGAGTCCGGCAATTCCTTTCATCCGGCTGTGCTTTCCGGATTGGTTCTTTTAATATACTCTCGCTTCCTCCCGGCCTTCTTTTACGCCCTTCCAGGCTTCCCGGACAGATTCCTTCACGGAAACGTCTGCCAGACCTACGTTCCACCAGGACTCATACCCGTCGGTCATGGTCTTGGGAATGACTTTCAGGTCAAACAGGCACGCAATTTCCTGCTTTTTCGCGTCCTCCAGGGCCGCTTCCAGCTCTGGGATGGTGCGGCAGGTATAGGTTTTCAGGCCGTAGCCTTCCCCGATCTTCGCATAGTCCACCGGGATCAGGTCCCCGCAGGGCTTCTGTCCGTCTGTGTAGCGGAACTCTGTAGCAAGGCTTCCGATTCCGTGATTCATTTCCAGATTGTTGATGCAGCCAAAGCCGCAGTTGTCAAATACCAGGATATTGACTTTTTTCTTCTCCTGCATGATGGTCATGATCTCGCTGTGAAGCATCTGGAAGCTGGAATCTCCCACGACACAGTAGACTTCATTGTCCGGCTCCGCCATTTTCACGCCCAGAGTCGCCGCCACCTCGTAGCCCATACAGGAATAACCGTATTCCGCGTGGTATCCGCCCCGCTTGTCTGTGGTCCACATCCTCTGCATACAGCTTGGAAGGGAACCGCCTGCCGTGATGATCACAGCCTCTTTGTCAATCACCCTGCGGATCGCCGCAAGAGCCGCCGTCTGTGTGATCTTTCCGTCGGTCAGCCTGACAAATTCCGGAACGGTCCTGGGGTCACGCGCCTTGATGTTGGGTTCGAAATCCTCTCCCGTATACCGGATGCCTGCCAGCCGCGCCATCTCATCATCCCATGCCCGCTTCGCCTTTTCAATCTCATCGGTATAGGAGGAAACATAACCTTTTGCCCGGAGCTTTTCGGACAGCGCTTCCACGGTGGCCTTCGCATCTCCCACTGCCTTCACCGCGTCCATTTTATAAGCATGGTATCTGCAGTTGTTGATGGTGACGAACTTCACGTCCTGATTTTGATACAGCCATTTGGAACTGGTGGTGAAATCGGACAGCCTGCTTCCGATGGCGATCACCGCGTCCGCATCCTTTGCGATCACATTTGCCGCATAGGTTCCGGTCACGCCGATGCCGCCCAGGCAGTACGGATGGCTGGACTTACATGCGCTCTTTCCTCCCTGTGTCTCGCCGAAGGGGAGCTTAAATTCCTCACAGAACCGCTCCACCGCTTCTCCTGCTTCCGAAAAGCGCACGCCTCCGCCGACGATCACCAGCGGCTTCTTTGCATTTTCAATGACGGACAGGATATCCTCCATCTCTTCCTCCACCGCGGCGGGTCTTGTAATCCGGTGAACCCGTTTCTGGAAGAAATATTCCGGGAAATCGTAGGACTCTCCCTCTACATCCTGGCAGAGCCCGATGCAGCACGCCCCGGTCTCCGCCGGGTCTGTCAGCACCCGCATGGCGTTGATCAGCGCTGTCATGACCATTTCCGGCCTTGTGATCCGATCCCAGTACTTGCAGACCGGCCGGAACGCGTCGTTTGTCGTTACTGCCAGGCTGCTGCTCTGCTCCAACTGCTGGAGCACCGGGTCCGGCTGGCGGGAGGCGAAGGTGTCCGCCGGAAATACCAGAAGCGGGATGTTGTTTACGGTGGCGGTGGCGCAGGCCGTTACCATGTTGGCAGCCCCCGGGCCTACCGAGGACGCGCAGGGGATGATCCGCCTGCGGCCGCTCTGTTTGGCAAATGCAATGGCCGCGTGGCACATGCCCTGTTCGTTTCTTCCCTGGAATACTTTCAGGCTTCCCGGATTGGTGTCCAGCGCCTCCCCCAGGCCCACGGCAATCCCATGTCCGAAGATTGTGAAAAATCCTTCCACAAATTTTGTCTCTTCGCCGTCCATGGACACATACTGGTTATCCAGAAATTTTACGATAGCCTGGGCTGTTGTCAATCTGATTGTGTTAGTCATGGGTTTCTAATCTCCTTTTCTTTCTTCTTCAACTAAATCTACACTCGCGCGATCATTTCGCCGAACTTTTCTTTTTCTTCCTTAATAAATGCGTGTACCTCTTCCGGTCCCGGCAGGGAATCGGAGCAGTTGTTGCTTCTGACCATCATGGATGCCTCCGCGGAGCCGAACTCCAGGCAGTCGATGACTTCCCATCCCTGATACAGGCCATACAAAAATCCGGAACCGTATCCGTCACCGCCGCCGAAGCCTTTTCTCGCTTCCACCGGGAAGGGCTTGATGCTGAAGCTCTGTCCGTCGCAGGTGTAGGCTGTGGAGCCTTTCATTCCGTGCTTGATCACTACGATCTTGGCGTGATAACCCTGCCAGAATGCGGCGCTCTCCTCATCCCGCATTCCAGGACGAATCAATTTTTCCGTCAGGTCAAATTCCTCCCGGGAGCCCATGATGATGTCCGCCTCTTTTGCCACGATGGAGTAGTAGATTGAGATCTCATCGCTGTTCTTCCAGTTGTATTCCCTGTAGTCAATGTCGAAAATGATCTTCGTATCATTTTTCTTCGCCAGCATCACTGCCTTGATGGCCGCCTCCCGGGATGGGCTTTCCGCCAGCGCCGTGCCGGAGATCAGGATCGCTTTTGCGCTTTTGATGTACTCCTCGTCGATATCGTCCACATGGAGCTGCAGGTCTGCAATGCAGTTTCGGTACATCAGGATGCTGCTTTCCTTGGGGGAGAGCATTTCCGTGAAGGTGAGCCCCAGTTTTTCCCCGCCGGTGCAGCGGGTGATATGGGACGTGTCGATCCCCTGTTCCGCGAAATACTCTGTCACGAAGTCCCCGAACTGGTCGTCTGATACCTTGCCCAGAAATCCGGCCTTCATCCCGTGGCGTGTTACACCAACCGCAATGTTCGCAGGCGACCCGCCTACAAACTTCTCAAACATATGTACCTTTTTCAGGGGCTTGAACTCCTCTTTTACCTGCTCGTTGTATGCCGGGTTGAAATCAATCGCTACCCTTCCGAGCAATACCAGATCCAGCGGTCTGGCCGAATCAAATTCAACATATTTCATCGTCTCATCCTCCACTTTCTTTCCTGCGTGCATGTTTTTGTTTTGCGTGCTTTTATTGCGTGTTTTATGTTGTGATTGAATATTAGCACGCCGACAGTATTTTTTCAAGGGCTATTGCTTAAATTTTTTATTTCCCGCAATATGCACAATTTTGTGGTTGTGTTTTTGTGTAAAACGCACAATCAAAGCGTGGAACTGTACTCATTTCTTTCCAGTGCCGTTATTTTTTACACACGCAAAAAAGCACGCGAATATCGCATGCTTTTTTGTGTTATACTTATCATTGTATATATCCCAGATCAGCAAAGGGCTGTCAGTAACTTACAGGCTCCATTTTTCTTTCAAATATTCAGCAAGCATACCTGCAAAAAGCGGGCCTCCGGCAGGTTTTCCAATGAGAAATCTAAGATTCGTCCCAAACGTTACTATTTTTTCATATTGCCTTTATAGCAGCCTCTTTTTCCAACAGCCCTCCTCATTCCACAAATAGCATTCACTGAACCTGTCTTCATGAATCAGTTCTACTACAGCATCCATAAACCAATGGTAAATCCCGCAGAGTTTTGGATTCTCAATCACAAGTCCTGTTTCTTCACGGACTTCCCGGATGACAGACTCTGTGAATGTCTCATCCCTCTCCACATGGCCTCCCGGAAATGTTGTCCCCTGGTAGTTACCGCTTACCTTGTCAAGCGCTGCCACACGCCCCTGGCCGTCAGAGAGTTACTATTCATAAATTTCACGCGTTGATTTGGATGCTGGTTATGTATCTTGCCGCCCGCATCTGCTCCGCTGCGTATTCTCCTGCAGAGCTTTACCTTGATGCTTCTATAGTGCTTCAACACCTCACCATAGGGAATCCAGATTTCAGCCTTCTCAATCCTGTCATAGACAGCATTCACAATAATGGCATCCTCCTCCTTCGTTATAGAAAACTCTTCAAAAATCATCCGCATCTGTAATTGCCCATAAAATCCTTCCGGCCTCAACCCAAGTGGTACGTTTTTTAACTTCATCCAGCTGCTCTCTATCATGAATGTCCCAGCCGTCATCATCAATCCAGATAATGGAATCATCTTCAAGGAGTAATACCGTGCTGCCCATAAGCCAATCCGTATCATAATCCATCGGCGTATCTATATGAATACCATGAACTTATCATAATCTGATAATTCCTTATACCGCTTATGCCTGGATATATCGAAATTCCGCAATATCAAACGGCGCAAATCGTGCGCCGCATGAAATAAGAATGCTTTTTGCTGTCTTGCCGTCTGTGTCAGCAGGATATTGTTTTCAAACACTGGATCTATGAATGACGCAATGTCTTTCGGTGTCCCCCATGAAGCATTTTGTCAAGTGCTTTTTTGAGTTATTGACGCAAAACTTGTTACTATTCACAGCCATATAAAAATCAGCAGACAGATTCGTCAAGCGCAGCTTGTAAGAAGCTGTTTGGTGATTTTTATATGACTGAAATCAGTCACTTCACCCACATAAGCAAAAAATTAAGATGCGCAGCATCGGCAGACGGCTTTACCGGCTGTTTTTGCGCATGTGGGTGAAGTGGCTGTGAATAGTAACCAAAACTTTTCAGCGCAGCGGGAAACGGGCAGGAAAAGGGGCGCAAAACACGCCTGTGGACGGTTAGAAGCCGTTTGTGTGGGTAGGTAGTATAAAACCTTACCCTGTGGATTTTCGCATCTGCAACGCCTTAAAAATCAAGCCTTTTCAAGCCCTATTGCGTAACATTCCATTCTGTTCTTTGGGAGAGGTCGGGGGCGCGGGGGCAGCGCCACCGCAAAACCTACCGACAGCCGCCGCAGTAGTGCAGACGATTTTGCCGTTAGAATGAAGCGGACGAAAGCGGGGGCAGGGTTGTAAAATCCTGTTCCCCGTTCTCGGCGGCGAAATGACAACGGCAAAAATCCAGACGGTCAAGGGTTTAAGAGTGGAGATTTTTTCGCGTCCTTTGCGAAAAAATACTACTCGTCACTTGACGGTTTTGGATAGACGGAACGAGGTATAAGGCGGATTGTTTTTCGTAATTGGATGTGGTATAATTCTTTCACCATAGATTGGTAAATTAAGACTTGAAAGGATAATGGCATGAAAAAGAAATATATCATCCTCATCAGTTTTATCCTCGTTGTGGCAGTAGGAATTATCAGCTTTTATCTACTGACTCGACCTACAGTATTAGGTAACATGAGCAATGAGTATTCAAAGCAAGTCACCGCATCATCTGACATTTCTTTCGTAGGAGAAGCAGGCAATAGGATAAAGTTTGTTTTTGAATCGAATGTTATCAGCGGAAATTTGGACATGACCTTGTACGATTCAGATGGTAATGCTGTTTATACCTTGGATAATGCAAAAGAGTTGGCGACTTATTTTATACTTGAACGTTCCACCACATATACATTGGTCGCTAAGTGTGATAACTTTGTCGGAACGTATAAAATCTTTGTGTATTTAGACAAAGCAAACACATCGACAGATTCCAGTTTATCGGTTCAATAAAAGTCTAAAACAGGGCGGCGGGACAGATGTTGACAATCCCGCCGCCCTGTCTGTTACCGCTCCATATCCTGCGTCCTGCGTGGCTGATGTTCCTGCCGCAAGATACTGTAAACGCTCTTTCTGATTTTCTCCGCTTCTTTCACTTCCTCTTTCAATGCAAGATACCGCTGATTAAGCGTTTTTCTCTCGGCGGTCAGCTTGGTGTATTCTTCTTTCCATATCTTTGTCGGGATTGTGGTCTTGCCGTTCATCACGCCTTTGAGATAATCTTTCGCCGTTGTAAATAGGATTTGCTCGGCTTCGGTCAGCGGCTTCTTTCCCTTGTACTTGAAATAAATGTCGGCTTGCTCTAAGTGCTTTTTCAGAGTGGCAAGCCGCCGTTCAACGGGTTTCAGTTTCCCTTGAATATCCAGTTGTTCCCCTATCTGGCATAGCTTTCCAGAAATATCTTCTGGTTCTGTATGGAGTTACTTTCGCCGCCGTCCCTGTCCTCGTCCCCCACGGATAGGCGGGAGTAAAGGGCTGTGATTTTGCTGTAATCATTCATGTGCATATCCTCCTGCGTCAATATAGGTGTTGCTTACAGTTAAGATTATGCACCTCACCTGGCCGACCCGTACTCTACCCCCTGCCGGTATTTCTTTGCATTTTTTCTTTTTGTATATACGGCAATCCTGATTACAACAGCACTGATCACACCCACTGCCATATCGTTTCTATGAAAGCTGGGGAACGGATGATTAAATGCCATCTGGATATTGAGTGTCTCCGCACATACTGCGCCACAGTAAAAGCATGCATCTGCTGGAAGGTGGTGTCAACCTTGTATATATCAGGGATTTCCTTGGCCATTCTTCCATTACAACTACAGAAATCTATGCACGTGCTAACCCGGAAATACAAAGAAAGGCAATAGAAGAAGCATCTGCATCCATACTTCGGAAGAAAAATTTGACAGGCAGGAAAAAGCTGATCTGATTGCATGGTTAAAAGAACTCATTTAATAATTATGGAAAGTCTTTCTTCGTAAGATTCCCTTAAAAATAGGAAAAAGACTTTCCATAATAAATCACTATACAAAAGCGTTTCTTGCCTTTCTCGACTAGAGGAACAAGAAGAAATAAAAATAGCCAATCCTGTCGGCAAACGGGATAGGCAGTGTCCGTAAGGACATTTTTTGCATATAGGGTGCACGACGCCGTGTGAACTGTAACGACTGGATTACTGTTCACCCCCTGACCGGGTGCTCACAGATTATACTTCGTTTTGATATCAATATCCGTATACCGGTATTCCTGCTCTGGCATCCGGTTCTTCTGCAGGATATCCGCAAGGATGAGCGGCGGCTCATACCCCTGGACATATCCGTTCTGGTCGATCAGAAAATCTGCCACGTCTGATTCCAGCAGACGTTTATTCTTCGGCGTCAGGTCATAGATGATCGTGCTGGGCCTGCACTCGGGCTTCAGCTTTTCAAATGCATTTCTGATCCCCGCCTGCCCTCCGGACACCACAAAAAGCCCGTTTATGCCGGGTACATTCCGCATCGTATTGATTATGATCCGCTCCATCTCGTCCGTATCGTCGAAGCTTCCCTGGACTCCCGCAAGCTCCAGGCCGGGATACGACTTTTTCACTTCTTCCAGAAATCCGTCTACCCGGTTACTGTTGACATTGTTGCTGAAAAATCCGGTGACAACAAGTATCCTTCCCGTCCCTCCGGTCAGCATCCCCATAAGTCCCGCTGCGGTGCGCCCGCTTTTGCGGTTATCCATTCCCACGAAGCAGACGCGCTTCGCTCCTGCAAGATCTGAATTGAAGGTTACGATAGGGAGCTGCTCCGCCTCAGCCAACTGATCCACCCGGTTCCGAATCCGGGGGCTGTCCACGGGCATCAGCGCCAGCCCCTGGATTCCTTCCTCCGCCAGCTCGTCAATCATGCGGAGCTGTTCCTCCTCGTCTACCGACAGCCCTTCTTTGATCAGCAGCTCGATCCCCCGTTCCTCCAGCTCCTCCTTTGCCTGCCGGATGCCCCGGTTGATCTCCAGCATGAAGGAGGATTTGGCCAATTGGGTCACCACTCCGATCCTGATTTTTCCCCGTGCCCTTTTTTTGCGCTCCTTTGGGATGTAGCCCATCTCATTCGCTATTTTCCGTATATTCTCCGCCACCTCCGGGCTGATCCGCCCCCGGTTGTTCAGCGCCCGGTCCACCGTCCCCCGCGAGACGCCCGCGCGCTCCGCGATCTGCTGTATTGTTACCGCCATGGTTCCCTCCCCCTTCTGCCTGTTCCTTTGCCGGTTGATTGAATGCTTATAACAATACTACCATAAATAGAAAAGGCACGCAATAGGACGCGTGCCTTTTTCAGAGCTATTTCTGCGCTTTCCCGTAAATGATCTGATATAGTTCTTCCACTGTTTTTTCAGGGTTCTTAGAAATGACTTCATAGAGGGAACGTATTTCATCTGTATCCGTCTCCAGATCGTCGGCGATACGGGCAAGCGATTTATTTCTGGCACATTTTTTCCGAATCAGGGAAATTCGTTCGGTTAGTTTTTCTTTTACGGCTTTATCCACAGCTTTATCCACAGCTTTATCCACAGCTTTATCCACAGCTTTATCCACTTCTTCCTTCAGCTTCCGATCAAATTTCTCCTGTACGATTTCCATAAAAATATCGCTCATACCATTTACCTCCTGAAATAATTTCTGATTTGCACGCATGATCGTCTCGATCATCGACCGATGCAGGCTGCTTTCTTTATGATCCATATAGTTCTCGATCAGCTTCTCGGCTGCCGCAGTCTCATTCAGCTTATTGGTAAGACTTTTCAGCCAGAGATTTTCCTCTGCGGATAATTTTTTCGTGATCAGGATCTGGATGGGAATCAGATCTCCGTACACATAATAAATTCCCTTTTCTTTTTCTTCGACCCGATATTTTTTGACGCTCTTCAAATGCTCGATCAGCTTCCGGGGATATTTTTCCGCCACAAAAGTGATGGTCAGCTCGTCCGCGGGAATGCTGTTTACATACCGGGCATCTGCTTTATAAAAGCAGGTGTATCCGTAGACCTTGTAAAAATCATCCACATTGAGAGAATCATCGGGACTTTTATATTCGATGATATTATGCTTTTTGAAGATCCTTCCGATATTTTTCTTCACGGGCCTGTCCGTCTCTTTTTTGATGATCAGCACATCAATCTCCATCGGTTTTGTCCCCAATTGGTGCTCATTTTCAAACACCAGGTTGTCCGCGTCCTCTTCCAGTTCAATCTGGATTCCGGCATAAAATGCAGGGTGCCAGTAAGTCGCATCAGTTTCTTTTTTCTTCTGCTTCATAGAAAACCTCCTTATTCTGTTTTTTTCAGGAGATTTTCTGCTTCCTTTTCAGAAAACCTCCTGCTTATCTGGATAAAAGCACGAATTTTCTGAAAGGACAGGGGATGAAATCCCTTGTATTGATATGTCTGAGATATAACGGAATCCAAAATTCCGAAATAATGGAACTTTTAGAAAATATGCTTTTTCCTATTTTAGCATAATTTTCTGTAGAAACCAAGATAAAATAAAAAGATCTTCTGGATCATTTTTACTGGCCGGATGCCGTGCAGCAAGTGCACGCCACCGTGTGAACTGTAACTACTGGACTTTTTTGTTATTTCCCTGAAATCTCACCGGCCTTTTTTATAAACGCATCCATTTCCCGGGTCTTCCATTTGCTTTTGTGGAAGAAAATCTGCTGGTACATCCGAACCTGCAGCTCTTTGACCTCCAGCACCATCAGTTCTCCTTTCCCGACACTTTCCTCCACGGCAAAATAGGGCAGATACGAGATCCCGCCGTTTTCTTTCAGATGCCGGATGATAAAATCAGTGCTGCTGATCTCCAATGCGGGGGCCAGCGACAGATTGTGCGCTTCCAGAAGATAGATCAGATCCAATAGATTTTGTTCCAGCATCTCATAGAGCCTGGCAGGCGGTGCGGTTGTAACCTTGACGCGCACCCGGGGGTGGCAGGCGCGAAAGTAGTTCAGCACGACCGGAAGCTTTGCAGAGCACAGGGATTCCACTGTCCCGATGTGGAGAGGGCTGCAGAGCTCGCCCTCCTGCCCGGCCGTTTCTTTTGCCTGGCTGACCTCCTTTAAGATCTGCCGGCTCTGTTTCAGCAGCTTCTGTCCCTCGCCTGTCAGGGAAATCCTCTTTCCAAGGCGGTCAAACAGCTTTACCCCCAGTTCTTCTTCCAGAAGCTTGATCTGTACGGTCACCGCGGACTGGGAGTATCCCAGAATCTGAGCAGCCCTGGAAAAACTCTCTGTCTGCGCCGCCGTAACAAATGTGTTTAATTGTCGAAATTCCACGTTCCGCCTCCTTCTTATGAATTTAATTCAATTATATCATAAAATCTATGAATTTGATTTATTTCTGTTTTGTGGGTACAATAAAAATTACCATTCACTGTGAATTGTAACCAATGGAAATACTTTATGAAAAGAGGAAAACTTGATGGAATTTATCAGTATTTTTGACGTATTAGGGCCCAACATGGTGGGGCCTTCCAGTTCTCATACGGCAGGCGCCTGCTCCATCGCCCTTATGGCCAGGAAAATGCTGGGAGAGCCTGCCGCCCGGGCAGAATTTGTTCTGTATGGCTCTTTTGCCAGGACTTACAAGGGGCACGGCACAGACCGCGCACTGCTGGCAGGCGTGATGGGATGTTCTACCGATGATGTGCGGATTCCCCGCGCTTATGAGCTGGCAAAGGAGCAAAATCTCACCTGGCGCTTTTCCTGCAATGAAACAGAGACCGAGGTTCATCCCAATACGGTAGACATTGATCTGACGGGCATTACCGGAAAGACTGTTTCCATGCGGGGCGAGTCCGTCGGAGGCGGAAAGATCCGGATCGCGCGGATCAATGGGATTGACGTTGATTTTTCCGGCGAGTGCAATACCCTGATCGTAGTCCACAAGGATCGGATCGGTATGGCGGCCCATATCACAAGCTGCTTAAGCCAGGCGGAAATCAACATTGCTTTTATGAGGCTGTTCCGGGAGTCAAAGGGGGACAAGGCATACAGTATTGTGGAATTTGACGGAAAGCTTCCGGAGCACACAAAGGAAAAAATCCTGCTGGAGCAGGATGTAGAGCATGTCATGCTGATTCAGATAAGGGAGGGATAAAATGATGGATTTTAAAAATGCGGCAGAGCTGCTTTCGATTTGCGAAACGAACCGGATTCCTGTGTCTGAGGCCATGAAAAACCGCGAACGCCTTTTGACGGAGGTTACGGATCAGGAACTTACCAGTCGGATGAACCGGGTACTTGAGATCATGAAGCAGGCAGTCAACGAGCCTCTTGAGAATCCCCGTCCTTCTATGGGCGGGTTAATCGGCGGTGAAGCCAGGCTGGTGAACCGCCGGCGGAAGGAGGGAAATTCCCTCTGCGGCAGCCTGGTGTCCGGGGCCATTGCCTACGCCATGGCAGTGCTGGAAGTGAACAGCTCCATGGGGCTGATCGTGGCTGCGCCCACCGCAGGCTCCTCAGGGGTGGTGCCCGGCGTCCTGCTGTCATTAAAGGATGCACACGGTTTCTCCGACGAAGAGCTACTTCCCCCGCTGTACAATGCCAGCGCCATCGGCTATCTGGCCATGAGAAATGCTACCGTCGCCGGAGCGGTTGGAGGCTGCCAGGCCGAGGTGGGCGTGGCCTCTGCCATGGCTGCTTCCGCAGCGGTAGAACTCATGGGCGGCAGCCCCCGGCAGTGCCTGGAAAGCGCATCCACCGCGCTGATGAATCTCCTGGGGTTGGTCTGCGATCCGGTAGGCGGCTTGGTGGAATACCCCTGCCAGAACCGGAATGCCATCGGCGCAGCCAATGCGCTGACCGCGGCAGAACTGGCATTGAGCGGAGTCAGACAGTTGATTCCTTTTGACGAAATGCTGGGCGCCATGTACAACGCCGGCAGACGGCTTCCCCCGGAATACCGCGAAACCGCCCTGGGAGGATGTGCGGCGGCTCCTTCTGCCTGTGCGGCAGCTGGGAAATGCCATTTGCATAGTTGAAATAGATTTTGACTGATCGAGCGGACATGCCTCCTACGGAGGATGTCCCTCAAGGAATCCGCCTATTAACAGGCCGTGAACTGTAACACTCTGGAATCAAATGTTCAATATCCAGTGGAAGAACCAGTTGATAATTTTGAGGAAAACGAGTATAATCTTTATGTAAAATAAAAGTATTAATTCGCATAATTTTTATTTTACAACAGGAGCCAGATTTTACAAGTATCTGGCTCTATTTTTTATATGTAGATAAAGAAAATTTTTTATTAAAAATAGGACTGAAGCACTATATTAGTGCAACAGCCCCTGGAAAAATAAGGACTTTGAGTTTTCGAGAGCACACTCTTATAATCGGAGGTGAGATTATGGGCGGCATTAATAGTCGAAGTATGGACAAGGTTTTTATATATAGCCGCTTTATATGTTACTGCAGTTATGTCCGTAATCTGTAGTGGAATATCATTGTGTCCATATATCCCCCCCATTGTCTGTCTCTGAACTATACTGCAATCGGTATGACGAGTGCAGTATTAATGCTCAGAATGAAATTCTTCAAATGCCGAAACTCTCGCAGATATATTTGAATATGCCGATAACAAATCAAAATACATTGGAACATGGATCCCGGTACTCAATGTTTTGCGGTTATAATCGTATGTATAGGAACAGACAGGCGCATCCATAGACAGCAATTGCTCAGTCAGAAGAAAACAGGCGGCAGTCTCAAGCTTTTTTCGGTTCCTGCTGCCTGTTTTCTGGATTTTAGACTTATCGATATCTCCTTACTCTTTCGTCTTCGATTACCTGTGAAAAATCCATCCCATACGCAAAATCATACTTATGACCGCATGTATCCTCATAGCATCTGACATCCCGCGGAACATCTTCCTGCTGCTCTTCTACCGTATCCATATCCGCGGGGATTTGAAACGGAAGAAGCCCGGAAGGGGTATGCCTTCCTGTGATCACCTCAAGATACGCCTGCTTCTGGATCTCAAATCCCATCAAAACAGCATCCGCAAGAGGCTCAAATTCGCTTACGACCATCGGCCCCGACGTATCCACAACCGCAATGACAGGCTTCTCTCCCATCGCCTCTTTTGTCTGTAAAAAGACATCCAGATGCTTTTCATTGGCACAGGTATTCGTTTTGCCCAGATAAGCTCTGTCCGAAGCCTGGTATCCGCTGGATACTCCGGAAGTGTTTCCCCGGGAACGGAATCCCTCTTCCTGATGCGCATAGCAGAACGGGTCCCCTCCCGCAATGCTTTTCTTCCGCCCCTTCTGCGATGTATAGGGACGGTACTGCAGCGTAAGCGGCACATAGCCCTTCTCGCGGGAATATCCCGGCAGCATGGGCTTCGGGCTTTCCATAAATACGATTGCGGCATCGGCCTCCTCCGGGCTGTCGACCGGTGTAAAATACTGGCCGGCCAGTGCCTTCTCCAGCCACGGATGGCCCGGAACGCGCAGATCTTCCGCAAACAGCGCGGGCATTCCGTACAGCCAGGTTTCCGGGCATTCCGGGATATATACCTTCGTCCCCGGTTTCATCGGCAGAACCTGCCCTTTATTTTTCAAAAGCACCACCGAGTCCTTCTGCGCCTGAAATCCTGCTTCCATAAAAGCCGCGTTTCCAACCACATGCCTGCTTTCCTCCGTATCCACATAGGGATTCTCAAACAGCCCGGGCCGGAAAATATTTTTCAGGATCCGTTTTGCCGACCGGCGCATCCGTTCCTGCATCGCCTCTTCCCCTGCCGAAGCACAGCCCATACGGTATGCCGCAAGCACCGGCGCCTTTTTTGTATTTCCGCCGAATTGGTCCACGCCCGCCATCAGTGCCTTGTAATGCCTCTCCTCCACACTCAGATGTGCGGTTCCCCAGTTCATCCCGGATATCATCTCATCCGACGAACAGGTATCCGTGATCCCCCAATCCGTACAGACAACGCCGTCATATCCGCAGGTATCCCGCAAAAGCTCCTGGACAATATATTTGCTGTAGCTGTTCCCCACATTTTCCCCGTATTTTTTATCAATCCCATAGGAAATGGTATAGTAGGGCATAACCGAGGACGCCTGCCCCGTCTTTCCATCCAGACGGAACGCCCCTTCCGTAAATGGTTTTAAATGCTCTTCAAAATTCTCCCCCGGATAGACCGCGTATTTTCCGTAAGAAAAATGAGCATCCCGACCGCCCTCCCCGGTTCCGCCGCCGGGCCAGTGCTTCACCATGGCATTGACGCTTCTGCTTCCCCAGCCGTCGGGGCTTTCCTCCGTTGTCTGGCAGCCGTCCACATAGGCCCTGGCCAGATCCACCGTAAGCTTTGTCCCTTCTCCAAACGTCCCGTTATACCGGTTCCATCTTGGCTCACTTGCCAGATCGATCTGCGGAGAAAGCGCGGTCACGATCCCCAGCCCTCTATATTCATCCGCCAGGATCTCGCCAAACCGTTTTACCGTCTCCGGACAAAAGGTTGCCGCCAGGCCAAGCTGGGAAGGCCATTGGGAGATCATCCCTCTGGCGCCCACAAAAAATTCCCCGTTGGAAGCCGCGCCGTGCCTGGGATCCGAGCTGATGCTGGCTGGAATCCCCAGTCCCGTCCCTTCGCAGAACTCCTGGATATGATTATTCCATTTCGCAGCCGCCTCTGCCGATTCCACGGTGGTCAGTAAAATGTGCCTGACCTGGTCTGTTTCCAGGAATTCCTTCTGCTGATCCGTAAGCTGCGTGATATCTCCGTGTTCCATATCAAAAGGCTTTCCATCATAAGTCCCGGCAAAACGCTGGTTAAAGGTATCCCCCCTTCCCGGAGACGTGACGGTCTGATGGCTGCTGTAGAGCATCAGCCCGGCGATCTGTTCCATACTGAGCCTGGATGCCAGATCCTCCGCCCGTTCCTCCGCAGGCAGCCTCCAGTCCTCATACTTTTCCAGCCTGCCGCTTCCGCTGAGATTTTTAAACAGGTATCCGTCCTCCTCCAGAAGCTTCACCCCCGACTCCGGAGAATATGCGATGTCCTTCCCGCCCTCATTTCTGACCAGGATATAGCCGTCTTTGATTTCTTTCTGCCATTTCTTCTCTGCCATTCTGTCAAACCTCCATCTTTTCCGGCATTTTTATGTACCTTCTTTTCCAGGCTTATTCTACTTGCCTGCCATTTTTCTCTCATCCAGATCAGATGCGATCTGCCTCATCATTTTGTCATCCAGCTTATAGAAAAACAACGGAATCGTAGAGACCACAAAGCAGGCCGCGGGTATCAGATTTACTACCGCATTGATCCCCATTTTTACGGCTTCGGACTGCTCTGCGCCTGCCACATAGCCTGCTGCCGCCAGCAGCAAAACACCCACGGAGCCTGTAATCGCCGTTGCAAGCTTTACGGAAAAGCTTGTGACCGCAAAAGGAAGCGCCTCGTCCCGAATGCCGTATTTCCAGTCGCCGTATTCAATACAGTCGCATACCATTCCGATCCCTACGCCGGCCGTAGAGTTGGAATACCCGATTACTGCGCTGAATATAAAAATCACCGCCGGTATTTTTGCCCCGAACAGGAATATCGCAATGAGTGAAATGATGGATGCGGTATTCATCAGAATGCAGATATTCCGTTTACTTGTCAGCCGGATCACATAGGGTATCAGCATACTGCCGATGAGCTGGAATACGGACATTGTTGTATAGATCGGAGCGATCATCGTATAAGATCCGACCACATAGATCACATAATAGGACAGCAGAGACATCCTCGCGATATTTCCCATGGCCCCCATGAATGTATTCAGGATGATGATCAGAAGCATCTTGTTCTGCACGGATACCTTCAGTGATCTGAGGATGGATTTCTTCTCTTTCGCGCCGCTGCTTTCCGGGACGTCGATCACAACGGTTTCTTTGCATCTCCACGCACAGAGCCAAAAAGCCGGGAGCATGAGAACGGATAATATGACCGCGGCAATGAGGTACCCTCTCGCATCCGCCGCCTTCTCATTCCCGTTAACGGTCGTACTGAAATATAAGATCACCGGCATCGCAAATGCGGAGAGCAGCATACTGATCACGGCGCTTGCCACACTTTTTGCCGCCGCATAATTTGTACGCACCCGGGAGTCTCTTGCGATCCGGTTCAGCAGCCCCGAATAGCTCAGGTTTACCACCGTATAGGCCATCCCCGTCGCGATATAGCAGCTCAGGCAGATCGCAACCTTCGCGGCACCTTCCACCGGAAATACGGTAAAGGTCAGGATATTGAACACGGCCAGAAACGGCGGGCCGATCATAAGGTAAGGACGGAACTTCCCCCACCGTGTCTGTGTACGGTCTGCCAGAAGGCCCATCATCGGATCGTTTGCCGCGTCCCAGATCCTTGCCACCAGCATGATAAAAGAAATCGCCGCGGCCGAGAGTCCTACGATATCCGTATAAAACAGGGTCAGATAGGAATTGATCATATACCAGCTCAGCTGTGACCCCACCTCCCCGAAGCTGTAGAACAGGCCAAGTGTCTTGTTCGTTTTTTCTTGTGTAATCGCCTTTGTTTCCATGTTTTCTCCTTCCTGATGTTGTATCGAATGTATTTTTATTTTAGCAGGACTGCTTTTTATTTCTCATCAGAAAGGACTCTGTTATCATCCCTTTTTTTATCCTTGTTCATCTTCTCTGATTTAAACAGAGCAAAAACTTTGACCAAATTCTTGTCTTTTTCATGTCAATCTGTTCCGGACCGCGGCAGACTTCCTACCATCTTTCCATAACCTCGATCCCCTGTATCTCCTGGGCATTCAGACATGTCTCAATCACCAGCGTCCCATTTTCCGCCTGGATATGTGACACTTTTATCCCGGGCCGCGTGACCGCCCGCAGATAATCCATTTCCGCTGAAGCAGGTTCATCCTCAAACCCCGTTTCCATCCATTTGTTCTGAATATTGCCATGCTCCTGATTTACCGTATAGATTTTGACACGGTACTCGCCGGAATGTACATTGTGTATTCGAAATAGAAATGCCTTCCTTTCTGTATTTTCGAAAAAACGGTACTGGTGTTCTGCTTCAATCTCATTTTCTTCCTCCAAATAGTATCGAAAATTGAAATGCTTATAATTGTGGCAGCATATAAAAAATGAAGCTTCCCCATCCCCTGATATGACTGCGTCGTCGTTCCATGCCAATACGTCCTTTTTGAGCCTGTTCATAAAATCGAAGGCGTAATATGCCGGTTTGCAGATTCCGCCCTTGGTAAGTATCCCGCCTCCGCCGAAAAGTCCCTTTTCCGTATCCGTATAGTCATACATCAGATCCATCATTTCCCAATATGACAGGATCTTTGCCTGCTCCCGGTTTTGTATCAGGTTCTTCATAATATATGCGCCGTTAAAACAGCTGTCGTTGAGTACATTGCGGTTAGACAGGGTAAAGCTCCAGTCCAAAACATAAATCTCCGGAATCCTTATCCCCTTTTCCCGGATCAGCTCCCGTGTCTGCCGTAACAGATGATACAAAAAGTCGGCGTCCGTGGTGTATGGGTTTTTGCCGGCCGCGAACGGATTTTCCCGCCACAGATATGGAAAGCTGTTTAATCCGATAAAATCGGGCATGGCACCGCGCTTTCTCCAGATTTCCAACAGCGTTCGAAACTCGTCTCCATGAAAATTCAGGCACAGTCCGGTGCTGCCGATCTTAAGCTCCGGAACGTAGCTTTTGAAAATCGACGCAACGGCATCAAAGGTTTCCAGATATTTATCCATACTGCCGTAATTCTCTCTTCCGGAATTATTTTCGATACCGATTTTCCAGTGCCGCACCTGCTCCGGCCCGTAGCGTTTCAGCCAATGTATCATCAGCTCTGTCAGAAATCCTTTATTTGACTCCAGGCTGCAGAACTTTTCTCCATAATCCACCTCTGTCAGGATCGTGTGGTAATTCGCCATGATGCCTATATTCCGAAACCCAAGCTCCAGGAAAGGAGTCAGTCCTGTCTCGATCAAAAAATCAATCTCCTTATCAAGAAGGCTGAAGTTATATTCCGTCCGGTAATCCCCGAGCCGGATCATCATCTCATCGGACAGCACGTTCCAGACCCTTCCATATTGGAACCGCAGGCTTTTCTGGAGAAATCTGACCTGACTGCATACGTCATAACGGAGCAGATCCTGAGCTTTTCCGATATTAAGTACCTGATTCCAGTTTTTTGCCAGCGTCTCCCTTTCTCTGCAGTCTGCTTCCAGTATGGAGACATCCTGATCTGAAGCCTCCGCTTCGACCGCGCCGTTTGCAAGCAAAAAATTATCAATTTTTTTCTGCATTTCCTCTGTCAATCCCATTGACGGTTCTTTACGGCTGCTCTCCTGCTGCTTTTGCCGGTACTCTGTCGGCGACATGCCGTAGCTTTCCTGAAAGCTTCGGTTAAAGCCTGTGATCCCGGAAAATCCATTGTCCATCGCGATTTTCAGCACGGTCTTATCCGAGCAGACCAGTTCTTCCACCGCATACTCCAGACGGATATTCTGAAGCAGTTTCAGAAAACTCATATTCAGGTTTTTCTTAATGTATCTGGAAAGATAGGTCGGGGAAAGGAACAACTGATCCGCCAGCTTTTGAAGCGAGATCTGCTCTCTGTAATTCATTGTGAGAAAGTCAAAAATCTCCTTCATTCTCTCACTTTGGATTCCGCGCCGGAAGTCATGTCCCTGCAGTTCTTTTTTTACAAGAAATTCTGAACTCAGGATGTAGATCATCTGATAATAAAGGCTGTTCCGGTAAGCATTTGCCTGCCCTTCCCTGCTCTGCTCATACTGAAAGATCTGCCAGACGCAGCGCCGCAATTTTGCATATCCGGCCGAAGCCTCTTCTGCTTTCGCCGAATCACACAGAAAGTATAACTGTTCTCCATGGAACAGGTCGGTTAACTGCCTGTAATCTATCCGGAGGCTTGCCAGCAGTACATCTCCTTTTCCCTGGTATTCGTGCCGCACATTGGAATTGATCAGCAGAAATTCGTTTGGACGCAGTACATGTTGCTCCGATTCATACCGCAGCTCTAATATGCCGTCCAGAAGATAGACGATCTCTACCGCCTGATGGAAATGCATGCTCTGTGATCTGATCGTTGAAAAATGGCAGGTCACAATTTCTCTGTGTTCCATAGTGTCCCTTCCTTCTATAATTGAATCGGGTTTTGTTGGTATTCCCAGCATTGCTGAAAAATGTGTGATTTTGGAATATCATATCTCATCCGGGTTGTTTTTGCTATATCAATTCTGACCTCTTGTGATCGGATGCGTGCGTCAAATCCCTTTTGTTCTGTTCCACGAAACGGCGGCTTTGATTGCTATTTCAAAACCGCTTCTTGTTTCCTTTTAGCTTTAGCTTATTTCAAAGTTGTCCCCAAAATTGCCCTGCAATAATCTATTTTTATCTTGTGTTTCTCCGGACAAGTATGCTAGAATAGGAAAAAGCATATTTTCTAAAAGTTCCATTATTTCGGAATCTCGGATTCCGTTATATCTCAGACATATCAATACAAGGGATTTCATCCCCTGTCCTTTCAGAAAATTCGTGCTTTTATCCAGATAAGCAGGAGGTTTTCTGAAAAGGGAGCAGAAAATCTCCTGAAAAACAGAATAAGGAGGTTTTCTATGACGCAGAAGAAAAAAGAAACTGATGCCACTTACTGGCATCCTGCATTTTATGCTGGCATCCAGATTGAACTGGAAGACGACGCGGACAACCTGGTGTTTGAAAATGAACATCAATTGGGCAAAAAGCCGATGGAAATCGATGTACTGATCATCAAAAAAGAGACGGACAGGCCCGTAAAGAAGAACATCGGAAGGATATTCAAAAAATACAACATCATTGAATACAAAAGCCCGGATGATTCTCTAAGTGTAGATGATTTTTACAAAGTCTACGGATACACATGCTTTTATAAAGCAGATGTGCAGTATACAGACAGCATTCCTGCCGAAGAACTGAGCATCACCTTCGTATCGGGAAAATATCCCCGGAAGATGATAAAACATTTGACGAAAATCAAAAAGTATCAGGTCACGGAGGTGGAAAAAGGAATCTACTATGTGAACGGAGATTTCATCCCCATCCAGATCCTGGTCACAAAGAATTTATCCGGGGAAGAAAATCTCTGGCTGAAAAGCCTGACAAATAAGCTGAAAGCAACTGAAACAGCCGAAAAACTGGTTAAAAACTATATGGATCATAAGGACAGCAGCCTGCATCGGTCGGTCATAGAAACGATCATGCGTGCAAATCAGAAAATTTTCAGGGAGGTAAATGGTATGAGCGATATTTTCATGGAAATCGTACAGGAAAAATTTGACCGTAAGCTTAAGGAAGAAGTGGAGAAGGCGACCGTAGAAAATACGGTAAAAACAAAACTAACCGAACGCATTTCTCTAATCCAGAAAAAATGCGCCAAAAACAAACCCCTCTCTGTCATCGCGGATGAACTGGAGACAGATATGGATGAGATCCTTTCCCTCTATGACATCATTTCCAGAAACCCTGATAAAACAACCGACGAGATCTATCAGATGGTTGCCGGTTAAAATAGAATGGGGCATGCCCGCCGCAGGACATCCCCCGTTTCTTTTTCTGCTTATTTCACAGTAGTCTCCGGTGGATTTTAAAAAATCCCTTTTTCTTCCCGAAGCTTTGCGTTGGCCCCTTCCACGTTCATTGCTGACAGCACCAGCATGATCACCACATTGATGATCAGCGGAATCCACAGGTACATGACATGCAGCATATTGATGCAGGATTCCGGCTGTACCGCCAGGGTGCCGTCAAATCTGCTGAGCTCCAGCAGCCAGCCTGCCGCCGCCGTTCCCAGGCCGCCGCCCAGCTTTACGCCGAGGGAGGTGCAGGAGTACATGGTTCCGTCCACTCTTTTTCCTTTCGTTAAAAAAGTATACTCTGAGCAGGATGCGATCACCGCATTCATGTCCCCCTGCCAGGGCCCCTGTCCCAGAGCAGCCAGTGCGGTAAATGCCAGCATCAGCGGGACGCTCCCGATATACCCGGCCGCGACTACAAGCGCCCGGCCTGCGACCGCGATCATATAGCCCCTCAGGTTCAGCTTGTACATCCCTTTCCACCTGCCCACAAGCGCGGGTGTGAAAATCAGTGCGATGATCAGCGGGATATTGGCAGCCCAGGAAAACACACCATAGAGGTTTTCATTTTTCAGCACATAGGTCATATAATAGATTCCGGAATTGATCATCGCCGCATATAACTGCTGCAGGATATAGACACCGCAGATCATAAGATAGTATTTGTTGGAAACCAGGAGCCGGAACGCCTCTCCCAGCCCGTACTTCTCTTCCTCGCTCTGTTTCTCCTCCCACTCGTTGAGCTCCTCCTCGGGAAGCTCTTTCACAGAAAATACCGACACCGTATTGACGACCAGGCCGAGCACCGCATAGACAATGGCTACTGTCCGCCATGCCGCCGCCCCGCCGCCGCATTTCGCTACAAAGCCAATGGTGACGGACTGGATCAGCAGGCTGGTGGCAAATGCGAAAATGAATCTATAGGAGCCCATCTGAACCCGCTCCTTGCTGTTTTTCGTCACCAGTGACGTCAGCGCAGAATAGGCGATATTATTTGCCGTGTAAAATACGCCGTTTAACAGGGTATAGGCAATGAAAAACCAGGCGTACTGCGCTGTGTCCCCCCAGCCCGTGGGAACCGCGAAGATCGCCGCCAGGGTAACGGCGCAGCCGATGTAGCCGTACAGCATCCAGGGCCGCGCCTTTCCCAGCCTGCTGTGGGTCTTGTCAATCATGGAGCCGAAGAAAATATCCGTAAATCCGTCAAATAATTTGGAAACCGCGATCAAAGTTCCTACGATCCCCGCCGACAGGCCGATCGTATTGGTCAGATAGATCATGACAAATGAGGACAAAAACGCATAGACCACATTGCCTGCAATATCTCCGGAACCATAACCAATCTTATTGTACCATTTCAAATATGTTTTTTCCTGCATGTGTACTCTCCTTTTTTGTAATCGGGTGTCCGCCTGTTACTATTCACACGGTGTCGTGCACCCTGCTGTTTCAACTTGTTTACGGTTCCTTCACAAACGGCACCAGGCTGAACTGGAACCGGAACCTTCTTTCATCAAACCGATATTTTTCCATGACCTCCGGGCCGCAGCTATTGGAGCCGATCCCGTTTAACGCATAATCCAGGCACAATACGGTACTGCCCGACCTTTCCAGCTCGAAATTGTGGGCCTTTTTTTCCAATTCCTCCTGCGTATAGACAGACGCATTGAAGGAAAATCTGCAGTCCGGTGCCGAAATTGCAGCAAACCCGGCCTGGTTTCCGCTGACCTCCACATAATCGCAGTCAAAATGGCTCCCGTTTTCCTGGGGACGGATGTAGTCCTCGTGCAGCTCCGCCACATTTGCAGTATATCGGCCATGGCTGGCTGCCCGGTGCTTATCGCAGTAGCTTTCCATGGGGCCGTATCCATAATAGGAAACCGTGTCCATCTGCTCCGGCAGGAAGAGCCGCAGTCCGAATCTGGGCAGCGCCGGAAATTCTCCATTTTTTGCTGCGTCCATAGACCCGTGGATGCCGCCGTTTTTGTCCACGGTCCAGAACCCCTTGATATCCAGAATGCGCTGGACGGTGGGCGCTGAAACGGACATGGCGGTCAGGATTACGACCTCGTTCTCGGACTGTCCGGCAGCCGTGGCATAGGCTCTGGCAGACGCCTCGTGGTAATGCGCCTTTTTCCACTCTTCCTTGATATACATGTCGTTGTCTGTGGGCGCCCTCCAGATATTGAACTCCATCGGCCTGTCCAGATATTCCGTTCCCCCGTAAATGATACTCTCAAAAAGGCCGTTCCTCTTATTATATGTATAGACAAATCCCTCTCCCCGGATGATGACTCTGCAGTCCGTCTCCGCCACCTCCAGACCGCCGCCGGCGGTTTTCCCGCTGAACAGACGCCTGAGCGCGTCCTGGTTTCTTCCGTCCGCATTTTCCAGAAGGATTTCATCAAATCCCAGCAAATGGCCTGCCGGAACCAGGGGCGATCCGCTGCGGAGCAGGTAGAGAATTTTCAGATACGCCCTCCCCACCTCGGGGACGGATACATCCAGCACAACCGACGCCTCGCCGTGGGGCGGCACGGAACATGCGGGAATGCTGCCCGATTCCACACAAACGCCGTCGCAGGCCACCTCATAACGTATGTCCGCGTAATCCTTCAAATCCGTAAAATCCAGGTAATTGTGCAGCTTCAATTCCCCGGTCCGGGCATCATAGGAAACCACCCTCGCCGGACGGTGTATGTTTTTATATTCCAGCAGCCCGGTGTGAGGAGTGCGGTTCGGATACACCAGCCCGTCCATGCAGAAATTTCCGTCGTGGATCTTCTCGCCGTGATCTCCGCCGTAGAGATATCTTTCTCCGTCCCCGTCTCCGGCATACACCGCATGGTCGCACCACTCCCACACGAAACCGCCGCACATCCGGTCATTGCTGTGGATGACCTGGAAATAATCCTCCAGGTCTCCGGGGCCGTTTCCCATGGAATGGGCATATTCCACCAGCAAAAACGGTTTGCTCCCGTCTTTTTCAAAGTACTCCTCGATTTCCTCGAAGGCGGGATACATTCTGCTGTACAAATCAAGATTTGAGTAGTCATAAGTCACATCATAGTTTCGGTATCTCGCACTTTCATACTGGGTGATCCTGTCCGGGTCAAATTTCTTCGTCCACCGGAGAGCCTTTTCAAAATTGCACCCGTAGGCGCTCTCATTTCCCATGGACCACATCAGGATACTGGGACGGTTCTTATCCCGCTGAACCATAAGCTGCACCCGGTCCAGAATGGAATCCTCCCAGGCCGGATCGTCCGCAATCCTCCGATTCCACCCCTTGAAGCGGTTGTAGTCCGTATCCTCTTTGTAATAGATCATATTGGGGCCGTGGGCTTCCACGTCTGCTTCATTCATAACCATAAAGCCGTACAGATCACACAGCTCATAAAAATAAGGCGCATTTGGATAATGGCTGGAGCGGATGGCATTGAAGTTGTGCTGCTTCATCATCGTAAGGTCTTTCATCACCTGTTCCGGACTGATGGCAAAGCCGGTCCTCGGATCGGAATCATGGCGGTTCACACCATGGAATTTGACCTTCTGCCCGTTCAGGTATATGACCTGATCCTGAATCCGGATGGTTCGAAACCCTACATGATCCGTGATCACTTCCTGCCCCGTCTCAATGACAAGCGTATATAAAACCGGATGCTCCGCACTCCACAGCTCCGGTTCTGAGACTTCCAGAGAAATGCGGCCGGACTTGGCTTCACCGGACACCGCAATCCGGTTTTTGGGATCATAGACCGTCACCTTCGCAGCCGCCGGCTTTCCGATATAAGAAATATGTAAGCGGATCTCCGCCCTGTTTCCACGAAGCCGCGGGCCGGCTGCAGATTCCGCGCTGCCAGAACCCGCATCAGCAATTCCCGTATTGGCAGTTCCCGCATCGCCAGTTCCCATACTGTCAGACGTTACCGCAGATTGGACGCCCTGCTGCCCCCGGCCGGATTCTATTTCCCCATCCACAGCCGTTTCCACCCGGTAATCACCGATGCAGTGTTCCGGACGTTTCAGCAGATACACGTCCCGGAAAATCCCGCTCATACGGAATTTGTCCTGATCCTCCAGATAGCTGCCGTCACACCATTTCAAGACCAGCACCGCAATGGTGTTTTCCCCTTCTTTCAGGGCAGATGTAACGTCAAATTCACTGGTCGCATGGGACACCTGGCTGTACCCGATCCATATGCCGTTCAGCCACAGGTAAAAACAGGAATCCACCCCTTCAAAATTGAGATACGCCTTCGGCGCCTGCCCGTCCTTTACATAGTCAAACGTATGCACATATGCGCCGCAGGGGTTATCCTGGGGAACAAAGGGCGGATCAAAGGGAAACGGATAACGAATATTGGTGTACTGGTGGGAGTCATACCCGGCCATCTGCCACACGCCGGGGACGCTGATCTCCCCAAAATCAGACGTATCATAGCCCGGCTCGTAAAACGGCTCCTGCACGTCATAGATGCTCTGAAAAAATCTGAACTTCCAGTTCCCGTTCAGGAACTGGATACGGTCGGATTCCTCCCTGTGTTCCGCCAGATGATCCACCCGCTTCGATGCCGGGATGTAATATGCCCTGGCCGGCATAGTCCCCTCGTGCAAAATGCTGAGGTCTTCATAATACCTTGGTACAATCATGTTTTCAGCCTCCTGTTCTGAATCGCGTTAAAACATACACTTTTTTGTTCTTCTCTCCTGCTGCCCCGAGCGGGGTAGATTTCCTTTTTCTCTCTATTTTCTGGATTTATTATATGAATTTTCCATTTCAAAATCCATAAACTCGATTAGACAAAACATGCATAAAATGATACAATAACTGTAATTCATAAAACAGGAGGCCACACATGTATCTGAACTCGGGATATTTAAACAATACGCATCTGGATTTTAAAGACAAGAGCCGGCCGCTGATCGTAGGAAGCTGCGGGACTTACCGCCTTTCCACCCATCCCAGGCTGCCCACCTACCGCCCCCGGGGGAGGCTGGATTTTCAGCTCCTCTATGTCTTTGCCGGGGCCGTGCATTTCCACTTTGACCATGCAGAAAATGAAACCGTTGTGACTGCCGGAAACATGGTGATCTACCGGCCGAAAGAATTTCAGAAATATGAATATTACGCGGCTGACCGAACTCAGGTGTACTGGGTTCATTTCACCGGAGGCAACGTGACCAACATCCTGAGAAGCTACGGCATCCGGGATGACATGCGGGTATTCTATGCCGGGATTTCCCTGGAATATGAACGGATCTTCAAGCGGATGATCTCCGAGCTCCAGCACTGCCGGGCCGACTATGAAGAAATGCTGACGCTCCTGTTCCGCCACCTCCTGATCCTGATCCACCGGCAGGTGTCAAAGCAGCGCATCCTGAAAAATGAATATCTGGAATACGAGATGGACCTGGCGGCCCAATATTTCAACGACCACTACAATTCCGGCATCAGCATCCAGGAATATGCCAGATCCCGGGGGATGAGCATAAGCTGGTTCATCCGGAATTTTAAAGAATACACCGGAGTTACACCCATGCAGTATATCCTATCCATCCGCATCACAAACGCGCAGGTTCTGCTGGAGACCACCACCTATACGGTGACGGAGATCGGGCGTATCGTAGGATATGAAAATCCGCTGTATTTCAGCAGGATCTTCCATAAGCAGAAAGGGTTCTCACCTTCGGAGTATCGAAAAAACAGCTCCTAACTGTCAGGAGCTGTACTTATATTTCCCTTATATCTGATATGCCTGTGAATCACCATTGCCAGCTTAAATATGACCGCATGGTCAAAGATACGCACATCCAGTCCGGTCAGCTTCTTCACCTTTTCCAGACGGTACATCAGCGTATTTCTGTGAATATACAGCTGACGAGCCGTTTCCGATACATTCAGGTTGTTGTCGAAAAAGCACTTCACCGTCTCCAGCGTCTCTTCTTCCAGCGTTTCAAAGCTGCCTTTTACAAATACTTCTTTCAAATATGCCTCGCAAAGCGGCAGCGGCAGTTGGTAGATCAGCCGTTTGATCCCCAGCCGGTTATAATTCACAACCGACGTCTTTCCCTCAAACAAATACAAAAGAGTAAGCACATAGACCGACTCTTTATACGATTCCGCAAGCTGCCGGATATCCGTCACAATACTTCCAATCCCCGTCACAGGCGATACCCCGAATAGCTCCGAAGCCGCTTTCTGAAAATAACAGCCCATTTCGTCCAGTTCTTCCCGGGAAGTATTGGATCTGGTTTCCGCGATCAGGATCACATCCGTCTCCGTCATGGAAAAAATCTCATATTTCCCGGGTTTTTCCGTATTCGAAAACAGAAGCCCCAAGTCCCACTGCGTATCCACCCTTGGAAAACGAAGCAGAAAGACCACCCTCGGCTTTAACAATGGAATCTTCATCATATTTGCGCGTACATTGATATCCCCCGGCAAAATAGTTTCCAGGAACAGATTTTTATAGAACAGATGCCGATTGTATTTTTCTTCGAAATAGGATTTCATCCCGGTAAAACAGACCGACAATATCGTCGCGTATTCCTCCGCAACCTTATCCGTCCCTTCCACAAACACCGCAAACTTCACAAAGCTGTTTTCATAAAACACGCGGTAAGTATTATTTCCTACAGAAAAGCACTCATTTTCCACCGTTCTGTGCGACATAAGCTGAAAAGGATTTCTGTTTCCGATCAGCTCCTGATTGCTGCACGAAACAATCTCTTTATTGTCTATCACTCCGAAGGTTCTTGAAATACTTCCCTGCAGCTGGTATACGTATCCCTGAAAGAATCTATCTGCCATATTCCGCACCACCTCACACTTGAACATTCCTTCACTGTATACCAGGAAATTATAACATTTTTTATGTTATGATTCAATATACCCCCGTTCCGTCAGATATTCTTCACTTGCTCCTGCTGCCATCCACCATTTCTTTTTATCCTTTCGGAAGGAAAGATAGATACATGCGTAAGCGGCAAGCACAAGGGCGATCCCTGCAATACGCATGATCCCCTCTGCCGAGAATGCTTTATATACAAGGTACAGGACCGGATTGGTCCCTACTGTCCAGGAGGCAATTCCAAGCCCCTGTGAGAACGCGTCCGCTACCGACGACATCTGAGACGCAACCCCCGCCGATTCCGCCGCTTTCGTAAATGCCGCGCATACGTCCGAATTTAAAATATTCGCGATATTAAACCAGATCGTGCCTGATATAATCGTCATCAGGATATCTCCGCGGAACACGAAGATCAGGCCGGCCGTCATAAACGCCATTGCCGGAATATCCGCCAGCATCAGGATTTTATTTCCCGGCATAACCAGAGACGTAAAAAACACGATCGGAATCAGGATCAAGGCCGCCGCCATGTTGTCCCCGTTTCCAAAGAAAACCGCCGGGTCCATGGCAACATGGAAAAATTTGCGGTTTGTCTGCCCTGCCCGGGCGCGGGCCTGCATGGACTGGCTCAGGGGGATCAGCCCCTTCACAAACAATCCGGAAACCGATGGATAGATCACCATAACACCGGCAATCGTGATTGCGGTTGCCAGGATTCCGGCCCATGTGCCGACCTCCCCCAGGTTTTGGGTAGAGCCTAAAACCGCGATCAGGATTCCCACCACCAATCCGATGGAAAGCGGCTCTCCCCAGAAGCCAAACTTTTCCTGCAGGCTTTCCGCGCTGATCGGTCTCGTTTTGATCTTCAGTTTCATGACCACCCACCTGACGATCATCGCAAACGGCGCTCCGCCTTGGGGAACACTGGTAAGCGTCAGGTTATCATATCCGTTAAATTCCTGCAGGGACGGTGCGATGATATCCGCAATCAGGAGCACCACCAGATTGCATACGACCGCCGCCGCAACGCCCAGCGCAAAGCTTCCCGTCGTAAACTGGACGATCACTGCCCAGAATACGAACTGGTAATAATTCCAGATATCTGTCGGCTGGAAGGTATCCACCAGCTTTAAGGCAAACAGGATCAGGTTCAGTCCGAGCCCAAGCACCAGATATATATATCCCAGCGTATTGGAATACACCACCACGGACGCCCCCTGCCATCCGATATCAATATAGGGCAGTGAAATCCCCACATTGTCTGCCATTGCGGTAACATAAGGCGTGATGGCGGACATCAGCACCCCAAGAACCGCATTGAAGAGCGTCAGGCCGACCGCCATATAGACCGCTCCCTGGAAAGATTTTTTCACACCGACTCTCATACACATACTGATGATAAAAATGATAATCGGTACAATGATCGTACTTCCGAAAATGCCCATCACATTGTTGAACGCATTTCCAATCTGTAGTAAAGCCTGCATAAATCGCCACCTCCTGTACGTAATCCTATTCTTCCATGATCCTTCGAATCTCTTTGAGCATTTCTTCCGTAAATTCCTCAGCCCCCACGCCTGTAAACAGCGGCAGCCCCAGCATGATCGGAGCGCCGGCCTTGTTTTTGGCATTGGTCTTTCCGGTTACTATGATCAGGTCGTAACCCGCAAGGTTCGGTACCTCTGTAATTTTGTGGGGTGTGATGGAAAACGGTATCTTTTCTTTTTTCAGAATTTCTTTGATCTTATCGGTGACTACTGTTGTTGTAAAAATTCCTCCTCCGCAGGCAACCGCCATACTTATTTTTGCTTTCATAAGCACCCTCTCCTTTTTTGTCTTATATCCCACTGATTTCAAGCTTCCTCTGTCACTAAATAATCGCCCAGCAGCTCTTTCATTCTGTGCAGCAGTTCTTCGGCATCTTCCGTTTCCGACAATTGTTCCATCGTTTCCTCATCCTGGAAAATGGTACAGAATTTTTTCAAAACGTCTGTCTGACAGCTTGGGTCCGTAATGCCGAACAAAAATACGATCCTGGTGTCAATCTGTTCATCCGGATCGCCCATGGAACAGAATGCAGCCGGTTCATTGAGCACCGCCGCGGAAAAAAACGACCGCAGACAGCCTTCATGGATATGTGGAATGGCAACCGGCACCGCAGCAGGCAGTCCGGTAGGATATTCCTTCTCCCGTTCCAGAATTGCGGTAATGAACTTCTGCTCAATACATCCGTTCTCCATTGCTTTGCCGCATAGCATCCGAATGACCTCTTCGGCGTCTGCCGCGCTGGCTCCTGTCAGGAGCATTGTCTGATTCGTATATAACCCTATTGATTCCATTTGTGCCTCCTCTGCCGGTTTTCGTCTATTTTCCTCTGCAATGCATCAAACATGTCCAAACTTGCCGCCTCCACCATTCCCATCCAATGTCCCGGTTTTTTACTGATATCGTGGTAGTCGGAGCCAGCCGTCTGCAGCAGTCCGAACTTCGCAGCCAGCCCGTGATAATATGCAGTCTGTTCCGGGGAATGATAAGGCGTATATACCTCCATCCCCTGAAGGCCGCATTCCAGCATACGTTCCATCTTGTTCTCATCCCGGGTCGTAAACCACTCTCCGGGATGCGCAAGAACCGGAACCCCTTTTGCTTCCCGGATCATCCGGATTCCCTCGAATATGTCCACGATATACTCGGGTACATAGCATTTGCTTCCCGCCACCAGGTAGTCCTTGATAAACCTGATATAAGGCACATCCGATTTTTCTCCGCCCGGCCGGTATGGAACCAATTTGGGGTGATCCCCATTGCGCGGATCCTGCAGGATCGCGTCTGCAAAATTGGTAATCACCGCCGGATGCGGATATGCAAGCTGATTGACCCTTTCCATATCGACAAAGAACCCTTCCCTCTCCAGATTCCTTTGGATCTGTGGAAGAATGCCGATCCGTGACTGCTGAATCCGTTTTACCGTCTCTGACAGCCTGTGGCTGCCTTTTGTATCAATTCCATATCCCAGGATATGCACCATCCTGCTTTCATCAACACAGGACAGCTCCAGTGCGGGAATCGTCCGGATGCCTGTGAGCTCTGACTCCTGCTCTGCCTCCTCCCAGGCTTCCCAGGTATCATGATCCGCGATCACCAGCCCCTCCATATGGAGCTCCTTTGCCTGGGCAAAAAGTTCATGCACCCCGAACGTCCCGTCGCTGGAATATCCGCTGTGGACATGCAGATCTACTCTTTTTCTCTTCATCATCTTCTATTTCGTATCTGTCCTGTACAGCTTCCCTATTTTTTCAGATCAAACAGGTCCTGATGGACTCCGATTCCCCAGAGGTCTAAAGCCGCCTTAAGGGATTCGCAGTCTTTTGCCGCCTCTTCCAGGGAGATGCCCTCCGCGGTGGCTTCCGCCGCCTTGATCAGGCTTTCTACTCCGGCTGCCGCCCCCATCGGGTGGGCATGCATTGCCGCTCCTGCCGAGATGGAAAAGTCCATTCCAAGATCGTCCGCCACATTGGGGATCAGGCCCTGGTATACCCCTGCCGCCGGTCCCGGGAAGGTACGCTTCATGCCCCGGAAATCGGTCAGGAGGGACTGCGCGATCCGAATATATCTCTCCCGCTGGATGTCCACCTTCCCGTATGCGCACGGATAAATCACAAGATCCGCGCCGCTCATACGCATAAACTTTCCGAGAACCAGATGGCTGGAAATCCCGGAGTAATGGGATTCATACATCGCCCCTGCAAATGCCGGGTGCGCCAGGATCGGCAGATCCACCTCGTCGTTCTCCGCGATCATCTGCATTGCCGGCCAGCCCACGGTCAGCGCATTGATCATCAGTCCCGGGATTCCCATTTCCCTGCACATTTTCGCCTTATCCAGCATCCGGTCCGGGCGGTCCGTGATATTGGGAGAATAGATCACACGCTTTCCGGTTTTTTCATACACATCCTTCAGGATTTCAGCCGCGATTTTAACTCTGGCCTTTACCGTACAGTAATCGGTATCGCTGAACAACTCATCGTCCTTGATCCAGTCAATCCCTGCCATAGCCAGTTCGCGGATCAGCTTGCCCGCATTTTCCGGCGTTGCGCCCGTACACGGCTTGATCATGCTGACAATGAACGGCCGCTTCGGCACTCCCGTGATCTCCCTCAGCCCTTCTACGCCGAACCTGGGCCCCTGGAAGCCGTCCGTAAACGCCTTCGGGAAATCAATGTCTATCAATTTCAACTTCCCTGCCATGGAAATGTTTCCGATCACGGAAGTCAGTACCTGGGGAAGGTTCGCGCCCATATTTTCAAACGGGAACGCGATCTGGAACACTGCCATGCGCTCCTGTCCCTTTGCTTCGGGCATTTCAAATTCATAGCACGGGATTTCATGCACCGCGATCACTTTTCCGCCGTGGCGTCTCCTGACTTCGGGCGTCTCCAGCGGAACCGGCGCCCACGTGCCTGTCGTCTGTTCTATGGCCATAGAGCCCACCTTGTTCAGCAGGTCGGACGTATACCCCTGGCAAAAATAAGTACAGACGATATACTGATCTTTCTCAATGGACTCCGGCATCTTAAATATATTCGGATCATATTTCATTTTGGTTTCCTCCTTCAATTGTTTGCAACCCGTTTTCTGTGTATTATTTTACTTACATATGTAATCGAGCAGTGTCACGACCTTCTCTTTTTCCGCGCAATTCAGGCCGGCAGCCTCGCAGGCGCAGGGGGTCATGATCACGTCATGTTCCGGCCGGGCCAGATCTGCCATCCTCCGGCCGGAGATTGCCGTAAGGTTCTTTGGTTCATACAGGCCAAGCCCCCCTGCCAGACCTGAATCCGTCACATCGAAGCCGCTTCTCTTCGGCAGGATCACATTTGCATCTGCAAACAGCTTCTGATAGTCCACCCTTCGGGAGGGATACAGACGCTGGATAATCCCGCTCTCGTGCAGTACGATATCTTCCTTTACCTGCTTTACCGCTTCTTTTCCTTCATAAATAAATGCATCTATGAATCTGATTTTTTCGGAAAGCTCCGGAAACTGTATGAGAAGGGCGTCCAGGACGTAGCTGTCATCCGTCACGATCTCCCGGTAGTTTTCAAGCGTTCCTTTCATTGCCTCTGCCTGCGCGTTTGCCGCGTCGGTCTGCCCGAGCTGGAGCAGCAGGTACCCGCAGTCCTGATATTCATTCGTGCAGAAGCAGCTTTTGCCCAGCTTTTTGGAAAATCCCATAAAATTCTCTGCAGTCTTTGCGGCATCCTCTGCGGCGGGGCTGATTAAAAACAGCACGTCGCTCCCCACGCATCCTGTTTTAAATACACGGTATTGCGCGTAGACGCTCTCCCCTTTTCGGATCTTTTCCGTCAATTCCTGATACGCTTCCGGCACATGTCCTCCCGCAATGATTTCACTGCGGACATAGCGCATCACCTCCGCAACCGGGGTATCATCAATACTGCGTGTATCTGATTCGTAGCTGTCTGTCGCCATAAAAGCTTCTTTCGCCACATACTGCATATCAAACCGGGTCCCCATCGCCGTGAACACAACCCCCATTCCTGTAGATGTGTCCGCCCCCAGTACCCGGCTGACCGGAGAAAAATCTGCTATGATGTCACTTGTCAGGCAGTTGGCCGTCCGATAGTACAATTTTGAAAAGTCTTGTGTTGCCATCCTTTTCCCACCTCCTTATATGTTCAACGCCGCATTTTTTCCGGCCAGATATGCGGATGCCGCCGCGATTCCCGCCCCGCTGCGTTCACTTGCGCTATTGTGTCCCGCAAGAACGCCGCCGCAGGCAAACAAACGTCCGTTATACTTCTCATCCTTCACGGACATGTCCTCATTCACTTCCGCACCCATCCGCAAAAATTCCTGTCCGGATGTACTGACCGCGTCTCTGTCCAGGTGATCCGCCGTGATGCCGCCCAGCTTTTTATCCAGCAATTCGATCCAGACCTCTGTCCTGCGTGCCTTGATCCCGCCGCCTACGAAGCCTCCCGTAGCCAGAACAGCGGAGGATGCGTGTACCGTGACTTTCTCCCCCGGATGAAGCTGGTCAGTCAGGCCGATCGTGCACTCTGCTTCGATTCCGTTTTCCGCCGGCGAAACGGCGGTAACCTTTGCCCCCCGGAGCAGCCTGGCTCCCCGCATCTCCAGTCCTCTGTAAAGAGCCCGGGTAAACCGATAGCCCACCACTGAATTTCCCAGAGCCTGTACCTCCGCCGCCTTGCAGCCGCAGGCTTTCCGGATCTCCGACAGAAGTTCCTGTTCGTGTACATATCCCAGAACCGGCGGTAAGAGGATCAGGTCAAAAGGATATCGGTTGTTTCTGCAGAATGTCTGGATCGAAGCGATCAGCTCCCCTGCCCCTTCGGCGGTATCCAGATAGTCCGCAAGCTCCCCGTCGCTGACCTTGCGTCTGTCCCCCCAGCCCGTCAGCCGGATTTCCGCGGAAAAATAATCTGCCTTCCCTCCGATTTTTTTCTGGTACTGCTGATAAGACATGGCCGCAGCCTTTGCGTTGAAGGCTACGTTTCCTTTCACGCCCACTACAAGGACTTTCTTTTCTTCTCCAGGAATCAGTATCCCGTCGCCCGACATTTCCGGAACATATGCATTTATAGAAAATGTCCCCAGCATATTCGGAATCCATACATTTTTTCCGTCAAATCCTCTCAGCTTACAGCCCCCGGCTTCCGCAAGGGATACCAATGCCTTTACGCCCTGTTCCAGTTCATCCGCGCATTTCGCATATACATGATTCGGGTATTTTTCCAGCAGCACGGGGATTCCTTCCTTATAATCTCCGCAGATCACAGGTTCTTCACCCGGAACCACTCCCAGAATATCTATTGAACCGGCGGAGACTTCACTGCTGCCGCCGTTCGGGAATACCATGGTTACATTCTTTCCGGCCTGCAGGATGGCTTCCGCTGCCGCACATGCAGCCGTTCCGCCGCCTATGACCAGAACATCGCTTTTCTTTACACTCATGACCAGCCCTCCTTATCCTATTCTTAATATGTCATAACTGCCCATACCGATATACATTTCCTGCATCAGTTCTGATAATGGGAGCTGATCTCCGTACTGAGCCGCAAAATAGATCCCTTTCCAGCGTTCGTCTACATACCCGAGGACGCACTTTTCGGATTCGGCCGGGGTCATGCCCAGCTCCTGCTGTGCAATACCGCCTGCTTTGTAGATGGAAAAAGTTCCCTGCTCCTGTCCCATGCCGAGCCGTGTACGGCGCCGCAGATCCTTGAAGTCTTCCACATCTTCCTCCTGGAACGCATAGCACACCTCCGAACCGATCATCTGTACCGCGTCGTCGATGACATATGCCTGCTGCGGATATTGTTCCAGAATCTTCTTTGCGAACATTCCGTAGCGTGCGGTAAATTTGTGCGCCGCATACCGGGAAATATGGTATGTCTCATGGATTTCCTGGGCTTCCTTTTCCGCCTCTTCCCTGGTCGTCGCGCCATAGATCAATTCCTTGTCGGAGGTACACGGCACCACCCTGCCCACCAGTTTCTCACAGGCAAGATTCACTGCTTCTTCCGCCATCAGGCGGGCCGTCGCATATTTTCCCCCGGTGATCGTGATGATTCCGGATACCCCTTCCATCTCCTCATGATCCAGAAGGAACATCCCGCGGCTGATATTGCGCCCTGTCTCCTGGCCCGTGGTATATAAGGGACGGACTCCGGTGCACAGTCTCAGCATCCTTGCCTCCCTGAGCCCTGGTATGATTTCCGCGACGGAATCCTCCATAATCTTGATTTCATCCATTCCCGGATCTGCATCGTCCGGATCGTCTACATCCACCGACGATGTTCCCAGAAGCGCCGTATTCTGGAAGCCCTGGCTGACCAGCCCGTCGCCGTCCGCAGGGGTACGCAGAATCCCGATCAGGGTCTTGGTCGGCCGCATACTGTAGATTCCGGTAGATCCTTTATTGGGCTTCATGGGAATCGCAAATCCGGCCATCTCCGTAATCTGGGAGCACCACGGCCCCGCTGCGTTGATGACAAGCTTCGCATAAACCTCATAAATGTGGTTTTCTTTCTTATTTAACACCCGAAGGCCGACCACGCGGCTGTCGTCCATCAGCATACCGATCACTTCCTGATGGGTACGGATTTCAGCGCCCTTCATCTTGGCATCATACGCCTGGGCAATACACAGCCTGAACGGATCAAATCCGGTATCAATGGTTCTAAGCGCAAAACGGATATCCTTTGACAGGAGCGGTTCTTCACTGATTGCTTCCTCCACGGAAATGATCTCATAAGGGAGACCTATTTCATCCGCATTTTTCATCCACTTCTCGGCAAATTCCAACTGCTCATCCGTTTTTGCTACCCAGATCGCATCTGTGGGATCAACGACCTGGGGTACAATCCTGCGGTAAATCTGATTTTCCTGCAGGCATTCCCTGGCAGTCTGGATATCCGAAACCGCATAGCGCGCTCCGCCGTGCAGCGCCGAATGACATCCGCCTGACGTTCCTGCCGCCAGGTCGTCCCGTTCCAGCAAAAGGGAATTTGGAAAGCCGCGAAGTACGAGGTCGCGGATCACACCCGTTCCAGTGGTTCCGCCGCCAATTACTATCACATCAAAATTTTCTCGCATAAGTTCTGCCTCACTTCTTGTATTTTTTCAACCCGGCTGAAAGTAGCTTCATAATAGCATAGTTCTTTTGCACAAGCAAATTCGCTTTTTCCACCTTTTTTTCGTCTTTTTGCTGTATATGTGTACATACTGCCCATTTTTCATTCTTTATTTTGCAGCACATTGTACACTTTCTTTTGGTTTTATAGATAAAGCAAGTGAAATGGATTGTACAAAATATACCATTTTACAGGCATCATTTTTTAAGTCAAATATCCATGCATAGCTGCCTGGCCCGCTGCTTCGCGGGAATAAAAAAAAGAGCCCGCAGACTCTTTTTTATTCGCCTATAATTTTGATACAGAGCTTCTTCTTCCGGTTTCCGTTGAAATCAGCATAGAAAATCTGTTCCCAGTTTCCCAGGTCCATCCTTCCGTCCGTTACGGAGATTGTCTCGCTTCGCCCCACCGCATTTCTTTTCAGATGTGCCGGCGCGTCCTTCTCGCTTTTGTTGTGGCGGTAGTACGGAACCTTATGATCCGGTATGGTCTTCTCCAGATATTCCAGCGTATCCTGTATCAGTCCTTCCTCGTCATCATTGATAAAAACCGCCGACGTCGTGTGAAGTGCCGAAACCAGAACCAGACCTTCCCGTACCTTGCTTTCCTCCAGGATCATCTCTACATGATCGGTTATATTCTTAATCGTCTCCCGTTCATCAAACTCAAAAACCAGGTATGTACGATATGAAATCAATGCCAATACTCCCTTCCCAATTGCAGATGATATTTCGTTGCTGTGAGCACCCAGAGGGCGTGAGCAGCAACACTATTCATTATAATACCGGGGATTTCTATAGTCAAGGCAGTGACAAATCATCTGAATAAGGATATCATAAACTTAGACAAGCAAAAGTTAACCATACACAGGCCGTGAATAGTTGCAAGAGAAGGAGGTGCGTCTATGTCCAGGACAGTTGGAAAACGAAGTTTATCCAAGAATGGTGGCAAAAGAATGCGCATCCTGGGAAATCCGCCAGGTGATGATTCCCGATTTCAAAAACTGCTGCCCATCAATGAAAGGCAGCAGTTCTTTTTTTATTTAGAAAACGACTGGATCAGCTTCGGAATATAATTGCCGAGCGCCGAAACTGTCATAAGCAGTGTAAAGCAGTAGCTGACCGTCATAAGCACCTGCAGTACGCGGGGCGGCTTCAGCCCGCCCTGAACCTCGGTTTTCCAGAACATCAGCATGATGAACAGACCCGCTGCCGGTGTTGCAATGGATGTTGCGATATTGGCAATAAAGATCAGCTGTGTAGGCGATCCGTCATAGATAAAACAGATCACACACGCGAACGCCAGGCTGGCCACACATCCCCAGCGGATGATCTTGGACTCCAGCGCCACATCCTTATCAAATCCTGCGCTCAAAAGCACCATTCCCCGCTGGGTATTTCCAAGCAGTGACGAAAATCCGGCGCCCAGAAGCGCAATTCCCATCACATACTTTGCCGCCCCTCCGAGAAACGGAACCAGCAGCTCGGCAAGCTGTGCCGGCGCCTGGATCGCGATTCCCTGGGGATTGAGAACGATTGCTCCGACCAGCATGATCGCGCCGGAGATCAGGATCACAGTCACAATATGCGCCACTGCGTCCCATTTCATTGCCCCATTAAACAAATCCTCTTTTTTCCATTTTTTCTCTGCGCCAAGATAGGTTCCGTAGATTCCTGCCGTAACCGCCGCGTTGGTGCTGATATAGGCAAGCGCCGTCGTCATGCTGCCCTCAGGCAGACTCCACTTGACAAGCCCCTTGCCCATTTCGCCCCAGGCCGGACCTCCTGTCGCTACAAGCGTCGCGTAAAATGCCAGGATCATGCCGACGATACAGATCATGATGCCTTTTTCCACCTTTGAGTAGACGCCCTTTGAAAAATAAAGCCCCAGGAGAACCGCAAGCATGATCAGGGCGCCCAGCTTCCAGTTGATGCCGAAGATCAGGTTCATGCCCGCTCCGGTTCCGGATACATTTCCCAGGGTAAAAAACAGGCATGACAGGAACAGCGCAATTCCGCAGAACCCGGCCGCAGCTCCGCCGTAATAGTGGCGGATGGCATGCAGGATCGGCATTCCCGTCAGCATAGATATACGATAGGAAGTCAGCATAAATGTAACTCCCATCAGCAGGATCGGTATGATCAGCCAAAGCAGGCCGTAACCATAATTCGCGCCGATCATCGCCGATGTGGTAATATTTCCCGGGCCGATCACGACGCCTGTCAGGATGATCCCCGGGCCGATCCGCTTCAGGATCTCGGTGAATGACAGCTTCTGAACCTTGGAAGGATCGAATCCATCGTTTCCCGCAACGTGATTTTCATTAGACATTTTTTTTCTCCTTAAAACCGGTGTACCGACCGAATCATAGTCAATACACCGGCATAATGTAAGCTCTTATCTTATTTCTCAAACTGCGTCATGTCAACCTTGGGAAGCTCGCTGTTCTTTAAGCCCATTGCGATCCAGTCCTTTTCCTCCTGGTTCAGCGGAAGAACCGGCTTTCTCATCAGACCGGACTTGAAGATGCCTCTCTGTACCAGCGCTTCCTTCAGCCTTGCGTGAGCTTCGCCTGACGGCTGTCCGCCTCCGTAGATTGCCTGTGAAATGTGATAAATACGGTCGGACCAGTCCTGCGCCTCTTTCAGAGTGTGCTTGTCCGGATTTGCAAATACTTCCCGTGCCGGGCAGATCAGCTCCGGAACACATCCTGCAAAACCGATCAGCGCGCCGTCCATTCCCGGGAACCAGCTTACACAGAGCGTCTCGTCGTGGCAGGTGATCAGGGAGATATCCGGGCATTCCTGACGGAGCAGGCGTACGTCGTGCTCGTAAATGGAAGTCACACGGGTACCCATTTTGATACATTTTACATGGTCGATCTCTTTGCACATTTTGATCAATGTCTCTACCGGGTAAAACGCCTTGCTTGTCGCCGGATACAGGTGGATGATGATGTCAATGTCAGCGCCCTCCGCTACATCCTTTACATATTCATAGGGAGCATCCTTGTGCATACCGAAACGAAGCCACATATGGGGCGGCATCAGGAGAATCCCGTCAGCGCCCGCTTCCTTTGCTTCCTTTGCCATCTCGATGCTTTCAATTGTATTTTCACAGTTGATTCCGGAAATGATGGTCATGCAGTCGCCGCACACCTCGGAGCAGATCTCAACGACACGTTTGCGTTCCTCACGGCTCAAGCCTGTGATCTCACCTGTATGCCCGTTGCACACAAGTCCCTCAATCCCTTTTCCATAAAAGCTCTTGATCCAGCGGAGGTATGTACGAAATTCTTCTTCATTGATAGAATAATCATCATTTAACGGTACGGATACTGCCGGGAAAATTGTCTTGAAATTTTTTACTTTAGCCATGATAGTTCTCCTTTTCTTCACATTGATCATTTTTGTTTTTTTCAGGTTACCAGTTTCAAAAAAACATCTGCGCATCTGTTTTTCTTTACGACATCCAAACGTCTGTATATCTTATGGGTCATTTATATCATGTTCCTTTTTGACCGTCAATGCTTTTGCCCATGCCTGCAAATTGTTGCATGAATCCTACAAAAAATTGCATATTTTGTGTATTTTCCACTGTTTTAAGATTTGTTTTTTGTGCACTTTTCACCAAATTAGTTCTTGCATCCCGCCAATATTTCATTTATAATTGACGCGATTATTTGCAAATAATATGTTACAGGCCACAGGAATGCAGGTGATCTGTAACCGTCATTCGCCATACTATGGAGGTGTCAAATGGCTACTTTAAAGGACGTAGCAAAGCTGGCCTGTGTCGATGTCAGCACCGTATCCAGGGCTTTGAACAACACATCTTATGTACATCCTGACACCAAAGCCCGCATCTTTGCCGCCGTGAAAGAGCTGAGCTATCAGCCCAATCTTCTCGCCAAGGGCCTGCGCCAGGGGAAGCGCAATACCATCGGCGTGGTGATACCGCGCCTGATCATGACCGTATTCGCGGAGATCACCCAGGGGATTGAGGAGGAAGCCCGGAAGCATGGCTACGCAACGCTGATCTGCCACACGGAGGACAGCCCAAAGGTGGAAAAGGAATGCCTGAACCGGCTGAGAAATGGTTTTATCGACGGGCTGATCATCGCCGGCACGGGGCGCAATACCCGCCTGGTGCGCGACATCCATTCCAGCGGCCTGGCCTGTACCCAGATCGTCCGAAAGCAGGACTCTCTGATCAGCAGCGTAGTCGTGGACTACAAGGCATGCGGCTATGAAGCGGTGAGATACCTGGCTTCCAAAGGCTGCCGGGAGATCGGGCTGATCAACGGTTCCATGCAGCTCACCCCTTACCGGGACCGTTACGAGGGATACAGAAAAGCGCTGGCTGAGCTCGGCCTTTCTGAAACCTCGGCTGTCTCTCCTCAGCCCGCAAGTGTACACAGTCTGGAATACGGCTATGACTGCACCCTGGAGCTGCTGGGAACCAATCCGAAGCTGGACGCCATCATAGCCGCCGCCGATGTGCAGGGGATCGGGGCGCTCCGCGCACTCAAGGAACAAGGACGGCGCCCGGAGCAGATCCGTGTCATCAGCCTGACCGGACACATCATAGGAGGAATGCTGGAAACGGCCATGACCTCCATGGAAATGCCCGCCCACGAGATCGGAGTGAAGGCCGCGCTTATGACGATCGAAGAGATTGATTCCCCCGAAGAGCATAAGGCCGGCCCCCGGCACCTGGTTTATCAGTCTTCGCTTGTGGAGAGGGAGAGTACTTAGAAAAGGGATTCTGTTGTCAAGATTGACAGCCCCGTGAGAAGCCAAAAAAGAAAAGGAGAGATTTTTATGAAGTATATGCTGCATCACATCGCCCTGTCTGTAGACAGACTGGATTGGTATCTGGATTTTTTTACAAAGGTTTTTGAAATGACCGTCCAAAAGACGGCCGGAGACGCTCCGGAGCGGAAGATCTGGTTCCATGAAGGGGTTCAGCTCAATGAAGCCCCGGATACCCCGGCGGCCGGGACACTATACGACCATCTCGCAATTTCCGCTGAAGACAAAGAAACCGTGATTGCCCGCGCGGAAAAATTCGGCTGCCGCCGGATCAAGGAGAACTGGATCAGCATGCCGGATGGAGTGACGATTGAACTGATATAGGAACCGCCGAGTGATTTATGGCCGGCCATCTGCCTTCTGAAAGACCATTGCCTGAAACGCAGCCATTTCGTCTCCATTTTTATAGGAAAACTGCATGCAGGTGCCCTTTACCTGGCAAAGTCCAGCGTCTGCCAGAGCGCGGATCAGGCCGGCGCATACATCGTCCTCCTCACAGCGCTCTATGCTGACAAGATACCCCTGGGATTTTACCAAAGCCGAAAGTTCCTTCACATACCCTTCATACCGTTTTGCCTGCTCTTCTATTGACAGCGGCGCCCCTTTCTTCTCTTCAATCAGCGGCCTCCACCTGGCATTCTCATGTACCGTCCGGCAGGAAAACACGGTGTCATACTTCTTTTGCTTCAGCGCCCGAGGGCAGGCAAAACGTACCTTGTCCGTCTGCAGTCTCACGGCAAGCTCCTGGGCCGTGGAAACAGCCATTTGCGACAGGTCCAGGCCGGTCACAGAAGCGTCAGGATGGATGCGCGCCAAAAAGCAGGTCAGGATCCCATTTCCGCAGCCGATATCCAGAATGTCCCCCGCAAAAAACTGCTCATATCGGAGCAGTGCTTCCATCGCCCTCCGGAAAAACACACGGTCATAAAAAGAAGCTGCCAAAAGGCTCATCTGCAGGCTCTGGTTCAGATAATCCACAAGCTCCTCCTGACGGCGGAGACAGGCTGTGTCTTTACTTCCGTAGATTAGCCGTTCCTCTGAGCGGTCATACAATTCCGTCAGCTTTTTAATATGCTTTTGGCCCTCCTCCTGCCCGAAGGCTTCCAGAAGAGCGGTGTCCAGCTCATGGATTCTGCGGATCCCGACCTGGGCGAGATATTCCTTTATTCTTAAATCTGACATACCGTATCCTCCGTTTCCGTGATACTCACGGCAGATTTCACTGGCCGTGAGTATCGCGCCAGCCGCAGCCCCAAAGCGTTATGTTTCCTTATGCGCTGGACAGCGGCTCCTGGTCTTTCTTGTTGTGATTTCATTATACTACGGAGAATGGTTCCTTTTCAAGTATTGAGAAATCGTTGTGATCCGCGCCCAATACCAGTTACAGTTCACGGCCCAACCGGCCGCGAACTGTAACGCATCCAGCCCTCTGTTATTCTAATTTTAATCTCTCAGAAATACTTCCACTGACAGATTTTCGATACATATATTCAGATATTGCCGCGCACGTTATAAAAAGGATAACGGCAAGGAGGAAAAAGCAGCCCCATGGATAAGAAAATTTAAAATAGGGTAACTGTTCTTTTATTCTTTCCACAACCACTTTCCCCAACTATTGCTACTTTCTCTCCTGGTTTAAGATTTAAATTAATGTTCTTTAATATTTTTTCTCTATATCCATATCGAAAATCCACATTTCTTAAAATATCTTCTTGATTTTTTAGACATAGCGGATTTTCGACGATGTAGCGGTGGCTACGGCCAGAAAATCCAATGCGGCAGATGTGGAATAGATAAGGAGGTTTGGTGGAATAATGTGTCGTCACACTAGTTATTCTTCTGACATTTCAAATACTCCCAAAAAGTCTTTGTGTTCAGATTTTTAAGTTGACTTTTCGGGAGTACCTTCTATTCATTCACTAACTGTTTAACAGATATAGCGCGAATTGTTCTGACAACTGCACATGTTGCTAATAATATGCAGACTGGTAACAGTATAAGACTGCCCAATAATCCTGCTAGATTAAGCATAAACGGGAATTCTGTAAGCCCTAATATTTTAGCATAAGGCGTCAGTAAACTAGGTACGATGAGTGTTCCGATTACTGATCCCAAGCAGGTACCAACAAATGCAGACACGCAATTCCGCCATAAATAAATTTTTAAGATTTGCCATGAAGTCATCCCCACAGCTTTTAGTAATCCAATTAGGTTCTGTTCTTTTCTTATCAGTAAAAATGTAAGATTCACCATAATAATCATAATTATAATCAGTAATATAGTTAATATGGATCCAACAGCTGGCACTAAAATACCTGTAATGTTCTCTCCATTTGATTTTGAAGCAATAAACGCAAATTCTTCGTTGTATTTTTTCGTTAGTTCCTTCGCATAGTTCCATTTCTCAGAAGGTTCTGTAAGTAGAAGCATATAATCTCCATAGGTACCATCTGCGTTTACAAATTGATCTAGATTATCAGTAACCATTCGTATTATTTTACCATAATTAGAAAGGGATTGAAAAATTCCTGTAATCTCATATTTCTTCTTCTCTCCGTTTATAAATAATTCAATTTTTTCTCCAATATTCAGCCCGTATTCTTCCGCAAATGTCATACCTACGCCAATCTCATTTTCTTTTTGGGGTCGTCTTCCATATAAAGATTTATCTTTTATTTTCTCATTCCATGGCAACTCATAAACCTCAGCTACGACACTTTGCCAGCACTCCGCATCATCCGGCTTATACTTAGGATATACTTTGTTCACTCCATACGTATAATCAACTTTTGAATCTTCCTCTAGTTCCTTTATAATATTGCTCACAGGCGTATCTTCCAGTGATGTAACATAAATATCCGATCTTATAAATCCCCATGCCTCTGGCTCTTTGTCAATATTCTCGACTGCATTCAGGCATCCAAAACAAAGGACTGTAAGACAACTGAATATCATAGATACTCCTATTATATATATATATCTTAGTTTCTTATTCCATATTCCCTTGATGGCATAATACAATTCAAAAGATCCTTTGCCATTGTAATATGTATTTTTCTGTTTCTTTCTGCTTATTTCCTTTGTCTTCCAGTTCCCCCTCCTTATTGCGTAAGATGCATTTAGCCTCTGTATTTTCGAAACAGCACAAAAACATATGAAAACAATTGTCGCTGATACAGCTAACCATACAAAAAATTGATAACCTAAAATTCCTTTTAGCGAAACCATATAGATTCCTAAGTCACCAAGAATACTCTCTATAATTTTTTGACTTAGCTTCCCCCCCAAAACACTTCCCAACGCAGAACACACCAAGCCAATTAATCCATAGCAGATAATATATACACTTGTAATCTGTATGCCCGTCATTCCTATTGCTTTATATATACCAATAGTTCTTACATCTTCATCCATATCACTTTTTATCAGAAATACAGTTAATATGATTATGGTGACTGACAGGATAATACTGACAAAACATAATACAGCACCTATCATCTGATAAACAGATGTATATCCGCTTTTTATCTGATCATATGTATATAGTGTATCACCTAATGGCATCTGAAAATATTCCTCTGCGTTGCGTATAAAATTCTGTATACTCTGCTGGGTAAATTCTTGGAATCTGATTTCCAAATAGCACATCATATGATTCTCCGCCAAAGCAAACTCTGAAAGCCGATCATATCCACACCACATCCGATATACGTTAGTATTACTTCCCCCAAAGACAGGATCTGCAACAATTTTTACAACCTTCACATTCTCAGACTGATCTGCTAATTGCAAAGAGATATTATCTCCTACTTTTGCATTTAGGATATTAGCCATTTTTGTAGTAATCCAGATTTCACCCTTTTTTGGCATCTCTGGCTCTGATTTATCAGAAATTTTAGGTGAGATCATTTCTCTACTTATATGTTCAGGTAGCTCTAATAATATACCATTACTTAACCTAATTCCGTCTTTTTCAATGTATTCTACTGTTTTCGTATTTTCAGTAATTTGATATTCCAGATCATTCTTGGAATTTTTCATATATTGCTTTACGCTATCAGATGAAACAATTTCTCTATTCCACAAACAGCACATCTGTGGGCCTTCCATTTCTTCGTAGGCTCTGTCAAATATCCCATTTAATTCTTTTAAAAAAATAAGCGCGTTCAATGACAATATAGCAGTAATCATGATACATATTCCCAAAAGCAAATTCGGGATCTTTTTCCTTCTCAGCTTTGCCAATCCACATCTAAAACTTTCTTTCAAATTACCATCCCCTCTTTTGCAGAAAACTCATAAGTTCCACTTCTCTTTGCTTATATAACTCTTTCTCAGTATCACTGTTGAATCTTAATTCGCCTTCCAAGTGACCATCTTCAATATAGATTACACGACTTCCTCTAATAGCGACTTTGATGTCATGTGTTACTAAGATGATTGATTGTCCTTTCTGATTTAAGCTCTCTAATATTTCCATGACTATATCTGATTGTGCTGAATTCAAACTTCCAGTTGGCTCATCACAGAGCAACACCGGTGGTTTATTTACGATTGCCCGAAGGATTGCGGCTCGTTGTTGCTGTCCGCCTGACAATTGTGAAGGATATTTTCTGGTATGCTCTATTAAGCCAAATTGTCTGCACAATTCTAAAACAGTGCCTTTCATAGAATTTTTCTCTTTTCTTTTCCTGTCAAGCATCATTGGCAACATAATATTTTCATACACTGTCAAATCTGGAATTAGACACTGCTGCTGAAAAACAATTCCTATATTTGTCCGCCTGAATATCGTCTTTGCTTTTTCGCTAATATGTCCAAAGTCAATTTTATCTTCCAACCCTTTTTGTAAATAATTTATTTTTCCTCCATCAGGCTGATCAATTCCAGCTATCAGATGTAGAAAACTCGTTTTTCCGGAACCGGAGGTTCCCATAACTATCGCAAATTCTCCTTCTTCAACCTCTAAACTCAAATTGTCAACAACCTTACTTTCTATAGAACCTTCACAATATATCTTTGTCAGATTATTTACTTCTAATATTTTTCCCATTCTCTTCTCCATTCGAATCTAACAAGCCTTCTTCCATCACATTTTTCAATAACATCATCATATTTAATCTGAAATCCCAAATATTTTAACCATTTATATGATACCGTGTTATTATAAAGTGTATAATTATATAAAATATTATATTTTTCTTGAAATTCCTCCACAATTTTTTTTGTAATTTTAAGAAATTGATAATTTACTGATTTAGGAATTTCTGCTGACAAAAGCCAAGGCATTCCTACTTTACTATCAATATCTCTTACTCCTAAAATAGATAGAACGCTTTCATCTTTATATAACACATAATTATTATCCGACTTTTGTAGCACCTTTGCTAAAGCATTTTTTATATATTTCTTATTTTGATTTAAAGCTCCTATCTCAATTTGATCTTGTAATCTAAGATTAGAAGACCACTCATCTATAAAATCCATGCTTGTCAATGGCTTATAATATAGCATTTAATTAACCACCTCTGCCTTTATTTTATCTACAATCGAATAAAACTCTCTCTTATACTGGCAATATGAAATATTAGATTTTTTATAGTTTTCGCATTTGTTCCATACATAAATAGCCCCAATACATATATGATAGCATTTATCTCTATCTTTACATGTACCGCAGTCGAAATTTTCTTCTGAAATATCTCTCAATTCATTTAAAAGTGGTGAATTCTCCCAGATTTCTTTAAATGTTTGTTCTTTTATATTTCCTACACTAATTGGAAAGTTCGGACAAGGATATATATCTCCATTACATTTTATATGCAAAAGCTGCCTACCTACTAAACATTTCTTATACTTGTAATCATTATTATATTTTAAGTAAAAAGTTTCTTTGTCTAGTTTATAAAACTGTCGTAAAAATTCTTCTTGTTGTTTTGCATCCATGCCGTTATTAGATGTACATTCGTCAGAACTATTATCTGGGTTAATGTCTATTATAAAGTCATATTGCCCCTGTTTTAAACCAATTTTTTTACACATTTCGACAAATCTAGCATAACTCTTATAATTTTGCTTTAGCAAAACATATCTTAGCTCTGTTCTAATCTTACTAGAATTCAAATATCGTATATTTTCAAAAAGTTTTTCACAAACACCTACTTTTTCCGTTGCTGCAAAACCAGTAACATCTTGATATTCCTTATTATCCATTCCGTAAATGCTCAAAACAATTTCATCTAAACCTATACTTTCAAAGGTATGTATTAAATCCTTTGATAAGAAAAATCCGTTTGATTTTAAACAACAATAAAGATTATTTCTCTTTGCGCTTTTAATGATCTCTACAATATCTTTTCTTAAAAGAGGTTCTCCACCTGTTAGGTTAACAGAAGCAACTCCATATTTTCCAAGCTGAACAAATAACTCATCTAATTCATCAAATGATAAACAATTATCTTCTGACTCTTTAAAAGAGTATTTTATATAGCAATGTTTACATCTATAATTGCAATTTTCAATAACATCAATACTCATAACCAGCGGATAGATAATTTCATTTTCTCTTAAATAATTCAAAAAATTTGCATTACTAATGGCTATATTTTTCATTTAAGCATCCCTTCATTATTGAAATATTTCTATAATATTTTCTTTCTCCAATTCCTTTAAAAAAGATATAATTTCTCCTTTTTCCTCTTCTTTTAATTCATATAATTTAACAAGTTCTATTATCAGTTCTTCAATAGTACATTGTTTCAAAGCACTAAGAGTCTCAATTATTTCAATAGCACTATCCGTAAATGTGTAAACTTCGTCACAATTTTTCTTTATTAAATATAATGTATCTCCAACTTTGTTAATTTCATTATGTGGTTTCCATTGCATTTTTCTACATTTCATATTCTATCACCTATATAATTCAATACCTGAAAAGAAAGTTACAGTCTTTGCAACTTTCTTCTTTCCTTTCTTTTTATACAACTTAAAAATTGCACTGGAACATTGCGCATCCTTCTGGCCCGCATGGTGCGCAAGATATTTTAATTCTCATATTTCCTTTTTTGAACATTGGTTTTTTGAACTCCTTTTTCATTAATATATTCTCCTTTCTAAAATTTTTCATTTTTAATAGCAAGCTTATATGCCAACTCTTTGTCTTATTTTCTAGTAAACTGCTTTGATTACGATCAATTCACAAAGAATAACTACTATTATTAGCAGGTTCCTTTTCATAATATCAATAGTCAGTTTCGTCTTATTCACCGTCCTTTCCGACAAAATCATTCTGCAGATTTCTTCAAATATAAGCTTGCCAATACACTAGTACACGGCCCAGTCAACTGAAACTTCCATAAAATATTTTCATTGTAAAATGAATCATCTATTTATTCTGTTCCTATAACCCACATTATTTATTAGTAATTTGCATTTATGTACTAGCGTACTAGCAAACTTATATTGAACTTAGAACTTTCCTAATCTATTTCCAATATCTACATATTGTTGCAAGACAAGCTGCATTGCAGTCCTTCTCATCATGTTGTAAAACTCCATTAATCCCCATAGTAATCCCTTCTCTGAATCCCGGAAAATTCGAATCACTAATTCACTATTTTCGTAATTTCATCTACCTATACCTGCATCTAACTATTTTATTGTTAAGAAACTGTCGAACCAATGGCTCCAAAGCATAAGTTCTATTTTCTTTCCTTATTATTTGTTTTCAGAATATCCGGAATCTTAGGATCGTACATTCCCATAACAATTGATTTTCCAACAGCATATTTCCCAAGATTAATAGCTATGTTACCAATCGTCTTTTTTATATTTTTCTTCATTTCTTCTTTCTCCTTCGTATTTGTATTTCGTATTTTGTATTTCGTAAATAGAGTATAACCCATATTTCTCTATTTTTTATATTTTTGAATAAAATATGTTTTACAATGAAAAATCGTATTTTTTTCAAAAAAACACAACGAATATTACTGAATAAACGTTGCCCCTTTCAAAAATATATAGTATAATCACAATTGTTCATACTTTTGTAGATATACATATTGATGTTTTCCCTGAAAATACACTATGGAAAGGACTTAGATTTAATGCAGATATTGTCATATTTTTTAAATATTCTCATCTATTTGATTCCCATATGCTGTTTTTTGCCGTTCAAGCTGAGAATAAAACAAAAATTGATTCTTTTTACAATACTGTTCATCAATATCCTGCTGATGGGATTTGCTCTGAGTAATGCAGGGGTTGTTCTTTTACTAATAAGCGTCTGTACATACATCGCTTTCATAGACTCTCATCGGCTTATGAATATCTGTACCGTTATTGCAGCTTACCTGATTTGTGTACTATTGGATAATATCTATTCTATGGCATGGGATACATTGATCTACCCAATCTACTCAGCAGAAGATTTGCAGTCCAGCTTCATATATTGGATTTATATGATCTCTTATATTGCTCTCATTGCCTGCATTTTTCCTGTATTGAGCAGACTGCTTCATTCTCTTATACACAAGCTGCAGGTAGTTTTATCCAGGCAGCTCCTGTTACTTATAGCAACTAACCTGCTTGCCTGCCTGTTTGTGTTTTTATTCAACATCATAATGGGAGATATGATTGGATATACACGGAAGATTGTACTTTTTAACTGCATTTTATTCACCTGCTACTTTACAGTCAGTATGGTTCTGATTGTAAACATCCTAAAAGCAAACAAAGAAAAGGCAGAGATGGATGCGCGTCAGGATTCGTATCACAGATTGCAGGAATATACCAATCAGATTGAGAATATGTATTCTTCCCTGCGCTCCTTCAAGCATGACTACTCCAACATCCTGCTTTCCATGTCCGGTTATATGGAAACGGATGATATGGAGGGTTTGAAAAGATATTTTGAGAAGGAAATCCTTCCAACAGGTAAGAATATTTCTAAAAATTCGGCTCATATCAATCAATTAATGAATATCAGGACAACGGAATTAAAAAGCATTATATCAGCGAAGCTGTTATATGCCATAGAATTGAATATCAATGTAAGCATAGAAGTCACGAATGAAATCGCAGATATACCAATGGATACTTTGGATCTGACCCGTGTGATCGGAATATTTCTGGATAACGCGATCGAGGCTGCTCTTGAAACGGATTCTCCTTTCCTCAGCTTTGCCCTGGTTCATGCTGATACGGAATATGTCTTTATCATTTCCAACTCTTTTCTTGAAAAGGGGGTTCCTTACGCTTCACTGGCACAGCCAAATGTATCTACAAAGGGTGCAAACCGCGGGCTGGGACTATATAATGCCCATGAGATCATTGCAAAATATAATTCTGTTTTTTTGGATACGGAGATTCAGGGTGAACATTTTGTACAGCGGCTTCGTATCACCTGATATACTGAATGTCAATTATACTCACGGCAGGCGCAGCTTGTTTTAAAATGTACACCCCCAACGGTCATTTTGAGTGCTCCGTATGCTGTAAGAAGTATGGCTGCTTCCCAAAGCATTCCGGTTAACAAAGCCAGGAAGAGAATGGTTCCGGTCATAACAATATTATGGATCAGAACCTGTAATCCTAAAATCATTTGCATCCGCTCTATCTCATTCCATGCTGCCTGATCTGTGTCTAAGTAGCTGACGATCCTATTTGCTATTTTTTCCATTTCCTGTATCTCCCTCCTGATTTGATGGTAATTCGCCGCCAATTTCCGCCAGGGAATTGATGGCCTGCTTGTGCTTCAATTATAACAATACGGATATGCTGTTTTTTGATTTTATAATAAGCGTCGTATTTTCTGTAATTTCCGTTAATCAGGAAACGATTATGATCAGATGAATCACGATTATTTTTTTCCTACACTTACGATAAATATTATTGTATAATAGGTATTGCACTGATGTACAGGCAAGTATCCAATTATTTTTTTACAGTTTCTAAGGAGGGCACTTAATATGATCGATATCTACATCTGTGAAGATAACCAAAAGCAGCTAAATCTCTTTAAAAAATATATTTCGAATACAATTTTAATTGAAGAAATGGACATGAAGATTGCCCTGGCTACATCAGATCCACATGCGCTTCTCGAAAAGATTTTAACAGCAGAAAATACAGGACTTTTCTTTCTGGACATTGATTTAAAATCTGATATGGATGGTCTGGCGCTGGCACAGCGGATCCGTCAGATCCAGCCCCGTTGTTTTATTATCTTTATCACCTCGCATTCGGAAATGAGTTTTTTGACCTTCCAGTATAAGGTCGAGGCTTTGGATTTTATCATTAAGGATACCCAGGAGCATATCAAGTCCAAGATCCATGAATGCCTTTTGGATGTGGAACACAAATATACCTCGCTGAACAATAAGATCAACCGGGCCTTTGTGATCCGTCAGAATGACCGGTGCATTACCATCGACTACAATGACATCATCTGCTTCGAAACATCTGGCAATATCCATAAGGTCCTGCTCCATGCGAAAAAGCGGGTCATTGAATTTTCCGGGCAGTTGAAAGAGGTGGAAAAGCAGTTGGATTATCGTTTTTACAGATGCCACCGGTCGTATATTGTCAATCGGGATAATATTACCGAAGTGGATTTTACTGCCATGACCGTATCCATGAATAACGGGGAGACCATCCCTGTCTCCGTCAGGTTAAAGAAGGGGCTGAAAAAAATGATGGAGAAGCAGAAGTAAGGAGTTTTTTATTTTACCAAAAAGGAATTGCTTTTTATTTCCGGATATGCTAAAGTAAATGCATCTCGCAATGATATTTCCTCTGTCAAGCAGACAGAGGAACGATCACTGCAGGTGCATTTTTCAAACATTCTATCAATCTACAATGAAAATGTCTTTTTATTTTCAGGGCTGTATCGCCTTTACTTCAATGTTTGAAACAGTTTTTTATTAAGAGTTCAGAATAACAACTGTTTTTACAGCGGATACTTCGTGTATTTATGTTCTGAGCCGCACTTACAGTTTACTGGCCAGCCGGTAAACCAATGTCATTTAGTTAATATATGGACGAAATCCGATGTTCCACTCACCGGTGTTCACCCGTCTTGTTGGCTTCAACCCGCGATATTACTGGGGTTATTCTATCTGAAAACCTTGCATCTGAAAATCCATTTTCATGGAAATTATTGTTTTTTTCAGCAGAAAACTCAGATGGATGGGGTAGAGCCTTTTTTAAGTGGGGGTCTAACCATTCTTTTTGATTTTTTTGCGGAATTTTATATTAGTACTTGACAAATCAAACAAAATGTGCGGCCGCGCTCGCTGCTGATCCTCTTTTTAGAGGTAGCGAGCGCGGCCCTTGGATTTAGAGCGATATATGATTCTAATCCAAGGAGGTACATTCGTTATGTTTCATGAAAAAATCAAGGCTCTTTTTTCTTCTGCTGTGGACAGCGTTGCGTCCACAATCTCAAAATACTCCGTCCACCCAGACAAGGATTTTACCCGCCAGAAAAAGCTTCCACCGGATAAGCTCATTACGTTTTTGGTTTCCCAGGGCTCTTCCTCCACTTCCGAGGAACTTTTGGAGTTTTTTGATCTGGATGCAGATGCCCCTTCCGTTTCCGCACTCAATCAGCAACGGGCAAAGTTAAAACCGGAAGCCATGGAAGCCGTTTTTCATCACTTCCATTCCTCACTCTCTTCCTTGGAAGGCGCAGACGGCTATGAATCCATTGCTGCGGATGGCTCTACCTTTTCCTTTTTCAGTAAGCCCACGTTTGCTTCCCCTGACTACTTTGTTTCCGAAGGGCATTCTGCCAAAGGATTTTACAGTTTGCATTTAAATGCCCTGTACAATCTGGACAAGCACATCTATACCGATGCACTGATCCAGCCGATTCACAATAAGGATGAATACCGGGCCTTTGCCACCCTGGTGGACCGCCATCAGACTTCCCCCTGGAAAAAGACTATTTTTATCGGTGACCGTGGTTACTGCTCCTATAATAATATGGCCCATGTGCTCAAAAAAGGGCAGTTTTTCCTCTTCCGCGCAAAGGATATCCATTCCAAAGGCCTTCTTTCCGGTTTTGATTTTCCTGACAAGGAATCCTTTGACATCCGGGTTCGGGTCACCCTGGTACGCAGCCAGTCAAAAAAGATTGCTGTAGAGGGATACCGCCGTTTTGTCGATAAGGCAACCTCCTTTGATTTTATTGAGTACGGGACACGGGATACCTACCAGCTTACGTTCCGCATTGTCAGGTTTCCCATATCAGAGTCCACTTATGAGTGCCTGGTTACCAATCTCCCGGAAGAGGAATTTCCGCCAAAGCGTCTAAAAGAGCTTTATTTTTCCAGGTGGGGCGTGGAATCCTCATTTCGGAAACTGAAATATACCATCGGATTGATCAATTTCCATTCTTATAAGCCGGACTTTGTCAAACAGGAAATATGGGCAAAACTCATCGTCTACAACTTGACAGAAAGTATCATCAACCATACTGCTGTGGTCCATCAAAAGAAGACAAAGCATGATTACAAAATACATTTTGGTACAGCAGCCCATATTTGCAGGGTGTTCCTACGTCCTTCTGTGAAAGAAGGCTCAATCAATGTAACCGCCCTGCTTCAGCGCAGGTTGATCCCGATCCGAAATGAACGGCAGTATCACAGGCTAAAGACAGCCCATTTCCGGAGGCCGCGATATCTTATATACCGGGCAGCCTGAAAGCATTTTTACCTTAAATATAGATATTTTTTAAGCAGATGCGGATCTGCTTAGTCGTCATGCCCAAAAATAATTTTCACCTCTTTCATTATGATCCGAACAGTCTCTCAGACACAAGCAAAAACATATGTTCTGGCTTGTGCTGTGAAAACAAGTCCACTTTATATCTAATAATTTATAGAACACCGGTCTGGCTTTGTTTAACTAAATGACATTGCCGTGTGAACAGTAACCATTATATTTTCGTTGCCGGCGGATACCCTGCGCAGGGATATTTTCTGACCTGCTCAGACGCTTATAAGGGAGACCGGAGGGTGGATTTCCAGATTGAAAACAAGGAGCCGTGCGTAAACTAAAAATCTGCGCAGCAGACAAATCAACAGTCTGCTGCGCAGAATCATTTTACACGCACCCAATAAAAACAGCCTTTAAAATCCATAAATCCTGTTCATATGCATTTGTGACGGTATGTGACAGACGCCGGGAATTATAATCTTCCCCTTCCGCCGCCTTGTCCTCTGCCATATCCGGCACCGTTTCCGCCGCCGCGGCCAAACCCATTGCCGTTGCCGTAACCATTACCATTGCCGTAACCGTTCCCGTTGCCAAACCCATTTCCGTCGCCATAGATACAGCCATTGCCGGTACCGTCCCCATAGCCAAATCCACAGCCCAGCCCGTCTCCGTAGCCGGTGCCGTCGCATTCAGCCTGCCGTTCCTGCACGGTTTCCAGAATTTCATCAGCCTGTTCCTGGGAAATTACCCCGTTTTCTACATTTTCATTGAGTATTTCTTCCTTGGCGTTCAGCATTTCATCCTTAAATTCGTCAAGCTTGCCGGCTTCCGCTGCGATTGTTCCAAAGGTCTTTCCCGTCTCAAACCGTTCTTGGATGACATTTGCTACAGCCCTTCCTGTGATGGCAGCCACGATATCCGCGGGCCTGTGGCGGCCGGCAGCGGATACGGTAACCGCGGAACCAAGGGTAAGCACAGAGACTGCTGTAAAAAGAATGACTTTTGTTTTCAAATGTTTCATGATAAAAACCTCCTCGAATCTAAGTTTGTTTTTTTAGAACCTGCCAAACAGAGGGCGGCCTGTATTTCCCATCGCTTTGCAGGATTTTGTCTTAACCAAATCATACGGGAAAATTATGGCGGAATTATGTCTTTATGCGTCCTGTTTTGTGACAAGTGAAGAAACCCGTCCAGAAGCCCGGAAGTTCATGAAGAGTTTTGATAATAAGAAACAATCACCTTTGGCCCGCTGCTTCACGGGAATAAACATGCAGGCGACACAAAAAAGACAAAGGTTTATGCTAAATTTAGAATAAACGTGCCTGCGGGGGTGCGTAACCGCTGCAAATCATTTATAATGAAATTGAGGAGTTTCATCATGGAAAAAATTCTGATTGCGGACGACAATGTCCAAATTACAAAAATCCTGAGCGAATTTGCCAGAAAAGAAGGGTTTGAGCCAGTAACCGCTTTTGACGGGGAGGAAGTGATCGAGCAGTTTCAGAAAGACACGTTTGCGGTCATCCTGCTGGATGTCATGATGCCCAAAAAAGACGGATTCGAGGTGTGCAGGGAGATCCGCAAAGTGTCAAATGTTCCTGTGATCATGATTACGGCCCGGGGCGAGGATTTTGAGCGGGTCATGGGGCTGGATATCGGCGCGGATGATTATATTGTCAAGCCGTTTTCGGGCAGCGAGGTTATGGCGAGGATTCGCGCCATTCTGCGCCGGATCGACTGCTTTGCCCAGACTGCGGCACCCAAATACCTGGTTTACGATAATCTGAGGGTCTGCCTGGACAATGCGGATGTGACGATTGACGACCAGAAGATCATTTTGACAAAAAAGGAACTGGAGATCCTCTGGACGCTCCTGGACAACCGGGGAAGAATCTTTTCCAGGGATAATCTGCTGAGCGATCTGTGGGGATACGATTATTTTGGAGACAACCGCACCGTGGACAGCCACATCAAGCGGCTGCGCGCCAAGCTGGACAAGGTGCCTCACCCGAACTGGCAGATCAAGACCATTTGGGGAATGGGGTACAAATTTGAGGGCGGTGAGTCATGAAGCATAAAATCACATTCCGGCTGATCGGATATTTCTCCGCGGTACTCCTGCTGTTTTCCCTGATTGCAGGACTTTTGTTCTGGGCGCTGTTTGCATGGCGCACGGCGGAAATACACGAAGCCGAATTGAAGAAGCGGGCTGTTTCCATCGCGGACACCCTTTCCCAGTTTTCACAGAGGGGGCACAAGGGCCGCGGACAGTCCGGAGGCTACGGCGCATATCTGCGGTTTCTGGATGAGATCGCCATGAGCGAGGTATGGCTGGCGGATGAACATGCACAGACCATTCAGGTTTGCCAGAGCAGCAGCTCCCTGTCCTACAGCGAACTGCCTGCGGGGGCGGAGGAACTGATCGCCCAGGTATTTGCGGGAAATGTGGTGGCAAATACGGAGTTCAGCCCGCTGCTGGATGTTCCGTCCATCACCGTAGGCGCCCCAGTTCATGACGCCGCCGGAAATATTACCGCCGCGGTGCTTCTGCACAGCCCCATTAACGGCATCAGCAGCGCCCAGCGGGACGGGATCGTCATACTGGTATTCTGCATTTTGACGGCCTTGTTTCTGGCGTCCATTCTTTCAGTTTTGCTGGCCCGCCATTTCATCCGCCCGCTGAGGAAAATCGGGCAGGCGGCAGACAAAGTGATGAAGGGGGATTATTCCGCCCGCACGGAGGTACGGCAGAATGACGAGATCGGTGCGCTTGCCGGCAATATCGACGGCCTGTTTGTCCAACTCGCCAATGTAGAGGAGGAGCGGAAAAAACTGGATAAGATGCGGCAGGATTTCGTGTCCAATATTTCCCATGAGCTTCGAACGCCTGTGACGGTCATCAAAGGCTCCCTGGAGGTTCTCGAGAACGGGCTTATAACCGACCCCGGGGAAATGCAGGAGTATTTCCGGCAGATGTCCTCCGATACGGCCCATCTCCAGCGGCTGGTGAACGACCTGCTGGAGCTTTCCAGACTCCAGAATACGAATTTCAAAATTGAGAAATCGGAGCTGAACCTGGCCGACATATTGAAGGAAGCGGTTCGCTCTATGCAGAGGATAGCGGAGCAGAAGCAGGTGACGATCCTGCTGGAAAATGAAGCCGGAAACGTCTGCTTTTTTGGAGATTACGGCCGTCTGCGGCAAATGTTTATGATCATACTGGACAATGCGGTAAAATTTGCCCCGGCGGACAGCGCGGTGTCGGTAAAAATGTATTATGAGGAAAAAGGATTCCGGGAAGAAAAGGAATCCCGCGGCAAAAAGGAAGATTCTGAAAAAGAGAAGCTTGTGATCTTCATCTCGGACCGGGGCAGCGGCATTTTGCCTGAGGAGCTCCCCTATATCTTTGACCGTTTTCACAAAGAGCGATCCGAGCAAAATAAAAGCGGCAGCGGGCTGGGCCTTCCGATTGCAAAGCAGATCGCCGAGCGGCATCAGATTGCAATAAAATGCGAGAGCAACGCCAGGGATCGGACTTCCTTTTCCTTTATATTTTCGCCGGAAATGCCTGATGTGATGAGCTCGGAGGGTATCCTTTAGGACACCCCATCATGGCCGTACGGCCGTTTCACAAGGTATACCCAAGGGCATCCCATCATGGCCATACGGCCGTTTTATAAGGTATACCCGAGGGCATCCCATTATGGCCATACGGCCTTTCACAAGGTATATATTGCAGACTTTTTGGAAGTATATAGTAAAAAAACGTTCCTGAAAAATTATCCTGTCTATGTATTATAAGAGGATTTTCAGCGCATCCGCTGCAAGGCCGGATGAAGGTGTTTTTTCGGAATGGCTCAAAAAGTCGGAGGTGCAAAACATGCATGATACATTGAAATTTGAAACATTTGTGGATGCTTATGAGAATATTTTTGAGGAATATCTGAGTTCTGTCGTTGCGAAGCTGCCCGGTGAGAACGAGGACTACCGGGCCGTTCAAAATGAGATCGAGAGTTTGTATGAAAGCTATCCCGGGGTGCTGGGGATATTTGACGCGGAAAAGGCGGCGGCCCTCAGCGAGCAGGAATGCGCGGCGCTGGTGAAGGTGCTGCTGCTCAAGAACAGGCTCACGGAACTGGAAATGCAGTCCGTGTATTTCCGGGGATGCTGCGACGGAGTGGGATATTTGAGGAAGGCAGGGTATGGAGTGCGGTTTGCAGACTGCGCCGCATCAAATCATTTATAAGGAGGTACCGATCTATGATTGATCTACAAAACCGCGGTATTTGTCCGACACTGGACGAAATCGGAACTTACATCAGGAACCCTCTATTCGAGACATTCTGCTTGGAAATAAAGGAGCGGCATGGAGCGAAAGAGATGATTGAATTTAGCTCCTGCAGTTGGGAAAGCGGATGGAATGTGAAATTCAAAAAATCAGGCAAAAATCTCTGCACCATCTACCCCAGGGAATCTTTTTTTACGGTGCTGGTTGTGGTGGGCAAAAAAGAAAAAGAGCTTGTAGAAACAATACTGCCCGACTGTACCGGGGAGCTGCAGGAGATTTATGCCCGGACAGAGGAAGGAAACGGCCAGAAATGGCTGATGATCGATCTGGAAGACCAGGGAGACCTTTTCCGGGACGTGCTCCGCCTGATCGAGATCCGAAGAAATGCAAAGTAATCATTCTTCATGAAAGGGCCGAACGGCCATGACGGTGTACCTGCAGGGAAACTATGTGAAAAGAGCCGCACATGCTGGAGCGTGCGGCTGCTTTTTTTTCGCATCCGGGCGGAAAGCCCATGAACAGGAACAAATCCGCTCCAATATACGACAGTAAGTACGAAACAAAATGCACATTTTATAAAATGGCATCCTTCTGTTCCAGAATTGCCTCCACTGCAGCACAGGCCGCGCAGTCACAGTACTTTGCTCCGGCAGCCTGGATCTCCCGGCCGTGGGCAGCCACCTGCTTGGTCTTTTCCGGGCCGAATACCTTGGCCCCGGCTTCGGATTCGGCAAAAGCGATCAGCCCCTCTACCGGCATGATGTCCATTTCCAGCTCTGCGATCAGATTTTCAGCCTGGCTTTTTTCCTGGTCTGTGCCGATGGCATCCAGCCAGTTTTTTGCAGCTTCCCTTGCATCCGCGCAGCAGGAAGGCGCGTCCATCAGTTCCTTTACTTTTTTGATTACATCGTCTTTTTTGTTTTCACTCATGATGTTTCATCCTTTCATTTTCATATTCGGGGAATCCGTTCATGGCGTCTCAGATTTTCCTGAATCCGGGCGAGCATTGACTCGCAGAGCAGGATTTCTTTTTCCGAAAATCCGGCGTAAAAAATCTCCGACATCCGGTCAGACACGTCCAGATAATCCTGATACAGGCTTTGGGACTTCTCCGTCAGAGTTAGCAGCGTCTTCCGGCGGTCGTTCTTGTCCGGGGTACGGCAGACCAGACCGGCCGATTCCATCCGGTCGATCATACTTGTAAGGGTGGTGGCGGCGAGCCCGGTTCTGTCGGCAAGCTCCCGCAGCGAGATCGCTTCCCCCTGCCACAGGGCATAGAGAATCCGCCCCTGGGCCCCGTTAAATGCGTCGATCTTCCTGTCCGCCAGGATTCGCTCAAAAATTCTGTCGCTGAGCCGCTTGATCTGTGAAATAAAATTGCCTGCCTGGATATTCATACCACATTCCTCCTAGATAGGATTATACTATATAGTAGTATATTTGTAAAGAAAAATTACGATTCCAGTCAGATAAAAACGGTCCATCAGATTCTTGCAAGCTTGGTTTGACGAATTTGACAGCCAGTTTTTATTACTGTGAATAGAAAATTAAAAAATCAAATTTCAGGTTGACTCTGACGCTGCGTCATAGTATATACTTCTAAACAGGTCATAAAGAAGGGAGAAAGGAATATGCAGACGGTACACGAGGTGAGCAGGCTTACAGGAATCAGCGTCCGCGCGCTCCACCACTATGACGCAATCGGTTTACTAAAGCCCTCAAGGGTAACGGAAGCAGGCTATCGGCTTTATGACGGCGCCGCGCTGAGACGCCTGCAGAATATTTTATTCTTTCGGGAGCTGCAGTTTCCGCTGAAGGAAATCAAAGCCATCCTGGACAATCCGGAATTTGACCCGAAAGAGGCGCTTGACCAGCAGATCAGATTATTGGAGCTGCAGCGCACCCGTATCGACAGGTTGATTTCTTTGGCCCGTGAGGCCCAAAAAGGAGGAACAGATCAGATGAATTTTCAGGCATTTCAAAAAACAGAGTATGACCGGTACGCCCAGGAGGTCCGGGAAAAATGGGGAACTACCCAGGCATACGCCGAGTATGAGCAAAAAAGAAAAGGAAGGACGGATGAGGAAATGGAAATGGCAGCAGACAGGATGATGTCTTTGTTTGCGGAAATGGGCTCCATCAGAGAGCTGCCGCCCGGCAGCAGAGAGGCCCAGGAGAAGGTCAGAGAGCTGCAGGCATTTATCACGGAAAATTATTACACCTGCACGGATGAAATCCTGCGCGGACTAGGGGAAATGTATGTCAGCGACGAGCGCATGAAACGCAATATTGATCAGGCTGGCGGAGAAGGAACGGCCGAATTTGTCAGCCAGGCGATTGCATGGAAATGACACGCCGTCATAGTTCCCTGAAATCAAACAGATCTTCAATCATCACATGGAATACATTTGCAATGCTGTATGCCGGCAGCATAGAAGGGCTGCAAAAACAAACAGGGAGACAGATCAATCTCCCTCCCTGTAATGAAAGATTCACATGTTAAACCGGGACGCACTGAAGCTACAGGCTGACACCCAGGTCATAAGCCCCCCAGATGGCTTTCTTGAGGTTTCCGACCGCCTGGGCATCCCCAAGGACATGAATACGGCTGTTTCCGTCCTTTTTTCCATCGGCTGCCGGCCGGTATAAGGACTGGTCAGGCGTATAGCCAACGGAGAGAATCACCGAATCACATGCGATTTCCTGATCTCCGTTTACCGTAGAGATCAAAATACTTCCGTCCCGGATCTCTTTGAGGGTGCTTTCCAGATAAACCGGAATCTTATGGAAACGCACCAGATCACGCAGGCATTCGGAATTGGCGGCGCAGATTCCCACTGCCTTCACCAGATCGTCCGTCATCTCCACGATCATGGGTTCCCGGCCTTTCAGAGCCAGGTCGTAGGCAATCTCACATCCGGTCAGCCCGCCGCCGATGACGGCTACCTTCTGTCCGGGTTCTTTGATCCCATTCAGATATTCGATGGCTTCGATTCCCTTTTCAAAGCCGGGCACAGGCAGCTTTCGCGGTTTTGCGCCCACCGCAATGACATATTTATCTGCAGAAAGATCTTTCAGACTGCGGACTTCCGTATTCAGATGAACAGAAACCGACGAAGCTTCCAGTTTCCTGCGGTACCATGCCAGCAGTTCCTTGTCCTTCTCCTTGAAGGATGGAGCGGCAGCAGCGATAAAGACGCCGCCCAGGGCATCGGTTTTTTCATAAAGGTCAACCTGATGGCCTCTCTCAGACAGGAGGATCGCAGCCTGCATTCCGGCGATTCCGCCGCCGATGACCGCAATCTTCTTCGGAAATTTTGCTTTCACCAGTTTGTATTTTTTCTCTTCAAAGGCTCTCGGATTCAAAGCGCAGTGCCCTTGAGTTGCAGCGTCGGCCGTGTCCATAATGGCGCCCGAATTTTTGAAATAGGCAACCGGGAGACAGGCGTTGTGGCAGGAAATACATGGACGGATATCATCTTCCCGGCCTTCTTTCAGCTTGGTAATGTATTTGCCGTCGCAAAGCAACTGCCTTCCGATGGCTACGGCGTCAATCTTCCCCTCCTGAATGGATTTTTCCGCAGCGTCAGGCTGCATTCTGCCTGCGACGATGATCGGGATATCCACAAACCGGGAGATATGCTCTGCTTCCTCCAGGTTGCAGTTGAGCGGCATGTACACCGGGGGATGAGCCCAATACCAGGAATCGTAGGTGCCGTTGTCACAGTTCAGGGCGTCATATCCCGCATCCTGCAGGTATTTCGCGGCTTTTTCGCTTTCTGCCAGATCCCTTCCGATTTCTGTAAACTCCTCACCTGGAACGGCTCCCACCTTAAAGTCAATGGCTTTCGAAGTCACGCTGTACCGAAGCATGACAGGATAATCGTTTCCGCATTCTTTTTTAATAGCTTTCACCACTTCAACCGCAAAACGATAGCGGTTTTCGAAGGAGCCGCCGTACTCGTCCGTCCGGTGGTTCATATAAGGAAGTGTGAACTGGTCCATCAGATAGCCTTCGTGGACTGCATGAACCTCCACCCCGTCTACTCCGATCTCCTTACACAGCTTTGCGGATTTTGCGTAGCCTTCCACATAGGCATGGATCTCATCGACAGTCAGCGCGCGGGTGGAAAACTGGGGCGCCCAGACCATGGGCAGGCCGTCGTCCGGAGCGACCATCATTTCGTTGAGGTGAAGCAGCGGATTGGTAAGCTTTTTCAGAACCGGGCTGCCCGCAACCTTCAGCATCTGTGCCGGAAGCGTGTAGTTCCTGCCCGCAAAACCGGCTCCGAGCTGGAAGAAAATTTTCGCCCCGTTGTGATGGATCTCCCGGATCAGCGGGTCTGCCTGCCAGAAGGCTTTCTTATTCTTATGCAGCCATTTTCCCATCATCATGGAATACACAGGGATCATTCCGGGAATGAAAAGACCTACATTGTTTTTAGCACGCTCAATGTAGTAATCGTGCGCCTTTTCATTGTACTTCGTGACAAACATATTCTCGATGATGTTGGTTCCCTCCATGGCGGGAATCACGATCCGGTTGCGGATCTCGCAATTGCCGATCTTAAACGGCGTAAACAGGGTTTCATAGCGATTGCTCATAAAAATACCTCCTTTTTCTGCAGCCGCCTGCAATTATATGTCCACTATAGCACATCCGGTATTCGGGGACAAGATTCTGCCGGGAAAGACCTGGCAGATTTTTTTCTGCATTATTTATATTTTCATATCAAGGGGTCTTGTAATTTTGAGACAAACCGATATACTCTAAATTAACCGAACAGATCAAACCACAAATTCAAGGAAGAAGTAATTATATGAGGAGGAGTATCTATGAACGCCATGAAAATCGAAAACCTTGTCCGCGATTATGGAGGCGGAAAAGGTGTGTTTGACGTATCCTTTCATGTGGACCAGGGGGAAGCATTCGGATTTCTTGGGCCCAACGGGGCCGGAAAAACAACCACCATACGGCATTTAATGGGGTTTCTGAAACCGAAGTCAGGGAGCTGCACCATAAACGGTCTGGACTGCTGGAGGGAAAGGGACAAAGTGCAGGCAAGGCTGGGCTACATACCCGGTGAGATCAGTTTTTTTGAAGGCATATCCGGCGCGGAGTTTTTGAAATTTATCGCCCAATACCGCGGAATCGGTTCACAGACCCGTAAGGAGGATCTGCTGGAACGCTTTGAATTGGACCCCAAAAGCAAGATCAAAAAGATGAGCAAAGGGATGAAACAAAAACTGGGAATCGTTGCCGCTTTTATGCATGACCCGGACATCCTGATTCTGGACGAGCCAACCAGCGGCCTGGACCCGCTGATGCAGAACAGGTTCATTGATCTGGTAGCGGAAGAAAAAAAACAGGGCAAGACGATCCTGATGTCAAGCCATATGTTTGAGGAAGTGGAACGAACCTGCGACCGCATCGGAATCATACGGACAGGCAGGATGGTGGCTGTTGACGCTGCCGCGGCGCTGCGTGAACGCCATACCCGCAGCTACACCGTAACCCTGGAAAATGAATCTGCCGCCGAAGCATTTGCTGCAGATTTCAACGGGGTGCGCGATGGATTGAAAGTGACTGTGACGACGAAGCAAAGCCTGGAAGAAATCTTTATGAACTATTACGGAGGTGAGAAGCATGATGAACATGGCGCTGTATAAACGTGAAATGAAAGGAAGCATAAAACTGCTGATCATTTTCGCCGCGGTCATTACCCTGTATGTTTCCGTGATTATCAGCATGTACGACCCGGAACTGATGAAAACGCTGGACAGCTTTACGGAAGCCATGCCGGAATTAATGGCGGCGGTCGGTATGACGGCAAATGCCGCTTCGCTTCTGGGATTTATGGTTTCCTACCTCTATGGATTTATACTGCTGATTTTTCCCATGTTATTCTGCATACTGCGGGGAAACGCCCTGATTGCAAAATATGTGGACAAGGGGTCTATGGCTCTGCTGGCTGCCGCGCCTGTAAAACGGCGGACCATTGCGTTTACCCAGATGAAGGTGCTTGTAAGCGGAATCTTGCTGCTGGTTTTCTACATCACGATTCTGGAAATAATCTGCGCAATGAGCGGTTTTCCGGGGGAACTGGATGTGACGGAGCTTCTCATACTGAACGGCGGGCTGCTGTGCCTCCATCTGTTCATTGGGAGCATATGCTTTCTCTCTTCCTGCATATTTTCAGATACAAAATACAGCGTGGCGTTCGGGGCGGGGATTCCGATATTTATGTACGTGCTGCAGATGCTTGCCAATGTGGGCGGCGATGCGGAAAAAGCAAAATATTTTACATTCTTCACATTGTTCCATCCGGACGGCATCATTGCAAAGGAGAGCGGTGCTGCCGCCGGCATACTGGTCCTTCTGGCAGGTGCAGTCGTATTTTATACATTGGGAATTATGATATTTGACAAAAAAGACCTGCACATATAGCAAACGGCGGCCATGAGCGTTTCCGGCGAATCCGGTCCTGCATTCCCGGAACAGCCGGAAACCGCTCTTAAACCTGCCGCTGCAAAGCTGTCTTTTACACCCTCATCCTGTGTAAAAATATGGGACAGGTTTTAGAGCTTCAATACCTTCTTCGCAGAGTAAACCGCGTTTAACACTTTCGGGAAGCCGGTGTATGGAATGCACTGCAGGAAAGTTTCCAGGATTTTCTCAGGGCTGATTCCCACATGCAGCGCAGCCGCAATATGGACCTCCAACTGAGGGTGGCAGCTCCCAGCAGTGAGCAGGCTGGCAAGGGTGATCATTTCCCGCTCCTGCAGGGTCAATCCTTCCCTTGCATAGATATCCCCAAAGGCAAATTCCACAATGTACCGCCCCAGATCCGGCGAGACCTGTTCCAGAGAACGAATCACCGCTTCTCCCCCCTGCCCGTCGATCTGTTTTAAAAGTTCCATGCCTGTTTCAAATCTTGTTTTTTCCATTCGAATTTTCCTCCGTATCTGATAGAATAAAATGACAGCGAATTGAGAACAGCAGACGGGGCCGTGCCCTGCGGGCTGCGGTTCATACGCTTTCGAGGAAAGGATAAATCTTAGACTATAGTCGAAGTCAAGCATTTTTTTGAAAATCAGGAAAGAGGTTAGAAGGGGTTATTTTAAATTCAGCAGGTTATCCCAATTGCTGCCATAACCCATGATAAACAAAATCTCCGACGCAGGGACGGTATGAACTTGTTTCTGCAGTTTTTTAAAGGCTGATTTCATTGCTGAGACAAATTCCTTTAAATCGGTTTTGTTCAGCAGAAGTGCAAACATGATGGCTATGGCATAGGTATCATTGGTTCCATATGTATAAGAGCCGTCAGCAGCCCTTTTGATGCCGAGTGCAGAAAAATTTTTAATACTTTTGGTATGGATTCGTTCTTTAAATCTCATATCATAAAAGCGTTCATCATGGGCGCATTTGTTCCGGGCAAGTGCAAGCATATGCATGAATTTTGAAAGCTCGTCCGGCAGCAGTCCAAATTGTTTTGCTGCAGCGGTTCTGTCGGATGGCTTCATATTTTTGAAAAAATATTCGATTTTTCCGAAGGTCAGAACGTTGACAAGAACCCACAGCGGAATATACCCATGCTCGGTCATATAGTGGGTTACGACTTGATGGTGTTTGGTCATCTGACGGGCGATTTCCTGCTGTATGTCTCCGATTAATTTTATAGAAGAGGAGATGCTTTTTTCAGTAGAATTGTTAAAATTCTCGATTTTCAAATAATTATCATAGCCATATAATGCTGAAAATTCGTGGGCGATTACGGTTTTGAATGTGTTTTCGAGCTTTAGAAGATATTTTAGATATATATTCCGAATATTGCGGTCGAAATTATATAGAGCATACACTTCCTCAAATGTGGTTCCGCTTTTATATTTTTCCTCAGAACCCGGGGCTGCTTTTTCGGCAAGGAACAACTCCTTATAGCCATTGATTATACTGTAGTAATTTTCACGTTCTAATATGCGCATTGCGCGGGAGCCCTGGGAACCCTTGCCGATTATCATGCCGCGGGAGCGGAGAATATTCAATTGCTGCCTATAGGACTTATAATTTTTTTCAGCCATAGTACCTCCAAGTTAAAGACCCCGCGGCAGTCGCCAAATATCCATGCAAGCATGGCTGCTTGACTCGTTGCTTCGCGGGAATAAAAAGCCCCCGGGCCCGAAGGACACCGGAGGACAAACTGGCAATCTCTTATACAAGTAGTATAACATATTGAGACTGAATGTCAAGTATAAAAGTTCAATACATCATTTTTACTTATGATGATGCTGCCATATTAAAGTATATTCAAATAAAGAGATTATTATGAATATAAATTTCAGAAAAGAGGTTCCCCATGATTATCAGTAAATTTTCCGAAGCCGCAGGCATCAGCGCCTCCGCGCTCCGCTACTATGAAAAAAAGGGCCTGCTGCGTGTAAACCGGGACCCGGCCGGAAGGCGGGACTACAGCGAGGACGACATCGAATGGGTCAAATTCCTGCAGCGTCTCAAAGATACCGGAATGCTGCTCCGGGACATCCGGCATTATTCCGACCTGCGGTATCAGGGCGACAGCACCGTGGAGGAGCGTATGGCCCTGCTGGTCCGGCACAGAGAATCCGTATTGGAGGAACAGAAAAAATGGGAGGGATATCTGCGCAATCTGGACGAAAAGATCCATATTTACGAGAAAAAGATCGAAGAAAGAAAGACCTGACCCCATTCGCATAAAAAGCCATCCGCCGATTTTGGTACAACCGTCGGATGGCTTTTGCATACCAGCGCATACAGAAAACCCGCTAACGGCAGGTTTTCAGCATGAATGGAAATTGTGACTTTTCGAAAAGAAGAATTATTTTTCCTTCTCAAAACGTTTCTTAAGAACAACAGCGCAGACCAAACTGATCAGTGCAACGATTGTGGAATAGATTCCAACATAGATTGTATCGCCGTTTCCATAATTGATCAGTAAGGTACAGATCGTCGGAACCATACCCGCTACTAAAAAGCTGGGAACATGGTACACGAAGGAAATTCCGGAATACCGTACCTCTGTTTCAAAGTAAGAAGACCAGAGGGAGCCGATGCAGGCCCAGATCAGGTTGTATGCAATACTCCATCCAAGAACAACTCCGATGATCGTAACCCAGAGATTGCCGCCGCTGATCTCGATGACCTTCAAGGTCGGGATACTCAGGACAGCAGACGATGCAGCGCCGATTACGAAAGTCTTTGTATTGCCAAGCTTCTGCGCACACCAGCCGCCGAACAGTGTAAACGGGATTTTGAAAATGCAGGCAATAATTGTAATGATATAGGTCTGGATCAGAGGCATTCCCAGCCATCCCGTACAGTAAGACAGAATCCATACGATGAAAATGTTGTAGAACGTTCCGTCAACCCACCTGGTTCCGCTTCCGAGAAGCAATGTCGGCCAGTAATTTTTAACCATGTGGACAAATCCAACTTTTGCCTTTTTACCCTCAGCTTCCTGCTGCTCCAATTTTGCCTGAGCCGCCTTAAAGTCCGCGGTCTCCATCATTTCACCCTTCAGGCGAACTGCGATAACAGTCAGAACGATGGCAGACAGGAACGGAATCCTCCATCCCCATGTAAAGAAGATGCTCTCATCCAGAAAATAATTCGGCAGCGCGATCAGGATAGAAGAAAGGCCGAATCCGATAGGCAGTCCAATCTGCGGGATACAGGAAATGAAATTCCTCCTTGATTCCGGTACATTTTCGTAAGCCATCAGGATTCCGCCGCCCCAGGTACCGCCTCGTCCGAAGCACTGGAACAGACGCATAGCCTGCAGGATAAATACAACAGCGATTCCCGCTGATTCCGCCGGCGGGAGCAGTCCGATGACTGAAGTAGAAATTCCCATCATCAGCAGAGAAGTATACATGGTGAACTTACGTCCCTTTTTATCTCCGATGTGTCCGAAAAATACCGCACCGAAAGGTCCGGCAATATAACCGATCGCAAAGGACATGTACGAAAGGATCAGAGCGGTGACTTCATTGCCGCTGATCGAAAAGAAGACCTTGCTGAATACCGTTCCTGCCGCCGTTCCGTAGAGCAGGAAGCAGTACCATTGTACGGCGCTTTCAAAGAGTGTGATTGCAGCAGTCTTTTTAAAATTTTTATCCATAATGTGTTCTCCCTCATAATTTGTTACCACTTTGCGCAGCAAATGGATTTGTCTTAGTCTTCTTCACCCTCATAGTATTTGAACGGCCACGGTCCGGAGTAATCTGCGCCAGTCGGGATGATCATATAATGAGTATTGATCTGGTCGCCCTGCAGGTCGTGAATCAGATAAGCCGGATTGCCCAGGAAGAAACGGTCTCCGCCGCCCTTGAAGTTGTCCGCAGCTTCCTCAGGTGTAACGTCCGGGCCGGTTTTGGAACGGAAGTCCACTTCCATCTGCATAGCAACCGGAGGACATGTAACCGCCGGAATCCCGTGCCACTGTGTGAACATACCGGTATGCATATGTCCGCAGCAGAGCCTAACGTTTTTATGAGTATTTAAGATTGCCGCAAGTCTGTCCGCCTGGCCGAATCCTTCGTCCATAGCCGGAAGTCCGGTTACAAACGGCGGATGATGTGTAAATACCAGGGTTGGCTTTTCCGGATACTCAGCAATTTTCTTCTCAAGCCACTCTGCTACCTCGTCAGACAGCCCGCCGTAATGGCAGCCCGGCAGACTTGTGTCAATCACGATCACGCGGACCGGCTTGTCGTCGATGGTGTAGCATATGTAAGGCTTAATATCATCCTGAACCGGTGTTTCCGCATCAAACATCTCCAGATAGAAGTCGCGCTTATCATGGTTGCCCGGAACGATGTAGCATGGACGCGGCAGCTTGCGGAGTCCTTCACGTACGATCTCATAACCTTCTCTTGTACCGCCTTCGGACAGGTCGCCTGTTACGACAAAAAATTCCGGCAGCTCATACTCCTTTAATTTTAAAAAATATTCAACGGTCTGGTTCATCGCAGTGATGGTGTCCGCTTTCTGAAAGGACAGTTTGCCGTCGCCCCGCAGATGGAAATCTGAAATTTGAAAAATACGCATGATTTTTCCTCCTTTTGTATGAAATATAAAAAAATATAGAGAAAGGCAGACTCATTGTAAGTGAGTTACCTTTCTCTATATTTTCTCTAGGTGTAACCAATATATCAGCTTTTTCAGAATCTGTCAACTATAAATTTCGAATTTATTATTTATTCTGACTAATGAACCTCAGATTTTTATATTTTTTTTGTAGATATTGACATTGCGGATCAGGCGTTGTATATTATGTATTAAGGCAAGAGATTAAGAGTCGTCCGAATCCCATTACTATGAGACTGTTGGATTGCTCTTTTTTTCATATCCAGGTCGTGTCCAAAAACAGAGTGAATGGGATTCTACCCCTTTGCTCTGTTTGTTTTTTGTTCTATAGGATACTTCTCCGAATTTTCCTATAGAACAAAAACCCTCCGGGGGATGCGCAGCTACGCGCGCGGAACAAAAGCTGCGCTGCTAAAAATGTAACAACGCGGAAGTGTGCGAAGTGCACCTTTGTTCGAGGAAAAACGGATCTGCCGAAAATGCCGGACAGCCTGGAAAAGGGGATCTGCGGCCGAGCAGGACAAACGCAGAAAAAACATGCGGGGCAGCGCAAAATACAAAGGAGAAGATTACAATGGGAACAAAGAACTATGATGCTGCAATCATCGGCGGCGGTGTTGTCGGCTGCGCGGTTGCCCGGGAACTGTCGAGATATGACCTGCGGATCTGCCTGATTGAAAAAGAGAAAGAGATAGGTTCCGGTATGCCCAGGGCCGGCAGCGCGGTTGTCCATGCCGGCTTTGACGCCGTGCCCGGCACGCTGAAAGCCCGCCTGAATGTGCTGGGAAATAAGATGATGGACCAGCTTGCGGAAGAACTGGATTTTGACTTTATAAGAAACGGGGCTATCGTGCTGTGCTTTGACGATTCGGACGTGATCAGGCTGCTGGAGCTGCATGACCGGGGCAAAATGAACGGTGTGCCGGGGCTGAAGCTTCTGGACAGGAAAAAACTCGGGCGCAGAGAGCCGAACATCACAAAAAAATCCCCCTATGGACTGTACGCGCCCACAGGAGGGATCGTTTGTCCCTTCGAAATGACGGCGGCGCTGGCGGAATCTGCATCTGTCAACGGCGTGGAATTTATGAGGAATACAGAGGTTTCGGAAATCCGAAAGGAGGACGGCGTCTATTGCATTTCTGCAGACGGGGAAGAGATCCGGGCGAAATACGTTGTAAATGCGGCCGGGATTTATGCGGACAAAATACACAATATGGTCAGCGCCCGGACGCTCCATATTACGCCGCGCCGCGTGGAATATTGCCTTCTGGATCAGGAAGCAGGAACCCATGTCACCTCAGCCATTTTCCAACTGCCGGGGGCTTACGGCAGGGGGATTCTGGTGTCCCCCACCGTGCAGGGCAATCTGCTGGTCGGGCCGGCGGCTGACCAGGAGGAACAGGCAGACACGGCTGCCGGGGCCGCGGGACTTGCGGAAGCGTACGGAAAATCCCTGTGGAGTGTGGACGGCATCCCGTTTCACAAGGCGGCAGCCTCCTTTTCCAGACTGGAGGCGTATGAGGACAAGGATGATTTTATCCTTGAAGAGGCAGAGGACGCGGAAGGATTTTTTGACGCCGCCGGTATGGAATCCACGGGGCTGAGCAGCGCTCCCGCGATTGGGGCCTATATGGCGGAAATGGTTGCAAAAAAGGCTGATGCCGCGAAAAAAGAGCATTTCCGGCCGGGCAGAAAAGGATTTGCCGGATTTGCGGCGGCCGGCAGGGAAGAGCAGAAGGAAGGAGGAGGTTTATAATTCACCGCAGGATTGCCATTTCGTAAAAAACACAGACCGCATTGTAAAAAAATTCATTCGACAAGAGAAGTAAAAGGAGTATGAGTTATGAAGAATAAACAAGAATTGCTTGAAAAGACCCGGTTGTTTGTATTGGATATGGACGGCACCTTTTATCTGGGAGGCCGGATACTGAGCGGGTCGCTGGATTTTTTGGAACAGGTAGAAAGGCTGGGAAAGCAATATCTCTTTTTTACAAATAATTCCTCGGATTCTGCCGATAATTATATACAGAAGCTTGCAAAAATGGGCTGCTCCATCACCAGGGATCAGATTATGACATCCGGCGATGTGACCGCGGCCTATCTTCTGAAGCATCACCCCGGAGAGAAAGTATATCTGCTCGGAACGCCGGCCCTGGAGAAAAATTTTCAGGAATACGGCATTCCGCTGGTCAAAGACGAAGCGGATATTGTTGTTGTTGGATTTGACAAAACGCTTGATTATGATAAACTGACTAGAGCGTGTACTTTGATTCGGAACGGAGCGCTGTTTCTATCAACCCACCTCGACATTAACTGCCCGACAGAGAACGGGTTCATTCCGGACTGCGGAGCGATCTGCGCGGCCATCGAATTATCCACCGGCGTCAGTCCGCATTATCTGGGCAAGCCTTTTAAAGAAACGGTTGACATGATCCTGGAAAGGACAAAAGTCCCCAAAGAATATATCAGCTTTGTAGGAGACCGGATCTACACGGACGTAAAGACCGGTGTAAATAACGGTGCCAACGGGATTCTGGTTTTATCCGGAGAGACGCAGTTGGCGGATATTGAAAAATCGGATGTAAAGCCCGACGCAGTATTCGGAGGCTTGTATGAGATGGCAGAAATGCTGAGGGATTACAAGTAAGATATCGTAATAATACGAAAAAAGGAGCGAGAGAGGAATGAATTTAGCTGAGATACTGGAAGACTTTCCAATGATTGCTGCGGTCAGGAGCGATGAAGATCTGCAGGAATGCTTCAAAACACACTGTAAGATTATATTTATTCTATATGGTACGATCTGCAATATTACGGAAATTGTAAAGAAGGTAAAGGCTCACGGCAAAATAGCCATTGTGCATATGGATTTTGTGTCCGGCATGACAATCAAAGACATTTCGGTAGAATTTATACTGAAAAATGCCGATGCGGACGGAATTGTAAGCACAAAGCCGAACCTTGTAAAAGAGGCGCATAAGCAGGGATTTATCGCGATACAGAGGACCTTCCTGGTGGATTCGATCGCACTCAGTTCCCTGGAAAAACAGATCGAACTGTCCTCGCCCAGCGCCGTAGAGATCATGCCCGGGATTATGCCGGATATCATAAAAAAAGTGAAGGGCCTGATCGATATCCCTGTGATCTCCGGCGGCCTTCTCTCCGAAAAGAAACATGTGATCACGGCTTTGTCCGCAGGAGCGGACGCAGTTTCTACAACAAATCATGCTTTGTGGTATGCCTGATATTACGTCTGCACCCTACGGGTGCTCCAGTAACAGTATCCAGCCCATTATAATTGCCTTCGGCGAGGGGCTGGATATATCGCTGTCATCACTTCATTGGTCGGACACCTTGCAGCGCAGTGCAAGGTGCCGTTTGAACAGTAAGTGCCCCGTTACTGTTCACACCCTGGCCGGGTGCTCACAGTAACAGTGCCCCTCTTTTTATCCATCATACCCAACCAAATCATGTTGACACGAAAATATATAAAGAGGTATAATATTCCTGTAATTATCTGTGGAGTTCCGCTGGAAATCTGTGGCGGTAAACAAATAATTCCATATAATGGAAAAAGGGTCATTCAGTGAAAAAAGAAATGGAAAAAAAACAGGAAAAAAGAATGGAAAAGAAGCAGAACCAAAGAAAGAACGACAAAAGTTTTTCTCTGCTTCTTTCTATTATATTAGTTTTCAGCATTTTTGGAGCAGTGATATTTTCCGTGGCACAGAAAATTTCAGCGGAGATGTCCTCGTCCGCGATTCAAAATCTGAGCGAAAGCCTGGAGCTGATGAAAGGGACGATCGATGCGATCCTGTTGAAAGAAGCGGAATTTCAGAAGCTGATCGCGGATGAGATCGCCGAAATCGGAGACCCGGAGCAATTTATCCGAACCTATAACAAAAACAAGACCATGGTGAAGATGTCGCTGATACTTTCGGGGGAAGAGGAAGGCATCTCAAATACCGGAGAGACGTTCACCGAGGAAGAACTGGACTTTTCAGCAAATTGGACGATAGACGGGATTCCGATTTCCAAATCATATGTAAACTATATGGGCACCTGGGCCTATACGATAAAATGTCCTGTGGAAAAGGACGGACGGGAAATCGCTTCCCTTTACATCGAATACGTGTATGACGCGCTGGACCGGTCGCTCCCGGACGGTTTTTACAATGGGCATGCCATGCTCTATATCATGGACACCCAGAGCGAGAGGATGGTCTTAAAGCCCAAGGGGATGGGCGAGCGCGACGCAGGGCATCTGAATCTGGAGGATTTTTACCGGGCCAACAACATCCAGGAGGAGGAGCTGCAGGCAGAGGTTGCCGAGTGCATAAAAAAAGGCGATAACATTTTGTTCTATCACGATGTGCAGGGAAAGAGCGCGCTCAACTATATGTGGGCGGTCAACGATGGGTCGATCTACCTGATCGGCTATGTACCGATTGAAGCGATCCAGCAGGAGGGGCGGACCGTCAATCAGAATATCATCATCGTGATAACTGTGATGCTTGTTGCGTTTTTCCTGTGCTGTCTGCTGTATTCCATCAACCAGAGACAGCAGAACAAGATTCGGAAGGAACGGGAAGCCGAGCGCGAGATTCATAACCAGCGGCTTGCGGAAGCCCTGCAGGCTGCGCAGATCGCAAGCAATTCCAAGACCACCTTCCTTTCCAACATGTCCCATGATATCCGGACACCGATGAACGCGGTTCTGGGCTTTACGACACTGCTTGCCAAAGACGCGGATGACCCGGTGAAAGTGAGAGAATATACAAAAAAAATTACTGCCTCCGGACAGCACCTGCTCAGCCTGATCAACGACGTTCTGGACGTATCCAAGATCGAAAGCGGAAAAGTCGTCCTGACGATTGACGAATTTACCCTGAGTGATCTGGTATCCTCCGTGGACGCCATCATCCGCCCCATGGCGCAGGCGAGGGGCCAGAGCTTCCACGTGGAAGTGAGCGGCATCAAACACGAGTATCTGATGGGAGACGAGACACGGATCAACCAGATCCTGATCAACCTCCTTTCAAATTCCGTAAAATATACTCCCGAGGGCGGCAGCATCTGGTTCCGCATCATCGGGCTGAAGCAGCGCTCCAGCCAGTATGAGCACATTCGGATCGAGGTGGAGGACAATGGCTACGGAATGACGCCGGAATATCTCAAAACCATTTTTGACGCATTTACCAGGGCGGAGAACAGCACCACCAATAAAGTCCAGGGCACGGGCCTGGGCATGGCCATCACAAAAAATATCGTAGAGCTTATGGGAGGGACCATTGATGTTTCCAGTGAGGTCGATAAAGGAAGCCTGTTCAAGGTAGAATTGGAATTTCGCATACCGGAAGGCCGGGCGGATCACCAGTTCTGGGAGAAAAACGGCATTGCCGGTATGCTGGTCGTGGACGGCGATGCAAAAACTGCGGAAAGTATTCAGGTACTCATGAAAGATACAGGAATCCGCGTAGATACAGTATTTGACGCAGAGGAGGCCGTCCGTCTGATCCGGGAGGAAAGCGCAGAGTTTACCTATGATTTGATTTTGATGGATTGGAATGCGGCGGGAATGGAGGGTATCCGGGCTGCCGAAAAGCTTCGGGAAGTCCTGCCGGATACGGTGCCGCTTTTGTTCCTTGCATCCTATGACGCAGAAGGGATTGAAGAAGCCCTTCATATGAAAAACACAGAAATGCTGGCCAAACCATTTTTCGTATCTGCATTTAAAGAAAAGATTCTGGATATGCAGACAGGAAGACGGGAGGATGCGCCGGCAGAGACCGTGGAGGAGACCACGCTGGAGGGGCTGCGTTTTCTTGCCGCGGAGGATAACGAGATCAATGCCGAGATTCTGGTGGAAATCCTTTCGATTGAAGGGGCAGAATGCGAAGTGGCTGAAAACGGACGTATGGCTGTGGAGCGTTTTACCAATGCGGAGGCAGGCGAGTTTGACGCGATCCTGATGGACGTTCAGATGCCGGTGATGAACGGCTATGACGCCACAAGGGCGATCCGCTCTCTGGCCCGGGAAGATGCGGCAGACATTCCCATCATAGCCATGACGGCAAATGCATTTGCCGAGGATGAAAAAGAAGCCCTGGACGCAGGAATGAACGTACACCTGGCAAAACCGATTGATATCGACTTGTTAAAGGAAGTTATAAAACAGTGTATAATTAAGAAAGGAATAGTCCATGAAAAGGAATAAGAGGGGGCGTATCCGCAAATCGGCTGTACTGTGCCTGGCAGGAGCGGCTGTGCTGCTGACGGCAGCATGCGGAGATAAAGAGAAGGCAAGCAGCAATCTGATCAAAAATGATGAAAAGGATAATAAGGTAGTCAACCTGTTCGGCCCTATGGAAAAAACAAAACCGAATGCAAAAAATGCCGCAAGAAGCGCATTTGACCTGACGGTGGCCATGGCGGAGGAGCAGCTCGGACTGATTGTAGAGTACAGGACTTATACGGCGGACGACTATCAGGACAAAACCTATGACGATGTGGGGATCGACCGGGTACGCAACGATATGGACGATCTGTATCTGCTCAATCCGGACACCATCCAGATATTGGGATCAGAAGGGGAACTTCTGGATCTGTCCGGCCTGGAATGCGTAAAAAATCTCCGGGACGTTGTAAAGACGGCAAACGAGGTAGACGGGAAGCTGGTAGCGATCCCCCAGGAGGTCGTAGCCAACGGCCTGTTTGTCAACAAGGATATGTTTGACCAATACGAACTGGAACTGCCGGAAACTCCTGAAGACCTGCTGGAATGCTGCAGGGTATTCAAGGAAAACGGGATTCAGACCCCCATCGGCGCTAACCGCTGGTGGCTGGAAAACTTCGTTTTTGCCCAGGCATACGCGGATCTATACAACGGGGGAAATACGGCGGCTGAGATCGAAGCCCTGAATAAGGGAGAGAGCAAGTACAGCGACTATATGCGCCCCGGATTTGAATTTTTGCAGAAGCTGATAGACCTGGGATATGTTGACGCAGAAAAAGCTTTGGTTTCCGAGGCGATTGAGGGAGAAGGACCGGACTTTCTGGCACAGAAAATCCCCATCGTAATGGCCTACTGGGGGGCGGCAAATTCAGATACCGCATATGGAAAAACAGATTTTGAGCTTCAGGTCATCGGATTTCCCAGCAGCCGTGGCCCCATGCCGGTGGTGTCCGTGACCGGCTATGCGGTGGGCGCCAATGCGGAGCACATGGAGGACGCGCTGGACGTCCTGGAGATCGTACTTTCCGATGAAGCGCTGCAGCTCTATGCGGAAAACAATAAGGTGATCTCCCCATCCAAAAATGTGGAAGTAGAGTGCATTGACGCATTAAAGCCGCTGAATAACAAAATCAAGGAAAACGTCTACGTCCTGGGCTCCAATGCAGGGATGAAGGTGGAGCAGTGGGGAAATACCTGCCTGATCGTGCGCAAGCTTCTGGAAGGAGCTTCGGTGGACGAATGCATGGCAGAGTTTGATAAGCTCCAGGAGGAATCTTTGAAGCAGTAAGATATTGATAAGCTTCGGGAGGAATCTTTGAAGCAGTAAGATTTTGATAGGCTCCAGTAGGAATCCCTGAAACAGTAAGATTTTCATAAAAGCCGGAAAGGGGACAGCATGTCGAATATTTACAAAGGAACATTGGATTTAATTGGAAATACACCTCTTGTTGAGGTTGTGAACATTGAGAAAAAGCTGGGGCTGGAGGCATCGGTTCTGGTGAAGCTGGAATACTTCAATCCGGCGGGCAGCGTGAAAGACAGGGTGGCCAGGGCCATGATTGAGGATGCGGAGGAGAAGGGCATTTTAAAGCCGGGCTCGGTGATCATTGAACCAACCTCGGGAAATACAGGAATCGGGCTTGCATCCATTGCTGCAGTCAAAGGATACCGCATGATCCTGACCATGCCGGACACCATGAGCATAGAGAGGCGGAACATTTTAAAGGCTTACGGGGCAGAGCTGGTACTGACAGAAGGCGCAGCGGGAATGCAGGGCGCCATCGACCGGGCGGAAGAGCTGGCAAAGGAAATTCCGGACAGCTTTATCCCGGGACAATTCGTGAATCCCGCCAATTCCGCTATGCATAGAAAAACGACCGGCCCCGAGATCTGGAGGGATACGGACGGAAAGGTAGATTACTTTGTGGCAGGCGTCGGTACCGGCGGCACGCTGACCGGAACCGGTGAATACTTAAAGGCGCAAAACGCAGACATCAAGGTCATAGCAGTGGAGCCGGCGGATTCCCCCGTACTGTCCGAAGGTAGAAGCGGCGCTCACAAGCTCCAGGGGATCGGCGCAGGCTTTATACCGGAAGTACTCAACACAGACATTTACGACGAGATCATCACCATAGAAAGCGAGGAAGCATACGAAGCAGCAAAGCTTCTCGCAAAAAATGAAGGCGTCCTGGTCGGCATTTCCTCGGGCGCGGCGCTGCACGCGGCAATCCAACTTGCAAAACGCCCGGAGAATAAAGGGAAAACAATCGTGGCGCTTCTCCCGGATACGGCAGACCGCTATTACTCCACACCATTATTTGGCTGAAAAGAAGCACCCCCGCTTGTCACAGGCGGGGGTATATTTTTACCTTTGCTTCAGAATTTTATCCAGCACTTCTCTGGAAACAGTCCGGGATGCTTCCTGGTTTTCAGCCGCAGCTTCCACCAGTTCCGTACGGAGGATCGGTATTTCTTTGGGTGCGTCGATTGCAAGCTTCACCCAGTCTGCTCCGGTATCAACGATGGTCAATTTAATATTGTTATTTATTGAAAGGGACTGCCCTTTCCGGCGTTGTAATATGAGCATGCTATGATTCCTCCTTTATCATCTCTCCAAGCACATGACGGAACGTATATTCCGCCTGGTCCAGAATGACCTGCCTGGCCTGACGGCTGCGCGCATTGACCACAAGGGGCGCTTTGAGGTTAACCGTAGATTCAGCCACCGAATCACGCATGACACAGATTACATAATAGGAAAGATCCTCCGCAGATTCCGTTCCCAGCGCTTTCAGATCTTCCCTCGACAGGGAAGGAGAGTAGTCCGCAAGCAGCCCAAAGGGATTCATCAGGATAAAAGAGAGCGCTTCATCCTGCAGACACTGCAGAGAGATCAGGGAATCATTTTCTTCATGAAAAGGAATCGGAAGATATTCCGTATATGCTTCAAATCCGATCAATCCATTTAGAATGTGGATTGCTTCGTTTTCCTCATATGAAACTTGTCCAAAATATTTTGCATTAATTTCCAATATAACATACCTCCTGGTGAATGCTGCTGTTTTGAATAGCGATACTGAACGTCAGATCAATCTGCCGTGAGTATATAAATATAAGGGCTTTCTCAAGCCCTTACATCTACTGGTTCATAGTCTGGATTTGCACTCGGCGGCACATAGAGCGGACCGCCGACATATTCAATCAATACCTGCGGACGCTGCGTGATCGACATCTCAATATTACCTGGGATAAATTCGAAATTGCCGTTTGCCACCTTCAAATCAAAATTCAGCTTATCCATCTCATAATTGATTGTCAGATCAGGCGCTTCGTAGCTGATATCTACTGGTGCGGACGGAGTAAATCCCAGCTCAAATTCCCCCGTTGGCTGTGCCGTTCTCTGCTGCATGATCTGCCCGATCACATCCTGCCCGATATCTGCTTTTAATAAGAGCTGACCTTCCTGCGCTAACTGCGCAGTAGCGCTGTAAGCCGCCTGCTGGCCTTTCTGCGCGGACTGCTTCACACTCGTAGCAGTCGTCGGCACAACAGAATTTCTTGCCTGAAATGAATCCAGCTTCAATTTTACAGGACGGCTCTTGATAGACAGTCCGCCATCATTCCTATGAATTTCCAGTTCTGCTTTAGAACGCGAATACTCCAGCCGAGCATTATTGACCTTCAACTCATATTGAATGGGAACTGTCGTGATCTGAATGAGTTGATCCATAAAGTCTTCCTCCCTTCTCTCTTATTTTTCTATTAATTCATGAAATCAATAAATGAAGGTGTCAAAATATTGTTTCCAACCTTTAATGATGCATTATAAACGTACTGAGCCCACGAGAAGTCCATAATCGCTTCTGCCATATCCACATTGACCACATGGTCATAATCTTCCGCAATCTGGATCTTATTGTTCTCCAATCTATCTTTGGTGGTAGTCAAAAACTCTGTCTGCGTACCAAGAATGGTAACCTCGGAAAGGAGGTCATTACGTCCATCCTCAAACTTTGTAACAAGTTTTTTATATTCTTCATAATTAAAAGGCTCTTCTTCTAACACATCTGCGACTTGCCCGGCAAGAATAACCATATTTTTGCTGTAACCTTCCGCATCTTTACCATATCCAACCATATTTATGCCTGGCAGGGAGGTGTTAAATGCAGTAGCAGGGTCAATTGCATGCTGCGTATTCGGCGGAGTACCGTTTTCCACATCAAGTCCAAAGCCCAGATCAATAAAATGGGTGTCTTTCGATAACTCTTCCAAAGCAGCTGGATCACCATTAGTCACATCCACTCCGCGGTATTTCAATATTTGATTACCATTAGCATCTTCTTCCAAAGTAAATGGAATATTTTTTGCATCACTGCCGCCGAATACATATTCATCTCCATATGTTGCATTTAAAGAGAGGAGTATACTCTGCTGTGCACCGCGCCACGCATCCGCATAAGTCTTTCTTGTCTCCGCCGTATGATTTGTGCCGTTCATTCCCTCTATTCCATATTGTTTTGCCAGGACCAATGCAATGTTGCTGATTTGCATTGCAGAATCTTCCTGAGCATTCTGATGGGATTGGATATCATCTACCGTATCCAGGTAATCATTATTTTTAGCGTATTTTCTTTCCAACGAGGTCGCACGCAGTGCGCTGGAAGGATCTTCAGCAGTAGACATATACTTTCTGCCTGTCATAACTCTGCTTCGCATATTATCCAGATTCTTCATAGAAGTGGAAAGGTTTTTATTATAATTTCTTAAAATTGCATTTGTTGTAATCCTCATTTTAAACCTCCTCTTATCTTCCGACTACACCGGTGCCGTTGATCAATTTGTCAAGCATCTCATCAAGCGTGGTCATAAGTCTTGCAGCAGCGCTGTAGGACTTATTATAATGCAATAGGTTCATACCTTCTTCATCCAACTGTACGCCGGAGATGCCGTCTCTCGAATTAGCAGTTTGATTCAATACGGTGATCTGGTTATCCAGCATCGTACTTGCAGATGAGATATCTATACCAAGGGTTGACTCAATATTAGCAAAACAACTGTAGAAAGTTCCGGTGTAGAATCTTACGTCCATATTCTGATTTGCACCGGCGGTACCCTTGGAAGTAAATGAAAATTCCTTGGAAAGCATGTTAATCATGTTCACAATATTTTCATTGGCTGATGAACCAACTACACCATCTACAACATTGTTGGAATTGGTGATACCATAGGTGCCGTTAATCCAGTCGGTAGCAACCTTAATATTCAGGGCAGAAAAGCCTTCTCCCTTATTTATTTCTTCAAACAGGGGGCGTTCTTCCAAAACATATTCGCCGCTAACGGGGTCTGTTTTATAACTGGGTTTTAAGTCAGATACATTACCTGTAAATTCAGTAGTAGATGGAACGCCATTATTATCTTGGTAATATTTTCCGTTTTCTCCCTTATATACAACAACATTATTTGCAGTATCCGTAAACTTTAAATACTCATCATTTCCGACAGTTACTTTTTCCTGTACGACACTTTTATTAGCATCATTAAACGCTTCTGCAAACGTCTTAACCAGCGAATCAAGCACCTTCTCGTAGTATCCAAGTCCCTTGAAGTCGGTATCATCAAAGTCGCCGGACTTATTCATAAAGTCAAGGCTTCCCTTTAATGTTCCATCGCTGATTTTGTCAGTTACCTCATTCGTATATCCGTCTGCATCGGTCAGAGTCAGCGTTACCGGCTTACCGGAGATATCCGTACTGAACTGTCCATATCGTCCGTCAGAAATCAGGCGGTGGCTTACGCCTTCTGTATCTGTAAAGGTCACATCCAGAACCTGTACGGAATATCCTTCTCCGATCTTCTTCTGCGAATATTCCACATTGATCGGAAGATAGCTTCCCAGTTCATCCAACAGTCGGTTCCGCTCATCCATCAATTCCAGCGCAGGATTTCCAAGAACCTGGCTGTTTTTGATACTGGTATTCAGCTCCGCAATATTCTTCAAGGTCGCATTCAGATCTTTAATATCTGTAGCCTTGAAGTTTTCCTGCGTATCATGCCGGATATCCTGAAGGGAAACTGCTTTTTCACGGAGCAGGTTCACGATGATCTGCATTCTGGAACGTACTACAGTGTCATTTTCTCTTGTATATCCGTCGTCTTTGGAAAGGGTCTGGAGTGCATTGCTGAGGTTGATAAATGCATCCCTGATACCCGAAGTCGTACTTTCGTCAAATGCGACCTGCAGTTTTTCCAAGCCTGCAGCCTGTGCATCCGTTGTTCCGAGCTTGGCAATCTGAGAACGGTACTGGGCGTCAAGGAATGGGTCGCGAAGCTGGGAGATCCCGGTCATATCGACACCATAACCTACCCTGGTACTGTTAGAAGAGTTGTAGAAACTGCCGTTTCTCAAATTTAAACTGGCAATATCAAGACGCTGTCTCGTATAGCCTTCAGTATTAATATTTGCAATATTCTGTCCGGTCACATCAATGGAACGCTGGCTGGCAGCCATAGCGAGCTGTGCGGTGGTGAAACCGGCAAATGTTGAACGCATCATAAAATGGATCCTCCTCCTGATTGTATTAGATCATTACAGCGGCTCCTTATATGGAACGGCTTGAAAAATGTTTGTTGTTGCCATTTTCAGTCTTTTGCCCGGCTGCGGAATAGGTAGCCTTTCCGGCCGGATCTCCGGTCAGGTTAAGCTCGATGACCCGGAGATTGACTTCGATCGCATCCCTTATGGTCCCGTTCAGGGACTGCAGGCTGCGGATCTGACCATCAATTCTGTCGAACAGGGGCTTTAGCATGGCTGCATCCGTATCCGGGATCTTTTCCAAAATCTGCCGGAAGGTGCAGCCCTCTAGTCCGAGACGCTTCTGTTCCGCTTCACGCTTCTGCTCCAATCCTCTCAGGCGCATGACTGCGGCCTGTTCCTTGTGCATAAAATCTTCTACAATCGCAACGCGGTTCTTCACAGTGGCATCAAGCTTATCTTGTTCAATCGGAATCAATGTGTCAAAAAGTTCTATGAATTGCTTCATCAAATCAGCAAAAGCTGAAAAATCATTCATACACGCAAATCCTCCTGGAATATTAATCTGATTCCCCCTCATCTGTGGTTCGGCGGTATAGCAGCGAAAGGCATGAAAAAAATGCTCTGCGCCTGACTTGCTGTTATACCAGAAGAATCCTGGATGCAATGGCATAGGCATCAACCTGATACGTATGCTCTGCAACCTTATTCTTTAAATCCTGGACCTTTTCTGCAGAAGCAGTCTCTGCCATCCCGGAAGATAACTGCCGGGAAACCGACTCTGCGAAGGTATGCTCCTCAATCTGTCGTGGATTAGACTGTATGATCAAAGCATCAAAGCTATGTCCGTCACTTGAAGCTGCAGAAGGAGCAGGATTTTCCTTTGTATGAATCCTTAAATCAGGATAGCTTTTCATTACGTTGTTAGTCGTTATTTTCATACTGGACTCCTTTTCTAAACATTGCAGTCTTTGTTTGCTGTATTCATATTAGTTTATAGTTTATATCTTGAATATCGGCATAACTTGAAAAATCATAACCTAAAAAAATAGATTTAATTACAGCCAATCCCGTAAAAAATGGGATAAAAAAACAGATGTGCAGGCCGCGCATCTGTTTTCAGGATTCGGATTTCATTAACCTTTTAAATGATTCAGCAGGACGGAAGGTATATTGTCGCAGGAGGCCTGCGTGCATACCGCACCGATATTGTAAGCCACCATCGGCATACCATATACGACACAGGATTCCTTATCCTGGCCGATTGTAAAGGCGCCCTTCTGGCGCATCTGCAGGAGACCCTCCGCGCCGTCGCTGCCCATGCCGGTCATGATGATTCCGACTTTTTTAATGGCAACATTTTTGGCAATGGAATTGAAAAGTACATTCACCGAGGGACAATGGCCGCTGACCTTTGGGCCGGGGTGACACTGTACGATATAATTACTGCCTGAGCGAACTACCTCCATCTGCTTTGCTCCGGGAGCAATCAGGGCCAGGCCGGGACGGATCACATCGCCGTTCTTCGCTTCCCGGACTTCCATGCTGCAGATCCGGTTAAGACGCTGTGCATACATATCCGTAAAACCCTCCGGCATATGCTGGGTGATCACGATACCGGGGATATTGGCCGGAAGCTTCTGCAGCACTGCCAGAGTGGCTTCCGTTCCGCCGGTGGAGGCCCCCAGGCCGATGATGGTGGAATCCAGTACGGTCCGCGGAATAGGCGGAAAGGGCATGGGCTTTGCCGGAACATTCTGTGCGGCAATTCCGCCGCCTCCGGTACTCTGCCGGGCCACACGAACTCTGGCCTTGGATGCCGCGCGGACTTTCAGCGTAAGGGCTGCAAAAAATGTATCTTTTGAATTGGCGGCGCTCATATCGGGCTTGCGGACAAAATCCACGGCGCCCGCGGACAGCGCGTCAAACACGCTCAGATTCAGGGAGGACACCAGAATGACAGGGATCGGGTTCTTCGGAAGAAGCTGTTTGAGAAATTCAATACCGTTCAGTCCGGGCATCTCCACATCCAGAGTCAGTACATCCGGCTTCAGCCTGGGAATCTTCTGGCCTGCGTCAAAAGCATTGATCGCATAGCCCACGACTTCAATGCCGGGCTGGGTGGAAAGATGCTGTACGATCATCTGACGGAATAAAGACGAATCGTCCACGACCAGCACTTTGATCGTATTATTCATAAAAAATCAGTCCTTTCTTTCGGCCAGAATACTGCCTGGCCAAACATCATAAATTTATTCTACCACATAATAGTGCAAAATGTTAGAGTTTTTTAAAAAAGCTGCTTCTGAAGTTTCAATTTCAAAAGCAGCTCGTTGCGATCGCTATATTTATTTTACCTTACGATAAGTCGCGGGTTTGAGATATTTATAAGGCGTTGTGGCTTTGTTCAGCCCTTCCGAATGTCCAATCAGAAGATATCCGCCGTCATTGGTCGCATCAAAAAATCGTTTCACAAGCGCTTCCTTTGTCTCCTGGTCAAAATAGATCATAACATTTCTGCAGAAAATAACGTCAAATTTCAGACGGAACTTGATCGGGTCCATCAGATTAAAGGTACGGAAGATGACGTTATTTCGGAGATCCTGGGTTACATGGTACGTTCCGGGCGCCTCTCCGGGGCGGAAATATTTCTTTTTCCAGGCAGGGGACAATTCTTTCAGAGAATCCTCGTCATAGACTGCATTTACCGCGCTCCGCAGTACATTCTGTGAAATATCCGTGGCAAGGACTCTGGTATCCCAGCCGGGCTTATTTGCAAAATATTCCTTCAGGATGATGGAGATCGTGTAAGGCTCCTCGCCTGAGGAACAGCCGGCGCTCCATATGCTGAGTACCTTGTCCTTCTTCGTCTGCTCCAGATAAGGAAGAATCGTCTCTGAGAAAAGTTTGAAATGCGCTTCCTCCCGCATAAAATAAGTATAATTGGTTGTAAGCTTGTTCAGCATCAGCTCCCGGTCTTCCGGCTTCCCCTTATTGATCAGGTATTCTACATAATCTTCAAACGAGTTGAATCCCATGGAAACAATCGTATTGGAAAGGCGCCCTGTGATAAGCTGCCGTTTCTTTGACAAATCAATGCCGTAATTTTGATGTACAAATTTTACAAGACGCTGGAATTCCCTGTCATTTATCGTTAACATGTTTCTTGCTCCTTTTTGTTGTTAAAATGCGCTGTATCTGTTCCGTACATTGATTCTGCGGATCCGGCCATACATGCGCACGAACCGCGCATACCGGAGCAGGACGCCCGCGCTGCAGTCCTGCCGATGACAAGCTTTTGTATTTAATATGCCTCAATCAGTTTTTCGCAGTCCAGGAAAAGGATTACGGAATTGCCGCCTGAGGAAACCATTCCGCGGATCAGTTCCTGCTGGTTCTCTACCGGAACCGGGGAGATCAGGCTCTGGTCTACGTCCATAACCTGCTGTACTGCGTCTACCAGGATACCGATCTTGACATCATTGATATCCAGGATGATGATACAGGTTGTGCTGGTATATTCAATAGGAAGCTTTCCCATGCGGAGACGGATATCGATGATCGGGATGATCTCACCTCTCATGCTGATGATGCCCTTTAAATAATCCGGGACAAGAGGAAGCATGGTGATGGAATGATCCGTGATGATCTCGATCACGTAATTTGTACTGACACCGATATTCAATCCGTCACAAGTAAATGTTAAAAATCTTTCTGTGGAAACAGGAGCCTCATTCTCAGAAATGCCGACCTCCGTGTTCTTATGTGTATCTGCTGACATAAAATTATTCCTCCGGTTCCTATAGTTTAATATTGAGTATGATATGCTGCATATAAGTTACCAATATCCAGGATCAGACTGATATTGCCATCGCCGAGAAGCGTACAGCCGCCGATTCCTGAGTTCTTGATATTGAAACTGTTCAAATAGGAAGGAAGCGGCTTTACAACGACCTGCTGCTCGCCGAGCAGTTCATCCACAAACAGGCAGAAGGACTTATCAGCGGACTCTACCCAGATCAGGATACCGTCTTCAATATTGGTCTTTTCCGTTTCAATATTATATAACTCATGTACACGGATGATCGGATAAAATTCACCCAGACATTTTACAATCTCATTGCCGCCCGCGTCAAGTATGACTTCATCTCTCTGGATCTTGAGAGACTGGCGGATATTTGCGATCGGAATGGTAAACAGGGACTTCCCGACGGAAATCTCCATACCGTCCGTAATCGCCATAGTAAGAGGAATCTTCAATGTGGTGACACTTCCCTGTCCGAACTCACTGGAGATGGAGATGGTGCCACCTACGGATTCAACGTTTTTCTTTACAACGTCCATGCCGACGCCACGGCCGGAGAACTCGGTCACTTCCTCGTTGGTGGAGAAACCGGGCAGCATCAGAAGGGAAAGGATCTCCTTCTTGGAATACTCGCTTGCCGGCTTGGTGAGAATGCCGTTGCGCTCTGCTTTTTCCAGGATCTTTTCTGTATCCATACCGCGTCCGTCATCGGTGATGGTGATGATAACCTCGCTTCCGGTATGGCTTGCGGCCAGGATGACTTCACCCTGCGGGTCTTTTCCGGCAGCAATACGCTCTTCCCGGGTCTCTTCGATTCCGTGGTCTACGGAGTTGCGGACAATATGCATGATCGGGTCGCTGATGCTGTCCACGATGGTCTTGTCAACCTCGGTATTCTCGCCTACAAGGGTGAGCCTTACGTCCTTGTTCAGCTTCTTCTTCATATCACGGACAACACGGTTCATCTTCTGGAAGGTACCGGATACGGGAACCATTCGAAGGGACATCGCGATATCCTGCAGGTCATCCGTCAGCTTTCTGAGCTGGCGGGCAGACTTCATGAAGTTATCCAGCTTCAGGTTCTGCAGATCCGGGGAGGAGGTGACCATGGACTCCGTGATCACGATCTCGCCGACAACCGCCACCAGACTGTCCAGCTTGGACAGATTGACGCTGATCAGGCTCTGCTTCACAGGCGCGCTGTGTGTGGATGCCGCTGCCGGAGCAGGAGAACCCTTCTGGGCTGCTTCTGCCGGAACAGGAGCGGGAGACGTGTCAACGCTTTTCTGAGCCGCCGGAGCGGGCGCTTCCTGCTTGGGTGCTTCCGCCTTTGCGTGTACATTTTCAATGACCTCATAAGCCTGGATGCTGTTCTGCTCCTTCAGGATGCCTACCGCGCTGTCCACATCCTCCTGGGAGGAAAGGGCCACAAAGAACCCGTTGTCAATGATGGACTCTGCGGTGTCGCTGTTGGTCTCCACATCGGAAGGATAATACTCGAACGGAATGTCGATCTCCTTCAGAGCGGTAATGATCATAAAAGCACGAAGATTCTCCATGCCGGAGCCCTCTTCGAAATGAATCTTAATAAAATAAGGAAGCTTGCTGTCAGGGCATCCCGCCAGTTCCTGGTTGATCGCGGCGATGGCCTCTTTATCTGCAGGCGGTGCGGTAGGAGCTGACGCAGCTTCGGCAGGAGCGTCTGCAGAAGACTTCTCGCCGGAAGAACTGATTTTTTCCAAAAAACTATTAATACTTTTAATGATTGAGTCGATATTAGTGCTAAGGGGCTCATCGTTTTCGATTTTTTCAACTTCGCCGCGAAGAGCATCCGTTGACTGGAACATCAGATTGAACAAGTCATTCTTGTGTGATTCATCCAGGGAATCCATTCCGTTTTCTCGGATATAGAAGAAAAGATCTTCTATATGGTGGGCGATCTCCATCAACGTGGAGAATTCCATCATGGCAGATGAGCCTTTAATTGTGTGCATGATACGGAAAATCTCATTGACGTCATTCGTCGTGAAATCCGAATTCTTCTCTGCTTCTATCAAGAGTTCGTCCAGTTGTTCCATAAGAGTGTTTGTCTCATAGAGATACATTTCAAGCATGTTATCCATAATCTTAGTACCGCCTTATCTAATATAATGTGATGTTTTAAACTACAAAAATTACATTTATTAATATATATCGTCAGACTTGCGGGAAACGATAAGAGTAAATTGCAAAGCAGGTGAAAAAATGTCAAATATTTTAAAAGTAACGACTCCTGTTGTGGGATATGACAATAACGCAGTCAATAATAAGCAGACTCCGACCCAGCAGACGCAGGACTTAAGCATCAAAAACCAGGTGGATCCGGGACGGGTGGTCAGGGCCGACGGCAGGACTGACTCGGACGGCCAGCAGGGAAAGGGGATCTCCTACGAATCCAATTTTGGGAATTTTGTCCAGTCTTTAAGAGAGCTGCCCAACCTCCAGGAGGTTATGACCCGGATGCTGTTCGGGGGTATGGCCAATATGGTAGAGTCCGGGATCGGCAAGGGAACCGCGGCGGACATTCAGGCGCTGTTCCAGATGCTGCAGATGAACCCGGATGAGCTGAACGGATTTTTGAAGGACGCCATGGCGGGGGCAAACCGGCTGCAGGGTCCTTTATTTGACGTGCTGCGCCAGATCATGAGCGAGACCAATTCCATGGATCTCAAAGCGGGTATCCTGGATATGCTTCGGAGATATAATGACATGTCCTCAGGCAAGCACCTGCAGCAGACCATCCAGGACCTTCTCGAACAGATCGAAGGCCGGATGTTCCGCAATAACCGGCAGGAGCTCCAGCAGCTTGCATCCCGGCTGCGGCCCTACAGCATGGAGGGGAACGCGTCGAACGTGCAGCTTTTAAAGGAGCAGATCATTCCCTACCTGGGCAGCTACATTTCCCAGACAAAGGACCTGGGGAAGATCCGCGACCTGATCAGCCTGCTGGCGCTCAACACCTCCAGACTGGAAAATGGAAACGTGGACAAGGTGGCGCAGTCGTTCCAGAGGCTGATGGATTTCCCGTCGTTCCAGAAGTATTTTCAGGGCATGTCGGCGGCGCAGTTCAAGGATATGCTGCTGAATGTGGATTATGAGAAGGCCGCGGGCAAGATGGACTGGACGGATAAGCTCCTGAACATCATGCAGGCCGGCGTGAGAGGCGAGGCGGGCCTTGAGAATAAAGAAGACTTTGTGAATATGATGCGGAGCATGCTGATCAATGAGAGCGTGTATATGCCGGTTATGCATGTGATGCTCCCGGTGATCCTGAACGGGGTTCCCATGTATTCGGAGATCTGGGTAGATCCGGACGAGGAATCCGGCAATCCCGGTTCCAATGAGCGCGGTATAAAATTATTAATTAAATTTGATTTGAAAGATGTTGGCTTTTTTGATATGATGATGTATTATGAGAAGGGGAAGATGGATATGCTGATTCATTATCCGGAAGAGCTGGCAGGACATGAAAGCGACATTCGTGACAATATCCGTAAGATCATGAACAGAAATCATCTGGAGGTCGAGTATCTTGCCGTGGAGCAGGGGCAGGTTCCGATCAAGGTATCTGCTGCATTCCCGAAGATATTTGAAAGGAGAAACGCGGTCAATGTCACAATATAATGATATTATGAATAAAAAAGCGGTCGCACTGCGGTACGATGAGAACAGGGACATTGCGCCGGTCATCGTGGCCTCCGGGCTGGGATACATGGCGGAGAAGATCGTGGAGGTGGCCAACGAGAACGGCGTGCCGGTCTACGAGGACAATTCCCTGGCCACAGTGCTCACGCAGCTTGACCTGGGGACGGCCATCCCCGAAGAATTGTACCAGGCGATTGTGGACATCTATACTTACTTTTTAAAATATACACCGAAGCATTCCGCGGCGGGAGAAGCATCCGTGGAAGTGAATGAGGTGAAGAAGGAAGACGGAGAAGAAAGCGAAAAGAAGGATGCAAAAAAAGAAGAGGGAGACTCCTGACGGAGATCTCCTTCTTTTTTTGTGGCGTATGGGCAAAAGCGGCCGGCTTTCCGTATGCATATATATGCCTGCATCCGTCAGGGCGCCGGCACGATGCGGGCGGCAGATGAATCCCGCCCTGCCTTGAATACTATCGTATGAAGAAAAGCTGCCAGCGGCAGGGTTTCTATATCAGGCATCCCGCGTCTTACCCTGCAGAACTTCCGTCTGGAAGACGTAGTTGCGTATCCTCGCCTCGGCCTGTGAGTTCAGGTCAATATATTCGCATCCGTATCCACAGCGGCCTTCCTTACGGACAGGGCGCAGTTTCCGAATCCGGGCCTTGACCAGCAGAGGATTCCGGGAATCGAAGAGGACAATGGACAGCGTATCCCCTGGCTGATATTTTTTGTCGGAAACAAACAGAAAGCCTCCGCATCCGATATCTTTGACGGTGACCATGGTTTCTTTCGGATCGCTGTCAAAATAAACGGACGTACGGAAAGAAACATAGACACGGAAATTCTTCCGAACCTCCTGGATGTCGTCGGTGACGCCGCGGACAATATAATATTCCTTCATAGCTGCCGGTTTTTCGGCGGCAGCTTCTGTACCGGATTGACTGCCGTCTGCTTCGTCCCTAAGGCTGCAGACCTCAGCGCCTTCCGAGAGCGTGTAGATAAACGCCCTGTAATCATACTGCTTGCCGTCGGGCATTAAAAAGACCCGCTCCGGCAGGTCTGCCGGCTTTTCAGGAAAAATAAGGCAGACGGTGTCCGGGCTTTCACAGCAGTACCGGACGGAGGACAAAAAACTGCAGTCCATATGAAACAGCGAGCCATTTTCTGCATCTTGCAGTGAAGTAAGTGATATCATGTATAGTTCCTCCTCATACATACCGGAAACGTATTTTTTTCAAGGTACCGTAAAAAAACATCTGTACGTCCGGGGACCGGCCTACCAGATCCTCTTAAGCTGCTGTTTGAACACAAACTGACGGATATCCCTCTCCGCGCTCTTTGTCAGATCAATAAACTGACAGCCATAGACATGCCGTTTTTTGATCATCTGCTGCTCCCGCAGGATGACAGCCCGGATCTCGTACTCTTTTTTCAGGAAACAGTAATGGAACTCAATCTCTTCATCCACATCCAGGGGCATTTCCGTATAAAGCATGATGCCTCCTACGCTGATATTATGTATGGTTCCGATGAAATGTCCATGTATGGCGGACGTAAATTCCAAATCTTTTCCCAGCTTCACCCGCAGATCCTTCTGGCGTTGGATCGTCTCGCGGATCTCCAGGATCTCGCACTGCGCCATCCAGGGCTCCAGTACCCAGGGATCCGTATTTTTATGGACTACCAGGCTGCTGTACGTCTTGATGCAGCCCATCTGGCTGTCAAAAAAATCCACCTCCAGCTTTTCCGTATCGGGCCCAAGCTTGCTGTCGTCTTCAAAATGCAGTGTAATCCGGTCCTCTACGCTCATCACCCTGGCCTTCACCAGAAGCTCGCCGGACGTATCATAAACCATACATGTACTGCAGTCCTTTAAAATCATGGTCTGAAAGACCTCCCTTCCTTTTTAAAGTACGCCGGGAATATCTGTGCATATCAGACGCGGTATAGAAAGCAGTTCCGCAAAGCGGCACGGAGAATATCAGGCGCACTAAAAATATTCATAATAAACTAGAATAATCTTAACATATTAAGGTGGGGTTGTAAACGGAGAAGTCCTGAATTTTTGGAAAGTACAGGAGAATTGGAGAGACAGCGGAATTACGGAATGTTCATTGCAATAGGTAGGGAATTATGCTAAGATATCAGTGGCTATACCTAAGGGCACCCCATTATGGCCATTCGGCCGTTTCATGAGGTCTATTTGAAGGAGTGTGCAAAATATAAAATGAAATATTTACAATTAACGCCGGGGTATCGGACGGCGCTTGCAGATGGAATGTTAGTGCCTGATTCCCCGAAGCATATGGCGACAGAAGAACTTCACCGGGCACTTCCGGGCAGTAGGCTGCGTATTTGTGAAAAAGAATATTTGTTTGCTGTGGCTGTTTTTTCTTTGGAGAGAAATCCGATATTTATATATAGTTATGCATATCAGCCAGAGGAGAATTGGGCGTCCTATACGCAAAACCTGACTCCGCAGAGTTATGGACAGGAAGAGTATATTTTTGAACAGGAATGTTGGTTTCGTGTCTGTGTCAGAAGAAAAGACGGGGAAGATCTGAACTCTGAGGACAATGGACGGGCAAGTGAACTGATTGCGTATTATGAGTCACAGAAGATACCGGCTGCACGGAATAAACCATGGTTTGAGCAGGAAATTGCAGAGACGGTGTCCGCGGTCAATCGGGAAGATGCTCCGCATGCAATGAAGCTGTGCCTTCTGACAGACACCCATCATACGGTCAACGGAACATGGGAAGATACGGTACGCAACATTCGAAGTGTGACAGCACGTATAAAGTATGATGCGATTGTGCATATGGGAGACCTTACGGATGGTATGCTCCCCAAAAGGCTGACAAGGAAATATGTGGAAGATATGGTCCGTGATCTTGAGGACTGCGGTGTCCCGCTTTACATCGTGCCGGGAAATCACGACAGCAATTATTTCAGAAATCGCCGGAATGCATTTTCGTTTGAAGAGATGAAGTCGCTGTATCGATTATATGGGAGTGAAAAATATTTTTCCGCAAATGGAGTGCTGCCGATTGCTTCTGCGAATGGCATGTTGGCCGGAGAAAACAGAGAGGCGGACGTGGCAGAAGCAAATACCAGACTTGATTATTATATTGATGTGCCTGAATATTCTATCAGGATGATTTTTCTTTCTTCCTTTGACGATGCAGCTCCTGTACGCTATGGATATACTGAGGGGCAGCTTCGGTGGTTGGAAAAAGTGCTGGTATCTTCGGTTCCTGGAACCAGGTTCCTCATTTTTTCTCATGATGCTCCCCTCGCGAAACTGGATTACTGGAGTTTTCATGTCCGGAATGGGGAAGCGCTGCTGGATATCCTGGAGAAATGTAATGCGTCAGAAGATTACCAAATTGTGGGATTTTTTTATGGACACACGCATGCGGATTATATATTTGAGGAATGCAGCTTCCCGGTAATCTCAATCGGCTGTGCCAAGCTGGAATATTTTACGGACAAAAAGCCGCAGGGGGCTGTGACATGGCCGAGAGAAGCAGATACGGTGACTCAGGATCTGTGGGACAGTGTACTGATCGATTTTGAACAGCAGAGACTGAAGCTGATCCGGTTCGGTGCAGGAGAGGACAGGGAAGTATCTTTTGCCAAAAAGAAAAGCATTTATCAATATGTGTCAATTATGCAGCGTAAGAGCCGGACAATGAAAATTTGGGCACACCGCGGTGCAAGCGGGCATGCGCCGGAGAACACACTGCCTGCATTTGAACTGGCTCATATGATGGGGGCAGACGGTATCGAACTGGATGTGCAGTTGACTAGGGACGGCGTGCCGGTGGTCATCCACGATGAAAAGATTGACAGGGTAAGCGATGGAACCGGATATGTAAAGGACTATATGCTGGGGGAATTGAAAGCGTTTAATATGAATAAAAGCTTCCCGGCTTATGGTAAGATTACCGTGCCGACCCTGGCAGAGGTGTATGATCTGATTAAAAATACAGATCTGATGATTAACCTGGAACTGAAAAACAGTACGGTTTTTTATGAAAAGATGGAAGAAAAGGTGCTGCGTCTGGCAGAAGAAAAAGAAATGGCGGACAGGATTATTTATTCTTCCTTTAATCATTATTCCATGAGAAAGATCAAGCAGCTTCTGCCATCGGCCAGGGTGGCTTTCCTTTACTGCGATGGAATCATGGACATTGCGGAATATGCGAAAAAATACGGTGCCTGTGCAGTGCATCCGTCAGTAGGGTGTATGAAGTATCCTGGAGTGGATGTGGTAAAGGAATGCCATGCAAAGGGGATACGGGTACATGTCTGGACGGTGAATGAGTCAGCGGATTTTGAGTGGCTGCGGGAAAAAGGAGCGGATGCGGCTATCACAAATTATGTGGAAAGAGGGGAATGAGTAACCGCATCTATGTATGTAGTTAAAGCTGTGAGCATAAGAGTTGGATACAATATATGTCATGTCCGGCCAGGGTGTGATCTAATGTCAGTGACCTAAGCTGCCCAAATAGATTCAGTACGGCCGGAACATGCTTAAATATGCGATGTATCAGTGCTGCGAAGCGTTAAGTCAATGATATTGGATGCGACTTGTAACTACGATGCAGAAGAATATAATGCAGTCATCGAAAAAGATTTGCTTTTATTTTGTTGACAGATTACAATAAAGTATATATATCATATTATATAAATCTCAATAGGATATCAGAGTGCCGGTATGAAGGAAGGAAATAACCAAATGAAGAAGGTAATTACGTATGGGACATATGACCTCTTCCACGAGGGACATTATAACCTGCTTAAAAGAGCGAAAGCATTAGGGGATTATCTGATCGTGGGAGTGACTACGGAATATTATGACCTGCAGAGGGGAAAGCTCAATGTCATGGACCCTGTTCTCAAGAGAGTCGAGAATGTCAGGAAAACCGGGCTGGCAGACGAGGTTATAATTGAGGACCATGAAGGGCAGAAACCGGAAGATATTCAGAAGATGGGCGTAGATATTTTTGCAATTGGCTCAGACTGGGTGGGGACCTTTGATTATCTGAAAGAATTTTGCCAAGTCATATATCTGGATCGGACACCGGATATCTCATCGTCCAAGCTCAGGGAAAACAGATATCCGATCGTCCAGCTCGGCGTGGTAGGTTCCGGTCGGATTGCACCCAGGTTCCTGTCAGAGGCAAAATTTGTTAGTGGCATCAATGCGCGTGCGGTGTATAACCCGAAAGCGGAAAGCTCCAGGGAGTTCGGGAAGAGGCATGAACTGGAGTCTTACTTTGGGGATTTTCAGGATTTTTTGGAAAATATAGATGCAATATATATAGCGTCTCCCCATGAGACTCACTATAATTATGCAAAACAGGCAATTGAAATGGGGCGGCATGTACTCTGTGAGAAACCGTTGACATTCACTGTAAAAAGAGCGGAAGATCTTTATGCACTGGCAGAGGAAAAGGGCGTGATCCTGATGGAAGGAATAAAGACTGCCTATTGTCCCGGGTTTATGCAGATGATGAATATTGCCAGAAGCGGTATGATCGGCGAGGTGCGGGATATAGAAGCATGTTTTTCACGCATTACTCCGCCGGGATTTCGAGAAATGGTGGACCAGGAGTACGGCGGGGCATTTCTGGAGTTTGGCAGCTACACGCTGCTGCCGATCTTTAAGCTCCTGGGATGCAATTATGAAAATGTAGAATTTGACGGCATTTACGCGGAAAACGGAGTGGACCTGTATTCTAAGATTCATTTTCAGTTCAAAAACGCCCTGGCTATGTCTAAAACTGGAATCGGGGTAAAGTCGGAGGGACAGCTTGTCATTGCGGGAACGAAGGGGTATATTCTGGCAGAATCGCCCTGGTGGCTGACAAAATCCTTTGAGGTGCGGTTTGAAGATCCTACAAGGATTGAAAAATATTCCCCCAAATTTTTGGGGGACGGGCTGCGATATGAGATTGCGGATTTTGTTTCTAAGATCAACGGGAATGAAAAGATGTCGCACTGCCTGACAAGAGAAGAATCTGTTGCCATGGCAGGGGTTGTGGAACGGTTTATGGAGGAGCGGAAGCAGGGGCGCAGAGGAAAATACTGACATCGGAAATGCGGATAGAAGGCTAAAGAAATAAAAAAATGTGCCGATACTATATAGAGATTATGTGGGTTTTGCAGACTGAATGTTAATATCTGTAGAGTATCTTTAAATAAAAGAACAGTTTCAGCGAGACAGGTGGACTTCGTCAGATAAGACTGCAATCAAAGGAGCATATACAGGATGAGAAGGAAGATCAAAAAAGAAATCAAAGGTATGATTCAGACAATGTCAGAGGCTCATGAGCATGTGCGCTTTTTATTAGAGAATAAGCGCATTGCAGAAGCGAACGACCTGTTGTCACAGTGTCAGGATTGTGCCGCTCATATCGGGGAGTCTATCGAAAAAAGCGAAGGTATGGATACAAAGGCGGTTTCTTATCTGGAGACTTATTGCGAGCACCTTTATACGATGAGCAGGATGATCGACAGGAAAAAGCTTTCCGGTATCAAGCGCCAGTTAGACGGCTGCCTGAGACAGACAGAATATGAGATTGATGAAGTGATCCCTCTTGATAAGCTCAAGATTGCATTTATGCCTTACAAAGCTTCTATGTGGGACTGCATGGAGAGTGTATGGGAAGCGGCAGACGCGGATGAAGAGTGTGACGCATATGTTGTTCCGATACCATATTATGAAAGAAATGATAAAGGCGGAGCGGAAAAGCTCTGTTATGAGGGAGATATATTTCCTGCTGATGTGCCGATCACATCTTACGAAGACTTTTCCTTGGACAAAGAACGTCCGGATATTATTTACATCCACAATCCTTATGACGGGAACAATTATGTGACAAGCGTACACCCGGATTATTATACCGAAAACCTCAAAAAATTTACAGATGAATTAGTGTATATACCATATTATATATTGGGCGAGGGCGGGATGCCGGATTCACACAGGAGCCTTCCGTCATACCAGTATATTGATAAGATCATTGTTCAGGACGAAGATAAGAAGGAGTCCATGTTGGATTTTGTGCCCGAGGAAAAGATCGCAGCGATCGGTTGTCCGAAGGTTGACCGTCTCCTGAAGCTGGACAAGAAGAAGCAGGAAATCCTGGAGCATGAGATCCCGCAGGAGTGGCGGGAGAAGATTGCCGGCAAAAAGGTAATCCTCTTTAACATCAGTATTACAGGGATACTGAATAATAAGCGTTATGCCATGAAAAAGATTCGGTATGTCCTGTCATGCTTTGAAAACCGGGATGATGTGGTCCTCCTGTGGCGGCCGCACCCGCTGGTAGAAGCGACTTTGAAATCCATGCGTCCAGAGTTGTATGAGGAATACATGGAGATTAAGGATTCGTTTGTACGGAAGGGAGAAGGGATTCTTGATGAAACCGGAGATGCGGGGATTGCTGCTGTGGTGGCGGATGCTTACCTTGGGGAGAATTCTTCGTCGCTGGTGCATTACTTTGGGGTGCTGGGGAAGCCGGTGATGTATATTGACTGGGCGGTGATGGAGGATATTTTGGAGCCGAAAAGGGATTTTCTGTACTTTCATACATTTTTTAAGGAAGGAAATGCAGTATTTTTTGTTCCAGCTAATTGGGGTTACGCACATGATTTATATCGCATAGATTTGGACAGCGGAGAAGTCGATAAACAGATGACGCTTCCAGGCTCTTTTTATAATACATGGGCTTATTATTGTGGAATAAAGAAAGTGGGGGATAAAATTATACTTGCGCCACATAATGGAGAGGATATATATATATATGATCTTATCAGTAAACATGCAATAAAGATTATTCCTCCAGAATCAAATGATAGGTCAATGCTGTTTGATGGGGTGGAGGAATATAAGGGGAAAATATTTTTAATTCCTAAATGTTATCCGGCAATATTAAGTATTGATATAGAAAATTATAATATTTGTGAATACAGAGAATGTATCAGACCCTTCCTTTTAGAAGATAAGAGTAAAATACTTTTTATATGGGCTTATTATAAAAAAGAAAAATATTTGTATCTGGCAAGTTGTAATGTAAGCAAGATTATCATATTCAATATGGAAGACGGAAGCTTTGAAATAAGAAAAATAGGAAGATTTCTGTATGGCTATGCTCATATGGTATATGATGGAGAGTATTTTTGGTTGTCAGCATATGGTAGAAATTGTGTAGTGAGATGGAATGAAAAAACAGGGGAGACAACAGAATATATATATCCAATAGAGCAAGAGCAATCAATGGATAGAACTTTTAGTTGGTTGATTAACAGTGCAGAGTACATTGTAATATGTTATGCGTTTTCGGTAGATATGGTATTTCTTAGCAAGATAACTGGCGAATTTAGTTGGTCAAAAAAAATTGATTGTCATCTTGCCAAAATAAAGAGGGATTCAGTTGAAAGGACAATTAGCTTTTCACTTGCAAAAACAATAGGGGAAAATAAGGCGGTTTTGTTTAATTGTAAAAATAATAGTCTCAATGTATGGAGTATGGATACAGATGAATGGAAAAGTATTTTGTGTCGTATTCCTACTGATGAGTTATTAAACATGGAAAAGAATCGGATAGAAAAAAATATGATATCCAAAGGCGTGCCTTATAATATATTAGAGAAAGCATTGGCAATTTCTGAGTTTATTAATTATATAGCAGCATGGGATGCAGATGTATTTAAGCAAATATATGAATGTTATCAGAAAAAAAAGACTAATATGACAATTGGTGCAGATATACACAATTATATTATAAAAGACTAGAAGGATAGGTAAAAATGATTCCAAGTAATGAATTTCGTAAATGTATTGTGCATTGCGTTTCAGAACTTTATAAGAATATTGGAATCCATGAGGGGACACTGCTAATTTCTGGTGCAAGTGGATTAATTGGATCAACATTGATTGATTGCATTTTAGAGATGAATGATTTATGCTCTGCAGGATTTAAAATAATTGCCATTGCAAGAAATAGAAAAAGGGCGATGGACAGGCTGGGATTATATTTTGATAGGAATGATTTTGAGTTTATATCTTGTGATATAAACAATTCAATACCTGAAATGGGAAAGGCAGACTATATCTTACATGCTGCAAGTAATACGCATCCATTGGAATATAGCAGTGATCCGATTGGGACGATTAATACAAATGTAATAGGAACAGAGAATCTCCTTGAGTATGCAATAATGCACCATACAAAACGTTTTGTCTTCTTATCATCGGTGGAGGTATATGGTGAAGATAGGGACGGAACAAAAGGATTTTCAGAAACTGATTGTGGATATTTGGATTGTAATCAGGTACGTTCAGGTTATCCGGAAAGTAAAAGAGTTGGAGAATGCCTTTGTCGGGCATATGAACATAAGTATAAGATGGATGTTGTAATACCGAGACTATGTAGAGTATATGGTCCTACGATGTGGCCGGATGACAGCAAGGCTTTGGCTCAATTTATAAAAAATGCGGTAAGTAACGAAAATATTGTTTTGAAAAGTAATGGAAAGCAATATTACTCTTACATTCATGTTATTGATGCCGTGAAAGCGATTTTTTATATTATGGATAAAGGGAAATCTGGAGAAGCCTATAATGTATCTTCTAAATTGTCAGATGTAAAGTTAATAGAACTTGCAGAAAAATTATCCGAGATTTCTGGAACGAAAGTCATTTTTAATTTACCACAGGAAGAGGAAAGTCAAGGATATTCCAGAGCGACAACGGCGATACTGAACAATGAAAAACTAAGAGCCCTTGGGTGGAAGGAAGAATTTGATATTGACAGCGGCCTTAGAACGACGGTGAGGATACTAAAAAGCCTAAAAAATAAGTAGGAGAAGTTGCTTTGATAGAGCTTAATCAAGGAGATTTAAGAAAACTACAATTGATTGAATTGGAGTTGTTAGTGGAATTTGACCGTATTTGCAGGAAATATGAGATCCAATATACATTGACAGGAGGAACACTGTTAGGCGCAGTGAGGCATGGTGGTTTTATTCCGTGGGATGATGATGCGGATGTGGCAATGCTGAGGGAAGAATACGAAAGATTTAGAAAAGCATGTCAAATAGAGTTGGATAGCAAATTTTATTTTCAGGATATGCGAAATACACAGGGATACAGATGGGGATATGGGAAACTCAGAAAAAAAGGAACACTATTTTTGAGGGAAAATCAGGAACATATGCCCTATGAGCAAGGTGTATTTATAGATATTTTTCCAAGAGATGGAGTGCCAGACGATTATATTATGCGCAAATTACATAAATTTCAATGTTTTTGTGTTAGAAAGAGTTTGTGGTCTGAAGTGGGAAAGGTAGCTCATAAACAGAAAAATATGAGAATATGGTTTGGGATTTTAAATAAAATGATGGGGAACCATATTTATAAAATATATGAGCATCTGGTGGAAAGAAGTAATAAAAAAAGAACAAAATTGGTTCGTAATCTGATGTTTCCAGTGCCTAACGGGAAAGATGGGTATCTAAGAGCGTGGTATGAAGAGAGTACGGAACTAGAATTTGAAGGATATCGTTTTATGGTCAATAAATCTTATAAAGCATGGCTTATACAGGAATTTGGTGATTATATGTGCTTTCCGCCGCAGGAGAAGAGGAAAATACATCCGGTTGTGAAAATTAATTTGGGAGATTAGAAAAATGTCAGAGAGGATATTTTTATGAATATAGCATTACTAACAGCAGCCGGTATGGGAAGCAGAATGCATTTGGATATACCGAAGCAGTTCTTACATATAGAGGGAAAACCAATCATTTTATATACAATGGAGGCTTTTCAGCGACATCCACAGATTGATGCAATGATTGTAGTTACCTTAGAAAATTGGAAAGAAAACATTAATGCATATGCCCGGAACTATCAGATAGATAAATTAAAATGGATTACGGTAGGCGGAAAAACAGGACAGGAATCTATAAAGAATGGGATTAATGAACTGTCAAAATACTGCCGGCAAGATGATGTTGTGATGGTGCATGATGGAAACAGGCCATTTGTGTCAGAAGAGTTGATATCAGATAGTTTGGCAACTTACAAAGAGTATGGAAGTGCAGTTGCGGCAATGCCATGTATAGAAGCAATATTTAGGAGCGCGAATGGAAGGACATCTAATGAAACTATACCACGAGAACAGCTATTTCGAACACAGACCCCCCATACATATAATTTAGGTAAAATGTTGTGGGCACATAGAAAGGCAGAAGAGTTAAGAATTGAGAATACAACAGCAACTTGTGTTTTAATGCAGATGCTTGGGGAAGAGATTTATTTTTCAAAGGGATCTGAAAAAAATTTGAAACTTACGACACATGATGAATTAGATATTTTTAAGGCAATGATTAGAAAAGAAGGTTTGTAAAATGGACTCAGCTATAAAAAATGATTGGGGCAGATTATCTTTTGATTGGAATGAAATAGAAGAGATTATAGTCTTTGGTTTTGGGTCAATGGCGCAGATATATCTGGATAATATAACTAAAAACGTAAAAATTCGATTTATAATAGATAATTCGGTGCAATTAAAGGGCTGTTGGTATAAAGATATTCCTATTTATTCATATATGGAATCAAAAGAAAATATAAAAAATACAAAAATAGTCATTATGGCAGAAACGACGTCCTATAATGAAATATTCAATATATTGGTACGGGATGGATATATTGAAAATACTGATTTTACAGGGTTAGAACGCTTTATTTGTGAGTGGTATTTTAAGCGTTTAAGGCAGGTCTGCCTTATGGAGATGCATACTACTATTACTACAGTATGTACATTCAACTGCAAGAAATGTAATATGTTTATGCCATATTACAAACAAAGAAGACAATATTCATATGAAAGTCTTAAGGAAAATATTGATTTGATATTTAGACATGTTGATTATATTTTTAAATATCAACTTGTTGGGGGGGAACCTTTTTTAAATAAAGATTTACCAAATTTTTTGGAATATTTATATGATACATATGGAAGCAGAATAGGAAGAATAAGGATAATAACAAATGGAGGTGTTATACCAAACGAAAAACTTTTATATATAATAAAAAAATGTAATATAGAGATCAATATTAGTAATTATCTTAATTCGATAGACTATAAAGAAATATATAATCAGGTAATAGATGCCTTTAAAAGTGCAAAGATAAATTATAAAGAAATTTCTACATTACGCTGGCGAGATTTTGGATTCCCATCGAATACTTTTAGAAGGCCGCAAGAAGAAATCAGGAAACATATGCTTACATGTGCTACTGCATGGCATGGATTAAATAATGGGTGTCTATATTATTGTAATTCTGCATGGAGTGCGTCTGAGTGTGGATTGTTTTCTTTGTCAAATACAGATTATATTGATTTAAGGAGCCTTATGAACTCAGAAGATAGCGGAATTTCAATTATGGAGTTTTGTTTGGGAGACAGAAATCCCGGATATAATAGTTTTTGTAGGATATGTGGCGGATGTGGGGAAGATAACACTGATATAGTACAGGCAGGAGAGCAAATGTAATGAGCAATACATTTGAGTTAGAACGGACAAGGTTTGCAAGGAATTTTGCTAATTATAAAGATAAGAAAATAGTGCTTTATGGAATTGGACGCCGCACGGCAACATTGACGGAACAAACTATGGGGTTTCATTTTGTAGGCCTAATGGACAGGGATCAGGCCAACATTGGGAAAAAAATGTATGGTCTTCCGATTTTCAGTTTGAAGGAAGCAGAAGAAAATGCAGATATGATAATTATTAATGCCCCAGTAACATATTGGAATGTGATATATGGACGTATTAAGAATAGTAAAATACCTGTTTTTTTTACAAACGGAAAAAGAGCAGAAATAAAAAACGACATTTACGATAAAAATAATCCTTATTGGGATAAAAGCTTGGAGAATTTTGAAGAGACACTTTTCAAATATGACGTAATTACATTCGATATGTTTGACACATTAATAGTTCGGAAAGTTCTGAGGCCTGAGGATGTATTCGAGATTATACGGGAAAAAATAGATGAACAAAATATACAATTCCCATATGATTATGTGGCTGTGCGTAATCAAGCTTTAAATAATATGGAAGATTTGTGCTACTCTTTTGATGAGTTATACTGGAAAATTCAAGAAATAACCGGGATTAGTGATGAAGCAATAGTCAGAATAAAAGAGATAGAACTTAATGTTGAGAAAAGCCTCATTGCTCCGAGAAAAGTTGTTATAGATATTTGCAACAAAATGATAAAATCTGGAAAGGATATATATGTTATAAGTGATATGTACTTTCCTGCGTATATTCTTCATAAATTTCTTTTTCAAGCAGGTTTGGTAATTGATGTGAAAAAAATAATTGTATCAAGTGAAAAAGGATGTAGTAAAAGACAAGGACGAATTTGGAAGTATTTTTCTGAAAATATTTTATGTGGCAGAAATGCGATACATGTTGGCGACGATATAGAAGGAGATATACGCATGCCAGCTAGATTTGGAATCAATACATATTATATCATGAGTGTAACTCAGATGCTCTGTAATTCTTCGATAAAAGAATTATATAATATGGTAACAAATATAAAAGAGTCTTTATTAGTGGGAGCGGTTGTGTCACAACTTTTTCATAATCCTTTTGCACTCTGTGCTTCAAGAGGGAAAGTCAGATTTTTTTCGGAACAGATGTGGGGGTATTGTATTTGGGGGCCAGTTATTTTTTCTTTTGTGCAATGGCTTGCGGAACAGAGTAAAATATACAAAATCAGCAGATTTGTTTTTTTTGCAAGAGATGGATACTTGATTCAAAAAGATTATGATTATTATTGCACATTATTAAAAAATAATTTGCCGAAAAGTGATTATTTATATGTATCAAGGAGAATTGCATATATAGCTGCAATTACGGATGAAAAAAGTTTTAAAGAATGGTTAGAATTTCCCTATATAGGTAAATTTGGTGATTTTATGGAGTCACGTTTTTCTGTTGCAATTAGTCCTGATAATGAATTTTTTGATTTTCAAATTCAAATGCCAAATGATAAAAATAAAATTCTAATGTGGTTACAGCCATATAAAGAAAATATAAAAGATGAAATAGCGAAAGAGAGAGAGGATTACATACGTTATTTAAGAGGGAAACAATTAGAAGATTCTTTTGCAATAGTTGATATTGGATATAATGGAAATACGCAAAGGAAATTGGGAAATATTTTAAAAAAAACAATAATAGGTTTTTATTTTTATAACGATTTATCAGCAGAAAATGAATGCAATAAACAAAACAAACTGATACCATGTTTTCAAAGCAGCACAGATTTAATGGCAGAAAAATCTTTTTTATTTAAATATCCATTATTGTTAGAGAGTATGTTTACAGCCCCATATGGTGTAATTGTAAAAGTAGATAAATGTGGGCATAAAGTCTGTTCAAAGAAGGAAAAAAATCAAGAATATTTTACTCAGAGATTATTTATTAATGAAGGAATACAAAAATTTATAAAAGATATAATGAATTTATTTAATAAATGCGGCATTAAAAATAGTTTGGGTGAGGAACTTTTTGTGGATTATATGTTTGGGGTAATATTTGGAAATAGTGCGCTAATATCAGAGATAGAAGATTATTTTTATTGGGATGATATAATTGTACAAAAAAGAGAGAATAAAATTTTTTCTTGAGTGAATTTAAAAGTGTTATTAGATAAGCAATAAAAAGATGTGGGGAATAATATGAAAAAAGCTATTTGGGGTACGGGCCTTTATGCAAGTGAATTTGCATATATTGTAAAAAAAGAGGAAATAGATTTTTTTATAGATAATGATAAAAAGAAAAATGGACAGTATTTTCTTGGAAAAAAAGTATTATCTCCAGATGAGATAAAAAATTGGAACGAGTTATATATATATATTCCATTTAATTTTTATGATGAGATAACAAAACAGATTAGAATTTATGGACTAGAAGAAAAAAAGCATTATAAGAAATATTATGATATAAATACAATTAATGCAAAGGACTTTGAATATGATTATGTTCAAGCTTTAGAAAAATTGCAGATGCAAGAAAAAAATATGAAAGGTTATAGTTTGTTTTGGGGACGGGGATGGGCTCTTCCAAATAGAGGATTCAAAGAATTTATACAAGAATGGAAAGCAAAAGATAGAGATTTAAAACTGGGACTTATTTCAGAGGCAATTTGGTATTCCAGCGAGGAAACAGAAAAAATCATGGGACTACCATCTTTAGTTACGCCAGGAATATTTGATCTGAGTATCTATATAAAGGATGGTGTGCTGTCAGAGGAGCAAACGAAGTTTTTAAAAAATAAAAATTATGCCGATAGTGGTAGCAAATGTTTATGTGCTGAATTTCCGAAGTTAAAACGGGAAAGTGCTGATTACATGGTTTATTATATGTATCAGTATATAATAAAAGTTTTAGAAATGTTAAAACCCAAGTTTATAGTATCTCATCCTCTTTTTACAGTGCAACATTTTATCCTACAGGAGTTATGTCAACTAAAAGGAATACCATTAATATCAACACACCAGGGTGTTCTGCCAGGAACTCTGTCATTTGATATTGATGGTGAAATGGGAAAAAGCCTGCCGTCTGTATATTCAAAAGAGTTTACAGAACTTCCGGTGGATAAAAACGACTTAGAATATGCGGATAAAGTATGGAATTATTTATATAAAAGCAGGATTAACCGTAAGATACAACCTAAAAATAACTGTATAGAATATGTTTTAAAATATATAAACAGAGACAAACCAACTGTTTTTTTTGCAGGCCAGAACGATATTCTGTCGGATATGGTTCCTTATAGAGAAGATACAAAGAAATATCATTCTCCTATTTTCAGGAGTTCCATAGAAGCAGGGATTTATATTGCCGAGTTATGTAAAAGAAAGAAATGGAATTATATATATAAACCTCATCCTATGTGTGTAAGGCTGGAAAAGAAAGATGATTTTCCAGACAATACAATTTATATCGAATCAGGCGATATTAATGATTTGATAGATATATCTGATGTTGTAGTGACAATTTTATCGCAAACCAACTATATTACTATGATTAGGTATAAGCCAGTTGTGATGTTGGGGTTTAATCAGTCGAAAGGAAAAGGATGTACATATGAAGCGTTTGAAAAAAATAAAATTGAGGATGCCATACAGCGAGCTATCAGAGATGGATTTACAGAGGACCAAAGACAGGCCTTTTTAGTACATATTGCTCAATTAATAAAGTATTATCTTTATGATGATCTACAAGAGAGAGAAATTCGCTTTGGACGTAGAGTAACGGGCAGAGTAGAAAGGTTTTATGAACTGGAAAAACTATTAAAAGATTTGTGTTAAGAAGAATTGTGAGATTATCTGATATATAGGATAAGTTTGGATTATTTAGATAGAGGAGATATAGCATCGGTGACGCTGATAAATGAGATCAAGGACTGTATAGAGAAACAATTAAAATGTTGCTTAGGGGGGGGGAATTATTATATGTCCATTTGGTGATATAGGATTACAGGTAAAGTCTATATTAAATAATTGTTATGGAATTCAGGAGAGATATATTATTGACAATTATTTATGTAAGTTTAATTCGGAAATCAAGAATGTTTCTTTTTTAAAGACCATAGATACCTCTTCGTATTCAGTTATTCTGGCTACTAAGGATTATAGTATATATGATACGCTGAAGAAAGATGTAGCTAAATATGTACACAGTAGAAACATTGTAGAATTGCCGTCTATGATGAAAAAGGAAACGATAAAAAAAGAGCTGGAGAAGAAAAAGAAAAAATATACAATTGTGGGAAAGTATAGTTATGGTCCGCTATGCAATCATAGACTGGTAGAATCTGTAGGGAGTTTCAGCGGTATTGGCCCGGGATGTGATGTTGTACAAAATCATGCTATGAATTATATTACGGTACATCCATTTATTTTCAGTGGCGGAGATAATGATTTGGTATCTTTGTTTAAATATGACGAACGTAAAGAGGCGGATTGGTATTTTCCAGGTGTAAGGCCTAAGGGAAAAATTGAAAAGTGTTCGAGGATAAAAATTGGAAATGATGTGTGGCTGGGAAAAAATGTAATAATTACAAATGGCGCGAATATTGGAAATGGAGTGATTGTAGGCGCAGGCGCGGTAATTACAAAAGATATTCCTGACTATGCGGTTGCAGTCGGCGTACCAGCGAGGATCATAAGGTACAGATATACAGAGGAACAAATATGCGCTCTCAATCAAATTGCGTGGTGGGATTGGGAGGAGGAACAAATAAGAAGGCGGTATAATGATTTATATTTACCAATAGACGAGTTTATTAATAAATATTTACCGAAAGTTGAGGAGAAATAAAAAAATGAATGAATATGACTATTTAAAATTCAGGATTAATGAGATAGTAAATTCTACGGATAAGAAAAAAAGAAAGTTGGTTTTATATCCTTTTGGTAAGCAGGGTATGCAAATAAAACAAATTTTGAATTGGCAGTATGGTATTGAGGAAGCGTTTATTATTGATGATGGATTATATCATCTGAATTCTTCTATTAAACCGTTAGAATATTTAAAAAATATTGATACGTCCCAATATATATTTGTCATTACAAGTGATAATTTGAAATACTGGGATGAAATTAGAAGTAATATTAGAAAATATGTAAAAAATGAAAACATAATTGATATGTATTCTTTTAAACCTCTTACATATAGCAATGTCAGAACGGCGTCATTAGAATTAGCGGCAAGAGAAGTTTATGATAAGAATATAGGGGGGGGGATGTGCAGAAGCGGGAGTGTTTCAGGGAAGTTTTGCATCACATATTAATGAATTATTTTATGACAGAAAGTTATATTTATTTGATACTTTTGAGGGGTTTCCAGATAAATATATGAATTTGGATAAAGAGAGGGGCTATACTTATAAAGGTCGAAATCCAGAACTTTATAAAGACACTTCTGTGGATGTTGTACTAAGCAAAATGAAGTATAAAGAGAATGTTTTGATTCGAAAAGGTTTTTTTCCAGATACTTTGCAAGGTTTAGAGGAAGAGTTTTGCTTTGTAAGCCTGGATATGGATTTATACGTACCTCTTAAGGCAGGACTGGAATATTTTTATCCGCGTTTGCTGAGAGGCGGCTATATATTCATCCATGATTGTAATATCGGACATGATGACTATAAAGGCGCAAGGATTGCACTTTTGGAATTTATAGAAAAAGAGAATATCGGATATGTTATGTTACCAGATAATTGTACAGCAGTAATTACAAAATAAAGGAAGAGATGTATGAGTATAGATAATTACAGGTATATTGCTATGATACCGGCAAGGCTAGGTTCTAAAAGGATTCCCAAAAAAAATATTCGTTATATGGCAGGAAAACCGCTGATACAGTATTCCATTGAATTAGTTTTGCAAAGTAATCGATTTGAAAGTTTATGGGTTAATACAGAAAGTGAAGAGCTGGGTAAGGCTGCGGAGAAACTAGGAGCACAATTTCACAGGCGTCCTGATACGTTGGCATCGGATTCTGCAACAAACCGTGATTTTACATATGAGTTCCTACAGCGGCATGCTTGTGATTATGTGATTATGGTTAATACCACTTCACCGCTTTTGCGTCAAAGCACAATGGAGAGATTTCTGGATTATATAGAGGGCAACGATTACGATACAGTATTGTCTGTGGTAGCAGAGAAAGAAGAAACTTTCTTTCAGGGAAAACCGCTGAATTTTTCTTTTTCAGAAAAAATTAACAGCCAATTGTTAGAACCTACAGAGGCAGTAGTATGGGCGTTGACGGCATGGAAACGTGCAACATTTATGGAAATGCAGGAGAAAGGGTTAAATCCGGTTTTTGGCGGAAAAGTTGGGAAATTTGCAATTCCAAAAGATGAGGCCTGCGATCTGGATACGGAAGAGGACTGGAACATTGCAGAAGGAATATTGATGTCACGTAGAAATAAACCAGAGAGGAGATATATGGAATTATGAAAGGTTATTCGGAATCCTATTTTGATTTGATATATAAGAATCTAAAGGAAATGAAAGTAACTGTTGATAATGGTAAAGAGATTACAAAAGATGAAGGGTTTGATATTTGGGCAGAGCGTGCGAGGGATGTACAGCAGAATACAAAAGGACTTATTTTTTTCTGCGGAAATGGCGCCAGCGCCAGTATGGCAGAGCACATGTCTCATGATTGGTTTCAAAATGCGGTTATCAATACTACGACATGCGCAGAGGTGTCGCATGTGACTGCTATCAGCAATGACTTTGGTTACGAGGATGTTTATGCATATCGAATTGAACGGATTGTATCCGATAGGGATATTATGGTTGCTATTTCGTCATCTGGAGATTCACAAAATATTGTGAAGGCTGTTTTGGCGGCAAAGAAAAACAATGCATTTGTGATAACTGTATCTGGAAAAAAAGCGGATAATAAAATTCGCAAAATGGGAGATTTGAATTTTTATGTTCCGCTCAATACTTTTGGAGAGGTGGAGAGCGCTCATGCAGTGCTGCTTCATGGTGCGTTAGATTATTTTTTGGATAAATATATGGGAGGCAGACATTAATGAAAGTAGTAGTTGGTGCATCCTCTTTTGGAGATACGAACTCAGAGGTTATTGATATATTAAAGAGTAAAGGGATTGAAATAGTAAAAAATCCTTATGGGCGTAAAATGAACCAGGAGGAAATTATCAAACATCTGCAGGGGGCGGATGGGCTACTGGCAGGCTTAGAACCATTAAATGAGGAAGTATTTATCCAATGCCCGAATTTAAAAGCTATCGCAAGGATTGGCATTGGTATGGACAATGTAGATCAAGAGGCAGCAGCCAGATATAAAATCAAAGTGTCAAATACGCCAGAAGGGCCAACAAGTGCAGTCGCAGAGATGACATTAACAGCGTTGTTATCAATCTGCCACAATTTAATTGATGCTAATGATGATATACATAATGGAATCTGGAAGAAGCGCATGGGAAAATCTATTCAGGGAATGAAAGTATTGGTAATCGGTTATGGGCATATTGGGAAAAAAACAGCTGAATTACTGGAAAGATTAGGTGCTGAAATCAGTATTTATGATAAATATATATCGGAGGTATCCGTGCCTTCCCTGGAGCAGGGGGTTGCCCAAGCAGACGTCATTACGCTGCATGCATCCGGCAAAGAGGAGATTATCTCTCAGGAGTTAATTCAACAGATGAAAGATGGTGTGATTATCCTTAATAGTGCCAGAGGCGGCCTAGTTAATGAGCAGGCATTGTATGATGCGTTGAAGTCGAATAAAGTGGCCGCATTCTGGGGGGATGCTCTCTGGGAAGAACCCTATGAAGGGATTATAAAGGAATGTAAAAATGCCATATTGACGCCGCACATCTGTACCTATACTACATCGTGCAGAACGTCTATGGAAAAACAGGCGGTAGAAAATCTGTTGGGAGATTTGGGACTATGATTTATGAAAAGGAGTATAAGCTGGCTATGCAGGCAGCAGTTCAGGCAGGACAATATCTGGATGCTTTAGGAGATGTGGTGGTGGACAGCCAACAGGGCAAAGACATCAAACTACAGGCAGACAAAAAAAGTGAAAAATTGATCATAGATATACTGCAGGAAACAGGAATTCCAGTTCTTTCTGAAGAATGTGGATTTGTAGGCGAATATAAAGATGGAAGAGAGTGGATTATAGATCCATTAGATGGAACAGCTAATTTTTGGAAAGGTATACGCGAATTGGCATGTGTATCTGTGGCATTATGGGAAAATGGGAAGCCAGTTCTTGGAGTAGTTAATCGGTTCTATCAAAAAGAAATATATTCTGGAATTGTGGGAGAGGGCGCATGGCTGAACGGTGAAGCCATACATACATCAAATGTTGAACATATGGAGGACGCAGTATTGGCGACGGGATTCCCTGTGAAGCGTAATTATGATCAGGAAAGTTTAAATGAATTTATTACTAAAGTACAAAATTTCAAGAAAATCAGAATGTTAGGTACTGCCGCAATTATGGGAGCGTTAGTAGCAGATGGGAAAATTGATGCTTATACGGAAGAACAGATTATGCTGTGGGATATAGCTGCGTCTTCTGCTATTGTTAAAGCAGCAGGGGGCGAAGCGCAAATTCAGATGCTTGGGCAATATCAATGTATCTGTAAACTATTTGCAAATAATACATTATTTTGTTCATACCAAAATCAATTCCAGAAAAAATGATACCGGATTAATAAAAATATTTAGCTAACAGGAAGTTTTATTGAATGTGCAATATAGCATGGGGGATAAAGCGCAGTAAATGGAGGAACTGACACTATGCTTAGATCTTATCAGTATACGGAGAAATCATATTTTGAATATACATTTCAGAGCAACCTTTTTCGAGATAAGCAGATTGGAATAGCACGTAGATTTGTGGATATGCATCCAATCCGCAGGGATATGAAAGAAACGTGTCCCATCTGCGGACAAGCTGCAGGGAATTATTTTTTTTCTAAATGGAAAGTGGATTATGTATGCTGTCCCGTATGTAAAAGCATATTTGCTGTATATGATAAGCACACAGTAGAAGAATATCATGACAATCCAGAACTGTTGGAACTGCGAATTTCCGATGTGTATCAAGAAGAAATTATGCGAAACAGACAAGATACATGGAATGAATTTCTAGAGTGGATAGAAGTCCGGGCTTTTCGTTTTATGAGGAGGAATCGAAATCTGTCTATAGTTGATTATGGGAATCGTTTTGAAGGATATGTAGATAGTATCAGGAAATCACAGATATGTGGAAATTATGATCTAAAATCTTCAATTCTGTCTGTAGATGTGGATGATATTCAGTATGGAAAAGCTGATATGGTTCTTTATCTGGATCAGATGCAGCAAGAAATACAGCCTGTTGCACGTATTCAGGAACTAAAAAAATATCTAAAGGAAGACGGGATATTAATTTTGAATACAAGGGCAGGAAGTGGATTTGACATTGTTACTTTGAAAGAAAAAAATGCTCGGATATACCCATATGAACATATTTTGTTACCTTCTGTAAAAGGACTGGTTTTATTTTTGGAGAAAAATGGATTTGAAATTTTAGAAATAACCACTCCTGGAGTTATGGATGTAAAATATGTTTTGGATTTTAAAGATAAATTAGATGACCAGGAAAACTTTGTAAAATATTTATTGGAAGAATCCAGTCAGTCTATCCTACAGGAATTTCAAAGATTTCTTCAGAAGGGATGCCTTAGTTCCTTTGTGAGTGTCATAGCAAAAAAGAGAAAAATATGATTTAAATTTGTGTATTATGGAGAGAAAAATATGGTTTTTGATCAACTTAGAAATTTAAATAAATATATAGAACATAAACAATATAATAAGATAGAAAACTTTTTGAAAAAAGTATCTATGGATATGCAGGAAGGTTATTATGAGATTGATGGGAAAGATATTTATGCAAGGGTGATGAGTTATCCTACTCTTTTACAATGTGATTGCCTGATAGAAGCTCATAATCATTATATTGATATTCAATCATCCCTTATTGGAGTTGAAAGAATTGATATTTTTGACAGGAGAAAACTTGATATTGAAAAAGAATATAATGAAGAACAAGATGTCGTTTTTTTTAAGGAAACAGAAATTCCGAGTGTCTCTGTAAATAATGTTGCTGGATATTTCTCTATGATTTTCCCAGAGGAAGCGCATCGTCCTAAAATATCAGTTAACCGGCAATGTGAAGATGTAAAAAAATTTGTGATAAAAATTCATATATAAACTAAAAGAGGGAAAGTTTATGCGAAAGTTTAGAACAGTCATAATTGGGATGGGCAGGATGGGAAAAACAAGATATGTGGCAATGAAAAAGCATGGACATTTTGAAATAACAGGTTTATGTGATAATGATATAAGTCAGCTTGGCGAATATGATATAAATAAGTATGAAGACTGGAAGTGCAGTATTGATCAGGAGCGGCCAGAGATTGTAGTGGTATGTACTGTGAATGCGGTAATTCCTCAGGTAGTATGTTATGCACTGGAAAAAGGATGTCATGTATTTGCTGAGAAGCCGCCAGGAAAAACTCTTGAAGATGCATTGACTATGAAAAAAGCTTTTCTAAAACATAAGAATCAGATATTAAAGTTTGGCTTTAATCATCGATATCATTATTCAGTAATAGAGGCAAAATCTTTGATTGATTCAGGGTTTCTGGGAAAAGTCGTAAATATACGTGGAGTATATGGGAAAGCTGGGAATCTCCAAAAATCTGAATGGAGAAATGACATCGAGATTGCAGGAGGAGGGATTTTACTGGATCAGGGAATCCATATGCTGGATTTATTACGTTATTTCGTGGGAGATTTCAAGTTTGTAAAAGGATTTACGGAAAAGTTGGTCTGGAAAGAAGCGGCAGGTGAAGATACGGCATTCATTACATTAAAAACGGATTCTGGAAAAGTTGCTACGCTGCATTCAAGTGCAATTCAATGGAAACATAAATTTGATATGGATATTACGTGTACAAACGGGTACATTGCACTGAATGGATTGCTCACATCCACTAAAAGTTATGGCGAGGAACGTATTACATATTATAGAAAGGATTTGGAACAAAAAAGTGGGAAATTAGGCAATCCTACAGAGTATACGATGTGCTTTGATGAGGATAGCTCATGGGATTTTGAAATTGAGGAGTTTTATAAAGCTATAAAAGGCGAAAAGCCAATCATGAACGGTACAATAGAAGATGCAGTAGCTGTTATGGAATTGATTGATAAGGTATATGGAAATAAATTATAAAAAAGTTTTGAGGAGGTTAATATGACTAAGTGTGTAGTAATCGGAAAAGGAGAAGTTGTAAATACAGTATGTAAGTGTCTTAGAGAATTAGAGGAATATAAGCCTATATATTGTGTGGAAGATGGTGCAAAAAATTTGGAAAAAGAATGTAATGGGATTGAATTCATTACATATGAGGAGTTAATGGCAGAAGATGCAGTGAAAACAATGAAAATAATCATTGCAGATGATTCTCAGGAGCAATTATATAAGCGTGTATTAGAGTCAGGATATTCAAAAGATAATATTATTTTTGCGGATGATATTATAAAAGAGATGTTTCATAAAGAATATGAGGCCTTTTGCCATAAGTATGAATGTATTGGCAAAAATATAAAAATAACAGTTAATGATAAAAAAATTACTGAAGATTTAATAAAATATGGTTTTGATGTAATAAAATATCATGTCGATAAAAATGATTATCAATGTTATCTGGATCAGGCAAATTATGAAGACCGGTATCCGGCATATTTAAATGAATTTAAAGAAGGATTGTCAGCTAAAACGTTTCAACATTATATATCCTATAAATTATTGGATATGAAGAAAGATGACGTTTATATGGATGTAGCTAGTAGTCATTCTGTATTTCCCTATATTGCTGAAAAACTCTGCGGAATAAAGGCATATAAACAGGATATATCATATAAATGGGGAGTAAACGGTAATTTTATTGGTAGTTATGCGTCTTCTATTCCTATGCCAGATAATACCGTTGATTATATGACATTGCATTGTTCGTTTGAACATTTTGAAGGCAAAGAAGATTTTGATTTTATTAAGGAAGCCCATAGGTTATTGGTGGGGGGTGGTAAAGTATGTATTATTCCCCTGTATTTAGCAGATGAATTTGTGATAATGACATCACCAAAAGTATGGTTGAATAAATATTCTGTATATATAAAGGCTCCAGAACTTGATCCCAGGGCGAAAATTAGCATAAATGAAACAATATGCCAGAGACAGTCAAAACATTTTTCAGCAAAAATATTGAAAGATGAGTTACTTAACAAGTTTAAAGATCAATTTAATATAAAAATATATTATCTGGAGAACTTCAGAGAATTTGTAAGGGATAAACCGTTTGCTCTGATTTTAGAAAAGATTTGATAAAATTGAGTGCAGTAAGAAGTCATTCAAACTTTACCTACTAAATATTTATGAATATTGAAAGGGAGTATATGCTTTATGCTAAATAAAAAAAGGACTGCTGTTGTATTTACAGCAAATACACCGCATGTGGCTCATGCAAGCCTAATGCTTGATTCTTTAAAAGATGAAAATAAAGGAAATTTTCAAGGTGATATTTGGGTGATTTCGACGGGATTATCAGTAAGAGCACAAAATTTTCTTGACAGTATTGGAGTAAAGTTTTTAATTAATAGACTAAGTTCATTAAATGAATGGAAAAATTGGAAACTGGTTGCAGAAAGTATTCCTGAATATGAGGAGTTCATAAATGAAAAAGATAGAGAAGAAAGCTTAAAGCAGGCATTTGAAATATATCGTAATAAAAGGATGAGCAAACTTATTATCTTAGACTGGGTGAAAAAGTTTGGTGATTCCTATGATTTTATTGCACTTTGCGATAATGATTTATATTTTCAGAGAGATGTTCATTCATTGTTTGAATACTATTATAGTCAGGATGCAGACAGGATATATTACTGGCAGGAAGAAAATGAAATGTTGCCAGGTACTTCTTTATGGGAAAAGAATTTTCACTATTCATCTCGATATGACGCATCAAAGTTAGAGTTTGGGAAGAATGAAATAAATATTGGATTTATAATGGGCTCTGTCAACATTCTTTATCAAGTGTTTTGTGATGTGAAGATAGATTTTTTTTACTTGGATATTGAATTATTTACGAAGTATAAATGGCACGATCAAGATCTGGTGAGATTAAATAGGGCGAAGCATCCGGAAAGATATGCTTTAGTTCAGGAGGGGGCGATTGTACATATATGTAATGGAGGAATGAAAGTAGTTGAGGAAAAATATCCTCAGGAGTTTTACCATTTAAGAACAGGTGAAAAACCTTTTGTCATTCATTTTGCTGGAGGAAATTGGAAGCCATATTCAATTAAGCCGCCTTATGTGATAGAACCAGATAATTATTATTTTAGTCAGGAATTAAAAGAGCAGTATGATGTTATTAGAAAAGGTTCGTTTCAGAATTTATTTGATGACACTACAGATAAATATTTTACAGAACAAAATAAAGAATCAAAAATTAATGCGCGAAGAGAATGGATTAAATTAGCAAAAAATGGTAAGAGAAAAATACTAATAGTATCAAATATTGAGGCTGTGCCGAACAATATTGATTTTGATTTATATGATATTGTTGTAACAGGAAAAAATATTATTGAAAAAAATCCGAATATAGTATATGAAGATTTTCCTATTATTCTTCAAGATATTAATTTAATAATAAAAGATCAATATTTAGTAAGAACCTATGGGATGCAATTGCCAAATATTCCAGATGAATTTTATCAAGAGATGATTAGGCCTGTTATAACAGAAAATAATCATACTGTCAGAGAGACTATGGCAGTGACAAATTTATTTTTTCTATATCTGTCAGATATGCTTGCTTTTTACAGACCAGAGTTGGTTTTTATACTAGGATTTTTAAAACCATGGGAAAATATAATAAAAAATATTTGCCAATGGAGAGGTATTACGGCGCATTGTCCTGAAGGGCTGAAGCTACCGGAAGGACTAACATTTGACAGTTATTGTGATCGGATAGGGGAAAATCGAATTGAGGCGGTTAAAGACCCGATAGTATCTGTGATAATGCCTGTATATAATTCGGAAATGTATTTATCAGCAAGTATTAATTCAATATGTAGGCAGACACTGACGTCTTTTGAACTTATATGTATAAATAATGGGTCGACAGACGATTCCCAGGCGATATTGGATTATTTTGCAGCATACGATTTGCGAATCAGGATACATTACCAGGAAGAACCTAATCAAAGAGCTGCCCGAAATTGGGGATATACCCATGCGAAAGGAAAATATGTATATTTAATAGACAGTGATGATTACCTGGATGCTAATGCTTTAGAGACTCTTGTAAATGTCGCTGAAAATAAAAATGCAGATCTGGTTTACTTCTTTTTTCGAGAGGTAAGGACAGATTTAAACACTGTTAGGCCACGACCCAGGTGGTATAGTTACAGACGTTTTTTCCCGGATGACCAGGTATTTAAAATGGAGCAAAAGTATTATAAATTTTTTATACAGTATCCGTTTCCATGGGCAAAATTAATCAGGCGAGATTTGGTTTTGGAAAACCAGTTGTATTTTGATTTAGACTGTTCAAATTTTGACGATAATCCACATAATCTTAAAGTATTATTTTCTGCTCAAAATGTGTATGTATATAATGGCCAGTTATACAATTTCAGGATTCATAATAAATCTATGACACAGAGCAAAAGTCCTCGTATTATGGGAATGATAGATGCGATTCGATTAATGAATGAGATCTATAAAAAATTTAATAGTTATGACCTATATGCCAGATGGTATGTTCCATATAAAATACATCTTGTTGCATGGGCTTGGGATATGGTTCCAGATGAATTAAGAGAAATTTATTTTGCAAATGTAAAAAAAATGTTCTTTCCGAAAGATGAAAAGTTTTTTCAAGATGATTTTGTGTGGTCTTATTATGAAATGCCTAATCAGGCATTTTTAAATAGGGTAAGAGAAATGCTTTCTCAGAGTTATGAAAAATTTATAGAGGAAAAAGGGAAAAATCTAATGAGAGGATTTAAGGTAGCGATAATGGGGCAAATGCCAGCAAAAGGATATTCTGGCGGGCGCTATTGCGCATGGGTCCTGGCCGAGGCTTTAGCAAATGAAGGTAATCAAGTATATATGATTATTAATGATATACCGGAGTTTAGTGAAGATTTTAAACAGTATCCTAACCATAAGCAGATTAAAGTTATTTTAGCTCATGATTTTTACAATTTTAGATTTACAGAGAGCAAGTTAGATTATGTGATATGTATACCAGCAATAGGCAAAGGAGAAAAGTTTTATAATGCGTGTATGTATTTCGCAATTATGAAAGAAGCCAGATTTGCTTTTGTTAACTTTGAAACGCCAAACTGGTATCAGGCATGCACGGAAATAAAACGACCGGAAAAAGATTACAAAATTTTGAAACGAATGTGTAAATATGGTTGTTTGATTTTTAGCTTAGCTAACGAGTCCCAAAAATACGCGTTGGAATATTATAATAAATTCCCCAAACAGACAGAGTATTGTGTATGGTCGCCACCAATTAACTCAATTATGGCAGATAAGGTAAAAGAGGAAAAAGGAAATCAGATTTTGATTTTTCTACGCATTAGAGACAAACATAAGGGTGGAGATGACTTTTTACAACTATTAGGAGAATACTTACGGGGAATGACATGTGTTTGTGTTGTGGGGAATGGGGAAATACCACAAGATTTTATGGCTCAGGCGAAGTTAAAGGCAAATCAATACGGGATAACACTAAAATTTGAAAAGGGTTTAAGCGACTATCGAAAATTTCAGGAAATTAAGAGGTCAAAGCTTTTATTGTTTCCTTCTCATTTTGAGGGATATGGATATCCGCCAGTGGAGGCGCTTTATTGTGGAACCATGTGTGTGGTTTATGATCTGCCAGTTTTACGTGAAATATCTGGTGATGCGTTAACCTACTGTGAGATGGGAAATGTATCTATGTTACGTGAGAGTATGCAGATGCTTTTGAAAGAAAAGCGAATAGAACCTATATGTGTTGATACCGCAGATTTTTTTAAACAGGCAGATCGTCTGCATCATATTTTGGAAGACAACTTTACAAATCAAAAGTTAAAAACTAAAAGGAATTTCAGTGTTAAATTATGGGGGAAAATAAAAAAATGGTACTACGTTACCGTCAAAAAGGAGATTCCTGAAATGGTGAAATATTGTATTAATATTGACGCTGAAATATCACAAATTTTAACGTGTAGTAATGAAACCTGGAAAAAGGTTAGAAAGGAGATAAAAGGAAAAGATATTTATATCTGGGGATGTGGACGAGCTTATCTGGACTTATATCCGAAATACTATAAAAGAATAAAGATAAAAGGGATTTTGGACAGCAGTCCTAATAAAATTGGGACAGAAGATAAATTGTCAGGAAAAATAATTCAGAATCCAGAAATACTACGAAAAGAAAATAAGGATTTAACAGTTGTTTTGATATCGAATAAGAATAATGTAGATACGATTATTGAAGAATTAAAAAAATATAGGATTAAGTATTATCACTCTTTATGTATGATTGAAATTAATTCTTTAGAAGGTAAAATATATAGATTGTATACACAAAAAAGAGGGAAAGTATAGGCGAAATATGGAAAAATATCAAAAACTAAAAAGATTCATACAAAAAAGTGAAGTTATAATATTTGGAGCCGGGAACATGGGAAAATCGGCATATTATTTTTGTAAGAAATTAGGTATAGAACCATTATTTTTTTTGGACAATGCCCCAGGGAAAGCAGGAACATTATTTCAAGGGAAACAGGTGTATCTTCCAGACAAGGAGATGATAAAAAGTATAGATAGTATTTTTATAGTGGCGAATCAATATCCGGATGAAATAAAATTACAGTTGCTGTCAATGGGGATTTTACCCGAGAAAATATATTTATTTAATGAAATTCTGCAGAGTATATGTCATGCTACGAAAGTGAAAAGGGAACAAGTGATATATTATCCTGTTTTTGATAATGATTATGAACTTACAAACCATTATTATAGGGCCTGCTGGTATTTGCCAAAGGAAAATAATTCATTAGAAAGTGTTTATTTATATGCTGAGGACTGTAACTTATTAAGCAAACCGGATTACATGGGAAGCAGTAATGTTTCTACAAAACATATTGTGATAGAGAAAGATGTAAAAGATTATAAAGAGAACTTAGAAAAATCTAAAGTTATATTAGTATGGAGGAACATTTCGGATGAGGAAAGGCTAGAACTGGAGTTAAAGGGAGGTATAGTGGTTGATGTAGACACTGAGAACGATGAGGCAAAGGAATACGGACGATATTGTAGTTTGATTTGGCAATTTTTTAAAACAGAACAAGAAAAAAAAGATATTATAGAAAAAAGTTATAGAAAATTTTGCGATGCAGCAAAGCAGATAAAAGCGAGAAATTTACATGTGGGCTGTGTTTTTGGAACGGGACCTTCTTTGGAAAGTTCCTATGAATATGATTTTTCGGATTGTCTGTGTATTGTATGTAATTCTATCGTTCAGAATAAGAAATTGCTAAATCATATTAACCCTTTTTTTGTTACGGCAGGAGATGTCGTGTCGCATTTAGGTGTATGCCTTTATGCTGAAAAATTCAGAAAAGATTTATTAAACTATATGACGGACAGTCAAGTGTATTTTTTAACGACAGCATCGTTTGGGTATCTTTTGATCGAACAATGTCCAGCAATTGAAAAGAAAATAATTCTTGTTGAACAGCAATTAGATACACAAAATTATAATTTGTTAGACCAGTTTGCACTTCCAAAGTTAGACAGCACTTTGAATATTCATATGCTGCCTATCGTACATACGTTTTGCGATAAGATATATATTAATGGTTGTGATGGAAAACGGCCAGACGTTAATAACGAGGATTTTTGGGCTCATGCTGAAACAGCACAATATTTAAAATTGGTAGATACAGGACATAGATGTCACCCTACATTTGATCGAAATAGACAAAAAAGTACGTATTCCAGATATCAAGATTCAACACTGACGTCAATACAGTGTGGTGAAAAGGAACATGGAAAGACATATTATACTTTAAAACAATCCTACATAGACGCACTGAAAGATAAAAAAATGGTTGATAGTGGGATTGGGCCTTTCAACAAAAAAGAACAACTTGTGCTTAGTAAGCTGTAGATAGCGAAAATTTAAGGATAGCCTAAAAGACTGGCTAAGATATAAAAATAAAGTATTATGGGATTATAGGGGAATATACAGATGAATACCTATGGAGTTATTTTGGCAGGAGGAGGAGGTACACGTTTCTGGCCGCTGTCGAGACAAAAAACACCGAAGCAACTTTTAAACCTGTCAGGGAAAGAACTTATGGTTAATGAGGCTGTTGAGCGTATGTCTACAGTTATTGGAAAGAGCAATATTTTTATAGTTACGGCTGAATCTCAAGCCTCTTCAATGATTAGAGCAACTCAAGGCAAAGTATTTCCAAGGAATATTCTGGCGGAACCGGCGGCAAGAAATACAACTGCGTGTATCGGATATTCCGCGATGGAAATAGTCCGTAAATACGGCGATGGGGTGATGATCATAACTCCTGCTGACCATTATATCGAGGATGTTCCTGCATTGACAGAGATTCTTAAAGCAGCAATCCTCACAGCAGAGAATTACGATAAATTAGTGACAATTGGGATTAAGCCGACGTTCCCATCAATAGGTTTTGGTTATATTAAATATGAGACAAGTGCAGAAAGCGATGTAAAGCCAGTTGTAGAGTTCAAGGAAAAGCCAGATGAAGAGACGGCAAAGAGATACGTGGGGTCAGGAGAATATGTCTGGAATAGTGGCATATTCATCTGGAAGGCAAGTTTAGTCCTGAATAAACTGAAAGAATATGTGCCGGATATTTATGAGGATTTTAAAACTATAGGTGATTCGATGAACACGCCGAATGAACAGGAAGTCCTCCACAAGGTTTATCCGAATATTAGGAAAATCAGTATTGATTATGCAGTTATGGAGCCGAGTGCGGCAAAAGGTGATGTCCTTGTTATCATCCCCAGTGACTGCGGCTGGAATGATGTAGGTTCTTGGGACATGATGGAAACTCTCCATGCCCCAGATGAGGATGGCAATATCATTTTTGGAGATGGGGTTGCTGTTGATACGAAAGATACTGTGATTTATTCATCTTCCCGAACAGTTACCGCTGTGGATGTAGAAAATTTAATTATCGTAGAAACCCCTGATGCCATTATGGTTTGTAGAAAAGATAAGGCTCAGGGAGTGAAAAAGATTGTTGACGCTTTGAATGATGCGGGGAGAAAAGAATTGTTATGAAATGTCTCGTTCTTGCAGGAGGCAGAGGTGAACGATTGTGGCCGCTTTCCAGAAAAAACTTCCCGAAGCAGTTCATAAAGGTACAAAAAAATCACTCCATTTTTCAAGAGACAATTGCGAGAAATATTGTGTACTGTGATGAATTCATCATTGTTACTAACTATGAGTATCGCTCGATTATTGCTAATCAGATGGAGGTGTTTCAGGGGGTACTTTATCGATGTGTTTATGAAGAACAGCCAAGGAATACAACTGCTGCAATTGTTTTATCCTGTCTTAGTTTACAGCCATCTGAATATGTGTTTGTTGTTGCTGCAGACCACTTGATCGATGTAGCAGACTGTAATGGTCTAAGCTATAAAACTTCGATTTTGAAAGCGAAAGAATATGCTACAGAAGGCAGAATCGTTCTGTTTGGTAAAAGAGCCGAAGAGATTGTTGATCGTTTTGGATATATAACGGCGGATCAATTTTATGAGAAACCTGGCAGGAGAATTATTAAGGAACTGAGTCTAAGAACTGATGTATTTCAGAATCTTGGAATGATGCTTTTCCAGAATGGTGTTTTCCTTCATGAACTGAATCGCATTGAGCCTATGCTCTATGATCAAAGTAAAATTGCGTATGGAAAGCGTAAAGCGGTGTTGGATGGAGTGTTGTATCAAGCAAAGGTACAAGAACTGCTTACGCCGATATCTATTGAAAAGTCAGTAATAGAAAAAACCGATAAGCTTTATAGTATTGAGATTGGGTTTGGATGGAATGATGTCGGAAGTCTGGAAGATCTCAGCAAGACAGGGTATCAGTCTGACGGCATAGCCATCCAGAACGAAAGTGCAAATACAGTTCTTCTAAATCTGTCACCGCGGCAAGCAGTTGTTGTAAATGATTTGGATAACATTCTTGTGGTTAACACATCTGATGCTGTGTATATTGGCCGAAGAGGTAAGTCTCATCTGCTGAAGCAGATAATTCATGATAATCCTGAAATAGGAGCATTCACAGATGAGGGAACAACATTCTATCGTTCTTGGGGTTACTATGAACAGTTAATCGAAGAAAAAAATTATAGAATAAGAAAAGTGTTTCTGCTTCCAGGGAAGACAATATATGAACACAGGCATGAGGAACGCAAAGAGAATTGGACAGTAGTTCAAGGAACAGTGCTGATCACATTGGATGGCGAGAGTAAAACCTATTATTCATCAGATAACATCGACATACCGCCTGGTATAGCACATAGGATTTCTAATGTTGGTGAGCAGTTGGCTATGTTCATTGAAACTGCAGTTGGTAACGTGCTTCATGGAGGAGATACTCTTTCGAATAGTTTCGGGAACGTTACAGAGACGGATTTAGGATTGCAACTCGATTCAATGATCAAACTTTCGCCAGCCTTTAAGGATTACCTCTGGGGTGGCACAAAGCTTCGGGACGTTTATGGCAAACTTTGCGATTTTGATGTGATTGCAGAGAGCTGGGAACTATCGGCGCATCCCGCCGGGAATAGTGTAGTTGTATCAGGTCGCCATAAGGGATTAAGTTTCAGCAAATATCTGGAGATAGTCGGGAAGCAGGTGCTAGGTTGGAAATGCGCAGCATTGCAAGCATTCCCGCTATTAATAAAGTTTATAGATGCTAAACATAATCTATCCGTTCAAGTTCATCCAAATGATGATTATGCTCTTGAAAATGAAAATGAGTATGGAAAGAACGAGATGTGGTATGTCATTGATTCTGAACCGGGATCTGGTCTGTATGTGGGATTTAATAGAGATGTCACAAAGAATGAAGTAAAAAAGAGGATAGCCGACAATACAATTATGGATATTCTCAACTTCTGTCCAACAAAACCCGGCGATGTGTTTTTTATCCCTGCAGGAACAGTTCATGCCATAGGAGCGGGTAATTTGATTTGTGAGATACAACAGAGCAGTAATTGTACCTATCGTCTATATGACTATGGACGTTGCGATAAGTTTTGCAATCCACGAGAGTTGCATTTACAGAAAGCGCTTGATGTTTTGAACTACAAAGCGTATGAACCGATTGAGTTAGAAGAAACAGATGGAAAAATCAGATGTAAATACTTTGAAGTCAGCATCGTTGATGTGTATGAAGAGAAAAAAATTCATCTGACGGATGATAGTTTCTATTCTGTGACATGCATTAAAGGTGAGGGAAAGATACAAATAGATGAAGATGTGATTATTTCGGAAGGAGATACGTTCTTTATCCCGGCAACAGATAACACAATGGTTATAAAAGGGAAATGCTCCCTTATAATATCAAGAGTATAAAAGGAGAAAATATAGTGAAAAAAGCATTGATTACAGGCATTTCTGGACAGGACGGTTCTTACCTTGCAGAATTTCTGTTAGAGAAAGGCTATGAAGTGCATGGGATTGTAAGAAGGGCGTCTGTCTCTACTACTACACGTATTGATCATATCCTCAATAAACTGATTATTCACGAGGGTGATCTTTCGGACTCTTCCAGCATAATCCGTATCGTTCTCCAAGTTAAGCCAGATGAAATCTATAATCTTGCTGCTCAGAGCCATGTTCAAGTTTCATTTGATGCAGCAGAATATACAAGCGACGTGAATGCTTTGGGTGTATTGAGGATTCTTGAAGCTGTTCATACGGCCGGATTAGACAAAAAGACAAGAGTGTATCAAGCTAGCACAAGCGAGTTGTACGGAAAAGTGGAAGAGGCTCCTCAGAATGAGAATACGCCGTTCCATCCTTACTCACCTTATGCGGTTGCCAAACAGTATGGCTATTGGATGATTAAGGAATACCGTGAAGCCTACGGCATTTTTGCTTGCAACGGCATTCTTTTCAATCACGAGTCAGAGCGTCGTGGAGATAACTTCGTAACTCGAAAGATAACTCTTGCTGCTGGCCGCATCGCCTGCGGTCTTCAGGAGCAACTTGAACTTGGCAATCTTGACTCTCTCCGTGATTGGGGTTATGCCAAAGACTATGTGGAATGCATGTGGCTGATTCTTCAACAGGATGAGCCAGATGATTATGTTATTGCTACTGGTGTGCAGCATACTGTTCGTGAATTTACTACTCTTGCTTTTAAGAATGATGGTATAGAGTTGGAGTGGCGTGGTAAAGGCATTGATGAGAAGGGGTATGACAAGAAGACGGGCAAGATGCTTGTTTGTGTTAATCCGAAATGGTATCGGCCGACCGACGTTGTAAATCTCTGGGGTGATCCTACAAAAGCAAAGACAAAGCTCGGATGGGATCCACAGAAGACATCATATGAGAAACTATGCAGAATCATGGCTGAACATGATCTTCAGCTGGCAAAGAAAGAGGCGGGTGTAGGATGAAAGTATTAATCACTGGGAGTTCTGGCTTTATTGGATCTCATCTGACTGCTGAATTTGAAGCAAACAGATATGAGGTTATCCGTTGTGATCTAGACTCTTCTGATGGAACAACGTTAATGGACATCATGAATCTAGAAATGATTCAAAGTGTGCTTGAGGAGCGCAAGCCAGATGTTATAGTCAATATGGCAGGGCAGGCAGATGTTGGGCTGTCATGGAAAAAACCACAATTTACAGTCCAGTTGAATACGATTGGGCTTATGAATATCCTTGAAGCTGTGAAAAACGTTCGTTCAAAAATTAGAGTTATAGCAGTTGGCTCTTCTGATGAATACGGCTGTTTGGAAGAGCGGGGAGCAAATGTCACAGAGGATATGCTTGTAAAGCCTATCACGCCATATGCTATTTCCAAACTGGCACAGGAGTTGTTTGCTCAGCTTTATGTGCGTTCTTATGGTATGGATATATGTATGATTCGTCTCTTTAACCTTGGTGGATTTGGACAGACTAAAGGCTATTTGATTTCAGATTTTGCATCTGGCGTTGCAGAGGTAGAAGCAGGAAAAAAAGAATATTTGTCAGTTGGCAATCTAGAATCTGCTCGTGACTTTACTCATGTAAAGGATGCTTGCAGAGCAGTCAGGCTGATTGCGGAAAAAGGCTGTGCCGGAGAGATTTACAATATCTGTTCCGGTACGACATACAAGGCTCAGGAGATACTCGACAAGCTGATTGATATGGCAAAAGTAAAAATAGATGTTAAGCAGGATTCGGAAAGGATGAGGCTGTGCGATACACCTGTGGTTTGCGGTAATCATGATAAGTTGACTGCTCATACAGGGTGGATGCCTAAATTAGGATTGGAGCAGATATTGGCAGATGCTCTAAATTATTGGAGAGATAAGATATGGTGTGGGAGTAGGTGTGTGGATTAATATTGTGAGGGAAAGTAAAGTATTGGAACGCTTTTTCTGGAGGTTAATTTTGGCATGAGAGAGTTATATGAAGCATTTCTAAATAGGGTTAAGGAAGAAAAATCGGTAAAAATATTTGGAGCCGGAAAATTTGCAAAGACTTTGTGCTATTTATTTGATAAAAACTATATTATAGTAGATTCTTTTGTAGTGACGGATACGGAAGTAAACCCTCATGAACTCCTGCATAGACCGGTGATAGGATTGGACAGTCTTAAGCCACAGGAATTATCTGGTATTGTTGTGGGGGTTGAAAAAAAAGAAGATATGAAGAATACAACGAACTTTTTGCTTTCCAGACAGGTAAAAAATATTATTATGGTATCACCAAGTATTGTAAATGATATTTACTGTAACTTTGTGATTGATCAAGACTCTGTGGAAAATTTATGTGACGCGTTAGACAAAAGAAAGGATATTATAGTTTATATCAATGACATAGAAGGAGAAATGATTGCGCGATATCTGAGTGAAAATGGAGTTGAAATAGAGTCAATATGTACAGATAGGGAAGTGTTGGACTTGGAAGTAGATATTCCTGTTATAAACTATAAACAGATAACAAGCAAAAGTACCGAGAGCACAATTGTATTGACTATGAATAGTACTTTTCGGCAAAGAAAATTTATTACAAAACTTCGTAATAGTGGGTTTGAAAATATTATTTTGATACCCGATAAGCTATTGAAACAAATGAAGTCCGAAGACAAGAAATTAATGTGGGAAAGGATCGGAGCAGGATTTCACTTTGTAGACAATGCAAATATCGAGAAGAATTTTTATGCAGTTCAAAAGGAACAGGAACAAAAAATATATCGTTGGAGAATTCCTATATGGGATAAAAAACTTTGCAGGAAAGAGTCATTGGAAGTGATTCGAAGTGGTAAAATGGTAGAGGATTATGAAAAGCAGTTTCCCGGCTTTGCTTATTTGCCTTATAGAGAGGTTGCTTTACGTGAAATTCAAAATAAGGATATAAATATTGAAGTATATCTGGTAAAGTGCCATAAAGATAAGAAGTCAGAATTGGCTCCTCTGCCAGATTGGATCATACCGATACAGGCCGGAAAAGCACTTACGGATGTGCAGATTGCGTCGGTTCGAGATGATGAAGGAGAAAATATATCAAGGAAGAATGGAGACTACTCTGAGGGAACGGCAATATACTGGATATGGAAAAACACAAGCGGCCAGGATTATATAGGTTTGTTTCATTACAGGCGTCAGATGGCATTAGGAAAGGACAGCTTAAAGAAGTTAGAGGAATATGATATTTTTTTGACGTTGCCGACATATATACCGAAAGGCATAAAAGAAACTTTCTGCGAACGTTTTGTATTAGAGTATGACTGGGATTTAATGATGCATTATATAAAGGAATATGATTCATCTTATTACGAAACTGCGCTGAAATATGAAAAAGAAAAATGCTATTTTTCTTGTAATATATTTATTATGCGAAGAAAATATTTTGATGAGATGTGTTCGTTTATTTTTGGGGTATTAGAAAAGGTAGACAGCTATTACAGAAATATCTCAATGGTGCGAAAGGATCGCTATTTGGGCTTTCTTGTTGAGAATCTTTTATCAATATATGTGATGCATAATTCAGGCAGGCTGAAAGCAGCATATACAGATATGAAATTTTACTATCCTTTAGAAGAGGAGTAGCATATTTATATATTGATAAAAATAACAGTAGATATGTAGAAGACCCTGACGGAGAAAAGAGATGTATAGTTTCGACATATTTGACACTTTAATTACCAGAACCACAGCAAATCCATGGGGGATTTTTGCGCTTATAAAAGACAGGCTGCGTATAGAAAATGAAAGGAATCAATTAGAAGAATATGTGATTGATAATTTCTTTGAATTGAGAATCCACAGTGAAGAACTTAGCCGTAAAGCAGGCTCTTTCCAGAAAAAAGAAGAGGTAACGCTTTATGATATTTATACAGCGATGGCTGTCTGCGGCTGCCTAGATGAGGATCAGATAAAGTATTTATGTGAATTGGAAACAGAAACAGAAATTGCTAATGTAGTAGGAATAGAGGAAAATATCCAGAGGCTAAAGCGGCTTCTGGAACAGGGGGAGAGGGTAATCCTTGTTTCAGATATGTATCTGCCAACAGATACGATACGTAGGATGCTGCTGCAGACGGATGAAGTATTCCGTGAGATTCCCATTTATGTCTCTTCAGAGTATGGCGTGCGTAAAACTACAGGAAATTTATACCGTAAGGTGCAAGAGATAGAGCGGGTTGATTATGGGGAGTGGACTCATATTGGGGATAATCTCCATCAGGATATAGAAATCCCTTATTGGATGGGGATGAAAGTGGAATTATATTCAAAAGTGGAACTGACAGGGTTTGAAAAAGGGATTTTGGAAACATACGGGGATGACAGCGGGCTTCAATTGATGGTTGGAACGGCATTGAGAAGCGGTTGCAGAACTCGTGTTTCTGCAAACAGGGCTGATCAAGCTGATTCATTCCGCATTGGATGCAGATATGCAGGTCCGGTCCTGTATAGTTATGCAGAATGGATTGTAGGACAAGCTGTAAAAAAGAAGTTTAAAAGGTTATATTTTATCGCAAGGGATGGATATCTGGTTAAAGAAATAGTTGATATAATTTTAAAGGAAAAAGGACTGGATATTACGACAAAATATATTTACGGTTCGAGGAAGGCATGGCGTATGCCGTCACTGACAGAAGAACATTATAATTTATATCAATTGATTTTGTGGTCACATGTTTATAGGATTACGTCGTTAAGTGAACTATCCTATGTTTTGCATGTCCCATTACAAGAGTTATATGATTTCCTTCCAGGACTATATGCAAAAAGGAAAAAAGATTCCTGTATTTCAAGTCAGGAATTGGAGTATATTACAAGAAGGTTATCTAAAGATGATGATTTTAGGAAGTATCATTTAAAGCATCTGTCTGAAGAGAGGAAGTTGGCGCAGCAATATTTGGCGCAGGAGGTGGATGTAGCCGATGACGCGTTTGCATTTGTTGATGTGTCAGGAGGCGGATTGACGCAGGGATGTCTTTGGCAGTTGCTTAAAGAGATCTATCCAAAACCAATCCATACTTTTTTCTTTAAGATTGACAGGGTAAACCTGATAGAAAATTCTATAACAGATACATTTATGCCTGGATTTTTGGACAATAACCTTACAATAGAGATGATGTGCCGGGCGCCCCATGGACAGACAAGAGGCTATTTACGCAAAGGGGATAATATTGTGCCGGATTTGGAAACAACAGAGAATAAAGCATTGATCGAGTATGGCTTTTATGAATATGAAAAAGGAATATTGGACTTGGCAGACGAGATGTGCAAGGTATCAGAAACATGCGGCATAAATATTGGCTCCATGCGCAATGTCTTATTGTACCTGCGCCATATCGCACAGGAACCCTCGAAAGATGTTTTGGAATATTTCGCCTCCATGCCCAGCAGTGAATCAGGGCGAGGGGAGGAGGTTGTGGAATATGCGCCTAGGCTTACCCAACAGGAGATTAAGGAAATCTTCCTCCGCAGGACAAACGAACCGATTGAGTTTTTCTATAAAGGAACCGACTTAAATTATTCAGTCCTGAGGGCGACAGAGGAGGAACGGGCTTTGATCGAACGCTGCAAGAGGGAACATGGCTCTGTAGTTGGCAGGATATATCGGCAGGACCGGGAACAGCATCAGGAGGAATTGGTCAAGCGCTACGGAAGGGCTGCATTTTATCCGCTCCGTCTGCTGGAGGAAAAGATTGTGCTTTATGGGGCCGGGAAATTCGGACAGGACCTTTACCGTAGGCTGAAAGACGATACGGAACATGAGGTCGTGCTGTGGGTAGACCAAAATGCGGAAGCCTATAGACAGAAAGGGCTTTTGGAGGTTTCTGACATATCCCAAATAGATGTTGGATCTGATGAGCAGATTGTGATTGCGGTGATGGATGAAAACGTAGCGGATGGGATTCGGAGGGATTTAGAACACATGGGGATTTGTGGAAAACGGATCACATGGGTCAGGCCATATACATATCCGAATCCGCTGGCAATATGGAAATCCGAGGGGATAGGGTGAAGATGTGTATTGGGTTATGTATTTCGTAAAAATGATGAGATATTTACGCTTTAAAATAGATATTGATGACTACATACTTCAGGGGTATTTATAAGTAAAATATAATTGAGGAGAATGCTTATGCACAAATCATCATTTTTAAGAATGGAATGTCTGATAAAACAATATGAGCCATTTTTTATCAAAAAAGATAAGAAAGTAAACGTCCTAGATATAGGAAGCTATGATATGAATGGGACATACAGAGAAATATTTGATGAATCCAGATATAGTTATACTGGTTTGGACATGGCAGCAGGGTCGAATGTTGATATCGTGCCGAGAGATATTTATCATTGGGAGGAGATTCCGGATGAAACATTTGATTTGGTCATTTCAGGGCAGGCATTTGAACATATTGAATATCCATGGCTTACAATCAGAGAAATTGCGAGGGTGTTAAGTCCCTCGGGATTTTGTGTGATTATAGCACCAAATGCGGGGATAGAACATAAAACCCCGAAAGATTGCTATCGTTATTTCTCTGATGGTCTTGCTGCTTTAGCAAAGTGGGCACAGTTGAAAGTACACCATACGTCGGTGGGGGGAGTGCCCGAAATGGAAAATTATAGGGAATGGATGGACGATTGGAATGACGGATGTCTGGTTGCCCAGAAAGAGCCAGCACAATCCATCGTAATTGGAAATCCATTTATAGACGAATGCCGTGTTCCTACATATGGATATTTTGACACATATCGGATTTGGGAAATAGCAGTTCGTAGGGCTTGTAAAAAGTTTGATGATAAAAGGCCTTTTGCATTGTTTGGTGCCGGTTGGATTGGTGACATAGTATTAGATATTCTAGGAAAAGAAAATGTAAAATTTTTTATTGATAATTCAGCAGACAAGATTGGAAAAATGCACAGAGGAAAAAGAATTATTACATTACATGAATATTTAACACGTTTTGGACAATACAACTGCCTTGTTACAGCGTCATATAATGCAACTCTTGCGATAAAAAAACAGATAGAAGATAAAGGGGCAAAATGTGAGACTTTGTATCTGGAGGAATAGGTGTATGCAAAGGTTCAATGATGCAATAGAAGAGATTTTTAAAAATTATTATAAGAGTAATGATAATATGAAAGCGGTTCTGGAAAAAAGCAGAAAAAGGCAGGCCGTGATATTTGGGGCTGGGGAACTGGGGCACAGGATGTATCATATTTTAAAGGAGTATGGTATATCAGTAAAATGTTTTTGCGATAACCTGGTCAGTGGGAGAACAGATAGCCGTACAGGAATGGAAATTACAGGTTTGCAGGAACTAAAAGAAGATATAGAGTTGTTTTTTGTGCTGATTGCAGTTTATGATAACGCAGGTTATGCTTCTGTTTATCAACAATTGCTGGATTTTGGTTTTGAAAGCAGTGAACTGATTAATGTAAAAGTGATCGTAGAAAGGCTTCCTGTATCATTCTTGGAAATAAATGTTGAACAATATAGAAAAGTATACGGTTTTCTGGAAGATGATTTTTCAAAACAGGTGTATCTGGATCGGATTAAAAAGGCATATTTGTATAGCGGAATCTCCCAGAATGTAAGCTGTGGGCAGGAAGAATATTTTGACGGGAAAGTTATATTAACGGACGAAGAAGTTTTTGTGGATTGTGGCGGATTTAACGGTGATACGGCGTTGAAGTTTATTGACAGGACAAATGGCAGATATAAAAAAATAATTATTTTTGAACCTGAAATATCGAAAGAGAATTTAATTAGGGAACGTATGAAAGATTATAAGTATGATTTTTATCCATACGGTGTATGGAGTCATGAAACGGTATTGAGATTTGATGCCAGCGGTGATCTTGCGTCCCATGTTTCTGAGACAGGAAATGCGGAGGTGAAGGCAAGGGCATTAGATGAGACAGTATTTGAGGATGCGCCTACATATATAAAAATGGATATAGAGGGTTCAGAGGCAGAAGCGTTAAGAGGGTGCAGAAAAATCATACAGAAATATAAACCAAAACTTGCAATCTGCATTTACCATAAACCAGAAGATTTGTTTGAGATTCCCATTTTGATTAAAGAAATGTGCAGGGAATATAAAATCGTGATCCGCCAGTATGCGGATTCTATATTTGAGACAGTATGTTATGCTATCTGAAAAAGCATATTGTTTCATAGAGAAGTAAGAAGCTTTAATACGGCCTTTTTGAAAGTCAGAAGGAATGCATTTCGATAGGTTGATGTATAGTCCTACCAAGATGCATTCCAGGGCTTAGATTAGCTGTTATGTAAGATTTTCGCGGATTATATGGGTGAGGATAGAATTTTCTGCATATTCTCCATTCAGATGCCAGTTGAGTTTTTGTAAAAACGAACCCTTACAGTATTTTTGAAATTGCTCTTCAGAATAAGGCTCATGCAGATGGCATCCTAAATTAGCGGCTGTGGCGTTGTTATATGGTATCTGTAGGAATTGTTCCAATACCCCGTCAACGATGTTCGTGCAAATGGATATAAAATAGTCTATTGTGAGATAATATTTTATTTTGTCGTATTTAGAAAAAAAGAACAAAAAGGCCTCCATTACAAACTGATATAAAGGACTTCCCTGGCGGGCGGCCAGAAACCAGGCGCACCAAATTGTTTTGGAACAAAATTGTGTTGCATTGAGCCGCCATGTATACAGAGGGAGTTCCCAGCACTGTTTGGGCAGGGATTCTAGGAGCAAAACAGTTGAATCCAGCCAAACACCTCCATATTTATATAGCAAACTTACTCGGATATAATCCGCCAGATAGGAGAGGCCGTTTTTTCCGTCTTTAAACCTGTCCAGAACGTAATCCGGTATGGTTATATAATCGGAATAATTATTTTGAGTGATGATGATATGTTGTATATCATTTGAAAGATGTTTCTTCTGGCTTTGCCAGCAGGCTTTGACGATGTCGGGCGCATGTTTCTCGCCCTGCCACCAGCATGTCCATACGATTTTATCAGAATATTGGGGATCAGGTGCGTTGAAGCCTGTGAGGTTATCAGGATAATGTTCTGCAAAGGGCTTGATGCTGTTATAAACATCGTTATAAATTGCGGGCAGAGGATTTGCGATTTCTGCATTACAATCTTCCAGATAAGCGGAAATTTTATCTTGCAGGACATCGTTTACGGTTAATAAGATACAATCTTGCCTGCTAAGAGTAGGCTTATTGCATTGTATTACGGGAATATTTTGTAAATGCCCGGGGGTTCTGGATGAATCTGTTACCAATATATCTGTGATATTTGGTATTATGCCACAGGAATTTAAAGCGGATAAAAAATTGACGGTCTGGCTGCCAGCACCGTATAAATGAATTTTTTTTTGTGAAGAGAAAAGTTCTTTTAATTCATCGATAGTATGAATAATATACATATTGTTCCTCCGGCTGATAGTTTATAGTATGGATAAACAATAGCATATCTAACAGTAGGAAACAATAGTTAAATGTAAAAAGATTTCGTTCGGATAGAGAAGTATTCATAGAGTTATTTATAAAAAATATAATAATTGCCTGCTGAAGAAGCCGCGTCTATGGCTTTCCCTTTTCTGTTTTAATATAACATATCTAACAGCGGGAGACAAGGAGAACATTAATGGTCAAAAAAGATATCATACTCTTTGGTACAGGAAAATATTTTGAAAATTACATGCTGTGTGAGGCTGGCGAACTGGGGAGGACGCCGCTGTTTGCCGTGGATAACGACCCTGCCAGGGCAGGCGGCGTCCGGCGCGGCGTAGAAGTGAAGTCTCCAGAGGTTTTGAGGGTAATGGACAAAGATACCTTTTATGTAGTGATCTGCGCCGCACAGAAAGAGCCGATTGAAAAACAGCTGGAGTCCATGGGGATTACGGACTATCATTACTACAGGACGGTTCCGGTAGAAGATGCCGCCGCGGAACAGGTAAATGAGAAAGAGAAAGGGGAATCCCCAAAGAATTCAAAACCCTACCGTATCGGCTATGTTCCCGGCGCGTTTGACCTGTTCCATGTGGGCCACCTGAACCTGCTGCGCCGCTCCAAATCCCGGTGTGAGTATTTGATCGCGGGGGTGCTCACAGATGAACTCTACGAGCATTTCAAAAAGAAAAAACCAGTAATCCCGTACGAACAGAGGGCGGCGATCGTGTCGGCGATCTCTTATGTCGACCGTGTAGTGCCGGTGGATTTTTCTAACACTTACAAGATTGATGCTTGGAAGAGATATCATTACGACTGCCACTTTTCCGGCAACGACCATGGGGCGGAATGGGCGCATGACTTGCAGCAGCTCCGTGAAGTGGGGGCGGACATGGAATTTTTTGAATATACGAAGGCGACTAGTTCATCAAATATTAAGGAAAAAATGAGCTGACAATTGAGGGGCTTGCCATCTGACAGGGGGAAAAAGAGGCGGATGTAAGGGAGTGGTACGACGGTTTCACGTTTGGATAAAAGAAACGACGTTGGGAGGGAAAACATGGCAGTACTGCATATCGATGAAGAACAATTAAACATACAGCGCCGTACGCAGATGGATCAGATAATCTTTAATTATCTGGACGCGCAGGCGAAAGACTACTATGATGAGGAGATTTCAGAGGAATATCGTTTTCCGGTATGGTATCAGCTGTCCAGCCTGAGGACTGGATTATTGAGTTGGTATCCTTTCCGGGAAGACGCACAATTGCTGGAGATTGGAGCAGGCTTCGGCGCGCTCACCGGGCTTCTGTGTGACAAATGTGCCGGGGTGACGGCAACAGAGCGTTCTGCCCATCGGGCGTCTGCGATCGCCAGACGGTGGAGCGCAAAAGAAAACCTGGATGTCTATGCAGGTGAATGGAGCGAGATTTCATTTGGCAGGAAGTTTGATTATATTGTGCTCACAGGAATCATGGAACGTGCATGCGGAGGATCCGGGGATCGAAATGACTATGCACAATATCTGAAAAAAGTATCCGGTCTCTTGAAAGAAGGGGGCTGTATTCTCCTGGCAGTGGACAACCGCTTGGGGCTCAAGTATTTCTGCGGAGCAAAGGAATCCCACGGCGGAAAGCCATTTGAAGGAATCTCCCATTATCCGCGGGGGACACGCGGATATTCATTCAGCCGGGAGGAACTGAAGGATATCGTGAAACGCGCAGGGCTTTCCCGGATGCAATTTTATTATCCTCTGCCTGATTATAAATTGCCGCAGCTGATCTATTCGGACGATTATCTGCCGGAACAGAACCTGAAAGAAAGGCTGATCACGTATTATTTGGATCATTATACTTTGGTCGCGTCCGAGCAGGAGTTGTATCGGGACGTGGTGGAGAACGGCGCGTTCCCATTTTTTGCAAATTCATTTTTGGCAGAATGCAGAAAGGAAGAAAGGGAGCGGCCGACAGATGGATTTATGGCCGGCAGGGAACGTTCGGCAATAGAAGCGCTTTCAACGGAACCATCAGACGCAGGCCGTGTGATCTATGCGGCAGTCTCCACAGACCGCGGAAAAGAGTGGGGATACGCAACGACGATCCGGAAAGACGGCATCGTAAGGAAAACGCCCCTGTTTCCGGGGGGGAAAGAAAATGTCGAGCGCTTATATGAAAATATCAAGGATCTGGAGCGGCGCCGGATTCCGGTGGTGGAGCATACGAAGCGGCCGGATGGAAGCCTGGAACTTCCTTTTGTGCCATGGCCTACGCTTTCCAATTATATCAAAGAGATCATCCGGGAGGATCAGGAGGAATTCCTGTCGCTGATAGAGAGGATCTATGCATATATTTTAAAGGCATCGGAAGAAGTTCCGGCAGGACAGAACGCATTATTATCCAGAATAAAAGACTCCGTAGATTTCGGCCCTATCCTGAAAAAAGCATACATGGAGTTGATACCTTTGAACTGCTTCTACAATCAGGACACAAAGGAATTCCTTTATTTTGATCAGGAGTTTGTGCGGGAAGATTATCCGGCCAAATACGTCCTGTTCCGTGCTATCCATTATATTTACTGCTTTACGCCGAATGCGGAGCAATACTATCCGAAGAAAAAGCTGATTGAAAAATACGGGATGGAGGAAACCTGGGACATATATATGCAGGAAGAACTGCGTTTCCTCGACGAGGTGCGTAACCATGGGAAATATCGGCAGTTCTACCGTTGGGCTGCAGTGGACAGGAACCAGATTCCGGAAAATATCAAACACCTGTGCTCGGAAGAGCAGGTGGTCGCGGATTACAAGATATCAGACAAGATGAAGAGAATCTGGAAAGTGCAGCTTGCCATGCTGGAGGCGGTAGACCAGATCTGTAAGGAGCACGGAATCACCTGGTTCATGGTTCATGGGAGCCTTTTGGGGGCTGTCCGCCATAAAGGCTTTATTCCATGGGACGACGACATTGATATTGCGATGCCAAGGAAGGACTACCAAAAATTTCTGAAATATGCCCGGAGGGAGCTGAAAGAACCTTTGTCGCTCCATACCCCAGAGACAGAAAAGGATATATTCTGGGGAGGGTACGCCCGTGTACGGAACAGCCAGACTACAGGGATTGAGATGAGAGAGCTGGAGCACAAGGGCAACCTGGGGATCTGGATCGATATCCTGCCTTTAGATGTGTGTACCATGGACGAGAAAAAGTTTGAGGAAAAGGAAAAGCTGATTCGTCACTGCCATCGTCTGATCTTAGCTAAGATTTATGGAAAAGACTATAAATCATATGGCGATATGGATCAATGGAAGTGGAGGAACTACCGGTTGCTCTCCCGACTTTATACCCATGAGCAGCTCTGCCGGATGCTGAACGGCGCAATGCGCCTGCATACGGACGAAGAGTCAAAAGATGTAGCGTTTTTTTCAGGATATTATAAACATAGAAGGCTCAATGCCGGGGATTTTCAGGAATCGGTGACGCTGGATTTTGAGAATCGCAGATTCCCCGCGCCGAAAGGGTACAAGAACTATCTGTTTATGACGCTGGGAAAGAATTATATGAAATACCCTCCAGAGGAGGAGCGTAAGCCGAAACATTTTGGAATCTTCAACCCGGACAGGCCTTATACGGACTACCAGCGGATGCTGACCCATATGCTGGATGACGTGGAGGGGAAGAAGATCATATTATTCGGCACAGGCATGATGTTTGAAGATTATATGGAAAAATGGGGCAAAAAGAACCCTCCTGATTTCCTCGTAGACAATGATAAGAACCGATGGGGGCGCAGGCGTTTGGGCATACCGGTCAAAGCGCCGGAGGAAATCCTGAAGATACCGGAGGAGAAACGGCGGCTGATCATCTGCAGTTTCTATTACAGAGAGATCCAGAAGCAACTCGAACAGATGGGAATCCGGGACTACCGGGTGTATATTCAGCGTATGGACTGGATACTGGAGACGGAAGAAAGAGGAGAGGAAGAGTAAATAAAAGTCACTTTCACTTAAGATTACCGGCGACACGGACATCAATGCTCCAGGTCGGCCCGTATGTTCCTGTTTTTGAGGAGCCAGTAGGTAGGGTAATTGTCCATTGCGGAGTCCAGATACATGTTTTCAATGGAAACTGCCGGCATATGTTTTTTCAGTTCATGGAAAGCAGCAAGGAAGCAGACCGAATCATGCGCCTTGCGCTGGTGAAACGCAGGAGCAGCGGGATGTCTGTTCTAAGTTTGCTGTTATAACAGGATAACTGAAACAAAGGGTAGCCAAAATAGTATTTTTCCAGGTCGCAGTCTCAGCCCCAGGTTGCATCAGGATCAGAGAAATGTACTGATCCGGCATCACTTAGCTATCCGCTTCAGGAAGTGAAAGTGAATCTTGCGGATGGGACTGAATATTCATGGACCAGCCTTAAGCATATGTCAGAAAATAGTGCCTATATTTGGGCGAGGGGAGAAGACATCACAGTGACTTTTAAGGATGGTGATGGAACTGAGGGAAGTATAGATTTAAGATTTTTTGAGGATCACGGATTGTGGCGTGCGGACGAAAAGGATCTTCCAAAGGGGGCTGTCGGGAAATAGATAGCCCCAGATCATTTCAATCTGCTATTGTATGCATCGCGTTCAAAATCCAGTCTGCACAATGCGACCAGGTGAAATGGCGGCTTACCTTTTCATACCCTCTTTTTATCATAGCTTCTGCGCGGTCGGCTTCACGCAGAAGCTCTTCGGCAATCTCCGGAAGCCGTTCTAAATGCTTCAAGTCATACAGTGCGATATCCTCGCCATCTGTAAAATTTTCTGTTATCCATCTGCTGGGATCGGTAAGGGGCAGTGAATGCTGAAGCAGAGCATTAAAAATCCGGTCATGTGTTCCGGCTTTAAACCATGGAAATACATTCAGGCTGATTCTGGCATCCGCCATATAAGCCAGCATTTCCGCGTAGGGAATCCGGTCATCGATCCTGTATCCGGCGGAGCTGTGATTCTCCCAGCCACAGCCCAGGAGGTGCAGTTCAAGACCTGCATCGGTAAGCGTCTTTATTACACGCTCTCTCTGGTACATGCGGATAGCCCATTCTATAGACTCAGAGCAGCCTAACAAAAGTTTCAGATTATTCTGGTCGATACCGACATTTAAATTCTCAATGTTATGTATAATAGCTTGTTCTATCGTAAAGCTGCTGTCATTTACAAGGCATTCAAAAACATTTAGATAAAAATGATAAGTATCCGTTCCTTTTCCAAACATCTCTTCTATATTAGTAAACATAGTCTCTGGGCGCTAGTACGTACCTGAGAATAAGATATCATATTTCTTTTCCCTATAAGGAATGTCTGGAATAGTTTTATTTGGTATGATTCCTACATGCGGCATAAAATCTACATGTGATACCGTCTGACTAAAATATTTTTTCACATATTCTACATGATCCAGGTCGCAGCAAAAAAGAAGGTAATTCTGCGGATGCTTTTCCAAGGATGGATGGAAACGAAGCGGAGGATCCATCAAAATATCGATAACAACCGTTTGGTAAAAATTCCTGATATCAATAAATATATCTTCACGGGTTCTCAGGCCGTCAAAACATATTGCTGCGTCCACCTTTTCTGCAATAAATGCAGAAAATTTCGCAAAAGAATGTAGATTTTCAGCAGGCGGATTTTTCAAATCCAGTATAAATGTTTTGTGCACGCGGGTAAGTAGCTCCCCTGCAAGCAGATTTGTAAAACAATTGAAAGATTCTACTTCTGAATAATAATACAATTCTCATGAATAGGTCTCCTTGTGCTTTTTTCCTATAACACAAGGGAATGAAAAAGCAGGAAAATAGGACGTATAACTTGTAACTCACAGTCTGATGTTGTAAAATATTATTTAAATGTGGTCTATACCATGGGATTTGAGAGACGATCCCTCAGGGCGTCCCACAATTCACGGCCCTGCGGGACGGGCGGATTTTGTCCGACAAAGTATACGGAGGAGGAGAGGTTGCATGTTTTGTAAATACTGCGGCAGAAAGTTACAGGAAGGAGAAGTGTGTTCGTGCAGGCAGCAGAACGGCCAGGCCCCGGGCCAGCCGTCTCTGATGCAGGCGCCGGACCAGACAGCACAAAAAGAAGAGGGCAGCAGGAGCATTCCCCCTGTACATGCCGCGCAGTCTGCGGCTGCATCTCCGGAGCAGCACAATGCTGGAAAGAAAGGACTGGCATATCTGTCCCTGGGCATCAGCATATTGTTGCTGCTCATTTATATACTGTTAAGAACAGTCCTGCGGGACCCGTTGACTGACAGCCTGCTGCTGGAGGAGATCTACCCATATCTGCTTTATGTGATCCCGGTATTTTTAGGGATCATTGCATTGCTGCTATCTGTTTTTTCCTTACAGGATAAAGGAATATGGACTATTTCCATTGCAGGGATTCTGTTCAGCGTTCTTTTTACAGCAGGCACGTTGGGATCCCTGTTTGTATTTCCATATGAGCCATATGCGATTCAGGCATCCAATGAGAGAGAAGAGGATCCGGAAGATGAGGACGAGGAGTATGAAGAGGAAAAGGAGGATATGGACAAAGAACAAGGCGAGGACGGCACGGACAATGACGAACAGGCATCAGACAGCCTGCTGTCAGTGATAAAGGCAGATTATAAGAAGAAAGAAATGGATTATGCGGAAGCCAAAAACGCTCTGGCGGATCTGGACGCGGAGGAACTAGAGGGGGAAGCGGCGGACGATATTCTGGAATTTCAGAGTACCATTGAAAAAGACCTGGGGGATAAGCTGGCAAAGTTCGCTTCTGATTCGGATTTCAAGCCGCTCATAGAAGAACTGACAGCATTGAAAAAAGCGGTTGACGGTGATGATGAGTTCCTGGAAGAACTGGTTGAAAAATATGATGCGGAGTATATTTTTTATCTGGATTCAGAGAGTGAGAAGCTGGTAAAAGCCGGGAAAAAGGATGAAGCAGTTAAACTGCTGGAGGAAAGCGAATCCCTGGTAAATGATAAAAATGCGGTTCTTGATCTGCTTCTGGAAGTGCAGAATACGGCGGGGAAGGACGAATATATCATACCGGACAGCAATAGCAGATACCTGTCTGACGCAGACTTAAGCGGCCTGAATATACAGCAGATCAATTACGCTAAAAATGAAATCTACGCGAGGCATGGAAGAAGGTTTCAGTCCGCAGAGCTGCAGACATATTTTAACAGCAAGTCATGGTATAACGGAACCGTGGATCCGGCGGCTTTTCGGGAAAGCATGCTGAACGATTTCGAGAAGAGAAATGTTGAACTGCTGAGTAAAAAAGAATTTTCAATGGAAAGCGGAGGCTATAAGCTGGATCAGTGATCAAAGAGTACAAAAGCAGTGCCAGCGAATTTATGAAAGATGCTGGAACTGCTCGCATTAAAATCAGCTTTGAAAATTGAACGCAAATGAGGAGGAAAAGGAAATGAGATGTACAAATTGTGGCTGTGAATTGCCGGAAGGAGCAAAATTCTGCTTTAGCTGCGGCGCAAAGCAGCCGGAAGTGACTGCTGCCCTGGAGCCACCAGCGAGTGAAACAAAGCCGGAGGAGCCAGCAGCAAATGAAACAGAACTGGAGGAGCCACCAGCGAATGAAACAGAACCGGAGGAGCCAGCAGTGAATGAAATAGAACCGGCGAAGCCGGATCAGGAGCCCGAAATACAAGCAGAGCTGGAACCGCAAAATACAACTCCGGAGGACACCCCTGCTGGGGATAAGTTCTGCCCTTACTGCGGAACGAAGAACGAAGCTGATGCAGTATTCTGCTTCTCCTGCGGGAAAAATATGGAGATGGAGATAATGCCGCCGGCTGTTTCGCCCATCCCTCCGGAAGCCATGCAAAGTGCCGCACCTAAAAAGAAGCTGACCGTAAAATGGCTGGCAGTAGCGGCTGTGATCGTAGTGGCGGCGGTAGTCGGCATAAAAGTGGCTTGCGGCCGCTCACGAGGAAGCAATGTGTATGTTGCGTATCTGAAGGATGGAAGAGTGTCGCAGGCAGATCTGGACCATTATAAAAGAGAACCTGTCGAATACAGCGGCAGATACGGAGGGGAAGGCATTTATGAGGGACGCGGCAATGCGGAAGCATGTTATTCGGAAGACGGGGCCTACATTTTCTATCCAACGAATGTGGAGTTCGGAGAGAACGGACAAGAATACACTCTGAATATGCAGAAGACAGGAAAAAGCGAAGGCGGGGTCAAGATCGACAGCTTTGTCTGCAGGTATACTGTTTTGAAGAATAACAAGGTGGTCTACATAAAATCCGGCAACAATACCTTATATCTGAATGATATCAAGGACAATAAGGAAAAGATCGCTTCGGATGTCCTGCAGTATTACATTGATGAAAAGGAAGACAATATTGTTTGGACAGAAAAAGCAGGCGCAGATAAGATCAGTGTGTACCAGCAGGAGCTGTCATTAAAAAAAGAAAAGAAAAAGCTGGCGGATGATGTCGGCATGGTTCTTGTTGGAAATGATCTCAGGCAGATCACAGTCATGGACGAGGATACGCTCTATCTGATTGAAGATTTTAAAGACAAGGAAAAGATCTCCTCCGGGGTACAGAGCGTGGTCTCCAATAATGACGAATGCGTTTACTATATAAAGGAAGCGGAAAATAAGCTGATGGCCTCAGACCTGGTAGAGGATGACTGTGCCAAGCAGGATCAGGAGATCACGGAGCCGGAGTATGAGGACTTCAAGATTGAAAAAGTAGAAAAAAACCGTTATTCCGGAAAATATGAAAAGACGGAAACCACGGATTATGACGCATACAATGAAGCATATGATAAATACCGGGCAAAGCTGAACAGGGATGATATGCGCAGTGAATTGGACGAGTATGAGATCAGCAACCAGACAAGAGAGCTGTACCGCTATAAGGATGGAAAAGAAGAACAGATGGATTCTGCTTTTGCGGATCTGTATTCTTTCAGCCAGACAGAAGCGTTGCTCTTTAATCATTATGATCTGGAAGACATCCCCAAGGTCAGATTGTCGGATCTGGAATATCTTGGCGATGTGGAAAGCCAGTATTATGAAAGTCTGGTAAAATCTGTGGAGACCTGTGTATGTACCGAAGGGGAAGTAGTGGTGCTGGATGAAGTACTGACGGAAGCATTAACGGTAGATGAGGACGGACAGAAAGGATATGGTCTGAAAGTAGAACGCAGTGAAGAGGATGAGGACAGCGGGGATAAAGGCAGAAAAACGCTGATGTCTTTTACGGTGGGAAGCAAAGCAGACGGAAAATGCGAAGTTGTCTCAGAGGATGTGGATCATATTGAAACAGTTCATGAGGGCAAGGTTTATTATATGTCAGATATGAAGGACAACTCTGGCGTCCTGTACTGCGATGAAGAGGAGATTGATTCCGATGTGCAGTCCTATACACTGGACTTTGTAGATGATACGGTCTTTTATGCGGTGGACTTCAGCAGCTCCAGACAATCCGCTACGCTGAAAAAATATGACGGAAAAAAGAGCGTGCTGATCGCAGATGATGTATATCAATATAAAGCATTTGAACCGGACAAGGCGGCACTGCTGACAGACTACAGCATGGAAGCATACAGAGGAAGCCTGGAATTTTATAGAGGAAAAGAAGAACTGATCGATCTGGACGAAGATGTGAGATACCTCTTCGGCAGTAGCAGGATTTCTTATTGATATCGGATTTGGACAGCCTGCTGTTTTGAACAGTTACAAATGAAAATAGATTTACACATTTTTGCCGGACAGCACAGGTATGGAAACACCTGCGTTTCCGGCGATTGAAAAAGAGAAAGGAAGTGGAGAGGGATGGCGTTATTCGGCGATTTCAGTAAAAAGATTACAGTTACCAGTCAGACTATGGTGCATAAGGCGAAGGGGATAGCAGATATTACAGGCATGAAAAGCCAGATAGCAGATGAGCAGAAAAAGATTGAGAAGTATTATCAGAACCTGGGGAAGCTGTATTATGACCTCAAGCGTGATGAACCGCTCCCGGAGCTTCAGGAGCTGGTTGCAATGATCAAAAGCAGTTATTACAAGATCGATGAGATCGATAAAGCAATCAAGGTGATTGAAAATACAAAGACATGCCCGGTATGCGGAACACCTTTGGACGACGATACGATTTTTTGCGTCGGCTGCGGAACCAGGATAGAGAATCAGAATGCTCCGGCTCAGAACAACGCCGTGCCGGAGAGCAAATTCTGTATCAGCTGCGGAAGCAAGATTCCAGGAGCGGCAGCATTTTGTACAAAGTGCGGGGCAAAGCAGAACTGAGATGCTGTATGTGATCGGAGAAAGACAAGATGAAAAAAGTGGATAAGGCTGTGACAGGGATATTGGTGGTCATTCTGATCGCTCTGGCGGGATTCTCTGTTTATATCATAAAAGAGACGGTCAGTGTTCGGAAAACGGCCGCAAAGCTGGAAAAAGAGGTCATGCAGATGGAAAGTGAAGCAGAGGATCAGGAGAAAGCAGGGAAGCAGCTCCAGGAAGAGATCACATTTGCAAAAGGAAAGCTGGGGGAATCCCGAAACGCAGATCACTCGGAGGAAGTACCGCAGAATGAAGCGGCGCCGGTCAGTGCGAATGGGAAAAAGGTAGCGATCGACCCGGGGCATCAGGGCTATCATGTGGATATGAGCGACCTGGAGCCAATGGGACCGGGCTCCCAGGAAATGAAAGCAAAAGCTACGTCAGGGACTCAGGGAAGATTTACGGGAGTCCCGGAGTACGAGCTGACCCTTGCAGTATCCATGCAGCTTCGACAGGAATTGGAGACGCGCGGTTACGAGGTTCTGCTCACAAGACAGGATAACGACACGGCGGTCAGCAACAGCGAGCGGGCTCTTCTGGCAGCGGATTTTGGGGCGGATATCTACGTGCGGATCCATGCAAACGGAAGCGAGGATTCCGGCGCGAACGGCGCTCTTGCCATGGTCCCGTCCATGGAAAATCCATATGTGTCCCATCTCCATGAGAAGAGCTATGCATTGGGAGAACATGTGATCAATGCATACTGCCAGTCATGCGGACTTGCCAATCTGGGAGTACAGCTTTCTGATAATATGACGGGGATCAATTGGAGCCAGATGCCGGTCATGATTTTAGAGATGGGATTTATGACTAATGAAAGCGATGACGTGAATATGCAGAACGCAGATTTTCAAGTGCTGATGGTACAGGGGATTGCAAATGGGATTGACCAGTACTTTGCCGCGGGCAATTGATAAGGTGATACAGGGATGAGGAAAAAAAATAATCGAAATGCATTCAAGGGTATCGTGATTTTATTATTTTTGATCCTGCTGTGTCTGGCAGGAAATGTATACCTGCATCGAAATCTGGAGCAGGAAAGGACTCAGGTCAGGGAACTGGAGAAAGAGCGGCAGGTCCTTGAGGAGAAGAAAGAGCAGGCTGCTGCGGATCAGAAAGAACTGCAGGAGGAGCTGGAGAAAACCAGAGAAGCTTTGGATTCACAGGAACGTGGCCATACCCTGGATGCCGGCGGGAGCGGGGAGCAGGATGAAAATAGCATTTCTGTTCCGGCAGGCATAGAGCCGGTCCGTGAGAGTATCCTGGCAGTCATTTCAGAGCGGATGAACTCCGGGGAAAACTGGCAGGTATCTGTGCGCAGGCTTTCCGACCATGCGGAAGAAGCAGTCGGAAGCGGACAAATGACGGCCGCCAGCCTGATAAAGCTTTATATCATGGGCGCCGTATATGAGAATTACGATGCATTGACAGGCCGAAACGGAAAAGACTATATTGATGCTCTTCTCCGCGGCATGATCACGGTCAGCGACAACAATGCTGCAAATGCTCTGACGGAGCTGCTTGGCCAGGGCGACGCGGCAGCAGGCCGGGCTGCGGTCAGCGATTACTGTGCCAGAAATGGCTATGCCGATTCCAGCATGGGGAGGATGCTGCTGGAGACAGGGACAGATTCCGAGAACTATACTTCTGCAAAGGACTGTACGGTATTTTTGGAACGCGTTTACAATAAAGAAATTCCCTGTGCAGAGGAAATGATGAACCTGCTGAAGCAGCAGGAAAGAGTGGAAAAAATACCGGCAGGGATACCGGACGGTGTGACCGTGGCCAATAAGACCGGTGAGCTGGATCGTGTAGAGAATGATGCCGCGGTCGTGGTTACGGAAAATAGTCCCTATATTTTGTGCGTGATGTCTGAAAATCTCGGGGACACAGCATCAGCAAGACAGGCCATTGTCAGCATATCCTCGGAAGTGTACAATTATATCATGGGACAGGAATGACAATGGATGGGGCTGTCGGGAAATAACGATTTATGCCCCTGATAGGTAAGAAAAAACAGTCCGGTAAAAATTCAGGCTTTTTCAAGGCCCTGGATTTTTACCGGACTGTTTCCTTCTTTCAGCAGCATCTATTTTAGGGCGCAAAATCCCCTTGTTTGGATTTTGAGAAGCGCTCCTTTGGCTAAGCGGCTTTCTGCTCCTTTTTTCCTTCATATTTTTCAATTTCATGATGGATAAATCGGTGGTATTTCATGATGTTTCGACCGATTGCATACAGCATAAACTCTTTATATACTTTTTCCGCTGAACGGTAATTGAACCTTCGGAAGTCCTCGTTTTCTTTTATGTCCCCAAAGTGTCCTTCCGTCTGGATGGAGCGTGTCTGCCGTTTCAGGATACCCGTCTCACTCTGGATGTTCGCATTGGATTCTTCTTTCAGTTTTTCCCATCGTTCGTTGATCTTCATGACCTTGCTTCGATCCGGTTTCTTTTCGGCATCATATTTATAAAGACACTTCGCTTTGTGCTCACAGCCGCTGCAGTCCGTACATTCATATACCTCAAGTGTCTGGGTATATCCAGCCTGTTCTCTGCTTTCTGTCCGGATATGGCGCAGCTCCCTTCCATCATGGCAGATGTAATAATGCTCATCTTCAAAGACGGCGTATGTCATGTTGTAATACTTTCCGATCTCGTCCTTGTATGCCCGGGTCTTCCGTTTCTCATGATCCTGGAGTTTGATATAGCTTCGGATTCCGTTCTTCTCCAGATACATCAGATTCTTTTCGCTGCAGTAGCCACTGTCGGCAGTCACTGCCTCCAGGGTATCTCCGAATGCTCTCTGATGCTTCTCCAAAACAGGGATCAGCGTATTGTAATCCGTCCGGTCGCTGCTCACATAACTATGGACAATGAAGTAATTCTCTACCGCGATCTGGACATTGTATGCCGGCTTCAACTGCCCATTCAGCATATGGTCCTCTTTCATCCGCATGAACGTTGCTTCCAGATCCGTCTTGGAATAGCTGTTACGGTCTTTCCCCATAATTTCAAAGCATTCCTTATATTCCATAAGACGCCTGCCGCATTCTTCCAGTTCCTCATAAAGCTTCTGGAGCTCTGATTTATGCTTTCCCTTTCCGCTGACTAACAGAATCCCTTCGCCTTTTGCAATCTCCACCAGATTCTTCTGCAGTTTTAAGATTTCAAGCGGAGAACAGTGATCAATCTCAATGAGGGTATTGTTCGAGATTTTCTTATGCTTTGTCAGTTTCCGCCGCCTGTTTTCTTCGATCACTTTCCTGACCTTTTCCATCCCCTCGATCATGAACATCCGTGCTTCTCCAAGATCGTATTTTGGTCCATATTCATTCTCATACAAAAATGCGTTGTACTTTGTATAAAGGGCATCTATGGTGTCCAAAAGACCGGCAAGATGATAGTTTATGCTTCCACGCCAGACAAACGTATATCGGTTTGCATTCGCTTCAATCTTTGTCCCATCAATGTAGAGTTCTTTCAGCGTAATGAGTCCTTCCTTTTGCAGGCGGCGCATAAACTGATGGTTCAATTCATCCAGGATTTCGCCCGTCAGTTTTTTTCCTTTAAAGTCATAAAAAGCATCTCTATGGGGCTTCTGCCCTTTGGTCAGCCAGATAAAGGCAAGATCCCTCCGGCACAGATCCACAATACGGTCAACCGCCCGGACTCCACGCATATTTGCGTAAGTAACCACAGCATACAACATGATTGGATTATACCCGGTTCTTCCCTTATCTGAATAGCAGGCCAGAAGGCCTGAAAAATCTAATTCCTCCATTACTTTTTTCAGGGTATAGACTGGATCGTCGTCGGGTAAACCCAATTCATAGAAACTGAAGTTGATTTTTTGTTGCCCTATATCAAAAAAGTTGTTATAATAATCTTGTTTTAGCATAGTTCCATTATAACATGGAGCGGAGAAAAGATGGTTGTTGTTAGCCATCTTTTTTCTTTTTTAATGGATAAATTTCAGTGGGAGGTGTGATCCGCATGGATCACACCTCCCACTGTGTAGGGCTATCTATTTCCCGACAGCCCCATTTCATTATGTATCGCGTTCAAAATCCAGTCTGTACAATGCGACCAGGTGAAATTACGGGTTACCTTATTACAGGCCCGTTCCGATAGAAGATTCGATATTGTAAAGAAGAACAGAAGCCCTACCGTATCGGTTATGTCCCGGGAGCATTTGACCTGTTCCATGTGGGACACCTGAACCTGCTGCGCCGCTCAAAATCCCGATGTGAATATTTGATTGCCGGGGTACTTACAGATGAGCTGTTTGAACACTTTAAAAAGAGAAAGCCGGTGATCCCTTACGAACAAAGGGCGGCGATCGTGTCAGCGGTTTCCTATGTAGATCGTGTAGTACCAGTAGACTTTTCCAACACTTATAAGATTGACGCTTGGAAAAGATATCATTATGACTGCCACTTTTCCGGCAATGATCATGGTGCGGACTGGACACGTGACCTGGAGCAGCTTCGGGAAGTGGGGGCGGATATGGAATTTTTTGAATATACAATGGCTACCAGTTCGACTGCTATCCGGGGGAAGATGGATCTCGGAGACAGATGAAAGGAAAGAACCGGCAGCAGGAAGAAAGTAACGATTGTGCGCCTTTGTTTTCTTATGCTATTATTTTAAGAAAGCGGATTTAGCATTTGGGAAAGGAGGCACAATATTATGTCAAGACCAGTTGGTATTGGAATGCAGGACTTTGAAAAGGTGATTACGGAAAACAATTTTTACGTGGATAAGACGCTGTTTATCAAGGAGTGGTGGGAGAATAAGGATGAGGTTACCCTGATCACCCGCCTACGCCGTTTCGGCAAGACGCTTACTCTTGACATGGTAGAAAAGTTCTTTTCACTAAAGTATGCGGACAGGGGAGATCTGTTATTTGCTGGAAAATTTATATTCAGAAAATATTTTTTTGTTAGGAAGCGGGATCTTAACGCCATCGGAAGAGGCTTTTTTCAAAAGAGTTTCTGCAGATATGGGAGATGCAGAGGCAACTCTGGCGCTGCATGAATTGTCAAAATATCTCTGCAGATTTTATGGGAAGAAAGTGGTCATTCTGTTGGATGAATATGATACTCCCATGCAGGAAGCGTATGTATATGGGTATTGGGAAGAACTGGCAGAATTTACCAGGAGCATATTCAATTCAGCCTTTAAGACAAATCCTGATCTCGGCCGTGCGATCATGACGGGGATTACCAGGGTGAGTAAAGAATCAATCTTCTCTGATTTGAATAATCTGGAAGCAGTTACGATTATTTCGGAAAAATATCAGGATTCCTTTGGCTTTACACAGGATGAGGTTTCAGAGGCATTAAGGGAATATGGGCTGTCAGATAAGGAGGAGGAAGTAAGAGCCTGGTATGATGGCTTTACGTTTGGGAAAAAAACAGATATTTATAATCCGTGGTCGATCATTAACTATTTAGATAAAAAGACTTTTTTTTCATACTGGGTGAACACCAGCAGCAACAGCCTGGTGGGAAAGCTGATCCGTGAAGGAAGTCGGGACGTGAAAATGGTTATGGAAGACTTGCTCAAAGGCGGGAAACTTCATACGTATATTGATGAGCAGATGGTGTTCAGCCTGTTGGACACCAGGGAAAGTGCAGTATGGAGTCTGCTGCTGGCAAGCGGGTATCTAAAGGTGGAGAGATTTATTCCGAATGAGAAAAGAGGAAAGCATGGATATGACCTTGTATTGACAAATCAGGAAGTCCGCATGATGTTTGAACAGATGATAGAAGGATGGTTTTCAGATTTTACCCCATCCTACAATGATTTTATCCGCGCATTGCTCCGCGCGGATTTGAAGAGTATGAATGCCTATATGAACAAGGTTGCGCTTGAGACGATCAGCTATTTTGATACGGGAAAAAAGCCTTCAGAAGCAGCTGAACCTGAAAAGTTTTATCATGGCTTCGTTCTTGGCCTGATCGTAGACCTGGCAGACAGATATATGGTGACTTCGAACCGGGAAAGCGGATTTGGCCGTTATGATGTCATATTGGAGCCGCTTCATAGTAAGGACGATGCCATTATCCTGGAATTTAAAGTGTATGACCCTGAGGAGGAAGGCTCACTGAAAGATACGGTGAAATCAGCATTAGCACAGATCGATGAGATGCAGTATGCTGCTTCACTGGAAGCCAGGGGAATATCGCCGGAACGAATCAGAAAGTATGGATTCGCATTTGAAGGGAAAAAAGTTTTGATCGGATAGTGAACCAGGGAGAGCACACCCAAAAACTACTTTCGGATCACAGGGAGGAAAACATGGCGACATTGCATGTAAATGAAGAACAGTTAAGTACCCAGCGCCGCACGCAGATGGATCAGATCATCTTCAATTATCTGGACGTGCAGACAAAGGATTATTATGACGAGGAGATTTCCGATGAATACCGTTTTCCGGTGTGGTATCAGCTCTCCAGCCTGAGGACGGGTTTATTGAGTTGGTATCCTTTCCGGAAAAATGCAGACCTGCTGGAGATCGGAGCAGGATTCGGCGCCCTGACGGGAATGCTGTGTGATAAATGCATGACAGTGACTGCTACAGAACGCTCTGCCCACCGCGCGTCTGCGATTGCCAGGCGCTGGGGATCGAAGGAGAACCTGCATGTTTATGCCGGCGAATGGAGTGAGATCGCCTTTGGAAAAAAGTTTGACTATATTGTGATCACCGGAATCATGGAACGTGCCTGTGGCGGTTCGGCAGACAGGAATGATTACGCGCGGTATTTGAAAAAGGTATCAGGCCTTCTGAAGGAAGACGGCATTCTGCTTCTGGCAGTTGACAACCGTCTGGGGCTGAAATATTTCTGCGGGGCAAAAGAATCCCACGGAGGAAAAGCGTTCGAAGGAATTGCGCATTATCCGCAGGGGACACGCGCCTACTCTTTCAGCCGAAGTGAACTGAAGGACATCATAAACCGGGCGGGGCTTGTACAGATGCAGTTTTATTATCCGCTGCCTGACTATAAACTGCCCCAGCTGATCTATTCGGATGATTTTCTGCCGGAGCAGAACTTAAAAGAGCGGCTGATTCCATATTACCTGGATCATAATACGCTGGTGGCGTCGGAGCAGGAGTTGTATCGGGATGTAGTGGAAAACGGGACATTTCCTTTTTTTGCAAATTCATTTCTCGTGGAATGCGGCAGAAGGGAGGGACTCCGGGCACAGGAAATTTCTGACTATGAGACAGTGAACCAGGGAGAGAACATATCGGCAGACGCTGGACATTCTGCAGAGAGGAATCGTGTAATCTATGCTGCAGTTTCCACAGATCGGGGACGTGAGCGGGGGTATGCGACTGCGATCCAAAAGAACGGCATAGTGAGAAAAGCACCGCTGTTTCCGGAGGGAAAAGAAAATGCCCGCCGTCTGTATGAGAATATAAGCGATCTGAAGCAGCACCTGATTCCTGCAGCGGAGCATACAATACTGCCGGATGGGAGCCTGGAACTGCCTTTTGTACCATGGCCTACGTTATCCAATTATATGAAGGGAATTATAAGGGAAGACCAGGAGGAATTTTTATCTCTGATAGACCGGATTTATGAATATATCCTGCAGGCATCCGAAACTGTATCTGCAGGGACAGATGCCGAACTGCCGGGGCTGCAGGATCTGGACTGCGGTCCGATCTTAAAAAAGGCTTACATGGAACTGATTCCTCTGAATTGCTTTTATAACCCGGATACAAAGGAATTTCTTTATTTTGACCAGGAATTTGTACGGGAAAATTATCCAGCGAAATATGTCCTGTTCCGTGCTATACACTATATTTACTGCTTTACCCCGAATGCGGAGCAGTATTACCCAAAGAAGAAGCTGATTGAAAAATATGGTATGGAGCAGACCTGGGACATCTATATGCAGGAGGAACAGCGCTTTCTGGATGAAGTGAGGAACCACAGAAAATACAGGCAGTTTTATCGCTGGGCAGCGGTAGACCAAAATCAAATCCGGGAAAATGTAAAGCATCTGAGTACAGAGGAAGAAGTTATTGCGGATTATAAAATTTCCGACAAGATGAAAAAAATCTGGAAGATAGAGCTTGCCATGTTAGAAGATGTGGAACGTATCTGCAAAGAACATGGACTTACCTGGTTTATGGTGCATGGAAGCCTGCTGGGTGCTGTCCGACACAAAGGGTTTATCCCATGGGATGATGACATTGATATTGCAATGCCTAGAAAAGATTATAATAAATTTTTAAAATATGCCCGGAAGGAACTTAAGGAGCCCTTGTCTCTCCACACTCCAGAGACGGAAAAGGATATATTCTGGGGAGGGTTTGCGCGGGTGCGGAACAGCCGGACGACGGGAATTGAATTGAAGGAACTGGAGCATAAAGGCAATCTGGGAATCTGGATCGATATCCTGCCGCTGGATGTATGCACCATGGATGATAAAAAGTTCGAGGAAAAGGAAAAGCTGATACTGCATTGCCACCGCCTTTTACTGGCAAAGATTTATGGGAAGGATTATAAGGCATACGGCGACATGAACGCATGGCAATGGAAAAACTACCGGATGCTTGCCAGCCTTTATAGCCATGAAAAGCTCTGCCGCATGCTGAACGGTGCAATGCGTCTGTATACGGATGAAAATTCGGAGGATGTGGCATTTTTTAGCGGCTACCATAAGCACAGAAGGCTGAATGCAGAGGACTTCCGTGAAATTACGATGCTTGACTTTGAAAACCGTAAGTTTCCGGCTCCAAAAGGGTATGACAATTACCTGTTTATGACGCTCGGAAAGGACTATATGAAGTATCCTCCGGAAGAGGAGCGGAAGCCAAAACACTCCGGGATCTTCAACCCGGACAGGCCCTATACGGACTACCAGCGGATGCTGACCCACATGCTGGACGGCGCGGAAGGAAAGAAGGTTATTTTATTCGGTACAGGGCTGATGTTCGAGGACTACATGGAAAAGTGGGGGAAGAAGTATCCTCCGGAGTTCCTGGCAGACAATGATAAGAATCGCTGGGGACGGAAGCGGCTGGGGATTCCTGTCAGGCCGCCGGAGGAAATTTTGAAAATACCGGAAGAGAAACGCCGGCTGATCATCTGCAGCTTCTATTACAAGGAAATCCAGAAGCAGTTGGAGCAGATGGGGATTCGGGATTACCGCGTGTATATTCAGCGTATGGACTGGATTCTCGAGGCAGAGGAGAGAGGGGCTGAATAGGCTTCGGACGCTGCGTGAATCGCATTCAAAATCCAATCCGTACAGTTTTTCCAGGTAAAATGGCGAAGTACCTTTTCATACCCTCTGGTGATAATCGCTTCTGCATGTTCGGTATCATGCAGAAGCTTTTCCGCAATCCCCGGAAGCAATTCCAGGTGCTTGAGATCATACAGGGCAATGTCCTCTCCGTCTGTAAAATTTTCTGTGATCCATCTGCTGGAATCGGTAAGGGGCAGGGAATGCTGAAGCAGTGTATTAAAGATCCGGTCATGCGTTCCTGCCTTAAACCATGGAAATACATTCAGGTTGATCCTGGCGTCTGCCATATAAGCCAGTGTTTCCATATAGGGGATACGGTCATCAATTCGGTGTACATTTGGATATCCGGCTGAACTGTGGTTTTCCCAGCCGCGTCCAAGAAGGTGCAGTTCAAGGCCGGCATCGGCAAGGGCTTTTACTACACGGTCCCTCTGATACATGCGGATAGCCCAGTCGATAGATTCCGAGCAGCCTAACAGGATTTTCAGGTTCTCCTCTCCGAGTGAAACATTTTTTTCCTTTGCCACATTATAAAAAGCCTGTTCTATTGTAAGGCTGCTGTCTTTTATAAGACACTCAAAAATAGAAAGATAAAAATTATATACATCCGTACCTTTTTCAAACAGATCCTCTATTTTTGCAAGCATACTTTCCGGACGGTAATAAGTACCTGAAAACAAAATGTCATATTTCTTTTCTTTATACGGAATAGCGGGAGCGTTTTTATCCGGCATGATTCCAACGTGGGGCATAAAATCCACAAAAGCTACGGATTGTCCAAAATATTTTTTTACGTATTCCACATGATCCCGATCACAGCAGAACAGAAGGTAATTCTGGGGATGCTTTTCTAATGTGGGATGGAAACGCAAAGGAGGGTCCATCAATATATCTACGACAACTGTCCGGTAAGCATTCCAGATATCAATAAATATATCTTCCCTGGTCCCAAGGCCGTCAAAGCAGATAGCTGCGTCCACTTTCTCGGCGATAAATTCTGAAAAATGTGCAAAGGAATGGGGGCTTTCCATCGGCGGGTTTTTAAGATCCAGTATAAAAGTTTTATGCCCAAGTGTATGCAATTCAGCAGCCAACAAATCTGTAAAGCAATTAAAAGATTCTACTTCTGAATAAAATAATGCAATTCTCATTTTTTCACGCTCCTTATTACCAATTTTTTCTGACGGGCGGTGTCCCATGATGCAGAATTTCCTGTTTCATACGTAAGACGTCCAGATCATCCGGCAGCAGCGAGACAAGCTGGGCCGATACGCCATAGGCTTCTTCCCACTGTTTCTCTTCCATCAGGTCATGAAGTACCTGTTTTACCTGGTTTCCAAGGATCAAAAATTCCTCCGGAACAGTTCGCTGTGAAGAATGCATTTGTTCCTCCAGAGAACGTAATAGCTGGCTTACGGCAACAGACATCCGGGGATAAACCTGGACTGCCGCATTTAAGAGTGGTATACAGCCAGTCAGGTCACCTTTATTGAAAAGCACTAAAGCGTCTTTCACTATTGCAGCAAATCTATACTGTGAAGGAAGGGCATATGTTTCCGGGGCTGCAAGCACCTCCGGTCGGTATAATGCCTCCGCATCAGTAAGCACGCTCTCACAATATTGTTCCAGAAGCACTGCCGGGCGAGCTGATTCCAAAAGTTCACTGGTAAGAAGCCTTTCTAAACAGCACTGTTCTAATTTCCGGGCATAAAACGGGTATTTTTCTAATAATGGGTTTATCTTTTCATAAAATTGTTCCAGTGTTTTGGTTTCTTTATGTTTTGCAGTTGCAGTGGTATATTCGTTCCAAACTTCCGGGCTCATCCGGCTGACCAGAGGATTCAGTGAAAAACTGTTCCGCACAGCAATTTCGATCAATTCCCACTGAAACCCGGGAGGACAGCTTTCTGCACAAATCGTCCATAGATTCAATGATTTTTGGATTTCTCCGCACTTTTCTGCATGGAGACACTTTTGAAGGCATACATAGAGATTATTCGTATAGAGCCTGTCATATCCGGCTAAAATCTCATTTTGTATTTGGGGATATTTCTTTTTCCATTCTTCCAGGCGCGGATACAGGGGAGAAATCCTGCTTTCATCTTCCCATGGAAGCCAGGAAAGAATTTCACAGACAGATTCCAAATCGCCTGCCTCTGTTGAAAAAAACAGTCCTTCCACATAAACGGGTGCTTCTTCCTCCGCAACATTGTCCATAGTAACGCCTACAGCTCTCTGCCTTAATGCAGCATCCGGGTTTTTACGCAGATACAAAATTTTTTCATGATAAAGCCGGACATATTTTAATCCCTTCCGGTATTTCTTAAGATCCCGGCAGGAAGCAACGAGAGTTACACACAAATAGGCTGACGCAACTTCCAGGGTTCGCGGCAAGACCAGCAATTGCTCGGCTTCTTTTAGGGCAAGCTCCAAATCTCCGGTATAAGAGATCAGCATTGGAAGATTGACCTGGAGCCATAATTCATAATTGTAAATTCGCTTTTCTTTCCGGGCATATTCAAGCCCTCTTCGACAGTAACGGATCGCATTGTCATATTCTCCAATGCTGCGGTATTCCTGCGCGATCTGCATGCAGCTCTGGGGAGACTTCGGATTCTTTTCAAGCATCTCCAGGAGCAGTGGGAGGTTCCGGCTGGTCTTTGTATTCTCAAGATTTTCCCTATCTTTTCTGGCATAGCCGAAATGATGTACAAATGCCTTTAGCTTCTTATCCGGTTCATGAAACGGATACAGGTTTTCATGAATGGGGAACACAAACGTTGTTTCCGGCGTCAGACGGCACATTCTGCCTACATCCGCATCGTAGTAACGTTTTCCCTCCAAATCCATGTAATTGCGTTCCACATAAAATGCACACTGATAATTCCGGTATTCACCGCTTTTAAAGAACTGGATAATCTCTGTCGTATCATCAAACCACTCATCATCATCCAGATACATAAACCACTCTCCTCTGGCTTCCTTTAGTCCGACATTACGGGCTTTTGAAAAATCATTACACCAGGTAAAAGGGATGACCTGTGAAGTATATTGCCTCAAGAGATTCAGTGTCTCTTCATTTTTTCCCGTAAAAACAGCAATCAGTTCGCTGTCCAGTTCCCTCAGAAGGGGTTTTAATGAAGCCAGGCACTTCCCGAGCGTTTCCATTCTGTCTGATACGAGTAAAGAAATTGAAAGCTGTATATTCATAGTTTAGTTCTCCTTATCAGTTCCTGGCGCATCCTGATCAGCTCCACATCTTCCGGCATCAACGGCAGAAGCTGATCCAGAATGCCTGCCGCCTGTACCGTCTGTCCAGCTTCCAATAAAGTGGACAGTGTCCCTTTCATCTGTCCCGCAAGCCGGAAGAATTCCTCTGCGGCCTGTAAAGCCGGATCATGAATCCGCCGTAATACCTGCCGGAGCAGTTCTGTGAGCACCCCAGTCATAGAGGGGAAGATTTTAATACATGTCCGAAACAAATGTACAGCCTCTGTCGGCGTCCCTCTTTCTAATCGGTTCAAAGCATCCAGAGCAGTCATGGCAAAACGGCACTCACCAGGAAGAAATACGCAGGATTTTTCTTCAAACATTTCGCTTTTGTATTGTGACTTATAAAATGCGAGGATGCATTGGCAATAACTTTCCAGCATCCCGGTCAATTCTTCCCACATGAAAAATCCTTTTATAAGTTTCAGTTTTAATGTGTGCTTCCTCAGGCAGAGGCTGTGAAGCGGACAATCCTCCTGCAGCTTCTCTGCACTTTCCAGAACGGAACATGACAGTGTATAGGGTATGTCCTTCAAAGACTCTTCCACGGAGCTATCCCAGGCATACAGATCCATACGGACAGCCAATGCTGATAAGTCGATGCGGTTCAAAAGGGCCTCATGCAGGATTACCTGCTGCAGATATGAATCATCTGAATGCTCCATACACCAGATACTCAGTCTTTCACCCTGCGTTCTTCTGCCATCTGTCAATAAGCTAAGTGCTCTGACAAAGCAAAGATATACGGGAGCAGCGCCATCGGGAATGGTAGAAACATCCAAAGTATCTGACCCGCCTAAAGAATCCGGGTGATCAGCCAGGGAATCTAAAACACGTGAAGCTATGACTGCAAAGCCTGAACCAAAGTTTTCTCTCCACTCTTCAAAATCAGGATAATACCTGCATAACAGGCTTTCTTCTTTCCAGGGAAAGAGTTCCATAAAATGGGAGGCGTGTTCCAAGTCATCCAGCGCCAGGGCGCAGGCCGTACAGTCTGCCCATAACGCATACAGCCGTTCCGGATTTTTTACATAATTTTCATCAAACTCACCATACCCCTGCTTTTCCCATATCCCTGCATTACTGTCCAAATCGTTCAGCAATTGTTCAAATTTTATACCGTAAAGAACCGCTTTTTCAGGTTCCCTTTCTTCTTTATATAAATGTACAAGTTCCTGATATAAGACCAGGAGGATCAATTCCAAGGGATCTTCCTTTTCAATAATTTCCTCAATTTCCCCGATTGCCTGTTGCTTTCCCGGTCTGCTGCACAGCAGGTGAGAAAGGTATGCCTGTAACCAGCCTTTAGAACAGCGGTCCTCTGTATTCTGACATATGCTGCGTCCCGTCCTGCAATATTTCTCTGCTGTTTTCCAGTCCCCTTCCAGGTCATATTCCTTGGCAAGCTGAAGATAATTCTTCACAAAGGCGGGCTGCTCCCGGACAGACTGCTCCAGAAGAGAGATATTCCGGGCGTTTTTTTGACTGCCTTTTGTCTCCCTCCTCTCCTGTGCATATCCATAGTGATGGACACATGTCTGAAAATATTTGCAGGGTTCTTTTCGAGGGGCAAGCTCTTCATGGATCGGATTTTGAAATCGTGTCCAGGGCTGCCGCTTTACCATACGAAATGCGGAAAAATCAGAGTACCTTGTACCCTCCCAATCCTGATAGTTGCGTTGTATATAATGAGCGCTCTGGTAATCCCTGTATTCACCGCTCAGGAAAAAGGCGCAGATTTCTTCTATATCGTCAAACCATTCGTCGTCATCAAGATAAAGGAACCATTCCCCCCTTGCTTTTTCCAGTCCGGCATTTCTTGCAGCAGAGAAGTCGCTGCACCACTGAAACGGGATGACCTGAGGGGTATATTTTTCGGCAATTTTTTTTACTTCTTCGTCTGTCCCGGTAAAGACAATGATCAGTTCACATGGAACCTTTGTTAGAAGAGGCTTTAAAGAATCCAGGCAGCGTTCCAGCGATTCTCTCCGGTCTGATGCCAGCAGCGAGATACTCAGTTTTATTTCCATATGCATACTGTCCTTTCTTAATTATGAACCTGTGTGTGGTATTTCCAGAAAGAGAAAGGGCGTTTTCTTCCATACACAGAAGTATGAACCCTATGTGCAGAAGAAAGCGCCCATCCAATGGACCGGCGCTTTCTGTCGTTTTGATTTTTGAAATTCAATCCAAATATTACTGGATTACTGTAACAACTGAAGAACTCCCTGTGGAACCTGGTTAGCCTGAGCAAGCATAGCCTGGGAAGCCTGAACCAGAATGTTGTTCTTCGTGTAAGTCATCATTTCCTTAGCCATATCTACGTCACGGATACGGGACTCAGCAGCAGAGAGGTTCTCTGTCTGAACACCCAGGTTGTTGATGGTGTGCTCCAGACGGTTCTGCAGTGCACCAAAGTCGGAACGCATGGAAGAAATAATGTCAATCGCCTTATTAACAATGTCTATGGACGCTTGAGCCTGAGTAGCTGTTGAAATATCTACTGCAGTGTTTAGGCTAACTGTATTTCCGTTACTATCAGCCATGCTGGTAGCGCTCATTGCCTTAAGAGTAATGGTAATCTGATTAGCTGTTTTGGATGTTTCACCTGCATGAATAGCAATTCCCTGAGTACCATTATTAAATAAAGAAGTTCCATTGAAGTTTGCAGTATTACTGATTCTGTCAATTTCCTTTCTTAATGCAACGATTTCCTTCTGCATTTCGGCACGGTTTGTAGAAGAGTATGTTCCGTTGGCAGACTGTGTAGACAACTCAACCATACGATTCAGCATGGAGTGAACTTCTGTCAGAGCGCCTTCTGCTGTCTGTACAAGAGATACACCGTCATTTGCATTCTTCTGAGCAGTCTCAAGACCTGTGATCTGAGCACGCATCTTTTCGGAAATAGCCAATCCTGCTGCGTCATCGCCTGCACGGTTGATCTTGTAACCAGATGATAATTTCTCCAGGTTCTTTCCTACAGAAGAGTTGTTGTTTGTTAAATTTCTGTGTGCATTTAATGCAGTAATATTATGTTGGATTCTCATAGTATTTCCTCCTTGAATGATTACCGGGAAATTCCTTTTTCCCGTCTGATTAATTTTTATTTTGGTTTTGCAAGAAGGGTCGGGAAGTGAAATAAATATAGTCTATGGAACATGCCGGCGAACTGTCCAATAAAGTACACTTATTTGGACTGCCCTAAAACTTCTTGACATTTATTATATCGTATGATATCCGAATAACTTAAGACTTTTTTGAAAAAATTTTAAAATATTTTTCGGCTTATTTTAGGGGTTCAGCACCGCCGTTTTCTTCTGCCGTGTCTGCATCCTCCTCCAGTTCCATCTGAATCCCCGTATAAATGCAGGATGCCAGTAGATGGTGCCAGTTTCTTTCACTGTATGTTTCCTATATGAAACATACAGTGAAATCTATGCGCAAGGTGGTATATGAGATTTTTAAATCAGAATCGGAAAATACTTCCAATCATTGTTTATGGAAATATTCAGATATTGGATTTGGCATGATGTTGGTTTTGTTTTATACTCGAAAAAAGTTATTTTATCCAAGGAGGTAGTGGTATGGCAAACAGAATATACGGATACATCAGAGTTTCTACGCGGGAACAAAATATCGAACGGCAGATGCTGTCTCTTTTAGAAGCCGGTATACACAAAAAAGACATCTACGTTGATAAACAAAGCGGAAAAAACTTTCAGCGTCCGGCATATACGAAGATGATGCGCCGGGTACGTGAGGGAGATCTGATCGTCGTGAAAAGCATCGACAGACTGGGGCGGAATTATCAGGAAATCATGGAACAGTGGCGTGTCATTACAAAAGAAAAAGGTGCCGATATCTGTATTCAGGACATGCCTTTGCTGGATACAACAAAGACAAAAGACCTGTTGGGAACCTTTATCAGCGACATTGTATTACAGCTTCTTTCTTTTGTTGCCGAAAATGAGCGGGATAATATCCGGCAGCGACAGGCGGAAGGAATTGCTGCAGCAAAGGCCCGCGGAGTCCAGTTCGGTAAGCCTATGATACCTATGCCGGAGAATTTTCCAGAATTATATGAGCAGTGGGATGCGGATCTGATCTCAATCAAAGAGTTTGGAAATCTATGTAATATGGGCAGAAGCACCCTCTACAAGCGAATCGCAGAGTATAAGGCATTCCTATATCAACGGGACGAATAGAAAATAATCCAAATAAGTGTACCTTTTTAAAACAGTTCGCCGGCATGTTTAAAAGATATATTTATTTCACTTCCTAAATCCTTCTTGCGAAAATTATAAAATATAGCAGACGGGGAAAAGGAATTCCCCGGCATAAATTCAAGGAGGAATCACTATGAGAATTCAACATAACATTACAGCATTAAATGCACACAGAAACCTGTCCAACAACAACTCTTCTGTAGGAAAGAACCTGGAGAAATTATCATCTGGTTACAAGATCAACCGTGCAGGCGATGACGCGGCAGGATTGGCTATTTCTGAAAAGATGCGTGCTCAGATCACTGGTCTTGAGACAGCTCAGAAGAATGCAAACGACGGTGTATCTCTTGTACAAACAGCAGAAGGTGCTCTGACAGAAGTTCACTCCATGCTGAATCGTATGGTGGAACTGGCTACACAGTCTGCCAACGGAACATATTCCTCTGCAAACCGTACTGAGATGCAGAAGGAAATCACAGCTCTGAATGCAGAAATTGACAGAATCGGTGCTACATGTAACTTTAACGGAACAAAACTGTTTGCAGCAGCAACAACAATCAAGTTGCACGTAGGTGAGTCCAGTGCTAATACGAATCAGTTATCTGTAAGCTTCAAGCAGATGGATGCTGCTTCTATTGGAGTAGGAAGTCTTTCTATTACCACTGCTGATACTGCAAAAGCTGCAATTGATACAGTAAATACAGCAATTGATTCGATTTCTTCTATGCGTTCCGACTTCGGTGCATTGCAGAACCGTCTGGAGCACACCATCAACAACCTGGGTGTTCAGACAGAGAATATCACAGCAGCTGAGTCCCGTATCCGTGACGTTGACATGGCTAAGGAAATGATGACCTACACCAAGAATAACATTCTTGTTCAGGCTTCTCAGGCTATGCTTGCTCAGGCTAACCAGGTACCGCAGGGAGTTCTTCAGTTACTTCAGTAAAAATGAATTGAATTTTCATATGGGAAAAAGGCTTCTTTTTAAAGAAGCCTTTTTTTCTGAATAAGCAGTATATAGGTATACTGCCGGTTTTTTATAAAAAAGGAGCAACTGACCATGAACATACAGCTGACAATCTCTCTTCTGGTCTCAGACCGGCCGGATACTCTGAATAAATGTCTGGATTCCCTTGTCCCCCTCCTGAAAGATCTGGAAAGTGAACTGATCATTGTTTATACCGGAAAAAGTCAGGATACGCTGGAGCTTGCAAAGCAGTATACCTCTCATATCGTCCCCTTTACCTGGTGCAGTGATTTTGCAAAAGCACGGAATGCAGGACTCCGGGAAGCGAGAGGAGAATGGTTCCTCTATCTGGATGATGACGAGTGGTTTGATGATACGGCAGACATCATTCGCTTTTTTCAGAGCGGAGAATATCGACAATATGAATCTGCGCTTTATATACAGCGGAATTACCAGGACCGGGAAGGGATGACCTCTTTCGATACAAGCGTGGGACGGATGTGCCGCATCACGCCGGAAACCAGGTTTGTCTATCCCATCCACGAAAACCTGAGTCCGTTTCCCAACCCCTGTAAAAAGCTGGATGCATTTGTCCACCATTTCGGGTATGTGGAACAGGCGGAAGGAAAGAATCTTACGGAAAAAACGAACAGAAACATTCCCCTGCTTCTTCAGCGGCTTGAAACGGAATCCGATGATATTCAATGCTATATGCAGCTGGCACAGGAATATAGGAATATCCTTCAGTTCGACAAGGCGATTGAATACTGCCGCAAAGGGCTTGATTCCGCTGCAAAAGAAAAGAGGATCTTTTCACAGGAACTATGGATGCAGGTAAATCTTCCGCTCTTTATCTCCGCTGCCGGAGATAAGAAGCAGGCATTGGAAGAGGGAGAACGTATCCTGCAGTCTTTGCGTACTCTGGAAGCCAGCGAGGCCCACCTGCATTCGATCCTTTCCGGCTTCTGCCTGGAATTAAAAGAATACGGAAAAGGGCTTGAACATGTCAACACTTATCATGCCAGGATGCGGTACCTGAAACGCCATCCAGAGGATGCTTCACGGCAGAATGGGGGAACGGTGACGTATGAGAGCGCAAAGTCCCGGGCTATACCCACCTATATCGCAGGACTCCTTTTTGCTGTTGAGTTAAATGAACCACGCCGGATGAAAGAGATACTTACCTGGATTCCCTGGGACAATGAATCTGAGATTGCCCTTCAATATGAGACATTGGAGAAATGGAAGGAGGACCATCCGGATCATAGGCAGACCATTCTGGAGGGATTCTCCAGGCTTCAGACAGATAATACCTATGTAAGCCTTCAAAAGGCACTGTACGCAGAAGAGAGGCAGGACATCACAGAGGCCGAAAATTTATTCGGACAATGCTGCAAAGCCGTAAACTCCGAAAGTGTCTTGTGTCAGCTTGCAGGACTTGCGGCAAGAAATAGGTTCGTTATTGATCCAGTATTGGAACAGATCTCCGCAGAGACCTGGGATGTATGCACAAAGAGACTTGCAGAACGTACAGAGATTTCCGAAATGCCTGATTTTCTGGCAGGCATTCAGGCGGGGACGACAGATTATCCAATCTATGCCGGAAGGCTGGAGCAGCGTTTTCTGGAGAGGCAACTGATCCAGGATGGCCTGGATATCTCACAGATTCTGGAATTACTGCGAAGGTATAGCGAACTCACGCTTACAGAAGCAGATATTATATATAATGAAAAGATTTTACGCAATCCGGAGCATTATGCCCTTCCTTTCCAGTATAAATTTGCCTTTATAATAAAAAATATTCTGGAAAACCTGGAACATAAAAGATATGCAGACTGCATCCCGCTTTTGAAAAAAGCACTTCAAATGTATCCGGATATGACAGTGGTCATCAAAAAGCTTAGCAGATATCTGGAAGAAAAGATGAGCGCCTCCGGCCCTGCTGTCTCGGAAGAGTTCGCAGCACTAGGCAGACAGGTCAAACAGGTGCTGTACGGACTCATGGAAAATAAACAATGGCAGGAAGCTTACGGAGTTGTAAACCAGCTGGCTGCACTTTTGCCGGAAGACCTGGAAGTTCTAAAGCTGAAACAGGAAATTCTGCGGCAAAGCAATTTTCAAACACGCTCTAGTGAATGATACATTACACTAGACCATATAGGGGATGCTGCAAAATAGCGCTATATACAAAATAGGGTATTTGATCCGCATATATTCGACCATATGGCGTATATAACTGTATTTGCAGCATCCCCTATGCATGTCCCCCTCTTAAAATTCGAATCCTTCAAAATCAATCCATAAATCATCATAAATGTTCGCCTTTACTCTGTCCCGGAGCGTATAAGTCTTTACTTCAAAATCAGTTTCTTCCAGATGGTACACGAGAATCTTTTGACTGCGCGGATCAATGATCCAATATTCTCTTACTCCTGCATCCATGTAAAGGTTCAGCTTGCGTACATAGTCCTGGCTGGAAGTGCTGGGAGAGACAATCTCAATAATCCAGTCGGGCGCCCCGGTGCAGCCACGTTCTGTCAGCTTGCCTGGATCACAGATCACGCTTATATCAGGCTCTACTATCGTCTTATCATCGTCTTTAAACGGCTTAACTGCAAAAGGTGCAGGATAGACTTTACAATTTCCTTTTTTAGATTGTATATAATTATAAATCATATTATTGACTGCATTTAATATTTCCTGGTGTATCCGGCTGGGGGCCGACATATCATAAATCTGTCCGTCGATCAGTTCCGCCCGGACATCCTCGGGCAAACGGTAATAATCCTCTTCCGTATAGATTTTTAATTGTGGTAAAGCCATGCTTTATACTTCCTTTCAATTGCTGTTTTCTGTTTATAAGTCGATTTTATCATTATTTTTAGATAAATACAATGTGGAAATCCGTTGGAACACAGCTTAGCATGCAATTCGGGAGGAACTTTTCTTAAAATAAATCCAAAAACCATCCCATAATACATGCCGCCATGGGCGAGCTTTGTCCGGCAAGGTGTACCTTTTCAGACAGTTCGCCGGCAGGTCTGAACAGGAACATACGTTTCAATTCCTGAAGCTTCTTCAGAAAAAACTTTTATAACAGAAAAAATGATTATGCAGGGAAAAGGAATTTCCTGACACAAATTCAAGGAGGAAAAATCATGAGAATCCAACATAACATTACAGCATTAAACGCACACAGAAATCTGTCCAATAACAACTCTTCTGTAGGAAAGAACTTGGAGAAATTATCATCTGGTTACAAGATCAACCGTGCAGGCGATGACGCAGCAGGGCTTGCTATTTCTGAAAAAATGCGTGCTCAGATCACTGGTCTTGAGACAGCTCAGAAGAACGCTAACGATGGTGTATCTCTTGTACAGACAGCAGAAGGTGCTCTGACAGAAGTTCACTCCATGCTGAACCGTATGGTGGAGTTGGCTACGCAGTCTGCCAATGGAACTTATCAGAGTACAAATCGTAGCCAAATGCAGACAGAAATTACGAAGTTACAGGCAGAAATCACAAGAATCGCTACTCAGTCTGATTTTAATGGCCAGAAGTTGTTTACTCAGGATACTACTATAAATCTTCAAGTTAGTGACCAGGCGGGCGACTATATTGGGGTTACGTTGGAAACATTAACAACGAAGATTGCAAACTCTCTTGCTATTGATATTAGCGATGCTACTGGCGCAGAGTCTGCTATCGATGAGGTAAAAGCCGATATCGACGCTGTTTCCACCCTTCGTTCTGACTTTGGTGCAGCACAGAACCGTCTGGAACACACAATCAATTATCTGGGCGTTCAGACAGAGAATATTACGGCGGCTGAATCCCGTATCCGTGATGTAGACATGGCGAAGGAAATGATGGCGTACACCAAGAACAACATTCTGGTTCAGGCTTCCCAGGCTATGCTTGCTCAGGCAAATCAGGTACCGCAGGGAGTTCTTCAGTTATTACAGTAATCCCGCAGGGTATAATCATAGAAAGCGCTTATCTACGAGATGGGCGCTTTCTTTTATGTATAACAGTTTCTATGGAACTGTTATACATAAAAGAAAATGCCTATTCGCGGAGTTTGTATGAAAGGATATTATATTATGAAGATACAGCTTAGTATTTCGCTGCTTGCATCAGATCAACCATCGGCTCTGGAACGGTGCCTTGATTCTTTGACCCCACTGCTGATACAGGTTCCGAGCGAACTGATCATAGTCCATACCGGGACAGATCATCGTATACATGAACTGGTTTGCCGTTATACAGATTCTGTCATACCTTTTACATGGAGCAATGATTTCTCTGCGGCGCGCAATGTAGGGATTAAAGCTGCAAAGGGGGAATGGTTTTTATATATTGATGATGACGAATGGTTTGAAGATACATCGGAAATATGTAAATTTTTCCAATCCGGGGAATACCAGAGATATGGTATGGCATGCTATCGTCAGAGAAATTATCATAATTGGTCCGGTACCTATTTCACAGATATTCAGGTTATGCGGATGATACGGATGGTACCGGGAATCCATTTTCAGAATCCGATCCATGAGGAACCAACGCCTTTGTCACAACCTTGCAAATATTTTAATGCATTTGTACATCACTATGGATATGTGAGGACTACTGACCATAGTAAAACATCACGCAACCTTATGCTTTTAAAAAGGGATATGGAGCTGCGGCCGGATTATATAAAAAATTATATCCAACTTGTGCAGGAATATGCTTCGGAAGAGGATTGGAGGAAAGCTGCAAAATATTGCAGGCAAGGATTGACACTATGTAAGAGTAAAGGAGATTTATCTGACTCCCGCCTTGGCTGGCTACAGACAGAACTTGTAGAGCTAACATATATGAGCGGCAGTTACCATCAAGCAGAGCTGGAAGCACTTGCGATCTTAAACGGAGATTTGCCCCATGAACTGCCGGCAGCAGATATCTATGCGGTATTAGTCCTATCCGCTGCCAAGTCCTGGAATTCAGAGAAAACGCTGCAGTATGGGCTAAAATTCGAAGAACTTTTGAAGCACATAGAGAATACCCCGCAAATTTGGACAGAGCAAAATTATGGGAGTCTGTCTGTGGACAAGATCAGGGATCCGAAACGCTTATGCAGATTACGGATGGCATGTTTAGAAGCTGCATTGGATATCGGCAATCAAAAACAGGCTGCTTTTTTCTTCTCGCGCCTTCCTTGGGATAATGCTGGAATGATAGAACAGCTTTATCCCGATTTTGACCGATTGGATTCCCGCTTCCATATACTATTTAGTGAGCTTTTGAAAAAGTCCCCCTCAAACTCGCTCTATCAGGTTTTTTGCAACGCAATACACATGAAAGAGGATCAGAAAGAACGAACGCAGCTTTTCATCAAATGTATCGCAGAATCTGAATCCGACTTTTTGCGTAAAAAAGCAGTAAAAGAAATACTCTCGTCTGGTATAAACATTTTAGATATCGTATGCAGGCTGGATTTGGAAACATGGCGCCAATATATGGCAGAGACTATAAAAAATCTTTCGGATTCAGAGGCACAAAAGGCTTGGGAGGCCAGCAATACACTGAATGAAGAAAATTTATTTTATAAGCTTATTTTGAAAAAAGAATTGCTTGGCAGGTCCCTGCTTCGTGGATATTACACAGGCAAAAAATTTATAGATACTTTGTCAGAATATGCCGAAACCATCCTTTCATATTATAAAATTCAGTATCGGGACGAAATATTCCATCAGGATAATCTGAAAATTTTTCCGTGTTCCTGCCGTTTTGCATTTCTCATTTCTGAGGCATTGCAGAAGCTGGAGAGTATGGAATATGAGAAAGCTATCTGCCTGCTCCATTCCGCACTTCTGCTTGATAGCGAAATGACGGGAGTAATCAATGAACTTGTCTGTGAAATTGCAGAAATGGTAAATACTCCTATATATAGTCCAGACAGTGAATTCCAAATACTGGCAAAACAAATGAAAGAAACTCTGCAGAAAATGCTGGATAACGGCCAGTACACAGAGGCATTTTCTATTGCGTCGCAATTAGCACCGCTGATTCCGGATGATTTAGAGCTGCTGCGCCTGCGCCAGAAAATTTTAAGAGACGGTACAAAATAGTCCGTACAGTCGGGGCTGCTCTTTCTGCATAGATTTGTATGCAACAAAGGGGCTGCCCTGAAATAACTGAATTATCCACAATATATACCGCAAATCATCAAATATGCAGAAATTATTGTGTATGGATCCTATTTCCCAGCAGCTCCTTACTTATATTTAACATATTTTCCTGATATCTTTTCAGACAACAACCTCCAAGATCACTTTATTGCCGCATACAAATTCTTTCATCCCTACATTTTTGTTTTTGTTGAAGTTAAAGCTGAGCAAATATCCCTTTTTTTCATGATAAGTTTCCAGATAATCTGCAAGCTGAGACTCTCCTCTTTTATTATATTCATCTCCCCGCCAGATTTTGACTTCGATTATATATTGCTGACCACGGTAGTCTACAATAATATCAGTACTTTTATTGTCCCTGGTCCGCGATTCGATATAATAATTTCCGGTTCCATTTATAATTGGCTTTAAATATAACAGAAAAAATTTTCTGCCATTCTCCTCAATAAATTTTTCATCAGCGGCATGATACAGGTCATTCCAATGCACCATATATTTTCTCATTACCAGATCCATGTCCAGAATGCCGTTTCGCACAAATTGATTTTTGTCAATATTCCCCTCTTTAAAAATCCGATTGTTCAGTTCTTTTTCTGACAAAAACAGGTCATAGAGGTATGTTTCAAAGATCCTGTTCGCAACGGAAACGTTTCCCTGGTAATTTCTTATAAATCCAAACATGGACGCAATATCAATGACATGATTGCCTGGATTATAAGGAATACTGTCGCCTGCAAAAAGTATGGATCGCATCATTTTACCGAGCGCAGGGTAATCGGTCAGTTTATTGACCAGCGAATCAAATAATGGATTCTTCTCAACGTAAAGGATTTTTATAGCCTCCAAAAAACTTTCCTTTGTCCAAGGAGAATACTTTTCGGAAACTTTTTCATCTAATATTTTACAGATCCTGGACACCAGGAACGGGTAACCGGATGTATACGAGTAAAGCAGTTCTGACATTTCCCCGACATCCATCCCCGTGCGGTGATCCTGCTCATATTCTGACAGCATTTCCCGAATCTGCCCGGCATCAAATCCCATATTTACCTTAAAATCTGCGGCAATATTCCATGGGCTGTTTTTTTGGTGCTCCTGTTCTGAACGGATCCTCAGCTTCAGATTTCGTATGTCGTATACCCCGGCCAGAATGACGGCTTGAAAGGTTGGCCGTTGTCTCATCTTTAGATATTTGCTGCGCAGCATACCTAAAAATGACAAAAAAATCTGTTGGCTTCCCGCCTGGTCAACCTCATCAATCATCAGAACAACAGGTTTTTCTGCCGTACTGCATATCGTTGAGATCAAATTGGACAACGAACGGAAGTTTGCGTCCTGCGAACCAGGCAGGCTCAGATTTCCCAATGCTGATTTTGCTGCTTCTCCAACTCCATCCACTTCTCCATAAATTATAGTATCGTATAAAAGTCCTGCAAATAGCCTGCAGAATGCGTCCTCATTTTGAAAAGATTCTTCCGCAAATCCCTCGAAGCTAATGTAAAATATAGAATATTGACTCTTAAGCTTTTCCTGGAGCATGTCCAGCGTAGTGGTCTTGCCGTACTGCCTTCCCCTGTTGATGGAAAAATATTTTTTGCTGTCGATTAGCTTTTTAATCTCCTGAATCCGCAGATCCAGATTGACCATATAATGCTCTTTGGGATAGCAGGGACCTTCTGTATTAAAATATTTTGCCATAGTTCACAACTCCTTTTACAAGTCATAGCCGGCGCAGCCTTGGACTACAGAAAAAACGATTTTTCTTTTCAAGCGCTGGAATCAGTTCTGTGATCGACATGGATTTATCAACAAAATACAGATCCTTTCATGCGGCAATACAGTCTATCTTTTTTCGATGACACACTGATGCCTTTTTTCCTTCTTTGAATAGTTGATTCCTATAAGTAAGATTTCTCCTGTATAGTTTTCCAACGTTTTTACATATTTACGCTCTTTGACCTGACGTATCGCCCCTTCTGCAGACTTGTTCCACTTTAATTCCATCAGCAGCGCCGGTAATTCCGGATATTCTTTTTTGGGCAGAAATACAAGATCAGCAAATCCTCTGCCAGCCGGCATTTCGCGGACTGGTTTAAAATAATACTGCATGGCGCTTAGATATGCGATGCTCAAAACACTGCTCAGAGAATTTTCATTATTGTACTGCAGGGCAGATGTATAGTCCATGTGGAATCTTTCTATGAGTTCCGCAACAGCGTTTGAATCCATATCTAACGTTGACTGCAGCAGTTCATTGGACCTTACATACAACTCCGTCAATTCGTTCCATTTTTTGCGTCGGGTTGCTTTTGAAAATTCGCTGCGGATCTCTTCATTCGGGATAAATGCCGTTTCCTTTGTCTCATCATAAGCCAGATATCCCAGATGAATCAACAGGGTCAATACGTCATCCTTGTCTTGAAATGTCACCATATCGTTTTGAAAGGAATCCACCTCTACCTTTACGGAGTCTCCGGAAAGCATTTTGATAATATCTGTTTTAAGTCCGTCAAAATCCATGCTGATCAATGGAAGGATCGACTCATAGGTGCCGGTCAGAGACCAGTAGCTTTTAAAATTGCCGCGCATCATGACACTTACGACAGCTTTTGGATTATAAATATGTTCTTTTTGAAGAAAATACCCGTCATACCAGTGTTTTACTTCCTTGAAGTCTTTGCTGTATTTTTCGCATAATGCTTCCACTTCCTTTTCTGTAAAACCGACATATGGGGCCAGAATGCCGGCGTCAAGCATCGTAAATTCATCAAAATTGTTCAATGCCGACTGCGTCTTTATCTTTTTGATCGGAAGAATCCCTGTCAAATACGCAAGATGGATAAATTCGGTTGGCGTAGAGCCTTTGAACAGTCCGCGCAGGAGGGTAATGTATTCTTCCAGAAGCTCGGTGTTTTCCGCTTCGTCACGAATCAGGCAGTCCCATTCGTCTATAATGATAATGAATTTTTGTCCGGTTACTTTGTTGACCGCAGCGAGGGAATCCGGCAGGGAATCCGGCAAAGGCACCTTCTGATAGATTTCCTGCAGTTCACGGATAATATTTTCTTCTATATAAGTAACGGTCGCCGCCGCAGATTTTGCACTGGTGCGGCACCATTGTACATCAATGCGGATCACTTCATAGCGGTTGAGATGGGTATAGAAATCGGAATCCCGACTGATCTCCAGTCCTTCAAACATTTTTTCGGAATCACAACCTCTGCTGTAATAGGCTGCAAGCATGTCTGCCGTGGTTGACTTCCCAAAACGACGTGGACGGCTGTTGCAGATGAATCCTTCCTTTGTCCCCAGAACCTTATTTGTATAGCTTAGTAACTGCGTTTTATCTACGTAGATTTCCGAATTTAATGCAACCTGAAAGGCGCTGTTGTTCGGATTCACAAAGATTCCCATAATTGCGGCAGGCTCCTTTCTGATATATTCTCTGAATTATATGATGATTTTAGCATTATTTTCAAAAAAAAACAATGCAGAAAACAGATTGAACTACTACTTAAAAAATTGCTTGTTACTGACTGCTAGCAATTGTTTTTATTATTCCGAAAAACCGTGAAATGTAGCTGCGACTTTATTACTTCCAGTGAATGTCCGTTTAGTAAGGTGTACTTTATTGGACAGTTCGCCGGCATGTTCCATAGACTATATTTATTTCACTTCCCGACCCTTCTTGCAAAACCAAAATAAAAATTAATCAGGCGGGAAAAAGGAATTTCCCGGTAATTATTCAAGGAGGAAATACTATGAGAATCCAACATAATATTACTGCATTAAATGCACACAGAAACCTGTCCAACAACAACTCTTCTGTAGGAAAGAACCTGGAGAAATTATCATCTGGTTACAAGATCAACCGTGCAGGCGATGACGCAGCAGGGCTGGCTATTTCCGAAAAGATGCGTGCTCAGATTACAGGTCTTGAGACAGCTCAGAAGAACGCAAACGACGGTGTATCTCTTGTACAGACAGCAGAAGGCGCTCTGACAGAAGTTCACTCCATGCTGAATCGTATGGTTGAGCTGGCTACACAGTCTGCCAACGGAACTTATTCCTCTGCAAACCGTTCTGAAATGCAGAAAGAGGTTCAGGCTCTGAGAGATGAGATTGACAGAATTAGTAATACTGCAAACTTTAATGGAACTACTTTGTTCTCTAAGCTTGGCGGTGCTTCAAAAGCCATTAATATCCATGCAGGTGAAACCTCTTCTGATAATAACCAGATTACAGTAACGCTTGTTGGTATGAGTTCATCTTCAATTGGGACGGCTAAGGCTGATATTAGCGGAATTGATATTTCAAAGGCTGATACTGCTAAATCGGCAATTGATTTAGTGAATACTGCAATTGACGCAGTATCATCCATGCGTTCCGACTTCGGTGCATTGCAGAACCGTCTGGAGCACACCATCAACAACCTGGGTGTTCAGACAGAGAACCTTTCTGCTGCTGAGTCCCGTATCCGTGACGTAGATATGGCTAAGGAAATGATGGCTTACACGAAGAACAACATTCTGGTTCAGGCTTCCCAGGCTATGCTTGCTCAGGCTAACCAGGTTCCGCAGGGAGTTCTTCAGTTGTTACAGTAATCCAGTAACATTTGGATTGAATTTCAAAAATCAAAACGACAGAAAGCGCCGGTCCATTGGATGGGCGCTTTCTTCTGCACATAGGGTTCATACTTCTGTGTATGGAAGAAAACGCCCTTTCTCTTTCTGGGAATACCACATACAGGTTCATGGCTAAGGAAGGACAGTAAGCTTATGGAAATAACATTGAGTATCTCGTTGTTGGCATCAAACCGGAGAGAATCGCTGGAACGCTGCCTGGATTCTTTAAAACCGCTACTTACAAAGATTCCATGTGAACTGATCATTGTCTTTACCGGAACAGATGAAGAAGTAAAAAAAATTGCCGAAAAATATACCCCTCAGGTCATCCCGTTTCAGTGGTGCAGCGACTTTTCTGCTGCAAGAAATGCCGGACTGGAAAAAGCACAGGGAGAATGGTTCCTTTATTTGGATGATGACGAATGGTTCGAAGATGTGGAAGAAATCTGCGACTTTTTCCTAAGTGGTGAATACAGGGATTATTGCAGCGCCCATTATATACAGCGCAACTATCAAGATTGGGACGGGACAAAGTATTCTGATTTTTCTGCGTTTCGGCTGGTACAACGTTTTCCAGGGACGCGATTTCAAAATCCGATCCATGAAGAACTTGCTCCCCGTAAAGAACCCTGCAAATTTTTTCAGACATATGTTCATCATTATGGATACGTAAAGCTGGAAACGAAAAAGAGCAGCAATCAGAAAACTACACGGAATATTTCCCTTTTGAAACAGTCTGTCCGGGAGCAGCCTGCCTTTGTGAAGAATTATCTTCAGCTTACAAAGGAATATGACCTGGAAGGAGACTGGAAAACGGCGGAGAAATATTGCAGGGAAGGACTTAGCATATGCAGTAGGTCAGGTGATTCCTGTTCAAAAGGATGGCTGCAGACATACCTCTCACATTTGCTGTGCAGTAAGCCTGGAAAACAGCAGGCAATAACAGAGATTGAAGAAATCATTAAAACTGAGCATCCTTCGAAACTGACCCGATTAATTTTATACCAGCAATTGGTTCATTTATATAAGGAAGAAAAGGAACACGAAAAGGCAGTCCATTATGGAATCAAGTTTGAACGGCTGTTGGCCGATGTGGAGCGAAAACCAGAACTGTGGGAAAAGCAGGGGTACGGCGAGTTCGACGAAAATTATGTAAAAAATCCGGAACGTCTCTATGCGTTAAGGGCAGACTGTACAGCCTGCGCCCTGGAACTGGAGGACTTGGAACACGCATTTTATTTTATGAAACTCTTTCCATGGAAAGAGGAAAACTTACTATGCAGGTATTATCCCGATTTTGAAAAATGGAGGGAGAACTTCGGTTCTGGCTTTGCAGCCATAGCATCACGCATTTTAGATTTTCTGGCGGATCATCCGGATTCGCCCGACTTTCCAAACCACATAAAGAGGACGGACTCTTTTGGCAAGTCAGACCCTTTGGATATTTCTATAATTTCCGATAGTGCAATTCCTGTCTATCTTGTCTTTATAAGAGCGCTTGGCTTATTGAAGGAGGGCAGAAGAACCCAGGGGGAAAGACTGAGTATCTGGTGTATGGAACATTCAGACGTCTCGTATCTGCAGCAGGTAATGCTTCGGGAGGCTCTTAGATATTGCCTGGATATATCAGAATTGGCTGCACGAATGGATCTGTATGCTTGGGATGCGAGTATGTGTGAGGTTGTGAAAAGCATACCATACACGCGCTTGAGTTCGATTCTGGTTAATATGGAAAAACTGCGGGAAGGCTATCCATTTCATGCCCTCTGTCTGAAAAAGTATGTGCTGAAACAGAGACTTTTCAAAGGTTTTTTCATGTGGGAGGAGCTGACAGGGACACTGGAAGATTATTGCCGATGCATCTTGAAATTTTATAAAGCACAATATAATAATGAAATGTTTGAGGAAAAATCCCGGGCGCTTCTTCCCGGCGAATGCAGTTTTGCACTGACTTCGCTGGATGCCCTGGGACAAGTTGAGGGCGGGCAGCTTACAGAAGCCGTACATTCATTCCGGAGATGCATCAAAATTTTTCCGTCTATGACAGGGGTGCTCAGGGAATTGCTCCGGCAGGCGGTACGGCGGGTCAATGATCCTGGATTGCATATGGGGGAGGAATTCTACGTGCTTGCAGGACAGATGAAGGGAACGTTGTCTGCGCTGCTGTCTGCGGGAGAGACAGTACAAGCTGCAGGGATTCTTAACCAGCTTCTGCCATTAATGCCGGAAGATGTGGAATTGGTCAGGATGCGCCAGGAATTGATAAGGAGAATAAAATTATGAATATACAGCTTTCAATTTCTTTACTCGTATCAGACAGGATGGAGACACTTGGGAAGTGTTTGGCTTCTATAAAGCCGCTTCTGAGGGAACTGGACAGTGAGCTGATTGCTGTTTTTACAGGAAAAAATGAAGAGACTCTGGAACTCCTGCGGCAATATACTTCACAGATCATCCCCTTCACATGGTGTAATGATTTTTCAAAAGCACGCAATGCCGGGCTGAAGGAAGCCAAGGGGGAGTGGTTTATGTATCTGGATGATGATGAGTGGTTTGATGATACGGCAGAGATTATCCAGTTTTTTAAAAGCGGCGAATACCAGAGATACAATTCAGGATTTTATGTTGTACGCAATTATCTGGACCTGGAGGGAAAACGATATACAGATACAGATGTCGGCAGGATGTGCCGCCTGACTCCTAAAACGGAATTTATTTTCCCAATACATGAGAATCTGGAACCGTTTGAAGAGCCCAATAAGAAATTAAGGGTTTTTGCGCATCATTTTGGATATGCCAGGAAAGCCAAAACAGACCGGAAGGATACAAAGACCAGCAGGAACCTTCCGATACTTTTGGAAATGCTTCGGAAAGAGCCGGATTCGCCGCAGCACTGTATGCAGGCTGCACAGGAATACAGGAGCATTGGAGAATATGAAAACGCGGTTACATATTGCCGGAAAGGACTTGAATCTGCGCAGAAAGAAAAAAGAATCTACAATTACGAATTATGGCTTCAGGTCAACCTTCCCCTGCTGATTTCGTATACCGGGGATTTACAACTTGCCATAAAAGAAGCCGAGCGGATTTTGCGCTTGCCGCGGACGCTGGAAGTTGCTGCAGTTCATTTGTGTGTTACTCTTGTTGCATGCTGCCGCGACTTGAAGGAATACCGTAAAGGGATGAAGTATGTCCGGCTCTTTCATGAAAAACTTTCAGAACTTCGAAAGGACCCGGATGCAGCACTGAGACAGAGGGCTGTCGGAGTGACTATGGATAAAGCTGCAGAAGAAGAAATACCAGTTTATGTGGAGGGGTTGTTCTTTTCGGCAGAAACAGATGATATGGAGTCCGCTTGCGATATCCTGTCCTGGCTTCCCTGGGATGAGGAAAACAGGATTTCTCACCTGTATCCACGCCTGGAAGAATGGAAGAAGAAATATTCTCATATGAATGATGGGATTTTAGCCGGATATAATACTCTTCCTACGGAAAACCTCTATGTATGTCTCCAAAAGACTCTCTATGCAGAAAAATACGGAGATATGCTGTGTGCGGAAAATTTATGGACCACCTGTGCAGAAAACTGCCCTTCAGGATTTCAGTGGGAACTGATCGAAATCGCAGTGCGAAATGGCTTTTCACTGAACATACTGATGAACCGGATGGGCCCGGAGGCCTGGAGCGAATATGCCGCTGCAGTTGCGCTGAAAAAAGAAATAAAAGCACTGGAAGAATTTTACAGGATGATAAAGCCGCTATTAGAAGAATACCCGTTTTATTCCCGGAAATTAGAACAGTGCTATTTAGAAAGGCTTCTTACCAGCGAACTTTTGGAACCTGCTCGTCCGGCAGTGCTTCTGGAACAATATTGTGAGAGCGTGCTTACTGATGCGGAGACATTATACCGATCGGAGGTGCTTGCAGACCCGGAAACATATGCCATTCCTTCGCAGTATAGATTTGCGGTAATAGTAAGAGACGCGTTATCTATCATCAATCATGGGGATTTGGCTGGTAGCATTTCGCTTCTGAAAGCAGCAGTCCAAGTTTATCCGCGTATGTCTGCTGCAGTCAATCAGCTATTACAGTCACTGGAGGAACAGATCTGCTCCTCCGGGCAGGCCGTCCCGGAAGAGTTCATAGTTCTTGGCGGCCAGGTAAAGCAGGTGCTCCATGGGCTGATGGAAAAAGGACAATGGGAAGAAGCTTATAGCGTAATGGCGCAGCTTGTCTCATTGCTGCCGAACGATTTAGAAGTATTATGTATGAAACAGGAAATCCTGCGCTGCGGAACACTGGAGCATGGCGGATGAGAAGAACCATATGAAGATTTGTTTGATGATACAGACTGGATTTTGGATCTGATACATGCTATAATATGACAGATAAAAATAAACATGTATCTAATTTAGAAAAGAGGAAAATTCCAGAATGGATCAGATGATAAGTATACTACAGGCAATAGAAGAACAGAAAAATCCCACTTTGAACTCCAACGATAATAATATAAAAATACTGGAACTGTATAAAACAATTTACGAAATTGTAAATGATAAAAACAGCTATGTCGAACAATCAACTGTCATGCTGAACGCATTGTCTGAAAACAATCTGTCAGAAGAGGAAAAGCAGCAGTGGCTGGCTTATGCCGCAGGTATTTTTGCTTCTTATATGGCTGTAAAGCTGTATGAGGAACGTGGGATAGTGAGGGAATATTTCTCATGCGAAGATCTGAATCGGGCTTTGGAGTTCTTTTTAAATGGTAATTTTGGCCCGGAAGTGACTTCTGTGGGGGTATATGCATGTGCGCAGCAGTATATAACAGAGGAGCCGATGCGCTGTTATGAACTGACAAAAACCGCGTTTACGATTCATCCTGATCTGGCCGGTATTCTTGGTGTTGCATACCGCTATGAAGGAGCGGCTGCAGAAGAGCAGATCACCGATGAATGCCCATTCTGCGGGGGCAAAGACAGGGATATTATTCCTTATTACTGCTCACCGCAGGTTCTGAAGTTGGAAAACAATCCCGTCTTTCCGCCTGCAAAGCTCTGGATGAAATGTGACCGCTGCGGGAATTATTTTACATACAATTTTCCAAAGGATAAAGTTGGAGCAATCAATGGACATTATACGAGCGGTAGAAGTAATATAATTCTGGAGAACAAATTTGCTCTTGCGACTTATAACCAGATATTCCAACAGTTTAAGAGGATGACTCCCGGGAAGGAGTATCTTGAAATCGGAGTTGGTACAGGGGAGATGCTTGCGGTGGCCTTGGAATTTGGCTATCATGCGGAGGCTGTTGAAATCTGCCGTGAAGACAGTGAACGGATTTCCCTGGCTTTGGGAGTAGATATCAAATGGTGTGATATTACAGATTATGAGGCGGAAAAGCAATATGATGTCATTGTCATGGGGGATGTGCTGGAACATGTGATCCATCCTGTAGAGGTTTTAAAGAAGGCAAAAAAGATGCTGGCAGACGGCGGTGTGCTGTGGATTTCAACACCGAATTATAATTGCGCATATGCGAGAATGCAGAATTTTGCCCATTGCATGTGGCATGAACTGAACCATTATACATATGTTTCCTATGAAACCTTGGAAGCTCTATTGAAAACAATACAGCTTGAAATTGTACATTATGAGATGAGCACCCGGTATAATGGCTCAATGGAATTGTTTGTTCGCCATGCAAAGTAACAATTTGAAAATATGGAATCTGTTTCCATAAAAATCTCATACAACGCTGAACAGCTCATAGCGGTACTATACTGCTATGAGCTGAAAATTTCTATGGGGAGAACAGATTACATCAATTTCTTAATCCGTTCCTTCGCCAACTGATACCCCTTGCTTTGCGCCTTCCTGTAATAATTCAGCGCCTTTTTTACATCCCCATTCACTTCGTACCATACTCCCAGGTTATAAGCCGCCTTAAAAGAGCCGTTTCCATACACGCCTTCATGTTCAGGAACCTCTCCAATCTCAAGGCAGCGCATATAAGAACTTTCAATACGCGGAAGATAATTGACATAACGCTGCACATCCGAAAAGATTGCCTGCGTATAAAATGTTCCGCATGCGAAATGATAATCCGCATAAGACGCCAGACGTTCCGCTTCATTCTTAATGATCTTGAATCCTGTTTCATATTTTTTTAATCCCATCAGATTATATATGTAAGAAATCACGCCGCTTGTACGGTATCCTGTACCAGAATCGGGAACAAAGCGATAAAAATTCTCGAAATATCCGTCTGCCCGGGCATAATCCTTCATCAGCCAAAGGGTGCGCGCTGCCTGGTACAGTATGTAGGGATCTTCCGGATCTTCCCGAAGTTCATCCAGAAGAATTTCCAGGTTCCGTTCGCCTTTTCCCTCCTGAAGATATCCGTCATGGTCAAACACCAGAGGAAGCGGGGCAATTGGAAGAGGGCTTACGACCTGCTCATGGATTCGTCCCTCAAACCAGGTATCTCGGGGGAGCAGGCGGGTAATGTAGGCGATACTCCTGCTGAGCTCTCCGTTTTCCTCTTTATAGCTGTCATGCCGCTGGATGGCGCCCACAAAGCCGCCTTTTTCAATAAAGCTCTGCAGATCTTTCCGCTTTCCGGAAACCAGATATTCATCTGCATCCAGCACCAGGTTCCAGTCACATGACGACTGCGAAAGAGCGAAATTCCTTGCGGCGGAAAAATCATTTTTCCATACGAAACGAGACACGTGCGCATGATACTTTTCGGCAATCTCAAGCGTGTTATCCGTAGAGCCGGTATCTGTAATGTAAATCTCATCGACAAGCTGCTTGATACGGGACAGGCACTTTTCCAGACTCCGGCCTTCATTTTTCACAATCATAACCAGTCCAATGGTTTTCAATTTTTGTTCCTCCTTGTCAACTGTGCAGATTCAAATAGCTGTAAAAAACAATCAGCCCCCGCAGTTTTTCTTCTGCCGGAGGCTGACTCTTTTTCATATCTTAAAACAATCAATCCGCAGATCCAGGACAACATCCCACGCCCGGGAAACCTGCTCACCTATTCATCAATCAATACTTCGCCCCATCATAAATCACTTCATTACTATAGCTCTTATTACTGCTGCTCGGCGCGCTGTATGAAGTATCCGCCGCACCACCAAAGCTGTCGGAATCATCATAGCTCATATCATAAGACCCGCTGTCAAATGACCCGCCGTCGTACACATTACTGTCATAGGATTCCACTGCCGCCGGCTCGGATACTGCGGGCTGGCTTGCCATGGAACTGCTTCTGCCCTTCAGGCGGAAGCGGCCGACCAAGCTTTTGAGCAGGCTGGACTGGCTGAACAGCTCTTCGCTGGCTGCCGCGCTTTCCTCTGCGGTAGCGGAGTTGGTCTGGATAACGGAAGAAATCTGGTCGATTCCCTGGGTAACCTGGGAAATGCCTTCCGCCTGCAGATCCGCAGATTCGGTGATCTTCGCCATGTTCTCCGCGATCTTATCCGCGCTGTCCACAACCTTGAGCAGCGAGCTCTGGGTATCGGTTGCGATCTGGCTTCCTTCGGAAACCGCATTCAGCGAATTGTTGATCAGAACGGTGGTATTCTTTGCAGCTTCCTGGCTCTTGGATGCAAGGCTGCGCACCTCATCGGCAACAACCGCGAATCCCTTGCCGGCCTCACCTGCACGGGCGGCCTCAACTGCGGCATTCAATGCAAGGATATTGGTCTGGAACGCGATATCTTCGATGGTCTTGATGATCTTCTCGATCTCGCTGGAGCACTCGTTGATATTGCTCATAGCGCGGACCATGGATTCCATCTTAAGCTTACTGTTGTTGATCTCTTTCGCTGTATCGGAGATCAACTGGTTGACGTCACGGGAATTGGCAGCCGTATCGTTGACCTGGTTGGACAGTTCTCCAAGAGTTGCCGCCAGCTCTTCTACAGAGCTTGCCTGCTCCGTAGCACCCTGGCTGAGCGCCTGAGCGCCGCTGGATACCTGTTCGGAACCGTTCGCCACCTGCTCGGACGCCTGCTGAAGCTGTCCAAGCGTATCATTCAGAGCGCTGATGATCTTATTGCCGGAGTGACGGATTGATTCAAACTCACCCAGATAATCCATATCCATCTCCACCGTCAGGTCGCCTGTTGCCAGGGAATCCATCCGTTCACAGATATGGCCGATGTAGCTGGACAGGGTGGTCAGTACAAAACGAAGGTTCTCCGCAAGGTCGCCGAGCTCATCTTTGGACTTATATGTAACCTGGCTGCTCATATCGCCCTTCGCCATCGCCTTGATGGCATCCTCGATCTCCAGGATCGGACGGGTAAGTCCCTTGACAATGGAAAATACAAGGAATACGGTAAAAATAATGCTGACCAGCGCAAGACCGTATAAAATGATCGTACAGATCCGCTTGGTCGTCGTACCGTTCTGGTAATATTCAGCCGCATTCTTCTCAGCCTGTTCAATGACCTGGTTCAGGGTGTCCTCAAAATGATTGGCGGCTTCCAGATAATCACCGTTGATTGATTCGATGGCAGCCGTGGAATTGCCTGAACGGACATAATCCATCGTCTTCTCGCGGGCAGCGGAGGTTGCGTCATTGGCCTCTTCCACTGATCTGAGCAGGGCTGCGTCGCCGCTGAAATTCGCATGCAGCTCTTCCATAACCGTATTCCGCTCTGCGGAAGCCGCATCAATCTCGCTGATCACCGCCTGAAGCTCTGAGCCGGAAACAGAAACGGCGCGGTATACGTCCAACTGGATCTCACGGGTGATGGACTGCGCTTCCAGCGCGCTCTTCACCATGGGGAACGGAATATTATAAAAATCCTCCAATCCGCCGAACACACTGCCCAATCCGATCGACGAGGCAATAATGGCAATAATATAGAAAATAATGACAATGCCGAATGAGACAAGCAATTTGCTTCTCACCTTTAAATTCTTAAACACGTCTACTCCCTCCTATGTATTTAGATTTTGCCGTAAAGATATACGTATTTAAGACTATTCTATACCGAAATCAAGGGAATGTAAATATCTATTTTTATATAATTTCAAGTAGTTTTCTGGAAATTGTTTGGAATTTCAAAAAAAAGCTTTTCAACTGGAAATAAAAATGGCATAATGACATTGTTGAGATTATATGCTACAATAGTATGAACTGTAGATTAAAAAAGCGAGGATCAAAAAGATGGCAATGGATTATTCAGTATACCAGAGTCTATACACCTATATGAACAGCGTGCTGGGCCAGCTCCAGTCGCTGGGGACGCAGAGCCAGACCATCGGCAGCCTGTACTCCGGCAAGACCCAGGATGACAGCCTGAGCTTTGGGGAGACCTTTCGGAGCGCGGCAGGCAGGATGGGCGTGCCTGAGAGTATGGATTCGATTTTTGAAGAAGCGGCGGAGAAGTACAACGTACCTATCAACCTGCTGATGGCAGTCGGCAAGGCAGAATCAGGGTTCAACGCAGACGCGGTTTCCTCCGCAGGGGCCCAGGGCGTCATGCAGCTCATGCCCTCAACTGCAGCCGCTTTGGGAGTGGACAACGCATTTGACGCAAGGAGCAACATCATGGGAGGGGCCAAGTACCTGTCCCAGAAGCTGCAGCAGTACAACGGCGACGTGGATCTTGCCCTGGCCGCTTACAATGCCGGCAGCGGCAACGTGGCAAAATACGGCGGCGTGCCTCCCTTTCAGGAGACCATCAACTACATCAGCCGTATCAAGGGATACATGGGGCAGGAGCTGAGCACAGGCAAGACAGTCACCACCGCTTCAGGCACATCCGCAAGCCAGACCAGGAAGAACGCGGGCACGGCGAAGAACAGCCTGGACGCAACGGATCTGACCCAGCAGCTTGCAGAATATTTTGTAGGGATGATGCGTCTTCAGATGATGAGCCGTGTAAGCAGCCTTGGAAAAGGCAGTTCCATCGGAAGTCTGGATTCAGATTCCGACTACACCAGCCTTTGGTAATATTTTATCCGCGTTACGGGTATGCGGCCCCGCCGGATGAAATATTCTGCTTTATGAAGGGAGTCGGCGGCAGATACATACAGATTTTATTCCGTGTACGGAAAGAATTAAAAATGTCGGATTTCCTATATATAGTATATGAATGCCGGGGGTTCTACACGATAGAGGAAATGCCTGAAAACCGCTCAACAGAAGCGGCTGACTGGTAAATATTTAATATAAAAAATCAATGAAAAAACTGGACTTTTGAGAAAATAAGGTGTATCATTAACACGATAAAGGGTCGGTTTGCGCAAAATTATGTTTCAAATATTCTGGCAGACCGACAGGCAGTCCGGTATCATCGGTCACCATTAAGAACTTACATATCAATTAAGAAGGAAGTGATACATATCATGTTAGGGAATTCCATTTTTGGAAATACCATGTCAATGGCGAATAAGTCTTTGGATTATCTGTGGAAGAAGATGGAGGTTGTTCAGAATAACCTTGCCAACGTAGATACTCCGGGTTATAAGAAAAAAGACATCAGCTTTGAAGAAGTCTTCGACAAAAGGCTTCGGGCGGCCAGCCAGACAAAGAGCAACACACAGATGCGGCAGGCAATCTCCGGGGCAGATTACTTTGTATACACCCCTTACGATTCTTCCGCAAGAGTGGATGAGAACAATGTCCACGCTGACGTAGAAGAAGCGGACATGGCAAGGACGTCCCTTCATTACCAGTACCTGCTCCAGACGGTGACGGCCGATATCAAGAGATATCAGACTGCGATCAAAGGACAGTAAGCAATATCCATATTAAAAAAAAGCAGTTCCTAAAAATGGTGGGATATACAGGTTTTTCGGACTGTTTTTGGGATATAACGGTAAATTATTCGGGAAAATGCATCGGGTATATAAGCGATTTGTGCACGTTATTGATTTAAAGTGCTAACGAAGCGAAGCATTTCGCCTGATTTGCACGGTTTTATATCTTCCTTTAGAAGATATAAAACGGCAGGGCATACCAGGGCGGAGGAGAATAGGCCGCCGCGTGTGTGCATTCTGTTTTGCAAAAGACAGCCGAAGTTCCCCAGACAGCAGAAAAGAGGGCGCGGCGGTCAGGATTTACATTCAGAAACTTATTATATATAGAAAGGATTGACAGAATCTATGGAGGATATGTTCATCACCCCAATTCAGCCATGGAGCAGGGTCGGAGATGCCGCGGCGTCTGGACAGACTTCTGCTTCATCCCAGAGCTTAAAGGGCCAGGACGGGGTCTCGGCTTTTAAAAGTATTTTTGAAGAAGCGATCAACAACGTAAGAGAGACGGATCAGAATCTTGCAAAGAACCAGTACCTTCTGGCGACAGGGCAGATTGAAGATCCGCATACAGTAGGTATAGCCGCATCCCAGGCGCAGCTTTCCATTGACCTTCTCGCAGCGCTGCGGACAAAGGCTCTGGAAGCATATAATGAGATTATGCGTCTCAGTTCATAATATACATGATTAAAGGGCATCCCTTAACGAATGCCCTATTTGCGTTTGAAAAGATATTGAAGCCGACAACCCTGCCGCCGTACGGCGCGGGAATATAAATTAAAGAGAGTATTGGAACATGAAAGAAAAGTTGGGGCAATTCAAAGAATTTGCTGGAAATTTAAGCAGTAAAACGAAAAAGATCATTATTGCCGTAGCAGCCGGGCTTGTCGTGGCGGCGGTCGTGATTGCGCTGATCCTCAATAACCGCCCGTACGCAGTACTGTTTACGGGGCTGGGTGAGGAAGAAGCCAGGGAGATTACGGCGAAGCTGCAGGAGGACGGCGTTGCGTTTCGTTATGAGGGCGACTCCACCATCATGGTGCAGGAAAAAGTCGTGGATCAGACAAAGGCAACCCTTGTTCAGCAGGGATATCCGAAGAGCGGCTTTGCATATGATACATATATAAAGAATTCCGGCCTGATGACTACGGATTCGGATAAAAAAACTTACGAGCTTTATGACCTCCAGGACCGGATCGGCGCTACCATTAAGCTGTTTGACGGCGTGGCGGACGCCAAGGTAACCATTGCATTGGGAGAGGATAACCGATACGTGCTCAATGATTCGGAAACCAAATCGTCAGCATCGGTTACAGTTGTGATGAAGGACGGCGGTTCGCCGACGAAAGAGCAGACGGCGGGAATCCAGCGTCTTGTCGCAAAGAGTGTTGCGAACATGGCTATGGAAGATGTAGCCGTTTTGGACGGCAACGGCAATACGATTTCCGAGACTGAAGATAAGACAGCCAACAGTTCAGACGCGGAAGAGATCGCGGCAGTGGTAGAAGGCCAGATCGAGAAGAAGATCCTGAAGGTTCTTGGACCGATATACGGAGAGGACAATGTCAGCGTCGCGGCGAGAGCGAAGATCAATATGGAACAGCTGATCCGGGAGTCCACCACATACAACACCCCGGAAAAGATAGACGATGAAGATAAGACCGGTATCATCAGCCATGAAGATACATATAATGAAAGGTCCGGTTCGGGAAATACGGCAGGCGGCGTAGTCGGGACAGAGACCAACGCGGACACAGCCGAGTACAATACGGAAGGCGACGGGAACGGCGCTTCCGCATCCAGCGAAAGCCGGTCAACGGATTACCTGGTGAACCAGATCAAAGAGCAGGGACAGTTAGACTCCGGCGCCCTGGACGACCTGACCGTGTCGGTTGTAGTCAACGGAAAAGGATTCGGAAGTCTGAGGGAAGCACAGCTCCGCTCCCTGGTCGGCAATGCGGCCGGTATCGTAAGGGCGGAACAGGCTGACAAGATCACCCTGGCAAGCGCACCCTTTGACGGAAGGGCCGAAGACGATGAAGACGCGGAGAGCGCAAGCAGCACATTGCTGGAGAGCATTCCGCTGTGGGCGATCATTGCAGCCGTTGCACTGCTGCTGATCCTGACCGGTATCATTGTGGTACTGATCATCAGAAGGCGCAGGGCTGAGGAAGAAGAGGAAGAAGAGATTCTGGAAGAAGAGGTTGAACATCTTGATCTCAATCAGGAGCTTCAGCAGATTCAGAACGACAGAGGTATGGAACTGAAGAGGAGCATTCGAGAGTTCGCGGAACAGAATGCAGAAATATCTGCCCAGTTATTGAAGAACTGGCTGAACGGGGGCGGTTTAGATGGAGGCTAATATTGCATCCTTGACACCGGAGCAGAAAGCGGCGGCGGTTGTTGTCTCTCTGGGAGCTGACAAGGCATCTAAGATTTATAAGCATTTAAGTGAATCAGATATAGAAAGGCTGACAATAGAGGTCGCCAAGCTGGGGCATGTGACCCCGGAGCAGATGGAGGCAGTTCTGGATGAATTTTACAAGACCTGCCTCACGCAGAAGGTGGTGACCGACGGCGGTATGGAATACGCCCGGGCGGTTCTGGAAAAGGCGTTCGGGGAGAGCACGGCGCAGACACTGCTGGATAAGCTGGCCAAATCCATGAAGACTAGGCCCTTTGAATTTATCCGGAAGAGCGACGTGAAGAACCTGTTCTCCTTCCTGCAGCATGAGAGACCGCAGACGATTGCTCTGATTCTCTCCTATGCGGACCCGGATCAGGCGTCATTTGTCATCAGTGAGCTTCCGAAAGAGAAGCAGATTAAGGTGGTAGAGGCCATCGCCAAGATGGAGAGTGCATCTCCCGAGGCCATCAAGATCGTTGAAGCATCTCTCAAAAAGAGGTTCGAGAGCGTACTTACAACAGCCGACTTTACAACCATCGGCGGTATCGATTACATTGCGGAAGTTATGAACAACATGGATCGTGCAAACGAGAAGTTCATCTTCGACGAATTGGGCAAGGAAAACGAAGAACTGGCGGACACCATCCGCAAGAAGATGTTCGTATTCGAAGATATCGTGTCCATGGACAACAGATCGATCCAGAGATTCATCCGGGAATGCGACGTCAAAGACATCGTTTACGCCCTCAAAGGGTCCGACCAGAACATCAAGGATCTTGTATTTGCGAATGTGTCCAGCCGTATGGCAGAAAGCATCCAGTCCGATCTGGAGGTTACGGTCAATGTCCGTCTGCGCGACGTAGAAGAAGCACAGCAGAGAATCGTTGCCGTGATCCGAAGACTGGAAGAAGCAGGAGAGCTGATTATTGTCAAGAGCGGAAAAGACGAGATCATTGCCTGATCATAGAGATAGAGGGCAGGAAGATTGCCTGATCATAGAAGGAAAAGGCAGGAAGATTGCCTGACCTCAGAGGGAAAAGGCAGGAAAATTGCCTGATCAGAGAGGAAAGGGCAGGAAGACCGCCTGATCACAGACAGAAAGGATGATACCGATGCCCAGGATTATGAAAGAGCCGGGTGAAGCTCAGGATATCCGGCCATATGATTTCTTCGCGGGATTCAGGATTGAGAGAACCATAAACGCAGAAGAGCCGGAAGAGGAAGAAGAGGAAGACGGCGGGGCAAAGGATGAAGAGCAGGAAGAGAGATTTGCCACGGAAGCAGCCAATGAGATTATAGCAGAGGCGGAAAAAAAGGCGGAGCAGATCCTTGCGGACGCCCGCGGCCAGGCAGACATCCTGCGTCAGAAGGCGTTCCGCGACGGATACGAGGAGGGGCGTCAGGACGGCACCCGGGAAGCCTACGAGGAACAGCGCAGGCTTCTGGATGAAGAAGTCCGCCAGCTCCAGTCCAACGCCGCGGATGTGATCAAAAGTGTTTCCATTGAAAAGACAAAGCTCCTGGAACAGTACGTGGACGACCTGAAAAGGATCTCCCTGGCTGTGGCGGAGAAGATCATCCAGACCAGCCTGCAGTCCAGCGGGGACATCGTGAAGCGTATGATCCTTGCGGCAACCGATAAGATCACCAAAAAGCAATGGGCAAAAATATACATCACAAAGTGCGACACCGGCATATCCATGGATGTGGACACGGAATTTTTAGACGCCATGTCCAAGCTTTCCGACAACATTAAGATCATCACCATGGACAACGGCGAGGAAGGCACCTGCATCATCGAGCTTCCCGACGAGATCATAGACGCCAGCGTAAGCACACAGCTTGAAAATATCAAAGACATTTTGAACAATGTCAGGGTATAATGCATACTTTTAATAAGAACAGAAACCGAGGTGAACATTTGTGTTTTCGAAGCTGCCGGAGCTGATCCAGAAAGCGGAGACAGTCAGTTACATAGGAAAAATTGAAAATGTCATCGGTATGTCTATGGAATCCTCCGGAAACCGCGCCAGCATCGGCGATATCGCCATGATCTATAACGAAGAGAAGCGCAGGCAGATTCCGGTGGAGGTAGTAGGCTTCAGGGAAGACAAGATGCAGCTCATGGCATATGAAAACCTGAGCGGCGTTTCGGCAGGCAGCTTTGTAAGAAACACCAGGAAGCGTTTGAAGATCCCGGTAGGAGAATTTCTGCGGGGACGCATCATAGACGCCACCGGCAATCCCATGGACGACCAGGGGCCGCTTCCTTCTTCCAGATATTACTATGTGGAAAATGCGTTCATCAACCCCATGTCCCGGCCGCCGATCTCCGAACCGCTGGAGTTCGGGGTCAAGGCGATTGACGGGGTCAATACCATCGGCAAGGGCCAGCGTATCGGCATCTTCGCGGGCAGCGGCGTGGGCAAGAGCACACTGCTCGGCATGATTGCGAAGAACGTCAAGGCAGACATCAACGTCATTGCGCTGGTTGGAGAGCGAGGCCGTGAGGTCCGCGAGTTCGTGGAAAAGGATCTGGGCCCGGAAGGGATGAAAAGAAGCGTGGTCGTGGTAGCAACGTCAGACCAGCCAGCTATGCTCCGTGTCAAATGTCCCCTGGTGGCCACCACCATTGCCGAGTATTTCAAAGACCAGGGAAAAGACGTCCTGCTGATGATGGACTCCCTCACCCGTTTCGCCATGGCACAGCGCGAGATCGGGCTTGCTACAGGAGAGCCGCCCGTGGCAAGAGGATATACACCCTCCATCTACGCAGAATTTCCCAAGCTCTTAGAGCGCAGCGGGAACTTCGAAAAAGGCTCCATTACCGGTGTTTATACCGTGCTTGTGGAAGGAGACGACACCAACGAGCCGATCTCCGATACGGTGCGGGGTATTCTGGACGGACATATCGTGCTGACCAGGAAGCTGGCCAATGAGAACCATTTTCCGGCCATCGACGTCAATGCGAGTATCTCCCGTCTGATGTCCAGCATTGTGCCCCAGGCGCATAAGGATGCGGCCGCAAGGCTGCGGGATATATTGAGCCTTTATACAAAAAACGAGGATTTGATATCCATCGGCGCATACAAGGCGGGAACCAACCCCAAACTGGATGTTGCCATTTCCAAAATAGATAAGGTCAACGAATTTTTAATGCAGAAGACAGACGAAAGTTTTTCAGTAGAAGAATCGCTGAAGATTATGCAGCGGATTTTACAGTAAATGAGTGAGGATGCACCACGATGAAAAAATTCTTTTTTCCATTGGATACGGTACTGCGCTATAAGGAGCAGGTACTTGACAGCCTGAAAGCAGAGCACGCCAGGATACTGGCCAAGATCAGGGAGTGTGAGAATGCGATTGATGAACTGGAGCACGAGCATCGGCAGTGCGATATCGAGTTCCGGCAGAATAAGCTGAGTGGAATGAAGATCAGCGAAATGCATACATATGAGAACTATCTGGATGCATTGCGGCAGAAGATCCGCAGAAAACAGGAACAGCTTGCCAGACTGCGCGAGCAGGAAGAAATAAAGCGGAACGAAGTTGTGGAAGCGAAAAAGGAAACCTCTTCCATTGATAAGCTGAAAGAGCGGAAGCGGTTTGAGTATGAGAAGGAAGTACAAAAGCAGGAAGAACTTTCCATTGAAGAATTTGTGACCACCAGAGACGCCATGGCAAGGCTCAATGGTTGATCACTTATTGCCATGTCCGGGTAATCCTGCGGAACATGTACCGTTGCTTTCGGCGCATTTCCGGCAGATTACTATATATAATCTATGCATCCGCAGCAAAACCGGATTGCATGAAGAAAGGAGGAAGAACCAATGGTCAATGTAAACGTGAAGGCGCCGGATATCGGTTTTCAGGCACCGGACAGCAAAAAGACGGGAAGCACCGGGATAAAGAATACCCAGTCGGACCAGTTCAAGAAGCTGCTCCAGGGCAAGCAGGATGAAAACCAGGATGCCGGAACAGCGGAAGTATCCAAGGATACCGAGCCGGAAAAGACCGAGGCGCCCAAGGAGCCTGAAGAGGGCAAAGGCGAGGAGGTAAAAGACCAGACGGCAGAGGAGACTGCAGGCACGGACGACAGCCAGGCCAGGGGGCTGCTTGCAGCATACCAGATGAGCCAGGGAATGCGCCCGGAGGTGCTGACAGCAGAGCCGGAGGTGGTCATTGAGATGCCGGAGGCCGTTCAGGCAGAAACAGGAGTGACGCCTGTAGAGACGGCAGGGGCCGGAGAGATGATCACGGAAGCGGCAGCAGAACAGATGCCGGTACAGCCGGAGACGGCAGAGGCAGTGAAGCCGGCGGAAGTGCATGTGCAGACAGAAGCAAAACCCCAGGAAGCTGTCCAGGTGAAAGCGCCGGAAGTCCAGGAAGCAGCGCCGGGGAGAGTGGAGGCAGCGCCCGTACGCAGGGAAGCGGTCAGGACACAATCTACCGGGGAGGAAAACCAGTCCCAGGCAAATGACTACCAGGCGGAACAGTCCGCGGCAGCGCCGGTTGCACAGACACCCGTGAAGAACATCCAGGAGGATGTGCCCCGGGAAGTGACCACGATCCATGTAGCGCAGCCTGAGGAATTGCCCGACAAGCTGACAGACCAGATTGTAGGAAAGATGCAGGAAGGCGTGGATTCCTTCGAGATTGAGATCGAGCCGGAGAACCTTGGCAAGATTGCGGTCAAGATTCAGTATCAGGACGGTCAGGCAACCGTATCCATCTTCTGTACGGAAAAGAGGGCGTTGGAAGTGCTGGGCGACCGTGCGAGAGAGATCGGCGTGATCATCGACAAGAACCTCGGCGGCGAGACAAAGATCTTCGTGGAGAAGCAGGAACCCGACTACCTCAACCGGAACAACGACGAGAACCAGCAGGGCAGACAGGACGGCCAGGAGCAGCAGAAGGAAAACAGCAAAAAGCAGGAAGCCGACGACTCCGAACAGTTCCTGCAGAAGCTTCGCTTGGGACTCACTCTATAATGAAAGGAGAACATTTATGGCAGTAAATTTGGACAGTGATGTAGCAAGTGGATTGTATAATGCAAGCCTGGCAACACAGGCAGGCGCAAAGTCTGATAATTCCACACTCAGTACCGACGACTTCTGGAAACTGATCGCCGCAGAGCTGAAGTATCAGGATATGTCCAATCCGATGGACAATGCGGCAATGATGGAGCAGATCACCCAGATGTCCAATATGAGCACCATGAGCTCTATGGCAACGGCGATCTCGAATTTTTCAACCGTAATCAATAACCTTTCGTCCGTAACGCTGACCACCTATTCCACAGGGCTTCTTGGAAGGGAAGTCACGGTTGTAACCAAGACCGACGAGGATGGTAAGGTAGTCGAAACAAAGAAGGGAATCGTGACCGGGGTAGACCTGACCGGAGCCACTTCCGTATACGTGGACGGTAAGAAATACGAGCTGTCAAGCATCATGGCGATCGGGGACGTGCCGAAGGTGGATACGGATGATAAGACCGATTCCACAGATAAGACAGAGGATACAGACGACAAGACCGATTCCACAGACAAGACAGAGGGAACAGACGACAAGACGCAGGATTCTAAGAAGTAGAGCATTTGCAGGTGAGAGATAAAGGCGGTGCATATGATGGGAAACAAGATCAATCAGATTCCTCCGGTTAATCAGATCAATCAGATTACAAATGCCGGCGCGCTGAAGCTTCAATCTGCTTCACTGCAGCTTCAGAAGACGGCAGACACCACTTCGGGCGTACAGTTTGCAGACCTTCTGCAGCAGGAGGCGCAAAAGGCGCAGTCCGTCCAATTCTCGAAGCATGCGGCGCGGAGAGTGCAGGAGCGCGGCATCAATATGACAGACAATCTTCTCAATGACCTTAATCAGGCAGTTCAGAAGGCCCGGGCCAAAGGCGCCAGGGATGTAGTCATCATCGGGGAGAGCGGAGCCTTTATTGTAAATGTCCCGAACAACGTAGTCGTGACAACGATGTCTGGAACGGAAATGAAAGAAAATATTTTTACCAATATTGACAGTGCCGTACTCATGTAAGCCGGACCATTTGTGGAGGTTTCGTGCCTGCGTGACTCGCAGGTACAGGCGCGCTCCCTCTTTGGAAAAGGAGCGGGGCGTGCAGGTACGGCAGAGGGTTGTATAGAAAAGAAAGGAAGTAAATTAAAATGGTCAGATCAATGATAGCAGGAGTCGCAGGACTCAAGGCGCATCAGTCCAAGATGGACGTAATCGGTAATAATATCGCCAACGTAAATACATGGGGATTCAAGGGATATGCTTACAACTTCAAGGACTCCATGTACACAAATACATTCAACAGTTCCGGCGGTGATGTGACAGCAGGTGCTTACGGCGGGCGTAATGCATCCCAGGTTGGTTATGGTTCTCAGGTATCATCGATCTCAAATGTTTTCGAGACAGGGGCACCGGCTCCGTCATCCAGACCAATGGACTGTATGATTGACGGAACAGGATTCTTCCTGGTGGGACCGATGGTAAACGGAAGCTTTACGGATATCAAATCTTCGGGATTGAGCCTCTCCAGAGTTGGTATATTCAGTGTAGACGAAAACGGATATCTGGTGGATGACCAGAGAAGTTATGTGTACGGATATGCGCTGGTAGACGGTACAGGTATACCGGAAACGCCGGCTACAGGGGCAAGTTTGACAATGAGAGGGGTTGTGCCTACAATCAATAAAGGTAATGGTACTAATCAAATTACAATAGCAGGCGTTACGGTGGAGACTACCTATGATGAAAATGATATGGTAAAGGCGGTAGAGGACTGGGTAGATAAAGCATTAACAGATACTAAGTTTGCAGGGTGTACGATTGAATATAATGGTTTTACTCAGGTTACAACTGCTGCAGGACCACCTGCAACAACAGAGAGTAGACCTAGCTTCACGATTAAAGCAAATGGAACAGGAACTGCAACAACGAAGCAGGTAACTGATTTGGCAGGTGAATTTGGTAATACGAACACCGCCGGATTTGAAATAAGAGACCAAGTGGATGGTAAAGATTACATTGCAGGTATCCCCGCAGAATTTTCAGAGGAACTTTCCACGATCAGAATCCCAATAGATCCGACGACAGGGCAGCGCTATCAATTGGAAAACTACTCAATCAGTGAAGACGGAACTGTGATCGGTGTCGATGAGCAGAAACGAGTGATTGCGCTTGGACAGGTCGCTTTGATTTCTGTCCAGAATCCGAATGGTCTGGAAAAGACAGATGGCTACTACTATACAATTGGCGACAATGCGGGTGAAGTAACTGACGTGAAGCCAAGCACAGGCCCCACAGGAAGAATCCTCGGCGGTAAACTGGAAATGGCCAACGTAGACCTTGCCAACGAGTTCTCCAACATCATCACAACCCAGAGAGGTTTCCAGGCGAACTCGAAGATCATCACTGTAACGGATGAGATGCTGCAGGAACTTGTAAGCATGAAACGTTAGTCCTGAATGATATCAACCAGGACTGCGTAGCAGCTTGCAGATACATGACATATAAACCATTTATTTGCATATCCATATAAATATCGCTGCGGATCTGCCATGAAGCATATTCCATGGCAGATCCCGGCCTGATGTACTGTCTGTAATGATGAAGATTTAGATTTGTACAAAGGGATTGTAAACCGACTGTCCGCGCATATCCATCATGCGGCAGGGTCATCTTTTACAGTTCCGCAGTTCATGCGGTCTGTGCAGGTATTGAACCGATATTGCCTGCTGTTTAATGATATAGAGGAGGTAGAAGCGCAGCTAAGATTCCTTCCGTAATCCTGGCAGCGTTTGAAAAAGAAGAGGGAATATGATATGATAATGCTGACCAAATTAAATGACAATAAGATCGTGCTGAACTGCGATCAGATTGAATCGGTAGAACTGATACCGGAATCCAAGGTGATCATGATGAACGGGAAGTTCTTCATCGTGAAGGAAAGCGCCGAGGAGATCATCGAAAAGACAATTGCATATAACGAAAAAATTCATAGTTTCCATACGGACAGATAAAAAGGTAAGGGCGGTGAAGAGAATATGGATATAACAACAATTTTAGGTATCATCATAAGTGCGGTGCTGATTGTATTCGTCGGCATCAATCCGACAAAGCTGGGGAACTTCTGGGACCCGCCGAGTTTGGCGATCGTAGTCGGCGGCGCGATCTGCGCGGTCCTTGCCAGCTACCCGTTAAAGACACTGGCGACGATCCCGAAGATGCTGGTGCTCCTGGTTCAGGGGAACCGCTACAACATCGGTTTCCTGGTGGACACACTGGAGGAGATGGCGCAGCTTGCCAGAAAGAACGGTTTGCTGGCGCTGGAAGAAAAGGCCAATGAGATCGACGACCCGTTTTTCAAACAGGGCATTATGCTTATCGTAGATGCCACAGAACCCGAAGAAGTCCGGGCGCTTTTGGAAAATGAAGTAGATGCCATGTCCGCGCGGCATGAGGAAGGCATCAACCTGTTCAACAAAGCTTCCGCGTTTTCACCGGCATTCGGTATGATCGGAACGCTGGTCGGACTGGTTAACATGCTGAAGGAGATGGACATTGACTCGGGCGGTGCTTCCTCCATCGGTCCTGCCATGGCGACAGCGTTGATCACCACATTCTACGGATGTATCCTCGCGAACGTACTTTTCTCACCTTTTGCAAATAAGCTGACGGTCAGAAACGAAGAAGAGCTTCTGTATAAGCAGATCATGATCGAAGGTATCCTTGCGATCCAGTCAGGAGACAATCCGAAGTTCCTGAAAGAGAAGCTGGTTACATACGTTGCCCAGAAAGGGCGCGCAAAGCTGCTTGATTCAGCAGGAGGCGGCGGAAAGGCTGACGCGGGAGAGTAAGAGAGAGGACGCGTATCCGGCAGTGACATAATCCATACGGATATGCGGCAGGCAACAGGAGGAGAATATGAAGAAAAGGAATAAATCATCCGGCGGCGGTGCAAACTGGATGGATACATACGGTGATCTGGTTACACTTTTGCTGTGTTTTTTCGTGCTCCTGTATTCCATCTCTACCGTAGACCAGGCAAAGTGGATACAGGTCGTAAAAAGCTTTAACCCGAACGCTGTGGAAGTCTCACAGATTGCCATAGACAACGTGCCGGATGCTACAGATGAAGTTCCCAACCACGTCAAGGACGGCTCCATGGATGAGGATGAGTTCGATTCTCTGTATGAGAGCCTGAAAAAGGCATCGGAGGAAGCGGGACTGGAAGGAGAGATAGACCTGTACAAAGGCGATGGGTTTACATATGTTACATTCCGTGACAATGTGTTTTTCGCCGGGGACAGTTCCATTATAAAGGATGAAGGAAAAGGGATTTTGGATCAGTTTGCCACAATCATTTCAGGAGTATCGGAGTCCATCAAGGAAATCCAGATCCTGGGACACACCACGCAGGCAGATCCAAACCAGATGAACGAGCCGGAATCAGACCGTGTACTTTCCGCGGAAAGAGCGGCCAGAGTTACGGCATATATTCAGCAGCGGACGACGGTAACGCCGGATAAGCTGGTAGCTGTATCTTACGGACAGTTCCGTCCCATCGCTCCGTTCGATACGGAGGAGAACCGGGCAAAGAACCGAAGGGTAGAGATGCTGATTACCAAGTCGGATTCCGTGACGAAGAGCCTGGAAGAGTACTATGCGGAGATGGACAGAACAGCGCAGTAACCGCAGCCAACCGCCTGACGGCGGAGGATGGCCGGTTCTTCCAAAGGCCGGATCAGAAGCTGAGCATGCTAATTAATAATGAAAGTAGGGGTTTGGGATGGCAGATGTATTATCACAAAGTCAGATTGACGCGCTGCTGAATTCAATGCAAAATGCCGAATCGGATAAAAAGGCTCCAGAGCCTGAAAAACCGAAGCAGGAATACAGAAAATACGACTTCTATAGTCCGAAAAAATATACAAAAGACAAGCTGAAAATGCTCCGCAGCATTTATGATAACTATTCCAGAATCGCGACCTCGCAGATCAACGGCCTGTTCCGTCTGGTGAGCGAGGTGGAAGTGGTCGGAATCGAGGAGCAGCGCTATTATGAATTTGGAAATGCTTTGAACGAGACGGATGTGCTTACCGTTGCAGAGGTGGATTTGCCGGACAATTCTACAAACCCGCCCGTACTTTTCCATATAGCGCCGACACTGATGACGGCGATGATCGACCGCATGCTGGGAGGACTTGGATTTGACAGGACCATAGATATATCTTATACTTATACAGACATAGAGCTTGCGCTGTATGAGAAGATCATCAAATACCTGGTGGCGATCAACACGGATGTATGGGGAGCCCACATCACGCTGAAGACCGAGTTTGAGCATATAGAGGAGAACCCGAGCATGTTCCAGGGCATCAGCGTGGACGAGACGGTTGTCATCATCATGCTGAACATCATGCTGGGGGATTTGTCGGGGACCATGAATATCTGTATCCCCGGAACACTTTTGAGCAATATATTCGACATCATTGACAAGACAAAACACATCGCGAAGAAGGGCGAACACACCAAGAGCAACCGGGAAGAGATTATGGACAGCATCCGGGAGTCCTCAATGGACGTTATGGCGCAGCTCGGAGTAGCGAAGCTGAACCTGGACGATGTATACAACCTTCACGTGGGAGACGTGATCGACCTGAACAAGCCGCAGGATTCTCTGGTATCTCTGTTTATCGAGGGCCAGCCGTGGTTCAACGGGCAGCTTGGCGTACATAACAAGAATGTCGCAGTAAAGATTGAAGACCGCATTTTAGAAAACATTGAAAACAAAGAAGATGTGGCGGTATAAATTGCCATTGCCGGCAACACACGTACGGAATGCCGTACAAGATTACTGCATTATTTACCAGATAAATCTGTTGAAATATCTGTGTATATAAATTACAATAAGTATAAAAAAAGAGAGGTATAGGAAAATGGCAAAAATAATGTTAGTAGACGACGCTGCATTTATGAGGATGATGTTAAAGAATACGCTTACCCAGGCAGGCTATACGGACCTGGTTGAGGCGGAGGACGGCGCGAAAGCGGTGGAAGTGTACGCGGCGGAGAAGCCGGATCTTGTATTCATGGACATTACAATGCCGAACAAGGACGGTCTGGAGACTTTAAAGGAGATCAAGGGCATGGACCCGGGAGCAACGATTGTTATGTGTTCCGCTATGGGTCAGGAGGCGATGGTTATGGATTCGATCAAGTCCGGAGCGAAGGACTTCATTGTAAAACCATTTAAGCCGGAGCGTATTTTGTCAACCGTGAAGAAGATTCTTGGCTAACGGGAGGTGGCATTATGTCTTTTTTGAGTTCGTTTGATATCAGTGCCTCCGCGCTGACGGCAGAGAGACAAAGGCTTGACATTGCCTCACAGAATCTTGCGAATACCAATTCGACCCGCACGGAGAGCGGCGACGGACCATACCGGAGAAAGATGGTCGTATTTCAGGAGATTGCTTCTACGGATGTGACCTCTTCGAGAAATTCCGCGGCGTCCGGTTCTTTCCGTTCAAGATTCAACAGTCTTTTGAATAAAAACGCTACCAAAGGCGGAGTACGGGTGACTGAAATTATAGAAGACGAGAGAGACCTGTACCCGGTCTATAACCCGGATCATCCGGATGCGGATGAACAGGGTTATGTCATGATGCCGAATGTGGACCCGGTGAAGGAGACGGTGGACGCCATGTCCGCGACCCGGTCTTATGAGGCGAATATCACGGCATTCAATGCAATGAAGCTGATGGCTCAGAGAGCATTGGATATCGGAAAATAGAATGAGGGGGATATTCCCGAAAGGAGAGTAGCGTTAGTATGAGTTCGGAGTGCTTTAGCAAAATGGAAATAGACGCGATAGGCGAAATACTGAATATCAGCCTTGGCGCATCTGCTACGGCAGTTTCTACAATGCTGAATGCCAGAGTAGATATCACGACGCCTGTCGTGAACGTCGTTAGCAAGGAAGAATTCCATATGGGCGAGGTGGAGCCCGCTGTCGGCGTTGAGATTACTTATGTCGCTGGACTGGAAGGCAAGAACGTCATGCTTTTAAAACGGCACGATGTGAAGGTCATTGTAGAAATGGTCATGGGCATGGAGATTGCCGATGAAGATTTCGAACTGGACGAGATCAACGTCAGCGTAGTCTGCGAGGTCATGAACCAGATGATGGGCTCTTCAGCGACGGCATTGTCGGAATTTCTGGGGAAGATGGTCAATATTTCGACCCCGATTTCGTTTGAAGTTGCCAATGCGCAGGAATTTATTGATAAATATTTTACGGATAACCAGCCGAAGGTTGTGGTAGGCTTTACACTGCGGATCGCAGACAGGCTGGAGAGCGAGTTCTTCAATGTGATGCCGATGGAACTGGCGAAGGGGCTTGTGGAAGGATTCCTTCCGGAAGACGCGATCATCGATATCAGTTCCATGCAGGAGGAAGCGCCTGCGCCTGCCCCGGCGCCGGAACCTGCTTCTTCTGGCGGAGGCGGAGGAACGCTTTCCCAGGAGGAGATCGAGAAGATGTTGGCAGGCGGCCTTGGATCAGAACCGGAGCCCGCGCCCGCACCTGCAGCGCCTGCTTCTTCTGGCGGAGGCGGAGGAACGCTTTCCCAGGAGGAGATCGAGAAGATGCTCTCAGGCGGCCTTGGATCAGAACCGGAGCCTGCGCCCGCACCTGCGGCACCCGCACCGATGGCAGCACCGGCAGCTCCTGTACCGACGGCACAGCCGGCGGATATGTCCGCGGCTATGATGCAGGGCGGTATGGCGCCTGCGCCCCAGATGATGCAGGCTGCAGTAAGCCCGGATGTGGCTATGATGCAGATGCAGATGATGCAGCAGATGATGCAGCAGATGCAGCAGATGCAGCAGCAGATGACGGAGAAGGCGGCAGAGAAAGCGGCTGCGGCAGAACCGAAAATGATCCATGTACAGTCCCCGGCCCAGCAGAAGCTCAAAGCAGACAACGGCATTGTGCTTGAGGGCGTACAGGAAGAGAATATGGAGTTGATCATGAGCGTTCCGCTGGAGATCTCGGTGGAGATCGGCAGGACGAGGAAGCTGGTGAAAGATATTCTTGACTTTACTAAGGGATCGTTGGTTGTCCTGGACAAGTTGGCCGGAGAACAGGTGGATCTGTTTGTCAACGGACAATGCATTGCCAGGGGCGATGTGGTTGTTGTGGAGGATAACTTCGGTATCCGTATCACGGAGATTATGAAGGTCAATCTGGCGGCATTAGAGTAGGAAAGGGAACTGATGTCAGGAGAGGCTGCGGCATCAGAGTGAAGGTAGGATTTTTATGTGGAGAATTTTCGCCACATTTGTCATAGTGGCATGTATCATTTACTTAAGCTATCTGGCCAGCAAGTATCTGGGCAGGGGAATGAGTAAAGGCAGCAATTCCCGTTATATGCGCCTGATTGACCAGCTTACGCTGGGGCAGGACCGGCATATTGCGGTAATACAGGTAGGGGGAAAGTATCTGCTGGTGGGTGTGACCGCAGGGCAGATCAGCATCCTGTCTGAAGTAAAGGATGAGGAGTTGTTTCCGCTGGCTCCGGAGGATGAAGGCGGAGGCTCCCAGCCGATGGATTTCAGGAAGATGCTGGGGAAGCTGAATGACCTGGGCAAAAGAGGAGGTAAGGATTAGTGTATGACGCACTGATAAATGTGAATGGTGAACAGGTGCCAACACTGGATATATTGCTGATGTTGACGATCATTTCACTTCTGCCGTCACTTTTAGTTATGGTGACTTCTTTTACGAGAACCATGATCATCCTTTCCTTTTTGAGGACTGCTATGGGAGTTCAGCAGACGCCGCCTAATATGGTGCTGGTGGGAATCTCTATCTTTCTGACGCTGTTTATTATGAATCCTGTGATTTCAGAGATCAATACAGAAGCATATACGCCGTATAAGAATAATGAGATTACGCAGGAAGTGGCGTTGGAGCGCGCTCAGGTTCCGCTGAAGAGGTTTATGCTGCGCAACACGGTGGACAGTTCTCTGAAGCTGTTTACAGATATCGCAGGTCAGGAGGTGCCTGACGAGGCGGATTTTGAGGATAAAGATGCTTATGTGGATGCGATGATCGACATGCCGATCACAGTCGTGATCCCGTCTTTTATGACAAGCGAACTGAAAAGGGCGTTTACGGCAGGATTTTTGCTGTATATCCCGTTCCTTTTGATTGACATTGTCGTGTCGAGTACGCTGATGTCCATGGGTATGATGATGCTGCCGCCGGCTATGATTTCCATGCCGTTTAAGCTGCTGCTGTTTATCACTGTGGACGGATGGGAGCTGCTGTTCCAGAATATCGTGACGGGCTTTTATTAGCGCGGCGAAAGAGAGGGACGCGGCGAATCCGGCAGCCAGGCCGGACAGAGACCATACAGGCAGTTTTTGTATATCGGGGGGATTATAAATGAAGGAGGAAGCGGAAGATGACAAATGAACAGATCGGAGAGATCATATACGAATTATTCGTGCTGATCCTGCAGATTGCGGGCCCGCTTCTGGTCATCAGTATGATCGTCGGTATATGTATTTCAATCATACAGGCCGCGACGCAGATTCACGAACAGACGATTACGTTTGTTCCGAAGCTGCTGGTCATCGGCCTTATCCTTGTGTTTGGGGGAGGCAGGATGATGGAATCGCTGGCGCATTTTACAATTCAGATCTTTGAATTGATATAAACTCGGCGTGAGGAGTGATGGCATGGCAACGATGTTTAACAGTACTGCACAGCTCACGCTGTTCGCGCTGATCATGATGCGGATGTCAGGCTTTATACTGATGAATCCGATATTCGGCAGGAATAACATATCATCGCGTTTAAAAGCCGGGTTGATATTTGTGTTGACATTGATGGTGTATTCCGGCTTTACGGGAGAAGCGTTTGAGACGGCGAGTATGATTGAGTTCGCGTTTCTCCTGGTCAAGGAGTTTGTGGCAGGATACTTCATTGGATATGTCATGCAATTGTTTTTTTTTATCATCAGTTTTACAGGCTATATCATCGACTATCAGATGGGGCTTTCTATGGCTACTGTGTATGACCCTCAGAGCAACGCGCAGATGGCGGTATCGGGAAGCGTGCTGCAGACCTGGTTTATGCTGATGTTTTTTGCGGTAGACGGACATCTTGCGCTTATGAAGATCATGATTACGTCTGCCGAGATCGTTCCCTATGGAGGAATCCTGATCACTCAGAATATTGCGGTCAGAATGATCGAGATATTTCTGGAATGTGTGGAACTGGGGATACGGTTTTCTGTCCCGATGATTGCCGCGGAATTTTTGATTGAGGTAGGTGTCGGAATATTGAATAAGGTGGTACCGCAAATCAGTGTCTTTGTGATCAATATCCAAATGAAGTTGATTGTCGGTCTGGGCCTTTTGTTTTTGATGTTTTCCCCGATTGGTGATTATCTGAACAAGATCATGACGATCATGATGAAATCGGTGCAGGGGATTTTGACGTTTGTATAGATTTCGCGGTAGAAAGGATGTGAGAACCTTTGGCTGACCAGGGCGGACAGGAAAAAACCGAACGAGCCACGCCTAAAAAGCGGCGTGACGAAAGGAAAAAAGGCCATGTGGCCATGAGTAAGGACGTAGTCACAGTCGTGTCCTTAATAGGAATTTTTTGCTGCCTGCGATTGCTGTTCCCACTCATATATGAGTCGTTGAAGGATGCGATGGTGTTTCAGATATCGGCAGTGGGACAGATGGAGGAGATGTCTTTTGCGAACCAGCAGCAGGTTGGATGGAACTCGGTTTTTGTCATAGCAAAATGTGTTTTTCCGTTGGGGTTGCTCAGTGTTGCGTTTGCGGTGGTCGGTACAGGGGTTCAGACCAGATTTTTGTTTACTTGGGATCCGCTGAAATTCAAACTCAGCAAGCTGAACCCGCTCAAAGGGATCAAAAATATGTTTTCTCTAAAGCAAGTCATTGAGCTGCTGAAGGCTTCTATAAAAATCTTGATCCTGGGTGTGGTTTTATATAATATTCTGAAAGACCAGATCATAGTCATTGCGAAAATGATGGATACGTCTGTTGCGGCGTCCAGCGTCTATGTATTGAAAAAGATTTTTAATATGGTTCTGCAGGTCGGCATGGTATTTATCGCAATCGCGGGATTCGACCTGTTCTACCAGCGCTGGTCCTTCGAGAAGGATATGAAGATGACCAAGGAAGAGGTCAAGGAAGAGTTCAAACAGATGGAAGGAGATCCCAAGGTCAAGGGTAAGATCCGAAGCATTCAGCAGAGCATGGCAAGGAGCAGAATGATGCAGGCCGTGCCGGATGCGGACGTGATTATCCGTAACCCGACCCATTATGCGGTGGCTCTTAAATATGACCTGGATCGTGACAATGCTCCGATCGTGATTGCAAAAGGGCAGGACCGTATCGCGCTGAAGATCGTGGAGATCGGGGAACAGCATGGGGTCAAGGTGCTGGAAAACAAGCCGCTTGCAAGAGGGCTGTATGCTTCCACCCCGCTGAACAGCGAGATTCCGGCAGAATATTATGGAATTGTTGCGGAAATACTTGTTGAGATCTTCCGTTTGAATAAAAAACTGGTATAAAGGAACCAGAAGATGGTGTAGAAGATGACGAATATCAAGAATATATTAAATAATGCGGTATCATTGATCGTAGTCATGATCGTGCTGCTTTTGATCATACCGATAAGTCCGTTTTTCCTGGACGTAATGATTATTCTGAATATATCTGTAGGATTGATCATTCTGCTGATCAGTATGAATATCAAAGAGGCACTGGAATTTTCCATTTTCCCGTCACTGCTTCTGATTACAACTTTATATCGAATCGGTATTAATGTATCTACTACAAGGAGCATCCTGAGCAACGGCGGTTCCGCCGGTTCCGTGATCGGGGCCATGGGTAACTTCGTGCTGCAGGGAAATGCGGTTGTCGGAGTTGTAATCTTCCTGATCATCGTATTGGTTCAGTTCCTTGTTATCAATAAGGGCGCCGAGCGTGTGGCTGAGGTTGCGGCGAGATTCACGCTGGACGCGATGCCCGGTAAGCAGATGGCCATTGACGCGGACCTGGGAAGCGGACTGATCGACGAGCAGGAGGCCAAAGCCAGACGTTATAAGATCCAGAAGGAAGCGGATTTTTACGGGGCCATGGACGGTGCTACGAAGATTGTAAAGGGAGACGCGACGCTGTCCCTTGTGACGACGGCGATCAACTTCCTGGGAGGCTGTATCATCGGTATGGTGCAGGGCGGAATGACCTTTACGGAGGTACTTTCAGTCTATTCTATCGCGACCATCGGTGACGGCCTGGTAGGACAGATTCCTGCATTGCTGATTTCCACGGCAACGGGTATGATCGTAACCCGTGCGGTTGCCGAGGACAGCTTGAATATAGAAGTACTCGGACAGTTTAAGGCGCAGCCCAGGGCGCTTATGATCGCCGGCGGCGTATTGGCGATCCTGATCGCGGTTCCGGGGATGCCCAAATTCCAGCTTGCATTGATCGCGCTGGTTATGATGTTCGGCGGATATTATCTGCTGCGGCGCATGGAAGAGATGGGCGGACCTGTCATGGTAGGCGCCGCGGGCGTGATGGCAGGCATGGCCGGACCGGGGAGCATGGAGCAGGGTCCTTCCCTGGAGGAAGAGATGATGGCCGAGGAAGAGAATTTCAAGGACATCAACACGGTATATTCCCTGATCAATGTGGAACCCATCGAGATGGAATTTGGATACAGCCTGATCCCGCTTGTGGATGAGGCCAGCGGCGGTAAGATGATCGACCGTATCGTTATATTCCGGCGGCAGTACGCCCAGGAAATGGGTCTGGTCATTCCTTCGATCCGTCTGCGTGACAGCTCTTATCTGAACACGAACCAGTATGTGATCAAGATCAAGGGCGAAGAGGTGGCGAAGGGCGAGATCCTGATTGACTATTATCTGGCTTTAGAGCCGCCGAACCTGGAAAAAGAAATTGATGGTATCGATACCATTGAACCTGCATATGGTATTCCGAGTAAGTGGATCACCATGGATAAACGGGAGATGGCGGAGATCTACGGCTACACTGTAATTGATCCGCTCTCTGTTATGCTGACGCACCTGTCGGAGACGGTGAAGAAGCATGCGTACGAGCTGCTGAACAGACAGGAGGTCGTACGTCTGATAGACAATCTGAAGAACCAGTCTCCGGAGCTTGTGGAGGAAGCGATCCCGGCGGTCATTTCCTATGGAGGCTTCCAGAAGGTTCTGACGAACCTGTTAAAGGAGGGTATCCCGATCAAGGACCTGGAGACCATCATCGAGACAATCGTGGATTCTGCCATGACGGTGAAGGATCTGGATACGATCACGGAGAATATCCGTGTGGCATTGAAGAGAACCATTACAAGAAAGTTCTGCGAAGGCGGCAGCATGAAGGTGGTGACGCTGGACGCGGATCTGGAGAAGAATATCATTACAAGCCTGACAAATGGGGATCATGGCCTGTATCTTGCGCTCAGCCCGGATGTAATGCAGAGCGTAATCACCCAGCTTTCGGATGAGGTGAAGAAGTTCCACGAGCTGGGGCAGGCTCCGATCGTGCTTACAAGCCAGGTGGTGAGAATCCATTTCTACCATCTGATCGAGCAGTTCTTCCCGGAGATGTATGTGCTGTCGTTTAACGAGATCAGCAATAACATCCAGATCCAGGCGGTGGGGAATATCTCGCTGCAGATAGACCGCTGAAACGGGCGAGCAGAGGGAATCCCTGAGACACAGGCGGGCTGAATAATATTTAGGCGGAGCAGACAATATGGAAACGCAGGAACAATACAAAGATAAGTCGAATGAAGAGCTTTTACAATTGTATAAAGAGACCGGCAGCCTGGAGGTCAAGCAGGAGATTGTCATGCGTTACATTTATCTCGTGAAGAGCATCGCGCTGCAGATGCGTGACATCTATCTGAGCTTTTCCCAGGTGGACGATATCATCAGCGAGGGCGTCATTGCCATTATGTCTGCCATCGACAAGTTTGACATGGATAAAAATGTCAAATTTGAGACTTTTATTTCGAAGCGGATCAAGGGAATGATCATCGATCTTGCCCGAAAGCAGGATTGGGTGCCGAGAAGTACAAGAAAAAACACAAGAGATATTGAAGAAGCGGTCATGACGTTATATAATAAACTTGGGTATTATCCTTCCATCCAGGAGGTGACGGAGTATCTGAACATCACTCCGGAGAAATACCAGGATACCATGCGCAAGGCGAGCCTGTTCAATATCCTTTCACTGGATATGGTGCTGGCGGAGGCGCAGGGGAATGAGATCAGCATGAAGCTGCCCCAGGTGGAGACCAACGAACAGCCGGAGAACCAGTTTCTTAAGAAGGAAGTTACGGAGGTGCTGGCGGAGGGGATCAAGAAGCTTAAGGAGAACGAGCAGCTTGTGATCTCACTGTATTATATAGATGACCTGAATATGCGCCAGATCGCGGATGTGCTCCAGGTGAGCGAGCCCAGGGTATCGCAGATTCATTCGAACGCGATTAAAAAGCTGCGGGTGCATATGGAGAAGTTTATATAAAAAAATATGAGCAAAGGAGAACAGGAATATGTTTCAGGGATTTTATGATCTGACTTCGAACATGATAACACAAAACCGGAATCTGAATATTATCAGTAATAATATGTCCAATGTCTCTACACCGGGATATAAGATGGACCGGATGATGGAGAGTACTTTTCGGGATGAGATGCTCTATCGTTATGACCAGGACGGCCGGACAGAGGTGGGGACGGTGTCCCGCATGAACGTAGCCGACGAGAGGGTGACGGATTATACCGAAGGGGGAATCCGGGAGACCGGGTATCCTTTGGATGTGGGCCTGACGGGCGACGGATTTTTTGTGATCCAGACGGGAAACGGGGAAGTGTATACGAGAAACGGCTCCTTTAACCTGGATAACCAGGGCTATCTGATCCTGCCGGGCATGGGCCGGGTGATGGGAACCAACGGGCCGATCCAGGTGGATACGGACGACCTGACCATTGACTCCCAGGGACGGATTACCAGCGCTGAGGACGGCCGGTATTTCGGTACGCTGGACGTGGTGGATTTTGCGGATTACGGAGAGCTGACCAAGGTGACAGGCGGCGTGTTCACGACCGGGGCCGCGCCGATGGGATCCAACGCCGTGGTGACGCAGAAGTTTCTGGAGGATTCCAATGTGAACCTGGCAGAGCAGATGACGGCCATGATGAGCAGCCAGAGAGTGCTCCAGGGATCTGCGCAGATCCTGCGAATGTATGACCAGTTGATCAGCAGGGCGACTGCTCTGGGAAGCCCCACATAACCGTAAGGGGCGGTATGTGACCGGGAGCGGAGCATAATGCCGGCGGCGGTATGCGGCCGGGGATCTACAGGAGAGCATATAGAGAGGAGAAACTATGTATACTTCATTTTATACGGCCGCAAGGGGCGCTATGGAAGAGCAGAAGAAGATGGACGTCATAGCGAACAACTTTGCGAATGTGAATAACTATGGTTACAAATCCAAGTCAGCCGTATTTTCGGATCTGATGTATTACAACCTGAACAACTACAGGGGGGATGATACCCCGCTGAAAGCAGGTGTTGGTATTGCTGTGGAAAAGACGAATACCAATTTTGACCCTTCAGCTCCGATGACTACGGACGGCGAATTTGACTATACGATAATGGACGATGGATTTTTCATGCTGATGAGTCCGGTCACGGGTGAGATCACTTACTCCCGAAACGGCCATTTCAGTATGTCGCAGAGGGGAAATCTTTTTTATCTGGTCAATGACAACGGCAACCTGGTGCTGGATCAGAACCAGAATCCGATCCTGGTGGGCAACGTCACGGGCAGCGACAATGAGAGGGAACTGAGCGGCGAGATCGGTGTGTATGGATTTGATATTCTGGACGGAATGATAAGCAACGGAATGAATGAATATGTCCCGGTGCAGAAGAACGGCGACCCCTATCTGATTCGTGGCGCAAGACTGGTAGACCACACCCTGGAGATGTCCGGGGTCGATACGGCAGAAGAAATCTCTCGTATGATTGAGACACAGAGGGCCTATTCCTATGCGTTAAAAATGGTGCAGACCTCGGATGAAGTCATGACCACGATCAATGGATTGCGGACATAATTAAAATATAAAGGATAGCGAGGTATATGTATGGCGATTAGCAGATATGAAGAAATGGGCGAATTGGAATTTGATATTCTGAAGGAGATTGGAAGCATCGGCGGCGGCAACGCGGCAACAGCGTTGTCCAGTATGCTGAATGCGAAGGTGAATATGTCGATGCCGGCTGTAAAGGTTCTGGGATTTAACGCGGCTTTGAACCTTCTTGGAGACCCGGAGGAACTGGTTGCGGCAATATTTGTAGAGATGTCGGGAGAGCTGGAAGGGGTTATGCTGTTTATCCTGACGAAAGAGTTCGCGGACGAGATCGTGCAGCGGATGCTGGGCAAGGGAAGCGTGGATATGCTGGAACTGGATGAGATTGATACATCTGTCTTGACAGAGATTGGGAATATTGTGATTTCTTCATATATCACTGCAATGTCTTCGCTGGCAAATGTAGAAGTGGAGCTGTCTGTCCCGCAGTTTACGGCGAATATGCTCGGCGGCATTCTGAGTGTGCCGATTGCGGTGATGGGACAGCATTCGGACAGGATCATGATGATTACAGGTGAATTTAAGATTGATGGAAAGGCACTGAATAGCAGCATGCTGCTCCTGCCCGATGTGAAATCATTAAATGTTCTAATGAAAAAACTAGGAGTGGAGTGATTGACGGATGATCAAAAAGGTATCGGTCGGAATTGCGGATATGAAAATTACAAGGCAGGAGGGCATACTGATCACATATGCCTTAGGCTCCTGCATCGGGATTTCTTTCTATGATCCGATGATCAAGCTGGGAGGACTTCTTCATATTATGCTTCCGCAAAAACAGGGAACGGATACAAATGTATTCAAATTTGCCGATTCGGGGATACCCGAGACCCTGCGCAAGCTTCAGGCGTTCGGCGCGTCAAAGAGCCGGATGATCTGTAAAATCGCAGGCGGCGCAAAGATGTTCGAGATGAAAGGCCCCGGCGGGCTGGGGAATATCGGCGACCGCAACGCGCAGATGGTGAAACGGGTTCTTGCGGCCGAAGGGCTGCGTATTATGGGAGAAGACACGGGAGCTAATTATGCGAGGACAATGCTGCTGGACGTAGAAAACGGAAAGGTGTCGATCCGGTGCGCGGGAAGGCCGGAGAAGTTCTTATAGGGAGCTGCCTTATTTTTAATATGTGATACGCCGATAAATATATATAGAATGCAAAGGAGTGAGTGTTTATGGCTGATACAGAGATTTTATTGGAATCAGGAACAAATGAGATTGAGATAATGCAGTTCACCATATTCGGCGAATTGTATGGGATCAATGTGGCAAAGGTAAGGGAGATTATGATGGCCGACAAAGTCAAGCCGGTACCTCACTCCCATCCATCAGTAGAAGGGATCTTCAAGCCCAGGGACATCCTGCTTACGGTAATCAACCTTCCGAAGTATCTGACAGGACAGTGCGGGGATAGCCATGACAGGGATTTGTTTATCATTACGAATTTTAATAAGATGAACATTGCTTTCCGGGTACATACGGTGGTTGGGATCAGCAGGATTTCATGGGAGGATATCCAGAAGCCGGATAAAACGCTTTCCAATGGCGAGGAGGGCGTAGCGACCGGTATCGCGTCCTGCTCCGGAAGACTGGTAACCATCCTGGACTTTGAGAAGATCGTGACGGAGATTGCGCCTGAGACGGGTATCCAGGTGGATGATATCGACAAGCTTGGTGAGAGGTCAATGCGGGATGAGCATATCATCCTTGCCGAGGATTCGATCCTACTGACGAAGATGATCAAGGATTCTCTGATGCGTGCGGGATATGTGAACCTGATGAATTTTAACAACGGACGGGAAGCATGGGATCATCTGAACCGGATTAGAAATGATTCTGATTTCCATGACAAGGCGGCTCTTCTGATTACGGATATCGAGATGCCGGAGATGGACGGACACCGCCTGACAAAGCTTGTGAAAGAGGATGAGGTGATGAAGAGTATGCCGGTTATCATATTCTCATCTCTGATCAATGAGGAAATGTGGCGCAAAGGAAAGCAGCTTGGCGCTGATGAGCAGTTGTCCAAACCGGAGATCGGACGTCTGGTTGAGGTAATGGACGAATTGCTGCTGCGGAAGGAGATATAGTGCATGGATAATTGTGTAGTAAGACAGGCGATCAAAGATTTAAAGACCGACACGATTATTGGATATGAACTGAGGATTCAGGAAGATCAGGACAGCTTATATAATTCGAGTACGGACAGTGTTGCGGCGAATGCCATGGTTGCATTTTTGTCGGAAAACTCCAACCGGATTTTCAAGGAGAAAAAGACATTCATGACATTTACCCCGGCATTGCTGTTTCGGAATACGCCGAAGATCTTTGACAAGGATAAGATCGTGATCCAGATCGAGGACAATATTGTCATTCATTCTCTGGCGGCCATTTTGATCAGCAAGTATAAAGATGCGGGATATCATTTCGCAATCAATGATTTCCAGTTTACGCCGAAGTATTTCAGTATGCTGGAATATGTGGACTATATCAAGGTACAGCTCATGGATGAGATGGATGACAACCACAGGAGTTCGGTTGCCAATGTAGTGGATATGGCGCATGGCTTCCAGAAGGAGATCATTGCTACCGGAGTGAATACGAAGGAAGTCTATGAGCTTGCAAAGGAACTTCATGTGGATTATGTTGAGGGGAATTTTATTTCCAGCGCGACCACTACGAAGGCCAGCAAGATGGATTTCATGCAGGGGAATTTGTACCAGCTGATCATGGAGATCACGAAGGAAGAGCCGGATGTGGAGATCCTGGAGGAGATCATCACAAGAGATGCGTCTCTGACCTATGCGCTGCTGAAGATGGCAAATTCCGCGTATTTTGCGGTGCACCACGAGACGACTTCGATCCGCCAGGCGCTGGTGCGTGTCGGGATCAGCCAGTTAAAGCAGTGGGTATACCTGCTGAGTTTTGAGGATAAAAGTGAAAATTCTTCCGAAGAGCTGCTGAAGACTTCGTTCCTGCGTGCGAACTTAGCGTCCGCGCTGGTGAAGAAGCTGAAAAAATTTGAAATTACGGCGTCGGATGCTTACCTGATGGGTATGTTTTCTACGCTGGAATATATGATCGACGCTCCGATGGAGGAGATCCTCTTCGAGATCCCGATCATCAAGGAAGTGAAGGATGCCCTGATCTACCAGGAAGGAAAGGCAGGAAAGCTTTACCAGCTGATCCTCCACTATGAGCGTGCGGAATGGAGCGAGATCAAGGAGCTTGCGGAGGATCTCGGCCTTCATACCAATGAGATGGCGCAGATCTATATGGAATGCGTGGAAGAGGTCAATGATATCTGGGATAATGTAGTGGGTATCAAAGAGGATAATTAAAGAGAATCTTTAAAAAGGATAAGAAGAGATTCGAAAAGGGAGCAATGCGAAAAAACAGACTGTGCAGGTTTTAGGTTTACTTGCTGAAGGCTGTTTTTTCATATATTTGCATATGGGACAATGTATGCGAAATGTGCAGAAGACAGGCGCCGGATATGGGGCGTTCTGTATCACAGGTGCATAATATAATAAGAGAGTGCGCAGTGATCATGGGAGGTGTGTGTAATGGTAGGGGCGGTTTCTCTCAATACGAATGTAAGCAGTTATCAGTATTCAGGCGGTTATGGACGGAATATGCGGGTTCAGGCTGGGCAGGCGGCGGCTGGGAATGTGCGGGTTCGGGCTGGGCAGTCGGTGTCCGGGGGTGAGCAGGTTCAGGCGGGGCAGAAGACAGGGGCTGTGTCCGGGAGTCATTCGGTATCGACAAGACGGGCTGGCGGTGTCTCATCCTTAATTGGGGCACGTAGTATAGCGGCTGCCGGGCAGGCATCCGGTGTGGCGGCAGTGTCAGCCGGAAGAGCGGCTGATCCGGAGAGTCCGGTACAGCCGGTCGATAAGATTTCTACCGTACAGCCGGGAAATTCCGGCAGTACCAATTATATGATTCCATTCCTGAGAAAAGGGATGGACCCGGCGGAGCTTTCAGTCCGTATGCGTATGCAGAATGCAGGGGCGTTTGGACGGACAGCGGCAGGAAGCGGTTTCCAGGGAGCTGGCAAGGAAGCGGTACAGATGGATATGCCGGGTACCTCGCAGGGAGCCGGAAAGGAAGCAGTGCAGTTAGACTTGCCGGGTAGCTCGCAGGGAGCCGGAAAGGAAGCAGTGCAGTTAGACTTGCCGGGTAGCTCGCAGGGAACAGGTAAGGAAGCAGTACAGTTAGACTTGCCGGGTAGCTCGCAGGGAGCCGGAAAGGAAGCGGTACAGTTAGACTTGCCGGGAACGGGGTCGAAAGAGGCGGTGCAGGCAGAGCTTCCGGGGACTTCGACGGAAGAAGCAGCGGTGCAGGCGGGACTTCCGGGAACTGCGGCGCAGACGGACACCACTCCGGCAGCAGGATCTCAGGAGGATGCGCCGAAGGTAGCCGGGATGGGTGCAGAGAATGCGCAGAAGACTTCCGAAGAGGCCGAGTGCAAAACCTGTCAGGAACGAAAGTACCAGGACGGTTCTAATGATCCGGGGGTTTCTTTCAAAACACCGACGCATATCGGGCCGGATCAGTCGGCTTCAGCAGTCCGCGGACATGAGATGGAGCATGTGGTTCGTGAGCGTGCCAAAGCCCAGAGTGAAGGACGCCGCGTGATCAGCCAGTCCGTATCAATGCAGACGGGAATCTGTCCGGAGTGCGGCAGCGTCTACGTGGCAGGCGGTGTGACCCGCACAACGACGGCAGCAGATACAAAGCAGCAGGAAAAACCAAAGGACCCAAGGTGGATATTGGCTTCGGATATATAAGATGGATATAGGCTGATGATACCAACTTAGGGATGATACATAAGAATGTAAGGTTTGGCAGACATACTTAGCAGAAGGGTGTCTGCCAAATTTTTATACAATCGTATGCAGAAAAGCTGCTGTTTAGGATGCCTTGCAATTCGCTGCCAGTTGGCCGTAAATTGTACAATAAAAGTGATAAAAGTGTGAGAAATCTGTGTATTGGGTTGACGAGTGGGTAATTGGATAGTAAAATAGGCACATCCAGTCGAGCATCTTTCTGATGCAGCGGATGATGTTGATTCTAAGCCGTAAGGCAATCTCATTCCTAGAAAATCATAGGACAGTTGACGGTAGCTGTATGATTTTTCAATGTTCCCAGATTCGGGGCGGCATTTCCAGAAATGAGAAACGTAACGGGGAGTTATTGTTCACAGTGCTTTGCACGCTGCTGCAAGGCATCCAGAACAAGACAAATGAAGAAGGAGAAAAAAGTTGTGCAATCCGGGGGATGCCGTTATAATGAATATAGGCAGAAGTCAGGCAGCCGAAAGATTTTTCAGGGCGCTGTATCAGGCCGGTATTCTGGTATATGGCTACCAGCGACCAGGGAAAGACATGGAGCCGCTTTTTTCTCGCTCTGAATGAAAGAAAGGAGCGGCAGAGTGGCAAACACAAATACATTTATAATGAAGCCGAAAATTGATTTCTGTTTTAAGGAACTGATGGAATTTGCAGAAGTACGGCGTGGATTCATAGCGGCAGTGCTGGGGATCAGCCCGGAAGAAGTAGTCAGTACAGAATTGAAGCCGACCTATTTACGGGTAAAGCACCAAAAGGATAAGCTTGGGATACTGGATGTGCATGTGATCTTGAATGGAGAGATTCAGATTGATATGGAAATCCAGGTGGCGCAATTCCTGTTTTGGAGAGAACGGTCGCTGTTTTATCTGAGTAAGATGTACTCAGATGTGATACTCGCAGGAGAAGGCTATCAGGTTCTTGGAAAATGCATCCATGTAGGGATACTGGACTTTATCCTGTTTGAGGAAGATGAGGAATATTATTCCTGTTTCCATTTGTGGGAGGATAAACGGCGGAGGATATACAGCGACAAATTAGAGATACATATTGTAGAGCTGCCCAAGCTTGCCGAGCGTGAATATCCGGAGACAGCGCTTTTAAAATGGGCAAGATTTTTCAATGCTGAGAAGAAGGAGGAATTTGAGATGGTAGCAAAGACAGATCCGCATATTCAAAAAGCATATGATCAATTGCTCTATATGAGCGGGAATGAAGAAAAACGCCTGTTGTATGAGGCAAGACAGAAGGCGATAAATGACTATAATACCCAGATGTACAGTAATTGGCACGATGGCTATAGTGAAGGAGAAGAAAAGAAACTGATAGAGCTGATCTGCAAAAAGATGAAAAAGAACTGCAGCGCAGAAGAGATCGCGGATTTGTTGGAAGAAGATAAGGCAAAGGTGGAAACGATTTATAATACGGCTTTGGATTTTGCACCGGATTATAATATTGAGAAGATATGGAAGAAGCTGGGCGGAAGGAAGAAGCAGACGGCGGTATGAGACGGACAGATGATTGAATAGTAAAATATGCACATCCGGTCAGGCATTTTTCTGATGCTGCGGATGATGTTGATTCTAAGCCGTAAGGCAACCTCATTCCTAGAAAATCATAGGACAGTTGACGGTAGCTGTATGATTTTTCAATGTTCCCAGATTCGGGGTGGCATTTCCAGAAATGAGAAGCGTAGCAGGGTAAATGAAGAAGGAGAAAAAAGTTGTGCAATCCGGGGGATGCCGTTATAATGAATATAGGCAGAAGTCAGGCAGCCGAAAGATTTTTCAGGGCGCTGTATCAGGCCGGTATTCTGGTATATGGCTACCAGCGACCAGGGAAAGACATGGAGCCGCTTTTTTCTCACTCTGAATGAAAGAAAGGAGCGGCAGAGTGGCAAACACAAATACATTTATAATGAAGCCGAAAATTGATTTCTGTTTTAAGGAACTGATGGAATTTGCAGAAGTACGGCGCGGATTCATAGCGGCAGTGCTGGGGATCAGCCCGGAAGAAGTAGTCAGTACAGAATTGAAGCCGACCCATTTACGGGTAAAGCACCAAAAGGATAAGCTTGGGATACTGGATGTGCATGTGATCTTGAATGGAGAGATTCAGATTGATATGGAAATCCAGGTGGCGCAATTCCTGTTTTGGAGAGAACGGTCGCTGTTTTATCTGAGTAAGATGTATTCAGATGTGATACTCGCAGGAGAAGGCTATCAGGTTCTTGAAAAATGCATCCATGTAGGGATACTGGACTTTATCCTGTTTGAGGAAGATGAGGAATATTATTCCTGTTTCCATTTGTGGGAGGATAAACGGCGGAGGATATACAGCGACAAATTGGAGATACATATTGTAGAGCTGCCCAAGCTTGCCAAGCGTGAATATCCGGAGACAGCGCTTTTGAAATGGGCAAGATTTTTCAATGCTGAGAAGAAGGAGGAATTTGAGATGGTGGCAAAGACAGATCCGCATATTCAAAAAGCATATGATCAATTGCTCTATATGAGCGGGAATGAAGAAAAACGCCTGTTGTATGAGGCAAGACAGAAGGCACTAAATGACTATAATACCCAGATGTACAGTAATTGGCACAATGGCTATAGTGAAGGAGAAAAACGAGGGTATAGGGAAGGAGAAAAGCAGGGTTATAAGGAAGGAGAAGAAAAGAAACTGATAGAGCTGATCTGCAAAAAAATGAAAAAGAACTGCAGCGCAGAAGAGATCGCGGATTTGCTGGAAGAAGATAAGGAAAAGGTAGAAGCGATTTATAATACTGTGTTGAATTTTGCACCGGATTATAATATTGAGAAGATATGGAGGAAGCTGGGCGGAGGGAAGAAGACGGCAGCGGTTTGAGACAGACCAGAACATTGGAATAAGCAAAACAGTCCTTGGCATATGGGGAAATGCAAGGGCTGTTTTGCTGTTCAGAAGAAAAAAGAAGCTTAATGCCTCGGATTTTCTTTGACGGTCATGCAGGATTTTGTGGCTTCTACAGTAACGTCGGATATCAGACGGTTCGTGTAATAACTGAGAAGCGGATCAACTGCGGCTTTCATAGTGACAATGTATTTTGGCATCAATCCGTTGAGAGTCAGCGCGGTAACATCCGCTTTGCAGCGGTCACACGTACAGACGTCAAACTGGCGCATATAATAGATGATTTTGTCCCTTACAATATGCTCCATAACATTGATTGCGGCAAAATCGGCTTCGGGCTCTTCAGGTTCCGGATCTGCTTCCAGAATGGACTGCTGGGACGATGCTGTTTCCTGTGCAGGTGCTGCTTCCATAGTATCAGCGCCATTTTGCAGGGATACTGCATCGGGTGAAGATGCGTATTCCGAAATAGGCCCGGCTGCAGGCGTGGGTTCAACGGCTTGCTCCGGAACGGAACTTTCTGCGGGTGCGCTGTCTGTAAGATCGACAGCGTTATGACCCTCTGCAACCGTATTTTCTGCGGGGGTCTCCGGAGCAGAGTAAGCATCGGAGACGGAAGCAGTGTTCTCTTCGGAAACAGAGGCAGCATCAGAATCGGAAGTAGTATTCATCTCAGGAACCACTGCTTCAGATTCGGAAACAGGCAGAATCTCCGGGGGCGTACCTGCAGATGAATCAGCCGATGCATCTGCGTCAGGGGATGAGTCAGAACTGTCCCCCAGGTCGGAAGAAGATTCCGGTGCAGAACCGGATTCCGCCGGGGCGGAGGCATCCGTCCCGGACTGCTGTATCTGCTTTTCAAATTCGGTTGATAATTTTTGCTGAATAAGTTCGGCAACCGGATCATCCCCGGTTTTGTCAATCATAGCAATATTGTTCTGAGGCGGTACGGCAGTTGCCTGGGGCTGTGCAGGAATGGGGGGCGGTACAGCTCCGGCAGCCTGATTACCGGCGCCTGAGACTGTGCCGATGCCGGAAGAGACAGCTTGTCCTGTCGCCTGGCCGGGGGCTGCCTGTGCTGTCTGGGGAGCTGCAGCGCCGGAAGCCGCCTGTGCTGTCTGCGAAACTGCGCTGTCGGAAGCCGCCTGTGCTGCCTGCAAATCCGTACCGTCGGAAGCAGTCTGCGCCGCCTGAGCAGAGGAACCGTCGGAGACCGCCTGCGCTCCCGTACTGCCGGAAGCCTCCTGCTCTATGGACGCCTGCTCATCCGTTTCCTTTGCAGCGTCATGTCCTGCGATCAGGTTCAGCACATGCGCGGTTTTGTTGCTTTTTCTGGCCATTTTATCTTACCTCCTGGAGTGTTTTGGTTCTCATCATGATTCTGATTTCTTTGATAAAACTCATATAATCCTCTGATGGTTTGGCGCGGGGGGCATAATCAAATATACTGAGACCGTGGGCGGGAGCTTCCGCAACAGAAACACTGGAACGGATCTGTGTATCGAATACGCATGTCCCAATCTGTGCGGCAATATTTTCCGCCATTTCCTTGACCTCGCGCGCAAGAACCGTACGCGGGTTGTATTTTGTAAGAAGAATCCCCAGCACGTCGAGATGAGGGTTCAGGCTTTCACGTACAGAGTCAATGGTCTCCTTGATCTGAGTAACGGCAAGAAGGCTCAGAATCTCCGGCGCCATCGGGATAATGAGATAATTTGCCATAGCATATGCATTTACCGTCAGAATATTCAGGGCCGGCGGTGTGTCGATGATAATAAAATCATAATCGGCAGCGACAGGCGCCAGCGACTTCTTCAGCAAAAGCTCCCTGTCGGAAAAGTTGAAATCAAGCTCTGCGCTGCTGAGCAGAATATTTGACGTGATGACGTCGCAGTAATCGGTCTCCTGAATCGCTTCCCGGGCGGAGGTACGTCCGGTCATCACGTCGTGGATCGTACGCCCATCTTCGATATCAAGCCCAAGGCTGAAGCCCATATTTCCCTGTGGATCAAGATCAATTGCAAGTACTTTTTTATGATAAAAAGAGACCAGACCAGCCGCCAGAGCAGTGGATGTAGTCGTCTTGCCTACGCCGCCCTTCTGATTGGTGAGTACGATGATAGTAGCCAAAATATATTCCTCCATTCGTAAAAAAACTCATTTCGCTATTATTTAAAGTATACTATATGCCGATAAATAAGTACAGAATAAAATAAAATTTATCAGTATGTATTTGCTTTATAACCGCTGTTCTAGCAGTTTGTTCGTAATATAGCATCTGTGAAGAACGCTGTGCGGCATAAGCAATATATAGCCAACGTGAAACCAGAGTATTGCAGCAGGTTTTATTATGCAATCGTATGACCAGGGAGGCGGAAGACTGCTTGTGTCTTTCAGAGACCAGTCCGAGTACATTTTGTTGTGTCTTGCAGCAGGATTTGAGGATAAAGTCTTTCGGCGGGAGGTCATGAAGAATATGAAGAGAAAAAGGAGAGGATTGACATGTCATCAGTAGGTTCATTAAGCACTTCAACAAGCACGAGTATCCGGGGTTACGGCGGATTGGCCAGCGGTCTGGACAGAGACGAATTGATCAAGGGCATGACGCTTGGCACTACGACAAAGATTAATAAGCAGGAGCAGAAGAAGCAGCAGGCACAGTGGAGACAGGAGGCAATCCAGACGATCAGCAATTCCATGATTGGATTCCACAGTAAGTATACAGAGACATTGACTTCCCCCACCAACTTATTCAGTTCTCTGCTTTGGGGCAGGAATAAGATTACAACTTCCGGCATCAACAGCAAGTACGTGTCTGTTACCGGATCAGCAAGCGGGGCGGATGCGATCACTATCATGGGGATTAAGCAGAAGGCTGAGAATGCGAAGTGGTCTTCTTCGAATAAGGTTTCCAGCGGGACGCTGAGTTCAGACGGGATCAGCATTAATACAACTGATGCTGATGCATATACAGTAGAAAATCTGGTTGGAAAAACTATAGATATCAAGTATGGCAGTTCAACTTATTCTATATACCTGAGTGACTCGGATAATTATGATTATTCAACTGCGGATGGTATTAAAGATGCTATCAATGACCTTCTGTCAAAGCAGACGACAGGCAACGATAAAAAGCTTTCTACGATTGTTGAGGCAACTGTAAATGACGACGGTACGTTGGGATTTAAGGATATTGGCAGCGGCGGCAATACATTGGAACTGACCGGCGGGTCTGCATTAGAGTTGCTTGGATTAAGGGAGAAACCAGAAGGCGATGAAAAAGAAGGAAAGGTAGTCAATGAGGGAAAGATAACCAGCGATGCAACAGCGGTTTCAGGAGAGATAGAAGAAGACAAAATCATCAAGGAAGTTGATTTTTATGAGTATGTTGCAGGAAAGACATTGAATTTTTCTTATAATGGAACTTCCGCAACAGTGAAAATGCCAAGTGCGGCTGATTTAAAAGCAGCAGTTAATGAAATAATAGCTGGTGATTCAAGTAAGGATAAAAATAAGGCAACGATAGAAGCTATTGCTGATTCAATTCAGGAGCAGCTTGACAAGTCCTTTGGAAAAGGCAGAATTGAAGTTGACGGAGAAGGCGGAAAGCTTTCCTTCAGGACAACAATTCCAGGCAGTGATGATGGAAACGGAAATTTGAAAACAGATGATTCATCCGTATTTACCCTTACAGGCGGAAGTATTGCTTTGATTGGCAACAAGAAAGGGGCTCTGCAAAGTGACGGTGCAGATAAACAGAGTGCTCTTCACACAGGAGATACTACCCGGTTGAATCTGAACAAAAAAATGGATATGACCGGTTTGAACGTTGATGTAGACGGAACAAAGAAGATCGGCTTTAAAATTAACGATGTGTTAATAGAAGTTGGGGCAAACGCAACCATGAAGGAAGTGATGGATGCGATTAATAAAAGCGGTGCAAACATAAACGTGACTTACCAAGAAGGGGCAGACAAATTTACATTTACATCAAAAGATAACGGAGCAAGCGGCGTAATAGATTTTTCAGGCAATAATGATGAGACACTTGTGAAGTTAAGTGAAATGTTCGGAATCAATCTTGCAGAAAAGGATGATACTAATAATATTACGAGGAATGATTTGTCGGTTCGCGGACAGGACGCGATCGTTTCAGTGAAATATGCAGGCTCTGATGAGTCTGTAGAGTTGAGGCGTGATTCCAATTCCTTCACAATAGATGGACTTACGATCGGCATCAAAGGCACGTTTGGATATGACGATGACGGTAATTTAATAGAAAACGATCCTGACCAGGCTGTTGAGGTGGATGCTTCCGTAGATGTTGATAAACTGATGGATACCATCAAATCTTTCGTAGAAGAGTACAATTCCATCGTTGACATGGTCAATACGCAGTTGACTACAAAGCACGATAAAGACTACGACCCGCTTAGTTCCGAACAAAAGGGTGAACTGTCCGAAAGTGAGATTGAGAAGTGGGAAGAGAAAGCAAAAGCTGGCCTGCTGTATGGTGACAGTGACCTGAGATCACTGAGTATGGATCTGCGTGTTGTTGTCAGCGGAGGACTCCTGGAGAAGTTCAGGGAGGTTGGAATCAGCGTATCCAGCACGTACTCTGACAATGGTAAGCTGTCGATTGACGAAGCGAAGCTGCGAGGAGCGCTTCAGACTGATCCGGAGAAGGTTCAAAATCTGTTTACTTCACAGGCAGGAGGAGTAGATGCAGAAGGTAAGGAAACATATAATGGCCTTGCGACGAACCTGAAGGCTATCATGAACAAATATGTAAATACGACTGGTGCAATGGAATCAAAAGGTATCCTGATCCGTAAGGCAGGTTCTAAGAGTTCTGCAATGAGCCTTACACAGAATACTTATTATAATGAAATATCAAGTATTGATAAGATCATCGAGAAGCTGAAAGCACAACTGAAAAAGGAACAGGATCGTTATGTTTCTCAGTTCTCGACTCTGGAGACATTAATTGCCAACATGAACAGCCAGTCCAGTTATCTGAGTTCAATGTCAGGCTATTAATCCGAAAAGGGGAAAAGCATGTATCAGAATGGATATGAACAGTATAAACTGCAGTCTGTAAATACGATGACAAGCGGCGAGATGCTTCTGCTTCTTTATGATGAACTGCTTAAGCGTCTCGCCAGGGCGCAGATTGCGTTAGAAGATGAAAATTATGATTTATTTAATCAATCGGTTCAGAGATCAAAGGAGATTGTGCAGTATCTAAATACTACATTAAATATGAATTATAAGATCAGCTACGAATTAAGAAGGATGTATGATTTCTTCCTTTTTGAACTGAGCCGGCTGCAGGCCGGAAGGAAGGTTGCTGTGATCCAGGAACTGAAGCCCCTTGTAGCGGAGCTTCGAGATGCATTCAAAGAGGCAAGTAAGACAGCAGTTGTATAGAATGTGCTGTTATGCTGTGTAGACAGCAGAAAAGGACGGCTTTCTATAAACAGGAGAGGGCAGATAGAGCAATGGAAAATAAAGAAGAATTTCTGACAGAAGTCCTGATAAGAGTACAGCGGAATTACGTACATATGGTTGAGATTGAGAGACTGACAAAGGACATGGCTGATTCTTTATCTAGGAATGACAAGGAATCTGTCGAGCTGCTCTTAAAGATGCGCGGAGAGGAAATGGATCAGGCAAGTACTTCGAAGCATGAGATTCAGACGATTCTCGAAGCAATGGATGGCGAAGACCAAAAGAAGCTGCGTTCCTGGCTGAATGGTGAGAATGGGAAGAAATACGAGCCGGACAGCTTTGAATCCAGGAAGATTGCCGAATTGAGCAGTCAGACACAGCAGGTTTTGAGCCGGACGATCAATCTGGACAAAGTATTAAATTCCAAAGTAGCGGGAAAGGAATCTTTCTATCAGGCAACTTCATAATATGAAAATGCTGTATGATTCGGAAAAGCTGCCCCGGCGGCTTTTCCGTTTTTCTGAGGGATATAAAAAACGCGCCGTGAGCGCGTTTTTTTGCGGAATAGATAGGATTACTTTGGAGTAATGCTCCACACCGGGCCGCCTGCCGTAGCGCTGGTGAGCAGCTCGTCAAGGATAAGCTGCACATCCCACGCGGTCTGAGTGCGCTCCAGCCTTGCCGGGTCTGCGACGCGTACCTGATTGCCGGACCAGTCCTCTGTAATGATAATAAAATGCCCGCTGTCGGAAAAATGGCCGGGACCCATCAATGCTACAAGGATATGCCCGCTTTTCAGTTCGGATATCACGCTTTCTGCGGTAAGGTCGCGGAAGGGCTCTGCCCGGAGACCGAATGCTGCTGCGCCTTCGGGGATAAATTCATGCTTTGTGCCGAAGCCGGAGGACCAATAGTGGTTGGCAGCCGCCCAGGCAGCCATATCCGGGGGCTGGCAGGTATTTTCCGTAAAGCTGTTCACCAGCATGGCCAGCACGGTGGGGCCGCAGCCGTAGACGGACATGGGATCGGTGCCGCCGTAAAGGAAGTCGGCCCAACGGGAATCAGACTGGTTGTAATAAGTCAGGGTGCCGATGCTGGTAGTCAGCGAAAGGGTGTATTCTCCCGCTGAAGCACCCGTGTTGTTCAAAGGCGCCGGAGTGGCTCCGGAGACAAGATCAGCCAAGGGGACCCGGAGTTCGCCCAGGCTCACCACGGAATGTCCGTTCCAGGTAGAAGGATCAACCCCGGCAACCCTACCGGAAAAAGGCTCTGGATCAGAAGCATCTTCTGAAACAGGCTCTGAACCGGGAGCATCTCCCGAAACAGTATCTGAACTCGGAGCATCTCCCGAAACTGCATCTGAACCGGAGGTATCCCCGGAAAGTGGGCCATAGACCGCGGCATCTGCGGCGGAGGTATATGTCTGAGAGAAGGAGATGCAGAATAAAATTGTCAGAAAAATAATCCCGCATAATATTTTCTTTTTCATTTTTTTCTCCATATGTTTATAATCTATTGACTGTTCCGAATAAAAAAAGTATATTTATATTATATCCTGTTTTCTATATAAATGATATAAGAAAATTCACATATCGTATATCGGAACTTGTGAAAAAAAATTAAGGTAGGAAGTGTATGGCGCAAATTATTTTTGATCATGTGACAAAAAAGTTTGGGGATGAGACCGCACTGGAAAATGTTTCTTTTGAGATCGAAAAAGGGGAATTTGTTTTTGTGATCGGAAGGAGCGGGGCGGGAAAAAGTACTCTGCTGAATCTGATCATGAAGCAGGAGGAGGCGACCTCCGGAAGGATCACAGTGAATGGCCGCCGGCTGGACATCATGAAGAGAAGAAAGATTTCCGCGCACCGGAGCAGGATCGGGATCGTGTCCCAGGACGTGGGGCTTTTGAAGGACCGCTCCGTGTATGACAATATTTTATTTGCGCTGTGGGCCACGGAACACGGAAGCGCCCAGATGAAAAAGACCGCGATGCGGGTACTCGGCCTGGTGGGCCTGGTGGGAAAATCAGAGTCTTTTCCTGACGAGCTGTCCGGCGGAGAGCGGGCCAGGGTTCTTCTGGCCAGGGCGCTGTCAACCAGCCCGGATATCCTGATTGCGGACGAGCCTACTGCCAACCTGGACCCGGACGCTTCCTGGGATCTGATGCAGCTTCTGGCGGAGGTGAATTACCAGGGGATGACGGTGGTTGTTGCCAGCCATGCCCGGGATTTGGTAACGATCATGAAAAAAAGGTGCATTTCGCTTGTTTCCGGCATGGTCGTGGCGGACGAAAAGAACTCCATCTATAATCAGAAGGCTACAGATATATTTGAGGAAAGGAGAATACTGGCAAGAAAAAAGTAGACCGCATTTTTAAGAAAAAAGCAGAAAATATATTATATTTGTCGGGATATATCCGATAAATATAGAAGGGGTATTTTTTGTGACGCTGGAAGGAGGGACCAATTATTAATTATGAGATCAGGTATATGCTGATACTGCTGGGAGCCATAATTAATCAAAAACCGGTCCAGACCTCGAGAAGATATGTAAATTGGGAGAAGGTACTAAGCGTTTCTGATTATCAGAATGTGATCAATCTTGTCTATCTGGGAATCCTCGGACTGGAGAAAGAGATTTCAGAAGCGTGCGGAGAAGAGTTCTATCAGAAGTACAAGAAAGAGCTTCTGTTGTATGAATCGTATCAAAAGGCAGAAGAAGTGATCCTCTGGCAGTTGGAGAAGCACGGCATTGACGCGCTTCTGTTGTCGGATACGAGCGTAAGGGAATTGTATCCGCTGCCGGAGATGGCATCTTTCGGTCAGATTGAGATTCTTGTAGATAAGAAGAATCTGGCTCAGATTTACAGACTGATGCGGGATATGGATTATGAGCAGGAGGACGACCGGCTGGAAAAGGGAAATGTATACGTGAGGGTGCCGGGGATCAGGGTCGTGTTTTACGGCGAGATTCCCATAGAGAACAAGGTGCTCAGGCGTTATTTTTCCGGTTCGATCAGGAAGTATCTGCGTATGGAGAACTGCAGCCAGCAGAATGCGCCGCGCCGGAGCAGTCTGTGGCTGGCCGGATTTGCTTCGGCAAAGTACCGGCATATACATATTTTGTCTGACGAAGAAGAGTATATGTACCGTGCAGGAAGATTGGTTGAGCTGTACCTCACGGGGGTGCTGAAGATCAGGGACATACTGGAATTTTGGCTGTTTCGCCAGGTGTTGGACGAAGCGTTTCCATGGAAAGCGGTAAAGGATCTTCTGGAAAAGGCCAGGTGGACGGAATTTGTCCATCAGACAGAGGTGCTTTCGTCGCTCTGGTTCGAAGAGGGCGTAAGGCAGCAGTATGGGACTGCACTGGAACTGGAAGAATATATTCTTGTGCCGGGTCAGGAGAATAAGCACCTGGATAAGGTTCTCCTGCCAAATGAAAAGGTCAGGCTGGATTTTTACCGACGCGACAGGGAGGAAGAGTGGCTTCTGAAAAAAAAGGAGTGGATGTTTCCTCCAAGGGATTATATGTGCCAGTTTTTTCCGATACTGGACAAATATCCGTTTTTACTTATTTTCTGCTGGGGAATCCGGAATATACGCATTTACACGAGGATGTGTGTTAACAAGTGTGAAAAGGTATGGTTCCGGCTCAGTGTTCGGATGTTGGACATAAAAGAAAAGATCAAAGGTCTGGTCAGGAGGAGGAGCGAAGCGGCTCCGGAAGAACCGGCTGAGCCTGAAGAAAAAGAACCGGAAGACGAGGTGCGTGAGCACTCCGCGGAAGCGGAAGACGAGGCGCAGAGATACGCTGCGGAAGACGAAGTGCAGGGGCACGCTGCGGAACCGGAAGTGACAGAAGGAGACATGCAAATTGAAGAATTTAAAGATTAGAAACAAATTATATGTATCTTTTGGAATGGTTTTGGTATTATCGGTTTTGATTTCCGTATATTCTGTTTTGCAGCTTCGGAAAGCGAACAACAACCTGGTTGCCTGCATGGACGGAGCTGTTGCGGTAGATACTGCGGTACAGAATAACCGGATCGCTACAAATGAGGCCGCAAAGCATGTGCGTGATATGTACATCAGCGGAAAAGTAGGCGCGGACGAGAAGCAGACAATCCAGGATGATATCTCGTCTATTTCGACGAATTTTGAAGTGCTTGAGGGATCAGCAGAATTGAATCAGGACGAAGTGGCGGCGTACAAGGCGGCGATTGACAGCTGGCTTGCGGAGGCGAATGATATTATCGCCATGCTGGAAAGAGGCGACCAGGATTCGGCGAAGAACGCGATCCTGAACAAATGTACTCCGGCGCTGGAAAAGGTGATTCAGCTTGCAAGACCTCTGAGCGACAGGTCTACTGCTATGCGTGCGGAGTCGCTGAATGAAAGCTATAATACCACAAATACCAGTATGATTGTGCTGATTATCCTGGTAGCAATCTCAGTTATTCTGGCGCTGATTATCTGCGGCAGAGTGACATCAGTCATTGTGAAGCCTGTGAAAGAGATTGAAGCTGCGATGGAAGGTCTGTCTGCGGGGAATATGTCCCAGACATTGTCATATGAATCACGGGATGAGTTTGGCACTCTGGTGAAGAATGTCAGAGTGACCTGCGACAATCTGGAAGCGGTGGTGGATGACCTTCGCAACCTTCTGGATGAGATGGCAAAGGGCAACTTTGATATCCGTGCGAATCAGGATCTGTATAACGGCGATTTTGTTCCGCTTCTGGAATCTATCCGCCGTATGAACATCAACCTGAGTGACGTTATGCGTCAGATCAACGATGCTTCCGACCAGGTGGCAAGCGGAGCGGATCAGGTATCCTCCGGTGCGCAGGCTCTTTCCCAGGGCGCAACACAGCAGGCAAGCTCCGTAGAAGAGCTGGCTGCTACTGTAAATGAGATCTCCAGAGAAGTAAGCAGCACTGCACAGAACGCAAAGGATGCAAGCGGCATGGTATCAGAGGCACAGAGCAAGCTGAGTGTTTCCAATGAGCAGATGCAGGATATGATCAATGCGATGAGCGATATCAGCCAGAAGTCCGGCGATATCGGAAAGATCATCAAGACAATTGAGGATATTGCGTTCCAGACCAATATTCTGGCGCTGAATGCCGCGGTAGAGGCGGCTCGTGCAGGCGAGGCAGGCAAGGGCTTTGCGGTTGTGGCGGATGAAGTGCGCAACCTGGCTTCCAAGAGCGCGGAGGCGGCAAGCAATACGACTGCATTGATCGAAGGCACAATTGCGGCAGTAGAGAATGGTACGGAGATCGCAGGCCGTACAGCGGAAGCGATTTCTGCAACGGTAGAAAGTACCAGGAGTGCGGTTGACTATGTGGATAAGATTTCTACGGCGGCGGAAAGCCAGGCAGAAGCGATTTCACAGGTTACTACCGGTATGGATCAGATTTCCAGCGTTGTGCAGACCAACTCTGCAACGTCTGAGGAGAGTGCGGCGGCCAGCGAAGAGCTGTCCAGCCAGTCACAGCTTCTGAAATCACTGGTAACACGGTTTAAGCTGAGAACAAAATAATACATAGGTCCGGCGGTTTTTTATCGCCGGACGGCTTGTTTGTAAAAGATCAAAAATAAGGAATCCTATGCAGCGGATTCCTTATTTTTATACATTATGAAACGGCCGAATGGCCATGATGTGTTACAGTTCGCGGCCGGCCGTGAGCTGCAGCGATTTATAGGAGGTATGAGGTGGAAAAGTATTTTAACAGTCCGGCGGAAGTGGTGGAAGCGAATATGAAGGGGGCGGAGGGCAAGGCGGCTCTCTCTGTCAGCAGAATGGTTCTGCTTGGGATACTGGCAGGCGCATTTATCGCGCTGGGAGGCGCGGCAAGCAGCACGGCGGCTCATGGGATTGCGGACGTGGGGCTTGCCAGGGCAGTATGCGGGATGATTTTCCCGGTGGGGCTTATGATGGTCATTTTGCTGGGCGGGGAGCTTTTCACAGGAAACTGCCTGATGATCATGGCTGTGCTGGATGGACGCGTAAGCTGGGGGAGGCTGCTTCGGAATCTTGCGGTGGTTTATCTCAGCAACCTGGCGGGCGCGCTTTTGACTGCACTGCTGCTTACGCTCAGTGGCAATCAGAATTATTCCGGGGGATTGCTGGGGGCATACACGATTAAAACGGCTGTGGGGAAAGCGGGCATTTCCCCGGTGCAGGGGATTGCTTCGGGCATCCTGTGTAATTTTCTGGTCTGCGCCGCAATTCTGATGGCAGCGGCGGCGAGAGAAATTGCGGGGAAAATATGGGCGGCCTTTTTTCCGATCGCGGCATTTGTAATCGGGGGATTTGAGCATTGTGTGGCGAATATGTTCTATATACCTGCCGGGATGTTTGCCGCAATGAACCCGGCATATGCCGCAAAGGCCCAGGAAGCTTATGGGATCACTGCGGAGCAGTTGGGGACACTGAATGGGTGGAATGGACTGGTCAGCCTTCTTTTTGTTACGGCGGGAAATGTGATCGGCGGTATGGCGCTGGTGGGGGTTCCGATGTTTCTGGCATATCGGAAGAAGGGGTGAACCGGAAGAAGAAGCGAACCGGAAGAAGTGAACCGGGAGACGGAGGGGCTTCTGTTCATTTCTGGGCCGTGCGCTATGCTGCGCAGTTACAGGCTGGTACAGTACTGCGGTTGAGATAATTTTAAAAGTGGCTTGGTTGAATAACACACAACTGGATGTTTTGAAATGTCCAGTTGTGTGTTATTCTCTTTTCTACCTTATATATGTTTGTTCGGTGCAGGATGGTTGGATTCCTGGTGACGCCGGGCGATTTGGAATGATTTCCGGCTGAGCCGGAGGAGGAGATGGGTTATGTCGAAAAAAATTGCTGTTATAAATGATTTGTCGGGATTTGGGCGCTGCTCGCTGACTGCGGCAATTCCGACGATTTCTGTGATGGGGGTTCAGCCCTGTCCTCTGCCGACGGCAGTTTTAAGCGCGCAGACGGGTTTCCCCAGCTACTATTGCGATGACTATACGGAAAAAATGGAGTATTTCCGGCAGGAATGGGAGAAAATGGGAGTGCAGTTTGACGGGATCTATACGGGGTTTGTGGCGAGCGAAACGCAGATCCGGCGTATTTTTCGGTTTTTGGATACATTTTATAGGGAATCTACATTTCTGCTGGTGGACCCGGTTATGGGGGATGAAGGACGGGTATATAAGCTGTTCACGCCGGAATTGCTGCGTCGGATGAAGGAATTGGCTCTGCGGGCAGATGTGGTGACGCCTAACTTGACGGAGCTGTGCCTGCTGACAGGGGCCGATTATGGGGAGCTTGGGAGGATGAAGGGGGAAAAGGAGATAACAGAGGCTGCCGGAGAACTGGCGGAGAAGCTGATGGAATCCGGGCCGGATACCATTGTCGTGACGGGAATCCGGTTTGAAGATGCACAAAGCGGGGAGCGGATGATCGGAAACCTGGCGGTGGATCAAAGCGGCAGAAGGCTGTCTGCATTTCCTTATATCGGAGGGAGTTTTTCCGGAACCGGGGATCTGTTTGCGTCCATTATTGCAGGCGGGATTGCCAGGGGGGATGATATTTTCCGGACGATGGACCTGGCAGGGGAATTTGTGGAAAGGGCGATGAAGGATTCGGCGGCTGAGGGAGTGGAGCGCAATCAGGGGACTAATTTTGAGAAATATCTGGGGATGCTGCTGCCTGGGCGATAGGGGACGGGATATATTTGCAGGCTGGGAGTATCGCTCGGCTGAGGATATTTACAGGCTGTAGATTTTGTGGCCGGGCGTTATTGAGAATGAGATTTTTTAAGGAAGGGAGACGGAAAGGAATGGAAAACAGACATGTAAATGGGTCAACTTCAAAGCTGGTAACAGCGGGACTGTTTGCGGCGATGATTACGATTATGACGGCGTATATTTTCCACGTCCCTTATGGGGCCAACGGGGGATACATCCATTTTGGGGATGCGCTGATCTATCTGGGGGCGGTATTTCTGCCCAGGCCCTATGCGCTGGCTGCTGCTGCGGTGGGGGGCGGGATGGCAGATATCCTGACTGTGCCGGTATGGGCTCCGGCGACGGTGGTCATCAAGATGCTGATTGTGCTTCCGTTTACTTGTAAGGAGGGGCGGATTCTTTGCCCGCGCAATATTGCGGCGCCGTTTCTGGCGGCGGTGGTTTCGGCAGCAGGGTATTATCTGGCGGAGGGGATTTTGTTCGGTTCCTTTGCGGCTCCGCTGGCATCACTGGCGGGGAGCGCGGTGCAGTCGGGAGGAAGTGCTGTGATTTTTCTGGCACTGGCGGCTGCACTGGATAAAATGCATATGAAAAATCTGGCAAAGCAGATTCTGCAGTAGTTTGAGGAAAGGTGAGGAAAAATGGCGGAGATTTTGTATAAGTATCAGGATCAGGTGTATGTAAATCTGACAAATAAGTGCGACTGCAGCTGCCGGTTCTGCATCCGCAGCCATCATGACGGGGTGGGGGATGCGGATACGCTGTGGCATGAGAGAGATCCGGAGCTGGAGGAGATTAAAGCGGCGATGGACGGATTTGACTTTACAGGCAGGAGGGAGATGGTCTACTGCGGCTACGGGGAACCGACCTGTGCATTGGAAAATCTGGTGGAGTCGGCCAGGTACGCGAAGGAGAAATACGGATTGAAAATCCGGGTGAATACGAACGGACTGGGAAATCTGTATCATAAGAGGGATATTGTGCCGCTGCTTGCGGAGGTGGTGGATTCTATTTCGATCAGTCTGAACGCGCCGAATAAGGAGGCGTATCTGGAGGTTACGAGGCCGCAGTTTGAGGATGCGTTTGAGGGGATGCTGGCATTTGCGGCGGAGTGCGGGAAGCGTATACCGCAGGTGAAGATGACGGTGGTGGATGTACTGCCGGAGAAGGAGATTGAGGACAGCCGGAAGCTGGCGGAATCGCTGGGAGTGGAGCTGCGGGTGAGGAAATTTGTGTAGAGCTGGCGGAGGGGAACTTGTATGAATGCTTGTATCGTGTTTTAAGAAGGGGGCTGTTATCATTGAATAATCGGTGAAACGCTGGATTTTACGAGGGAGCTTCAGGAAAACAGGAAATCCATTTTCGGGAATAAAGATATCTACAATGCAGCCGGCTTAAAAGTCTTGTATAATAGGGCGTTATATTGTGTAATGTCGAAAAACGGAGGGGGATTAATGGTGGAAAATTTAAAATATCAGCCTGAATATAGTTTGCTGTAAGATGCTTATTTGGGAGCTAGGGAAGTACTGCAAAAAAAGTTATTATTTTTGTCTAATATGGCTCAGGAAGAAAAATGGGATTACAAGGGGACATCTGATAAACAGATATTATATAATTATCTTTGTTATACATATGATAGAATCAAAGCAGAAAATAAAATTGAAATATCCGATGATAAATCGGTCATGTGCTTTAATACAGGATTGCTTACTGAACATGGAGCAGATATTTATACAGATAAATCGACAAAAGAAGCAAAAATACAGTTATTACTGCCTTTGTTTTTGCAGAGCAGAGATGTAGCGGATTTGGCTTTGGTAGTTGACAAAGGGGAATTTAACTTACTACTTACTCCTGGCCGGATGGCCACAACAAAACCGCTTTTTGGCATGCGGGAGATTTATCCCTTTAAGGTGTTCATATCCCGCATGCCCACAGCGGAGGACTATTTGGAGATGATTTCGGCGCCGTCCTGGGTGATCAGCACCATGTATTCAATCTGGGCGGACAGTCCGTCGTCGATGGTGTACACGGTCCAGTCGTTGTCTTCGTCTACGAAGAAATCCGGGCTGCCTTCATTGATCATGGGTTCAATGGTGAACATCATGCCGGGCACCAGGAGCATTTCGCTGCCCTTGGGGGTCACGTAGCTGACAAATGGCTCTTCGTGAAATTCCAGTCCGATTCCATGGCCGCCGATCTCCTCCACCACGGAATAGCCGTTTGCCTGGGCATGGGAGTTGATGGCGTCGGCGATGTCGCCTAAATGTCCCCAGGGTTTTGCCTGGGCAAGGCCCAGATGGACGCATTCCTCAGTGACGCGGATGATGCGCTCGGCGCGTTCGGAAATCTTTCCCAGGGTGAACATGCGGGACGCGTCGGAGTAATAGCCGTTCAGGCTGGTGGAAACGTCTACATTGACGATGTCCCCCTCCTCGAGAATGATGTTTTCATCCGGGATGCCGTGGCAGACTTCGTTGTTGATGGAGGTACATACGCTTTTGGGAAAGCCCTGATAGTGGAGCGGTGCCGGGATTCCGCCGTGGCTGGTGGTAAAATCATATACGATCCGGTCAATCTCTGCGGTGCTCATGCCGATGCGGATATGCTTTGCCACCTCATCCAGAACGGCCGTATTTAAGGCGGCGCTTTCCTTGATCTTCTGGATCTGGAAGGGGGTCTTTAAGAGTTCCCTCTTAGGAACGATCTCGCCCCGATCGGCATGTAACAAGATTCTTTCCTCAATCGGCATGTGGCATTTTTTATATTTCCTGCCGCTTCCGCACCAGCATGGATCATTTCGCTGCATTTTCATTACCTCTCTTTTCCATTTACGAATGATATGATTTAGCATATGTCTGTATTCCTTAATTTGAATGTATCATAGAAGTGCATCCCATTGTACCTTGTGAAACGGCCGAATGGTCATAATGGGGTGCCCTTGGGCACACTGTTATGGCCGTCCGGACTGCGGATCAAAAACGATGGATGAATAATCCGCTCCGCAGCTTGGGCTCAAACCAGGTGGACTTCGGCGGCATCAGGCGGCCGGAATCAGCCACTGAGAGCAGCTCCTCCATGGAAGTGGGATACATGGCAAATGCCGCATGCTCTCCTTCTTCGTCTGAGAGCCGAACAAGTTCTTCCAGCCCGCGGATTCCGCCTACGAATTGAATCCGGGGATCGGTCCTGGGGTCCTGAATACCGAACAGCGGGTCGAGAACCATTTGCTGCAGGATGGATACGTCCAGGTCATGAACCGGATCATGGGTGTACAGGTCTGCATGGGCCGTAAGCGCGTACCAGGCGCCGCCGATATACATAGTAATCTCACCCTTCTGCCGGGGGTGACGGGAATGGGACAGCTCCCGGATATCAAAGCGGACAGCGAGGGCATCCAGCAGTTCTTCCCGTGTGTGTCCGTTCCATCCGGTTACGACACGGTTATAGTCGCAGATCTTCAGCTCGTCCGCGGGAAACAGCACGGAGAGGAAGTAGTTAAATTCCTCGTCCCCGGTATAGCCGGGATGGGCTTCTCTGCGCCGGAGTCCGGCTTTTACGGCGGATGCGGCCCGATGATGGCCGTCTGCGATATAAATATGCCCAACCTGGGAAAATAATTCCGTAACGGTTTTTATATTCTGACTGAGTGTCCATACCTGATGACGGACGCCGTCCTCTGCCGTGAAATCATAGAGGGGCGGGGCTTTCTTCGCGGCTTCTGTGAGCTGCTTTAATTCCGGCCGGGGCCGGTAGGTCAGAAAAATAGGGCCGGTCTGGGCGCTCATGGTGTCTACATGCCGAATCCGGTCCAGTTCTTTTTCTTCTTTGGTGTCCTCGTGCCTGCGGATGGTTCCGTCCAGATAATCGTCGATGGATGCACATCCTACAATGCCGGTCTGGGTGCGCCCGGCATAGGTCAGGGCGTAGAGATAATAGCAGGGCTGGGGATCTTCGATAAACTCCCCGGCCGAGAGCATTTCCTGGAGGGTGTCCCGGGCGCGCTCGTAAACCTGCTGGGAATATATGTCCGTGTCATCCGGAAACTGAGTCTCGGGCCGGTCTATTTTTAAAAAAGAAAGGGGGTTCTGCCTGACAATCTCTTTGGCTTCTGCCCGATTGTAAACGTCGTAGGGGAGGGCGGCGATGGAGGAGGCTTTTTCCTCTGACGGCCGCACGCTTCTGAAAGGACGAATGGTTGCCATAAATGGTTGCTCCTTTTCTGTATTGCACAATCTTATGCCGTATCCGGCAGACGTATTGCATGCCTTCTTATTTTATGCAATTATGGGGTGCATGTCAATTGGTTCTGCTGGAAAAAGTGGAAAAGATCTTACGATAGGCTGCTGTGAACACCGTAGATGTGAACAGCGGCGAACAGATAAAAATAAGGCTGAAACACTGTAAGCAGTGCAACAGCCTTATTTTTTAGTTCAATTCCACAAGCATTTCTATCTCTACCGGGATATTTCCGGGCAGGACATTGACTCCGACCGCGCTGCGTGCGGGCTTTCCGGCTGATTCGCCGAACAGGTCCAAAAGAAGCTGACTGCCGCCGTTTGCTACCTGGGGCTGCTGGGTGAAGGAATCATCACTGGCTACGAAAGCAAGTACCTTTACAAAACGCTTGATTTTGTTCAGGTCTCCTGTTTTCGCTTCCAGATTGGCCAGCAGATTGAGTATACAATTACGGGCAGCCTGCTGGCCTTCTTCCAGTGTCAGATCGGCTCCAAGCTTTCCCTCGAAGGTGGTCTCACCCTGGGGGCCGCAGCCGCTCATGTATAACAGATTGGAACCGAACTCCATGACGGGAGTATAGATCCCTCCGGCCGGTCCTGGTTTTGGAAGCTGAATCCCGAGTTCTTTCATTTTTTCATACACATTTGCCATACGATACATCCTCTTTTCTTTTATATTCGGTGCAGCCGGAAAGCTTTGCATTCTGTATGGAAAAGCTGTCTGCCCCATCACGGAATTGGCCGGATGCCGTGCGGTGAATGCACGGCACCGTGCGAACAATATCTCCGGAACACCGTTTTATACAAAGGAAGCGTGAAGGCAAAAGAGAAGCTTCCGTGCTTCCAGAGTATCTAATCAGAGGCGGACGGCGGCATTCTGCAAAGAATCTGAGGGGTTGCGGGTGCGGTGCCGTCCATGCCGAATGAAAGCTCCAGCCGGAAATAATCAGACCGAATATAACTCTCTACAAATTCGGCCGGGGTTTTGTCATCCAGGTATCCAAGACGCTCCGAGTAGCATACATAGTCGTTCTCATTGCAGTTCAGCAGCTTCGCGGTGTGGGGTGAGATATTTACAAAGCTGTAGGTATCTTTGGCTCTGGCCGGCGCATATCCGTATTTATTGCGGAGCGTATCGTAAAGGGAATCTCCGATGTCGGACGCCTGCAGCCCCTCGTAGAGATGAGGATTCAAAAAGCTGATAACCAGAGCGACGGGCCGGTAATTGTCTGATACCAGCCGCTTGTACCGAATGACATGTTCCTGATCATTCAATGAAAAGAAAATCTTGGCCCTGGGGGCGGGAGCAGTCTGTGAAAAACCAAGCAGCCTGCTGGTTGAAACATGTCCGGCGCGTTTGATATCTTCGGTAAAGGAAGGAAGGTTATCGTAGACACGCGCGATACGTTCGGAGACAAAAGTGCCTTTTCCCTGTTTTCGATACAACAGTCCTTCATAAACCAGATCCATGATCGCCTGTTTGGCTGTGCCGCGGCTCACCTCAAACTGCCTTGCCAGCTCCAGCTCGCTGGGCATTTGCGCATGCGGCTGGGCTTCCGTAATCAGATGCCGTAAGTGCTGCTTGATTTTTACATAATGTGGTAAATAATTATCCTGTCCCTGCATTTGTTTTATTCTCCCTGCCTTTTTAAGTTTGAACCTGGCACAAAATATGATAGTTAGTTACTGCGAATAGTAACGGTATTTATCGCCTGGTTCAATGATAACATTGACAACTTGATTGGTCAACAAATGAATCAGCTACAGGAATAAAATAATCATACTATTTTTTAAAATGTCAAATAATATGGTTACATTATAACATTTTGTACTTGACTAGTCAACCATACAATGATATAATTCACATAACAAAAAAAGAAAAAGGAGGAAACATTATGAAGAAGAGAATCCTTGCGGCAGCGATGGCCTGTCTGCTGCTCGTGTCACTGGCGGGATGTTCATCAGGAGGGAACGGCGGAGGCTCATCGGAAGATAGCCAGGCAGAGACGTCAGGAGAGGGCGCGTCCTCTTCCTCAGATGAAGGAACACAAGAGAAGATCAAGGTCGGGTATGATATTTATTTCCTTGGCAATTCCTGGTCCGTACAGCTTTATCAGGAATTTAAGTGGAACGCGGAGAACAATTATGCAGACAAAGTGGATGTGACTTATGTGGAATCAGACAATGACATCACGAAGCAGATTGCGAATATCGAGGACCTGATCGCCCAGGGCGTGGATGTGATCATCACGACGCCATGTGATACCACCGCATTGAACAGTACACTGCAGGAGGCAATGGACGAGGGCATCAAGGTGATTCTTCTGGCGGCAGCGATTGACGGGGATTCCTATGATTCCCTGATCACGGTGGACGAAAAGGATTTCGGGGCGACCGGCGCAAAATGGCTGGTAGAGCAGTTGGACGGCAAAGGAAAACTGATCATGCTGGAAGGGATTTCCGGTTTTTCCACCAACACACTCCGGCAGGAAGGCGCGCTGGAAGTATTTGAAGAATATCCGGACATTGAGATCGTTGCGGATGAAGATGCGGATTGGGATTACGCAAAAGCAAAAACCGTGGCTTCCGACCTGCTGGCGACATATCCGGAGATCGACGGCGTATGGTCCCAGGGCGGAGCGATGACACTGGGAGCTATTGAATCCTTCCAGGCTGCAGGCAGAGACCTGGTGCCGATGACCGGCGAGGATAACAACGGATATCTGAAGGCATGTGTGGACAATAATATGGAAGGGATCGCCGTAGGCAAGCCCACCTGGCTGACACGTGTCGCACTGGATACCGCGCTTTCTCTGATGAATGGAGAAGAGGTCAAGAAGGATAACATCTATCCGGTGGCAACGATCGCGGGGCTCAAAGAGATGGAAGAAGCATATTTCCCGGAGCTTTCCGACGACGTATGGTGCGGAACGGAATTGCCGGAGGACGTATTAAAAGAAGTGTTTAAATAATCGTCTGCTGCAATTCACGGCCGTGAACAGCAGATAATCCCTGCTGATTCACAGTTATCACATGCAGCCTGCTCGGCAGTTCAGCCTTTGAATGGATTGCCGGCGCAGGCTGCAGAGATTTTACATGGCTTTTTATGGAGGGAGCGTATGTGAAAAACGGAAGAACGATTTTAACAGGAAAAAATTTATCCAAGCAATTTAACGGAAATATTGTATTGGAAGATGTATCGATTACCTGCAGGGAAGGAAGCGCGATTGCCCTTGTAGGGGAGAACGGGGCCGGAAAATCGACCCTGATGAATATGATCAGCGGCGGATTGCAGCCTTCTGACGGTACGATCGAGCTGGACGGGAAGGCGGTCTCGTTCCGCAGCTCGGTGGATGCCAGGGAGAAAGGAATCGCATTCGCGCACCAGGAGCTCAGCCTGATGGAGGAGATGACGGTGGGAGAGAACATCATGCTGGGAAGGGAGCCGGGAAAGGGAATCTGGATCGACCAGAAAAAGCTGCACGAGCAGGCAAAAGAAATCCTGCAGGAGATCGGATATGAGATGGACGTATATGCCATGGTCTGCGACCTGTCTCCCGCGGAATGCCAGATTACGGAGATTGCAAAGGCATGGTCGTCAAACCCGCGGATCTTTATTTTCGATGAGCCGACATCCAGCCTGAATAAGGAAGAGTCTGAGATCTTGTTCGGCTTTATAAAAAAGATCCTGGAAAGGAACATCTCGGTGATCATGATCAGCCACCGGATGGAGGATATCTATAAGACCTGCGACCAGGTGGTCGTATTAAAGGACGGAAGATTTGTATTTGAGGCCCCTCTCTCAGAGACGACTGAGGAACTTCTGATCAGCAAGATGGTGGGACGTGATTTTAAAAATGTATACCCGGAGAGGCGAAAAGACAAAGCGGAGAGGATAAAGGTTTCGATCAGGAACGGAGCGGTGGGAACCCGTGTGAGAGGGATCAATATTGATGTGCCGGAGGGAACCATTGTCGGGATCGGAGGGCTGGAAGGGCAGGGGCAGCGGGAGCTGAGCAGAGCGCTGTTCGGACTGGCCCGGTTTACCGGCGGGGATTATTTCATCGATGGGAAAAAAGTGAAGATCCATTCCCCGGCCGATGCGATCAGGCATAAGATCTCATTTGTGCCCGAGGACAGGAAGTCGGAGGGGCTTTGTCTGGCATTGTCTGTGAGGGAAAATATTTTGTCCATGGTGCTGAAAAAAAATTCCCGGTTCGGATTTATGAATAAGAAGGCGGAAGACAAGGATACTGAAGAGGGAATCCGGCAGCTCGGGATCAAGGTGGGCCATCCGAGGATGAAGGTATCCAGGCTGTCAGGCGGAAACCAGCAAAAAATCGTATTTTCGAAATGGATCAAAACGAATCCGGAGATTTTATATCTGAATGAGCCTACCAGGGGAGTGGATGTACAGAGCAAACTGGAGATTTATGCTTTGATCCGGGAACTGACCAGACAGGGGGTAAGCGTGGTCATCTTTACCAGCGATATGATGGAACTGATCGGATTGTCTGATGAGATCTACATTATGTATGAGGGCAGGATATCCGGCCAGATCAGCGGCAGGGAGGCCACGGAGGAACGGATTATGCAGTACAGCGCGAAGAGAGCGCACACAGAAACAGAAGGGGAAGGAAGTGAGAGCGTATGACGGGATCCGTAAAAAAACAGGTAAAGCAGGCGGTTCCATCCATGGCGGTACTTGGGGTCATGATCGCTGCAGCGGCGATTTTGTCCCCGACATTCCGAAATGCGTACAATATCCGGAATATTGCCGCCCAGGCGGCGGTTCTATCCGTGGTGGCGATTGCCCAGTGCAAGGTGCTGTTCATCGGCGGTATTGATATGTCTGTCAGCAGCGTGATCTCTTTCAGTACGATCCTGGTTGCGCTGTTCAGCAGGGATACCATGCATACGGCGCTGTTCAGTATATTGCTTGCGCTGGCAGCAGGCGCTCTGACAGGGCTGATCAACGGGATCGGAATTGTGACGTTCCAGATTCCGGCCATGATCATTACGATTTCCACCCAGGCATTTTTGAAAGGGATCTGCCTGATCCTGATGCCCGGCAGCGGCGGAAAGGTGAACGCGGAATTTGCGGCATTTTTGAAAACCCGGATCGGCATTCTGAATATATCGATCCTGCTGGCAATCGCCATGTATATTCTGGCTTTCTTTATTCTGCATTACACCAGGTTCGGACGGAATATCTATGCCATAGGAAACGGGGAAGTCTATGCGGAGCAGTCCGGCATCAAGGTGAAAAAGAATATCCTGATCGTGTATATGATTTCCGGTATGATCGCGGCTTTTGCGGGGGTTCTCCTTTCTGCAAGGATCTCCACGGGAAACCCGCTGGTGGGGGACAGCTACGCGATGGACTCCGTGGCAGCGGCGGTTGTAGGGGGCGTATCCATGAACGGCGGCGTGGGCAGCGTGGTCGGCGCGTTTTTTGGAGCGGTGATCCTGACGCTGATCAACAACATTATGAATAATATGGGGATTTCACCGTATTTTCAGTATATTGCAAAGGGAATCGTACTGGTAGCGTCTCTCATGATCTTCCAGATAAAAAGAAAGGAGATAAAGTGATATGCAGGCAATGAAAGAAAAATTCAGGTATTCGAATTTTCCATTCGGGGTTTATGCACTTTTTGCCGCGATTATTCTTGTGTTTCTCCTGTCTACAAACGGAACGGTTTCCCCAACGCATTTACTGAATATTGCCCGTTCTGCGGCGCCCCTCGGCATCGTGGCTATGGGACAGACGATTGCGCTTCTTGCCGGAGGGCTGGATCTGTCTGTGGGGGCGACGATTTCCATGGTCAATCTGGTGTGCGCGTCGATCATGAATGGAAGAAGCGAACGCATTTTACCGGGCATTCTCATTTCCCTGGGGCTGTGCGCCATGATCGGACTGGCCAACGGGATTATCATCACCAAGTTTAAAATGCAGCCGTTTCTGGTCACAATGGCAATGTCAATCATTATTGAGGGCGGATATTACGTGTATACACAGGGCATCCCCAGCGGCAATATTCCGAAGTCTTTCCGCTACCTGGCGGAGGGCTGGTGGGGAAGTCTTCCGGTGGCATTTGTCATCTGGATCGCGCTGTGGGGGCTTTTGTCTTTGATCCTGCGGAAGACAACCTATGGAAGAAGGCTGTATTTTACAGGCGCAAGTCCGGTTGTGGCGAAGCAGTCCGGATATCCGGCAGACGGGATTCTGATCTCTGCCTATGTGCTTACCTCGCTTCTGGCAGGACTTGCGGGGCTGATGCTGAGCGCATACGTTGGGGTGGCTTCCATGGGAGTGGGAACAGAGTACACGTTAAATTCCATCGCGGCTTCCGTAATCGGAGGGGCGGCATTTACAGGAGGAATCGGCTCGCTAGAGGGAACATTTCCGGGCGTTATGATCCTGGTCGTGCTGCAGAGCCTGATGACCATTCTGGGAATTTCAAACGCGGGGCAGTATTTGAGCCAGGGGCTGGTGATCGCGGTGATGGTTGCGGTAAACCAGTTTCAGATGAAGAAAAATAAATAAAAGCATAATAATAGAAGGAGGGACTGCAATGGGTTTCGTAAGATTGATGACAGGAGATATTGCCCCGGAAAAGCTGGGGTTTACATATGCCCATGAGCATATTGTCTGCCGGCCGGGTCACTGGCTGGAGAGAAAGGAAGAGGACCTGCTGCTGGATGACCCCGAAAAAAGCAGGCAGGAGGTGGCGGCGGCGAAAGCCTGCGGGGTGGAGACTCTGGTTGACGCGACTGCCATAGATTACGGACGGGACCCGCAGGCAGTCTATGACATTTCCATGCGTACCGGAATGCAGGTGATCGGGACGGCGGGATTTAACAAGGGATTTTTATGGGACGCCAAAATGCCCGGGGAAAACAGGACCTACGAGGAGTGGATTGAGGGCAGCAGTGTGGACGAGCTGACAGAATTTGTGATTCGGGAAGTGAACGTCGGGATGCAGGAAACGGGCATCAAAGGCGGACAGGTTAAGTTCGGCACAGGATATAACAGCATCAGCCCCCTGGAAATCAAAACCCTGCGCGCGGCGTGCAGGGCGCATCTGGCAACGGGGGCTCCGGTGCATTCCCATACGGAGGCCGGTACCATGGCGTTGGAGCAGCTGCGGTATCTTCGGGAAGAGGGAGTGGACCCGCACAATGTGAGCTTTGGACACATGGATCGGAATCCGGACACATACATGCATTTAAAACTGGCGGATACGGGCGCGTTTCTCTGCTTTGACGGGATTGCCAAGGTAAAGTATAACCCGGAATCCATCCGAATCCGGTGCATACTGGAGCTGGCAAAGCGGGGATACCAGAAGCAGATCCTGGTCAGCGGGGATACGGCAAGGCGCAGCTATTACCACAGCTATTCTTATGCGGTGGGACTTCCTTATATAAAGGAAACCTGGGCTCCGCGTCTGCAGGAGGAAGCGGAACATGCAGGAATCAATGGGGAACAGCTTGTACAGGACATTTTTGTGAATAACCCGAGGGAATGCTTTACATTTAAGAAGGTGAGCGGATGAATTACGGTGACTTGAATCAGAAGGAAGCGAAAATTTTTTTGAATGAGGAACAGATGACGGCGCTGCTTCCGGTCGGGGCGGTGGAAGTCCACGGGGATCATCTGCCGCTGGACACGGACTGCTGCCTTGCCCGGAGGGTTGCGGAACAGGTGGAGGAACGCATGGGCAGCAGGCGCTGCCTTGTCCTTCCCTGCGTACCTTACGGGCAGGTGTGGTCCCTGGGAAATGTGCCGGGCAGCATCCATATACCGGACGAGGTGCTTACAGACTATCTGTACGGGATCGCAAAAAGCCTGGAGCATGCCGGACTCAAAAGGCTGGCGGTGATCAACGGGCATGTGGGAAACGGGAGTGCGGTCAAGGAAATGATGCGGAAAGCATATGAAAAACTGGACATGAAAATATTTCAGTTTACGTATCCGGGAGCCGCGGATGTAATCGGGCGGGTCTGTACTTCCAAACGTCCCCACAAGGTTTATTTTCATGCGGATGAGATCGAGACGTCTTATATGCTCTACCTATGCCCGGAAAAGGTACGGATAGAGGAGGCGGTTTCGCAGGACGTTACATTTCCCGCGGATTATGAGTATACGCCGGTTCGATGGAGCGATTTTATGGAAACAGCGGTGCTGGGCGACGCGACGGCGGCAAGCGGGGAGAAGGGAAAGCAGATCATTGATGCCGTGGTGGACAATATTGTGAGGATTCTGAAGGGAGAAAACTGATATGGCATATATTTTAGCCGCAGACCTGGGTTCCACACAGCTAAAGCTGATGCTTATGGATGAGACAGGGGCAGAGGTTCTGACGGTTTCTGAGAAATATCCGACAAGGACGGCCTGCGGCCATAAAGTGGAGCAGGATACGAATGACTGGGAGCGGGCGCTGCGGTCAGGAATTTTGCGGCTGAAGGAGAGGGAAGATCTGAAAAAAGTGGAAATCCTTTCTTTTTCAGGACATATGAGCGGGGTGGTATTGCTGGGCTGTGACGGTACGGCGCTGCACCCCTGCATCATGCTGTCGGATTCCAGAAGCCAGAAGCAAAGCGAGGCTCTGCTGGAACAGATGGGCGAGACCGTAAAATATAAAACGGGAAATCCAATCAACAACGCGTTTTCACTGCCGAAGCTGCGCTGGCTTTCCGAAGAAAGGCCGGAGCTTTTTCAAAAGGCGAAGGCGTGGCTTTCCCCAAAGGATTTTCTGCGGTATCGGCTGACCGGGAAATGTGTTACGGACTATACGGATGCCTACAACGCGCTGTGCATCGATCCCGGCACAATGGACTGGGATCAAGAGGCGGTCAAGGCGTGCGGCTTGAGAGAGTCGCTGTTTCCGCCGATATGCAGCCCGTTTGATATTGTGGGAAAAGTGTCTGCAGAAGGGGCGGCACGGTTCGGACTTCCGGAAGGGCTTCCTGTAGCCTGCGGCGGTGCGGATATGGCCTGCGCCGCGCTGGGAATGGGACTTTCCGAACCGGGAGACGGAGCCCTGACGCTGGGAACCTGCGCCACATTTTTGTCCATGGTTCCGAAGGCTGACACCAGGTATTACGGGCAGGTGACCTTCCACCCTCATGTGACAAAGGGAAAAATGTACGCGTTGGGATCGCATTTTAACGGAGGCGCGGCGGTGAACTGGCTTCTGGCACGGCTGTCGGAGAAAGAGGAGGCAGATTATGGGCTGATCCGGGAATTGGCGGAAGCGGCTTCGGATGTGCCGCCGGGAAGCCATGGACTGGTTACAATCCCGTTTCTGGCCGGGAGCGGTTCACCCAGATTCTGCGGGGCCGACAGGCAGCACATGATTGGGATGCGGATCAGCACGACAAGGGGGGAGATCTTCCGCAGCCAACTGGAAGGGGTGACGTACAACCTGCGCCAGTCCTTTCTGATATTTCAGGAGATGGCAAGGCTTACGACACTGACTCTGGCGGGAGGCGGAATCCATATCGACCTGTGGACAGACATGATCGCGGACATATTTGGGATTCCGGCGGCAATTGCGGGAAATCCGGATGTATCCACCACAGGAGCGGCCATAATCGGCGGTACGGCGGCCGGAATGTTTGAGGACGCAGGTGAGACCGCCCGGAAAAGGATGCGGATTTTGGAAGTAAAATATCCGAATCCCGAACATCAGGAACTGTATCAGGCAGCCTACGAGCGTTTCCTGAACTATAATGAAATGATGCACAGGCTGGATTTAGAATACTGATCAAGGTATGAACTGTAACGGATTCAGAGGAGCGAGATGGACAGAGAGACCGTATTTAAAATACTGGAAAAATTAATCGCGATCAATACGGCAAATCCGCCGGGCAATGAAAAAGCGGCTGCAGAGTATCTTTATGAATTATTCTGTGAAGAGAAAATATCTGCCCGGATACAGGATTTGGGAAACAACCGGGCAAACCTGACAGCGTCCTATGGAAACGGGGAGCCGGAGATCATTTTCTGCGGGCATCTGGACGTGGTGCCTGCGGCGGAGGACTGGCAATTTCCGCCGTTTCAGATGATAAAAAAAGGGGAGCGGCTGTACGGAAGGGGCACTGCGGATATGAAAGGCGGTGTCGCCGCCATGTGTGCGGTATTGCTGCAATTGTCCAGGGAGAATATTCGGCTTTCGGGGACATTGACCCTTGTATTGGTTGCGGACGAGGAGTGCGGCAATCTGGGAATGCGGCATTTCCTCAGAGAAAAAGGAAAGGCGGCGTTTGCCGTGATCGGCGAGCCTACGGAACTGCAGGTGGCGGTTGCGCACAGAGGTGTTCTGCGGGATTATGTGGATATTGCGGCTGCGCCCTACCATGCGGCCCTTCCCCTGCAGCAGCACAATGCCATGCAGGACGCGGCAAAGGCGATCAATGCGATTTTCCGGATGAATGAAGCTCTGGTGCAGTACCGGCATGCGCTTCTTCCGCCTCCGGGTATTGCCGTGACTATGGTGGAAGGGTATGAAAAGGATAATATTGTGCCGGGGCATGTGCGGCTTTTGACAGATTTCAGAGTGCTTCCCGGGATGGGCTATGAGGAATGCAGACGGTTGGAGGAACAGGCATTGGAAGGAATCGAGAACTGCAGTTTGTCGAAGCATTTTTTCATGCCGGGCGGGGAGATGGACAGCGGCCATGCTCTGGTAAAAAAATGCTGTGAGATCGGGGAGCGGGTGTTGGGAGAGCCGCAGAGCCCGGCGGCCTTTGACGCATCCTGCGAGCAGTGTTTTCTGGTCGGGCATGGGATTCCGGCGGTGATCTGCGGGCCGGGCAGCCTGAAACAGGCGCACACAAGCGAGGAGTATGTGGAGGAAGAACAGATCAGGCTGGCGGTGAAATATTATTACCAGATTGCCATGGAGTTTTTGAAAGGAGAGGAATCAAAGTGAATAGAGAGTTGGAAAAGCTTCCTACACCTGCGGTTGTAATCCATATGGATATTGTGGAAAAAAATGTGTCGGATATGCTGGAAGGGGCCTGCAGGGCCGGATTGAAGCACCGTCCCCATATCAAAACGCACCGCAGCGGATATCTGGCGGGTCTTCAGGTGGAGGCAGGCTGTAGCGGAATTACGGCGGCAAAGCTTGGGGAAGCGGAGGTGATGGCGGAAGCGGGGATTCAGGACATTTTCATAGCATATCCCCTGATCGGGGAGGACAAATTGCAGCGTCTTCTGGATCTGTCCGGGAAAGTGAAGGTATCGACACTGGTGAACAGCGCCGTGGGCGCAGGGCAGCTAAGTGATTTTTTTGAAAAGGCACATAAAAGGGTGGATGTGCTGATTGAAATAGACGGCGGTTTGAACCGGGGCGGCGTGAAACCCGGAAAAGCTGCGTTGGAGTTTGCGCGCAGCATCAGGGAGCTGGCAGGTATCCGGATCGTGGGACTGATGTATTACGGAGGGCTGGTATACAACAGCCGTAATATAGAAGAAATTCGGCAATATGCCAGGGAGGAGAGGGACACGCTGCTGCAGACGGCGAAGCTGCTGGAAGAGGACGGATTTCGGATGGAAGTATTGAGCGCCGGTTCCAGCTTTACCGGAAAGGTGCCCGAAGAGCTGCGGGGAATCACGGAAATTCGAAGCGGCCATTATATTTTCAACGACTGCGGGCAGATTGACGCGGGCCTTGTAAAACCGGATGACTGTGCCCTGCGGGTTCTGGCAACGGTGGTCAGCAAGCCGGACGAACATGTGGTGATCGCGGACGTAGGAACAAAGTCGCTGACCGGGGATGTGTGCCATTACCGGAAAGGGTATGGATGGATCTGCGGATATCCGGAGGTGGAGATCTATGCATTGAACGAGGAGCATGCTTTTTTGCGGTGCGAAGCGGAAAACCCGCTGCAGATCGGGGATAAGATTGAGATCATTCCAAATCATGCGTGTGTGGTAACTAATCTGGTGGATCGAGTATATGGATTTTACAATGGAAAATTCCGGGGAACGATCGAGATTGACGCACGGGGGAGGAGTGAATAGGAGGAAGGCAAAATGCGAAGCATTTTTTAAAGATGCCTTCCGACGACATGCCCTCGAACCATCGGTGAGGGGGCGATTCATTGTGAACAGGAGGAAGGCAAAATGCAGATACATGAACGAATCTATATTGTCGGGTCGGGGGATTCTGGGTTTGGAATTTCTCACGACCTGGACTGTACGGTGTACCTGATCGACGGGGATGGGGAGTACGCTTTGATTGACGCGGGGGCAGGGGTTGAGCCGGAATCCATTCTGCACAATATCAAAGCAGCCGGAATCCACCCTGCGCAGATATCCGGGATTTTTCTGACCCATGGGCATGGGGATCATTCCGGTGGGGCGTTTGTACTGAGCCGGGCCTGCCAGGCGGAGGTTTATGCCCTGCGGGAAACCGCGGAGTATGTTTCCGAAGGAAATCTAAAGGCGATTGCCCTGGAGGAAGCGATCCGGGCCGGAGTGTATGGGAAAGGGTATACATTTCATGCATGCCCGGTACGGCCGATATTGGAAGATACGTCGGTGCAGGTGGGGGATATACGTCTGAACGTATACCGTATGGAAGGTCACTGCAGCGGCCACGCCTGCTATGAAATGATCTGGCAGGGAAAGAAAATCGTATTTTCCGGGGATTGCATATTCAATTATGGAAAAATTGCGCTCCAGGCCATATGGGACTGTGATCTGCAGAAATATATTGAGAGCTGCAAGAGGCTGGAGGAGATCCATCCTGACGTCCTTCTGCCTGCCCATGGGGCGTTTTTGATGAGCCGGGGATACACATATATCGAAAAAGCGATGAGGAAGATCCGGGGGCTTGGGATACCGGATAATCTTATTGGGGAGTGAGAATCGTTTCTGCGCCGGAAATGGATTGGAGAACGCTTTATGTGTCGGACTGTCTATTGATTACAGGCCGTCCGGGGAGTATAATGAAACCCATACAGAGAATAAATCTATCTGAACGGCTAGAAGGTTCCTGCGGGGCTTCCAACCGTACAGGCTGGAAGAATTGAGGAGGTTTCGAGATGCTGTACGAGGACGAAAAGGATTATATCATGCGGATGATCAAGGAAATGGTGCGGGTGCTTTTTTCACTGATGCTTGGGAAGCAGTATACGCAGGTGGAGATGCCCCGGGAGAATAAGTATTCCGTATCCGGCCAGAGCCTGGGGGATCTGAAAGAAATGGTGGACCGGGGGCAGATCAATGAAGCGGAAAATATGCTGCTGGAGAATTTGAATTATGAGGAGCGGGAAGAGGTGGCTGCGGCAATCCTGTTCTATGAGTATGTAAGCCAAAAGGAAGAATGTTTTCTGGAGGAGCATGATTATTCGCTGGAGGAGGTATATGACGGGCTGATGCGCCTGGCGGAGCGTGCAGGGTATGGGGAGATGGTTCCGGGAGGTCTGCCGGAAAATGTGAATGTACCTTACAACGGCAAGCGCGATTTTTTGTGCGAAAGTGGCACAGGAAAGGAGAATACCTTTTGAAATTACCGCAGATCCGGCCCTTTTTTACAGCGAAAGCAATATCCGCTATCTGGAAAAGAAAATGAAAAATTATAAGGAATTATACCAAAAACCTGCCGCACCAATCGAATCTGATGCGGCAGGTTTTCTGCATGTTGTTTCACAAGGTATACCCAAGGGCACCCCGTTATGGCCATTCGGCCGTTTCACAAGGTATACCCAAGGGCATCCCATTATGGCCATTCGGCCGTTTCACAATGTATATCCAAGGGTACCCTATCAAAGCCCCACGGCCTTTTATAAAGTATACCATACGATCTGGTTGGCCTCCAGATCCAGGTCGAAGCTCGTCCCGTCCCCGAGGTACACGGTCGTACTCTGGGGTTCGTAGGTATTGTTCACCACGCAGTATTTTCTATTTTCAATATAGGCATGAACCTCCACGTTATAGTTAGTGGAAAACCATCTATGCAGATTCTGCTCGTCTCCGGTGCTCCAGAGGATGGCGCGGTAGAGCAGGCGGCTGTTCTCAAAGCTGTAGGGAAGGCCGCTGATATATACGGCGCGTCCGTTTCCGAAGGAATGGACCGCAAGCTGCACTTCTTTTTCACGTTCGACCAGCACCTCAGTGCCTTCCAGGGCGTAGATATTTTTCTTGCCTTCTCCGAAGTCAATCTCCCCTGACGCGTCCTCGGTGATAAAATGGCTGTGGCTGTCCCAGTTGTATTTGTCGTAGCCCAGGGTAAAGCCGCGCTCCTCCTCCACGCCGAACACGTTGGCAAGCTGGAAGAAATGGCCGTTTGCCTGGTGGGCGCTGGGCTCGCCGATGCCGATGATGCCGCCTCCTTCATATACAAACTGCTTGACAGCGGAGGAAACCTGAGGGTCGCACCACCATTCCCCGCCGGTATGGGCCGTGTCTGCGTCGCCCACATTGATGAGGACGTCGATATCCTTTAAGATGTCCGGATTTTCTTTGATATCGGCAAAGCTGATAAACCGCACGTCAAAGGGGGCGCCGGATAGGGCCTCGATGACTCCCGCATAGGAATAATTCTGTTTGAAATAAATCGCATGGTGTACCATGTGACATCCCCAGGCCCGCATTTTTCCCCAGCAGTTCAGGACAGCGACGCGTTTGACGCAGTAGGGAACGCAGCCCTTTACATTGTCGTAAAGCTCGCGAAATTCATTGCAGACTGACTCCACATAATCTACAAATTCCGGGAAATCCAGCGTCAGCTTCAAGTATCCGCCGTACCCGATCCGGTCAACGGGCTTGCGCAGGATGGCGCGGCGGGCAGTTACCCAGTTGACTTTCGCTTCTTTGACCGGATCGCCGCCTTCATGGAAGGTATCCGGGAAGAAATAGGGCAGCAGCCTTGCTTCCGTATAGGAAACCCCTTCGATGTCGCTGATCAGCCGTAGGGTGGAGCCATTTCCCACGCTTCCCACCACCGCGTCCAGGCCCACATTGCGAAATTCCTCCATAAAGGGTTCGGTGCCGATCCAGTGGTCGCCCAGGAACATCATAGCTTCTTTGCCGCATTCATGGGTAATATCGGTCATTTCTTTAACAATTTTTGCAACTTCCCTGCGCTGGAAAGCCTGGAAATCCTGAAATTCCCTGGAAGGGATGCGGTACTGGTTGTTGTAATAGCCCTGGTCAATGATGTATTCGGGGCGGAACGGGTAGCCCATTTCACGTTCGAACTGCTCCAGGATATAAGGACTGACGGATGCGGAATAGCCGTACCAATCCACGTATTTTTCACGGGCCAGTTCATCGAATACGAGGGTGAACTGATGGAAAAATGTGGTGAAGCGGAGGACATTTACATAAGGGTGCTCCTGAATGAACCGGCGCAGGCGTTCCATGGTAAATGCGTGGGTCTTGGGCTGGCGTACGTCAAAGGTGATCTGGTGCTCCACGTCCTTCCAGTCGTTGACCACCGCGTTGTACATATGAACCGGGTCCCACATGATGTAAGCCAGGAAGCTGACCGTATAATCGTGGAAGGGGACGGTGTTAAGGACGACCTCTCCCGCGGCTTCGTCGTAATGCCAGTCCGCGGTGGGTACCACATCCCCGGTGCTCCGGTCAATGACCTCCCACCAGCGGGTGATATCGTCCCGGGTGTTGGGGGTGAGCATGTCCTTATACAGGCCCTTCATCAGCGGGATGCGTAAGGAATCCGCCGCCGCGGTGTAAATGGGGGTCATAAGGTACATCTGCTGGATCTCGTCTGGGTTTGCATTTGCCCAGGCATTGTCCTTTCTGGTGGTGTAATAGGTGGAATAGACTTTGAGCCCGACGTCTTTTAACTCCTCGGGGAAATCGGTTCCGTCACAGTCACGGACTGCATCGGCGCCCCATTGTTCGGACAGGCGTATGGTATCCTCAATGATATCCATGTCTGTGGGTATGGTTACACGTCCTTTTAAATTCATAAAATCCCTCCCGTTTTTCGGTAAAAAAATGGAAATAGTTTTGGGGGTTACGTTGGTGTAAGTATATCATATAGGGGGCGGAAAGTCTATTGTGAGGTTGGATCTGGGATCTCCTGTTTGACATTCGCAGGCTGGGCTGGTATTGTTATTGGAGAATCTGAAAAATGCAGGAATAAAGAAGGCAGAGGAGGAAATGCAGATGAACCCGGTGGTGGTTAGAAATGTGAAAATCGGGGAAGGAATCCCGAAAATATGTGTGCCCATCGTGGGCATCACAAAGGAGGAGATCATTCAGGAGGCAAAGTCATTTGAAACGATCCCGGTGGATGTGGCGGAATGGCGCGCGGACTGGTTTGAAGATGTATTTGATATGGAAAAAGTGAGGGAAGTGCTGAAGGAACTCCGGGCAGCTCTAAAGGAAATTCCGCTGCTGTTTACATTTCGGACTTCCAGAGAAGGCGGGGAGAAGGCCATCGAACCGGAGGCTTACGCTGCGCTCAATAAGGCCGTGGCAGAAACCGGGTGTGCGGATCTGGTGGATGTGGAGGCATTTACCGGGGACAGGGTGGTCAGGGAGATCATCGAGGCCGTACATGGGTATGGTGTGAAGGTGGTGGGCTCCAACCATGATTTTCATAAGACGCCGTCTCAGGAGGAGATTGTGGGCCGGCTGCGGAAGATGCAGGAGCTTGGAGCGGATCTTCCAAAGATCGCGGTGATGCCGCAGAATAAACGGGACGTGCTGACCCTGCTTCTTGCGACAGAGGAAATGACCCGGAAGTATGCTGACCGTCCGATCATCACCATGTCCATGGCGGGAACCGGAGTGATCAGCCGGCTCTGCGGGGAAGTGTTCGGCTCTGCGCTGACTTTCGGCGCGGCGAAAAAGGCTTCCGCACCGGGGCAGATGGGGGTAAATGAACTGGAAACGGTGCTGCGGCTGCTGCATAGGAGCCTGTGAGTGAAAACGACAAACAATACGGTTCACAGTTCAGCCAGGCTTTAGCCAGTCCTGTGACTGGAATATCCAAGGGAACGAAAAATTGGTGTTTCTTCCTGCCTTCTGCCAAGATCGCCCTCTCACAAGCGAAAAATATTCTACAAATGCAGAAAAGTCCGAAAACTGGGTACACTATCAATGAGATGCAGCGGACTGTTCCGACCAGCAGCCTCCTGGACAGTCTACAACCAGCAACCATTATTTTGAGACAAGGAAGGTAGGACAAACAATGAATATTTTATTTTATGATACAAAAAGCTACGACAGGGATTCTTTCGAGGAAAAACGCTGCCAGTACCCGAATCTGAAAATTGATTATCTGAAATCGGAGCTGACCCCGGCCACCGCAAAATTGGCAAAGGGCTATGACGCGGTGTGCGCCTTCGTCAACTGTGATGTGGGGACGGAAACGGTGGAGCTGCTTCATCAGTGCCAGGTGCGGCTGATTCTGCTGCGTTCTGCGGGCTTCAACCATGTGGATATTGAAAAGGCAAGGGCTTTCGGCATCAAGGTCATGCGTGTACCCGGCTATTCCCCGGAGGCTGTGGCAGAGCATGCCATGGTGCTGGCATTGGCGGCAAACCGGCGGATTCACAAGGCATACGTGCGTGTCCGGGAAAATGATTTCAGCCTGGGGGGTATGCTGGGCTTTAATTTTTACAGGAAAACCGCAGGGATCGTGGGAACCGGGAAGATCGGGGCGGCCATGGCAAGGATCTGCAAAGGGTTCGGCATGGAGGTGCTTGCATATGACAAATACCAGAATCCGGAGTTGGATTTTGTCGAGTACGTATCCATGGACGAACTGCTTGCCAGGAGCGAACTGGTCTCCCTGCACTGTCCTCTGACGGACGACACGTATCACCTGATCAACCGGGAGACCATTCGGAAGATGAAGGACGGCGTGGTGCTGGTCAACACGTCCCGGGGCGGGCTGGTGAAGACCGAGGATCTGATCGAAGGCATCCGGGCAAGAAAATTTTTTGCCGTGGGGCTGGACGTGTATGAGGAAGAAAAGCGGAACGTGTATGAAGACCGTTCGGACGAGATCCTGGAAAGCTCTGTCACGGCCAGGCTCCTTTCCTTCCCAAACGTGCTGATCACCTCCCACCAGGGCTTTTTCACGGAGGAAGCGCTGGGAGCCATCAGCGAGACCACTTTGAAAAATGCAGTCGCCTTTGAAAAAGGAGAAACCACGGGAAATGAAGTAGAATAGATTTTTGTAATATCCCTCCAACCTCGTGCATACGATAAATTAGGGCCGCAAGTCAAAGGAAAACCTGTGATTTTAGGACATGCGCTGACAGCAGTATTCACTGCAAGACACGAAAGGGGGGATTTTTTTGTTTGAAGAGAAATCCATAGGGGAGGTAACCGAACATTTCCATACAGATCCGGAGCAGGGATTGTCCTGGGCGGAAGCGGTCACCAGGCTTTCTGCCGACGGGAGAAATGAGCTGGAAGGGGAGCCGAAAAAGAGCGTCCCGGAAACATTTCTGGAGCAGTTGAATGACCCATTGATCTGTGTGCTGCTGGTGGCGGCATTCGTATCCTTTCTATTAAAAGAATTTAGTGACACAATCATCATTGGAGTTGTCATCGTGCTCAATGCGGCGGTGGGGGTGATCCAGGAGGGAAAGGCCCAGAAAGCCCTTGATTCGCTGAAAAAGCTGACAAGCCCGGAAGCGCATGTCCGCCGGGGCGGAGAGATCCGCAGGATTGCCGCCGCAGAGCTGGCCCCCGGGGATGTGGTGCTGCTCGAAGCGGGAATGCAGGTCCCCGCCGACCTGCGGCTGATCAAAACCTGGAATCTGAAAATCGAGGAATCCGCGCTGACCGGGGAATCCCTTCCAGTTGAGAAGGATGCAGATTTTCAGTCGGATGGGGAACTGCAGATTGGGGAGCGGAAAAACGAAGCGTTTATGTCCACCATGGTGGCCGGCGGCCGGGGGGAAGGTATCGTGATCGCCCGGGGGATGCAGACGGAGATCGGAAAGATCGCTTCTATTATAAAAACGGTTCCGAAGGAATTTACTCCGCTCCAAAGAAAGCTTGCGGAGCTGGGGAAATTTTTAAGTATTGTGTCCGTTCTGCTCTGTGTGCTTTTGTTCGGTATTGCGGTGCTTCAGAAGCGCGATATCCTGGAAATGCTGATCACGGCGATTTCCCTTGCAGTGGCGGCGGTGCCGGAGGGTCTGCCTGCGGTAGTGACCATTGTGCTTGCCATGAGCGTGTCCCGGATGGTGAAGGTGAATACCATCGTGAGAAAACTGCCTTCCGTGGAGACTTTGGGAGCGGTCAACGTGGTCTGCTCCGATAAGACCGGCACACTGACCCAGAACAAAATGACTGTGACCCGGTGTTATACAAATGAACAAAGCATTTCCATTTCCACAAGTAATATCCGTGAACAGGCGGAGATTCCGGAACTTTTTTTACAGGGCTTCGCGCTGTGCAACGACGCAGTGCTGCCAGAGAGCGGAAGTACCCGCAGGCACAGTACGATGTCGAATGGCATATGCAGTGATTCGGCGGTGCCGGAAGGCGGCAAGGCAGTGGGAGACCCGACGGAAATTGCCCTTTTGTCCATGGCCTCCAAATGCGGAGTTCGGAAAACACAGGCCGAGACGCAGTATCCGCGTGTTGCGGAGCGGGCGTTTGACTCCGCCAGAAAGATGATGACCACGGTTCATCAGAATCTGCGGAAGCAGGGACATTACATAAAAGGCGGTACCAGTAGTACGGGACAGAGCCAGAATCGCAGCGCACAAGGAATTTCGGAAGCAGAACAGAGAGGAGGACAGAACCGGAGCGCATATGCACAAGGAAATTCGGAAACGGAACAGAGAGGAGGACAGAACCGGAGCGCATATGCACAAGGAAATTCGGAAACGGAACAGAGAGGAGGACAGAACCGGAGCGCATATGTACAGGGAAATTCGAATGGAGGACTGAAAGGAGGACTGAAAGGAGGACAGAGTCAGATTGCATTTACAAAAGGGGCCCCAGACGTGGTGCTGAAACGCTGTACGAAAGTATACCTCAATGGAAAGGTTCAGCCCCTCAATGACATGAAACGCCGGAAGATTCAGGCCGCCCTGGAGGAAATGTCTTCTCAGGCGCTGCGTGTCCTGGCGCTGGCCATGAAAGAAGGGGAGGGAGACCCGGAAGCACTTCTCAAAGAGCGGGATCTGGTATTCCTTGGGCTGGCAGGCATGAAAGATCCCATCCGCCCGGAAGCAAGGGAAGCGGTTGCAAAATTTGGAAAAGCTTCGGTGCGCACCATTATGATAACCGGAGACCATGCGGATACCGCATTTGCCATTGCGAAAGAGCTGGGGATCGCGAGGAAGCCGGACCAGTGCATGACCGGGGCGCAGATGGACAATCTGTCGGATCACAACCTGCGGGTGCGCTTAAAGGAGACCAACGTATTTGCCAGGGTTTCGCCGGAACATAAGGTGCGGATCGTGAAGCTTTTGAAGGAATGCGGCAACATCGTGGCCATGACCGGAGACGGGGTCAATGACGCGCCGTCGCTGCGCACCGCGGACATCGGCATTTCCATGGGATTGTCAGGAACAGACGTGGCAAAAAATGCTTCCGACATGATCTTGACGGATGACAACTTTGCCACCATTGAAAAGGCCATCGAAGAAGGGAGGAGTATTTTTCAAAATATCAAGAAAACCGTGCTGTTCCTGCTTTCCTCGAATTTCGGGGAGATTATCACCATGTTCACGGCGGTGCTGCTGGGGCTTGCCGCTCCGCTGAAAGCAAGCCATATCCTATGGATCAACCTGATCACGGATTCGCTGCCGGCCCTGGCTCTGGGGGTGGATGAAAATGATAAGGAGGCGTTGATGCGGGAGCCGCCCCGGAGCGCAAAGGAGGGCATGTTCGCAAACGGCGGCCTGGCCTGCACGATTTTTTACGGGCTGCTCATTGCCGCCATCAGCCTGACAGCATTTCTGAAAATCCCGTGGGAAGTGCTGGCAGAAGGGCAGAAAGAGTTTTGCCTGTCAAACATTGCGGGAGTATTGCAGGATGAGGCGGTGCTGGCACGGGCGCAGACCTACGCATTTACCGTGCTAGGCATGTCGCAGCTCTTCCACGCTCTGGGGATGCGGGACGTGCGGACCTCCGTATTTTCCGGAAAACGAACCTTCAATCCGGTGATGGCGGCGGCCTTTGTGCTGGGAATCCTGCTGCAGATGGCGGTCACCGAGATTCCTTATCTGGTGAACATGTTCGGAACCGCGCCGCTTGTCTGGCAGGAATGGGCGGTACTGCTGATCCTGGCGGCATTTCCGGTGCTGACACACGAGATTTTCGTGCTGACGGGGAATGGGGAAGAATAAGGAATTGTATGAAGCCTTTGGGCTGCTTGCTGCATTATGAAATGGGGCGGCAGGCAGTCTTGGGGCTTTTTTGTACTGTTCAATCGAATGTCTAACACGAGCGAAATACGTATGTTTTCAAAGCATTGACGGAAGGCTCACTGGTACACACTAGGGCGGAACTATTTGCATTTGCAAGACGAAAAAATAGAAGCGGATCATCCGAAAGGTATGCTGTCAGGAACATTAAAAGCATGGCTTGATTCGCTGCACTTCCCATGATAGAATAAGTATAAAAAGAGCCAAATGGGGATGGATAGAATCAGGGAGGTAATGCCATGATCCAGGGAACATTTATGGTGCCCCACCCGCCGCTGATCGTACCGGAGGTCGGCAGGGGAGAGGAGCAGAAGATTCAGGATACCATTGACGCATATCACGAAGTGGGACGCAGGATCGGCGGGCTTCAGCCGGAGACCATCGTCCTGCTCTCACCCCACCAGATCATGTATGCGGATTATTTTCACATTTCACCGGGAAATGGGGCGGTCGGGGATTTGGGCCAGTTCGGCGCCGGGCAGGTGCGGTTTGAGGTAGGCTATGACAGGGAATTTGTGGAAAATCTGTGCAAGCTGGCGGATGCCGGGGATCTGCCTGCGGGAACCGCCGGGGAGCGAGAAAGGCGGCTGGATCACGGAACCATGGTGCCCCTGTATTTTGTGAACCAATATTGGAAAGACTATCAACTGGTTCGGGTTGGGCTTTCAGGACTTCCGCTTACGGACCATTACGAGCTGGGCAGGCGAATCCGGGAGACGGCGGAGGTGTTGGGCCGGAGGATCGTGATCATTGCCAGCGGCGACTTGTCCCACAGACTGAAAGCGGATGGCCCTTACGGATACCAGAAGGAGGGCCCGGAGTACGACAGGCGCATTATGCAGGTCATGGAAAGCGGCGATTTCGGGGAACTGCTGGAATTTTCCAAGGACTTCTGCGAAAAGGCCGGAGAGTGCGGGCACCGTTCCTTTACAGTCATGGCTGGGGCGCTGGACCGGATGGAAGTGGAAACCCAGCGTCTTTCCTATGAAGGGCCTTTTGGCGTGGGCTACGGCATCTGCACCTATACGGTTAAGAGCCTGGATATGAAGCGGAATTTCAAAGAACAGTATGAGGAAAAGGAGAAAAACCGGATCATGGAGCTAAGGCGGCAGGAGGACGAGTATGTGCAGCTTGCGAGGAAAACCGTGGAGGAATATGTCCGCACGGGAAAGAAGATCCGGATACCGGAGGGGCTTTCCGGGGAAATGCTGGAGCGCCGGGCAGGTGTATTTGTTTCCATTAAAAAGGAAGGCAGGCTGCGGGGCTGCATCGGCACGATCCAGGCAGTGTATCCCTCCATTGCGCAGGAAATCATAGAAAACGGAGTCAGCGCGGCCACCCGGGACCCGCGTTTTTCACCCATAGAGCCGGAGGAACTGGACAAGCTGACCATCACCGTGGACGTGCTGGGAGATACGGAAAAAATCGATTCACCGGACAAGCTGGATGTCAGGCGGTACGGCGTGGTGGTGACGAAAGGTTTCAAAAGGGGGCTGCTGCTTCCCAATCTGGAAGGCGTGGATACGGTGGAGGAGCAGATTGCCATCGCGAAGCAGAAGGCCGGAATCGGAGAGCAGGAACAGGCGGAACTGGAGCGGTTTGAAGTGGTACGGCATTACTAGTGGAGATTTGAAACAGCGGCTGCGCTGCAGGGTATGGCCTGCTGTTTTGAACTATGATAGATGCAGGCAGTAATTGAAAACAGCAGGAGGACACTATGAAAGAAACTTGCCGGGTATGTATACATCACTGCAGTCTGGAACCAGGACAGACGGGACTGTGCAGGGCGAGAAAAAACGAAAACGGGCGGATCATCTGCGGAAATTACGGCCAGGTGACGTCTCTGGCATTAGACCCCATTGAGAAGAAGCCACTGAATATGTACCGGCCGGGCAGTCTGGTTCTGTCTGTGGGGAGCTATGGCTGCAATCTGCGCTGTTCTTTTTGCCAAAACCATGAGATTTCTATGGCAGGGACGGGGGATGCAGGGACGGTATACATTTCTCCGGAGGATTTGGCAGAAAAGGCCCGGGAATACAGAGTCATCGGAAATATCGGTGCGGCATTCACTTACAATGAGCCGCTGGTCGGCTGGGAATATGTGCGCGACTCGGCCCGGCTCATAAAGGAAACGGGCATGGACAATGTGATGGTCACCAACGGCACGGCGTCCCTGGAGGTGCTGGAGGAACTTCTTCCTTATATCGACGCCATGAACATTGACCTGAAAGCGTTTCGGGAGGAAACTTACCGGAAGCTGGGCGGGGATTTGGAGGCGGTAAAGGCATTTATCACCCGGGCGGCAGCAGGCTGCCATGTGGAGCTGACCACGCTGGTTGTGCCGGGGATGAACGACGGGACGGAGGAAATGGAGGAAGAGGCGCGGTGGATCGCATCTCTGAGAAAAGACATTCCGCTTCATGTGACCCGTTTTTTCCCGCGGTACCATATGACCGACCGGGAGGCAACGGAGGTGGAGCGGGTGCATCGTCTTGCGGACGCGGCCGGGAAATATCTGGAGCATGTGTTTGTAGGAAACTGCTGACGGCGGTCCTAAGTGACAGCGACGCTTGTTTAGGACGGACTGGATGCCGCCCCATCACTGAATCGTACGGATGTCGTGCAGCAAGTGCACAACCGTGTGAACAGTAACCGGGAAGCTATCCAAAAGGAACATAGGAGTGGACAAGTTATGATAAAAGTAATAGCAAGCGACATGGACGGTACGCTGCTGGGCGGCGACCACCGGCTGGCGCCCAGAACGGCCAGGGCCATCCGCAGCGCGTGTGACGCGGGAATCCGTTTTATAGTGGCAACAGGCCGGGATCTCAACGGAGCTTTGCAGGAGCTGGACGGCATGGGGCTGGTCTGCGATTATATTGTGGGAAGCGGCGCGGAGGTGCGCGACCCGCAGCAGAAGATCGTCAGCAGGCTGCAGATGGACACTGGGATATGCGGAGAGATTTACGATGTATTGAAAAACTATCCGGTTTCCGTCATTTTTATGACAGGAGAATGCGACTACAGCATCGGCACCCCGGAAAAGCTGGAAGAAGACCTGCGGCAAAACCTCCAGGTATTCTTTTCGGACCTGTCCATGGAGGAGATCCTGGAAACAGAGATGTACCGGAACATGAAGAAAAATACCCGCCTGATCCGGGATTTTCAGGAATTAAAAGACAGAGAAATCTCGGTGTATAAGATCTTTGTTTTTTGCTGTGATACAGAGGTGCTCCGGGAGATTGAACAGAAGCTGCAGAAGGACGAAAGGCTGGCTGTGGCGTCCTCCTATGTCAACAACCTGGAGATTACCGATGCCCGCGCCCAGAAAGGGCCGGTGCTGAAAAACTATATCGAATCTCTGGGGTATACTATGGAAGAAGTCATGGCCTTCGGAGACAGTATGAATGACTACTCCATGCTGTCCATGGATTTCGGCGCCACCGTTGCCATGGGCAATTCCGAACCGGAGATCATAAAAGCAGCAAAGTATATGACGAAGTCCAACGAAGAGGACGGCGTGGCGTATGCGATTGAGGAAATGCTGAGACGAAGGAAGGGATAGTAGTACATTGGGGAAAAAACAGTTTGATCCGGCCGGGCAAGCAGCGGATTCAGGGGTGCGGCCGCAGGACGATAGAAAGCGGCAGCTCTGACCGGTATCCGGATTTGGCACAGCGGCATTATATGTCTGTGCCCCCAAAAATCCTTTCCGGTCAGAATGGCTTCTTCTTGTCCCACTTCTCTATTTTGCAGGTGTGCTTTTTATTTTTTGCATCATAACAGATTCCAACTAACAGAATATCCCCGCCATAATCCCGAAATATCTGCGGATAATCATTCTTTTTAATCTGACTTATAGCCCCGGCATCCGTTTTATTCCATTTCAATTCAATGAGAAGGACGGGCAGGGAGGAACCTTTTTTGGGAATATAGGCTACATCGGCATACCCGATTCCGGATGCCAGTTCTTCTGCCTTCATATATTCATCCATACAACTGATATAAGCAAAACGTATGGTGCTCCTCAGGGCCTGCTCATTGTTGTAGAAAACAGGAGCCGTCCCCATGCTGTGTACTTCCTCAATTGCGGCGGCAACGGCTTCACCATCCATATTCAGCGTCTGTGCCAGAAGAACGTCGGAGTTCCGAATCAGTTTCGCGATCTCCTGATGCCTGCCAGATGTCACGGCACGGACAAATTCCTGCCGGACTTCCTCATTTGGAATAAATACGCATTTCATATCCGCATCATACGCCAGATAGCCCAGATGCACCAGCAGGGTAAGGACGTCATCCTTCTGCTTTATCGTGGTCATGTCATTCTGGAAGGTTCCGGTATCAATTTTGATATGTGCTCCTCCCAGCATCTGGACAATGGTCTCCTTCAAACCATCCTCATCCAGGTCAATATAGATTTTCAGGGATTCATAGGTTTCGGTCTGGGTCCAGTAATTTCCGATCCGGTTTCTTGCCAGCGCGTCCATGACCGATTTCGGGCTGTAAATGTGCGTGCTGCCGCCAAGAATATAACCATCATACCACTCCTGTACCGCAGAAAAGCTAAGTGCTGAGCCTTCGCATAATACACGGACTTCAGCTTCTGTAAATCCGGCAAATTCCTCCAGGGGTTCAGGCTGAAGCATGGTATATTCTCTGAAATCTGTCATGGCTGACTGCGTACCGTATTTTTTGATCGGTAAAATGCCGGTCATGTAGGCCGCTTCGATCATCTTGTCCGTCTGGCCGCTGCTCTTGAAAAGCCCGCGCAGAAGCTGGATGTACTGTTCCTGCAGTGTAAGATCATTTTGGGCTTCCCGGAATAGTGCGTCCCATTCATCAATAATAATGATAAATCGGTTTCCGGTGGATTCGCTGACCGCCGCAAGGGTTTCCGGAAGCGTGCCTTCCTGCTTTACATCGGGATACAGACTCCGAAGCTCATCCACCACTTTCGTCTGCAGATTTGTTACTGTATTTCGGATATCGCTGGTAATGGAAATAAACCAGGTAATATCGAGGTAAATGACATCGTGCTGATTCAGGTGCTTTTTATAGGAACTATCCTTTGCAATTTTCAGGTTCGCGAACAATGCATCTGAATCACAGCTTTTATCATAATAAGCGCACAGCATCTGGGCGGCATAGGATTTTCCAAAACGTCGCGGCCTGCTGACACAGGTCAGCTTCCGCTTGGTTCCCAGTGTGCGGTTGATAAATGCGATCAATTCGGTTTTGTCTACATAGGTATCCCGGACCGCCGCGACGAAGCCCGTATTACCGGTATTTATATAATTTCCCATCGGGTGCCCCCTTTTTTTCGAACCCCAAAACGTTTGTAAACATTTTAACATGGCTGTCAGCGCAGGGCAAGCAGCATTTTCGCGATCCATTTCATAATCCGATTCCACCGATAAGACAGCCAAAGGCACTGCAAATACCAACCATTTGCAGTGCCTTTCCCTGTTTTACTCCACTCGTCTACTCGACCTCTTTTACCTCCACCCATTCACGTTTCTCTGCGGATTCCAGTATCGCGTCCGAGATCAGTTCAATGGCATATCCGTCCCGGAAATTGGGGGATGCCTCGGTGCCGTCCTGGAGGGCGCGGAAGAAATCATAACATTCGATGATCTTTGTCTCCGTGTATCCGATGCCCAGCGCCGGGATCGGCCATAATCCGTCGCCGTAGGGATGGTTGGGGCCTGTGTACACCGTCCGGAAGCCCCGGCGGTTCGACGCATCGTCTGCAAAACAAACCTGAAGCTCGTCACGCCGCTCGTAATTGAAATAAATAGAGCCTTTGGTGCCGTGGATTTCGAAGGTGATGTAATTATTCCGTCCCCATGCGTTTCGGGTAGCTTCGATGCTTCCAAAAGCGCCGTTTTCGCATTCGATCATAAACATGCACTGGTCGTCCACATCCACCGCTTTTTTCGGGGTGTCCTGATCCACGCGCAGATTGCCGAGGCTGTCCGTCATACCGGACTGCAGCGGACGCTCTTTGATATAGGTTGCGGTTCTGGCATTCACCCGCTTAAAGTCCCCGACCAGGAAACGCAGCATATCCACCACATGGGTTCCGATGTCGCCAAGCGCGCCGCTTCCGCAGATGCTCTTCTGGAAACGCCAGGAAAGCGGGGAATCCGGATGGGCGGACCAATCCTGCAGATAGGTGCCGCGGAAATCCAGAATGTCGCCGATGGCGCCCTCGTCGATATACTTTTTCGCAAGCTGTACGGCAGGCGTTTTGCGGTAATTGAAGGCAACCATGGTCTTCACGCCGTTTTCCCGGGCAGCCCGGTACATCTCCCCTGCCTGTTCAGGCGTCAGCGCAAGAGGCTTTTCACAGAGAATGTGCTTTCCTGCTTTCGCAGCGGCAACAGCAATTTCCGCGTGCACATTATTGGGTGTGCAGATGTCTACAACCTCAATTTCCGGATCATTGATAATGTCGTGCCAGTCCGTGGAATAGGCTTCAAATGCCAGCTTTTCTTTCGCGTCCCTTGCAATGTCTTCGTTCATATCTACGATCATTTTCTTTACCGGGATTGCCGGAGCAGGCCAGAAAAACATGGGCATACCCGCGTATGCGATGGAATGCGCCTTTGCCATAAAGCCTGCGCCGATCAGTCCGATATGGATTTTCTTTGGGTTCATATGATTTTCTCCTTTCAAATTCATTTCTATGGGGCATTGAATCCCGATTTTAGATTACAAATTGCCTTATATACCGATAGGAAAGCCGGAGCGCATCCAGTACTCTTTCTTGGGAATCCTCAAAAGCCTTGTCTTCGATTTCAATACAGCTATAGCCGTTGTAACCGATGTCTGTCAGGGCGGAGACGTATTTTCCCCAGTCCACATCCCCCAGGCCGGGAAGCTTAGGAAAGGATAAACAGCATATGTACAAGATCATGTTTGTAGACGACGATCCTCTGATTCTGCGGAGGCTTCACCAGATTCTGGACTGGCAGTCAATGGACTTTGCAGTCCTTCCGGACGCGTGCGACGGCATTTCTGCCCTGGCCTTGCTGAAATCGGCGGTTCCGGACATCATCATCTGTGATATCAACATGCCCAACATGGATGGGCTGGAGCTTGCCGCCATCCTAAAGGAACATTATCCGGATGTCCAGTGCATCCTGCTGACCGTCAATGACAGCTTCGGCTGTGCCCAGCAGGCTCTGAACATCGGCGTGACCCATTATTTGCTCAAGCCCATCGAGCCGGAATCACTGCGGGAACTGATTCGGAAAATTTTGTCCCGGCTGGACTCGTCCCGGGAAAAGGAAAACTACATCAGCTCCCTGTATTCCAAGGCATTGCTCAACGAGCGGATGATCCGGGACAAATTCCTGAACTGGCTGGTTTCCGGCCGTCAGACGCTGGACGAGCAGCAGCTGAAGGAAAAATTCGAATTTTACCAGATTCCCTTACACGGAGAGGAATTTCAAATCATTGCTGTCCACATCGAATCCCTGGATTTCCCGGTTTCCATGGAGAAAAATATGGACGACCTGCTGCAGACCGCCATCAAATCCATTGAGGACACGCTCAGCGATTACCCCAACTGCGTGGTGTTCACCGATTCCTTTTACCAATGCAATATCCTGATGGGATATGAAAAAAATTCCGGCAGCCCGGGGCCGGGTACCCCGCTGATCTGCAGGCTGCTGCGGGACAATCTGCTGTTTGACCTGAACCTTTCCGCCGCCGTTTTTTATAGCTGCCGGTATAAGGGGCTGTCCAACATTTACCGCTGCTATTATGAGACAAAATTTTTGTCCCGGTACAACCAGTCGGTTCTGGACAAGGGCATCATTTCCTTTGCGGAATATATGAAAAATGCTTTCGACATGGAGATGGATCTGGACTCCATACGCTCCGCCACCTTCCGCCTGCTCCGTTCCGACGACTTAAGGGGCCTGGACGCCCATGTGCAGGATACGCTGGAACCGCCCTTTGCCCGGCATTCCTTTGACACCTTCAACATGCTGCGGATTGATTTTGTGATGACCGGCCTGATGTTCCTCCGGGAAAATAAACTGGCCCTGCAGGATATATTTGACCGGCATTATACGCCCCTGTCCGAAGTAATGGAGCTGAATGAGCCGGAGGGCTGCGCCGCATTCCTGGAGCATTATTTTCATCGGATTCTGGAACACATCCGGGGCAGCAAGGTGTCCCCGTCCCGCCGGATCACAGAAAAATGCATGGAGCTCATCAAGCAGAACCTGTCCTCCCCCGAGCTTTCCGTAAAGTGGCTCAGCTCCCAGCTCTACATGAACGAAAACTACCTGAGCCGCATGTTCCGCCGGGAGATGAACCTGCCTCTGGTGAAGTTCATGATGCAGAAGAAGATGGAGGCCGCGAAGAAATATCTGGATGACGGGTACACCAACCTGCAGGAGGTCGCCCGCCTGACCGGGTTCGCTGATCCGCTGTATTTCAGCAAGTGTTTTAAAAAGGAGTATGGGGTGGCGCCGTCGAAGTATATCAGGGTGTAGAGATGGATGGTGGCTGTAAAAAAGGCTTCAGGCCGTTGGAGTGTAACCGCATAGTCAGAAATGATTCCATTTTAAATAAATCTGCATGTGTACCAGTATCGACCAATGTCAGTGTTAAGATATCATCTTCTATCAAATAGATTCACAGTCAGTCTGGCTGGATATGGCATTCCCGAAATCCGGCCAGCTTCCCCTTCAGGGCATGATCTTTATACTTTTTTTCAAGAGGAAGTCCCAGGAGCAGCGTGTCTACGACGGATTCCAGAAGAGAGATGTCCAGACCACGTTTTTTCGCTGTCTTCAGACTTTTTTTAAAACTTTCCAGACAGAATTAATTCGTATTTCATAGATCCAATTCCTCTAATGCCTCAGAAAAACTGCCGTATCGTTTGGTATCAGGATCTCGGCTTATACATTTTGCTTCTTGCATAGCTTCTATAACCTCAGGCTTATACTCTGGATACTTCACATCAAACGGTATCCCTCCGCGTAAGATGATCTGTTTTAAAAATATATTCACTGCGTCAGACAATGTCAATTAGGTGTTCACAGCAACGGCATCCAGCCCATTGGAACGCCAGTCATGCTATACAATGACATTGCGTCAACTGTGGGAGAACCTGTATCCTCCGTCTTTAAGTGTAAAAGGACGGTATGCGAATCAACGAAACAGCGCTGCTGCAGCGGCTGCTGCCACGAGAGGGATCAGCCAGCTCAAAGGTCTTGGCACCTGAAGCGTATGCGCCGTCAGCATTGCAAAATAACCGCCGATCACAAATTGCCCCGGCCCTCCGATATTAAATACGCCGGTCTTAAATCCGACTGCGACACCTAAACCAACCATCAGAAGCGGTGTTGCATAATAAAAGACATCTCCGATTCCGCGGTTTCCTCCGATAAAGCCGCCGGAGAGGATCGCACGGAAAACATTTCCGGCCTGTGCAGGATTGGAAAAAAGCAGGATCAGATACCCGGCCAGAAGCCCTAATGCGATACAGATTATGGTCGGGGCCAATGCGATTGCACATTTTTTCAGAATATTTTTACATTCACAGCATTGCCTCCATTCTTTTGGCTCCGGACATATACAGTCCCAATTCTTCTGCCGTCGTTTCAGACGGAGTAAACTCACCGACGATTTCTCCTTCATATATGAACAGTGTGCGGTCGCTGATCTTGAATACTTCATCCAGTTCAAATGAGATCAAAAGCACGCCTTAAAATTAATAAATCCATGTTTGGAAAACGGTTCGTTCCGGTATTTTTTCAGCAGCAGATTCTGCTCCATAGTGTACCCCAGAACAAGCCCGTATTTATGCCTGTCTTCCGGGATGCAGGTCAACCCGTGGGTGTTTCGGAACTGGATAGATATTTTGGTAACGTCAATCCCCTGTATTTTGACCGCGCCTTCATCCGGCTGCACCAGGCCGGTAAGCGCCTCGACCAGTTCATTCGGGCCGTTGCCGTCAATTCCGGCAATGCAGAGGATCTCGCCGCGCCGGAGCGAAAAAGTAATATTATTCAGAAGCTTTTTCTTGTGGTCTTTGGATAAAAGCGTCAATCCGGATACTTCCATAGCCGACTCTTTCTGAACCGTAGACTTTCTTGTATAGTCCGTGTCCAGCTTTCTGCCGACCATCAGTTCCGCCATTTCCTCAGCGGATGTGTCTTTCACGGATACGGCGCGGATAATGGTATCCACATCATAAAACTGGAACAGCTCATAGGAATAAATTCCGATGCTCGGCATTCCCATTTCCGTCCGGGCGGCGGAGATTTCAGCGGAGGGTGTCAGCATCTACAAGCATGATCCGAAGGGGAAAGTGGCGTCAGCTTACGATTCTCTGACAAAGGAGGTGCTTGCAGATGGGCAGTAACGGAAAAAGGAACTCTGATAGAAGATGATATTTTTCTGATAGTACTAAGGCCCGATGGAGCCTTCCCACGTTTGAAATATAGATTTATACACTTCGGATTCATTAGTTCATTTATAAGAAGCTGCTTCTTAATCAAGATTACCCCATAGATTTCAGAAAATGTAAAAATGATAGGTTATTCATCGCTTACGACAGAACGGGCATGATTGCCGATATAAAGAATATAATCCCCTACATACAGGACAGCGACATGGTGGAGCTTGCCGGACAGGTCTTGGGGAAACTGGAAGCTATGAGCGATGTGGAATTTGCAGAGGTGGCATTGGGTTACTGTTCACACGGTGTCGTGCACTTGCTGCACGGCATTGGAAGCGGCGGAGTGATTAACGCAAATCTTTTATAGCATTATTCGACGTAACGTGCTACAATTCTTTTAGTCAGATTAGAGCAGGTAAGGATAGTCTGCGGTTGTCCTTTCTGGAAACGGAAAGGAGGTCGGTATGAATACGTTAGAAGTGCTTACGTTAGTGCTGGTGATTTTTGCAGCTTTGACATACATAGACAATAAACACAACCGCAAGTAACGGAAAAGGCTATCTTCTACTGCAATAGAGGATAGCCTTGTAATCTGTTTGATTTTTAAACTGATTATTGTTTCCGATTGAACAACCGTCGGACACGCCATATCCTCCGGCTTCTAAGATGATTATAAACCAACACTGCGAATTTTGCAAGAGGGTTTAGGAAATGGGGGTGCTTCGGCACTCCTATTTTTCTGTGCGGTCAGCGCCTGATATTCCGATTTCAGCTTGTTGATGTTCAAGCCTTTTAAGGAAATGCCCGCCTGTTCCAGCATACGCCTTGCGCCGCCATATAGGATAATCTGACTCTCATACTTGCGGACGGTCTGTTTTGCTTCTTTTCCGGTGGCGGAAGCGGCAGAGATTTTTTGTTCCAGGTCTGTTCAGTTGTTTTGGATAGAATTATCCATGCGTTATATTGTAGCAAATCTGCGGGAGAAGGTTAAGGACTGGCAGAGAAAAAGCGGAAAGAAAAACAAAGAGGGTTAGGGATACTTCCCTATGGAAATTTCATCATACGGACGGTAGGGAAGTATGGGGAATTTCGCCTATGTGTCCGTACATAGGCAGTGCTTGCTATTCTTGTCTTTCGCCACTCCCGGAGGGTGTGTCGGTGTCTATATGGTTTTGGAAGAGACTTCTAAAGATGAAGTGATTTGCAATTGTTTTTATATGATTCAGATGCTAACATATCAATATAGCTGTGGAAAAAGATTGAGCAGAAAATATGGTGAGGGAATTTAGGAGAGTATTTTGGGAAACTTGCCATACTTTGTCAGGTTACTTAGTCTATAATTATAATATAAGGAGGGATGTGAGTGTCAGAAAGCAGGTTGTTTAAAATTTTGTATTACTTATTAGATAAGGGAACAGTAACAGCTCCTGAACTGGCAAAGAAATTTGAAGTATCAGTAAGGACAATTTATCGTGATATTGATATGTTAAGCGGTGCAGGTATACCCGTTTATACAACGACAGGTCATGGGGGCGGAATCCATTTGCTTGATAATTTTGTTTTGAAGAAATCTCTATTATCAGAACAGGAAATGCAGGATATTTTAATCGGTGTACAGAGCTTGTCTGCTGTTCAATATCCAGATACAGATGGAGTAATGTCAAAATTGAAGGCAACATTCCAGATAGCGGAATCTGACTGGATAGAAATTGATTTTTCACGATGGGGTAGTATTGTTGAAAAAGAAAAACAATATTTTGAAATGTTGAAACGTTCAATTTTAGGCAGACAGGAAATTCAGTTCCTGTATTATAATTCATTGGGAGAAGGCAGCCAGAGAAGGTGTCAGCCTTTAAAGCTGGTATACAAGGATAAAGCGTGGTATCTGTATGCGTATTGTTTAAAAAGAAATGATTATCGCCTGTTTCGTATTTCACGGATTAAAGAACTTCTGGTGACAGATCAATACTTTAAAAGCCATTCAGAAATGAAGGAGTCAGTATTTTCTTTGATGGAAGAAATGGGAAAGCCTATAACAATAGAATTGAGTTTTCCGAAGGAGGTTAGCTATCGGGTATACGATACATTTGAGGATGATGTAATAAAGTGGAATGGGCAGGAGATTAGGGTAAATGTCACTTTGCCGGAAACAGAATGGCTATATAGTTTTATTATGTCCTTTGGTAATCAGATATCAATATTGTATCCAGTATCATTAAAGGAAAAGATAATAGAAAGATATAAAATTGCATTAAAACATTTCGAGGAGGATACAAGATGAATGTAAGAGAAGAATTACAAAAGTTAAACGTAGAGGGAGAAAAATTTCAATTTAATCATGTAGAAGTAAATCCGAAAATGATACAGGCAGTTATGATAAATGAGATTGTGCCTGCAGATCCGGAAGATGATTTTTATGGGGGAACAGAAGCTGCTTATTTGTCAACAACGATTCCATTGTTTCAAAAAGCTGGGATACAGGTAAAAACCATTCAGAATATTTTGGATAGAGGAATTTATATTACAAATGCTGTAAAAATGCCAAAAACAGAATATACAGTGGCGAAGGAAAGCATAGAAAAAAGTTTGCCATATCTGGAGCGGGAACTGGCACTGTTTCCTAATGTAAAAGTTATCATGCTGATGGGAGATGTGGCAAAAAAGGCTTTTAATATGATTAGCAAGAAAGAAACAAGAAAAAATGCGGTTCCGAGCATTTCTACCTACAAATTACGGAGCAGTGAGATCTTTTATAAGGGTATCCGTATCATACCGTCCTATATCATGACAGGGCAGAATTTGTTGATTGAAAAATCTAAATTTGAAATGGCTGCTGAGGATATTGCTTCAATGTACAATTTGATAATGAAATAATTTCCAAGTCTGACACAAGATGTCAGGCTTGTTATTATATAATGCCCTGTGTGAGGTGGTCGATATGATTAATAAAGTATTTTCAAAAAATTTTATCTTTTTTTTGGCAGGGCAGACATTATCCATGTTTGGAGCTAATATTATCAAATTTGCTATATCATTATACATATTGGAGGTAACTGCTTCCGCAGCTATATTTGGATGGATAACGGCTGCAAGTTATATTCCACCAATTATATTATCTCCCTTCGGTGGTATTTTAGCGGACAGAAAAAACAAAAAGAATCTTATGGTTGCTCTTGATGGTATTTATGGAATGATTACTTTGTTGATGGGAATTGCATTTCAAAGGCGGGAGGAATTTGGAATTGTAGCAGGACTTCTAATACTGTTATCTATAGTATCGGCTTTCGAGGCACCAGTTGTTCAATCTAGTGTACCATTGATTCAAACCAATGAGAATCTTACAAAGGCAAATGCAATAGTGAATCAAATAACTTCATTATCAGGGCTTTTAGCACCATTTTTGGCAGGGATTTTTTATAGCATATTTGGAAAAGAATATTTTCATTATATCATGTTCCTGTGTACGGTATGTTTTTTATTAGCTGCCAGTGTTGAATTGCACTTAACTATACCATTACAGATTCAACATTGTTATGATAGTATGGTAGATGTTTTTAAATATGCTTTTAAGGATACTTTAAGGTTGATTTTGAAAGAAAAGCAACATATAGGGGCAGTTATGCTGTTAAATGCATTTTTCATGTTCTTGATTCAGCCTTTTTTGTCCATAGGAGTCCCATATATTATAAGTGTGAAATTGGAACTTGATTCTGTTTGGAACGGAGGTGTGCAGGTGTTTCTTGGAATATTGGGTATAGCTGGGGGATTTGTAGCGACAGCTATTACAGGAAAATTTCAAATTAAGAATATATATAAATTATTTATTGGTATGGGCTTGGCAATGATTCCAGTTTCACTAATGATTTTAAAACATAATTCTGCTAAGAAAACTTATTTTATATTAAGTCTATCAGCAGGAGCGATTATTTTTCTGGCGAGTATAGCAGGAACATATATTGTTTCAGGAATTCAAAAAGTCAGTCCACAGAATATGCTGGGGCGGGTAATGGCAATTTTTGCGACTATTAATAATTGTGCCCTTCCCATTGGTGTGTGGTTGTATGGGATTATCTATGAAAAATTTGATAAACAGTTATTTTGGGTTCTGATCATTACTGCCGTTTTCATTATATTTGGAAGTATAAAGGGAAAGAAGATTTATTGGATTCTGCAACAAGAATATAATTAAGTAAAAATATGCGCATGTTTGTTGAAAAATATGATCTGTTTTCAATTTTTCCCACGTCATTAAAAGAATTTCTGGAATTGAGAAAATATGAAAAAAATGAGTTCATATTTTTTCAGGGCTATTTTTTAAATGGCTTTTACTATCATTTGGAAGGGACTGTAAAAATTCTGCATATGCTGGCGGATGGAAATGAAAGTATTCTGCGTTTTTCAAGTGAGCCGCGGATTTACGGCGGCGCAGAAAAAAACCGAGCTGCAGCGTACATCTTATCCTTGAAAAGCAAAAATGAAACTCTTCGGGAATTAAAGGAAGTTCCTCTTTTTCTCGGAATCGGCCACAGGCATTTTCTGAGGTTATTAAGCGGGTTTGTGGATATGGGCGTACTGAAAAAAATGAAGAAGGATTTTCTCTCTTTTTTGCCACTGCTGCTTCTTTATTTATCTGTGACATAAAACGGATGTGTATTCCCAGCATTCGCTTTGCCCTGTCGGAAACAATGATTTTGTATTTCGTGCTCTCTGTCATACGCTACACCTCTGCAATCACATTATCAAGGTAAGCGTCCAGCTCATCAAGTGTACAACCGCCTCTGCCTGCAATTCTATCTTCCTCTACCGCTAAAAGTTCCTCACGGAGCTTTAACATTTTCTCCCTGCGGTTATCAGTTTCAATATCCATATCGACTAAATTTCCCCCGCCGTTCTTGGTAAGGAAAATCGGCGCTGCAGTCTTTCTGCACAGATCGGCAATCTCGTTGTAGTTTTGGCGGATTGCTGCGGATGGACGAATATTCATAACAAAACCTCCTGATTTATTAGATAGCAAAATTTTATTCATATTGTATCCATTTCATACAATGAAGTCAATGTACAAAGAAAATATGTGTGTAAGAAACACGGTTGTTAAAGTGAGGAATAAGGAGTATACTGATAACGAAAATGATTCAATCTGTGCAGATGCGTCAGCAGACGTAAAATTGCGTCAGCACAGCTTTTTGTACGGTTCCTGTGTCCGCGGAGACTACAGGAAAGATTCAGACGCGGATACTGCGCAGCTTACAGGATACGGCTGCACAGAAGTAAAAATAGGATGACGGCCTGGATGTAATTGCAGCATGGAAAAGAGGTTAACCACACAAATGCAGAAAAATTTACTCATAATCGCCACCGGCGGAACCATCGCTTCCAACAAGACAAAGAAGGGGCTCTCCCCGACTTCCACCGGAGACGATCTGATCTCTCAGATCGCAGGTCTGCCGGAGGACTGCAGGCTTCATGTCCTGCAGCTCATGAACATTGACAGCACCAACATGAAGCCTGACGGATGGATGGCGATTCAAAAGGCGATTGCGGAAAATTATGATACATATGACGGTTTTGTCGTGCTCCACGGCACAGATACCCTGGATTATACAGCGGCGGCCCTGTCCTATCTGATTCAGAACAGCCCGAAGCCGATCGTGATCACCGGCTCGCAAAAGCCCATGTCCCACCCTTATACGGACGCGAAGATCAACCTTTATCAAAGTATTTTGTATGCCCTGGACAGCGGGTCTTGTGATGTCAGCGTCGTGTTCGGCGGCAGGGTCATAGCCGGCACAAGAAGCCGCAAGCAGAAAACCCGGAGCTTTGACGGGTTCACCAGTATGAACTTTCCGCTTCTGGCGCGGTTTCAGGACGAGGAGATCATCCGTGTATTTCCTGCGGATAAGCCTTTCGGGCCAGTTCGCTTCTACGATCATCTGGAAGGAAATATTTTATCCATAAAACTGATTCCAGGCATGACGCCGGACTTTTTCCGGCTGCTCAAGGAGCAGTACCAGGGCATCATTCTGGAAGCATACGGGCTGGGAGGGATTCCCAATTTTGACCGTTCCTACGAGGAGGCGATCTTCGACTGGATTCATTCCGGAAAGATCCTGGTCATCACTACGCAGGTTCCGGAGGAAGGATGCGATTTCAGCGTATACGAGGTGGGTCACATCTACCACAACCACCCGCTGATCCTGGAAGCTGGCAACATGACGCTGGAGGCCATCAGCGCGAAGCTGATGTGGGCTCTGGGGCAGACGAAGGAGCTGGAAAAGATCAGGGAATTGTTTTATCGGAGGATTAACTTTGACTGCTGAAAAGAATTATTGACAAATTATCACAAAAATTCTAAGATATTTATATCCGTAAACGGTTTTGGATTTAGAAAACAGAAAGGTTTATAAAGTAAGTTGCGGTTTGATGTGACGTACGACAGGAAAGATTATGTATAATGAAGAAAAAACAGGCGTCTTAATGGTGAGCAGAGCCATGGCAATACTGAATTATTTGTCAGGTAAAGATAAAGCAGTGGGGATTTCTGAAATTGCGAAGGATATGGGGCTGCCGAAAGCAACTGTATTTCGAATTTTAAATTCACTGGAAGAATGGGATGCGGTGGAATGCGGGGATGGAAGCGGATACCGTCTGGGATGCTTTCTGATTAAGCTGGGAAAAAGCGCAGGCAAAGACGCGCACTTGATTGATGTATGCAAACCGCATATGGAGCAGATTGCAAAAGAGGTAGGGGAAAATCTGAATTTGGCGATAGAATATGAAAATGCAATGCTCTCAATCTATTCAACCAACATTGCAAGCCTTGTGCTGTCGCCAAAGAGTATTCCGATCTCACCCTTGTACTGCTCTTCGATTGGAAAGGCGGCGCTTGCATATCTGGGAGAAGAACGTTTTAAAGCCTATTTTAAGCGGCAGGACTTGCGGAAACGTACCCCGAATACGCTGACAACCCAGGTAGAACTGGAAGCGGAATGCGAAAAGATAAGGAAAACAGGAGTTGCTTTTGACGACCAGGAGTATGAAGAAGGGTTGTATTGTATCTCAGTGCCGATCCTGAACGCTGAGGGCGGACTGGTGGCCTGCATGGGAGCATCCGGCGGATACTCGAGGATGGTTGCAAAAAAGGACAAGATAATAGAACTTCTGAAAAAGGCCAAAGATTATATAGAGGTTTATACAGAAAGCATGGATGGATTTGCGCTGTAAAAAGCAGATCACATTTCCAAAACGAGATGACGTAGTTTGAGCGTTGTCTCTTTTTTTGTGAAAAAATGAGAAGCCTGGTTGACATTTTAATTACCGTAGTTTATAATTACTTTATAAAAATAGAAACGGCGTTTCAATAAAACAAAATATTGTTTCAAAAAAGGAGGCAACTATGAACTCGAAGCTTAGAAAGTACTTAACGATTGCGGCGCTTGGACTAGCCGGGGGATCAATCTATTTTCTGCCCTATATCAAGTTCGTTTTTTACGATGCACAGATAGCGAGTATGGGCATTACAAATGTGCAGTCCGGTATTTTGATGACCATGTATACCGTAGTGAATATGATACTGTACATACCGGGCGGGATTCTGGCAGACAAGCTTTCCGCGAAAAAATCATTGATTATTTCACTGGTGGCAACGTCGCTGCTGGCATATCTTTATGCGTTTACGATGAAGAATTTTGTTTTGTCCATGATTATTTATCTGGGGTTATCCCTTTCTACAGCCTTTGTTTTCTGGTCATCTTTGATGAAAGCTATCAGACTGGTCGGAACAGAGGAAGAGCAGGGTTTCCTTTACGGCGTATATTATGCCTGTAACGGACTTACAAACTCGCTGACAAATGCATTTGCCTTAAAATTTTTCAACACTGCGGGAGGAAATCTGGAAACCGGATTTTTCCGGGCAGTTGTCTCAGGCGGTTCGGTTGCAGTACTTGCTGCAGTCATGCTTGCGGTTTTAATGAAGGATGGGAAGGGCGCAGAAGACACGTCTTCAGCCCAGAGTGACGACGATAAGTTTAAATTTGCTGACGTAGGAAAAGTTTTGAAGAATCCGGTTGTATGGATTGCATCCTTTGTCATTTTCTGCGGAGACGGGATATATACCAGCGTTTCCTATTTTAACCCATATTTGACTGAGGTAATCGGAATCACACCGTCAGACTCCAGTTTTATATCGGTTATCCGTATGGGGCTTTTACTGCTTGCACCGGTCGGGGGACTTCTGGCAGACAAGGTATTTAAGTCCACCTGCAAATGGCTTACAACAGCATTTGCGATTGTAGCGCTTTTGTTCGTAAGCGTTATGCTGCTGCCTTCAACCCTGAATCCTGCAGTGGCAAGTGTATACACATTAATTCCCAGTGCAGTGGCAATGATGCTGTATGGAGTCATATTCTCCGTTATGAGCGAGGCCGGAATCCCGCGCGCTTTGACTGGAACGGCAATTGGCATCGCTTCAATTATCGGATATGCCCCGGATTCTCTGTATTCCCTGATTTTTGGAGGTATGTTGGATAAATTCGGCGGACAGGGTTATAACTATATTTTTACTTTTCTGATTATAAGCTGTGTTATCGGCGGTGTTCTGGCACAGGCAGTAAGGCGTTTAGGCTTACGGGGAGCAGAAAAGAAGGAAGCATAGCAGTGAGGTTGAACAATGGCAGACAAAATCAAAAAAATATACACAGATACCGCGAGATGTAAAGGATGCGGCTACTGCGTCCATGCATGCCCGAAGCAGGCAGTGCAGGTGTCGCAGCATGTAAATGAGAGCGGATATAATGTGATTCAGGTAGAGCAAAGCAAGTGCATCGCATGTGGGATCTGCTACATGGTGTGCCCGGATTATGTTTTTGAGATATCGTAGTGGAGGAAGTTATGGAGAAGGTATTGTTAAAAGGAAATGAGGCGCTTGCCGAAGCGGCAGTTGCCGCTGGCTGCCGTTTTTACAGCGGTTATCCGATCACGCCGCAGACAGAAATCCTGGAGTATCTTTCATGGCGTATGGAGGAGGCAGGGGGAGTTTTCATTCAGGCAGAGTCAGAACTTTCCGGCATCAATATGGTATTGGGAGCGGCGGCAGCAGGCGCGCGTGCATTGACATCCTCGTCCGGCCCGGGATTTTCTTTAAAGCAGGAAGGGATATCCTATCTGGTTGCTGCGGATCTTCCGGCGGTGATTGTAGACGTGATGAGGATTGGAACCGGTCTAGGAGATATTTCACAGGGGCAGGGGGACTACTGGCAGCTGACGAGAGGCGGCGGTCATGGCGACTACCGGACGATAGTGCTGGCGCCGGCATCCGTACAGGAAAATGCGGATTTGATGGCTGAAGCATTTGATTTGGCAGAAAAATACAGGCATCCTGTCCTGATCGCATCCGATGCCGCGATCGGCCAGATGATCGAAGCGGTGGAGATTCCAAAATGGCAGGAACACAATATTGATAAATTTGAATGGACCGTGAAGGGCTGCAAAAAAGGGGAAGAACACAAAAAGATACAAAATGTTTACTATACCTGCCCGGATTATGAAGCGTATCTGCTGAACAAGTATCGGGAGATAGAGGAAAAAGAGCAGCGCTATGAAGCAATCCAGGTTGAGGACGCTGAGATTGTATTGGTGGCGTATGGGATCAGCTCCCGGGTCTGTATGGAGACGGTAGAACTGGCTCGTGAAAGGGGATGGAAGGCAGGACTGATCCGACCGGTAACTTTATGGCCGTTTCCATCGGAAGCATTCCAAAAAGCCTCTAAGGCTAAACGGTTTCTGTCTGTGGAAATGAATATACTTGGGCAGATGGCAGATGATATCAGGCTTGCAGTCGGCGGAAAGATACCTGTGGAACATTATGGATCTATATTCGAGATTCCGGAACCGGAAGGGCTGTTGGAAAAAATAAAAGACTGGCTGAATAAGGAGGGAGATTGAGATGCGCTTGAAAGCTCCTGAAACAGTAACCTTTACAAAAAGCGGGTTCTGCCCTGGCTGCGGTCATGGCCTGGCGGTAAGGCTGATCGCGGAGACGGCGGAAAAAATGGGGTTAAATGAAAAGCTGATTACTGTAGTGGATGTGGCCTGCGGCTCACTGAATATAAATTCGTGGAAATTTGATACCATCATGGCGGCCCACGGCAGACCCATTCCCACGGCAATCGGAATCAAAAAGGTGCGCCCGGAAAATCCGGTGCTCGCCTATATCGGCGACGGAGCCGCCTACGCGATCGGAATGGCGGAAATGATGCATGCAGGCATCCGAAACGATAATATTCTCACCGTGGTGATCAACAACGGGCTGTTCGGAATGACCGGAGGGCAGTGCGCGCCCACCTCCCTTCCGGGACAGGTAACGACTTCTACACCCCACGGGAAAGATCCTGCAAAATGGGGAATGCCGTTTCAGATTGAAAAAGCATTTTCAGGATTACATATTGCATATCTTGCAAGAGGAAGCCTGGCGGATGCAAAAGGAATAAGGATCAGTAAAAAATATATCGAGACTGCTTTTGAAAAACACATGGCCGGCGAAGGCTTCTGCCTGGTGGAACTGCTGTCGCCATGTCCGACAAATATGAATATGGCGCCTGTAAAATGCGTGCAGAGGATCAATGAGGAGATGATTCCATATTTTCCGTTAGGTGAATTAAAGAAATAGAGAGGTTGTATGTCATGAAAAATGAAATGATCTGTGCCGGATTTGGAGGCCAGGGGGTGCTTACGGCCGGAATGATCCTGGTTGAAGCGGGAATGAGATCCGGTAAAAACGTCCTGTTCTATCCCTCCTATGGTTCGGAAATGCGGGGCGGGACAGCAAATTGCACTGTAAAAATCAGCGATAAGAGGATTGCAAGTCCTGTATCGAAGCACCCGGATATTCTGCTTGCGCTGAATACGCCTGCGGTTGATAAATTTGAATCCTGTGTAAAAAGCGGCGGTATTCTGCTGGTCAATTCTTCCATTGTACCGGATGACCGGGAATTTCGGAAAGACATTTCGGTGATCAAAGTTCCGGCTACAGATATTGCGGCGGAAGAACAAAATTTAAAAGCGGCCAATCTGGCCATGTTAGGAGCATTGGCTGCCTGTACGGATTTATTTGATGTAGATTATCTGGAGAAGGCAATCCTGGGATTTTTTGAGAAGAAAGGGAAATCCATCTACAATAAAAAGAATGCGGCATGCTATCAAAGAGGCGCTGCCGCGGTAAATACGGAGGAATGATCATATGGATTTGACTAAGCTAATGAAACCCAGATCCATGGCTGTTGTAGGCGCAAGCGAAAAAGAAGGGTTCGGAGGAGACGTATGCAGGAATATCCTTACCTATACAAAGGACTTGAGCAGGATCTATTTTGTAAATCCAAAAAGGACTACGGTTTTTGAACGGCAATGTTTCCCGTCCATTTCTGACATCCCGGATGAGATTGATCTGCTGATTCTCTGCACTCCCCAAAAGACGATTCTGCCGCTTCTTGAAGAAGGGGCAAAGAAAGGATGCGGAGGGGCGGTCATCTATGCCAGCGGGTATGGGGAAACCGGAACAGACGAGGGCCGCAGAAATGAAAAGGAGCTTCTGGAAAAGGCCAGGGAGCTGAATATTGCCGTTATGGGCCCCAATTGCGCGGGCTATATAAACTATGTGGATGATATACATGCATTTGCATTTGTCTCTGAAAAAAGAGAGAGGAAAGGCAATGTGGGAGTCATATCCCAGAGCGGGCAGCTTTGCCTTTCTATGATGGACAGCCCTTCCATGCGGTTTTCCTATAATATTTCAGCGGGAAATGCCAAAGGCGTACAGATGGAAGATTATATGGAATTTCTGGTCAACGATAAAGATACCAAGGTGATCAGCTTGTATTTGGAGGGTGTCAAAAATGTAAAAAAATTCATCGATACGCTCAGAAAAGCAGCACAGATGAAAAAAACAGTCGTTGTTCTGAAAGCGGGAAGAAGCAGCAAAGGTCAGGCAATTGCCGCCTCCCATACAGGGAGTATGTCTGGAACAGATGCGTCATTCGAAGCTCTTTTAAAGAAATTCGGGGCAATCCGGGCAGACGATCTGGAAGAACTGATTGCAATGTCCCTGTTACTGTCAACCATTCCGAAGCTGCCTCAAAGGCCGGGATTTGCATCCATGAATCTTTCGGGAGGTGAGACTGCCATATGTGCGGATGTGGGATGGCTGAATGGAATCTCGTATCCAGATTTCGCTGAAGAGACACTTCGCGCATTGAAGGAATTGCTTCCGGATTATGCAACGCCGAATAATCCGCTGGACATGACGGCAAGCTTATCTTATGATGCAGATTTGTATGCACAGGCGCTTACGGCCGTTATGGATGATCCGGGCGTAGGAATGGTCTTGATAGGTTATACGCTGCTATATGAGATTGCAGACCCGGCGATTCACTATATGTATGAAGGAATCAAAAAAGTAATTCAGGAAAAAGGGCAGAGCTGTAAACCGATTGCTGTGATTCCCTTTGCGGAAAATACACGAAATCCGGAATATCAGGAAAAGCTGCTTGGCATCGGAGTTCCGATTCTTCCGCCGCCGCTCTATGCGTTCCGAATGCTGAAAAAACTGGCTGACCATATAAAGCCGGATCATGCACGGGGAAATTATGACATTGCTTTGCCGGAAACAGCCGGAAAAACATCGTATGCATTGTCGGAGCATGAAAGTAAGCTGTGCCTGGAAGCATTTGGGGTGCCTGTGGCTGCGGAACGGGTTGTGACTTCTGCCGACGAGGCCCGGGATGCGGCAGAGTCAATGAACGGGCCGCTGGCAATGAAAATAGAATCGGCAGATATTCTGCATAAAAGTGATGTGGGAGGAGTCATTCTGAATGTTTCAGATGGCAGCAAAGCCAGGGAAGCATATATCCGGATAATGGAAAATGTAAAGAAAAACTGTCCGGATGCTAGGATCAACGGCGTCTTAATGGCTCCCATGCTGAAACCGGGATTGGAAATGATTCTTGGAGTCAATAACGATCCACAGTTCGGGCCGATGGTCATGGTTGGACTGGGCGGCGTATTTGTGGAACTGTTCCGGGACGCGGCGGTATATCCGGCTCCGCTTGGGAAGGAAGAAGCATTGGATATGCTGCGTTTTCTGAAAGCATACAGGATGTTGGAAGGATATCGGGGCGGAGTACGCTATGATATTGACGCTCTCTGCGAAACCCTTGTATCTGTTGGAAAATTTGCGGCTGCAAACAAAGATACATTAAAGGAACTGGATATCAATCCGTTGTTTGTCTACCCGGAAGGCGAAGGCGTTGGCGTGGCCGACAGCCTGATCATCAAATACATGGAAAGATAAAAAAGGTTTTTGAGGCATGCTATGAAAAAAAGATTCAATGAGATAAATATAAAAATTTTCATTCCATCCTGTCTGGCTTTGATTCTTTTAACACTGTTATTGCTTTTACAACCGGAAAAATCCGGAACAGTTATCCTGGATCTGTTTGACCTGTGTACGGAAAAATTTGGCTGGCTATATCTTACGGCATGCCTTGCAAGCTTCATTTTTTTGTTTTGGCTTTCATTCGGCAGATTCGGGAAAATGAAGCTGGGAGACAAGAACGAAAAGCCGCGGTATTCTAATCTTTCATGGATTGCAATGCTGTTTACGGCAGGAGTCGGAACAAGTATCGTGATTCTGGGCTTCCTGGAACCGATTTATTATGTGAGCAGCCCTCCATTCCAAATAGAACCTCTCAGTGAGACGGCATATGAATATGCGCATATGTACGGCCAATTCCACTGGGGATTCAGCGCATGGGCGCTTTACAATCCGGCGATCATCGCAGTTGCCTACATGATGTATGTGAAAAAAGATCCGAGTATACGCCTGAGTACCGCCTGCAGCGTTATAATGAAAAAATCTGCAGACAGATGGCCGGGACACTGTATTGATATCCTCGTTGTTTTTGGAGTGGTTGGGTCTATTTCCACATCTCTTGGGATCGGAACCCCGGTTCTGGCCGACGTGATACGGAATGTATTCGAAATTCCGCAGCAGTATGACTTTATGGTCAAGATGATCGTACTGATTATCTGGATACTGATTTTTGGGGCAAGTGTGTACCTTGGCCTTGATAAAGGGATTCAAAGGCTGAGCAATATAAATATAGGAATGGCATTCCTGTTTATGCTGATTGTTTTGCTTGCAGGCCCAACGGTTGATATCCTGAAGATGGAGGTGAACAGCATCGGGCTGTATGCCGATGAATTTTTTAGAATGAGTACCTATACACAACCTTTCGGGAGCGGTGAATTTACGAAGAGCTGGACCGTGTTTTACTGGGGCTGGTGGATTGCGTTTATGCCCATGATGGGCATGTTCGTAGGGAAAATCTCACGTGGGAGAACGATCCAAAATGTAATGTGGGGGCAGCTTGTCTGGGGGACATTGGGCTGCTGCTTCAGCTTTATGGTTTTCGGCGGATATTCATTATATCTTCAAAAAAGCGGTAAAGCAGATCTGGTCGATATTTTGAACAGAGAAGGGCAGAGCGGCGCAATGATCGCAATCCTGAAGACGCTTCCCATGGCAAAATTCATGATGCTGTTTCTGTGTATCGTATGCTTCATTTACCTTGCCACCACAATTGATTCCTGTGCTTATGTGCTTGCGGGAGTAACGACAAAAAAGCTGGGGGCGGAACAGGAGCCGGCGAGATGGAACCGTCTTTTTTGGGCAGTTGTTTTTTGCCTGCTCTCCATTGCGTTGATGCTGATCGGCGGGATTGAACATGTAAAAATCATGTCTGTCGTGACAGGGCTTCCGCTGGTTCTGGTGCTGTTTCTTTTAATGCTGTCCGTAAAGCGGACATTGGAACATGATATATCCGAGAAATAAATGAACATATTCAGGAACTGCCGCGCAGCCTTTGACTTCGCGGCAGTCCCTTAGAAAAGGAGAACGATATGGAAATGTATTATGGCAGTATATTTAACGAAGTATTTGGGCCAGTCATGGTTGGAACGTCAAGTTCCCATACGGCAGGGCCTTACCGGATCGGGGCGGCCGCCCGAATGCTGCTGGGTGAAGAGGTGCGTAAAGCCCGTATTTCTTTTGACCCAGGAAGTTCGTATGCGGCTTATTATAAGCTTCAATGGTCAGACAGAGGATTTACGGCGGGGCTGCTGGGGATTCCGATTGACAGTGAGGGGATGACCGATGCGTTGGAAATTGCCCGGGAAAAAGGCATGGAGGTACACTTTGCAATTGAGACAAAGGAAAATAAAGAACCCAATTATGCCTGTTTGGAATTGACGGGAAAAGACGGCAGCCAGCTTGTGCTGGGCTCCACATCAATTGGGGGCGGCGCGATTGAGCTGATCGAGATCGACACATATCCAATCTATATCAAAGGAGATTTTAATACTGTATTTCTTTACTTGAATAAAGACACAGATCTGGAAGAGATAAAGAGACAGGCAGAAAAAATCATTATCGAAGAATTTCGGATGAAAGAAAGCAGTACAGGGGACGGAAGTATTGTATATCTGGAAACGAGAGAAAATCTGACAGAGGTACAGCGGCAGGCGCTTCTTGAAATTCCGCAGGTTGCAAAGGTACGGTATACATCACATGTGCTTCCTGTTCTGTCGCGGTTCCGTTATGAGAATATTCCGTTTCGAACCGCTGCGGAGGCGCTTGCATTTGGAAAAGAGAACGGCATTACACGCGCAGGCGAGCTGGGGATTCTCTATGAAATGGCAAGAAGCGGATATTCCCGCGGGCAGGTAATGGATATTATGAAAAATATAATCCATGTGATGCGGGAATCAGTCAAACGCGGCATCAACAACATGACTGAAGAAAAAATCGGAGGACTCTATCCGATCAAGGCTGCAACAATGTACCGAAATATCAGAGAAGGAAACACGAAGGTTGCGGACATCGGGATTTTGAATGAGATCGCCTGTGTGGCAATCGGTGTTCTGGAATCTGTGGAAATCGAAAGGCCGGGAGCAGTTGTGGCGTCTCCGACGGTTGGATCGGTTGGGATTCTGCCGGCGGCGGTCGTTTATCTGGGGGATAATATGAAGCTCAGCGACGATGAGATCGCGTCCGCAATGTTTGCGGCCGGAAGTGTAGGTGTATTTGTAGCGCATCAGGCAACTTTCGGCGGAGAGGTGGCGGGATGCCAGGCAGAATGCGGGTCCGCAGGCGCGATGGCTGCGGCAGGAGTCGTGGAGATGCTAGGAGGAACCGCTGCCCAGGCATATACAGCGTCAACCGTAACCCTGCAAAATATATTAGGGCAGATTTGTGATGCGGTTTCTGTCGGGTATGAGCCGTGTAATGCGCGGAATGTACTGGCAGCGGTGAACGCGGTTTCCACTGCAAATATGGTTCTGTGCGGTTTTTCAGTAGAAATTCCATTGGATGAAACAATTGAGACGATGAACCGTGTAGGAAGGCAGCTGCCGACTTGTTTAAAAGGAACCTATGGAGGACTGTGCTGTACGCCGACAGGACAGAAGATTGCAAAAATCTGCGAAGGAGAATAATAAAACAACTCGTTATAAAGGCTGAATATATGTGGATGACAGATCCCCAAATTGCTTTTGGATGCAATGAGGGGATCTGTTTGCAATTATATTCTTCTGGAACTGGAAGAAGTGAAAAAAGTGACAGAACAGGCCAGGCTGGACGAACACTTCGAAGCGCTTCCGTTAAAAGAAAAAGCTGCTTATCTAACCGCACAATTTCAGAAGGCGGCAGAAAAACAGGGCGTTTTATTAAAGCTGAGAAAGAAAAAATAGTGTAAAATCGTATTGAATTGTGAAATGTGCACATATTTACTCGGGTAAAATTGTAAACATTGCTGTATTGACGATGAAATAAATAAATGATATAGTAAACATATCAATAATAATGATAAAAACAAAGAAAAAATATAGATTATTAACAGTAGATCGGTTGTGAGACTCTAATATGGGTCTTACCCCGATTCTTTCTTTTTTAAAGAAAATTTACCCGGGTAAATAGGAGGAGAGATGAAGATCACAAGAAATGATGTGGCGAAACGAGCAGGAGTCTCTAATGCGACGGTATCTTACGTTTTGAACGGAAGCGGTAAAATAAAAGAAGAGACTGCAAAACGAGTATGGAAAGCGGTCAAGGAGCTGGATTATCATCCGGATATGATTGCGCGCAGCATGTCGAAAAATGAGACTATGCAGCTTGGGATTGTATCGGAGGATGTGGCGAATCCGTTCTTTGGAGAAATTGTAAAGGGATTCGAAAGCGCAGCGAATAATCAAAATTATTTCGTCAATATATGTACAGGTATCCATAAGCTTGATGAGTACTTCGACAACTTCATTACCAGAAGGATTGACGGAATTTTTTTAACCGCGCTGCCCCATAAATATTCCAATGAAAAGCTGTTTAAACTGGTTGAACATGGAGTCAGGGTAGTTGTCAGCGGAAATGTGAATGTAGATTACCGCAGGATCGCTTCTATAGAAAACGATCATCTGGAGGCCATGCGGGACGCCATGGAATACCTGTTCGGATTGGGACACAGGCACATTGCGTATCTGAACGGACTGGGAAAAGAAATGTCCAATGATCTGCGCTATGTGGGGTATAAAAAAATGGTGGAAAATCTGGAACTCCCCTGTGGGTATGATCTGTTGATCAATGGAAAATATCCATATGCAACAGGGGTAACGGAAGGCTATGAAGAAGCAAAGAAACTAATGCAGCTGGGGAACAAATTTACCGCGGTAATCTGTACGAATGATATGATGGCATTCGGTGCCATGAAGGCGCTCCAGGAGAATGGCCTGCGCATTCCGCAGGATGTATCGGTCATGGGATTTGACGGAATCGATCTTGGACAATACTGGCATCCTTCACTGACTACGATGGCTACTGATAAAAATGCATTTGGAAAGAAAGCGTTTGAATTGCTGTATGCAAGTATTAAGGATGAAACAATTGGCTATTATAAAAACAAATTGAAACTGATTGAACGTGATTCCACAGGAATCTGCCGATAGTACGGCAAACGACAGAAAAGGATTTCCAACCACACAGCTGGAAAAGATTTCTGAGTGTATTTAAGATGATATTTACCACAGTATATTCCGGATTTGCGCGCGGCTGTGGAAAATATAAACAACACACAATTCTCCACTTACAGCGTAAGCAGTAATGGAATCTCTGCCGCCGAACGACAGGTGAGGAGGCAGTATACAAAATGAGGAGGAAAGAAGAATGAAAAAACGCAGGCAACTTATTTCTCTGCTTCTGGCAGCCGTTATGGCATCCGCACTGATCGGCGGCTGTGGACAAAAGACTCAGAATACTCAGAACTCTCAGGAAACCCAGGAGGCAGATACAGGGGAGGCGCCGGGGGAAGAAGAGAAAACATCTGACGCAGAATGGGACACTGGCAAGGACGATACGATCACGCTTTCTGTGATAAATAATTTCTATACAGCAGGGGAAAAGAAACTGGCTGAAGAGTATATGAAGCTGCATCCCGAGACAAAGGTTGTGGTAGACGTGGTATCCGACAATGATGCTTATAAAGCCAAGATGATGACATCTCTGGACGGGGACCGCAAGAACGCGCCGGATATCGTACATGGCAATTTTGTAGGAATGGCGCTGACGAATAACAATGTGGGAATCGCAGTTGAAAAAGGATATCTCTACGATATGACAGACATGCTGGAGGAAGAAAATCCATATAACGGCGGGAAAGTCAAAGATGCGTTTACGGATGAAGACCTGCAGTTGGTACTGAGTGAAGCCGGAGGAAAGTATATGCCGTGGCTTCCGTTTGACAAGATCGGATTTGCCTTATTCTATAATAAAGACCTTCTGGATGAAGCAAAAGTAGATATTCCCGAGACATGGGAAGACCTTCAGGAGGCATGTGAAAAACTGAAAGCAGCCGGATATGATGTCCCCATTTCCGCAGGTCCGGAAAGCTTCCGCCTGTGCAGTACGATTGCAGATGCATACTATCGGGGGAACACCAGCGATATCCTTGTTCAGCCGGGGGACGCATTGTGGGATGAAAGTACAATGTCTGCCAATGAAGACTTCGAGTTTGATGAAAGCAATCCGCTTTGCGACCAGTTTACTGTGTTCAGCGTAGAACGTCAGATGAAATATGCATCAGAAAACGGGATCACTACGGAGGCGAATAAAAAGATATATGATGAGTTCTATACGGTAGGAAAATATTTTCCGGATAACTGGATAGCGGCAGACAGTACACAGGCTATCGCTGATTTTGAGGGACAGATTAGCCCATTGCTGTATCAGGCAAGTTTTAACGCCGGTATGATCATGAATGATATCAATGCCCTTCCGGAAGATATGAGTTTTAACTGGGGAACCAGCCAGATCGGCGAGTTTCGGGATCCGCCCGAGGGGTTCGGCTCTACCCTGCGCGGATACTGGGATTTTGGAAATATTATGAGTATTATTGATACGGATGATGCGGATCACCTGGCGCGCATAAAGGATTTCTACAAGTTCTGGTATTCTGTTGACGGGGCGAAGATGTGCTTCGAAGAGACATTGAATAACGGAAATTTCGTACAGGGACCATGTGTTATCAAAGGAGTGACCCTGGATGAGGAGCTGGAAGCGCTTCTGGCCGGATTTGTGTCCGCGCCTGCCAAGGAATGGGCATGGGCAACAGGAATGCAGTGGTCAACTTCCGCAGATACTCCAAAATATTATGATTATATGAACCAGTTTACAAGCGGCAAGATTACGGTGGATGAATATCTGGAGAATATGGAGACAGTATACCAGAACTACAATAATGAATCAATCGACCGGGCCGGATTTGACCTGGACCCGACGACGGCAGACCAGGCAAAGGAGTAATACAGAAAATCTGTCACCGGCAGCTTTTCTGCATACAATGGTATACAAAAAACCTGTCACTGGCAGCTTTTTCTGCATACGATAGTATGTAAAATCAGACGAGGCCATAAATGGGAGACTGTCATTTATGACCTCGCCTTTTTCTATTAAGAGGTAAAATATATGAAAAAAACATTATTTTCAAAACTGCTGCCCTACCTTTTCATTGCGCCGACGTTTATTTTGATGGCAGTTTTTTCGTATTATGCAATCGGAAAAGCAGTAGTATCTTCTTTCACGGATTCCACATTTGGAATACGAAGCAGTTGGGTGGGATGGGCGAATTATATCCAGGCATTCCGCGATGATATGTTTATTACCTCCTTCCGCAATCAGGTCTATATCACACTGACAACGGTATTCAACAGCGTGTTCTTTCCGCTGACGGCGGCGGAGCTGATCTTTTTTATTCGCCGGAAGAGGCTGGCCGAATTTGTGAAAACAGCGTTTGTTGTACCCATGCTGGTGCCGTCGATTGTCATCATTTTAATGTGGAAATATCTATACAATCCGAATTTTGGATTTAATACGATCTTAAAGTCGTTTGGACTCGGGCAGTATGCGCAGAACTGGCTGAACAATGACTCGACGGCTCTGATCAGCATTATACTGATTGGATTTCCCTACATTGCCGGTATGTATTTCCTGATCATGCATACAGGGATGAATATGATCGGAGAGGAGCTTTATGAGGCTGCGGTCATCGACGGCGCAACACCAATGCAGGTGGTCCGTTTTATCCATGTACCGAATCTGAAGCCTTATATAAAAACCATTGTGACCCTCTCCATGATCAGCAGCCTTTCCGGCTTTGGAAATGTCTTTGCAACCACAGGGGGCGGGCCCGGATACTCCACGATGATTCCGGCGCTGCAGATGTATAAGATCGCATTTGGCGACGGAAAATTCGGATATGCTTCGGCGCTTGGTGTTTTATTGATGATTGCGATTGTTGTTTTGACATTATTCACACGAGGACTGTTCGGGAAGGAGGAATAGACTTGAAAAAAAGAAAAATTACGGCAGGATTCATCCTCAGCAGACTGCTGCTGATACTGCTTTTGTTTCTCACTTTTTTCCCGATTCTGGTCATGATCAATATGTCTCTCAAACAGAGCGTTATGATCACCAATGACTTTTTCGGATTGCCCAGGACAATCTACTGGCAAAATTTTGTAAAAGCCTTTTACTTTGTAATCCGGCCAATCGGAAATTCACTGTTTGTCTGTGTGGTTTCTCTGATTGGAATTCTGATCGTGGTCTCCCTTTCCGGATATGCGTTTGGAAGAATGCGGTTTAAAGGGAGAAAAGTACTGTTTGGAATGGTGCTGGTGGTGATGATGATCCCATATACGCTTCTGATCGTGCCGGATTATGAAATCGTTGCGAAGATGGGGCTCTTGAATTCCTTCTGGTCCCTGATCATACCGTATATATCCGGCCAGCAGATTTTCGGCATTATTCTGGCAGAATCTTTTTACAGAGAAATGCCGGGCGACCTCTTTGAAGCGGCGAAGATTGACGGGGCCAGCGAACTGCAGCTCTTTACGAGAGTGGCGCTTCCGCTGTCAAAGCCGATTCTGATCACGGTAGGGATTACGGCAGGTGTTGCAATGTACAATGACTATATCTGGCCAACGATCACGATGACCAGCGGGGACGAGATGAAAACCTTCTGCCAGATTGTATTTAATAATGCGGCGGGAAAAGGGAGCAATGATCTGGGATTGATTGCCGCAGCATTTATAATCGGAACGATTCCGCTGCTGGTAGCGACGGCAAGCTGCCTGAAATATTACGTGCAGGGAATGTTGGGAGGCGCAGTGAAAGGCTGACGTGTTTTGCTTATGGGGATGAAAAAATATCATATGCTAAGGCGCTTTAGGAAAGGATAAAAAAATGATTAGAGATAAAAATGAAGATATACAGCTTACCTGTGAATATCTCGCGGCCCCTTTGGGAATTCAGAACCTGTCTCCGAGATTTGGATGGAGGGCAGTGAGAAACTGCTGCAGAACCACACAGGAAGCATATCATATCCAGGTATATGAACATTCTGGGGATTGTGTCTGGGACAGCGGAAAGGTATGCTCTGACCGTTGTACGGCAATTGAATATGAAGGGAAACCGCTGAATAGTTTTCTGCGGTACCGTTGGCAGGTTACACTATGGCTGCGTGAAATCGGGAATGGCGGAAAGACATTTTGTGAACCGGTCAGGGATATGCCGGATGCGCAAGAGAAACCGGCTCTGCGGACAGAGAACAGAGAGGACGGGGCAGAAACGTTTCAGATACAGGCAGAAGATACATTTGAAATGGGAATTTTAAATCAGGAGGAATGGAACGGAAGCTGGATTTGTGCAAAAGAGCTGGATTTCGGTGCAGTGCCGTTATTCCGCCGTGAATTTGCGGTTGAAAAGCTTCCGGAAAAGGCAAGGGTATACCTTTGCGGGCTGGGATATTGCGAAGCATGGATCAACGGACAGAAGCTTGGAGATGCGTTTCTGGATCCAGGCTGGACAAACTATAATAAGACTGTGCTGTACCGCGTCTATGATGTGACAAAATTACTTCGTGAAGGAAAAAATATCTTTTCCGCGGAGCTTGGAGGAGGCTGGCTGGCACTCGACCATGAAGCATTTGAGATATTGATCGGCAGGCATCCGGTGTGGACATCAGAACCGAAAATGCTGTGCAACATTTATCTGGACGGGCGGTGCATTGCAACGGAGGCAGATGGAACGTGGATGTATGCTGAAGGACCTGTACGCGCACACAATCTGTATGACGGCGAGTACTATGATGCTTCCGGAGAAAAAAGGGGATATCGTCTGCCCTCATACCAGATTGCAAAAGGAGAATGGAAGGAAGCGGCGGCAGCGCAGAGACCGGCGGGGCGCCTGCAGAGCCAGATCATGCCGCCGATTCGAATGGTGCGGGAACGGGAACCCCAATATATAGAATATATTGGGGAAAAAGAGAATTTTTCAATCGTTGTGGACTTCGGGGTGAATTTCTCAGGCTGGATCAGGCTGGCAGTATCCGGTGAAAAAGGCAGGAAGCTTCGGATTTTGTATGGAGAAACACTGAATCCGGATCATTCGGTAAATCAGTTAAACTTACGTGCGGCAAAAGGAGAAGATATTCTGGTGCTTGGGGAAGAAAAGACAGTTTTTTTTCCGCACTTTGCGTATCACGGCTTCCGTTATGCTCAGATTGTTATGGGAGAAAATATTGTGCTGGAAGAAGTGACGGGATGTGAGGTTCATACGGATGTGAAAAGAGCCGGAGCATTCTCCTGCTCAGATCAGATGCTGAACCGAATCCAGGAGACGGTCCGCCATACGGAATTGAATAATCTGCACAGCGTGCCCACCGACTGTCCGCAGCGCGATGAGCGGCTGGGCTGGCTGAATGATATGACGGTCCGTTTTGAGGAAGGCTTATATAATTTTGACATGCTGCTGTTTTATGAAAAATGGCTGCAGGACATAGCGGCTGAGCAACGGGAGGATGGAGCAATTCCAGATACAGCGCCTTATTTCTTCGGAGAAAATCCAGCCTGTCATATTTCCAGCGTATACCTTCTGCTTCCGTGGACGCTATATTTGTTTTATGAAGATCGGCAGATTTTGAAGAGACATTATGATAGTTTCAAAAAATATCTTCTCTTTAAGCTGGGCGAACGTGACGGGAACGGACTGCTTCCGGAAAAATATCTGGGCGATTGGGCTCCGCCGATGACAGAAGCTTATCTTGGAATCGGGGAAAATTCAATTCCAAAGAACCTGACGCATAGTTTTATGACAACAGGCTATTTATACTATGACTGCAGGATCATGGAAAAAATCGGCACCGTGCTTGGACGCATGGAGGATGTACGGATGTACTGGCAGGAGGCAGAGAAAATTAAAGCAGATCTGAACCGCGTTTTTTTAAAAGCGGAAGGCTGCTATGATACAGGAGCCCAGGGCTGCAATTTGTTTGCACTGTTTTTGAAAATCGTTCCTCAGGAGCAGAAGGGACGAGTATTGGACCATCTGCTGAAGGATCTGGTGGAAAAAAGGAAGTACCATGTGACAACCGGCAACCAGATGACGAAGTTTCTGTACGAAGTGCTCAACCAGGAGGGGCTGGACGGGATTGCCTGCCGTGTGGCTGCGGCAGATACATATCCCAGTATAGGATTTATGCTGAAAAACGGGGCTACTACCATATGGGAACGCTGGGAGAATCTGACGGGAAAGCATATGAATTCTCACAATCACCCGATGCTGGGGGCATTTACGGTCTGGTTTTATAAAGGGCTTGCAGGCATTCGGCTGGATGAAACGTGCAGCAGAAGGCTGCAACTGCGTCCGGCGGTGACAGAAGAGCTGGATTATGCGGAGGCGTCTCATGAATTTTGCTGGGGTACGTGTACTGCCGGGTGGAAAAGAAAAGGGCAGGAGGTTGTGTATTCCTTTGAAATACCGTGGGGCATGACGGCGGTACTGGATCTGTCAAACTGTACATGCTCCCATGACAGGATACTGTGCAATGACGCGGAGGTTTCCAAGGAAGAGCTAAGCGGACGGATTTTTAAAAGCGGTGTCTATCAGGTAAGGCTGCTTTGAGAAAAGGGGCGGGAAGCAGGCATCTTTTGCGGCCTGCCGCGCAAATGGAGAATATTGCTATGAGAATTACCAATTTACGGGTGAATCATTTGAAAAATCCATGCGGATACAGAATGGATCAACTTACTTTTTCCTGGATTACAGAAAATAAGGAAGGGAAGGAGCAGAAAAAAGCCCGTCTATGTATCAGCGAAGACCGAACATTTAAAAAACTGTGCTATGACAGCGGAAAGAAAAAGGATATATCCTCTGTCGGATTCAGCCCGGAGTTTCCCCTTCAACCGGAGCGGCTCTATTATTGGAAGGTGGAAGTATGGGATGAGCATGGACGCCGCGGTGTCAGCAAACCGGCATTTTTTAGAACCGGGAAAATGGAACGCGGATGGAGAGCGGACTGGATTACCTCCGGGCTGGGAGAGCAGGTCCAGCCTTTATTCCGGAAGATATTTGACATTCCGCGGAAAATACGGAGGGCCTGGGTATCCATAAGCTGTCTGGGGCTGTTTGAATTGTATATCAATGGAAGGAAAGCAGGAGAGGAGTATCTGACACCATACTGCACCCATTATACGAACTGGCTGCAGTATCTGACCTGGGATGTAACCGCGCTGTTGAAAAAAGGGACCAATGCAATCTGGATTATGACAGGAAATGGCTGGTACAAAGGCAGATTTGGATACATAGACGGATTGGACAGGCTATATGGAGATACTCTGGGAATCATCTGTGAGTTGTCCGTGGAGCTGTCCGATGGAAGTACACTGTGTGTTCTGTCTGATGAAAGCTGGAGGTGCTGTCCATCCGCGGTAATCGAGAGCAGCATTTATGACGGGGAGATCTATGACTGCAGAAAAGAATATTCCGGATTTTCGCTGTCCGGCGCAGAAGGTCCGAACTGGAAAAATGTGGAAAAAATGCAGCCTCCGGAAGGAATGCTCACGGAGCGGCTGAGTACGCCGGTATCTGTCCAGGGGCAGAGAAAGCCAGTGCGGCTGATCCATACGCCGGCAGGAGAGCAGGTTCTGGATTTTGGGCAGAATATGACAGGATGGGTACAGTGCCGTGTGAAATTGGCCGAGGGGCAGATACTGAGACTGCAGTATGGTGAGATTCTTCAGAACGGAAATTTCTATAACCGGAATCTGCGCACGGCAAAGGCGCAGTACTGCTGCATCGGTGACGGAAGGGACAGAGTCGTCCGGCCTCATTTTACATTTTACGGATTTCGATATGTCCGGGTGGAAGGGATTGAAAAAGTGAATCCGGAGGATTTTACTGCGCAGCTTCTGCACTCGGATATGGAGAGGACCGGAAGGATCGTGACATCCAATGAAAAAATCAACCAGCTATTCGAAAATATCTGGTGGAGCCAGAGAGACAACTTCCTGGACGTGCCCACCGATTGTCCCCAGCGCGATGAGCGGATGGGCTGGACCGGAGACGCTCAGGTGTTCTGTGCATCGGCCAGCTTTAATGCGGATACGTCAGCATTTTACAGGAAATATTTGTTCGACCTGCTGCTGGAACAGAAAAAACGGGGAGGCAGTGTGCCCCATGTAATCCCGGACATTCTGCGTCAGATCAGTCTGAGGACCGGCGAAGGAGAGGAAGACCCGTCGGGGTCCAGTGTATGGGGAGATGCGGCGGCAGTCATTCCATGGACCTTGTATCGGTTCTACGGAGATAAGGCTTTGCTGAAGGCGCAATATGAATCCATGAAATTATGGGCCGATTACATGTACTCTTGCGACCGGAACAACGGCGGAACCTGGTTATGGGAGTCCGGCTTTCACTTCGGGGACTGGCTGTCCCTTGACCAGCCGAATCCAGAAACACCCTTTGGAGCAACAGATCCATTTTATATTGCCTCCGTGTTTTATTATTATTCTACCGTGCTGACAGCGAAAGCCGCACATGTGCTGGGATACCGGGCGGACGCTGCGGCATTGGAGGAACGTGCCGGGAAGATCAGGCAGGCGGTTCGTAAGAAATATTTTACCGCGGAGGGAGAACTGCGGCTCGATACGCAGACCGCAATGGTGCTTGCTCTGCATATGGACCTCGTTCCGGCTGGATCACGGCGCCGTCTCGCAGGGAGGCTGAGCCGGAAAATAGCGGCAAACGGCGGACACCTGGATACCGGATTTGCGGGAACACCCTACCTGTGCCTTGCCTTATCGGAGAACGGAAAAAATGAGGATTCCTATCATCTGCTGCTGAATGAAGAATATCCGGGCTGGCTTTATGCGGTGAATCTGGGGGCGACTACAATCTGGGAACGCTGGAATTCGGTTCTGCCGGACGGGTCCATTTCAAAGACAGAGATGAACAGTCTGAACCATTATGCCTATGGATCTGTTGCAGAATGGATGTACCGTGTGATGTGCGGACTGAATCCGGAGGAAAAGGCTCCGGGGTTTGTGCGTGCAAGAATCAGTCCGCTGCCGGATGATATGATGGAATGGGTGAAGCTGGAATATCGGTCCGCTGCCGGAACATATCGGATCAGCTGGAAAAATCGAAAAAATACCATACAATACCGGATTACAGTGCCTTTTTCCGCGCAGGCGGTATTCATCCTGCCCCAGGGCCAGCAGTTCAAAACGATCAGGTCAAAAGACGGGGAGCCTGCAGGGACAGGAAGGAAGCTCTATTTAAAAAGCGGCACCTATCAGATTACGGCATATAAACATTAGCGGAGATTACAAGTTATGACAGGAGAGAGATTGTGGACCAGAAAGAATTATTCAGAAATCCGCCGGCGGCATACAGGGGAAAACCATTTTGGGCATGGAACGGGCGGCTGGAAGAAAAGGAACTGCTGCGTCAGATAGATGTGTTTCAGGAGATGGGATTCGGAGGCTTTTTCATGCATTCCAGAACGGGCCTGGAAACAGAGTATCTTGGAAAAGAATGGTTTGAGGATACTTCGGCATGTATCAGATATGCTGAAAAAAAGAAGCTGGAGCCGTGGCTGTATGATGAAGACCGCTGGCCGTCCGGAAGCGCCGGCGGGATGGCAACCGCAAAACGAAAGTATCGTGCCTCTTTTTTAGAGGCGGAACAAAAAGATCGGATCGATTGGGAAAAGGAGGCAGAGGAAACAAACGGGAAAGGAAAAGAACGGATCGCCTGCTTTGCCTGCCGGATGGAGGGCTGTTCGTTTTCACGGAAGCGAAGGCTGGAAACAGGAGATGCGCTGCAAGACGGAGAGACTGCATTGCTCTTTTCGGTTGTGGAAGCTCCGTGCAGAGAGGTGTATAACGGAAACACCTATCTGGATACGATGAATCCGGAGGCAGTAAAGTATTTTATCGAGCTGACCCACGAAAGGTATGCGGCCGGGCTGTCAGAGGAAGATTTCGAGAAAGTATGCGGCATTTTTACGGATGAACCTCACAGAGGACCTCTGTTTACATCGTTTAACGGCGGGCGGGAAGAGTGGGTGCCATATACCCCAAAGCTATTTGAAACATTCCAGGAAATGTATGGATACGATCTGAGGGAATTTCTTCCTGAACTTTTCTTTCGGGAGAAGGGGCAGCGCTTGTCCAGGGTGACATATCACTATATCGCGTTGTGTCAGGAATTGTTTCTGGACAGCTTTGCAAGGCCGATTCAGGAATGGTGCGCAAAGCATCGGATGAAACTGACAGGCCATGTGCTTCATGAAGATTCGTTGATCGCGCAGACGCTGATGCAGGGATCTCTGATGCGGTTTTATGAATGCATGGATATCCCGGGAATTGACCATCTGCTGCGCGACAACCGCTGCTTTTGGATTGTAAAACAGGCGGTATCCGTGGCAAAACAGTTCAAAAAGCCCTGGGTGCTTTCCGAATTATACGGAGCTACAGGGTGGAAGTCCACACTGGAAGAGTACAAGCAGATCGGAGACTGGCAGGCATTGTTCGGCATCAATCTGCGCTGCCCCCATCTGGCGTGGTATACCATGAAGGGAGAGGCCAAAAGAGATTACCCCGCAAGCATCTCCTTCCATCTTGCGGGCTGGAAGGAATATCGATATCTGGAAGATTATTTTTCAAGGCTTCATGTGTTTTTAGAACAGGGAGAGGAAAAGGAAGGGATGCTGGTGATCAGCCCGGTAGAAAGTGTATGGGCCAGATCCAGCAGCGGGGCATATGACGGACTGGAAAGCCGGGATGCTGTGATCAATCAGATTGAAAACGATTATGAAAAACTGTTTGAAATTTTGACCCGCAATCAGATTGGATTTGATTATGGGGATGAAGGAATCCTGGCTTCCCACGGGTCGGTGCAAGACGGCATCTTAAAGGTGGGGGCCTGCAGGTACCACGGAGTTATTATTTGCGGGATGCAGACGATACGCAGCAGCACGCTTCTGCTTTTGAGGCAAATGGAGGGTACCGGAGGAACCGTGATCTTCGCCGGGGATGTTCCCGCATACATGGATGTGCTGCCATCTCGGGAGGCCGCTGTCCTGGCGGAAAAATGCATCCGGGTACCCATGGAAGAAAACCGGATTGTAAAAGCCTGTGAACAAGAAAGGACGCTGATTGTTTCCGGAGAGGGAAGAAAAGATATCCTGGTCTGCCGGAGAAAAAACGGCAGCAGGACTTATTATATGATGCTCAACCAGAATCGAAAGGAATTGCGGAAACATATCGTCATCCGGTTTGAACATCTGGAAGAGCTGGAAGAGTGGAATGCCCGTACAGGAGAAGTGACTTCCATTCCGGTAAGTACAGTTTTGGGGAGGACAGGAACGTATACGGAGTATATTCTGGACTTTGCCCCAGGAGAAGAAAAACTACTCTGCGCAAAAGCTTCTTGTACTCTGCAAACCGGCGGGGAAACATATGCTTCGGAAAAGAAGCCGGGCGGAACTGCCGTAAATGCATATCAGTATGGTGATTCTGCCGCAAATCCGGTATTGGAAAAACAGGCACGGGTTCAGAGTATCCCGCTTCCGGAAAGCAATTTCTTCCGGCTCTCCGAAAAAAACTTATGTGTATTGGATCGGGTCTCGGTGTGCTTCCATTCTGTGGACGGGAAGGAATATCGGCTTGGGAAAATGGAAGTGCTTCGTGCGGACCGAGAGATGAGAAGGATTCTGAGACATCCGATGCGCGGCGGGGAGATGCTGCAGCCATGGTATTCCATGAAGTATAAAAAGAATACAAAGGAAAGGCAGCAGGTTGCAATAAAGTATTCTTTCCGGATACAGAAAAAGACGGGAATGCTTACCCTTGTATTGGAAAATACGGAGCAAATTCTCCGGATACGAATCAACCGCATGGAGGTGCCGCTTTCATTTCAGAAAAAGTGGATTGATGTCTGTTTCGGGCAAATTGAGCTTTCGGAGGATCTGCTGCGGGAAGGAGAAAACGAAATTGAAATCTTGCAGGAGTTCAACGGGCAGGATGGGTTGGAGGCGGCATATCTGCAGGGTGATTTTTCCGTATATCTGGAGGACGGAAAAAATCCGGTACTGGGAGAGCTTCCAAAGAAGTTGGAATGGGGAGACATTACACAGCAGGGATTTCCGTTCTATTCTGGAATCGTCACGTATTGTATTCCGGAGCAAGAGGAATATCAGGGGAGAATGAGGATTACGGCAGGCAGTTGGACGGGATGGACGATGTCCTTTATGGATGCCTGCGGGAGTGAACATTTTGCAGGTTTTGCACCTTATACGGTCTGCTGTGACGGATTAAGAGAGATCCGGCTGTTTTTAACGAGAAAAAATACATTTGGTCCGCTGCATGAGAGGGAACCGAATCCGGAGATGTGTGAACCGGACAGTTTTCTGACATCCGGAAAAAAATGGTCGAAAGCATATGTACTGCAGGCGCAGGGAATCATGGAGCCGCCGAAATTGGAGTTGATTGAGTAAAGAAGGGTTCATTGGATTAAGAAAAAAAGTGAACAAAACAGATGAAAAGGAGAACAGTGACTATGAAGATGATCAAAGACAAAGAACTGTTGGTAGGAGCTGATTTTGCAGGCTTTCCGCTGAAAGAAGCGGTTGTGGAACATTTGAAGAAAAAAGGATGGGAGATTACAGACATCGGCGTGAAAAGCGCAGATGAAGATGACCCGGAAATGTTTCACCGGATCGGCCTGAAGGCAGGGGCAAAAATTTCAGAAAAAGAATTTGAACGGGCATTGCTATTTTGTGGAACAGGTATGGGAATCCATGTTGCTGCCAGTAAGTGCCCAGGCGTATTTGCAGGAGTGGTGGAAAGCGTTCCGGCGGCTCTTCGTGCGATTACGGGCAACAACGTCAATGTGCTGGCTATGGGAGCATTTTACGTGGCTCCGCAGATGGGAATCGATATCGCCGATGCATATCTGAGCCACTACCTTGGAGACGGATATGAATGGTGGCCGAATTTCTATGAGTTTCATAAACTGGCATGTGACGAACTTGACGCATTTGATTATGAAGAATTTAAAAAGAATGGTTTCGAAGTAAAACGCCTGGGTGACTATCCGCTGGAATTAATGACAAAGCCGGATGAGATACAGGGCTGATTTTTAAAAGCAGGAGCAGAATATGAAAATGCTGACGCCTAATATGGAGATTCCAGGTCCGTTTACGGCTTCACATTCTTTTTTGGAGGAACGGGTGGAAATCATTCGTGCAATGGCGGAGGAAAAGAAAGTTTGTCTTGCTGATGCTTATGCCGCCTGGAAAAACTATGAGGCGGCCGGCTACCCGTTGGCGCGCTTCTGGCAAATGGAATCAATCACCCTTCCGTGACCGGCCATGAAGCTTATGCGGAGATCCTGATGAAACTGGTCAGGAGCTGAGCAGGCGGCTTTAAGCATTTCCTTTCGGTTAATACCCGTCCGATCCTATATCTGCAGCAGGCCGGAAGCGTCATCAGCTCCCGGCCTTCCCCCTCACACACACATCTACTCCTTCCTCTTATACCCATCCGGCGAGATCCCTTCATATTTCTTAAACACCTTGGAAAAATACGTGCAGTTCTCAAATCCAAGCACATCGGACACTTCATACACCAGCTTTCCCTCATCCAGCATCTGCTTCGCCAGATCCACCTTTTTCTGGTTCACATATTCTATAAAATTCACCCCCATCTCCTTTTTAAAAACCGTGCTCAGATAAGCATTGGACACTCCGATCTCTCCTGCGGCCTCGGAGAGATGAACCTGTGTCGTCAGATGGCGGTCGATGTAGGAGAAAATACTTTTCAAAAGGTCGGACCGGCTGCATTTGTAAGCCACAAAAAAACGGCTGTAAAAAATATCCTGAAATTCCAGGAACCAGCGCTCGATCAGGTTCAGGCTGTTCATCATCATCAGCTTCTGGTAGTGGCAGTTGTCGTCCCTGACCCGAACCTCTTCAATCGTCCCATTCAGCTTCTGAGCGGTCATGGAGTAGATCCCCAGCATATCCATGAAGATCCGGCGCAGCACGTTGATGTGGGTATAAGGGTCGGTTCGGATCGCGGACAAAATCTGCCGGATCATGTCCCCGGAGTCCTTCCCGGAAAATGTTTCCACAGATTCCCGAAGCCCGGCCAGCATCTGCTGGGTTCCCCTGGGGCTGTGCTCCCGGAGGGCAATTTTTTCCGGAAAATAATGGACTGTCTGAGCTACGTCATAATAGCGGATGACAGAAACCTGCTCGGCCAGTATGATCGCGCGGTTTACGGCATCCGCATTTCCCATAACCGTTTCATGGATGCCGAAATAGACGCTTCCGTGAAGCCGGTTTGTCAATTCCTGATGGAGCTGTAAAAAGAATGCCCCGGAAAAACGCCGCTCAAAAAGGAAACAGCAGATCTGCGGCCCCCGGATGACCTGCATATATTCCACGGAACGCTCTCCAAACCATTTCTTTGAGACTTCGGCGGCAGTGTAAGCGGAATGCTCCTCAGACCACTTTTTCGCCGTTTCACCTGCAGGGGGCAGGATGCACATGGCCGTGCGGTAAGTCCCTACATTCAGAAAAAGGTCTTTTCCGTTGGGATTCATGATTTCATCATAGCGAATCTCATGAAACGCAAAGGAGGACAGCTTTTCATCCCGGTCGCTGCCTGCGCGGAGCTCCTGACGGCATTTTTTCAGGATTCCCAGCAGTTCGTCGGAGGAAAGGTTCAGCTTCCGCAGATAATCATAGGCCCCCAGCTTCATGGCCTCCTTCACCATATCAAATTCCTCATTGCAGCTGATTACAATGACCTTGCAGCCCATGCCTTCCTCTTTCAGATGCCGCAGGATCTGCAGACCGTCGATTTTGGGAATGTTCAGGTCCAGCAGGAGGATGTCCGGGCGGTGCCTGCGGATCAGATCCAGCGCCGCCTCCCCGTCCGCTGCGTCCGGCAGAAGGGAAAATTCATGCTTTTCCCAGTTGATGAGCTGGTGAAGGCCGATTCTCGCCAATATTTCATCTTCAATGATCAATACACTATGCATTTGATTTTCCTTTCGGTATGCGAATCCAGATTTCAAAACCAGTCAGGGCCTTTTCGTTGAATATCAGCCCGTAGGAATCCCCGTAAAGCATTTTTAATCTTGAATTTACATTGTAGAGGCCGATTCCTGTAAATGCGCTCTTACTCTTGTTCGGTTTTTTCAGAAGCCGGTCCATCTTTTCCTTATCCGCCGATTCCCCGTTGTCAAATACGGAAATCATAAAATCATGGGGGTATTCCACCGCGGATACAATGATCTGCCCGGCTTTCATATCCCTGACCCCATGGAGGATCGCGTTTTCGACGATGGGCTGCATGGTAAATGCCGGGATCTCATACAGGTACAATTCGGCGGGAATGGTATTATAAAAATGAAAGGAATCCCCAAACCGCAACTGCATGATCTCCACATATGCCTGCAGGAGAATGGTTTCCTGGCCCACCGTGGTCATGCCGTTTTTACTGCGGTACACAGCCTGGAGGATGGCCCCAAGGGATTCCAGCGCCCGCTCGGTCCGGGTGTCCTGCTCCTTTTGGGCCATGATCTGAATGGAATGCACCGTGTTGAAAATAAAGTGCGGGGAAATCTGCGACATCAGCATTTCGTAATGAGCCTTTTCTTTCAGCTCGCTTTCCAGCTTTACCTTTTTGATCAGATCCTCGATCCGCTCCCCGGCTTTATTGTAGCTGGCGATCAGCTTATTCATTTCCCCGAAGGAGGGTTTTGTGTCCCTGAGCTTTAAGATCCCGTTGTCTGACTGCTCCAGCATGTCTACCATATAGATCAGCGGGCGGGATAATTTTCCGGAAAAATAGATCATGGTCAGGATCGTCAGAAAAACAAGCAGAAAGATCAAAACAAATATCCCGGATGCGATTCCGGAAAGCTCTTCCCTGTAAACGGAAGCGGGTATGGAATAAAGCAGCACATTTTCCGACTGCTCCAGCAGGATAGCCATATAATAGTCCGCCGCGTCCATGGTGCCCCGCAGCACATGCTTCTGATTCAGGCTCCAGCCGGCGGCTTCTTCGGACATGCGCTCTAAAAAGCGGTCGTCCTTTCCATTATAATCGATCAGCCGGCGAAAATCATCATCCAGAATATAGAACGCTTCCTGCCCGGATTTTTCCAGGGCTTGGGTATATTTGCCCCAGATCTTGGAGGCGGAGAGCTGAACCATGATGATCCCCAGGGGCCTTCCGGAGTAATCCTGTATGCTCCTTCCAATGTACAGGTGCTGGTGATCCCGGATCGTATAATTGGACATGGCCTGGAAAAACTGGATCAGCTCCGGCTGAAACGTGATCTTCCGCCCGTTTTCCAGGATTTCGCCGTACCATGCCTCCTTCTCATAATCCAGATTGGTCTTGCTTATATTGTAGGAACCGATCAGATAGCCGTCGGTGGTCAGGATGGCAAGCTTGCCGTCAACGGCATTTAAGACGGAACTCTCCAGATCCGCCAGCCGGGTGGACAGGCTGGTTTTTGCGCGGTAAAGCTCATAGCTGTCCGGATACGCGCCCAGCAGCCGGATATTTTCCAGCACATCCTGATTGACGATCATCATGCTGGTAGAATAATTCATCACTTCTATGATCTGATCCGCGTTGTTTTTGATTTGGAGCAGGGAAGAACTGTCAAAGCGGACCTTGTTGTCGCTCATGACTTTCTGAAGATAGATGTTGAGGACCATCAGTCCAAGACATAGGGGGAGCACGACAAGGATGCCGATATAGACCATCATCTGCGTCCGGATTCCTTTCTTATGAAAATCCAGCCATTTCTCTTTTTTCTTCATTTTTCAACCACCCCGACTTTGCAACCCGTTTGCCGTGCAAATGGATTGCCCGCCATCCGCGCAGCAGACGGCAGGCAATTCCTGTATTGTTTTTTTATACCGCTTTACACTGCCGCTCAAAATCTGTTCCGTACGTGTACAGTGCAGTCTTAAGTCCATGACATTGGTTCCGGATAATTACAGTTTAACACAGAAATCTGAGTGTGAAAACAGACAGATGCAGACACGCAGGCAAAAACGCCTTTTGAGCAGCAATTCCGTCAGCCCTTGACGGCCCCGGAGGACAAGCCGTCCACCAGATTTTTCTGAACCAGGGCAAAGAAGAGGAAAAGCGGAATGAGGCTGATTACCACAGCCGACATCAGCAGTCCCCAGTCCACGGAATACTGTCCGACAAAGTCCTGCATCCCCACCTGGATTGTTTTTTTCAATGTGGTATTGATGAAAATGGATGCGTACATATATTCATCCCAGGAGGACATAAAGCAAAAGAGCGCGGTTACGAACAGCCCCGGTTTTGCCACGTACACAATCACGGTGAAAAAGGAACGCAGCCGGCTGCATCCGTCGATCATGGCCGCCTCCTCCAGCTCCCAGGGAATCGTGTTGAAAAACGCGCAGGTATTCCAGATGGCGAAGGGAAGCGTAAAGGAGCAGTACATCATGATGAGCCCCACGTAGCTGTCGATGAGCTGCAGCTGCTTCATAATTATATAAAACGGAATACACAGCAGGATTCCCGGAAACATCCGCGTCATCAACACGGCCATTTTGATTTTTTCCGACCCGATGATGTAATATCTGGTCAGGCCGTATGCGGCCATGACGGACAGAACCATGCAGATCACCGTGGTCACGACGGTGAGAAAGATACTGTTCATGAAATACCGCACAAAATTGGAATGGAACAGCACCTGCCGGAAATTTTCCAGAGTGATATATGTGGGAATAATCTGGTCGGGATCATAGATCTGTTCCGAACTTTTCAGCGCGGTCAGTATGACGTAAATAAACGGCACGACCGCAAAAAATACCATGATACATATAAAAATATAGGAAATGGAAATCCGGATCTTTTCCCCTTGTTTTTTTGTCAGCAAATCGCCCACCCCTTTCTATTCTTTTTCCCGCACCATGCGCAGATAGATCCAGGAAAATCCTGTCATAACGATAAACAAAATGACAGAGGTCGCTGCCGCGGTTCCGAAATTATGATTGATAAAAGCTTCCCTGTACGCAAAGGTATACAAAATCTCCGTGCTGTACAGCGGCCCGCCCCCGGTCATGAGCCAGATCGTATTGAAACAGGAAACGATGCCGATGAGATTTAAAATGGTGGCGATCGCCAGGGGTTCCTTGATAATGGGCAGGGTGATCGTCCAGAAGCTCTGCCAGCGGCCGGCCCCGTCGATCTCCGCGCTCTCATAGATGTCGTTGGAAATCCCCTGCAGCGCGGCCAGAATAAAGATCATCTGAAACGGGATTCCCTTCCAGATCGCGACCAGGATCACGCACCAGAACGCGGAACCCATATTTCCCAGCCAGGAGACGGATTCCGTGATCATTCCCAGCTTTACCGCCAGGATGTTGATGATCCCCACGTTTGCGTTAAATAAAAAGGTAAAGGTCATCGCCGCGATGGCATGGGGGACGGCCCAGGGCACCAGGATCAGGGTGCGGTACAGGGAACGCCCTTTCAGCTTCTGGTTCAGGGCCAGTGCCAGCAGCATGGCCGCAAGCAGTTGGATGACCAGATTTACGACAGTCCATTTTACGGTATTTCCGATGGACTGCAGAAAAATCTTGTTTGAAAAAATGTTTATGTAATTGTCAAGTCCGGCAAAGGTATTGAAAATGGCGTCGCCCGGCCTTACCAGGTTGTAATGGACAAAGCTGAGGTAGATCCCGCGGAACAACGGATAGATGGAAAGCGTAAATACAGCAATAAACGCCGGGGCAATCAACAGATATCCGGGCCAGTTCTTTTTGAAATCCAGACTTTTTCTTCTCCTTTTTTGCTTCATAAATTGATCTCCTGTTTTGTATGCCGATTTGCGCCGTATAGGCGAAAATTCGGCTGATATGGATATCCTCCCATGCAATCTTGTGGGGATTGGATGGGAGGATGGGTAAAGCCTGCCGCTGAAATACACGGTCGGATCAGGCTACTGATAGTTTGTCTGAATGTTTTCCTTCAGCTTTTCCGTCAGGGAAGCCAGGGCTTCGTCCGCGCTCAATTTTCCATAGTCTACTTCCAGAATTGCGTTTGTGATTAGCTCGTCAATCACTTTTTCATTGATGACGGCAGGGCGGGCGCAGGTATATGGAAATTCATCCGTAAATACCTGAAGCCGTTCTTTTCCTTCCAGAGCCTTTTCATAGTCAAAATCTTTTCTGGCGGAGATCTTTCCCTCTACAGCCAGGATGGAATCGCCGGATTCTGAATTGAGGTAGCTGATCAGGTCGTAGGCGGCCTCGGGATTCTTACAATTTGTATTGATATTCCATGTCCATCCGCCCAGTACGGTTGCCTGTGTTTTGCCTTCTACCATGGTGGTAATGCCGTAATCCAGGTCAGGATTGAGCTTGTCGATTCCGGGAGCGCACCAGTCGCCGCCCAGGAGGAAGGTTGCCTCTCCGTTGGCAAAGCTTTCATATACTTTATCCCAGGTTGTGGCTTCCTTGAAGGACTCCACCAGCCCGCCGTTTTCGACGATGTCGCAGATGTAAGCCCACGCCTCTTTTCCGGCCTCGCTGTCTGTTACGACCTCCGGAATCTCCCCGCTGGTATCGATGACCGGGCATTCGTTCTGATAAAAGAAGGAGTAGAACGCATAAGCGCTTTGGTAGGTAATGATTCCGCCGTATCCGGCATCCTTTACCACCTTCAATGCGTCGGCCAGTTCTTCCCAGGTGCGGGGAACTTCCAGATCCAGTTCTTTCAGGCGTTCCGTATTATAATAAAATCCGCAGCAGTCCATATACCATGGAACCGAATGATATTCCCCCTGGAATTTTCCGGAATTCAGTGGCCCTTCCTGATAGTGGCTGGTCAGCTCCTCGGCAGTCGTCAGCTCACTTAATGGATAGAGCAGCCCCATAGCCGCCAGGTCAATGGCATGTCCGGAATTATCCATGGTCACGATATCCGCGCCGCCGCCGGCCAGTGCCGCGGTCTGGAAGGATTCCTTGATATCCTGCTGTGAGGCGCCCTGCAGAGTAATCTTGACCTCCGGATGTTCTTCCTGATACTGTCCGATTACCTTCGTAAATTCGGCCCCCAGCTCTTTGGATTCGTCTACCCAGTCATTACCCATGAGAAGGGTAAGCTCCGTGGTTTCAGAACCGGATTCCTGCTGCGGCTCCTGTTCCTGTCCTGCAGTGCTGTCTGCGCTTTCCGCACCGCCGGAACCTCCGCAGGCAGATGTTCCAAGCACCATGGATGCGGCTAATAATAAGGCGGTGATTCTTTTCTTTTTCATAGTTGTATCCGTCCCTTTCGTATTTTTATTCAGGTTTTGCCGGCTGTTCCTTATATCTGTATTAAACCATACCGGGGCTGTATTGAAAATAAAGATATTTTTTAAGTTTCCTGCGGAAAAATCAAAAAATAGGTCAGAAATTTTTGGAGGGAGCCGATTTCTACTATTTTTGACTTATTTTTCCGATTTATATAAATTTTGTTCATCCTTCAGTGGAAATTTTGCTTTTTTCCTGAAAAAACAGTGGAAAACCTGCAAAATATATTTATTCCTGTTTGCTATGATTTCCCCTACAATTTTTGAAAAGATAAAAGAAACAGGAGGAAGAAACATATGAAAAAACTGAATGTAGCCCTGGTAGGATTGAGCTTCGGCCTGGAATTTGCCGCGATCTACTGCAAACATCCGGATGTGGACAAGGTGTATCTGGTGGACAAAAATGAAAAATTGCTGCGGATCGCGATGGAACGCTACAGTATCCCGAAAGAGCGGTGCCATACGGACCTGCAGGAGGTTCTGGACAATCCGGAAATCGACGCCGTGCATCTGGTCACGCCGCCGGCGACGCACGCTCCTTTTTCCGTCCGTGTATTGAATGCGGGAAAGCACTGCGGCTGTACCATTCCCATGGGAATGAGCATCCAGGAGCTGAATGATATAATCCATGCCCGGAAGCAGTCCGGAAAAAATTACATGTTTATGGAGACTACGATCTTTCAGAGGGAATTTCTTTATATGAAGGAACTCTACGAGAAAGGGGAGCTTGGAAGGCTTCAGTACATGACCTGCGCCCACTACCAGGATATGGAGGGCTGGCCGGAGTACTGGAAAGGCTTTCCGCCGCTGATGCATCCCACCCATGCGGTGGCGCCCTGCCTGATGCTGGCGGGACATCTGCCGGACCGTGTGTACGCAAGGGGCTCCGGGAAGATCCGAAAGGAGTTGGAGGAGCAGTACGGGTGTCCGTACGCGTTTGAGGCGGCGTTTATTTCGCTCAAAGACAGCGACGTGACGATCGAAATGGAACGTTTCCTGTACGGCGTGGCCCGGAGCTATTCCGAGTGCTTCCGCATATATGGGGAGAATAAGAGTTTCGAGTGGCAGCAGCTTGAGAAGGAAGAGCCGGTTCTCTATACCCGGACGGGCGCCCTGCAGAAGGTGGATATCCTGACCGATGAAAATGAAGAATCCAGCCGGGGCGGCGAGATCAAAGAGGAACGGATCGAAATTCCGGATTATGCGCACCTGTTGCCAAAGGAGATCGCGGCGTTTACCCGAAATACGGTATATAATAATGAAAATACGCATCTTTCATTTACTCAGGGCGGCGGCCACGGCGGTTCCCATCCCCACCTGGTTCACGAGTTCGTACGCTCCATCCTGGAAGAAAGGCCGCCGGTCATGGACGATATCATGGGAGCCTACTGGACAGGCACCGGCATCTGCGCCCACGAGTCGGCTATGCAGGACGGAAAGGTGATATCCATTCCGGCGTTTGAAAAAGTAGAATAAATGTTATGGTGCCGTGCACTTGCTGCACGGCATCCCTCCTTTTTTGAGATCAGGACTTGCAAAGGTTTTGATATTCGGCTAAAATATGAGTATGATCTTATATTGGCCGAAATGAGAAAGGAGGGATTTTTTTATGTATATCAAACGCCACATGGAAATGCCTGTCATGGCGCTCAACCAGCAATATCCCGTACTTCTGATCACCGGCCCGCGGCAGGTGGGAAAAACCACCATGCTGGAGCATCTGATCGAGACGGAGGGACGCGGCCGCAGGAAGGTATCCCTGGACGACCTTATGGAGCGGGAGCTGGCAAAGACGGACCCTAAGATGTTCTTCCAGCTTCATCAGCCGCCGCTGCTGATTGATGAGGTACAGTATGCCCCGGAACTTTTTCCATATATCAAGATCCTGGCGGATACCCGGCGTCAGCCCGGCGATTTCTGGCTGACAGGTTCCCAGATGTTCAAGATGATGGAAGGGGTTCAGGAGTCATTGGCCGGAAGGGTGGCCCTGCTTAGCATGCCTCCGCTGTCCCAGAGTGAAATTATGGGGGAGCCTGAGAACACTCCGTTCAGTCTGGAGCTTTCAGCGCTGGCGGATCGGGAAAAGCATCGTACGATACTGGACACGCCTGAAGTTTTCCGGCATATCTTCCGGGGCGGGATGCCCACGCTGGTCAGCGGCGCCTATCAGGATGCCAATATTTTCTATTCCAGTTACATTGATACCTATCTGGAACGGGATGTGCGCCGGCTGTCCAATGGGATTGACAGCTTAAAGTTTTTGAGGTTTCTGCGCGCGTCGGCGGCCAGGGCTTCTCAGCAGGTCAATTATAAAGGGATTTCGGATGACGCGGAGATTGATCAGGCTACGGCGAAAAGCTGGCTTCGTGTGTTGGAAGCGCTTGGAGTGATCTTTCTTCTGTATCCTTACTCAAATAATGTTCTCAAGCGTACCGTGTCCACTCCGAAGCTGTATTTTTACGACACCGGCCTGGTCTGCTACCTGACTCGCTGGAGCAGTGCGGAAACGGCCATGGAGGGGGCTATGAGCGGAGCTCTGCTGGAAAATTACGCCGTGTCGGAGATTATTAAGACCTACCAGAACGCAGGGCAGGAACCATATCTGTACTATTATCGAGACAAGGATGCCCGGGAGATCGACTTGATTTTGGAACGGGATGGGAAGCTGTTTCCTGTGGAAATCAAGAAAATGGCCTCCCCGCCCAGGAAGCTGACGAAGGTATTCGAACTGATCGAAAAATCCCCTCTGCAGCGGGGGGCCGGCGCCGTCCTCTGCATGGCGGACAAATTAAGTGCCTTCGACCAGAATAACCTGATCATCCCCATTTCTCTTATTTGACAAATTCCCGGGTTCACGACTGCATTTTTATGTTACAGTTCACACGGTGTCGTGCACTTGCTGCACGGCATCCGGCCAATTCAGTGATGGGGCGGGCATCCAGCCACTCGCCGTCAGGCGACTTTTCAATGGGCTGGATGCGTTACAGTTCGCGGCCGGTTGGGCCGTGAACTGTAACATTTTTATGTGATCCCGGGGATTTGCTTATGCCGGGAACTTGTTTTTTGAAGATATGACTGCTATAATGTCAATGAGAAAAATCGTTTGACTTATATTCATAGTTAATAAAAGCAGAAAGGCGGAAAAAATGGACGTAAGAGAGATGCGCAACGAAGTATTGGGAGCACGTGTGGTCAAAGCGCTGGAATCCCGCAACATGGAAGCTTATTATGTGAAGACAAAGGAAGAGGCCCTGGAGAAAGCCCTGGAGCTGATCCCGGAGGGCAGCTCTGTCAGCTGGGGCGGCAGCATGTCCGCCCAGGAGATCGGCCTGCTGGACGCAGTACGCGGGGGCAATTATGAAGTCCTTGACCGGGGCACGAAGGAGACCAGGGCGGAGCAGGAGGAGGTCATGCACCAGGCACTGAACTGCGACGTGTTCCTGGGCAGCACCAACGCGCTCAGCGAGGACGGGGTTCTCGTCAACATCGATGGAAATGCGAACCGGGTGGCGGCCTATTCCTACGGCCCGAAAACCGTCCTGCTGATCGTAGGCATGAACAAGGTCGTGAAGTCGGAGGCGGACGCCATGAGCCGTGCCAAAAATGGAGCGGCGCCGATCAACGCGCAGCGGTTCGGGATACAGACCCCTTGTGTAAAAAACGGAACCTGCTTTGACTGCAAATCCCCGGAATGCATCTGCTGTCAGATACTGATCACCAGATTTTCCAAGGTTCCGAAGCGGACAAAAGTCATTCTGGTAGACGAAAATCTCGGATTTTAGAGAAGGGTTCCTCAGGAAGGATTGAAGGATTCAAAGATGGAAAATAAGAACCGGAAAAGCAGGCAGGCGCCGGCAGCAGGATCCGGCGGCAGAACCGCCGGAAAATCAGGCGCCGGGGCAAAGGGCAGAAAAACGTCCGCCGGGGCCGGAAGGAAGCCTGCAAAAAAAGGTGCGGGCGGGCGAAATAAAAAAGAGAGAAAAAAAGGCGGAAATCTGTTTACTACGCTGATTATGATCGTGGCGTTTGGCATCCTTGCCGTTTCCATTTACCAGATCGTGATGATGGTCCTCCCTTATTACAGCGGCGGTCAGGAATACGACAAGGTGAAGGAGATGGCGGTGAAGGAGCCTGACCCCGAAGAAGAGGGGGAGGAGCAGCGCCTGGGGGACGGATTCCAGGTTGATTTTGACGCGCTGCTGGCGGAGAACCCGGACACGGTGGCGTGGATTCGTATGGAAGAACCGGCGGTCATCAGCTATCCGGTGGTCAAGAGCCGGGACAACGAAGAATATCTGACGAAGACATTTTCTGCAAATGACAACAAGCTGGGGGCGATTTTCCTGGATAAGCGGAGCCACTCCTCGTTTACCGACAGAAATTCCTTTATCTACGGGCACAACCTGAAGGTGGGCGGCGAGATGTTTTCCCAGCTCAGCGCCTATGCCGACGAGGAATTTTGCAGGCAGCATCCTTATTTCTTCATCTACACGCCCGACGGAACGACCAAAGTCTATCAGGTATTTTCGGCCGGCGTGGTGAAGGCGACGGCGGAGAACTACAATCTGAACTACAATACGGATGAAGATTTCACGAATTATCTGGAACTGTGCAAAAGCTCATCCAACTACCAGGTAGAGACGGATCTGAATGCAGGTTCCCGGATTGTGAGCCTTTCCACCTGCACCAACGTGCTGGAGGATGAACGGTTCCTGGTTCAGGGCGTGCTGATTGAGGAACACTGAGACGGGGCTTTGAAAGCGTTTGGCGAAATGTTATGCGCTGCTGTCTGCAGTGCGGTGTTCACAGCAGCGGCGCGGCTTGGCATATGCTGCGCGGGACTCGGTTCACAAGGAGGGATCATATGGCGGATCGTTTTGCGGTAGGGGACATCATTCGGCTGAAAAAGCAGCACCCATGCGGGAATTTTGAGTGGGAGGTGCTCCGGGTGGGGGCGGATTTCCGTTTGAAATGCTGCGGATGCGGGCATCAGGTGATGGTATCCAGGAAATTGGTGGAAAAAAACACGAGAGAAATTCGCAAAAAAGCTTGAATCATACAATGTCTTGTGCTATTATAAGTATCTGTGTGACATACACATTGGTTTACAGCTATTCAGATGCGGCATCTGACAGAAGTGTCCGCTGTATCGGATAGCAGCGTCAGGTTTTCGTAAATCTGACATCTGACAGATATTTATATTCCTTGCTCCCGGGCAGGCGGGGGCCAGAGACCAGAAGGAGGTGCAGGACACATGAACAAGTATGAGTTAGCCGTTGTTGTCAGCGCAAAGCTCGAGGATGACGCGAGAGCGGAAGTAGTGGAGAAGGTAAAAGCATTGATCACCCGTTTCGGCGGCAATGTAACAGACGTTGACGAATGGGGCAAGAGAAGATTTGCTTATGAGATCCAGAAGATGAAAGAAGGATTCTACTACTTCATACACTTCGAGTCTGACGCGGCTGTTCCGGGTGAAGTGGAACAGCGTATCCGTATCATGGATCACGTGCTCAGATATTTATGCGTGAAGCAAGAGGCATAAGAAAGAGGTATATATGAATAAAGTGGTTTTGGTGGGTCGTCTGACAAGAGACCCGGAAGTCAGATATTCACAGGGTGACAGTGCGACCGCAGTAGCAAGATATACGATTGCTGTGGACCGCAGATTCAAGAGGGACAACGAACCCAGCGCAGACTTTATCCCCTGCGTGATCTTCGGACGTTCCGCGGAGTTTGCAGAGAAGTATTTCCGCCAGGGGATGCGCGTAGCCATTTCCGGACGGATTCAGACCGGAAGCTATACGAATAAGGACGGCGTGAAGGTCTATACAACGGAAGTGATCGTGGAAGACCAGGAGTTTGCGGAGAGCAAGTCTGAGTTTGAAGCGAACCGCGGTTCGTACCAGCAGAACTCTTATCAGCAAAATTCCTACCAGCAGCCGGCACCCTCACCGGGAGCAGACGTGGGTGACGGATTCATGAATATCCCCGACGGGATTGAAGAGGAACTGCCGTTCAGCTAAATTCACCGGAAGGACAGGTTTCGTCCGGTGAGATACCTTATTGAACACGGGTTGTTTGATAAGCATAGATAGACGTTCCTAACCGATTCTGCATGGCGTTTCATGCGGAAGCTATAAAATCAGGAGGTAAAGGAAGATGGCTTACGAAAAGGGAAGCAGACCGGAAGGCGGCTTCAAGAGAAGAGGCCCCGTACGCAGAAGAAAAAAAGTATGCGTGTTCTGCGGAAAAGAAAATAACGAGATTGATTACAAAGACGTGGCAAAGCTGAAGAAGTACATCTCTGAGAGAGGAAAGATCCTTCCGAGAAGGATCACAGGCAACTGTGCGAAGCATCAGAGAGCGCTTACCGTAGCGATCAAGAGAGCAAGACACATCGCTTTGATGCCCTACGTTCAGGATTAATTTAAAAAGAGATATGGGCTGCCGCATCGGGAATCTGGAAGATTTGATATGCGGCGGCCTTTTTTGCTCTTATTTACGATCTTTAAGCTTGTCATAATTCGACTCGATCTGTGTTTTTTTTATTCATTTCCCACGAGAATGGTTAGTAAAATAGGCGCTGTTATTTATATCTAATATTCAAGATGCCTGCGGTCTGTTACTGTTCACACGGTGTCGTGCACTTGCTGCACGGCATCCGGCCAATTCAGTGATGGGGCGGGCATCCAGCCCCTCGCCATCAGGCGACTTAAAATGGGCTGGATGCGTTACAGTTCTCGGCCGGTCAGGCCGTGAACTGTAACTGCGGTCTGAATATTTTGAACATTTGTTCTGATAAAGGGTTGCATTATTTTGTATTTTCGCATATAATAATTTTGTGATAGACAGTATTCGGCTATGCTGTGAGTACCGTATGTGTGAATAGTAACCATCATTAGAAAAATTATATATAGAGAGTGATAATATTTATGTGTATTTAAGATAATAACTTATAATTGTTTCTGCAGTATGGAAAGGAGGTATTTGTATGGCATTGAAAAATGAACTGAAAAACCTGATTAATACTATGGCACAGGAAGTAATCGAAATGTATAATATTTCTATTCCCATTACTGACATTGAGAAAGTGGTACAAAATATGGGAGGGAGCATAGTGGAAGATCCTTCTATAAATGGCTTTTCTGATGGTAAGATCAGAAAAGCAGGGAGTGATAGATTTGTAATAGAAATATCACCGTTTCAGACAGAAGAGAGGAAGAATTTTACAATAGCTCATGAACTGGGGCATTTATTTTTGCATATGGGGTTCCAGACGAATCAACAGAGATGGCAGTCTCATGACAACATATACTACTACCGCAATGGAAATTCGGAATTAGAATACCAATCCAATGAATTTGCGGCTGCTTTTTTAATGCCCCGCACAGAGTATAAGCGTATAATGGATCAGCATACATCCGGCAGCCGGGTGAATACTTCTGAGATTGCCAAGTATTTTCATGTGTCTGTGGATGCTGCTGCAAACAGGGGAAAATGGCTGGGGTATTTAAAATGGTAGAAGACAAAAGAGTGGTTTTAGAATCCATACAAAATAGAATAGACGAATTATCAAAAGAAGAAGAAAAAACAGAAGAACATCCTAATATTAATTCTTCGGATGTTGTTCTGTTTTTTTCTTTTGATATTGTAAACTCTACTGCATATAAGACAATTAATTATTTCGGGTGGGCCCAGGTCATCAATTTATTGTTTAAAGAACTGCGGAATGAGGTGGAAAATCAGCTTTTTGGTTCGGAGATGTGGAGAGTTCTCGGCGATGAAGCTATTTTTATTATTAAGGTACGCAGCGAAAATGAACTGTGCGAATACATAAACCGTATATTCAAAATAATGGTAGTCACCATACACAAACTTAAAACGGGTGAATTTTTTAAGTTTGGCAACGATCAATTTCATGCGATGAAACTGCAGAATATTTTATCTCTGAAAACAGCCGCCTGGATAGCTGCTGTAACAGATGTCGGAAATATCAGTTACAGGGATACGCTACAGGATAATGCCGATAACATTTTCGAACGGTACCACTCAAAAGAAGGGCATGAGATTTTTGAGTTTCTCGGTAATGATATAGATACGGGGTTTCGGATTTCCAGGCAAACACAGGAAGGACGCATGGTTCTGAGTTATGAATTGGCTTATTTGATCTCCCGGCAGACAGAAAGCCTTTCCTGCCTGCACATTATAACCTACAGAAAGCTTAAAGGCGTATGGAAAGATAAATTATATCCGATTATCTGGTACCATGACCCAAAAGCTTATCCGGATTTATACGGGAAAGAAATTGAATTAAAAGAAAGCTTTGTATTCGATGCATGTGATGAAAGCGACCTGATTAAAGAGTATTATGATAATCGGGAAGCCGATAAAAAGGAAAAAGTAATCCGGGATGATGAGATGTACACGAATCCCCTTTATGCTGTCAATAAAATCTTGCAGGACAGAATGCTGACAGAGAAAATTGAACGGCTGCAGCAGTTAATTAAAACAGCAACACACGATCAGACAAAATACATCAACACAGAATTAATGCAGATTCATTGTGTGGCAGTCTGTTTTAAAGAATTTGAAGACGGCATTAGAATTTTAATTGCCAAAAGGTCTGACAGCCGTGAAAAAAGCCAGGGGGCCTGGGAGTTCGGCTGTGCAAAAGCAGTGATAGACATGAGCATTGCGCAAAAGCTGAAAGAAGAATATAAACAGGACTTTCAGATTGACATCGAACCCGTCGTTGATGGCAGCAGAGAAATGAGAGAACCGATTCCGATAGCTTTGTACCAGGTTATCCATAATCCGCAGTTAAATGAGCCTGAGAAGAAAGACAAAGGCATCATTACGCTGGCAAGGATTACGACGGATTTTGATCCGGAGAATTTTAAGCCGACAAAGAAGCATGAACGGATACGATGGATTACAGAATCAGATTTACAAAATATAGAAAAAGATTTTGAAAAAAGGGTACCTGATTTTGAACAAACGCTTAATGAAGCTTTCAGCAGGATAAAAGCGTTATCCCTGGAGTATACTTAAAATGAGCAAAAATAATAAAGAACATATAGAATTGCTGCAGAAAATTTTTGACAATACCAATACCTGGCTTCATTTTGCAGAAGGCAAAAACGCCGCATTAATTGCCTTCAATGTGACTATGGCAGCTACAATAACGGAAATGGGACTGTTAAAAAATTATTTGCTGTTAACCAGCGCTGTACTGATCGGATTGATATTATCCACGATCACGGCGCTCTGGTCTTTTAAGCCGTTAAATGGCAATATAAAGACATTTCCAAATAATGGGATATCTGAAAATTTGCTCCATTATGCGTATATATCGTCTCTGGAACCGGATGAATATTTACAGAAATTATATGAAAAATATTGGGACAGGCCGGGTCAGAACAGGGATGATTTTCAGCAGTTAGAACTAGACTACTGCAAAGAAATTACAGAAAACTCAAAGATTACTGTGAGAAAACAAATTTATTTTAAAAGAAGCTTCTATATTATTTTGACGGCGTTGTTTTTACTGATCATCCTATTGATCTGTGCATAATTCTTCTATCCCATTTTTTTTAGTCTCCCCCGGCACAGATTCAGATTATAGTGGATTAATTTAAAAAAAGGTGTTATACTAGACATGTTAATGGCCGTAAAAGCCGCCCGGCGCCGGGTTTTGGCAGGGCAGGCGGTTTCAGCGGCAGAAGATTTCCATGGGGCATGCCTTCACACATGCCCGGGAGGGGCGGGCGGACCGTGTCAGCAGCGGATATCGTCTGAATTGATTGGAGATTGAAGAGGAAAAAATATGAAAAAGAAAGATGTGCGTTTAAAGGGACAGCTAAAGATGTATATGCGATGGCCGATCATCATGACGGTGCTCCTGATCGCGATGAACATCTGGATGTATAAGATCGACCGGCAGGCGGCGGGTATGATGTCTGTGTTTGTCATCATCTATGCTGTGATCGTCGGTATCCTGTATTTTCACAACCGTTCTTTGATCCTGGCCGATATGATCCAGTTCTCGACCCAGTATAAAGGGATACAGAATACCCTTCTGCGTGAGCTTGCCATTCCTTACGCCATTTTGATGGAGGACGGGCGGATTGTATGGAAGAACGACCGGTTTGAGGAGGTGTTCTGCGGCAAACGCCGGGAGCGGTATCTGAATAAGCTGATCCCGGAGATCAGCCGGAGCATATTTCCGGGGGACGATGAGAATGCGGAGCTGGAGATCCAGCACAACGGACGGGATTACCAGGTGCATCTCAGCAAGGTTTCCATGGAAGGCTTCAGCGAGGCCGAGGACGTGCTGCACATCCCCAGGGAGAAAGAATTTTTTGTCGTCATCTATATGACGGACGTGACGGAACTCAATGCCAATCTGCGGGAGATCGACAACCAGCGCATGATCGCCGGCCTGATCTACATTGACAATTACGACGAGATCATGGACAGCGTGGAGGAGGTGCGCCAGTCTCTTCTGGTAGCCCTGATCGACCGCAAGATCAACAAATATATCAACGATGCCGATGGACTTGTGAAAAAAATGGAAAAGGACAAGTACTTTATCGTCATCAAGAAGGAAGCTTATCAGAAGTTCGAATCAGACCGCTTTTCACTTCTGGAGGATGTCAAGCAGGTGAACATCGGCAATGCGCGCTCGGCCACACTGAGTATCGGCCTGGGCGTGGACACCAGCACCTATGCCCAAAGCTACGATTATGCCCGCATGGCCATAGATCTGGCGCTGGCAAGGGGAGGCGACCAGGCGGTGGTGAAGGATTGCCACGGCCTCAAATATTACGGCGGAAAAAAAGAGCAGACCTCGAAAAATACGCGTGTCAAGGCTCGTGTCAAGGCTGAGGCGCTGCGGGAGTTTATCATAGCCAAAGACCAGGTTTTCGTCATGGGGCACCGGCTTGCAGACGCAGACAGCCTGGGCGCCTGCATGGGGATCTACCGTGCGGCGAAGGAACTGGGGAAGAAGGCCCATGTGGTGCTGGAAGAAGTTTCCAACTCCATCCGGCCGCTGTATGATGAGATCCTGGACAGCTCCGCTTATGAAAGCGACATTTTCCTGACGCCGGGCAAGGCGCTGGAGCGTATCAATGAAAATTCCATGGTGGTGGTGGTGGACACCAACAAGCCGCCCATGACAGAGTGCCCGGAGCTTTTAAAATGCACCAAAACCATTGCCGTGCTGGATCACCACAGGCAGGGCAGCATCGTGATTGAAAATGCGGTGCTCTCCTATGTGGAGCCTTATTCTTCCTCCACCTGTGAAATGGTAGCGGAAGTGCTGCAGTATATTGTGGACGACCTTCGGATTCCCTCCGTGGAGGCGGACTGCCTGTATGCCGGGATTATGATCGACACACGGAACTTTATGAACCGGACCGGGGTGAGGACCTTTGAGGCAGCGGCGTTTTTGAGAAGATGCGGGGCGGATATCACCCGCGTGAGAAAGATGTTCCGAGACGATATGGAGTCCTACCGGGCCAAAGCGGAGACCGTGCGGCTGGCCGAGGTTTACCGTAGCGAGTATGCCATTGCGGAGTGCCCGGGCGATATCGACAGCCCCACCGTGCTGGGGGCGCAGGCGGCCAACGAACTGCTGGACATCAGCGGGATCAAGGCATCCTTTGTACTTACTATATATAATGGACGGATTTATCTGAGCGCCCGTTCCATTGATGAGGTCAACGTACAGATCATCGCGGAAAAGCTGGGCGGGGGCGGACATATCAACGCGGCAGGCGTGCAGTTTGACCATACGGATGTGAAGGAAGCGATCCGCAAGCTGAAGGAAACCATCGACCAGATGATCGAAGCAGGGGACATCTGAATGCCCTCGTATACAGAAAAAAGGAGTTGTATATTATGAAAGTTATTTTATTGCAGGATGTAAAGTCTCTCGGAAAAGAGGGCGAGATTGTAAATGTAAACGACGGATACGCGCGGAATTTTATCATTCCGAAGAAGCTGGGCGTGGAGGCGAACAATAAAAACCTGAACGACCTGAAGCTGAAAAAGAGCAACGAGGAAAAGATCGCGAAGGAGAATAAGGAAGCGGCCGAGAAGCTTGCCGGAGAATTGAAGGCAGGACAGATCCTGCTGAAGATCAAAGTGGGCGAGGGCGGAAAGGCGTTTGGTTCCGTTTCCGCGAAGGAGATCGCCGCTGCGGTCAAGGAACAGATGGGTCTGGATGTGGACAAAAAGAAGATCCAGCTCAAAGAGACCCTGAAGACATTGGGGACACACAACGTTCCAATAAAGCTGCATCCGGAAGTGACCGCGGAGCTCAAGGTGGAGATCAAAGAAGAGGCTTAATGCAGCTTACGGCTGGGAGTGAACAGTACAAATAAGGAGCGGAATCTATGGAAGAGGCGGTAATTAAACGGATTTTGCCTCACAGCACAGAAGCGGAGACGGCCGTGATCGCGTCGATGCTGATGAATAAGGATGCCATTTTGGAGACAACGGAAATCCTCACGGGAGAGGATTTCTATCAGACTGCATATGGCATCCTCTTTGACGCTATGGCAGAATTATTTCATATGGGAAGGCCGGTGGATCTGATCACGCTTCAGGAATATCTGAAGGAGAAAAATGTTCCGCCGGAGGTCAGCAGCCTGGAATTTGCCAGGGATATCCTGACCAGTTTCCAGACTTCGGCAAATGCAAAGGCATATGCGCAGATCATCAAGGAAAAATCCACCATGCGCAGGCTGATTAAGATCAATGAGGAGATCGCCAATGCCTGCTATACGGAAAGCCGTCCGCTGGAAGAAATCCTGGAAATGACGGAGAAGCGGGTGTTTGAGCTGGTGGAGCGGGGCAATATTCAGGACTTTGTACCCATCAAGCAGGTGGTGCTCAACGCCCTTGAGGTGATTGAGAAGGCGTCCAAGACCAGGGGCAATGTGACCGGCATTCCCACCGGTTTTATTGACCTGGATTATAAACTGTCGGGCCTGCAGAGGTCGGATCTCATCCTGATTGCGGCCAGGCCGTCTATGGGAAAGACCGCGTTTGTGCTGAATATCGCGCAGCATGTAGCCTTCCGCCAGAGCCGCTCGGTGGCGGTGTTCAGTCTGGAAATGTCCAAGGAGCAGCTCGTGAACCGTCTGTTTTCCCTGGAGTCCCATGTGGACGCGCAGCTTCTGCGTACCGGAAATCTAAAAGACACGGATTGGGAAAAGCTGATTGAGGGAGCCGGGATCATTGGAAAATCGAAGCTCATCATAGACGATACTTCCGGAATTTCCATCGCGGAGATGCGTTCCAAGTGCCGGAAGTACAAGCTGGAACAGGGACTGGACCTGATCATTATCGACTACCTGCAGTTGATGAGCGGGAGCAGCAAGAGAAGCAATGAGAGCCGGCAGCAGGAGATCTCAGAGATTTCCCGTTCCTTAAAAGGTCTGGCCCGGGAGCTGAACGTGCCCGTGATCGCACTGTCGCAGCTCAGCCGTGCGGTGGAATCCAGAAACGACAAGCGGCCCATGCTTTCCGACCTGCGTGAGTCGGGGGCCATTGAGCAGGACGCGGACGTATGTATGTTTATCTACAGGGATGATTATTACAACCATGATTCGGAAGATAAGAATATTGCGGAGATTATCATTGCCAAGCAGAGGAACGGCCCCATCGGGACCATCCGGCTGGCCTGGATGCCGCAGTATACCCGTTTTGGAAATGAACTGCGGCAGCCGGAGTAAAAAAAGCCGTCTGTGATCCGGGTATCCTGTCCCATTTTTGCAGGCTCGTTTTGAGATGCGCCGCCGGGACAGGGGCCCGGATTTTTATGTAAGCAGCTTTTTTAATTTTCCAAGCGGGGTTTCCCTGGCGGCTTCCCGTCTGCCGGCCTGCTGCTGGCGTATGAGCACGTCCAGTTTGCGGTAGTGCTCCTCCTCCCGGCGTTCATTTGCCTGAAACAGAAAATCCATTTCGCGGATGACATCGGCGGTTACCTTGCGGCTGATGTCCTTTTTTAATGTTTCGTTGTTGGACGTGACTACATCGCTGAGCACATCTCCGATCAGGGAACGCACCTGCTCCAACTGCGTCACCTGGATTACGTCTACCTCCTGCGGTGTAGGGCTGGGAGAAGCCAGGGCGGCAGATTCCGGGAGCGGGTTTCCTGCTTCGGAGCTGTCCGGTGTGCCCTCCTGGGCGGGTTCCGCTAAGTCTGCCAATGCGGCAGCCGTAAATGCAGGGGTGTCCCGGGTATCCGTCTCGTACCGGTCTTCCGCCGGATTGTCTGCGGAAGCCGCAGGAGTACTGTGTCCCTGCAAAGGGGCCGTTTTCGAGTCCGGGGAGAGCGTTTCCTCCGTCTGCTCCTCTGGCATGTCGGGGGATGCGTCCGCATCATCCTTTGCGGCGTTCAGCCGTTTTCTGGCGGCAGTTAGTTCGGGGATCATGAATTTCAGGTCACGCAGAAGCATGCCTTCATTCTTCAGTTTCTGGATACAGAGAAAAAGCTGTATGTCCTCTTCTGTATAATATCGGTGTCCCATGTCAGTGCGGCCGATCTCCAGCCCAAGCTCATCCTCCCAGTAGCGCAGAACATGGGATTCTACCTGGAGCTTTTTGGCCGCCTCAGAAATCATGTACCTGACCTCGCCCATATATATAATACCTCCTTAGATTGTTGATAGACTCGTCCGCTTTTTTCGGCCTGTCCGCCTGTGTTCGCCCCTATTATACCATACGGGGCGGGAAGTAATGAAAAAAAGCGTTCGTCAAATAAAGACAATCTTTTCCGGCGTTTATTTATACTTTTTATTACAGAACGTACTTCACGGATGGGGAAAAAAGTGATATTATATAACTATTCAGATTTTCCCTTTATGGAACTTTTGGGAAGGAGACCGGGATTGAGATGGAGAGCAAGAGTAAAAACACACGATATCTTATTGTCAGCCTGATTTTTGTGCTGATCCTATGTATTTTTGTCTTCACGTTTCAGGCAGTGCTTATGAGGGAGAAAAGCGCGGAGACGATCAGCGATATCGGGGGAATTTACATGTCCGGGATGGGTGACCATGTGGCGGAGCATTTCGGGGCCACCATCGGACTGCGGCTGGCCCAGGTGGGAGACCTGGTAGAATCCGTTCCGCCGGGCAATGTGTCGAATGTGGATATGATGCGTGTGACTCTGGCCCACAACGGGCGGGTACGGGAGTTTTCCAGCCTTGCGCTCGTCTCCGAGGACGGGAGATATGAGATGATCTACGGCAATGACGCCGATCCAACCAACCCGGACGCGTTTATGCGGTCGCTTCGCAGCGGCCACAGCAAGATTGCGGCAGCCACAGACCGGCTCGGGGATATGGTGATCCTGATGGGGATGCCGGCGGTTTACCCCATGAAGAAGGGCGGAGAAAGCATTGCGCTGGTGGCAGGGCTTCCCATCAGCTACATCGGCGAGACCCTGGCTTTGAGCATCAACGACACGTCCATGGAATATTATATGATCTTTAAGAACGGCGACTTTATTTACCGGGGAGACGGGCTGGACGGCGGCAATTACTTCGAACGGGTCAGAAAACGCTATGACAGCGTGCTGGGCATGGAGAAGGAGGACTTTATCAAGGAACTGCAGGACGCCATGGAGGTCAATGAAGAGTACGATATCGAGTTTACGCTGGAAGGGGAACGGCGGCATATGTACTGCACCCGCCTGCCCAATTCCGAATGGTATCTGCTGGTCGGGATGTCTTATAACCTGATGGACGAGACCATTGACCGTTTCGGAAACCAGTGGACCGTTACGGCGTTGGCGGACTGCGCGCTGATCGTGCTGGCCATGCTTTTGGTATTTGCCGGGTATTTCCGGCTGATGCGGCAGCAGATGAATTCCCTGGATGAAGCGCGGAAGGCAGCGGAGCGTGCCAGCAAGGCAAAGAGCGAATTCCTTTCCAATATGAGCCACGACATCCGGACGCCTATGAACGGGATCGTGGGCATGACGACCATTGCTATTTCCAATATAGAAGATACGCAGCAGGTACAGAACTGCCTGAAGAAGATCGCATTTTCCAGCGGGCATCTGCTGGGGATGATCAACGATATCATGGATATGTCCAAGATCGAAAACGGGGAGCTGATCCTCAATGTGGAACAGCTTTCTCTGCGCGATGTGATGCTGAATATTGTGGGGATCATGCGTCCCCAGGTGAAGGAGAAGAAGCAGAAGCTGGATGTCTATGTGCGCGACGTGACCGTGGAAAATGTATGCGGGGACAGCGTGCGCATCAACCAGATCCTGCTCAACCTTCTGAGCAATGCCGTGAAGTTTACGCCGGAGGAGGGGCGGATTCAGCTTGTACTGCAGGAAGAGCCCTCTCCCAGGGGGGATTCTTATATCCGGGTTCATCTGCGGGTGAAGGACAACGGCGTGGGTATGACTCAGGAATTAAAAGACCGGATTTTCGAATCCTTTATCCGGGAGGATCATTCCCGGGTTGAGAAAACGGCAGGCGCCGGGCTGGGCCTGACCATTACCAAGCATATTGTGGAGGCCATGGGCGGCTCCATCAAGGTGGAAAGCGAGCCGGGCCGGGGAAGTGCGTTCCACATCACGGTGGATATGGAAAAGGCGACGGTGCAGGAACGGGAAATGGAACTGCCGGACTGGGACTTGCTGATCGTGGATGATGACGAGATACACTGTGAAAATGATCTTGCTTCGCTGAGGGCAATCGGTGTCAAGGCGGACTGGGCGCTGAACGGGCAGAAAGCGCTTGAGGCAGTGAAAAAACGTTTGGAACAAGGAGAATCCTATTTTGCCATCCTGCTGGATTATGATATGCCGGGTATGAGCGGTATTGAGACAGCACGGGAGATCCGAACGCTCTGCGGTGACAAAACGCCGTTTCTGCTGCTGGCAGCATTCGACTGGAGTGAGGTGGAGGCAGAAGCCAAGGCTGTGGGGATCTATGGATTCCTTGCCAAACCCCTGTTTAAGTCCACACTGTTCTATGGACTTAAGCCTCTGGCTGTTACGATGGAGGAAGAGTCTCCGGCGGAGGTGGAGCTGACCGCCCAGTTTGCGGGAAAGCGGGCGCTTCTGGCGGAGGATAATGAACTGAACTGGGAGATCGCAAGCGAACTGATCTCGGATCTGGGCATTGAACTGGACTGGGCGGAGGACGGCAAGATTTGTGCAGACATGTTTGAACAGTCTCCGCTGCATTATTATGATGTGATCCTGATGGATCTGCGGATGCCGGTGATGACCGGATATGAGGCGGCACGGGCGATCCGGGATATGGATCGGGAGGATGCGGACACGATCCCGATCATTGCCATGAGCGCGGACGCGTACCGGGACGATGTACAGAAATGTCTGGACTGCGGCATGAACGCCCACGTTCCCAAGCCCATTGATATGCAGGAGGTAACCCGCCTGCTGGAAAAATATCTGCAGCCATAGCAGGGATGAACCAGAAACGGAAAGGAGTCGTCAGAATATGAAGAAAATGCTGGCTTTGCTGCTGGCGGTGTGTCTCACCGCAAGCTTTGCCGCCTGCGGGGCTCCGTCCGGAAACAAGGGCGGTAAGGCATACGGCGGTACGGACGGCGGAGGTACGGCGGGAGAACCGAACGGCAGCGCGGCAAAGGATGAGAAGGCCGATGCTTCATCGGATGCATCGGAGGATTCCAAAGGGAAGGAGATTGAGATCTCACTTTGGACCTACCCGGTGGGAAACTGGGGAAATCCCGTAGTGGTGGCGGGGCTGATTTCCGACTTTATGCAGAAATATCCGAAAATCCTTGTATCCGTAAAATATTTGGATTACATCAGCGGCGACGAGGAAATCGCCAGAGCTGTGGAGGCCGGCGAGGCTCCGGATCTGGTTCTGGAAGGGCCGGAGCGTCTGGTTGCCGGCTGGGGGAACGACGGGCTGATGGCAGACCTGTCCGACCTGTGGGAGGAGGACGGCATATCAGATAAAATCTATGAGAATGTCCGCAGTGCCTGCAGGCACCGCAGCGGGGAATATTATGAGTTCCCTATCTGCATGACAACCCACTGTATGGCCATCAATTATGAGATGTTTGAAGAGGCGGGGGCGCTGCAATACATTGACGAAAAGAACCGCACGTGGACGACCGAGGATTTTGCGGAAGCAGTCAAAGCCCTGAAAGCACACGGTCAGGAGAAGGTCGGCATTGTATACTGCGGCGGGCAGGGAGGCGACCAGGGAACCCGCGCTTTGGTCAACAACCTCTATGGAGGTACGTTTACGGATCCGGAGCATAAAGAATATACGATTGACAGCGCGGAAAATATCCGGGCGCTGGAGTTTTTGCGGGAATTGGACGGCATTTCCTTTGAACCGGACATGGTAGGGGAAAACGAGATTTCAATGTTTGCCGGCGGAGAGCTTGCAATGGCATTTTGCTGGAATGTGTCTATGGAGATCAGCCAGACGGCCATGAATCCGGAGCGGGCCTTTGATATCTTTCCTATGTCTTTTCCCACCGATGACGGCACGCCGAATCTGCAGGGGGGCATCTGGGGCTTCGGAGCGTTTGACAACGGAGATGAGGAACGGCTCGAAGCGGCTAAAACATTTATCAGATATATGACGGGAAATGAGGCTCAGTACGTCAAATCCGTTCAGACCGCCCTGTATTGGCCGGTGTGCGAGATGGACGACATCTATGTAAACGATGATATTATGCGGGAATACAGTATTTTCACAAAGTATCTGGGGGATTACTACCAGGTAACGCCGGGCTGGGCACAGGCGAGGACTGCATGGTGGCATATGCTGCAGGATGTAGGGAAGGGTGAACCGGTGGATGCGGCTGTAAAGACATTCGTGGAGACTGCGGACGGGGCGGCGAAGGCTGCGCTGGAGAAATGAGAATAATAGATACGGCGACGAAAGCTGCGTTGGAAAAATGAGAACAATAGATACGGCGACGAAAACAACCCCGGGAAAATAGATCCCGGGGCGCTTTTTGTTTTATTTCCGTAAAGCAACGAGGCAAGAAGCCATGCCTGCATGGATATCCGGTGACTGCCGCGATGGCTGCCAAATGTAAGTGACACTTATTTGGCAACGATTGAAACGGAGTGTAGACCAAATACCCCGCAGCTTGCTGCGCTGGAATTTTGATGCCCCGCCAGTTTTGCTGCGGGGTATTTGACTGAATAAATTAGGCTTCTACAATTGCGCCTGTAGGACAGGCACCTTCACATGCTCCGCAGTCAATACATGCATCAGCATCAATCACGTACTTTCCGTCTCCCTCTGCAATAGCGCCTACCGGGCATTCTGCTTCGCAAGTACCGCAGCTAACGCATTCGTCATTAATCACACGTGCCATAATATGTATCCTCCTTTTTAATTATAATGTACTCCCGGAATCCTGCGCCTGACTCTGCGGCTGCTGTTCCGGTGACTTGATTTCTGCAATGGGTTCCATTGCTTTTTCTATTTTAATACAAAAAAGATAAATATACAAGGAATTTCATAATAACCTTAAGAAAATATTCCTTTTTTTTTCACGAAAATCGTGTATAGTATTATAGTGTGGGTAAAATAGAAGAAAAGCGGCAGTCATTCGGAATCGGCCCGGAATACTTGAGCGTTTTGAGGGCTGCCGCTGCTGTGAATCATAATGAAAAAGAAGAAAGGAAGTTTTGTTATGAGACGGAGATTTGTGAAGATTGCGGCTATTGTGCTTGCCGCTGCGATTACGGTGTCCGCAGGGGCATGTGCCGGAGAAAGCGGCCAGGATACATTTACGGGGGATGCATCGGAAGAGCCGGAGTACCAGTCCAGCTTAAATCCGATTACGCCGTCGGCCTACAGGGACGTCCGCGGGCTGAAGCTGGAGAAGGGGTCTTATATCTCGATCATCGGAAAATCAGAAGCAACCGCTTTTTGGAAATCTGTACGGAGCGGCGTTGTGCAGGCGGCCGAGGATCTCAATAAAGAGCTGGGCTATACGGGAAATGATAAAATAAAGGTGACTTACAACGGGCCTGCCAAGTCGGAGGACATTGATGAGCAGGTAAATATCCTGGATGAGGAGCTGTCCCGCTACCCGGATGTGATCGGGATTGCAAGTATTGACGAGGACGCCTGCACGGTGCAGTTTGATCTTGCCACGGAGAACGGCATTCCCATCATAGCCCTGGATTCCGGAAATAAATATCCGGGAATCCAGTGTACCGTCAAGACGGACAACCAGGAGGCGGCCAGAACAGGGGCTTACAAGCTGGCGAATGAGATCGGCGGCAAAGGGGACGTGCTGGTTCTTGTCCACGATTCCAAGTCGGAAACGGCCAAGGAACGTCTGAAAAGCTTCCAGGACGAGATGACGGAGAAGCATCCGGATGTCAATGTGGCGGAGGTCGTTTACTGCGACAAGCTGGACGACATCCGAAAGCAGATGGCGGATGAATACAATGAAGGGCTGAAAGAGGGAGAACGTGAGGTGCAGAAGGAAAGCTTCTCCGACGCGGACGTGATCCAGTACATGATCGAACGGCATCCGGGCCTGAAGGGAATCTTCGGAACCAATGACAGCACAACCATGCTGGGCCTGCATGCTATCAGGCAGGCAGAGGAGGAGAAGGCCAGAAGCGGCGGGGAAGACGGTCAGTCGCCGGACGAGTCCGGCGAGGACAGCGGGAAGGACGCTCAGACGCCGGAAGGGTCCGGAAAGGACAGCGGGAAGGACGCTCAGACGCCGGAAGGGTCCGGAAAGGACAGCGGGAAGGACGCTCAGACGCCGGAAGAGCCCGGAAAGGACAGTGAGGAAGGCGAACAGGCGTCCGGAGAATCCGGGGAGGACAGCAGGAAGGATGACCAAGTGTCCAGAGAATCCAGAGAGGGCAGCGACGGAGTCGGCCAAGCGTCAGGAGAGTCCGGAGAGGATAGCGGTAAAGACGGGCAGACGCCCGGAGAATCCGGAGAAGATGCGAGGAAAACGGTCGGAGCATCTGCGCAGAACTCTCAGGAAAGCGGTAACGAATCAGAGAAGGATGCGCAGAAACAGGACACCCAGGCAGATTCGGAAAATGAGGATGGAAATAAGACCGTTCCGGCATCTGCAGACGGAGGGCAGAAACATGAAACCGCCCTTGCAGAGGATGGAAATGACGGAACCCTCTCCAACGGGGATGGAAAGAACGAACCTGCTTCGGTCGATGATGATAAAAACGAGGGAAAATCCCAAACAGACGGAACGGACAAGGATACATCCGGGGATCAGATTTCCAATGACGAGGACGGCGGGACAGACGATACTTCAACGGAAAATGAGTGGACAGAGAATACGAAGATCGTCCTCATGGGATTTGATGTGAGCAAGGATCAGCTAAAGGCTCTGGAAGAGGGAGAGATTGCCGGGCTGGTCGTGCAGAATCCGTTTGGAATCGGGTATGCGTCGGTGGTGGCGGCGGCAAGGACCGTCCTGCAGGCGGGGAATGAGGCGCAGGTCAGCACCGGGTATCTCTGGGTGACGAAGGATAATCTGAATGATGAGTCCATAAAGAAGATGCTGTATGACTAAAATAGTGCACCAGTGCAGTAATGTGCCGCTATATTAAGCACGGATTCCACAATTTGACCTTCAGATGTAAACTGCGCTTTCTGGAATGCAACCGGGAGTTTTGGTAAGATTTTTGCAAGTAACAAAGGGAACTGCAGAAAACCAGTTTGGAACTGCCGCATGAAAACATCTGCGTACAGATTGGTTAAAAAACGGCAGGCATTCCATCTGTTGTGCAGACCGGTTACAAATAAAGGAGGGACATTTTATGGAATTTGCAGAAAAGCTTATAGCGCTTCGCAAAGGGAAAGAACTGACACAGGAGCAGTTAGCCGAACAATTGAATGTGTCAAGACAATCCGTTTCCAAATGGGAAAACGGGCAGGCCGTACCCGAGGTAGAAAAGCTTGTGGAACTGAGCAGGGCATTCGACGTTACCGTGGATTATCTGTTAAAACCGTCGGAAATAGACGAACTGTCGGTCAAGACAGACCTGTTGGAACAGCAGCAGAAACAGATGATGGACAGGGAACAAAAACGTTCCCGGATTTTCAAAAATATCCTGTATTCGCTTGCCGTATATCTGGTATTTTTCGCGTCATTTTTTGCCGGGCATTACTTCTTTTTCTCCCTCGGATGGGAACTATGGGGAAAACCCGTCCTGTTTGCTGAATTTTTTATCGCAACTGCAATCGTAATATGGATCTGGGCAAAAAATTTCAAGCTGTGAGATTGGATGCTCTATGGAGCAGCCAACCCATTCAGCAATTCGCAAAGATCCGTGCAACCGCACAGTTGGAAATATTTTCCGACCTTTCATAAAAAAACAGCCGGAGCTGCCTTGCGTCTGCGGAATATTCCGTTTGGCCGGGCAGTCTCCGGTTTTTTGTTCCGCATAGAAAAAGTTCCGGAGCGAGTGTGTGTAAAGCAGTATACGTTTTACATTTTGACAGAAAATTGACTTTTCAGTGTTATAAAACATACATTGTGAAAGGCCGACTGGCCATGACGGGGTGCCCTTGGGTATACATTATAAAAGGCCGACTGGCCATAACGGGGTGCCCTTGGGGATACAGGCAGAAGGAGTAGATTTTATGGAGCAAAAATATAAAATTTTGATTGTGGATGACGAGCAGTCAATCACGGACATGCTGAAATTGCAGCTGGAATTTGAAAATTATATGGTTTATACCGCTGGAAATGCGGAGGAAGCTATGGAAAAATTATCACACTGCCCGGATCTGATTTTGCTGGATATCAATATGGCCGGCATGAACGGGATTGATCTTTGTATATCCATCCGGGAGTTTGTAACCTGTCCCATTCTTTTTCTGACCGCAAGAGTATCGGAGCAGGACAAAATAAACGGGCTGATGGTCGGCGGGGACGACTATATTACAAAACCGTTCTCGATGGATGAACTGCTGGCAAGGATTTCCGCCCACCTGCGCCGGGAAATGAGAACCCGCAGCAAAACGAAAAGCAGATTTTCGGAAGAACTCATTATCGATTACTCAGACAGAAGCCTTTATATCCAAGGGCATTCCGTGGAACTGTCAAACAAAGAATTTGAAATCATCCAACTGCTGTCCATGAACGCGGGACAGGTATTTGACAGGGAAAAAATCTACGAACGCATCTGGGGGATCGACGGAAACGGGGACAGCGCGGTGATCAAGGAACATGTTCGGAAAATACGCTTGAAATTCGCGGAATTTACGGAGAAAAATTATATTGCTACAGTCTGGGGAGTGGGATACAAATGGGTAAAATAAAGAACGTATTTCAAAATATGTCATTAAAGAAGTCGCTGGTATTGCTGGCGGTTTTTTGCCTGAGTATAGTCAGTGTGCTTATCATAATTACGGTACTGGCATTTTCGGGGATGCGGCAGAGCATCCTGGATACCAGGCCCCTCCATATTTACGGCTATACGGATGAATATCATGGGGAAAGCGGGGGAATGGTCGTTGAGCCGAATGACTTCGCCTACGGAACATTATCCAGAGAAAATCAAAGGAATTACCGGGCTGTCACAGTTTTCATGGTAATGCTGCCTGTTATTTATATCATTCTTGCTTCCGTGGCTGTGGCAAAATTTTATTACAAATGGAAGCTGCAGGCCCCGCTTAAGGATCTGAAAAGCGGAATCCACCACATTTCCGGGCAGAATCTGGATTTCCGGATGGAATACAGTTCCCGGGACGAGCTTGGGCAGCTATGCGATACGTTTGAACAAATGAGAAACGAGCTGTATAAGAACAATTGTAAAATGTGGGACATGCTGCAGGAACGAAAAGCCCTGACAGCCTCCGTTTCGCACGATTTAAGAACACCGATCACCGTGATCGGCGGGTATCTGGATTATTTGAATAAGGCGGCGGAAAAAAACGCGCTGACAGGCGATATTCTGCGGACGACCCTTGAAAATATGACCGCCGCCGCATCCCGGCTGGAACGATATGTGGATTGCGTCAGGGACGTACAGAAGATGGAGGATATTGAAATCCGAACAGAGCAAATGGATCTGAAAAAATGGATTGCGGATATGGCAAGCGCGTTTTCAATGCTGGCAGAGCAGAATAAAAGGCAGTTGGAAATACGGGACTTTTCCAAAACACCGTTTATACGGACAGATCAGGACATGCTTTCCAAAGTGCTGGAAAATATTTTCAGCAACGCGCTTCGCTTTTCAGAGAAGCAAATCGTCTTAATAATTGAAGAAACGGACGACTGCGTTTCATTTTCCATACAGGATGACGGAGCGGGGTTTGCACAGGAGGAATTGAGCTGCGCCGCTTTACTTTTTTATACCCAAAGCGCACCGCTCCATACATGTCCCGGCAGGACCGGCGGCGGAGATTTCGGCATTGGGCTTTCAATCTGTAAGATACTCTGCGGAAAGCTGGGCGGTGCGCTGCATTTGGAAAACGGCTCCGGCGGCGCGGTGGTTACGGCAAAAATAAGCAAATGCGGAGATTCCGGAGAGCGGGCCGCAGATTAAATCATTCGAATCAGATTTTTTTATTACTATTCACAGCCACTTCACCCACATGCGCAAAAACAGCCGGCAATTTTTTCGAAAAATTGACTTTTGTATGAGAGAATCTCCTTATAGAAAACAGAAATATGAGGAGGTTTTATATGGAAATCAAAATTGAGCATCTAAGCAAAACGTATGGAAACCAAACGGTTTTGGATGACATTTCACTGCACATTTCATCGGGGACATATGGCATATTGGGAGGAAACGGGGCCGGCAAGACGACCTTGCTGCGTATTCTCGCCTCCCTGTCGGAGCCGTCGTCAGGCACGGTGCAAATCAATGGAATTGACATAAAGAAGAAAAAAGAAATCCGAAAAATGATCGGATATCTGCCCCAGGAATTTTCGGTGTATCCGGGTATGAGCGTCGGTTCGGCGTTGGATTATCTGGGGATTCTGTCGGAAATTCCGCGGAATATCCGAAAAGAGCGTATCCGCGAACTGCTGAAACAGACCCACTTGGAGCAGGAAAAAAACAAGCGGTTCCAGACTCTGTCAGGCGGTATGAAGTGTCGGTTCGGTATCGCGCAGGCGCTGCTGAACCATCCCGGTCTTTTGATTTTGGATGAACCGACCGCAGGACTGGATCAGGAGGAACGAGCCCGTTTCTATCGTATACTTTCGGAGCTTGCCGGGGATCGGATCATTTTGCTGTCAACACATATTGACGAAGACATTGAGGCAGTCTGCCCGAGGGCGGCGGTTCTGAGCGGTGGCCGGATGATCTTTGAAGGGGAGACCAGCGAATGGGGGTGGAAAAAATGCTGTTCCTAAAAGAATGCAGAAACGTTTGCTGCAGTTTGGTTTATGTGCTGTTTCTCGGCCTGGTGTTTCTGCACTGGCACGAAAATTTTTACGGGGTCACAGAAAAAGAGATCCAGGCTTCCAAAAGAGACGTGGGTTCCACTTATGCAGAATCCCCAAACGGTTCTCTTTTGGCAGAGCCAAAGAAGAATGCCCAAAGCTACGGAATGAAAAACAAAGAAATACCGGAGAAGATCATGTGCGGCGGTACAAACCTTCTGATCATAGAATATTTGAACAATTCCTATGCATCCTATCCGTTTTCCTATTATAAGGAAGTGGTGTTAGACGAGGAGGGGCAGGCAGAGATTTTGGAGATTCTCTGCGAAATAACCGGTTTGAGCGAGAAGCAGATCCGGGATCTCCCCGATGAGTATTTTCCTTCTGTCAATGGAAATATCATCAATCACAGCAGTGTCAAACAGGACGAAAACGGAAAGGCTGTCATTGAAATGGGAAAGGACGCCGATACAAGAAATGAAAAAGATCATACAAAGCAATTTATATCCCAGGTGTCTTATGAAAGATTTATAGAACTTATGGCAAAGGCAGAGCAATTGATCGGAAAGAGCTCAGGCTACTCGATGGAAAGTCTCCGGCAGTATTACGGACTGGATGAGATGACTTATGAGGAAGCGGAGGAGGAATACGATAAGACGATCTATGATGACAAGGTAAGCGCCGCGTTCGCCAGGCTGTACTGTGATTATATGTCAAGGCCGCTGGGCCTGTACCCTGTTTTTGCCGCTGTACTGTTTTGGCTGAAGGACCGGCGGAACCGTATGAAGGAATTGATAGACTGCAGGCAGATCGGTACTGTAAAATTTGTTTTCACACGTTTTCTTGCGCTCCTTGCGGCCGCAATGCTGCCGGTGGTTTTGCTGAGCTTTGAGTCTCTCCTGCCGCTGATGGAATATTCTGCAGATACGGGAATTGCAGTGGATGGATTTGCCTTCATCAAATATATTCTGTGGTGGCTTTTGCCTACGGCAATGATTGTTACCTCCCTGGGAATGTTTCTGACCATTTTCACGTCTGCGCCGGCTGCGGTTCTGGTACAGCTTGTGTGGTGGTTTCTGGATTCGTCTGCTGTCGGGCTTTCCGGAGATACGCGGCTGTATACGCTGATGATCCGCCATAACATGCTGAACGGCTCCGAGCTGATCCGCCGGGATTTTGCAGTGATATGCCTAAACAGGGGGCTGTTTTTGCTCCTGTCGCTGCTGCTTGCGGGGCTGTCCGCTGTTGTATACAGCCGGAAAAGGGCCGGGAGAGATCCGTTTCATGCAGGATAGGAAGGAGGAAATTTGGATCTGGTTCACAGAAAAGGCAAGGGAGATTTTCGAAGTAAGACCTGGTTCACAGAAAAAGGCAAGGGAGATTTTTGAAATGAGACATACTTCATATAAAATCACGGTAGATTTTTTCAAGGCAGATTTCCGGATCACGTTTAAAAATAGTGTATTCCTGGCGGCGGCATATTTACTGGTGATTCCGGCGATCAGAGGGATCTCGAACCTGGATGCTGCCCGCACGGCACACTGCCTGGAACAGTCTGTCGCTCTGATCGGGGCGCTGATCCTGATACCGATTACAAAGGGGGAGATGGGAAACGGCGTTAAAGAAATCATTTACACAAAGGCATGGCCCTACAGGAAAAGCATTGGGCTCAGGTTTTTATGCGGCTGTTCGATGGTCGCCGTCCTGGTGACGGCCTTCGCCTTTGTCATGCGGCGCGGCCAATGTACATTCCCGTTTTGGAAATATGTTTGGGGGGCGGTATTTTATGCGGTTTTTCTGGGACTGCTGGGGCTTGTATGTTCTCAGATAGGCAGCCATGTTCTCGCGGGCTACCTGTCCGCTCTGGGCTACTGGTCGCTTTGCCGGCTCCAGATTATAGAGGAAGGCAGCGCGGCATATCTGTTTCCGGTGGTCAACGGCAGTTTCGAAACAGGGAGGATGGCAGTCCTGCTTTCGGCAGACCTGATTCTGGCGGGGGCGGTTTGGCGGCTTATACGTGAGGGGAATTGATTTGGCGGAGGGATCAGGGGGGGGATTCAATCCATTTCCCCCTGTTACTCAATCATAATTTCCTTGATCGAAATCTTTTTGATTTTTTCGGAATATACATACATCAGAATTTCATAAATTGTGATAAAACAAACAAGGGAAACAAGCATAACAGGAAAGTCAAATTTATATGCAGGTACATCCTCAAAATCTTTAAATACAATATCCACCATAAGCCTCAGCAGTCCATACTGATATACTGTTCCGATTACAAAACCAATATAGGACATGGGTCTGTATCCTCCTAAAATTGCCCTGCAGCATTCTTTCTGCGAATAGCCGAATACCCTCATCATAGCAATCGTTTTTGTATTTCCGTTTATGACTGTAGTTATGGCAAGAAACAGAGTAGTAAACGCTAATACAAGTCCGATGACCAACATCATCACACCCATCATTTCACTTGAGAAATCTTTCATACTAAACGACATTTGTGTCATAGCTGAAAAACAAAACGAAGCAAAAATAATGAAAAATACAAGTGCCTTTTTAGATTTCAAGGTATTCCTTTTCAAATCCTCTACAAACGACAATTCTCTGTTTTTTTCGAGTCTGTGATTTGAAGTTTTAGAAGCAGTTTGCAGAGTATCTTTCAAAAGCAGCAGCACAGGCTTTTTTAATTTGTACCAAGCGTAAAAAACCGAAAGCGCCGAAAAACACACAGTCGGCAATACCACGAAATAAAGTAAAATGCTCGGATGAAAATGGATCGTGATCTCAGGAAGTATTTTATCTTCATTTTGCAGAGCGTAAAACCACGGCATTATAAGAAATGCGCCTGCATATCCGATTGCAGTTCCGATAAATGAACTGATTCCGAATACCCAAAAGCTTTTTGCAATTTTGATATTTGAATATCCCAATGCCTTTAATATCCCAAGTTCCTTCTTATGCGTGTCAATATAATGCTTGACATAAAACAACAGCATAACAACCGCAGAAAAAAGCAGGCATCCGCCGCTTACAAGGCTGACGACTTTTGCGGTAGAAACCTGAGCATTATAAAAAATCATTGACAATTCAGATGTTATTTCACTCTCAATGGACCGAATATCAAAATAAAAGTTCAGAAACATTGTACATACAAGTACAGCACAACAGGCGATAATGGAAATGACGATGAGTCTTGAAGCATTTTTTATTCCAACGAGCATACCATCACCATCCAATCTCATAAGCGTTTTTTTTCGTTTTATTTGTATAAATTTCAGATATTTTTCCGCTGTTCATTTTTATAACTGTGTTAGCCATTTCTGCAATATTCAGATTGTGTGTTACCAATATGATTGTAAAATCATATTCCTTTTGAAGTTTACAGATATAATCAAGAACCTGCCGTCCGGTTTGTTCGTCTAATGCACCTGTCGGTTCGTCAAGAAATAAAACGCTCGGTCTTTTTGCCAAAGCTCTTGCGATAGAGACTCTCTGCTGTTCGCCGCCCGAAAGTTCGCTGGGATATTTATGTAGTTTTTCTCCGAGTCCGACTGCCTCAATGACAGTTTTGTAATTTTTGTTATCTGCTAAGTCAGCACCCATTTTCACATTTTTATCGACGTTCAAATTGGGCAGCAAATAATACTGCTGAAAAATAAATCCGACATTTTCCTTACGAAATGAAGTTGCTTCATGATCAGAAAACGCTGTAATATCCTTTCCGTCATAAAACACGTTGCCGCTGTCAGGGCGTTCAAGACCTGAAATCACATTCAAAAAAGTTGATTTGCCAGAACCCGACGCACCGAGAATAACCACAAAATCATGATCCTCAATATCAAGGCTGATGTTCTTTAATACTTGAAATCGACTTTCTCCGTTTCCGTATGATTTTATGATATCTTTCGCATTAATCATGATTTTCTTCCTCCTTTACCTTTTTCAAAATGCTCATACATACCTCCGAAATCATGGTACTGATTTCTTCGTCTGTAAAGCGGCACATTTTTGTGGCACAAAGGGATGCAATTCCGTGTGTATATATCCAAAGATGATGATAGAGCTTTTTTGCTGATGACATGCAGATTTTGTAATCATCTTGAATTGACAACAGAATTTGCTCATAACTTTCATCGATCAGCGGAAGCACGCCTGATAAATCGGGAATTTGTTTTTGCTCCGTCATAAAGAGGAGCTGAAAAAGTTTTGACTCATTAACAGAAAAAAGAATATACTGCGTACCTACGCCTTTGAAGGGGTGCGCCGCTGTTAAACCTTTATGGACATATTCTTTATACAAAGCTCTTGCAGCCTCAATCATAGCCTGCTGAACTTCCTCCATATTTTTAAATACAGTAAAAATCGGTCTTGCCGAACTGCCGAGGTATATGCCCAAGGCTCTGGAAGTTAAGGCTTCATATCCGTCTGTCCTGACAATATTTAATGCGGCTTCAATAATTTCTGTTTTTGTAAATTTTGCTTTCGGCGGCATATCCGAATTCTCCTTTTCTAAATCATTTGTTTTACATCACACGATTTATTATAATCAGAATTACCGAAAAGTCAATAGGCGGCAGCGAAAAAATCGCTGCCGCCTTTCTGTACCTATGCAAAGATGATCTCCTTTTCCGGAGAGACACAAGATAAAAAAATTCCAATCAGTAAAACAGCGGCAGCAGGCATCCAGCCCATTGCCGCATTCACTCCGCCCGGGCCAGCGAGAAGATAAACTCGGTCCCGACCCCTTCGGTACTGATCACATTGATATGCTCGTCGTGGGCCAGGATGGCCTCCTTCACGATGGACAGCCCCAGCCCGGTGCCCTTCTTATCCTTCCCGCGGGAGGCGTCGGATTTATAAAAACGCTCCCAGATCTTATTGATCTCCCGCTTGGATATCCCGATTCCCGAATCCTTTACGGAGACAAAGACTTTCCCGCCCCTCTGGGTCACCTCGATCTTCACCGCATCGTCATTTTCGCTGAATTTGATGGCATTGTCGATCAGGTTGTAGAGCACCTGCTGGATCTTCCGGCTGTCTGCCAGGACGAAAGCCTGCTCCGGCAGAAGCAGAAGCTCGATGGAAACCCGCTTTTCGATGCAGACGCCCTCGAAGGAGGCTGCGGTCTTTTTGATCATTTCCTGGATATCAAAACGGGTCTTGTCCAGGAGAAGCTCCTTTGTGTCAAATTCATTGAGGGTCAGCAGGTCGTTGGTCAGGTCGGTGAGCCGCTCTGTCTCAAACAAAATGATATTCAGATATTTTTCATGCAGCTCCGGCGGAATGGTGCCGTCGGTCATGGCTTCCACATAGCCCCGGATGGAGGTCAGCGGGGAACGGAAATCATGGGATACGTTTGCCACGATTTTTTTCTGGTAGTCCTCCATGTCGCCCAACTGGGCGGACATATAGTTCAGGGACGCGGACAGATAGCCCATCTCGTCCTGGGTATAGACCGGGATCTCGTAGTCCAGGTTGCCGGACGCGTACTGGGTGGCCGCCTCGGTGATCAGGCTCAAAGGGCGGTAGATGAAATAATGGAATCCCAGCAGAAAGATGAAGGACAGGGCAAACAGAACCATCAGGGTGATGTAAAATGGAATCATCATCCGGGAGCAGCGCGTTTCCAGGGCGGAAAACGGCTGGTGAACCAGCAGATATCCTTTTGTCTGGAAACCCTGAATCACCGGGGCGATGACGGTCATGACCTCCTCGTTGAAATACCCGTGGTACTCCCCGGTGAGATATTGTTTCCCGCCGGTTTCCGCCGGGTCGAACGCATCAATGACCTCCGGGGCCGATGTATTTTCCAGGTTGGAGGAGGTGATCAGCGTCCCGTCGGCGGCCACGAACCAGAGGGAGGCATCCAGATAAATGCGCATGGCATTCAGTTGGGAATGAACCGCCCAGGAGGTGGTATTGTCGGTAAAATAGGAGGGCAGATAATTGGAGGCGATCAGGTTCGCCTCCTGGTAAAGTGATTCCGAGTTGGTGGCCACGATCCGGTTCAGCAGGAGCTGCCGCCCCAATGTGGCCGTGGTAAATACGCCCAAAAAGGCAAATATAATATATAGTAATGCAAATTTAATATGCAGGGTGCTTCTCATAACGGTCTCCATTTCCAATTTCGCTCTGCGCGGGATGCAGGCAGCGTCCTACAACGTACTGGATTTGGTGTCGAATTTATATCCGATGCCCCACACCGTACTGATGGACCAGCCTGAGTGATCCTTGATCTTTTCACGCAGCCTTTTAATGTGCACATCCACCGTCCGGGTATCGCCGATATATTCATATCCCCAGATCTGATCCAGAAGCTGCTCTCTGGTGAATACCTGGTTCGGGGAGGCGGCGAGGAAATAGAGGAGCTCCAGCTCCTTGGGCGGCATTTCCACCTGGCGCCCGTCGCATACAACGGAATAATTGGTCAGGTTGATGGTCAGGCCGTCGTATTCTACGCATTTTGCCTTGCCCGCCGCGGGTGTTTCCGGCTTGGAGGGCTGGCAGCGGCGCAGGACTGCCCGGACGCGGGCCACCATTTCCTTGGAATCAAAGGGCTTCATGATGTAATCATCGGCCCCAAGCTCCAGCCCCAGAACCTTGTCAAAGACCTCGCCCTTGGCGGAAAGCATGATCACCGGGGTGGAGGATTTTGCGCGGATCTCCCGGCAGACCTGGTAGCCATCCATGCCCGGGAGCATCAGGTCCAGCAGGATCAGGTTGGGCTGGTAGGTCTCGAAGGCGTCCAGCGCATCCTCGCCGTTGAATACGATCTTCGTGTCAAAGCACTCTTTATTCAGATAAAGTGAAATCAGTTCTGCAATATTTTCATCGTCGTCTACTATTAAAATTTTCTGTTTTGCTGCCATAATATCCCCTCCTATTTTAATTCCACGATCGTCACCCCTGCGTCCCCTTCGCCGTACTCCGCCAGATGGTAGGATTTGACATGCTTCTGGCGGCGCAGAAATTCGTGGATTCCTTTTCGCAGCGCGCCGGTTCCCTTGCCGTGGACTACCCGGACGGAATTGAGATGGGACAGGATGGCGTCGTCCAGATATTTGTCCAGCTCCGAGACGGCTTCGTCCACCGTGCGCCCCAGCAGGTTGATCTCCGGGCTGACGGAGAGGGATTTGCCCATCTTGATCTTTCCGCCTCCGGTATGTTTTTTCCGGGATGTGGAAAATGGGTTCTGTTCCTCCATGATCTCCAGGTCGGAGATATGCACCTGGGAACTCAAAATCCCCATCTGCACGGTGACATTTCCACGGGCATCGGGCAGGGAACGGATGGTTCCGGTCAGGTTCATGCTGAGCACCCGCACGGATTCGCCCAGCTTGAAGTCGGATGCCTTGTGCTCCTTCTTCGGCTTCTGTGTTTTCAGGGAAGGCGACGAGGACGTATCCTTGATCTTTTTGCGCAGCCGTTCCCGCTCCCGCTCCATATCGGCGGCAGAGATATTTTCCTTGCCGAAACGGTGGAAATTTTTGATCGTTTCATCGGCAACCTCTTTGGCCTCCCGCAGGATGGCATTGGCCTTGTCGTTGGCCTCCCGGAGAATCTTTTCTTTCTGTTCCTCCAGGCGTTCCTCCTTTTGCCGGAGCTGGGCCTTCATGCGCTCCATTTCCCGGCGGTGGGCCTGGATCTCATCCTGCTCCTTCTCAATGGTCCGCTTGCTCGTCTCCAGGTCGGTCAGCAGATCTTCGAAGGAAATGTCCTGCTCGGAGAGACGCATTTTCGCATCCTCGATGATGTAATCCGGCAGCCCCAGCTTTCCGGATATGGCAAATGCATTACTCTTTCCGGGAATGCCGATGAGCAGGTGGTAGGTGGGGCGAAGGCTTTCCACGTCAAACTCGCAGCATGCATTTTCCACGCCGGGAGTGGACAGGGCGAACACCTTCAGCTCGCTGTAGTGGGTGGTGGCCATGGTGCGGATGTCCCGGTCATGGAGATAGGAGAGGATGGCGATAGCCAGCGCAGCTCCCTCTGTGGGGTCCGTACCTGCCCCCAGCTCGTCGAAGAGCACCAGGGAGCGTTCGTCCACATCTTTTAAGAAAGAAACGATATTGGTCATGTGGGAGGAAAAGGTACTCAGGCTCTGTTCGATGCTCTGCTCGTCTCCGATGTCCGCGTACACCTGGTGAAATACGGCCAGCTCCGAACGGTCGGAGGCCGGGATGTGCAGACCCGCCTGTCCCATCAGCGTAAACAATCCCACGGTTTTCAAGGAGACCGTCTTTCCGCCGGTATTGGGGCCGGTGATGATCAGCAGGGAAAAATCCTGCCCCAGAGTGACCGTGATGGGCACCACCTTCCGGGCATCCAGCAGGGGGTGGCGTCCGTTCCGTATATGAATCCGGCCCTCTTCGTTGAGGATGGGGCGGCTTCCGTTCATGGACATGGCAAGCTGCCCTCTGGCAAAGATAAAGTCCAGATCCGTCAGGCAGCGGTAGTCGGTACGGATCTCTTCGATATAACCCGCGGTTTCCTCGCTCAGGCGGGCCAGGATGACCTGGATCTCCTCCTGCTCTTTGGCGTACAGTTCCTTTAAGTCATTGTTCAGCTTGACCACAGCCATGGGCTCCATAAACAGGGTGGAGCCGGTGGCGGACTGGTCGTGGATCATGCCGCTGACCTGGTTCCGGTATTCCGCCTTCACCGGGAGACAGTAGCGGTCGCCCCGCATGGTGATGATGGGGTCCTGCAGGTAAGTCCGCAGGGAGCCGTTGACCAGGCCGTTCAGCGTGGTGTGGACTTTTTCGTTGATGCTGTCCATGCTGCGCCGGATGCGCTTGAGCGTGGGGCTTGCGTCGTCGCTGATCTCCTCCTCGCTGAGAATACAGCGGTCGATCTCATTGGACAGGGTGGTCAATGGCTCCAGTTGTTCAAAATAAATGTCCAGGCAGTCCGCGGATTCCTCCTGGGTGTCGTGCCGCCCGTAGGCTTTCGCCCGCCCGGTATTCTGCAGCAGCCTGCAGATCCGCAGCAGTTCTCCGCTTCCCAAAGCAGCGCCGATCTCCAGGCGCTTCATGGATTCTTCTACCGGAGCGGCGTCCCCGAAGGAAATGCGCCCTTTCTTGATAAGCCTGGTAAATGCGGCGGCCGTCTGCTCCTGTGCCGTATCAATCCGCTCCATATCGGTCATGGGCTTTAAGCGGCGGCAGAGCTGCCGTCCACGGAAGGAGGTTGCCTGCTCCTCCAAGAGGGCGGTGATCTTGTCATATTCTAATTTGGTTAATGTTTTCTGATTCATAGTCTGTATATTCCTTTTTTGAAAAATCTTTTACCGCGAAGCAGCGAGTCAGGCAGTCATGCCTGCAAGGATGTTCGGCGGCAGGATGCTCTTTTCATTGTACCTTATCCGGCGGCGAATGAAAAGGAATTTTTCCTTGAGTTCATGACAAACCAGAAATCTGATTGAGGAAACTTCCGATAAGTGATAATATATAAGGCAGGATAAAGGAATGCTGTTTTTGATAAATGTATGTATTACAGGGAAAAAAGACTGTAAAGTGGGTGTGAATTTATGATTGAGAAGAAGAAACTTCCGATAGGCGAAGAATTTTTCCGCAATATCAGAACAAAAGGGTTCTACTATGTGGACAAGACGGGCTTTATCAGTGAGCTTCTGAAAACCAGGGGCAGTGTAAATCTTTTTACACGTCCAAGGCGTTTTGGCAAGAGCTTAAATATAGATATGCTGAAAACCTTTTTTGAGTTTGGAACAGATGCAGCTTTGTTCGAGGGGCTGGGGATTGCAGCGGAAAAAGAGCTGTGCGAACAGCATATGGGGAAATATCCGGTTATCTCCATCAGTTTGAAAGACGTTGGAGGGGAAGATTTCCAAACGGCATATGAAACGTTGTGCACTGTTGTCAGTGAAGAAGCGGCAAGGCTGGATTTCCTTTTGGAAAGTGAGAGGTTAATGCAGTATGACAAGGTAAAATTTGAACGGCTGGCAGAGAATCGGTTGGAAAAGCCGTCAGAGCTCCACAATAGTCTGAAGCTTTTGACAAGACTTTTGCGCAGACACTATGGAACATCAGTTGTTGTCTTGATTGACGAGTATGATGTGCCGCTGGATAAGGCTTATCAAAATGGATATTACCCTCAGATGGTAAATCTGATCCGCTCTGTCTTAAGCCAGGTACTTAAGACCAATGAAAATCTTGAATTTGCAGTGATTACGGGGTGCCTGCAGATTGCGAAGGAAAGTATTTTTACAGGGCTTAATAATTTCAAGGTACGGACGGTCTCGGATGTTCGGTTTGCAGAGTATTTCGGATTTACGGATCGGGAAGTGAAAGAATTGCTGGATTACTATGACTTGGGAGATAAGTTTGAATTGTTTCAGGAGTGGTATGACGGATACCGGTTCGGTGAGACTCACATTTACTGCCCATGGGATGTGTTGAATCAATGCGATAAATTTTGTGAATCAAGGAGTGCGCGGATGGAATCCCATTGGGAGAATAGCAGCAGCAACCGTATTGTGAAAGAGATTCTGGAACATTCTAACGAGACTACAAGAGCAGAGATCGAGGCATTGATTTCCGGAGAGTATGTGGAGAAATCCTTGATCTCCGGATTGACATACTCTGATTTTGAAAATGAAGAGCCGCAGAAAAGGCAGACACATTTATGGAGTATCCTTTTTGCAACTGGTTATTTGACAGATGCGGTAAGACCGGCCGGCAAGATTCATCGGCTTGTAATTCCCAATAGAGAGATCCGTGGAATCTATGAGGAGAGAATCCTGTCTTGGTTTGAAACAAAAACAGTAAGCAATACAGAACGGTGGAAGAAATTTTGTTCGGCGGTTAAAGAAGGGGATGGAGCGGCATTTCAAAGTCTGTTTAACAGCTTTATGGATGATTCCATCAGCATTCGGGATACTTTTATCCGGAAAGAGATGAAAGAAAATTTTTATCATGGAATGCTGCTGGGGCTGATGAGAGCGGAAGAAAGCTGGATTGTGAAGTCCAATGCAGAATCCGGTACTGGATATATGGATATCATGATCAGGATTCCCGCAGAAAAGATTGGATGCATTATGGAAGTGAAATATGCGGAAGACGGTACATTTGAGACCGCATGTAAGAAGGCAATGAAGCAGATTGAAGATGAAGGGTATACAGCAGCTTTGGAACAGGAGGGGATTCAGGTGATTCATAAGTTTGGGATTGCCTGCCATAAGAAACGCTGCAAAGTGTTATATAATAAAGCGGTTATCCGACCAGGAGGCCCTATTGAAAGGTAATGACTGCGTGAAACGAGTTACAGGGTGCGCGACGCCGTGCAGCAAGTGCACAGCACCGTGTGAACAGTAACAAATGACCTGCCGAATCCTCTCCTTCTCAATATATGACATTGACAACCGCAGCAAATTTGAGTATATTTAGAATTAATCATAAAAGCGATTAAATAAACCTATGGAGGGGAAATATGGCTAAAGGTGTAACATTGGCAGATATAGCAGCAAAAGTCGGGGTGAGCAATGTTGCAGTGTCGAAAGCGCTGTCGGGAAAGCCGGGGGTCAGCGAGGAACTGCGGGGCCGGATCAAACAGGTGGCAGAGCAGATGGGGTATATCTCCGGCTCTTCAGGCAGATCCGCGCCTGCAGCCACAGGGAACATCGGCGTGATCATGCCGGAAAATTACTACGGATATTCGGTCTCATTTTACGGGCAGCTTTATGAAAAGGTGGTCAGGGCGCTGTACGACAACCATTACTACGGCATCCTGGAGCTGCTGAAAAAAGAGGACGAGCAGGAAAACAATACTCCGAAGGTGCTGCAGGACGGAAAGGTAGACGGACTGATCCTTGTGGGACAGCTTGGGGAAACATATATCGACGCCATCGTCAGCCAGTCCATGCTGCCGGTGTTTTTTCTGGACACCTACATGCCGTCCATCGCGTTTGACACCGTTATTTCCGACGGATATTACGGAACCTACCTGCTGACCGACTATCTGATCCGGCGAGGGCACAAAAGGATCGGGTATGTGGGAAATATTGACGCCACAAGCAGTATTGCGGATCGGTTCTGGGGCTACAGGAAGGCCCTTCGGGAAAACGGCATTGACTACAGGGAAGAATGGGAAATCTCGGACCGGAGTAAGTACGGGAAGACCCATGATAAGATCCTGACGGAGAAGGGGGATCTGGACGCCTATGTATGCAACTGTGATTTTACGGCCAATATTCTGATTCAAAATCTGGAGGACATGGGATATTCGGTGCCGGACGACGTATCGGTGGTGGGCTTCGATGACTTCCTGCCCATCGGTATGGGGATGGATCCGGGACGGATCACTTCCTACAGCGTGGATCTGGAACGGATGGCGGAGACCTGCGTCACGTCCCTGATCAAAAAGATCCGGCACGAAAAATATGTGGAGGGAGTTCAGATCATAACCGGAAGAATCGTTGAAAAAAAGACGGTTCAGTCAAGAATCTGATCTTTCGGCATCCGTTTTTATGCAGTGCGGCAAAACCCTCCGGGGGATGCGCACTGCGTTTTTTTGAATAAATCTTTTCTGAATATTTCTGTATGCAATCTGAATGCTTCTGTACACAATTCTTAAAAACACCTTTGAATGTTTCTGCACACAACTCTTAGAATACTCTTAAAATAGTCTTAGATTAATTAAAATGAAGTTAAAATTAATTAACAAACATTTCTAACTCCTGTTTTTTTATTTTTAAAAATCACTCATTATGCACTTTATACAAAAAAATAATGTGAATATTAGACAAAACAACGAAAAATATATAGGGGGGGGGTAAAGTATTGACGGATTTAGTTAACTGGTGTATAGTTAAATTAATTTAAAACAATGATTAAATTAATTTCATGATGCATTCGAAGAAAATACTGAAAATATGATATTAAGGCCGCTGGTGCAGTGTCTCATCCACTTCAGCCAAATAACAATAAGGCGATGCGGTGGTATCGTCGATGGAAGCCAACGCAGCAGATGGAAATTCAGGCAAGTTCATTTGGCGCAATATAAATGAGACACTGCACCAGGTCTTAAAATAAAAAAGAAAAAGGAGAAAAAGCAATGAAAAACAATGTAATGAGGAGGATGCTTTCGGTATCACTGGCTGCGGCAATGGTAGTTTCATTATCTGCGTGCGGACCCAAAGAAACAGAACAGGCAGAGAAGCAGGAGATGGACGTGACTCTGGATCAGATCAAGCTGGGTGAGGACTACACGGATATTGAGGCGGATCTGAAATTCCTGACCCACAAGACGGATGTGGTGGATACGACCTTCAAAGGGTATATCGAAGAATTTCAGAAGCTGTATCCCAATATCAATATTGAGTATGAGGGAATCACCGACTATGCAAATGATATCACCACCCGCCTGACGACCGGAGACTGGGGCGATATCTGTATGGTGCCTACGAATGTGGATAAGGACGAGCTGGGAAATTATTTTACCAAGCTGGGAGACAAGGGAACTCTGGCAGAGAACTATGAGGAGAACATGCTGAACAATTTTGCGTACCAGGACGCGGTATACGGCGTTCCGTCCATGGCAAATGTACAGGGCGTGATATACAACAAGGCGGTATTTGAGGAGGCCGGCATCACGGAGCTGCCGAAGACTCCGGATGAGTTCCTGGACGCGCTGGAGGCGATCAAGGAGAAAACAGATGCCATTCCTCTGTATACAAACTTTGCGGCAGGCTGGACGATGACGGCGTGGGACGCGTACATCGACGGAGGGGCAACGGGAGATCCGGATTTTGCCAATACAGGGCTTACAAAAGGAAAAGACCCATTTGCTGACCGGGGCGACGGAACCGGCCCGTATGCAGTCTACAACACCCTGTATGAGGCGGTCAAGCGGGGGCTGACGGAGGACGACCCGACCACCACGGACTGGGAAGGCAGCAAGGGCAGGCTGAACAACGGCGAGATCGGCTGTATGGCGCTGGGCTCCTGGTCAGTCATTCAGATCCAGCAGGCGGGCAGCAATGCGGACGACATCGGATATATGACATTCCCCATCACTGTAGATGGAAAACAGTATGCGGCGGCAGGCCCGGACTACAACTACGGAATCAACTGCAACAGCTCCCGGGATAACCAGATCGCAGCAATGTGCTATATCAAATGGCTGGTGGAAGAATCAGGTTTTGCGCAGGGAGAAGGCGGCCTTTCTATTGTAAAGGGCGATGAATATCCGGAAGCGCTGCAGGCTTTGGAGGGAATCGAGCTGGTGGTCAATAGCCCCGCGGCAGCAGGAGAAGAAAACCTGTTCAACGACGTCAACAACGATTCTGAGCTTGGGATCAATGTATCCGGCGCGGTTCCGACACAGATCGTAGAAGAGGCGGTATCCGGGAACAAGACCATGGAAGAGCTGGCCGCGGAATGGAATGAGAAATGGACGGCAGCCCAGGAATCCAACGGTGTGGAATTTTAAGAAGCCGGCATGGAATGACATGATAAGGAAAGGAGAGTGTGGGATCAATGAGTAATCAGAAGAGTCTGAAAGCGTGGGTTCAATCGGGAAAGGTCAACCGGAAGCTCTGCATTTTTACATTCATGCTCGTACCGGTGGCATTGCTTGTAATCTTTACATACATACCGTTTATCAAGATGATCGGATTCAGCTTTTATGATATGAAATACATCGGCGACCGGGAATTTGTGGGGCTGCAGAACTATGTGGAGGTATTCACAAGAAAAGACTGCTTCCAGGCGCTTAAGCTGAGTCTGTACTATATTGCTGCTTCCTTTATCCAGCTTGGGCTGGCGCTGTACTTCGCGTCAGTGCTGAGCTTCCGGGTAAAAGGCAGCGGGGTGTTTAAAGGGCTGATGTTTTTCCCCTACCTGGTATGCGGGATCGCGGTGGGATTTATTTTTAAATTTTTCTATACCAGGGGGTTCGTTCTGGATACGGTCCTGCAGTGGTGCGGCTTCAACCTGGAGCAGCTTCCTTACTGGCTGAAAGATACAAGCATCAACAACATTTCCGTTGCGGCCACTTCCATATGGAGGTACATGGGACAGGGCATGGTCATGTTTATCGGGGCGATCATGTCGGTGGATGCTTCCCTCTATGAGGCAGGAGATATTGACGGGGCGAACAGCTTCCAGAAATTTGTCTACATCATTTTGCCGAACATCAAGACGATCATCGTGCTGAACATGATCCTTTCGATCACCGGCTCCCTGAGCGTATTCGAACCGCCTTACGTTATTACCGGCGGTGACTTCGGGACAGGAACCTACTTCGTCATCATGAACAGGCTGGCCCATGAAAGCCAGAAGGTAGGACTGGCGTCCGCCATGGCTGTGGTGCTGCTGATCCTGATCATGATCGCCACGCTGATCCAGAAGGGCATCGAAAAGTATTACTTCGGCGTGGGAGAAACAGAGTCGATCCGTGAGGTCAGAAAGCGTAAAAAACGTCTGGAAGCGGAAGCCAGAGGAGGTGCACAGTGATGTCAAAGGCAAAGGTAAAAAGAAACGTTCTCTCTGTTTTGAAATACATGACACTGATATTCGGGGCGTTCGTATCGGTGCTTCCCATCGTCGTCTGCGTGATCACAGCATTTAAGACGCCGGAGGAATACGCCTCCACGAATGTCATGACGCTGCCCCAGAGCTGGACTTATTTTGAAAACTTTATCCAGGCGTGGAAGCAGGCCAATATGGGGGTCGCGTTCCGCAATTCCGCCATCATCCTGGTGTGCGTGCTGACCGGGTCGATTTTGACCGGCTCCATGCTGGCATATGTGCTGAGCCGTTTCAAATTCAAAGGCAACGGACTGATCCGCAATATGTTCCTGTTTGCCTCGCTCCTTCCCGGCATCGCCATGCAGGTATCCGTATACCAGATCATGTACAGCCTGGGATGGATCAACTTCCTGCCGGGATATATCATCATGATGTGCGGGACAGATATCATTTCCATCTACATTTTTATACAGTTTTTTGAAAATATCCCGGATTCCCTGGACGAATCGGCGATCATGGACGGGTGCACCTACTTCGGCGTATTTTTCCGGATCCTGTTCCCGCTCCTGAAACCGGCCATCGTGACGGTCATGATCCTGAAAGGCGTGGGGGTGTACAACGAATACTATACGGCGAACCTGTATCTGCAGGATAAAAACCGGCTGGTTACGGTTGCTACCTCATTGTTTAAGTTTACAGGGCCTTTGGGAAATCAGTATAACTATATCTGCGCGGGCGTCATCATCACGATGATCCCGGCCCTGATCGTATTTATCCTCTGCCAGAAGCAGATCTACGGCGGACTGGCAGCAGGGGCCGTGAAGGGTTAAGAGGAGGTCCGCCGCGGACCGGCGGCGTGAACCGCAGAGAGGCCGCGGCGGGAGCACCGATTTGGGAAGTGAATATGGATTATGGAGGAAGAATATGAGTGAAGTAAAGATCATCGGGGCAGCAGTGCCCAATATGCCCTGGCAGGAAAGGCAGGAGCAGGGAAAAGCAGGGATGCCGGTATGGAGGTACACGGAGAATCCGGTCATCGGGCGCAATCCGGCAGAGGGCGTTGCACGGATATTCAACAGTGCGGTGATGCCCTGCAACGGGGAATTTATCGGCGTATTCCGGGGGGAGCAGACCAACGGGATTCCATACATTTATCTCGGCCGGAGCGGGGACGGCATCCACTGGGATTTTGAAAAGGAGAAGCTCCGCTTTGAGGATGAAGCGGGAAATGAATTTATGCCCAGGTATGCTTACGACCCCAGGCTGGTCAGGGTGGAGGACACGTATTATATCATCTGGTGCCAGGATTTTTACGGCGCTTCGATCGGGGCCGCTAAGACACAGGATTTTAAAAAATTTGTCCGGATTGAGAACCCGTTTCTTCCATTTAATAGAAACGCGGTGCTGTTTCCGAGAAAGGTGAACGGGAAATTTTTGATGCTGTCCCGTCCAAGTGACAGCGGGCACACGCCGTTCGGGGATATCTTCATTTCCGAGAGCAGGGATATGGAATATTGGGGCAGGCACCGTCATGTGATGGGAAAAGGAAACGAGTGGTGGCAGAATGTGAAGATCGGCGGAGGAGCGGCGCCCATCGAGACAAGCGAAGGGTGGCTTTTGTTCTACCACGGCGTGACCGGGACCTGCAACGGCTATGTATACAGCATCGGCGGAGCGATCCTGGATCTGGAGCAGCCTTCCATCGTGAAATACCGCTGCAGCACCTTCCTGCTGACGCCGGAGGAATGGTATGAGGAACGGGGGTTTGTGCCCAACGTAACCTTCCCCTGCGCTACGGTCCAGGACGCCCCAAGCGGAAGGATCGCCATCTACTACGGCGCTGCCGATACGTATGTGGGGCTTGCGTTTGCAAAGGCAGACGAGGTGGTGGCTTACATCAAAGAACACAGTGTCGTTTCCCCGGAAGATACGGAGATTGGAGTCAGGTAAAATCATGCTGAAAACAGAAGTGAAACAACATTTGACAGAAACCCTGATTCCCTTCTGGCAGGGCATGACGGACCGGGAAAACGGAGGGTTTTACGGCTATCTGAGCTACGGCCTGGAGCTGGACCGTAAGGCGGTCAAGGGCTGTATCCTGAACAGCAGGATTCTCTGGTTTTTCTCCAATGCTTATCTGGCACTGGGGGAGGAGCACCTTCTGGAAAGCGCGGGGCATGCCTTCCGCTTTCTGAGGGATCACTGCCTGGATCGGGAATACGGCGGCGTCTACTGGTCGCTGGATTACAAGGGAGAGCCCCAGGACGAGACGAAACACACGTATAACCAGGCATTTGCCATCTACGCGCTTTCTTCCTATTATGATGCGTCCAAGGATGCGGAGGCTCTGGAGATTGCGCGCGGCCTGTACCGTGTGGCGGAAGAAAAATGTAAGGACGTATGGGACGGGACAGCCGGTCCGGGAAGCAGCCCGGCCGGGGACGGGACGGTGAAAACGCCGGACAGGGAGATTGCTATGCCGGAGGGAAGGAACGCTGCGCCGGGGATTGGCTACCGGGAAGCGTTCACCAGGGACTTTGTCCCGGCGGAGAATGACAAGCTTTCCGAAAACGGCGTTATGGCCGAGAAGACCATGAACACATTGCTGCATGTATTTGAAGCGTACACGGAGCTTTACCGTGTGACCGGGGACGGGGAGGTTGCGGACCGGCTCCGGGAAATGCTGGATATTGTGGCGGACAAGGTCTACAATCCCCGGCTGGGACGGCAGGAAGTATTCTTTGACCGTTTCTGGAACCCGCTGATCGATCTGTACTCCTACGGCCACGATATTGAAGCCGCATGGCTCATAGACCGGGGGCTGGATATACTGGGCGACAGAGCCTATACGGAACGGCTTGCGCCCATCACGGAAACCATCACGGACCATATTTTCCACAGGGCATACACAGACCATTCCCTGGTCAACGAGGCGGAAAACGGCGTGGTAGATAGGACCCGGGTCTGGTGGGTCCAGGCAGAGGCCGTAGTGGGTTTCCTGAACGGATATCAGAGACATCAGGAGAAGAAAGAGTACCTGGCGGCGGCAGAGGACATCTGGGGCTACATCCGGGATCATCTGATCGACCGGCGTCCGGGGTCGGAGTGGTTTTCCGGTCTGGACGAGGAACACAGGCCGATTCAGAAGGCCATCGTTGACCCGTGGAAATGCCCGTACCACAACGGGCGGATGTGCCTGGAGGTCATGAAGCGGGTTTGAACGATCATAGGTAGGTTGCTAATCCGAAGCCGCATTTTCATTGCATTAAATTGCATAAAAATGTGACTTCGGATTGCAACCGTACAGGTGAAAAGATTAGTATATAAGGAGGCAATGCAGAGATGCTTCACAAACAATATTATGTCGAACAGGCGAAGGTGGATCGGCTGGTTTCCGGGAAAAACCGGAAAAGCAGCTTTTACAACGGGATTTACGACAGATACGAGTACCCGGTGCTGACCAGGGAGTTTGCCCCGGTTCACTGGAGATATGACCTGGATGAGGAAACGAACCCGTATTTTATGGAACGGCTTGGCATCAACGCAGTGATGAACTCCGGGGCCATTTGCCTGAACGGAACATATTATCTGGTCGTGCGGGTGGAAGGAAATGACAGGAAATCGTTTTTTGCGGTGGCGGAAAGCAAGACGGGAATCGACGGATTCCGCTTCTGGGACGAGCCGGTGGTGCTGCCGGATACCTGCCCGGAGGAGACCAATGTATACGACATGCGTCTGACCCTGCATGAGGACGGCTGGATCTACGGCCTGTTCTGCTCGGAAAGTAAGGATGCAGAAAACCCGGATCTGTCTGCGGCGGTGGCCGCGGCGGGGATCGTCCGGACGAAGGACTTCAAGACCTGGGAACGGCTGGACAACCTGAAAACGCTGCAGTCGCCCCAGCAGAGGAACGTTGCCCTCCACCCGGAATTTGTGGACGGGAAATACGCGTTCTATACACGCCCCATGGACGGTTTCATTGAGACCGGAAGCGGCGGTGGCATCGGGTTCGGACTGTGTGAGGACATCCGGCACGCGGTGATCGGAGAGGAAAGGATCATCAGCAGACGGATTTACCATACCCTTACAGAGTCCAAAAACGGGGCCGGCGCGCCTCCCATCCGGGGAAAAAAATGCTGGATACACATTGCCCACGGCGTCCGGAATACGGCGGCAGGGCTGCGCTATGTCCTGTACGCGTTCGGAACCGACCTTAAGGATCCCTCCAGAGTCGTGGCGGAGCCCTCCGGCGTCTTTCTCGTTCCATTGGGAGAGGAGCGGGTCGGGGACGTGTCCAATGTGGTATTCACCAACGGGGCCGCGGTCAGGGAAAACGGGGATGTATACATTTACTATGCCTCCTGCGACACCAGGCTGCATGTGGCAGCCACAACCATCGACCGGCTGGAGGAATATCTGTTTTCCACACCGAAGGACCCGCTGCGGTCCGCGGACTGCGTGAAGCAGAGGTGTGAAATGATCCGCCGGAATCTGGCGCTGCTGAAAGGCTGAGTCGGTTGGAGGCTTTTTAGGGCATCCAACCGTACAGGTCGGTATACGAGGGAGGAAGCGAATGAAAAAGCTGACAATCGAGCATCCGTTTTTTGAATTTATGGGAAGGATCGGCGACTGGATGATATTAAATGTCCTGTTTCTCCTTACATCGCTGCCGGTCATTACGATCGGAATGTCCGCGACGGCGTTCTACCGGGTGGGCCTGCGCCGTGTGCGGGGGGAGAGCCGGTACGCGGCCAGGGAGTACCTGCAGGCGTGCCGGGAGGAATGGAAGCAGGGCACAAAGCTGTGGCTGTTCTTCCTGGCCGCAGGCTCGGTTCTGCTGTTCGATATCCTGTACGGCAAAAACCTGGGAAGGCTGTTGAACATTGGGGTCGGGATATTGGCAGCGCTGTGGTGCTTTACGATCAGTTATGCCTTCCCCCTGCAGGCAAGATTTCAAAACAGTGTAAGGAATACGCTGGCAAACGCGTTGCGGCTGGCGTTTCGCAATTTCCCTGCGACGCTGGTGATGGCGGCGCTGAACAGTCTGCCGGCAGTGTGCGTCGCGGCAGGGGCATTTTATACGATGGTTGCAATGCCGCTTTTCTGTGTGGCAGGTTTTTCCTGTATTGTATGGATCAACTGTCTGCTGCTGACGAGGATCTTTCAGAAAATAGAAGGAGAAGAGGTATGAGGATCAAACCCGATCACGAAAAATTATCTTACTGCGGAAGGATTGACCGGCGCAGTCCAAAGGAACCGGTTTTTGTATATCCCTGCACCTCGGTAGGGATGCGTTTTACCGGAAATACTTTGAAGGTGTATGTGAGAAACAGAAGCGCGTACTGGGACAATTATCTCGGGTGCATACTGGACGGCAGGCAGACGGCCCTGGCGCTTCCGCCAGACGGAAGTGCAGAGCTGGAGATCCAGGTGGAGCAAAAAGAGAAAGCGGTGCATGAGCTGCTTCTTTTCAAACGGCAGGATGCCTGCCATGAGATGACATTTTTAGGCGTGGAGCTGGAGGACGGCGCAGAGCTTCTGGATATGCCGGAACAGCCGGAGAGGAAGATCGAGGTCTACGGGGATTCTGTCTCAGCCGGGGAAGTCTCGGAAGCGGTGGAATATGCGGGAAAAGAGGATCCGGAGCACAACGGGGAATACTCCAACAGCTGGTATTCCTACGCATGGATGACTGCCAGAAAGCTGAATGCCCGGATTCACGATATCGCACAGGGCGGCATGGCCCTGCTGGACGGGACAGGGTGGTTTCACGGGCCGGATTATATCGGGATGGAAACCGCGTGGGACAAGGTGCATTACCATCCCGAGCTGGCTGAAACATCGGAATGGGACTTTTCCCGGTATGTTCCCCAGGTTGTGATCGTGGCACTGGGTCAGAATGACAGCCACCCGGAGGACTACATGAAGGAAGATTTTGACGGAGAAAAGGCGCGGACATGGCGTACCCGGTACGGGGCGTTTCTCAGGAAGCTGCGGGGAACTTATCCGGATGCCCGGATCATCTGCTGCACCACGCTTTTAAACCACGACCCGGCATGGGACTGCGCCATTGGACGCGTTGTGGAGGAGCTGGGAGACGCGAAAGTGACGCAGTACATGTTCCGGCGAAACGGGAAAGGCACGCCTGGGCATCTGCGGATTCCAGAAGCGGAGGAGATGGCGGAAGAACTGGCTGCCTATATTAAGAAAACAGAGGGATGGAGCGACACATGGAAAGGATAGACCTTACAAGGATCAGGGAATGTATGCGAAGAGCCGATGAAGGCGGAGAACTGACGATTGCTTTTTTCGGAGGATCAATCACCCAGGGCTGCGCCGCGTCCGTACACGAGAAAACCTATTCATACCGGGTGTTTGAATGGTGGAAACGTACATTTCCAAAGGCGGAGTTTCGTTATGTAAATGCAGGGATCGGCGGCACCACCTCCCACTTCGGGGCGGCCAGGATCGTGCCGGATCTGCTGATGTACCAGCCGGATCTGGCGGTCATTGATTTCAGCGTAAACGACGGAGCGGATGATTTTTTTCAGGAGACATACGAAGGAATACTGCGGAGGATTCTGGAATGGAAGTCGAAGCCGGCGGTGCTTGTGCTGAACCATGTGTTTTATGACACCGGGGAAAATGCCCAGCAGTACCACAATGCGGCGGCGGACTGGTACCATGTGCCCCATGTGAGCATGAGGGATACCCTGTACCGGAAGGTGGAGGCGGGGGAGTACGCCATGGAGGAACTCACCGGGGACGCGCTACATCCCAACGATCAGGGGCACGAACTGGTGGCAGAGGAGATCATCGCCTTTTTCCGGCAGGTCTGGGAGGAGACGCGGGCGCGGGAAGGAAACGTGCAGAAAGAAGCCGCTCAGGAAGCCGGTCTGCGCAGAGAAGACGTGCAGAAAGAAGCCGCTCAAAAAGCCGGTCTGCAGGAAGCGGATGCGCAGAAAGAGGACAGCCCGCTCCCGCCTCCGATGACAGAGAATGCGTATGAATTTGCCAGCCGTTTGACGATCCGTGAGATCTCACCGGAGCTTGCAGGCTTCCGGGCAGACACGGAGGAAAAAACAGGGCATCTGGATTTGTTCAAAAACGGATGGATTGGAAAGCGTCCGGGGGACAAGATCCGGTTCCAGGTGACGGCCTCCTGCATTGCCCTCCAGTATCGGAAATCCGTCTCAAAGCCGGCTCTGCGGGCAAAGCTGGTTCTGGACGGAAACCGCGGGGAGGCCCGCATTCTGGACGGAAATTTTGAGGAGGACTGGGGGGACTGCCTGTATCTGGAACCAATCCTCCACCACGGGGATCATGGAAAGCACAGTATTGAACTGGAAATCCTGGACGACGGGGCAGAGACTGCGGTACCGTTCTATCTGGTGTCGCTGATCACCGCGTAGTACCGATGTCCTGTCTGGGATGCAGATGGATCAAAATAGAAGGAGAAGCAAAAAAATGGATGCAAGAAAGTTATATGAGTTTTGGCTGAATGATCCGTATTTCGATGAGGAGACGAAACAGGAGCTGCGGGCAATCGAAGACGACGCGGCTGAGATTGAAGAACGTTTTTATCGGAATCTGGAATTTGGGACCGGCGGGCTCCGGGGGATCATCGGGGCAGGCACAAACCGCATGAACCTGTACACCGTGCGGAGGGCAACCCAGGGCCTTGCGAATTATATTTTAAAGGAGCAGGGGGAGAAAAAAGGCGCTGCCATTGCCTTTGACTCCCGGAATATGTCCCCGGAGTTTGCGGAGGAAGCGGCGCTCTGCCTGGCGGCAAACGGGATCAGGGCATACATTTTTCCCTCCCTGCGTCCCACGCCGATGCTGTCCTTTGCCCTGCGTCAGCTTGGATGTACGGCCGGGATCGTGGTGACGGCCAGCCACAATCCGCCGGAATATAACGGGTATAAGGTATACTGGGAGGACGGCGCGCAGATCACATTTCCCAGAGATCAGGAGATCATAAGCGAGGTCAACGCTGTCGAGGATTATGGGCAGGTAAAGACCATGTCCCGGCAGGATGCGGAAAAGGCCGGGCTGTACAGGGTGATCGGCCCGGAGATGGACGATGCATACATTGAGAGCCTGAAAAAGTTGGTGATCCATCCGGAAATCCTGCGGGAGGAAGCGGCAGACTTGAAGATCGTCTACACGCCACTGCACGGAACCGGCAATCTCCCGGTCCGCAGAGTCCTCTCGGAGCTTGGATTTTCACAGGTGTATGTGGTGGAGGAGCAGGAGCTTCCGGACGGCAGATTTCCCACCGTTTCCTATCCCAACCCGGAGGACAAAAACGCATTTACTCTGGCTCTTGAGCTTGCCAGGGAGAAAGACGCGGATCTCATCCTTGCCACAGACCCGGATGCGGACCGGCTGGGCGTCTATGCGAAGGATTCCCGCACAGGGGAATACGTGGGCTTTACCGGAAATATGTCTGGAATGCTGATTCTGGAATACATCCTTTCCCAGAAGAAGGCGATGGGAACACTGCCGGAAAACGGCGCCGTGGTGACGACCATTGTTTCCGGGAAAATGTCCCGGGAGATTGCCAGAGAATATCAGACAGACCTGATCGAAACGCTGACTGGTTTTAAATATATCGGCGAGCAGATCAAGTTTTTTGAACAAAACCATGAGCACGAGTATGTATTCGGCTACGAGGAAAGCTACGGCTGCCTGGTAGGGACCCATGCCCGGGACAAGGATGCGGTGGTGGCTGTGATGGCACTGTGCGAGACGGCTGCGTGGTGCAGGCATCAGGGAATGACCCTCCAGGATCAGATGGAAACGCTGTACCGGCGATATGGTTATTTTAAAGAAGGACTGTCTACGATTACGCTAAAAGGGCAGGAGGGCGTAAGGAAGATCGCGGCAATCATGGAACGTATCCGGAAGGACGTGCCGGAGCAGATCGGAGGCTTCCCTGTGACGCAGTTCCGGGATTACAGGGAGGATGTCCTGCTGAACACTGTGACAAAAGAAAAGGGGAAAACCGGCCTGCCCAAATCCAATGTGCTGTACTTTGAAATGGGACAGGCTGCGTGGTGCTGTGTCCGCCCGTCCGGAACCGAGCCGAAGATCAAATTTTACATCGGCGTAAAAGGGGAAAGCGGGGAAGACGCGGAAATGATGCTGCAGAAGCTGACGGAGGCGGTACAGGGATTCGGGAGCTGACGCCTGATGGGATTCCAGTAAAATATGAAAGTTACGATTCATGGTTTGGAGGAGAGCATGGGATTTTCAGAAAATTTTGTATGGGGAGCGGCGACAAGCGCGTATCAGATCGAGGGCGCGGCGAAGGAAGACGGAAAGGGCCTGCATATCTGGGACGTGTATGCTGAGGAGCCGGGACACATCTATGAAGGGCACCATGGAAATATGGCCTGTGACCATTACCGCCGGTTCCGCGGGGATGTGAAGATCATGAAGGAAATGGGACTGAAAGCGTACCGTTTTTCCATCGACTGGTCCAGGGTTCTGCCGGAAGGGCGGGGCGCGGTCAACGAAAAGGGGATCGCCTTTTATAACGCCTTGATTGATGAATTGTCAGAGGCGGGGATTGAGCCTTATGTGACCCTGCACCACTGGGAGCTTCCCTATGAGCTGTATAAAAGGGGCGGCTGGATGAACCCGCAGATTGTGGAGTGGTTCGGGGAATTTGCGAAACTGGCGGCAGAAAGGTTCAGCGACCGTGTAAGCCATTTCTTTACCCTGAATGAACCGCAGTGCTTTGTAGGACTGGGTTTTCTGACCGGGGAGCATGCGCCAGGGCTGAAAATGCCGCTTCGGGATACCTTTGAGATGGCCCACAATGCATTGAAGGCCCACGGCCGGGCGGTGCAGATGCTGCGTCAGTACCAAAAGCAGCCGCTGACCATCGGCTATGCGCCCACATGCGGGATGTGCTATCCTGAAACAGAAAGCCCGGAGGACGTGGAGGCCGCAAAGCAGATGTTATTTTCCATGAATCCGGATGACAGAAACTGGACCTGGAATGTGGCCTGGTGGTCCGATCCGGTGATACTGGGGCATTATCCGGAGGAAGGGCTAAAGCGGTACGAGCCCTGGCTTCCGAACATAACGGATGAAGATATGAAGCTGATCGCCCAGCCCATTGATGTCTACGGACAGAATATTTACAACGGGCGCTGTGTCCGTATGGGGGCAGAGGGAAAGCCGGAGGAGGTAAAACGGGGGGAGGGATTCCCCAAGACGGCCTCCTCCTGGCCGGTGACCCCGGAGGCTTTGTACTGGGGGCCGAAGTTTTTGTATGAACGGTACCGGAAGCCTTTGTACATCACGGAGAACGGGCTGTCCTGCCACGACGTGGTTTCGCTGGACGGCATGGTGCATGACCCGAACCGGATCGACTTTCTGGCCAGGTATCTGGGCCAGCTTAAGAGGGCGGCAGAGGAAATCAATCTCCGGGGATATTTCCAATGGTCGCTGATGGACAATTTTGAGTGGGCAAAGGGGTATTCGGAGCGTTTTGGGCTGGTGTACGTGGATTACCGGACGCAGGAACGGATCATGAAGGATTCCGCGTATTGGTACCGCGGTGTGATTCAAAATAATGGAGCCGGGTTATGAGTATTTTAAAATTAAAGCCGAGCTGCAAGGATTACCTCTGGGGCGGCAGCAGGCTGATCAAGGAATATGGAAAAGAATATGAAGGGGAAGTGCTGGCGGAGACGTGGGAGCTGTCCTGCCATCCGGACGGCCCGTCTGTTATCCGAAATGGAGCATATGCCGGGAAGACGCTTCCGGAATATATCAGCGGAGAGGGGCGGCAGGTGCTGGGAACGCACTGCCGGAGATTCCGGGATTTCCCCATCCTGACAAAATTCATCGACGCAAGGGACAACCTGTCCATCCAGGTCCATCCTGACAACCGTTATGCCCTGAAAAATGAAGGACAATACGGAAAGACCGAGATGTGGTACGTGATGGATGCCGGAAAGGACGCATTTTTGTACTATGGATTCCAGAGGGAGATCACAAAGGAGGAATTTGCGCAGCGGATCAGGGAGGATACGCTCCTGGAAGTGCTGAATGCGGTTCCGGTGCAGAAAGGGGATGTGCTGTTCATCGAATCCGGCACGATCCACGCCATCGGAAAGGACATTCTGATCGCGGAGATCCAGCAAAATTCCAACGTGACCTACCGGGTCTATGACTACGGACGGGTGGGAAAGGACGGAAAAAAGCGGGATCTGCACATCGAAAAGGCGCTTGCCGTTACCAACCGGATTCCCATTGTCCGAAAGAACAGCAGCTATCCCCATGCAGCGGACTGCGATTATTTTACGGTGGATAAGCTGAACCTGGACGGAAGGGTGATGCAGAAGCTGAGCGGAAAGGTTTCCGAAGAATCCTTTGCCAGCATCCTGATCCTGGACGGGGAGGGCACGATTTCCGACGAAAGGGAGGAATTGGCTTATCACAAGGGGGACAGCTTTTTCCTCTCGGCCGGGAGCGGAACCTATACCATCGAAGGTTCCTGCGACGCCCTGGTCACAACAATCCGGGAAAAGGCGGCCCAGGTGCGGATCGGCATTGATATCGGCGGCGCTGATACGAGGATCGGCCTGGTGGACGTCCATCAGAAGCTGATCGCATGGAAAACGGTCAGGACAAATGCCATGCGCCCGGCAAAGGAAGTGATCCAGGAGATCGGCCAGACTGCGCTTTCACTTCTGGAGGAGCAGGGCATTGCCATGGAGCAGTGTGTCGGGGCAGGAATCGGAGTGCCGGGAACCGTGGACAGAAAAAACGGGGTTGTCCGTTATTCGAACAATATCAAATGGGAAGATGTGGACATCGCAAAAGAGATGGGCGCCTGCCTGCCCATTCCCATCTATATTGCCAATGACGCGGACTGCGCCGCGCTGGGTGAGGCGGCAGCAGGCGCCGGACGGGGCTGTGAGGATGTGATCCTGTTTACCCTGGGAACCGGCGTGGGCGGCGGCGTCATTCTGGACGGCAGCATTTATGAGGGAAGCGGGATCAGCGGCAGCGAACTGGGCCACATGGTCATCGTGGAAAACGGAGAACCCTGCACCTGCGGCCGCCGGGGCTGCCTGGAAGCTTATGTTTCCGTCCCGGCTCTGATCCGGGAAGCCCTGGCCGCTGCAGGAAAGGAGCTGACGCCGGAAGAGATTTTTGCGGCGGCAAAGGAGGACCCTGTGGTGAAAGAGGTGGTGGATACCTACATCCGCAGGCTGGGGACAGGCATCGTGAATGCGGTCAATATTTTCCGTCCCCGGCTGGTAATCCTTGGCGGCAGGATCTCGGAACAGGGGGATGTACTGATCAAACCGCTGGAGGAGCAGCTTAGACAGGGGTGCTTCGGCGGAGAAAAAAGCGGGATTCCCGAGATCAGGACGGCGGTGCTGGGCAGCCATGCAGGGATGATCGGGGCGGCAAGCCTGATCTGACCGAAAGCCTTTTGGATTTATGGGCTGAGGATCGCTGCAGTGAGAACCGGCACAGGGACGATGGGATTATGAAATGCCACTTCTGCCCGGGCGTGCGGCCTGGGGGCAGGGGGGATATAAAACAGCAGATTGGTTCAGAACGGGAAGGGAAATGTGCCTGAAAGCGGTACAGTTCCCTTCTTTTTGTGTCCCCTTTGCGAGGGGAGTGCTTTTGGGGGATTAAAATGATGGGAGGGCGGAATGGAATTGCTGAGACGGCGGACGGAATGAAGGGAGTGACAAACGGATTAAAATGTGAACGAATCGTGAACGAACCGTTAATGAAAAAGGATATATATTGAACAATTTCAGAGAATCAGGTATACTATAGCAAAAGGGGTATCCGACCCTTTTCATTGTGGCGTGTGATAAGCAGGTATACAAAAACGGGTTACTTTTTACACCCGGTCAGGGTGGGAACTGTAGCTGGAATGATGCCGGACTGGTGGCCGGCAGTATGTTTGAAAAAAGGATTGTGGAGCCGGAGGATTGTATGGAAGAGCGGAAACCGGAAGAGCAAAAGAGCCTGGATGAGTATTCCCAAAGGGAATCCCAGAATACACGTCCCTGCGGGACGGGCGAAGTTGATTCGACGAATTATGGTCAGGGAGAGCAGGAAGAAAAATCTGCGGCGGGAGATGAGCCGCCGTCCGGCTCTGAGGAAGAGGAGCGGGAAGTATTTTCATTTTTACAGGAAACCATTAAGCCGAAACCGGTCACCGGAGGACAGATCGCGCTGCAGCTTGTGAAAGTGGCAGTGTACGGCCTGATCATCGGGGTGACTGCCTGCTGCGGCTTTTATGCGCTGCGGCCCTGGGCAGAAGAGACATTTCACGAGGAGGCCCAGGAGGTCACGCTTCCGGGGGACGAAGAGGAGGAACCGGAGCTGACGGAGAAGGAAGAGGAGCCGGAACCGGAGCCAGAGCCGGAGGTGGTCTTTCCGGAGCTGACTGCGGACAGCTACAGGGAGATCATGCAGAGCATGTATGCCGTAGCAAAGGAAGCGGATCGGTGTGTGGTCTACGTCCGAAAGGCTAAAGAGGGCGAGAACCAGCGAGGGGCAGGCGCCCATACCGGCACCACCGGAATCGTGGCCGCGGACAACGGGCAGGAGCTTTTGATCCTTTCGGATAATTCGGTCTGCGAGGGCACGGAACAGTGGGCGGTGATATTTCCCGACCATACGCGGTACACGGCCAAGCTGGTCAAACAGGACGGCAACCGGGGGCTGGCGGTGTTCGGCATAGACCGCGCGTCCATTTCGGAAAGCACGTGGAATGTGGTCCGGGTGGCAGAACTGGGAAATTCCAACATTTCCGTAAGGGGTGACCTGGTGATCGCTGTGGGCCAGATGTTTGGATATGAAAACGGGTTGGGATACGGGATCATCAGCGCCAAGGAGTGGGATCACGATTATGCGGACGGGCAATGCGGCGTGATCGCCACGGACATTTCCGCATCCCCTGGCGCAAGCGGCGTTTTATTTAACCAGAAGGGCCAGGTCATCGGACTGGTGAAGGGCGGCATCCTGGGTGAAGGCGCGTCCACTTTGGTAAATGCACTTGAAGTCTCGGACATGAAACAGGTCATGGGGCTTTTGCTCAACGGGGAAACCGTCCCCTACACCGGTATTTTCGGCACTGCCGTAACCGATGAGCTTTCCGAGGAACAGAAGATTCCCAAGGGGCTGTATGTGACAAACGTGCAGGCAGATTCCCCGGCCATGAAAGCCGGGATTCAGAACGGGGATGTGATCCTGGAGGTAGGGGCAAACAGTGTCACCGGGATTGTTTCCTATGAGAAGGCCGTGCTGGAATGCAAGGCAGGGGAGGCTGTGAAGGTAAAAGGGCAGCGGCTGGGCAGCGGCGGTTATGTGGAAGTGGATTTTACGGTGACGATGGGGAGCATGGAGTAAAAGACCTGATACGGTGATTTTTAAATGAACGAATCGGAATAGCAGGATCGAAAAATGTCTCATGTTCTGATTTGCTGCAAAATTTATATAGAAAGAGGATAAACAAACAGTATGTATATTAAGGATTTGCGCGGAGGCGAAACGATCAGGAGTATTTATATGTGCAGAGGGAAACGTTCTGCGGAGACGCGGAATGGGAAGCCTTATGACAACCTGCTTCTGCAGGATAAGACCGGGACTTTGGACGGGAAGGTATGGGATCCCAATTCCCAGGGGATCGCGGACTATGAGGAAAAGGATTTTATCGAGGTGTACGGTGAAGTGATCACCTACAACAACAACCTGCAGCTGAACATCAAACAGCTCCGAAAGGCGTCCGAGGGCGAGTATGATCCCGCGGATTACATGCCTGTTTCGGAACGGAACATCGATGGGATGTACCAGGAGCTGCTCTCCTGCATCAGAAATATTTCCAATGAATATCTGCGTCAGGCGGTGGAATATTACTTCGTGAAGGATGAGGCGTTTATCAAGGCGTTTAAGTCCCATTCCGCGGCCAAGACCGTGCACCATGGCTTCTGCGGGGGGCTTTTGGAGCATACGCTGAGCGTGGTGCATTTGTGTGAATATTTCGCAGGGGCATACAGGATTCTGAACAAGGATCTGCTGGTTGCTTCCGCAATCTGCCATGATATCGGCAAGGTTCGGGAGCTGTCCGAATTTCCGGACAACGATTACACGGACGAGGGCCAGTTGATCGGACATATCGTGATCGGTTCGGAGATGCTTGCAGAGGCCATCCGTTCTGTGCCGGGATTTCCGGTTATGCTGGCAAATGAGTGGAAGCACTGTATTTTGGCGCACCACGGGGAACTGGAATTTGGCTCGCCGAAAAAACCGGCGCTGGCAGAGGCGCTTGCGCTGAACCTGGCGGACAATGCGGACGCAAAGCTGCAGACGCTGAAGGAAGTTTTTAAAGATAAAAGCGGGACGGAATGGCTGGGGTATAACCGGCTGTTCGAGTCGAACCTGAGAAAAACATCGGTTTGAGGTATTAATATGCAGAAAAATGAATCAGTGACAGTGACGATCCAGGATATGGGCGTCAATGGAGAAGGTATAGGCAGAGTAAATGGCTATACCTTATTTATTAAGGATGCAGTCATCGGAGACGTGGTGGAAGCCAGGGTGACGAAAGCAAAGAAAAATTACGGATATGCAAGATTGATGAATATTATTACACCGTCTGAGCACCGGGTCAAACCGGTGTGTAAATTTGCCAGAAAATGCGGCGGCTGCCAGATCCAGGAAATGTCCTACGAAAAGCAGTTGGAGTTCAAGCAGAACAAGGTTCTGGGAAACCTGGAACGGATCGGTGGCTTTTCCAGGGAACTGCTGTCGGAGGTATTCGGGCCGATCATCGGGATGGAGAAGCCCTTCGGCTATCGGAACAAGGCGCAGTTTCCCTTCGGCACGGACAAAAACGGACAGCCCATCACCGGGTTTTATGCCGGGAGGACGCATGATATTATAGCGAATACGGACTGTGCACTGGGAGTAGGAGTGAATCGGGAGATTCTGGAGATTGTGCTTGCATTTATGAAAAAGTATGGGGTACGTTCCTACGATGAAAAGACCGGGGAAGGGTTGATTCGGCATGTGCTGATCCGGTATGGGTTTGCTACGAAGGAGATTATGGTGTGCGTGGTGGTGAACCGGGGGAAGGCGGAGTTTGGGAATTGTGAGGAATTGGATTGCGGGAATCGAGGAAATAGGGGGACGAAGGGGCTGGAGAGAGGAAGCGTGATGGGTCTCAGATGGATTCCGCATCAGGAGGTTCTGGTGGAAGAACTGGCCCGGATTCCCGGCATGACGAGTATCACGGTGAGTCCCAACCCCAGACAGACGAATGTGATTATGGGGGAGCGGTATGAAGTTCTGTGGGGACAGCCGTTTATCACAGATTATATCGGAGCGGTGAAATATCAGATTTCCCCGCTGTCTTTTTACCAGGTGAATCCGGTGCAGACGGAAAAGCTGTACGGGCTTGCGATGGAATATGCAGATCTGAAGGGCGAGGAGACAGTGTGGGATCTGTACTGCGGGATTGGGACGATTTCCCTGTTTTTGGCGCAGAAGGCGGGGAAAGTGTACGGAGTGGAGATCGTACCCCAGGCGGTGGAGGACGCCAGGAGAAACGCGGAAATTAATGGGATTGAGAATGCGGAGTTTTATGTCGGGAAAGCCGAGGAAGTGCTGCCGGGGTATTATCAGCGGTATGAGAAGGAGCATCCGCATGCGGATGTGATCGTGGTGGATCCGCCTCGGAAAGGGTGCGATGAGGGGCTGTTAAAGACGATGGCGGATATGCGGCCGGAGAGGATTGTGTATGTGAGCTGCGATTCGGCGACGCTGGCACGGGATTTGAGGTATTTGTGCGAGCGGGGGTATGAGGTGAAGAAGGGGAGAGTTGTGGATCAGTTTGGGATGAGTGTGCATACGGAAAGTATCGTGTTGCTTTCAAAACTTCATACAAAACAGAATATAGAAGTGGAATTGGAAATGAGCGAGATGGATTTGACGGCTGCAGAGAGTAAAGCCACTTATGAAGAAATCAAGGATTATGTGTTGGGGCATACGAGATTGAAAGTCAGCAGTTTGTATATCGCACAAGTAAAAGAGAAATGTGGGATTATCAAGAGGGTGAACTATAATCTGCCAAAATCGGAAAATTCCAGACAGTCGAAATGTCCGCCAGAGAAAGAAAAGGCGATAAGGGATGCGTTGGAATATTTTCGGATGATTTGATGGTAGATTAGGAATGGTGGGGGTTTTTCTTTGATTTATACCTTTGAGTGTTACCGCCAGTTTCTTAGTAAGGAAACTATAAAAGGACGGTGGCTTTATAAAAGAAAAATTATTTGCGTGATATGAGTTGGCATTTGTGCTACTGGGTGGAGAAAAACTTAATTTTGAATAAATTTGTAAAGGAGTGGGTCAATACGAAAGAACATTATAAATATAATCAATATACGAAGCAAAATGTAAGACATTCGGCACTATTTAAAGCGGTAGAGATTTTAACTTCTAAAAGAGGGCAGTCATGTTGTGTTGAAAGAAATTATGTGCGTAGATTATATGATTATTTTACTTTATCAGAAGACATAAGCCAGAATAAAGCAGAGGCGCAAAAAATTAATGTTTCGTATATAACAAATTGGGAAAAATTACATGATTCTTTTGTGGAAACAAAAAGACCAGAAGACTTAATGGTTTGTTTTTTGAGTGGCCCAGAGCCAGACAATGATTTTCAGGAACTGATTAATCTTGGTATACTTCCTCAAAATATTTGGGGATTTGAGTCAAATAATCAAGTATATAAAAAAGCAATTGCAACTTATGAGCAAGGGGAATATCCACAACCAAGAATCTTAAAACAGAATATAGAAACTTTTTTTCAACAGACCCCAAAAAAATTTGATATTATATACATAGATGCTTGCGGAAGTATCCCATCCACACAACATGGATTGAGGTGTGTGTCAACAATATGTCAAAATCACCGTTTGAATTCTCCGGGAGTTATAATAACAAATTTTGCTATGCCAGATATTATGAAGGAATCTGTAGATGATTATTATGAGATAGTATCTCACTACTTATTTTTTAAGAAGTATCCATCATTAGAAGTAAAAATAGATGAAAATGGGATAAGTAATCTGGAATATCATGAAGTTTTAGAGGAAGTAACCGAGAATTTTGAATTATATTATGGCGAATTTTTATCTGCAATATTGCGCGATATACCAGCAGTTATTATACCATTACAAAGGATTGCACAAAACCCATACTTAAATCAACTATTTGACTTAACAGATATAAATAAAGATGATGAGGAGTTTATGAATATATCGAATGGGAATTCTGTGGCTAAGTATTTCTTTACTGCAAGAAAGCTATTACAGTGTGGTTTATTAGGAGAGAAGAGCCAATGCTTTTTGGGAGAGATTGGAAGCTATGAGTTATTACTAAAGGGATTAAAAATAATTGTTTTGCTGAGAAACGGAAAAATTAAATTAAAGGAAGATGTACAAAATATAAAAGAATATTTTGATTCAGATAGAAATTTATACCAATTTCTTGATAAACCTCATAGTAATTTGTTTTTTGATATTGTTCTTAATCAGTTATCATATCCAATGCATAATAACATTTTACACAACAAACGATTTCAATATATTGCAAAGACGAATTGTATGTTTACAGATGTTACGGTATATGATGAATGCAGATATATTTATGAATGGTTACCAGGATTTCATCAAATTGTATCATCTTTTGAAAATATGTCATGGCAGTATGTTTTTCGTTTTGCATTAGACGGACTGGTAAAAATGAGACAAAATTATAATAATGAATTTTTTTTTCAAGGATCTATTGTTTCAAATACTGTAGAACAGTTTTCAAGTAAAAAGTTGCAGGATAGAGTAAAAGTGACTTAATATTTAAATTGAGACTAAGGAGGAAATTTACAATGTCGAATATACAGTTAGATTATTCAGATATAATGGATATTTTTAAAGAAAAACTAAAAATAGATAATATAGTAAAAAAAGTTTCGTCTATTTTTCTGAATCAAAGGTATGCAGGAAAAATAAATTATAAGCCGTATTTTCAGAGGAATTATGTTTGGGATGAGGAGAAAGCTACATATTTTATAGAGAGTATTTTGCTGGGAACGGAAATTCCGCCGCTTGTCTTATTTCAAACTAAAGATAAGAATGAGGTGATTGATGGAAGACAGCGATATGAAACTATAAAACGTTTTTTGGAGGATAAACTTGTTTTAAAAGACAAAGGATTACATAGTTTAAAGGTTCTTGCTGGAAAAAGATACAGTCAATTAGATTCAGACACAAAAGAATTATTTGAAGATACTAGAATTCGTATTTTGCAATTTAACGTAGTTGATGAACCTAAATTGGATGAAGAAAAAGAAGAAAAAATAAAAAAAGAAATATTTAGACGATATAATTCGGGAATTACACCATTACAAAAATATGATATTGATAGAGCTGCTTATATTAATGATAAGTTGTCGAACTTATTATATAGTAAAATATATAATAATACTGGACTTTATAATTTTTTGTGTGAAATTATTCTTCCCAGAAGCAAGAAAAAAGCAAGTAAACGGGATAAAGTAAATATTATAGTTTCGTTAATAAGAAATTTAGTAACACTTCCCTTTGTTCCTATATTTAGTTATTCGAAAGGGAGTTCAAAAGCTGATATAATTTGTAAATACTATTATTTTATATTAGAAAATAAAAGCGCAGAAGAGATAATGGAAGAATTTGAGACTGTTATTAATTGTATATCGAAATTCAATTCTGTATGTAAAGAACGAAACAATTATCTATATGATAGCAAATTATTTTATGAGGTGCTTTATTGGGCTATAAGTATTGTATTACAAAATGGAGGAGAAATTGAAGACAATAAAATTGAACTGGTTTTTGATTATATAAGTAATGCCAGTGGAAATCATAAATTATGGGATAATATAATAAATAATCCACAAAGAAGTGTAGAACAAATTTTTGAGTCTACAGGCAGTCATTATTATTCGGCAATCAATAACAGATATAGATTTATAGCCAATATATTTCAAGATATATTTAAAATTGATTATCAAAAGTATATAAAGAATTCAGAAGCTTTTTCAGAGATGATGGAAAGCAGAAGTGAAAAAGATCAAATTTCACATTATAAAATTAATAAACCCTTACCAGAAACTTTAACGATTGAGGACATTATTTCTGATATGAAAAAATCTAGATTTTTAATTAGACCAGATTATCAGAGATCAGAGGTGAAAAATTTACAAAAGGCCTCATATCTGATGGAAAGTATTTTGTTGGGAATCAATATTCCTCCACTTTTTATTTATAAAAAAAAGGATAGGATAAAGGAAGTTGTAGATGGACAACAGCGTTTACTTACAATTTTAGGTTTTTTGGGAAAGACATATATAAATGAACGTGGAGAAAGTGTATGTTCTGATAAGGATAAGTTTAAGCTATCTAAATTAAAAATTCTGTCCGAATTAAATGGGAAAACGATAGATACAATAGACGATGAATTTGAAGAAAAGATTTTAGAATTTCCTATGGATATAATAGAAATAGATTCGGAACAAAATCCAGATTTTAGTCAGATAGACTTGTTTCTAAGATTAAATACAAAACCTTATCCGATTAAAGAAAATACTTTTGAAATGTGGAACGCATATATAGATAAAGATATAGTTATTAAGGTAAAAGAGATAGCTATCAGATATGAAAAGAAGGTTTTTAGAGGTAGAGATACTCGAATGAAACTTGAAGAATTAATAACTTCTTTAGCATATATTGATTATAGGATGAATCAGCCCCACACAGAAATTATAAATGTTTTAAATATATATAAACGAAATGATAGAATGTGTGCCAGAATAATGAGCAAAGATAATGTTACAAAAACATTAAGTGATTTATCAAATAGCAATCCAAAAGTTTTTGTGAAGGCATTGGAAAATGTAGAAATTTTTGTTGATAAAATATTAATGTTGATAGAGAATAATCCCGAACAATTGAGAGCCTTATTTAATCATTCAAATAAAGGAATTCAATATAAGACAGATCAAAATTTTTATTTTTTATGGGCAATTCTTTTTGAGATTTCTGTAGAAGAACTTCAAAATAATAGGCAGGAAGAATTTAAGAGAATATCTAGAATTTTTTCTATTATTCAAAAAACACCTGCCGATTATACAACAGAAAAGTTTTTAAATGAATTAAAGTAAGTTTATATTAAATTACTATATTGAAAGAGTACAATCTTTGATATTGCTAATTGCATAAATATTAGAGTACGAAAGACACAGAGAAGTAATTATATGATAAAAGTGTAACGAGTGTTGTATAATTTAGAAATGGGGTGTATAGGTGAATAACTGGGAGACTATGGAGCAGAAATCGAACATCATCATTTATACAACAGAAGATGGTTTAACAAAAATCGAAACGACTTTTGATGAAGATACCGTATGGTTATCCATTGACCAGATGGCTGAATTATTCCAAAGAGACAAATCAACGATTTCGAGGCATATAAAAAACGTCTTTTCTGAAGGAGAGCTAGTGAGAGAATCAGTTGTTGCAAATTTTGCAACAACTGCGGCAGATGGAAAAACATATCAGGTTGATTATTATAATTTGGACGTCATTATTTCTGTGGGTTATCGTGTGAAATCCAAGCGTGGTACGCAGTTCAGAATTTGGGCGCTCAATGTATTGAAAGAATATATGCGAAAAGGTTTTGCACTGGATGATGAACGGTTGAAAAATCTGGGGGGCGGTGGCTATTTTAAAGAATTACTTGAACGAATCAGAGACATACGTGCTTCTGAAAAAGTATTTTATAGACAAGTTTTGGAAATTTACGCTACCAGTATTGATTACGACCCAAAAGCAGAAATATCTATTTTATTCTTTAAAAAAGTACAGAACAAAATTCATTATGCCATTCATGGACAAACGGCAGCTGAGGTTATTTATACACGGGCAGATGCTGAAAAAGATTTCATGGGGCTTACAACATTTGTGGGAAATCAACCAACTTTGAAAGAAGCTGTTATAGCCAAGAATTATTTGAGTGAAAAGGAACTTCGGGCAATGGGGCAGCTTGTGTCTGGGTATTTGGATTTTGCAGAACGTCAGGCAGAACGTGAACAGGTAATGACTATGAGGGATTGGGCAGAACATCTGGATCGTATACTTACAATGAGTGGAGAACAGTTGTTACAGGGAAATGGAAATATTTCTCATAAGCAAGCTGTTGATAAGGCGACAGATGAATATAAAAAGTATAAAGCAAGAACCATCAGTGATGTAGAAGAAGATTATTTGAACTCTATAAAACTATTGGAACAAAAGACAGATAAGAAATAAAAAGGTATGTGATTTGGTTTGGACAACGATAATCATGTTGAGACGGTAGTAATGCTTTCCCACAAAAAAACCGACAGTGTAATCAACGTAAAAGTGGAGTTTGGCGAGGGTGAGGGCAAAGTGCCGCTTGATAATATTGCCAAGAGAGCCGAAGCGTACAAGCCGAAAGAGCGGGTTACATACAAGATGATTAAGGAGTACATAGAAGCGAAGTATGGCTTCAAAGTACATACCGCATATATTGCAAAGGTAAAAAGGGAGTTAGGATTGCCGATGCATGATGCCCCTAATGCGGTAGAAGAATTGAAACAGCCGAGGAAACACCCGACAGCGGAGAAAGCGGAAGCGATAAAAGATGCTTTGAAGTATTTTGGAATTACTAAAAGAAGCGATTATAAAAGAAGGTAAATTGATGGGAAGAATAGCTGATTCAACAATTAAAGGATTTATGTATCAGTTTAATTTGTCGTTGAATGAAATATTAAAATCAACAAATGAAATTGTAAAAATCGAAGGAATAATCGAAGATATTGATAGGATTAATGAGGAAAATATTACGGCTATCCAATGTAAGTATCATGAGGAAGTTGAAAAATTTCAATGGTCAAAGGTGAGTAAGCCTATATTGCAAATGTTAAAGACATATACAAATTCTGATGGAAATAATATCTCATTTGTTTTGTATGCGTTTTTCCCATCTGAGCAATTAGGAGAGAAAGCAGTTTCAAAAAATGAATTAAATGAGATGCTGAATAGTAAAAATATAGAATATATATGTGATTATATTGCACATATAAAGAAAATAGAAAATCCAGAAATTAAAAATCTAGTACGAAAAGAAAGAAAAACAAAAGAGGAAAAAGAAAAAATTAGGCAGTATTTCATTGCCAATGAGTTGGAAGTTTTGTGTGATATTGATGATTTCCTTAATAATAGATTTCGTTTTGTTGTGGGGAGAGAATATTATGAATTGGAAGAAGAAAATAAAATGTTGTTATGCCAGAGTGGTTTTTCTCAAGATGATGTAAATGACATTGCTTTTCCAAATGCAATACAGAAAATAGCATCATTAAGTATTTTGAAAGAAGACGAAGATAGAAACATAACAAAAAAGGAATTGTTGGAAGAGTTAAAAGGTATAAGAAAAACAGCTATTTCAAGATGGACAAGAGAGTTATCAAATTATAAGGAACTCTTAATTAGCAGAAGAAAACAATTGGGGAAAAGTTTGAATGTGAATTATAGAAAGCGGTGTTTTGTTTTTGAACCCACGCAAATTGAAAATTTTGAGCAAGAAATAGTACTGTTTATAAAAAATTATATCGACATATATTGTTGTAAGCCAAAGTTACATATTCCAGCGATTTTCTGTATACTAGGCTACGACAAAGAAAAAATGGATGGGTTAATAAGCAGATTATATGAGAAGGGAATAGAAGCGGAAACAGGATACAGAGGTAGTGTTTTTTATCCAGAAGCATTTATTAAAAAGCCTGAAAGAAAGGTTAGTGAAAACTGGTTACAGTTTAAAATTAAGATTTGTTCTGATAATGAAGAATGTATTGAGGCTATAAATAGAAATAAACAGGATGACATTTTTCAAATAACGGAGCATTTATCTGACGCATTTTCTACAAGAGATGTTAATCGGGAAATTTTAGATGTAAATAGCTTTAGTCAAATAGAATATTTATTAAGAATAAAGGATGAGGTGGAGATATGATTGGTAAAGTATTAGAAAGTTCTGCATTAGAAATTACGACGCGCATGGAGTTTGAAGATTTTGAAAAGAATAAAGATAATTTGAAAATAGGAAAATATCTTCAAATTTCTATTGGAAATCATGAATCTTTGATTGCTTCTATAAAAGGAATTAAAGCTATTGCAGACAATGATAATAAAGAAAAATATATAATGGTAGCGGAACCAATAGGAATAATTGATGATAATGGTTTTTCGCCGGGTAGCACATTATTACCATCACCAACGGAACCGGTTGATATTGCAGGACAAGATGTATTAGATAAAATATTTCAAGACAACAAGAAATATTCTTTCCCCTTAGGTCATTTGGTTCAAAATAAGGAAGTTAAATTGAACATTGATGGAAATACTTTTTTTAGTAAGCATATAGGTATTGTTGGTTCCACAGGCTCTGGTAAGTCGTGTACAGTTGCAAAAATTTTGCAGGAAGTAGTGGGAATACAAGAAGCAGGTAATGTAAATATTATGCAGCAGAAAAATGCACATATTATAATTTTTGATATTCATTCGGAATATAAATCTGCGTTTACGTTAGCAGATGAACAAAAATTTTCACTGAATTATTTAGATGTAGAAAAGTTAAAATTGCCATATTGGTTAATGAATAGTGAAGAATTGGAGTCTATTTTTATTGAAAGTAATGAATCAAATTCACATAATCAAATTTCACAGTTTAGACGAGCGGTAATTCTGAATAAAGAAAAATATAATCCATCATTATCGAAAGTAACATATGATACTCCTGTTTATTTCAGTATAGAAGAAGTATACAATTACATTAGCAATATGAATGATGAAGTTATAAGTAAAATTGCTAATGAAGAACAGGTTCCGAAAATGATTAATGATAAAAAAGAACAGGAGGCAATTCGTGATAGGAAGCGATATTTTGAAAAAAGATATACATTTATTCCAACTTCAACAGCTGCTGCTTCTAAAGCATCTAATGGACCGTTTAATGGAGAATTTAACAGATTCATTTCCAGATTAGATAACAAAATTAATGACCGAAGATTAGAATTTTTAATGAAACCACAAAAAGAAAACGGAAATGTTTATACTTCAGATGATTTTGATGAAATATTAAAGCAATTTTTGGGATATTTAAATAAAGCGAATGTTAGTATTATTGACTTAAGTGGAGTGCCATTTGAGGTATTATCTATTACAATTAGTCTTATTTCGCGTATTGTTTTTGATTTTTGCTTTCATTTTTCGAAATTGAAACATGAGAGGAATGAAGTAAATGATGTTCCATTTATGATTGTATGTGAAGAAGCACATAATTATGTACCTAGAAGTGGAAGTGTAGATTATGCTGCATCTAGAAAGTCCATTGAACGTATTGCTAAAGAGGGAAGAAAATACGGAATTAGTTTGATGGTGGTTAGTCAGAGACCTAGTGTACTGGCCGCATTATATTCCAACAAACCTCCTTGTCTAATTTTCCATCGGACTGCGTTGGCTTCAATCGACGTAGCTACCGGCTACGCCTCATTCAGCCGCCTTGCCGATGAAAAATGATCCTGCGGAGTTTTACCGGATATAATGCGGTCAGCACACTAGTGAGGTGTCGAACACGATTTTTGCACAATGCAATAATTTCATAGCTTTACGACTGACTAATATATCAGATCAGTCCTATATAAAGAATTTATTGCCTAATAATACTAATGCAGTTGCAGAAATTTTGCCTACATTACAACCGGGACAATGTCTTATGGTAGGAGATGCCAGCCCAATACCAGCAATTGTCCAGTTAGAAAAGCCGAATCCAGAGCCTCAATCGAAAAATGTTGATGTTTACGATGTCTGGAAAGAAGATTGGAAAGAAATTGATAGGGATGAATCAGTCACATTAAATGATGTTTTGGAGAGGTGGAGAAGATAAAAATATTGAGCAAGCTTGTAGTGGGGGATGATAAGAAGTGGAACAGGATATGGAGGTGAATAAAATGCCGAAGAGAACAGAGATAGTCATGGACGAATATATTGGTGTTTTGGAAAAGATAAAAGAGCGAATTACGCAAGCACAGTATCGGGTGATGACAAATGCAAATATTGAACGTAATATTTTGTTTTGGAACATTGGAAAGGTAATTCTTCAGTACAGCCAATGGGGTAATAAATTTGTTGAAACATTATCAAAAGATTTGAGAATGACTTATCCTAGCAGAGAAGGATATTCCGTTAGAAATCTTAATTATATGAAGCAGTTCGCACGACGAATACCATCTGAAGAAATTTTGCATCAGGGTGGTGCAAAAATTAGTTGGCGTGCAATAAAATTGCTGATAGATAAGACGGATAATTTAGAGGAACATATGTGGTATACACAGCAATGTCTGGAAAATGGATGGTCTAGTACAGTTCTTTCACATCAGATAGAAAGCGGTTTGTATTACAGACAGGCATTAGCAGATAAAACAACAAATTTTAAGGAACAGTTAGCTAATCCATTCAGTGAGCAAGCAGAAGAAATTATTAAAGACCCATATATTTTTGATTTTATACCGAACGCGAAAAAACTTAGGGAGATTGAGTTAGAAGATGCCCTTGTCCAACAAATAACGAAGTTACTGTTGGAATTTGGGTCAGGCTTTGCTTTTATGGGACGGCAGTATCCGATTCAAGTAGGAAAAAGAGAGTTTTTCATCGACTTATTATTTTATAATGTGAAATTGCATTGTTATTTTGTGGTAGAGTTAAAAACAGTGGAATTTGAGCCGGAGTTTGCTGGAAAGTTATCTTTTTATTTATCAGCAGTCGATGGAGAATTGAAATCTCCGAATGATAATCCTACGATTGGATTGTTATTATGTAAAGGTAAAGATAAAATGGTAGCGGAATATGCTTTGAAAGATGTAAACAAACCAATGGGAGTAAGTGAATACAAACTTTCCAATCATGTTTCAGAGGAATTACAGGACAAGTTGCCATCGATTGAAGATATTGAAAAAAGGATTAATTGAAATTTTGCATCAGGGTGGTGCAAAATTGATGGAGCTTATATTTTGTGGGAAAAGGGTTGCACGAACGGTCTTAGTATTGTAAAAAAATTTCTCATATTTCCGTGATTTCGTGGGGATATGTTCTAATTTGATACTCATGTTGAGACGGTTGTAATGCTTTCCCACAAAAAACCCGACAGCGTAATCAACGTAAAAGTGGAGTTTGGCGAGGGTGAGGGCAAAGTGCTGCTTGATAATATCGCAAAGAGAGCCGAAGCGTATAAGCCAAAAGAGCGGGTTACATATAAGATGATTAAGGAGTACATAGAAGCGAAGTATGGCTTCAAAGTACATACCGCATATATCGCAGAGGTAAAAAGGGAGTTAGGATTGCCAATGTATGATGCCCCTAATGCGGTAGAGGAATTGAAACAGCCGAGGAAACATCCGACAGCGGAGAAAGCGGAAGCAATAAAGGATGCCTTGAAACATTTTGAAGTTATCTAAAGCTGTGAGCGTATCATTAGAAATAGTGGTACGCTTATTTTTTTCGCCCATTTGCATCTTTGAACATTCTGCCATTTGTTTATATAATTAAAGCAAAAAGGACGGTGGCATTTATGAGAGAAAAGAAAAATCATTTATATGTGGATAGCCAAGAACGGAGTATTTTATTACATAGCCTTGTGGAATTGAAAAATCAACTCATTCAGCAAGGCAGATATACAGACTGTGTTGACGAACTTATTTTTAAGGTTGTCCATGCACCTATAAAAAAATTAAGAGTAGAACTGGCAGGGGGAAGTGATGTGCGATAAGGAATTTAAAGAACTGGTGAAGATAGCAGTAGAGAAATTGAAAGACGAATCTGTATTGAAACTGTTACAAGCCGATGCAAGTTATCAAAAAGATAGTAATAGCGAGGGAAGTGCAGAGGATGCTTTTCATCAGCTTGATTTGACGGAGAAGCAGAGGGCGGTTTGCCAACATCTTTTAGATTGCAGGGATAAGCAGGATTTTGAATATGGCACTCATGCGTATATTGCAGGGCTGATGGATGCGTTTCATATTATGGCGGTATTATTCCCAGAGAAATGGGATACAGAGAGAATAAAAGAAGCCTTATCACGAAAGAGCAGATAAGACGGATAAAAAAACAGAATAAATTTTTACATAGCCGATTGGTGTAGTTTTAAACAAAACAGCCAGTCGGCTTTTTTTATTGCCATGAATCCTTTACATAGCCACCTTGACAAAGTGGCTAAATCTATGCGAAAGGAGGACGCACCCTATGTCAAATTGCAAAGTAATCGCTCTGACAAACCAGAAAGGCGGTGTCGGCAAGACCACTACGGCGGTCAATCTGGGCGTAACTCTGGCACAGCAGGGTAAGAAAGTCCTGCTCATTGATGCCGATGCACAGGCAAATTTAACCATGTCGCTCGGTTACAGCCGACCAGACGACTTGCCCGATACGCTCTCCACTATCATGCAGGACATTATTGACGATAAACCCGTCGATGTTTCCAAAAGCATCCTGCACCATGATGAGGGCGTTGACCTGCTCCCGTCCAACATTGAACTGTCGGGACTGGAAGTAAGGCTCATCAATGCCATAAGCCGTGAAAGTGTGCTGAAAACCTGCATCAATGATGTAAAAAAGAATTACGATACTGTCCTTATTGACTGTATGCCGAGCTTGGGTATGCTGACAATCAATGCTCTTGCGGCGGCTGACAGCGTGGTTATCCCGACGCAGCCCCATTATCTTTCTGCAAAGGGCTTAGAGCTGTTGCTTCGCTCCGTGTCTAAAGTCAAGCGGCAAATCAATCCCCATCTGCGGATTGACGGTATCTTAATGACAATGGTAATGCCACGCACAAATATTTCAAAAGAAATCACCGCTACGGTGAAAAGTGCATATGGGCAGAGAATCAAGGTGTTTGATACCCAGATACCCCATTCCATCCGTGCAGTAGAAGCCACCGCAGAGGGAAAAAGCATTTTTGCCTACGACAAAGGCGGCAAGGTAGCCGCTGCTTATGAGCAATTCGGAAAGGAGGTAGCAGAGATTGGCGAGAAACAAAAGAACAGAAATCGAGCTGACCGCATACGATGACCTCTTTGAAACAGACGAGAGCCGAGCAGAAGCGAATCTAAGCAAGATAAGGGAGATACCCATTTCCGAAATTGATGAGTTCCCAGACCACCCATTCAAGGTTTTGATGAATGAGGATATGGAACAGCTTGTGGAAAGTGTCAGTCGGAGCGGCGTAATGACCCCTGCGACAGTTCGGCAAAAAGAGGACGGACGGTACGAGCTTATCAGCGGTCACAGGCGGAAAAAGGCTTGTGAACTTGCAGGGCTTGAAACACTAAAATGCGAGGTTAAGGAGCTGACCCATGATGAAGCGATTATTGTCATGGTTGAGAGCAATCTCCAACGCTCTGTTATCTTGCCAAGTGAGAAAGCCTTTGCGTATAAGATGCGGCTTGAAGCTATGAAAAGACAGGCGGGCAGACCCCCGAAAGATAATTCGTCCCCATTGGGGACACATTTACGGAGTGATGCGGAACTTGCTGAAAAGGTTGGGGAAAGTCGTAATCAAATCCAGAGGTATATTCGTTTGACTGAGCTTGTACCCGAAATCCTGCAAATGGTAGATGAACGCCAGATTGCTTTCCGCCCTGCGGTGGAAATCTCTTATCTTTCCGAGGAACAGCAGTACACGCTTTTAGAAGCGATGGGCTACAACGATGCCACACCCTCACTTGCACAGGCTATCAAAATGAAAAAGTTTATGCAGGAGGGAAAACTCACGGACGAGGTTATCCAGTCCATCATGCAGGAGGATAAGCCAAACCAGAAAGAGAAGCCTGCCTTTAAGGACGAGCGGATAACCAAGCTCATACCAAAATCCATCCCCAGAGGGCAGGAAACGGATTTTGTCGTAAAGGCGTTGGAGTTTTATAACCGCCACCTGCAAAGGCAGCGGGGGCAGGAAAGATAATCGTACACTTGGGGAGAAGTCTGCCCTTTGGGACACAAAAAATTTTTTTCTCTTTCCCCCTCTCCACACCTCACCCCCTAGATACTGCCAGTAACTATCCGAGAAAAGAAATATTAAAGGCTGTCCAGATGGGCAGCTTTTTCTGTTAGAAAATCAGTCAGCAACTATCAACACGAGAACGAACAGGAGGTAACGATGAAGATTCGTAAATTATTTCAAAGGGCTGCGGCGTTTGCCCTTGCTGCGGTCACGGCATTGTCCGCCGTCCCTGCCACGACAGCGTTTGCAGCAGGTGACATCGGAACGATTAGCTTTACCCACACCTACGACGGTGCAGGGAACGCCATGAGGTATAATTCCAGTGCCAATATCGGCGGTCACACCGCAGGAGGGACAGGCGAATACAAATACCGTATGTATGTGGACGGGGAAACGGCGTTCTGCCTTCAGCCAGGCGTGCCGCTGAAAACGGGGAACACATTGGCAAAGGCTTCTTCCAACGCTTGGAACGCCCTCTCCGCAGAACAGAGGAAGGCGGTGGGGCTTGCCCTGCTCTATGGGTATCAGGGGAACAGCGGGAATCTGTCTGGGAGCGATGACGAGAAGTGGCTTGCCACCCAGACCCTTGTGTGGGAGTTCGTCACGGGATGCCGCAATTCCACAAGCCCGTACAGCCAGACAAGCACGACCGTTTACAGCCTGCACTTTGGCTCAAACTATGCCAACAGCGGGGCGGTGGCGGATTACGACCAGATTGTGTCGCTGATGACAAGGCACAGCACAATTCCGAGCTTCATGTCGGCAGGGAAGAAAGACATTACAAAGGAGCTTGCCTATAAGGACGGCAAATACAGCCTTACGCTGACCGACAGCAACGGCGTGTTATCCGAGTATTCCTTTACCAGTTCCGACAGCAACGTGAAAGTGTCCAAGTCTGGGAACAAGCTGACTGTCACATCATCAAAGGCGGTTGACGGCAAGGCAAGGATTACAGCAACGAGGAACAACACGCCGACGGTCAGCAGCGGTGCGATGATGATTGCCTACGGCGACCCCAACTTGCAGGACGTCATTACGGGTGTGGAAAACATGGATACCATGACGGCGTATATCAACGTGGAAACGCCGACAGGCACGGTCGCACTGAAAAAGACTTCCGAGGACGGCGTTGTTTCGGGGATTTCCTTTACCATCAAAGGCGACGGTTTCAACAAGACCGTAAAAACAGATAAAGACGGAAACATCACGGTGGAGGGCTTATTCCCTGGCACTTATACTGTCACGGAGCAGTCCATTGACCGCTATGAGCCACAGAAAACCCAGACCGTGACGATTATCGGAGGAAAAACATCGACAGTCACATTCAGCAATACCTTGAAGCGTGGCAGTCTGGAAGTTGTGAAAATATCCGAGGATAATCTTGTGGAGGGCGTGAAGTTCCACCTTTACGGCACTTCTTTAAGCGGATTGGCAGTTGATGAATATGCCATAACCGATAAGAATGGATTGGCAAAGTTTGAGAACGTCCTTATCAGCGGCAGCACGCCTTATACCCTTGAGGAAGTGGACACGGCAGTCCGCTATGTCGTCCCTGCATCCCAGACCGCCCCGATTGAGTGGAAAAAGGTCGCAAACCGCAGCTTCCACAACATTTTAAAGAAGTTCAATGTCACGGTATTAAAGACCGACGTGGAAACAGGAAAGAAGCCGCAGGGCGATGCTTCCCTTGCAGGTGCGGTTTACGGCATCTATAAGGGCGAGGAACTGGTTGACACTTACACCACCGATGAAAACGGGCAGTTCACAACAAAATATTATGTATGCGGCGATGACTGGAGCATCCGTGAGATTGCCCCGTCCGAGGGTTATCTTCTGGACACGACCATACACCATGTAGGGGCAGAGCCGCAGCTTTACACCGTGGAATATAATTCTGCCAAGAATGATGTAAACGAGCAGGTCATCAAAGGCAATATCGCCATCATCAAGCACACCGACAACGGAGAAACCCAGATTGAAACGCCAGAGGAGGGGGCTGTTTTTGAAGTGTTCTTGAAATCCGCAGGCAGCTTTGATGCGGCAGAAGAAACGGAACGTGACACGCTCATTTGTGATGAGAACGGCTTTGCCCAGACGAAGGATATGCCATACGGCATCTATACGGTTCACCAGACTTCGGGATGGGACGGGCGTGAGCTGATGAAAGATTTTGACGTGTTCATCTGCAAAGACAGCCAGACCTACCGCTACCTTATCAACAATGCCAATTTTGAGAGCTATATCAAGATTGTGAAAAAGGATATAGAAACAGGCAAGGCTATCCCGTATGCAGGTGCAGGCTTCCAGATTTACGACCCGAACGGCGAGCTTGTGACGATGACGTTCACTTATCCAGAAGTGACAAAGATTGACACGTTCTACACCACGGCAGACGGTGAGCTTATCACGCCGCAGACTCTGGAATATGGCAAGGGATACTCTCTGGTTGAGGTGCAGGCTCCGTATGGTTATGTGCTGGATTCCGAGCCAGTTTATTTTGACGTGGAGCAGGAAAACTCCGAGGATGAAAGCGGCATCACGATTGTCAAGGTGGAACGCTCCAACGTGGCACAGAAAGGGAAAATCACGGTAGAAAAGTCTGGCGAAGTATTCAGCAGGGTATCAGGAAACAAGGGGCTGTATCAGCCGATTTTTGCAGTAGACAGCCTTGAGGGTGCGTTTTATGAGATTACAGCAGCCGAGGACATTATCACAACGGATGGGACGGTCAGAGCCGAGAAAGGCGAGGTTGTAGACACGCTTACCACAGGAGAGGACGGCACGGCAGAATCAAAAGAACTGTATCTGGGAAGATATGAGGTTAAGGAAGTGACCGCCCCGTATGGCATGGTATTAAGCGAGGAAGTCCACGCCGTGGAGCTTGTATATGCGGGACAGGAAATCGAAGTGACGGAAGCAGGCATGGATTTTTACAACGAGCGTCAGCGTGTGGAAATCGACGTAATCAAGAGCCTTGAGGTTGACGAAGCATACGGCGTAGGCAATAACGGAGAAATCAAAGACGTTACGTTTGGTCTGTATGCCGCCGAGGAACTGACCGCCGCCGATGGTTCTTCTATCCCTGCGGATGGACTGATTGAAGTTATTTTCCTTGATGAGAACGGTCACGGAAAGGCAATCAGCGACCTGCCGATGGGCAGCTACTATGTGCAGGAAATCAGCACAAATGCCGCCTACCTTGTCAGCGACGAGAAATACCCTGTTGACTTCGAGTACGCAGGGCAGGAAACAGCCGTCGTGAACATCACGGCAAACGAGGGCGAAGCCATTGAAAACGAACTGATTTACGGCTCGGTCAGCGGTAAGAAATCCAATGAGGACGGCGAGGATTTAGGCGGTGCTGTTATCGGCATCTTTAAGACAGGCACAACTGAATATACAAAGGAAACTGCGATTGCGACTGCCACATCCGAAGATGACGGCAGTTTTTCTTTTGAAAAAGTACCGTATGGCACATGGGTTATCCGTGAAATCGAAAGCCCGAAAGGATATGTACTCTCCGAGGAAGAAATCAACGTGACAATCAGTGAAGTTGACGAGGTTGTTGAAGTAGAGCTTGTCAATTACTTTATTACGGGAAATATCGCTCTGACTAAGGTAGATAAAGACTATCCCGATAACAAGCTCACGGGTGCGGTATTTGAAATTTACTCGGATACAAACGAAGATGGAAAACTGGACAAAAAGGACGAGCTGCTCGGCGAGATGGGCGAGGTGGAGAAAGGCGTGTACCAGATGAACGACTTCAGATACGGCAAGTACCTTGTCCGTGAGAAAACCGCCCCGACAGGCTTCGTGCTTGATGAAAACGTCTATCCCGTATCCATTGAGGAAAACGGCAAGACCTACAACGTGGAGAATGAAGCGGGCAAGGGCTTCTTAAATGAAGCACAGAAAGGCTCACTCAAAATCGTCAAGACATCCTCTGACGGTAAGGTGGAGGGCTTCTCTTTCCGTGTCATCGGCAAAGATTACGACCAGACCTTTACTACCGACAAGAACGGAGAAATCGTCATTGACGGCTTGCGTATCGGCGAGTACACCGTGTCTGAGGTCAGCGACAAGGCATCTTCTGGCTATATCCTGCCCGCCGACCAGAAAGTGACCGTCAAGACGGACGAAACGGCAACCGTAACCATGCACAACGAGCTGCGTGACACCCCGAAAACGGGCGACGACTTCAGCCTCGGTTTTTGGGTAAGCCTTGCGGCGGCATTTACAGTCGGTGCGGGAATCTTCGGGTTTGCAGGCTACCAGTGCGGAAGAAAGAAAAAGGAGGACTAAGCAGGATGAGGGGAAAAACCATCATCGCCATTGTGCTTGTGGCGTTTATCGGCGGTGCGGCTGCGTGGCTGCATCTCCGCAGGAAATAGTTTGAGAAATATTTTACTGATGTGGATTGGGGCGGTTTTCAATGACCGCCCTCTTTCCATGTATGGAGGTAGATATGGAAAATCTGAAAACCATAGAGGGGAAAGTGAAGTCTGTCCTGCAAGAGAATGAGGACGCCAGAAATGACGACATGGTGCTGTACCTTGCCCTCTGCAACCTGTATCTGAAAGATGCGGGAGCTATGCCGCTTGCCCAGATACTTTTGAACCATAAGGGGCTTGGCTTGCCGAGCTTTGAGAGCGTGGGCAGGACACGCCGCAAGTTGCAGGAGAAATACCCAGAGCTTTTAGGGAGCGTGCGGATGCAGAAAATCAGAGCCAAAGGGGAAAAGGCATACCGTAGATATGCGAAAGAATCTTGAAGTGAATAAAAAATTTAAAGAGAGGAGGAACGCCTATGGACGGTGAAACACGCTCCAATCAGGGCTATGAAATCATAGAGGGCTGCACTATCGGGAACACGGAGCTTGTCATCGGGCATCACCCGAAAGCCCCGAACCCTTATGTATGCTGGTACTGCAAGGGCGGCGACAACTATTATTGGGGCTGCTACTGCAACACCCTTGAAGCGGCGAGGGAAAAGCTGAACGAACGCTACCAGTCGGAGTGCCAGATGCCATACAACCAACAGCACGATAAAAAGGCGAAGCAGCACGATGGGCGTGAGCGGTAGCACGGGAAACAATGAAAATGACAAGAAATATGACTGCACGGACTGTCCTTATCCCCGATATAAGGACAGCCGTGTCATCTTCTGCGACGTCTGCATCCGAAAGGTTTTAGACTGGCAGAGGGAGAAAAAGCAAAGAAAGGAGAATCCCGATGGAGAACGAAGAAAAACGGATGATTAGCTCCTACGAGGTCACGCAGAGCATCCACATCGGAAAAAAGGAAGTCGTGTTCGGCATAGATGAGAAAGAAGAATACCCGTATCTTGTCTGCTGTTGCACTTACGATAACCCGCTGTCCGCAGAATGGGTGACGGATGCGGTCGGCTCTGACGACTATCTGGAAGCCATGCAGATGTTTACCGACAGGGTGCAGGAACAGATAGAAAGTGTAAGAGCCGAGCAGGAACAGTTCAAGTTTGACATGACCCCGTTTACCATAGACGACTGCATCCCAGATAATAAATGCGGCAGCATTGTGGGAAAGGTCGTTGTCATCAATGCCGAAGTCAACCGCCACGAATACCGACATTCTGCCTACCAGCTTGTATTGGCGGACGGCGGTCACGGAGCGTTGGGCGGCAGGGGGCAGGCGGTGTTCGGCACTTCCCTTGCGGACGGAAAGCACGCCCGATGGGAACGGTGCGACCTGCTTGGGGAAATCAAGCCAGAGAAGATGCCCGACTGGGCAAAGGAAGCACTCGCAAAAATCAAGGAACAGGAAAAGGCGAAGAAATCAAAGAGCAGGGAGGAACGCTGATGGAGGTACGGGCTTTGATGCAATCCGAACAGAAATACACCTACGCCCAGAGTATGCAGCTTGAGGGGCAGACGGGATGTATTGGGCATCTCCGAGGTGATTTTGCCCCCTCTGGATATGGCTTTCATACCACTTGGTTTGATACCAGAGAACAATGGAAAACGGACGAGTTCAAGACAGGTCTGGACGATATTATCAACGCCCTGCGTGAAGATAAGGGGCTTCTGCATAACCGCTATGACATGGGTGCATTTACAAAGGAATTTCCCGATAGTGGCTTTAATGGGAACTATTGCACGGAGTACGGCTTCCGTGTGGATACAGAGAAACACGCTTTCCTGCTCCGCTGCAACCCGACAAAGGGCGACTATAACTTTTACTGCTACTGCTATGTGAAAGAATGGCTCGACAGGCATATATCCAGAGCAGAAAAGGGAATCCGATTTATTGACCCCCATTACAAAGAACTGTTCCGCATCCCAGACGGCGGGAAAATCATCATTACGACGGCGTGGAAAGAAAAATTTGAACATGCCTGCCGCTATATCGACGAAACCCATTTAGAGTTAAGTTCTGGCAGGGGCGGCGACATTTACCACATCTGTGAGTTTGCCGAGCGCATGGAGAAAAACGGGGCAACGTATGAGCCGAAGCCGCAGGAGCCGCCGTCCGCACAGAAAGCCCCGAAGCAAAAAGACCATGAACGATAGGAGGTATGGGATATGCCAGTCAACCCAAAAGCCGTCAGAGTCTTAAACAAGGTTCTGGACGCAGGATTTACCGAGGAAAAAGCCATTGCTGCCATGACGATGGACGACATTCTCTCCATGCAGGGCATCACGGTAGCGGACATCACGCTCATCAATGAGCTGCAAAAAAGCATCAAGGGGAACAAGGTCATCTCATTTCTGGGAGGTGGGATGGAATGAGTACGGAGCAAATCAACCGCATCACGGTAAAGAAAGACGGCGTGTATGTATCTTCCCACAGCTCCAACGACACCTCTCCCTACCATTCATGGAGATGTAAGGGCTTGTCGGAAATCTATGATGCCGAGGGGCAGAAAGGGCTTGACCGTGAAGTTATCCGTATGCTCTACGAGTATGCCGAGCTGTGTGGCTCGCATAAGAGCCTTGAACGCTACCGATACGCAAAGGACGCTCCCGCCGCCCGTGCCGTCTATCAGAAATATATGGATAAAATAGACGACCGCTATGGGCAGATGGATGAAGCTAACCAGAAAAGTGTGTGGTACAAGCCCACGGAAAAGGCAAAGGAATACCGAGCCTATGAGCGGGACATGAGGGAAAAGATGTATTCCGAAATTGCCGAGCGGTGCGGGAAATACGACAGGAAGCAGAAAAACAAAGATTTGGAACGATAAGGAGGTGTGAGCCTATGGCTGCAAAGTACCAGCTTATCACGGAGCTGTACCGCCGCACGGGTAGGGACGTCACGAGAAACCCGCAGGCATGGCAGGGCTTTTTATCCTCTGCCTGCCGCAATTACAAGTGCCGCTTTGACGAGCAGCTCTTAATCTATGCCCAACGCCCAGACGCTGTCGCAGTTGCCGAGATTGGCACTTGGAACAGGCTCTTTAAGCGTTGGGTAAATAAGGACAGCAAGGGCATAGCGGTCTTTGACCCGAAAGGACGCAGGAACACGCTGAAATATTATTTTGACGTTTCCGACACCCATGAGGGCTATTATGGCAGCCGACCCGTCCCAATATGGCGGATGGATAAGCGGTACGAGCAGCCCGTCATGGAACGGCTTGCGGACAGGTTCGGCGGCACGGAGGGCGGCGACCTTGCCAATTTCCTAATGCAGACAGCGGAGAACGCCGTGGAGGATAATTTACCCGATTATCTTTCACAGCTTAAGGATTGTACGAAAGACAGCTTTTTAGAGGAACTGGACGACTATAATATAGAAGTGATTTACAAACGCCTTGCCGCAAACAGTGTCGCTTATATGCTTTTGAGCCGCTGCGGTCTGGATGCGGACGGATATTTTGAGCGTGAGGATTTTGCTGACATCACAAATTTCAACACGCCCGCCACCTTAAACGCCATCGGCATTGCCACGAGCGACATTTCCGAGATGGCGTTAAGGGAAATCTCTGCGGCAGTCCGAAATGTGCAAATCGAAGCTAGAGGTCAGAACCGCACATTTGCAAGGGACACTATAAGCCAGTATGATAAAGGCAGGAAACAACCCGAAAGGAGCGAATACAATGGGCGAAATCACTTACACGAAACAGGCGGATTACCTTATTCCCGACCTAACATTACCGACAGAGCCAGAGCTTCCGCTTGGCAGGTACGCTTTGATGCACAGGGATTATCTGGAAAACCACAAGAGGGTGACGTATCTCAACCTGCTGACGTCGGGCAGGCTGAACGGACACCTTTACCAGACCGAGCAGACGGCATTGCAGAGGTTGGAGCTTCTGACGAAGCAGTTAGCCAAAGAGCAGGGAGTGACGGAGGAGCTGAAAGAGAAAGCCCCGATGCAGTGGCTCGGCATGATGAACAATATCCGCAGCCAAGCGGAGGAAGCCATCTTGAGCGAACTGATTTACAATTAGAAAAACCAGAGCCGCAATCGGACGGCGGCGAGCAGGAAGAAAAAGCAGCCGCGGAACAGACCGCAGAGCCAGAGGAACGGACGGAAAATGAAAAAGGCAGCGTTGCCAATGAGGAAGAAGTTGCCGCCAATCTCCCGACCGTGGACGAACAGATTGAAATGATAGCTGAAGCAGAGGACGAAAAATCCTCTGCTTTTTCCGTTTCACAGGAGGACATTGATGCCGTCCTTGTAAAAGGAAGCGGCTACGCAGATGGTAAATACCGTATCTACCGCCAGTTCCAAAAACAGGAAGATAAAAAGAGCAATATTGAATTTCTTAAAAAAGAATATGGTGTCAGCGGCGGCACTCCCGTTACTTTTTCAAACGGGGCAAAAGGTTATGCATGGCATGACAGTAAAGGCATCTCCATTGACCGTGACGGCATTTCCAACGAACACGACCTTGTGCTTAGTTGGGCAAAAATAGAAAAACGCCTGCGTGAGCTGATAAAGGATAACCGCTATTTCAATCCCAAAGAGAAAGACCATTATGCCGATTATCTGGAAAGCGTGTCTGCCCCACAGTATGAAATCGACACCCAGAGGAAACTGGCAAGGCAGCGTTTTATTGAGGAAAAAAGGGAACTGCCCCCTGCGGACAAGCGGGACACGCTCGCTTTGCGGCTCTCTGATTTTATCCGTGACTTGGACGGCTATGAAAAATCATTGCTTGAAAATGTGGGGCGTGGCGACCTTGCCGATGTGACCGAGGGGCGGATGGAACAGCTTTTCTCCGAGCCTGCAACCGTGCAGCAGCTCCTTGAGTTCCTTAAACTGGTGCAGGGCAAGACAAGCGATGTTTACAGCCGCAGCAATGCGTGGCGTTTTTCACAGGAGCTTACGGAGCTGTACCCTCTCCACTACCTCTACCATGAGGGCGATGTGGTTTATATTGGTGCGGATAAATATGAGGTCATCGCCTTTGATGAAAATGCCGTGTCATTGCGAAATACGGAGTTCCCATTGTTTGGCAAGGAGTTCAGCCGAGCCGATTTTGAAGAAAAGCTCCGTGAAAACCCTGCTAACGACCATTTAAAGACGGTCATCACCGAAAGGCAGAAAACGGAAACGCCTGTCGAGGGAAAGCCCGACAGCATCACATTTTCCATCGGGTTCTCCGAGCATCCCGCCTTTTATGACAGGGAGCTGAACGACCGATTTACGGATTTGAGTTTCGCCCTGGGAAATAAGCTGCTTGGCGTTCTGGACGAAAAGCAGCATCGGGAAAGGGAGAATGAGGATAACCATGTCGGCTGGTATCATAAGACCGATTTTGAAATCCATGCAGTCATCGGCGGCGAGGAATTTAACTATGAGGGGAGGTTTGACATCGGCGATGGCGAGGGGGATTTAATCGCCCATATCCGAAATTTCTATGAATATTCCCTCTCCCTTGCCTGCCCGTTTATCCCAGAATGGAAACGGCAGGGGGAAGATTACTACCGAAAGAAAATGGAATCCCTGCGTCTGGGGCATGACGTGTTCATCCCATTCTTGGAGCGGAACACCGAGCTGACCCCAGAGGACGAGAAGCGGTTTGACGAGATAATGGCTACCGGGGATGACTGGTTTCACAGGACAAAAGAGCCTGCCGAGGAAGAACTTCTGAAACAGGCGATAAGCTGTATTGACGCATATTGTGATATGGAATTTGGGTTTGACGCAGAAGCGGACTATACGGATTTGTCCAATGTCAAGATTGCCTTTAAGACTACCGAGGATGGCTTGCACGGGATACAGGCATCCGTCAACCTCTTGCAGAGCCGTATGGAAACGTATGTGGACGGCGTTCTTGCAAAATATACGCAGTACAGCGACCTTGCCGACCTTATCGAGAACGCACTTTCCAATCTGTATTACCACGATTTAGTGTCCTTGACAGAGGAACAGCTTGAGCCATTCTATCGGGAGGGAAGCATAAAGGCGGCTGAAAAACCAAGCCAAGACCTTACTTCTGATAGCCCAGAGCAAGTGCCGCATTACACGGTAGAGCAGACTTCCGATGCCTTTGCCGACCCATTTATCATACGGGATAACACTGTCCCAGAGGATAGTGCTGACAGGTATTATGATGTTGGCGGTGTCTATCAGACGTTTGAAACTGAGGAGGAAGCACAGGAATATGCTAATGCTCTGAACCATGCGGAACGTGAGGAAAAGCAGGGGTTAAAGCCTGTCCCGTCTGGAACAGATGAAAAGCAGGATAATTCCGACCTTATCGGCAAGGAGCTTATGATTGACAACCGCCGCTATGTAATAGAAAGCGTCGGTAAAATCAGCGGCGACGTTTCCATGCGTGACGTCACATTTCAGGACAACGTGGGCTTCCCGATAAACCGTGTGGAGAAAGTCGGCTATGTCCGCAGGCTCTTGGAGCAGGCAGAAAAAGAACCACAGCCCGAAGAAAAAACAGAGTCTCCCACAGAGCCGACCACGGAAACCGTGGCGGAATATCCCGCCGTGGAGAACGGGCTTCCTTATGACATTGTGGTGGAGAAGATACGCTTTGACGAGCCAGAGCATGGGAAACCGAGGGAAACACCCGTTACGGCGAAACCGCCCGCCCCTGCCCTCTCCACTGACCGCCGCAACTACCGCATTGCCAACGATGCGTTAGGCGTTGGCGGTGCAAAAGAAAAGTTCCGAAACAATATGGCAGCAATCCGACTTCTCCACGACCTTCAGATAGAAAACCGACTTGCCACGCCCGAAGAACAGGAAACCCTTGCAAAGTATGTGGGGTGGGGCGGTCTGTCAATGGCGTTTGACAGCAATAATGCGGCATGGGCAAATGAATATAAGGAACTGAAAGCCGCACTCTCCGACGAGGAATACCATGCAGCTATGGAATCCACGCTGACCGCTTTTTATACGCCGCCCGTCGTTATCAAGGCGATGTATGAAGCACTTGACCGTCTGGGATTTTCACAGGGGAATATTTTAGAGCCGTCCTGCGGCACGGGCAATTTTTTAGGATTGCTGCCCGACAGCATGGAAAAATCAAAGCTGCACGGCATTGAGATTGACCCAATATCTGGCAGGATTGCGAAGCAGCTCTACCAGAAAGCCAGCATCGCCATTGAGGGGTTTGAGGACACGAAGCTCCCAGACAACCATTTTGACGTGGTGCTTGGCAACATCCCGTTCGGGGAGTTCAAAGTCAACGACAGCCGCTATAATGCCCAGAAGTTTTTAATCCATGATTATTTTATCGCAAAGGCTCTGGACAAGGTGCGGGCAGGCGGCGTTGTGATGTTCATCACCTCTAAGGGGACGATGGACAAGGCAAGCCCAGAAGTGCGGAAATATATCGCACACAGAGCCGAACTTTTAGGGGCTGTCCGTCTGCCAGACAACACGTTTCGGGCAAACGCAGGCACGGAGGTCACGAGCGACATCCTTATCCTGCAAAAGCGTGACAGCGTAATTGACATTGATCCAGAGTGGGTACACCTTGATACAGATGAAAACGGCATCACAATGAACAGCTATTTTGTCCAGAATCCAGAGATGATTTTGGGCGAGATGAAGATGGAAAGCACAAGGTTCGGCATGGACAGTGCCTGCAAAGCCTATCCCGATATGCCGCTTGCGGGGCTTCTCCATGAAGCCATGCAGCAGATAAGCGGGGAAATCCCAGAGCAGGAGGATGAGATTGACCGAATCTCTGACGGGCAGGAGAAATCCATCCCCGCCGACCCGAACGTGCGGAATTTCTCTTTTGCCCTTGTGGACGGCAGGGTTTACTTCCGAGAGAATAACACCATGACCCCTGCAAAGGCGTCCATGACCGCAGAGAACCGCATTAAGGGATTGTTGGAAATCCGTGATTGTGTGAGAAAGCTCATCCAGTACCAGACCGACGATTACCCAGAGGAAATGATACAGACCGAGCAGAAAAATCTGAACCGCTTATACGATGCGTTTACAAAAAAATACGGTCTGATTAACAGCAGGGGGAACTACCTTGCTTTTGCGGCAGACGAAAGCTACTTCCTGTTATGCTCTTTGGAAGTGCTTGACGATGAGGGGAAATTCAAACGCAAGGCGGATATGTTCACGAAACGGACGATAAAACCCCACCGTGAAGTGACCTTTGTGGAAACCGCCAGCGAAGCCCTTGCCCTTTCCATCGGGGAGAAAGCCCGTGTTGATTTAGAATATATGGCACGGCTCACAGGCAGGACGCAGGAGGAAATCATAAAGGATTTGCAGGGCGTTATCTTCAAAATGCCATCTTCCGAGCCTGCAAGGTATGTGACCGCAGACGAGTATTTATCGGGCAACGTGCGGGAAAAACTGAAAATCGCAGGGATAGCGGCAAAAGCAGACCCAGAGCTTGCAGCCAACGTATCAGCTTTGGAAAAAGTCATCCCAAAGGATTTGCCTGCAAGTGAAATCTCCGTCCGTCTGGGGACGACGTGGATACCGCAGGAGGATATACAGCAGTTCATGGTGGAGCTTTTAACGCCGTCAAGCCATGCAATGGGCAGGCTGCAAGTACGCTATACGCCGCATAGCGGCGACTGGTTCATTGAGAATAAGAGTTCTGACGTGGGGAATGTCAAGGCGGACAGCACTTATGGAACGAAACGGGCGAGCGCCTACCGCATCATGGAGGACACCTTGAATCTCCGTGACACCCGCATTTTTGACTATGTTTATGATGAACACCACAATAAAAAAGCGGTGCTGAACCATAAGGAAACCACGGCGGCGCAGGCAAAGCAGGAGGTGATAAAGCAGGCGTTTGGGGACTGGGTTTGGAAAGACCCAGAGCGGAGGAACAGGCTTGTACGCTGCTACAATGACACGTTTAACAGCATCAGACCCCGTGAATATGACGGGAGCCACATCACGTTCGGCGGCATCAGCCCAGAGATTAAATTAAGACCGCATCAAGTGAACGCCATCGCCCATATCCTTTACGGCGGCAACACGCTCCTTGCCCATAAAGTAGGGGCGGGCAAGACCTTTGAGATGGTCGCCGCCGCACAGGAGAGCAGGCGGCTGGGGCTATGCCAGAAATCCATGTTTGTCGTGCCGAACCACCTTGTCGGGCAGTGGGCATCGGAGTACCTGCGGCTCTATCCGAGTGCTAATATCCTTGTGACGACCAAGCGGGATTTTGAAACGGGAAACCGCAAAAAATTCTGCGGCAGGATTGCGACGGGGGCTTACGATGCGGTGATTATCGGTCACTCGCAGTTCGAGAAAATCCCCATTAGTGAGGAACGCCAGAGGGAACAGCTCATGCGTCAGCTTGACGATATAGAGCGTGGCATTGACGACGTGCAGGCATCCCACGGGGAGCAGTTCACGGTCAAGCAGCTCATGAAAACAAGGAAAGCTATCAAGGCAAAGCTCGACAAACTCAATGACACCAAGCGGAAAGACAGCGTGATAAACTTCGAGGAATTGGGCATTGACAGGCTCTTTATAGATGAGAGCCATTTTTACAAGAACCTTTACCTTTACACCAAGATGCGGAATGTGGGCGGCATCGCCCAGACCGAAGCCCAGAAGTCAAGCGATTTGTTTATGAAGTGCCGCTATCTGGATGAAATCACGGGCAACCGTGGCGTGATTTTTGCAACGGGGACGCCCATCAGTAACTCGATGGTCGAGATGTATTCCGTGCAGCGGTACTTGCAGTACGACACCCTTGTAAGGAATGGGTTGCAGCATTTTGACAGTTGGGCTTCCACATTTGGCGAAACGGTTACGGCTCTGGAGCTTTCCCCAGAGGGGACGAACTACCGAGCCAAGACGAGGTTTGCCAAGTTCTATAACCTGCCAGAGCTTATGCAGATGTTCCGTGAGGTGGCGGACATCCAGACCGCCGATATGTTAAAGCTGCCCGTGCCAAAGGTCAATTACCACAACATCAAGACAAAGCCGAGCCAAATCCAGACGGAAATGGTGGCGGGACTTGCGAAACGGGCAGAGAAAATCCGTGCAAGACTGGTAAAACCACAAACAGATAATATGTTGAAAGTGACAAACGATGGGAGGAAACTGGCACTCGACCAGAGATTGATTGACCCGATGCTGCCAGACGACCCGAACAGCAAAGTCAACGCCTGCGTGGACAATGTGTACCGCATCTGGGAGGGACACGTCGACACAAAGGCGGCACAGCTCGTCTTTTGTGATTTATCGACACCGACCAATAAAAAGATAATAGAAACGCAGGAAGTCAGTGAAAATGTTTTTGCAATGCTGCCCGACCAGTTTGATAATGTCTATGATGACATGAGGAAGAAACTCATACAGCGTGGAATCCCTGCGGAACAGGTTCGTTTTATCCATGAAGCGACTACCGACGCACAGAAAAAAGAAATGTTTGCAAAGGTTAGAAGCGGTGAAGTGCGTGTGCTGTTCGGCTCTACCCAGAAAATGGGTGCAGGCACGAACTGTCAAGACAGGCTCATTGCGATTCATAATCTGGATTGCCCGTGGAAGCCATCATGCTTAGAGCAACGGCAGGGTAGAATTGAAAGGCAGGGCAATATGTTCCCAGAGGTGGAAGTCTACCGCTATGTGACGGAACAGACCTTTGATGCCTACCTCTTTCAGTTGGTGGAGGGAAAGCAGAAATTTATTTCCCAGATAATGACGAGCAAAAGCCCCGTCCGTTCTGCCGAGGATGTGGACGAAGTGGCTCTTTCTTTTGCGGAGGTGAAAATGCTTGCCACAGGCGACGAGCGTTTCAAGGAAAAAATGGATTTGGATATGCAGGTGGCGAAGCTGAAAGTCTTGAAGCAGAGCTATCTTTCCGAGCATTACGACCTTGAGGACAGGATATTAAAGCACTATCCGCAGGAGATTAAAGACTACGAGGAACGCATTATAGGCTATGGGAATGATGCCAAGATTGCCAGTCAGCATAAGCCGCAGGGCGAGGATAAGTTCTGCCCGATGACCTTAAACGGCGTGACCTACAAAGAAAAGGCGGATGCAGGCGAGATGCTCTTAGCTATCTGCAGGGAAAATCCAATGTCACAGACGATAGAAATCGGCAGCTACCGTGGCTTTCAGATGGAGGTTTTCTATGATACCGTCAATGCACACTATTGTTTAAACCTCTGCGGAATGAGGAAATATAAGGTGGATTTAGGCATGGACGCTCTGGGCAACCTCACCAGAATTGAGAATGAGATTGCCAAGTTCCCTGCAAGACTGGAAGCCGCCAAGACGAGAAAGGAGGAAACCATTGCACAGCTTGAAACTGCAAAAGAGGAAGTAAAGAAGCCGTTTGCCTTTGAAAATGAGCTGAAAGAAAAGACAGAAAGGCTCAACGCCCTCAATATCGAACTGAATCTGAATGAAAAGGACAATGCTGTGATTGACGATGAGCCAGAGCAGAGCGATGAGCCGGCAGAGAAAAAAAGTGGGGACAGGGAGCGGTAAATCCAGTTTGCACATTTGTACTGCTGTTTTTGGGGTATTATAATAAAGGACGATTAGAAAAAATCGGAGGTGAGGAAGAATGTCTGATACGTTCAGATTTGAAACTTTTGTAGATGTTCATGACAATGTTTTTAATGAATACCTCGGCTCTGTCGTGGCAAAGCTGTCCAGAGAAAACGAGGAATACCGTGCCGTGAGAGCCGAGATTGAGAGCCTTTATGGGAAATATCCGAAAGTCTTGGGCGTGTTTGATACGGAAACATCGGCGGAACTGACCGAGGAAGAATGTGCAGCATTGATTGAGGTAATGGAGCTTAGAAACAAACTTACGGATATGGAGATGCAGTCGGTTTACTTCCGTGGCTGTTATGACAGTGTGGGGTATCTGAAAAAGGCAGGGATTTTATAGCGGACTGACCGAGAAAAAGGCGGTGTTGGCATGAGTGCTGATGCCGTCTTTTCATGGTTATTATATTTATATGAGGTAGAAAATAATGACTTTTTGTGATATGATTGCAATAAAAAAGAGAGAGAGCTATGAAAAGAAGAATAGTATTAACAATAAAAGAATTAAAAATTCAAATTATACTGCTAATTATATCAATCTTTTTGATTTGTAAATTTTCGTCTGCACCACTTTTATTTAAATGGATGGCATTTTTTCTTAGACCACAAGAAGAAACAATGGCTTTTGAGCTTTTCCGCATTATGGAAAGTCTTAGCTTGGCGTATATTGCATCTTTAATATTTTATTTGGTAGTAGATTTTGTGCCTAAGAAGAAAGCAGAAGAAAAGGCATTTGAGTTGCTTAAACCGCACCTTGTTTCGCTTTTTATGTGGATGAATGAGATTAATAGTTATTTTAAGTGTGTAATGAATGTTACAGACTTTTCGACCGTATCGCAAGAGAAAATAGAGGAAATTGATGATTTCTATTTCACAAATGAAAGCAAATTTTTTATAGAAATTTCTTATAGAAATGGTATAAGTAATCGTTCGGATATGGCGGTTTTTCATGGAGCTAAAGAAATTAGAAATAGTGGTAAATCAATTCTAAAAGTTTATAAAGATATGGATGCGATTTCTGCAACAGTGGTACAAGCATCATCTGAACTTATTGAGTTGTTAAGCAAAATAAGAAGTTCAAGTTTTCTAAATCAAATAATACAAAATTTTAAAGATAAGGAAGAAAGTTTGGATGGGGAAGAAATTATCTGTCGTTATTGGAATTTTTATAGGGATATAGCGGAATTTTCATCTCTGGAAATGCAATTAGCACAATACGATTTTGATAAAATAACTGTTGAATACAAGGAGGCTACACAAAAAGAAATTAAAGAATGGATTGAGATGCAGATTAAAATGCGAAAGGAACATCCAGAAATAGAAAAATATTTAAAGATGATAAATTCAAATAGATAACATATAACAATTTTACATAGCCGAGAGGTTTTCACAACGAAAATCCCTCGGCTTATTTTATTTTCAAGGAGGTGTGTGATTGGATTACCAAGAGTACAGGCAGTCCCTTAATCAAAAACTGGCTGAAAGAGTAGAGCGTGAGCTTGCCGATTTCCGTGAGGACATCCTAAGCAAAAGCCCGCAGGAGATTTACGATGCTGCATATCAGATTATCTTGAAGAATGATATTGCAGAGTGCTTTTCAGATGCAGATTATTCCCCACAGGCGGCAAAAGCCCTTATGAAATCCCCGAATCTTTTGCAGGATATTTATGAGGAATGGATTGAGAGGGAGGATTCCCACATGGACGAATTACGCCAGACCGTTGCTGATTTTAAGTCGTATATGGTTAAGACGGAAAAGATTCTGTCTGGGAAAGAAAGGTGATTGCCTATTGAGAAGCAGTAGACCCTATGTGCAGATTGACCCAGACGTGCTTGAGAGGGCAAGGCAGATAGACCTGCTTTCCTATCTTCGAGCCTACGAGCCGAGCAACCTTGTCAAGGTCAAAGGCACAACAAACGTGTACTGTACCGCCGAACATGACAGCCTAAAGATTTCCAACGGCAAATGGTACTGGTGGTCGAGGGGCTTCGGCGGCTATTCCGCCCTTGATTATCTGATGAAAGTTAAGGAATACGGCTTTGTGGAAGCCGTGGAAATCCTCACGGGGCAGACGATGGCGGACTGGAAGCCGCCGCCCCCTGCCATGAAGAAAGACGAGCCAAAGGTGCTGCTCCTGCCGCCGAAGAACAAAATTGCGACAGGGTGACCGAGTATCTTTTTGAGCGTGGCATTGACTACCAGATTATCCAAGAGTGCATTGCCGAGGGGATTATTTTCGAGAGTGCCGACTACCACAACGCCGTTTTTATCGGAAAAGATGAAAGCGGGACGCCAAAGTATGCCGCCTGCCGTGGCACAATGGGGAGCTTCAAGCGTGACGCATCGGGCAGCGACAAGCGGTATTCGTTTCGGCTTCTGGCGGAAAGCCCGTGTGCTTCGGTGCATTTATTTGAAGCTGCCATTGATTTACTCTCCTATGCCACCTATTTAAAATGCGAGGGCAGGGATTATAAGGCAGAGAATCTTCTCTCACTGTCGGGCGTGTACCAGCCGAAGAAAGAGCTGAAAGACAGCAAAATCCCCGTTGCCCTCACGACTTTTTTAAAATCAAACCCACAAATTAAAACAATATTTCTGCATCTGGATAAGGACAAAGCAGGTCGGCTATGTACCGCAGCTTTGAAAGAATTATTGCAGAAAGACTACCGAATCGTTGATGAACCGCCGCCAGTCGGCAAAGACTTCAACGATTTTTTAATGTCTTATCTGGGGATTGCAAGGCAGAAACCGAGCCGTGAAAGGAGGGATGCCCGTTGACTGCGTGAGGATTTTTCTGTTGGAAACAACCGTAACTATCACAAAATTTCAGACCGAAAGGGAGGAAAGAACGATTGAAAAACTATGAAGCGACCCTTGTCGCCCACTATGCAAAGACCGTTTCCATCTATGCCGACAGCCCCGAACAGGCGGCGGAGAAGTTAAAGACCGTCCTGTTTGACACCGACCTTGTGAGGTTTTCCGACGGGGATTTTGTCTGCGGAGAAGCCGAGATTAACGACCCTATGGAGGACGCAGGGGAAGAAAGCGAATCCGAGGGAGAGGATTTTGAGGACGGCTGTTGTTCGGAATGTCCGTGCTTCAGAATGGTATGTAAAGGATGCTGTCAAGAGGGTGGGGATTAAAGACACGTCTTACCAAGCACTGAATTTGGTTATCCATCTGCCGATGGAAACAAAATTCGCTTGTTAGGGGAAAGCTCCCCTAATACCCTATAAAAAGAATAATGCCAAAGTATGCCGCATTGCCGTATACGGCACGGCGGTCACAGAAAGGAATCCAAGAATGAGTAATTTCTTATATTTTATCCTCGGCACAACGCTCGGAGGGATGTGTGGCGTTTCTTGTATGTGCGTGTTGCAGATTAGCAGGCTGTCTGAGGGAAAGGGGGATGCCAATGCGGAAACGGAATGTGCAGATACTGTTCCGACTGACCGAGGAAGAAGCTGAATACCTCTGCTCCCTTGCAGAGAGGGCGGGGCGTTCCAGACAAGCCCTGCTCCAGTCGATGGTCATGGGCTATCGGCTCTGCGAGAAGCCAGACCCAGAGTTTTATAAAATCATGCGGGAGCTGTCCGCAATCGGCAACCGCATCAACCAGCTTGCGGCAAAGGCGAATGCCCTGAACTTTGTGGACACACCGATGCTCTATGATGAAGCCAAGCGGTGGCGGGACTTCCGTCTGGACGTGGGCAGATGCTACCTTGTTCCGAGGAAGATGTCTGGCTGATGGCGGTCTGTGAAATCTGGGACGTAAAGGGCAGGCTCGACCACCCCATCGACTATGCCGAGAATCCAGAAAAGACCGCCAACCCCAAATATACGGATGCGGACTTGCAGGCGATGGGCGATGTGATGAAGTACGCCACCAACGGCGACAAGACCGAGCGGCAGTTTTTTGTCACGGGCGTAAATTGTGACCCTGCCACGGCAAGGGACGAGATGATGATAGCCAAAGCACAATGGAACGACCAGAGCGAGATTGTCTGCTACCACGGCTTCCAGAGCTTTAAGGCAGGCGAGGTCACGCCAGAGCAGGCACATGAGGTCGGCGTGAAGCTGGCGGAGAAGATGTGGGGCGGCAGATTTCAAGTGATTGTGGCGACCCATCTGAATACGGAGTGCCTGCATAACCATTTTGTTGTCAACTCTGTTTCCTATGTGGACGGCAAGCATTATCACGATAACAAAAAGAACCTGCGGCTGCTCCGTCAGCGTTCGGATGAATTGTGCCGTGAGTATTCCCTATCAGTCATTGAACACCCAAGCGGCAGGAAGAAGCCTTATGTTTTATACCAAGCCGAGAAGAACGGTCTGCCTACAAGGGACAGCGTGGCACGGCAGGCGGTGGACGAAGCAATCTCAAAATCATTTACGCTGAAAGACTTTGACCGTCAGTTAGCGGAAATGGGATACTGTATCAATTTTGACCCTAACAGAAAATACTGGACGATAATCGGCAAGGGATGGCAAAGACCGAAGCGGCTCTACAAGCTCGGCGATGATTACACCAATGAGCGGATAACGGAACGCATACGGGAAAACTCCTATGCAGTCAAGTTCCAGAGCTTTTCCAAAGAGCAGCCACAGGTCAGAGTGATAAAGGTAAAAGGCACATTAAAAGCCACAAAGAAAATCGGCGGCTTGCGAGGGCTGTATCTCCATTACTGTTACAAGCTCGGCATCCTGCCAAAGAAGAAACAACAGAACTATGCAAGGCTTCATTATCTTCTGAAAGACGACTTGATGAAGATGGACGCCATCACAAACGAAGCAAGGCTGCTCTGCCGCTGCCATATAGATACGGCGGAGCAGCTTTTGTCGTATAAAGACTCTCTGGAATCCGAGATGCAGGAGCTGACCGAACAGCGTAAGGGGCTTTACTCCCAATCCCGAAAATCAGTCGGGGAAGAAAAAGAAGCGGTCAAGGCTCGATTGTCGGAAATCACAGAGCGGATGGAAACCTTGCGAAAGGAGGTCAGATTGTGCGATGGTGTCCTTGCCCGAAGCGATACCCTCAAGGAGAAGTTACAGACCATACGGGCAGATGAAAAAGAACAGAAAGGAAAGGAGCTGATGAAGCATGAACACAGGCGGCGAAGCGGCAGAGCAAATCGTAAGGATGAGCTTGGAGGGATTTGAGGTCGCAGCCAAAATCACGGGGGCAGGTGCGAAGAATATCGCCATCCTCTTATATTCCATCTTAAAAGAAGAACAGAAAACCAAAGGAAAGGTAAGGCTCACAAATATGCTCCGCTCTGGAAAGGAGCTGAAAGTCTTTACCGTAAAGAGCGGCGACTTGAAGAAGTTTACGCAGGAAGCAAAGAAATACGGCGTACTCTACTGTGTTTTGGCAGACCGTAAGAACAAAGACCCCAATGCGGAGGTGGATGTGATTGCCCGTGCGGAGGACGCATCGAAAATCAGCCGTATTGTGGAGCGGTTCAGCCTTGCGTTGGTGGACACCGCTTCTATCGTGACCGAAGCGGAGAAATCGAAAGGGGAAAAGAGCAAGCCGAAAGATGCCAAGACCGCAAGGGAAAAAGATGCAGGGGTAAAGGACGGTCAGCCAGAGCCAGACGTCGGCGTGCAGGAAAAAGCGGAGAAAGACAGGCTCATGGATGCTTTGATGGGAAAGCCGCTCCAAAAGGAGGAAAATGCCCCAAACCCCTCATTGGCAAAGACAGAAAAATCCCCTCTGTCCGAGCCTACCTTAAAGCAGCAAAGGAAGCCCGCAGAGGGGGCTACTATGACTAAGGCAGAAAAGCCGTCAGTCAGGGAAGAACTGCGGAAGATAAAGGAGGGAAGAAAGGAGCAGGAAGCGGACGTTTCCCTTGCAAAAGAAAAATCTTCCGACAGGGCGAAGAAACCGCCCGCAGGAAAGACGGAGCATAAGCAGCCCCAGAAGCGGAAACGGAAACCAAAATCGAAAGGAGCAAGATAAGCATGAGCATCTATGATGTATTCAGCGGCAGCAGCAGAGTCTTTAACAAAGAGGAATGGGCTGCCCAAAAGCAGGAGCAGCGGAAAGAAGCCTACGAGCTGATAGATAATGCCTGCTCGGAAATGATGGTAAATGGCGACAGCTTCCGTCAGTATCTTGACGTGCAGGGGCATTTTGACCGCTACTCCGTCAACAATGCAATCTTAGTTTCGGCACAGATGCCCGAAGCGACACAGTTAAAAGATTATGGGAGTTGGAAACAGAGCCGTGTCTATGTGGATAAGGACGCACAGAAAGTCACCATCCTTGAGCCAGGGAAAGAATACCAGCGGGAGGACGGCTCAAAGGCGGTCGGCTACAATGCAAAAGTAGTATATGACGTTTCCCAGACTTCGGCAAAGGACAGGCAGCAGCCGCAGGAAGCTAAAACCATGCGGGAGCTTGTATCGGCGATGATTGATGCAAGCCCCGTTTCCTTTGTGCCAATGGACGACCTTGAGCTGCCTGCGTTCTATGACAGCTCACAGCAGACCATCTTCATCAAGACGGGACTTTCCGAGGAGCAGCTTTTTGTCAGCATGGCAAAGGAAGTGTCGGCGGCGGTCTTTGACTGTAAGCATAAGGAAAGCCGTGATGATTCCGATTTCAAATCATTCTGCGTCGCCTATATGGTAAGCTCCCGTTACGGCGTGGACACAAAGGGATTTCATTTTGACAAGCTCCCGAAAGAATTTGAGGGCATGGAAACGCAGGCGTTCAAGGGCGAGCTTGGCTCGATGCGTGACGTCCTCGGAGAAATCCAGTCGGATATGTATAAGAGCCTTGAGAAGAACAAGCCGCCCAAATCCAAAGGGCAGGAACGCTAATCGGAGGTGCAGCCCATGAAAGAAGAACGATACCATCTGGCGTTGGATAAATATGATAAAAATATTGTCCTTAATGCCCTCAATACCCTGCGGACGCAGCAGATACAGGAGGAACGCCCCACCGAGCCTGTTGACGAGCTGATACGCAGGGTGGCATACGCCCCGACCAAGAAAGTAAAGGTCGCCCCATGCAAGTGCCATGAAGAACGGTGACGATTACAAAGTGAGCCTAATCCTCTCCCTGTTTGGCATTATCCCTGTCGTGTGGCTTGCCCTGCTGACTGCCCCTTATGTCAGCGGCGGCATTGTGGAGATTATAGAGAATCTATCCGTGGCAATCGAGAATCCGTTTTCCATAACGGTGTGTAAGGACAGCATAAGGACTGTCCTTATTTTTCTGCTTGCCTACGGCATGGGAATCGGCGTTTATTTCTCCACACGCAGGAACTACCGCAAAGGGGAGGAACACGGCTCTGCAAAATGGGGCAACGCAGGTACGCTCAATAAAAAGTACCGAGATAAAAACGCATCAGAAAACAAACTGCTGACCCAAAGCGTCCGCATCGGGCTTGACGGGAAGAAGCACAGGAGAAACTTAAATATCCTTGTGGTGGGCGGTTCTGGTGCAGGAAAGACCAGATTTTTTTGTAAGCCGAACGTGATGCAGTGCAACACCTCAATGGTAATCTTAGACCCGAAAGGCGAGATTGTCCGTGACACGGGCGGGCTTCTGGAAAAGAAAGGCTATGAGGTGCGTGTGCTTGATTTAATCAATATGCACAGAAGCCATTGCTACAATCCATTTGTGTATCTTCGGAATGATAACGATGTGCAGCGGCTTGTGACGAATCTTTTTAAGGCGACCACGCCGAAAGGAAGCCAGTCGCAAGACCCGTTCTGGGACACGGCGGCAAGTATGCTGCTCTTATCCCTTGTGTTCTATCTGAAATACGAAGCCCCGCCAGAGGAACAGAATTTCCCGATGGTGATGGAGCTGCTTCGTGCAGGGGAAGTCCGTGAGGACGACGACAGCTATGTAAGCCCGCTTGATGAACTGTTTGACCGTCTGGAAATGGTAAACCCAGAGCATATCGCCCTCAAATACTACCGTGATTACCACAGCGGGAGTGCCAAGACACTAAAGAGCATCCAGATAACCCTTGCCGCAAGGCTTGAAAAGTTCAATTTGGAAAGCCTTGCATCTTTGACCGCCACGGACGAGCTTGATTTGCCGTCTTTGGGCGAGAAGAAAGTCGCACTGTTCGCTCTGATACCAGACAACGACACCAGTTTTAATTTCCTTGTGTCACTATTATACACGCAGCTATTCCAACAATTATTTTACCTCGCCGACCATAAGTACGGCGGGAGCCTGCCTGTCCATTGCCAGTTCATCATGGATGAATTTGCGAACGTCAGTTTGCCCGATGACTTTGACAAGATACTGTCGGTCATGCGGTCAAGGGGCGTGTCCGTTTCGATTATCCTGCAAAATCTGGCACAGCTCAAAGCCCTGTTTGAGAAACAATGGGAAAGCATCGTCGGCAATGCCGATGAGTTCCTTTATCTGGGCGGCAACGAGCAGAGTACCCATAAGTTTGTGTCGGAGCTTTTAGGCAAGGCGACCATCGACACGAACACCTACGGGAAAAGCTCTGGACGGAGCGGCAACTATTCCACCAATTACCAGATTTCGGGGCGTGAGCTTTTAACCCCAGACGAAGTGCGTATGCTTGACAACCGATACGCACTTCTTTTTGTGCGTGGGGAACGCCCTGTCATGGATTTAAAGTATGACATCCTAAAACACCCGAATGTGAAACTGACCGCTGACGGAGGGAAGCCGCCGTATCTCCACGGCGAGCCGACACAGGCGGTCGCAACCCTTGTGTTTGACGATGCTTTGCTGATGGATGCAAAGAGCATGGAAACGGTCAGCACATCCTACGAGCTTCTGTCCGATGAGGACTTGGAAGAAATATTCAATTTATAAGGAGGATTTACCCTATGAAACTTTTTAAGAAGAATGAGAAGAAAGAAACCGTAAAACTGCCGATGGGAAGAAAAGCAAGAAAAGCGTTTGCCGTGTATGCCGCTTTAGTATGCTGCATGGTCTTTGGCACGACAACAGCTTTTGCCGCCAATGACCCGATTGCCGTGGTCAACAACCTGTCAAACTTTATCTTCGGTCTGATTAAGGCGGTCGGGATGATTATGCTCGGCTTCGGCATCGTGCAGGTGGGCTTGTCGCTGAAATCCCACGACCCGTCCCAGAGGGCGAACGGTTTTCTGACACTTGCAGGCGGCGTTGTGATTACTTTTGCAAAAGAGATTCTGACCCTCATCACAGGTTAAGGCAGAGTAAGGCAGCAGACAGAAACAATAGACTGATATAAGACAGGGATAGCGGGGGCAGATCCGCTCTGCGGAACTTGCCCCGCTATCCAATTTTAAGAACGGAGGTGGTCGAATGTCAGATAACTGGGTAGTCCAGAACTTGGAGAATGCCCTTAACACTTGGAATGGGAAGTTAGCCGAGATATGGCAGCTCATTACCCAATCCCCAGAGAACTTCAAAGGCGGTGCGATATGGAAAGTCATCGTTGACATCCACGGTGCATTGCAGGCAATCGGGCTTGCCCTGCTCGTGCTGTTCTTTGTCGTGGGCGTGATGCGTACCTGCGGCGACTTTGCAAGCGTAAAGAAGCCCGAACACGCATTGAAGTTGTTTATCCGCTTTGCACTTGCCAAAGGTGCGGTGACTTACGGCTTGGAGCTGATGATGGCACTGTTCCAGATAGTGCAGGGGGTAATTGGGGCGATTATGAAAGCCGCAGGCTTCGGCACGGCACAAAAGACGGTATTGCCGCAGGAGATAGTGACAGCCGTGGAGGACTGCGGCTTTTTTGAGAGCATTCCCCTATGGGCGGTTACGCTTATCGGCGGGCTGTTCATTACAGTGCTGTCGTTTATTATGATAATGTCGGTGTACGGCAGGTTTTTCAAACTGTACCTTTATACTGCCATCGCTCCCGTCCCTCTTTCCTCTTTTGCGGGAGAGCCGAGCCAGAGTGTAGGCAGGAGCTTCATCAAGAGCTATTGTGCCGTGTGCCTAGAGGGTGCGATTATCGTGCTTGCCTGTATCATCTTTTCGGTGTTTGCGGCTTCCCCGCCCGTCGTCAATCCCGATGCGGCAGCGGTCACAATGGTATGGGGTTATATCGGGGAACTGGTATTTAATATGCTCGTCCTTGTCGGTGCGGTTAAGATGGCAGACCGTGTTGTGCGTGAAATGATGGGCTTGTAAAAAAGGAAAGTGGGGACTGGCAAATGAATTTAAGCAAAGAAAAAATGTGGCGTTTAGCAGAGAGAGCCTTGAAGCGTACAAATGGGTATCAGCAAAACAGGGAATTGGGGAAGGAAAAAAACTATGGGCTGATGTATGTCCTTGCCAAAGGGAAGTATCCCCATGCCAAAGATGTAATAGCTGTTGCAGGATGTGAAGATGTTGCAATTCAGTTCAATCCGATTGCAGATAGTGGGGAAATTGACCTTTGGGGATTTAATTTCGAGCGTGACCTGTTTGAAAACCTGCAGGCAGGCTATGAGATTGCAGGCATGACATTGGACTGTCATGCGGGCGTATGGTATACCATTGAGGATTGGCATGATGGCGGCATAGAACATGAGAAAGGGATGCAGAAATATCTTGGATATTGTAAGCGGAACGGTATTACGAAAGAACGACTGGAAAAAAAGGTCGGGTATTTAGGTATGGATGTGATGGGTATTTATAACCCGAAATCGGAACGTACAATAAGCCATAAGGATTTGGAACGATAGGAGGTGTTTATGATTGGAAGTAAAGATAAATAAGGAAATCCGTAATTACACGGAGAGTATGTTTTTCGGGCTGTCGATGCGGCAGTTCCTTTTCTCTGTCCTTGCCTGCGGCGTGGCGGTGGGCTTGTTTTTCCTGCTCCGTGGCAGGTTCGGGATGGAAACCGTAAGCTGGATGTGCGTTCTGGGTGCTTCGCCCTTTGCGGTGATGGGATTTGTAAGGTACAACGGCATGACCGCAGAGCAGTTTGTGTGGGCGTGGATAAAATCGGAGTTCATTATGCCGAAGAAACTCCTGTTTGTGCCAGAGAATCTATATTACGAAGCGGTGAAGAACGCCATTGAAGCCCATGAAAAGGGAACGCCCGCCGTGCAGAAAAAGCGGAAGAAGCGGAAACGCAGGGCGAAAAGAAGCAGAAAAACGGGGGAAACAGAAAAGGCAGGAAAGAAGAATAAAAAAGTAAGGAAGCGTAAGGAGGTAGACCATGATTAAGACGCTCAGAAATCTGTTCAAGCAGGATAAGGAAAGGTTTGTCGTGCCGAAATCGGTGCAGGCGGTCATACCGTTAAAGACCATGTGGGAGGACGGCATTTTCCTCGTGGGCAGAAACAAATACGCAAAGACCTTTAAGTTTGAGGACATCAACTATGCCGTGGCGAGCCGTGAGGACAAGGAAGCCATGTTCCTTGAATACTCGGAGCTTCTCAATGCCCTCGACAGCGGGGCGACCACGAAAATCACCATCAACAACCGCAGGCTCAACAAGGCGGATTTTGAGCAGACCATCCTTATCCCGATGGCGGGGGACGAATTGGATAAATACCGTAAAGAGTATAACAAAATGCTGCTTGATAAGGCGACGGGGGCTAATTCTATCGTGCAGGATAAGTATGTGACAATCTCCGTCTGCAAGAAGAATATCGAGGAAGCGAGGAATTATTTTGCACGTGTGGGTGCTGACCTTATCGGGCATTTTAACCGTCTTGGCTCAAAGTGTACGGAACTGGATGCGGGTGACAAGCTGCGTATCTTCCATGATTTTTACCGCACAGGCGAAGAAACGGCGTTTTCCTTTGACATGGCACAGACCATGCGGAAAGGTCACGACTTCAAGGATTATATCTGCCCCGACTCTTTTGAGTTTGAAAAAGACTATTTCCGTATCGGCAACCGTTACGGGCGTGTGATTTTCCTGCGTGAGTATGCGGCATATATCAAGGACAGCATGGTGGCGGAGCTTTGTGAGCTGAACCGTAACATGATGCTCTCTGTTGATGTCGTCCCTGTCCCTACGGATGAAGCCGTAAGGGAAGTGGAGAATCGTCTTTTAGGTGTGGAAACCAATATCACGAACTGGCAGAGGAAACAGAACCAGAACAATAACTTTTCCGCTGTTATCCCCTATGATTTGGAGCAGCAGAGAAAGGAAAGCAAGGAGTTCCTCGATGATTTGACGACCCGCGACCAGAGGATGATGTTCGCCGTGCTTACGATGGTGCATACCGCAGACACCAAAGAGCAGCTTGACAATGATACGGAAGCATTACTCACGACAGCGAGAAAGCATCTCTGCCAGTTTGCCGTGCTTAAATTTCAGCAGATGGACGGTCTGAATACCGCCCTGCCGTTCGGCGTAAGGAAGATTGATGCCCTGCGTACCCTCACCACGGAGAGCCTTGCGGTATTTATCCCGTTCCGTGTGCAGGAAATCTACCATAAGGACGGCGTGTATTACGGTCAGAATGTAATCTCAAAAAACATGATTATTGCAAACCGCCGCCATCTTTTGAACGGCAATTCCTTTATCCTCGGCGTGTCTGGTGCGGGCAAGTCGTTCACGGCAAAGGAGGAAATGACGAACATCATTCTGACTGACCCTAACGCCGATGTCTTAGTAATAGACCCCGAACGAGAGTACGCCCCTCTTGTAAAGGCGATGCGGGGTGAGGTTATCCACATCTCGGCGACGAGCGAAAACCACATTAACGCTATGGATATGAACTCTGATTACGGCGACGGTGCAAACCCTGTCATCTTGAAATCAGAGTTTATTTTATCCCTCTGCGAGCAGCTTATCGGCGGGGCAAGCCTTGGGGCAAAGCAGAAATCCATCATTGACCGCTGTACGGCGAGTGTGTACCGCTATTATCAGCAGGGGAACTATATGGGGACGCCGCCGACTTTGCAGGACTTCCGTGAAGAGCTGTTAAAGCAGGATGAGCCAGAAGCACAGGAAATCGCCCTTGCGATTGAGCTTTTCACGGACGGCTCACTCAATACCTTTGCCAAGCATACCAACGTGGACACCCACAGCCGCCTTATCTGCTACGATATTTTGGATTTGGGTAAGCAGTTACAGCCTATCGGTATGCTTGTGGTGCTTGACAGCATCTTAAACCGCATCACCCAGAACAGGGCGAAAGGCAGGAACACATTTATCTTCATTGATGAAATTTATCTGCTGTTCCAGCATGAGTATTCCGCTAACTTCCTCTTTACCCTCTGGAAGCGTGTGCGTAAGTACGGGGCGTACTGTACTGGAATCACGCAGAACGTGGACGACCTGTTGCAGAGCCATACGGCGAGGACGATGCTTGCCAACTCTGAATTTATCATTATGCTGAACCAGGCATCCACAGACCGTATCGAGCTTGCGAAGCTCCTTAACATCTCCGATTTGCAGATGAGCTATATCACGAATGTCGGTGCGGGGCAGGGGCTTTTGAAAGTGGGCAGCTCCCTTGTGCCGTTCGTCAACAAGTTCCCACGCAATACGGAGCTGTATAAGCTGATGACGACGAAATTTGGGGAGGTGTAAATCTATGTCAGAGATAAGATTTCGCAATGCGGCTCACCGTGATTTCTTTTTGGAGAACATGATGAAATGCAGGGTAAACGACTGTTACCACAGGGCGTTTTTCTATGTGATGGGGATTGCGGGGGAAACAAGGCAGAACATCAACGCAATGTTTGACTTTAAGACGGACTGCATCAAGCCAGAGGGGATGCACGCAGGATGGCAGACAAGCGGCACGGTCAAGGTCTGCCACCTTGCCTTTAACCTCTGGAACGGTTACGCCGAGGAAGGGCGTGAGAAACTCTTTACACCAGAAGAATTGTTTTGCTGCGAGTTTGCCCCGTATTTCATGGAGGGCATCAAGGTTAGGTATCCCGAATATTGCAGGGATTTACCTGCCCCTAAGAAACAGACGGAGCATACACGGTAGAAATAAAGTTAAGAAAATGTCCAAGAAGCAGGGCAGAAATAAGGAAAGGAAATGCCTATGAATGTAAAAAACTATAAAACCATTCTCTGTATCGCCGCCGCTGTCGCTTTTTTAGGAGCGGCGGTTTTTTGCGGCTTTCAGATTTACAGCCATTACCAGCAGATAAACGAGCAGACCGAAGCCTTTGCGGAGATTGCAGAGGTCGTGGAGAATGCCGAGCCAGAGGAAGAACCGCCCAGAGATAAAGATACGCCTGTCAGCGAGGGCGAGGATATTCTTGCGAAATACAAAGAGCTGTATTTGCAGAATGAGGATATGGTCGGTTGGATTTCCATTGGTGGAACAACCATCAATTACCCCGTCATGCAGAGCAGGAACAACCCCAATTTCTATCTGAAGCACAGCTTTGAAAAGGAATACAGCGATTTGGGAGTGCCGTATATCCAAGAGGACTGCGACATTCTCACAAGCGACAATCTGATTATTTACGGACACCACATCAAAGGCGGCAGGATGTTCGGTGCATTGGAAGATTACAAATCTAAGGGCTTTTATGAGAAGCAAAAGACGATTCAATTTGATACCCTCACAGAGCAGGCGGAGTATGAAATCATTGCCGTGTTTAAGACGGTTGCGTACAGCTCACAGGGCTACCGCTACTATGATTTTGTCAATGCGGAAAATGAAAAAGAGTTTGATGCCTATGTCGGGAAGTGCAAAGAGCTTGCTTTGTATGATACGGGCGTGACCGCTGAATACGGTGATAAGCTCATTACCCTCTCCACCTGCGAATACTCCGCACAGAACGGCAGGCTCGTAGTCGTGGCGAAAAAGGCAGACTGACATGACCGCAAATCCTCTGGGAAAGGAGGTTTTGTATGGCTGACATTAAGACCAGAGATGCGGTCAAAGGCACGATAAAGACCCTTGATAAAGCCGCCATAGCAGGCAGACGCATGAAATCTGCTTACGCTAAGACAAAGGACAAGGCGGAACAGGGGTATTATGCAGAGGAAAATTCCCCTACGGAATATGCCGCTGACAAGGTTTCACATGCTTCGGGGCGTATAAAGGACGAGGGCATCCATCAATTCAATAAGCAGGGGCAGAAAAACGCCCAGATTACAAGAGAAAACATCGGTAAGGCGAAAGAAAAAATCGCCGATTTTAAGGCAAAACGGGTGAAGAAAGCCGCAGAGCAGAAAACAATGCGGAATAAAGCAGGACAAAACGCCATGCGTACAATGGGACAGGACGGCTTGCAGGAAATACAGGGGACTGCAAGCCGTCCCGCTGTTTCTGCCCCTGCCAAGACCGAAACGCCCCAGACGGCGGCAAACTCATTGATAAAGACCAGACAGCAGGGAAAGCGGACGATAAAGACGACCGCCAGAAATGCGGAAAAATCCGTCAAGACCACAGCCAAAGGCACAGTCAAGGCGACGGAAAAAGGCGTGAAAACTGCAAAGGCGACATCCAAGACAGTGATTAAGACCACAGAGCAGACCGCAAAGGCGGCACAGAAAACAGCAAAAGCATCTGCCAAAGCCGCCCAGAAAACAGCACAGACGACGAAAGCTACGGCAAAGGCGACAGCCGAAGCAACGAAAGCGACAGTCAGAGCCACCATTGTGGCGGTCAAGGCGATTATCGCAGGGACTAAGGCGTTGATTTCCGCACTTATTGCAGGCGGTTGGGTTGCCATTGTGATTATCCTTATCGTTGTCCTGCTTGGGTGTGCTGTTTCCTTGTTTGGGGGCGGCAGCGAAAGCACTTCCTATACCCCAGTCAGTGCGGAGGTGGAAGCCTACACGCCGCTGATACAGAAGTATGCGAAGCAGTACGGCATCCCCGAATATGTGGAGCTTATCAAAGCGGTGATGATGCAGGAATCTGGGGGAAAGGGCGGCGACCCGATGCAGGCGGCGGAGGGGAGCTTTAACAAAAAGTACCCCCATGAGCCGAACGGCATCAAAGACCCCGAATATTCCATTGAGTGCGGCGTGCAGGAATTAAAAGCCGCTCTCACATCAGCCGAAGTGGAAAGCCCGATTGACATGGAGCGTATCAAGCTCGCCTTGCAGGGTTACAACTTCGGCAATGGGTATATTTCATGGGCAAAGACCAAATACGGCGGCTATTCCTATGCAAATGCGGTGGAGTTTTCCGCAATGCAGGCACAGAGGTTAGGTTGGGAAAAATACGGCGACACACAGTACCCCGCCCATGTATTACGCTACTACCCATACGGACGGGCATTTACAAGCGGAGGAAACCAAGCCATTGTAGAGGTTGCCTTAACGCAGCTCGGCAACGAGGGTGGGCAGCCTTATTGGAGCTGGTACGGCTTTGGCGGGCGTGTGGAATGGTGCGCTTGCTTCGCATCGTGGTGTGCCGACCAGTGCGGCTATCTGGAAAGCGGCATTATCCCGAAATTCTCCCTCTGCTCGGACGGCGTGAACTGGTTCAAGGGCAAAGGACAGTGGCAGGACAAGAACTATGAGCCGCAGGCAGGCGACCTTATTTTCTTTGATTGGGGGAGCGACGGCTCAATCGACCATGTGGGAATCGTGGAGAAAAGCGAGAATGGCACGGTCTACACCGTGGAGGGCAATTCTGGGGATGCCTGCAAACAGCAGAGCTATCCAGTCGGGAGCGGCTCTATCTACGGTTACGGATGTCCAGCATATTAGGACAAGAGCAAAGGAAAATCAGAGATTAATTCTCTGGTTTCTTTTGCTTTACATACATAAATTCTTTCTTAGGATGAGTAGGAAAAAACAATTATATCTATTTTTTCCGTTTTGTGTTGCAATAATTTCAGTTGAATTAAAGAGAGATTTTTGATATAATCAAGACGGATTTTAAAAGGAATCTATAATTTAAGTAGGAGTAGTTTTGTTATATTTATAGGGAGGTGAAATTTGTTATGGCTCACCAGATGAAAAATAGCAAAGATAATGCAAAGTCCCATGCAGAATAGCGGAGATGCAACAGTCTGTATGGGATTCAAATAAAAATAGTTGCATCATCTGCTGGTTCTGCACTTTATTTAATAAATTAAGTAAAGGAGTGGACAGATATGAAATATATCAATGCAGCAGATGTGCTTCCAGAGAAGCTGTTAATAGAAGTTTTAAAATATGTAAATGGCGAGTTGCTTTATATCCCAATAATGAGAAATAAACATAAATGGGGTGAAAATAGTGGCTCTAGGATTTATTATCAAGAGCGGAATCAAAAGATTAAGTCTGATTACAAAGATGGAATGACTATGGGTCAAGTGGCGGAAAAATATAGTCTGTCATATGATTCCGTAAGAAAAATAATTAAAGCATAGAATAAGGAAAAGGATTTTACTGGTGAAGTAAAGTCCTTTTTTTATCGGAAAAAACAATTAAAACCATTCTGGGGACTTTGAGGATTAGAACCAGAAATATAAAATATAACAGTAATTTGAACAGCGATGTGCAAAAGAGTTTTGGTAATAAAAAGGAGGATAAGCAGATGGCTCACAATATTTATAATATGAGTGATAAAAGATATTCTGATTTGAAAAAGTCTATTTGTGGCAATCAGGATGTCGAGAAACTTGTAAAAAAGGCAGTCATGATAACAGGCAAAAAGGAAAAAGACATAAGAAATCTTGTATTAAAAGCTATGATTCAGATTGAAGCACAGACAGGAAATTCCGCCTTGGAGGTTTATGCAAAAGCAGTTAAAAACAGCACACCTCTATTTGACAGCACCTCTCAAACAAATAAAGAGCGTGCAGAAGCAATCGCATTGCGATGGATTATCAATTATTCTATGGAGGAATCTTTTGATTTGCGGCTAACAAGAAACATCGTTGATGCAGCTAATAATAAAGGGATTGTAGTAAGTAAAAAAAATGAATTTCTGGAGAAGTGTGCCAGAAACAAGAAATAGGAGGTAAATACTTTGAGTAAACGTGAATATCCGTTAGAACAAACAAGAAATATCGGTATTATGGCTCATATAGACGCAGGTAAAACAACTCTGACAGAACGCATTTTGTATTATACAGGTGTTAATTACAAAATCGGTGACACACATGAGGGAACGGCAACGATGGACTGGATGGAGCAGGAACAGGAAAGGGGTATTACAATAACTTCCGCTGCTACAACCTGTCATTGGACGCCTCAAAAATATAATCAGACTAAGGAAGATGCTTTAGAGCATAGAATCAACATTATTGATACACCGGGGCATGTTGATTTTACCATTGAGGTAGAACGTTCTTTGAGGGTATTAGATGGAGCAGTAGGTGTGTTTTGTGCCAAAGGCGGTGTTGAGCCACAATCAGAAAATGTATGGCGGCAGGCAGATACTTACAATGTGCCGAGAATGGCTTTCATTAACAAAATGGACATTTTAGGAGCAGATTTTTTTGGCACGGTAGAACAAATTGAAAATCGTCTTGGTAAAAATGCTGTTATTATACAGTTGCCAATAGGAAAGGAAGATGATTTTCAAGGGATTATAGATTTGTTTGAAATGAAAGCATATATCTATACGGATGAGAAAGGCGAAGATATTTCAGTTACAGATATACCTGAAGATATGAAAGAGGAGGCAAAGGAATATCATGAAAAAATGCTCGAAAAGATATGTGAGTTAGATGATGATTTAATGATGTCATATTTGGAAGATAATATTCCTTCCGAAGCGGAATTAAAAATTGCCTTGCGTAAGGGGACATGTAATTGCGAAGCCGTGCCTGTTTGTTGTGGTTCTGCATATAAAAATAAAGGTGTGCAGAAATTGTTGGATGCGATTATTGAATATATGCCAGCTCCAACAGATATTGCTGCTATGACTGGTACAGACATGGATGGAAACGAAATTATCAGAGAAATATCTGATGATGCGGCATTCTCCGCTTTGGTATTCAAAATTATGGTTGACCCATTTGTTGGGAAGATGGCATATTTCAGAGTTTATTCTGGAAGTATTAAATCGGGTTCCTATGTGCTGAATTCAACAAAAGATAAAAAGGAGCGTGTAGGGCGGCTTTTGCAGATGCACGCAAATAAACGCCAAGAGTTAGATGCAGTATATGCGGGTGATATTGCGGCTGTAATAGGATGTAAATATACAACGACGGGTGATACAATTTGTGACGAAAGTAAACCTATCATATTGGAGTCACTGGAAATTCCAGAACCTGTAATTGAGCTGGCAATAGAGCCAAAAACGAAAGCAAGTCAAGGGAAACTGATGGAAGCATTAGCAAAATTGGGTGAAGAAGACCCTACTTTCCAGACACATACAGATGCTACAACAGGACAAACAATTATAGCTGGTATGGGCGAATTGCAATTGGACGTTATGGTTGACCGACTGCTCCGTGAGTATAAAGTGGAAGCTAATGTAGGTGCGCCGCAAGTAGCCTATAAAGAAACGATTACAAAACAGGTAGATATAGATTGTAAATATGCAAAACAATCTGGTGGCAGAGGGCAATATGGTCATTGCAAAGTACGGTTTGAGCCAATGGATGTAAATGGTGAAGAATCTTATGAATTTGTATCGACTGTAGTTGGCGGCGCTATTCCAAAAGAATATATACCAGCAGTAGATGAAGGGATAAAAGAAGCTATGGGATGTGGAATGCTTGGCAATTATCCCGTCATAGGTATTAAAGCTAATGTATATGATGGTTCTTATCACGAAGTGGATTCTTCTGAAATGGCTTTTCATGTGGCAGGTTCAATGGCTTTGAAGAAAGCATTACAACAGGCAGATGCAATTTTGCTTGAGCCAGTTATGAGGATTGAGATTTTCGTCCCGACTGAAAATATGGGGGACGTAATAGGCGATATTACATCACGGAGAGGGCGTGTCGATGGAATGGATGATATTGGAACGGGAAAGAAGGTACGGGGGTTTGTGCCGCTGTCTGAAATGTTTGGATATGCAACGGATTTACGTTCAAGGACACAAGGAAGAGGAAGTTATTCTATGTTTTTTGACAGGTATGAGGCAGTTCCGAAGTCTATCCAGAGCAAAATTTTAGGTTTGAATAAACAAAAATGATGTGACAATGTGAAGCGTGTATTGTAAGAGAAATAATAAAATATACGCTTCACGATTTCTGAAAGCTTTGTTTGACAAAAAATTATAATTATGAAAAAAGAAAAATGGATATTATGCCCTATATGTGGTAAGCGATGCAAAAGAAACCGTATTGTAAAAAATGATCTGCTATGGTAATACTTCCATAACAGATCATTTCATCTTTTTCTGAATTCTACAGTATTCCGGGAGTTCCCTGGACCATGGCAGATATGGATCCAAAATACTTGGATCATTTTGATACTGGTAATCAATTTCCGGCATCTTTTCCAACAGATAAGACAGATATCGGAATACATCCAATTGATTCAATTTCGATGATTCTACCAGTGAATAGACAATCCCACTGGCTCTCGCCCCTTCCGGTGTGTCCGCAAACAGCCAGGATTTACGGCCGGTTGCAAAGGGACGTATACAGGCTTCGCACTCATTATTCGAAATCGGAAGCCTTCCATCCTCCATGAAGGTATTCAGATATTTTTTCTGGTTCCGGCTGTATTGCAGCGCCTTTTTCAAAGATTCGTTGGCAGTATATTTTTCGCTCGTTTCTTCTACCCATGACCAAAAAGCCTCAAGTACCGGCTGGCTCAGTTCTTTGCGTTTCTCCAGCCGCTCCTGCGGTTCTAGGCCCTGAATCTTTTTTTCGATTTTAAAAAGCTGGTCGCACCATTCTCGCGCCTCCGCTCCTTTGCTCCCCTTTAGCTCCTTTCCCGCAGAGTCCAGCGGGATGCTCTCTATATAGTAGCGACGCAGATGCGACCAGCACAGAGCCCGGCTGACTCCTTCTACTTTTTCGTAGCTGTCGCAGGCATCTGTTACCAGATATCCAGCAAATCCGGTATACAGCCGTTTTGCTTCTGCTCCGGAACGGGTCCTTGCATAGTGGAAGAGCACTGCGCGGATCTTTTCAAAGCTTCCGGTCCGCACCACCCACATGAAGGATTCGCTGCTGGCCTTCTTTCCCGGTTCCTTGTTGCATTGGATCCGGGTTTCGTCACCCATCAATACGGAGCAGGTCTCCATGATGACCTGGTGCATCCTCAGGAAGATCGGCTCCAGCCATTCCTGACTGCATCGGATCACCCAATGCGACATGGTGGAACGGTAGATACTAAGCCCAATGCGGTACCAGTCCCGCTCCTGCCTTGCCAGGGGGATTCCCATATCATATTTCTGGTATAGGATCCCTGCAACCAGGGATGGACTTGCGATCGAATGTGGGAGCAAACCTTTGGGGACTCTGGCCGCTACGAATGTGGGGGACAGCTTCTCACTGTCTTGGCTGCCGCATTTTGTACATTTTTTTATCTCCTGCACATACTGTTTTACTTTCAGCTTCGCTGGTTCATATACCACTTCGGTCCGTACTACTTTTTCTCCTACTTTTGTCAGTTGTGCACCGCATACAGGGCAGGTTTCTTCTTCACTTACTACGCAGCGTTCGATCTCTGTTTCAAGAGAAGAGAGCATTTCTGAGCGCACACCTGCCTGACGTACTTTCCGTGTATGCTCCGGTACTGTGATCTCTTTCTGTTGTTTTGCCAGTTCCTGCAGGAGCTGCTCCTGCTCCGGAAACAGGTTCAGCTGTCCTGTAACCTGGGTGGCCTCACTGGATGGGCCATACATCTTTTTACGCGCATGCAAAACTGCCTGGGTCAGGTTCTCGATCTGGATACGTTGTCTTTCGATCTGTGCATCCCGTTCTCCCAGCATCTTTTTCAGAGATTCCACCTGTTCCCGCAGTCTGGTTACTTCTTCCTGTTGTGCTGCTGTCTGCATGGCTCTTCCTCCCTCCCCGCATTTCCTTCATTTTAACATCTTTTTATGAAAAAATCAGCATTCCAGGCTTTTTTTTGACCTGAAAAATGCTGATTTTTTAAGGATAATCCGTGGGTTATCCGTCATTTTTTCTGCTCAGAAGCAGGTATCCTCCGGCTGTATCTTTACCGGCTTATGCGCATATTTCTGTTCAATAGACAGCCCCTCCAGGAGCCAGCGTACCTGCTGCGCAGTGATGTCTTTGATATCGTCAGGTGTCCTGGGCCATTGGAAACGCATGTCCGGCAGGAGCTTCTTTGTTGCCAGGAGGAATCCGTTTCCACCTTCAAAACGGAGTGCTTTCAGACAATCTCGTTTTTTATTGCAGAACAAAAATACACAGACCGGGGAATAGGGATCCAAATGGTATTTCAAAGTAACGAGGGCTGCGAGCCCCTCAATCTGTTTTCGAAAATCCGTCGCACCACAGGCGAGGAAGATATGTTCCGCCCCCTGGGTGATCATGCTCAGCATAGGGACTGCAGGAGCCGCAGTACTCCTGAAACCTGTCCCATATCTGCGTTTTTGTGGATGCCCACATGAAATTCGTGGTATCGGACCTCTAGGGAAAGGGATTCCGGTATCGTTGGCAATTCCTGGTGGAAGAGCGGGAGCTCTATGAAAGGCTGTTCTGCAACAGGAAAGGATTCTGGTTCGGTGTCCATCCTCCGGATCTTTTTCTCCCAGTATTTATAGGTATCATATTTGAAGTTGTTCTTCTCACACCACTTACGAACGGAGAGACCACTTTGGAGCCGCTGGCTAAAGATCATCCTCCATTCCTCATGGCTGTAATGTACATTCACTGACTGATTCCTCCTTCTGCTCTTTTAGAAGCAGTATAGCAGGGAAAGAGAGATTATGCACTACGGTAGGTTTTGAATCGCTTACCTATATGTGGCGGTAAGACCCGTGCCAAGATACGAGAAGATACAGAATTAAAAAAATATCCTCTTTTTTGCCCAAAATGTAAACAAGAAACATTGATTGATGTTAAGAATTTACAAATCAATATCATTAAAGAGCCAGACGCTTTAGACGCAGATGACCGTGTTATAATAGGGACAAGTTAGAGGAACCCAGTAAAATCAAGGGGTTGCACTAACTTGTCCCCTTATTTTTTTGCCATTAAAAGGGCAAACGGAATCACCGCATTTCTGGTTTCCGTCCGGGAGCCGTACATATATTGCTGGCCAGCAGTATGAAAGTCTGATAGCGATTAAAGCAACCATACCATCCTCTGGTGATGGATTTGAAGGTCCGAAGTCCTTATAAATGCTGACGGGTTGCAACGGGGGCGTTGTAATATTGGTTGACAGGTTTCGGCCGGGTTTAATGTGAACCGGGCGCCATGGGAGGGTTAAACCTGTGTTTCTGTACCATGGGAACAAATGAGATTTATTTACGGAAAGCCGGGGAACTTACAGCGCCCATATTGTTGTGATGGTTTTTTATAGATTAGCTTATCGTTTCGTTCGGAAACAAATATTTCTTTTTTACAGGGAAAGGCACGGGCCGGTGCGCCTGGGAGCGGTTCCTGTAAAATTCCATAGGGAAGTTCAGTAACAGAGAATCAGTGGCAGGTCCGGTCTGGGGTCGTTGAAAGGATAGGGAGCAGATGAAGAAGGATGTCAGAAAATTTAAGGTATATGAGCAGAGCGGCCATAATTATAAGCCGACGCCTACGATCACGTTAAAGGGGCTTTGGCTGGAGGAATTGGGCTTTGGGGCGGGGACGCTCCTGACGGTCCGGTGTGAGGAAGGGAAGCTGGTCATTGAGCCGAGGGAGTCGGTGGATTACATTGATGTGTTTGAGGAACAGCAGTTAAGCATGGTGGCAGAGAGGAAAGTGAGGTTTTGATATATGGGAAAGATTTATATGATTGGTTCACAAAAAGGGGGTACGGCGAAGACAACAACTACGTTCAATCTGGCGTACTGCCTGCGGAAGATGGGGAAGAGGGTTCTGGCTGTGGATTTTGACAGCCAGGCAAATTTGACAACGTGCTTCGGCGTGGAGGATACGGGGGGTTTGGATGATACTATCGGGCATCTGATGATGGCGCAGATTGAGGATATGAAGCTGCCGTCCCCGAAAAAGTACATACGGACGAAGGACGGGGTGGACTTTATCCCATCGTCTATTTATCTGTCGGTGGTGGATGCGAAGCTGCGGCTGGAGATGGGGGCGGAGAAGATGCTGTCCGGGATTTTGGAGCCGCTGCGGGAGAAGTATGATTATATCCTGATTGATACCTGTCCGTCCCTTGGGACTTTGACAATAAATGCGTTGGCGGCTGCCGATGAGGTGATTATCACGGTGAATCCCCAGCTTCTGGCCATGATGGGGATGCAGGACTTTCTGCGGACGGTGGTGAAGATAAGGAAGCGGATCAATCCGGGGCTGGGGATTGCGGGCATCCTGATGACCATGTGCGAGTCCAGGACGAAGCTGTGCAGGGTTCTGACGGAGGAAGTGGCGGAGAATTTCCAGGAGCAGATTCGGGTGTTTGAGACGAAGATTCCCAGTACGGTGAAGGTGGGGGAGAGTATTTATTACAGCCTGCCGGTGGCGGAGTACAGCCCGAAGGCGAGCGCAGGGGTGGCTTATAGAAAGTTTGCAAAGGAGCTGGTTTCGTATGAAGGCTAATGGGACGAAGAGGAAGATTTTTAGTGACGCTGTGGACCTTCTGGCGGGGACGGAAGAGGTTTCTGCTGTGGAGAACGGGATCAGGATGCTGCCCATTGACAGTATCCGTCCGTTCCGGAAGCATCCTTTCCGGCTGTATGAGGGGGAGCGTCTGGAGGATATGGTGGAGAGCATTAAGGAGCATGGGGTCCTGAATCCGGTGATTGTGTGGCAGGAAGGGGACGGGTATGAGATGCTTGCGGGGCATAACCGGCAGATGGCGGGAAGGCTTGCGGGGCTGGCGGAGATTCCGGCGATTGTGAAGACGGATTTGACGGAAGAGGATGCTTATGTGTATGTGATTGAGACCAATGTGATACAGAGGGGTTTTGCGGAGCTTCTGCCGTCCGAGAAGGCGTCGGTGCTGGCGGAGCGGTATGAAAAGGTCAGCAGCCAGGGGCGGCGGAATGACATTCTGGAGGAGATCGCCAGGCTGAACGGGCAGGACACGGCGGGGACTTGTGGACATGATGTCCACAAGTTGAAGAGCCGGGATGCCATCGGGGAAGAGTACGGGATGACCGGGAGGAACATTGCCAGGTATATGCGGGTGCAGCAGTTGGAGGAACCTTTGAAGGAGCGGCTGGACGAGGGTGCGCTGCCTCTGGTGGCGGCGGTGGATCTGTCTTATCTGTCAGGGAAGGAGCAGGAGGTGGTGTCCGGGCTGGCGGAGAAGGGGAAGATAAAGCTGGAGGCGAAGACGGCGAAGTGCGTCAGGGGCATGGCCGGAAATGTGACGGAGAAGAGGGTGCTGGAGGCACTTGACGGCGGGAGAGGGAAGAAGGGTTCTGCTGGAAAGCCTATCAGGCTGCCGGCGGATGTGTACGAGAGGTATTTTGCCGGTGTGAAGCCTGCGGATGTGGCTGGGATTGTGGAGGAAGCGCTGGCGGCATGGTTCGGGAAAGGGGGAGTGGCTGATGTTCCGGGCGGAAGAGATAGAGAAGCTGGATAGGTCCTATTTTAATATTATTCTGGCGGAGGAATATGATGTGACGATCCAGTCCAGGAATACGGGGCATATCTGGTATATCCATAATCCGGAGTATCCGGGAGAGGGGGAGTGTATTATTTTCCATAAGCACAGGGCTTCCCAGCCTTATCATCAGCATGGGAGGGCCAGGAGTCTGGGGCAGGCGGTACGGAGTATTATGGGGCATGATGTGTTCCAGATAAATGGGCGAAGAAGAGGCAGATTATAGTAAAATGTTTTGTGGAAAATGATAGTATGACGGAAACAAGGAGTTCATCGAATATATTTGGTGGGCTTCTTGTTTATTTGTGAATTGAAGAAAAAAAGGTCTTGTGGTAAAATATATTTTGGGATTTTATATTTGAATGTTTTTGGGCATATTTTCTCTCTTTTGATGTGTATAAAGATATCAAATAGGATGAGACCAGTATCTGGTATAGTGTGGAATGTTAGCTTGTGTGAAGAAATGATGATTAAGAAAACTAGGTAAGTAGGTTTATATAAAGGAATATAGAGATTAAAAAAATACGGAGGTAGATATGGCAGCGGGAACTACTAATATCGGATTTGAAGAAAAATTATGGCAGGCGGCAGATAAGTTGCGTTCTAATATGGATGCAGCAGAGTATAAGCATGTGGTCTTGGGGCTAATATTTTTGAAATATGTATCGGATTCTTTTGAAGAAAAGTATCAGGTTTTGCTGGAGGAAGGATATGGTGATGAAGAAGACAGAGATGAGTATTTGGCGGATAATATCTTCTGGGTTCCAAAGGAGGCAAGGTGGTCAGAGATTCAGAAGCATGCTACCAGTGCGGATATAGGCAGTGTAATTGACCATGCAATGGAAACGATAGAGAATGAAAATAACTCATTAAAAGGCGTTTTGACAAAGAATTATTCAAGAGCAGAACTTGATAAAACACGCTTGGGAGAACTGGTAACTTTGTTTACCAATATAGAGGTTGGTTCAACAGCAGCGCAGGAAAGAGATGTTTTGGGACGTGTATATGAATATTTTTTAAGTAAGTTTGCAAGTGCGGAGGGCAAATTAGGGGGAGAGTTTTATACACCATCCTGCATTGTAAGGACTTTGGTAGAGATGATTGAGCCATTTGAAGGGCAGATTTTTGATCCGGCATGTGGGAGCGGCGGTATGTTTTGTCAGTCAGCCCGATTTGTAAGAGAACATCAGGGAAATGTCAGAGATATTTCTATTTTTGGCCAAGAAAGTAATCCAACAACATGGAAATTGGCAAAGATGAATTTGGCGATTCGGCAATTGGAGGCAAATCTTGGAAAGCATAATGCAGATTCATTTCATGATGACCAGCATAAGACATTAAAGGCAAATTATATTTTGGCTAATCCACCATTTAATGTATCGGATTGGGGAGGAGAGAGGCTGCAGGATGATATCCGATGGAAATATGGAGTCCCGCCAGTTGGTAATGCTAACTTTGCATGGTTGCAGCATATGATTCATCATTTAAGTCCGGCAGGCGGAGTATGTGGGACAGTACTAGCAAATGGTTCTTTAAGTTCTAATACATCCAATGAGGGAAATATCAGGAAAAATATGATTATAGGTGATGTTGTCGAATGTATTGTGGCAATGCCGGGTCAATTGTTTTATTCCACTGGGATTCCGGTATCTCTTTGGATTTTGAGGAAAGGAAAAACAGAGCAATCCCAAAATAAAGTACTTTTCATAGATGCAAGAAAATTAGGACATATGATAGACCGAAAGGTTCGGGAATTATCAGAAGATGATATTAGGAAAATTGCGGATGCATACCAGAATTGGAGACAGGGGAAAGAATATGAGGATATTCAGGGATTTTGTAAAGAAGCAACATTAAAAGAGATAGATGGACAAGACTATATTTTGACTCCGGGGAGATATGTAGGGATAGAAGAGCAGGAAGATGACATAGAGGCGTTTGATGAAAAAATGAAAAGATTTACTGCAGAACTATCGCAATTGTTTGATAAATCTTTGGAGTTACAGAATGAAATAAGGAAAAGTTTGGGAGCGATTGGGTATGAAATCTGAAAAAGAATTGTGTTTTAAGTTTCGGTCACCGCTTAATATAGGGGATACGGAGAACCAGACATATGGGTGTCGGCATTCTAATCCGGATATTTGTGGGAATGCTAATTTGGAAGAGATTTGTGCATTTGTTAGAAATGATAATATTTGTAAAAGACCATCTGCATCATGGAGGAAACAATATTTAAAGCTAAAGGAAGAACAGTTATGAAAACAGTTTCTTTAATAGAGTTATGTTATTCAGTGACGGATTGCCCGCATTCAACTCCTAAATGGACAAATGCTGGTAAAATTGTAATACGGAATCAGAATATCAGAAACGGAAGATTAGATACATCATCAGTATCATATACCACTCAGGAAGATTATGATAAGCGGATAAAAAGAGCATTGCCCAATGTAGGTGATATCATAATTACTCGGGAAGCTCCTATGGGAGAAGTATGTATGATTCCTGATAATTTAGAATGTTGCTTAGGACAACGAATGGTTTTATTGAAACCGAATAAGGATTTGGTAGATAATAATTACTTACTTTATGCCCTGCAATCTCCATATGTTCAAAATCAAATATCATGGAGTGAAGGAACCGGAACAACAGTGAGTAATTTGCGGATACCTCATCTAAAAAAACTACAGATTCCTATAATAGAATTAATAAAACAAAGAAAAATTGCAAAATTGTTAGCGAATTTAGATAAGAAGATTGCAGTGAATAATGAGATAAACGATAATTTAGCGAATCAAATTCAGGCTATCTACTGTAACAGCTATGATTCAATAGCATATAAACCGTCTGGTATTTTAGCTGATATATGCCATTATTCAACAGATAAGGTGCCTGTATCTGACCTTTCAGTATCGACATACTATTCGACCGAGAATATGCAGCCTAATAAATTGGGTGCTGTAGATGCTACGAGTTTGCCCTCAATGTCACAAACTACTAAGTGCCATAAGGGTGATGTTCTTATATCTAATATTAGGCCTTATTTTAAGAAAATAGTCTATGCAACTAATGAATGTGGCTGCTCAACAGATGTACTGTGTTTTTCTCCCAAAGAAAACATCCTGTCGGCGTTTCTTTTTGGAACCCTCTATCTTGATCGGTTTTTCGATTATATGGTGGCTGGTTCAAAAGGAACCAAGATGCCACGAGGAGATAAACAGCAGATAATGAATTATCCTATTGTCATTCCATCGAAAGAGTCACTCACCATATATAATGAAACCGTACTACCGATGCTTGAACAAATTGCTTGCAATCGAGCTGAAAACAAAAGGCTTACAGATTTACGGGATACCCTTATGCCAAAGCTGATGTCCGGTGAGATTGATGTGTCTGCCATCCAACTCTAAGCCGCTAAATTATCGTTTATGATAGAAGGAGTGTTATGAAACTTGCTTTAAATCCAGAACTAAATAGGCGCTTGCGTGAAAAGATAAATGAATGGGATAACTTTACTTGTGAAAAAACGTCAAATTTTAAGTCACCTGAAAAAAGGGGGAAATGCATAAAGACGCAAGCATATAATTGTATTTGTGCTTGTCTGGATCGTATTGATGAACTGGTTGAGCATTGCAATGCTTTGGAACTTAAATCGCTATTTGGATTGTATGATATTTTTAATTATGGACAGACATTAATTGACTGCATAAGCATGATTTCAAAAATTTATAATGTTCCGTATGAAGCAGAGAATGATATATCGTGTTTTAACCAAAAAGGCAACGATGGTAGTGGTAATGATGAGAAGTATTTCAAATATCTCCGTTCGCTTTGTTCTGTACATCCGGTTGAAACAAGCCAGCATAAGATATATCAGGGGGATGAACCAGAATGGTGCCCTTATATATCAGGTTCCGGTGTAGTAATGCGAATGCTTGAGAATATAAATCCCGAATTAAAAAATGCAGATTATTATGCGGTAGTGTATAGAAATGATATGGAGTTCAATAAATATGTTCCAATTAGAGTGTCACAAATAATACAGTATTTGAGTAAACGGTACGAACATATTGAGAAAATTGTACAGGCCATTGATAGATATAATGATGCTAAAATTGCAGATTTAATTGAAAAACATATTCCCTTACCGGAAGAATCTGATACATATATTAGTTATTTGTTGGGATTGAAGGAGGCGTTTGCAGAGAGATGTGGCGATAAGGAATGCTATCAAATTAAAGAATGGATTGGTATCATGAAGGCGCATTTTGCTGATGAAAAGATGCAATCCAAGTTGCAGGAATTTCAGGAGACAATGAAAGAGGGAATAAAGGAAATACACCATAAATTGCAGAATATGGATATACATGACTGTTTTAATGAAAATCCAGTTCGATATCGCACAAATTTTATCCCTAATGGATATGCATTGGAAAAACTGCATTATCTCGAAGATATATTTATGGGTATGCCAGATGAAGAAGCCTACAAATTGATTGAAAAAGGTGGAGAGCCTTTTATAAATGATAGGTTAAATTCAATGCTTTCAATTATTTCCAAAGCTCAGGCTTCTGATTTATCGGAAGAAGAAATGATGGATGTTGCAAGAGAAATTAACTACAGATTTAAGGTTACTAATTCGGAATGGGCGAGGGTGCTACTGAAAATAATAGAGCCATATTTTGCAAATACTGTGGAGTTTGATTATTTGTTAGATGATTGGTATCTGTATTTGCAGATAAAGATTGCTTTTTGGCGTATGTCTAAGAAAAGATAAAAGGAAGATGTGATTTTATGCCTATTAATGAAAATACGTTAGAGCAGGTAATTATAACAGAATTACGGAAAAATGGATACGAATATTTCTATGGGCCGGATATCAATAGAGATTATCATGAGGTGATACTTAGAGATTCTTTTGAAGCTGCTATGTTTAAGATAAATCAGGGGATTAAGGCCGACATGGTGGAAGAAGCCTACAAATTTATTAAAAACCTTGGTTTGCTTAAGTTAGAGGATATGAATGCTGCTTTCCATAAGTATTTGATTGAAGGTGTTCCTATTAATTATCGTGTAAGTGGGGAGCTACGTACTTATACGGTAAAGTTGATTGATTTTGCAGAACCAGAAAGAAATGAATTTTATGTCGTCAATCAATATACCGTGATTGAGTATAAGAATAAGAGACCGGATGTTCTGGTATTTGTGAATGGTATTCCGTTGGTATTGTTTGAACTGAAAAATATTACAAATGAAGAGATTACGATTGAAAACGCATATAAGCAGGTCAAAAACTACCAAATGGATATTCCCTCTTTGTTTTATTATAATGCTTTTAATGTAATCAGTGACGGTCTGGATACCCGCATGGGGACAATCACGTCAGATTTTACCCGTTATATGGTGTGGAAATCGGAAAATGGAGAAAAACCGGAAGAGGGAGGACTTAACTATTTTTCGGTTCTTTTGAATGGTGTATTTCCCAAAGCAAGGCTTTTGGATTTGATACGGAATTTTATTGTTTTCCAGAATAGTAAGGGCAGGACAATCAAAATCATTGCCGGGTATCATCAGTATTTTGCGGTGAGAAAAGCAGTGGAGCGTACAAGGAATGCCCTGGAGGAACACAGTAGGAAGGTCGGGGTAGTGTGGCATACGCAGGGCAGTGGGAAGAGTTTGTCCATGGTGTTCTATACAGGCTGTATCGTCAGCAATCCGGAATTTAATAATCCTACTATTATAGTTTTGACAGATAGGAATGATCTGGATAACCAGCTTTTTGACACGTTTTGTTCCAGTTCTAAGCTGTTGTTGCGGCAGACACCGAAGCAGGCAAGAAGCCGGGAGCATCTGAAAGAGTTGTTACGGGTAAAGGCTGGGGGTATTATTTTTACCACGATTCAAAAATTTGAGGAAAGCAGTGAAGTATTGAGTGAGCGGAGCAATATCATATTTATGGCAGATGAGGCGCACCGTTCTCAATATGGCCTGGATGGGAAACTTGATAGGGAAACAGGTGAGTGGAAATATGGTATGGCAAAGTATATGAGGGATTCTTTGCCGAACGCCACGTTTATCGGATTTACCGGGACACCCATTGACTTTGATGACAGGTCAACTGTGGAAGTTTTTGGGGAATACATTGATATTTATGATATGACGCAGGCGGTAGAGGATGGGGCAACTGTGCCGATTTATTATGAAAACCGTACTGCGAAGATAAAGCTGAATGAGGAACTGCTGAAACAGATAGATGCGGAATATGAAAAAATGGCAGGTGAGGCGTCAGAGACGGCGATTGAGAAATCGAAATCAGACTTGTCTACCATTGAGGCAATTATAGGCTCTAAGGAAAGGCTGTCCCTTTTAGCGGATGATATGATTGCCCATTATGAAGACAGACAGTATGTGCTTACGGGCAAAGCTATGATTGTGTGTATGAGCCGGAGGATTGCTATCAATCTTTATCGGATTATTCTGGAAAAGCGGCCGGAATGGAAACAGAAAGTGAAGGTGGTTTTGACATCCAGCAATCAGGATGATGAGGACTGGCATGATATTATTGGGAACAAAGCGTATCGGGATGGTCTTATGCTGGAATTTAAGGATGATACCAGTGAGTTTAAAATTGCAATTGTGGTGGATATGTGGCTGACGGGTTTTGATGTTCCATCTATGGCGACTATGTATATTGATAAGCCGATGAAAGGGCATAATCTGATGCAGGCAATCGCTCGTGTCAACCGTGTATACAGGGATAAAGAGGCAGGATTGATTGTTGATTACATAGGTATGGCGGCAGAGTTGAAAAGTGCGTTAAGCCAGTATACCAAGCGTGACCAGGACAAGATCCCGGATTTGGGACAGGCATTGTCTATAGCAATAGAGAAGCTGGAAATTATGCGGGATATGTTCTACGGATTTGATTATTCTGATTTTTTTGGAGTAGACGATTCGGTGCGTCTTGCTGTGATAGCAAACGGGGTTAATTTTTCCCTTGGGATGGAAGAGGATGAACAGAAAAGTTTTATCCGGGAGGCTACAGCCCTTAGTCAGGCGGAAACGCTTTGCCGGAGTATGCTTGATGCCAGGATAAAACAGGAAATTGAATTTTTTAAATGTGTGAAGGCTGGAATTTGCAAAACTGCGGGACGGATGGGGATTACGACAAATGAGATAAACGCAAGGATTATGAAATTGCTGGAGCAGGCGATTGAGCAGGATGGCGTTTATAATATCTTTGCAGAGGCGGGGAAAAAGAATCCGGAGATTTCGATTTTGTCAGAGGAATATATGGAGAAAATCCGCAGGATGAAGCACAAGAATATTGCCGCGGAGATGCTGCGGAAACTGCTGGAGGATAATATCCGTGTATTTGCAAGGACCGGGGTTGTGAAATCACAGCTTTTTTCGGAGAAGATGCAGAAATTATTAAAGATGTACAATAACAGACTGATTACCAGTGCGGAGGTGATTGAGGAATTATTGAATCTGTCAAAAGAGATGACAGAGGCTTATAAGGCTGGGGATGAAAAGGGATTGTCTGTGGAGGAACTGGCTTTTTATGATGCGTTGGTGTCAGATCCCGAAGTTCTTAGAAAGATGCAGGATAAGGTTTTGATTGAAATGGCGCAAGAATTGACGGAATTGATCCGTAGGAGCAGGACGGTTGACTGGGATAAGAAGGAGTCTGCCCGTGCTTATATGAGGACGCAGGTGAAGCATCTTTTGAGGAAATATAAATATCCGCCGGAGAAAGCCAGGGGTGCTGTTGATATTGTGATTAAACAGGCGGAATTGATGAGCAGCAATATAAAACCGAGGGCTACAGTTTATGAGTTTCAGACAGGAACGGGGCTTTCCATGGTGGCAGAAGAGTCTGTGCCATATGGTGAGAAACAAAAATAATGATATGTGTTAAAGGGAGAGAGTAGAAGAAATATAGGAATGTCAGGGGAGAAACAGTCAGGTTATTCTGGCTGTTTTTCTTTGGACTATTTTACATATATGACTATGAGATGTTTTTTGGGGAAGACTTTATATACATGGTAGATTATGGAAAGTGGGATTGCGTCGTAGAAGACAGGCCCAGGGCAGATTGCATTAGTACATGAAAAGTCATGAATACGAGCGGTGCTGCCAGGAAGGAGAGACGATGCCTGACCCTTTGCTTTCATCATCCGGAAAAGGGCTGGTGAGCATACGAATAATCGCCAATGAAAAAAGCAGTGTTGTGTTTTTGAAGTTTTGTCTTGAATGTCACAGTATAGTTAAGAATCGAATCATGCTTCCGCCGGGGCGTCACCCGTGCGGAGAGATGTGTTTTGAAGACCGTAAGAGGCTGGATTCCGGCTTTTTGCGGTCTTTTTTTGTGTTAGAAGGAGTGGCAGCCGGTTTTTCCTGGCTTTACCGTAGGGTAAAGGAAGGGAAGCCGTATGTCAAAACGGAGAATCAGGATTCAGTCAGGAAGGGAAGAGGTATGGATGGAGGTCACGGAGGAAGAGTATCAGCGGTATTTCCGCCCGTGGTGGAGGCAGAAGAAGAGGGAGCAGAGGAACCGTGAGGCGATGGAGGAAAAGGGGTATACGGAAGAGTCTTATGAGGCGTGGAGGGACGATGCGGCGGAGGATATGGGGGTTGCGGATACGAAGCAGCCGGATATGGATGAGCTGCTGGAGAAGGAGATGCTGCTTGGGGTGCTGGAGGAAGCGCTGGATTCCCTGATGCCGGAAGAGCGGGAGCTGGCCTTGAAGGTGTTCGGGGAGCAGGTGCCGGTGAGCGAGTTTGCGAAGGAGCGGGGCGAGCCAAGGACAACGGTGTCTTCCCGGAAGGTGTCGGTGCTGGGGAAGCTGCGGGAGTTTTTCCGGGGGAAGGGGCTGGATGTGTGAGCGGGCCGGCGGTTCGACAATAAAGGACAGGCTTGTCGAATGGTTTTTGAAAAAGTTTTTGAAATCATTCGTCACATTTGAAAAAAGTGTCATTACGGGAAGTAGAGGGGTAAATTTACTGCCTTTCAAAATGGGAAGGAAGGAGGCCGGGATTTATGGAAAATTCACAGGAGCTGATCGGGATTCTGCAGGCGATCAGCATTGTGGCGAAGAGCCTTGCGGTGAAGCTGATGAAGATTGACCGTGAGGTCAGGGCGTATGAGTCCGCCGGGGAAGGGACCCGGGGCAGAAGGAAAATGAAGAAAGGAAAGTGACGGTATGGCTGAAAGGAAAAAGGTGTTTATCTGCAGCCCATTCCGTGGGGACATGGAGGGGAATGCGAGGAGGGCGGCCGGGTACTGCCGGACGGCCTGGGAAAAGGGGGTACTGCCGGTTGCGCCGCATCTGTTGTTCCCGCAGTTTCTGAACGAGGGGATCGAGGCGGAGCGGCAGGCGGGGCTTGCCATGGGGCTGGAACTGCTCCTTTGCTGTGACGGGGTGTGGGTGTTCGGGGAGGCCACGGAAGGGATGGCTTCGGAGATTGCCTTTGCCGTGGAGCATGGGATTGAGGTGCGGTTCATGGAGCCAGAAAGCATGGAAGGAGGGAGCGGGCATGGAGATGGTGCTGGTGTTGACGCATCTGACGGGGAGTGATGAGCTGGACCGGCAGAGGGCGGAGGAATACTGCCGGTATGCGGCCCATAAGGGGAAGATTCCGGTGAGTCCGTTTTTATGTTTCCACGGCATTTTCAGGGATGAGCTTGGGAGCGCAGTGGAGGGGATTCTGGTCTCCAGGCTGATGGAGAAGGCGGACGGGATCTGGGTGTTCGGCTTTGAGAGGGGCGAGCGGCGCAGGCTGATGGAGGCAAAGGTACGGAAGATGTACGGGGAGAAGGCGCAGTATTTCAGCCATCCGGAGATTGGGAAGGAGCTGCTGGTGTGCGCTATGTATTCCGAGGAACTGATAGAGCGTTTGGAAGATATGGAGGGATTGTAATATGGGCAATGAATGGTTGAGGATTGCGGACGGGTTTTCCATGGTGGCGGACGGGATTAGAGGGCTTGCCGGTATGGAGTGGAATGGTGCTGCTGATATGGCGGAGAAGGATGTGGCTGTGCCGGAGAACGGCGTTGCCGTGGACGGAGACGGGAAAGGGGAAGCGGCCGGGGATGCCGTGGAGACCAGTGCTGCGGAGGCCGGGGATTCTGGCTCCGGGAAGGGGCAGAAGGCCGGGGAAGCGGATAAGAAGGTGGATAAGAAGGCAGCGGATTCCAAGAAGGCTGTTGCCATTGAGGACGTGCGGGCTGTGATGGCGCAGAAGACCCAGGAGGGGAAGTCGAAGGAGATCAAGGAGCTGCTGCAGAAGTACGGGGCGGTGAAGCTGTCGGCGGTGGACCCGGCGCATTACCCGGCGCTTTTGAAGGAAGCGGGGGTGCTTTGATATGGGGAGACATGCGTTATTGTCGGCGTCTTCTTCTAAGCGGTGGCTGAACTGTACGCCGTCCGCGCGGCTGGAAGAGCAGTTTGCAGAAGAGGCGGGGAACAGCGTGTATGCGGAGGAAGGGACTGCCGCCCATGCCCTTGCGGAGCATAAGCTGAAACGGAGCCTGAAACGGCGTTCCAAGCGTCCGGTGTCGGATTACCAGTGTGACGAGATGGAGGAATGCACGGACGGGTATGTGTCCTATGCCATGGAGCAGGTGGAGCTTGCCGGGCAGGAGTGTAAGGACCCGGTGGTGCTGATCGAGCAGAGGCTGGATTATTCGGCCTATGTGCCGGAGGGGTTCGGCACGGGGGACCTGCTGATCGTGGCGGACCGGGTGCTGACGGTGGTTGATTTGAAGTACGGGAAGGGCGTTGCCGTGGAGGCGGAATGGAACCCGCAGATGATGCTGTATGGCCTGGGGGCGCTGGAGCTGTTCGGGGCTATCTATGATATTGACGTGGTGCGTATGGCGATTTACCAGCCGCGGCTGGAATCGGTGAGCACCTGGGAGATTTCCGTACCGGAATTGATGGAGTGGGTGGAGAAGGAATTGAAGCCGAAGGCGGCGCTTGCCATCAATGGTGAGGGCGAGTTCCGGAGTGGTTCCTGGTGCCGGTTCTGCAAGGCGAAGGATACCTGCAGGGCCAGGGCAGAGGAATATTTGAGGCTGGCACAGATGGAGTTTAAGGCTCCGGCGCTTTTGACGGATGACGAGATCGCGGAGGTCTTGAAGGTGGCGGACGAGCTTGCCAGGTGGTCTGCGGACGTGTATGCCTATGCCCAGGACGAAGCGGTGTCCAGGGGGAAGAAATGGAACGGTTTTAAGCTGGTGGAGGGCAGGAGCAATCGGAAGTATACGGACGAGGAAGAGGCGGCGGAGGCGGCTGTGGCTGCCGGGTACACGGATATCTATAAGAAGTCGCTGATCGGGATTACGGAGATGGAGAAGCTGCTTGGAAAGAAGAGGTTTGCGGAGGTTCTTGGGAAGCTGGTGTATAAGCCCCGGGGGAAGATCACGCTGGTGCCGGAGTCGGACAAGAGGCAGGAAGTAATGGCAGCAACCGCAGAGGCGGATTTTAAGGAGGAAGAATAACATGAGCAATGAGAATGTGAACCTGACAAAAGTGATCGTACCTTGCAGATTTTCTTATCTGCACTGCTGGGAGCCCAATGCGGTGAACGACGGGGACCCGAAGTATTCGGTGTCGGCAATCATCCCGAAGTCGGACACGGAGACCATTGGGAAGATCAAGAGGGCCATTGAGCAGGCGAAGAAGGATTCGGTTTCCAAGTGGGGCGGGAAGGTCCCGGCGAATTTGAAGCTGCCGCTGCGGGACGGGGATATTGACCGCCCGGAGGATGAGGCTTATGCGGACAGCTATTTCTTTAATGCCAACAGCAGGCAGGCGCCGCAGGTGGTGGATAAGAACGTGCAGCCGATCCTGGACCAGTCGGAGGTGTATTCCGGGTGCTATGGTAGGATAAGCGTGAATTTTTACGGATTCAACAGCAATGGGAACCGTGGGATTGCGGCCGGCCTGGGGAATATCCAGAAGCTGCGTGACGGGGAATCCCTGGGCGGGAGGACCAGCGCGGAGGATGATTTTGACGCGGTGGAAATGGATGGAGAGGAAGATTTCCTTGGGTAGATGTATCAGGGCGGCGGGAGACTGCCGCCTGTTTCCCGGCGGGGAGAAATACAGGAGGAAGGGAGCCGTGGCGTTATGGGACGGATTTTAGAGATGGATATTGAGACGTTCAGTGATGTGGATTTGATTAAGTGCGGGGTTTACGCTTATGCGGACAGCCCTGCTTTTGAAGTCCTGCTGTTTGCCTATTCTTTTGACGGTGGGGAGACCAGGGTGATAGATCTGGCGCAGGGGGAGGAACTGCCGGGGGAAGTTGCGGAGGCGGTTTTTGACGGTTCTGTGGTGAAGACGGCGTTCAATGCGAATTTTGAGCGGACGTGTCTTTCTAAGTATTTCGGGAGGTATCTTCCGCCGGAGTCCTGGCACTGCAGCGCGGTCCAGGCGGCGGTTCTGGCGCTTCCCCGGTCTTTGGAGGACGTGGGCGCGGTGCTGGGGCTGGACGAGCGGAAGATGAAGGAGGGGAAGGAGCTGATCCGGTATTTCTGCGTGCCTTGTAAGCCGACGAAGGCCAACGGGGGCAGGAGGCGGAACCTGCCCTGCCATGCGCCGGAGAAGTGGGAGCTGTTTAAGGCTTACTGTATGAGGGACGTGGATGTGGAGAAGGCCATACGGGGGAAGCTGTGTAAGTTCCCGATACCGGAGGACGAGATGGAGCTGTACCGGCTGGACCAGAGGATCAATGACCGGGGCGTGCTGGTGGATATGGGGCTGGTGCGGCAGGCGGTTGTCTGTGAGCGGCTGCATAAGGAGGTTGTGACGAGGCGGGCGTATGAGCTGACGGGGCTTGAAAATCCCAATTCCGTGGCGCAGTTGAAGGGCTGGCTGGGGGAGAACGGGGTGGAGGCGGAGAGCCTGTCTAAGAAGGCGGTGGCGGAGCTGATTGAGGAATCGGACGGGGAGGTGGAGGAACTTCTGCGGCTCCGGCTTTTGATGGCGAAGACTTCCGTGAAGAAATATGAGGCCATGGAGCGGTCTGTCTGTTCGGACGGGCGGGTACATGGTTTATTGCAGTTTTATGGGGCGAACAGGACCGGCAGGTGGGCGGGGAGATTGGTGCAGGTGCAGAATCTTCCGCAGAACCATATTGAGGATTTGGAGCTGGCGAGAAGGCTTGTGAGGGAGGGCAGGTTTGAGGACGTGGAGATGCTTTATGATTCCACGCCAAACGTGCTTTCGGAGCTGATTCGGACGGCGTTTGTGCCGGAGCCGGGGTGCCGGTTCGTGGTGGCGGATTTTTCTGCCATTGAGGCAAGGGTGCTGGCGTGGCTTGCCGGGGAGCGGTGGAGGCTGGAGGTGTTTTCTTCCCATGGGAAGATTTATGAGGCTTCTGCGTCTGCTATGTTCCATGTGCCGATTGAGGAAGTGACGAAGGGTTCCCCTCTGCGGCAGAAGGGGAAGATCGCGGAGCTTGGCCTGGGATATGGCGGGGCTGCGGGGGCGCTGGTTTCCATGGGCGCGCTGGAGATGGGGCTTTCGGAGGATGAGCTGCCGTCTCTGGTGGCCGCATGGCGCAGGGCGAACCCGCATATCACGCAGTTCTGGTGGGATGTGGATAAGGCGGCTGTGGAGGCTGTGACGAAGAGGACGGGGACACGGGCAGGGAGGATCACGTTTGAGTATCGGAGCGGGATTCTGTTTGTCATGCTGCCGTCCGGCAGGAAGCTGGCATATGTGAAGCCCAGGCTGGCGGTGAATAAGTTCGGGCGGGAGGGCCTGACTTATGAAGGGATTTCTGAAAATAAGAAGTGGGGCCGGATTGAGACCTACGGGCCGAAGCTGGTGGAGAATATCGTGCAGGGGACGGCCAGGGACCTGCTGGCGGAAGCCATGCTGCGGGTGGAGAGGAAGGGTTATTCCATTGTGATGCACTGCCATGATGAGATCATTGCGGAGGTGCCGGAGGGCAGCGGTTCCGTGGAAGAGATGTGTGAGGTGATGGCGGTGCAGCCTTTCTGGGCGGAGGGGCTGCCGCTGCGGGCGGACGGGTATGAGTGTCCGTTTTATCAGAAACAGTAGGAGGACGTTTTCATGGGGTACAATGATGCAGGAAGAGGGACAGGGGGTATGTGTGTATGAAGGTTTATGTTTCTACGGGCAATTCGAGGATGGAGAAGCGGTGGAACGGCGGGGAGATGGAGCTGGAGGATTTTGTCCGGCGTATTTCCCGGACGATACGGACGGCGGAGACGGTGGAGCAGTACCGGAAGCTGTCGAAGGCGAGGCAGGATTCGATTAAGGACGTGGGCGGCTTTGTGATGGGGAAGCTGAAGGGCGGCAGGCGGAAGAAGGACTGCGTGGTGTTCCGGTCCGCCCTGACGCTGGACATGGACCATGCCGAGGCGGATATCCCGGAGCGGATGGAGATGTTCTTTGATTTCCGGTGCCTGATCTATTCCACGCATAAGCATACGCCGGAGGGTCCCAGGTTCCGGCTGGTGGTCCCGCTGTCCAGGAATGTGTCGCCGGACGAGTACGCGGCGGTGGCGCGGAAGGTGGCGGAGGACATCGGCATGGAGATGTTCGACGATACCACTTATGAGCCGTCCCGCCTGATGTACTGGCCGTCCACGTCTTCGGACGGGGAGTTTGTGTTCCGGGATATCGAGGGGGAGATATTGGACCCGGACACGGTTCTTTCCAGGTATAAGGACTGGCGGGATTCTTCGGAGTGGCCGGTGAGCGGGCGGCAGCAGGCGGTGGTCTTGAGGGAGATGAAGAAGCAGGCGGACCCGCTTTCTAAGGAGGGCGTGGTGGGGGCGTTCTGCCGGACGTACAGCATTGAGGAAGCGGCGGAGGTGTTTCTGGCGGACGTGTACAGGCCGAGCGCCATGCAGGGGCGGTATGATTATATTCCGGCGGATTCCCAGGCGGGGGTGGTGGTCTATGAGGGGAAGTTTGCCTATTCCCACCATGCCACGGACCCGGCCTGCGGGAAGCTGATGAACGCTTTTGACATGGTGCGTATCCATAAGTTTGGGGAGCTGGACGTGAGGGCTTCGGAGGATGCGGAGGCTTCCAGGCTGCCGTCTTTTAAGGCGATGAGTGAGTTTGCGGTCAGTGACGAAAAGGTGAAGCTGACGCTGGCGGAGGAGAGGGCGCAGTCTGCCCGTAAAGAGTTTTCTTCGGGAGATGACTGGCGCAAGGGGCTGGAACTGGACCGGCAGGGGAAGGTGAAGGACACGCTGGACAATCTGGTGCTGGCAATCCGGCATGATGAAGGTTTACAGTCCATCGCTTTTAATCTGCACCGGGACGGGATTGATGCCGGGGAGAGCCTGCCCTGGAAGCAGATCAAGCCGGGGTGGAATGATTCGGATTTTGCGTCGCTTAAGGTTTATCTGAATAAAGGGTACGGGGTATATGCGCCCACGAAGACGAAGGATGCCCTTCTGGCTGTGGCTTCGGAGCGGGCATACCATCCGGTGAAGGAGTATCTGGATGCCCTGCCGGAGTGGGACGGGGTGAAGCGGGTTGACACGTTGCTGACGGACTATCTGGGGGCGGAGGATTCCGCATATACGAGGGCGGTCATCCAGAAGACGCTGGCGGCGGCCGTGGCTAGGATTTACCAGCCAGGGACGAAGTTTGACAGCGTGCTTATCCTGAACGGGCCGCAGGGGATTGGGAAGTCCACGCTGTTTGCGAGGCTTGCGGGGGCGTGGTTTTCGGACAGCCTGACGCTTACGGACATGCGGGATAAGTCCGGGCCGGAGAAGCTGCAGGGGTACTGGATTCTGGAGCTGGGGGAGCTTGCCGGGATGAAGAAGACGGATGTGGAGACAGTGAAATCTTTTTTGTCCAGGGTGGATGACAAGTACCGCGCCAGCTATGGGCTGAACGTGGAGAGCCACCCAAGGCAGTGCGTGATTGTGGGGAGCACGAATACGGAGAGCGGGTTCCTGCGTGACATTACCGGGAACAGGCGTTTCTGGCCGGTGCGGGTAAACGGTGAGAGTGTGAGGAAGCCGTGGCAGATTTCCGGGGAGGACGTGCTGCAGATATGGGCGGAGGCGAAGGCCGTCTATGAGAGCGGGGAGCGGCTGTACCTGGAAGGGGACGTTGCGGCCATGGCAACGTCCGAGCAGGCGGAGGCTATGGAGACGGATGACCGGGAGGGGCTGGTGCGGACGTACCTTGACACGCTCCTGCCGGAGAACTGGGATTCCATGAGTTTATATGACCGGAGGAATTTTTTGAGCGGCAGCGAGTTTGGGGAGGAACGGCAGACGGGTACGGTGCGCCGGATGATGGTGTGCAACATGGAGATCTGGTGCGAATGTTTCGGGCGGGAGTCCTCTGCGCTGAAAAAGATAGATTCCTATGAGATCAGCGGCATCATGCGGAAGATTGAGGGCTGGGGGAAATATACGGAGACGAAGAACGGGATGTCCGGCTTTTCAATCTATGGGAAACAGCGGGCATATGTGCGGGAACAAGACAGGAAATAGACGGAACAAGTCTGCCTGTATGGGAACAAGCCGGAACGGAACGAGCGGAACAAGAGGGAGTTTGTTCTGACGGTAGTTCCCGTACAGGGGATTCCGTAAAATCAAGGGTTGCGGGGCGGTCTGGAACAAGGGAATAAGAATCTCTTAGTGGGGTATGGGTAATAAGAAAAAGAAGCATATATGTACGTGTTATATACACGTATAAGGTATAAGGGATTTTTTGTATCCATGTTCCGGACGGGATTTCAGGACAGGACGGAGGTGTCTGGATGAGAGAGAATGAGATTGAACGGCGGCTGGCGGTATCGGTGAAGGAGATGGGAGGCATGGCGGTGAAGTTCGTTTCCCCCGGCTTGGATGGGGTGCCGGACCGGATTGTCTTGCTGCCGGGAAGGAAGATTGCTTTTGTGGAGTTGAAGGCCCCTGGGAAGAAGCCAAGACCCCTGCAGGAGAAGAGGAAGAGGCAGTTGGAGGGTTTGGGCTTTCCGGTTTATGTGATAGACAGCCTGGGACAGATTGGAGGTGTGCTGGATGAGATATGTTCCGCATGAGTATCAGGAGTATGCGAAAGAGTTTATCATCAGGGAGAAGGTGGGCGCGCTGTTTTTGGACTGCGGGCTTGGGAAGACGGTGATCACGCTGACGGCGGTGTGGGAGCTTCTGTTTGACTATTTTGATATTCGTAAGGTGCTTGTGATCGCGCCTCTGCGGGTGGCGAGGGATACCTGGGGCGGCGAGCTGGAGAAGTGGGAGCATCTGTCCGGGATCGGGCTGTCAAAGGTGCTGGGTTCGGAGAAAGAGCGGCTGGCGGCTTTGGAGCGGGAAGCGCAGGTGTATGTCATCAACCGGGAAAATGTGGAGTGGCTGGTGGATTCCTGCAGGTGGGATTTTGACATGGTGGTGATCGATGAACTGTCTTCTTTCAAGTCCAACAGGGCGAAGCGGTTTAAGGCGTTGAAGAGGGTGCGGCCGAAGGTGAGGCGGATAGTGGGGCTGACTGGGACGCCGGCGCCGAACGGGCTGATTGATTTATGGGCGGAGATCGGGCTGCTGGACATGGGGCAGAGGCTTGGGCGGTTCATCGGCGGATACCGGGAGCGGTTCTTCCTGCCGGATAAGCGGAGCAGGCAGATGGTGTTCTCCTATAAGCCCAGGGACGGGGCGGAGGAAGCTATATACGGGCTGATCTCCGATATCTGTATCAGCATGAGGGCGGGTGACTATCTGGATATGCCGGAGTGTGTGTATAACCGGGTGGAGGTTGCCATGAGCGGGAGGGAGATGGAGCTGTATGGGAAGCTGGAGAAAGATATGTTGCTGCCTTTTGCGGAGGGAGATATTGACGCGGTGAATACCGCAGGGCTCTCCAACAAGCTGCTGCAGATGGCGAACGGGGCGGTCTATGACGAGAACGGCAGGGTGAGGCGCATCCATGACCGGAAGCTGGAAGCCCTGGAGGATTTGATAGAGGCGGCGAACGGGAAGCCGGTGCTGGTGGCTTACTGGTATAAGCATGATTTACAGAGGATTGTGGAGCGGGTGAAAGCCGTGGAGTTGGATACGGCGGAGGATATGCGGAAGTGGAATGCCGGGGAGGTTCCGGTGGCTGTGATCCACCCGGCATCTGCCGGGCACGGGCTGAACCTGCAGGCGGGAGGCTCCACGCTGGTATGGTTCGGGCTTACCTGGTCTTTGGAACTGTACCAGCAGATGAACGCGAGGCTGTGGCGACAGGGGCAGGAGGATACGGTGGTGATACACCATCTGATTGCGAAGGGGACGCTGGACGAACGGGTGCTGGCGGCCCTGGAGAGGAAGGACTGCGGACAGGCGGCGCTTGTGGAAGCGGTGAGGGCGAGGATTGGAGGCGGAAAGGATGGAGACAGAGAAGCTGTTTAAGGAATACCGGAACTGGAAGAAGGATATGGGGCTTCTGGAGTTTGAGCTGTCCCGGTTTGAGGGCGTGCCGTGTGAGGATGTGATAGAGAGCATGTGCCTGGGGCAGCCCCAGGGGGAGCGGGTGCAGGGCGGCGGGATTTCCGATAAGACCGGGAATGCGGCGGTGAAGTACCGGCAGGTGAAGGAGCGTCTGGACGATGACTGGTTTGAGTACCTGCTGGGGCGGTATCAGGCGGTGAAGGAAGAGCTGGAGTTTTTTGAGTATGCCGTGGGGCAGTTGAGCGGGAGGCTGCCGGAGGTGGTGCGGGATATGGTGATGGAGGATATGACGTGGAGGGCGCTTTCCGAGAAGTACAGCGTGAGCGAGGCCATGATCGGGAAGTACCGGAAGAGGGCGCTGGCGGAGATGAGGGAGTTGTACCTGATGAGGGAGAGGACGGCTGGGCAGTATCTTCTGGACTGATTCTGTGATACGGTTGAGTGATGGTTGAGTAAAGGTTGAGTAAGAGTATAGGGAAGGTTTATTGAAAGTTTATCGGCGTCTGTGCTATGATTAGGATGCGAAGAACTGTAAGGAGCTCTGTGGATATGTCCATGGGGCTTTTTCTTTTGTCTTTGCGGGGCAGCGGGCTTTATCCTTTCACCGCTGCCCTTTTTGCGATTGAGAGGATGGAAGGGAGATCATGATGGATTGTTTTGCTGTGAATGACAGAGGGAAATGCAGCATTTTAGGCAGCGGGATGTGCCAGGGGAAGTCCTGCGGGTTCCATAAGACGAAGGAGGAGCAGGAGCGATCCCTGGAGAAAGCAAGGGAGAGGCTCAGGAGCCTGCCGGAGCATCAGCAGGATGCCATAGCGGATAAATATTACGGCGGAGTGAGGCGGTGGTGACCATGCCGAGAAGGCCGAAGAAGCCGTGTAAGCATCCGGGATGCCCGAAGCTGACGGACGGTGATTTCTGTGAGGGACATGCGGCACTGCACAGGGCGGACCGTGTGGATGCATCCGGGCGTGGGTATGGCAGCAGATGGCGGAAAGCGAGGAAACTTTTTCTGAAACAGCATCCGCTGTGTGAGAGGTGTAAGGAGCAGGGGCAGTTCGTGAAAGCGGAAGTGGTTGACCATATCGTGCCGCACAGAGGGGATGGAAGGCTGTTCTGGGACGAAGGGAACTGGCAGGCGCTTTGTAAGAGATGCCATGACAGCAAGACCATGACAGAGGACCGGTATCAGGAATACAGGTACTGACGGCAGAAAAGCCCTGGGAGTTACCAGGGCTTTTCTGCGGTATATGCTTTTTTGTCATGCGGGTTCTGCGGGACATTCTGATTCCGGCGGCGCGGGGTGGATATGTATGGAGCCTTCTTCATAGTCCACCTGCAGGCGGTCCCCGATGTGGAAGCCGAGGGATTCCAGCCAGTTTCCCTCTATCTGGATTTTGGGTGTCCGGATGTACTTGGTGTCATCAAAAGGGTTTTTGGGATAGGTAAGGCGTGAGGATGTGATTACTTTGATCAGCTTTGATTTCATAGACGTGTGCCTCCTTTAGATTTGGTGTGGTTCTGGCTACTATTTTACTGTGGAAGCGTGCGGATCTCCAGTGAAATCTGGCCGGTGATCTCCACAAAGATTTTTCCCGTGAGCTGTGGGTTCTGCATATAGCCGGAGGGGAGAGGCGGTGGAAATCTCCAGAAGCCGTATCCATGGACACCGCCGCCCCCTCAAACGTGAATTTTCGCAGAAATTGACAGGGGGGATAGGCGGCGCATGATCCCGGCATACATAAATGCAGGATTTATAAGGATTTCCGGGGATAAAGTCATTCAGGGAACCTTTATAAATCCTGTATTATGGGGCTGAAAAACTATCGGAAAAAGGTGGTTTTGCGGCTCTTTTTATTTGGGGGTGAAGGTATGACGAAGGAACAGGCGGAGCGGATTAAAGAGCTTCGGATGCAGGGGAAGGGCTATAAGGCCGCTGCCTCTGCCGTGGGGCTGTCCCGTGACATTGTGCGGAATTACTGCAGGGCGAACGGGATGGAAGGCTATGGGGAAGCGGTGAAGTTGAACTTGCAGAGAGAGATGGCGGAAGATATCGCCAAACCGGGTGCATGAGGACGGCGGAAAGGAAAAGCTGTATGCGGCTTCGCTGTCCGGCGGGAAGGATTCCACGGCTATGGTCCTGCGGCTGGTGGAGGAAGGCTGGCCTTTGGATTTTGTGATGTTCTGTGACACGGGGCTGGAATTTCCCCAGATGTATGAGCATGTGGAAAGGCTGGAAAAGGCCCTGCCGGTCCCGGTGGTGCGTCTGAAAGAGGGAAAGGGTTTTGAGTATTACCTGCTCCATTATACGCCGGAGCGGAAGGACCCGGATTCCCCCTATGCGGGTAAGCCGGGCATGAGCTGGGCGGGGCCTAGGAACCGCTGGTGTACTTCCGTGTTGAAGACGGCGGTGATCAACAGGTATCTGTCAGGGCTTAGGAAGAAATATGAGATTGTGCAGTATATCGGCATAGCGGCGGATGAGCCGCAGAGGGTGAGGGAGTACCGGTATCCTCTGGTGGAATGGGGGATGACGGAGAAGGACTGCCTGGATTACTGCTATGAGCGGGGGTACGACTGGGGCGGGCTGTACCGGCTGTTTGACCGGGTGTCCTGCTGGTGCTGCCCCCTGCAGGGGCTGGAGGAACTGCGGACGCTGCGCCGGGAGTTTCCGGAGCTGTGGGAGCGGCTTCTGGAATGGGAAACGCAGACATGGCGGGATTTCCGGAAGGATTTTTCCGTGCAGGAGTTGGAAGTCAGGTTCCGGTTTGAGGAAGAACGGATACGGGAAGGAAAGCGTATCCGGGGGAAGGAATTTTTTAAGGAGCTGTATGGGAGGTTAGGCAGGGATGGAGACAGAACAGAAATATAATATCGTCTATGCCGATCCCCCGTGGCGGTATGACAACAAACGGGTGCAGGGCGGAGCAGAGAAGCATTACGGGACGATGGGCACGGAGGATATCTGTGCGCTGCCCGTGGCGGATATCTGCGCGGAAGACTGTACGTTGTTTTTATGGGTTACGTTCCCGCAGTTGCCGGAGGCCCTGCGTGTGATGGAAAGCTGGGGGGTTCCGGTACAAGACGGTGGCTTTTGTGTGGCTGAAACAGAACCGGAAGTCTCCGGGCTGGTTTTACGGGCTGGGGTTCTGGACCAGGGGGAACGCGGAGATCTGCCTGCTGGGAGTGAAAGGGCATCCGAGGCGCAGGTCTGCCCGTGTCCACCAGTTTATCATCTCCCCACTGGAAGCGCACAGCAAGAAGCCGGACGAGACGAGGGAGAAGATCGTGGAATTGATGGGAGACCTTCCGAGAGTGGAGCTGTTCGCAAGGCAGCGTGTCCCCGGCTGGGAAGCGTGGGGGAACGAGGTGGAGAGCAGCGTTGTCCTGGAGCCGGAGGGAGACGGAAGAAAGGGAAACGGGGAGGCGGAGTGACCATGGGAAGGCTTACATTTCTGGATATCTGTTCGGGGATCGGCGGGTTCCGGCTGGGGCTGGAATGGGCCGGGCATAAATGCGTTGGGTATTGTGAGTATGATAAGTTTGCGAGGGCTTCCTATGAGGCCATGTATGACACGGAAGGGGAATGGAAGGCGGAGGATGTGACGAAGCTGACGCCGGAAGAGATCCCCTATGCGGATGCGTGGTGCTTTGGGTTCCCCTGCTTTGAGGCCGGGACGCTGGTGATGACGGACCGGGGATATAAGTGTATTGAGCATATCCAGGCCGGGGACCGGGTATTGACGCATAAGAACAGGTTCCACCCGGTGGTGAGGCCCATGAAACATAGGGCCGGGGAGATTTATGAGCTGGACGTTTTCGGCGTAGAGAATCTAAGAGTGACCGGGAAGCATCCGTTTCTGGTAAAAGACGGGGATTCTGCCAAATGGAAAGCCGTACAGGAACTGGAGGCAGGTGATCTGATCGCGGTTCCGGTGAATAACAAGGCGGAGCTGCCGGAGTGGGACGGGATTACTTATGAGCGGCGTGGGAGGGAGTACAGGCTGGACGGTCTTGACCTTGGGAGCCGGGATTTCTGGTGGTTCGTGGGCTGTTATATGGGTGACGGCTGGTATCGTGTTACCAAGAGGAAGAATGCGTCTGATAATTACCGGGTGGTGATTGCCTGCAATGAGGAAAAGCTGGAACGGCTGAAAAGGCATGTGGACAGAATGTTCCGTTACAGCGTGGCGAAGGAGCGGACGGCTTATAAGGTGCATTTTACGAATAAAGAGCTGACGGTATTTTTGATGCAGTTTGGAAAGGGTGCGGGAGGAAAGCGGCTGACAGAGACGGTCTTCAATCTGCCGGAGGATCTGCTGCGGGCGTTTCTGGAAGGGTATTTTGAGACGGACGGGTGCATGGTTGGGAAATACCATCAGGCATCCACGATTTCCAGGGAGCTTGCTTATGGAATCCGGGACTGTGTGCATAAGGCGTACCGTATGCCCTGTGCGGTTTACAGAAATAAGATGCCAAAGACCTGCGTGATCGAGGGCAGGACGGTACGGCAGCATGATTTTTATACGGTGAGGTTCAAGGAAGGGCGGTCTGAAAGGGACGGCTCTTTTTTCATGGACGGATATGTCTGGTGCCGTTTCAGGGGCAGCAGGAAGGTCCCGTTTGATGGATATGTCTACAACATGGAGGTGGAAGATGACAATTCATACACAGCAGGAGGGCTGGCAGCCCACAACTGCCAGGATATCTCCATCGCAGGAAAGCAGAGGGGGCTTAGAGGAAAAAGAAGTGGAATCTATTACAGCATTATTGACCTCATCAAAGGCAAAGAGGAAGGCGGTAAGCCCACATACCTACTTGTTGAGAACGTTAAGAACCTGTTATCAGTCAATGCAGGATTCGATTTTGCCGCCGTTCTCTCTGAAATGGACGAGGCAGGGTATGACGTGCGGTGGCAGGTGCTTAATTCTAAAGACTTCGGAGTCCCGCAGAACCGGGAGAGGGTATTCCTTATCGCAGTTCTTAGAAGCAGAGGTGGACGGGAAATATTACCTGTCTTCGGAGAAGACGGTGGAGCTCTTAAAGAGGTTATAGGCGGGATGCAGGGATACCGGGTGTATGACCCGTCCGGGGTTTCGGTGAGTATCGGGGCGAACGGCGGGGGTATGGGCGCGAAGACCGGGCTGTACTGCGTAGGCGATGCAGAGCCAGGCGGCCGGATATTTGTGGACCAGACGCTGAACCATCCGAAGGTTACGGAGGTTGCCCGGTGTCTGATTGCACAGTATAATGGCGGGCTGACGAATTATGGCAATTCCGGAATATTGGAGACTGATTCTGCGGTGCAGGAAGCCAGGGCGGTACTGACGCCGGACAGGATGGAGAAGCGGCAGAACGGCAGGCGGATGAAGGAGGCCGGGGAGCCGATGTTCACGCTGACGGCGCAGGATCAGCACGGGGTTTATCTGACGGAAGAGGTATCCGGGGATGCGGAGCCGGCGCTGCCGGTGAGGAACGGCACGAAGCAGGGGTATGACCTGGCTTATCCGGGGGACGGCGTGTGCCTGTCGTACCCGAAGAGTGAATCCCGGCGGGGCCGGGTTGGAAAGGGCTGTTCGCAGACGCTGGATACGGGGTGCATGATGGGGACGGTGACGAAGTGCGGGAAGATCCGGAGGCTGACTCCCCGTGAGTGTTTTTGCCTGCAGGGGTTCCCGGATGAGCTGTATGAGCGGGCGGCGGCTGTCAATTCGGAGACACAGCTTTATAAGCAGGCCGGAAATGCGGTCACGGCAACGGTGGCTTATGCGGTCGCCATGGCACTGCCGGAGAGCCGGGAGCTTCTGGCGCAGATGGAGGCTGTGTGGGAAGAGTTTGGGGATTCCGTGCGGGAGGCTGAATGGAAAGGCGCTGATGGCTTTGTGCCGGGGACGGCATGGGAGGACTTTGGGGATACGGCATGCGGCCTGTCCGGGGATTCCGGGACGGGGCCTGATGAGGATTTTGATTTTCTGGATTAAAAAGTGCGTGAGCCGGTACGGAGGGAGGTGAGTGCGGTGGCGCAGAGAGGGCGGAAGCCGAAGCCTACGGCGGTGAAAATGCTGGAGGGGAACCCTGGGAAGCGGGGGCTGAATGCCGGGGAGCCGAAGCCGGAAAATAAGGCTCCGAGGTGTCCGGCGTGGCTGGAAGCGGAGGCGAAGAAGGAATGGAAGCGGATGGCGAAGCAGATGGAGCGGCTTGGGATTCTGACGGAGATTGACATGGCGGCTTTTGCGGGGTACTGCCAGGCGTATGCCAGGTGGAAGGAAGCGGAGGAATATATTTCAGAGCATGGGGCGATCATGGAGACGCCTTCGGGGTACTGCCAGCAGGTCCCGCAGGTGTCCATTGCGCAGACTTACCTGAAGATCATGAACCGGTTCTGTGAGCAGTTCGGGCTTACGCCTTCTTCCCGGAGCCGGATCGTGGCGGATGCCGGGGAGGATAAGGAGAGCGACGCTATGGAGATCCTGCTGTTCAAGGGAGGCGGAGGATAGTGTTTGACGAGGCGAAGGCGCAGAGGGCTGTGGAGTTTATCCGCTGCCTGAAACATACGAAGGGGAGATGGCGGGGGCAGGCGTTTGACCTGCTGCCGTGGCAGGAGACGATTATCAGGGACGTGTTCGGGACGGTGAAGGAGGACGGGTTCAGGCAGTATAATACGGCCTATGTGGAGATTCCGAAGAAGAACGGGAAGTCGGAGCTGGCGGCGGGGGTGGCGCTTTACATGACCTGCGGGGACAATGAGTGGGGCGCGGAGGTGTATGGGTGCGCTTCGGACCGGCAGCAGGCTTCCATTGTGTTTGACGTGGCGGTGGACATGGTGGAGCAGTGTCCGGCGTTGAAGAAGCGGATCAAGCCGGTGATGTCGGTGAAGCGGCTGGTGTATAAGCCGACGAACAGTTTTTACCAGGTGCTTTCTGCGGAGGTTTATACGAAGCACGGGCTGAATGTCCATGCGGTGATTTTTGACGAGCTGCACAGCCAGCCGAACCGGGAATTGTTTGACGTGATGACGAAGGGCTCCGGGGATGCCAGGACACAGCCTTTGTTCTTCCTGATTACTACGGCGGGGACGGACCGGCATTCGGTTTGTTTTGAGCAGCATCAGAAGGCGGAGGATATTCTGTGCGGGCGGAAGGCGGACCCCACGTTTTATCCGGTGATTTACGGGGCTTCGGATGATGCGGACTGGACTTCGGAGGAAGTGTGGTACCGGGCGAACCCGTCTTTGGGGCATACGATTGATATCGGGAAGGTGCGGAATGCCTGTTTGAGCGCCAGGGACAATCCGGCGGAGGAAAATATTTTCCGGCAGCTCCGGCTGAACCAGTGGGTGAAGCAGTCCACACGTTGGATGCAGATGGAGAAGTGGGATGCCTGTGCTTTCCCGGTGGACGAGGGGGAGCTTCTGGGGCGGGAGTGTTACGGAGGGCTGGATTTGTCAAGCTCTATTGATATCACGGCTTTTGTGCTGGTGTTTCCGCCCAGGGACGATACGGAGAGGTATGTGTTCCTGCCGTTTTTCTGGATACCGGAGGAAAATATGGTGCGGAGGGTGCGGCGTGACCATGTGCCGTATGATGTGTGGGAGAAGCAGGGGTTTCTGGAGACTACGGAGGGGGATGTGATCCATTATGGGTTTATTGAGAGTTTTATAGAGGATTTGGGGAAGAGGTTCCACATAAAGGAGATTGCCTTTGACCGGTGGGGAGCGGTGCAGATGGTCCAGAACCTGGAGGGGCTTGGGTTTACGGTGGTTCCGTTCGGGCAGGGGTTCAAGGATATGTCGCCGCCTACAAAGAGGTTGATGGAGCTGGTGTTGGAGAGGAATGTTGCCCACGGCGGGCATCCGGTGCTGCGGTGGATGATGGACAATATTTTTGTGCGGACGGATCCGGCGGGGAATATCAAGCCGGACAAGGAGAAGTCCACGGAGAAGATTGACGGCGCGGTGGCGGCGGTTATGGCGCTTGACCGGGCGGTGCGGAATGGCGGGAGCACGGGGAGCGTGTATGATGAGAGGGGGATTTTGAGCTTTTAGTCTGTTGGATTTCATGATATACTGAAAGCAAAGAAGCCGGAGGTAAAACAGCATGTCATTGTATGAGAAAAAACTTGAATATCAGGAAATCCATATAGATACAGTTGGAGATATTGATAAAATTATTGCCGATTATAATTGTTTTTATAATTTGCCGAGACAAGGAAGAACTGCTGATGATGACCCATCGGACCGTTTACAGACCTTTTTTAGAGGACAAAGTGATGAATCATGGAAAATACGTGCCAGCATAGAAGATGCGAAAGAGCAAGAATATGATATATTGGCTGATTATAAGCCGAAGCATGATATGAATTTATTTGATACCATTGCGTATATCCAGCATTACCAAACTGGCACCAGGTTTATAGATTTTACTACCGATAAAGATGTAGCACTTTATTTTGCATGTTCGGGAAATATGGATAAAGACGGTGCGTTGTTTATGTGGTGTTATCCACCACATAAGGCAGAATGGTATACAGCATGTATTTTGACAGAGTTGGTCAGGATAAAGACGGATTCCGTGATGTCAGTACAGGATTTATCTGAAATAATACTTGGAAAATATCCAAAGATTAACGATACATTCAAGGAGGCTATAGACTTAAACACTGCTATCGTTTCTTTTTTAGATCATGGTTTTATGGCGGTTCCTTCTGAAACTACTAAAGAAAATAATTTAAGATTAAAAAGGCAGAACGGATGTTTTTATTTATGTGGGGTAAAATTTGAACATCCTTTGGATGGTGTGGCACGAATTAGTTCACATGCAGGATATAATAAATTTTATCCCCATTCAGTGCAAGTCCCAGAAGGGTTGAAAAATGGAAATGGTTTGGTGAAAATAGTGATTAGTAAGGAATTAAAAAAAGAAATTTTAGAATCTCTTGAAAAAAAGGGAATTACAAAGGAATACTTGTTAGTAGATTGACTTTTAGGAAAGTAGGCATCTCTTTGGAGGTGCTTTTCTTCTGCGTATTTTTAGGAGGTGTGTATGAAGCTGGCGTCTGTTTTGGGTATCAGGGGGGCGAGGGATAAGCCGAGGGACAGTTACGGGAGTACGGCTTATTCCTTTTTGTTTGGGCGGAGCAGCAGCGGGAAGGTTGTGAATGAGCGGACGGCCATGCAGACCACGGCGGTCTATTCCTGTGTGCGGATTCTGTCGGAGGCGGTTGCTTCCCTGCCGGTGCATCTGTACCGGTATGCGGGGAGGGGGAAGGAGCGGGTGTATGACCATCCTTTGTATTATCTCCTGCATGACGAGCCGAACCCGGAGATGACTTCTTTTGTGTTCCGGGAGACGCTTATGAGCCATCTTTTGATCTGGGGGAATGCCTATGCGCAGATCATACGGGACGGCGGGGGCCGGGTGCTGGGGCTGTACCCGCTGCTGCCGGACAAGGTGGAGGTTGACCGGGACGGTAAGGGGGAGCTTTATTATGTCTATAACCGGTACGGTGACGAGAACCCGAACTTTGGGGAGTACGGCAGGGTGTATCTTCCGCGGGAGGATGTGCTGCATATCCCCGGGCTTGGGTTTGACGGTCTGGTGGGGTATTCTCCCATTGCCATGGCGAAGAATGCGGTGGGGATGACGCTGGCCTGTGAGGAATACGGGGCGGGATTCTTTGAGAACGGGGCCACGCCGGGCGGCGTGCTGGAGCATCCGGGGGTGTTGAAGGACCCGGCGAAGGTGCGGGAGAGCTGGCACGCTGTCTACGGGGGCTCTAAGAATGCGGGGAAGGTGGCTGTTCTGGAAGAGGGCATGAAGTACCAGCAGATCGGGATTCCGCCGGAGGAGGCGCAGTTTCTGGAGACCAGGAAGTTCCAGGTGGACGAGATTGCCAGGCTGTACCGGATTCCGCCGCATATGGTGGGGGATCTGGATAAGAGCAGCTTTAGCAATATTGAGCAGCAGTCGCTGGAGTTTGTGAAGTATACGCTGGACCCGTGGGTGATCCGGTGGGAGCAGTCTTTACAGAAAGCCTTATTGTTGCCCCAGGAGAAGCGGGAGTATTTCGTGAAGCTGAATGTGGATGGGCTTCTGCGGGGGGATTACCAGAGCCGTATGAACGGGTATTCTGTGGGGCGGCAGAATGGGTGGCTGTCCACGAATGATATCAGGGAGATGGAGGACATGAACCCGATTCCTGCGGAGGAAGGCGGGGATCTGTATCTGGTGAACGGGAATCTTTGCAGGCTGGAAGATGCGGGGCTGTTTGCGGGGAAGGGCCTGCAAGAGCAGGAGCCGCCGGACGGGAGGCAGTTTCGGCAGGGAGGCTCCGGATTGGGGCTGTGAGGCATGGGAACATGAAAGCATAAAGGCATAAGGGTATAAAAGCATAATAGCTGGATAAAGGTGTTTTGGGAGCTGGCAGGTGAATGTATCTGCTGGCTTTTTTGTTCGCCGGTTTATGAGAATCGGTGGGAAGTATTGGAAGAAGCGGAAAGTGAGGTGCAGGGATGAAGCGGAAGTTTTGGAACTGGATACGGAATGAGACGGACGGGGAGAGAACCTTGGTATTGAACGGGGAGATTTCGGATGAGACCTGGTACGGGGACGAGGTGACGCCGGCGCTGTTCCGGAAAGAGCTGGATGCGGGGACGGGGGATATCACGGTCTGGATCAATTCTCCGGGCGGGGACGTGTTTGCGGCGGCGCAGATTTATAACATGCTGATGGAATACAGGGGGGACGTGACGGTGAAGGTGGATGCCCTGGCGGCTTCGGCGGCGTCTGTGATTGCCATGGCCGGGACGGAGGTTCTGATGTCCCCGGTGGGCATGATGATGATCCACAATCCTATGACGATTGCCATTGGGGATTCCAAGGAGATGCAGAGGGCCGGGGAGATGCTGGACGAGGTGAAGGAGAGCATTATGAACGCCTATGAGATTAAGACGGGCATGGGCAGGGCGAGGATTTCCCACCTGATGGATGCGGAGAGCTGGTTCAATGCGGGGAAGGCGGTGGAGCTTGGCTTTGCAGACGGGGTTCTGCATGGGGAAGGCACGGAAGATTCGGTGAGGGGTACGGAGCCGGAGGGCGTGATGTTTTCGCGTATGGCGGTGACTAATTCCCTGCTGTCTAAGCTGGTGCCGAAGGAGACGGAAAAGAGGGTTCCGGTGGAGCAGTTGGAGAAGCGGCTGGGGCTTTTGCGGCATTGAGTATTTGGAGTGGTCATGGGCTGTGCGGCGGCCTGTGAACCGGCGGAGCAGGGGAAGGCTGCGAGGTACTGCGGCTATGTGGAACTTGTAGAGGTGCTGTGGCGCCTGGAAGAGATTTCTGTAAATAAAAAAATAGATTGACGGAGGTATGGAGATGAAGAAGATTTTGGAGTTGAGGGAGAAGCGTGCGAAGGCATGGGAGGCGGCAAAGTCTTTCCTGGACAGCAAGCGGGGCGGGGACGGCCTGCTGTCGGCGGAGGATACGGCTGTCTATGAGAAGATGGAGCAGGAGGTTGTGAATCTGGGGAAGGAGATTGAGCGGCTGGAACGGCAGGCGGCGATTGACGCGGAGCTGAATAAGCCTGTCTCCGAGCCGATCACGAATAAGCCGAACAACAATCCGGATGGTGAAGAGAAGAAAGGCAGGGCGACGGATAGGTATAAAAAGACGTTCTGGAATGCCATGCGGAGGAAGAATTTTTATGACGTGGAGAATGCCCTGCAGGTGGGGACGGATTCCGAGGGCGGGTATCTGGTGCCGGACGAGTTTGAGCATACGCTGGTGGAGGCTCTGGAGGAAGAGAACTTTTTCCGGAGTATCGCCACGGTGATCCAGACTTCCAGCGGGGACCGGAAGATCCCGGTGGTGGCGACGAAGGGGACGGCTTCCTGGATTGACGAGGAAGGGGCTTACCCGGAGTCGGATGATTCTTTCGGGCAGGTTTCCATCGGGGCGTACAAGGTGGCGACGATGCTGAAAGTGTCGGATGAGCTTCTGAATGACAGTGTGTTTGACCTGGAGGCGTATATCTCTAAGGAGTTCGGGCGCAGGATCGGGGCGAAGGAGGAAGAGGCGTTCTTTACCGGGGACGGGAAGGGCAAGCCTACGGGTATTTTTAATGCCGCGGGCGGGGCTTCTGACGGAGTGACCACGGCAGCGGCGAATATCACGTTTGACGATGTGATGGATTTGTTCTATGCGGTGAAGTCGCCGTACCGGAAGAAGGCGGTCTGGGTGCTGAATGATACGACGGTGAAGGCCCTGCGGAAGCTGAAAGACAATAACGGAAATTATATCTGGCAGCCGTCCGTGCAGGCGGGGCAGCCGGACATGATCCTGAACCGTCCGTACCATACTTCTGCCTATGTGCCGGAGGTTGCGGCGGGGGCGAAGGTGATGGCCTTCGGGGATTTCTCTTATTACTGGATCGCGGACCGGCAGGGAAGGTCTTTTAAGAGGCTGAATGAGCTGTTTGCGGCAAACGGGCAGGTAGGGTTCCTGGCAAGCCAGAGGGTGGACGGGAAGCTGGTTCTGCCGGAGGCTGTGAAGACTATGGCAATCAAGGGGAGCAGCGCCGGGGCGTAAGGTTCTGACGTGTTGTGAGTGATGCCGGGGGTGTGAAATCTCCGGCATGAAATAAAGTATGAAAGGCGGGAGGGATGCAGGATGGAGGTTGTGACGCTGGAAGAGGCGAAGCAGTATCTCCGGGTGGACAGCGCGGATGAGGACGGGTTTATCTCCGGGCTGTTGGAGACCGGGGAGAGCATGTGTGCGGATATGGCGCGGATGGAAGCGGGGGAGCTGGAAGGGCATCTTCCCATGGCGCGGATTGCCGTTCTGTATGTCACTGCCTATCTGTATGAGCACAGGGAGCAGGCGGACCATGAGGAACTGGTGCAGACTTTACGCTCTCTGCTGTTCGGTATCAGGAGGGAAGTGTTCTGATGGCGGAGGTATGGAGGGACAGCGGGGCGGGCGGGAGTTCCCGGCAGAGGTATCCTTTGGGGGAGTGGAAGGAGCGGATCACGGTTCAGAAGAGCTCTTTGGGGAACGATAAGGCGGGGAACCATGTGCTGGCCTGGGAGGATTATTTTTTCTGTTCTGCTTTTGTGAACAGTCTTTCCGGGAAGGAATACTGGGAGGCGGCGCAGGTGAATGCGCAGAAGGATATTTATTTCATTATCCGGTATTGTTCGGAAGTGGCGGATATGGATACGGAGCATTACCGGGTATTGTTCCGGGGGCAGGTTTACAATATCACTTTTATTGATAATGTGCGGTATCAGAATAGGACGTTGAAGCTGCGGGCTTCTTTGGTGAAGAGGTGATTGGGTGTCGGAGAATCAGAGGGTGTCTGTGGACCGGATGGCGGAGGCCGTTATGGAGGGTCTTTTGGAGTATGCGGAGCTTGCCGCGGACGTGATGAAGGACTGTGTGAAGAAGGCCGGGAATACGGTGAAGAAGGAGGCGCAGGCGGGCGCTCCGGTGAGGACCGGGAAGTATAAGAAGAGCTGGGCGGTGAAGTGGCAGAGGGAGACTTCCAATACGCTGGAAGTGGTGGTACACAGCCGGAACCGGTATCAGCTTACCCATCTTTTGGAGAAGGGCCATGCGAAGCGGGGAGGCGGACGGGTGAAGGCTGTCCCGCATATTGCACCGGCGGAGGAAAAGGGTGCCCGGGAGCTGGAAGAGGGGATTAAAAGGGGGCTGTCCAAATGAGCCATGGGGATGTGCTGGAAATGATGGAGGAAATGGGGCTTCCTTTTGCCTATGGCCATTTCGTGGAAGGGGAGGCGCCGGAGCCGCCGTTTGCGGTGTTCCTGTATCCCAGGGCGGATAATTTTTCGGCGGACGGGATTGCGTATTTTAAGAAGAGTGAGCTGGACATTGAGCTTTATACGGACTTGAAGGACCCGGATTTGGAAGAGGCTGTGGAGGCGGTGCTGTTAAAGCATGGGATTTTCTACGGGAAGAGCGAGGTGTGGATCGAGTCGGAGAAGCTGTATGAGGTTCTGTATGAGATGGAGGTTTAGACGGGATGAATAACAAGGTGAAGTTCAATATCTGCAACTGCCATTATGCGCTGCAGAGGGTGGCGGAGGACGGGGAGATGACGTTTGACAAGCCGGTGGCGATGCCGGGCGCGGTTTCGCTGGCGCTGGACCCGAACGGGGAGCCGGAGTCGTTTTATGCGGACGGGATTGAGTATTATATTATTGCCAACAATATGGGGTATGACGGGGACCTGGAGCTGGCGCTGATCCCGGAGAGTTTCCGGACGGATGTTTTGAAGGAGGAAGCGGACGGGAATGAGGTGCTGGTGGAGAACGCCAATTCGGAGACGGGGGCTTTTGCGCTGTTGTTTGAGTTTGACGGGGATATCAGGAAGATCCGGCATGTGCTGTATAATTGTTCTGCCAGCAGGCCGAAGATTGAGGGGAAGACCAATGAGGAGAGCCGGGAGGTGCAGACGGAGACGCTGACGGTGAAGGCCAGGCCGCTGGCAAGCGGGTATGTGAAGGCGAAGACGGGGAATAAGACTTCGGCGGAGACGTATGAGGGGTGGTATAAGAGTGTGTATCTGCCGGTCCCGAGGGCGGAGGCCGGCGGCGGTGTCGAGGAAGAGGGACAGGGTTGAAGGAGGCTGGAAGGGTATGAGTATTGTGAGGAAGGTCGGGATTGACGGGAAGGAGGTGCTGTTTAAGGCATCGGCGGCGATTCCGAGGATTTACCGGTTGAAGTTCCAGAGGGATATTTATAAGGATCTGCGGATTCTGGAGAAGAGCATTGGGGAGGGGGATGAGGAGCGTTCCAACTTGGATCTGTTTTCTTTGGAGATGTTTGAGAATATCGCTTATACGATGGCGAAGCACGCAGACCCGGCTATCCCGGACGATGTGGAGGAATGGCTGGACGGGTTTAATACGTTTTCAATTTATCAGGTGCTGCCGGAGCTGATTAAGCTGTGGGGGCTGAATGTGAAGACGGATGCGGAGGCTAAAAAAAACTTCGGCCAACAGAGCGGGAGATGACTACGCCGCTGTTCCTGCTCCGGTGTGTGCAGCTTGGGATCTCTATGGCGGATATGGAGCTTTTGTCTATTGGGCTGGTGAATGATATGTTTGTGGAGAGCCGGAATGACGGGTATCGGTACTGTGAGCTGGGGACGCAGGAGGATATGGACCGCTTCTAAATTTGATTGATATGGCGGCCTTTTTCTGCTATGATGGGTAGTGGGAAAAGGCTGAATAAATTCAGGAAAGACTACATTTAAAAGGAGATATAAATGAGCTGTATATATTGTTTTATTAAAGATGAGTATCAGCATAAGCTAAAAACGATGTCAAGACATAGCACATTAAGATTTGAAGACGATTTATACAAATATAAAGAAAACTTTCTCGAAAGTTTGAAAAACTTAGATTCAAGTAATTTATGTTCTTGTTGTCATGGTTTTGCAAAAAATGAAAATATTGTAAGCTTTTTAGAAGAAATGAAAACAGATTTGCAGTCGAAGATAGACTATATTGCTGTTGTTTTTGATGAGATAATTAATATATACAAGACGTTTATTACATGTAATCATGAAAAGGCTTATCACGGAATGGTCGCATTTTTACAAAAATACAGTACAAATTACACATCTATCAATGCACAACAACTTTGCAAACCGATGTTTAGGGTTCGTAGAAAGACGGGGGATTATGATGAATCAGATATAAGGGAATATTTTCACATTCCTTTTACAAAGAGATACTTAGCTGGCAATCAGCGGTATAGTATGACAGGGCAACCAATGAGCTATATGGCTGAATCGCTTCAAATTGCATTGAATGAAATAAATGGAACTATTGAAGAAGTAAATATAGCTTTATTTTTTCCAAGGTATAGTTACTTTTATAGAAATGGAATGTATGATGTTTCAAATGGGTTCATAGGAAATTTAAATGCATTGATTTCGGAAACGTATACAGGTTCGAGTATGCCAGAATATGATAATTCATATTATACATTTTCTAAAAATAATATGAAAAAAATGATAGGTGATTATATATTATATCAAATATTACAGTATCCTACAAAAGAAGGAACAAAAGGCGTGTTTGTACAAGAATATGTATTACCGCAGTTAATGATGGAAGCAATACAAAATAAAGGAGATTGGCTAGGACTTCAATATCAAACTTCAAAACCACCTATGTATAAAGTAGTAAATGAGTATTGGAGGGTTCCCAATTTGAACTATTGTTTTATTATTCCTTATACTGCGGATACGGCATACAATGAACAATATATAAAAAAATTTTTTTATGAGATATATTTTCAAAAAGAAAATGATATAGAATTAGAAAAAGTTCAACAGATGATAGAAGTATGTTTTGAGAATTGTAGAAAAGCACAGGCTCAAAAGTATATAATGCAAGAATACTTTCACTATACTGTTTGTGTAGAGACTTACTTGAAGGAAATGGTAAGATTGAATACAGAAGAATATGTAGAAACTAAAGAGTTTCAAATACAAAAATTGCTTTTATACAAGTTTTTAATTCATATTAATGAAATAATATGTAATCCAGATAAGTACCAGATTATAAAATATTCTGATAATTAGGATAAAAGAATGATTTTTACATAAGGCGTTTGTCAGAAATGGCAGGCGCTTTTTTGTTGCATTTTTATGGGAGCTGTAGTGGCTCCTTTTTTCGTTGGAGAAAGGCGGGTGAGGGTTGTGGCATCCAGGATTCAGGGGATTACGGTGGAGATCGGCGGGGATACTACGAAGCTCTCCACGGCGCTTTCAAAGGTGAATAAGGAGATCCGGGACACGCAGGCGCAGTTGAAGGACGTGAACAAGCTGTTGAAGCTGGACCCCGGCAATGCGGAGCTGATGGCGCAGAAGCAGAGGCTTCTGGCCCAGGCTGTGGGGGAGACCAGGGAGAAGCTGGAGGCGTTGAGGCTGGCGGGGCAGCAGGCGAATGAGGCTCTGGCGAAGGGGGAGATTTCCCGGAGCCAGTATGCTGCCCTGCAGAGGGAGATTGTGGAGACGGAGCAGGCCCTGCGGGATTTGGAGCGGCAGGCGGAGCAGGCTTCGGTGGCTTTGCAGAAGATTGGGGCTGCAGGGGAGAAGCTGCAGGATGTGGGTTCGGTGATTGAGGGGGCCGGGCGGAAGCTGATGCCGGTGACGGCGGCTGTGGGCGGGCTTTCTGCGGCCGCGGTGAAGGTGGCTTCTGATTTTGATTCTGCCATGAGCCAGGTGGCGGCGGTGTCCGGGGCGGCGGGGAAGGAGCTGGATGCCCTGCGGGACAAGGCCAGGGAGATGGGGAGCAAGACGAAGTTCTCCGCTTCGGAGGCGGCGGAGGCTATGAATTATATGGCTATGGCCGGGTGGAAGACCGGGGATATGCTGGAGGGGATTGAGGGGATCATGAACCTGGCGGCGGCTTCCGGGGAGGATCTGGCGACTACTTCGGATATCGTGACGGACGCTTTGACGGCTCTGGGGCTGTCGGCGGCGGATTCGGGGCATTTTGCGGATATTTTGGCGGCGGCGAGTTCTAATGCGAATACGAATGTTGCCATGATGGGGGAGACGTTTAAGTATTGTGCGCCGGTTGCCGGGGCTTTGGGGTTCACGGCGGAGGACACGGCGGAGGATATCGGTCTGATGGCCAATGCGGGCATCAAGTCTTCCCAGGCGGGTACGGCTATGCGGACCATGCTGACGAGCCTGACGGGGGAAGTGACTTTTGTAGGGGATGCGTTCGGGGAGCTGACGGTGCAGACCACCAATGCAGATGGGAGTATGAGAAGCCTGGGGGATATCCTGACAGACTGCCGGGCGGCGTTTGCGCAGATGTCGGAATCTGAACGGGCGGCCAATGCGGAGGCCCTGGTGGGGAAGAATGCCATGAGCGGGTTCCTGGCGGTGATGAATGCGGCTCCTGGGGATATTGAGAAGCTGAACAGTGCTATCAATAACTGTGACGGTACGGCGGAACGGATGGCCGAGACCATGCAGGACAATCTGGCAGGGCAGCTTACGATTTTGAAGAGCCAGTTGGAGGAATTGGCTATCTCTATCGGGGAGATTTTGATGCCGTCTATCCGGCAGGTTGTCGGGTGGATTCAGGGGCTTGTGGACTGGCTGAATGGTCTGGACGAGGGGACGAAGAAGGTCATTGTGACGGTGGCTCTGGTGGCGGCGGCTCTGGGACCGGTGCTGATTGTGGTCGGGAAGGTTGTCGGGGCTGTCGGGACGATCTTGACGGTGGTTCCGAAGGTTGCGGGGGCTGTTTCCGGGGTGATTGGGTTTGTGTCGGGGACGGTGGTTCCGGCGTTGTCGGCGGTGGTGGCGGCTATCGGGTGGGTTCCGATTGCCATTGCTGCGGTGATTGGGGCTGTGGTGCTGCTTTATAATAAGTGTGAGTGGTTCCGGAATGCGGTAAATGCGGTCTGGGCGCAGGTGAGGGACTTTTTTGTTTCTGCCTGGGAGGTTATCTGTTCGTTTTTTACGGAGACTATACCGGCGGCCTGGGAGGCGCTGGTTTCGTTTTTTGAGGGGATTCCGGCCTGGTGGTTGGGGCTTTGGCAGTCGGTGGGGGATTTCTTCGGGAGTGTCTGGACGGGCATGATGGAGAATCCGGTGCTGGCTGGGATTGTGGATATGATCCGCTCTTTGTGGGAGAATCTTTCTGTTACGCTGCGGGGGATCTGGTCTGGGATTCAGACTGCGGCTTCGGGGGCCTGGGAGTTGATTAAAAATGTGGTGCTGGGGCCGGTTCTGCTGCTGATTGATCTGGTGACGGGGAATTTTACGAAGCTGAAAGAGGACGCGCTGCATATCTGGACGAATATTCAGCAGGCGGCTTCTGCTATCTGGACGGGGATTGGGCAGATGGTTGGGGCTGCGGTGCAGGGGCTGGTGAACCATGTGTCTATTTTGTTGTTGGGGCTTCGGGATTTTATGGGGAATCTTTGGTCTGTGGTTTCTTCGGCGGCGGTTGTTGCCTGGAATGGGCTGATAAATCTGGTGGTTTCCGTGGCGGGGAATTTGAGGCAGTCGGCGGTGGAGGCTTTCCGGGGGATGGTGTCGGGGATTGGTTCGGCGCTGGGTTCTCTGGGGAGCGTGGTGCAGGATGGGTTCCAGTCGGCGATTAGGTTTATTACGTCTCTGCCGGGGCGGGCTTTGCAGTGGGGGATGGATTTTATCAACGTGATTGCGGAGGGTATCCGCAGTGCCATAGGGAATGTGGTGAGCGCGGTGTCTGACGTGGCGGATAAGATACGTTCTTTCCTGCATTTTTCTGTGCCGGACGAGGGGCCTTTGACGGATTATGAGAGCTGGATGCCGGATTTTATGGGCGGTCTGGCGAGAGGGATTGAGAGGAGCCGGGGGCTGGTGCGGAAGGCTGTGGAGGGCGTGGCCGGGGATATGGTGGTGAGCCCGAAGATGGCGGATATGCAGGCGGTCCAGGCGCAGGGGGCTTCTCTGGAGGCTGTGCGGCAGATGGTTTCGGGGCTGCGGGAGATGTTTGTGGGGATGCAGAGCGGGGAGAATTTGGGGACGATCTGTATTCCGGTGTATGTGGGCGGCACGCTGCTGGATGAGGTGGTGGTGGACGCGCAGGCGAGGCAGAATCTTAGGTCGGGAGGGAGATAGGGATGGCGTTTGTACAGTATCTGGTGTTTGACGGTGTTTTGCTCCCTCTGCCGGAATCTTATGAGGTGCAGATGGTTGACGTGGAGGCGGATTCCGGCGGGGAGACGGAAGCCGGGACTACCCAGAGGGATGTGGTAAGGCTGGGGGTGGTGTCTATTGCGGTGAGTTTTTCGGTTTCTCCGAGGTGGCTGAAAGTGCTGACGGGGTTTAAGCAGAGGGAGAAGATTTCCGTGGGGTATTTTGATACGGAGTCGTTGGAGATGAAGGAGGCGGAGATGTTTGTTGAGGGGTATAAGGCGGTGCTGGTGAAGGATACTTCTTTTAAGGGACTTTGGAAGGTGTCGTTTACATTAAGGGAGTTTTAAGAGAAATAACAGATGATTTTTGGCGGGATATGCTGTATAATGAGGAAGTAACAAGGAATTTAGATAATACTGTGGGAGGCGGTTGTTTGATGGCTGCTGTACATGATGATGGTATTGTGAATCATGAAAATACGAATATTGTAAAAAAAGATGAGAAAGTTACTTCTCCGAAACTACCTGTTGAGAAAGTCTTAAATATTACTTCAAATAAAACAGATATAGATTTTGATGGGATTTTAGCAAGATTAATGCAATATACAAATATGGCAGACGCTCTTACTCATATAGAAAGAGCAGTAGAATATGTAGTTCAGATTCCGGTAAAACATCAAAAGGCTTTTCAAGCAGGCGAACTATTTATTAATCAAAATTCTAAAACCGGAGTTATGTGGCCTACACTTTATAAATCTTTGGAAGGTGGCAAACGACAGTTTGTAGATAACCTTCCGATTAGGCAAGAAGAAATCATACAAGGGAATCCGTTTGACAGTATTGCTGTCAGTTATCATAATCTGTATATGCAGCAACGGATTAATGAGCTTGCAGAGATAATGAATCAGACATACCGCACGGTAGAACGAATTGAACAAGGCCAAAAGGATGATAGGATTGGTTTTTTGCTGGCAGGAAGAGATCAGATTCTTCTTGCTATTAAATCGGAATCAAAAGAGCGTGTTATTGCAATAGAACAAGGTAGAAGTAATATGTTTGTGGCACAAAGGCAATTATTACAGACATTTAAACGCCGTGTAAATAGTTTTGAAGCGATTCCAGAAAGCAAATGGAAGCGGTTTGGAATGGAGTTATTACATTCGGGTTCGCTAAGACAAAAAGATAAAGAATTTTTGGAAATACAAGAATACTATGCTTTATATTTGCAAGCAACTCAAATGATTGCTGCATCCTATGCGATATGTGGACAGATTGAATCCGCTGAACAAGTTTTTAATATGGCAGAAAAAGAAATGAAAACGATAGATTTTAATGCATTAAAAACTTTGCGGTATATCCATAAAGAAAATACAGAAATGTTTTATTATCATGCGGATGAATATGTGGCATCTGAACGAAATATTTGTTTGGAAGATGCGCAAGACTATGATGCCATTAGTATTCAAATAAGTGGGGAGAAACTTTTGGAGGTATTTGAAAATGGCAGAACAAAAGAGATTTCAAAATCAGACACTAAATAGTGAAGATTATCAAAAAACAGAATCAGGAGCACAATTATTGAAAGATGGTGGGAAGGTATTGGGGATAGTTCTATTGGGGGCAGGGGTGATAAAAAAGTATGGTCCTGAAATTATAAAAGGAATAAACAAAGTACGGAAAACATGATTTTTTAAAATTGATGAACATATTTAAACAAGGCATCAGTCTGGAAGGTCTGGTGCTTTTTGCGTGGAAGGGGGTGTTTTCATGTATCCGGTGAGCGAGGCGTTCCTGCGGGCGGTGCAGGAGAATACCCGGAGGTATTATTGGACGGGGAGGATCACTACGAAGGGCGGGGCGGTGTATCCGTTCGGATATGAGGATATTGTGAAGGGGAGCGGGTATATTTCGGCCCAGTGCTGCGGGAGCGCGGAGATTGAGCTGGGGACGGTGTATGCGGCGGAGATGGGTGTTACGCTGTTTTCCCAGGTGGACCGGTATACGCTGGACGGGGCGAAGGTGGAGCTTTTCTATCATCTGCGGGTGGAGGGCGGCGGGTTTGAGGAAGTGCCGATGGGGAGTTTTGAGGTGAGCGAGGCGAACCGGACGGCACATTGCCTGGAACTGAAAGCCTATGATTACATGCTGCGGTTTGAGAAGAGTTTTAACGGGTTTGAGGCTGTGGGGAATGCCTGGGATTTTCTGGAGCTGTGCTGTAAGGCTTGTGGTGTGGAGATGGAGAACACGCAGGGGGAGATTGAGGGGATGCCCAACGGGAGGGAGCTGCTTTCGATCTACCCGGAGAATGATATTGGGACGTACCGGGATGTGCTGTTTTTTGTGGGGCAGGTGCTGGGCGGGTTTTTCTGTATCAACCGGCGGGGGAGGCTGGAGCTTCGGAAGTACGGGGCGGAGCCGGTGCTGGAGGTACAGGGGAGGCATCGGTTTTCCAGCAGTTTTTCTGATTTTATTACCAGGTATACGGCGGTGAGTTCTACGAACCTGCGGACGCAGACGGCGGAGTATTATGGGCTGGAGGTGGATGACGGGCTGACCATGAACCTGGGGGTGAACCCGCTTCTGCAGTTTGGGCTGGAGGAGACCAGGAGGCAGTTGTGCGGGAATATACTGGCTGACCTGGCGGCGGTGAATTATGTGCCTTTTGATTCCAGTACCATAGGGAATCCGGCTTTGGACCTGGGGGATGTGCTGACGTTTACGGGCGGGCAGGCGGACGGGGAGCAGATGACCTGTATCACGTCTTTTCAGTGCAGGATTGGCGGGAGGCAGAGCCTGAAATGTGTGGGGAAGAATCCCAGGCTGGCTCAGGCGAAGTCTAAGAATGACAAGAATATTTCCGGGCTTTTGAACCAGATTGAGGCCGGGAAGGTGGGGATTCATACGTTTACCAATGCTTCTGCTTATGTGGTGGCGGAGGACAGGGTGCGGGTGATCAGTATTGAGTTTGCGGCGAAGGAAGAGACCCATGTGCAGTTTTTCGGGCAGGCGGTTGTGGATGTGAGGGCGGCGCAGGTGGAACGGAGTGCCAGTGCGTCCGGGAGTATCGTGGTTCCGATTCCGGCGGGGACTGGCGGAAGTGAGGATAGCGGAGAAGTTGATGGAGCCGGGGACGGCGGATATGGTGTGGGAGCTGATTCTGGCGGAAGCGGTGAGGAAGGCCGTGGCAGGATTGGAGAGAAGACGGGAACCAGCGGCGGAAAGGCTGTTGGTGCGGTTTTGGAAAATGGAGAAAGTGTTGGAGCCGTTGAAATGTCTGGTAAGAGTGCCGGAGATGACGGCGGGACCGGGGGAGGTACGGAGGAAGTCACGGTGGAGGTGGAGCTTCCGGTCATCTGGACGGAGGACGGTCAGGCGGTTGTTTATGTTACTTATGAGTTGAATGATTCGGAGATTCTGGCCCACCGGCCGGTGGAGACCTGGGGGAGCGGGAAGCATATTCTGTCTTTGTATTATCCGATTGATAGCCTTGTGCCGAACATTACCAATACGTTCAATGTGTATCTGCGGATGGAGGGCGGCACGGGGGAGATTGAGACGGGCGGGTGTATTGCTTCTATCAGCGGGCAGGGGATGGCTGCGGCTGCTGCCTGGGACGGTACGGTTACGGTGGAGGAATCTGTGGGGCGGTTTGCTTTGGGCGGCGGCCTGGGGATGAAGGTGTTTGCCGGGGATATGGGGATTGAGACCATGGAGCTGGTGCAGAAGAGTTATGGGGACAGTATGGGGAAGGTATTGATCGGGGCTTTTGGGAAGCCTTTTGAGGTTGGATAGGAAGGAGCGGAAGTGTATGAGGCTGAAAGGGACGATGGTTCTGGAACTGACGGATGGGGCCACGGGGGAGGTGGAGACGGTCACGGAGGAAAATATGGTGACGGAGGCGGTGAATAATATTCTGGGGATGAACCCCATGGGGGTATTTTATTCGGAGGAACGGCTGGCGGATGTGTTGTCGTGGAATGATGTTTTGCTGCCGGTCTGCCCGAACATGGTAGGGGGGATTCTGCTTTTTTCCAAGGCGCTGGAAGAGGATGCGGGGCATATTTATGAGATGTCGGACAATCTGCCGGTGGCTTATGCTTCCAACAATGTGAATACTACGGCGAATGCGGCCAGGGGGAGTCTGAACCAGACGGAGAGCAAGGTTTTGGAAAATGGGTATAAGTTTGTGTGGGAGTTTACGCCGAGCCAGGGGAACGGGACGATTGCGGCGGTGGCTTTGACCAGCGCCCAGGGCGGGCAGAACGGGTACGGGAGCCTGGTGGGGGATGGCAGTGCGTTTTTGCGGATTAAGAAGCTGGATATCGGGGATCTGGGGAAGGAGAGGCAGGTTGTGTTGTTTGAGGCGGTGGAGATGGATTTTGAGAGGGACCTGCTGTATTCGATTTGTTTTGAGGATTCCAGTGTGAGGGTGCGGAAGGTGAGGCTGCCGGTTTTCAGTGTGGGGCTGAATGAGAGGCTGGATGATTCTACTTATACGGTTTTGGAGGATCATGCGGTTTCGGTGGAGACGTTTTTGTTTCTGGGGAGTTATACGTTGTATGGGGAGTTTCTGGACGGGAAGGACGGGTACTGGTACGGGTTTTCCAATGAGGGCAATTCTTCCGGGAACGCCAGGGTGCTCTGGGTGAGGATTTCCAAGGTGGATTATTCGGTGACGGAGGGGGAGTGGACGCTTTCCAATGCGAAACTGATGGCCGTTGGGGAGCGGGATATGAGCGGGAGTTATCCGGAGCGGAAGTGCAGGTGCTGTATGCGGGGCGGATATCTGTATGTGCCGGCCTATGACAAGAAGGGGATTTATAAGATCAATGTGGCGAATACGGCGGATGTGTCGCTGATTGCTTTTGGATTTACTTCTAAGATGAAGCCGCTTTGTGAGTCGGGGACTTGTGAGCTGTTTTTGACTTTGGTTGGGGATTTGATCGTGGGCGGGGATTTTCAGGTGACGGTGGAGGATGTGGTTATCCATACCCAGGGGAGCGCGAGGCTGGGGAGTGCGGCTACGCCGCTGTTTCAGTATAAGCAGTTTCTGGTGGGGTGGGGAGGCAGTTACGGGAATGAGTACCGGCATATGTATCTGCTGACGCCTTATCTGGCTACGATCAATAATCTTTCTTCGGCGGTGGTGAAGGATGCCAATAAGACTATGAAGATTACTTATACGCTGACGGAGGTTGAGAGTGGGGAGGGGTGAGAGGGGTATGGAATGGCAGAGAATGATTGAGATAGGCGGGAACGGCATGAGACGGCAGGGATGAGCAGGGAATGGTTTGGGATATGGAAGAATGGTATGGAGTGTAGGGAAATGGGTTGAGGTGTGTGGGAATGGGATGAAATGTTAGGGAATGGTGTGCGGATATTGGATTGGGAACAGGGCGGCGGCTTTTGGGAGCGGGCCGCTTTTTCCATAGAAAAATCAGAGAAAGCGAGGGATTTTGTATGAAGGAGTTTGTGAGTGTGATAGAGTGCGGGTTTGCGGCTATGGGTGGATACCTGGGCTGGGCCATGGGCGGGTTTGACGGTTTTCTGTATGCCCTGGTGGTGTTTGTGGCGGTGGATTATGTGACGGGGCTGATGGCTGCTGCAGTGGAGAAGAGGCTGTCCAGCGGCGTAGGGTTCCGGGGTATTTTTAAGAAGGTTGTGATTTTCTGCTTGGTGGCTCTGGGGCATATTTTGGACACGCATATCATTCAGAACGGGAGCGCGGTGCGGACGGCGGTGATTTTCTTTTATCTGTCCAATGAGGGGATTTCGATTCTGGAGAATGCGGCCAGGATTGGGCTGCCGGTGCCGGAGAAGCTGAAAGGGGTTCTGGCGCAGTTGCGGGAGGAAAAGGGGAAGGAGTAGGAGACGGTACGGAGGATAAGGGCGGTTAAGTATAGCTGGGGATTTTTTGAGGGTTTTGTGAGCGGGCATCAGTGTGAAAGCTGGTGCCTTTTTTCGTGCAGTGAATTGGAGAATGTTTCCGGGCGGGGAACGGGAGAAGGAGAGTGATTTTGTATGAAGCTGATTCAGAAGTTTTTAACGGAGTCCGGGTGTTACCGGGCGGGGAGGAAGATTGCGGTGAAGGGGCTGATGATCCATTCGGTGGGGTGTCCACAGCCGAAGGCTTCTGTGTTTATGAAGAACTGGGATAAGGCGGATGCGGGGGCCTGTGTCCATGCCATTGTGGAGCCGGGAGGGGATGTGTACCAACTTCTGCCCTGGGATTATAGGGGATGGCACTGCGGCGGTGACGGGAACGGGACGCATATTGGGGTGGAGATGACGGAGCCTGCCACGATCCGGTATACGGGCGGTTCGGACTGGACGGAGACCGGGGACGGGAGAGGTACGAGGGATCATGTGCTTGCCGCTTATGGGTATGCGGTGGAGCTGTTTGCTTATCTGTGCCGGATGTTTGGGCTGGACCCTCTGGCGGACGGTGTTGTGGTTTCCCATTCGGAGGGGCATAGGAGGGGGATTGCCAGCAATCACGGGGACGTGGAGCATATCTGGAAGAGGTTTGGGCTGTCTATGGGGAAGTTTCGGAAGGATATTAAGGCGGCTATGGACGGTGTGGAGACTGGGAACGGGAGTGGCGGTGCCGGGAATGGCGGTTCTGGCGCAGGTGTTTCCGGGCTTACGGGGATTATGGGGAAGGCTGCGGCAACGGCGGAGCAGATGCGGGAGTATGTGAAGGGGAAGAATCCGGGGGTGGCGCAGTCGGTTCTGGATATGGTGCTACTGTATCTGTCGGAAGGGGAGGCCGAGGGCGTGAGAGGGGATGTGGCTTTTGCCCAGTCGTGCCTGGAGACGGGGAACTTTACGTTTTCGGGTTCGGCGGTCTCTTTGGAGCAGAATAATTTTGCCGGGATGTGCGTGACGCAGAACGGCATGAAAGGGTTGTCCTTTGATACGGCACAGCTTGGGATACGGTGCCAGGTACAGCACCTGAAAGCCTATGCTTGTACGGAGGCTTTGGTGAATGAAAATATAGACCCGCGCTTTAAGTATGTCACACGGGGCTGTGCGCCTTATGTGGAGTGGCTGGGTATTTCAGAGAATCCCCAGGGGAAAGGCTGGGCTGCGGGGGCCGGGTATGGGGAGAAGGTCCTGGGGATTTTGAGGGAGATTACCGGGGAGGCCGGGAGCGGCGGAAGCGGTTGCGGTGTGCCGGGGAATCCGGTGGAGCCTATGGCCGGGTTTGTGAAGGTGTTCTATAAGGGCAGGGACGGGGTGAATGTGCGGACTGCTCCCTGCATGGGGGACAATGTGGACCAGGTGGTGTATGAGGGGATTTATACGGTGACGGGCATCAGCGCGGATAAGCGGTGGTACAGGCTGAAATCGGGGCTTTTTATTACGGCGGATGCGGAGTATGTGATGTTCATGGAGAGGCTGCCGGGGAAGTCTTCTTATCTGGTTCGGGTGGATATCCCGGATCTGAATATCCGTAAGGGGCCGGGGACGGATTTTGCCCGGACGGGGCTGTTTACGGGGGTGGGTGTGTTTACGGTTGTGGAGGAAGCTGACGGGAAGGGAGCCGGGAAGTGGGGGCTTTTGAAGTCGTATAAGCGGGAGCGGAACGGATGGATTTCGCTGGATTTTGTGACGAGGCTGTAAGGGCGTTTTTGTTGAGGGGCAGGGATGCCTTATTTTTTTGTCTTGCTATATGCTGCCGGAGGGCTGTTGAGGTCTGTGGGCGCGCCGGCCGAGGGATTCCTCGGCGGTACATACCATGCCGTTGGTATGAATTTTGGAAAGGTAAGGGAATTGGTTATGACGGTGATGGAATTGGACGCGCTGAAAGACGTGGATGTGAGGACTGTGGAGAAGGAGGGGCTTGTGGATATCCGGGAGGTGGAGATTGACCGGAGACTGCCGCTGGAGGAACGGAAGAGGGCTTATCTGGAGGCGGTGGGGAATCCTTATGCGGTGCGTGTGGGGGATATGAAGGTGAGGGTACGGTTTGCGGAGGATGGGGGCTCTTTTGAAGAGGCTTTTGAAAATATGCTGCGGAATGTTTAAAATAACATTGGACTTTTTGGGGCGGAGGCGCTATGATTGTCTTAGGGACAAGTTAGTGCATCCGCCTTTTTGATTTTGCAGGTGATTCTGGCAAATTAGAAAGGAGCGGAAGCACATGAAGAACAGACAATTCAAGAGGATCTATCATGCCGCCATCTATGTCCGGCTGTCGAAGGAGGATGGCGATGTTGCGGGCGTGTCTAAGGCGGAGAGCAACAGCATTTCTAATCAGAAAGAGTTAATCAGAGATTTCCTGAAGGACAAAGAGGATATTGTGGTGGTTTCGGAACGGGTGGACGACGGGTACAGCGGTTCCAGTTTTGAGCGGCCTGGGTTCCAGCAGATGCTGGAGGATATACGGCGGGGCGTGGTGGACTGTGTGGTTGTCAAGGATCTGTCCAGGTTCGGGCGTGAGTACATTGATACGGGACGCTATATTGAGCGGCTGTTCCCGGCTCTTGGGGTGCGCTTTATTGCGGTGAATGACCATTATGACAGTTTGAGAGGGGACGGGCAGGGGGACGAGATTCTGGTTCCTTTTAAGAACCTGATCAATGACGCTTACTGCCGGGATATTTCGGTGAAGATCCGGAGCCATTTGGAAGTGAAGCGGAGGAAAGGGGAGTTTATCGGCGCTTTTGCGCCTTATGGGTATCAGAAGGACGGTGAGGACCGCCACAGGCTTGTGGTTGATGCTTATGCGGCCGGGGTGGTGCGGGATATTTTCCGTATGAAGCTGCACGGCATGAGCCAGGATGCCATTGCCGTGAAGCTGAACAGTGACGGTATCCTTTCTCCGATGGAGTATAAGAACAGTCGGGGCATCAATTTCCGGACGGCGTTCCGGGTGAAGGCGGCGTCCGGGTGGAGCCCGGTGGCGGTGAGGCGTATTCTGGAAAATGAGGTCTATATTGGAAATCTGGTGCAGGGGAGGCAGTCTACGCCGAACCATAAGGTGAAGAAATCCATACGGAAGGGCAAAGAGGACTGGGTGAGGGTTGAGAAGAACCATGAGCCGGTGGTCAGCGAGAGGGATTTTGCGGTTGTTCAGAAGCTGCTGGGGATGGATACGAGGACGGCGCCGGACAGGGAGGGCGTGTATCTGCTGTCCGGGATTGCTGTGTGCGGGGACTGCGGGGCCCCGATGGTGCGGAAGGTGTCTTCGGTGAATGGGAAGAGGTATTGTTATTATATCTGTTCCGGGCATAAGGCGGGCGGGAGCTGCGGTTCCCACCGGATTCCGGTGCAGGCGCTGGAGGATGCGGTGTTTGTGCTGTTGAAGAGGCATATAGGGTGTATCCTGGATCTGGAGAGGGTCTTGGAATATGCGGGGACGGTGCCGTTTAGGGATTTGGATGTCCGGAAGCTGGAGGAACGGCGGGAGAAGCTGTTAGGCGAGGTGGAGAGGTGCCGGGAGCTGCGTATGATGCTTTATGAGGACATGAAGGACGGGGTGATCACGAAGGAGGATTATGTGGAGCTCCATGCCGCGTATGAGGCCAGGGGGAAGGAGGCGCAGGAGGCGGCAGGGAAGGCGGAGAGGGAGATCCGGGCTGTCCTGGAAGGGGATGAGGACAAGTACCGGTGGATTTCTTATTTTAAGGAGTATCGGGATATCGGGGAGCTGACCAGGGATGTGGTGGTGGCGCTGATTTCGGAAGTGCGGGTGTATGACAGGGAGAATATTGAGGTTGTGTTTGATTTTGCGGACCAGTACCGGCAGGCTTTGGAATATGTGGAGGGCAGGGAGTGTCCGGGGCTGGAAGGGGTGTCTGCCGGAAGGGAGGCGGTCTGATATGGCAAGGAAGAGCAGGAAGAAGCTGAACGGGGCTGTTGGGAAAGTGGAGAAGGCTGTGCTGTTCCGGGCAGGGCTGTATGCGAGGCTTTCTTATGAGTCCGGGGTGAACCGGGAGCGGGGGACTATTGAGACGCAGATGGAGCTTATGAGGGGCTTTGTGGAGGGTGCGGAGGATATTGTAGTACAGGAGACGTATTCGGACGCTTCTTTTACGGGGACCACGTTTGAGCGTCCGGGCTTCGAGCGGATGATGGGGGATATCCGGGACGGGAAGATTAATTGTGTCATTGTGAAGGATCTGTCCAGGCTTGGGAGGAATTATGTGGAGGCCGGCAATTATATTGAGCGGGTGTTCCCGTTTCTGGATGTGCGGTTTATTTCGGTGAATGACGGGTTTGATTCTTTCCGGTGCGGGACGGATTTGTCCATGCCTTTGAAGAATATCGTGAATGAGTATTATGCGAAGGATATTTCCCGGAAGGTGACTTCTGCCTTGAATACGGCGCGGGCGGAGGGGAAGTTTGTGATCAAGCTGGCTCCTTATGGGTATTTGAAATCGCCGGAGGATAAGCAGAGCCTGGTGGTGGACGGGGAGACGGCTGGGGTTGTGAAGCGTATTTTCCGGCTGTTCCTGGAGGGGAACGGCTATGGGAGGATCGCGGGAATCCTGAACGGGGAGGGCATTCCATGTCCGGAGGTCTACCGGAAGTCAAGGGGGCTTCCGGTGACGGGGCATAAGGGGTGTGTGGAATGGACGGGGATCGTGGTGAAGCGGCTGCTGTCGAATGAGTATTATACGGGGGATTCTGTCCATGGGAAGACTGGCGGGAAGTTGTTTGGGGGCGGTTCCGGCGGGGGAGAGGACGCTGGCGGGTATGTGGTAAGGGATACCCATGAGGCGCTGGTCTCCAGGGTTGATTTTGACAGGGTGCAGGAGATGAAGGCGGAGCAGGCGCGGGTTTATAACGGGAAACGTGCGGAGGGCAGGCGCTGTGCGGCGGGGAGGAATAAGTTTAAGAAGAAGGTGGTGTGCAGTGACTGTGGAAAGACGATGTATCTGTTCCGGGCGGTATCGCAGGAGGGGGATAAGTTTTTTTATGGCTGCAGCTCCCATAACAGGAGCCGGAAGGTGTGTCCGTACCGGCATAAGGTCATGCTGGAGGATCTGGAGGCTGCGGTGTTCGGGGTTATCAGGAGCCATATGGATGCCTGTCTGGATGCGGAGCGGCTGGTCCGGAAGCTGAATGCCGGGAGGCAGGGGATGGAGCGGTACAGGCTGATGTCCAGGCAGGCGGAACGTATCCGGGAGAGGATGCGGCAGGCTGCGGGGAAGAAGGCGGGGCTGTATGCGGATTTTGCAGAGCGGCTGATTGACGGGAAGGAATATGCGGCGCTGTCGGAGCGGTATACGAAGGAGGCGGAGGCGCTTTCTGCGGAGCTGGAGCGGCTGTTGGAGGAGCGGGAGAGGTATGAGAGGGATTTTCATATAGAGGAAGGCTGGGAGAAGACGGTGCGCGGGTTCCTGGGGGAGCGGGAGCTGACCCAGGGGATGGTGGACGCTTTTGTGACGAGGGTTTCTGTGGACAGGGATGGGAACTGTGAGGTGGTCCTGGCCTATGATGACATGCTTGCGGAGCTTTTGGGGGCTGTGAGGGAAAGGGAGGCGGAGAATGATGAAGGTTGATGTGGTGGCTAAGTATATCCGGCTGTCGGATGAGGATGTGGATACCGGGAGGGGCGTGAAGCAGGAGAGTAACAGTGTTGTGTCCCAGAGGCGGCTTCTGGACGGGTTTATTGAGGGGGATGCGGGGCTTGGAAGGTGCCGGGTGCTGGAATTTTGTGATGACGGGTTCAGTGGGACAGATTTCCGGCGCCCCGGTTTTGAGGGCATGATGGAGGCGGTGAAGCGTGGGGAGATTGGCTGTGTCATTGTGAAGGATTTTTCCCGTCTGGGGAGGGATTATATTGAGGTGGGGAGTTATCTGGAACAGATTTTCCCGCTGATGGAGGTGCGGTGTATTTCGGTGAATGACCATTATGACAGTGAGGGTGTGCTGGGGACTGATGGCGGCTTGAATGTGGCGTTTAAGAACCTGATTAATATGCTGTACAGCAGGGATCTGTCTAAGAAGATACGGTCTGCGCAGATGGCGCGGGCGCGGAAAGGGGAGTACCTGGGCGGGTTTGCCAGGTATGGGTATGAGAAGTCCCCGGAGGATAAGCACCGGCTGGTGGTTGACCCAGAGGCGGCGGAGGTGGTGAGGAAGATTTTTACCATGGCGGCGGACGGGGTTACGGTTTCGGGGATTGCGCGGTATCTGAATGATAATGGTGTGCTTACCTGCGTGGAGTATAAGCAGGGGAAGGACAGCCGGTATCAGCATCCGGGCGGCGGGGTGAAGAAGCTGTGGGGCCCCCAGTCGGTGCGCTCTATTTTGTCGGATGAGACTTATATCGGGAAGGTGGTGTGGAACCGTTCGGAGAAGTCTATCACTACAGGGAAGCGGATGCTGTGGCATGACCGTTCGGAGTGGGTGGTTGTGGACGGGCAGCATGAGCCGCTGGTGTCGGAGGAATTGTTTGCTTTGGCGAATGAGAGGGCGAAGCCGAAGAAGAGGGACAGGAGCGGCGTGGATATGAGCGGCTTTAAGCGGGAGGTGCTGTTTGTGTGCGGGTACTGCGGGCGGTCTATGGTGAAGAAGAATCATAAGTATTGCTGCCGTTACCGGACCTGCGGGACTGATACGGAGTGCAGGAGGGCGGTGGAGGATATGGAGAAGCTGGAAGGGAGTGTTATGGAGTATGTGCGGAAGACGGCGGAGGTGATGCTGGGCAATTCCAGGCGGAAAGATGTGGAAGCGGAGTGGGAGGCATTGGGGAGGAAGCTGGAGTCTCTGCGGAGGGAGAAGGAGCGGATTTCGGCGGAGAAGATGTTTTTGTATGATAAGTACCGGTCTGGGGGGATGTCGCGGGAGCAGTTTGTGGGGAGGACGGGGAGTATGGGTGTGAGGGTTGAGGAGATTGGGAAGGAGATGGGGGAGGCAGAGGATGGGATTGAGAGGCTGAAAGGGTGTGGCTCCCAGGAGGGGGAGGCTGCGCTGGAGGGGATTGCGGCTCTGCGGGAGTTTGATAAGGGGGTGCTGCGGAAGGGGATTGAGAGAATCAGGGTGTTTGGAGAAGGGCGGATTGAGGTTGTTTGGAAGGGCGGGGATATGTTCGGCGGGGGAGATTCGTAAAAATTTGTAGGAAGATTGACGGAGCCATGAGCGGGGTGCTTGTGGCTTTGGTGGTTTTGGGGTATAATGACAGATATAAAGAAATAAATTTTTAATGTTTGTATACATTCAGAACAAATAACAAAATATTATAGAATGCGAAAACGTTTGATTCAAGTGGAGTAACAGTCATAGGAGGAAAGATGGGAAAGTATATTGAATGTCTATATGCAAGGAATATAGGAAAATATAAAGAAGCCAAGGTTAAATTTAATGAAAAATTTAATTTTTTAGTTGGTGCCAATGGCTGTGGAAAAACAACATTGATTAAATATATGGCAATCATTTTAAATCCCGGAAGGGCAAATGTATTTCGATATGGGGATAATGCAACTGTTTGGGCTGATTATAATGATGATGGCAAGAGTATCAGGGTCGGATTAGGAGAAGGATGGGTTCGAGAAGGTTCAGATTATAGAAAAGCTAGTCATAATATGTGGGTAGCTCCCCAAATGGATGATAATATTTCCGCAACTTACGCTGTAAGCGATTTAGAGGAAAAAGGTATTAATTTTGCTCCATTGATTTTAGGAGCATATCGAAGGATTGAATACCAAGAAATTGAAGGGATGAAAAAAGAAGCATTACCAATTCAGAAGAGAAATTATTATAGGGAGCAGTCTATTAGTAGTGTTGAAGGAGGTTACTTACCTAATGTAAAACAATGGATGATTAATAGATATTTTGAAATTGAAAAAGAGTGGGCTTATAAATATAGAGAAAATTGGGATTGGATTATTGATAATTTAAGTGCAGTTTCTCCTTTTGGAAAGGATTTTTCGTTTAAAGAAATCAAAAAAGATTTAGAACCTATATTTATGCTTAAAGGAAAAGAATGCTATTTAGAAGAATTGTCCGCAGGTTTTCAAGCAGTTTTGTCACTTATTTTTGCCATTGTAGAGTGGATTGAATCAGTAAATGATGAGGAAAATTTGTCAATTCAAAGAGCTGCGGGAACCGTTTTTATAGATGAATTAGATGTTCATTTGCATCCAGAATGGCAACTGATTATCAGAGGTATGCTAGATAAAATATTTCCTAAGTTGCAATTCATAATTACGACACATTCACCTCATTTAATTGCAAGTGCATATGCAGGAGAGATAATAAAAATACCTAGTGGAGAAAATGTTATCGATATAGCTCCCAGTAATAAATGTTATTCTGGATGGAGTACAGACGAAATATTAGAAGATGTTATGGAAGTTAAAAATCTTGAAAATAAGAAGTATAATATTGTATTAAAAAAAGCTATGGAACACATTATGAATAAAGATATTAAAGGAATACAACGGAGTATAGAAGAACTGGATTTAATTGTGCATCCCAATAATACAATAGTAAATGAAATAAAAATAAAATTGGCAGAGTTACTTTTGGAGGACTGAAATGATACACATAAGCAAAGATAAAACTCCACCTCAAATTTTGTTAGACAATGCGGATAAATGGACTGATGAGTTAAAAAATAATATATGTAAATATGGAGGGTATGCAAAAATTCCAATTGAAATTAAAAATGCTATGTGGACACATTACAGACATGAAAGTATAAAAGATAAATTATTTGCTTCTAGTTTTAATAAATGTGCATTTTGTGAATCTAAACCGGCTGAAAGTGGAAATATTGAGGTTGAACATTTTAAACCTAAATCTTTGTATCCAGATTTGGCATTTAAGTGGGATAATTTTCTTCCAGTCTGTAGAAAATGTAATGATTCCAAGAGGGATCATGATACTGGGAATGAACCTATTGTTAATCCAAGTGTTGATAATCCAGAAGAAATATTTACATATTATTTTCTGAATATAGTGCCAATTAAAGAGTCGGATACTGTAGCTGAAAAAACTATTGAAGTATGCGATTTGAACTCTGAACGATTATATGATGCTAGGTCGAAATTACTTCATTCGCTTTGTTCTTATGAGCATCAAGCCAAAGAGTGGATAAAAGAGATTGATACTTCTGATACACAACGGAAAAGGATTAATAGAATTAATAGGCTGCGCGATTCTGTAGAGATATTAGATAAATTAATGGATGCAGAACAAACTTACGCAGGTTTTTGCAGATATTTTTTGAATAATAGTAAAGTTTATAAAAGGGCAAAGCAATTATTGGAAGAAGAAAGTTGAAAAAATTTTTGTCCTTTACTTGACACAGGCAGAGCCGATGAACTGATGAGTTTTATCTCACAGAGCATCGGCTCTTTCTAAATTACATATCGAAAAAGGACAAGTCCACTGAATAAAAAAAACGGTGTTTCGGTGGGTTGCTTTGTCATGCTTAATTACCCTCGGATTTCGTTTTGAAGTTTGGAGGGATTTTTGTTGAAAAATAAAATAATACATATATCACATGTAAAATTAAGGATTTGTTCCTTAAAAAAATTATACTTACTGTATGTGGACTTTGCACCCTGCAAGTAGAAGTTGTATTTTTGCATATTGGAACTAAAATCTCCCTAAACCGTAAAGGTCTAACAGCCTTTGCGGTTTTTCTTTTGTCGTTTTTTGGAGGGAAACGTCGTAAGTCTGTTTTGGACGCCCACTGCCGTTCACCGCCTGCCAATCTGGATTTTCAAAAAAATTCAGATTGGAGGTACTTACGGTGAAATACGCACCAAGAAAGGTATATATCAAAGAAAATGGCAGTTATACGGAACTGTCTTATAAGGAATTTTGCAGCCGTAGAGAAACGGACAGGGCTTATGCGGACAAGCTCTTTATCCCTGTGCAGGGCTGTTTGATTGAAACGGAACAAACGCATTATGTTGAGTTTTACCGTGACAAGGAGCGGTGGCGTTATCTGAAAAAGATTGATGCAGATAACAGTCTGTTATCCTTAGAAGCGTTTGAGAGTGGTGATGACAATAGTATTGATTTCATCGCTGATGAAGCAGTAAATGTTGCGGAAACCGTTGTCCATAGGATGATGTTGGACAAGCTGCGTTCTGCCATTGCCATGTTATCGGAAGATGAACAAAAGTTGGTAAATGCTATCTTTTTTAAAGAACTGTCGGAAAGGGAATGGTCGAGTATTTCGGGCATCCCGCAAAAGACAATCAATGACCGAAAACGGAAGATATTAGCCAAGCTCAAAAAACTTCTGGAAAAATAAAAAATTATTCCGCTCAAGCCCCTCACTTTTTCCTTTGGAAAAGTGAGGGGCTTTTTTATAGGCTTCCTAGAGTTCTTTGACAACCGAATACCCATTCACCAAATACATTCTCTTTGGGGCTGTAATAAGCATAAGCGTGTGCAGCGGTACGCCATGACCCGCCGAAAGGCAGCGAGCGGATAAATTACCGACTCAAAATATCGGGCAGCTCCCGATTCCGCCATGACCCACAAAGAGGACAATGATACTCCCGTCCCGTCACAGTCCGAGCGGTAACCAATCCGCCGCAGGCAATGAGGGCGGCTCTGTCAGACCGACAGTTGGGGTGCAACTCCCGTGGCGTCAGTTCGCTGCTGACCGTTTGGTGACTTCCCTTGCGTAATCACGCATCAGCATTTTCGGGGTGTCGGGGACAAATAGAAAATGCCTTTTATCATAAAGCCAGATGTGGGGCGGTCAATGGAAACAGAGCTTGTTTTATATTCTCCCGACCTTAAATGCTTCCTTGCGTCTGGCTGTTACATAGGCAGGACATTCCTGCTTAAATCCAGATAGGAGGTTAGAAAGAATATGGAAAGAACAATCAGGCGTGGTGACATCTACTATGCAGAGCTTAATCCCGTTGTCGGTTCGGAGCAGGGCGGCACACGACCCGTACTTATCATTTCCAATAATATGGGCAACAGGCACAGCCCGACAGTCATTATCGCAGCCATTACAAGCCGAGTGCAGACAAAATCCAAATTGCCGACACATACCGCAGTAAATGATTTTGAGGGGCTTGATAAGGATTCCGTTGTACTGCTTGAGCAAATCCGTACAGTAGATAAGAAAAGGCTGAAACAGTATATGGGAATGATGCCGACTGAAACGATGGCAAGGGTTGATAAGGCTCTTGCCATTAGCATTTCACTTAAAAATGTTTCAGAAAATAATTGTGCGAATTAGTGGAAATGGGAGGATTTGCACATTCGTCAAATGACGGCTGTATCCATATAATTTATGGCATACAGCCGTTAAGTTATGCGGAGGTAGACAGATGGAAAATGTCAAAGAATTTCATAATGCAGAACAACAAAAGAATGAAGCCGATGAAGCAGAAAACTTTGATGTCTTTATAAAAGCTATGGTACAGGCGGTTGAAAAATACGGAAGATTTGTTTTGCAGGAACTGGATTGTGTTGCGTAGGTTTACGCAACCTTACATACCGCATTTTCCAAAATTATCGGAGGTGTTAGAATGAACAGAGAAGGGAAGAAATGTGTTCTGTATCCAAGAGTAAGTACAGAGATGCAGGTTGACGGATATAGCCTTGAGGGGCAGAAAAATAGTTTGAAACGGTTTGCAGACCGTGAGGAAATGGAAGTTGTCGGCATCTACGAAGATGCAGGAAAGTCGGGAAAATCAATCGAGGGGCGACCCGCATTTAAGAAAATGCTGTCCGACATAAAAAACGGGTTGGAAATAGAGTATATCCTTGTCTATAAACTTTCACGTTTTGGGAGAAATGCGGCAGACATTCTAAATTCATTGGAGTTTGTCCAGTCCTATGGGATAAACCTTATCTGCATTGAGGAGGGGATTGATTCATCCCAGACAAGCGGAAAGCTGCTCATATCCGTCCTGTCAGCGGTTGCAGAGATTGAGAGGGAAAATATCATTGAGCAGACCATGAACGGACGCAGGGAAAAAGCAAGGCAGGGCGGTTGGAATGGCGGTTTTGCCCCATATGGGTATTATCTGAAAGACAATCATCTTTTAATAGAGGAAAAAGAAGCCGAAGCAATCCGAATTATATTTGATAAGTTTGGAAATTCAGACATAGGGCTTGGGGGGGTTGCAAAATACCTTAATCTGCAAGGGATAAAGAAGATACCACGCCAGAATGGAAAGTTAGAAACATGGAGCAACCATTTAATACGGCAGATATTAGACAACCCTGTTTATTGCGGAAAAATCGCATATGGCAGAAGAACACGGGAAAAAGTCAAAGGAACGAAAAATGAATACAAGCAAGTCCATACAGATGATTATATCTTAGAGGACGGGCAGCATGAGGGGATTGTCAGTGAGGAACTCTGGCAGAAAGTCCATGCAAAGCGTTTGGCAACAGGAATCAAGCAGCCGTCGAGAATCGGCAAAGAAAGGTCGCATCTTCTGACGGGCGTTCTGAAATGCCCCCTTTGTGGCAGTTCGATGTATACGAATAAACACGCATGGACAAATAAAGACGGCACATATAAGGAAGTCTATTATTATATATGCGGAAGAAATAAGCAGGAGCGGGGGCGTCATTGTGACTACAAGGCATCTTTAAGGAAAATCGACATTGAGCCACTTGTAGTAGAAGCGGTAAAAGAGCTTGTAAGCGATGCTTATTTTGCAAAAGAGATTGAAAAGCGAATCGGAGTGCAGACAGATACAAGCGTTGTAGACAAAGAACTTGCCAATTATGAAAATAAGCTGAAAGAGGTGGATTTGAATAAAGCACGTTTGGAAAATGAAATTGACAATCTTCCTGTCGATGCCCGATTCCGTGAGAGAAAAATCCATGATATGACATTAAGGCTTGATGCTTTGTATGATACGATGGTGGAGTTGGAGGAACGCATTGAAGATGCCAAATTAAGAAAAAGCTCCATTGAGATGGAAGCCATCACGCTTGATAATGTTTACAAAATCATGCAGAACTTTGGAAAGTTATATGCTATAATGAGTGACGAGGAGAAGAAAAGCTTTATCACTTACCTCATTAAAGAAATCCAGATATATCCGAGCGGAGAATCGAAAATGCCGTTGAAGTCGATAGAGTTTAACTTTCCGATTTATATTGACGGCAAGGAAGTAAGGAAAGTTTTGTGGGAAAGGGGTAATACCGTTGAGACTGTCTGTTTGATGTCTAGGAAAGAGAAATAAATAGCGAAAAGTAGCGTATTTACGGTTTTTTTGAGATTAGGCAATAGCTCATGAAAGTCCGTATTTCTTATATTGAAACATATCTACTGTAAAAACGGTCAGAGGGTTTAGGCTGTGGATTAGATGTCGTGGGTTGTGGCACTAGGATAGATGTTATCTAGGGTGCAAACTCAATTTGAGTGAGTGATTTAGATGTTGTCTAATCCGGAAACTCGACTGTTGGCTATATAGCAGGCAGTGGATTAGATGTTATGGAAGGAGGAGTTTTCATGGAAGATATTTTTACAGGTGATATTTTTGAAAAAATTGAGCCACCGCATGGTGTTTCTTTCAAGATTGTAGGAACTGCATTACCTACAAATCAAGATATTTATTTTGTGGCTAAGTGGCATGAGATTTTTGAACGCTACACTACAGCTAGACTTTTTGTAAGAAAAGCTTTAGAGGATAACTGGGAGTATTGGTTTAATAGGGTTGATGACGAGAAGGTTCAGCATGCAATTGAAAATAAATTCAAGGCAGAATTATATGAAACAGCATTATTAAGCTATAACATTTTGGTTGACCTTACATGGGCATGGACTTATGTTTCTGCAGAATATCTTTTATACACATTTGACGAAGAAGGAAATGTTACAAATGCAAAAGATGTATGCGGAATGCATCCAATTGAAGAAGCATATGAATTACTTAGAAAAACTGAAAACGGTGTATCTACTCCACATGCTGAAGGGAATCCATTCCATTATTTAAAGGTAATGAGACCGGAATTTTCTGATGCTGTAGATACTATAGTTGAATTTTGGAAAGTGTTCTCAAATAGCCCAATTAGAAATCTCTATAATTTTGTGAAGCATAAAGGAAAACCATTGTATGAGGAGGTTGAAAAACCACGCGGTGGAAAAGTTATGTCAATTCTTATTGGAAATGAGGAATATCCTTCTGATATTAGAGATGTCCAAAAAATGATAAGCGTGGAGGAAGGATTAAAAGAATTAATAGACTTCGACAATAATTTGTTGTTTCCTTATGTTGAGAAGCTGCTTAGTCAATTAAAAGTCGCAGTTGACCCTTCACCTATGGCATTTTTATGATTTTATGTGGTGATAAGTAAGAAAATTGAATGCTTTAATTCGCGAAAATTACAAAGCCTATTATAGAAACAATAGGAGGTTCGAAACATATGGAATACATAGGAATAGGTATTGTCATAGCTGTAGCAATAGCAGCAGGCATTATCATCTATACAAAATTTAAGAAGTGTGACGCTACTTCATCAAACGATTTAGTACCGGGGGCGTCAAAAGCTATAAGCGGAAAAGATGAGCTTGCTGAGATTCATCAGGGAAATGAACTCATTATTCAGATGGAGATGCTTCCAGCCGAAGCTATAGATGATGAAACTAAGCTGGTAGAAATTACAGATAGCAAAGTTCTGGCTCATGTTAATAATCTAGTTCCGGGATTAGCTCAGGCCGGGAATGCAGTCAATAATGCTGCGCAGGCTGTTCAAGCAGCGAATGGCGAAGTGTTATATCGTGCGGTTATTCCTGCTGGCGCCAAACTGACAAATTCTAAAGCAATGGAAGGTGCTGTTCGCGGTATCTATCATGGTGCTGATGGAATTAAAGGTCATGCCAATCTTGTGGCTGTAGAAGCACAAAAAGGAACTGCGGTTGTTGCAAATACTGCAGCAGCGGCAATGAGTGTTGCGTCAATGGTTGTTGGCCAGTATTACATGACTCAGATAAATGCTGAGCTGGGTGAAATCAGTGATGGCATTTCTCAGATACAGGATTTTCAGGATAATGAGTATCGCAGTAGGGTGTTTTCACTCGTGGCTCATGTAAAGAAGATTGCTGATTTCCAAACTGAAATATTAGAAAATGATGAATTGCGTCTTTCGAAGATTGCACAGCTTGATAGTTTAGAAAAAGAATGTACACAGCTTCTTGGACAAGCCAATCTTACACTTGCAGGTTTCGCAAAGAAGACTGGTCTGGATTATGAAGCCTACGAGAAGGCATTAGGTAATGCACAGAACTGGTTTATGTATCAGAGGTCATTATTAGATGTACTTTACAAGATATCAGATTTGAGATATACATTGCACTTGGGTGCTGTATCAAGAGAACAGTGCGTGGCGTTATTGCCAACCTACACAAAGCAAGTAAGCGATACGCAAGAAAGACTTACAGCATGGCATGATGGAACGACTCAGCGCCTAGGCATCGAAACTGACGAAATTCGCAGAAAAAGAGCTGGATTTGATAGCGTGATTCATTTCATACCCGGACTGTTTAACGATGATTTTAATTTCCGTTCAATAGAAAAGAAAACAGCAAAAATGATTACTGCGCAGGCATCTGGCCATGAATCATTACATGTTGTGGATACATCAGAGCTATATGCAGAAGATGTTCAACTAATTTCAAAAGATGGAAAGATTTATTATCTTCCTGAAAGAAAAGACGACTAATAAAAATAACCCTCTCAACCATCATGGCTGGGAGGGTTTCGTGCGTCTAGGGTTATCTTTCAACATCAATCTTGAGACCAGATTTTAATTCAACTGTACAGTGGTCATCCGTAAGCACGAAATAATCCGTATCTATGAATCTTCCATCATTTTTGATACAATAGCTCCAAATCAAGGAGGTATTGCCTATGAATGAAACGAACCTTACAAAAGAAGATTTCTGGATGAAGCGAATTCAGGATTTCCAAAAAAGCGGATTGTCAAGAAAAGAATGGTGTCAGGAAAATCAAGTCCCCCTGTCGACTTTCAGTTATTGGATCAGAAAACAAATGCAGAAGCCTTCCGAATTGGATCAAGGGATGGAACCAGTCTTTGCCAGACTCCCTTCTGAGTTAGAGGTTTCCTCCCAACCGTTGTCGGAGTATCCTCCCATAACGATCCATCTTCCAGAAAGTATCCGGATAGAGGTCAGCACCGGTTGCCCGTGTGAACTGATGGCCTCTTTGATCCACACACTAAAAAATTATGCTTGACCTGGCAGGCGGGACCACCGTATACCTGGCCTGCGGCAGTACAGACCTGCGCAAGAGCTATAACAGCCTGGCCGAGATCATAAAGCTAAAATTCCATCTGGATCCGTATTCCCGCTGCATGTTCGCCTTCTGTAACCGCAGACGGACATCCATCAAAATCCTTCAATGGGACGGATCCGGTTTCTGGATCCTGATGAAGCGGCTCGACCGCAATTACTTCCGCTGGCCGGATACGCCGGATGAGTTGAAAAAAGTGACCTTAAAGGAAATTCATTGGTTATGTGATGGACTGTCCCTCGACCCAAAAGGCGCTTTTGAGGAACATCATCCGAAGATCACAATCTAATCTACACCGATTTTCCTGTCAATTCGCAAAAAGCTGAAAAAGTGGCAGTTTTCAATGAATTTTCCTCTGTTTTTCCATCCGGTTTCCTCTCGAAAACAGAGCGGTTTCATGATATACTTTTCTCAGACCACAAGAGATAGGAGGGCTGGATCATGGAACCGCTTTTTTCTGAAAAACAATTGCAGGATATGAGCAAAGAGAATATCATCACATTGATACAGGCCATGCAGGTGCATCAGAAAAAACAGGAAACAGAGATCCAGCTCCTGAAAGAAAAAACGAAGGAACTGGAGTTTATGAATGCACTGCTTTCGGATCGGCTGGCACTTGCGCAGAGGAAGCAGTTTGGCTCTTCCAGCGAAAAATACGCGGAAGGCTATGAGCAGATGGACCTGTTCAATGAGGCGGAGCAGGAGGCCGATCCCAATGCAGCCGAGCCAGAGATGGAGGAGATCCATCCAAAATCTTATAAACGTAAAAAACCAACCGGAAAAAAGGAAGAGGACCTTTCCGCTTTTGAAACCACAGAGGTGATCAAACATAAATTAGAAGGAAACGACAGATTCTGCCCTGAATGTGGGACAAAATATAAAGTGGTGACTACGGAGACCGTAAAATATTTGAAATTCATCCCTGCCCGATTTGAAGTGGTGGAGGAGACCACCTATGTTTATGCCTGTCCCAAATGCGGGATGATGAAGCGCCCGCAGAAAGATCCGTCACTTCTCAAAGGCAGTGTTGCGACACCATCCCTCGTTGCCGGCATTATGAATGCGAAATATGTGAACGGGATGCCGCTTGCGCGACAGGAGAGGGAGTTCGCAAGATATAACCTGAACCTGTCAACAAAGACCATGGCCAACTGGATCATCCTGTGCGCAAAACGGTACCTGCAGCCGATCTATGACCTGATGAGGGAAGAATTCCTGCGCAGCAGATATATCCACTGTGATGAAACCCGACTCCAGGTGATCGATGAGCCCGAGCAAAAAGGGACAACCCAGAACTGGATGTGGGTGTATCTTACGGATGAATACAGCGGATCCCCACGGATGGTTCTCTTCCAATATGAAAGAACCAGGGGTGGATACCATCCGGTGGAATTCCTGGGGGATGAGTTCCGTGGCTATCTGACCTGTGATGGATACCAGGCTTACCGCGGCCTCCCGGAGCAGATCACCGTGACAGGGTGCATGGCACACGCAAGGCGGCGTTTTGATGAAGCCCTGACCCCTTTAAAAAAGGGCTTTACCAAAGAACAGCTGAAAGAAACAACTGCATACCAGGCAATGGCACGGATCGGCATGCTTTATAAGATAGAGGAACTGATCCGTAACCAATCTCCAGAGGAAAGATATGCTGAGCGTCAGAAGCAGTCAAAACCGCTTTTAGAGGCTTTCTTCGGATGGCTGCATACTTTGGAAGGCTCTGTAAACCGGTCTTCTAAAATAGGAGAGGCCGTTTTATACGCTTTAAATCAGGAAAAATACCTCAAAGCCTATCTGGAAGACGGACATCTGAGTATCGATAACTCGGCCGCGGAGAGGGCGATCAAGAACTTTGCCATTGGCCGCCGCAACTGGCTGTTCTCCAAAAGCATCAAAGGCGCGGAGGCCAGCGCGACCGTATACAGCATCACGGAGACGGCGTTACTGAATGGGCTTAAGCCATATGACTATGTGGCTTACATACTGGAACGTATGAAAGATCTGGGGCCATTCCCGTCAAAAGAAGATCTCCAGCAACTATTACCATGGTCAGAATCCATACCGGAGTCCTGTCGTACAAATCGTCCAGGTGCGTCCACTTAGCAGAAACTGCTGGGTGGATTTTTTTGTCAAAGTGCAGATAACTTGGTGATGATATAAAAGATCAACTCTCATTAAGGCACAGTTTAGCAAATATTGGTGATTTTGAATAGGTACGGATTATTTCTTGCTTACGACAGAAATGGGAATTTATGAAATCAGTGAAGCTAATCGCACCATCCGTTGTCTGGAGATTAAGGCATATGACTATATGCTCCGCTTTGAAAAGGACTTTAATACAACCGATACGATAGGAAATGCTTATGAGATTATCATGCTCTGTTGTAAGGCTTGCAGTGTGGAGTTTGCACATAGCCAGACAGAGATTGAGACCATGCCGAATGGATCGGAAGTGCTTTCCATTTATTCGGAAAATGATATTGAAACCTATAGGGACGTGCTGTTTTATACCGGTCAGGTGCTTGGAGGTTTCTTTTGTATTAACCGTGAGGGAAAACTGGAACTTCGTAAATATGGCAATGAACCGGTTATGAATATCAGTAACAAGCAGAGATTTTCAAGTGGTTTTTCAGATTTCATCACCAGATATACAGCGGTCAGTTCCACAAATCTGAAAATACAGGAAGCAGAGTATTATGCACTGGAGACAGATGATGGTCTGACGATGAATCTGGGCGTGAATCTGCTGCTGCAGTTCGGTCTGGAAGAGACAAGGCGGCAGCTTTGCGAGAATATCCTGGCTGACCTGTGATTTGGTTTTAAAAGGCGTGATGACGCTGGAACTGACGGATAAGAATACCAGGGCGGTGGAGACCGTCACGGAGGAGAACATGATCACCGAGACGGTGAACAACATCCTGGGCTTAAATTCCATGGGGATCTTTTACGCCGCCACAGGGGAGTATGACGAGGCCCTGCTCTGGAACGGGAACCTGCTCCCCATCTGCCCCAACATGATCCTGCTCTTTTCTGAAGCGTTGGCGGAGGATAAGGAACTGCTGTATGAGAGCACGGACAACCTGCCGGCTGCCTACGCTTCTAATGACTTGAATTTCGCGGCTAACCTGGCCAGGGGGAGCCTGAACCTGACGGAGAGTATGGCCATCTCCATTGGATATCCATGGGTGGAAGGTTGACCTTGGCGATCCTGTAGGCTGTGGCGGAGATCGAGCGGGAGAATATCCAGATCCAGTTCATGTCAGGGAAGATGCAGGAGGTGCTGCAGGGCGGATGGGCAGGCGGACTGATCCCGTACAGATACCGGAGCAGGGATGGGGAACTGGTGATAGAACCATCAGAAGCATAGGTCATCCGTCTGACCTATGAAAAGTACCTGGAACCGCAGATGAAATCTAAACAAATAGCGGTCAACAATGTTGTAATAACTATGTATATCTGCTATTATAGATACTGTTAGTTTATGGATGGAGTTGAAATTTCAAGGAGCATATGGATACACTGAAAAGCGAAAAATATATCAGCTTGGATGAAGCGGCAGAGTATCTGGGAATCAAACATGCTACGTTGAGAAGCTGGCAAAGAGACCCAAAAAATGAAGTTCCCGCGTATAAGATTGGAAGTTTTTTGAAATTTAAGTTTTCTGAGATTGATGAATGAGTAAATTGCGGAATGACTGAGGTGGGGTGGGCTTAATGGCAAAGATGATTGACAAAGAACCCAAGTATGAGGGCGAGAAGAAGGTTTGGCACGACTTTTACAAGAATCTTCCGTCAGACTGGGTTGTTTATAACACAAGAAGTATCAATGGGCGCGAGTATGATTTTTGCGTGATTTCTCCCAATATGGGACTTTTTATCGTTGAAGTCAAAGGATGGAATTCGGATGGGATATTGAATGTTATAAATGCAAATACGATTTTTTTGGCTGGAGCGGAGAATCCGGAAGATAGTCCTCGTGGACAAGCCATGGGTTATCGGTTTAATTTGCTGAACAAAATTCGGCGAGAACTGGGAATGAATCCTTTGGTGATGAGTTTGGTATGCTATCCGTTTATATCCGAAAGTGAATATTTTGCAAAAGGACTCAATATTGTATCTGAGTCAAATGAAACAATTTTCAGCGAAGATCTGTCAGAAGCTTTGAAATTATACCAGAAATTTAATGAGAGATACACCATCGATAAAGGCACAAAGCATGATGATCTTAACTCTAAGATGCTGGCTTTAATACGTCATCACTTTGAGCCTAATTTTGACTTGAAAGCAGAACAACAGTCGCTGAATCCCGGATATTCCCGGTTGAGAATCTTCAAAGATGGTTTTCGTGACGAAGATGCAGTGGAGATTGCAGAGGAATACTTTAGAGGCATCAAGGAAATCGTTTTTGTTTCATCCAATGATGCGATGCTGAAAATCGTTAAAGAACTTGAAGTGAGGTTCATCGAAAGAAAAATCCGACCGAATAAGAAAGATATTGTTATAGATACTTGGAAATCGGAAGACGTTACAGTTAAGAAAAGCTATAGTATATTTAACTGCGAGGTTGAAGTTGTTCCTGATCTGAATACCTATGTGGAAAAGGATCTCCTGATTGAAGAGGGGGTGTTGACCGATGAGGAAGAAGGGGTATTAAGAAAACTGTCGGACAAGACAGACTTTAACTTTCAGCAGTATGAAATAGAGCATGCACCAACTGACAGGAACATACTGATTACAGCAGGCGCCGGCACCGGTAAGACATATTCGATGGTGTCACGTGTGGCATATCTCTGTAATAAGACAGCGGATGCGGTGGTCGATATTATCGGCGAGATCGTTATGATCACATTTACAAAAGATGCAGCAGATAACATGAAGATCAGACTGAAAAAGATGTTCATGAATTACTTTATTCTCACCTCAAACGAGAAATATATGCGTCTGATTGAAGAGATGAGTCAAATCCAGATTTCGACAATCCACAAATTTGCGATTTCTTTGCTTCAGAAGGATTGTATGAGAATGGGGCTGGGATATGACAGCCAGATTACAAGTGAAACATACAACAGGCAGCAATTGTATCACCAATATCTGAACGAATATCTTCTGGAGAAGGATGACGAAAATCCAGATTTTGTACACCAGCTGGTGATGCCGATCTATAAACTCGAAGAACTGCTGATTTCATTTAGCGGGAAATTATATGACCGCAGTATTGACATAAAGGATCTGGATATAAACGATTTCGGAAATCCACCAGCGAGTATGCCATATTTCAACGAACTGATTGAACGAGTGATCATGAGGGCTGAAACGCAGTATGCCCTTCAGCTTAAAGAAAAGAACCTGATCGGCCTTAAAGAATGCATGATTCAGATTCATAATCTTGTGGATTCCGGAAAATTGATGGCACAAGGCCATAAATTCAAATATGTTTTTGCGGATGAATTTCAGGACACAGATGATGCCCAGATTGAAACTATAACCGGCTTGCAGAAGATATTTGGCTCGGAGTGCCGGTTGTTTGTCGTTGGTGATCTTAAGCAGAGCATTTACAGGTTTAGGGGAGCTTCCCTGAGTGCTTTTGAAAAGGTTACCGGAACAAACGGCGTTGGCAAATGGAAAGAATATACATTAAACCGAAATTACAGGACTGACAGCAGACTGCTTGACAGATTCCATTTTGTGTTTTCTGAGATGGGAAATGAACAAATCCTTCCATATGAGGAACTACGGGACAGGCTGAAAAGCAGAGAAAGAAAAGAATATGATGAGGCGAAGCTTATCTGTAAGCTGGATGTACATAGTAAAAACAAAGAAAGCATGTATGATGATTTGTTTAAGGAGATAGGCAATCAGATCAGAAAGCTTGATATAATCAGTAAAGCTCACAAGCTTTCACCCGAGGAAATGAAGATTGCGATTCTTGTACGTTATAATTGGCAGATCAATAATATCCTTAGGGAAGCTGAAAAAGCCGGAGTAACGATTAAAGTAACGGAGGGCGGGGATTTATACAGGCTGCCGTCAACAATGGATCTGTATAAGCTTGTTATGGCGATCACGCATCCACGCAATAAGGTTTACCTGGCAAATCTGATACGGTCGAACTATGTGTATCTGGACATTAACCTGGCTAAGATATCGGGTTATGAAGAAGCAGATAAAACAGATGAACTGATCAGAATTTTGAATGAATACTTTATGCTGCATATGGGTAAGACTTGGCAGCAGATCGTGACTGATTTTGAATCAAGGCCTGTACTGGTTGCGCTTCGTGATATTTATGAAGCCTCAAAGCCTTGGGTAAGATGTCATGGGGATGATGAAAGAAAGGCATACAGGGAAAACTATGAATGCCTTGTCGAAAAGATCACAAGAAAATATTCCAGAGAATATCTTACGATCAATCTGATCTGTGAATTCCTTAAGATCAATATCACCACCCACCAGGAGGAAGCATCGCGTAATAAAGCAGTGGTGTCTGATGAGATTCAGGTGGTATGTACAACAATCCATAAGTCAAAGGGATTGGAATATGGCACAGTTATTCTGCCGTTTACCAATGAAGATATCTCCAACATTAATGTTGGAAGCTTGAACGTGAATATCGTGGATGGCAAAGTATCATACGGGTTTTCTTATGATAAGAAGGGTTCCGATTTCAGCAGTGGATTTGATCAAAAGACAGAAATTCGCGAGAAGATAAGCGAAGAATCACGGATCCTTTATGTTGCTTTGACAAGAGCGATCAGAAATGTTGTGTGGTTAAGGGATGTAGATACTGATATAGAGAACAGCTGGGGACGGTATCTGGAGGTGAGCGATTCATGGCAATAGTCATTTATACATATAGCAATCCTTATAGATTACATAGAGAACTCTATTGGGAACTTATAAAAAACGGATTTCATTTGTGCGCTTCGCAAACTCTGGCCAATGGTTTGTGTGATCAGTATAAGAATGACTTTTTTAAAGGTAAGCTTACAACCATAACGAGATTTATAAATACCTTGTATGATGAGTGGGAGAGTCCCGCGACTGAAATCAATCAGAGGGCAGTGGTAGATAATCTTATAGGGTATATGGCTTTTGATGAATTGATTGCCGAAGATATAAGTATAGATGATATCCGGCTGTCTCTTAAAAGAAATCGGGCGTATGTAGTTAAGAGCATCAGGATCATGTTTGAGTTATGTATGAATCCGGATCACATACAGGATGCGGCGTTAACTTATGAGCAGAAATGTGTGGTTGAAATATACAGAGAACTGCGCAGAACGCGTAATAAGTTCTTTTCGTTGAAAGACGGATTTAGTGTGGAGGAAATTGATGCATCAATTACAAAAACAATGGAAGATGCATTGCGTGACGCATCCTACAAAGAAAGTAATCCGGATCGACTTGCGGAGGTTAAAAAAGACACGGTCATTGTACATGGAATCCATCAGTTCTCTCCGATTATGCTGAGGACTATTGAGATGCTGGGTGTATACAAAAATGTATTCATTCTGTTCAATTATGTTCCGGATTATAAAAACGTATACCAGACATGGTTGAATATATACTCCTGGTTTGAGAGTAAGATTACCTTTTCAACTCAAAATTTTTACGATCACAGTAAGGCGTTTGAGGGAGGACGCATTGCGGATAATATTGCGGCTATGATTGCCGGAAGTACGGCAACGATTGATTATTCTGATCGGATTGAAGTAACCCAGTTTGATAATCAGACGGAATTTGCGGGATATATTGCCAAAAAATTTGAAGAAGCTGAAGTAGAGAGGTCGAAGGACAATTATGCGCATTCCGCATTGTATTATATGAATGAGCAAATTTATGCAGCCAACAGCAATGTAAATGATATTCTGAAGATATACTTTCCAGAACAGTTTGGGGAACGCAATTTTCTGGATTATCCGATTGGACATTTCTTTATTGCAATAACAAATTTATGGGATGCAGAGTCTAAAGGAATGCTGATTCAGGATATCAATGATATTTATGAATGCCTTTCCTGCGGAATCATTGCTGAAGGAAGGAAAGGGCAAGTTGTTACCACTTTCGATAAGTGCAAACTGTATTTTCAAGATGAAAAGACCATAAGGAGAATCATCAAAAAGTTAAAGAAATTAAAAGAGAGAATAGAAGATATGGATTCAGATTCTTCTGAATCAAAGGAGCTATCTCGAATCGAGTATTATGATGTAAGTCCTGATGAAATTGATAATCTGATCACGGCTCTAAAGGCATTGAATGAAGTGGCAGATACTTTTTTTAAGGATTTCAGTGATCAGGAAAATGATTTCAAGGCATTTTATGATAAAGTGACGGACGTGCTGGTAAAACAGGTGCTGACTAAAGAAGATATCGACTCTGAATTCAGGGAAATCGTACAAAGAGTTTTGGAACATCTGAATGAGGTTCAAGGTGTGGAAGCGAAGGCGTCCTTTGATTGTCTGAGAGAAACGATGCAGCTTTATCTTCAGCAGGTTCCGAAAGAAGGAAAGGGAGCGCGGTGGATTGCCAGAAATTTTGAACAGATTGACGGAGATGTTTTAAGAAAGTATTCCAAGAATCAGGACAAGATCTATCACTTTGCCTGTTTGTCTGATCAACATATGAGCATCACACATAGGGATGAATTCCCATGGCCGCTTGATATAGATTTTTTTGAAGTTGCGCAGGCACCAGTAGATTGGAAATACCAGGTATATGTTACTTCACGTTTGGAGTATAAGAATTTCAGACGCTATGCGTTAGTGTATGGGCTTGCGTTTAGTAAATGTAAGATAAAGCTGAGTTATATTAAGAATGCGCCGGATCAGGAAAATGAACTGTATTATCTGCTAAAAGTTCTTAATGCAACCCCTAAGCCGTATATTTTGGATACTCCAAATGCCGCAAAGAAAAATGATAGTTATATCACGGTGGAAGAAGCGCTGTACAGAGAGTTTTCGCAATATGACCTGATGAAATACAGATTATGCGGCTATCGGTTCCTGCTGGAAACAGTTATTGAAGGAAAATCCGTCTACAAAGATGATTTCCTTTTAAAGTTGTATTTGACCATATTGCTGGAGCACCGGGCAAGAAAGGAATTTTCAGGAAAGACTTATGTGAAAAACATGGTGAGGAATTACTTGGCTGAACAGATGGACGAATTGACTTTTGATTTTCCTTTTATGAATCGTTCAGAAAAAATAGACGCCATCAATATGGCAGAAGATTACTTAGAGAAAAAAGCAGTATTGCACGGGAAGTTTACGAGCATTAAGAACAAAGACATTGATTATATGCTAAAGCGCGAGAACTTCCTTTCTGTGCCCAGCAGTAAGGCCGCAAATGAAGCATTTAGCGAAGTGTTTAAGAATTCAACGCAGGCTGAGGTGGAACATACGTTGAGTGACGAGAATCTCAATCAGGATAAATACCGGAGATCGTATAATAGCTTATGCGATAAATGTGCAGACAAAGATATATGCTTGGAGATATTCAGAACGAGCAGGAAGTAAGTAATGAGGTATCATGATGATAAAAAAAGGAGTCTTTGTAAGGTGTCCGATTGACCATGAATACCCACAGGATCCCAGGATTTTTGCGACAGGTAAAGTCGTCAGCGTAAATGAGTTCAACGAGACGGCTCATATTTCGTTTTCGGATCCGTTTGGATATAGAAAGTTTTTTGAATATATCCCCGATGAAGTAAAGGAGGCTCCGATTTTTGCACTGGATCACTGTCACCTTTTCAAGGGGGCGCAGGTCATGTACGAGCAAAAGCCTGCTGTTGTGGTAGAGTATAAGACCAGGGAAGACGAGGGCTTTGATTATTATATTCAGGACAGCGACAGCAAGGAATATCTGTGCGTGAATGAGGAAAAACTTACAGCATCCTTTTTTTCGGGAGCCGCTGATCCGGTTCGTCAGCTTGTCAAATACGAATTCCAAAATCCATGCTGGTATCTTGGAAGGCAGATCGTTAAGGATACAATGAATATTCTTGATAACTCTATTTTTGGTTTTAAAGAGCTGGCTGGCTGCAAAATTTACCTGAAAGCATTTCAGGTAAATACGATTATGAGATGCCTACAGACTGAAAAATGCAGATATATGCTGGCAGACGAAGTTGGTTTGGGCAAGACGATTGAGGCATGCTCCATATTAAAGATTTTCCTGAGTAACAAAGCAGGAAAGAATATATTGATTGTTGTTCCAAGTGCTCTGGCTGCTCAGTGGAAGACGGAGCTCTTATTCAAATTCGGTATTCTGGAAGGTGTGAATGAGAACGACCATTTTCTTTCGATTGAGACAATCGAAGAATTAGAGACGGCCGACTGCAATTTCAAATGGGATTTCGTAATCGTAGACGAGGTGCACAATTGCATAAGAGAATCGGAAGATTATGAGAAAGTCCACATCCTAAGCAGAAATGCCGAGAACACCATATTATTGAGTGCAACTCCTATACAGCAGCGTAAGGAGGAATATCTCAAACTCCTGAGACTGATTCAGCCTTCCATCTATGATGATATCGATATAGAGGAGTTTACGGAACTTGTAAATAAGCAGAACCATATTGCGCAACTTACACATTCTTTGCTTGATGATATTGACAGTTTAAGAAATGAATTGCTCCCGGAAGTAGAGGAAGAAGACCCGCATGAGAATGAAGACGTACAGGATCAGCTTGAGGAATTGGAGGAAACTCTGAATGATCTTTCTGATTTGATCGGAGATGCTACGCTGAATAAGATGATAGCTGCCATTGATACGGACAAGGAAGATTTTGGTCTGTATGATATGCAAGTGGTCATTTCTTATGTATGCGATAATTACCAGATTGAAAGAAGCATTATCAGAGGAAGAAGAGCGATTCTCGGGATTTATCCAAAGGAAGAAGACGGAGAATTTGCTGAAAGGCGGTTAGTGGAGATTACATATTCCCTTGGTGACAGCGTCAATTATTATGAGTATGAGGCATACAGAACCTTAAAGGAATGGATTGTTCAAAATCAGGGTGAGGTCACATCGGCTGAAATTGAACGGGAGATTCAACCGATTCTGGAAGCGTTTTTCAGTTCGCCATGGGCGTATAGGGCAAGATTAGAGGAAATATACGGGAATAACACTTCCATTCCGGAAAATGTGTGGAAAAGTGCTGACCGCTGGGTGGAGGATGAGGATGAAATACTGCAAAGCATGACAGAGGCATTGGATGATGTGGAATCGCACCCTTCACGTCTTATAAAGATTGTGAGCTATATTGAGACAGAACTTCTTGATAAGAAAGTCGTTGTATTTACTGATCATGCCGAGACATTTGATGTTTACGGCAAAGTGCTTTATGACACATTTGGAGATGAAGTGGCTTCCTTTTTTACAAATATGGACAGAGATGAAGCTGAGATCAATATATACCGCTTTCAATCAGATTCGACATGCAAAATATTACTTTGTGATAAATCCGGCGGTGAAGGAAGGAATCTTCAGATCGCAGACTATGTGATCCATGTAGATTTACCATGGAATATCAATACAATTGAGCAACGCATAGGAAGACTTGACCGCATGGGAAGGGATGTTCAGATTCCTGTAACATCTGTGGTTATCCATACGATCGAAAGCTATGAGGATCAGCTGTTTAATTTCTGGAATGAGGGCCTGAATGTATTTGGTCAGTCTTTGAGCGGACTTGAAATCATAATGAATGACATCAATCATAAGATTATCGACTCAATCCGCACAGATTTTGAGTTTGGATTATACAGACTTGTTCCGGAATTGATCAAGGAAGCCGGCCAGATGAGAGAGACTGTTCAGAGAGAACAGATCTTTGATACGGCGGCGTTAAGATACAGACCGTTATATAATCAGCTTGAACAGCTGCTATCGGATTACCAATTCAATGAGAATGCCTTGTTTGCGCAAACTATGATGAGTTGGGCGTCTTTGGCGGGTTTTGGAACAGTACATCAGAACAAGGATAGCGGACTGGTTGCGTTTGATGAAAACAATTTCTCTATCAGATCCGCGCAAAACTCTTTTCTGATACCGCCAAGCTGGGATAACTATCTAAATAAAAAGCAAAATGAAATTGCAATCAGGGTGCAGCGCGGCTTGGAAGAAGATAAGCAAAAAAATATCCTCAGGAATAACAGGATCATCAAAGGATCTTTCGACCGGGATATTGCGATTAAAAATGATTATATCCATTTTTATGCACCCGGAGACGAGATATTTGACTGTATCACGGACAATGCAATGCACTCCTATAAGGGGATGGCAACAGCGATTGCGGCATTATCTTCTGTTGAGTGGAGAGGATTTATTTATACATTTTCTGTGGAGCCGAATGAAAGATTGCTTTTGGATGAGGGAATATCTTTATATGCATTGGGGCTGTTCAGGCAGTATCTTGCAACTTCAATTCAGGTGATACCTGTTGCGTTTACGGCATATGCAGATGTTCCAGTAAAGATGGTTCTAAGTGAACATAGAAGAATAGCACAGACCGGGTATTTTGATCAGAATGATACGATTGAGCATTTAGGAAGACGTGGATTCGGCAATGTTTTTTTGAACATTCCTAAAAAGTTCAAATGTTCCAATATTGACTGGTTCCGATCGTATTTTCCTGAAGAACGCTGGGAAAAGCTTGTAATGCAGGGAAGTAAAATCGCCAGGAAGAAGGCAATCGAGAAATTTAAAGGAGAATCAAATATATCAGGGGCAAAGGAAATGATAAACCAGATTCTTTCAACGCACGAAGCAAAAGCAGATTATTACGGAATACAATCCGATGAGTCTATGGAACTTATGAAGAAGCAATACGAGATAATATATAATAGCTTGTGTAAACCCATTATAAGAATGGAATCCGCATGCTATATGTGGCTGGTGAAAAAATGATGGAAAGAGCATGGATCATAGATTATATAGAAAGGCTTATTAACGGTGAGGTTGATGATTACATTCCTGAATATGACAGCGATGCGAATGCAGTTGATAGCGCACTTGAAAATGTGGTTGCCAGGCTTGTTAATACCCTTAAAAAATACCGGGCAGGTGATGCGGGACTCTCGGATTATGTGAGCGCGCTAAGAAGCTTTATGCTTTCGTTTCAAACTGAGTTACGCGTGGATGATCATGGAATTCTGGAGAATAACCATTTGGGAATTCATTTTAATCCATCAATACAGAAGTACTACGCAACTTATGAGATTCCTGATTATGTCAGACATAAGAGCTTCGTGGAGAATGCTTTTGTAAACCCCGGATCGACAGTGCCGGAGACGCATTCTCCGTACAGCCTGTTTACCAATAGGTATGTAGATGAACTGACAGGTTTTCAGCATTTCAAATCCATTGAACAAAAATTGTGTGTGTACGGCGCGCTGAATACTCCGTTGGGTTATACGACTTTGATCTCCATGCCGACAGGGGGTGGAAAGAGTCTGGTGACGCAGGCGGTCAGCTATAAGGAAAAAGGGTTGTCTATCGTGATCGTACCCACGGTATCTCTTGCTATAGATCAGGAAAGAGTGGCCAGGAAAAATATAAAGTTATCAGCTGATTATGAGATTTTTTATTATTACAGTGGATGCAAGAAGTTTAAAGAAATATCGGGAGCTATTAAAAATCAAACTGCCAGGTTGCTTTTTATTTCACCGGAAGCATTGATCAAAAATGAAAAATTCCAGGAATTGGTCAATGAAGCAAATACAAGTCGGTATTTAAAGAATATCATCATTGATGAGGCACATATCGTGGTTGCATGGGGAGATTTTTTCAGGGTGGACTATCAATGCCTTGGCCCCTGGAGAAAGGAATTGCTGCGGGTGAATCCGGATATCCGAACATTCCTGCTTTCGGCTACGTTTAAGGATGATACGGTAACCACTTTGAAAAGGATGTTTTCTGTAAATGGAAAATGGATTGAACTCAGATGTGATGCTTTAAGAAAAGAACCGCATTTTGTTATGGCTATGGCTGACGGATATAAGGATAAGAGAAGGAAAGCCCTAAATATCGTTAATGTGATGCCAAAACCGATGATCCTATATGTAAACGCTCCTTATGAAGCTGAGAAATGGAAGGAATACCTTCAGCGCTTTGGCTATTCAAACATAAAAACATTTACAGGTGATACCAAATCGGATGAGCGATTGGAATTGATCAATCAGTGGTCAGATAATCAATATGAAATCATGATAGCCACTTCGGCATTTGGCGTGGGTGTCGATAAGCCGGATGTGAGAAGCGTTGTTCATCTGTATGTTCCGGAGGGTCCCGATTCCTATTATCAGGAATTAGGCAGAGGAGGCAGGGACGGTCTGCCTTCTTTGAGTGTTATGTGCATCGAGAATGAGGACATTTCCAAAGCGTTTCATCATGTAAGCAAAGTTTTGACAACGAAAAAGCTTTGGGGACGCTGGTGGAGTATGTACAAAAACCCCGAAAATATGTGGAGAGGAGGAGAAATTGCAGTTTTTGCTTCAACAAAACCTAATTATAGCCGGATCAACTTTTTTGAAGAAGGAAATGACAGTGATGAAAAATGGAATATCAATGTCCTGTTGCTGTTAAGCAGATATGACATGATCAGTATTACATCCATTGAGCTGGACAGCAACAATAAGTACATTTTTACTATAAAGATCTTAAATGAGGCAATCACTGTAGATTCAGAAACTACATACGCTTTATTTGATTTGATTAGAGAAAAGGAAGCGGCAAAATCCTTGTCAGCCTTTGCCTTGATGAGAAGCTCAATAGAAAAAGAATCTATACTATGCTGGTCTTCCATGTTTTATGACACCTATCCGCTTGTCTCTGAATACTGTCCGGGCTGCGGACAGCATGAGGAAGTGATCTGTGATGAGATTGACAGGTTCCCGCTTCTTGTTGAGGTGAGAGGACCAGGGAAAGCTCTATCATCTGATATGGAGGTGTTCTTTTCAGATACAAAAGAGGCGCTTCTGATCACGCAGGATGAAAGAAAAAGCCTGATAGACCGGTATAAACCGGATGTGGTTGTCAGTGATACGGATATCGGATATTACGAAAATTTGAATCCAGATCTGATCTATGTCAATTACAGGGAATTACGCACCTTATTGAAATATGATAACAGTTTTTTCATTACGGGGTTGATCATGGCTGTTTATAGCGATGATTCTAATAGAGCAATAGAGGAATATAATGTGATCCGAAGATGTGTAAAAAAAGGAAAACATGTGATCCATGTTGTAAACAGCGATTTTGCTATATCAAAATCATCTAAAAAAACTATTTCACTGGATATAGATGGAAAAGTGATCAGAGGAAGGAATTAACAAATGTTCATTGGGAATATGGTAACAGAAGCAATACCTGCGAGAGTGTTTGCTTTATACAAGATTGTGGAATCCAAAAAAGGTATTTCCCGGAGCGAGTTGAGGGGACTGATGGAGCCAAAAGAAATATATGAGGGAACATCATATTTTTCGGCAATCATGAAGGCAGCAGAGGAACTCAAACTGATTGAAAATAAAGACAATGTAGTTAACCTGTCGGATGATATGGAAAGATTGAAAACGATCGAGGACTTTCGGAGATATGTCATTTCAATTCTACCGGATCTGTCAGATGGACAATTTTGGAGATGCACAAACATAATTGTCAACATGAATGAAAAAATATATGAGTACAGCGCTATTCCAGACTCGAACATGCTGAAATATGTATCGGAGAAGCTTGGACAGACTGTCAATGCACCTATGATCAGAGGATGGCGATTTTGGTCACAGTTTCTGGGATTTGGCTTAATGAATGATATGGTTTTTTTGCCAAACGCCTATGTATATCTAAAGGATGTACTCCGTCTGATGAATTTGGAGAAAAAGCAGGAATATACAATGTCAGATTTTATGGCAAGGTTTATGCAATATGGTCGGATCATGCTACCGGCTTCTACGTCCGAAAAAAATTTGAATATCGCCATGTCTAGTGCTCTAAGAGAACTGCATGACAATGGCGAAATCGTGCTAAAGTCCGGAAGTGATCAGGAAATGAAATGGATTTTATATCCATCGAAAGAGTTGTTTAATCAGCCGGTATCATCGGTCGTGTATAAGGGAGTAAAAGCATGAATATAGATATAGCGCGAAAAAGATATATGGATGTGATCCGCCCGGATGTTATGCATAACTCCAAGGGGGATTTTCTCGCAACACATGTTCCGATGAAGAAGCTTTATGTGACCAAGCATCTTACCGATCACGCGGAAGTACCGGAACAGGATAAAAAGTACCCAAAGACTGAAGAAGAAGTATATGAGCAGTTCATGGGGAAAAAGGAAGAAGACCAGTTTGTTTTGGTGATAGGCGATAGCGGCGCAGGAAAGTCACACCTGATCAGATGGATCAATTCCATGCTTGAAATAAGAAAGTCTGAAAATGAAATTGTTCTTCCGATCAGAAGGGCGGACAATACGCTAAAGGGCACGATCAGGCAGTTGATCGAGCTGCCTGAAGTGAAGGAGCTTCCTAATAGAGAACTATATAAAAAGCTTGCATCAGCGGCGACAACGGTTCCGGAAAGGGAACTGAAAGAGACGATTTACTATCAGTTTATCATTCAGATTACCAATGATGACGGAAAAGCCGGAGATGATGAAGGCGAAAGAAAGCTTAGTAACGTAGACAGAAAACATCTGATTGCACTTCTTCAAAACTCCTTGTTTAAAACAAGGCTTATGGAGGATGATGGTCCGGTTGATCGTATCTATGGGAAATTTGCAGAGAATAAAACGAATGATGTAAATGACAAAGCTCCTGAATTTGTTCGGGAAGACTTTGAAATAGATTCTGAATTTCGCAATCAGTTATATTCAGGCGCAGATAACAAGGCTAGGAAGATTGCTGATAAGCTGCTTGGAAAGCCGGAATTCGTGGATTCTGTAAAGGAGTATATGAACCTTTTCGTGGATAAGGTTATACAGCGCTGTGCGGGATTGGAGCCGGGAGATCTGGCGAATGTGATCGAAGAGATCAGGCAGGAGCTGTTCAAACAGGAGAAGACACTGACCATACTGATTGAGGATATTACCGCAGCGTCGGGTGTGGATGATTCTCTTCTGGATGCTCTGCTGACGGATAAAATAGAATATCCTGATAAAAACATGTGCAGACTCAATGCAGTGGTAGGATCCACGGATGGTTATTATAGAGAGAAATTCAGAAGCAATACAAAAGGAAGAATCCATAACTTCGTATATGTTCCGGATGATTTATTCTCTGGAAATCAAAACGGATTGATTGAATTTTTTGCTAAGTATCTGAATACGATTTCTTTAACGGCTGAAGATGTATGGAAGTGGGTTGAAGGCGGCAAGGCTGATTTGAGCGCATATCCGATTCATACTGATACGATCGGAAAAGGATGGGGAGAATATAATTATGGTGGGAAAACCATAAATATGTTTCCCTTTACTAAAAGTGCAATCCTGTTTTTATACGACAAGCAGGATTTGACAAAAAGGAATCCGAGGGCATTGATGAGAGAAATCATAGAGCCCTATATAAAGGATGCCATGGATCATTTGGAGGAATTCCCTCTGCGCAGGCCGTCTTTTCAGGCATCCAACACCGAATTGCAGAATGCGATATATAACAATGGATCGCTTGATGACGCAACAAAGATCAGATTGTCCTTCTTCATGTATATATGGGGAGATGGAACTCTATGGTCTTTTGAAAGAAATGGTGAAAAATATATAGCCGGTATTCCGTTAAGTGTCTATCAGCAACTCGGTTTGCCAGTTATTGATGGAGTCCAGGTCGCTGATGATGGTGGACAGACCGAAAAGGATGCTCATACAGAAAGGCAAAGCAGCGGGCAAAACGAAGCGGTGCCACCGGCGCAAGAGCTAAATGAGAAGGAAAACGAACAGGTACTGATTGCTCTGGCAGAAGTAGACAGGTGGATCGAGCAAAAGGATTATAAGCTGAGTATAGGAGCGGTGACAAAAAACGTTCGTGCCTTGAATGATGCCAGAAGGAATATTAACAATTATCTCTTTAACACCATTGACTGGCTTTCGGAGGGAATTTCAATTGATGCTATGCTGAAAATCCGGGATACCGGGAACAAGTACCTTGTAGCTTTTGAACGTCAGACCATGAAGAGTGATGCTGTGATTACGTTGCCGGCCTCCATTGAATCCAGGAAGATCATAGAGGCATTTGTTCGTTGGAGTGAAGTGGGTAAAAAATCGTGGAATTTTAAGGGCTCTACAGACTACCTGTATCGGGTTCAAAGATGGAGCGACAGAATAAAGCCATCTATTATAAATGCAATCATGCATTATAACGATAAAGAATCAGAGTATTTTACTTATGCAGCTGCAGCCGAGTACTATAGACTGATTCTGAATGGATACTGTAAGAATTATCAAACCCCACAGAATTTTACAACAGAAATGCTGCTGGGCAGGAACCCTGCCAGCACAGATAGTAATGCGCATACAAAAAGATGGAACGATTTATTGAAGATCGTGAATGGTTCGGATGGTATGGAAGCGCATAACTGTGTTCTGCAGTACTATAACCTGCCGCAGGGTACAGCGATTACTTCTACCAATTATGAATTTGACTATGTTTCATTTCATAAGGCTGTCCGGAAGGTTATAAGAACCGGCCTGCATTTTACGGATGGAGAACTTCAGCTTGATGATCCTGTTAGGAAGAGGAGGATGTATAGTGAACACCTGCATAAGATTCTTGAACGAATCGATACGGTTGTGAACGATGAAAAAGCGGCACTTTCGTCACAGGTGCAGATCATAGCTGAACTTATTGATATAGATGAGCTGGAAGAATCAGGGGATATAGAAGATATAGTAAAGAGGATCGGGCAGTTTTATTCACAGGCGCAGACAAGCCATGTCAGGATTGCTGTTCATTATGACACCGGGAAAATCAACGCTTGCAAGAGGAATGCGTCACGGATACTGAGTGCAATAAAGAATGCCCAGGAGATCATGGATACGGAGGATTCTGTGGAGGCATTGATCAGACTTAGCCGCGACCCGGTGCAGGGCTTAAGACCGTTTGTGGAATTGCTGGATCTGGTCAGCGCAGATGTGGAGAAAGCGGATTCCGAGGTAGAGCAGCGAGTGGCAAGCAAAGGATTGGACTTGGGGAAAACGGCAGAGAATCCGTTTACAGCAGAGGAAGAGAGGCTTGCCATGTGCCATGCCATGATTGAGGAGGTGAAGAAAGATCATGTTAATGGATAGTCTCTCTCAGTCAATAAAAAAGATGAAGCATATGGACATTGTGGAAAGTGCAGCGATGGATGCAGAGAAGAAGGCAAAGAACGATGCCGACTACAGGACTGTCGTGGCAGATTTTTCCAATATCGTAAGCAAGCTTCATAAAGCTGTAATAACAATCGACTATGCGGTCACAAGTGAGGCCGTTCAGTGTCTGGAAGATTGTATGGACAAGCTGAATGAGGTTGTGGCTGCGGGGGTGGTGGACGCGGACATCCTGACAGGCGCGCGTCAACAGATTACCCGAAAGGTAAATCCGAACCTTGCAAAGGAATGGAAAGCCTATCATCAGAAGAAAACAAAGAGCAGTCTTTCGAAATTGGATACACTGGGGAATCTGGCGGGAAGCCCGGATATGATTGCTTCTATCAAAGCGAATATAGCAGGAAGCAGCGAATGGGCGGGTTTAACTTTTTCTGATGATGGTGTACATACCAGGTTGTCCCTTCTTAAGGAATCTATAGATCAGATTGATGAGCTGGAAGAGAACCTGAATTTAAGTGACGAGATTAAAGCATTTATAGTCAAAGTGACAAACAAAAAAGCAAGACTTTCGGATGTGAGTCCTTCCATTCTAGAATGGATCAAAATAGAAAGTCTTGATGACAAATTTGTGATCAATTTTAAGAGTTGAATAGTGGAGTGGGAATTGACAAGGGTGAAGAAAAACACTATACTTAAGTATATACTTTAGTATAGCATTTCTTTTGGGGAGATCAAAATGGACTATGACTACATTTTCCCGGTGGTAAAAGGGATTCAGGCAAAAAGAGAATATTATATTGCGATGATCCCGTTAAAAGTGCTTCCGGAGTTGTTTTCAGAACAGGATGATGGATTGATTCCAGAGCATAGGGCTCAACGAAAGCTGAATGAAACAAGAATACCGACGATCAGCAGATATATTTTAGATAATAGAGATTCCTATGTGTTTTCCGCATTGGCGGCATCAATTGATGGAAGATTTGCTTTTGAACCGATTGCGGACAGCATGGATACAGGAATACTGAAAATTTCAAAGAAGACCCGGTTCTTGATCAATGACGGCCAACACAGAAAAGCGGCCATATTAAACGCAATCACAGAAGATCCGTCGCTTAAAGAAGAAACAATCTCGATTGTTCTTTACTCTGACCAGGGATTGAAGAGAAGTCAGCAGATATTTACGGATTTGAACAAAAATGCCGTGAAAACATCGAATTCAATATCCGAACTGTATGATTCGAGGGATGAGCTGGCTGTCGTTACAAAAAATGTCATCTGGAAGATTGATTTTTTGAATAAGTATACGGACAAGGAGAAGGATATACTTGGCAAGTACTCGTCCAGTCTGTTTACGCTTAACACTTTTTATACAGCGAATAAGTATATTATCGGCAAGAACAATGCGTTTGTATGTGAAGACTTCCTGCTGCGGTTTTGGATGCTTGTTTCAGAACATATGGTACAGTGGCGGGAGTTACGGGACGGGACAAGGACGAAGGTTGACTTAAGAGAGAATTATATCGCGACACAAAACATTGTTATACAGGCATTTGGTCGTGTCGGAAACTATTTATACTTGGATCAGGCAGATATGGAAGAACACCTGAAAAAAATTGAAATGATTGACTGGTGCCGGAAGGCGAAGCAGTGGTATATGCGTGCTGTCGGTAAAAGAGGTCGTATCATAGCAAACAAAAGAGCGGCGATGTTGATCGCCAACATTATAAAAATGGCGACGGATATACCTCTGACACCAGAGGAACAGTATGCGGAAGAAACATTGAAAGAAATCGTCGGAGAGTGAGACTATAGACAATGGCACTGACAAAGGAATTGATAGACGGCTTGATCATTACGATACAAAACTTGTATCTGGCAGATGATATCCCATGGATGATCGGTTATTCCGGGGGAAAGGACAGTACTGCGGCTGTTCAGCTTGTGTGGATGGCGATTGAGAAATTACCACGAAGCGAGAGGAATAAGCCGATCCATGTGATGAATACGGATACGCTGGTAGAGTCACCAGTTGTATCAAAGTGGGTGGAAAAATCATTGGAGCAGATGAAGGGGGAAGCAGGCGAAAAAGGTCTGCCGTTTGTTCCGGTCCGATTGACACCGGATTATAATAACACTTTTTGGGTGAACCTGCTTGGAAAAGGGTATCCGTTCCCGCGCATGAAATATCGCTGGTGTACTGACAGATTAAAGATCCAGCCGGTCAATAATTTCATCCGAAGTAAGATCGCAGAGCACGGAGAAATCATACTGGTTCTCGGTACCAGAAAGCAGGAAAGCTCTAGGAGAAACAGAACGATGACCAATCTTGAAAAAAAGAGAGTCAGAGAACTGCTAAGTCCAAATCCTACTCTTGCTAACGAATGGGTATTTTCGCCCATGGAAGACTGGTCGGATGATGACGTATGGGCGTTCCTGATGCAGTATAAGAACCCTTGGGGTTATTCGAACATGGATCTGCTCACTATGTACAGGGGTGCCACAGCCGATAACGAGTGTCCGATGCAGATTGACAAATCAACGCCATCCTGCGGGAAGAGCCGGTTTGGTTGCTGGGTATGTACAATGGTGGAAAAGGATAAATCTATGGAAGCTATGATCGCCAACGATCAGGAAAAAGAATGGATGACACCGCTGTTGGAATTCAGAAATGAATTCGGCAATGAAGAGGGAGACCGGGAACGAAGGAGCTTCCGGAGAATGAAGGGAAACCTTCAGGGAAATTACGGAAAACTATTTCACGGCCCATACAAAAAGGAATTTAGAGAGCAGTGGCTGAAAAGGTTGTTGGAAATCCAGCAGGATATAAATGAAGAAGGCCCGGAAGAGTTTCGGAACTTGAAGTTGATTCGGGTACAGGAGCTGCGGGCTATACGCAGAATATGGGTGAATGAAAAACATGAATTTGATGATTCGCTGCCTGCAATTTATGAAGAAGTGACCGGCAAACCCTTTGACGATCCTGACTGGATACATAATGACAATTTCAGAGGAGAAGAATGGAGGATACTGGAAGAAATATGCCGTGAAATGTATCCGGAAGAAGAACTGGTATTTGAGATGATGTATACCTTGATCGATCATGAGAGTAAGGCAATCGGCGTGAGTCAGAGAAAGGACATTCTGGATAATATCAGGAATACGATCAGCAAGACGTTCTATAAAAATGAAGAGGATGCCACTCAGTTCTATTCGGACATGATGACCAGAAAAAAGGAGCATGGCGGAAAGTACAATGAAAAATTCCTGGATTACCAGACTGCTGAAGCTGAATTTGAGGATGGCGAGGAGTAACATATGATCATAAAGAAGCTTCAACTTTATAATTTTGGTGTCTATGCCGGAGACAATGAGTTTGCTTTTGAAGGAAATAAACCCATTGTTCTGATTGGCGGCATGAATGGCCGGGGAAAAACGACTTTTCTAGAAGCCGTTTTATTGGCGTTATATGGTCAAAATTCTTTTGCGTACTCCGAAAGTGATCACAAATCGTATTCCGGATACTTGAGATCCTTTATAAACAGGGGATCTAATGATGATACATGTAGCGTGACGCTTGAATTTGAAACGAATAATGGTATTCGTGAAAACTATAAGATCCAAAGGGCATGGAGTAGCGAAAGCAAGCGGGCGAAAGAGCAGATTTCGGTGTATAAAGACGGAGAATATAATGATTTTCTTACAAACAACTGGCCGATGTTCGTGGAAAATATTCTGCCGAGTGCTTTGTCGAGTTTCTTTTTCTTTGATGGAGAACAGATTGCGGAACTTGCTGTTGACCGGACAAATGATCAATTAAAGGATTCAATCCGTTCTATGCTTGGAATATCAGTGCTTGATGTGTTAAGTAATGATCTTATGCGCAATTTGAAAAGGGTAAATAAGACCGGAAAGCAGGATGTTTCTGCAAGAGAAATACAGAAGCTGAGAGAAGAAAAGAACCTTGCCCGGGAAGAGCTGGAAGAAGCAGACCGGGAATTGGGGAAGGCGAATGCGAAACTGCTAAAGGACAATGATGCCCTGGAGTCCTTGCATAGGCTATATACTGCAAAGGGTGGGGATGCCATTAATAAAAGGCAGGAATTGTTAAAAAAACGTGGAACTTTGTCGGCGGAACTATCAAAGGAAAATGAGAAAATATATGGATTGACAGCAGAGGAACTTCCGTTGTTGCTTGTGGAGGATCTTCTGTCAGAAATCAAGCTTCAGGCAATAGATGAACATGCAAGTGCAGTGATGCAGGAGTCCGTTCATCAATTAAACAAATTCTTTTCGGAGTTTATGTCCGGCTATTCGGGGGATAGGAAGACCGGAGAGGATTTTCTTGCTTATGTAAAACAACGTACAGAAGACAACCATGTTCAAATGGTCTACGGACTATCAGAGCAAGCGCTGTTTCAGGTAAATAACCTTGTAGAAGGGAAGCTTCAGCATACAAGACAGGAAGGAAAGGAAATTTTAAAGAAGAAAGTAAAGATAGAGAAACAGATTGACGAACTGGACAGCTACCTTTCGCTTGATATTAACGACCAGGAGCTGCAGGATATTTACAAAAAAATAAAGAAGGCAGAGCAGAAGATTATTGATGACCAGGTTAAGATAGCCGAATTAGAGCAGAAAAGAAGTAATATAAACGCGAGAGTGATCGCTGTGACGGCTGATTTTAACAAGCGGGTGGAAGCTTATCTTGCGACAGCTGAAGTAAGGGACAGCGTTGACAGGATATCGAAATATTCAAACATGGCACTCGATATCATAAAAAGGTATCGCATGGAACTTCAAAAAAGAAAAACAGATTTACTTGCTTCAACCATAACGGAGTGCTATTTGAAACTTGCGAACAAGAAGAATCTGATCCGTAAGATTGAGATGGATCCAGAGACACTTGACTGGAAGTGTTTATCGGAGGATGAAAGTGAGATTCCGAGAGATTCACTGTCGGCGGGTGAAAAGCAACTTATGGTTATATCCATACTTTGGGCGCTTGCAATATGCTCAAAGAAGAAGCTGCCTGTGATCATAGACACCCCGCTGTCCCGTATGGATTCCCTGCACAGAACAGCACTGATCACAACCTATTTTCCAAATGCAGGCGAGCAGACGATTATATTATCTACGGATGCAGAGATTGATGAAGGATATTATCGGTTGATGAAGAATAATATAGGTGATGAGTTTACTTTGAATTACGATGAGGTGTCTAAAAGTACCTCCATACAAAAAGGGTATTTGATTGGAGCAAAGTCATGATTATGAAGCAGGTGCGTCTTTCTCAAAAGGCGAAAGAACAATTATCCAGGTTGAAGGGAAAGACCGGGATCAAAAACTGGAACATACTTTGCAGGTGGGCGCTTTGCTATTCACTCAGTGAGAATACCGTTCCTACGGATATTCCGATCGTAGCAGACAGCAATCTGGAAATGTCCTGGTTTACCTTTGGTGGTGAATACTATGAGCTTTATGAAGCATTGGTAAAGGCGTGGTGTATAAAGATGGAGCTCCCTACTGATGATGACACCGTGGCAAAGTATTTCCGATTGAACATGGAGAGAGGGATTGCGCATCTCGGTGGGACAGGTTTTATAAAGAGTATTGATGATCTCGTAGGATTAGCAATTAAAGAGGCATAAATATGAGAGTTTATCTGGATTATAATGCATCAACGCCTGTTGACGAGAGGGTGCTTGAATGCATGATTGATGTATACAGGAATCATATTGGTAATGCGGACAGTCGGACACATCAATTTGGCGAGGATACACGTAGCATTGTGGAGTTGGCGAGAAAACAGGTTGCAGATCTGCTTGGAGTAAATGCGGATGAAGTATTTTTTACCAGTGGTGCCACCGAGAGCAATAATATCGCAATCCAAGGGCTTAGAGAATATGCCGAAAATAGCGGTAAAAACCATATTGTAACGACTGCCATTGAACATAAAGCAGTATTGGAAACACTAAAGCAACTTGAAAAAGAAGGCTTTATGGTTGATTTTATCGACCCGGATCAATTCGGAAGAGTAAAGCCGGAGGATGTTTTGAACAAAGTAACAGAGCGGACACTGGTTGTCAGTGTGATGCATGTAAATAATGAGACCGGTATGATACAGCCGGTGCAGGAGATTGGAGAGGAACTTAGTAAAAGAGGAATCCTTTTTCATGTTGATGCAACCCAAAGCTGCGGGAAATTGGTCGAGGAAATAAAGAATCTGAAGTATAATATGCTTGCATTTAGCGCACATAAACTTCAAGGACCACAGGGCGTAGGTGTTCTTGTATTAAGAAAGAAATCTTATAAGCTTCCGCCGGTAAAGGCTATCATGTACGGAGGACAGCAGGAGCGTGGAATTCGACCAGGCACAATTCCGGTAGCTTTGGTTGCAGGATGTGGGAAAGCCTGTGAATTAGCAGTAACAGAGTATCAATCCAATCTTGAGCAGGCTAATCAGATCAAAGAGGAACTGATTAATATACTCAGGGAGTCTGGCTTGTCATATCATATTAACGGTGATCAGACATATTGTGTTCCGGGAACTTTAAACGTTTGTATTGAGGGTGTTTCTTCAGAAGCATTAATGATATCTTCAAAGCAATTTTGCGGTATATCAAATGGATCCGCATGTACATCCAAAAGCTATTCACCGAGTTATGTTCTTTCAGCAATGGGGATTCCGGTAGAACAGATTGAAAGTTCAGTCAGGATCAGCTGGGGGCATGGCGTGGATCAGGATGAGGTACTGAATGGCTTTCGTGCATTGATCAATGTGGCAAAGCAAATGAACTAATTGGGAAGAGTGAGAAGATGGATCAGGAATTACACCTTGAAATCGTATATGAAAATAATTTGGATACGGATAAGTTTGCCCGTATGTTTAATAATAAGGCGCAGAGCTATAAGTTCTACTGGTTTGAGGCGATACTTAATCTGTTGAAAACAGAAGAACGAGATTTCACATTCGATGAAGTGATTGATGAAATGATATGCGAGGCATGGCACACCGTTACCCATTATCATCTCAGGCTGGGGCCGACTGTAAACGGCAATGCTGAAAATTTTCTGGAGCATGCGATAAATACTCTTAATAGTACTGTTAGTAATTTATCACAAAATCCGTCTAAAGAAGAATTAAAGACCGCGATCAAACAGTGTGAAAAGGAATTGAAAAGAGACAAAACAAGATTAACGGATTATGTTCCCTATAAGCTTCTATACCCTTTCTTTGATGCGGAAGGCTTAGAAGAAGGTCTGTCATATATAAAAAATGATAAACATAGCAGGCTGATCGCATATATGGCCAGGCTGTCAGGAAATGAAAACCTGCTTTATACAATTTTGGACGGTGTCGGCGTGCAGAAGAAAATCCGGGTTAATGTATATTGGAGAAAACTGCTTCTGAAGAACTTTTCTGTGATTCAGAGCTGGGTACAATATAATAAGGCTCAGTTTTTACAGGATCGAAATCCCGGCGTGCCAGGGATTATCTATAAGATCTGCCCGGAAAACGAGGAGCTCCGCAAACTGGAACAGGCCCGTGATCTATGGAAAACAACTGCGGAATTGACCGGACAGCCGATCAAAGAAATTTATACCGGAAAAGATATCCCAGCAAAAGATTTGTCCATAGATCATTTTGTGCCGAGATCCTACATTTCAAATGATGAACTATGGAACCTGATACCGATGCGCAAATCGTTGAATTCCAGCAAGAACAATAAGCTTCCGCCGTGGGAAATATTTTTCCTTCCGTTTGCAAGATATCAATTTTACCTGTATGGATTGATTTTCCCTCAGGATGCAGACAGACGGTCACAGCTATTGATCAGGAAATTTGAGAAGTGCAGAAAAAATAATCTGAATGCGATCTGGGCTACCGAGAAGCTCTACATAGGCGGGAATACAGAAACTCAATTTATGAATATTCTCAACCATAACCTCAAGCCCATATATGAAGCCGCCAGGCTGCAGGGATATGATACATGGAAAATAAGTACAGATTAGATCATGATGTAGAAATGCTTTCCTATGATGATTCCGTATTCAATTTATTAAGTAAAATAGTAGTTGTATTTGACTCGATATGTATACGTTCTTTTTTGAGTAATGCGCATTTTCTCTGATTTGTTTCATAGTCACGTTTTCCTTTTGCAAAAGCTGAGCAGCAAAGGAAGTCGCATTTTGCTGTACCTTTTGGTGTAGTATGGATTATGAAAACATAGCTATCAATAACAATGTGACTAGTAATCAGGTAATCTGCTTTAATATTAGTTATAAAAGGATACATTTGCGGCATGAAAGAATAAAGATTAAAATCATTATCTAAAGAGTTTTTTAAATGGATTAATGCTTCTAATCGTGGTTTGACCATTTCTTCATATTGTGCTGCTTTTTGAATTTGTTCGAAAGTTATTTTCCCTTCAAGAATTCGAACTATGATTTTAGCAGATGTATAATTAGGAATAGAGATATCTTTCAAGTATTGAAAACCAGCCAGATGTGGATAGTCTTCAAATGAAAATGTGAGATTAATCGGATACAAATTTTTTTTGTAGCCATACACAAACTGGTATCGATATTCTGTTAGCTCTTTCCAAGCTAATGCAGATTGTTGTAAAATGTCCATTTTTGTAATGCCGCCTTTGATAAAATAAGGGACCTTGCAAGAGCAAGGCCCCGATAAGCGTTTTCTTTCAGCTCCGAAGAACCTATTCGGTTTGAGGTTATCGCATAACCCAAGGTCTGGCTCCGCATCTGGCTGCATGCCGACACAGTCAATTGCTTCATAACCAACGATAGCTGATCTTGTCGCTATCCTCTATAAAGATTATAGCACAAAACAGATTCAAGTCAATAGCTTGAATTTTATTGTTTCATTGAAAACGCATAAATCTGCGCACCGTTAGTATGTGCCCGATATATTATATGGGATTATCTAAAAAAATGTCAATGAAAAATTTGGAAATAAATAAGAGTATTTCAACGCATAGGAACAATATGGGGGGATGCAATTGTATGAAAGAAGATAAAACAATCCGCTATTACAATTCAAACGCAAGGGAATTTGTACTGGGAACGGTATCAGTGGATTTTGAATTTACGCAGAAAAAGTTTACGGACAGGTTACCGAAGAATGCGGCAATTCTTGATTTTGGATGCGGTTCGGGACGCGATACAAAATATTTTTTATCACAAGGATACCGGGTAGATGCAGTAGATGGTTCCGCCGAATTATGCAAATTGGCAAGCGAATATACAGGAATTGAAGTAAAACACGCATTTTTTAACGAGTTGGTACAGGTCGGACAGTATGATGGCATTTGGGCTTGTTCTTCAATATTGCATTTGCCCTTGGATGAACTTAAAGAGGTTATGCGTAAAATGGTGATTGCATTAAAAGGCAATGGGATTATTTATACTTCTTTCAAATATGGAACGTTTGCAGGGGAAAGAAACGGACGTTATTTCACGGATATGACGGAAGCAACATTTGCGGGTTTTATAAAACAGATAGAACATGTAACGATAGAGGAGCAGTGGATTTCATTAGATGCACGGCCAGAACGAGGGGATGAAAAATGGCTCAATTTAGTTCTGCGGAAAAAATAGACAGCAGTAATGAACCGGTGATTGTGTCAACCGATGTAATGACCGGTGACAGAGACCGAAGCCGATATTTGTACTACCAGCTTAAAATGAGTATGTCAAAAGCGAAAGGAATCGATATCATTGTTTCTTTTCTTATGGAATCCGGTATCAGAATGATTTTGAATGATATCAGGCAGGCTTTGGACAAGGGCGCTTCCGTGCGGATTTTGACAGGGAATTATTTGGGAATCACACAGCCGTCCGCACTTTATCTGATAAAAAAAGAATTTGGTAACCGTATAGATTTACGATTTTACAATGACAAAGAGCGGTCGTTTCATCCCAAGGCATATATTTTCCATTATAAAGATACAAGTGAAATTTACATAGGATCTTCCAATATTTCAAAAAGCGCATTGACATCAGGAATTGAATGGAATTACCGTTTTAGCAGTATTGCAGATCATAAAAATTACCAGTTGTTTTATCATACATTTGAGGACTTATTTTTTAACCACTCAATCATTATAGACAATGAGGAATTGCGCAGATATTCAAAAAACTGGCATAAACCGGCTGTATCGAAAGATCTGGCAAAATATGATAATCTTGAAGATGACATTGATACAAACATTCAGGTATTGTTTCAGCCGAGAGGGGCACAGATTGAGGCATTATATGCATTGGAAGACAGCAGAGCCGAGGGGGCGGCAAAAGGTCTTGTTCAGGCAGCTACCGGAGTTGGCAAAACATATCTTGCGGCCTTCGATTCTGCAAAATACAGCAGAGTGTTATTTGTGGCACATAGGGAGGAAATCCTTAGGCAGGCAGCAGTTTCATTTAAGAACGTGCGGCATTCGGATGACTATGGATTTTTTTATGGGAAGCGGAAAGATACCGATAAGTCGGTTATTTTCGCATCTGTTGCGACGTTGGGACGGGCAGAGTATTTAAAACAGGAATATTTCCCAAAGGACTATTTTGATTATATTGTCATTGATGAATTTCATCATGCGGTAAATGAGCAATATAGAAAAATTGTAAATTATTTTACGCCAAAGTTTATGCTTGGACTCACGGCAACTCCTGAGCGTATGGATGGGAAAAATATTTATGAAATCTGCGATTACAATGTACCATATGAAATTTCATTAAAAGAGGCAATTAACAAAGGTATGTTAGTGCCGTTTCATTATTACGGCGTCTATGATGATACGGATTACTCCAAACTGCATTTGGTAAAAGGCAGATATGACGAGAGAGAACTGACGGAAATATATAGAAATAACGGCAGGCGATATGAATTAATTTATAAGCATTATATGAAATGTCGTTCAAAGCGAGCGTTGGGATTTTGCTGTTCCCGGCAGCATGCGGAAGAAATGGCAGCGGAATTTTGCAACAGAGGAATTGCGTCAGTGGCCGTATACAGTAATTCTGCTGGTGAATTTTCAGAGGATAGGGAAAAAGCCATTCAAAAGCTGAAAAAGCAGGAAGTGAACGTGATATTTTCCGTAGATATGTTTAATGAAGGCGTGGATATTGCTTCGGTTGATTTAGTGATGTTCCTCAGACCTACGGAGTCGCCTGTTGTGTTTCTGCAGCAATTAGGACGTGGACTCCGCATTTATAAGGGAAAAGAATATTTGAATGTTCTGGATTTTATTGGAAATTATGAAAAAGCAGGAAAAACGCCGCTGTTGCTTGGCGGAGAAAAATCATTTTGCGAAAAAAGAGCCGGTGACTATCATGATATAGAGTATCCGGATGACTGTATTGTTGACTTTGATGTACGGTTAATCGACTTATTTAAAGAACTGGATAAGAAATCGCTGACAGTAAGAGAGCGGATCAGGCAGGAATATGATCGCGTAAAAGAGTTATTGGATGGGAAAATTCCTACCAGAATGGATTTATTTACTTATATGGAATATGAGGTATATCAGTATTGCATAAGGCATACGAAGGAAAATCCATTCAGACATTATTTGGAATATTTGCATGGCTTAAACGAATTATCTGAAGAGGAAGAGGTTCTATACGCAGGAATCGGTAAAGAATTTTTAACATTAATTGAAACTACGGATATGACGAAAATTTATAAAATGCCTGTTTTGTATACATTTTATAATCATGGGAATGTTTTGTTGGAGATTACAGAGGCTCAGGTTCTTGCATGTTGGAAAGATTTTTTTGACAGGAATAAAAACTGGCGGGATTTTTCTGACAGAATCACATATGAGGAATACAAAAACATGACGGATAAACAGCATTTGGCAAAAGCAAAGACAATGCCGATAAAGTTTTTAAAGGCGTCGGGAAAAGGCTTTTTTATTGATAAAGAGGGATATGCTTTGGCAATAAGGGAGGATTTGAGGGCAGTTGTAAAAAATCATACGTTCTGTGAGCATATGAAAGATATATTGGAGTATCGGACGATGGATTATTATCGCAGGCGGTACAAAGGAGAGTAGCAGCAAAATATTACCAGAGATTCATCATTCTGTGGGAAGAAGTTTATTGCCTATGGAAATAAGAGAAGGAAGGTTACTGTTCACACCCTTTGGGTGCTCCAGTAACAGTATCCAGCCTATTTTAAGTCGCCTTCGGCGGTCCTAAGCGCCAGCGACGCTTGTTTAGGACGGACCGGAACGGAGTGTAGACGGGCTGGATATGATGGAAAATGTTACTTTATTGGCCGGACGCCGTGCAGCAGGGTGCACGACGCCGTGTGAACAATAACGAAGGAAGGTTACTATTCACAGTCTGGTTAAAGTATAAAATCCAATTATAATAGAGAGCCTCAAACCTAGTGTTTATCTATGGTTTGGGGCCCTCTTTGGCTTATTAAACCAGCATCCCTGTTAGTTTATTGGTATTTTTTGAAAAACATACCAATAACATATTGATATTTTTATTGGTATGTGTTATAATATATAGTACCAATATGTAGAAAGGGGAAGATAAAATGTCAATCGTAAGATATGTGAATAAAAAAACAGGTCGGGTTGCCCTCTATGAATCAACTTCCCATTATGACCCGGAAACAAAACAATCCAGGCCGATCCGGAAATATCTTGGCACAGAAGATCCGGAGACAGGTGAACTGATCCCGTCGTCAGGAAAGCGCGGCAGAAAAAAGGAACCGGATGACAATTCCAGCCATAGCAAAAAGAAAAAACCAGAAACCGACTACCGGTTCCTTGCTGAAACATTAAAAAAGGAATGCGCGGAAAAAGATGCCAGGATCAAAGTTTTAGAACACCGCAACCAGTTGCTGCGTTCCAGTTTGGAACGCAATGTCATTTAGTTAATATATGGACGAAATCCGATGTTCCACTCACCGGTGTTCACCCGTCTTGTTGGCTTCAACCCGCGATATTACTGGGGTTATTCTATCTGAAAACCTTGCATCTGAAAATCCATTTTCATGGAAATTATTGTTTTTTTCAGCAGAAAACTCAGATGGATGGGGTAGAGCCTTTTTTAAGTGGGGGTCTAACCATTCTTTTTGATTTTTTTGCGGAATTTTATATTAGTACTTGACAAATCAAACAAAATGTGCGGCCGCGCTCGCTGCTGATCCTCTTTTTAGAGGTAGCGAGCGCGGCCCTTGGATTTAGAGCGATATATGATTCTAATCCAAGGAGGTACATTCGTTATGTTTCATGAAAAAATCAAGGCTCTTTTTTCTTCTGCTGTGGACAGCGTTGCGTCCACAATCTCAAAATACTCCGTCCACCCAGACAAGGATTTTACCCGCCAGAAAAAGCTTCCACCGGATAAGCTCATTACGTTTTTGGTTTCCCAGGGCTCTTCCTCCACTTCCGAGGAACTTTTGGAGTTTTTTGATCTGGATGCAGATGCCCCTTCCGTTTCCGCACTCAATCAGCAACGGGCAAAGTTAAAACCGGAAGCCATGGAAGCCGTTTTTCATCACTTCCATTCCTCACTCTCTTCCTTGGAAGGCGCAGACGGCTATGAATCCATTGCTGCGGATGGCTCTACCTTTTCCTTTTTCAGTAAGCCCACGTTTGCTTCCCCTGACTACTTTGTTTCCGAAGGGCATTCTGCCAAAGGATTTTACAGTTTGCATTTAAATGCCCTGTACAATCTGGACAAGCACATCTATACCGATGCACTGATCCAGCCGATTCACAATAAGGATGAATACCGGGCCTTTGCCACCCTGGTGGACCGCCATCAGACTTCCCCCTGGAAAAAGACTATTTTTATCGGTGACCGTGGTTACTGCTCCTATAATAATATGGCCCATGTGCTCAAAAAAGGGCAGTTTTTCCTCTTCCGCGCAAAGGATATCCATTCCAAAGGCCTTCTTTCCGGTTTTGATTTTCCTGACAAGGAATCCTTTGACATCCGGGTTCGGGTCACCCTGGTACGCAGCCAGTCAAAAAAGATTGCTGTAGAGGGATACCGCCGTTTTGTCGATAAGGCAACCTCCTTTGATTTTATTGAGTACGGGACACGGGATACCTACCAGCTTACGTTCCGCATTGTCAGGTTTCCCATATCAGAGTCCACTTATGAGTGCCTGGTTACCAATCTCCCGGAAGAGGAATTTCCGCCAAAGCGTCTAAAAGAGCTTTATTTTTCCAGGTGGGGCGTGGAATCCTCATTTCGGAAACTGAAATATACCATCGGATTGATCAATTTCCATTCTTATAAGCCGGACTTTGTCAAACAGGAAATATGGGCAAAACTCATCGTCTACAACTTGACAGAAAGTATCATCAACCATACTGCTGTGGTCCATCAAAAGAAGACAAAGCATGATTACAAAATACATTTTGGTACAGCAGCCCATATTTGCAGGGTGTTCCTACGTCCTTCTGTGAAAGAAGGCTCAATCAATGTAACCGCCCTGCTTCAGCGCAGGTTGATCCCGATCCGAAATGAACGGCAGTATCACAGGCTAAAGACAGCCCATTTCCGGAGGCCGCGATATCTTATATACCGGGCAGCCTGAAAGCATTTTTACCTTAAATATAGATATTTTTTAAGCAGATGCGGATCTGCTTAGTCGTCATGCCCAAAAATAATTTTCACCTCTTTCATTATGATCCGAACAGTCTCTCAGACACAAGCAAAAACATATGTTCTGGCTTGTGCTGTGAAAACAAGTCCACTTTATATCTAATAATTTATAGAACACCGGTCTGGCTTTGTTTAACTAAATGACATTGGTTTGGAACGTATAAAAGAAATCGCTTCCCATATACCGGAAGCGTAAACAGGATACCTATAGGAGGCAGCCATGGACCGTCTGTTTTCAGAATATACCACACTCCAATACCAGAATAAGGCCATGCGCCGGGAATTAGAAGCTTTCCGGAACGGGGAAAGATATAAAAAGCTGCAGGCAGACCACCACAAGGTGGTTGCCGGGTATATCAAGGAGATTGAACGGTTAAAAAAAGAATTGGCAAAGGCCCATGCCGCCACGGTTACCATCCGGAACATCTGGTTTGGGGAATGTGACTCAGACTGGGAAAAATACCAGGCCGAATTGAATAAGAAAGAACAGAAGATCCAAAAACTGATGGATAAAAACTGGGAGATCCTGAAAGCATCCGATGATAAGATTGCCGCCATCATCCAGGATTATGAGGGGCAGCTTGCGGAAAAGGATGCCGTGATCCATGGGCTGGCGGCAGAGCTCGCCCATGCGGCAGCCCTGCTCGGCAGGGATAGCACAAATACTTCCACCCCAACCGGCCAGACACCCCCGTGGAAAGACAGGCATATCCCGAACAGCCGCAGGAATACAGGGAAGCCGAAAGGCGGGCAGCGCGGACACGAGCGCCATACCCTGGAAAAGCCTGGGCCGGAAGAGGTGGACGAGGAAGTAAGCCATCCGGTGGGCGACGGGGAATTCTGTCCGGAATGCGGCTGCGGGGATTTTACCTTTACCGGTGAATGTGAGGAAAAATACGAGATTGATATCGAGGTCAAAGTCATAAAGCGGCTCCATAAATTTTGGGTGTACCAGTGCAGAAACTGCGGGCAGATTGTCCGTACTGGGATTGACCCGGCCTTACGGGCCGAGTGCCAGTATGGGGCGTTTCTCCAGGCGCTGTCCCTCTCGCTGATGAACACCACAAACGCGGCCATCAACAAGGTTCCCCTCCTGATCAGCGGCCTGACGGATGGGGAGGTATGTCCCAGTGAAGGGTATATCGCGAAACTCCAGCCAAGGGCGGCCAGGGGCTTAAAACAATTCAGGGAGGATCTTTTCCGGCTCCTGGTCACACGCCCCATCCTCTATTGGGATGACACTGTGGTGATGGCTGACAAGTCCAGGATATGCCTGCGCTTTTACGGGGATGAGACAGCCGCCTATTATGTTGCCCATAACAAAAAGGACATGGATGGCATACTGGCAGACGGGATATTGGAGGCGCTCACAGAAATGACAAGTGTCATGCATGACCACAATTCCATCAATTACAACAGCAGGTTTGTATTCATGAATCTGGAATGCAATGCACACCTGCAGAGGGACCTCCAAAAGAGTGCGGACGAAACAGGGCATAAGGTATTACTTGAGATCAAACAGCTGGTCTCCGGCACGATCAGGGACAGAAATGACCGGATCCTGTCGGGGGAGGAAAGCTTTGGGGAGGCGTATATAGAAAACTTTAACAAAAAGATGACGGAACTGCTGGGGAAAGCAGAGGGGGAGGCCGCAGCCAATACATCCGATTATTCCGGGCCATTTGAGCGTGCCCTTATTGCGAGGATTATAGATTACCGGGAAAATTTTTTTGCATGGGTGGAAGATTTTTCGTTGCCCACAACCAACAATTTGAGTGAGAGGGCGTTGCGTGGTGTGAAGACAAAAATGAAGGTGTCAGGCCAGTTCGCTTCAGCTAGGACAGCAGACAATTATGCGGCAATCCGAACTTATATAGAAACATGCAGAAGGAATGGGATCAATGAGATGAGCGCATTGACGAGGTTGTGTAACGGGAATCCTTATACTATAGAAGAAATATTCTCTCAAACATCCCAGCCATAAAAGCATTCAGCCTGTTTGAAACAAATGGCCGGCGAAATACCGGTCCATTTGTGTTGCAAAAAAGCCATTTGGACTGTGAATAGTAACAGTGAACAAAACAACAAAGAAAAAACAAAAATCAAAACTTGTAATTGCACTTGATTCGTGCTAGAATAAAACCAGCAGATTTAATGACGTAAGCTTCCGCCGGGCAGGATTTTTCGGCGAAATGCTTATAGTTTCATAACGAGGTTCATTCAGGCTTTGAGTGTAGAGAAAAAGTCAGATGAAAGGAACGGACATATGTAAAACAAACAGTATGTTCATTCTTCATCTGGCTTTTTTCATTATATAAAGCACATCGGGCCTGCAATGCAGCCCTGAATGATGGAGGAAGAGAAGATGTATGATGTTGTAATTATTGGTGCGGGAGTGTCCGGCACCGCATCTGCAAGAGCACTGTCCGCATACGATCTGAAGATCTGTGTGGTGGAGAAAGCGGAGGACGTGTGCTGCGGCACCTCAAAGGCAAACAGCGCGATCGTGCATGCAGGCTACGACGCAAAACCAGGTTCCCTGATGGCAAAGCTGAATGTACAGGGCAACAAAATGATGCCGAAGCTCGCGGAAGAACTGGACGTACCGTTCAATCCCTGCGGTTCCCTGGTGGTCTGCCGGGACGACGAAGACCAGGAGATGCTGCAGGAATTGTATGACCAGGGAATCGCCAATGGAGTGGAAGGGCTGAAGATTTTGAACCGGGAAGAGACCCACGCCATGGAACCCAATCTGGCGGATGAAGTGACGGCTGCTTTGTGGGCTCCCAGCGCAGGCGTGATCTGTCCCTTCCAACTGAATATTGCATATGCGGAAAACGCCTGTGAAAACGGGGTGGAATTTCGGTTTGATACGGAAGTGCAGGAGATCGAAAAAATAGACGGCGGCTATCGGCTGATCACGGAAAACGGCCCCATTGAGACGAAGGTAGTGGTCAATGCGGCCGGTGTCCATGCAGACAAGTTCCACAACATGGTGAGCGCGGATCATATACATATTACGCCCAGGCGGGGGGATTACTGCCTGCTGGACAAGACCGCGGGCGACCTGGTTACCAGAACCATTTTCCAGCTCCCCGGCAAGTTCGGCAAGGGAGTGCTTGTATCCCCGACGGTTCATGGAAATATCATCGTAGGGCCGACAGCCATTGAGCAGGAAGACCGGGAAGCGACCGCCACCACAAGGGACGGACTGGATCAGGTAATCAGCGTATCCGCCAGATCCGTAAAAAATGTTCCCATTCGGCAGACCATCACCTCCTTTGCGGGAGTGCGTGCCCACGAGGACGGGGGCGAATTTATCATTGAAGAGCTGAAAGATGCCAAGGGGTTCGTGGACTGCGCGGGAATCGAGTCTCCGGGACTGGTAAGCTCCCCGGCGGTGGGAGAATATGTGAAGGAGATCGTGACAGGTATCCTTAATCCAGCCAGAAAAGCAGATTTTAAAGCCACAAGAAAAGGAATCCTGGATCCGAAAACCTTATCCGAAGAGGAGCGAAACGCCCTGATCAAAGAGAATCCGGCCTACGGAAACATCATCTGCCGCTGTGAAAAAGTGACGGAAGGGGAGATATTGGACGCCATCCACAGGCCCCTGGGTGCAAAGTCACTGGACGGCGTAAAACGCCGCACCCGCGCGGGAATGGGAAGATGCCAGTCCGGTTTCTGCTCGCCGAGGACCATGGAGATCCTTGCAAGAGAACTGAAGAAAGATATGTCGGAAATTACGAAATGCGGAAAAGGCTCCGGATTGATCGTAGGAAAAAATAAAGAATTACAGTAATGATTCAGAGCAGCAGAGGAACAGGCGGCGGCCGTCCGAAAAAGGGCGGGGCTGTGTATGCTGCCAACTTATCAGGAGGGAAAAACCATGCAGAATAATTACGATCTGGTGATCGTGGGCGGCGGTCCGGCCGGTCTTGCCGCGGCGGAGGCAGCCAGGAAAAACGGCATTGAAAATATGATTATACTGGAGCGGGACAAGGAGCTGGGCGGCATCCTGAACCAGTGCATCCACAACGGATTCGGGCTTCACACATTCAAGGAAGAGCTGACCGGGCCTGAATACGCACAGCGGTTTATCGACCGTGTGAAAGAACTGAACATTCCTTATAAATTGAACACCATGGTGATGGATATTTCCGAGCAAAAGGAAGTGACCATTATGAACCGGGAGGAAGGGCTGCAGAAGCTGCAGGCCAAATCCGTCATTCTCGCCATGGGCTGCCGGGAACGTCCCCGGGGCGCGCTGAACATCCCGGGCTACCGTCCGGCCGGAATCTATTCCGCAGGAACGGCGCAGCGTCTGGTGAATATGGAAGGCTTCATGCCCGGACGGGAGGTTGTGATCCTGGGCTCCGGCGATATCGGCCTGATTATGGCAAGGCGGATGACCCTGGAAGGCGCGAAGGTGAAGGTGGTAGCAGAATTGATGCCCTATTCCGGCGGCCTCAAACGGAACATCGTGCAGTGCCTGGATGATTTCGGCATTCCGCTGAAACTCAGCCATACGGTGATTGACATTGACGGAAAAGAGCGGGTGAAGGGAATCACGCTTGCACAGGTAGACGGCAGAGGAAAACCGATCCCGGGTACGGAAGAATATTATTCCTGCGATACGCTGCTGCTCTCCGTAGGACTGATACCGGAAAACGAGCTGTCCAAGGAAGCCGGCGTAGAGCTGTCTCCGGTGACCAGCGGCCCGGTTGTCAATGAAAGTCTGGAAACCAGCATCCCCGGCGTCTTTGCCTGCGGAAATGTGCTGCATGTACACGATCTGGTAGACTTTGTGTCAGAGGAAGCGGCTGCGGCCGGAAAAAATGCGGCCAGATATATTCTCGGAAATAAAGAGCGGATTTCCGGGGACGCAGAAGAAAAAGCGATTCCCATCGTTCCGACGGAAGGCGTCCGTTATACGGTTCCGTCGCATATCCGCGTAGACGGGATGGAGGAACAGCTAAAGGTACGTTTCCGCGTGGGCGCGGTTTATTCCAAATGCTATGTCAGCGTATATCTGGACGGGGAACGGATCATCCACAAACGTCGTCCGGTCATGGCGCCCGGCGAGATGGAGGAGATTCTCCTGAAAAAAGAGGAGCTTCGGGAGCGCGAGGGACTTGCGCAGATCACTGTGAAGATTGAGGAGGCATAAGAGATGAATAAGACAGAACTGACCTGCATCGGCTGCCCCATGGGGTGCGCCGTGACAGTAGAAATGGATGGGGCAGGAGAGATTACCGCCGTGACAGGCCATACCTGTAAGCGGGGGGAGGATTACGCCAGAAAAGAAGTGACCAACCCGACCCGGATCGTGACCTCCACCGTAAAAGTAGAGGGCGGTACGCTGGAGATGGTTTCCGTAAAAACAAAATCCGACATTCCCAAGGGCAAGATGGCGGAGTGTGTAGACAGCCTCAGGGGCATCTGCGTCAAAGCGCCGGTGCATATCGGGGACGTGATCGCGGCAGATATTGCCGGGACCGGAGTTGACATCGTTGCGACGAAGGAAGTGCCCGCAGGATTCTGAAGAGATAAAGGAATCTGGATTTGATTGAAAGTGATCTTTTTATAAAGGAGCAGTTTTGAAACAACGTAGAAATCCGTTTTTTCAGATCTGCTCCTTTTTTTGTTCTTGAAAGGGAAACTTTTTATGGTAATTCTGCCAAAATTTTTTCGCATTTTCTTTGGATATCTGTTATAATTATTAAGTGAAGTATCAGATTCAGAGCAGATTAAAAGAGCAGCTCTGGAAAAACACAGAACTGCTCGGAATCTGATTCTTCGCAATTGTAGCAAGTCGCGGACGTTTAGCCGAAAAAGGTATGGGGATTGTATCCTCCCGGAGAGCCTGAAAATGAAAAAACAATCCGAAAACCTATGAAATCCAACAGGATGCTGAGGGCTCAAAATAAATTTGGGCATGCTTCGCAGACCTTCCCTTGGAAGATCTTAAAAAAACAGTATGGATGGGAAGGCACTTTACCGCGGTTTCGCATAAACCCTTCCCAGGTGCTTCATGTTCATACAGCCGCATTCCGGACAGACCCGTATATCGAAATTCCAGACTGCCTTGAGCAGTTCCGCTATGGACAGATCCTGATACCGGCGTTTAAATCTCTGATATCCTTGCAGCTTGAAGATCAGTTTCAGGTTTTTGGATTTCATCCGGTTGTTGAGAAATCCATAGTATCGGATCCTTTGAAATCCATGAGGAAGCACATGCATCAGGAAACGCCGGATGAATTCCTCATTTTTCAGAGATATCTGCCGCCTGTGTCCTCCGGGGTTCTTTGCCCTGGCGGAAAATGTAGTTTCGGAATCCGTAACAGAAAGGATCCGGCTGTTTGAGATCGCGATTTTATGTGTGTAACGGCCAAGATACTCAAGGGCGTTGCCGAAACCGCGAAAGGTTTCTTTTATAAAAGGGCACCAGTCTTTTCCGTAAAGGAGGTCTTTGAATTCTTTCCATTCGTAAGGATTCCGCAGCTTTTCACAGGAAGCGGAAAACACAAGCTTTCCGCAGCGGTAGTATTCCTCCAGAAGAGAGAGGTATTTCCCTTTGAACTTCTCTCTGAGGACACGTACCGGGATAAAAAATGTGCCCTTTGAAGTTTTGACCTGACGGTTTTTTGTGAGTCCGCCGCCGGAAACAATACAGTGCATATGTACATGGTAGGAAAGCTCCTGGTTCCATGTATGCAGGACCTGGATGATGCCGGGGACTGCCCCGAGGTATTTCGGATTCTGTGACAGATCTAAAAGTGTTTGGGAGCAGCATTTGTGAAAAAGGCTGTATAAAAGTGTCTGGTTACAGTAGAGCAGGGGGTTCAACTCATGAGGAAGTGTAAATACCACATGAAAATATGGGGAATCAATGACCTCCTCCCGGCGCTGATCCACCCAGATCTCGTTTTGTACCGCCTGACAGTTGGGACAGTTCCGATTCCGGCAGGAATTATTGTGGATTTCTATGTGTCCGCAATCCTGGCACCGGGAGACGGAGAATCCCAGGCTGCCGGTCTTGCAGTTCATGATGGCATGTGCTGCCTTCTCCTGAACAGGGAAGGGAGCCGAGGAAGCACAAAAGGATTCCCAGTTTTGCTGAAAGATCTTCTGTATCTTATACTCGGCCACGATATTCACCTGCCAGTCTGTCCAGGGGGCTTACGGCACAGGTTGTACCATTAGAAGCCAGATGGACGTAGATCGTGGTAGAAGTAATAGATTTATGTCCAAGCAGGGCTTTGATGGTAAGCAGATCCGTGCCATTCTCATAGAGGTGGGTACCGAAAGCGTGCCGGAAGGTATGGCAGGAGATCCGGTGTTCCCATCCCAGCCGTTTTTCATGCAGAGCGATATGATGTGGGATATGCTCATGGTTGAGGGGCCTGGTTTTATCCCGCTGCTGTGTGAACAGCCAGTCCCTTGGGCGAGCCCCTGCCGGGAAGGAATACCAGTATTCCAGGATGGTATCCCATGCGGTATCCGAAAGGATGGCATATCTGGAGGAACGGTTTTTGGCCTGCCGTATAAAGATACGCTTGTTGGAATGCTCAATATCAGGGCATTTTAAATTCCGGACTTCGCAGGAACGTAATCCAGCCGAATACAGAAGGGTGACAAAGGCCTTGACCTTAAGATCGGGAATGGTGGAGATAAAAGTCCAGGTGTCTTTCTGGGAGGGGACATAGGGAAGATATTCGTCAAACCTGCGCCTGGGAAGCTGGGAATCATCCCATGTTTTGTGGAGCACATAGATGGTAAAAAAACGGAGCTGTGAGATGACAGCGTTCATGGTTCTGTCCGAAAGGGAACGGACTTTCTGTAGCCAGCGGATAAAATCGCGGAGTTCCTGCCAGGAGACATCTTGAGGGTCTTTGCATAGGAAGACGGAAAGATAATCCAGATAAGCAGAAATATAAGTGGAGTAGGATGTCACTGTGTGGTGTGTAAGGCCGCGTAGGGAAATCATTTCCCGGTAAGAATTCAGATAATTGTCCATAATGGGACCTCCTTTGTAAGATAAAATGTAAAAAGTGACAGTTCATCCAAAGGAGGTGGACGCGAAAAGCAAAAAATGTAGTTGTTAAGAGTAAAGATCCATGATAAACTAAGCATAGCAGTTCCCGTATAATGCGATTGTTTTGGTAGGGGTATCTTAACAATACTACAAAAATATGGAAACTGCTACTTTTTTTGGGAAAATGTGGCGGCTTTATGTAATTGGGGCTAGCCGTCGCGCTAGCGACTTGGTACAATAAGGCAGTAAGCAAAGGGGGAAGGGCTGTTTATGAAGGATAAAAAGCAGAATAATGTCAGAGGGGTCAAGATCCGTACGATCAACGGCGTGATGATCTTCCTGGCATGTGTATTGTATATATTGGTTATTTATGCGACGCTGCAGGTGTCGCTCCGCTACGACGAACTGGTCTCCGCTACCAACAATTATATTGCCTGCGAGAAAAACGCGGCCATTGTGCGGGAAGGCTCCGACTACCTTACAGAGGAGGTGCGTCTGTTTGCCGTCACTGCGGAACTCCGGTACGCCAACGATTATATGAAGGAAGTGAATCAGACAAGGCGCCGGGAGAAGGCGCTGGAGGAACTGGGGCAGTTTACCTTCAGCCAGAAAGCGGGGGAATATCTGGAGGCAGCGCTTTTCAACTCCAACAAACTGATTTCCAGGGAGCTCTATGCCATGAAGCTGGTTTCGGTTGCCCATGCATATGAAAAGAAGTCGCTTCCCAAGGAGGTGGGGGATATCCAGCTCACGGCGGAGGACAGCGAACTCTCTCACGAGGAGATGCTGCTCAAAGCACAGGACATGGTGTTCAACGATACCTACCAGGAAGCCAAGGAAGAGATCATGGAAGATATCGGACAGTTTCTGGATGATATTGTGGCGGAAATGGGGCAGAGCCAGTCAAAAAGCGTACACGCGCTGCAGAACATGCTCGCGCAGCAGAGAGGATACATCAGCGTCCTGTTTGTACTGAATATTATGGTATTTATTATGAACATTATGCTGGTTATGAGGCCGCTGCGGCTCTATATCAACTGCATCAAAGAAGGGAAGCTGATGCAGATCACCGGTTCCTATGAGTTCCAGTACCTGGCCCTGACCTACAACGACATCTTCGAGGTTAATACGGCCAACCAGGAACTGCTGCGCCACAGGGCCGACCATGACCCGCTTACCGGGATTTCCAACCGCGGCTCCTTTGACCGGCTGCGGGAGATTTTGAAGGTATCCGCCAATCCGATGGCGCTGCTGCTCATCGACGTGGATGAATTTAAAAAGATCAATGACGGGTATGGACACAACACCGGCGACCTGGTTCTGAAAAAAGTGGCCGGGCTTCTCCAGGATCAGTTCCGCTCGGAGGATCATCCGGCGCGCATCGGCGGGGATGAATTTGCCGTGATTATGACGGACATTACACCGGAGCGAAAAGACGTGATTATTCATAAGCTCAGTTCCATCGGTTTGGAACTCAAGAACCCCAAGGACGGGCTTCCGAAGGTGACGCTCAGTGTGGGGATCGCGTTTTCCCCGAAAGGGATGGACGAAGGGCTCTATCAGCAGAGCGACAAAGCGCTTTACTATGTGAAGGAACATGGCCGGGACGGATACAAATTTTATGATGAACTCTAAAGACAGACTGCCCACGAAGAGGATCACTCTGGAACAATTGACTAGGCGTTGTGCAAATGAGACCTACGCCGAACAGTACCGCTATGTCTTCGGGCTGCTGGATTCCGGCCGGATCCGGCCGGTGAAGGCATCCGGCACCAACGGCAAGCGCCCGGCCCTTTACCGGGAATACTGGCTGGCAGAGGAACAGAAGGACTATGAAGAACTGCGGGAAGAGCTGACATATCAGCTTGTCCCGCTTCTTTCCGTGGACTATTATCTGAATCATCCCGCGGCCTACGAGCAGGATCGGGAGTGGGTTCTGAAGCTGAACGCATATCTGAAAGAACACCGGACGCTTTTGGAACATCAGGAGTCGGTCAATGAGCGCAGCTTTGAGATCTGGAATCGGGAAAAATTTCTCTCCAGGGAGCAGGGAAAACGGATTTTAAAGCGCTGCGGGCTGGAGCTGGATTTCCTGAATGTCTACGGTACTGCGGAGCCCCTCTCCTACTATTCCCACACGAGGGACGTGCCCCAGAAGCTGCTGATCCTGGAAAATAAGGATACCTTCTACAGTATGCGCAGACATTTGCTGGAAGGGAATGAAAGCATCCTGGGGGAGCGGATCGGAACCCTGATCTACGGCGCGGGGAAAGGCATCTGGAAATCGTTTCAGGATTTCGAACTCTGTGTGGAACCCTATATGAAGGCAGAGGGCAACGAGATCTGCTATTTCGGCGATTTGGATTATGAAGGGATCGGGATCTATGAAAGCCTGGCCGGGGCGTGCCGGGATTCCCGGGAGATCGTCCCCTTTGTCCCGGCCTATGAAGCCATGCTGGAAAAAGCCGGACAGACAGAGCAGCTTCCGGAGACGAAGGAGATGCAGAACCGGAACATCAGGAACCTGTTTTTTTCTTATTTTACACAGCCCGCCGCAGAGACGATGCGCCGGATTCTGGAAGCCGGCAGGTATATCCCGCAGGAGATTTTAAACATTTCGGATTTTTGAATGTTACCGCATACAGAAAAGGAATGGTCATATGCAGTATGAATTTTTAAAACATTTTCCAAAAAGGATGAAAAATGTGGGCCTGTACACGGTTCTGATTCAGAACAGCCTGCAGAAACTGACCTGGAAGCAGTACGGATTCCAGAAGACGGACGAGCAGTTCAACCTGATTTTCGCCGTAATGCTCTATATTATGGAGCAGTCGCTGAGGGAGGAAAACTGCACGATGGACGATATCGGCGCCTATATCGATGCGGTCAACGTCCAGTATTTCAAAAAAGACATGTCCTACGAGGACTGCCGCCGGCTCGGGGACTTTATTGTCAATGTGATCCTCTCCAATGAGGGAAGGGTCATGCATTTTGACGGCTATGACTTCGAAGAGAACGCATATCAGAGTATGCATATCAGCTACGTGGCGAATAAAATCGTCTATCTTGACCAGGATTTCAAGCGCACCTCTTATTACCTTACGGATGACGGGTACAACCTCTTACTGGCAACCCTGGAAATTGAGAATAATATGAAGCTGACCATTCATGAGATGATCTTTCAGATGCACCTGGAAAAGCAGAGCTATGACAAAGCTGCGGACGAGATCAAGAACGTGTTCAACCTGCTCAGAATCCAGCTTCAGAAGATCCAGGAGGCCATGGGGAAGATCCGGAGAAATGCGCTGAATTATTCGGTTCGCGATTACGAACAGATCCTCCATGAAAATCTGGAAACCATCGACGACACCAAGAAAAAATTCCAGAACTACCGGGAGATGGTCAAAAGCCGGGTGCAGGAGCTGGAAGAGACCAACATCAACGTCCGGCGTCTCAGCCCCAAGGAGGAGGAAAAGCTGCAGTTTCTGCGGGAGATCGAGTGGTATCTGAACCGCACCATTGACGAGCACCAGAAGATCCTGGGGAGCCATTTGGATCTGAAAGCGCTGTACACGAGAGAGCTGGAAGACCTGACCCGGATGTCGCTGATCCGGCGTTTTTCCCTGCGGACAGAATTGTATGATAAGCTTCTGGAAAATCCGGCCGCTCTGGAGGAACTGGAATATTTCCTGCGCCCGTTGTTCAACCAGGACGCGGAGAAGGCCTACAACCTGAACAAGGCGTTCCAGCTTCAGCGCCCGGTGCGCAGGCAGGCGGAGGAGGATATAGAGGAGCAGATTGATTTTGACGAGGAAGCCTGGGAACGTGACCAGGAACGGCTCCGGCGGGAAAAGCTGAAACGATACGAGGAGAGCATGACCTGCCTGCTGGAACAGGCGGTACGGGCGGAAAACCGGGAGATTACCTTGGAGCAGGCGGCGGCGCAGACCCGGGAGGATGAGGAGATGCGCGGCCGTCTGATTCCCAATGTGGAGATCTTCAAGGAGATCATGGTGGAGCTGATCAAAAACCGGGAGATGGAGATCGACGTATTGAAAAAGGAGCGGAGCCAGTTCATCCAGGACCGGCAGGGGGAATTTCAGATCAATGAGATGCTGCTGCAGATTGTGGAGGAGAATCCGGGGCTTGGGGATGTGGAGCGGATCTGCGTGAGCCGCCTGGAACACGGCGGGGCGGTGACATTTCCGGGGATTCTGAATGAACACGGGGAACGGAAGGATATCCGCTGTTCCAATGTGCGGATCAGCGTATATTTCAAAGAAGGCTGATTTTGCGCATGTGTGTGAGGCGGCTGGAAACAGGGACAAAAAAACAGAGTCGGAAGGGAGAGGTGATTTTTCATGGCCTATGAATTTGGAGATATCAAAACCAGCCAGGAGATCTTTTACTATCTATTGGAGCACCATGAGCTGCGGGAGGAGGAGGAACCCCTGCTGTTTAAGGCGTACTCGGAGCAGGAGGAGATCCAGAACCTGGTCAAATCCCAGGGGGAGGCGGCCAAAAGCACCATTGAACGTTACGGCAATGTGATCTATCTGATTCCCGGGGAGGAAAATCATTTTCTCGGATTTTCCAAAGCACAGCTAAAAAATGTGCTCTGCAAATCCAATGCCACGGATAAGGATTACTATCTGTCCCAGTTCGCGATCCTCACCCTCCTGGTGGAATTTTTCGACGGCCAGGGGAGCAGCAGTAAGGCCCGGGAGTATATGCGGGTGGGAGAGCTGCAGAACTGCATTTCCCGGAGACTGAAGGAAGGCGCGGAAAATGTCCCGGAAGACCGGGAGGAACAGGCGGGGATCGCATTTTCCAACATGCTGGAGGCGTATGAAGCGCTGAAATCCGATGAAAAAGGGTCGCGTGCAAGAACCACGAAGGAGGGCTTCCTCCACCACATCCTGACCTTTCTGCAGAAGCAGGGGCTGATTGAATATGTGGAGCAGGACGAGATGATCAAAACCACGAAGAAGCTGGATAATTTTATGGACTGGAACCTGCTGAACCAGAACAATTACAAGCGGGTGCTGCGGGTTCTCGGGAGTACCGGGGAAGTATAGAGCAGATTTCCTGAGCTTTTATAAATAGAATTGAGGTAAGTAAAAATGAGCAAAATCAATGCAGTCCGTCTGATCAATATCAACTACAATAACAACGCGATCCGGGTCAGCGATGAGACCTTTCACTTCAACGGCGAGAGTACGCTGATCTCCCTGCGCAACGGCGGGGGAAAATCCGTCCTGGTTCAAATGCTGACCGCCCCTTTTGTCCACAGACGGTACCGGGACGCCAAGGACCGTCCCTTTGAAAGCTATTTCACCACCGGCAAGCCTTCGTTCATCCTGGTGGAGTGGGCGCTGGATCAAAACGCGGGCTTCGTGCTGACCGGGATGATGGTGCGGCGCAGCCAGGACAGCGACAGCGGGGAAGACCTGGAGATGGTCAACCTTATCTGTGAATACCGATCCTCCTGCATTCAGGACATTCATCATCTTCCGGTGGTGGAAAAAGGAAAAAAAGAAATGGTTCTGAAAAATTTTTCGGCGTGCCGCCAGATGTTCGAAGAATACAAGCGGGACCGCTCCCTGCATTTTTTCTATTATGATATGAACAACGGGGCCCAGTCCAGGCAGTATTTCGACAAGCTGCAGGAGTACCAGATCCATTACAAGGAGTGGGAGAGCATCATCAAGAAGGTGAATCTGAAGGAGTCCGGCCTTTCCGAGCTGTTTTCCGACTGCCGGGACGAGAAGGGGCTGGTGGAAAAATGGTTTCTGGACGCGGTGGAAAGCAAGCTGAATAAAGAGCGGAACCGGATGAAGGAATTTCAGAGCATTCTGGAAAAATACGTGGGCCAGTATAAGGACAACCGTTCCAAGATCCAGCGCCGGGATACGATCCGCCTGTTTAAGCAGGAGGCAGAACAGATCCGGGAAAAGCTGGCGATCTACCGGGAAGGGGAGTTCAAAGAGGAGGCCCAGGAAAATCTGGTGGCTCATTTCATTGTGGAGCTGGAACGCCTGCAGGCCGGGACGAAGGAAGGGCATGAGGACATTCTGGCGCAGATGGAGCAGGTTCATGAGGAGATTGCCCGCGTCGAATATGAAAAACTGTCCGGCGAGATTTACGAGCTGGAAGAGCAGATGCGTTTTCACCTAAGCAACCGGGATATGATCACCGTAGAAAAAGAAGCCCTGGAACGGGAGACGGAAGGGATCGTCAGGCGGCTTCACCTGCTGGCCTGCGCGAAACAGCAGCGTCTTGCGGATGAAGAAAAGGCTGAGTGGGACGGGGCGCTGCAAAGGCTGAGAGTGGCTCAGGAGAAAAGCGTGAACCTGGAACCGGAGCGGAACCGCCTGGGGTATGTGCTGCGCCGCCATTATGAGAGGGAACTGGAAGAAACCGGGAAAAGGCAGCAGGAAAACAGCCAGGCAGCCGCAGCGGCATCGGAGGAGATTTCCAGGGAAAAGGAGACGCAGACGGCCCGGGAGGAGCAGCTCAGGGAACGGGCTTCGGCGGAAGGGGCGCTTAAAACCCGGGTTCAGTCCTATGACCGCCGGGAGGAGCAGTTTAACACTCGGTATGAGGAGCATTTTGTGCGCAATATTCTGGGAGAATATGAGCCGGGAGCCCTGGAGATCTTCCGGGAATCCCTGGGAAACCGGACGGAGGAGCTGAGCCGGGAGCGGCTGAAAACGAAGAAGGCGCTGGAAGCGGCCAGGGAAACCCGGCGCAGCCAGGAGCGAAGACTGACGGATCTGCGGGAGTCACAGATCCGCAGGAAGGCAAAGCTGGAGCAGCAGGAGCGCACCCGGGCTGCCTTTGAGGAAGAGTTAGAGACCCGCAGGGTGATCCTGAAATATCTGGATCTGGAGGAGAAGGATGTCTTTGACACGGAAAAAATTCTCCATGCTTCCGGGAGAAAGCTTCTGGAGATTTCCAATCTCCGGCGGAACCTGGAAAAAGAGGAGGATGCTCTGCAGAAGGAATACCAGCGGCTGACAAAGGGACAGGTACTGGAGCTGCCCCAGGAGCTGGAGGCAGAGCTGGCCGGACTGGGAATCCATGTCGTGTACGGGATGGAATGGCTGAAAAAGAACGGATATTCTGAGGAGGAGAACCAGGAGCTGGTCCGCTGCCATCCCTTTTTGCCTTACGGTCTGATTTTGTCCCGGCAGGAGCTGGATAAGCTGTCCCGGCACAGGGGAAATATCTGCACCTCCTTCCCGATCCCGATCATCCTGCGGGAACATCTGGAAAATAAAGAGACGCAGGAGGAGGGGAATGTCCGCAGCTTCGGCGGCGTCAGCTTTTATGTCCTGTTCAACGAAAAGCTTCTGGATGAGGAAAAGCTGCGCGGGCTGGTTCTGGAAAAGGAACAGCAGATCCTGCGGAAGCAGGAAGCCATCCGGATTCGCCAGGAGGAATACCAGCAGTATTTTGAACGCCAGGAGCAGGTGAAAAACCAGTCGGTGAACCGGGAAAATTATGCTGCCAACGGAAAGCTTCTGGAAGAACTGGAGGGGCAGATCCGCAGTACGGATGAGGACATCCGGGGGATTTCTCAGGAAATTGCGGAACTGAAAGACCGGATGGACCGCCAGGAGCAGGATATCCGCAGGGCAGACCGGGAACTGGAACGGCAGCAGCGGAAAACGGAGGATTTCGAGGAAATGCAGTGGGCCTATGAAGAGTACCTGCATTCCCGCCGGGAGCTTGATCTGTGCAGAAAGGAAATCCGCAGGCTCACCGAACAGCAGAAGCTCTCCATGGAAAAGCTGGAAAAGCTGCAGGACCGCCAAAGGTCGTTGGAGGCTGAGAGGGATGCGCTGCTCCGGGAGGAAGAGGAACAGCAGGATGCGGTACGGAAGTACCGGAGGTATGAGGAATATACGGACCTGGCGGAGAAGGAAGCCGGGGAGGACTGGCGGAAGCTGTGGGAAGATGCGGGGGATTGGGTGTTGCAGGGAATGCCTCAGGAATCGTCCGGCCGTGGGCGTCTGGAGCTGCGGAAAGTGGTGGCGGACATGGAAGCCAGATACGCGGCGGTTACGGCCACCGTTTCCATGGAGATCCAGGAGCTGGAACGCCAGGAGCAGCTCAGCGGCAGGCGTTACAAAGAATCGGATCAGGAACTGCGGCATCTGCAGAAAAAGTTCGGTCTGTCCGAGACGGCATGGCAGGATATCCATTACAATCGGAAGGAGGAATCTCATCAGGAGGTGCTTCTGGAAGACCGTCAGCTGAAGATCCAGACCAAGCAGGCCCTTTGGAATGAGGAGGACAAGCGGATCGCCGTCATCACCCAGCAGAAGTCGGACCTGCTGAAAAGGATGCGCACGGAGTGCGGCAGGGAGGAGCCATTGCCGAAGGCCCAGATCCAGAACCAGGACTTCGAGTCCCGGAAAAACCAGTTAAAATATCAGGAGAAGGAGCTTGCGCACACTGCGGACAAGCTGCAGAACCGCCTTTGGAGCCTCAATGAAAACCTGACCGCCTTGGCGGAATACAGTGAGTTTGCGCGGAAGGAGCCGGTAGTCTGGGAGCAGGACTTTGGGGAGATGAATGCCCGGGAGCTGCGGAATTTTAAAGGCATCCTCATCCGGGACTACAACCAGTGCGTAAAATCCAGGCAGGAGGCGAAGGAGCAGTTGGTCCGCGTGCTGAACCAGATCGTGCGGGACGAACATTTCCAGGAGGACTATTATAAGAAACCTCTGGAGGCCATGCTGGAGCTGGCCGATGATGCAGGACAGACGCAGCGCCAGCTGGAAACGACCATTCAGTCTTATGACAGCCTGATGGAAAAGCTGGAAGTGGATATCTCCGTGGTGGAGAAGGAGAAGCAGAAGATCGCGGAGCTGCTGGAGGACTACCTTCAGGAGGTACACAGAAACATCGGCAGGATCGACCACAATTCCACCATCACGATCCGCGGGCGGGCCGTTAAGATGCTGAAAATCCAGCTTCCCGCCTGGGAGGAGAATGAAAACATGTACCGCATCCGCCTGCAGGATTTGATTGACGAGCTGACTCAGAAAGGAATCGGGATCTTTGAGCGAAATGAAAATGCCCAAGAATATTTCGGCACCCGTATGACCACACGGAACCTGTACGACACGGTAGTCGGCATCGGTAACGTCCAGATCCGGCTCTACAAGATCGAGGCCCAGCGGGAATACCCGATCACCTGGGCCGAGGTGGCGAAAAACTCAGGCGGAGAGGGATTTTTGTCCGCGTTCGTAATCCTTTCCAGCCTGCTCTACTATATGCGCAGGGATGAGACGGATATTTTCGCGGACCGCAACGAAGGGAAGGTGCTGCTTATGGACAACCCCTTTGCCCAGACCAACGCGTCCCATTTGCTCAAGCCCCTCATGGATGTGGCGAAGAAAACCAATACGCAGCTTATCTGCCTGACCGGGCTTGGCGGGGACAGCATTTACAATCGGTTTGACAATATCTACGTGCTCAACCTGATCGCGGCAAGCCTGCGCAGCGGTATGCACTACCTCCGGGCCAATCATCTGCGGGGAAATGAGCCGGAGACCATGGTGGTGTCGCAGATTGAAGTGATGGAGCAGCAGGAGCTGGTGTTTTAATACCACCTATACGAGAAGGCTGCCAGTGGCAGTTTTCTGCATATTGTATGCAGGCTGGCGGCAGGGCGGATTGTATGGAGCAGGGGGAAAAAGCTGCTACAGGCTGCGTGTACAGGGAAACGGGCAATCAATCCAGCCGCAGCGTGATTTTTTTACAAACGTTAGGAGGAACAGATATGGAAGGACACCGCATCGGAGTGATTTCAGATACACACGGCCTGTTACGGCCGGAGACGGCAGCAGTTTTAAAAACCTGTGAAATCATACTGCATGCAGGCGATGTTGGAAAGCCTGAAGTCCTCAGACAGCTCAGGTCGATTGCGGATACACGTGCAGTCCGGGGAAATGTGGATTCAGTCCGGTTAAAGGATTTTCATGCCCTTGAAGCCTGTCCGGAGGACTTGCCGGAAAATTTACCGGAAGAATTGGAAACAGAGCTTTTTGGATTCCGTATTTACATGATTCACGACAAAAAACAGATCCGGAGAGATTTATCAGGAACGGATCTTATCGTCTGCGGGCATTCCCATAAATATGAGGTGGGGCGTTTTGGAAATATAACCTGCCTGAATCCGGGGAGCTGCGGGCCGAGAAGATTCCGCCTGCCGGTCACTATGATGCTTCTTACCCTGCATCCTGCCGAACATCGTCTGGAAACAGAGCAGATTGACTGCCTGGCCACGGCAGAAGGAAAGACAATTTCCAATGCGGAAGCGCCCGCAGGTATACCGCAGGGCCGTATGGCTGCAGACGCACATACGAAGAGGGTATGCGGCACAGGGCAGGGAGGAAGATCTGACTCAGAGGAGGAGATGAAAATCCCGGAACAGGATATGTACAGGCTGATCCGCCAGATCATGAAGGACGTGGACGCCGGAAGGAGAATCGCGGAGATTGCTGTCCGGCATCACATTGACGAAGGGTTTACGGAGCAGGTGTGCCGGATGTATCTGACACATCCGGGGGTGGACGTGGACGGGATTCTGGATCGGATGGAAAGAAAAAATATATTGTGATAGAGTATTGACAAAAATCTATCATTAGGTTATCCTAATGATAGAAAAAAGCGAAAACACAATCATATTCTAAAGAGGAGAATATATTGAATATTACATGGAAGGACATCGAAGCGTATCTTTCAGAGGTGAAGGATGCGGTAGGAAAGGACAGATACAGAATTGCCAGGAACTCGAGGCGGCAGGACAATATTGATTTGTTTCTGGATTACGTGATGAATGAAGCCAGGGCGAAGGAGATTCTGCTGAGCCTGGAGCCGGCAGATTTCTCGGCCGTACTGCAAAACGAGCATACAGGGTTTGAGCATGAACGGTTATATGTTTTCGGCAAGGATGTATCGCTTTTGGAGAGGAATGGTGCAGAGGAAACGATTGTCCCATTATACATAAAGATTAACAATCTGGAAAATGGTTTCGTCATTGTGATATCTTTTCACAGGCAGAAGCATCCGCTTACATATTGTTTTCAATAGATGGAGGTGGCTATCATGGCAGAGAAAAGAAGAATGGATTTTTGTGTGGAGTGCAGAAAAGATACAGAATACATACTGCAGAGGAAAACCATTACAAAAACAATCCGGGACAAAGACTACCAGTTTGCAATCACCACAGCGGTATGCCCGGAGTGCGGCGAAGAGATGGGGATTCCCGGGCTTACGGATCAGAATATCCGGGAGGTTGACGAGCAGTACAGGGCGGCTGAAGGGCTTGTTACGGTGGATGACATCGAGAAGCTGATGAAGATTTATAAGATCGGGAAGGCTCCGCTGGCGCTGGCTCTCGGATTTGGCGAAGTGACCGTTTCCAGATACCTGTCCGGCCAGGTGCCCTCTAAGGAATATTCCGATATCATGCGTGCCGCGCTGACATCCCCGGCCTATATGAAAAAGCTGCTGAATAAAAACAGGGAAAAGATTGCGGACACAGCGTATCATAAGGCAATGAACGCAGCAGCCGGTCTGGAGGAGCTGTTTGCCGTGTCGGATAATATGCTCCATGTGATCGCCTACATTTTTGAAAAGCTGGAAGAGGTCACGCCTCTGATGCTGCAAAAACTGATTTACTTTATCCAGGGTGTCTATTCGGCGTTATACGGAAGGCCGATTTTTGAAGAAGACTGCCGGGCCTGGGTTCATGGCCCTGTATATCCGAAGGTATACGACCTTTTCCGGGATTTTAAGTATAATCCGATTGATGACCCGCGCTTCGCGGTCTTTGAGGGAGCAGCAGGCCAATTGACGGCTGACGAGAAAAGGGCCGCCGATCTGGTCATCAACACCTTCGGGTTCTACGGGGGCAGGGCGCTTGAACGAATTACACACAATGAAGCTCCCTGGCAGAATGCCCGCAGCGGATATGATGATAAGATTCCCTCCAACGCGGCCCTTACGAAGGACAGCATCCGGGAATATTATATGGCTGTAGACAAAACGTATGGAATTGGTTCTGAACAGGGAATCCGAAGATATATTCAGGATATGCTCAGAAACTGGGCGTAATTTATGCAAATGCAGAAAAAGATTTTGCTGTTAAGCAATAGAATCTTTCATTCCAGTCTATAATATGTATATTGAACTGCCGAGGTATGGTAAGGCATACCCTGCAGAGCTGCAGATTATTTTGTGGAAGAAAGAGGAATCTTATGAAAACATTTGATGAATTATATCGGGATATTCTGAAAAGAAAGATCAGACTGGACGAGCCGCTGCCGGCCGACTATGATCCTTACCATCTGGACTGCCTGCTTCACCCGGAAAAATATGCCCCGGTCCTGCACATTGATGAATGCCAGGAGTGCGCCTATGAGCGTGCCTGCCAGAATAGCTGTATCTTCGATGCGATCCGGCCGGATGAGGAAGGAAAGCTGACGATCCGCCCGGATCTCTGCGCAGGCTGTGAGGCATGTATTGAGGCATGCCGGGATGGCCGGCTGACCGCAAGCAGAGACGTGCTTCCCGCGATGAAAGCCGTTCGGGAAGCCAAAGGCCCGGCCTATATGATGGTGGCTCCGGCATTTTTCGGACAGTTTAGTGAAAAGGTCACGCCCGGGCAGCTCCGTACGGCGTTTAAAGCGCTGGGATTTACCGGGATGGTAGAGGTCGCTCTGTTTGCGGATATACTGACTTTAAAAGAAGCGCTGGAATTTGACAGGCATGTGCAGCATACAGGAGATTACCAACTGACAAGCTGCTGCTGTCCCATCTGGATCTCCATGATCCGCAGGATCTACCACGAATTGATGCCCCATGTGCCCGGGGCCGTCTCTCCCATGGTTGCCTGCGGCCGCATGATCAAACGAATCCATCCGGATGCGGTCACCGTCTTTGCCGGTCCCTGCCTGGCAAAAAAGAAAGAAGCCAGGGAGCCGGACATTGCGGATGCAGTGGACTATGTGCTGACATTTCAGGAAATACAGGATATTTTTCAGGCGGCGGATATCCGTCCGGAGGAATTGGCTGACCTGGAAAAGGAGCATGCCTCCTCTGCAGGCCGGCTTTATGCCAGGACCGGGGGTGTGAGCCATGCGGTATCCGAGATGGTAGACCAGCTCCGCCCGGGCAGGGAGATCCATGTCCGCTCCGAGCAGGCAAACGGAACCAAAGCCTGCATGGAGATGATCCGCAGGATCAAGGAAGGGCAGACCGACGCGAATTTCTTCGAAGGGATGGGCTGTGCAGGAGGCTGTGTCGGCGGCCCTAAAGCAATCCTGGATGTGGAGGAAGGAACCCGGCATGTAGACGCCTATGCCGGAAAAGCCCCCTACAATACCCCGCTGGAAAATCCGTATGTGCGGAAGGTGCTGGAAGAACTGGGACTGGGAACGGTGGAAGAACTGCTGACAGAGGATGAGCTGCTTGTACGGGACTTTTCCTGAGAAGGGGCGCCTGATCCTGAAGCATTACAAAACCTCAGAAAATAACGTAGCCTGTGTTCAAGGCTGTATTATTTTCTGAGGTTCCTGAAAGAGATATATTTACTCAATCCGGCAAGGGGATCAGGAAGTCTGGTTTGACGAGCAGTTTCAGTTCCCGAAAGGGATATACTTATTCATCCAGTAATGGAACCTCCTCTGTGAAGGTCTCTTCCCCCAGTTCGTTTACCGTGGTATTCCCTGCCTTTCCGTACTGATAAAGCTGGTCTAAAAACTCAATTGCCGCACGGATCTTAGTGCGGAGCAGATACCCTCCCGATTGGGTGGATTCCGTCAGCGATGCGGGGGACAAATTGGGCGTCCACTCATAGGCCCTGCCGTGGAAATCCTGTATTTTACCCAATACGCTGCTGATCTCTTCCTTGGTCAGAGGAACAAGCTGGGGCGCTTTAACAAGCAGATCCAGCACCGTCCTGGCAGGCTCCGGCTCATCCGGATAAACGGCCTCCAGATTTTCGTATTCATGTTTGGCTTCAATTACATCCTCCGTATAGGAAGCGCTCAGCGCAAAGATGCTGAATGTATTCTCCGGGCAACGCTCCGGAAGCAGAAAACGGGCCATATTGCGGTAGGCGTTCAGACGGGCTTTTTTGCCGAGACGGCCCATCAGCTCGGTCTCATCAATGAGGATGACCCAGCCATGATACCCCATCAAAGTGAACAGATGGCTCATAAACTTAAAGTAATCACCGCAATGCTTCGTTTTTGTGAAATTGACTTTATACTTTACCGTCTCATTGAATATTCGGCGGTAGATCTTTTTCAAAGCTGCATTTGCAACAAAATCCCCTTCCAGATCGGCCTGAAGGAGGAATTTTTCGTCAGAGTCCTCCGTGTTCAGATAGGAGCGGAACAGATAGTACAGCTTATCCGTTTCCAATTGCTGCAGTACATAGACAAGCATTTCACTGGCTACCGGGCTGTTGGCGGAGATTTTTTCCAGTTCCTGCATAAATCCGGGCTGCTGACGCCTGGGCAGATAGGTGTTCTGAATGACCTTCTGATAGACCAGATACAACTTATCCATGGGAGTTTCTTTGCTCAGGGAAAGATAGGAAACAACCATGTTGTTGGAGTGGGCCAGATTGAATACGGTATTCAGAAGGTGGGTTTTTCCCTCGCCGTATTTTCCGCTGATGATCATACCGCTGGATTTTCCGGCATCGCATACCGAATCCAGACGGTCGGAGATTTCCCGCATGATTCTGGGTCTTGCTTCGGAAAAATACTGCCCTACGGCACGGGAGGGGACACCGGAGCGCAGAGCTTCAATGATGTGCCTTGCTTCAATATCATACATCCATCCGTACCTCCTGCATTATATTCTGAATCAACTGGGGAATGCCGATGGCTCCTGTCCTTGCCTGGGCTGCAACCTCTTCCGCAGCTTCACGGTCCAGCGGGGCAGCCTGTACATTTTTTTGCAGCTCGGCCAGGCTTCTGGATATGGAGACGATTACATCGGGCGTGTACTCCTGCACTGCCAGCCGGTCCAGATCGACCATATCCGAAAAGCGGTTGAAGCGCTCCCCGACAATCTCATTCTGGATGCGCATCCACAGAGCCTGATAGGATTTCAGGCCGGCATTTTCATTGTCGATCAGTTCCCGGTCAAAACCGTACACAAACATAATGTGCTTCATGCTGTCAATGTCATCAATGAGCTGGCGGATGCTCTCGTAGGTATCCTCCCGCTTCATCTTGGTATAATGTACTGGTTCCAGGCTGGAACGGCTGATCAGGATTTCAAGGTCGTCAATGGCAATGAAAAGTCCGGAGTACCCGCCCAGGTGGATGATTTCTGTCAAAGAACGAAGCATGTGTCTGGCATTGTATTTTGTGATGCGGCTGGGATAAAAATCCAGCGCGCGGAGCTGGGAAAGCTTGATCGTGCGGTCGCCTTCCAGCCATGCCAGAAGGAGATTCCGGTTCTGCTCCTCCAGGACAGGGTAGCCCAGGATGCTTCCCGTAAGCATGCTGCATGCAAGGGCAAAATTATTATCAAGCATGGGATTTTCCAGAAAGATATGCTTTAACTGGGTGCGGATCTCACGCCGGGTCAGCGCGTCCGCCTGACCATGTTCGGAAAGATAATCAATAAACCGCATTCCGTCCGAAACTTCATCGGGGTCATAGCCCATTTCGCGGATCAGATGGCGGCTGATCCCCTCCAGGCATTCCATGATGCCGCACTGAAGAAAGATTTCTTTGTATATTTCCTTAAAATCATGCATCCAGATATTTTTCGCTGAAAACTGAACGGCCTTATAATGTTCGTTTTGGGCAATTGCAGTCATCAGACGCAGGAAATGGGATTTTCCGCTGCCTGTGCGGCCGGTGATAAACTTGATCTTGCTGCCTCCGTTTTTTATATACTCCTGGAGATACTTTTCCTTCCAGAAGTCCGTAAGAAAATCAATCCCGCAGGTGAGCTGACGGGCGGAATCCAGTGGGGAAGGTGTCTGGTCTTCGAATGGGACGGAAGAAGATGCATTCTGAATAGGCGCGGCACCGTTTTCCGCACCGGCATCTGCAAACGTCATTCCATAAGGGCTGCCAGTATTATTTTTATCGCTGAAATCAAGGTTCATGCTCTCACCTCTTATTCTTCATAGAAACGGATGGTAGCCAGGAACTGCTCGTTTCCGTTCTGATCCAGTATACGGATAGATTTATTCTGATCCCGGGTCGGCCCAAACTGGAATTTCTTCCCGGCTTTGGTCTCGTCAATCCCGGAAATGTAAAGCCTGGCCAGGTCAAAGGCAAAGCTCTTCTGGCTGTAGTCCTTCCGGAAACGGCTCATGGGAGCCAGGAATTTGTACAGGCTGGTGAGATAGATGTCTGTTCCCGGCTGGCGTTTCTGTTTTAGAAGAGCAAGGTCGTATGCATCGGACAATTCATTCGCAAAGGTGAGTTCATTGAACGAAGCCTTGTTGAGCTTCTCCTGACTGCTTCGGATTGTGTCTATCAGACTCTGGGGGCGCATGCACTGCAGCTTCTTGCGGTCAAGATAGACATCCTGATTCTCGGCATCCAGTTTGACACGGTAAGGAAACATCTCGTAGACAGGAAATTCACCCCGGACATCGACACCCTTTTCTTCACAGACAGCAAGCATCTGTTCCGCGAAATCTCCGTTTTCAAAATAAGCCTTTGCATCAAAATCATCTACCGCGCCTGCCAGATCCTTTAATGAGGATGTGATAACTGCCGCAGCCTCCTCCATGGCGTTCAAGTCCCGGACAAGGCTTTTCACATCTCCGTTTTCTGTCTCACGTAAGACTGCTTTAAAAAGCCTTTGAAGAGAAGAAATGCAGTCCTTTACGGACTTTTCATGTGGCTGCAGGGTCTGGTATAAATCTTCGTAATTCATGTTTTCATCCTTTTCTTTTGTAAGATTTACAGCCATGTAAAACTGCGGCATAACATATGTGTGGGAATGGCTGTATGGAAATGCCATGAAGACCGCATTATTTCGGAATTCGTGAACTACAAAAAGTATATATGAAACAGTGCTGGTTTGCAATGTTTTGCAGGAGATTTGTGGAAAAATATTACAATTTGTTAATATTTACGGCCTGACCTTGCGCATTGCGGCAAGGTTCAAGGCATCGTAAACTGCAATTTAGTAAAAGAAAGAGATGGAAGAAGGATCTTGTAGATTCCCCAAAATCTGATACAATGGAATTAGAATCAGGAATTGTAGAAAGGCAGTCAACTCAAGATGAATGAGTGATTTACCTGCAGTTCCTTAGAGGCGGGTGGAACTGGATGGAAGAAAAGAAGCTTTATCAATGGCAGGAAGAATGCTTGGAACGGTGGTTTTCGAATCAAGGCAGAGGCATGGTACAGGCGGTTACCGGTTCTGGAAAGACCCTGCTGGCATTGACGGCTGCCGACCGTCTGGAACAGATGCTGGGCCAGGAGCTTCATGTTAAGATCGTGGTTCCCTCGGGGGCATTGATGCGGCAGTGGGATCGTGCGCTGAGAGAACATCTGGCCCCATACGGGGAAAAGCGGCCTTCAGTTTCCATGCGGGGACTGATCGGTCTGCGTGGAAGCGGCCATCAGGCTTCTTCGGATTGCCGCTATATGATCTATGTGATCAATTCCGCCCGCTACGAGCTGGCAAGGCAGATATTGGCGGAGCTGCGGCGCGGGGACGCCGTATTGCTGATTGCCGATGAATGCCACCACTATGTCAGCGGTCAGAACCAGTTGATTTTTGAATTTTTACCATATATCAATCCGGACGAAACACAATTTTATTCTCTGGGCCTTTCCGCTACACTTCCATCCGGGCAGGCACGGAATTTTCTTGCGTCCGTTCTCGGCCGAAAAATCTACAGTTACGGAATGTCCAGAGCGTCCGCCCAGCATACGGTGTGCCAATACGATATTTACCATATCGGTCTGTCTTTTGAAAAGGAAGAAAAGTACGAATATGACGAACTTACGAACGCGATGCTGACAATGTACCGTAAGCTGAAAGAGGAGCAGCCTTTTCTGGGCAAACTGAGCCAGAGTGAGTTCTATGAACTGCTACGCACCATGGCTGCCGGTAAGAACCGTGAGATTGCGGAGACGGCTTCAAAATACATGTATCTTTCCTATAAAAGAAAGAGCCTGGTCTGTCAGGCATCCGCAAGGATTTCCTGCGTATGTGAACTGATAAAAAACCTTGCGCCCCATGAAAAAATCCTGATCTTCGGGGAACGAATCGACCAGGCAGAAGAGCTGTACTGTCTGCTTCAGGAGCGTTACCCGGGAAGGGTAGGACGATACCATTCTAAAATGGGCGAGCAGGCAAACAGAAATGTTCTGGAGCGTTTCCGGGTAAATGACATTCGAATCCTGATTACCTGCAAGTCCATGGACGAGGGCGTGGATCTCCCAGATGCAGCCGTTGGGATTATTCTGTCCGGAACCTCCGCACAGCGTCAGCGCGTCCAGCGCCTGGGACGGATCATCCGCAAAAAAGAAGGCAAAAGTAAAGCATCTATGTATTACCTGCACATAACGGAAACTTCCGAGGAGGTCTGTTTTTTGCCGGATACAGGTGAAAACCGCCTTTTTGAGCTGGAATATATTCCGAAAATCCAGGCATTTTCCCATCCACGCTATGACAGAAGGGCGGAGAGGATATTGGAGAAGATGCAGAGAGCGGGCAAAAGTGAGGAGCAGCTTAGGGAAGCCAGAAGATGTCTGCGTCTGGGAATCGTGCGGTCCGACTGGCTGCGGGAGCCTGAGGAGATTGCCGGGTATATTAAGGGCGCGAGATATGCGGGGGAAAAAAATTACTGGATTTGTATGAAGAAGATGGCGGATGAAAAATGCACCGGAGGGTGAAGGCAGCATTTGTCCTGTGCTTGCCAGTAAAGATAATCTTCCCAAGCAAAATCATCCCATGATTTCGTCATCATCCACCTCAATTAGTTCATGAACTGTACCGCCTGCTTGTTCCATGCGTTTTTTGGATTCTAATAAGCGTGTCTGATTTTCTACAGAATAAAATGGATCGACACGAAGTTCAAAAGGGATGCCGTTATAACGTACGACTTGCTTTAGAAACATTGTTGTTGCCACAGAAATGTTGATACCTAACTCAGAAAAAATGGTTTCAGCTTGTTTTTAATGTACATGAGACAATAAAGGAAGAGTTTTATAAACAATTATAAATATAATATACAATATATAATCGTAATATGTCAACACAATGCACCGAAATGGCCTTTAGACCTTTAGATAGAGGTGAGAAAAGAAATTGTTATTTGTGGTAGTCGAAATTTTCGTGAAGTATGTTACTCTGCGAAAAGATTGGAGAAATCACTTGGAAAAATAGCCTTTAGAGGTTCAGATCATAAATGTTATGTTTGAAGATGACGGCGGACAAAAATTATATAGATAAAAAAGATATGCAGATTAACAGATATTCTTTTGGGGTAAACCTGATAAGCATCGAATGGATACACACGGATGGCCACCCTGGTACCTGACTGCGAATTTGACGGCGGTAAAATATATGCAGAAAAATGCAGAATATAAAAAATATGAATAATTGTGAAATTTTCAAGAAAAGTACTTGTTTTCAAGGAAAAATGGATAGATACGGCAAAACAGTCACCGCTTGGAAAATAGAAAAAAATATTTACAATCAAGAACAAATATGCTATGGTATAAAAGTAATTCAGGAAAAAACGGCGATTTTTCATTTTCGCAGAGTAACATACTTTGCGAAATCTCTCCCCCGTATAAGCCGTTCATTTCCTTAAGTACAGCCGGAGGACTCGGGCCGGCAGGGGGATGAACCAGAGTTTTTATAGACTGCAATCGAGGTGAACAGTGAATGCAGAATATCCAGGAACAGTATTTTGTGCTGACTTTGCCGCTGCAGGCAGAAGCCTGGCAGAAAGATATTTTGGAAAAGCGGTTTGAGATCCATCGGCAGATTTATAATGCCCTGCTTCAAAAAGCATTGACGCGATACAGGCAGATGGCACAGACCCGTGCTTACCGGAATCTCAAGGAAGCGCTGTCCCGGACAGAGGATCAACGGGAACGGAAGAAGCTGTTTAAAGAGAGGGACTGCCTGATCGAAAAGTATCAGCTCAGGAAGTACGATATTTGCAGGGATACTACAAAGTACAGACAATATTTCAAGGATCATACGGACAGCCCAATCGTCCAGAATCTGGCAAATGAGGTCTGGCAGGCCATTGACAGCCTGATACACGGGCACGCTGAGCAGGTACATTTCAAGCAGCCCGGTCAAATGAAGAGTCTGGCAGGAAAGACAAATCGTTCTTCCATCAAGCTGAGGGGAGAATGTCTCGTGTGGAAAGGGCTTGAAATTCCGGTTCGGAAAAAGAAAAACAGCCAGTATGAGGAACAGGCATTGTCCCAGGAAATCCGATTTTGCAGGATTAAAAAGACAATGATCCGTGGAAAAGACCGATATTTACTGGATGTGATTCTGAAAGGACAGATACCGCTGAAAAAAATCCAGGCGTCTGCGTCAGCAGAAAGAAGCAATGAAAATGTCAGCCTGGTGTATAGAGACGGTAACGTTGGCCTGGATATTGGATTCCGGAAGCTTGCCGTAGTCACAGAGGATACCGCAGCAGTTTATGATCTCCCGGAGAAAGACCGGGGCCTGGAAAAGAAAAAGAGAATATTAATTCAATATATGGAGCGCAGCCGCCGGAGCATGAATCCGGACAACTATTTTCCAGACGGACGAATCCGCCCGGGAAGCAGTGGCTGGAACTATTCACGTAATTATCGGAAGGCAAAGCTTGCATACAGAGAGATTTGCAGAAAACAGTCGGCGCTCCAAAAGCAGGAGCAATATCGGCTCGCCAAAGAAATCATTTCCTATGGAAATCAATTTTTTGTGGAAAATCTGGATTTTGCGAAGCTGGGAAGAAGGAAACCAAACGGGGCATACATGTCCGGTACAGCGCCGGGAGAATTTTTGCGGATTCTGGAATATAAGCTATCCCAACAGGAAAAACAACTCCAATGGATACTGCCGTTTCTGGTCAAAGCATCCGGATTCAACCATCACACCGGAACCTATCAGAAGATGCCTTTGAAAAAAAGCTGGCGGATCGTAGATGGGCAGAAGGTGGAAAAGAATCTGTACAGCGCATTTCTGCTGAGTAATCTGGCGGAGGATATGCAGTCCTTTGATCTGGAAAGGTGTGCAGAGAGGTTTCCGAAGTTTCTGGAAGCGCAGGGGGAAAAGCTTCAGTCTATGGCATCGTAAGCGGCTAAAGACTGAAAATGGCAAATTCGAAAAAGATGGTTATATAATTTTGATATGATTCCAGGGGAGCCCTGGGGTAAATATAGATTCGGTCTTGAGGCGGGCCAACATCCGAAACGGATAAAAGCCTTCGTAAAACAGGTTCAGGGCAGAGGTACTTCGGTTCTTTGCAGAAGCCTGACAGCGGGGGACCTTCGAGAGAAGAGCCTTGGTATAGAATAATAAATAGCAGAACTAAAAATCCGGGAGATTTCAAATCGTCGCTTCGTCGCGTTTGAAGGATTGTGGATGTTATATTTTGGGTAAAACCAAGAGGGCGACTCACTTAAATGATGGTGGAGTATACTACTAGCTAGGTTGCTTGTATTATATCCATTGTTATTAAAAGTGAAATGGCGAAGCATGCCAATTTTTATTTTTATATCATATGTTACATCAGGTTAGAAAACAATCCTATGATTTGCATGTGCTTTATCATAGAGTTCTAAATTTTCTAAACAGTATCACTGCATCGTATCATTCCTCTGTTTTATTCTGAAAGGAAGATCAAGGACATTATTCTCCGATATTTACTAGAAAAGTAAAAGAATAGTTTTTTGAAAATATAGCTTGTAAGAATTTATAAGTTCTTACAGGCTTTTTATATTTTGGAGAAAAAGGATAAAATCATGGATAATAAAGTAGATTTAAAATTTCAAAATTTAGAGCCTCTAAAGGAAAAAGCTTTTCTATCTTCTCCGACAATGCATGGAAAAGAGATAAAATTTATAATGGAAGCTTATGAGAGCAATTGGATGACCACGGTTGGAGAGAATATAGACAGTCTTGAAGATATGGTTGCAAGATATTTGGGTGTAAATCATGCCGTTGCATTAAGTAGTGGTACGGCTGCTCTCCACTTAGCTATAAAGTTGGCAGCTAAGAGACTATATAATAGCAGTTCAGGTGTATCAACTCCAGCCGGCCTAGGTAAAGGCGGCTCATTATTTGGTAAGCGGGTATTTTGCAGTGATATGACGTTTGATGCGACAGTAAATCCTGTTGTGTATGAAGGCGGCGAACCAATTTTCATAGATACAGAATATGATACTTGGAATATGTCGCCAGAAGCATTGGAAATGGCATTTAAACTCTACCCAGACGTGAGATTAGTGGTCGTTGCACATTTATATGGTGTTCCTGGAAAAATAGATGGACTTCGTACTATTTGTGATAAATATGGAGCTCTGCTTATAGAGGATGCAGCAGAATCTTTAGGGGCAATATATAGGAAACGGCAGACAGGTTCATTTGGAGATTTTGGATGTATAAGTTTTAATGGCAACAAGATCATTACAGGAAGCAGCGGAGGTATGTTACTGTGTGAAAATGAAGCTGATGCAAATAAAGCACGGAAGTGGTCAACACAATCACGTGAAAATGCACCATGGTATCAACATGAGGAGATTGGTTACAATTACAGAATGTCAAATGTAATTGCTGGCATTGTGAGAGGACAGTGGCCATATTTGTGTGAGCATATTAATCATAAGAAAGCAATTTATGAAAGATATAAAGAAGGATTGACAGATTTGCCGATAAAAATGAATCCGGCTGATTTTCAAAACAGTAGTCCTAATTATTGGCTGAGTTGCATGATCATTGATGAGAATTATATGTGTGAAACACGCCAATCAGAATGGGACGCGATATATAAATCTGAATCAGGAAAATCATGTCCTACAGAAATATTAGAAGCATTAACTATATTTAATGCAGAAGGAAGACCAATTTGGAAGCCAATGCATATGCAGCCGATATACAGAAATTGTGCATTTATAACAACAAAAGGCTTTGGAAGAGGAAATAGTAATGCATATATTAAAGGAGAGAGAGGCGATGATGTAGGGGCAGATATTTTTAGAAGAGGTATATGTCTTCCATCTGATATTAAAATGACAAAAAATCAGCAAGATCTGATAATTGAGGTTATTCACCGTTGTTTCAAATAGTATTTCTTCTATACATAAGATGATACATAAATTTCGATCATGAAAAGATAGCCGCTTTTCATAGTTTTTGTTGGGAGAAAAGAAATTGGAGGAAAAAATGCGACGGTTCCAGCGAAAAATAAGCTTCTATGAAAAGTATGTTAAACGAGGAGCGGATATTATTTGTGCAGCAACAGTACTTTTGTGTTTTGGTTGGCTTTATATCATAATTGCTTTTTTGGTGAAAATTAATTTGGGCTCACCAATTATATTTAAGCAACCACGGCCAGGATTGATAGATTCAAAATCCAAACAAGAGAAGATATTTTTTATGTACAAGTTTAGAACAATGACAGATGAAAGGGACTGCGAAGGTAAAATTCTTTCGGATGAACAAAGATTAACGAGATTTGGTCGAATTTTACGTTCTACAAGCCTCGATGAACTTCCAGAGATTGTAAATATCCTAAAAGGTGACATGAGTCTAGTAGGGCCGCGCCCACAGCTTGTGAGAGATATGGTATTTATGACTGATGAACAGCGTATGAGACATACGGCAAGACCAGGATTGAGTGGACTGGCGCAGGTGAATGGTAGGAATGCAATATCTTGGGAAGATAAATTAGAATATGATTTACAATACATAAAAAAAATCAATTTTTGGGGCGACATAAAAATAATTTTAAAAACAATAGTAAAGGTATTTATTAAAAAAAATGATTATGAGGAAGAGACTTTTATTGTCCCAGATTTTGGAGATTGGTTACTACAGGAAGGTAAAATAACTAACGAAGAGTACAATGTTATGCAAAACTATGCAAAGAATTTGTTAGGAATGTGAGAAAAATGGAATACAAAAATACTAAAAAGGAGCCTTTCGTTTCGGTACTGTTGGTAACTCGGAATGAAAGGAGTTGTTTGGAACAGGCACTGAATTCATTGCTTAATCAGACATATCCAAAAGAAAAGTATGAAATCATTATCGTTGACGGCTTATCCGAGGACGGGACGGCAGATAGAGTATGCGAATTGATAAATGAATATGGGAAAAAAGGATATGATATTCGACTGCTTTACAACAAAAAAAGAATACTTGCAAGCGGATGGAATCTTGGAATCCAGAATGCAAGGGGCGACTATGTAGTACGGATTGATGCTCATGCAAAAGCAGAAAAGGATTTTATTGAAAAAAGCGTGAAAACAATTTTAACTGTTGAGGATTCTGTTTGTGTAGGAGGAAAACTGATAACTAGATCTATGGAAGATGATTGTGATGTGGTTTCAAAAATATTGTCTTCACCGTTTGGAGTAGGTAATTCATCATTTCGTATATCGAATACTCCTGGATATGCTGATACTGCAGTATATGGATTATATAAAAAGAAGATTTTTGAACAGGTCGGATATTTTGATGAGTTTTATGTAAGGAATCAGGATATAGAAATACATTCAAGGATAAAGAAAGCAGGTGGAAAATTTTATTTTAATCCTGAGATAAAATGTGTTTATTATACTAGGAATACAGTAAAAAAGATGGCCAAACAAGCATTTGAAAATGGCAAATGGAACATGGTTTTATTAAAAAATGGTAGAAATGCATTATCGTTGAGACATCTTATACCATTTGGATTTGTAATGTATCTAATTGTATCATCAGTGATGGGCTTATGGAAAAAGTGGATATGGAAAATCGAAGGTTATGTTATTTTGCTTCATACAATAATGGGAGTTAGAGCTGCATTAGAGAAGACAAAGAAAATGACGGAAATAATTGTAATGCCAATCTTATTTCTAATATTACATTTGTCTTATGGGGTAGGGTATATAGCTGGAATATTCATTAAAAGGGAGACATAAAGAATGGGAGTTTATGAAGGGTTAGTTACACATAAGGAAAAATTAGCTTTAATTGGTCTGGGATATGTCGGAATGCCTATAGCTATAGCGTTTGCAAAAAAAATAGATGTAATTGGTTTTGATAATAATCCAAGTAAAATTGCGCTTTACAAATCAGGAATAGACCCGACGAAAGAAGTAGGGGATGAAGCGATAAAAAGAACAACATTGGAATTTACATATGATGAAACGAAATTGAAAGAGGCCAGATTTCACATAGTAGCCGTTCCTACCCCAGTGAATGACGATCACACTCCTGACTTAAGACCTGTGAAAGAAGCATGTGCTGTTTTGGGGAGGAATCTGAGAAAAGAAGCAATTGTTGTTTTCGAATCTACGGTCTATCCGGGAGTGACAGAAGAGATATGTGTTCCAATATTGGAACAGAAGTCGGGGCTTAAATGTGGTTTGGATTTTAAAATCGGTTACAGTCCAGAGCGAATTAATCCAGGTGATAGAAAACATAGGTTGGAAAATATTAAGAAAATTGTTTCAGGTATGGATGCGGAAACCATAGATGCCATTGCTAAAGTATATGAACTGGTGGTTGAAGCAGGCGTTCATAAAGCAGAAAGTATAAAAATTGCTGAAGCAGCCAAGGTTATCGAAAATAGCCAGAGGGATATTAATATAGCTTTTATGAATGAACTCTCTCTGATTTTCAATAAAATGGGAATTGATACAAAAGCTGTTCTTGAGGCAGCAAGTACAAAGTGGAATTTTTTGAATTTTTATCCAGGACTTGTAGGTGGACATTGTATTGGTGTAGATCCGTATTATCTGACATACAAAGCAGAAATGCTGGGATATCATAGTCAGATTATATTGTCTGGACGACGTATAAACGATAATATGGGTAGATATGTAGCAGAAAATTGTGTTAAAAGTCTCATTTCCTCAGATAAATCAGTAAAAAATGCTAAAGTTGCAATATTAGGGTTTACTTTTAAAGAAAACTGTCCAGATATAAGAAATACAAAAGTTATTGATATAGTGAATGAATTAGAAGAGTATGGAATAAAACCAATGATTGTAGATCCGCAAGCAGACCCAACTGAAGTAAAAGGATTATACGATGTGGAATTTGTGGATTCAGGAAGAGTAAAGGAAATGGATGCAGTAATTTTGGCTGTAGCTCATGACGAGTTTAAGAAGCTTCATATAAAAGATATAGATGCATTCTACGGATCTAAGTGTAAAATACTTCTTGATTTAAAAGGGATACTAAACCGTAAAGAGTATGAAGGCGCTGGATATAAATATTGGAGGTTGTGAAAAGGAGACAAAAATGAGGTATACAGATTTAAAAATTCCTCCGGAATCCCTATTTTTAGTTACGGGTGGGGCTGGGTTTATAGGATCGAATCTTTGTGAAGCTATATTAAGCTTTGGATATAAAGTACGGTGTCTGGATGATTTTTCTACAGGTAAAAAAGAAAATATAGAGCCATTTATTAGAAATTCCAATTTCGAGTTTATAGAGGGGGACATCAAGAATATAGAAACATGTATTAAATCTTGCAAAGATGTAGACTATGTACTTCATCAAGCGGCATGGGGAAGTGTACCAAGGAGTATTGAAATGCCGGTATATTATTGTTTTAACAATATATTAGGAACGGTCAATCTGCTTGAGGCTGCAAAGCAGAATAACGTAAAGAAATTTGTGTACGCATCAAGTTCCAGTGTCTATGGTGATGAACCGAATTTGCCAAAACTTGAGGGGCGTGAAGGAAATCTTTTATCACCGTATGCAGTAACAAAAAGAGCAGATGAGGAATGGGCGAAGCAATATACAAAACATTATGGACTTGATACTTATGGACTTAGATATTTTAATGTATTTGGCCGGCGACAAGATCCTAACGGGGTTTACGCAGCAGTAATTCCCAAATTTATTAAACAATTAATGAATGGCGAGAGACCGACCATAAATGGTGATGGAAGACAAAGTAGAGACTTTACATATATTGAGAATATAATAGAGGCAAACATGCGGGCATGTATGGCGGGGCATGAAGCTGCAGGAGAAGTATTCAATATCGCTTATGGGGGAAGAGAGTATCTGATTGACATATATAATGATCTCACAAAAGCATTAAATATAAATACTGAACCTATATATGGACCAAACCGTATAGGGGATATCAGGCACTCAAATGCAGATATAACAAAAGCAAGAAAGATGCTGGGATATAATCCAGAATGGAGCTTTAAAAGAGGAATAGAAGAAGCTATTGAATGGTATAAGGATAATTTGTAAAGATGCGAAAAACAAGATTACGTAGTTATGGTTTTTTCAATTATATAAATTGTTTGATATGGACGTTGGTCATTTTTTCTATATATTTTCAGGTGCCGTACAAAAAGCTTTCTTCATTAATTGTCGTGTTTTTTGGATTGTATATGATTTTTAACATTAGACAAGTTATATACTATTCTCTGGAAGGAAAATTGTTAAAAACGGGAGTTGCATATCTTCTTTACATAAGTATCAGCAGTATATACTCAATTATAAATGGACAGGATATCAGCAGAATATTACGTTTTTATTTGATTCTTTTTGTAATACCGCTGTGTTTTTTATTACAAAGAAAACGGTTTGACTTGGAGTATTCAATATTCATGATATTATCTGTTGCAAAAAGTGTTTATATTATTTCAATTGCAATAAAAATGGTTATAGAAGGGACATATATTCCTTTTAGACAGTGGGCACAGATAAATAATTATGGAGACGCATATTTTGTATATGGATTCTTACCAAGAGTACAATTATATGGTAATGCATTGCTTGTTTTTGCATTTGTTATACGATTTTATAAAACTAAAAAAATTGATATTTGCAATATAATTCTTTTGCTAGGAGTATGTACTGCTGGCAATTTTTCATTCCTATTAGGTGTAGTAGTATTTTTAGCCGGATATTTTTTGCTTTCTATCGACCCTAAGCGTATACAACCGTGGAAGGTTATGGTTTTAATAGTACTTGTAATATTGCTTTCTATTTTTTCTTATTATGCATTTTTAGAAATGGGTAGAAAAACAGATACAGGTAATGCATTGAAAATCAGACAAATAAAAATGTTGCTGGATACAAACTTATTATTTGGTAAAGGTATAGCAAGTGAGGTAGAAGCTAATGTCTTATTAGGACGCCTTGCAAATGCTAACTATTATGAAATGCAGACATTTTATATTTTTTACCAGATAGGTGCAATAGGGATTGGTCTATTTTATTATATAACATTGTCATTATGTAAAAAATATGGAAATAATATTTTGGGGTTGTATATTATATATCTTTTATATACTTTCTTTAATCCATATTGCTTTGATACGACGCAGATGATAAGTATTGTTCTATTAATAAACATAAAAGGGGCACCGGGGTATGCAAAAAATTATTGCAATTATAACAGTCTATTATCCTCACAGCGAAAACGTAGAAAATATTGCATCAATAGCCAGTCAGGCAGATATGACCTTTGTAGTAGACAACAGTAAACAAGACAATAGTAATATGTTTACAGGGATGAATATTATATATCATTCTATGGGATACAATAGTGGAATTGCAAAGGCTTTTAACTATTATTTAAAAAATAGTAACTATAGATTTAATCTTGATGACTATATTATATTTTTTGACCAGGATTCGAAAATTTCTGATGAGCATATAAGAAAATTAGTGAAAATATATGAGTTTACAAAAAGAAAATATAGTAATTTAGGATGTATAGGACCGATTTATTATAATACTAGTAATAATACATATGAAATTCCTCATATAAAAAGGCGGTTAAATAAATATTGTTATTCGGTAACCGATTTGATTACATCCTCGATGTTGTGTGAGTACGGTAAACTGAAAAGTGTAGGATATTGGAATGAAGATTTGTTTCTTGATGGTGCAGACTGGGATTTGTGTTGGAGATTAAAAAAAGGTGGAATGTTATGTTGCCTTACCGATTACGTAAGTTATAGACACTCGGTTGGAATAGGCGAAAAGAAAATACTGGGAATTTCAATGCGCAAAAATAATTTGAACCGATCTTATTATAGAACAAGAGATAGTCTTTATTTGCTTCATAGAGAGTATACTCCTCTAAGAATTCGAATTCGACTATTAATTGACGCATCATTTATAAATTTTTTTAGAATTATATTCCTGGATAATCGTAGAGAAAGATGTTGCTTAATGATAAAAGGTTATAAAGATTACAATTCAAAAATTACAGGTGAATTACGCACATAGGAAAAAGGATTTTGAGGAAAGTAAGGAAAACTCATAAAATGAAAACAGATTTTCAAAAAGAAAAAAAACGTTGTTTTTTGGTGTTTAAAAAAGACTTATATTTTTATCGATATTGCAAGAATAGACAGTATAGATGTGACCAGATATTTACACACTATCGTTTAGGCTTTTTTGTGGCACATGTTTTAAAAAAGATGAACTTGAAAATTCCGAAAATACTTTTAGGCGAATGGAAAAAGGAAATAAGGAAATTTGATACTATTGTAATTTCTGATTATGCATATTTTCCGGGATTAGAAAAAATTATTTCGAATGTAAATCCTAATTGTAGAATTGTGTTTTATTATATGAATAGCATTAAATATATTAAAGAAAGATATTTAGAAATAGATTACATTAAATCTTTGTTTGGAAAAAATATATACAGTTATAATCAAACAGATGCTAATAAATATAATATATATTTTAAAACTACAATGTATAAGCTGCCAGCAAAATTGAATTTAGAACAAAACGTTTTTACGGATTTTGTTTACTTGGGGCGTGATAAAAATAGAGGGAATGGTATTTCGGAATTTAACGATATGGTTTGTAAAAAATATTCTGTTAATATTAAAATATTAGATTACCATGGCAAATTGGGGTGCAAAAAATTTGTGGATTATGAAAAATATATTTTTAATATGCTTTTATCAGCTAAAGTTATAATTGATATGATAGAAGAGCCATCAGAATGTGTTACACTGAGAGCTTTAGAGGCACTCTTCTTTAATAAAAAATATCTTACAAATAATATAAAGATTAAAGAATTGGAAATATATAATCTGCTTAAGGAAAATACACTTTTTATCGATTATAAGAGAATAAACTTAGATGAAATAGATGATTTTATGAATAAAAAGACAAAAATGATTGATTCAAAAGAAAAAGAAAAATATATTTTTGAAAATTGGTTAAAAAATATATGATATATTCGGACTGATAAAATAATTTTTGATTGATTAACTACATAAGCAAAAATATAAATTACCACAAAAATATTATACTTTTTAGCCTATACTAGTAATAGTACTTTATAGAGATAGAGCAGGTTGCCAGCTAAGTCGGTGCATAGTAAAAGTAGTATGTTGTGATTTGTTAAGAATAAAATTGGGGTAATGATTAACAATGAGTGCAGTACATAATATAGCTTTTCATATAATACGTGATATTAAAAGAATGGTTATAAAAACTAAATTAGAAACAGAATACAATTTCAAAATGAAATTACAAAATAATGTTCAGATAATAAAAAAAAATAATTGTCAACAGACACTTTTTGTAACACACAATTTAGGGGGAGGCACGCAGCAGTTTGAGGATTCTTTTGTAGGACTTGGAAACAATATTTTGATTCTTAGAAGACTTGGATATATGTTTATGCAAGATGCGTTTTTCCAGATAGAGTCTAACGGTGACAAAAAAATTATTAAAGTAAGTGATATTAAAAAAATTTGGGATCTTAATTTTGATGAAATTATCATAAATTCTATGGTAGGATTTAGTTGCATAGAAAGTATTATAGACAATATTATTAATTATAAAAAGCAAAATCCTGAGTGCACTATTAGATATTTTGTTCATGATTATGATTGTATATGTCCTTTGCATAATTTGTTTTTTAATGGAAAATATTGCGAATTGAATTGTTCAAATTGTAATTTGCAGATGGATTATAGAAATAAAAAAGTGGATATACGAAAATGGCGTCACATATGGAAAAAACTTTTAGTAAATGTAGATGAAATACGTTGCTTTTCTTTTTCTTCAAAAGAACTGATTAAGAAAATATATAAAGATATAAATAATATTTCGGTTGTTCCGCATGATACATCATATATAAAGACTGATCAGAAACTAAAAATGAATCAATCCCAAATGTGTATAGGGTTCATAGGAAGCATTACAAATGGAAGCAAAGGAAATATTGTTGTAAAAAAAATAATTGGTCGATATGGAAATCAAATTGATATACGATTAATTGGAAGTAATAAATTACATTATATATTTGATAAAGGAAAAAAAGTAAAAAAGCTAGGGACTTATAATCGAGATGATTTAAGAAATGTTTTAATAAATGAGAAAGTAAATGTTATTATATTTCCATCTTTGTGGCCAGAGACATTTTCATATGTCGTTTCAGAATTAATGGCCTTTGATATAACAATTATTTGTTTTGACTTAGGTGCACAGGGTGAGAAAATAAGAAATTATCATAAAGGAATAGTATGCAAAAATATAGGAGAAATGTTTTCTATAATTGATTCCATATATAAGGAAAGCACGAAAGGATATTAGGATGTTTTATGAAGAAACAAATTGCAATACTTACATTCTATTTTGCACATAATTATGGTGCTATGCTGCAAGCATATGCCCTAAAAAGGCATTTGGAATTATTAGGAAATACTGTAAATATTATTCCATATTTCCCGTCTTATTTAAAACAGGGATATTCAATCAATCCATTTTTAAAAGGTATATCAATTAAACGTAGAATATACAATATGATTTCGTATTTGAAACGATATAAACAAGCAGAAAAATTCGAAGAATTTAAAAAAAATCTGATTTTAATGAAAGAATTTTCTGAGAGAGATGATCTGATAAAATTTCTTAAACCATATGATGTTTTAATATGTGGAAGTGATCAGATTTGGAATGAAAAGATAGCAAGTGAAAGTGAAATATACTTTGGAGCTGGGATGGATATTACAAAGATTTCTTATGCGGCAAGTTTAGGAACGAAAGAATTGTCTGAAATTCAAAGGAGAAATGTAAAAAAGTATCTATCTGAATTTTTGTCTGTTTCAGTCAGGGAAGAAACTGGCAGAAAACTTATTAAAGAATATATACCTGATGTACAAGTCGTATGTGATCCGGTTTTTTTATTGCCTCCGAACGATTGGGAAGAAATAGAATGCAGAATGACAATTCAAAAAAAGTATGTCCTTTTATATTTACTTGAAGATAATAAATTATTATATGAATACGGAAAAAAGTATTCTCAAGAAAACAATTTGGAAATATATGAAATACATCCAACACGAGGAATACATCATTGTGAAATTAAACAGTTAAATAATATAGGGCCTACAGAGTTTTTGTACCTTGTAAGAAATGCAGAGGCAATTTGTACTAATTCATTCCATGCGGTTGCGTTTAGCATTATTTTTGAAAAAAAATTAATACATATTCCCAATAGTAATTCTCCTGAAAGATCTCTTTTTTTGTTAGAAAAAGTAGGAAATAAAGTGATAAAAGATGATTTGAATAAGTTTCCTATCTATGAATTTAAAGAAAAAAATGTAATGTTTAATAAATTTGTTGAAGATTCAAAACAATTTATTAAAGACTTTATATTTGAAATTTCTAATTAATTACAGAAGGGTAAAATCATAGGATGAAAGCCTCCTTATTGCTAAAAAAATATAAAAAATTACCAATACAGTTAAAGGCATCAATATGGTTTTTGATGTGTGCCTTTATGCAAAAAGGAATTTCAGTGTTTACAATGCCTGTTTATACTAGGTTGCTTACGACAACAGAGTATGGCCAGTACAATGTCTTGCTTTCATGGCAGAGTATTATTAATTGTATTGTTGTGTTAAACTTATATGGAGGAATGTATGCGCAAGGGCTGGTGAAACATGAAGGAAAGGAACGACGTATATTTGCTTCATCTATGCAAGGATTGGCATTTGTTTTAGTTTTGGGATGGGGATTAATTTATACTATTTTTAGGCAATATTGGAACCAAATATTGTCTATAAAAACGTCTCAAATGCTTTTAATGATGATTATTATATGGACAACTTCTTCATTTAATTTTTGGGCTGTTGAAAAACGAATTGAATTGCAGTACAAAAGGCTAGTCTGTATTACTGTTATCGCTTCTATATTGAATCCTACACTTGGAATAGTATTGGTAAAGATTTCTACAGACAAAGTGACCGCTAAACTTCTTGCAACGGCAATTATTGAAGTGATTTTATATGGCGCTTTATTCATTAATCAAATCACAAAAGGAAAAGTTTTTTTTTCGAGAAAGAACTGGAAATATGCATTGACCTTTTGCATCCCTCTTATTCCACATTACTTATCACAGGTAGTGTTGAACAGCAGTGATAGAATAATGATTCAAAAGCTTGTAGATGATTCATCTGCAGGTATCTATAGCTTGGCATATTCAGTTTCAATGATAATGATGCTATTTAATAATTCACTTTTGCAGACGATTGAACCGTGGCTTTATCAGAAACTAAAGGAGAATAAAGCAGAGAATATTAAGAGAGTAATGTATCCTTCATTAATTCTTATTGCGGCGGTCAATATTTCACTCATTGCATTTGCGCCTGAAATAATCAAATTTTTTGCTCCTAATAGTTATTATAATGCAATTTGGGTGGTTCCCCCTGTAACTATGAGTGTTTTTTTTATGTTTCTATATTCTTTTTTCGCATTGTTTGAATTTTATTTTGAAAAGCCGCATTATATAACGATAGCAACAGTAACAGGGGCGTTAACTAATATTGTGCTTAACTATTTTTTTATTGACATTTATGGTTATTATGCAGCAGGATATACTACACTGATATGTTATATGATTTATGCTCTAATGCATTATTTTTTTATGAGAAAAGTAGTAAACGACAATATGGGAGAGATTAAAGTATACGATCTGAGAGTAATTGTTATAATATCAACTGTTTTTATTTTAATTTCCATTGCTTTACTAATTTCATATAATTATTTTTGGATTAGATATATATTATTGTTGTCGTTCATTATATTAGCTATAATCAAAAGAAAGTTTTTACAAAACACAATTATCAATATTAACAAAATGCGGAGTAAGAGGAATTTAGAAGCTTAATAGTCAAGGGAGGAGTTTGTATGGATTATTCTGTTAAAGAAAATATTTTAATGTTAATAGCTCTGCTGAAGAAGCATGGAATCAGAAAAATTGTGGTTTCTCCAGGAACTACAAATGTGATGTTTGTTGCCAGCATTCAGCAAGATAAATGGTTTGAAATTTACTCATCGGCTGACGAAAGATCAGCAGCTTACATAGCATGCGGTATGGCGGAAGAATCAAACGAATTGATTGCGATTACATGTACGGGAGCTACAGCTTCGAGAAATTATTTTCCTGCGTTAACGGAGGCATACTACAGAAACCTTCCAATTTTGGTAATTACATTTTCACTAGTTGAGGCGGTCTATGATAATCTGATGCCACAAGTCATTGATCGAACCGTTGCACCTAATGATACAGTAAAAATGTATGTTGAGATTCCAGAGGTCAAGAATGATATTGATTTATGGAAAGCAAATTATCTTATTAATAAAGGAATTCTTGAGTTGACACATCATGATAAGGGACCAGTACATATTAATTTGATAGATGCATTCAGTTATGACTTTTCCGCTAAAACCTTACCAAATGTGAGAGTTATAAAAAGACTCTTTGTTATAGATGATTTGCCAGAAATAAAAGAATCTAGAATAGCGATATTTATTGGTGAACACACCATTTTTTCGACAGAATGTATAAATGCAATAGACGAATTTTGTTCCTATTATAATGCTGTAGTAATTACAGATCATACATCAAATTTTAGAGGAAAATATAGTGTGTTAGGAGCACTTATCACGTCCCAAGAGCAAATAAAAAAAGAAGCAATTAGTTTCGACTTAATCATTGATTTAGGAGGCATTACCGGTGATTATTATATGGTCGATACAAAAAAATCATGGAGAGTTGATCCATCGGGCAATATAAAAGATCGGTTTCATAATGTGGAAATTGTTTTTGAAATGCCTGAAATAACTTTTTTTGAAAAATACATTAATATTGCTAAAGAACATAATTATACTGCTGATAATAATTCGGAGATTCTAAGATGGAAAAATTTGCGCGAGCAGATTAGTAGTCAGATTGCGGAACTGCCGTTTTCCAATATTGAGGTTGCAAAGTATATGTCGGAGTTTATTCCAGACTCATGTTATGTTTACTTTGGAATTCTTAACTCTTTAAGAGCTTGGAATTTTTTTGAATTACCGTCACATGTACAAGTATTTTGCAATGTTGGAGGATTTGGAATTGATGGGGGAATGTCCACATTTCTTGGTGGATCTATTGTAAAACCAAATATTCTTCATTTTCTTTTTATCGGTGATTTGGCTTTTTTTTATGATATGAACTCTTTGGGAAATCGTCATTTGGGAAGGAATATCAGAATATTACTCATCAATAATGGATGTGGTACAGAATTTAAACATTATAGCCATCCGGGATCAATGTTTGGGAATGCGACTGACAATTATATTGCTGCAAAGGGACATTATGGAAATTGTTCAAGACAGTTTGTAAGACATTATGTAGAGGATCTTGGTTTCCTATATTTATCCGCTGACAATAAATTGGATTTGAAAAAGCAGATAAATGTCTTTACAGATGAACAATGTGAACAATCTATTGTGTTTGAAGTATTTACAAATCCAAAAGACGAGAGTGATGCACTTAAAACAATTCGAAACATTATTCATAATGTTTCAATGAAACAAATTGTAAAAGATACATTAGGCCCAAGTAATATTCAAAAAATACGGTCAATAATTCGAAAATGAGAGGCAGATAATGAAGCAAACAAAATATATAAAGAGGGTATTAAGATGGATTATTAAAGGCATTCCAAATGTAACTGTAGATGTAAATATAAGTTCTGTAAATAATGCTAATCTTCTTAAAGGAAAAAATGTGCTTGTAACAGGATCAAGCACAGGGATAGGATTCGAAATCGCAAAGAAATGCATACAGAATGGTGCAAAAGTATTGATTAATGGACGAAATAAAGAAAAAATTCAAAAGGCTTTGGAAAGACTTGAAAATCGGGCAGAAGCGCTTCCATTTGATATTAGTAACGTATATAACAGTGATGAATTTATTGCTCAAGCTAAAGAAAAATTGAACGGAGATATTGATGTTTTGGTATGTAATGCAGGGATTAGTTTTCATGAGAAGGACATTATGCATGTAACGATAGATGGATTTAACCAACAATTTGATACAAACCTGAAAGGAGCATACTTTTTGGCAAAATCTTTTATAGAGAAGAGAAAACCGGAGAAGGAATATTGTATATTATTTGTCTCATCGGAGAGGGGGTTCCAATGCGATGATATCCCATATGGATTAACCAAGGCTAGCATTAACTCATTGGTAAAGGGACTATCACGGAGATTTTATACAAGTGGAATTAGAGTAAATGGCATTGCTCCGGGAATCACAGTATCGGAAATGACTCAAATTAATAGAGATAACCTTTTTGAAGACCGGCTTGCTTCAAAAAGATATTTTTTACCAGAGGAGGTTGCAGAAGTTGCAAATTTTTTGATTAGTGATGCATCTAAATGTATTTCAGGAGAAGTAATTGCTTGTGATGCAGGAGAATATATCAGTTCTTATTTTTGATAAGAGGGGGATAAAAGATGTCTTTGGTTATAGCACTTGGGACACTTATAATTTTAACTGTTTTTGAAACAAGTTATTTTAAAGTAGAAGTATTCGAAACTGTGCCAACAAATTTATGTGGAATTTGTCTTATACTACATCTGCTAGCATTTTTCAATAAATTATACATGATTGATTTAATATTTGTATTAATTATGTTAGGATTGCTCATTGGACACTTCTTATTAAAACAAAAAAGAGGGAAAGATTTTGGTATTTTACATTTAGACGGAATTGTTGATTCATTTAATAATAGAACACTTATTGTGTTAGTCGTTACGATTGTATTCGTATGTTTTTTCATGCGAAATAGATATATTGCTGGATGGGATGATTTTAAGTTTTGGGCGGCACAAGTGAAATCATTATTTTATCAAAATGGATATGGAAAACCTTATACGAATATATGTAATTATTTTGGTGATTATCCGATGGGAAACCTGTTAATGGAATATTGGTTTGAGAGATTGGGGGGAGAATCTTTTCGAGAATCCTTATTATATACGGGACAAATGATTTTTTCAATTGGCTTTTTAGTGCCGATAATAAAAAAGATGCCCTCAAATATAATATCAGTTATTGTTTCTATTATATTGTTGATTTCTTTTGGATCGGCATTTACAAGGTTTGGCATCGGATTAGAAACCTGATCGAACTATGGCATTTGCATATGGAGCAGCTCTTGTGAGTGTGTTGAACATGAAGTCTCATCCTGACAATTTCTTCTACAGGATACAGTTTGGATTGATATTGGGAGTTATATGCCTTCAGAAATCGATAGGATTTTTATGGGCAATATTTGCATTAATATTTTATTTGGTTTTCTTTAAAATAGATAAACAAAAATTAGGAGTAATAGAGGCTAGACGTTTAAAATTAAAGTTGGGAGGTGTATTTGCTACAATTATTGTTGTTATTACAGGAAGTTGGAATATATATTGCAATGTCTATAACCGATCAACATATCTCACTCAAGAAATGGCAAATAGTTTTGGAATGTCATTTTCAGACCAAGTTCAACATATTAAAGACCATATATATATCATCCCCTTATTTTTGAAAATTATTTTTTTAAAAGAAATGAATTGTTCAAGTTTCTATCCTGAACTTAAATGGAATGGACTTAACCTTTCTCCATTTGCTTTTATCCTATTTGCATATATATTATGCTTTTTAATGTCAAAAAATAATGTAGATGGAGTAAAAACGGTATGGAGATTTTCAGTTGTGGTAAATCTGCTATATGCTTTAATTTTATTGTGGAGTTATCTTTTTATGTTTTATAGAGAACTTTCACCAGAACGCCTAGCACATCTTCAAAATATGACATCACATTATTATGAGCCAGCAATATGCGGAATGATCATGTGTGTATATGGGGTTGCACTCCAAAATAGAAATTCGCTTAACATAAAACATTGGTCTAGTCCCTATCATAATTTTTTTATAATAGGGTTTATTACGCTTTTATTAGTTAATATTCCTATGGTATTTGTATTTTCTTTTAACAACAATTTTGTAAAAAGTTACTATGAAGTACCGGCTGAACAAAGAAAAAAATATAGTGCCGAGATAAAGGATATGGTTGAACAGATAAAAAAAGTAGATGATCCTAATAATGCAAGAGTAGTAATCTGTGAAAAACAATCTTCAGGTTCAGATGATACTTTTCGATTTTGTTTATTGCATTATGAGGTTTCTCCAATTTCAACAGTTGATTATATTGGTGAATTAAATATGGAAACCTTATCTGATTTAATTAGCAAAAATCATTGTGGGTATGCTTATATTGCAAATTCTTATTCTGATACAGAAGAATTGTTTTATGATTTTTTTGGTGATGATTTCAAGTTTGACACTCTGATTAAACTAGAGGGAAGGAAATTTGAACATGCAAGATGAAATAGCTATACTTATTCCTGCATACAAGCCAGACAGAGTGATTTTCAAATTATGTAACAGCCTCTGCGGCAATAAGAAGGTGAAACTTATTGTCGTAGATGATGGCAGTGGGAATGATTATGAATGTCTTTTTTCAAAGCTATCCACGGAATGTGTCGTTTTGACGCACTCCTTTAATCGTGGAAAAGGTGCAGCATTAAAGACAGGATTTGATTACATTTTAGAGAACTTCCCAATGATTGTCGGTTGTGTTACGGCTGATGCAGATGGACAGCATACAATAGACGATATTTTAAATTGTGCATATGCCTTGTTAAATAATAAAAATTCATTAATTATGGGATGTAGAACATTTGATGGAGAGGACATTCCGTGGAAAAGTAAAATTGGAAATAAATTAACAAGTCGATTATGTAAATATTTTATAGGTTTGGACCTTTTAGATACACAGACTGGCCTAAGAGGTATTCCGGTCGAATTTATGAAATGTTTGATAGAAACTAAAGGTGAGCGCTACGAGTTTGAAATGAATATGCTGATAGAGTCACAAAGATATGATGTACCGATTATAGAGATTCCAATTGAAACAGTTTATGAGAATAATAACATAGCTACACATTTTAATCCCTTTCTAGATTCATTGCGAATTTATAAGGTGCTTGGCACTGTGTTCCTGCGGTATGTTTTTTCATCATTATCATCAAGCGTTTTGGATATTGTATTATTTGGAGTATTATACTCAATCTGGGGGAAATGGAATAGCCTATGGGTAATCCCTTGTTCTACGGCCCTTGCTCGTATTGTATCGTCCTTATATAATTATCTCATAAATTATATTTTTGTTTTCGATAGTAAAGAAAAAAAGAGGATATCGTATGTGAAGTATATGATGCTGGTAATACTCCAAATGACAATGAGTGCTGTACTTGTTTTAGCGATTTCCATACAGTTAAAATATATACCAGAGGTTGCTATTAAGGTATTTGTGGATACTATTTTATTTTTTATAAGCTATAAAATACAACAAATATATATTTTTTAGAAATAGTTTCTTTAGAGCACGGAAAGTCGGTTCTTGTCATGTATGATACAACGGAAAGGACGGAAGGAACTGAAGTCGGAATACCAAGGCTTGTTTGTGCGGATGAGGATGTAATCTATTCTTCCTTTACAGAACTGCTGGATGACAGTACCTCCTACAATCCAAGGCTCATGCTTCGAATCCATATGGTGATGGTATGGCTTGTAAAAGAATTGCAGATATATTGGAACTTGGATACGTGCTAAAAGAGCCGGAATAATCCGGCTCAAATTTATCGGGAGTTCATGAAACGCAATTATTATTATCGCAAATCACCAGGGAATAGCTTATCAATAGAGTTCATGACGAGATTCTGGAAGATAGCATGTATGCTTGCTGATTATCATAAGCAATCCTAACAGCGAGAATCCGTCTGGAATAAGGAAACTCACCGATTAGAATGTGAACCTTTTGAGACACTTACATAAATTTTGATTAAATCTTCCATTGTACAGCCAAAAACCTTAGCAAGGCTATACACCGTATCTACACTTGCTTTGTTGATGTTTTTATTTCGCTGTTCATACATCTGAATCGAACGAAGGCTGACACCGGAACATTCCGCTAACTCTACCTGAGTAAAGCCATATGCTGTACGAATACGCTTCAAATTAGTTTCAGGAAAATGCTCCTTTATTTTTGAGTCCACAATGTCAACAAATTTTGTTATATCTGCTTCGTGGAGAGTGTAGTACATTTTTTGCAAATCCTCAAAAGAAATAGCTTTAAAAATGTCATGGTACTTCCTGCCGGAATACCATTGATAATAGGAGGCAGCCCAACCAATCCGGTATTCCCTGGAGCGTTTAAAACGATCTTTTGGCTTTATTTGAAGTTTTTGTCCTTTGGTTTCTTCAACAATTTCCCGGACAATTTCAATACCGCTTTTACCTGCAAGACAGGAGGGTTCACCATTTTCCATTCGTTTTCTTACAGAACTTACAATAAACAGTTTCACGAAGTCATTTCCGGAAATACCGCAAATATTGACGGCATAATCAAAGACATCACCAAGTACCGATTGTGCCTTACTCAGATATATTTCCTGGTATGCGTAGGTCATCGTTTTTAATACCTCCTCTCATAATATCCTGAATGTACAGTCCATCACTCTCTTCTTCAAGCATTTTCAGATAAATCTGATTGGCTTCTTCATCTCTGGTTTTGCGCAGAATATAGTATTGGCCTTTTTCGGCAACATCAAAGCCTTCGTATTTCAGTTTGGAAAAGGCAAACTTTGATTTAATAACTATTTGTTCTCTCAACTTTCTAAGCCGCATAGTGCATGCGAGCTGCTCAACCGTAATGCCGTTGTTAAGAAATGACTCTGCGTAATCAAAATAGGAATCGTCCGCACGGTAACCTGTGATCAAGTCAAAGGCAAAATGTTCAGGTATTCGGTATCCAACGTATAGCGTTTAGAAAAACCATCATTCAAGGAGGATACCGCCCATTCTTTTGCAAGTTCCTCATTTGCAGTACAATAAAATCCAGGACCAAAATCGTTATTATTCTTTCCTTTTCCGAAGTCCGGCTGTTCTATATTTTTTTCTGAACCATGGTATATTGTAATTCGCTTGTCCATTTTCCCGACTTCCCTTCTTATTGCTGTAATTGTATCGCCAAAGTGATAAGGAGCCAATGGGTTTTGAGACGGCCATATCACCGAAGTGATAAATAGTTACTAGTCACATGGTGCCATGTATTTGCTGCACGACACCGTGTGACCAGTATCTCTGCTATATCGTAACCCGAAACGTACTCCCTCCGCCCTCCGTATCCCTCACATCCAGCTCAACCCCCTGTATCTCCGCCAGCTTCGCCGCAACAGACAACCCCAGCCCGAAATGCTCCTTCTGCCTGCGGGACTGATCCTGCCTGTAAAACCGGTCAAAAATCAACCGCTTCTCCCCATCTGGAATCCCAGGGCCATGATCAATCACAGACACCTCAACATGAGGATGCAGATACTTTGCTCGCAGTACGATCCTTCTGCCATCTCCGCATTTCACGACTGCTTTGCGCCCAATGTCTGTTTCCGCATCCCTCACAGCCACGCTTTGCTCCCTGTTTCCGCCATCCCCCAGCCCATACGCCACCGCATTATCCAGCAATATCGTAAAAATCTGCCGGCACAATGCCGGATCAGCATACACCTTCGGCATCGACTCATCAGGCAGCTCCAGCAGAAGCTTTCCGTTTCTCGACACGCAGAGCGGCTCATACACCTCCAACAGACTTAGCAGCATTTCATCCATTTCAAAATACATCTTCTTCACCGCCCATTGCTTCTGATCTGCCGCGGCCAGAAGCAGAAGATTTTTTACAAGCGAGCTTCCCCTCCGGCACTCTTTTCGGATCACGTCCAGGAGACGCACCTGTTCCTCCGGGGCGTCCGCGATGGCGTCGGCTGTACTCTGGATAACCGCCAGGGGGGAGCGCAGCTCATGGGAAGCCGCGGCAACAAAATCCTGCTGCTTTTCGTAAGTTTCCTCCAGCGGCTTCAAGGAACGGCGGACAAACCAGCGCCCTGTCAGGAAAAGAAGCAGTATCCCAATGCAGTCAATCCCAAGATAAAAAATCAGCGTTTTTATGCTCTGCATCTGGCTTCCGGAAATATCCTGGAGCAGGATCAGCTTCTTATATCCGTTGGCGGTCTGGATGATCAGAATATTTCCCAGATATAAGTCTCCTTCATCCCCACGGATTTCCAGCAGTGAGCTTTGCAGCAGATTTGACGAAATGGGATGCGAATTTGGAAAAATCCCCTCCTCGGCAGCCAGATTTTCCGCGCGATCGAATAATTTCTCTCGTTCCGTGCGTGTCTGGTAGGAGCCGGGAAAGAAGAAAGGCGAACCATTTTCTTCTATATAAATAGCGAGATGGTTTTTATGTTCTAACTGAGCCAGATAAGAATCGGAGAATATAGAGTCGGTCTGCAGACGGGACATGAGTGTAAAAAGCTGATCCTGGAACATAGAGTTTTGGCGGCTGTTCTGTGAGGCGAGATAGGACAGAAAAGCGACCGCAAGTATCAAAGTCAGGATCAGCCCGGTGCTCAAAGTATAAAGAATCACAAATTTCTTTTCCAATTTCGGAAACATCACGTTCACGTTACCGCTCCTTCCAGTTTTCACACCCTGCTCAGGCGTGACCAGCAGCCCCTTCCATCCGATACCCCAGCCCATGCACCGTAGCGATCACGGCGCGGCTCCCCATGGCGCGCAGATGCTTTCTGAGAAAATAAATATAAGTATCCAGGTTACCATCCTCCACCGCGCCGTCCGGTCCCCATACCCGGGAGAAAATCTGCTCCCGGATCAGCGTTTTTTCCGGGTTGCGCAGGAAAAATTCCAGAAGCAGTGATTCGCGCCGGGAAAGCTGACGCTCCTCCATGCCGCAGGTTAAGAGGCGGTTGTCCGGATCAAATCGGATATCCAGATAGGAAAGGCTCTGATGTTCCGAAAATGCCTGGGGCCGTCTGGAAAGCGCGCGGATGCGTGCCAGAAGCTCCTCAATGGCATAGGGTTTTACAAGGTAGTCGTCGGCCCCGCAGTCCAGGCCGTCGATCCGGTCGTTGATGGTATCCAGCGCAGTGGTCACGATGACCGGTACCGTGATGTGGTTCTGGCGGATGGAACGCAGGATGGACAGGCCGTCGATTTCCGGCAGCATCCGGTCCAAGAGGATCAGGTCGTAGGCGTCCTTCATGGCACAATAGAGCGCCTCGCTCCCGGTATGGCAGCAGTCCGCCGTGTGGTTTCTGGCATTTAGCTGCAGACAGAGCGCGTCACACAATTCCCGGTCGTCTTCTATGATTAAAATATGCATCTGATTTCTCCGTTAAAACATGTTTGTATCTGTCATATGAAATACAGTATACCAGACATTTCTCAAAAAAACCTTAAAAAATTTCCGCATCTTTTCAAAGTTTTTTTGAGAAATTCCATATATACTGATTTTAGTGCACGAACGAACATAAAAGGAGAGAAAACCCAATGACTCAAAAAATTTCACCCATAAAGAAAAAGAAACGGGGCCGCTTTCTGGCGTCCGTATTACTTCTCGCACTGACCATTTCCTCTCTGCCCGGCTGCTCCAAAAGCAGCGGCGCGGACAGCAGCGGGGATTCCGGCACCGCGTCCGCCAAAGGCCGCTACATAGAGGAGGACATGGAGCTTCCCCTTGGAGACGGCGAAGAGGTGCTCAGCCTTGGCCAGACAAAGGAAGGCGCCCCCATCCTGTTTTCCAGCGTCAATAATGCCCAGGTGAACCGGTATGAATATGACGGAAAAAAATGGAACCAGACCTCCCTGGACTGGCTGGGCCAGATATTTACGGCGCAGAATGCCGTTCCTATGGAGGTACAGGAAACCGCCGGCGGCGTGCAGTATATACGGGGAATGTCTGACGACGGGATGACCCACATTGCCCGAGGCGGGGAGGGAGAAAGCGGGGAGGAACTGCAGATCCCTTATCTGTCGCAGGACACCGGGATGGGATTTCCTATTGTGACCGGATTTACGGTGGACGGCGCAGGAAATTACTGGCTGCAGATACCGTATCAGGCAGCAGCGGCCGTGATTGACAAAGAAACACTGGAAATGCTGGAGGAAATCGCCACTGTCCAGAATTTTTCCATGATGAACCGTCTCATATTCTCCGGAAATGGTACTGTGGCGGTGAATACGGAAGACAATATCTACACGGTCTATGAAGAGAACCGTCAGCCCCAGGGGACCCTTTCGGTGAAAAAGAAAGGGCAGGCATGTATGTGCAGTGACGATGAACACTGGTATATCATTTCGGAGGAAGGGATCACCCGCCTTACTGTGGGAAATGATGCCCAGGAGGTGATCATGGACGGCGGCCTGGGAGCCATGGGCTCTACCGTGAACACTGTGATGGGAGCCGTCCGCGGAAATGAGGATGATTTTTATGTGCTGTATTATCAGGAAAAAGCAGGCACCTACAGCCTGAAGCGATATGTATTTGACCCGGAGGCTATTGCAGTTCCGGAGCATACGCTGCAGGTATTCGGGCTGTCGGACAGCGATACGGTTCGTGAGGCGGCTATCGGCTTCCAGAAAAGCCGCCCGGATGTAAAGGTAGAATTTATCACTTCCGGAAAACAGTACGGGGAAATTACGTCAGACGATATCCGAACGCTGAATACGGAGCTGCTTGGAGGAAAAGGCGCGGATGTGCTTCTTCTGGACGGACTCCCCATGGACGCATATATGGAAAAAGGGATTTTGGCGGATTTGTCGGAAACGGCGGAGGCCATCATGGAATCCGACACCTATCTGGAGGAGATATTGAAAAATACCGCGTCAAAGGAGGGGAAGATCTACGGCATACCGATCAAATTCACGGCTCCCATCCTGTTTGGAAATGAAGATGTGAAAAAGGCGCTGGCCTCACTGGACAGCCTGAAAGCGTTTCTGGAACAAGATCCACAGGCAAGTGTATTTGGCCTGGCAGACAAAGACTATATCCGCGATTTTCTGTTCCAGCTGTATCAGGATGACATTTTCACTGCGGACGGAAAAGTCGATCAGGAAAAGCTGGCGTCCCTTCTGGAACTGGCAGGAAAGATTACGGTAAACGCAAAGGCATCGCTGTTTGAAGAAGACGGGAGAGAAGACGAGGAAGATTATGTAAAAAATCCATTTATCAACTCGGGGTTCTCAACTCTGATCAAGCATCCGGAAGGGGCAACCACCACCGACATTGCCTGTCTTGCGGACATGATGCTCCCCTATACGGTGATGCGGCAGGAAAATCTGACGCCGGAATCCGTTCAGGGATTCTACCAGCCAAGGGGCGTGGTGGGCATCAACCAGAATACGGCCCAGATGGAAATTGCAGAGGAATTTGTAAAATACCTTTTCTCTCAGGAGGTGCAGTCCGCACAGCTGGACGATGGTTTCCCGGTTCTGGAAGCAGCGCTGCAGGATAAAAAGAGGGAGGCTGAAAGCGACTATGCGGCCAACTATTATATGATGTCCAGTTGGGATTTTGGCGGGGAAAAGATTGAACTGGAAGCGGGATTCCCGACGGCGGAGGAAGTGGGAGCGTTCATTCAGATGTGCGGTACACTGACCAGGCCGGCGAAACAAGAGCGGATCATCTGGAACCTGTATCAGGAGGAAGCAGACCAATATCTGGAAGGCGCGGTTGATGCAAAAACGGCAGCAAAAAATATCGCCCGGAAGGTGGATACCTATCTTGCGGAATAGAAACAAGACAGGGAATAGAATCAAGACAGGGAATAGAATCAAGACAGGGAATAGAATCAAGATAGGGAATAAAAACAGGATGTCACAGCGGGAGTTCAGGGAAGCGGGGTGCGGGTATCTTTTCCTGCTTCCCAGTCTCCTGGGAACGGCCGGATTTGTTCTGATTCCGTTTCTGGATGTGTTCCGCAGGTCATTTTTACAGGCCGTGGGGAGCGGTTTCGTGGGATTGGAAAATTACCGCCTGGTTCTGGCCAATGAGGCGTTTCGCCGGGCGGCAGGCAATACGGCCAGGTTTATGCTGGTCTGCCTTCCCATCCTGCTGGCCTTATCTTTGGGGACAGCGGTTCTCGTCCGGCAGGTGATTCATTTTCAAAGATGGGTCAAAACCGGATTTCTTCTGCCCATGGCGATTCCGGCGGCATCTGTGGCAGTCTTTTTCAGGATGCTGTTTGACGGGAAGGGATGGCTGAACCTCCTTCTGGGGGAAATGGGGCTGGCCGGGCAGGACTGGCTCACCTCCGGGCGGGCGTTCTGGGTGCTGTCCGCCTGCTACATCTGGAAAAATCTGGGATACGACATGATCCTCTGGCTGGCCGGGCTGGGGGCGATCCCGGAGGAACAGTACGAGGCCGCCCGGGTTCAGGGCGCCGGGGCATGGGATTGCTTTCGATACATTACACTGCCCCAGCTGAAGGAAACGCTGTTCGTAACCGCACTGCTCTCATTTGTCAACGCATTCCGGGCGTTCCGGGAGGCATACCTGCTGGCCGGCGAATACCCCCATGAAAGCATTTATATGCTGCAGCATTTGTTCAACAACTGGTTCGTCAACCTGGATATCCAGAAAATGACTGCGGCGGCGGTGATGCTGGTGATGGGGACAGGGACGGTGCTTCTCGCATTCCGGAAAAGCGGGGATGGGGAGGACTGATATGCTTCGGTCAGGGTAAAATGCTGGAAATAGTTTCGACCAGAGAACGCAAAGCGTCAAAGGGCAATTAGAAAACTGGAAAATAGTTTCGGCCAGAGACCGCAGAGCGTAAAAGGGCGATTAGAAAAACAGGAGAGATCATTTGAAAGAGAAGTGGCCGGATTTATCAGGAAAAAGAAAGAACAGGGCCGGGAAATGGGCGGTTCGGATCATATTATGTGTATTTGCGGCGATCATGGTGCTGCCGCTGCTGATGCTGTGCGCGGATTCCCTGATGGGACGCCGGGAACTGATAGAGACCTGCGGAGCCGTGCTTGCGGGCCAGGGGGAACGGGCCGGATTCCGGTTGTTCCCCAATTATCCCACACTGAGGGCTTATGTCCGCCTGCTGCTGGATTCGCCGGAATATTTTACCGCATTCTGGAATGCCATGCTTCAGACCGTCGGGGTGCTGGCAGGGCAGTTGCTGGCGGCGGTCCCGGCGGCATGGGCATTTGCGCAATTCCGGTTTCCGGGGAAAAAAATGCTCTGGTTTCTGTACATGCTTCTGATGATCCTGCCATTTCAGGTCACTATGGTGTCGGGCTATCTGGTTCTAAGCGGGGCGCATCTTCTGGATACCCATTGGGCGGTCATACTGCCGGGGATTTTTTCCACGCTGCCGGTGTTCATCCTGCAGAAAACATTTGCGGGGCTTCCGAAAGAGGTGCTGGAAGCGGCCAGGCTTGACGGCGCGGGAAATGTGCGGATCTTTCTGGATATCGGGATTCCCCTTGGGATGCCGGGGATCTTTTCCATCCTGATTCTGGGATTTCTGGAATACTGGAACGCCATCGAACAGCCCATGACCTATTTGAAAACAGAAGCGCTGTGGCCTTTGTCGCTGTATCTGCCCCGGATGATCCAGGCAGAAATGGCGTCTGCATTTGCGGCATCCATCGTCACATTGCTTCCGGCAGTGCTTTTATTTTTTGCAGGACAGGAAAATCTGGAACAGGGAATTGTAGCTTCTGGAATGGGGCGGGCGGTAAAATCAAAGAACCGGGAGGATTGGTAGTTTGGACAGAAAAACGAAACGGAGGGCGCGGGTACTTGCGGGATTTCTGATCATTATGTCAGTTTGCACCGTGCTTTCCAGAGCAGCGGCGTCGGTACTGGTGGCCCAGGTTCAGGTGGAAAAACCGGGCCGGGGAAAACTGTCGTATTCCTGCGGCGGAAGTGGAACCGTAGTGTCGGTTCGGGAAAAGACTATATTTCTCTGGGCGGATCAGCAGGTGGAGTGGGCAGCGGAGACGGGGAGTACAGTAAAAGCCGGGGACTGCCTGATCCAATTCCGTATGGAACATCTGCAGCGTGCGATCCAGAACAAACAGGCAGAGCTGGCACAGTTGGAAATCCAAATACAGCAGCAACAGATATCCGCCAGGGGAACGGCACGGGTGCCGACGGCGGAGAGGGCGCTGCAGAACTTGAAGGATGCGAAGGAAAAGCTTCAGGAGGCCCAGGAGAAGGAAGCAAAGGCCCAGGAGGAGTATGAACAGTTCGGCGGCAGCGCATGGACCGGGCTGTCCAGCGGGCGGTCAGGAACGATCAGCGGCCGATCCGATAACGGGGCAGAGGGAGGACAGACGGGAAGTTTTGGAGATGTGTCCGGCAGTCAGCCTGGAACTTCCGGAGGAACGCCAGGCGGTGATCAGCCCGGAACTTCCGGGGGATCATCTGGTAGCGACCGCCCCGGTAATTCCGACGATACATCTGGCAGCGACCGTCCCGGTAATTCCGACGATACATCTGGCAGCAACCACCCCGGTAATTCCGACGATACATCCGGCGGCCACCCCGGCGGTGATACTCCCGGCGGTGCAACCGACGGTGACCAGCCCGGCACTTCCGACGATGATCCCGGCGCCATATTTCCGGATGATTCCAGCAACCTGTCCTCCCGGGAGCAGGAGCTGAAAGCAGCGCTTCAACAGGCCCAGGCGGATGTGGAAGCTGCCCGGCAGGCAGTCGCCCAGGCTCAAACAGATTATACATTTGCCCAGAAGGAAGATTCTGCACAGAGCACCAATGAAGCCAATGCGGTGCAGTCCGCGCAGTTAGGTGCTCAGTCCCTGAATGTGCAGGCAGATACGGCAAGGCGGGCCCTGGAGGAGCTGACCGCTTATCAGAACGCCGGCGGGAAGATCTGTGCGGAGCAGGAATGTACGGTATTGATGTCCAGTGTGCAGACAGGCACGTTTACAACAGGCGCAGAAGTGATGGTGACAGGAAGCGGGGGCTGGAAACTGAAAGGTTATGCGGACGCAAAAGATAAGGAAAAGTTAAAGGCCGGAGCGGAAGCAGAGATTCGTCTGGGGGCAGGAAAGAAGAAAACGGTGCGGATTGAGTCCATCGCCGCAGAGCGGGCGGCAGGTTCGGGAAACGGAGCGGGGGAGAGCGGTTCTTCTTCCCAGTCTCTTCAATTCTGCTGGTATGCCCGCCTGCCGGAGAACACTGCGGCGGAAAATGGAAATGCATTTACATGGAACGTCAATTCCTCCTCAGATCAGGAATACGAACAGCTCATCCCGCTCACGGCGCTGCGGGAGGATTCCACAGGGGCATACTGCCTGATCCTTTCAGAAGAAAAAAATATGCTGGGAAGGGTGCAGACCGCAAGGAGGATTCCGGTGACCGTACTGGAAAAGGATGCGCAGAAGGCTGCTGTTACATCCACCCTGCAGGGGACAGACCAGATCATTGTCTCATCGGAAAAATACGTGGAGGAAGGAGACCGGGTGCGGATCAAAGAATGAACGTTGATTTTCGAAAACAAAGGTACATGCTCTTTACGCTGCTTTTGCTTATCCTTGCAAACCTGTTTGCGGTGCCGCGGCTTTATACCCTGAAAGGCTATGCGGATATGCTCATTCTGTGCTGTCCCGGGGGAACCCTGTCAGCGTCGGTGTGGGAGCAGTTGAAGAACCAGGATGCCAATGAAAAAACCGAAGAAAATGAACTGTTTTCCCAGGCAGCTCTCTGGAAATCTCTGAAAGAAATTACAATTTCGTCCGAACAGAACGGGCGTGAGCAGAAAGTCTCCTGCTATCAGATCAAAGGCCAGCCCGGAGCAGTTTTTGGGGAGGGGCTCCTTTCGGGAAGGTATTTTACGGAAAAAGAAGACAATGTGTGCCTGCTGGATCGGGACACTGCCCGGAAGCTGTTTGGCTCGGAACATGTATTGGGAATGGAAGTCCGGATCAACGGAACATGCTGCCGAATCATCGGAATACTAAGCGAAAGCCGTCCAGTCTGCGTCATTCCGGCAGGGGTCGGTGCATCGTCTGCCGGAGCGGACAGCGGCTTTGACGGCGCGGCCGTTCGGAAAAAAGAGAGCGGGCAGTCCTCCGACCTGACGATCAGTCGGATGGAAACCCTATTCGGAAGAGCCGGCGGCCAAAGGATAGACGGACACCTTTATTACATGACGGCATGCCTGATTCATTTCGGAATATTCTCATGGATTTTTGTTTTGGCGGGAATCGTTTTGGGAAAGAGAACGCATAAAAAACGGATCGCTGCGGTATGCCTTGCAGCGGCAGCAGGAACATTGTGGCTGGGAATCCGATTCGCGGCTCCCGGAAGTGACTACCTGCCTTCATACTGGTCTGATTTCGACTTCTTCAGCCGTATTTTCCAGGAAAAAATAAAGCAGATCCGGGAACTTGCCGCATATCAGGAATTTTCGGCATGGCAGGAGCTTTTCCGTGCCTGGCAGCAGGTGATCGGGGCTGACATTTTTGGCGGAATGGTGTGTATTATCTCGTTTTATTATACGGGATGTGTAAAAAAAAATAAAATGACAAGGCTGTGCTGAAAAGTCGGAAAGTGTGCTTGACATTCAGAGAGAAAGTGATATACTGTTTGTAAAGCAAGCTTTCCCTATGCGGAATAGATTCATATAAGGATATGAGGAGGGAACTCATGAAAAAGAAAAAAGGTTTTTGGATCATGTGTATCATTGTCGGATTCATTCTGGGTGTCACCGGGATGACCCTGGCCGTAGACCAGGGAGGCAGTCTGCGGAATGCATACGGAGTCCTTTGGATGGCGGGCTGCTTACTGTGTCCGATCAGCATCAACAGAATAGCCCGCCTTTCTTATGAAAAGGAATTTCCGGATTTGGTTGACAAGGAGAAAATCGAATATCAGGATGAGCGGAATGCTATGATCCGAAACATGGCAAAGGCAAAGAGTGCGGACAACATCCACTGGGCGCTTCTTATCGCGGCCGCGCTTGCTTTCTTTGGAGACAAGGATGGCCCGCTGTGGCCCGCGGGGGTTCTTATGGGGATTTTCATCTTAAGATACGGGATGGAATCCTATTATGCGTATAAATACAAAAAAGAAATGTGAAGTGACTGATTCTAGTCGGATAAAAACTGTGAATAGTAAGTTACTGACATTGGTTCACACGGAGTCCACAGCTGTAGCCGTACTAATTATGGAAAACCTTTTCAATCTTCTGGACTACTCCTCTCTTGTCTCGATATCGTCACCAGTATATTGTTTTAGGTTTGTGGATGCTTTCGGCTTGCCCGGTTGCTTATTTGAAGAATCAAAAAGAGTGTAAAGCCCTTGATGATTCAATAAAGACTTTACACTCTGATTTATGGTTACTCTTTTATTCTGTCAAGTTCTGTCAGATTCACGCCTAAAGAAGTAAGTATACCTTTTAAGTCAATGTATTCCTCCTTTAGGTCGGCATATGTTCTTTCAGCATTTTCTTCCCTTGCTAAAAGCATACGCCGCTGCACTCTTGAAAAATCACGGATTGAATCTCTGATGATTTCCCCTGTATTCGGCATAGAATCGCCTCCCTTCTATATAATATGAAAATACTGTCTATGAGATATCTCCATTATATCAAAAGGAAATTTGGGTGTAAAGTCTTTATTCAATTATCAAAGCGCATAGGATTTTGATAGGTTACAGTTCACGGCCTGACCGGCCGAGAACTGTAACGCACCCAGCCCATTGAAAAGTCGCCTGACGGCGGTCCTAAGCGCCAGCGACGCTTGTTTAGGACGGACCGGAACGGAGTGTAGACGGGCTGGATACCCGCCCCATCACTGAATTGGCCGGATGCCGTGCAGCGAGTGCACGACAATTCATTATTTAGGAGATAGGCCGCAGCCTTTACGGAACCGTCATAATTCACATCGTCCTTCACTCCTTGCGGAAACGCGGCCTGGATCCAATATGGATCTATTTTTTTTATTTACAGCTTTTTAAATCCTTTTTCTCAGAAATCAGGTTATATTGAATAAGAGGACCAAATCAGGAAGGAGGGTGATGCCTTTTGGAAGACAGGGAGCTGATCCGGCGGATTCAGGACGGACAGAAGCAATACCTGAACGAGATCGCAGAAAAATATTACGACGACATATATTATTTCTGCTGCTATCAGACCGGCAGCCGTGAGGATGCCTACGACCTGGCCCAGGAAACCTTCCTGCGTTTTATCCGGTACGTGGACCGCTACCAATACCGGAATCTGAAAGGCTACCTCCTGACCATTGCTATGAACCTCTGCCGGAATTATGCGTGCGGTTCCGGAAAAGCCCCCGTCCTTTTGGAATCATTTGAATCGGAGCAAGGAGGAAGGGGCGAAGAGGAGGCGCAGGTTTCTTGCGGCAGGGAATATGAAGAACGGGAAAACAGCCTGCTTCTTGCGGCGGCGCTGCGCAGGCTTCCCGACATTCAGAGGGAGGCGGTGCTTCTTCACTATTTTTACGGCTACAAGAACCGGGAGATTTCCCGCATGACAGGCGCCTCTTACAGCGCGGTCAAGTCCCGGGTCAGACAGGGGCTTGAAAAACTGCAGCAGCTATTGAACAGGGAGGATTTCTATGAATGAAAAGATGAAAAAGGAAAAGCGAATCCAAAGCCTGCAGGAAGCATGGCGTTTCCAACTGGATGAATCCAAAAAGAACAGAAGCCTTGCAGTGATCCGCCAGGCCGCAGAAAAGAAACAGATCCGGCAGTATCCTTCGTTCCGGGAAAATCTGTGGAACCAGTTTTGCTTCCTGCCCTGGAAATGCCGTGCGGCCCAGGGGGGCATGCTGCTCGCGGCCATGCTGCTTGCAGGCTGGCTGAACAGCCAACATGCGGACGGCAGAGATTCCATCATCGTATGCTCGGTATTTCTTGTATTTGCCGGAAATATCTGTCTCAGCGGGGTGGCGCGCCTGTTTTCCTGGCACATGGCAGAGCTGGAGCAGACGCTGTACCTGAACTTAAAGCAGATGGTCTGCATCCGGATGCTGGAAGCCGGGATTCTGGATCTGGTTATCCTAAGCCTTTTGGCAGGCATGACAGGCCGGTTAAACAGTCTGGGAACAGGGGCTTACCTGCTGTATATGCTGGTTCCGTTCCTCTGGTCGGACGTTTTGTACCTGCACATGCTGACCGCGTTCCGAAATGGGGCGGCCGGCTACCGTCAGATCTCCGCCGGTATTCTGTGCGGCCTGCTGGCCTTCTTCCCGGTGTTCTTTGAGCATGCATACGAAGCGGCGTACCTGCCCTGGTGGAGGGGGCTGGGGCTGGCGGGGGCGGTTCTGCTGGCAGCGGAAATTTACGGGATTCTGGGAAAAATTGAAGGAGGAGACAGCCTATGCCTGAATTGACAATTGACAGGGTGACAAAACAATTTAAAAATAAGATCGCGGTGGACACGGTTTCCCTGGATCTGCACAACGGGGTCTATGGATTTCTGGGCGCCAACGGGGCGGGGAAGACTACCCTGCTGCGGATGCTCTGCGGCGTGCTAAAGCCCACATCGGGGGAGATCAGGTGCAACGGCACGGAAATCCGTATGCTGGACGGCGAGTACCGTTGCCTGCTGGGGTATCTGCCCCAGGACTTCGGATATTATCCTGATTTTACCGCAAAACGGTATCTGGAATACCTGGCTGCCTGCAAGGCGGTTCCAAAGTACCTGGCAAAAGAAAAGGTGCAGGAAATGCTCCGGCTTGTGGGGCTCGAAGGGGAGCAGAAACAGAAGATCAAGACATTTTCCGGCGGTATGATCCGCAGGCTGGGGATCGCCCAGGCGCTTTTAAACGATCCGGAAATCCTCATACTGGACGAACCAACCTCCGGGCTGGACCCGAAAGAACGGATTCGTTTCCGCAATATCATCAGCGCCCTGTCCAAAGGGAAGATTGTAATTCTGTCCACCCACATTGTGTCCGACGTGGAATTTATTGCGGACCAGATTCTGCTGATGAAGCAGGGGTGCATCGTGGAACAGGGGAACTCCCGGGAGGTGACCGGCAGCGTCCGGGGAAAAGTGTGGGAATACCTGGCAGAACCGGATGAGGCGGATCGGATGAATGAGACCTTTGCGGTCAGCAATCTGAAAAATGAAGGCGACAAAGTGTACATCCGGATCGTTTCCGACACCTGCCCCTGTGAGGGGGCCGCGCCGGCAGAACCGGGGCTGGAGGATGTATATCTGTACTATTTCGGGAATTGATGCAGCGACCACATTATATTCGGTAAAACTTCGAAGGAAAATCAGACAAGGCTGATCGGAATATCGTGCGGTCGTTCCATGAGTCCATCAATTGCGTAAATCATTGAAAAATACGGGGAGGCAGAAGCATGTGGAAAATATTTCAGGAAGAGTTTTATAAAATTGCGTCCAGAAAGATCGTCTGGATCGGGCTGTTTTGCCTGCTGGCATTCGTAAGATACCAGTTGTGGATGATGCAGGACGAGTACGCTATGACCATCGGCGGGGAAACAATTTACGGAAAAGAGGCCATCGAAAAGGACCAGGAGCTGACGGCAAAGTACGCCGGCCCCCTGACAGAAGAAAAAGTCAGGGACATCTATGAGAAATATGGTTTTTATTATCTGAACAGGGACACAGGGGAGCAGAGGGGAAACTTCTGCAGCCGTTTCATCACGGAGCACATGACCAACAGTATGCAGTTGAAAGAACCGGCTCTGGAGGAGATTCAGTTTTATCAGGGAACTGACTGGGAAAACAATGCGGCGCCGCTGCTCAGAGGCGATCTTCGATTTGACTATGTATACGGATGGGACTACCTGGCAGAAACATACGGAATTTTGATGACCTACGGACTGGCCGTCATATTTATCATCGGCTTGTCCTCGGTGTTTTCCGAAGAATATTCTCTGAGAACAGCGGATATCCTTCTCACCACACGAAGGGGAAAAGGCGGCGGTATCTGGATGAAAACAGCGGCGGCCTTCGGATTTGCGCTGGCGGTATTTCTGGCCTCAACCATCTATGTGTGGGCAATTTATCTGAAAGTATTCGGGACGCAGGGGCTTTCTGCTTCTTCGGCCATGATCGGGTGGGGTAATCGTTGGGGTTACTGTCCGGATACAGTGGCTGGCTTCCTGCTGTACCAGTTCTGTCTGGGGTTTGCCGGGACGGTTCTTTTGACCGCTGTGGTTCTGGCAGCTTCCGCTTTCTGTAAAAATGCATTTCTGGCGGTGGTGCTGTCCTTGACGCTGTACTTTATACCAGTCGTATGGCTGAAGCTGATCGGCCCCATGCGGATCTTTGGGTATACGGTGACGAAAGCGGTCTCACATTTTATGGCGTCCATGCCGGTTTATCTGCCCATGACCTGGGACTTCGCATTCCCGGCAGAACAGGTCATGCTGCATCTGGCGATTGCGCTGGCGGTGGGAGTGGCCGGCGTGGGGCTGGGGTATTGGCGGTACCGGGGGTATCAGGGGTAAGCGGATGCGCTTACCCCTGATTGCGGAAAGGCTGCGTTATCTGCGGGTTGATATAATTCTTTTTTTCTTACGGGAATTTTGCGCTAAAAATGCGGCGCAGATGTATTGATACACATACTGCACCGCAATAGTACTTTAATAACGTTCCAAAAATTCTGTCATTGTGACAATTTCCGGCACATCCACATCCAAAACCAGAAAATCCTTATCTCCTGTTACAAAGGCATCCACTCCCTCCATGATTGCCGTTGCCAGTATCGGAGAATCTTTCGTATCCCGCATTTCCGGAAATTCATTTAAGTTAAGTGCTTTTGGCGTATAAACAAGTTCAAACGGCAGTTCAAGAAAAAAACGATCAAGAAATTCCAGTTTTGACGGGAATTTTCGGTCAGTTACCAGACGCAATTCTTCGATTACATAATCACATACTACAATCTGATGTCGTTCTGTTAGACATTTTGCAAGATATCTTGTCTGTGCTGAAGGAAAGAAAATCATGGAGATAAAAATATTCGTATCGAGCATCACCCGCAAGCTAATACCCCCTTATTTCTTTTCTGATTTCCTTCATGTAGTCCTGCATTGAGTCTTCTGTCAGAAATCCAGCTTTTTCCGCTTCACCGGCAAATGCCTCTTCGACTCTTTTAAAAGCCTGCATTGCAGAATTTTCAAAGTAAAACCTACCGTTTTCCTCAAAAATCACAATCTTATCTCCGGTTTTCAAATTCAATTTATTTCTTACCGAAATGGGAATGGTAATCTGGCCCTTGCTGGAGAGCTTTGCTATTTCCATACTTCATCATCCTTTCAAAAACTTGCTTTATATTTTTGATTTTCTTTATATTTGTATTATAGGCGATATAAGGTATATTATCAATCGTTTTTGTCAGGAGAGATGTAGATTTCTATTGTGAGTGTTACTGTTCAAACCCTTTGGGTGCTCCAGTAACTTGTGAGTCACAGGTTACGGCCTAATCTCTGACAACTCCGCCGTCCAGATTCATTGATTCCCCGCTGATATTTTTCGCGGCGTCCGATGCAAGGAAGCACACAAGCTCCGCCACATCTTTGGGCTGCTGGAACCGCTTTAACGGAATCCCGGATTCCATCATTGTGCGGGCTTCCTCTGCTGACATGCCGGTATTTGCGCTGATGTTCTGAATCACCTCTTCGATCATCGGCGTCGCAACAGAGCCTGGACAGACCGCATTGACGGTGATATCATATCCGCCCAGCTCCGCGGCCAGCGCGCGGGTCATTCCGATGACCGCCGCTTTGGAAGAACAATAGCCTGATGAATTGGCAAACCCGTTTTTCCCTGCAATGGAAGCAATATTGATAATCCGCCCGGGCTTCTTATGGGTGATCAGATTTTTCACAACGGCCCTCGTACAGTAGAACGGCCCGTCTACATTTACAGCAAAAATTTTCTTCCAGACTTCCGTTTTAAAATCTGCCAGCGGAGATTCGATGGCAATTCCCGCGTTATTTACCAGAATATCAATACAGCCCGCAGTTTCCGCATATTCGGATACAACGGATTGTACCTGTTCCTCGCTGGAGACGTCGCAGCTAACCGGGAAAAAGGTATCGGATTTCTCTTTCCAGTCCGGCGCTTTCAGATCCAAAGCTATTACTTTTGCGCCTTCGCTTAAAAATTTTTCGGCGATTGCCCGGCCCGAGCCGCCGCCTGCACCTGTTACCATAACTACATGATTTTCAAATTGAAGCATTTATTTTACCTCCGTCCAGATTGAATGATGATTTGCACTGCTGTAGATCGCCTCGCATACGGCCGCATTTCGATAGCCGTCCTGAAAGGTCGGATAGGTGGGGGCGGCAGAGGGCGTTCCTGCGTCCATATCCCGATACACCTCCCGGAAGAATGCCGAGAACGTGTTTGGAAAACCTCCTGCAAAAGCGTTGGTTTCCTGCAATGTACCGCCAAATTTTTCAGCAGTGTACAGCTTATAAGGATCTTCCGAATCCCAGCGGATGGTCTGCCGGGTACCGGTGATCTCCATGGAAACATAATTGCTCCGTCCGTGGGTCACTTCGGATAAAAACAGATTGCCGATTGCGCCGCTGCCGAAACGCAGTGCGGCGATCACCGCGTCGTCTGAGTCCACACGGATTTTTTCCGAGCCTTCCTGCAAAGTTTCGTACATCATTTCGTCTTTTACATAGCGGTCGGGAGTAAATTTTCCATATGTAGCGCTGACGGATACGATCTCCTCACCTGTCAGAAACCGCACCAGGTCGATCCAGTGGGAGCCGATCTCTGTGGTCGCTCGCATGGGGCCTGCCAGAGCTTCCTGATACCTCCACATATAATCCGCAGGCAGTACATGAAATTCCTGCTCATAAGTACCATGGACAAGGCATAACCGTCCAAAATCCTCAGAAGATACCTTCTTTCGAAACGCATTGCATGCCTCATGGTATCTGACGTTAAAATTGACTGCAGTCACGATTTTCCGACTGAGGGCGAGTTCGTACAACTCTTTCGCTTCGGCGGCTGTCAGGCACAGCGGCTTTTCGCAGATCACATGTTTGCCGGCAAGGATCAGATCCTTTACCATCTGATAATGGAGGGTCGGCGGAGTACATACATGGACTGTCGTGATATCAGGATCAAGCGCCCGCTGAAAATCGGTGGATGCTTCCTCCACATCCCATTTTCTTTGAAAATCTTCTGTCTGTTCCGGTATGATTCCAACAACCAATGCAATTTTTTTTCCCATTCCTGTCAGTTCCTGGGCATGAGTATTCGCGATGTTGCCGGAACCGATAATTGCAATTCTCATAAATAAACTCCTTTCGTTTTTTTATCTGACTGTGAATAGTAACGTTTTTTGTGCATTTTGCATTACTGCCTTGCGTTCTGTTCGGTGAAATTATATAGTATAACTAAAAACGAAAAAAGGTCATTTGACATTTTTTGAAAAAAGGAGTCATGCTAATATGGACACAACAGATATGGATAATCGTTTTACAGAACAATGCGGCGGGGAAGAATTTCTGAGGAGAATTTCGAAGCGAATCTATGAGAATGCGTTGCCTGTGCATGTAAAGAAGGGAGGTATATTGATCCAAAAAGGAGAAAAGACACAGTATGCTTATTATGTAATAAGCGGGGCAATGTATGTACGGTCAGAATTTCTTGACGGGAATATATACCAGTTTTCGGTTTTAAAGAAAGGTTCCATTGTATCCGATATAGAAGTGCTCTCAGGTACCTTCATTAATGCTGCTACGCTTGTTGTGGCGGAAGATGTATCTGCTTTGAGGATTCCGGTCAAACTATTTGCAGAAGAACTGAAAACAAACATTGACTTTCTATATTATGTATCTTCCCAGATAGCGAGTAAAATGCACGCAAGCAGCTATGACCGGGGGCAGAATCTTTTTAAACGAGGAATACAGAAGACGGTGATCTATTTAATCAGCAGTTACGAAAAGGATGAAGATGAAAACGAGATTGTGAAGATTAAAAAGACCAGACCGGTGATCGCAAGCGAGATCGGCATCAGCGTGGAGACGCTCAACCGGGCAGTGAAGTTTTTAAAAAATCAGAATCAGATTACAATTATAAGGGGAAAGATCACAATCAATGAGACACAGTTTCAAGGGCTGATTGATTTTGCTGAAAAGGACGCATTGTACTGAGGTTATTTCTTCTGAGAACTATGGATTGCAAAGAGCAGAGAGGTGATTATTATGAAAAACAGGGCAATGAAGATGATGTGTATGTTGTTGGCAGCAGGGCTTCTGGCAGGATGCGCAGGAAAAGCAGGCGGGGAGGACAAAAAAGAGAAAAATGCAGGCGCCGCGGCGCAGTTCGGATTTATCACCGGTACAGGAGGACTCGGAGATAAAAATATGAACGATGCGTCCTATGAAGGAATAAAGGCGTTGGAGTCAGACAACGTGAAAATAAATGTAGTGGAGCCGGAGGAAAAATCAGACTACGAAAACATGCAGAGGCTGTTTGCAGATACCGGGGAGTATAACGGAATCTTTTGCATTTCTTTCGAACAGACGGACGCATTGTCGAAGGTTTCGGCAGAATTTCCGCAGCAGCGGTTCGTTTTGGTCGATTCGGAGGTCGAGGCGGATAATGTGACAAATGTATTATTCCGTCCGGAAGAAACAGGTTTCCAGCTGGGAGTCCTGGCGGGGCTGCTGGAAAAAGAAAATGCGCTGCCGCTGTTAAATGAAGAGCAGCGGATCGGATTTGTGGGCGGATCGGACAGCCCGATCATCAACCAGTTTGCAGCCGGCTACAAGGCAGGAATCTTGCTGGTGAATCCAGAAGCCGCTGTTGACATTGCCTATGTGGGGAGTTTTTCCGATCCGTCAAAAGCCACAGAGATAGCAAACGGATTATATGAAAACGGCTGCGATATTGTATTTGCCTGTGCAGGCGGTTCAGGGCTTGGCGTCTTTACATCCGCTGAAAAGATGAACGGGTATGCGTTCGGGATCGAGGTAAATCAAAATGACAATGCACCGGATCATATCATTGCTTCCGGCCTACGCCTTTGGAACGCAGTCATGAGCGACGTCGGCAAAAAACTGATCGCAGGCGAGCTGGAAAGCGGAACGCTGACCTACGGCCTTGCGGAAGAAACACTGGAGATCGGATACGAAGGAAGCAATGTAGAAGTAAGCGATTCACTGAAAGCGGAAGTGGATACTTATATGGAAAAGGTGGTTTCAGAAGAGTATAAACTCCCGGCAAATTTGGATGACGTGGAGCAATTTTTAGAAGAACACAAATAGCAGAGGCAGCAGAAAGGGGAACGCGGGATGGTGCATTTGCTTGAAACAAAAAAGCTGACAAAGGTCTTTGGCGATTTTACAGCAAATAAGGACGTGGATTTCTGGTGCGATGAAGGAAAGGTGACTTCTCTGCTGGGAGAAAACGGCGCCGGGAAAACAACTTTGATGAATACCATTTACGGCTTATACCAGCCGGATGGCGGCGAAATAGTATTTGACGGAAAAGCGGTGCATTTTAAAAGCCCGCGCGACGCGATTGCGTGTGAGATCCAGATGGTGCATCAGCATTTTATGCTGATCGACGAGTTTACTGTGGCGGAAAACGTAGTGATGGGAAATGAACCTGTCAAAAGGGGTTTGTTTCATACAAAGGAAGCGCGCAGGAGGGTTCTGGAAATTTCGGACGCATACCACTTTGGGATTGATCCGGCCCTGCGGGTTTCTGACCTGTCCGTAGGTGAAAAACAGAAGGTGGAGATTATCAAGGCTTTGTACCATGGGGCAAGATTATTGATCCTGGATGAACCGACCGCTGTTTTGACGCCCCAGGAAACGGAAGGTCTGTTCCAGGTGATACGCAGGCTGAAATCGTCCGGAAAATCAATCATCATCATTACTCACAAGCTGCATGAGACAATGGAGATCGCGGATGAAATATTCGTACTGCGGCATGGAGTCATGGGCGGACATGTAAAAAAAGAAGAAACAGATCCCTATAAACTGACCTGTATGATGGTGGACCATCAGCCCAGAGAATTTAAGAAAGAGACGCTGATGCCCGGTGAGACGGCGCTGCATATAGAGGAACTGGACTATGTAAGGGAAGACGGGTCTAAGGCATTGGATTGCCTGAGCCTGGACGTGCACAGCAGGGAGATCTACGGCATTGCAGGAATCGAAGGAAACGGACAGCTGGAGCTTCTGGAAGTGATCAGCGGGATATTAAAAGGGTGGACGGGACAGCTTGAGGTGCTTGGAGAAGATATATCCGGCAGGACGACCAGGCAGATTGTGGAATCCGGAGCGGCATTTATCCATTCAGACCGGATGGAGCGGGGGCTGCTGCTGGGACAGGACGCCGCCATGAATGCAGCTCTGGGGAATCAGTACAGTGATCTCGTAACGTCGAAGCATAAAATCGACTACAAAAAGATTGACAGGATGCTGGAAGAGATTTTTGAAAAATATCAGGTTTCGCCGCGGAACAAAGCCCTTCCGCTGAAAAATTTTTCCGGGGGTAACCAGCAGAAAATGATCATCGGCCGGGAATTTTATCGAAATCCAAGACTGGCGGTCATTGCGCACCCGACCCGCGGAGTAGATATCGGCGTATGCGAGATCATCCATGAAAGTATTCTGGAGCTGAAGAGACAGGGGGCGGCCATCCTTCTGATCACAGCCGATTTTGATGAATTATTCCGGCTGAGTGACCGAATCGGTGTGATATACGAGGGACATATGGTGACGGAAGATATTGCTGAAGCATTTACCCCGACAAAATTAGGTTTCTATATGGGAGGTGGGAGAGAAAATGAGGATTAAAAGAACGTTGGGAAAACTGTCGATCCCCCTTCTTTCCATACTGATCGCAATGCTTGCGGGGAGCGCAGTCATCCTTGTATGCGGCTATTCGCCCGGAGCGGCATATTCCTCGCTGCTGCGGGGAGCCTTTGGATCGTTCCGCTCATGTATGGGGACATTTGAGAAATGTGTTCCGCTGATTTTCTGCGGCCTGGCGGCTATGGCCGCGTTTAAGAGCGGAATTTTCAACATCGGGCTGGAGGGACAGGTTGTGGTCGGGGCGATCGCATATATCCTGACAGGATTGAAGATTCAGTTTCTTCCGCTACCGCTCCATGTACTGGTGTGCAGCATATTCGCAATGCTTGCCGGCGGACTTTGGGCTATGATCGCAGGCGCAATGAAGGTTTACTGCAGGGCAAACGAGGTGGTTTCGACGATTATGCTGAACTATATTGCGTTAAATCTGGCGGAATATTTGTTTTCCGGTCCGTTTATGGCAGAGGGGACCATTCCCCAGAGCGAAGCGCTGGAAACGTCAAAATTGCTTCCGCCGGTCTGGGAGGGCTCGAAGATCACCTGGGCCTTTGTAATCGCATGCTCTATGATCCTGTTTATGGGGATATTCTACAGGTATACGGTGACCGGATACAATATGATTGCGGCCGGAGACAACTATAAGGCGGCAGAGGCCGGGGGAATCCGCATGAACCAGACGCGTCTGCTGTCCATGGCGATGTCGGGCGGTATAGCCGGAATTGCCGGAGGGCTTTTGGTGGCGGCGACTTATGGCCGATATGTGATCGGAATGTCCTCAGGGTATGGGTTTGACGGAATGGCCATTGCCGTACTTGGACAAAATTCAGCGGCCGGAGTATTTTTATCCAGCATTCTTTTTGGAGGACTCAGGACAGGAAGCCTTTCTATGGCAATGTTTGAAGGGATTCCCTCGGAACTGGTTTCGATCCTTCAGGGACTGATCATATTAACAGTCTCGGCTCCGCTACTTATAAAATCATTCAGGATCAAAAGCAGGGGGAAAAAGCAATGAATACAATTTTAAATATAATTGCATCGTCTATCCGTATGTCCATTCCTCTTGGTTACGCATCCATAGCCGGGGCAATCTCGGAATTTTCAGGCATTGTGGCATTGGGCCTGGAAGGTTTTATGACGATTGGAGCGTTTTCGGGAGTGCTGGGCGCATATTACTTCGGCAATGCCTGGATCGGTGTTCTGACAGCCGCGGCGGTGGGCGCGTTATATGCGCTGATATTCGGCGTGTTTTGTATAAAATACCAGTCCAACCAGGTGGTGGCCGGCGTGGGAATGAATATCATTGCTGAAGGTCTGGTTTCCGTTTTGATGATCGGTATTTTTGGAAGCAAAGGAAAATCTGAGATGGTGGATTCCCTTTCTGTCATCCATATTCCGGTCATCAAAGACATCCCGGTACTGAATGTACTGCTGTCCGGTTATTCCGGTCTGGCCTATCTCCTTGCGGCTGTGGCAGTCCTGTCCTGGGTGGTGATATATAAGATGCCCGTCGGAATCCGCCTTCGGGCGACGGGAATCAATGACAAGGTGGTTGACAGTCTGGGGCTGCGGTCCAACCTTATAAAATATATATCTGTTATGGTCTGCGGAGCCTTATCCGCGCTGGGCGGAGTGTTTCTGTCATTGAGCCAGCTGAATTTTTACAGCAAAGATATGGTGGCTGGAAGGGGATATATCGCATTGGCAATCTTTGTGTTTGCAAAGAAGAATCCTATGTACTGCGTGTGGATTTCTGTTTTATTCGGACTGACAGAAACGATACAGCTGCGGATGCAGGCATTTCCGATCCCGACACAATTCTTATCTATGATACCGTACTTATGTACGCTGCTCATGCTGCTTTTTGCGGCAAAAAATTTCAAAATTCGGAGGAAGGAACATGTTTAATATCACGGAAATGAAACCCTGTATTCAGAAAATTATCTCATTTGGGCCGGACATAGGGCTGATTCTGGGAAGCGGACTGGGGGCATATGGAGAAAAGCTGGAAAACGCGGAATATATCGAATACAAGAACATACCGGGTTTCCCGGTCTCCCACGTGGAAGGGCATAAAAACAGGTTTATAATTGGTACATTGTACGGGAAAAAGGTGATTGCCATGCAGGGAAGGTTTCATTATTATGAGGGGATAGAGCCGCACCTTCTTGCCCTGCCGGTGCGTATTATGAAAATGGCAGGCGTCCGGACGGTGATACTGACAAATGCGGCGGGCGGTCTGAATCCGGATTTTGTGCCGGGAGACTTAATGGTGATTACAGATCATATAAACCTGTCCGGAATCAATCCCTTGATCGGCGGGAATGAAGACGCCTTTGGGCCCCGTTTTCCGGATATGACGAAAGCGTATCATCCGGAATACTGTGAGAAAATTATAAAAGAAGCAGAAGAAATGGGCATCCGGCTCAGACAGGGAATTTACGTGATGAATACAGGTCCGTCCTATGAGACGCCGGCAGAGATCAGGATGATGCGGCTGCTGGGCGGGGATGCGGTGGGAATGTCCACGGTTCCCGAGGTTGTGGCGGCAAGGCACTGCGGTATCCATGTGATTGGTATCTCCTGCATCACCAATATGGCGCCGGGGATTCTGGATCAGCCTCTGTGCCATGATGAAGTGATAGAAACCGCGGAAAAAGTAAAGCATAAGTTTGAATGTATATTGGACAGGATCATCGGAAACATATTGTAAAATCAGCACAGAGCCTGCGGACGCTCACACAGCTGTCCACAGGCTTTCCCCATGTTCCCGAAGCCACTTCTGCTCCTTCTTATACTCCGGCAGTACGGACTCCACGATATCATAAAACGCCTGGGAGTGGTTCATCTCCCTGCGGTGGGCCAGTTCATGAACCACGATATAATCCAGCACCTCCTCAGGTGCGAAGATCAGCCGCCAGTTAAAATTCAGGTTTCCTTTGCTGCTGCAGCTCCCCCAGCGGGTTTTCTGCTCCCGGATGGAGATGCGGCCGTATGTAACCTTCATGACAGACGCATAGTAGGCGGCCTTCCGTGTAAAGATCTCCCTGGCCAGCTCCATATAGCGTCGGCGTTCCGATTCGGGGAGGGGAGGAGGGGGAGGAGACGCATGCTCGAAAGCACGGGTCAGATACTTTAGGATCCAGGCTTCCTTTTCGATCAAAAACCGGTCGATGGAAGCTCTGGAAGTGCGCCTTGGGGCGCGTACCCTGACCTGCCCCGCGGCAGTGATCTGGACGGCCAGAGTCCTGCGGGAACTGTAGATGAGCTCATACCCCTCCGGGTATTCCGTGCCCCTGTCTTCCTCAAGCTGCCGGAGACGGTCTGCCAGAGGACGGGGAAAAGGCTGCATTGCCATAAAACGATCCCTCCTGATTCCAAATGATCCGGTCATGAGAAAAGTCCAGACAGTCCCCACAACCTTTTGCCAACGCCACCTTACCACAATTCCGAAAAAACATCAAGCCGGAATGAATCTGTTGCTGCTCACACCTGCATTTTTCACAGAACGTGAATCTTTTTCAAATCTTATTTTTGTATACATTATTCTTTGATTTTTTTCAAAAAGTGGTATAGAATATAGGTAACTGTTTGGCACAGATTTGTTTAGAGAGAAGTGATCGGCATATGGCAGAAGTCAGAAAGCACATCGTGTTCCACGGCCGCGTACAGGGCGTGGGTTTCCGGTATACGGCAAAATATCTGGCGCTGTCCCTGCATTTGACCGGATGGGTGAAAAATGAATGGGACGGCACCGTGACGCTGGAGATCCAGGGAAGAGAACCACTGATCCAGAAGCTCCTTGTGGGACTGAACAGCAGTCAGTTCATAAAGATCGAATGGATGGACACGGAGGAGATTCCGCTGGAACAGGAAAGCAGCTTTAAGGTCAGATAATTCAACAGGAGGGAGATACAATGAAGTTAGGTTTTATTGGAGTAGGAAATATGGCAGGAGCGATCATCGGCGGAATCATCAAGACCGGACTGATCTCTCCGGAGGAGATCATCGGCTCGGATATCTCCGCGGTAGGCCGCGAGCATATGCAGAACATTTACGGAATCCGCGTCACGCCTGACAACAGGAAGGTGGCGGAGCGGGCCGAGATCATATTCCTGTGCGTAAAGCCCCAGTACTATTCCACCGTCATTGCGGAGATCAAGCATGTGATCTCCAACAAGCAGCTTGTGATCACCATTGCGCCGGGCAAGACGCTGGGCTGGCTGGAACAGCACTTTGGAAAACCAGTTAAGCTTGTGCGCACCATGCCCAATACCCCTGCGATGGTACGCGAGGGAATGACTGCCGTCTGCCCCAACGACTGCGTGAGCAAGGAAGAGCTGGATTATGTGGTCAGCATCCTGAAAACCATCGGGGAGACCGAGGTGATTTCGGAAAACCTGATTGATGCGGTGGTGGCTGTCAGCGGAAGCTCCCCGGCCTATGTATTCATCATGATCGAGGCCATGGCAGATGCGGCGGTGGCGGAGGGGATGCCCCGCGCCCAGGCGTACAAGTTCGCGGCCCAGGCCGTATACGGGAGCGCCAAGATGGTACTGGAAACAGACCGGCATCCGGGAGAACTCAAAGACATGGTCTGCTCCCCGGCAGGAACGACCATAGAAGCAGTGCGCGTCCTGGAGAAAAAAGGATTCCGAAGCGCCTTGATCGAGTCCATGAAGGCATGTGCGGAGACATCCCGGAATTTATAAATACTGCATCGGCGGACAGCTTTGAAGGGCAGTGTTTGGCCATGGCAGGCATTTGGCCTGCCGGATAAATCGGCGGCAGCCGGCGGCCAGACAGACAGCTTCCTGCGCAGTCTGGCCGCAGAAGGGGGGAAGCGGAATGAACATACAGGGACTGCAGAAATTAACGCTTTTAGACTATCCGGAAAAAGTGGCGTGCACGATTTTTACCGCAGGCTGTAATTTCCGCTGCCCATTTTGCCACAATGCGTCCCTTGTCACGCATATAGATCCAGAAAGGAACATTCCCGTAGAACAGATCATGAGCTTTCTGAAAAAACGCTGGCGGGTGCTGGACGGCGTCTGCATCTCCGGTGGAGAGCCGCTGCTGCAGCCGGAGCTGGAAGCGTTTATCCGCAGGGTGAAGGAGATCGGCTACAGCGTGAAGCTGGACACCAACGGCAGCAATGCCCGGCTTCTCCGGCATCTGGCGGAAGAAAAGCTTCTGGACTATGTGGCCATGGACATTAAAAATTCTCCCGGAAAATACGGAACCACCATTGGAATTGGAGACTATAATATGGAAGAGATCTTCCGCAGCGTGGATTTTCTGCTGTCCGGCGCGATCCCCTATGAATTTCGCACCACGGTAGTGAGGGAATTTCACAAACGGGAGGATTTTGCCGATATCGGGCGGTGGATCAAGGGGGCGGAGCGGTATTATCTGCAGGGCTTCCGGGTATCCGGAGATCTGATCCGTCCGGGACTGAGGGCCTACACGAAGGAGATTCTTGTCCAGGCGCTGGAAGTAGTCCGGCGGAATGTGCCCAATGCAGAGCTGCGCGGTGTGGAGTAAAATGCCGCGGCTCACGGTTCGGCCGGCGGGACGCAATCATCAGATTCCTATATTTTTTAGGAACTTCTCTCGGGAAGAGGGACTGGGGATTCGGATCAGATCCTGCAGAGACAGGCAATTTTGATGCCCATAATGCGGCAAAATCAGACAACAGCAGGTTTTTTCGAGTTTCTTGGTTCTGTCTGTAAAAGTGCGAAATTGATATAAGTGTTCAGAAAATTTCTGATTTTGCGTGAATAATCTTTGAGAATTGGAATGTATTCCCAAGTGGTTACTGACTTTATAAAATATTTTCTGGAATAGAAAAACAACAATATCTGGTTGCGGTGACAAAAAACGGCACAATATATTGTTGTTTTTTCGTTTGACAGGAGACTTATATAGTGTTAGAATAATTACTGTTCACACTTGAACTGCGTACGCTGCGGTACGGGATCAGAGTGGTAATACAGCGGTCGGAATGTGCAGATGCCCAGCAGAGATGCCGGGCAGTCATTGTCTATCAGATCAGTGTGAGGATAGACATTCGGACAGATTGGGTACAGGATCTGCCTTTTTCAGACCGCCAAAGACAGAAAGGGGAGCGCGCATATGTATCAGGTTACAAAGAGGGACGGTAAGGTTGCGCCGTTTGATCTGTCGAAGATCAGCGAAGCAATCCGCAAGGCATTTGAGGCGAAAGAGAAGGAGTATAACCAGGACATTATTGATCTGCTGGCATTGAAGGTGACGGCGGATTTTGAACCAAAGATCAAGAAGGGGCTTGTATCTGTGGAAGATATTCAGGACAGCGTGGAATCCATGCTCATCCGGGCCGGTTATGCGGATGTGGCTAAGGGGTACATTTTATATAGAAAGCAGAGGGAGAAGATCCGGAATCTGAACTCGACCCTGCTGGATTATAAGGATATTGTAGACAGCTATGTAAAAGTGACGGACTGGCGTGTGAAGGAAAATTCCACGGTGACTTATTCCGTGGGCGGACTGATCCTGAGCAATTCCGGCGCGATCACGGCCAATTACTGGCTGTCCGAGATTTATGATGAGGAGATCGCAAAGGCCCATAAGAATGCGGACATTCATCTTCATGACCTGTCCATGCTGACAGGCTACTGCGCAGGCTGGTCTTTGAAGCAGCTGATCAAGGAAGGGCTGGGCGGCATTGTAGGCAGGATCACCGCGGCTCCGGCAAAGCATCTGAGCGTGCTCTGCAACCAGATGGTCAATTTCCTGGGCATCATGCAGAACGAATGGGCCGGCGCGCAGGCGTTTTCTTCCTTTGACACTTACCTGGCGCCCTTTGTAAAGGCAGATCATCTGACCTACCCGGAAGTGAAGAAGTGCATCGAATCCTTTGTGTTCGGCGTGAATATTCCGTCCAGATGGGGGACCCAGTCGCCGTTTTCCAACATTACGCTGGACTGGACCGTACCGAATGACCTGGCCAACCTTCCGGCCATCGTAGGCGGAGTGGAGCAGGATTTTACCTATGGGGACTGTAAGGAAGAGATGGACATGGTCAATAAGGCGTTTATTGAGACCATGATCGAGGGAGACGCGGAAGGCAGAGGCTTCCAGTATCCCATCCCGACCTATTCCATCACCAGTGATTTTGACTGGTCCGAGACAGAGAACAACCGTCTGCTCTTTGAAATGACTGCAAAATACGGCACGCCCTATTTTTCAAATTATATCAACAGCGATATGGAGCCAAGCGACGTGCGGAGCATGTGCTGCCGTCTGCGCCTGGACCTGCGGGAGCTGCGCAAAAAGTCCGGCGGCTTCTTCGGCAGCGGGGAGAGCACCGGTTCCGTCGGCGTTGTAACGATCAATATGCCGCGTATCGCATATTTATCTGAAAATGAAGAGGAATTTTATACCAGACTGGATCGGCTGATGGATATTTCGGCCCGCTCTCTGCATATCAAGAGAGAAGTCATTTCCAAGCTGCTGGATGAAGGACTCTATCCATATACAAAGCGGTATCTGGGCTCCTTTGACAACCATTTTTCCACCATCGGCCTGGTGGGAATGAACGAAGCCGGCCTGAATGCAAAATGGCTCAAAAAGGATCTGACCCATCCGGAGGCACAGCAGTTTACGAAGGACGTGCTGAACCACATGCGGGAACGGCTGTCGGATTATCAGGAGATGTACGGGGATCTGTACAACCTGGAGGCAACCCCGGCAGAATCAACCACGTACCGGCTTGCAAAGCACGACGTGGCGCAGTTCCCGGATATCATCACGGCGGCGGAGGAATGCGGAACACCGTATTATACGAACAGCTCCCATCTGCCGGTAAGCTATACGGAGGATGTATTTGAGGCGCTGGATATCCAGGATGAGCTGCAGACCTTGTATACGTCAGGAACCGTATTCCATACATTCCTGGGAGAAAAGCTGCCCAACTGGAAGGCTGCGGCAGCCCTGGTGAGAAAGATCGCGGAGAATTACAAGCTTCCGTATTATACGATGTCTCCGACCTATTCCATCTGCAGGAACCACGGCTATATCAGCGGCGAGCATTATACCTGCCCGTGCTGCGGGGAAGAGACGGAGGTTTACAGCCGGATCACCGGGTATTATCGTCCGGTCAAGAACTGGAACGACGGCAAGGCTCAGGAGTTCAAGGAGCGGAAGGTATACGACGTATTCGATTCCGGTTCCCGGATGCAGCCCCAGGCAGCGGTGAAGAAGGCGGTTCAGGTGAAGAAAGAAGCCGCGGTGATGGCCGGGGAGAAAAACGACGGGATCAAAGCGATCCTGTTCACGACCAAGACCTGTCCCAACTGCAGGATTGCTACCAAGTCACTGGAAAAGGCGCACATTTCCTATCAACTGGTGGACGCCGAGGAAAACGAAGAGCTGGTTAAGAAGTACGGCGTGATGCAGGCTCCGACTCTGGTGGTTGTGGATGAAGACGGCGTGAAAAAAATGGCAAACGCTTCGAATATAAAAGCGTATGCGGAGAATAATAAAGAGTAAAGTAGTTGTCCAAAACCGGAAGGTGTAAGGCCAAAGGGACTGGACAGATACGGAATACAGACAGTGGAATACGCAGGAAACCGGGAGGATTCCTGCGTATTCGGCATAAGAGATAGCATACAGTTTACGGCCTGTGACCGGCCGCACGCTGTAACGCATCCGGCTCGTTGAAAAGCCGCCTGGCAGCGAGGGGCCGGATTGCGGAAATAACCAGGGAGGTTGATAAACATGATGTATGATATTGGAATCATCGGCGGCGGAACCGCCGGAATGACGGCGGCAATCTACGGACAGCGCGCCGGAAAGCGGACGGTTATTATAGAAGCCATGAATTACGGCGGGCAGATCACGGTCTCTCCGAAAGTGGAGAACTATCCCGGGATCGCCAGCGTCAGCGGTGCGGAATTTTCCATGAATCTGCTGGATCAGGCTATGAAGCTGGGGGCGGAGACAGAGCTGGAACAGGTGACGGGAATCCGGGAGGAGGACGGCATCAAGGTGATCGAGACGGAAGGAAAGGAATACCCCTGCCGGACTGTGATCATCGCAACAGGCGTGACCCACCGCCATCTGGGGCTGGACAGGGAAGAAGCGCTTCTGGGGGCGGGAGTGTCCTATTGCGCCACCTGCGACGGGGCCTTTTTCAAAGGAAAGGACGTGGCTGTAATCGGCGGGGGCAACACGGCCCTCCAGGATGCGGAGTTCCTCTCCAATTACTGCAATAAAGTCTACCTGGTGCACCGCAGGGACGAGTTCCGCGGGGAAGCCGGGCTTGTGGAGCCTTTGAAAAGAAAAGAGAATGTGGAGTTTGTCCTGAGCGCGACCGTGAAGGAGCTGGTGGGAGAAACCGTGGTGGAGGGTCTGATCCTGAATAACAAAAAGACGGGAGAGGATTTTCAGATTTCGGTGTCCGGCGTCTTTGCGGCAATCGGACAGGTTCCTGAAAATCACGCGTTTGCAGGGTTGGTCAGGCTGGATGAATCCGGTTTCGTAGCGGCGTCGGAGGACTGTGTGACCTCCTGCCCGGGAATCTTCGCGGCAGGAGACTGCCGGACAAAAGAAGTGCGCCAGCTCACCACTGCGGCGGCAGACGGAGCGGTGGCGGCATTGGCGGCCTGCAAATATATTTCCCGGCAGGAGATTGCAGAATAAGGCGGAACCGGATCGGGAAAAGCGCAGAAAAACGGCTGGCTGCGGTTTTTCTGCGCTTGAAATACAACGGAAGTCCGAAGCGACTCAGGGTCATTTGGCAGGCATATCTGTCACAGGGCGCTCCACCGGCCGGAAGCACCGCAGGGCAGGATCAGCCCGGTACTTTTCACCGGCAGCCCGATTTCCTGGGATTCCACATGGCCGTTCCAGGTTTTGAGCTCCGCGCCGATCATATAAGTGAGCACCGCCGGAGCCAGCCCGGTTGTATAGGAGTTGACCAGGAAGAACAGCGCGTCCTTTGACAGGATCTGGGTACAAAGCCGGATCAGCGGATGGATCATGTCCTCGATCTTCCAGACCTCGCCCTTGGGCCCCCGCCCGTAAGAAGGCGGGTCCATGATGATGGCGTCGTAAGTATTTCCCCGCCGGATCTCACGCTCTACAAATTTTACGCAATCGTCTACCAGCCACCGGATGGGCGCGTCTTTCAGGCCGGAGGATACCGCGTTTTCTTTCGCCCAGGCCACCATCCCCTTGGAAGCGTCCACATGGGTGACCTGGGCCCCGGCCGCCGCCGCTGCCAGCGTGGCGCCGCCTGTGTAGGCGAACAGGTTCAGCACCTTGACGGGACGTCCTGCGTTTTTGATCAGCCGGGAGAACCAGTCCCAGTTTGCCGCCTGCTCCGGAAACAGCCCGGTATGCTTGAAATTAAACGGCTTCAGGTTAAAAGTCAGGGAACCGTAGTGAATCTGCCACTGCTCCGGCAGCCCGGAAAACTCCCACTCGCCGCCGCCCTTTTTGCTGCGGTGGTAATGCCCGTTCCACTGCCGCCAGCCGATCTCCTTTTTCGGAAAATCCCAGATGACCTGGGGATCCGGGCGGATCAGGGTATAATCCCCCCAGCGCTCCAGCTTTTCCCCGTTTGAACAATCTATGATCTCATACTCTTTCCACTGATCTGCAATCCACATGATAAAATCCTCATTTCTTTTGATTGTGCTGGAAATAGAGTATCACTTTCCGGGGGGTAATTCAATCATAAAAACGCGTAAAAAAGAGATTTCTTAATATTCGTGTTATAAGAGGTTTGCAAGCTTTCGCAGTTACAGTTCACGGCCCAACCGGCCGCGAACTGTAATGCATCCAGCCCATTGAAAAGTCGCCTGACGGCGAGGGGCTGGATGCCCGCCCCATCACTGAATTGGCCGGATGCCGTGCAGCAAGTGCACGACACCGTGTGAACAGTAACCTTTCGCAGACTTTATAGGAACAATGCCAACACGGCGGTTGCAGGTTTGTGAAAATCTGTTATAATGTAATGGAATCGGAAGAGAGTGGGATAAATTGGATGAAAGAGGAAGCTCTCTTACTCATAATATGAAAGAAAATAATCTGGGATAAATGCTGGTATTCACCCAGTATAGAACATATGGAGGAAATGGGAATGCGTGATTCAAGAGAATATTTTGAACCAACCGGCGGAGGAGCGCCGGACGCCGGAGGCCATGAGCAGCACAGCGGTATGCAGAGCGTTCAGAATCTGGAGGCTGTCATCAATGAAGGGCTTCGCGTCGCACTGCTGGAGCCGACCCCTGACCAGTCGCTGGAGGTGCTGCTGGAGCATCTGGGAAAAGCGCTGAATGGGGCTCGGACCTACATATTTGAGAAGAACGAGTCCGGCGGAGATGACAACACCTATGAATGGGTGGCAGAAGGGGTAGCGCCGGAGAAGGAGAATCTTCAGGATCTTCCTCCGGAGGTGTGCGCTTCCTGGTATCAGAATTTCGGTGTCAGCAAGTATATCGTTATCAAGAACTTGGAAGACATCAAGGAAGATGACCCCATTATGTATGCGACCCTGAAACGGCAGGACATCCATTCCCTTGTGGTGGTTCCCCTCTTTGACCGCAAAAAGATTATCGGTTTTTACGGCGTGGACAATCCGCCTGCGAAGTCGCTGGAGTACGCATCGAATATGCTCCAGACTGCGGCATACTTTATCGTCTCCTCCCTGAAACGACGCAACCTGGTCCGTGAGCTTCAGAAGCGGAGCTATGATGTCCTCCATGCCCTCAGTGTGGACTATCTGGGTATTTACCAGGTGGATTTCAACACAGGCAAATGCGTGATATACCGGGACAACGAGGAGATGAGGAAGGACTTTGACATCAATTTTGAGGAAGGGTACCAGGCGGCTATGGAGCAGTATATTTCCCGGTGCGTGGTTCCTCGGGATCAGGAAAGGCTCCGCGCCGTGACGAAAAAAGACTATGTGCTCTCCCGGCTCAGGAGGAAGAAGAAGTTCGACGTCCGGTATCAGGTGAAAGACAATTCCTACGGCCTGAAATACATGGAGATCCATTTTTCGGCCACGGGGAAGGCAGGAGAAGAGGACTGTGTGATTTTTGCGCAAAGGGATGCCAATGCCGTGGTGGAGCAGGAGGAAAAGTATAAACTGGAAGCAAGGCAGAGCCTGGGGGATATCCTGGAAGGGGCCAGAACGGGTATCTGGACAATCGAGCTGGAGGAAGGCTGCGAGCCGCGGATGTATGCGGATCATACCATGCGGATACTCCTGGGAGTGTCGGATCTGATTGAGCCCGAGGAATGCTACCGGCACTGGTTTGAAAACATCAAGCCGGGCTATGTGGAGATGGTGCAGGAATCGGTGCGGGAGATGCAGGAAAACGGCCGTTCCGAGGTGGTGTATCCCTGGAATCACCCGGAGCTTGGGGAAATCTATGTCCGCTGCGGCGGTGTGCCGGATAAAAAATTCAAAAAACCCGGTTCCTGCCTGAACGGTTACCATCAGGATATCACCGAGACCATGGTGACAAGGAAGAAGCAGGAGCAGGCCATCATGGAACTGCTGGAGAAGGTCCGCCGTGCAAACTCGGCAAAGAGCGAATTTCTCTCCCACATGTCCCACGATCTCCGCACGCCCATAAACGGGATTATGGGCATGCTGGCCATCATGGAGAAAAGCCAGGATGATCCGGGCAGGCAGAGGGTGTGTCAGGAAAAAATCCGTATCTCAACGGAGCATCTGCTTTCCCTGGTCAACGATGTTCTCCAGGTCAGCAAGCTGGAGAGCGGCAGAAAGGAGACGGCAGAGGAGCCTTTTGACCTTCGCGGCACATTGGAAAACTGCATCGCGATTTTGTCTGCCCAGGCGGAGGAGGCAGGGGTTCGGCTGGAGCTGGAGGAGGCCGAACTGCAGCACAGCAGAGTGATCGGAAATTCCCTCCATGTCATGCAGATCCTGATGAACATCATCGACAATGCGCTCAAATATAATCGGGTCAACGGCTCTGTATTTGTGCAGGCAAAGGAGCTCTCCTGCCAGGGCGGTACCGCAGAATATCGGTTTGTGATCGAAGATACCGGAATCGGCATTGGGGAGGAGTTCAAAAAGCATATCTTTGAGCCCTTTACCCAGGAACATCCGGATGCAAGAACCAACTATAACGGCGTTGGGCTCGGAATGTCTGTTGTGAAGAAGCTGGTAGAACAGATGAAGGGAACCATTGAGGTAGACAGCCAGGTCGGCAGAGGGAGCGTATTTCGGGTCACGCTGCCCATCCGGGTTGACAAGGCGTGGAGCGCACAGCCTGCGGACGAGGAGCAGCGGAATGTACGGAGCAATATTGCCGGAATGTGTGTCCTTCTGGTGGAGGATAACGAGATCAACTGCGAGATCGTGGAGTTTATGCTGGAGGATGCAGGCGCGAGGGTCGTCACTGCCAACGATGGAAAGGCCGCCGTGGATGCGTTCGCGGCATCCACACCGGGAACCTTTGACTGTGTGCTCATGGATCTGATGATGCCGGTGATGAGCGGATATGAAGCGGCCCGCGTGATCCGCAGTCTGGACCGGCCGGACGCGAAAACCGTGCCCATCATAGCCCTGTCGGCCAACGCCTTTGATGAGGACGTCGCAATGGCAAAAGATGCGGGAATGAATGAACATCTGGCGAAGCCGGTGGATACCGGCAAAATGTTCAGGGTCATGTGCCGGCTGGGGCGCTGACAGGTGCCGGGAGCGGAAAGGAGTGTTGGATGCAATGGGAAACTATTTTCACCGTTGCATCCAATAGAAGTGCTGGTTTTACAAACTCAGGATAGACGGATTTAGACTTTATGAAGCTCATCCAGGAAGTACAGCCTTTTAAGCATATTAGATAAAAATATAGCATGGGATTCGTATAAATTCGACAAAACTTGTAATACATCATACAAATTTCGCAAAAGCTATTGACAAATTCTGTAAATATTGTATTATAAAGGAAGTTGATATAGAAATAGATATGGAAAAGTACAACATGCAGCAGCGGGAGAAAAGGATGCAGTACAAAGGATTCGAAAGCCTGAAAAAGCAGGATATCAAGGAGCAGGTATTTGAACAGCTACTAATGAAGATTGAGATGGGGGAATGGAAACCCGGCGAGAAGCTTCCCTCGGAGAATGAGCTGACCAAAGCGATGGGAGTCAGCCGCATTACCATCCGGGAGGCCATCCAGAAGCTGGTTGCCATCAATGTGGTGGAGACATTCCAGGGGAAGGGAACATTCGTGAAGACCGTGACCTCCAACAGCTATCTGAAGTCCATGACACCTATGCTGTTTCTGAATAACGACGATATACGCGCCGTGTTGGAGTACAGGAAGATCATCGAGGTTGGAATCATAGATATACTGATCGAAAAGGCAACCGAAAAGGACATCTCCATATTGAAAAAATATTTGGATAAGATGTCGTATTATTACAATAAGAAGAACCTGGGGAAATACAAGGAATATGATCTGAACTTCCATATGAAGCTGTACGAGATGACGGATAATCCGTTTATCATCAAGATCAGCAATATTGCAAAGGATGTCATGAACTCCGCTATGTCCGGGACGCTGACAGAGCAGGGGGCAAAGGACGGGCTCGAGTACCATGGAAAGATCATAGAATGCATTGAGAACCGGAATGCAGAAGAATTGAAAAAGATCACAAAATCCATGCTGGATGCGGTAGAGGTCGAGGGAGTAAAGTGAACAACGAATTAAGATATCATGGGCGGCGGCGCATGATATTTTAAGAAAACAACTTGTATTACATCATACAAGTTACAAAAAAGAAGGAGGGCAAAAAAATGGCCAAAAAGAAAAAGAAGATGACGTTTATGGAGGGGTTGAAAGCGCAGTTTTCAACGAAGTCGCTGGTGCTGATTCCGATTGCGGTAGGAATCAACCTGATCGGAGGGACATTGTGTTCGGCATTGAAGCTCCCGCTGTTCCTGGACATGATCGGAACGATTGTAATTGCCTGCTTATCCGGTCCATGGGTTTCTGCGCTGTGCGGTCTGCTGACAAATGTATTCCTGGCGCTTGTCGCGAATCCGGTGTATCTTCCGTACTCTGTCGTAAGCATCCTCTGCGGTCTGGTGACAGGCTACATGGTAAAGGCCGGATTGTTCAAGAAGATCTGGGGAGCTGTCCTGACCTGGCTGGCATGTACGCTGACCAATGTGGCTGCTGCTTCTACCATTACGATCTGCGTATACGGGGGAGCAACAGGAGTGACAGGTTCATCCGTTCTGACGGCAACATTGATCGCAGCCACCAAGGACATTGTGACTTCCGTACTTTCCTCTGCCATGATTGAAAACCTGGTGGACAAGGGAATTGCATTCCTGATCGCGTTTATCATCGTAAAGAAGATCCCGAAGCGGTTCCTGAGCCAGTATGCTGCGGATGCTGAAGACGATGATGAAGAAGAGGATTGATGATCGGGGCGGAATACCGTTATAAAAAATCTGTGTATTAGAGATATCACAGGAGGTTATTTATGGAAAAAGTATCCAATTCGTTTGTAGCGAAAAATACGTTTGTGGAAAATCTGAATCCCATGACGAAGATATTGGCGGTATTTTCTTTGGGGCTCGGTACCCTGATATTTCCAAATTCCTGGCTGGGACTGGGAGTGATCGTACTGCTGTTCTTTGTGGCGGGAAGCGCGAAGATGCTGAAAGAGTTTGCAAAAATCATGTTTGGATTCGGAATCCCGATCACGGTCATGCTCATGTTTATCCAGGGGTGCTACAGCCCGAAAAACGTCACATTTATAGCGGATCTCGGATTTGCAAAGGTAGGGCTGGAAGGCGTACTGTACGCGGCAAAGATCATCAGTACACTGCTGGTATTCCTGGGAAGCTTTTATATTATGAACAAAACGACCTACACCGGAAAGCTGGTGGCTGCGCTGACAGCCACCGGGCTGCCTCCGAAAGCCGGATATCTGGTGCTGGCGAGTTTAAACGTTGTCCCCCAGATGCAGAGAAGAATGAGTGTGATCCAGGAAGCTCAAAGTGCAAGAGGGGTGGAAACGGGAGGCGGAATTATAGCGAGGGTGAAAGCCTATATCCCGCTCCTCGGCCCGGTTGTCATGTCTTCCCTGACAGATGCGCAGGAGAGAGGAATGACGCTGGAGACAAGGGGATTCGGAATCACAGGGGTGAAGCAGACCAGTTATGTGGAGGTTACAAAGTCAACAGCAGATAAGGTTCTGAAATTTATTTTGATCCTGTTTTTTGCAGCAGTTATCGTTCTCACGATTCTGATGAAGCTCAATATGATTTAGGGGGGGGGTGCGGCAGTTGGGAAAAGTAGTATTAGAAGTGAAAGACTTTAGCTTCCGATATAGGCAGACAAAGCGGAAGGCGCTGAAAAATGTCAGTTTTCAGGTGGAAGAGGGAAGCTTTTTCTGCATCATCGGAGCAAATGGATCGGGAAAATCCACGCTTTGCAACGCCCTGGTAGGACTGATTCCACATTATTTTGTGGGAAAAATGTCCGGCGAGGTACATGTAGGGGATCTGAAAGTTGAGGACAGTTCCATCGCGCAGTTGTCTGCGGAAATCGGACTTGTATTCCAGAACCCGTTCAACCAGTTGTCATACACGGCCGGAACGGTTGCGGAGGAACTGGCGTACGGCCTGGGAAACCGCGGCGTTTCAAGGGAAGTGATGAAGGAGAAGGTGGAATACGTGTCCAGGCTGATGCGCATCGACCACATCATCCACAAGAACCCGTTGGAATTGTCGGGCGGGCAGGTGCAGAGAGTGGCGTTTGGCTCTACATTTATCATGGAACCCAAAATCCTGGTGCTGGACGAATGTACCACACAGTTGGACCCCCTTGGAAGCGAAGAGATTTTTGACATTGTAAAGGGCCTGAATCAAAAAGGGATCACGGTCATTATGGTAGACCATGAGATGGAACGCGTTGCGCGGTGTGCGGACAAGATTCTGGTGCTGGATGCGGGAGAGGTTGCGGCAATCGACACTCCCCAGAATATTTTCCGTGATCCGGAAATGTTAAAGCACCATATCGGGATTCCTGATTATGTAAAAGTATGTCAGGCGTTAAAAGAAAAAGGATATACCCGGCGGGAAGCGGAAATTATGGAGGAGCCGGCCATAGAACTTGTAAAGGAGGCTTTGACCGGATGAAAATTGAATTGAAAAATATGCGGCATGTTTATCCTACGGGAGACGAAGCCTTAAAAGGGATTGACCTGGTGATCGAAGGAACGGAACCGGTTGCGATCATTGGACAAAACGGAGCCGGAAAAACCACCATTGTAAAGCATTTTAACGGAATCCTGCGGCCCACGACAGGGGATGTCCTGATCAACGGGGAAAGCATAGCAAACCGTTCTACGGCCAGTTGGTCAAAAGAAGTCGGCTATGTGTTCCAGAATCCGGACGACCAGCTTTTTCTGGAATCCGTTCAGAAGGAATTTGAATTTGGCCCCCAGCGGATCGGAATGCCGGAAAAAGAGATCCGGGAACGGATGGAATGGGTGTCCGAACTGGTAGGACTGAAAGAAAAGCTGGATCTGCATCCATTTGACCTGACTTCTACGGAGAAAAAATTCTGTACCATCGGCGCCATTATCATGATGAACCCGAACGCGCTGATTTTTGACGAACCGACCTGCGGACAGGATGTAGAAGGCAACCTGAGACTGAGACGGATCATCAGCGAACTGAAGGAAAAAGGAAAGCTATGCATCACCATTTCCCATGATATGAAGTTTGTGGTGGACAATTTCAAAAGAGTCGTTGTCATGTGTAAAGGAAAAGTGCTGTTAGACGGAAAGACAGAAGAAGTATTTTCACAGGTGGAGACACTGAAACAAAGCTTTGTCACTCCGCCGCCCATCACCAAAGTGGCACAGGGAGCCGGATTAAAAGAAACTGTATTTACAACAGAAGCATTTATAGAAGCGTTTGAAGCATGCAGAAAGGGGTAAAAAGCTATGGCAGATGTGATAATTCAGATTTATGGAATCAGGACGGTAGAGGATGCAAGAATGGTCATCGATATGGGAGGACATCATATCGGCGTATCCTACGGCAAGATCAAGAGGACGCCGGGGCAGCTCACCTGTGAGAAGGCGAAAGAGATCTTCGAAGGAGTACAGCCTGAGGCGGTGAAGATCGGCCTGACCGTAGCGGAAGACATTGAGGAGATTACCGAAAACCTGAAAGTGGTTCTGCCGGATGTCCTGCACTTATCAGGGGATATCGAGGGGATCAAACCAGATCAGGTACAGGAATTGAAAAACCGCTTTCCAGGGCTTCGGATCATGCAGGCGATTCCGGTGCTGGCGGGCGTGCCGCTGGAAGAGCAGAAGGTCATGCAGTATATCAAAGATTATGAGGCAGTCAGCGACTTCTTCCTGATCGATACCAAAGCGCCCCAGGCAGGGGATATCGGGGCGACAGGGCTGACTCACGACAGGGAGATTGACCGGGCGATTATTGAAAGCACAAAAGTACCCTGTATCATTGCGGGCGGACTGGATGCCGAAAATGTGGCGGAGGCGATCCATATCACACACCCGTACGGAGTGGATTCTTTCAGCCTTACCAACTACGAGGACGAGGAGAAGCGTACAGGAAGCTGCAAAGATCCGGCAAAGGTAAAAGCATTTATCGAGGCGTCTCAAAATGCGTAGGGTATTTGTGCTGGGGGATGCCAACGTGGACATTATCGTGCCCTATCCCAAATACCTGAACGAGGAGAGGACCATGGTTGAATATCCGTCTCCGTCTCTTCAAGGAGGCGGAACCTCGTCCAACACCGCAGTCGCGCTTGCAAGACTGGGCGTGTGCACTTCGTTTGTGGGAACCATCGGTGACGACCAGTATGGAAAATACATCCGGGCCGATTTTGAAAAAGAAGGCGTGGATATATCCCAGCTGGTTGTGGAGCCGGATCTGAACACGGTAGGGGTGTTTGCCTTTATTGATGAATACGGGGAACGATACCTGTGGGGATGGCCGAGGGAGAACCAGGCGTTCAAGGTCCTGGACGAACACAAGATTTCCCTTGAAAAGCTGATGGAAGGAAGCTGGATACATTCCTCCGGGATGTCTCTGGTGTACGATACTTCCGCCCGGAAGACCATCATAAGGATCTTCAGGGAAGCATACGAGCGGGGGATTCCGACCTCCTTTGATCTGAACCTGCGTGTGGATAACGGCTGTCTGGAACCGGAATATGAAAAAGCAGTCCGCGAGATTATCCGGTATACGACCGTTTTGCTGGGTTCAGGTACGGATGAATTTGCCTGGCTCGGAGACGGGGACTGGAAGGAAAACGCCCGAAGTTTTGTGAGCGATAAAAGGACTGTGATCGTAAGAAACGGAAAAGAAGGCTCCATTGGCTTTTTCAGGGAGGGAGAAGCCATTGCGCCGGCGTTCAAAGTGAAGGTAGAAGATACGGTGGGAGCCGGTGATGTATATAATGCGGGATTTATTTTTGCAATGCTGGAAGGAAAGCCGCTCGGCGAGTGCCTGGTATGGGGAAATGCGGTCTCCGGCTTTACCGTGGCGAAAAAAGGGGCCAGGGGATGCCCTAGGAAAAAAGAACTAGATGAATTTTTAGAGGAGGAGCAGGATGAAAAAGGTAATATTGGACTGTGATCCGGGGCATGATGACGCATTTGCCATCATGCTGGCGGCACAGCATCTGGATGTGCTTGGAATCACAACAATCGGCGGAAACTGTACGCTGGAAAATGTAACAAAAAATGCACTGAAGGTATTGGAAGTTCTGGAAAGGATCGATATACCGGTCTATGCCGGACACTCAAACCCCACAACGGTACCCCTTGTAACGGCGCCCCAGTTCCATGGGGAAACCGGTCTGGACGGCCCGGTGCTTCCGGAGCCGGCGGTAAAACCGCAGAAGCAGCATGCTGTCGATTTTATTGTGGAAACGGTGATGAATACGGACGATGTGACGCTGATTGCGACGGGACCGCTGACCAATATCGCGGCTGCGATCAACAGAGAGCCGAGGATTGTCGGGCGTGTAAAGGAATTGAGCATCATGGGCGGCTCGGTTACATTTGGAAATTGGACTCCGGCTGCGGAATTTAACATTTTTGTTGACCCGGAAGCAGCATACAAGGTTTTTAACTCTGGACTTCATATAAAAATGTGCGGCATCAACCTGACCCGGCAATGCTGCCTGACCGCGGAGCATGTAAAGAAATTCCGTGAGATCGGGACAAAAGCGGCTCACCTTGCGGCGGATCTGACGGAATTTTTCATTGATACGACGATTAAGAGCGCATCGCTTTCCGGTGCCAATATGCACGACGCATGCGCGGTGGCATGGCTGATCGACCCGTCTTTGATCAAGGCGGCAGATATGCACATTGACATAGAGCTCAAAGGAGAGCTGACAAGAGGGATGACGGTATGCGATTACCGGCATCTGCGCGGTGTGGAACCAGAGATCGACCTGCACAGGGAACCGCAGATGGACTTCCGCGGAAAGAAGCCGAATGCGGAGGGCGCCCTGGAACTGGATTTCCCGGGATTTATGGAGCTCCTGTATCGGACGCTGGAAAATTATAACCAAGGGGAAGCTCAAAGTACATGTCACTGCGGGGCGGACGGTGCACGTCCGGAAGAGTATAATTAATTGGGGGAATGCGCATGTTTGCCGGAACCAGAAAATATACCCTGATAGGGTTTTTGACAATCATCATATGGGGAACAAGTGCAATCTTCACCAGAAATCTGAGCACAAACATTGGGGCGTATACCTCAGCGGCATTGGTAAACCTGATTGGCGGCATTGTGGTGCTTGTCCAACAGGGGGTGAAAAAAGAAGGACTTCAGGAGTGGCGAAGCGTTCCCAGGCGGTACTGGCCGATATGCGGCGGGTTATTTATCATTTATACCGCCTCTTCCTATGTATCCATGAGTATGGTTGAGAGCGATGAGGCGGTGGTAACACTGGTACTGATACGGTTTCTATGGCCGTTGTTTACGCTGATATTTACAATACCGATTTTAAAGGCAAAGGCATCCCCATGGCTGATCGGCGGCGTGTCCGTCAGCATGGCGGGAATCATAGTTGCAAAACTGGGAGAGGCTGTTCTGGACCTGCCGGGTTTTTTACATAATGTACTCTCAGGCGACGACATGGCAGGGTATCTCATGGGATTTGTTGTTGCGGTTTCCTGGGGGATCTATACGAACCTTACAAAAAAATATGTGGGTATGAAACGGGTGGACGGAGTTGGGATCTATATGGTCATAACGGCGGCCGTGCTGGGGGCGATCGCGTTTTTTACAGACGAACCGAGGCGCTTTACCGCAGACCTGACCGGGCAGATCTTGTATGCCGGGGTCGTAGTCGGCTCTCTCGCAAATGTAATGTGGAATCTGGCAATCAAAAAAGGAAACATGCTTCTTGTGGTGCTGGCATCCAATTTCCTGCCGATCATCTCCACGGTGATGACCTCGTTTATGCTGGGCGTAGGCATTACGGTTCCGATACTGGCGGGGTCGCTTCTGGTCGTGATCGGTACGCTGTGGAGCAAGACATGCTTTCGCCATTTTGACGCATCAGGAAACACGGATTGAATGTGAAGGATGAAAAAAATGAGATGGAAAGCAATATTATGGGATTTTGACGGGACGCTTGCGGATACGGGCGAGGACGTGTGGGAATCTCTGCGGTATGCGGCAGAGCTGTGCGGGGGTACGCTTCCCGAAGGATTTACAAAAGACAGCAGCAATCTGGGAAAATCTGTAAAAGAAATATACGGGAAGCTAACGCCTTATCCGGGGGAAGGACAGTATGCCAGATTTGAGGAGCTTGTCCGTATACATTACCGGTGTATGAATCCCTATGTCCATACCTGCTATTATCCCGGGATCGAGGAACTGATCGCAGTAACCAGAAAACAGGGAGTCAGACATTTTATCATTACGATGAAGCCGCGGGAAGCTCTGGAGAATATTTTTTTAAAGAAAGGGTGGAAGCCTTTTTTTGAAGAGAGCGTGTCCCCGGATTCCTTCGAGGGAACCGAAAAAAGTAAAAAAGAGATGATTGCGTATATTCTGGAAAAATATCAGATGCAGGAGAAAGACTGCGTTTATGTGGGCGATACGTGGAGCGACATACGCGCGGCCAGAGAAAACCGGATCTCCTGTATTGCGGCTGCATACGGGGACGGGGACGAAGCAATGCTTCGAAGAGAACAGCCGGATTATCTGGTATGGGAACCGGAGGGGCTTATGAGGATCATGGAGGGCCATGCGAGTGCAGAAGGTTCCGGAAACAGCGGCGCTCCGGAAGGATGATAATTATGGAAGAGGTGTGATATGCTTCAGGATTTTTCGATTTGTATACAGACAAAATTTGTATTTGGAAAAAATGCCGTCGCACAGACGGCGCGGGAAATCAAACTATTTGGTGCAAAGAATGTGCTGATCCATCATGACGACGGAAAATTTTTATATGATACGGGACTTCTGGCAGAAATTGAAAATCAGCTGAAAGCGGAAGGAATCCGGATTGCGGAACTGGGCGGGGTGCTTCCCAACCCAAGGCTCTCCCTGGTAAGAGAAGGGATCAGGCTGGCGAAAAAAGAACAGATTGATTTTATTCTGGCCATTGGCGGCGGAAGCGTGATTGATTCCGCCAAGGCAATCGGACTTGGCGCAGCGGCGGATACAGATGTCTGGGATTTCTTTACCGGACAGAGACAGCCGGAGAGAACCCTGCCTGTGGGGGTCATCCTGACCTGCCCGGCCACGGGAAGCGAGTCCAGTGCGGTGGCGGTGGTCAATAATACGGAGGTGGGAAAGAAGCTGCTGATCAGCCATCCCGTTGTACGTCCGGTGCTTGCCGTCATGGATCCGGAACTGACCTGCTCACTTCCGAAGTTCCTGACTGCCTGCGGCATTGTAGACATGTTTTCCCATGTCTGCGAACGGTATTTTTCACCGGATGAGGAAATCGGTGTGATCGACCGCATGGCAGAGGGCATTTTAAAAACGCTGACGGAGCTTGGGCCGAAGGTGCTGGAAGAACCGTCAGACTATTCGGCCCGCGGGGAGCTTATGTGGATCGGAACCATTGCCCACAACAATACGGTAGGGATCGGAAGGGTACAGGACTGGGCCACGCATGAAATCGGAAATGAATTAAGCGCACTGTATGACACGCCCCACGGCGTGACGCTGTCCGTGGTTATGGGCGCCTGGATGCGGTATGTATATCGGAAAAAACCGATGCGCTTTGCACGATACGCCAGGGAAGTGTTCGGAGTGGAATGGGACGGAACCAATGCATTGGAAGCTGCGGAAAAGGGAATTGAAATGACAGAGACATTTTTTCAAAAGCTGGGGATGCCTGTATCCTTTGAGGAATTTCAAATTCCCACGGACCGGATCGAAGACATGCTGGATCGGATCGCCTTTTGCGGCGAGGACTGCAGCATTGGCGGGATCGTCAGGCTGAACAGGGAAGACTGCCGGAATATCTATGAACTGGCAAAGAAAAAAGCATGAGTAAAAGAATGCATGATCAAAACAGGAGGGGCTGCCGATAAACTGCAGCCTCTGCTTTCTTTTTGGCGGAAATGCGCGGATCTCCATCATTTTTCCGGGTTTGTGAAAAAAATATAAAAAAATCGAAAAAACCACTTGAATTTTTCAAAAGTATTCGTTATACTGAAAAAGCTGTGACATGATAGCGTTGAAGCGTGAGGTTGCTGCCAAGTGCATGAACCATGCAGGAGGGCAGGTTTTCCGTGGAGCGAATGTCAAGTTAGGAAACTGGCGACAAGTCACTGTACGAATCACAACAGACTACTGGTCTGCCGTAAGGCGCAGTAAGAAGTAACGTGTATGTTTCTCACGACACACACGGGAGAGTGTACAGTCACCGCTTGTCGTACTGAAGTGAATAGTACGAAAAGGAGGCGACTTTTTTTATGGCAAGTCAAGTAATGAGAATCACATTGAAGGCATACGATCATCAGCTTGTTGATGCATCTGCCAGAAAAATCATCGAAACTGTAAAGAAAAACGGATCTCAGGTGAGCGGTCCGGTACCACTTCCGACCAAGAAGGAAGTAGTTACAATCCTGCGGGCGGTACACAAGTACAAAGACTCCAGGGAGCAGTTCGAGCAGAGAACTCATAAAAGACTGATTGATATCATCACACCGACCCAGAAGACAGTAGATGCATTGTCCAGACTGGAGATGCCGGCCGGCGTATACATTGATATCAAGATGAAAAACAAGTAATTCATAAGCAGAATCCTATACCCTGTCGGACATGAGTCCGTAGTCCGAAGGACATTAGAATTTAGAAAAGGGATGCCCTTTGGGTACAATTTAGGATGAGCACAGATGTGCTCCGCTGTAAATCACAGGAGGTAATAATAATGAAGAAAGCTATTTTGGCTACAAAAGTTGGAATGACCCAGATCTTCGACGAAGACGGAGTCCTGATTCCTGTAACCGTGCTCCAGGCAGGACCCTGCGTGGTGACACAGGTAAAGACAGAGGAAAACGACGGCTACAGTGCAGTTCAGGTTGGATTTGTTGACATGAAAGACAAGATCGTCAGCAAGGACAAGAGCGGCAAGAAGGAAGTTGCCCACAGAAACGGCGCGACCAAAGCGGAAGCAGGCCATTTCCAGAAGGCAGGCGTTTCCTCCAAGAGATTTGTAAAGGAATTTCGTTTTGAAGATGCGGAAGAATACGCACTGGCTCAGGAGATCAAGGCAGATATCTTCGCTGCAGGAGACAGGGTTGATGCGACGGCGATCTCAAAAGGTAAAGGGTTCCAGGGTGCGATCAAGCGTCACGGACAGAGCAGAGGGCCTATGACCCACGGTTCCAAGTATCACCGTCATGCTGGTTCTAACGGTGCGGCATCCGATCCGAGCAAGGTATTCAAAGGAAAGAAGATGCCTGGTCAGATGGGAAACAAGCAGATTACTGTTCAGAATCTGGAAGTAGTAAGGGTTGACACAGAGAACAACCTGTTGCTGGTCAAGGGTTCTGTACCGGGACCGAAGAAATGTCTCGTAACGGTAAAAGAAACAGTAAAGGCTGAGAAATAATCTGACAACATAGAAAGGAGGAACACACAGATGGCAACAGTATCTGTTTATAATATCGAAGGTAAAGAAGTTGGTACGATCGATCTGAACGATTCCGTGTTTGGTGTCGAGGTCAATGATCACCTTGTACACAAAGCAGTTGTGAGCCAGCTTGCAAATAACCGCCAGGGAACACAGAAGGCAAAGACACGTTCTGAAGTATCCGGCGGCGGAAGGAAGCCATGGAGACAGAAGGGAACCGGTCATGCAAGACAGGGTTCAACCAGGGCTCCCCAGTGGACAGGCGGCGGCGTGGTATTCGCTCCGGTTCCGAGAGATTACTCCGTAAAGATGAATAAGAAGGAAAAGAGGGCTGCTTTGAAGTCCGCGCTTTCTTCCAGAGTAGAAGAGAAGAAGTTCATCGTGATCGACGAGATCAATTTCGATGAGATCAAGACAAAGAAGTTCCAGAGCGTTCTGGACAACTTAAAGATCAACAAGGCATTGGTAGTGCTGGAAGACGACAACAAGAACGCAGAGTTTTCCGCAAGAAATATCCCGGATGTAAAGACTGCACACACCAACACAATCAATGTTTACGATATCCTGAAATACAACACAGTGATCGCAACGAAAGCTGTTGTTGCAGCGATTGAGGAGGTGTACGCATAATGGCTGATATCAAATATTATGATGTAATCCTTAAACCGGTTATTACAGAGAAGAGTATGGAGATCATGGGCGACAAGAAGTACACATTTTTAGTGCACACAGAAGCTACAAAGACCCAGATCAAAGAAGCTGTTGAAAAGATGTTCTCCGGAACAAAGGTAGCAAGCGTGAATACAATGAACCGCGGCGGAAAGAACAAGAGACGCGGCATGGTATACGGAAAGACTGCCAAGACAAAGAAAGCGATCGTGCAGCTGACAGAGGACAGCGCAGAGATTGAGATTTTCCAGGGGTTATAGACAGAGTGAGTGTATTTTCACACTAAGCTCGAGAAAACCTCGCTAAGTGTTCAATATATACGGTGCAATTCCGTGAAACTAATAATTAGAGCGAACGAAAGGAGAGACAGTAATGGGAATCAAAACATACAACCCATATACACCTTCCAGAAGACAGATGACTGGCTCTGATTTCTCAGAGATCACAAAGGCAACACCTGAGAAGTCCCTTCTGGTTTCAAAGAAGAGAACAGCCGGCCGCAACAATCAGGGTAAGATTACAGTAAGGCATCGCGGAGGCGGCGCTAAGAAAAAATATAGAATTGTCGATTTCAAGAGAAAGAAAGACGGTATCCCGGCAACCGTAATCGGAATCGAATACGATCCGAACAGAACAGCCAACATCGCACTGATCTGCTACGCAGACGGCGAGAAGGCTTACATCCTGGCTCCGGAAGGACTGAAGGATGGGATGAAGATCATGAACGGACCGGAAGCAGAAGTAAGAATTGGAAACTGCCTGCCGCTGGTAAATATTCCGGTTGGTACACAGATCCACAACATTGAGCTGTATCCGGGAAAAGGCGGACAGCTTGTACGCTCCGCTGGAAACAGCGCGCAGCTTATGGCAAAAGAAGGAAAGTACGCGACCTTACGTCTTCCTTCAGGCGAAATGAGAATGGTTCCGATCATCTGCAGAGCATCCGTAGGTGTCGTAGGCAATGGAGAGCACAACCTGATCAACATCGGTAAAGCAGGACGTAAACGCCATATGGGCATCAGACCTACAGTACGTGGTTCCGTAATGAACCCCAACGACCATCCGCACGGTGGTGGTGAAGGCAAGACAGGCATCGGCCGTCCGGGTCCGTCAACACCATGGGGCAAGCCGGCGCTGGGTCTTAAGACACGTAAGAAGAACAAAGCTTCTAACAAGCTGATCGTAAGAAGAAGAGATGGAAAAGCTATCAAATAATTAGTTTACAAGGAGGTTAGAACCTATGGCTCGTTCACTTAAAAAAGGACCATTTGCAGATGAAAGTTTACTGAAAAAAGTCGATGCTATGAACGCATCCGGCAGTAAATCAGTTATAAAGACATGGTCACGTCGTTCTACGATTTTCCCGTCATTTGTCGGCCATACATTCGCCGTACATGACGGAAGAAGACATGTGCCGGTATATGTTACAGAAGATATGGTTGGACACAAGCTCGGAGAGTTCGTAGCAACCAGGACGTACAGGGGACATGGTAAAGACGAGAAAAAATCCAAAGTAAGATAAGAACAAGTATTTGAAAGGAGGGTTTATCCATGGCAAAAGGACATAGATCCCAGATCAAAAGAGATAGAAATGAGCAGAAAGATACACGGCCGTCAGCAAAGATTTCCTATGCGCGGGTATCTGTTCAGAAGGCATGTTTCGTGTTGGATGCCATCAGAGGCAAGGATGTTAAGACTGCGCTTGGTATTTTGGCTTATAACCCAAGATACGCTTCCAGTATTATAGAGAAATTATTAAAATCAGCCATCGCAAATGCTGAAAACAACAACGGTATGAGTACGGAGAACCTTTATATTGAAGAGTGTTACGCAAATAAAGGGCCGACGATGAAGAGAATCAGACCAAGGGCACAGGGCAGGGCTTACAGGATCGAAAAGAGAATGAGCCACATCACAATCGTGCTGAATGAGAGATAAGGAGGGCAATAATGGGACAGAAAGTTAATCCTCACGGCTTAAGAGTCGGAATTATCAAAGACTGGGACTCCAAATGGTATGCGGAAAAAGATTTCGCCGACAACCTTGTGGAGGATCATGAGATCAGAAAATTTCTTAAAAAGAGATTATACAGTGCCGGAATCTCCAGGATCGAGATTGAAAGAGCTTCTGACCGTGTGAAGATCATCGTTTATACAGCAAAGCCGGGTGTTGTAATCGGCAAGGGCGGCGCAGAGATCGAGAAGGTAAAAGGCGAGCTCGCGAAGTACACCGACAAAAAGCTGATCGTGGACATCAAGGAAGTAAAGAGACCTGACAAGGATGCCCAGCTTGTAGCTGAAAATATTGCACAGCAGCTTGAAAACCGTATTTCATTCCGGCGTGCTATGAAGTCCTGCATGTCCAGAACAATGAAATCCGGCGCACTCGGTGTAAAGACTGCAGTAGCAGGACGTCTCGGCGGAGCCGACATGGCGCGTACTGAATTTTACAGCGAAGGAACCATTCCGCTTCAGACACTGAGAGCTGACATTGATTATGGATTCGCAGAAGCTGACACAACTTACGGGAAGGTCGGTGTGAAAGTCTGGATTTACAAAGGCGAGATTCTTCCGACGAAAGCTGATAAGGAAGGGAGCGATAAATAATGTTAATGCCAAAAAGAGTAAAACGTCGTAAACAGTTCCGTGGCTCTATGAAGGGAAAAGCCCTCAGAGGAAACACGATTACCTATGGTGAATATGGCATCATCGCAGCGGAGCCATGCTGGATCAAGTCCAATCAGATCGAGGCAGCCCGTGTTGCCATGACACGTTATATCAAGCGTGGCGGTAAAGTCTGGATCAAGATCTTCCCGGACAAACCAGTGACAGCAAAACCAGCAGAAACTCGTATGGGTAGCGGAAAAGGTGCATTAGAGTACTGGGTAGCGGTTGTAAAGCCAGGACGTGTAATGTTTGAGATCGCAGGCGTTCCTGAGGAAGTAGCAAAAGAGGCTCTTCGTCTTGCAATGCACAAATTACCTTGCAAATGCAAAATCGTTTCTCGCGCAGAATTAGAAGGCGGTGATAACAGTGAAAATTAATACATTTGTAAACGAATTAAGAGGAAAATCCGTAGAAGAATTAAAAGAAGAATTAGTAGCTGCTAAAAAAGAGCTTTTTAACTTAAGATTCCAGAATGCGACGAATCAGTTAGACAATACAAGCAGAATCAAAGAAGTGAGAAAGAATATCGCTCGTATCCAGACATTGATTACTGAGGCAGGGCATTGAGAACTTGGCAAGGTATTATCGAGCCTAGTACGAAAGCCGTTCTTTGAGCTTAGCGAGGTATTATCGAGCTTAGCGAAAAGAACATCCTTATAAAATTTGAAAGGAGTATCACCGTGGAAGAGAGAAATTTGAGAAAAACCCGTACCGGCAAGGTTGTCAGCGACAAGATGGACAAGACAATCGTTGTTGCCGTTGAAAACCACGTTAAGCATCCGCTTTATAAGAAGATTGTAAAGAAAACCTACAAGTTAAAAGCGCATGACGAGAATAATGAGTGCCGTATCGGCGATACCGTTAAAGTAATGGAGACAAGACCTCTGTCCAAGGACAAGAGATGGAGACTTGTGGAGATCATGGAAAAGGCAAAATAATTTTTTATGCCTTAAGAGAATTGAAGGAGGTTTACCTGCATGATACAACAGGAAAGTAGACTTAGAGTAGCAGATAATACAGGCGCTAAGGAATTACTTTGCATCCGTGTACTTGGCGGTTCTACCAGAAGATATGCCAGCATCGGAGATGTGATCGTTGCGACTGTTAAAGATGCAACGCCAGGCGGCGTTGTTAAAAAAGGCGACGTAGTGAAGGCTGTAGTTGTTCGTACTGTAAAGGGTGCCCGCCGTAAAGACGGTTCCTATATCAGATTCGATGAAAATGCTGCTGTAATCATAAGAGATGATTTGAATCCGCGTGGAACACGTATTTTTGGACCTGTAGCCAGAGAGCTGAGAGAGAAGCATTTCATGAAGATCGTTTCCCTGGCTCCGGAAGTACTGTAGGAGGTGCCGATATGTCAACTATGAAGATTAAAAAAGACGATATGGTAAGAGTCATTGCCGGAGCAGATAAAGACAAAGAAGGCAAAGTACTTGCTGTAAATAAAAAAGACGGAAAAGTCCTGGTTGAAGGCGTCAACATGCTGACAAAGCACACAAAACCCACCATGGCAAATCAGAATGGCGGTATCGTACACCAGGAGGGACCGATTGACATTTCCAACGTAATGTATATCCACAAGGGAAAAGCTACAAGAATCGGTTTCAAGATGGACGGGGACAAAAAAGTACGTGTTGCGAAGTCAACAGGTGAAGTGATTGATTAATCCAGGAAAGGAGGTCCAGGACTTTGAGTAGATTGAGAGAACAATATCAGAATGAGATTGTTGATGCAATGACAAAAAAATTTGGATATAAAAATGTAATGGAAGTGCCGAAGCTTGATAAAGTTGTAATCAACATGGGCGTAGGTGAAGCAAAGGAAAACGCGAAATTACTGGAATCTGCGATGGCTGATCTTGAAAAAATCTCAGGTCAGAAGGCAGTGATCACAAAGGCAAAAAATTCCGTAGCCAACTTCAAAATCAGAGAAGGTATGGCAATCGGATGCAAGGTGACGTTGAGAGGCGAGAGAATGTACGAATTTGTTGACCGCCTGATCAACCTTGCGCTCCCTCGTGTACGTGACTTCAGAGGCGTAAATCCGAATGCGTTCGACGGAAGAGGAAACTATGCACTCGGAATTAAAGAGCAGTTGATCTTCCCGGAGATCGAATACGATAAGATCGACAAGGTCAGAGGTATGGATGTGATCTTTGTCACAACCGCCAAGACGGATGAAGAAGCACGTGAATTGCTGGCACAGTTCAATATGCCATTCAAAAAGTAAGGAGGGAAATCATGGCTAAGACATCAATGAAAATCAAACAGCAGCGCAAACCAAAATTCTCTACCAGAGAATACAGCCGCTGCCGTATCTGCGGCCGTCCGCATGCATATTTAAGAAAATATGGAATCTGCCGTATCTGCTTCCGTGAATTGGCATATAAAGGTGAGATACCGGGAGTGAAGAAGGCTAGTTGGTAATCTGCCGGTGCCATAACAGATAAATTGATATAGAAGGAGGATGCTTCGACATGACTATGAGTGATCCAATCGCAGATATGCTTACAAGAATCCGTAATGCAAATACTGCTAAACATGATACAGTAGATGTACCCGCATCAAAGATGAAAACCGCGATTGCAGATATTCTTTTAAATGAAGGCTACATCAAAAAATATGACATCGTAGAAGACGGAACATTTAAGACGATCCACATCACATTAAAATATGGTGCGGATAAGAACGAAAAAGTAATTTCCGGCCTTAAGAGAATTTCCAAGCCAGGTCTCCGCGTATACGCAAACAGCGAAGAGATGCCGAAGGTACTGGGCGGACTCGGAATTGCAATCGTATCTACAAATAAAGGTGTTGTTACCGACAAAGAAGCAAGAAAGCTCGGCGTAGGCGGAGAAGTTCTTTGCTTTGTGTGGTGACACTGAACACTTAGTGAATCTGGAGCGTAAGCGAAAGATGAACTTAGTGTGAAGGTCGTTCTTTGAGCTTAGCGATGCATTGAATACTTGGCGAGGTATTATCGAGCCTAGTATGAAAGCAGATATTCCGAACGAAGAGAGGAATATCTTCGACAGAGCTTAGCGAAAAGAACATCCTTAGAACAGATAAACTGAAAACAGAGCAGACTCAAGCCTCTGCTCCGAAAATTTAAGTTAGGAGGACAAAGGTATGTCACGTATAGGAAGACTGCCGATCGCAGTCCCTGCAGGTGTAACTGTAGAGATTGCTGAGCATAATGTAGTGACCGTAAAAGGTCCGAAGGGAACTCTCGTAAGAGAACTCCCGGTTGAAATGGAAATCAAGCAGGAAGGCGAAGAAATTGTTGTCACCAGGCCAAACGACTTAAAGAGGATGAAATCCCTTCACGGCCTGACACGTACACTGATCAACAACATGGTAATCGGTGTCAGCCAGGGTTATGAAAAGGTTCTGGAAGTAAACGGTGTTGGTTACAGAGCAGCGAAGTCCGGCAACAAGCTGACCCTCAGCCTTGGATATTCACATCCTGTTGAGATGGTTGATCCGGAAGGAATCGAGACAGTTCTGGAAGGCCAGAACAAGATCACGGTAAAAGGGATCGACAAAGAAAAAGTTGGCCAGTATGCAGCAGAGATCAGAGACAAGAGAAGACCGGAGCCGTACAAGGGCAAGGGAATCAAGTACGCTGATGAAGTGATCCGCCGCAAGGTTGGTAAGACTGGTAAAAAATAAATAAGGAGGGTGTGAAAATGGTTAGTAAAAAATCAAGAAGTGAAGTTCGCAGAAAAAAGCACATGAAATTACGTAACCGTTTCAGCGGTACCGCTGAGAGGCCGCGTCTGGCTGTGTTTAGAAGCAATAATCATATGTATGCACAGATTATTGACGATACCGATGGCAGCAGCAAAACACTGGTAGCAGCGTCCACTCTTCAGAAAGACGTGAAAGCAGAATTAGAAAAGACAAATAATGTTGCGGCTGCAGCATACCTTGGAAAAGTCATTGCTGAGAAGGCAAAGGAAAAAGGAATTACCGACGTTGTCTTTGACAGAGGCGGCTTTATCTATCAGGGAAAGATCAAAGCATTGGCAGACGCAGCAAGAGAAGCTGGGCTGAATTTCTAGGAAGGGAGAACACATATGAGACAGGAACGTATTGATGCTGGTCAGTTAGAGTTAGAAGAAAAAGTGGTATCAATCAAACGTGTTACCAAGGTCGTAAAAGGTGGTCGTAACATGAGATTCACAGCTTTAGTAGTTGTCGGCGATGGAAAAGGCCATGTTGGTGCAGGTTTAGGAAAGGCTACCGAAATTCCGGAAGCGATCCGCAAAGGAAAAGAGGATGCGGCTAAGAAACTCATCGAGGTTTCCCTGGACGAGAACGACAGTGTAACACACGATACCATCGGAAAATTCGGAAGCGCTTCCGTATTACTGAAGAAGGCTCCGGACGGTACCGGAGTGATCGCCGGAGGTCCGGCGCGTGCGGTAATCGAGATGGCAGGAATCAAGAATATCCGTACAAAATCATTAGGCTCTAACAACAAGCAGAATGTAGTGCTTGCCACAATCGAAGGTCTGAAGGGGATCAAGACTCCTGAGGAAGTTGCAAGGCTCCGCGGCAAATCAATCGAAGAAATCGTAGGCTAAGAAGATAGAGCTATGCTCTGTCGCATAAGCAGATGGAGCTGTTTTATCGCGTAGGAGGTAGGTAAAAATGGCAAATTTAAAAATTACGTTAGTAAAGTCTACCATCGGTGCTGTGCCGAAGCATAGAAAGACCGTTGAAGCTCTGGGATTAAGAAAACTCAACAAGACGGTTGTGCTGCCGGACAATGCAGCTACCAGAGGTATGGTACAGCAGGTTAGACATTTAGTGAAGGTTGAAGAAGAAGCATAAATAAAAAAAGATAAGGAGGTAGCAGCATGGACTTATCAAACTTGAGACCGGCAGATGGTTCTAAGCACAGCAATAACTTCAGAAGAGGCCGGGGACATGGTTCCGGGAATGGTAAGACAGCCGGTAAGGGACACAAAGGCCAGAAGGCACGTTCAGGAGCGCCGAGGCCGGGATTTGAAGGCGGACAGATGCCTTTATACAGAAGAATACCCAAAAGAGGCTTTACCTGCAGAAACTCCAAGAAGATCGTCGGCATTAACATGAGTGCGCTTGAAGTATTTGAAGACGGTGCTGTTGTTTCTGTTGAAACATTAATGGAAAAAGGCATCGTAAAGAATCCAAGGGACGGAGTAAAAATCCTTGGAGACGGAGAATTGACTAAGAAGCTCACTGTACAGGTAAATGCATTCAGCGCGAAAGCGGCTGAAAAAATCGAGGCTCTTGGCGGAAAAGCAGAGGTGATCTAATGCTAGAAACAGTACGAAAAGCATTTCGGGTAGAAGATGTCCGTAAAAGGATACTTTACACGTTCATGATGCTGGTCGTTGTAAGGCTCGGATCTCAACTGCCGACACCGGGAGTAAATCCGGCTTATATCCAGAACTTTTTTGCGAACCAGACCGGGGATGCATTCAATTTTTTTGATGCATTTACCGGCGGTTCCTTTACCCAGATGTCTGTATTTGCATTAAGCATTACACCATATATCACATCTTCTATCATTATGCAGCTTCTGACCATCGCGATTCCAAAACTGGAAGAGATGCAGAAGGAAGGTGCCGACGGAAGAAAAAAGATTGCGGCGATCACACGTTATGTTACAGTAGGACTTGCACTGTTTGAGTCCACTGCAATGGCTGTCGGCTTCGGCCGTCAGGGGCTTCTGACAGAGTTCAACTTTGTCAATGCCGCAATCGTAGTATGCACGCTGACCGCAGGTTCCGCATTTCTGATGTGGATCGGCGAGCGTATCACGGAAAAAGGCGTTGGAAATGGGATTTCCATTGTCCTGCTGATCAATATTGTTTCCCGTATACCGGATGATTTCTTCAAACTGTATACACAGTTCATCCAGGGCAAGACCCCTGCGAAAGGACTGCTGGCTGCGGTGATCATTCTGGTTGTCCTGCTGATAGTCGTTGTATTCGTTATTGTACTTCAGGGCGGCGAGCGCAGGATCATGGTGCAGTATTCCCAGAAAGTAAAGGGAAGAAAGACATACGGCGGACAATCCACGCACATTCCACTTAAGGTAAATACCGCAGGCGTTATCCCGGTTATCTTTTCCTCATCTCTTATGCAGATCCCGTCCCTTGTTGCCACAGCAATGGGCAAAGGGAACAGCGGAGGCATCGGAGGCCATATACTGAGAGGATTAAATTCAAACAACTGGTGTGACCCTGAGAATATAGTATACTCCATAGGATTGCTGTTTTATATCGCCCTTACCATATTCTTTGCATATTTCTACACTTCGATTACATTCAATCCGTTAGAGATCGCAAACAATATGAAGAAAAACGGCGGATTTGTTCCAGGTATCCGTCCCGGCAGGCCGACGGTAGATTATATGACGAAGATTCTCAACTATATCATCTTTATCGGAGCCTGCGGACTGGTGATCGTACAGGTGATTCCGTTCTTCTTTAACGGTGTGTTCGGGGCAAACGTTTCTTTCGGAGGAACCTCGCTCATCATCATCGTAGGAGTTGTGCTTGAGACCATCAAGCAGATTGAATCACAGATGCTGGTACGCAATTATACCGGATTCCTGAACAGCAAAGGAAGCGCTGCAAAAGGCGGGGGATTCCTTGGGTATTGACAGAAATTTAGCTCGTTGTGGTTATTCATGCCGGAATAATCACAGCGGGTTAAAGTGCTATATGGATAAATCAGCCGGCGCGCCGCAGCCTTGAGGACTGCCCCGGCTGATGAAAATGGAGGTAAAAGATATGAAGATCATTATGTTAGGCGCTCCCGGAGCGGGCAAAGGAACACAGGCAAAGAAGATTGCTGAAAAATATTCGATTCCTCACATCTCTACAGGAGACATTTTCAGAGCAAATATCAAAAACGGGACGGAGCTTGGAAAGAAAGCCAAGACCTATATGGATCAGGGACTGCTTGTACCGGACGAGCTGGTGGTAGACCTGGTAGTAGACCGGGTGAATCAGGAAGACTGCGCAGGCGGATACGTACTGGACGGTTTCCCGAGAACAATCCCCCAGGCAGAGGCGCTGGACAAAGCCCTTGCAGCCCTGGATCAGAAAATGGACTATGCGATCAACGTAGAAGTGCCGGATGACAATATTGTAAACCGTATGTCCGGACGCCGCGCATGTGTGGACTGCGGAGCAACCTACCACATGGTATATGCGCCCACAGAGAAGGAAGGCATCTGCGACAAATGCGGCGGCGGCCTCATCCTGAGAGATGATGATAAGCCGGAGACCGTGAAGAAGCGTCTCGGCGTTTACCATGATCAGACACAGCCGCTGATTGATTACTATACAGGCGCAGGGATTCTCAGAGAAGTAGACGGAACAATAGATATCAACGACGTGTTTGCTGAGATCGTAAAGATTCTTGGCTGAAAGCACTACATAAAATAATGGAGGCGTTTTATGCAGGTAGAGCCGGGAATGCTTGCAAAATCAAAAGCTGGAAGAGATAAAGATTGTATATACGTCATAATTTCTGTCAATGATGAATATGTATATCTGGCAGACGGGAAGAAGAGACCCGTCTGCCGGGCAAAGAAAAAAAACTGTAAACATGTGCAGCCGATCAGTAAGGCGCGCTGCGGTCTTGTAACGGACAATGAAGAAGTCCGGCGCGTGATAAAAGGCTATGTAAGTCATCTGGATGCAGAGGAAAGAGAATAGAAGGTGCAAATAAAAGCACAGGAGGATTAAGTATGTCAAAGGCTGACGTGATCGAAATCGAAGGAGTCGTAGTAGAAAAGCTGCCCAACGCAATGTTCAAGGTAGAACTGGAAAATGGTCATATCGTACTTGCGCATATCAGCGGAAAATTACGTATGAACTTTATCAAGATCTTACCCGGGGATAAAGTGACGTTGGAGATGTCTCCGTATGACCTCAGCAAAGGAAGAATTGTCTGGAGAGATAAATAAGGATCTGTCATGAAATAATCTTTAATTTTGACCTGGCCAAAATATAAAGTTATTTCATGACAGATCCTAAAAAGGTGTTGACTTTGCAGGAGGCTTGATGTTATACTATGAAATAGCCGTCTTTGGTTTGGTGTGCCCAAAAAACGGCGGTAGCCCCAAGGTTTTCAGCAAAGGATAGAAGGAGGATTTGACATGAAGGTTAGATCATCAGTAAAACCGATCTGTGAAAAGTGCAAGATTATCAAGAGAAAAGGCAGTATCAGGGTAATCTGCGAGAATCCGAAGCACAAACAGAGACAAGGCTAGGACAGTGGAGATGGAAGTGCGCAGCACCAGGCAGAGAAGCTTATGCGCATGGACATTGTTCCGGTTTTGGAGATGTTTGTTAAAAATTAGGCGGCTGACAGTATGACACGCCAGGCGGTGTGTGGAACTGTTTAATATACAGTAAGGATGCATCTGGCTCGTGAATCAGGTACCGACGAGACCGGTGGCCGTTACGCAGTCATCCTGCGTAAATGTATATTGCTTATAATACCCGGGAAAAGACTGCGTAGCTTCAGGCGCATCCGGGAAAGGGCATCATAAGTATGCCTGGGTAGATCGGGAAGAATAATTGTCTTCCGACAGATACCCGATGTACCCCAGTTTGGGACAATATTATAATTTATTTAAGATGGAGGAAAGACACATGGCTCGTATTGCAGGTGTAGACTTACCAAGAGACAAACGTGTAGAGATCGGTTTGACTTATATTTATGGAATTGGAAGAACAAGCTCAAACCGTATTTTAGCAGAAGCAGGTGTGAATCCTGATACACGCGTCAGAGATCTGACAAGTGAGGAAGTAAAGAAGATCAGTGAAGTCATTGACGCAACTCAGATGGTGGAAGGTGACCTCAGAAGAGAGATCCAGCTGAACATCAAGAGACTGAAAGAGATCGGATGCTACCGCGGAATCCGCCACAGAAAAGGACTCCCGGTACGCGGACAGAAGACCAAGACAAACGCAAGAACATGCAAAGGACCTAAGAGAACTGTTGCAAACAAGAAAAAGTGAGCACTTAGTGAATGCAAGCTGTTAAGCGCAGCATGAACTTAGTGCGAACTTTGTTCGATGAGCAAAGCGAGTCGAACATCCCGTAAAGAAGTGGTGGGGCGCTTTACAGAACAGTGCGAACATCCCATAAACAAGTGATTAATAATGAGAAAGTAGGTTAGTTTAAATGGCGAAGAAAGTTACCAAAAAAGTGACAAAAAAACGTGTCAAGAAAAACGTTGAACGAGGACAGGCTCACATCCAGTCATCTTTTAATAATACAATCGTAACATTGACGGATGCACAGGGCAATGCTCTTTCATGGGCAAGTGCGGGCGGTCTGGGATTTAGAGGTTCAAGGAAATCTACTCCATATGCAGCACAGATGGCGGCTGAGACTGCAGCTAAGGCAGCATTGATCCACGGCCTGAAGACAGTTGATGTTTTCGTAAAGGGACCAGGTTCAGGAAGAGAAGCAGCAATCCGTGCATTGCAGGCTTGCGGAATCGACGTGATCAGTATCAAGGACGTTACTCCGGTACCACATAACGGATGCCGTCCGCCGAAGCGCAGAAGAGTATAATAGTTATACCAGGGGGACAGCCCATGCTGTCCGGTCATGTATCGAGTCAGGGATTACCGCATTATTATAGGAGGAATGAAAAAAATGGCAGTTAACAGAGTTCCGGTTCTCAAAAGATGCCGTTCATTAGGTATGGACCCAATCTATTTGGGAATTAATAAAAAGTCAAAAAGACAGTTGAAGAGATCCAACAGAAAGATGAGCGAGTACGGTCTCCAGTTACGTGAGAAGCAGAAAGCAAAATTCATCTACGGCGTATTAGAGAAGCCGTTCAGAAATTATTTCGAAAAAGCAAAACAGCAGGAAGGTATGACAGGTGAGAACCTGATGATCCTTCTGGAGTCCAGACTGGATAACGTTATGTTCCGTATGGGCTTTGCGAGAACCAGAAGAGAAGCAAGACAGATCGTCGGCCACAGACATGTACTGGTAAACGGCAAGCAGGTGAAGGTTCCCTCTTACCTGATCAAAGCCGGTGATGTGATCGAGATCAAGGAAAAGAACAAAGGCAGCCAGAGATACAAAGATATCCTGGAAGTAACCGGCGGCAACCTGATTCCAAACTGGCTGGAAGTGGATGCTGAGAATTTGAAAGGTGAAGTCAAAGAACTTCCGAAGAGAGACGCAATAGATGTTCCTGTCGACGAGATGTTGATTGTCGAGCTGTATTCTAAATAATCATTCGGATATGGCATGATTAAAAAGTACCCCTCAATATTTTTTAACCCATAAGGAGGGTTGTGTAGTGTTTGATTTTAATAAACCGAATATCGAAATTACAGAAATTTCAGAAGATAAGAAGTATGGGAGATTCGTTGTAGAGCCGTTGGAGCGGGGTTACGGGATCACATTGGGTAATTCCCTGAGACGGATCATGCTTTCTTCTCTTCCCGGGGCGGCGATCAGCTCCGTGAAGATTGACGGAGTACTGCACGAATTTAGTTCCATTCCGGGCGTAAAAGAAGATGTGACCGAGATTATCATGAATCTGAAATGTCTGGCAATCAAGAATACATCGGAATCAGACGAAGTGAAGACTGCATATATCGAATTCGAGGGAGAAGGCGTTGTAACAGGTGCCGATATCCAGGCGGATGCCGATATTGAGATTATGAATCCGGATCAGGTCATCGCTACATTAAGCGGCGGCAAGGACAGCAAGTTGTACATGGAGCTTACAATCACAAAGGGAAGAGGTTATATCAGCGCAGATAAGAACAAGGGAGAAGATATACCAATCGGCGTCATCCTGATAGATTCTATCTATACGCCTGTAGACCGTGTAAACATGTCAGTAGAGAATACACGTGTCGGACAGATAACCGATTACGACAAGCTCACACTGGACGTATGGACAAGAGGTACACTGCTTCCGGACGAGGCGGTCAGCCTTGCCGCAAAGGTACTCAGCGAACATCTGAAATTATTCATCGACCTGTCAGAAGTTGCACAGGCTGCTGAGGTCATGATTGAAAAAGAAGATGATGAAAAAGAGAAAGTTCTGGAAATGAGTATTGATGAACTGGAATTATCCGTCCGTTCATACAACTGCCTGAAGAGGGCAGATATCAATACGGTGGAGGAACTTACGAACAAGACGCCGGAAGACATGATGAAAGTAAGGAACCTGGGACGCAAGTCTCTGGAAGAAGTCCTTGCAAAGCTGAAAGAACTGAACCTGGAATTAAATTCAGGTGAGGAATAAAAAAGATCCAAATATCCGGCCAGTAAGCCCGATGCGCATGGCCGGAGCATTTGATTAATAAGCCCGAAGAATGCATAACCAAATGTCAGACTTACGGGGCGTAAAGCCGCCCGGTAAGCGAATTAATGGAGGATAGAACAATGGCAAAATATAGAAAACTCGGCAGAACATCCAGCCAGAGAAAAGCCTTAATCAGAAACCAGGTAACTGCACTGCTGAACAACGGCAAGATTGTGACGACTGAAGCAAAGGCAAAGGAGATCCGCAAGGTTGCGGAGGGCCTGATCGCTAAGGCTGTCAAGGAAAAAGACAACTACGAAGAAGTAACCGTAAAGGCAAAGGTTGCACGCAAGGACAAAGACGGCAAGAGAGTAAAAGAAGTCGTTGACGGAAAGAAAGTAACCGTATACGATGAAGTGGAAAAGAAGATCAAAAAAGATCTGCCGAGCAGACTCCATGCAAGAAGAGAGATGCTTAAGGTTCTCTATCCGGTAACGGAAGTTCCGGCTGCAGCAGCAGGAAAGAAGAAGAACACGAAGAAGGTAGATTTAGTAGACAAGCTGTTTACCGAGATTGCTCCGAAGTACGAAAACCGCAACGGCGGATACACTAGAATCGTAAAGATCGGACAGCGTAAAGGAGATGCGGCTTTAGAAGTACTTCTTGAGTTAGTATAATCCGTTTACAGAATCGAATGAGATTTTACCATATAGAAAAAGCTGCCGGCGGCAGCTTTTTCTGCATATAACAGCATTGAAAAACCTGCCCTTACCGGCAGGTTTTTTGCTTGAAATATTGTTGTGCTGTACATACCCTGGCCGAGGTATGTACAACCATAAAATATTACCAGGACTGGAAAAATAAATTGTTTCCCACATTGACGCCCGGCCGATTGGTCGCGCCTGCATATAAAAAGTAGTAACAATCCGCAACAGACGGAAGCCTTGCGCCGTTCAGCGCCTCCTGCGCCACCTGATAGGAAAGGTCGCTTGGCCCTCTGCTGAGGACCGTATCCAGACGGCCTGTCCAGACCGGTTCAAACTGTCCCTCCGCATAGACGATATCTTTGATCGTATTCGGGAAAAGGGAGCTGCTCATACGGTTCATGATCACGGTAGCCACGGCCAGAAGCGAGTCGTGCTCCTGCATGGCCTCACATTCCAGTATGGCGGCGAAGATATCCAGTTCTCCCGCTGAAACATTGGCTGAACCGCCGTTTACAACTGTATCTTCCAATGTGCCCTCATCCGGTTTCTTTTCTTCTTCAGGTTTTTTATCTTCTCCGGGCTTTACTTCCTCCGACACAGCCGGTACGGTGGGCACGGTACCCGGCTTCTGTTCATTCTTCTTCGCTTCCTCGGCCTTTCTTGCCTCCTCCGCTCTGCGGGCTTCTTCCTGGCGGAGCGCGGCGAGCTGCATGTTGAATGTGGCAAGGTCTGTGGAAGTCGCCTTGGCTGTCGCGTTCAATTCCACACGCCGCTGTTCCAGCCGATCCTGCAGGCTGATCAGGGATGCCTGCTGATCCAGAAGGACCTGCTCCCGTTCCGCGATTTCCTCGCGTATCGTATGCAGCCTGTCGAGCATATCACGATCATAGCTGCTGATGTTTTCAATAAATTCCGCCTTGTTCAGAAAATCAGTCATGCTCTCCGCTGAAAAAAGCATTTCCAGCAGTGATTCGTTGCCCACTTCATACATATACTTAATACGCGATTTCATTGCCTGGTAGCGTTCGGCCTCGTCTGCCTGGGCATCCGCAAGCGAATCCTGGGTACGGAGGATTTCGCCATTGATGATTTCGATCTGATTCTTCGCGGAAGTGATCTCATCGCTGATCTTTACCATTTCCTGATTGATGCCGCTTAACTGGCTGTTCAGTGAACTGGCCTTGTTTTCCAGATCTGAGATGTCGTCCGCGTGTACTAGAAGAGGGGAGCATGTCATGACCAGAGAGCAGACCAGCACACCCAGCGCGCATCCCTTAAGACCCGCACATGCTTTGCGCGGGAACTTCATCCGGGAAGACATCCGCAGTGTCTTTATCCTTTGTTGTATATGAGGTTTCATAAAAAAATTTCCTTTCAAACTTTCAGTAAAAGATTTGCCTATGATAGTATACTATAATTTGCATAATAAATCAATTTTTGTTAAAATATTTTTGTAAAAACTTCGTAACATAAAATAAGGAAATAAAAGGAAGGAACTAAAAGGATCATGCATAAGATAAAAATGATAGGTCTGGATCTGGACGGGACGCTGCTGACATCGGATAAAAGGCTGCTGCCGTTTACCAGGCAGGTATTGACAGAAGCGATTGAACGGGGAATCCTGGTGCTTATGGCTACGGGGCGCCCCTATACAGGCATACCGGAAGAACTGAGGAACCTTCCGGGAATGCGCTACGCCCTGACCTCCAACGGGGCGCGAATCCTGGATACGCAGACAGGCAAGGTTCTGATCGAACATCTGCTTCCTCTGAAAAGTGCAAAAAAGGCATTGGAAATTTTACGGAAATATGATACATTACAAGAGGTATACTTTGAAGGACAGGGATATGCGGAAGCAAAAAAGCTGGACCAGATCTCGCGGTATCATCATAACCCTCACATGTGGGAGTACGTCCGCAGTTCACGGAAGGCCGTTCCCAGCCTTCCCGAACTAATCGACAGGGAGAATCAGGATATGGATAAGGTTCAGGCGCTGTTTGCGGATATGGGGGAGCTCGGGCAGGCATGGAAGGAACTGGAGCAGTATGAAGAGCTCGTGCTGGTGTCCTCCCTTGGATATAATATTGAGATCAACGCGGTGGGCGTGGATAAAGGAACCGGCCTGATGGAGCTTGGAGAGCTGCTGGGGATTCGTCCGGAAGAGATCATGGCCTGTGGGGACGGGGACAACGATATCCAGATGCTGGAGCGTTCCGGTATCGGCGTGGCCATGGGAAATGCAGAGGAAAAGGTCAAGGCGGCCGCGGATTACGTAGCCGAAACCAACGATGAAGAAGGGGCAGCAAAAGCCATCATAAAATACGCGTTTTGCCAAAGTATGGATTAGGAGGAGAACAATGTTAGAAGCATTAAAAGTCATTATTCTGGGGATTGTGGAAGGGATTACAGAGTGGCTTCCCATCAGCAGCACAGGGCATCTGATCCTGGTGGAGGAGTTTATCAAGCTGGAACAAAGCGAGGCCTTTATAGAGATGTTCAATGTGGTCATCCAGCTCGGGGCGATCCTGGCCGTGGTGGTGATCTATTTTCATAAGCTGAACCCATTTTCACCGAAAAAGACACAAAAGCAGAAAATGCTGACCATCCAGCTTTGGGTGAAGGTGGCTATTGCAGCGGTGCCGGCAGCAGTGATCGGGCTTCTGTTCGACGATATGATCGAAGCCAAATTCATGAACGCGTATGTGGTGGCGGCAACCCTCATCATCTACGGAATCCTGTTTATCGTAGTCGAAGAAAGCCATAAGAACAAGCAGCCGGCGGTGACAAAGCTTTCCAAGCTGACGATCCCCATGGTGCTGATTATCGGCGCCTTTCAGGTGCTGGCGCTGATCCCGGGAACGTCACGCTCCGGGGCGACGATCATCGGCGCGCTGCTGATCGGGACTGCCAGGGGCGTTGCGGCAGAGTTCACCTTTTTCCTGGGAATCCCGGTTATGTTCGGAGCCAGCTTTTTGAAGATCTTAAAATTTTTCAAAGAAGGCGGAGGCATCATGGGCAGCGAAGTCTTTCTGCTCCTGCTGGGCTGCGGCATATCATTCGGAGTGTCGGTATTCGCCATCAAGTTTTTGATGCAGTACATCAAGAACCATGACTTTAAAGTATTCGGATATTACCGGATCGCGCTGGGCGTGATCGTACTGGCTTATTTCGGAATTGCCGGACTGCTTGCGGCATAAAACGGGGCCTGCGCCGGAAATCCGGGACTGCCTGCGTTATCAACGCGTCCTGCGCCGGGAATCCGGACTGCCTGCGGTATCAACGCGGCCTGCGTCGGAACTCCCGGACTGCCTGCGGTATCAATACGGCCCGTGTAAAAAAACACCGGACAGCGGATCAATGGCTGGCCGGTATTTTTTATGCCCCAGGATTCATGGTTTTTGAATAAAATTAGAGCATAAGTCTTGTATTTTTGCAAAAACCTGATAAAATATAAAAATGTGTGTATGATTATGCATATTGAAAGACAATGATAGAATGAAAAAGTATGGAGGAGAGATTATGAAGAAAAAGTTTTTATGCATTTTATTAGCGGCAGCATGTGTATTTTCTATGGCGGCATGCGGTTCCGGCGGTAATTCTGCAGGAGACAGCGGAAATACTGCAGAGTCGGATGAAGCAGCCGGCGCGGACGATGCAGACGAAGCATCCGGGGAAGACTCCGGCAGCGGCGGAACTCTGGTTATGGCGACAAACGCGGAGTTCCCGCCCTATGAATACCACGAAGGCGATGAGATCGTGGGAATCGACGCAGATATCGCGGCGGCAATCGCGGACGAGCTCGGTATGGAGCTGAAGATTGAAGATATGGCCTTTGAGTCGATCATTACCGCAGTTTCCGGCGGAAAGGCAGATATGGGGCTTGCAGGCATGACTGTAGATCCGGATCGTCTCAAAAACGTCAATTTCTCCGATACCTACGCGGAAGCTGCACAGATGATCATTGTAAAAGAGGGCAGCGACATTGCAGGCGTGGATGACCTGACAGGAAAGAAGATCGGCGTGCAGCTCGGAACCACAGGAGACATCTATGCGGAGGACATTGAGGACGCTGAAGTAGAGCGCTACAACAAAGGAATGGAAGCCGTTCAGGCGCTGCAGCAGGATAAGATCGACGCGGTAGTGATCGACGGCGAGCCGGCCAAAGTCTTTGCGGCAGAGAACGAAGGGCTGAAGATCCTGGATGAACCGCTGACTGAGGAAGAGTATGCGATCGCAATCGCAAAGGACAACGACGAGCTTCTGGAAAAGGTGAACACCGCACTGGCGAACCTGAAGGATTCCGGAAAGCTGGATGAGATCATTGGAAAATACATCTCGGCAGAATAATCATTGATTCAAAGAGGAAGAGAGTATGCTGCAGACATTTCAGGAGAGGTTTTACGATAATTTTATAAAAGACGACCGTTGGAACTATATCTGGGAAGGACTGACCGTGACGCTTCGGGTGACCTTGTTTGCGGTTATCCTGGGGATCGTGATCGGATTTCTGATTGCGGTTGTAAGATCCACCTACGACAAGACCGGGAAGATGAAGGTACTCAACTTTGTCTGCAGCGTCTATCTTACGGTGATCCGCGGCACCCCGGTAGTGGTGCAGCTTCTGATCATCTATTTTGTGATTTTCGGAACAGTCGATATCAGCAAGATCCTGGTCGCGATCATGGCATTCGGCATCAACTCCGGGGCCTATGTGGCGGAGATCTTCCGGTCAGGCATCATGTCCATCGACAACGGGCAGTTTGAGGCAGGCCGGAGCCTTGGCTTCAATTACTCCCAGACCATGCGCTACATCATCATGCCGCAGGCATTCAAAAATGTCCTTCCGGCGTTGGGAAATGAATTTATTGTGCTGCTGAAAGAGACGTCAGTATCCGGATACATTGCACTCCAGGATCTGACCAAGGGCGGAGATATCATCCGAAGCCGTACATATGACGCGTTCATGCCCCTTCTGGCCGTAGCGCTGATCTATCTGGTGATGGTCATGATCTTCACAAGACTGGTGAATATGCTGGAGAGGAGGCTGAGAAACAGTGATCATTAATGGGGAAACATTAATCAAAGTAGAAGAGATCCATAAAGTTTTCGATGACAGCCTGCATGCATTAAACGGCGTTTCAGAGGAGATCCAGAAAGGGGAAGTGGTGGTCATCGTGGGGCCGTCCGGCTCCGGAAAATCAACATTTCTGCGGTCGCTGAACCTGCTGGAGGTTCCCACCTCCGGGCATATTTATTTTGAAGGGGTGGACATCACAGGAAAACAGACCGACATTGACAGGCACCGTCAGAAGATGGGGATGGTATTTCAGCACTTCAACCTGTTCCCGCACAAGACCATCCTGGAAAATATTACACTGGCTCCCATCAAGCTTTTGAAAAAAAGCAGGGAAGAGGCGGAAAAGGAAGGGATGCAGCTTCTGAGAAAGGTGGGCCTGGAGGAGAAGGCGGGGTCCTATCCGTCCCAACTGTCAGGCGGCCAGAAGCAGAGGATCGCGATTGTCCGTTCCCTGGCGATGAATCCGGATGTGATGTTATTCGACGAACCGACCTCCGCGCTGGACCCGGAGATGGTCGGGGAGGTGCTGGAGCTGATGAAGCAGCTTGCCCACGACGGAATGACCATGGTGGTGGTTACCCATGAGATGGGATTTGCAAAAGAGGTTGCCACCAGAGTGCTTTTCATGGATCAGGGGCAGGTGAAAGAGCAGGGGACGCCGGATGAATTTTTCGGCAATCCCAGAGATCCAAGGCTGAAGGAATTTCTGTCAAAGATCTTGTGAAAGAGAAAAATTATAGAACTGGACAGAAACAGAATCTTACCGGTTTCCAGAACATGGAAGGCCGGTAAGATTTTTTTCATTCCATGGTTATTGAAATAAGTTGAAAAAGGTAGTACAATCATGGTTATTATTCGAAGAACAGCAAAAACCAGCGACAGAATTATAGAAGGAATATGGCTATGAAATACGAACGCATTTCAAAAGGAGTCTTTCTGGAACGCCCCAACCGGTTCATCGCATATGCGGAACTGGCGGGAAAAAAGGAAGTCATCCATGTGAAAAATACAGGCAGGTGTGCGGAGCTTTTAAGGCCCGGGGCGCCTATCTATGTGCAGGAGAGCGAAAAGCCCGCGCGGAAAACGAAGTGGGATCTGATCGGCGTGGAAAAAGGCAGCCGGATGATCAATATGGATTCCCAGGTGCCCAACCAGGTGGTAAAAGAATGGGTGGAGGCCGGAAATCTAAAGCCCGATATCCGCCTGGTCAGGCCGGAGACCACGTACGGCAATTCCCGCTTTGACCTCTATGTGGAGACCGGAAACAGCCGGGCCTTTATAGAAGTAAAAGGGGTCACACTGGAAGAAAACGGTGTGGTCCGATTCCCAGATGCGCCCAGCGACCGTGCGGTGAAGCATCTGCAGGAGCTGGAAAAGGCGGTCAGGGAGGGATATGAGGCATATGTATTTTTCGTGATCCAGATGAAGGGGGTACGCTATTTTACGCCCAATATGGATACCCATCCTGCCTTTTGCCAGGCTTTGAAGTCCGCCAAGGCGGCCGGGGTCAGACTGCTGGCTTATGACTGCCGGGTAAGCGGAGACGAGATCCAGATCGCTGATCCCGTCCCTGTGGTGCTGGAAAGCCCACGCCTGAAAGAACTCTCAGGACCCATTGCCGCATGGTATCGGGAGAACCGGAGGGATCTGCCCTGGCGGAATACCACCGACGCATACCGGATCTGGGTGTCCGAGATCATGCTCCAGCAGACCCGGGTGGAGGCCGTAAAGCGTTATTATGAACGGTTTCTGGAAGCCCTCCCCACAGTCAGGGAACTGGCGGAGGTGCCGGAGGACCGGCTTATGAAGCTTTGGGAAGGGCTGGGATACTACAACCGGGTGCGGAACATGCAGAAAGCGGCCAGACAGGTGATGGAGGAATACGGGGGCGAATTTCCTCATACATATGATACAATCCGGTCCCTTGCCGGAATCGGCAATTATACGGCGGGCGCGGTCAGTTCCTTTGCATACGGGATTCCGAAGCCGGCGGTGGACGGCAACGTGCTGCGGGTGCTGTCCCGGATTCTGGCCAGCGAGGAGGACATCATGAAAGCCAGTGTGCGCTCCTGGATGGAGCGGGCGGTGGAGGAGGTGATCCCGGAGCAGGAAGCTTCGGATTTTAACCAGGGATTGATTGAACTGGGAGCCTTGGTGTGCGTGCCGGGAGGAGAGCCGAAGTGCGGGATCTGCCCGGCTGCAGAGCTCTGCCTTGCCAGGGAGAAGGGAATACAGACCGCCCTTCCTGTGAAAACAAAGGCAAAGGCCAGAAGAATTGAAAAAAGGACGGTGCTGATTTTTCGGGATTCGGAGGGCGTGGCGATTCGGAAACGTCCCCCAAAGGGGCTGCTGGCCGGTCTCTATGAGCTGCCCAATGTGGAAGGGCATCTGACCCGAAAGGAAGCCGCCGACTATGGAAAATCCATCGGGCTGACGCCGGTTCATGTGCGGAAGCTGGAAGCTGCGAAGCACATTTTCAGTCATGTGGAATGGCACATGGTCGGATATGAACTGCTGGTGGACGCGCTGGAAAAGAACTGTGGGGAGGAAATGATCTTTGCCAAAAGGGACGAACTGGAGACGGTGTACTCGATCCCTTCCGCATTTGAAGCCTATATGGTTACTGCTCACGCAATAGCCGGGGACTCACAGCGATGAATCCGGCCTGTTACAGACAGCCTTCCGGCAGGAGACCGTAAGTATTTGTATCGACAGCCTTCCGGGTTTATGCTATAATGGACATCGTTGAGGAGCAGATAAAATGCCGGAGATCCGGCAGGACTAAGATAAAGCAGACACCCGTTTTTTACGGCGGCGGCCGGGACGGAATTGGAAGGGGAGGGGTAACAGACGTGAAGGAAACGGTGGAGTTATCCAAGCAGCAGCAGAAATCAAAGGAAACCAGGGAACGCATTTTCCGTGCGGCGAAGCAGATTTTGAAGAAGAAGGGCTACGACGAGCTTTCCATCAAGAATATCTGCGAGGAGGCCGGGGTTTCCAACGGCAGCTTTTATCATCATTTTAAGACAAAGGATGATCTGCTTTCTTATTATATTGAAGAACAGCCGAGCATCAATCCTGCGCTTTTAGAACTGCCCCGCAATGCGGACGAGGCGAAGATCGCGATTGTCAGGGTGTATCTGAACTATGTGGCTTACTGCAGGGAGCTGGGCGTAGAATTTATGTCAGGATATTACAATCCAAAGAATCAGGCGCTGAATGCCGCCATCAGGACGGAACGGCCTTACCCCATTGTGACCGTGCAGGCATATGTGGAAAAAGCGGCTCTGGCCGGGATCATCCGCCTGGGCGTGGAGATCGAAGCATTTACCACGGATATCCGCATGATCGTCATCGGCAACGTATTTGAATGGTGCCTGCGCAATGGAGAGACGGATTTTGAGGGAAATATGCGCCGTTCTCTCGGAAAATATCTGGACAGTACAATTTTTTAGGACGTTTACAAAGGATCAGGATACTGGCAGGAGGTGTCCCATGGAATATATCTTCATTGTAAATCCAAAATCGCGCTCCGGGCGGGGAGGCGTGGTCTGGAAGCTGGTCGAACCGGAACTGAAGAAGAGAAGGATTGAGTATCAGGTTTTTTATACCCGGCATGTCCGCCACGCGGCCGAGATCACGGCCGGGATTACCGCTGACGGCCGGGAGCACACGCTGGTCGTGGTAGGCGGCGACGGAACGGTAGATGAAGTGGTGAACGGCATCCGGGACTGTTCCAAGGTGACCCTTGGGTACATACCGACCGGTTCCGGCAATGATTTTACACGGGCCCTTCATCTGCCTTCGGACACACGCGGGGCGCTGGATACGATTTTGGACAGCGGCAGGCCGGTTCCTATGGACGTGGGGAGGCTTGACTGCGGAGAAAGTGCCTGGCGTTTTGCCGTCAGCGCGGGGATCGGTTTCGATGCCGCGGTATGCCACAAAGCCGAGGGTTCTTCTATAAAAACGGTTTTGAACAAACTGGGGCTTGGCAAGCTGACCTACCTGGTGACGGCGCTGAAATGGATTCTCTCGGAACGCCCGGAGGAGGCGGAGCTTCGGATAGAGGGAGAGTATATCCGCAGGTTTGAGCATACATATTTTATCGCGGCTATGAATCATCCTTATGAGGGAGGCGGATTCTTTTTCTGCCCGAAGGCGCGGATCGACGACAGGCTGCTGGATGTGATCGTCGTATCAGAACTTCCGAAATGGAAGATCCTTCTTCTGCTGCCCACAGCGTTTTTTGGAAAGCATGTGCGCTTTCGGGGGATCTCGATTTTCCGCTGCCGGGAGATCGAAGTAAAGACGGGAAAAAGGCTTCCCATTCATACGGACGGGGAACCCATCGCCTGGGGAGATACGATCCGGGCCAGCCTGGAGCCGGAACAAATCCGGGTGATTGCGCCGCCGCAGGAGTAAAAACAACGGGGCGTCCGGCCTGGGAAAAATTACAATATGATTTTGAAGAAATTATATGAATGTTTTGTAAACTTCCTTGTTGTTATGGTGGAATCGTGCTATAATCGGGAGAATGAAAAAAATACTCTTGAGAAAAAGGTACAGGGGGATCATCAATATAAGAGGGAGCGTTTCATATGACATGGAGGGAGAGGACGGCAGAACTGCTGAAAAAATATAAGCACGGATGGGTATTCAGCTATTTTCTGATCTATATACCCTGGTTTTTATATCTGGAGAAGCATGTGACCAGGAATTATCACGTGATTCATGCGGCGATTGACGATAAGATTCCGTTTATCGAATATTTCATCGTGCCGTATTTATTGTGGTTCGTATTTATCGCGGCGGTGATGCTGTATTTCTTTTTTACAGATAAAGAAGGATTTTACAGGCTTGCAAAGCTGATGTTTACAGGGATGACCATTTTTCTCATTATATCCACGCTGGTTCCCAACGGGCTGAACATCAGGCCCTATTCTTTTGAACGGGACAACGTGTTCGTGGATATGGTGAAGCTTTTATACCGGGCGGATACGCCCACCAACGTGATGCCCAGCATCCACGTATATAATTCGCTGGCAGCGTGTATTGCGGTCAGCCGGAGCAGGAAGCTGCAGAGCAATAAGCCGGTCTGCGCCGCAACGTATATACTTGCCGTGCTGATCATACTGGCAACGATGTTTCTTAAGCAGCATTCCGTGATCGACGTGGCGGCTGCCATAGTCATGGCTTACATGCTGTATCAGTTCTTCTATGCGCCGGAGGTACGCAGGTATTCTCAGAGAAGGCCGGCAAGGGCGGCGATGCTGCAGAATAAATAAACAGGATACATCTTTACAGGGAGGAAAAAGGAACGATGGAAAAGACAATGTTGACAGGAGACAGACCTACCGGTAAGCTGCACGTAGGACATTATGTCGGCTCTTTGAGAAGAAGGGTGGAGCTGCAGGAGTCCGGAGGGTTTGACGATATATTTATTATGATCGCGGATGCCCAGGCATTGACGGACAATGCGGACAATCCGGAAAAGGTGCGCCAGAACATCATCGAAGTGGCGCTGGACTATCTGGCATGCGGTCTGGACCCGGAAAAGTCCACGCTGTTCATCCAGTCGCAGGTGCCTGAGCTGTGCGAGCTGTCTTTTTACTATATGAACCTGGTGACTGTATCCAGGCTGCAGAGGAATCCTACCGTGAAGTCCGAGATCCAGATGCGTAATTTCGAAGCAAGCATCCCGGTCGGTTTTTTCACGTATCCGATCAGCCAGGCGGCGGATATCACTGCGTTTAAGGCTACCACGGTGCCGGTAGGGGAGGATCAGCTTCCCATGCTGGAACAGACGAAGGAGATCGTGCGGAAGTTCAATTCCGTGTACGGGGATACCCTGGTGGAGCCGGAGATTTTGCTGCCGGACAACCAGGCTTGTATGCGCCTTCCGGGAACCGACGGCAAGGCAAAGATGAGCAAGTCGCTGAACAACTGCATTTATCTTTCCGAGGAACCTGAAGAGATTAAGCAGAAGGTGTTCAGCATGTTTACAGACCCCACCCATATCCGTATCGAGGACCCGGGCAAGCTGGAGGGCAATACGGTATTCACCTATCTGGACGCGTTCTGCAGGCCGGAATATTTTCCGGAATTTCTGCCGGATTATACAGACCTGGAAGAGCTCAAAGCGCATTATAAGCGGGGCGGCCTGGGCGATATGAAGGTAAAGCGTTTCCTCAACGCGGTTCTGCAGGCGGAATTAGAGCCCATCAGAAAGCGGAGAAAGGAATATCAGAAGGATATTCCGTATGTATATGAGATCCTCAGAAAAGGCAGCGAGAAGGCGGAGAAAAGGGCTGCGGAGACATTGCAGGATGTGAAGGCTGCGATGAAGATCAATTACTTTGACGACGCGGAGCTGATCAGCAGCCAGACAGAACGGTTTCGGAATCAATAAAATACAGTATGCTGTTCCAGAACAGTACGGCGCGATTGCCGCGCTGCATATAAAAAACGGAAAATCTGCGGGGGCGCGGGTTTTCCGTTTTGCAATATCATAATCTAAAGTATGTTCATCGGTTGGTATATCGGGGAAAATTTCTGCAGAATAAAAAAACCACAGAATCATAATCCGTGGTTTTTTAAAACGTGCGATAGAGGATTCGAACCCCCGACCTTCTGGTCCGTAGCCAGACGCTCTATCCAGCTGAGCTAATCGCACATACTTGATGAAGCCGCTCACAACACATATTAGTATATAGTATAGGAGCGGCTTTGTCAAGATCAAAATGAAATAAATTTAGTTTTTGCACATGGCATATGTTGCTGTTCACACAGCGCCGTGCACAATCGCGAATTTATTTTCCGTCTGTCATCGGATTCGGAAACAGGTGTCTCGGAATACCGTCTACCATGACAGGTGATACATCGCCCTGGATCAGAGGACGTACATAGTTCACAAACTCATCTGTCACATAGTCCGCGTCTTCATTCATCCATGCTCTTGGAACAAGCTTCTCGTCGTTGGCGATCTTATGAACGTCCTTTACTTCTGTTCCGCTCTGATACGGGTCGTCAGACAGACGCTGGATGACAACCATCTTGCCGCTGTCTCCCTCGTCCGCAGCTTTTACCGCAGCGCCGCCTACCTGGTAAGCTTCCAGGATGTCCACACGGGAAGCGCAGTGGGAAGCGGATCTCTGCAGGGTGCTCAGCTCAATGGCACGGGACTTGCAGCCGATATCCCCGGCAATATAGCTTGCCAGATAATTGGCAGTACCGGAAAGCTGCTTGTGGCCAAAGGCGTCAACAAAGTCGATGCTCTGTCCCAGCTCGCATACATAACGTCCGTCGTCCAGACGGATTCCTTCGGAAACAGCGATGACAGCGGATGACTTTTTCGTCAGGATCTGTCTTACCTTGTCGCCGAACTTCTGGATATCAAAGGCAACCTCCGGAAGATAGATCAGATCCGGTCCGGAGCAGTCCTCCCCTTTTGCAAGGGCAGCGGCGCCGGTCAGCCAGCCGGCATTTCTTCCCATGATTTCGATGATGGAAACCAGACCCTTGGAGTATTCCAGACAGAAGCTGTCGCGGATGATCTCCTTCACGGATGTGCCGATGTACTTGGCCGCGCTTCCGTATCCCGGCGTGTGGTCTGTCAGGGCCAGGTCGTTGTCAATGGTCTTCGGGCAGCCGATAAAACGGGTCTTGAATCCGGTGATGATGGCATAGTCAGATAACTTCTTGATCGTATCCATGGAGTCATTGCCGCCGATATAGATAAATGCTTCGATATTGAGCTTTTCCAGGATCTCAAAAATCTTGTCGTAGACGTCTCTGTCCTCGTGGATTTCCGGCAGCTTATAACGGCAGGAGCCGAGAAAAGCGGCAGGCGTCCTCTTCAAAAGCTCTGCATCCAGCTCCGTGGTGATATACTCAGATAAATCTATATACCGTTCCTGCAGCAATCCCTGGATTCCGTGCAGCATTCCATAGACCTTTCCGGCCCCGCGGTCCTTAGCGGTGCGGTATACACCGGCGAGACTCGAATTGATAGCGGCAGTCGGTCCGCCTGACTGACCGACGATTACATTTCCCTTCATGATATAGTACCTCCGTATGATTTGATAAAACTGACCATGCTTCTGCCAAGCACTGATCAGATACGCGGAATCTCATCCGCTCTGCAAAAAAACTACAATTACTAGTTTAGTGTATTTTTTGTGTTTTGTAAAGAAAAAATAAAAAGTGCTTGCAATTTCCTGAAAAATAAAGTATCATACTATTACTCTGATTCCAAATCATTTGATCATCTGTTTTATCAAGATCAGTTCTGGTTTAAGTTTTCAATGGATTTTCATGAAAATTGACTGTCAATATTGTAGAAAGGAGTGGATGCACCAATTGTAAACCATTATGACGTTTTAAAATTTATAGAGCATGGAGGACGCTGCCGGCCGGCAATGGACTATGTCCAGGGCGAACTGCTGATCTACAGGCTGAAACACAGCAGGGAGATAGAAAAGACGCTTCTGTTTGAATGGATGCGCGAACTGCTCCATCAGATCGAACAGTTCCACAGATGCTTTGGCAGCCAGGGTTACCGTTATGTGAATCCGTACAGTGTGCTGGTGACGGCGGACGGAGGGCTTCTGCTGCTGGACCTGGAGGCGGAAAGCAATGAATTTGTCCTGCGGAATATGCAGAAGCGGGCCATGCGGGATCATTTTGTAAAACCAATCGTTCAAATCAGGGAGAATACGAAACTTTCCCTGGATCTATATGGTTATGCCAAGACCATACAATTCATACTGGCTAACGTACACGTTGAGCCTTCATTAACAAGCCGGGAAGAAAACCGGTTGGAAAAGATCATTGACAAATGTCTTTGTAAAAATTCTAAGAAACAATATGAAGATTTAAAGCAGATTCAGAGAGACCTTCCGGCGGTACGCAGCCGCGGCCGGAAGCAGGGAAAAAAGTTACCGATCTTATGGCTGCTCATCCCCGCCGCGGCAGTCATCCTGGCAGTATCATGTTTATATTTTGTCAGAAAACGGGAATCAGAAGAGCAGGCAAGGAAGCTGCTGGAACAGGCGGAGGGGCTGGGAGCAGTACTGCAGGAGATGCAGGAGCAGGTTGTTGAGGAAGATCCGGAGACGGAAGGAGGGATACACAATCCGGACGGAACAGAGGAAGAAGCAGAGAGGGAAACAAAAATACAGGGGAGCAAAGCGTATCCCCAGGACGGAATGAAAGAACTGGAAGACCATGTGGACGCCCTCCAGGAATATGTACTCCAGAATACGGCGGAGGACAACCGGGAGATCATTGAGCAGGGAGAAAACCTGAAAAGGGAGCTGTTCCGGTATCTGGCCGCTGCATATGACCGGGAGGAGATGAAGGAGCAGGCTCTGGAAGCCTATCAGATCCTGTGCGGGACAGAGATTCAGGAAGAACTGCTGGAATCCGCGTATCTGAGACGGATCACGCTGGAGACGGAGAGGAATAAGGAGACAGCGCTTGCCACAGGAAAGGAAGCGCTCTCGCGTATACCGGATTCGCAGCCGCTGGCCGAAAAGGCGCTGGAGATCCTTGCGGAGATGGAGGATATGACCGGGGAAGAATACCGGAAGGAACTGGAGACGCTGGAGGGCTTCTATCCAGACTTAAAGAGCCTGGAGAGTTATCACAAGCTGGAAGAACAACAGGATTCAAGGGCTGACGCGGAGTAAGGCCGGATTCTGGCCGGGAACGGTGCCTGCCCTGCAGGCGGAAACCAGAATCCGGGGCTTCTCCAGAGACAGCAGAAGGAGGAATTGAAGATGAAGATAAAAATGCATCTGCTGGGGACAGGCATTGCGGTGCTGTTTTCAGTATATGCGGTTACGGCCTACGCGGGCCAGGGGATCAGACAGCACAGAAGATCGGCGGAACTCATCATGCCGGAGATCCGGTATGATGAGCCGGACGGCAGCCAGGGCTATTATAAGGCCGGCCCTGAGATCCGGATCATCCACAAACAGCCAGGTGCGGTTACAAGGTATGAATTTGCGGCAGCAGACAATACGAGACAGGAGGGGATGCTGGAACTGATGGAGGGACAGCCGGAAGAAAGCGTATATCTGGCGGGAGATCTCTTTAAGGACGGAGAGAACACACTTCGGGTATGGATGGAACAAGTGAGCACAGGGCCGGATCAGGACGGCCCGGAAGGGAGCGGAACAGAAGGAAACGAAACAGAAGAAAATGATTCAGAGGGAAACGGAGCAGAAGAAAACGATTCAGAGGAAAACAAAGCAGAAGAAAACGATTCAGAGGAAAACAAAGCAGGAGAAAATGATTCAGAGGAAAACGGAGCAGGAAAAAATGATTCAGAGGAAAATGGAGCAGGAGCAGATGAGACAGAGGGAAATCATTCGAAGAAAAACGGAGCAGGAGAGAATCATTCAGGAAAAAATGAATCAGCAGAAATGGGTCTGCTGGGGGAATCGGAACAGAATCCAGGTATGGAAAAACCAGAGGATCAGGATACCGGGAATCGACCGGAAGTGCCGGATACGGCAGTAAAGGATGATCCCGCGCCTGTACCGCCCCCGGAGCCGGAAATTGTATTTGAAAAGGAATTTCGCTTCCAGGTGGATATGACAAAGCCCCAGAAGGTTCACTTTTCTTACAACAACGTAATCAGGGACGGCGTGATTATGTCAAACGGGCCTGTGGAGCTGACCGTAAAGAGCACGGACGAAGGCAGTGGTATGGAGGCGATCTATTATAAGGCGGGAGACGGCATTGAAGGGGTGCTGAAAGGGGAGAGCGGAAGCATCCTATTGAATCCCGGCTTTCAGGGAAAGGTGGAAGCTTACGCGGTGGACAAAGCAGGCAATTATTCGGAAACCGGGGTATCAGAGAAGATCCTCTGTGAAGACCGGCCGCCGGAGCTGCAGGTGGAAGCAGAGGGTGGGATGGATGCCTGGCATTCCGGGCCGGTCAGTGTCTACGTAACGGTGTCAGATCCGTCTTTGAGTTCCGGGCTACGGTGCCTGAAGTGCTATGCCGGCGGCGAACTTCTGGTGCATAAAGAGAACGATTTTAACACAGGTGCGGACCGTATGGAGGCCGGGTTTACCGTGGAGCTTCCGTCGGAAGGCGGAAACGGGATACCGGTGGTCGCTGAAGCACAGGACTGGGCGGGCAATTACCGGTCGGAGAGCAGGCTGGTCTACATCGACAAGACTGCCCCGGACATTCGGAGCGAAGGCATCCATGACCAGATGATCACAGGAACGCCGGTCACAGGGAAGATCCTGATCCGGGAGGAAAACGACCTTGCCCTGGGCAGGATGGAGGTCTGGAAAGTGACTTCAGAGGAACAAAGAGAACTGTTGGAGGAAAAAGAACAGATGCCGGAGCCTTTTACAGGTGCCCGGGAACTTGAATGGGAGGTTCCTCTGAAGGAGGACGGAACCTATGAGATCCATGTGACGGCAAAGGACAGGGCGGGTCATGAGAGCAGCCAGGACAGCCAGGTCATTGTGGATCAGACCAATCCGGTCATACGCTATGTGGATCAGATGCAGGGCGTATATGTGCCCTATTTCCAGTGGAACTACGGAAAGGATGAGGTGGTTGCAGACGATACGGAGTATTCTTATGAGATCACCCTGGACGGAGCCTTCTACACCACGGGAAGAAAGATCACGAAAGAGGGTGTGAGAATGCTGCAGGTCAGGGCAGAGGATGCAGCAGGAAACGAATCCACGGCGGAGGCGGTGTTTTGGATTGACCATACGCCTCCCAGAATCCGCGTCTCTGATGTAGAAGACGGAAATTCCTACGAGGAGACGGCAGCGGTCAGTATATCGGTGGACGGGAAAGGAGAATATCTCAAAGAAATCCTGGTGAACGACGAAAAAATGAGACTGGAGGCAGACTGCCGGATTTTCACCCGCTCTTTTCAGGAGCCGGGAGACTACCACATCCGGATTGCGGCAGAAGATCTGGCAGGAAACCAGGAGGAGGAGCAGGTGACGTTTCGGATTGAAGAACAGAAGAAGCTCTCAGGCGGCGTTTTGAAGCCGATCACCAGGATTTTCAGGAATACGGATACGCCCTCTGCCGGGAGTACAAAGACAGAGGATACAAAACAGGAAAAAAGCCCGGCGGTGCTGTGGCTGACGATCTGCTTCCTATTGGCGGGATCGGCCTGCCTGGTGAGAAAATATACAGTGAATCGAGGTGGCGGCCATGAATAAGGAAAGCAAAATAATACGCGGGATACTGCTGGGCTTCACTGCGGCGGGCTTTGGCGTGGCCGCGGGAATCTATATCCGGCAGATATACCGGTCTGTCTCGAATACGCAGGCATTTGTGATGCTGTCGATGCTTGTGATGCTGCCGGCGCTGCTGACGGCTTATCAGAAAACAAGGCTGGCTACGGAAAGGGCAAGGGCACAGAGCGAATTTCTTTCCAACATGAGCCATGAGATTCGGACTCCGCTCAACGGACTGATCGGGCTGAACCATATGATGATGCTCAATATTGACAAGGCGGAGCAGAGGGAGCAGGTCAAGGACTGGCTCCGCAAATCCTACGGTACGGCCAACTATCTGCTCTCACTGGTAAATGACGTACTGGACGTATCAAAGCTCCAGGCAGGCAAGGTGGATCTGGTCATGGAACCGGTCATGCTGGAAACCATGCTGGACGCGGTCTGGTCCATGCAGCATGACAATATCGTAAGCCGGGGTGTGGAATTTGCGGTGGAGAAGGACATTTTCGAGCCTTGCATAGAGACTGACGGAACCAGGATGAAGCAGGTGCTGATGAATATTGTCGGAAATGCAGCCAAATTCACGCCGTCAGGCGGACGGATCACCCTGTCGGTGAGCCAGAAAAGGATTGATCAGAACCATGTGGAAATGACTTACCGATGTGAGGATACCGGGATCGGCATGAGCGGAGAGTTTCTTGAAAAGATCTTTGAACTGTTCAGCCAGGAGCCGAACCCCTCTTCCCAGGGGGTGAAGGGCACCGGCCTGGGTATGCCGCTGAGCCGCCTGATCGTGGAGGCGATGGGCGGAACGATCCAGGTGGAAAGCAGCGAAAACGTGGGGAGCATATTTACGGTCATTGTCCCGTCCGCCGTTTCCGAAGCACCGCCGGATTACCGCGCCAGGCTTCACCAGGAGGACAGGGCCGGGAGAGACGAAGGAGCGTATGTACTTCGGGACGGGAAACCGGCCAGTATCCTGTTGGCCGAGGACAACGAGCTGAATGCCGAAATCCTGCGGGAAATCCTTACGGAGAGAGGCTTTCGGGTCGTCCATGCCGAAAACGGAAAAGAGGCGGTAGAGCTGTTCCGAAAATCGGAACCGGAAGAATTTGACATCATATTGATGGATATGCAGATGCCGGTGATGGACGGATGCACGGCATCCAGGGAGATCCGGGGGCTGGACAGGCCGGATGCGGGAAAGGTTTCGATTTTTGCATGTACGGCCAATACATTTAAGGAGGATCGGGACCGGGCCATGGAAAGCGGTATGGATGATTTCCTCTCAAAGCCCATTGACGTAGGAATCCTTCTGAAAAAACTATCAGGAGCCGAAACACACATATAACGGCAGACAGGTTCATATACATAGAAGCAATAGGTTCATGGAAGGTGAGCTCATGTCCTGTATTGCTTATGCCGTCCAGTCTCTGCAGAGGTTTCTGTGGAGCATGCCCATGCTTGTGATCCTGCTGGGTACACACATTTATTTTACGGTCCGCCTGCATGTCATCCAGAGAAAGATCCCCCAGGGAATCCGCCTTAGTGTTATGGGGACGGACCAGAGCCGGAAAAAGGGGGAGGCTCCCAGGGAAGACCGGGAGTGCCGGGGAGGTAATGTGTCTCCGTTTTCCGCCCTTGCCACGTCCCTTGCCGCGACCATCGGAACGGGAAATATCATCGGGATCTCCACCGCGGTGGCCATCGGGGGGCCGGGGGCAGTGTTCTGGTGCTGGATCACCGGCGTGCTGGGGATCGCCACCTGCTATGCCGAATGCTATCTCTCCGTGCGGTACCGCATGATACAGGAGGATGGGACATACCGGGGCGGCCCCATGTATGTGATGGAGCATGTGCTGCATCAGAAAAGCGCCGCGGTTCTATTCGCCTTTTCCGTGATCCTGGTGTCCCTTGGGATGGGCAGCAGCGTGCAGTCCCATTCCATCGCGGCGGCGGTTCTGGAGCAAAAGGAGATGTCTTCGCAGGTGATCGGCATTACGGCGGCGCTTCTGACCGGAATCGTGATCCTGGGAGGGGCGAAACAGATCGCAGCAATCTGTACCTGGCTTGTCCCTTTCATGAGCCTTTTTTATCTGTCAGGCTGCTTTCTGCTGATCTGGCTGAACCGGGACGTGCTGCCGGAGGCTCTCTGGGCGATTTTACATTCCGCCTTCTCCTCCCGTTCCGTCGTCGGCGGGGCAGCAGGCACGGCGGTTATGACCGGAATACGGGCGGGGATTTCCAGGGGGCTTTTTACCAACGAGGCAGGACTCGGTTCCATCCCCATGGCCGCGGCGTCCGCCCATACCGGATCGCCCAGGCAGCAGGGGCTTGTATCTATGACCGGGACATTCTGGGATACGGTGGTCATGTGCGCAATCACGGGAATCGCCGTGGTCAGCAGCATGGTCAAAAGCCCGGAGCTTTTTTGCCATGCATCGCCCGACCGGCTCTGCTTCCTGGCATTTTCCCAACTGGACGGCCTGTTCCAAAACGGCGTGTCAGGCCTGCGTATCCCGGGAGGTTTTTCTGTGGACGGAAGCCTGGTGCTGTCGGCAGCATTGGTTTTGTTTGCCTTTGCCACCATCATCGGCTGGAACTTTTACGGGGAGTGTGCGGTCCGGTATCTGTGGGGGAGTAAGGGTCTGAGACAATACCATATCCTGTATATATCTGCCGTATATCTGGGGGCGGTTCTGTCATTGGATCTTGTGTGGACAATGTCCGATTTATTCAATTCCTTTATGGCAATTCCCAACCTGCTGTGCCTCTGGATGCTGCGGGAGGTGGTCATAAAAGAAAGATAAGGCTTGTCTTGTACCTGCGGATGAAATCAGTTATACTAAGGAAAGACAGTAAAATAAAGGAAGAATAGTAAAATAAAAGAAAGCAAGCAACAATCTGGAAAAAAATAAGCAAATAGCAGGAAGATACAAAACAGGAGAGAAGAGATGCTGCAAAAGAACCTGACAGGAAAAAGAACATTTTATGAGCGGATTTTTAAGCTGGTGCTGCCGATCGTCATTCAGAATCTGCTGAGCTCTGCCGTCAGCTCGGCGGACGTGATTATGCTGAATTATGTAGGGCAGTCGGCCATCTCTGCCGTGTCGCTGGCGTCCCAGTACGCCAATATCCTTTTTATGGTATTTTACGGGCTGGGTACGGGCGCCACGATACTGTGCGCCCAGTATTATGGCAAAGGGAACCTGGAAGCAATTCAGGTGGTGGAGGGAATCGCGCTCCGGTTTTCCACGGTGATCTCCGTAGTTTTCTGCGGAACTGCCCTGCTGGTGCCGGACATGCTGATGCGGCTTTTCACCAACGACGCGGAGCTGATCGCGGTGGGCGCCTCCTATCTGCGGTTCATGAGCGTGAGCTACCTGTGCTGCGGAATCGCGGAGGTCTACCTGGCCATCCTGCGCAGCGTGGAGCAGGTGGTGATCAGTACGGCCCTCAATGTACTGGCGTTTTCGCTCAATATCATCCTGAACGCAGTCTTTATCTTTGGACTGTTCGGAGCGCCCAGGCTTGGAGCGGCGGGAGTAGGGCTTGCCACCTCTGTTTCACGGCTGGTTGAGCTGATCGCCTGCTTTGCGGTATCCAGGGCTAAAAGCACCATCAAGCTGAATCTCCGCTATATGTTTGTGAGCAATCGGCTGCTGTTTAAAGACTTTGTAAGGCTTTCTCTGCCTGCTCTGGGAAACGATATCGTATGGAGCGTGGCATTTGCCATGTACTCTGTTGTCATGGGGCATATGGGGACGGACGCGGTGGCCGCCAACTCCTTCGTGGTGGTGGTCCGCAATTTCGGAACCATACTGTGCTTTGGAATGGCGAATGCAGGCGGGATTTTGCTTGGAAATGTGATCGGGGAAAATAAGATCGAGGAGGCAAGGGACGCCGCGAAAAAGCTTATGAAGCTGACCGTGATCTCCGGCGCTGTCGGAGGGCTGATCGTGATAGCGGCAATGCCCATTGTCCTGAACTATGCGTCATCCTCCCTCAGCGCCCAGGCCATGCACTATCTGAAATATATGCTGTGGATCAATACATATTATATTATGGGGGCGGCAGTCAACACGACGCTGATCGCAGGCGCGTTTCGGGCGGGCGGCGACAGCAGGTTCGGATTCATCTGCGATACGATCGTCATGTGGTGCTACGGGGTGCCGCTGGGCTTTTTGGCTGCATTTGTCTTAAAGCTGCCGGTTATGTGGGTCTATTTCCTGCTCTGTACCGATGAATTTGCAAAATGGCCCTGGGTGCTCAGGCATTACCGCAGCGGAAGATGGCTGAACAACATCACACGGGACGAACTGTTCCAGAAAGAATAGCAGCCGCCCGGGGCAGTAGTACTCTCCACATGAGAAACAGGATTCCCGCGCCAAAGACAGTCATGCCGATATAGAGGAAGATCACGGTGAGGTTGCCCAGCCAGGGAACAAGATCGGAAAAGACGATCTGCTCCATAGGATAGTCCGGATTGATATAAAACATATTGATGGTTCCGAAGCGTCCGCAGATCTGGTTGATGGATGCGGCTGCCGCGCAGCAGAGCAGATAAAAAACAACGGCTCCCGCATAATCCCTAAAGCCCGGAAGGGAGCCGGGCATCTCAGAATAGCGGGCTGCGGCCGCCAGGATTCCGACCACGATCAAAAGCACGTGCCATGCATAAGAATGAAACGTCAGCGCTCTCAGAGGATAATGGAGCCCGCTGGTGTCGGCAAATACGGCGATTCCTCCGAGCAGCCCGAAAGTCATGAGGAAGCTAAGGAAGGTATTGCGCAGCAGGGGACTTTTCGTATATGGAAGAAAGGGCAGGATATACATGGGGATACTGCACAGATGAAAGGGGAAGTACCTCCACTCATAGGAGCCGTGATTCAGGACAAAGGTGAGACATGCCTGCTTCCAGACCTCAGAAAGAAGCATGAGAAGCCCGCAGGCCAGAAAAAATCTGCCGAAGCGGAGCGGGGAGGCAGACGATGCCGAAAAAATTCGATTCATAATATAGTCTCCTGTATCAAGTATATCGTAGTATAGTATTTACAGTTCTTTCACACAAATGCATGGAAAAAACGGCTGTCTGTAAAAAGAATATCAGCACTTTTTGGCTCTTGCAAGCATATAAACCAAAAATTTCCATATTTTATGGTCTTTTTTGCATGAAATTGTAGAAAAAATATAGAAATAATTGTATAATAGAAAACACGTTACTATTTATTATGAAAGAGAGGGTTCACTATGAAGCAGAATAATATGGTAGCAATGATTTTAGCCGGCGGCCGAGGGTCGCGGCTGCACGATCTGACCAATAAAGTTGCCAAGCCAGCCGTTTCATATGGCGGAAAGTACCGTATCGTGGATTTTCCGCTCAGCAATTGCGCGAACAGTGGGATTGATGTTGTCGGAGTATTGACCCAGTATGAGTCCGTATTGCTGAACAGCTATGTTTCCATGGGCCGCCGGTGGGGGCTGGACGCCAAGGGCAGCGGGGTCTATGTTCTGCCGCCGCGTGAAAAAGCGGACGCGAATCTGGATGTATACCGCGGAACCGCGGATGCGATCTCGCAGAATATTGATTTTATAGATACATACAGCCCGGAATACCTTCTGGTGCTTTCCGGAGATCATATCTATAAGATGAATTATTCCAAGATGCTGGACTACCATAAAGAAAACAAGGCGGATGCTACCATCGCCGTGATCGAAGTGCCCATGCGGGAAGCCAGCCGCTTCGGTATTATGAATGCCAATGAAGACGGCGTGATCTACGAATTTGAGGAAAAACCGGAAAAGCCCAAGAGCAATCTGGCTTCCATGGGAATCTATATCTTCGACTGGAAGCAGCTTCGCAAGCTCCTGGTTGCGGATATGAAGAATCCCGATTCGAATCATGACTTCGGCAAGGACATCATCCCCACGCTTCTGAACGACGGCAAGAGGCTTCTTGCGTACAAGTTCAAGGGATACTGGAAGGATGTGGGAACCATCGACTCCCTGTGGGAAGCAAACATGGATCTTCTGGATAAAAAGAATGAACTCGACTTAAGTGACCCTACCTGGAAAATTTATACAGAAGATGTGACAACCCTGCCCCATTATGTAGGAGCAGATGCGGATATCAAGCGCGCCTTTATTACACAGGGCTGTGTGATTGAAGGAGAAGTGAAAAATTCCGTATTGTTTACCGGAGCAAAAGTAGGCGCCGGAGCAAAGATCATTGACAGCGTGCTCATGCCGGGCGTAACAGTAGAAGAAGGCGCGGTGGTAACCCGCGCGTTGGTTGCGGACGGAGTGAAGATCGGAAAAGAGGCTGTCGTGGGAAGCGCGGACAGCGAACATATCGAGCTGGTTGCGAAGCGTGTAAAGGGGGTTGAATAATATGGCAAAAGCATTTGGTATCGTGAATACATCCGGAAATCATATATGGGTTGAGGGATTGGAGAATCATCGTACGATTGGAGCTTTCTCTTTCCTGGGAAGATATCGTGTGATTGACTTTCCGATTTCCAATTTTAGCAACAGTGAGATTGAACAGATCAAGGTCTTTGTCAGGAGAAAACCGCGTTCACTGATCGATCATCTGGGAACCGGGCGGCATTACAGCATCAATTCCAAGCGCGGAAAGCTTCAGGTGCTGTTTTCACAGAACAGTTCGGACAATGACATTTACAATACCGATATTGCGGCATTTTATGAGAACATCGACTGTATTGAAAGGACGCATGAGCAGTATGTGATCATCACGCCGAATTTTATGGTATTTACACAGAATTTTGATACCCTGCTCCAGACGCATATCGAATCGGAGGCGGATATCACGATGCTGTATCATTCCGTAGACAATGCGAAAGAGATGTATCTGAACTGCGACCTTCTGAACCTGAACAAGCAGAAGGGTGTTCTCTCCATTGAGAAGAACCGGGGAACCGCAAAGAACAGGAATATCTCTATGGACACTTACGTGATGAAGAAGGAGCTGTTTGTAGAGCTGATTAAAAAAGCAAGAAAGATCTCCTCCATGTATACGCTGGCGCAGATTGTAAACAAGGAATGCGAAGAACTGGATATCCGGGGAGTGGCACACCGGGGATATTTTGCAACGATTACGGATTTCAAGAGCTACTATGACGCGAACCTGTCCCTGATCGACGGCAAGACGGCAGCCAGCCTGTTTGACGAGGACTGGCCGATCTACACACGCACCAACGATTCCAGCCCGACACAGTATTTTGAGGACAGCAGCGTGAAGTATTCGGTTGTCTCCAACGGATGCCTGATCGAAGGAACCGTGGAAAATTCCGTAATCGGCCGCGGCTGCGTGATCAAGAAGGGCGCGGTTGTGAAGAACAGCGTGATCCTTCCGGGCGCGCTGATCGGAGAAGGCGCGCACATCGAGAACCAGGTTGTGGATAAGCGTGCAAAGATCATCCATGCAAAAGAGGTGGTCGCGGCGCCTGAGAAGCCGGGATATGTACGCAGGGAAGATACACTGTAGAATAGATTGAGCATATAAGTAAAATAATAAAGGGATGTCCGATGCTGCGGCAGGGACATTCCTTTTTCTGTTTACATGATGATAAAAAAATTATATAATAGGATAGTCTTTCGTATGATAAAAGGAGGGCGGCTGTCGCGGAAGGTACGCCCTGCAAGAGAAAGTTGAGTGATGAAAGGGGAAGACTTGATGAAGCTGGATCTGATCAATGGGAAGCCGGGGCGTTCCATGTTTCTTTTTGCCCTGCCGATGATCATAGGAAATCTGTTTCAGCAGTTCTATAATATGGCGGATTCCGTGATCGTAGGAAACCTGGTGGGTGAAGAGGCTCTGGCAGCCGTAGGCGCTTCCTACTCTTTTACGACGGTGTTCATCATGGTGGCCATCGGCAGCGGAATGGGGGCTTCAGTCCTTGCAAGCCAATATCTGGGCGCAAAAAAATACCGGGAAATGAAAACCTCGATCTACACGTTTCTGATCGCATTTGGGATGTTCAGCGTGCTGATGGCTCTGCTCGGTTTTTTCGTGAACCCGGCAATTCTGCGCGCATTGAAGACTCCGGATAATATTTTCGCGGACGCGGTGCTGTACCTGCAGATTTACTTCGCGGGGCTTCCGTTTATGTTTATGTATAGTATATTGTCCGCAAATTTCAACGCCCTGGGAAAATCCCAGATACCGCTGATACTTCTCATTTTTTCCTCAGTACTGAACGTGGTGCTGGATCTGTGGATGGTAGCCGGACTGCGGCTTGGCGTGGCAGGCGTCGCCATTGCCACGGTGATTGCACAGGGGGTATCCTCCGTGATCTCCTTTGTGATACTGATGCGGCTGCTGAAGGAGTATGAGACAGAAGGGGCGGTGAAAAAGTTCGACTCCGGGATGTTTGCCGGCGGGGTGCGGATCGCTGTTCCATCCATTATACAGCAGTCCATCGTCAGCATCGGAATGCTGCTGACCCAGTCTGCGGTAAATCAGTTCGGGTCGTCTGCCGTGGCAGGCTATTCCGCCGGAATGCGTCTGGAATCGGTGTGTGTCGTTCCCATGATCGCCAGCGGAAACGCCATGTCCACATTTACCGCCCAGAACCTGGGTGCAGGAAATACGAAACGAGTGGGGGAAGGCTACCGCGCCGCGTTCCGCATTGTGATAGGCTTCGGCGCAGGGCTGATCCTGATCTCCCAGTTTTTTTACGGGCCCATCATTTCCATGTTTGTCAGTGCGGCAGAATCCCCGGAGGCATTTTCTACCGGGACGGCTTATCTGAAGTTTACGGGATGGTTCTTTGCCTTTCTCGGCTTCAAGTCGGTGACAGACGGAGTCCTGCGGGGGGCGGGGGATGTGAAGGTCTATATGATCGCGAATCTGATCAATCTGGGAATCCGTGTATCGGTGGCGCAGCTCTGCTCCCCGGTATTTGGGATTCAGTTTGTCTGGTATGCGGTGCCGTTGGGGTGGTTTGTGAATTTTGCCATCTCGTACCTGTGGTACCGGACGGGGAACTGGAAGGAGAAAAAGCTCATTGAGAGCTGATGAGGGAGGAAGTACAAAATGAATCACAAATTAAAATACAATGTTCTGCTGATGCTGGCGGCCCTGATCTGGGGCAGCGCGTTTGTGGCCCAGAGCGTGGGAATGGATTATCTCGGCCCCTTTTCCTTCAACTGCGTGCGCAGCTTCATGGGAAGCCTGGTGCTGCTTCCGGTCATCTGGTTCATGGATCGGCAGAAGAAGGAGAAAGAACAGGATGCCGGAGTGAAGCCGGCGGACGCAGAACACAGAAAAGAAAACCAGGCCGCGGAAGGGGAAAACGCCCGAAACGGTAAGATTCTGCTGACGGGAGGTTTATGCTGCGGGGTGATTTTGACCCTGTCCACCTCCCTGCAGCAGATCGGCATACAGTATACAACTGCGGGAAAAGCAGGATTTATCACGGCGCTGTATATCCTGATCGTCCCTCTGCTGGGGATCGTGCTGGGCAAAAAAGTAGGAACCAAAACCTGGATCGGCGTGGGACTGGCAGTGCTGGGAATGTATCTGCTGTGCATCAAAGAAGGCTTTTCCATCTCTTACGGGGACTTTATGGTCCTTCTGTGCGCGGTGGTCTTTTCCCTGCATATCCTGGCGGTGGATTATTTCTCGCCTAAAGTGGACGGGATTCGCTTATCCTGCATCCAGTTTTTTGTATGCGGGTGCATCAGCGCGTTTCCGATGGTGCTGATGGAGCAGCCCCACCTCAGCCAGATCCTGCAGGCGTGGCTGCCGCTGGCCTATGCGGGCGTTCTCTCCAGCGGCGTGGCCTATACCCTGCAGATCATCACGCAGAAGCACCTCAATCCCACGGTGGCCTCCCTGCTGATGAGCCTGGAATCCGTATTCGCAGTGCTGACCGGATGGCTGGTTCTCAAGGAACGTCTCTCAGTAAAAGAACTGCTGGGGTGCGTCCTGGTATTTGCGGCCATCATATTGGCGCAGCTTCCGCAAAAGCAGAAGGAAAAGCAATCGTAACTATCTGGAAGCCCCGCCCTTTGCCTGTAAACGTTCTACGATCTCGGGAAATTCCATCATATGGGAAGCTTTGACCAGGATGGAATCCCCCGGCTTTAACAGGCGGTCAAGCTCCGCAAAAAATCCCTGTTTATCTGTATAGTGACAGACCTCCGGGGCTCCTGCTTCCCGGGCTCCGGCAGCGATCTCCTCCGCCATCTCTCCGATACATATCAGAATCTGAATCCCAAGCTCTGCAGCGTACCTTCCGACTTCCCGGTGAAGCGCCTTCCAGTTGTCCCCCAGCTCGCCCATATCTCCCAGAATCGCGGCGGTTCTGGTATCTGCTTTTGCCAGAACATCCAGGGAGGCTTTCATGGAGGCAGGATTGGCGTTGTAACAGTCGTCAATGATCACGAAGGTGTCTGTCTCGATAAGGTGGTTGCGCCCCGCAAGGGGAACCAGGGCTTCGATCCCTGCCCGGATCTCCGAATCCGTCAGTCCCAGGAGACGTCCGACAGCGGTTCCCGCCATGGCGTTATGAACCATGTGGCTGCCGGGAATGGAGATATGCGCCGAAAATCGGGAATCAGGTGTGACAAATTCCGCATCGGTTCCGCGCAGCCCCTGATCCACCACCTGCTCCGCCCGGAAGCTGCAGTGTTCGCCCAGGCCGAAATAGACAGGCTGAAGCCCGTTTTCCGGGGTATAGGTACGGAGCTTGTCATCATCCCCGTTGAGCAGGATCTGTCCGTTGGGATTCATGAAAGCAAACATCTCAGTCTTGGCCTTCAGGATGCCGTCCCTGTCCTTTAACTGCTCCAGGTGGGCGCAGCCGATATTAGTGATGACGCAGATATCCGGCCTTGCGATCCTGGCAAGCCTTGTCATTTCTCCAAAATCACTGATCCCCATTTCCAGAACCGCAACCTCATGCTCTTCCCGGATGCGGAACACGGTCAGGGGCAGACCCACTTCATTGTTGAAATTGCCCTCCGTTTTCAGAACCCGGTATCTCTGGGAGAGTACGGAGGCGATCATCTCCTTGGTGCTGGTCTTTCCCACGCTGCCGGAGATACCCACCACCCGGATATCCAGGGAACGGCGGTAATGCTCTGCCAGGTCTTTCAGCGCCTGCCTGCAGGATTCCACCAGGATATAGGGAAAAGGAGCGTCCCCTAAATCCCGTTCAGAGAGGGCGCACAGGGCGCCGCTTTCCATGGTCTGAGGGATCAGGTCATGTCCGTCAACCCGGGCCCCTTTGATGGCGATGAACAGGCTGCCCTTTACCACCTTCCGGCTGTCGATGGTGACGGAGGAGACTTCCACGGCTGCAAGTGCGCTGTCTCCATGATAGACTCCGCGGCATGCGCGGGTGATCTCGGCTAAGGTCATGTGCTTCATAGGGATTCCGTCCTTTCTCCTGCGTACCGCTCTTCCAGCGATTTTTTGATGATCCACTCACAGAGGTCCCCGTATTCTATGCCGGCGGCTTTTGCCTCCTTGGGCAGCAGGCTGGCCTCGGTCATGCCGGGCAGGGTGTTGACCTCCAGGCAGTACAGCCGCCCCTCCTCGTCCAGCAGAAAATCCGCCCGGCTGTATACGTTCAGCTTCAGGACGTGGAAGGCGCGTACGGCCAGCGCTTTCATGCGCTCGGAGATTTCTTCGCTGATATTGGCAGGGCAGATCTCCTCGGTTGCGCCTGCCTGATACTTGTTTGCGTAATCGAAAAATCCCGTTTTGGGGATGATCTCAATGGGCGGCAGCGCGTTTCCGTCCAGGATTCCGCAGGCAAATTCCCGCCCTTTGATGTACTCCTCAATGACCACCTCATCCTCCTGTTTAAAGGAAGCGGCCAATGCGCTGTCGTACTCCTCCTGGGTATGGGTGATGTAAACCCCGATACTGGAACCGCCGGAACAGGGCTTTACAACCACGGGAAGGGAGAGCCCCAGGTCATCCAGGGACTTTTTATGCTTATTCTTATGGATGCAGACGCCCTTTGGGGTGCTCACGCCGTTCTCCTGGAAGATGTGCTTCGTGATCCCCTTATCCATGGCGATCGCGCAGCCCAGGGAATCCGGCCCGGTATAGCGGATGCCCAGCAGGTCAAAGGTGGCCTGCAGCTTTCCGTTTTCACCTTCTCCGCCGTGAAGTCCCAGAAACGTCATATCCGCCATGCGGCACAATTCGATCACATTGGGGCCCAGAAAACAGTTCGACTGATCCGGGCGGGAAGCCTTGACAGCCGCCAGGTCAGGAGCCTCGGTGTGGATGCGGTCCACGATCTCCAGTCCGTGTCCCGGCAGGGCAAATACCTCCTCCAGACGATTGGGGTCATAGGGAAAGCCCATGAATACATCCATCAGAAATACATCATGGCCCTTTTCCAGCAGTGTGCGGCAGATACCCGCGCCTGATACAAGGGAAACATCACGCTCGGGGCATAAGCCGCCGGCCAGTACAATAATTTTCATAAACGCTACCTCGCTTTACTTGATAACCAATTTTGTGCCGCATCGCTGCATGGCACGCCTTAGAATTTATTTGCTCATTTCATTCAGTAACATTTCTTTCGTGTCGTACAGCTTCTGGGACAAATCCACATAGACCCGGTGGGGGTAGAACAGACGCTTCGTCTCGTCCCAGAGGGTCTCTTTTTCCCGGCGGCAGTACGCGGCGATTTCCATGACGGAAGGCGACTCGTATACACATTCCCCATTGACGAAGACAGGCTTTAAGATCTCCTGCATCCGATAGCTTCCGCCCGGCAGACGGGTCTTTTTCCAGGTGGCGTTGGGGTCAAAGAGCAGCAGATCCTGGTCTGTGTCAAAGGTTTCGTCCGCGAAGCAGATCAGATCCGCCCGAATCTTTCCGGTCTCTTTATCATATACACGGAAAATGGTTTTGTTGCCTGGATTGGTGATCTTTTCCGTGTTTTCGGAAATTTTGATCTTGGGGGCAAATTCGCCGTCCGGTTTTCGGATGGCAGCCAGCTTATATACACCGCCGAAGGAAGGACAGCCTTTGGAGGTGATCAGGTTGGTTCCCACACCCCAGGAGGTGATCTTTGCGCCCTGCATCTTCAGGTCGTGGATCAGCATCTCATCCAAATCGTTGGAGGCTGCGATGACTGCGTCGGGGAATCCTGCGTCGTCCAGCATCTTGCGTGCCTTTTTCGACAGATAGGCCAGATCCCCGCTGTCCAGACGGATGCCGTAGGATCTGGGATGGATGCCCTCTTCGCGCATCTCCCGGAATACCCGGATGGCGTTGGGCACGCCGGATTTCAGGGTGTCGTATGTGTCCACCAGCAGCGTGCAGGCATGGGGGTATAATTTCGCGTATTCTTTAAACGCCGTGTATTCATCTTTAAAACTCATGATCCAGCTATGGGCGTGGGTTCCCATGATCGGCACGTCGAACATCTGCCCGGCCAGCACGTTGGATGTGCCCACGCAGCCGCCGATGACAGCCGCCCTTGCGCCGTACAGCCCGGCATCCGGCCCCTGGGCCCTGCGCAGCCCGAACTCCATGATACCGTCCCCCTGGGCCGCGTAAACCACCCGGGAGGCCTTGGTGGCGATCAGGCTCTGGTGGTTGATGATGTTCAGGATCGCCGTCTCCACAAGCTGCGCTTCCATAATCGGAGCGATCACCTTGAGCAGCGGTTCCTTCGGGAAGATCACGGTGCCCTCGGGGATGGCATAGATACTTCCGCTGAAATGAAAACCGCTCAGATACTGGAGGAAATCTTCGCTGAATATTCCCAGCTTCCGAAAATAATCTACGTCATCGTATGAAAAATTCAGGTTCTTGATGTATTCGATGACCTGTTCTAAGCCTGCCATGACGGAATATCCGCCTTTGTCCGGATTTTCCCGGAAAAAAACGTCAAATACCACGGTTTCATTTTCCTGTGTCTCATAGTAGCCCTGCATCATGGTCAGTTCATACAGATCGGTGAGCAGGGTCAGATTTTGTGTTCTCATACATAATCTCCTTTTTGGGATTGATAGATTGATAAAATCAACGGTTTTCTTAATTATACCATTTCTGCGTTTTTTTGGATCGTAGTAAGGATGATCTCCTGCACATACGATCCGATGCGTTTCTTCTGATCTTTTTCCAGGTCGTTGGGATAAATGGGCTTTCCATATTCAATGACCACATGTGCCTTTTTGATCTTCGGAAACTGGTTTTCAAAGATGGCGCTGGTATTGTTCATGGAAATGGGAACGATGGCGCAGTTGGTGCGGGTCGCGATCTTGAATGCCCCGTCCTTGAAGGGCAGCATGCTCAGCTCATCCCCGCTGTTGCGGGTTCCCTCCGGAAAGATGCAGATGGAGATGCCGCTTTGAATCTGCTCGATGGCCTGCAGGATGGTCTTTAAGCCTTCCCTGGGGTTCTCCCGGTCCAGGAACAGGCAGTATACAAAGCGCATCCAGGTAGAGAGCAGCGGGATCTTTTCCATTTCCTTTTTGGCAACATAGCCGGTCAGGCGCCTGCACCGGGAATAGGTCAGCAGGATGTCAAAAAAACTGCGGTGGTTGGCCACGAACATAACCGGTTCGTCGGGAATGTTCTCCTCTCCGATGACCGTAGCCTGTACACCGGTGATCTTTAAGATGGCCTTAAAGCCCCACTGGACAATGCGCAGGGAGCTGTAGTCCCGCAGTTCGCGGTTGAATCTGCCGATCAGCCATTCGATGAAGAAGACGGGAATGGAAAGGATCAGAAACAAAATAAGGAATACGGCGACACAGATAAAACGAATCATTGGCATAACCTCTCTTACTTTGAAATATTACTACAAGCTTTTCCCATTATAGCAAAAACTGACAGGGCAGACAATGGAATTTTCAAAAGAGAAGAATAATCAGGTCCATTTTCCAATATGCTATAGAGAGAATAGATGCGGAGGCTGTATTTATGAAGCAAAAGAAGGGAATCCTTAAGGCTGTCCTGACAGGCTTCTTACTGTTATCTGTGCTCACAGGCTGCGTGTCGAGGCCGCAAAAAACGGAGAAGCTGCGGGATTTGGAATTTACCGTTCTGAATAAGGAAGAGGTGCCTGAGGAACTAAAGGCGCAGATCGTACAGAACCAGGATAGGCCGTTTCGGCTGACTTATACGGACCAGGGGAAGCTCTACATCGCGGAAGGATACGGCGCGCAGCTTAAAACCGGCTACAGCGTGGAAGTGACAGGGCTGTACGAGACCTCCAACGCCGTGTATTTCCATACCAATCTGCTGGGGCCGGAAAAAGGAGAAGAGACCAAGGAGATCACCACCTTTCCCTATGTGGTGGTGATGCTGGAGGCCATCGAAAAAAACGTGGTTTTCGATAGCTGAGTATCTGAAAAAAACACCCGATGGCCCGGAGGGTTTCCGGGGATTTCACCACGAAGCAAACAGTAAAAAGCGGAGGGGCAGCGATATGGAATTGATTCAAAAACAGGTACACTATACACAGGAGGGCAAACGGACCTTTGACCAGTTTTATCTGGACGAGGACCTCAATGTCCCGGATACAAAAGACGACGTAAAACAGATCATCCAGGGGACCGCATCGGTCAAGGTGGAGGAGATCCGTCTTACCGAGAACTATCTGCGGATCTCGGGAAAGCTGTATTACCAGGTCTTATATATGACGGATACACCGGAGCCGCAGCCGGCGGCGCTGGAAGGGAAGCTTCCCTTCGAGGAGATGGTCTACATGGACGGCGGGGAGATGACGGAATATTTCATCCAGAATATCCGGGTAGAATTTACGTCAACCCTGGTGCATTCCCGGAAACTCAGCATCCGCGCCATGGTGGAAATGGAGATCGGCCGGGAAAAGCTGGAGGACGAGGCGACAGTCATTGACGTGGAGGCGCCGATCCAGGTGTACAAGAAGAAACGCCGGGTCAACCTGCTGGAGCTCCACACCACAAAAAAGGATACATACCGTATCAAGGAAGAAATCACCCTGCCGGGCACAAAGGAGAGCGTGGGCCAGCTCCTGCTCAGCAACATCAGCAGCCGGAAGCTGGAGATCCGTATGGGCCAGGACGAACTGCGCCTGAACGGGGAACTGCTGGTGTTCTGCATGTATCTCTCCGACGAGGGAAAAACCGACTGGCTGGAGGCAAGCGTACCCTATGAAGGGCGGATTGAGTGCGCCGGGGTGACCGAGGAAATGTATTACCATGTGCAAAATTCCCTGGACGATACGCTCATGGACATCCGTCTGGATGAGGACGGGGAGATGCGGATACTGGGGATCGAGGGAACGCTGGTCCTGCGGATGAACATTTACCAGGAAGAAGAACTGGAACTCCTGGAAGACCTGTATTCCCTGGAACAGAACTGCCGGTTCGACACCCGGGAGGCAGTCTATGAAGAGCTTTTGATCCAGAACCATTCCAAGTGCAAGGTTTCGGAGCGGCTTTCCCTGCCGGAATTGAAAGACGACGTGCTGCAGATCTGCCACAGCGAGGGCACGGTTCAGTTGGAACACATGGAACAGACGGAGGAAGGAATCCAGATCGAAGGGATACTGCATCTGTCGTTTTTGTATCTGCGGGCGGACGACGAGATGCCTTTCGGAAGCTGGCAGGGCATGGTGCCCTTCAGTTGGCTGCTGGAATGCCCGGGCATAACGAAGGAAGCGCGGTACAACCTGGCCTACCATGTGGAACAGCTCTCGGTGAACCTGGCAGGCAGCGAGGCCGTGGAAGTCAAGGCGGTGCTGGCATTCGACACCTTTATGCGCAAACCGGTGTTCATGCAGGTGATCACCGGCGTGGAGCCCGAGCCCCTTTCTATGGAAGAAATGGAAAAACGGCCGGGGATCGTGGGCTACATCGTAAAAAGCGGCGACGACCTGTGGGATCTTGCCAAAAAATATATGACCACCGAGGAATGCATCCAGGAAATGAACGGATTGGAGAGCGAGAAGATCAAGGCCGGGGATAAGCTGCTGATCTTTAAGGAAAATATGAGCATCCTGTAGGCAGAGGCATACAAACTGAGGTTCGCAATAGTATTTGATTTTTTCCGTGTTTGTGATATGATAAGAGACAGAACAGTGCCGGGGACAGGATTCAAACGTGGAAAGCCTGCATGGGCCGCAGGCTTCGGCGGGAGAATCCTGTCAGGCATGTCTGCCCGGCCTGAATGGAACCGGCTGGGCGGTAAGACTACAATGCACAGTGGTTTCAGATAAGGAAAGGAGAAAAAGGATATGTTACGGATTGGTATGTTGACAAGCGGCGGAGACTGCCAGGCATTAAACGCGGCGATGCGGGGCGTGGTAAAAGGCATTTTTTCCGCAAGGGAGGATGTGGAGATTTACGGATTTCAGGATGGCTACAGGGGGCTGATCTATTCGGATTTCCATATGCTCACATCCAGGGATTTTTCCGGCATCCTGACACGGGGCGGCACGATCCTGGGCACCTCCAGACAGCCCTTTAAGCTGATGCGCGTACCGGATGAGAACGGGCTGGACAAGGTGGAGGCGATGAAGCACACGTACCATAAGCTGAGCCTGGACTGCCTGGTGATTCTGGGCGGAAACGGCACCCACAAGACGGCGAATTTGCTCCGGGAGGAAGGGCTCAATGTCATTACACTGCCCAAGACCATTGACAATGACCTGTGGGGCACAGAGATGACCTTCGGCTTCCAGAGCGCGGTGGATGTAGCCACCGATACCATTGACAGGATACACACCACGGCTACCTCCCACAGCCGGGTATTCATCATTGAGGTGATGGGCCATAAGGTGGGACATGTTACCTTGCACGCAGGGATCGCGGGCGGCGCGGATATCGTCCTGATTCCGGAGATCCCCTACGACATCGACGTGATCGCGGATGTGATCCAGGGAAGGTCCGCGGCCGGGAAGTCATTTACCATACTTGCGGTGGCGGAGGGCGCCATCTCCCGGGAGGACGCGAAGCTGACCAAGAAGGAGTACAAAGAAAAGCTGGCAAACCGGAAATATCCTTCCATCGCCTACGAGCTGGCGGAGCAGATCGAGCAGGCCACCGGAAAGGAAGTCCGCATTACGGTTCCGGGCCATACACAGCGGGGCGGCTCCCCGGTGCCTTACGACCGGGTATTCTCCTCCAGAGTCGGCGCAAAGGCGGCGGACATGATCCTGAACGGCCAGTACGGCTACATGGTAGGGATGAAGAGAGGCGAGACCGTGATGGTTCCGTTAGAAGACGTGGCCGGAAAGCTCAAATTCGTTGACCCGGACTGCAGCCTGATCAAGGAAGCAAGGATGGTGGGCATCAGCTTCGGAGACAGGGAGGACAGCGCGGATTCAGAGGAAGCTGCGGTTCCTGAGACCGCGGCAGAGCCGGAAGCTGGGACAAAGAAAGCGAAAAAAGAAAAGAAAGCAAAGAAAGATAAAAAAGAAAAAGGCAGAAAAGCAAAAAAAGAGAAATAAAAACTGAGAAATGAAGAGGTACAGTACATGTCATATACGGCATTATACAGGAAGTTCCGGCCTTCCGAATTTGGGGATGTAAAAGGGCAGGAGCACATTGTTACCACATTACAGAACCAGATCAAAGCAAACCGTATCGGACATGCATATCTGTTCTGCGGAACCCGTGGGACGGGAAAGACGACCGCGGCAAAGATATTTGCCAGGGCGGTCAACTGTGAGCATCCGGTGGACGGAAGTCCCTGCGGGGAGTGCGAGATGTGCCGGTCCATCGCGGCCGGCACGTCTATGAATGTGATCGAGATCGACGCGGCTTCCAACAACGGCGTGGACAATATCCGCGAGATCAAGGAAGAGGTGGCCTACCGTCCCACCGAGGGACGCTACAAGGTCTACATCATCGACGAGGTGCATATGCTGTCCTCAGGGGCTTTCAACGCCCTTTTAAAGACGCTGGAAGAACCGCCGGAGTACGTCATTTTCATCCTGGCGACGACGGAGGTTCACAAGATCCCGGTGACGATTATGTCCCGGTGCCAGCATTATGATTTTCGGAGAATCACCATCGAGACGATCTCAGCCCGGCTCAAAGAGCTGATGGAAGCGGAACAGGTGGAAGTGGAGGACAAAGCCATCCGTTATATCGCAAAGGCGGCGGACGGTTCCATGCGTGACGCGCTCAGCCTTCTGGATCAGTGCATCGCCTTCTACCTGGGGCAGAAGCTGACCTATGACAATGTGCTGGAGGTGCTGGGGGCGGTGGACACCGACGTGTTCAGCAGGCTTCTGCGCAGCCTCATCGGCAGGAAGGTGCCCCAGGTGCTGGATACGGTGGAAGACCTGGTGATGCAGGGGCGGGAGCTGCTTCAGCTTTCCGTGGATTTTACCTGGTATCTGAGAAACCTGCTTCTGGTCAAGACATCCGACATGCCCGAGGACGTTCTGGACGTATCCTCGGAAAACTTAGCCCAGCTTAAGGAAGAATCGGAGATGATCGAGGCGGACGCGCTGCTGCGGTATATCCGGATTTTTTCAGAACTGTCGGAGCAGCTCCGGTTTGCGACGCAGAAGCGGGTGCTCCTGGAAGTGACCCTGATCAAACTGTGCACGCCGGCTATGGAAGTGCGGACAGACAGCCTTCTGGACCGGATTCGCGCCCTGGAGGAAAAGCTGGAAAAAGGGCTGGCCGCGGCGCAGGCACAGGGCGGGATGCAGCCAGGAGGGTTCCAGGGATATCCGGAGGGCGGTTACCCCGGCGGGTTCGGCGGCTGCCCTGAAGGAGGTGATCCCCAAGGAGGCTATCCGGCAGGTTCCGGCGGTTATCCCCAGGGTGCATATCCCGGGGGACGCCCCGGGGAAGCAAGGAAGCCGGAGGTTCCTCTGGCGATCCCGGAGGAAGTTCAGGAAGTGGTGAAGAACTTCCGCTCCATCGCGGAGGAGGTGTCGGCCCCGGTCAGCACCTATCTGAAAAAGGCCCGCTTGAGCCTGGGCGGTGAGAACCGGCTGATGGTGGTGCTCCCCGACGGCCTGGGGGCGTCCATCGTAGGGACCGAGGAGCACAAAAAAGAGCTGGAAGAGCGAATCGAGCAGCGGATCGGAAAGAAGGTTCAGGTGGAGGTCCGGGAGATGGAAGAAGGACGGCACTTTGAAGACACATTTGTGGATATCGAAAAGAAGATCAATATGGAAATAACAGTGGAGGATTAATCATGGCAAAAAGAGGCGGATTTCCAGGCGGAGGAATGCCTGGCAACATGGCAAACCTGATGAAGCAGGCGCAGAAGATGCAGCGCCAGATGGAAGAACAGGCAAAAGAAATGGAAACAAAGGAGTTTACGGCCACTGCCGGAGGCGGAGCGGTAGAAGTGACCATATCCGGCAAGCGGGAAGTGCTCAAGGTAAAGCTGGACGAGGAGGTTGTGGATCCGGACGATATTGAGATGCTGGAGGATCTGATCGTGGCGGCGGTCAATGAAGCGCTCCGGAAAGTGGAGGAGGAGTCCGGCGCGGCCATGTCCAAACTGACAGGCGGCATGGGCGGCGGCATTCCGGGAATGTTCTGAAATGGAATATTACAGCAATCAAATCAATCAGTTGATCCAGGCGTTTTCCAGCCTGCCGGGAATCGGGACGAAGTCCGCCCAGCGGCTGGCGTTTCATGTGATCAATATGCCGGAGGAACAGGTGCAGAATCTGGCAAAGACCATGGTGGACGCGCGGCAGAACGTGTGCTACTGCGCCCAGTGCTGCACCCTGACCGATCAGGAGGTCTGTCCGATCTGCAAAAACCCTTCCCGGGACCAGAAGACCATCATGGTCGTGGAATCCCCCAGGGATCTGGCGGCTTATGAAAAAACGGGAAAATACGAGGGCGTATACCATGTCCTGCACGGAGCCATCTCTCCCATGCTGGGCATCGGCCCCGGAGATATCCGGCTCAAAGAGCTGATGGAGCGGCTGCGGGGGGACGTAGACGAGGTCATCATCGCCACCAATTCCAGCCTGGAAGGGGAGACGACCGCCATGTATATCAGCAAGCTGATCAAGCCTGTGGGCATCCGGGTGAGCCGGATCGCCAGCGGCGTGCCGGTGGGCGGCGACCTGGAATATATAGACGAGGTGACGCTTCTGCGGGCGCTGGAAGGAAGGACGGAGCTATGAGCAGAAAAAAAGCAACCTCCTCCGATGTGGCGAAGCGCGCCGGAGTGTCGCAGGCCACGGTTTCCATGGTATTGAATAAGAAGTACAACGTATCCTTTTCCAGGGAAGTCATCCGTAAAGTGGAGGAAGCCGCCGCGGAGCTGGGGTATGAGCTCCCCAGGCGGAAGGCGCGTAAGGAAGGCAGAAAAGAAAAGCTGCTGGTGGTGCTCTGCCCCAACCTGACCAACCCCTATTATGTCATGCTCCTGCAGGGGATCGAGTCCCGTGCCACGGAGCAGGGATACGGGCTCTTTGTCTGCAATACCCAGCGCAACCTGGAGCTGGAGGAACGCTATCTCAAGATGCTTCCCTCCCTGAATCCCCAGGGCGTTGTCTATACCTGCAATCCGAGCCGGTGCTACATGCCGATGGTGGAAGAGTTGTCCCGGAAAATCCCCTTCGCCGTGATCAACAACCAGAATGAAAAGCTGGATGTGGATGCGGTGGAGCTGGACAATTCCAAGCTGGGCCGGATCATGGCAAGGCATCTGCTGGACTTGGGGCACCGGGATGTGGCCTATATCGCGCCGCCCCTGACTGTGCGCCAGAAGCAGCGCTCCAAGCGGGTGGAAGGATTTCAGAAGGAATTTCAGGAAGCGGGGCTGGTGGACCATGTGGTGATCAAGGCGGCCAATGAATCCATTGATAAGGACATCCCGGGCATTGACTCGGAGTACCGCATCGGATATGACCTGACCCGGGAACTGCTGTCGGAGCATGAAGAACTGACCGCCATCGTGGGACTCAACGATATGATTGCCTTCGGGATACTGGACGCCCTGCATGACGAAAAATACAGGGTGCCGGGGGACATGTCCGTGATGGGGTGCGACAATACGCTGTTCGCGAAGATGAAAAAAGTATCCCTGACTACCATTGAGCATTTTGTCATATACAAAGGGCGGGACGCCTGCGATATCATCATGAAAAAAATCAATACCCATGACCGGAAATACGCGGATATGGAGCCGGTCAGCATCTACCATGTGGAGTATGAGCCAAGGCTTGTGATCCGGGGAACCACGTCCTACCCGCCGAATCGGCGGAGCCGGAAAAAATAAATCAACTCCTGAAAAATATTAATAATAAACAGCGCGGATTATTATTGATAAATAAGTGCATTAAGCCATAAAGCAGAAGAAAATCAGAAAAAATCTAAAAATATTTTTCGGGTTATTAAAATATAGACATTAATAATTTTAAATTATTAACTGTGAAAATAATTTATAAAAACGGTTGCTATTGACCGTTTTTCTTTTGTTGTATATAATCGAAATCAGGAAACAAAACATACCAAAAAACAATATTTTTAGGAGGAACGGACCATGAAACTTTTTATTGACACAGCCAAGGTAGAAGATATCAAAAAGGCAAACGACATGGGAGTGATCTGCGGCGTTACCACAAATCCCTCACTGATCGCAAAGGAAGGACGCGTGTTCGAGGAAGTCATCGCAGAGATCGCTTCCATCGTTGACGGACCCATCAGCGGAGAGGTAAAGGCAACCACAGTAGACGCGGAGGGCATGATCAAAGAAGGACGAGAGATTGCGAAGATCCATCCCAACATGGTAGTCAAGATTCCCATGACTGCAGAAGGGCTGAAAGCATGTAAGGTGCTGACTTCCGAAGGGATCAAGACCAATGTGACCCTGATCTTCACAGCAAACCAGGCGCTGCTTGCGGCACGGGCAGGCGCAACCTATGTATCCCCCTTCCTGGGAAGGCTCGACGACATCTCCGTACGGGGGACGGATCTGATCGCGGAGATCGCGCAGATGTTTGACGTTGCAGGCATCGAGACCGAGATCATCGCGGCCAGCGTGCGCAATACCATCCATGTAACCGACTGCGCGCTTGCAGGCGCAGACATCGCAACCGTTCCTTACAGCGTAATCGAGCAGATGACGCACCATCCGCTGACCGATGCGGGAATCGCAAAATTCCAGGCAGACTATAAGGCAGTATTCGGCGAGTAAAAGACAGGATTAGAATAAGGAGAGTTTCTGATGAATAAGCAAGAATTGATGAAAACTGCCAACGAGATCCGCAAAGGTATCGTGACCGCAGTACACAGCGCAAAATCCGGACATCCGGGCGGCTCCCTGTCCGCGGCGGATATCTACACCTATTTATATTTTGAAGAGATGAACATTGACCCCAAAGACCCGAAAAAACCGGACCGCGACCGTTTCGTGCTTTCCAAAGGACATACGGCGCCGGGGCTGTATTCCACACTGGCGAACCGGGGATATTTTCCGGTGGAAGACTTAACGACACTGCGCCATACCGGTTCCTATCTCCAGGGACATCCGGATATGAAGCACATTCCGGGCGTGGACATGTCCTCTGGCTCTCTGGGACAGGGGATCTCCGCGGCGGTGGGAATGGCCATCGGCGGAAAAATGTCCGGGGACGGGTTCAGAGTGTATGCGCTGCTGGGAGACGGCGAGATCCAGGAGGGACAGGTCTGGGAGGCTGCTATGCTGGCAGGCCACAGGAAATTGGACAACCTGGTGGTGATCGTGGACAACAACAACCTGCAGATTGACGGGCCGATCACGGAAGTCAATTCCCCCTATCCCATTGACAAAAAATTCGAAGCATTTAATTTCCATGTCATCAATATCGACGGAAATGATTTTGACCAGATCGACGCAGCGTTCAAAGAGGCACGCGCGACCAAGGGCATGCCCACCGCGATCATCGCAAAGACCCTCAAGGGCAAGGGCGTTTCCTTTATGGAAAACCAGGTAGGGTGGCACGGCGCGGCTCCCAATGACGAGCAGTACGCAGCGGCAATGGAAGATTTGAGGAAGGCAGGTGAAGCATCATGTCAGAAGTAAAGAAGATCGCAACGAGAGAAAGCTATGGCAATGCTTTGGCCGAGCTGGGAAAAGAACATGAGGACGTGGTAGTGCTGGACGCGGACCTGGCGGCAGCAACCAAGACAGGCGTATTTAAGAAGGCGTTTCCGGAACGCCATATTGACTGCGGTATCGCGGAGTGCAATATGATCGGCGTGGCGGCAGGGCTTTCCACCACCGGAAAGGTTCCCTTCGCAAGCTCCTTCGCTATGTTTGCGGCAGGGCGCGCCTTTGAGCAGGTGCGCAACTCCGTAGGATACCCGAAGCTGAACGTAAAGATCGGCGCGACCCATGCGGGAATCTCCGTAGGGGAAGACGGAGCCAGCCACCAGTGCAACGAAGATATCGCACTGATGCGCACAATCCCGGGAATGGTGGTCATCAACCCGGCCGATGATGTAGAAGCAAAGGCAGCGGTGAAGGCGGCATATGAGCACCAGGGACCGGTCTATCTGCGGTTCGGCAGACTGGCCGTTCCGGTGATCAACGACCGCCCGGATTACAAATTTGAACTGGGTAAAGGTGTGGTCCTGCGGGAAGGAAAGGATCTGGCCATCATCGCCACCGGGCTTCCTGTGGCAAACTGTCTGGAAGCGGCCGAAAAGCTGGCGGCAGACGGCATTGAGGCGAAGGTCATCAATATCCACACCATCAAACCGCTGGACGAAGAGCTGGTGGCTGCGGCTGCGAAGGAGACCGGCAAGGTCGTTACCGTGGAGGAGCATTCCGTCATCGGCGGACTGGGGAGCGCGGTATGCGACGTGCTGTGCGCTCAGGCTCCGACGAAGGTCTTAAAGATCGGTATCAACGATACTTACGGGGAGTCCGGGCCGGCAGCAGAGCTTGTGAAAAAATACGGTCTGGATGCAGAAAGCATTTATGAAAAAATAAAATCTCAGATTCTGTAAGGCGATTTAAAAACGGGGATGAAAAACAAATTTTGTTAAAGGAATGAACACAATTTCATCACAAAGGCTGGCTATGATAGGGGTATAAAATGAAACAATAAAAATAAATATACAAGAGAAAGAAGGATATAGTATGGATAATCAGTATAATTATTACAATCCGGAAAATTCCCAGAGTACTTATCAGAATTACAGCCAGCCTGAACATACAGGCAGAGAAAAAAAGCAAAAGAAAAAGATGCCCAAGGCCGCCGCGGTGATCGGCCTGGCACTGCTGTTCGGCGTTGTATCCAGCGCCACCTTCCTGGCCTCCAATATTTTGGGGAACAAGATCCTGGGACTGGAGAATACGTCTTCGCCGAAGAGCGAAGCAAGAACAGCCACTCCGATGGCCAGCAGCGTCTCAAAATCCACCTCGGCGGTGACCTCTGACGTGTCCGCCATAGTGGAGAATGTGATGCCGTCGGTGGTATCCATTACGAACCTGAGCATTCAGCAGATACAGGACTTTTTCGGCGGAACGCAGAAGTATGAGACACAAAGTGCAGGGACAGGGATCATCATCGGACAGACAGACGACGAGCTTCTGATCGTGACGAACCATCACGTGATCCAGAGCAGCGAGACGCTGACCGTTACATTTTCCGACGAATCCAGTATTGAGGCCCATGTCAAAGGCAGCAATCCGGGGCATGACGTGGCGGTGATCGCAGTGCAGAAGAATCAGGTTTCTGAAGAGACGATGAAGAATATCGCGGTTGCTACATTAGGGGATTCCACACAGCTTAAGGTAGGGGAACCGGCCATTGCCATCGGCAATGCACTGGGCTACGGACAGTCCGTGACCACCGGCGTGATCAGCGCGGTTGACCGGGTCATTCCTACAGAACAGTCCTCTGGGGAGGGCGAAGCACAGGGCATCAGCATGATCCAGACCGACGCAGCCATCAATGAAGGCAACAGCGGCGGCGCGCTGCTCAATATAAACGGGGAAGTGATCGGCATCAATTCCGCCAAGATTGCGGGAAGCAAGGTGGAAGGCGTGGGATACGCGATCCCCATCAGCGATGTATCGGATATTATTGACGGCCTGATGAACCAGAAGACAAAGTATAAGGTGGCGGAAGGCAGTCAGGGCTATCTGGGAATCACATGCTTTGACGTGGAAAACGCGCAGAAGTACCATATGCCGAGCGGCGTCTATGTATATGAGACGGTAGAAGGCGGGCCTGCGGACCGTGCAGGCATTACAAAGGGCAATATCATTACTGCAGTGAACGGAAGCGGCGTGGACGGCAAGGACGCGCTTCAGAAGGAACTGACCTACTATGCGGTGGGTGAGACGGTCAACGTGACAATCCAGGTTCCGGAGAACAATGGAGAATATACAGAAAAAACCGTCCGGGTTACGCTTGGGGAACTGGAACAGTAAACGCCGGATATTCATATAGAGATAAAAAACAGGAGAGAAAAGCTGTCCGCAGACAATGGGGCAGCTTTTTTCTTACCCTTTGCCCGGCAAAATGCACTCTGCCGGCTGTTTTTGCGCATGTGAGTGCAATGATTGTGAACCGCAGCACTCTGCTCTGCTGCTTTGTCGAATTTACCTGACATAGAATGATAAATTCAGCTTTTTTCTTATGCTATGCTTTAGGAAAAAATAGCAGAGGTGAGTGTAATGGAAAGACAGATACCCAAAAACGTGCGCCAGATCGGCAACGTAAGCGATACTCCGAAGATCTATGTGGAGGATTATGTAGATACATTTTTTTCACAGTTATGCGATAAGGCAGGGGAGTCCCCCGTGGGGGCGTTTCTGGTAGGCGATATACAGAGTACGGAGGATGAGGAGTATGTATACATCTACGGAGCCATCCAGATGCATGAATTGAAGCTGTCGGGCACGGAGTATGTCCTGGACGAGGATACCTGGAAGCACGCGTACGAGGACTGCAAGCAGTATTTTGAGGATGGGGAAATGCTGGGGTGGTTTGTGGCCCACGCCGGGGTGCCGCTGTCGGCGGAGGAAAACGTGACTGCGCTGCACAAAAAGTCCTTTCCCAAAAAGAATACGGTGTTTATCATAAAAGATCCGGGAGAAAAGGAAGAAGCGTATTTTGTGCACAAGCTTGACGACCTGATGGAGATCGGAGGGCACTATACATACTATGAAAAAAATCCGTGTATGCAGAATTATATGATCTCTGCCAGAAAGAAAAACGGGGCGAGCCCCACAGAGACCGTGGAGGACCAGGCGGCAAAGGACTTCCGGAGTATTGTCCGTTCCAGGGAGGAGCAGATGATGAAGCAGCGCTCCAACCGGATGATGTACGCTTTGAGCACCAGCCTTGTGCTGCTGGTGGTGATCATGGGTGTTGCCACCATGAACAACTTTGACAAGATGCGCTCCGTCCAGAACACCCTGGAAAATCTGTCCGGCACCGTGGCGTCAGACGACGGGCAGGTGCAGCAGACGGACGGAAAGGTCTCCTCCTCCGGAACACCTGCTGCATCCGGTGAGGCCGGGGCTCAAGGGGACGCCGGAACAGACGGAAACGACCAGACCCAGCCGGACGGACAGGCTCCGGGGCAAAACCAGCCAGGCGGGACGGCCCAGGACGGACAAGCCCAGCCGGAGGGGCAATCACAGGGAGGACAGGCTCAGGCAGACGGGCAGACCCAGGAAGGACAAGCCCAGTCAGGCGGGCAATCCCAGGGCGGATCGGATCAGGCAGGCAGCCAGGCTGCCGGTGAAAACGGACAGGCAGGAGGAAACGCGGCGGATGCCGGAAACGGCGCCCAGACACCCCAGGAGCCGGCCGTGGAGACCAGCGGAGGAGCGCTTGGCGAGGGAAATCCGGAAGGGTCTGACGGCTCCGGTACCTCTGCCCCCGCGGGAAATAACGGAAGCGACGGAATCTATGTCGTGGAACAGGGGGATACCCTGGCGATCATCAGCCAGAAGCTGTACGGAGACATTTCCCATGTGGACGCCATCTCCAGGATGAACGGGCTGACAGACGGAAATTTAATTTATATTGGTCAGAAATTGCTATTACCATAAAAAGATGGTATACTATAACCCGGTGATTGAAAAAAACGCAGCCTGGGAACAGATTATGCAATAAGAGGTATCAGAACTGATATGACGCAAAAGAAAAATCCAAATTTAAAGCTGATGGAGCCGCCGGGCCCGGAGAAGCCCAGGAAAAAAAAACGAAGGCATCCGCGGATCAGGCTGAAAAAGCTGGCCGTCCCCGTATTTCTCACGGGTATGGTACTGCTGGGGACCTACCTGTTGATTACGAACCATCTGTATCACAAGGCAGCCCAGACCGCGGCCTATAAAAGAGAGACTTCGGACAGCAACCGCTACGCCGCGTTCAGGAACGGGATCATTCGTTACGGCAGAAACGGCGTCACCTTCCTGAGCCGGAGAAACGAAGTGCTCTGGATTCAGCCCGGACAGTTTCAGAATCCGGTGGTGGACATAAATAACCAGACATTTGCGATTGCCGATTCCGGAGGCAATTCAATACAGATCTTTACGGAGAAAGGACTGAAAGGAGAATTTGAGACCAATCTTCCGATTGAAAAATTTTCCCTTTCGAATCAGGGGATTGTAAGTGCGATCCTGAAAAATGAAAACGCGCCCATGGTGGTGACCTATGATTCCACCGGCAATATCCTGGTGGAGAATCAGGTGGTGACGGGAAGCATGGGCTATCCGGTGGCCCTGGAGATGTCTCCGGACGGAAAAGTCCTGATCGTTTCCTATCTCGATATGAAAAACGGCGCGCTGAAGTCCAGGGTCGCCAGCTACAATTTCGTGGAGGAAGGGGCGGACAAGGAGAACCATCAGGTTGGCATAGAAGAGTACGAGGACTCTGTCATGCCGGAGATTTTTTTTATGGACGCGGTCACGTCCGTTGCGGTGGGCGACCATTCCTTTGCTATATCGAAGGGAAGCCGGATACCGGAGAAAAAAACGGAGATCAATCTGTCTGGCGAGATCAGAAGCACATTTCATACCAGCCGGTATATAGGCTTCATCCTGCTGAACGAGGAAAAATCCGGCTACGAGCTGCGGCTGTACAACAAGTCGGGCAAGCAGGTCATGAACCGCGCGATTTCCGGGGAGTTCAGCAATGTATATATGGAAGGAAATGAAATTATATTATATGAAGGTTCCAGATGCAGTATTTATACAAATATGGGGATGCCGCGTTTTGACGGGGATCTTAAGGACGATATCCTGATGATGGTTCCGATGGAAGGCATCAACCAATACATGATGATGAGTACGGATGAATTACGGGTCATTTATTTGACCGGATAGGAGAAAAGCGATGGAGAACTGGTTATTGATCATTGTAGGAGTTATATTTTTTGTGGGCATTGTGGCAGGGGCGGTCCGCGGTTTTTTGAAAATCGGGATCTCCCTTTTATCCACAGTGCTCACCGCTGCGTTATTTGCATTTCTCGCCCCTCACGTGGGGAACGCGCTGGCCCAGTACACCCCTTTGGATGAGCTGATCCAGGAAAAGATTGTGCAGGCGTTTCTCCCCGAGATCTCGGCGGAGACGCTTTCAGACAAGGATCTGAGCGGAACTCCGCTTGCGGGGATGCCTCTGGAAGACATCGAGAAGCTTTCCAGCCTGGACTGGAAGCGCCTTGGCATTACGATCGACGATTTTGCCAACATCTACGGAAATATCCCGAAGGACCAGCAGATCAAAGAAATTGAAGAATCCCCAATGCCCGATTTCTTAAAGGATCTTTTACTGGAAAACAATAACACGGCGATCTATGAAGAACTGGATGTGACGTCCTTTCCCCAGTATATCGCCACCTATATATCCCGGATGATGCTCAACGTGGTCTCGTTCCTGGTGACCTTTATTCTGGCCTTTGTCATTGTGAAGGCACTGATGGCGGCTGTGGATATTCTGGGAGACCTTCCGATCCTGGGCGTGTTCAACTATCTGGGGGGCGCTGCGGTGGGAGCGTTGTGCGCGCTGCTGTTTGTGTGGGTGCTGTTCCTGGTGATCGCGGTCTGCTACTCCATCCCCATCGGAAAGGTCTGCTTTGATATGATCGAGGACAGCGTGCTGCTGAAACTGTTATACGACAGCAACCCTCTGCTTACAAGACTGGTTTCATTTTAACGATTAGAAGTTACTGTTCACACCCTACGGGTGCTCCAGTAACACGATTAGAAAACCTTAAGAAATGAACCCTGCCGGAATCCTTGCACTTTTTGTCGAAAATTGGTATGATAAACGAGGAGAAGTGAAAAACGCGTATAATTAATAGGAGGGACAAATTGTGGCAGAGGAAGTAATTCGCATGCAGGAAGGAACGGAAACCCCATCGGAACCGATGGGGACGGTGATTTCCATGGAGTCCGTCAAGCCGGCGGCGGAGAATGTTGCACAGCAGCGGGAACAAGAAGAGGGGAATACACAGGAACAGGTACCGGAGGCAGTACAGGCCGGGCCCGTTTCGGAGGAGGCGCCAAAGCCCGCAAAGGAGACGGCGCCGGGGCCGGTATTTTACGAACCGCCCCAAAGGGAACGGGAGGAAGAACCGGAGTCCGGCGGACATGCGGGAGAGTCCGCACGGGGCTGGAAGAAGAAGCGGGGCAGCGACTTCTTTCATCTGCGGAAGGATCTTGAGGATTTTACAAGGGAGGACTGGATTCTGTCCAGGATACCCCAGGAAGATCTGATGGAATATCTCAGAATGGAGCAGAAGAACAGCGAGATGCTCCGAAACGCAAAGGAGATAAAGGAAAAGAGGATTTTTACGACACTCCAGATCGCGCTTTCCATGTCCGCCATTGTGGCGGTCGTGGCATTGCTGAAGGATAATCCGACGGTACTGGTGAATATTCTGTACATAACGGGGATTGTGATCGCTCTGTGGATCTGGCGGGGAAAACAGGATAAATGATCCGCCTTCTTACAGGCGGACCGGAGAGGCAGGGTGGCGCATGCTGAAGGAAGAACTTTGGGAAAAATTGATCCTACATCAGGGAAAGACGTTTCATACGGTAAAAGGGCTGGAATTTCGATATCAGGTGATCGGCGGAGAACTGTTCATAGACAGACGCTCCAAATCGATCACACGGGCAACGGTCGAAAAAGCCTGGGACAAAATCCAGGCCAGGCCGGGAGAGATTACCGGGCCGAAAAGCCTTGGAGTATTTGGCGCGCCCTATGTGTGGGCAGTTTTTAAAGCGTTTGGAATCGTGTGAAAGACGGCGTTTTTTTGGAACGGCGGTCGAATTTTGCCGGAGGATTTGTTTTACATTTTCTGGTATATTTCTCTTTTCATTTTGTAAGATATAAAGTATAATAGAATTTAATATACGGAAATAAAACAAGCGGTAACGAGGTGGGCTTATGAAGAAAAATGATACCAGTAAAACAACAGCAGCCAGCAAAGAGGCAAAGACCGTCAAGCCGAAGAAAGCGGCGCAGCCTTACGAGATCGGAGAACTCGACCAATATCTGTTCGGACACGGCACCCATTATGAGATCTATAAGAAGATGGGTGCTCACAAGGTGACAGTAGACGGCGTGGAAGGCGTATACTTTGCGGTATGGGCGCCCCATGCGGAGAAGGTATCCGTAGTCGGAGAGTTCAATGGCTGGGAGGCGGACGCAGACGAGATGGAGCGGCTGGAGCCGGCGGGGATCTATACACGTTTTGTTCCCGGCGCAAAAGAAGGGGACATGTACAAGTTCTGCATCGAGACGATGAAAGGCGAGAAGCTGTACAAAGCAGATCCCTTTGCCAACTATTCGGAGTTGCGCCCGGGCAATGCCTCACGGGTGGCCGATATCTCACACTTTACCTGGTCGGATGACGCATGGATGGAAGCGCGTGAGAAGTGGGACAACACGAAGAACCCGATGTCTGTTTACGAGGTGCATATGGGTTCCTGGATGCGCCATCCCTGCCGGGAGGATGAGGGCTTTTATACGTACCGTGACTTTGCGGTATCCGTCACGGAGTATGTCAAGAAGATGGGGTATACCCATGTGGAGCTGATGGGCATTGCGGAGCATCCCTTTGACGGCTCCTGGGGATACCAGGTGACCGGATACTACGCGCCTACGTCGCGTTACGGCACTCCGGAGGACTTTGCGTACCTGGTGAATTATCTGCATAAGAACAAGATCGGCGTCATTCTGGACTGGGTGCCGGCGCATTTCCCGAGAGATGCCCACGGCCTGGCGGATTTTGACGGGACACCCACTTTCGAATATGCGGACCCGAGACGGGGAGAGCATCCGGACTGGGGAACGAAGATTTTTGACCTGGGCAAGAGCGAGGTGGAGAACTTTCTGATCGCCAATGCGCTGTTCTGGATCGAACACTACCATGTGGACGGCCTGCGGGTGGATGCGGTGGCGTCCATGCTGTATCTGGACTACGGCAAGCAGGACGGACAATGGGTTGCCAATAAATACGGCGGCAATGAGAACCTGGAAGCCATCGAGTTTTTCAAGCATCTCAATTCCGTGGTGCTGGGAAGAAACCATGGAGCGGTCATGATCGCGGAAGAATCCACCGCATGGCCGAAGGTGACCGGGGCGCCGGAAGAGGACGGACTCGGTTTCAGCATCAAGTGGAACATGGGCTGGATGCACGACTTTACAGAATATATGAAGCTGGATCCGCTGTTTCGGAAGAATGCCCACTACATGATGACATTCTCCATGGAATACGCATACAGCGAGAATTACATCCTTGTGCTCTCCCACGATGAGGTGGTGCATCTCAAGTGCTCCATGCTCAACAAGATGCCGGGCCTGGGATTTGACAAGTTTGCGAACCTCAAGGCTGCCTATGCGTTTATGATAGGACACCCGGGCAAGAAGCTGCTCTTCATGGGACAGGATTTTGCACAGCTCAGGGAATGGAGTGAGGAGCGGGAGCTTGACTGGTTTCTGCTGGCGGAACAGCCCCATCAGCAGATCCAGAACTGGGTGCAGGAGCTTCTGCATCTGTACCGGAAGAACAAGGCGCTTTACGAGATGGATACGGACGAAAAAGGCTTTGAATGGATCAATAAGGACGACATTTTCCGAAGCATTTTCAGCTTCGTGAGATATTCCAAGGACAGGAAAAGAAACCTCCTGTTTGTATGCAATTTCACTCCGATGGAGCGGGAGGACTACCGGGTCGGCGTACCCAGGGGCAAGCAGTATAAGCTGATCCTGAACAGCGATGACGAAAGGTACGGAGGAACAGGAGGGGAACGGCCGCTGATGTACAAAGCAGTCAAGAAGGAATGCGACGGGCAGAAATATTCCTTTGCATATCCGCTGCCGCCGTACGGAGTAGCAGTGTTTGAATTTTAAACATGAAACTATAACAGAAGCAGGTAAAAACCTTCCGCAATTTTGCGGAAGGTTTTTTTTCGGCATTATTGAAAGAATTATGGACTTATGTTAGAATATACAAAGTATTGTTGGCTTTTATACGGAGGAATTCCCAATGAATGAAAAAAAGAGATCATGGTATGGCTTAATCTATATTTTATTTTTAATGGCTGCAATTATCATACTGTTCTGGTGGTATACCGTGCAGAACAGCAAGCGTATTGAAAAACAGAACCTGAATTATGCCGAGGATTCCGCCCAGCAGACAGCGCAGTCGATCTCGAAGGAGTTTGAAAATGCCATCAACCGTATCAGCACTTACGCATATTTCCTTGGGGAAGGGCTGTCCGAGCCGAAGGTCAGCGCGGAAGGACTCAAAGGAATGACGGGAAATTCTCTGTTTGATTCCTTCATTTATACGGATGCCAATGGAATCAGCCTGACCTCCGACGGGGTGGTCTCGGATACTTCGGAAAAGGAATACTATGTCAGAGGGATGAACGGCGAGACAGGTATGTCCGTTGAGAAGGAGTCCAGCCTGTTTGACGAGACGGTGGTGACCTTTTTCGCACCCCTCCATTACCAGGGACAGATCATCGGCGTGCTGGAGGGAATCTATTCTGCAAATTCCTACCTGTGCGACCTGCTTTCCGCCAGCTATTTCGGGGAAAAGGCGGATGTATATCTCTGCATGGGGGACGGAATGAAGATTTCCAGCTCGGACGGAGAAGAGAACGCCGAGAACATATTCACCATGCTGAGCGACTCCCATATCGTCAGCCAGGAATCCTTGGAAGAGATAAAAAAGATCTTTGAGTTCGGCGGGGAAGGCGCGTTCATCTGTCCGAACGGCAGTAAAACGGACAATATCTGTGTGATCAACCTGCCGGGCAATGAATACGTCCTTGTACAGATGTTTCCAAAGAGTGTCACCCAGACCATGATCAATAATGCAAACCGGACAGGAAGCATACTGGAGAGCATGCTGATTACGCTGTTCATTATATACATCATCATTCTCCTGACCAGGACTAGAAAAGAGAAAAAACGGCTGGAAAAAGAGAACCGGGAGATGGGTTATGTCATCGGCGGCGTGAATACATTGTTCGCCCGCTTTGTTATGATCGACTTTGAGAAGGGAACCTACCACTATCTTTCCGGAACACGCCCGGAGCGGGACGAAATCGAATGCAACGGCATGATGGAAGACCTGTGCGAATATCTGTGCACCTTCCTGATCGCGGAAGATGACCGGGAAAAGTTTTCAGAGCTGTTCAATGTCAACAGCCTTGCGGAGATGCTGGGAACAGACGAGACGGATGTGCGTCTGGAATACCATGTGCAGAGAAACGGCGAGCCCGAATGGGAACATATGAATGTGATCTGCCTGGAACGGAAGGACGGCAGGGTGAGCAAGGCCCTGTTTATCCGGCAGAACATCACCGAGGTCAAGGAGAGGGAGCTGCGTATCCAGGCGGAGATCTCCCTTGCAAACCGGAAAGAAAGGCAGTATCGGATCGCGATTACGTCAAAAGCCCTCTATACGTTTGACTTTAATCTGACACAGGACCAGATCGAACGGGATATTGTCTGCATGCACGGCGACAGGCTGGAATCCATGGTGGAGAGGGTCGGGCTTTCGCTGCCCTGCAGGGCTTCGGAGTGGTTTGAGCGATGGAAGCGGTATGTGGCCGATGAATCCATGGAAGATTACTGCGCAACGATCAATGCGGATTATCTGAAAAAATGTTTTGCAGAGGGTGATACGGAGATCAATGTGGAGTATTGGAGCGAGGATCTCGACGGCGAGAAGATCTGTGTGCGCCAGTCCTTTATCATGACATGGGACGACGACACGGGAGACATCATGGTCATGGTTGTTACCAAGGAGATCACCGGCCAGGTGAAGAGGCAGATGGAACAGACCCAGGCCCTTCAGGATGCGCTGCTCGAAGCACAGCACGCCAATAATGCAAAGACCACCTTCCTCTCCAATATGTCCCATGATATCCGTACCCCGATGAATGCGATCATCGGATTTACGACCATCGCCGTGAGCCATATTGACAATCGGGAGCAGGTCAGGGATTGCCTGCAGAAGGTTCTTTCATCCAGCAACCACCTGCTCAGCCTGATCAACGATATCCTGGACATGAGCCGGATCGAGAGCGGCAAAGTGCAGATCAAGGAGCAGGAGTGCAACATTTCCGAGATGATGCACAACCTGGTCAATATCATCCAGCCTCAGGTCAAGGCCAAGCAGTTGGAACTGTTTATCGACACCTACGATATCGCGAATGAGGATGTATTCGCAGATTCGCTCAAGCTGAACCAGATGTTTGTAAACCTGATCAGCAACGCGGTAAAATATACTCCGGCCGGGGGAACGGTGAGCTTTCGGATCATTCAGAAAAGCACCTACCGCCGGGGATACGGAGATTACATCTTTATCATCAAGGACAACGGCATCGGGATGTCGCCGGAATTTGTGGAGCATATTTTCGAACCCTTTGAGCGGGAGTCAAGTACCACCAAGACCGGTATCCAGGGAACCGGGCTGGGCATGGCCATCACGAAAAATATCGTAGATATGATGGGCGGCAAGATCAGTGTGGAAAGCGAAAAAGGCAAGGGAAGCACATTTACGGTTGAACTCAGCCTGAAGCTGCAGAACACGGAAAAAGAAGCGGAAATGATCAAAGAGCTGTCCGGCCTGCGTGCATTGGTTGTAGACGACGACTTCGACACATGTACCAGCGTGAGCAAGATGCTCAAGCAGATCGGTATGCGCGCGGAATGGACGACGTCGGGAAGAGAAGCGGCCTACCGGGCGAAGAGCGCGTTTGACGAAGGGGATTCCTACCATACTTATATCGTAGACTGGCAGATGCCGGAGACCAGCGGTATCGAAACAGCGAGAAGGATTCGCAGCGCAGTCGGAAATGAGGCTCCTATCATCATTCTGACCGCCTATGACTGGACGGATATTGAGGAGGAGGCCAAGGCAGCCGGGATTACCGCGTTCTGCGCAAAACCGCTCTTTATGTCGGATCTGAAGTCCGTACTCCTTGTGGCAAACTGCCTGATTGAGAAGGAAGAGAAAGAAACGGCATGGCTCCAGGCTGATTTCAGCGGAAAGCGAATCCTGCTTGTGGAGGATAACGAACTGAACCGCGAGATTGCGGAAGAGATTCTGGAGGAGACAGGGTTTGTCGTGGAGACGGCCCCGGACGGCTCTGATGCGGTAGAGATGATGAAGGCAGCCGAGGAGGGCTACTATGACGCGATCCTGATGGACGTACAGATGCCGATTATGGACGGCTACGAGGCGACCCGGACGATCCGGGCGATGTCCAGGGCGGATGTCCGGAACCTGCCCATCATTGCCATGACCGCCAACGCCATGGATGAGGATAAGGAAGCGGCTCTGAAGAACGGGATGACCGCGCATATCGCAAAACCCATTGATGTGGATGTGTTCATTTCTGTCCTGGGACATTACCTGGGGCAGGGAAAATAAAAACAGGAGAAGCCTTGGCTGCGGATCAGTGCAGCCAAGGCTTCTCCTGTTTTTTACGGTAAAAAGGTTTCAGAATAAAAAGAACTCCACTGCCAGAACCGAGGCGCAGCACAGCACGGCGGTCTTGAACAGGTCGGCTCCCAGCCATGCGGCGGCCATGCCGACGGCAAGGGCGGTCAATCCGGACAGGGGGCTCTGGGTGGCTTCCACGATGGCCGGAAAGGTCATGACGGCAAGGGTCACATAGGGAACATAGTATAAAAACGACCGGATGAACCGGTTTTTGATCGGCCTGCGGATCAGGGTCATGGGAAGAACCCTGACCAGATAAGAGACGCCTGCCATGATCAAAAGATAGAGATACATATTATGCATTGGTCTCATCCTCCTCTGTATTTTGCGGAAACAGAAGCGCGGCGGCAGCTGAGAGGACTACAGTCAGAATAATCGTCCGCGTCCCGCCGGACACCCGGGAGACCGCCGGAAGATGGGCCGCCCCATAGCTGGCCCCGAAACATAAGACAATGAGCCCCGCGATCACTTTGCTCTGTCTGGCGGCAGGAATGATGACTGCCAGAAACATTCCATAAAGCGCCACGCTGAAAGCGCTGACGAGACGCAGAGGAAGCAGCCCGCCGGCAATGGCGCCCAGGGCAGTCCCCACCGCCCAGCAGGGTGCGGCCACCAGTACCGCGCCGTAGCTGTAAAAGGGATTCAGGCAGCCCGGGCGCGCAATGGCAATGCCGAACAGTTCATCGGTAATATGAAAAGCCATGAGCGGCCGGTGGAATCCGGGCATGGCAGGATCCAGCCGCTGGCTCATGGCGCAGCTCATCAGCAGATACCTGGCATTGGCGATCAGGGTGACGACGGCCAGCTCCAGATAAGTGGCGCCCGCCGCGATCAGGGTAAAGCCCGCATATTCCCCAGCTGAAGCATTGCAGAGCAGGCTTGCCAGGAAGCCCTGGAATGGGGTGAGCCCGGCATTTTTTGCGGCGATCCCGAGGGAAAAGGAAACCGCGAAATAGCCCAGCCCGATGGGGACGCCGTCACGCATTCCATCCCCCAGGGCCTGCCTGCTGAAACGTGTTCCCAGAGTGTTGATATTGTATGTTTGTTCCATGATGTTACTCCTGTGTATGATTGGTCTGCAGGCAGGATACGGTGTATCCGCCGGATGATGTCTGGCCCGCATGTACGCGGTTCTTACAGCGCGCTTTGCGGTTCTCTTAGAATACCATCGTCTCCAGCCTGCTCATGGCCTCCTCCAAAAGTGTTCTGGGCAGCGCCACATTCAGGCGGATGCCGTATTCTCCATGAAATGGCCTTCCGTCCTGCCAGATGACTCCGGCCTCCACGCCCATGCGCTGCAGCTCGTCGATGGTTTTTCCATGGGATTTGCACCATGCTTCGCAGTCCAGGAACAGCATGTATGTCCCCTGGGGCTTTGTCACGGACACGCCGTCAAAATGCTCCAGGATAAAATGATATGCATACTCTACATTTTCCGTCAGTACCTGGCAAAGCTCATCAACCCACTCATATCCTTCCGGCCGGTATGCGCCGATCAGCGCATGCATGGAGAGGACGTTCATGGAATTGTAGTGTGACAGTGAGGATTCCTTCCGTATCCTGTCCCGGATATAAGGGTTATAGATGATATGGTAGCTGCCGATCAGCCCGGCCAGGTTGAACGTCTTTGACGGGGCGTAAAAGGCGGCTGTGCGCATCCGGGCATCCTCGGAGACCGTCTGGGTCGGAATATGACGGCTGCCGGTCAGGATGATATCCGACCAGATCTCATCCGCGGCGACCATCACATCGTATTTTCGGAAGAGTTCCATGACCTGTTCCAGTTCTCCGCGCTCCCAGACACGGCCGCATGGATTGTGGGGGGAGCAGAAGATGGCCGCATGGATATTTTCTTCCGAAAGCTTTCGTTCCATATCCTCAAAATCCATTCTCCAGCAGCCCGCGTCGTCCTTTATAAGAGGGCTCAGCACGATGTGATACCCGTTATTTTCCAGGGCTTCGGTGAACCCGATGTAAGTGGGGGAGTGCAGCAGAACCTTGTCGCCTTTGGAGCAAAATACATTCAGGGCGCTGAGCACCCCGCCGAGTACGCCGTTTTCATAGCCGATGCACTCCTTCGTCAGCCCCTGTACGCCGTGGCGCTTTTCTTGCCATCGGATGATGGAATCATAATATTCGTCCCTGGGTGAAAAATATCCGTACGCCGTATGTTTGGTACGTTCTATGATGGCCTCCGGTATGGTGGGGACGGTCTGAAAATTCATGTCCGCAACCCACATCGGAATCCGGCTTAAGCCCTCCCTCACCTGTATCTCTTTATACGGAATCAGATCTACCGCGATGGCATCTTTTCCGCTTCGATCCATAATTGTTGTAAAATCATATTTCATCTTCTGCAACCTCACTTTTTTTATCTACGCTCATAGGGGATGACTTATTGCTGTGATCCTTCCGGCAGCTTGGATACGTCAATCCAGCTTATGGGATTCGCATATTCCTCCAACTCCTCCATGTTCAGCTCAATCGCGCTGTTGGAGCTGCCGCATGCGGGAAAGACCGTGGAAAACCGTTTGAGAGACACGTCCAGATAGACCTCCACTCCCGGATTCACGGCAAAAGGACAGACCCCGCCCACCGCATGACCGATCAGCGGCTCCGCCTCTTCAAAAGACAGCATCTTTGCTTTTGTTCCGAACTGTGCCTTATACTTCGGATTGTCGATCTTTGCGTCTCCCGCCATGACGATGAGCGCCACCTTTTCCTTTATATGGAAAGACAGGGTTTTCGCGATGCGGTTTTCCTCGCAGCGGAGCGCCTGGGCGGCCAGTGCGACTGTGGCGCTGGAACCGTCAAATTCCTGGATGCGTTCCTCAATTCCCTTTGTTTTGAAATATTCTCTGACTCTTTCAATTGACATGATATATGACCTCCTGTAACGATCAGATTCCTTTTGGCCTGTACGGATGATAACACGGGCGGAAGAGAATTACAAGTGTTTTCAGTAATACTTGAAATGCAAAAAAACATTATATATAATAAAAAAGTAAAAGCATACGCGCCCAAAGCGGGCGGAAACGGAGGAAAAGATGGAGATCAGACGCGCACAGGAAAAGGACATGGACAGGATCAACGAGCTTTTGCGGCAGGTATGCATGGTGCACCACAAAGGACGCCCCGACCTGTTCAAGGGAGATAATAACAGAAAATACACGGACAGCCAGCTCCGTGAGATTATACACGATGAGGACCGCCCCATATTTGTCGCCGTGGATGAGACGGAAAAGGTATTGGGCTATGCATTCTGCATCTTTCAGCAGCATGTGAACGACAACATTCTGACGGATATCAGGACGCTTTACATCGACGACCTGTGCGTGGACGAAACGATCCGGGGACAGCACATCGGAAAAAAACTCTACGAAAACGTACTGGAATTTGCCAGGGCGCAGGGCTGTTATAATGTAACCCTGAATGTATGGTCCTGCAATGAGACGGCAATGAGGTTCTATGAGAAATGCGGCCTGAAGCCCCAGAAGGTGGGAATGGAGACTATATTATAAGAAAAAAACGGGGCGGCAGTATAGTGCGCCAATGCAATTCGGAGGTTATATGCCGCACCTGGTCAAGGTACGGCACATAACCTCCGATCACTGTTCATTCCCGGATCGGACGCTCACAGTAACGCAGAATAAACTTATAAAATGTTTTTCCGTTCAGGCATTGCCGGATGATTTGGACATTCCTTATGTATAAGCAGAATTAAGCATTTACTGGAATGTGATATTGCTCTAATAAGGCTCTCATGCGGGCAAGCTCTGCATTTTTGTCAGCGAGTTCGACGGCCAGGGGGTTTCGGTCGGCAGTCAGTGTCTTATTATCGGCAATTAATGTTTTGTTATTAGCAAGCAACATCTCATTATCCGCAATCAATCGCTTTTGAAGTACGCTTGGTAGTTCAATCAATGGCTTCGTCATACGATCCACCTCCTCGTAAAAATCGGCATGCTTCTCAAATATTTTTTCAGCGGCACGGCGGAACAGGTTCACATAATCGTCATATTCCTGCTCTGTCAAATATCCCTGTTCCACTTCATCTTTTAGTATTATCATAACCTTGTCAACAAAGGCTGTAAAATGATGCGGCAGCGCAGAACATCCGGAATCCGGTTGTTCTTCTCCGGATAAATGACGGCAGAGCGGGGGAAGCGCATGACCAGGCCGTCCGGGTTCTGTTCCCCGGAGGTGGTGTGCTGCATGGCAAAATGCAGATCATAAGCGATCATGCGGATGACCATATCCTGGTCGTTATGCATCTGACATTCCAGATGATAATAGTCCGTGCCATTTACCAATAGCGCGATATCGGACAGTCGGGAACCCGGCGGCGCATCCGGGTTCTCCCGGTAAGTGGAAGATTCCGTGGCCAGCAGGGTGATTGGTGTCCCTCTTGGATACTCTTTACCGTAGAGTTCCTTAAAGAGGGGAAAAAGCTGTTCCGGCATGGCATCTACAATGGCTTTGAGAATCTCATCCCACAGCATTGAGCTGCCAGGTTTGTTTTTTGCAGACATAGATAATCAATCCTTTCTTTAAAAATAAAGTATAAACCAATGGGTTTCAATTGCTGTGAAATATGGCGAGCTGCCAGAATTGCCGGACAGCCGGAATGGCGTCCGATAGGTTTTCACATGACAAGTATAACAGACAGGGCAGAGAAAGTAAATAGCCACTATCCCAGTTTTTACACACATGATGGTTACATGTTACTGGTCACAACGTAAGCGTGAGCAATAACGGATATAAAAATAAAGCCGGCGCTTAAAGTGTTCCGGAGTGCCGGCTCCTGTTGCTGCTGGGGGATGTGTTTCTTCTGAAACATCCCCCCATAAAATGATAAGTCCTGAGAAGAATTAAGCATTTACCGGAATGTGATGTTGCTCTAATAAAGCTCTCATGCGGGCAAGCTCTGCGTTTTTGTCAGCGAGTTCAACGGCCAGGGCGTTTCGGTCGATAGTCAGCATCTCATTATCCGCAATTAATGTCTCGTTATTAGCAAGCAGCGTCTCATTATCCGCAATCAATGCTTTTTTATTCGCATTCAAACTGTCAATCTCCGCATACAGACGCTTTTGAAGTACACTTGGCAGTTCAATCAATGGCTTCGTCATACGATCCACCTCTCTTCGAAAATCGGCATGTTTCTCAAATATTTTTTCGGCGGCACGGCGGAACAGGTTCACATAATCGTCATATTCCTGCTCTGTCAAATATCCCTGTTCCACTTCATCCTTTAGTATTATCATAACCTTGTCAACAAAGGCTGTCAATTCATTTTTTGTCAAAGGAAACTTCCTTTTCGGATTCAACCGGGGACGCAGCCGGAGCAGAACGTAGGGTAGAAAAAGGTTCAGGTGCTTTTCCTGGATCTCCTCCAGGGAATAGGACTGGATTCTGACAGTAGGGATCTGGTAAATATGCTCGCTCCCGTCCTGAAAAATGATGCGGCAGCGCAGAACATCCGGAATCCGGTTGTTCTTCTCCGGATAAATGACGGCAGAGCGGGGGAAGCGCATGACCAGGCCGTCCAGATTTTGTTCCCCGGAGGTAGTGTGCTGCATGGCAAAATGCAGATCATAAGCGACCATTCGGATGACCATATCCTGGTCGTTGCGCATCTGGCATTCCAGATGATAATAGTCTGTGCCGTTTACCAAAAGCGCGATATCACACAGGCGAGAACCCGGCGGCGCATCCGGGTTCTCCCGGTAAGTGGAAGATTCCGTGGCCAGCAGGGTGATTGGTGTCCCTCTTGGATACTCTTTACCGTAGAGTTCCTTAAAGAGGGGAAAAAGCTGTTCCGGCATGGCATCTACAATGGCTTTGAGAATCTCATCCCACAGCATTGAGCTGCCAGGTTTGTTTTTTGCAGACATAGATAATCAATCCTTTCTTTAAATAAAGTATAAACCAATGGGTTTCAATTGCTGTGAAATATGGCGAGCTGCCAGAATTGCCGGACAGCCGGAAAGGCGTCCGATAGGTTTTCACATGACAAGTATAACAGACAGGGCAGAGAAAGTAAATAGTCACTATTCCAGTTTTTACGCACGACAGTTACTGGCGTTACAGTTCACGGCCTAACCGGCCGCGAACTGTAACGGCATCCAGCCCATTGAAAAGTCACCTGACGGCGAGGGGCTGGATGCACGCAACCGCTATTTTACTGGCCGGATGCCTTGCAGCAGAGTGCAAAGTACCGTGAACAGTAACTTACTGGCAACACTGTAGGTGTGAGCAATAACGGTCATAAAAATAAAGCCGGCGCTTAAAGTGTTCCGGAGTGCCGGCTCCTGTTGCTGCTGGGGGATGTGTTTCTTCTGAAACATCCCCCATAAAATGATAAGTCCTGAGAAGAATTAAGCATTTACCGGAATGTGATGTTGCTCTAGTAATGATCTCATGCGAGCAAGCTCTGCATTTTTGTCAGCAAGTTCGACAGTCAGCATCTCATTATCGGCGGTCAGCATCTCATTATCGGCAGTCAGCATCTCATTATTAGCAAGCAACCTCTCATTATCCGCAATCAATCGCTTTTGAAGTACACTTGGCAGTTCAATCAATGGTTTCGTCATACGATCCACCTCTCTTCGAAAATCGGCATGTTTCTCAAATATTTTTTCGGCGGCACGGCGGAACAGGTTCACATAATCGTCATATTCCTGCTCTGTCAAATATCCCTGTTCCACTTCATCCTTTAGTATTATCATAACCTTGTCAACAAAGGCTGTCAATTCATTTTTTGTCAAAGGAAACTTCCTTTTCGGATTCAACCGGGGACGCAGCCGGAGCAGAACGTAGGGTAGAAAAAGGTTCAGGTGCTTTTCCTGGATCTCCTCCAGGGAATAGGACTGGATTCTGACAGTAGGGACCTGGTAAATATGCTCGCTCCCGTCCTGAAAAATGATGCGGCAGCGCAGAACATCCGGAATCCGGTTGTTCTTCTCCGGATAAATGACGGCAGAGCGGGGGAAGCGCATGACCAGGCCGTCCAGATTTTGTTCCCCGGAGGTAGTGTGCTGCATGGCAAAATGCAGATCATAAGCGACCATGCGGATGACCATATCCTGGTCGTTATGCATCTGACATTCCAGATGATAATAGTCCGTGCCATTTACCAATAGCGCGATATCGGACAGTCGGGAACCCGGCGGCGCATCCGGGTGCTCCCGGTAAGTGGAAGATTCCGTGGCCAGCAGGGTGATTGGTGTCCCTCTTGGATACTCTTTACCGTAGAGTTCCTTAAAGAGGGGAAAAAGCTGTTCCGGCATGGCATCTACAATGGCTTTGAGAATCTCATCCCACAGCATCGAGCTGCCAGGTTTGTTTTTTGCAGACATAGATAATCCATCCTTTCTTTAAAATAAAGTATAAACCAATGGGTTTCAAGTGCTGTGAAATATGGCGAGCTGCCAGAATTGCCGGACAGCCGGAAAGGCGTCCGATAGGTTTTCACATGACAAGTATAACAGACAGGGCAGAGAAAGTAAATAGTCACTATTCCAGTTTTTACGCACGACAGTGACTGGCAACACTGTAGGTGTGAGCAATAACGGTCATAAAAATAAAGCCGGCGCTTAAAGTGTTCCGGAGTGCCGGCTCCTGTTGTTGCTGGGGGATGTGTTTCTTCTGAAACATCCTTCATAAAATGATAAGTCCTGAGAAGAATTAAGCATTTACCGGAATGTGATGTTGCTCTAGTAATGATCTCATGCGAGCAAGCTCTGCATTTTTGTCAGCAAGTTCGACAGTCAGCATCTCATTATCGGCGGTCAGCATCTCATTATTAGCAAGCAACCTCTCATTATCCGCAATCAATCGCTTTTGAAGTACACTTGGCAGTTCAATCAATGGTTTCGTCATACGATCCACCTCTCTTCGAAAATCGGCATGTTTCTCAAATATTTTTTCGGCGGCACGGCGGAACAGGTTCACATAATCGTCATATTCCTGCTCTGTCAAATATCCCTGTTCCACTTCATCCTTTAGTATTATCATAACCTTGTCAACAAAGGCTGTCAATTCATTTTTTGTCAAAGGAAACTTCCTTTTCGGATTCAACCGGGGACGCAGCCGGAGCAGAACGTAGGGTAGAAAAAGGTTCAGGTGCTTTTCCTGGATCTCCTCCAGGGAATAGGACTGGATTCTGACAGTGGGGATCTGGTAAATATGTTCGCTTCCGTCCTGAAAAATGATGCGGCAGCGCAGAACATCCGGAATCCGGCTGTTCTTCTCCGGATAAATGACGGCAGAGCGGGGGAAGCGCATGACCAGGCCGTCCGGGTTCTGTTCCCCGGAGGTGGTGTGCTGCATGGCAAAATGCAGATCATAAGCGACCATGCGGATGACCATATCCTGGTCGTTGCGCATCTGGCATTCCAGATGATAATAGTCTGTGCCGTTTACCAAAAGCGCGATATCACACAGGCGAGAACCCGGCGGCGCATCCGGGTTCTCCCGGTAAGTGGAAGATTCCGTGGCCAGCAGGGTGATTGGTGTCCCTCTTGGATACTCTTTTCCATAGAGTTCCTTAAAGAGGGGAAAAAGCTGTTCCGGCATGGCATCCACGATGGCTTTGAGAATCTCATCCCACAGCATTGAGCTGCCAGGTTTGTTTTTTGCAGACATAGATGATCCATCCTTTCTTTAAATAAAGTATAAACCAATGGGTTTCAATTGCTGTGAAATATGGCGAGCTGCCAGAATTGCCGGACAGCCGGAAAGGCGTCCGATAGGTTTTCACATGACAAGTATAACAGACAGGGCAGAGAAAGTAAATAGTCACTATTCCAGTTTTTACGCACGACAGTTACTGGCGTTACAGTTCACGGCCTAACCGGCCGCGAACTGTAACGGCATCCAGCCCATTGAAAAGTCACCTGACGGCGAGGGGCTGGATGCACGCAACCGCTATTTTACTGGCCGGATGCCTTGCAGCAGAGTGCAAAGCACCGTGAACAGTAACTTACTGGCAACACTGTAGGTGTGAGCAATAACGGTCATAAAAATAAAGCCGGCGCTTAAAGTGTTCCGGAGTGCCGGCTCCTGTTGCTGCTGGGGGATGTGTTTCTTCTGAAACATCCCCCATAAAATGATAAGTCCTGAGAAGAATTAAGCATTTACCGGAATGTGATGTTGCTCTAATAAAGCTCTCATGCGGGCAAGCTCTGCGTTTTTGTCAGCGAGTTCAACGGCCAGGGCGTTTCGGTCGATAGTCAGCATCTCATTATCCGCAGTTAGCATCTCATTATCCGCAGTCAGCATTTCATTATCCGCAATTAATGTCTCGTTATTAGCAAGCAGCGTCTCATTATCCGCAATCAATGCTTTTTTATTCGCATTCAAACTGTCAATCTCCGCATACAGACGCTTTTGAAGTACACTTGGCAGTTCAATCAATGGCTTCGTCATACGATCCACCTCCTCGTAAAAATCAGCATGCTTCTCAAATATTTTTTCAGCGGCACGGCGGAACAGGTTCACATAATCGTCATATTCCTGCTCTGTCAAATATCCCTGTTCCACTTCATCTTTTAGTATTATCATAACCTTGTCAACAAAGGCTGTCAATTCATTTTTTGTCAAAGGAAACTTCCTTTTCGGATTCAACCGGGGACGCAGCCGGAGCAGAACGTATGGTAGAAAAAGGTTCAGGTGCTTTTCCTGAATCTCCTCCAGGGAATAGGACTGGATTCTGACAGTAGGGATCTGGTAAATATGTTCGCTTCCATCCTGAAAAATGATGCGGCAGCGCAGAGCATCCGGAATCCGGTTGTTCTTCTCCGGATAAATGACGGCAGAGCGGGGGAAGCGCATGACCAGGCCGTCCAGATTTTGTTCCCCGGAGGTAGTGTGCTGCATGGCAAAATGCAGATCATAAGCGACCATTCGGATGACCATATCCTGGTCGTTGCGCATCTGGCATTCCAGATGATAATAGTCCGTGCCGTTTACCAAAAGCGCGATATCGCATAGTCGGGAACCCGGCGGCGCATCCGGATTCTCCCGATAAGTGGAAGACTCAGTAGCCAGCAGGGTGATCGGTGTCCCTCTTGGATACTCTTTTCCATAGAGTTCCTTAAAGAGGGGAAAAAGCTGTTCCGGCATGGCATCTACAATGGCTTTGAGAATCTCATCCCACAGCATCGAGCTGCCAGGTTTGTTTTTTGCAGACATAGATGATCCATCCTTTCTTTAAAATAAAGTATAAACCAATGGGTTTCAATTGCTGTGAAATACGGCGAGATGCCAGAATTGCCGGACAGCCGGAATGGCGTCCGATAGGTTTTCACATGACAAGTATAACAGACAGGGCAGTGAAAGTAAATAGTTATGTAACGCCCTCAATAAAAATCTTTCACACCGCCATTTGGGAGGTTGCGAATATCCTGTTTCGCGTGGTATAATGTGAGAACCCGGAACTTCCGGAAAATGCGGTGGGCTTCGAAAAGCCCGGAATGATACGGCAATCCGGGAATGTAAATGGAAAGTACATGAATATTATGAAAAACCACTTAGAAAAATTGCGGAAAGCGCAGGGCATCAAGCAGGAAGAGCTTGCCACCGCGCTGCAGGTATCAAGACAGACAATCGGATCTTTGGAAAACGGCAGATACAACCCGTCTATTCAGCTTGCGTTTAAGATTGCGCGATACTTCGGAATGCACATAGAGGACATTTTTATCTATGAAGAGGATACGAATTGAAGGGCGAATCCGCCGTTCAGAACAGGAACGGATACAAAAGAAAGGGTAAGATATGAAACAAGTACGCCTGGATCTGGGGCTGTGCCTGTCTGTTGTGCTGCTGCTCGCGGCGGTCATCATTTTTTTGATATGGTACTTTGAAAAAAAGTCCTATCCTTACCGGGCACGGCCGCTCCTTACGAAGCGGGAGTATAAGTTTTATGTGCTCCTTCGGGAAGAAGCATACAAAAAGGGATTCCTGATCTGCCCTAAGATCGGGCTCAAGGACCTGATGGAAGTCACCGACAAAAAGCATTATATGAAGTATTTTGCAAAGATATCGCAGAAGCATGTGGACTTTGTGATCTGCGATGAAGATTTCCAGGTGTATTTTGCGCTGGAATTGGATGACAGTTCCCATGACACGGAAAAAGCAAAAGAAAAGGATCTTTTCAAAGACCGTGCATTCAAGGCAGCTGGCATCCCGCTGAAACGGATCAGGGATTATGACGAGGCAGCAGTACGGAAGCTTTTTAAAGAATATTAAGTATGGAAGACGGACATGCAGAAAAGGCACCGACCCCTTTCAGTTGCCGGTCTTTATGATTGGCAAATTTGGAAGATTAAGTTAGAAAAGAATGCTTATCAAAATATGGGATATAGTCGATAACTAATATACGAATAGTTTGCCCGTTGCGGAGAAATATCTGATAAATATAAGGGAGGGGCTGCTATTGGATGTCCATAAAAATAAAAGATGTTTGCTGCAGTTCACGGCTTTGCCGATTGGAAACTGCGGCGTTTCCGGCCCACCTTAAGCTGCCTGGCAGAGAGGAGCCGGATATTCAAAATCGTGGCTTACCGGTTCGGATGCCGTGGGGGAAAGTGCATGGCTGCAGGAATCATATTAAGTTTCCGTGATTTATGGATAAAAACGTTGAATTTTGTGGACTTTTGCACTATACTGAAACTAGTAAGGGTTTTAAATAATAGGATTATGAGGATGTGTAGAGATGATCAAGGATAGAGTGATTCAAAAGAGAATAAAGGGGAAAGTTCTGGCGATGGCAATGACGGCGGTTGTGGCATCGTTTTTTGTGCCGCTGGGGGTGGAAGCAGCACAGACTGTTCAGACAAGTCAACGAGCAGGAAATGGTAACGGCAATTTGATATTGACAGATGAGGGATATTATTGGGAGAAGGCTGGAATAGATACTATAACATCATGTGGGACTTCTGGATGCGAAGGCCATACGATTACTGGAACAGGAACGGATAGCGTTGAATGGGGGATTAAAGTTGAAAGTGGCAAGCACGATATTATAATGAATAATGTAAATATAGATTTGAGTAACATTACTGATGATGCCCAACGGCCTTCTGCATTGGACATAGGGAAAAAGGCAGAAGTAAACTTAACTTTAAAAGGGAATAATACTTTAACAAGTGCTCGTACGAGAGCTGGAATTGCAGTTCCAGATTCAGCATCATTGACGATTAAAGAGGGTGAACCAGGTGCTTCTTTAACGGTAAGTTCGCCTTATGGAGGAGCAGGAATTGGAGGCGATGGTGTTGCGGATACTGTTACAGCAGGAAATATTACTATTGAAAGTGGCACAATTAAGGCTACAGGAGGCGCAGGAGGCGCAGGAATTGGTGGATATGGCGCAGGTGGTGCAGGAACAATTACAATAAATGGTGGTGATGTGACTGCCATAGGTGGTGACGGTAATGCTGGTGACTCTGATGAAAGGGCGAAAGGTGCACCTGGAATTGGCTCAGGTAGTGGTGGAAATGTTAGTGGTACAATTGCGATTAACGTTGACAATAAGCAAGTAGTGGCTTGGGGAGGAAGAGGAAAAAATAATGGCGCTCAGTCATATGGAATTTTATCAGAAAAGCTAACATCTAATGAAGGAAATAGCATTGAGGTTGTAACGAATGGCTTGAATCCAGACATTAATACAGATACGTTTAATGGTTTGATATGGACCACGGCTACAAAGGATGATCAGGGCAATATTTTAACTGGTAATGTGTGTATTGCATACAATAAAGCAATTATGCCAGATAATTTTAAGTTACAAAAAGGGCAGGTCTTATCTATTTTTGATCCAGCGTCTGTAACTATACCTTCAAAATTGACTGGTTGGACATTCCGTGGTGAAATTACAGGAGATGGTACCCTTGTTAATGCTGATAAAGTGACGAAAGAAGAAGGTGCAATTCTTAAGGATACATTGAATTTAAAGGTGATACTTCAGAGTGAAGATATTAAAGCGACTACACCATCGCAAGTTTATACAGGAGCTGATTTGAGCTCAAAAGTTTATACGATTGCAAAGACGAGAAGAAATGAGAGCTTAAATAAAGAATTTGCTGTTGATTCAACTGGATGGAAGATAACCTATAAAAGAAATGGTGATCCATTAGAAGGGGAAAAACCTCAGATTATAGATGCAGGAGACTATGAAGTTCGTTTTTCAAAAGCAGGGTGCGCAGATGCAGTGGGAAAATTTACTGTGTTGCCTCGAGATATTAAAGAGTGTAAGGTAGCACCTGAACAAATGGAAGATAAGGAGTATATTGGTAGAGATTATACAAAAGGAGATGGGTTTAAGTTTGACTTGACATATGATGGTCGTACATTGAATAGTAAAGATTACAGTTGGAAATTGCCAGAAGGTAAGAATAAAAATGCAGGAAAAGGCGAGATCCAAATTAATCCAATTAGTGATGGCAATTTGACGGGAGATCCAATTGTTGTTTCATATAATATAAAACCAGCATCATTTGAAAATGCTAAAGTGGATCTTAAGTTCGCAAATGGAATTAATTCTTTCATGTATGATGGAAAAGAACATAAGCCTACGTCAGTAGAAGTTACATTAGAAAGTATAAAAACTGATGAAAATGTAGATGGTAAAGTTCCAGATACCGATTATACAGTGGAATATTCTAGAGGGGAAGACTTTACTAGTGCAGGGAAGATTATTGTAACAGTTACTGGAAAAGGAAATTTTACTGGTTCAGCGACGGCAGAATATGAAATTAAAAGAATACCATTAGCGGTTACCAGTATTACTGCTGAGAGCCAAAGGAAATATAATGGAACTACAGATGTTAAGATTATTGATTTAAAAGTAGATTTGACGAATGTTCGAGATGAAGATAAAAAGAATAAAGACGATATTGTAGTTGATCCGTCTGCAATTACTGGAACAATAGGTTTTCCGGATGTAGGTACTTATACCCAAGTGACATTGACTAATCAGTATCTTTCCGGTCCTAAAGGAGGTAACTATTCTATAGATGGAACATATACTTTGGATTCACATATATTGACTGGTGAAATAGAGATTATTCAACGTGATGCACCAGTACTTAGTTTGGATGGTTTTTATGGGGTGAGTCAAAGTGATCCTACTAAATTTACACATAATGTAACTGTGGCTGGCAACAATCCGAAAGAGGATGTTATAGATCCAACGTGTGATGTTTGGTTCTGTATGGATGCAGAAAATCCAAATGTAGCTGATCCGACAGTTTGGACTGTAAAAGGTCAGTGGATATCACTAGATCCGGAAAAGCCGGAAGTGTTAACGCCAGTAGGTGTGTTCGATGGCATTGAACCAGGGAGTACACATACATTTTATGCTTATACAGACGGTACAAAGAATGTTGCAAAGAGCACATCACCAGGACAGTACACGGAAGACTTTGAAAAATTACCACAAGATCCTCCGGAAGCCTGTGAATTAACAATTAGTGAGGAACCAAATGCAGATGGAGAAACCTTTACAGCAACTGTAACTCCAGTAGAAGAGGGTCGTTACCTTTATAGCTTCGATGGCGGAGCGACATATGGTCCTTCCAATACATTTGAAGGGTGTCTGCCAGGTACAAAATATGTTGCGTATATAAAATATGCGGAAACAGCTACACATAAAGAAAGTGAGGGTACAGCATCGGCAGAAGTGACTACAAAGAGGCTGACGGCTAAGTCACCTATTATTGAATTGGCTACTGGCGGTACTACATTCCGAGGTCGGGCAAATGTAGTACTCACATATCCCACGAATATGCCAGGGATGAAGATTTATTATACTACAAATGGCAGTGTGCCTACTGAAAGTAGTACTTTATACACGGATCAATTTTCTATTAGTGATACGACAACTGTTCAAGCGATTGCCGTTAGCGATACATTAGATAAGAGTGAAGCGTCGAGTGCTTCTTTTGAAAAGACAGGGGATACTGAAGTACAGTCAGTTGCAGAGTTAAAGGTTGGTTTGACAGATAATCAGATTAAGTCATTACTTGGTAAGAGGCTTGATGAAGATACAATAGTTGAAAACCACGAAACTGTTGAAGCCTTTATGACAGCTCTTCTTTCTGCAATACCTGGATATGTTAATCAAAATGTAAAGGTATATGATTTGACAGTCCGCATTGCAATTTATGATGAGAAGGGCAAAATTATAGATTGGGTAACTCCAGAAGAACAGGATTTCCCAATTAAGATTAATCTTACTTATGAACAGCTTCAGTTGCCGGAAGGCGTTACCGGAGCTACTCATGACTTTGCAGTAACACATATGTTTGCGGCTGAGATGAAAAATCATATGCCAGGAGAAACAGAGGAGCCTTCTGTTGAAAAAACGGATAAAGGTATAAGTTTCTATGTGGACGGTGCATCACCGTTGGCAGTTGCGTGGAAGGAAGTAGGGAGCAATAACCCCACTGATCCAGATGATCCGAATAACCCGAATAATCCAGACGATCCGAACAACCCGGATGACCCGAATAACCCGGACGATCCGAACAATCCGGACGACCCGAACAATCCAGATGACCCGAATAATCCGGATAATCCAGATGACCCGAATAACCCGAACGGAGATCAAAACGGAGACGGTTCAGGCGACCAAAACGGGGACGGTACAGGAAATGGAACGACATCAACAACCAATGCAGCCGAACAAGGCGTATCGGATGACAGTAAGAATGCTCTTTCCAACCTCATGCCAAAGACGGGTGACCCGATTTCATTCATTCCATGGATCGCAGCGGCTGTTGTAAGTATCGGAGTGATTGTCGGTCTTGTAAAAAAGAAAGGCGGCAAGAAGAAAACGCCTAAAAAGACTACAAAAAAGACCACAAAGAAATCGACTCAAAAAACAAAGAAAAAATAATAAGTAATTGAAAACAGGGCATGGCGCCTATACCGGAAGCCATGCCCTGTTTTTGTATCTGTCAGCGGAAGGATCAAAAGAAAACTTCTGAACAAAGTAAAAAAGAGCAAACCTGGAAGTGCTCTTTTTTACCCTTTATTACTTTTCAAATTTGGAGTTGTGATCTGATTCATTGCGTCATATCTATCAAAACGATACTGTGTCTGTTATCTGATTTACAGATACAAGCGTATTATAACGCCGATAATGTGACAACGGATATGACATTTCTTTGCTTTCAATTTCTATAATACTAATATAGCTTCATTTCCAGAATATGTCAATTCTTTTTTTCAAAAATCATTTCAATTATACGATTTTAAATACCGGGTTTTCGACAGTTTCAAGTATGAAAAATTGTTCTAAAGCCTTATGGTAGGCGTATTTTTTTGTCAAATTTTTCTTGTTTTTATGTTGTATGTGCTGTATGTTTGTGATATAATGTTTTTGAGGTGATGTTCTATGAAGCTTTACTTTGATAAACGTCTCAAGGATCCTACCTATTACGCACAGCAGGGAATCCGAAATGGGAAAAAAACTACCACTCGAAATGTCAAAAACTTCGGGAAGCATTCTGAACTTCTCAAAATAACAGACGATCCGGAAGCATATGTCAGAGAAGAAATCAGAAAAATGAATGAAGAGTACCGCGTTGGTAAAGTCACTTTTAATCTGACTGCCGATTTTAACGAAAAGGTGAAATCTACAGAGCTTGAAGCCTCTTCCTCCAACTGGGTCAACATCGGATATTTCTTTCTTCAGAATATTATGAAACATCTCAGCCTTAAAGAATTCTTTCGCCAGAAAACGGACACCCGGAGAGTTACATATGACTGTTTTACAATCTCACGTTTCCTTACCTACGCGAGAATCCTGGATCCCAGCTCTAAGCTTGCCACCTGGAACCGCCGGGATTCCTACTACGAGCAGCCGGATTTCGATTACCAGCACATCCTCCGGTTTATGGATCTTTTAGAAAATAATTATGACGATTACCTGATGTGGCTTTTTAAGTATAGCAATTCGATCGTCAAACGTGATACTTCTGTCCTTTATTATGACTGTACGAATTTCTACTTCGAGTGCGAACAGCCCGACGAAGATATCGTGGATGAAGTGACCGGTGAGGTGATCCATGGATTGAGAAAATATGGCCTGAGCAAAGAACACCGCCCGAACCCGATTGTAGAGATGGGACTTTTCATGGACAGCAGGGGCATTCCCATCACCATGTGCCTCCATTCCGGTAATACCAGTGAACAGCTTACGGCAATCCCTTTAGAAAAAGAAGTCCTTAAAATGATAGATGGTTCCAAATTCATTTATTGTGCGGATGCCGGCCTGGGTTCCTATAACATCCGCAAATTTAACAGTATGGGGGGCCGGGCCTTTATTGTGACCCAGTCCATCAAAAAACTTAGTAATGCACTCAAACAGGCGGTATTCAATGACTGCGATTACCGGCTGCTGTCCAACGACACCTTGATAAAAATAGAAGATATGAAGGGCTTTGACAGACACAAGAAAGAAAACCTGAAACTATATAATGATTTCGCGTATAAGGTAGTCCTTGCAGATAAGGTCATTGATCTTGGGCTGTACGAAGAAAAAATATTAAAAAATGGCAAAGTCAAACGCGTGAAAGCAACCGGCACTCTCAAACAGCGCCTGATCATAACGTTTTCAAGAAAAATGATGGAATATCAGAGAACTGTACGTGACCGCCAAATCGAACGTGCACGAAAGCTGTTAGAGAAAAAAGATCCGGAAGAAATAAAAAAAGGGCCAAATGATGTAAAACGATTTTTGAAGCGGGTCGCTCATACAAAATCTGGCGAAAAAGCAACCATTGAATATGTTCTCGACGAATCGAAGATTGCAGAAGAAGAGAAATATGACGGATATTATGCCGCAGCAACAAACCTTTGTGACCCGGCCAAGGAAATTCTGGCAGTTTCACACAAGAGATATCAGATAGAGGATTGTTTCAGGATCATGAAAACGAATTTCACCGGGAGACCTGTAAACCATCGATTGCCGAATCGTATCAGGGCGCACTTTCTGATATGCTATACGGCATTGCTGGTATATCGCTTGCTTGAGGCCAGGCTGGATGATCAGGGGACACATGTCACTCCGGAGAATCTGATCACCACATTGAAAAACATGAATGTAACGAATATACATGATGTCGAGTATATGGCACTCTACAATGGCAGCAAAGCACTTGATGCACTGAACCAATTAACATCTTTAGATTTGGATAGACTTCATTACAAACCAACGGAACTGAATAAAAAAATAAAAAAAATTTTAGGATAGCGATTACATACAACATTTTTTGCCAAAGAAAACTCCGGCAATCCCAGTATTTATAAGGATTATCGGAGTTTTTAAATTTTCAAAGTGTCGAAAACGGGATATAGCTTCATTTCCAGAATATGTCAATTCTTTTTTTCAAAAATCATTTCAATTATACGATTTTAAATACCGTACATTGTTCAATGTCATGATACTGGGGGGGAAAGTAGGAACTGATAATCCCTTTATTGGTTTATTCCCTTGAAAATTCCCAGTTCTGTTTTCTGTGTGATGGCATTTCCGGAGGAAAGTTCCCGCGGTGCTTTTCCGGTACTGTCTCAATGCTCTTCAAAATTTATGTATAACACTCGAATAGAACTGTAACAAGTCTCCTGCTGATCATTTCCAGGCGTGTGCTTTACTGTACCGCCATAGATAATTACAGAACTGTGACGGGAATCCAGTCTCTTGGCGTAAAGCAGCTTTAAATAAGTCAGATTCTTGCTGTAAACACCACAGGATTGAACAATAATACCGGAACAGGGATCGGGCCAAAAAATGTCATAAGAACTTGTAATTATGTATGGTCTATGCTATCATCATTATTAAGCATAAGGATTCTAAAATTCTATTCAAGTTGATTTCTTACCATTCAACATTTCAGAAAATCTATGCTTATTTCAATATATAAAAACAGCATAGGGTTTTTGAATGTCTGACAGGTTGTGAATGCGAACTGCTTTTTTTGGGAATCACGCAGAGCCAGAGGTCTGTTTTTTTCAGAAGCCCGGAGAAGGAGGGCTTTACATGAGCGAAAAACAGATACTTGTCAACCAGAAACATAAAGATAATGTATTTCGTATTTTATACCGTGATGATAAAAAGCGGCAGATGGAGCTTTATAATGCGGTCAGCGGGAAAAATTATACGGATGCCGAAGAGTTGCAGGTTGTCACATTAAAGCACGCTATTTATATGGGCATGAAAAATGACCTTGCATTTATTGTATTCGACGAATTACATTTATATGAGCATCAATCGACGGTGAATCCGAATATGCCGCTGCGTTTTCTGCATTATATTTCGAAAGAGTATGAGGGACTGGTGGAGAGCAGGAAGCTCTATGGAAGTACGCCGGTGAAACTGCAGGCACCCTATTTTACCGTATTTTATAATGGAACAGAAAAGTACCCGGAACGAATCATCCTGAAATTGTCTGACCTGTATAAATTATCGGAGGAGGAACATCCGCTCTGTAGAAACAGGAATAACGCGGTGCCTTTTGAGGATAAGGAATCTGCAGCAGAAGCCGGGAGCATGGCGATTATGTCAGCTAAAATCAATGGCGAGGAGAAATCCGAACCATCATTACGGGACGGCATGGATCTTAGATTTCATGAGAATGCCGCTGATTCCGAAGAAGTGAGCCGGATTTTAGAAATGGAATCTCCATTTCTGGAGCTGAAGGTCTTGGTTTTGAATATCAATTCCGGCAATAATACGAAGTTTTTGGAGCAGTGCCCGACACTGCGGGAATACATGAAATATGTGGAGCGCGTCAGGAAATATCTCCCTGATATGGAATTAGAAGCGGCGGTAAAGCGTGCGGTGGACGAGTGTATCAGGGAAGGGATTTTGGAAGATTTTTTTAGAAAGAACAAAGTGGAGGTAATTGCCATGAGTATTTTTGAGTATGACGAGAAAGAAGTGATTGATTATATTCGTGAAGAAGAGCGGGCAATAGGGAGAGAGGAAGGAAAAGAGGAAGGGAGAGAAGAAGAAGCACAAAAATATGGGAGATTAATCCTGCGCCTGACGGAGGAAGGAAAAAGCAGCCTGGTAGTAAAAATTGCTACGGATGATGATCTGCGTGAAAGATTATATGAGGAATATCAGTTGTAGCTAAATTCTCGTAGAGGAACTTGTAATTACTAGCTGCCTGTGTTATCATCATTACTAAGCATAAGGATTCTAAAATTCTATTCAAGTTGATTTCTTACCATTCAACATTTCAGAAAATCTATGCTTATTTCAAAACATAAAAAACAGTATAGGGTTTTTGAATGTCTGACAGGTTGTGAATGTGAACTGTTTTTTTAGAATCATGCAGAGCAAAGGTCTGTTTTTTCAAAAGCCCGGAGAAGGAGGGTTTTACATGAGCGAAAAACAGATACTTGTCAACCAGGAACATAAAGATAACGTATTCCGTATTTTATACCGTGATGATAAAAAGCGGCAGATGGAGCTTTATAATGCGGTCAGCGGGAAAAATTATACGGATGCCGAAGAGCTGCAGGTCGTCACATTAAAGCACGCCATTTATATGGGCATGAAAAATGACCTTGCATTTATTGTATTCGACGATTTACATTTATATGAGCATCAATCGACGGTGAATCCGAATATGCCGCTGCGTTTTCTGCATTACATTTCAAAAGAGTATGAAGGACTGGTGGAGAGCAGGAAGCTCTATGGAAGTACGCCGGTGAAACTGCAGGTGCCTTTTTTTACCGTATTTTATAATGGGACAAAAAAGTACCCGGAACGGATCATCCTGAAATTGTCTGACCTGTATAAAAGATCGGACGAGGAACATCCGCTCTGCAGTAATAGGAATGCCGCGGTGCCCCTTGAAGATAATGAAGCTGCAGCAGAAGCCGGGAGCATGGAGACTGTGTCAGCTAAAATCAATGACGAGGAGAAATCCGAACCATCATTACGAGACGACACGGATCATAGATTTCACGAGGATGCCGCTGATTCCGGAGAAGTGAGCCGGATTTTAGAAATGGAATCTCCGTTTCTGGAGCTGAAGGTCTTGGTCATAAATATCAATTCCGGCAATAATACGAAGTTTTTGGAGAAGTGCCCGACACTGCGGGAATACATGAAATATGTGGAGCGAGTCAGGAAATATCTCCCTGATATGGAATTAGAAGGGGCAGTAAAGCGTGCGGTGGACGAGTGTATCAGGGAAGGGATTTTGGAAGATTTTTTTAGAAAGAACAAAGCGGAGGTAATTGCCATGAGTATTTTTGAGTATGACGAGAAAGAAGTGATTGATTATATCCGGGAAGAAGAGCGGGCAATAGGAAGAGAGGAAGGGAGAGAAGAAGGAAGAGAAGAAGGTAAAAAAGAGGTACAAAAATATGGAAGATTGATCCTGCGTCTGACAGAGGAAGGAAAAAGCAGCCTGGTAGCGAAAATTGCTACGGATGATGCTCTGCGTGAAAGATTATATGAGGAATATCAGTTGTAGCTCAATTTTCATGTTACTATTCACAGCCATATAAAAATCAGCAGACAGATTCGTCAAGCTGCTTGTAAGAAGCTGTTTAAACCGTAGACACTTTGTAAAAGGAATAAATCCAAAGAAATGGACAGATAGGTTAATTGCCTGCTTACCAGACTGTAGACATATAGAAAAAGGGAAAGTACCTGAAAAGTAGACATACAAAAGAGATCATTTCCCTACATCCCTTTTTATATTGCAAGATATGAAAAGGACATTACATCGGAAAACAGTATAGAAAATGCGGTAAAGGATTTGGAGTATTTTAGGAATGAGATGATCCGTCTGCATAAAAAGGATGAATTATCGGATGATGAGATCGTAGACCTTATGGGATTTGTGAATACGATTATTACCCACATTACGAATGGAAATAAAAATGAAGAAAGGCTGGTGAATATTATGGGCGGAACAGTAATTGAGACAGAATCTGAAAAGTTGATCCGTAGAGGAAAAGCGCAAGAGATCATAGAAATGGGACAGGAGTTTGGCCTGGATGATACGGCGATTTTGAAAAGGATGCAGGAAAAAATAGGCCTGTCCTTAGAGACAGCTTCTGTGTATTTAGAACGCTACGGAAAGCAGTTTGTGCGGAGGTAATTGCCATGAGTATTTTTGAATATGACGAGAAAGAAGTGATTGATTATATTCGTGAAGAAGAGCGGGCAATAGGAAGAGAGGAAGAAGCACAAAAATATGGAAGATTAATCCTGCGTCTGACGGAGGAAGGAAAAAGCAGCCTGGTAGTGAAAATTGCTACGGATGATGCTCTGCGTGAAAGATTATATGAGGAATATCAGTTGTAGCTAAATTCTCGTAGAGGAACTTGTAATTACTAGCTGCCTGTGTTATCATCATTACTAAGCATAAGGATTCTAAAATTCTATTCAAGTTGATTTCTTACCATTCAACATTTCAGAAAATCTATGCTTATTTCAAAACATAAAAAACAGCATAGGGCTTTTGGATGTCTGACAGGTTGTGAATGCGAACTGCTTTTTTAGAATCATGCAGAGCAAGAGGTCTGTTTTTTCAGAAGCCCGGAGAAGGAGGGCTTTACATGAGCGAAAAACAGATACTTGTCAACCAGAAACATAAAGATAACGTATTTCGTATTTTATACCGTGATGATAAAAAGCGGCAGATGGAGCTTTATAATGCGGTCAGCGGGAAAAATTATACGGATGCCGAAGAGCTGCAGGTCGTCACATTAAAGCACGCTATTTATATGGGCATGAAAAATGACCTTGCATTTATTGTATTCGACGAATTACATTTATATGAGCATCAATCGACGGTGAATCCGAATATGCCGCTGCGTTTTCTGCATTACATTTCGAAAGAGTATGAGGGATTGGTGGAGAGCAGGAAGCTCTATGGAAGTACGCCGGTGAAACTGCAGGCGCCTTATTTTACCGTATTTTATAATGGAACCAAAAAGTACCCGGAACGAATCATCCTGAAATTGTCTGACCTGTATAAATTATCGGAGGAGGAACATCTGCTCTGCAGCAACAGGAATGACGTGGTGCCTTTTGAGGATAAGGGATCTGCAGCAGAAGCCGGGAGCATGGCGATTATGTCAGCTAAAATCAATGGCGAGGAGAAATCCGAACCATCATTACGGGACGGCATGGATCTTAGATTTCATGAGAATGCCGCTGATTCCGAAGAAGTGAGCCGGATTTTAGAAATGGAATCTCCGTTTCTGGAGCTGAAGGTCTTGGTTTTGAATATCAATTCCGGCAATAATACGAAGTTTTTGGAGCAGTGCCCGACACTGCGGGAATACATGAAATATGTGGAGCGCGTCAGGAAATATCTCCCTGATATGGAATTAGAAGCGGCGGTAAAGCGTGCGGTGGACGAGTGTATCAGGGAAGGGATTTTGGAAGATTTTTTTAGAAAGAACAAAGCGGAGGTAATTGCCATGAGTATTTTTGAGTATGACGAGAAAGAAGTGATTGATTATATTCGTGAAGAAGAGCGGGCAATAGGGAGAGAGGAAGGAAAAGAGGAAGGAAAAAAGGAAGGTAGAGAAGAAGGAAAAAAGGAAGGGAAAGTAGAAGGCAGAATGGAAGGTAAAAAAGAAGAAGCACAAAAATATGGGAGATTAATCCTGCGTCTGACGGAGGAAGGAAAAAGCAGCCTGGTAGTGAAAATTGCTATGGATGATGCTCTGCGTGAAAGATTATATGAGGAATATCAGTTGTAACTAAATTTAGCCTGACCACATCAGTTGTCAGAAGCTCTGCCTTCGGAAGGGTTCTTGACTGAAAACGAGACTGCGGACGGAAGCAAAGCTATTGAGGAACAGATTTCTGATTTTGTAATAAAAATAGAAAGCGAAATCTATCTATTAGAGTGCCAGAGTTATGATGACGGTTCTATGGCGATCCGGGTTGCGGAGTATGCGTTTTTTGTTGCCAGGCAATTTGCGGAATGGGATATCGGCCATGCAACCATTCCTATGCCAAGATTCACGGTGATCTATATAAAGAGAACGGAAAAAACTCCGAAAGCAACAGTGATTACTTTTACATTTCCAGATGGGCAGGAGGTAGATTATGAATCGCCGAATGTGATTTTGGAGGAATTTACAAAGGAATATATTGTGGAAAAGAGATTATTTCCCTACATCCCTTTTTATATTGCAAGATATGAAAAGGACATTACTTCGGAAAACAGTATAGAAAATGCGGTAAAGGATTTGGAGCATTTTAGGAATGAGATGGTCCGTCTGCATAAAAAGGATGAATTATCAGATGATGAGATCGTAGACCTTATGGGATTTGTGAATACGATTATTACCCACATTACGAATGGAAATAAAAATGAAGAAAGGCTGGTGAATATTATGGGCGGAACAGTAATTGAGACAGAATCTGAAAAGTTGATCCGTAGAGGAAAAGCGCAGGAGATCATAGAAATGGGACAGGAGTTTGGCCTGGATGATACGGCCATTTTGAAAAGGCTGCAGGAAAAAATAGGCCTGTCCTTAGAAACGGCTTCTGCGTATTTAGAACGTTACGGAAAGCAGCTTGTGTAGTGGGGCAAAAATGATATAAATGTTAGAAAAGTAACCAGTTACGCTGATTTTAGCGCCATTATCCAGAAAAGCTGCCATCGGCAGCTTTTCTGGATTTCCGACAACAAATCAATTCTGAGCAAATGTAAACTGTTCAACCAGTTGCTTCAAACCGGCAGCTTCCGCTGAAAGCTCCTGGCTTGCGGCTGCGCTTTGTTCTGCTGTTGCGCTGTTGCTCTGTACAACAGTGGCAATCTGATTGATTCCGTTATTGACCTGTGAAACGGCATCTGACTGATCGTTTGAAACTGCAGCGATCTGGTCAATGGAGCCGATCATGGACTGGATGCTGTCCACAACTTTGAGCAGGGCTTCCGCCGTATATTTTGCAATCTCAGCGCCCGACTGCACTGCCTCGGTAGAGTGTGCGATGAGCACGGAAGTATTTTTGGAAGCTTCTGCTGATTTGCTGGCCAGATTGCGTACCTCATCCGCAACAACCGCAAATCCTTTGCCTGCGTCGCCGGCGCGGGCTGCCTCTACGGCCGCGTTCAGCGCCAGGATATTGGTCTGGAATGCAATATCCTCAATCGTCTTGATGATCTTTCCGATCTCATCCGAACTGGAATGAATTTTCTCCATTGCCTTCATCAAATCCTGCATCTGCTGATTGCAGTTGGATACGGCTTCGCCTACCTGGTGAGTCTGGTTGCGTACATCCAGCGCGCCGGAAGCGGTATCCTTTACCTGGCCGGAAATCTCGCTCATCTGCGCAGCCAATTGCTGTACGGAACTGGCCTGTTCTACAGCTCCCTGACTCAGATTCTGTGCGCTGGAGGACACCTGGCCGCTGGCATTGGACACCTCGTCTGCGGAATCGTTGATCTGGCGGAGGATACCGCTCAGCTCCAGCTTCAGATTGCGCATAGAATCCAAAATACTCTGAAAATCTCCCACATATGCTTCCCTGTTCCGCGAATGGATATCCAGGTTCTGGCTTGACATCTCACTGAGCAGATAGCCGATGTCGTGTATAATGGCTGATAAGCCTTTGACCAGCTCTGCCGTGGACTGCGTCAGTACCCCGGTTTCATCCATGCTGACCACTTCAGGGACAGGGGACTCCAGGTCGCCTTCCACAAGGAGTCTCATACGCTCTGCACAGGCTTTCATCGGCCGGCCGATGCTGTTGGCCAGCTTGAGGGCCACGAAGATGGAAGCAAGTATAGCAAGCAGCATCATGACCAGATTGATGACAATATCAAAATATGTAGTCGAAAGATAATCAGACTGCGGGGCAACGACTGCCACGCTCCATCCGTCCGTGCCGTTTACAGGCGCATAGGATGCGAACATTTTTTCTTTTGCCATTTTGTAGCTTCCAAAACCGGACTTGCCCTCGCGCATGTCCGCATGGATCGCCGCCAGCTCTTTTAACGAAGAGTCGCTTTCGGCCTCGGCTTCGATATTCTGTACGGTAATCGTTTCCAGAGTCGTGTCTGCAATGGTAGCCCCGGAGCGGTTGATCATGTAAGCCCGGCTGTTATTGCTGACGCTGATTGAGGAAACGATATCATTCAGAAATGTTTCGTGAGGAACAAAGTAAACTACCCCAGCAATTTTGGAATCCTTTGTTCCGTCTTCATAAAGCGGAGCTGCCACCATAATAGATAGCTCCCCTGTGACTTTGCTGATCAGCGGCTCGGATACGTAGACATTGCCCTGCATGGCCTGTCGTACGTATTCGCGGTCGGAATAGTCATTGCCGTCGAAAATGCTGATGCCGTCCGCGCCGACAATATTTCCCCGCTGAAAATCATGCATACTGACACGCTCATCTATAATCGAACGTTTTTCATCCAGCGGAACCTCTTCATCGAGTAATTGCGGAATACATCCGGTATCCACCGCGACGTTCTTGTAGGCGGTCAGTTCCTGTTCGATACGTTCTGCAGCAAGAACTGCAGTCTGGCTCATCATTTGATCCACAGTCGTGATGGTGCTGTTGTAATTCAGCGTGATGCTGGATGCACCTACTACGAGCTGGGTAGCTAGGACGGTCACCATGAGACACAGGGTGATTTTTGTCCGTATGCTTTTCATGTTTCTGTTACCTCCCTTTTCTTCGTTGAAAAACCGTGCAAATTAGTGTTACACGGCTTGAGAAGTGAATGTTAGCGTCACTTCCTATTTATTATATAAATTGCCATACCCCTTTGTCAATTGCATAATGCCGCTTTATATGAAAAAATTCTTGATATTTCGTTATTCCTGGAGAAAAGGCTTGACTTACGCGCATTCCATGTGTTACAATTTCCCTGCGAATGGAAGTAGGTCTTTTTTTTATGCCTAAATTTGATGGCTTCGCAACCATCAGCAACATGTAGTAAATCAAGAGGGCATCTGGGGATTTTTTGCTGTACCGGTCTTGACGGCAGGATCTTAGAAGGTGCTCTAAGTAAAAAGCGAGGTGGAAGTTGTGCGCACAAGAATCACATTGGAATGTACGGAATGCAAGAACCGCAATTACAACATGACCAAGGATAAGAAAACTCATCCGGAACGTATGGAGACCAAGAAGTACTGCAAGTTCTGCAGATCCCACACACTGCACAAAGAGACGAAATAGTCGTTTTTTGGAAGGAAGTGGATGATATGAGCGGAAAATCAGAAAAAACGCAGAAGAAAAGCTGGTTTAAAGGACTTCAGGCAGAGTTTAGGAAGGTCATCTGGCCGGATAAGAATGCGTTAGTCAAGCAGACAACGGCAGTTGTGACCGTTTCCGTATTGCTGGGTGCGATCATCACGGTGATTGATGCAATCATGAAATACGGGATTGACCTTTTGGTAAAGTGAGCAGCCATTAACGGAAAGGTGATTTTATGTCAGAGGCAAGATGGTATGTGGTTCATACCTATTCCGGGTATGAGAACAAAGTAAAAGCAAACATTGACAAGACTATCGAAAATCGTCATCTGGAGGATCAGATCCTGGAAGTCCGGGTTCCGCTGGAGGAAGTGCTGGAGCAGAAGAATGGTGTTCAGAAGGTCAGCATGAAGAAGCTGTTCCCCGGCTATGTGATGATCCACATGTATATGAACGACGATACCTGGTACGTTGTCCGCAATACGCGGGGGGTGACAGGATTTGTCGGGCCTGGCTCCAAGCCGGTTCCCCTGGAAGAGGACGAGATGGAGAGATTCGGAATCCGCCAGGAAGTGAAGGTGAACTTTGCGGAGGGCGATGCTGTAGTCGTACTGAACGGAGCCTGGGAAGGCACTGTGGGCGTCGTACAGAACGTCAACGAGCAGAAGGAAAGCCTGTCGATCAATGTGGAACTGTTTGGCCGTGAGACACCGGTCGAACTCAGCTTTTCAGAAGTCAAGAAGATGGATTAAGAAGTGGGAGGGATTGCGATCCCGCCAATACCACAAGGAGGTAATGAAAAATGGCAAAAAAAGTAGAAGGTTATATTAAGTTACAGATTCCGGCCGGCAAGGCGACTCCGGCACCGCCGGTAGGTCCTGCACTTGGACAGCATGGTGTTAACATCGTTGAATTTACAAAGCAGTTCAATGCAAGGACAGCAGACCAGGGCGACCTGATTATCCCGGTTGTCATCACGGTTTACAGTGACAGAAGCTTCAGCTTCGTTACAAAGACTCCTCCGGCAGCAGTTCTGATCAAGAAAGCCTGCAACATCAAGTCCGGATCAGGTGTTCCGAACAAGACAAAGGTTGCAAAGATCACAAAGGCCCAGGTAGAAGAGATTGCCAAGACAAAGATGCCTGACCTGAACGCCGCATCATTGGAAGCTGCTATGAGTATGATCGAGGGAACCTGCCGCTCTATGGGTGTAACCGTAGAGTAAGCTTGCCCTGGTAACGAAGAGGAAATCAGTGGGAGGGGTTCGATCCCGCCAATACCACAAGGAGGTTATATAGAATGAAACGAGGAAAGAAATATATCGAAGCTGCAAAACAGATCCAGAGAGGTAATCTTTACGAAAAGTCAGAGGCGATTTCTCTGGTAAAGAAAGCAGCGGTAGCAAAATTTGACGAGACAATCGAAGCTCATATCAGAACCGGATGTGACGGACGTCATGCAGACCAGCAGATCCGAGGCGCGGTTGTACTGCCTTATGGAACAGGTAAGACCGTGCGGATTCTTGTATTCGCAAAGGACGCAAAGGCTGACGAGGCTCAGGCGGCAGGCGCTGACTTTGTAGGCGGACAGGAGCTGGTTCCGAAGATCCAGAACGAAGGATGGCTGGATTTTGACGTGGTAGTTGCTACACCGGATATGATGGGTGTTGTTGGACGTCTTGGACGTGTACTCGGACCAAAGGGTCTCATGCCGAACCCGAAGGCCGGTACGGTTACGATGGATGTAACAAAGGCGATCAACGATATCAAGGCTGGTAAGATTGAGTACAGACTGGATAAGACCAATATTATCCATGTGCCGATCGGTAAGGCTTCCTTTACCGAAGAACAGTTAGCGGACAACTTCCAGACGCTTGTTGATGCAATTATAAAAGCAAGACCCGCAGCAGTAAAAGGACAGTTCCTCAAGAGCGTGACACTCACCTCTACCATGGGCCCTGGCATCAAGATCAATCCGATGCGGCTGCAGTAATTTTACAAAATTAAATAAAATGAGTTGACATCCCCCGGAAACAGTGCTATTATAATCAGGCAATTAGCTGCCGAAGACAGTAGGTGCCGCAAGGCATAAGCACATCAACGCCTACCGAGGAATGCGAGATTCATTGAATTGGATTTTACCTCTGCGTCTTTGTGTACGCAGAGGTTTTTATATTTAACCGTTTTTGCACGTATGATACGGAAGATGCAGTATGCAGATTCTGTGCGGTTGATGCAGAAGGGGTTATAGGATGGGGATTTTTCATCCCCGTACAATCCACTTTCCTTGTGGCAGTATATTCAGAATATATAAGGAGGTGCACCAGAACGTGGCAAAAGTTGAGTTAAAACAACCAGTTATAGCAGCGATCGCCGAGGAGATCAAGGATGCCCAGTCCGTAGTGCTTGTTGACTATCGCGGATTGACCGTGGCTCAGGATACGGAACTCCGTAAGCAGCTTAGAGAAGCTGGCATAGTATACAAGGTTTATAAAAATACTATGATGAAGAGGGCTTTTGAGGGAACCGAGTTCGCGGGCCTGGATGATTGTCTGAAGGGGCCGAGCGCAATCGCGATTTCCAAGGACGATGCGACAGCTCCGGCAAGGATCATCTGCAATTTTGCTAAGACCGCAGACAAGCTGGAACTGAAAGGCGGCGTAGTAGAAGGCAATGTATACGATGTTGCAGGGCTGACAGAGTTATCCAAGATCCCGTCAAGAGAAGTTCTTCTTTCCAGACTGCTTGGAAGCATGCAGTCACCGATCGCGAACTTCGCACGCGTCATCAAGCAGATCGCAGAGAAGGACGGCGAGACGGCAGAAGCTCCCGCTGAGACCGCAGAGGCTCCGGCAGAAGCAGCAGAATAATCGATTTCTGACAACGAATCAATATTATAATAAAAATGGAGGATATGACAATGGCTAAGTTGACAACGGCTGAAATGATTGAAGCAATCAAAGAATTATCAGTATTGGAACTGAATGAATTAGTAAAAGCATGTGAAGAAGAATTTGGTGTATCTGCAGCAGCAGGCGTTGTAGTTGCAGCAGCAGGCGGAGAAGGCGCAGCGGCAGCAGAAGAGAAGGACGAATTTGATGTAGAGCTTGTATCTGCAGGCGCATCTAAGGTTAAGGTTATCAAGGCTGTACGTGAGATCACAGGTCTTGGACTGAAGGAAGCTAAGGAACTGGTTGACAACGCTCCGAAGGTAGTGAAGGAAGCAGTTTCCAAGGCAGAAGCAGAAGAGATCAAGGCGAAGCTTGAGGGCGAAGGCGCAGAAGTAAACCTGAAATAGTTTTTTACTGTACGGTTGGATGAGCATTAGACCATCCAACCGTACAAATGGATAACTTCCGTATGACAGAGATGATCTAATGAGGACCGCAGATGAAGGATATTCGTCTGCGGTTCTCTGTTCTAACCCGATTCTAATACCACATAAATCGCAATTTGTCAAGAACTTTTTGAAAATGTGTTGACATGAAAACCCCATTTGTGTTATAGTAAAAAATGCACTATTATGGATAGATATACCATTTGCTAACAATTTCCAAAAATGGAATTTTATACGCAGACGGAGTCTTGTTTCATGAATTGCTGCAGAACAGAGTGTAAATTAATGAGTTAGGCTACTGTATTATACTTTAAGATGCGCTCTAAGGGGAATAAATATACAGGGTAACTCGCAGCCCGGCAACGAATATTTCCGAACAATTCCTTACGGAAGTATTCAGAAAATGAATAAGGAGTGAAACATCCATGGAGAAAAACAGAATTCGTCCCATCACAAACGGAAAAAGTTCACGCATGAGCTATTCCAGGCAAAAAGAAGTATTACAGATGCCGAATTTAATCGAAGTTCAGAAAAATTCATACGAATGGTTCCTGACAGACGGATTAAAAGAGGTGTTCAGTGATATTTCTCCGATCGCGGATTACAGTGGTCACCTGAGTCTGGAATTTGTTGATTTCAGATTGTGCGAGAATGAAGTAAAGTACACGATCGAAGAGTGCAAAGAGAGGGATGCGACCTATGCTGCGCCTTTGAAGGTAAGAGTCAGACTTTACAACAAAGAGAATGACGAGATCAACGAACACGAAATCTTCATGGGGGACCTGCCTCTGATGACCAAGACGGGAACCTTTGTAATCAATGGGGCGGAGCGTGTTATCGTAAGCCAGCTTGTCCGTTCTCCCGGCATTTACTACGGGATTGCTCATGATAAGCTGGGCAAACGGCTTTTCTCATCCACTGTGATTCCCAACCGCGGGGCGTGGCTGGAATATGAGACTGACTCCAACGATGTGTTTTATGTCCGTGTAGACCGGACAAGAAAGGTGCCGATCACTGTGCTGATCCGTGCCCTTGGAATCGGAACCAATCCGGAGATCCTCGAGCTGTTCGGGGAGGAACCGAAGATACTGGCAAGCTTTAGCAAAGACACTGCTGAGAATTATCAGGAGGGTCTGTTAGAGTTATACAAAAAGATCCGTCCCGGCGAGCCGCTTGCGGTGGACAGCGCGGAAAGCCTGATCACCAGCATGTTTTTTGACGCAAGGCGTTATGACCTGGCCAAAGTGGGACGTTACAAATTCAATAAAAAACTGATGCTCAAGAACCGTGTCAAGGGACAGACTCTTGCGGAGACTGTAGTCAGCCCGGTAACCGGGGAAGTGATTGCGGAGGCAGGAACCGTGATCACGAGAGAGCTTGCGGACGCAATCCAAAATTCCGCTGCTCCCTGTCTGTGGGTGACAGGGGAGGACAGCTCCCGCAATATCAAGATCCTTTCCAATATGATGGTGGATCTGCAGGCGATCGTGGACATTGACCCCAAGGAAGTGGGCGTGACGGAGCAGGTATACTATCCGGTTCTGGAAGGGCTCTTAGAGGAGAGCGCAGGAGACATTGACGAGCTGAAGGCATTGATCAGGCGCGATCTGCACGACCTGATTCCGAAGCATATTACAAAGGAAGATATCCTTGCTTCTATTAATTATAACATGCATCTGGAGTACGGCATGGGAAATGACGACGACATCGACCACCTGGGCAACCGGCGTATCCGTGCGGTCGGGGAGCTGCTCCAGAACCAGTACAGGATCGGATTGTCCAGATTGGAAAGGGTAGTCCGGGAACGTATGACGACCCAGGATCAGGAGGGGATCTCTCCCCAGTCGCTGATCAATATTAAGCCGGTGACGGCTGCGGTGAAGGAGTTCTTCGGTTCTTCCCAGCTGTCCCAGTTCATGGATCAGAACAACCCACTGGGCGAGCTGACCCACAAGAGACGTCTCTCTGCCCTGGGACCGGGCGGTCTGTCCCGTGAGCGTGCCGGATTCGAGGTACGTGACGTGCACTACTCCCATTACGGAAGAATGTGCCCCATTGAGACGCCTGAAGGCCCCAACATCGGACTGATCAACTCCCTGGCATGTTATGCGAGGATCAATCAGTACGGCTTTGTGGAGGCCCCCTACCGTGTGATTGACAAGTCCAATCCGGAGAATCCGGTGGTTACGGATCAGGTAGTCTACATGACTGCAGACGAAGAGGACAATTACCATGTGGCGCAGGCCAATGAAGCGCTGGACAAGGAAGGGCATTTTGTGCGTAAGAACGTATCCGGCCGTTACAGGGAAGAGACTCAGGAGTACGAGCGGAGCAAGTTTGACTTCATGGACGTGTCTCCGAAGATGGTGTTCTCCGTGGCGACGGCGCTGATCCCGTTCCTGGAAAATGACGACGCCAACCGTGCGCTGATGGGTTCCAACATGCAGCGTCAGGCGGTGCCGCTTCTGACTACGGAAGCCCCGGTGGTGGGTACCGGTATGGAAGTGAAGTCCGCGGTGGACTCCGGCGTCTGCGTGGTTGCGGAGAAGGCGGGTGTGATCGAGCGTTCCACATCGAAGGAGATCACGGTGCGTTCGGACGACGGAAGCAAAAAGACTTATAAGCTGATGAAGTTCCAGAGAAGCAACCAGAGCAACTGCTACAACCAGAGGCCTATTGTCAACAAAGGGGAACGTGTGGAAGAGGGACAGGTGATCGCGGACGGTCCGTCCACTTCCAACGGTGAGATGGCACTGGGCAAGAATCCGCTGATCGGATTCATGACATGGGAAGGCTATAACTATGAGGACGCCGTTCTGCTGAGCGAGCGTCTGGTACAGGATGACGTATATACTTCCGTCCACATTGAGGAATATGAGGCGGAAGCCAGAGATACAAAGCTGGGACCTGAGGAGATCACAAGGGATATCCCGGGTGTCGGTGACGAAGCGCTGAAAGACCTGGACGAACGGGGAATTATCCGGATCGGCGCGGAAGTGCGGGCCGGAGATATTCTGGTAGGAAAGGTCACTCCAAAGGGAGAGACGGAGCTGACGGCGGAAGAACGGCTCCTGCGCGCGATTTTCGGTGAAAAGGCACGTGAAGTCAGAGATACTTCCCTGAAAGTGCCCCATGGAGAATACGGAATCGTTGTGGACGCCAAGGTATTTACCAGGGATAACGGCGATGAGCTGTCTCCGGGTGTAAACCAGTCCGTCCGTATCTACATTGCGCAGAAGAGAAAGATCTCCGTAGGCGACAAGATGGCAGGCCGTCACGGCAACAAGGGTGTGGTTTCCCGCGTGCTGCCGGTGGAGGATATGCCTTATCTGCCAAACGGACGTCCCCTGGATATTGTACTGAACCCCCTGGGTGTGCCGTCCCGTATGAATATCGGGCAGGTTTTGGAGATTCACCTGAGCCTGGCTGCAAAAGCCCTTGGATTCAATATTTCCACACCGGTCTTTGACGGGGCCAACGAGGTGGACATCATGGACACGCTGGATCTGGCAAATGATTATGTCAATCTGGAGTGGGAAGAATTTGAGAATAAGTATAAAGAAGAACTGCTTCCGGAAGTGCTGAAATATCTCTATGAGAACCGGGACTACCGGGAACTGTGGCACGGCGTACCCCTTTCCCGTGACGGAAAGGTACGGCTGCGCGACGGGCGTACGGGCGAGTATTTTGACAGTCCGGTTACCATCGGGCATATGCATTACCTGAAGCTCCATCACCTGGTAGACGACAAGATCCATGCACGTTCCACAGGCCCGTACTCACTGGTAACCCAGCAGCCTCTGGGCGGAAAGGCACAGTTTGGCGGACAGCGTTTCGGAGAGATGGAAGTGTGGGCCCTGGAGGCTTACGGCGCATCCTATACACTGCAGGAGATCCTGACTGTGAAGTCGGACGACGTGGTGGGACGTGTAAAGACTTACGAGGCCATTATCAAGGGCGAGAATATCCCGGAACCGGGTATTCCGGAGTCCTTCAAGGTGCTTTTAAAGGAGCTGCAGTCTCTGGCATTGGACGTGCGCGTGCTGCGTGACGACAATGTAGAGGTAGAGATCATGGAAACGGTGGACTATGGGGAAACCAATCTAAATTCCATTATCGAAGGCGACAGAAGATACGGCGACGATGAATCCTATGGAGAACATGGTTATACGGAACAGGAATTTGTGGACGGAGAACTGGAAGATATTGATATCGAACCGGATGACAATGAGTTTGAAGACGATGCCGAGATTGAATTTGACGAGTATTATGACGATGATATGGAATAGGAGGAGCCAACTATATGCCAACGAACAATGAACAACAACACGAACCGTTAACATTTGACGCGATCAAGATCGGCCTGGCTTCACCGGAAAAAATCATGGAATGGTCCAGGGGCGAGGTGACCAAGCCGGAGACCATCAACTACAGGACGCTCAAACCCGAGAAGGACGGATTGTTCTGCGAGAGGATCTTCGGGCCAAGCAAGGACTGGGAGTGCCACTGCGGAAAGTATAAAAAGATCCGCTACAAGGGCGTCATCTGTGACCGATGCGGCGTGGAAGTGACCAAATCCGCAGTGCGCCGTGAGCGTATGGGACATATTGCATTGGCTGCGCCGGTATCCCATATCTGGTATTTTAAGGGGATTCCCAGCCGGATGGGTCTGATTCTGGATATCTCCCCGCGTACGCTGGAGCGTGTACTGTACTTTGCGTCCTATATCGTGTTGGACAAGGGCGAGTCGGACCTGCAGTATAAGCAGGTGCTCTCCGAGGCGGAATATCAGGAAGAAAGAGAAAAATGGGGCTATAAGGGCTTCCGTGTAGGCATGGGTGCAGAGGCCATTCAGGAGCTTCTGCAGGCCATCGACCTGGAAAAGGAATATGCGGAGCTTCAGGCATCCCTGGAGAATACTTCGGGCCAGAAGCGGGCGCGTATCGTGAAGCGTCTGGAAGTGATCGAAGCCTTCCGCGAGTCGGGCAACAAGCCGGAATGGATGATCCTCAACATGATCCCGGTCATCCCGCCGGATCTGCGTCCGATGGTGCAGTTGGACGGCGGACGTTTCGCGACGTCGGATCTGAATGACCTGTACCGGAGGATCATCAACCGGAACAACCGTCTGAGAAGGCTGCTGGAACTGGGCGCGCCGGATATCATTGTCCGCAACGAGAAGCGTATGCTTCAGGAAGCGGTGGACGCGCTGATCGACAACGGCCGCCGTGGCCGTCCGGTAACAGGACCCGGAAACCGCGCGTTAAAATCCCTTTCCGATATGCTGAAGGGTAAGAATGGCCGTTTCCGTCAGAACCTGCTGGGAAAACGTGTAGACTACTCGGGACGTTCCGTTATCGTCGTAGGGCCGGAGCTGAAGATCTATCAGTGCGGCCTGCCGAAGGAAATGGCCATTGAGCTGTTTAAGCCTTTCGTTATGAAGGAGCTTGTGGCAAACGGAACCGCCCACAATATAAAGAATGCGAAGAAGATGGTAGAGCGTCTGCAGCCGGAGGTATGGGATGTGCTTGAGGAAGTGATCAAGGAGCACCCGGTTATGCTGAACCGCGCCCCCACCCTGCACAGGCTTGGTATCCAGGCATTTGAGCCGATCCTGGTAGAAGGTAAGGCGATCAAGCTGCATCCGCTTGTATGTACCGCATACAACGCCGATTTCGACGGAGACCAGATGGCGGTTCATGTACCGCTGTCCGTGGAAGCGCAGGCAGAATGCCGTTTCCTGCTGCTCTCCCCGAACAACCTGTTAAAGCCTTCCGACGGAGGACCTGTAGCCGTTCCCTCCCAGGATATGGTACTTGGAATCTATTATCTGACCCAGGAAAGGCCGGGGGCAAAAGGCGAGGGCATGATCTTCAAGAGTGTGAATGAAGCGATCCTGGCCTATGAGAACGGATATATTACACTGCACTCACGGATCAAGGTGCGTGTTAAGAAGACGATGGAGGACGGCACACAGAAGCAGGGCATGATTGACGCCACGCTGGGACGGCTGCTGTTCAATGAGATCATTCCTCAGGATCTGGGCTTTGTGGATCGGGAAGCAGAGGGCAATGAGCTGCTTCTGGAGATTGACTTCCATGTAGGCAAGAAGCAGTTGAAGCAGATCCTGGAAAAGGTCATCAATACCCACGGGGCGACCCAGACGGCAGAGGTACTTGACAATGTCAAGTCCATCGGTTACAAGTATTCGACCAGGGCGGCCATGACGGTATCCATTTCCGATATGACTGTGCCGCCGGAGAAGCCGCAGATGATCCAGGACGCTCAGGATACGGTGGACCGCATCACAAAGAACTACAAGCGCGGCCTGATCACCGAGGAAGAGCGTTACAAGGAAGTGGTGGAGACCTGGAAGAATACCGACGACAAGCTGACGGAAGCGCTGCTCGGCGGTTTGGATAAATATAATAACATCTATATGATGGCGGATTCCGGAGCCCGTGGTTCCGACAAGCAGATCAAGCAGCTTGCAGGTATGCGCGGACTGATGGCAGATACCACAGGACGTACCATTGAGCTGCCGATCAAGTCCAACTTCCGTGAAGGTCTGGACGTATTGGAGTACTTCATGTCTGCCCATGGCGCGCGGAAAGGTCTGTCCGATACGGCCCTGCGTACCGCCGATTCCGGATACCTGACCAGGCGTCTGGTTGACGTATCGCAGGAGCTGATCATCCATGACAGCGACTGCATCAAGGATGAGGAAAAAGAAATTCCGGGCATGTATGTGAAGGCATTCATGGATGGAAACGAAGAGATAGAAAGCCTGCAGGAGCGTATTACCGGACGTTTCTCCTGCCATGATATTACGGATAAGGAAGGCAATGTGATTGTAAAGGCCAACCATATGATCACACCGCGGCGTGCCGAGCGCGTCATGAAAAAAGGCGTGGATGAGAATGGAAAGCCGCTGGAGCGCGTGAAGATCCGTACCATCCTGACCTGCAAGTGCAAGGACGGCGTTTGCTCCAAGTGCTACGGCGCGAACATGGCTACCGGAGAAGCGGTTCAGGTCGGTGAGGCTGTCGGCATCATTGCGGCACAGTCCATCGGGGAGCCGGGTACACAGCTTACCATGCGTACGTTCCATACCGGAGGTGTTGCCGGTGACGATATCACACAGGGTCTTCCCCGTGTCGAGGAGTTGTTTGAGGCCAGAAAGCCGAAGGGTCTTGCGATTATTACGGAATTTGCAGGAACAGCTATGCTCAGTGATACAAAGAAGAAGCGTGAAGTGATCGTGTCCAACTCTCAGACCGGTGAATCCAAGGCGTATCTGATCCCCTACGGATCACGTATCAAAGTCCAGGACGGACAGGTGCTTGAAGCCGGAGACGAGCTGACAGAAGGTAGCGTGAACCCACACGATATCCTGAAGATTAAGGGGCTGCGTGCCGCACAGGATTACCTGCTGCGTGAAGTGCAGCGTGTATACCGTCTGCAGGGTGTGGATATCAACGATAAGCATATCGAGGTCATTGTGCGCCAGATGCTGAAAAAGATCCGCATAGAAGAACGGGGCGACTCCGAATTTCTGCCGGGCAGCATGGTGGATGTGCTGGAATTTAACGAGGTGAATGAACAGCTCGAGGCGGAAGGAAAAGAAGCTTCCACGGGAGAGCAGATCATGCTCGGTATTACCAAGGCATCCTTGGCGACGGATTCCTTCCTGTCCGCGGCATCCTTCCAGGAGACTACGAAGGTACTGACAGAGGCGGCGATCAAGGGTAAGGTAGACCACCTGATCGGTCTGAAGGAAAATGTCATCATCGGAAAACATATTCCGGCCGGAACCGGTATGAAGAAGTACAGGGATGTAAGCCTGAATACGGATATCAAGGAAGAGGATGACGAGATCGACTTTGATGAAGACGAACTGACGGATGATATAGACGATCTGGAGAATATGGACGACATGGATGATCTGGATGCAGAAGACGACGCTGAGGCGGACGATCTGGATGATCTGGACGAAGACAGCGAGGATCTGGAAGCGTATGACGATCTGGACGATCCTGACGCAGTGCCGGATGATACAGAAGAAGAGGCTTTGGAACCGGATGATACAGCGGATGAAGCACCCTTGGAGTCGTAAGAGACATGGAAACAGATGACTGAATCATTCATATATGACGATAAAAAAGCTGCCGTCAGGCAGCTTTTTTATCGTTCATAAAAGTCTTATATTTCAACTTCAAGCTCGATCTCGCCCCCGTTTTTGTAGACCTGCAGTACATGCTGGATTCTCTCATTGGGGCTCAGCAGCGTACTGATGGAACCGTCATGGTTCAGCGTATCGATCAGCAGCGCGATATATTTGCTCATATCACAGTCAATATAATACGGCTTTGACAGAAGCTCAGGAGTCCGATAGATCAGATTCGTTGTCAGGATTCCGTGGATCAGCCCGTCCTCATAAGCCTTGTCAAACCGGTCCATCCCATTGGTAAACAGACCGAAGGTAGCGGCGGCGAAGATCCGGTTGGCCTTTCTGCGCTTCAGCTCTTTGGCGACCTCGATGATGCTGTCTCCCGAGGAGATCATATCATCAATGATGATCACATCTTTCCCCTCCACGGAGCTTCCGAGAAATTCATGAGCCACGATGGGGTTCCGCCCGTTGACAATACGTGTATAATCCCGCCGCTTATAGAACATTCCCATATCCAGGCCCAGTACATTTGCCAGGTAGATGGCGCGGTGCGTACCGCCCTCATCGGGGCTGATGGCCATCATGTGGTCGCTGTCGATCTGCAGATCCTTCACCGTACCCAGCAGGCTCTTGATGAACTGATAGGTGGGGGAGACGGTCTCAAACCCGTTCAGAGGGATTGCATTCTGCACACGCGGGTCGTGGGCATCAAAGGTGATGATATTGTCCACACCCATGCGCACCAGCTCCTGCAGGGCCAGAGCGCAGTCCAGAGACTCTCTGCCGCTGCGTTTGTGCTGCCGGCTCTCATAGAGGAAGGGCATGATGATATTGATCCTTCTGCTCTTGCCGCCGATGGCCGCGATCACACGCTTCAGGTTCTGAAAATGATCGTCCGGCGACATATGATTTACATTGCCTGTGAGGGAATAGGTGACATTGTAGTTCAGCACGTCCACCATCAGGTACAGGTCCTTCCCGCGGACGGACTCTGTGATGATCCCTTTCGCCTCACCGGAACCGAAACGGGGGACTTTCGTGTTGATAATATAGTTGTCTCTTACATAACCGTTGAAAACCACGTCCCCAACATGCTGGTTTTCACTTTCCTTTCTCCATTTTACAAGAAACTTGTTGACCTGCTCACCCAGCTCTTCGCAGCCGGTAATGGGAATCAGTCCCAGCGCTCCTACCGGGATATTTTCCAGATTTCGTTCACTTCGACGCAGCATTACAATTCCTCCCTGTTCATCAGTTTTTTCTTGATCCGGATATCATCGCCGATCAGTTTCAGCATGATATAGTTGCTGGTAATTCTGGAAAAAGACCTTTCCGTATATAAATCGGCCAGGGAATCCAGAGATAAATTGGTTGAAATGACCGTGGACTTTTTGCCAAGCAGCCTTTCGTTGATGCATGTGAAAAGCTGGGAGGCAATGAAGGAATTGGTATATTCCGTTCCAAGGTCGTCTATGATAAGCAGATCACAGTCAAAGGTATAGCGATAGATGTTCTGTGCATCCGCATCATCTTTGTGAAACGTACTTTGCGCAAGTACATTGAACAAGGCCGGCGAAGAATAATAGATCACGGAAAATCCCGCGTCCATCAATTCCTTCGCGATACAGTTGGATAGAAAGGTTTTTCCGACCCCCACGCTGCCGTACAGGAAGATGTTCTTATGCTCCTGCTCAAAGGTACGGACAAATTCCCGGCAGACGGCGAACGCGTCCTTCATGATTGCCAGGGAAGAACGGCCGGACTTGGGGTCGATATAGTTGTCAGAATAGTATTTCAAAGAAAAGGAATTAAAATTCTCGGTTTTGAGAGTTTCTTTCAGGTTGGACTGTTCATATAGAAGATGGCTGGCGGCCGCCTTGAAGCAGCGGCACTTTTGGCTGCCGATATATCCGGTGTCCCGGCAGTGGGGGCACTCGTAAACGGGCTCCAGATAATCAGGCGGAAACCCGCATGAACGGAGCAGCTCCGCTTTCTGCTTCCGCAGGATCGCAAGCTCCCCCTTCAAGGACTCCACCGCGTGGTCGTCGCCGTTGAGCAGCCGCTTTCCATATTGTACGGAAAGAATGGATATGGATTCATCCAGAGACTGAAATTCGGGAGACTTTGCGTACACCTCCGCGTAATGTCTGGCAAGAACATCACGGCTGCGCAGCTGCTTCTGCTCGTATTCTCTCATGATCGCCTGGTATTGTGAATTTTTTAATCCCACGGTAAACTCCTTTTAATTGCTGTTTAACAGTTGCTCTTCCAGAGAGTCCATGTCATAAGTGCGCCTCTCAAAATTGTTCAGGTTCTTTGCGGCATGATTTGGACGGGGGACCGGGGCTTTTTTGGAATTTTTTTCCTTTTGGAATGCAGCGTCCAACTCCTCCACGTCTTTTAAATGATGTACCTGGCTGCAGTGCCATTTTGCAAGGATTGTATCCGCATATTCAAAGCTGGGCTGGTGGATCGCAGCGATGGTACGGCTGCACGCCTCCTGGATGATATCCAGGGTAAAGCCGAACTCATCCGTCCATTTCTGTATATATGTAACCTCGGATGCGGCAGGTCCGCGGTTCTTGATGCCGAACGCACCGAGTACCGTATAGCAGTTCTTATTGTAATTCAAGGAGCGCTGGCGGGCCTGGGCCACGGTCACGATCCCGTCGTCGGACCAGGAGAGGGCAACTTTTTGGATATAGTGCATGCTTTTATGCCCGTTTTCCGCACAGGTCTCAAGCAGATATTCCACCAGGTCGGCGGACATGCCCAGGGTGTCATAAAAATAGGTAATGGCATCCGTGTCCGACTTGGTCAGAGTCTTGCCGAGATACTGTTCTGCAATAAAAAGCAGGGATTTCAGCTCTTTTTGGGCTCTGACAGGGTCTTTTTCTGAAACAGAACCGGTATTCTGGAAGGAATCGGCCTGTGCCGGGGAAGCCGCCGCTGATATCGGGGAGTGAACCGCCGATGTCATGGGTGCCGGGGAACCTGCCGCAGCCATTGCTCCGGAAGAGCCCGCCGTCTGGGAGGTGAGTCCTGCCGGCTGGCCGGATTCCTGCGGTTCCTGAGAGGAGACCGAAATGGCCGCTTTCTTCTGGGATTCCGGGTCGGAGGCCCGGACTTCAGATTCTCTGCCGAGACTCAGTACGCCGGCGGCTTCCCAATAGCGGAAGGCGCGCATAACGTCCTTTTCCGTATGGTTCAGGCAGTCGGCGATCTTGGAGACTGAAAGCGTCGAGGAGGGATCCTCAAGGTGACGCAGCAGAAACAGATATACTTTTACAAATTCACCGTTTGCCTGAGCCAGATGGTGATCTATGAAATCGTTGGAAATCAGTGTTGTGTTTGTCTGCAGTTTGTTTTTGAGTTTTAATGTTTTCATTGGCCTTCCTACCCCTCAAATTCTTTTGTTTCGTCTCCGGACTGTCTAGTAATTATAGCATTATAAAGTGGCAGGAAAAAGCATTTTTTTTCCTCATTTTCAACCTTTGTGTAGATAACTCTGTGTGGAAACTGTGGATAACTTTTATTTAAGCAGGTCTTCTCCAATATCTACAACGTTTCCGGCCCCCATAGTTATCAACAAATCTCCGGAAACACACCGGGATTTCACGAAATCTTCGATCTCGGCAAAGGAAGGAAAGTAGTATGTGTCTGTTCCCAGTTTCCGCACCTCTTCTGCCAGATCTTTTGAGGAGATCCCCAGGGTATCCGTCTCCCTGGCCGCATAGATGTCCGCCAGCACCAGATGATCCGTGTGGGAGAGGGCTTCCGCAAATTCATGGAAAAACGCCTTGGTGCGGGTGTAGGTATGGGGCTGGAAGATGCACCAAAGCTCCTTGTGCGGGTAGTACTTTGCCGCCTTTAAAGTGGCCTGGATCTCCGTGGGATGATGGGCATAATCATCAATAATGGTCACCCCGTCCAGCGTTCCCTTGTATTCAAAGCGGCGGTCTGTTCCGATAAAGGACAGAAGCCCTTTCTGAATGGCTTCCATGGGGATATGCAGCAGCTCCGCGGTGGCAATGGAGGCCAGAGCGTTGGATACGTTGTGGTCGCCGGTCACGGAAAGCTGAATCCGTGCGGCGGTCTCGCCGTATTTTACAAGATCGAAGGAGACGCGTCCTTTTTCATCATGAAGAACATTGGCCGCGCTGTAATCGTAATCCGGGGAACTGCCGTAGGTGGTGACATTGCAGTCCAGTCCCCGGTAGATTTCCGGATAATCCGTGATGTCGCCGTTGATTACCAAAGTGCCGTCGGAAGGAAGGAGTGCCGTAAACTGATGAAAGGAATGCCGGATATCTTCCAGATCTTTGAAAAAGTCCAGATGATCCTCTTCTATATTTAAAATCACGCCGATCTTCGGGAAAAAATGCAGGAAGCTGTTGGTATACTCACACGCTTCGGTAATGAACGTGCCTGAATTTCCGACCCGTATGTTGCCGCCGATGGCCTGCAGAATGCCGCCTACGGAGATGGTCGGATCCAGATTTCCCTCCAGAAGAATATGGGAGATCATGGAGGTGGTGGTCGTCTTCCCATGTGTGCCAGATACCGCGATAGGGGTGTCGTAGTTTTTCATAAGCTGCCCCAGCAGCTCTGCGCGGGTGAGCATGGGAATCTTCCGGGCCACGGCCTCGATCAGCTCCGCATTGTCCCGGTTGATGGCTGCGGTGTAAACCACACAGTCAATGCCGTCAATGATATTGGACGCCTTCTGGCCATAAAAAATCTGCGCGCCGGATGCTTCAAGCTGCTGCGTGAGCGCAGATTCCCTGGCATCGGAACCGGAGATGGTAAAACCGTTCTGCAGGAGGATCTTTGCAAGGCCGCTCATGCTGATTCCGCCGATACCGATAAAATGGATGTGGATTGGTTTGCTGAAATCAATCTTATACATATCTATTTTCCTTTCCTGACGAGACGATGGGATAAGACATCGTTCATAATTGTTATAAACAAGGTTTGAATTGCTTCTGCCTTATTTATTATACTATATATGATAAAAATTGAAAGAAGTTCTTTTTGTCTAATTCCAACAAAAAGTGAATATTTAATGATAAATATTTGTAAAATATGTGTACTTAACAATGAAATGATGATATAATAAAATAGAATAACTAGAAATGGAGGTGACGGCATGATTAAAAAGGAAATGATCGCCATGCTGCTTGCAGGCGGGCAGGGCAGCAGGCTGGGGGTTCTTACCGCAAAGGTGGCGAAGCCCGCAGTATCATTCGGGGGCAAGTACCGTATTATTGATTTTCCGCTCAGCAATTGCATCAATTCGGGAGTAGACACGGTAGGAGTCCTGACACAATATCAGCCGCTGCGGTTGAATACACATATAGGAATCGGGATTCCATGGGACCTGGATCGGAATATCGGCGGGGTTTCGATTCTTCCTCCATATGAAAAGAGTGTGAACAGCGAATGGTATACGGGAACTGCGAATGCCATATACCAGAATCTGGATTATATGGAAAGCTATCATCCGGATTATGTGCTGATTCTTTCCGGAGACCATATTTATAAGATGGATTATGAAGTGATGCTCAGTACCCACAAGGCCAACAGGGCGGATGTGACCATCGCGGCGATGCCGGTGCCCATGGAGGAGGCAGGGCGCTTCGGAATCCTGGTGACGGACAAAGAGGGACGGATCAGCAGATTTGAGGAAAAACCGGAGAAGCCAAGCAGCAACCTGGCATCCATGGGAATTTATATTTTTAGCTGGCCGGTTCTCAAAGAGGCGCTGATCCGGCTCTCCAGCCAGCCGAACTGTGACTTTGGGAAGCATATCATACCTTATTGCGGCGCAAAGGGAAACCGTATGTTTGCCTATGAGTACAACGGATACTGGAAGGATGTGGGCACGCTCAGTTCTTATTGGGAGGCCAACATGGAGCTGATCGACATAATACCGGAATTTAATCTTTATGAAGAATTTTGGAAGATTTATACAAACTGTATGAACCTTCCGCCTCAGTACATATCTCCGGAGGGTGTGGTGGACAAGTGTATCATTAGCAACGGCTCCGAGATTTTCGGGGAGGTACATTCTTCGGTGCTGGGAGCCGGTGTGACCATCGGAAAGGGCAGCGTTGTCCGGGATTCGATTATCATGCGGGATGTGTCCATCGGTGAGAACTGCGTCATTGAGAAAGCGATCATCGCGGAGAATACGGACATCGGCAGCAATGTTTCCATCGGGATCGGGAGCGATGCGCCCAACCGGGTGAGGCCGGATATCTACAACGGCGGCCTGGCGACCATCGGTGAAAATTCCAGAATCCCCCCCGATGTACAGATCGGTAAGAATACGGCTGTCAGCGGTGCAACGGAGGCTGCGGATTATCTGAACGGGATACTGGAGAGCGGCGAGACATTGATAAAGGCAGGTGATCGTGTATGAGAGCGGTAGGAATCATTCTTGCGGGAGGCAATAACAGACGGATGCAGGCGCTGACATCAAAGCGCGCGGTTGCGGCAATGCCCATCGCATCCAGCTACAGGGCCATCGATTTTGCCCTGAGCAATATGACCAACTCCCATGTTCAGAGGGTTGCGGTGCTGACCCAGTACAATGCGCGGTCGCTGGATGAGCACTTAAATTCTGCCAAGTGGTGGGATTTTGGAAGAAAGCAGGGCGGTCTGTATATTTTCACGCCGACCATTACGGCGGAAAACGGATACTGGTACCGGGGCACAGCGGATGCCATATACCAGAATCTGGATTTCCTGAAGAGGTGCCACGAGCCCTACGTGATCATTACGTCGGGAGACGCGGTGTACAAGCTGGATTACAATAAGGTATTGGAGTACCACATTGCGAAGAAGGCGGACATCACGGTGGTAGTCAAGGAGCTTGAGGACGGCGACGACCCGACCCGCTTCGGGACGGTACGGATGAACGAATCCGCCCGGATTCAGGAGTTTGAAGAGAAGCCGATGGTGGCCAGCTCCCGGACGATCTCCACGGGGATCTACGTTTTGAGACGGAGACAGCTCATTGACCTGGTGGAGCACTGCGCAGAGGAAGAGCATTATGATTTTGTGACGGACATCCTGATCCGTTATAAAAATCTCAAAAAAATATATGGATATAAGCTCAGCGGCTATTGGAATAATATTTCCAGAATTGACACATATTATCAGACGAACATGGACTTCCTCAGACCGGAAGTTCGGAACTATTTTTTCAGGGAGCTTCCCGCGGTGTATTCGAAGGTGGGCGACCTGCCCCCGGCAAAATACAATCCGGGCGCGGCGGTGAAGAACTGCCTGATCGGAAGCGGGAGCATTATCAACGGTACGGTGGAAGATTCCGTGCTGTTTAAGAAAGTATTTGTGGGAAATAACTGTGTCATCAAAAATTCGATCATATTAAATGACGTATATCTTGGCGACCATACATATATTGAGAATTGTATCGTAGAAAGCCGGGGAACGATCCGGGCGAATACGAGACACGTGGGAGAGGGCGAGATAAAAGTAGTTGTTGAAAAAAATGAGAGGTATCTGATATAAAGTCAGAGTGAGACGCCGGAGAAACTCCTGGCCGGGGTTGCAGGAAATGTGCAGTCTGGTTGGCAGATTTTGGGAATTAGGCGGGACGTACCAGCGATACATCCTGCCGCACAGGATCTTGATTTTTTGCCGGCCTGCAAATATAAAAAATAAAAAAGAGATGAAGGTGTGTTAAAAAAGTCTTTTCGGTACGGATGATGGGATGAATGGACAGGCTTGCGAAGGGCTGTACCGGGGAATGCAGACAGAGAAAGGAGACTGGATATGCAGATCACAGATGTGCGTGTACGAAAAGTGGCAAAGGAAGGAAAATTAAAAGCGGTTGTTTCAATTACGATTGATGATGAATTTGTAGTTCATGATATCAAGGTGATTGAAGGAGAGAAGGGATTGTTTATCGCAATGCCGAGCAAAAAAGCAATGGATGGGGAATATAGAGATATTGCACACCCGATTAACTCTGATACGAGAGAACGAATCCAGGAGCTGATATTGGAAAAATATCAGGAAGCCGCGGGGGGAGAGGAAGAAGTATAAGCGATGGCTGTTTTGAAAGCCATTGTATTTGAAAAAAGCACCTGGCTGGTGGAGAATCAGCCGGGTGCTTGCTGCGTGTGCCCGCAGACGTATAGGGTAGACGCAGCAATGCGGCCGCCTCAGACGTAAGCTTCGCAGGCGGAGTTCTTATGTAAAAAAACATCAGAATGGAAGCTTCGGCGTATGGCAGAAAGACATCGGCTTGCCGGTGGCAGGATGGCGAAAGGACAGTCTGACGGCATAAAGCTGAAGCTGCCCGGAAATCGGACCGGGCTGTTCCATAGCGGCAGGGGCATACTTCCTGTCCCCGACGATGGGGCAGCCAAGCCCTGCCATCTGGACGCGGATCTGGTGGTGGCGTCCGGTATCCAGTGTGATTTCAGCCAGGGCCATGGCGTCCCTGGTTCGTATGACCTTATACCGGAGGCGCGCCGGTTTGGCTCCCGGGGTATCCGGCGTGCAGATACGGGAAGTGTTGGTGCGGCCGTCTTTAACCAGGTAGTCTTCCAGGTGCCCTTCCATCTCCCCGGGAACGGCGCCCAGGACGGCAAGATAGTGTTTGCCGAAACCGGAAGTTTGAAGCTGCCGGCTGAGGGATTTTGCTGCCGCGGGGGTTTTGGCAAATACGAGCAGCCCCTCCACAGGCTGATCCAGACGGTGGATGAGGGCCAGATAAGGCTCCCCGTTTTCGGACTGCCGGCTGTGCAGGTGATTTTTCAGAATGCTCACCATGTCGGGTGTGCCGACCTGCCGGCTCTGGGTGGGAACGCCGGATGGCTTGACACAGACAAGGATGTGTTGATCTTCGAACAGGATTTCCGGTTTCATGGCAAAATCTCCTTTCATTTTAGAATAAAGTACAGAGAATCTCTGATTACTATCTAAAGAATTGTGTATATTTCTTGACTTTTTGCCGCAATCTGACTAAACTGATTATCATACAAAAGTTTTACCAGGTCAAGCAGTAAGTTCGGATTAAAATATAGATGCAGTTAAGCGGGAGGACAGGATGAATAACCGGGAGTGGGAAAGATTCGGGGAAGAAATCCGCAGGAATGTACAGGATGCGGTGGATTCCAGAGACTTCAGCAGATTGAACCAGACAATTACGGATGCGATCAACGGCGCGGCGGACGGGATTACCAGAGGCATGAAGGACGCGGCCGGGGAGATCACCAGGGGCGTGCGGCAGAGCCGGAGGAAAAACGGCGGCAGGCAGTCCGGGCGGGGGGCGTCCGACAACAGATATCAATACCAGGAGAATTTTGGACAAAATGACGGCCGGTGGCAGCAGGGGCCCGGCATGAACTGGAACGGCCGGGAAGGCTCTCCCTTTGGAGGAACGTACGGGCAGGCCGGACAGGGAGCAGACAAGGCAGGGGGAGCCGCGTATGACCAGCCTGGACAGGGGGCTGCAAACGGTACATACGGGCAGGCTGACCGGCGATACAACTGGAATAAGGCATATTATTCCAGATTCGGCAACCGGGATAAGACGGTGGAGGAGCAGGAAGAAGGCCACGGGCCATACTATCCGGAGCCGGAGAAGCAGCTTCCGGCGCTGTATGCAGGTACAACGCCTGCGAAGGTCGGCGGAACAGTGCTTTACGGAATCGGATGCGCCGCAGGGAGTGTTTCTCTGATCGGTCTGGCGATGGTTCTCCTTGCCGGTTTTGGAACCGGAGATATGGGCGGGGCCTTTTGGGTGGCCTTCGGCGGCCTGGCGGCATTTTCCGCGGGATTTGGATGCATGGCGGCGGCCGGCAGCAGTATCCGGGGAAAAGTCAAACGCTTCCGGGGATATATCAGCAGCCTGGGCGGCAGAGAATACTGCAATGTAAAAGAACTGGCGGAGCACCTGGGAAAATCCCGGCGGTTCGTGGTGAAGGATTTGGAAGAGATGATACGCAAAGGCTGGTTCAGACAGGGACACCTGGACAGGCAGAAGACCTGCCTTATGGTCAGCAATGATGCGTATAAGCAGTATACGGACCTGCAGGAACAGAGAGAACAGATCAGGACAGAGACCAGGGAGCAGAAGGAGGAAGCTGCCAGAAAGCGGGCCAGGGAGGTACAGAAGGAGGCGGAAGCGCCGGATTCAAAGCTGTCCCCGGAGGTTCGTAAGATCATCAGGACGGGAGAACAGTATATTCAGAAGATCCACGCCTGCAACGACGCCATTCCCGGAGCGGAGATCTCGGCCAAGATATCCCGGATGGAGATACTGGTTGACCGTATTTTCGACCGGGTGGAGCAGAATCCGGATACTGTGTCGGACATCCACCGGATGATGGAGTACTACCTTCCGACTACGGTGAAGCTTCTGGAGGCATATCAGGATCTGGACGCCCAGCCGGTGCAGGGAGAGAATATCATCTCTTCAAAACGGGAGATCGAAAAGACGCTGGATACCCTGAATATGGCATTTGAAAAGCTGCTGGACAGCCTGTTCCAGGATACGGCGTGGGATGTGTCCTCGGATATCTCCGTTTTGCATACCATGCTGGCCCAGGAAGGGCTGACGGAGGGGGACTTTAAGGAAGTACACTGATATATACAGGCTGTCAATGCCTGCAAAGCGCAGGACAGCCATAGAATAGACGAATCAGGAGGTTACTATGGGAAATGAATTAGATGCATTTACGACAACACCGACACTGACGCTGGACCCCTTTGCGGATGAGAAAGCGCCGGCCGCGCCTGTGATCACGGCGGAGCCGGAAAAGCCGATTTTCGATGAAAGTGTTCTGACGGCGGAGGAACGCCACGCAGTGGAGCAGTTTGCGGAGAAGATCGATCTGACCAATTCGCAGATGATCCTGCAGTACGGCGCGGGGACACAGAAGAAGATGGCGGATTTTTCGGAGAGCGCCCTGGAAAATGTCAAGACCAAGGATCTGGGAGAGGTGGGCGAGCTGCTTACAGGCGTAGTAAAGGAGCTGCGGAGCTTTGACGAAGAGGAAGAAAAAGGCTTTCTGGGGATTTTCAAAAAGCCTGCCAATAAGATCAGCGCCATGAAGGCAAAGTACAACAAGGCGGAGACCAACATCAACCATATCTGCAAAGTGCTGGAATCCCACCAGGTGCAGCTTTTGAAGGATGTTGCCCTGCTGGACAAGATGTATGAGCTGAACCTGACCTATTTTAAAGAGCTGACCATGTACATCATGGCCGGAAAGAAAAAGCTCCATGAGATCCAGACCGGACAGCTCCCGGCCCTCTTCCAGAAAGCGCAGACCAGCGGGCTGGCGGAGGATGCCCAGGCAGCCAGGGATCTGGATTCCATGTGCAACCGGTTTGAGAAAAAGCTCCATGACCTGGAGCTGACCCGTCAGGTGTCCCTCCAGACAGCGCCCCAGATCCGGATGGTTCAGGGCAATGATACGCTGATGGTGGAAAAGATCCAGTCCACCATTGTCAATACGATCCCGCTGTGGAAGAGCCAGATGGTGCTGGCCCTGGGCGTGGAGCATTCGGCCCAGGCAGCGGCGGCGCAGCGGGAAGTGACAGATATGACCAATGAGCTGCTTAAGAAAAACGCGGCCAAGCTGAAGATGGCGACCATTGATGCGGCAAAAGAGTCTGAACGGGGCATCGTAGATATGGAGACCTTGAAGATGACCAACGAATCTCTGATCTCTACGCTGGATGAAGTGATGCGGATTCAGCAGGAGGGCAGACAGAAGCGCCGGGAGGCGGAGACCGAGATGCACCGTCTGGAAGGGGAGCTCAAGCACAAGCTCCTGCAGATGCGGGCATAGCCGGCCGAACCGGACAGGATGGATGTTATGCGCGCCGGCGCAGAGTACAATCTAAAATTACGAATACAAGGAGAATAGTTATGGCGAAGGAAAAGAAGCTGGTAGAATCAATCACTTCCAGGGAGGTGGATTTTGCGCAGTGGTATACGGATGTTGTGCGGGAGGCAAAGCTGTGTGATTATTCAGGGGTCAAGGGATGTCTGAATTATCTCCCCAACGGATACGCAATCTGGGAGAAGATCCAGGCGGATCTGGACAAACGCTTTAAGGATACAGGGGTAGAAAATGTCTATCTGCCGGTTTTGATACCGGAGGCGCTGCTTCAGAAGGAAGCGGATCATATCGAAGGATTTGCGCCCGAGGTTGCCTGGGTGACGCAGGGAGGGCTGGAACCTCTGCAGGAGAAGTTTTGCATCCGCCCCACTTCCGAGACGCTGTTCTGCGACGTATGGAGCAAGACGGTGCAGTCCTACCGGGATCTGCCCAAGGTGTGGAACCAGTGGTGCTCCGTGCTGCGCTGGGAAAAAACTACCAGGCCGTTTCTGCGTTCCCGCGAATTTTTATGGCAGGAGGGACATACGATTCACGCCACATTTGAAGAGGCGGAGCAGAGGACTCTGACCATGCGCGACGTGTACCGGGATTTCATCCAGGATGACCTGGCGATCCCGCTGGTATGCGGCCGCAAGACGGAGAGCGAGAAGTTTGCAGGGGCTCAGGACACCTATACGGTGGAAGCACTGATGCATGACGGGCAGGCGCTGCAGTCCGCCACCAGCCATTTCTTCGGCAGCTCCTTCCCGGATGCGTTTGACATCAAGTATTCGGATAAAAATAACGAATTGCACAGTGTATATGAGACTTCCTGGGGGCTGTCCACCCGGATCATCGGCGCCATCATCATGGTACACGGCGATGACAGCGGACTGGTGCTGCCGCCGAGGATCGCTCCGGTACAGACGAAGGTTATCCCCATCGCACAGCACAAGGAAGGGGTGCTGGATAAGGCGGGAGAGCTGCTGGATACCCTGAGGGCAGCAGGCTATGCGGCGAAGATTGATGACTCCGACAAGGCTCCGGGCTGGAAGTTCAGCGAGCAGGAGATCCAGGGAATCCCGACCCGGATCGAGATCGGACCCAAGGATATCGAACAGGGACAGGTAGTCGTAGTGCGGCGCGACACGAGAGAGAAGACGGTCGTTGCCATCGGCGAGATCACTGAAAAATTGGGAGAAATCCTGGAGACCATGCAGAAGGACATGTTCGAACGGGCAAAAGCATTTTTGGATTCTCACATTGACTCCGCAGTGACCATGGAGGAAATGAATTCGAAGTTCAATGAGAGCCGCGGCTTTATCAAGGCAATGTGGTGCGGCGAGGAAGCCTGCGAGGATGAGATCAAAGCGCAGACAGGCGGCGCGTCTTCCCGGTGCATTCCGGATGAGGAGGAACACCTGTCAGACGTATGCATCTGCTGCGGCAAGCCTGCGAAGCATATGGTTTACTGGGGGAAAGCATACTAAACAGCGGCCGTATCCGTGAGGGTACTGAGCGGATATATGTGGATTGAGGGCGGGGGTTTTTATGGCATTTCAGAATATGGTAAATATGCAGCTGATGATGTTCCTGCTTGTCGGAATCGGCTTTTTCGTGAGAAAAAAGGGGATCATCGGCGGTACTGCACGGAAAGAGCTGGTGAACTTCTGCCTGTATATCACATTGCCGTTCAATATTTTCCATTCCTTCCGGATGGATTGGGACTCCGGTATGCTTACGGCTTTTCTGGAAGTATTGCTGTTGTCCATTGGCTATAATGTGATCTCCATTTTTATAAGCTTTCTTTTCTATCACCGGAGCGAATCCCGGCGGCAGAAGCCGCTGAGGTACGGGACGATCGTGTCCAACGGCGGATTTTTGGGCAATCCGGTGATTGAAGGAATCTATGGTATGGAAGGCTTGTTTTACGCATCGGTATTTATGCTTCCGGTGCGTATTGTCATGTGGAGCATCGGGACTTCCTGCTTTTTGAAAGGCAGCCGGGAAAATCTGGTGAAAAAGGTACTGACGCATCCCTGTGTTGCAGCGATCTATCTGGGACTTGCGGCCATGATTTCCGGGATCGAATTTCCGGATTTTCTGGAAAAAACCATCAGCGGCGTCAGTACATGCAACACGCCGTTGAGCATGATGCTGATCGGAATGATGTTGGCGGAAATGGATCCAAGGGGTATGCTTGACGGGACGATGGCATTTTACACGTCGGTGCGCCTGCTCCTGGTTCCGGCCGTGATCTTTGGGATTACGCTGCTGCTGCCGATTTCCCCGCTTCTTCGCGGAATCACGGTGATCATCGCAGGGATGCCGGCCCCGGTGACCACCGCTTTGCTGTCCGCAAAGTATGACGGCGACGAGAAATACGCTACGGCAATGATCTTTGTGACAACGATTCTGTCACTGGTGACGCTGCCGGCCTGGTGTTATCTGCTGGGCGTGTAGATGAGGCTGATGGAAAAATATATTCGAAAGGAATGTCGGATCATATGAAAAAACGGATCATCCTTGGCTCCGCGTCTCCGCGGAGGAAGGAACTGTTGGAACAGATCGGGATCAAGTTTGAGATCGTGGTCAGTGATGCCGAAGAACATTATGAAAGCACCCGGCCGGACGAGATCGTCAGGGAGCTTGCGCTGATGAAGGCGGAGCAAGTGGCGGAGGAAGTGAAGCGCCGGGAGAAGGAAGGCGTGGGTGAGGATTATCTTTTGAGATCTGAAACAGGAGAGGCGCGCCTGCGCAATCTGCTGATCCTGGGCGCGGACACGGTGGTCGTGCGGGACGGGGAGATCCTTGGAAAACCATCCGGCGCGGAAGAGGCTTTTGAGATGCTGAAAAGTCTGCAGGGAAGGGCGCACCAGGTCTATACAGGGGTTGCGGTGCTGGACTTTGACGGAAACGCAGAGCGGCACACCGTCTCTCACGCCGAGGAAACAAAGGTCTTTGTACATGCAATGACGGATGAGGAGATCCGAAGTTATATCGCAGCCGGGGAATCTCTGGACAAAGCGGGCGCTTACGGGGTTCAGGGAAGGTTTGCGGCATACATTGACCGGATCGAGGGAGACTATTACAATGTGGTGGGACTGCCGGTCGCATACCTGTATCATGCAGTCAAGGGGCGGCTGGAAGAATGATGGAGCGGATCATGGGAATATTTTCTTTTCATAAAAACAGAGAAAAAGAGGCTGAGGAAAGGGCGTTCCGGCAGAAAACGGAGGAGTGCCTTGCAGCGCTTGCGGAAGAAATGAAACAGGGCAGGGCGGTTCTGGAGAAACTCTCTCAGGATGTCCGGCAGGCGGGCTCGGATGTGCGCAGGCATGACATGGCGCTGGAAGACTGTCTGGAAGCCCTGGAAGAGCAGCAGGAGGAAGAAAGTCAGAGCCGGAAGCAGATCAGGAAGCTGGAAGCAGAACAGGAGAAGCTTTTAAAGCTGCTGGCCGTATATCAGGAACAGCTCTGGGGAATGAAGCGTTATGCCGGGCAAAAAGACCCTGCATGGCTTTCTCAGCTTGAACTGATGGAAAAGGCGGTAGGCGGCAGCAGGCAGTCCTGCGGGATTGTGTGGATCGAGGAGGCCGGGGTGCAGGTGGATTATGAGCTGCATGAAGTGATTGAGGCCAGGGCAGTTTCCCAGGAGCAGATGGATATGCAGGTGGCGGAGGTCTACAGCCCGGGGATGATCTGTCGTGGCACTGTAAAAAAGAAAGCACGGGTGGCGGCATACCGCCTGGAAAAGTAAAAAACAGGGCTGAGAAAGGTACAAAGGAGTAAGGATATGGGAGCAAATACAATTATAGGGATTGACCTTGGCACCTCGACAACGGAAGCGGCAGTGATCCGGGACGGCAAGCCAATGATGATCGTCAATTTTGACGGACAGGTCATCACGCCTTCCGCGGCGGGCGTGGACAAGGAAGGGCAGTTTGTATTCGGGGAAAAGGCGAAGGCGCAGTATTTACTTGCACCTGAGGACACGGTGATTGAGGCAAAACGGAAGATCGGTACAAAAGAAACACTCCGTATGGGAAAAAAAGAATATTCACCGGTGGAGATCTCCGCGATGCTGCTCAAATATGTAAGAGAGTACGTATCCGAATCCCTGGGCGAGGACATTTCCAGGGCCGTAATCTCTGTGCCGGCGTATTTTGACGACCTGCAGAGACAGGAAACGGTGGAAGCCGGAAAGCGGGCGGGCTTCTCGGTGGAGCGGATCATCAATGAACCCACGGCGGCGTCGCTGAGCTACGGGATCAGCCATATGGATGAGGAAAGCCATATTCTGGTCTATGACCTGGGAGGCGGTACATTTGACGTGACCCTCCTGGAAATGTTCGGAGGTGTGGTGGAGGTGAAGGCCAGCAGCGGCGACAACCGGCTTGGGGGAAAGGACTTCGATGAATGTCTGATCCAATGGCTCTTGTCCCAGTTTCGGAAGAAAAACGGCAAAGACCTGAGCAAAGACCCGGCAGCGATGGTAAAGCTGAAAGAGCAGGCCGAATGGTGTAAAAAGGAACTGAGCGTCCGGGATTCCTGCCAGATCGTGATCCCTTTCATTGCGGAAAAGAACGGGAATCCGCTGGCATTGGAAGAGACCGTGACGGCGGAGCAGTTTGAGGAAATGACCCGGGAGCTGGTGGAGCGGACCCACGCCCCCATAGACGTGGTGCTGGCGGACAGCGGAGTGATGGCCGAGGAAATTGACCGAATCCTGCTGGTAGGCGGCTCCACCCGGATGCCGATGATCCGCAGAGATATCGAAGCCTACCTGCACACAGAACCGTCAAAAGCAGTGAACCCGGATTACGCGGTGGCGGAAGGGGCTGCGATCCAGGCCGGCATCATCGAAGGGTCGCTGAGCAGGGAAGAGGGGATCATTATGACGGACGTGAATCCCTATACACTGGGAATCCGCGTGCTGTGCGATGACAAATCCCACTACATGAGCATTGTGATTCCAAGAAATGTGACCATCCCTGTTGTCAGAAAAAGTATCTATTATACAAGCTATGATAACCAGGATGCCGCGAAAATAGAGGTCTATCAGGGGGAACACGACGATGTGCGCCTGAATCATTTCCTGGGAGAGTTCGTCATTTCCGGAATCCCCATGCGTCCGGAAGGAGAAGAGCGGATCGAGGTGGAATTTTCCTACAACCTGAACGGGATGCTGGAGGTCAGCGCACGGATTCCAAGCTCAGGTGAGGAGGCTTCGGTTGAGATCAATATGATGGAGTATGAGCAGGAGTTTTTTACAGAAGCGGCGACCGATGTAACCAAATGGAAAGAATCTTCTCTTGCAAAGGAATATCGAACCGTCATCCGCAGGGCCGAGCGAAGGCTGAAAAACGAAAAGGTACAGAATATGCCGTTCTACAAGGATGACCTGGAGAGCTGTCTGTACGACTTGAAGCTCGCGCTGATTGAGGAGGATCAGGATCGGGCGGAGGAACTGGAAGAGGATATTCTGGATATGCTGGAAGAAATGGAATGACAGGGAATGGATGATTATAAGACACTGGGGCTGGAACAGGGAGCCTCTCAAAAGGAAATAAAAAGAGCGTATTTTTCTCTGGTTAGAAAATATTCCCCGGAGGAGGCCCCGGAGAAATTCCGGGAGATCCGGGAGGCGTACGAGCGGTTAAAGGGGCAGACGGAAGGCCAGGGGCCGATGTTTCCCAGGCCCGTAGATCCACTGGCGTGTAAGTTTTTAGATTTGTATTGGAGCTATCGGAATGCGCAGGACGTCCAGGGGGCGCGGGACGTCTGTCAGGAGGCGTGGAAGCGTTTTCCGGAAGAGATCCAGTTTTTATATCACCTGGCGCTTGCGCAGCGCAGGGCGGGCAATTCCGGAAAATCGGTCAAAAGCTGCGAGGAGCTTGTAAAACGGGAGCCAGAGAATCGGTGGTTCTGGAGAGAACTGGCTATTTCCTACGATGAACGCAGCTATACCCGGAAGGCTTTTCAGGCTTATGAAAAAGCCTATGAGCTGGGATGCCGGGATTTCCGCTTTTTGCTGGAGTTTTCCGTATCCTGTAACAATTATGAACAGTATGACAGGGGAATCCAGATCCTGACAGAGCTGATCCGAAAAGACAGGCGATGGAAAAGGGAAGAAATTACAGGAGTGATGGATGCGTATTTTGGTATTGTCACCATGTACTGTGCTAAAGGAGAGGACTTCAGCGGCATCCTGGGGGAGTTTAGCCACTTTATCCGGCAGTATTCGATCTACCTTGCGGAACGCTTGGAGTATGTACTGGGATTCTGTTCACGCATGATTATGGGCATAGAGCTGTGCGCCGATCCTCATGATCTGGTAATGGACATTTTTTCGACTCTGAAAAGGGTGTGTGTTTCTGAGAAAGACCGGGGTATGCTCAACGAGGTTCGGGAGCAGTATCTGGAAACACGGATTTATGCGGATTCCCGTCTGGATCGAACGGTACGGCTTGGAGTGCAGGTCTGTTTTCAAATGGATGATGAGCCTGCGGATGTCCGTGCCTTTGCGGCGGCGGACCTGAAATTGTGCATGATCCGGGAGCGGCAGGAGATCTTGCCGCAGTTGGAGATTCTGGAGGAAGAGTATCCGGAGTACTATGAAAAGATTCAGGATTTTGCAGAGCAGCTCCGGAAAGGGGAAAATCTGGACTATCTGAAAGGCACTCTGCTCAAGCAATATACCCGCTATGCGAAATACATCAGCGGGGGCGTATACTTTGAAAGATATCCGGATGAGAAAAAGAGGGCCATGGGGACGGTGGTCTATGAGAATGACGGCGAGCAGCCGTTTGTGAGAAGCGGGAAAAAGATCGGGAGAAACGCGCCCTGTCCCTGCGGGAGCGGAAAAAAATATAAGCATTGCTGTATGAGGAAAGAACATGCATAAGCATAGAGTTTCCGGGAATACTAAGGGAGTACTTTCGGAATCTTTTCCTTACTGATTTCGCGGGAGTACATAGAAAAAACAGGAGGAAGATCTATGAAAGCAAAAGTCAATGATGGATGTATTTCCTGCGGGGCATGCGTTTCTACATGCCCGGAGGTATTCCGGTTCAACGATGAAGATGTGGCAGAAGCTTATGCGGATGTTACGGAAGAGACAAAGGGCGCAGCGGAGGAAGCAAGGGATAGCTGCCCGGTTTCGGTAATTGACCTGATGGATTAAAGACGGCGGCATATCAGGATGCACTCTGATATGCCGTACTTTTTCAACATAAGAGGGTGATTCGGCCCTTGTCATGATAAGCAGAAGAAGGAGGCTTTGTGAAATCCATAGATACAAAATACAGAAAATTAAACCTGACAGGACGCTTTTTTGACGGCTCGAAGATCTATTTTGCCGTCGCCGTCGGAGCATCTCTGGCAACGACTGCTTTAAACGCGCTGACACCCCAGATTTTTCGGTTCAGCATTGATTCCGTGCTGGGCGGCGAAAAATACATATATCTGTCCGGGCACCTCTGGGTTCTGTCGCTCCTGCTCATCGGGGTGGCCGTGCTTTCGGGAATATCCCAGTATATCTGCCGGTCGAACACGGCCATGGCGGGGGAAAATTTCGCAAAAAACATGAGGGATGCCCTGTTTGTCCATGTACAGAAGCTGCCCATGCAGTGGCATGACCAGAACCAGACCGGCGATATCATCCAGCGGTGCACCTCGGACGTGGAGGTGATCCGCAACTTCGTGGTCACCCAGCTGCTGGAGGTATTCCGTACGGTTTTCCTGGTGGTCATTTCTTTTGTAATGATGCTGTATATGAATGTGAAGCTGTCGCTGGTGGTACTGGCGTTTGTACCGGTGGTCGTGCTGTATTCCGCCATTTTTTACCGTCTGATCGCAAAACGGTTTGTGGACGCGGACGAGGCGGAAGGGGAACTGTCCACCGTGGTCCAGGAAAATGCGACGGGAGTGCGGGTTGTCCGTGCTTTTGGCCGGGAAAAGTTTGAGATGGACCGCTTCCGGGAAAAGAATGAGATTTTCGCCAGGCTCTGGATTAAGCTGGGTACATTGTCCGGCCTGTACTGGGGTGTGGGTGATCTGATTACCGGTTTTCAGGTGGTTGCGGTGATCGTCCTGGGGACGGCTGAGGCGGTTCGCGGCGCCATATCTGTCGGGGAATTTGTCGCCTTTGCATCCTACAATACGACGCTGGTATGGCCCATCCGCGGGCTGGGACGGATACTTTCCGATATGAGCAAAGCCGGCGTGTCTTTTGAGCGTGTAGATTATATTATACGGGCAGAAGAAGAGGCATATACGGATTCGGACAGGAGAACGGATCGGAAAGAAACGGAAGGCACCGGCAGGCCGCATAAGTTTGACATTTGTTTTGAAGATGTGAATTTTGCGTACGAATCCGGAAAAGAGGTTCTCTCGGATGTCCGCTTTTCCATCCCTCAGGGCTCTGCCTTCGGAATTCTTGGAGGAACAGGGAGCGGAAAATCGACCATTGTACAGCTTTTGACCCGCCTGTACGAGCTAAAGGAGGGGCAGGGCAGGATCTGTATCGGCGGGAGGGATATCCGGGAGATTCCTTTGGAGCAGCTTCGGGGATGCGTTGGAATGGTATTGCAGGAGCCTTTCCTGTATTCCAGGACGATCCGGGAAAATATCGGGGCCTGCGCGCCGGACGCGTCCATGGAGGACATCCGCCGGGGGGCGAAGATCGCCTGCGTGGATGGGTCAGTCATGAGTTTTCCGGACGGTTACGAAACGCTGGTCGGGGAGCGGGGAGTTACGCTTTCGGGAGGCCAGAGGCAGCGGGTGGCGATTGCCAGGATGCTGCTCCAGAATGCCCCGATCCTGGTGTTTGACGATTCTCTCTCCGCGGTAGATTCACAGACAGACTCCATGATCCGAAAGGCGCTGGGCGACTGCATGAAGGATGCGACGGTGATTCTGATTTCCCACCGGATTACGACCCTCATGGGGGCGGACCAGATCCTGGTACTGAATCACGGCCGGGTGGAGGAAATGGGCACCCATCATGAACTGATCGAAAGGCAGGGGATCTACCGCAGGATCTACGACATCCAGATGAGCCAGGATGACCGGCAGCAGATGACCGCAGAAGCGGAAGAATGCCGGGAGCCGGCAGCAGAAATACATTCGGATAGTCAAAGCGTGTCAGGAGACAGCAGGAATCCGGCATGGCAGGAAGGAGGCGCAGAAGATGGCGGCATATGAAGAACAGGAATATAACAAGCCCTTCAGTATCCGAACCTGGGCAAAGATGCTGCCTTTTTTCAGGCCCTACAGGAAATATTTTGGGATTTCATTTTGTTTGAATATATTTCTTGCCGGGGTAGATGTGGTGGTGCCTCTGTTCCAGAGCTTTGCCATTGACCGCTTCATTACGCCGGGAAGCCTGGATGGGCTGGGGCGTTTTGCGCTGGTCTACGGACTGGTGATCGTGCTCCAGACGATCTGTGTCTATATCTCTGTCCACGCGGCGATTATCATTGAAATGAACCTGGGAAGGGATTTGAAATGGGCTCAGTTTGAACATCTGCAGACCTTGTCCTTTTCCTATTACAATACGACGCCGGTGGGGTATATCCATGCCCGGGTCATGAGCGATACGCTGCGGATCGCGTCCATGGTCGCATGGGGGCTGGTGGATATGTTCTGGGCGCTGCTCTACGTGGTCAGCGTGTTCGTGATCATGTTTCTGCTGAATGTCCGGCTGGCGTTGGTGATCCTGCTGATCGTGCCCTGCATTGCGGTTTTGACGGTGTATTTTCAGAACAAGATCCTGCACTGGAACCGGAAGGTGAGGAAGATCAATTCCCAGATCACAAGTGCATACAACGAAGGGATCACGGGAGTCAAAACATCAAAAAGTATGGGGATTGAAAAGGAAAATGCCCATGCATTTTTTGAACAGACGCTGGAAATGAAGCGGGCTGCGGGGCGTTCCGCAAAACTGAACGCGGTCTATATCCCGGCCATCCTGCTGTTTAGTTCCGTGGCTGCGGCAGTGGTTCTGGCGCAGGGCGGCTATATGGTTCAGGAAGAGATTATGCGGCTTGGAACTCTGTCCGTGTTTATCTCCTATGCAGTCATCATTTTTGAACCGATCCAGCAGCTTGCAAGGCTGTTGGCGGATCTGATCTCCTGCCAGGCAAATATCGAGCGGGTGATGGACCTGCTGGAGCAAAAGTCGAATGTGGTGGACCGGGCGGATGTGATCGAAAAGTATGGAGACGCATTTTCACCAAAGCAGGAAAACTGGGAGAGGATCAAGGGCGATATCGTATTCGAGGACGTGTCCTTTATGTATCCGGACGGGAAGGAGTATGTGCTGGAGCACTTCAGCCTTCATGTGCCCGCCGGGATGAATGTGGCGATCGTAGGCGAGACGGGGGCAGGAAAATCCACGCTGGTCAATCTGATGGGACGTTTTTTTGAGCCCACGTCAGGGCGGATACTCATTGACGGGGTGGACTATCGGGAACGCTCCCAGCTCTGGCTCCACAGCCAGATCGGATATGTACTGCAGAATCCCCACCTGTTTTCCGGAACGGTCCGGGAAAATATCCGCTATGGAAGGCTTACGGCTTCGGATGCGGAGATTGAGGCCGCTGCGGAAAGTGTTTCGGCGGATCAGGTGGTGAAGAAGCTGGAAAAAGGGTATGAAAGCGATGTGGGGGAGAGCGGCGGCAGGCTGTCCACCGGGGAAAAGCAGCTTATCTCCTTTGCAAGGGCCATTCTTGCCGACCCGGCCATATTCGTGCTGGACGAAGCCACGTCCTCCATCGACACCCAGACCGAGCAGCTGATCCAGCAGGCAACCGGGAAGCTTCTGAAAGGGCATACTTCTTTCATCATCGCACACCGGTTATCGACCATCCGGCAGGCGGACCTGATCCTTGTGGTGAAGGACGGGAAGATCATCGAACGAGGAACCCACCGGGAGCTGCTGGAAGAAAAGGGATATTATTATGATCTGTATTCCAGGCAGTTTGAAGAGGAAGCTTCGATGCAGGTGTTTGCGGAAGGGGGCAGGACAGGATGCTGACAGAGAGACAGGAAATCATAGACCTGTGTCTGAACTATCCGGGAGTATATGAGGATTATCCGTTTCATGATCCCAACTGGTGCGTGATGCGGCATCAGGAAAATAAAAAAGTGTTCGCATGGATTTTCGAAAAGGACGGATACATCTGGGTCAATGTAAAATGCGACCCGGAGTGGATTTCATTTTGGAGAAATGCGTTTGAGTCGGTCATTCCGGCATATCACCTGAACAAGGCTTACTGGAATTCCATCATCCTGGACGGAAGTATTCCGGATAAAGAGATCCGGATCATGATCGGGAACAGCTATGATCTGACTGCAAAAAAGCGCAGGAAGGAGGAAATACGATGTTAGCGTACACCTATGTTTCGCAGGGCAATTTTCAATTGACTGAGAAACCAAAACCGGAATTGGCGGATGCAAAAGACGCCATTGTGAGAGTTACATTATCCAGCATCTGCACCAGCGATCTGCATATCAAGCACGGGGCGGTTCCTAGAGCGGTGCCGGGGATCACGGTGGGCCATGAGATGGTGGGGATCGTGGAATCCGTGGGATCGGAGGTTTCGGCTGTAAAGCCGGGAGACCGGGTGGCGGTCAATGTAGAGACATTTTGCGGAGAATGCTTTTTCTGCAAGCGCGGATATGTCAATAACTGTACGGATGAAAACGGCGGTTGGGCGCTGGGGTGCCGGATTGACGGAGGGCAGGCGGAGTATGTCCGTGTCCCTTATGCAGAACAGGGGCTTACAGTCATTCCGGAACATGTATCCTTTGAGCAGGCCCTTTTTACGGGGGATATCCTGGCAACCGGATATTGGGCAGCACGAATCTCTGAGATCACTCGGGAAGATACGGTATTGATTCTCGGCGCAGGGCCTACCGGGATCTGCACGCTTCTCTGCGTGATGCTGAAGCACCCGAAGCAGATCATCGTATGCGAAAAGGATCCGGACAGGCTGGATTTTGTCAGAAAGCAGTATCCGGATGTGATCGCGGCGGCTCCGGATTCTCTGGAAAGTACAATCAGGGAAAACTGCCGAAACGGCGGCGCGGATGTGGTGCTGGAGGTGGCCGGGGCAAAGGATACATTCCGGATGGCATGGCAGTATGCAAGGCCGAATGCCGTGGTTACGGTTGTGGCGCTTTACGAGGAGGACCAGGTGCTTCCGCTGCCGGAGATGTACGGAAAAAATCTGACCTTCAAGACCGGGGGAGTGGACGGCTGCGACTGCCGGGAGATTCTCGCGCTGATCGCAGAAGGGAAGATTGACACGACGCCGCTGATCACACATACATATCCATTGGAACAGATAGAAGAAGCATATGATTTGTTTGAAAATCGAAGAGACCATGTGATAAAAGTTGCCTTAAAAGGAAAATAGGGAAAGCAGGGAAAGATATGACAGATATTTTAACGATGGGCGAGATACTTGTTGAAATTATGCGTGAGCATGAGGATGTTCCTCTTGACCGGGCAGGGACGTTCAAAGGCCCTTATCCCAGCGGCGCCCCCGCGATCTGTATTGATGCGGCCGCACGTCTGGGATGCAGGACGGCGATCATCGGCGGCGTGGGAAAGGACGATTTCGGAAAATGCCTTTTAGACCGTCTGAGACAAGACGGCGTGGACGTAAGCCATGTCCTTGAGAGTGAGGAGAGGGCTACAGGCTGCGCCTTTGTGACCTATTTTGGAGACGGTTCCCGGAAATTTATTTTCCATATGGGAAATACGCCTGCTGTCGAGGCGAAAGCCCCCGGACAGGGTGAGTTTGAGGGCGTGAAGTATATGCATATCATGGGATGCTCCCTCATGTCGAATCCGGTGTTTGCCCAGGAAATATTAAAGACGATGCGCATGTTTGCCGGAGAGGGCGCTAAGATCTCCTTTGATCCGAATATTCGTAAAGAGCTGTTTACGGACGAATCCATCCATGAGGTGATCGGGGAGGTGATGGAGCACACCGGCATCTTTCTGCCGGGAGTCGAGGAGCTGCTGCTGATCACCGGGCAGGAGACAGTGGAGAAGGCGGTAGAGTCCTGTTTTGCATATCCGAAGATGGAAATTGTGGTTTTGAAAAACGGGGCAAAGGGAAGCCGGATCTACCAGCGTGACCGTGTGGAAGAAGTGGGCGTTTACCAAGTAGAACAGGCAGATGCCACCGGAGCCGGGGACTGCTTTGACGGGGCGTTTCTGGCAGGGCTTGTCCAGGGAAAGAGTGTGAAGGAAGCCGCGCAGATGGGAGCCGCGGCAGGAGCGCTCAATGCGGCTGCGTTTGGGCCGATGGAGGGAAAGATCAATCCCGGGACAGTGAAGGAAATTATGGAAAGAGGATGACGGAAAAGAAATTTATTTTCAAATAAGCAGGAGTAAAGGGCTGTCAGAATATAGGATTTATACACAATGCATGGATGATACTTCAACGATTTGCGATATATATTGTGGTAACTCGGCTATTTTCTGACAGCACATTTTCGTTTCCTTAATATTTCCATTCGATCCCTTCCCATATCGCGGGGATTTTTTCTTCGGGATTAAAAAAAGGAATTAGAAATTTTTGGAGCTGCCATACAGGATATCAAAGTCTGGTTTGTTAATGATTCCTTTCATTTTAGAATATGCTTTTTCTATATCGGCTTTTTCACTCTTAAACATGGCAAAATTACCCGGCATTCTTCCGGTGTGTTCCCATATATCGTATAGTTCCGAAGTGCTAAATACGGAGACATAGGACATTACATAGATATCCAATAAATCCTTTACTCGCCGGCATATTCCATTTCCAGAAGCGGCATAAAGCTTATCAGACATCATTTTATTGATACTTGCTCCTCTGATTGTAATGTGGTTAAGATAGGAAATATAAGATTTAGCATAGTTATTTTTGTGAACACTCAAATCAATACTGGCTATTTTTTCCTGATTTTCATCTATGATTTTGAAACCGGCAGATTTTTTCTCACCGTATTCTCTGCTGATAACAACATCTAAAGCATGATCTACACTTTTTACTGCTTTGCGTATGGAGCATTCCATTTGTTCCATTGTTGGGGCTGCTCCTACCCAGTCGCCGTCAATATCTCTGGTGCCTCTTTCTACAAGGGATGGGTTATAATCACGTATAAGCAGATTTAAAACCATAGCACCCTTAAATACAATTGGAACACCGCTTTTTGATAGTTCCTCCATAATCCTGTATAGCAGTTCCATCAATTCCATAAATAGTTCTCCCTATTCTTCATAATATTCTTTTGCCCAACTGCTATACTTTTCAAATCGGCTTTTCAAATGCTCAGGTATTTTAAGCGCTTCGAAAGACTGACCATTTTCCTCATAATAATTTGCCAGGCTTTCTGTAATGATCTGCTCGTCGCCGTCCTGTTCAAGCAAGTCTATAATTGTCTGATGAATGGTTGTGCAAAGTAGCCCATGGTATTCCTGACAATCAATTTGTTCGAATGAAGAAATTTTAATTTGTTCTGTTCCCTCTATATTCTGCTTTTTTGTAACAAAAATCTGGGCAGCAGTACGATGTCCGCCGTTAGTCAGGCCCAAAAAATCAGCGGCGGTATCAAAAGCAAGAATACATTCATACTTACTCAGTAATTGTCTTAGATAATTATTGTATGTTAAAACAGCCATGTGCCACCTCCTAACCCATTTACTACTGAGTTGATTATAACTTGTAAATAAAATCCCGTCAATGTTCATACGGCATCCGGCCAATTCAGTGATGGGGCTTGCTTTTCACTTTGATTTTTTGTATTATTCTATGTATATATACAGATATAGCCGTAGTTACACGAAAATATGAATGGAGGATTCCGAAAAGATGGACGCGAGAGAAGTTTTAGAACAGGTGAAGTCCGGCGGGATATCGGTGGAAGAGGCGGAACGGTATTTTCAGAAGCAGCCCTATGAGGAGATGGGATATGCCAAATTGGACACATACCGGGAGATTCGCTCCGGCTTTCCGGAGGTGGTATTTTGCAGCAGAAAAGCGGATGTACATCTGAAAAATATCTATAAAAGGCTATACGAGGAAAATGGAGAAGTATTCGGAACACGCGCCTCTGTGCGGCAGTACGAGGTGGTACAGGAAGTGCTGCCCCAGGTCGTATACGATGATGTCTCACACATTTTAAAAATAGAAGCAAAAGACAAGACTCGGATCGGAGAAATCGCGGTCTGCACGGCAGGCACGGCGGATATCCCGGTGGCCGAGGAAGCGGCCCAGACGGCAGAATATTTCGGGGCAAATGTAAACCGCATCTATGATGTGGGAGTCAGCGGCATTCACAGGATGCTGTCCCATCTGGACGTGATTCAGCGGGCCAACTGTGTGGTGGCCGTGGCAGGCATGGAGGGGGCTTTGGCAAGCGTGCTCGGCGGGCTGGTCAGCCGTCCGGTCATCGCGGTTCCGACATCCGTGGGCTATGGAGCCAGTATGAACGGGCTGTCCGCATTGCTCACAATGATCAATTCCTGCGCGAACGGCATTGCGGTGGTCAATATAGACAATGGATACGGCGCAGGCTACATCGCCACCCAGATCAACCGTCTGGCAGTGAAAGGAGAATGAAAAAATTGGGAAATATATTATATCTGGAATGTTCGTCCGGTATCAGCGGAGACATGGCAGTCGCCGCGTTGCTGGATTTAGGAGCCGACCAGGAGGTATTGAAAAAAGCAGTCGCAAGCCTTCCGGTGGAAGGATGTTCGATTGAGATCAGCAGGGTAAAAAAATCCGGGCTGGATGCCTGCGATTTCCTGGTACATCTGGACGAAGCGCATGAGAACCATGACCACGACATGGAATATCTGCATGGAACGGAAGAGCAGTGCCGCAGCCATGCCCATTCCCATGATCATGGAGAGGGACATCATACCCATGCCCATGGAGAACATATGCATACTCACGAAGGGGACAGCCACGGACATTCGCATGAAGCCGGTGCCCATACTCATAGTGCTGCGGAGATTCACGGACATTCCCACACCCATGAAGATACAGGGAACCATGAGCATTTTCATGAAAACGGTCACGTACACTCACATACTCATGGCGACGCAGAAAAGCATGAACATTTTCATGGAAATACACACTCACATACTCACGACAGTGCAGGCGCCCATCACACCCACCGCGGGTTACAAGAAGTCCTCGCCATCATCAGCCAGGCAGAACTCAGCGGCAGGGCAAAGGAAACGGCGGTCCGCATCTTTACGATCCTTGCAGAAGCAGAGGCGAAGGCCCACGGCGTTCCGTTGGAGCAGGTACATTTTCATGAGGTGGGCGCGGTGGATTCCATCGTGGATATTGTGGCGGCTGCGGTATGCCTGGACGACTTAGACATCACGGAAACGGTGATCCCCAGGATCTGCGAGGGCCGGGGATTTGTCCGCTGCCAGCACGGCGTGATTCCGGTGCCGGTGCCGGCGGTGGTAAATATTGCGCAGGCGAACCAACTGCCCCTGCACCTGACCGAGACAGAGGGTGAACTGGTGACGCCCACCGGGGCGGCGATTGCGGCGGCGATCAGAACCAAAGAGCAGCTTCCGGAGTCATTTGTGATCAAAAAGACCGGTATCGGAGCAGGAAAACGCACCTATGACCGGCCAAGCCTGCTCCGCGCAATGCTGATCGGCACAAAAGAACAGCCTGCGGTAAAGCATGATTGTGTCTGCCGCCTGGAGACAAACATAGACGACTGCACCGGAGAAACACTCGGATATGTCATGGAACGGCTTTTCGAAGCCGGTGCCCGGGACGTAAATTACACACCGGTATACATGAAGAAAAATCGTCCGGCATATCAACTGAATGTCATTTGCAGCCAGGAGTCCGTGCCGGAGCTGGAGAGCATCATCTTCCGGGAAACTACGACCATCGGCATCCGAAAGATGGAAATGGAACGCGCCGTGCTGGAACGGTCCCCAGAGACAGTACAGACGTCCCTGGGAGAAGCGGAGGTAAAGGTCTGTACACTTCCGAGCGGGGAGAAACGCTGTTACCCGGAATACGCGGCCGCAGAACGGCTGGCTGCAAAAAACGGTATCAGTTACCAGGAAGCATTCGAACAGATCAAAAGAGAGGCCCAGGAAAAATTTCAATGATGCAATATGAAGAAAAGAAAATCCGATTAAAAAAGCAGATCCAGGCTTATGCCGGGGAAGGCTGTATTGTAGCATTTTCCGGCGGTGTGGACAGCAGTCTGCTGTTAAAGCTGGTATGCGAGGCAAAGGGCCGCGTCTGGGCAGTGACCATGCAGACCCGGCTCCATCCGGTCTGCGAGATAGAACATGCCCAACGGGTAGCGGAAGAGATCGGCGCACCCCACCTGGTCATTCCGGTGGATGAACTGGAAGAAGCCGGAATCCGCCAAAATCCTCCGGACAGATGCTATCTCTGCAAAAAGCACCTTTTTACCAGAATACTACAGAAAGCGGAATCACTGGATATTCCCAATATTCTGGAAGGAACCAACGAGGATGACCTTCATGTATACCGCCCGGGACTCAAAGCGCTCCGGGAACTGGGAGTGGCCAGTCCTCTGGCGGATGCAGGATTTACGAAAGCGGAGGTGCGCAGGCTGGCAGAAGAATACGGGCTGTCTGTAGCGGACCGTCCGGCTGCCCCCTGCATGGCGACCCGGTTTCCGTATGGGACGGGCCTGTCTTATGAAGAGCTGCAGAAAGCAGCGCAGGGGGAGGCATATCTGAAAGGCTTCGGACTGTACAACGTCCGGCTGCGGATTCACGGCGGTATTGCAAGGATTGAGACGGATACGGAGGGATTCTCCGTTTTACTGAGCCGCCGGCAGGACGTGATAAGCTATTTAAAAGATCTGGGATATACATATATCACATTAGACCTGGAAGGTTTCCGCTCCGGCAGCATGGATGTCGGAATCACCGGTTAAAAAGGATTCAGCAATGAACAAACGAACAATTTCCATTATACAGGAGCTCTGCATTCCGGAAAAGTCCGTCAGCATTTCCGAACTGGCAGGGCAGTTTGGCGTATCCCAGAGGACGATACGCAATGACCTGAATACGATCAATGATATTTTAAATGAAAACGGAATCGGAGAACTGAAATTGAAAAGCGGGGGGCAGATTGCCCGGGACGCGTCATTTGAGAAGATACGCTCTTTTGTCTCGGAAGGGGACTTTTATGACTACAAGCTGTCAAAGGAAGAACGGGTCCGGATTGCATCCGTCCTGCTTGTCACATCGTCAGAATATACTACCATGTCCGCCATCGCGGATACGCTGTTTGTGAGCCGGGCAACAGTGATCAACGATCTGGAAGAAGTCAAAGCCTGTGTCAGAGAGGGCGGACTGGAAGTATTGTCCCATCCGAGCCGGGGCCTGCGCGTACAGGGGCCGGAGAGCGACAAACGGGTCTTTCTGCTGAAATCCGCAGATACAGGCCAGGATACGGCATGGCAGGAGCTGGTGAACGGACAGATTCATGTGCCGGAAGAAACCGGTGCGGTGCTCCAGAAGATCGTCACGGAGCAGGAGCACATCCATAAATGCTTTCTGACAGACGATTCATTTCAAAAAGTACTGCTTTATCTGGAAATCATGATCAACCGGAACCAGCAGGGGGAATACATAGAGGTCCGCAGAAAAAATGTCAGCAGCAAGCATCCGATGGCGCAGGACATTCTGAAGCTGATCTCCCAATACTGCCATATCCATACAACAGAGGATGAAGTGCAATTTCTCAGCGAACTGCTTTCCATGGCCCGGTATACCCGGCAGAAAAGCAGCGAAAAAAATGCGGTGAAGCTGCAGTTCATTACACGGCAGTTTATTTGGCAGATTTCCGAAGAAATGGGGGTCAATCTGAATGGGGATTATGATTTCTTCGAAAATCTTTCCGCCCATCTGGAATCCGTATACTCCGCCGCGTCGCCGGGCTACCCGGACAATCCCATCATCGAGGAGGTACTAAAGGAAAACAGGGAGGTAGCCGCGGCGGTTCGGAAAAAACTTCCCATCCTCCAGCAGTATACAGGCCAGCCCATCGAGGAGATTGAACTGGGATATATTACGGTTCACGTGTGCGCGGCTTTGGAACGGAAAAAGAATAAGGAGATCGCATTTCACGTGATCGTGGCCTGCCATGCGGGAATCGGAACGTCCCAGCTATTGCTGGAAAGGCTGAAAAAGCATTTTAACTTCCAGATCGTGGATATTATTTCCGTCCATGAGGCCAAAAACCTGGAACCCCAGAAAGCAGATTTCATCATTTCTACGGTTCCGCTTGCGGACTGCAGACTGGATTATGTGATTGTATCCCCGCTTCTGAATGATGAAGATTATATCCGGGTGGGCAATAAGATCGACAATCTGCGCAACAGCAGAAACCTGCCTGTCCGCGCGGAGGAACACGAGATTACCGCAAGGGGTCTGTTAGAAAAGCTGGACCCGGTCATCCGGGAGACGGTCCCGGAAGCCGCTCCCGAACTTCTGCAGAAAATCCGGAAAGTGGTGGGAGAGTACTTCCATCAGAACACGGAAGTGGAAACAGAAGCGGAGCCGCCGTATCTCCATGAACTGCTGCCGCCTGACCATATCGTTTTGGATGTGGAATGCAGGGATTGGCGGGAGGCGGTACGCAGGTCAGGGGAAATACTGCTGGACATGGGATACATCGAAGCGCGCTATATCGATGCCATGATTGCCAACATCGAAGAAAACGGACCCTACATCGTGCTGTCTCCCGGATTTGCGGTTCCCCATGAAGGCGTGGAGCAGGGCAGCATCCGGGTAGGTATGAGCCTGATCCGCCTGAGCACCCCGGTTCCATTCGGAGCGGAAGAACTGGACCCGGTAGAGTTCGTCTGCTGTCTGAGCGCGGTAGACCACAAGACCCACCTGAGAGCATTTTTCAATCTGGTGAATCTGCTCAGGGACGAAAACTTTAAGCGGTGTCTCCGCGAAAGCAGCACTCCTGCGGAGGCGGCCGGGATCATTGAAAAATTTGAGTATGAAACCGCGGAATAAGACCGAAACCGCAGGGCAATGGGAGCGCTGAACGGCAGCACGGCCTGGATTGGTCGAAATTATTTCCAAAACATTGCAAACAATTATTCTTTTCCTATCCTCCCCGCAGTGTTATGATTACAGACAGAGAAGAAAAGGCCGACCATCGGACCGCGGCAGACGTATCCCCAGAACCTGGAGCTCTGCCGCCGCTTTTCCACAATGAACAAACAGGAGGATCAATCATGAAAACATTTAGCTATGAGATTAAGGACGCAATCGGAATCCACGCAAGACCGGCAGGGCTTCTTGCAAAGGAAGCGAAGAAGTATGAGAGCAAGATCGTGATCAAAAAAGAAGGCAAATCCGCGGAGGCTACCAAGCTGATGGCCATTATGGGCATGGGCGTAAAGTGCGGGAACGTGGTGGACGTTGAGATCGAGGGCGCAGACGAAGAAAAGGCATATGAGGACATCAAGGCGTTTTTCGAAGCAAACCTTTAAAAATTAGGAGTGTACTGATATGTTAAAATTTTCGGGAAAATCCGTATACAAAGGAATTGTCCTGGGGCCGGCGGCCGTATTGAAGAACAATGATTTTCAGGTGAAGCGCGAAAGGGCCGAGGATTCGGAGGCAGAGATCGCCAGAGTAGAGACGGCGGTGGAAAAGGCGCAGGAACAGCTCCAGAAGCTGTACGAAAAAGCAGTGAAAGAAGTAGGAGAAGCCAGCGCAGCCATCTTCGAAGTCCATCAGATGATGCTGGAGGACGACGATTACCGGGACGCGATCAGCAGCATGATCCGTACGGAGCAGATCAACGCGGAATACGCGGTAGCGGTAACCGGCGATAACTTTTCCGAGATGTTCGCCAATATGGACGATGATTATATGAAAGCCAGGGCGGCGGATATCAAGGACATTTCCAACCGCCTGGTGCGCAATCTGGCCGGGCAGGAGGACATGGATTTTGGTTCCATGGAGCCGTCCGTCATCATAGCGGATGACTTAAGCCCCAGTGAGACGGTGCAGATGGATAAGAGCAAGATTCTGGCTTTTGTGACGGTGCATGGTTCCACCAACTCTCATACGGCCATCCTTGCCCGTATGATGAACATTCCGGCGCTGATCGGCGTGCCCATGGATCTGGAAGAGATCCATACCGGGCAGACCGTGGTTGTGGACGGCTTCAAGGCAGAGGTGGTGTTTGACCCCACAGAAGAGCTTTGCCGGGAGACAGAAGCGCGGATGAAGGAGGAGCAGGAGAAGACAGAGCTTCTCCAGACATTGAAAGGCAAAGAAAATGTCACCCGTTCCGGCAAAAAGATCCATATTTACGCCAACATCGGAAGCGTCGGCGACGTGGGATATGTACTGGAAAATGACGCAGGAGGAATCGGCCTGTTCCGGAGCGAGTTTTTGTACCTTGGGAGAAATGATTTCCCAACAGAGGAGGAGCAGTTCCAGGCATACCGCCAGGTGGTGCAGACCATGGCCGGCAAGAAGGTGATCATCCGGACGCTGGATATCGGCGCGGATAAGCAGGTGGATTATCTGAACCTGGGCAGGGAAGACAACCCGGCTATGGGCTATCGGGCTATCCGCATCTGCCTGAAACAGAAGGACATTTTCAAGACGCAGCTCCGTGCCCTGCTGCGCGCGGCGGCATACGGCAACCTGTCCATCATGTATCCGATGATCATTTCCACGGAGGAAGTACGGCAGATCTACAGCATCGTGGATGAGGTGGAATGTGAGCTGAACGATGCGGGGATTCCCTACAAGATACCGGAGCAGGGAATTATGATCGAGACACCGGCCTCCGTTATGATCAGCGACGAGCTGGCGGAGATGGTAGATTTCTTCAGTATCGGAACCAACGACCTGACCCAGTATACCCTGGCCATTGACCGTCAGAATGAAAAGCTGGACGACTTTTACAACCCGCACCACAAAGCAATCCTGCGGATGATCAAACTGGTGGTGGACAACGCCCACAAGCATGGAAAATGGGCCGGGATCTGCGGCGAGCTGGGAGCGGATCTGGAGCTGACGCAGGAATTTGTACGGATGGGTCTGGACGAACTTTCCGTAGCTCCCTCCATGGTTCTCAAAGTAAGAAAAAATGTAAGGGAAATGGAATAAAAAGAAAATCTTGCTTTTTTTGGCCGGATTGAGTATAGTATACCCGAAAGGCAGACAGAATTGCGTTCATTGGGGTATCATATATGGAAAAAGTAAGAGCTTATATCGAAAAATACCATATGGTCGGGACAGAGGACCATATTATAGCAGGTATATCGGGGGGAGCAGACTCGGTATGCCTGTTTTTCGTGCTCCTGGAGCTTTGCCCCGGCCTTGGAGTCCCATTCACGGCAGTCCACGTAAACCACGGGCTGCGGGGGGCTGCTGCGGACCGGGACGAGGCGTTTGTGCGGGAATTGTGCGGGAAATACGCGGTGCCGCTGGAAGTTTTTCGGGTGGATTTGGAATCAATTTCCAAAAAAAGGAAACAATCTCTTGAGGAGTGCGGCAGAAATATCCGGCGGGAAGCCTTTGAGCTGGTCTGTGCAAAGTGCGGGGGGACGAAGATCGCCCTGGCGCATCACCAGAACGACAATGCGGAGACACTCCTGTGGAACCTGGCAAGGGGAACCGGCCTGGCGGGGCTTTGCGGCATCCGCCCGGTTAACGGAAGGTACATCCGGCCGCTTCTGTGTCTCAACCGGAGGGAGATCGAAGCGTTTCTGGAACAGCGGGGAGAGCGGTTCTGTACGGACGATACCAATCAGGACACAGAGTATACGCGCAACAGGCTGCGCCATCTGGTGATCCCTGTTTTGGAAAAAGAGGTCAATTCTCAGGCAGTCCGGCATATGAATGAAGTAACGGAGCAGCTCCTGGAGGTTGGAGAGTACATGGAGCGATGCTCGGAGGACGCATTTCGAAAATATGTAAAAACCGATGAGACGCCGACCCGTTTTCTTGTGAAAAAGGAGCTGTGGGAAAGGGAACCGGAGATCCTGTGCACCATGGTGCTCCGGCGTGTTTTGGAACTGGCGGCGGGACAGGCCCGGGATATCGGAAGGGTTCATATCCGGGGGGTGCTGGAATTGTTTCGGAAGCAAACCGGAAGAAGCCTGGATCTGCCCTATGCCATGCGGGCGGTCCGTACTTACGAGGGAGTGGAAGTATATCCGGAGCAGGATTCGGTCCCGCAGGCTGAAAAAAAGGCGTATCCTCTGCGGATTCCGGGAGAAACCCGCGTTCCGGACATGGGAATGACGGTCTTTTGTAAGGTTTTCCCGAAAACAATGTGCTTTTCTATGAAGGAAATCCCGCAAAAAGAGTACACGAAATGGTTTGATTATGATATAATAGGAACACCGCCCTGCATCAGGTCAAGGCAGGGCGGTGATCAGATAGCGATCGACCGGGCGGGACACCGCCAAAAATTAAAATCCTGGTTCATCAATGAGAAGATACCTGCAAAAGAGAGATCTGCTATTCCCTGTATCGCGTCAGGGAGCGAGATCCTGTGGATTCCAGGGCGCCGCATGAGCAGCGCGTACCAGATCAGCAGCCATACGAAGCAGATCCTGCAGATCGAGATTGTGAAAGAGGATGATAAAGCAAAAGAACTCTAATAGAAGTGAAAAAATAGTCGAGCAAAAGAAAAAATCGCATTACGGAGGAAAAAAAGATGGCAGAGACAATTCGGGAACTGATATCGGAGCAGGATGTAGACAGAAGAATCGAAGAATTAGGAAAGCAGATCAGCGAAGATTACGCGGGAAAGAGCATTCATCTGATCTGTATACTGAAGGGCGGCGCATTTTTCATGTGCGAGCTGGCGAAGCGGATCACGCTTCCTGTATCCATTGATTTTATGTACGTAAGCAGCTATGGGGACGCTACATCCTCCAGCGGCACAATCAAGATCAAAAAGGACCTGGACGAATCCGTAGAGGGCAAGGATGTGCTGATCGTGGAGGACATCATTGATTCAGGGCGTACCCTGTATTTTCTGACCAGAGAACTGGAAAAGCGGGGAGCAAAAAGCATCCGTCTGTGTACGCTTCTGGATAAGCCTGAACGCAGGGTGGTGGAGGTTCCGACCGATTATGTCGGTTTCCAGATCCCGGATGAATTTGTCGTGGGCTACGGCCTTGATTATGCGCAGAAGTACCGGACACTGCCTTATATCGGTGTCGTAGAGGGAGTATAATAAGGAAGTTTTGGGAAGGAGCAGAAATCATTGAATAACAATAACAAGTACAGGACCATGAGCGGCGCCAGCGTCGTGATGTTTATTGCCATCGTGTTTTTTGCACTTTGGTTTACCGGACAGATGCAGCAGCGCGACCAGGAGATCACGTACTCGCAGTTTATCAAGGAATTGAAGGACGGAAACGTGGCGGACGCCATCATCAACCAGAGCAAGTCTGTGCCTACGGGAACGGTGACCGTGAATCTGAAAAATCCGCGCGGGTCCAGGATCGTAAATATAACGGATGTGAATGAGACCCGGGAATTACTGGATAAGTATGACGTTGTGTATCGGGTGCTGAAGGTTCAGGAGGAGACGATACTTACCACCATCCTGGTGCCGGTGCTGATCACGATGGCAGGCGTATTTCTGATCTTTATGCTGATGAACCGCCAGGGAGGCGGAGGCGCCAATGCCAAGGCGATGAACTTCGGAAAAAGCCGCGCAAGGCTCAACAGCCCTGCGGACAAGCAGGTGACCTTTGCCGAGGTGGCCGGGCTGAAGGAAGAGAAGGAAGAGCTTGAGGAGATCGTAGATTTCCTGAAAGCACCGAAAAAATACATTCAGGTGGGAGCCAGGATTCCGAAGGGCGTACTTTTGGAGGGGCCTCCGGGAACCGGCAAGACGCTTCTGGCCAAGGCCATTGCGGGAGAAGCGGGAGTACCGTTTTTCAGTATTTCCGGTTCAGACTTTGTGGAAATGTTTGTGGGCGTCGGTGCATCCCGCGTACGCGACCTGTTCCAGGATGCCAAGAAAAATGCACCCTGCATCATATTTATCGATGAGATCGATGCCGTGGCAAGACGCCGCGGGAGCGGACTCGGCGGCGGACATGATGAGAGGGAGCAGACGCTGAACCAGCTTCTGGTAGAGATGGACGGATTCGGAGTTAACGAAGGAATCATCGTGATGGCGGCGACCAACCGGAAGGATATTCTGGATCCGGCCATCCTGCGTCCGGGACGTTTTGACCGGAACGTGATCGTAGGCCGTCCGGACGTGGGCGGACGGGAGGAGATCCTGAAAGTCCATGCAAAAAACAAGCCCCTGGGCGACGACGTGGATCTCAAGCAGATCGCGCAGACAACCGCAGGATTTACCGGGGCAGACTTAGAAAACCTGCTGAATGAGGCTGCGATCCTGGCAGCCAGAGACAACCGGATCTTCCTGCAGCAGAAGGATATCCGGCATGCATTTGTAAAAGTGGGAATCGGACCGGAGAAGAAGAGCCGCATCGTTTCAGAGAAGGAACGCAGGATCACGGCGTATCATGAGGCGGGACATGCGATCCTGTTCCATGTACTGCCCGACGTAGGGCCGGTCTACAGTGTGTCTATCGTGCCGACCGGGGCGGCAGGCGGTTATACGATGCCCCTTCCGGAGCGTGACGACATGTTCAACACCAAGGGGCATATGCTGCAGCAGATTACCGTATCCCTGGGCGGACGCGTGGCTGAGGAAGAGATTTTTGACGATATCACGACCGGGGCATCCCAGGATATTCGTCAGGCGACAGCAATTGCAAAATCCATGATCACCAAATTCGGTATGTCAGAACGCCTCGGCTTGATCAACTATGACAATGACAGCGATGAGGTTTTCATTGGAAGGGACTTCGGACATACCTCACGGGGATATGGAGAGAAGGTTGCAGGCACCATTGATGAAGAGGTAAAGCGGATCATTGATGAATGCTATAACAAGGCAAGGGCGCTTTTGCAGGAATACCATTCTGTACTGGATGCCTGCGCAAAGCTGCTGCTTGAGAAAGAAAAGATTTCAAGAAAAGAATTTGAGGCACTTTTTGAAAATGGTTCCTTGGGAAGCATAGACATGGACGGAATGAATGCCGAGGTGTTTTCCGCAGGAATCTGAAATACGTAAAGGATAATAGATCAGGCGATTTGGATTTTGTTTCTGAAATCGGGGAGGGAATGACAGGTATACCGGATGTGAGTGCATAGGCAACAATTGGAGAAGGCAGGCATAGTGTGATACGACACGGAATAAGGGGGATCAAAATGCAATCACAGTTTTTAGAATTTTTGAAAAAAAGAAAAATCTGGCCAAAAAGCGGTTTCAAAAAGAAAGATCATAGCAGCAGAGAGGAAGGCAGACACCATGGAGCTGAAACGGAAAGCAAAGAAGAGTCCAAACCTGCTATAAAATCAGAAGAAAAAATGACGCTGCAGGAGGAAATTGCGGCGGCGGAAGCAGAAAGCGGCTGCGAGGCGCAGCGGACCGAAGGGAGAGCGGAGACACATCCGGAGGAATTATCAGAGAGCGTACAGTCGGAAGAGTTCATGAAAGTACATCCGGGAGAACCGCCGGAGACAGAGCATATGAAAGGGATTGCGCAGACGCATTCTGAGGAACCTGCGGAAGCAGCGCATCCGGAAAAGCCGTCAGAAACGCACTCTGAGGAACCGCCGGAAGCAGCACATTCGGAAAAGCCGTCAGAAACGCGCTCTGAGGAACCGTCGGAGACAGAACAGCCGACAGTGGGCTCGGAAGCACATCCTGAGGAATCTGAAGAAGCGGCGCATTCGGAAAAGTCGGAAGAACCGTCGGAGAATATGCACCCGAAAGAGAGCGCAGAAAAGTACTCGAAGGAAACAGAGGCAATAGAAACAGAAGCGAAAGCAGAGCCGGAAAAATCTGCGCAGGCGCATGAAGGCGTATACAAGCACCCGGAAAAACATCCGGGGGGCTGGCACGAGGGCCGGACAGAGACACGGACAGAAAAAGAAAGCAATACGGAAGAGGTCTATGAATCGATCAATCGAAAAGGAGATTTCAGGATGTGCAGAGACGCCTTGTTCTGCGATGGGACTTCTTCCTATGTGATACCGCCGGAGCCTGCGGAAGGTCAGATGATCAGGCTGCGGTTCCGCACCGCCCGGAACAATGTCAGTACGGTCCTGCTGGTGGCGGATTCCGGGATTTATCAGATGGAGAGGGTTCTTACACGCGGCGTATTTGATTATTACGAGATTCACTGGAAGCTTGGCACTGAAGCCTTTTCCTACTATTTTGAAATCCACTGCGATGATGAGGTCTGCTATTATAACCGAACCGGCGTGTCGGATGACATCAAGCCGCATTATTCGTTCCGGATCGTGCCTGGATTTTCCACGCCGAACTGGGCAAAAGGCGCTGTGATGTATCAGATTTTTGTGGACCGCTTTTACAATGGAAATCCGGAAAATGATGTAAAAGACAGGGAGTACATCTATATCGGCGAACCTGTCAGAAAAGTGGAGGACTGGAACGAAATGCCCCACGCCATGGATGTTCGCAGGTTTTACGGGGGCGACCTCCAGGGCGTGATGGAAAAACTGGATTATCTGCAGGATCTTGGCGTGGAAGTCATTTATTTTAACCCGCTGTTTGTATCGCCGTCCAATCATAAGTACGATATTCAGGATTACGATTATATCGATCCCCATTTTGGGATCTTCATTCAGGACGGAGAGCAGGCGCTGCCTGAAGGGGCAGAGGACAATACCCAGGCGGAGCTGTATAAGAAACGCGTCGGAGACCTGGAAAATCTCGAAGCAAGCAATGAGCTGTTCATCCGCCTGGTGGAAGAAATCCACCGCCGGGGTATGCGGGTGATCCTTGACGGAGTATTCAACCACTGCGGCTCTTTTAATAAATGGATGGACCGGGAGCGCATTTACGAGAGCCGGGACGGTTATGAGAAGGGTGCGTTTATCAGCAAAGACAGTCCGTACAGGAGCTTTTTCTATTTTCATAACAATGAAGATTCTGCATGGCCGTACAATACCAGCTATGACGGATGGTGGGGAAATGATACCCTGCCGAAGCTGAATTACGAAGATTCCCGGAAGCTGGAAGACTACATCATGGAGATCGGCAGAAAATGGGTATCTCCGCCGTACAACGTGGATGGCTGGCGTCTGGACGTGGCTGCGGATCTGGGCCATACCAATGAGTACAACCATGCGTTCTGGAAAAGGTTCCGCAAAGAGATCAAGAGTGCCAGGCCCGATGCGCTGATCCTGGCAGAACATTATGGAGATCCCGCGGACTGGCTGCAGGGAGACGAGTGGGACAGCATCATGAACTATGATGCCTTTATGGAACCGCTGACCTGGTTTTTGACCGGGATGGAAAAGCACAGCGACGAGTTCCGGCCCGATTTATTGGGGAATGCGGACTATTTTGTCAATACGATGAACCACTTTATGTCCTGTATGCAGACTTCTTCCCTGCAGACGGCAATGAACGAACTCTCCAACCATGACCACTCCCGTTTCCTGACACGGACAAACCAGGTGGTAGGACGTCTGGGAGGCATGGATCACAGGGCCGCCGAGGAAGGGGTCATTCCCGCCGTCATGGCGGAAGCGGTTGCGGTACAGATGACCTGGGTGGGAGCGCCAACGGTATATTACGGCGACGAAGCAGGGGTGTGCGGATTTACAGACCCGGACAGCCGGAGACCGTACCCTTGGGGAAAAGAAAAAAAACGTATGATAGATTTCCACAGGGAAATGATCAGGATACATAAGACGGAACGGCCGCTGCGCACAGGGTCCCTTCGGATGCTGTATTGGGAGAAGGACGTGCTGGCGTACGGAAGGTTTGTGGGCGACGAGCAGGTGGTTGTGATCCTGAATAACAGTGAGAGCCTTCGGGAAGTCACGGTTCCGGTATGGATGGCGGAAGTGCCGGTCACCGGACGGATGAAACGGCTGATCTACTCTTATGAAGACGACTTTACCACAAAGAAAGATGAATACATTATCCACAATGGAGAAATCGTAGTAAATATGGGACGACATTCCGTGCTTGTTGCGAAAACGAAACGGACAGAGGGATGACCGACCATTCTGATACAGGCGGTCCCCTCTTGTAAATGTGTATTTATGGATAGGAAGGAAGTCTATGGAGCAGCTATATACACGTTGGGGAAAGACGCTTGACGCAGACCATGTTTTACAGGAATACCCGCGCCCGCTGCTAAAGCGGGACAGCTACGTCAATCTGAACGGGTATTGGGACTATGCGGTAACGAAGCAGTTCAAAAGGCCGGAAAAATATGACGGCAGGATTCTGGTGCCCTTTTCGCCGGAGAGCGCATTGTCCGGGGTGGGCAGGCAGCTGCAGCCGGATGAATACCTGTGGTATCGGATACAGGACGGCAGATTTTCACCGGATTGGGAAAAGCTGGATCAGGGAATGCGCCTGATCCTGCATTTCGGCGCGGTGGATCAGTCCTGCAGGGTGTATGTCAACGGCCGGGAGGCGGCTAAGCATACCGGGGGATATCTCCCCTTTTCCGCAGATATCACGGAATACCTTGGGAAAGCATCCAATGAAATACTGGCTGCGGTGAAGGATCTAAGCGATACCTCTTACCATGCAAAAGGAAAGCAGAAGCTGAAAAAAGGCGGTATGTTCTACACTGCGCAGAGCGGGATCTGGCAGACCGTTTGGATGGAATACGTGCCCGGGTGCTATATAACAGAATTGGCGGCAGAGCCGGATCTGGACCGGAAGCTGGTGCGGATCTGTGTCCGGTCGGCCCTGGACCTGCCGGTGAAGATTCAGGTCTGCGCTCCCGCCATCTGTCAGCAGGGACATGAAAAGGAATGCGCGGTGATCGCGGAGGGCAGCGGCACCTCCAACCGATATATTGAGATACCGATTCCGGAGGTGCAGCCCTGGACCTGCGGGGAGCCCTGGCTCTATGAGTATACCGTGACCATGGGCGAGGACAGGGCAGAAAGCTATTTTGCCCTGCGCACATTTACGGTGGAGCCGGATGAAACCGGGATTCCCCGTATCTGCATGAACGGAGAAGTACAGTTCCAGAACGGCGTCCTCGATCAGGGCTACTGGCCGGACGGACTGTATACGGCGCCTTCGGATGAGGCAATGATTTTTGATATCCGGGAAATGAAAAAGCTGGGCTTTAACATGATCCGGAAGCATATCAAGATCGAACCCCAAAGATGGTATTACCACTGCGACCGCCTGGGTATGGTGGTCTGGCAGGATATGGTGAACGGAGGAACCTGCTACAGGCACTGGTTTGTGACCTATGCGGCCACGCTGATCTCCTGGCGGAAATGGAACATGGCGGATATCTATCCCCGTCTTTTGTCCCGTACGCATAAGGAAGGCAGGTTGGAGTTTGTCCGGGAGATGAAGGAGACGATCCGGCTTCTGAAAGGGCATCCGTCTATCGCGGTATGGGTGATCTTTAACGAAGGCTGGGGGCAGTTCCAGACTGAGGACATGACGAGGATTGCCCGGGAATGCGACGGCACCCGGCTGATCGACCAGGCAAGCGGCTGGTTTGACCAGAAGGGCGGAGACCTCCAGAGCATACACAATTATTTCTTTAAACTGGAATTTACGGCGGAAAAGGAACGGGCCACCGTGCTGTCGGAGTTCGGAGGCTATTCCCTGCGGGTGGAACAGCACAGCGCCTGCAGGAAACTTTACGGCTATGGAACACATAAGACCATGGAAAGCCTGAATGCCGCATATAAAAAGCAGATGCAGAAAGTAAAAGAACAGATTCCCAACGGACTGTGCGCCAGCGTCTATACACAGCTCAGCGACGTGGAGGAAGAGATGAACGGAATATTTACATATGACCGGGAAGTGTGCAAGCTTCGGCTTTAGCGCGGCTGCATCGGAAAGAAGGAGAGAAAAAAATGTCAGAGAGACCAAAGTATTACATTACAACAGCGATTGCCTATACTTCCGGCAAACCGCATATCGGCAACACCTATGAGATTGTCCTGGCGGACGCGATCGCCCGCTATAAGAGGATACAGGGATACGATGTGTTTTTCCAGACCGGGACGGACGAGCATGGGCAGAAGATTGAGCTCAAGGCGGAGGAAGCAGGGGTTACTCCGAAGGAGTTTGTGGACAATGTATCTGCCGAGATTCAGCGGATTTGGGATATGATGGATACCTCTTATGATAAGTTTATCCGCACTACGGATGGATACCACGAGAAGCAGATCCAGAAGATCTTCAAGAAGCTGTATGACCAGGGGGATATTTACAAAGGACATTATGAAGGGATGTACTGTACACCCTGTGAATCCTTTTTTACCGAGTCCCAGCTTGTAGACGGAAAATGTCCGGACTGCGGGCGTGAGGTGCAGCCGGCGAAGGAGGAAGCCTATTTCTTTAAAATGAGCAAATATGCGGACCGCCTGATTGAGCACATCAACGCGCACCCTGAATTTATCCAGCCTGTCTCCAGGAAAAATGAGATGATGAACAATTTCCTGCTTCCGGGCCTGCAGGATCTCTGTGTATCCAGAACTTCGTTTAAATGGGGAATCCCGGTGGACTTTGACCCGAAGCACGTGGTCTATGTATGGCTGGACGCGCTGTCCAACTATATCACCGGAATCGGATACGACTGCGGCGGGGACTGCACGGAGCAGTTCCGGAAGGACTGGCCGGCAGACCTGCATCTGATCGGAAAGGACATCATCCGTTTCCATACCATTTACTGGCCCATCTTCCTGATGGCCCTGGATCTTCCGCTGCCGAAGCAGATCTTCGGCCACCCGTGGCTCCTCCAGGGGGACGGCAAGATGAGCAAGTCCCGCGGAAATGTACTGTACGCGGATGAACTGGTGGATTTCTTCGGCGTAGACGCAGTACGCTATTTTGTACTCCATGAGATGCCTTTTGAGAATGACGGGGTCATTACCTGGGAACTGATGGTGGAACGGCTCAATTCCGACCTGGCAAATACGCTGGGCAATCTGGTCAACCGGACCGTATCCATGACCAACAAGTATTTCGGCGGCGTGGTAAGCGACAAGGGAGCCGCGGAGGAAGTGGACGGGGATCTGAAGGCCGTGATGGAAAGCACCGCAAAAGCGGTAGACGCAAAAATGAACGACCTCCGCGTGGCAGATGCGATGACGGAAATCTTCAATCTGTTCAAGCGGTGCAACAAATACATCGACGAGACCATGCCCTGGGTACTGGCCAAGGAAGAGGCGAAAAAAGACCGTCTGGAGACCGTGCTGTGGAACCTGATCCAGGGAATCTCCGCGGGCGGAAGGCTTCTGGAGGCATTTATGCCATCTACGAGCCGGAAGATCCTCTCCCAGCTCAATGAAGGACATGTGACGGATAAGCCGGAGATCCTCTTCCAGAGGCTGGATCTGAAAGAAGTGCTGCAGAAAGTGGAAGAACTGCACCCGCCGGTAGAAGAAGCGGATCAGGACGCCCAGGAGGAAGAACAGACTGTGATCGATATTGAGGCGAAGCCGGAGATCACCTTTGACCAGTTCGGCGCAATGCAGTTCCAGGTAGGTGAGATCATCGCCTGCGAGGAGGTGCCCAAGTCGAAGAAGCTTCTCTGCTCCAAGGTGAAGGTCGGAAGCCAGGTGAAGCAGATCGTATCGGGGATCAAGGCCCACTATACGCCGGAGGATATGGTCGGCAAAAAAGTGATGGTTCTGGTCAACTTAAAGCCCGCCAAGCTGGCAGGAGTCCTTTCGGAGGGAATGCTGCTCTGCGCGGAGGATGCAGAGGGCGTCCTCTCCCTCATGGCTCCCGAGAAGGATATGCCTGCGGGAGCGGAGATCTGCTGAGCGGATTTTGAAAAAAATGCCGCGGGCTTCGTCCTGTAAAGGAGCGGCCCGGAGGAAAAATACAGCGGACATTCCAATCGCTGCCGGGGCCTGCCGTATCTGTGATTTTTGAATCCCGGATGCGGCAGGCTCCGGTTTTTTACTGTCTGAATCCGACGAATATTCAGAAAATTTTATGCAAAATAGACAATTATAAATTTATTAGAAAAATATTCCAAAAATGTGTTGACAAATAAGAGCCTGTATGATAATATAAGATCAATCCAAACGAGATACGATTTATCAATCCAATATCTCAGGAGGAGCCATTTTCCGGGGAGACACAACTTATAGAACAATCAGAATCTGGTTCGGAGGGTGGTTGAAGTATAAGAAAAGGAGGTAAAGGTCCCGTGGACAGTGTAGAGTTTATTACAATTCAATATGTTAGTGGTACGGCAGATGTACATTCCTGTGGAGAAGAGACCTTTACTTATTTAAGATAAAAGGCTCCGGCTCAATAAGAGTGAAAAGGACAGAACAATCGGAGAGTATGAAGAAGCCGGACGTTAATCAAGAGATTCAGCATTTGCAGACATATTGAATTACAGGTACCGCATATGGCAGGAGTCCCAAAGATGTGTAAAGAAACATCAGGAGGATTGCATTTTTAAGAGAAGTATGCCGGGTTATAGGAAGAATAATTTAGTAGATTGTTGGGATATTGAAAAGGCAATACTTCAGCAGGCAAACGATTATAGATGTGAATAACTGAGGGTATATACTTTTAGAGAGATGAATATGTGAGAGGAGCGGATAAAGCGAAAAGACATATGCCTGCTAAATCATTTATCAAAGTAAAGGTCTTACAGGAGTGAGAGTCGAGAGATTCCTCCGATTTTAAAAATAAAATATGAAAAAATTAAATAAATGTTAAAAATGCATCTTCAATGAGATTTGAGGATGCATTTTTTTGACAATATGCGATACTTATGGTAAACTAAGGAGAAGAATGGTTGCGGTTTGCGGTCAGAAAGTGCGGACTGCGGCGAAAAATGCGAGGGCAGTCCCAGGCAGTCAGGATCTGTACGGCCTGCTTTTCTATTGTTGCGGTCATATCTATGAGGGTACTAAGCAGATACAGATTAAAGAGAATGATAACGAGGTGAACGGCAGTGGACAAATATGAGTATAAGCTGAAGACAGGACAGATGCTTGAACTTATGGAGGACGGTGCATTTAATAAGGCTGCGGAGATTGCAGACAGTATAGACTGGAAGCGGGTGCGCAACACGAAAATGCTGACAGATGTCAGTGACATCTATGAAAAGAACGGGGACTATCAGAAAAGCTACGAGGTTCTGAATATTGCCTATCATCGCGCGGAAGGGAGCAGGAAGATCGTCTATCGGCTTTGTACGCTTGCGCTGAAGACAAAAAATGTGGATGAAGCCATAGACTATTACGACGATTTTCAGCAGATTGCGCCGAAGGATCCCAACAAGTTTATCCTGCGGTACCAGATCCTGCGCGCCCAGCGTGCGCCCATTGAGCAGCAGATCGAAGCGCTGGAAGCGTTTAAGAAAGCGGAGTATATCGAAGAATGGGCCTATGAGCTGGCGAAACGGTATCAGGAAGCAGGCATGACTGCCGAATGCCTGGAGGAATGCGACGACCTGATCCTGTGGTTTAACGAAGGAAAATATGTTTACCAGGCCATGGAACTGAAGATGCAGTACAAACCTCTGACGCCGTCCCAACAGGAAAAGTATGACAACCGGTATTCAAGGATGTCCAGCGAGACTATGGAGATGCCGGATGTGCTGGAATATAAAAAGGAAAAGGATGCTGCTGAAAAAGAGGAGAATGTAGAAGAGATGCTGGCGGAAGCGGAAGGGATTTCGGAAGAGGCTGACGTGCAGCCGGCCCAGGAGTCAGCGAAGCGGGAATCCAAGGGCAGAAAGATCGGCAGTACCATGAAGCTGGATGAGGCCATCAAAAGCCTGCTGAACCTGGGGATGGGAGAGGACGATAAGGTAAAGGATTCCTCCAGCGAACCCGTCAGTACGGATGTGGTATTTGAGGAAGACCGCTTCCAGGGGGCTATTGAGGAGATTGAGTCGATTGCGGATTTAAAGCTGGTTGATGAGATTTCCGGCCAGAAGGGGCTTCGGGAACTGAAAGTCGATCCTGACCTGGAAGAACTGCTTCCGGATCCGTTTATGGACGACGCGTTCGGACCGGATTCTGAAGGAAGCGGCCATATCGAACCGGTTACAACGATCATGCAGCCCATACGCAAGGCCAATGCCGGAATACCGGAAGAGGCTGTGAAGCCGGAGGAACCGAAGCAAACGGAAGAAAAGACGCTGGAAGAGCTGTATGCGGACGTGGGAGTCCCGCTGGAAAAGGAATCGGCGGATACCCGGGAGACACAAATTCCCGACAGCGGGGATACAGATACCTTGCAGACCGGACTTGGCGGGGATACCAGAATCATTGATAAGGACACGCTGAACACCATTGCAGGGATTGGAGGAGAACCCGCCGGAGCCCACGGGGAACAGGGCGCGGAAGCGGGAAGTCCGGCTGTAGAGACAGAGGAAGCTAAAGCGCCGGCTGCAGAGCCGGAGGAAAACCCCGTAGCCGCCGCAGGTATGGACGAAACAGCCGGAGGAGCCATTGCGGAACTGGACGAGGAAGCCAGGAAGATCATCGCAGAGCTGGACGAGGAAGCCAGAAGGACGATTGAGGAGCTGGATGAGGAAGAAGAGATGCCGTTCGAAGTGCAGTATGCGGGAACGCCGAAGGCAGCCGCGGAGCACAGGGATCAGGTAGAAGGCCAGATGAATCTTCTGGACCTTATGGCAGATATGGACGATGAGCCGGAGGAATACGGGGACGGACGGATCGTATCAGAGGATTCCCCGGGAACTTTGGGAATCCAGATCGAGGAGGTTGCCGAGCCGCGGGAGGCTGCATACACATCGGAAAATGGGAGCACGGAATCAGGAAAGAGCAAAGCCGGTGAGCCCATCTTACCGTTGGATATTCAGCGGATGATCGATGAGATTGAAGGCGTTATTCCTGTGGAGGAGACTGCGCCTGCTGCTGAAGAAAAAGAGACAGTGCAGGAACCGGAGCCGTCCGGACAGGAGCCGGAGACCCCGGAAAATATGGGGGCAATCGCGGAAAATCTTCGTGTGGACGAGTCATCGGAGTGGTTTGAGGATTATGACGATGTTCTGGATGAGGATGAGTACGGGGATGAGCTGCCTGCGGATGCGGAAGGCGGCCTGGGAGCAGAGGAATTTACAGAAGATATAGAGATCAGATTCGGCGGAGACGAGGAAGCTGCCGATGAATACGACGAAGAAGCGGAGTTTGGGGAGATCAGCGGAGAAGAAGCCGGAGGCCGCTTTACCATAGAATATCACGAGGACAGTGATCCCGGGTATGAGGATGAATACGTGGGAGAAGAACCGGAATATGCCGGAGAGTATGAGCCGGAATACGCGGAATATACAGAAGAAGAGTCCGGCTACATCGGAGAATATGAGCCGGAAGAGACGGAATACACAGAAGAAGAGCCGGAGTACGCCGGAGAGTATGAGCCGGAAGAGACGGAATACACAGAAGAAGAGCCGGAGTACGCCGGAGAATACGAATCCGCTGAGATGCCTTACGAGGAGACAGAACCGGAATACGCCGGGGAATACGAGTCCGCGGAATCGGTTTATGAGGAAGCGGAACCCCAGTTCGAAGAATATGAATCTGCAGAGCCGGTCTACGGAGAGAGCGGGCCGGAGTATGGAGAAGAATACGAGTCTGCAGAGCCGGTTTATGAAGAAGAGGAATCCCGATTCGAAGAATACGAACCCGGGGAGACGGCTTACATGGAAGAAGAACCGGAATATGCCGGGGATTATGAAGACGCAGAAGCGGGCTATGATGAATCTGAGCCTGTCTACGGGGAAGAAGAACCGGAGTATGCCGGGGACTATGAAGACGCCGGAGAGGAATATGAGGACGGCGGATATGAGGCAGAGGACGGTGTGTATGCCGAAGCATATGAGGAGGACAGTCAGGAGTACGAGGACGGATATGGGGAATATGCCGATGCGTACGGGGACGAGGAATCCGCATATGAAGACGGATACGGCGATGAAGGGTATGAGGACGACCCGGATTACGAAGCGGAATATGCCGGCGAGGATGAATTTGAATACGCGGATGAAGAGGAAGAATACTACGAGTACGAAGATGGGGACGAGGAATATTACGAGGAAGACGAAGCCGAGTACGACGTGGCTTCCGTAGAAGCGAATCTGGAGCATGAGTTCCGTCCGCAGAAGGGTTCCAGAAGGCGGTATGATGAGCGCGAGGTTCCGGACGAGGAAGAAGAGGTGGATATTCTCTCCAGGTCTACGCCGCTCAGCAGAAAAGAAACGGCCAAGCTCATCGCCACCGGAAAGACGTCGCCGCTGCCGATGGACGAGATTTCAGACGCTTTGTCCATGTCGGATACCGGATTTGTGGTTCATGGAAGATATGACTTAAAGACACAGAGCGGAATCGGTACAAGGGCAGGGCTGACCGAGGAACAGAAGAAGCTGTTTTCCTATTTTGTACCGGTGCGGGGCATGAGCGAACAGCTTGTAGACGTACTGGAACAGGATAAGAACTGCACCAACCGGAGAGGGACTTCCAACACCGGCAACCTGCTGATCATCGGAAATAAAGGCAACGGAAAGACCGTGCTTGCCGTGGATGTGGTGAAGGCCATCCAGAAGCAGAGGAACATCCGCCAGGGAAGGGTTGCGATTGTCACCGGAGATTCTCTGAATAAGAAAAAGATCAGCGACATTTTCAGCAAGCTGTACGGCGGCGCGCTGATCATTGAAAAAGCAGGCAAGATGAATGAAAAGACGGTTGCCCGGGTGAATAAGGCGATGGAGAGGGATACCGGAGAGCTTCTGATTGTGCTGGAAGACCAGAGGAAGCCCCTGGACCGGCTTCTGACCTCCAACCGGGAATTTCGGAGAAAGTTTACAAGCCGTCTGGAGGTTCCGATCCTGATCAATGACGAGCTTGTGACATTCGGTCAGACCTACGCGCAGGAAAACGGATATCAGATTGATGAGATGGGTATCCTTGCGCTGTACAGCCGGATCGACATGCTGCAGAGGGAAGACCATGCCGTGACCATTGCGGAGGTTAAGGAAGTGATGGACGAGGCGATGGAGCATTCACAGAAGGCATCGGCGAAAAAGCTGGTGAAGCGTGTATTAGGGAAAAACAGGGATGATTCGGACCGGATCATATTGACGGAAAAAGATTTTATTTAATCAGCTTGTATGGTAAAATCCTCATTAGAATGCGGCTCCATGGCGAACCTTGCTAATGAGGATTTTTATAATGAATCAAAACAGCGGCAGCATGAGGAATCAGGCCGACTCAGGGAAATAGATGGTTGGAGGACGGGATATGAGACATATGGACTTAAAAGCGCTTGCAAAAATTAATCTGGGGCTGGACGTGCTGGGAAGAAGAGAGGACGGGTATCACGACGTGCGCATGGTCATGCAGTCCGTCTACCTGTACGATAACGTAAAGCTGGAATCCAGGGAAGAACCGGGGATTGAACTGTCCTCCAACCTGTATTACCTGCCGGATGATTCGGGAAATATTGCCTACAAGGCCGCTCAGATGATGCTGGAGGAATTTGACCTGCCGGGAGGGGTGCGCATCACCCTGGAGAAGCATATTCCTGTGGCGGCAGGGATGGCCGGGGGCAGCGCCAATGCGGCTGCAGTACTCTTCGGTATGAACCGGCTGTTCGGGCTGCATCTGACACGGGAAGAACTGATGGAACGGGGCGTGAAGCTGGGGGCGGACGTGCCCTACTGTATTATGCGCGGTACGGTACTGGCAGAAGGAATCGGGGAAAAGCTGACGGTTCTTCCTTCGATCCCCAGGTGTGCGGTGCTGATCGCAAAGCCGCCCATCAGCGTGTCAACCAGAGTCGTGTATGAAGCGCTGGATTCGAAAGAAATCGTCAGCCATCCGGACATCGACGGTCTGATCCGGGCATTGCAGCGGGGCAGTCTGAGGGACACGGCGGCCTGCATGGGAAATGTTCTGGAGGATGTGACGATCCCAAAATACCCTGTGATCCGGGAGATCAAGGAAGAAATGCTTTCGGCAGGCGCGTTGAACGCCATGATGAGCGGGAGCGGGCCTACTGTGTTCGGCCTGTTTGAAAATAAAATGAAGGCGAGAGCCGCACAGGAAAGGATCAGAAAAAAAGCCCTGGCGAAACAGGTCTATGTGACCAATGTACATAATGCAAGGAGGGAATGACGGATGGAGCCTGGATTTGAAATAAACATGAATGACTTTCTGCCTCTTCGGGACGTGGTATTCAACACCCTGCGCCAGGCAATCCTGCGGGGAGAGTTAAAGCCGGGAGAACGGCTTATGGAGATCAAGCTTGCCAACAAGCTGGGAGTCAGCCGGACACCCATTCGCGAGGCCATCCGGAAGCTGGAATTGGAGGGACTGGTGCTGATCATCCCAAGGCGCGGCGCGGAGGTGGCTCAGATTACGGAGAAGAGCCTGCGGGACGTGCTGGAGGTACGGCGTTCCCTGGAAGCGCTTTCGGTGCGGCTTGCCTGCGAGAGAATGGGCGCACAGGGACTTTCGGAGCTGAAAAAAGCAGAAGAGGATTTTGAAAAGGTTCTGGGACATGACGATATTACGGTGGTTGCCGAAGCCGATGTGGCATTTCATGACGTCATCTATCTGGCGACGGACAACCAGAGGCTGATTCAACTGCTGAGCAATTTTCGGGAACAGATGTACCGTTACCGGGCAGAATATCTAAAGAGGAAAGAGTGTCATCCGAAGCTTTTGGAGGAGCACCGGGAGATCATCCGCGCCATTGAGAACAGCGAGGTGGAACAGGCGACCCGGATCACCTGCCAGCACATCGACAATCAGGTAAAAAGAGTCAGCGGTATTCTGCGGGGGCAGGAATAGCGAAAAAGTATTCCGAAGCGGAATACTTGCCGGAAAACAGGCAATACTTTCGATATCAGACAGTTCTTTGCAATACGGATCGGGACGGGAGCCGGATCGGGGATTTCGAAGGCTGAAAGGATGGAGGAAGTTACATATGGAAGAATATCGTGCAGACAGATACAAAACAGAGGGCATTGGAAGCCGGAACCCGGAGCGGTATATGATCCTTGTGCTCTCGCTGCTGCTCGCGGCGCTGGTCACCTGGTTTGTGATGTGGAGAAGCGGCATGGCGGCAGAGGGGCGGATGCAGGAACATCTGGCAGAGGAGGTTCTGCGGTTCCATATCCTGGCCAACAGCGACAGTGAAGAGGATCAGACGCTGAAACTTACGGTGCGGGACGGGATTCTGGATTTCCTGGAAGGGGAGATGCCGGAGACATTGGACGTACGGGAGACAGTCCGCTGGATTCGAAGGCACGCGGATGAACTGGAAGACGTGGGCAGAGAGATCGTTTCGAAAGAGGGATATGATTATCCGGTTCATGCCGCGGTTACGACATGCTGGTTTCCGGACAGGACCTACGGGGACATGACATTTCCGGCGGGAAACTATGAGGCGCTCCGGATCGAACTCGGAGACGCAAAAGGGCATAACTGGTGGTGTGTGCTGTACCCGAGCCTTTGCTTTTTGGATGCGGCAAACGCGGTGGTTCCCGAGGAAGGAAAGCAGAAGCTTCAAAACGTACTGACGGAAGAGGAGTATGCGCAGATTACGACAGAGACGGATTTTCGGATCAAATGGTACTTTCTGGAGCGCGGAAAGGATAAAAAGCAATGATTTATACATTTGACAGCAGAGTAAGATACAGCGAAGTAGACCACAAGGGGACACTGACCCTGCCGGCCATGATGAATTATCTGCAGGACTGCAGTACCTTTCAGTCGGAGGACATCGGAGTGGGACTGGCCGCCCTGCGGGAAAGGCATCGGGTGTGGCTCCTGTCCTACTGGCAGGTGGAGATCCGCCGTTTTCCGAAGCTGGGTGAGCGGATCACGGTGGGGACAATGGCTACGGGATTCAGGGGATTTTTCGGAAACCGGAATTTTTACATAGATGATGCGGATGGAGACCGGCTGGCCTGCGCCAATTCCATCTGGGTTTTCATGGACGCGCAGACCGGGCGTCCCATAAAGCCCGGGGAGGAGGAAATCGCGCCCTACGGCCTGGAAGACCCCTTGGAGATGGAGTACGAGGGCAGGAAGATCGGGCTTTCGCAAGAGGGGCAGGCACTGGAGCCGTTTCCCGTGAGAAGGGCTCATATTGATACCAACGAGCATGTCAATAACAGCCAGTATATCCAGATGGTGATGGACGTGCTCCCAGGAGAGATGGAGGTTCATAAGCTGCGGGTCGATTACAAAAAGTCCGCGGTCATGGGAGACATCATTTTCCCAAAGGTTTCCCGGGAAGAGGGACGGACGGTGGTGGAGCTGTGCGATGAAGCGGGCCATGCATATGTGGTGGCGGAGCTGAAATGAGAAAGCCGGAGGCCGGGAAAGCAGGACAGGCAAAAGGCAGAGAAAAGAGGTTGGCAGGAGATCAACAGTAAAGGAGCGAAAAAGATGAAGTACGATGTGATTATAATAGGCGCGGGCCCGGGAGGGATTTTTTCCGCGTATGAACTGGTAAAGGGAAACAAGGATTTAAAAATTGCCGTGTTTGAGACGGGAAGCCCGCTGGAGAAGCGGAACTGCCCCATTGACGGGGAGAAGGTGAAAAGCTGCGTAAACTGTAAAACCTGCGCGATCATGAGCGGGTTCGGCGGGGCAGGCGCGTTTTCCGACGGAAAATATAATATCACCAACGATTTCGGCGGGACACTGCACGAGCATATTGGAAAAAAAGAGGCCATTTCCCTTATGGAATACGTGGACGAGATCAATATTTCCCACGGCGGCGAAGGGACAAAGATGTATACGACCGCAGGCTCCAAGTTCCGCAAGCTCTGTCTGCAGAACAAGCTGAATCTGCTGAACGCGTCCGTGCGTCATCTGGGAACGGACATCAACTACGTGGTTCTGGAAAACCTGTATGCCGAGTTAAAGGATCAGGTGGAGTTCCGTTTCCATCATCAGGTGGATCATATCGAATTGCTGGAACAGGGATACCGTGTGTACTGCGGGGAGCAGTCCGACGACTGCGATAAATGTATCGTTTCCGTAGGCAGGAGCGGCAGCAAATGGATGGAAGAGGTCTGCCAGGAGCTGAATATCCCGACCAGCTCCAACCGGGTGGACATCGGCGTGCGCGTGGAGCTTCCGGCGGAGATTTTTTCCCACCTGACCGATGAATTGTATGAGAGCAAGATCGTATACCGGACGGAAAAATTTGAGGACAATGTGCGGACATTCTGCATGAATCCCTACGGCATCGTGGTCAATGAAAATACCAAGGGGATTGTGACGGTCAACGGGCACAGCTATGAGGACCCGGAGAAGCAGACGGAGAATACCAACTTCGCCCTTCTGGTGGCAAAACATTTTTCCGAGCCCTTCAAGGACAGCAACGGGTACGGGGAAAGCATCGCCCGGCTGTCCAATATGCTGGGAGGCGGCGTGATCGTACAGCGTTTCGGAGATTTGATCCGGGGACGCCGAAGCAACTGGAAGCGGATTGAGGAAGGGCTGGTGCGCCCCACGCTGGCGGCTACGCCCGGAGACCTGAGCCTTGTCCTGCCGAAGAGAATCCTGGACGGCCTGATCGAGATGATCTATGCCCTGGATAAGATTGCCCAGGGGACGGCCAATGACGATACGCTTCTCTACGGCGTAGAGGTGAAATTCTACAATATGGAAGTGAATATTGACGAGAACCTGGAAACACCCTATAAAGGGCTGTATGTGATCGGGGACGGCAGCGGCGTGACCCATTCCCTGTCCCATGCGTCGGCCAGCGGGGTGCATGTGGCGCGGCACATCCTGAACTGCGTGCAGGCTGCAGACTGATGTGTTGAAGTATGAAAAATGAAATGGTTACAGAATGAAAGGAATGGGAAATGAGATTAGGAGAAAAACAGGTGCTGACCGTTGTCAAACAGGTGGCTTTCGGCGTCTATCTGGGAAATGACGAGCAAAGGGTCCTTCTGCCGAAAAAGCAGGTTCCTGAAGGGATTGAACCGGGAGACCCGGTGGAAGTCTTTTTGTATAAGGATTCCGATGACCGTCTGATCGCCACCACGTATGAGCCGAAGCTGACCCTGGGAGGACTGGCGGTGCTTAAGGTGGCGGATACAAGCAAAATGGGCGCATTTCTGGAATGGGGGCTGGACAAGGATCTGTTCCTGCCGTTTAAACAGCAGACCGCGAAGGTACAGAAGGGGGACTCCTGCCTGGTGTCCCTGTATATTGATAAAAGCGAGAGATTGTGCGCTACCATGAAGGTGTACCACCTGCTGCGGACAGATTCGCCTTATAAAAGGGATGATAAAGTAACAGGGCTTATTTACGATACCAGCGACAATTTTGGAATCTTCGTGGCAGTGGACGACCAGTATTCCGCCCTGATCCCGAAGAAGGACGCGGTGGGCAGGCTCCGTGTGGGAGACCGCATAGAGGCCCGGGTGACCGCGGTGAAGGAAGACGGCAAGCTGGACTTAAATCTGCGGGAAAAGATCCCGGAGCAGATGGACAAGGATGCGGAAAAGATTCTGGAAGTGATCCGGGGATACGGCGGGGAGCTGCCGTTTACCGATAAAGCGGACCCGGAGAAGATCCGGCAGGAATTTGGAATGAGCAAGGCGGCCTTTAAGCGGGGTGTGGGAAGGCTTTTAAAAGAAAGAAAGATAGAGATACTGGAACAGGGAATTCGGATGAAGTAAAAACGGAATATTTTTGCCGGAAACGGGACATACTTTTTTCGGAAATGAAAACAGCTTTGATTCAGTATAAGAAAAGGGCTGGAGGAGGAACAGTATGCGGAATCGGATCAACTTAAACCAGGACTGGAGATTTATACGCGAGGATGCGGGGCTGCCGGCGAAGCTGCCAAAGGACTGGCAGCGGATCGACCTGCCCCATACCTGGAACGCGGTGGACGGTCATGACGGAAACGGAAGCTATGCACGGGGAAAGTGCTGGTATGCCAGGAGCTTTTGTACGCCGCAGCAGCCGCTGGAAGGCGGGCGGGTTTATGTGGAAATCCCGGCAGCAGGGCAGCAGGCTGCTGTATATGTGAACGGCAGGGAGGCGGTTTATCACGAAGGCGGGTATTCTGCATTCCGCGCGGACATTACGGACCTGTGCAGAAACGATGAGGACAACCTTCTGGCAATTGCCTGCAGCAACGAAAACAAGAGCAGCGTTTATCCCCATTCCGCGGACTTTACATTTTACGGCGGGCTCTACAGAGGAGTCAGCCTGATCAGCGTACCGGCGGTTCATTTTGAACTGGACTATTACGGGGGGCCGGGAATCCAGGTTACGCCGAAACCGTGTGAGGACGGCGGAGCGGAGTTTGAGCTGGAATCCTGGGTCGTCAACGGGGATGACAATTTTACGGTGATGTATTCCGTCCGGGATATCCATGGAAAGGAAGTGGCCGGAGGCGTCCGCCCGGTGGATGATACGAAGCTTACGCTCTATGTTCCCGACGCCCACCGCTGGGAGATTAACAGCCCCTATTTGTATACGGTTACGGCGATTCTGCAGCGGAGGAACGAAGCCTGGGATGAAGTGTCCGCACGGGTGGGGGTGAGAAGCTTTTCCTGTGATCCTGACAAAGGATTTATCCTCAATGGGAAGGAGACGCCTCTGCGGGGAGTAAGCCGGCACCAGGACAGGCTCTATAAAGGAAATGCCCTCACAAAGGAGGAACACTACGAGGATGCGCGGATGATCAAAGCGCTGGGTGCGAATACCATCCGGCTGGCCCACTACCAGCACTCCCAGGACTTTTATGATGCCTGTGACGAGATGGGATTCGTGGTATGGGCGGAGATTCCGTTTATCAGTGTGTTTAACCCGGATCCGGATGCGCATCAGAACTGCATCAGCCAGATGAAGGAGCTGATCATCCAGAATTACAACCATCCGTCCATCTGCTTCTGGGGAATCTCCAATGAGATATTGATTGGCGGCATCTCGGATCAGCTTGTGGAGAACCACAAGGAGCTGAATGCACTCTGCAAGGAACTGGATCATACCCGTCTGACTACCATTGCACATGTGACCATGACGCCTGAGGACAGCCCGCTGCATGGTATTACGGATGTGGAGAGCTACAACCATTATTTCGGCTGGTACGGCGGCAGGATGGAGGATAACGGCCCCTGGATGGATCATTTTCATGAAACCCACCCTGACATCTGCTTAGGGCTGTCCGAATACGGATGCGAGGGGATCATCACCTACCACGGACCCAACCCGGCCTGTAAGGATTACAGTGAGGAATACCAGGCGCTGTACCATGAGCATATGGCAAAAATGCTGGAGGAACGTCCCTGGATCTGGTCCAGCCATGTCTGGAATATGTTTGACTTCGGCTGCGCGGCGCGTGACGAGGGCGGCGTGGCAGGACGGAACAATAAAGGTCTGGTGACCATGGATCGGAAGACGAAAAAAGACAGCTTCTATATCTATCAGGCTTACTGGAGCAAAACCCCCATGCTTCATCTCTGCGGAAGGCGCTATGCGCAGCGGGCCGGTGAGACAACGGAGATTCGGGTTTACTCCAACCTGCCTTCGGTGGCGCTGTATCTGAACGGAAAGCTGGCAGACGAAAAATCTGCGGACAAGGTGTTTGTGTTCCGGGTGGCCCTGGAGGAAGGACAGAACATTGTGACAGCGGTTTCCAGAGGTCTGAAAGACAGCATAACGCTGGAAAAGGTGGAGAAGGAGCCAGACATCTACGTGCTGCCTGAGGTCAATGAGAGGGCGGAAGGCGTGGCAAACTGGTTTAAGCTGGCAGGAGATCTGGATCTGAAAGCGCCCATGGAATTTCCGGAAGGAAAATACAGTATCAGGGATACACTGGAAGAAATATCCAAATGCCCGGAAGCATTTGCCATTGTGGCAGAGGCAGTCAAGCTGGCCATGAACATGAAGATAAATCCCGGTCAGGGAATGTGGGATATGATGAAATCCATGAACCTGGAAAAAATAGGCGAAATGGCAGGCTCCATGGTTCCGGAAGGATTTGTGGAAAGCCTGAATGCCAAACTGATCAAAATAGAGAAAGTCTGAGTGCAGTTCATAAAAAAAGAACAGACCCGGATCGGCCTGTGGGTTTTGGCTGATCCGGGTCTGTTTTGCTGCCGCTGTGAATGGTAACTTATTCTGAAAATGGCGTAAAAATTTTCTTGACATATATATCTTTTATGATACAATAAACGTATCATAAAAGATACGGAGGGGAATATATGAATGATGGATTTGCGTTATACCTGAACATGGAACCGGAAGAATCATTTAAGAACGAAAGGCTGCTGGAGAAGGTGGATGATCTTCTGGAGACGGTCGGCATCCAGTATGCGGGATTCAGGAACTGGTATGTTCCGAAGGAGATTAAGAACCGGGATGACACTGTATTCGATGCCTGCAGATTGCTGCGGGATACGGATTGGCTGCAGGGGATTTTCAGCCGGGTGCTGATTATGAATGAGATCAGACAGGGCGGGCTGGACAGTATCAAAACAGACCATATGACCTGGCCTTCCAATGGCAAGCTGCAATATTACGAAGAGTACTTTTTGGAGTCGAAGGAGCTGGCCCACAGCATTCTGGTGAATGAGGACGGGCGTATCCGTGACGGTTATACATCCTATCTCATCGCAGAAAAGTATGGGAAGCCGCATCCTGACATCTATGAGGTGTTTACAGACCAGCCGGTTCAGAAGGTGGTGCGCGGGCGGCACGTACATCGGAAAGAGGGTTGCTGGAAGGTGAAGAACAGCGGATATTATGGTTGGTTTTATAATCTCAGGCATCCGGTAGTGCCGGGAGATATCCTGCGGGTACCCACCAAAAAAGGCACAGAATATATGGTAGTGGAACAGATTTCATATAATACGGGAAAGAAGTATTGTGCAGAACATCTTTATGCAGAGAAGCACATGAAGGAACGGATTAGACTGGAGAGATGATCGTATGCAGTTTGGGAAAGATGTAGATTTTATTTATAATAAAGACGGCGAACAGATTGTCATTGAACTGACTCAGCAGAAAACCCGCAGCTCCATAATCCAGCAATATATAGCCTGCAGAAAAAGGAAAAATATCACGCAGGATGAACTGGCAAAGGCGACCGGGATTTCGCGGCCGAATATCAGCAGATTTGAGAGCGGAACTTATAATCCGACCTTGAAAACAATGGTAAAGATTGCAGCAGCTTTGGATATGGAGCTGCATATCAGCCTGGAGGAAAAAAAATAGATTGGGAAAGCTGTTTGACAAAAGACATTATTTTCTCACTTTAAAATGTTTTTAAAAGGAAAAAGCAACGATGGATTATATGAGAAATGCGGGTATTTTACAAATATAATTGAGAATATGGACTGATTATGGTATAATTTATCCACATTTGTATGAGGAGGTATGGATAATGTCGCAGATTATACCAATTAAAGAATTAAAAAATACTTCGAAAATTTCTGATATGTGTCATAAGGCAGACGAACCTATTTATATTACTAAAAATGGTTATGGAGATATGGTTATCATGAGTATAGAAATGTATGAACATACTATGCGGAAGAATTTGATGTATCAGGATGTTGAAATCTCAGAAAAACAGATTGAAAAAGGCAGGACAAAAGATGCGAAAGCAGCATTAGCAGAATTGAGGAAAAAATATGACGTATAAACTGGTTATTACGGAATATGCGGATGAGTTGCTTGATCATATTCTATACTATATATTTTTTCAGTTAAAAAATGAACTTGCAGTAAAGCATTTGCTAAATGGAATCGAAAATGTATATAGTCGCTTGGAAGAAAACCCATTGCAGTTTCCAATTAGCAAAGATACCCTTCTGGCTCAAAAAGGCTATCATGAAGCGGTGGTTCCCCATATGAATTATATAATCATATATGATATTCAAGGTAACACGGTAAATGTCGTGGGGATATTTCATCAATCAGAAAATTATCAGAATAATTATTTGAAGTGAGTAAGCATCTAAATGGCAGGCTCCATGGTTCCGGAAGGATTTGTGGAAAGCCTGAATGCCAAGCTGATTAAAATAGAGAAAGTCTGAGTGCAGTTCATAAAAAAAGAACAGACCCGGTTCGGCCTGTGGGTTTTGGCCGATCCGGGTCTGTTTGTATGGATATTTGAATCCAATAGATACTGTTTTTATGCCTGGTCATTTTTTGCCGGTATCACGAAGATAAACAGCAGGGAGCTGATGAGCAGCATATAAGGATAGAGCAGGTTCGGGATGATGTCAAAAGCAGAGACCTCGAAGCCAAGCTCTGTTGCCGCCGAGATTGCGACCAGCATCTGCGCACCGTAGGGGATCACACCCTGAAAGACGCAGGAGAAAGTATCCAGGATCGAGGCAGTTTTCTGCGGGGAGATATGGTATTCGTCCGCCATCTCCTTTGCAATCGGATTGGCCATGACAATGGCTACCGTATTGTTTGCCGTGGCGATATCCATGGCGCCTACTAAAAGCCCGATCCCGAGCTGCCCGCCTTTTTTCCCTTTGAAGATCCGCTTGATAAATGCCAGCAGCGCAGCGAAGCCGCCGTACTCATGGATCAGCGCGCAGATGGCGGATACCAGGATTGCCACCATGGTGGTCTCGAACATTCCCGAAGCGCCGGAGCCCATATTGCCGAGCAGATCCGTTGCCTGTGTCGCACCGGTCACAAGCATGATGCAGGAACCGGAACCGATACCGATGAGCAGTACGACAAACACGTTGATTCCCAGAATCCCTCCGAACAGCACAAGCACATAGGGAATGATCTGAACCAGGTTGTACTCTTTGACGATGGCATCCCCCACTTCAGCGTTCAGTGTCTTTAAGAAAAAGATGACCAGTGTTACAAGCGCCGCCGGCAGAGCGATTCCGAAATTCTGCCGGAACTTGTCCTTCATCTGGCAGCCCTGGCCGTTGCAGGCCGCGATGGTAGTATCGGAGATAAAGGAAAGATTATCCCCGAACATGGCGCCGCTCATGACAGCGCCGATGCAGAGCGCGGTTCCGAATCCGGAGCCGCTTGCCACGGATACCGCAATGGGGGTGATCAGCGTGATCGTGCCCACAGAGGTTCCCATTGCAATAGATACGAAGCAGCTCACTATAAACAGAACCAACACGGAGAACCGGGCGGGGATGATGGAGAGCAGAAAATAAGCCACGCTTTCCGCGCTGCTCCGACCCACCACACCTACAAAGATACCGGCAGTCAGAAAGATCAGGATCATGGTCATGATGTTCTTGTCCCCCACGCCCTTTGCCATGACCTCCAGCTTGTCGTCAAATTTTAACTCCGGATTCTGGATACAGGCCACCAGAAGCGCAGTCAGAAACGATACCACGATCGGGATATTGTAGAATCCCATAGGGATTTTCAAAACATATTCAAATAAGATCCCCAATCCCAGATAAAGTACGAGAAATACTCCGATAGGCAGCAATGCCTTTCCATTTCTTTTTTGCATGATCATTCCTCCAAGATTTGATAATGTATACGGGAAGCTTACTGCGCTGAATGCCGTAGATTCCCAAAAAATACATGATAGAATGATTGTATCATTAAATGAAGAAAATCTCCACAAGAAAAAGAAGAATAAAGTCATTTAATACATCATTTTCGGCGATCAGGTAAACTGCATTTACAATTTTTCTTTATGTGCTAAAATTAGGATAGTGATTTTGGGAGAGCACTCTCGGAAGAAGGAGGGGAAGAGGATGTTCAGAGCCGCAGTCTGTGACGATGACCGATGTGTGAGAGAGGAAGTCAGCCGAATCATAAGGGGATGGAATCCGGAAGCTCAAGTGGACTGCTTCGAGTCCGGCGAAAGCCTGGCAGAGGGATATACGCCTTATCATGCTGTCTTTCTCGACATTGACATGAAGGGGATGAACGGCATTGAGACCGGGAAATGGATTCGCGGGCGGGATAAGGAAACGAAGATCGTATACCTGACCGCATATCAGGATTATGTATCCGGGGCGTTCGGCGTCCATGCCTTCCAATATCTCTTGAAGCCGGTGAAGGAGGCTGAAATCTGCAAAGTGCTGGAGGAGATATTTTCTTATATACACACGCCCGAAAACAAACCCATCCTGGATTTCCAGACTGTGAACGGACTTTTATGCCTGCCGGCGGAGAAAATCTATTATTTTGAATATGTGAACCGACGGGTGGAGATCGTGACATCGGATGGGGTGTACGCTATGACAGAAAAAATAGGAAAGGTGGCGAAACGGATGGAAAGCTATGGCTTTTCCATGCCTCATCAGAGCTTTGCGGTGAATATGCTGCATGTGCAAAATGTTTTGGCCGGCAGGATACTTCTGGACAACGGCATGGAGATCCCGCTGGCGCAGAAGCGGCAGAAAGCATGGAAACAGGAGCTGATCGTGTATCTTTCAGGAAGAATGGGAGGGACGTCATGACAAGTATGATACAAATATTTTTTGGCCTGGCGATCTGGTGTCACTGGTGGGCTGCGCCTGGATCATAGTCCGTTCCATTCCCTCCGACCGGGAAGAAAGCCGCTGGAAAAAGATTCTTGGCTGGATGGGCTATGCAGCAGTCACGGTTTTTGTCCCCATGTTCTGGCGGAATGACACGCTGACCATGGGGGTGCTCTGTCTTTACTATGTTGTGATGGCAAGGCTACTGTATTTTCGGGGCAGGCAGGGAATCGCATATCAGATCATCTTCTGCGTTATTCTGCTGGCTACCGAGCTTACGGCCACCTTCGCGGCACGCTATGTCTGGCTGGTAATGCAGCTGGAAGGGATTGTGGTATACAGTGTCCTGGTGGTGTCACGGGTATTTCTGCTTCTTGTGGGAACTTTGATACTGCGGATGATCATACGCAGAAGGCTGGCGGACGTACAGTATATCAAAATCCACGGGATGATCATCGTCCCCGTGGCCAGTATGGTACTTTTGTTCCTGTATCTGGTGGCAAGCGATATCTTTCTTGTCAGATACGGATATTATTGGATCGTGATCTATGCCGCACTTTTGCTGGTCATTAATCTGTACTGCCTGTATTTCTGGTATGACGTGGCAAAAAGCGGAGAATTGAAGCATTCGCTTTTGATGATGCAGCAGCAGAGGGAGCTGACGCTGCAGTATTATGAAGAACTGGAGGAGAATTATAACCGTTCCAGGAAGATCATCCACGATATCCGGAACCATCTGCATGTGATCGAGCAGAGCAGCAGGATCGAGGACAGACCTTATATCGAGGATGTGCATGCAATGCTTAATTCTATGGGAATGAAATTTTATACGGAAAACCGGATGCTCAATATTGTGCTGAATGATAAGCTGAAAACCTTTTCCCAGGATCAGGTACAGTGCAGCTTAGGTGGCGTGGGACTGGACTTTATCTCAGATCTGGATATCACCACGATCTTTGCCAATCTCCTGGATAATGCGGCGGAGGAAGGCAGAGGAAACGCAGAGTTCTGGCTTAGAATCCGTGCAGAACAGATTCAGGATTTTATCCTCGTTAAAATCGAAAATCCCTATGCAGAATGTCCGGCAAATGGAAGATCTTCCAAGCCGGGACATGAAGGGCTGGGGCTGCAGAATGTCCGGCAGGCACTGGAAAAATATCAGGGAGAGATGGAGATCCGGAAAGAGGAAGGGATTTTTTCGGTGACGCTTCTGTTTGCGGTGCAGGAGGAGTAGTGCATTGCTGCATTTATATCCGGGCCTGACATTGTGCGATATTTCGGAATGCAGGATGTATGGATCACTGTATTTTAGTTTATACGGGGAGGTCAAAACATGATGAGCGGTATCATAGAAAGAATGATAGATCTGGCAGGACTGCTGGAGCGGTTGGCAGGACTGCTGACGGGTCTGTCCATGGTGATCTGTTTGCTGACAGGCTGTCAGTCTTTGGGAACGGAGCTGCCGGATTCCTTTGATAAAGAAGGGATGGAGGAGAAAGTGCTGTGCGCCATTGACTGCTTTAATAAGAAGGATTATCAGAGCATCCTGGATATGGGCTGTACGGAATTTCAGGAGTTTCTGACGGCAGAGGAATTTGCGGAACAATGTGATCCGATGCTGGACAAACGGGGGAAGTTCCGGGAGATCGTAAAGACCGTTTCCATGGGCTGCAAGAATGAGGAGGGGGAAGCGGAATACGCAGGGTTCATACTGGTTGCGGATTATGAGGACGGAAGGATCTGCTTCAATATTACGATCAATCAAAACATGGAACTGATGGAATTTTTAGTTCGATAGAATCAGGAGGAAAATGAGAATGAAATTATCACAGATTGAAAAGAAGCAGTTAGGTATTTATATGCTTATAGCATACGGCATCACATTTTTGATGGGGCTGCCGATGGGGCTTGGCTGTGATCAGGGACTGGATGTCAGTGTATTCCCCAATGCACAGATGCTGTATCCGGCAGCAGGGGTCATGCTGGCATATCTGATAACGGAAAAAGGAAAAGCTGAGCTGCCAAAACGGTTTTTTATTACACATCTTGCAGTTACGGTACTGATGCTGGCCAGTGCTGTCGGAAGTGTGTTCCTGCCGGATATCGCCTGGATGGCAGTCTGCAATCTGATCCTGGTCGGCGGAAGTGTACTGGCGTGGATCATGCTGCTTACGGAAAAGAAGGAAAAGCGGATCGCTTATGGGTTGAAGGGGAAGGATATAAAAGCATCTGTATTCTGTGTACTGTTGTTCATAGGTCTCTACCTGCTTCGGGCGATTCTTTCCTATGCGGTATCCGGGCAGATATCCGCAGTGGGAGAGATCGCGGGGAATCCCATGACTTGGATTATGGCAGGATCTCTGATCATCAATTTCTTCCTGGTATTTATCGCCTTTTTCGGGGAGGAATATGGATGGCGGTATTATCTGCAGCCGCTGCTGCAGTCCCGCTTTGGAAAGCGATGGGGCGTGATCCTTCTGGGTGTGGTTTGGGGGCTTTGGCATCTGCCGGTGAACTTCTTCTACTACAGCCCGGGAACCGGTCTGATCAGTGCGGTGGGACAGCAGATCACCTGTATCACGCTGGGGATTTTTTTCGCCTACGCCTATATGAAAACGGAAAATATCTGGGTACCGGTGGTTCTGCATTTCCTGAATAATAACCTGGTGCCGATCATAACCGGGACGTATAGTGCAGACATCATCCAGGGACAGACCATGAACTGGACGGATCTGATACCGATGCTTGTGGTGAATGGGATTTTATTCGGCGGCTTCCTGGCGTCGAAGGAATACCGGGAGTGAAATTTGTCTAACCGCACTGCTGGGAATTTGTTTGCTTCGCAGATTTACAGATACATATGCAATTTAACAGAAAACTGCCTTTATGATTTTGGAAAATGCTGTATGTCCGCGGTGTATTGCGGGTATACAGCTATTTCCCATATGTCCCTTCTACGTTACTTTAAAAGCCATTGATATTTCCTGCACTGCTGTAAGAGTATATCATAGACTCTATGCCTGATATTCTCCGGATATATCTGCTCCTGATTCAGCAAGTCCTGGATTTCTTTTTCACCGAAGGAGAAAAAGAGTGCTTCCCCATACAATTTTTCGGCAGTATCCAATTGCTCTTCAAAAGAACTGCAAAATGTCTTTGCGGCCGCATGGGGAATCAGTTCGATGATATCCTGCCCCAAAGGATAATCCATGGCTGTATCGGCCAGCAGAGACGCTCCCTGGTCGAAAAACGGGCAATAATCATATCCGGCCTCTCCGTCCCAGATCACGGCAATATTATGCGTATGACGGTCTTCGTTTAAAAAGAAAGCATCAATTGTCAGAAGTTTACACATATAGGCTCCGAAATCCGTAAGCCCTGTCATCTGTTCCGTCTGTTCCACTATGAATTTTAAACGATCCTCATAGTCGGGAAAGCGGTAAATATTTTTGTAAAGGCTTTCTCCGCAGAAATTATGATACAGCCGTTCCAATGTGATGATCTGCCGACATTCTTTTCCGGCATCGAGTTCATTCTGTAAAAAATCCTGGCTCTTGCAGCCTGTGTAAAGCTGTTCCTTATATTGGATCTGCTCCGTATCGTACAGCACATATTCGTCTGGCTCCAACGAGGAAAATAAAAGAAGATGTGAAACCATGTACTCCGCAAGGCCTTCATAACCTGTATAATCAGCTTTATACCAGATGCTTCCGCTGTTCCATTTTAATTGGTTTCCTTTGGAAGAATGCTTCGCTGATTCCATTCTCTCATGTTCGAATAATTCAATCATACATTACCTCTCAATCCGAATCCAAAAATCGTCCTCCGCCATCCGGCCTTCAGTCTTTTCTATGATCAGCATAGGATCATAAAACGGAAGGTCTAAATCTTTCAGTATAAGCTTCATTTTATCACGCGTCCGCGGAAAGCATCTGGATTCGAGGAACTCTTCATACTGCTGAAATGTCGGCTGCTCGATATTGCCGAATGCGCGTTTCAAAAAATAGTCCGCATAGTTTGTAACTTCAATCTTTTTGTTTTTCACATCTACATCAATGATCGTGCAGAGTTCATCCCGGAACATGTAATATAATCTGAGCGGATACTTTTTCTCAGGCAACATATGCGTCCTCCTTCATCAGGTACTGCTGTCGGCAGGTTTTCTATGGAACTATCATACACTCTTTAGAAAAGAAATTCAATTTCCAGATTTTATTTCAGCTTTATTTCATGTTTTTAATAAAACGATGTGCAGGCAAAGGCTGCTGGGGCGTGGAGTTCCCACGATGTTTTTGCTTGGTTTGAAAGTGTCAGAAAATTTTGAAACACAGAAAATATGTGAAAAATAAACAAAAACAGATCTTGAAAATAAAGAATATACAATTAAACACAGAAAATAAATTGTGATATATGCCGAAAATTTTTGAAACACAGAAAATAAATTGACAAAAACAAAGATTAGGAGTACTATATAGGTACATCAAGTAACAACGTTTCCGGCCGGAAAACGGGAGATGCGAGAAGCAAATAAATAGCGAAAGTGGAACTTATTTTTTCAGGAAAGAAAAGGAGAAGAACATGAAAGCATTAGCAAGATATGGAAAAGAATTTGGCGGCTATCGGATGATCGACGTACCGGAACCAACATGCGGACCCGAGGACATTATCATTGAGATCAAGGCGGCAGCGATCTGCGGAGCCGATATGAAGCACTACAAGGTGGACAATGGCTCTGACGAATTCAATTCCATCCGCGGTCATGAATTTGCCGGAGAGATCGTAAAAGTAGGCGAGCTGGTGAAGGACTGGAAGGTAGGACAACGTGTCGTATCGGACAACAGTGCTCATGTATGCGGTGTCTGCCCGGCCTGCGAACAGGGAGATTTCCTCTGTTGCGAGAACAAGGTAAATCTTGGACTGGACAACAACACATGGGGCGGCGGTTTTTCCAAATACTGCAAGGTTCCAGGCGAGATCCTGAGAATCCACAAGCACGCAATCTGGGAAATCCCGGAAAATGTAAAATACGAGGAAGCCGCAGTGCTTGACCCGATCTGCAACTCCTACAAGGCAATCGCACAGCAGGCGCATCTCCTTCCGGGACAGGACGTAGTCGTATTCGGAACAGGCCCCTTAGGACTTTTCGCAGTACAGGTGGCAAGGATCATGGGCGCTGTGAACATCGTGATGGTCGGTCTGGAAGAAGACACAAAGGTTCGTTTCGGTGTGGCTAAGGAACTGGGCGCTACCCATGTAGTAAACGGCTCCAAGGAAGATGTGGTAAAGAGATGTACTGAGATCTGCGGAAGAGACAATCTTGGCCTGGTTGTAGAGTGCTCCGGCGCAAACATCGCCCTGAAGCAGGCCATCGAGATGCTCCGTCCGAACGGAGAAGTGGTCCGCGTAGGTATGGGCTTCAAGCCGCTGGAATTTTCCATCAACGACATTACTTCCTGGAACAAGAGCATCATCGGACATATGGCATATGATTCCACTTCCTGGAGAAACGCGATCCGCCTTCTGGAAGCCGGCCAGATCAAGGTACAGCCGATGATCACACACAGACTCGGGCTGTCAGAGTGGGAAAAAGGATTTGAACTGATGGCAAATAAAGAAGCGATCAAGGTCATCTTCCACTATGATTTTGAAGACTGATCCCTGAGAACCGATATACATAGACATGGCCGCAGGTAAGCCGGTATTTGGATCCCTCCTCTCAAATACTTTATCTGCGGCCGCCAAAAGAGGAATACAAAAATGGAAAAAAAGCTATTGCTGGCGCCGTCCATGGGATGCTGCGACCTGTACGATTTTGAGAACCAGGTACGGTTCATTGATGAACATGCGGACTTTCTCCACATTGACATCAAGGACGGCAATTATGTAAAAACCTTCGGCGTAGGCCCGGACTTCATGACAGTCCTGAAAAAGGTCGTGAAAACCCCTATGGATGCACATCTGATGATTCGGCATCCCCAGGAATACATCGAAGCCTGTGCCGAGGCCGGCGCGGAGTATATCACACCTCATACGGACTGCATCGAGAGCGACGCCTTTGTCACACTGAACAAGATCATTTCCCTTGGATGTAAGGCAGGCATCGCTATGAATCCGGCTGCGCCCCTGGAAGGGATACGCCATTACCTGCCGCTGCTGTCCAAAGTAACGATCATGATCGTGGACGCTGGTTATGCAGGACAAAAAGTGATCACCCAGATGTACGACAAGATCCGTACCCTGGTGCAGTGGAGAGAAGAAATGGGACTGGATTTCCTGATTGAAGCGGACGGCTCCATGAATGCAGGCGTATACCGCCCCCTGTATGAGGCCGGGGCAGACGTGGTCGTGTTAGGCCCGCCGGCGCTGTGGAACAAGGACAAGGATATCCGGAAAGCGTGGGAGATCATGGAAAAGGAAGTGGAAGCGGAGCTTTCCTCCTGTACCAGATCCTGAAAAATAGAGTGCGTACGCGGAAGCTTGGGAAGCAGGCTTCGTGTATGCAGGCTGTAAAAATACCATCTGAGAATACAGTTATAAAAAGGATGAGAAAGAAAGGAAAAAAGAATTATGGCATCTAAAACAAATTCAAAGAGCGTGAATATCGGTGCAAGACTTGACCGACTTCCAAATTCAGGCTGGCATATAAAAATGTGGCTGGTATCCGCTTTTGCGCTTCTGGTATGCTGGTCAAACGGAATCGGCGGCGCGGTACAGAATATCCTTCTGAATGAGCTTCACTGGCTGGAGGAAGGCAGCGCGCTTCTGGCAATGTGGGGAACGACTTATACAGCGGGACAGTTGTTCGGCGCGCTGGTAGGCGGGCCCATCGGCGACAAGATCGGCCGGAAAAAAAGTATCTTATTATATGAGATTATACATATCATCGCCATGATCGGCGGCGCGGTCTCACCAAATGTCACCGTACTGTATGTATTCAGGCTTGTACAGGGCTTCGGGCTGGGCGCACTTCTGGTCGTATTGTTTGCAGGATTTACAGAATATGTTCCGGGCCGGAACCGCGGGGTATGGTCCAGCCGGAACTCCTTCATCGGCAACTGGGCACACCCGGTCTGCAACGGAATCGCATTTGTGATCGCGTTGACCGGAATCAGCTATAACATGAACTGGAGAGTTCAGTACATGATCCCGTCCATCCTTTCCATCGTCGCATCCATCCTGATCGCGAAGAAATTCCCGGAATCTCCGAGATGGCTGGAAGCACAGGGAAGACTTGACGAAGCAGACGAGATCATGACAAGGATTGAAAAAGAGATCGAAGCCTCCACAGGCAAACCGCTCCCGGCGGTGACAGAAGCTCCGAAGGAAGTAAAGCAGCTTCCATACTCCGCACTGTTCCGCGGAAAACTGTTAAAGAGAACGATTGTCGGCTCCCTGGTACTGATCGGTATGAATACGATCCAGTATACATTGATGAACTGGATGCCTTCCCTGCTGAGATCACTGGGATATGATACCTCACAGTCACAGTTCATGACCATGTTCGGACTGTTCGGCGCACCCTTCGGAATCTTCATTGCATCCCTGATCATGGATAAGATCCCGCGCCGCGTCATGGGCGTGATCCTGCTGGCAGGCATGGCGGTGCTGGGAATCATCACAGGACAGCAGACCGAGATGACGGCGCTGATCGTTTCCACCTTCTGCCTGAACACGATCATTTACATGTATGTATGCTATGCATCCGCGGTATACGTTCCGGAGATGTGGCCTACATCAGCGAAGCTCTCCGGTTCCGGATTCTGTAATGCAATGGGCCGTGTCAGCAATATCTTCTTCCCGTTCCTTGTAACATCTGTTGCAAGCTCCATGGGAAGCGGCGGAGTGTTCGTCCTGATCACCATCGTAGCTGTGATTATTGCGGTATGCGTATTCATCTTCGGTGTTGAGACAAGAGGAGAGTCCGTTGAGGATATCGGAAACGTGGAATAAAAAAGTGCGTTTCGCAGTTACATAAAAATCAACAGTCAGATGCGTCAGGAACAGATCGTGAGGAGATGACATTGACTGCGAATATCAAAAATAGAAAGGAAGTATCGGATATGAAAAATACAGAAGCAATCCTGGTTGTTCCCGGAACTATGGAAATCAAAGACGCGCCCGTACCGGTGCCGAAGGACGATGAGATCATGCTGAAAGTGGAGTACGTAGGAATCTGCGGCTCCGATGTCCATGGATTTGAGTCAGGCCCGTTCATTCCGCCGAAGGATCCGAATCAGAAGATCGGACTTGGACACGAATGTGCAGGAACTGTCGTACAGGTCGGAAGCAAGGTCACAAAGTTTAAACCGGGCGACCGTGTGAACATCGAGCCGGGCGTACCCTGCGGAAAATGTAAATACTGTCTGGAAGGGCATTACAACATCTGTCCGGACGTTGACTTTATGGCGACCCAGCCAAACTATAGAGGCGCATTGACAAACTATCTGTGCCATCCGGAGAACTTTACCTATAAGCTCCCGGAAAACATGAGCACTATGGAGGGCGCTCTGGTAGAGCCGGCTGCGGTCGGAATGCATGCGGCGATGGAAGGCGGCGCAAGACTGGGTAAGAAGATCGTCATTCTGGGCGCAGGCTGCATCGGCCTGATGACCCTCCAGGGCTGCAAGAGCCTTGGCGCTACGGACATCGTAGTGGTGGACGTGATGCCCAAGCGACTGGAGATGGCAAAGGAGCTTGGCGCTTCTGCGGTCATCAACGGAATGGAAGAGGATACCATCAGCAGATGTAAAGAGCTGGTTGGAGAACTGGGCGCGGATATCGTATTTGAGACCGCAGGTTCCCAGATCACCGCAAAACAGGCTCCGCAGATTGTCGCAAGGGGCGGCAGGATCATGATCGTAGGAACGATTCCGGGCGAAGTGCCGATTGATTTCTTAAAGATCAACCGTGAAGTGACGATTCAGACCGTATTCCGCTACGCAAACAACTATCCGATGACCATCGACGCCATCGCATCCGGAAAATTCGATGTGAAATCTATGGTAACACACGTTTATGATTACCAGGACGTGCAGAAGGCATTTGAAGAATCCGTACACTGCAAGAAGGACATCATCAAAGGCGTTATTAAGATTGAAGATGCAGAATGACCGGACGTTCTGTAAAAACACAGAAGTAAAGTACAGGTTTGACATTTTATAGGGAGGATCATTTCTCAAAGTCGGGAAAATGATTGAAAAGAAACGTATCAGGGGTTTTACTTACGACATGCCCCTGATACGGCAGACATAAAGTCAGATAAGATCAGGAGGAATAAGAATGTTAGCAGATATCAGATATTGGGAAAAGAAAGCAACAGAAGGAAGATATGCCATCCCGCACTTCAACGTTTGGAACGCTGAGATGCTCATGGGAGTGATGGACGCGGCGGAAGAGACCAAGGCGCCGGTGATTATTTCTTTCGGAACCGGTTTTGTAGGAAATACTTCTTTTGAAGATTTCTGCCATATGATGGTTTCCATGGCAAAGAAGGCAGCCGTACCGGTCATCACACACTGGGATCACGGCCGCAGCATGGAGATCGTGCAGAATGCGTACACCCATGGGATGAACTCCGTGATGAGAGACGCTTCCGCATTCGAATTAGAAGAGAACATCCGCCTTACAAAAGAAGTGGTAGATTATTTCCATCCATTGGGAATCCCGGTAGAGGCAGAGCTTGGCCATGTAGGAAATGAAACCGTTTACGAGGAAGCGCTGGCAAGCTATCAGTACACAGATCCGTCTCAGGCAGCGGAGTTCGTAGAGCGTACAGGCTGTGATTCTCTGGCAGTTGCCATCGGAAACCAGCACGGTGTCTACACATCCGAGCCGAAGCTGAACTTCGAAGTGGTAGAGAAGGTCAGAGACGCCGTGACCGTACCGCTGGTACTTCATGGAGCATCCGGAATCGGTGATGAAGATATCAAGAAGGCAATCTCGCTTGGAATTGCTAAGATCAACATCCACACAGAGCTGTGCCAGGCTGCGATGACCGCGGTTGCGGCAAATGTGGACAAGCCGTTCCTGGAACTGGAAAGAGCCGTAAGGGCAGCAGTAAAACAGCGTGCAATCGAAAAGATCGTTTTATTTGGAGATGACGGAAAGGCGGAATAATCGTGGAGAAAAAATTAGACGCAATCTGTGTCGGCGCTGCGATCGTGGATATTCCTCTGCAGCCTGTCAACCGGGATATGTTTGAAATTGAGTCATTTCCTTTGCAGCAGATTTCCATGACCATCGGCGGGGACGCCATCAACGAGGCAACGATCATGTCCCGTCTCGGGCACAAGATCGGGCTGATGAGTATGGTCGGCAGGGATGCGGTCGGCAATTTTATCATCGAACACTGTGAAAAGAACGGGATTGACTATTCAGGCATCCGGATGAGGGAAGGCATCGATACTTCCATCAACGTAGGACTTGTCACTGCGGACGGGGAGCGGACATTTGTCACGAACCGCAACGGAAGTCTCTGGAAAATGACCATCGACGATGTGGATCTGTCCCGGCTTAAAGAGGCAAGGCTTTTATCACTGGCGAGCATTTTCAACAATCCGCTGCTGGACTGCCGGGCGCTGGTGAAGATTTTTCAGGAAGCAAAGGCGCAGGATATGATCATCTGTGCGGATATGATCAAGGCAAGATTAGGCGAGACTCTGGACGATATCAAAGAGGCACTTGGATATGTAGACTATTTCTTTCCGAATTACGACGAAGCCTGTCTCATGACAGAGGAAACGGAGCTGGAGAAGATTGCCGACAGGTTCCTGGACTGCGGGATACAGCATGTAGTGATCAAGACCGGAAAGAAAGGCTGCTATATCAAGAGTCAGGATGGGAGCGTACTGGAGGTTCCGGCTATGAAGGGCATCACCGCGATCGATACCATCGGTGCGGGTGACAACTTCGCATCGGGCTTCATCACCGCGATCCTGGAAGGAAAGTCTTTGAAGGAATGTGCGGAATTTGCAAATGTGACCGCCTCCATCAGTGTACAGAGTATCGGGGCGACCACAGGAGTGCAGAAGAGAGAGCAGGTTGACGAGAGAATGAAAGAGTACTATGCACAGCAGTCGTGAAAAAAGAAAGGAAAATATAGATTATGAAAAAGATGAAACTTGGCAGCACAGGTACGGATATCTCAAGAATGGGCCTTGGTACATGGTCCATCGGCGGCGGCCCGGCATGGGGCGGCGACCATGATCTGAAGGTGGTTGTGGATCTGATCCGGGAATGCCCGAAGTTAGGCGTCAATCTGATCGATACCGCGCCTGGATACAACTTTGGAAACAGCGAGAAGATCGTAGGAAAAGCGCTGGAAGGGATGAACCGCGAGGATGTTGTGATCATCACGAAGTGCGGGATCATCTGGAACGACAGGAAGGGAAGCCTGTTCAACAAAGTAGGAGACACACAGCTTTACAAAAACCTTTCCAGGGAGTCCATCCTGGAAGAGATCGACCAGAGCCTGGAGCGTCTCGGCACAGACTACATTGATGTATATATGACTCACTGGCAGGCAGTGGAGCCGTATTTCACACCGATCTCAGAGACCATGGAGGTGCTCAACGAGCTGAAAGCACAGGGTAAGATCCGGGCCATCGGCGCTGCTAATGTAGATGTAAACCACATCAAAGAATACTTAAAGTATGGCTCGCTGGATATCGTACAGGCAAAATACAGCATTCTGGACCGTGCAATTGAAGAAGACCTGCTTCCGGTCTGCAAGGAAAACAATGTTACGATCCAGGCGTACTCTCCGCTGGAAATGGGACTCTTAAGCGGCGCGCTTCCGAGAGATTACAAGCCGGTAGGGGCACAGATCCCGAAGAAATGGTTCCAGCCGGACAACATGCAGAAGGCAATGGATATGATGGATCAGTGGAAACCGCTCTGCGAGAAATACGACTGCACCATCGCAAACCTGGCGCTTGCATGGATTCTTGCGCAGGGAGAATTTATCAATCTGCTCAGCGGATCTACGACAACAGAGCAGATTGCGGAAAACATCAAATCCGCGGAGCTCGAATTAGAGCCGGAAGATGTTGCATACATGCGCAAGCTGGCAGAGGATATCGATAAATAAACTTTGTACTTTTTACGGTCTGGCCCTTTGGCCAGGCCGATTTTAAAAAGCTGGCATTCGAGCCGTCTATTGCCGCAGGCAGCTCAAAATGGCGGTTCGAGCTGCAGAGCAGACTGCTGTGTTGGATACACAGGCGGACCGGCGGCCGACCCCGTCCTGTCTGCCTTTTAAAGACGAAAGAATGCACATTTTTGGACAGGGAGGTTGTGTTTCGAAGGAGGTAAAAATGCTTTCAAAGGAAAAAAACCTTGCAAATACTAAAGAGGCTGGTATATTATTAGATAGAGATGCCTTGAGTATTGAGGGCGAGGAAAGGGAAGAAAGCATGTCGAGTAAAGAAAGGCTGATGGTGATCAGGCAGAATATCCAGAATATGAAGAAGGTTTCGGTTGCGGAGCTGAGCAGGCAGTGCGCTGTGACCGAGGAGACGATACGGCGGGATCTGGATAAGCTGGAGCTGGAAGGTGTTGTGACCAGGATTCACGGCGGTGCGATCTGGAATGCGGATGTTCAGAAGGAAAATGTCCATTTTTATAAACGGCTGACAAAGCATTTAAAAGAAAAGCAGAATATTGCGCGCAAGACCGCCGCACTGCTGGAAGGCAGGAATACCATCATCGCGGACTCCAGCACGACAGTTGTGGAGGCGTTAAAGCTGATACCGGACAACCGGGACGTGACGATCGTGACAAATTCAACAGAAGTATTCCGGGAATTTCAGCAGTCTTCTTTCAACATTATTTCGACAGGCGGAGAATTTAATAAAAAGTCATTGTCTCTGCAGGGACAACTGGCAAAAACCAATATAGCAAAATACAATGTAAGTATCGCCCTGATCAGCTGTAAGAGTCTGAACATAGAAAAGGGCGTTCTGGATTCCAATGAGAGCGAGGCGGAGATCAAAAAGCTGATGCTGGAGCAGGCGGAGGAGGTGGCGCTTTTAGCGGATCACTCCAAGTTTGACCAGACGGCGTTTGTATGCCTGACTGATCTCAAGAGCGTGAATTATATCATCACAGACAGGCGTCCGGGTGATACATGGATTCGGTATTGCGAAGAGAACGGAATCCAGCTGATCTATTAATATTAACATTTCTTGACATATGGCCATACAGGGATATGGAGAGGGGCCGCTGGGAGCAGCGGCTCCTTTTTTTAAAAACCATCGTATGCAGAAAAGCCGCCGGCGGCATTTTTTTGTATCACACGTTACTATTCACACATAGTTTCTTTCTGTTTTGAAGTAAAATCTGCAAAATCTCTTTTTTTCTCTTTGAATTAATTTTTGAAACAAAGATAATTTGAATAAAACAAAAAAATATTGTATAAAAATCTGTGTAAAAATTTGTTTAAAACGTCAAAAATTCTTTGAAATAAAGAAAATGGATTGACATTGAAGTGTGGATATTGTAAAATACAAGACATAATATTCGTGCGTTATTGCCAATAAAAGCAAAGAATATACGGTGAAAAGGGGGAAAGAGTACAAAATATTCGAATCGCAAAAGAATTGCGGTTTCCAGATGTAATCCGTATGCCGAGGAATGACAAAACAAAAAAACAAAGAATCTGAGAAACGCCTGCAGCAACAAAGCACAATGCCAGAGAACCACGGCGGGAAGGCGCTGCATCAAAACAGGAGGAAGGGAAGACAATGGAAAATAAAAAGAAAGAAACTTCAATTGTAAAGAAGATGATACTGGCAGTGGCAGGCGGCTTTATTGCCGGATTTTTGTGTCTGCTTTTGAGAGAAGCCCTGAACGGAAGCGGCGGCAGCGGCGTCTGGAAGGTGATCGAAGCAATCTTGTTCCAGGATATCACCGCAACTCAGGGGATTGAAGGGTTGGGACTCTTCTATATTATCGGACAGCTATTCATGCGCGGGCTGCAGCTGGCCATCGTGCCCCTGGTCATCACGTCGCTGACCCTCGCGCTTTGCAGCCTGGCAAATCCGGAGAAGCTGGGAAGGATCGCGGGAAAGACCTTCATTACATACCTTTGCTTTTATGCGGCTGCAGCATCGCTTGCCGGAATTGCGGCATATTTTGTAAAATCCATGGGCTGGTTTGATGTCAACCTGCCAAGCGAGATGGCAACGGAGGCAGTGACCATGGACGGCTACAATCCCCTCGTAACGGTTGTAAATGCGGTGCCTTCCAACATCGTTTCCGCATGCTCCACCAACAATACGATCCTTTCGGTGGTGGTCATTGCAATCATTCTGGGACTGTGCATGACCGCAATGGGTTCCAAGGCAGAGCCGCTCAAACAGGTGATTGAAAACCTCAATGATGTGGTGCAGATGTTTTTAAATTTTCTCATCAACAAGATTGCGCCTGTGGCTATCTTCTGCATGATCACCAGAACCCTTGCCGTATACGGTGTAGAGTACATCGGCCCGACCCTGGTCTGGATCGTGACGACCATCGTGGTCAGCCTTACGCTGGTTGCAACGATTTACCCAATCGGCATCTTCCTCAGCACACGGCTGAATCCTATGCCGTTTTTGAAAAAATCCTTCAAGATCGGATTGTTTGCCGCAGCTACCAACTCCTCCGCGGCAACGCTGCCTTTAAATACCAAAACCTGTACGGAAGAACTGGGATGCTCGGAGGAGATCAGCAGCTTCGTACTGCCCACCGGCATGACCATCAATATGAACGGAACCACAGCCATGCACATGATCGCCGTGACCTTCATTGCCACGGCAGCCGGGATCAACGTGACGCCGACCACCCTGGCCACTGCCGCGTTCCTGTCCATCTGTACGGCGGTAGGCACCCCGGCGATTCCGGTAGCAGGCACCACCATGGTCTATGTGGTTATGTCCGGACTGGGCATGAGCTCGGAACTGTGTATGATCGGATATTCCCTTGTGCTGGCAATGAACTACCTGCCGGGCATGGCCGTGATCACGCTAAACGTGATCGGCGACGCGGCCACCAATGTGATTGTGAACTTTAAAGAAGGCGTGCTGGACAAGGATATGTACAATCGATAAAAAAACCGGCCGACTGCAAATTTTTCCTGAATTTTCTTTTCAAATTTGGCGCATAATACTTCTCATGAAGGTGAGGAGGAATCAGAACATGTATCAGTATTTACCAATACGTGACGTATACGCCAGAGAAATTCTGGATTCGCGGGGCAATCCCACGATAGAGGTAGAGGTACTTGCAGGAGAAACCGTGGTAGGCCGGGCATCTGTACCGTCCGGGGCGTCCACCGGAAAATATGAAGCGGTGGAATTGCGGGATCAGGAGGCACGGTACGGCGGCAAAGGCGTACAGCGCGCAGTGGAGCATGTCAATGACCAGCTTGCAGGCGCGGTGATTGGGATCAATGTATTTGACCAGACGGAGATCGACCGGGTCCTGATCAGGACAGACGGCAGCAAAAACAAGTCCAGTCTGGGCGCGAACGCGCTCCTTGGCGTTTCTTTGGCGTCGGCCCACGCGGCTGCAAATGCGCTGCGCATTCCGTTGTACAAATACCTGGGCGGTGTCAACGCCAAAAAACTTCCCGTACCTATGATGAATATTTTAAATGGAGGCGCCCATGCGGACAATACCCTGGATATCCAGGAGTTTATGATCATGCCTGTGGGAGCCAAAAATTTTAAAGAAGGCTTACGGATGTGCGCGGAAATCTACCAGTCCCTCAAATCCCTTCTGAAAGAGAAAGGCTTAAGCACCGCGGTAGGAGACGAGGGCGGCTTTGCGCCGGATCTGCCGGACACCCGGGCTGCGCTGAACTGTCTGAAGGAAGCGGTGGAAAAAGCCGGATACCGGATGGGGAGGGATCAGGACATTGCCATCGCAATGGACGTGGCTTCCTCCGAATTATACAACCGGGATTATAAAATATATGAATTTCCCGGGGAAAGCCGGATGCAGGGGCAGAAGGTGGTGCGCTCCGCTGAAGAGCTGATTGAGTATTACGCGGAACTGGCAGGGGAATTTCCCATCTGTTCCATCGAGGACCCGCTGGATGAAGAGGACTGGGAGGGCTGGGAAAAGCTGACCGCCCGCCTCGGTTCAAAGCTGCAGCTTGTAGGCGACGACCTGTTTGTGACTAATGTGGAGCGGTTGAAAAAAGGGATTGAGAAAAAGGCCGCCAACGCAATCCTGATCAAGGTCAACCAGATCGGGACGCTGACGGAAGCCATCGAAGCCATACAGATGGCGCAGAAATCCGGCTACAACGCGATTGTATCCCATCGTTCCGGAGAAACCGAGGACACCACCATCGCGGACATCGCGGTGGCGTTCAACACCGGGCAGATCAAGACCGGCGCGCCCTGCAGGACAGAACGGGTGGCGAAGTACAACCGGCTTCTGCGGATTGAAGAACAGATGGAAAAATAGAGATTTGAGGCAGTGCTTTTTTGCAGGCGCTGTCTCTTTTTTGTTTGTATCTCGGAATTGAAAGGCGGCGGATCATATGGTACAATGAAAACCGTGGTCACAGGGAATACGGAAGAGAAGGAGCAGCAGCTATGAATCTGACAGAATTTATGAAAAAAGTCGATCTGATAACCGAGAGCATGTCGGTGGACAATATGGCGGCATTCCTCCATGATTATGCACGCACTATTTCGGAGACGAAGAGGGGAGAATTTCTGGAGCGTTTGTCCTTTTTTAAAGGGAAAAATGTGGATGCCGGATATATCGAGAAGCAGGATAAACTGAATAAAGAACACTTAAAGCAGGAAGTGAAAAAGAACCGGAAGCAGTTAGAGCTCATCGACAGCGGCGAGCTGACGCTGGTAGAGGTGCAGAACATAGAATACAATGAGTGGTATGACAGCTCCGATGAAGAATTTTTTTATGAGGACCCGGAGTATATCGGGGAGGCGGTTCAGAAAGGGTGCAGCCTTGTGCACGCCTGCGCGGACAGCGAGCTGTATCAGGAGGGCTACGAGCTGGCAGATTTCCTCTTTGAGATGAATATCGAAGTGGAAGGGGAGTTCGGAGGGGACGATTTTTCCCTGCAGGATCTGGAGTATCATAAGATCATTTCCCTGGATTATGAGACATTCGTTCTGGAAGCCCTTGCTGCGGCCTACTGGGGAAACGAGATGCCGGAAAGGCCGGAAGCCCTTTACCGTATCCTTCTGAACGCGTCCTCCAGGGAGGCTTCTTTAGAAAAGCTGATGCAGCAAAGCAGGAGGGAGCTGGATCGGTTTTCCGAATTTCTGAGTCTGTGGATCGACTATCTGGGGAAGATCGGGGACCGGGTTGCGGAGCGTTTTTTGCAGGAAGCCGTTTCGCTGGCGGATGATCCGGAAGCATTGCTGAGCGCGGCCAGAAAATATACGGACCTGCACCCCGGCTTATATGTGCAGGCCCTGGAAAAATATAAAGCCTCCGATGAGACGCAGCAGGGCTTGCAGATCGGAAAAGAGGCGCTGGAGAGGATCTTGCCCGTCTACCAGATCAGAAGCCGGGCCGCTCTTTTGACAGCAGAATTTGCGCTGGGGCTGGAGGACAGGACGGGCGCCGAAAGGTGCTGGCTGGAAGCCTTCCGTTCGGACAGCAGCGTGGAAAATTACCTGCGCCTGATGCTGGAATGTGAGGACGGACGGGGGAACCGGGAGGAGGCGCGGCGGATTTATACGGAGCTGTTTTCCGAGACGGCGAAGGCAAAGGCGGGCCAGTACCAGACCGGTGAAAGAAAGGAAAACAGCCCGGAGCACAGAACCTACGATTCGCTTCTGTTTTTTGACGGGAGGTTTGGTCAGCTCATTGAGAAAGGCATGGACGACAGGTATGCCCTGGGATGGTCCGGCACGTTTATGAAGGAGGGCCTGGCGCTGTTCCTGTTATATTTTTATGAAGGCCGGGAGCTTTTGGAAGGCGGCCGGGAGATGTGCCGCAAATACGTCTCCTCCGTAAAATTTCAATCCGAAGCATATTTAAACGGCACCGGGCGGGACACAAAGGAGGACGACCAGGGATTCTTCTGGGAGTGTTTCCTCAGATGGCGGGAAAGAATCTCTATATCGGAGGAAGAGACGGAGGGCATTCTGGAAAAGCTGGAAAACTGGATTCAGATGCGGGTGGAAGGCATCATGGATAAGAGCCATAGAAACTACTACGGGGAATGCGCGGCGTTCATCGCGGCCCTGGGAGAGGTTCGGGAATCCAGAGGAGAGCTGGCAGGAAAAGCCAAACTCATGGAAGAGTACCGGAGCAGATATTCCAGGCGGACGGCATTTCACCAGGAACTGAGAGGATATGGGATGGCGGATACGAGAAAACGGTAAGGAGGACGGGCTATGCTTCCAGTCTATATTTGTGAGGACGATCCCGCGATCCGGGCTTTTCAGGAGGACTATCTGAAAAAGCAGATCCTGATCGGGGAGTACGACATGAAGCTTGTCTTAAGCAGCGCCCATCCGCAGGACATCTTAAAGGCCGTGGCCGAAGCTCCGGGCAGAGGGATCTATTTTCTGGATGTGGAACTGAAAAATGAGCCGATGGACGGGTTTACCCTGGGTCAGGAGATCCGGAAGCTGGATGCCAGGGGATTTATCGTCTATGTGACGGCATTCAGGGATCTGGCCTTTGAGACCTTCCGCTATCATCTGGAAGCACTGGACTACATCGTGAAGGAAAATGAACAGAAGGTGCAGGAAGGAATCCGGCACAGCCTTCAGGTGATCACGGAACGGATGAAAAGGGAAGTTGGAGAACAGAGGGAATTTTTTACCGTGAAGGTACTGGATGTGGTCAGGCATATTCCCGTGGACGAGATCATGTTCTTCGCAACAGCCGGAACCCACAGGATCGAGCTTCACGGGGAAAAGGACAGGATTGATTTTATCGGGAGTATGCAGGAGCTGGAAAAAAAGCTGGGAAGCCGTTTCTTAAGGGTGCACCGGGCCTATCTGGTGAACGTAGAGCAGATTGAAGAGCTGGATCTGAAAAACCGGGAAATCCGGATGAACAACGGGGAGACCTGCCTGTTTTCCCGAAGTGTAAAAGGGGCGCTTTTAAGCAGGATCTAAGTCTGACGCGGTACAGGTGGAAAGGGAGAGTTTATGGGGAAAAGAAAAAAACCAAAAATGGAATTCCGGTATTACAAAATGCCGGAAGGAAGCCCGATCCTGGCGCTGCTGGGGGAAAAGTGGCTGCAGTCATACGGACGGGATGTAGATTACCTGCATTTTCACAATTTTCTGGAGATCGGGTACTGTTACGGCGGGCAGGGCGATATGGTGCTCGGAGAGCAGAACCTGAGATTCAAGGGCAATCAGTATTCCGTGATTCCGAGAAATTACCCGCATACGACCAACAGCGATCCGGGTACGGTGAGCCAGTGGGAATACCTGTTTGTGGATGTGGAAAACTTCCTCCGGGAACACAATGGGGGGGGCGCTGCCATGAGAACAGAACGTATGATCCAGCGGATCAATTCCAGGGCGGTTCTTGTAAACGTAAAAGAATCTCCCAGGATCGCAAGGCTCATCCGGCAGCTTCTGGATATCATGCGGGAGACGAAGGAATACTATCTGGAGGAGGCAAAAGGAATCCTGGTGGCGCTTTTGATCAATCTGGTACGGGAGAATGATTTGGAAGACCAGGAATACGAGGAGCATAAGGAACTGGAGGGAAATGTTACGATCCCCATCTCGCGGGCCTTAGATTACATCACCCTCCATTATATGGAACCCCTCAAGGTGGGGGAACTGGCAGACTGGAGCCATATGAGCGAGACGCATTTCCGGAGGACGTTTTCCGCGTATATGAAAATCAGCCCTCTGGAATACATCAATCTGGTGCGGGTGCGCACGGCCTGCGAATATCTGAAAAAAACGGATGTACCGGTTTCCGATATCGCGCATAAATGCGGATTTACCACGTTGTCCACGTTTAACCGGAACTTTAAGCAGATCACGGGGTACACACCCCATGAATGGCGGAAACGCCCGGAAAATTTTGAACAGCAGCTTTTGAAATTCCAGATCCACTCGGAGGCCGGGTGGTAAAAGGGGAATGCCGCAGGGAAGTTCCGTAATACAAAAAAAGAAGAGAGAAGGGGGGCTGAGACCCCCCTTTTCTCTCTTTTCAATACCACCATGCAAAAAAGCTGCCGGCAGCAGGTTTTCAGTATTATATTCCCCGGAACCGGAAGGTAAAGCTCATCTTTTTGCTGGTATCCAGCAGGTATTCCGGAAGCGGACGCGCGCCCCAACTGTCGTCGCCTGCGATGCCCATCTGCTGCATGGCCGCCCGGATCACGGTGTAATGCACCTGGGGCAGTTCGTAGGGATGGCGTGCGTTTTCCATCTCGTGGGGGGTCCAGGGCAGTGCGGAGAAGCTCATGGAATCTCCTTCAAACAACAGCCCCCGGCCGCGCCTGTCGGTTACCTTCGCCCAGCGGACGCCTACCTTGTTGCCGCATTCCTGAGGAACCATGTAACGCGCCACGTTGTCCATGACTTTATTTTCATAGATGCCCAGCCGGCTGCCTTCACAGCGGTCTGTGTAGGTCTCGGCGAGGCCCATGCCATACCATTGTACATGATCGTAGTCGGCGTTCATTTTCAGGATCATGCCAAATTCCGGCATATCGCCCAGTTCCTTCACCGGATCATAGGAAAGGGTTGTCTCTACCGTGCCGTCTCCATAGACTGTATAGAGCACCTTGCAGGAGGTCGCCGGCCTGGTGGGGAGATGATAGAGGAATGTAATGTCAACCGAGCCCTCATGCTCCTCTACAACTACGTCTCCGCACCGGTTTGTCTCGGAATCCTTGTGGGAGGCATAGAGACTTGCCAGCTTCCACTGTCCGTACCGTGCCATCATCTGGCTGCCTTCGTCGTTGTCCACAGGGGCACGCCAGAAGTTCGGCTTCAGCATGGATTCCAGCATTTCCACGCCGCCCCAGCGGTAGGAGGTCAGCCCGCCGGACAGTTCGGAAAAGAGCACTTCGAAATGTTCGCCGCGGACGCCCACGTTGTGGGTTCCCCTTACAACGGTGACAGGCTTTGCAAAGACTGCATCGGCCGCGGGAGCTTCCACGGTATATACAGTCTGTCCAAATGCGGTCTCATAGCCTGCCTTTGCCCAGAGCGTATCCGCTTTCAGGCGGAACGAAACCGTGACCGCATATTCTCCCGGCTGCTCTGCGCGGCGGACGGGAAGAGCATATTCCTTTTCGGACAGCGGGGCCACCGCGGTATCCATGGTGGTCTCATAGACCGGGGTACCGTCTTTCGCAAGCGTAACCACGCAGTCAAAGCTGTCTGTATTGACAAACAGGTTTTTATTTTTAATCAGAACGCTGTCTGCGGATACTTCTGCGGAAATGTTCTGGTAATTGTACTTGACTTCCTGCATCTTTGGCGATGGGGCACGGTCTCCGCCGTAAACGATTCCGTTTCCGCTGAAATTATAATCCGTCGGGCGCTCCCCGAAATCTCCGCCGTATGCCTGAAATTCGTTTCCGTAGCGGTCTTTTTTATAGATGGATTGGTCTACATAATCCCAGATGAATCCGCCCTGGTATAAAGGCTCCGTATCGGTCAGATCCGTATATTTGTGCATGCCTCCGCAGGAATTGCCCATGGCATGGGTATACTCACAGCAGATAAAGGGCTTGTCGCGGTGCTCGGAGAGGAACTGCCTGATGCCCGCCGCGGTGGTGTACATCTGGCTTTCCATGTCGCTTGTCTCATTGTAGCGCCGGTCGCAGAATACACCTTCATAGTGTACCAGCCGGGTATTGTCCAGCTCACGGAATTTGTCCGCCATATCCCGGATCACGCTGCCGCCGAAGGATTCATTTCCGCAGGACCAGATCAGGATGGAGGGGTGGTTCTTGTCCCTCTGGTATGTAGAATTTATACGGTCCAGCATCATGGACTTCCATTCTTTCCGGTCGCAGGGGATGATCATGCTCATGTCCTTTGCTTTGCCCTGCGCGTAGCTGTCCCAGGTGCCGTGGGATTCCAGATTGTTTTCATCGATCAGATAGAGGCCGTAGCGGTCGCACAGCCGGTAGATCCTAGAATCGTCAGGATAGTGGCAGGTGCGGATGGCATTGATGTTGTGCTGCTTCATGGTGACGATATCCTGCAGAATCTCGTCCTCCTGGGGTACGCGGCCTGCCTTGGAGCTGAACTCATGGCGGTTGACGCCCTTGAACACAATCCGCTTTCCGTTGAGGCACATGATCTGGTTGATCATCTCAAACCGGCGGAAGCCTACATATTCGGAGATCACTTCCGTCAGCCGTCCGTTTTCATCGTATACCTGGAGCAGCAGTTCATAGAGGTTGGGCTCTTCCGCGCTCCACAGATCAAAACCGGATACCGGCAGCGCCAGGTGTGCTTCCCCTTCCTTCAGATCCAATGTACCGGAAGCGAATACAGGAACCGCAGCGGGGGCTGTTGCGGCATAGGCCAAGGCGGGCGCATCCGCAGCGGGAAGCCGGCGCAGCTCTGCTTCTGCCCGGCCGGTTCCACAGCTAAGGGCATCGATGACCAGTTCCCCTGCCTGATAGCTGTCATCCAGAAGGGTGCGGATCTTCAGATCCCAGATGTGGGTCTTAGGCCTGGTAAAGAGATATACATCCCGGTAAATGCCGGAGAAGCGGAAGAAATCCTGATCCTCGGCCCAACTGCTGCTTGTCCACTTGTAGACCTGCACGGCCAGTTTGTTCTCGGTATCCCGGATATAGGGGGTTAAGTCAAATTCCGTGGGGGTGAAGCTGTCCTCGCTGTAGCCGATGTACTGCCCGTTCAGCCAGACAGCCATGCCGCTTTCCACGCCCTGGAAGGAAATATATACAGGCATGCCCTTCATGGACTGGGGCAGGTCAAAATACTTGACATAGCTTGCCGTCGGATTGAAGCCTTCGGGAATCTCACCGGGCAGGATCTGCTCCCGGCCGTCCCATGGATACTGTACGTTCAGATAAGCCGGGACATCGTAGCCTTCCATCTGGATATGGGCAGGCACCCGGATCTCGCCCCAGTTTCTGCAGTTGTAATCCTCTGCTTCAAACCCTTTCACCGTGTCGTCCAGATTCCGTCCGTAGGAAAATTTCCAGATGCCGTTCAGGGAAAAGCGGAACGGATTCTCCCCTCTGTCCAGGTGCTCCCTGTCCGGATAGCAGACATGGTCGGAATGGGCCGGGATGGCGTTCTCTTTGAAAAATTCGGGGTCTTTGATTTTGCTGTAGTCAAACATAGTGTATACCTCCTAACTCTGTTTGTTCTGCCGATGATAGTAACGATATTTGTTCCATTATGCTGGAAATGAAGAAGGAATACAATATAAAATCATTGCAAATACATGGAAAAATGTTGCCTGGAGGAAGAGATAGAGTTATACTGGAATGGACAAAAGGAGGAGAGGACAGATGACGAATCCAACCGAAGATGACATTCGTTCCTATTATGCCGAGGACAGGCTTTTAAGCTCCCTTTCGGTATACAACGTGGGAAGCCAGAAATGCACGCCCGGATTTCAGTGGGGACCGGGGGTGCGGGACCATTACCTGCTCCACCATGTGCTGAGCGGGAAAGGGCATTTTGAGATACGGGGAAAGACCTATCACTTAAAGAAGGGAGACACCTTCCTGATCTATCCGAATATGGAAGCATGTTACCGGGCCGACGAGGAGGAACCCTGGGTCTATACCTGGGTGGGATTTGCCGGAACCGACGCGTTTTACCTTCTGAACCATACGGATTTTTCGGAGGATTCCCCTGTGCTGGAGCAGGCGGAGATCAGCGGCGTGATTGAACGGAGGATACAGCAGGTGTATGAGGCGAAAGGGAATACATTTTGCGGCGCGGTGTCCATGACCGGCGCGCTGTATTCCATGATCGCCATGCTGATGGAAAATTCCTCGGCGGAGGCGAAGCAGAAGAACCTGCAGACAGGGCGGGTGGAGCAGGCGATCCGCTACATTGAGGAGCATTATTCTTATCCCATTACGATTGAGGACATCGCGGGATATACCGGGGTCTGCCGCAGCTATCTGTACCGGATGTTCCAGAAGATTCTGAAGATGTCCCCCAAGGATTATGTGGAGGAATACCGGATTCGGCAGGCATGCAGGCTGCTGCGGGAGACGGACATGCCGATCACGGCCATCGCCCATTCCGTGGGGTATGAGGACAATCTTTATTTTTCTAAAGCATTTAAAAAATGCAAAGGGCAGACACCCACCCGGTACAGAAAGACGGAAAGCGGAAAAAAGGCGTGACGGCCCGTGCCGGGCGGGGCTGAGCCGAAAAAAACAACAGAGAGGAATGAAAGGACATGTTTGAATATGCGATTGTTAAGCAGGTGAAGAGAAAACCGAAAGCCATGGCGGGATTCCTGCGGAAACTGATGATTATTTTTGCGGTGATTATCCTGCTGCTGGGGGTTACCATCTCTCAGGGCTTCATGCTGCCGGGCTTTCTCCTGGTGGTGCTGTATTTCGGATACGATGTGTTCAGCCAGAAGGAATATGAGTACCGGCTGGAAGGCCGCAGGCTTACCATTGACGTCATTCTGGGAAAGCGCTACCGAAAGACTGCCCATATACTGGAGCTGTCGGAGATGGAGGCGACCGCCCCAAACCGCCACCAGGCCGTGGCAAAATACCGAAAAGACGCGGGCGGGGTGAAGCTGCCCAAGTATGACTACACCTCTTATGAGGAAGATACGCCCTATTATACCATGATCATCATGGAAAACCGGACGAAGATCAAGCTTCTTCTGGATCTGGACGAGGAGATGCTCCAGACACTGAAAAGGCTGTATCCGGAAAGGGTGTTCCTGGTGTGACGGAATAATACGATATCAAAGAAAAAAGACATGTTTCCTACCTGGGAAATCTGTGTTTTTTCTGATTATCGCTTTTTATCATCGGCCCTCCAATTCGCTCATGTAAAAACTGATCATCAGATGCATAAATGTATGAGGATCTCCGAGGGAGACACCGGTCAGCTCTTCAATCTTATTGAGCCGGTACAGAAGCGTATTGCGGTGGACATGAAGGCTTTCCGCAGTTTCCGCCGTGCTGCGCAGGCTGTTGATATAGACCTGCAGGGTAGGCAGAAAGTCCGTGGAATGGGCTTTGTCATATGCCTGTACGTTTGCGATGACCGGAGACAGGTAATTGCTCCGGGGCATCTGCTCCGTGCGGGGAAGCAGGATCGCGGGCAGATAATAATCTTCGTAGTAGGCAATCCGATATCGTGGATTTAACCGGCTTCCCAGTCTCATCGCATCTTCGGCCTGCATCTGAAAGCTTGCCAGCTCCAGCAGATTATCAAACGTATTGCTCACTCCGCAGTGGGCGTTGAATTTCTCCAAAATGGTATGGAACTGCTTTTCGGATGCTTCGGTATTTTTGGCGATATTCATATTGTACTGCAGGATCAGCAGAACATTGTGCTGAATTAAAGCAAGCTGGCAGGGGAAAAACTGCCGGATAGACTTTCGGATGTAGGAAAGCACATTTTTTTCATTGGTTTCATCCGTGCTGACCGCAACGACCTGATAGGGTGGCTCCAGACGGATGCCGGTGTCTTTAAACCACAGTTCCAGCTGCTTCCTGGAATGGATCCGATGATGAAACAGTTCTCCGGTCAGTGTTTTCAGATAGGTATAGTGCATGCTGCTCTCCGACTCCCGATCCTTAAAGAAAAAAGCGCAGGTGTTCTGGATGATCTCCATGGCTTTCATTTTGTCGGATGTGATCGGCGCGTCTTTGCAGTTCATGGTCACATAGCCTTCGATAATATCATTGACCCGGATGATACCCTGGATCTTGGGGGCGTCCTTGCAGGAGCCCCAGTCTACGATATAAGGGGCTTCATTTTCATTGACAGACTGCATGATCCCTTCCTCATAAAGCTGTACGATCATATCCGTCTCATACCCCCGGTTTTCCAGAAGATAATCCCATTGATAATCCCCGGTTTTTGTCTGAGGAGAGATTCCCAGCACATTATACATAATATCCACCGCCAGGATCGGAACGCCTATGATCTCCCAGCAGATATCCAGTAATTCCTGGATATCGCCGGATGGCAGCGTCTTGAACATTTCTTCATATAACCGTAAAAAATCAACTGTATTTTCCATCGTTTAACCCTCTGTTTTCATATTGCAGATTTTTATTCCCATGAAGCAATGAGCTAAGTTGTGAGAAATAACATAAATGCAAAATTATTATATAATAAACTTTATGATAATTCATTATTATTTTATGGGAATTTTTTAGAATTATTTTGTCTGAGCTTTATAGATGATGCATATTGAATAAAAAATAGATTTGAAACATTAAAAAAATATCGTAATATACAAAAATGGAAAAGGTAATAAATTGTGCAGATGCACAAAATGAGGGTGCTTTTTTCGGAATAGTACCCGATGAAAAACGGGTGATATTGTCATATAATGCATTTAACAAAGAAAGAGCGCTTTCGCGGTTGAACAGTAGATCTACGGGAGCGGGCGGATAGAAGGAGGATAAGAATATGTTTGATCTGAGTGGAAATGTAGCTGTAGTAACAGGAGCATCGGCTGGTTTGGGACGGCAGTTTGCTTTGGCGCTGGCACGCCAGGGGGCAGACCTTGCAATCCTTGCAAGAAGAAAAGAAAAACTGAATGCAGTGGCGGAAGAGATAAAAACATTAGGAGTCAGATGTCTCTCCGTAGCATGCGATGTGACGGATACGGCGCAGATTGAAAATGCGGTGAAGGAAGTGGTGGCGGAATATGGAACGGTAGATATCCTTGTCAACAATGCGGGCGGCGGCAGCTGCATCCCGTTGGAGGAGCTTCCGGATGAAGAGTGGAGGAAAGTCCTTTCACTTGATCTGGACGGAACTTTCTACTGCATGAAGTATTTCGGAAAAATCATGCTGGAAAAAGGCTATGGACGTGTGATCAATATTGCGTCCATTCTTGGAAAAGGCGGATTGAAGGAGCTTCCGGTTATCGCGTATGCATCGGCAAAGGGCGGTGTGATCAATATGACCCGCCAGGCGGCTACGGAATGGGCGACGAAAGGCGTGACGGTCAATGCGCTTTGCCCGGGATTCTTTGCGTCGGAGGCAAACGGACCGGAAGCAATGGAGGCGATGGACGAGTTTATCGGTATTCGGACTCCGATGTGCCGGCCCGGAAAAGAAGGGGAGCTGGATTCCTCCATTGTGTTCCTTGCGGCGAAAGAATCTACATATGTGACAGGTACCATTTTGACATGCGACGGCGGATGGACAGCAATCTAAGAACAGAGGGGAGAACGAGAAATGAGCTGCAATTATACAAAATTATTACAGCCGATCAAGATCAACAATATGCGGCTGAAGAACAGGATCATGCTTTCGGCGATGGGGACCTTTACGCCCATGCAGGACGGAACAGACAGCGAGGAAGGGATCCGCTACTATGAAGAACGCGCAAAGGGCGGCGCAGGCCTGATCATGACCGGCGCCATGTTCCTGAATGAAAAAACAGCGCAGGGCGGCCCGACACTTGCTCTGCACAATACAAGAGCGATTCCGAAGGCTACGGTTATGACGGAAAGAATCCACAGATGGGGCGGGAAGATCGGCCTGCAGCTTAGCTGCGGTACCGGACGGAACGGAATGCCGGATATCGGAGAGCGTGTGCCGATCTCTTCCTCTGCCAACCCATCCTTCTATAATCCGGAGATGATTTGCAGACCCCTGGAAATTGAGGAGATCAAGGACATCATGAAGGACTTTGCGTTAGGTGCTCAGTTTGCGCTGAATGCAGGCTTTGACGCAGTGGAGATTCACGGCCATGCGGGTTACCTGATCGACCAGTTTATCTCTCCGCAGTGGAACACAAGAACAGATGAATACGGCGGTTCCTGGGAGAACAGGACTCGTTTTGCAAAAGAAATCGTAGAATCAATCCGCGGCGTAGTGGGGCCGGATTTCCCGATTCTGTTCCGGATTTCCCTGGACCATATGTACGAAGGAGGACGCACACTGGAGGATTCTATGCCGATACTGGAACTGCTGGAAAAGGCAGGAGTAGATGCATTCGACATTGATTCCGGATGTTATGAGACGATGGACTATATTTTCCCGACAAGATATACGGGGGAGGGCTGTATGGCATATGTCTGTGAAGAGGCCAGAAAGCATGTGAAAGTGCCGATCGTCAATGCGGGAAATCACTCTATGGAAACGGCAGCGGCTCTTCTGGAATCAGGAAATGCAGATATCATCAGTTTTGGACGTCAGCTGATTGCGGATCCGTTTTTCCCGAAAAAGCTGAAAGAAGGACGGCGCGAGGACATCCGTCCCTGCCTGATCTGCAATGAGGAATGTATCGGACGTATTTTCGGAAGGCTGACCCAGCTGTCCTGTACCGTGAATATCCAGGTATGCCAGGAAGGCGCGACACAGATTGAAAAACTGCCGGAGAGCAAGAATATTGCCGTTGTCGGAGCCGGCCCGGGCGGTCTGGAGGCGGCAAGGGTAGCGGCGCTCCGCGGATGTAAGGTTACGGTATATGAAGCAGCTGACCGGATCGGAGGAACCTTCGGCGCGATTGCCACTGCGCCTTTTAAGAAGAGGATCCGTGAACTGATCACATGGTATGGTGTCCAGCTTGACAAGCTTGGTGTGGAGATCAGGCTTAATACGAAGATCACGCCGGAAAGTCCGGAGCTTATCGAAGCAGATGAAATCTTCGTGGCAGCAGGTTCGGTACCGTTTGTCCCAAATATCAGCGGAATGGACGATCCGCGGGTCGTTGACGTGACAGAAGCGCACAGAAAAGGGGTAGAGGCGCAGAAGGTGGTAGTATGCGGCGGCGGACTATCCGGCTGTGACGCGGCTCTGGAGCTTGCGATGGACGGAAAAGAAGTGACGATCCTGGAAATGATGGATGCCTGCGCAAGAGACGTGATGATGATCAATAAGATCAGTCTCGACCGGATGCTGGCAGAATATAAGGTGAAGATCCTGACCAATACGAAGGCAGTGGGGATTGAAGCAGACGGCGTAAAAGTGGAGAAAGCGGATAAAACGACGGAGGTGATTCCTGCGGAGGCAATCATTACCTCTTTCGGACAGAAGCCAAATTCCGCTGTGGCAGAAGCAATAGCGGACAGATATCCGCTGAAAACGACTCTGATCGGGGACTGCCAGAAGGTGGCAAAAGCCGGCAATGCAATCCGGGAAGGCTTTTATGCGGCAATGGCGCTTCAGTAAAAACAGATACCGTCAGTTCTCGGCCTATGGAAAAGCAATAAACGGAAAGAAAAAAGACTTATGCTGAAATGCAATACATGAGAAATCAGGAGGAAATAGTATGGATCTGAAATTAAAGGATAAAGTGGTATTAGTCAATGGCTCTACAGGCGGTATCGGACAGGCAATCTGCCGCGCGTTTGCCGGGGAGGGATGCAAGCTTGCGATCGCGTCCACCAGCCAGGAAAAGCTGGATGCGTTTGTGCCCACACTGGATATAGCGCCTGAAAATATAAAAACTTTTGTGGTAGACGCAAAAAAGGAGGAGGAAATCAGGGCATGGGTTGACGGAGCGTATGAGCATTTCGGACATATAGATATTGTGATTCCAAATGCAGGATACGAAGGAAGATATCAGGAAATCCAGGACTGCACCGTAGAAGATTATATGGCAGTATACTCTATCAACGTGTTCAGCGTCATGCTTTTGATGAAGTACGCGGCGCCCTATCTGATCAAGCAGGGCAGCGGCGCGATCGTTACGATTGCTTCGAACGGCAGTTTTACGACTGCGGCAGGCATGAGTGCATACTGCTCTTCCAAGCATGCAGTGGCCGGAGTTGCCAAGTCTGTTGCGCTGGAGCTTGGACCGCATGGGATTCACTGTAATTACATTTGTCCCGGCGGCGTGGAGACTCCTATGATCCATAGAATTGAGAAGAATACGTTCGGAGATACAAAGACTCATGAGGAATGTGAGGAAATCTTCGGGGCCTCTTATCTGGACAAACGGTATTGCAAACCAGAGGAAGTGGCTGATCTGGCGCTTTATCTTGCATCCGACGTATCATCACACATGATGGGATCCGGACTTCGTCTGGACGGCGGTATGGATGCGCTGTGTTAAGTGTTTCTAATCGTGCGGCACACGGCTTTGAAAAGTGAGCGGTGTGCTGCATTTTTATGCAATTATTTCAACATTTCTGTGCATATATTCAAAGCTTTTGATCTAAGGAATTATCGGAAATAAGCAATTTTCAGGGAAATATATTCAGTTTGTTGTCCGCTTGAGCCGATTTTTTAACCTTCTGTATTGTGATTTTACACAAAAAAGCCTTTTGACAAATTTCTCAATAGTGCATAAATTACAAAAGTAGTCGAAAATGCAAAGTTTTAGGGCGGATTTGCAAACAATGAGAAAAATGCATTTGGTAAAATCTTATCATAAACAAACCAAACAAAAAGCGAATGCTTTTTTGCGGTGAAAAAAGGAGGATAATGTATATGAAGAAAAAACTACTTTCAGTATTGCTTGCAGGTGTTATGGTGATCTCCTTGGCAGCATGCGGAGGCGGCGGCGGTGACAGCAGCGGCGGCGACAGCAACAGCAACAGCAGCGGTTCCGATACCAGCGCAGAGTCCGACGAAGGCGGAAGCTCCGAAGGCGGACATAAGCTGACTGTATGGACCTGGGATCCGGCATTCAACATCCCTGCAATTAAGGAAGCAGCAGAGGTATACAAGGCAGAAGTTGACAGCGAGTTTGAACTTGAGGTGATCGAGACTCTGTCCGATGACTGCGAGACCAAGCTTCAGACATGCGCAGAGTCCGGCGACTTCGGCACGATGGCAGATATCATCCTGATGCAGGATAATTCTTTCCAGAAGTTTGTATCCTTCTATCCGGAAGCATTTACAGATCTGACAGACAGCGGAATCGACTTTTCCGAGTTTGCAGAAGGTAAGCTTGCATATTCAATCGTAGACGGCAAGAACTACGGCGTTCCGTTTGACAACGGTGCTGCAATCTCCTGCTATCGTACAGACATCCTTGATGAAGCAGGATACACGATTGACGATCTGACAGATATCGACTGGGATAAGTTCATCGAGATCGGTAAGGCTGTAAAGGAAAAGACCGGAAAATATATGCTCTCCGGACAGGCTAACAGCCAGGATATCATCATGATGATGCTTCAGTCAGCAGGCGCGTCTCTGTTCAACGAAGACGGAACTCCGAATCTGGTTGGCAACGATGCACTGAATGAATGTATCGACCTTTATCAGAAGATGGTAAAAGAAGGCATCTTCTACGAAGTAAATGAGTGGGATGAGTATGTATCCTCTATCACAAATGAGCAGTGTGCAGGAACCATCAACGGTAACTGGATCATGGCAACCGTTATGGGTATGGAAGATACTTCTGGTAACTGGGCAATCACCAATCTGCCGAAGCTTGTAAAAACAGAAGGAGCTACAAACTACTCCAACAACGGCGGATCATCCTGGTATATCAGCTCCAACTGCCAGAATACAGACCTTGCGTTTGATTTCATGGCAAAGACATTCGCAGGAAGCGTAACACTGTATGAGAACATCCTTCCGACAACAGGCGCGATCAGTACATGGGGACCGGCAGGCGATTCCGAAGCTTATCAGGCTCCGCAGGAATTCTGGAGTGATCAGCCGATCTTCGCAACGGTTGTAGAATTCGCAGAGAAGACACCTTCCAACAATACAAGCGCTTACTACTATGATGTACGTGAAGTTATCTCTACCGCAATCCAGGATATCATGTCCGGTGCAGGAGAGAAGGACGCTATCTTAGAGCAGGCACAGGCAGACGCTGAATTCTACTATCAATAAATCATAAGTCAGGCTGTATCTGTAAGGAAACTGAACAGATAAGTCAAGCTACTATGCGGGGGGACCGCCCTGGCGGTTCCCCTTTTTGCGTCTCAAAATGCAGTCAATTGACAAGTAAAGGGGGTCTTTTAGTGGATTCTAAGAAAAAAGGTATGAGCTTACTTGCAAAGCAGAAAGCTGCCGGCTGGGCGTTTTTGACTCCGGCAACGCTGATGATCGTAGTTATGAGCTTCTATCCGATGGTCAGGGCATTTCTCCTTTCCTTACAGACAGGAAGAGGCACGAACTACACGTTTACAGGAATATCCAATTATGCACGTATGTTTGAAGACAGAGTATTCCTTCGCTCTGTAACCAACACATTTTTCTATCTGGCAATTCAGGTGCCGATCATGCTGGTGCTTGCGATCCTTCTGGCACAGCTCTTGAATAACCGCGACTTGAAATTTAAAGGGCTTTTCCGTACCTGTGTATTTTTGCCTTGTGCAACATCACTGGTTTCCTATGCAATTATTTTCAGATTCCTGTTTGCACAGGATGGTCTTGTGAATAATGCACTGGTGGCACTTGGGATTTTTAAAGAGGGGTACAATTTCCTGGGAAATGCCGGGACGGCAAAGATGGTTATCATCCTGGCCCTGATCTGGAGATGGACAGGATACAACATGGTATTCTATCTGGCAGGACTGCAGAATATTGAGTATTCCGTATATGAGGCCGCAAAGATTGACGGTGCCAACGGCTGGAAGACATTCTGGAGCATTACCGTACCGCTGCTGAAACCGACGATTATCATGACATTTATCATGTCTATTAACGGTACGCTGCAGCTGTTCGATGAGTCAGTCAACCTGACCAACGGCGGACCGGCAAATGCTACGATCACAATGTCGCACTATATTTACAATACATGTTTCCTGCGTGCTCCGAACTTCGGCTACGGAAGCGCTATGGCATTCTTTGTATTTATCATTGTTGCAATCCTTGCATTTATCAATCTGAAAGTAGGTGATACACGTGACTGAAAAAAAGAACAGATCAATGATCCAGCGCAGGCTGATTCCTACGTACATATTTTTGACTCTGGTTTCGATCATCTCCGTGTTTCCGTTTTTCTGGATGATCTCTGCGGCGACAAACAACTACATTGATATTTCCAAGGGACGTCTGCTCCCAGGAAAGTTTGCGGCGGAGAATTTCCGCACTCTGGTAGAACAGCAGCCATTGGCCCGTGCCATGACAAATTCGTTTATATATGCGATTGCAGTGACAATCATCTGTCTTTTCATCTGCTCGCTTGCAGGATATGGCTTTGAGATCTACCATGACAAATGGAAAGACAAATTGTTTTCAATACTGCTTCTGGCAATGATGGTTCCGCAGGTGGCGACCATGATCCCGTTATTCCAGATGTTCAGTGCGGCAAAACTGCTGAATACGGCGATAGGTTTCTTCCTCCCGATGATTTCGACGCCGTTTATGATCATGATGTTCCGACAGAATGCCAGGGCGTTTCCGGTGGATATCATCGAAGCTGCCCGGATCGACGGATTGAATGAGGTACAGATCTTTTTCCGCATGTTTTTCCCGACCATGAGGTCTACCTATGCGGCAGCGGCTGTTATCACATTCATGAATGCATGGAATGCATATCTGTGGCCGAAGGTAATCATGACAGACGGCAAGTCCCTGAACATGGTTATGTTGATCGCCAACACCATCGGCGGATACAAGATTGATTACGGTATGATCATGATGGGCGTATTGTTCTGCTCGATTCCGACCATGCTTGTATTCTTCATCCTGCAGAAACAGTTTGCAGAAGGTATTACCGGCGCGGTGAAATAAGACTTTGATTCAGACATTGATCAGGCCGCCGCTGATACCGGCCTGGCGGTGAACCGTATAATTTTATATAAGGGAGCGCTCCTGAGTATTTATACGAAGGTGAATCTATAAAAAAAGAGTTTCGCTTGCGGAGCTCTTTTTTTACACAAAATCAAAAAGGAGTTGGAAGAAATGAGTGAATTTATACTGAATGTGATCCATCGCCCGGAAATGGTGCCCGAGTATTCCGCGACTGTGACCGGGCATGGCAAAGAGGAGGACATCGGGGATAAGAAGCTTTTGACGGAATCTCTTGACATCTTCCGGACCCAGCAGAGGCTTGCCCATGAAAACGGATTGAAGGTGACGATCCATATGACCTATGCCTCCCTGTTCAACGCGGAGGCGGTGCAGATCGCAAAGGACGACCATGAAACATACGGGGATGAGATCGCGCTCTCCCTTCTGGGGCTGCCCTGCGAGCAGTTCCGTGAGAAATATCAGACAAAGGATTTCTGCATCTGGATGTTTTCCATGGAGGACAAAAAGCGGATTGTGGACGATGTATTCGGCAAATTCCACGAGATTTTTGGTTTTTATCCGGAATCCACGGGCTCTTATTATATGGACGCGGATCTGACCAACTATATCAAAGAAATGTATCCCTCTGTCAAATGTGCGGTAGCCACCTGCTGGGAGGAAGGGCCGAAGGCGTACCATACCTGCAATAATTCCTGGTATACGCTGTTCGACGGCGGCCCCTGGGCGCCCTGGATTCCTTCAAAGCAGAATACCCATGCTCCGGCGGCCAATGAGGAGGAGGACAGCGGGATTGTGGCGATTCCGCATTTGTCAAGGGATCTTCTGGCCTGCTACGACGGCAACGGCTCCAATTTCGGAACCCATCCCCAGAATGTGCTGCGGGGCATGATCTACGATTCCAAAACATGGGAGTATCCGTATCTGTACAACCTGATCGACCAGTACCGCGCCCAGGAAAAGTACAACAACGGCTATGCGTACAATATGATGTTCGTAGGCCCCGGCTGGATGAATAAGATGGGACGCTGGGAGGCGCCTTATGAATTGCTGCTCAAATCCTATTCTGACGGCTGTAAATATTATGGGGACCTAAAGAAGGAAGGGAAGCTCATCGACATGACCATGTCGGAATTTGCGGATTATTACCGGCGGAAGAAGACATACACGGAGCCGGAATGCGCGCTCTGGCGGGACATTCTCTATGGCTCTGACAAGCAGGTGTTCTGGTACGCAGACCCCTATATGCGGGCCGGCATCAACATGGACCAGGGCGGCGCGCTTTTTGATCTGCGTCCCTATGCGGCCAAGCTGAGATGGGAAGTGGGGATTGGTACAAAGCATGTGCAGGATGCCTCTTATCCGTTTCTGATCCAGGAAAAATACCGGGCCGGGTATTTTACCCACTATGCGGGGGAAGGAACCATCCGGAGCGCCAAGCTCAGCCATAACGGGGAAGAGGTGGATCTGTGCCTGTGCCGGACAAAAGCCCATTTTTCCCAGGAGGGGAATACGCGGATTCTGACGCTTGATCCGGTAACCATTGAGTTCGCAGACCTGACAGTGCAGCTTCAGACAAAAGAATATTTTGAGGAAGGAACCGGCTCCGTCAAGATTGAAAGAACGATCCTGGAGATGAGTGATCCTTCGGCAGAGGTCGAGCTGAATGAATATATGGTTGCATGCTATGGAACAACGGAGTATCCGGAGGACATGAGCGGAATCGTCCTGCGGTGTGAAGGCAGCGAAGAGAAGCAGATTACTTACGCATACAAATGCAGAGAGGAAAGCCTGGAGAATGCGGAAGCAGTTCTGGCGGTGATCCCGGCCATTGAGACGAAGGTTTCCATGACACAGACCGGAGGAGGAGAGGGATACATCCGGGAAGGCTATGCATTTTCCCCGATGTTTACGCTGGGATATAAGAAAAAGGTTTCAGAGAAGGAGGTATATGCGACATGGCTCAATCTGGAAAAGGCAGATTAAATTACAGGTGTCCCTCCTGCTTCATGAGGGATCTGGACATTGATATGTTTTATGATAAGGAGAAGGAGGAGTACTACTGCCTGCGCTGCCAGTTTACAGGGACGGAAGAGGAGGTACTCTCAGGAAACGAGGCGGTTCGAATCCGGTATAAGGCAATGCATAGAAGGTTTGAAAAGTTCGATTTTGATTAGAGGAGAGGCATAAAAACAGTCCGTATCCTCCCATAATGAAAGGGTGAGAATGGATTGATTCTCACCCCGTTTTGTGATATGCTACAAAGAGTAAGAGAGATTACCTCAGAAGGGAAGTACTCATGGACAAGATATTGTTAATCGATGATAGTATTGTAGTAGGCGATTCTTTAAAAGCAATCCTGGAAACAGACTATGACGTGACCCTGTGCCATGATGCCGACAGCGGGCTTGACCATGCCATGTCCGGAAAATATTCTTTGATCCTTATGGATATTATCATGCCGGATGTGGACGGATTTACGCTGCTGAAAAAGCTTCAGGACATGATTCTGACCAGGTATATTCCGGTCATCATTGTGACAAGTCTTTCTGATGTGCAGCATGAGGAGGAGGGGCTTACACTGGGGGCGGTAGATTACATTACAAAGCCGGTTGTCCCGGCCATCTTAAAGGCAAGGATCAATGCCCAGCTCAGATCATTTGACAGGCAGATGCATTATAAAAAGCTGGCTATGGTGGATGAACTGACCGGGATCGCAAACAGAAGACGCTACGAGGAGGAGTGGCGTATGAAGTGGCGGGAAGCTTTGCGCCTTGGGATTCCGTTTTCGGTCTGTATATTTGACATAGACAAGTTTAAGATTTATAATGACAGCTTCGGACATCCGGCCGGAGACAAGGTTCTGACAAGTGTAGCGAAGACCGCGTCCTCCTTCCTGCACAGGGCGACGGATTTTGTGGGGCGCTACGGCGGGGAAGAATTTGTTGCGATCCTTGTCGGCAACGACGCCCAGTCTTCCTATGAGTTTTTCAAAATCATCCGGCAGGCCATTGAGAACCTGCATATCCCTCACAACTCTCCGGTATTCCAGTGGATCACGGTCAGCGTGGGAGGGGTCACCGTAATTCCCAAGAGCGGGGATGTATATGAGACTTATCTGAAGATTGCGGACTCCATGCTGTATACCGCAAAAAAATCCGGCAGGAACATGGTCGTATGGTCCGACGGAGGCATGGAGCAGTGGCGGGAAAGATCGTGAAACGCCAGATGCGGCCTGTTTAAGGCCCGAGATTTTGCAGAATGGAATCATGCTGTCCGGCACAGATAAAAAAAGCAGCCGGGCATTTGTAAATGACAGGGGAAAGCCGGGTACTGAGGATACCTGGCTTTTGCAGTCAATGTGCATACAGGCGCGGCCTTTTTGCACAGGATTAAAAAAATAGGATTATGACAGCTTGGAGGGATTATGGTGGAGATTGGGATCATACCGGAGCCTAAAAAAATATTGCCGGGCGGGGAAGGATGCGCGGGTCATGTGATCCGGGAAAATAAGCTGAATCCTGCTTTCGGGGAGGAAGAGTACCGCCTGCAGTTAAAAGCAGACGGAATCTGGATTGAGGGCGGCAGCGAAAAAGCATGCCTGTACGCGGAGATGTCTCTGGAGCAGATCCGGCTGCAGTGCGGGGAGGACTTGCCGTGCCTGACGGTGGAGGACAGCCCGGAGTATTCCTGGAGGGCTTTCCATATTGATTGCGCCCGGCATTTTATTCCGGCAGAGGAATTGAAAAAAATGATCCGGATGGCTGCGCATTTTAAATTCAACAAATTCCACTGGCATTTTTCTGATGACCAGGGCTGGCGTATCGAGTGCAGGAGGTATCCTCTGCTGCATGAGGTCGGGGCAGTACGAAAAGGGGACCATATGGGCAATTATGACTCGGAGGAGACAGAGGATCGGTACTATACAAGGGATCAGGTGCGGGAGATCGTGGCGTATTGTAAGGAGCTGGGAGTGGAAGTGATCCCGGAGGTGGACATGCCCGGGCATGTGACCGCCCTGCTGGCTGCTTACCCCCAGTACGGGTGCAGGGGAGAGCAGATTCCGGTGGAGACCAGGGCCGGTATTTTCCGGGATATTCTGTGCGCGGGAAAGGAAGAAACCTTTGAGTTCATCAAGGGGCTTCTGGATGACCTTCTGGAGCTTTTTCCCGGAACATATTTCCACATCGGCGGGGACGAGGCGCCCAAGGAGTACTGGAGCAGCTGTCCGCTGTGCCGGAAACGGATGGAGGAGGAAGGGCTTTCGACTCTGCAGGAGCTGCAGGGATACATGGAAAACCGGATCACCGCGTACTTAAAATCCAGGGGGCGGACCGTGATCGTATGGAATGAAGCGGCATACGGAGGAAATCTGGACCCGGATACCATCGTACAGCTCTGGACGGAGGACAAGGAGAACCGCCTGGGAGCGCATATGGAGAAGGGCGGAAGCGCCGTGATCTCCATTGTGAAGAACTGCTATTGCGACTATCCGTATGGGATTACATCCCTTCAGGATGTCTATGAGCTGGATGTGCGCCCGGAAGGACTGGAAAAGGCGGAAAAGGGGATTCTGGGAACGGAATGCCTGATCTGGACGGAACATATCCGGGATATGGAAAAGCTGGAGACGATGTGCTGGCCCAGGTATGCGGCTTCGGCCGAGGCAGGCTGGTGCGGGCAGAAGAGGCCGGGATATGTCTCATTTGAAGGGAGAATGAAGCGTCTGTTTCCTGTGTTTGAACGGTATGGAATCCATGCGGAGAAAGTCTCCGGCTGGGTGCCGCCGAAGGAAGAAGCAGAAAGACAGAAAGCAGAGTTTGAAAAGAATTTCAGCGCGGAAGACCGGCAGGAAGTGGAGAAAATGCAGGAAATCATCTGAAATGCTGCATCAGGCGTTTTGAATCGTTCAGAAAGCAGCAGATCAGCAGCATGTTTTGCGCATGAATGGTGCGTAAACAGCACAGGAAATGGATTCAGGAGGAAATGAAACGTGGAAACATCAACAGAATTAAGGAACCTACTGCACAGGATTGACCATAAGGGATATCCGGCGTACAAGGATACAAAAGGCACATACCAGTTTCAGGGGTATGTGCTTTCCATCGACCATGTACAGGGCGACCCGTTCGCGTCGCCGTCTAAGGTGAGCGTACACATGAAGGGCAAGATGGCAGGCTTTCCCAGGGAATTGTACTGCGGGGACTGCCAGAGAAGGGCGCTGCAGGACTATCTGACCCGGCAATTCCACCGGGCGGCGGAGAGCTACGCGTTTAAGGCTAAGGGTTCGGGCAAGAGCGGCCTGATCTCCATCAGCAGATGCGGGCAGGAGGTGTTGGAGAGGACTGCTTTTTGGATGGACGACAAAACCGGGGATATCGTGGTGCGCCTGGAGATTGGATTTCCGGCCAACGGGCGTACCATCAACGCAAGGGAGCTGGAAAAGATCCTGTTTGATTTTCTGCCGGACTGCGTGGAAAAGTCCCTTTACTACAGAACCTGCGATAAGAAAAGGGTGCGCGGTGCCATTGACCTGGCCGAGGACCAGGAGTATATCCGGGGACAGTTGGAAGCGATGGGGCTGACGGCCTTTGTGGCAAACGGGGCCATCCTGCCGCGGGAATCCGGCATCTCGCCGCGTCCCATGAAGGGGGCGGTTCCATTCCGCTCCCCGAAAGAACTGGAAGTGACCATGGAACTGCCTCATAAGGGAACCCTTTCCGGTATGGGAATCCGCAAGGGCATTACCCTGATTGTGGGAGGCGGTTACCACGGAAAATCCACTCTGCTCAAAGCATTGGAGCTGGGGGTATATGACCATATCGCCGGGGACGGACGGGAGTATGTGATCACGGACGGAACCGCAGTGAAGATTCGTGCGGAGGACGGCCGGAGCATCAAGAAGACGGATATTTCCATGTTTATCAATGACCTGCCCAATGGGAAGGATACCAGCGGATTCTACACGGAGGACGCCAGCGGCAGCACCTCGCAGGCGGCCAATGTGGTGGAGGCCATGGAGGCAGGGGCCAAAGCGCTGCTGATCGATGAGGATACCAGCGCCACCAATTTTATGATCCGGGACGAGCTGATGCAGCGTGTGATCCACAGGGACATGGAGCCGATCACGCCTTTTATCGACAGAATCCGGGAATTGTATGAACGCTATGGGATCTCAACCGTGATCGTGGCCGGGAGCTCGGGGGCATATTTCCACATTGCGGACACCATTGTGCAGATGGACCGGTACGTGCCAAGAGAGATCACGGCGGAGGCAAAGAAAGAAGCGGAGAACTTTCCGGCGCTGAGCGGGCTGGAGGAGCCTGCGGACAAGCCGGTATTTCACAGGTGCCCGGGGCAGAACAGGGCCTACCGGGGGAATGACCGGATCAAGATGAAGACTATGGGGCGCGAGGGAGTGCAGATCAACCGGGAAAGCATTGATCTGCGCTATGTGGAGCAGATTACGGACAGCGAGCAGGTGACAGCCCTGGGATACTGTGTGCGGTATGCGGAGAAAAATTTCTTCGGAGGTACCACCCCTGTACAGGATGTGGTGGACAGGCTGGAGGAGAAGATCCGCAGAAACGGACTGGCCGGGCTGTGTGAGAGTATGTCCAATGTGGCATGCCTGGCGATGCCCAGAAGGCAGGAGATCTTTGCCTGCTTTAACCGGTACCGGGGGCTGATGCTGTAGCGGCTGGGGGTACAGATGTTTTTTGGGATTTCGGGATGTTGCCTTTGACTTTGAAATGACTTCGTGCTAAACTGTGAATGGTTTCCGGGATCGAAGCATTCCGGACCATTACCTTAAGACGACTGACAAAAAAGGAGACAGACATATGGGTGGATTTTTTGGCGTTGCTTCAAAGAAAAACTGTACTTTGGAACTGTTTTACGGGGTGGACTATCATTCCCACCTGGGCACACGGCGCGGCGGGATGGCGATGTATGGTAAGGGAGGCTTTCAAAGGGCGATCCATAACATCGAAAATTCTCCGTTTCGGACAAAGTTTGAAAAGGACGCAGAGGAACTGGACGGGCATCTGGGGATCGGATGTATTTCCGACTATGAACCGCAGCCCCTTCTGATCCAGTCCCACCTGGGAAGCTTTGCAATCACGACCGTAGGAAAGGTCAACAATCTGGATGAACTGCTGAAAGAAACGTACCATTCGGGAAGGGCGCATTTTCAGGAGATGAGCGGCGGGCAGATCAATGCCACGGAACTGATCGCGTCCCTGATCTGCAAATCCGATACGCTGGTAGACGGAATCCGGTATGTGCAGGAGCTTGTGGACGGCTCCATGACCATCCTTCTGATGACAAAGGACGGGATCTATGCAGCCAGGGACCGGTATGGGCGTACTCCGGTGGTGATCGGAAAGCGGGAAGACGGATACTGCATTTCGTTTGAAAATTTTGCATATATCAATCTTGGATTTGAACATTATAAAGAACTGAAACCAGCGGAGGTTGTTTTCGTCACGCCGGAGAGTGTGGAGACCGTCGGCGCTCCGGGGGAGGAGATGAAGATGTGCTCCTTCCTGTGGGTGTATTATGGATACCCCACATCCTCCTATGAAGGGATGAATGTGGAGCAGATGCGTTATACCTGCGGAAGCATGCTGGCGAAGCGGGACAGTGATTCCGTTTCTCCGGACATTGTCGCGGGCGTGCCGGATTCGGGGATCGCCCATGCCATCGGGTATGCCAATGAATCGGGAATCCCGTATGCAAGGCCGTTTATCAAGTATACGCCGACCTGGCCCAGATCCTTTATGCCTGCGAACCAGAGCCAGAGGGATCTGATCGCCCGGATGAAACTGATTCCGGTGCAGGAGCTGATCAAAGGGAAGAAGCTGCTTCTGATTGATGACTCCATCGTGCGGGGAACCCAGCTTCGGGAGACTACGGAATTTTTGTATCGGAGCGGGGCGAAGGAGGTACATGTGCGTCCGGCTTGCCCGCCCCTTCTGTACGGCTGCAAGTACCTGAATTTCTCACGGTCCAAGTCGGATCTGGATCTGATCACAAGGCGGGTGATCCAGGAACGGGAGGAGGAAGTGACTCCGGAGGTGCTTTCAGAGTACTCAGATCCCTGCACCGCAAGGTATGAGGAAATGCTGGAAGAGATCCGGAAGCAGCAGAACTTTACCACTCTGCGGTACCATCGGCTGGACGATCTGGTGGCGTCCATCGGGCTCTCCCCCTGCAAGCTGTGTACCTATTGCTTTAACGGCAAAGAATAAAGATATGCAAGATATATGAGAATAAAACAGGCTGCCGGGAAATCGCTGAATGGTTCCCGGCAGCCTCTTGCTTTTGGAAAGGAAAACGGCGTCTTAAAGCCTTTCGCCTGTAAACGGATCGGTTCCTGCCTGCGAACGGAGCGGAGCGAGACTTCTGCTGAGAATGCCGTTCATGTGCGCGATTGCCGTGCCGTAATTTGTGATAGGGATATTCTGGTCACAGGCGCATTTCAGGCGGTATTTCATTTCACGTTCATTCAGGGTACAGCCGCCGCAGTGGATGATCAGGCGGTATCTGCCCAGTTCATCGGGAAATTCCGTGCCGCTCGTAAATTCAAACCTAAGCTCTTTTCCGGTATGCTTGCGAATCCATCCGGGCAGCTTTACGGTTCCGATATCCTCGCATTGGCGGTGGTGGGTGCAGCCCTCGGAGATCAGGATGGTGTCTCCGTCCTGCAGCCGGTCCAGTGTCCGGGCGCCTTCTGCCACCGTATCGAGATTCCCTTTATAGCGGGCAAACAGGATGGAGAAGGAGGTCAGGGGAACGTCCGGTGGGACAAGGGCGGACACCTTTTTGAATGCCTGGCTGTCTGTGATGACCAGGGCCGGCCTGGTACCCAGGCCGGCGAGCGTATCCTCCAGTTCGGTATCCCTTACCGCGATGACGGGGCAGCCTGCTTCCAGAAGATCCCGGATGGTCTGCTGCTGGGGCAGGATCAGCCGTCCTTTTGGAGCGGAACCGTCGATGGGAATGACCAGTACCACAAATTCGCCCGGGCGGACCAGATCCGCGGCAATGTGCTTTTCATTCCCGGCGGTGGGAACCAGGCCGGCGATCCGTTCTTTGAGCTCCTGGATATGCAGGCCGGTCACAGCGCTGACAGAGATGCACTGTGATGGCGGTATTTGATCCGTGCCCTGGATTTCCGTCTGCTTTTCCCATGTGAGAGGCTGGCTGCACAGGTCGGATTTGTTGAATACAATGACGTGGGGCAGCTTTTTTTCCCGGATCTTTGCCAGGATATGTTCATCTTCAGGCGTCATTCCCTGGGAGCTGTCAACCACCAGCACGGCGATGTCGGTCTTGTTCAGCATCTGATATGCTTTTCGGACGCGCAGAGCGCCCAGCTCCCCTTCATCGTCCAGCCCCGGGGTGTCGATCATCACAACGGGCCCCAGGGGGAGAAGCTCCATGGCCTTTTGCACCGGGTCGGTGGTGGTGCCCTTGATATCAGAGACAATGGCAAGGTTCTGGCCTGTTACGGCGTTGATGATGCTGGATTTTCCAGCATTCCGTTTTCCAAAGATTCCGATGTGGATACGGTCTGCGGATGGTACGGCATTTAAACTCATATTATATTTCCTCCGTTGGATCACCAGATTTGATAAAATGCAGGCCCATGAAAATCGTCGATACAAACGGGCCTGCGTTCTGTCTGATGGAATTAAAAACGGAAATCTCTCCGGTTATCCTGTTCGATATAACGCAGGTTTTCCATGACGACTGCCCGCGCTTTTTCATTGGGCACGTTGAGGACTTCACGCTCAATCAGCTTATCTCCGATTGCCTTGGTTTCCGGCGAAGCATAGTCCATCAGGTATTCTTTTAATGTCATCAGTGCGTTGGGATGGCAGCAGTTCTGGATCTGCCCGCTCTTACACAGGGACATAAAACGGTCTCCGGTGCGGCCCTCCCGATAGCAGGCCGTACAGAAGCTGGGGATGTAATCCATTTCCATCAGCCAGCGTACCACCTCGTCCAGGGAACGGGTGTCACTGACGTCGAACTGCTCCGACTTCTCATCCTCCGGCTCCGGTTCATAGTAACCGCCCACGCTGGTACGGGAGCCGCCGCTGATCTGGGAGATGCCCAGGTGCAGGACACGCTCCCTTGTGGCCTGGTTTTCCCTTGTGGAAATGATCATGCCGGTGTAGGGGACAGAGATCCGGATGCAGGCAACCAGCTTTGCAAAGATCTCGTCGTCAATGCCGTTGTCAAACTGGCCGGGGTCAATATCGTCCGCACGTTTCAGGCGGGGTACGCTGATGGTGTGCGGCCCTACGCCGAAGGCAGCTTCGAGATGCTCCGCATGCATGAGGAGTCCGGCAAACTCATAGCGGTATTTATCCAGGCCGAACAGCACGCCCAGGCCCACATCGTCGATTCCGCCCTCCATGGCACGGTCCATGGCCTCGGTGTGATAATTGTAGTCATGCTTCGGCCCGGCCGGGTGGAGGGTCAGATAGCTTTCCTTGTGATAGGTCTCCTGGAACAGGATATAAGTTCCGATCCCTGCGTCTTTGAGCAGGCGGTAATTGTCAACCGTAGTTGCGGCAATGTTGATATTGACGCGGCGGATGGCTCCGTTTTTGTGCTTGATGCCGTAGATCGTATTGATGCATTCCAGATAATACTCCATGGTGTTATGTACCGGATCTTCTCCGGCTTCGAGAGCCAGCCGTTTGTGCCCCATGTCCTGCAGCGCGATGACCTCCCGGCGGATCTCCTCCTGGGTCAGCTTCTTGCGCGCAATGTGCTTGTTTTTCAGATGATAGGGGCAGTAGGTACAACTGTTGATGCAGTAGTTGGACAGATACAGCGGGGCAAACATGACGATCCGGTTGCCGTAAAAATCTTTTTTGATCTGTTCGGCCAGTTTAAAGATCTCTTCATTCTTTTCTTTGATTTCACAGGCAAGCAGTACCGAAGCTTCCCGGTGCGTCAGCCCTTTTCGAAGCTTTGCCTTCTCGATCAGAGCGTCAATCAGCTCCGCGTTTTCCTTATTTTCGTCCGCGTAGGCCAGTGTGTCCAGAATTTCCTCGTGGCTGATAAAATCATCCGCACATTTTGAATTTACGTCGTACATGGTTTGTGTTCCTCCCTGTTTTTTGTTTCCGCGATACAGCGGGCCAAACAGGTATACCTTGTGAAACGGCCGAATGGCCATAACGGGGTGCCCTTGGGTATACCTTGTGAAACGGCCGAATGGCCATAACGGGGTGCCCTTGGGTATACCTTGTGAAACGGCCGAATGGCCATAATGGGGTGCCCTTGGGTATGCCTGTATGAACTTTGGCGGCTGCAAAAGAGCGGTGTGGATCATTTGGTTTTTGCATAGATTGTTTTGGTGCTGACGCCCGGAAGCATGCCCAGTTTTCCGGACAGCGCGCTGATGGCGTCCGCCGGGGCATCCATGGCGATACTGATAATGGACAGGTTCTTTTCCCGGTAGGGGATTCCCATACGTCCGATGATGTAGCTGCCGTATTCGCTCAGCAGGCGGTTCAGCTCGTCCACGGATCTGGTGCTGTCGAGTACAATGCCGATTAAGGCGATCCTGGTGTCCATAAATGACCTCCTTTTTTAGTAATGCTGCTGTCTGGCAGGGCAGACCCGAACAATCATTCGGAGAAACTTTCTATAGAATAAAAAAAGCGCCCTGGTTCCGGGCGCAGATTAATCTGATAAAATAATATACCGCTATAGGGCAGCAGTCCAACCAATGGTCTGCTGCTGTCAAGAACGGCGAATATATATGATTCATAGGAATTATCAGCTTATCTAGTACGCCTTTTTACGCAGACACAGCTATCTTCGCTGCTCTTAGTAATCAGAACGAGTGAACTTATTATAGCATGAGGAAAATGGGATTACAAGATGTATGCAGATAAAAAGAAAAAAGTGTAAAAAGCAAACAGAATGTTCCAAATCCGTTGAGATTTCTGTTATAATTATTAAGTGAAGTATCAGATTCAGAGCAGATTAAAAGAGCAGCTCTGGAAAAACACAGAACTGCTCGGAATCTGATTCTTCGCAATTGTAGCAAGTCGCGGACGTTTAGCCGAAAAAGGTATGGGGATTGTATCCTCCCGGAGAGCCTGAAAATGAAAAAACAATCCGAAAACCTATGAAATCCAACAGGATGCTGAGGGCTCAAAATAAATTTGGGCATGCTTCGCAGACCTTCCCTTGGAAGATCTTAAAAAAACAGTATGGATGGGAAGGCACTTTACCGCGGTTTCGCATAAACCCTTCCCAGGTGCTTCATGTTCATACAGCCGCATTCCGGACAGACCCGTATATCGAAATTCCAGACTGCCTTGAGCAGTTCCGCTATGGACAGATCCTGATACCGGCGTTTAAATCTCTGATATCCTTGCAGCTTGAAGATCAGTTTCAGGTTTTTGGATTTCATCCGGTTGTTGAGAAATCCATAGTATCGGATCCTTTGAAATCCATGAGGAAGCACATGCATCAGGAAACGCCGGATGAATTCCTCATTTTTCAGAGATATCTGCCGCCTGTGTCCTCCGGGGTTCTTTGCCCTGGCGGAAAATGTAGTTTCGGAATCCGTAACAGAAAGGATCCGGCTGTTTGAGATCGCGATTTTATGTGTGTAACGGCCAAGATACTCAAGGGCGTTGCCGAAACCGCGAAAGGTTTCTTTTATAAAAGGGCACCAGTCTTTTCCGTAAAGGAGGTCTTTGAATTCTTTCCATTCGTAAGGATTCCGCAGCTTTTCACAGGAAGCGGAAAACACAAGCTTTCCGCAGCGGTAGTATTCCTCCAGAAGAGAGAGGTATTTCCCTTTGAACTTCTCTCTGAGGACACGTACCGGGATAAAAAATGTGCCCTTTGAAGTTTTGACCTGACGGTTTTTTGTGAGTCCGCCGCCGGAAACAATACAGTGCATATGTACATGGTAGGAAAGCTCCTGGTTCCATGTATGCAGGACCTGGATGATGCCGGGGACTGCCCCGAGGTATTTCGGATTCTGTGACAGATCTAAAAGTGTTTGGGAGCAGCATTTGTGAAAAAGGCTGTATAAAAGTGTCTGGTTACAGTAGAGCAGGGGGTTCAACTCATGAGGAAGTGTAAATACCACATGAAAATATGGGGAATCAATGACCTCCTCCCGGCGCTGATCCACCCAGATCTCGTTTTGTACCGCCTGACAGTTGGGACAGTTCCGATTCCGGCAGGAATTATTGTGGATTTCTATGTGTCCGCAATCCTGGCACCGGGAGACGGAGAATCCCAGGCTGCCGGTCTTGCAGTTCATGATGGCATGTGCTGCCTTCTCCTGAACAGGGAAGGGAGCCGAGGAAGCACAAAAGGATTCCCAGTTTTGCTGAAAGATCTTCTGTATCTTATACTCGGCCACGATATTCACCTGCCAGTCTGTCCAGGGGGCTTACGGCACAGGTTGTACCATTAGAAGCCAGATGGACGTAGATCGTGGTAGAAGTAATAGATTTATGTCCAAGCAGGGCTTTGATGGTAAGCAGATCCGTGCCATTCTCATAGAGGTGGGTACCGAAAGCGTGCCGGAAGGTATGGCAGGAGATCCGGTGTTCCCATCCCAGCCGTTTTTCATGCAGAGCGATATGATGTGGGATATGCTCATGGTTGAGGGGCCTGGTTTTATCCCGCTGCTGTGTGAACAGCCAGTCCCTTGGGCGAGCCCCTGCCGGGAAGGAATACCAGTATTCCAGGATGGTATCCCATGCGGTATCCGAAAGGATGGCATATCTGGAGGAACGGTTTTTGGCCTGCCGTATAAAGATACGCTTGTTGGAATGCTCAATATCAGGGCATTTTAAATTCCGGACTTCGCAGGAACGTAATCCAGCCGAATACAGAAGGGTGACAAAGGCCTTGACCTTAAGATCGGGAACGGGCTTTCTGTAGCCAGCGGATAAAATCGCGGAGTTCCTGCCAGGAGACATCTTGAGGGTCTTTGCATAGGAAGACGGAAAGATAATCCAGATAAGCAGAAATATAAGTGGAGTAGGATGTCACTGTGTGGTGTGTAAGGCCGCGTAGGGAAATCATTTCCCGGTAAGAATTCAGATAATTGTCCATAATGGAACCTCCTTTGTAAGATAAAATGTAAAAAGTGACAGTTCATCCAAAGGAGGTGGACGAGAAAAGCAAAAAATGTAGTTGTTAAGAATAAAGATCCATGATAAACTAAGCATAGCAGTTCCCGTATAATGTGATTGTTTTGGTAGGGGTATCTTAACAATACTACAAAAATATGGAAACTGCTACTTTTTTTGGGAAAATGTGGCGGCTTTATGTAATTGGGGCTAGCCGTCGCGCTAGCGACTTGGTACAATGAAGTATACGGCGAGTAAACGGAGTGACTTTATATGGCAAACAAAAGATTAAATGTTACAAGACGAGAATTTCAGGACAGTTACCGCAGGCACTATAGATTATATCAGAATACAAATGTAAGCGACAAGTCACGCAGGCTTGTTTTATTCTACTCGGTAGAGTGCGGATTAAAAAGTTTAATTATGAAAGAGACTGGCAATGATACATATGAGGAACTGGAAACATATTGCGAGACAAACGGTAAATATAACATAACAGGCCATGATATCAAGGCTATGTTGAAGGAAGTGAATCCGCGGAATGAATTTGTTTTGAAAAATATATCTCTGGAAAAAGGCGGGGGAAGTGTGCCGCCGATGAGATTTAATGAACTATGGAGATACGGCGCGGCAGTTGCTGATATAGAGGAGGAAGAAAGAACAGAAAAGGTATTGGCCAAAATAGCAGAGTGGATTAAGACAAGGCTGTAGTAGGAGGAATGCAGATGCAGATATTTACCTGGCATGATATAGAAAGAAAGATAGAAAAAACAAAGTGGCCGAAGAGTTGGAACAGAGTGGATGTTTATCATGACGAAATTGTAATAAATATTTGTCCGGAAATACATGATCCGGAGGAGGACAAACAATTATTTCGAAGTATATTTGAAAAACTTTTTGACGGTGAGAGTATACAAATTGAGTTTGATCAGACGAAGCTGTATATCATATATGAAGATGGCGATGAGGCCGACCGGTTCCGCAGGGCAGATGCTCCCTTATTTAAAGACATCAGTTTGGAAAATAAGGCAGAATCTAAGATTCCAAAGCTGCCGGGGGTGCCTGTTATAGCATTTCATTCTTATAAAGGGGGCGTTGGCAGAACCTTATCCCTGACTGCGCTTGCCAAAGGGATTGCAAAACGGTATGGGGATCAAAAGAAGGTTTTGATCATAGATTCTGATCTGGAAGCTCCGGGCTTGACCTGGATGATCAATGGAAGTCAGGAAAATGCGGCAGTCAGTTATCTGGATGTATTGTCCCTCATGCATTTTCACGATATCAATGCCGAACTGGCAGAGAAAATTGCCGGACTTATAAGAAAATCGAGTCTGACGATCGAAACGGAAAAATTGGAAACGGAGCATTATTTTCTACCTGTTTACAGAGAAAAGGAACAACTGCTGGATATTTTTTCGAGCCCGGAAAAAATCATAGCAAATCAAAATAATAAGTATATTATTTCGGAATTTTTATCCATGATAGGCGCCGCATTGGAAGCGGACATCGTGCTGGTAGACCTGAGAGCGGGAGTGACAGAATTTTCCGCGCCGTTTCTGTTCGACCCGCGGGTGCAGAAATATTTTGTGACTTCAACCTCCATGCAGTCGATAAAAGGTACACAGATGCTGCTGAAAGAAATTCAGCAAAAAACATCGGGGAATCTGTGGGAGTCCAAAATTTTGCTGACTATGATTCCGCCTGAAATGGAAGAAAACACAATCAGACAGATTGAGGATGAGCTGTTAGAAGCCGTGGAGAGAGAAATAGACTCAAAAGATTCGACTATGTTGAGGGAAGACTATCTTCTCAGAATCCGCTTTGATTCTCCATTTATATCGCTGGGTGATTTCTCTCAGATTTGTTCTGTGCTGAAAGGGAAAAGACTTTTAGAAATCATGGAAGAAAATGCGGAAAGTATTTTCGAAAACGGACAGGAAACAGATGGAGCGATTTTACCATTGCAGGAAGTGAGGGAGACACTGCAAAGCCTGAATAGCCTGGCTGCAGCGGAAGTCACTGCAGAAGGTACAAAAAGCCTGAACATGCTGGCAACAGCATCTATAAGGGAGATCATAAAAGATTATCAGGATGAGGTTCCGCAAATTGCAGTTCTGGGAGAGAAAGGTTCCGGAAAGACGTATTTATTCAAGCATATGCTTGAGGCAAAAACATGGGCCGGATTCCAGAGAAAGCTGAAAAAAGAGGATGTGGAAGAAAGCAGGGAAACGCTTATATTGCCATTGATTTCTACCATCAATACAAAATATATCCATCCTCTTGCTGTTGAATGTATACAGAATGCAAATCACGTATTCGGAGAAGCATTTTTTGATGAACATTCGGTAAATAAAAATCATAAGGAAATTCTGTCATATTTGGACGAAGAACATTCACTGGCTGAGTGGACACAGAAGTGGACGGATCTGATCTGCGGCATGACGGATATTTTTTCTGTTCTGATGCAGGCAGACGAGTATCTGGAGGAGAGAAAAAAAAGATTGCTGTTTGTGGCAGACGGTCTGGAAGACCTCTTTATGGACGCGCAGGTTCAAAAAAAGGAAGGCTGGAAGTATGCGGTGAAATCGCTTTGCCAAAATGTCATTAACGAAATGAGGAATCTCAAATATGGAAATGTGGGGATGATCGTTTTCATAAGAAGCGATATGGCGGCAGAAGCAATTGGAGTGAATTTCGAACAGTTCAAAAATCAATATTTCAGATATGAACTAAACTGGTCGCCGACGGAAGCACTGCGGCTGGCTGTATGGATTGCCGCTCAGGTAAACCCAAGATTTGCTGAAAATATAGATATTTTGAAAGCCAGCAGAGAAGCATTGGAAGAACGCCTGGAACTGCTTTGGGGCAAAAAACTGGGGAAAAATAGTTCAAGAGAGACGGAGTCTTCTCGCTGGATCATTGCTGCTTTGTCAGACTTTAACGGACATTTACAGGCCAGGGATATTGTCAGATTTTTAAAATTCTCTACCGTAAATCTTCCGGGACCAGCATCAGAATATTTGGACAGGTTTATCCTGCCGGCAGAGATAAGAAAAGCCATTCCGGAATGTTCAAAAGAAAAGCTGACAGAGATAAAAATGGAGATGAGATCCATATATCAGATTTTGGAAAGACTTATGAATATGCCGGAAGAAGATAAAAGACTGCCGTTATTATTGGATAAGCTTAACCTGACTGGGGAAGAAATTGCAAAATTGGAAAACCAAGGTTTTTTGGTTTCATCAGATAAAAAATATTATCTGCCGGAAATCATCAGAACGGCTTTGGGTTTCCGGTATGAGAAAGGGGCGCGGCCAAAGGTACTTTCTCTTTTGAGAGGCTGAAGCAACATGAATGAGTATACCTTGTGAAACGGCCGAATGGCCGTAATGGGGTGCCCTTGGGTATACCTTATGAAATGGCCGAATGGCCCTGAAGGGATGTCACTTGGATATAGGAGTCAATATGGACAAGAAAAAAGTAACGAATATGGAAGTCAAAAAACAGAACCGGAATCGGGTGTTCCGCTACATATGCAGGAACAAAACAGTTTCCAACCCGGACATTGCCCATGAGATGAACATGAGCCTGCCGACGGTGACGCAGATTACGAAGGAGCTGATTGAGAAGGGGCTGGTGGAAGAAAAGGGAGAACTGCAGTCCACCGGGGGGCGGCGTGCCAAGGCTTTGTCTGCGGCTGTGAACATCAAACAGGCGGTAGGGCTGGATATCACAAAGAACCATATCAGCCTGGTGCTGACCAACCTTGCCGGGGAAATGTTAAGATACGAGCGGATCTATCATCCATACGCTTCGGAAGACGGGTATTACCGGGAGGTCAGCGAAAAGCTGGAACGCTTTTTACAGGAAAGCGGTGCGGACGGGGAACGGATATTGGGGATTGGAATTTCCTTCCCGGGGATTATCGACCTGAACCGGGAAATGATCACGTATTCGCATATACTGGGTTTGGAATCCGTGCCTTTTGATGCGGTAAGCCGCTTTTTTTCCCACCCATGTATCTTTTTGAATGATGCAAATGCCGGAGCTTATGCGGAGGGAATCCATCCGGACGGTCCGGAGAGGTTCTTTTATCTGTCCTTGAGTAATACGGTAGGAGGGGCCATTTTCTATCGAAAGGAACTTATACAGGGGAATCATTTCCGCTGCGGGGAGGTGGGGCATATGACGGTGGTTGCGGACGGGGAATCCTGCTATTGCGGGAAAAAAGGATGTCTGGACGCTTACTGCTCCGCGTCACGCTTATCCGCTGCGTCGGATGGAAAACTGGAAAAATTTTTTGCAGCATTGGAGCGCAAAGAAAAAAAAGCCGTGCAGCTTTGGGACCGATATACGTCTTATCTGGCAATCGCGGTCAACAATATCCATATGGTTCTGGATTGTGATATTATCCTTGGCGGCTATGTGGGGAGTTATGCAGAAGCCCGTATTCAGGATATATGGGAGAAAGTATCGGAGAGAAATACATTTGCGGAAAGCAGGCCGTTTGTAAAAGCCTGCAGCTACCAGGTGGGAGCTGCGGCTCTGGGGGCGGCATTACGGGTCACGGAGGATTTTGTGAGACAGATATAAGGGGGCGGGAGACATAGTTTGGAAAGAGATTTCAGAGATGAGGTCTCTTTTTTTTGTGCCTGGACAGCAGAAGGATTCTGTCTGTGCGGTTGTATGTGCATCTTAGACAAAAACAGGATGTTGATTTTGTGTATATTTCCGAAAATGGAATTACTGTTTATAATCTATTGACAAATTCAGTGTTCGGATATAAAATTAGAAACATAATAAAACTATTTAATAAAGTACACAATAAAGAAATAAAAAGGAGGAAATCATCATGGAAGGAACAATGAAAACTGCGGTAATGCTGGGGATCGGTCAGATGGGATTTGAGGAACGAGAGATTCCGAAAGCGAAGGACAATGAGGTGCTTGTGAAGCTGGAATATGTGGGGATCTGCGGCAGCGACCTCCACTATTATGAGACCGGCGCCATCGGGGACTATGTGGTAGAGCCGCCCTTTGTACTTGGACACGAGCCGGGCGGTACCGTGGTAGAGGTCGGAAAGGACGTGAAGCATCTGAAAGTAGGGGACAGGGTGGCATTGGAGCCCGGCAAGACCTGCGGACACTGCGAGTTCTGCAAGACAGGCCGCTATAACCTCTGCCCGGATGTGGTATTTTTTGCAACCCCTCCGGTGGACGGTGTATTCCAGGAATATGTAGCCCACGAAGCAGACCTGTGCTTTAAGCTTCCGGACAATGTGAGCACACTGGAAGGCGCTTTGATCGAACCTCTGGCAGTCGGTTTCCATGCGGCAATGCAGGGCGGCGCAAGGGCAGGACAGACGGCGGTTGTCATGGGAGCGGGCTGTATCGGTCTGGTAACCATGATGGCGCTGAAAGCCATGGGCGTATCCAAGGTTTATGTAGTGGATATTATGGAAAAACGTCTGGAAAAGGCAATGGAGCTGGGAGCGGACGGCGTGATCAACGGAAGCAAAACCGATGCGGTGGAAGAGGTCATGAAGCTGACAGAAGGAAAGGGATGCGATCTGGCAGTGGAGACCGCGGGTACACAGATCACCACAGTACAGACCATTCATATGACCAAAAAGGGCTCCACCATCGTTCTGGTAGGCTACAGCAAGAGCGGCGAGATGACCCTGCCGATGAGTCTGGCTCTGGACAAGGAGCTGACCTTCAAGACCGTATTCCGCTACCGCCACATTTATCCCATGGCCATTGACGCCGTTGCTTCCGGAAAAGTGAACCTGAAAGGGATCGTGACAGATATATTCGGACTGGATGAAGCGCAGAAGGCAATGGACTACAGTGTGAACAATAAGGCGGATATTGTGAAGGCGGTCATCCGTATCGGAGAGGAATAAAGGCGGATAATCCGGTATTTTCAGACACGGCGCTGACAGGCTGACGGAGCAGGGCTGTCAGCGCACGAGAAAATTTCCAAAAACAATAGAGATTAAACAGATCAGGGAGGATCATGATGGAACAGAGGGAAACGGATGTAAAGGTACCATTGCTCAGCAAAATTGCATACGGCATGGGCGATGTGGGATGTAATTTTAGCTGGATGTTTGTAGGAAACTTTTTGATGATTTTCTATACGGATGTATTTGGAATCGGAATGGGAGCTGTGGCAGGGCTGATGCTGTTCTCCAGATTCTGGGATGCAATCAATGATCCTGTGATCGGCGGGCTGAGCGATAAGACCCATACCCGCTGGGGAAGATACCGGCCCTGGCTGCTGATCGCGGCTCCGTTGACCGCCGTTGTATTGATGCTGACCTTCTGGGCGCATCCGGACTGGCCGTCCAATGTAAAAATCGTGTATATGGCAGTCACATACTGTATTCTCGTATTGGGCTATACCTGCGTCAATATTCCCTATGGAACCCTGTGCGGTGCCATGACACAGAATATTGAAGAGCGCGCGAAGATCAATACCTTCCGTTCCGTCAGCGCTATGATCGCCATCGGCATTATCAATATTGTCACGGTTCCATTGATCGCCGCTCTGGGTAATGGAGATGACAAGAGAGGATACCTTCTGATCGCAATCCTGTATGGATGTATCTTTGCCGCATGCCATATCTTCTGCTTTGCAAAGACGAAAGAGGTGGTGGAAGTACCGGAAAAGGAAAAGACCTCTTTGAAGACCCAGCTGTCTGCTGTTGCAAAGAATAAGCCTTATATGATCGCGGTTGCAGGACAGTTCCTGTTCGGAGTTACGCTTTATGGAAGAAATGCGGATGCATTGTACTATTTCACCTATGTGGAAGGCAATCAGGCACTGTTCAGTACATACTCACTTTTTATCATTGTTCCGGCCATCATCGGAGCAGCCTGCTTCCCGCTTGTATTCCGGCTGACCAATAATAAAGGCCGCTCCGCGTCGATCTTCGCGCTGCTGACGGGAATCAGTATGTTTTGCATGTACTTTTTTACGGTGGGCAGTTCACCGGTTCCGTTTTACCTGTTTTCCTGTCTGGCGCAGTTTTTCTTCTCCGGATTCAATACGGCGATCTATGCCATTGTACCGGACTGTGTGGAGTATGGGGAATGGAAAACCGGGCTTCGGAACGACGGATTTCAGTATGCGTTTATATCTCTCGGAAATAAAATCGGAATGGCCATCGGAACCTCCGTACTTGCAGGCGTCCTGGGGGCATTCGGATATGCGGCGAACCAGCAGCAGAATCCGGCCGTCCTTGCCGTGATCAAGCATTCCTTTACCACGGTTCCGGGAATCCTCTGGATCGTGACCGCTGCGGTACTGTATTTTTACCGGCTGAACCGGAAGGCATATAATGAGATCGTGAAGGAAATTCAGGAGAGGAAGGAAAAAGGAATATCCGCACAGGCGTAATAGCCGATCTTAAAACGAGATTTAGTGGGTTCACATCTGCTGTGTGATATGATACACTAAAGACATCTATTTAGAAGAAGTGTATGAAAATATGAATGGAAGCTGAAAAATATACAGATATTGAAAAGGGCTTGGCTCTTACTTTTACGAAAGAAGGTTTTTTCCATGTACATAGCAGATTTGCATATCCATTCCCGCTATTCCCGGGCCACCAGCAAGGACTGTACGCCGGAATATCTGGATCTGTGGGCAAGGCGCAAGGGGATCGGGATCGTAGGGAGCGGAGACTTCACACATCCGGCATGGCGCGAGGAGCTTGCAGAAAAGCTGGAACCTGTCGGGAATGGCCTGTATGTATTAAAAAAAGAGTACCGGATAGAAGACAATACGGCTGCAGATACGATGCAGCCGCATTTTGTCATTACCGGAGAAATTAGTTCAATCTATAAGAAATACGACCGGGTGCGGAAGGTGCACAGCCTGATCCTTCTGCCCGGACTGGAAGAGGCAGAGATGATCTCCCGCAAGCTGGAAGCCATCGGCAATATCCATTCGGACGGAAGGCCCATCCTTGGACTGGACTGTCATGATCTGCTGGAGATCCTTCTGGAAATGTGCCCGGAGTCAGTGTATGTGCCCGCCCATATCTGGACGCCGCATTTTTCATTGTTCGGAGCGTTTTCGGGTTTTGACTCGGTGGAGGAATGCTACGGTGATCTTTCCGGCCATATCCATGCCATGGAGACCGGGCTGTCCTCCGACCCGCCCATGAACTGGCGGGTGTCCGCATTGGACGGTTATCAGCTTATATCCAACTCAGACGCCCATTCTCCGGCAAAGCTGGGAAGAGAGGCGAATCTGCTGGATATCGGTTTATCCTATGAAGAGTTAAAAGAGGCGATTCAAACCGGAAACGGTCTGAAAGGCACCATCGAGTTCTTTCCGGAGGAAGGCAAGTACCACTATGACGGCCACCGGAAATGCGGTCTCTGCCTGGCGCCTGTGGAAACGGAAAAGTATCATGGAATCTGCCCGGTCTGCGGCCGGAAGCTGACGATTGGGGTGTCCCACCGGGTGGAACAGCTTGCAGACAGGCCGGAAGGATACAAGAAAGAGCAGGCTGCAGGGTTTGAAAGTCTGGTTCCGCTGCCTGAGATCATCGGCGCCTCTGTGGGCCTCTCGTCTGCAAGCGCCCGGGTTGAGAGGGAATACCGAAACCTGCTCCAAAAGCTGGGGCCGGAATTTTCCATACTGCGGGAGATTCCGCTGGAAGAGATTCGAAGCGTTTCGGGAATCCTGATTTCGGAGGGAATCGGAAGACTGAGAAAGGGACAGGTTACAAGACTGCCCGGATTCGATGGGGAATACGGGATTATACGGCTGTTTACCCAGGGAGAACTGGATCATCTGGAGGGGCAGATGAGTCTGTTTGATATGTCTGAGATGGCTTCGAATGAAATGAAGTCCGTGCAGAGTCCGGGGAGAGCTGGTGAGCGAGGCGGAAACAGCAGACAGGAATCGGAAGGGCAATCGTATGACCCGGATGAAGGAATAAAAAGCGGGAAAATCCCGGATTTCCGGCAGTCCTCTGAGCAATTGAGGACAGGCGCTTCGAAATTGGCGGAGAATGAAAAGACGGCCGGATTTCCCGAGGAAATTTTGGGAACAGCGGACGCTCAAAAATATACATGGAATGAAAACCAGCACAGAGCAATCGAATCCATCGACCGGGTTACCGCGGTCACCGCCGGCCCGGGTACCGGAAAGACCGGCACTTTGGCGGCCCATATCCTTCATCTTCTGGAGAACAGGCGGGTAAAGCCTTCCTGTATCACCGCGGTGACATTTACCAACCAGGCGGCAGGAGAGATGCGGGAGCGTGTCCGCAGGCAGTTGGGAAAGGGCACCGCCGCGAAAAAACTGCAGATCGGCACCTTCCATTCTATTGCATGGAAGATTCTGAAAGATAGTGGTGTAGAATTTACCCTTGCAGGGGATAGTGAGACGCGGGATCTGGCAGGCAGGATCATAAAGGCGTATGGCCTGGAGACGACAGTTTCCCGGCTCTTGACATGGATTTCCAACTATAAGGCGGGTTCGCGTACACTTGATTTTGATGTGATGGACGGGGAATCAGAACATGATGCAAAGCTGAGAAACGCATTCCAGGTATATCAAAGCACTCTGAAAGACTGGAATGCTCTGGACTTTGATGATCTCCTTCTGGAAGCCTTGCGGATTGCCCGGGAGAGAGCGGAAGAAAACAGAAAAAATATGGATGCGGGACAATTTTCTTATCTCATGGTGGATGAATTTCAGGACATCAGCCCTCTCCAGTACGAGCTGATGAAAGCCTGGAACGAAGGCGGAAAGGAACTGTTTGTGATCGGAGACCAGGATCAGGCAATCTATGGCTTCCGCGGAGCAGACGCCGGGTGCTTCCAAAGACTTTCGGAAGAATTTCCTCAGACCTGCCGGATCACCCTGGAAGAAAATTATCGTTCCGCTCCTCAGATTCTGACAGCGGCCTCCGAAGTGATTTCCCATAATCCGGGAGGAAAAAGGCAGCTCAGGGCAAACAGGCCGGAAGGGGTTCCAGTGCGGATCGTGGAAGCAGACAGTGAGATGTCTGAGGCGATCTTTACAGCAAAGGAGATCAACCGCCTGGCAGGGGGAATCGGGATGCTGGAGGCGCAGGAAATCTTTCCGGAGAGGGAAGGGCGTGCGCAGGGATTTGAAGAGATCGCGGTGCTGTACCGGACACGCCGGCAGGCAGACCTTTTGGAAAGCTGCCTGAAAAAAGAGGGTATCCCCTATGTGGTGGCCGGCCGGGATGATTTTCTTATGGAACCTGCCGTGCGGGGGACTGTCAGTTTCTTCAAGAGCCTGGTGCAGCCGGACAACCTTTTGGCAGGACAGACGGCGCTGAAGCTTTTGTGGGATCTGGATGCCGGAGATATGACGGAGAGCATTTATCAAAATATGGCGGACAAGTACCGTCCTTTTATGAAAAAAAAGAAACCCCAGAAGATCTTGGAAGAATGGATGAAAGACCTGAATCTGGAAAAGAATAAGGGCATAGGAAAGCTATACCGGACGGCGGTATTTTACCAGACTATGCCGGATTTTACAGAGGCGTTGGATCTGGGAGTAGAGAGCGACCTGAAACGCTGCGGGGAGAAGCGGTATACGTCGGGCGCGGTGACGCTCATGACGCTGCATGGCTCAAAGGGGTTGGAGTTTCCGGTGGTCATGATCTATGGGGCGCGAAAGGGGATGATTCCCTTTGAAAGTGAGAAATATAGTTCGGATGAAGAGGAAGAACGCCGTTTGTTTTATGTTGGACTCACCCGGGCAAAAGAGGAATTGATCCTTACCACATCAAAAGAAGAATCTTCCTTTTTAAAAGAAATTCCTGCGGAAGCGGCCAGCAGGGAAAAAGCACGTTCACATAAAAATATGGGAAATGGCAGACAGATGAGTTTGTTTGACTTTATGAAATAAGAGACCGCCGGGAGAGGGGATCTGCACGGAAAATCCGTGGAAATACCTGCTTCCGGCAGTCTCTTTTATACTTTTATATGAGTCATAGGAAATGCTTGGCAAATATGATTGATCCAGCTTTTTCTGAACATGAAAACCCAGATCCTGAATCTCATTAGGAATGTCTACCATGCATCTGTTCCCTTTCTTTTTCTAATCTTGCCTTATTGATCAAATAGTCCCATCTCAGATATTTTTTCTTGATCTCCTGGCGTTCAAGATACCGCTGATAATTTCTCGTGATGATATATAATTCATCCCGCAATGCTTTTGGATAGTAATCTGTCATTGGGAAGGCGTTTAAAATACCTGTTGCAAAGATATAACCTTCCGGCATGTATGAATATTCCAGAATATCACAGGGCAGCTGCTCCTGCTTAAAAAATTGACTGCAAAAATCATAAATACCACAGCGTTTCAAAAAATCGTTGCAATATATGATCAGATCAATATCACTGACCCCGGGTTTATAATCCCGGCGTATAAAGCTGCCGAATACATATACATTGTAATCACTTTCATCAGGAAATGCCTGAATCAGTTCCGATTGAAAACGTACTAAGAGTTCTCGTCTTTTCTCCCAGGATTCCAGAGCCATACTATCACCTCGCTTTGATGTGCTGATAGTATAGCACGGCAGGGGAACAGATACAACAGAAAATTTCCACCTGAAGGGTTGCAGCCGTACAGGTGGAAAAATTTTAGAGGTCAGAAATTTGGAAAAAAAGCCGTTTTTCTTCATACGCGCAAAAAATCGTGTATTATATTCAAAAAATACCAGGTCTGATTTCTTTCTCATAGGGAAGTCAGAAATATCAGAAAAAGGAGCGAGAGTAAATGTATTCTGATTTAAGGCAAACGATGTGCAGTGTGAAGGATGGAATCGAAAAAGAATATAAGCTTGTTCTGGCGTATTTGTTCTGGTCTGCGGTCTGTACGTATTGGGGTGTCTGGAATGCCTGCGATATCCTTGAATTTTACGGGATGGAAGCAAGCGCGGCAGACTTGCTTATTGCGCAGCAGGATGGGTACCGGGCCGGAATCATGATCTTTCCGGCAGCGGCATTTGTGGTGATGAAATGCAAGCAGAACAGCCTCAGCATCCAGCTTGTCCTGAGATATGGAAGCCGCAGAAAGATGCTGGTACGTCAGATCATGGAGAGTATGTGGTATGCGGTTGTGACTGCGGGTGTCCTGCTGGGAACGGAATTTTTGTTCGCCTGGACAGCGAAGGGGACATTGATCAATTGGAACAGCAAGGGCAGCATTTATTACGCCTATACGGGAGAATTGAGCGACGCATGGTTCATCACCGCTGCGGCAGGAGTTTTCTGCATGTATGTGATCAAGATGATGATCCTCTTTGTGCTGACCGATATTTTCATGTGGTATCCGAAGACGTTGATTCTGCTGTGGGTTCTGCTTGTATTGGCGGTAGGGCTGGAGAAGGTCGGGGGGATACCGGTATTCCATTTCCTTTTTTCCGTTCAGCACAGCACCTGGCTGGAGCCGGTGACATTCATAGAGCATGTGCTGGAAGGAATGGGGGTGCTGCTTGCAGCATATGGAATCGGCATTGCGTGTATCAAAAAAAAGGATATTTTTTATTTCTGAGAAGGGGGGGCGGCAGCAGATGGTAAATTTATATATCAGGCTTTTCTGGAAACGAAATTGGAAAAAATATATCCCTGTAGTCATTTTGATCCTGATCCAATGCCAAACATTCCGAAACATACTGCAGGGATATGAAAGCTATTTTGGAATCCGGTTCGAAGTATCTGCAGGGGATTATATTGCGGACTTCTGCAAGGGGACGATCCCGTATACCACGGGTGGAAGTCAGGAGCCATTTAACATTCCGACAATCTGGTCGCTTTATTATATCTATTTTTTTGCAGTGATCGGACATTCGGTGAGCCAGACCGCACGAAATTATGAAATGCAGATCACACTGCGGTGTGTGTCCAGAGCCAAATGGTGGAGATACCAGAACCTGATGCTCTGGATGGAGACGGCGGGATATCTGCTGGTAACCGGCCTGACCTTCCTGCTGTACGGGGGCTACACAGGCGCATTGCCGGGAATATTTCATCAGGATGTGCAGCTGGGATGTGCCGGGATGGATCTGGCAGGATATCAGACGGGGGACTTCCTTCTGTTTGTTTTTTTCATGCCGCTTCTCGTCATGACGGCCGCGGCATACATACAGTATACAGCTTCTATAAAAGGAAATGCTCTGGTCGGGATACTTATTTCCGTTGTGCTCCTGGTCAGTTCTGTGTTTCATAAGAATCCGCTGCTGATTTTTAATGCCCTGATGCTGATGCGGCAGTCCGGGGTGATGGAGCAAGGGATAAATCCAATTGCGGAAATCGGAATCTGCGCGGCAATTATAGTGATCATGTCATTGCTCATGAGGAAAATGATAGAAAAGAAGGACTTGATGTGAAATAAAAAATCCAACCACAAAGCTGGAAAAAATTAAAGGTCAGAAAAAAAGAGAAAAAACCATTTTTATTCATTGGGGCAAAAAATCGTGTAGTATATTTCGCGGAAGCAGTATCGGCTCTGAATCCGCTTTCGCATAGGCGGGTTCATTCTATGCAGGAAGGAGGAACAAAATGGAAGAAATGAACCGCACAATTAATTTTAAGGAAAGGAAGGATGAAAAGATGATGTATCAAGAAGAAAAAATAGAAAAGCTGGTGGAGTGCTATCAGGATATGGATATTTCGGAATGTGTGGAAGCGCATATTCAGGAAGCATACAGGAAGATTTATGAAGGACTGTCAGACAAAGAGTGATGGAACAGAGAACCGAAGTAATGCTTTTGAGAGAAGCAGAGTTGAAGTTGAAGGAGAAGCATATGAAAGAAATCTTAAAAGAAGAGGTCGGGCGGTCGTTACGGAGCAGAGGGATGACTCTGTCATTAGCATTAGGCGGGATCATTGCAGCCGCGCAGGTCATCCATTACCAACTGCCGCATCATGACTGGAACATGACAAATGACATGGAAGTGTTCCCCATCTTATACCCGTTTGCGGTGGCGGATTCCTGGATCGGGGGAAGCACGGAATATCTGGAAGGATTCTTATATTTTCTGATTATTCCGATCCTTGCAGTCCTGCCCTTTGGGGCATCCTATTTTTCAGACCAGGCGAGCGGCTTCCTGAAAGGGCTGTACACACGCGTATCCAGAAAGGATTATCTGGCGGCAAAATATCTGGCGGCATTTTTGTCCGGCGGTCTGGCAGTTGTCCTTCCGCTGGTCCTGAATCTGCTGTGTGCACTGGTACTATTGCCTAACCTGACGCCGCAGTCCGTGTTTGCGCATAATGGAATCTGTGCCGCGAGCCTGTTTTATCAGATTTATTTTTCGCATCCGGCTGTTTATATCGTAATCTTCCTGTGCCTTGATTTTGTGATGGGAGGGGTCTGGGCCTGTACCGCGCTGGCCTGCAGCTTCCTCTCGGATTACAAGATCGTTGTGGCGGTCTGCCCGTTCTTTCTGCAGCTTATGATTCATGTAATCTGCACTATGCTGAACGGAATTGATTACTCCAGTGTTTACTTTACCCAGTCCGGCTATGGGATACAAAACGCCTTGGTGCCGGCAGCGTATGTGCTTCTGGGGCTTATGTCCGCCTGGGTAATATTCCGGAAAAAAGGGGCAAAAGTGGATATATTCTAAATCATTCAGAAGAAATGGAGGAGAAAAAATGTATCTTGAAGTGGAAGAAATCAACAAAAAAATCGGTGTGGACGATGTGCTTTGCGAGATCAGCCTGTCTATGGAAAAAGGGAAGATCTATGGCCTGCAGGGGAAGAACGGCTGCGGAAAATCCATGCTTATGCGGGTGATCTGCGGGCTGGTTCTGCCTACCTCGGGCAGGATCATGATCGACGGGGAAGAGCTGGGAAAAGAGCTATCCTTTCCGGAAAGCATCGGCGTATTCATCGAAAAACCTGGTTTTTTAGATGCCTACAGCGGTTTCCAGAATCTGTCGATGCTTGCCTCGATCAAAAAGAAGATCGGAGGCAGGGAGATTAAACAAACACTGAAACGAGTCGGTCTGGAAGATGTGATGCACAAAAAATATAAGAAATATTCTCTTGGAATGAAGCAGAAGCTGGGGATCGCCGCGGTCATCATGGAGCAGCCGGATATCGTGATTCTGGATGAGCCTGCCAACGCGCTGGATGAGAAGAGCGAACAGAGGCTGTGGCAGATCGTAAAGGAGGAAAAGGAGCGGGGGGCACTGGTGATCATTTCATGCCATACATCAGAAGTGCTGGAAGAGATCTCAGATGAGATATTCAAGATGGATCAGGGACAGATAACAGAACATATTGTATGCAGGTGATCTTATGGAGAATAAAATGAAAAAAAGAGCAGGAAAAAGAAGAAAGAAAAGCATATTGATTGCTGCGGGGACTGTGCTGGTCATTATCCTGACGGCAGCGGGATACCAGAAGATCAACCGGGAGATTCCTCCCGCCGTTGTGGAGGCCGCGCAGATCGGGGAATGGCTGGAATATCGGGACGGAGTCATGATTTCCCTTGATTCTTTCCGGTTTCTGACCGGGGATGAGCAGGAAAAGCTGTATCAGGAAACCGGTTTTGAAACGATTTATGAAACAAAGCTTCTGGAAGTAACCCTTACTCTGGAAAATACCGCGGCCGAGAGCAGGCAGGTAGCCATGTCGGATCTGTATGCGGAGGGAATCGGGATATCCAATGGAATCAATAAAAACATTGCGGACGCGTCGGAGGGACGATACAGCAGCAATATGCAGGAGCTGCAGCCGGGAGAGAAAAAACAGGTCTGCTACCCCTACGAGATTCTGAAAAACCAGGTTTCCGGGAAGGAGTGGGCTGAGATTACGGAACGGGAATTTTGGCTGACCTTTTCCTCTTATCCTGTGAAAAAGAAATTATTATTGCCGTAATCAGTAATAATTAAAGGTCATAAAAAGTGAATTAAATCCGAAATACACACATTTCGGAAAAGATATGCTATGAGTGGTCTCGGAAAGTTACTGTACAGAGAAAAAAATAGCGGATTCTGTGTATCAGATTTGGAGAAAAAGCAGACAGAGAAACAGCGTGCCTGATATTGTGGCGGAGTTTATCAATAGAGGGCATGACTTTAAGACCTCCCTTATGGCAGGTTTTTGAAAAATACAGATAGAAATGGAAAGCAGATTTATGTAGCCAGTTTCTGCCGTTTCTTCAGCCGGGCATCCAGATGGATGTTGATGCAGATGACCATGGTGAAAAAAGAATACCGTTTTCTGGTATGGATTCCCATATCATGGAGATGGTAGTCATTCAGAACCCGGTTGTTTACCCTTTCGCAGGAAGTCCGGTTGTTGTAAATCTTTTGGTATTCATCCGTGCCCCGCGCGACGGGGGGATAAAGGCGGATATCCCATTCCGGCTTCGTGTAGACGCATCGGCCATAAGCAGAAGGAGAACATTTTTCTTTACATGGACAGGAATCCACCTTGCCACAGGCAAAAGGGCAGCGCCATTTCCGGGAATGTTTTTGTTTGATGTATCCCCAGTTGACCATGCGGTAGCCAGCCATGCATAGGGGCGTGCCATCCTGGTCAATCGAGAGGGAGTCCGGAATGGAAGTCGGCCTGCCGCGGTTTGTGTTCAGGTCAATGAAAGGCCGGATGTCCCATTCCTGGCAGAGGCCATAGGTGGGATAGTTGTCATGTGCGGAATCCAGGCAGAGATCCCGGATGGGGATATCCGGATTGACCGTTTTAAATTCACGGAGGGAAACAATGGCGCTTACACTGTCGTGCCGCCTGGCATTCAGGAAACGGATATGCAGGGGCAGGTCAATGCCAATGTCCGGATTATGGGAACAGAGCATGTAAAGGGTGTGGCCGAAATAAAAGACCTCTTCATCGCTGTCCCAGCCCCAGTCAGCATCGGGATCAGAGAAATGGCGCCTGCAGGAGCAGTGCTGGATTCCATTCTCCCTACATTTGCAGACTTTATGCCCGTAAGGGGAGGAATGGGAATGGACACAGGTGCCATCGCCGGAAAGGGTAACGCCGTCAGCGGGGAAAAGCCCGTCCCGTAAGGAAGGGATGAGGGCTGCAAGCCGGAAAAACTGTTGGAGCCGTTCTTCATAATGAAAAGGGAACGAATCATGGTTCAGGGCATAAGTGGCCAGGGTATCGGTAATCCCAGAATGCTTATTAGGAAGCTTTTTCCCTTTGCCGGGTTTCCTGGAAGGCTTTTTATTGTTGTGTGCGGGAAAGAGATCTTTGCGTCCCGTCTTCTGCAAAGCTGTTGGCTGAGACCAGAGCCTGTCCATCAGGTCGAAGTAAGAACCCAGCGGGGCGAGGGATGCGGGGGCAAAGCCAGCCAGGACAGCAAGGAGGCTGTCGGCTTTGAGTTTTTCAACCCAGGCGGTAAGGCTGGTAAAGCGAAGCATCACCATGAGGATAAGGGAGCGAATGATCTGCACCTGGTTGATAGCGGGCCGTCCGGTGTGGGAATAGAACTGGGAGAGATCCTCCATAACCGGATCCAGATTAAGAATCCGCAGTTTTTCCCGGACAGCGGCAAATTCAGAATGAAGCCTTATGCGTTGGGAAGAGTCAAGATGTACTTTTGTCTCATGCAGGAAAGCCAGATATTCCTGATGGGACTGCCAGTGAATTAACATAATATGTGTCCTCCTTTGGTATGGTTGAAAAGTGGATAGTTCTTCTTAACCAAAGGGCCGCGTTATTCATTGCATTTTTTGGCAATGAATAACGCGGCCGCACAAACTGGCAGATTTGTCAATAGGAATTTGGGAATTTTTTGATAAAAATATAAAAAATGTAAGCCCCCACTGAAAAGTGGAGGTGAAGAAAAATAAGGGAACTCTGGAAACGCAGTGATTTCAAGGGCTGTGAGTTTCCGAGAGTACTCGCTATACTATAGGAGGTGGCAGGGACATAATGGAATATGAATGTTTACAGAATAACATCCGTCAGTCCATGGGGGAAGATAAGGACCTGTGGATCATGCTCCATTCCTTCAATGCGTTAAGAAGGAAGAATATCGCGTTGGATGAAGGGATTCGGAAATCACTAGAACATTTAAACAATTTCTATGAGGTCACCAATGATAAGAGATATATGGACGTGGCTGTCCAGGAGATCAAGGCATTTCTCATCCTGGGAGGAGAATACCTCAGGAACAAGGAGCAGTTTGACCCCATCCTGGCATCTGAGGGCATTGACTTAGAGCAGCTGCTGTCCCGGTACGGGATCAAGCGGGTGAAGCTGAACAAGAGTCAGATCCGCGGGCTGTTTCGGAAGTGGATGCCGTCTAAAGAGAACCCGGCGAAGATCTCCGAGGTGGTGGATGAGATCATAGAAAGGGTCTTGCACCGTCAGATCGGCAGATATCTGTACTCATACAGGAGAGGCTGCGAAAGGCAGGGCAATATGGATCTGTACGAGCTGATTGTAGAAGAGAGGGACAGCTATTTCCATGATATCACAAGGATGCGGTACTATATTTTTGAAAGGGAGGAGTGATATATGGTCAGGATTGCGGCATTGGATGATGAGACGTGTTGGATCGAGACACTGAGAGAGATTACACAGGAGTTCTTCGAACAGAGAGAGGACGACGAGTATGAATTTTTCGGATATACCAATACGGAAAAGTTCCTGTTTGATATGGAAGAAAGACGGGAGTATGATATCGTCCTGCTGGATATGGAGATGAACGGGACGGATGGACTTAAAATCGGCAGGAAGGTAAGGCTGGGGCATCCGGAGGCGACCATCATCTACGTCACGAACTATGTGGACTATGCGGTACAGGCATACGAGGTTAATGCGTTCCGCTACATTCCCAAGTGCATGCTGAAAGAAAAGCTGCCCGAGGCGTATACGCTTTTGGTGGAGAAGCTGAAGACGCGGGAGAAAAAATTTTTTTCCATACACAACAATGATAAGATGATGAAGATCCCGGAGGATTCCATCTACTATGTGCAAAAGGAAAAGAAATATGTGAATGTCGTGTATGTTGACAAAGAAGAGAGAAAAGAAAAAGTCAGGATGACGTTGGCGGAGGCATACGACAGGCTTACGAAGCAAGATTTTCTGTATATTGACCGGAGCTGTATCGTCAATATTATGCATATCATGGCTTTGGAAAACCGCAAGGTGAAGCTTCGGAACGGGATTTACCTTGACATCAGCCAGCCGCAGTATGCCAATGTGAGAAGACAGATTTCAGATTATTGGAGCAACAGAGGATGACTCAGATTCTATACGGTGTAATTGGCTTTTGCAAAATCATATTTGGGTTCCTTCTCTTTTTCCGGATGTTTCCGGAGAAGCGGTGGAATCAGAGGTGGACAGAAGGAGCCGGGTGGTGTGTACTGATTGGCCTGGCAATTTCTCAGGCGTGGGATTCCCGCAGCGGTTTTATTCCCTGGCTGCAGATTTTTTTAAATGGGATTATAAATGCGGCTATTATAAAAATATTTTATCGGTGCAGATTTTTGGATGTCTGGATCTGGAACTGGCTTTATGATATCGGGTACTCACTGCTTAAGATCCCTTTTATTATTGCGAGAGGAATCTATTTGGACAAAGGAATCTTTTATTTGAATGTGAACGGGGGAAGGGTGTTATCCGAATGTATACTTTGTCTCTTTCAACTGGGTATCATCTGCATTTTCTATTTTAAATGTCAGGAACAGGTGGAATTTCTGCTAAAAGAGCTGCTAAAAAGCAGGAGGAGAAGGTTTCTGTCTCTGCTGACAGAAATGATAATATTACTTGGAATTGATTGGATGATAGAACTTGGGGTAGTTGAATATGACACAATGGACATGGCAGTAGGCGTACTGTTTGTTTTTGCTGTCAGCATGATTTTATTACTATATATGATCTACACAATGTATATGTACAGCAGGATGGAACAAAAAAATCTGTGTATCCATAAGGAAATGCTTGCCAGAGAAAACGAGATTATCACGCAATACTGCCGTCAGGATGCAAAAAGGCTGCATGACCTGAAACATACATGGATCTATCTGCAGAACTGTCTGGAGGAAAAGCGCTGGGGGAAGGCTATGGAATGTATCCATGAGCATCTGGAAGAGGTGAAGCTGTGTCAGCGGCATGTAAGAACAGGAATTCCGGAGATAGACTTGATTCTGGATTATAAATGTCGGCAAATGGAAAAAAACGGGATTCAGTTTTCAGAGGACATTAAAGTAGATTCGCTGCCCGAATCAGTATCAGGAGAAGACTATATGATCATATGGGGAAATCTGCTGGATAACGCCATTGAGGCATCTCAGAAATGTGAAGCAGAAGAACGAGAAATCCATCTGGAAATTAAAAGCGTGAATGAAATGTTTTTGCTGAAGATATGGAATACATGCTTAGAACAACCAAGAAAAATGAAGAGAAATTGGCTGATGACAACGAAAAAGGATTCTATTTGCCATGGATGGGGGATGGCAAATGTGAAGCAGATTGTCGAGTCCGCAGGCGGCGAGATAGACTACACCTGCGGGGGAAACTGGTTTCAGGTAAATATTTTAATATAGGAGAGGGTTGACGAAATGAAAGATGAAGCATTAGATCAGATTTTATATGAATTGGAACAGGCGGAAAGTATGGGGATAGACGAGGAAATTGAAAGAGGCATATCTATTTTGCAAGGTGGATGGTATTCCTTAATCTGCTGCTAAGTGAGGGGCTGTTGTTGTAGCTGCACTTCATATGGAGCTCATGCAGGCAGCTTTTATAACTGTGTGAAACAAGAAAAATTGATAAAAAAGCAGGTCTGTTCCTATATTGGACAGGCCTTTTATAATGCGGTTTTTCGGCGATCTGATATATAGAAACAGCAATTAGATTATCCAAGAATCGCAGTCTCACAGGTGGAAAATTTTAAAGGTCTGATTTTTAGAGAAAAATCCAATTTTGGTTTTTATGAGTAAAAATGTTGTATAGTAATACTTGTAAGAAACAGCGCTGTCTTATAAAAATCACAAAAAGAAAAGGAGAACAAAATTATGTTTAAAAAACAGATTCTTAAAGTGAAACACGGTAAAAAACTGATCGGAGCCGGATTACTTGGCTTGATGCTGATGGGGTCTATGACGGCATTTGCCGGAAATACTACAGATACCTATTATAACGTGAATGTTGGTGCAGGCGGATTTGCCACAGAATCCAGAACTAAAGAGGATTATACATCTTCGTACATCTTCCATCAAGGAGATAGAGCGGTAAATGTAGGTGTTTTTAACGGGGGAGTTAATTATTCTGCGAACGGCGGTTACTACTATGTAGCTGCAGGAACATCCGCATACCTTCCAAATTATGTAAAAGAGAGCGGAAAGAACAGTTGTTATCTGCATTTAAAACCTTCACCTGCCGCACCTTGCCATTTGTATGGTTGCTGGAGCCCGGACAGTATTTGATTTAAACACTATTAGTGCATTGCATTTTCCATAGCCTGTGTACAAGACAGACATTAAATCAAATAGATATATCGAAATATATAAAGTGTAATGGGGGATGCTTTGAAAACGAAAGCATTCCCTGTTGCGTATAGTGCATCCGGATTGCTTACTTGTGGCTAAGATGATTGAGTGTTCGAAGAAGAGAGGTAAGGGTGTGAAAAAAGCGGTAGTTTCAGGAATTGTTGTTGTTCTTGTAGTTTTGGGAATAGGGATGAGCTATATGCTGTCCCGAGGGGGGATACGTACTGAGGAGGAGCAAAAGTCCTACGAAGAGAAGGAAAAACAGGTGGAAAATCTGATGAAGCCTGGGCAGGAGGAAGAAGCGGATGACAGATCGGAAGCATTTTCAAAGGCCTTAAAAGAAAAAGCCGGGCTGACGGTGGATTCCCGCAATATCGTGTCCACCGGCAGTCCCATCACGAGCGGAAATTATTCTTTTACGGTCAACTCCTGGAGCGTATCCAAGGAATCTCCGGGCTATGCTCTGCCGGAGGGGAAGGATGCTACGCAAGGGGGGAGAATCCAGATGGATGCCAACGGAAATATAACAAATGAGTATTCTTATGTTGTTGTGAATCTTACGGTGGAGAATAAAGCGGAAGAGCCGATTACAGATTATCTGTGGGGCTACATGAGGATGCAGGCCTTTGATATGGGTGATTTTATCAGTGAGGTAGACTATCTGGGAGAAGAAACACCGAGAAAATATGGTCATGATTACTCAAAGGAATCCTTCGAGGCGGGAGAGACAAAAAGCTATCCGGTGGTATTCGACATGCCGGATGAGATATTGAATAATCAGGAGATATATCTGGAGATTGATACGAGCGGTGGGAATCCGCAGCCGGAAGATCCGGAATTTGCTGTGAAGCGGTTTATCATATTAAATTGAATGGGTGGAGAGTGAGATTACCAGATTTTATTTGCTATATTGTGCATGAACCCGTAAAATAGGAGGAAGCGAAAAGAAAAAACACATATGGAAAGAGACGGATATGGACTGTAAAATGTGGGAACGGTTGTTAGGAAAAGAAATCTATGCGGAGATTGAGCCTGCATCATGTGAGGCATTGAAGGAAAAGCTGTACCGGCAGTGCAGCAAAACTTTGCTTCGAATCTATGAGGCGGCGGACCGTCATTATGCCGGCAGGCTGGAAGATGTGAATTTTGAAAATTTCTATCGCTTTTTTCTGCAGATTGCTCTGGACTATGGAAAAGAAAAGGCGGGTAGGGAGCACCCATTCGGCAGAGAGGAAGCCGTTATGGTTACGGACAATGTTTTGACCGGGATTCTTCATATTCCGGTCAGATGCCTGATTGAGGATATCCAGGAATGCAGAGAAGGAAAGATGCTTTCCGGAAGGGACGAATGGGAAGAATACCGGGACTATGACGAGCATTTTCTGGGACGGCCGGAGTATATCAGGGAGCTATGCGGCAGGTATCCGGAGCTGCTTCGTCTGGTCTTACGAAGGATCGAACAGATTGTTGATCAGCTTTTCCGTGTATGGGAAGCGGTGGAGGGCAGATTCAGCCCGGTGAAAGCGGAAAGCGTGGAATTGGGGATTTCCGATGTTCATACAGGGGGCAGGACGGCGGCACGAATCCGGCTTGCAGATGGCAGGTCTTTCATCTATAAGCCGCGGAGTCTGCATAAGGACCGGATCTATCAGGGAATCAGCCGATGGTTTTGCAAACGGCTCAGTCTGAGCTTCCGGGAGAGGGAGATATACGAGATGGAGGGCTGCGGGCTGGACTCCTGCATTGAATGTGCTCCCTGTTTGGATAAATCGGAGATAAAACGTTTCTTTTACCGGCTGGGAATCCAGCTATTTATCTGTTATCTTACGGATACGTCGGATATTCACGGAGAGAATCTGATCGCAAACGGGGAATTTCCGGAGCTGATCGACCTGGAGGCCATGCCGGGAGCCGCCGGGCGCAGGGAAGCCCACTCTGACGGCGGGAGTACATGCTCCGGCAGCAGTGACGAAGGCTCCAATGGCGGCACACACATGGATCTTTTCTCTGACAGGTGCGAGGCTTCGGATATGCGGGCGCTGCGGGAATGGATGGAGAAGTCGGTGACCCATACAGGGATTCTGCCGACGGCCTGTTGGGGAAACGATGCGGCACGGGGAAGCGTGAATGCTCTTCATTCCGGGGAAAAGTGTGTTACGCCGTTTTTGCTGCCGACCGTGACTAATCCCAGGTCGTCCAGGATGAAGCTGGCTTACGAGAGAAGGGAAATTCAATTAAAGGATAGTGTGCCGGTGTACCAGGGAAAACCGGCTGAGGTGCAGAGGTATGTGGAGGAGCTGTGTGAAGGGTTCGGGGCGGCCTTTGAGATTGCCTGTAATGAAAAGGAACAGATCAGGAGCCTGTTTGAGCCTTTGTATTCGGAAGAGGGGAGATTCCTGATCCGGCATACTCAGCAGTACGGTATGTATCTCACTGCGTCATTGGCGCCGGAGTTCATGAAGGACGCAAGAAACCGGATATATTTGCTTCATATCCTTAAAAAAGGGCAGAAATCGGAGACAGGATATGCAGCGCTGTTTGCCTATGAGCTGGAAGCTATGATGAATATGGAGATCCCGATCTACTATTTCCGGGGGAAAGGGAAGGAATTACTGGATGGAGCTCAAAAGGCCTATCCAGAGTATTTTGAGCAGAGTGCATACGAAAGCTTCCTAGAAAAACTGCAGCGATTATCGTCTGCGGAACTGGGGAGACAGCAGATGCTCATCCGGCTGTCCATTGGATGCAGCCTGCCGCGGACGGAGGAGAGTGGGTTTCTTTCTACGGAGGTTATCAGAGGGAAGGGAGCGCAGGGAAATGTATTTACCAGATTAGGAAGGCATCTGGCAGGCCTTCGGATAGAAGCCGGAGGCAGGCAGATCTGGACAAGGACGGATTTTTCCGGACAAGCATGGGGAATGAAAGCGGCAGGGATGGATCTGTATGACGGGATTCCCGGGATTGCAGCAGCTTTAGCGGCAGTCATTTCAGCAGGCGGAAGCCGGGAATTTGACGGTCTCTTTGACAGGCTCACGGATGATCTGTTTTGCTATACGGAGAGGTGTCTGGAATCAAAACAGACAGCCCGGTCCGGCCAGACAGGAATGTTTGCCGGGGAAGGCTCTGTGGTATATGCATATCTGCTTCTGTATCGTCTGACGGGCCGCAGGCAGTATCTGGATTATGCAGACAGGCATGTGCGGATCGTCCGGGCCGCAGAGGAGAAGGATACCAGCTATGACCTTCTTTCCGGAAATGCAGGCTGGATCGTGGTATTGCTCAAACTGTATCAGGAGACGAAGGAGGAAGCGTATCTTTCGTATGCCGTCCGGGCCGGGGAGCTGCTGTGGGAGAAGCGGACAGTTATGGAAACGGGCTGCGGCTGGCTGTGCGCGTCGGAGAAGGCCCCTCTGGCCGGTATGGCACATGGGAACAGCGGTGCGGTTCTGGCCTATGCAAGGCTGATGAAATATACGAAGGCTCCGGAGTATGCGGGCAGGCTTCGGCAGATTCTGGAATATGAGGATTCTTTGTATTTAGAGAAGGAAAGGAACTGGAAGGATTTGCGCAGCCGGGAAAACAGAGGGAGTCATACCAATGCGTGGTGCCACGGCGGAAGCGGGATCTTGCTGTCACGGCTGAGTCTGCTGGAATTGGAGGGATTTCAGGAGGATAAGAGAGTGGCGCGGGATATCGAGAGAGGGACTGCATGTCTGATGCGGTGGAAGAAAGACAGCAGTATCTGTCTCTGCCATGGGCTTGCCGGGAAATATATGATCCTGTGTGAAGCGGCGAAAGCGCTGGGCCGGGATGAACTGCGGAAGGAAAGCGCAAAGATAAGGAGAAGGATTTTGGAACTGGAAAGGGTGCCGGTGCAGGAGTATTACAATGCATCTCTGATGGCAGGGATATCCGGGGCGGCTTTGGCTCTGTGCGAGGCAGATGCAGAGTTGCTGTATTAATGGAAAAAGCTGTTGGCCGCTCTGGGAAAACAATTTCTCTAAGAGCGGCCAAGCTGAATTTTATTTAGGATCTGCTTTGCGGATATCGGGGGTAGGATTCGTCCTTTCTGCAATTTTCCGAATATCATCTGCTGTTAAAACAGTCATAGCATTGCTGATCTCCTCAATGGACAGACCGGCATGGAGCAAGATTTTTGAGAACTTCAATTCATTTGTTTTAGTCACACTTTTAGTCACACTTTTGGTCACGTTTTTAGTCACATTTTTTTCAATCTCTCGTCCATATTGAATCTTTTCTTCTTCAAATAACTGTCCGACCTTTGTCATCATAATCCACTCCTTAATCTGTTTGGAAACTTCATTATATCAGAATCTAATCCAAACGGCAAATCACTTTTGCAACCAGTATCCATCCTGTCCATATGATAGTTGTTCCATCAAATGAGTGTTTTCCGGCTGAGAAGCCATGAAAAAGCAGATCCTGATACCTAGGAAGTATCCGGCGGACAGATAGAATAATTTGAAAAAAATACTGTCCGTGATTTTGATGTGCTGATAGTATAGCACGGCATGGGAGCAGATGCAACAGAAAATTTTAAAGGTCACAAATTCAGAGAAAAAGCCGCTTTTGTTTTTACAAATTAAAAATGATATATAATAATACATGTAAGAAACAGTGCTGTTTTATACTTTGTTAATTGGCCGAATGGCCATAATGGGATGGTATATTATGAGTAGCAGATGGAGTCCTGACAGTATTTAATTATAAGTATCATTTCGATTATATGAGGGAAGGAGAAACTATATTCTAACCTGAAACAACTATGAGAAGAACAAAAAGAACATTTATGGCCGCAGGCATTATACTGTTGGTGCTGCTGGCCGCAGGATATAGGAATATTAACCGAAAAATACCTCCTGCTGTATTGAACGAAGCCAGGATTGGGGAGCAGCTGGAATTTCAGGATGGAGTTATGATCTCTGTAGTTTCTTATCGCTTTTTGTCAGATCAAGAACAGGAACAGCTGGTCGCAAAAATGGATCGTGAGCCTATGGTAGGATTCAAAATTCTTGAAGTGAAGCTTACAATTGAAAATACGACTGCGGAAAACAAAAAGATTATAATGACGGACTTATATGTGGAAGGAATAGGGATGGGAAATGGAATCTCAAAAGGTATTATAGATGTGTCAGGAGATTGCTACAGCAGTCTCCAGCAGGAATTGCAGCCAGGAGAGAGCAGGCAGATATGTTTTCCATATGATATTTTAAAAAATGAGATTTTTGAAAGAGAATGGGAAAGAATAGAGGAACGTGAATTTTGGTTGGTATTTTCCTCTTATCCTGTTAAAAACAAATTACTGCTGTCATGAGAGGAAGAAGAACATGAATGAAATCTTAAAAGAAGAAATCAGGCGGTCAATACGAAGCAGAGGAATGGCCATGTCATTGATATTGGGCGGGATTATTGCGGCAGCGCAGGTCATTCAGTACCAGTGCCGAAATTCTTATTGGAATCTGACAAGAAATATGGAAGCTGCCTCAATCTTGTACCCGTTTTCAGCAGCTGATTCGTGGCTTGCGGGAGGCGCAGTGTGCATGGAAGCGTTTATATATTTTTTGCTCATCCCAATCCTTGCGGTTCTGCCCTTTGGGACTTCCTATTTTTCAGATCAGACACGTGGTTTTTTGAAAGGGCTGTATACACGCGTATCCAGAAGGGATTACCTGACAGCAAAATATATTGCGGTGTTTTTTTCCGGAGGTCTGGCGGTTTTCCTGCCGCTGATATTGAATCTGCTGTGTGCCCTGGTATTATTGCCGAATCTGCTGCCGCAGTGTGTATTTCCTAACAATCTGATCTGCGCGGCGAATCTGTTTTATCAGGTTTATTTTTCACATCCGATCCTATATACAGTGATCTTCCTGTGTATAGACTTTGTGATGGGAGGAATCTGGGCCTGTACCGCGCTGGCGTGCAGCTTCATTTCGGATTATAAGATTGTTGCTGCAGTCTGTCCATTCTTTCTGCAGCTTGGTATCCATGTAATCTGTACTATGCTGAACGCAATTGACTATTCCAGCATTTATTTTACACAGTCCGGTTATGGGATGAAAAGCGCTGTTGCTCTGGCAGCATATGTTATCATTGGCCTTACATCAACCTGGGCAATATTCAGAAAAAAGGGGGAGACGGAAGATATATTCTGATCTTGCTATAAATCGGAATCTTGTTGGAAAAAGCAGTTGGCCGCCCTGAGGAAACAATTTCTCTAAGAGCGGCCAAGCTGAATTTTATTCCCGCGAAGCAACGAGCCAAGTAGCCATGCTTGCATGGGTATTTGACTTAGGATCTGCTTTGCGGATATCGGGGGTAGGATTCATCCTTTCTGCAATTTTCCGAATATCATCTGTTGTTAAAACTGTCATAGCATTGCTGATCTCCTCAATGGACAGACCGGCATGGAGCAAGATTTTTGAGAACTTCAATTCATTTGTTTTAGTCACACTTTTGGTCACATTTTTTTCAATCTCTCGTCCATATTGAATCTTTTCTTCTTCAAATAACTGTCCGACCTTTGTCATCATAATCCACTCCTTAATCTGTTTGGAATCTTCCTTCGTGATCACTTTATCTGCGAATACCAGCATTCCGGATAACAGGAAACGCTGCATATCCGCATCTTCCAGCAGCTTTGCCATCTCAAAGCATCGCCGTATACACGCCTGTTTTTCTTCGTTTCCCTTGCAGGTCAGGGGAAGGATGATAAATTCCATCTGTTCCTCCGCTGATAAATCCTGATTCCCCTGGAATCTGGCCTGCAGCCGGGCCTCGGTCTGTTCAGAATCCTTTTGGATCAGAAACGCCTCTTCCAGCTGAAACTGCAGACAGCCGATGTCCATTCTCTTTTTGGTCTGCTGCGGCTGAATATCTGCGGTATAAATGACGATCATTCGGATCTTGCATGGAAAATGGTGCTGTTCCATATTTCGTTTTAATGTGCGGACGATATAATTCAGATATTTAATCTTATTGGAGTCCGCATAGGTACTTTCATAATCTACCAATGCCAGAGAATCATCTTTCAGTAAAAAAAGATGATCCAACCGCAGTTCATTGGCTTCGATAGCCGGAAGGTTTGTGGGCTGCACTTCCTTGATCTCCGGGAGCTCCAATCCGTACACAGCAAAGGACTTGCCCTTAAGATTTTCCCCGAAATATTTTGAAGCTACATCTTTGTTCTGCCATGCAATGGATGGCTTTCCGGGAGCAGCTCTGCGGTCTCCGGAGTTGTTAAGAACTTTAACAGCAGTTCTTCTTTTGGTTTTTGACATACATGTCCTCCTTTTCTGACAGGAGGCATAGTGCTCAATAATGCCATAAGGAGAAGTCTGCTTTGTCCACTTCATTATATCAGAATCTGATCCAAACGGCAAATCAGTTTTGCAACCAGTATCCATCCTGTCCGTATGATAGTTGTTCCATCAAATGAGTGTTTTCCGGCTGAGAAGCCATGAAAAAACAGATCCTGATACCTGTGAAGTATCCGGCGGACAGATAGAATCATTTGAAAAAAATACTGCCCGTGACTTTGATGTGTTGATAGTATAGCACGGCGGGGAAGCAGATGCAACAGAAAATTTTAAAGGTCACAAATTCAGAGAAAAAGCTGCTGGCCGCTCTGAAAAAACAATTTCTCCGAGAGCGGCCAAGCTGAATTTTATTTAGGATCTGCTTTGCGGATATCGGGTTTGGGATTTATCTTTTCTGCAATTTTCCGAATATCATCTGCTGTTAAAACAGTCATAGCATTGCTGATCTCCTCAATGGACAGACCGGCATGGAGCAAGATTTTTGAGAACTTCAATTCATTTGTTTTAGTCACATTTTTAGTCACGTTTTCGGTCACATTTTTCGTTACATCCTTTGTTACTCTTCTTTCAATCTCCCGTCCATATTGAATCTTTTCTTCTTCAAATAACTGTCCGACCTTCGTCATCATAATCCACTCCTTAATCTGTTTGGAATCTTCCTTCGTGATCACTTTATCTGCGAATACCAGCATTCCGGATAACAGGAAACGCTGCATATCCGCATCCTCCAGCAGCTTTGCCATCTCAAAGCATCGTCGTATACACGCCTGTTTTTCTTCGTTTCCCTTGCAGGTCAGGGGAAGAATGATAAATTCCATCTGTTCCTCCGCTGATAATTCCTGATTCCCCTGGAATCTTGCCTGCAGCCGGGCCTCGGTCTGTTCAGAATCCTTCTGGATCAAAAACGCTTCTTCCAGCTGAAACTGCAGACAGCCGATGTCCATTCTTTCCTTGGTCTGCTGCGGCTGAATATCTGCGGTATAAATGACGATCATTCGGATCTTGCATGGAAAATGGTGCTGTTCCATATTTCGCTTTAATGTGCGGACAATATAATTCAGATACTTAATCTTATTGGAGTCCGCATAGGTACTTTCGTAATCCACCAATGCCAGAGAATCATCTTTCAGTAAAAAAAGATGATCCAACCGCAGTTCATTGGCTTCGATAGCCGGAAGGTTTGTGGGCTGCACTTCCTTGATCTCCGGGAGCTCCAACCCATACACGGCAAAGGACTTGCCCTTAAGATTTTCCCCGAAATATTTTGAGGTTATATCTTTGTTCTGCCATGCAATGGATGGCTTTCCGGGAGCAGATCTGCGGTCTCCGGAGTTGTTAAGAACTTTAACAGCAGTTCTTCTTTTGGTTTTTGACATACATGTCCTCCTTTTCTGACAGGAAGAATCGTGATAAATGCCATAAAGAGAACCAGGTTATGTCCACTTCATTATATCAGAATCTGATCCAAACGGCAAATCAGTTTTACAACCAGTATCCATCCTGTCCATATGATAGTTGTTCCATCAAATGAGTGTTTTCCGGCTGAGAAGCCATGAAAAAACAGATCCTGATACCTGGGAAGTATCCGGCGGACAGATAGAATAATTTGAAAAAATACTGCCCGTGATTTTGATGTGCTGATAGTATAGCACGGCGGGGAAGCAGATGCAACAGAAAATTTTAAAGGTCACAAATTCAGAGAAAAAGCTGCTGGCCGCTCTGAAAAAACAATTTCTCTAAGAGCGGCCAAGCTGAATTTTATTTAGGATCTGCTTTGCGGATATCGGGGGTAGGATTCATCCTTTCTGCAATTTTTCGAACATCATCTGCTGTTAAAACAGTCATTGCATTGCTGATCTCCTCAATGGACAGACCGGCATGGAGCAAGATTTTTGAGAACTTCAATTCATTTGTTTTAGTCACATTTTTTTCAATCTCCCGTCCATATTGAATCTTTTCTTCTTCAAATAACTGTCCGACCTTTGTCATCATAATCCACTCCTTAATCTGTTTGGAATCTTCCTTCGTGATCACTTTATCTGCGAATACCAGCATTCCGGATAACAAGAAACGCTGCATATCCGCATCCTCCAGCAGCTTCGCCATCTCAAAGCATCGTCGTATACACGCCTGTTTTTCTTCGTTTCCCTTGCAGGTCAGGGGAAGGATGATAAATTCCATCTGTTCCGCCGCTGATAATTCCTGATTTCCCTGGAATCTTGCCTGCAGCCGGGCCTCGGTCTGTTCAGAATCCTTCTGGATCAAAAACGCTTCTTCCAGCTGAAACTGCAGACAGCCGATGTCCATTCTTTCCTTGGTCTGCTGCGGCTGAATATCTGCGGTATAAATGACGATCATTCGGATCTTGCATGGAAAATGGTGCTGTTCCATATTTCGCTTTAATGTGCGGACAATATAATTCAGATACTTAATCTTATTGGAGTCCGCATAGGTACTTTCGTAATCCACCAATGCCAGAGAATCATCTTTCAGTAAAAAAAGATGATCCAACCGCAGTTCATTGGCTTCGATAGCCGGAAGGTTTGTGGGCTGCACTTCCTTGATCTCCGGGAGCTCCAACCCATACACGGCAAAGGACTTGCCCTTAAGATTTTCCCCGAAATATTTTGAGGTTATATCTTTGTTCTGCCATGCAATGGATGGCTTTCCGGGAGCAGATCTGCGGTCTCCGGAGTTGTTAAGAACTTTAACAGCAGTTCTTCTTTTGGTTTTTGACATACATGTCCTCCTTTTCTGACAGGAAGAATCGTGATAAATGCCATAAAGAGAACCAGGTTATGTCCACTTCATTATATCAGAATCTGATCCAAACGGCAAATCAGTTTTACAACCAGTATCCATCCTGTCCATATGATAGTTGTTCCATCAAATGAGTGTTTTCCGGCTGAGAAGCCATGAAAAAACAGATCCTGATACCTGGGAAGTATCCGGCGGACAGATAGAATAATTTGAAAAAATACTGCCCGTGATTTTGATGTGCTGTCAGTATAGCACGATCGTATAAGATATGCAACAGATAATTTCGCCTTCGGTAAGGAGGGGGATTTCTCAAGTTATAGTTCGCGGTCGGTCAGATAACAGGCCGTAAACTGTAAATTTCTCAAATTTATTAGAAAAACGCCGTGCAGCATAGTGCACGGCGTCGTGTAAACTGTAACAAGTATTCAACATGTATTTCATATTCACTCAGCCTTTTTTCATCTTCATCCTCTTGATGACCTTCAGCCGTGTAAATTCTTCTCTGTCTTTTTCCTCCAATGCATTCGTAATGCTGCTGACCAGCTCGGTATACATGGGAATCGTGATGTTCTGCAGCGCATTGGCGCGCTTCTGTGTCTTTTTGATATTGGAAGCCAGCCGGTAGGCCGCATTCTCAACCATGGACAGCTTTACGGTCAGATCCTTTACTTTCTGAAATGCCCTGGTAGCCTGGTCGATGGATTCCCGGGTGGTACTGAATGCATAGGTGGGCAATTCATGAACCGGCGCGTATTTCACATGGGGGATTTCTGTTCCCATGATACTGCGGGAGCGGATCGAGATGGAATTTTCAATGGGTACCGTGTAGGCTAACTGAGATACCATATTGATTCCGTGCTCGATGTTGGCGCGCTGCAGGCACTGGTAAGCATAGGTAAAGGTGCTGTCGATCTCATCCTGGATATCCCGGGCTTCGTCGATCAGGGACATCAGCTCACGGATCAGGATGTTCCGCTTCTTATCCATCAGGTCATAACCCTGGCGGGCGAGTGCCAGTGAGTTCTTCGCCAGCATCAGATTTCCTTTGGTTGGAAAAGTTCGTGGGTCCATACGGTGCAGCCTCCTTTACTCGTCATCCTCCGGCATTGGCTTGTAGTACTTATCCAGGATCTTCGTATCCACACGGTCCAGCTCTTCCCTGGGAAGGCGTCCCAACAGCTCCCAGCCCAGGTCGAGAGTTGCTTCCATGCTTCGGTTTTCGTTCACTCCCTGCCCGATGTAACGGGTTTCAAAATCCTTTCCAAATGCCAGGTATTTCTTATCCGTGGGCGACAGCTCATCTTCTCCGATAACAGATGCCAGGTTCCGGGCGTCCCCCACCTTCGCGTAGGCGGAGAATAACTGGTTGGCCAGATCCTGATGATCTTCTCTCGTATAGCCTGCCCCGATGCCGTCCTTCATCAGACGGGAGAGGGAAGGGAGAATGTTGATCGGCGGATAGATGGACTGTCCGTGCAGCGTACGATCCAGTACGATCTGCCCCTCGGTAATATATCCGGTCAGGTCGGGGATCGGATGGGTAATATCGTCATTGGGCATGGTCAGGATGGGGAGCTGTGTTACGGAGCCGTCCACACCCTGAACGATGCCGGCGCGCTCATACAGGGTCGCCAGCTCGCTGTACAGATATCCAGGATATCCTTTTCGGCTGGGGATCTCTCCCTTGGAGGAGGATACCTCACGCATGGCCTCGGCAAACGAGGTCATATCTGTCAGGATAACCAGAATGTGCATATTCTGTTCAAATGCCAGATATTCCGCAACCGTCAGCGCCACCTTCGGCGTGATCAGACGCTCCACCACCGGATCATTTGCCAGGTTCAAAAACATGGCCACATGGTCGGCAACGCCGCTGTCCTCGAAGGTACGGCGGAAGAAGTCTGCCACATCGTGCTTGACGCCCATTGCGGCAAATACAATGGCGAAATCTTCATCGGAATCCTCACCCAGGGAAGCCTGCTTCACGATCTGCGCCGCAAGCTGGTCATGGGGAAGGCCGTTTCCGGAGAAAATCGGCAGCTTCTGGCCGCGGATCAGTGTGGTCAGGCCGTCGATGGCGGAAACCCCGGTGTGGATATAGTTTCTGGGGTATTCCCGCTTGACCGGATTCAGGGGCAGGCCGTTCACATCCCGACGAAGCGAAGAAGTGATGGGGCCCAGGTCGTCGATGGGCTGCCCGATGCCGTTAAAGGTACGGCCCAGCATATCCGGGGAGAGTGTGACCTCCATGGGATGTCCGGTAAGCCTTGTGTGGGTATTTTTCAAGGACATGTTCTCAGAACCCTCAAATACCTGGATAACCGCACGGTCCTCGTAGATCTCCACGATACGCCCGATCTTCCGCTGCGTACCGCCTATCACAAACTCCACGATCTCGTCGTAGAACGCGCCCTGCACGCCCTCCAGGGCGATCAGAGGGCCGTTGATACTGCTTAAGCCTAAATATTCAATTGACATGGTATCATTCCCTCCTTATGCATTTTTTTCCAGGACGCGCTGGTAAAATTCGTCAATATCCCGATGGTACTGGGTGAACATTTCCAGACGGTCATTGGGTACGTCATACTTGATGGAAATGACCCGGTCGAAGATGTTCTCGGACTTCAGTATGGACATCGGATGTCCCATGGTCACAAGCGCACGGGATTTTTTATACAGGTACAAAATGGTTTCCATCATCAGGAACTGCTTTTCCATGGATACGCAGGTGTCGTCCTTATGGAAGGCGTTCTGCTGCAGGAATCCAAGACGGATGACACGGGCAATCTCCAGAACCAGCTTCTGGTCGTCCGGAAGCACGTCGCTTCCGATCAGCTTGACGATCTCCAGCAGGCTGCTCTCGGAGTTCAGAAGGGCCATCAGCCGGTTCCGGTAATCCACGAACTTCGGGGATACGCGATCCTGGTACCAGGGCGCCAGATCCGTCAGATACTCACTGTAGCTGGTGAGCCAGTGGATGGCCGGAAAATGCCTCGAATAGGCCAGGCTCTTGTCCAGTCCCCAGAAACAGCGTACAAACCGCTTGGTGTTCTGGGTAACAGGCTCGGAAAAGTCTCCGCCCTGGGGGGATACCGCGCCGATGATCGTTACAGAGCCGTCCGTATCGTTTAAGTTGTGCATCATGCCGGCCCTCTCATAGAACGCGGAGAGCTTGGATGCCAGATAAGCCGGGAAACCTTCCTCCGCGGGCATCTCTTCCAGACGTCCGGAGAGCTCTCTCAAGGCTTCCGCCCAACGGGAGGTGGAGTCTGCCATGATGGCTACGTCATAGCCCATATCCCGGTAATATTCTGCCAGTGTCAGGCCGGTGTAGATGCTGGCCTCACGGGCGGCAACCGGCATGTTGGATGTATTGGCGATCAATGTGGTCCGGTCCATAAGAGGATTGCCGGACCTGGGGTCCGTCAGTTCGGAAAATTCTTCCAGAACCTGCGTCATCTCGTTCCCGCGCTCGCCGCAGCCGATATAGATGATGATGTCCGCGTCAGACCATTTCGCGATCTGATGCTGGGACATGGTCTTGCCCGTTCCGAATCCGCCGGGAATGGCAGCCGTACCGCCTTTGGCGATGGGAAACATGGTATCGATGATACGCTGTCCGGTTATCAGAGGTACGGATGCGGAGAACCGGTTGCTGGTGGGCCTGGGTACACGGATGGGCCAGTGCTGGGTCATGCTCAGTTCCCTGGTCGTCCCGTCTGCAAGTTCCAGTGTGACCAGCGTCTCGTCGATGGTATAATCGCCGTCCGGAACCACGCTGATTACCTTTCCTTCCACATCCGGAGGCACCATGCACTTATGCACGATTGCCCGGGTCTCGGGAACCAGCGCGATGATCTCGCCGGGGTTCAGATAATCGCCCACAGAAGCGATGATATGTGCCTTCCATTTTTTGGTACGGTCCAGCGAATCCACACTGACACCGCGGGTAATAAACGCGCCGCCCGTCTCGGCGATCCGTTCCAGAGGGCGCTCGATTCCGTCAAAAATATTGTTCAGGATGCCGGGGGCCAGGGTTACGGACACGGCGCTCCCGGTGGCGATAACTTCATCGCCCGGACGGAGCCCGGTGGTCTCCTCGTACACCTGGATGGTCGTCATCTCCTTATCCAGCGCGATGACCTCGCCCACCAGCTTTTCCTTACCGACATATACCATTTCCTGCATACGGAAGCCCGTATTGCCTTTCAGATAGATGACGGGGCCGTTGACACCGTAGATTGTTCCGATATTATGCAATTCCGTCACCTCCTGAGAAGATAAATTTGTCATACTCATTGCGCAGCAGTGTTGTGAATGAGTTGTCGATCAGAATATTGCGTTCCCGGATGACTGCCCGGGTTCCGCCGATAAAATCCTCCGAACTCACGGTCAGCCGTGTGCCGGTCGCCTTTTCCAGGGAGGAAAGGCGCGGCTCGTCAGAGGGGTTGATGTAGATGGTCATATCTTCTCCTGGGGCAAACTCCGTGGCCTTACGGATGGATTTGACCAGATAAGCCTCATACTCGTCCGTCTGCATATACTCATTTACCAGCATATGCGCTTCTTTAAAAATCTTATCTTTCAGTTCGACCTGTACCTTGCCGGTCTTTCTCTTGAGTTCAAGCTGTGTCCTGGCGTTTGCCTGATTCAGCATGTGCCTGGCGTTGGACTGCTCTGCCTTGATGCGTGTCTCAGCCTGCCAGCGCATTTCCTCTTTATGGTCCTTCAATACCTTTTCCAGGGCTTCGCGGTAGTTGTCAATGATGGCATTGCCTTCCGCCCGCGCCTCTTCCATGGAGGATGCCTGTAAATGTGAGAGTTTTTCTTCCAGAGTCAAGAGGGGTACCTCCTTTTATAAATGTTCTTACGGCTGCCGCCCCTGCGGGGGCAGCAGATTACAATTTTAACCCGATTGCTTCGGTTACATAGGATGTGATAAAGTCTTTCTTACGGCCGGTTCCGTGCCTGTCAGGAATCTCTACCAGCAGGGGCATCTGCCGTTCCAGACGGAACTGGTTCAGAATTTCAGGAAATTCCTTGCCGAATTTTTCCGTCAGGAGAACGACGCCGATGGTCTTATCCTTCAATGTTTTTTCCAGTGCTTCCCTGAGTTCGTCGCGTTCATGCACAACGACGCCGTCCACGCCTGCAAGGCGCATTCCTGTATAGGTATCGACATTATCACTGATCAGATACATCTTCATCTTACAGGCTTCCCAGGATCATGAAGGAGATGATCAGTCCGTACAGACACACACCTTCCGCAAGACCTACGAAGATCAGGGATTTACCAAGAACACTGGAATCCTCGCTGATCGCGCCGAGAGCTGCGCTTGCTGCGCTTGCTACGGCGATACCGCCGCCGATACAGGATAAACCGGTAACCAGTGCGGCTGCGATATAGCCAAGGCCCGTTGCCATAGCTGCCTGGGATGCTGCGTCTTCTGCCGCATGTACCTGGGGGCCGCCCAGCAGCATGATGGATGCGATTGCAAATGCGCCGAAGAAAAAGAAGGCATTGACTCCGATAGCTGTCTTATAGCGGTTTTTGTTCTTTTCACCGATCAGATAATATCCAAAAGGAATAATAATGCTCAGGATCAATGCAGCGATAAATACGATTTTTGTTGCGGTTGTCATAATAAAATCCTCCTAAATATCAATAATGGTTTTTAATGTGTGTTTTTCTTTTTATTTGTCTTTGTATATGGATCAAATGCCCGTCCGGAGCCTTTATAGAACCGGCTGAACATCTCATAATATTCAAGTCGGAGTACCTGTATTCCGACGATCAGTCCTTCCATGCCGCATACGAACAGGTTGCCCAGCACAACGACGATCCAGTTTGGATTGCCTTTTTCCGCACCGGCCAGCATCAGGACCACCTCCATCATAGCCGCATGGCTGACAGCAAATGCGCCGATACGCACGAAGGAGAGTGTGTTGGAAAAATAACTCAGCATCGTTTCAAACAATTCGAAGAAGCCCTGCACCAGGAACATGGCCTTGCTTTCTTCCATGCCTTCCGCCCGTTTCTCGATCTTTTTAGTCAGGGGCTCCTTAAACAGGATCAGGAGCAGCGGAACTCCGAACATGACGGCCAGGACGATTCCGCCCGGCGTCTTGTGCCCGGTCATGAACAGTACGATGGTCGCTACGATGGAAGCGTAAAATACAAGCCCTGCCACGCCGTTGACATCGAACCATGCATCCCCCAAGTCGTGGCATCGGAATGCGTTGATGATGTGCAGGATCATGGCAAGTATGATGATCCCCATACCAAAGGCCACGGCAACAACGAATACGGTGTTCAGCTTGCCGACGAAGGGCAGCATGGTCATGTGTTCAATGGGCCTCAGCCAGACCGCGTCAATGATGTCTTCGAATCCGAAGATGCTTCCGAACATAAAACCGAATATCGTGGAGAAGATACCCGCCGTCGCCACAATACCCGCCAGAGGAATCCTCTTAAAATAGTACAAAAGCCCGCCGCCGATGAGCAGCAGAAGTCCCTGCCCTACATCCCCGAACATGGCTCCGAAGATGAAAGAGTAGGTCAGTCCCACAAATACCGTGGGATCCATCTCGTTATGGGCCGGAAGCCCGTACATCTGGACATACATCTCAAAAGGCTTGAAGACCTTGGGGTTTTTCAGCTTTGTGGGAGGCGCTCCGAAGTGGGTTTCACGGTCATCCACCACCACAACGAAAATCTTGTCGTCGTGCTCAATATCCGCCTGGAATTTTTCCAGGTCTCCCTCGGACATCCATCCGCACAGGATATAATAGTCCTCCTGGTTGTCTTCCATCCGTGCGGCCATCTTGCGGACGTCGAAGTTGTTGGACAGCTCCTCCAGCCGTTTTTTCGCTGCCACAATCTGGGGAGCGCGGGCTGCAAGCAGCTGGGCGGCTTCCTTGTCCAGCTCTTCGATCTGGTTCAGGTTCTTGTTGACCTCACGCTGCAGCTTGTGATAAGCGTCCGCCGGAGTCCCTTCATAGCTGTCCGTCAGCATGATTCGTTCAAAATGGAGGGAGCGGAAGATGGCGTCAGATTTCTGCGCATCTCTCGGGGATACGAAATATGCGCCGTACACATAACTCTCGTCCCGTTCGCCTTCCACAAAGATGGATTCCAGATCTTCCATCAGATATTTCTGCATCTTGTAATAGTACTCAACAGCGATCTTTCCGAAACGATAGGCGATATACTTATAGTTCAGCACTTCGCTCAGATTGCAGTCCAGCGGCCGGAAAGGCGCGATGACAAGCTGGCGGCTGCGGAGCTCTTCGATCTTCTTTTTCAGTTTTTCTTTTTTCTCCTGAAGGCTCTGATAGTCCGTGCTCGTATTTCGGATGAGCTCGAACATGCCGTCCAGCCCCAGGTCAGTATCCGGAGTGACCTGCTCGGGATCTTCCAGAAGGGCAGTGAACTGCTCTGCCTGCGCCAGTGCCTCCCGGTATGGATTGATCTCCATAAAGGGCCTCAGATTATCGACGGTTTTCAGCTCGGAAAGTGCAGATTCAAGCTGGATCTCGTATTTGGAGAGATAGAGATCTGTCACGCGGTCGATATCATCGCGGGGGCCGGAGATATTGATGAATTTCATTTTAACAATCATTGCGTCTTACCTCCAATATAAGCCAGCGTCTCACCGGATGATAAGCCGTAACGGATACATTCCAGGGCGGTCGTCAGCTTTCGTAGTTCTTCTTCTTTTAAAAACAGATAAGTAGTGATCGCGGCAATGGAGTAGGGACTCTGCCGCCGCTCGGATCTGTACAGGCGGTCCAGGCACTCCGTGTACATCTGCTCAATGGTAAGCTTCTGTCCGAAATCATAGTGCCGTGCGTAGGATGTCTTTCTAAGCAGCGCTTCAAATTCTTCAATACCGGGGGCTTCGATCATGGCTTTGATCTCTTCAGGCGACACCCTGTAATGGATTGGAACGAGAAGCGTGTAGATATTGGCAGGCTCCATGCTGTAATACTTCTTTGCCCTGTAGATCCACTGCAGGTTCAACAGGTCGATCTTGGAACCGCAGACTCTTGTGTAGAGCTCCAGTTCATTTTTGCGTAATATTTTTTTCCGCTTCTTCCACAGTGTGGAGAAGTTGTATTGGCTCAGTGTCAGGTCGTAATCAAAGAGCGTGACGGCCGCATTGTCCCGAAGCCTGTGCAGAGGTTCGTAATACTCGGTATCTTTCAGATTTTCAATCAGCTCGTCGGTGGTCCGCGAAGTGATCATCTTGTCGATGGAGATCTGGGTATACTTGTCAAAGAACTCTCTTTTATAGTTCAGGTCAAAGGGTTCGGCATAGCGGTTGATCACAATACGCAGGCAGTAGTTGATCAAATCAATCTCGTAGCGCTTGACGTAAAGTGTCAGAAATTCACGCTGTTTTAATCCACAGAACCGGTAGATCTTAGAGTAGTCATGGTAAAGCTCCCGGGTCAGGATCTTTTCAATATCGCCCCGGTGCAGCCGGCTCTCGTCGAGCAGGTTCAGCACATAGGCGTAGGAAGAGTTTTCACGCAGATAATTGACAGCGTCCGGTACGCTCTGCAGCGAGGCAATCTCTTCAAAATCCTCCGGCTTTAAAAGCTTGGCTTCCATGGCTCTCAGCTTGGTTACGATCCCGCTGTAAGCTAGTAGATTTCCCATGCGTTTATACCTCTGTGATCCGTTTTAAAATATTTTGTGCATACCAGGTGTGCCGCTTTTCATATTCTTGTTCCAAGGCAGCAATGGTTTCGTTGCGCCCGCCGATCTGCGCTTTCAGCAGTGCATCGGTCTTACTGGCCAGGTCGCTTTGGATTTCCAGGATCTTTTTGGAGGTCTTTGCCTCCAGCTCCGTGTCAAAACGGTTCCGCTTTTCACGGTATTCATGATCAAGGACTTCCTTTTGGGCTTCCGCATGCTCAACAATTGCAGAAGCGGCAGATTCTATCTCTGATAGTTTCTTTACAATTGACTCCATAGTAAGCCTCCCCATGTAGTTTTGTGAGTGTGAAAAAGTGAATGGTTTCTTTCTTATTTTTTCATTATTATCATACACTTTTTTTAGAAAAAAGCAATGTTATTTTTTACAAGGTTGAACAAAATTTCGTTCGTTTTTTTGTCTAAAATGTGGAAAGCTATTTTAATAGGAAGAAACAGGGGCAGGAATAATTGAGGTTTTCAGGAGGAAATGTTATAATGAAACCTGCGCAAAAATGGACTCGTATTGTGGCAAAATGAAGATCTGCAATGCGGATTGGATGCAAGATCAGGAGGAAATGTGATGAGACTTCGAAATATACCCCATGCGGACAGCGTGGTTCAATCCCATGACGCGGTGGTCATGGATGCGAAAGGAAGAAGGGGCTGCTGGAAGCAGGTGTTTGGAAATGACCGTCCCCTGCGGATCGAGATCGGTATGGGAAAAGGGCGGTTTTTGTTGCAGACGGCGGCGGAGCATCCGGAGATCAACTATATCGGGATGGAGCGGTATTCCAGCGTGCTTCTGCGCGCCCTGGAGAGATATGACACGGAAGAGTTCCGTGATCTGGAAAATGTGCGCTTCCTTTGTATGGACGCAAGTGAACTGGAAGAGGTTTTTGCGCCGGGAGAGACGGAACGGATCTATTTGAATTTTTCGGATCCCTGGCCCAAGGCACGCCATGCCCGACGCCGTCTTACTTCGTCCGGCTTTCTTGAGAAGTATGCCCGGGTGCTTGCGCCGGGCGGGGAACTGGAATTTAAGACAGACAACCGGGAGCTGTTTGATTTTTCCCTGGGTCAGGTTGAAGGGGCGGACGGATGGACGATGAAGGCATACACCCGTGACCTGCATCATGACGAGGCGATGAACGCAGGGAATGTGATGACAGAATATGAAGAAAAATTTTCCGCGAAAGGGAATCCCATCTATAAAATGACGGCTGTCCGGAATTGAATGGTTACGATTTCCGGTTCTGGTGCATATAATAAAGTGGAGCAGGGATTCAGGAGGGGGCTGACGGCCGCGGCATCGCCCGGCGGATATCGCCCGCTGCCGTCCTGGAGCCTTACAGAAAGACGATGCATGGAAACGGGAAGGGATGTGGATGAAAAGAAGAAAAGGATGGCAAAACTGTATTTGTGAAAAACTGTACTGTAAGCCGGAGTGGAACCGAAAGCTGATGTGCCTGAAGCGTTCGCTTGACGAGGTATATAGAATCTTGAATATGGATAGCTGCCATGGGAGCTGACAGGAAAAGCAGGTGATGGCGATGAAAATAAGAGTGACTGCAAAAAACTACCGGCAGGAGGTTCTGGAGGCGCGTATACCGGTTCTTGTGGAATTTTTTGCCGACTGGTGCGGAAAATGCGCAATGATGGAGGATGTGGTGGATCTGGTCGCGGCAAACTGCGGCGGAGTCCTGAAAGTCTGCCAGATTGAGATCGAGGATTCGGCGGATCTGGCGGAGCAGTTCCAGGTGGAGATCGTGCCCACCTTTGTCATATTCAAAAACGGAGAGCCTGTGTCGGCCGCAAGCGGGGTGCTGAACCGGCAGGTGGTTCTGGATATGGTAATGGATGAAGCGGGACTGGAAATTTGCGGGTGAACTGGAAATTTTTTTTCTGTGTTTTTTCCGTGACCTCCGGCATTATGGGTTGACAAATTTTTTCAAAATGTTAAGATGTATTGTATATGAGCTATATGCTGATCATGGGTTCGCGCCCTGACGGGGCGCGGGCCGTAACTATAAATGTTATACGGCAGAAAGAAGGGGAATAGACATGGGTGAATGGAAAAACCGATTCAGACGCGGGATGATCATGGCTCTTACGTGTGCTGTGGCCGGCGGCGGAACGGCTTCTGCAGTTTCATCAATGCCAAGGGGAGAGATTCCCGGTAGTGAAGAAGTTCTGGTAGGTGTATCTCTGGAGGACATGGAAGATGCCGTGCAGGGTGAGTCGGCCGTCTCCCAGGTGCGGTCGGAGGCTGTTGCCTACGCTGCGGACGGGAAGGGGTTAAAGAGCTCGGACGCGGCGATCTACAATGCACTGAAGCTTTCTATAGAAGAAATAGCAAGGGGAGAGGAGACTTCCACACAAATTGCACTGAAGACGAGGATGTCCAGTTCGAAGCTGGCTCAGGTGGATGTCAACACGATCGTGACGTATCTTTTGAATGACTGCCCCTTTGACCTGTACTGGCATGACAAGACGAAGACGATGGAGAACGGCAAGGAGACGGACGGCGTCTACTGCAAATATTTTGACGACGGGACCATCGTATTCAGCTTCAAGGTTTCCGCGCCGTACCGGGTGTCCGACGGGGAACTGTACAAAATGAACAGCGCATATAAGGGTACGGTGGACGCGGCAAGGCAGAAGGCACAGTCCATCGTGGATACGAACCGGGATTGTACGGATTATGATAAGCTGCTCAACTACCGCAATGCCATCTGCGACCTGGTAACCTATGACTATGCGGCCCAGGGGGGTGCGCTTTATGGAAATTCATACCAGGTGATCAATGTATTTGACGATGATATGTACTCGAACGTGGTCTGCGAGGGCTACGCGAAGGCTTTCCAATATCTGTGCGACCTGACTGACTTTGACAACGACGTGGAATGCCACACGGTTACAGGAGTCACGGATGCGGGCAACGGTGCCGGCGAACATATGTGGAATATCGTCCGGGTGGGCGGCGACGAGAGCTATCTGGTCGATGTGACCAACTGTGACGCAGGTACCATCGGAGAAGGCACAGCGCTCTTTATGACGGATGAACTGGCAGGCAGTGTGGATTCGGGATATACATATAATAATGGCTGGTCATCCATTACATATCAGTACGGCGGCGAATCAAGAGAGGTATATGGCGCTCAGATTTTGTCTCTGGCGAATGATGACAACAGCGGGGAAGCCCTTCTTCATGTCAAGGGCGATAACAGCGGTACGCAGGATCCGGTTCAGGAGGACTCAGACGGGATCATGAGGGTAGATGTGCCTGAGGACGAAGAGGACGAGAAGACGCCGGAGCAGTCCAGGGAAAAAGAGACGGAGAAAAAAGAAGAGACAGACGATAAAGAAGAATCGGATTCCGGGTTTAAGTTTGGTGTGCCGGAATTGGAGAAGGTATACGGGGACGATTCATTTACGGAGACAGTCCTTGGATATGAAGGAAGCAATAAAGTAAAGTATACAAGCAGTGATACGACGGTTGCCGCAGTAACCAAGCGGGGAAAGGTGACAATTCAGGGAGCAGGTACGGCGGTGATTACGGCAGAAAGTACCAGCGGAGATAAAGCTTCCTATACTCTGAAGGTCAGCCCCAAGAAGCTGGAATGGGATACCAGCGATCTCCATGCGGTAGATCGGGCAGATCGGATTAACGGCAGGGAAGCGACCCTGTACGGAGAGATCAAACTGGAAGGCATCCTGCCCCATGATAAGGACAGAGATTCCCAGTTCAGCTTTGACAGCAAGTATCTGACCGGTACCTATTCGGAAATCGTTCCGGGAAGACAGACGGTGACTTTGAACTGGAAAGAAGGGAAGGAAGTCCGTCTGGCCAGAAGCGAGAAGGCCGGCAATTATGAGATGCCCGAGAGCCTGCCGGAGCTGACCGGCAGGATTACATCCATTACCAGGCTGGCTGATCCGCAGATTGAGACTTCAGAACCGGAGGACGGACTGAAGTATAAGCTGGAGATGGAGGACGGTATCTCCGGAGTCCCGGATACCTTGCTGAAGGACAGAGATCTGAATACACCGCCGAAGATTGAGGCGGCGCTGCAGGAAGACCTTGTGCAGGAAGGGATTCCGAAAGAGAATGTTGTGGTTTATGATGTGGCGCTGTACTGGCAGGACAGGGCCAGCGTCCCTGCGGAGACAGAAGAAGGTCTGAACAGAGAGGACGCGGATGTGGAAGATGTGAGCGAAGAGAATGCATCCGAATGGGTAAAGGTAACTGACGAAACCTTCCCGGAGGGCGGACTGACGATCACACTGCCGTATCCGGGCGGCATGCCGAGAAATGTCAAGGATATTGTGATAAGCCATATGTTTGTGGAGGATATGTATACATCTTCTCCGGGAGAGATCGAGCATCCCGCAGATATTGAAGAGACGGTTGACGGAATCAAATTTACGGTGAACGGATTGTCGCCAATCGCCATCGGATGGTCCGCGGAAACGACGGATACCACGCCGCCCATACAGAATGCCGGGGATGATAAGACTCCCACCGGAGATTCAGGACAGCAGGGCACCCAGGGAGGCCAGAACGGTCAGAACGACCGGAACACAAATAACCAGACGAATACCAACGTGAGCAGGAGCCCTGTGACCGGAGATACGATGCAGATTCTGATCTACGTGGTACTGGCAGTTCTGTGCGGCTTGACCATCAAGGGCATACAGGCTGTGCGGCGTACCGGAAAGAAACACTAAACGCCATTTGGCAGGATGCAGAAGGGCTCACATGAACAGCAGCCCTATAGTCCTGAAAGAAGAATATTAAAAAATATAAAAATCCCCCGTATCGCAGCGGGGGATTTTTTGCGATAGAAATACCGAACAAGCCGGAAAAAACGCCGTAAACCGCCCTTTTACGCATGTCCCGACAGGGGATTTCAACGAACTATTACAAATAATTAAGAAAAATTTCAAAAAAATAAAAAAAGTACTTGATTTTTTTGTCATCATCGGATATAATAACTTTTGTGCTGTTGAGGAAATAGCAAAACAAAATAGAATATGCGCGATTAGCTCAGTTGGTAGAGCACCTGACTCTTAATCAGGGTGTCCAGGGTTCGAGCCCCTGATCGCGCAGTAGAAATCACTGTTTTTGCAGACAATAGAGGCTGTGGGGACGGTGTTTTTTTTTGCCCAAAAGCCTTGAAAACACTGGGTTTGTGTTGGCTTGGGGTGGAAAGAGATAAAAAGTCTAAGTCAAAAAAGAGTTTTCTGAAAATTCTGAATATTGCCGCCAAAATGGTCGCCAACTGGTCGCCAGAGAAATAAACAGTCCAAAAAGCTATTCACAAAATTCCGAAATCCCGAAATCCCGTTTTCCCGTTGAAAAAACTCTCCTTTTTAAATATATATTATATTTTCGATGTGTCAAAGGAGGTGAAAGCAGATACATCAAATACAAGTAACCAGGGATGCTTTTAAAGCAGGGAGCGGGAAAGGAGAAAACGTGTATAAAGTAATTCATAATGGTAAGCACTTGGCAGAGTGGAAGAAAAAATTGCCATTGCAGGCAGAAGTACTTGAAAAAAGTGAGGTGATAAAAAGACGGCTACTACAGTCGGTTTGTTGTTTTGACGAAGCCTATGGTTCAGAACGCAACCTGGAAAATGATCTTGGAGGCTTCATTATAATCCTATATGGTACATCAAAGGAAATATCCGAACATTACAGAAAGATTATGGATTACTACCATCTTAATGAAAGTGAATACGAATACGAAGATAGATACAAAGAGCCGGAACGTTCAGAGATTGTAACGTTCCGGCTTTATTTGTGTTCATCGGATTATGGGATCGAAATCGTAACAATTGAGAAGCAGACAATGAATCTGGAAAACAGACTGAGAGGAGGAAATCTGTGGGAGAAAAACAATGAATGCTTGTGCTTAGAAGATATTAAAAAGATTCCTCCTTTCTTCGAAGGCACGGAACAGCAATGGATCGAAGAAGTGACTTCATATCAATATTCCAATCCGAAGGAGTGGCAGGAACTCTATGTAGAGTATTTGCACAAGGCCAGAGAAGCAGGGAATCTTCATAAAACAGCTCTGGGCTTTTACCGAAGTGATGATGGATATTTGAGAAAAGATAATGAAAAAGATATTTACCTGAAAATCAGAGGAGACTTCTTGACATTTGAAGAATTGTGTCAAATAGGCGAGCGGATGTCTGCTCAATCGGATCAATTGCTTCAATCATATTTGAAGTACTGTGTAATGGATAAACAAAAAAGAAACGGCTGGAAAAAACAGGTAAAAGAAGAAATCAGCGGTTGGGTAACTGATAAAGAGATCGCTGTAGATTTTGCGGAAACATTAGATGAATCAACTTTTACAGGCAAAGAACTATACTTTGATATACTCAATCGGCTGTATATTATTTTGTAGGAGGATAAAGCATGGAAAATATAGTAAAGGAAACAAGCCTTTTGGAGAGAACAGGCGTATTCGACGAAGATTCTAAAAGAAGATTTGAGCTACGGCTTACATATAACGGGATGAAAGGGAAAAAGATTCTTGTGGTTGGCATCAATCCGGCATCCAATAATATACAGGTATTTGATAATACTACAAATTATTTACTGAATAATCTGGGGGTGATGGGATATTCTGAGATTGTGGTATGGAACATGTTTGCAGAAATCTGTGTAAAATTAAAACCTGGCCAGACCATAGATAATGCGGAGAATATCGAATATCTTAAGGGGCTCTTGAAGGAGAAATTTGATGCCGTTTTAATTGGCTGGGGGAATACCTTTATCGGCAATAAGAAGGTCCAAGAAGTGAAACAACAGGTGTATGAGTTATTGAAGCCATTCACAAAGATTACATATGAATTAATAGACAATGATAAAAAGTATGCAGGACTCAGGAACATACATCCATTATTTGCGGGGCAACGTTTCAGCGGCCAATGGAAATTGCGCAAATATGAGTTTCCCAAGGAAGAAAAGACTCAGAAAAAGGAAAAGGATCATGCAAACATTTAAAAACTTAGGCGAGAGAATAGACGGTATCTTAAGCGATATCAAAAATGGTTCGGATGAATTACTGATAGCACATAAGCTATCATCTTTATTTGAAAATAAGCCGAAAGAAAGATTATTGAAAGAAACTCTTGAAAGACTTGAAAAAGGTAAGATGATAACGCCGGATATAGTTGGCGGAGTTATAGCATCTGATAAATTAGTAGTGAATGATATAGGATCAGATGCGGCTAGAATATATATGCTGGATTATATATTTGAATCCGTAAGAAATAACGAAACCAAAATATCGCTGAAAAAAGCGCAGGAAATATATCCATTATCAAGCAATGAGATTAAAACGGATGGGAAAGGAAATGTAGGAATCATGTATATTCCCATAGCTATGTATATCAATGAAGAAGAAAATCAGGACATTGTAATATTTGCATCAGCGATCGGAGATGTTAACATAGCGCAAAATGAGAAGGCTGCAGTGTTTGCTGTAGGCGTTACTTATTCAGATTATAACGAGGCTAATGGGTGTGCTGTATGGCAAGAGGTAATGCCAAAAAAGGGAAGGGAGAGAGGAAGGTAAATGTATATCAAGATATACACAAAAAGCCAGATGGTTTTACTAAGAAATATGATGCCATTGCTTAAAAAGAAATATAGACTGCCAAGAGGAATTTTTGACAAGGCTGAAAGGGTTCTTGTATCCAGAAAACTTGGAAGAACAGGATTCATAGCCATTTTGCCGGAACCTATTAAAAGTGGGAATGATGTGATTCAAATCAAAGACATTCTGAACTGTTATCCACACCATTTGATTTTGGAAGATGATATAGAAGATGTTGAAGTAAAAGAAGATGGTACATGGCTCACAGAAGGCAGGGAATGGTACATGGACACATGGAAAGTTCAAAGCGAATCCAGCAATATTTATATTATTTACTCTGTAACAATGGATGTGCTGTATGGTAAGAGGAAACATAAAAAATGAGAGAAGCGCTTTTTGGATGCTCCTCTCAAATACTATGTGAATCAGTCTTGCTTTTTGGGAGGGATATATTCGATTAAGTCGGTTAAGTCACAGTCCAATACATAGCAGAGACGTTTCAATATATCAATATCCAGGCGTTGTATCTTGTTATCACGGTAGCTCCTTAGTTGAGAACGTTGCATTTCTGTGCGGAAAGAAAGCTGGTTGAGGGAAACTTCTCTCTTTTCGATCAATTCAGATAGATGAATTTTGATTTCACCATATTCTTCGGCTGTTTCGGGAAGTTTGCGTAAAGGATTATATTTTTTGGCTCTCATGATTATTCCTCCTATGACATCATTATATTTCAATATAAATATCCTTGTAAGATGGCTTGCAATATGGTATATTTCTAGATGGGTGTATATTATATGGATATATTTATTATGATTATATTTATGCCCAATAAAATGAAAATATTTTACATCTTGAAAGGAGGATAAAATGCCAAGCCCTAAAGATACCAAAGGACCGATAGTTAAAACAGGTCCAACAGCAGGACAAGTACGTAGCAGAAATAATGATGGTCAGTGGAGACAGAAAAGAAGCGACGCCGGGAAGAAAAGAAAATAGTAGGAAGGAGTATCGAAATGTGTGTGCCAGGATATGAAGATTGGGCATTGAAAGAAATGGAAGAATTAGGCATGAATGAAATTGAATATTGTAACTATAAAGGATGCAATATTTGTGACATTCTGGAAGATCCGGATGATGATGGCTATGATAATGAAGATAGCGAATATGATGATGATTTTTGAAATGTGAAGGAGAAAAAAGTATGTTTGATTTCATAAAAAAAGGTTCTGAAATTGAAAGAAAAATTAAGCCAACTCCCTCCGAGGGTGGAAGAAAAGAAATAAGGATAGGCGATAGGGACTCTGATAAAAATAAAAAAGAACATAGAAACAAGTAAATGTAAAATAGTTTATGGATTGCGCAGGCGGAAGATACAGCTTTTCCGCCTGTTTCGTTGGAGGTTACAAATAGAAAGGGGGTATGGTTATAATAAGTAAAGATATAGTATGTGATTGTGGGAGAAATATTAAGAAGCGAATATATTTCATTATCACATTCATAATCCTAATATTTATATTCTGGAATCATACAATAGATGCGGGGGGTGATGGCTGGAGTTCTTCTATAAAAGTTAATAACAGAACAATTTATGCAAATGATCAGGGAATGGATGTAACTGAAGAGTTTAAGAGTGCAGAGGAGGATGCCCAAAAAGCTATTGAAAAATATTATGGAGATCAGGAGATCGATATTTTGAACTTTTGCCATCTGGGTTTCACGGGGCGCATGACAGTAGATGTAATAGTAAATGGATGCAATAGTTATACGATTCTGTGGAAAGATGGGAAAATACAATCAATAAATGAGATTACTCAAAAATGATATGGCCTGCGTGTATATAGCAGGTCTTTTTTATTTGAAAGACAGGAAGGAGAAAATAATATAATGGTACAATATTATGTCTTGGGGATATTGATTGGAGTGGTTGTAATAAATGTCATTTATGTTAACACGTTGCTGTGGGAAGAAATGGAGGGCTAAGAGATGGTAGATAGTACGAAGATGATATTAGAAGGAATTGCTTTAGTAGTCAGTACTTTAAAAATAATTGTTCAGCTAAAAAGGCAAAGGAAATAAAGTTAAAGCCGGGCGGAAAACGGATAGTTTTCCGCCCCTATATCTATTCATGATAAGTAGAAGGGCATGATATGATTTAACAACTTTAATTTTAAATTTGATGAAAAAATGCTTGACATACAAAATGAAAAGTAGTATAATATTATCTACAATTTCATAAAGGTATGTAGAGTCTTTCCCTGTTATTTGCAGCGGTTTTGTGATGGACAAAGTAACAGAGCACAAAACACACAATGAGAAACTAAATGAAGAAGGCATAGGGGATGTCTGAATGTATGAAAAGTCACAAGTAGTGACACCTTGAAAATTAGTAGATAGATTAAGAGTAGTAAGGCATGACTAATATATGCACAAGACAGAGTATACTTTTGAGTATATCTGTTTGGTGTATTTATTAGTGGTGCCTTTTTTGTTGTGTAAAGAGGCACCCGGTCACTGGTTCTGCCTCCTCATATGGAATTAGTATAATCAGAAAGGATGTGTTTTATGTGGGTAAAACACGAAAAAAGGTTGCTCTGCAACCACAAGAAGCAAAAAGAATTATTAATTCCGAAGAAAATTCTACAGAGGATGCAAAGCAAATGATTTCAGAGCCTGCGGATGACAGGGAATCTACATATGTCATCGTGTCTAGCATTGAGATATGTGATGGGCAGTATGGTGAATGGAAGGGAGATCGAAAAGGTAATCTAGTTTTCCGGCGATATGGTTCAGCGGTGTATCTGGATAAAGTGTATATAGACATAGGTACATTTGGACGGAAATTTTTATTATCGTTCAAGGATTCATATGGAATGACAGTCAAGTCTTATTTTGACAGAAAAGATTTGACAGATACTGCGATAGGAAAGTTTTTGGAAATAGGGTGTCAAGTTACCAAGAAAACTTTTCAGGCTTTGGTTACATCAATTATGAATCAAGAGCCAGAAGCACCCCGTGAATTGATTCATAAAAAACTGGGCTTTAGTACTTTTGAAGATAAAAGAGTTTTTTTGGGGGAAACGGGTATAAACGTTGATAGTAAGTACAACGGTGAATTGAAAATACAATCGTGCGGAAACTATTCCGAATGGCGTGAAATGGTTAAAAATGAAGTAATCGGTCAAACGCCTTTGGAGTTTATCTTAGCTGTAGCATGTACTGCCCCGTTGGTGGATTATTTTCGGGAAGAGTATCATACTGGTAATATTTTGATATCAATGGCATCAGAAAGCTCTAATGGAAAGACTACAGCAGGTTGCTTTGCGGTGAGTACAGGTGCAAAAAGTTCCTTTGAAGGTGACAGTATGATAACGACTTTTGCAGACACTCCCAACGCAATCATGCATTCGATACATTCATCATATCCTATGTTGATTGATGAAGGCAGCCTGATTCAGAAAAATCCAACAGGACTTTTATATTCTTTAGCACAAGGAAAAGAGAAAGGAAGATTGACGAAGGAATTGGAGAAGGCTGGGGCAATCACATTCTCAACCACAATCTTTATGACATCGGAAAAAAGTATCCTTCGTCTATGTGATTCGAATACAGGACTTTTTGTACGGTGTATAGAGGTGCGGAATGTTGCATGGACAAAATCCGCAGATAGTGCAGATAGAATAAAAAAAGTCTGTGAAAATCATTATGGACATTTGATATGGCGGATAGCCGATAAATTATTAGAATATGAAAAGAAACAGACTATAGATGTTTTATGCAGAAAGCATGAAGCGATTCAGCAGGCTTTGATAAGAAATGCTAAAGAAAGAGGAAAATATAATCCGTTAACAGAGCGTTTCTCTAAATCTGCGGCATTGATTCTTCTTGGTGCCGAACTTGCATCCGAAGTATTGGAGTTGCAGTTAGACACAAAAAAGATTCAGGAATTTATTGAAGAACACTCACAAGTTTATACTTCGGAAAATATAGACATAGGGGTGAGGGCTTTAGCTTATGCATGCCAGTACATCAGCATTAATTATTCTAAATTTATTATATATAATTCGGATGATGCGGGCATTGCACCAAATGACTGCAAAGGGATGATTAAACGTATGCGTCCCAAAAATATAGCAAATGGCAAGAATGCATCAATGGAAATTTTTATGACTGATATTATTTTCAGCGAAATGATGTCTAAGGGGGACTTCCCTAAAGAGATTGTTTTGGAAAAATGGAAGGCGGAAGGCATTTTACATTGCCAGAAGGATAGATTTTTAGGCGACAATGTAGTTATAGGTAATACTGGAAAAGTTAAGGGCTATAGATTTTATGTGGTTCACGAATATATGGAGATTATAGATAGGGGCAGAGACAGTAATTGAGTTTTTGATTTATAAAAATATTACATGGTGAAAGACCGGAAACATCAAGTGTACAAATGCAATAGGATTTTTGAGAGCAGGCATTATGGAGACGCTGAAAGATGCTTCCGGCATTCAAATAAAGAAAGGCAGGTATATAAAAATGACAAGTTCAAAAAAAGTAACAGGTTCTGTTCGGCCACGCCCGAACAAAGATCATGTAACACATTACGATATTACTATAGAACTGGGCAGAGATCCACTAACTGGCAAGCGAAAAAGAGTTAGCTTTCGTGCAGATACTACGAATCGGGAAGAAGCGGAGGCAATGCTTATAATGAAGAAGGCAGAATATCTTCAAGGCGAAATGCTAATGCCTTCTGAAAAGACGGTTGCTGGATTTTTAGATGAATATCTGCGGGATTATGTAAAAATACAGAGTAGTCCAGCAACGGTTAGGGATTATGAATCTGTAATTGAAAGATATCTAAAACCTATGTTTGGAAAAATAAAGCTACAGAAATTGCAGAAATCACATGTTCAGCAGGTATACAATCAATGGCGGCAAAAATCGAATGCCAGTGATAATCCGCTGAAAGCCAGTACAGTGAAGCACATTAACAGGATTTTCAAGGCGGCATTAAATGTAGCGGTTGAGTTGGAATATATCAAGAAAAATCCTACCAACCATATCAAAATCGGAAAAGATTTAGACGACCATGATTTAGATGTCTATACTGTAGAAGAAATCAAGGAACTGCAGAAGGCAGTGAAGGGAACAGACATGGAGCTTCCGGTGGCTTTACTTTTCGACTGTATTATGCGAAGGGGAGAACTTCTGGGACTTTCCTTCTCGGATATTGATTTTGAAAATAAGACTGTGACAATTCGACATAGCTTTGTAGAATCTGCAGATAGTAAATGCCCGGTTTTGAAAGACTGTAAGACAGATGGTTCATACAGAAAGCTGGTAGTTAGCGATTATACAATAAAGCTGTTGAAGAAACAGAGACTTTTGTATAAAACAAACCGAATGAAGTATGGAAAAGAGTTTGAAAACAGTAACAGAGTGATTTGCCAGGAGAATGGGAAACCTTTTCTTCCGAAGAGCTTTACATATAAATGGATGCGTACATTAAAGAAATATGGATTGCGCCACATCAAGTTACATGGAACAAGACACAGTGCAATTTCACTTTTGCTTACACAGGGGATTCCATTGCACATAGTTCAGAAGAGGGCTGGACACAAAGACCCGAAGATAACTCTTTCCGTATATTCACATGTCGCACAAGACGATCAAAATCTTGTTGCAGATAAGCTGTCTGATGTACTGTTTCCGGCAGTAAATCAATAACTTGACAACCTGATTCCTATACTGGGGGATAAGCAGAATCGGCGGCAAATGTGATTCTGCCCCCAGGCTGGGAATCAAAAAATCCCGAAATCCCGTTTTCCCGTTGAAGAAATGCAGCTTTTTTGAATCATATTTCAGAAAAACTGCCCTGGTTGTTTGTAAAACTGCATTTCTTGTAACGGGATTTCGGGATTTCGGGAATTTTTGGTGGGCAGTTGGGGGTGCTGTAGTTTAAGATTGTTTAAAATCAAGGCTTATATCGTATGCTTAATGATTACCTTAAACTCTTGGTCGCCGATTTGGTCGCCGTTTTTTGGGATGAAAATTAGAAAAATCTGGAGATTGACTTGGTGAGAATATATGAATAATTTTTGCCGCCAAAATGTATCCCTGAATGTCTCTTAATCAGGGTGTCCAGGGTTCGAGCCCCTGATCGCGCACTAGAAATCACTGTTTTTGCAGACAATAGAGGCTGTGGGGACGGTGGTTTTTTTTGCCCTGAAGCCTTGAAAACTTATGTAAAACAAAGTAGGCAATAAAAAACCCCGGAATGTAATATTCCGGGGTTTTTTAAGAGGCGCAGACCGGATTTGAACCGGTGAATCAGGGTGTTGCAGACCCACGCCTTACCACTTGGCTACTGCGCCTTACTAAATACTATATGCTTTTTACAAACATAAAATGACTCCGACGGGAATCGAACCCGTGTTACCGCCGTGAAAGGGCGATGTCTTAACCGCTTGACCACGGAGCCTCTATCATAAACAACCACCGCCTTCATGGTGACCGATATTTATACTAGCACAGAATCATTTTTTTTGCAAGCATTTTGTATATATATTTTTCAAAAAATTTCTGCTATAATGAAAACTAATGTTTTTTCATATATAATGCTTGCCTGCCGGCGGACTGAAGGCTGGAAGATTGGAGAAGGGAGAAACCGCATGGAGAGGATTTTGATTGTGGAGGATGACGCGCAAAACAACCAGATCATCCGGGAATACCTGGAGGGGCACGGATATTCCTGCACCCAGGCATTTTCCGGCAGCGAAGGAAAATTACTTTTTTCTATGGAAAGATTCGACCTGGTGCTTTTGGATCTGATGCTTCCGGGAATACCGGGGGAGGAGCTGGTCTCCCTGTTTTCAGAAACCGCGCCGGTTATCGTATTGTCTGCGAAAAGCGGACTGGACAGCAAGGTAGACGTGCTGTCCGCCGGAGCCGAGGACTACATCTGCAAGCCCTTTGACCTTCCGGAACTGCTGGTGCGGATACAGATCCGGCTGCGGCATCGGGACAGGGCAAAGAAGGACGGGGAGGCAGGAACCGGAGCGGCGGGGGGAAGTGGGGCGGACCCCGGATATGAACAGCATGTGTATACCTACCGCGGATGGACGCTGAACCCGGACACCCAGGAAATGACCGCGGAAGGCGAAAGGGTGGATCTGACCAGGCATGAATTTCTGATCATGGAACTGCTGATCCGCAATCCCAGACGGGTTTTCAGCAAGCAGATGATCTATGAGTATGCATGGGGAGAAGAATACTTTGTGGAGGACAAGACAATCAACGTACATATCAGCAATATCCGTTCCAAGCTGAAAAAAAGCGGGACCGACTCTTATATACAGACCGTATGGGGAATGGGCTTTAAACTTTCTTAAACCTTTCTGAGCACTTTTTAAAACATAGGGAATTATACTGGTTCTTGTAAGGTAAGGGAAAGGAAGGTGCAAAGCATTGTATAAAAAAATGACGGAAAAAGAGAAGGGCCTGGCCGTGGAAACGGTATGCCTGACAAAGATGTATAAGGACAAGGCGGCTGTGAAGCAGCTCAATATGTCCGTTCGGGAGGGCGAGATCTACGGCTTTATCGGAAAAAACGGAGCCGGAAAGTCTACCACCATGAAGATGCTGTGCGGGCTTGCAGGCCCTACGTCAGGCGAGATACGTCTTTTCGGAAAGCCGGTCAGCGATCCGGTGATCCGCAGGAGGATGGGCGTGCTGATCGAGACGCCGGGGCTGTACCCCCATATGACGGCAAGGCAGAATGCGGTGCTGAAGGCAAGATGCATGGGCCTTGCGGATGAGAGGAGCGTGGATGAAGCGCTGACTTTGTCAGGGCTTTCCGATGTCGGAACAAAGAAGGTAAAGTGTTTCTCCATGGGAATGAAGCAGAGGCTCGGGGTGGCGCTGGCCTTGCTGGGCAATCCGGATCTTCTGATTCTGGATGAACCTATCAACGGCCTGGACCCGGAGGGAATCCGGGAGCTGCGCCGGTTGGTTCTCAGGCTCCATGAGACGGGAAAGACGATTTTGATCAGTTCCCATATCCTGGGAGAATTGAGCAAGATTTCTACAACCTACGGTATTATTAAGGACGGGGAAATGATCGAACAGATCGCCAGACAGGCTTTGGAAGAAAAGTGTCTGGACTATTTCCAGATCCAGGTAGATGATGTCAGCCGGGCGCTTGTATTGATCCAGGAGGCATTTCCAAAGGTTCGGACAGAAGTGTCTGACAGCCGTATGGTGCGTGTCTACGGACTGGAAGAAGGGGCGGGGCTGATTCAGCTTCTGGTTGAAAAACAGATCCAGGTGTATGCTTCGGGCTTTCACCGTATGGATCTGGAGGACTATTTTCTGAGCCGTATGGAAGGGGGGAAGGCAGATGTTTAATTTACTGCGCATGGATCTTTACAGAATGAGGCGGAGCAGGTCGGCATATGTCTGCCTGGGGATTTTGTTCCTGACAACTCTGGCATCTTATATTCTTTTGTGGCTGCTGGCGACGCCCCAGGGGCAGGAGACGGCAATTCGTATCGGGATGATGACGGCGGAAGAGACACAGGAGTCTCTGAGCATGCTGGAAGGTATGGATACGCTGACGATGTTTCGGAATATTAACCTGGACGGCGGAGCCTATTGCATCACATTCGGCATCTGGGTCATACTGTTTGTGTGCATGGACTATCGGAGCGGCTTTTTGAAAAATATCATGGCGCTTTATCAGAACCGCTGGGTGTACGTGGGCAGCAAGCTGCTGGCGGCTGCATTGCTGAATATCCTGTATCTGATTTCAAACTTCCTGTTTGTAGTACTGCTCAATGCCCTGTTTGGAAATATGGTTCCACAGGCTGGACTGGGGGATGTGCTGTTTTACATGGCCTGGGCCTGGATTCTGACCACCGCGTTTGGGGGCCTGATGCTCCTGATCTGTGTCTGTACCCGGAGCACGGCGGCAGGGACATTTGCGGCCGTTCTGCTGGGCGGGGGCTCGGTTGTGTCGATGGTGCAGGGGATCTTGTCCATGTTCCATGCGGGGGACTGGCTGAATTACAGCATCTATATGACGCTCTCCAATGGACCGTCCAGATATACGGGTCTGCAGGACCTCAAAGTATTCGCCGTGGGGGCGGGATTTCTGGTGCTGTATTCGGCGCTGGCAGGATGGATCATGAAGAAACAGGACATCTGACCGGCCGGCTATATTATGAAGAGAGGGGGAGTACAGTGATGACCGCTGGGCTGGCAGTGTTAAGTATTTTGTGCGGATGGCTTCTGGTGCAGTATACCCGCAGCATCCTGGAAGTACGTTCCATCCGCAGACAACTGGAGGAAATAGAGCGGGGAAGCAGGATGGAGCTGGGAGTATACAGCCGTCAGAGAGAGATGCTGGCGCTCTGCAGAAAATTAAACGAACTGGGCAGGCAAAATATGCAGGGGCAGATCCGGTATGAAAAGGCGCAAAAGCAGTTAAAGCAGAATATTACCGCCCTGGCCCACGACATTCGGACTCCCCTTGCAGGGGCATCCGGGTACGTGCAGCTTGCAGGAGAGTGCAGGGAGAGAGGGCGGCAGGCGTATTATCTCCAGGCGGCGGAGGGCAGGCTCAAAGAGCTGGGGGATATGCTGGAGGAACTGTTCCTCTTTACAAAGCTGTCCGATGCGGATTTTGAACCGGACATGCGGAGGCTGCAGGTCCTTCCGCTGCTCGGCGACTGCCTGGTGGGGATGTACCTGCAGTTTGAGGAAAAAGGAATTTCTCCGGAGGTTCGGTTTGACTCAGAGGGATTCCGGGTGGATGCCGATGAAGAATATCTGAGACGTATCTTCCATAACCTGATTCGAAATGCCCTGCTCCACGGAACCGGAAATCTCGTGATCACCCAGCAGGAAAAACGCCTGACGTTTGAAAATGCCGTATCGGAAACGAGCAGGCCGGACACCGAACAGATTTTTGAACAGTTTTATAAAGCAGATTCAGCCCGGAGGAAGGGGTCCTCCGGGCTTGGGCTGTTTATTGTAAAAGAACTGATGGAAAAGATGGGCGGGGGCGTAAAAGCGGAACTGGAACAGGAAAAACTCCGCATTATACTCAAATTTCCATGATTTCCATGTTTCCATTAATTTTTCTGGACATTTTTCTTTGGTATGGTATAATATAAACGGGTTTTTATAGATGGAAATGTCCCGTTGGCTTTTAATACGGACAATGATTATATATGCAGACCTGATATAGCAGAAACCATGGGTATGGAGGGTGATTGATTTATGAATGAGAAAATGAAAAACAAAGAAAGGATTTTGATCGTCGATGATTCCGAGATGAACCGCATGATCCTGGCAGACATGCTGGAGGATCAGTATGAGATTTTGGAAGCGGCAGACGGGGCAAGGGGAATTGCGATCATGCAGCAGATGGGTTCCCAGATCTCTCTGGTTCTTCTGGACATTGTGATGCCTGAGATGGACGGGTTTGAAGTCCTGGCAGTCATGAATCAGAAGAAATGGATCGAGGATGTACCGGTGATCATGATTTCGGCAGAAAGTACGCCTTCCTATGTACAGAGAGCTTATGAACTGGGAGTGACGGACTATATCAGCCGCCCCTTTGATTCCCTTGTCGTACAGCGAAGGGTAATCAACACGATTATGCTCTATGCGAAGCAGAGGAAGCTCATTCAGATGGTGACCAAACAGATGTATGAGAAAGAGAAGAACGCCAGCCTCATGGTGACGATACTGAGCCATATCGTAGAGTTCCGTAACGGAGAGAGCGGTCTTCACGTACTGCATATCCAGACGATCACGGAGCTTATCCTCAAGAGCCTTCTCGGGAAGACGGATCAATATAAGCTCTCCCATGAGGACATCAATATGATTACGATGGCTTCCGCGCTGCACGATATCGGCAAGATCGCGATTCCGTCCGAAGTCCTGAACAAGCCGGGACGGTTTACGGCTGAAGAATATGAAGTGATGAAGACTCACTCCGCGGTAGGAGCTTCCATGCTCAAGGATCTTCCGTTCCATCAGGATGAATTGCTGGTCAAGGTCGCGTACCAGATCTGCCGGTGGCATCATGAACGGTATGACGGCAGGGGGTATCCGGACGGCCTGAAAGGGGAGGAGATCCCGATCAGCGCCCAGGTTGTGTCCATGGCGGACGTGTATGACGCATTGACCAGTGAACGGGTATACAAAAAAGCGTTTTCACACGAGACGGCCCTGCAGATGATCCAGGACGGAGAGTGCGGTACATTCAACCCGATTCTGGTAGAGTGTCTGCTGGATGTGGCGGACAGCCTTCTGGAAGAAATGAAATCCGCCTCCCTGAATAATAAAAATGAAAAAGAGATGCGCAGCATCGTGGATGAGATTCTGCATCATGAGGAATTGGATGATACCAACAGCGCGCTGCATTATCTGGAAGATGAGAGAGCCAAGAACCAGTTCTATGCTTCGATCTCAAGGGAGATTCAATTTGAATATACGGTATCTCCGTCTGTGCTGACCCTGACGGACTGGAGCGCGAAGACCCTGGGGCTTACGGAGGTGACGATAGAACCTCTTAAGAATGAAAAGACCTGGGCAGCCATGAGCAGACAGGACATGCAGAACCTTCAGGCACTTCTCCGGGGGACATCACCGGAGGAACCGGATGTACGCTACAGATGTACCACCCGGATCGGGGGAAAAGACCGTGCCTGCGAGTTTGTCTGCCGGGCGGTGTGGTCTGATGAGGAAAAACCGCAGTATCTCGGCGCGTACGGCAAGGTACTGGATGACCGTGACGAATAAAGACATTTTTTTGGAAGGAGTATAGAAAGATGACAGTAAAAGAATGCTATGAACAGATCAATGGAGATTATGAGGGCGTATTCGGGCGTTTCCGGGGAGACGAAAGGATCAAGAAATTTGCGGTCAAGTTTCTGGCCGACGGAAGCTTTGACAGTCTGTGCAAGACACTGGAGGCCGCTGACTACAGCGAGGCATTCCGGGCGGCCCATACATTGAAGGGTGTCAGCCAGAACCTGGGCTTTACCGGACTCTATATGGCAAGCGAAACGCTTACAGAAATGCTTCGCAGCCATCCGGAGGATTATGTTCCTTCTATGCTGGATGAACTGAAAGCAGAATATGAAAAGACTTACGCAGCGGTTGAGAAATTAAAGGCAGAATAAAGAGGACACATTTATGTATCAGAAAACTAAAAAGAAACTATGGATTAGTTTTTTGTGCCTGATAGTGATCTGTATTGTGATTTTTGCATGGATGTACCAGTTCCTGGGTGAAAAAAACGAAGAGACTGTCACCGAGATCGGTATGATCTATATGTCGGAAATGAACAGGCAGTTAGAACAGAAGTATTCCTCGATCATTGACCTGCGGAGATCTCAGGTCGAAGGAATCCTCAAGCGTACTTCACCGGACAGTGTCGTCTATGATGAACAGATGCTGGAAGAGATGCGTCTCAATGCAAGCGTCCGCAACGCTCTGTATATGGGCTTTTATACAAGAGCGGGAGACAATGAGACCATCTACGGAGAACCGCTGGAACCGGACAGTGCAGATGAATTTCAGCGTCTTCTGAACGGAGAGATACAGGTGACCTCCTGTCTGCTCGCGGACGGAAAAAAAATGCTCCTGCTGGGAAGCGAGGCAGAGTATCCGATGAGCGGCGGCAGGACAAGCGAGCTTCTGGTTGTGGGATTTGATATGGAAGACCTGGAACAGGCGCTTGTCACGCAGGAAGAGAATGCGCTGGTGTATACGCATATCATTCAGGCCGATGGAAATTTTGTCGTACGAAACGGTTATGACGGCTGGGCCAACTATTATCAGTACCTTGAGGACAATATCAGGGAATATAATGGAAAGACGCCGGAGGTGTATGTACAGGAGCTTCGGGAAGCCATCGAGAAGGATACAGAGTATTCCGAACTGGTTCTTGTGGCGGAGAGCCACCGGCATCTGTACTGTACGCCGCTTCCGGGATCTGCGTGGCATCTGGTAAGCGTCATGCCCTATGACGCGCTGGACAAGATCATCAGCAGCCTGGGCGAACAGCGGGTCGGCCTGGTATTAGGCGCCTGCGGCGTGCTGATATTTGTAGTGCTGATCGTGTTTGCGGTGTATCTCAGGGTGATCCACCAGCAGATGGAAGAACTGGATCGGGCAAGGAAGGAAGCCATTCATGCAAACCAGGCGAAAAGTGAATTTTTGTCTAATATGAGCCACGATATCCGGACTCCTATGAACGGCATCGTGGGCATGACGGCGATTGCCATGGCGAATATCCATGACCCCATGCGGGTGCAGGACTGCTTAAAGAAGGTGACGCTGTCCAGCAAGCATCTGCTGGGACTGATCAACGACGTACTGGACATGTCAAAAATTGAAGACGGCAAGCTTACGCTGAATATGGATGCGCTTTCCCTGAGTGATGCGATGGACAGCATTGTGAATATCGTACAGCCGCAGATCCACAGCAAAAGGCTGCATTTTGATATTTTTGTGCAGAACATACAGATTGAGGAAGTATTCTGCGACGGCGTGCGCCTGAACCAGGTGCTGCTCAACCTTCTGTCAAACGCGATCAAGTTTACGCCTGAGAACGGCAGGGTCAACATCTATCTCTCCCAGGAGGACTCTCCGAAGGGAGATCAGTATATACGGTGCCATTTCCGGGTAAAGGATACCGGGATCGGAATGTCGCCGGAATTTGTGGAGAAGGTCTTTGACAGCTTTACAAGAGATGAGGCGCAGGTTCGCAAGATTGAAGGAACGGGACTTGGAATGGCCATCACGAAGTGCATTGTAGAGGCCATGAAAGGCAGCATTGAGGTGCAAAGCGAGCAGAACAAAGGCACGGAATTTCACGTGACGCTGGATCTGGAAAAGGCAGAAACGCGTTTGGAGGACATGCTTCTCCCAAGCTGGAATATGCTGGTTGTGGACAACAATGAAGATCTCTGCCAGAGCGCGGTTCACGCACTGGGTGAGATCGGGGTTCGGGCAGAATGGTCGATAGACGGTAAGACGGCGCTTAAGATGGTGGAAGAACGCCATGCCAGACATGACGATTACCAGGTGATTCTTCTGGATTGGAAGATGCCCGGGCTGGACGGCCTGCAGATGACCCGCGCGATCAGAAAGATGGTGGGTGACGAGATTCCGATCCTGATCGTTTCGGCGTATGACTGGAGCGACATTGAGGAAGAGGCGCTTGCGGCAGGAGCCCACGGATTTATCTCCAAGCCCCTGTTCAAGTCCAATCTTTACCTTGGGCTGAGCAAATTCGCGGGAGGGACTTTCGTTCAGGAGGAGCAGATAAACGATACCCATGATTTTACAGGGAAGAATATTCTTCTTGCAGAGGACAATGACCTGAACTGGGAGATTGCGGAGGATCTTCTGCTGGAGGTTGGATTCAAAGTCAACCGGGCGGAAAACGGCCAGATCTGCGTGGATATGTTTAAGCAGTCAGAGGTCGGTGAGTATGACGTGATCCTCATGGATATCCGTATGCCGGTGATGAACGGATACGAGGCAGCGACGGCCATCCGGGCTCTGGACCGTCCGGATGTAAACCTGCCCATCATTGCCATGACGGCAGATGCATTTTCAGATGATGTACAGCACTGTCTGGACAGCGGCATGAACGCGCACATTGCAAAGCCGATTGATCTGGACAAGCTTCTTATACAGTTGGAAAAATATATAGAATAGAGGGCGCATCTGCGCACGGATACGGACGGCGATGTAATATCGCCGTCTCTGTCGATATTCAGCAATAGGAAAGGGAGAACTGCAGTTTATGGAGATGGTACAGGCACGGGAGCTGATCTATGAATATGAAAAGCGCGATGATGAAGGCAATGTCATCGGTATGAACCGCGCGGTAGACGGGATAGATCTGGATATCGGCCCGGGGCAGTTTGCGGCGATCCTGGGGCATAACGGTTCGGGAAAATCCACCCTTGCGAAGCATATGAACGCGATTCTGGTTCCCACCGGCGGAACCATGTGGGTCAACGGAAGGGACACGAAGGACCCGCGGGAGCTGATGCCGGTCCGCCAGTCGGCAGGAATGGTATTTCAGAATCCGGATAACCAGATCATCGGCACGGTGGTGGAGGAGGATGTGGGGTTCGGCCCTGAGAATCTGGGCGTGCCTACGGATGAGATCTGGAAACGCGTGGAGGACAGCCTGAGCGCGGTGGGAATGCTGGAATACCGTACCCATTCTCCCAACAAGCTGTCCGGCGGACAGAAACAGCGGGTGGCCATTGCGGGAGTAATCGCCATGGAACCCCAATGTATTGTTCTGGACGAGCCTACCGCAATGCTGGATCCAAACGGGCGGAAGGAAGTCATAAGGACCGTGCAGGAACTCAGAAAACGGAGGCATGTGACCGTGATCCTGATCACGCATTATATGGAGGAAGTGATTGACGCGGACCAGGTCTATGTGATGGACAGCGGGCACATCGTCATGAAGGGAACTCCCAGGGAGATCTTCAGCCGGGTGGAAGAATTGAAAAAATACCGTCTGGATGTCCCCCAGGCTACGATGCTGGCGGAGGAGCTTCGGAAGCGGGGGCTTCCGGTTCCGAGAGGAATCCTGCGGAAGGAAGAACTGGTGGAAGCAGTCGCAAAAATAGCCGGAAGGACAGGGAAGTAGGATGTCGATTCGATTGGAGCATTTGAACTATGTATACAGCCAGGGCACTGCATATGAAAAGCAGGCGTTAAAGGACGTGTCGCTGGAGATCCCCCAGGGACAGTTTGCGGGGATCATCGGCCATACCGGTTCCGGGAAGTCCACGCTGATCCAGCATTTGAACGGTCTGCTTTGGGCATCGTCGGGGGCGCTGTATTATGACGGAAAAAATATTTATGACAACGGATATCCCCTCAGGGAACTGCGCAGCCAGGTAGGACTGGTTTTCCAGTATCCGGAGCATCAACTGTTTGAAGTGGATGTTTTTACAGATGTCTGCTTTGGGCCCAAAAACCAGGGGCTTTCCGCGGAGGAATGTGAGGCGCGCGCCAGGGAAGCGCTTGAGTTGGTAGGATTTCCCGAAAAATATTATCGGCAGTCGCCCTTTGAACTGTCTGGCGGACAGAAACGCCGTGCGGCCATCGCCGGAGTGCTGGCAATGCGGCCCCGGGTCCTCGTGCTGGATGAACCTACGGCGGGGCTGGACCCGAAGGGACGGGACGATATACTGGAACAGGTGGCGCACCTTCATGCGCAGACCGGTATGACCGTGGTCCTTGTTTCCCACAGTATGGAAGATATTGCCAGATATGTGGAACGGATCATCGTGATGAATCGAGGGGAAAAGATGCTGGATGATACTCCCAGGAATGTGTTTTCCCATTACAGGGAACTGGAACAGGTCGGGCTGGCGGCCCCCCAGGTCACCTATATGATGCATGATTTGAAAGAGAGAGGGTTTGGCGTGCGCACAGACGTCACCACCGTGGAGGAGGCGGCGGATGAGATCGTGAGAGCGGTCGGGTTCGGGTCCCTCTGAAAATAAAGGAAAAAAGGAGTTTCCATGATCAGAGATATAACAATCGGGCAGTATTATCCTGCAAAAAGCTGTATACATCGGCTGGACCCCCGGGTAAAAATCGTCTGCACGCTGCTGTTTTTGATTTCCCTGTTTGTGCAGAACAGCGTACTGGGATACGGCATTGCGACCTTGTATCTGGCGGTGGTCATCAAAGCCAGCAGAGTGCCGCTTAAGTTTATCGTGAAAGGGCTTAAGGCCATTGTAGTATTGCTGCTGTTTACCGTGTGTATGCAGTTGTTTCTCACGAGAGGCGGCAGGGATCTGGTTCATTTCTGGATCTTTCATATTACAGAGAACGGCCTGCGGACCGCTGTGTTTATGGCGGTGCGCCTGATCTATCTGATCATGGGTTCGTCGATCATGACATTTACGACAACGCCCAACGGCCTGACAGACGGGATCGAAAGCCTTCTGCGGCCGTTGAACAGATTCAGGGTACCGGTGCATGAGGTGGCGATGATGATGTCCATTGCCCTGCGTTTTATTCCGCTTTTGCTGGAGGAGACGGATAAGATCATGAAGGCGCAGATTGCCCGGGGGGCCGATCTGGAAAGCGGCAATCTCATTCAGAGGACGAAAGCGATGGTTCCGATCCTGATCCCCCTGTTTGTATCCGCCTTCCGGCGCGCCAATGATCTTGCCATGGCCATGGAATCCCGCTGCTATAACGGGGGTGAGAACCGGACGAAAATGAAGCCCCTGATCTACAGGGGAAGGGACTATACGGCATATACAGCCACCATTGTATATCTGGCCGCCGTGTTCGTACTGGGAAGGTTCGTACCATTTCATCTGTGGATATTCTGACTGTTTCCGGAGCAGCCGCGCTCCGGCGCGAGTGTGCGTTGAGACGCACACCTTTTTTAGGAATGGAGGTTTCTATGAAGCGTATCAGGCTCATTGTCGCCTATGACGGCACCGGATACTGCGGCTGGCAGGTCCAGCCCAACGGGATTACCGTGGAGGAAGTCATAAACCGCGGGTTGTCCAGGCTCTTAGGAGAGCAGATCCGGATCATCGGCGCCAGCCGTACAGATTCGGGAGTGCATGCCCTGGGAAATGTGGCCGTATTTGATACAAATACGCGTATCCCGCCAAAACGCATTTCCTATGCATTGAATCAGTATCTGCCGGAGGATATCGTGATCGTCAGGTCGGAGGAGGTGCCTGCAGACTGGCATCCCAGATATTGCAGCAGTGTCAAAACCTACGAATACCATATTTTCAATGCCGGTGTGCCGGATCCCACAAGACGGCGGAACACGGCCTTTGTCTCCTATCCGCTGCAGGTGGAGGATATGCGCCGGGGAGCAGAATTTCTCAAGGGAACACACGATTTTGCCAGTTTCTGTAATATCAAAACCAGCGTGGAGGATACGGTGCGGACAATCTATGACCTGGAGATCCTGGTGCAGGGACTTCCGGGAGGAGGAGACTGGGAAAAGGGCAGGGAGATTACGATCCGGATTCGGGGAAACGGATTTCTCTATAATATGGTTCGCATTATTGCGGGGACACTGCTGCGGGTAGGACGGGGGTACTATACGCCGGAGCAGGTGAAGGAGATTTTAGAAGCAAAGAGCCGTCAGGCGGCGGGAGTGACCGCGCCGCCCCAGGGGCTTTTGCTGGTCGGGATCGAATACAGGGATGCCGCGTGTCTGTGAAGGGAAAAAACTGCAGGATGCGGTGATATGAGGGCGGTCGTCTGTTTGGATGACCGCCCTTTGTTGTGATATTGCACAAAAAACAGTAAAAAGCAGAGGGAAAATAAGTGCAGATTTGTCTGAATTGCCGTATTTTGAGAATATGGGAAAATCAGGTCATTCGTCCTTTTTATTTCTTTGATTTATTCAGTATAATAGAACCAAGAGGTGAGGCCATGGATGTATTTAAAGAACTGCCGCTGAAAAAACAGACGTACATGGAGATGCTGTTTCAGAATTGTACGGAGGAAGTAAAGTACTATATGCGGGTAATGGAGGTGGATGAGAATGAGACGCTGATCAAGGCCGGGGAAAAGTGCAGCAATATTTATATCATCCTGTCCGGAAAGGTCACCGGAATCGAATGGCCCATGAATGAAAGGCCCTATTATTTTAAAGATTACGGCCCCGGAGACTTCTTTGGTGAGATTGAGTATTTTTCGGATCTGACTAATTACCGGATCGGAGTGATTACGGCTACCAGGTGCCGGGTGCTTGTCATCCCGGTGGCGCCCTACATGGAATGGCTGCGCAGCGACGTGGAGGCGCTGTATCTTCGAACCAGGGAGAACATGCGCAGGCTCATTTCCCAGACGGCCGACGCCCGGAAGTATCTGTTTATCGAAGGCAGGGAACGTCTGATGATGCATTTGATCCGGAAGTACGAGCAGAAACAGCCGCTGAAAAAGGAACTGGAGCTCAAGGAAAGCAGGGATCAGCTCTCAGAGGAGATCGGTTTTTCCGTAAAGACTCTGAACCGCAATATCAAAAAGCTCAGTGAGACCGGCTTAATCGATATACGGAAAGGAAAGATCGTCATATCGGAGGAGGGCTACCAGCAGATGAAACGGCATATCGGACAATATATTTATGGTGAGATTTGAGCAGGAGGAAGGCATATCTGAAAATGCGTTCCAACGAATTGCCGCCGAACGAAAGTGAGGGGGCGTTGCAAAAAGGAGGGAGAACGATGTATGTAGGAAAAAAAGTAACCCGGGTGGATGCTTATGACAAGGTGATCGGACGTACGAAGTACACAGATGACCTCTGCGACAAGAGCGCATATATTGCGCAGGTGCTGCATTCCACCATCGCTCATGGAAGGGTGGTGTCCATTGATACCAGTGAAGCGGAAAAGATACCGGGAGTGGTGAAGGTGTTCACCTGCTTTGATTTGAAGGAGAAGCACTATTTCCCAACGGCAGGGCATCCCTGGTCCACAGATCCGGGACATCAGGATGTGGCGGACCGCTTGGTCCTGACGGAGGAAGTCCGTTTCTATGGGGACGACATTGCTGCGGTGGTGGCAGAGGATGAAGTAGCGGCGGCACAGGCGGTCCGTGCGATCAAGGTAGAGTATGAGGAATACCCGTTCGTGCTGGATGTCCAGGAAGCCATGAAGGACGGAGCTCCGCAGCTTCACGAAAAGTACCCCAACAATATTTTAAAGCATACGACCATCCGCAAAGGAAACTATGAGGAAGCGATTAAGGAGCCGGGACTGACCAAAGTAGAGGGCTGGTACGAGACGCCCACGGTGCAGCACTGCCACATCGAGAATTTTATCTGCTATGCGGAGATGGAGGGGGATCGGATCACGGTGGTGGCATCCACGCAGATTCCCCATATTGTACGGCGAGTGGTGGGCCAGGCGCTGGGAATCGGCTGGGGCCGGGTTCGGATCATCAAGCCGTATATCGGCGGCGGGTTCGGCAACAAGCAGGATATCCTGTACGAACCGCTCTGCGCGTGGCTGTGCATGCAGCTCGGAGGGCATCTGGTGAAGCTGGATATTCCGCGCGAGGACACCTTTGTATCCAACCGGGTGCGCCATTCCATCCGCAATCATATCATTTCCTGGGTACGCCCGGATGGCACCTATGCGGCCCGGAAGCTGGAGGCATTTTCCGACCAGGGTGCATACGCTTCCCACGGGCACAGCATCGTGGCGAAAGGGGCAGGCGCTTTTCCGCAGCTTTACCCCTGCGATCATGTAGAGGTTGACGCCTATACGGTGTTTACGAATAAATCGGTGGCAGGCGCCATGCGCGGTTACGGGATTCCTCAGGCCATGTGGGCGGTGGAATGCCACACCGAGGACGTGGCGGCGAAGATGGGTATGGATTCCCTGGAATTTCGGCGGAAGAATCTGATGCCGGTGGGATATACAGATCCGTTTTCCAAAAATGAACTGTACTCGGATACCTTTAACCAGTGCCTTGACAAAGCTATGGAGGCCATTGATTATGAGCGGAAGTTCAAGGAGTACCAGAACCAGACGGGAGATATCCGGCGGGGAATCGGCATGTCCGTATTCTGGTACAATACAGCGGTGTGGCCCATTTCCCTGGAAACCTCGTCCTGCCGGATGGTGCTCAACCAGGACGGCTCCCTGCAGGTGCAGCTTGGAGAGACGGAGATCGGCCAGGGGGCGGACACGGCATACAGCCAGATGACGGCGGATGTGCTGGGCGTGCCGCTGGAGAGCGTCCATGTAGTATCCTGTCAGGATACGGACGTAACACCTTTCGGAACAGGAGCTTATGCGTCCAGGCAGACCTATACGGCAGGCTTTGCGATCCGCCAGACCGCAATGCTGCTGCGGGAGCGGATTTTGAAATACGCCCACGAACTGACCCGGATGCCTCCTTACAATCTGGACATTACAGACGGAAATATTGTCCGCACCACAGACGGACGGGAACTGATGACATTAGGGGAACTGGCCACCGAGGCGCTGTACAGCCTGACAAACAGCCAGCACCTGTCGGCGGAGAGCACATCCCAGATCAAGTCCAACGCGTATTCCTTCGGATGTACGATGGCGGAAGTGGAAGTGGATATTCCCATGTGCAGGGTAAAACTCCTGGACATTGTCAATGTGCATGATGCAGGAAAACTGATCAATCCGGCGCTGGCAGAGGCCCAGGTGCACGGCGGAATGAGCATGGGAATCGGGTTCGGCATGTCGGAACGGCTCATGTTTGACCCGAAGACAGGGCGGGCGCTGAACAACAATCTGCTGGACTACAAGCTTTCTACCTTTATGGATCATCCCAGGTTAAAGGCGTTGTTTGTAGAGAATCCGGAGCCCACCAGCGCATTCGGTACGAAAGCGCTTGGAGAGCCGCCTACCTGCTCTGTAGCGCCTGCAATCCGGAATGCGGTGTATCAGGCCACCGGAGTAGGAGTCAACGAGGCGCCTGTGAATCCGCACAACCTGTTCCGCAGATTTACGGAGGAAGGAATTTTCTAGTTCTATATGAAGGGAGGCAAACATTATGTATGATATAAAGGCACTTTACGAGGCGGAAAGTGTGGAGCATGCAGTCCGTCTTCTCATGGAACATCCGGAGGCGCAGATCATTGCGGGCGGAAGTGATGTTCTGGTGCAGATGCGGGAAGGAAAGCGGGCAGGCAAGGAGCTGGTCAGCATCTACGGACTGGATGAGATGCGCGGCGTCAGCTATGAAGAGGACGGTGCGATCCGCATCGGCTCCCTCACCAGCTTTTCACACATTACAAGGGATGCCATCATCCAGAAGCATATCAACGTGCTGGGCGAGGCGGTGGATATGGTAGGAGGCCCCCAGATCCGCAACATCGGGACCATTGGGGGAAATACATGCAACGGCGTGACGTCGGCGGATTCGGCTTCCACACTCCATGCCTGGGACGCGGTGGTAGAGATCACCGGGCCGGAAGGGGTGCGCAGAATCCCGATCCATGATTTTTACATAAAGGCGGGAGTGGTGGACCTGCGGCCGGGAGAGGTGCAGACGGCGATCATCATTCCGAAAGAGGCATATGAGGGCTATCACGGCCACTACATCAAGTACGCTATGAGAAATGCCATGGATATTGCCACTACAGGCTGCTCAGTGAACGTAAAATTGTCGGAAGACAAGAAGACCATCGAGGATGCACGGATCGCCTACGGCGTGGCAGGCCCGGTTCCTATGCGGGCGCCTTCCGCGGAAAAGTCGGCAAAGGGGAAACCGGTGTCAGAGGAGACCATCAAAGCCTTTGCGCAGGCAGTTCTGGAGGATATCAACCCGAGAGACAGCTGGAGGGCTTCTAAGGCATTCCGTCAGCACATTGCGGTGGTACTGGCAGAGCGGGCGCTGAAAGAGTCCATTCGTCTTGCAGGAGGTGAGGTCAATGAGTAAACAGTATAAATTGGTTTCCTGCACCATCAATGGGAAGCAGGTGGAAAAAATGGTGGATGTCCGCGCATCACTTACAGATATGCTTCGGGATGATTACCGGCTCACCAGCGTGAAAAAGGGCTGTGAGGTCGGAGAGTGCGGCGCGTGCAACGTGATCATAGACGGGGAATGCTTCAACTCCTGTATCTACCTTGCCGTATGGGCACAGGGCAAGGAGATACTGACCTTGGAGGGCCTTGCCGGACCGAATGGGGAGATCTCGGATATCCAGCAGGCGTTTATCGATGAGGCAGCGGTGCAGTGCGGATTCTGCAGCCCGGGATTCATCATGAGCGCAATGGAGATCTTAGAGGCCAAAAGAGAATTTTCGGACGATGAGATCCGCAAGCTGATGTCCGGCCACCTCTGCAGATGCACGGGATATGAGAACATCTTCCGGGCAGTGAAGAAAACGATGCTGCGCAGGCTGGGAAAAGAGAAAGAGGCGGACGCAGTTTAAAGACATATTGAAGGCAAAGAGCCGGATGTTGAGAATCGCAGGGAGAAGCGGTCGCTGACAGGCTGCTTCTCCCTTTATGGCCTTTTTTTCAGGAAGAGAGGAAAAATCTATGGAAAATAAAGAAGAACTCATCACGACCGTAAGTGAAGAAAATATTTATAAGTTAAACGGAAGGGTGCCGCTTGCAAAGGCAATTCCCTTCGGGCTTCAGCACGTGCTGGCCATGTTCGTATCAAACCTGGCCCCGGTGCTGATCGTGTGCGGCGCTGCGGTTGTCCGGGGGACAGGGGAATCCCTGACGGCAGTGGAGATCACACGGCTTCTGCAATGTGCCATGTTTGTAGCAGGTATCGGAACCTGCCTGCAGCTTTATCCGATCTGGAAGGTCGGCTCGAAGCTTCCCATCGTTATGGGGGTCAGCTTTACCTTCCTGGGAAGCCTTCTGATGATCTGTACCAATCCGGATCTGGGGTACGAAGGCATGGTGGGAGCCGTGATCCTGGGCGGAATCTTTGAAGGCCTGGTAGGGCTGAGCGCAAAATACTGGAAACGCTATCTGACGCCGGTGGTGTCTGCCTGCGTGGTCATTGCCATCGGGCTTTCACTTCTGCCGGTGGGAATGAACTCCTGGGGCGGCGGAAGCGGCGCAGAGACCTTCGGTTCATGGTACCACCTGCTGGTGGGCGCGTTTACCCTGGTGGTGTGCCTGGTATCCCGGTATTTGCTGAAGGGCGTATACAAAAACCTGAACATCCTGGTGGGGCTGATCCTGGGATATATCCTGGCGGGAATCTTTACGATTGCCGGGATCGCGCCTATGATTGATTTTTCAGGCATTACAAAGACGATCGGCGAGGTGGGATTTTTCAGTATCCCAAGGCTTGTGTTCCTGACCAGCCACAAACCGGTATTTGATATCGGAGCCTTCTTCACCATAGCCATCGTATTTCTGGTGTCCGCAGCGGAGACCACGGGGGCGACGACAGCCGTCTGCACCGGGACACTGGGGCGCGATATCAAAATCGAGGAGCTGCAGGGTTCCCTGGCGGTAGATGGATTTTCCAGTACCATTTCCGGGTGCTTCGGCTGTCTCCCGCTAACCTCATTCAGCCAGAACGTGGGGCTGGTGACCATGACCGGCGTAATCAACCGTTTTACGATCCTGATGGGCGCTATGATCCTGATCCTGGCATCGCTGTTCCCGCCGCTGGGTGCGTTCTTCAACTCGCTGCCCCAGTCCGTGCTGGGAGGATGTACGGTTATGATGTTCGGTTCAATCATGTACGAGGGAATGAAGATGCTCAAGGAATGTGAGTTTGACGACAGGACCATGATTCTGGTGTCCCTGGCATTCTGCATCGGCGTAGGACTGACCCAGACGGACGGCAACTTTTTCGCGGCATTTCCCCAGGCGGTAGGGGATATCTTCAACGGAAACGCGGTGGCAGGCGTGTTTGTGGTATCTCTGCTGCTCAGTTTCATACTGCCGAGAGAGAAAAAAGAATCAGAGAATTAAAGTCTGTGAGGGGCGCGCATCGGATGGATGTGCGCTCCTCTGTTTATGTTCCCTCCCGGTCACAGGCCGTTGCAGCGCAGGGGATTGACAAGGCCTGGGAAACACAATATACTAAAAAATATAGCGGCCATGCCAAAAAAGCAGGGGGAGGGATATCGGAAAAAGATATGCCTGCAAAGTAAAATGGATATAGAAAGGATGCGTGTTGTATGAATTATTCGGAACAGGAAGGAAAACAGTATCATATCCAGGTGGGAAAGGGAGACGTGGGAAAATATGTAATCCTGCCGGGAGACCCGAAGCGCTGCGCGAAGATCGCGGAGTACTTTGACGAAGCAAAGCTGATCGCGGACAGCCGGGAGTATGTGACTTATACCGGTTATCTGGACGGCGTGAAAGTGAGTGTGACGTCCACAGGCATCGGCGGCCCATCTGCGGCCATTGCCATGGAGGAGCTTGTGATGTCGGGGGCGGATACATTTATCCGGATCGGAACCTGCGGCGGTATGCAGACGGATGTGCAGAGCGGCGACGTGGTTATTGCAAGCGGCGCGATCCGGATGGAAGGGACGAGCAGGGAATATGCTCCCATCGAATTTCCGGCGGTAGCGGATGTGGGAATCGTGCATGCGCTGATCGAGGCGGCGAAGAAGCTGGAACAGAGGTACCATGTGGGGATCGTGCAGTGCAAGGATTCTTTTTATGGGCAGCACTCCCCGGAGATCAAACCTGTGAGTTATGAACTGCTGAATAAATGGGAGGCGTGGAAGCGTCTTGGATGCCTGGCCTCGGAGATGGAATCTGCCGCGCTGTTCGTGGTGGCAAGCAGTCTTGGCGTGAGGATCGGGTCCTGCTTCCTTGTTATGGCAAACCAGGAGCGGGAAAAGGCCGGGCTGGACAATCCGGTGGTCCATGACACGGATATGGCAATCCGCATGGCGGTGGAGGCGATCCGAAGCCTGATCCGGGAAGAACAGGAGGATATTGTATGAAGCATGAACAGATCGTGGAATTGATTGAAACGGCGGTTGACCAGCTCCAATATTCCTATGTGCCTTATTCCGGTTTCCGGGTCGGTGCGGCTCTCCTTGCACGGAACGGAAGGCTGTATACAGGATGCAATATTGAAAACGCTGCGTACACTCCGACAAACTGTGCGGAGAGGACTGCTTTTTTCAAGGCGGTCAGCGAAGGGGTCAGAGACTTTCAGGCAATCTGTGTGGTAGGAGGCCCGGACGGGCGGATGGAATCCTATACGCCGCCCTGCGGAGTCTGCAGACAGGTGATGATGGAATTTTGTGATCCGGAGGAATTTGAGATCATACTGGCGACCGGGAAGGAAGACTATAAAATATGGAAATTAAAAGAGCTGATGCCGCTGGGCTTTGGGCCTGACAATCTGGCATAGGAGAAGCTTTTGATTTAACGGAACTGCCTGAATTATTCGGGCAGTTTTGTTATGCAAAAAATTTCCAGCTGTGCGGTTACAATCCAACAGGTTGTTTACATGCAATTTATTGCAATGAAAATGACCTGTCGGATTAGCAACCGCACAGCTGGAAAAAGTTGCTGTCTTGCGATTGATTTCACAATGAAGATGTAAGAGATTACATTGTGAAAGTATATAAGTTTGAATAACAGGATTAATAGGCATAAATAAACAAAAAACAGGGGTTACTCATGGAATATAGAAGTGAAAAATGTGCAATTTGACGAAAAATATATTTGGTATTGACTTTTCGATAGTCTATATTTACAATAAAAATGTAAGTGCTTACATCATGAGGAATGGTTCACCTGATGATGGAAAAAAAGGAGAAAAAAATAAAAGAGAAAGGAATGAGAAACATGAGTCGTATGAAAAGATGGTTATCTGCAGCCTTATGTATTTGTATGGCGCTGGGGCTGGCGGGATGCGCTTCATCCGGCGCCGGCACTGTATCAGGGCGCAAGAGAATCGTAAGGATCTCCCACGCGCAGTCGGAGACACACCCGGAGCACCTTGGGCTGCTTGCGTTCAAGGAATATGTAGAGGATAATCTGGGAGACCGGTATGAGGTACAGATTTTTCCAAATGAGATCCTGGGGGCGGCCCAGAGGGCAATTGAGCTGACCCAGACGGGAGCCATTGATTTTGTTGTGGCCGGGACAGCCAACCTGGAGACCTTTGCCAGTGTCTATGAGATATTCAGTATGCCTTATTTATTTGACTCCGTGGAAGCTTACCATGAGACAATGATGGATACGGATTATATGGAGCAGATTTATGAATCTACAGATGAAGCCGGTTTTCGGGTTATGACCTGGTATAATGCAGGAACCAGAAGTTTTTATGCCAAGACGCCGATCGAGACACCAGACGATCTGAAGGGTAAGAAGATCCGGGTGCAGCAGTCGCCGGCCAGCGTGGCAATGACACAGGCGTTCGGCGCGGCGGCGTCCCCCATGAGTTTCGGCGAGGTCTATACGGCAATTCAGCAGGGAGTGATCGATGGGGCGGAGAATAATGAGCTGGCACTGACCAACAACAAGCACGGTGAAGTTGCTAAGTATTATGCGTACAACAACCACCAGATGGTGCCGGATATGCTGATTGCAAACCTGAAATTCCTGGAAGGGCTGTCGGATGAGGAACGGAAAATATTTACAGACGCGGCTAGGATTTCTACGGAAGTGGAGATGGAGAACTGGGATGAACAGGTAGCAGAGGCGAAGCGGATCGCTGAAGAGGATATGGGGGTGCAGTTCTCAGAGGTGGATGTGGAGGCATTCAAGGAGAAGGTTCTGCCTCTGCATGAGCAGATGCTGGAAGAAAATCCAAAGATCAGAGATTTCTACAGCCATATTCAAGAGGTCAATAAAGAATCAGGTCAGGAAAAGGGGGAGGATGAATCATGAAGGCATTGAATACACTCCGGAAAGGGATGGACCGGATTTTAAGCTCTGCATGCTTTGTAATATTCGCGTTTATGGTATGCATCGGGACATACCAGATTGTAGTACGTTATTTCTTCAACAGCCCCAGTACAGTCTCGGAAGAGCTGCTGACATATAGCTTCACCTGGATGGCTCTGCTGTCTTCCGCCTATGTATTTGGTAAAAGGGATCATATGCGGATGGGCTTTCTGGCAGACAAACTGACTGGTCAAAAAAGGCTGGCTCTCGAAGTGGCAATCGAAGTGCTGATCCTGGCATTTGCCGTGATCGTACTGATTTTCGGGGGAATCCGTATTATGGACCTGACTATGACACAGGTGACGGCATCTTTGGGAATCCCTATGGGAACGGTCTATACGGTGGTTCCTCTGAGCGGTGTCCTGATCGTAGTTTATACGGTTATCAATATCATTGACCTATGTGCGGGAAGGATAGAGCCGGGCGATACGGAGGAGACCCAGGAATAGAGAAAAGGAGGATTTTTTTATGGATATAGCAGTATTATCCGGACTGATTATTTTAGTAATGCTTGTGATCATGCTCGTAGCCGGTATGCCGATCGCGGTTGCCCTCGGAGTTTCATCCATCTGCGCAATCCTGCCGATCCTGAATTTTGAGGCGACGGTTGTAACAGGGGCCCAGAGGATATTTTCGGGAATCTCGGTGTTCTCATTGCTGGCGATTCCGTTCTTTATCCTTGCGGGAAATATTATGAACAAGGGAGGGATCGCCGTCCGGCTGATCAACCTGGCAAAGCTGGTGACCGGACGCGCTCCGGGAGCCCTTGCTCAGACAAATGTAGTGGCAAATATGCTCTTTGGGTCCATATCCGGTTCCGGTACGGCTGCCGCGTCGGCCATGGGCTCTATCATCGGACCAATTGAAAAGGAAGAAGGCTATGATCCCAATTTTTCCGCGGCTGCCAATATTGCCACCGCGCCTACCGGGCTTCTCATCCCGCCCAGCAATGTGATGATCACATTTTCTCTGGTCAGCGGGGGAACATCCGTAGCCGCGCTCTTCATGGCAGGATATGTGCCAGGCTTTCTCTGGGGGCTTGCGTGTATGCTGGTGATCTATGTGCTGGCAAAGAAAAAGGGGTACCAGAGCACTTCCAGATTTACAGGAAAAGAGGCACTGCAGGTATTGCTTCAGGCAATCCCATGCTTGCTGCTGATCGTGATCGTAATCGGCGGAATTATATTCGGTATCTTTACAGCTACGGAAGGATCGGTCGTGGCGGTTGTATACAGCCTGATCCTGTCCCTGTTTTTCTACAAATCCATCAAGCTTAAAGAGCTGCCGCAGCTTTTTAAGGAGAGCGCGGAGATGACGGGGATCATTATTTTCCTGATCGGAGTTTCCAGTATTATGTCATGGGTTATGGCATTTACCGGAATCCCGACAGCAATTTCCGATGGCCTGCTGGGACTGACAAACAATAAGTTCATTATCCTGCTGATCATCAATATTCTGCTGCTGGTGGTAGGTACATTTATGGATATGACTCCGGCATGCCTGATCTTTACACCTATCTTCCTGCCTGTGTGTGCGGCGCTGGGAATGAATACGATTCATTTTGGGATTATGATGATCTTTAATCTGTGTATCGGAACGATTACTCCTCCGGTGGGGACCACACTGTTTGTGGGCGTGCGTGTGGGAAATGTAAAGATCGAGACGGTATTTAAGCAGCTGCTGATCTACTTTGCCGCAATCTTTATTGTGCTGCTGCTTGTGACCTATATCCCGCAGATTTCTTTGTGGCTGCCGGGTCTGATGGGATATGTATAAAAAATAGATATTCAGAACGGCGGTTCTGCATGCTGCCGTTCTGAGGAATAACAAAAAATGAAAGGAGACGATTACAATGAAACAATTTATGGATCAGGATTTTTTGTTAAGTACCGAAACTGCAAAGACATTATTTCATGAGCATGCGGCAAAAATGCCGATTCTGGATTACCACTGCCATATTAATCCGGAGGAGATCGCAAAGGACAGGAAGTTTGAGAATATCACCCAGGTATGGCTGGGCGGAGATCACTACAAATGGCGCCAGATGCGTTCCAACGGAGTAGACGAAAAGTATATCACAGGGGATGCTTCTGACAGGGAGAAGTTCCAGAAATGGGCGGAGACTCTGGAGAAGGCCATCGGCAACCCTCTGTATCACTGGAGCCATCTGGAGCTGCAGAGATATTTCGGCTATCATGGGCATCTGAATGGAAAGACGGCGGAAGAGGTGTGGAACCTCTGCAACGCGAAGCTGCAGGAAGACGGGATGAGCGTGCGCAATCTCATTCGTCAGTCCAACGTGACGCTTTTGTGCACCACGGACGATCCGGCGGATTCCCTGGAATGGCATAAGGCAATCGCAGAGGATGATACGTTCGAAGTTCAGGTGCTTCCGGCATGGAGACCAGATAAAGCAATGAACATTGAGAAGCCGGATTATGCGGAGTATCTCGTAAAATTAGGAGATGCGGCAGACATGGAGATTAAGAGCTTCGGGGATTTAAAGGCAGCTCTGAAAAAAAGAATGGAATTTTTTGACAGCATGGGCTGCAGGGTGTCGGACCATGCTCTGGAATACGTGATGTACGCACCGGCAGAGGAAACCCGGATCGAGGAGCTTTTTGCAAAGCGTATTCAGGGCGGTGCGCTGACGAAGGAAGAGGTGCTGCAGTTCAAGACGGCCTATATGATCTTCGTGGGGAAGGAATATCACCGTCTGGAATGGGCGATGCAGCTCCATTATGGATGCAAACGGGACAACAACGTATTCCGCTATGACCAGCTTGGGCCGGATACAGGATACGACTGCATCGACAATTATGCGCCGTCCGCACAGATGGCGGATTTTCTGAATGCATTGAATGCAACGGACCAGCTGCCAAAAACCATCATTTACAGCCTGAATCCCAACGACAACGCGGCCATCGGAACGATTCTGGGATGCTTCCAGGACGCAGGAACCGTGGGGAAGATCCAGCAGGGGTCCGCATGGTGGTTCAATGACCATAAAGCTGGCATGACAGAGCAGATGACGTCTCTGGCAAATCTGGGATTGCTGGGGAACTTTATCGGGATGCTGACGGATTCCAGAAGCTTCCTGTCTTATACCAGACACGAATATTTTCGGAGAATCCTGTGTGAATTGATCGGCGGATGGGTCGAGAACGGAGAATATCCGGCAGATATGGAAGTATTGGGAGGCATGGCGGAGGATATCTCCTATCGGAATGCGGTACGGTATTTCGGATTTCAGCTGTAAAGGATAACGGCATAAAAAAACTGCCGCATCAGGGGAAAACCCGGATGCGGCAGTTTTTTTCGAAGAAAAAGGAAGAAAAATATATTGCGTAGATTCTCCAAAAGCGGTTATAATAAAAGTGCGCATAATCAGATTTCAGGCGATAATAAAAGTGCGTATAATCAGATTTCGAGCAATAGTAAAAGTGCGCATAATCAGATTTCGGTATCGGTGGAAGTGCGCATAATCAGATGAGGGAGGATATGCTATGAAATTAAAAAGAAAAATTTACAATCGGCTTCTGGCCTGGAAAAAAGAATGCGGCGGTACAAAAGCAATCCTTATAGAAGGCGCGAGACGTATTGGAAAATCAACGATCTGCGAGGAGTTTGGAAAAAATGAATACAAAAGCTATCTGATCATTGACTTTGCCAAGGCGGCTTCGAACGTAAAGGAGTATTTTGAAAAATACTTAAATGACCTGGATACATTTTTTATGCTTCTGTCTGCAGAATATGGAAAGAAATTATATCAAAGGGATTCTCTGATCATTTTTGATGAGGTACAGATGTTTCCAAAAGCAAGGGAGGCAATAAAATATCTTGTTGCGGACGGAAGATATGATTATATTGAGACAGGTTCCCTGATCTCAATCAGGGAAAATGTAAAAGATATTGTTATACCGTCAGAAGAGAGACATCTGAAAATGTATCCGCTTGATTTTGAAGAATTTGCCTGGGCATTGGGAGAGGAGACTCTTATTGACTATATCAAGTCATGCTTCACGTCTCGGAAAGAACTGGAAAGAACCCTCCACAACAAGGCAATGCTCGTATTTAAACAGTATATCCTGATAGGAGGCATGCCGAAGAGCGTGGTGCTTTTTCTGGAAAATCATAAAGATTTTGGAAGCTCGGATCAGGAAAAACGGGATATCCTGGAGCTTTACCGAAGCGATATCATGAAGATAAATGCCAGATACCGAAGCAAGGTCATTTCCATATTTGATCAGATTCCCGGGCTTTTGTCACAGCATGAAAAGAGGATCGTGTTTAAACAGGTGAAGGAAGGCTCGTATGCCGGGCAGTATGAAGAAACATTTTTCTGGCTGTCAGATTCTATGATTTCGAACGAATGCTTTTTATGCAGCGATCCGAATGTCGGATTGTCAGCCAACGAAGCAAGAACATATGTAAAATGTTATTTGGGAGATACAGGTCTGCTTGTAAGCCATGCTTTTGACGAAAACGAACTTTTAGAGTCAGAGGTTTATAAGCAGATCCTCGCGGATAAGCTTTCCCTGAATGAGGGGATGCTGTATGAAAATGTAATTGCGCAGATGCTGACGGCAAATGGGCATAAGCTGTATTTTTATACACATTACAGTGAAGAAAAGCATCGGAATGATATGAAAATTGATTTTCTTCTTTCTAATAACAGTAAGCTCAAGTATAAGCTGTATCCGATTGAGGTAAAATCAGGAAACAATTATACGATAAAATCCATGCTGGCGTTTCGGGAAAAATACAAAGGCAGGATTGGGGAGTGCTATATAATCCATCCAAGAAACTTTATGGTCAGAGATGGGATCATATGCATCCCTCCGTATATGACCATATGTCTGTAGCTGATCTGTTTTTCTACCTATTTATCTCAGAAACCGTCGGAAAACAGGATCTGCGCGAACGGATTGTAAAAATCCCGTCCGCGCAGATCCTATTTTCCGGCAGTGTCTCTGTATTGCAGTGTACGAGACAGATGCGGCAGAATTATACGGCAAAAAACTATTCTGCCAGGCAGCGCTTCATGACCTCATAGGCACCCTGTGTCCGGATTTCTTCCAGATATCCTGCAACCGCGGACTCAAATCCATCCAGCAGGCTTAAGTCCTCGCCCCAGAAGCTTTCATTGGTGCATACGGCATGGGCCAGATCTGCAGCGCTGTCATCCTTGTGGGCTTCAAAAAATTCCAGAACACAGCGGTCATCCTTGATGGCATATTCTTCCGTACCCCGATGCCCAGTCAGGGAATCCTTCGCCAGATGATCCCCATTGAAAAACGCAATATAAAATGCAAAGGAAGCGGTGATGCATGCCGGGAGCTTTCCTGTTTTTTCCAAATACCCTTTCAGAGAAGGCATGACGCGGGCCTTCCACTTGGAGGTGGAATTGAGGGAGATCGCCAGCAGCGCATGGTCGATAAACGGATTCTTAAACCGTTCTGTCACGGATGCGGCGAAGTCCTCCAGCTCCGCTTTCGGAAGCGTCAGAGTGGGAATGATTTCCTCATAAATAGTTTTGTTCATAAATCCCCGGATGACCTCATCATTCATGCAGTCACGCACAATATTCTGACCGGCCAGATAAGCGCCCAGTACAAAGGAGGTATGCGCCCCGTTCAGGATACGAACCTTGCGCTGTTTATAGGGCTTATGATTGTCAGTGATCAGCACCGGAAGCCCGGCTTCTTCAAAGGGAAGCTCTTTTTTCAGGGACTGCGGGCCTTCGATCACCCAGAAGCCGAAGATCTCTCCGGTATCGATCAGCTGGTCGATATAGCCGTTCTCCTCATTGATCGAGTCAGCCTCCGCACGGGGATATCCTGTGACGATTCGGTCCACCAGTGTGGAACAGAAGATATTTTCATCCTGGATCCAGGCTGTAAAATCATCTCCCAGATTCCATTGTGCAGCATACTGGAGGACACACTTTTCCAGTTCTTTTCCATTGTTGTCGATCAGCTCGCAGGAAAGGATGACAAATCCTTTTCCGGTTTCCTTTCCGAACGTCCGGAAACGGCGGTACAAAAACTGCGTCAGCTTGCCCGGATAGCTGTCAGCCGGCGTATCGGCAAACTGGCAGGAAGGATCGTATACAATCCCTGCTTCGGTGGTATTGCAGGCGATATATCTCAGCTCCGGATTGTCCGCGCATGCAAGCAGCGCGTCAAATTCCGTGTATGGGTTCAGGCATCTGCTGACACAGGAAATGATCCGTTTCCGGCTGACCTTCTGTCCATCCTGGAAACCGCGAAGATATAAGGTATAGAGTCCTTCCTGCTCATTGATCATATCGGCAAGCCCCGGTGCGATGGGCTGGCACAGGACAACCTTGGAGTTGAAGCCGGTCTTTTCATTTAATACATCAATAAAATAGTCTACAAAAGCACGGAGAAAGTTGCCTTCTCCGAACTGCAGTACCCGTTCCGGCGCATCGGGAAGCAGGTAGCCGTCATAATTCATATCCTTTAATGTCTGATAACATAATTTTTTCATAACGATTCCTTTCCGTATTTGTAACGAACTCTGTCATCTGCCCGGCCCGCCGGCGTATAGAGCGGGCCAGGCAGATCACGAAGATTTTATAGTGTGCTGTTTCCGGATTATAGCGTAACGCCTTGCTTGAAGATCGCAAAGTCATGGAATCCGGCTTCCTCGGATTTTAATTTCTCGCCGGAAGCGGTCCGGATTACTTTGTCAAAAAGCTGGCGGGCCAGGTCGTCCAGCGGCGTCCCCTCGGCCATGGTTCCGCAGTTGAAATCGATCCAGTTGGACTTCCGCTCAAAGAGCGCGGAATTGGTGGAGATCTTCATGGTCGGAACCGGGCAGGCAAAGGGAGTTCCGCGTCCGGTGGTAAACAGAACGATATGCGCGCCTGATGCAGCCAGCGCCGTGGAGGCCACCAGGTCATTTCCCGGGGCGCTCAACAGATGCAGTCCCCTGCCGCGGATCGGCTCACCGTAGGAGAGGACTCCGCAGACCGGCGCGCTTCCCGACTTCTGGGTGCATCCCAGAGACTTATCCTCCAGAGTGGAGATACCGCCCTTTTTATTCCCCGGAGAAGGGTTCTCGTATATGGGCTGGTTGTGGCTTGTATAATATTCTTTAAAATCATTGATCAGATTTACGGTTTTATGGAACAGATCTTCCGTCTCACAGCGGTTCATGAGCTGGGTTTCCGCGCCGAACATTTCCGGAACCTCGGTCAGGATGGTAGTGCCGCCCTTAGAGATCAAAAGGTCGGAAAACGCGCCTACGGCAGGATTTGCCGTGATTCCGGAGAGGCCGTCGGAGCCGCCGCATTTCATGCCGATGATCAGTTCGCTGCAGGGGATCGGCTCCCGCCGGAACTGCCCCGCATATTCCGAAAGCTCCCGGATGATATCCAGGGCGTCAGCAATCTCATCTTCGGATTCCTGACAGACAAGGAAGCGGACGCGCTGCGGGTCATAGCTTCCGATGTATTTTTTCAGTTCCTCAATATTGCTGTTCTCACATCCCAGGCCGAGCATCAGTACGCCGCCCGCATTGGGGTGCCGGACCAGGTCGGCAAGGATCTGCCGGGTATGCTCCTGATCATCGCCCATCTGGGAGCAGCCGTAGGGGTGTGGAAACGCGGAGATCTCGTCGATCTGTTCCGTAAGATACACCTGGGCCTGCCGTTCGATGGCGGCTGCCACGTTATTGACACAGCCTACGGTCGGGATGATCCATATATTGTTGCGGACGCCGACTTTGCCGTCCGCCCTCCGGTAGCCCTGGAAAAATACGGGCTCAGAAGGCGTGACAGGAGTGCACTGCCTGTCATAGGTATAGGTGAGCACATCCCCCAGCCCTGTCCGCAGATTGTGGGTATGGACCCATGCGCCTGCAGACACAGGCTCTTTGGTAAATCCGATGGGGCATCCGTACTTGATCACCTGCCCGCCCTCCGGGAGATCTGTCAGAGTAAACTTATGCCCCTGTGGTATGTCTTCGGTCAGTACAACGGATTGTGAGTCCACCTGGAATGTCCTGCCCGCAGAAAGAGGGCAGAGGGCAACCGCTACGTTGTCCTGAGGATGAATTTTGATAAATTCCTGCATAAAGATTCCTTTCTGAAAAGAGAGTTCCTGTTAATATGTGACGAGTGGTTTGGTTCAGTTTTACATAATGTAAGCGCTTACATAAATTGTACTACAAAACAGGGGAGGAGTCAATAGAAAAAGAAAAAAGATAAAAATGAAGCGTTACTGTGAACAATAACGAACAGTTAGATAAAGTAGAAAAATTTAGGAATAGGGTTTGCAATTTTGTGAAAAATACTATAGAATTAAGAGTAGAAGATGAAAGAACTTACAATCATAGATTTTGTGAGTGCTTATAAGGATTGGGCCGGTTGTGGACTGTACGGCGGTATTCAAGAGGTGACAGGATGAACATTTACGATATAGCAAAGCTGTCGGGGGTTTCGATCGCTACCGTTTCCCGGGTTGTGAACGGAAGTCCGCGCGTCAGCGAAAAGACAAAGCAAAAAGTTCTTGCTGTGATGGAAGAAGCGGAATATACGCCCAATGTATTTGCCAGAGGTCTGGGGTTAAATTCCATGAAGACCATCGGAATCCTGTGTCCGGATATCTCCGACCAGTATATGGCGGAGGCTGTTTCTCATCTGGAAAAGCGTCTCCACGAATACGGATATGACTGTATCCTGAGCTGCAGCGGGAGCGCCCAGGAGGCCAGGGAGCATCATACCAAGCTCCTGCTTTCCAAGCGGATTGATACACTGATCCTTGTAGGATCTTTGTACGCCGGTTCGGGAAAGAATCCGGGAGAGACAGAATATGTCCGCGCAGCAGCGCAGCAGGTACCGGTATTCATGATCAATGGATATGTGGAGGGTGAAAATATCTACTGTTCCTACGGGGATGACCAGCAGGGGGCGTATGACGTAACTCAGGCGCTGATCCGCCGGGGAAAGAAGCGGATTCTTTTTTTGTATGATTCACAGACATACAGCGCGCGGCAGAAGATGCAGGGGTATGAAAGCGCGCTGGCAGATGCGGGATATCCCATACTTGGAGATTTGAAACATTATATCCGGCCGTTTGACATGCAGCAGCCGGATGGAGCCGGCCTTTCAGATTTTTCAGAAAGTTCATCAGGCTATATGCAGAACAAGGTGCTTTATGTAAAGGAAATGCTGCTGGCGCACAGGACGCTGGAATTTGACAGTGTGTTTGCATGCAATGACGGCCTGGCGGTAGGAGTGCTCAAATATGCCCGGGCAAAAGGGCTGAGTGTGCCGGAGGAGCTGAGCGTGGCAGGATATAATAACTCCACGATGGCTGTGTGCTGTGAGCCGGAGCTGACTTCGGTGGATAACCAGGTGAAGCGGCTCTGCAGCGATGCGGTCGACCGGATCTTGAAAGTGCTTCAGGGAGAAGAGGATGTGGAGCAGAACCATAAGGTGCGGTGTGAGATTGTAAGAAGATGCTCTACGGATTTTTGAGTGTTTGATTTATAGATCGGATGCAATTTATAAAAAATATAAGGAGGAACAACACATGTTACACGAAGTGAAATTTCAGTCATTCAACGAGCGCGACGAGGTTTATGGATGGATTTATGTCCCGGCGGCAGAGCCGAAGGGGATTGTCCAGATCATCCACGGATACGGCGAGCATTCCAGGCGTTATCTGCATATGATCGTGAAGTTCATGGACGCCGGCTTCATCGTGGCTGCCGACGACCACGTAGGCCATGGCAAGACCGCATTGGAGAATGATACCTGGGGCGACTGGGGAGACAAGGGCTGCCATACAATGATGGAGGACGAGCACAGACTGACAGAACTGGTATGTGAGAAATATCCGAATCTTCCGTATTTCCTGTTTGGCCACAGCATGGGGTCCTTTATCGTGAGGGACTACATAGCAAAATACGGAAGCAGGCTGGCAGGCGCGACGATCTGCGGGACTTCCGGCGTATTTCCGGGAGCAGAGGACGTGGCAAAGGAACTGGAAAAAGCAGTTGCCGACGGAAAAGGAAAAGAATCCGATCCGGCGTATGCAGGAAGCCTGCTTGGATGGATGTGCGAGCGCTGCGGGGAGGTTAGCATCGGAAATGAATGGATCTGTGCGGACCCCTATGTGCAGAGAGACCACGCGGAGGATCCCTTCGATGCGTTTACAAAGCCTACGCTGAATCAGTCCCTGCTTTATTTTGTGCAGATGATGAATGTGATCAATGGTACGGAATGGGCAGAAAAGGTTCCGAAGGAGCTTCCGATCTACAATATCGGAGGCGACCAGGATCCGGTGGGGCAGTATGGAAAGGGAATCTATGAGGTCAGCAACTGGCTGTACGAGACTGGGCATGCTGTGGATACCAAGGTATATTCTGGATTCCGCCATGAGATCCACAACTATGCTCAGATCAAGGATGAAGTAGAATACGGCATCATTGCATTCATGAATAAACATCTATAGGATGCCGGGCTTTGCCGGGAGCAGGACTGTATATCTGCGGTGTCATCCGCTAGAAATAAAAGACAGAAATGTCCTTTATCAACAGCATTTTTCAATAACTGTCAGGAATGCTCAGTGGTCTCCCGGCGAAATAATATGGGAGGGATGATCTTATGGACCGGCTTGTCTAAAGGAACCGGTTTTCTCTTTTTCTGTTCCGTCATCTGCTCTACAAGGAGGCGCACTGCTTCGTAGGCGAGTTTGTCGATCTGCTGTCCGACGGTGCTGATGGGAAGGACAGCCTCGCGGGATATGGGGGAATTGTCAAAACCAACCAGGAGATAATCCTCAGGCAGTGTGCCGTATTTTCGGATGAGCAGATTCAGCATCACATTGGCGAGCGTGTCGCTGGAAATGAAAATTCCCTTTTTTTGTCCCGGATAAAGGCTTTCCAGGTCGTCAAGGATTGTGCGTATCTGCGGCAGGGCACCTTTGTAGTCATGTCCGAATTCCTTCTGGATGATCCGGTATTCCAGGCTGTTCTCACGGCAGAAATCAGAAAAGCCGCTGAGACGTCCATGGGCAGGGACATCTTCTGACGCAGGGGAGTTGATATGGATCAGAATATCACATTTATGCCTGGCAAGAAGGGCAGCCGCCTGATATCCGCCCATGTGGTTATCCGTATTTACGCTGCACACATACCGGTCCTCGCGTTCGATCGTAACGATAGGGATCGAAAGGCCGGAAAGCTCTTTCGATGATATCGTATGGCTTAAAATAATCATACCTTCAATCTTATAGGCAAGCAGCTCCTGAATATAGCGGCGTTCTGTTTCTTCGTTTTTATTTCCGACAAATATCAGGAATTTATAATTGAAAACCTCATATGTGGATAAAATCTGATTCAATATTTCCGAATAGAAATGGTAATACAGATCCGGAATAATGATACCGATAAATTCTGTTTTCCCATTCGCAAGGATCCTTGCTACTTTATTCTCCTGATAACCCAGCTTAACAAGGGCGTCGGAAATAATCTGCTGATTTTTCAGCGTGAGAGAATCCGGATTATTAAAATATCTGGAAATCGTGGTTTTTGAAAAATTGGTGTAATCAGCGATATCGTTAAAAGTAACATTTTTTTTCTCTTTCATAGCTATAATGCCTTTCTTGTACTGCATATCCGGCTGCATGGCAGCGCTCGTATATATCCAAGTATAACAAAAACAAATTTTCCGGACAAGCTGTAATCGGTAAAGTAACCGGTTTTGTTGAATGTGCATAAATTCAGAAATCAAAAACCGTCATTTTTCATAAACTGATAATTCTTGTTTGACTTTCAACCTTCGGAATGATATTATATCTATAAAATAACCGGTTACAATGAGAACAGGAGGAATGAGTCATGAGAAAGAACGTATTAAGAGGAATTTCACTGGGGCTTGCCCTTGTGCTGGTGCCGGCCATGCTGACCGGATGCAGGTTCGGCTTCGCGAGTGACCCGGATGATCCGAATGAACCCGTTTTCGACACTTTGAAAATTTAAAAACTCCGATAATCCTTATAAATACTGGGATTGCCGGAGTTTTCTTTGGCAAAAAATGTTGTATGTAATCGCTATCCTAAAATTTTTTTTATTTTTTTATTCAGTTCCGTTGGTTTGTAATGAAGTCTATCCAAATCTAAAGATGTTAATTGGTTCAGTGCATCAAGTGCTTTGCTGCCATTGTAGAGTGCCATATACTCGACATCATGTATATTCGTTACATTCATGTTTTTCAATGTGGTGATCAGATTCTCCGGAGTGACATGTGTCCCCTGATCATCCAGCCTGGCCTCAAGCAAGCGATATACCAGCAATGCCGTATAGCATATCAGAAAGTGCGCCCTGATACGATTCGGCAATCGATGGTTTACAGGTCTCCCGGTGAAATTCGTTTTCATGATCCTGAAACAATCCTCTATCTGATATCTCTTGTGTGAAACTGCCAGAATTTCCTTGGCCGGGTCACAAAGGTTTGTTGCTGCGGCATAATATCCGTCATATTTCTCTTCTTCTGCAATCTTCGATTCGTCGAGAACATATTCAATGGTTGCTTTTTCGCCAGATTTTGTATGAGCGACCCGCTTCAAAAATCGTTTTACATCATTTGGCCCTTTTTTTATTTCTTCCGGATCTTTTTTCTCTAACAGCTTTCGTGCACGTTCGATTTGGCGGTCACGTACAGTTCTCTGATATTCCATCATTTTTCTTGAAAACGTTATGATCAGGCGCTGTTTGAGAGTGCCGGTTGCTTTCACGCGTTTGACTTTGCCATTTTTTAATATTTTTTCTTCGTACAGCCCAAGATCAATGACCTTATCTGCAAGGACTACCTTATACGCGAAATCATTATATAGTTTCAGGTTTTCTTTCTTGTGTCTGTCAAAGCCCTTCATATCTTCTATTTTTATCAAGGTGTCGTTGGACAGCAGCCGGTAATCGCAGTCATTGAATACCGCCTGTTTGAGTGCATTACTAAGTTTTTTGATGGACTGGGTCACAATAAAGGCCCGGCCCCCCATACTGTTAAATTTGCGGATGTTATAGGAACCCAGGCCGGCATCCGCACAATAAATGAATTTGGAACCATCTATCATTTTAAGGACTTCTTTTTCTAAAGGGATTGCCGTAAGCTGTTCACTGGTATTACCGGAATGGAGGCACATGGTGATGGGAATGCCCCTGCTGTCCATGAAAAGTCCCATCTCTACAATCGGGTTCGGGCGGTGTTCTTTGCTCAGGCCATATTTTCTCAATCCATGGATCACCTCACCGGTCACTTCATCCACGATATCTTCGTCGGGCTGTTCGCACTCGAAGTAGAAATTCGTACAGTCATAATAAAGGACAGAAGTATCACGTTTGACGATCGAATTGCTATACTTAAAAAGCCACATCAGGTAATCGTCATAATTATTTTCTAAAAGATCCATAAACCGGAGGATGTGCTGGTAATCGAAATCCGGCTGCTCGTAGTAGGAATCCCGGCGGTTCCAGGTGGCAAGCTTAGAGCTGGGATCCAGGATTCTCGCGTAGGTAAGGAAACGTGAGATTGTAAAACAGTCATATGTAACTCTCCGGGTGTCCGTTTTCTGGCGAAAGAATTCTTTAAGGCTGAGATGTTTCATAATATTCTGAAGAAAGAAATATCCGATGTTGACCCAGTTGGAGGAAGAGGCTTCAAGCTCTGTAGATTTCACCTTTTCGTTAAAATCGGCAGTCAGATTAAAAGTGACTTTACCAACGCGGTACTCTTCATTCATTTTTCTGATTTCTTCTCTGACATATGCTTCCGGATCGTCTGTTATTTTGAGAAGTTCAGAATGCTTCCCGAAGTTTTTGACATTTCGAGTGGTAGTTTTTTTCCCATTTCGGATTCCCTGCTGTGCGTAATAGGTAGGATCCTTGAGACGTTTATCAAAGTAAAGCTTCATAGAACATCACCTCAAAAACATTATATCACAAACATACAGCACATACAACATAAAAACAAGAAAAATTTGACAAAAAAATACGCCTACCATAAGGCTTTAGAACAATTTTTCATACTTGAAACTGTCGAAAACCCGATATTATATCTATAAAATAACCGGTTACAATGAGAACAGGAGGAATGAGTCATGAGAAAGAACGTATTAAGAGGAATTTCACTGGGGCTTGCCCTTGTGCTGGTGCCGGCCATGCTGACCGGATGCAGGTTCGGCTTCGCGAGTGACCCGGATGATCCGAATGAAGAGGTAAAAGAAGAGCCGATCGATACCTCTGTGGACACATTCGAGTACGACAGTGCGCTGTCAGGCACGAATATCACACTGTTAAACTCAAAGGCGGAGATTCAGGTGGCGCTGGAGAAGATGGGAGAGGAATTTGAGAAGAAGTCCGGGGTTCATGTGGAGGTGATGCCGGTAACAGACGATTCCCCTTATACAAAGGTAGTCAGCCTGTACAATTCAGGGAATCCGCCCACAATGTCCATCCTGGATACAACGGACGTCATTGCGCTGGCGGAGGAAAAAGCGGCGGATCTGTCGGAAGAGGACTGGACCGAAGAGGCGGAAGGCTATCTGACAGAGGTGAACGGCAAGGTATACAGCCTTCCTCTGTGCATTGAGGGACGAGGTGTGATCTATAATAAGACAGTGATCGAGGAAGCGCTTGGAGAGGAATTTGACCCGGATTCGATTACTACGCTGGAGAATTTTACAGCGCTTCTGGACAGGCTGGTAGATGCCGGTATCGAGAAGCCTGTCTCTATGGCAAAGGAAGACTGGTCACTGGGGGCGCATCACCTGCAGTTTGTCTATGAGACCTATGACGGGACTTCCGAAGGTGCACAGGAAGTGATTAAACAGATCAAGGATGGGACGATGGACTTACATTCCTATGACCGGATGCAGGAATTTCTGGATATGTTTGATGTCTTAAAAGAGTACAATGTGGCCAAAGGGGACCCGCTGGGAGCGGACTATGACGAGATGGCGATCGACCTTGCGGACGGAAAGACGGCATTCTGGTTTAATGGAAACTGGGCATGGCCGAACCTTTCCGAAGCAGGAGCAGAGAATGAGGATGCATATGGTTTCCTGCCCTATTTTATGAACAACGATGAGGACGATTTTGCAAACAGGCAGATCCAGGGGTCTCCCTCCAAGCAGGTGATGCTGGACGGACAGCTTGCCTCAGAAAAAGAACAGGCTGCGGCAAAAGAATTTTTAAACTGGATCGTTTACAGTGAGATCGGACAGCAGATGATGGTTAAGACCTGCAATCTGATCCCGCCGTTTCAAAATAATCCATATGAGCCAAGCGATCCGCTGAGCCGAGATATCTATGAAAAAGTACATGAGGGCCGTGCATTTAATGCATCTGCGATCGTACCAAATGACCATTGGGCCGTGCTGGGCGCCGCAATGCAGAAGTATCTTGCGGAACGCAGTGACAGGGAAGAACTGATCACGTCGGTTCAGGAATATTGGGATGAACAGGAATAGAGGAGGACATGATGAAGTCGAAAAATAATGGAAAAGATTTCTGTATTTTTGCGCTGCCGGGACTGTTTTGCTTTATTGCAGTCGTAATCATTCCGTTTGTATATGGAGTGTATCTGACCATGACAGACTGGAACGGAGTATCTGCCGTAAAGAACTTTGTGGGGCTGAAAAATTTCGGAGGAGTGATGAAGGACGTACAATTCTGGACCTCGCTGCTCCTGACATTTAAATATGTGATTTTTGTGGTTGTGATCGTAAATGTGATGGCATTTGGAATTGCCTATCTTCTGACCAGGGGGATGAAAGGACAGAATTTCTTCCGTGCGGGATTTTTTACGCCAAATCTGATCGGGGGAATTGTACTGGGATATATCTGGCAGTTTGTATTTTCCAGAGTCTTTGTAAATATCGGAGAATCCACGGGATGGACTGCGTTTGAGGTGTCCTGGCTCTCTGACCCGTCAAAGGCATTTGCGGCGTTAGTGCTTGTATCTGTATGGCAGTTGTCGGGCTATATGATCCTGATCTATGTGGCCGGATTTATGGGACTCAGTGAAGATGTTATGGAAGCGGCAAGTATCGACGGCGCTTCTGGATGGAGAAAGATGAGGAGTATCGTGATGCCGCTTATGATGTCCTCCGTGACCATCTGCCTGTTTTTAACGCTTTCCCGCGCGTTCATGGTATATGATGTGAACTTATCACTGACAGCAGGCGCGCCTTACGGGACTACGGAAATGGCGGCCATGCATGTTTATGAGAAGGCATTTACATCCAGGCAGTTCGGTGTGGGCCAGGCGGAAGCATTGATCCTGTTTATCATTGTAGCGTGCATCAGCGGGATCCAGGTATATCTGACAAAGAAGAAGGAGGTTGAGGCATAATGCAGCAGACAGTAGTGGGCGGAACAAAAAAGAAAGCGGCAAATATGCTGGCAATGGCCGGATTGATCATTATATTTATTGCGTACATGTTTCCATTCCTCATGGTGGTGATCAATTCGCTGAAGCAAAAACGAGATATCATCAAAAGCCCGTTTTCCTGGCTGTTTACGATCAAGGGCTTATCGTTTGACAACTTTGTAAAGGCATTTACGCAGATGGATTTCCTGAACGCGTTTAAAAATTCTCTGATCGTAACGGTATCGGCAACGGCGCTCGTGACCTTGTTCGCGGCAATGCTGGCATACTATATCGTACGCCATAAAAACTGGATTTCAAAAATCACGTTTGCCCTGATGGTGGCTTCCATGATCATTCCGTTCCAGGCGATCATGATCCCGCTTGTGAGCATTTACGGCGGAACGCTGAATATATTGAACCACCGGCTGACATTGATTTTCATGCATACCGGATTTTCCATGGCGATGTCGGTATTTATGTTCCATGGATTTATCAACGGAAATATACCGATCGCGCTTGAGGAAGCGGCTTATATTGACGGGTGTACACATTCCCAGACATTTTTCAAGATTGTATTTCCTCTGCTCAAGCCGATCATTTCCACGATGGTGATCTTAAATGCGCTGGCATTCTGGAATGATTTTCTTCTGCCGTCGCTGGTACTGACGGATAAAGAGCTGCTGACACTGCCGCTGTCTACCTACAGCTTTTATGGAACCTACTCGGCAGACTACGGTACGATCATGGCAGGACTTCTGCTGTGTGTTGTTCCGATCCTGATCTTGTATGTGGTACTGCAGAAACAGATCATCAATGGCGTGGTAGCAGGAGCTGTAAAATAAGAGCTTTTTAAAATAACAGCAGGAAAGGGGAAGCACGTGAAAAATACATTGCATTTAAAAGCGCCCGGAAATTGGATAAATGATCCAAACGGATTTATTTATTACCAGGGAAGGTATCACCTGTTTTACCAGTGCTTCCCCTATGCGCCCGTATGGGGAACCATGCATTGGGGGCATGCGGTAAGTGAAGACCTGGTGCATTGGGAGCATCTGGATATCGCGGTATTCCCGACTAAAAGATATGACAGCAACGGAGTATTTTCCGGAAGCGCGTTAGAGAAAGACGGCAGGCTGTACCTCTATTATTCCGCAGTGCGGTATCTGGAAGAAGAGGAAGAAAATATCCATATCCCGGTGCAGGACGTCTACGAAACAAGCCAGGCAATGATGGTTTCTGAGGATGGATTTCAATTTGACAACTGGAACGGGAAAAGACAGATCATTCCGGTGATCCGGGATGAACAGATTGCTGACGCGGGACATACGCGCGATCCAAAAGTATGGTATGACAGCGGAAGCTATTATATGGTCCTGGGCAGTACGTTCAGGGAAAAGGAAGGCCGCGCCGTGTTTTTCCGGAGCAGGGACGGGGAACACTGGCAGTATGCCGCGCAGTATAGGAACCCAAGCTTCGGCAGGATCCTGGAATGTCCGGATTTATTCCGGCTGCGAGACAGATATGTGTTTGTCGGATCCGCAATGTATGTGGAGGACGCGGCGAAAGGATATGAACACCAGTCGGTCACCGCACTGGCAGAGTTTGACAGCCGTACATGCACCATGGAAATATCCTCGGAATTTCAATATGTGGATTACGGTATGGATCTGTACGCTCCCCAGACCAATGTGGACCGGGAGGGAAGAAGGGTGCTGATCGGCTGGATGAGGATGCCGGAGGCTGTAAAGGAAGAAGGAAAAAAAGACTGGAACGGGATGATGAGCCTCCCGAGGGTCGTGGAGATCGCAGGGGAACATATTTATTTCAGAATCCATCCGGAGGTGGAAAAATATTTTTCCGCAGAAAAGGAAGATAAGAGGCATTTGGATCCGGGTATGCCCTGCCGTATCAAAACAACTCTGTCGGAAGGGGAATATCTGGAAATCGGAGGGTACAGGATCTGGGTTGAAAATGGATCTGTGAAAACGGACCGGAGCCGGGTATTTGCCGGGGCAGATGGCCGGGCAGCGGTGTGTGGCACGCCGGCAGGCCTGGAACACTGCAGTTTGGATATATTTGTGGAACCGAATCTGATTGAGGTCTTTATTAATGACGGCGAATATGTGATCAGTAATGTGGTCTATGGGCTGGAAAACTGGATTACAGGATATGTGGAACATGTTTATACAGGATGAATGGGCTGCAACTGTACAGCTGGAATAAAAAGGCGCCTGCTGTGCCGGAGGAGAGAACTCCGGCGCGGCAGGCGCTTTCTGCATATCAGGGAAGGACAGGATACTGTTGATGACGGTGCATGATGGGAGGGATGATCCATTTGGCACTAACGGATAACGCCAAATTTGTTTTTCTCTTTGTTGAAATAAGAGACAGGGCAAGCTTATAATAAACATACGATGAAGAAAACGTGATTGGCCGATCACACTTCTGAATACCAAAAGAAAATGAGGTGTGAAATCTATGAAAGAAAAAGTACAGTTATTTGGAAGGTCCTTAAGCGGAATGGTTATGCCGAATATCGGCGCGTTTATCGCATGGGGACTGATTACCGCGCTGTTTATTGAGACAGGCTGGATGCCCAATGAGCGGATCGCGCAGCTGGTCGGGCCTATGTCCTCCGTACTTCTGCCCCTGCTGATCGCATATACGGGAGGGAATATGGTCGCGGGACAGCGGGGAGGCGTGATCGGTGCCATAGCAGCCATGGGTGTGATCGTGGGTTCGGACGTTCCCATGTTTATCGGGGCAATGATCGTAGGCCCTCTTTCCGCATGGGTGATCAAAAAGTTTGACAAGCTGATGGAGAATCATGTGAAAGCCGGATTTGAGATGCTGGTGAACAATTTTTCACTGGGGATCATCGGTGCCGTTCTTGCGGTTCTTGCCATGTTCGGTGTGACGCCGCTGGTGAGCACGCTCAATCACTGGATGAGCATCGGGGTTGGTTTTTTTGTAGACCATGGCATCCTTCCGCTGACCAGCTTATTTATCGAACCGGCCAAGGTTCTGTTTTTGAACAATGCCATCAATCACGGGATTCTCTCTCCGATGGGGATCCAGCAGGTGGAGGAAATGGGCAAATCCATCTTCTTCCTGTTAGAAGCCAATCCGGGTCCCGGGCTGGGTGTCCTGCTGGCTTACTGTATTGCCGGAAAAGGAAATGCGAAGAGCTCAGCGCCCGGCGCGGTGATCATTCATTTTTTCGGGGGGATTCATGAGATCTATTTCCCATATATCCTCATGAATCCCCTGCTCCTCCTGGCAACCATCGCAGGCGGGGCAGCCGGAGTGTTTACCTTCAGCCTGATGGGCGTGGGACTGACGGCACCGGCTTCACCGGGCAGTATCCTGGCATTGGTGATGATGGCGGAGCGGCATTGCTATGTGGGGCTGTTCCTTGGAGTGCTGATCGCGGCGGTGGTTTCCTTTGTGATCGCGGTTCCGCTTTTGAAGTTCATGGGAAAGGACACCTCCCTGGAGGAAGCACAGCAGAAAAAGGATGCCATGAAGAAACAGGCAAAGGGAATCCAGGATGACAGCAGCCCGGCGGCAGAGCCTGTGCAGGGAGCCGCAAAGGGACAGGGCCGGATTCGAAAAATCGCCTTTGCATGTGACGCGGGAATGGGCTCCAGCGCCATGGGAGCTACGGTTCTGAAAAAGAAGATCGCGGCAGCAGGACTGGGAGGAATTGAGGTGATACATACGCCGGTGTCCAGTATTCCGGCCGATGTAGAGATCGTAGTGACCCACCAGGAGCTGGGGGAGCGGGCACAGCGCAGCAATCCCAATGCGGAGAGGATTCTGATCACGAACTTCCTGGCGGCGCCGGAATACGACATTCTGGTAGAAGATTTGAAGAAGAGAAATCAGGCATAGAGGGTTCGTCTGCCGAAAGTCTGCATGGAATCCGGGGATTTTTCGGCAGGCGGATGAAATATACAAAAGGATGGAGAGCTATGGATATTTCGGCTCGTATGAGACAGATCCTGCTGGCGCTGCTTCATGAAAACGGACCTATTTCCGTGAAGCTTCTGGCAGAACAGATCGGCGTGAGCAAACGAACGGTTCAAAGAGAACTGGAATATATGGAACGTACGCTGAAAGGGTATGAAGTCCGCTTTACGTCCAAAACCGGTGTGGGCGTCTGGCTGGAAGGCGGTGAAGAGGAAAAGAAACGGCTTCTCGCAGAGATCAGCCGGGGCGATTCCTATGACGTCAGCAACCGGGAGGACAGGCGGAAGCGGCTGGTTCTGGAGATCCTGAAGGAAAAGGGGCTGAAAAAGCTGTATTATTACAGCAGCCAGTTCGGCGTCAGTGAGGCTACGGTCAGCGCGGATTTGGAATCCGTGGAAAGCTGGCTGGGACAGTTCGGGCTGCAGATCAGCCGGAAGCCGGGAAGCGGGATTGAAACCAATGGAAGCGAAGAGGACTACCGCAGGGCAATCCGTGCGTTTATTGAAGAAAATATCAATACAAATATACTCCGGGAAGCCTATGAGGAAGATACCTCGGTGTTAGATCCCCAGGATGTTCTGATCAAAAGCGGGATCGGGCAGGTGCTGAACAACGATGTGCTGAAACGGGTCATTCGATGCATCACGGATATGGATCATCTCCAGGTGAAATCCATGACGGAAAATTCCTATGTAGGGCTCGTGATCCACATCACCATAGCGATTGACCGGATATTAAAGGACGAGATGATCGAGCCGGGCAGCGGCTGGATGGAGGGGATGGATCGGGATGAGGATTACCGGCTTTCGGAAGAGATTGCCGCAAAGCTGGAGGCAGAATTTGGTATCCGCTTTCCGGAGCTGGAGGTTTCCTACATATGCCTGCATATCAAGGGGGCCAAGCATGAGCGGGTTCGGTGGGATTCCCGGGAGGCGCTGTCGATCGAAAACCGGGAGCTGCAGTATCTGGTGAATGAGATGATCGATGCCTTTGACCCGATGCAGGCATGCCTGCTCAAACAGGACGAGGAATTTATCCAGGGGCTTTTGGCCCATCTGCAGCCGACACTCATCCGCATCATGTACGGGATGCACATTCAGAATCCGATGCTCGGGGAGATTCGGGAGAGTTACCCGGAGATTTACCGAAAATGCGGCAATGTGGCGGCAGTTCTAAAGAAAAAGACCCAGAGGGAAGTGCCGGAGGAGGAGACAGGCTTTCTGACGGTTCACTTCGGGGCGGCCGTATTCCGCCTGGAGGGACGCAAGGAAAGCATACGGAAGGTGCATGTGGGAGTGATCTGCTCCAGTGGCATCGGAATCTCCCGGCTGATGGTATCCAAGCTGGAGAAGACTTATAAAGACCGGATGATCCTGACTGCATACGGGAAAAACGACATCACTCCATATATCATCGGGAAAACGGATTTTCTCATTTCCACGATTCCCATGGAGCCTCAGGACATCCCGGTGGTTTTCGTGAATCCGCTCCTGAATAAAGGAAATATGGAAGAAATACGGGAGATGATCCTGAGGTATGAGAGGATGCCGGAGAAGCAAAAAGAGGAAAATGAGTTTTCTTCGAAGCTGGAAGAGATCAACCTGGTGGCGGTGCAGATCAGGACAATCCTGAAAAATATGGAGTTCTTTAAGGTGGGCAATGATATTACCTTTGAGGAGCTTTTGATCGCGATAGGGGAAAAAATGTCCCCCTATTCGGACCGCAGCGGGCAGATTCAGGAAGACCTGATGCGCAGGGAACGGATTTCATCCCAGGTCTTTGCGGAATTTGGGTTTGCGCTTCTGCATACCCGGACAAAGGGCGTGCTCCGTCCGGAATTTGCAGTCTGCGTGACAAAAGACCTGGGAGCATTTCATGATCCTTATTTTAAGGGAATCCGGACCGTGATCATTATGCTGGTGCCGATTGACGAGAATGGACAGGTCAATAACGAGATTATGGGATATATCAGCAGTATGCTGATCGAAGAGTATGAATTTCTGGAAGTGCTGTCACGGGGGGACAAGGAAGAGATTCGGGAACTGCTTTCCCGGTATCTGAAGGAATACTTCAACCGGTATCTGGCGAAGGTGTGAAACACAGATGCCGCTATGCTGCTGTGAATACCGTAGGTGTGAATCATAACTGGCGCTATCTGATAGTGCCAAATCCCCGTTTCTATTTGTTGAAAACAGCCGTTTACGGGGCATATAATGAGGACACAGGAAACAAACACCCCGGGGAAATGAAAGAGATAGAGAGGACACAGGTGGTCAATATGTTTTTTAAGAAGAAGGAAGAAAAAAAAGAAAAGAAGGAATTGCTGTACCGTGAAAACGTACATGTAAACTGCGAATCAGATACAAAGGAAAACATCATCCGCAAGGTGGGACAGATGCTGGTGGATTCCGGCTATGTGGAGCAGCCTTATGTAGACGGGATGGTGGAGAGGGAAAAAACATTTTCCACATTTATGGGAAACGGCCTTGCGCTTCCTCATGGAATTGAAGCAGTGAAGGACCAGATCAAGTCGTCCGGGATCGCCGTGATGACATTTCGGGATTATGTGGACTGGGACGGGGAAGAAGTGAAGGTGGTGATCGGGATTGCCGGAGTGGGAGAGGAGCATATGGATATCCTGTCATCCATCGCAGAGAAGATGCTGGATGATGCCACTGCGGAACAGATCAGGACCTGTGATGGGGACACGCTGTATCAGATTCTTTCCGGAAAGGAGTAGACCAGGATGATCATAACAGTAACGATGAACCCGGCCATTGACAAGACGGTGGAGATTGACACTCTGAAACCCGGCGGCCTGAACCGAATCCGGAAGGTGGAGTATGACGCGGGCGGCAAGGGGATCAATGTCTCCAAGACTATCCATGAGCTGGGCGGCGAGAGCATCGCGACCGGTTTTTTGGGAGGGAATGCCGGCAGGACAATAGAAAATGTGCTGGACGCGCGGAAGATCCGGCATGATTTTATCTGGGTAGACGGGGAGACAAGAACCAATACCAAGGTCTTTGAAGAGAATGGGGCGGTTACGGAACTGAACGAACCGGGGCCGGCTATTTCGGAAGATCAGATGCAGGAATTTATGAAGAAGCTGGAAGGCTATGCAGGGGAGGACACGCTGATCGTCCTGTCCGGCAGCATTCCCGGCGGAGTGGGCAAGGATATCTATGCGAGGATCATCCGGATGGCCCATGAGAAAGGCTCCCAGGTGCTGATGGATGCGGACGGCGAGGTGTTCCGCCTGTCTCTGGAGGCAGGGCCGGACATGATCAAGCCCAACCGGGTGGAACTGGAGGAGTATGCCGGGATTGATTATCGGGCGTCCGGTAAGGAGCTTCTGGAGATGACCAGGAAGCTGATGGAAAAGGGAATCCATACGGCTGCGGTCTCCATGGGAAAGAGCGGAGCTATGTTTGTCAAAGGCGGATATGAAGCAGTCTGCCCGGCCCTTTCGGTGAAGGCACATTCTACGGTAGGCGCCGGAGACGCGATGGTGGCGGCGCTGGCTTATGCATGGGATCAGAAGCTGGGAGATGAGGAAACGGTCAGGCTGTGTATGGCGGCATCGGCAGGAGCGGTTACAACGGTCGGCACAAAGCCTCCTGCAAAGGAACTGGTGGAAGAGCTGAAAACGCAGGTGAAGATTGAGAGCGCGCGGTAAGTTTGTACTTATGCGGGGGAAGGATTCAGTCAGAATAGCGGCAAGAGAAAGGCAATTGCGAATCACTCTTGTGTGAAAGCGTAGGAATGTAACTGAGCACAGATGTTGGAAAGCAGAAATAAATTATAGAAGGAGTCATTAAAAATGAAGACAAGAGCAGTCAGAATGTATGGAACGAGAGACCTGAGATTGGAGGAATTTGAGCTGCCGGAGATCAGGGAGGATGAGATCCTGGTGAAGGTCATGAGCGACAGTATCTGCATGTCTACCTATAAGCTGGCGGAGCAGGGCAAGAAGCACAAACGTGCGCCCCAGAATATCGACACCAATCCGGTCATCATCGGACATGAATTTGCGGGTGTGATCGTGGAAGTGGGAGAGAAGTGGAAAGACCAGTTCAAGCCGGGCATGAAATTTGCACAGCAGCCGGCGCTGAATTATAAAGGAAGCCTGGCTTCCCCCGGATATTCCTACGAGTTTTTCGGAGGGGCATGTACCTACTGCATCATTCCTCATGAGGTGATGGAGCTGGGATGCCTGATGCCTTACGAGGGAGACAGCTTTTTCGAAGCGTCACTGGGCGAGCCCATGAGCTGCATCATCGGAGGCTACCACGGAAATTATCACACCAACAAGAGGAACCATGATCTGTCGGTGGGCACGAAACCGGACGGCGACATCATCATCCTGGGCGGCTGCGGCCCCATGGGACTCGGGGCGGTGAGCTACGGAATCCAGATTGAAAACAGGCCGAAGCGGATCGTGGTGACGGATATTGACGATGCCAAGATCGAGCGCGCCAGGGAAGTGATCCCGGAGGGCAAGGCAGCGGAAAACGGCGTGGAGCTTCTTTATGTAAATACGGCGAAGATGGAAGATCCGGTGGAAGGACTCAGGGCAATCACAGGGGGAAAGGGATATGACGATGTATTTGTGTATATCCCCAACCGCAAGGTGGCGGAGATGGGCGACCAGCTTCTGGCATTTGACGGCTGCATGAACTTTTTCGCAGGCCCCACGGACAACCAGTTCAAGGGGGAGATCAACCTGTATAACGTACACTATACCAGCGCCCATATCATGGGGACTACCGGGGGAAATAACGACGATCTGATTGAGGCGAATGACCTGGCTGCGAAAGGAAAGATCGAACCGGCTGTGATGGTGACCCACGTGGGCGGCATTGACAGCATCGCGGATGCAACTCTGAACCTGCCCAAGATTCCGGGTGGAAAGAAGCTGACTTATACACAGTTCGATATGCCGCTGACGGCAATTGAGGACTTTGGAAAGCTGGGAGAGAGTGATCCGCTGTTCCAAAAGCTGGACGAAGTGTGCAAAAAGAACCGGGGGCTGTGGAGCGCGGAGGCGGAGCAGATATTGTTTGAGCATTTCGGCGTGGAGCAGTAACGGCGTATAATAAAGATATAAAAATGGAGCTGCGCAAAGAATGATTATTCTTTGACAGCTCCGCTTTTATTTTTCCAAAAAGCCGAGGAATGAAAACAGAAAACCGACAACTCCTAATGCAAGTGTGATTGCTTCCAGCCCGGATGAGCAGACATGCAATACAAGCGCAAAAAGCAATATGGAAATCCCGAATCCTATCTTTTTCATATCAACCTTCCTTTCCAAAAAATCTTTTTAAATAAAATGTGGTGCGTTCGTCTCTGGTAACGGCCTCTAATTCAAATAAGTTTTCTTCAGTTGTCAGAAAATCCCTTACATCTCTTCCGATGATCAGATATTGATTCCGAGAATCAAAAGTAATGTATCTGCGGGTGCTGTGATCAAGCAGAATATCCGCATTATCTATTACGATCAGCTTCCCTTCCAAGGATTCTATTATGCTTTTAATATCACTTTTGATATCAGTATGATTGAGGCATACAATTCTGTCATCTTCGCTCCTGCTTTCCAATAAAAATGAATAGGATGCAGTCTTTCCGGTTCCCGAATTGCCTATCAGGATTGTAATATTATTTGTGAACTGAAAATCGACCACAAAAGAAGTATGGATCGTATAATAACGTTCCATTACGATTGGTTTACAATTCATGCCATCCACCACTCCTTTAATTCTTCGTAATTGCTGATTATAGATGTATTTCCCTGACAGACAGTCTTTACTTGCGTCATATCAAATGAAATGGTCGGATAATCACAATAAACCTGGCCTGACTCAAGACCATATAATATATCCAGTGCATTTTCACCGCATTCTTTTATACAAAATACCTTGTCTGGATTATACATCACATTTAAAACAGTTTTACATCCGGTCGATAATCTGTCTATATCCAGAACTACTTTGTTAAATTTGGATTCGATCCGATATTTTCCGATCATGGATACCCCATCAATTTCCTGCATAATTTTCTTTGCACGTTCATCCAACATTTCGAACGTATTTTTATTGAAATATACATCATTCAGAATGACTAATTCCAGAACTTCTGGAATATCAGCTTTGCTTTTAAAGATTGTAATCATAGTGTAGCCTCCATGCCCGCTTTACGAAATTCGGCTTCCAGAGATGTATTCTGCATGATTGTCTGCATTTTTTCAGTTAAAGAGAGCCTGTTCTTATCCAGTCCACAGATATCGTCCGGCTGCCTTTTAGCCCATTCACAGCAAGAGACGATCCAACAGTTGCCAATAAAGCCTTTGGAAACTTCAAACCCCGTATTTCTTGTAAGGTCAAATAATAATTTCGCTGCTAACTGTTCAATATTCAAAGTATTGACACGACTGTAATACTCTTTGATTTCTGCTAACTGTTTATAGTCGGACTTTGAATTTTGTATAGCTGTTATCAGCATTTCCCGCGCTGTTATGGCAAGGCGCCTTTTGGTGATAAACTCATCTTCCGGCGCATAAATCCAGTCCAATAATTTTTTGAACTCTAGAAGTACATATTCAAAGCAAATGATTCGAAGTTCATGAACATTGTTTTTTATTTCAATATTCTTTCGGAGCAATTGATACTCGCGAATTACCTGGATATTGTCGAAGGCTCTGTCGAATACAATAATATAACGATTTTTATTATCGGACAGATCTCGAACTGCTTTTACCAGTTCACTGTTATTTTTCTTACTTTCAACAATGACTTCTGGAAATAGCTGCGCCATTAAAGTTTTCCAAAAAATAAATCCGGATTTGTCTGTACGATCTTCAATCCATAAAAAAGTTTTTTTAGACAATGGTTTGTCTCCTTTCAAATCTATATTGTATCATAATTCCCACAGCATGAAAATAGTGGATTTTATGCTGTACAAATCCTATATTTCACGCTATGATATCAAAGAAGTACTGATTTTTGAGAAAAATACCTGGAGAGGTTATTTTCCATACTGTTTCGGAACACGTCAATGCCGCACAACAATAAGGAGTAAACCGCGATGGAAAATGCATATGTACTGCAATTATCAGACCAGAAGTTTCAGGATCTTTACCTCTGCTTCTGCGGCTACGCAAAATGTGAACCGCTGCACAGCTTTGGCCCTGCCGTGCGTCCCAACTATATTCTCCACTATATCCTGGAAGGAAAAGGCCGCTATTATGTAGAGGATACCCAGCATGAACTGCAGGCCGGCCAGGGCTTTCTGATTGAACCGGAGGTTCAGACCTTTTATCAGGCGGACCAGGAGGAGCCCTGGACTTACCTCTGGGTCGGATTTGGCGGCAGCCATGCAAAAGAATACCTGAAAGACATTGGCGTGAACAGCCGCCAGCTGATCTTCCGGTGCGGACATGCCGAAGAACTGAAGCAGATTGTGATCACAATGCTGAAGAACAATACCTCCAGTACGAAGAATCAATTTCTGCTGGAGGGCCTGCTGTATTCCTTTTTTTCTATTCTTGCACAAGATATTGATGTCATTCCCCCGACCAGCGCGAATGAGGAAAATACATATATCCGCAAGGCCATAGAGTACATCCACAACAACTATTCCAACAACATCAAGGTGGCGGATATCGCGGACTATGTCTGCATTGACCGGAGCTATCTGTACAGGCTGTTCCGCCAGAATATGGATCAGTCGCCCCAGGACTACCTGACGAATTACCGGATTACCCGTGCGGCAGAACTGCTCTCCCTGACAGACCTTCCCGTGGGCGGCGTGGCATTATCCTGCGGCTACCGGGATCCGCTTGTCTTTGGGAAGGCATTTAAACAGAAATGCGGACTGACCCCTTCCAAATACAGGAAGAAAAACCGCAGGGATGCCAACGAGCACCTGCAGACAAACCAGGATATCCTGGAAAAGCTGTAAAGGCGCCCGGATTATACGCAGGCGCTGGCAATTTGCGTGACTGCCGAAACAGCCGAAAAACGGTGACAACATTTTCACTGTTTTTCTAAACATATGCTTCTACTCCTTTTTTCCAACTCCATATATAATAGGCTTATAAGGAACAAAGAAATTGCGCAGCTTCTTGAATCCGAGTCTAAAAAGAATTTGGAGGAAGAACTTATGAGTCATACAAATGCACAAACGCAGAATCCACAATACAAACATGTTTCTGCAAGAGAAAAATATTGTTTTGGGATCGGGGCGATTGGAAAAGATGCAATCGTAAACCTGGTAGGATCTTTTCTGATGCTGTATTTTACAGACACCTTATATCTGGCGCCAGGATTTGTCGGGGCACTGTTCTTTGTAGCCCGGATCTGGGATGCAGTCAATGATCCGATGATGGGCATGATCGTGGATAACACCCGGTCCAAATATGGAAAATTCCGTATCTGGCTGATTGTCGGAACCCTGCTAAATTCCGTGGTATTTATCTTCCTGTTTACCAGCTGCGGATTGACCGGAACCTCCCTGTACGTCTATGTTTCGGTGATGTATATCCTGTATGGCATGACTTACACCATTATGGACGTACCCTACTGGTCCTGGCTTCCGAACCTGACCAACGATCCCCGTGAACGTGAAAAGGTGTCCGTCATCCCGCGTTTCTTCGCAAGCCTTGCAGGCTTTACAGTTGCCACCTTCGGTCTGTATATCATCAACGGCTTCAACCGCATGGCAGGAAATAAAAACCTTTATGCGGAGCAGGGCTTTACCATGTTTGCAGTGGTCATCGCAGTGGTATTCATCCTGACCATCGGCATTACCGTATTCAATGTAAAAGAAGAATCCACACTGAATGCAAAGGCTGAGAAGACCAGTCTGAAACAGGCGTTGAACGTGATCGTAAAGAATGACCAGCTCCTTGCATTTATCGGACTGCTGCTGACCTTCAACCTCTGTACACAGATTGCAAAAGGCTTTGCCGTATATTATTTCAAAAATGTCTGCGGAAATGAATACCTGTACTCCATCTTTGGATTTGCTATTATCGCGGAAATGCTGGGCCTGATCTGCTTCCCGAAGATTGCGGAAAAGATCAGCCGTGAAAAGGTATATGCCCTTGCATGTGGACTTGTGATCCTGGGGCTTGCCACGCTGGGACTGATGGGATTTATCGCTCCTCAGAGCAAGGCGGCTGTAATCCTGTGCTGCGGACTGATGTTTTTCGGCTCCGGCCTATCTCTGGGTGTGACCACCTGCTGCATGGCAGATGTGATCGATTACGGGGAAGTGAAATTTGGTGTCAGGAATGAAAGCGTGACCTGTTCTGCACAGACCTTTCTGATGAAGGCTGCCATGGCAGCGGCAGGCGGTCTGACCGGCGTGGGCCTGCAGATTGTAGGCTACAATGCAAAGGCAGAGGCGCAGAGCCTTGGAACGATCACCGGCATCAGGGTTCTGATGATCGTGATACCGATCGCACTGGCAGTATTGAGTTTCTTTATCTACAAAACGTTCTACACCTTAAAGGGTGAGAAAATGGCAGAAGTGACACGTAAAGTCAATGAAATGCATGCAATTCAGCAGAATGTGAATTGACAATCCGGCATTTCGGAAGAAAAATATCTCCAGGACAGCAGGTTTTTGAAGCTGTCTTGGAGAGCACAGTAATTTGTTATTATATTATACCAGGAGGAGGGTTCTATGAGCATATTATTTTGCGAACGCACACGTACCTTTCATTTATTCAACAACGAGATCAGCTATATCATGACGGTCCTTCCCAATGAACAGATGGGCCAGCTGTATTTCGGCAAGCGGATCCATCATAAGGAAGACTTTTCCTATCTTCTGGAAACCGGCTACCGCCCCATGACCTCTTACGTATTCGAAGGAGACAGGTCGTTTTCCCTGGAGCATGTGAGGCAGGAATACGGCGTATACGGTACGACGGATTACCGGCATCCGGCAGTGGAGATCCTTCAGGAAAACGGCAGCCGCCTTTCGGATTTCCGTTATCAGAGCCACACGATTACTGCAGGAAAGCCGAAGCTCGTAGGACTTCCGGCCACCTATACAGAAGAGGACGGCGAGGCGGAAACCCTGACACTGGTTTTGAAGGATCCGGTGACGGAGATCACGCTGCAGCTTTTCTATACGATTTTCGCGGGAGGCGGAATCCTGGCGCGGAGCGCAAAGCTGACCAATCATGGAAGAAAAGATGTACATCTGCTGACTGCCATGAGCCTGTGCATGGATCTGCCGGACTGCGATTACGAATGGCTCCAGTTCTCCGGCGCATGGGCTCGGGAGCGCCATTTAAAGGTACGAAGGCTGGAACAGGGCATCCAGGCGGTGGACAGCAGAAGAGGACATTCCTCCCATGAGCACAATCCGTTTATCGTGCTGAAACGTCCGGACACCAATGAATCTCAGGGAGAGGCCATTGGATTCAGCCTGATCTACAGCGGCAATTTCCTGGCGCAGGCGGAGGTAGATACGCATGACACGACCCGGGTGATGCTGGGAATCCATCCCGATGGCTTTGACTGGAAGCTGGAACCGGGAGAAGAATTTCAGACTCCTGAAGCCGTGATGGTTTATTCGGATGCCGGGTTAAATCGTATGAGCCAGACCTTCCACAAGCTCTACCAGAAACGTCTGGCAAGAGGTTACTGGCGGGACCGTCCAAGGCCGATCCTGAATAACAACTGGGAAGCGACATATTTTGATTTTACAGAGGACAGGCTGGTTGAGATCGCGTCTAAAGCAAAGGAATGCGGCGTGGAATTATTTGTTCTGGATGACGGCTGGTTCGGGGAACGCAGCAGCGACCATGCCGGACTGGGCGACTGGACCGCCAATCGGGAGCGCCTGGCAAACGGCATTACCGGGCTGGCGGCGCGTATAGAAGACCTGGGGATGAAGTTCGGACTCTGGTTTGAGCCGGAGATGGTGAATAAAGATTCCGACCTTTACCGGGCGCATCCGGACTGGATTCTGGAGACGCCGGAAAGAAGGGCATCCCATGGGCGCAACCAGTTTGTACTTGATTTTTCTCGGAAGGAGATCGTAGACTGCATCTATGAAATGATGGCAAAGATCCTACGGGAGGCAAAGGTCTCATATATCAAATGGGATATGAACCGGAGCATCACGGAATGCTATTCTGCCGCACTCCCGGCCGACCGCCAGGGGGAGGTGTTCCATCGTTATATCCTGGGTGTCTACGACTTATACGAGAGGCTGACTTCTGAGTTCCCGCATGTGCTTTTCGAATCCTGCGCAAGCGGCGGCGGGCGGTTTGACCCGGGAATGCTTTATTACGCGCCCCAGGGCTGGGCAAGCGATGATTCCGATGCGGTCGAACGCTTAAAGATCCAATACGGCACCACCTATTGCTATCCTGTCAGCAGCATTGGAAGCCACGTATCGGTCATCCCGAATCATCAGGTGTTCCGCAGGACACCGCTGCATACACGGGCAAATGTCGCTTACTTCGGCACCTTCGGCTATGAACTGGACCTGAACCATCTGACGGAACAGGAACAGGAAGAGGTGAAGCATCAGATCGCATTTATGAAGGAATACAGGGAAGTGCTGCAGTTCGGCACGTTTTACCGTCTGTCCAGTCCCTTTGAGGGCAACATCACCTGCTGGATGGCAGTCAGTGAAAACAAGACACAGGCGATTGTCGGATGGTACCGGGTGCTCTGCGGCGTAAACCTGCCCTATACGAGGATCCGCCTTCAGGGCCTGGATCCGGAGCTTTGCTACCGGAATCAGGAAACAGGACAGTCCTATTACGGGGATGAACTGATGAATCTAGGCCTGATCACGTCAGATGCGTTATCCGGCCAGGTGGAAGATTCGAATGCGGACTACGGCGACTTTGATTCCAGACTTTTTATATTTAAGGCTATATAATACGGAAATCGGCAGATCTGGAATAACAGACCATCGACCTGTCTGCTGTTCCGGATCTTTCAAAAATTATTCCAGCTGTGCGGTTGGATGCTCCTTGGAGCATCCAACCCACTTATCCATTCGCAAAAACCGTGCTGACGCACTCTTACGTCTGCTAACGCAGCCGCTTTTTGCTCATTAATAAGTGGGTTGCTGATTCGACAGGTCATTTTCATTGCAAAGTAATAAATTGCATGAAAATGACCTATCGAATCGCAACCGCACAGCTGGAAATTATTTACAGGGGGTTATTCGAATGGATACGCAAAACAAACCTTTTCTCAAACGCTGCATCATGATGGTGACCGGCATTCTGTTTATTGGGGTCTGCGTCGGCGCCTACCGGCTCAGTGCTTTCGGGGTGGATGCATTTACCTGTATGAACCTGGGAATCAGCGGATTTCTGCACATGACTTTCGGCACATGGCAGCTGATCATGAATGCGGCGATACTGGTGGTTGTGTTTTTTAAAGCAAAGCAGTGCATAGGGGCGGGCACTATCGTCAATATGGTCTGTGTCGGTTATCTGGCAGACTTCATATGCTGGCTGTTCCAGGACATCCTGAAAGTAGAGATGACGCTGCCGCTTCGGATCCTGGCTCTGATCATCGGCAGCATTTTCGCGGGGATGGGCGTGGCGTTTTATATGGTGGCGGAGATGGGGATCGCTCCTTATGACAGTGTAGCGGTGATTATCGAAAATGTGACCCGTGGTAAGATTCCCTTCCAGAATGCCCGCGTCATGAGTGATGTTACGGTAGTTGTGATCGGTGTGGTATTCTGCCTCATGTCCCATGGAGACCTGTGGCTCATCATTGGGATCGGCACGATCTGCAACGCACTGCTGAACGGACCATTGATCCAGTTCTTCAAGACCCATGTTGCGGAGCCGGTTATGAATGGGAGGCCAGCATGAGCGCATGGAAAATGCCGCATAAAGTATCAAATCCGGAAGATTTTCCAGAACGTACAAGACCACATCTTTCCTGATCAGGAGATGTGGTCTCTTCTGCATTCATCTTCAAGGTGATTTTTAGATTCCCGTTGTCACAGGTTCTTTTGACGGTAAGTTAATTCTTTTATCGAGATTTCGCTTATCCCCACCGCCTTAATTAAATCGACAGGAATAACCTGATGATTGCCTAAGCATTAAAAAAAATGCCATTAAAAAATTGTGAATTTTCATGTCGTACTACATAGTATAAAAAAGTGTAAACCCGATCAGGAAAAGTATTTTCAAATTGCGTGTGACATGGTACAATAGTCACAGATTTTTTTACTTATTTTGCGCAGAGTGCGGGAGCAGATGGTATGGACAGGATCGCCCAGAATATTTTCAAAGCAATACATGAGGGAAAATGGCTCAGCATAGAATATAAAAACCAGAGAGACCAGATCACAAACTACTGGATCGCTATCCACGGGATTGACGTCAGGAAACGCAGCCTCAGTGTGGAAGGCTTTCACCTAATGATGCATACCGTGGAGCGGTACGATTTCATTTATATAGACTCCATCCTGTCTGCCGCGGTGGTGGAGGCTTCCACCTATAAGATCGAAGAACAGCTTGTGGAGGACATCGAACGGAATCCGGAAAAATACGAACCCCTTTTCGGGCAGACTGTGAACCTGAAGATCCTCAATTACCTGATCGACTGCAACCGTCTGGATACCCAGCCTTACCAGTGTGAGTATTCCCTGCTTGAACACCTGGACGGCAGCTCTTTCAAAAATGGAGAATATCCCCTAGACAAGGAGCAGTTCCGGCAGCTGGTCCGGCAGTTCCAGGACGAGAGTACACGGCCGGAGAAGCATAAAAGCTGGCAGTACCGACAGATGGTCATGAATGAATTGAGCATCCTGGTCAAGGGCCGGAGCAGCCAGAGAGAAGCGCTGTATGTTCTTGCGTACCGGAAGCTGTATCTGGATGTGAAGCGGCGTGTCCTCCAGCCGGACAGAGAGATTACGATCAGCCGGGAATTTACTGTCAACGGAGAGAAGGAAAGCATCCGGAAATATATGGATCCGGCAGATTATGACCTGCTTGCGGAATTTACCCGGCACAGGGAGACGATCAAAGACCGGATCACACATTATCATTCGCTTAAGCAGGGGATCGATGACCGCCCCTATATCATCGCCCTTGCAAGAGATATCAAGGTGGATCTGAACAAGGAGTATGAAGCGGTCATCAAAAGCCTGGAGGAAGGAAAAGAGACTCAGCCCGTTAAAGCTTTTTTCGGAAAGCTGCTGAGCAAACCCCAGCGGAGGAAGGATTACCCGCTGGCGCTTTTGGAACACCGGGCCAATCTGGATCAGCTTCTTGCGATCCACAATGCTGTGAAATATCCGGTCACCTATGTCCAGGGCCCGCCCGGCACCGGAAAGTCACACACGATCATCAACAGCATCATCACGGCATTTTTTAATGAAAAAACAGTGCTTCTGGCATCCTACAACAACCACCCCATTGATACGGTGGTGGAAAAACTCCGGTCCATTCCCTACAAACAGGGAGAAGATATCCCCTTCCCGGTGATCCGCCTGGGAAATACAAACCTTGTAAAGCAGGCGCTTCTCGATATCCGGGAACAGTATGAACGGATCAAAGACAAGCCGGTTTTTGAGGGAACGCTGGAAAAAAATAAAGACAATAAGATCAACCGCGCCAGAAAACTGACAGAGCTTTTGAAAAAATATGAGAATACGTTGGCGCTGAGGGAAAAACAGGAGGCGATCGAGTGTCTGCTCGGCAGCACACAGCATCTGACTTTCCAGACTGACCTGCAGGGAAGGCAATTGGAAGAAATACGCCGGGAACTGCAGGAGATCGGCGAGATCACCAATGAACAGGCGCTCTCACTTTTGGATGACGATGAAGCGGAATTTAAAAAATACCTGAATTTCACCTCCATCAAATATCTCAAACGTCTGGGTGAACCCAAAAACGAGGATCTGCGTCATATCCTGGAGTTGGATGACGAGAACGAGAAGGTAAAAGCATTTCACAGTTATCTGAATGAGACAGAAAATGTAAAAAAATTCCTGCGCATTTTCCCTGTGGTTGCCACCTCCTGTATCTCATCCCACCGGATCGGAAGCCCGGAGGCACATTTTGACCTGACCATCATAGATGAGGCCAGCCAGTGCAGCACGGCCATGTCCCTGCTTCCTGTCATCCGGGGAAAGAACCTGATGCTGGTGGGAGATCCTCAGCAGCTGAATCCGGTGATCCTTCTGGACAGTAAAGACAATGAGATCCTCAAGCAGCGTTACCAGATTCCGCAGGAATACGATTATCTGGAAAATTCCATTTACAAGACATTCCTGGCAAATGACGCTGTCAGCGAGGAAATTCTTCTGCGGCATCACTACCGATGCTGCAGATCGATCATTGAGTTCAACAACATAAAATATTACAACAGCAGATTGAAGATCGAGAGCCGGGAGAAGCCGGAACAGCCCCTCGTCTATGTGGATGTCAAGGGCAATGAGACGGAACTGAAAAACGCGGCTCCCCGGGAGGCGGAGCAGATCGTCCGGTACGTGATGGACAACCGGGATAAAAAGATCGGGATCATCACGCCCTTTGCCAACCAGAAAGAATGCATCAGCCGGATGCTCAAAGACAAGGGGATTCAGGATGTGTCCTGCGGTACGGTCCATGCGTTTCAGGGAGATGAGAAAGATATCATCTTATTTTCCACAGCGGTAACGGATCAGATGTCGGAGAAAACCTACGGGTGGCTGAAAAATAACCGGGAGCTGATCAACGTAGCCACTTCCCGGGCAAGGGAAAAGCTGGTCCTGTTTTCCAGCACAAAGAATCTGGAACGCCTCCATGACGAGGCGGAGAAGGACGATATGTACGAGCTGGCCCGGTATGTGAGCAGCAAAGGACTCTGCCGTGTCTCCCCGGATGAAGTGCACTCCCGCGCTTTGGGCATCAAGCCTTACAGCGCGCAGATCGAGGCGGATTTTCTGGTCAGCCTCAATCATGCCCTTGGAAATATCCTCAACAACGGGCGGAAGTGTAAGGTGGAAAATGAAGTAGACATTTCACAGGTATTCCGTGACGGACACACAGGGGAAGGACTGTTTTATAATGAAAGGTTTGATTTTGTAATATATGAAAAGGAATACGGCGGCGGGGAAAAGCCGATCCTGGCTATTGAACTGGACGGAAAAGAACACCAGGATGAATCGCTGGTAAAGCAGAGGGACAGGCAGAAGACAGAAGTCTGCAGAACGCATGGATTTGAACTGATCCGGGTGGAAAACTCCTATGCCAGACGATACTATTATATCAAAGGGATTCTGGAGGAGTATTTCAGGAAAATCAGATAAAGCATAAAATCAAGACAAAAAGGAATGAGGCGCCTGTAAGCATCATAACTTAAAAAGCAGGACAAAGGGAAAGGGGAGACTGCAGAACAAATGTTAAACATGTTTCGCAAAAAGCAGCCGGTAAAGAAGGAATATGACAGAGCTAACCAGAAGCCTGTCCTGCGCTGCAGTATCTGTACAGGAGAGCAGGTGGCGGGCTTTAAAAATATTCATACAGGACAATGGGAAGAGGTGATGCTGATCAAAAATGAGGAGGATCTGGAGACATTTAAGAGGATGTATGATCTGAAGGAGGTGGCGAAGGAATACTGACGAAAAAAACAGGAAAAATTTGTATACTATTTACAGTGAAAAATGCTTGTTAATTTATTGTCAATGTGTTATTATTATGAAAGCGATGGCAAAATACGACAGGATTTGCCAGCTGAGTAACTTGTAGTAAAAAACAATAGGTTAAAGGAGAAAAAACATGAGCAGCAAAATCACAATCATTGGAGCCGGAAGCGTAGGCTCAACAATTGCGTACACATTGTCTGGAGAGGACATCGCGTCCGAGATCGTCATGATCGACATCAACAAGGAAAAGGTAGAAGGCGAAGTGATGGATATCGAGCAGGGAACATGCTTCAGAGATCCTGTTTCTATTGTTGCGGGCGAGTATGAGGACGCAAAAGATTCCGATATCGTGATCATTACTTCCGGAATCGCGCGTAAACCAGGACAGACAAGAATTGAGCTGACCCAGACCAACGTTAATATCTTAAAACAGATCACACCGGAGATTGTAAAAGCGGCTCCCAAGGCGCTTTATATCATCGTAAGCAATCCGGTTGATATCATGACCTATGTATTTACCAAGATTTCGGGGCTTCCGGAGAATCAGATTATCGGTTCCGGAACAATTCTGGATTCCGCGCGTCTTCGCTGCGGTCTTTCCGAACATTTTAAAGTTGCACAGAGAAATATCCATGCATATGTATTCGGCGAGCATGGCGATACCTCCTTTATTCCATGGTCAGCGGCAAGGATCGCGGGCGTCAACGTAGACGATTACTATGAGATGATGCCGGGCTTTGAGAAGCTGGATAAGGAAGCGATGCTTACATATGTACAGAAATCCGGCGGCAAGATCATTGCAAATAAGGGGGCTACCTTCTATGCGGTAACAAGAGGCGTGTGCAAATTATGCAGCATCCTGATGGCTGCTTCTGAATCCGTATCTACCGTATCTTCCATGATGCACGGAGAATACGGCATTGAAGATGTCTGCCTGAGTACGCTTGCACTGGTTGGACCCAAAGGAATCCACAGCAAGATTCCGATGACGCTTACCGATGAGGAAGTAGAAAAACTCAAAATCAGTGCGGAGGCATTGAAAGCAGTCATTGCTCAGATTGAATTATAATTTTAATAAAGAAAGGACAGCGAGAACTATGAAGTACAGTTATTATCCGGGATGCACTTTGAGAACAAAGGCAAAGGATCTGGATGCTTATGCAAGGGCTTCGGCAAAAGCACTGGGATTTGAACTGGAAGAGATTGAAGACTGGCAGTGCTGCGGCGGCGTCTATCCGCTTGGTACTGACGAGATCGCTACAAAGCTGTCTTCTGTCCGCGCCCTGAATGAGGCAAAGGTAAAAGGACAGAGTCTTGTAACCCTGTGTTCCGCATGCCATCATGTGATCAAGCGTGTCAATGACGACATGAAGAACGTGGAGGACATCCGTACCAGGGCAAACAATTATATGGAGCTTGAAGAGCCTTATGCAGGTGAGACAGAGGTCCTTCATTTCTTAGAGGTTCTTCGTGACAAGGTTGGATTCGACGAGCTGAAGAAAAAGGTGACCAATCCTCTGACAGGAAAGAAGATCGGCGCTTACTATGGGTGCCTGCTTCTTCGTCCGAGCAGCCTTTTAGCTTTTGACGATCCGGAGAATCCGAAGATCATCGAGGACTTTATCCGTGCGATCGGAGCGGAGCCGGTGGTTTACCCGTACCGCAATGAGTGCTGCGGCGGCTACATTTCCCTGAAGGAAAAGGACATGTCCAAAACGATGTGCGAGAAGATTATGGACAGCGCGGAAGGGTTCGGCGCGGAGATGCTGATCACGGCCTGCCCATTATGTCTGTATAATCTGAACAAGAGCAGCGGGAAGCTCCCGGTGGTTTACTTCACGGAGCTGCTGGCAGAGGCTCTCGGCGTAAAGGAGGAGGTGCAGAAGTCATGAGTTCTGAAAAGAAACAGGCCGAACTGATCAAAGAGATCAGCGGCGTCAATCCGTTGAAATGCATGAAATGCGGGAAATGCTCTGCATCCTGTCCGTCTTATAACGAGATGGATATCAAGCCGCATCAATTTGTATCCTATGTGGTCAATGAAGATATTGAAAGCCTGGTAAATTCCAAGTCGCTCTGGAAATGTCTTTCCTGCTTCGCGTGTGTGGAGAGATGTCCCCGCGACGTGAAGCCGGGAAAACTGATCGACGCGGCAAGACAGGTCGTAGTGCGTCAGAAAGACCAGGATTATCTGTCGCCAAACGAAATTCCGGAATTACTGGACCCGGAACTTCCGCAGCAGTTATTAGTCAGTGCATTCAGAAGATATAGGAGGTGAGGTCTAAGTGCAGAGGATAGGAGTATTTGTCTGCCATTGCGGAAGCAATATCGCCGCAACGGTAGATGTAAAAAAAGTCGTAGATATGGCACAGATGGAGCCGGGCGTTGTCCATGCCGAAGACTACCAGTATATGTGTTCCGAGGCGGGACAGGCGAAGATCGCGGCGGCCATCCATGAAAAAGGGCTGACAGGAGTTGTAGTATGTTCCTGTTCCCCGCGTATGCATGAAACCACATTCAGAAAGGCAGCAGAGCGTGCCGGACTGAATCCGTATATGGTGGAGATCGCCAACATCCGTGAGCATTGTTCCTGGATTCACAAGGATATGGAGGAAGGAACAAAGAAGGCGGTTATCCTGATGCGTGCGGCGGTTGCGAAGGTGAACTTAAACGCGCCGCTCCAGGCAGGAGAGAGCCGCGTGACCAAGAGAGCGCTTGTGATCGGCGGCGGTATCGCAGGAATCCAGACCGCTGTGGATATTGCGGACGCGGGCTATGAAGTGGACATTGTGGAGAAGACACCCAGCATCGGCGGAAGGATGTCACAGCTGGACAAGACATTCCCCACGCTGGACTGCTCCGCATGTATCCTGACACCGAAGATGGTGGAAGCGGCGGCACACGACAAGATCAAGATCTATACATACAGTGAAGTAGACAAAGTGAGCGGTTTCGTAGGCGACTTCACGGTAGACATCCGCAAGAAGGCAAGAAGCGTGGATATGGACAAATGTACAGGCTGCGGCGTCTGCCAGGAAAAATGTCCGTCCAAGAAGGCACCCAGCGAATTTAACCGGGGTCTGAATACAAGAAGCGCGATCTACACGCCGTTTGCACAGGCAATCCCGAATGTTCCGGTGATCGACCGGGAAGCCTGCATCAAGTTCAAGACCGGCAAATGCGGACTCTGTTCCAAGGTTTGCCAGGCAGGAGCTATTGATTACGAGCAGAAGGATGAGATCGTAACAGAGAAGTACGGTGCTATCGTAGTTGCCACCGGATTTGACACCATCAACCTGGAAAAATATGACGAGTATGCGTACAGCCAGAGCAAAGACGTCATCACCTCCCTGGAATTAGAGCGTGTGATGAACGCGGCTGGACCGACCCACGGCCATCTGGAGAGACTTTCCGACGGAAAAGCGCCGAAGGAGATCGTATTTATCCAGTGTGTGGGAAGCCGCTGTTCCGACGACAGAGGAAAACCGTACTGCTCCAAGATCTGCTGTATGTACACCGCAAAGCATGCTATGCTGATCCGCGACAAATATCCGGATGTGAACGTGACCGTATTCTATATCGATGTCCGTACACCGGGCAAGAACTTTGACGAGTTCTACAGAAGAGCGGTGGAACAGTATGGAGTGAATTACATCAAGGGCCAGGTCGGAAAGGTCATTCCCCAGCCCGACGGCAAGCTGTTGGTTCAGGGCTCTGACCTTCTGGACAACCGTCAGATCCTGAAAGAAGCGGATATGGTGGTCCTGGCAACAGCCATCGAACCGAATCCGGATGTGCGCAAGATCGCAACCATGCTGACCGCAAGTATCGACACCAACAACTTCCTCACCGAAGCACATGCCAAGCTGCGTCCGGTAGAATCCCCCACAGCGGGTATCTTCCTGTCCGGCGTATGCCAGGGACCCAAGGATATTCCGGAGACCGTTGCCCAGGCAGGCGCTGCAGCGGTGAAGGCGATCGGGCTTCTTGCGAAGGATAAGCTGATGACCAATCCGTGTACCGCACAGGCAGATATCCTGCTCTGCAACGGATGCTCCACCTGTGAGAACGTATGCCCATACGGTGCGATCACCTATGAGGATAAAGAAGTCAATGACCACGGAATCCGTGAGACCCGCCGTATCGCAGTGGTAAACAACGCGCTCTGCCAGGGCTGCGGCGCATGTACCGTTGCATGTCCGTCAGGAGCCATGGATCTGCAGGGATTCTCAAATAGACAGATTATAGCGGAGGTGGATGCAATATGTCGTTAGAAAATAAAGAATTCAAACCGAAAATTGTAGCGTTCTGCTGTAACTGGTGCAGTTATGCAGGAGCTGACCTGGCAGGAAGCAGCCGTCTGTCCTATCCTGCTGACGTAAAGATCATCCGCGTTCCCTGTTCCTGCCGTGTGAATCCGATGTTCATCTTAAGGGCATTCGAGAAAGGCGCGGACGGAGTGATCATGTGCGGATGCCACCCGGGAGACTGCCATTACAGTACCGGCAACTATTACGCAAGAAGGCGTATGACCCTGTTGTTCTCCATGTTGGATTACATCGGTGTGGAAAACGGCCGTACACGCGTAGAGTGGGTATCTGCGGCAGAGGGTGTGAAGTTCTCTGAGACAATGAACAGTTTTGTAGAGAAGATCTATTCTCTTGGCGAAAATGTAAGATTGGGGGATTTAAGATGCAAGAAGTAGTAAACCGTGCAAAAGAACTGCTGGCAGATGGGACTGTGGCACGGGTTCTCGGCTGGAAAGCCGGAGACTTGCCTTATAACCCGGAGCCGGCTTACTTTGAGACAGCGGAAGCTCTGGAGGATTTCGTGTATAACGGATTCTGCGGGGCCAATCTGAGCAAATATATGATCGAGGCATCCAAGCTGGAAGGAAAGACATTGGTTTGCTTAAAGCCATGCGATACATACAGCTTCAACCAGTTGATCAAGGAACACCGCGTAGACAGGGACAAAGCCTATATCATAGGTGTGGGATGCAAAGGAAAACTGGATATCGAACGGATCAAAAAGCAGGGGATCAAGGGAATCGAGAGTATTGAAGGCGCGGAGATCACCGACGCTGCAGATACCCTTAAGGTCCATACCATCTATGGAGAAAAGACCTGCGCCTACGCAGACGCTATGCTGGAAAGATGCCATGTCTGCAAGGGAAAGGACCACATGATCTACGATGAGCTGATCGGAGAGTCCAAGGAAACCAAGGATGGGGAACGGTTTGACGAAGTGGCAAGGATCGAGGCTATGAGCCCGGAGGAGAAGTTTGCATTCTTCCAGAGCGAATTGAGCAAGTGTATCCGCTGCAATGCCTGCAGAAATGCATGTCCGGCCTGCAGCTGCCGCAAGTGTGTATTCGACAGCAACAAGTTTGACAGCTCCCAGAAAGCCAATGTGGATACCTTTGAGGAAAAGATGTTCCATATCATCCGCGCGTTCCATGTGGCAGGAAGATGTACAGACTGCGGAGAATGCAGCCGCGTATGTCCCCAGGGAATCCCGCTCCACCTGTTCAACCGCAAGTTTATCAAGGACATTGACGAGCTGTACGGCGAATACCAGGCAGGGGAAGATACCGAATCAAAAGCACCGCTTACAAACTATACGTTTGAAGACGCGGAACCAAGTATTGTAGGAAAGAGGGGATAATGTATGTATAAGATAGCAAAAAAAGATCTTTCCGCATTATTCCATTTAATCGCGGATAGCCAGGAACTGTATCTTCCGGTGAAAACCGCCGGGCAGACCAATTTTGCGGCATGGACTGAGGACGCAGAGGTGGATCTGGATACATTAAAGACCGTAAAATCAGCGAAAGATGCATTTTTCCCGCAGAGCGAAGGTCTTTACACCGTAAAAAAAGAAGGAAAGAAGATGTCCGTAGAGCCCCAGACGCTGAAAGAGCAGGACTTTGTCGTATTCGGCATGAAAGCCTGCGACGTGAAGGGGATCGAGGTACTGGACAACGTATTCCTTACAGATCCTGTCGATACCTTTTATGCGGCAAGAAGGGATCACGGAACCATCGTTGCCATGGCCTGCCACGAACCGGAAGAGACCTGCTTCTGCAAGGTGTTCGGCGTGGATGCGGCTCAGCCGGCGTCGGACGTAGCAGTCTGGACGGTAGGCGAGGATCTTTTCTGGAAAGCGCTGACCGAAAAAGGCGAGACGCTGACAGCGGCGGTGAAGGAACTGCTCTCGGACGCTGACGAAGCAGCCGTTGAAGCGGAGAAGGAAGCAATCCACAAAATCGTGGAAAAGCTCCCCTATATGAACCTTTCTCTGGAAGGATGGAACGGGGATGCCCTTACGGAAAAATTTGACTCCCCGATCTGGGAAGAATTATACAAGCCATGTCTGGCATGCGGCACCTGTACGTTTGTGTGCCCGACCTGCCAGTGCTATGATATCAAGGATTATACCGCAGGAAACAGCGTTTCCCGTTACAGATGCTGGGATTCCTGTATGTATTCCGACTTTACGATGATGGCCCACGGCAACAACCGCACCAGCCAGATGCAGCGGTTCCGCCAGCGGTTCATGCACAAGCTGGTATACTATCCGGCCAACAACGACGGGATGTATTCCTGCGTAGGCTGCGGACGCTGCGTAGAAAAATGTCCGTCCGCCCTGAACATCGTGAAGGTCGTGAAAGCATTTCAGAATCAGGGAGGTGAAAAATAATGGGTGAATGTACATGTCATAAGAATTATACATTAGATACTCTGATCCCCCAGGTAGGCGTGATCACAGATATCCGGGAAGAGACTCCGGATGTAAAGACGTTCCGCGTCAATGCGCCGGAGGGCGGCAAGCTGTTCGAGCATATGCCGGGACAGTGCGCCATGGTCTGTGCGCCGGGTATCAGCGAAGGTATGTTTTCCATTACTTCTTCGCCGACCAACAAGGAATATCAGGAGTTCAGTATTAAGAAATGCGGAATCCTGACAGATTATCTCCACAGCCTGGAGGTGGGCGACGAGATCACGGTCCGCGGCCCCTACGGCAACTCATTTCCGGTGGAGACAGAGTTAAAAGGCAAGAACCTTCTGTTTATCGCAGGCGGTATCGGCCTTGCACCCCTCCGTTCCGTGATCAATTATGTGCTGGATAACCGTGCGAATTACGGTACCGTAGATATTGTCTATGGTTCCCGCTCCGCGGACGACCTGGTCCAGCTCAAGGAGATCCAGGAAGTCTGGATGAAGGCAGAGGGCGTGAATGTATACCTGACCATCGACCGTGAGCAGGAAGGCTGGGACGGCCATGTTGGATTTGTTCCGAATTATGTGAAGGAGCTTGGATTTGATACGGACAAGACAGCGCTCGTGTGCGGACCTCCGATCATGATCAAGTTCGTGCTTGCAGGCTTAAAGGAACTTGGATTTACCACAGAGCAGGTTTATACGACACTGGAGCTCCGGATGAAGTGCGGAGTCGGAAAGTGCGGACGCTGCAACATCGGTTCCAAGTACGTGTGCAAGGACGGTCCGGTATTCCGGTATGATGAGATTGATGAACTTCCGAATGAATACTAAGGCTCGATTGGATGAACATGAAATAATCAAAGAAAGGACATGAATGACATGGAAAAGATGGTAAATGTATATTTTTTCGGTAAAAAATACAGCGTACCTGCAGAACTTACGATCATGACTGCGATGGAATATGCCGGATATACACTGGGAAGAGGATGTGGCTGCCGTCATGGTTTCTGCGGAGCATGTGCGACGATCTACAGGATCAAGGGAAAAAATGAATTAAAGACCTGCCTTGCCTGCCAGACACAGGTAGAAGAGGGCATGTACGTGGCAAGTATCCCCTTCTTCCCGACAGATAAGAGGACTTATGAGATCAAGGATATCAAGCCGACCCAGCAGATCATGATGGAACTGTATCCGGAGATCTACAGCTGTATCGGATGCAACGCATGTACGAAGGCATGTACCCAGGATCTGAATGTAATGCAGTATATTGCATACGCACAGCGGGGCGAATTTGAGAAATGCGCGGAAGAGTCCTTTGACTGTGTCAGCTGCGGATGCTGTTCCGTAAGATGTCCGGCAGGAATCTCCCATCCGATGGTTGGACTTCTGGCAAGACGTCTCACCGGCAAGTACATCGCGCCTGAGACCGAGCATCTCAAAAACCGTGTGGACGAGGTGAACCGGGGCGAGTATGACAGCCTGATCGAGCAGATCATGCAGAAGCCGATCGAAGAGATGCAGGAACTTTACAACACAAGAGAGATTGAGAAATAGGGGAGGGTCGAATATGTATACACCATATCCAGAGAATATGATGGAATCCATCAAAAAGGTAGAGGCTACAAGAGCAGAACGTATGTCTACAGAACCAAGACGTCTGACTGCTGACGAAAAAGATGCTCTCCTGAAGGAATTTCATCCGGATTATAATCCAGATGCGTTTGCAGAGATTAAAGTAGGCCCCAACAAAGGACAAAAAGCACCCCTTGAACTGGCTGAAATGCTTCACTCTACAAGCCGTCTTGTGGAGGAGAAGGTTGACATTACGAAGGTGGATTATGACGTAGATGTGCTTGTGATCGGCGGCGGCGGCGCTGGTTCCTCCTGTGCCATCGAAGCGCACAATGCAGGCGCAAATGTAATGATCGTGACAAAACTCCGTATTGGCGATGCGAATACGATGATGGCCGAAGGCGGTATCCAGGCGGCAGATAAGGAAAATGATTCTCCGGTACAGCATTATCTGGACGCATTCGGCGGCGGACATTTTGCTGCAAAGCCGGAACTGGTAAAACGCCTTGTAATGGAAGCGCCTGACGCGATCAAATGGCTGAACGAACTGGGCGTTATGTTTGACAAGGATGCAGACGGACGGATGGTAACGACCCACGGCGGCGGTACCTCCAGAAAGAGAATGCATGCATGTAAGGACTACTCCGGTGCAGAGATCATGCGTACACTCCGCGACGAAGTATTGAACCTTCAGATCCCGGTGGTAGAATTTACTTCTGCGGTAGAGATCATCAAGGATGAGAAAGGCCAGGCTGCAGGCGCGGTCCTTCTCAATATGGAGACAGGAGATTATTCTGTTGCCAGAGCAAAGACGGTTGTGATCGCAACAGGCGGCGCGGGAAGAATGCATTACCAGGGATTCCCCACATCCAACCACTACGGGGCAACGGCAGACGGTCTTGTACTGGGATACCGGGCAGGAGTACCGCTTCTGTACCAGGATTCCATCCAGTACCATCCCACAGGCGTCGCTTATCCGGTGCAGATCCTGGGCGCTCTTGTGACAGAGAAGGTTCGTTCTGTCGGCGCACAGCTTGTCAATGCAAATGGGGAAGCTTATATTCATCCTCTGGAGACCCGCGACGTCAATGCTTCAGGTGTAATCCGTGAATGCAGAGAAGGCCGCGGCGTAGAGACGCCCGACGGAGAGCACGGCGTATGGCTTGATACACCGATGATCGAGATTCTCGGAGGAGAGGGAACGATCGAAAAGAGAATCCCTGCCATGTTCCGTATGTATATGAAGTATGGAATCGATATGAGAAAAGTTCCGATCCTGATCTATCCGACACTGCATTATCAGAACGGCGGTCTTGAGATCGACGGAGAAGGCTTCGCAAAGAACATTCCGAATCTTCTGGCAGCAGGAGAGGCAGCAGGCGGAATCCACGGAACAAACAGACTGATGGGCAATTCCCTTCTTGATGTCATCGTATTCGGCCGGAACGCAGGTAAGAAAGCAGCGGCAAAGGCAAAAGAAGTTGAACTTGGCGCTATGAATCTTGACCATGTGGCAAGCTATGACGAGGAATTAAAGGGCGCTTCTGCAGCGACAGGAGAGGTATCACCGAAGCTTCTTCCGAAGTATGCGCGCCATGAGAGATAATCGATAGCAGTATTGGGAACGGGGGTGCCGGGAAGGGATGATATTCCCACCTGAGCCGGTTGGAGCCTCTTTAGAGCATCCAACCGTACAGGTGGCAATATTTCGTGTGAGAAAAATCAGTTTCCGGCAGCCCCGCCGTGAATATAAAGAAGGAGATTAAGTTATGCGTGAGATAGAAGTAAGCAAGATTACGGAAGTCGTAGAAAAACTTTGTATCGAAGCAAATGAGCATCTTCCGGAAGACGTGAAATGCGCGATTAAAGACTGCCGTGCCTGTGAGGACGGAGAGATCGCGAAGGGCGTCCTGGATAATATCATCGAGAACTTTGAGATCGCGGACAGCGAGTGCGTGCCGATCTGCCAGGATACCGGCATGGCATGTGTATTTTTAGAGATCGGCCAGGATGTGCATCTGACAGGCGGCAGCCTTGCGGAAGCAGTTGACGAGGGTGTACGCCGGGGTTACGACAAGGGATATCTTCGGAAATCTGTTGTAAAAGACCCGGTTCGCCGCGGAAACACAGGAGACAACACACCGGCAATGCTCTACACAGAGATCGTTCCCGGCGAGCAGATCAAGATCACCGTTGGACCGAAGGGCTTCGGAAGCGAGAATATGAGCCAGATCCGTATGTTTAAGCCGTCTCACGGCCTGCAGGGGATCAAGGACTTCATCCTGGAGGTTGTGGAGACCGCAGGCCCCAATCCCTGCCCGCCGATGGTAGTGGGCGTTGGAATCGGCGGAACCTTTGACAAGGCTGCCCTTCTGGCGAAAAAAGCGCTGATGCGGCCCATTGATTCCTCCAATCCGGATCCCTTCTATGCAGACCTGGAAAAAGAGATGCTGGAAAAAGTCAACAAGCTGGGCATCGGACCCCAGGGCTTCGGTGGAAAGACGACAGCGATCGGTTTGAATATTGAGACATTGCCAACCCATATTGCAGGCATGCCATGTGCAGTGAATATCAACTGCCATGTAACACGTCATAAATCGGAGGTGATCTAAGATGGCAGCAAAAAAGATTACATTACCATTGACAGAGGAACTTGCAAAGACACTGCACGCAGGCGACAGCGTTCTTGTGACAGGAACGATCTATACGTCCCGGGACGCAGGCCATAAGCGGATGTGCGAGGCTCTGGCAAAAGGCGAAGAGATTCCATTTGATCCGAAAGATGCGACCATCTACTATGTAGGGCCGACTCCGGCAAAACCGGGCCAGGTCATCGGTTCTGCAGGACCGACCACCAGCGGGCGTATGGATGCTTACGCGCCGACTATGATGTCCGTAGGCGCACGCGGAATGATCGGAAAAGGTGCACGCCTTCCGGAAGTTATCGACGCGATGAAGAAGTATTCCGGCGTTTACTTCGGAGCCATCGGCGGAGCGGGAGCTCTGCTTGCAAAATGTATCAAAAAAGCAGAACTGATCGCTTTTGAAGATCTGGGTGCGGAAGCGCTGAGAAAGCTTTATGTTGAGGATATGCCGCTGGTTGTCATCATCGACAGCGAGGGAAATAACCTGTACGAGAGCGGAAGAGCCGCTTATCTGGAAGAGCATAAAGAGTAATTGTAGGACATTCATACAGACAGCGGGCCTCTGGCGGCTTGCTGTCTTTTACCATAGTATGCAGATCGGCTGCCGATGCGGTGCTGTATGATTCAGGAAGAAATGCAGTTCTGCACTGGCAGCGGATGTTCTGTATTTACAGAAGGGAGTCATAAGACATGGAGTTATTTGGAGGAATATTGGCAGTAAAGGCTGTAGTATTTCTTACGTTTTCGGTCTTTGCGATCGCGGCCATCGGGTATGCGATCGGTAAGATCACCGTAAAAGGAATCAACCTTGGAACGGCCGGGGTATTTATCATTGCTCTGGTTTACGGATGCCTGCTGTACACAAAACTGTCAGACAACCTGATGGCGGGAGAGACGACCTTTGCTACGGACGCGCTGAAAATCGTGGAAAATATGGGGCTCATCTTTTTCGTGACCTCTGTCGGCTTTATTGCAGGGCCGAATTTTTTTGGAAACCTGAAACGGAACTTCAAATCCTATGTTCTGCTGGGTGCTGTGATCATTCTTGCAGCGGCGGTTACCTGTGTCGCATGTATTCTGATCGGTTCTAACTTTACGGATCTGGAACATGAGCAGTTCCGGGCAATCATGGTGGGCCTGCTTTCCGGTGCGCTGACCAGTACGCCTGCATTTTCCGCATCCAAAGCGGCTGTCGGTTTGGACCTGGAAGCGCTGGTATCCGTAGGGTATGGGATCTCCTATCTGTTCGGCGTGGTCGGTGTGGTTCTGTTTGTGCAGATCGTTCCGAAGATGCTGAAAGCAAACATGAATGAAGAAGTGGCAAAGATCACCGCAAAAGAAGGCGAGGGCAGGAAAAAGAGCAGTCTGATCCTGACGGAAGTGGATGAATTTGGATTTTTCGCGTTTTCACTTGCGGCGATCATTGGAATCCTGGTGGGAAGCCTCAGCTACAGAAACTTTTCGCTGACCACGACAGGCGGCTGCCTTCTGACAGCCCTCGTATTCGGACACTACGGACATGCAGGGAAGATTTCCATCGTTCCGAAAAATTCTACCCTGAAGATGCTGAGGGAGCTGGGACTGATGCTGTTTCTGATCGGGGCGGGAGTATCCGGCGGTGCGAAGTTCGTACAGTATTTCGAACCGGTATATTTCCTTTACGGAGCGATCATGACGATCCTTCCGATGATCATCGGATTCATTGTGGCAAAGAATGTATTGAAGCTGCCCCTGCTCAATAACCTTGGTTCTCTGACCGGAGGTATGACGAGCACACCGGCCCTTGGAACACTGATCAATATGGCCGGTACGGAGGATATCGCGGCTGCCTATGCGGCGACATATCCGATCGCGCTGATCGCGGTTGTACTGGCATCGCAGTTGATTATACTATTCTGCTAAAATAAGAAAAAAACCGCCTGAGGGCGGTTTTTTATACCTCAGAGACTGTAAACCTGCCAGGCGTGTACGCACATCTATGTCAATTCACTGGCTGGCCGGCTGCATGCTGCATAGCTTCCTGCATTTAAAAAATTCTGTCAGAAAACCATAGAAATCAATCACGTTCTGAGAGTCCATCTTATTCCTGTTATAGTTAATGATAATATCCCTCTGACAGACAGGCTCCTCGATCTTTAAAAGCCGAACATGTTCGTTTTCAATACTTCCCCATGTAAACTCCGGCCAGAAGCCGATGCCCATATTGGCTGCGATCATATTTTTTACGGCGGAGGGATTGTCGCTTTCGAAGATGATCTTCGGTGTAAAGCCTGCATGCTGGCAGAACCGGTCGCAGATATAGCGAAATTCTCTTGATCCCAGAAGGCTGATAAACCCTTCCTCCGCCACCTCATCCAGACAGACGGACTCCCGTTTCTTATATTTCCCGTTTCTGGGAACAGCCAGATAGATCTCCTCCGCGCAGGTAAAGCTGTTTTCTTCATTTACCGCCTGGTAAAACAGCTTTGTCTTAACAGCGATGTCATAAAGCTCGCTCTCCGAGTTCTGCTGGAGCTGAAAATTGATATCCTCATGCTCCTTCTTGTATTCTATGATGGCTTCCATCACAAGCCCTGAGGCCGCCAGAACATTCATATGTATGGTTTCGCCCTCCAGGGCAACCATCATCCGGAGCTGCTCCGGAATATCGTCAATCTGCGCCATCAGTGGCTCCAGCTTCTTCTGGAGATATTTTCCATATTCTGTCAGCACGATATTCCTGCCCTTGGCCGTAAACAGCGGGACCCCCAGGTCATTTTCCAGCCGCCGGATCGCCTGGGTCAGCGCAGGCTGCGTGATATGCAGGTTTTTTGCGCTGTTGGTCATATGCTTCGTGTTGGCCGCTTCCAGAAAATACCGGATCTGCATCAGTTCCATACAAAACCCCTCTTTTGCCTTTATTTTAATTCATAATGTAAACATTATGAATTTTATAAATATTATATATTAGACATAATCAAACGTCAATGATAAACTATAGTCGGAAGATGAAACAAGAGCTTCAAGGAAAGAGAGGGAATAAAAAATGGCCGAACTTTTAGAGTCAACCATGCTGATCTGCTTCGGATTATCCTGGCCTATGAATCTTGCCAAGAATATCAAAGCCAGATCAGCCAGAAACATGAGCATCCAGTTTATACTGCTTATTATCACGGGGTACATTGCAGGAATTTCCGCAAAGATCTACAGTCACAGATTCAACTATGTGTTGGTCGTGTACCTCTTAAATCTGGTTGTCGTATCCGCCAACGTCATTGTCTACTTTATCAACACACGTTACGACAGGCAGGCGCAGGCGGCAAATGCAGAACTGAGCAGACAGATATCAGGGCACACGGGAAATACGGATAAAGGCACCGCAGAAGCATCTGCAGGCAACGCCCATACATCCGACCCCTTCCAACCATCCATGCATGAACAAGGAGATGATGAAATGCAGACTTATCGTGAACTTAACAGTATTACAGAAGCAGGCGGCGTCGTACTTTTCGGATCAAATACATTTGCTTCACTTCCGGTCGGGGAGCTGGCACAGGCTTTCCGCATCACAGAGCCCATTTATAACCGAAGCGTCAAGGATATACGCATTGACCAGATCGAACGTTATCTGAAGGTGTGCCTGTATGACTTAAATCCCCGTAAAATTTTTGTAAATATGGGGGATGTGGATATCCGGGATGAGAATGTGGATGTAGACAACTTCATTTCCAAATATGAATGGCTGCTCTACATGATCCATACAAAGACACAGGCGTCCATCTATATCGTACCCATTGTGTCAAAGAGCCCGGCCGCATTCAAGATCAACCAGCGTCTGAAAGCACTGGCCGTACAGACCGGCTGCAAATGCATCGATATCTCAGGTGTGTTCGAATCCAGGCGTCCCACCCTCCGGCTGTTCGAATTGATGAAGGTGCATATGCGCAATCATCCGATTAACTTTGCGGACGCAATGGAGGTTGGCACTCTCAGCAACCGGGTGATTGAGGATGTTCCCAATGACGGACAGCCGTCCGCAGCGCCTGGAATCAAGAAAGAGGTTGTATATGCGAAGCATTAAACGCATGCTGCAGAGCATATAAAACTGCAGATCATAATCTGAAATGGCTTTTATGATGCGAGTCACCCTCCGCCGGTTATACGGGAGAGGGTGGCTCTTATGTAATCAGTCAGAGTGGTGGCGCAAATATTTGATTCCTCCTATAGCTGCCAGTGAAAATACCAGTCCCAGGACCGCCGCTCCCCAATCTGCGGTATCGCCTGTCCGGACCGCGCCGGCAGAATTTTGGCCGTTCACATAGAGATCACCTTTGTTCCTTCCATTGCCGGAATCTGACGTACTGCTTCCGGCAGCGCCATTTGATGCGCCGTTCGCATGATCTCCCTTCGGGTCACTGCTTGTACCGGCCGTATTGCTTCCGCCGGGTTTATTGTCTCCGCCGGGCTTATTCGTTCCGCCGGGCGTATCCGTTCCTCCGGGTTTATTGTCTCCGCCGGGCTTATCCGTTCCGTCGGGTTTATTGTCTTCTCCGGGTTTCTCCTCTCCGCCCGGCTTATCTGTTTCTCCGGGCTTCTGATCCTCTCCGGGTTTGTCCTCTCCTCCGGGCGTTTCTCCGGTGTCTGACGGCTTCCATCTGGCATAAATGGTCATGTGCCCGGCTGCGGTCATCGTCTGATCCGCTGCAGTCTCTTTTCCGTCTGTGTTTATATACCACCCTTCAAATAGATAGCCGCTCCTCACCGGGTCAGGCGGCAAAGTAAACGTACTCCCCTCCGGCAGAAGCCGTTTTTCAACCGTGCCATCTCCTAGATCAAATGTAATGATAAAATTGACTGTATTTCCTGTCTGCACTGTTCCGGTTCCTTCAATGCTTCCGGCCAGACGGTTCCGTTCTTCCTCAGAAAGATCCTCCGGAAGCAGAAGAAGTCCGTCCACGACCAGAGTGTCTCCCAGTTTCAGATATATCGACAGGTTCTCGTTCGTAACATGTGTTTTTGCGTCTACAACGGCCCCTTCCTCTATCGTCAGCTTTCCTCCCGCCGGAATCTCCAGGACAGTCCCCCAGGCCCCATTGTTGGCAGTTCCCGCCCCCAGTTCCAGCGTCTGTCCATTCCTTAATACGGCATTGCCTTCCGCCTGATATCTGACCTGACCGGATTCTCTTATATTCACCAATCCGTTGATCGTCCCTTCATTCTGAATCACACCATTGTACGGATCGCCGTTAAAATTGACCTGAATGCTGCATAAGGTTCCGTCGGCATTGATCGTCCCCTTATTTTCCAACAGAGAGGTATTAAAAAATGTAGCTCCCGGCGCCAGATTGATCTCGCCGAAATTCCTGGTGAGTACCTCGCGGCCGCCGTTAGCCCCGTCGAAATTATAGAGTGTCCCTCCCTCTGATACATTCAATGTTCCATAATTGGTCAGTACGCCGATTTCTCCCGTTCCCCCGTAGCTGTTGCGCAGCGTGGCTCCGTCCGGGATCACTGCCGTTGTCCCTTCTGGAATCGTCAGGGTACTTCCAAGCATGCCAATATACAGCCGCTGGTCCGTTCCCAGCGGGAAACGGATATGCTCGTTCCAAACCACATTTCCATATACATTTCCGTTGCCCACAGATGTGATCTGGTCGGACGCTTCGTCATAGACGCAATCGGCATACTGGATATTATCCCCCTTCTGGATCAGATAATTATAGGGGCCTCCGCAGTATATCACGGCGCTGTTCTCCCATTTCACACTATTAGGGTCGGGGTAGATATCATAGCCTGGGGTCTGATTATTTTTCACATATAAGGAACCGCCGTTTACAGTAAAGTTCTTGCCGTTTCCAAATGTGATCATGCCTTCATACCCTGCGCTGCCGAGAGCCCTGACCTGGCTGGATTCAAACAGTACATTACCATTTGCGCTGATTGCGGTTCCGGCGCTGTTGACTGCGATCACGTGGCTGTTTCTTATGCTCACATCACCGATGTTATTTGTTCTCACCGCAGCGGAAGACACGGTAATACCCGCGCTGTTTTTCAGAGTCACCCGGCTTCCGTTCTGGATTACAATGTCCCCGTATTCCGTAATGATCCCTGACGCGAAGCCATAGGTAACCGTCAGGTTCACGGCGTCCAATGTTACAGCGCCGTCTGTGCGGATTCCTTCCATCTGGCTGTCGATGGTCAGGGACCCGGTACCACGTACGTTCAGAGTCCGCGTGCCGGAATTGTTGCTGTCAGTCAGAAAGATCCCGCGGCCCTGAGAAGTAATCCGGTTCTCCCCTTCCAGTACCAGTTCAAAAGGCACACACATCCAGATTCCGCTCCCATAATTTTCAAAAGTAGCTCCACTATAAGTATTTTGAATGACCGCATCCCTCAGTGTCAGCCTGCCGCTGACCACATTTCCGGCCGAATCCGTTTCCGGCGTCCAGATGATCTGTCCCCCTCCTGCCGTATAGACGGTCTCTTCCGACGGGAGTCTCAAGGGATAGGCGTCCGGATTCGCAGGGTCATACCCGTCCTCATTAAAAATAAACCCATTGGATTTATCCCCTCCGTCTGCCGGCTCCTCCGCCCGTACCGCAAGCGGCATCATCCAGAACAGCACTCCCAGCAGAAGTGTAAAAAACTGATATTTACACAACTTTTTTCTCATCCTTTTTTCCTCCTGTCAATATTTGGTGGGGGGAGTTGTTTCTCCCCGTTTATACTTCTCTATTGCACATCATACAAAAAATTGGATTTGGATAACAAGGGAGCTTTCCTACTTTGCAATTTTTTTACCTACTTTGCAGTTTTCTGTTCTTGACACTGGCCGCTTAACCCTTTACGCTAATAGCAGAGAATTTGCAGGAGGTAGGAAATATGCTGCTTTGGAAAAGGAAAAGGGCAATTCCCCGATGGCTGGCAGGGGCGGTATTTCTAATCTGTGCGCTGGCAATGACAGGGCTTTTGGCATCAGAGGTTACTCCACGCCGGGAACAGCTCATGCTGGAAGCAAGCGTCAATGGCGGCGAGATGACGCTGGAGGCAGGCTATGAATATGGCGGCGCGCTGACGCTGGCGGTGACGCTTCCCGAATGGGAGAGCCAGTGGCGTCCGATGCTGGAAGTCAGGCACACAGGTGAAGCGGAAGTGTTTTTAGACGGGGAGATGTTAGGCCGTATGGAGGCATGGGACGGGAAAACGCTGGGCAATGCCGTCTTTATGCTGCCGAAAGACTGTGCGGGAAAAACGGTGACATTGGAAACAGCAAAGGAAGCAGAGGAGCCGCTCCCGCTTTTGTTCCTTACGGACAGCGGCGTAACGAGAGAAACTGAGCGGGCTTATACGGTGAAAAGCACACTCCCGGCAGCCGTTTTTGCCGTGGTGTCGCTGCTTGTCCTTGGGCTGTTTTTCTTTGGGCTGACAGAGGGACACTGTGACTGGCCGGTTCTGCTGCTTGGTTTTGCGGCGCTGACCCAGGCATTTTATTTCCATGCACAAAGCCGGGGCGGGTATATCCTTCCCCCGGAAATTTATGGGCTGTGGCTTTGCCTGTCCAGGGCGGCGCTGTTCGCCCTCCCGCCGCTCTTTCTGCTGCTGCATATGAAAAAATGGCGGAAGCTGTTCCTGCCTTTTGCCATTCTGCCGGGGCTGGCTTATTTTGTAGTCGCGGGGTTTCAGACGGTGGTTCCTGCGTTCTCCATGATCGGCTCCCGGATGGGGGAAGTGTTTTATCTGACTGTGGCGGCGCTTGTGGTGTGCGCCGTACTGGAATACCGGGATGAAAACCAGGTATTCCGCCTGTTCCTGCCGGGGCTTTTGTTATCCGCCGCCGGAATCGGTGCGGCGAGCCTGCTGTCGGGGCTGTGCGGCGGCGGGCTGCTGCCCTATATGCAGTGGCTCGTTTCAGAAATCACCTGGCATCAGCCAGACCTCCCGCTGTACTGGTGGAGCGCCTTTCTGTTATTGCTTTGTTTTCTGGTGAGCGTACTGTCCCAGCTTCGCTTTCTGGCGGCGCGGGAAACACAGATGCAGGTGCTGGCCGCGCGGGAAAGCATGGCCCAGGAACAGCTTGCGGTGGTTCAGGAGAGCGATGAATCACTCCGCAGGATGCGGCATGAAACTGTAAATCATTACACCGTCATGCAGAAACTGTCCCAGGCTGGGGCATGGGACAGGCTGGAAACATATCTGGACGGCCTGCTGTCGGATGTGGAGGCGGTTCCTGCTATGGTATACGTTGCTCATCCGGCCATCAACGCAGTCCTGACCACGATCCTGGCCCGCGCACAGAAGCAGGGGATTAAAGTGGAGCATGAGGTGAGCGCGCCGGAAACGCTGCCGTTTCCAGATACAGAGCTTTGCACTGTTTTGATGAACCTGCTGCAAAATGCCCTGGATGCCAACGCCCTTGCACCCGCAGGGGCGGAAAAATGGCTCCGGGTCAGCATACACATCCGGGGAGCGCATTTATACATCGGTGTGGAGAATCCACGGTTCGGCCCGGTAAAATATGACGAAAAAACCGGTCTGTGCCACACAACAAAGGCGGACAGGACGGTTCACGGTTACGGCCTGAAAGCAGTGCAGGCCGTGGCACAGAAATATCAGAGTGAGCTGCTGTTGGAATTCCCGGATGGAATGTTTTCTGCCGCCACAGCTTTGCAGATGCCGGAAGAATGACAGGGCTTTTTGTAGAACCGGAGCCGCTGCCTGCGGCGGGATTTCTGCGCTGAATGATTTGCTGTATCCAATGGCATAAAAAAACCAGCCCTTTTGTGAACCGGAAAGGACTGTTTTTTTTATTTGATGAAAGCGATATACTGTTTTTTGACTTCTTTCTTCCGGGAGCGGCTGACGGGAAGCTCCCGGCCGTCATCCAGCGTGAGGGCGCTGTCCGCCAGGCGGTAAACGTGTTCCAGGTTCACAAGGATGCTGAAATGGACGCGGCAGAACCGTTTCCCATTCAGGCGGGGGAGCAGGTCGGAAAAATTCTGGTTGATATACAAAACCTCTCCCCCTTGCAGGTGGACGGCGGATTTATGGCTGGTAGCTTCTGCATAGAGGACGTTCCGTGCATCCACAGTCTGCCAGCAGCCATCCACCAGAAGCCTGATCTGTTCCGGGTGGTAATTTTCCTGTAAGTCCCGTTCAATTACCCTTGCCAGCCTTTCCTGGTCTACCGGTTTGAGCAGGTAGTGGAGCGGGCGGGTGTCAAAGCAGTCGAAAACATAATCCCGGTAAGCGGTGATATAGATAATGGAGCAGTCCGCGTCTATTTCCCGCAGATGCGCGGCAAGGGAAAGCCCGTTGTCGTTTTTCAGCTTAATGTCCAGCAGGAGCAGGTGAAAGGCGGACGGCTGTTTTTCCATCTGTGCAAGCAAAGGCACAGGGGAGGAAAAACAATGGATGGAATAATCAATATCGCGTTTCAGGTTCCTGTCCTCCAGGATATGGCAGAGCATGGCTTCATTCTGCTCTGCGGCGTGTGGTTCATCATCGCAGATGGCAACCCGGTACATAGGCATTCCCCCTTTTCATACAAGGGGTATTATAGCACACCGTTTTTCTAACGTCAAAGTATCATTGCGTGGAGTGTGTGGGAAGCTGGCAGTATCTGATAAATACCCCAAGCCTCCAAAGTGCGTGGGTTGTCCCAGAGTGCGGGACAACGTGGCAAGCAATGCCCCAGGATAGCCATCCGGCTCCTGGCGCTGCTTGTTGGGGATTCCCCAAGCCCCTTTTGAACACAGAATTTCATTCTGTGGCTGCGCGTTCTTTCGGAACGCTTTTTACCGGCCTGCGGCGGTGAGAAAATGCGAAAAAACAGGCGCGTCAGCGATCCTGCCCCTGTTCCTTTTCCCGGTCATTCTGGCGTTCCACCCCGTATCCCATCAGCCGGTCCACATTGGCTTTTGCGGCCAGCAGTTCCCGCATTTCCTCGCGGGAGCGCCGGTACTCGGCATAGTCTTTTTTCTTTCCTTCCAACAATGTTGCGTACTCGGCCTGCAAGCTCTTGACGGTGGGCAGCTTCTTGATACCCAAATCGTCAAATGCCTGCTTTGCCGCCTTGTGGAGCAGAATATCCGCTTCATGTTCCGCTAAAAATTTCTTGGAATATCCCGCCTTGCGGTAGGCCGCATAGACCTCGCGGGTTTTCACATAATTGATGATGTGGGTCCGCAGTACGGCTATCTCTGCCATGCGGGTTTCCGCCGCCTTGATCTGTGCCGACAGCTCATTGTGGCGGGTGGTAGCAGCAGCCGCTTTTTCTTCCAAGACTGCGTATTCCAGCAGGCCATGCTCGGTGAGATAGTTCATTGTCTGCGCCATCTGTTTCAGATTGAATACCTTTGCCCAGCGCGCGTAGCCAGCGCCTTTTCCGGCCTGCAATTTTGCCTGAATATCCACCAGAAGATTGACCTTGGGCGGCTCTGATTGAACAGCCGCTTTCTTCCTTGGGGTATGCTCTTTTTTCCCAGCCAGTACCGCCCGTATTTCATCTTCACTGTATCCTTTTCCCAGCTTTCCATCCATGCGGGCAACATTCTTCCAGCCGGGGGCTTTGAGCCGGATTGCCTGTCCCCGGCGCGACACTTCACAGCCCATTTCCGCAAGCAGCTTTAACAGGCCGTCAAAGTCTGCCGGTTTCTGTTCCAATGCCTGGTCAATCATCATACGGAGCTGCTCCCGGTGGGAGGGCTTTGCCCGGTCCCCCAGCCACTTGTTATAGCTTTTTCCATGCGGTTTTGGGTTCTCTACAATGGAATAGCCGTTCTCAACACAGATGGTATCATTCAGCCGCCGGACCGCGCGGGTGCTGCCCCAAAAGTTTCGGAATTTCCGGTCACAGTTCACATTGACCGCGTTCCAGATGATGTGATTATGGATATGGGATTTGTCGATATGGGTGCAGACCACAAAGGCGTGGTTGCCCTTGGTGAACCGTTTGGCAAACTCCACGCCCAGCCGGTTGGCTTCTTCCTGTGTGATCTCGCCGGGGACAAAGGACTACCGGACATGGTAGGCAAGTACATCGTCCGCACCGCGTACCCGTCCAGTGGTGGAAAAGTACTCCCGTTTTGACAGCAGAAACTCGGCATCGGCTACCCGGCTGTCACACGCAAAGCCAGTGACGAGCCTGCCGTTATCTGTCTTTTGCGGGTTAGATACATAGTCGATAATGTCACTGACCGCTTGGCTTTCGGTGCGGCCCTTGCCGATGTGCAGCGGCATGATGCGTGTGGTTGCCATGATAGAATCCTCCCTTCATAACAAAACGGCCTGCATACGCAGACCGCTTGCTTCTTTTATTCACCATTTTTATATCGGATTACCGGAATTTGTTTGACCTTTTTTCCAATGGTCCGGCGTTCTAACGCAAAAACCATATCGCTGGTGCGCTCAAAAAATCCGATGTCCTTTTTCCTGCTCATGCTGCATTTACAATGCTGCAAGCCGATAAACTGCTGTTTCATTTTTCTGCCGCAGCCGGGGCAGACTTTATTACTGGCTCCCATATTATTCTTCCAGCTTATAAAAGCTGTCCAGGTTCAGCTCCCGTTTCAATTCTTCTTCTGATGGCAAATAAGTAAAATACTTAGACGCAAATATTTGATGATTATCTTCCGGCAGCGTGTATTTTACAATGGAATCTCCTTTGTCCGCACAAAGAACAATACCAATCGGCTGTGAATCCCCCTCATTCATCATTTCACGGGTATAATAATTCACATACATTTGCATTTGTCCTAAATCCTGATGGGTCAGCTTGCCCATTTTCAAATCTATGAGAACAAAGCATTTCAGAATATAGTTATAAAAAATCAGGTCGATGAAAAAGTCCTGTCCATCCAGTGTAAACCGCTTTTGGCGCGCCACAAATGAAAAACCGCGTCCAAGCTCTAAAAGAAAGTGCTGAAGGTGGTCGATCAGGGCTTGCTCCAATTCGCCCTCATACACATGGGTGTCCGGCTGAATCTGCAAAAACTCCATCACATAGGGGTCCTTGATAATTTTTTCATATTCCGGTTTTGGCTCGGTAGACTGGATTTCTTTTGCTACAAGTGATTTATCCTGACTCGCTAAAATGCGTTGGTAGTACATGGTGTTGATCTGCCGTTCCAGTTGCCGGACACTCCACGCAGATTTTACACATTCTTCCGCATAGAAAGTCCTTGCCTGCTCGTCTGGCACACGCATCAAAAGCCGGTAGTGGGACCAGCTCAATTCGCTCCACAGTGTGGAGCGAATTGGAAAGGTGCAGTAAAATTGCCGCATATTGCGTAATCCCTGAACACTAAAACCCTTTCCAAATTCAGCAGTCAGCTGTTCAGACAAATATTGCAGCAGTTTCTTTCCATACTCGGCCCGGTCATTTTCCCCACACGCTTTATAAATTTGTTCGCCTATTTCCCAATAGGTGATTACCATAGTGGAATTTACCGCCGCGCTTAAACGGTGCTGCGCGGAAACAATCGAATTGCGGATAGAATGATAGGTCTGTGCCGCATTTTGGTTAATCTGCAAATCGTGATTCAATTTTGCTCCCTCCTTGCCTATGGACGATTATACCACGAAACCACCAAAAAACAAATGCCCCAAATATCTTGCTGTCTTTTTCATAAAAGCTGCGCTTGTTCTCATTGGAGATCGTCAAAAGCCCGCAGTAATGGGACTATGACAATTTAACAGACGGTGTCTGGCATTTTCATAAACCGGATAGAACGCCCTCATAACTGATGGGGAACATCCCCCATTAACTTACCCCACTAACATCCCTCATTAACTTACCTCATTATTGTTTCAGATATTTTACCCGAAAACTTTTCATTTGATTTACACTCGCCGCAGATTTTACAGTAATGCCCGCGCTTTTTCATTCCGCCTCACCGTCCTCTGTCAGAGCATACAAACGGTGGACCGCACCCATAACGGTGTTCCATTCCAGATCAGCCGCATAGGAAAATTTCTTGCGATAAGCGGACCAAAGCGCCTGCATCGCATGGCTGTTTTCTACTTCGGAAAACACTTCCTTCGCCTCTTTCAAATGCCCCTCCGTCCCACGCTTGCGGGCAGTAGCAAGGAGCGCGTGGCGGAGAATATCGGAATCCAGCGTTTTTCTGTGAAGCTGTTCCAAAATGTAGAGGTCATAAAAATCCCTCATGCGGGTGTTTGTTATGGTCCGTGCAATCATTGTTTCCAGCTTTTCCGCAAGTACGGTTTCCAGATTGTACGCCCAAATATCAATGGAGCGTTCCTCCAGCATAAGCCGGAAGCTGTACCGGACTGCCCTTGGCGTAATCACATCCCCGGTAGAAATATCAATTTTCAGCGGCGTCACCACTCCGTCAAAAACAGTGGCCATGCTGACCCGAATCCCCGGATACTCGGCCTCGTCCATGATTTCCGAAATGCTTTTCACCTGGAACTCCACTCCGTCCTCAATGGGGACTGCTATGATGGAGGACATCAGATTTTCAATGTCCTCCACATTCACGCTGGCTCCTCTGACGGTTGCGTCTAAATCCATTGTAGACCGGGCATCCAACCCTACCATTGCGGCAACCAGCATCCCGCCTTTCAAAATAAAGTTATCCCGATACTCAGAAAGGGAAATGCGTTCCAGAAAACGCTCCATCATATAGTTCCGCATCAAAATCTGTGCGTCCGCCGATTTCTCCCTTGCGAGATTGCGGATCAAATCTTTCAGCTGTCTTGCTGTCTTTATCATAATAGCACCTCCAAATACTGCCGTAAAATTTTTTCAACCCGGAACATCCCGGCGTACTGCATCAGCCTCCGCAGGTTTTTCTCTTTCCTGCGGGCATACATTTTGAGCGCCCCTTGAAATGTCTGCATCTCCATACTGCTCCGGCAGCGAAGCAGGTCGCAGATGGTTCGCTCCATATCATAAGCCGGAACCGTATGCCCGAAAGGGGTTTGTGCCGTACTCTTTCCGATGCCATGCAGTTCCGGTTTTATGGTGTAGACTAAAACCCCGTCCGCTTTCAATCTGGTCGTGCTGTATCCCCGTTTGACGGTAATGGAATAGGGGGAAGGCTCCCGGTCGGTCAGATCATGGAAAAACAGCGCCGTTTCATGGGAAAAAATCCCCTGGCTGCATCGTAAATGGAGCAGGTACATCCCATCGACCCAGGCATCCGGCGATACATAAACCCCATGTGCCGCCTGTTCCAATTCTTTTTCCTTCACATAGTTGTAAAAAACGGATTTTGGAATCCCCCGTTTCACCGCCTCCGACGTTTGGAGCATACCGCGCTGTCCCTCTAAAATCGTGTCCAGCTGTTCAAACTGTGTCATGCTCTCACTTCCTTTCGTGCTACCATTATACACGGTTGTAGCACGAAAGTAAATAGCGGCAAAAAGGAAAAGGCGGAGGAAGGCGCGGCAAAAAACGCCGTTCCTCCCTCCGCAGATGGGGCAGACTCTCCGGTCAGGACAGCTTGGAAAGCTGGGTCAGATCCCGGAATACAGTTTCCTGGAAATGCAAAAAGCACCCAGCAAAAAATACTGAGTGCCTGCATTAGAATCATATTCAATTATTCAAATTCGGTCAAACTATGCCAAACTGTTCTCGTATAAATCGAGGGGAGAGAGGGAGTAAAAATCACCTCTGAAATACCCCAAAAATAGAGCTGTGGTTATCCTATTTTGTAACCACTTGACCCTCTTTTTGCCCGGTTATCCTATTGGGAACCACTATAAATTTGGTGAAAAATGGCTTTTTTGCGTCAAACTACATCAAACCCTATCAAAAGCAAAAGCCCGGAAAACCTTGATTTTCCGGGCTTTTTGAGCCATTTTGATAAAATTTAACGCTTGCTGAACTGCGGAGCGCGACGAGCCGCCTTGAGGCCGTACTTCTTTCTTTCTTTCATTCTCGGGTCACGGGTCAGGTAGCCGGCTTTTTTGAGGATCGGCCTGTACTCCGGATCTGCTTCGAGCAGGGCGCGGGAGATACCGTGGCGGATTGCTCCGGCCTGTCCGGTGTAACCGCCGCCATGTACATTGACAAGTACGTCAAACTTGTCGGTTGTTTCTGTTGCAACGAGGGGCTGGCGAACAACGACTTTCAAGGTCTCCAGACTCAGATAATCGTCGATATCTCTTTTATTTATAGTGATCTTACCTGTACCAGGTACCAGGTATACTCTTGCGATAGATTTTTTTCTTCTTCCTGTTCCGTAATATTTTGCATTAGCCACTGTAATGTCCTCCTTTCAACCTTTCCTTAAAATGTCAATGCTTCTGGCTTCTGAGCCTGCTGTGCATGCTCCGGACCAGCATATACATGAAGCTTCTTAATCATTGCCCTTCCCAAAGGTCCTTTCGGAAGCATTCCCTTTACAGCCAGTTCCACTACCTTCTCAGGCTTCTTCTGCATCATCTCTGCCAGAGTGGTCTCTCTCATTCCGCCTACATATTCGGAATGGTTATAATAGATCTTCTGCTGCAGCTTCTTGCCTGTTACTTTTATCTTCTCTGCATTTACAACTACTACATAATCGCCTGTATCAACATGTGGGGTGAATTCCGGCTTATTCTTGCCTCTTAACACTTTTGCCACTTCGGAAGCAAGACGTCCTAATGTGCAGCCTTCAGCGTCAACCACATACCATTTTCTCTCAATCTTGTCTGGATTAGCCATATAAGTTTTCATGGGGGTTCCTCCTGTTATTTTCTGTTAATCTTTCATTTTGATATCTGTTTTTATATGAAATCAGTATACTCCGGGGCTTTGGTGTATACTGTTTCTCCCTTTTTCACGCTGTAATATTATAGTACGCTTAAAATGGAATGTCAACATTTTTTGCGGATAAACTTTACTTTCTTCGCCTTTTTATTACAGTTCACGGCCGCGAACTGCAACAGAAAAAGAAAAACGGTATCGATTTTGCGTCAGAAGCTGTTGTAGATAAAATTGCCGCATGATATAGTTAATCGTAAGTGACGGTGTAACGAGTAAGCCTGTTAAGGATTATGAGCTTAATTGTTATGCTTGTTGCAGAGATTACAAACACTATATTTATGAGGATAAAAGCATGAAACATATTTTTTTAGTAGAGGATGACATGGCGATTGCGAAAAATCTGTCCCGTCTGCTCACTGCAGAGGGCTTTACAGTCACCCACGCGCCGACGATGCAGCAGGCATTCGACATGTTGGGAAAACAAAGATTTGACCTGGGGCTGGTGGATATCTCGCTGCCTGACGGAAACGGGTTTACGGTCTGTACGGAGATCAAAGAAGTGCAGGACATCCCCGTGATCTTTCTGACGGCCTCCGGAGATGAAGCCAGCGTGGTGACCGGGCTGAACATGGGAGGGGACGACTACGTGACCAAGCCCTTCCGGCCGCGGGAACTGGTGGCGCGGATTCGGACCGCCCTGCGCAGATCCGCTCCTGCGTCCTCTGTATTCGAGGCCGGCGGGCTTTCTGTGGATACGGCAGCAGGTATTGTAAAAAAAGACGGCGCGGAGATTGCGCTTTCCGCCCTGGAGTATCGCCTTTTTTTGATGTTCATCTGCAATCCCAAAACAGTCATCACAAGGGAAAGGCTGCTGAACGAGCTCTGGGATGCGGCAGGGGAGTTTGTCACCAATAATACGCTGACCGTATACATCAAGCGCCTGCGGGAGAAAATAGAGAATGATCCGTCAAATCCAAAACTGATCCTGACGGTTCATGGAACAGGATATCGATTGGGGGACGGACATGCTGAGAAATAAAGAATACCGCCATTTTGCCCTGTGCTTTGCCCTGATTGCCGGCGTTTCCATAACCCTGGGACTGATGCTGAGCCCTGGGGCAGGGCTGTATGCCGCCCTGTCCGCGGCTGCGTATGGAATCGCCTTTTATAGATTCACAAGGGCGCGGTATCGAAGCATTGCGGAGATCTCGGAGCAGATCGACCTGGTTCTTCACAATGCGGATTATCTGTTCATCAGCGAGTCGGAAGAGGGAGAACTCTCCATTTTACAGAGCGAGATTACAAAAATGACATTGCGCATCCGTGAGCAGAATGCGGCTCTCAAAAAAGAAAAAGAAAATCTTGCCGATTCGCTGGCCGACATTGCCCACCAGCTTCGAACCCCTCTGACCTCTGTGAACCTGATTCTGTCTCTGTTGGAAAATAACCCGGAGGAATCAGAGCGCGGGGAACTGCTGCGGGAGGCGGAGGAACTGCTGGTACGGATGGACTGGCTCATCACTTCCTTATTAAAGCTGTCACGTCTGGATGCAGGAATCGTGTTATTCCAAAGCAGGCAGACGGATGTGCGCAGCCTGGTCAATGCCGCTCTTCGTCCCCTTCTGATTCCTATGGAACTGCACAGCATCGACCTGCAGATTGACGTATCGGAGGGAATCCAGATCTGGGGGGATGCAGACTGGCTGGCCGAGGCCATCCGAAATATCCTCAAAAACTGTATGGAAAGCGCGGGAGACCAAGGAAAAATCGAAATTTCCTGCAGGGACAACCCATTGTTTACGGAGATTGCGATTCATGACAGCGGGGCGGGATTTGAAGAAAAGGAACTGCGTTCCCTATTTCAACGATTCTGCCGCGGAAAAAATTCCAGGGCGGCAGGTTACGGGATCGGGCTTGCGCTCTGCAGGACGATCATCACCCGGCAGGGAGGGACAGTCTTTGCAGAAAATCACCCTGAAGACGGCGCGGTATTTTTCATCCGCTTCCCGAAGTGAGAAATTGTATGGAAATAACTTGTTCACTCTGCGCAATCGGCACAAGTTATTTTCACACAGTTTCTAACGGCGTTTTTCCGCGTTTCCGAGGCAGCCGGAAAAGGAATTGTGACAGATCTCTCACAAAAAAGTCACGAAAATGTAAGTGCGGCGTCCTATGATAAGAGCAGGTTCCAAGCCGGATCTTTCTGAATAAAATCCATCCATTGCATTTTTGAATGCATTCGGCTGTGAACATTTAAAGAGAAGGAGGCTCACATCATGGAGTTTTTGAAGGTTGAAAATTTATACAAGGTCTACGGCAAAGGCGAAAACCAGGTGACTGCGTTGAACGGGGTATCGCTTACCATTGAAAAAGGAGGGGTTACCGCAATCATCGGCTCCTCCGGTTCAGGAAAAAGTACGCTGCTCCATGCCATTGCAGGGGTGGATGTGCCTACAAGCGGAAAGATCTATTTAAACGGGCAGGACGTATATGACCAGAGCAGCGAGAAGCTGGCGATCTTCCGCAGGCGGCAGGTGGGACTGATCTATCAGTTTCACAATCTGATCCCGACTCTTAACGTGGTGGAAAATATCACCCTGCCGGTACTCATGGACAAACGGAAGGTGAACAAAAAGCGGCTGGGCGACCTGCTGCATCTGCTGGGTCTGGAAGACCGCCAGACCCATCTTCCCAACCAGCTTTCCGGCGGCCAGCAGCAGCGCGTGGCCATCGGGCGCGCACTGATGAACGCCCCCCAGGTGATGCTTGCCGACGAGCCCACCGGAAGCCTGGACAGCCGGAATGGGCACGAGATCGTGAAGCTGCTCAAAAGAAGCAGTCGGGAGTACGGACAGACACTGATCCTGGTTACCCATGACAAAAATATTGCCCTTCAGGCAGATCGGATCATCCGCATCTCAGACGGAATGATCCTGCAGGACGAACGCCAGAAAGCCCCCGCGTCTCATATGGCGGAGGACGAAGCGGCGGAAAACGGAAGGCAGGTGGAGCAGGGATGAATGTATTTCATAAAATTGCCCTCCAGGGCCTGAAAAAGAACCGTACACGGACTGCTGTAACCATCCTCGGCGTGGTGCTGTCCACGGTGCTGATCACCGGGGTGACCACCTTTGGCGTATCACTGCTGGACTATATGGCGAGAGGGGCCATACAGAAATACGGTGGATGGAGCGCAGCGTTTTTAAATGTAGACGAGTCTTTCGTACAGAAGCGTGCAGGCGACAAAAGTGTGACGGACACGGTTACCTTTGAAAATATCGGCTACGCCGAACTGCCGCAGGCAGCCAATCCGGGCAGACCCTACCTGTTCATAGCCGGATTTCAGGATGAGACATTCGAAGCATTGCCCATCACACTGATCTCGGGGCGGCTTCCGGAGCATGAAGGGGAGGTTCTCATTTCCGGAAGCGCCATGAAAGAGGGTGGTATTTCCGGCAAAACAGGAGACACTCTGGAGCTTTCCGTGGGAAGCCGTATGAAAGGGGAACAGGAGCTAAGCCAGGCCGATCCCTATGCGGCCGGGGCAGAAACCTTCCTGCCGCGGATAGAAAAGACTTACACCATTGTTGGCATCTGCCGGACTCCGGTCTTCGAGACAGAGGAATCTCCGGGATGCACATTGATCACAAGGACAGACGCCGGGGCCGTCTCCAACCCCTTAAGTCTGTTTGTCACGCTGGATCGTGCGCGGGATGTGTACACCTATGCTGAGAAAGCAAAAGAAGGACACTCCTGTATGCTGAACTATGATGTACTTCGGATCATGGGGATCTCAGACAGGCCGGCCGACCGGGTATTTATGGTGTTTTTATATTCCTTCGGAGGAATCGTGCTTGGGATCATTATGACCGGTTCCGTATTTTTGATCTACAATTCGTTCAGCATCTCCCTAAACGAGCGAATCCGGGAGATCGGGGTGCTTGCTTCTGTGGGGGCCACGGCGAAGCAGCTGCGCAATTCCGTTCTTTTTGAAGGACTCTGCATCGGCGCGGTGGGGATACCCATGGGGATACTGGCAGGTCTCGGGGGTGTCTGGGCTGTTCTTTCCGTTGTGTCCGGCAATTTTGGCGCCATCCTCTACGACGGCGTTTCCCTGACCATGAAGGTATCGGCCCCTGCGGTGGCCGGCGCGGCGGCGGTCAGCCTGATCACGATCCTTATCTCCGCCTGGCTTCCGGCAAAAAAGGCAGTCAGCCTTCCGGTGATGGAATGTATCCGGCAGACCAATGAGATCAAATTGGAATCCCAGGCGATGGAGATACCGCGAAGAAGGCAGCGCATCTACGGCCTGGAGGGAACCCTTGCCCTGAAAAATTTTAAAAGAAATAAAAAACGCTGCCGCAGCATCGTGCTTTCTTTGGTGCTGAGTATCGTATTGTTCGTATCGTCCAATGCGCTGATCAAATCCATGCAGCAGTCGGCGGAGGGCTTTAAAACGGTCTCAGATTACGACATTGGTTTCGGGACGCGGGAGATGGAAGACGAAGAACTGCTCCGCCTTTATGGCAGGCTCAAAGCTGTAAGCGGCATTGAAGAAAGCTCCTGCCGGGCCGTAATCCCGTTTTCCTGTAAGGTTTCGGCAGACGAATTGACAGACGCATACTGGGAAGCCGCAGGCGGACGATCCCCGGAAGAGATACAGGAGATTTCTCTGGAAGTCCACTTTTTTGAGGATGCATTTTATCAGAAGATATTGGAAAAACTGGGACTGTCGGTTCAGGAATATACCGGGCAGGACGGGAATCTGGCGGCGGTGGCGAAGATCAACGACGACGGCGGGGACGTAGAAGGGGCTAAAGACCTTGCGGATATGTTCCGAAATACTTCTGTGAATCTGCTGGCGGCCCCGCAAATGACGGATGGTACGGCAGGACCGGAACAGAATCTAAATATTACGGCGGTGGAATTTGTCCCTCCGGACATTCCACCATTTGCGGACGGCGCAGCAGAGCAGGAGGTTTTGCCGTATACGTTTGAAATCCTTGCCCCCTGGTCCATGAAGGAAACACTTGTACCTTCCGGCCTGCCAACAGAGCTGAAGGTCAAAGGACTGTGCTTCAAGGCAGAAAAACCGTCCCGGGTTGTCAGTGAAATGCGGGAGATCATCACAGAGGAAGGGACTTCGTCAGCCTATACCCTGTTAAACTCAGCCGAGGCATTTGAGCAGTTTCAGAATTATATGTTCATTGCCGGTGTATTTTCCTGTATCTTTATCGGGCTGATCTCCCTGATCGCAGCCGCCAATGTGTTCAATACGATTTCCACCAATATCAAGCTGCGCAGGCGGGAACTGGCGATGCTGCGCTCGGTGGGAATGTCGGATCGGGATTTCAATAAAATGATGAGGTTTGAGTGTGCTTTTTACGGCGTCAGGGCGCTGGCGGCAGGAATCCCACTGTCGCTGCTGGCTTCCATGCTGATTGTAAAGGCCATGTCGGCAGACGATACAAGGTTTTTGATACCCTGGGGCAGTATGGGGATCAGTGTTTTGAGTGTATTCCTTGTAATATTCGTCACAATGATGTATGCTGTAAGTAAGATCAGAAAAGAAAACATCATTGACGCGCTGCGGGATGAGATGACCTGATCAAATAACGGAAAGGAACATACAGTACATTGAGAGGAGCGAAAAGGAGACATCCTGTTCGGAGATTCATATTCAGATTGTGTTTGCTTATGCTGCTTGCTGCGGCAGGCGTGGGTGCATTTTTCGGGGTGAACGGCTACCGGATGTACCAGGATGCCGTATCCCGTACTTCCATTGAGGAACGGGTGGAGGAGATCCGTGCAAAAGAAGATTTTACGGACTTTTCCGAGATGTCGGATTTTTATATAGAGGCCGTCATATCCGTGGAGGACCATCGGTTCATGTCCCATCCGGGGATCGACCCGATCGCGGTGGTACGCGCCGCCTGGGCGGACATCCAGGCTATGGCTTTTGTGGAGGGCGGCAGCACCATCACCCAGCAGCTTGCGAAAAACCTGTTGTTTACGCAGGAAAAGAGAATGGTGCGCAAAGCGGCGGAGGTCTTTGCCGTATTCGATATGGAAAAAAAGTATTCCAAGGAGGAAATTTTTGAATTGTATGTCAATACCGCCAATTTCGGAAGCGGCTATGAGGGCATCCATGCGGCTTCCACGGGGTACTTTGGAAAGCTGCCGGCGGAGGTGACGGATTACGAAGCGGCCATGCTGGCCGGTGTGCCCAACGCCCCTTCTGTCTATTCCCCGGATATCAGCCAGGAGCTGGCAGCCCGGCGTGTGGAGCTGGTGCTGCAGAGCATGGTCAGACACCATGTGATCACCCGGGAGGAGGCGGAAGAGGTCCGAAGCGGCGGCTCGGTATCCTGTATCTACGGCGTGGGAGCGTCAGGCAGAAAACAATCGGAGACTGTGGTTTCCGGTTGTTTTTTTGGAAAAAAAGTGACTGTGAACAGTAACGAAAAACAAATTAACCAAAATATGGTTTCATAATTGTTATTTTGGAAATGTTATGTTAGAATTAGGTGACTGTTTCGTACAGAAAACGGCGGTCAGATTTGGAAATGTACCTGAAGAGAAAAGAAGAAGGGTTAACACGATACAAAAAGAAGGAGAACGACGATGATGGAGAGCTACAAGCAGGAATTTATTGGATTCATGGTAGAAAGCAAAGTGCTTCAATTCGGTGACTTTACATTAAAGAGCGGAAGAAAATCCCCGTTTTTCATGAATGCAGGCGCTTACGTGACGGGCACGCAGCTCCAGAAGCTTGGCGAATACTACGCAAAAGCGATCTATGACAACTACGGTCTGGATTTTGACGTACTGTTTGGACCCGCATATAAGGGAATCCCGCTGTCTGTGGCAACGACGATCGCGATCAGCAGGCTGTACGGCAAGGATGTGCGGTACTGCTCCAACCGGAAGGAAGCCAAGGACCATGGGGATACGGGCATCCTGCTGGGAAGCAAGCTGCAGGACGGGGACCGTGTGGTGATCATTGAGGATGTGACCACGTCCGGCAAGTCCATCGAGGAGACCTTCCCGATCCTGAAAGCACAGGCGGACGTGGAGGTCAGAGGTCTGATCGTATCTCTGAACCGCATGGAGGTCGGAAAAGGAGGGGAGAAGAGTGCGCTGGATGAGATCCGGGAGCTTTACGGATTTGACACGGCGGCGATCGTGACCATGGAGGAAGTTGTGGAGTGCCTGTACAACAAGGAGTACAACGGACAAATTATCATTGACGATACATTAAAATCAGCGATCGACACATATTATAACACATATGGGGTGAAGTAAAAAAGCGATTTCGCGGTTAAAAAATCAGGAGGATATTACATGGAAAGAGCATACAAAACCATGACCTCGTCAGGAGGAATGAATATTGCATTTGGGATCGTCATGATCGTGATCGGGCTTACATCCGGCGTGATCACAATCGTAAACGGCGCGCGGCTGCTGAAGCATCGGGGAGAGATCACATTTTAAGGGGCCATCCGGTGGGGACCGGGTGGAAGACAATCTGAAGGAGTATTATTTTGAGTCAGAGACAAGTTAGAAGGTACCGCATTCTTGGAAAAGTAATGTTTGTACTTTATATTGCATTTCTGGTGTATTTTTTGTGCTTTGCGGAGTGGTATGGGCGCACCGAAACCCCGCAGGGGTATCGGTATAATCTGGTGCTGTTTAAAGAGATCATGCGGTTCATCGAATACAGAGAAGAGCTTGGGGCATTTGCGGTATTCGCGAATTTGTTCGGAAACATCCTGATCTTTGTACCGTATGGATTTTTCATATCCATGGCAAGCACATGCAGGGGATTTTTCCAGACGCTGCTTTACAGCTTCGCCCTGAGCCTGGGCGTGGAGATATTCCAGCTTTTCGCCAGGGTCGGGAGTTTTGATGTGGATGACCTGCTGCTGAATACCCTGGGTGGTATTCTGGGATACATTTTATTTTTAATATGCAATATTATAAGGAGAAAGTGTTATGGCCAGAAGCAGAAAATATACAAAAGAGCGGACTCGTGACAAAGGGAAAAAAAAGAGGGGAACCCGGAAGTACGGCCAGGCCCCTATGAAATATTCCCATATGGGCGCGCATTCCTGCTGGTATGCTTCCGGCTCTTTTTTGCTTCTCCTGTCGGCAGTGTGGTTCGCATACTCGAAGCACGGCCAGGCGGCGGGATTCATCGGCGGATTCGGCATCCTGGCCATGATATTTTCCGCAATGGGAATCCGTACGGGCATCAAAGGGATGCGGGAGAGGGAGAAGCGATATATCTTCTGCAGGCTTGGAATCGCAGCGAATATTCTGATCCTGCTCGGTTTGATTATCATATTTATCGGAGGAATTAGAAAATGAATGAAGATCATAGTCAGTCTCCGGAGTACGTGCCGGAGAGGGAAACGGAAGAATATCAGGAACGGTATGACCTGTCCCTGTCCAGGCTGAGCCAGATACTGGAGGAGGACACTGCGGCAGAACCCTTTCAAAGCTATTTTCGGCAGATGGCGGCGTTTGCACTGCGGCTGGCCGGGATCTCCCGACAGATCATGGACGGCTCTTGGCGCAGGCTCAGCCTGAAGGAGCTGCAGGAGGGGAACCATGCGCTGTATGCGGACATCCTGCCGGACCACTATGAAAAGAGCTATGCAAACCCTGCATATGCGGTCTCCGTATTCGGGGAGGAGATGGGAAGGCTCTTAAGCTTCCTGTATGCGGAGCTCCGCAGCGGTATCTCCTATGCCTTCGAGTGCAGGCCCGATTACCTGACGATTTTAAACGAACTTCTGATCCAGGTGTACAACCATTTTGAAGGGGGGATTCCAGACCCAAAAAGTGTGAGGGACATTTTCTACTGGTATGCCAGCGACTACTGCGACGTCTTCCTGACAGAGCGGATCGAGGAACAGATCTATCCCATGCAGTCCTTCGCGGCAGATGTGATCCTCTGTGAGAATCTGGACGACGAGCGGTATCTCTACCGATTCGGGGAATACATCACGGAAAATGAGCTGGGCACCGCCAGATATCTGAAAAGCCTTCCATGGGAAACTCTGAAAAAGATGGCGGACGTTTACACAGAAGGATACAGGGTGGGTTTTATCAATACGGGAAAGGATTTGTCCAAAAAGTCGGCTGTAGACATCCGCTACCGGCTGGGATTTGAACGGGTGGTGAAGCTGGCCATCGAGAATTTTGAAAAGATGGGACTCTCCCCGGTCATTTACCGGGCGGCTTCCGGCGTGATCACAAAGAAGGGCCACAGAAAGGTCGGTTTCTACGGAGCCATCGCCAACAAGCAGTACGAATATGACCACCGCCAGGACGAAGCGCTGTTTCTGGACAAGCGTTATATGGAGCGGAAGCTGGATGTGCTCAGGCACGTCTATGAGGGCAATGAGCGGCAGGCCGGCCAGTATGCAGGCCCGGCTTTGATCCAGACCTTTGGGGAGAGCCCCTTTTCTCCGGAGGTGAAAAAAGAAGCCATTGCTTACACGGAGGCGCAGCGCCGGCTTTCCCTTCAGTACGACGGCAAAGCCGGGCAGATTACGAATCAGTATATCAAGGGGGAGGAGCGCAGCTTCACAATCATCGCGTTTCCCGTGCCGGAGATCGGGGAGCAGTTCCCGGAGATCTTTGAGGAAGTTATCCGCATCAATACGCTGGATGCAAAGCTGTACGAGACCGTGCAGCAGAAGATGATCGACGCGCTGGATCAGGGCAGTTATGTCCATGTGCTTGGAAAAGGGGACAATCAGACCGATCTCAGGATTCAGCTATACAGGCTGGAGGATCCGGAGAAGGAGACGATTTTTGAAAACTGCGTGGCGGACGTCAACATTCCGGTTGGAGAGATCTTTACCTCGCCGGCGCTGGAAGGGACAGAAGGCGTCCTGCATGTGAGCAGGGTCTACCTCAATGAACTGCAGTACCGGGATCTAAAGCTGACCTTCCAGGACGGCCGGATCACGGATTACACCTGCGGCAACTTCGAAAACGAAGAGGACAACCGCAAATACGTCAGCGACAATGTTCTGCACAACCATCCCTCCCTGCCGCTTGGGGAATTTGCCATCGGGACAAATACCACCGCGTATGTGGCGGGCAGGAAGTACCGGATCGAGGACAAGCTGCCGATCCTCATTGCGGAGAAGACCGGGCCCCACTTTGCGGTGGGAGATACCTGCTATAGCTGGGCAGAGGACGTAAAGGTCTATAATCCCAACGGAAAGGAGATCGTGGCAAAGGACAATTCCGTTTCCATCCTGCGCAGGGAAGACGTGGAAAAAGCGTATTTCCAGTGCCATACGGATATCACGATCCCCTATGAGGAATTAGAGGAAATCAGCGTAGTGACAAAAGAAGGAAAAAGAACTATACTATTGAAAAACGGCAGGTTTGCGCTCCCAGGAACGGAGGCGCTCAATGAACCGTTGGAAAGGTGGAATGAAGATGCCTAAGGTAGGAATCGTAATGGGCAGCGACTCGGACTTAAAGGTTATGAGCAAGGCTGCAAAGCAGTTGGAAAGTTTCGGAATTGACTATGAGATGACGATCATCTCCGCCCACCGGGAACCGGATGTGTTCTTTGAATGGGCCAGGGCGGCAGAGGGAAAAGGGATCAAGGTGATCATCGCGGGCGCAGGGATGGCGGCGCATCTGCCGGGGATGTGCGCGGCGCTGTTTCCGATGCCGGTCATCGGAGTTCCCCTGTCAGGGAAGAACCTGGACGGAATGGACGCGCTGTATTCCATCGTACAGATGCCCCCCGGAATTCCCGTTGCCACCGTGGCCATCGACGGCGGAATGAATGCTGCGATTCTGGCCGCGAAGATTCTGGCTGTATCGGAACCGGAGCTTCTGGAGAAGCTGAAAGGGTATACGGCGGAGATGAAGGCTGCCGTCCAGTCCAAGGCCGCAAAGCTGGACGAGATTGGATATGAGGCATATCTGGCACAAGCATAAACGGGGGCGCGCAGGAGGACGGGAAGACCGGAAGCTGCGCGCGCTGCTGACAGGACAAAGGAAGGAGAAAAAGCAATGGCAATAGATTACAAAGCAGCCGGTGTGGATATTGAGGCCGGCTATAAGGCCGTAGAGTTGATGAAGAAGCATGTTCAGGGAACCATGCGCCCGGAGGTTCTCACGAACCTGGGCGGTTTTTCCGGGGCCTTTTCCCTGGAAAAGTTTAAAAACATGGAAAAGCCGGTGCTGGTATCCGGTACGGACGGTGTGGGAACAAAGCTGAAGCTGGCTTTCCTGCTGGACAGGCATGATACGGTGGGAATTGACTGTGTGGCGATGTGCGTCAACGACATTGCCTGCGCGGGCGGAGAGCCGTTGTTTTTCCTGGATTACATTGCATGCGGAAAAAATGAGCCGGAGAAGATCGCGGCCATCGTAAGCGGGGTTGCCAACGGCTGCAGGCAGTCGGAGGCGGCGCTGATCGGCGGAGAGACCGCGGAGATGCCGGGCTTTTATCCGGAGGACGAGTACGACCTGGCGGGATTTGCGGTAGGGATCGTAGACGAAAAGGACCTGATCACCGGAAGCAGCCTGAAAGCCGGGGACGTCCTCATCGGCATGGCATCCTCAGGGGTGCACAGCAACGGCTTTTCCCTGGTGCGCAAGGTATTCGAGATGACCAGGGAATCTCTGGAAACCTACCATGAAAGGCTGGGATGCACCCTGGGCGAGGCGCTTCTGGCGCCGACGAAGATCTATGTGAAGGCCCTTGGGAATATCCGAAAGGCAGGGGTGACGGTGAAAGCCTGCAGCCACATCACCGGAGGCGGTTTCTATGAGAACATCCCGCGTATGCTCAAGGAAGATACCCGTGCGGTGATCCACAAAGACAGCTACCCCATCCCGCCGATCTTCGGGATGCTTGCCGAGACCGGAGGCATCGAAGAACAGATGATGTACAATACCTACAACATGGGCCTGGGCATGGTGCTTGCGGTTGACGCGGCGGACGCGGACCGGACCATGGAGGCCATCCGGGCAGCCGGGGAAGTTCCCTATGTGGTGGGAGAGATTGAAGCCGGGGAAAAAGGGGTGACCTTATGTTAAATGTTGTAGTCATGGTTTCCGGCGGCGGGACAAACCTGCAGGCCATCATCGACGCGGTGGACAACGGAACCATTACCAATACGAGACTGGCGGGAGTCATCAGCAATAATAAAAACGCATACGCTTTAGAGCGGGCCAGGATCCGCGGGATTCCGGCGCAGTGCGTTTCACCGAAGGATTATGAAGACCGGGCTCAGTTCAACCGGAAGCTTCTGGAGGCAGTGGACGCCTATGAGCCGGATCTGGTGGTGCTTGCCGGTTTTCTGGTGGTGATCCCTCCGGAGATGACGGCAAAATACAAAAACAGGATGATCAACATCCATCCTTCCCTGATTCCTTCTTTCTGCGGCACCGGATACTATGGGCTGAAGGTGCATGAGGCGGCTCTGGAGAGAGGCGTCAGGGTAGTGGGCGCGACGGTGCATTTTGTAGATGAGGGTACGGATACCGGGCCCATCCTCCTGCAGAAGGCTGTGGAGGTCAAACAGGGGGATACCCCCAAGGAGCTGCAGCGCAGGGTCATGGAGCAGGCGGAGTGGAAGATCCTGCCCCGGGCCATTGACCTGATTGCCAACGGAAAGGTTACTGTGAAGGACAAAAAAGCGATCATCGCACAATAGAGATAAGCGGACAGGAGGCAGAAATGAAAGTATTGATTGTGGGAAGCGGAGGCAGAGAACATGCGATTGCAGCCAGCGCTGCAAAAAGCCCGAAGGTGAAGAAGATGTACTGCGCACCGGGAAATGCCGGGATTGCGGAGTATGCCGAGTGTGTGCCGATCGGTGCGATGGAGTTTGACAAGCTGACGGAATTTGCCAGGGAGAAGAAGATCGACCTGGTCATTGTGGGAATGGACGACCCGCTGGTAGGCGGACTGGTGGACGAGCTGGAAGCGGCCGGCATCCGAACCTTCGGCCCCCGGAAAAACGCGGCCATCCTGGAAGGCTCCAAGGCATTTTCCAAGGACCTGATGAAGAAATACAACATTCCTACCGCGGCGTTCGAGAACTTTACCGACCCGGATGCGGCCCTTGCCTATCTGGAGACTGCCAGATTCCCCATCGTATTGAAGGCGGACGGGCTGGCTCTCGGAAAGGGCGTGCTGATCTGCCAGAATCTGGAGGAGGCAAAGGAAGGCGTCAGGACGATCATGCTGGACAAGAAGTTCGGCTCCGCGGGAAACGAAATGGTCGTCGAGGAATTTCTGACCGGCCGGGAGGTTTCCGTGCTTTCCTTCGTGGACGGAAAGACCATCCGAACTATGACCTCAGCCCAGGATCACAAGCGGGCAGGAGACGGCGACACAGGACTGAATACCGGAGGAATGGGGACGTTTTCTCCGAGTCCGTTCTATACGGAAGAAGTGGAGCAGTTCTGTGAAAAGTATATCTACCAGGCTACCGTGGACGCCATGGCGGCAGAGGGCAGGCCCTTCAAGGGCGTCATCTTTTTCGGACTGATGCTCACCGAGGACGGGCCGAAGGTGCTGGAGTACAACGCCCGGTTCGGAGATCCGGAAGCCCAGGTGGTGCTGCCCCGGATGAAAAATGACCTGATCGAAGTCGTGGAAGCCTGCATTGACGGATGTCTCGGTCAGGTGGAACTGGAATTTGAGGACAATGCGGCTGTCTGCGTTGTGCTGGCATCGGACGGATACCCCCTCAAATATGAAAAGGGATTTGCAATCAGCGGCCTGGAGAAGTTCAAGGAGCACGAAGGATATGAATGTTTCCATGCGGGAACCCGGTTTGACGGGGATAAGATCGTGACAAACGGCGGCCGTGTGCTGGGCGTCACCGCCAAGGGAAGAACCCTGCAGGAGGCACGGGAAAATGCGTATGCGGCTACGGAATGGGTGGAATTTGGAAACAAGTATATGCGGCATGATATTGGGAAAGCTATAGATGAAGCGTAGGTATACGAAAAAAGGAGGAAATACGGATGGCAGTATTGAAAATTACAGCACAGAATTTTGAACAGGAAGTTCTGCAGTCAGACAAGCCGGTACTGGTAGATTTTTATGCGGACTGGTGCGGTCCATGTAAGATGATGGCTCCGGTGATCGAGGAGATCGCAGAGGAAGCGGACGATATCAAGGTTGGGAAGCTGAATATCGACAATGAAATGGAGATCGCCCAGAAATACGGCGTCATGAGCATTCCCACCCTGATCGTGTTCAAGAACGGAGAGGAAGTCAAGAGAGATCTCGGTGCAAAGCCGAAGAAGGCTGTGCTGGATATGCTCAAATAGGATATGGGACTAAAATTTGTGGGATATTTTCCCGGTTGTAATTTCAACTTGAAAAAATGTCGAAGAAAGAGTAGAATAATAACGATTGATATCCGACCGGAACAGATCCGGATGATTTGATGACAGTGATTTTCGGGGAGAGTACAAATGAAAAAAGGGAAAAGAACCCATTTACCAGATATAAAGTTTATTTTATTGGCGGCAGGGATAATCATTATCGCTGTCGTTATTATTGTGTTTATCTATAAGGGAAAAAAGCAGGAGCAGAACAAGGAAAAAGTATCCCAGGGCGTCCGCTATCTGGAGAGCCTGGAACAGCAGAATGTGGCGGAGATCAATGAGACGATCAAGGCAATCCGGGTCAGGCACAGCCTGGATCTGGCGGATACGGATGAAAGCCTGGTCTGGGGCAGCTTTGAGAACTGCGCCGTGATGGGGGATTCCCGTGCGGTGGGATTTTCTTTTTATGAATTTCTTCAGGAGGACTGGGTGATCGCGGAGAGCGGAAGCACGATCAAGGATGTATCCGACCATCTGGAGCAGTTAAAGAGACTGGATCCGGAACGGGTATTTCTATGCTTCGGGATCAATGACATCGCCTGCGGCCTCTGGCCGGAGCCTGCGGATTACGCGGCGGAGTGCGCCGCACAGATACAGGCGGTGGCAGGAGCGCTGCCGGAGACGGAAGTTTACCTTAATTCCATTCTGCCGCCCGGGCCGACCGCAATGTGGATCGACAGCTACGCGCGTCTGGAAGAATTTAACGGGGCGTTAAAGGCGATGACGGAGCAGTACGGTTACCGCTATATTGACAATACATATGTTGCGCAGGAGCACCAGAACCTGTATCAGGACGACGGACTGCACCTGCAGCCGGATTTTTACAAGTACTGGGCGGCAAATATGCTGACAGAGGTGAATGAACAGTGAAGATAAAAAGACCTTCTTTCCCAAAAAGACAAGAAAATCAATCCGACGAAACCGGCTCCGGGAAGATTCAGATCCGGTTTCCGAAAGTAAAATTGCCTGTCAGGGAGGAACCTGAGCGGCAGACGGCCCGGCAGAACCCGACGGAGGGTACCCAGCCCCGCAGAGAACTGCCGCGGCTTCCTTATCATAATATCAAGTATGCGCTGGCGGCGCTTCTGCTGCTGTTCGCGGTACTGGATATGGCCAACGACCCCATCAGCAGCGCCGGTATAGAATCGGTTGCAAAGCAGGTAGTAAAAGCAGCGGAATTTCAGGGGATGGAGCAGGCTGAGGCGAGGATGGTGAAACGGTTCTACGGACTGAATCCGAAGGATTATGAGGGAGCAGTCCTGTACGCGCCGATTGACAATATGGACGCACATGAGATGTTTCTGGTGAAGCTGAAAGATAACAGCCAGAAGAAGCAGGTGCAGGATGCCATCCGGGAGCGGCTGGATACACAGCTGAAAAGTTTTGAGGGCTACGGAGCGGAGCAGACTGCGCTGCTGAAAAAGCATGTGCTCCTGGAGAAAGGCAATTTTGTGCTGTATGTGGTCGGGGAACATGCGTCTGACGCGCAGGAAGCCTTTGTAAAAAGCTTGTGAGGTAGAAGTTATGATTTTCAGCAGTATATTTTTTATCTTTGTATTTTTGCCCATTGTGCTGATCCTGTATTATATTGTGCCGTTTGCGGGAAAGAACCTTGTCCTGCTGATTGCCAGCCTGATCTTTTACGCATGGGGGGAGCCGGTGTACGTGATTCTGATGCTGCTCAGTATCGGGATCAACTTCGTCAGCGGCATGGAGCTGGAAAGCCATATCAACGCCGGCAATATGGCAAAGGCAAAATCAGCCTGTATTGTGACGGCGGTGATCAATTTCCTGATCCTGGGATTTTATAAATATTACGGATTCGTGATCGCAAACCTGAACGCGGTGCTGCCCTTTGATATCCCGTATAAGGAGCTTGCACTGCCGATCGGTATTTCCTTTTACACGTTCCAGACCATGTCCTATGTGATCGATGTGTACCGCGGCAAAGTGAAAGCGCAGCATGACCTGGTTGCCTTCGGCGCTTATGTCAGTATGTTTCCGCAGCTCATTGCCGGGCCCATCGTGCGGTATTCGGATGTGGAGCGGCAGCTTCGAAAACGGACCATTTCCTGGGAGCGGTTCGGGGAAGGCTCGGTATGGTTCCTGCAGGGACTTGGAAAAAAAGTGCTGATCGCCAACAACATCGGAAGTATCTACGAATCGGTGGCGGCCCTTGGGGTTCCTCAGATGTCCGCGCTGACGGCATGGATCGGATGCTTCGCCTACACGATGCAGATCTATTTTGATTTCGGCGGCTATTCGGATATGGCGGTAGGGCTTGGAAAAATGCTTGGATTTGATTTTGTGAGGAACTTTGATTACCCGTACATATCCAAAAGCATTACGGAATTTTGGAGGAGATGGCATATCTCGCTGAGTTCCTGGTTTAAAGAGTACGTTTATATTCCGCTGGGAGGCAACCGGGGCGGCACAATCAAAGCCATCCGGAACCTGATGGTGGTGTGGGTCCTGACCGGACTTTGGCACGGCGCCGCATGGAATTTTATTTTCTGGGGATTGTATTATGGTATCATTCTGTGCGTGGAAAAATATGTGCTGGGTGAAGTGCTGGAACGCTTACCGAATGCTGCCAGACATGTGTATACCATGCTTCTGGTGATGTTTGGCTGGGTGCTGTTTTTCTCCCCGTCCATGGGAGGCGCGCTGTCCTATATCGGCGCCATGTTCGGGATCGGCGGAAAGGGCCTGGTCGATATGACCGGTTTCTATTATCTCAAATCCAGCCTGATGCTGGGAATCATCGCGGCAGTCGGAAGCGGGCCGTTCCTGCACCGGAAATGCTCGGAGCTGCTCTGGAGAGAAGAAAGGTATATGCAGGCGGCAGGCGTTGTAATGTATGCGGGGATCTTTTTGATCTGCACTGCTTATCTGGTCAATGATACTTATAATCCGTTCCTGTATTTCAGGTTCTGATGTATGGTTTTTGAATGGTTACAAATTCATAAAGGGGAAGATGAATGGAACTGAAAAGGGGAAAGGAAAGACGGAGAAAGGAAAATAAAAATCTGCACCGCAGCATGGCCTGGTGTTTTGCCGGCCTTGTTCTGCTGCTGGTGGCGGCAGGCATCATACAGCCTGACAAAAAGACTTCGGATGAAGAGAACCGTGTACTGACCACATTTCCCAAGCCGGGTATTGAAACAATCAAAAATAAGGAATATATGACTGCGCTGGAAGACTATTCTTCGGATCAGTTTGTGCTCCGCGACCTCTGGATACGCCTCAAGGTGCGCTGTGACCTTCTCATCGGAAAGCGGGAGTTCAACGGCGTTTACCTCGGAAAGAAGAAGTATCTGATGCAGATTCCTGTGGGAATGGATGAAAAGAATACAGAGGAAAATCTGGAAGCCATGAACCGGTTCCGCCAGGCAAACAGCGACCTGAAGATGAATGCCCTGATCGTACCCAATGCGGCCTATATTATGAAGGATTATCTGCCTTTGGGTGCGCCTGTGCGTGACCAGGGTGAGGATATGAAGTATATTAAGAAGCAGCTTTCCGGCGGGATCGGCCTGATTGATATTACGGAGACTCTCAGAAAGCATGCGGACGAGGGCATCTATTATAAAACCGACCATCACTGGACAAGCAGGGGCGCGGCCTATGGATTCGGCGCCGCTGCAAAGCAGCTTGAGATTGAAGGGGCGGTATCGGATTATAAGATCCACACGGTGGCCACCGATTTTTCGGGGACACTGGCGTCTAAGAGCGGATACCACAAGGCGAAGGACACGGTGGAGGTATACCAGCCGGAAAATGTGGAATATCAGTATCTTGTCAGCGATTCCGACAACGAGGAGAGACGGCCTACCATATACGATCGGAGGGCCCTGGAAGAAAAGGACAAGTACCAGGTGTTCTTCGGCGGCAACCACGCTATAGTGGATATCGTCACCACCAATGACAACCAGAGACGGCTGCTGATCTTCAAGGATTCTTACGCAAATTGCTTTGTGCCGTTTCTGATTCCTTATTACAGCGAGATCATTATGATTGATGCAAGGTACTATTATGAGAACGTACACACATTGGTTGAGAATAAGGCAATCACGGATGTGCTGTTTCTCTATAATATGGATACCTTTTTGAACGATAATTCCCTGGCGGACGTGCTGACAGGGGAATGATCCTGCGGTCTGGTATTTTTTTGAGAAGGCTGTGCCTAAACAGGACAAATAGACAGTAGATGTATAGAGAAGAATGCGGCTGGAGTTTGGGGCTGCATTCTTTTTTTGCTGTGCGCGGCAGATTGCCGGGTTTCGGGACAAGATAAACGAAAGTTGATTTCAGAGGGTTATTGTAAAACTGTTTTTTGTCGATATAATAACAAAGACTGGAACGGAAAAAATTGTAAAAATGGAAAGGATGAGAGAATGAAGAAAGATTTTACCAACAGAAAAGTTGTTAATTCGATTGGCATTGGTTTTTTGGCAATGATCACTTCCGGTACTCCGGTTCTGGCAGCGCTGAACAATGCAATGAATGAAAACGAAGCAGCGGACCAGACCATGGAGACTGATCTGCCGACGGATGCAGCGGCAGCTACACAGAATGCGGAAATTATGGATGTACTTACCGGGACGCAGGAGGTGATCCAGAATGTGCAGGTTGAACTGAATCAACAGGCGGAAGATTTTGGAAGTCGTTCCGAGGAAAACGTGCAGGAGGTGGTTCCGCCTGCAGAAGGCGGAGCGGCGACGGATCAGCAGCCCCCGGCAGAACCTTCGGACACCCAGCAGCCTCCTGCAGAACCAGAAGGATCTCCGGAAGAAATGCCGCCGACGGAGCCTGCGGACACCCAGCAGCCTCCGGTAGAACCAGAAGGATCTCCGGAAGAAATGCCGCCGACGGAACCTGCGGACACCCAGCAGCCTCCTGCAGAATCAGAAGGACAGGATGCGGAAAACACGCCGCAGACACCGCAGGAGGAAGTGCCTCCGGTGGATACAGAAGCAGGGGCAGAACCGGAAATACCGGACGGGAATCAGCCGGGGACACCGGACAATGCGGATTCTGTGCAGCCTGACAGCGAGCCCGGAACAGAAGAAAAAGAAGAAGTGAGTCCGACGATTGACGATTACCTGGAAGAGACAAAAAATGCGGTTGAGAAAATTAAAACAGATATCGAAGAATTGGACAAAAAGAATCAAGAGGCTGCGGATGCGGTAGAAGATTATAAAGAAGCAGTAGCAAACCCGAATGACTACATAGGTTCTATTGCAGACAGTGTTTCAGATGCGAGTTCCCAGGTTGTGGATGCAGTGGCATCGGTAACGGAAGATGAAAAGACGGCGAGAGAACAGGCACAGATTGCAGTAGACGCGCAGGCCAAAACATATGAAAGCAGCGAAGCTGCCGCAGCAGCAAAAGAGCAGGCTAAGCTTGCTGCGGATGCAGCAGAAGAAGCTTATAAGTCAGCGCAGGCTACAGTAGAGGAGGCGGAGAAGCATAAAAAGACCGCGGATGAAAGACTGACTGATTTAGAAAGACAATTAGCCATAGCGGATGCTTCCTTACATGACATGCAGGTTAAAGTTCAGGATGCGCAGGAAATGCTGTTATCAATCTTGGAAGAATATGGATTAACTCCGGGTGAGTTTGATCCTGAAAATCTGAGCGGGGCAGCCGGGGAGGCATATAAGAATGCACAGAAGGCATTGGAATTGGCCGAGGCAGAGCTTGCAGGGACACAAAATAGCTACCAAGACATTGCCGCACAGGTAGAAGCAGCATCAAAAGACTTTAAAGAAGCAGAGCAGGCATTGAATAAATCGAACCAGTCGATGGAAAATGCAGTATTGAATCTGGAGAATAAAAGAAAAGAGTGGGAAGAATCCAAGGTTGATGTGCTGATTTCCGTTTATAATAGTAGCGTTGCTGAAAGCGATAAAGTGAATTTTACTTTAGAAGATACGGAAAAGGCGCTGCAAAAGATGCATTGAATGATGCAAAGGAAATAAAGGAAAATGCGGATGATGTATTGGCGAATGCAGAAGCGGCTGTTGAGGCGGCAAAGAAAGAAGAAACTTTAAAAGCTGAGGAAGCGGCAGAGTCAGCTAAGGAGGCAGCAGAAGCGATTCAGAAGAATCTCGAAGATGAGGAGGCTATAAAGAAAGCAGAAAGTGCAAAGGCATCGGCAGAAGAAGCGGCAGACGCAGTACAGCGGGCTTTGAAATGCCTTGGATCAGCAGGGAAGACTGCTGAACAGGCTCAGAAAGATTTGGAACAGGCAACTGAGGATTATGACAAGGCAAATACAAATTATGAACAGGCCCAAAAAGTGTATGATGAGGCGAAAGAAGCATTTGAACAGATTCAGGAGAGTGCAATTAAAACACAGATAGAGGCTGTAGAGAAAGCGCAAAGCGAATTTGATTCTGACAAGGATGAGGGTACTAAAGCATATACATTGGCTAAAGAACTGATTTTATTCCAGCTTATTAGTGATGGCAAAGGAATAAAGGAAGTAAAAGCGGGAGAAAAAAAGAAAAAAAGCAGGGAGATAATTGTTACAGACACAGAAGGTGTCGAAACAAAATATTGGTTTAATATCGGTGATGAAAAACTAACAATTTCGGCAGGAACTGAAGTTTATACTAGTATTGATGTGTTTAAACAGAAAAAAGAAACTTTTAATAATGAATATATAGAGAAGGAAAAATCTCTCGAGAGTGCGCAATCCAATTTGGCTACTTTGAATGAGGAGTTGACTAATGCATCAAAAGCAAAAGATAAGGCCCAGATTACAAAAATATTAGTGGATATGAATGACGCACTTAAAGCGGTTCAGCATGAGGCAGAATCTCTCGTTAAGGCCGAAAAGGAGTTAAAGGATAAAAATAACGCGAGTAAACTCATGGATACATTGAGCACCAAGTTAAATAACCTGATTGAAGGAGGAACAAAACTCGATCAGGCAAAAAGCACATTGGAGAATGTAACGGATGCACAGGCGGAGTTAGAAGCTGCAATTAAGAAACTCGGGGATCTGTCTGCTCAGGAGGAGTGGGATCAGGAAGCATACGATCATTTATTAGCTGAATACAACAGGGCAAATACCGATCATGCCACCGCTGTTGAGGCATTGCAGCAATGTGTTTCCGGACTTAATCGCACAAAAACACAGAAAGATCGTGCGAGAATCGCAGCAAATGCAATATTCGATTTTATTTCTGACAAGAATGAAAATCCGACAAATCCGACACCGCCGGAAACGAATCAGCCGACAACACCAACACCGACGCCGCCGGAAACAAATCAGCCGACAACACCGACGCCGCCGGAAACGAATCAGCCGACAACGCCGTCACAGCCCGTAAATCCGATTCGGCCAATTTACGGTACGCTGATAGACAACGTGACCTCCCCCATCATTTCAAATCCGAGAGTACCTGCAGGGACTGGTTACGTCTATACAGTTGGCGGGCAGAGGACATACACGGCACCTGCGGGAGAAACACCTGAGGGAGCCGCAGCGCCGGAGAACCTGGTCAGTGTGGAAGAAGGCGCAGTTCCATTGGCAGAGGTTGGCAAGAATAATAAAGATAATACCAGCACCATAAACAATAAAAAGACAACCCGTACCGTCAGTGATGAAAAAGTTCCATTAGCGGATATTGAGACAGAGGACAGCAGGGCTTCCTGGCTGTGGATACTGCTGATTGCCCTGCTTGGAGCAACAGGAACGGAATTGTACATAAGGCATAAAGAAAAGACAGAGCAGGAAAGAAAATTGAAAGGCAATAAGAAGGGGTACGCGAAAATCTGAGTGCTTAATTGAAAGAAAAATGAGAAGGGTGTGAAGACCGAATGTATGTCTTCACACCCTTTTTTGATACCACTGTATGCAGAAAAGCTGCCGGCGGCAGGCTATCGGTATAAAGTTATTCCCCATCCAGCAGCGCCTTCGGCGCAATCCGCCGCACCTTCAGCGACAGCAGACACACAGCCAGAAAGGCGAACACGATCAAGCCCACGCCCCCGGCTGTGATCAATCCGACAGGAACGGTGAAGGTACATTTTACAATCCCGATTCCCCGCAAAAACAGGGCGGTGAGAGGATTGATGACCAGTGCGCTGACGGTAATCCCCAGAACGGTTGATACTATGACTGCAGGCATGAAGCTGAGCGCCGTCTGCAGGATCAGCTGTCCGGTTGTAAAGCCCAGCGCCTTCATGATCCCGTAATCCCGCTTTTTGCTGTTCAGCAGGGTTCTTACAAGGAGGTACAGCACAAATATAATGATCACTGCGCTCAGCACGACGACCGCAATCACAATGATCGTCATAAGCGAGACATAGATGGTTGCCGTGCCCTCCATAGTGGAAAAAATATTGATTGTTAAATAGATATCCGAGCCAAATTTTTTGCTGACATCTTCGTTGAAATCGTCGATATCTACACCGTCCGCAGTATTGATATAGTAGCTTTCATCCTGCAGCCGGCCCATGCGTTCATATCCGCTGCGGGTGAGCAGGCAGTCTTTTCCGAGATTATTGGAAATCTGTGTAAAGCCGGAAATGAGATACCGGGCCTTGCGTCCGTCCGCAGTCAGCGTGATCTCGTCCCCGATCTTTAATCCTTTTTCACGGGCATATTTTGCGGCAATTGCCATTTCATTGTCGTATTTTGGAAAACGCCCTTCAAAACAGACATTTTGGTTATTTGCATCTGCAAAATCTTCGGAAACCGTTGCCATCAAGGCGATGCCGTCTACATGCCGTACTTCCGTGGTGTGGTAGAGGTAGATTTTCCGGATTCGGTCGTCGTCCTCCATAGCCTGCAAAAATTCGGACTGGATTTCCGGGTTGATATTAATGCAGGAATCGGCCGTTTCCCCAGCGATCAGATTGAGGAAAGGGTCCATGTCTACAATCATATTTTCCACCATGAGTCCGGAAAAAACGACCACAAGTGAGAGAACCAGCATGGTAATGCAGACGGTCACATTCTGCTTGATTCCTGACAGGGTGGTTTTCAATGCAAGTGCGAGGTGGAGCGGCGCGCCGGTATTCTCCAGCGGCACATGGTTGCGTTTGAAGCTGTGGGTCTGCAGGCCCTGGCGCAGAGCCGCAATGGGCTCGATTTTTTTAATCCTGCGGGAAGCAAGCCATACAGCCAGGGCAACGGAGCCGTTGGTGACAGCCAGTGTGAGCAGGGCCGGAAGCGGCAGGAACCGTACCGTATAGGGAATCCCTGTCTGGACGGTCATCATGTCGTTGAGGGACGGGAACAGGCAGTAGGAAAGCCCGATGCCGGCCAGGGAAGTGATCCCTGTAATCCCCAGAAACTGGAGCAGCAGCGTGGAGATCAGTTGTCCCGAGGTATAGCCCACGGCCTTCCAGGCGCCCAGGCTTTTCATATTCTCCTGGATGTAGTTGATGACATTGGAAACGATCACTACCAGGGCGATCAGGATAACCAGAAATGCCATCGCGCATACGATTCCCGAACAAATCATCTGGGAAATATACCGGGAGGAGGAGACCAGCGCATAGGAATTGCTGACGGCGCGTACATCCGGAAAACGGGAGGACACGGTATTTTTCAGAAATGCCTCAAAATCCTCGCTTTCCGACTTGTCATGAAGCCGGACGGAAACCAGGGTGGAGTGGGGGACACCGTTCTGCTTTTCCAGCTTCTGATATTCGTCCTTTGTGAGCAAAAGCGCGCTCATGTAACAGTTGTGGGAGCCTGCCATAGCGCTGTTGAAAAAGCCGCATATGGTAAAGCTTTCCGTATGGTTTCCGATGTTGATGTCAATTGTCTTGCCGGGGGACTGATAATCCCCGGTGCTGTAGAGCATGGGAATGTAGATTCCGTTTGAAAATGTGCTGTCTTTTGTCAGTTCGACCCTTCCCACAGAACGGTTTAAGGCGGCTTCTTTTTCCAGGAAAATGAGGACTGTGTTGACTTCCCCGCTGTTATACTCAAAAGAACCGGACATGGAGATACAGTCCTCCATGCTGTATTCGGCAGTTCGGGAATCCTTCTCCAGAGTTTCGGTCACAAAATCACGGAGGTCTGCATCGCTGCTGCTCAGTGCAAGCGTCACATGTTCCGCATTCAGGCGGTCATGGCATCGGTTAAAATTGCGCTTATAATCCAGGGAAAGCATAAGCCACAGGTTCAGCATAAATGCAGCAAGCAATATAAGGACCGTGATCGCCGCCGCCTGGCCTTTTGCACGGCGCAGGTTGGAACGGGCAATGAGAATACATTTTTTCATGCTACCACCCCATTTCTTCCAGGAATGCGGACAGCTTTTGGTGACGGTTGGGATCTCCGCTGACATATCTGCCCAGATCGCATTCCCCCAGGATTACGCCGTCTTTTAAGTATAAGATGCGGTTGCCTCTCCGGGCGGAACGCATGTCGTGGGTGACCATGACCAGGCTTTGCCCCTGTTCGTTGAAGCGGGTCAGGGTATCCAGAACGTCTAACCCGGTTTTTGAATTGAGCGCGCCCGTAGGCTCGTCGGCAAAAAGGATTTCAGGATTGTTGATCAGTCCGCGGACGATGCCGGCACGCTGGGCTTCGCCGCCCGAGATCTGGGTGGGAAACTTTTTCTGCGTTTCCTCGGAAATCCCTACCTCCTGGAACAGCTTTCCGGCGCGTTCTAAAAGCGCCTTTTTGTTCTTATTTACCAGAAGCCCGGCAGAAAGGACATTATCCATTACAGACATTCCGTCAATGAGATAAATCTGCTGAAAGACGAAGCCGCAGTGCTCCCTGCGGAATACCGCCAGACGGTCGGGACTGTAGCCGGATATCTCCTTTCCGGCAAATGTGATGGTGCCGAGAGTCGGCGTATCCATTCCCGAGAGGGCATACAAAAGTGTAGATTTCCCTGCGCCGCTGGCCCCCATGATCACGGTGAAATCGCCTTTGTAGAGTTTCAGGTCAATATTTTTTAAAACGTGCTGCAAAGCGCCTCCGGTGGAGAAAGATTTGCTTAGACTGTCTGTTTTTAACAAGATTTCTTTCATGATAAACCTCCTTTATACAGGTTTATTTTACGATTTTGAATCTTAAATGTCTTTAGGCAAACCTTAAATAAGTCTTAAATCTGAAATCAAAAATCCGCAGTATCTTCTTCTTGACAATCAGAAACAACCGGATTATAATGAACAATGTTCAATTTAAGGGGGTTATGATTATGAACACCGTGGTTACATCGAAAGAAGCCATTATGCAGGTATGCAGGCGCATCGTGGCGGAAAAGGGCATGAAAGCGCTGAATATGCGGCTGGTTGCGGATGAATGCGGCATTGCGCTGGGAACCTTGTACAACTACTACGCGGATAAGGACGAGCTGGTGCTGGCTGTCGTGGAGAGTGTCTGGAAAGATATTTTTCACGCAGGTTTCCAGGAAGGAACAGAAGTCTCTTTTTGCGATTTTACGGCCGGGCTGTATGGGCGCATCCGGGCGGGGGCTCAGGCGTACCCGGGTTTTCTGACAGGCCATTCCATCAGTATTGCCAGTGCCAGACATGGCGAAGCCAAAAGCGCCATGGAGCATACCTTTGCCCATATGAAGGCCGGGCTGCTGGAGGTGCTTCGAAACGACCCCTGTGCTGCGGCCGATGCGTTCACACCGTCCTTTTCCAGGGAAGACTTTGTTGGGTTTGTACTGGATCACTTACTGGTTCTGCTGGTACAGGGACAGGCGGACTGCAGGATACTGCTGGAGATGATCCGCAGGGTAGTCTATAAATAAAAAAGGAGAATAAACAATGAAAAAGTATCTGAATATTTCCCTCGTTTATGCGATTGCCGCTATGGCGGGCGGCGTTTTCTACCGGGAATTTACCAAGTTCCAGGGCTATACCGGCGTGACTGCGCTGGGCAAGGTGCACGCCCACCTATTTCTGCTCGGAATGCTGGTTTTTCTGGTGGCAGCCTTGTATGCAGCGCGTTATGATCTGGAGACGGTCAAAACGTTCCGGGCATTTTTATGGACCTACAATCTTGGCGTTCCTTTGACCGCAGTCATGCTTCTGGTACGCGGTGTGACCCAGGTAATGGGGATGAACCTGTCCGCTGCCGCCGATGCCTCCATCTCAGGAATCGCGGGCATCGGCCATATCCTGACCGGAACCGGGATCATTTTGCTGATCCTGTCCCTCAAAAAGCTGGCGGAGAAATAAATCATGAGTCAACCGCTGTAGGCAATGTATACCGTTGCCTTCAGGCCGTGCGCTCCATTTTCCAGGAGGAGCCTTCCATGCATTTCTTTCATAAAATAGTCAGAAATGTAAAGGCCCAGGCCGGCGCCTTCGATATTTTCCGCATTGGTTCCGCGTTTGAATTTTTCTTTTAACAGCGGAAGCTCCTCTTTTTTCACTCCGCCCCCGAAGTCTTCTACAGTGACGGCAAGAAAACGCTCCTGCCGGGACACGGACAGATCAATCTTCGTCCCCGCGTATTTATAGGAGTTGGCAAAGAGATTGTCGAATACCTGCTGCAGACGGAGCCGGTCTGCATATAAGAGGCAGTCGGGAACCTGGGGGAGGGAACCGCGGTGAAGATAATCGGCGCTTTCAAAAATCTCGTTTAGTTCGCGGCTTGCCATGTCCGAAGGAGCGACGGTCAGTTGGCGGAGCTCCTCCAGCGCGGCGGTGAACAGATTGGTTATGAGAGAATTGATCTGGTCCGCCTTGCGGATGATCTGGGTGTAGTTGTCCAGGATTTGTGCCGTCAGCGGGCCTGGCTCTGCCGGGTCAGATCCATCTGCTCCAGGGAATGTTTGCGCTGAAGCAGGCGCAAGTTCGTATGAAAGCTTTTCCGTCAGTGCGGCTCCCACCTCCGAAGCGGCCTTGATACTTGCCACGGGGGTTTTGATGTCGTGGGAGAGCTTGGCGACAAGTTCTTTTTTGTCTGTTTTGGCTTCAGCCTCCGCAATTCTTGCCTTTTTCAGTTCAGAGCGCATGATATCAAAGCTTTCCGTAAATGCGCCGAAAAGATTTCCCTTATCCATTTCCAGAGGAACATCCAGATTGCCGCCTGCGATGCGCTCCGCAAAGCCCTGCAATTTGCAGAAGGGCCGGATCACAGTGCGGTTCAGATAGAGAAGATACCAGACCGTGATGCAGCACTGCACGCACAGGGCAGCAGAGAGAAAGAGGATGGTTTTCTGCTTCTGGGCCTGCAGGATCTGTGCATCATTATTGTAAATGATGATTTTTCCGGCTATGGAACCGTCGGATTGGATATCCAGGATGGTGTCCCTGTGGGCGACAGCCGTAAGGAGGCTTTCGCTTAATCCGGGCCGGGTTCGGAAGAGAACCTCTTCTTCCAGGTTCAGCACGACAAACTCCAGGTCTGTGGGATTCGTGTATCCGCCGGTATCTCTGGAATCCGTATTGTCCTGCGGCTGACGGGATTCGGTTTTTAAAGGCTGCGTTTGCAGATACTCCCAGTGCTCCTGCACGGAATGAACCGCTTCATTGACAGCCACAGTATCCTGGGACAGGCCGGGGCTTCTTACTGCGAAAACCAGAAGAGCCCCGATTTCCATGGAAAAGAGAAGAATCAAACTGAAAAAAAGTGTGCGATGTTTCATTTTCTGCCTCCGCAAAATCTATAGCCGTCGCCCCAGACGGTGAGAATATATTCCGGCTTTCCGGGCGTCCGTTCAATGGCCTCCCGTATTTTCCGAATATGTACGTTCAGCGTTCCGTCGCCTGTAAATTTATCCTCCCAGACATTTTCAAACAATTCCTGCTTTGAAATGACTTTATTTTCATGCCGTATCAGATAGGACAGTAGCCGAAATTCCAGAGCGGTCAGTCTGACGGGACTTCCGCCGGCCCTCACCTGCCGGGTGTCAAAATCAACGGTCAGCCAGTCGTCGCAGTAGGCAGAATCCCCCTGTTCCCCGTACCGTTTCAGGACGACTTTCACTTTGGCCAGGAGGACGCTGAGGGAGTAGGGCTTCTGTATATAATCGTCGCCGCCGATATTTAATGCAATGATCTGGTCGTCATCGCTGGTACGCGCGGAGATGAACAGAATGGGGACGTCTGTTTTTTCGCGGAGTTCCCGGCATAATTCGAAACCGCTGCCGTCCCCCAGGTTGATGTCCAGCAGCAAAAGCTGTGCGGTATGTTCCCGAAAAAAATCCCGGCATTCGTACACGCTGTATGCGGCTGCCGTTTTTACACCGAACAGGTTAAAATATTCGGCCGTGCTGTCTGCAAGGAGCTTCTCATCATCTATGATGAAACAATCGTATTTCATGGCGGACCTCCAGGTTGGAATGTATATTAGCTTTCTTATTTAGTATAACGGTTTGCGGCTGGAATAGCAATGTTCTGGATTTTAAAATAATAGAACATATGTTCTAAAAAGCGTTGACATGAAGACACGGGTGTGATATACTGTAACTATACAGAACAGTAGCAATATATCAAGGGATCAGGAAGAGGAAAAGTGGTGTAGATTATGGAATTTAGTCATGAACTGATTATGCCGAACCAAGGGTTTCCGTTCAAGATATTCCTGTTTGAGGGCGGGGATGGGAATTATTTCCGGGATAAGCACTGGCACAGGTCAGTGGAGTTATTTGCGGTTTATGAAGGTACGTTAAAATTTTATCTGAACGAGGAAGCATATCCGCTGCAGACAGGCGAATTTATGCTGGTAAATTCCAACGAGATCCATTCGGTGGATTCCCCGGAACCGAATCGGACCATCGTGCTCCAGATTCCCCTGAAGACATTTGAGGATTATTATACAGGGGAGCGGTTTATCCGTTTTACACATGATCCGCTTCCCCAGGACGGACAGGTTATGAAGCTGATCCGGGAGATCCACAGGGCTTATGAGGAAGGGGCCTGCGGATATGAGATGAAGGTAAAGGGGCTGTACTATATGCTGCTGTATCTTCTGGTGACGGAATACCGGGAGACGGACGTGACGCCGGACATGGTGAAGTGGCATAAGAATTTAAACCGCCTGTCGCTGATCACGGACTATATTAAGGAAAATTATGCAGCGGACCTGTCGCTGGAAGCGCTGGCAGGGATATTCGGATATTCCCCCACGTATCTCTCCAGGATGTTTCAGAAGTATGCGGGCATCAATTATAAATCCTATCTTCAGAATATCCGTGTGGAGCGCGCGTTCCAGGAGCTTGCCAATACGGAGCATACGATCAGCGAGACGGCGATGAACAATGGATTTCCCAACAGCAAGGCCCTTGCAAAGGCATTTCAGAAGAAGTATGGGATGCTGCCCAGCGAGTACCGCGGCAAAAGGACAAGAAAGTGACATAGATTAGATAATTTATAGGTGGATAAGTACAAAAAAAGTTGTTATTATGGTTTCATAGATGTGAAAATCGACAAATATATGAAGGAGGAACCATGATGAACATTCAGAAAGTAACAGACCGTTCCTTTGGCAGGTATGGAAAGGTTCTGGAAGGGTATGACCTTGCCGGGATTCTGAAAGAGATGGAGCATACGCCTCTGCCGAAAGAAGTGATCTACGTTCCGTCTGTGGAAGAACTGGAAGCCCTGCCGGAGGCAGAGAATTTTAAGAACCGTGCCTTTGGCGGACTTCCCATCCAGATGGGTTACTGCAATGGGGACAATGACAAGCTCAACGCCCTGGAATATCACCGTTCCAGCGAGGTGAACATCGCAGTGACAGATATGATTCTGCTGTTAGGCGCACAGCAGGATGTACAGGCGGATTATACGTATGACACTTCTCTGGCGGAGGCATTTTTTGTACCTGCGGGCACGGCGGTGGAGATGTATGCCACAACGCTGCACTATGCGCCCTGTACGGCAGCAGAAGGGGGCTTCCGCTGTGTAGTGATCCTCCCGGCGGGCACCAATACGGAGCTGACCTTCCCGGCCGGCGGATCCGGGGAAGACCGGCTGATCACGGCAAAAAATAAATGGCTGATCGCACATCCGGAAGCTGGAATTGAAGGCGCTTTCTGCGGATTGAAGGGTGAAAATATCTGCATTGCGCAATAAGGGAGCGAAAAAGCTGAGGCGACGGCAAAAAAAGTCGTAAGCAGACAATGAATATAAGGCTGCAGGCGTATCCACGCAGGGATTGCATGGATATGCGGCACATCAAATTTAAGATTAGAAAGGCGGATACATATTATGAAGAACATGCCAGAACTGAAAATCGGAGTTGTTGCAGTAAGCAGAGATTGTTTTCCGGAAAGCCTGTCTGTATCCAGACGGGAAGCGTTGATGAAGGCTTATAAGGAAAAATACGGGGAAGAGGATATCTATGAATGCCCGATCTGCATCGTTGAGAGCGAGATCCATATGGTACAGGCCCTGGAGGACATCAAGAAGGCAGGCTGCAATGCGCTGGTCGTTTATCTTGGAAACTTCGGGCCGGAGATCTCGGAGACACTGCTTGCAAAGCATTTTGAGGGGCCGAAGATGTTTGTTGCGGCTGCGGAGGAGACCGGAAGCAACCTGATCCAGGGAAGAGGGGATGCTTACTGCGGAATGCTCAATGCAAGCTACAATCTGAAGCTGCGAGGTGTCAAAGCTTATATTCCGGAATATCCCATCGGGACGGCGGAAGAGTGCGCGGATATGATTGCTGAGTTCCGCCCCATTGCAAGAGCGGTTATCGGTCTGAACAGCTTAAAGATCATCAGCTTCGGCCCGCGCCCGCTGAATTTCCTGGCATGCAACGCGCCCATTCAGCAGCTTTACAACCTGGGGGTGGAGATTGAGGAAAATTCCGAACTGGATCTGTTTGAAGCATTCAACAAACACGCGGGAGACGAGCGGATTCCGGCAGTCGTAAAAGAGATGGAAGAGGAGTTAGGAGCAGGCAATAAGAAGCCGGAGATCCTGGAAAAGCTTGCCCAGTATGAGATCACCTTGAAAGACTGGATCGAGGATCATAAGGGATACCGCAAATATGTGGCGATTGCAGGCAAGTGCTGGCCGGCATTCCAGACACAGTTCGGATTCGTGCCCTGCTATGTGAACAGCCGTCTGACCGCGCAGGGGATTCCGGTATCCTGCGAGGTAGATATCTACGGCGCGCTGAGTGAATTTATCGGAACCGTAGTCAGCCAGGACGCAGTGACGCTTTTGGATATCAACAACAACGTTCCGGCGGATATGTATAAAGAAGAGATTGAAGGAAAGTATTCTTATACCCACAAGGATACCTTTATGGGATTCCACTGCGGCAATACGGCATCCAGCAAGCTTTCCTTCTGCGAGATGCGGTATCAGCTGATTATGGCAAGATCCCTTCCGGAGGAAGTGACGCAGGGAACGCTCGAAGGCGATATCAAGCCCGGCGATATCACGTTCTACCGTCTGCAGAGCACTGCGGACAACAAGCTGCGCGCATACATCGCACAGGGCGAGGTGCTTCCGGTGGCAAGCCGTTCCTTCGGCGCAATCGGCGTATTCGCAATCCCGGAGATGGGCAGGTTTTACCGCCACGTCCTGATCGAAGGCAATTATCCCCATCACGGCGCCGTGGCATTCGGCAATTACGGAAAGCCGCTGTTTGAGGTGTTTAAGTATATCGGCGTTCCGGTAGAGGAGATTGGATACAACCAGCCGGCAGGCGTGCGTTATCCTACGGAGAACCCATGGAAATAAAAATTGTGCGGGATTCGCTGCTGTGTACAACGCAGGCGTGAACGGCGGCCGGCAGGATACCGCAAGAATCAGCATAGATTTTAACTTTGTGATCAGAGCGTGTTTGGAGGAACTTCCGGCACGCTTTCATCACAGGAGAAAGAGAGGAAAAACAGATGTTATATATCGGAGTTGACCTTGGCACCTCAGCAGTGAAGCTTCTTCTGATGGATGAGCAGGGAAAGATCCATAACATTGTATCAAAAGAATATCCACTGTATTTTCCACATTCCGGATGGTCGGAGCAGAATCCGGAGGACTGGTACGAACAGTCGGTGGAAGGAATGAAAGAACTGATCCGGGACTGCGACAAAAGTCAGATCGCAGGCATCAGCTTCGGCGGGCAGATGCATGGGCTGGTGGTACTGGACGAGCAGGATCAGGTGATCCGTCCGGCGATCCTCTGGAATGACGGACGGACCGGAAAGGAAACGGATTATCTGAATGAGGCTGTCGGGAAGGAAAAGCTGTCGGAATATACGGCAAATATTGCATTTGCGGGATTTACGGCGCCGAAGCTCCTCTGGATGAAGGAAAAGGAGCCGGAAAATTTTGCAAAGATCGTAAAGATCATGCTGCCAAAGGATTATCTTGCCTATCGGCTGAGCGGCGTACATTGTACGGACTATTCGGATGCTTCGGGCATGCTGCTTCTGGATGTGAAGAACCGCTGCTGGTCCAGGGAAATGATGGAGATCTGCGGCATCACGGAGACACAGCTTCCGAAGCTCTTTGAAAGCTATGAAGCGGTAGGGACGGTCAGGCCGGAACTTGCGGAAGAGATTGGTCTGCCGGGGCAGGTCAGAGTGATCGCCGGAGCCGGGGACAACGCAGCTGCAGCCGTGGGAACAGGGACTGTGGGAGACGGCATGTGCAACATTTCCCTGGGAACCTCCGGAACCATCTTCATTTCCAGCAAATCCTTCGGCGTAGACGCCAACAACGCGCTCCACTCCTTTGACCATGCGGACGGATATTATCACCTCATGGGCTGTATGCTGAGCGCGGCATCCTGCAACAAGTGGTGGATGGATGAGATCCTTAAGACGGCGGAGTATACGAAGGAGCAGGAAGCGATCCAGAAGCTGGGAGAGAACCAGGTGTTTTATCTTCCCTACCTGATGGGGGAGCGCTCCCCGCATAACGACCCGCAGGCAAGGGCGACCTTTATCGGAATGACCATGGATACCACCAGGGAAGACATGACCCAGGCAGTGCTGGAAGGCGTGGCGTTTGGTCTGCGGGATTCTCTGGAGGTGGCGCGCAGCCTGGGAATCCAAATCGAACGTACCAAGATATGCGGCGGCGGGGCGAAGAGCCCTCTCTGGAAGAAGATCATTGCGAACGTGATGAATCTGAAGGTGGACGTAATCGAAAGCGAGGAAGGGCCGGGCTACGGCGGGGCAATCCTTGCGGCTGTTGGCTGCGGAGAATACGGCAGCGTGGAAGAAGCCGCGGGAAAACTGGTGAAGGTCGTAGATACCGTTGAACCGGAAGAAGAGCTTGTGGCGAAGTATGAGGAACGCTATCAGAAGTTCCGCCGGATCTATCCTACCGTGAAGGGGCTGTTCCGGGCGTTGGCAGAGTGATTGGCAGCAGGGGGTTACTGTGAGCACCCAAAGGGTGTGAACGGTAACCTGTAACAGCAGGGTTTGTCCGCGGTGCAAAAAAAGGATCTTGCGCGTGAACAGGCCCTGTGATAGAATTATTTTATTCATGGTGATTCAATCCATGAGATCTGATATCTGGTGATATACCATCAGGGGATTCTCTTCCCGGAATACCAGTAAAACAGCAGCAATGTAAATATCAAGATGAAAACCGGTCTGTTTTCAGATGATGAAGTAAAGGAGCGTGAAGTATTTGAACAGAATTTATGGAATTTTGGCGTTCGCACTGCCGGCCGGGCTGTACGGCGCGGGAAGAACTGCGGCTGTCTGCCTGTTTTTCGCGGTATTGTACGCAGTGGCGCGGGCAGATAAAAGGACGATGAAAATTCCGGACAAACTTGTATGGACTGCATTAGGCATCGGCCTCTTTTCCATCCCCCTGTTTCCGGAAATCGGATTGCCGGAACGTATGCTTGGCATGTGTTCCGCCAGCCTGCTGCTTCTGGGGATCGCATTGTGCGTGCCGGGAGCTTTCGGCGGAGGGGATATCAAATTGATGGCTGCCTGCGGCCTGTTTCTGGGGTGGAGATACAGTCTGCTGGCGTTGGGGATTGCGGTATTCGCCGGAGCTGCATATGGAATCCGGCTGCTGGCAGCGGGAAAAGCAGACCGAAAGACGCAGATCGCATTCGGCCCGTTTCTGTGCATCGGAATGGCCGCCGCAGTTTTGTGGGGAGAGCAGATACTTTCCGTTCTTTGGTGAGGAGTGATGATTCCAGTCAGCGTTTCATATCCCGCGCATACTGCTTCACATAGGCTTCAATCCGCTCCATCTGTTCTGCGGTTTTTGGATTCGAATAGGGAATCCTGCGGATGATCCTGGAGATAAAATCGTTTTCCTCAATGATATCCATGCTTTCACGGAAGTTAATATCAAAGAAATACGCCACATAGGATACCCAGTAATCCATTGTCGTTTTGCGGTCTGCGGAGAGGATGCATTTGTTTTGGAATACAGCATCATAAATATTCGGAGAAATCTCCTGCGTTCCGATCTCTTCCGGGGAAGCCCCCAGAAATGTTTCCGTTGCATCTACCAGCTTTACCCGGCAGTTATCCAGCTTGTCCGCATCCCGGATGAGCCGGGCATGGAGCAGTGCCCTGGCATCGGTTACGCCGGACAGGCAGTAATCGCTGTGCTTTGCGATGGCGGTCCGAATGATGGAATCCCAGGTGTTTTCCGGAAGGAACTTCCGAAGCATGCCTTCCTCAAAGAGTACCTGTACTCCATAGGCGGCATGATCCATCGTGTCAGGCTCGAAGCTGTCAAACCGGCGGAGCTGTTCAAACCGGCCCAGGTCGTGAAGAAGGGCAATCAGCTTTGCAAGCGCTGTATCTTCTTCGGAAAGCCGCATTCGGCGGGCAATGCATTCCGCCTGTCCGACGACACCGTAGGTATGGACGATCTTAAGGCGGACCTTGTCATCCGCGCGGTCATAATCATTCAGATAGGATTCAAAAATTTCTCTGGCAAAAGTATAGTTTATCATTGTCTGCCTCCTTGACTTCTGATTCTGAAAGTACTGCAGGAATTTTCAGAAGGGTGTTCCCGACGGTACTTTAGATTATAGTACAGCTTTTTACTTGATTTCAACCAGAAATTGAAATCAGGGATTATTCGTACAGTGTTTTTTCAATCTGCATTTTCAGATTTATGGGACATATTATACAGAAATTCGTACAAGATAATATTAGGAGTTTCATAAAGTATGAGAATACGGCGAAAGCCGATCAGATAAGAGAGGTGCAGCAGCATGTACAGGGAATCAATCTGGCAGCAGACCACGGCTATTCCGGCCAGGCCGGAGCTGCCTGGAAATATCAGTACGGATATTGCAATCGTAGGAGGCGGGCTGGCCGGGATATTGACGGCCCATTTTCTGGAGCAGAGCGGACGGCAGTGTATCGTCCTGGAGGCAGACCGGGTCGGGAGCGGGCAGACCGGACATACAACGGCAAAGGTGACGTCGCAGCACGGTCTGATCTATCAGAAACTGATACGATGCGCGGGAAAAAAGAAGGCCATGCAATATGCAAAGATCAACCAGGACGCCATTGAGCGGTACAGGATTCTGATTGAAAAATATAAGATCGACTGTGACTGGGAGGAATGTCCGGCCTGCCTGTATACGAAGGAAAGCGGCAGGGCTCTGCGTGACGAATATTATGCGGCAAAGGAATTGGGGCTGCCTGTGGAAATGAAAAAAAGGACGGAGCTGCCTTTTGCAGTGGAAGACGCGCTGTTCTGCTACGGCCAGGCGTGCTTTCATCCGCTGAAGTTTCTGCAGGTCATTGCGGAAAATATCCAGGTTTACGAAAAAACGAAGGTTCTGCGGGTGAAGCCCCATCTTCTGACGACCAGCCGGGGAACCGTGGAGGCAGAAAAGATCGTGTTTGCCTGCCATTATCCGTTTGTCAATAGGCCGGGGTATTATTTTCTGAGGATGCACCAGGAACGGAGCTATGTCTGTGCACTCAAAGAAGCACAGACGCTGCATGGGATGTACCTCGGCATTGACAGGGACGGGCTGTCTTTCAGACCGGCCGGGGAACTGCTGCTGCTCGGAGGGGGAAACCACAGGACCGGGGAAAATCCCATGGGAGGTCAGTATGAATTTCTGCTGCACCAGGCGGAAGTATGCTGGCCGGAAAAATGCTGGACTAAAGATGAAAATGTGATCCCCTGGTCGGCGCAGGATTGTATGACGCTGGACGGAATCCCTTATATCGGGCAGTTTGGCAGGAAGACAGAGGACTGGTTTGTGGCAACGGGATTTGGAAAATGGGGGATGACTTCGTCCATGGCTGCAGCCATTTTGCTTACGGATCAGATCTGCGGACGGGAAAATCCCTGTGGGGAGGTGTTTTCGCCCCAGAGGCTTCATCCCATGACGTCTGCCAAACCATTTCTTACGGAAGGGACATATGCGGCTGTAAACCTGCTGAAACAAACATTCGCCCCGCCCAAGGAAAAACTGGACCGGCTTTTACCGGGGCAGGGCGGAGTAGTGGAATACAACGGACAGAAGGCGGGAGTCTATAAAGCGGAGGACGGGCAGATCTTCGCGGTGTCTGTGAAATGCCCCCATATGGGCTGTCAGCTTGTCTGGAACCCGGATGAGAAAAGCTGGGACTGCCCCTGTCACGGGTCCAGGTTTGACTATCGGGGAAGGCTGATTGACGGGCCGGCACAGACGGCGGTGGATGGGGAGTTCCCCCGCAAACGGTGAAATATTTTTGCACAAGATGGGTGGGGTATGCTATAATTTTTTTATAAAGGATGCAGATTCCTGAACTTTTAACCGGCTTCGGAACGGAAACAGGGGAGGAAACGCCATGGAAAACCTGACAATCTATAGAAAGATCATCCCGGAAAAATCCGCAGAATATGCGGATTTTCCGGTTTCTCTGCGCCGGGAGCTGGGGGAGTATCTGAACTCCCGCAATATCCCGCGGCTTTATACCCACCAGGCGGAGATGTATGAAGCGGCAATGGACGGGGCCAACGTGGTAATCACGACCTCCACTGCCAGCGGTAAGACGCTCAGCTTCCTGCTGCCGGTGGTGCAGCGGATTCTGGAGGATCCGCTGACCAGGGCCATATTTCTCTATCCGACCAAGGCGCTTGCCAGCGACCAGTACCGGGCCATTGCGCCGATCCTGGAATATTTCGGGCCGGGCCGGATTTCCGCCGGAGTATACGACGGCGACACTGCGCCGTCGGAGCGGAGCCGAATCCGCAAAAGCGCCAATATCATACTGACCAACCCGGAAATGCTAAATTCCGCTTTCCTTCCCAACCACAGCAAGTTCGGGTTTGATTTTATTTTTTCCAATCTGAAGTACATAGTCATCGACGAGCTGCACAGCTATCGGGGGGCCTTCGGCGCGCATCTGGCAAACCTGTTCCGCCGGATGAAGCGGATCTGCAATTATTATCAGTCTGCCCCGCAGTTCCTGTGCAGTTCTGCCACCATTGCAAATCCGATTGAACTGGCGGAGCTGATCTGCAAAACCTCCTTTGTGCTGATCGACAGGGACGGCTCTCCGGCTCCGGAGAAGGAATACCGAATCATACAGCCGCCCCAGATCAAAGGCTCCCATGACAAGATTTACGGCAGAAAATCGGCGTCCTCCATTGCGTCGGAGGTGATCTGCCGGTTGGTGGAAAACGAAGCGCATTTCATTGCATTTGCCAAATCACGGAGAAATGTGGAAGTGATCTTAAAGGAATCCAGGGACAAGCTGGATGGAGCAGCATTCCTGGGCAGCGGGGGCAGCGGAAGAATCGCCGGCTACCGGGGCGGATATACGCCGCTGGAGCGCAAGGAGATTGAGCGGAAGATGCTGGACGGAGATCTGCTCGGACTGGTCTCCACCAATGCGCTGGAATTGGGGATTGACATCGGCAAGCTGGATTCCACGCTGCTCGCAGGCTATCCGGGAACCCGGGCCTCCTTCTGGCAGCAGACCGGGCGGGCAGGGAGAAACGGAGAAAAATGCATCAATTATCTGATCCTGGCGAACCAGCCCTTTGACCAGTACATTGCCATAGATCCGGAATGGCTCTTTTCCATGGAGAGTGAAAATGCCGTTGTAGATCCGGATAACCTGCTGATTGAGCTGTCCCATGTCCGGGCGGCTGCGGCGGAAATGCCCCTGACGATGGATGATGTGGGATTGTTTCCGGACCTGGGGGAGATCATTCCGGTACTGCTCAATGCGGAGGAAGTAAAAGGGATGTCCGGGCGGTTTGCCTGGGCCGGGCCGGCGTTTCCGGCGGGGGATTACAGCCTGCGGAATATGGATCAGACACGGTTTAAGCTGATTCTGGATGAAAGCCTGGAAGTGCCGGAGGAAAACGGCCGTGAGAAATTCGCTCCCAGGGTGATCACGGAGATGGATGAAAACCAGGCATATCATGAACTGCACCCGGGAGCGGTTTATATGCACGAGGGGACGCTGTATGAGGTGCTGAAGCTGGATCTGGTCAGCCGGACTGCCTGGGCCGTTCCCTTTTCGGGCAATTACTATACAGTCCCGGCGGGAAATAAGGATACAAAAATCCTGCAGGTATTTGAGGAGACGGAGTTTGGAAGGACAAAGGTGCATTTCGGGGATATCAATATGAATGAAATGATCTATATGTTTAAGAAGCTGCAGTTCCATAATCATCAGAATCTGGGGTACGTGCAGCTGCCGGAGGCTCTTCAGAAGGACTACGATACCGAGAGTACATGGATCGATATTCCGCAGAATGTGACTGAAATGTATCATAGCCTGCTGCTGCCCAACGCGGCAGGAGAGCTGGCGCTGAATAACCATTTTGAAGGGGTCTGCCATGCAATCAAGAACGCGGCCATGATGGTTACGATGACGGCCGGGGACGATATTGACGCGGTGATCTGCGGAGATGTAGTACTGAAAGCAGATTCAGGAAATGCCGGAAACCAGGCGGGGAGGCATACGCCTGATTCAACGGTTTCCCAGGGGATATCTGAGTCCGATCCGGCGGTTTCTTTGGATTCGAGTGGATTCCGGCAGCAGGTTTCGCTGTATATATACGACAGGTATGAGGGCGGACTGGGATATTCGGAGAAAATATATGAGCTGGTGCCGCAGATCATTGACAATGCCGTGCGTATGGTCGGTGGGTGCGGCTGCGAAAACGGCTGTCCTGCCTGTGTGGGAGATTACAGCCTGGACAAAGGCATGGTGCTCTGGGGGCTCCAAAATCTGAAAGAAAAGAGTGAACCTCCGCAATACAAAGGGAAATATACGGAGACGGAGCGGCCCGCTGTCCGGAAAGAATATTCATTTTTTAAATTGCCCAAACAGTGGTCGGAGTTTTGTGAAAATGCGGTGCAAAGGGGAGAGGGCGGCGCGGCCTTTCTGCAGTCTGTGAAGGCTGTGGAGGTATCAGGAAATCGGCTGGTGCTGACGGTGGAGAACGCATTTTACGAAGCCTGGCTTGGGGAACCGGAAAATATGCGGATCGTGAAGAAGATACTGCAGCGTCATGCGGAATGTCCTTTGGATATGAAGGTGGAAACCATTGTGAAGGGGAATACAGAAGAGTCGATCAAGAAAAAAGAAAAGCTTCGGAGACGGTATGAAAACAGATTTTAAGGAAGAGTGGAAGCATTTGAATCAATACCAGATGGAGGCAGTACTGGACGAGTCTCCGGCCTGTGTTGTGAATGCAAATGTGGGCAGTGGAAAAACCACGGTACTGATTGCAAAAATTTTATATCTGCATTATGAGAAGTCGGTTCCCCTGGAGGACATGGTTGTACTGACGTTTACCAATAAGGCGGCGGATGAGATCATCAGCAGACTGAGAAAGAAGGAGCCAGGGCTGTCACGGGAACAGGTCATGGGGTTCGGTACATTTCACAGCGCGGCGCTGCATCTTTTGAAACACCAGCTTTCTCTGGAGCAGACAGGGTGGAACAGGGAGTTTACGGTGATCAGTCCGGATGAAGAGGCGGATCTGGCGGCAGAAGTGATTGCCGAACAGAAGCTGACGGTGAGGTATAAGAACCGGCTTAAAAAACGTCTGGAGCAGGAGTACCCGGGATACGTGCGGGGAAAAGAAAGCAGCAGGTATCGGGACGACCTGTTCAGGCTGTTTCCGCTGCTGGAAGAGGAAAAGAAGCGTCAGAATAAAATGTCCTTTTCAGATCTGCTCCGGGTGAGCGCCGTACTGCTGCGTGCCGGGGAATGGCATCCGCAATGGATGATTGTGGACGAGGTACAGGACAGCGACGCGCAGCAGATCGAATTTCTGGAAGCGCTGAAAGGAAAAGATACCAGACTGTTTGCGGTAGGAGATCCCAACCAGGTGATCTATAGCTGGCGGGGGACGGGAGAGAATATGTTCTATCTTTTGAAGCACCGTTTCGCTGCGAAAGAACTGTCCCTTCCGGTCAACTACCGTTCCAGCGCCTCAATTCTGGAAGCAGCCAACCGATTTCTGCAGTCCGGCGCAGGCATCCAGAGCAGCCGGGGGGCAGGGGGAAAGATCGTCGTAAAAAATCATTACGATCCGTTTCAGGAGGCGGAATACCTGGCAGGCCGGATTCGCGCGCTTCATGACGCAGGCAGGGCATATGGTGAGATCGCGGTATTTTACCGGCTGCAGAAGCAGGCGGAGCTATTGAAAAAGGTATTGGAAAGACAGCGGATTCCCTGTGAAGTCTCTGTACGGAAGACGGTTAGGGACATTCCGGTCCTGAACTGGCTGATCAAGGTACTCCGGTTTTCCGTGAATCCGGCGGACGGACAGATGGGGATGGAAGCGCTTGCCGATCCGCAGTACGGGGAAACACGTACCAGGGCAAAAGCAAAGAAGATCATCCGGGAGCAAAAGTGGGACAACGTTCTGCTGTACCAAAGGATGCTGGAATTTCAGGATCAGGAAGCGTGGAAGAAGGATACGGTTCCGAAGGCAGCGGAGATATTTGCATATTTCGGATTGAGGGAAGCGCTGCATCCGACTGCCTCTGCCTATCAGGAGGATGAAAAGCTGGTGCTGAGACTTCTGGAAAGGATCTGCGGATATTCCAGGGAAAAAGGCTGCGGACTGATTGAGGGAACCCGGGAATTTGTCAATCAGTCTGCGCTGTATGGGGTGAATCTGTTAAGCGCAGACAGGGATATGGATTCGGCCGGAATAGAAAATTTCCCGGGGGATACTGTGAAGCTGATGACGCTCCATGCCTCTAAAGGACTGGAATTTGAAACCGTGTTTTTGATCGGGATGAACCAGGGGCTGATCCCGCTGCACAGCCAGAGTTTTGAACAGGAGGAAGAGGAGCGGAGACTGTTTTTCGTGGGAATTACCCGGGCAAAGGATGAACTGGAACTGTCCTACTATACCAACCCGGGCGAGCCCGGGATTTCCGGGGAGTACAGCCGGTATCTGCGGATGCTTCCGCCCCATCTTCTGGAATGGGAGGAACTGCGCAGTGAGGGAGAGAAGAGGAGTAACCTGCAGCAGCTCCGCCGGGAGGTTCAGGAACAGATCCGGGAGAAAAAGGAGCAGGAGCAGAAGGAACAGGAGCCGCAGAAGAATACGGCAGTGAAGTACGCAAGGCATCCGAAGTACGGAGCGGGAATCCTGGTGTCGGAAGATGAGATGATGGTGGAAGTGGAGTTTGAAGGGTATGGAAGGAAGCAGTTCTTGAAGGCGTTTGGGGAGGTTACGGTTGAGGGGGAATGAGTGGAAGACTGGACAGGTTTGAAATAACTGCGGAAAGGAAAGTGGAGGTATTCGATGCTTACAATTATTTACGGTGATGCTGAAAGCAGTATTTATAACACAAGCGTTTATTTTAAAAATACTTACGAGCCAGAGTGGTTTGCCTCAGAACTGGCAAAAGAAATGATCCGGGATGTTGACGATTCAGAGGTATTAAGCGGAGAGTGCATCAACAGCCCGGTTCTGGGACAAATTCCGCCTGAGCGGCTGTCAGGGGGCGTGAAAACATTATTACTGATGCTGAATGAATCAGGTAAAATATTCAATGCGTCAACCTGCGGGGATAACTGCGCAAAATGGATATTGGAAATAGGGAAGAAAAAAGATCTGACAATTAATCTCAGGCATATGATGAGTTTTGGTAAAAATACGGAATTTGAAATAAAAGTGGAAAATGGCGGTGAAATCGTACACTCTATGAAAGAACTGATTCCTGTAGCCAGTAAATATTTGAATGAAATGAAGCAGGAGTGACGGAACATGAAAGGTGCGTATAGGGTAATCGTAGAAACCAGGAAAGTAAAATATGATTTCCGGATAAAAAGAAATATTACGATTTTCACAGGAGACAGTGGTTCGGGAAAAACGGTATTAATTGATTTGATTCGTGAGTATAGAAGATTTGGTTCTGACAGCGGTGTTTCGGTTTCATGCAGTTGCCCTTGCAGAACTTTGGATAATGAAGACTGGGAACATCAACTGGGAGAAATAACAAAAAGTATTATATTCATAGATGAAGGAAATCGTTTCCTTATATCAAAAAAATTTGCGGAGCTTGTTATAAAATCGGACAACTATTTTGTGTTTGCTACACGTGAGAAATTGCCGATGCTTCCATATAGTATTCATGAAATTTACGGCTTTCGTAAGTCGGGAAAATTCCATGAAGCAAAACAAAAGTATAACGAGATATATCATTTATATGGTGAAATATCTGAGAAAGAGGGTATTGATCCGAAATTTGTTATTACAGAAGATTCGAACAGCGGATTTGAATTTTTTGCCGAATTGTCAAAACAGAAAAATATAGAATGCGTTTCGCTAAAAGGAAAATCAAATATATTGACAGCAGGGAATATGCCAGTTGGGAACAATATTTTACCAGACTGCTGACAGACAAGACGAAAGAAAATCCTGTCTGGTGTTATTCAAAGAAAAAGCTGTCAAAGGTATATCTGTCTGCAAAAGTAATCAATGCTGCAAAAAGATTTATGAAGTTCATCATCTGGGATTGAGCCTATGAAAACAGAAGCGGCGCATTCTTCCGGATTTCCGGAAGATTCGCCGCTTTTAAAAATTCCGTGATTCTATTTGCTGAGAAACATGGCAAAATCCGCTCTTAGAACACCTTCAGATCTCTGATCTGAAAGAACTATCCGAGCATCGCCTCTTTCGCCTTCTCAATATCGCTTTCATCCTTGAGCGGGAACAGGACATTCGCAAGGATCGCGATAATACAGGTTGCCGTTACCGGATCATTGAAAATGAACTGCAGTGCGGACGGAAGCTGCGCGACAGCCTCCGGGTGGCCCGGCACGCCCATACCGAAAGCGAAAGTCAGTCCCATTACAAGAATATTCCGCTCACTGAAGCCTGCTTTGGAGATCATCTTGATGCCGTTGATCAGGATCATGCCGAATACGGTAATGATCGCGCCGCCCAGCACCGCGTTGGGAATGGCTGAAAACAAAGCCCCCAGTTTCGGGAAAAAGCCCGATATCATCAGGATAAATGCGCCGGTCGCAATACACCATCTGTTGACCACTTTGGTCATGGAGACGATTCCCGCATTTTGGCCGAAGGCTGTATTCGGCAGCGCGTTGAATATAGCTGCCGTTGTGGAGCCCAGCGCATCTGCGAGAATGGCGCCGGAGGTTTCTTTTTCCGTGGCTTCCCGGTCAAATCCCGCAATGGTGATTCCGGAAGTATTTCCGATGGTTTCCAGCCCGGATGTCACAAACAGCGCCGCGAAGCTTAAGATCGCGGGCAGTTGGAATTGCAGATGGAACTGGAACGGAAGCGGCAGGCCGAACCACTTGGCGTCTGTGATCGGCGATGTATCTACCATGCCCAAAATTGCAGCCAGAACATAGCCTGCCACAAGCCCGATCAGGATCGCGGAATTTTTGACCAGCCCTTTTCCGAAACGCTGGAGCAGGATGACGATTGCCAGCACGAAAAAGCCTACGCCCAGGTTCTGCAGGGAACCGTAATCAGCGGCGCCTGCCCCGCCTGCAAAATAATCCACGCCGATGCCCAGCAGATTAACCCCGATGGTGACCAGGGTACAGCCGACAACCAGGGGCGGGAAGAACCGGCGGATGTATTTGTAAAAGAAGCCCATAAATACTTCCACCAGGCTTCCGGCCATACAGCCGCCCAGCACAGCCCCGATACCGCCTGCGGCCCCGATGGCGGAGGCGGTGGGAACGAAGGTAAAGGAAGTACCCATTACGATGGGAAGCTTTGCGCCCACCTGATAATTTTTTCCGAGCCGCAGCGGGTATAACTGTATAAATGTAGTCAGGCCGGATACGAACATGGCGCATTGTACCATGACGACAGTGTCCGCGCCGGACAGACTGCAGACCCCGGCAATGATCAGGATGGGAGCCAGGTTGGAAGTAAACATGGCCAGTACATGCTGCAGGCCCAGGGGAACCGCTGTGGAGAGCCCCGGCCTTCCGTCAAGCTGGTACACCAATTCACGATCCAGTTCTTTTCTTGATTTTGTATCTTGGATTTCACTCATAATCTATATCCTCCTTAGGTTTCCGCACAGTCTGTTTTATCAGATCCGCCCCAGGTAATCATTGACAAGGGCTCTGCCCATACGGATTTCTTTTTCTTCATCAATTCCCACAAGCTGTCCGTTTTTCACGACAACCCTGCCGTTTACGACGGTGTAATCCACGGCGCCTTTTACGCCCACAGTACCGAGCATGGATTTCACATCCAGGTCGGCGCCCACCAGCTCCAGGCGGCTGCGTCGGATTAGGAACAGGTCTCCGGCTTTTCCGGTCTCCAGGGAGCCGATGTCGTCACGTCCCAGCACCTTCGCGCTGCCGTTTGTGGCAATTTTCAGCAGATCGTACCCGCTGGGTGCAAGCTTGCTGGAATTGAGGCGGTGCAGAAGAAATGCCGTGCGCAGCTCCTCCAGGAGATTGGAGCCGTCGTTGCTGGCACTTCCGTCTACCGCAAGACCTACCGGAACGCCAAGTCTCTGCATATCCGGGATACGGCAGATGCCGGAGGACAGCTTCATGTTGGAAATCGGGCAGTGGGCGACACCGGTGCCAGTCTCGGCCAGCAGCGCCAGCTCCTCATCATTGAAATGGATTCCGTGTGCGTACCAGACATCCTTTCCAACCCAGCCCATATCCTCCATGTAGGCCAGCGGACGTTTTCCGTATTTTTCGAGTACATAGTTCTCTTCGTCTATGGTTTCGCACAGATGGGTGTGCAGGCGCACTCCCAGCTCCCTTGCCAGGATGGCGGACTGCCGGTACAGATCTTCCCCTGCGCTGAACGGGGAACAGGGCGCGAGAGCCACCATTTCCATGGAAAACGGTGCGGGATTGTGGAATTTTTCTACCGCAGTTTGAGAATCCCTTAAGATCTCGTCTACGGTCTGCACCACGCTGTCAGGCGGCAGGCCGCCGTCTTTTCTGCTTAAGTCCATACTTCCCCTGGACGCGTAGAAGCGGATGCCCAGCTCCCTTGCCGCGGCGAACTGGGATTCCAGAAGGGCTCCGGAATTACCGCCGGGGAATACATAGTGATGGTCAAAGCAGGTGGTACAGCCGGTCTTTAATAATTCCCCCATCCCTGTCATGGAGCTGTGGTAAATGATGTCGCTGTCCAGATTTTTCCAGATCTCATAGAGCGTAGTCAGCCAGTCAAACAGTTCCATGTTCTGCACCTGCGGCAGGTTCCGGCTGAATGTCTGGTAAAGGTGGTGGTGTGTATTGATCAATCCGGGGTAAACGATACAGCCGGCGGCGTCGATGGTCTCGTCCGCGGACCGGGGGTCTTTGCCCATATAGGTAATGACGCCGTCGGTGATCAGGATATTGGAATCCTCCAACAGGGCATCGTTTGAGTCACAGGTCACAATGGCAGAAGCATTTTTTATCAATAAGCTGCTCATGATTTTTCCTCCAATTATCATGTTCGGTTTTGATTGTGTGAAACGAAGCTGCAGTCCGCGCCCGGCCAGGGTGCGGTTTGTAACGAAATTACATCGGTGCGTCGCTGCACCGGCCGGATAAGCTGCATGAACGGTATGATTTTCTGATGCGGCATCCTGCGCGCAAAGGAATAGGCATATGATATGCGTGTCAGAGTTGGTTTTTCCTGCCGGCAGCCAGATTTTTGGAAAAACAAAAACTGCCGTAACAATTAACTGCAAATCTCCGGTGATCCCGAAGACTTGTAGTCAACTGTTACGGCAGTTGGTAGACACGCTCATCCAATCATGAACTTATACAAGCTAATTTCTAAGTGCCATTATAAGGTGACGGACAGATACTGTCAAGCGGTTTTGAAAAATATGTGAAAAGTGCTGTGAAACAGGATGGAAGAATTGTACAAAATGCACATAAGAGTTGGCGTTCAGGACGCCCATTGCCGCAGGCGATTTCATACGCGGCCTGAGTTACTATTCACGGCACATCGGATTGTTTAAAAATAAAAACTTGCCAAACCGCAGTTATTCCCTTACAATATAGTTGACAATTTAATAATGGAGGTTATTTGAAGAAGGAGACAGAACATGAAAAGAAGAATCACAAGTATTCTTTTGATGCTTATCATGGCGGTGTCTGTTGCACTGAGCGGGTGCTCAGGTGACAAGGCGAAGCCGGAGTCTGCAACGGAGAATGAGCTTCCGAAGAGTAAAAACCCGGTCGAGGGTGGAAGTATCAAGGTTGGTATTTCCCAGGATCTCGACAGTCTTGACCCACACAGAGCAGTATCGGCAGGAACAAAAGAGGTTTTATTTAACATTTACGAAGGTCTGGTAAAGCCGGACAGTGATGGTAATTTGATCGAAGCACTCGCAGAATCCTACGAGATTTCCGAGGACGCGAAGGTGTATACATTTACACTCCGCGAAGGCGTGAAGTTTCACAATGGGGATGCTGTGACTGCCGAGGATGTTAAATATTCAATTGACAAGTGCGCCGATACGTCGAATGGTGATCCATTGGTATCGGCGTATTCTATTGTGGAGCGAGTGGAGACCCCGGATGAAAAGACGGTCGAGATCTATCTGTCGGAAGCCAACACGGAATTTCTGGCGTACATGACCACCGCCATTGTGCCCAGGGACTATGAAGAGCTGGATACAGACCCCATCGGGACGGGCCCGTTTAAGTACGATTCCCGGAATCCCCAGGAAAATGTGATCATTGTGAAAAATGAAGACTACTGGGGAGAAAAGGCGCATCTGGACAAGGTGGAATTTCGCGTGGTGGCGGACGCCGATATGCTGGTGACCAACTTAAAAGGCGGCTCCATCGATATGGCTATGCGTCTGACGGTCAGCCAGGCGGCGGAGCTGACGGAAGGCTTTCATGTGGAAGAAGGCACTATGAACCTGGTACAGGCGCTGTATCTGAATAACGCCGTGGAGCCGCTGAACGACGAGAAGGTGCGGCAGGCGCTTTGCTATGCCATTGATCCCAAGGAGATCATGGATATGATCGCGGACGGAAAAGGGGCGCGCATCGGAACCAGCATGTATCCGGGGCTGAAAAAGTATTTTGACGAAGAATATTCCACATACTATGAGCAAGACTATGAAAAAGCAAAGGCGCTTTTGAAAGAAGCCGGATATGCGGACGGATTTGACCTGGAGATCACGGTCAGCGCAGCGGACAAGCCCCATGTGGATACGGCCCAGGTGATTGTGGAGCAGTTAAAAAATATCGGCGTCAACGCCACCATCAAGCCGGTGGAATGGGAAGCATGGCTGGAGGAAGTGTACGCCAACAGCAAGTTTGAGTCCACGGTTGTGGGTGTGGACGCGTCCAACCTGTCCGCGCGGGCTATGTTGGAACGCTTTACCACAGACGGCCACGGGAATTTTACTGGGTTCAGCGATGCAGAATATGACAAGGTATTCCAGGAGGCGATCGCCACTACGGATGAGGACGAAAAAGTGAAGCTGTACAAGGAAGCAGAGGGAATCCTTGCGGAACGCGCGGCCAACGTATATATCCAGGATCTGGCAAATATGGTGGCGATCAGCGATCGGTTTGACGGATACAAATTCTACCCCCTGTATGTGCAGGATATGTCCGCCATGTACGCGGTAGAATAATGGAATCCAGATTCCTGCTGCGTCAGTTCACGGCCATGCCGAAATCAACAGGCAGGCACGGCTTGTAAGAAGAGGAAACGCAGCCCATTCAGAACAATCAGGAGGCAGGTATGAAATATATTATCAAAAAAATTACAGGTCTTATAATCACATTATTAATTGTCAGCATACTTGCCTTCCTTGCCTTTGAAGTCATCCCGGGAGACCCGGCCAGGACGATCCTCGGCACGGAAGCAACGGAAAGCAAAGTGCAGGCGCTGCGGGAAGAAATGGGACTGAACCGCCCGTTGTGGGAGCGCTATGTACAGTGGGTGAAAGATTTTCTGGCAGGCGATATGGGCAGTTCCTATTTTTATCAGATCCCTGTACGGGAGATGATCGGGGACAAGCTTCCCATCACAGTTGCCATGACGGCTCTTGCATTTTTCTTTACGCTGCTGTTGTCTGTCCCGGTCAGCATTCTCAGCGCCCGGTATGAGAATCATTTCTTTGACCGGACGTTTTTGATCCTCAACCAGGTTACCATGTCCATTCCGCCGTTTTTTATCGGGATCATTTTTACGGTGGTCTTCGGACTGATTTTCCGCTGGTTTACACCGGGCGGATATGTGTCCTACACGGAAGGGATGGCAGCTTTTTTAGGATACCTGATCCTTCCGTCTCTGTCGATTGCCCTTCCCAAAGCCGCAATGACTACGAAATTATTGCGAAATTCCCTGATTTCGGAAATGCATCAGGACTACGTGCGGACCGCATACAGCCGGGGGAACAGCCCCTGGCGGGTGCTGGTGTGCCACGCGTTTCGGAATGGGATCGTCCCGGTGGTCACATTTCTGGGAATGGCAGTTGCGGATATGATCGCGAACAGTATCGTGGTGGAGCATGTGTTTGGGATTCCGGGAATCGGCAGGACGCTGATCGGCTCGATTTCCAAACGGGATTATCCGGTGGTGGAGGCGATCATCGTACTGATCGCGGTGGTCACGCTGGTGATGAATACGCTGGTAGACCTGCTGTACCATAAGCTGGATAAGAGAATTGAAGTGTAATGCGAAAGGAACGGGGAAAATCATGAAACGGAAGCTGACCTCCCACAATTTCATACTCGGCGCAGTGATCACGGCTATCATGCTGTCTTTGATCCTGCTGGGCTTCGTCTGGACGCCATACGACCCGGAAGCCATGCAGGGCTCGTTAAAGCTCCATGGCCCCAGCCTGACGCACCCCTTCGGGACAGACCAGTTCGGCAGGGATATCTTAAGCCGGGTTCTGTCCGGGGCAGGGAGTACATTGCTGATCGCCCTGGGAACCATCCTGCTGGGTGGAATCATCGGCATCCTTGCCGGAGCTCTGACCGGATACTTCGGGGGCTGGCTGGATGAAGGGCTGATGCGTGTAAATGACGCTTTGGCCGCATTTCCAAGCGTGCTGCTCGCCCTGGTTATGATCGCGCTTCTGGGGCCGGGCACTTATAAGGTGATGCTTGCCCTGGGGATTGCCTTTATCCCCAGCTTTGCAAGGATTGTCCGGGGAGAATTTTTGCGGCTGCGGGAAATGGATTATGTAACCAGCGCAAAACTGATCGGTGTTTCCACACCGCGGATCTTATTTGTACACATACTGCCCAATATCCTGCCGGCTCTGCTTTCCGCCCTGGCCATTGGATTTAACAACGCCGTGCTTGCGGAGGCCAGCATGAGTTATCTGGGGATCGGGGTGCAGCCGCCGGATGCCAGTCTGGGAAGGATGCTCTCGGAATCCCAGACCTATCTGGCTGGAGGGCCGTGGTGTGCCGTATTCCCGGGTCTGTTCCTGGTGCTTTTGATCTTAGGCGTAGGTCTGCTGGGGGAAGGGATACTGGATCAGTTCGGAGGCGGAAGATGATGCCGGAAGAAGGGGTACCGGGTCAGTTTGGAGGTGGAAGATGATGCTGAAAGTAGAAAATCTGTCGATTCATTTTGAAGACCGGAGTGAGAAGGAAGAGGTCGTAAAAAATGTTTCTTTTGCAGTCGAAGCCGGAGATATCCTGGGAATCGTCGGGGAATCCGGCTCCGGAAAGACGATGACCGCGCTGACCATTGCGGGGCTTCTGAAAAAACACGCGGTTCTGGACGGGGGAAGGATCTGGCTGGACGATACAGATCTCCTGACGCTTTCGGAAAAGGAGATGCGCAGGATTCAGGGAAATGAGATCGGCATGATCTTCCAGGAGCCCATGACCGCTCTGAACCCCACCATGCGGATCGGGAAGCAGGTGGAGGAAGCGCTGCTTCTGCATGACAGGCCATGGGGGCGGGAAGGCAGAAAGGAAAGCGGCGCAGCGGCGGGGAAAAAAATGACGAAAGCAGAGCGCAGACAGCTTGCCCTGAGAGCGTTGGAAGAGGTAGAATTGGAGAATCCCGGGGAACTGTACAGGAAGTATCCTTATGAGCTGTCCGGAGGGATGCGCCAGAGGGTTATGATCGCCGCGGCCATGGTGTGCCGCCCGAAGCTTCTGATCGCGGACGAACCGACTACGGCGCTGGACGTGGGAACCCAGGAAAGCATCCTGAATCTTTTGAAAAAACTGAACCGGAAATACGGCATGAGCATCCTGTTTATTTCCCATAACCTGCGTGTGGTCAATACATTGTGCAGCCGCGTACTGGTCATGAAGGACGGGCAGACAGTGGAAGAGGGGGACTGCAGGGAGATTTTTGAAAATCCGCAGTCCGAATATACCAGAGAATTGATCGCGGCGATCCCGGCAAGGACCAGGGAGAACCGGTATTACGATTTGCTGAGGAGAAAGAAGAAAGCAGGTGAGCCTTTTGCCGGAAAAGATTTTGGAAGTCAGTCATGTAAATGCCTACTATAGAGAAGGAAAAACGAGGCGGCAGGTTCTGGAGGACGTGTCCTTTGAGCTGTACGAGGGGGAAATCGTCGGCCTGGTAGGAGAAAGCGGCAGCGGGAAATCCACCCTCTGCAAATGTATCCTGGGTCTTTTGAAGGAATACGACGGTGAGATCCGGCACTATACAAAGCGCCCCCAGATGGTCTTTCAGGACCCTTTTGGAGCTCTCAACCCCAGAAAGACCGTCGGCTGGATACTGGAGGAACCGCTGAGGGTCAAGGGCGGATTCTCCAGGCAGGAACGCCGGGAAAAGGCGGAGGAAATGCTTGGAAGAGTACATTTGCCGGAAGATTTTTACGGAAGATACCCCCGGGAGCTGAGCGGCGGGCAGCGGCAGCGGGTCAGCATCGCACTGGCCCTGATCACCGGGACCAGATTTATCCTGGCGGACGAGCCGCTCTCCGCGCTGGATGTGACCGTGCAGGCCCAGATCATCGCCCTTCTGAAAGAGCTGCAGGAGAAGGAGAAGATCTGCTATCTGTTTGTGTCCCACGACCTGGACGTGGTCAGTATGCTGTGCGGCAGGGTACTGTTTCTTCAGGATGGGAAAGTGCACTGCCTGGACGAGCCGGGCGGGCTGTAAAAGAAGGACACGGGAATTGCCCCCATTGAATGGGCTTTGCGGATGGCGGACAGGCATTCGGTTCGGGGTACAGAGCGGCAGCAGTTTCGAAGGAGGAGTTATGAGAACCTACAAATTAACGATTGCATATGACGGAACCCGCTACCAGGGCTGGCAGAGACAGCCGGATACGGAGCTGACGATCCAGGGGATGCTGGAGAGGGCCGTCTGCGCCCTGAAAGGGTATCCTGTAGAAGTCAACGGATCTGGCCGGACGGACGGAGGCGTACATGCCGAAGCCCAGACGGCCAGTATCCGTTTATCGGGAAAAGTGGAGGAAGAACCATTTCTGGAGGAATTGAACCGGATGCTGCCGGAGGATATCCGGGTGACAGGGATGGAACTTGTGAAAAACGGATTTCACGCCCGTTACAGCGCTTCGGGAAAGCGGTATGAGTATACGGTGGATACCAGGGAAAAAGCGGATGTTTTTACCCGCAAATATTGTTTTCATTTTCCGGAAAAACTGGATATGGGGGCGATGAAAAAGGCGGCGGACTGCCTGGTGGGAAAGCATGACTTTGCCGCCTTTACAGACCGGAATGAGGATCAGTCCACGATCCGCACCATCTATGCGATCCGGATCAGTAAAGAGGGGAGCAAGGTGAAGCTTCTGTATGAGGGAAACGGATTCATGTACCATATGGTGCGGATTCTGACGGGGACCCTTCTGGAAGTGGGAACCAGGAAGCGGTCCGTAGAGGAGACGGCGGTGCTTCTGGACGGAGGGGAGCGCTTTCAGGCCGGATTTCTGGCGCCGGCTTGCGGATTATCCTTAAAAGAGGTATACTATTGAGTATGTACGGATTGGAAGGATGGTAGAAGATCATATGAAACTGATATCTTGGAATGTAAATGGAATCCGCGCCTGCATGCAAAAAGGATTTCTGGATTTTTTCCGGCAGGCGGATGCGGATATACTGTGCCTGCAGGAGACGAAGCTGCAGGCGGGACAGCTTGAGCTGGAACTGGAGGGGTATCACCAGTACTGGAATTATGCCGTGAAAAAAGGCTACTCCGGGACGGCGGTATTTACCAAAACAAAGCCCTTGAACGTATCTTACGGGATCGGTATGGAGGAGCATGACCAGGAAGGGCGTGTGATCACCTGCGAGTTTGAGGACTTTTATTTCGTGACAGTCTATACGCCCAACTCCCAGGAGGGATTGAAGCGTCTGGACTACCGGATGAAATGGGAGGATGATTTCCGGGGGTATCTCAAAGGTCTGGAAGCGGCAAAGCCGGTGATCGTAACCGGGGATATGAATGTGGCCCACAGGGAGATTGACCTGAAAAATCCGAAGAACAACCGAAAGAACGCCGGATTTACGGACGAGGAGCGCCAGAAGTTCACAGAGCTTATGGATGCCGGCTTTATCGACACGTTCCGGTATTTTTATCCGGAGCAGGAAGGGATCTATTCCTGGTGGTCCTACCGGTTCAAAGCGCGGGAGAAAAATGCCGGGTGGCGTATCGACTACTTCTGCGTGTCGGAAAGCTTAAAGGACAGGCTGGAGGATGCGAAGATCCTGACAGAGGTGTATGGGTCGGATCATTGCCCGATTGAACTGGATCTCAAATAAAGGAAATTTTGTAAAAAACAGGAGGCGGTTATTGTGACAAAGATTGATATTATTTCCGGCTTTTTGGGAGCAGGAAAGACAACGTTTATTAAGAAAATGCTTCAGGAGGCGTTTTCAGGGGAGCAGGTTGTCCTGATTGAGAATGAATTTGGGGAGATTGGGATTGACGGCGGCTTCTTAAAGGATGCCGGCATTGAGATCCGGGAGATGAATTCCGGATGTATCTGCTGCTCACTGGTAGGGGACTTTGGAAAATCATTAAAAGAGGTTGTGGACACGTACCATCCCCAGCGGATTCTGATCGAGCCTTCCGGCGTAGGGAAGCTTTCGGACGTAATCAAGGCGGTGCAGGACGTGTCTGGGCAGATCGACGCGAAGCTGAACAGCTTTACGACCATGGTAGATGTGACAAAATGCAGGATTTACAGTAAGAATTTCGGGGAATTTTTCAGCAACCAGATCGAATATGCGGGGGCGGTGATCTTGAGCAGGACGGACAAAGCGAACCAGGACAAGATCGAAGAAAGTGTGAAGATCCTGCGGGGGATTAATGAAAAGTCACCCATCATCACGACGCCGATCGCACAGCTTTCCGGTGAAAAACTGCTGGAGATCATGGAAGGAAGCAAATCTTTAGAAGAGGAGCTGCTCTCAGAGCTTCGCTGCCCGGAATGTGGGGAGATCCATGAACATGGGGAAGAATGCGGGTGCGGCCATGATCACCACCATCATCACCATGAAGGGGAGCATGACCATCACCATCATCATGACGAGCATTCTCACGGTCACGGCGGGGAAGTTGATCACAGCCATCCTCACGTAGAAGGCCATGAAGAGCATCATCATGACCATGCTCACGGCGGGGAAGATGATCACAGCCATCACCACGTAGAAGGCCACGAAGAGCATCATCACCATGACCATCATCATGACGAGTGCCACGCAGGCCATGACCACCATCATCACCATCATGGCCACCACCACGCTGACGACGTATTCACAAGCTGGGGCCGGGAAACGGTGAAGTCCTATACAAAAGAAGAGATCAGCAGCATATTACAGGCTCTGGAGAAGGAGGAAACCTACGGTACAATCCTGCGCGCCAAAGGCATGGTTGCCGGGGCAGACGGACAGTGGATTTACTTTGACATGGTACCCGGAGAGCAGGAGGTCAGGAGCGGCACGGCAGAATATACGGGCCGGATCTGTGTCATCGGCTCCAAGCTGAAAGAAGAGAAGCTTGCGGAGCTTTTCGGATTATAAAAGACTGGAAAGGAAAGAAAAAAATGGATCAACCGGATGTATTGGTATATCTGATGACTGGTTTTTTGGACAGCGGGAAGACGCAGTTTTTGAAATTCACATTGGAACAGGATTATTTTCAGATTCCGGGGACGACGCTTCTGATCCTCTGCGAGGAAGGGGAGGAAGAATACGGCGCGGCAGGGCTGAAAAGATACAATATCGCCGTGGAGCGGGTAGAATCCCAGGAAGAACTGACGGAGGAATATCTGCGGGCACTGGACGAAAAGCATCATCCGGAACGGGTTGTGGTAGAATACAACGGTATGTGGAAGGTCAGCGATTTTGAGAACCTGAAGCTCCCGGAGGGCTGGGGGATCGAGCAGAAGCTGACCACCGTGGACGCCAGCACCTTCCAGATGTATCTGACCAACTTAAAACCCCTGTTTGTGGAGATGGTCCGGGGTTCGGAGCTGGTGCTGTTCAACCGCTGCAGCGATATCAAGCCCCTGGCGGGCTACCGCAGAAGTGTGAAGGTGGTAAGCCCCCAGGCAGAGGTGATTTTTGAGGACGAAAAGGGCGAAGTGGAAAATATCTTTGAAAACGATGTGCCCTACGACCTGGATGCGCCGATTGTTGAGATCCGTCCCGAGGACTATGGGATCTGGTATGTGGATATGATGGAGCGTCCGGATCAGTATAAAGGAAAAGTCGTGGAATATACGGCAAAGGTTTTAAAGCCGCGCACATTTCCGGCCAAGATGTTTCTGCCGGGCCGCATGGCTATGACCTGCTGCGCGGACGATACGTCATTTCTCGGATATGTGTGCAGGAGTTCCTATGCATCCAAGCTGAAACCCGGACAGTGGGTGAAGATCCGCGCCAGGATCGGATTTGCGAAGATGTCTGTTTACCGGGGGACGGGCCCGGTACTGGAAGCGGAGCATGTGGAACTGGCAGACCCGATCGAAGAACTGGTATACTTTAACTAAAGGCTGCCCTACCACGTATCCGGGGTTCACAGGGCGGCGGCAGAACCGGCCCCGGGAGAGGGCCATGTCAGCAGGAAAGGACAAGGGTATAAAGATGGCGGATATTGCAAATGTTTACAAGGCAGACAATACAAGATATGAGAAGATGAAATATAACCGGGTGGGCAGAAGCGGATTGAAATTTCCCGCGGTATCCCTGGGACTGTGGCATAATTTCGGCAGCAGGGACAATTACGACAACATGAAACAAATGCTGCGGACGGCATTTGACATGGGAATCACCCAGTTTGACCTGGCCAATAATTACGGGCCGGTCTATGGAAGCGCGGAGACCAATTTCGGAACCATCATGGAAGCAGATTTTCGGCCTTACCGGGATGAACTGATTATTACGACAAAAGCGGGCTACGACATGTGGGACGGCCCTTACGGAGACGGGGGCAGCAGAAAATATCTGATGGCAAGCATTGATCAGAGCCTGAAGCGCATGAAACTGGATTATGTTGACATTTTTTACCATCACCGGATGGACAGGGAGACCCCACTTGAAGAGACCATGCAGGCGTTGGCAGACATTGTCAGGAGCGGAAAAGCGCTCTATGCCGGCGTGTCCAACTACGATAAGGAATATACGGAAAAAGCGGCGGCTATGCTCAGGGAGCTGCACTGCCCCTTTGTGATCAACCAGAGACGGTATTCCATCTTTGACCGTACCATTGAGGAGGACGGGGTGAAAGAGTTCTGCAGAGAGGCGGGAGTAGGAGTAATCGCATTCAGCCCTCTGGCGCAGGGGATGCTGACAGACAAATATCTTGGGGGAATCCCAAAAGACAGCAGGATTGGGAGAGACCCCCGTTTTCTGCGTGCGGAAGCCCTGACAGAGAAACGGCTGGATCAGATCGCGCGGCTGAACGAACTGGCGGCAAAAAGGGGACAGACGCTGGCACAGATGGCGCTCTCCTGGGTGCTGCGGGACGGGGACGTGTGCTCCGTACTGATCGGCGCCTCCAGGCCCTCCCAGATTCTGGAAACCAGGACGGTTTTCGAGCACACCTGCTTTTCCGAAGAAGAGATCCGCAAAATTGACGAGATCAGCAGGGAGACTTTCGAAGCTTGAAAAAATCCGCCGTAATTCGGGAAAGGCACGCACCTTTCCCAGCCGGCCGTCATATAATAGAACAGACGAAAACAGGAGATGTTCAGAATTTATGGCGATTGGTTATTTGGTCATACAGGCCAGGACTGCTGACGGCGCCGTTCCGCTTGGCGGCGCGGAGATCAGGATACTTGATCCCCAGGGCAGCAGTGTCTATGAACTGACGACAGATGAAAGCGGGGAAACACAGACGGTCTCTCTGGAAACCGTAGACAGAAGCCTTTCCCTGGATCCGGATTATGCCGGGACACCGTATACGGCCTACGATGTGCTGGTGCGTGCGGCAGGCTTCAATTCTCTTTACATTTCAGGCGTTCCCATCTATGAGGAGGAAACGGCCATCCAGCCGGCGGAACTGATACCCATGCAGCAGCTTCAGCGCAGCCCGATGGTCACGGAGATTACCATTGATAAGCCTGCCGCTGCGTCAGATATAAAGCGTATCCAGGAAAAACCGGATCCCAGGCTTCGGATTCTGCGGCAGGTGGTCATTCCGAACCCGATCACGGTGCATTTGGGCAGCCCGTCCTCATCTGCTGCCAATGTACAGGTTCCCTTTATAGACTATATTAAAAATGCGGCCAGCAGCGAGATCTATCCTACCTGGCCGGATGCCGCGCTTCGGGCAAATATCTACGCGATCATTACGTTTGCGCTGAACCGTGTATTTACCGAATGGTACAGAAGCCGCGGATATTCCTTCGACATTACCAGCAGTACGGCTTACGACCAGGCGTATGTACACGGCCGGACGATTTTCGAGTCCATCAGCAGGATTGTGGATGAAATTTTCAACCAATATGTCCGCAGGCAGGGGCAGAACGCGCCTTATTTTACTTCATTCTGCAACGGAACCACCTCGACCTGCTCCGGTCTCTCACAGTGGGGGACGGTCAGCCTGGCAGAGCGGGGGATGACCCCTCTGCAGATTCTCCGTAACTACTACCCCAATGACATAGAGATTGTAGAAACCAATGCAGTAACCGGCGTCCTCTCCTCCTATCCGGGTACGCCCTTACGAATCGGAAGCAGAGGGCTTGACGTGCAGGTCATCCAGACCTATCTGAACCGGATTCGCAGGAATTATCCGGCCATCCCGGCGATCACGGACGAGGCGGGCGTATTCGGGGAGAGCACCCGGGCAGCGGTTACCAAATTCCAGAGTGTTTTCAACCTGACAGCGGACGGGGTGGTGGGAAGCGCCACCTGGTATAAGATTTCCTATCTGTATGCCGCCGTAGCCAGGCTGGCGGAATTGGACAGCGAGGGTACAACGCTTGGGATCGGAACGGTTCCGCCGGGCTCGGTGATCCGGCAGGGCTCCAGGGGGGCGGATGTCATTACACTGCAGTATCTGCTCAATATGATTGCGGAATTTTATCCCACGGTGCCTCGGGTTGCCCAGGACGGGATATTCGGCAGCGCAACGCGTCAGGCGGTCATCGCCTTCCAGAATGCCGTTGGGCTGGACGCGGACGGAATCGTGGGGCCGGATACCTGGAGGGCTCTCTATGACGTCTATCTGGGAATCGGGGAAAATGTGCCCGTGCCGGGGCCGGATACGGGATACATTGAATATGTGGTTCAGCCGGGCGACACACTCTGGCTGCTTTCCCAGAGATATGGAACCACGGTGGATGCAATCAAAAATCTGAACGGCCTGACGGGCAGCATGATTTATATCGGGCAGGTGCTCAAGATCCCGTCGGATTCCGTCAAGCCGTATATTGAATATACGGTTCGGGTAGGGGATACCCTGTGGGAGCTTTCCAGGCGGTACGGAACCACGGTGGAGGCGATCCGGGAGCTGAACGGACTGACCAGCGATATGATCTATATCGGCCAGACGCTGCTGATTCCGGTAAAATGATGTTTAATATGGTAAAAAAATATGGAATATGATTTGTATCATTGTATTCTGTGTGAAAATCCGCTATACTAATATCGTAAAAAATGTCCAGAAGGTACAAAAGCTATTTTAACCGGCTTGTTCCCGTACGATTTTGGGTGTAAACAGCAGCATATCCATATGCTGGCGTGAAAGGAGAAGGAACGATGGGAAAAGAATTTGATGTGATCGCAATGGGTGAGCTTTTAATTGATTTTACGATGAGCGGCCAAAGCGAACAGGGCAACAACCTGTTTGAGGCATGCCCCGGAGGGGCGCCGTGCAATGTGCTGGCACTTTTAAATAAGATGGGAAAAAAGACCGCGTTTCTTGGCAAAGTAGGGAAAGACCAGTTTGGGACACTGCTCAGGGCAACACTGGAAGACGTGGGGATCAATACGTCCAACCTGCTGACAGATGAGCAGGTGAACACGACCCTGGCCTTTGTCCACACATTTCCGGACGGAGACAGGGAATTTTCGTTTTACCGGAACCCCGGGGCGGATATGATGCTGACGGCGGAAGAGGTAGATGAAGAGTTTCTGGCGCAGACCCGTCTGTTCCACTTCGGAACCCTGTCCATGACCCATGACGGCGTGCGGGAGGCCACCAAAAAAGCGCTCAGAGCAGCGAAGGAGAAAGGGCTTCTGATTTCCTTTGACCCGAACCTGCGCCCGCCGCTGTGGAGTTCCCTGGAGCTGGCGAAGGAACAGATGGAGTACGGCTTCGGGTTCTGCGATATCCTGAAGATTTCCGACAATGAGATCCAGTTCGTATCCGGCAAGGAGGACTACGATGAGGGCATCCGTTTCCTTCAGGAAAAGTACCAGATCCCGCTGATCCTGCTGACCATGGGAAAGGACGGAAGCCGTGCGTACTATAAGGGAATGCGCGTGGAAAGGCCGGGATTTAAGTGCAACACCATTGAGACCACCGGCGCCGGGGATACCTTCTGCGGAAGTTCTCTCTATTACATACTGGAGCACGATTTTGAGAACCTGACGGAGGAGCAGCTGGGAGAAATGCTGACCTTCGCAAACGCGGCGGCGGCCATTGTTACAACAAGAAAGGGTGCGATCCGTGCCATGCCGGAGAAGGAAGAAGTGGAAGCGCTGATCCGAAGCTGAGTAAATACCTGGAAGCCTGGAAAAAACCGGCCGGGAATCCGAAGTCCTATAAAGTTTGGGAAGATTGGGGAGGAATATTATTGACACGTCTATTGTGTTACTATAACATAAAAAAGAATGAGGTCTTGTCTTGTCCGGCTTGGGGGGATTAGGTATGGTAGAACAAGGCTTGCCGGTCACATTTTTGCTGCTCTTTACGGTATTGATCTGGGTGCTGCACTTGATGATCCTGCTGTCCAGCCCCGGAAACAAGGTGAACCAATGGTGCTTGCTGCATCACCGGCATTTTGCTGAGTCTTGGAGTATGGAAAGAATACATATATTACGGCGGTTTTTTCTCAGGTGTATGCACCTGTTTCATGGGAGTGAGATATCAGGTAGACGAACTGATCAACTCGGTTCTGACGGCGGTGCTCTACTATCTTGCGATGCCTTGCGGAGTTCTCTGCGGCTTATATTTCGGCAGCATGGAACAGCGCAGGCCAAGGGTGTTTCAGGTTCTGAGAGTGGTTGTTTTTTTACCGTCGCTTGTGTTTGCGATTATATATCCCTGGAGTCAGACAAAGGCAATCATTAAGACCCACGAAGAAGCCTTTATGGTAATAGGTATTTACAACCTGCTGTATGGTTTGTTTATGACCGTACTGGTTGTGGTGACCCTTGTGAGAGAAAGAAAAAGCTGCCAGATCAATCAGCGCAGGTTTATAGCCGTATATGTGCTTCTGCCGCTCTGGTACTGGCTGCTGAGCATATTCCCTGTCCACATGCTCAAGATTGAAAAGCTTTACAAGCTCTGGCAGGGCAATGTTTTGATTATTTTCGGGCTGCTGTTTTATTATCTCTACCTTCTTTTCCACAAAGGAATCTGGGGATTGCGGCTGAACAGGCAGTATTTTGACTGGTCGGAGGACAAGGTTCAGCTTCCGGAGGATATCAGGTATATTATCCACATGTTGAAAAATGAAACTGCGAAGCTTCGCCTGGGGACTCAGTTCATCCGAGAACTGGGAATCCCGGAAACAGAAGATGAACTGGATATTCTGGACCGCTCCGTTACCCATATCGAAGAATTTATCCGTCGGAGCAACCTGTGTTCCGGAGATATTCAGCTTGAACCCGAATGCATTGACATAAAGGCGCTTTTTGAAGAGATTGCAGGCGAACTTGCAGAGTGGAAAGGGACGGTAAAGATTGAAGTAGAACCCGATCTTTCCGCTTTATACTGCGACCCTTATCACATGAAGGAGGTATTATGTAACCTGGCAGCAAACGCAATTGACTCTATGGGAGAAGAAGGCACTCTGACCTTCGCGGCTCAGAGACCAAAGAAAGATATTGTCTTACTCCGTGTATCTGATACAGGTCGTGGAATACCGGAAAAGGATCTGGGGCATATTTTTGACTTTTACTATACCAGTTATGTGGATTATTCACATTTCGGCCTGGGGCTGGCCTACTGCAGGGATGTGGTCAGGCGGCATAACGGCTATATAAAGGTAAAAAGCTCTACAGAGCCGGAGCGGCAGGGTACAGAGTTCACATTGTGTTTACCCCGGGGATTCAGGGGGGGGGTAAGACAGAAGGAAAATGATAAAAGTATTGATTGTAGAGGATGACGAGGATTTTGTATACCTGGTTCAGAAATTACTGAAAAAGCATAAGGATATCGAAGTGACTGTTGCCGGCCCTGATCAGGAAAAGGTGCTTTCTAAGGTGGTGGAGGAGCATACGGACATCGTGCTGATGGATTTGAATCTGGGCGTTTCGAATCTGGACGGGATTCGTCTTTCAAGGGAGATCCGTATCCGGACGGACGCGAAGGTGCTGATCCTGACCGCGCTGGAGACGCCGGATATGATTTTCAAGGCTGCGGAGGAAGCATTTGCATCGGGTTACATATTCAAAAGCCAGATGTCTTTTTTGGTGGAAAATATCCGTGCGACTGCGGAAGGACATACCGCGCAGGAATATCTGATCGCATCGGCGGCGCTGTCCTGCCTTTCGGAAGCAGAAAAGGCCGTGTTTCATATCATGATGGGAAAAGAAAACACGCTTTTATCATCCCCCAAGACCATTGCGAATCAAAAAGGCAGGATCGTGAAGAAGCTGGGACTGGACAACCAGAAAGAACTGGTGCATGTATTCCGTATGTTTAAAGAATAAGGAATTACAGTTCGCGGCCGGTCAGGCCGTAACTTTCACAAAGGACAGGCTTCTGGGGATGCTGGAAGAATTTTCTTTCTTGACATCTGCTGTGAGAAGTGATACAACTTTATTAATTGAATAACAGACTTGATAGAGGTGCGGGATTCATCAGTACCAGGAAGGACAGCGAAAAAATGAGCAGGCTTTTATATCGGCCCAGTGTGCTGTCCGTGCAGTAAAGTCCAGGGAGACAAGGCAGCCCGACAGGCGCTGCCGCTGCAAAATGGGAAAGGGGAGACCGCCGAAGGAGACGTGTCTGTCCCTGTGAGACGGCTTCTGGGCCGCGGCAGAATATGCTGCGGACTGTCACATCAGTGGAGCGCTATCACGGGAGATACAAGGAATATAGAATATACAGGAATAATACCATGAATGCGCCTGCTTTTTGCATGACGTTATTCATGGTATTTTTTCATCAGTATCTGATGAGTTACTGTTCACACGGTGTCGTGCACTTGCTGCACGGCATCCGGCCAATTCAGTGATGGGGCGGGCATCCAGCCCCTCGCCGTCAGGCGACTTTTCAATGGGCTGGATGCCGTTACTGTGAGCACCCGGCCAGGGTGTGAACAGTAACTCTGATGAGAAAACTCCGGATAAGCAGCCATTTCCGGGGGCGGTTTTCCGTATGCCGCAGAGGCTGTGAAAACTATCAAACATTTCTAAGGAAGAGAGAGGTTGGAAAATGAAAAGAATACAACACAAAATGATGTGGGCGGTTTCCGCGTCCCTGCTGCTGGCCATGTGCTGTCCGATGCTGGCGCTTGCCGCGGAGGAGGCCGAAGAGTATGTACCCTCTATGTATGCATCCTTCTGGTCGCTGATCCCTCCGGTTGTGGCCATCGTGCTTGCGCTGATTACGAAAGAGGTATACAGCTCCCTGTTTGTCGGGATTCTGATCGGAGGTGTATTTTACTCCGGGTTTACCTTTGAGAGGACGATGACCCATGTGTTCCAGGACGGGATCATCGGCTCCTTGTCGGATGCGTACAATGTAGGAATCCTGGTGTTTCTGGTACTTCTGGGAATCCTGGTATGCATGATGAACCAGGCCGGCGGGTCTGCTGCATTCGGACGCTGGGCAAGCGAGCACATCAAGAGCCGTGTAGGCGCGCAGCTTGCCACGGTGCTTCTGGGAGTGCTGATCTTTATAGACGATTACTTTAACTGTCTGACCGTGGGGAGCGTGATGCGTCCGGTGACGGACAAGCACAACGTATCCCGGGCCAAGCTGGCCTACCTGATTGACGCCACGGCGGCGCCGATCTGCATTATCGCACCGATTTCTTCCTGGGCGGCGGCAGTGACCGGATTTGTGGAAGGGGAAGACGGACTGTCCATTTTCATCCGTGCGATCCCTTACAACTTTTACGCCCTGCTCACCATTGTCATGATGATTGCCCTGACGATTATGGGCGCGGATTACGGCCTGATGAGAAAGCATGAAGAAAATGCCCTGAAAGGGGATCTCTACACAACGCCCGACAGGCCTTATGCAAACGCGGAAGAAGAGGAGAGCAATCCGAAGGGCGGGGTCATTGACCTGGTATTTCCGATTGTCGTGCTGATCTTCTGCTGTGTGATCGGAATGATCTATACGGGCGGTTTCTTTGAAGGGGCCGGGTTTGTAGAGGCGTTTTCAGGAAGCGACGCTTCCGTAGGGCTGATGCTGGGCAGCTTCTTTGCGTTTATCATCACGATTGTATTCTATGCGGTGAGAAAGGTGCTAAAGTTCGGCGAGTCTATGGCCTGCATCCCGGAAGGCTTTAAGGCCATGGTGTCCCCGATCCTGATCCTGACGCTTGCGTGGACGCTGAAGGCCATGACGGACAGCCTGGGGGCGGACGTATTTGTGGCTGAGATTGTAAAATCCAGCTCAGGCGGCCTGGTGAACCTGCTTCCGGCAATCATCTTCCTGGTAGGATGCTTCCTGGCGTTTGCTACCGGCACCTCCTGGGGAACATTCGGTATCCTGATCCCGATTGTTGTAGAGGCATTTTCAAAAACCAATGAGACCATGATGATCATATCTATCTCCGCATGTATGGCAGGCGCGGTGTGCGGCGACCACTGTTCACCGATTTCCGATACCACCATTATGGCTTCCGCAGGCGCTCAGTGCAACCATGTGAACCATGTGTCCACTCAGCTTCCCTATGCGGTGACTGTTGCGGCGGTTTCGTGCGTGACCTACGTCATCGCGGGCTTTGCGCAGACGCCTTTGCTTCCGCTTACCATCGGCGTCCTGCTGATGATCGGAGTCCTGTACGTCATGAAGAGTAAAAACATGAATTTGGAATAAAAGAAAACGGATATATAAGGAATATAAAAAACGCCGCTTCACGAAACAGAAGCGGCATTTTTTTATACCATCGTATGCAGAAAAGCTGCCGGCGGCAGGTTTTCAGTATGTATATCCGGTATGAAGCGCCAAAGGCGGCAGCCGGTTTTCAGGTCGGGATCATCAACCGGTTCTGGTTCCGCCATTCCCTGGGGGCAAGACCGTACATATTTTTAAATGCCCGTGAAAAATGAAGCTGGTTGGCATAGCCCACCGCATTGGAGATATCCCCGATGGACAGCCCGGTCAGCTTGAGCAGCTCCGCGGCCTTGACCATCCGGTAGTTCAGCAGAAATTCCTGGGGGGTCTTGCCCAGGGATTCTTTGAAGATCTTTCCGAAATAGCTGCGGTTCAGTCCGCAGGTAGCGGCGATATCCTCCACGGAGATATCATTCTGGAAATTCTGCTCCATATAGGTAAGCGCCTCCTTAATATAAAAGTCACGCAGACGTCCGGTCTTCGGAGCGGTCATGTGGACGGCGGAGCGGGTCAGAAAATCCAGAAACAGATATACGTGCCCGATCAGGTGCAGGGGGGGCATGTCCTTGTGTTCTACAAGATACATCATTTCCTTTACCATATTTTCGCGCATGTCTTTGGAACGCGCATGGTAGATCGGCTGATTCATGGACAGACAGGCGAGCTCCACCGCGCCCTTTGCGCGAAGGCCGTCAAATTCAACCCATGCGTATTCCCAGGGGAGATTCTTATCCGCTATGTAGGTAGTGATCTGACCGGGAAAGAGCATAAATCCCTGGCCGCTTTTGACTTGAAAGGTCTGTGTGACGCCGTTGGAATCATCCGACATCAGCGTGCCGGTTCCGGAAATGACGTAGTGGAATAAGTAATGATTTCTGGCGGCAGGACCGTAGGAGTGGGATGGTTCGCACTGCTCCCAGCCGTATTGGTACAACCCAAGGTCAACAAAATTCTCGTTCGGAAATACGGAAAAAATTAATTCATGCATAATAACCTCCTGAAACCGGGTTGACCGGTAAAGTCTGTTGCTGTAGAAATTTTTCCATTTTATGCTTTATGCTTTTTGACTCTTTGAAAACCTTTACTTAGAATTGAATCGTACTTATCATACACGCACCGCGCCATTTATGCAAGAGTAAAGTATTTGGAAAAGTGTATTTTTTTCACTATATACCAAAATGCTAGGTGACTTTTATAAAAATTTAATAAAATAGCACAAAGGTATAAAAGGCCTAAAATGCGGCTATTTATCAGTCGCATTATGGAATGTATAATATTTTCATCAGAGAAACCAAAGAAGTTTCTGTAAAGGAAAGGAGAAAGTGAAGCAATCGGGTTTTCGACAGTTTCAAGTATGAAAAATTGTTCTAAAGCCTTATGGTAGGCGTATTTTTTTGTCAAATTTTTCTTGTTTTTATGTTGTATGTGCTGTATGTTTGTGATATAATGTTTTTGAGGTGATGTTCTATGAAGCTTTACTTTGATAAACGTCTCAAGGATCCTACCTATTACGCACAGCAGGGAATCCGAAATGGGAAAAAAACTACCACTCGAAATGTCAAAAACTTCGGGAAGCATTCTGAACTTCTCAAAATAACAGACGATCCGGAAGCATATGTCAGAGAAGAAATCAGAAAAATGAATGAAGAGTACCGCGTTGGTAAAGTCACTTTTAATCTGACTGCCGATTTTAACGAAAAGGTGAAATCTACAGAGCTTGAAGCCTCTTCCTCCAACTGGGTCAACATCGGATATTTCTTTCTTCAGAATATTATGAAACATCTCAGCCTTAAAGAATTCTTTCGCCAGAAAACGGACACCCGGAGAGTTACATATGACTGTTTTACAATCTCACGTTTCCTTACCTACGCGAGAATCCTGGATCCCAGCTCTAAGCTTGCCACCTGGAACCGCCGGGATTCCTACTACGAGCAGCCGGATTTCGATTACCAGCACATCCTCCGGTTTATGGATCTTTTAGAAAATAATTATGACGATTACCTGATGTGGCTTTTTAAGTATAGCAATTCGATCGTCAAACGTGATACTTCTGTCCTTTATTATGACTGTACGAATTTCTACTTCGAGTGCGAACAGCCCGACGAAGATATCGTGGATGAAGTGACCGGTGAGGTGATCCATGGATTGAGAAAATATGGCCTGAGCAAAGAACACCGCCCGAACCCGATTGTAGAGATGGGACTTTTCATGGACAGCAGGGGCATTCCCATCACCATGTGCCTCCATTCCGGTAATACCAGTGAACAGCTTACGGCAATCCCTTTAGAAAAAGAAGTCCTTAAAATGATAGATGGTTCCAAATTCATTTATTGTGCGGATGCCGGCCTGGGTTCCTATAACATCCGCAAATTTAACAGTATGGGGGGCCGGGCCTTTATTGTGACCCAGTCCATCAAAAAACTTAGTAATGCACTCAAACAGGCGGTATTCAATGACTGCGATTACCGGCTGCTGTCCAACGACACCTTGATAAAAATAGAAGATATGAAGGGCTTTGACAGACACAAGAAAGAAAACCTGAAACTATATAATGATTTCGCGTATAAGGTAGTCCTTGCAGATAAGGTCATTGATCTTGGGCTGTACGAAGAAAAAATATTAAAAAATGGCAAAGTCAAACGCGTGAAAGCAACCGGCACTCTCAAACAGCGCCTGATCATAACGTTTTCAAGAAAAATGATGGAATATCAGAGAACTGTACGTGACCGCCAAATCGAACGTGCACGAAAGCTGTTAGAGAAAAAAGATCCGGAAGAAATAAAAAAAGGGCCAAATGATGTAAAACGATTTTTGAAGCGGGTCGCTCATACAAAATCTGGCGAAAAAGCAACCATTGAATATGTTCTCGACGAATCGAAGATTGCAGAAGAAGAGAAATATGACGGATATTATGCCGCAGCAACAAACCTTTGTGACCCGGCCAAGGAAATTCTGGCAGTTTCACACAAGAGATATCAGATAGAGGATTGTTTCAGGATCATGAAAACGAATTTCACCGGGAGACCTGTAAACCATCGATTGCCGAATCGTATCAGGGCGCACTTTCTGATATGCTATACGGCATTGCTGGTATATCGCTTGCTTGAGGCCAGGCTGGATGATCAGGGGACACATGTCACTCCGGAGAATCTGATCACCACATTGAAAAACATGAATGTAACGAATATACATGATGTCGAGTATATGGCACTCTACAATGGCAGCAAAGCACTTGATGCACTGAACCAATTAACATCTTTAGATTTGGATAGACTTCATTACAAACCAACGGAACTGAATAAAAAAATAAAAAAAATTTTAGGATAGCGATTACATACAACATTTTTTGCCAAAGAAAACTCCGGCAATCCCAGTATTTATAAGGATTATCGGAGTTTTTAAATTTTCAAAGTGTCGAAAACGGGATCATACACGCACCGCGCCATTTATGCAAGAGTAAAGTATTTGGAAAAGTGTATTTTTTTCACTATATACCAAAATGCTAGGTGACTTTTATAAAAATTTAATAAAATAGCACAAAGGTATAAAAGGCCTAAAATGCGGCTATTTATCAGTCGCATTATGGAATGTATAATATTTTCATCAGAGAAACCAAAGAAGTTTCTGTAAAGGAAAGGAGAAAGTGAAGCAATGAGAAAAAGAAAAGCAGCAGTAAGTGTACTTCTGGCAGGCATCATGCTGATCGCAATGTGTCTCAGTGCATGCGGGACAGATGAAAACGCAGGCAAGACCGTGGTTGAGCTGGTGCAGTACAAGCCGGAAGCAGTAGGTGTATTCGAGAAGCTGGAAGAAGAGTTCAACGCAACTCATGACGACATCGTACTTAAGATCGACTCACCGAATGACGCAATGACTATTTTGAAAACCCGGTTTATCCGTGAGAACTATCCGGATATCATCGGAATCGGGGGAGATATCAACTATTCTTATTTTGTAGATTCTGATATCCTTGCCGATGTTTCCGATTACCAGGGCCTGAGCAGCATCAAGCAGTCCTACCTGGACATCCTGGAGAATCTGGAGTTTGTTCCGACAGAAGGAACCTTCGGAGTTCCCTATGTGGCGAACGCAGCCGGAGTGCTCTACAACAGAGATATGTTCGAGGAGCACGGATGGGAGATCCCGGAGACATGGGATGAGTTCATGGATCTGTGCGAAGAGATCAAGTCAGAAGGCGTGCTGCCAATGTATTTCGGCTTCAAGGATACCTGGACCTGTCTGGCACCGTGGAACGCCCTGGCAGTAGACCTGGCGCCGGCTGACGTGTGCAAGCAGGTGAACCGCGGCGAGACCAATTTTACGGACGAGTACCGTGAGATTGCGGAAAAAATGCTGCAGCTGGTAGAATACGGTGAAGAAGGACCCTTTGCGTATGGCTACAATGACGCTTGTACCGCTTTTGCGAACGGCGAGTGCGCAATGTATACCATCGGAAGCTATGCAGTACCTCAGATCAAATCCGTAAATCCGGATATGAACATTGACTCCTTTGTAATGCCGGGAAGCGATGAAAAAGGCGGCAACGTACTGAACTCCGGTGTAGACCTTCAGTTCTGTGTAACGTCCGAATGTAAAAACAAGGAAGCGGCTTATGAGGTGCTTGACTTCCTTTTGGAAAACGACAATATCCAGATGTACCTGGATGACCAGAATGCAGTACCGTGTAAGGACGACAGCTTTGAGCTTGCAAGCGAAGTGGACGGTATGACAGAGTATATTGAGCAGGGAATCATGTCTGACTATCAGGATCACTACTATCCTTCCGAGATGGCAGTGGACGCACAGATCCAGACCTTCCTGATCAACCAGGATGTAGATGCGTTCCTTGCAAAATTTGATAAGGACTGGCTGCGTTACAACCGCGACATTATCCGCCTGGTAGAGGAATATGAAGCGGCACACGGAAATGAGTAATCGGAAAGGAGTGGGAAGAAAATGAAAAAAATGAATGACAGAGAACGGACATTTTTACTGATGACGATACCGATCCTCATTTTGTTCTTCTTGTTTAATACATTGCCTTTGATCAAGGGTGCAATCTACAGTTTCACGAACTTTAAAGGATACGGCACATATAACTGGGTTGGAATCCGAAACTACATCGACCTGTTCGGGGACGGCCGTGTCGGCAAATCCTACTGGTTCACATTTAAGCTGGCTCTGTTTTCTACCGTTGTGGTCAATGTGGTCAGCCTGATCCTGGCGCTGGGACTGAACAGCAAGATCAAATTTAAGAGCGCGCTGCGCGGACTGTACTTTATTCCGAACATCCTGGGCGCATTGGTAGTCGGTTATATTTTCAACTATTTCTTCACATATATCCTTCCAGCAGTCGTACAGATGATGGGCGGAGAAGGAACCAGTATGCTGGCAAGCACAAAGTGGGCATGGGTTGCGATCATGATCGTGTGTGCATGGCAGGCTATCGCGATGAATACGATCATCTACATCTCCGGTCTGCAGACCGTACCGGAGGATGTATATGAAGCAGGTTCCATTGACGGCGCTACCGGATGGTCACAGTTCAAGCACCTGACCTTCCCGCTGATTCTTCCGTTTTTCAGCATCAACATGACGCTGTGTATGAAGAACTTCCTGATGGTATTCGATCAGATCATGGCGTTGACAAAGGGCGGCCCGGCACAGAGTACAGAGTCCATCTCCTACCTGATCTACAACAATGGTATGTCAGGCGGACAGTTTGGATTCCAGAGCGCCAATGCAGTTGTCTTCTTTATCATGATTGTAGTGATCTCCGTAGCACAGATGACATTTACAAGTAAGAGGGAGGAGCAGTTATAATGAAAGAGAAAGTAAACGAGAGAGTAAACTGGCCTGTTACGATCCTGCTGATCATTGGATTGATCACCGTAGCTTTTCCGCTCTATATGACGATTGTTATCGCATTCAAGCAGCCCAGCGAGATGACAAACAGCATCTCAGGGATCTTATCCCTTCCGAAGAGCTGGAGCCTTGCGAATTTTGCGGAGGCAATGCGTGTGACAGATTTCTGGCGTTCCCTGTTTAACAGCTTTCTGATCACGGTGATCACGGTGGTTGTGTCCATCCTGATCCATTCCATGATCGGATATGCGGTGGGAAGAAATAAAGCAAAAAATAAATTTTACAACTTTGTCTATCTGTATATTGTAAGCGGTATGTTCGTACCCTTTGCGATCCTGATGATGCCTCTGGTAAAACAGACGGCGCAGATGGGAATTGACAACCTGGTAGGTGTAATCCTCTGTTACGTGGTATTCTATATGCCCATGAACGTACTGCTGTATTCCGGATATCTGGTTAATATCCCGGTGGCTCTGGAAGAGGCGGCGCGTGTGGACGGTACAAGCACTTTCCGGACATACTGGAGCATCATATTCCCGATCATGAAGCCCATGCATGCTACCGTTGCGGTACTGACAGCGCTGGGTACATGGAATGACGTTATGACACCATTGGTTATCATGAGCGGAAGCGGAATGAATACTCTGCCTCTGGCACAGCTTACATTCCAGACACAGTTCGGTACAAACTACAACTTGGCATTTGCATCCTACCTGCTGGCATTGCTGCCGATACTGGTCTTCTACATCATCTGCCAGAAGCAGATCCTGAACGGCGTGGTAAACGGAGCGGTAAAATAATTAAATCTGTTTGTAACAGACAGGGTGAGGCTACCCCAATCAAAGCGGCAGCTCATACGGCAAGGCGGACTTTCTATAAGTCCGCTTTGTCTGTGTTTTGGGAGCCGGGAGCAAATGTCGGCGGCGGATATAAATTTTTTGGAAAAATGTGGAAAAGTGATTGCGCAGCGGTATCGGATGCGCTATACTTATTTGCGGTTATTCTGCAACAAACTTTAAACTTGATATACGCTGTATCAGGTGCATTGTGAGAAAAGGAGAATAAGGTATGGGAATTGTTTTTGATGAAACGAGGAAAACTTTTACACTGCACACGAACGATTCAACGTATCAAATGCAGGTTGATCCCTTCGGGTTTCTTCTGCATTTATACTACGGCAGGAAGACGGATGGCTGCATGGATTATCTGCTGACTTATGCGGACAGAGGGTTTTCCGGCAATCCTTATGATGTGGGCAGCGACCGGACGTATTCGATGGATGTTTTACCACAGGAATTTCCATGTCTGGGGAACGGCGACTACAGGAGCCCGGCAATCGCGGTGAGAAACGCGGACGGCTCGGTAAGCTGCGACCTCCGGTTCCATGGTTATGAGATTCGAAAAGGAAAGTATGCGATCAAAGGGCTTCCCGCGGTGTATGCGGAGGAAGCGGAGGCGGAGACGCTGGAGATCCATATGGAGGATCCGGTGACAAAGGTCAGGGTGGATCTGCTCTACGGCGTGCTGCCGGAGCTGGATGTGATCACCCGGAGCGCAAAGGTGTCGAACGGCGGGACAAGCAAAGTGTATCTGGAGAAGATACAGCCGGCCTGCCTGGATTTTGTAAACGGAGAATTTGACTTTATCAGTTTTTACGGGCGTCATGCAATGGAACGGAATTTCCAGAGGGTGCCGGTTGTCCATGGCACCATGTGCATCGGCAGCAGGCGCGGAACCTCCAGCCACCAGTATAACCCGCTGATGATACTGGCGGATCGGGAGACCACGGAGGACGCGGGGAGCTGTTATGCAATGACCCTTTTGTACAGCGGCGGATTTAAGGGAGAGGTGGAGCGCGACCAGTTTAATCAGACCCGGATACAGCTGGGGCTTTATGAAGAGAGATTTTCTTATCCGCTGGAATCCGGAGATGAATTTTCGGTTCCGGAGGTGGTGATGACCTACAGCAGGATGGGGCTGTCGAAGCTGTCCCAGAATCTGCATGCCTGCATCAGAACCCATCTATGCCGAGGAAAATACAGGGACGAGGTTCGCCCGATCCTGGTCAATAGCTGGGAGGCTTCTTATTTTGATTTTGACGGTGAGGCGATCTACCAGCTTGCAAAACAGGCATCGGAGCTGGGGATCGAGATGCTGGTACTGGACGATGGATGGTTCGGAAAGCGGGACGATGACAACAGCGGTCTGGGCGACTGGTATGCCAATGAGGAGAAGCTGGGAGAATCCCTGGAGAGCCTGATCGGAAGGATCAACGCCCTGGGCGTGAAGTTCGGGATCTGGATCGAACCCGAGTCTGTCAATGAGGACAGCACACTGTTCAAGCGGCATCCGGACTGGGCTATGCGGATTCCCGGACGGAATCCGGTTCGTGCGAGAAATCAGCTTGTGCTGGACTTTTCCAGAAAAGAGGTCGTGGATTCCATTTTTGAACAGATCTGCAAGGTTCTGGACCAGGGAAATATTGAGTATGTAAAATGGGATATGAACAGAGGGCTTGCGGATATCTATTCCTGCGGAACCGACGAGCAGGGAAAGGTACTGCATGACTATGTTCTGGGCCTTTATGATTTTCTGGAGCGGCTGGTACAGAGATATCCGAATATCCTGATTGAGGGCTGCAGCGGCGGAGGAGGAAGATTCGATGCCGGGATGCTTTACTATACGCCCCAGATCTGGTGCAGTGACAATACGGATGCGGTGGACCGTGTGAGGATTCAGTACGGTACCTCCTTCGGATATCCGGTGTCCACGGTGGGCTCCCATGTGTCGGCGGTGCCGAACCACCAGACAGGCAGAGTGACGTCCCTGGCTACCAGGAGCATTACCGCTATGTCGGGAACCTTTGGATATGAGCTGGATCTGGGAAGGCTTACGGAAGAGGAGAAGCAGGATATCCGCCGGCAGGTGGCAGACTACCATCGGTATGCGCCGCTGATCCAGAACGGGCTGTATTACCGGCTGACCAATCCCTTTGAGCAGGCGGTCGGGGCATGGCAGTTTATTTCCGAGGATCAGGCACAGGTGCTTGTATATTCGGTAATGCTGGAAGTCCATGGAAATATGACGGTGGACTATGTGAAGCTGAAAGGTCTGAAAAGCGGATGCATGTACCGGGAACAGGTAAGCGGCAGGCTGTATGCGGCGGACGCGCTGATGGAGGCAGGAATCCCCCTTCCGGCGGCATTCGGGGAATACGAGGCGCACCAGCTTTACTTTGAGATGGAGAGATAGAAGGAAAAGGCTGCCTGCCGTTACAGTTCATACGGTGCCGCGCACTTGCTGCGCGGCATCCGGCCGATTCAGTGATGGGGCGGACATCCAGCCCGCGGCTGGTCAGGCCGTGAACTGTAACCGGCAGGCAGCAATATAATTAACGAATCAAAAACGGTCAAAAGAAATGCTTGCCATCTATGAAGCGGTGTGCTAAAATAGATTTACTTGTGAGTTGGTCCATTAGATTAGGAGGTGTGCACAGATGGATATTTTAAAGATTGTATTGACGATTCTATTTGTGATAGATTGTATCGCATTGTCAGCGATTATTCTTCTTCAGGAAGGAAAGTCAGCCGGACTCGGGACAATCAGCGGCGTAGCAGATACCTATTGGGGACAGAATAAGGGACGTTCCATGGAGGGGGCGCTTGTGAAGTCTACAAAGTTTCTTGCGATCTTGTTCATCGTGCTGGCAGTCGTACTGAACCTGGGTGTATTTAACTGAGGGCAGGCACGGCAGCGCGGCGGAACAACGGCAGCAGGATTCACAGGATGAAAGGCAGGAACGAAGGACAGCGGCAGGATAGGTTTCATAGGTTTCGTCTCTGGTACAGGATGAGGAAGGCACTCTATAAGCGGTATAGAGTGTTTTTTTCGTATAATGTGATCAGCCAGGGACAGAATATGCAGATAAGATTTGTGTAAAAAGTTCCAGATATAGAAAGACAAAAAAGCAGAGGAGAAAAAATATGGATAATACGTTTGAAAAGCGCAAGAAAATTATCTATGATTTGATCTGTGATGATTTCTATGTGCCTATGAAGATCAAGGAAATTGCGATGCTCCTTCAGATTCCGCGGGAGCAGAGGGAAGAATTGAAGGAAGTGCTCAATGCCCTGGAAGCGGAGGGCAGGATCTATGTATCCAAGCGCGGAAAGTACGCCAAAGGACAGGCGAAGCGCCTTACAGGAACTTTCCAGGCCAATGCCAGAGGCTTTGGCTTTATCAGCCGGGAGGGTGAGGAAGAGGACATCTATATAGCGGAAGAAAACAGGGGCGGCGCTTTCCAGGGAGACGAGGTGGAATTTGTCATCGTCCGGCAGAAGGATGACTCGGACCGCGGCAGGAAGCGGACCGAGGGGAAGATCGTGGGTGTGTTGTCCCACAGGACAGTCAGCATCGTGGGCCTCTATGAAAAGAGCAGGAACTACGGATTTGTTCGGCCCGACGACCAGAGGATCATGAAGGATATCTACATCCCGGCAGGCAGGGAAAAGGGCGCCATGACCGGGCATAAAGTGGTCGTGGAACTGACTTCCTACGGCGGCGATCAGAAGAACCCGGAGGGCTTTGTGTCGGAAGTGATCGGCCACATCAATGACCCCGGGACGGACATCATGTCAATTGTAAAGGGTTTTGACCTTCCGGTGGAATTTCCGGAAAAGGTGATGAACCAGGCCGAACGGGTGGGGAAGGACGTGACTCCGGCCGATATGGCAGGCCGCAGGGATCTGCGGGATTGGCAGATGGTGACCATTGACGGCGAGGACGCGAAGGATCTGGACGATGCCGTGTCCCTTACTAAGGAAGGGGACTGCTACCGGCTGGGCGTGCACATTGCGGATGTGACCAATTATGTCCAGGAGAACAGCGCGCTGGACCGGGAGGCATTAAAGCGCGGAACCAGCGTATACCTTTCGGACCGGGTGATCCCCATGCTGCCCCACAAGCTGTCCAACGGAATCTGCTCCCTCAACGCGGGGGAGGACCGTCTGGCCCTGAGCTGTATTATGCGGGTAAATGCAAAAGGGGAAGTGGTGGATTCGGAGATCGCGGAGACGGTGATCTGTGTGGACGAGCGCATGAGCTATACCAGCGTAGCGAAGATCCTGGAAGAACAGGACCCTGAGGAGATCAGACGGTATGAGGGGCTGGTTCCCCTGTTTGAGCGGATGGCGGAGCTGTCCCGTATTCTGCGTAAGAAGCGGCATCAGAGGGGTTCCATAGATTTCGATTTTCCGGAGACGAAGATGATGCTGGATGAAAACGGAAGGCCCGTGGAGATCAGACCTTACGACCGGAATGTGGCGACCAAGCTGATTGAGGACTTTATGCTTCTGGCAAATGAAACCGTGGCCGAGGAGTATTACTGGAGGCAGCTTCCCTTTTTGTACCGGACCCACGAGACTCCGGATGACGATAAGATTAGAAAACTGAGCACGTTTATCGATAATTTCGGCTATCATATCCATGTGGGAAACGAGGTGCGTCCGAAAGAGGTGCAGAAGCTTCTGGGCAAGGTGGAGGGAACTCCTGAGGAAGCGCTGATCAGCCGCCTGGCGCTGAGATCTATGAAGCAGGCCAAGTATACGTGGGAAAATACGGGGCATTTCGGGCTGGCGGCCAAGTATTATACGCATTTTACCTCACCCATCCGCAGGTATCCGGATCTGCAGATCCACCGGATTATCAAGGAGAATATCCGAGGCCGCATGACGGAGGATAGGATGGCGCATTATGAAAAGATCCTTCCGGAGGTGGCGATGCAGTCCAGCGTCATGGAACGGCGCGCGGAGGAAGCGGAGCGGGAGACCGTAAAATTAAAAAAAGTGGAATATATGCAGGAGCGGATCGGGGAAGAATTTGAAGGCGTGATTTCCGGAATCACAAAATGGGGGGCTTATGTGGAGCTGCCCAATACGATTGAGGGACTGGTACATGTGGTCAATATGACGGACGACCATTATGAATACTGGGAAGACCGCCATGAACTGATCGGGGAGCGCACCCATCATGTCTACAGGCTGGGGCAGACCGTACGGGTCCGGGTTCTGGAGACAGACAGGGTGCAGAGGACGATACAGTTCGGATTCGTGTCATGACCCGGGACTGGAGACCGCGGCCCAATCAACGGACAGCGGCCGGATTTTAAAGAGAAAGGCATACATTATGGGCAAGGCAGAGGGCAAGTTGATCGCGAATAATAAAAAAGCATACCATGATTATTTTATCCTGGAAAAATACGAGGCGGGGCTCGTGCTTCACGGAACGGAGGTGAAGTCCCTGCGGATGGGACAGTGCAGCATCAAGGAGTCGTTTATCCGTGTGGAGGACAGAGAGATGTTTATCTATGGAATGCATATCTCGCCTTACGAAAAAGGAAATATTTTCAATAAAGACCCCCTTCGGGTGAGGAAGCTCCTTCTTCACAAAAAAGAGATTGATAAGATCTTCGGAAAGATGAAGGAAAAGGGCAATACGGTGGTTCCCCTCAGGGTGTATTTCAGCGGCAGCCTGGTGAAGCTTGAGATCGGGCTGGCGAAGGGAAAGAAGCAGTATGATAAGCGGGACGATATCGCCAAAAAGGATCAGAAGCGGGAGGCCCAGAGAGAGTTCAAGGTGCGGAATCTGTAAGGCTCTTTTTCCTCCGCTTTGAAAGCGGCTGCGGCAAAGAAACATACAAAAAAAAGAGTGAAAATTTGTGCAACATATCGGTTTGAAACGGTTGTTTTCTAAAGTCGGGTATGCTATCATTTTACGTGGAGTTAGTTGCATAAGCGGATGCCGGACGAAGATAGAAAGACCTGCGTAAATTCTGCCTGCGGCAGCTTTTACGGGGCGGCGGACACAGCGAGGTCCGCATTTGGTCCGGTGCACCGCGGTACTATGTAATTCGGAACGGGAGGATGAATCATGAGCAGAAAAAAAGCGGCCAGGGCCAAGAAAGACAACATCAAGAAACAGGTGCAAAACGCTGCGGAAGTGACAGAAACGACAAAGGCACAGGAGACAGCCGGGCAGGCAGCAACCGGAGAGATCCCTTCTCCTGATGTGCAGACGGAAGCAGAGACAGCGGAGTCCGAGACAGAAGTAAAAGAAGCAGCAGAGACAGTGGAAGAGGCAGAGCCAAAGGAAGCAGAGAAGATAGAGGAAAAAGCAGAGCCTGAGGAGTCTGAGAAGATAGAGGAAAAAGCAGAGCCTGAGGAGTCTGAGAAGATAGAGGAAAAAGCAGAGTCGAAGGAGTCTGAGAAGATAGAGGAAAAAGCAGAACTGGAAGCGGCTGAGAAAGCGGCGCCTGCAGAGGAGAAGAAGGCGGCTTCTGAGCTTACAGAGGAAGAGAAAAACCGCCAGGAGGAAGAATACAAAAGAAGATTCCAGCGCCATTTTGATGAACTGAAATGGCTTTATACTGAAGTGTACGGCAATGATTCCATGTTTGCGGAGCTGTGCGACAACCTTCACCGGTTCTATGAGGAACGAAACCTGGAACTGAAGGAATCAGACCGGAAGCGGGAGGAGAATCCGAACTGGTACAAGCAGAACGATATGCTTGGAATGATGCTTTACATAGATAATTTCGCGGGAAATATCAAAGGGGTAGAAGCCAGGCTGGACTATCTGGAAAAGAGCAATGTGAATTACATCCATCTGATGCCGTTTCTGGAGACTCCGAAAGGAAGATCCGACGGCGGATACGCAGTTTCAGATTTCCGGAAGGTACAGGAAAATCTGGGAACCATGGAAGACCTGGAAAGCCTGACCGCGGCGTGCCGCAAGAAGAACATGAATGTATGTATGGATTTTGTCATGAACCATACCTCGGAGGATCATGAGTGGGCGAAGCGCGCGCGCCAGGGCGACGGCGAATATATGAGCCGGTATTTCTTCTATGACAATGACGCCATCCCGCAGCAGTATGAGCGCACTGTGCCCCAGGTATTCCCGACTACGGCGCCTGGGAACTTTACCTGGCTGGATGATATCAAGCATTATGTAATGACGACGTTTTATCCCTATCAGTGGGATTTGAATTATAAAAACCCAAGGGTATTCAATGAGATGATGTACAATTTTCTGTTTTTTGCAAATAAGGGAATTGATGTCATTCGAATCGATGCGGTGCCCTACATATGGAAAGAACTGAATACGGACTGCAGGAACCTGCCAAGGGTACACACCATTGTACGTATGATGCGTATGATCGGTGAGATCGTCTGCCCGGGTATCCTCCTTCTGGGAGAAGTGGTTATGGAACCGGAGAAGGTGGTGCCTTATTTTGGAACCGTGGAAAAACCGGAATGCCATATGCTCTACAATGTGACCACGATGGCCACCACATGGCACACGGTAGCCACCAGGGATGTACGGCTTCTCAAGCGGCAGCTTGATATTGTGAATAATCTGCCGAAGGAGTATGTATTCCTGAATTATCTGCGCTGCCACGATGACATCGGATGGGGGCTGGATTATCCGACTCTGGAGAAGGAAGGGATACATGAGCGCACCCACAAGCAGTATCTGAACGACTATTTCCGCGGCTATACCGGCAACAGCACCAGCCGGGGCGTGCTTTACAATGAGGATCTGGTGCTTGGAGACGCGCGTTTCTGTGGCACTACCGCATCCATGTGCGGAATCGAAAAGGCAGGCTTTGAAGAGGACGCACAGGCCATGGAGAGGGCGATCCAGATGGACGTGATGCTGCACGCCTATATGTTTATGCAGTCCGGGATTCCGGTGCTGTACAGCGGAGATGAGATGGGACAGGTCAACGACTATACCTATAAGGAGGACCCGGATAAGGTAGAGGATTCCCGCTATATCCACCGGGGAGCTATGAGATGGGATCTGGCGAAGAATATCACGGATTCCGAAACGGTTGAAGGAAAGCTGTTCGGCAGGCTGAACCAGTTGGAAGAGATCCGAAAATCCGAGAAGGTATTCGTGACCAACGCCAATGTATGGACGGTAGAGACCTGGGAGCAGGGAGTGCTTTGCATCGGAAGATACTTCGAAGGGGAGAAGCTGTTCGGGCTGTTCAATTTCAGCGAATATGACAAGATCGCGTGGATCAACGAGATCGACGGAAGCTATGTGGATCTGATCTCCGGAGAAGAAATCCAGCCGGCAGGCGTACATATCCCTCCATACGGCTTCTACTACCTGAAAAGGCAGGCGTGATAAAGGAAATTAATTCGTATCTGTACAAGCAGGTGCATTAATTTAAAGAATCAGTATAGAAAGAAGGAGGTCAAAGATATGGGATTTTTGACAGGAAAGACAGTAATCATCACAGGCGGAGGAAGAGCGGTTCTGCGTGACGGAAGATGCGGCTCCATCGGATACGGAATTGCGACCGCATACGCAAAAGAAGGTGCGAATATCGTCATCACAGGGCGGAATGTGCAGAAGCTGACTGACGCCAAGGAAGAATTGGAGAAGCTTTACAATGTCAAGGTTCTGCCGATTCAGGCGGATGTCAGCGCCGGTTCAGACAATGAGGCGGTCGTTGAAAATGTGGTAAAGCAGGCCATGGATGCGTTCGGAAGAATTGATGTTCTGATCAACAACGCCCAGGCTTCTGCTTCCGGAGTAACCCTTGCGGATCACACGACAGACCAGTTTAATCTGGCATTGTACTCCGGACTGTATGCAACCTTCTACTATATGAAAGCCTGCTATCCGCATCTGAAAGAGACAAAGGGCTCTGTGATCAACTTCGCGTCCGGCGCGGGATTATTCGGAAACTTCGGACAGTGCGCGTATGCGGCTGCAAAAGAAGGCATCCGCGGACTGACCCGCGTGGCGGCAACCGAGTGGGGCAAGGACGGAATCAATGTCAACATCGTGTGCCCGTTGGCCTGGACCGCACAGCTTGAGAACTTTGAGGCAGCTTATCCGGATGCTTTCAAGGCGAATGTGCATATGCCGCCGGCAGGACATTACGGAGACGCGGAGCTGGAGATCGGGCGTGTCTGCGTGCAGCTTGCTTCTCCGGACTTCAAGTATATGTCCGGCGAGACGATCACTCTGGAAGGCGGAATGGGACAGAGACCGTAAGAAACCGTATCAGATATGTAAAAAAGAACCGGTGCGCCGGATGAAAAAACAGAAATGTATCATATGAAAGAAATCCCGGGGAATGTCTCCGGGATTTCACTTTTTTTATTATTTCGTTCCAAAGATGCGGTCGCCGGCGTCGCCGAGTCCCGGGCAGATGTAGGCGGCCTCGTTCAGCTCCCTGTCCAGATGCCCGACATAGACCTGTACGTCCGGGTGGGCCTTCGTGAGACGCTCGATTCCTTCCGGTGCGGCGATGATAAACATGCATTTGATTGTTTTGCCGCCGTGTTTTTTGATAAAGTCCACTGCGGCTACCGCCGAGCCCCCTGTAGCGAGCATGGGATCGACAACCACGATCTGGCGCTGTTCAATAGGCACCGGGAGCTTGCAGTAGTATTCATGCGGCTCGTGAGTCTCAGGATCGCGGTAAAGCCCGATATGCCCGATCTTAGCTGACGGGACAAGCGTCGTGATGCCGTTCACCATCCCCAATCCGGCACGCAGGACGGGAACGACGGCCAGCTTCTTGCCGGCAAGCATCGGTGTCATGCATGTCTCGATGGGGGTCTCTACCTCCACATCCTCCAGCGGCAGATCCCTGAAAGCTTCGAAACCGATCAGGACGGCAATCTCTTCTACCAGCCTGCGGAACTCATTGGTTCCGGTTTCTTTTTTGCGGAGCAGGGAAATCTTGTGCTGAATCAAAGGATGATCCATAATAAATACGTTTTTCATGTGTTATACCTCTGTTTTTCTATAGATGCTTTTTCTGTAGATACTATGGACATTTTAGCGAAACTTCAGTGTAAAGTCAATCCCGGTTCGCAAATCCATCTTCCGGCTTCCAGGTTTGGGGAAATTATGCTAAGATAAAAGCAGGAAAAATGACGAAAAGGAGAAGAAGCCATGTATGATGTGATCTTATTTGATCTGGACGGGACATTGACGGATTCCGGGCTGGGAATTACCAATTCCGTGGCATATGCATTAAAAAAGTACGGGATTGAAGTGACAGATAGAACGGAGCTGTACAAATTTATCGGACCGCCGTTAAGGGAATCCTTTGAGAAATATTACGGATTTTCCGCAAAGGAAGCCGAAAAGGCGGTGGAGTATTACAGAGAGTACTATGTGGACAAGGGGATTTTCGAAAATACGGTATATTTTGGCATAGAGGATCTGTTGAAAGAGATCCGGAATTCCGGAAAAAGGGCCATTGTGGCGACCTCAAAGCCCCAGGTCTTTGCAAAAAGGATTCTGGAGCATTTCGGCCTGGCGGACTATTTTGAACAGATCACAGGCGCGAGCCTGGACGAAACCCGCACAAAAAAGGATGAGGTAATCGCCTATGTGCTTGAGACCTGCGATATTCCGGATCGGTCCAGGGTGCTGATGGTGGGCGACCGGGAGCATGATATTCTGGGAGCCAAAAAAAACGGGATCGACTCCCTGGGCGTACTGTTCGGATATGGGGACTATACGGAATTGAAGGAGGCAGGGGCTTCCTATATCGCAGAGACTGTAAAAGATATCTATCCGGTTGTCTTCGGATCCTGAGAAAAGTGCGTCATCGTATGCCGAAAGCCTGCCGCCTTTTGGCGTACGATGACAGGAAAAAACAGGAAGCCTGTGCTAAAAGCTTCCTGTTTCCTGAGATATTTTTTCTTTTGTATTCAGAATCATTTCTTTGAGTTCCTCAATCCGGCTGTCCTCCATCCGGTCCTTCGGCGCGGAGATACTCAGTGCATAAGAGGGTTTGCCCTGGAAGCTTTTCAGGGATACGGCAATGCAGCGGACGCCGGGTTCATTTTCCTCATTGTCCAGGGAATAGCCGTTTCTCCGGATCTTGCGGATCTCCTCCTGAAAATCAGCCAAATCAGTGATGGTATATTCCGTTATCTTCCGAATATCGCTTTGCTCCCAGACGGAACGGATTTTTTCATCCGGCATATCGGCCAGCATCGCCTTGCCCACTCCGGAGCAGTAGAGTGGGATGCTTTTTCCCACCATGGACACGAGACGCACCGAGTTCCGGGGAGATTCCACTTTGTCGATGTAGACCGCATGGATATGGTCGATCTGTACCAGATGGACGGTTTCGCCGCTGCGTTCCGCGAGCTGCTTGATATAAGGACGGGCTATATCGATCATACTGTTTTGGGAAAGGATCTGGTTGGAGATCCTGCAGAATTTGAAGCTAAGGCTGTATTTCAGAGTTTCGGTATCCTGCCGGACATAATCCATACAGATGAGCGAGTTTAAGATCCGGTGGACGGTGCTCTTGTTGAGCCCCAGCTCATTGCTCAGATCCTGCAGGCCTGTAGGGCCGGACTGCGCCAGATATTCGATGGTATGGAAGATGCGTTCCGATACCTGGATCGGGTTCTTGGATTCCATGTGCTTCACCTCTTGTCGTATTGGCCAGTATTTTGACCATGTGGTATTGTAGCATGTTTATGAAAAAAGAGCAAATGATATTGCAAAAAGAGGGACATACTAATTATTATGAAAAATCTTTCTGGAAAAGGTTGACAATCTTTCAATGTGGAGTATAATAAAAGCATGAAGTTCATAATATGAAATTGAATTTCATATTATGAAACTAAAAGATAAGGAGAATAATCATGGGAGAAGTAGCAGAAAAGATTCAGAAGATGGGTGTTGTACCGGTTGTTGTGCTGAACGACGCGAAGGACGCCGCGCCGCTGGCAAAGGCGTTGTGCGGGGGCGGACTTCCCTGCGCGGAAGTGACGTTCCGCACGGATGCGGCGGAAGAGTCGATCCGGATGATGACGACAGAGTATCCGGAGATGTTCGTAGGGGCAGGTACGGTGCTCACCATCGACCAGGTTGACCGTGCAGTGAATGCAGGGGCAAAGTTTATCGTAAGCCCGGGATTTGACCCGGAGATCGTGGACTACTGTCTTGAAAAGAATATCCCGGTATTTCCAGGATGCATCACCCCTTCCGAGGTAGCACAGGCGGTAAAAAGAGGCTTGAAGATCGTGAAGTTTTTCCCGGCAGAGCAGTTCGGCGGGGTGGCGACGATCAAAGCGATGGCCGCGCCTTATGTGGGACTGAAATTTATGCCTACAGGCGGGGTCAATGCAAAGAATCTGGAAAGCTATCTGAGCTGCGATAAGATCATCGCATGCGGCGGAAGCTGGATGGTAAAAGGCGACCTGGTGAGAGACGGGAAGTTTGATGAGATTCAGAAAATGACAGAAGAAGCAGTGAAGCTGGTTGCAGACATCAGAAGCAGGTAGGACAGGATCTGTATCCGGGGAAGGACAGAAGGGAAAGGTGAAAAACAATGGCAAAAAAAGTGGTAACGTTTGGTGAGATCATGCTGCGGCTCGCGCCGGAGGGATATTATCGGTTTGTACAGGCGGATAAGCTGGGGGCCACATACGGAGGCGGTGAGGCCAATGTAGCGGTTTCTCTGGCAAATTACGGGTTCGACGCAGCATTTGTAACAAAGCTTCCGAAGCATGAGATCGGACAGGCTGCGATCAACTCTCTGAGAAAATTCGGGGTAGATACTTCCCATATTGCGCGGGGCGGAGACCGTGTGGGCATTTATTTCCTGGAAAAAGGAGCGTCCCAGAGACCATCCAAGGTTATCTATGACAGGGCGGGCTCTTCCATCTATACGGCGGCTAAGGAGGACTTTGACTGGAAAGCGATCTTTGACGGCGCCGAGTGGTTCCACTTTACAGGTATTACACCGGCCCTCAACGACGGTGTGGCTGCGATCTGCCTGGATGCCTGCAAGGCGGCAAAAGAGGCAGGCGTGAAGATCTCCTGCGACCTGAACTACCGGAACAAGCTGTGGAGCAAGGAAAAGGCCGGCCAGGTGATGGGCGAGCTGTGCAAATATGTGGATGTCTGCATTGCGAATGAAGAGGACGCGGCGGACGTATTTGGAATCCATGCGGCCAATACAGATGTGACCGCAGGCGAAGTAAACCGGGAAGGCTACAAGGACGTGGCAAGACAGCTTGCAGACCGCTTCGGATTTGAGAAGGTGGCGATCACGCTCCGGGAGTCCATTTCGGCCAATGACAACAACTGGTCCGCCATGCTGTTTGACGGAACGGATTACTATTTCAGTAAAAAGTACAAGATGCACATTGTAGACCGCGTAGGCGGCGGAGACAGCTTCGGCGGCGGACTCATCGCCGCAGTGCTGGGCGGCTATGACCCGCAGGCTTCCATAGAATTTGCGGTGGCGGCGTCCTGTCTCAAGCACTCCATTGAGGGTGATTATAACATGGTATCTATGGACGAAGTCGCAAAACTTGCCGGCGGCGATGCTTCCGGCCGTGTCCAGAGATAATATACAGTACTGTGCGGCGGATTGATCCGTCGCTCAGTATCAAAATTCGGAACAGAAGTGCCTGAAGCTCTGTTCCGGACATTTCTCCCATTTTGCTGATTGGAAACAGGGCTGTCACTTGTGGCAGCCCTGTTCCGCGCAAAAAACAACTGAAATTATAAAAAAGGTCTTGTAATATTTTGGCATAACGTGTTAGTATATATTCATTGAGCGTCGGCTGGCAGGAAATAGATTCTTGACAGCCGACCTTCTTAACGGGGGGAGAATCATGCATAACAAAAAATGGGAGGAGAGATGAAACATAATGGAATATCTGAAGAAATTATTTGCTCCGGTTGACATGACAGTGGGAAAGCCATGGGAAAATATACTGATATTTACGGTTCCCATGCTGATCGGGAATATTGCGCAGCAGCTTTATAATACGGTAGACAGCGTGGTGGTCGGCAACTTTGTAGGCGACAACGCGCTGGCCGCGGTAGGGAGCGCGGGGCCCATCCTGAATCTGCTGATCGTGCTGTTTATCGGGATCAGTATGGGCGCAAGCATCATGGTGTCTCAGTATTTCGGCGCAAAGAACCGGAAGGATCTGTCCAGCACGATTGGAAACTGTATCGTACTGACTGCTTTGGCGTCCATATTTGTCATGGTGGTGGCTACGATGCTGACAAGGCCCCTGCTTCTGCTTTTGAAGACACCGGACAGCATCATTGACTGGTGTACCTCTTATCTCCATATTCTCTTTATCGGGTCTGCGGGGCTTGCTTACTACAATATCCTGAGCGGCGTCCTGCGGGGACTGGGCGATTCCATCTCGGCGCTGGTCTATCTGATCGTGGCTAGTATCCTGAATATCATCCTGGACCTGGTATTTGTCGTATATTTCGGTATGGGAGTAGATGGCGTGGCGCTTGCGACGGCTATCGCACAGGGCATTTCCGCACTGCTCTGCGTCCGCAGGCTGATGCAGATGAAGGATTTGTTTGACCTGAATCGGGAATATCTGAAAATGACGAAGTACCATTCCATGAATATCGTCCGTCTGGGCGTGCCTTCCGGTGTGACGCAGGCAATCCTGTCGATGGCGATGCTGGTGGTGCAGTCTCTGACCAACAGCTTCGGAGAGCAGTTTATCGCGGCAAACGTGATCGTCATGCGTGTGGACGGATTTGCCATGCTGCCGAACTTTTCCTTCGGAACGGCAATGACCACATATGCGGGACAGAACGTAGGTGCAGGAGCCTATGACCGTGTGGCGAAGGGGGCAAAGCAGGGGACGTTCATGGCAATTGGCACGTCGGCCGTGATTACAGGGCTGATCCTGTTATTCGGGAAAAGCCTGATGGGAATTTTTACCAATACGGAAAGTCTGGTTACGCTGAGTATGAATATGATGTGCATCCTGGCAGTGGGCTATATCGCCATGGCGGTGACCCAGTCCCTGTCCGGCGTGATGAGAGGCGCCGGAGATACGATGACTCCCATGTGGATCTCCATGGTCACCACCATTATTGTCAGGGTTCCGCTGGCTTACGGACTGGTATACCTGACCCGGAGCGAGCAGTTCCCCCAGGGAAGAAAAGAATGCATCTTCATATCCTTGCTGCTCTCCTGGATCGTCGGGGCGCTGGCTACGGCTCTTTTCTACAGGAAAGGAAAATGGAGGAAGACTGCGCTGCGTTAAGAATACTGCAGAGAAACGGATATGTAAGAGATAAAAGGGATGGGTGAAAGCAAATGACAAAGAAAGCGCTTGCCGCAGAGATCATAGAACGTTTGAAAAAGGAATACCCTGTCGCGGAGTGCAGCCTGGACTTTGACCAGGCATGGAAGCTGCTGGTCAGCGTCCGCCTGGCCGCGCAGTGTACGGACGCCCGGGTCAATGTGGTGGTGGAAGAGCTGTACGGAACATATCCGGATGTGGATGCCCTGGCAGCGGCCGACGCGGAGGACATTGAGAAGATTGTGCGCCCCTGCGGCCTTGGAAAAAGTAAGGCGCGGGATATCAGCGCCTGTATGAAGATCCTCAGAGACCAGTACGGCGGAAAGGTGCCGGATGATTTTGACGCCCTTTTGAAGCTGCCGGGGGTAGGCAGGAAGAGCGCCAACCTGATCATGGGGGACATATTCGGCAAACCTGCCATCGTCACGGACACCCACTGTATCCGGCTGGTCAACCGGATGGGACTGGTAGACGGGATCAAGGATCCGAAAAAAGTAGAGATGGAGCTGTGGAAGCTGATTCCTCCCGAGGAGGGGAGCGACTTCTGCCACCGCCTGGTGTATCACGGCCGGGATGTCTGCACCGCACGGACAAGCCCATTCTGCGGTCAGTGCTGTGTTGCGGACATCTGTGCAAAAAAGCTCTGATTTGAAGCAGCTTTGATTTGAAAAATCGGAATACGAAAAAAACAGTTGTATCTTGGAGTGGAAAATAATATAATAGGTATGGTCAAAGAAGGCTCTGCATGGCAGAGCCATTTATCAATACTTTTCTATGGCAAATTTTAAAATAAGAAGGTAGAAAAAATGGGAAAATATTTTGGAACTGACGGCTTCCGGGGAGAAGCCAATGTTGTCCTGACCGTAGAGCATGCATTCAAAGTGGGACGCTACCTGGGCTGGTATTTCGGACAGGAGCACAAAGCAAGGATCGTCATCGGAAAAGACACCAGAAGAAGCAGTTACATGTTCGAGTACGCGCTGGCGGCCGGGCTGACGGCATCCGGGGCGGACGCATATCTGCTCCATGTCACTACCACGCCCAGCGTATCCTATGTGGTAAGGACAGAGGATTTTGACTGCGGCATTATGATTTCTGCAAGCCACAATCCCTATTATGATAACGGGATCAAGGTGATCAACAAAAAAGGCCATAAGATGGAGGCAGAGGTCGAAGAGAAGATTGAGAACTACATTGACGGGGTGACAGGAGAGCTGCCGCTGGCAGCGAAAGAGCAGATCGGACGTACGATTGATTATGCGGCGGGGAGAAACCGGTATATCGGCCACCTCATTTCACTGGCTACCCGTTCCTTCAAGGATATGCGTATCGGTCTGGACTGCGCGAACGGCAGCGCTTCGAGCATTGCCAAAAGCGTATTTGACGCTTTGGGGGCAAAGACCTACGTGATCAGCAATGAGCCGGACGGACTCAATATCAACCAGAACTGCGGTTCTACGCATATCGAAGTGCTCCAGGAATTTGTAAAAGAGAAAAAGCTGGACGCGGGCTTTGCCTATGATGGGGATGCGGACCGTTGTATCGCTGTCGATGAGAATGGTAAGATTGTGGACGGTGACCTGGTGCTTTATATGTGCGGCAAATACCTGATGGAACAGGGAAGGCTGGCAGGCAATACGATCGTTACCACGGTGATGTCGAACCTGGGGCTTTACAAAGCCTGCGACAAGATTGGTATGAAGTATGAGCAGACCGCGGTAGGCGACAAATATGTATATGAAAACATGATGAACAACGGGTTTGTCCTGGGCGGCGAGCAGTCGGGACATATCATTTTCAGTAAGCACGCGAGAACCGGAGACGGTATACTGACGTCTCTGATGATCATGGAAGTGATCATGGAAAAGAAACAGACGCTTGCAAAATTATGCGAGGACGTCAAGATTTATCCCCAGCTTCTGAAAAATGTGCGGGTTACTGACAAGAAAACGGCCAGGGAGAACCCGGCAGTGCAGAAAGCGGTGGAGGATGTGGCGGCGGCGCTGGGAAGCGACGGAAGGATTCTGGTCCGTGAGAGCGGTACGGAACCTGTGATCCGCGTGATGGTAGAGGCGGCCACAGACGAGATCTGCAGGCAGCATGTAGAGCAGGTGATTGATGTGATCCGGGCGGAGGGTCTGGAAGCCGTACAGTAATTGCATGCAGAATAAAAAATCAGCAGGAAAGGACGCAGCAAATCTAATTTTGTTACGTCCTTTCCTGCGTTTTGGGCGGGGGAAACAGATACCCTTCGCCAGATAAATGGAAAACATCCGTTCAGCTTACGATTATGGTGGGATATCCGGCCCGCTTTAAGTCCTGTTCCATTTCTGCGGCATCCTCCAGATTCTCAAAGCTGCCTACACGTACACGGAAAAAGCCGTCCCCTTCTACGATGGAAGCCGTATAATCCTGTTCCAGCAGTTCGTTCAGCAGCCGGTTGGCGTAGGCCGGGTTGCGGAAGGAGCCGACCTGTACGTAGTAAACCGACGGATCAGGAACAGAATCCGGGTGATTCAGCGTATCCAGGATTCCGGAGGCGATTGCCTGGGCAATGTCATCAAAATTTTCATCAAACAACGCATTGTCCGTGTTGGAATTTATAAACCCGGCTTCCACCAGGACCGCAGGCATTTTCGTCCTGTTCAGGACGATCAGGTTGGGGCGGGCTTCGACTCCAAGATTGACAAAGCCCACCGCTTCCAACTGGTCATTGATATTTTCCGCCATCTCCAGTTTGATCCCGGAGAGGTTGTAGACCAGTGACTGGACACCGGAGACTACATTATCAGTGGGAAACGAGTTGCGGTGGATGGAAACAAAATAATCCACGCCGGCGTTGTTGGCTTCCATTGCTTTTTCATAGGGGGACTGGTAGATATCGGTCGTTCTTGTGTACTCCACGTCCAGTCCGTGGTTTTGAAGGATCTCACCGACAGCCAGGGTCAGGCGGAGCGTATCGTCCTTTTCCTGGCGGCCGTTATAGACTGCACCGGGATCGCGGCCGCCGTGGCCGGCATCCAGCATGATTGAAATAGGCATAGCAGCGTTTCCTTTCATAAACTTCTTTTTTGTATCCGCAGAAAAATTGAACAGATACTTTCTATCAAAATATGACGGGAAACCCGGAAGTGTGCAAAAGGAACTCAAAAAAGCCGCTCTGTACAGCAGCGACTTTTTCAGACGGAGAGTGTGGGATTCGAACCCACGTGCCCAGTAAAGGACAACTGCATTTCGAGTGCAGCTCGTTATGACCACTTCGATAACTCTCCAAAATCAGCAGATAACCGGCGGTTTGTGACCGCCGAATCTGTCGTCAAAATATAACCCCAAGGGGGATTCTGTTACGGCCGTCGGGCCGTGATACAAAGTATCAAATATATGGAAGCAAGGCTGCTGCTAGTCAGCAGCCTCACGTTCTTCCTCTTCGTCATGTTCCGGACTAGGCAGATCCTTTTCCGGAAGGTATATATGCACAAGCTCTACCCGGTTCTTATCCAGGCGGTCTACGATCATGCGGATACCATCCTCGGTCGTAAATTCATCGCCCACCTCAGGCAGACGGTCCAGGCGCTGAATGATGAAGCCTCCGAGGGAATCATAATCCTCCGACTCCAGCTCCAGATCCAGCCGGTCGTTGAGATCATCCAGGCTCAGGGAGCCTTCTACAATATACTCCAGATCATTCACCTTCTGAACGAAATTCTCTTCGTTCTCATCGTACTCATCGTGGATCTCACCGACGATCTCCTCGAGAATATCCTCCAGTGTGATCAGTCCGGCGGTCTCGCCGTATTCGTCCAATACGATGGCAATGTTGAATGAAGCGTCACGCATCTCTACAAGCAGTTCGGAGATGCTCTTATACTCATAAGTGAAATAGGCTTCCCGGAGAATATCCCGTACGTGGAAGTGCTCCCTGTTGTCGAACAGAAGCAAATCCTTCATATTGATCGTTCCGATGACATTGTCCGTGGTATCTTCATACACGGGAAGTCGGGTATACTTGTCCTCTTTAAAAATCTCTAACAGTTCATGGTAAGTACTGTTGACGTCCGCAAATGTCACATGCACCCTGGGAACCATGACATCCTTTGCACGGGCATCTCCCAGGTCGAATACATTGTAGATCATCTCCTTCTCTTCGGATTCGATCACGCCGTCCTCATGGCTGACATCTACAATTGTACGAAGCTCATCCTCGGTCATGGCATTGTTCTTCGCGTTCGGGTCGATCCGAAGAAGGAACAATACGCCCCGGGATAACAGATTTACGATAAAAATGACCGGAGTCATGACCGTCATAAATATCTTGATGATCGGAATATACGCCAGCGCAAGCTTGCTGGAATTGATCGTGGCCGCATTCTTCGGGGTAATCTCACCGAAAATGAGGATTGCCACGGTCAGGATACCGGTCGCGATGCTGACCATTGCTCCGCCCAGACTGTACGCTAATGTGGTAGTCAGGGACGCGGCGTAGAGATTCACGATGTTATTCCCAATTAAAATGGCACTCAGCATCTTGGGAGAATGGTTCTCCGTAATATCCAGCACGGTTGCCGCCCGCTTATTGCCGTCCTCTGCAAGGGAGCGCATCTTGATCTTGCTTACCGTGGTAAGGGCTGTCTCCGCAGAAGAGAAAAAGGCTGATAACAACAACAGGATAAACAATATGAAAAATTGTATGGCGTCACTCGGGTCCAATGATATCTTCAACTCCTTTTACTTTAAACTCGACGAGTATACCAGTTAACTATACATCATTCCCGCGAAATTTGCAAGTTGAATTTCGATTCGTTTTATTGTATATTGATATTACAGTGTGACTTTGAACAGCAACCTTATAGAATGAATGGAGACGGTGTATGGATTTGTATCAGGAATTATGCAGAATATTGGGTGAGGACAATGTGCTTAAGGATGAGCCGATGAGCAGACATACCACGTTTCGGGTGGGCGGCCCGGCGGATTTGTTTGTGACTCCGGAGGAAGAAGGGCAGGTGCAGAAGGCCCTGGCTGCCATCCGGGCGGCGGGGGTTCCCTTTTATATTGTGGGAAACGGGAGCAACCTGCTGGTAGGGGATCTGGGTTACCGGGGCGTGATCCTGCAGATCTATCAGAAGATGAACCGGATTCAGATCCGGGATTCGGTGATTCATGCCCAGGCCGGCGCGCTGCTTTCGAAAATCGCGGCAGAAGCCCAGGCCGGTGCGCTGTCCGGATTCGAATTTGCTTCCGGGATTCCGGGGACGCTGGGAGGCGCGGTGATGATGAATGCCGGAGCTTACGGCGGGGAGATGAAGCAGGTGCTCATCGAGGCCCGGGTTCTGAGTGCGGAGGGAGCATTTGAGGACATTCTGGCGGAGGATATGGAACTGGGCTACCGGACCAGCGTTTTCTCCAGGAACAAGGGCCTGGTTCTGGGCGCATCCATACACCTGGAACCGGGAGACCCGGAGAAGATCCGGGAACGCATGGAGGAGCTCAAAACACAGCGTACTTCCAAGCAGCCGTTGGAATATCCCAGCGCTGGAAGTACTTTCAAACGGCCGGAGGGATATTTTGCCGGGAAACTGATTCAGGATGCCGGGCTGCGCGGATTTCAGGTGGGCGGAGCGCAGGTATCCGAAAAGCACTGCGGGTTCGTAATCAACAAAGACCGGGCTTCGGCAAAGGATATCCGCTCCCTGATGGAGCAGGTGTCGGAAAAGGTATACGCACAGTTCGGAGTACGGCTGGAGCCGGAAGTCAAGATGATCGGAGAGTTTTAGGGGACGATCCGGAAGGAGAAAGGACAGGTGGCAGGTAAGATGCGGTTTGTCATAGTAACGGGAATGTCGGGGGCGGGAAAGTCCACCGCATTGAAGATGCTGGAAGATATGGGGTATTTCTGCGTGGATAACCTGCCGGTTCCGCTTATGCCCAAGTTTGCGGAAATGCTCATGCTTCCGGATGCGGAGATCAGCCAGGCGGCGCTGGGGGTTGATATCCGGAACGGACAGGCGCTGGACGGGATCGAAGAACAGTTAAGCCATATGGACGCCCAGGGTATCCGGTATGAAATTCTGTTTTTGGATGCCCGGGACAACGTACTTGTCAAGCGGTACAAGGAGACACGCAGACAGCACCCGCTGGGCGGCATCGGCAGGGTGGATATCGGGATCGCAAAAGAACGGGAACGGATTGCGTTCTTAAAGATGCAGGCAACGTATATACTGGATACAAGCAAGATGCTTACCAGGGAACTAAAGCAGGCGCTGGAAAAGATCTTCGTGGAAGGAAAGGAATTTAAGAATCTGTACATTTCCGTGATGTCGTTTGGCTTCAAATACGGGATTCCGCAGGACGCGGATCTGGTCTTTGACGTGCGATTCCTGCCCAATCCTTACTATATAGAAGGGCTTAAGGAAAAAACAGGAAACGACCGGGAGGTTCAGGAGTATGTCATGGACAACGACCGGGCGCAGGCGTTTGTGGAAAAGCTTATGGGGCTGATGGACTTCCTGCTTCCGAATTATATTCTGGAAGGGAAGAATCAGCTTGTGATCGGAATCGGGTGTACCGGAGGAAAGCACCGTTCCGTCACATTGGCGAATGTCATGTACCAGTATATGCAGAAAAAGGAGCATTATGGCGTGCGGATCGAACACAGGGATATCGAAAAGGACGCCATTGTAAAAGCGCACTGAAAGGCGGGAAGCGGACATGTCATTTTCTGGGAATGTAAAGGAAGAACTTTCCAGGAGCCTGAGCACGGCCAGACACTGCCAGATCGCGGAACTGGCGGCTTTGCTGAGCATTTGCGGTTCCATTGCCATAGGCAGCAGAGACCAGTACTGCCTGAAAATCCACACGGAAAATCAGGCTGTTGCAAGAAAAGTCTTTACATTGATCGAAAAAACATTTAATATAGATGCTGATATCTCAATTCGGAAGAACATGACGAAGAAGAGTGTTGTCTATGCGGTGGTCGTCAGACGGCACGGCGATGCGCTGCGGATACTCCAGGCGGCGAAGCTGATTGACGAGCCCGGGAGGGAATTTGAGGAGGTACGCATTGCGAATCCGATCGTGGTTCAGCAGACCTGCTGCAGGCGGGCGTTTATCCGGGGGGCTTTTCTGGCTGCGGGATCTATGAGCGATCCGGCCAAGTCCTACCACTTTGAGATCGTCTGCGGAGCCGAGTCGATGGCGGTACAGATCCAGAAGCTGATCCGCAGCTTTGCGATGGACGCCAAGATCGTACCGAGGAAGAAGTCATATGTTGTCTATCTGAAAGAAGGTTCTCAGATTGTAGATATCCTGAATGTCATGGAAGCGCATGTATCCTTGATGGAACTGGAAAATGTCAGGATTTTGAAGGAGATGCGCAACACGGTAAATCGTAAGGTAAACTGTGAAACTGCAAACATTAACAAAACCGTCTCCGCTGCGGTGAGGCAGATGGAGAATATTACATACTTGCGCGACACTATCGGTTTTGAAAAATTGCCGGAAGGGCTGGAAGAGGTGGCGCTTGCCCGCCTGTCCCATCCGGACGCATCATTGAAAGAGCTGGGGGGAATCTTGTCTCCGCCGGTTGGGAAATCTGGGGTAAATCACAGACTTCGAAAGCTGGAGGAATTGGCAGAAAAAGTGAAACAAGAACAAGGAGGGTCAGGATTATGATTGAAATGCCAGTTGTCGTAAGACAGGAAAAGGGGCTTGACGGAAGACCGATTGCATTATTGGTACAGGAAGCAAGTCAGTATGCAAGTAAAGTGTATATCAAGGTAGAGGACAAGAGCATCAATGCGAAGAGCATTATGGGGATGATGAGTCTGAGCCTTTCAGAAGGGGAAGAGGTTACGATCTTCACAGAGGGGGAGGATGAAGAGAAAGCCGCAGAGGGGATCAAAACATTTTTTATGACATCAAAATAATTTCATATTGTTTTCCGAGTATAAAGTTCTGTCTGTGAGTTAATATTTTTCATAACAGGATATGACAGAAGAGGAGTTTTTGCCTGTAACGGGGAGATGAAAGAATTATGAAGAAGATGCTGTTTATTTATAATCCGAATGCAGGGACAGGTGTATTAAAACCAAAGCTTGCAGATGTGATTGATATCTTGGTAAAAGGCGGCTATGAGGTCACCACATATCCGACTCAGTGCTATCACGATGCGTTGGCGAAGACAGTCACTTATACGGAAGATTATGACATCATTGTGTGCAGCGGCGGGGATGGGACGCTGGACGAAGTGGTGACAGGGGTTTCCAAACGCGGAGGAAAGGTGCCCATCGGATATATCCCGGCTGGGACTACCAACGATTTTGCGCACAGCCTGCATATTTCCGGCAATATACTGGAGGCGGCGGATGTGGCGGTCAACGGAGTTCCGTTTCCCTGCGACGTGGGAAAGTTCAACGACGATTATTTTGTCTATATTGCGGCGTTCGGCCTGTTTACAGACGTGTCCTACGGGACGAAGCAGAGTATGAAAAACGTGCTGGGGCATCTGGCATATATCCTGGAAGGCTCAAAGCAGATATTCAATATTCCGGCTTACCATGTCCGGGTGGAACATGACGGGGAAGTGATTGAGGATGATTTCATGTTCGGCATGGTAACCAATTCACGGTCGGTGGGCGGTTTCAAGGGGATCATCGGAAAGGATGTCATATTTGACGACGGCCTGTTTGAGGTGACGCTGATCAAGACGCCGAAGAACCCCATCGCTCTGAATGAGATCATTGCGTCGCTCGTGATCAAGCAGATCGACTCCAACCACGTATACTCATTCCGCTCCGGGGAGATCCATTTCGAGTCTGTGGAAGAGATCCCCTGGACTCTGGACGGCGAATTTGGCGGGGAGCACGATGAAGTGACCATATTGAACAAGAAGCAGGGGCTTCTGATTATGGTAGCGGAAGATACGAAGGCGCGTTTGGAAGTAAAGAAAGAAGAGCTTCTGGAGAAGATCAAAGAGGAAGAAGGACTGGAGATCTGACATTCTGCTTCCAGGTGAACAGAATCTGGCAGTGCAGGATGCGGATTTTAAGATGGCGGTAGGGGATTCCCTGCCGCCGATTGTATTATTCATGGTACTGGGGCAAAAAAAGAGAGGAGAGCAGATCATGAGCAACAAAGAAAGGGCAATACAGCTTCTGGATGTAATTGATGAAGAAAGGATGGTTTATGTTGTCGGCATACTGGAAAACTTGACCGGCTTTGGGGAAATTCCAAACAATGAAACGATAGCAGCCATGAAGGAGCTGGAAAACGGAGGCGGTGAATGTTTTGACACACTGGATGAATTGTGGAAGAGTCTGGAGCTAACCAGAACCGGCACACATTCCGACTTGTTCAGGCAATAAAAAACGGAACTCTACATAAACAGTAAAGTTCCGGGTAATAATGATAGTGACTCCAAGGGGAATCGAACCCCTGATTCCAGCGTGAGAGGCTAGCGTCTTAACCGCTTGACCATGGAGCCATATATTGCACTTCTGATCCAGTCTGAATCGTTCTGTCTCACAAGCAAGATTGATTATATCACATGATTTGCAATAGTGCAAGCATAAAATTATTTTTTTATGCAAATTGATTGTAAATTCTTTCTGGAATTGTTTGGCAGAAATGGTTTACATTCCTACATTCATTTGGTAGTATGGAAATATCAGAGTTTAGGCGGCGGATTTGTCCTGTACAGTCGGGGGAACTGCTGCGTATTCAGCAATATAGAATGAGGAGGCTGACAACATGAGAATTATTGAAGCAAACGACTACAAGGATATGAGCAGGAAAGCGGCGAATATCATTTCCGCACAGGTGATTATGAAGCCGGACAGCGTATTAGGGCTGGCTACCGGGTCCACACCGATCGGGCTTTATGAGCAGTTGGTGGAATGGTACAAAAAGGGGGATCTGGATTTTTCAAAGATCTCTACCGTGAACCTGGACGAGTATAAGGGGCTGGACCGGGAAAATGACCAGAGCTACTATTATTTCATGCACGATCATCTGTTCAACCATGTAAATATCCGTCCGGAATGTACCAACGTGCCGAATGGAATGGAGCCCGACGCGGAGAAAGAATGCAGAAGATATGAAGCGCTGATCGACAGCCTGGGCGGCGCGGATCTGCAGCTTCTCGGTCTGGGTCATAACGGGCATATCGGATTCAATGAGCCTGCTCCTGTATTTGAGAAGATGACACACTGCGTAGATCTTACGGAAAGCACAATTGAGGCAAACAAGCGCTTCTTCGCTTCCGCGGATGAGGTGCCGAAGCAGGCGTATACCATGGGAATCGGTACGATCATGAAGGCGAAGAAGATCCTTGTGGTTGTCAGCGGGGAGGATAAGGCAGAGATCGTAGCGAAAGCATTTTCAGGGGATGTGACACCGGAAGTACCGGCATCCATCCTGCAGATGCATCAGGATGTGACCGTAGTAGCGGACAAGGCGGCGCTGTCTAAGCTCTCTCTTTCATAGGGGAAGACTTTGAGAAAGTAATGAGGCATAGGATATGGTAATAAAAAATGTATTGGTATATGGAGAAGACCAGGTTTTTACAGAAGGCGAAATCTATATAAAAGAAGGACAGTTTGCGGCGGAAGCGGCAGGTAACGATGAGACGGTGGACGGGGAAGGCTGCTTTGCCATCCCGGGGCTTATAGATATCCATTTTCACGGATGCGTGGGGGATGATTTCTGCGACGCGTCTGGGGAGGCCATCGGACGGATGGCAGAGTATGAGGCTTCCAGTGGTATCACGTCGATCTGCCCCGCTACGATGACGCTGGAAGAGAAGCTGCTTCATGAGATCATGAGTACGGCAGGAGATTACAAGAAGCAGGAAAAATCAGGCGCGGGAGAAGAAGGTAGAGCGAAGCTGGTGGGCATCAATATGGAAGGCCCGTTTATCAGTGCAAAAAAGAAAGGCGCACAGGCTGCGGACCATATCCGTCCCTGCAGTGTGCCGCTGTACCGGAAGCTGCAGGAAGAATCCGGCGGCCTCATCCGTCTGGTAGATATTGCGCCGGAGACAGAAGGCGCAATGGAATTTATTGACCAGGTAAAGGATGAGACGGTCATTTCGATTGCGCACACGACGGCGGATTATGATACCGCATCGGAAGCATTGGCAAGGGGGGCCAGCCATGTGACCCACCTGTACAATGCCATGCCCCCTCTGAACCACCGGGACCCGGGAGTGATCGGAGCCGCGCGGGATGCGGAAAACTGCCATGTGGAGCTGATCTGCGACGGCATCCATATCCATCCTGCCGTAGTGCGTGCAACCTTTGAGATGTTTGGGGCAGAGCGGGTGATCCTGATCAGCGACAGTATGCGTGCTACCGGGCTGACCGACGGAGAGTATACGCTGGGCGGACAGGATGTGTATGTGAAGGGAGCGAAAGCCACCCTGGCCGACGGGACCATTGCCGGTTCCGCGACGAACCTGATGGGATGCCTGCGCAGGGCTGTCCTAGATATGGAGATCCCGCTGGAAACGGCGGTAGGCTGCGCAACGGCCAATCCGGCCCGGGAGATCGGGATCTATGACCGGTGCGGAAGCATCACGCCGGGAAAGGATGCGGACCTGGTTCTGCTGGATAAGGACCTGCAGGTGAAGGCTGTATATATAAATGGAAGAAAGCTTGTGAAATGATCAGGCTTTGCAGCAGTAAGGGACTGTCATGGAATGTGATTTCATGGCAGTTCCTTACTGCTGCAAAGCAAACCAGATAGAACCGATAGTACCAGACAGCTTTGCCGGAGGTATTTGCTGGGCAGACGGGGAAGTTCTGACAAAAGAAGAGGAGAGGTACGACAATGATAAAAGTAAAAGAATACAGAGGCCATATCCGGAATTGGGAAGCGCTGTGCGGGGAACTGGACATTGATCCTTCTCTGGCCCGCGGGGAGCGGGAGGAGGCGATCCTGGCAAAAGCATACAAGACATGGGGATGCCGGATGGCAGACCACATGTACGGGATGTTTGCCTTCGCATTGTGGGACGAGGAGGAAGAGACTCTGTTCTGTCTTCGAGACCAGTTCGGGACGAAGCCGTTCTATTACTATCAGACAGAGGACGGAAGGCTGCTCTATGGCACAACGATCCGAAGAATTATGGAACAGCCCGGATTTGTGAAGGAACTTAACGAGGATATGCTGCAGATCTACCTGACTCTGACCTACGGCGCAGGAGAGGATACATTTTTTAAGGGGGTGAAAAAGCTGCTGCCCGGGCGGTATCTGATCTGGAAAGACGGAAAGGTTACGGTGGAGCGCTACTGGACGCCGAGCTTTCATCCGGATGAGAGCAAGTCCCTGGAGGACTGGGCCGATGAAATCCACAGCACCATCGGGCAGATCATGCCGGAGGTGAAAGCAAAGGACGAGACGGCAGAATCTTTCCTGTCCGGCGGTGTGGACTCTTCCTATGTGCTGGCCATGTCCGACGCGAAGACGGCAGATACATGCGGCTATGCGGAGGAACGCTTCGACGAGTCCAGGCTGGCGGCGGAGACGGGAAGGATTCTGGGCCGGGAGTGTTTCCGCAGCCTGATCACGCCTGACCAGTATTTCAGCATCGTGCCTTATGTCATGTACCATATGGAGCAGCCTTTGGGGGATGCCTCGGCCATCGTGTTTGCCATCGCCTGCCAGGATACAGCGAAGCACACGAAGCTGTGCTATTCCGGGGAAGGGGCGGATGAATTTTTCGGTGGCTACAATATGTACCGCAATGCGGAGCGCTACGGGGAGAATCTCAAGACCTTTTATGTGGGCAATACCAATATTATGAAGGAAGACGAGAAGAAGCGGATTCTGAAGCGGTATGATGAGACGAATCTTCCGATCAATCTGGTCAGGGATATCTATGAGGAGATCGAAGGACTTGACCCGCTGTCTAAAATGTCAGATATCGACATCCAGATCTGGCTGGAAGGGGACATTTATCTCAATGTGGACAAGATGAGCACGGCGGCAGGTCTGGAGATCCGAATGCCGCTCACCGACATGCGGATCTTCGACATCGCATCCCGGATGCCCTCCCGGTACAAGGTGAACGAAGAGCAGAACAAGGTGGCGTTCCGTACCGCGGCGGCAAAGATGCTGCCGGAGGAGATCGCTTTCCGTAAGAAGCTGGGCTTCATCGTACCCATCCGCATCTGGATGGCAGACGACCGGTATAATCAGGATGTGCGGAGACTCTTCCAGAGTGAGATTGCGGAGAAGTTCTTCCACGTGGAGGAGATCAACGGGATTTTTGAGGATTACATAGGAGGCAATTCGGACAACTGGAGGAAGGTGTGGACGATCTATACGTTCCTGGTGTGGTATGAGGAATATTTTGTGAAGCGGTAAAAGCAGAGAACAGTTCCTAAAGCAGCATCATTTTGAAGAATCTGTAACGGAATATTGCTCCATATTATTAAGTGAGAAAAGGAGGGATATACCTTGAAGCCAGCAGCAAAACTTCCCATTGGTATTGAGGATTTCGAAAAACTGCGTATGGAAGGTTTCTACTATGTGGATAAGACGAGGCTGATCACAGAGCTTTTAAACAACTGTGGAGAAGTGAACCTTGTTACCTGACCTAGAAGGTTTGGCCAATTACTGAATATGAATATGCTCAAATATTTTTTTTCTTATGGCTGCGATCCAAAGCTGTTTGACGGACTGGACATTTCCGGCGAAAAAGAGCTGTGTGAAAAGTATATGGGGAAATACCCGGTGATTTTTCTTACACTGAAGGATGTGGAGGCGAGAGATTTTGAAAGTGCTGTTGCCATGCTGCGTGAGGTCATCTGTCACGAAGTGCTGCGTTTCCATTTCCTTCTGAAAAGTGACCGGCTCTCCCAGGAAGATAAAGCACAATATGAAAAACTGGTTCGGTTAGATATTGGCAGCGGCCAGGAGTTCCTTAGATCCCTTAATATTTTGAAGAGAAGCCTGCGGATTTTATCCTGGCTTCTCTGTAAGCATTATGGGCGGAAGGTGATTCTGTTAATAGATGAATATGACGTGCCCTTGGACAAAGCACGGCATCACGGATATTATGACGAGATGACAGACCTGATCCGCGGCATGTTCGGACAGGCATTAAAGACCAATGAAAATCTATTTTTTGCTGTGTTGACAGGGTGTCTTAGGGTCACGAAGGAGAGTATCTTTACCGGGCTGAATAATTTGAATGTCATGTCCATCACCAATATCCAGTTCGATGAATACTTTGGTTTTTCTGACACAGAAGTAAGAACTATGCTGGAATACTATGAGTTGGGGGATAAACATGACTTGATCAAAGAATGGTATGATGGCTATCGTTTTGGAAACGCGGATGTATACTGCCCCTGGGACGTCATAAACTATGTAAATCAGCTCCGTTTTGATCCAAATTCGCGTCCCAGGGCTTTCTGGATCAATTCCAGCGGCAATACCATCATTCACACGCTCATCCGGAAAGCAACGGATCAGACCATGGATGATCTGGAACAGTTGGTGAACGGTCTGTCTGTTACAAAAACGATCAGTGAGGAGTTGACTTACCGGGAACTGTATGACAACATTGACAATCTGTGGAGTGTTCTCTTCACAACGGGATATCTGACCAGGCGAAAGGAAACGGATCTGAATACCTATGAGCTTGTGATTCCTAATCAGGAAATCCGTATGATTTTTGAGGAACAGCTTCTCTCCAGGTTCCAGGAAGCTCCAATGCGGAGTCCGGCGAAGGCTATAGCGACATTCTGGTGAAGATGAAGTCCGCTTCCATGGGAATTGTGATCGAAATCAAATATTCCGAGGAACCGAACCTGGAAGCCGTCTGCCGGCATGCGCTGAAGCAGATTGAGGAAAAGCACTATGCAGACCGGCTGATCGATGAGGGGATGATAACCATCTTAAAATATGGCATTGCCTGCCGTAAAAACGGATGCATGGTGCGGATGTCCGGAATATAAAGGAAAGCCGGGAACTGCTTTGGCTGATTCCCGGCTTTTATCTGTACGGTGGGATTCTAACATTATTTATGCACTGGATCAGGGGCTGGAAGTTCCGGATACAAATGATGTTTTATATGACTTTGAGGAGTCGTGCCTATAAAAAACGTAAATGGCTTTTAGGGAAAATTGATTCTGCATTCTATAAAATTTAAGATTGTCTTTTTTTTGATAATGGGATATAATGGAACAAGAGTCAAAATATTTCCCGCTGCATAAAAGCGGCGGGGTGGGAGAATTGGAGGAAAGTTATTATGTTAGTATCAGCAAAAGAAATGCTTCAAAAAGCAAAAGCAGGCCACTATGCGGTTGGACAGTTCAACATCAACAACCTGGAATGGACAAAGGCCATCCTTCTGACAGCAGAAGAGTGCAAGTCCCCGGTGATCCTTGGTGTGTCTGAGGGCGCAGGCAAGTACATGGCAGGATACAAGACAGTAGTCGGCATGGTGAACGGCATGCTGGAAGAGCTGAAGATCACGGTTCCGGTTGCTCTGCATCTGGATCACGGCAGCTACGACGGATGTATGAAGTGCATCGAAGCAGGCTTCTCATCCATTATGTTTGACGGTTCCCATTTCCCAATCGAAGAGAACGTAGAGAAGACAAAAGAACTGGTTGCTATCGTCAATGAAAAGGGAATGTCCCTGGAAGCCGAAGTAGGTGCGATCGGCGGAGAAGAAGACGGTGTAGTGGGCAAGGGCGAGTGTGCAGATCCGGAAGAGTGCAAGAGAATCGCTGACCTCGGAATCGACTTCCTGGCAGCAGGAATCGGCAATATCCACGGAAAATATCCGGCTAACTGGGAAGGCTTAAGCTTTGAGACTCTGGATGCAATCCAGAAGCTGACAGGGGACATGCCTCTGGTACTTCACGGCGGTACAGGAATCCCGGCTGACATGATCAAGAAGGCGATCTCTCTCGGCGTTGCAAAGATCAATGTAAATACAGAGTGCCAGCTTTCCTTTGCGGCAGCGACAAGAGAATATGTAGAAGCAGGAAAAGACCTGGAAGGCAAGGGATTTGATCCGCGTAAGCTTTTGAAGCCGGGCTTTGACGCAATCCAGGCGACAGTAAAAGAAAAGATGGAATTATTCGGTTCTGTTGGAAAAGCCTGAAAAAAAGTTTAAAAATTACTTGCCTTTTTGGAAGGATTGAGTTATACTGACAGACGTAGAAAAGAACGAGGACGTTCCAAGAATGCTTGGAGTGTCCTCTTTTACTTTCAGGAACTGCCGGGAAACGGCTTGTACATAAGGACAGAATTGATTCGTCCAGGGCGGGCGTTTTCCCGATCATTCTTCATTAGGGATCATGCAGAAAGGAAGGAATTATGAGCACAGAATTTTTCAACGTAGCAGATATTTTTGGGGAAAATGTATTTAACGATACGGTGATGCAGGCGCGTCTTCCGAAGAAAGTGTACAAAAACCTGAAAAAGACGATTGAAGAGGGAAAGGAACTGGATCTTGAGACAGCGGACGTCATTGCCCATGAGATGAAGGAATGGGCAATTGAAAAGGGCGCGACCCATTATACCCACTGGTTTCTGCCTCTGACCGGCGTGACGGCCGAGAAGCACGATTCATTTATCTCCGCTCCGCTTCCCAGCGGAAAGATCCTGATGAGCTTTTCCGGAAAAGAACTGATCAAGGGAGAGCCGGACGCGTCTTCATTTCCGTCCGGGGGCTTGCGCGCTACATTTGAAGCAAGAGGCTATACGGCATGGGACTGCACTTCTCCCGCATTTGTGAGACAGGACGCGGCAGGCGGCACACTCTGTATTCCGACGGCATTCTGCTCCTATACAGGAGAGGCGCTGGATCAGAAGACTCCGCTTTTGCGCTCCATGGAAGCTATCAATGTGCAGGCACTCAGGCTCCTTCGTCTGTTTGGAAATACCACATCCAGAAAGGTCACTCCTTCCGTAGGCCCAGAGCAGGAATATTTCCTGGTTGACGCGGAGAAGTTCCAGCAGAGGAAGGATCTGATCTATACCGGGCGCACCCTGTTTGGGGCAATGCCGCCCAAGGGCCAGGAATTAGACGACCATTATTTCGGCACCATCCGCCAGAGGATCGCGGGATTCATGCGGGATGTGAATACTGAGCTGTGGAAGGTGGGCGTATCGGCCAAGACTCAGCATAACGAGGTTGCGCCGGCACAGCACGAGCTGGCTCCTATTTACGCGGAAGCCAACATTGCGGTAGACCACAACCAGATCGTGATGCAGACACTGAAGCGGGTTGCATGTCAGCACGGGATGAAATGCCTGCTCCACGAGAAGCCCTTTGCGGGAGTCAACGGCTCCGGCAAGCACAACAACTGGTCCATCACGACGGACGATGGCATCAACATGCTGGATCCGGGCAGGACACCCCATGAGAATACACAGTTTTTGCTGGTACTTTCCTGTATTTTAAAGGCGGTCAACAAGCATGCGGATCTGCTTCGGGAGTCTGCGGCAGATCCGGGAAATGACCATAGGCTTGGTGCAAACGAGGCGCCTCCGGCGATCATTTCCATTTTCCTCGGGGAGCAGCTCGAGGATGTGATGGAGCAGCTCATCAGCACCGGAGAAGCGACACACAGCTTAAAGGGCGGCAAGCTGCAGACCGGTGTGACCACGCTTCCGGATCTGTCCAAGGATGCGACAGACAGAAACAGAACCTCGCCGTTTGCATTTACGGGAAATAAATTTGAGTTCCGTATGGTGGGTTCCCGGGATTCTATCGCAAATCCCAACATTGTGTTAAATACCATTGTTGCGGAAGCATTTGCGGATGCCTGTGAAGTCCTGGAAAGTGCAGATGATTTTGATATGGCAGTGCATGATCTGATCAAGAAATATATGATCGAGAACCAGAGGATTGTATTCAACGGAAACGGATATTCCGAGGAATGGGTCAAAGAAGCGGAGAGAAGAGGGCTTCCGAATATCAAATCCATGGTAGAGGCGATCCCCTCCATCACTACAGACAAGGCCGTGGAGTTGTTCGAGCGGTTCAGCGTATTTACAAAGGCCGAGCTGGAATCCCGTGCGGAGATCCAGTATGAATCATACGCCAAGGCCATCAACATTGAGGCGCGTACCATGATCGATATGGCCAGCAAGCAGATCATCCCGGCAGTCATGGGATATACGAAGACGCTGGCAGATACCATCCTGGCGGTGAGGGAAGCAGGGGCAGACGTAAGCGTACAGTCCGGACTGCTGACAGAGGTGACCGAGCTGCTGAAAAGCACGAAGGCGGCGCTGGAGAAACTTATCCAGGCGACCGAGGAAGCAGCAGCCAAGGAAGAAGGGCCTGTACAGGCAAATTATTACCATACAGATGTATTTCCGGCGATGGAGGCTTTGCGGGCTCCGGTGGATCAGTTGGAAATGATCGTGGATAAGGACGTATGGCCGATGCCTTCTTACGGAGATCTGATTTTTGAAGTGTAGGATAGTATTTAAAAGGGCGTTTTTCAAATAGGAAGAACGCCCTTTTTCAGAGAGACAGGAGGCATGGGATGCATAATTATACAAGAAAAGAGATAATGGAGCTGGTCGAGGACGAGGATGTGGGCTTTATCCGGCTGCAGTTTACCGACATATACGGGACTATGAAAAATATGGCGGTGACCGTAAGCCAACTGAAAAAAGCCATGGACAACAAATGCATGTTTGACGCCTCCCCGATCCGGGATTTTCCGGGGGCGGGGGAGTCGGATCTATACCTGTATCCAGACCTGAACACCTTTGAGATCTTTCCGTGGCGTCCCCAGCAGGGGAAGGTGGCGCGGCTGATCTGCGACATCCACTGTTCGGACGGGACGCCCTGTGAAAGCGATCCGCGGCAGGTTTTGAAAAAGGTGCTCTCAGAGGCTGCGGAGATGGGATATACCATGAAGGCAGGGCCGGAATGTGAATTTTTCCTGTTTCATACGGATGAAGACGGCCTGCCCACGACGCTGACCCACGAGCAGGGCGGCTATTTTGACGTGGGGCCGCTGGATTTTGGGGAAAATGCCCGGCGGGATATGGTGCTGACCTTAGAGGAGATGGGATTCGTCATTGAATCCTCCTACCATGAAAACGCTCCGGCGCAGCACGAAATTGATTTTCAGTTTGACGAGGCACTGACCACCGCAGACAATATCATGACCTTCAGAATGGTAGTCAAGACCATTGCAAAACGGCACGGGCTGCACGCCACGTTCATGCCCAAGCCCAGGACGGAGACGGCGGGCTCCGGGATGCACCTGAACCTGTCCCTCCACAGAGACGGAAAGAATATATTCCGGGATGATTCGGATAAAAACGGCATCAGCCGGGAGGCATATTATTTTATGGGGGGATTGCTGAAGCATATGCAGGCCATTACCTGTATCACCAATCCTACGGTCAACTCCTATAAACGCCTGGTGCCGGGCTTTGAAGCTCCGGTGTACAGGGGGTGGTCGGCAAGCACCAGAAGCCCGCTGCTGAGGATACCGCCCGTGCGCGGGGAACACGCCCGGATCGAGCTGAGAAGCCCGGATTCCTCGGCCAACCCGTATCTGGCCCTTGCGGTACTGCTGTCGGCCGGTCTGGACGGAATCCGCGGCCAGATCCTTCCGCCGGAGGGCATAGACAAAAATATCCAGGCGATGACCGACGCGGAGCGCTCGGCGCTGCAGATCGAGAAGCTTCCGGCGAACCTGGGGGAAGCGGTCAGGGAACTGGAACAGGATTCGTATATCCAGGCGGCTCTGGGAAAAAAGCTGGCATCGGATATCATAGCGGCCAGAAAACAGGAATACAAGGAATACTGCCTGCAGGTGACAGACTGGGAGATCGCCAATTATCTGTACAAGGTATGACGGGACAAAGGGCCTGCGGCGGGACTTCGTCAGGACGCACGAGGCAGCCGGGGGTTCGGAGACTGCTCCGAAATCACCGGATTTGCGGCTGCAGTTGGGGAACAGGCAGGGGGGTGAGCAGAGATGATCCATATGATCATTGTATTTCCCAAAAAGGAAGTGGGAGTAAATATCCGGAATATCCTGAACCGCAGCGGCCTGGAAGTGGCCGGGGTGTGTACGACAGGAGCCCAGGCGCTGCAGTGCGCGGATACGATGGACGACGGGATTGTGATCTGCGGATACAGGATGAAGGATATGATGTACTCCCAGCTCCGGGAGTACCTGCCGGATACAATTGACGTACTTTTGATCTCCTCACCGGAGAAGTGGGGCGACGGCCTGGAAGACGGGGTTGTGGGGCTGCCCATGCCCCTGAAGGTCTATGACCTGCTGAACACCGTGGAAATGCTGCAGCAGGGGATACGGCGCCGGAGGAAGAAACGCCGGGAGGCGGCAAAGAACCGGAGCGCCGCTCAGAAGGCGGTGATCGCACAGGCAAAGGCCCTGCTGATGGAGCGCAGCCGCATGTCCGAGGAGGAAGCCCACCGATATCTGCAGAAAAGCAGTATGGACAGCGGGACAAATATGCTGGAAACTGCGCAGATGGTGTTGACGATCATGAGCGATACGGTGTAAAGTATTATTGAAAAAAACAGAACAGGATATAAATAATCAGGAGAATTGATATGAAATTTACGAAAATGCAGGGCCTGGGAAATGATTATGTATATGTAAATTGTCTGGAGGAGACAGTGGAGCATCCGGCGGAGACGGCGGTAAAGGTCAGCGACAGGCACTTTGGGATCGGGGCGGACGGACTGATTCTGATTAAGCCCTCTGAGAAGGCGGATTTTGAGATGGAGATGTACAATGCGGACGGCTCCCGGGGGGAGATGTGCGGAAACGGAATCCGCTGCGTGGCAAAATATGTGTATGATTACGGTCTCACGGATCAGACACAGATTTCCATAGAGACGCTTGGGGGAATCAAATATCTGGATCTGACTGTGGAAGAGGGGAAGGTCCGGCAGGTGAAAGTAGACATGGGCAGCCCGATCCTGGAGGCGGAGAAAATTCCCATCATCGGCCTGGGGGACAGAGTTCTGGACGCACCCATCCAGGCGGACGGCATGGAATACCATATCACAGGCGTATCCATGGGCAATCCCCACGGGGTGGTGTTTCTGGAAGACGTGAAAAACTTAAAAATTGAACAGGTTGGCCCCCTCTTTGAGCATCACGGCTGTTTTCCAAACCGGATCAATACGGAATTTGTCCATGTGCTGGACAGACAGACGGTGGAAATGCGGGTATGGGAACGAGGGTCGGGAGAAACGCTGGCCTGCGGTACCGGAGCCTGCGCGGTGGCGGTGGCCTGTGTGCTGAACGGCCTGACGGAAGAGGAAGTGACGGTGAAGCTGCTGGGCGGAGACCTTTTGATCCAGTGGGACCGCAGGCAGGACAGGGTATACATGACCGGGCCTGCAAAGGTGGTATTTGACGGCGTATGGCCGGATGCATAGTAAGAGAATAGAGGAGAGAGTATCCATGTTTAAGATCAATGAACATTATCTGAAACTGCCGGGGAGTTATTTGTTTTCCACCATCGGAAAAAAGGTGGCGGCCTACACGGCGGCAAATCCGGACCGGTCGATCATCCGCCTTGGAATCGGCGATGTGACGCAGCCATTGGCGCCGGCCATCATCGAATCCCTGCACAGCGCGGTGGATGAGATGGCCCACAGGGAGACATTTCACGGATACGCGCCGGATCTGGGGTATGAATTTCTGCGCAGCGCCATGGCGAAGCATGACTACCAGGCGCGGGGATGCGATATCTCTGCCGACGAGGTATTCATTTCCGACGGCGCGAAGTGCGATTCCGGAAATATCCAGGAAATTTTCAGCACAGAGAATCGGATCGCGGTCTGCGACCCGGTCTATCCGGTCTATGTGGACACCAACGTGATGGCGGGCAGGACGGGCACTTATGATCCAGACAGGGGGATCTGGAGCAATGTGATCTACATGCCCTGTACGGCGGAGACGGATTTTGCGCCGGAGCTGCCGAAGGAGCGGCCGGATCTCATCTACCTGTGCTTCCCCAACAACCCTACCGGCTCCACGATCACAAAACCTCGGCTTCAGGAATGGGTGGACTATGCGAACAGGGAAGGGGCGGTGATCATCTATGACGCGGCCTATGAAGCTTACATTTCCGAGGAGGATGTGCCTCATACCATCTATGAATGCGAGGGAGCAAGGGCATGCGCCATTGAACTGCGCAGCTTTTCCAAGAATGCCGGATTCACCGGGGTGCGCCTGGGTGCAGTGATTATCCCGAAGGAATTGAAGTGCGGGGATGTGACGCTGCATTCCCTGTGGGCAAGACGCCACGGCACAAAATACAACGGCGCCCCGTATATTGTCCAGAGGGCCGGGGAGGCGGTGTACTCCGAAGCAGGGAAAGCGCAGCTTGCAGAACAGATTGCTTACTATATGAACAATGCCAGGGTGATCCTTGAGGGGCTGAACAATGCCGGCTACAGCGTATCCGGAGGGATCAATGCGCCTTACATCTGGCTGAAGACGCCGAAAAACATGACATCCTGGGAGTTTTTTGATTATCTGCTGGAAAAAGCCGGGGTCGTGGGGACGCCGGGCTCCGGGTTCGGTCCCAGCGGGGAAGGGTATTTCCGACTGACTGCATTCGGCAGCTACGAAAATACCGTAGCTGCGATTGAGCGGATCAGAAAGATATAAAAATGGCTGCTGCCTGCGCAGACCCATCGAAAAGCGGAAGATAAATCGGAAAACGGAAGACCAATCGGATAACGGATTGAGTGGAAGCGGAGACAGGATGACAGGCAGTCTTTGCAGTGCAGATCGGATACAAAACAGGGGAGAAAACGATGATCATAATTGCATGTGTGGATGACAGAAACGGAATGATGTTCAACAATCGCCGACAGAGCCGGGATTCCGTGGTCTGTGAGGATATACTTCTGGAATGCAGAGGAAAAAAGCTGTATATGAGTCCGTATTCCGGAAAATTATTTGGAGAAGCCGAAGGGGCGGATATCCGCATTTCGGAGGATATTTTAAATGAGGCAGGAAAGGGGGATGCCTGCTTTGTCGAAGAAACGGAAACCGCCGGCTTTGAGGAGTACATCGGGAAGGTCATCCTCTATAAATGGAACCGGAGATATCCGGCTGACCGGCAGTTTTCGCTGGATCTGTCCGACGGCTCATGGGAGCTGAAAAGAACGGAGGAGTTTCAAGGCTCTTCCCATGAGAAGGTTACAAAGGAGGTTTACGAGAGGATAAGATGAAGCCCAAACATAAGAAAAATAGCTGGAAACAATGGCTGCTTATTCTGTGCTGTCTGTTTCTGACAGCCTGCACGCCCGGCGGAATTTCCGCGGACAGACAGGGCGGGGGTTCCAGGGAAACACAGACGATTTCGCTTGCCGATATCCCGGAGTATTCCGGTGAGCCTTACATCGTGCTCAACGGAAATGAACCGGATTTTCCAAAATCCGAATGGAATCTGCAATCCTTTGAGCAATACGGCGAACTGGACAGCCTGGGAAGGTGCAGCACGGCCTACGCCAATGTAGGGACAGACCTGATGCCCACGGAAAAGCGGGGAAGCATCGGCCAGGTAAAACCGACAGGATGGCAGACGGTGAAATATGACATTGTGGACGGAAAATATCTGTACAACCGGTGCCATCTGATCGGCTATCAGCTTTCCGGTGAAAATGCGAATGATAAGAACCTGATCACGGGCACCCGCTATATGAATGTGGAAGGGATGCTGCCCTTTGAAAATATGGTGGCCGACTATGTAAAGGAAACCGGCAATCATGTCCTGTACCGCGTCACACCCGTTTTCCGGGAGGACAACCTGCTGGCGGATGGCGTGCAGATGGAAGCGTTTTCGGTGGAAGACGAAGGGGAAGGGATTGCCTATAACGTCTATGTCTACAATGTCCAGCCGGGAATCCAGATCGACTATGCAACCGGGGAAAGCTCCCTGGACGCATCCGGTACTTCGAAGGCAGAGACTTCGGAGGGGGACATTCGTGGAAATTCCCGGTCAAAGATCTACCACTGTCCGGGGCAGGCAGCTTACGAGGAGATGGCCGACTCAAAGTACCTGGTGATCTTCGAGACAGAGCAGGAAGCACAGGAGGCAGGATATCGGAAGGCAAAGAGATAAGTGAACAGGAGATTATAGATGGCAAATATAAGAGACTCTAAAAACTGGGGCGGCATTGGCTGTGGCATCCGGCGCGGCGGCGATTGCGTATACATTTCAGGCGCTGGCAAAGGCCGGGGAGCATATCGCGGCCTCCAAGACGATTCGCCATCCGTCGCTGCCGGGGAACCAGGCCATGAGCTGTATAAAAAGTATCTGCCGCATGGGGGCGGATCGATCTTTACCTTTGAAATCAAGGGGGGCGCAAAGACGGCACATAGCCAGTCTACCGAAGAAGAGCTTCTGGATCAGGGAATCAAACAGAATACGATCCGCCTTTCCATCGGGATCGAGAAAGTGGAAGATCTGATCGAGGCGCTGGATACTGCGTTTCGGGCTGTAAGATAGATTGATTTGAAGGAAGCAAGCATATCCGCATGATTGTGATTTATACGGCAGATATAGAGCAGGCGGAGGATGAATTTCATGCAGGCTGCCTGACTCTGAGACTGGAACAGGCATATTTAAGGAAGGTAGATTCCAAAAGCATAAGGGATGTATTTATTAAGCAAAATCAAATAATGGATGTTCATTTATGGAATACCAGTAGAATCGGGGCAGGGATGCTCCGGTTTTTTGTGCTTTGAAAAGGTGTTCTTTTCGAACCTAATTCAAAAGACAGTACGGAAAAAGAAAGAAGGTGGAATTGATGAATAAATTTATGGGTGTAGATCTGATCCAATCTCTGGAAGCTGTTCTGCACCAAAATACGGGATTCTTGCCTTTGTGGCAGAAATCACACACAATGATGAGGAAAAAATTCTGGGAAACTTGTATGAACTGGATTTTGGGCAGCACAGTAAACATGTAGACAGATTGTTGATAAAATAAGAACGCTTGAAAAGTCAAACAGATACTCTTTTTCTGAGATAAAAGGGCGGTATGGTATTTATGTTTTCGTTGTAAAAGAAGAAAATCGGAACCGGAAAATCCGTAAAATACAAAAAGGAACGAAGAAAAATGATCAGTTTATTGAATCTAAAAGAAATTAAAAGGCGGAGATGATAAAAGATTTTCATTGAAAGAAGTTCTTACATCGGGATACGCATTGATTTTACGAAAAAAAGCAGATATACTATTATTAGTGGTTGTGGTCAACATTTTGAAAACTGTTTGAAGGAGGAATCGATATGGCACCTACAAGCGCAGTAGTCAGTGATATGCTGAATCATTTAGAGGAAGAAGATTATAGAACTGCAATCAGTTTTATAGAATATTTGGTATCTTCACGTAAGAAAAAGAGGGCTGAGGAAAGTAAAAATACTCTTGCGGAAATCCAAAAAATGTTTGTGAAAGATAAAGGATGGGATTCGGAAGAAAGCATGATTGAGGATATGGCAGCATTTAGAAGGGAACGGATGAATTTATGAAGACAATGCTTGATACAAATGTTCTTATATCAGCCTTGGTATTTGGCGAGAGGACAGGAAGATTGCTCAATATGCTGTTTGAATCAGAGCATGAACTATATGTTTCTGAGTATATCGACCAGGAGTTTAAAGAGAAGCTCATGAAATGGATATTATTTTATCTGGCGATAAAGATTCTTTGGAGTCTGATTTAGAAAGGCCAATCGTATATTCTCCATCAATGATGTTGGAATATCTTGAAATGTTGCATGATAAGTAATCGCACAATAACTCAAAAGTTTTTTAAAATTGAGGGCAGGCAGAACCGAGGCAGAAATGCTTCGTTTTTTTGTGCCTTAAAAAGGTGCTATTTTCGAACATCAGCTGAAATCCAGTATGAAAAACTAAAAAACATGGTGTAAAAATTTAACAAATAAAAGTAGAAAGAAGGAAAGAAAATGAGAACGATTAGTTTATTAAATTTAAAGGCGGAGTCGCGAAAAGCTTTTCAACAGTAAATATTGCGTATGAGTTATGGCGCAGGGGCTATAAGATCTTGATACTGGATAACGATAAACAGGGAAATATAAGAAGTTCATGGAAGCCATAGGGCCGAAAGAAGGGAATGCTGCGGATCATGGTTCTGCTGCAGGATATGACTATTGTATCATTGATAATCCACCGAGTATCAGCCTGAACGTAATCAATGCCCTTGCGGTCACGAATGAGGTCATTGTGCTGGTCAAGATTGACGAGGATGCTCTGGAAGGGCTGGATATCGTGGCGGAACAGATTGAAGATGCAAAGGCGCTGAACCCATATGAGGTGAAGACATCTGACAGTAACTTTTATGCCCAGGAAAATATCGAGGAGCTTGCGGACAGCTTCCTTGCGGTGGGACAGCAGCAGCCGACAGTCCTTGGGAAGGTGGACGGCCAGTTCTGGATCGTAAGCGGCCACCGGAGGTACCGTGCCAATATCCTGAATATAGAAAGGGGGCATCAGGAATACCAGCAGGTACGCTATCTGTATAAGGATATGACCCAGCCCATGCTGGAACTTTCCCTGCTGATGGGAAACGCATACAACCGGGAACTGACGGCGTGGGAGAAAACCCAGCAGGCAAAAAGGCTGAAAGAGGCATTGATGAGGGCCAAGAAAGAGGACGGCCTGGAAATACCGGGAAAATTGAGGGATGTGGTCGCGGGCCTGATGAATGAGAGCAGCTCGAATATCGCAAAGATGGAGAGCATTACCCACAATGCGGTACAGGAGATACAGGATCAGTTTAAAAACGGGAATATGGGAATATCCGCCGCATATGAGGCGGCAAAGCTGTCACCGGAGGAACAGAAAGCAGTCGCAGAGAAAACCGCAGAGGGCAAAAATATTTCCGTGAAAGAGATTGCAGGGAAGCGTACAGTAAAAAAAGACGGCGGAAATAAAGGCGGCTCAAAAGAGAACACGCCGGAGCAGTCAATTTCAGAGCAATCAATTCCAGAACAGGAAATCCAAGAACGGACAATCCAAGAACAGACAATCCAGAAGGAGAAGCAGAAGGAAGGGTTCGAATCGAACACGGTGCAGCAGCCGCAGGAAGAAGAAAAACCGGTGGAAAAAATGTCGCATACGGAGAAGGTATTCCAGCATAAGAAAATCCTGCGTGAATGGGAGAAGCAGAGTACAGTGATTGCCCGCGCGACAAAAAAGGTTGCTGATGCGATAAAAAAGGTGTCCGAATCAAACACCGCACCGCAGAAAAACTGGAATGCCTGGGGAAGATGCTGAACAAATGTAGGAAACCGAATATCACAACGGAGGATATCATCGAAATTGCAAAGGATATCCATATATACAGCCACCTGCCTGAGAGTATGGATTTTACGGATCTGTGCTCTGAAATAGCGGAAATCTCATACGCATTTTTTGAAAGGATCACGATGGATTGACGGATTGTGCAGGTGGCGTAAAACTTCAAAAAATCAGTGATATATTATAAATGTGAAGCAAGCTGATTAGCGCAGGAAAAAACTTCCTGTAAAATGGATCTGCAAAAACGAGGGCAGTATAACGACAGCAATCAGCAAAACATTCAGAAAAATAAATCGAAAGGAGATATGCGCTCCATATAAAAAATGTAAAAGCAGACACGTATATGTGCATTTGGAATTGACATTTCCAGCCAAAGGGCATTATAATTGTTCATAAGATATTTCAAATCTACATTCAGTATTGGATCACCAGATTGTCTTTCCCTGTCAGATTATCGGCAAAAAATCAGAATCCACATTTCAGAAACATTAAAAAAAGGTTTCGTCTGTATTTTCAATGTATCATTTCAAACGCACAAACAGAAAATTTGGAAAATATTATGTTGCGGCGGACAGGACGGGTTGCCCTGTCTGCCTAAAAGAAGGGGGGATCATGAACGAGTCCATTGCGATTATTTTTTGAAAGGGGGCGGTATTTAGAGTAAATTCAGATTAAAAAATATTTTTGGCAAACCTTGAAAACACGATAACTCATATAGTATACTGAACATATCAGAGAAAGGACCACAAGATGTCTGATAAAATACAGAAATTAAAACCAGATACAGTATTGAAAAATTACTGGCGTAATAACGAGCAGTTTGCAGATCTCTTCAATGCGGTTTTGTTTGACGGGGAACCAGTCATCAAGCCGGAAGAGCTGGAAGACGCAGATACAGACGAATCATCTGTATTGGAGCATAGGGAATATGCGGAGAGCATCCAGGCTTCCAGGGACAATATAAAAATAAGGAAGAAATCTGTAGTTCACGGAGTGGAATATGTACTGCTTGGAAATGAGAGTCAGCAGCATATTCATTATGCTATTCCTATGCGTATTATGGGGTATGATTATGGCACATACAAAAAACAGTATGACGACAATGCAAAAAAATATAAGACCTCAGAAGGAATGAATGAGGATGAATATCTGTCAAGAATGAAAAAAACAGACAGGTTTATACCTGTGATCACTGTATCTGTCTATTATGGAGACAAAGTCTGGGATGGCCCGACTACCCTGCATGGGATGCTGGATATCCCGGAGAAGATCGCCAGATATGTAAATGATTACAAGATACTGTTAGTAGAAGCAAGACGGAATGCCTTAGTGCTTCATAATGCAAATAATGTGGATTTATTTAATCTTTTGGAGATCATTTTGGATAAAAGCACGCCTAAGAATGAGGCAAAGAAAAAGGCAATACAATATGGTGAGGAACATCAGGTCGATAAGTCAGTTGTTATGACTGTCGCAGGCGCAACGAACAGTAAGATTGATTATAATGCTTTTGAAAAAGGAGAGGTGACTATGTGTACTTTATTTGAAGAAATTGCAAAAGAAAGCGAAGCAATCGGTGAAGCAAGAGGCGAAGCACGTGGCAAAGTGCATGGCGAAGCGATTGGCGAAGTAAGAGGAAGGGCTCTGGGAATTATTGAATCAGGATATGATTTTGAACTCCCCGAAAGCGATATTTTGGCAAGATTACAGAAAAAACTGGATATCACTTTACAGCAGGCACAGGAATATTTGAATCTGTTTAAAAAGCAGGCTGTATAATATTGGGCGGAGCTATTTATCAGAATAATTCGATAATCGGTATGTTTTATTTCATATATCAAAAATAGCAGATAAAGCGGTATTTTTTACTGCCTGGTCTGCAGCAATGCAGAGGGAGACCGAAAGAGAAGGCCTCCTTCTGCGAGATACCATCGTATACGGGAAAAGCCGGCGGCAGGCTTTAATACTGGCTCAATGCTGGTTCTGCCGGCTCCTGTCTAAGACATAGGCTGTCAAGGCATGCTTTGTGATTTTCCGGCTCCCTCCTTCTTTAAATGCAGGAATCTTACCGGTACGGACAATCTTGTAGGCTTGGCAGGCACCGATCTTTAAGGCTTCTGCCAGTTCCTCTATGGTCATGATATCGTCGAAGGTTTCAAACATTTTCTACCACCCTTTCCAAAAGAAATATAAAGCCATATGTATTTGCGAGGCTGTATATTTGTGATTCATAGCAGGACATCCGGTCATTACTTAAAAAGGGCTTTCCGTCAATATAACTTGTCGTAGACACTATATAATGGAAATGGGGATGCCCGTTATCTGTATGGTAGGAATAGCAAATTTGATATTCATTACAGAACAATTTAGCAATATCATCAGAAAAATGGAAATGTATTTCTGTGACATTTTGTACTGGAATATTAAAGGAAATGATAAAATGCATTAACTGTTGGTCTGATGTATTGGTCTGTGATGTTTCCCTTACAAGATGATATTCCTTTATCAGACGGTCATACGTAGGCGGCCATTCAATACATCCATAACAGTATATTGGAAGAGGGGATTTATCGTTAGTACGGTATATATAACCAATCGTTTTATCTATAGCATCAGGATTATCATAACCATTTACATTTATATTTTTACAGAGCCTTTCTTTCTTCATAGTGATTCCTCCTAACAAGTTTTAATATTTGCTGCGTTTCTTTATTGTTCATTGTTTTTTGCTCTTAAATAGAGCTGGTTATAATCATTTGTTAGTTCCATTAAGTCAATTTCAGCAGGTAACAGATAAAAAATATAATAATATTATTTATCCTGAATTATTCATGGAGTAACAGCATTAACTGCTGAAACCCGCATAGTTACTGTATTTTAATTGAATATTGTCTTTCACTTATTTGGTGAATAGAAAAAGACCTCAATCTATGGTAAAATTTAGGTGTCCAATCCAAATCAAAACCAAAGAAAGGGTCTTTATATGGATATCGGTTATCATCCGCTGTTATGTTACGACGGGTTGACCGGCGACCTGCTGAAAGCGCAGCTCCGTGACGGCACCATGTATTGCAGCAAAGAGGCAGATATTTTTATGGAGTCCCTTTTGGATGAATTCCTCTGCGATTTCCCGGATATGCCGCTTTATTTCCGGGGTGATAGTGGTTTTGCGTCCCCAGGCCTGTATGAAGTCCTTGAAGACAAAAACTGCAAATATGCCATCCGGCTCAAGGAAAATCCAAAGCTCCTTGAACTGGCAGAAGATGAAAGCCAGGCGCTGTACTGCGCAACGAAATCCAACCAGGTGGATTTCGCCGTCGAGTATGGGGAATTTATGTACCAGGCTGGTTCGTGGAGCCATCCGCGCAGGGTGGTTTTCAAAATCGAAAAGCCCTATGGCCAGATGGTCCATTTGTATACCTTTATTGTCACGACACTGGAAATGGAACCTTATCAGGTAATCCAGTTCTATTGCGGAAGGGGCAGAATGGAGAACTTCATCAAGGAAGGCAAAAGCGGCTTTGGCTTTGCCTCTGTAAGCAGTCCCTCAAAGCTGGTAAATGCGAACCGCCTCCTGGTCCATGCACTGGCTTATAATCTGTTCAATTGGTTCAGACGGTTGGCGCTTGCCGCCAGTATGAGGAAATAGTGTATAGATACTATCCGTTTCAAGCTGCTGAAAATAGCCGCAAGAGTGGTAAGGTCTGCACGGTATAAATATTTCAAACTGTGCAGCAGCTGTCCCTACAAGAAAGAATTCTATGAAACACTGGAAAATATCCATAACCTGCGGCCACAGTTGGAATAGCAGCAGTTAACGGACTTTGACAACCACAATAAATTTCTAACCCTATCACGGGAGGTAACTACGGCGGATTTTATGCGGGCTTATACCGCCGTGAATAATTCAGGATATATTATAATAATGAGTCTTAATCGTAATCACACTACATACAGGGCAGTGCCGTACTCGAAGAAGTTTTTAACGAGAAGGAGCATTCCGGGCTGGCTGTGCGTACTGTGAGGAGTCAAAAATTCATTATCAATTCTGCGTTGAATGATGCTGTTCTGCATGAGATTATCCAGAGTGCGCTCAGGCATTCCACGGCCTCCCTGCTGGCATCCAAGGGCTGGCATCCGAAAGAGATACAGGAATGGCTGCGCACGCTGACTTTTATACGACCATGAACATCTACACGCATTTGAATCAGGAGAACCTAGTAGAACGGTCTGAACGGCTGACGGGCATACTGAAAAACAGGATGGCATAGGTGTTAGAACAAGTGTTAGAACAGCCGTGAAAAGAAAAAGTTTTTGTAGAAAAAGCGGTAAAGCAAAGAATAAAAAAAGACCGGAATCCTAATATTCATAAGGATTCCGGCTTCTCAAACAAAAATCGGAGTGACAGGATTCGAACCTGCGGCCTCTACGTCCCGAACGTAGCGCTCTACCAAGCTGAGCCACACTCCGATAAAATAGGGAATCTGCTGATTCAGATTCCCGACTACGGAAAAGGGACTTGAACCCCTACTAACAGAGTCAGAGTCTGCTGTGCTGCCAATTACACCATTCCGCATTGTGTGTTGTCCTCTCTTACCGGACGCAACATCGTTATTATATCAGACTTACAAAAAAAATCAAGTCTTTTTTTGAAAAAAATTGTAAATCTACCAATTTTTTTTCTGCGTACCGATTTACCCAAAATATATATGTCAAAATAATTAATTAATTGCGTCATTTTACGAAAAATGTGTTATACTATATGTATAAATAGTGGGGGATTGGGGATAGGGCAAGTTTATATATTTTTCTGTCAGCCATTCGGGCTGACGGCTTAAAGTGAATCGGGAATCAGTTTGCGGCTGCCGGACAGGCGCGGAGTGAGCGGAAAAATGTCTGGATTTTCGTACCGGTTCAGCGGTTAAATTTAATAAGGAGGTTTCATGAGAAAAAAAATGCCCCTTAGACTGCTGTTTGTCTTTCTTTCTGTGGCATTAATTCCTGTTTTGATTTTTTCAGCGTCAATGCAGCTTTATACACTTAAGATAGAAAAGAAAGATATGGAGAAACGTATAGACAGCAATCTGAACACTTCCAATCAAGGGCTGGAGATGGTGTTTGAGAAGTATACAACGATTTTATATGACCTGTGTACGGACAAAGAAATTTTGAACATGGTAGAACGTATCGACGCAGCAGGGGATGAAGAGGAGGAAAGTACCCGCATGCTGCAGTACAGGCTGGAAGAGATCTGCAGCCGGTACGAGGGAATAAAAGGCATTATGATTTCGTTAACTGATGGTAGGACTGTTTTTTATGACGGTCTTGGTTCATCGTCTGTCAGCAGCCCGTGGATAGAGGAATTAGGGATTCCGGAAGTGAAAATGGGCAATGTATACCGGGGAATCTCAGAACCGGTGATAGACAATGGGAAGGAAATATACCTGTTCCAGATCGCAGGAAATCTGGAAAGCTACGGGGCGGGCGGAAAGCATCAGGCCGCGGCAGTGATTAATATTGAAGAAGAACAGATCTGCAAAGTCTTAAATTCCGGCGGATTCCGGCATGGATACCTGCTGGACGGGGATATCGTCGTGAGCGCACCATCCAAATCAGATATTGGATGCAGATGCAAAGAAGTCATGGACACGGAGACAAATCAATATACCTGCCTTTTCAATCAAGCCAGCGGATTCACAATCTGCAATATTCAGCCGGTCAGGGCATATAAGGACCTGCTTCATATTCAGTATCTGATTTTGGGGATCATTGTCCTGGTATCCGGCTTTGTTGTAGTTATTCTTGCCTATCTGATAAGAAAACCTTATCTCAAAGTAGTAAACGATTATGTAGATGCAATGAGCAGAGTAGAAAAAGGTGATTTTACCGTCCGGGCCAGAGAAAAAACGCGTATCATTCCGGATATGGGAAGAATCGAAAACAAATTTAACAGTATGATCATCTACATCCAGAGGCAGGTAGAACTGGGAAAGCAGGCAACGCAGGAGCGTAAGCGCGTCCAGGCAACCACGCTGGAGGCTCAGATTGCACCGCATTTTCTGTACAATGCACTGGATATGATCAATTGGAAGGCCATTGAAAATGAACAGTATGAGATCAGCGAGATGCTGGGGATCTTAGGAGATATCCTGCGGTATTCCGTAAAAAATATAGATGACATGACGACGCTGCGCACGGAATTTCAATGGCTGGAGCACTATGTGTGGCTGGGAAATGTAGAGCTGAGCAGAAAGACAAAATTAAAGCTGGAGGTGCCCGAGGAGCTGATGGAGCTTCGAATCCATAAACTCCTGCTGCAGCCTTTTATAGAAAACGCCCTGAAATATGCATTTTTGAATAAAGGAGGCAATGACGTCCTGGTGGTGGGAGTGGGCCTGGCAGGCGGCCAGATCCATATCACGATCGAAGATAATGGGAAGGGAATTGAAGCAGGACTTCTGCGTAAACTGAATGATGAGACAGCAGACATGGGCGAGCATGTGGGGATTGCCAATGTGAGGAAGCGCCTGAAATTATACTATGGAGAAGAAGCTGTAGTATATTTCGAGAGCATACTTGACAGTTATACCAGAATACATTTATTTATTCCGCTGATGGCGGAAATGCAGAGCAATGGATAAGGAATCAGGAAATATACGGTCATGGGATCGTATTTGTTTTGAAAAAGCGGATTGGCGAGAATCTGCTTTTATGTGCATGGTGAAGGAGGGGGAAGCATGCGAATTGTAATTGTTGAGGATGAAGCTGCGATCCGGGAGGGGATGGTCAAACTTCTTCACCAGATTAACCCGCAGTATGAGGTGGTTGGAAAGGCGGTGGACGGCCAGAGCGGATACGAACTGATCCGCAGCGTGCGTCCGGATCTGATCATTGTGGATATCCGGATGCCGGACATGAACGGACTGGCCATGATCCGCAAGCTTCAGGAAGAACAGGTGAGATGCAAGGTGCTGGTGATTTCAGCATATTCGGAATTTGAGTATGCCAGGGAAGCGATTGAGCTGGGAATCATCAATTATCTCCTGAAGCCTTTGAAGATTTCTGAACTGAAAAAAGCGTTGGACAAGGTGGATCAGGAGATTCGGCGCGACCAGCATAAAGAATATGGATTTTCACTGGAAAATATTTTCATGGGATGTATCAACGGGCAATTGAAGCCGGATGCGTATTTTCACGAGCAGACCCGTGAAAAGTATGGATTTACAGTGCAGGAACCGGCGGAATTATTTATGGTCTGGCTGGGGAATGGCTACGAGGCGCAAAAGGAGACGGCAAAGGGGCTTCTGGAGCATGTGGCGGATCATACGGTAAAATTTGCGGCCAATATCCGGGAGCTGAAAGGCTGGGAAATGCTGCTGATGATTTTGTACCGGCAGTCTGGGGGAGAATCACAGCTTACATATTTTGAAAAGTCGGTTGTACCGATGCTGTGCGATAACCTGAAAAAGCCGGTCGTGTGTGTATGGAGGAGAATTGAGCAGCTTTTGGACATGTCCAGGGTGCTCCAGGAGATGCGCAAGGATCTGGAGTGGAATCTGTGTTCACCGGATCGGACGCTGATCTACAGAGAAGCCATACAGAAGCAGCAGATCGTACCGATCAAGTATCCTCTGGAGCTGGAGGACCGCGCCAAGCGGGCGCTGCGTGAAAAAAACTGGGAGGAGCTTGTCCTCTGCTATGAGCGGCTGTACGAATATCTGGTGCAGGAGACGCACCTTCCTTCTCAGATCAAAGAGAGTCTGATTCGTTTTAACTGGAGCCTGGTAAGCTCGCAGAAGGAAAAGAAAGAAGAATCAGAGCTGCATATCCAGAAGATCCTGCAGAGGATCGCGTCAGCGGATACGTGGAGCCAGATCAAACAGGGTATGGTCGAATTTATGGGGATATTGGATTACTCAGAGCCGAAGCTGGAGGAACCCTCGGTCAGTGATTTGATCCACAGGGCGAAGGTGCTGATCCGGAAGTATTACAATCAGGGGATCACGCTGGAGGAGACGGCAAGGAAGCTGTTTGTGTCCGAAGAATATTTAAGTGCGCAGTTTAAAAAGGAAACCGGGAACACTTTTACGGAGACCGTGCGGAAATATCGTATTAAAAAAGTAAAGGAGCTGTTGGTGGAAACACACCTGAAAATGAACCAGATTGCGGAGCTGGCAGGCTACTCGGATCCCAAATATATGAGCCGGGTATTTAAAGAGGAAGTGGGAATGCTTCCTACAGAATATAGAAAGGAAGTTCAATAAAAGATTAAAATTTTCCGCTTTTTTGGGAAATTTCCCCCTAACAGGGAGGGAAAATTATGCTATTATGATTATGCTGAATAGAGATAGAATATTTGGATACACTGTTAGAGAATCTAAAGATGGAAATGAAGGAGATTAAAGCAATGAATTGTTTTAACGTGACGTTCAAAAATCCTGAAGAGATCTTGAGCTTTTTAAACACTGTTGAGAAATATGATATCACAATGGACATGAAACGAGGCCGGCTTGTCGTGGATGCGAAGTCGCTCCTCGGGCTCATGAATCTAGGGCTGAATAACGTTGCCGAACTGCGTGTGTACGGTGATGCGAATCAGCTAAGGCAGGAGATTTCCAGATATATAGCAGCATAAAATTTAGTCAACCCCTCCCCCCTCATAGTACTATTTTTTACGGATAACTCGCATCCGTTTTAATGCTGTTATGGAGGAGCTGTGAACCCTCCAATGGGATTGTTTCCGTTGCCAGGCACGACGGTGACTTTTCCAAATTATATATCTGGGTCTTGATTTGAAAGGCTTCCCGGCGTATAATATGCGCCGGGAAGTCTTTTTTACTACAAAGAGAGGAATCGGGGGATATGAGATGAAACAGGCAAAAGAAAGAAGATTATATTTATTTGATGATAAGGCGCTGGCCGTCCTGATCGTGCCGCTGATCATCGAGCAGTTCCTGGCGGTGCTTGTAGGCATGGCGGATTCCGTTATGATCGCAAGCGTAGGGGAAGCCGCTGTTTCCGGTGTTTCTCTGGTAGATAATATCATGGTGCTGTTTATCAACGCATTTTCCGCGCTTGCGGCCGGAGGGGCGGTTATCTGCGGCCAGTACCTTGGCCAGAGGGATGAAAAGCTGGCGTGCCGTGCCTCCACACAGATCGTATGGTTTGTGACTCTGGTATCTCTTGTCCTGATGGTGGTTATTTACTGTGGGAAATGGTTTATCCTGCATGTAGTATTCGGCTCCATAGACGGGGATGTTATGAGGCATGCCAATATATATCTGCTGATCGTCTCCGCATCGATTCCATTTCTGGCAATGTATAATGCGGGCGCGGCTATTTTTCGGGCGATGGGAGATTCCAAAGCGCCGATGAAGGTCTCGATCCTGATGAACCTGATCAATGTGACCGGCAACGCGGTGCTGATCTACGGATTTCATATGGGCGCGGAAGGGGTTGCCATACCCACCCTGGTTTCACGTATGACGGCAGCGATTGTGATCATCGCGATGCTGGTGAACCAGAAGCTGCGCTTACATATTGACCGGGATTTCCATTTCAGGCCAGATGGGAGGATGATACGCCGCATTCTGAGTATTGGCGTGCCCAACGGTCTGGAGAACAGTATGTTTCAGCTTGGGAAGATTCTGGTGCTGAGCCTGGTGTCCTCCTTTGGCACATACGCGATTGCGGCAAACGCGGTCTGCAATGTGATCGCTATGTTTGAGATCCTGCCGGGAGTGGCGGTCAATCTTGCGATTACGACAGTTATTGCCCGCTGTGTGGGAGCCGATATGTATGACCAGGCCAGATATTATACGAAAAAATTGATCGGCATCACGTATGCCGGGATGTGCCTGATGAATATTCTGATCGTGCTGCTGCTTCCGATCATTCTGCGGATCTACAACCTGTCGGACATCACTTCGGAAATTACCCGGCAGATCATTTATCTGCATACTATAAGCAGTATGCTGGTCTGGCCCATTTCATTCAGCCTGCCGTCCACACTGCGGGCGGCTGGGGATGCCCAGGTGACCATGTATATTTCATTGATTTCCATGTGGCTGTTTCGGATCGTGTTCAGCTATATCCTTGGAAAATATATGGGGATGGGCGTGTTTGGCGTGTGGGCGGCTATGATTATAGACTGGTGCTTCCGGGCGGTATGTATGATGATTCGGTATAAAAGCGGAAGATGGATGCTGAAAAAGGCAGTTTGAGGAAAAGGATCTGATATAAAGCAGCGGTCTGCAGATCCATCTGCTGTTTGAAAATGGTTTTAACTGTGTGGTTGGAGAATCCAACAGTTTATTTTGAAAAGGGAGGTAACATATGAAGAGAGAATTGGTGATTGTTCTGGATTTCGGCGGGCAGTATAATCAGCTTGTAGCAAGGCGGGTGCGGGAATGCAGCGTGTACTGCGAGATTTATTCATATAAGACCGGACTTGAGAAGATTAAGGGCATGAATCCCAAGGGGATCATTCTGACCGGAGGCCCCAGCAGCTGTTATGAGGAGGACTCTGCCAGATATCCGAGGGAACTGTTTGAACTGGGGATTCCAGTTCTTGGGCTTTGCTATGGCGCGCAGTTGATGATGCATGAACTTGGCGGCAAGGTTGAACGCGCGGCAGTCAGGGAATACGGTAAGACGGAGGTTCTGATCGACAGGGCGGATTCCAAAGTGTTCCGAGGCGTACAGGAGAAAACCGTATGCTGGATGAGCCACTTTGATTATATTTCCCAGACGGCGCCGGGATTTGAGGTTACGGCGCATACCGCGGATTGTCCTGTTGCGGCTGCGGAAGACGAATCGCGGAAATTATACGCCATCCAATTCCACCCGGAAGTGCTGCATACAGCAGAAGGCACAAAGATGATCAATAATTTTGTAAAACACGTATGCGGCTGCGGGGGAAACTGGAAAATGGATACGTTTGTGGAAAACTCCATCCGTGAGATCCGGGCAAAGGTGGGCAAGGGAAAGGTGCTCTGCGCCCTGTCAGGCGGAGTGGATTCCTCTGTGGCGGCCGTGATGCTTTCCAAAGCGATCGGCAGTCAGCTCACATGCGTATTCGTGGATCATGGCCTGCTGCGTAAAAATGAAGGCGACGAGGTGGAGGCGGTTTTCGGCCCGGAGGGACCTTACGACCTGAATTTCATCCGCGTCAACGCGCAGGAACGGTTTTACGACAGGCTTGCGGGCATCGAAGAACCGGAAGAAAAACGGAAGATCATTGGAGAAGAATTTATCCGGGTTTTTGAAGAAGAAGCAAAGAAGATCGGTGCGGTTGATTTTCTTGTGCAGGGAACCATTTATCCGGATGTGGTAGAAAGCGGTCTGGGCGGAGAGTCCGCCGTGATCAAGTCCCACCACAATGTAGGAGGTCTGCCGGACTATGTGGACTTTAAAGAGATCATTGAGCCGCTCCGCGACTTGTTCAAGGATGAGGTTCGAAAAGCCGGCCTGGAGATGGGGATTCCGGAAAAGCTTGTATTCCGCCAGCCGTTTCCGGGGCCTGGGCTTGGTATCCGGATCATCGGTGAGATTACGGCTGAGAAGGTGAAAATCGTGCAGGACGCGGACGCCATCTACCGTGAGGAGATGGACGCTGCCGGGATGAAAGCGACGGTAGGACAGTATTTTGCCGCATTGACGAACATGAGGAGCGTGGGCGTGATGGGGGATGAGAGAACCTATGATTATGCGGTTGCGCTTCGGGCGGTGAATACAATTGATTTTATGACTGCGGAGGCGGCGGAGGTGCCGTATGCGGTGCTGAATAAGGTGATGAGCAGGATTATCAATGAGGTCAGAGGGGTGAATCGAGTGATGTATGATCTGACTAGTAAGCCGCCGGGGACGATTGAGTTCGAATAAACAAAAATGCTTACTAAATCCGGTGTTTATGCGGGTTTGTGGGCTTTGGAAAGGTCTTTTGATAACAAATTGATAACAGTCATTTCAGTGTGATTATTCTCGTTGTCTGATGGTTTACAGGTAGCAGAATGATTTTAAAGTGGCTGGCAATGTTCAGAGCCATACTGTGAAATATTACATATTTCCCAGTTGTGGCGTATCCGCCAAATGGATTTTTGCCAATATACGCTCTTGAATGTAAACATTCATCGCATATATTGTCCAAACTCCGCTTGGCTCTGAACGAATCCATATTAAAACGTAAGCACGAAATAATCCGTATCTATGAATCCTCCATCATTTTTGATACAATAGCTCCAAATCAAGGAGGTATTGCCTATGAATGAAACGAACCTTACAAAAGAAGATTTCTGGATGAAGCGAATTCAGGATTTCCAAAAAAGCGGATTGTCAAGAAAAGAATGGTGTCAGGAAAATCAAGTCCCCCTGTCGACTTTCAGTTATTGGATCAGAAAACAAATGCAGAAGCCTTCCGAATTGGATCAAGGGATGGAACCAGTCTTTGCCAGACTCCCTTCTGAGTTAGAGGTTTCCTCCCAACCGTTGTCGGAGTATCCTCCCATAACGATCCATCTTCCAGAAAGTATCCGGATAGAGGTCAGCACCGGTTGCCCGTGTGAACTGATGGCCTCTTTGATCCACATACTAAAAAATTATGCTTGACCTGGCAGGCGGGACCACCGTATACCTGGCCTGCGGCAGTACAGACCTGCGCAAGAGCTATAACGGCCTGGCCGCGATCATAAAGCTAAAATTCCATCTGGATCCGTATTCCCGCTGCATGTTCGCCTTCTGTAACCGCAGACGGACATCCATCAAAATCCTTCAATGGGACGGATCCGGTTTCTGGATCCTGATGAAGCGGCTCGACCGCAATTACTTCCGCTGGCCGGATACGCCGGATGAGTTGAAAAAAGTGACCTTAAAGGAAATTCATTGGTTATGTGATGGACTGTCCCTCGACCCAAAAGGCGCTTTTGAGGAACATCATCCGAAGATCACAATCTAATCTACACCGATTTTCCTGTCAATTCGCAAAAAGCTGAAAAAGTGGCAGTTTTCAATGAATTTTCCTCTGTTTTTCCATCCGGTTCCCTCTCGAAAACAGAGCGGTTTCATGATATACTTTTCTCAGACCGCAAGAGATAGGAGGGCTGGATCATGGAACCGCTTTTTTCTGAAAAACAATTGCAGGATATGAGCAAAGAGAATATCATCACATTGATACAGGCCATGCAGGTGCATCAGAAAAAACAGGAAACAGAGATCCAGCTCCTGAAAGAAAAAACGAAGGAACTGGAGTTTATGAATGCACTGCTTTCGGATCGGCTGGCACTTGCGCAGAGGAAGCAGTTTGGCTCTTCCAGCGAAAAATACGCGGAAGGCTATGAGCAGATGGACCTGTTCAATGAGGCGGAGCAGGAGGCCGATCCCAATGCAGCCGAGCCAGAGATGGAGGAGATCCATCCAAAATCTTATAAACGTAAAAAACCAACCGGAAAAAAGGAAGAGGACCTTTCCGCTTTTGAAACCACAGAAGTGATCAAACATAAATTAGAAGGAAACGACAGATTCTGCCCTGAATGTGGGACAAAATATAAAGTGGTGACTACGGAGACCGTAAAATATTTGAAATTCATCCCTGCCCGATTTGAAGTGGTGGAGGAGACCACCTATGTTTATGCCTGTCCCAAATGCGGGATGATGAAGCGCCCGCAGAAAGATCCGTCACTTCTCAAAGGCAGTGTTGCGACACCATCCCTCGTTGCCGGCATTATGAATGCGAAATATGTGAACGGGATGCCGCTTGCGCGACAGGAGAGGGAGTTCGCAAGATATAACCTGAACCTGTCAACAAAGACCATGGCCAACTGGATCATCCTGTGCGCAAAACGGTACCTGCAGCCGATCTATGACCTGATGAGGGAAGAGTTGATTGTAGCTGATACAATAGAAGAGAAAGTTCAATTACTGCAAGATAAAAAGAAAGAACTGTTTGATCAAGTTGTTAGTGGACATGATATACCTACTAATATTACGATGGATGATCTTGAAGAACTTATTAGAAACGCATAAAATGTGAAATTTTTCATAACGTGATTAAGCGAGCCATGATTGCTTGTGAAAACAGCGGTCACATCATTTCGGCCGATTTTCCTGAGGTCAGGAAAATCGTAAGTGCTGGTGCAACGAGTAAGCCTGTTAAGGATTATGAGCTTACTCGTTATGCTTGTTATTTGATTGTACAGAACGGTGATCCACGAAAAAAAGTGATAGCTTTAGGACAGACATATTTTGCCATTCAAACATATCGGCAAGAAGTGGCAGATCATTTTAACGAATTAGATGAAGACAGAAGACGTTTGGTAGTGCGTGGAGATATTAAACAGTGGAATCAACTTCTTGCAGAAACAGCACATGACGCAGGAGTTATTACAAATGAAGAATTTGCGATTTTCCAAAATGCCGGATACATGGGATTATATGGTGGATTAGATGTTGACGATATACACAAGAGAAAAGGTTTGGAAGTAGGGCAAAAAATTCTTGATTATATGGGAAGTACGGAGCTTGTTGCTAATTTGTTCAGAATATCACAGACGGAAGAAAAACTACAGAAAGATGAGATTACTGGTGCAAAGGCAGCGACGGCTACTCATTATAAGGTTGGGAAAGAAGTGAGAGGCGCTATTGAGAAAATAGGTGGTACAATGCCGGAAGATTTACCGACACCAGAAAAAAGCATTCAACAGGTTGAAAAAGAACAACTTGCCCGATTAAAGGCGAAAGCAAAAGCGGGAAAATTAATGTTGGATGAATAATTGTAGATCGGCGCTGATGGAGTGCCAGCGCCGACCATAAAAGATGGTAGTTATGCGTATACGATTTCTGAGAGTATGATTTCCCTTGCTGAGGCTTGTATATTATTCATGGTCTGTAACCATTTGAGCCAATCAGAAGATTTTAGCTGTTCATTGACTCGTTGCTGTTTTGCCATTTGTTTTACGATTAAATCCATGCGCTCATGGGCGGATTCATTTGTATCTGCGAGATGTTTGGTCAAAGTACCAGATAGAAACAAGTCCATATACAAAACGGGATGGTGTTCCCGAAAGTATGTTAATCCTATAGGACGGATTTCATTATCCTCTGGTAGTTGCGAATTTTGGTAATAAAACACTATTGAAATTTGAGCGAATATGAAACCAAAGTGGGTTATTTTTATATCAGGCATTTTTCTATGGAATGAATCAGATAGAAAAGTGTTACTAACATTAATTGAAAATGAATCTGATTCTCTATATATGTCTATTAAAAAACTTTACAAATGCTACCAACGGAATATAATATATATTCAAAGAAAGAGTGTGGAGTAATGGATAACTGGTTTACAATAGATAAAATTGATGCAAATACATATATTATCAGCGAATACCGCCATTGGGAGGAGACACATTGTTATTTGCTGAATGGAAATACTCGAAGTCTGCTTATTGATACAGGGCTTGGCATTTCCAATATATATGAGGAAGTACTGAAACTTACTAATAGACCAATTACAGCAGTAGCCACGCATATTCACTGGGATCATATTGGAGGACATAAGTATTTCCCGGATTTTTATGCACACGCTGATGAATTGGATTGGCTGAATGGTAAATTTCCTTTATCAATCGAAACGATAAGAGAGATGGTCATAGACCGCTGTGATTTGCCCGAAGGATTTTGTGTGAACGATTATGAGTTTTTTCAAGGTATGCCAACAAAAGTGCTGGCAGACCATGACATCATCGATATTGGCGGCAGGGAAATTGAAGTGCTGCATACTCCTGGACATTCTCCGGGGCATATGTGCTTTTGGGAAAAAAGCAGGGAATATTTATTTACAGGTGATTTGGTATATAAAGATATTCTGTTTGCTTATTATCCGTCTACTGACCCGGAAGCATACCTTGATTCTTTGGAAAAAGTTGCGGCATTGTCTGTGAAGAAAGTGCTTCCGGCACATCATTCATTGGATATAGAACCGGAAATCTTAATCCGTATGCGGGAAGCGTTTAGAAATCTCAAGGCGGACGGAAAACTTCATCATGGAAGTGGAACATTTGATTATGGGGATTGGGGAGTATGGTTATAAGAAAGTAAGCACGAAATAATCCGTATCTATGAATCCTCCATCATTTTTGATACAATAGCTCCAAATCAAGGGAGGTATTGCCTATGAATGAAACGAACCTTACAAAAGAAGATTTCTGGATGAAGCGAATTCAGGATTTCCAAAAAAGCGGATTGTCAAGAAAAGAATGGTGTCAGGAAAATCAAGTCCCCCTGTCGACTTTCAGTTATTGGATCAGAAAACAAATGCAGAAGCCTTCCGAATTGGATCAAGGGATGGAACCAGTCTTTGCCAGACTCCCTTCTGAGTTAGAGGTTTCCTCCCAACCGTTGTCGGAGTATCCTTCCATAACGATCCATCTTCCAGAAAGTATCCGGATAGAGGTCAGCACCGGTTGCCCGTGTGAACTGATGGCCTCTTTGATCCACACACTAAAAAATTATGCTTGACCTGTCAGGCGGGACCACCGTATACCTGGCCTGCGGCAGTACAGACCTGCGCAAGAGCTATAACGGCCTGGCCGCGATCATAAAGCTAAAATTCCATCTGGATCCGTATTCCCGCTGCATGTTCGCCTTCTGTAACCGCAGACGGACATCCATCAAAATCCTTCAATGGGACGGATCCGGTTTCTGGATCCTGATGAAGCGGCTCGACCGCAATTACTTCCGCTGGCCGGATACGCCGGATGAGTTGAAAAAAGTGACCTTAAAGGAAATTCATTGGTTATGTGATGGACTGTCCCTCGACCCAAAAGGCGCTTTTGAGGAACATCATCCGAAGATCACAATCTAATCTACACCGATTTTCCTGTCAATTCGCAAAAAGCTGAAAAAGTGGCAGTTTTCAATGAATTTTCCTCTGTTTTTCCATCCGGTTTCCTCTCGAAAACAGAGCGGTTTCATGATATACTTTTCTCAGACCACAAGAGATAGGAGGGCTGGATCATGGAACCGCTTTTTTCTGAAAAACAATTGCAGGATATGAGCAAAGAGAATATCATCACATTGATACAGGCCATGCAGGTGCATCAGAAAAAACAGGAAACAGAGATCCAGCTCCTGAAAGAAAAAACGAAGGAACTGGAGTTTATGAATGCACTGCTTTCGGATCGGCTGGCACTTGCGCAGAGGAAGCAGTTTGGCTCTTCCAGCGAAAAATACGCGGAAGGCTATGAGCAGATGGACCTGTTCAATGAGGCGGAGCAGGAGGCCGATCCCAATGCAGCCGAGCCAGAGATGGAGGAGATCCATCCAAAATCTTATAAACGTAAAAAACCAACCGGAAAAAAGGAAGAGGACCTTTCCGCTTTTGAAACCACAGAAGTGATCAAACATAAATTAGAAGGAAACGACAGATTCTGCCCTGAATGTGGGACAAAATATAAAGTGGTGACTACGGAGACCGTAAAATATTTGAAATTCATCCCTGCCCGATTTGAAGTGGTGGAGGAGACCACCTATGTTTATGCCTGTCCCAAATGCGGGATGATGAAGCGCCCGCAGAAAGATCCGTCACTTCTCAAAGGCAGTGTTGCGACACCATCCCTCGTTGCCGGCATTATGAATGCGAAATATGTGAACGGGATGCCGCTTGCGCGACAGGAGAGGGAGTTCGCAAGATATAACCTGAACCTGTCAACAAAGACCATGGCCAACTGGATCATCCTGTGCGCAAAACGGTACCTGCAGCCGATCTATGACCTGATGAGGGAAGAATTCCTGCGCAGCAGATATATCCACTGTGATGAAACCCGACTCCAGGTGATCGATGAGCCCGAGCAAAAAGGGACAACCCAGAACTGGATGTGGGTGTATCTTACGGATGAATACAGCGGATCCCCACGGATGGTCCTCTTCCAATATGAAAGGACCAGGGGTGGATACCATCCGGTGGAATTCCTGGGGGATGAGTTCCGTGGCTATCTGACCTGTGATGGATACCAGGCTTACCACGGCCTCCCGGAGCAGATCACCGTGACAGGGTGCATGGCACACGCAAGGCGGCGGTTTGATGAAGCCCTGACCCCTTTGAAAAAGGGCTTTACCAAAGAACAGCTGAAAGAAACAACTGCATACCAGGCAATGGCACGGATTGGCATGCTTTATAAAATAGAGGAACTGATCCGTAACCAATCTCCTGAGGAAAGATATGCTGAGCGTCAGAAGCAGTCAAAACCGCTTTTAGAGGCTTTCTTCGGATGGCTGCATACTTTAGAAGGCTCTGTAAACAGGTCTTCTAAAATAGGAGAGGCCGTTTTATACGCTTTAAATCAGGAAAAATACCTCAAAGCCTATCTGGAAGACGGACATCTGAGTATCGATAACTCGGCCGCGGAGAGGGCGGTCAAGAACTTTGCCATTGGCCGCCGCAACTGGCTGTTCTCCAAAAGCATCAAAGGCGCGGAGGCCAGCGCGACCGTATACAGCATCACGGAGACGGCGTTACTGAATGGGCTTAAGCCATATGACTATGTGGCTTACATACTGGAACGTATGAAAGATCTGGGGCCATTCCCGTCAAAAGAAGATCTCCAGCAACTATTACCATGGTCAGAATCCATACCGGAGTCCTGTCGTACAAATCGTCCAGGTGCGTCCACTTAGCAGAAACTGCTGGGTGGATTTTTTTTGTCAAAGTACAGATAACTTGGTGATGATATAAAAGATCAACTCTCATTAAGGCACAGTTTAGCAAACATTGGTGATTTTGAATAGGTACGGATTATTTCTTGCTTACATAAGAAATAAGCTGTGGAAAAGATAATGCTCCTTTTGGTGATGGTTAGCACATGGTCCTAGCACCATGTAAGTAAACCGGATAAAGGAAATGATGACATGGCAGTTTGCAGTTATATGTGGATTGCCATTTTTTGTGGAAAAATGGGCGTTTCTGTGGTAATATATGGGGGCAAAGATAAAAACACAACGCAAGAGAACCTTGCAGAACTGGTAGGTAGTCCAGTCGCACCGATTTGGTGTAAGTAGCCCTCCCTCCTTAGGGTCGTCCGTTCTTTGTTCATTACAACCATTTTAAGGAGGAATTGTCATGGACAAAGTATCGGGAAAATTGACAGTATTTTTTGAAGAACCGTTTTGGGTGGGAGTGTTTGAACGTGTATCAGATGGAAAGCTATCTGTGTGTAAGGTTACGTTTGGCGCGGAACCAAAAGAACATGAGGTTTATGAATTTGTTCTGAAAAGTTACTATCGGTTACGATTTAGTCCGGCTGTGGCAACTGATGTAAAAGAAGCCTGTCGTAATCCTAAACGGGTACAGCGTGAAGTGCGGAAACAGGTACAGAATACTGGGATAGGAACAAAATCGCAACAGGCTTTGAAATTGCAGCAGGAGCAGTTGAAAACGGAACGTAAGATTGTGAGTCGGGAACAGCGAGAAGCGGAGAAACAGCGGCAGTTTGAACTGAAACAGCAGAAAAGGAAAGAGAAGCATAGGGGGAGGTAATACCTGACGGAATATATTTGTTTGAGAAAAGTAATATAGTGATTAACTATGTTTAAAGTGAACAAGAGGGGCTATGCGGGCTTACGGGCCTTGGAAATGACTTTTGATAACAAATAGATAAAAGTTGTTTTGGCGGTATTATTCTTGATGTCCGGCGGTTTAATGGTATCAGAACATTTTTTCAATGTCTTGCATGACTGTGAAAAATCATAATAGAAACGCCCTTAGCTGTGGCCACTAATCCACATACCTGAGGGCGTTTTTGCCGTCCTTATTTATGTGTGCAATGAGCCGGCTCTTCCACTTTTCACCAGCAGGCAGCGTCAGGGCAGGAAACGGGGCAGATAAGGAAAGGGGGCGAAGCAATCCGGCAGGAAGTATCAGAATTTTCCGCTGCGAATCTTCTTTTGAAAGAGCAGACGGAAACAGGGGGAGTCTGCATAGGCTCAATCTGCATATAAGTAGTGATTGCCGATATGATTTTATCAATGATTTTTTCGTCCTGTTCATGAACCGTTAGCACGAATATTTTCCATATATCACCACCTGCCTTTTAATAATTCTTCATCATAATCATTGTTAGTTTGTTTGTGATCTCAATAGGAATTATTTTTGAGAAAAAAACGAGAAGTTTATTATATATTCCTGGGATAATTAAACGTTTTCCTTTTATTATTTTAGGGTAGGATATTTTGACAACTTTATCAGGTTTCATTACGGCATATTTGAAAAGCAAGGTTTGCTCTATATTTGCTTTCCGTGCAAATTCTGTTTCCGTTGCTCCGGGACAAAGCAAAGTGATTTTTATTCCGGTATTTCTATATTCTCCATAAAGGGCATTTGAAAAAGACATGATATATGCTTTTGTTGCTGAATAAACTGCGTCAGAGGGAGAGGGAATGAAAGAACCTGTTGAACCAATATTAAGTATATGTCCGTAGTTGTTCTTTTTCATTATTGACAGAATACGTTTTGTAAGTTGCGTAATAAAACGTATGTGCAAGTCAATCATTTTTATTTCTTTGTCCAGATCTGTTTGAGAGAATAAGCCGCACTCATTGAAACCTGCATTGTTGACAAGAAAATCAATAGGCGTATTCCAAGTCTCTATTTGTTCCATAATCAAATCTGCGGCATCTTCTTTTGTCAGATCATATGCAATAAAATTTACGGTCACATGATACTGATTCTGTAAATATAACTGCTGTTTTTTCAGCTTTTGAATATCTCTTGATACAAGTATGATGTTATTTCCCATACTGGCAAATTTTTCAGTAAACGCTTTTCCAAGCCCGCTTGTTGTTCCTGTAATTAAAACATTTCCCATTTCTTTTCTCCGCCTGTGCCTGGAATAGCCTACATTTGCTTATTATGGATCTGTATATATTCAGCTTTTACCTTATCAATGGTTTTTCCGCCAATACCAAAGTTCTTGTCCGGTACTTCCTTTATGGTTGTTACAAAAAATTCCTGTGGTATTTTCATGATTTCAGAAGATATTTCTGTTAATTGCTTTATCAGTTCCTCTTTTTGCATATCTGATAAAACGCTGCTTTCTACTGTGATATAAGGCATTTCTTAATTTCCTCCTGTTTTTCCTCTCTAATTTTCACCATGATTAAATAACTTCCATTCTTCGCTATATGACATTTCTTTATAGGAAGAATCCGCTAAAAGTTTTTCATAGAATGATAACTTTTTTTGTGTCAGGTCAAATGCGTTTTGCAGAGAAATCATTTGTTTTTTAATATCTTCCATATGATTTTGTACCATAACAAAACGCTGTTCAAGTGTTTCTCCCCCCTGTATTAACAGTGAAACATAATCCTTAATGGAATGAATGGGGATATTTGCCATGCGCATACATTGTATCATTTTTATCCATTCGATATCCTCGTCTGTATATTGTCTGTATTTTTGGTTGTTTCTAGCTATTGGGGGCAATAAATTCTCTTTTTCATAATATCTTAAAGTTGCTGTTGACAACCCGGTTATTTTGGCCGCTTCCTTTGCTGAATACATATAAATCCGCCTTTCTGTTTCATCATAAACTATGAAGCGCACTTCAAGTCAATAAAAAATTATATCATAATGGGCAGAAAAGATATAAGAAAAATTCTTGCCGCTGTTTTATAGTCTAAGATCAGCTTGCGGTATTGACAAACAGTGCAAAACTTGCTAAACTGAAATGAGTCAATTAATTGACTGTACTGTAATTGACTATATGGGAGGTGGCTGATATAACAAAGGAAACCAAGAAAAACGCATATCTGTACTGCAAATTTCGGGATGAGCAGCTTGCGTTGTATGATGAGTACGCTAAACGTCACGGAATGCTGATGAAAACACTGTTGGTAGTCAATGTTCTATATTATGACGATTTCTATGGCAAGGGTGGTGTGACGCAGACGGAGATTTGCCAGCGAACCTTTCAGTCGAAACAGACAGTCAATCTGATTATACGAAACCTTTTAAACGAGGCGTATGTAACGGTTGAAGAGCGAAAAGAAAACAAACGGGAGAAATTAGTACGGATAACCGAAGCAGGCAAAGCTTACTGTGAAAAAGTAGTACGCCACATTACATGGGCAGAAGATACGGCAATGTCTATGTTTACACAGGAGGAGCAAAAACAACTGATTGATCTCTCACGGACATTTACAAAAAATCTGACAGAGCTTATCAATCAGGAAACGGAGGATTGAATTATGGAACTTTACGAGGCAATTAACAAAAGGAAAACGACGAGGGAATTTTTAGATACAGAAGTCGATTTTGAGGTCATTAAAAGAATTTTGGAAGCAGGAAACAGAGCACCCACTTGGGATCATAACCGTAATTGGCAGTTTATCGTTTTAAGAACCGATGAAGAAAAAGAATATGCTTTTTCCGAAGCGAAAGCGATTGCGGATAAATTCGATGCCGACAGGTATCTCAATATGCCCAGACCTTATCAGATCACATTGGGGCAAAAAATGTACGGCTACGCTATGCCCAAGCAATATACTATGCTGAAAGAAGCACCATATGCAATTATTCCTTTATTCAAATCAAAGGAATTGAACGGCGAGTACGTTTCAAAATTAAATCCCTTTGCTACGATTTGGTGTGTGATAGAAAATATCTTTTTAGCGGCAACGGCAGAAGGACTATCCTGCTCAATGCGCATACCGCTGAATAAAGAACACGATATAGTTAAGAAGAAACTGAAGGTGCCGCCGACCTATATGATACCTGTATTTATCGGTATTGGTTATGCAGATCCCGAAGAACTGCAATTAGAGCAATATAACCCCGACATAGATAAACAAATACGCTTTGGAAGATGGAAATGATTATAAAAGAAATGGAAGCAAAAAATGTGAACACAAAATCCAATCTGACCGTTTACGATCAATCCGTATGCGGGCTGTATCCACGCCTGTAAATATTGCAATGCATATGCCACAGAGGGATTCTATTATATTCAGATATTTATTTTAAGAGTTCATCATAGGTGGTTTTCAGACAATCTCGGATACCACGAAGTTGTGAGCCGGTAATATGTTGAATGCCGCGTTCGATTTTTACTAAGGCTTCTCTGGTCATTCCGATGCCTTCTAAATCCAACATACCGACAAGTTTTGTTTGTCCTATTCCTTTTTCTAATCGTATTCTGCGAATATTTCCGCCAATATCAATGCCCTCTTGCTTTATTTTTTGTTCCATCATTTTTCCCTTAGCTGTCTATTATAGTGATCACATATTTTAGGCATGAGTTGCTTGAAATATGGCAGCATAAACAGGGAATAGAGGATGTGTCCTATGAAGGCATTAAATCTGTTTTGGAAGATCATGAAGAGTGCTATTTATGCGGAAGCAGTGACCGGAGTCTGATGGGGTATTATCGAAACTTTGATACGATTGGTTTAATATCGCTAAATGACTGGTATGTAGTGGACTTTGGTTTGAAAGAGTACGATGATCAAGGGAATCCTTTAAAAAGTGATGATGCCCACACATTTACTCAAATGACAAATACGGGTGAGGTGTTTCTTATGACATCCGGATCGCCTGATAGGGGAATGGCGTCTGTTGATGTAAGTCTGCCAGAGGATTACAGACCGGATACACAAATGTTGCAGGAACATTTATGCCAGACATGTTTAGATAAGATCACAGATTCTCTGAAAACATCTAAGTGGAAATATGAGAAGAAACAAGCGATTCCGCTGTGTTTGGTGGATTTCAAGACACTGGAGATTTATTCCTTACAAGACGGGCATGTGGGATGTTCTATAAGGGATTATTGGGTTGATATGGAATATGATGGAGAAAAGGTAGAGATTCATGCTTATTATCTTCCAAGAAGGGAGTGAGCAGCAAATATTAGATGAGCCAGCAACACCGGAGAAACCTGTTGAAGACAACAAAAATGGAGGCCTCCTTCGTAAAATCAGGGCTTCCTATTTGTTTGGTTTTGTATTTCCGATAGAGCTTTCCTTATAATCCGATTTCGCATCCAATTTCCTGACTGCTGACTTTTCCGCAACAGGAAATTGTCTATTTTACTTTTTCTTTACATTCACTGCATTCCCCATCATGAATGGAAATAATACCGCCGCATTCAGGACAAGTATATTTTTCCTTCTGCTGTTCCATGAAACAATCCAGGCCATACTCTTGAACAAACCGACTGTTTTCTATAAGGCTTGCTTGATACCGCTTGTTATAGCTCTTTTCGAGATTTTTAATCAGCCTGCATGGATATTCGGAACAATCAAAGCAATAGGACAAAGATTTTTCTTTGATACAGTCCTTGATTTTGCATTTACGGCAATGCTCAGGTTTCCCTTGATCGCTGTTCAGACAGCCGGCACAAGGCTTTCTGTGGTAACAATGCTTATAGCAGACCTTACAATTCATTCCGCAGGGGGCAAACATACTTGTATCAATATGTTCATCAGGCATTTTCATCAGTTTTTACCCCATTCTTTCAATTCCGATTTTTATTTTGCTCAATGATCTGACAACCGGTAGTTCAGTGTTTTCCTGTCCTTATAAATTCTATCAGCTTTTCCACATCGTCAAAATCATCATAATCGCCGATAATTCCTTTGCGATGATATAGGATTCCTCTCTTTTCATTTTCCACAAGGCAGTCAAGAAGGCTCTCTATCCCATATCTTTTTATGAACAGTGTAAAACCATATGGCTTGATTTTGTTCAGTAATCCCATTTTGCAGTCCATTTCACAGGCATAACAGCCTAAGAATCCCTTTTCAATGGAGCATTTTCTATTTTCGCATCGGCTGTAGTCGGGACAGTTATCTGAATAACAGCCATTGCATGTGACATTTTCTGAACATAGGCAACATGCAAGTCCGCACCTTGCGATTCCCAATTCCCGTTTCATTATTTGCCCTCCCCAAACTCTGAGCTGCTGCTTCAATATTCCACTATCTTATCATAAAGCACTATTTTTCACAATAGAAAGAACACAATAGAAATGCGATCATTTACCGTTTGATGCTGCTGCCACAGCGGTGCGGATTTTTAGGAATATAAAAATATAACAGGCTTCTTAAAAATCAGAAGTAAATTAAAAATAGATAGGCGGGGATTTACAATGATGGAAAAATGTCTGCTTATGTGATAAGATTAAGAACAGAGAATCGAAGAAAAAGAAAGGCACAGAAAAGATTAAGCAAAACAAAAAATCAAAGACCGGCAAAAGTATGATCGGAGATTATGAAAGAGCGGGGTAGCGTATGGTAATACAGGAAATAGACAACGTAAAATTCAGACTCAAAAAGCCCTGTGATCTGACATGGATTAAAAAGTATGGAACAGTATTTTCAGTAATAGACGCAACCGGTTCAGGGTGTATCTGTTTTGGCGTTGGAAATGGAAAGGACAGATATTTTATTAAAATTGCAGGTGTGGACACGGTAGACGCGGAAATTTCGCCCGGTGAGTCGGTGGAGACTCTGAAAAATGCAGCAGAGCTTTATCAGATTTTAAAGCACCAGAACCTGGTGGAACTGCTGGAGCATTATCCGGTTTTGGACTGCTATGCCGCTGTATTTCGGTGGGTAGAAGGCGAGTGTCTCTTTGACCATTGGAATTTTGAAAAGTATGACAAGAATCCGGGAGAGGCAGGTCCGGCCGGGCGGTTCAAAAAGCTTTCGCCGGGGAGGAAGCTTTCTGCGGCAGAATGTCTGTTTTCTTTTTTGGAGAACGTTTCGGCCAGGCATTATGTGGCGGTAGATTTTTATGACGGAAGCCTGATCTATGATTTTGCGGCGGATAAGATGATGATCTGCGATATTGATCTGTTCAGGAAACAGCCTGCATACAATGATGCGGGAGAGGCGTATTGGGGGACGAAAAGGCTGAAGGCGCCGGAGGAGTATAGGCTGGGAGCAGTGATTGACGAGGCGACGAATGTTTTTACGTTAGGAGCTCTCATGTTTGAGTTTTTCGGAAAATATACACAGGAGGAGATTGACCGCAGATATAAGGACAACCAATTTCTGCCCTGTAAAATAGAATACTGGTCGCTGGGAAGCGCCTCCTATTCTGCGGTCCTGCGGGCTGTGGACTTTGACAGGGAGAAACGATATCCGTCAATATCGGATTTTCATAAAGCGTTTTTGGAAGCGATCCGTGCAGATGAAAAATCTTTGTCCTGATTTTCCGTGTTTGATTAACTTTCAAAGAAGTAATGCCGAAATATTATAAGAAGGAGTCTTCCTTTTCAACATAAAAAAGGTATTTGCCATACCAGAAAGGAGATGACATTATGGCAATCAGTTCAGTATCCAGTTATAGTCCTATGTTTGACTATCAAGGCTGGGTTGACAAAGCAAATTCTCAGGCAAACGCTTTGGGAGAGAGTGTTGGCTATAAGCCCACAGAGAGTACCTCCAGCACAGATAAGACATCTGGCTCCAGCAGTACTTCCAGCACAAATAAGACATCAGGCAGCAGCTACAGCAACAGCAGTGCTGCTACAAGCGCGTCTTCATTTTTGCTGAACTATAAGAAGTCCCTTACAGATCTGGAGTCTGCGTCTCAAAAGCTGCAGGTCGGCGCAAAGGACAACGTGTTCTCCAAGTACGAGAGTGCTGTTTCAGCATTATCAAAAGCACAGACTGAGGACGAAAAAAAGGCGGCGCAGGCAAAGGTGGATAAGGCGCAGGAAGATATTATTTCTGCAATCAATGATTTCGCAGATAAGTACAATAGTACAATATCTTTCCTTGAGAGCAATTCCAACCGCAGTGCAGGAGCTGCTCGTCAGTTAGAATCTCTGAAGAGATCCCTTCCGACGGAAAATGCAATGAAGAAATCACTGGGAATCAGCCTTGATAAAAACGGCAAGCTTCAGGTGGATAATGATGAATTAAAGAAGTCGCTGGAAAGCGGCTATGATCTTGCGAAGGACGTGATGGGCGGCCAGTATGGTATTGCACAGCGTACAGGTACGAAAGCAAGTTCTATCCTGGATTCATCTATTGACACTGTAGTGGGAAGTTCAAAGACAGAATCTTCTTCGACATCCAATGACAAGAACTCCTCCGCTTCAGGGTTTGATTATTCCGATTTCTCATCGGATGATTCTATGTCTGCATACTTTACATCTTTTGCAAACTTTGCAAAGAGCGGAGCTTACAACCTCAGCAATTATTATGCGGTTGGCATGCTTCTGAACACTCTGGTATAAAGATGCGGAATCAAAACCCCACGTAAATGTTTGATTTACGTGGGGTTTTTTCGGAAGGAAAGGGCGTTGCCAACAGCCTGTGTGTGCAGAAGCGTTCAAGCTATAAAAACAAAAAAATAAAGGAAACGTCCATTTTACAACGTTTCCTCTACTCTTAAGAACTGCCGCAGACCGGAATCGAACCGGTACGGGTATCACTACCCACGGGATTTTAAGTCCCGGGCGTCTGCCAGTTCCGCCACTGCGGCATATGGTATGGGGCCTATAGGGCTCGAACCTATGACCCTCTGCTTGTAAGGCAGATGCTCTCCCAGCTGAGCTAAGACCCCATAACCTTTGAAAAAAATCAGATAAAACAAAACTGCTATTAATCTTATCTGATCAACGACCCAGAAGAGACTCGAACTCTCGACCTCCGCCGTGACAGGGCGGCGCTCTAACCAACTGAGCCACTGGGCCGTACAACTATAAATATACAATACATTATAAACAAATATCCTGTATTGTGCAACATATAAAATATGAAAAATATATTCCACATCTTATATGAAAATGGACCTTCGGGGACTCGAACCCAGGACCGATCGGTTATGAGCCGATTGCTCTGACCAACTGAGCTAAAGGTCCAAAATATGTCCCTTAAAGGAACAAAGCCGATGATCGGACTCGAACCGATAACCTGCTGATTACAAATCAGCTGCTCTGCCAATTGAGCCACATCGGCATATCATATCTTGCAGAAAATAAATGCATCCTGCTGTCCGGTGCGTCAATCTATGTATAAGACAGCATGCGGACAAAAAATCCAATGACTCCGACGGGAATCGAACCCGTGTTACCGCCGTGAAAGGGCGATGTCTTAACCGCTTGACCACGGAGCCAGTATGACGCCTTGCGATGCTTGACATCGTAGCGACAATTTGAATGATAGCATATATTTTGTCGGTTTGCAAGCATTTTTTTATTTTTATGTTGATGATTTTACATGGACGGAGTATAATCGTTAGATGTCACAGGGAAACCCTGAAATAAAGAATCCTTTCTGCACATCCATTTCAGAAAAATAAAAAGAAAAAGGACGGATTTATGAGGTCAGAGACGGAAAACTTACAAACTGCAGCAGGGCAGAAGGTTTTTGAAGAAGAACAGACAGAGGAACAGATTTTGGATGAAAAGCTTCATATGCATATGCATGAAAACGGTATTGCGCACAGCCATGGGACGGGACACCGACACGTCCACAGTGCGGCGGAAAAGAAAGCGGTGGTGAACCGGCTGTCCAAGGCGATCGGCCATCTGGAAGCAGTCAAGCGCATGGTCGAGCGGGATGCGGACTGCAGCGAGGTTCTGATCCAGTTGGCGGCGGTCCGTTCCGCCATCAACAACACGGGAAAAGTGGTTTTGAAGAACCATATGAATCACTGCATCGTGGAAGCGGTGGAAGAGAACGATCAGGACGCGATCATCAAGCTGAATGAGGCAATCGACAAATTTGTATAATAAGAATGTAATGAAAACCAGCCGAACCGGGCATACTTTCATGTAAGAGTTCAGAACAGCAGCCATGTGCGCTGCTGCGGACAGATACATGGAATGTATAGAAGGAGGCTGGATTTTTTATGATAGAACAGGATACGGTGAGACTGCTGAGAGAATGTGACGCAGGAATCAAGATGGGGGTGTCCTCCATTGAGGATACGCTGCAGTCCGTAAAGAGCGTGGATCTGAAAAAATATCTGGAAGAATGCAAGGCAAAGCATGAAACACTCAAAGAGGAGATCCAGATACTTCTGGCCCGATACCATGACGACGGAAAGGAACCCAACGCGATGGCAAAGGGCATGTCCTGGATCAAGACCAATGCCAAGCTTGCCCTGGATGAATCCGACAAGACGGTTGCGGATCTGATGACCGACGGCTGCAATATGGGGATCAAAACTTTGAACCGCTTTCTCAACCAATACGAGGCAGCGGATGAAAAATCCAAGGACATCGCAAAACGTCTGATCAGGCTGGAAGAAAAGCTGGTGGAGGAAATACGGCAGTTTTTATAAAAACACCCCGCCGGTAAAGTAAAGCCGGCGGATAGAGAAAACCATCCGGCAGCGTTGACTTTTTCCCTCATTTCCGATATCATTACCATTAAGAAAAAATCGGAAAGGCGGAGCAATGTGTACCGGATAATGATCGTGGAAGATGATGAAGGAATTGCACAGGCAGTCAGAGAGCAGGCCAAGCTGTGGGGACTGGAAGCAGAATGCGTCAGGGACTTTCGAAATGTCATGGCAGAATTTGCAGAGTATGCCCCCCATCTGGTTCTGATGGATATCGGACTGCCTTTTTTTAATGGATACCACTGGTGCGGCGAGATCCGTAAACTGTCCAGCGTGCCGGTTATGTTTATCTCATCGGCGTCGGACAGTATGAACATTGTGATGGCAATGAACATGGGGGCCGACGATTTTATTGTGAAGCCTTTTGACGGCAGCGTACTGATCGCCAAGATACAGGCGCTGCTGCGCCGGACGTATGACTTTGCGGGGACGGTGCCTGTGATGGAGCACCGGGGCGCGCTTCTGAATATGGGAGACAATACGCTGGTCTACCAGGGGGAGAGGATCAATCTTTCGAAAAATGAGTACCGCATACTGCTGGCGCTGATGGAGAGCAAGGGGAAAGTCGTCAGCAGGGAGCGGCTGATGGAGCGGCTCTGGGAGACAGACAGCTTTGTGGATGAGAATACATTGACCGTCAATGTGAACCGGCTGCGGAAGAAGCTAGATGCCGCCGGGCTGGAAGGATTTATTACCACCAAAGTAGGTGTGGGATATATCATTACGGTGACATAGGAACGGTCTTCGTGTAGTGCCGAAAGGAAAAGGAGCTATATGCATTTTATCATCGGATATTTCAGACAGCGGCGAAAGGGAATATTTGTATTTTTCCTGTTCTGCCTCGTATTTTTATGTGCATTTTTATTGTACCGCCTTCCGGCAGGAGCGGTTTTGTATCCTGCGTTTGTGTGCACGGTTTTGGGACTGCTTTTCCTTATATCCGGCATACGCCGGGAATGGCTGCGGCACCGGCGGCTGGAAGAGCTTGGCAGGCTTCCATCTGCGCTGCAGGAATCATTTCCGGAACCGATCACAGTGGAAGACCGGGACTATCAGCAGATTATCAGCCGGCTGTGCGAGGAACAGAAGCAGCTGGAGACACAGATGAACCTCCGTTACTCCGATATGATTGATTATTATACCGTGTGGGCGCATCAGATCAAAACGCCCATTGCATCCATGCGCCTGAATCTGCAGAACCAGGATTCGGAGTTTGCCCGGAGGATACTCGAAGACCTGGCGCGGATCGAACGGTATGTAGAGATGGTGATGGGATATCTCCGTCTGGATTCGGATTTTACCGATTATGTGATCCGGGAATATGATCTGGACGAGATTGTCAAGCAGACAGTGAAAAAGTTTGCCGGACAGTTTATAAGGAAAAAACTGCAATTGGATTACCGCCCATTACATACCAGAGCAGTGGCGGATGAAAAATGGCTTCAGTTCGTCCTGGAGCAGGTCATCTCCAATAGTCTGAAATACACGGAATCCGGCAGGATCACGATCGAGATGGAATCGGACGCCATGGCAAAAGAGGCAGGGGATGCAATTCTGTGCATCCGGGATACCGGGATCGGAATCGCACCCGAGGACATTCCACGCATTTTTGAAAAAGGATATACCGGATATAACGGAAGAAGTGATAAAAAGGCAAGCGGGATCGGTCTGTACCTGTGCCGCAGGATCTGCGATAATCTGGGGCATGTGATCACAGCCAATTCTTCTCTGGAAAACGGAACCGTCATTCGAATCCGGTTCAAAGGGCCACGCTCCCGGTGATCTCGGCAGAGGCGCGGGGGATGTGTCCGCTATTTATTATGAAGGAACTGGTACAGGGGCGGATACTGGATGCAGCCGCCTTACAAAACTGTAAGATTCACAAAGAGAAATGTAAGTCAATTCGATGGCAGTACATTTCTCTTTTTTGATATGATGATGGAGAAGCAAAGAGAAAAACAAAAATCCCCTCCCTCTGGGACAGGATAAAAACATATTGGAGGAATTGTGATGAGCATATTGGAAGTCAATGGATTGAAAAAAGTGTATTCGACCCGTTTTGGCGGGAATAAGGTGGAAGCGCTAAAGAAGGTATCTTTCAGCGTGGAGGAAGGCGAGTATGTAGCTATCATGGGAGAGAGCGGTTCCGGAAAGACGACCCTTCTGAACATCCTTGCAGCCCTGGATAAGCCGACAGGCGGCATGGTAAAGCTGGACGGATGGGATTTTTCCAGGATCAAGGAATCTGCAGTCGCGGCATTCCGCAGGGACAATCTGGGGTTCGTATTCCAGGATTTCAATCTGCTGGATACCTTTTCACTGGAGGACAATATTTATCTTCCACTGGTTTTGGCGGGAAAGCATTATGCGGAAATGAGCCAGAGGCTTGCGCCGATTGCAGTGCAGCTCGGAATCACGGAGATTCTGAAAAAATATCCCTACGAGGTGTCGGGCGGACAGAAGCAGCGGGCGGCCGTGGCCAGGGCATTGATCACAAACCCAAGGCTGATACTGGCGGATGAGCCTACCGGGGCGCTGGATTCCAATGCCACGGAGGAATTGCTCCGGCTGTTCGGCGAGATCAACCAAAACGGGCAGACGATCCTGATGGTGACCCATTCCGTCAAAGCGGCAAGCCATGCCGGGAGGGTAATGTTTATCAAGGACGGAGAGGTATTCCACCAGATCTACCGGGGCAACAGCACAGATGAACAGCTCTATCAGAAGATTTCTGACACGCTGACCGCGCTGGCGTCAAAAAAGTTTCAGGGAGGTGAGGGTCGATGAAAAGTATGTTTTATCCAAAACTGGCCTGGATGGGAATCCGGAAAAACAGCCGCCTGTATATTCCCTATATCCTGGCATCCATGGGTATGGTCATGATGTACTATATTGTGGCGTTTTTAAATACCAGCAGTGCGCTGCAGTCTGTTCCGGGCGGGGAGGTCATGCAGTCCATGCTGGGATTCGGGATGTATGTGATCGCTGCGTTTTCACTGCTGTTTTTGTTCTATACCAATTCCTTCCTGAACCGCAGGAGGAAAAAAGAATTTGGCCTTTACAATATCTTGGGTATGGGGAAATGGAACCTGGCCAAGATATTGGTGAGCGAAAGCGTGATGAGTGCCGTGATCTCTATGGGCGGCGGCCTGCTGGCCGGGATCACATTTTCCAAGTTCGCGGAGCTGGGGATGGTCAATCTGCTGATGGGGGAAGCAAAATTTTCCTTTTCGCTGGGGGCTGAGGCAATCCTGGAAACGTTAAAGTGGTTCTCCATCATTTTTCTGGTGATCCTGCTCCAGACCTTATGGCAGATCCGGGGAGAGAGCGCGATGGAGCTGCTGCACAGTGAGAATGCGGGGGAAAAACCGCCTAAGGCAAACTGGCTTCTGGCGCTGACCGGCCTGGTGATCCTGGCGGCGGCCTATTATCTGGCGGTTTCCATTGAGAATCCGATTGAGGCGCTGCTCTGGTTTTTCGTGGCAGTCATCATGGTCATCGTTGCGACTTATTTATTGTTTATCGCAGGCTCTGTGACAATCTGCAGAATCTTACAGAAGAACAAAAGCTACTACTATAAGACCAGACATTTTGTGTCCATTTCCTCCATGATATACCGCATGAAGAGAAACGGCGCAGGTCTGGCATCCATTTGTATCCTGTGTACCATGGTGCTGGTGATGCTCTCGGGAACCGTGTGCCTGTATGCGGGAACCGAGGACAGTCTGCGAAACCGTTATCCGAGAAATATCATGATCGACGCAAGCTTCCGAAGTATGGAAGCCATGGAATCCGGGGTGATGGACCGTGTTCGGGAAGCTGCCGGGCAGGCTGTTTCGGCAGAAGGGGACGGGACTCTGATCACAGAGAATGTGCTGGATTATCCGCTCGTGGATTTTTCATGTATCATGGCGGAAGGTCAGTTTCGTACCCATGATGAAAATGCCTCTGCGTTTCAAATGAGCGACTATGCCGATGCGTGGCAGATCTTTCTCGTGCCGCTGGAGGATTATAACCGTATGATGGATCAGAAGGAAGCGCTGGCGCCGGGAGAGGTCCTCATCTATACGACGAAACGTGATTATGAGAAGGATACCATTACGGTCAATGACGGAGAGGCGATGCGGATTAAAAAGGTGGTTCCGGAGTTTGTACAAAACGGTGTGGATGCGGAGCAGATCATCCCGACCATGTTTATCTTCGTCCCGGATCTGGCGGAAGCGGCGCGCCCGCTGGAAGGGCTTGTGAATGAATGGGGAAATCCGGTCATGGGATTCCGCTGGAATTATGGATTTGACCTGGACTGCGGGGACGAGATGCAGATGCGGATTCTGGACAGGGCTCAGGCAGCGCTGGAGCACGAAATGATGCGGATGAAGGCAGACCAGGATGCGTTAGACGGCACGGAAGAAACGTCTCCTTTTCTGGCATACAGCCGGTGCGCGGCAAAAGAGCGGGCGACGTTCTACGGCCTGTATGGAAGCCTGTTCTTCCTGGGAATCCTGCTGGGCGTGGTGTTTGTCTTTGCAGCAGTGCTGATCATTTATTATAAGCAGATCTCGGAAGGTTACGAGGATCAGGCCCGGTTTGAGATCATGCAGAAGGTAGGCATGACGGAAACGGATATCAGGCGGAGCGTCAATTCTCAGGTACTGACGGTGTTCTTCCTTCCCCTGATCATGGCGGGAATCCATCTGGCCTTTGCATTTCCGATGGTCCATAAGCTGCTGCTCCTGTTCAGCCTGACCAATCTGAAGCTGCTGCTGATCGTTACGGTCTGCTGTTATCTGGTATTCGCGGTATTCTACATGATGGTATACCGGATCACCTCAAGAGGATACTATCATATCGTAAGTATGTGGGCGGAGAAGAAATAAAATGGGCTGGATACTGTTACTGGAGCACCCGTAGGGTGTGAACAGTAACATAAAATGCACTCGTCTGCTGCGGAGACATCCGTAAAGTAGGAAATCCTGCAGATTGACAAACGCGCGCTTGTGGGATAATATAATGATGAAGTTACAGTCCGGTCCCGTAACGGGACTGGAATCCGGCCTCTTGCCGTAAGGCGGTTTCCCATGGGCCGGATTTTGCTGCTGTTGGATACTGCAGGTGAGAATGGCAGCATAGAGTGATGATAGGACAGACGACCATCACGTTAATAAAAATTCGGCTGGATATCACAAGTGCCGCATGTGCGGCGGAAGGAGAGAAGAAAATGAGTAGCGAAATCAGAGACATCGGCCTGGCGGAGTCAGGCGAACAGAAAATCGAATGGGTGAAGAGAAACTGTGACCTGCTGCGCATGCTGGAAGAAGAGTTCAGCCGGACGAAACCATTTACAGGGAAGAAGATCACCCTTTCCGTACATCTGGAGGCAAAGACGGCTTATCTGTGCAAGGTGCTGGCAGCAGGCGGGGCCGAGATGTATGTAACGGGTTCCAATCCCCTTTCCACTCAGGATGATGTGGCGGCCGCGCTGGTGAAGGCGGGGCTGGAGGTCCATGCATGGTACGGGGCGACGGAGGAGGAGTACAATTCCCACATCCGCGCGGTGCTTTCCGCGGGACCCAATATCATCATTGACGACGGCGGCGATCTGGTGCACATGGTCCATACAGAGATGCAGGAGCTGATCCCGGCCATCCTGGGAGGCTGTGAGGAGACCACAACGGGCATCATCCGCCTGGAGGCGATGAACAAAGCCGGCGATCTGAAATTCCCCATGATCCGGGTCAATAACGCGCAGTGCAAGCATTTCTTCGATAACCGGTACGGCACGGGGCAGTCTGTGTGGGACGGGATTATGCGTACCACGAATCTCATCGTGGCAGGCAAGATCGTGGTGGTAGCCGGTTATGGATGGTGCGGAAAAGGTGTTGCCATGCGGGCAAAGGGCCTGGGCGCAAGGGTTATCGTGACAGAGATCGATCCGGTGAAGGGCATTGAAGCGGTGATGGACGGATTTGACGTGATGCCGATGAAAGAGGCTGCAAAGCTGGGCGACTTTTTCGTGACAGTGACCGGCTGCGATAAGGTCATTGATGAAGAGGACTTTGTGGAAATGAAAGAGGGCGCGATCCTCTGCAACGCGGGACATTTTGACTGCGAGATCAATATGGCCGGCCTGCGCGCCATGGCAGCGGAATCGAAGGAAATGCGGAAAAACATCCAGGGCTACAAGCTGTCGAACGGACGGTGGATCTTCGTTCTGGCGGAAGGCCGTCTTGTGAACCTGGCCGCAGGGGACGGACATCCGGCGGAGATCATGGATATGAGCTTTGCCATCCAGGCGCTTTCCGCGAAGTATCTGGTAGAGCACGGAAAAGAAATGACAGAGATGCTGGTGGATGTACCCGTGGAGATCGACCAGGATGTGGCGGTGAGAAAGCTTCGTTTCCTTGGAAAAGAGATCGACACCCTGACACCGGAACAGGAGGCGTATCTGAATCAGTCTCTGGTATAAAAGCTGCTGCTGTTTTTTTGTCAGGAATTAGACGAAAACCCGGAGCGGCAGGATGAAGTTTAAGTTTCTGCCGTCTGCAAAATCAGAAAAAGAAAAGCTGCCGCAGGCAGCTTTTCGTATGTATAGAGGGATGCTTACTTATTTGCCAGAGCGCTCAGTTCTTCGAGCATCTTCGGCAGCTCTGTATCCATTGTTTCATTGCTGAACTGGCAGGTGCCTACCTTCTTATGTCCGCCGCCGTTATATTTCAGCATCAGGCTTCCTACGTTCACATCGGACGTCTTGTTCAGGATGCTGTAGCCCACTGCGGCGGAACAGCCCTGCCCGCCCCGTCCGCTGACGATCCAGGCGGAGATATTCTGCTCAGGATACATGCTGTAGATCATAAAGCGGTTGCCGGTGTAGATGGGGTCCACATGCCTCAGATCGGTAACGATCAGATTGCCGTCAACCTTTGTATGCTCGGATACCATCTGTTTAAACTTCTCGGTCTGCTCGTGATAGACCTCAATCCGTTCCTGGACGTCAGGCAATGCCAGGATCTCATCGGTGCTCATGGTGCGGCAGGCTTCCATCAGCTTTTCCATCAACTGGTAATTGGAAATGGAAAACTGTCTCCAGCGTCCCAGGCCGGTTCTCGGGTCCATCAGAAAACCAACCAGAATCCATCCGGAGGGGTTCATGATTTCATCGATGGTCAGGTTGCCGGAGTCCACCTTGTCAACCGCTTCCATCAGATCGTCGAACTGCGGGAAACGCTCTTTGCCGCCGTAGTATTCATAGATGATCCTTGCGCAGGAGGGACAGATACGGCTCTCCCCTTTGTATTTGCCTTCCAGCTCCAGACGTTCGTGTTCGCTGGAATGATGGTCAAACCAGAGTCCGCAGCCTTCTACAAACGGTACGTTTGCCAGGCAGTCATTCTCGTCAATCTCCATCAGTCCATCCTGGATATCCTTGGGATGTGCAAACTTCCAGTTGTCGATGATGCCTGCCTCCAGAAGCAAAGCTCCGCATGCCAGGCCGTCAAAATCAGAACGTGTCACTAATCTCATCAAAATGTCCTCCTTGTATCATTCTTTTTATGTCCGGAAGACGCCGCAGAAAATCGCTCCCGGCAATATTTTTCTGAAATCAGGCACAAATACATATGCCGTTTTTCGCTGCTATTAGTATAGCATAACTCTTGTTTTAGGGCAAATACAAAAAAAGATTGCATTCTTTTGGAAATCATGTATAATGGTAGCGTAACTCAGAAAAAGATTGAAACAGGTTTTTAAAATTTTTGAGGAGGTAACAAACTATGAAGGTACAGAATATTACAGACATAGAAGGATTTTTTAAGGTGGTAGATCAGTGCAGGGGCAAGGTGGAACTGGTAACAGGCGAGGGAGACCGTCTGAATCTGAAGTCCAAGCTTTCCCAGTATGTATCCATGGCAAATATTTTCTCCAACGGTGAGATTCCGGAGCTGGAGATCCTTGCTTATGAAAAGGAAGATACAGACAGGCTGATCAGCTTCATGATGAACGGCAGCAACTAATACGGAGCAGGCTGGGTGGTTCTTTCGGGAACCACCCTGTTTTTTCATATTATAACATACGGAGGGGCTGCCGGCGGCAGTGCGTTCATATGCGGCTGTTTTAAGGATCATACAAAAGCGGCTGCAGGCGGGAGGTGGAGCATGGGTTTCGTACATTTACATGTCCATACGGAGTACAGTCTCCTGGACGGATCAAATAAAATATCGGAATATGTGGCAAGGGTAAAGGAACTGGGCATGGACAGCGCGGCAATCACAGACCACGGGGTTATGTACGGGGTGATCGACTTTTACCGGGAGGCGAAAAAGGCCGGGATCAATCCCATTCTCGGATGCGAGGTCTATGTGGCGCCCGGCTCCAGATTCGACCGGGAGATCACAGGCGGGGACGACCGTTATTACCATCTGGTTCTGCTGGCGGAGAACAATACCGGTTATGCCAATCTGATGAAGATCGTCTCCAAAGGTTTTGTGGACGGATATTATTATAAGCCCCGTGTGGACAAAGAACTTCTGCGGGAGCACCACCAGGGGATCATCGCGCTTAGCGCCTGCCTTGCCGGGGAGGTGCAGCGGTATCTGGCCAGGGGGATGTACGAAGAGGCAAAGGAAAAAGCGCTGGAGTATCAGGAGATCTTCGGCAGAGGAAATTATTTTCTCGAACTGCAGGATCACGGCATCCCGGAACAAAAACTTGTGAACCAGCGGCTGCTGCAGATGTCGGAGGAGCTGGGGATCGAACTGGCGGCCACCAATGACGTGCATTATACCTATGCGGAGGATGAGAAGCCCCATGACATCCTGCTCTGCATCCAGACAGGGAAAAAGCTGTCGGATGAGAACCGGATGCGCTATGAAGGCGGACAGTACTATGTAAAATCACCGGAGGAGATGGCATCCCTGTTTCCCTATGCGCGGCAGGCCCTGGAGAACACACAGCGAATCGCCGACCGCTGCCGTGTGGAGATCGAGTTCGGGGTGACAAAGCTGCCCAGGTACGACGTGCCGGATGGAATGACCTCCTGGGAATATCTCAACAAACTGTGTTATGAAGGTCTGGAACAGCGTTACAATGGACAGGCCGAAGAGAACCGGGAACGGCTCAGATACGAGCTGGATACGATCCGAAATATGGGGTATGTGGACTATTTCCTGATCGTATGGGATTTTATCAAGTATGCCAGGGACCACGGGATCGCGGTAGGGCCGGGAAGGGGTTCTGCAGCGGGGAGCATCGTGTCCTACTGTCTGGGGATCACGGATATCGACCCCCTGCGGTATCAGCTCCTGTTTGAGCGTTTCCTCAATCCGGAGCGTGTGTCCATGCCCGATATCGACGTGGATTTCTGCTTTGAACGAAGGCAGGAGGTCATTGACTATGTGGTCCGCAAGTACGGCAAGGACCGGGTGGTGCAGATCGTCACCTTCGGAACCCTGGCGGCCCGGGGAGTGATCCGGGACGTGGGCCGGGTCATGGATCTGCCCTATGCGTTTGTGGATTCCATTGCGAAGATGATTCCGAAAGAACTCAATATTACCATTGCAAAAGCGCTGGAGATGAACCCGGAGCTCCGCAAAGCCTATGAGACGGACGAGCAGGTGAAAAATGTCATCGACATGTCAAAACGTCTGGAAGGGCTGCCCAGGCACAGTTCCATGCATGCGGCCGGGGTGGTCATCAGCCAGGAGCCGGCGGATGAATATGTGCCCCTGTCCCGGGCTCAGGACGGTTCCATCACCACCCAGTTTACCATGACCACGCTGGAAGAGCTGGGACTGCTGAAAATGGATTTCCTGGGGCTGAGGACTCTGACGGTGATCCAGAATGCGGTGCATATGGTCCGGCGGAAGGCTCCGGAGCTGGATATGAATACCATCGACTATGACGATAAGGCCGTGCTGGATTATGTGGGAACCGGAAAGACGGACGGGATCTTTCAGATAGAAAGCCCGGGGATGAAAGGCTTCATGAAGGAACTGAAACCCCACAGCCTGGAAGATATCATCGCCGGGATCGCCCTGTACCGTCCGGGCCCCATGGATTTTATCCCTCAGTATATCAAAGGAAAGAACGGGGCTGGCTCGGTGGTCTACGACTGCCCTCAGCTTGAGCCGATTCTGGCCCCCACCTATGGCTGTATCGTGTACCAGGAGCAGGTCATGCAGATCGTGCGGGATCTGGCAGGATATACCATGGGCCGGAGCGACCTGCTGCGGCGCGCCATGTCCAAGAAAAAAGGGGATGTGATGCGCAGGGAACGGCAGATTTTTGTCTACGGCGACGAAGAGACCCAGGTGCCGGGCTGCGTGAAGAACGGGATTGATGAAAAGACCGCGAATAAAATTTACGATGAGATGATTGATTTCGCAAAATACGCATTCAACAAGTCTCACGCCGCGGCCTATGCGGTGGTGGCCTACCAGACCGCATATTTAAAATATTATTATCCGGTGGAATTTATGGCGGCGCTGATGACCTCCGTGATTGAAAATCCTTCCAAGGTGGCGGAGTATGTGTACGCGTGCCGGGGCATGGACATCCAGATCCTTCCGCCGGACATCAACCGTGGGTATGCGGATTTTTCCGTGGACTCCGGGCAGATCCGCTATGGGCTTGCGGCCATAAAAAGCATCGGGAAGCAGGTGATCCAGTCCATCGTCGCGGATCGGGAGGAATTTGGCAATTTTAAAAATCTGGAAGATTTTATCACCCGGATGTCCATTAAGGAAGTGCTGAACAAAAAGGTTATTGAGAACCTGATCAAGGCCGGCGCGCTGGACTGTCTGGGAGGAACCCGGAAGCAGTTCATGAGCATTTACCTGCAGATCTTAGATCATGTGAACCAGGAGAAGAAGTACGCGATGACCGGGCAGATGACGCTGTTTGACCTGGTGGAAGAGGAGGAGAAAAGCCAGTTCGAAATCCGCCTGCCGGATGTAGGGGAGTACTCCAGGGAGAATCAGCTTGCCTTTGAAAAAGAAGTGCTGGGCATCTACATCAGCGGCCATCCCCTGGATGCATACGAGGAGACGTGGAGAAACAATATTTCCGCCGTGACGCCGGATTTTCAGCCCGATGAGGAATCCGGGCGTTCCAAAGTCCGGGACGGGGCAAGGGAGACCGTAGGCGGCCTGATCACGGACAAGACGGTGAAGCATACGAGGACAAACCAGATGATGGCCTTTGTCACCGTGGAGGACTTGCTGGGAACCGTGGAGGTGGTCGTATTTCCGCGGGATTACGAAAAGAACCGGACGCTTCTCGAGGTGGACCAGAAGGTATTTATCCGGGGGCGGGTTTCCGAGGAGGATGAGAGGCCCAGCAAGCTGATCTGTGAGAAAGTCATCCCCTTTGAGCAGAAAAAAAAGGAATTGTGGATACAGTTTCCGGATAAGGTATCCTACCAGGAACATGAGCAGGATTTGTTCGAACACCTGAAAGATTCCGAGGGGGAGGACGAGGTGGTGATCTACTGCCAGGCCGAGCGGGCGATCAAAAAACTGCCCAGAAACCGGAATATCCAGATCAGCCCGCAGGTATTAAGCAGATTGATGAACCAATACGGAGAAAAGCGGGTAAAAGTAGTCGAAAAGACTCTTGAAAACCGCCTGTAAATGGTTTAGAATAAATCACGAAGAATGTGAAAGATCAGGCAATGTAATTCCTGATTCCTGGTTCCTTGTTTCAGGCGCGGAGGCAGCCGGGAGCAGATGTGCCTGGTAAGTTCTGGTTCCATCATATGCGGAAGAACTGCGGCGGCAGATGTTCCGCAGGTTACTTACTATTAATTACCTGAGGAGGAAGGAAGCATGGGAGAATTGGAAAACAAACAAGTATTGGATGAAATGGAAGACAGCATCCGTACGGTCGGCGTACTGACCAGCGGAGGCGATGCTCCGGGAATGAACGCTGCCATCCGTGCGGTGGTAAGGACAGCTTTGTCACACGGATTAAAGGTACGTGGGATACGTAAAGGATATCACGGTCTTCTCAAGGAAGAGATCATTGATCTGTCTGCCCGTGACGTGTCAGATACGATCCAGCGGGGCGGAACGATCCTCCAGACTGCGCGCTGCAAATCCATGCGTACTACAGAAGGGCAGCAGAAGGCGGCGGCAATCTGTAAAAAATACGGTATTGACGCACTGGTTGTTATCGGCGGAGACGGTTCTTTTGCCGGTGCTCAGCAGCTTGCCAATTATGGTGTAAAGACCATCGGTCTTCCGGGAACCATTGATCTGGATATCGCATGTACGGAATACACCATCGGGTTTGATACTGCTGTAAATACCGCAATGGAAGCGATCGACAAGGTGCGTGATACTTCGACCTCTCATGAGCGGTGCAGCATCATTGAGGTTATGGGACGTGATGCGGGCTATCTGGCGCTCTGGTGCGGGATTGCAAACGGCGCGGAGAGAATCCTGCTGCCGGAGGAAAAGGAAAACTTTGACGAAGCGGCTCTGATCCAGGATATTATGGCGAACAAGAGACGCGGTAAGAAGAACTACATCATCATCAATGCGGAAGGCGTCGGCGATACCATCAATCTGGCAAAGAGGATTGAAGAGGCTACCGGAATCGAGACAAGGGCGACGATCCTGGGACACATGCAGCGCGGCGGAAGCCCCACCTGTAAGGACAGAGTCTATGCGTCTACCATGGGAGCCATGGCGGTGGAGATGCTCATAGCAGGCAAGTATAACCGTGTGGTAGGTTATAAAGAAGGCGAATTTGTGGATTATGATATCAACGAGGCACTGAGTATGAAGAAGAAGATCTCGAACCATCAGTATGAGATCTCCAAGGTGCTGGCGCTGTAACAGACATCATGCGTCCGCATGAAAAAAGAAAGATCCAGGGGAAAAGAAGTGAGTATGGAGTGTAAAAAAGGGGCACCGGTCGGTGTGTTTGATTCAGGAGTAGGCGGGCTGACCGTAGTGCGTGAGATCATACGGCAGCTTCCGGATGAGAATATTGTATATTTTGGAGACACTGCCCGGGTTCCTTACGGCAGCAAGTCCCAAAAGACAGTGATCCGTTTTTCGGAGCAGATCATCCGTTTTCTGAAGACCAAGCAGGTGAAGGCCATCGTCATTGCCTGCAATACGGCCAGCGCTCTTGCTCTTGACGCCGTGCGGGATGAATTTGACGTCCCCATCCTTGGGGTGGTGGTTCCAGGCGCCAGGGCCGCGGTGAAGGCCACTAGGAATCAGAAGATCGGCGTTGTGGGAACCGATGCCACGGTTCGGAGCGGGATGTATACGAAGATCATCCGAGAGCTGAATCCCCGGATACAGGTTCTTGAGAAAGCCTGTCCGCTGTTTGTGCCGCTGGTGGAGGAAGGGTTCAAGGAGCACGCGGTGACGCAGGAGATCATCGAATATTATCTGGAATCCCTGCGGGCTACGGACATTGACGCTATGATCCTGGGCTGTACCCACTATCCGCTGCTGCGTTCCAGAATCCGTGCTTATATGGGCGAGGACATTCAGATTGTCAATCCGGCTTACGAGACCGCCCTTGATCTCAAGACCCTTCTGGAAGAGCGGGAAATGAGCAGCGATGGCAGGGAGGCATCGGGAAGCCGATATGAGTTTTATGTCAGCGATACGGCTGAGAAATTCCGCCAGTTTGCCAATACGGTGATGCCCTTTCACGTACCGGAGACAAATGTGGTGAATATAGAGAGCTATTGAAAAGCGGTAAGCAGGTAATCAATTTATTTTACATATTGGTCAAAATATGGGGGATGGAATATGACGAAAGATGTACTGGTCAGTATCTCAGGTCTGCATCAGGATGCAATATCAGACCTGCCGGACGAGGAGAATGAACCGATCGAGGTGGTGACTCCGGCAAGCTATTACTGCAAAAACGGAAAGCACTATGTCATTTATGACGAGTTGATGGAAGGCACGCCCGGAGTGACAAAGAATCAGATCAAGATCTCGGGAAACGACAGCCTGGAGATCATCAAACGGGGAATCTCAAACTCACATATGGTTTTTGAAAAAAACAGGAAGAATCTTACTTATTACCAGACTCCGTATGGTCAGATGCTTGTGGGTGTAAATACCAAGAGCATGGAAGTGAAGGTGACAGACAAAAATATAGACGTCTCGCTGGACTATGAGCTGGACGTCAACCATGAGCCGATGGCAGACTGCACCATCAAGATGAATATTGTCTCCAGAACCGGAGGAGATTTTTCTCTGGAAATGTAAAAAATGCAAAAGAACACGGCGCGCCTTTTCGAACGGCGCGCCGTATCCTTTTACGTTGGTATACAAAAAAGCTGCCAGCGGCAGCTTTTTTGTATGGAAGACCCGGTATGGGGTCATTTCTTTTCTTTTTTAAAACGATCCAGAAATTTTTTCTTTGGCTCCGGCTTCTCGAGTGAACCGCGGATGCCCTTTACGCTGGTTATGTAGATCCCGCTGAGAACCGCCTTAATGGGCTTGCCGCCTACCGGGATCAGAGGATAGACCTGGGCGTCGCACATCAGTGACATGATCTGCGGGCCGATCTTGGCCTTCACCACCGGAACCTTGGAACGCCGGAGATACTTCGGGGTATTTTCCACGACTACGGCAGGGAAACCGGCATCTTTCAGCTTCATTTTCTTTTTGTCAATCACCATCATCGTAACCGTCTGCGCGATGGCTTCCATCTGTTCCTTCTGCGCAGCCTGCTTTTTTTCCATTTTCCTTCCAAAAAAATAAAGTGCGATAAACGCGGCAATCAAAATGACCAAGATTACCAGCAATACAATCGTTACTGTACTCACGGCAAATCCTCCTGTTTACTCTTTTTCCGTAATCTATTGTAACATTGTTTTCGGCGAAGTGCAAGCAGACATTGGACGAACTGCCGCGTTTTTTATGCAATTTTTTAAAACTGCGTATGATGGGGCGGTAGATGTGATTTTGGGTATAGTAACAGAATCTTGACAAACAATAGATTTGGAAGTATTCTTTCGTTAACTGTAATTTTCCGATGTTTGTATTTTCCTGGATGGAGGTTTTTATGGCGGAGACGATCTGGAACGGGACTGCGGTCGCGTATCATTTTATTATGGATCATCTGGTGATCATCAATATATTCCTGTCTCTGGTGATCATATTTTTTCAGCGCAGATCCCCCCAGACCGTGTGGACCTGGCTGCTGATCCTGTACTTTATCCCGATCCTGGGATTTGTCCTGTATCTGATGATCGGGCAGGATTTTCACAAGAGCAGGATGTTCAAGGCAAAGGAGATTGAAGGGGAATTGAAGTATGCGGTTCGGCGGCAGGAGGAGCGGATTTACCGAAAGCGGCTGCGTCTGGCGAATCCGGAGATGCGCAGGTTTGAGAACCTGATCCTGTACAATCTGGAGGTCGGCCAGGCGGTGCTGACAGACAACAATGACGTGCGGATTTACGCGGACGGAAAAGAAAAATTCCGGGCGCTGATCGACGAGATGAAGCAGGCGAAATGCTATATACATCTTCAATATTATATCATCCGGAATGACGAGCTGTGGCAGAAGATCGAGCCGCTGCTGATCCAGAAGGCAAAGGAGGGCGTGGAGGTGCGTATCCTCTTCGACAGTATGGGATGCCGCACCATGCATAACCGGGACTGGAACCGCCTGGAATGCGCGGGGATACAGGTGGCGGAATTTTTTCCGGCCCTGCTGGGCCAGTTCCAGCTTCGGATGAATTACCGGAATCACCGGAAGATCGTCGTCATTGACGGTCGGATCGGCTTTGTGGGGGGCTTCAACGTAGGAAGGGAATATCTGGGAAAAAACAAAAAATTCGGTTACTGGCGGGACACCCATCTGTGCATTGAAGGGGCGGCAGTGACGTCCCTTGCCGTAAGGTTCGTGCTGGACTGGAATTATGCGGCGAAGGAAAATCTGTTCCTCCAGGATAACCTGTTTGAAATCCCTACTTATACAAGAAACGGGCGGGATCCGGTGCAGATTATTTCCAGCGGGCCGGACTCCCAGACAAAGACCATCCACGACAATTACCTGAGACTGATCCACAGTGCGAAAAAGCATGTCTATATCCAGACGCCCTACCTGATCCCGGACGACTCCATCTTAGACGCGCTGATGATCGCCAGTCGCTCCGGGGTGGATGTGCGCATCATGGTGCCCTGCAAGCCGGACCATCCCTTTGTCTATTGGGCCACCTACTCCTATCTGGGGGAACTGGTTCAGGCCGGCGCAAAATGTTATGTGTACAATAACGGCTTCCTCCATGCCAAGACGCTCAGTGTGGACGGCATGGTGGCCTGCGTGGGAACCGCCAACATGGATATCCGCAGCTTCGGCCTGAACTTCGAAGTGAATGCGGTGATCTACAGCGAACGCACGGTACAGCGTCTGGAGAGGATCTTTGAGACCGATATGACAAAATGCACCCATGTCACCAGGAAAGTCTATGACCAGAGAGGGTTTGTCATTCGGATGAAGGAGCAGTTCAGCCGGCTGCTCTCCCCCCTGCTTTAAAAAACATGTCCCGGCTGCTGGAAGTGAATCCCTGAATTAAATCTAAAAATGACTTTTTTTCAATCCTGGAATATGGTATACTGAAACGGTAGTCGGCAGATGATAAGGATTTGCCGAAAAAGCTTTTGCAAAGAATTATGAGGTGAAAAGATGAAGAAAAAATGGATTGCAGTGATAGTAAGCAGTATGCTGGCAGTATCTCTGGCAGGCTGCAGCTCGGCATTATCGGATGAATACATCACGATAAACAAGTATAAAAGGCTTGAGATTCCCAAGCTGGACAATACTGAAGTATCGGATTCATCGGTTGAGAGCTCGATCAGCAGCCAGTTGGCGGCGTCCCAGAAGCGTAAGGAGATTACGGACCGGGCGGCCAAGGACGGAGATACCGTTGACATTGATTATACGGGTACGATCTTCGGTCAGGAATTTGAAGGCGGAAGCGCGGTCGGTTCTTCCCTGATCTTAGGCTCCGGGCAGTTTTTGCCGGCCGAGGGAGAGTACCAGGGCTTTGAGGAGCAGATCGTGGGCCACAAGCCGGGGGACAATTTTGACATTTCCGTAAAATTCCCGGCAGACTACCGGAATGAAGAAGTGGCTGATAAGCCGGCCAATTTTAATATCACGCTGAATGGGATCTATGAGATCATCACGCCGGAGCTGACGGACGAATGGGTAAAGGAGCACAGCGAGGAATCCAAGACCGTGGAGGAATATAAGGAAGAGATCCGCAAGCGGCTGGAGGAAAACAACGAACTGCAGATCAAATCAACCCTTCAGAACGCGGCCCTGATGGCCATGCTGGATGAGACGGAGGTGAAAAAGCTTCCGGAGGATCAGGTAAAAGCGGAGTACAAGACCACCGAGGAGACCTACAAAAAGCTGGCAGAGGGCTATGGCCTGGAATTTGAAGAATTTCTGAGTACATATATGAACAAGTCCATGGAGGATTTTGAAAAGGAGACCCAGGAATCTTCAGAGACGATCGTCAAGGCCAACCTGGCATGCAGCCTCCTGGCGAAGGAGAAGAAGCTGGAGCCATCCGAGTCGGAATATGAGGAGCTGATTAAGGAATATGCCGAAGAAGCAGGTTCTGATGACGTGGAGGCGTTTAAGGAGCGGATAGGCGAGGATCTTCTGAGAAAGGCGATCCTTCAGAGAAAGGTAGCCGAGTATCTGGTGGATAAGAGCGTACAGGTTGAGCAGTCATCGGATGAAGGGAAAGAAAAATAGGCAATCCGGGGCAGCAGGCTTTTTAGCAGATACAGGAGATATCAGGGAACGGAAGAAGGAGGAGAGAGGGATGAAGCTGGAAAATCAATTTCTCTGCGTGGAAATCGCAGAGCTTGGCGCAGAGGTGGTAAGGATTTTTGACAGACAGAAGAATACGGATGTCCTGTGGGAAGGCGATCCCGCATATTGGAAGCGACATTCTCCGGTTCTGTTCCCGAATGTCGGAAAAACCTTCAGCAGCCAGGTGCTGATCGAGGGAAATACGTTTCCCACGGTACAGCACGGGTTTGCAAGAGACAGTGTATTTACCTGCGTTTCGTCTTCAGGGGAGGAGGCGCTGTTCTGCCTGTCATCCTCGGAGGATACCAAAAAAGTTTATCCCTATGAGTTTGAACTGTATATCCGCTACGTGCTCATGGGAAAAGAACTGACGGTGGAATGGCAGGTAAAGAACTGTTCGGATCGGAATATGTACTTTACGATCGGCGGGCATCCGGCATTTCGGTTTGCAGGAAAGGATGAAAAGAAGGAAGACTATCTTCTGAAATTCCCTGGAAAAGAGACGCTGACCTATATTCTGGTTGACCCGGAGACGGGCACCGGGGTGCCTGACAGGACGTATCCGCTGGAGCTGGAAGAGGAGATGTGCCCGGTTACGGAGGAGATGTTTTTGCGGGACGCGCTTATCTTTGACGAGGGGCAGATCGGCGAGGTCTGGCTCTGCAGAAAGGACGGTACGCCTTATGTGGGTATGCGCTGCAAAGGATTTCCAAGCTTTGGGATCTGGTCAGTAAAGGATGCGCCCTTTGTATGCTTGGAGCCCTGGCAGGGAAGATGCGACAATATCGGGTTTGCGGAAGAGATTTCCAGGAAGCCGGGGGTGGTTGAACTGCCCAAAAATGAAATTTTTATTAAATCTTATCAGATAATTGTAGCATAAGATTTGACCTTTTCTTAAAAATGATGTATAATAATTTCGTCATAGAGTGTTTACTACTCAGTATATAAAAAGTAACGTGATAGTACGGCAGACGGACTTTGTGACAATTGTTTACGAAGGAAGTTGATACTTGAGTGTTTTTAGGAGGGAGCAATTATGGCACCGAGAAAAAATTCAACAAAAGCAGCGGCTGAAAGTACGGCCGCAAAGGAAGTGAAAGCAACGGAAGTGACCGAAGAAAAAACGGAACCAAAAGCGGCTGAGGTGAAGACGGCGGCAAAGAAGCCGGCGGAGAAGAAGACAGCAGAGAAAAAGACGGCGGAAAAGAAAAAAGAAGAACCGAAGCCGGTACAGAAAGCGATTGCAACAAAGAAAGACACCACAAAAGCGATTGAGACAAAAGCCGGAGTCCTTGTAGAAGATACACCTGCAAAGGCAGAGAAGAAGTCTGCAGCAAAGAAAGCTGCGGAGAAGAAACCTGCGGCAAAGAAGCCTTCTTCAAAAGCAGATGTGAAGACCCAGATGTATCTGCAGTTCGACGGCAAAGAATATACAGAAAAAGAGATTTTCCAGAAGGTCAAGGAAGTGTGGACAAAGGTTCTTAAGAATAAGGTCGGTGACATGAAGGACGTTAAGATATATCTGAAACCGGAGGAATCAGCTGCATATTATGTAGTAAATGACGATACAAGCGGTAAGATCGAACTGTAACAGGTGGAATCAGCCGAGCGGTTCGGTGAAAGACAGGATAGAGTGAACAGGCTGAAAAATGCCTGTTTTTTCTATACCGGAAAAGTGAGGATGAATATGGGAGAAGAACGGAATTTGGAAAGGCTGGAAAAGCAGATCCGATTTATCGTAGAGATTGACAAGGTGAAGAATATATTCCGACAGACGTATCTTGCGGATACCGGGCGCAGGGAAAATGACGCTGAGCATTCATGGCACATTGCGCTTATGGCATATCTGCTCCGGGAATACGCGGAGGAAGCGGTGGATGTCGGCAAGGTGATGCTCATGGTGCTGATCCATGACCTGGTGGAGATCGACGCAGGGGATACTTATGCCTATGACTCTGTGGGAGCGCAGACAAAGAGGGGCCGGGAGGTGGCGGCGGCTGACCGGATTTTTGGGATTCTTCCGGAGGATCAGGGAACCTATTTCCGGGAACTGTGGGAGGAGTTTGAAGCGTATGAGACTCCGGATGCCAAGTACGCGCATCTGCTTGATAATTTCCAGCCCCTTCTTCTGAATGACGCGGCCGACGGATTGAGCTGGCAGGAGCATCAGGTGAAAAAGTCCCAGATCTATAAGCGGAATGAAAAGATTGAGGAGACCTCGGAGACAGTATGGAACTGTATGAAAGAGATCATCCAGAAGCACATCGGGCGCGGGCATGTGGTAGACGCGTGAGGAGGCAAATCATGTATGAGAAGGAAACAGAACAGCTGCAGAAGATGATCGACGAGAGTTCGAAGATTGTATTTTTTGGCGGCGCAGGAGTGTCAACAGAGAGCAGCATTCCCGATTTCAGGAGCGCTGACGGGATCTACCATCAGGCGTATCGGTATTCACCCGAGCAGGTGGTGAGCCACAGCTTTTTTATGGCGCACACAGACGCCTTTTTTGAATTTTACAAAGAAAAAATGATGATATTGGATGCACAGCCGAATCCAGCGCACTTAAAGCTGGCCGAACTGGAACAGGCGGGGAAGCTTTCCGCGGTTGTGACGCAGAACATCGACGGCCTGCATCAGACGGCAGGCAGCAAAGCGGTGTATGAACTGCACGGAAGCATCATGCGGAATTATTGTATGGATTGCCATGCGTTTTATGATGCCGCATATGTAAAAGGGACATCCACAGTTCCCAGGTGTGAAAAATGCGGCGGACTGGTCAAGCCGGACGTGGTGCTTTACGAGGAAGGACTGGACTCCCGGGTCATTGAGGGAACGATCCGCGCGATCTCCAATGCGGACATGCTGATCATCGGCGGAACCTCTCTGGTGGTTTATCCGGCAGCCGGATTTATCGATTATTTCCAGGGAAAATATCTGGTGGTCATCAACAAATCCGAGACAGGGCGCGCAGTGAGAGCGGATCTGACGATTTCGGCTCCCATCGGGCAGATTATGGGGGGAATTGAAGTTCGGCAGCATCTGTGATGTGTTCTATCACGGATACTGCCGCCCCATGTGGTATTTTGGGTTCATCGCTTCCATTCACGGACAGCCGGGCCGCAAATGGGGAGGATCAGTCTTCGTAGAGCTTCATTCCAGTCCAGGATTTCATATGATCCAGCATCTTCTGATCCGGTTCCAGATAGATACAGTTGACGCCCTGATCCAACGGGATCATGATTGCATAGACTTTCGCGTCCGCGTTGCCGGAGGAGAAGTCCTGGATCTTGCCGGGGCTGTAGGAATGCAGCCTGGGAGAGCCCTTCGGCGCGATGATTTCAGCCTGGCGGATATCGAAAGAGGTAATATTTTTCCGCTTTTCTTTGCTGAAAATGGCGGCAACGTCGATGTCGTAATTCAGAAGCGTATACTCATATTCTACACTAAGACGCGGGAATATGAAGTAGTATGCGCCCATTGCCAGAAGCACTGCTATGAAAAAAGCAAGAAATCCAATGAACAAAGTCCCTACGACTGCCACCGCCGCAATAAAAAGTATGATCAGAATGCGGATGAGGACATCCAGGGGCCTGGTTTTTCGGGTTACGAGTTGTTCATAAAAAGCATCATTCATGTTCGGAGTTCCTTTCTGTCTGTAAATAATTCATCACCAGGGAGGCGATCTTAAAGGTCATGGCATCCTCAAATCTGCGAAGATCCAGACCGGTGCGCTTTTCTACCTGATCCAAGCGGTAGATCAGCGTGTTGCGGTGCATATGGAGCTGACGCGAGGTCTCTGCGATATTCAGGTTGTTTTGAAGAAAACGGTTGATGGTCGCAGTGGTTTCTTCATCCATAGAATCCGGAATATCGTTTCCGAAGAGTTCTTTGAGAAATCCCTCGCAGATCGGGATGGGAAGCCGGTAGATCAGCCTTCCGATCCCCAGACGGTTATAAGGAAATACAGTCTGCTCGGAGTAGAAGAGCTTTCCTACCTTTAAAGCCAGGCTGGTCTCCTGCCAGGCACCGGCAAGCTCGGTCAGGTGGCCGATGACGCCGCTGTAGGCTACCCATACCTGGGTCAGAGCTTCAGCGTTGAGCGTATCCACGATCATGTGGGCGAGCTGGGAGATCTCCTGCTCGGATTCCGCCGCTTTCACAGGGCGGAGTATGGCGACACCGCATTCAGTCATGGGGACCAGATAGGACTTCGTCTGGGACGGAAACAGGTTTTTTAAGATCTCCTTTACCGTATCATTGAGCGGCCCTTTTTTTTCCAGAAGAAAGAGAACACGCCGTTCTTCCGGAGCGATGTGCAGGCGCAGCGCATCTTCCATTGCTTCAAAAGGAGAGACGCTTCCGGTCATGAGACTTTTCAGAAAATGATTCTTATTAAACTTTTCTTTGTAGGCATTGCACAGGCAGCGGATCTGCTTTAAGGCGCGTTCCTCCTCCTGTGCGGACCCTGCCGCAACTTCCAGCTTGATACCGGTAATCCTCTGCAGTTCGTTGACGGCGGAGTTTAGCTGTGTGGTATATTCCATAGTCATCACCCGTGTTTAACTAATATGAAAAAGGCTGTACACCGTACAGCCTTTTTTATTTTGCCTCGCCGGAGCGTAAGCTGCTATTCTTATTTTAAACTACTAGTTTGTAATAGTCAACTCTGTTTCTTTGTCAAAGAGATGAATCCGATCCATTTCCAGAGCAAATACAGCCTTATCGCCGGTTCTCAGCGGTGTACGTGAATTTACGCGTGCGGTCATCTGTGTACCTGCTACATCGAAGTACAGATATACTTCTGCACCGAGCAGCTCGTAAACCTTAACGGTAGACTCAACAACGCTGTCAGGATTTGCAGCGATAAATTCTTCGGAATCATGTACGTCCTCCGGACGGATACCAAGAACAACGGTCTTTCCATTGTAATTGCCCTTGATCAGAGCCTGCTTCTTGCTCTCCGGTACCTTCAATACATAATCGCCCACCTTCAGAGATACATCGTTGCCGGAAATGTTGACAACTGCATCCAGGAAGTTCATCTGCGGTGATCCGATGAAGCCTGCTACGAACAGGTTGCAAGGTGTATTGTAAAGGTTCTGCGGAGTATCTACCTGCTGTACGATACCGTCCTTCATAACAACGATTCTGGTACCAAGGGTCATAGCCTCTGTCTGGTCATGTGTTACGTAGATGATGGTAGCGCCCAGGCTCTCGTGAATCTTGGAGATCTCGATACGCATCTGAACTCTCAGCTTTGCATCCAGGTTGGAAAGAGGCTCATCCATCAGGAATACCTTAGGATTACGTACAATGGCACGTCCCATAGCAACACGCTGTCTCTGACCACCGGAAAGAGCCTTCGGCTTACGGTCAAGCAGCTTATCCAGGTCAAGGATTCTTGCAGCTTCACGAACCTTCTTGTCAATCTCATCCTTCGGTACTTTACGAAGTTTCAGACCGAAAGCCATGTTGTCATATACTGTCATATGCGGATACAGAGCGTAGTTCTGGAATACCATCGCGATATCACGGTCCTTCGGCTCAACATCGTTCATAACCTTGCCGTCGATCGTCAGAGTACCGCCGGAGATATCTTCCAGACCGGCAACCATACGAAGTGTGGTAGACTTTCCACATCCTGAAGGTCCTACGAAGATGATAAATTCCTTATCTTCAATCTCAAGATTGAAGTCCTGTACTGCATGAAATCCGTTTGGATAAATTTTCTGAATCCCTTTTAATGATAAACTTGCCATTTCAAATAGCCTCCTTGAAAAAAATGTTTTTCGTTTGTTTCTGGATTTAGTATAATGGAGAATCAGAAAACAGACAATGTAATAAGTAACTAAAAAAAAGAAAAAGAAATGTACATTTCAACCAGTGAAGACAAAAATCGCAGATCTCAATTACGATTTTGCAAATCAGAAATTGACGTAAGGCATTTTTTTCGTTACAATAGGTACTGATATTTTAATGAGGAAACTATAGAAAGAAGGAAAAGAGGGCAAGATTATGGCGAACCCAGTTGTTACATTTGAGATGAAAAACGGAGAGATCATGAAGGCGGAGCTCTATCCGGAGATTGCGGCCAATACGGTGCGGAATTTTATTTCGCTGGTGCAGAAAGGCTACTATGACGGATTGATTTTTCACCGTGTGATCAGCGGCTTTATGATTCAGGGAGGATGTCCGGACGGTACGGGAATGGGCGGCCCGGGCTACAGCATCCGGGGAGAGTTTTCACAGAACGGTTTTGAAAACAATCTGGAGCATGATGCAGGAGTCCTGTCCATGGCGCGTGCGATGCATCCCGATTCGGCCGGTTCCCAGTTCTTCATCATGCACAAAAAGTCACCCCACTTAGACGGGGCGTACGCGGCGTTCGGCAAGATCACGGAAGGCATGGACGTGGTCGACAAAATTGCGGAGACCGGGACGGATTACCAGGACAGGCCGCTTGAGCCGCAGGTAATGAAAAAAGTGACGGTGGAGACTTTCGGGGAAGAGTATCCAGAGCCGGAGACATTGGCAGAGTAAAGGAAAACGCCGCTGCTGTGAACACCATAGATGTAAACAGCGATATGGTTTATTTATAGAAATTTAAAAATGTAAGCATTGCATTTGGAAATTGCCTGCTATATACTAGAATGACAGAACATGAAATGCGAGGGAATGAAAGTGGATGCGATAATTCGGGCAAAGTTGAATGAGATAGAACATCGGGAACAGATCAGGATCATATGGGCTGTAGAGGCCGGAAGCAGAGCCTGGGGATTTTCCTCTCCAAACAGCGATTATGATGTGCGTTTCATATATATAAGAGATAAAAAAGAATATCTTCGGTTGGAAGAGATCCGGGATTCGATCGATGCGCAGCAGGACGACCTTCTGGATATTGAAGGATGGGACCTGCGCAGGGTGCTTCGGCTGGTCTATCGGTCTACGCCGGAGGTGCATGAGTGGTTCGCTTCTCCGACGATTTACCGGTCTACGCCGGAAGGGCTGGAGCTTAAGAAGATTCTGCCGGAATATTTTTCCGTGAAGAAGTGCGCGCGGAATTATCTGCATACGGCCTCCCTGGATTTTCGGACGTATTTTCGGGACGATGAGATCTGGCAGGTCAAGTATTTTTACCTGCTCAGGCAGATGCTCCTGGCAAAGTGGCTGCTGGAGGACGGCAGCACGCCGCCCATGCTCTTTGAAGAGCTGGTGAGGCAGAAGCTGGACGCGCAGTGGAAGGATTACATATTAGAATTGCTGGGCAGGAAGAAGGCGTCCTCAGAATTGGGAAAAGCCCCGAGAAATAAAAAGCTGATCGACTATATTGAGCAGAGCATCAACAGGATGGACGAAGAGGTTTCTACTTTAAAGGACGAAGGCAAGAAGTCCTGGGAACTGCTGAACCAATATTTTTACAGCGTCCTGGAATAATCAGACTTTTCGGTTCGGAGCCGAAAGCATGGAAAAGGCATCCCGAGCTGCGACTGTGCGGCGGGGATGCCTCTTTTCACATTATTGCATGTCATATGTTATGTTGTATGTTCTCCTGTCACGGGCTCTCAGGCTCCGGGACGGAAAACAGGTAGTCGGCATACCGCGCCGCTACATAAAGGTAATCAGACAAACGGTTCAGATACTGCATTGCCTTCGGGTCTGCTCCGTACTTCAGCGCTGCTTTCCGAAACCGCCGCTCGGCCCGCCTTGCGACAGCACGTGCCATATCCAGGCGTGCGGACTGTTCACAGCCGCCGTACAGAACAAAATCCTTGATTCGTGGAAATAAGCTCTCCATATGATCAATGCCCTCTTCCAGCGTCAGGGTTTCTTCCTTGGTGAAGCGATGATCGGGATTGCGCGGATCGGCGATTCCGTTCATCATCTGCAGCAGCTCCTGCTGCCTTCGGGCAAGATCGTCATAAAGCGGATGATCGGCAATGACCTTTGCAAGCCCTATAGAACTGTTCAGCTCATCAATCGTGCCCAGAAGTTCGATTCTGTCATCGGACTTGGACACGCTGATGCCGTCCATCAGCGAAGTCTTCCCGCTGTCCCCCTTCTTGGTATAGATGCTCATAGCCATATCCCCTTATGGTACTTTTTTATGATTGCAAACCGGAAGATACAAGGGGTACCCCGGCTTGTTTTATGTGTGGTAATGTATGCAGAAAAGGCATTACATTTTGGCCATCCGGCCATAATATAAGATATACCGTCGTATCCAGCATGACCTGTCAGCCTGAGTGCTGGCGGCGGTCATAAAATTTTCATAATTTATCGTCCCCCTTTTGTAATCTTATAGTAGATATAATTACAGCCGTTTCCGGAAAAAGCACAGAAACCGCTGTTTATGTATATATTATACATCAGAAGTTTCAGAATGGCAATGAGGATTGTAAAAATTAAACAAAATTTTAATGGAAATTTAATAAATAGTCAGAGAATGTATCATGGATTCAGTAAGGAGGAGTACTGTATGTTGGAGAAAAAAGAGTGGACTGCGGCGGAGTTTATTGCAGAGTGGATTCAGGAGCATGAGGGGGAGATGGCAGATATCTCAGATGTGATCTTCCGGCATCCGGAGGTGTCGATGCAGGAGAAGGAATCTTCCCGATATCTGGCAGAACGCCTGGAGGAGAAAGGATTTGAGACCACCTGGGGACTGGCGGGGCTGGAGACGGCATTTTTGGCGGAGTGGGGATCAGAAGGCCCGGTTATCGGATTTCTTGCGGAATATGACGCGCTGCCGGGACTTGGCCAGGAGGTTTCCAGTCAATACAGCCCCACGGGAGGGGCAGGTCACGGCTGCGGCCACAATCTTTTGGGAACTGCCTGCGCCGGGGCGGCCTGTGCCCTGAAAGCATGGATGGAGGCAAAAAAGATACCGGGGACGGTTCAGGTATACGGATGTCCGGCGGAGGAGATCGTGACCGGCAAGATTATCATGAACAAAGCAGGGATATTTGACGGGCTGTCAGCGGCTGTGACATGGCACCCCTTTGACCGGAACCGGGTCAGCTATGATATCTGGCAGGCGCAGGATATTAAGAATTATAAGTTTTTCGGAACCGCTGCCCACGCATCCAAACACCCGGAAATGGGCAGGAGCGCTTTGGACGCGGCAGAACTGATGAATGTGGGGGTCAACTATCTGCGGGAGCATGTGGAAGATGACGTGAGGATGCACTATACCTATACCAATACCGACGGACCGGCCAATATCGTGCCTGCCTATGCGTCTACCAATTACTTCATCCGTTCGGCCAAATGGGAACGCACGCAGGATGCTTCCGAGCGGGTGGACGACTGCGCCAGGGGAGCGGCTCTGATGACCGGGACCCGTGTGGAGATTGAGCGTGTGACCTGCAACCGGGAAATGAAATTGAACCGTACTCTTGCAGAAATTTTTTATCAGGCTATGAGGCAGATTCCCACGCCGGAGTATACGAAAGAAGAACTGGACTTTGCGGCGCAGATCAGCGGGGCGGCGGGACTGGACAACGGAGGAACGTATTTTTCCGGGCTGGAACCTTTGGAGGATGAGCCGGTTCGGCTTTCCATCGGGACGGATGTATCGGACGTGAGCCATACCGTACCTACGGTGATGCTGAGCGCGGCGGCCATGTGCAAAGGCACGCCCCTCCATCATTGGGCGGCGACCGCACAGGCCGGTATGAGTATCGGAAAGAAAGGGATGCTGTATGCGGCAGAATGCATGGCGCTTGGCTGCGTCCGCCTGGTGCAGGAGCCGAAACTGCTGGAACAGGTCTGGAAGGAGCATGGGGGGTCTGCCAACCTGTGAACCGGCAGGCCGGACGTAACGGAATGAAAGTGGATTCCTGAAGGGATTCACTTTTTCTTCAATTTTCTTAAGAAAATCTTTTGTTTGTTCTAACAGTCCGCTTTAGATATGTCCGTTAGAATAAGGACAATCAAAGAAAGGGGGCTGGCGTTATGACAATCCAGACATTGACACAATTTTTTCTGCAGTACGGTGCATTCTTTATTTTTGCGATCGTGTTTTTAGAGTATCTGAATCTTCCCGGGTTTCCGGCAGGGCTGATCATGCCGCTGGCCGGGATCTGGGCGGCGAAGGGAGAAATCAGTTTCCCGCTTGTGCTTCTGATTTCCGTAGGGGCAGGACTGTCAGGGAGCTGGGCGCTGTATTTCCTGGGAAGGCTGGGGGGAGAGAAGCTGCTGGGATTCTACTATAGAAAATTTCCAAAGCAGCAGCCGCTGATTGAGGACAAGATAAAAATGCTGCGGGAGAAGGGCGGTGTCGGTGTATTTGTAAGCAAACTGCTTCCCATGGTGCGCACGCTGATCTCCATTCCCGCGGGCGTGGTACGGATGGATTTCCGCGTATATACGGTGAGCTCCGCCATGGGGGTATTCCTCTGGAACCTGGTGTTTGTCGGGGCCGGGTATTTCTTCGGGGAAACGGCAATCCGTGCACTGGCGTGAGGAAACGCTGCTGTGGACAACGCAGGTGTGAGCGGCAGCATTCATTTGACAATCCGGTGTTTTGTCCGTATCATACAGGTATCGGCGGCTGAAGGAACTTGACAGACCGGCCTGTTGACGATACAACATTGTGAAAAACAAGGCATGCAATGGTTTCATTTGAAAGAATCGAAATAACGGAAGAAAGGGCGGGAGACATGGAAGTGAATCATGTGTTAGTAGTAGAGGACGACAAAGAGATTCGGGAAGGGGTGCAGATCTATCTGCAGAGCCAGGGATACCAGGTTTATCAGGCGGCGGACGGTGTGGAGGGTCTGGAAGTACTGGAAAAGGAAGAAATCCACCTGGCCATCGTGGACATCATGATGCCACGGATGGACGGCATCCGCATGACGATGAAGCTGCGGGAAAAACATGATTTTCCGGTGATCATGCTGTCCGCGAAATCGGAGGAGGTGGATAAGGTCATGGGATTGAATATCGGGGCGGACGACTATGTGACGAAACCCTTTACCCCGATGGAACTGATGGCCCGGGTCAATTCCCAGCTCCGCCGTTACCGGAAATTTTTGGAGAAGCTGGAGCCGAAGGAAAATGTGCATGTGATCGGCGGACTGGAGATCAATGAGGATACGGTGGAGGTGTCCATGGACGGGAATCCGGTGAAGCTGACTCCCATCGAATACAAGATCCTTCTGCTTCTGGCGAAGAATCCGGGGCATGTCTTTTCCGCGGAAGAGATCTATGAGCGGGTATGGCAGGAGAAGGCGATCAATACGGATACGATCATGGTACATGTCCGCAATATTCGTGAAAAAATTGAGGTGGACCCGAAAAATCCAAAATATTTGAAGGTGGTGTGGGGCGTTGGCTATAAAATTGAAAAACAGCCGTAGATTTGCGGTTATATTGGCAGCAGTTGTTGTCCTGTTCGCGTCGTTTGCCATGGTATCGGCCTATCCGGTATTTGCCGATTTGATGGAATCGGAGCTGAAAGGGAATTTTGCGGCGGGAGTGATGGAAGAATCCATGGATGAGCTGCTGAGGGGTGGATATTACCTTTATAATGAAATGCACGAGAGCCTGGAACTGAATGAAGTGATGCAGCGTTTCGGCAGCGATAACTTTTTCCTGATGCGCAAATATATGGATTATGAAGTATTTTCCTTAGAGGAAAAGAATGCGGATGAGAAGAAGGGACTGTTGGGAAGAAGCAGCCCGGAGGTTACGGGGAAGCTGCTGGAGCAAAATTCGGATTATGGCCTGCGGATCGTACTGGAATACGCCGGGGACGGAGACTTAAGCACCGTGGAGGTAGACGGAAGCTGCACAAGTGAGGATGAACGGTATTATCTGGAGCAGGCGGTTTTCAACAGCCTGGATGGATCCTATGATTATGTGGAGGGAGAACGGATACAGTATTATCTGCAGAATCCCTCTTTGATCAAGGTCGTCTATGCATTTACTGAAGAAAATCTCCAGCGGTACCTTCAGAACAGCTATTTTTCAGGCAGCATGCATAATGCGGAAACGCTGAGCAATATGAAGCCGTATCTGGTCATTGAATGGGGGCTGTGCCTGCTGGTCATGCTGGCGGCTCTCCTGATTCCGTGCAATAAGAATTGGGATCTGGGAGGATATCCTATTTTTAAGATGCCTTTTGAAGTGGTATTGTTTGCATCTCCGGTTGTCCTGTCGATGGAACAGTCTTTTGCATCGGCGGTCTGGAATACGCTGAATCACAGGCTTGCAGATATGATCGGTGAGATGGGGGTTCCGGGAAGACTTACTTACGGGACGGCAAAGCTTTTGAATCTGCTGATGTGGTTCTGTGTCTTCGGGTGTGTCTACTGGGGGACGACATGCCTGCGGGCTATATTTACAATGAGGGGCAGGTTTTGGAAGGAGCGTACCATAAGCGCGCGTATCATTTACTGGGCGGAAGGACGCAAAGATGAGCTTGGAGAGCAGGTGCGGCAGGGCGCCGGGGAAGCTTCGGGGCTGTTTCGGAAGATGTGGAAGCGCATCCGCGGAATGCAAAAGCGGATTTATGACCGTATTCTGCATGTGGATATTACGGAACAGGCGAATCATGTGATCTTTAAGATTGTACTTGTGAATTTTATCATCCTGACACTGGTCAGTTGTTTCTGGTTTTATGGGATACTGGCGCTTTTCGTATATTCCTGCATCCTGTTTTTATTCCTGCGCAGATATTTCTTTGATATCCAGTGGAAATATCGGCTGCTGCTGGCATCCATGAACCTGCTGGCAGAGGGAAATCTGGATGCCCCGATCGAAGGGGATCTGGGGGTATTCAATCCCATGAAGACGGAGATCCAGAAGATCCAGAGGGGATTTAAACAGGCGGTGGAAGAGGAAGTGAAGAGCGAGCGGATGAAGACAGAGCTGATTACCAATGTATCCCATGACCTGAAAACGCCGCTGACTGCCATCATTACCTATGTGGACCTGCTGAAAAAAGAGGAGAATCCACAGAAGCGGATGGAATACCTGGCAGTCCTGGAACGGAAGTCCCTGCGGCTCAAGGTGCTGATTGAGGATCTGTTTGAGATCAGCAAGGCAACCAGCCGGAACGTGACAATGAATTTTATGAAGGCAGATGTGGCGGAGCTTTTAAAGCAGGTGGGCCTGGAAAACGACAGCAGGATTCGGGAGGCTAATCTGGACGTGCGGTGGAACCTGCCGAAGGAAAAGGTGGTCATGCTGCTGGACAGCCAGAAGACATACCGCATTTTCGAAAACCTGATCGTCAATATTACGAAATATGCGATGCCCCATACCAGGGTGTATATTGAGATGAGGGACGAAGGGAATGAGGTGTGCATTTCCATGAAAAATGTGTCCGCGGCGGAGCTTGATTTTGACGCAAGCGAGATCACAGACCGGTTTGTCAGGGGCGATGCCGCCAGGAATACAGAAGGGTCGGGCCTGGGCCTGGCGATTGCGAAAAGCTTTACGGAGCTGCATTATGGGACGTTGGAGGTGTCGACAGAGGCTGATCTGTTTAAGGTCAATATCCGGCTTCCGAAACGGACGGAGGAAGCGGCTGCTTATCTTCCGGAAAAGAGCGGCGGTGAAGTACAGTAAACAGGTGCGTCAGATAGAAAACGCCGGGAGTTTTCTACCTGCAATCCACACGGAATCAACAGAAAACAGACCGGAAATCAACAAATTAGAGGTACTTATCCCCCGCCTTTTTCTTGACTTTCCCGGAAAATGCGAGCACAATGGAATAGCAGCAGAAAGTAAAAACATAAAAATATTGAAAGAGGGAAGGAGAGTTGCGTATGCGTTATGAAATCAAAGGTGAGACACTGCCGGTCGTACTCTGTTATCTGGACAGCGGAGAGCGGATGATCACGGAGAGGGGGTCTATGAGCTGGATGTCCCCGAATATGAAGATGGAGACTACTTCAAACGGAGGTCTGGGCAAGGCGCTCGGAAGGATGTTTGCGGGAGAGGCGCTGTTTCAGAATGTATATACGGCGCAGGGCGGTTCCGGGATGATCGCGTTTGCGTCCAGCTTTCCGGGCAAGATCGTGGCTTACGATATTGGGCCGGGCAGGGAACTGGTCGTTCAAAAGTCCGGATTCCTGGCATCCGAGGCCGGAGTGGATCTGTCCGTATTTTTCCAGAAGAAGTTCGGGGCCGGGCTGTTCGGCGGAGAGGGCTTTATCATGCAGCGCCTGTCCGGACAGGGGACGGCATTTCTGGAATTTGACGGGCATATCATTGAGTATGATTTAGAGCCGGGGCAGGAGATCGTGGTGGATACGGGATATCTCGCGGCCATGGAATCTACCTGCAGCATTGATATCCGGTCTGTACCGGGTGTAAAGAACATGGTATTCGGCGGGGAAGGGATTTTCAATACAGTGATCAGCGGCCCGGGACATATCTGGCTGCAGACCATGCCTATCTCCAATGTGGCGGGAGAGATCGCACGGTTTATACCGACGAAGTAAGAGGGCGGTAGGGAACTTACGCGAAATGCAGTAAAATGGATTCAGGAAGTGAAAAATGGAAAAGCTGCTGTACAGATTTCGGCCGATTACCAGGCAGAGGCCGGAATCTGTACGGCAGTATCGGATGGTGTATGAGACGTGAAAGAGCGTAGAACACGAAAGTGGGTTCTACGCTCTCTCTTATTCTACCGATGTTCTAAGTGCAGATATTTTTCTCTGGTAGCAAGTCCGCCCCGGATATGCCGTTCGGATTTGTTGGTGTCCAATACCTTGCGGGTCTGGGCCGCAAGAGCAGGATTGATCTGAATGAGCCGCTCGGTTACGTCTTTATGTATGGTTGTTATTATTTGGAATGCTATTGCTTTCTACTGTATTTGGCATGTTTCCCACCATATTGGGCATATTCTCAGTCTTATTTGCTGTATTTTCATTCGTATTAGGCGAATCCCCAATTGCATTTGGCTCATCCTCAGTTGTATTTGATGTATTCTCAATCATTACGGCTTCATCTAGTCCTAAATCTCCAAATAAGCGTAAGAAAATGTCCACATTGCCTTCTTTGTCCACTTCAATTTTCTGGATAATCTGTTTGAGTTGTTCATTGGTCATCTGATGTACGTCTGTGATATCTTCTACTGCTTTGAAGGTATTGCCAAGAATATGCTCTAATTGCTCTCCTTTTGTCAGATGGTAGGAAACCATTTTCAGTTCGTTTTCAAGACGCTCGATTTCCTTTCGCATACCGCCGATCTTTATATTCAACTCTTCGCGGGAGATCAGGTCGTCTGTATACATATCCATAAATTTCTGGCGGGTTTTCTGTAATTTGGTAAGCTGCTGGTTTAATTCTTTTTCGTATTCTATGTTTTCATCTTTTGCCTTATAGATACGTTGGAATTCGCGGACAACATTCTGGATTACGTTCTTTTTTTGTTTCAGCATTTCAGCAAAATAATCTTGTAATGCCTGAATCAGCCCTTCTTCATCCACAGTCACAGCATTAGGGCAGCTATCGGCACCTCTGCCGTTATGCCCGGAACATACCCAACGCACATAGGTATTCTTATAAGTCCGGACGGTACGCCTGAACGACCAGCCGCATTCCTTGCATTTGATGAGGGTTGAGAAGAGATATTTGTTGCTCTGGCGTTCATGCTTGATGTTAAATGCTTTATTTCTGGACTGCAGTATCTGCTGTGCTTTTTCATATGTTTCTGGTTCAATGATGCGCAAGTCCGGACGTTCTACAACCATCCAGTCTGTCTCGTCCTTATCGGTACGCCTGCCGGTTAAAAAATCGGCCACCTCCTGTTTGCCGTTGATGATTTTCCCTGTATATAGCTCGTTTGTAAGGATACGGCAGACAGCGTTTTGGCTCCACTGGCAGTTGCGCTTTGTTTTTAGTCCACGTTCATTTAACATATTGGAAATCTTGGCGGCTCCATAGCCTTCTTTTGTGTACCACTGGTAGATCTGACAGATAATATTCGCTTCTTCCTGATTGATTTCCAGATTGAAATAATCGCCTATGGTCTTATTATAGCCATAAACGATATTAGGAACTCGTCCTTTTTCTGCATTCATCTTCTTGCCGAACTTCACACGCTTGGAGGTATTGGCGCTTTCTTCCTGTGCCAATGCACCAAAAATAGTCAGGACAAACTCACTGTTACCCATACTGGTCATGTTGGCGGTGAGGAATTGAGTTTCTATGCCTAATGACTTCAACTTGCGGATATTTTGGAGAAGATCCACTGTATTACGGGCAAAACGGGAGATATCCTTTACCACTACCATATCGAACAGACCATGCTCAGCGTCGGACATCATTCGGAGAAATTCCTTACGATTTTTAATTTTTGTTCCGGAAATGCCTTCGTCTGCATATAATCTAATAAGAGTGTCGCCTGTACGAGCGGTGTATTCAGCAAAAAAAGCTTTCTGGGCTTCGAGACTGTTCAGTTGATCTTCTTTGTCCGTGGATACACGACAATATGCGGCTATGTTCATATCAAATGACCTCTCTGTTATATTCATATCATTCTGTTACAACTTTATTATATCTAATTAAATGTAATTGTAAACATAAAAGCAGGGGATTATCAAACAAATTTCAATAATCTCCTGCTATTCTATTATATCTATATGACTTAAATTATCCATTTATTTCTTCCGCAGATGTTCTATTATCAAGTTATTCTTCTATCCTTCAAAAATAATCTTTTATTTCTTCTGGCAAATACTTTGCCAATTCTTCCACCAACTCATACACTTTCGTTCCCGGTGCAATTTCTGTCGGCGTCTTATCTTGTCCATCTTTTATAATCCGTTTTGCATACCGTATCGCCAGCTTTGGATTTCCTTTCTCCATTAAAATATCAAAAATATTCTTCATATTTTTCTGATATTTTCCAATTCCCAGTTCCCCAAACTTATCATTCAAAAAAGAAATATACTCCTTCCTATGATTATTCGATGTATAATAAGCGAAATGCAGAAGAAACCAAAACTCAATACACTCATTGCTCCACGCCGTATGATACTGTAATTCAGGATTCTCCTTATTCAACCGCTCTGCACGCAAAACCACACCGTTGAAATCATCTGCTGGAAAACTGTCTTTATCATACACGCACCAAATCTGCCCCTTTTGTATCTTATTCTTTTTCACATACCTCTCTGCCATACCAATTACTCTCATTGTCTCAGCAGCACAAGGTTCTATTTCTATCAGCACCATATCCTTATAAATTGGATTCTCTTCAATCAATCGCTTAAAACCTGCAAAATACTGAGGTTCCGTCTGTTCGCCCTCACAGAAGATATAATAGCGGTACTTTTTCTTCTCCAGATGTTCTTGACGGCGTTTTTTCTTCCATGCCTCCATTCCTGCTTTTTTAGGCACCTACATCACTCCAATCTATAATCTTTTTCAGATAAGGATCTGCACCATACTTACCTTCCAAATACTGTTTATCATACTTTGCGTCCTTACGAACAGATTCTCCCTTATCATTCTTAAATTCAACCAGAGAATATAAGCCTGAATTCTGCCCCCTTCCCTTTGCCACAAACCAGATTTCGTCTCTCCTGAATACTTCGTTATTCATGGTAGACAGATCATGCGAAGTAAAAATTAACTGCCCGCCCTTCTTGTTTATACTCATATCTGTAAACAGCTTAATTACATATTGCAATAACACTGGATGGATCTTTGCATCCAGTTCATCTATGACCAGCGTAGTTCCATAAATCAGGCTTTTGGCAATAAACGGAAGTAACCCGAACAGTTTTCTTGTTCCGCTGGATTCTTCCGACAATGTGATTTCTGCGCTATACCCATCTACAATATGCGTTGTAAAAATTTCGATGTGGTCATTATCCTTTTCTTCAATTCTAAAATCTTCGATATCCAAATCCATCTCTTTAATCATATTTAACACTAAATGTTTTATATCTTCGGACTTCGCTATCGCTGTTCTCAGTTCCTGATAGGGATTTCCGTAGTTCAAAAAATCAATAGCATCTTCAAACCAGTTCAATACATCCTTTACCACATCGTTTTTCTTGTAGGTAATTCCAAGATAAGAAATTAATGGTAAAGTTGCTGAAAGATCCTCGCTAATTTTTAATTTCCCAAAGATTCCTTTTAATTCGGTTGATTCTGTATCTCTTCTGAAAAGCGCCGAACGCCTTCCGGTATCCATTTTCACTCGGTCAAGACTTTCATAAACAACTTCATCCTTTTTCACATGTAGAATATATCGATATTCTGCTTTTTCCGTTCTGAAAAACAATTCAAATTCTGTCGGTTCATCTTTCGCCTGTTCAGAAAATGCAAATGGTTCTACAGGAATTTTACGGGCTTTATAATCGCAATAAGCCTTATCACAAGTAGCACAGAGAGGTCTTAACACTTTGGAGTCCAATGTGTGCAATGCTTCTAATACATTAGATTTTCCTCCCCCATTAGGTCCATAAATCGCCGAAATTGGTAAAAATGATTCACCGTCTATATCTTTAATAATTTTATTATCATGCTCTGAAATTGCGGCTGCCTGCATATCAAATGTTATCTCGTCCCGTATACTTTTATAATTCTTAACTGTAAATTGACACAACATATCTGCTACCTCCATTCTTTATTCTATTATACATAATATTTTTGATTCTACAACATAAATTTGAGAAAAAATCTCATATTTATGTATTTGGTTTATTGCTTATGATGAAATGGAGCCCTTCAACAAGAAAGACTCCGATTCTCTTCGCTCTGTATTTCCATTTTTTCTGCGGTTTCTTGTAACACCTGGTCAATTTTAAACTGATTGACCTCAATAAATATTTTTACTATGTAATTAGCGGTTTCCTCCGCTGAATTTGGATTATGAAAATGAAAATGAAGCTTTGTTTTATTAGCGATATCGAAACCACCTCCCGCTTACCAGCTTTTCTTTTTTCCATAACTATGAAAATACAGATTAAAATAGTCCAATTCTTTTTAAAAATAATTGTAAAATATAAAAACCCAAACTGAAAGAGCTTCATAAGCTGGCAATCAGTTTGGGTATGACAATGTCTAAGCTGTTTCATTATTTATTTTTCATGTATCTTCTTATTGAATCTGTGAGGAAGGTCTTTCGGTACATTGATCTGTATTCCAAATAATAACCGAACAAACCAGAGCATAAAAAGCAGCACGATAATCGGAATGAAACAAGATGTCACCATCATCACGGCAACGACCTCAATAAAGTGATTTAAAAGGTTTTCCCCTTTTTCCATCAATCCTGACACGCCATCTTTGATTTTCGACACAAACTTGCTGATTATGTTGCCCTCTGAATCTGTGTTATCATTGATTTCATCCGTTATATCCTGTGCTTCCTTCATAGTCGTTTCCATCGTTGATTCGTATGTTTCTTCTATCATCGCAGTGACTTTTATACTTAGCGGAATAATCATAAATATAACAAACCCGAAAACTGCCGTTTTCGCTGCCAGTGCCTTTAAAAATGTTCTGTTTAGACATATTCCCACAGCAAATAGGATACACGCTGCCGGAATTAATATAAAAAATGCCGCATATCCCGTAAGGGTGACAAGATATTTCTCCAAAAAGATCACCATCAGAATAATCAAAAAGTACGAGGTCAAATCTGCAAGTTTATTCGCCACAGGCGTTGTTGAATCACCAGGAATTGCTGCAATCGCTGTGGATGCTGCCGCTGAGGCTGCCGTTAATTTTAGGACGTCTGCTTTTTTTTCATCCAGCGCCGCTATTGTTTTTTTATGATTTTCCGGATTGCTTGCTGCCTTTGAAAGAACTGCCATAGAAAAAAGCATGATCACCAGTGCTGCAGCCACCAGCGCTAACTTTGTTACATTATTCTTTTTTATGATTTCTGTCATTTTCTCCTCCTCATTTGTGTCTAAGATTCTGTTATACACACACATTATACAATATAAACGATAAAAAAGACAATAAACGATCATCTTTCATACAAATATCAAGATAGCGCCTTTTTGTTTTGGCTTCCGAAAAAAAGCAGATTACATGATTTTTCTTCACGTAATCTACTTCGTTTTATGAACCGTTTTATTTAGTTACAACCATATGTACTGTACTTTTGCTGATTCCGAATTTTTTTGCCGTCTGCCGTACAGTGGAGTTGCTTTCTATGATATAATTGGCGATTTCCACGGCTCGTTCTTCAATATAATCTTTCAAGAAAATCCCCCTGCAAACCTTGTTTTTACAATGTATGCGGATGGATTTGGATGTATGTCTATCTGGATATATTTTATTGTATACATGGATGGGGGTGTTGTGTTAGGATATAGGAGAGGCTTCGGAGGGAAAGGATGGATGAAAAAAAATGCGGTATATGAAATTGCCTGGATATGCACGCAGAGTAAAATGGGTTTTGCTGGGCGTGTTTTTTCTGGTCTGCGTCATGTCCTTTGGACGGCGCGTATCAGCGGAGGAAATACAGACGTCAGGAATAAACGGGGACGGCCCGGTCTGGTATATTGCCCTGGGGGACAGTATACCAAACGGATATTATGGGGCGGAGGAAACGGAAGTTACGTGCTACCCGATTCTGATCGCCGGAGATCTGCATAAGATCAGCAGCAGGGAAATATGGATGAGTCGGTATACCAAAAATGGACTGACCACAAAAAAGTTAAATTCGACGGTGCTTGACGAGCCGGAGGTGCAGCAGATGCTCTCGCAGGCAGAGCTGATCACACTGACGATCGGTTCCAATGACCTGATGAATGAGTTTAAAAAAGTATCACGGGAGATTCTCAACAACCAGACCCGCTTCTATACGGCGGATGAAGCACTGGCGGCTCTGCAGGAGGGAATTGCAGAAAACCCGCTTCTTCTGATGAACGTCGCTTCGGCCATCGGGGGCTGGGATTATTCTTCTTTTGAAGAACAATGGGTGCTTGCCATGGAAACGATCGCCTCCTGCAGAAAGGAGAATGCGCAGATGGCGGTGACCACCATCTATAATCCGATGGAGGGGCGGGAACTGCCCGGAACATTAAACGCGGTGTTAGAAAGCGTGATCTCCGGTATGAACGAGATTATGTGGAAGCACGCGGAGGAATATGGATATCAGGTGGTGGATCTGTTCAATTCCGGCATTGAGGAATTGACCCAGTCCGACGGTCTGCATCCCAACCAGGACGGACAGGACATGATCCGGATGCTGATGGAAAATGAACTGGACTTGAGCGTTTTCCAGAGCAAGGAGTCCGACGAGGAAGTGCTGAAGATGCAGAGAGAACTGGAGGAGGCAGCTCAGAAAAAGGCACAGGAGGCAGAACAGAAGCGGCAGCAGGAGCGCAGGAAAAGACTTCTGGTCGGAGTCGGAATCGGAGCAGGGGTATGCCTGGTACTGGTGGGAATCATTTTGCTTGTGAGAAGGCACCGGCGCAAGAAGGCAGGAGCTGCGGATGAACAGAAGTTTATGTGAAAAGTTTATGCTCCCTTTTTCTTGACAGAATAGAAACAAAGTGATAACATACAGATTCGATTAAGGCAGCTTTTCAATGGAAGTGTGATCGCAATAGGAGGGCATTATGGGAAGCGAAGATTACAGCAGGGCATATAGATTGGGAAAAAAAGATTATCAGGCACGGATGCTCCGCGGGGTGAGGCCGACCCTGCAGGTTCTGGATGATTTCATGCCGGAGAAGGGGTCGTATTCGGAGATGCCCCTTGGGCTGGTGCAGATTCCCGCAGACCAGATCGTCGGGACGAAAACAGTGGGAAGAAGTAATTCCTTTTCAGGGAATTTTATGCCGATCCTGCGCGAGACTACGGAGTTTGCTTCAAAATGGGCGAGTCTGAGTACAAGCCATGTGGAGGAAGGAATCCGGGAACCGATCAAGGCATATGAATATATGAACAAATTCTACGTGGAAGAGGGGAATAAGCGGGTCAGCGTTATGAAATATTTCGGCGTGGTCTCTATTCCCGGCAACGTGACGCGGATCATTCCGAAGCGCACGGAGGAAAAGGAAAATAAAATCTACTATGAATTTCTGGATTTTTACCGGTGCGCGCCTATCAATTATATCTGGTTTACACAGGAAGGCAGCTTCGCGAAGCTGCAGGAGGCAGTGGGAAAAGGGCCGGAGGAGGAATGGACAAAGGATGAACTCCTGAAATTCAGCTCCATTTATTCCAGATTTTCCGGGGAGTACGAGACGCAGGGCGGCGGAAAGCTCAGGATCACCACGGGAGATGCCTTTCTGGCGTTTATCACATTATACGGATATGAGGCCATTGACGAGAAGACCACCAGCGACCTGAAAGAGCTGATGACAAAGAGCTGGGAGGAGTTTGAACTTCTGCAGGAGGATCAGGTGGTTGACTTAAAGATGAAGCCCAATGAGGAAAAGAAGCCGCTGCTGAGCCTTCTCCTGCCGCTGAGCATACCGAAGCTTAAGATCGCCTTCATCTACGAAAAGACACCGGGAACCTCAGCCTGGGCCTATGCCCACGAATTGGGAAGGCTGCATCTGGAACAGACATTTTCGGAAGAGGTTCAGACGGTCAGCTATGAGAACGCAACTCTGGAAAATATTGAAGCCATTCTGGAGGAGGCCATCGGTTCGGGCTGCAACCTGATCTTTACGACCACGCCGTCCTTTGTACAGGCAAGTGTGAAGGCGGCCATCGCGAATCCGGAGATCAGGATTCTGAACTGCTCCCTGAATACGTCCCACCGGTACATCCGAACCTATTATTCCCGGATGCACGAGGCAAAGTTTCTGATGGGCGCCATTGCCGGAGCGATGGCGGAAAATAACCGGATGACCTACATTGCGGATTACCCGATCTGTGGTTCCATCGCGAATATCAATGCATTTGCGCTGGGGGCAAAGATGATCAACCCGCGGGCGGAGGTGTTTTTGGAATGGTCCACTTTGAAGGATGTGGACATTGATGAAAAAATCAGAAGCAACAAGTCCTCCTGTGTATCGGGACGGGACATGGTGATCCCGGAGGACGCTTCCCGGTTCTTCGGACTGTACCATATGGAAGGGGGATGGCTGAGAAATCTTGCCATGCCGCTGTGGCACTGGGGAAAGTTTTACGAAAGGCTGATTCGGACGATCATGGACGGAACCTGGAAGTACGACGACAATCCGGCATCCACAAAAGCCATCAATTACTGGTGGGGGATGTCATCAGGCGTGATCGACGTGATCTGCTCCCAGAACCTGCCCATCGGGACAAAGCGTCTGGTAGAACTGCTGAGGGCGACCATCAGTTCCGATATATTCAACCCGTTTTCCGGGATTTTGTATTCCCAGACGGGAATTGTACAGGGCGAGCCGGATCGAATCCTGTCGCCGGAAGAGATCATGACCATGGATTGGCTGGCAGAGAACGTGATCGGTTCCATTCCGAAAAAAGAAGAGCTCAAGGAAGAGGCAAAGCCTGTTATCGAGCAGCAGGGAGTACAGAAAAAGGAAGGTTAACTGTCGAATGAAGATACTGGCAATCGCGGATGAAGAGTCAAAGTATCTGTGGGATTATTACGAAAAAAGCAAACTGGAAGGGATTGACCTGATCATCTCCTGCGGAGATCTGGATCCCAATTACCTGTCCTTTTTGGTAACTCTTTCGTCCGTACCGGTTCTGTATGTACACGGAAACCATGATGGAAAATACGAACGCATTCCGCCTGAGGGCTGCATTTGCATTGAGGATCAGATCTATGTCCACGAAGGGGTGCGGATACTTGGGCTAGGCGGCTCCATGCGCTACTGCCCAGGGGCGCATCAGTACACGGAGCGGGAGATGAAGCGCAGGGCCGCGAAGCTGTGGCTCAAATTGTTCCGGCATCAGGGCTTTGATATACTGGTCACCCATGCACCAGCCTATCAGTTAAATGACGGGCGGGATCTGCCGCATCAGGGGTTTCAGGTTTTCCGGTCGCTGATTGAGAAATACCGCCCCAAATTTTTTCTGCACGGGCACGTACATATGTCTTATGGAAGAAACCACAAGCGGTACGATAAATATCAGGATACCCATGTGATCAACGCATTTGAACGCTGCATCTTCGAATTTGAGGATGAAAATCTAAAGGAACATATTTTTTGACAGTCCCCAACGGCAGACGGACTTCGGGGTTTTTGCCGGGAACGGCTGCAGTATGGAGACAAAAAGGAGAACGACCATTGATTCTGGCGGATAAATTGATACGGGACCATACCCTTACCAGGACGGAGTATATAGAACTGCTGGACGCAGGCGGCGATGCCGGTGTCCGCACGAAGCTGCGGGAGGAAGCGGTCCGTCTCCGAAAACAGTATTACGGAGATAAGGTCTTTACAAGAGGTCTGATCGAGTTTACCAATTATTGTAAAAACAACTGTTATTACTGCGGGATACGATGCGGAAACCAAAAGGCCCGCAGATACCGCCTGAGCCGGGAGGAAATCCTGGACTGCTGTGAGAACGGATACGGACTGGGATTCCGGACGTTCGTGCTTCAGGGCGGGGAGGATTCTTACTTTACGGATGAGAGAATGGCTGAGATCATTCGAGAGATCAAGGCGCGTTATCCGGACTGCGCTCTGACCCTGTCCATCGGAGAAAGGCCCTGTGAAAGCTATCGGCTGTTCCGGGAGGCGGGAGCCGACCGTTATCTGCTGCGGCATGAGACGGCGGATGAAGCTCATTACCGAAAACTCCACCCGGAGAATTTGAGCCTGTCTTCCAGGAAACGGTGCCTGTATGATCTGAAAGCACTTGGCTATCAGGTGGGCGCCGGATTCATGGTTGGCTCCCCGGGACAGACCAACGCAGCGTTGGCAGAAGACCTGTGCTTTCTGGAAGAACTGCATCCGGCTATGGTCGGTGTGGGGCCTTTTATCCCGCATCATGACACGCCGTTTGCGGAGGCAGAGGCGGGAAGCGTGGAACAGACATTGTTTTTGCTGTCTGTGATCCGGATTCTCCTGCCGAAGGCGCTGATCCCGGCAACGACCGCGCTTGGAACTCTGGATTCGCAGGGCAGGGAAAAAGGTCTGCTGGCCGGCGCCAATGTGGTGATGCCCAACCTGTCCCCTCTGAAAAACCGGAAGCAGTATGATCTGTATGACAATAAAATCTGCACCGGAGAGGAAGCGGCAGAATGCAGAGACTGTCTGTCGCGCAGAGTGGAATCGGTGGGATACTGTCTGTCGGCGGAACGAGGGGATGCCGTCCTGTAAATCAAAAGGAGAACTTCCTATGTGGATGGAAGTTCTTTTTTTACGGTTCGAAGCTCCCTGGGCGTCATGAGAAATTGTTTTTTAAACAGGCGGTTGAAGTTGGACAGATTGTCAAAACCGACCTCCTGGGAGATCTCCAAAACGGTTTTTTCGGTAGTTTTCAATTCCTGAAAAGCCTTTTCCAGACGGAAACGGTTGAGATAATGGATAAAGCTGGTTCCCGTCACCTGCCGGAACCAGCGCATAAAGTGGCTGGCGCTGTAACCGCATACATCAGCGGCTTCCTCCACCGTGAGGGGTTGCTGAAACTGTTCCTCAATCAAATGAAGGATCGTTTTTAAACGGTCAATATTGGCGGGAACAGGGGGCTCCTGCTTCGCCGGGTCTGCCGTCCGAAATAGAATGGAAAAGAATTTCATCATATCCGCCTTGACTTCCAGCTCGTATCCCGTCGGACGTAAGCTGCACAGCATGTCTGCGTTGTCAAGGCAGGCGGACAGGGAAGCGTGGCAGTCATCCAGGGGGGTGACGCATACGGGCAGCTTCCACTCGTTCCGCAGCAGGGGCAGCAGGTATTTCTGGCTGCACAGGTCGATCACGCCGCTTCCCAAAAAAGTCATGTCAAAAATAATGTTCTCATATTCCATACGTTCCCCATGTATATGCCTTAGCCCGTGGAGATGTCCGGGCAGTGCGAGGATAATATCACCTGCATGAACTTCAAAAACAGACAGGTCTACCTGGGCCCTTCCCCGTCCTTTTTTGATGTAGACGATCTCCATGGTATCCTGCCAGTGCAGCGATACGGAAGGGAAATCGTCAGGGATGGTACAGGGATAGACGTTGTAGGGGAACAGGAAGCCGGTGTGCTTTTTCGTCTCATGGTATCCGTTTGCAATGGGGGCTTGATTGGGTAAATGTTCTTCTTTCATGATAGTATTGTATAATAGATTGCGACGAAAGTACAGGTATTTCGTTTGGAAATGTGGTAGAAATTAAGATACCAGGGAATTATAAAAAAGGAAACTGGTAATAGGAGATCTTTAGATGTGAAAGGGGTATTCTCATGAAAGCAAGATTGGAAGCACTTTGTAAAAAGTCGATCGCAGAATGCAGTTATGAAGAAATTTATAGAGCACTGATGACCATTGTGAAGGAGGAGAGCAAGGCCAGGGAAAAGGCGGTCAAAGGACGGAAGCTGTATTATATCTCGGCGGAATTTTTGATCGGAAAGCTTTTGAGCAATAATCTGATCAATCTGGGAATCTATGACGAGGTGGACGGGCTTTTAAAGGAATCTGGAAAATCGCTGGCCGAGCTGGAAGAGATCGAGCCGGAGCCAAGCCTTGGAAACGGCGGACTGGGGCGCCTGGCGGCGTGTTTTCTGGATTCTCTGGCAACACTGGATCTCCCGGGAGACGGTGTGGGGCTTATGTACCACTGCGGGCTGTTCCGTCAGAATTTCCGGAATCACTGTCAGAATGAAACTCCCGACTACTGGCTGGACGGCGCGCAGTGGGCCGAAGATACGGGAAAGACCTATGAAGTAAGCCTTGCGGGAAAAGAATATGAGGCGCGTCTGTACCGACTTGATGTGACCGGCTATGACGGGCGCACCAATAAGCTGAACCTGTTTGACTTAGATACGGTGGACGAGGGCATCATTTCGGAAGGAATCCAATTCGATAAGACGGAGATCGACAAGAACCTGACCCTGTTTTTGTATCCCGACGACAGCGACGACGAAGGCCGGAAGCTGCGCATTTACCAGCAGTACCTTATGGTCAGCGCCGGGGCGCAGATGATTCTGGAGGAATGTGAAAAACGGGGATGTAAGCTTCACGATCTTGCGGACTATGCAGCAATCCAGATCAACGATACCCATCCGTCCATGGTGATTCCGGAGCTGATCCGCCTGCTTGGTGAAAAAGGGATTGCATTTGAAGAGGCGGCGGAGATCGTGACCAAAACCTGCGCGTACACGAACCACACGATTCTGGCGGAAGCGCTGGAAAAATGGCCGGAAAGCTATCTGGAGGAAGTGGTTCCCCAGCTCATGCCTGTGATCCGCAAGCTGGATGAAGCCGTGAAGGAAAAAACGGACAGGGAAGATTTGGCGATCATTGACAAGGGGCACCTGGTACACATGGCGAATATGGATATTCATTTTACCCACAGTACAAACGGCGTGGCGGCCCTTCACACGGAGATACTCAAGGAAAGCGAGCTGAATCAGTTTTATCAGCTCTATCCGGAAAAATTTAACAATAAGACAAACGGCATTACCTTCAGAAGGTGGCTTCTGTCCTGCAACCATGAGCTGACGGAGTATATCGAGAGCCTGATCGGCCCGGGATTTAAGAAAGATGCGTCGGAGCTGAAAAAACTGGCCGCCTATGGGGACGATCAGAAGGTACTGAAAAGGCTGATGGAAATTAAGACGGCGAATAAGAAAAAGTTTTCGGATTGGCTGTTCAAGAAGCAGGGAGTTGCTTTGAAGCCGGATTCCATTTTTTCCATTCAGTCAAAGCGGCTTCATGAATATAAACGGCAGCAGCTGAACCTCTTATATCTCATCCACCAGTATTTTGAGATCAAGAACGGGCATCTACCGGCAGCGCCGATTACCGCCGTGTTTGGTGCGAAGGCGGCTCCGGCCTACATTACGGCAAAAAATATCATTCATGCTCTGCTGACGCTGTCAAAAGTCGTTGAAAAGGATCCGGAGGTTTCCAAGTGGATTCAGATTGTGCTGGTCGAAAATTATAATGTGACGGCAGCGGAAAAGATGATCCCGGCCTGTGATTTGTCCGAGCAGATCAGCCTGGCATCAAAGGAGGCATCGGGCACCGGCAACATGAAGTTTATGCTCAACGGAGCGGTTACGCTTGGAACGATGGACGGGGCAAATGTGGAGATCGCGGACTGTGTAGGCGGGGAGAATATCTATATCTTCGGACAGAGCAGCAGACAGGTGATCCGGCTCTATGAAAAAGGAGATTACTGCGCCCGGGAGTGGTATGAGACAGACCCCAACCTCCGCCGTGCGGTTGATTTTATCGATGGGGAGCTGATGCTCTCAGAAGGGGACGAAGGGAGCCTCAGGAGCCTGAAAAACGAGCTGGTCGGAAAGGACTGGTTCCAGACGTTTCCCGATTTTAATGCTTATGTTGTGCGCAAAAACCAGGCAGTTACAGATTATGCCGTAAACCCGGAGAAGTGGGCGAAGATGGCGCTGCTCAATATCAGCGGGGCAGGATATTTTTCTTCTGACCGGACGATTGCGGAGTACAATGAGGACATCTGGCACCTGGGAGAGACAGAGGAAGTCTCAGGCATAGAAGAGGAAGCTGTTCGGGCCGGGAACGGGCATTTGGGGCAGGACGAAACAGATCAGAAAAACATATAATATAGAAGCGCTGCAGTTCACTGGAAGGTCGGTGAACTGCGGCGTTTTTATTCCCACGAAGCAATGAGCCGGGCAGTCAGTTACTGTTCACACCCTTTGGGTGCTCCAGTAACAGTATCCAGCCCATTTTAAGTCGCCTTCGGCGAGGGCTGGATATTATGGCAAATGTTACTTTATTAGCCGGACGCCGTGCAGCAGGGTGCACGACGCCGTGTGAACAGTAACGGGCAGTCATGCCTGCATGGATATTTGGCGGCTTTCTGTATTGTAAAGATAAAATAGATCGGTTATAATACGTAGGTCAGGAATAGAATCGTGCGAAAAAAGAAAAATCCCGTTTTATGATGCAGTTTTTATACATTATGAAACAGCCGTATGGCCATAATGGGATGCCCTTGGGTATACCTTATGAAACGGTCGAATGGCCATAATGGGGTGCCCTTGGGGCATATGCGGTGGGAATTTCAGGGTGTGTATATTTAGTTAAGGAGGGGCAGAGCCAATGGTTTTGAATCATTGTACTATATGTTCGGTTTATGAGACAGCGGATGCGGATCAGAAAAGGATTCCGGTGAAATGTGCGGGGGAGCAGATTCTTCTCCTTCTGAAAAGGGAGCAGGAACTGTCGGATACGGTGAACATTCGGATTGATTTTTTTGACAGCGAGATCGGGTGTATCAAAGCGCACTGTGCAGTTGTCGTCAGGAGTAATTATGACCCGTCCATACCTGCGCCGTGGGTTGCGGACTGCGATATCCTAGATGTAATTGAGATTGTAGAAGCCCGGAGGAGTCTCAGGTCTAATATGGAGAAAGAAACGATATTTTCATCTCCAGAGCAGGCGGAATTTGGAGGGATTATCCAGAATATCAGCGAGGGCGGTATTTACTTTATCACCAGGACGAAGCTGCAGTATGACGGCATACTTGAGTTTTCCTATTGCTTCGTAGAAACGGAATACCGGATGAAGGCCCTGATTATTCGGGAAGAGGTTTTCCGCGACGGAAGATTTGGGTATGGGTGCCAGTTTTTGGAATTTCCCAAAGGGGCTGAAAGGGATATCAAACGGTATCTGCATATGCGCCAGTCGGGAAGGGTATGGTAGAGGAGAAATTCCGGCGCTGGAGCGGTGCGGGAGATGAAACTGCGGATCGACGTTGGCATGAGTTACAGGCACACCTGGTCAAAGTGTGACTTGTAACAGAAAACCCGGAAACCATAAAAATAGGGAATGACCGGGCTTTTCATCTTTATAAGCTGGCATTTTATCATCTTCCTTTCATTCCTGCACGTGGCGGTGCCTTTTGAAATGAATGGAAATGCCTATAAATGGTTTGACAACGGCAATAAAATTGCATATAATATACTTGACAAGACAGCCGGAGGGTGAATGCGTCTCACCCGCCCCGGCGAATAATTAAATTAGACCTAAAGAAATAGTCGTCCAGTCATTGCCAGTGAGCGGGACGGCTATTTCTTATTGTTCCTTTTGACGTAATTCAGGATCGACACGATCAATAATGCCACCGATACGATTAGCTGAAGTTCCTCATAAGTACTCATTGCATAAGCACCACCCTTTCCTACAAGACTCGGAACGGGTGGGAGCACGTCCCCCGGCTGCCTTGGCAGATATACTATTTTCAATGTGCAGACCTGGGAAAAAAATATGCTCCGATATTTCAGTGTTGAAGGGACAGGGAGGATCTGATTAGACCCCACCTCCTAAATGGAGGGAACCACGACCCGTTTTAAACACTTTGAATTAATAGAAGAAGGCGAAACCATTGAAAACACGAGGTTTTGCCTTCTTTTTGGTGTTTTGAAAATGTTGTATGGAAATCCTAGCTTGAAATTTTTTTTATTCTTTTATTTAGCTCTTTTGGCTGATAGTATTTTTTATCCAGACCAAGCTCATAAATGCTATTTAGTGCAGTGCACAGCTTTGACCCCGTATAGGTCGACATATAGTACATATCCTGGACATTTACAACATTCATATTTTTCAGCATCTCAATGATATTATCAATGGTAAAATGCATTCTTTCCGCAGGATCATTGTGGTCAATACCACACCTGCGGTCATAATCTTTACAGTAATCTTCAAGCTGCTTTTCCATCAGCCGGTAGATCAGCAGTGCTGTGTAGCATATCATAAAATGAGCGGTGATATGTTCTTTGGTATGATGATATACAGGACGGCCGGAAAAATTTGTCTTCATAATCCGAAAACAGTCTTCTATTTTATACCGTTTTGAAGATATCTCAAGAATCTGGGCGGCATCATCATCCAGACTGGTAGCAACCGCATAGTAACCATCGTATTTTTCTTCTTCCCTGATCCGTTCTTCATTAATCTCGTAAATATCCTTCACGCTCCCATCCGATACCCTTTTGATAAATCTTGTCACATCATTTGGGCCTTTTTTATATGTTTCAGGGTCCAAATCCTTTAGCAGGCGCTTGGCTCGTTCAACCTGCCGGTTGCGGATATAGCGCTGATATTCCATGGTTTTTCTGGAAAACGTGATGATAATCTTTTGTTTGAGCATCCCTTTGGCTTTTACCTGTCTCTTTTTTCCATTTTTACATATTTTTTCTTCATAGAAACCCAGGTCTTCCAGACGGTCAGCATTTATTATTTTGTATGCCTTGTCCTGATAAAGACGATAATTTTCTTTTTTATGATGGTCAAAGCTTTTCATGCTATCAATCGTAACCGGATCATCGGAAGAAAGAAGCCGGTAGTCGCAATCGTTAAAAACAGCTTCCTGCAGAGTGCCTGCCATTTTTTTGATTGACTGGGTCACAATAAAAGCCCGCCCACCCATGGAATTAAAACGTCTGATATTGAGTGACCCCAGCCCTGCATCTGCACAATAAATAAACGTCTTCCCTTTAAACATTTTTGTCAGTTCTTTTTCCAAGGGGATGGCAAGTGTCTGTTCATTATCTGACCCCGGGGCAAGACACATGGAAAGAGGAATCCCGTCCGCGTCCATGAAGAGTCCCATCTCTACCAATGGTGCGGGCTGATGCTGTTTGGAAGGGCCGTATTTACGGAAGCCTTTTATAAATTCCCCGGTCACTTCATCAACATAATCATCATCAGGCGACTCAACTTCAAAATAAAAATTTGTGCAGTCAAAGTAACATACGGAAGTATTACGCCTGACAATCCTGCAGCTATATTGGAAAAGGTTCTGGAGATATCCGGTATAGTTTTCAGCCAGAAGATCCAGTGTCCGGTGGATATGCTGGTACCCAATTTCCGGCTGCTCATAATAACGGCCCAGATGGCGGAGCGTAGCAAACTTGGATTCTGGTTCCAGTATTCTTGCGCAGGTCAGAAACCGGTTCACAAGGTTGGGGTCGAAGGTGATCCGGGAATCAGCGGATACTTTTTTGAGGAAGCTGCCAATTGCAAGGTTATGATAAACGGACTGCAGGAAAAAGTAGCCGATATTGCGGCTGGTGTCCGATGAAATAAGGTCATTTGATGCTTTGATCTTTTCGTCAAAGTCGATTGTCACCTCCATAGAGACCTTACTGTTTTTCATCTGCTCGTTATATTCGGCAACTTTTTGCTTGGCATAAGCAAGGGGATCATCAGTGATCTTAAGAAGATCCAAGTGTTTACCGATCACAGCTACATTTCTGGTAGAAGTCTTTTTGCCATTGCGGAATCCTTGCTGGATAAAATAAGTTGGGTTTTTTGATTTTCTGTCATAATTCAATTTCATAATACCATTATAACACAATATACAACTCCGTACAACATATAATTTTATAAAATTTGACATAAAAAAAGCCGCATTTTTGCGGTTTATGGCGTTTTTTGCGGTTCAAAAGTGTTTAAAACCCGTTCAGGATCGACACGATCAATAATGCCACCGATACGATTAGCTGAAGTTCCTCATAAGTACTCATTGCATAAGCACCACCCTTTCCTACAAGACTCGGAACGGGTGGGAGCACGTCCCCCGGCTGCCTTGGCAGATATACTATTTTCAATGTGCAGACCTGGGAAAAAAATATGCTCCGATATTTCAGTGTTGAAGGGACAGGGAGGATCTGATTAGACCCCACCTCCTAAATGGAGGGAACCACGACCCTGAATCAGGGCCCCATCCGGAAATTATGAGGGGCGTCCTATGAGTGCCACCTCGCCACAGAAAAATCCCTGCGTCAATTTCCCGATTTGAAATCGAAAAACAGGTACCATTTTAAATGGACCCTGCCGCTGATTGGATGCACCCGTTTGGGCGTGTCAACTTATTGGTATGATTCGGCACTTGTGTCGATGATTAGCCTTGGGGTAAGTTGAGAGTTCTTTTTATCATCTAACCATAATTTATACAATTTATCATCTATGGTTCCATTATGAATGAAATATGTGAACTTGCAGTGAACTGGGTTACAAAATTTCCCGGTTTATGCTATACTGGGAAAATCAAATGAATAGGGAAGGGGGGAGAAGCGGAATGTTGGATCAAAAAGATTTGATGGCTATTGCCGAATTAATTAATGTCAGGGCAGAGCAAACAGAGGACAAATTGGGCAAACGTATAGATACACGTGTAGAGCAGGCCGAGGAAAGATTGAGTGCTCAGATAGATACACGTGTAGAGCAGGCCGAGGAAAGATTGAGTGCTCAGATAGATACACGTGTAGAGCAGGCCGAGGAAAGATTGAGTGCTCAGATAGATACACGTGTAGAGCAGGCTGAGAAGCGTCTGAGTGAAGAGATGGATGTCAAAATACGTCAGTCAGAGAAACGTCTGAGTGTAGAGATGGATGACAAAATACGCCAGTCAGAGAAGCGTCTGAGCAAAGAGATGGATGTCAAAATACGTCAGTCAGAGAAGCGTCTGAGCGAAGAGATGGATGACAAAATATGTCAGTCAGAGAAGCGTCTGGGCAAAGAGATAGATGACAAAATATGTCAGTCAGAGAAGCGTCTGGGCAAAGAAATGGATGTCAAAATACGTCAATCCGAGAAGCGGATCAGTGAACAGATGGACACCAGAATCAGCCAATCTGAAGAATTTCTATTTGATGAGATGGAGCGGTATGATAAAAAGTATCAAAAAGAGTTTGACAATGTAAAGAAGCGGCTTGGAATTTTTGAGGGCTACTACCGTATGATCGGAAATGAAAATGAAACACTCAAATTGTCTCTGAAGTTGATTGGGAATCTGGATCAAAGAGTTTCCAAGCTTGAAGCGAGGGCCGTTTAAAAGTTCAGGTTTACGAGATTTAATCTCAAAGAGTGTTATTGGAAATATAATTGAATTACATAAGTATAAAAGGGATGTTCTTCCACAGCGGGAGGGCATCTTTTCCATTTACAGCCAAAAGCCGGAGCAGTTCAGACCGTGCTTTGCTTTGAATTTTTTTCGTATATTCTAAAATTTTTCCAAATAGACCCGCACATCTGTGCCGTGTAAACCGTTAATCAAAGTGAAGGAGGACACCCGGCAGGCGCAAAGGAGGTTTCAGTTCGAACCATGGATTTAGAAGATCAGTATGATAAAATATACCGCTACTGCTATTTTAAGCTGGGGCATCGGCAGATGGCAGAGGATGTGACACAGGAAACGTTTCTTCGCTTTCTGGAAAGCAGAGATTACTGTGAGCGCGGGAAAAAATTACAGTTTCTCTATACGATTGCGCGAAACCTGTGTATGGATGCGTACCGGCGTACCCGGACAGAACCGCTGGAGGAGCTTGCAGAACTTGCAGATGAAGCCCCGGAAAATCAGGTGCTTATGAGTATAGCTGTGAAAACGGCGTTGTCACAGCTTGCAGAAGAGGAACAGGAGCTGCTGCTTCTTCGATATGTCAATGAGCTTACGGTATCGGAGATCTGCGGGCTTTTACAGGTATCAAGATTTGCGGTTTACAGGAAAATACAGAAAGCGCTGAAACGGCTTCGGGCTCTGCTGGACAGAGAGGATTTTGGATGAGGCTTAAATCGGCGGCAGTTGACGACGGGAGGGATTCAGATGGATGAGAAATTAAAAAAGGCGCTGCGGGACGCATTCGAACCGCCTGCGCCGAAACAAAAGGAAGCATTTTTGAAAAGGATACCGCAGCCGGGGATCAGCAATCTGTCCTTTGTGCTTTCGCAGGCAGGATATATCCGGAAATATGTATGGGGGATTTCCGCCGTTCTGTTTGGGATTGCATTTATGGGAGCCCATATGTTCGGAAAGGATGTGATGTGGGGGATTTCCGCGCTGCTCCCGTTTGCGGCAGTATCTGTTGTGACGGAACAGAATCGGTCCCATATATTCTTGATGTCCGAGCTGGAAATGGCCGCCCGCTTTTCCTTAAAAAGCGTGGTGCTTGCAAGGATGGAAATTCTGGGTATCGTACATTTGCTTCTGCTGCTTTTTCTGATCCCGGTTTGCGCTCGGCTTCACGGGGCATCTGTTTTTCAGACAGGGCTGTATCTGCTGGTGCCCTACCTGCTGACAGCCGATGCCGGATTGTGGGCGGCGCGGAGAACAAAGGGGGCGGAATCTTGGTATGCGTGTTTTGGGATTGCGGCCTGTGTCAGCGTTCTCAATCTGATTGTACAGAAGCTGTATCCGGTTCTGTTCGGGACAAGGTACATTCCGGCCTGGACCTTGATGCTGACGGCGGTAGCCATATATGGGGTGAAAGAGTGGAAACGCAGTATGAACAGACTTTCAGAACTTCTTTGTGTATGATTTCAGAATGGAGGGATTGGTATGGAACTTATTTTAGACAGAGTCACAAAGCAATTTCGGAATAAAATTGCGGTAGACCGTATTTCACTCAGACTGCATCCGGGAGTGTACGGCCTGCTGGGGGCTAACGGGGCAGGAAAAACAACGCTTCTGCGGCTGATCTGCGGAATCTTAAGATGTGACAGCGGAACCGTTTCCTTAGACGGCCTGGATGTATCCACGGAGGAATATCGTGCAGGGCTGGGGTATCTGCCCCAGGATTTTGGCTACTATCCGGAATTTACGGGAATGGATTTTCTTGTTTACATGGCGACCCTGAAAGGGCTGGCCAGATCCCAGGCAGGACGCAGGGCGGCGGAACTTCTGGAGTTGGTATCTCTGGGAGATATGGGCAGGAAAAAAATAAAAACCTATTCCGGCGGCATGAAGCAGCGGCTGGGAATCGCGCAGGCGCTTTTGAACCGCCCGCGGCTTCTGATTCTGGATGAACCCACGGCGGGGCTGGACCCGAAGGAACGTGCCCGTTTCCGGAATCTGATTGGGGAAGCCGGGAAGGAAGGGATTGTAATTCTTTCCACACATATTGTATCAGATATTGAACAGATTGCGGATACGGTGCTGATGATGAAGGACGGCAGGCTGATCTTTCAGGGAGAATGGCAGGAAGGACAGGGGGATCTGGAAAAATTTTATCTGGAGCAGTTTGAGGATGAAGGTCTGTATCAGAAAATGAATGAAAGCGGGAAAGAGTCAGGAGGGAATCTATGAACGGATCGAAAACACGCCAAATAAAGACATTATACGTTTATGAACTCAGAAAGATCGTATGCAGAAGAATCGTATGGATTACCGGCGGCATCATGCTTTTGCTGTGTGTATCCTTAAGCTTTGTGGATCTCATCAGTACATCATCGGATTTCGGTGAAGGAAATGAGGAAATCGTTGTAAGCGGATATGAGATGATGAAAATAAGAAGAGAATGCGCAAGGGCGCTTTCAGGAAGAAAGATAGACGACTCCCTGCTTCAGGAAATGCAGGATTTTTCTCGGGGAGAGGGGATGAAACGCGAGTCCCAAGACGTGGACCCGGCAACTGGGATAGTAGTGAGTGTTGAACCGGGAGAGACGGATGCAGAGAGAGGGGCAGGTGCAGAAGAAGAGACGGATGCAAAAGAAGAGACGGATGCAGAGGGGGATGGAGATGCAAAAGAAGAGGCGGATGTAAAAACAGAACCGGAAGATATCTGGGACAGGCTGTGGGCTGCTCAGAAGTATACACCGATCCGCATCTACGTCTATAGGATTATGGACTATGGAGACGGGAAAACAATGGATGCGGCCGGGCTGTATTCGGAGCGGGAGAAGTTGATTGCCCAAAACAGGGAGGATCAGATGCTGAAGCAGGAAGAAATGGAATATTGGAAAAAGAATGATGCAGGGCTTGAACTCCCTTTCACATACGAATATGCAGAAGGGTGGGGAGAGTTGTGGAATCAGTCATATGTCGTAAACTGTATGCTGCTGCTTCTCCTCCTGGTCAGCCTTTCCAATGTATTTTCCATGGAGCATCAGCAGAAAACAGATGCGGTGATCTTATGCACCAGGCATGGAAAAAGAGAGCTGTATATCGCGAAGGTTTTGGCAGGAATCACATTCGGCGCGGCCGCGGCGCTGCTTTTGTCTGGAATCACGCTGCTTTCTGATTTGGCGGTCTATGGGGCGGACGGGTTTGGTGGGGCGCTGCAGATCGAATTTCCGCTGTCCTCATGGAGGATGAGTGTCGGGGAATCTGTTTTAGTTCTGTTTTTCATGCTCCTGGCGATATCTGCAATGTACAGTATTGTGATTCTGTTTTTGTCGGAATGGCTGAAAAAAGGTGTGAGTGTTATGGCAATTCTGGTCGGTATTATGACATTTACGCTGTTTATTGATATCCCTTTTCAACTCAGGACGCTCTCACAGGTTTATGATCTGCTGCCTACCAATCTTCTGATACCCTGGGGATTATGGGACGACCGTTTGTTCTCTGTTTTTGGGGGATATTTGACTCAGTTTGAGGCGGCGCCGGTCATGTATGCCCTTCTTTCGGCAGTGCTGTTATTTCTTGGGAGAAGGATCTGGCAGAAACAGCAGGTGGGAGTTTAATGTAATAAGAGCGGATATGATCAGTTGGCGGATCATCTGATGCGGAATGGCTTTGGGAAGGCTATCTGATCAGATTCAGCAGAAATTTTCACTTTCCAGAAGATTGATTTTTACGCACCTTTCTCCATCTTTTGATATAAACCTTTCTAAACCCTTTGAAAACAGGGCTTTTTCGGCAGCATTTCCAGGAGTGGAAAAGCCGGGCGGAAGCGGGAAAAATTTTGACTTTTTCCCGCTTTTTTGATAGGATAATATGCAGAAAAGCTGCCGCGGCAGTTTTCGGCAACTTACTCTTTGTGTTGAAGCCGCATTCCGGGGGGAATGAAGGAGGGGGATCATATGGCATCTTCGATGTTTTTTCTGGGAATCAGTCTGACGATCATATGCTCTTTTTCTCTGTCCATGGCTTTTCTTCTATACGTGAAGTCAAAAAAGAATATCCACCTGTATATATGCCTGCTGCTGGCCAGCTACCTGGTGGAGTTGGTGGAGCTGCTCTATATAGCCCGTTTCTGCCTTCCGGCGGATACACGATATTTTGATCTGATCCATTTTCCGGTTCTGCGGATTTTTACTACGGTTTCCATCTTGCTTTTAGATTTTTTGATTCTGCTGCACATCATGAGTTTAAAATTCCATAAAAGCTATTTGCTGCTTTTCGCGGCAGTGATTCTGTTCTGCGGGTATATAGCCTGGCTTCCCCAGACACTGCTGACGATCTGGCTGTTTTATCTGCCGCGCCAGATTTACCACTTCGGATATTGCGTGATGTTCCTGGTTCGCAGATTTCTTGAAAAGGACGAGGCTGTGCAGAAAAGAATGAGCCGCTGTTCGGTTCTGATTCTGGGCGTGTTTTTGCTGAGTGCTTCCATCCTTTTGGAGGACAGCCTGCTGATCTCCCATATCCAGACTTATTTTATGGATATGCTTTCCGTGACGGAGCGGAATTTTTCGGAAAATATACTCTGGCTTTTTATTATGCTGTATTCTACGGTCTACTGCATGCGGGAACTGGAACGATCCGGAACTGCGAAAAGTCCCGGAGTTACAGAACGCTTTGAAACTGTGTCTGCCAGAACTGCGGACAGATCTGGAATCGTGAAAAGCCCCGGTCTGGCGAATCCCGCTGAAATGATGAAATTTCCCGGACCGGCGGTATCACTGCAGAGCAGAGAGCAGCCCGATTATCTGACAGAGATAGCAGAAAAATTCAAATTTACGCCCCGGGAGATCCAGATCCTGCACTGCATCCTTGGCGATAAGACGACCGCGGAGATCTGCGGGGAATTGAATATTTCCGTCGGAACCGTGAAAACCCATACCCATAATATTTATATGAAGGTTCAGGTGAAAAGCAGGCAGGAACTGATCCGTGCTCTGGCAGAGCATAGATAAGAGACTTTAGAGGAATGTTAGTGTGAAAGACGGGGAGAAAGACGCGGCAGAGGATGCGGCAGGTACTCCCCTGGCAAAAACGAGGTGGCCGTTTTGGAAAAAGTGATATTTTTTTACAGTGTTTTCTTGATTGCCCTCTGTGCGGCAGCAGTATCTCCGGCAGGAATCCTGTATCTCAGGACAAAGAAAAAACAATATCTGTACCTGATCCTGCTGTTTACTTGTTATCTGACGGAACTGACAGAGCTGCACTATATTGTGTTCGTCGGGCTTCCGACCGGCCTGATCAGTCCCGGGGATCTAAGCCACATCAGCTACCCGGCATTAAGGATCGGGATTTCTGCAGCGATCCTTCTGCTGGATCTGCTGCTTCTGTTTTGGATCACCGGGCGGAGATGGAAAAACATCTATGGGCTTTCCATTCTGCCCATGCTTGGGATCTGTATTTATCTGGTGTTCCAGCCCCAGACGGATCTGGTAGTCTGGCTGTTTTATTCCGTCCGGCAGTTTTACCGGCTGGGGTACTGCGCCTGGTTCGGAATCTGCCTGTTTCAGGAACAGGAGCCTGAGCGGAAAAAAGAGATGGGCAGGTACACGCTTCCCATCTTCGGAATATTTCTGCTGAACCTCTGCATACTGCTGGAAGACAGCCTGGTCATTTCCCATATTGATTCTTTCTTGTCGGACATCCCCTATATCTCCGAGCGGAATTTTTCGGAGAATATTTTGTGGATGTTTCTCTGCATATATTCCGCTGGCAGATGTATTTCAGAGATTTATAAGGAGCCTGACGTCCCAGAACGGCAGGAGGAACCCATTGCGGAGCCGGAGGGGGAATTTTTCCCGGTCAGGCAGGAACCCAGGGAAGGAATGCAGGCATTTATCGAAAAGTACAGGCTGACGCCCCGTGAGGCGGAGATCCTGGGCTGCATGGCGGACTATAAAAGCGCCGCGGAAATCTGCGGGGAACTGTATATTTCCATGGGCACGGTAAAGACGCACACGCACAATATTTACGCGAAAGTCAATGTGAACAGTAAAAACGAGCTGATCAGGGAACTGAACGGGTATTTGAATCAATAAGGAAAGGTGAGGGACCACGGATGTCATTGCAGTTTATTTTTGGAAATTCAGGAGCAGGAAAGTCTCATTATTTATATGAACAGATCGTAAAGGATTCCATGGAGCATCCCCAGACCAGCTATCTGGTTCTGGTGCCGGAGCAGTTTACCATGCAGACTCAGAAAGACCTGTGCATGGCGCATCCGCGGCACGGGATCATGAACATTGACGTCTTAAGCTTTGTGCGTCTCTCCCACCGGATCTTTGAAGAGCTGGGGAAAGAGGGACACCGGGTACTGGACGACGAAGGGAAGAACCTGATCCTGCGGAAGATCGCGGGAAAGTATGAGAAGGATCTGAAGATTTTAAAAGGGAACCTGAAAAAACAGGGGTATATCAGCGAGGTGAAATCCGTAATCTCCGAGTTCACCCAGTACGGGATCGGCGTGGAGGAGCTGGATGAATTTCTGGAAACTCTGGAGCCGGAGAGCTACCTGTATTACAAACTGTCGGATATCCGGACGGTATACGAAGGATTTGAGGACTATCTGGCGGACAAATATATTACAAAGGAGGAATTGCTGGACGTACTGAGCGAACTGGTGCCGGAGTCGGCCCTTCTGAAGAACAGCGTGGTGGTTCTGGACGGATTTACCGGATTTACGCCGGTGCAGAATAAGCTTTTGGGAGAATTGATGAAGGTCTGCAAAAAGGTGGTGGTCACTGTGGTGATGGATCAGCGGGAAGACCCCTTTGTGTATCGCCACCCCTATCAGTTGTTTGCCATCAGCAAGCAGATGGTGACAGGGCTTGTGAAGATTGCCGGGGAGCAGAAGACCCTGGTGGAGGAGCCGGTGTACCTGTACGAAAAGCCGGTGCGGCGGTTCCGGGAGAACCCGGCCATGGGACTGCTGGAAGAGCGGCTGTTCCGGTATATGGGAAAGGAGGAGCGGCAAAACGCAGGGGAAACAGCGCCGGCGGAGGAAGTCCGGGCAGACGCAGTTTCCATCCACGCGGTCCGCAATCCGAAAGAGGAGGCGGAGTATGTGGCCTCACAGATCCGGCGTCTGGTACGGGAAGGCGGCTACCGCTACAGGGACATGGCGGTGATTGCCAGCGACATGAACACCTATGCGGCGCATCTGGAAAAAGCCTTCGATGCCTTTGGGATTCCGGAATTTATGGATCACAAGAAAAGCATCCTGCTGAACGCATTTGTGGAATACCTGCGGAGCCTTCTGGCCATGGCGGATGAAAACTTTTCCTATGAAAGCGTGTTCCGTTTTCTGCGCACCGGAATGTCCGGATTCACGACGGAGGAGACGGATCGTCTGGAAAACCATGTGATTGCCCTGGGGATCAAGGGCTACAAAAAATGGCAGGAGCCATGGACGCGGGCCGCAAGGGGATGTACGGAGGAAGAACTGCAGCTCCTCAACGGCCTCAGGGTACGGTTTGTGGAAAAGCTGGAGAACCTCCTGTTTATTCTGCGGAAACGGAAAAAGACGGTGGGGGATATCACCCTGGCTGTGTATGATTATTTTGTCCAGGAGAAGCTTCAGGAGCAGATTCAGAGATTGGAGCTTCGGTTCCAGGCCGAGGGGGAGCTGGCCCTGGCAAAAGAATATTCCCAGATTTACCGCATTGTCATTGAACTGTTTGACAAATTTGCGGAGCTGCTGGGGGAGGAACCGGTGTCCCTGCAGGAATACCGGGAGCTTTTGGATGCCGGGTTAGAGGAGGCAAAAGTGGGCGTGATCCCGCCCAGCCTGGATCAGGTGGTCATCGGGGATGTGGAGAGAACCCGTCTGAACAATTTAAAGGTGCTGTTTTTCGTGGGAGCCAACGACACCTTTCTTCCGGGCAATCTGGGACAGGGAGGGCTTCTGTCGGAGCGGGACAGGGAAAAATTTTCCGCGCAGAAGCTGTCTCTCTCGCCGGGGGCAAAGGAAAAGACCTATATCCAGAAATTTTATCTCTATATGAATCTGACCAAACCGTCGGAAAAGCTGTATCTGTCGTTTTGCAAGGTATCCTCTGACGGGAAGGCGCTTCGCCCGGCCTATCTGATCCAGGATATCCGCCGGCTGTTTCCGGAGCTTATGGTACAGGATGAGGAAATGCGCACGCTTTCGGAACAGGAGCTGACCCGGGACAGGGGGGCTTTCTATCTTGCAAAGGGGCTGCGCAGCCGCAGGCAGGGCCTTGGAGAGGACTGGAAGGAGCTGTATTCCTGGTACCGGAGGCAGGAGCCGGAAGGGGCTGCGAGGATTCTGGACGCGGCATTTTATAGGAAGGAACCGGACCGGCTGACAAGGGCTGCGGCCAGGAGTCTGTTCGGAGACGATTCCCGGGTGAGCGTGACCAGGCTGGAGCAGTTTGCCTCCTGTGCTTACGCCCACTTTCTGACTTATGGGCTGCGGCTTTCGGAGCGGGAACAATATCAGTTTGAATCGCTGGATCTGGGGAATATCGCCCACCAGTCCATGGAACGGTTTGCCAGAAAAGCGGAGGAGTACCGGATGGACTGGACGGAACTGACAGAGGAGCTGAGGGAAAGCCTGATCCGGGAGAGCGTGGAGGAAAGCATCGCGGATTACGGCAATACCGTGCTGTTCAGCAGCGCCCGCAACGAGTATATGATCACCCGGATTGAGAATCTGATCCGGCGCTCCGTGTGGGCGCTGACGAAGCAGATGGAGAAGGGGGACTTTAAGCCCAGCGGATTTGAACTGAAATTCGGCAGCGGGAAGATCGACCGGATCGACACCTGCGCGGACGAGGGCAGGGTCTATGTGAAGGTGACGGATTATAAGACCGGGATGAAAAGCTTCGATATCACGGCATTTTATCACGGGCTGCAGATGCAGCTTCCGGTGTACCTCAATGCGGCCCTGGAGATTGAACAGAGGAAAACGGGGAAGCATAAAAGCGGGGAGACGGAGGTGGTTCCGGCAGGGATCTTTTATTACCGTATGCAGGATCCCTTTGTGGAGAAGGAATCGGATGACCGGGTGCTGGAAGGAAAGCTGCTCAAAGAGCTTCGCCTGGACGGGCTGGTGAATGCGGATGAAGCGGTGATCGGCCATCTGGAACGGGATCTGAACGGCAGCTCCAATCTGATCCCGGTTGGAAAAAACAAGGACGGGAGCCTGAGCAAAAGTTCCCGCGTGCTGGAGCCGGAGGACTTCGCGCTGTTTTTGTCCTTTGCGAAGAAAAAGGAGCAGGAACTGAAAAAACAGATCAATGAAGGCAATGCACAGGCCGCGCCCTATGAACTGAACGGGAGTACAGGCTGTGATTACTGCGCCTACCACGGGATCTGCGGATTCGATCCGCGGCTGGACGGATATGCCTACCGGAGCCTGGAGAACTATTCCAAAGAAGAAGTGATGGAGCATATCCGGGAGGAGACGGAGGAAACAAAACAGGCAGGGCGGCTTCGGAGAGAGCCGGGGGAAGAGACGCCTGGAGCGGCAGAGAAGGGGGATTTTTAAATGGGTGTACAGTGGACCAGGGAACAGCAGAAGGTGATCGAGCTTCGGAACCGGAATATCCTGGTGTCCGCGGCGGCAGGATCGGGGAAGACCGCGGTGCTGGTGGAACGGATCATTCGGATTTTGACAGACAGGGACAATCCGGTGGATGTGGACCGTCTCCTGATTGTGACATTTACGGAGGCAGCGGCGGCCGAAATGAAGGAGCGAATCCGGGGAGCCATTGAGAAGGAGCTGGAAAACAGGCCGGAGGACGTGCATCTGCAGCGTCAGGCGACTCTGATCCACAGTGCGAGGATCACCACCATCCACAGCTTTTGCCTTTCCGTGATCCGGGAGCATTTTCATGTCATTGATATAGATCCGGGATTTCGGATTGCGGAAGAAGGGGAATTAAAGCTCTTAAAGCAGGACGTTCTGGAGGAACTGCTGGAAGCCTGCTACGCGGAAGGGACAGAGGAATTTCTGGAATTTGTGGAAAAGCTGGGAAGCGGAAGAAACGACCGGAAGCTGGAGGAATTGATCCTGCAGCTTTACGAGTATTCCCGAAGCTACCCCCAGCCGGAAAAATGGCTTCGGCAGTGCGCCCGGACGTACGAACCCGTCCGGCCGGAGGAATCTGAAAACCAGGAAGTGCCGGAGGCATCCGTATCAGATACGGCAGAAGGCGGCGTAAGGGAGCCGATATATTTCCAAAAGGCCGCGTCCCAGGTGAAGCAGTACCTGGCGGATATCCGGGAGCTTCTTGAACAGGGAATCCGGATCTGTGAGGAACCGGACGGGCCGTATATGTATGGGGACATGCTGGAAGCGGATCTGGAGATGGTGGAAGGGATTCTCAAGGCAGAAAATTTTGCGGCGCTGTACGGGCGGATCTCGGCGGTTGCCTGGAAGCGTCTGTCCGCGAAAAAAGATGAAAGCGTCTCTGCGGAAAAACGGGAGCAGATCAAGTCGCTCAGAGATCAGGTGAAAAAGCTGGTGAAGGATCTGGCCGCGGCTTACTTTTATGAAACGCCGGAAGAACTGCTGAGTGACATGGAATCCTCCTTCGGAACCATGCAGGTATTTACGGAGCTGGTGATCCGGTTCGGAAAGGAATTTGGAAAACTCAAGCAGAGCAAAAATATGATTGATTTCAGCGATATGGAGCAGTTTGCCCTGCAGATTCTGACGACAGAGCAGGACGGGGAGCTGGTGCCCTCTCCGGCGGCGAAAGAATACCAGGAGCAGTTCACGGAGGTGATGATTGACGAATATCAGGACAGCAACCTGATCCAGGAATCCATTTTGACCAGCGTATCCACGGTCAGCCGGGGGAGGAACAACATCTTTATGGTGGGGGATGTGAAGCAGAGCATCTACCGGTTCCGCCTTTCACGGCCGGAATTGTTCATGGAAAAATATGCCGCCTACGATACCGGGGACAGCGACCGGCAGAGGATCGACCTTCATAAAAATTTCCGGAGCCGGGCGGAGGTGCTGGACAGTGTGAACGACGTGTTCCGCCGGATCATGCGCAGGGAACTGGGAGGGATTGTGTATGACGACCAGGCGGCGCTTTATCCGGGGGCGGATTTTGAACCCCTTGCCGGGGAGGACGGCAGTTCGGTTCACGAGACAGAGCTGCTGCTTCTGGACACGGCGGCTTCGGAGCTTGCAGCGGACGAGGAGGACGGGGCCTGTGCGGAAGGGACCAACCGGCAGATGGAAGCCAGGATGGTGGCGAAACGAATCAAGGAGCTGGTTCGAAACGGGCTGGTGAAGGATAAAAAGACCGGGGAGTACCGGAGGGCAGGATACCGGGACATCGTGATTCTGACCCGGAGCATCCGGGGCTGGGCGGACGTCTTTTCGGCAGTCCTGATGGAAGAAGGGATTCCCGCCTACGCGGGCAGCAGGGAAGGCTATTTTGAGGCATATGAGATCTGTGTGCTGCTGGATTATCTGCGGCTTTTGGACAACCAGAGGCAGGACGTGCCCCTTGCCGCGGTGCTGGCATCTCCCTTTGGGGGGCTGGATGCAGGGCAGATGGCGGAGATCCGCAGGGCTTATCCGGAGGGCGCGTTTTACCAGGCGGCGGAGCAGTATGTAAAGGCAGGACGGACGGAGCAGGAATCGGGAGAGGGGGAGATCCGCTCCCGTGAGCTCCAGGAGCGGCTGGAACATTTTTATGCACAGTTGGAGCGTTTTCGGAATCTGGTGCCCTATACGGCCATCCATGAGCTGCTCTGGAAGATTCTGGAGGAGACGGGATACGGCCTTTATATCGCCGCCATGCCGGGGGGCGAACAGCGGGCGGCGAATGTGGAGATGCTGGTGGAGAAGGCGGCCGTATTTGAAGGGAGCAGCTATAAGGGGCTGTTTAACTTTGTGCGTTATATCGAGCAGCTTCAAAAATACAACGTGGATTACGGGGAGGCCAATATCGCGGACGAACAGTCCGACACGGTGCGGATCATGAGCATTCATAAGAGCAAGGGGCTGGAGTTCCCCATCGTGTTCGTGGCGGGCATGGGCAAGCGGTTCAACACGCAGGATATGCGGGGCAGCATGATCATCCATCCCGAGTGGGGCGTGGGGATCGACGCGGTGGATCTAAAGCGGAGGACGAAGATTCCCACCCTTTTGAAAAAGATCATCCAGCGGGAGGTGATGCTGGAAAACCTTGGGGAGGAGCTTCGGGTGCTCTATGTGGCCATGACCCGGGCCAAGGAAAAGCTGATTCTCACCGGGCAGCTTCCGGAAGCGGAGAAGGTCCTGGCGGAAGCAGCTTCTCAGGGAGAAAGCCCGGCGCCGGAAGGTGCCCTGCCTTTTTACCGTCTGGCCGGCGCGCGCAGTTATCTGGACTGGGTGCTTCCGGCTGTCTGCAAAGGGGAGGCGCCTGTGCGGGTCTGCGTCAGGGGCTTGAGAGAGGCGGCCCTTCTGGACGCGGCGGAGGAAAAAGGGGAGCTGCTTGCAAGAGACGTGCTGGAGCACTGGGATACCGGGCGGGTCTATGACCCGGAACTGAACGCGCGGCTGGAGGAACAGGCAGGCTTTTCCTATTCCTATGAATCGGACCGGAAGCTGAAAATGAAATTCACGGTGTCGGAATTAAAAAAACGGGCCTATCTTGCGGAGGAAGGCGGGGAACTGGCCTGTGAGGAGCCTGATGTGATCCCACTGATCCCCCGGTTTTTGCAGGAGCGCGAGGAACTGGCGGGGGCTTCCCGGGGAAGCGCGTACCACAAACTGCTGGAACTTTTGGATTTTACAACAGACTATGGGGAAGAAGAACTGCAGGCTGCCATAGCAGGGCTGCAGGAGGAAAAAAAGCTGTCGGAGGAAATGGCGGCCTGTATCCGGATTCCGGACATCCTGGGCTTTCTGCACTGCCCTTCCGGACAGCGGATGCACCGGGCGGCGCGGCAGTCCTACCTTTTTAAGGAGCAGCCCTTTGTGCTGGGGGTGGACGCGAAAGAGATCTACCCGGAAGGGACATGCGGGGAAGTGATTCTGATCCAGGGAATCATCGACGTATATTTTGAGGAAGACGGGGAGCTGGTGGTGCTGGATTACAAGACGGACCGGGTGCAGAGCGCGAAGGATCTGAAGGAAAAATATCACGCCCAGTTGGAATACTATGCGGAAGCGCTGGAGCTGCTTCTTGGAAAACGGGTGAAAGAAAAGATCATCTATTCCTTTACCTTAAAGCAGGAAATAAAATTTTAAAAAACATATTGACAAATAATATTATACTGAATATAATATAGAAAAAAGAACAATATTAAGAAAAGCGTAATATTATTTTGAACTGCGGCATAGATTCTTTTCGTATGATCCGGATATTTTTTTCGCAGAGGAACGCGTTTTTTTACATCCGGATCATAGGATAGCAAAGAGGTGATAGGATGGTATTTAACACTGGTGCGGCGCTGCTGGATGCGATTGTCCTGGCGGTCGTGACCCGGGATGCGGAAGGAACTTACGGGTACAAGATCACGCAGGATGTGCGCAAGGCGATTGACGTGTCGGAATCGACACTGTATCCCGTCCTCAGACGCCTGCAGAAGGATGAATGCCTGGAAGTATACGACAGGCAGTTTGACGGCAGGAACAGACGGTACTACAAAGTGACGGAAAAAGGCGCGGTGCAGCTGAACCTGTACAGGACAGAGTGGAAAAGTTATTCTAAGAAGATTTCAGATATATTTGAAGGAGGGATGACTGTATGAGCTACGAGGAATTTATGAAAGAACTGGAAGGACTGCTTGCAGGAGTCCCGACGGAGGAGAAGGAGGAAGCGCTGCAGTACTACTCGGATTATTTTGCAGACGCCGGCAAGGAGAACGAGGGAGAGGTGATTTCAGAGCTGGGCAGCCCCCAGAAGGTGGCGGCTCTGATCAAAGCCGGCCTGAAAAGCGGCGGCATGGACGGCGGCGAATTTACGGAATATGGATATACGGACGAACGCTTTGTGAAGAAGGACGATCTGATGCGCCGGGAGCCGAAGAAGGAGAAGAAGTCCCAGAACCGGTATTCCTACCAGGAGCAGGCATCTTACAGCGGGCGCGCGGAAGGAGATTCCTCCCGGGGCAGCAGCTATTCCTACGGATCAGGGCAGCAGACCTATGAAAAAGGGAGTCATGCTTATACAAATGAAAGTCATGGGTATGGAGATGCATACGGCAGCGGCAGCCAGGGGAATACTTCTTACCGGCAGAAAACCGGCCCATGGACGAACCGGGGGCTGAAAATCCTGTTGATCGCGCTGATCGTCCTCTGCGCGGTGCCGGTGGCATTTCCGGTGCTGATCGCGGCAGCGGCGGTGATTTTCGGGGTGGTGGCTGCCGCAGTTTCCATATTCTTTGCGTTGGTGATTGGCGCTGCCGCGGTGGGGATTTCCGGGATCGTGATCCTATGCGCGGGACTTTCAAAGCTGGCCGTCCTGCCCTCTGCAGCCCTTCTGACAGCGGGGATCGGACTTCTGACCTTTGTCATAGGGCTGATTGCGGCGGTGGCGGCAGTGCGTCTGTGTATGCTGATCTATCCGGCACTGTTCCGGTTTCTGGTGGGGATCTGCCGGAAGCCATTTCAAAGAAAGGCAGGGATGTAGGTGATGAAAAAGCATTGGAAGGTCTTTTGGGGAATGTGTATTGCTCTGGGCATCCTGGGAATCGCATTGTGCATTTCCGGAATGCTGCTGGGGGCAACGATGGAAGCCGTCCGGGGGACATTCGGTATTTCGGGGATGAAAAATTTTTGGGAATCCAGCGGCTCCGTTGTGGACGTGGAAACACTGGTGGAGAATCATGATGCAGGAAGTGAAAGCGGAAGCGGCGATGGATACGGCGATTCCTATCCGGGCCGGAAGTTTTCGGATATCCGGGAACTGAAGATCGACGTGACCTGTCTGGAAGTGTATATTGCGAAATGGGGCGGCAGCGAGATTCTTGCGGATACAGACAATGTGAACCAGGAGATCCTGGATGATTTTGTGATGACCGGCAAAGACGGAGAACTCAAGATTGAGCTGAAGAACAGAAACAAATGGGAAAAGATGTTCCAGGGCGCATATTGTCAGGGAACCCTGTTTCTCCAAATTCCCGCGGATCTGCAGTTTGAGAAGGCAAAGATTCAGGTGGGCGCCGGGGTATTGAAGGCAGACGACCTGCGCGCAGAGGAACTGGAGATCCAGGTCGGTGCGGGAGAGGTGTATCTGGATTCCTTCCAGGCGCAGGAGATGGATCTGGAATGCGGTGCGGGAGAAGCCGTTCTTTACGGCGACGCGCTGCGGGAGGCAAAGATCGAATGCGGTGTAGGCACCGTCCACTATACGGCGTCCGGGAGCCAGGAGGATTATAATTACGAGGTGGAATGCGGGATCGGTTCTGTGACCGTGGGAGGAGACACCTACAGCGGACTGGGCAGCGAGCACAAGATTCATAACGGCGGAAGCAAAAAGATGGAGATTGAGTGCGGCATCGGCCTGGTAGACGTGTCCTTTGACGGCTGAGATAAAACGCGGCTTTGCCGTACCGGCCGATCCAAAAGAAAAGGGGATCTGCCGTACTGTGAACAGACAATCAATAGAAAGGAGACATAGAGAATGGATCAGAAGAGAATTTATCGTTCAAGACAAAACAGGATGATCTGCGGAGTATGCGGAGGTGTGGGAGAATATTTCAATATCGACCCCACGCTGATCCGTCTGGCTGTGGCGCTGGCCGGGGTGTGCAGCTTCGGAACCTGCGGGCTGGCCTATTTTGTGGCGGCGGTGATCATACCGGATGAAATGTAAAAACAGCAGGAAAAGAAAGGTTCTAAGATTTAGAAAATAGTTTCCTGCAGAGGGGTTCTTTTAGAAAAGGCATTCTTTTTTGAATGCCTTTTTACTTTCTGGCAATACTTCTTGTGTACGGCCCGGCCCGGCATCAGCGCGGCGCGAGGGTGCGCGGACCCGGCGTATGAGTTTCATAGCAGAGATAGAAGGAGGAGGCTGTGATGTCTGGAAAGAAGAACCAGAAGATTGACTTAAAGAATCTGGAACCGGAAGAAAAGCTGAAATATGAGATCGCGGAAGAACTGGGACTCCTTGACCGGGTCCTGCAGGACGGGTGGCGCTCCCTGTCCTCCAAGGAGACGGGGCGGATCGGGGGAATGATCACCCGCAGGAAACGGATGCATCCCGGGGAAGACGGACAGAAAAAGTAAGCCCAACTGTTATAAAAGTGTGAAATTAAACACAGGTGGTTGAAAAAAGAAGACATTTTTGATACAATTGTACGAATCGGGAAAAAGAAACGGGTGAGTTGTCATGGAAAATAAGATAGATATCTTTGAGATAGACATCGATGCACTGACTGCAAAGGACACGCTCAAAAGAATCGTACAATTTATGGAAAGCGAAACGGTCAATACCGTGGAGATCGTGACTCTGGAGCTGCTGGTACACGGGCAGGATGATTCGGAGTGGCGGGAGATGATGCGGCAGATGGATCTGGTACTGCCGGGGGAGAAGGAGATCCTGGAGGCTTCGGAGAAAGCGGCGGGGCCTTTGGGCGGCGCCGCCGGGAGCAACGGCCGTCTGATGAAGGAGATGGAAAAGCGGGTATTTTTGAAAATGTTTCTGAAGTATCTCCAGAGGACAGGCAAGAAGGTATTTCTTCTGGCAGACCAGGAGACGGATCTTTTGCTGCTCCAGGAGAAGCTGAGGCCTTATGCAAAGGGATTTCTGCCCGCCGGACATGCCCTGCTGCCCCAGGAAGGCGGCAGGAAGGACAGTGTCATCAATGAGATCAACGGTGCGGAACCGGACTGTATCATATCCGTGCTGCCTTATCCGGAGCAGGAGCGGTTCATCACCGAGGCAAAGGCGCTTTTGAACGCCCGTCTCTGGATCGGCTGCAGCCTGATCCTGCTGCAGGAGGAAAATATAAAAAAGCCTTCGGGAAAGCTTCGAAAATTTTTACTGAAACGGACGCTGCGTCATCTGGTTGACCGGCAGAAAAGCAGGCAGGAGGAATAAAGAGAACGCAGGAACAGGGATTACATGGAGAGGAAAAATATGTCAATTAGGCAGAATGCATAATTTCTACTCGACGGCAAAAAATGAATTTTTTGTTAAATATATGGGGGAATGCATAAATATCATGGATTTCCTCTTTATTTTTTGGGCGTTTTGTATTAACATATATACGATATCTGTGTGTTCCGATTTAAACCACGGAAAAAAGATTTGTGAAAAATGCACATGGATAAGCGTATATGAGCGGAGGAGATAAATTATGATAACGAATCAGGTACTTCTGAACACAATTGAAGGATTGAAGAGTATTTCTAGGATTGATTTCTGTGTATTTGACACGGAAGCAAAAGTACTGGCCAGCACTTTCGGCGAGAGCAGGGATTTTGAAAGCGCGATTTTATCATTCGGGGCTTCTCCGGCAGACAGCCAGGTCATTCAGGGCTGCCAGTTTTTCAAGATCTTTGACGAGCAGCAGCTGGAATATATCCTGCTTGCAGGCGGGGAGAGCGACGACGCCTATATGGTGGGCAAGATCGCGGCATTCCAGATTCAGAATCTCCTGGTGGCGTACAAAGAGCGGTTTGACAAGGATAATTTTATCAAGAATCTGCTGATGGACAACCTGCTTTTAGTGGATATTTATAACCGCGCCAAAAAATTACATATTGACACAGAAGTAAAACGTGTTATCTTTATTATTGAGACTTCACACGAAAAGGACAGTGCTGCCCTGGATAACGTGCGCAACCTTTTGGGAGGAAAGGCGAAGGATTTTGTCACGGCCGTGGATGAGAGAAATATCATCGTCGTGAAGGAACTGTCCGAGAAGGACGGCAGCAGGGAGCTGGCCCGGATGGCCAAGGAGATGCTGACGATCCTGCGGGAGGACAGCGGGGATGAGCAGATGCACATCGCCTACGGCACGGTTGTGAATGACATCAAGGAGGTCTCCAAGTCATATAAAGAGGCGAAGCTTGCGCTGGATGTCGGTAAGATCTTCTACGTGGAGAAGGATATCGTGGCATACAGCAGCCTGGGGATCGGCCGTCTGATCTACCAGCTTCCGCTTCCGCTGTGCAAGATGTTCATCAAGGAAATATTTGAAGGGAAATCCCCGGATGAATTTGATGAAGAGACACTTGCAACGATCAATAAATTCTTTGAAAACAGCCTGAATGTGTCAGAGACGTCCAGGCAGCTTTATATCCACAGGAATACGCTGGTATACCGCCTGGACAAGCTGCAGAAGAGCACAGGGCTCGACCTGCGCGTGTTTGAGGATGCGATCACCTTTAAGATCGCCCTGATGGTGGTGAAGTATATGAAGTATATGGAGACATTGGAATACTGAAAAGATACAGGTTCCAGGTAGGACGGTGGCATATATGCCGGGGAGCAGAAGAATCTGCCTCTCAGTATCACTTTTAGAATTTACGAAAGAGTATGGTATTCAGGAGGAGCATATGATTGAGCTAAAAAACGTAACGAAGGAGTACACAAAGGGCAATGCCGCCCTCAATGGGGTATCCGTCAAGATTGAAAAGGGTGAATTTGTCTTCATTGTAGGAGACAGCGGCTCAGGCAAATCTACCCTGATCCGTCTGATCATGAAGGAGCTGGACCCGACGGAGGGAACGATCATTGTCAATGGCCGGAATCTGAACCGAATGAAGCATCGGCATATTGCAAAGTACAGAAGAGGGCTGGGCGTGGTTTTCCAGGATTTCCGCCTGCTTAAGGACCGGAATATCTATGAGAATATCGCATTCGCCCTGCGTGTCACCGAGACGCCCACCAGGGTCATCAAGAAGAAGGTTCCCGCGGCGCTTTCACTGGTAGGGCTGGCTCAGAAGTATAAATCGCATCCAAAGGAACTCTCCGGGGGGGAGCAGCAGCGGGTGGCAATTGCAAGGGCGATTGTCAACGAACCGGCGATCCTGCTGGCCGACGAGCCGACCGGTAACCTGGACCCGACCAATTCATGGGAGATCATGAGCCTTCTGAAGGAGGCCAACGAGAGGGGGACTACGGTTCTTGTGGTAACACATAACCAGGAGATCGTTAACGAGATGAATGAACGGGTGATCACTATGAAGCATGGTGTGATCGTCAGTGATGAACAAAGAGGTGGGTATATAGATGAGGATTAGTACGATAGGATATGTAATCAAACAGGGATTTAAGAATATCGGAAGGAACATGATGTTTTCACTTGCATCTATTGCCACGATGTCCGCCTGTATTTTTCTGTTTGGATTGTTTTTTTCAATATTATTCAACTTTCAGTATATTATCAAGAGCGCGGAGGAAGGGGTGGCCATCACCGTATTCTTTGAGGACGGCATCACCCAGGCGCAGATCGACAATATCGGGCAGGCACTTCGGGGGAGAGACGATGTGTCTGACGTAAAGTATGTGTCTGCGGATGACGCGTGGGAGGAATTCAGGAGCAAGTATTTCGGCGAGAATGAAGAACTGGCAGACGGATTCCGCAATGACAATCCGCTGGCAAACTCCAGCAACTACGAGGTTTACATGAAGACCCTGGATGACGATGTGGATATCAGCCTGATGGGCGGAAAGTCGCTTTCCACCACCCAGCAGGATCTGGTTCGGTTCGCGGGAAGCCTGGACGGGGTGCGCAGTGTGAAGAAGTCTGACCTGGTGGCCAACATGCTTTCCAGCGTGAACGTTCTGGTGGCATATATTTCCGTTGCTATCATCCTGATCCTGTTCGGGGTTTCCATCTTCCTGATCAGCAATACGGTTGCCATGGGTATTACGGTTCGGAAGGAAGAGATCGCGATCATGAAATATATCGGAGCAAAGGACTTTGTAGTCCGTTCCCCCTTCGTGATTGAGGGTCTGATCATCGGCCTGGTGGGCGCGGTGCTTCCGCTGGCGCTTTTATATGTGCTTTATGGAAAGGCAGTCGCATATATTATGGAGAAGTTCAGTATCCTGACCAATATCATAGACTTCCTTCCGGTACTGAGGGTATACCATTATTTACTGCCGATTGGGCTGGGACTCGGAGTGGGAATCGGCTTCCTCGGAAGTTACTTTACCGTACGTAAGCATCTGAAAGTTTGATCCTGTCATGGCAGGCAGCTTTCAAAGGGCGGCGCCGTGACTGGTCAAACGTTGCCGTGTACTTGCTGCACGGCATCCGGCCAATACAGTAATACATGCATTGTAATAGATACGTTAAATGATAAGGTGGGCTGTATGAAAAAATGTAAGAGGAGTATAATAAGCGGGGTACTGGTACTTGCAATGTGCATGGGGACAGCGGTAAATGTACAGGCAACGACCATCGAAGAGGCGCAGGAGATTGCGGACCAGCTTGACGAAGAGAAGGAGGCGGCGGAGGCAGAGAAGAACGCGCTGACGGATCAGTTGAATCAGATCATCGGGGAGATGAACGTGGCGCAGGAAAGGCTGACCAACAAGCAGGCCGAGATCAGGCAGGCCGAGGACGATCTTGTACAGGCAAAGGTGGATGAGAATACACAGTACCAGAGTATGAAAAAGCGGATTCGATATATGTACGAGGTAGGGAATACCCAGTTTATCGAGGTCCTGCTGAACAGTGAAAATATGGGTGACTTTCTGAACAACGTGGAGTATGTCAACCAGTTATCAGAATACGACAGGGATCGGCTGGCAGATTTTCAGAAGATCCGCAGTGAAGTGGAGGCCAGGGAAAGAGCTCTGCAAGAGGAATATGTGGTTCTGAGAAACCTGCAGGATGCGCTGATTGCCAAGCAGGCTGAGGTGGAGCAGCTTCTGGCGGATAAGAATCTGCAGATCGCAGACCTGGAAGGACAGATCGGTGAAAATGCCGCCCTGCTGGAAGAACTCATCCGGCAGGCGGAAGAAGAGAAACGCAAGCAGGAGGAGCAGGCAGCGGCGGCCGCTGCAGCCGCTGCCGCTGCGGCAGCAGCAGAAGCCGAGGCGGCCGCAAGGGCCAACGGGGGAAGCGCGTATATTCCAAGCACCGATGTGGTGGTAAGCGGCAACGGGCAGTTTACGAATCCGTGCCCCAGCGGATCGGTTTCCAGTACCTTCGGCTACCGGACCTTTGACAATTCGTTCCACAACGGGCTGGATCTTGCGGCATCAAGCGGAGCGCCTACATATGCTGCAGATTCAGGAACCGTGCTGATCGCCGGATGGAGTGACAGCGCCGGGAACTGGGTTGTCGTAGACCACGGCAACGGGTTTGTGACGAAGTATATGCACCATTCCGCCCTGGCAGTGACTGCGGGGCAGTCGGTGAGCAAAGGCCAGCAGGTGGGATATGTGGGGTCAACCGGGTATTCGTCCGGCCCGCACCTCCATTTCCAGGTGGAGCTGGGCGGATCGCCTGTGAATCCGCAGATATATCTCTAAAAAATAGCAAATCAAAATGGAGCTGAGAATGAACGAAAAGTATAGATTTTTGAAAGGGGCGCTGTGTGGCGCCCTTGCTATGTTATGTATTGTGACGGCTGTCAACGGGATCAGAGGGACCGTGGCCAGTGCTGTGCCCCAGTTGTCAGCGATCGGGGAAGAAGGCGAAGAGGAAGGATTTTCGGAGGAAAAGCTTAAAAGGATTCGTGCAGTGATCGACAGTGTGTACCTCCGGGAGGATGAGATCGACGACAGTGCCCTTACGGAGGGGATGTATGAAGGCTATGTGCGCGCCCTGGGAGATCCGTATTCCGTGTATTACACGGAGGAGGAGGCCGAGGAACTGATGCAGGGGATTTCCGGAGAGTATTCGGGAATCGGGGCCGGCCTATCCCAGAGCTATGAGACAAAGATCGTGACCATTACCAATGTGTTCCGGGATTCTCCGGCAGAGGAAGCCGGGCTGAAATCAGGGGATATCCTGTATCAGGTGGACGATCATGAGATCACGGACGAAGATTTGAACCAGGTGGTTGCCTGGATCAAAGGGGAAGAAGGCACCAAGGTGACGCTGCACGTGATCCGGGGTTCCGAGGAAAAGGAGATTACGGCAGTACGCCGTATCGTGAAGGCGCAGACGGTAGAATATGAGATGAAGGACTCCCAGGTGGGATACATCCGGGTCACGGAATTTGACTCGGTGACCTATGAGCAGTTCAAGGCGGCTCTGGCGGAACTGGATGGGAAAGGGATGAAGGGCCTTGTCATTGACCTGCGGAGCAATCCGGGAGGGGATCTGGACACGGTTCTGGATATGCTGCGGCTGATCCTGCCCAAGGGAACGATCATTTCCACGGAGAATAAGGACGGCAAGGAAGAGGAGTACACCTGCGACGGGAAGCAGGAGTTTGACCGGCCGCTGGCGGTTCTGGTAAATGGATACAGCGCCAGTGCGTCCGAGATTTTTTCCGGTGCGGTTCAGGATTATGAAAAGGGAAAGATCGTAGGCACGACCACCTATGGAAAAGGGGTGGTGCAGGAGATCATCAGCCTTCTGGACGGATCCTATATCAAGGTCACCACATCCGAGTATTTTCTGCCCAGCGGGAGAAGTATCAATGAGGCCGGGATCACTCCTGATGTGGAAGTGGAATATGAGCCGAATGAAGAGGACGAAGAAGCGGATAACCAGCTTGACAAAGCTTTGGAAGTGATCCGAGAAGAACTTTAAAATACATTTTTGAGAAAAAAGTCTTGCAAAGGTAAAAAAACTGTGCTATTATTGTAAACAATTTTAGCATAGTGAAGTGCAAAATTATCAAAGGCAGAGAACAAGACTCTGGTCATCAGAACCTGACAGGAAGGCGGCGTCACCGACTGAGAGCGCCAGACAGGGGAGAAGATCAGGAGCTGTGTCAGGAAGGGATCTTTCCGGCAGCTCCGTAAGGGAACACTTGGGAGCCGACCGGCTGAAGGAAGAGTAGGCCGGTACGCGAAGCAGGCGTTATATGCGATGACGAGAGGGATAGTTTCTGATCTGCAAGGGGGCAGGCAGGACTGTTCAATGCGGGTGGTACCGCGGATTTTATATCGAAATAAATTCCGTCCCGGGATGCGCAGATGGCATCCCGGGACTTTTTTTGCGCAGCGGAAAGGAGAGAAAGAGTATGGAATTTGTAACCGGAGTAAAAGAAAAAGAGACATTGGAATTGCATGAATTAATGGCAAAGGATCTGGCGGGGAATACCGTAAAAGTAAACGGCGCCATTCATGCGATCCGTGACATGGGCAATGTGGCTTTCATCATCCTCAGAAAACGGGAGGGACTTGTTCAGTGTGTATCCGATGAAGAAATTACAAACTTTTTCTTGAAAGATTTGAAAGAAGCGGATACAGTAGAGGTAACAGGAATCTTGATCAACTCAGAGAAGGCGCCGGGCGGGATTGAGATTCGGATCTCGGCAGTCCGGATTTTAAGCGAACCGGCAGAGCCGCTGCCGCTGGCAATCGGAAAATGGAAGCTGTCCACCTCCCTGGAAGCAAAGCTGAACTACCGCCCCATTGCCCTGAGAAACCTCCGGGAGCGCGCCCGGTTCAAGCTCCAGGAAGGACTGGTAAGGGGATTCCGGGATTTTCTCTATGGGGAAGGATTTACGGAGATCCATACGCCGAAGATCGGGGCGAAGAGCGCGGAAGGCGGGGCAAACGTCTTTAAGCTGGATTATTTCCACCGGCCGGCGATCCTGCAGCAGAGCCCCCAGTTCTATAAGCAGATGATGGTGGGGGTTTACGACCGGGTATTCGAGACAGCCCCGGTATTCCGTGCGGAGAAGCACAACACGAAGCGGCATCTTAATGAATATACCAGCCTGGATTTTGAGATGGGCTATATCGACGGATTTGAAGAAATCATGGCCATGGAAACCGGATTTCTGCAGTATACCATGAAGCTGCTGAAACAGGATTATGGGACGGAGTTAAAGCTTCTGGACGTGGAGCTGCCGCAGACGGACCGGATTCCGGCTGTAAGGTTTGACGAAATCAAGCGCCTGGTGTCTGAAAAATACGGCCGGAGGATCAAAAACCCCTTTGACCTGGAGCCGGAGGAGGAAAGCCTGATCAGCCGGTATGCAAAGGAAGAGTGGGATGCGGATTTTGTGTTCGTCACCCACTATCCTTCAAAAAAACGTCCCTTCTATGCAATGGACGATCCGGAGGATACAGCTTTTACTCTGAGTTTTGACCTGTTGTTCCGGGGAATGGAAATTACGACCGGCGGCCAGAGGATTCATGATTACCGCAGGCTGCTGGAAAAGATGGAGGCCAGAGGGATGACCGGGGAAGGCATGGAGCAGTATTTAAGCGCTTTCAAGCACGGGATGCCTCCCCATGGCGGCTTGGGAATCGGCCTGGAACGTCTTACAATGAAACTGATGGAGGAGGACAATGTGCGGGAAACTACATTGTTCCCAAGAGATTTGAGCAGACTGGAACCGTAGAGAACACGGCGGGAAGGCCGGATGCAGTCTCTGGAGCGTTCCCTGCTCGGAAAGAGATGGTGAGGGAGAATGGCAAACAAAAATGAATGCTATTTGTGCGGGGGAAAGCTTCGCGGCGGATACTGCCCGGCCTGCGGGCTGGATAATACCAGGATCCACAGGAAGCATTATCATCTGAACGAAAGCTATACGGTGGAGAGTATGAACGGGGATGCCGGGCAGGCTTCGGAGAAATGCGGCTACAAGGCAGAGCAGGATAAAGGCAGCTTTGAGACGGAGAAAAAAGAGAAAAAAAGCAAGCCTGTTTTTAAATACAATGCTCAGTTCCAGAATACAAAATTTGGAAACAACGGAAGAAATACGGCCTGGAATGCACACTCGTCCGGAAAGTCAAAAATAGCCGTGGCCGTGATTATATCTGTGTTTGTTCTGATGGGAGGCGTGGCAAACTACATTTCTGAGAACGGCCTGCATTTCGGAGGGCTCAGTGAACCGGAGGCAGACCCTGGTTATGCGGGACCCTACGAATACGCCGAGAGGGAGCTGGCGGAAACAGGGGATCACTATGAGACGGAACTGATCCAGGGAGAATATCTGGTGGGCGTCCATCTGCCGGAGGGAAGTTATACGGCGGAGCTTCTGGAAGGGAGCGGCGGGCTGAGCCTGGAAGATATGGAAAACGGAATCTATATCTGGCAGTCCTTTGGAACCGAGGAAGAGTATGATGAAGTGCAGGTTCTGGAAGACATCCGGCTCTATGAGGGGGCGCATGTGACGGTCAGGGATCCTGTTATCCTGAAACTGACGACGGAAAACGGACAGACGGATGATCTGGAATTTACGGAAAATCCGCTGACAGAGACCGTAACCGTTAAGAAGGATGAAACACTGACAGTCGGAGATGAGATCGTCCAGGGCGTGTATGACCTTCATGTGGAATCCGGCTGGGGAATCCTGCGGTGCATGATCATAGATGAAGATTATGAGGATGGGTATTATGAAACGTCCTACTGGCTGAGCGGTGAAGAAATGGACGATACCTACCGGAATCTGTATCTGCGGGAAGGTACGGTGGTAACGGCAGAGGAAAATTCTCTGGAACTGGTTCCCAGCGAGGTGATTGGAACCGGGGACTATTGGGAATATTATCAGTATGATTAACAGGGCGGCGCCAAAATCTGCAGCAGGGGACTGCCCGCGTTTACAAGCAATTACGGAGGCGTATGTATGGCAAACAAAATATCAGACGAAACCATGGAGTATGTGGGAATCCTGGCAAAGCTGGAATTGTCCCGGGAGGAAAAAGAGGCCGCAAAGGCAGATATGGAAAAGATGCTGGATTATATCGACACGCTGAATGAGTTGGATACTGCGGGGGTGGAGCCCATGTGTCACGTGTTTCCGGTACACAATGTATTTCGGGAGGATGTGGTAACCGGCGGAGACAACAGGGAGCAGACTCTGGCGAACGCGCCTCTCAGGAAAGAGGACAGCTTTGTGGTACCGAAAACGATTGGATAAATGAGAGAAAAAGGCGGTGTAGGTTATGGATCTGTTAAAACTGACAGCCCTTGAGCTGGGCAGGAAAATCAAGGATAGAGACGTGTCGGTCAGGGAGGCATTGGAAGCCGTGCTGGCACAGGCAAGGGCAGTGGAGCCGGAGATCAACAGCTATGTGACTCTGGACGAAGAAGGAGCCTTAGCCCAGGCGGAGGCAGTACAGGAGAAGATTGACCGGGGAGAACTAAAGGGGCCTCTGGCAGGCGTCCCGGCGGCCGTCAAGGATAACATAAGTATCGAGGGGCAGCTTACCACCTGCAGCTCCAGGATTCTTTCCAACTATCGCCCCACCTTTACGGCGGAGGCGGTGAAAAATCTGCAGAGGGAAGGGGCGGTTGTCGTCGGCAAGACCAACATGGATGAATTTGCCATGGGGAGCACAACAGAGACCTCCTGCTTCGGGCCGACGAAAAACCCCCATAACCTGCTGTATGTGCCGGGCGGATCTTCCGGCGGTTCCTGTGCGGCCGTGGCGGCGCAGGAATGCTGGTATGCGCTGGGGTCGGACACCGGAGGTTCTATCCGGCAGCCAAGCTCCTTCTGCGGTGTGGTGGGGCTGAAACCTACTTATGGTACGGTTTCCCGCTATGGGCTGATTGCATACGGATCTTCTCTGGATCAGATCGGGCCGGTGGCAAAGGATGTGGCGGACTGTGCCGCGATCCTGGAAGCGGTGGCGTCCCGCGATGAGAAGGACAGCACTTCCGTGGAGAGACAGGATTATGATTTTACATCCGCCCTGGAAAGGGACATAAAGGGAATGAAGATCGGGATTCCCAGGGATTATATGGGGGAAGGGCTGGATTCGGAAGTGGCGGACGCCATCTGGAGGGCGGCCCGGGTGCTGGAGGAACGGGGCGCGGTGCTGGAAGAGTTTGATTTAAGCCTTGTGAAATATGCGATTCCGGCCTATTATGTGATCGCGTCGGCGGAGGCCAGCTCGAATCTGGAGCGTTTTGACGGGGTAAAATACGGTTACCGCGGGGCAGACTGCGAGGGGCTTCACAGCATGTATAAAAAGACCCGGTCCGAAGGGTTCGGCGCAGAGGTGAAACGCAGGATCATGCTCGGCTCCTTTGTGCTCAGCTCCGGGTATTATGATGCCTATTATCTGAAAGCGCTGCGCACGAAAGCACTGATCAAACAGGCATTTGACAAGGCGTTTGAAACCTATGACCTGATCCTCGGCCCGACGGCTCCGACTACGGCGCCGAAACTGGGGAAGAGCCTGCAGGATCCGCTGAAAATGTATCTGGGCGATATCTATACCATTTCCGTGAACCTGGCGGGACTGCCGGGGATGAGCGTTCCTGTGGGGAAAGACAGCAGAGGGCTGCCCATCGGCATGCAGCTGATCGGCAACAGTTTTCAGGAGAAAAAGCTGATCCGTGCAGCGTATGCTTATGAATGCGCGACAGAGAAGGAGTACGAGGCGCCTGCGGATGTCAGAATCGGAGCAGGAACAAAAGGACGTCAGGACGGGGATTTTCGGGAGAGCATCAGCCGGGCGGCAGGTACAGAGAATCCGGCATCAGGAAGGGAGGCGTAAGCGCGATGGCAAAACAGTATGAGACCGTGATCGGGCTGGAGGTACATGTGGAGCTGGCCACAAAGACAAAGATTTTCTGCGGATGCAGCACGGCATTCGGGGCAGCCCCCAATACCCATACCTGCCCAGTCTGCACCGGGATGCCGGGGGCGCTTCCGGTTCTGAATAAACAGGTGGTGGAATATGCCATGGCAATCGGGCTTGCCGCAAACTGTGAGATCACCCGGATGTGCAGGTTTGACCGGAAGAATTATTTTTATCCGGATAATCCCCAGAATTATCAGATCTCCCAGCTTTATCTCCCCATCGCAAGAAACGGATATGTGGAGATTGAAACGGGGGATACAAAAAAGCGGGTGCGGATTCATGAGATGCACATGGAGGAGGACGCGGGAAAGCTGGTTCACGACGAATGGGACGACACGTCCCTGGTGGACTACAACCGAAGCGGCGTGCCCCTGGTGGAGATCGTGTCCGAGCCGGATATGCGCTGTGCCAAGGAGGTCATTGCATACCTGGAAAAGCTCCGCCAGATCATACAGTATCTGGGGGCCTCGGACTGCAAGCTGCAGGAGGGCTCCATGCGTGCGGATGTGAACCTGTCCGTGCGGGAGGTGGGAAGCACCCGGTTCGGAACACGCACGGAGATGAAAAACCTGAACTCCTTCAAGGCCATTTCCCGTGCCATTGAGGGGGAAAGGGAGCGCCAGATCGAGCTTTTGGAGGAAGGCAAGGCCGTGGTTCAGGAGACCCGCCGCTGGGACGACAACAAAGAAAGCTCTTATGCCATGCGTTCCAAGGAGGACGCCCAGGATTACCGCTATTTTCCGGAACCGGACCTGGTGCCTGTCGTCATCAGCGAGGAATGGATTGAGGCAGTCAGAAGCCGCCAGCCGGAGCTGCGCACGGAAAAGCTGGAGCGGTATAAGAGGGAATTTGACATCCCCCGGTACGATGCGGAGATCCTTACAGAGTCCAAGAGCATGGCGGACCTGTTCGAGGCCGCAACAGCCATCTGCAGAAAGCCGAAAAAAGTATCCAACTGGCTGATGGTGGAGACCATGCGCCTGATGAAGGAACATGGAATGGAGCCTGAAGAGCTTCGTTTTTCCCCGGAAAATCTGGCGAAGCTGATCGAACTGACGGATGCGGGCACGATCAACAGTTCCGTGGCGAAGGCGGTGTTTGAGAAGGTCTTTGCAGAGGACGTGGACCCGGAGAAGTATGTGGAAGAACAGGGACTGAAAACGGTTCATGACGAGGGAAAGCTTAAGGCAGCGCTGGAACAGGTGATCGCGGACAATCCCCAGGCAGTGTCGGATTATAAAGGCGGAAAAGAAAAGGCACTGGGAGCGCTGGTGGGACAGACCATGAAGGCCATGAAGGGAAAGGCGAACCCGGGAAAGGTGAACCAGATGCTGCGGGAAATGCTGGGATAAAAAGTTCTGTTTTTATAGACTTTTAATAAACACTTTACGAATTTATTAGCACTCACCTAAAAAGAGTGCTAATTTTGTGTTGACTTTTTAAAAAACCTGTATTAGAATATCATCTAGACAAAGAAAGCGGACACAGAATGGCTTACAGGAGTGTCTGTTTCAGGTTCATATATCAATACATGAAAATCATAGAAAAGGAGTGTTTTACATGGGAACAAAAAGAGGCAATTTATCCATTGACAGTGAGAATATATTTCCAATAATCAAGAAGTGGGTATATTCTGACCACGATATTTTTATGAGAGAGCTGATCTCCAACGGCTGCGACGCGATCACAAAGCTGAAAAAGCTGGACATGATGGGCGAATATGAGATGCCGGAGGATTACAAGGCAAAGATTCAGGTGATCGTCAACCCGGAAGAGAAGACGCTGAAGTTTATTGATAACGGCCTTGGTATGACCGCAGAGGAAGTGGAAGAATATATTACGCAGATCGCCTTCTCAGGCGCTACGCAGTTCCTGGAGAAGTATAAGGATAAGACCACGGAGGATGAGATGATCGGGCATTTCGGCCTGGGCTTCTATTCCGCATTCATGGTTGCCGATGAGGTGCACATTGATTCCCTGTCCTACCGTAAGGATGCCGTATCGGTACATTGGGTCAGCAACGGCGGCACAGAGTACGAGATGCAGGACGGCAGCAAGCAGGAGGTGGGAACGGAGATTACCCTGTTCCTGAATGACGACAGCCTGGAATTTGCCAATGAGTACCGTGCAAGAGAAGTGCTGGAGAAGTACTGCTCCTTCATGCCAGTGGAGATCTTCCTGTCCAAGGCGAATGCGGAGACAGAGTATGAGACCATCGACGAGGCAGACGTGCTGGAGACAGACGAAGTGGTAGAGCATATCACGGAGGAGCCTAAGGAAGGCGAAGAGGGCGAGCCGAAGAAGAAAGCGAAGATCGTGAAGCGTCCGGTTTCCCTCAGTGATATCCATCCCCTGTGGGGCAAGAACCCAAGCGACTGTACGAAGGAAGAATATATTGAATTTTACCGCAAGGTATTTTTGGATTATAAGGAGCCGTTGTTCTGGATCCACCTGAATATGGACTATCCGTTTAATTTGAAGGGAATCCTGTATTTCCCGAAGATCAATACGGAATACGATTCCATCGAGGGAACCATCAAGCTGTATAACAACCAGGTATTTATCGCGGACAATATCAAGGAAGTGATTCCGGAATTTCTGATGGTATTAAAGGGCGTCATCGACTGTCCGGATCTGCCGCTGAACGTATCCAGAAGCGCGCTGCAGAACGACGGTTTTGTAAATAAAGTAGCGGATTATATTTCCAAGAAGGTGGCGGACAAGCTGAACGGCATGTTCAAGACCGACAAGGAGAACTATGAGAAGTACTGGGATGATATCAGCCCGTTCCTCAAGTTCGGATGCTTAAAGGACGAGAAGTTCGGAGACAAGATCAAGGGCTCGATCCTTTATAAGAACCTGGAGCACAAGTACCTGACTCTGGAAGAATATATTGAGAATGCAAAGAAAGCCTCCGGTGAAGAGGAAAATATAGAGACTGTGGAAAATCCGGAGACCGTAGACGCAGCGGCGCAGGAGGAAGCGCAAGTATCAGATGCTGACGCACAGGACAGTAAGGCCGGCGACGGGGCGGAGGCCGTAGAAGCGGAGGTTGTCGGAGACTCCGAGGAGGAGAAGAAAAAAGAACCTCTCAACGTTTACTACGTGACGGATGAACAGCAGCAGAGCCAGTATATCAAGATGTTCAAGGAACAGGGACAGGATGCGGTGATCCTGACACACAACATTGATTCCGCATTTATCACCTACCTGGAGCAGCGAAATGAGGATGTAAGGTTCCAGAGGATTGATGCGGAGGTGCATGATTCCCTGAAGGATGAAGTAGATGAGAGCGACAAGGAAGAATTTCAGAAGCTTACAGACGAGCTGGTGGAGCTGTTCCGCAAGGAACTGAACAACGAGAAGCTGGAAGTCAAGGTTGAGAAGCTCAAGGACGACAGCATTGCTTCCATGGCTGTTCTTTCCGAGCAGTCCAGGCGTATGGAGGAAATGATGCGCATGTACAGCATGGGCGGCGGCATGGATATGGGTCTTGGCGGACAGGCGACGCTGGTACTGAACGCAAACCACCCGCTGGTGAAGTTTGTGACGGAGAACAAGGAGGATACACATATATCCATGATCTGCAAGCAGCTCTATGACCTGGCAATGATCGCGCATAAACCTCTCAATCCGGAGGAAATGACCGCATTTGTACAGAGAAGCAACGAGATCATGATGCTGCTGACAAAATAATCATCAGACACAGATAAAAAACAGACTATCTAACAAAGGTAGTCTGTTTTTTTGTGCTGCGGTCGGTATGTAATTCCATATTAGAGGAAAATGTCCGCCTTCTTGTCACTCTGGCATGCCTTGTTCAGCTTTCCGGTGAGCAGCTTCATTTTTGTGCCGCTGACATAACGGGCCTTCTGCTTACAGATCCGGAGACACTTCTGGCAGCTAATACATTTCTTTTTATTCGTCTTTTTTGGGTCTTTCGCGTCTATAGCGCCTGTGGGACAGCTTTTTGCGCAGGAACCGCACATGGTACATGCGGTAACATCGACCTTGGGAGTCAGTTGGGCAGCCCCGGCCTTCCGGTAAGGCATATTGCCAGGAACCACAATATTGAACTGGTCGAAGGATGTCTCGGATTGGACACGGCGGTTTAACTGCATGCCGAAGTCCGCAATTCCTTTCAGATCCTGTTTATTGGGACGGCCGAGCCCGATGGAGCGGACGATGGAGTGCTCGGTGGGAAATGCCGCCGCGCCGATGACTTTAAAGCCCCGGCTTTCTACTTCGTTTTTCAGCTCTAACAGCGCGTCCTCGTATTCCCGGCAGCCGTAGGTGGCAACCAGAGCAGCCGGCGTACCCTGTCCGGAAAGATTTTCAAAATATTCCAGAAAAGTGGACGGCACACGGCCCGCATATACCGGGATTCCAAAGAGCACCAGGTCATTGCTCTTAAATTTCAGGGAAGGCTTTTTTTCCTTATGTACCGTCAGGTCGTATGAGACGGATTTCAGGTTAATATTGGCAGATATTTCCATGATGACCTTCCTTGTGGTTCCTGTAGGGCTGAAATAGACCAATTTCAGTTCGTTCATCTTCATAGTAAAAACTCCTTTATCCTTTGATATGTCCATCCATACCGGGCAGGTGAAAAGAAAGCCGGCATGGTGAATCTCGCGCGTAAATAGATTATAACATGGAATGGGGAAAATTGCATGGGATTCCTGATTTTCGCAGATAAATTTACTGTGTATATCTTTAAAAAATGTAGAATGTGATGTATAATACTAGAAAATATTTTTTGGATTCGGGAAGGGACATTATTTGATGGGCGATATATACAGGCAATATTTAGCGGCGTTTGAGTTTTCAGAGGAGGAAGTACAGGAAAGCCTTCCTTTTTGGAAAAATGTGTGCGGTCTACTCAATGTTTCGGAGGAGGATGTGCGGTATTCATTGGAGAAATGGATACCGCAGTACTGGGATATCTCATTAAAGGGCGTCAGAAAGTGCATCGGGGCCTATATCCGTGAACTGATCCAGTTTTCCAGGCTTTCGGAGTTCAAGGAAAGGGGAGACCGGATCATATACTGCAATTTACCCGTACATCCGGCGGCAGTCTATGCAAATAAGGTGGCAGGCGGGGAACAGATTCACATCTCGCAGCCGGATTTTCTATTGATCTCTGTGATCCGGGTATTATTTGGAAAGACGGAGCTGATGCAGGGAAAGGACTTTTCCTGTCTGAATAAAAACGGGCAGCACTGCGGAAAAAACCGGATGCGGATCAATGCCCAGTGCGAAGGGATCATCGCGGCGCCGACAGTCGAATGGAATTGGGGGATGCTCTGCAATGAAGGGCCCAAAACGGACGAGTATATGAAATGCCTGAATATGGAGTCGGAAGGGCACTCTGTGGTCACAATGATGCCCCACGATGTGAAGATGGGAGTTCGGGAAGCCCAGGATGACAGAAGAGTTGCATATCTGTCCGAGAGGATAGCATTTGCACAAAAAGAGATTTCAGGTTATACTGGTATTGTCGTGAATAAACAGCATATCATAAAAGCAGAGGAACTCTATCAGGAATATGTCTCAAAGCTGGAGGAAATGACCCGGCTGATCTACGAGGCCGATCCGCAGCCGGTTTCCTGCAATGAATTTACGCTGTTCAGTTCTATACAGCATACACCCTTTGATACGGGATGGCAGTATTTTCTGGAGGCGATTGATGTCTTTACGGAGGAGATCCGGGAGCGGATTCAGAGAAGGGAAGGCAGGCTGCCGGCAGGTGCTCCGAAGTTTGCATGCTTTTTTACGCCGTATTGTGTCCCCTGGGTGGGGCAGGTTTTCGAAAGCCAGGGGATCAATATTGCGTATGATATGTATTTTGCGACTTCCTCCATCCAGAAGCAGTGCGAGGACGATTCGGACATCTACAGGATTATGGCGAAGCAGTGGCTGTCCCATCCGTCGTCTGTCAATTCCGGGGATGAGGCCAACATGGTGATACGCATCCTGAAAGAAAGACCGGTGGACGGCGTATTATATGGCTTTTTCTCTTTTGACTGCTGGATAGAGGGCATGCATAAGACTACGATTCAGATTATTGAGGAGAGTACAGAGATTCCCCATTATTATCTGGAGGGGAATTTCTGGAATGACGCAACATTTACTAAGGAGGGCAGACTGTCTCGAATTCAGAATATCTCCTACCATACAAGAATTCGTCAGATGGTAAGGGCAGACTATGGGAAGAAATAAAGTTCTGTATGACAAACAGCAGATTATAGATATTGCGGTATCGATTGTGGAAGAGGAGGGGATCGAGGTTCTGTCCGCACGCCGGATCGCTTCCGAGCTTGGGGTTTCCTCTATGACCATGTATAATTATGTGAGCAATATTGATGAAGTGAAGCGGGAACTGATGATCAGGGGATACAATGAACTGTTCCGAAACATTATACAGAAGCTGTCTCTGAAAGAGAAAAAGGACAGAAGCGGTGTGGCTGCATTTATAAAGATTTATGCAGAGCAGTTTTATGAATACGGCGAAAAGCACAGGAATTTAATGAAATTTATGCTGGGGGAAGGGTACACGAAGTTTTATGCGGACGCGGAACTGCGGTTATTTGTCAATCCGCTCCAGTCCTATTATAAGTACAGCAAAGAACGGGATTACCAGCTTGCATGCAGGATCTGTGAAGATATGATGTACAGCGAGCTGAAAAAATATATTAACGGGATCAATCCGCTGTCCAAAGATGAATTTTTGTATCAGGTAGAATATTGCGTAGATCGTGTGTTTGACCTGGGGCGGTGAAATCCGACAAAAAAGAATATTGGGGTTTGTGCAATATGCATAAAGAATAAAAAGAACATGTGTGGCCAATTGACAAAAAGTGCAATACATGTTATTTTTATACTATAAAATTTACGATGTAAATAAATAAAGCGCACAGAGGTGTGCTTCAATTTTACATGATTATTTACAATGTAAATAAAAGCGAAAGGAGAACAATATGCTGTACGCAGGAGTTGATATAGGGTCTACGACTTCAAAGGCCGCGCTTGTAGACGAGGACGGCCGGGAAGTCATGTTCGCATCGATTATGACGGAGTTTAACCGCAATGCCAGCGGCGAGAAGGTACTGCAGAACGTGCTGGAGAAGGCAGGCGCTTCCATAGAGGACGTCGCATATACGATATCCACCGGTTATGGAAGGAAAGCGTTTGAACGGGCAGATAAAAACATTCCTGAGATCATTGCCCATGCGGTGGGAACCGAGTATGTGTACCCAGGTGCACGTACGATCATAGACATCGGCGGGCAGGACAGCAAGGTCATCGAATTGGACGCAGGCGGAAATGTGGATAAATTCGGGATGAATGACAAGTGCGCGGCAGGTACGGGAAGATTTTTTGAAGTATTGACGCACCGGCTTCTGGGAGTAGAGATGGAAGAACTCTCAGACCTGATTCTGAAAGCGGAAAATCCGGTTGAGATCAGCAGTATGTGTACGATTTTCGCAGAGTCGGAGATCATATCCCATCTGTCCCAGAATATTCCGATTGAAGATATTGCGGCCGGGACGGGGGTATCCATAGCCAGAAGAATCATTGCCCAGGGCAAGGCGGCAAGAATCTCATTTCCGGAACCCATCGTTTTTTCCGGCGGAGTTGCGAATAATAAGGGGATTGAGCGCATTTTTGCAAAGCTTCTGAATAAAGAGGTACATGCAATTGAAAAGCCCCAGTCCACGGCGGCCCTCGGGGCGGCTCTCCGGGCGCGGAAGGAACATCAGAAGGCATAGAAACCTGCGCAGTTTATTCTGCGTGGCAATAAAAATCACTTAAGAAAAAGGAGGCAGACACAAGTGAGAGAAATTATGAAAGAATTGGATGCTCTTTCAAGAGGAAGAGTAAAAGAACTGATTCAGGCAAAGAAGGACGGAGCGAAGATCATCGAGTACAACGGAACCTATATTCCGGAAGAAATCATCCGCGCGGCGGGCGCCCAGACCTATCTCGCATTGAGAGGCGGGGAACCGGAGCCTACGGATGCGGTTCTGGACTATATGCTTCGTTTCATGAATCCTCTGGCACGGTCATTGGCCGGATTTATGCAGCTTGGGCTGGACCCGATCATGCCGATCAGCGACCTGCTGGTTACACAGCAGACAGACAACCATATCGGACGTATTACGGAGCTGCTGGAATTTAAGGGAATCAAAGTAAACAAGGTGGGGATTCCGGCGGACTGGAAAACAGACGGTGCGGATGCCTATTATGAGCGGTCCCTGCGCGAGATGATCGCTGAGGTAGAGGAGATTACAGGAAAGAAAGTGGACTGGGATGAGGCGAAGGCAAACTTTGAAAAATCCAATCAGATCAATGGGTGGCTGAGGAAGATCAACGACCTTCGGAAAAAGGACAATCCGCCTGTCGGCCTGGACGATGTGATCCACCTTCACCACTATTCATTTATCGTTGATCCGGACGTTATGCTGGAGAAGCTGGAGACGATTTACAATAAGCTGGCAGACGCGGAAGGAATCTTTGAAGCAGACGCGCCGAGACTTTTGTTTATCGGCCGTGCAGTTGCCATCGGTGATTACACTGTTCCGAGAATCTTTGAGCAGAGCGGCGGGGCGATTGTTGCAGAGTACTTTGACGAAGGCTACCGCGTACTGCAGAAGGATGTGGAGACCGAAGGAAATCTGGTGCATAATTTCGCGAAGAACCGCTATGTAGATACACTGCCGCTGTCCGTGATGCAGCCGGGATGGAAGGAGAGGTACGCATATTTTAAACAGATGATCGAAGACTACAGGATCGACGGCGTAGTATGGTATCAGCTCTGCTTTGATGAGATCTATGATATGGAATGTACCTGTCTCGCAAAATGGCTGGAGGAGAGTAAGGTTCCGATGCTCAAGCTGGAGTCTTCTTATGAGTATTCGAGAGAGTCTACAGGACCTCTTACAACAAGAATTGAGAGCTTCGTGGAAAGTGTTAAGGAGGGAAAATAAATGTCTAAGTGTGTAGAACTGAACAAAAAGCTTTTGGAACTTGCAGAGTTTCACGGGGAAGAACTGGACGCATTTCTGCCCAGGTGGATGGAAGCGACAGAGATCATCGGACTGTCCGATGAAAATGTAGAGTTTGCGATCAATGAGTTTATTCCGACGAACTGGGATATCAAGTTCAAAGGACTTCGTATGATGATCGGCGCATTCCTGCGGGAGATTGTGGACCTGGTGGTCGGCGCAAGAGAGAACAAGAAAGAAGGAAAGCCGGTTGTATACGGGATCATTCCATGCGTGCCCCTTTCCTATTACACTATGAAATCCGCAAGTCCGGATATGTATGTAGGGTTCCCGGATTTCCTGCTTGTAAATACGATCAATTCCTTCTTCCATAATGCGGCTCCGTATATCAACTATGCGGAGGAGATCGGTTTTACATATGGATGCCGCCACTGCCCGCTGAATAAGATGCGTGTATCCGCGTTTGCGAAGAAGATTCTGGTCGCTCCGAATGTCATCTGGAGCTGGGGAATGAACTGCGACGAAGGACCGAAGACCGATGAATTTATCCAGTGCCTGGTGGGAGAAGAGTGGACCGCCGTTGTATCACGTATCGCGCATGATACCAATATTGACGAGACAGATTACGAAGATCAGGAACGTATCAAATATCTGTCAGGCGTATTTAAAGACGGTATCCGCCAGATCCAGGAGCTTACAGGAATCGAAATCAATGAGACGGCTTTGAAGGACGCACAGGCTAAAAATCTGAAGTATTCCTTCAAATACGGCCAGTTGGTATCCCTCGTATGTAAAGCAGATCCGGTTCCCATCGGAGGAAATGCGCTGACCCAGTTTGCAATGCCGATGGTGACCGCGTTTAATAACGGATATACCTATATGGAGCCTGCAATCGACGTACTGCTCCAGGAGATCCGTGCAGAGATCAAGGCCGGCAGCGGCGTGACCCCGAAGGGTGCTCCGAAGCTTGGAAGCTACTTTGTACCGTTCTGTATCCCGTGGGTAGACAGGCTGTTCCGTGAAAACGGTGTTGCCACCACATTCAGCGAGACGATGACACCAAGCAAGAGCCAGATGTCGCCCCATAAGTATGCGACGGATATTTATTCCAGCTTCGCAGAAGAATGGCTGCGGTTCCCGATGGGACAGAACATGGGCTGCGAAGTAGAGTCCATGGTGGAAAAGGTAAATGCAAACCAGCCTGACGGCATGCTGATGGGCTTCTTTGACTTCGACAGATGGCTGGGAGCACACCAGAAGATGTGTGCAGACCTGGTAGAAAAGAAAACGGGTGTTCCGCATTTCTATATGGAATCCGATTTCTGGGATGACCGTGACTACAGTGAAGAGGCGCTGCGTACCCGTATCGAAAGTATTTCTCAGCTTCTGTATATGAAGAAGGAGATGAACTGACACTGATTTTCCTTAAGGGGGAGGCAACCGCATACAGTGTGGTTGCCTCCTAGTTATGAAAATTGATGAAAAAATATGGGAATTGGACGCATTACATATGGAGGGACAATACATGGTAATCGAGATAAGCAATGAAGCAAAAGGGCTGATGGAGGAAAGAGGAATCCAGGAAGCGGATGTAAAGGAAGCTGTGGAATACGCAGAGACAACGCAGAAGCTGTATGAAGAAGGCGGCAGCAGATGCCTGGGAAAGAAACGGCTCGGTGAATTTACGGTGTATGCGGAGTATACCAGAGACGACAGCGGGAAAATCACTGTAGAGAATGCATACAGCCACAGAGTAAAACTTACGGAAGACGGGGAATAGGAGGAAGAATCATGGCTGATTGGAAATGTAGCAAATGCAATGTAGATATGGAAGAGGTATTTGATATTGCGCTGATCTACGGGGAGGTGGACCTTCCTCCGGGAACCGGATACAGATGCCCGCAGTGCGGGACGGAATACCTGGACGGGGAGTATGTGGTAAATGAGCTGGCATCCGCGGAACAGATGCTGGAAGGGAAATAAATATGGAAACAAATCTGCCGCTTGCCAAAGCATTTGAGATCCGGCCTGAGAGGTTTCGGCTTCTGGAAAAGGGAATGCCCTATACGGCATGGGAGCCGGGCATGAAAATTCTGGAAGCCGGGTGTTCTGTGGGAGAAGCGTCGGCTTATCTTGCTTCGGAAAAAGAACTGGATGTGACAGCCTTTGACATCTCCGGGGAACTGATCAGCCGGGCAGTGGAGAAGCACGGCGGCGGAGAAGGCAAAAAGCTGTGGTATCTCTGCGCGGATGCCGCAGAGCTTCCCTTTGAGGACGAAAGCTTCGACGGGCTGTTCAGTGAATCCGCGTTTTCCCCCATTCCGAAAAAAAATGAGGCGCTTCGGGAATATGGCCGGGTGCTGAAACCGGGCGGGAGACTATTGCTTCACGACTTTGTGATCAGAAACAGCGGGGAGGAGCTTTTGCGGGAAGAAGTGGTGCATATTCCCTGCTTCGCGGGTGTCCAGACAAAGGAGTGCTATGAGGATATGCTGCAGAAGGCCGGATTTCGCCGGATACGCTACCAGGAAGAATACGGAGAACTGATCCGGATCACCCTGTGGCTGTGCAAGGTATACAAAGTGGGGATCGGGGAGATCGGCGGATATCTGAGCAGGTACTTTCACAGCGGGGAATCCGGATGCAAAGGATGCGGCGAAACGGCGCAGAAGACAGACACCTTTTTCCGAAGGGCGGAGCTGTCTTACTGCCAGATGGTCTATGAAAAATGTAGATAATGTAAAGTATCGTATAAAAAGAGGAGGGCTGCGGGATGTATGATTATGATGTGTTAAGTATTGGGGCCGGTTCCGGCGGATGTGCATCCGCCATGCGGAGCGCGGACCTGGGAAAGAAAACGGGGCTGGTAGAGTACCGCAAAAACGGCACGGGAGGTACCTGTGTATCCAGAGGGTGCATTCCGACCAAGGTTTTGCTGCAGTCGGCAAAGGTCTATGCGGAGGTTCTGGGGGCAAAGGAATACGGGATTGCCGTGACAGACGCAAAACCGGATATGAGGGTGATCCATCAGAAAAAGATGATGGCGGTCAACAGTCTCAAGTTCGGACTGGACAACATGCTGATCAAACCAAGAGGCATTGACAGGCTGCAGGGAAAGGCCAGGCTGCTCGACGCCCACACGGTAGAGCTTGTGAACGGAGAGGAGACAAGAACCGTTACTGCGGAAAATATCATCATTGCGACCGGAAGCGAGCCTGCCATGATCCCTGCGTTTCATATTGACAAAGAAAAAATTATCACCAGCGACGAGGCGCTCAATCTGCAGGAAATGCCGGAAGAACTGATTATAGTCGGAGCCGGGGCGCTGGGGCTGGAATTTGCGGACATTTTCTCCACGTTTGGTTCCAAGGTCACAATTGTGGAAATGATGCCCCATGTTGTGCCGACGCTGAAAGATCTTGAGATCACCGGCGCGGTCGGAAAATATATGGAGAAAAATGGAATTACGTTAAAGTGCGGTTCCGGCATCCAGTCTATCCAGGTGCAGGAAAACGGCAGGGTATGCTGTGAGCTGGCAAACGGAGAAAAGATTGAAGCGGACAAGGCGCTGGTTGCCATCGGGCGGAGCCTGAATACAAAGGAACTGAACTTAGAGGCGGTGGGGGTAGAAATGACTCCGAAGGGGCAGATCGTCACAGACGACCAGATGCGGACATCCATTCCCGGCATCTATGCGGTCGGAGACATTACGGAAGGGCCGCAGCTTTCCCATAAGGCGCAGAAGCAGGGGCTGATTGCCGCGGAAGTGATCGCCGGAAACGATGCGCATATGAGATACGATGTGATCCCCTCCGCGGTCTTTATCCATCCGGAGATCGCAATGGTAGGCATCACCGCGGATGAGGCAGAGGAACAGGGAATCCAGGTACTGGTCGGAAAAATGCGCTTTTCCAGCAATGAGAAGGCAATGGCCATGCAGAAGACCACTGGATTGATAAAAATAACCGCCAGAAAAGAGGATCATAAGATCATCGGGGGACACATCTTCGGAGAGGACGCCTCCGTGCTGATTGAGGAGGTGGCAACCGCGATTCAAAACGGGCTGACCCTGGACGATGTGGCGGACAGCATCCATGCCCATCCGACGCTTTCAGAGATCGTGATGGAAACCTGTAAAAATGCGTTAGGCAAAGCATTTCACAAGTAAAATAGGGGATGAAGGAAATGGGAAATATCGTACTGAAGGATGAAATTTTCGGGGCAATCAAAGAAAAATGCCTGACCCTGTTCGATGAAAAAAAGACGGATTTATATGAGATGGCAGCGGAACTCATGGAAATCAGGGAAATACCGATGCATTATCCTTACCACCATTATATTGTGCCCGCGGTCCTTCTGACAGCCTGCCACGGGGCCGCGGGTGGGGAACGTGGGGAGCTTCTCAAAAAGCTGGATACAGCAGAGCAGCGGGCCAGAGATGTCCTCGGCGGCTTCTGCGGGTTCTACGGGGCCTGCGGGGCAGGGATCGGCGTGGGAATCTTTTACAGCGTTTACCAGGAGATTTCCCCGTTGTCCCAGGAGGGATGGGCAGCGGCAAACCAGGCAACGGCAGACGCATTGACGGCTATCGCAGGGGTGGAAGGGCCCCGGTGCTGCAAGCGCTGCTGTTTCCTGGCCCTGTATTCCGCCCGGAAGACCATTGAGGAAAAATTGGGAATCCGGCTTTCGATGCCGGAACAAATCCGCTGCAGCTACAGCGGCAGAAATCTGGATTGTAAAAAAGAAGCCTGTCCGTTTTTCGCAGAGGAGGCATAGGATGCTGGTACCCATTGTCGTACCCCGGGAATTGATGCCGTGTAAGATTCCGGGATTTGAATGTGAATGTCAGAACCGGCCGGTGGATACGGCGGCGGAATCCCTGATGGTATTCTGGAACGCCGAGGAAGGGGATGGAGTAAAAGAAGGGGACACCCTGTGCTCCTTCGAAGTGCAGAAAAGGGTGCTGGAGATCCATGCACCCTGCACAGGGATTTTGCAGAAAATTTGTTATGAAGATGAGAGCATCGTGGGATATCAGGACATCCTGGGCTATATTCTGCGGCAGGAATAGAGAGGAAGAACCGGAGTCCGGATACGGCCGGCCGGGGGATAAGGGGAAAGGGAATGGATGCAAAAGATCATTATCTGGAATTTTTAAAGTTACTGCAGTTTCCGGATGCCCGGGAGGTGAAGCCGTATCTGGTTCGGGCATGCGGCAGGTTCGGCGTGACAGAACAAGACCTGAGACGGTGCTGTGAGAAATATCTTCCCCAATATTTTCACATGGAATTATCCGGTGTCAGGGCGCTTCTGCGCCTGTATGTAAGGGAATGGATCGGCTATGAACGTCTGTGGGAGGAGCCGTGCGTCAAAATCTACTATAATGTCCCCGGGACAAATACGGGAATGTACTGGCTCAGAGAGTCGCTCAGGGAAGCCGGACTGGATGCCGAAGTCTGTACGCCGGACCTTGTTGCAATGGTGGTGCTCTATGGGATCATCGGCCTGGAGGAAAAGCTGGCGGCCTCCAATGGATGCAGGCATTGCGGGGTAAACCTGATGCGGGGACTGCTGATTGAAAAACAGATGGTGCCCTGTCCGGATATCCGGTGGTCCTACGGCCTTTTGTGCAACGAGGCGCCCAAGCAGGACGCCATGCTGGAGGATGAGGAGCCGGAGACCATCCGCATCCTTGTTCACAAGCCTGCAAAAAGCGGCTGCCAGGAGGAGCATCTCAGACGGCAGATCGAACACGGTTTTGCGAGGATCAGGGAGCGATACCAGATTGGGGAGAACGAAGCGCTCTATAAGAAGCTAAAAATGAAACGCTTTATGCTGGCAATGCGCAGGGAACAGATTTTGAGATTTCTCAACCGGACGGCAGAGTTTGTGATCGGAAACGAGGAGGTGGGACTGATCGAAACTCTGCTTCTGGCATCTTTTCGGACAGATTTGGATGAGATTGCAGAGCTGTTGGCAGAGCTTTTGAAAGAAATGCAGGACAGGGTATCCGAAAAAAAAGCCTGCCGGCCTATGAAATACCGGTACGCAGTTTATTATACGCCGGTTTGCAATCCAAAATACGCAAAGATCATGGAGGATTATGGGATCGGGCTTCTGAACCATACGGCTTTTGCAAGCACGGCGGTGGCGATCCAGGGAAAAAATCCGCTGGAAGATATGGCAATCGAATGTATGGGGATGCTGATCGGAAAAGACCTTGCTGAAGAAGCCGGAAAAATCTGCGGGATCATTGAAAAAAACCACCTGGACGGGCTGGTTTTGGGCATGTTTCCGTTTGACAGATGGATGGGGGCGCTGCAGAACCTCCTGCAGAAGATCGTGGAAGAACGGACCGGGAAGCATGTGCTGATGTATGAAACGGATTTCTGGAACCAGGAGGTTTTTACAGGAGACAGGATGGAGAGTGTGGTTGAGACACTGGTATTGAGCAGGGAAGCATAAGAGGATATGAAAAGGCTGTTATGAAAAAGATCATCAATGAGACGCAAAGCCTGTGTCCGGAATGCCTGAAAAAAATTCCGGCCCGGCATATCGAGGAGGACAAAAGGGTATTTCTGGAAAAGGAATGCCCGGAACACGGAACGTACCGGGTGCTGGTCTGGAGCGATGCAGCGCAGTACCGGGAATGGATGGAACAGTCCGTACATGCAGAACCGTGCAGAAACGGTTCCGAGATGGAGAAGGACTGTCCCTTTGACTGCGGCTTGTGCAGGGGGCATGAAGGAAAGACCTGTACCGCTGTATTGGAGATTACGTATCGCTGCAACATGGAGTGCGAAGTCTGTTTTGCGGATACAAAGAAGGCGCGGTATGAACCGGGGCTTACGGAAATCCAGAGGATGTATGAGGCGGCATACCGAAACGGAGGAGACTGCTCCATCCAGCTCAGCGGCGGGGAGCCCACGGTCAGAAAGGACCTGCCGGAAATCCTGGGGATGGGGAAGCGGATGGGATTTTCCCATATCCAGGTAAATACCAACGGGATACGGATCGCAGAAGACCCGGACTACCTGCGGGAGCTGAAAGCAGCAGGCGCGGATCTGATCTATCTGCAGTTTGACAGCCTGAGGGACCAGGTATACAGGAAGGTCCGGGGGAAAAACATGCTGGATATCAAACTGCAGGCCGTATCCAACTGTGAGAGGGCGGGCATCGGGGTCATGCTGGTGCCGGTTCTGGTAAAAGGTCTCAACGACGGAGAGGTTGGAGACCTGATCGCATATGCAAAGAAGCATATGCCCATTGTGAAAGGGGTGCACTTCCAGCCGATCAGTTATTTTGGAAGATATCCCAACGATCAGGGCAGTCTGATCTGGGATCGCATGAACCTGTCGGATGTCATCGCCTGTCTGACGGGCCAGACAGGCGGGGAGATGAAAGCGGAGGATTTCGTGCCGAGAAAGAGATACGATTCCCACTGTGCGTTCAGCGCGCTGTACTATCTGGAGGAAGACGGAGGACTGAAACCTGTCACCAAACATATGCAGAATAAAGAGGTGCCGGAAGGGACCGATTTTGCCCGGAAGGCCAATGCATTTACGAACAAGCACTGGAAGCTCCAGGATGAGGAGGCGCTGCCTTTAGGCAAAAGCAGCCGCGCAGGGGAGACCAGGCCCGGCAGGAAGTCCATGAAGGAATTTATCCGGCGGCTGAAAAACTATACCCTGTCGGTCAGCGGAATGGGATTTCAGGACGCATACAATATTGACATCGGAAGGCTGAAAGGCTGCTGCGTGCATGTGATTACATATGATGGACAGGCAGTTCCGCTGTGCGCCTTCCATCTGACAAGCCTGAAAGGAGAGCGGTTGTATAAAAATGAGTAAAATACTTAGCTGTACCCTCAGCGTCTGTCCTTACTGCCTGAAAGAAATTCCGGCAAAAATAACGGCGGAGCAGGACAGGGTATATATGGAAAAATCCTGCCTGGAGCATGGAAGCATGAAGACGCTGATCTGGGAAGATTCTCCGGAAAACTATCTGAAGTGGCTGGAGGACGGCGGAATCCATACGGATCGCCTTCCCAGGACAGAGGAGGAAGTCTGTGAGCAGATGCGTAAAGGGGAGTTTGCCGGATGTGCGCAGGTGCAGCCCTGCTCCGCCGCGCTGATGACCACAAACCGCTGCAACATGGACTGTCCGGTCTGCTTTACCAGAAAGAAGGGGGACAGGCGCTATGAACCCTCAGTGGAGGAATGCAGGGAGCAGCTTGCCTTTTACCGGGCACATGCGGGGCAGGACGCATTGGTGGAGCTCTGCGGCGGGGAGCCCACCGTGCGGGAGGACTTGCCGGAGATCGCCAGGGCTGCGAGGGAGCTCGGATTTTCCTATGTCCAGCTCAATACGAACGGGCTTCGTCTGAGCGGGAGCATTGCTTACTGCAGGCTGTTAAAGGACAGCGGGGTGACAACGGTATATCTGGGCTTTGACGGGGTTCGGGAGGACGCCTATCAGACAAAGTATGGGAGAAGTATATTGGACCAGAAGAGGAAGGCTGTGGAACACTGCGCAGAAGCGGGACTGGCGGTGGTGCTGGTGCCCTGCGTAATACCGGGGAGCAATGACGGCCAGCTGGGCGAGATCATCCGTTTTGCAAAAAGCTATATGCCTGCGGTGAGGGGCGTATATTTTCAGCCGGTGAGCTATTTCGGAATCTACCCGGAGGGGGAAAATCCGAGGATCACTATTCCGGAGGTGATCCGCAGGATCGAGACCCAGACAGAAGGCGAGGTGCGGGCTCAGGACTTTCTGCCCGGAGCATATGAACATGCGGCATGTACCTTCCAGGGGATCTTTCTGTGTGACGGGACGGGAAAGCTGCGTTCTTTAAACCGGAGGATGAGACGGGAAAAGAGCGAGGACGGATACCGGAGTATACGGAAATCCACAAAATTACTGTGGATTCCGGGGGATAAGAAGATGATCAGCATCGGGGGAATGGCGTTTCAGGACGCATGGAATATGGATCTTTTGAGGATCAGGAGATGTTCCGTACAGATCATCGGAAGGGATCGGCAGATGCGTCCGCTCTGCACAAAATATCTCAGTGATATATACGGAAATAAGCTGTGTCCCGGGATTGCGTAGAGGAGAATGGGATGATCATTACATTTGAACAGGGACTGTATGAAATTTGTGCCAGGAGGATCGGGCAGGATGGGGAGTATCAGAGACTGCATCCGGACTGGAACGGCGGGGCGGATGAAAGGATATTTCGGGAATACAGGAAATACCAGCTTCAAAGGACGATCCGGCATGTATATGAAAACAGCTCGTTTTACAGGAAACAATTTGTACAATCAGGGATTGTGCCGGATGAGATCCGGGAGTTTCGGGATCTGGAAAAGCTGCCCTTTACCTTCCCGGATGACCTGAGGGGATCAGGCTACGGATTTTTATGTATATCCCAGAGGAACGTCGAGCGTCCGGTTACATTTTACAGCTCAGGCACGACCGGAATCCGGAAAAGGATCTATTTTTCGAAGGCGGATGTCCGGAATATTATGGACTTTATCGGTACGGCGATGAATACCATTGCGGATACAAAGGACACCCGGATACTGAGTCTGCTCACAAATTCCGAGGGAAGAGGGGCTTCAGAGCTGTATGCAAAAAGCGTTCGTCTTCGGGGGATGAACGCGGTTGTAGGGGATATGGCGGCGCCCTCGGAGGAATTGTTTTCCTTATCCGTCTCGAATCGGTGTAATGTCTGGTTTGGAGATATCACCACCATGTACCGGATCGCAAAGGAGATGGAGGATAAAACAGATCTGAAAAGCCTGGGAATGAAGCTTCTGTATGTGACCATGGGGCATATATCAAAGCCTGTGAGAACGTATCTGGAGCGTGTGTTTGCCTGCAAAGTGATTGCCCACTACGGGCTGACGGAGGTGGGCTGGGGATTTGCCATTGAGTGTCAGGAATGCGGCGGATACCATTATAATGAGATGGATGTGTATGCGGAGGTGGTTGATCCGAAAACCGGAAACAGGGTCAAAGAGGGAGCGGTGGGAGAGCTGACCTACACTACCATCGGACGGGAGGCAATGCCGCTGATCCGCTACCGAAGCGGGGATTTGGCGTACTTGAGGGATTCGGGATGCGGCCAGAAGCTGCAGATGATAGGGCCTATCGTGAGAAGGCTTGAGGGCGCGTACCAGATGGATGAAACGCACCTTGTATATCCGGCTATGCTGGAGGAGGTGATCTATTCCGTGGATGAAATTGCGGATTACAGGCCCTATATAGACGGAAACCAACTGGTTCTGTATGTGGAGCTGTGCAGGGAGGACGGCGGGGCTGTCAGAAGCCGGCTTATGGAACGGCTGGAGGGGCTTTCGGAATGGAAAGGGATGGAGCGGCCGCGGATAGAGCTGCTGCCATCCGGGACACTGCGGAAATTCTGCTTCGAAAAGAAGCATATCCAGGAAATCGGGAAGGCGGCAGAAATATGGCAGGAGTAATACCAAAAGAAATCGCAAATGCCATTACGGATTGCTGCAGGACATGTGAAAGTACGGACGCAGTGCGTATTGCGGACCGGCTTATGGAACTGGGAGAGGTCCGTATGCACGGGCCGGAGCATCATTATCTGACGGCGGCCGCGATCCTGACGGCATACTGTAATTGTTTTCATATGGAAAAGAAAAGCCTTCTGGTAAAGGCATACGTCCGAACCAATATCATTCCGGTGGGAGTCTGTGCGATGTACGGCTGCTGCGGTGCATTGATGGGGGCTGGGGCGGCGGCAGGAATCCTTCTGTCGGCACATCCCTTCTCCACGGGAGACCTGCGTACGGTGAACCGGATCACGGCCGGCATCCAGAGCCGGCTGGCAGAGTACGGCGGCCCCCGGTGCTGCAAAAGGGCTGTGCGTATTTCCGTATACGAGGCGGTGCAGGGAATAAACCGGTACATGGGCTGCAGCCTTTCGGCGGCCATGTTAGACTGCAGGTCCTACCCGGAAAACAAGGACTGCCAGGGGAAGAAGTGTGAGTTTTTTGTGACATAAAAGGCTCATGGGGAAAAGAAGAAATGCCGGGGGGAGACGGGTATGGTGGAAAGACTGACTTATATAGAAAGCGTGGATACATCGCCCTGTTACAATCTGGCATTGGAGAAGTATCTGCTCCTTCACTGCCGGGAGGGGGAATGCATCCTGTACCTGTGGCAGAATCAGCCTGCCGTGGTGGTGGGGAGAAACCAGAATGTCCGGAAAGAATGCCGGGTTGAATTGCTGGAGGAAGAGGGCGTCTGCCTGGCACGCAGACTGTCGGGCGGGGGTGCGGTCTATCAGGATCTGGGAAATCTGAATTTTACATTTCTGGCAGGAAGAGAAGACTATGATGTGGAGCGTCAGACTCAGATCGTTTTGAACGCCTCAAAGAAGCTTGGCGTACATGCCGCCAAATCAGGGCGGAATGATCTTCTGGCCGAAGGGAAAAAATTTTCAGGACATGCGTATTATGAACGAGGCGATGTCTGTTGCCACCACGGGACGCTGATGGTCTGCGTGGATCTGGACAGGCTGTCCCGATATCTGACGGTCTCCGGGGAGAAGCTGCGGCTGAAGGGCATTGATTCCGTAAGGGCCCGGGTGATGAACCTGAGAGAACTGGTTCCGGGGCTGACGGTGGGCGGCCTGAAAGAAACAATGCTGGAGGCATTTGAAGAAATGTACGGGTTAAAGGCAGTGCAGAGGGAAGCCCGGGAGCTTGATCCGAAGGCGATTGCAGAAGAGCGGAAAAAATTGGAATCCCGAAACTGGGTATTTGGAAAAAATTGAATTTTTATCCATTGATTCGTAGGATTCCGGTGAGATTTTGTGAGGATAGTAGTTGTATTTTTTCAACAAATAGGTTATAATACTCTCAGAAAAGAAAAGTACTACCTGGAATGTTCGATACCCCTGTAATTTTGAACCTACAAAACTTTAAACGGGATTCTTATATTTCTGTAATATGTCAGGCCTCCGTTCAGCAGTGGAAGACAAAAAAGCAGATGCGGTTGCCCACCTAGCCAGCGGCTAGGAGTCAAAATACAGGGAACGGCATTTTGGGCATATACGACAATCCGACAAAACGCGTCGCTGGCGCGTTTTGCTGGATTCTAAGACAAGAAAGGCGGCTGCGATACAGCTGCCTCTTTTTAAGTATAACCGGTTTCTTACAGTTTATATAAAGAAAGAGAAGCTTCTTCTAATAATAAAAATCAAAATTTCCAGAGGTGGTTTATGAAAGAGAGTAAAAAAGGGCGGATCAGAAACGTGCTGGATGTAACGAGGCAGTTCAGTTCTCACCATACCAGCGCTTATGCGGCACAGGCTGCCTATTTTTTTCTGCTGTCCCTGATTCCCATCATTATCCTGCTGCTGACCCTGGTACAGTTTACGCCGGTCACGGAGGAGGATGTCATGCAGGCGGTGCTGCAGGTGTTTCCGTCTTCGGTGGAGGGGCTGATCGCCATGCTTGTGACGCAGGTCTACAACCAGTCGGGCTCGATCATCCCGTTTACCATACTGATGGCGCTGTGGTCGGCGGGAAAAGGCGTACTCTCCATGACGTCCGGCCTGAACTGTGTATATGAAAATACGGAAACCCGGAACTATATCTTTCTGAGAATCCGCGCCTCCATATACATGGTGATCTTTATACTGGCGATCGTCCTTTCTCTTTCGCTGTCCGTATTCGGCAACAGCATCAGCCTGTTCATCAATGAGCATGTACCGCTGCTGCGGCATGTGACAGATTTGATTATCCGGATTCGGACGCTCCTGATCCTGGGGGTACTGACGGTATTCTGGGATCTGGTATACAAATATCTGCCGAACCGGAAGGACGGGATCAAAACCACCATGAAGAAGCAGCTTCCGGGAGCCGTGTTCACGGCCTGCGGCTGGCAGTTGATCTCGTTTGTATTTTCTATTTATCTGGATGTGTTTACGGGATTTTCTACGATGTATGGAAGCCTGACGACGATCATACTGATTCTGCTGTGGTTCTATATGTGTATGTATGTGATCCTGCTGGGCGGGGAGATCAATGCCCTGCTGGAGAGATATGAAGACCAGGGCATTCCGGTCGGCTGAGAGGCAGTCCCGAACCGGGATCTGCCTCTTGGCCGCCGCATTTTGCCTGGGGGTACTCTGTTTTACAGAACCGCGGAGTACATAGCCGCATCCAGCGCGGCCAGATCATCCTCGTTGATGGTCTGGATTCCGTCGCCGTCGGGCTGGATATGTATGGTAACGGTTTCCGGATCTCCGTATTCCGGCGCATCCAGCTTGGAGGACATCAGCTCGTACATCTTTTGGTAAATATACTGCTCAATCTCTTCGTCCGCCAATGCCTGGGCCTCCTCGGATTCCAGCATGGGCCCTAATTCCTGCTGCAGGTCATTGAACATGATAAAGGGCTCTACGGTCACTTCAACGGTGAATCCGTCGCCGTCTTCTTTGGCTTCTCCGACTTCATATTTGCTGATACTCAGTAAATCGGCAAATAATTGGCGATATTGATCCTGCAGGTCGGAACTGACGGAGGACGCAACGATTCCGCTGGCTTCCATATTGGTATCCAATCCTGTCTGATACAGTTCTTCAGCTTCTTCCTGAGTGCTTTTTGTAAATTCCATATAGGCGTCAAAATCCGCCTTGTAGCACGCGTCTAATGCGGATTTTACATAATCCGGCGCGTTTTCCGTTGTCAGTTTTTTTCCACATCCGCTAAGCAGCATGGAAAAGCAGACCGCGATTGCGATCATCAGTGAGATCCTTTTTTTCATTTCCTTTTTCCTCCCGATTTTAAATTTTCCCGACTGTATGGATAAGGCTTGGAGTACAGTTGGAATGTTTGCAGCGATTCCAGATGGCAGTCGGATCTGTAACCTGCTTTTCCGAATCGTTACGGCTTTCAGATATACAATATCACAAAAATTATGGGCATTCAAGGTGTATTTACCATCGAATTTGAGTTGTTTTGTTACTGTTCACACGGCGTCGTGCACCCTGCTGCACGGCGTCCGGCCAATAAAGTAACATTTGCCATAATATCCAGCCCCTCGCCGAAGGCGACTAAAAATGGGCTGGATACTGTTACTGGAGCACCCGTAGGGTGTGAACAGTAACGTTGTTTTTGCTTTATTGTAATACCGCTTGTAAATCCATTTGAAATAGCCTATACTATTTAGTAGATTAGAATGATTCGATAGGATACATTTTACATACATAAAAATTTGAAGAAAGCAGGTGGAAAAAATGCTGGCTGCAGTAAAAGGCATTATACGTGGAAATATTGTTGAGGTGGAAGATGACATCCGGGTATATGATGGAGCAGATGTAGTAGTTACCGTATTAAATGTTCCTCGAGCTGAGAAGAAAAAGAAACCAGTGGATTGGGATAGTTTTGTAATACCGAGTGAACGTGGGAAAAATATATCTGAATAAATGTATGACTATTGACGATTTATAACATGCAGAATAGAAATGAATCATGAGTTTTGCCGAAAAAAGTCTCGCAGGAGGCTTTTTTTATTTTTGGTATTGACAAGCGTCCTCTATGCATATATACTTTGATAATCAAAACATTTTAAAATAAAAATATTTGAAATAAAAGATATTTTCGAAGATGGAGAAAAGAGATGATAGGAAAGATATGCGGAACCGGCTCTTGTGTGCCGGGTCATATTCTGGACAATGATGATTTATCTCAAATGGTAGACACCAACGATGCCTGGATTCGGGAGCGGACGGGAGTGGCGAGGCGGCATATCATTGAGAAAGAGACAACGGTATCCATGGCGGCGGAAGCGGCAAGAAGGGCTCTGGAGGACGGCAATGTCCGGGCAGAGGAGGTAGACCTGCTGATCGTGTGTACATTTACTTCGGAAGTGCTCCTTCCCTGTGCGGCCTGTGAAGTGCAGAAGGAGCTGGGAGCGGTTCATGCGGCCTGCTTCGACCTGAACGCGGCCTGTACCGGATTTTTATTCGCCTACAATACGGCACAGGCATACATAGCAGCAGGCTTGTGCCGAACCGCGCTGCTGATCGGCTCCGAGAGCCTTTCCAATATGGTGAACTGGAAGGACCGCGGAACCTGCATCCTGTTTGGGGACGGTGCGGGCGCCGCGGTGCTTAAGGCGGAGCCGGGAGAGCTGCCTTCCCCGGTGATGCATTCGGACGGGGCATCCGGCGGGGCGCTGACTCTGATGAGCCGCCACAGGAAAGGCTGGGCGGAGGAAGAAAGTGCAGGGCACAGGCAGGACGCCCACCCGGCGGGGCAGGATGCGTCGGGATATGCGGAAGAAGACCTCCCAATACAATCTCATGTTGACCAGGCATCTATCCATCCGGAAGAGTTCATCCGTATGGATGGACGGGAGGTCTTTCGGTTCGCAGTAAAGAAGGTTCCGGAGGCAATCCGTGAACTGCTGGAACACAGCGGTATGCAGACGGAACAGATCGACTATTTTGTACTCCATCAGGCCAACAGGCGGATTGTGGAATCCGTGGCAAAGCGTCTGGATGTGGAAATTGAAAAATTCCCCATGAACCTGGATGAGTACGGCAACACGTCCTCCGCAAGCATTCCCATCCTTCTGGATGAAATGAACCGGGACGGAAGGTTGAAATCGGGACAGACCATCATACTGTCCGGATTCGGAGCAGGACTGTCATGGGGAGCCGCCGTTTTGAAATGGTAGTCCAAGCTGCAGACCGCGTATGGTACGGGCGCGGTCCGCGGTGAGAGACGACCGGCCGGATATACAAAAAAAGTCATGCCGGCATGGCTGCAAAGCCAATGCTTTCATGAAGATAAATGAGCAATGGAACACAGATTAAAAAGGAAATCAGGAAAGGAAAGAAAAATTATGTTGGAAGAAATCAAAGAATTAGTAGCAGAATCATTGGGAACAGACGTAGAGGAACTGACGGAGGAAACTTCTTTTTCAGACGATTTGAACGCGGATTCACTGGATCTCTTTGAGATGGTCATGGAGCTGGAGGATAAGTTCGGAGTGAAGATCCCGACCGAAGACCTGGAGCAGATCAAGACCATCGGAGATGTGAAGGATTATATTGAAGAGCATAAATAATCGTCCGGCGCAGGACGGACACGAGCGGGAATAACGAAAAAGAGGTTTTAGCAATGAAGACAAGACTGACAGAACTTTTAGGAACAGAATATCCGATCATCCAGGGCGGGATGGCATGGGTGGCGGAGCATCACCTTGCGGTCGGTGTATCAGAGGCAGGCGGACTGGGTCTGATCGGAGCGGCAAGCGCTCCCGCCGAATGGGTGAGGGAGCAGGTGCGCAAGGCAAAAGCACTGACGCAGAAGCCTTTTGGCGTGAATATCATGCTGATGAGCCCCTATGCGGATGATGTCGCGAAAGTCATTGTGGAGGAAGGCGTGCAGGTGGTAACCACCGGAGCCGGCTCCCCGGAAAAGTACATGAGCATGTGGAAGGAAGCCGGAGTCAAGGTCATCCCTGTTGTGGCTTCCGTGGCGCTGGCACGGCGGATGGAGCGCTGCGGCGCGGACGCGGTCGTTGCGGAAGGAATGGAAGCCGGCGGACACATCGGAGAGAGCACCACCATGGCGCTGGTTCCCCAGGTTGTGGACGCGGTGGAGGTTCCGGTTGTTGCGGCCGGCGGAATCGCAGACGGCAGAGGGATTGCGGCGGCATTTATGCTGGGAGCCCAGGGCGTGCAGATGGGAACCTGCTTTGTAGTAACCAAAGAGTCACAGGTTCATGAAAATTATAAGAAATGCATCATCAAGGCTAAGGATATCGACACCCGGGTAACCGGACGATCCACCGGCCATCCGGTACGCGCCATCCGAAACCAGATGACCAAGGAATACCTCCGCAGGGAACAGGAGGGCGCAGGCTTTGAAGAACTGGAAAACCTGACCCTGGGCGGCCTTCGGAAGGCCGTAGTGGACGGGGATGTAGTGAACGGCAGCGTGATGTCCGGACAGATTGCCGGGCTGGTAAAGGAAGAAATGAGCTGCCAGGACCTGATCCAAAAACTGGTTCGGGAGACAGAAGCCCTGCTGGGAAACAAATAGGGCGGTGTGAAGTCTGGTATGAGCAGATACGGGAATTGCCCGCATGGAACATCTGCTTTGCGGATGGCGGGCAGGAAGGCAATCAATTTGCTGTGCAGATTGGCTGCAGATAACCGGGAGGAATGGATATGAGCGGAAGTACAGAAAAAACAGCGTGGATTTTTCCGGGGCAGGGGGCGCAGAAGTGCGGCATGGGAAAGGATTTCTATGAGCAGAGCAAAGCCGCGAAGGAGATTTTTGATCAGGCGTCCGAACTGCTGGGCCTGGACATGGCGGCGCTGTGCTTTGAGGAAAACGACCGTCTGGATCAGACGGAATACACCCAGGCAGCACTTGTGACGACCTGCCTGGCAATGGCCGGGGCATTGGAGGATTGTCTCCCTGCGCCGGATGTGACGGCAGGCTTAAGCCTGGGAGAATACTGTGCCATTGCGGCGGCCGGCGGGATGCAGATCTGTGACGCCGTCACCACCGTGAGGAAACGGGGCATTTATATGCAGAATGCAGTCCCGGACGGGGAAGGCGCCATGTCAGCGGTGCTTGGGCTGTCGGGAGAACAGATCGAGACGGCCATCGCAGGACTGGAAGGCGTGTACATAGCCAATTACAACTGTCCGGGGCAGATCGTCATCACAGGTTACCGTCAGGGTGTGGAAAAGGCATCGGAGGTTCTCTCCCAGGCCGGGGCAAAGCGGGTGCTGCCTTTGAAGGTCAGCGGGCCCTTCCATTCGCCCATGATGAAGGAAGCCGGGGATAAGCTGGAGCAGGTGCTGCAAAAGACGGAGCTGACACCTTTGCGTATTCCCTATGTGACCAATGTGACGGCGGAATATGTGAGGGACATCCAGGAGACGAAGAAGCTGCTCCGGGAGCAGGTGGCCTCCTCCGTGCGCTGGCAGCAGAGCATGGAACGGATGATCGCGGACGGTGTGACCACCTTTGTGGAGATCGGTCCGGGAAAAACGCTGGCAGGATTTTTGCGGAAGATCAGCCGGGATGTGAAGGTGATCAACATCGCTTCCTGGGAAGACCGGGAAAAGTTATAACCGCACAGCGGAGAATCTATAAGAACAGACCTCAGACAGAGACAGGATGGTGCAGGATTTATGCAGAATGAGAAGAGAACAGGAAACGGGCTTCTGGAGGGACAGACAGCCGTAGTCACCGGGGCATCCCGGGGGATCGGAAGGGCCATCGCACTGCGGCTTGCGTCAGAAGGCGCTTTGGTGGCGGTCAATTACCAGGGCTCAAAGGAACGGGCGGAAGCGGTCAAGGCAGAGATTGAAGAACAGGGCGGAACAGCCCTTTTATATCAGTGCAATGTGGCGGACTTCGCAGCCTGCGAGGAATTTTTAAAAGCGGTGACGGAGCAGACCGGACGTCTGGATATCCTTGTGAACAACGCGGGGATCACCCGGGACGGGCTTTTGATGCGGATGAGTGAAGAGGATTATGACGCGGTGCTGAATACGAATCTGAAGGGGACGTTCAACTGCATCCGGTTTGCGTCCAGGCAGATGCTCAGGCAGAAAAGCGGAAGGATCATCAATATTTCTTCGGTTTCCGGTGTGCTGGGAAACGCGGGGCAGGCCAATTATTCGGCATCTAAGGCCGGAATCATCGGGCTCACAAAATCAGCGGCCAGGGAGCTGGCCAGCCGGGGAATCACGGTCAACGCGATCGCGCCGGGATTTGTCAACACAGAGATGACAGAAGGACTTTCCGAGAAAGTGAAGGAAGGCGCAGTGGCGCAGATTCCGCTGGGAAAATTCGGGGAGCCGGAGGATATCGCGGAGGCAGCGCTGTTTTTGGCATCGAAGGGCGCCGGGTATATGACCGGACAGGTGCTTCATGTAGACGGCGGCATGGCGATGTAAAACGTTTTATGTAATCATTTCGGGACAGCGGTAATCCGGAAAAAAGCAGACGGGTCTGCGGACAGATGTTCCGAAGCATTACAATTTTGCAACGATAAAGGAGAAGGCAATGAAAAGAAGAGTAGCAGTAACCGGGCTGGGTGCGGTGACGCCCATCGGAAATACGGCAGAAGAGTTCTGGAACGGCATCAGGGAGGGCAGAGTGGGGATTGGCCCTATCACAAAATTTGATGCATCCGGATATGAAGTGAAGATCGCGGCAGAGGTAAAAGGCTTTGTGGCAAAGGAGAGGCTGGATTTTAAATCGGCAAAGCGGATGGAACTTTTTTCGCAGTATGCGGTTGCTGCGGCAAAGGAAGCCTTTGCGGATGCAGGCATTGACCTGGCGCAGGAAGACCCCTACCGTGCGGGAGTGATCATCGGCTCCGGGATCGGAAGCCTGAAAACGGTGGAGGACAACTACACCAGGATCGTGGAAAAGGGACCTTCCCGTGTGAATCCGCTGATGGTGCCCATGATGATCTCCAACATGGCGGCAGGAAACGTATCCATCCAGCTTGGTTTGAAAGGAAAATGCACCAACGTGGTGACGGCCTGCGCCACCGGAACCAACTGCATCGGAGACGCATTCCGGGCCATTCAGTACGGAGACGCGGATATCATGCTGGCAGGCGGGACGGAGAGCTGTATCTGCCCTACGGGTGTGGCCGGATTTACCGGGCTGACGGCGCTGTCCAAAACCGAGGACCCGCTTAAGGCTTCGATTCCATTTGATAAAGACAGAAATGGATTCGTCCTGGGCGAAGGAGCCGGGATCGTGGTGCTGGAAGAACTGGAGCACGCGAAACGCCGCGGAGCCCATATATACGCGGAGCTGGCGGGATACGGCTGTACAGGGGATGCCTACCACATCACTTCCCCTGCGGAGGACGGCGAAGGCGCAGGCATGGCGATGAAGCTGGCCATGAAGGAAGCCGGCGTGGCTCCGGAGGACGTAGACTACATCAACGCCCATGGAACCAGCACATTTTACAACGACCTGTATGAGACAAGGGCCATCAAGTACGCCATGGGGGAAGCGGCCAAAAAGACGGTTGTCAATTCCACGAAATCCATGATCGGGCATCTGCTGGGCGCGGCAGGAGGCGTGGAGTTCGTGGTCTGCGTGAAGACCATGCAGGACGGCTTCATCCATCAGACCGTGGGGACGTCAGAGGCAGGCGAGGAATGCGACCTGAATTATGCCATCGGCGCGCCGGTGGAAAAGGAAGTCAATATCTGTATGAGTAACTCCCTTGGGTTCGGCGGGCACAATGCCACATTGCTGCTCAAAAAAGTACAGTGAATATGAGGTGACAGAATGAAGTTTGAACAGGTATTGCAATTGGTAGACGCTGTATCAGTCTCATCCCTGACAGAGTTTAAATATGAAGAAGGCGGAGTGAAGATCGCCATGAAAAAAGTGGTGGACGGATCTGCGGATGGGGCGGCAGTTTCCACGCGCTGTATGGAAACCGCTGTAAAAGTGGAGACGCAGACCGGGGGCATAGAAGGGAAAGCTGACGAAAAAGCGGCGGCTCCCGCAGAGAGCACACTGGATACAGAAGGCGGGCAGGTGGTAACCTCGCCGCTGGTAGGAACCTTTTACGCGGCTCCTGCAGAGGACGCAGAAGCCTATGTAAAGGTGGGGGATCAGGTGAAAAAAGGACAGGTACTTGCCATCGTGGAGGCAATGAAGCTGATGAACGAGATTGAAAGCGACTTTAGCGGCCAGGTAGTGAAGATTCTGGCAGAGAACGGAAAAGCGGTGGAATACGGACAGCCGCTGTTCATCATCCGGTAGGAATACAGGATGTACAGATCCCCGTGTTTTGCGTGTTCCGTGTGGGAGTGCGCCAACCGCGGGAACAAAGGGAAGGAAGAGAAAAGAATATGAATCGTCTGGATACAAAGCAGATTATGGAGATCATCCCGCACCGGCATCCGTTTCTGCTGATTGATCAAATTGAAGACTATGAGCCGGGACAGTATGCCGTCGGTTATAAATGCGTCACATACCGGGAGGATTTTTTCGCCGGGCATTTTCCGGGAGAGCCGGTGATGCCGGGAGTCCTGATCGTGGAGGCGCTGGCCCAGGTGGGCGCGGTGGCGATCTTAAGTATGCCGGAGCACAAAGGCAAGATCGCCTTTTTCGGAGGAATCCAGAAATGCAGGTTTAAAGGAATGGTACGTCCCGGCGACAAGCTGCGGCTTGAGACAAAGATCATCAAGCAAAAAGGCCCCTATGGCGTGGGAGACGCGGTAGCCACTGTGGACGGAAAGGTGGTTGCCAGCGGGGAGCTGTCCTTTATGGTAGGATAAGTGTTGAGGCAGCAGAATGAAGGAGAGACTATGATAGGAAAAGTATTGATTGCCAACCGGGGAGAGATTGCCGTGCGGATCATCCGCGCCTGCCGGGAAATGGGGATTGAGACGGTGGCGGTGTATTCAGAAGCAGATCGGGAGGCGCTGCATACCCAGCTCGCGGATGAAGCGATCTGCATCGGGCCTGCGCCTTCGGCCGGGAGTTACCTGAGTATGGAGCAGATCATCAGCGCCACCATCGTTTCCGGCGCGGACGCGATCCATCCGGGCTTTGGGTTTCTTTCAGAAAACAGCAGGTTTGCCGAATTGTGCGAACAATGTAATATTACATTTATCGGCCCCCGTTCCGAGGTGATCCGCAAACTGGGAAACAAGCAGGAAGCCAGAAATACCATGATCGCCGCAGGCGTGCCGGTGGTGCCAGGAAGCACGGAGCCGCTGACGGACGCGGAGGCAGGGGCAGCCCTTGCCCGGGAGATCGGCTATCCGGTGATCGTGAAAGCGGCGCTTGGAGGCGGAGGAAAGGGCATGCGTGTGGCCGAGACCCCGGAGGAATTTGAGGCCAGCTTTCAAACGGCACAGAAAGAGGCGCAGATGGCGTTCGGGGACGGCACCATGTATCTGGAGCACTATGTGCAGCACCCCCGCCATATTGAATTTCAGATTTTGGCGGATCAATATGGAAACACCATCCACTTAGGCGAGCGGGACTGTTCTGTCCAGAGAAATCACCAGAAGATGATCGAGGAAGCGCCCTCCGCGGCGTTGTCTGAGGAACTCCGCGCGAAGATGGGGGAAGCGGCTGTAAGGGCGGCGAAAGCGGCGGGATACACCAATGCCGGAACCGTGGAATTTTTGCTGGAGAAAAACAACCATTTTTATTTTATGGAAATGAATACCAGGATTCAGGTGGAGCATCCGGTCACGGAGTGGGTGACAGGCATCGACCTGGTGAAGGAGCAGATCCGGATCGCGGACGGAAGGAAGTTAAGCTACGCCCAGCAGGATGTGCGGATCATCGGACACGCCATGGAATGCAGGATCAACGCGGAAAATCCGAAGAAGAACTTCCGCCCGTCTCCGGGAACCATCACGGATATGTACCTTCCCGGAGGAAAAGGCGTGCGGATTGATTCTGCGATTTACTCCGGCTACACCGTACCGCCCTATTACGACTCCATGCTGGCGAAGCTGATCGTCCATGCCAAGAACCGGAAAGAGGCCATTCGGAAGATGCGCAGCGCCCTGGGCGAGGTGATCATTGAAGGCATAGAAACCAATGTGGATTACCAGTATGAAATCCTGAACCACCCGGATTTTGTGTCGGGAGATGTCGATATTGAATTTATAGAGAAGATGAGTCGTGGATAAGAGACTGCCGTGACAGATACAGGGCCGCGGGAAACTTCCGGTAATCGGCGCTTTTTTTTGGAACCGGCAGGCAGAATGTGAGGGAAATGACTGATGAAGCTTCAGAATATGTTTAAGAAAACAAACAGGCGGAACCGGAGTACGTTCAGTGAGTCCCGGCCGGAGGTGCCGGAAGGGCTGCTCAGAAAATGTAATAAATGCGGGGCGGCGATCATTGCGGAGGACGTGAGGGAAGGAAACTATATCTGCCCCAAATGCCATGGGTATTTTCGGGTGCATGCCCGCCGGAGGATCGAGATGATCGCAGATCCGGATACCTTTGAAGAGTGGGATGAAGAACTGGTGACCTGCAATCCGCTGCAGTTCAGGGGATACGAAGAAAAGGTGGCGGCGCTGCAGGAAAAGACGGGCTTAAAAGAGGCCGTAGTGACCGGCAGGGCAGAGATTGAGGGACAGCCTGCGGTGATCGGTGTCTGCGACGGCAGATTTTTGATGGCCAGCATGGGGGAAGCCGTGGGGGAAAAGATCACCCGGGCCGTGGAGCGCGCCACCCGGGAGAAGCTTCCGGTGATTTTGTTTGCCTGCTCCGGCGGCGCCAGGATGCAGGAGGGCATTGTATCCCTGATGCAGATGGCTAAGACCTCTGCCGCACTGAAGCGGCACAGCGACGCGGGACAGCTCTATATCTCCGTATTGACTGATCCCACCACAGGAGGCGTGACGGCCAGCTTTGCCATGTTGGGTGACATCATCCTGGCGGAGCCCAATGCGCTGATCGGGTTTGCAGGCCCCCGTGTGATTGAGCAGACCATCGGGGAGAAGCTTCCGAAAGGCTTCCAGCGGTCGGAATTTCTTCTGGAGCATGGTTTTATTGACCGGATCGTAGATCGGGAAGAGCAGAAGGCGGTGCTGGGCCAGATCCTGAAAATGCACGCCGGCGCGCCCAGGGAAATGGTGAAAAATCAGAAATACGGAACGGGAATTTCCACCGGAAATCCGCATCCATGGGAAAATGCAGGGGTGGAATCTGCGGCATACGGAAAAGTCCGCAATGCGTGGGAGAGCGTGCAGATCTCCAGGCAGAAGGAACGCCCTGTGGGCGGCGACTACATTTCCCATCTGTTTTCGGATTTTATGGAGCTGCATGGGGATCGTTATTATAAGGATGACCCGGCGATCATCGGCGGGCTGGCGTATTTTCACGGAATCCCTGTGACAGTGATTGCCCAGGCAAAGGGAAAGTCCACGAAGGAAAACGTGGAGCACAATTTTGGAATGCCCTCTCCGGACGGATACCGCAAGGCGCTGCGTCTGATGAAGCAGGCGGAGAAGTTTGGACGTCCGGTGATTTGCTTTGTCGATACGCCCGGGGCGTTCTGCGGCCTGGAAGCGGAGGAGCGGGGACAGGGCGAGGCCATCGCGAGAAACCTGTTCGAGCTGTCTTCTTTGGAGACCCCGATCCTTTCTGTCATCATCGGAGAAGGCGGCAGCGGCGGAGCGCTTGCCATGGCGGTGGCAGATGAGGTCTGGATGCTGGAAAATTCCGTCTATTCCATTCTTTCACCAGAGGGCTTCGCAAGTATCCTCTGGAAAGACAGCAAGCGGGCGGATGAGGCGGCGGAGGTCATGAAGCTTACCGCGTCGGATCTGAAAAGCCTGAGGATCATAGAGAAGATCGTTCCGGAGCCGGAGAATTATACGGAGGAAAATATGGGGCCGGTGTGTGAAGTGCTGGAATCTGCTGTTTCCGTATTTTTGGAGACCTACTGCGGGATGGGGCCGGAAGAACTGACCAGGAAGAGGTACCAGCGTTTCCGGGAGATGTAGCGTTTGCGGGAGAGCAGACAGTGAGGAGAGAAAACCATGTGGAAAATCGGAGATAAAACGGCAAGGATTCCTTTGATTCAGGGCGGCATGGGAGTCGGAATCAGTCTGGGAGGGCTGTCAGGAGCGGTTGCGGCCCAGGGCGGTGTGGGGATCATTTCCACAGCGCAGATCGGATTCCGGGAAGCGGATTTTGACCGGAATCCAGGGGAAGCCAATCTCCGGGCCATCGAACAGGAGATGAAACGGGCCAGGGAGATTTCCCCGGACGGGATCATCGGATACAATATCATGGTTGCCCTCCGGGATTATGAGGCCCATGTGAAGGCTGCCGTTTCTGCAGGGGCGGATCTGGTTATCTCCGGAGCGGGCCTTCCCACAGAGCTTCCGCGGCTGACGCAGGGCAGCAGGACGAAGATCGCCCCCATCGTCTCCACCGAAAAGTCGGCAAAGGTCATTTTGAAATACTGGGACAGGAAATACCGGCAGACGGCAGACCTGGTGGTGATCGAAGGGCCGGAGGCAGGCGGGCATCTGGGATTCGACCGGGAAGCCCTGGAACGCTATGCGTCCCTGGATTACCGGGAAGAAATCAGGCGGATACTGGAGGTCGTACGGGGATACGAAGAGAAATATGGAAAGAAGATCCCCGTAGCGGCGGCAGGCGGGATCTATGACCGGGAGGATGTAAAGCGCGTGATTGCGGCCGGCGTGGACGGCGTACAGGTTGCCAGCCGGTTTGTGACGACTGAAGAATGCGACGCAGACGACCGCTATAAGGAAGCCTATCTGCGCGCGACGAAGGAGGACATCGTCCTTGTCAAAAGTCCGGTGGGAATGCCGGGGAGGGCCATCATGAATCCTTTCATGAAACGTGTTATGCTGGGAGAGAAAATTCCCCATACACCGTGCCATGGCTGCCTGGCAAAATGCAATCCGGCGGAAATCCCCTATTGCATTACGGATGCATTGATTGCCGCGGCAAGGGGAAGAATAGAAGAAGCGTTATTATTCTGCGGGGCGAAGGCGTATCGGGCAAAACGCATCGAGACGGTGCGGGAAGTGGTGGAGTCGCTGTTTCCCAATGGGAAATAGACAAACGGCGCATTGTTTCCGATTACAGGTATGAAGGACAGACCTGCGGTAAAATTCCGGAAAGAAGCGAGGGATACTATGGATGCATATGAAACAATCAACGATATTCTGGTAAATTTATTTTATGAAATTCTGGAGCTTGAAGAGAAAGCGATCATCACAGATGAATTTCGGGATATCAGCAACAACGACATGCATATTATAGAAGCCATCGGTCTTGGGGACGACAGTACGATGTCCGCTGTTGCAAGGAAGTTAAAGATCACTGCAGGGTCGCTGACGACCTCCATGAACAGCCTGGTAAAGAAGGGCTACGCAGAGCGCAGGAGGTGCGACCAGGACCGCCGTGTCGTATACATCAGCCTGACGGATAAAGGAAGAAAGGCGTATTTTCATCACGAGAGATTTCACCGCCAGATGACCAATGCCGCAATTGCGAATCTGAACGAAGGAGAGCTGCCGCTTCTGGCAAAAACATTAAACGGGCTTGCTGTATTTTTCAGGAATTACGAGGAAGATCAGGAGCGGATGGCGGATTGAGATACAGATTTATATAAGCTGATATAAAGAGACGGCAGATCGTTACTGTTCACACGGTGTCGTGCACTTGCTGCAGATCAGCGAAATGTTATAATGGGTATTGACATTCAAGTTTCCTATGTTAAAATAATAGGGTATCTGTTGAGGCAGTGCACAGATATCCGAGATGTGTATATATGATTATAAATGGACAGTAAAAGCAATGACCGTGCAGAGTAGAGACTCATTTTCTATCAGAGAGAGAGAATCACCGGCTGAAAGTTCTCTTTAGTTCAGATGACGATCGAATTTCCCACGCGAGCTGTATTCCTGAACCGCTGTATGAAAGCGTCCGCCGTTGAGACGGGGCAGAGGCAGCGAAGCCTTCGGCTTTGGAAAGTAGGGAATGCCGTAGGTTGTACGTTACACAAGGACAGAGCGCCCATGGGAAACCATGGGAATCAGGGTGGTACCGCGGATTATGACTTCGTCCCTTTTTTGGAGGGGATGAAGTCTTTTTTTGTGGGAATTTGGTATTGCCGTAAGTTAGAAGCTGCTTTTCAGAGAGCAGCAGACATTCAGTGGAATGGAATATTGTCTGCATCTAAGAAAGGAGAAACCAGAATGAAAGACAGATTGGAACAGATCAAAAAAGAAGCCATCGCGCAGATCCAGGCATCGGATGTGCCGGAAAGGCTCAATGACGTACGCGTGCGGTTCCTTGGGAAGAAGGGGGAACTGACCGCCGTACTCAAAGGGATGAAGGATGTTGCGCCCGAGGAACGCCCGAAGGTGGGCCAGCTTGTGAACGAGACGAGGGCCGCCATCGAAGCGATCATGGAAGAGACAAAGCAGAAAATGGAAAAGGCGATCCGCGAGGAGAAGCTCAAAGCCGAGGTCATCGACGTGACGCTGCCGTCTAAGAAGAACAGCGTCGGCCACAGGCATCCCAACACCATCGCCCTGGAAGAGGTGGAGCGTATCTTCGTGGGAATGGGCTATGAGGTTGTGGAAGGCCCGGAGGTGGAATACGACCTGTATAATTTTGAAAAACTGAATATTCCTGCGGATCATCCGGCAAAGGACGAGCAGGATACTTTCTATATTAATAAGGATATTGTGCTGCGTACCCAGACATCCCCGGTGCAGGCCCGTGTCATGGAGCAGGGAAAGCTGCCGATCCGTATGATCGCGCCGGGCAGGGTATTCCGTTCCGACGAGGTGGATGCCACCCACTCCCCGTCCTTCCATCAGATCGAGGGACTGGTCATTGACAAGCATATTTCCTTCGCGGACCTGAAAGGAACGCTGGAGGTATTTGCAAAGGAATTGTTCGGGCCGGAGACAAAGACCAAATTCCGTCCCCATCATTTCCCCTTCACCGAGCCCAGCGCGGAGGTGGATGTGAGCTGCTTCAAATGCGGCGGGAAGGGCTGCCGTTTCTGCAAGGGCTCAGGCTGGATCGAGATCCTGGGCTGCGGTATGGTGCATCCCCATGTGCTGGAAATGTGCGGGATCGATCCGGAAGAATACGGCGGGTTCGCGTTCGGCGTGGGACTGGAACGGATCGCGCTTCTGAAATATGAAATCGACGATATGCGGCTGCTGTATGAAAATGATATCCGTTTCTTAAAGCAGTTCTGAGGAACAAACAGGAATCAGGCAGGATCGAGTGATGCAGTAATGTATAACAGTAACGAATCGTCCCTCGTATTTCTATCATGACAGAGACTTTTTTGACAGAATGCGGGGATGGAAAACGAAAGGATCATAGAAAGTGAGGAATAGATTTTGAATACTTCATTATCATGGATAAAAGCATATGTGCCGGATCTGGATGTGACCGCGCAGGAATACGCGGACGCGATGACTCTGTCCGGTACCAAGGTGGAAGGTTATGAGAAACTGGATGCGGATCTGGATAAAATCGTGATCGGCCGGATTGAAAAGATCGAGAAACACCCGGATGCGGATAAGCTGGTGGTATGCCAGGTGAATATTGGAACCGGGACTACCCAGATCGTAACCGGCGCGCCCAATGTATTCGAGGGGGCGAAGGTTCCGGTGGTTCTGGACGGCGGACGGGTGGCCGGAGGGCATGACGGCTCTAAGACACCCGGTGGGATCAAGATCAAAAAAGGGAAGCTTCGGGGAGTGGAAAGCAACGGGATGATGTGCTCCATCGAAGAGCTGGGCTCCAACCGGGACATGTATCCCGAGGCGCCGGAGGAAGGCATCTACATTTTCCCGGAGGATGCTCAGGTTGGTGAGAACGCGGTAAAGGCACTGGGACTGGACGATGTAGTCGTGGAATATGAGGTGACGTCCAACCGGGTGGACTGCTTCAGCGTGGTCGGGATCGCAAGAGAAGCTGCGGCTACATTTGACAAAACATTTGTGCCTCCGGTGGTGACAGAGACAGGAAATGACGAGGACGTCAACGACTATGTGAAGGTTTCTGTGGAAAATACGGACCTGTGCCCGCGTTACTGTGCAAGGGTCGTCAAGAATATCAAGATTGGGCCGTCGCCCAAGTGGATGCAGAGAAGGCTGGCCTCCGTGGGAATCCGCCCCATCAATAACCTGGTGGACATCACCAACTATGTGATGGAAGAATACGGACAGCCTATGCATGCCTACGACCTGGAGACCATTGCCAGGCATCAGATCGTGGTCAAGACTGCACAGGACGGGGAGACATTTACCACGCTGGACGGACAGGAACGGAAGGTGGACAAGGACGTGCTGATGATCTGCGACGGCGAGAAGGCCATCGGCATCGCCGGGATCATGGGCGGCGAAAATTCCATGATCACAGACGACGTAAAGACCATGCTTTTCGAGGCGGCATGCTTCGACGGCGTCAATATCCGAAAGTCCAGCAAGCGCGTGGGACTTCGGACAGATGCATCGGGCAAGTTTGAAAAGGGCCTGGACCCGAACAACGCGAAGGCGGCCATCGACCGGGCATGTCAGCTTGTGGAAGAGTTAGGCGCCGGAGAAGTGGTGGGCGGAACCGTGGATGTGTATGGAAAAGAGAAGCAACCGGTTCGTGTTCCGTTTGACGCGGACAAGATCAATGCCATGCTGGGAACCGATATTTCCGAGGAAGAGATGCTGGGATATTTCAAAAAAATTGACCTGGAATATGACCCGGAGACAAAAGAAGTGATCGCTCCCACCTTCCGGCAGGATCTGTTCCGGCTTGCGGATATTGCGGAGGAAGTGGCGAGATTTTATGGATATGATAATATCCCGACCACGCTGCCAAACGGGGAAGCGACGACCGGAAAGCTGTCCTTCAAGCTGCGGATTGAGCAGGCGGCAAGGGATATCGCGGAGTTCTGCGGATTCAGCCAGGGGATGTGCTATTCCTTCGAGAGCCCCAAGGTATTTGATAAACTGCTTCTGCCGAAGGATTCGCCGCTGCGCCGGACGGTGGAGATCATGAACCCGCTGGGAGAGGATTACAGCATCATGCGCACCACTTCCCTGAACGGGATGCTGACCTCATTGGCTACCAATTATAATAGAAGAAATAAGGACGTGCGCCTCTATGAGCTTGGAAATATTTACCTTCCGAAGAGCCTTCCGCTGACCGACCTGCCCGAGGAACGGATGCAGTTTACGCTGGGAATGTATGGAAAAGGGGATTTCTTCAGCATGAAGGGCGTGGTCGAGGAATTTTTCGAGAAGATCGGCATGAAGGACAGGGAGACCTACGATCCAAATGCAGGAAAACCGTACCTTCACCCGGGTCGCCAGGCAAACATCCTGTATGACGGAAAGGTTGTGGGATATCTCGGAGAACTCCATCCGGAGGTGGCGGATATCTACGGAATCGGCGAGCGCGCCTATGTGGCGGTCATTGACATGCCGGAGATTATGGAGTATGCTACATTTGACAGGAAATATTATGGAATCGCAAAATATCCGGCAGTGACCCGGGACATCAGCATGGTGGTGCCGAAGCACATCCTGGCGGGACAGATCGAAGAGGTGATCTCCGCTAAGGGAGGACAGTATCTGGAAAGCTATGCATTGTTCGACCTGTACGAAGGAGCGCAGATCCGAGAAGGCTTCAAGTCGGTGGCATATTCCACCGTATTCCGTGCAAAGGACAAGACACTCTCAGACGCGGAGGTGACAGAGGCCATGGAGCGGATCCTCAAAGCGCTGGAAGGCATGGGGATCGAGCTGAGGAAATAAAGAGGCAGGGTGCGCCTGTGCGGTTTTTGCGGATGGATGAGCAGGCTTTGCCGGTCTCATCCATAACAACAAGGAGGCAGAGATGAAGAAAAAACAGATAGGCGGCCTGATCGTCGCGGCGGTATTGTTTATCGCGGTGGGAGTGACCAGCGTATTCACCAATACGGTGTCCCAGAATCTGCTGCAGGCGAGTATGGTTGAAATGCTGACTTCGGACTATGGTTATGACACCCCCAATTACGACTATATTGCGGTGGTGGAAGTGGTGGGTACGATCCAGGAGCAGACTGCGACCAGCATCTTTGAGATCGCGGAAGGGTATCAGCATACCGATACCATGAATTATATTGACAATCTAATGTATGATCCGAACAATAAGGGTATCCTTCTGTACGTGGATTCGCCGGGCGGTACGGTATATGAATCGGAGGAGCTGTACGATAAGCTGAGAGAGTATAAGGAAATGTCCGGCAATCCGATATGGACCTATATGTCCCACTACGCGGCTTCCGGCGGCTACATGATCTCCATGGCATCGGATCAGATCTATGCGAATACGAATACCACAACGGGCTCCATCGGAGTCATCATGTCAGGAATGGACATGACGGGCCTGTATGAAAAGCTGGGCATCCGCTATGTCAGCATTGCCAGCGGAGATTTTAAGGACAGTTCGAAGCTGACAGATGAACAGATCGCGGTATTCCAGAGTCAGGTTGACGAATACTACGGAAAATTTGTGGGAATCGTTGCAGATGGCCGGAATATGCCGGACGAGAAAGTGCGCGCTCTGGCCGACGGGCGGACATACACGGCGGCGCAGGCCCTGGAAAACGGGCTCATTGACGAGATCGGCTCCTATGAGTATATGCAGAACGAGATGAGTGATGAACTGGGCGTATGGGATTATTATCAGCCGGTCAGCGAGGAAAATATTTTCGCATCGTTTTTTTCGGAACTCCGGGAGCTCGTTCCGAAGTCGGAAGCCCAGATACTAAAGGAAACCGCATCATCTATGGAAAGCGGGGTGCCGATGTATTATGCAGAACAATTACGATAGCTGCAGAGCGGATGCAGGCGTGACATATGCAGGCTTCTGGGTGCGTTTGGCGGCGTATCTGATCGACAGCGCAATCGCTTTTTTGCTGCTGCTGGTGGTCAGGCTGGTTATGTCAGGGGTGCTCTCGGCACTGTATGGAACGGTGCTGGGAGGAAATATCCTGTTCCACTATACGCTGAAGGACATCGTGCTGTATCTGGGACAGGCGCTGTATTTTATCCTGTGTACCAGGTATACGGGGACGACGCCGGGCAAGCGCGTCATGAACCTGCGGGTGATCTCCGTAGAGGAAAGCGGGGAGCTGGATCTGCTGACGGTGGTATACCGGGAGACGGTGGGAAGATTCTTAAGCAGTATTTTTGTCTGTATCGGGTATCTGATCATCGGAGTGGACAGGGAAAAACGGGGCTTCCATGATATGCTCTGCGATACCCGGGTGGTATACGGAAAGAGAGTGAAGGTATATCCTGTGTATCCCTTTGCACAGGCGCGCCCGGTGGAGACGCCGCCTGTATATCCGGCGGAACCTCAAAGCGGACCGTACCATATGGTAGAGCCTGCCGAACAGAATGTGCATCCCGCAGAGGCAGTGCCGCAGATCCTGCCAAACGAAAGGCAGCAAGAGGCATTCGGCGCAGGAGAGGCCGGAAGGCAGGCGGAAGAAGAAAAAGGGGATTCTGACGAATTATGAAAAAACAGGATTTTTATTATGAACTGCCGGAGGAACTGATCGCTCAGGACCCTCTGGCGGATCGTTCCAGCTCCAGGCTGCTTGTGCTTGACAGGCAGTCCGGGGCTGTTTCCCATCATGTGTTCAGGGAGATTTTGGACTATCTGCAGGAGGGCGACTGCCTGGTGATCAATGATACCAAGGTGATTCCGGCAAGGCTGATCGGCTCCAAGGTGGGAACAGAAGCGAAGGTTGAGGTTTTACTGCTGAAGCGAAAAGAAAATAACATATGGGAGACCCTTGTCAAGCCCGGGAAAAAGGCCAGGCCCGGAGCGAAGATCAGCTTCGGGGACGGGCTGCTTGTGGGGGAGGTTCTGGAGGTTGTGGAAGAGGGCAACCGTCTGGTGCAGTTTTCCTATGAGGGGATTTTTGAGGAAATCTTAGACCGTCTGGGACAGGTGCCCCTGCCCCCTTATATCACCCACCAGCTCCAGGAGCGGGAGCGGTACAATACGGTTTATGCCGTTCATGAGGGCTCCGCTGCCGCGCCCACGGCAGGGCTTCATTTTACGCCGGAGCTGCTGCAGGAGATTGAGAAAAAAGGGGTGGATATCGCAAGGGTCACACTTCACGTTGGGCTTGGAACCTTCCGGCCGGTGAAGGCGGAGGAGATCACGGATCATCATATGCATTCCGAATTTTATCAGATCCAGGAGGAAGCAGCGGAGAAGATCAACCGTGCAAAGTCCGGAAACGGGCGGGTCATCTGTGTTGGGACGACGAGCTGCCGGACGGTGGAATCCGCTGCGGATGAGAACGGCCGGATTCAGGCAGGAAGCGGCTGGACGGAGATCTTTATCTATCCGGGGTATCGCTTTAAAGTACTGGACGGACTGATCACCAACTTCCATCTGCCGGAATCCACGCTGATCATGCTGGTTTCCGCGCTGGCGGGGCGGGAGCAGGTGATGAAGGCTTATGAGGAGGCTGTGGAGGAACGGTACAGGTTCTTTTCGTTTGGGGATGCGATGTTGATCTGTTAAAACAGTTTTCATATATTTGTAAACAGATGCAAATTCGGAAAAAAGGCTTAGGAATTGGATTCCTGGGCCTTTTGTGAATAAAATATTAATTGGGAAAATACTGCTTGACGTGAGGCACATTCGCACGCTAAAGTATAGTTACCGAAAGAGGCTGCTCAAATTTATATCGGCTCCGGATTGGTGATTACCGGGTGATCTACCAGATGGAGTATGATACAATTATTATTGATGCCGTACTGCTCAGAGGCGAAGCGTATAAAGGATTGTAGGAGGTGGATACATGAGCAGAGATACGTTGCGTAGTCTGGTTGAGATTGTAGACGAAAAAAAAATTGATACGGTTTGCCGGATTCTCTTAAAATTTGTTCAGGAGGATGCGGCTACGCCGGATGAAGTGGAAGCAATCAAGGAAGCCAGACAGGAAATCGAAAGAGGACAGTTATTTTCTCACGAAGATGTGTGGGCGTAGAGCTATATAAAAGAACAGGAGAAAAAATGAGAGCAGCCGGAATAATCATATATATTGCAGGACAGCATTGAGATGCAATGCTCACGATATGAGTAAAAATTTGGAGCGGAGGGATTCCTTTGTTTAAGAAAAAAGACACAAAGACTGTAAAACAGGGTGCAAAGGCGCAGGCAGGGAAGCCGGCGGCCAAAAGCGGAAAGGTACAGACGAGCAAGACTGCCGCAAAAAGCAAGAAAGCACAGTCAGGAAAGGCTGTATCCAAGGCCGGAAAGGCGCAGGCAGGAAAAACGGCGGATCAAAGCGGAAAGCCGCAGGATAGAAGCGACGTGATACTTGCCAAATTAATGGCAATAGAAAAAGAGGCCAGATTGGAGCAGGCAAGAGACCGGGTTGACCAGTTGGAAGATGAGAATATTGCTGCGAATCTTGAGCAATTACTGAAGCTTCTGAGGTCAGGAGATTAAAGAAAAACGGCAGGGGACTTTCCTGCTTTTCTGAAACAGGATGATTGATGAAAGCTGCTTTTACCAGCAGCTTTTTATGACCCTAAGGAGGTAGGACCCATGGACATACAAGGTTTCTGGGACGCGGTACTAAAGCAAGACGCAGATCGGATGAGAGCGTATTTTGGCAGGGATGCATACATTAACTGGCACTGTACGGATGAACAGTTTACGGTGGAGGAATACATAAGGGCAAACTGCGAGTATCCGGGAGAATGGGACGGGGAGATTGAACGTGTAGAAACCATGGGGGATGTATCTGTGGCGGTCGTACATGTATATACCTGCGACAGGAGCCTGTCCTTTCATGCAGTATCATTTATGAAGACAGAAAACGGTAAAATTCTTTCGCTGGACGAATACTGGGGAGATGACGGGGCAGCTCCTCAGTGGCGGCTGGATCAAAAAATTGGCTGTAAAATACCGCCGGCAGCAAAAAAGCGCCCGTTCGCTTCATTGAAGTAATCGGTTCAGGCCGGATAACCGATAAATTTAAGGAGAGGAAGTTTTTTTCACGGAACAGCGAAAAGGAGGAAGTGGCTATGAGGATTTATGCAGGTCAGACAACCAGTTTTTTCCCGGCGGCGGCAATCAATCAGAGTGTGAACCGAAACCGCATGGATCATGGGCAGCAGGCATTGCCGGCGATGCGGACGGATACGGCATTGATTTCGCCCCAGGGGAAGGCATCCAGCCTTCTGGCAAATCTGATGAACCAGAAGGAAATGCTGCGCAGCAACAAAGAATCACTGCTTACCAGGATGCTGGACGATGAGGATGGAAGCAGTATGGCCGGGCTTCAGGAACAGTTGGAAGAGTACGAGAAGCAGCTGGAGGAGATTGATGAACAGATTGCTTCGGAGATGGCAAAGCAGAACGAGAGCGCCAAGGAACAGGGCAGTTCAGGCCAAAAGCCGCAGAAGACGGAGGAGACGGGCACGCCGGCTTCTGATGGCGGGACAATCGCCAAATTGACGAAGTTATCTGCGGATCTGGAGAAAACTCAGACAGCGGATCAGGCACGTGTGAGACGTGAGGGTGAAAAAAGAGTCTGCGAAGCGGAAATAGAACTTGGCTCTGAAGCCGCAAAACGGAAACTGGATCAGATCAATGAGACTGAGCAGATGACGGAAAAATGGATGCCGTTTTGGAAGAACGGAGCGGCAGGACAGTGAACCGCACATTCCTTTATTTGATCAGCGAAGCAGACCAGGGACTTCGGATCGAGCAGTATCTGCGCCGCCGGGGGTATTCCAGGCAGAACCTGACGGAACTGAAAAAGATGCCGGACAGCATCCAGGTCAACGGGCTGAACTGCATTCTGAAGAAAACATTGTCCACGGGAGATGAGCTGGCGGTGCGAATCCGGGAAACCGACAGCTCCGAAAAGATTCCGGCGGTCAACATTCCCCTCCGCATCATCTATGAGGATGAGGATATCCTGGTGGTTGACAAGCCTGCCGGACTGCCGATGCACCCATCCATGAAAAATTACCACTATTCCCTTGCCAATGGGCTGGTATGGTATTACCAACAGCAGAAGGAAGCGTTTATCTTTCGATGTGCAAACCGTCTGGACCGGGACACTTCGGGGCTGACTGTGGTCGCGAAGCACATGCTCAGTGCAAACATTCTGTCCGGGATGGGATACCGGCATGAGATTGAAAGGGAATACCTGGCCATCGTCCGGGGAAATGTATTTCCGCCTTCCGGCACGATTGACGCTCCTTTGTCCCGCAGGGAGGGGTCAATCATTGAGCGGAAGGTGGATTTTGAACATGGGGAGCGCGCATTGACGCATTACCGGGTGGTGGAAGAGAAGAACGGGCACAGCCTGGTCTCACTCCGTCTTGAAACAGGACGTACCCATCAGATTCGGATTCATCTGAAATATCTCGGGTTTCCGCTGGTCGGTGATTATCTGTATAATCCGGATATGGAGTATATCAGCCGGCAGGCATTGCATTCCTGCCGGCTGCGGTTCGTGCATCCGATTACGAAGGAGAGGATGGAGTTTAGAGCGCCTTTGCCGGAAGACATGCAGATTCCGTTTCAATGGGATTACGGATACGGAATTTAATTGCAGGATTTCATGCACATAATTTTACCCTCTGCATAAGTTATAGACAGGGAGAATGTATTCGGCGTTTTCAAGCAGGATACAGCAGGAACCAGGAGGGTGAAAGATATGATTGAAAAATTGAACGGGGCGCCGGAGGCGTATGCGGATATCAGAGGAACGGAGGAATATCCGGAGATCCACGGGAGAATTACCTTTTATGATGTATTCGGCGGTACGATTCTGATGGCGGAGATCTACGGACTGCCGGACGAGGACAACGAAACGGCAGGGCATTTTTTCGGATTTCACATTCACGAGGGCGGCGCCTGCACAGGCGATGACGCGGATCTTCTGAAAAATACCGGGGGGCACTATAATCCGGAAGGAAAGGCCCATCCCGAGCATGCCGGAGATCTGCCTCCCCTGTTATCCACCCGAGGGGCGGCGTGGATGGCTGTGTATACAGGACGCATACATCCCGAGGAAGTGATTGGGAAAACGGTGGTCATCCATCTGCAGCCGGATGATTTCCATTCCCAGCCGTCCGGAGACAGCGGCATAAAGATTGCCTGCGGGGTGATCCGGGAATGGCGGGTTCGTCCGGAGATGGAGGAGGACGACGAATAGGGCGGCTGCGGACAGCAGTAAATAGTCATTGGAAATCATAGACTAAGCGTCCGCGGATTGTCATGCATCCAGCCCATTGAAAAGATGACCGGTTGCGAGCTGTCATGCATCCAGCCTATTGAAAAGCCGTCTGGCGACGGTCTTAAGCGTCCGCGAGCTTATTTGGGGCGGACCGGAACGGAGAGTCGGGGGGCTGGATGCCAGCCCCGTCGCTGAATACCATCGTATCAAGAAAAGCTGCCAGCGGCAGGTTTTTGGTATTGGCCGGATGCCGTGCGGCAAATGCACGACACCGTGTAAACAGTAATAAAACAGTTACAAAAAATTAACAAAATAGACATAATTGTATTGTAGAAATTCAATAGATGTGGTAAAATCTCTCTGTGGCGATAGATTTATGAGTACAGGTGATAAATTCCTGAAAAGGGATTTATTGCCTTTTTTTGTGTGCAGGAAAATAAAGGTACGTTTTCTGTTCCTTTTTATCCTGCACACACCGGTATTGGAACCGACAATGTCTGTCCTGGAAATGGGGCCCTCAAGCCAGGTGGAAGAACCCTTTCCGCTATGGCGGATTTTCACGTTCCAATGCGATCAATATTCTTATTAAACAGAAAGGGGGAATGAATGAGGATCTGTCGCTGCAGGCAGGAGGAATGATTCCTGCTCAATTTTATATAACATACTTTACAAAGGAGGTCTCATGGATGAAAAGATCCGGAAGAAAATTATTAGGAATTTTGCTGTCAGCGTCCATAATCGCAACGGCGGTATTTCCAATGCAGGGTATGGCAGTAGAGAAAATTGACCATGTAGTGGAGCAAGAAGCGCAGACAGAAGAAAACGCGACACAGGAGGAAACGACGGAAACTACGGTTCCGAACGATATAACGCAGGCGGAAGAAACCATTGAGCCAACAGTTGAACCGCCGGCAAAAGAAACCGATGATTCTACGATTATACCGCCGCCGGAAACGGACGATTCCGCGACCGAGCCGCCGATGACGGAGACAGATGATTCCGCAATCGAGCCGCCGGCAAAGGAGACGGATGATTCCGCAATCGAGCCGCCGGCAAAGGAAATGGATGATTTCGAGATCGAGCCGCCGACGAAGGAAACAGACGAGCCTTCGACCACGCCAGCGACGAAAGAAACGGATGAACCCTCGATTATGCCGTTTTCTTATGATATTAACATGCCGGTTATTGAAAGCTTCGAATTTGAGGAGAATGGACGGGAACTGACAAAAAAAGATACACTTCATTTTAAATTGTCAGCCTATGATGCAGACCGCGTTATCAAAAATATCAGGGTTGTGATTCGGAGAAAAAATAGTAGCTTCACAAATAGTGTTACATTCCATCAATCTGAGGGAGCTGAAAATCTCTATGAAGGAACATATAACTGTAGCCATCTGAAAGGCTATGAAGGCAATTATTATGTTGACAAGATTCAACTGGAAGATGAGACAAACAATTATGTAGATTGGCCTGTTATGGAGGATGGGAAATATCGCTATACATTTAAGTTCAAAGATACCGGAACATTCACTCTTTCTGACTATAAACTGGAGAAAAACTCTTCTAATACGGATGGAATGCTGCGTGAAGGGGACACAGTGACACTCACGGCACAAGTAAAATGTGAAGATATCGAAATGGGAAGTGCACAGTTTCGTATTAAAACTGTGAATAGTCCTTCGTATTCAGAATACATATATATGGAATATAATGCAGAAACGAAGACCCTGACAGGGACTTATACAGTCCAAGAAACTACTTACCCGTCAGAATGGACAATTGATCGTATTTATATATATTCAGAAAGACAGGATTTCTTTTTTGATCCGGGACAGGATGAATCAGGTAAAAACTTAAAATTTACAGTTGTCAACGATAAGTATGACAGGGAGAAACCTGTAATTAAAAGCATCACTATAGACAAAAACGGACAAACGGTAAAAGCCGGGGAAAAAGTTTCCGTCAAAGTAAAGGTAGAGGAAAAGAATCCTTCAAGTTCAATGAACATAAAATTCACCCCCCAGGCTTCGGGAGTTTCATATTTAAATTGTTACCTGTATTTGAATAGCAATACCATGGAATATACAGGAACAATAAATATTACACAAAATTCTTACCCGACGAAATGGGAGCTTACCTATTTGAGTTTATCCGATGAGAACAGAAATATCACAACCTTGTCAGATTTCAAACCAGACTGGAATACAACCAGACCATGGTATTATACCGTAGATCCAGAAGGATATCTGGATGACACAAAACCGCCTGTGATTGAAAGCATTGCCATTGATAAAAATGGACAAATGCTCCATCCAGGCGATACAGTCACCTTAACTGTGAAAGTAGATGAGGAACACCCGTCCAGCCGGGCAAATGCATATTTCTACCCACAGGTATCCAATGTTTCCAGCAACGAAAGCATGAGCCTGCATTACAATGCGGATACCAAGGAATATATCGGTTCAATTTCTATTACAAATAACACATATCCATGCGAATGGATGCTTACGTCTTTGAGTGTATCTGATCTTAAAGGAAATAGCACTTCTCTGGATAAGTTCAAACCAGACTGGCGCGAGACCTGCCCCTGGTATTACAGAGTAGAAACTGACGAAACCTACAGAGAAGACGTAAAGGATGCCACTTTTTCCATTCAGGGATACGTACGTGGGGAGACCGGCGCTTACAGCTACGGCCCGATTGTGGAGAATAAGACAATCAAAGTGGGGAGAAGGGATTCCATCAAAGGGCTGAAACTATGTCCGCCGCTGCCGGCAGAAGGGATAAATGTGAAATACCGGGAGGAAAACACCGGTATGGAGATTGGCGAAGACACAGAGCTGTTTTTTGGAAATACGTCCAATCCTTCTTATGATTTCCGTGCAGTTTATGACAAAATCTGTGTGAATGCGGTACTCACTTATGTAAGCAAGGACAAGGGTATGACGATGGCAATCGTACCGCAGTTTGTCGATCAAGATGCGACTTACGGGGAAATGCTGGCCTCCTTTGTACCTCCGGAAGATGCGGACAAGGATCTTCTTTCCGGATATGAACTGGACGGCGGGGATGAAAACACGCAGGTAGAAGATATGGGATATGTCGGCATAAAAGCCAGATATGAGAACTGCCTGGTTGCATGGAATATCAAGTATCTTGACGAAAATGGGAACGAAGCATCTAAGATCGTTTCCAAAACATATGAAAAGGGTACGACCATTCGTGATGCCCTGGCCGATTTGGAAGTACCGGCCGTACCGGAAGGAATCGAGTTCGAAAAATGGGCGCTTCCGGGGATTGACGGCAGCGAACTGATTTTCCATGAGATGACAAACTTAGACGTGACAGCCGTATACAAAGGAAAGACAACGGCAGAGGTATCTTATACCTACCGGGGAGAAGAAGGAAAACTCGTCTCCGGCAGCAGGCTTATAGCTCTGGATGGAGAAAACCTTACATACAATGCCGCCTTAACAGAAGTGAAAAAGGCCTTGAACGATTTGAACCATCTCAAAGATCTTGTATTGTCGGATTGGGTCGGTATCGCGGCCGGTACAGACATTGCAAGATATAAGAAAATGAATATACAGGCGAAGTACGCGAACTGTGTCGTGATTTTGAAATATCCGAAAGATGTCTTTGAATATGTGGTTGTGGAAAAAGACTCTGATTTTACGCTGCCTGTTGAAAACGAAACGTATATGGATATCCTCTGGGAAGGCTTTGAACAGGGACAAACTGTGAAGATTACCGGAGACAAGGAATTTATCGTGGCAGACGCGAAACATAAGGACGGGGCCACAGAGGAGCCTTCAGGCGAAAAGCTTTCGGAGGAAGAAATCCAAAAAATCGTGTCCGATATTGAACAGAACGGAAGCGGGGAAACGGTACATGTGGAGATGGGAAAAGCGACTGTAGTGCCGAAAGAAATTCTGGAAGCCATTAAAGGGAAGGAAGTCAACATTGTCCTTGACATGGGGGCTTATAGCTGGTCGATCAGCGGAGACGAAGTGGCTGCAGCCGACCTGAAAGATATTGATCTGGAAGTCATTGTTGATACAGACGGTATTCCTCCGGCCATTGTGGATTCCCTTGCGGGAGGAAATCCGGCTACCCAGATTACCCTGACCCACAATGGAGAATTTGGATTCAGGGCAGACCTTACCGTGAATCTTGGCGCAGAGCACAGCGGCAGCACCGGAAAATTATATTATTATGACAGTTCCGGAAAGATGATCTACATGGATGCCGGAGAGATCGGGGAGGACGGCAATATCAGTTTGTCTTTCTCGCATGCATCCGAGTATGTGGTAGTTTTTGAAAAAGCGCCATTGGATCAGGACGATGAAACAGATTCCGGAAACAAAGGGGAAGGTACTCTCGCTCCCGACCGTGATGAGAAAAAAGATACGGTCTCTAACGGAGGGGATGAGAAAAAAGGCAGTGACACTTCCGGCAGTGATGAGAAAAAAGAGATTGATTTCAGTAAGAGGAAGAGTCCGAAAACAGGAGAATAAACGGTTTTACAGATAGCGAAGCGCCCTCTGTCCAGTCAGTATACGGCTGGGCAGAGGGCATTTGATTCCCGCGAAGCAACGAGCCAGGCAGCCAGGCTTGCATGGATCTTTGACTTATTGCGATTTTGAGTTAAATGACAATTTTGTCACCGAAAAATTCACCGTGGTGTCATATGCTGAAGGTATAATAAACATATCATAAGGAACAGAAAAAACAGATCAGACCCGGCAGTAGGTACTCTGCCGTGCAAATGATACCTGAAAGGAGACATTTTAAATGGAAATACTCAGATGTGAAAATATTTCAAAAATCTATGGTTCCGGCGACACCTGTGTGAAAGCGCTGGATCAGATTTCTTTCTCTGTGGAAGCAGGGGAATTTGTGTCAATCGTGGGGCCTTCCGGGAGCGGAAAGTCTACATTGCTGCATATCCTGGGCGGGGTGGATAAGCCCACGGAGGGAAAAGTATTTATCGGGAAAACAGACATTCACGGACTGAGCGAGGATAAGCTGGCGATTTTTCGGAGGAGGCAGGTGGGACTGATCTACCAGTTCTATAATCTGCTGCCGGTTCTGAATGTGGATGAGAATATTGTGCTGCCCCACCTCCTGGACGGACGGAAGCTGGATCAGGAACGGCTGGACTTGATCGTGGAGGGCATGGGGCTTTCAGACCGGAGGAGAAACCTGCCGGGGCAGCTTTCCGGGGGACAGCAGCAGCGGGTCTCGATCGGAAGGGCGCTGTATAACCGGCCGGCCATCGTGCTGGCGGATGAGCCCACCGGAAATCTGGATCGGAAAAACGGGGCGGAGATCATCCGGCTTTTGAAAGAATCCAACCAAAACCAGAAGCAGACCCTGCTTTTGATTACCCATGATGAAAGCATTGCGCTGCAGGCAGACCGGATGATCAGCATTGAGGACGGCCGTATCACCCGGGATGAACGGATACGGATGTCGGGAGGTGACAGGCGGTGAAAAAGAATATTGTCTTTTATGTGACCAGACAGTATATGAAACAGAATAAAGGGCGGACGTTCACCACATTTGCAGGAATCGTATTTATGGTGCTGCTGATGACCTGCGTGTTTGTGGGAAGGGATACGGGCATTTACTACCTGCAGGATGTGGCGTCTTTAAAGAACGGAAAGTGGCATGTGAGCATGTACGGCATTACATCTGAGGAGTACGAAGAAGTGCGGGAAATGCCAAACGTAAAGGAAACTGCCCTGTCTGCCGCCTTCGGCAGTACCATGTTCGGAGCGTCGGCCAATCCGGAGCGGCCGTATCTCAACCTGAAGGCGTACTCCGCGCCCTGTTTTGACTGGATGAACATTAAGCTCAGCGAAGGGCGTCTTCCGGAGAACTCCCGGGAGATCATTGTAAGCAAAAGCGCGGCGGAGGACGGCTCGGACATTGCCGTAGGGGATCTGGTAGAAGCGGAGTTTTTTGAACGCTCGATCACCGGGATTAATTCTGAAATAAAAGAAACCGTATTCCCATTCCAGAACATTACAATAAAATATGGGGAGACAAAGGACGTGCCGGAAGAGTTTCCTTATTGGGGAGAAAACGAGGACTTCCGGGAAAACCGGACATATACGGGACAAAAGGGAACTTACCAGGTAGTAGGAATCATGGAGCCGCCTGCGTATGAGCAGATGGGGGCGGCGGGCTATACGGCCATCACACTGCTGGAGGACAGCCAGGCCGCAGCGCTGGAAACCTTCAACCTGTCCCTGATTCTGGATGTAGAGAACAATCCGGATCAGGATATACCTGCACTGCTGAGAGCTGCCGGGGCCGGCGGTTATGAGATTGACGTCAATGATTATGTGCTGGCATTTACCGCGAGTACCTCGGATACAACATTAAATCTGGTTGTAAAGTTTATGACGGTATTTTTTGTGGTTTTGATTATGGCGGCTTCAGTGATTTTGATATATAATGTATTTAACATGTCCTTTCAGGAACGGAGCAGATACCTGGGGATGCTTTGCTCCATCGGGGCCACCGGAAGGCAGAAGAGAAGCAGCATCTTTTATGAAGCGTTTTTCCTGCTGGTATTCGCCCTGCCCACCGGTGTCCTGCTGGGGATCGGCGTGATCCGGCTGGCCATGGCGGCGTTCCGCCCGTTCATAGGTTCCTTCCTGAGAATCAGCAGCCTGGTGACGATTGATCCGGCCGTGATCCGGATCTCCTGGGAAAATCTGGCGGCCGTGATCCTGGCCAGCACGGTGACCGTACTGATTTCGGCATGGCTTCCTGCAAGAAAGATCGGAAAGATCGGTCCGGTGGAATGCATCCGCGGAAATATTTGGAAAAAGAGCAGGCAGTATCAGATGCAGGCTTCATTTATCCATATGTTCGGCGCGGAGGGGATGCTGGCAAAAAATATGCTGCTCCGCCGGAACAAAAAAGTTCGTTCCGTAGGATCTGCGGCGGCGGTTTTTCTGGTGGTTCTGACTGTGACCATATTCGGATCTGATGCCGTCCACAGGATCATCCGCGTGAAAATGGGAGAGGAGGAAATGTCTCTCAATACGGAGCGGTATGATTATGTCCTTTATGCCGGTGAATCCAAATTAGAAGCGCTGAAAGAGGAAATTGAGAAGGATGCGGGCGTAGAATATACCGCAAAATGGAGAGACGGCATGTTCGCAGGCCAGGTACCTGTTGATGCCTATGGAGCGGAATACTGGGACGCGCTTCACGGTGTTTTTAACCTGTACTATCACAGAGAACTTTCGGAGGAAGAGTTCCGGGAGGAACATGGTTTTAGAGGAGGCGCCAGCATGCCGGTGAATATTCTTTCCGTAGATATGGATACCATGCGGGATATGGCCGGAAAAATCGGGGCAGATGCCGACAGGCTGCTGGATCCGGAGCAGACATCCGCTATTGTGCTGAGTACAGGAGCCGTGTCTACATCCAGCTTTATGATTGGTGGGATGTCTCCGGAGAAGTACCGTATGTTTCGTATTTCCAGGATGACGGACATGAAGGAAGGGGATACGGTGCCTGTCAGCCTGTATTCTTCGTACGAGGAGAAAGAGGTGGAGGTGCCTGTTGAGATCGCGGGATTTGCAGAGACAAACCAACTGCAGGATTATGTGGAGTTTAAGAATAACAATTATATGTGGCTGATTGTAAATGAGGCGGCCGGCAGCAGGATGGCAGACATCCTCAGAGTAGAAGGCGCGGCCAGCAGTATGATGGATGAGATGCTGCTCATCCGGATGAACGGAAAGCCTACGGATATAATCGACCGTCTGCAGCGGGCCAGTGAACAGGACGACGCCAGGTTCGGCATCCTGGAGACCGAGTATCAGTCCACCATGGCAAATGCGGTTTCCGGTATCGTGGATGTGATGCTGTTCAGCTTCATTGTGCTGACATCGGTGATCTGCCTGCTGAATCTGTTTAATTCGATCCGGGGCTGGCGGCTGGAGAGCCGGCAGGAGCTTGCGGTGCTGAGATCGGTGGGCATGGCGTCAGGGCAGATGAAAAAAATGCTGCTGTATGAATGTGCGGGGATTTTCCTGTGGGCGCTGCTGCTGGCAGGAGTATTTTCCGGAATGCTGATTGCCTGCGTCCGGTTTGGACTGGTGGTGATCTTCGGGAATCTGGAGCTTCCCACCCCCTGGCTCTGGATTGCGGGAGCTGCCCTGGTGGTAGGAGCGGTTTTGACAGGGCTTACACTGTATGGCTTTGGCAGGGAACGGCAGGAGGAGCTGTACGAGAATATGCGCAGGGAGGGGGTATGAGGAGGAGAAGGAATGAAGGTTCTGATTGTGGAAGATGATGAGATTATCAGGGAGGGATTGAAGTTTGCGCTGCTGCAGGAAAACTATGAGGTACTTTCCGCGGCGGGAGTATCGGAGGCCCTGGAGCAGATTCAAAACTGCCGGGACATTGGATTTTATCTGCTGGATATCATGCTGCCGGACGGGGATGGATACCAGGTCTGCCGGGAGATCCGGAGAAACAGCAGCGCTCCGATCCTCTTTCTGACGGCCTGTGAGGATGAGGTGCATACGGTGATGGCCCTGGAGCAGGGGGCCGACGACTATATCTGCAAGCCCTTCCGAATCCGGGAGCTGCTGGCCAGGATGAAGGCGATTTTAAGAAGGACCTCCGCACAGGGCGGAGGCCTGGAGCAGATCGTCCAGGTAGGCAAAAACCAGGTCAATCTGCAGACAGGCAGGGTCTACTCGGACAAGGAAGAGATCATTCTCACGGCCATGGAATACAAGCTTCTTCTGATCTTTCTCAACCACCGGGGCCAGACCCTTTCCCGGAGCCAGATTCTGGAAGGAATCTGGGATGAGGCAGGGGATTTTGTAAATGATAATACATTGAGCGTGTATATGAAACGGCTGCGGAAGAAGCTGGGTGATACGGCGGATGGGCAGATTATCCGGACCGTGCGGGGAATCGGGTATCGGATGGAGTGAGCCGGAAAATAGTGGATTTTAATTCCCGCGAAGCAGTGAGACAGGCAGCCATGCCTGTATGGATATTTGGTGACTGCCGCGAGGGTCAAAAACAGGATGCAGTTTTATCGATTTGACTGCAGGCACAGGAGACGGGTTATGGAGATGGTAATGCAGTGGATCATTCTGGGATTTTCAGCGTATATGGTTATTTTGTCAGGCGGTTCTCATACCGCCTTTTTGGGCTTGCTGTGCTGTGCGGCCTTGTGCTTCATTTCTGTCAGGACACGGTACAGGAGAGAAAAAAGGCTGGAGGAACTGATCCTGTATCTGATGAAGCTGCAGGACAACCCGGAGCTTCCGGAGATGACGAAGTACAGCGAAGGGCAGCTCGGTGTGCTGCAGAGTGAGCTCTATAAGCTGGTTGTCCAGAATCAGGAGAAATCCGCAGGGGCGCTCAAGGAAAAGGAGTACCTTGCGCAGATGCTTTCGGATATCTCCCATCAGATCAAGACGCCCCTGACATCCATTACGATCATGACGGATCTGCTGAAAAATCCGAACCTGGACGAGGAGAAGAGGGCGGAATTTATTGATAAGATTGATTCACAGGTGAACCGGATCACATGGCTGATCCGGAATCTGCTGACGCTGTCCCAGATGGATGCCAATATGCTGAAATTGAAGAAGCAGGATGTGCCGCTCCGGGAACTGCTCCTGAAATCCTGCCAGCCCTTTGAAATCCTGGCGGAGCTAAAGGAGGTGGAGCTGTCAGTGGAGGCGGATGGGGATATCCGGCTGATTTGCGACGAGCACTGGACGGCGGAGGCGGTTTCCAATATTGTGAAAAACTGTATTGAGCATACGCAGCCGGGCGGGAAGGTATGGGTCTTTGCAAACCAGAACAATCTTGCCACAAATATCGTAATCAGGGACAACGGCGAAGGGATCGCCAGGGAACACCTTCCGTATATTTTCGACCGGTTTTATAAGGCGGGAAATCAATCCGGCGACAGCGTGGGAATCGGACTTGCCATGTCCCGGCAGATGATCCTGCTGCAGAATGGAACGGTCAGCGTGAGCAGCGAGGAAGGGGTGGGGACAGAGTTTCATATTAAGATGTATTCAGAGGTGGTGATCTGATGTCTGGTGTATCGTTTTGCGGTGTTTTATCGTAATTAGGTCATGATTTTGCGGCATGTTGACTGTAACTGGCTCATGCTTTGCAATGTGTGAACGATAATCCTACATGCTTTACGTTCTATCAGCGAAAATTCCCGCATGTTTTTGTAGTGTATCAACGAAAACTCCCTCATGTTTTGTGAGATATCAAATACAATTCCCTCATAAAATGTTGTAATATGTCGAAAATTCCCTCATTTTTTTGTGTGATGTATATTGTAATTCCCCCATAAAATGTTATGATAGGAAGAAAGATGATTCCATTATAACAGGTACATCGAAAATAACTGCCATAGATCAGTGAAGAGGGCAGTTATGATGTACCGGGAAAATTGAGGTGAGAGGATGTATCTGCAGAGAAAAATAGATGTGTATTTGAAGGAATGGAAACAGGATGAACATAGAAGACCCCTGATTGTGAAGGGCGCCAGGCAGATTGGAAAGACGGAATCCATTCGGAAGTTTGCAGAAGAAAATTATAAGCACGTCGTAGAGATCAATTTTGTGGAAGAACCGAAATATAAAATGATCACCTCAGACGGCTATGGGGTACAAAATATTATCAAAAATATTTCACGGCTGGATCCGGATAAGCATTTTGACCCGGGAAGCACATTGCTGTTTTTTGACGAACTGCAGGATTTTCCGGAGATTACCACAGCGCTGAAATTTTTTTCCATGGACGGAAAATATGATGTGATATGCAGCGGTTCCCTTCTGGGGATCAATTACAGAAGAATTGAGAGCAACAGTGTGGGATATAAGCAGGACTTTGAAATGCATTCGCTGGATTTCGAAGAATTTTTGTGGGCCAGAGGATATGGGGATGATTTTGTGGAGGATATGCTGGATCATATGAAAAAGCTGAAAGCATTTTCAGAAGTCATGATGAAGATCTGTTCGGAACTGTTCATCGACTATTGTATCCTCGGCGGTATGCCTGCAGTGATTCGTGATTATATTGAAAAGGGGACTTTTGAGGGTTCGCTGCAGACACAGAGGCAGCTCCTTGCGGATTATGAGGAAGATATTCGGAAATATGCGGAAGGGATGGATCAAACCAGGATTCTCAATGTGTTCAGCCATATCCCGGTACAGTTGGCCAGAGACAATAAGAAGTTCCAGATTTCAAAGGTGGCATCCGGCGCGAGATTCAAGGATTATCGGGGCTGCATCGAATGGCTTAAGGACGCGGGGGTCGTGAATACCTGTTATTGCCTGCATTTTCCGGAACTGCCGCTGAAAGGGAATTATGATGATACAAAACTGAAGCTGTATTTTGCCGATAGCGGGCTGCTGGTGGCAATGCTGGATGAGGAAGCACAGGACGACCTTCGGGAAAATAAAAATCTAGGGGTGTATAAAGGCTCTTTGTATGAAAATGTGGCAGCAGAAGCGCTTTCCAAAAGCGGATACGGGCTGTACTATTTTAAGAAAGAAAATTCCACACTGGAGGAGGATTTTTTTATACGGACAAGTTCGGAATTGATCCCTCTGGAAGTAAAGGCGGTGAACGGAAGGGCAAAGTCCCTGCAGACGCTGATCGCCAGTGACAGGTATCCGGATATCAAATATGGAATCAAATTGGTAATGGGGAATATCGGATACAGCGGAAAAATATTTACGTTTCCGCACTTCTGCTGCTTTTTGCTGAAACGGTATCTGAAAAGTGTATCGCTGATGGAGATTGTGGAAAAAGAAGGGTAAGTTTCTGGCTCAAAAGTATACCAAAATAAAAAAAGAGTGCAAAGCGGATGAAAGTCAGGTATAATGAATGCAGTAAATTCCGAAAAATGCTGTACTGTTTCCGAAAAGGGGTGATGGTATGACCGATTTCAGGTGTATTTCAACAAAAGAAGCAGCTAAAATTTTGAAATTATCAACCAGAAGAGTAGTGGGGCTATGTAATAAACAGACATTTGAGGGCGCTCGAAAAGAGGGGCGTGACTGGAAGATTCCGGAAGAATCCGTGTTTGCTTACCGGGGTAATATAAACTCTGGAAAAGGAAAAGAGGGAATGCTTTCCTGTGCGGTCGGAAATACATCATACATGGATGTAGTAAAAAACAGTTACTATGTTGATAAAACACTTCTGATTCGTGATCTGATCGATGATCAGGTACCGGTAATCCTGTTTACAAGACCCAGAAGATTTGGTAAAACTCTGGCCATTGATATGCTCAAGAGCTTTTTTGAAAAGACTGAAGAAGATACCTCCGTTTATTTCAGAGATAAAAAGATTTGGTCCTGCGGCGAGAAGTATCAGAAGCTTCAGGGCACTTTCCCAGTGATTTCACTTACCTTTAAAGACGCAAAATTTGCGGATTGGGCAAGTACATTTGAAGCAATCAAAAATGTTATCCGCGATGAATACATGAGACATGATGAACTCTTTACAAGCACCTGTCTTAACCCTGTGGAAAAGGACTATCTGTTGAGAATGCAGTCTGATCGGCTGAATGCAGTTGAGTATACCAGAGCACTTCTGAATCTGGGACGCATGCTCGAAAAGCATCATCAGTCTAAAGCTGTTGTTCTGATCGATGAATATGATACGCCGATTCAACAGGGACATACCCTAAATTTCTATAATGAAGTGATAACTTTTATGAGAAATTTCATGTCAGGAGGGTTAAAGGATAATCCTTCTCTTGCATTTGGTGTTCTTACAGGTATTCTTCGCGTTTCAAAAGAGAGTCTGTTTAGTGGACTCAATAATCCGATTGTCAATTCGGTTTTGGATGAGAAATATAGTAAGTATTTTGGATTTACCGAGGGCGAAGTAAAAGAGATGGCAGCTTATTATGGACAACAGGATAAATTGGAAGAATTATGTGACTGGTACGATGGATATCGTTTTGGAAACACAGAAATCTTTAATCCATGGTCTGTAGCAAATTATTTTTATAATCATTGTCAGGCAAAACCCTACTGGACCAATACCAGTGACAATGAGATTATCCGGGAAATTATGGCTTCCCTCACCCCGGATATTGCTGAGAATCTGTTTTCTTTGATGCAGGGACAGACGGTACAGGCATCGTTAAATATGGACGTGATTTATCCAAGAATTACAGACGGAACGGATACGATTTTCAGCTTTCTCCTGATCGCAGGATATTTGAAGCCTGTGAGTAATGCAGTTGAAACGGAATTTGGAACCTTTATGGAACTGGCGCTGCCGAATAAGGAGATTCTTAGCATTATGATACAGATCTCTTAGACCGAGGGATTCATGATATTGTGAAGTATGGAATTGCCTTTGCCGGAAAGAAAGTAGAAATAGCAATGTGAAGGTATTTGTTTCACTTCAAATATAAATGCTGTTATTCAGATTATGAGGTTGTCGGAAAACGATACGGTTTGTCCAATATATTGCCTGCCTGGTTCAACAGAGCAATACATTGCAGGTAAACCGCATTTCCCGACAGCCTCATTTCTTTTAATAAGTGAAGACTTTGGCGTAACCCTCTTTACATATTCAGCTTCGCCGTAAAATCAGACATTGCTTCCGAAATCAGAATCTGCTGGGGACAGACGGCCTCACAGCTTCTGCAGCCTACGCATGCGCTGGGGAGCTTTTCCTTCTGGTAGGAGGAAAGGGCCATGGGTGCGATGAATCCGCCGTCTGTAAAGCAGTGCTCATTATACAGCGCAAGCAGGGACGGGATATCCAGCTCCTGGGGGCAGTGGCTCACACAATAGCGGCACGCCGTACAGGGGAGCGTCTTTTTGCCCAGCATCTCGTCTGCAATACCGAGCAGTGTGTCCATCTCTTCTTGATTTAAAGGCTTGTCTTCCTCGTATGTACGGATATTATCCTCCAACTGTTCAAAGTTGGACATGCCGGAGAGCGTCACCGTCACATCCTGGAAGGACTGCAGGAAACGGAACGACCATGCCGGGATGCCTTCCTCCGGGCGGAGGGCTTTTAACTTCGCGGCATGTTCCTCCGGGAGTGCTGCAAGCTTTCCTCCGCGGACCGGCTCCATCACCCAGACCGGGATGCGGTGCTCACGGAGCAGCTCCACTTTTCCTTTGGCATCCTGGAAAGTCCAGTCCAGATAATTCATCTGGATCTGGCAGAACTCCATATGCTTCCCATAAGCGTCCAGAAAACGCTTCATGACTTCAACGCTTCCGTGGGCGGAAAAACCTAGATGCCGGATTCGGCCGTTTTCCTTCTGCTTCATCAGATAATCGAAGATGCCGTACTTCTGATCCAGATAAGCGTCAATGTTCATCTCGCAGACATTGTGGAACAGGTAAAAATCAAAATAGGATACGCCGCATTTTTCAAGCTGCCGCTCAAAAATGGATTCCACCTTGTCCATGTTTGCCAGGTCGTATCCGGGAAACTTTGTGGCAAGATAGTAGCTCTCACGGGGATATTTGTTCAAAAGCTTTCCCATGACAAGCTCCGAATGTTCGCCGTGATATCCCCATGCGGTATCATAGTAGTTGATTCCCTTTTCCATGGCGCGGGCAACCATTTTTTCAGAAGCCGCCTCGTCAATCCTGGAATCATCTCCGTCAATCGTGGGCAGACGCATGGCGCCCATGCCAAGTGCAGATAATTTTAAATTCTGAAACTCCTTATAAATCATAATCCATCTCTCCTTTTCCAATTGTGCTTGCCGACCATATGTTGTCAGGATATCAATCTGGTTTTTATCATACACCTTAAAGTGGACTTTAAGTCAAGAAGGAAAAATAGAAATGGAATGAAACATCATTGCTGTGAATAGTTAAGATATTTTTAAGAATTATATTGAGTTTCTTTTAAGCGGGTTTTATTATAGTAGTCATGTAAACACAAAAGGGCCGCGGGAAAAGCAGCTTTGTATTATGGCCTCAGTTAGGAGGAGATCCCCATGGAAAATGAGACGATACTGATTGTAGATGATAATAAGGAGATCGTGTATTCCATCAGTGAACTGCTGAAATTTGAGGGCTATCAGGTGGAAAAGGCGTATGACGGAATGGAGGCGCTGGATGCCCTGGAGCAGAAGAAGATCGACCTGATTCTTCTGGACGTGATGATGCCCAGGCTCAACGGGCTGTCAGCATTGATGAAGCTTCGTGAGAAAAGCAGGATTCCGGTGATCATCCTGTCGGCCAGGACCGAAGAGAGCGACAAGGTGTCCGGGCTGACGCTGGGAGCGGACGACTATGTAGAAAAGCCCTACAACCCGGCGGAGCTGCTCGCCAGGGTCAAGGCGCATCTGCGGCGGTACCATGCATGGGGTGAGAAAAAGCCGGAACCGGCAGAGGACCAGATCATCAACGGCGGCCTGGTGCTGGATAAAAAGCAGCGGGTGGCGGTTGTGGAAGGGGAGGAGGTGCATCTGACCGCTACGGAGTACAAGATCCTGGAGCTTCTCATGGAGCATCCGGGGCAGGTATTTCCGGCAGAACAGATCTATGAACGGGTCTGGGGCGGAGTGGCGGATTATACGGTAGAGAATACGGTAATGGTGCATATCCGGCATATCCGCGAAAAGATCGAGATTGATACAAAGAAGCCGAGGTATGTAAAGGTGGTGTGGGGCATTGGCTACAAAATGGAAAAATATGTATGAGAAGTTTATTCGGTTTTTAGGAAGAGAAGGGAAAATAATCTCAGGGCTTACATCAGTGGCCGTCGGGCTTGCAGGACTTTGGATCATGTCAGCATATGGTGGATATCATTCTCCGCAGGCAACGTTTCTGATCGGAGCACAGGGAAATATGTGGCTGGGGGTGGGGGTGTCGATCCTTTTAAAACTGTATCTGGTTCATCAATATGGGGAGCCGGAGGACTGCGCCGGATATGAATATGAGAAATGGAAAACAGTCAGGGAAAAATCCATAAAACGTCTGTATTGGATCGGGGCAGCCGCAGGACTGTCTGCAACGGTGTATCTGCTGTTTTTTGAACTGGTTTATGCAGGCTGGTCCTATGAGTCAAAATTTTGGTATAACTACGGGGTGGCATACATGATCTTCATGACAGTCCCGACCCAATACCTGATCTGCCGGAACAGGCTCAGCCGGTTCTGGAACCGGAAGCTGGAGGGCATCATGGGGCAGATCGAAATGATGCAGCAGAAGCGGCTGGCAGAGGCGTTGGAGATAGAGAAGAAGAGCCTGGAGAAGGTCTCGCGCAGCGACCAGCTCAGGGTGGATCTGATCACCAACGTATCCCACGACCTGAAAACACCGCTGACCTCCATCGTGGGCTACATCGAACTGATTAAAAAGGAGGAGCTGAGCGGCATCGTCCGGGATTATGTGGACGTGATTTCCTCCAGGACGGAGAAGCTGGGAGAGATGATCAACAGCCTCTTCTCCCTGGCAAAGGCAAGCAGCGGCAATGTGGAGCTGCACAGGGAGCACTTTGAGGTGAACCGTCTGATTGAGCAGATTTTTGCGGACATGGACGACCGGATTAAAGAAAGCGGGCTGAAATTTGTGACGCTGCTTACGAAAGAGAACACAGAGATTTATACGGATAACACCTATTTTTACCGGATCTGCCAGAACCTGATTGAGAACGCGCTGAAATATTCCGCGGAAAAGACGAGGGTATTCGTGAAAACAGAGATCCGAAGGGATGAAGGCTCCAAGGCAGCCGCAGAGCAGTCCGTTTACCTGGCAGAGACACAGGATTCACCCTCTGAGCCTGTCCGGACAGAGCCGATAGAGGAACCAAGGCGAAGAATCCGTATCGAGATCACGAATACAGCCGGTTACTTTATGGATTTTACGAAGGAGGATATTGTAGAGCGGTTTGCACGCGGGGATCAGTCCAGAACCAGCGAGGGCAACGGCCTGGGGCTGGCGATCGTAAGTACCTACGCGAAAGCATTGGGCGGGGAATTTGATATCCGGATCGACTGCGACCAGTTTAAAGCGTGCCTGGAATTTTGCATATGAATATGAAGTGCAAGTAAAGCCTGCGTGGACAGCGTTTTTTGATACGCTGAGATAAAAAAGGGGCTGTTGGGAAATTCAGGTTTTCCCGACAGCCCCCTCCTGAGGAGTTTTTATGGAGTTAGTCATGTCAGTTTCAGCCGATCCCGATGCGCGGTGCGTACCCGGCGCAGTATGGGACGGCTCTGTATCATACTATGCGTGGAACATGGTTCCGGTCTTGCCCTGTACCGCGTCTCTGGATTTTTCCAGAAGTGTGATCAGGGCGGTGCGTCCCGGCTTGGAGGACGCGAAGTCCATCGCAGCCTGTACCTTCGGCAGCATGGAGCCAGGTGCGAAGTGGCCTTCTTTTACATACTGTTCTGCCTCTTCTACAGAGACGTCGCTGAGCCATTTTTCATCCGGCTTGCCGAAGTTGAGCGCGACCTTTTCTACGGCTGTCAGGATGATCAGATAATCCGCATCCAGTTCCTTTGCAATCAGGCAGCTTGCAAAGTCCTTGTCGATTACGGCGCTGGCGCCTTTTAAGTGGTTGCCCTGCCTGGTGACAGGGATTCCGCCGCCGCCTCCGGCGATGACCAGGTTGCCGGCCTCCACCATGGTACGGATCGTGCCGATCTCGATGATCTCTGCCGGCTTCGGGGAAGCTACTACACGGCGGTAGCCCCTTCCTGCGTCTTCTTTCATGATATAGTTGAATTTTTCTTCCATCATCTTCGCCTGCTCTGCATCCACAAACTTGCCGATGGGCTTGCTGGGATTCTGGAAAGCAGGGTCATTTTCATCCACACGGACCTGGGTGATCATGGTTGCAACCGGGATATCTGTGATATTGCGGTTCAAAAGCTCTTCGCGGAGCGCGTTCTGCAGGTCATAGCCGATATAAGCCTGGCTCATGGCAACGCATACGGAGAGGGGAGTGTTGGGCTGCTCCAGATCTTCATGGGTCAATGCGATCATGGCATTGTTGATCATGCCGACCTGGGGGCCGTTTCCGTGGGATACTACGACTTCACAGCCGTCTTCGATCAAATCTACGATTGCCTTAGCGGTAATCTTTACTGCTGCCATCTGCTCCGGCAGAGTATTTCCAAGAGCATTTCCGCCAAGCGCGATGACAACTCTTTTCTTTTTCGACATCATATTTGCCTTTCTATCTGTAAGGATTCTTGTATGTAACGATTTCCAATTCAGAACAGCAGACCTCAGACCCATCTGCTGCGCAGATTATCCGCTTCTTCGAAGCTCCTGTCTGAGGTTCATGGGCGTCCCGCCCAATAGCAATATGAAAAATCAGCCCTTAGCAAGTAAACTTGCACAGTCTGTTTTTCATATTGCTGCTGTTCCCGATGATTACTTAAATACTCTCGGTGTTCCGTTTTCTTCCAGCTTCTTGAGGATGTCAGCCGGATCAGCAAATTTTGCAAGGAAGATCATTGCAGCGATGATGTACGGCTTGAAGCTTGCTTCCTTGTACAGCGGATCTCTGTAGCGGTCGAATACGGACGCGTCTACTTCACCTTCCTTACAGCTTACGCCTGTGATATCAGCCGGCAGGCAGTGCATATACAGAGCCTTTCCGTCCTTTGTGGTAGCCATCAGCTCTTCGGTACAAGCCCAGTCCTTGTGCTCTGCGTTCTGTGCAAGCAGTTCTTTCTCCAGAGCCTTGATGCCGTCTGTGTCGCCGTTTCCGTACAGCTCGGTACGTTTTTCCATTGCAGCGAAAGGAGCCCAGCTCTTCGGATATACGATGTCCGCATCCTTGAACGCCTCAGCCATGCTGTTTGTCTTTGTGAAGGAACCGCCGGACTTCTCCGCGTTCTTCTTCGCAACTTCTTCTACTTCCTCGAATACTTCGTAGCCTTCCGGATGCGCCAGTACAACGTCCATGCCGAAACGTGTCATCAGTCCGATGATTCCCTGGGGAACGGACAGCGGCTTGCCGTAAGACGGAGAGTAAGCCCATGTCATAGCCAGCTTCTTGCCCTTCAGATTCTCAACACCGCCAAATTCGTGGATGATGTGGAGCATATCTGCCATTGCCTGTGTCGGGTGGTCAATGTCGCACTGCAGGTTTACAAGGGTAGGCTTCTGTTCCAGGATGCCGTCCTTATTTCCCTGAGTTACAGCGTCAACAACCTCGTGCATGTAAGCATTTCCCTTGCCGATGTACATATCGTCGCGGATACCGATGACATCTGCCATGAAGGAGATCATGTTAGCAGTCTCACGGACAGTCTCGCCGTGGGCTACCTGAGATTTTCCTTCGTCCAGATCCTGAACTTCCAGACCTAACAGGTTGCAGGCAGAAGCAAAGGAGAAACGGGTACGGGTAGAGTTGTCGCGGAATAAGGAGATTCCAAGGCCGCTCTCGAAAACCTTTGTGGAAATGTTGTTTTCTCTCATGAAACGCAGCGCGTCAGCTACGGTAAATACTGCCTCGATCTCGTCGTCTGACTTTTCCCATGTAAGGAAGAAGTCTCCGTTGTACATCTCTTTGAAATTTAACGCGTTGAGCTTGTCGATATAATCCTGTAATGTTTTCATTGTAAAATCCTCCTGAAAAAAATTTGTAAAGTATTAGGGTAAATAGGTTTCGTATATCGTGTACCGTATCCATACTGCTACGGCAGAAAAAAGGAAAATAATTTATTTGCAGTATTCTGTCGGAAGTGCAGCATATACAGCAGCACATGTTACCAGATCCTGCTTCCAGGTCATTTCATTCGGAGCGTGAGCCTGTGCCTCTGCGCCAGGTCCGAAGCCGATGCAGGGGATTCCGTTTCTTCCCATGATGGAAACGCCGTTGGTGGAGAAGGTCCACTTGTCTGTCAGAGGACGTGCCTGACGCATTTCCAGAGTGTCAGCAGCGCCGATTCTCTGATCGCCGTAGAGTCCCTTGTAAGCAGCTTCTAAAGCCTTCGTTACCTTGTGATCCTTCGGGATCGCCCATGTCGGGAAGTAGCACTCGATCTCGTATACGCATCCTGTGTAGGAAGGACGGTCGTAGTTGTACATGGAAACTACAACGTCGTCTCCGTATTTCTTCACGCTGGGCAGTGCGCGGATCTCATCCAGGCAGCTCTCCCAGGTCTCGCCGAATGTCATACGGCGGTCCAGAGATACCGCGCAGGAGTCAGCAACCGCACAGCGGCTCGGGGAGGTATAGAAGATCTGGGATACGGTTACAGTACCGCGTCCAAGGAAACGAGCCTCTTCCCAGTCCGGATTGTACTTTTCATCCAGCATCTTCACAAGACCTTTGATCTCGGTTCCGTCTTCAGCGTCATTTTCATTCAATGCGCGGATATCCTGGAGGATGTCAGCCATCTTGTAGATCGCGTTGTCACCGCGCTCCGGAGCGGAGCCGTGGCAGGAAACACCCTTCACGTCCACACGGATCTCCATACGTCCTCTCTGTCCGCGGTAGATTCCGCCGTCTGTAGGCTCTGTGGAAACAACAAATTCCGGGCGAACCTTGTCTTCGTTGATGATGTACTGCCAGCAAAGTCCGTCGCAGTCTTCTTCCTGAACGGTTCCTACAACCATGATCTTGCAGCCTTCCGGGATCAGATCCATGTCCTTCATGATCTTTGCGCCGTATACTGCAGATACGATACCGCCGCACTGGTCAGACACGCCGCGTCCGCCGATCTCGGTCTCGTTCTCATATCCCTCGTAGGGATCAAAGTTCCAGTTCTCGATATTGCCGATTCCTACGGTGTCGATGTGCGCATCATAAGCGATGATCTTGTCGCCGGTTCCCATGTAGCCGATTACATTTCCCTGGGGATCAATCTGAACCTCGTCGAATCCAACCTTCTTCATCTCAGCAGCGATGGTGTCGATGTGAGCCTTCTCGTCGCAGCTCTCTCCCGGATTCTTTACGATGGCGCGCAGGAACGCGGTCATATCCTTCTCATACCCCTGGGCAGCTTCCTTAATCTTGTCAAAATCAAACATGTTTTTTATCCTCCTTATGATATTGAATGTTTTTATTATAAATCTGCAAATACTTCTTTATCTGATCCGCATAAACCTTCCCATGTGATCTCACGGAAACGGTCCGGATCTGTGTCGCCTTCGGATGATACAAGTAAAACCTCTGAATTTTCATCCAGCTTTAAGGCTTCTTTCAGATCCTTGTATTCCGGATTGGTCATCAGCGCGTGCACCAGGCCCATGGTGACGGAACCGGATTCTCCGGAGATGACCTGCGGATCGCCCTTTAACGGAGCCGCGTAAATGCGTGTGCCGTTTGCGCTCACCCAGTCCGGGCAGGAAACAAATGCATCCGCATGGTTTCTTAAGATATCCCAGGATACGGTGTTGGCTTCGCCGCATGCCAGGCCTGCCATGATGGTGAACATGTCGCCGGTTACATCCACACGGCTTCCGTCCTTCTGCATTGCAGAACGGTAGAGGCAGTCAGCCGCATTGGCTTCACAAACCACCATGACCGGAGGATTTTCTTTGAAACGGTTGGCGAAGAAGCCGATCACCGCGCCTGCAAGGGAACCAACCCCGGCCTGGATAAAGATGTGGGTGGGGCGGCATCCGTCGTCTGCGAGCTGCCGGTCTGCTTCCAGGGCAAGTGTTCCGTAACCCTGCATGATCCAGGTCGGAATCTCCTCATAGCCCTCCCATGCGGTATCCTGAATGATTACGCCGTGTTCCGTGTTCTCCGCTTCCTTCGCGGCCATGCGGACACATTCGTCATAGTTCAGGTCTTCGATGGTAACCGTGGCATTCTCTTTGGCAATGTTGTTCAGACGGGTCTGTGTGGAACCCTTCGGCATCCGGACGGTACACTTCTGTCCAAGCTTGTTCGCAGCCCAGGCAACTCCGCGTCCATGATTGCCGTCCGTCGCAGTAAAGAAGGCTGCCTGCCCAAATTCTTCTCTGAGCTTCTCGGAGGTCAGTACATCGTAAGGAATCTCGCTGACATCCTTGCCGGTCTGCTGCGCGATGTATCTGGCGATGGCATAAGAACCGCCGAGCACCTTGAACGCGTTCAGGCCGAAGCGGTAGGATTCGTCCTTGACATAAAGACGCTTCAGACCCAGGTACTCAGCCAGCCTGGATAAACGGGTCAGCGGTGTGACTTCGTACTGCGGAAAACTTTTATGGAAGTTGTTCGCTTTTGACATTTCTTCCATAGACATGTTCCGGACCTGTGTATCATCGCTCTTGGCAATATGATTCAGAGTCCATTTTAAATGTTTCTCTGTGCTGCTCATGTTTCAAATTCTCCTTTATTCATTTTTGGATTCGGAAAGACTGCTAAGGGCAGGTCTTTCACATTACTTGTTGATATCTACATAGCTGTAGAGCGTATACTTGGAGATGTCAAAGTACTTGGCTACTTTGTCTCCTGACTTGGTGATCAGGAAGGCTCCGGCATCATTCAGGAAATTGATCGCCTTGATCTTGTCTTCCTTCGTCATAAGAGGTACGGGAACCCCGACCAGTGCAACGGACTGTTCGATCAGCTCATCCAGAAGCCTGCTCACATCATGGGTAATGACGTTGGGTGAAGCTTCCGTCTGGGGCTCTTCACAGGTGATGAGAGCGTGGACGCTGTTCTCCAGTGCGAGAAGGGCGGTGATATCATAGTTGATGGAAAATATGTAACAGGGCCGCCCTTCATCGTTGTGGATGTAGATGGTGCTGGACTTGAGAATCCGTCCGTTTTCCGTCCGGGTCAGATAAGCAAGCTTATCTTTCAAAGGTTCGCCCTGATGTCGGATGGCATTCAGGACGGCTCCGGAAGGTCCGTCGCCGATCTTGCGTCCGGTGAGCCCGCCGTTCTCAATATGTACGATGGTGTGCTCAAGGGAATCATCCGTCAGATCATGAACCACGATCTCGCAGTCCTTTCCAAATTGTGCCGAAAGCCCGGCTGCGATCTGCTTCAACATATCTAACCTGGAAATATTCATCTTCAATTCCTCCTTCCTTATATTATATGAAATGGAAATACCGGGCTTTTTATTCGAGCTCTATTGGTCTCTCTACAAAACATCATATCACAAATTTTGAAAAAATCAATAGAAAAAACAAAAAATTTTTAAGAAACAAAAAAATTTTTATTTTGCTTGTATTTTGAGCAGATTGATGTTATTATAAAATCAACAGAAGCGAAAATTGTTTAATGTGCATGAACCGAAATGGAGTCAAAAATCCGAATGTTATTACTTTTGCATCAAAACGCTGTTTCGGCGCTTTTGCTCCATGCAGGCTGGTCTCTCTGTCATGCGGACGACAATCTGCTTCTTATATTATTAAAGAAAAGACAGGCAGATTTTTTCTGGAAAGAAGGAGAGAAAGGAAAACAGATATGAGTAAAGAAGAGACGGGTTCCATCTCACAGGAACTGTTCAGAATTGACGGAAAGCCTTCCGTACCGCAGGCCCTCCCGCTGGCATTGCAGCACGTTGTAGCTATGATTGTAGGGTGCGTGACACCGGCCATCATTGTAGCAGGCGTGGCCGGACTTTCCCCGGCAGATTCTGTCATACTGATCCAGGCGGCGCTGGTGATGTCGGCGCTGACAACGTTCATCCAGTTATTTCCGCTGATCAAGAACGGTCCCATATCCCTGGGGTCGGGACTTCCGGTCATCATGGGCATCAGCTTCGCCTATGTGCCCACCATGCAGGCCATCGCAGGCGATTATGATGTGGCAACGATCCTGGGCGCACAGATCATCGGCGGTATCGTAGCGATTATAGTAGGAATCTTCATCAAGCAGATCCGCAGGTTTTTCCCGCCGCTGATCACCGGTACGGTGGTATTTGCAATCGGACTTTCCCTGTATCCGACAGCCATCAACTATATGGCAGGAGGCGTGGGAAGCGATGGATACGGTTCCTGGCAGAACTGGCTGATTGCCATCATTACGCTGATCGTGGTGACTGCGTTGAACCATTATGGAAAGGGGATCTGGAAGCTTTCTTCCATATTAATCGGAATTGTCGTGGGATATATCGCGGCGCTGGCATTCGGAATGGTGAATTTTTCTTCCGTGGCATCCGCATCCATGTTCCAGCTTCCGCGGCCGCTCCACTTTGGGATCACATTTGAACCTTCCTCATGTGTGGCCATCGGCGTGTTATTCGCCATCAATTCCATACAGGCCATCGGAGATTTTTCCGCCACCACAACAGGCGGACTGGACAGAATGCCTACGGATGAAGAACTAAACGGCGGTATCGTGGCATACGGTATCAGCAATATCTTCTGTGCGTTCTTCGGAGGGCTTCCCACAGCTACATACAGCCAGAATGTGGGGATCGTGGCATCCACAAAGGTGGTGGCTAAGAGAGTATTCGCCATGGCGGCAGGCATCCTTCTTGTTGCAGGGCTGATCCCGAAGTTTTCTTCCCTGCTGACGACGATCCCGTCCTGTGTGCTTGGCGGTGCCACCGTATCGGTATTCGCGTCCATCGCAATGACCGGTGTGAAGCTGATCACGGCGTCCCCCATGAATTACAGGAATACCACCATCGTGGGCCTGGCCATTGCCCTTGGAATGGGGATCACCCAGGCCAATGCGGCGCTGGCATCCTTCCCCGCATGGGTGACCACCATCTTCGGAAAATCTCCGGTGGTGCTGGCAACTATCGTGGCCATTCTGCTGAACTTGGTACTTCCGAAGAATATGGATCTGACGGAAGCAGAGAAAAAGTTGGACTGAGAATACATTTTATAGAAGAAATGCAAAAGCAAAAAAAATTTTTTATAAAGGAGGCGGCATTATGCTGATCATAGGAAACGGTAAAGTCATTACCAGAGACAGCAATCTTCCATATATTGAACATGGAGCGGTTGCAATCGAAGGCACAAAGATTGCCAGGGTAGGAACGGAGAAGGAGCTGAAAGAGGCTTATCCGGATGCAGAGTATATCGATGCGAAGAAGGGGCTGATCATGCCTGCGTTTATCAACACCCACGAGCACATTTACAGCGCCATGGCAAGGGGATTCAGTATCAAAGGCTACAATCCGAAAGGATTTCTGGATATCCTGGACGGACAGTGGTGGACCATTGACCGGCACCTGACGCTGGAACAGACAAAATACAGCGCGATTGATACCATGATCTCCTGTATCCGCAACGGTGTGACCACCATCTTCGACCACCATGCAAGCTTCGGCCACATCAAAGACAGCCTGTTCACCATCGCCGATGCGGCGAAGGAACTGGGCGTGCGCTCCTGCCTGTGCTACGAAGTATCGGACAGGGACGGCATGGATAAGGCAAGAGAAGCGGTGATGGAGAATGCGGAATTTATCCGCTACGCGCTGAAGGATGATTCGGATATGCTGGCCGGTATGATGGGAATGCATGCCCAGTTTACGATCTCAGACGAGACTATGGAGCTGGCGGCGGCCAACAAGCCGGACGAGGTGGGCTATCATATCCACGTGGCAGAGGGAATCGAGGATCTTCATGACTGCCTGAAGAAGTACGGCAAGCGGATCGTGGACCGGCTCATGGACTGGAATATCCTGGGAGAGAAGACGCTGCTGGGACACTGCATTTACATCAATTCCCATGAGATGGACCTGGTGAAGGATACCAACACCATGGTCGTACATAATCCGGAATCCAACATGGGCAATGCCTGCGGATGCCCGCCCACCATGGAACTGGTGCACAGGGGAATCCTGGCAGGTCTGGGAACCGACGGCTACACCCACGATATGACCGAGTCCTACAAGGTGGCGAACGTACTCCACAAGCATCACCTGTGCGACGCCAACGCGGCATGGGGCGAGGTGCCCAAGATGCTGTTCGAGAACAACGCGGCCATTGCAAACCGTTACTTCAAGGCTCCTCTGGGCGTTTTGAAGGAAGGGGCGGCAGCGGATGTGATCGTAGTGGATTACAACCCGCCTACACATCTGGATGAGAACAACATCAACGGACACATCCTCTTCGGCATGACCGGACGGGACGTGGTGACCACAGTCGGAAACGGAAAGGTTCTGATGAAGGACAGGGAAGTAAAAGTGATTGATGTGGAAGAAGCTATGGCAAAATGCAGGGAATCCTCTGCAAAGCTGTGGAAGAGCATCAATGGATAAAGGGGACCAGGAGAAAAAAGAGTGAACTCCGGACAGCGGTACAAAAAAAGGCGGCCGCTGTCCGGAGGAAATGAAAAATAACAGGAGGAAATGAAAATGAGTGATATTATGAGCTGTATGCCTTTCGAACAGTTGTTGAACTGGGTTCGGACAGAGCATGACGAAAAAGGAACCGTATTTGGAGTACACAGTCCCTACGTGGCAGACCCGGGCAGGGCGCAGACCATCTTCGGCCGGAAGCTGGAGACCCCCATCGGCCCTGCGGCAGGCCCCAACAGCCAGCTTGCCCAGAATATCGTGGCATCTTATTACGCGGGAAGCCGTTTCTTCGAGCTGAAGACCGTACAGATCATGGACGGCGCGGAACTTGCGGCATGCGTCAATAAGCCCTGTATCCTGGCGGAGGATGAGTGCTACAACTGTGAGTGGTCAACGGAGCTCTATGTGCCCCAGGCTCAGGACGAATATATCAAGGCGTGGTTTTTGCTTGCCTTCATTGCAAAGGAATACGGCCTGGGAAGTACGGAGGGCTACCAGTTCAACATCAGCGTAGGCTATGACCTGAAGGGCATCAAGTCGGAGAAGATCGACACATTTATCAACAACATGATGAACGCGGAGCAGACAGACGCCTTCAAAACATGCAGGGAAGTGCTCCTCGCCCATGCAGGGGAATTTCAGAATGTCACAAAGGAAGACATCGAGGCGATCTCCCCGCTGATCTGCAATTCAGCGACCATCTCCACGCTTCACGGATGTCCTCCCCAGGAGATCGAGAGCATTGCCACCTATCTTCTGACGGAAAAGAAGATCAACACCTTTATCAAGTGCAATCCCACCCTTCTGGGCTATGAGTTTGCCCGGGAGACCATGGATAAAATGGGATATGACTATGTGGCGTTCGGAAGGTTCCATTTCGACGACGACCTGCAGTATGCCGACGCGGTTCCCATGCTCCAGAGGCTGATCCGCCTGTCCGGCGAACAGAACCTGGAATTTGGCGTGAAGATCACCAACACCTTCCCGGTGGATGTAAAGGCCAACGAACTGCCCAGCGAAGAGATGTATATGTCCGGAAAATCCCTGTATCCTCTGTCTCTTTCCGTAGCGGCAAAGCTTTCCAGAGACTTCGATGGGAAGCTCAGGATTGCCTACTCCGGCGGTGCAGACGCATTTAACATTGAGAAGATCGTGGGAACAGGCATCTGGCCTGTCACTGTGGCGACGACGATTTTGAAGCCTGGCGGATACCAGAGGCTCAAACAGATGGCAGAGGGATTGGACGCCATGGGCATGAAGCCGTTTGAGGGAATCGACGTGAACGCGCTGAACCGTCTGGCGGAAGACGCGGTGAATGACCCTCACCATGTAAAACCGGCGAAGCTTCCGGTATCCAGGAAGTCCAAAGAGAGAGTGCCGCTTCTGGACTGCTATACGGCCCCCTGCGAGGATGCCTGTCCCATCCATCAGGAGATCACAACCTATGTGCGGCTTGCGGGAGAAGGAAAATACGAAGAAGCCCTGAAAGTGATCCTGAACAAGAACGCGCTGCCGTTCATCACGGGAACCATCTGCGCACACGGCTGCCAGAGCCACTGCAACCGGAATTTCTATGAGACCCCGGTTCAGATCCGGGATACCAAGCTGGAATGCGCACAGAAGGCATTTGACGCAGTGATCGGTACGGTTGCGCCCGCCGGAAGCTGCGGTAAGAAAGCCGCGGTGGTAGGAGGCGGCCCCTCCGGTATGGCGGCGGCATACTATCTGGCAAAGGCAGGCGCGGACGTGACGATCTATGAGAAGCGCGACAAGCTGGGCGGTGTAGTCAGCGCCATCATCCCGGATTTCCGGATTGACGACAGCGTAATCGATAAGGACGTATCCCTGCTTCGGAAGCTGGGTGTGAAGATTCTGACCAATACGGAGGCGCCATCCGTAGCAGAACTGAAGAAGGAATACGACGGCGTAGTCCTGGCAGTGGGCGCTTACAAGCGGGGCGAACTGAAGCTGGAAGGCGGCGAAGCCCTGAATGCCCTGGCATTCCTGGAAGATTTTAACGCAAAACAGGGAAAAGTAGACCTTGGAAAGAACGTAGTCGTGATCGGCGGCGGAAATACGGCTATGGATACCGCAAGGGCGGCGAAGCGCTGCGACGGCGTGGAGCATGTGTATCTGGTATACCGCAGGACCAAGCGCTATATGCCGGCGGATGAGCACGAACTGCTTCTGGCCATTGAGGACGGCGTTGAGTTCAGAGAGCTTCTGGCGCCTGTAAAATTAGAAGGCGGCAATCTGGTCTGCAAGGTAACACAGCTTGGCGAACGGGACGCGTCCGGACGGGCAGGGGTTGTGGAGACAGACGAGACCCTTTCCATCCCGGCAGATACCGTGATCGCGGCAGTAGGTGAAAAGGTGCCCACAGATTATTATGAGGCAAACGGCCTGAACGTGGACGATCGGGGACGTGTGAAGGTGAGCAGTACTCTGGAAAGCAGCGTGGAAGGCGTCTATGTGGTCGGCGACGGCCTGTTCGGACCATCCCTGGTGGTGAAGGGAATGGGAGAGGCTATGACTGCGGCGGAAGCCATCGCAGGAGTTCCGGTGACCGGGGATCTGAGCACACCGGCAGATGCAGAAGCCATTTACCAGAAGAAGGGAATCCTGGCGGAGCCGGGATGCGGCAAAGAGGCAGACCGCTGCCTGGGCTGCTCTACAGTATGCGAAAACTGCGTGGACGTATGTCCGAACCGCGCCAATATCTCCGTCAAAGTACCGGGAATGGAAAAGGCGCAGGTGATCCATGTGGATTATATGTGCAACGAATGCGGCAACTGTAAGGTATTCTGCCCATACGCAAGCGCGCCGTATCTTGACAAATTTACATTATTCGCAAATGAAAAGGATATGGCGGACAGCAAGAACGATGGTTTTGCCGTACTGAACCGGGAAGAACTGGAATGCAGGGTTCGGTTCCTGGGTACAGAGTACACCTGGAAGAAGGGACAGGAGACGAAAGTTCCGGAAGAGCTGCAGAGGCTGATCGAAGCGGTATGCGCGGATTATAGTTATATGTTATAAGCGTTTTGAATGGAAGAAGCCATGCACGGGAGCCTTGAAGGGGCTTCCGGGTATGGCTGTCGGCAAATATGGTAAAAAAAGTCTGTTTACAGGCTTTGAAGGCAGCAGTATGATGGAACTCAGCACACAAAGAGAGGCGGGAACAAACATGAAGATTTTGATCAAGGGAGCCGGGGATCTGGCTACAGGGATCGCGTATGAATTTTGGCTTGCGGGCCATCAGATCCTGATGACGGATATAGAAGTCCCATTGGCGGTGAGAAGGACGGTATCTTTCTCGCGTGCGGTGTATGAGGGCGAGGCACAGGTAGAACAGGCAAAAGGAATCCTGGTTCAAAACCTGGAGGAAGCTCTTGGGGTGACGAAGGCAGGCAATATCGCGGTGATTGTAGACCCTCAGGCAAAGATCCGTGAGACATACTGCCCGGATGTCCTGATCGACGGTATCATGGCCAAGAAAAATCTGGGCACACGTATCGGCGACGCGCCGGTGGTGATCGGGATCGGCCCCGGTTTTACGGCGGGGGCGGACTGCCATTTTGTGATAGAGACCCAGCGGGGCCCTTCCCTCGGACAGGTGATCTCCGAGGGCAGCGCCATTCCCAATACGGGGATTCCGGGGGAGATTGCGGGATACACCATAGAACGCCTGGTCAGGGCTTCGGCCTCCGGGACGATGGAGCCGATCGCACAGATCGGGGATCTGGTAAAGAAAGGGCAGACAGTGGCTATGACCGGGGGCGTTCCGGTCTGCGCGCAGATGTCCGGCATTGTCCGGGGCATGCTCCAAGAAGGCGTGCAGGTGGAAAAAGGGCTCAAGATCGGGGACATTGACGCACGGGAGGACAGGACATACTGCGTGACCATATCAGATAAGGCGAGGCGGATCGGAAAAGGCGCTTTGGAGGCGGCGTTTTCCGGCAGCCCCAGGTTCAAAAAAAGAAGGTGAGAATTGAAAATGTATACATTTGTAGTGAATGGAAAAACGGTGAAAACGGATAAAAAGCAGTCCCTGCTTCGGTTTCTCCGGGACGAACTGCACCTGACCTCGGTGAAGGACGGCTGCAGCCAGGGCGCATGCGGCGCCTGTACCGTAATCATAGACGGCGCGGTGTGCAAGGCATGCGTCCCCATGACGGACCGGCTCGAGGGCAGGCACGTGCTGACCGTGGAAGGATTAAGCGAATGGGAATCCCAAGTCTTTACCTATGCTTACGGGGAGGCGGGAGCGGTACAGTGCGGCTTCTGCATCCCGGGTATGGTGATGTGCACCAAGGCGCTTTTGGATGTAAATCCGGATCCCACGGAGGAAGAGATCAAATACGCTCTGCGGAACAATTACTGCCGCTGTACCGGGTATGTGAAGATCATCGCCGCGGTGAAGCTTTCCGCGAAGATCCTGCGGGAAGGCGTGGTTCCGGGAAAGAGCGCCGACGACTGGAAGATCGGCTCCAGGGTACACCGCCTGGACGTGGAAGAGAAGGTGATGGGCTACGGCAAGTATCCTGACGATTTCTATATGGAAAATATGTGTTACGGCTCGGCCCTTCGGAGCAAATACCCAAGGGCAAGGGTGCTCTCCATTGATACCTCCAAGGCGAAAGCACTGCCGGGCGTGGCGGCGGTCCTGACGGCGGAGGACATTCCGGGGGAGAACAAGATCGGGCATCTCAAGCATGACCAGTATACCCTGATCCCGGTGGGAGGGCTGACCCATTACCTGGGAGACGCCGTGGCCCTGGTAGCTGCGGAGGATATGGAAACCGTAGAAAAAGCGAAAAAGCTGATCAAGGTGGAGTACGAGGTTCTTCCCATGGTACATAATATTGAAGAGGCGGCGGCAGCGGACGCGCCCAGGGTATTTGACGAGGAAGAGTCCAATGTCCAGGCATACAAGCACGTAAGCCGGGGGAATGCACAGGAAGCGATCAAACATGCGAAGCATGTCATTTCCCATCGCTTCGAGACCCCCTGGACGGAGCACGCATTTCTGGAGCCTGAGTGCGCCGTGTCTTATATCGACGAGGACGGCGATGTGATGGTCATTTCCACAGACCAGGATGCCTACTGTACTTACCGGGAATGCAGCCTGATGCTGGGAACAGATAAGGTGAAGGCGGAGAACGCGCTGGTAGGCGGCGGCTTCGGCGGCAAGGAGGACATGACGGTGCAGCATCACGCGGCGCTGCTTGCCCACCATACCAGGCGTCCGGTGAAAGTCCGGCTGACCAGGGCGGAGTCCCTTCTGATCCACCCCAAGCGGCATCATTTTGTGATGGACTTTACCATGGGCTGTGACGAAAACGGCCGGATTCTGGGGGTAAAGGCAAAGGTGGCTTCGGATACAGGAGCGTTTGCCTCCCTGGGAGGCCCCGTGCTGGAGCGTGCCTGCACCCATGCGGCAGGCCCTTATGCCTATGAGAATTTTGAGATCGAAGGAACCGCTTATTATACAAACAATCCGCCGGCAGGGGCATTCCGTGGGTTTGGCGTGACCCAGACCTGTTTTGCGACGGAGACCTTGCTGAACATGATGGCGGACGAGATCGGGATCACGCCATGGGAGATCCGCTACCGCAATGCCATCCGTCCGGGAGGCGTTCTGCCCAACGGACAGATCGTGGATGAATCCACCGGGCTGGTGGAGACGCTGGAGGCAGTGAAGGAGCAGTACGATAGTGCAAGGGCGGCCGGAAAACCGGTGGGGCTTGCCTGTGCCATGAAGAACGCCGGAGTGGGCGTGGGAATCCCGGATACGGGCCGGGTAAAACTGATCGTAGAGGATGACCATAAGCTTCATATCTACGCAGGGGCTTCCTGCATCGGCCAGGGCCTGGGAACCGTGCTGGTACAGATGGTTGTCAGCAATACGGACTTAAAGCGGGAGGACATTGTCTACGAGCGCAGCAATACATGGATCGCACCGGATTCCGGAACCACTTCCGGCTCCAGACAGACCATGATCACCGGGGAAGCATGTCTGCGGGCGTGTAGAAAGCTGATGGAAGCAAAGGCAGGAGGAAAGACGCTGGCGGATCTGACGGGACAGGAATTTTACGGAGAATACCTTGCCAAGACAGATCCCCTTGGCGCGGACGTGCCGAATCCGGTTTCCCATGTGGCCTACGGATACGCTACCCAGGTATGCATCCTGGATTCCCAAACCGGGAAGATCGAGAAGATTGTTGCGGCCCACGACGTAGGAAAGGCAGTGAACCCGCTGTCCTGCGAAGGGCAGATTGAGGGCGGCGTGGTCATGTCCATGGGATTCGCCCTGCGGGAAAAATATCCCATCGACGAGAACTGTAAACCGGTGGAGAAGTTCGGTGCGCTTGGGCTGTTCCGTGCCCATGAGATCCCGGAGATCGAGGCCCTTGTCATCGACAAACCGGGGCTCAATGTGGCCTGCGGCGCAATCGGCATCGGGGAGATCACATCCATTCCGACCGCGCCGGCGATCACGGACGCGTACTACCGGCTGGATGGAGAGCGCAGGTACAGCCTGCCGATCTCCGGTACACCATATAAGAGGGAGGGATGACGGATCATGGCAGTGAAGAAAAAATTCCCCTGCCGCGCGGCGGTGGTGGCATGCAACGGAACATGTGCCGCAAGTGCGGTATCCAGATGTAAATATGGCTGTGTGGGCTGCGGAAACTGTGCTGCGGTCTGCAGGTTCGGCGCCGTTTCCCTGAATGAAAACGGCGTGGCAGAGGTGGATGAGGAGAAGTGTATCGCCTGCGGTATGTGCGTGCGCGCCTGTCCCCAGGATATCATCCGTCTGCACGAATGCGCCAACTATATTGTGGTGCGGTGCGCCAATGAAGACAAAGGAAAAGAAGCGAGGGAAGCCTGCCCGGTAAGCTGTATCGGCTGCGGGATCTGCGAAAAGACCTGTACGGCGGAGGCGATCCATGTGATCGACAGCCATGCGGTGATCGATGAATCCCTTTGTTTAAGCTGCGGCATGTGCGCGGTCAAGTGCCCCCGACATGCCATCGCGGATCTGCGGGGAATCCTGGCGTAACGGTATAATAGAGAAGTGGACGGCAAAGCCTGTGTCTGCGTCATATAAAAACGTGCGGACCGCAGGCTGTACAAAAAAAGTCCTGTCAAATAGGTGTCTATTTGACAGGGCTTTTTTATACCATCGTATGTAGAAAAGCTGCCGGAGGCAGGTTTTCAGTGTGCGCCGCTGACAAAGTGTATCAGGCGCTGATCTCGCTGAGATACCGGTAAATGGTGGCATTGGAGCAGGAGAACTTCCTGGCGACAAAGGAGACCGCCCCTTTGAGCTGAAACAATCCCTGCTCATTGAGCTGCTCCACAATCTCCCTCCGTTCGAACTGGTTCAGCCGGTCAATGGGCGTCTCCAGAGAAGCCGTGGCTTCGTCAAAGATCTTCTGCATCAGCGCCGGGATATCCATGGAGAAATTCTCCGTGATCGGCGTCGCTGCGGTTTTCGGGGGAGCGGCAGACGGAGCGCTCCTGTCCAGCAGAGGCTGGGTGTTTGCGGGGTGCTGCTCCAGAAAGGATTCCGGGTGGATCACGGAAAGCAATTGTTCTGTCAGTTCCTTGTACCGCCAGTCGTCGAAATTGATGCATAGGAGCCCGATGGGCCTGCGGTCCTCATCCCGGATGAACATGGTGGAGGAACGGAGGACATGTCCATTGGGCGCAATCCCTTTATAATTGCTCAGAAAGTCTTCCGATTCATAGGCCCTGGAAGAGATCATGCGGAGGGCGGCATCCGTCAGGGGGCCTCCCACTTTTCTGCCGCTGATGTGTCCGTTTGCGATTGCGGCAATTGCAATGTCCTTGGAACTCAGGTCATGCAGGACCACTTCAAAATCCGGGCCGAGCGCCTTTCCGAGAAAGTCTACAAGTATGGTATAATGCTGAAGGATATCTGATTGCATAAGCGTTCCCCATTTCTTTTATAACGTTTCTTCTATTATTACACGTTCTCTTTTTAAATTCAATAAAAAAGTCAACGTACAAAAAAATTTTTGTTAGGCAAACGGCGTTTCAGCTTGACAGATATAGATGCCGGTGATAAAATATTATTATTACGAGAAAAGAAATTTGTAGAAGGAGATATGACCATGAAAACAATCTTAAACACAGACAAGGCACCTAAGGCAATCGGACCCTATTCACAGGGAATCAATACAGGGAATCTGATGTTTCTCTCCGGACAGCTTCCGATCCTTCCCTCCGAAGGCAAGATCGTTGCGCAGGACATCGAAGGCCAGACAAAGCAGTCTCTGGAGAATGTAAAGTCCATTCTGGAATCTGCCGGATGCACCATGGACAATGTAGTAAAGACAACCGTATTTTTGAAAAACATCGCGGACTTTGGAAAGATGAACGAAGTATACAAGGGATTTTTCAGTGAAGGCAACTATCCGGCAAGATCTGCGTTCCAGGTAGCCGCACTTCCCCAGGATGCGCTGGTAGAGATCGAAGTTGTTGCATTAAAAGACTGATTATGCATGTCGGCGCAGTGATCGATGCCGCCGGCAGACCTGCAGAGACAGGGGATTTGAGCCGGCTTACGGAGACAGACATCCTGTCCGCGGCAGAACGGACGGCTGTGAACTTTCAGCGGGCAGGCATCAAGGACATCGTTATGGTAACCGGATATCGGGCAGAGCAGGTGGAGAAGACGCTCCGCCGCTTTGGGATCACATTTCTCAGAAATGAACACGGCGGTTCCCCGCAGATGCTGGATTCCGCCAGGCTGGGGCTTCGCTATCTCAGGGAACGGTGCGGCAAAGTACTGTTCTGTCCGGTGGATGTTTCCTTTTTCATGGAGGATACGGTAAAGCTTCTGCTGGATGAACCGGGCAGTGTTGTGCTGCCGGTCTGCCAGGGTCAGCCGGGATATCCGGTCTGCATCGACAGCACCCGGATTCCCGCTATACTGGAGTACCAGGGGAACCAGGGCTGGAAGGGCGCTCTGGAAGCGCTGGAGAGGGAGACAATCCGGTTGGAGGTCTCTGACGAAGGAGTGCTTGCGGGCGCATACGGACAGCAGGACTGCACCCAGCTTGCCAGGCTCCGTGACAAAAAGCGGATGCGGCCCACGGTGAAGGTAAGGCTGGCCGGCCGGAAGCCCTTTTTCGGGCCGGGGACAGTCACACTGCTCAAGCAGATCGACAGTCTGGGTTCCGTGAAGGAAGCCTGCGAGAGAACCAGCATTTCCTACAGCAAAGGATGGAAGATCATCCATGCGGCGGAGGAGGAGCTGGGGTACCAGATCGTAGGACGCAGGCCCGGCGGAAAGAACGGCGGAGGAGCCTATCTGACAGACAGGGGAAGGGATCTTTTGGGACTGTTCGAGGAGTTTGAGAAGCAGGTGGAAAAAGCGGCAGATCAGATCTATCACAATATTTTTTTTGACAGCGAATTATTTTGAAAAAATAATCGGTATGGTCCAACAGATAATTGGCTACATAATAAGGTATCATGCGCATATTAAATCGCTTTGCGATGGCGCATGAGCAGGCAATCAATTTGCTTCGCAAATTGGTTACAAATAAGGTATCATGCGCATGAAAATCGCTTTGCGATGGCGCATGAGCAGGCAATCAATTTGCTCCGCAAATTGGTTACAAATTGGAGGAATGGACGATGAAACTGATGAAAACGGAGGAGGCGGTGGGGCAGATCCTCTGCCACGACATCACCCAGATCATCCGGGGCGTGACGAAGGACGCGGTATTCCGCAAGGGACACGTGATCCGCGAGGAGGATATCCCGGTGCTCCTGAGTGTAGGGAAGGACCACATTTATATCTGGGAGAATCACGAGAATATGCTTCATGAAAACGAGGCTGCTCAGATTCTGTGCGATATATGCAGAAATGACCATATGCGTCCGTCAGAGGTGAAGGAAGGCAAGATTGAGCTGAGCGCGGAATGCGCCGGGCTGTTTAAAGTGGATTCCGAAAGGCTGAAAGCGGTCAACTCCCTGGGAGAGATGATGATTGCGGCGCGGCACGGGGATGTTCCTGTGAAGGCGGGGGACAAGCTGGCAGGAACCAGGATCATACCGCTGGTGATCGAGAAGGAGAAGATGGAGCGGGCAAAGGAGACGGCGGGAGAGAAGCCGATCTTTGAGCTGATGCCGTATCTGAAAAAAAAGGCGGGGATTGTGACCACCGGAAACGAGGTGTTTTACGGGCGGATTGAGGATACCTTTACCCCGGTGATCCGGGAAAAGCTGTCGGAATATGATGTGGAGGTCATCGGCCATGAGGTCTGCAGCGACGACCACGAGCAGATCACGGCGGCCATCCGGAAGCTGTTGGATGCAGGGGCGGATCTGATCCTCTGCACAGGAGGAATGAGCGTGGACCCGGACGACAGGACCCCTCTTGCGATCCGCAATACCGGAGCCAGGATCGTGACATACGGCGCGCCGGTGCTGCCGGGAGCCATGTTCCTTCTGGCCTATTACGGGGACAGGCATATTCCGGTCATGGGGCTTCCGGGGTGCGTCATGTACGCAAGGCGGACCGTCTTTGACCTGGTACTCCCCAGGATCATGGCCGGGGAAGTGCTGGAGAAACAGGACCTGGACCGGCTGGGAGAAGGCGGGCTGTGCCTGTCCTGCCCGGTGTGCACGTTTCCCAACTGCGGATTTGGAAAGTAAAAACAGACCGGGGCCTTTGCGTAATCAGAAGCATGTGTGCGGCCCCGAAGAAAAAAACAGAAGAATAAGAGGCAAGCAATGAAAGACCAATATCAGAGAGTTGTTGATTATATCAGAATATCCGTGACAGACCGGTGCAATTACCGGTGCCAGTACTGCATGCCCCGGGAAGGGGTGGAGCCCATGCCCCACAGCGAGGTCATGACCTATGACGAGATCCTCCGTCTCGTCAAGGCGGCGGCCGGCGCGGGGATCACAAAGGTGAAGATCACCGGAGGGGAACCCCTGGTGCGAAAAGGCGTGTGCGGGCTGATTCGCAATATCCGGCTGGTTCCGGGAATTGAGTCTGTTACAGTGACTACCAACGGAGCGCTGCTGTGCAGGTTTCTGCCGGAGCTGGCGGCGGCCGGAGTGTCCGGCATCAACATCAGCCTGGATACCCTGGACAAAGACAAATTCCACCGTCTGACCCGGCGGGGAGAATTTTCTGAGGTCTGGGAGGGCATCCGGCAGACGATCCTGGCAGGAATCCCGGTGAAGGTAAACTGCGTACCCATGGTGGGGATCAATGAGGATGAGCTTGTGGACATGGCGGCGCTGGCATGGAAATACCCGATCACGGTTCGTTTTATTGAAATGATGCCCATCGGGCTGGGGTCAGGATATACGGCGGTGACCCAGGACGAGATCAAAAAACTGCTGGAAGCGCAGTTTGGTTATATGGAACTGGTGAAGGAGTCTGTGGGAAACGGCCCGGCAGTCTATTACCAGCTGCCTGAATTTCGCGGGAAGATCGGGTTCATCAGTGCGCTGAGCCGGAAGTTCTGCCGCTCCTGCAACCGAATCCGGGTGAAAGCGGACGGCACCTTGAAGCTGTGCCTGAATTATGAAGGGCATATCAATCTGAAGCAGGAGATGAGAAACGGGATTGATGACAGGGAGCTGCAGCAGCTTCTGCAGGACTGCATCTACATGAAACCGAAATGCCATGATTTTCCAAGCAGGGCATGGCCCACGGCGGAGAACGGCGTGCCCGGGATCTTTGGAAACGGAAATTCACCCGAGGAGCGGGTAAAGGGAATCCTGCAGGAAACACACAATATGGCTCAGATCGGAGGTTAAGCATGGGAGTGGTAAAGGCAGTCTGCATCAGTGAACGCAGGGGGATCGAAAAGAAAAATGTGGGCTCTGCGGAATTTGCGGAGGGCTTCGGAATCCGAGGGGACGCCCACGGCGGGAACTGGCACAGGCAGGTCAGCCTCTTGTCGGCAGAGCGGATCGAAGCATTTAACAGGAAAGGGGCAGATGTGGTTTACGGCGCCTTCGGGGAAAATCTGGTGGTAGAGGGTTTTGATTTCAGATCCCTTCCGGCCGGAACCACGTTCCGGTGCAATGACGTGGTGCTGGAAATGACGCAGATCGGAAAGGAATGCCACACCCACTGCCGGATCTATCAGAAGATGGGGGAATGCATCATGCCCACCCAGGGCGTGTTCGCACAGGTGATTCATGGGGGCACCATTTCCGTGGGAGACGAGATGCAGATCATTGAGAAGGCGGATACCCGCTATACCGCTGCGGTGGTGACGCTCAGCGACAAAGGCGCAAGAGGGGAACGGGAGGACACCAGCGGCCCCTGTATCTGCGGGATGCTGGAGGAGGCAGGCTACCGTGTGGTGGAGCGGCTTTTGCTGCCGGACGAGCAGAAGAAGATCGAACAGGAGCTGATCCGTCTTTCGGACGGCAGGCAGGTCAACCTGGTTCTGACCACAGGGGGAACCGGATTCTCTCAGCGGGACCGTACGCCGGAAGCCACCATGGCAGTGGCCGAGCGAAATGCGCCGGGGATCGCGGAGGCCATCCGTATGCACTCCCTGTCCATCACCGGAAGGGCCATGCTGGGAAGAGGCGCGTCGGTGATCCGCGGCAAGACGCTCATCGTCAACCTGCCGGGAAGCAAAAAGGCGGTGAAGGAAAGCCTGGAATATATCCTGCCCCACCTGGAACACGGGATCGGGATTCTGACCGGGGAGGAAGCGGAGTGCGGCGGCAGGGTATGAATGCGGCCGGAGACGGGGCGGAGTACGGTGTCAAGGCATGAATGCGGCCGGAGCAGGCAATCCATTAGCTTTGCAAGCTGGCTGCAAATGAGGAAGGAAAGAAAACATGTGGAAAAGAACGGTTTGCGGCCTCCTTGCGGCAGTGCTGACGGGAAGCCTGCTGACGGGATGTGCCGCGGATGTATCCAAAGGGACGGAAAAAAAGCCGGAAGCGCAGGGAACCGATCAGAATATCGGGAAAACCGATCCTGAGACAGAAAAGGACACCGGGAAGAACGATCCTGAGACGGAGATCCAGGTATTTATAGCGGCCAGTCTGAACAACGTTATGACAGAGCTGGCAGAACAATACAGCCAGGCCCATCCGGAGGTAAAGATCACCTATAATGCGGACAGCTCCGGTACGCTCCTGACGCAGATCCAGGAGGGATATGCCTGCGACGTCTTTTTTTCCGCGGCCCAGAAGCAGATGGATCAGTTGGAGAAGGACGGACTTGCGGTAGAAGGAACCAGGGCGGACGTGGTCAACAACCAGGTGGTGGTAGTCGCCTTAAAGGACAGCAAAACGGCGGTGACGGGGCTCGGCAATCTGGAGGAGGCCGGGAGCATTGCACTGGCAGGCGGAAGCGTTCCCGTGGGAAGATATACCAGGCAGGCGCTGGTGAACCTGGGAAAGCTGGAAGAGACGGAGGATGCGGCCAGGATCAGCACCCGGACGGTGTCCGAAGCCCTGGGCGGCGTGGAGATCAGCGAGCAGGACAATGTGAGCAAGGTGCTCACGGCGGTGACCGAAGGCTCCTGCGAGGTAGGAACCACGTATTACTCCGACACATACGGATATGAGGAAGAACTGGACATCCTGGAGACAGTCGGCTATGACCTGACCGGAAATGTCATCTATCCCATTGCACAGGTGGTCAACGAGGAGGCGGATGAAGCGCAGACGGCCGCGGCCGCCGAATTTGTGGAGTTCATTTTGTCGGACGAAGCCAAGGCCGTGTTTGAAGCATATTATTTTGATACGGATGTTTGATATGGAAACGGTAATGGAACTATTCAAGGAACTGGACTGGAGTCCTCTGTTTATATCTCTGAAGACCGGGGCTGCCGCTACGTTTGTCTCGTTTTTCCTGGGGATTTTCGCGGCAAGGAAGGCAGTCAGGGCATCTGGCGGCAAAAAGGCCGTCCTGGACGGGATACTCACCCTGCCCATGGTGCTGCCTCCCACGGCGGCAGGGTTTTTCCTATTGCTTTTGTTCAGCAGGCGGCGTCCGTTAGGCAGCTTCCTGTACGAACAATTTGACTTCAAGGTGGTGCAGACCTGGCTCGGGTGCGTCATCGCGGCGACGGTCATTGCGTTTCCCCTGATGTACCGGAATGCCCGGGCTGCTTTTGAGCAGATCGACGTCAACCTGGTCTATGCAGGGCGGACCCTCGGCATGTCGGAAACAGAGATTTTCTGGCGGGTGGTGGTTCCCTCCGCAGGGCCGGGGATCGCGTCGGGCACGGTGCTGACCTTTGCCAGGGCGCTGGGAGAATACGGGGCCACCTCCATGCTGGCCGGAAATATTCCGGGCAAGACGGGAACCATTTCCCAGAAGATCGCCATGGTGATCCAGGACGGGGACTATCTGACGGCCGGAATCTGGGTCGGGGTGGTGATCGTGATCGCCCTGGCGATCATCATCCTGATGAACCTGATCTCAGGAAAACGGATGAAAACGGTGAAAAGGTGGTAAAGGATGAGTCTGAGTGTCAATGTGAAGAAACGGTTTCCCGACTTTTCGCTGGATGTCCGGTTTGAAAGCAGTGCGTCCAGGATCGGGATTCTGGGGGCGTCAGGCTGCGGAAAAAGCATGACGCTGAAATGCATTGCCGGGATCGAGACGCCCGACCAGGGGGAAATCCTGCTTGGCCCGAGGGTGATGTACCGTTCTGCGGACAGAACCTGCGTGAAGCCCCAGAAACGCAATATCGGTTATCTGTTTCAGAATTACGCCCTCTTTCCCACAATGACGGTTGCAAAAAATGTCGGTGCGGGGCTCAAAGGCAGCAGACGGCAGAAAGAGGAACGGGTTCGGGAGATGCTGCATACATTTCAGTTGGAAGGGCTGGAAGAGCGTCTCCCCGGGGAACTGTCCGGGGGGCAGCAGCAGAGGGTGGCGCTGGCCAGGATCATGGCCTATGAGCCGGAAGTGATCCTGCTGGACGAACCCTTTTCCGCTCTAGATCAGTTTCTGAAAGACCGGCTGCAGCAGGAATTGTACGAAATGCTGGAGGCATACGCAGGAACCGTGCTCCTCGTATCCCATGACCGGGATGAGATCTACCGGTTCAGTGAGGAACTGCTGGTCATGGACCGGGGAAGGGTGATCACCGGAGGAAAAACCAGGGAACTGTTTGCCGATCCCGGATATCTGGAAGCGGCCCGGCTCACCGGGTGCAAGAATTTTTCCCGGGTGCAGAGGACGGGAGTGCACCGGATGGAAGCGCTGGACTGGGGGATCGGGCTGCAGTGCAAAAGAGAGATTCCCGGGAACATTGCATATGTGGGCTTCCGGGCCCATGAATTTGTCCCTGTATGGGGAGAGAAAAAAGAGAACTGCATCCGGTTTCGGCTGGCCGGCAGCGCGGAGCTGCCCTTTGAGAAAAATTTTTATATCCTGCCGGAAAATGAACACGCCCGGGAAAACCTGTGCTGGTTTTTGCAGAAGGACAAGTGGGAATTGCTGCGCGAAAAAGGGCTGCCGGATTATTTGGAGCTTCCGGAACGCCGGCTTTTGTTTTTGACAGGCTGAGAAGAGGGCTGGTTCAGCCTGTATCGGATGCGGTACGGAGAAAGGAAGGGAACGCAATGAGTGATCAGATCGTATTTTGTAAGGGCGGCGGATGTACCGCCAAGCTTGGGGCCGGGGTGCTGAGCCATGTACTGGAACGCCTCCCCAAAGGCATTCGGGATGAAAACCTGCTCATCGGATATGACAGCCGGGACGACGCGGCCGTCTACCGGATCTCGGAGGATACAGCCATTGTACAGACGCTGGATTTTTTCCCTCCTATGGTGGAAGATCCTTATCTGTTCGGGCAGATCGCGGCGACGAATGCGCTCAGCGACGTGTACGCCATGGGCGGGGATGTCCGAACCGCGCTGAACATCGTCTGCTTTCCGGAGGACATGGATCTGAATATCCTGGGTGAGATCATGCGGGGCGGTTCCGAGAAGGTCACAGAGGCAGGCGGAAGCCTGGCAGGAGGGCATTCCATTGCGGACGACAGCGTAAAATACGGCCTGTCTGTGACCGGGGTGGTTCATCCGAAAAAGATATACCCCAACAACCAGGGGCAGCCGGGAGACGTTCTGATCCTGACGAAAAAGCTGGGCGTGGGGATCATCTGTACGGCCAACCGGATTCAGGAGGCATCCAGAGAAGCCATGGATGAAGCGGTCCGATCCATGACGACGCTGAACAGGCGGGCATCGGAGATCTGCAGGGAATACGAGATCCATGCCTGCACGGACGTGACCGGCTTTGGTTTTCTCGGACACCTCCACGAGATGATGGACGGCAGGCATTCCTGCCGAATCCGTGCCGGAGAGGTTCCGGTGATGTCCGAAGCGCTGCACTATGCGGAAGAATTTTATCTCACTGCCGCGGCCCAGAAGAACCGGAATCATCTGAAAGACCATGTCCGGTTTGAAGGGATCTCCTTCGCCATGGAGGAAGTCTTCTTTGATCCCCAGACCTCCGGCGGGCTGCTGATCGCGGTTCCGGCGGGGCAGGCAGAAGAACTGCAAAAGAAGCTTCGGGAGGAAGGGCTTCCGGCAGGGATCACCGGGGAGATCATCGAAAAAGAAGAGACTGAGATTTATGTGATATGAAACTAAAACAACTGGAAGTATTTGTAGCGGTGGCTGACCATAAGAGTTTTTCCAGGGCGGCGGAGGCGCTGTATCTGACGCAGCCTACCGTCAGCGTATACATTTCCTCACTGGAAAAAGAACTCAATGCGAAGCTGTTTGTCAGGAATACCAAAGAGATTGATGTGACCGAGCAGGGGATGAAGCTGTACCAGTATGCCCGGGAAATGCTGATCCTGCAGAATCGGATCACGGAACTGTTTGCGTCCGATTCGGGGAAGGCAAAACCCCGGCTGGTGGTTGCGGCGTCCACGGTTCCGTCCCGCTATCTTCTGCCGGACATTCTGGCCGGATATAAGGAAAAATACCCCTCCGGGCAGTTGGAACTCCGGGAATCGGACAGCGCCAGGGTGATCGAGGATGTGGCAAACCACGTGGTGGATGTGGGTTTTACAGGAACACTTATAGAAAATAAGTCCTGCAGGTATCTTCCCTTCTATGAGGATGAGCTGGTGGTGATCATGCCCAATACGGACCGATACCGCGCCATCTTAGAACAGGAGAAGGGGCTGGAGTGGATATGCCGGGAACCGCTGCTCATGCGCGAGGAAGGCTCCGGCACCAGAAAAGAGGCGGAGAAGCAGCTCAAGCTCTCAGGCATTGATGTGGGAGGGCTTTCCATAGCCGCCAGCGTGGAGAGCACAGAGACGATCAAGCGCTCTGTGAAAAACGGTATCGGCATCACCATCATTTCCAGCCTGGCGGTCCGGGAGGAGATTGCGGCGGGAAGTGTGCTGGCATTTTCAATGGGAAAGAACAGGAGTACAAGAAAATTGTATCTGGTATACAATAACAGCTACGCCCTCTCCAGACAGGCAGAAAACCTGGTGAAGGTGGTACGGGAACTGTATCCGGGGTGCGGGGCGGTATGATGCGGGGGAGAATGTATAGATGCAGCAACTGTGCGTGTTATGTTAAGAATCAGGGGAAAACAGCCGATATATGTCTATAACCGTGTGTTATACAATCATAAGAGAGGAGAGGTGCCCTATGGATATTCCTGCATTGTCAACGATGATGTCGATGGAAAGGCTGAGTACGAATATAAGCTTTGCCATGATGTCCAAGGTTCTTGATACGGCGGAGGCCACAAGCGAGGCTATGATGCAGATGATGGATGCTGCCGCGGTTACGCCTGGACTGGGAGACAATATTAATATTTTAGTGTAGGAAAGAACAGCCGTGAGACAATCTGCAGCGGGATTCAGGCAGATGATCTCATGGCTATTTCTGTGTATACCCGCAAAGCAGCAAACGCAGCGGAATGCAGACCAAATACCCCGCAGCCTGCTGCGCTGAAATTTTGATGTTCTGTCAGCGCGTGCCGCGGGGTATTTGAATTGGGCATAAAGAACGAGGATTAAGAGAATGGCAAAAGGAAAGAAAACCGTATATTTCTGCCAGAACTGCGGGCATGAAGAGACAAAATGGCTGGGCCAGTGCCCGGCATGCAGAGAATGGAATACATTTGTAGAGGAAAAGATCACCACGGCAAAGACTGCCGCCGTAAAGTCCCAGAAGGAGGCCCAGGTGCTCGCTCTGTCGGAAGTCCGTACAGATGACCAGGTCAGGCTTATGACCGGCCTGGATGAGCTGGACCGGGTGCTTGGCGGAGGGATTGTGCCCGGCTCCTTGGTGCTGGTAGGGGGGGACCCGGGAATCGGAAAATCCACCCTCCTTCTCCAGGTATGCCAGCGTCTGTCCGGGGACAAACAGGTGCTGTATGTATCCGGGGAAGAATCCCTGGCCCAGATCAAGCTTCGGGCAAACCGCATGGGAACGTTCAGCGACAACTTAAAGCTTCTGTGCGAGACCAACCTGGACACCATTCGAAATATCATTGAGAACCGCCGCCCGGATCTGGTGATCATTGACTCCATCCAGACCATGTACAATGAGGAGGTTTCCTCAGCACCCGGAAGCGTGTCCCAGGTTCGGGAGTCCACCAATGTATTTATGCAGCTTGCCAAAGGGCTTGGGGTGACCATCTTCATCGTGGGCCATGTGACAAAGGAAGGCACGGTAGCCGGTCCCCGCGTATTGGAACACATGGTGGACACGGTGCTCTATTTCGAAGGGGATCGGCACGCCTCCTACCGCATCCTGCGGGGGGTGAAGAACCGGTTCGGTTCCACCAATGAGATCGGCGTCTTCGAGATGCGCCAAAATGGCCTTGTGGAGGTCGAAAACCCGTCCGAATATATGCTCAGCGGCCGCCCGGAGCATGCCTCCGGCTCTGTGGTTGCCTGCTCTCTCGAGGGAACCCGCCCGCTCCTGATCGAGATCCAGGCGCTGGTCTGCCAGACCAATTTCGGAATGCCAAGAAGGACCGCCACCGGCACCGACTACAACCGGGTCAACCTGCTTATGGCCGTTCTGGAAAAACGGATCGGGCTGCACATGTCCAACTGCGACGCTTACGTCAACATCGCCGGGGGAATCCGCATGAACGAACCGGCCATCGACCTTGGCATCGTGATGGCCCTGGTGTCCAGTTACAAGAACCGGCCCATTGATGAAAAGCTGCTGGTATTCGGGGAGGTGGGCTTAAGCGGCGAGGTACGGGCCGTGAATATGCCCGAGCAGCGCGTGGCCGAGGCCAGGAAGCTGGGCTTCGAGACCTGCATCATCCCGGAGGTTTCCATGCATATGGTGAAGGACATTACCGGGATCAAAGTGATTGGGGTGAAAAATGTGAGTGATGCGATGAATTTGATCTGAGGGGTGTGTGTATGAAAAAGGCAATGCATATGATCTTAATGATTGCGAAAAAAGGAAATTGGTGATTGGAAAAAGCAGTAAAATCGTTTGGAACTTTGCTGTATTGTCAAGTGGTAAATTTGATTTATCTTGCATATATTTTGATACTATGGCATAATAAAAGTAAGAAATTCTTACAAGAAAGGAGCATATGCAAATGAGTACGCAAATACTAACTGTTTCTTCCAAAGGTCAGATTTCACTGCCGGTTAGCATCCGAAAACTTTTGTCGATTGATACTGGTGATAAACTGGTGGCATATACTTCCGGAGATGTTATCATGCTCAAAACTTTAAAACTTCCTTCTGCCGAAGAATTTGAAGCCTCACTGGATGAAGCTCAAAAATGGGCACTGTCTGTTGGATATACTGAAAATGATGTTGATGATATTATCAAATCAGTTAGAAAGAAGAAACGAGTATGAGAATTGTGATAGACACGAATGTCTTGATTTCAGGTGTGTTTTTTGGGGGATTTCCAAGAAAAATTCTTAGTGCTGTTGTTGGACAGAAGATATTTGCCTGTGCCACGGCAGAAATTATTATTGAATATGAAGAAATTGTGCAGGAAATGATTAGCAGAAAGCAAGGACATATCAATAGGTCAATTTTAAGTCCGTTGATTAAAGCTATGAAAATTATCGAACCTGTTACCCATGTTAAAGTGTGCCGTGACCCTGACGATAATAAATTTCTGGAATGTGCAAATGATTCCCATGCTCTATATGTTGTTAGCGGAGATAAAGATCTTCTTATAATAGGGCAGTACGAAAATGTTCAAATTGTGACTGCAAAAGAATTTTGTGAAAAATTTTTGTTGTGTTAATAAATTCAAAGGGGTTGTTGGAAAATGACATTTCTGTACAATATCTTACTGTGATATCCAATCAGTTACAGTATATATTGTGGGCAGTTATTCATTTTCCAACAGCCCCTTTGTAGCTGTTCAGAGAATATTTAATAAGATTTTTTGCAGATCACGGACAAAAGTCAGCAACTTACGGACAATCTCCCATTTCTATTTCAGGATGTGTTATCCTGTATTCAGTGTACAGGCAAGCCCCCCTATACCCCTTACCTCTTGCCGGTACACTGCAGCCGGCAGGAAAGACAGAATAGAAATGAGGCTATCAATGGATAAGGAAAAAATCATATTGGAAAGTATCAAGCTTGCGGCGGCGAACCTGCAGTTGAACGGAGTTTCTCCAAAGGAGGTGATCATACACAGTATCCGGTATCTGATGGAGCTTTATCAGGCGGAGCAGGGAGAAGCATCACAGAATCAGGAAGGAGGGAGGCAGAGACAGGCCATACTCGCAAAGGCCATTCTTTTAACAGAAGCGTATATTGAATTGGGATTCCCCTATGAGAGCAGCCAGGCACTTTTTGAGCAGATCTTCCATACGGCAGGACTGACGGAGGACGAGATCCGCTCCTTTCAGCGACGTTGTGCCAGGAAGCTGAGATTAAACAAATCAAAGATCGGCTCCGTACTTGGACGATGGAATCCGAGAGACCATTCCGATACAAAGCAAAAAGTCATTGAAGATATTATGAAAAAAATCAAAAACCACGAACAAGGAGAATATTTTTACTATTCCAGGTGGAAATATCCCCGGCAGGAGGACATCTACCAGTTGGTAGTAGAACCGGAGGGCAGCTATCTTTGTCATGTGAATCAGCAGAAGTATTATGAGTTTGAAGATATGGGGTGATTACAGTGCAGAAATATAAAGCGGCAATTGTAGACGACAGCCAGGAATACAGGGCGACCGTGCAGTCCGTCCTGCAGTCCGTTGCCGGAAAAGCCGGAAAAGAAATCGAGTGCACGCAGTTCTCCAGAGCGGAGACACTGATCTATGAGTTGGACGACGGGGACGCGTATTTTGACATCTACGTTCTGGATATCCAGATGCCCGGGATCAACGGGATGGAGCTGGGGCGGGGAATCCGGGAAAGATTTCCGGACGTATGCATTATCTTCGTAACCTCCTATTCCAGATTCGCCCTGGAAAGCTATGAGATCGACGCCTACCAGTATATTTTGAAAGACAAAGTGGCAGAGCGCCTGCCCCGGGCGCTGGAGAAGTTCTTCCGCAGGACGGCAGAGGAAACAGAGGCGGATTACTACACGATCACCACAGTCAATAAGATGGAAAAATTCCGGTTTAAGGATATCATCCGAATCAGTAAAAACGGGAAATACGCCGAATTTGTGACGAAGGAGAGGACATATAAGCAGAGGCTGTCCCTCAATGATGTCTACAAAATGCTGCCGGAAGGAGATTTCGTTTTTATAGAACGGGGGATCATTGTGAATATTTTGCATATCAGCGGGATGGATGTAAGAGAGATTACCCTTTCCAATCAGGAAGTCGTGACTGCAAGCAGGGCTTATCTGAAACATGTGAAGGAAGAGGTCACGAGATACTGGAGCAGGCAGATCGGATAAGAAGGCCGTGAGGGGCTGAGAGAGCAGTGGTGGATCTCGTGGAGGGGGACTATGGTTAAAATCATATTATTGACTGGAATTGAAGCATTAAATTTATATCTTTGTATATATCTGGCTTATAATTTGATAGCGGAGAGAGCGGACAGCCGTACAGTAAAACAGAAAGTTTTGCTTATATTGATATGCGGAATAATTTCTTTCTTTAACGCTTTAAACCTTCAGACCCTTTATTATAATAATGGTGTATGGATTACTACAGACCTCTTTTTGATGCTGCTGTTTAAATGCAGGAAAGAAAGACATAATTTAATGCGGGGCTGTATTGCTATATTGACAAAGCATTTGATTATATACATAGATTATGCGATGGGTTTTCTTCTCATGAATAATGATAAAGTGAATTATTCTATGAGGACAGTACTTTATAGCAAAAGCTTAAAAATATCGGGAATTTTTCTTGCAGTGAGAATAATATTGCTCATTGCGGTAATCATTTTGACATCACAAATTAAGAGAAAATTTTCTGATTTACATCAGACCAGAAGAGTGTTGGTCATTGTTGATATTATCAGTTATCTTGGAGTGCTCCTATTTCAACAGCTGTTTTTGGAGGAAATAAATCAGATATACATAAATAGTTTTTATGTAACAGTAGCACTTGGGGTTATTCTTTGCATAGTTTTTTACGTTTATGATTCATCAGCCAGCCGAAGAGAGAGGGAACAGCTGATTAATACAACAAATAAATTGATGGAACAAAATTATCAGAAATTATATAATGAACAGAAGAAGTTGGAGTACGTTACGCATGATTTCAAAAATCATATTAATCTTTTGATAAAATACCTAAAAGAAGAAAAGTATGATGAGGCAATCGAGTATGGAAGCAAGTTATCCAGCCCGTTGGAAGTAATCAGCCAGAGAAGTTGGTCAGGGAATAAAACTGTAGATACAATTTTGAATACCAAGCTTTTGGAGGCTGAACAGAAAAGTATAGAAGTACATATGGAAGTAGATCATATGGTGAACTTTCCATTAGCAGATTATGATTTATGTGTAGTATTATCCAATCTTTTTGACAATGCAATCGAGGCCTGTGAGTATACGAAAAAAGAAAAAAAGGAAATAAAGATTACAATAAAATCAACAGGAACATTATGTATAATAAAATTTGTGAATAGTATGGAAAGGAAGCCTATCAAGAAAAAACAAAAATATCAAACTATTAAAAAAGATAAAGAGGTTCATGGGATTGGCCTTGAAAGTGTTAAATCTTCGCTGGAAAAATATCAAGGAACATTGTTATTGGATGACACGGAAAATCAGTTTACGGCAGTAGCTTCTGTCATTGAACAAAGCAGTTTTAAAATACAGGAGAAAGAAGCGTCAGAAGAAATAGAAGACAAAAAAATGAAGTGGAGAAAGAGAGGAAAAAAACATGCAGAAAATGAAAGAATACGTTGGAGATTTGAAAATAGAATTTCAGGAGATTGATAAACTATATGAGAACGAAAAGGCAGTAGCTGAAATACAGTCAATAACAGGAGACTGTATTCAGTTATGCACAATCATCTGTTGCTGAGATTTGCATCAAATGTATTGCAAATAATTAGAATAAAAATACCATCAACAGAACTTTCCAATACGCTAAGTTGTGTTTAAAGGAGTTTCTGGTCTGATGGTATTTTTTAAAATATAAAATCAGTTTCAAGCACTATGAGGCGTAAAAAATAGAAAAAAGGATTGTACGAATGGTAAATTTAAAAGCTTCCTACCTAAGGGAGAGAAACTACCCTGCAGAAAGTTTGGACAAGGATTCGGTAATAGCATCCGAAAAATTACGATTTTGGGAAGGCATTCTCGGAAAAGCCAGGATCTCACAACTTGCAGAAGAGCACGAAAAAATAAGATTCCATCTGGCAGAGATGCCGTATACGGTTTCTGAGCAAAATGAAATATTCATGGATATAAAAAATCCGGAACCTATTCCAGATCATCCTGTATTTGCCCCTTTTTATGCGTATGCATTGCAGGAAGGAAGACGAAAATTCAGAATGAAAAAAGAAGAGGGAGCAATCCGTCATTCTGTGAATCTGGAAAAGGATTTTCTGCAGTACACGTTAAACTGCCTTCAGAAGATTTCTGTCAGGACATTGATCCTTGAAATACATCGCCTGAAAGCAGAAGGGAAGCTTGCAGGAAAGGATGAAACGGAAGAATATCAGGACTTCCTTGACAGATATTTGAGTGACGTATCGTATATCCATGAGTTATGCGAACAGTATCCCGTCTTATTCCGCATGCTGAGGGAACAAGTGGAACAATGCGCGGATTACTTCTGTGAGATCATAAGCCATTTGGAAAGAGACAGGCAGAAGATAGAAGAGCAGTTTCCCGGCAGTGCTCCGATCTCTGAGCTTAGCGGAATCCGCTGTATGTACGGAGACACACATAATCACGGAAAAAGCGTCGCATGCGTATGCCTGAATGAAACGCTGGAATTGATCTACAAGCCCCGTTCTTTGGAAAATGAACTTCATTTTCAAAAATTTCTGAAAAAAATAAGCTCAGAATGTGCCCTTTGGGATGAAAAAATGGGAATAAAAATCATCAGCCGTCCGGATTACGGCTGGGAGGAGAAGATCTGTTTTCAGGAATGTACGTCGGAAGGAGAGGTAAAGAGATTCTATCAAAGGGCAGGGATTCTAATTTGTCTTACCTATTTTCTCGGCACCGGTGACCTGCATTGTGAAAATATGATCGCAAGGGGAGAGTATCCGGTTTTGATCGATCTGGAAACCTTGATTCCCCTACAGAGTCAAAGCATAACCTGCAATGAGGTTTTCGATTCCGTCCTGAAATCAGGAATCCTTCCGACCTACCTTCCGGGCAGCGCAAAGGCCGGAAATGAGGTCGGCGCACTGAGCGGCGGGGGCGGAAGAAAAAGCAGGATGCAGATCCCGGTCATCCGGGATGCTTATACCTCCAAAATGCGGATTGAGTACCGGCATGGAATCATGAATCCTACGCAGAACAAGATAAAATATAAAGGACGTACTGTAGAAGCATCAGAATATAAAAATGACCTGATCAGTGGTTTCCAAAAGGCATACAAATATGTAAAAAGCAACCCTGATTTTCAGGAGGAAATGCTGCGTCAGGCGGCAGCCTGTGAGAGCCGCCAGGTGGTTTCAGATACGATGAAATACGCCGCACTGCTGAACAGCTCCTACTATCCGGATTTGATGAAAGACGGCGGGGACAGGGAAATTTTTGTGCGTACTATCGGTATTGTCGGAAAGATCCGTGACCATCGGCTGGTCGAATCAGAAGCGGAATCTATGCTCCGGGGGGACATTCCCTATTTTTATAATAAGGGAAAGGATCTGATGAGTGAGCAGCAGATCTGTATTCCGGACTATTTTCTTCATACTCCCGAACAGACGGTTCGAAACAGACTTTCTAAAATCGGCCGGAGGGATGAAAAACTACAGGTGCGGCTGATCAATCTGTCGCTTACGATTGCGGGAAAGCTGGGGAAAGAGAGGATGGATTCCGAACGAAAAAAGAGCGGGTTTTGTAAATCGGATCAGGAAAAGAACATGTCAGCCGACAGGCTGTTTTCCATCTGCGAAAAACTGGCGGGACTGATCATAGAGAATGTTTATGAAGACGAAGAAGGGAAGCTGCAGGTTTTGAGCATCGACCTGTCGGAACAATGCCGGAGCAAAATCCGCAGGGTTACCAATTATTTTTATGAAGGAATCGCAGGGATTGTTGTGTATTTATATGCACTGGAAAAGGCGGGGAAGCAGAGGCGGGAGACACAAGGGCAGGCGGAGCTCCGGCTTGAGAAAAAGATTGCGGACAGGCTTTATATGCAGCTAAAAGAGTACACGGAAACTCTGGATATTTCAGAAAACAGGCCGGAGGATGTGCCGGAAAATGCAGGAAGAACCGGGATGTTTGACGGAGAATTTTCTATCGTATACGCATATTTACTGCTGTACGAAATCGACAAAAAAGAGGAATATCTGCATTTGGCGGAATTGCACGCAAAGAAGTCACGGGCATTGCTCCGGAAAGATAAAAGCTATGACCTGCTTGGGGGAAATGCAGGGGCAATCCTCATTTTGCTGAAATTATATGGAATCACCGGAGACCGGGAATACTTGCAGGCGGCAATAGAAGCGGGAGATTTATTGTGTAGTCATACGGAACAAATGCCATGGGGCACAGGCTGGCGGGGAGCGGAGAAGACGCCGCTGTGCGGTATGGCTCATGGAAACAGTGGAATTATGATCGCACTGTGCAGACTATACCGGATCACAGGAGAAAAGAGATATTATGATCTGTGCCTGCGGGGACTGGATTATGAGGACAGCATGTATGAGGAGGAGTTCCACGACTGGAAGGATCTGCGCGAGGAATCCGTGCGCCAGGGACAGAGTGGGGAGCAGGAAACGGCATGGTGTCACGGCTCAGGCGGGATCGCGTTGTCAAGAAAATTGATGATGGATGCATTGGAAGATCAGGTGTCGGAAGAGACTGCCGATTTATGCGGACGACTGGAAAAGGATATCAAAAGGGCAATGCCGGCGATCTCAAAGCATTTTCTGAGAGAGGGAATGTGTATCTGCCATGGGACAATGGGGAATTATCGGATATTAGAAAAACTGCGGGAATATGCAGGATGCGGTATTATGGATGGGACGGAAGCTGCGGTTTATGAGAAAATCGCGGGTCTGGAGAAGGAAGAACCGGATCTTCCTGCTCAGGAATATCATACGCCGGGATTTATGAACGGGGCGGCGGGGATCGGGTATGAGCTGCTGAGGGAGATACATAGTGAATTACCGGAGATTTTGGAGCTGTAAAAAATAAATGCGGTCTGCGGAGTGCACAATTGCGGTCAAACACACATAAGTGAAAAATAATATGATATAGTCTTTATAGAGGCTAAAGATGTTTTCGAAAACGGACAGCAGAAAAATAAAGATAAGGAGAAAATTAGAGATGAAAAAGAAAATATTACGTTTGACAGTTATGATACTTTTGGTAGTACAGTTATTTTCAATTTCGGTTTTCGCAACTGAGAATGAAGATTTGCCGGTTATAACATTGCAAGAAACGAGAACAAATTCAGAGATAGAAAATCTCGAATCAATCTATGAACGGCTGTTTCCAGATGAATACCATTACATCAAAGAATATCAGGAAAATGGTGTTCGAGAGATGGACATTGACAAAATTGAAATGCTCTTCTATGGCACCAAGGAATTAGATGATAAATCATATGATTTGATTGTTATGAATAATGGCCAAATATTCACAAATATATCTGAAGTAATATCAGATATTGCGATAACCAGAGCTTCTAGTACAAAAACAGGAAACTTTACAGTAGGAGACCTTGGTCATTACAACACTTTTACGATTACGTATACAATAAATACATCTGGCTATGATAAAATAAATAGCTGTGATAACGTTACAGGCTCCGGTTTTTATTTATATCCTACAAATAAAAGTGTAAAATGGACAGAAGATGCTAATGGACCGGCACACTATGGTTATAATAATGTTTCGATGAATTATGATGGTTCAGGTGTATTATATGATATTGGGGTAGCTGTAGGTAATGATAAAGCGAAAGGAATTAGTCAAATATCGACAGGTGCAGATATGTGGTTATGGGCATTCTTGTATGCTTTCTTCTTTTAAACTATGTAAGGTTCATTTAACCTGATTTTTATTCTCATTTATATGGCGATTAAAAAAGTATTGTATTCGGAGGAGATAGGGATGAAAAAAACAAGATTTATCACCATTGTATTTATGGCCTTGATATGTGTCGGCTGTCATCCGTCATCTCGTAATGCGGGCATTGAGAATGCTGTATCCGAGTTTTTTGAGGGAGACTATGAGTACCGTAAAACGGATACATATTTTCATGGAGATACAGAAATTTCTTCTACAGTTACAGAGGGAAAAATCATAAGTTCTCCCTATAAGGAATACAGAAAAATAGTGGAATCATCTGAAAGCTCCGCTTGGGATGAAATGTATCTCTATGGAAATGGGAAAGTTGTTGATGCGAAAATGAGCTCTAACGATGAGTGGGTAGATACAAAAATGAATCGGGAATATCCTTATGGCTATGGTGAAACACTTCAATTTGTATTAGACAGGGAAGAGGATACTGATGACCGTAAGATTGATGTTTATGTGGCAGAATATACGATAGATGTTTCGAAAAATTTTCGATTGAAGGAAGAACTGACGGCAACAATTCAACAAGAATTTTTTTTAGAAAAAGCGTCTGATACGCTGATACGGATTGATACGGATCTGACAGATTTAAATCAAAAACTATTTATTGCAAATGATATTTCAGCAAATGATGTCACATTTGATATAGCCCAGAGCCATATGGAGAAAGAAATCGGATTGTCAGAAATTGTAAAGTTAGAAGTATTTAATAACAACAAGGATATTTTAATTGAAGTTCCCTAACCCGGGTAAATGAAAACATCAATTTGAGGAGACGATAACTGACATCACAAGTATAGGCGGCGTAGGGTTTAAAAATGAGGAATCTCGAGTTGGCGTAGACTTACAAAAAATAAAGTATATATGAACAAAATATTTGGATATGGCAACTATGGCGGTGCTATTAAGGCCGCCATAGTTTCTGCAATTTTAAAAGGAAATATGAAACCTAAGATGCATATTTTGCAGCAACAATTATTCTGGCTTTCATAAGGGAAAACGCTCAGTTGTCATTGTATAAAAAACACAGCCATGTTAAAATAAACATAACTTCCTTATTCTTGGAATAGGCGTAGATTATTTTATCATTGGAACATTCGTAACCATTCGTTTACTTCACTCGGTTCATAAATGTCCTATATACTATATGGGGCACGGTGAGCATCGGAAGGAGGCCAAGATGAAAACTCTAAAACGCATCAAAATAATAACATTCATTTACGCAATGGTTACACTTCTTATGCATCTGACAGCTCTGTTTTTGGCCATATATCGGCTGATAGCGGCAGACCAGAAGAAAGCGGTCAACCAAACGCTGCTGAGCTGGACCAATGAACTGCTGTCTTATGGGTTTGTGTATTTGTGATTTGGCTATATGATCATTGCCGCAATTCTGCTGATCGCAAACCGCATCTCTGCTGCCGGGTATTTAAGGCTGCATGAAATTTACTGGCTGACACAGTTCATAGGTTATTGGATTTTCAGATCGGTCATGGAGCTAATCACAGAGTATGCGAAGATGGATCTGTACTGGAGATTTATTAAGGTATTCTCTTATGATTTGACTCCGTGTTTGATTTTGTTTCCGGTATTGCTCAGGCTGGGAATGAATTATGTGAAAAATAGAAAAGATGTGGATTTTGAAAAGGAGCTGAGACTCTTAGAAAAAATAAATAAGTCGGAGAATAAATGTTTTTCGAATACCGTCCCGAAAGAGGGTAGAAAGCGGGCATGAAATTAAAGCGCGGTATATTTTGTGGAACAGCTTGCGGATGCAGTTATAGCGATCAGTGATCCGCAGGCGAACATATTCTATGCGCAGATCTCTTTATGGGTAGATGAATCTTCGATCATTGCTGAAACAGAGGATGAAGAGCTTCCGGATTATAAAGAAATTGCTGACAATAGCTATGCTGATGAATTGAGAAATATAATCGAAAAGCAAACAAGCCTTTACTGTAAAGGGGATAAAGATTGAAAGCATCTATTTGAGTGAATCAGATACCACCGAAGAAAGGAAACGGGGCGTCATTACGGCGGCCCCGTAAAAAAGAAACTATGAGCCGTATCTTTACATGGCTTTATATTCTGTGACAGCTTGATCAAGTAAATTGCCTAAAATCGCAATATAATCTCCTCCTAATGATTTTGCCTTTTCAATGGTTGTTCTAGATACGTAAAGTGTAAGAGGCTCTTTACTAAAAGGCTTTTTCTTGCGTGCTGCAATAGTGACAGCTTTAAAACGTATCAAAGTCATAACATTCCTTTATGCGGTACGCGCTTCGTACAAACCTGACTGCGCTGTTTTTGGCAATCTGTCGGTTGATAGCGGTAGAATAATCGGATATTAGAAAAACTGCGGGAATATGCAGGACGCGGTATTATGGATGGGACGGAAGCTGCGGTTTATGAGAAAATCGCGGGTCTGGAGAAGGAAGAACCAGATCTTCCTGCTCAGGAATATCATGCGCCGGGATTTATGAACGGGGCGGCAGGGATCGGTTATGAGCTGCTGAGGGAGATTTATGACGGACTGCCGGAGATTTTGGATTTGTAAAAATAAATGCGGTCTGCGGAGTGCACAATTGCGGTCAAACATACATAAGTGAAAAAAACTGCTATACTAAAGATAGCATGATATTTAGTTGCTGTTAGCCTGGTGAAAGGGAAAATGATTATTGCTGTAACGCATGATGAGTATGTAAAAAAACAGGAGATAGGATGATCGAGTTATGAGTAAAAAGAAAAGATTTATATTATTATTCGTTTTATTTGCCGGACTGTTTTGTATGTATAATGTTTTTTGGTTTATAAGTGTCCAATATAAATACAAAGATTATTTAGAGGCCGTACCTGAAGAAATGGGGGTACATGTACAATTTGATGAAAGGGATAATGTGACTTATAATGTGAAAAAGCCAGATTATTTGAGCTTTACAGGAAATTTGGGAATTTCTGATAAAGAAGGACTATCATTAATCATTTGGCCGTCTTTATTGAAAAGTGATTTTGCATATGGGGTAAGAATCCAAAATGATACAGGTACTCATGAAATTTATATAAATGAGAAATTAGAGGCTATTACAGATTATTCAGAAGACAGATTAATAATAGAAAAATATCATAATGACATTGAAAAACTATTTGAAAAAGCAGAGAAAAAATTCAAAATATTGAAGTGACAGCCTTAAAACGTATCAAAGTCATAACATTCCTTTATGCGGTACGCGCTTCGTACAAACCTGACTGCGCTGTTTTTGGATTTGTAAAAATAAATGCGGTCTGCGGAGCGGACAATTGCGCTTAAACGTACATAAGTGAAAAAAATATGTTATAATTATTAAGTGAAGTATCAGATTCAGAGCAGATTAAAAGAGCAGCTCTGGAAAAACACAGAACTGCTCGGAATCTGATTCTTCGCAATTGTAGCAAGTCGCGGACGTTTAGCCGAAAAAGGTATGGGGATTGTATCCTCCCGGAGAGCCTGAAAATGAAAAAACAATCCGAAAACCTATGAAATCCAACAGGATGCTGAGGGCTCAAAATAAATTTGGGCATGCTTCGCAGACCTTCCCTTGGAAGATCTTAAAAAAACAGTATGGATGGGAAGGCACTTTACCGCGGTTTCGCATAAACCCTTCCCAGGTGCTTCATGTTCATACAGCCGCATTCCGGACAGACCCGTATATCGAAATTCCAGACTGCCTTGAGCAGTTCCGCTATGGACAGATCCTGATACCGGCGTTTAAATCTCTGATATCCTTGCAGCTTGAAGATCAGTTTCAGGTTTTTGGATTTCATCCGGTTGTTGAGAAATCCATAGTATCGGATCCTTTGAAATCCATGAGGAAGCACATGCATCAGGAAACGCCGGATGAATTCCTCATTTTTCAGAGATATCTGCCGCCTGTGTCCTCCGGGGTTCTTTGCCCTGGCGGAAAATGTAGTTTCGGAATCCGTAACAGAAAGGATCCGGCTGTTTGAGATCGCGATTTTATGTGTGTAACGGCCAAGATACTCAAGGGCGTTGCCGAAACCGCGAAAGGTTTCTTTTATAAAAGGGCACCAGTCTTTTCCGTAAAGGAGGTCTTTGAATTCTTTCCATTCGTAAGGATTCCGCAGCTTTTCACAGGAAGCGGAAAACACAAGCTTTCCGCAGCGGTAGTATTCCTCCAGAAGAGAGAGGTATTTCCCTTTGAACTTCTCTCTGAGGACACGTACCGGGATAAAAAATGTGCCCTTTGAAGTTTTGACCTGACGGTTTTTTGTGAGTCCGCCGCCGGAAACAATACAGTGCATATGTACATGGTAGGAAAGCTCCTGGTTCCATGTATGCAGGACCTGGATGATGCCGGGGACTGCCCCGAGGTATTTCGGATTCTGTGACAGATCTAAAAGTGTTTGGGAGCAGCATTTGTGAAAAAGGCTGTATAAAAGTGTCTGGTTACAGTAGAGCAGGGGGTTCAACTCATGAGGAAGTGTAAATACCACATGAAAATATGGGGAATCAATGACCTCCTCCCGGCGCTGATCCACCCAGATCTCGTTTTGTACCGCCTGACAGTTGGGACAGTTCCGATTCCGGCAGGAATTATTGTGGATTTCTATGTGTCCGCAATCCTGGCACCGGGAGACGGAGAATCCCAGGCTGCCGGTCTTGCAGTTCATGATGGCATGTGCTGCCTTCTCCTGAACAGGGAAGGGAGCCGAGGAAGCACAAAAGGATTCCCAGTTTTGCTGAAAGATCTTCTGTATCTTATACTCGGCCACGATATTCACCTGCCAGTCTGTCCAGGGGGCTTACGGCACAGGTTGTACCATTAGAAGCCAGATGGACGTAGATCGTGGTAGAAGTAATAGATTTATGTCCAAGCAGGGCTTTGATGGTAAGCAGATCCGTGCCATTCTCATAGAGGTGGGTACCGAAAGCGTGCCGGAAGGTATGGCAGGAGATCCGGTGTTCCCATCCCAGCCGTTTTTCATGCAGAGCGATATGATGTGGGATATGCTCATGGTTGAGGGGCCTGGTTTTATCCCGCTGCTGTGTGAACAGCCAGTCCCTTGGGCGAGCCCCTGCCGGGAAGGAATACCAGTATTCCAGGATGGTATCCCATGCGGTATCCGAAAGGATGGCATATCTGGAGGAACGGTTTTTGGCCTGCCGTATAAAGATACGCTTGTTGGAATGCTCAATATCAGGGCATTTTAAATTCCGGACTTCGCAGGAACGTAATCCAGCCGAATACAGAAGGGTGACAAAGGCCTTGACCTTAAGATCGGGAATGGTGGAGATAAAAGTCCAGGTGTCTTTCTGGGAGGGGACATAGGGAAGATATTCGTCAAACCTGCGCCTGGGAAGCTGGGAATCATCCCATGTTTTGTGGAGCACATAGATGGTAAAAAAACGGAGCTGTGAGATGACAGCGTTCATGGTTCTGTCCGAAAGGGAACGGACTTTCTGTAGCCAGCGGATAAAATCGCGGAGTTCCTGCCAGGAGACATCTTGAGGGTCTTTGCATAGGAAGACGGAAAGATAATCCAGATAAGCAGAAATATAAGTGGAGTAGGATGTCACTGTGTGGTGTGTAAGGCCGCGTAGGGAAATCATTTCCCGGTAAGAATTCAGATAATTGTCCATAATGGGACCTCCTTTGTAAGATAAAATGTAAAAAGTGACAGTTCATCCAAAGGAGGTGGACGCGAAAAGCAAAAAATGTAGTTGTTAAGAGTAAAGATCCATGATAAACTAAGCATAGCAGTTCCCGTATAATGCGATTGTTTTGGTAGGGGTATCTTAACAATACTACAAAAATATGGAAACTGCTACTTTTTTTGGGAAAATGTGGCGGCTTTATGTAATTGGGGCTAGCCGTCGCGCTAGCGACTTGGTACAATCATAGATAAGCAAGGAGGCTTAAAATAAAAATGTGAAAGAAGGGATTCCAATGTTTTAAATTACAAATTCAACTCATCATTTATTAATCAAGATAAAGTTATTTGGGGGTTGCGGGCCGCAAAGAAAGTGGTATGGTCCATATACAAACATAATTAAAATAACAAAAATTTAGGAGGTAATAATGAAAAAGTATAAAATATCTTTTGCATTGACCTGCTTTGCAATCATAATAGGTATAATATTACTCATATTAATTGGCGTTTGTGGGAAGAGTACACTGCTTGATATACTGATCAAGGTATATGTTTTTTCTATTCCAATATGGATTATATTAATTAACTATTTCAAAAAGAAAATATAAATATGAAACCTAAGCAGCATATTTAGCAGCAATAATAATTGATAATATATATGTGTTTCATGTTACGAGTTAAGGAGAATATGCTTGAAAACAGTAATCCATATGATCAGAACTCTAAATAAAGTTGTTTCATTTGCTTGTTGTATACTTATATTTTTATTCGGAATCAAAGAAAATATACCTAAAGTAGTTGTATGGAGTTATGTTGTTATTCTTTTATCAACTATTATTAATATTCTGCTTTTAATGATTGCGAAAAAGAACAAATGGATGACTATAAAATTAGGAGAAATAATTGAGCTTATAGTAATAGCGGTAATATTTTTACTTGGATTACTCAGATATTTTATATTAAATTAGAAGAGGAGAATTGTTATGTCAAAAAGTTGGTTTCATTACTTTTAGACAAATTGTAAAAGTCCTTTTTCTATAATATCACGGGATGGATTTTGTTGTATCCGATATACATTGTCGTTGGTTTGATAACACAAAATAATATTTTTTGGATGCCCTTTTGGTAATGCCCCCATTATTAATATAGGAAATTTTTTAATAGTTTCTATAGGATGGGGATCTTATAATATAACACAATTATTATTTGACAAGTGGATTCAGAAAATTATCTAAAATCATATGAGCCGCTTTCACTGTATTTCTGTAGTGAAAGCGGCTGTACGAATTTACGTGGTAAAGATTACGTTATGGGTGGACGAACCTATTTTATCTGTTTTCTGCCAACATGACCCTGCAGCGTTTTTTATAACATGCAATCCCATATTTTAAGATTCTGTTCACTCCGTTTTCCCGGAAAATCTCGTCATACTGTTTTTCTTCTATCTGCCTCAGCGCCGTCTCACAAGCCCCAGAAAGATTTCCGTCATCAGCATATTTCATTTCAATGATGATACCTGTTTTTCCATCTTCCGTTTCTATGAGTATATCACCGTAACCTTCTCCTGTCTCTTTATTAGAAGATACCTGCCATCCTTCTTTCACTCCCAGTATCCCGACCAGAATGCCATGATAAAAATTTTCTTTTAACGCCTTCTTAACAAAAGTATCCCGAATACGGATGGTTTTTTTCAGATAACTGTCAAAAATCTCTTCCACATACTTCATGTTACCATCCAAAAGGGCATCACAGAACTTGCTCAATATTCCTCCATCTTTGAGGATACTCTCGTCAAAGTGCTCCTTAATCTGCATCACAAAGATATTATGGATTTCTGCATTTGGAATCCGAAGTTTGTAGCTCCCCGCATCCACCTGACCTGCATGGGTTAAATAGCCTGCTGTGAATAACACACTCCAGATATTTTCAATCGAACTGTACATATCTTTATAGGTTAGTTCCGGTCGGATTGTTTTAGTAATAATTTCACCTGCCATCAGGCGCTCAATTTCATGCTTTGTGGTCGCATTTTTAGATTGCCGGATAAATTCCTTTACTTCCGCATTACCGCTTGTATTTACCCAATAATTCTGAGGAACTGCCTCTTTATTAGCGCGCAGGCTGCGGAGATAGGAAACCACATCCCAGGGACAATATACATCTACATTTCCAAAATGGTATCCGTCATACCATTCTTTTATATTTTGGTATTTGTCCGTACATTCATAATACGCTGAAAGGTCGCGTACCTCCTGATCCGTAAATCCGAAATATTCATCGAAATCAACATCTGTAATCGTAAAAGTAGTGAAATTATTAAGTCCGGTAAAGATACTTTCTTTGGAAATACGCATACATCCGGTCATCACTGCAAATTTCAGACTGTTATTCGTTTTCAATGCCTGCTCCAGCAGATTGCGGATCAGAAATACCATCTGATCGTAATATCCATTTTCAAAGGCTTTCGATAACGGAACGTCATACTCATCAATCAAAAGAATTACTTTTTCTCCGCAATGCTTCTCCAGAAGTGCCGACAATGTTTTTAATCCACCGCAAAATACAGCCTCACTCATGCCGCTGTCCAGAAGTTCCCTGTATTCTGACTTATCATAGTCACTTAGAGATTCACTTTCTAAAAGAAACTGGAAGTTACCGGCTACTCTTTTTATGATTTGAACCGCAAACTCAAATGCATCCTTATAAGCAGCCGCATTAATTCCTTTCAAGGATACAAAAATAACCGGATACTTACCCATATATTCTTCACACAATTTTGTATCTTTTGTAATTTCCAGACCATCAAAGATACTGTGATCGCCCTCCAGGGAAAAGAAATGTTCCAGCATACTCATAGTCAATGTTTTTCCAAAGCGTCTTGGTCGGGTAAACAGATTTACCATTCTACCGCTTAAAAGCAGTTCAGAAATCAATCCCGTCTTATCTACATAATAAAAGTTATCTTTGATAATCTGCTCAAAATTTTCTACTCCTACCGGAAGTCGCTTTTTCTTTTCTGCCATGCTATCCACACTCCTTCTATGAGCCGTATCTTTACATGGCTTTATATTCTGTGACAGCTTGATCAAGTAAATGGCCTAAAATTGCAATATAATCTCCAACTAATGATTTTGCCTTTTCAATGGTTGTTCTAGATACGTAAAGTGTAAGAGGCTCTTTGCTAAAAGGCTTTTTCTTGCGTGCTGCAATAAAAGCCTGTTCCATTTCTGGCGTCATTTCCGGAGAGTCATCATCATAAATGACAGGCATGCTTTTCGCTTTTTTTAAAGCCTCTCGTTCACTGTCAGTTAATTTTGCGTCTTTTTTCAATTCATACGTTACTATAATATACGCTCCTTTCTTTGGGAGTTGCCAGACGTGCGGAAATCAATCTGTTTTTTGGAAGTTTTGTTAAAAGTAATCATATCATGCATGACCTGATCAGTCAAATGCAGCGCACAATTAGGCATAATCTCCATATCGGAGAGCGATTCTCCTATTTGGGGGTTGAACTGAGAAGCCGCATGCTACATACTATGAGTGTGTCAGGCATTGCCGTTTGCACGATGCTGCGCAGCGAGTGTACAACTAGTTCATGAGACGGCAGGCCCGTCAGTCAATCAGATATTTACCGAATCAGGGGGCGAAGATTATGGATCAGATCAAAATAGGAAAGTTTATCGCATACAGGAGAAAGAAGCAGGGACTCTCCCAGAAGCAGTTGGCGGAGCAGATCGACGTCACGGATAAAACCATCTCGAAGTGGGAAACCGGAAACCGCATGCCGGACGCGTCGATACTTCTGAAACTCAGCGAGGCGCTGCAGATCGATGTAAACGAACTGCTTGCGGGTGAAGAATATTCCTCCGAAGAATTTTCTTCCGAAGAATATCTCAAAAAATCAGAAGACAATCTTGTAAACCTGGTGGGAGAAATCAACGAGATGGACAAAAAAAGAAAGAGCGGGGGAATCGGTATGCTCATCGGCATTGCATGTATAGCCCTTGCACTCTTTGACCTGGTTGGTTCCTCTCTGCGTATGGGGAGCCTCACCGATATTTTTGACATGCCGACTTTGTTCTACCTGTCAGGAATCAAATTTCTGCTCTTATCGACCTTCGGCTGGATACATGAATATTTCAGCGCGTGGAAGATATGCGTCACGGGAAAGGCGCAGTCAGAAAACGAAATCAAATTGTCGATGCAGGCCGTAAAGTATGCAGGCGCCCTGACACTGACGCTTGGGTGTCTTACCTCATCCATCGGGATATTTTCGCTTCTGAACTATACCGATGAGTTAAGCTTAGTGATCGCCCCTGCCCTTGCGCAGATCACGTTGTCATTCGTATATGCGGCGGTGGAAGAAACCGTTTATGTCATTTTGCTGTTTCGAATCAAATATGTGCTGCTGAAAACAATCCGTAAGGATTGATGTAAGGAACTGTTAAGAAATCAAAGGAGGACAGAAAACAGAATGGGAACATTACTAGAAGTCAGAGACCTGACAAAAACATACGCCGAGGGAACGGCGGAGAGCAAAGCAGTGGATCATGTAAATCTGGAAGTGGAAGAAGGGGAATTTGTAATACTTATGGGGGCTTCCGGTTCGGGAAAAACAAGCATACTCCACCTCATATCCGGTATTGATACCAGCAGCGGGGGCACGATCCGCTACAGGGATATGCAAAGTACAAAGCCCATAGGAGAGAACTCTGTGGATTTCAGCCGTATGAATGAAAAAGAAAAAACCATGTTCCGGCGGGCCAACATCGGGATCGTGTTTCAGCAGCAATGCCTGATCCCGGATCTTACGGTATATGAAAATATGATGCTGCCGCTGATGCTGGATCGGCGCAGGAAAGATAAAGACTCCAGAAGGAATACCATTTTAAAGCTGTGCGCACAGTTCGGCCTGAAAGACCATATCGGAAAATATCCTTCCCAGTTGTCGGGCGGACAGCAGCAGCGGGCGGCAATCCTGCGTTCCATTGCGAACCGGCCGCCGATTTTGCTCTGCGACGAACCGACAGGAAGCCTCAATTCGGCGCAGACGGAGATTGTGATGGATCTGCTGGAAGAACTGAACAAAAACGGACAGACCATCATCGTGGTCACCCATGACATTCAGGTAGCCGTCAGAGGAAAACGGGTGCTGTATATTGAAGACGGACGCATAGAGGGAGAGCTTAAAGTTACAGAATCAGGGGACAGAGAAGAGAAACTGATACGTTTCCTGCAGAAGAAAGGGTGGTAATCTTGAAGACAATTTTTATATGCGGTCTGGCAAAATTGAGAAGAAAAAAGGTTCCGAGCCTGCTGCTGGGAATCTGCATCATGCTCACCGCGGCATTATTTGTAAATGCATTTATACTGTTAAAAGAGCTGAATACAGTATTTGACAGGGCATATGAGGGGATGGAAGGGCCGCAGATGTGCTGCCTGTGGAGCCGCGGGATGGTAAACGCCGACAGTGTCAGGCAGTATCTGGAGGATTCTGCGGAAAAGATGGAATACCAGATCACAGAACAGACAAAAACCATTGAATATATAGAAAAAGACGGTGTCAAGCTCAGCAACGGCATCCTGCTGGAGCTTCCCGAAACCCTGGGCAGGGAGATGCTTTCCCCTAAGATCATGGACGAAGCCGGGATTGAGATGCCCCAAAAGGGAGAGATCTGGATCACCCCAAAGATCGCGAACATTCTGAATCTGAGGGTGGGGGATGAGGTATCGCTGCAGTTGGCGGATCAGTCTGTAAATGTGAAGGTGGTCAGGATTGTCGCGGACCCGGTATTCGGAAGCAGCAATACAAATGTGTACCGGATGTGGTGCGGATACGGCAGGCTTTCGGACTTTCCACTCTCGGAAAACCGCCTGATCAGCTATCTGGAAATCCGGTTTGAGGAATACAGCCGGCAGGCAGAGCAGAAGTTTATCCGGGACACGGAAGCGCATTTCAATGTGCCCTTAGGCGATACGCTTTATACATATGATAAAATCAAAAGCGGATATACCTCCGCCTGGCAGATGCTGGGGAATTTACTGTGCCTTGTCAGCGTGATCCTGGCGGCTGTCGTCATCGTTTTGACACTGTTTCTGGTCAAAAGCGATATGGATGAGGATGTCAGGACGGCAGGGATCTACCAGTCTTTGGGAATGACCGGGATGCAGATCATCGGCATATACCTGGTCAGCTACGGTGCGGCAGGATTTGCAGGCGCCGGATTGGGCAGCCTTATGGGCGGCTGGCTGAACCATGGGATTTTGAATCAGATTCTCGGAAATACCGGAATCTACACGGATTTTACGATCAATACAGGCGCCTGTCAGGCGGGCGTATTTGCGGGAGTCTCTGCGGCGGTTCTGCTGGTCTGCCTCTGCGCCGTGTTCCGGATTCGAACATTAAACGCCTCCCATGCGATCCGAAGCGGTACATGGCAGACCAGGGAACGGGCCCGGAAAAGACAGAGAAATTGGTCTTACAATGGCCGGTGCTCCTTTGAACTGTATTATGCAGTCAGGGGAATGCTCAATAAAAAAGCCGGCTATGTATATATCGCATCGGTATCCCTGATACTTGGCTGCCTGTCCGTTGTCTGCTTCGGCTGCCTGAACGCCGTCAAAAATATAGACCGGGAGCCGGAAGCCTGGGGGATTTTAAAAACGGATATCTATGTGACGTCCCTGGACGGCACACCGGTAAGCACGGTCACAGAGGAGCTGGAAAAAGAGCCGGAGGTGGAATATACCTACGGGGTCAATAAAATCTATTCCAAGTATAAGCCGGATCATCAGGACACCTGGCAAAGTATTGTAACCGAGCTTTACGAACTGCCCTGGAATGAGAAAATAGAAGATAAATCCCTCTACGGCAGGCGGCCGCAGAAGGAGGGCGAGATCAGCGTGGGCGTGACGCTGGCCCGTCAATACGGGCTGGAAGCCGGAGAAAAAATGGAGCTGTACGTGAACGGGGAAAAGAAACAATTTGAGATCACAGGTATTTTCCGGACACTTTCCAATTATGGAAATGTCATACGAATGGTCACAGACGACCTGGATCAGGCGGTGGAAGCAGACGGCGGCAGCGGAGATTATATGCTTGTCCTCTCAAAAGGCTGCGATAAATGGAACTATGCCAGGGAGCTGACCGAACGATATGAGGGGAAATTTTCCTTTATCGCCTCCAAGTCCAACGGAGAGCATATCACGGGCGTGCTGGCGCCTGCGGTGGGAACAATTTTGGCTGTATTGCTTATAACCTCGGTTCTGATTACGATAAACCTTACATTTTTACTGATCAGGCGGGAGCAGAAACTGATCGGATTATTAAAAGCCGTCGGAATGACCTCCTGGCAGATCTTAAAGATCTATCTGTGGCGCAATTGCCTGGCCGCGCTCCTGGGAAGCTGCCTGGGGCTTGCGGCAGGTACGCTTCTCGTACCGGATCTTTTGACGCCCTTTGCAAAAGGAATGGGGCTGGTAAAATTTCCATTTTCAAATTCGGCGGCGGGAATGCTGGTAAGCTCTGTTTTGCTGCCGCTTTGTATGGCCCTGGGTACATGCGCGGTCGTGAAAGCCATTCACAGGGTATCCGTGAAACAGCTCGTGAACGAATAAGAAAGGCGGGGGAGGCTGAATAACAGCCCCCCCCTTGGTATACAATCAGGGAATTTCAATTAATATTTCACCATTGCTTTTCCATATTTCCAACTTTACAATTTCGGATAAGCCTGTCTCATCTTCTATACGGCTCTGTGCGTCATTCAATGAAACGCCATTTGCTGAAATGAGATTCGCAATAAATAATTTTTGGTTTAAATCTGTCAAATCCGTCTCAACCTGTATCAGTGTATTAGAATCCTTTTCCCAAAAATATTCTTGTTTTACGGTTGCTTTCAGATCCTCCTTCAAACGGAAATTTTTAGAAACATCTACCGTATATTCTGCGGTATACACTTCTATCTTACGATGATCCGAAACTTCTTCTCTGTCTAATACAAACTGCAGATTTTCGTCATAACCATAGGGATATTCCCTGTTCATTTTTGTTTCTTGCCACTCATTGTTTAAATTCATTTTTACATCAACGACTTTTCCGTTTCCGATGAGATACATTTCATCCCAAAGAGATTGTTCTGATGATTCTACAAGTTTTCTGTACTCTTTATAGGGAGACTGTATGATCTTTCCCTCTACAACTGTTGAAGAAAGCTCCGTATCTCTATGAAAATATACATCTGTTTGGCGGTACTCATAGTCTCCTTCAAAAAAGTCGGATACAGCCTTCTCGATGCCTCCCTTCTGAGATGCAGTGCGGCAGCCGGCACACATCAAGATTGCAGACAATATGATAATAAAATGCATTTTTTTTATCCCCACGTCCTCCTTTGTGCTGTTCGTTTACGATAACATAATAAACCTCTATATAGAGTATATCATATTTTTCCCTGCTTTTTTACAAATGTCTGCAATCCGGCGATTTTTATCCGCAATCGGTAAATCCGGTGACAGTTTTTTCAACTTGTGATAGGATTCTAATCCGACTTCTGTTATAATGGAGAAGGCAATTGCTGTTCACGCAGCGGAGCGGCGGCTCTTCACAGCAGAACAGCCAAGATGAAAAAGAAAAGGATATGAAGGGAGATATAACATGAATAAGCTCTGGAAAGATTTTCAACGTTTATCCGTAGACTGTTATACCCACATGATCAGCAATAACCCGGATCGGACCGTTTGGAACCAGGCATTCGATACTCTGGTGGGCGCCATCAAGGGGGAGCGGGATAAGAACCCTGATTTCGGAAAAGAATTTTACCAGGTAGACGAGACAACAGATTTTGAATACGGTGTGGAAGACTGGCTGCTGGATTATCTGGATGAACTCGGAGCCGGCGGTCTCCATGAAAAGCGCTGCCAGGTATGTGATACAATCATCGGGCTGTTTGCCTGGAAGGAGCAGTCTCCGGCGGATTTTATGTTTGAAAAATCATCCGCCCTGTCCGCCATGGGCAGATTGGACGAGGCTGTCGCGCTCTGCGAAAAATGGTATCAGGACGAACCGGAATCACAGCTTTCGGCCGCTGCCCTGATCTACGCCAGGATCAACGCGGAAGACTACGCGGGAGCAGAGCAGATCGTAGAAAAATACGTTTCCAAAGGGGACAAATGCACGGACGATACCGAACTTGTCTACAGGGCCGCGGTGCGCCTGTACGAGGCAAAGGGAGATGAAAAGACCGCGGAGCAGATGAAAAAAACACTGGAAAAGTACGATGATGAAATAGAGCGGGAATTGATGGAAGAATTTGAAGAACTGCCGTTTGGCGACGGGTTCGGCGATTTTTTTGACGAAGACTTTGACGATGAAGACTTTGAAGACGAAGATTCTGAAGACGAGGACTTTGACGTACTGCCGTTTCAGTAATTAAAAAATTTCCTGCGCACCGCCTTGATTTTCAGGCGGAGTATGCGTATAGTACAAACCGTATGGAGGGACTTATATAACGTGATCAATAACGCGGCAAAAAAAATATTAAAAGCGCTGTCCTTTGACGGGATCGAGGTGGAAGCCTCCCGCCATCTGGCAGATTTGAAAAAACTGGATCCTATGAAGATATTCTACCGGACCATTGACCAGAAGATCTACAACGGTTCCCACCAGGTTCCGGTGCGGATTTTCTTCCCCAACGAACGTGCATATGAGAAAAATCAGTCCGATCCTGAAAAGATCCTGCTTTTTCTGCACAGCGGCGGCTGGGTGACGGAGAGCATTGACAACTATGAGCGGATCTGCGCCCGTATGGCCAATGCCACCAATCACTTCGTAGTGTCGGTGGAATACCGTCTGGCGCCGGAGCACAAGTTCCCGGCCGGTCTGGAAGATTGCTACGCGGCTGCAAAAGCGATATTTTCCCGGCAGTTCCTCCTGAATGTGGAGCCGGAGGATATCACCCTGATCGGGGACAGCGCAGGCGGCAATCTGGCGGCGGCATTGTCGCTGATGGCAAGAGACCGGGGAGAATTTCTGCCCAGACGGCAGATTCTGGTCTATCCGGCCACCTACAACGATTATTCAGAGCACTCCCCCTTTCCATCGGTTCGGGAGAACGGAACAGATTATCTCTTGACCGCGGGGAAGATGCGGGATTATCTGGATCTCTATGCCGGAAGCGAGGAAGACAGGCAGAATCCCTACTTAGCGCCCTACCTGGCGGAGGATCTGCATGACCAGCCGGACACGCTGATTCTGACGGCGGAATATGACCCCCTTCGGGACGAAGGGGAAGCCTACGGAAAAAGGCTTTCAGAAGCGGGAAACCATGTGCAGGTGAAGCGGATCGAAGGCGCGCTGCATGGATTTTTCGCTCTGGGGATCAAGCACCTGCATGTGCGGGAGAGCTTCCGATATATAAACGAGTTTTTAGGAGGGAATGACCGTGAAGCAGAAGTGGGGACACTGGCGGCGTCTGGACAACGCGGCAAAGCTCTTTTCGGCGGCAAGCAATAAGCAGAATACCCGGGTATTCCGATTTTACTGTGAACTGAAGGAGGATGTGCGTCCCAGTCTGCTGGAAGCGGCGCTGGAACGTGCCCTGGACACCTATCCACTGTTTCGGTCGGTGCTCCGCAAGGGGCTGTTCTGGCATTACCTGGAAAAAAGCAACCTCCGCCCGGTCGTGAGAGAAGAATACAAAGAACCCTGCAGCCGGATCTATGTGCGGGACAAAAAGTCCCTGCTGTTCGAGGTGACTTATTATAAGAAGAGAATCAATTTTGAAGTGTTCCATGTCCTGACAGACGGCACAGGCGCAACCGAGTTTCTCAAAGAGCTGGTAAAGGATTACCTGTACCTGGCGCACAGGGACGAGGGTCTGGAGGACGTATCCCTGCACCCGGAGGATATGACCGTCCAGGATCAGGAGAATGACAGCTTTGTCAAATATTATTCCGAGGAGGCGCGCAGGCCGAAGAAGCGCAAAGGCCGTGCCTACCAGTTGAAAAAAACGCAGAAGGAAAACGGCCGGCTCCGGGTGCACGAGCGGGTTCTCTCTGTCAAGGAAGTGCTGGAGCATTCCCGCAGGCAGGGGGTGTCTATGACCGTATTTTTGACTGCGGCGCTGCTCTGCGCCATCCATGAAGAAATGACGCGGCAGCAGGAGAAGTGGCCGGTGGTGCTGATGGTCCCGGTGAACCTGCGGAAATTTTTCCCCTCCGATTCCATGCTCAACTTTTTCGGCTGGATCGAGCCGGGGTATGATTTCCGGAACTGGGACGGCTCCTTTGAAGCGGTGCTGGATCAGGTTCGGCAGCAGTTTCAGCAGGAGCTGACGAAGGAGAAGATGGAGACCCACATGAGCGAGCTGCTTGCCCTGGAGATGAACCCGATCCTGCGCCTGGCGCCTTTGGAGCTGAAGAATCTCTGCATCCAGGCCGGGGCAAAGATCGCGGAAAAAAATGTAACGGCTGTATTTTCCAATATGAGCGCCGTGTCCATGCCGGATGCCTATGCAGGCTACATCGACCGCTTCGGCATCTATACCAGCACCCCCAAGCTGGAGCTGTGCATCTGCTCCTTCGGGGACAAGCTGTCCCTGGGATTCACATCCAGGTTTGAAACGGAAAATATCCAGCGCAATTTTTACCGGATACTCCGGGAGCAGGGCATTCATTCCGAAATTGTAGAGCCGGATTTTCCCGAGCCGGATGTGCCGGGAGAGCTGGAGATGAAGGTCTATAAGGGATTTTGCCTGCTGTGTCTGGCGGCGGTTCTTTTGATGTTCTCCCTCCACTGGAACCACCGTCCGAAGGTGCCGTGGACATTGTTTACGGCAGGGGGGATCGCCAGCATGTGGATCGCGTCCACCATAGGATTTTTCAAACGGCACAACCTGCTCAAAAATACCATGTGGCAGCTTGTGCTGGTGACAGTGGGTTGCATCGTCTGGGATTTATTGACGGGATGGCACGGCTGGTCGGTGGATTTTGTGCTGCCCGGGCTCAGCATCGGAGTGCTGTGCTCCATGATGGTCATTTCCTATATACAGAAGTATCCTCTCCGGGAATGCATGATTTATCTTGTCATGGCAGCAGTGTACGGCTTTTTGCTCCCTTTGATCCTGGTTCTCACCGGCACGGTCACATGGAGGCTGCCCAGCCTCTTAGGGGCGGTTTCCTGTCTGCTGTTTGTCGCCGGGCTGGTGCTCTTTAAAGGGAGAGAATTTAAAGAAGAGATGGGAAAAAATTTGCACATTTAATATACATCAATGATTATGGAGGAAAAGAACAATGATCAACAAACTGGTAGAAAAGATCAGAAAAACAGGGGCGCCGATCGTAGTGGGGCTGGATCCCATGCTGGCATATGTGCCGGACCACGTGCAGCAGAAGGCATTTGCGGAATTTGGAGAGACGCTGGAGGGCGCGGCAGAGGCCATCTGGCAGTTCAATAAAGAGATCGTGGATCATGTATGCGACCTGGTTCCGGCGGTGAAGCCCCAGATTGCCATGTACGAGCAGTTCGGCGTGCCCGGCCTTGCTGCGTTCAAGAAAACCGTAGACTACTGCAAGTCAAAGGATCTGGTGGTCATCGGCGATATCAAGCGGGGGGACATCGGTTCCACCTCTGCGGCGTACGCCATCGGGCATCTGGGCAAAATCCGGGTGGGAAGCAAAGAATACGTCCCCTTTGACGAAGATTTTGCCACGGTCAATCCCTATCTGGGCTCCGACGGGGTCAATCCCTTCATCAAGGTCTGCCAGGAGGAAAAGAAGGGGATCTTTGTCCTTGTAAAGACCTCCAACCCGTCCAGTGGGGAATTTCAGGATCGGCTGATACTGGAGCGGCCGCTGTATGAGTATGTGGGAGAAAAGGTAGCCGAGTGGGGCGCGCAGTGCATGGGCGAGGACTACAGCTATGTGGGCGCGGTAGTGGGCGCGACCTATCCGGAGATCGGCAAGGTGATGCGCAAGGTGATGCCGAAGGCGTACATCCTGGTGCCGGGCTACGGAGCCCAGGGCGGCCAGGGCAAGGATCTGGCGCATTTCTTTAATGAGGACGGTCTGGGCGCCATCGTCAATTCATCCCGGGGGATCATTGCTGCATACAAGCAGGAGGCATACGCCCGGTTCGGCGCGGAACATTTCGGCGAGGCATCCCGCGCGGCGGTGGAGGCCATGCGGAATGACATCCGAAGCGCTCTGGATCAGAAGTAACAACGCGGAGGAACGAAAGAAACACCGGAAACGCCCGGGCGGCCAGTGACATGCTGTCCGGGAACGATACCCTTATGAAACGGCCGAATGGCCATGATGGGATGCCCTTGGGTATATATCCGGGATTTTCAGATCAGAAAAAGGAGAAAAACCATGTCTTGTAAGCGAAAGGAAAAGGCGGCGGTCGTATCTCAGGAGCAGATCGCGGAGAATATTTACAGCATGTGGATTCAGACGGAGGAGATCAGCGATTTTGCGGTGCCGGGGCAGTTTATCTCTATGTATACGGAGGATCAAAGCAAGCTTCTGCCCAGGCCCATCAGCCTGTGCGAGATCGACAGGGAGAAAAAAAGGCTTCGGGTGGTGTATCGAGTGACCGGAAAAGGGACGGGGACGGAGCAGTTTTCCCGTCTGCGGCCGGGGGAATCTATCCAGATCCTTGGACCTTTGGGAAATGGATTTCCGATGGAGCCCGGGACCGGCAAAAAGGTCTGCCTGATCGGCGGCGGAATCGGCGTGCCTCCCATGCTGGAACTGTCAAAGCAGCTGTATGCCGAGAAACAGCTTGTGATGGGTTACCGGGACGAGCTGTTTCTGACAGAAGAATTTGAAAAGAACGGGACACTGTATATTGCGACAGAGGACGGCAGCGCCGGTACTCCGGGAAATGTCATGGATGCCATTGCGCAGAAGGGTCTGTCACCGGAGGTGATTTACGCTTGCGGGCCGGCGCCCATGCTGCGTGCCGTGAAAAGCTATGCGGAAGAAAAACACATTCCATGCTATGTATCTATGGAGGAGCGGATGGCCTGCGGAGTCGGGGCATGCCTTGCCTGCGTCTGCCGGACGCCGGAGATTGACGCGCACAGCCAGGTACATAATAAACGGGTCTGCAAGGACGGGCCGGTATTCTTAAGCACGGAGGTGGAGATATGAAGAACAGCGCGGTATGCGATACAACCGTTGACCTGGCCGGAGTAAAACTGAAAAATCCGGTCATGACCGCTTCGGGCACCTTTGGCTCCGGGGAGGAATACAGTGAGTTTGTGGATTTGAACCGCCTGGGGGCCGTTGTCACAAAGGGCGTGGCAAACGTACCCTGGCCCGGCAATCCCGTCCCCCGCATTGCGGAGACTTACGGCGGGATGATGAACGCCATCGGTCTGCAGAATCCGGGGATTGATGTGTTTTGCAGGCGGGACATTCCTTTTTTGAAAAAATATGACACAAAGATCATTGTCAATGTCTGCGGAAAGACCACCGAGGATTATCTGGAGGTGGTGGAACGCCTGGCAGATGAGCCGGCGGACCTGCTGGAGATCAACATTTCCTGCCCAAATGTCAAAGAGGGCGGCATTGCCTTCGGCCAGGATCCAAGGTCTGCGGAGCATATTACGAGAGAAGTGAAGAAACATGCGAAACAGCCGGTCATCATGAAACTGAGCCCCAATGTGACAAGCATTGCGGAGATGGCAAAAGCCGTGGAAGCCGGAGGGGCAGATGTGATCTCTCTGATCAACACTCTGACCGGGATGAAGATCGACATTCACAGGCAGACATTTGCGGTGGCAAATAAGACCGGAGGCGTGTCAGGCCCTGCCATCCGTCCCATTGCGGTGCGCATGGTATATGAAGCGGCCAATGCCGTAAAAGTTCCCATCATCGGGATGGGCGGAATCACCTGCGCGGAGGACGCGCTGGAGTTTATCCTGGCGGGAGCATCGGCGGTGTCTGTCGGGACAGCCAGCTTTTACAATCCCATGGCAGCCGTTCAGGTGGCGGAGGGAATCGAAGCGTATATGAGGCAGCACCGGGCAGAGCATATCCGCGACCTGGTAGGAATCGTAAAATAAGCTGAGGCAGGGGGGAATGAGATGATTTCTACAGTAGTATTATTCGTGGCAGGTCTGGCTTTGATCTGCATTGCGGGTGACCGCCTGGTAGACGCAGCGGTGGCCATTGCGAGAAAGATGGCGATTCCTCAGATCGTGGTAGGGGCCACCATTGTAAGCCTGGGCACCACGCTGCCGGAGATCCTGGTGTCCACAACCGCGTCATTTGGCGGTTCCGCAGCCATTGCGGCGGGAAATGCATTCGGTTCCGTGATCTGCAATACCGCGCTGATCGCCGGACTGAGCCAGACCATCCGTCCTGCAGGGCAGGTGGGAGCGGACGCTCTTGCATGGAGAAGCCTCTTTTTCTTTCTCGTGATCGGTATAATGGAGATTTACGGCGGACAAAAAGGCGCTTACGGCCGTCCCTTCGGCATTCTGCTGCTGATCGGATTTGTCGTGTATGCCTGCCTGAGCGTCCGGCTTTCTTCCAGTGAAGAGCGCGGGGAGGAAGAAGGCGCAGAAGAGGTGTCCGTTCCAAAGCAGCTTCTGATCCTTGCCGTCTGCGCCGTGCTGCTCTACGCCGGGGCAAATCTGCTGGTAGATAACGGAATCCGCATCGCCCAGGCGCTGGGAGTGCCGGAGCGTGTCATTGCGGTTACATTTATTGCGCTGGGAACCTCCCTGCCGGAGCTGGTGACCTCCCTGGCATCGCTGATCAAGGGCTACGGCAATGTGGGCCTTGGAAATGTAATCGGCGCGAATATCCTGAATCTCCTGCTGGTGATCGGCATTCCGGCCGCAGTACAGGGAATCCCGCTGGAACGCAAGACGATTCTGGTGGACATGCCCCTTTCTACTGCCGTCATGGCTGTTCTGCTGGTGCCGATTCTGATCCGAAAAAAATCTTCGCGCGTACAGGGGATGATCCTGCTGGGTATATACGCGCTGTATTGTATCCGTTCCTTTTTATAAAACAATAAGATTCGGGCGCGAGACCTGCGGGGCTGCCGGGAAATTGCAAACCTTGTTTCCCGACGGCCCTATCCATTTTCCGACCCCGGGTTTATTCGGGTTCCTTCTCTTTGGAAGGTGCATTCATAAAAGGTTCGCCGTCCTCCACCATAGTTCGAAGTCGCGCATATTCCTTGGTCAGCATTTCAATGCCTGTATCAGTGATCACATAAGATTTGCGTCGTCCGTCCTCGGCGGTCAGGCGGATGAACTGATTTTTTTCAAACCGGGCCAGCATGGCATACAGGGTGCCCGGGCCGACCCGGATTCTGCCCCGGGACATTTTTTCTACTTTATTCATAATATCTACGCCGCAGCATTCCTCGGTCAATGCCAGAAGAATATAATACATAGGCTCTGTTAATGTCTGAAATGCTTCTCTTGCCATGATTTTTCCCCATTCTCTGAATATTGTCGTATGCAGAAAAGCTAAAAGGTTTCGTCTGCGTCCTGCAGCGTCATGTAAAAGACAGCAGGACAAAGTGAACGTCAGGTTTCATGCATCAGCTTTTCACGGATTATACGGATCTGGCGGTCGTTCAGCCTGCCCTCGGAATTGATCACAAACAGTCTGTCCGGATAGCGTACCATTTCTATGCAGACACCGTTTTCCAGTGTCCGGCTTACTGCGGATAGGGCGTCCCAGGCTTTGGAGCGGTCCTCGGGATGCCCCGCCGATTCCGGTATTTCCTCCTCCCACAGTTTATCCAGGATCCAGGGATGGGGGCTCTGATAGATTGTGTACCAGAGATTATCCGAACTGGATTCACCAGATGCGTGCGGCTCCCCGGATTCTTCTATACTATAGGTTACGAAAAAATGTCCGGCGCTTCCCAGTATGCTTTCCATATATTCTCCGAGTGTCCAGGTGATCTCTCCGTCCATCTGCCGGTAGTCTTCCTGGATCAGAGGAAAGTCCTCCGCATTTTTGAAACGGGCTTCGTCACGGGAATCGATTCCAATACTCAATACAATGACGATGGTACCGAAGCAGGCGAGGAAGGTAAAACCCAGTCCCGCCAGAATCTGAAAGGTCAGATTATCACTCCGGGAGGGCCTGCGGTATGCGATCCATAGGACAGTGAGCAAAACAAACACCGTTGCGGCTGCCGACGGCAGAACATAGGGCAGGAAGGAGCCGTCCCGGGAAAGTGCAAGAAATGCCGCCGAAACCAGGAATAATATAAACGGCAGGGCAGCAATAAAAGCCCGGTGTTTTCCGCCGCCGTATATCGGAACATAGCCGGCTCTGAGCATCCTTCCTCTGGTGACCGACCAGTACAGAAGGAAGATTCCGTCCAATAGATATTCTATAAAGAAGAGCATCATAAACAGAAGGATATGAAGCATCGCGTTACTGAAAATCAATTTGCCAAAGTTTCCGGTCAGCAGTTGTGCTCCGTATAGAAAGGTCAGTAGAAAGAAGGGAACTGCTCTGTTCAGCCAGAGAAGCCATTCTGCCTTCCGGATATTTGCAAACCGTTCTTTAGGCTCCACGATCGGAACCGCGTCCTCCTTTGTCCGGCGAAAGACACAGAACTTCCGGCGGCTGTCGATCAGTCTCCATCCGGCCGCTTCGCAGTATTCGGCATATTCTTCCGTACTTTTCTCCGGCCGGGTATCCATCTCGCTCCCCTTCGGAAATACCTCCACCGCATAATAGATATCGTCAGGCTCCCCGATCTCAAATACCAGCCCCAGCCTAAATTCCTTAAAATGCTGCCCGCGCAGCGACTGCTCATGCAGATACCGGGCGAATGCATCGCAGTTTCTGTAGTTAAAACCGATGCCGACTTTTCGTTTCTTCATATTATAATCCCTCCTTTATAACCAATTTGCGAAGCAAATTGCTTGCCTGCTTGTCCGCCATCTGCGAAGCAGATTTTAAATGCGGGCAATACCCGTATCATTTTTTTATATAATACTTTACACTACCCTGTACTTTACATTTCCACAGGATGCAATAAAGATGCTCCTGCTTGAATGTAATATCGAGTATCGATGTTTATAACTTCAGTATATTATCGATACTCGATATTGTCAAGATGAAAAAAAATGAAAATAATGGTTGACGGTAAAAGACTTCTGTGTTAGAATACATATTGCTCAACCGTGAGCGGGATATAACGACATATGGAGAGGTATCGAAGTGGTCATAACGAGGCGGTCTTGAAAACCGTTTGTCCGCAAGGGCGCGTGGGTTCGAATCCCACCCTCTCCGCTCAGACTGCTGTGTGTGTTCATGCGGCAGTTTCTATGTCCGTTTTCATTAAAAAGCCTGCATGTCAGATTTTGCAGCAGCAGGGTAAAAAAATGAAAAAAATTGAAAAAAGTACTGGACAAGCAGTCGGTAATCGTGTATATTAAATAGCGGACATTTTGGAGAAGTACCCAAGCTGGCCGAAGGGGCTCCCCTGGAAAGGGAGTAGGTCGTTGATAGCGGCGCGAGGGTTCAAATCCCTCCTTCTCCGTTCGCCTTACAAGTCAAAAGAAAGTGATTCTTGTGATAAATAAGGCGTAAGACATGCAAGACAAGAGAGTTTGAAAAAAATGTAAAAAAATGAAAAAACACTCTTGACAAGCAAAAAGGAATATGGTAATATATGTAAGCTGACTCGTGAGAGAAAGCAAACAAAAAAGAAGTTCAAAAAAACTTCGAAAAAAATGAAAAAAGTTCTTGACAAGCGGATAGCGAGTGTGATATAATAGCAAAGCTGCTGCTAAGCAGAGAACAAACAACGAACCTTGATAATTAAACAATAGACAACGATCCTTGAAAATTTCTTAAAGAGAGAAATTCAAAGAACGAGCATCAAGAGAGAAATCGAAGGATGCACCTCCGCTTCATGAGGAAGCGGGAGACAGTAAAAAAGGATGGATTAGCCAGAAAGGTTGATCCTGACGGAAAGAACTTATAACGAGAGTTTGATCCTGGCTCAGGATGAACGCTGGCGGCGTGCTTAACACATGCAAGTCGAGCGAAGCACTTTTTTAGAACTCTTCGGAGGGAAGAGAGGGTGACTTAGCGGCGGACGGGTGAGTAACGCGTGGGCAACCTGCCTTACACAGGGGGATAACAATTAGAAATGATTGCTAATACCGCATAAGACCCCAGTACCGCATGGTACAGAGGTAAAAACTGAGGTGGTGTAAGAT
>NZ_RHJS01000002.1:0-3400000 GCF_003885045.1 Schaedlerella arabinosiphila | reverse complement strand
GTGGGAACGTGCGGGGACCACCCCGTAAGGCTAAATACTACTTAGTGACCGATAGCGCATAGTACTGTGAAGGAAAGGTGAAAAGGACCCCGGGAGGGGAGTGAAAGAGAACCTGAAACCATACGTTTACAAGCTGTGGAACCACGATAGATGTGGAACCGCGTACTTTTTGTAGAACGGTCCGGCGAGTTGCGCTGGCTGGCAAGGTTAAGGACTAAAGGTCCGGAGCCGAAGGGAAACCGAGTCTTAATAGGGCCGGAGTCAGTCGGAGCAGACCCGAAACCGGGTGATCTATCCATGTCCAGGCTGAAGTTGCCGTAAAAGGCAATGGAGGGCCGAACCCACATCCGTTGAAAAGGGTGGGGATGAGGTGTGGATAGGGGAGAAATTCCAATCGAACCCGGAGATAGCTGGTTCTCCTCGAAATAGCTTTAGGGCTAGCCTCATACAAGTCTTGCGGAGGTAGAGCACTGAATTCCTAAGGGGGCGTCAAAGCTTACCAAGGGATATCAAACTCCGAATGCCGCGTAGATGGTGTATGGGAGTCAGACTGTACGAGATAAGTTGGACAGTCGAGAGGGAAAGAGCCCAGACCTGCGGCTAAGGCCCCAAAATGTGTGTTAAGTGGAAAAGGATGTGGGATTTCAAAGACAACTAGGATGTTGGCTCAGAAGCAGCCATACATTAAAAGAGTGCGTAATAGCTCACTAGTCGAGAGGTCCTGCGCCGAAAATGTCCGGGGCTGAAACACACTGCCGAAGCCTAGGAACCATCGAATGATGGCTGGTAGAGGAGCATTGGGTACGGGAAGAAGCAGTACCGAAAGGAGCTGTGGACTGTACCGAAGAGAGAATGCCGGAATGAGTAGCGAGAGGAAGGTGGGAATCCTTCCGGCCGAATATCTAAGGTTTCCAGGGTAAAGCTGATCTGCCCTGGGTAAGTCGGGGCCTAAGGCGAGGTCGGGAGACGTAGCCGATGGACAACAGGTTGAAATTCCTGTACTGCCATATGACAGAACTGTGGGGACGCAGAGAGGAGAGCACGAGCCGGGATTGGAAAGACCGGTGTAAGCGAAGTACCAGTACATCAGGCAAATCCGGTGTATAATGGGAGAGCGTGATACGGACCGAATTAAAGTAGGGAAGCGTGTGGCCGAGCTGCCGAGAAAAGCCGCTATTGTTCATATGGTACCCGTACCGTAAACCGACACAGGTGGATGAGGAGAGGATCCTAAGGCCGACGGGAGAAGCATTGTTAAGGAACTCGGCAAAATGACTCCGTAACTTCGGGAGAAGGAGTGCCATAGAGATGTGGCCGCAGAGAATTGGCCCAAGCAACTGTTTAGCAAAAACACAGGTCTATGCGAAACCGAAAGGTGAGGTATATGGGCTGACGCCTGCCCGGTGCTGGAAGGTTAAGGGGAGAGGTTAGCGCAAGCGAAGCTTTGAACTTAAGCCCCAGTAAACGGCGGCCGTAACTATAACGGTCCTAAGGTAGCGAAATTCCTTGTCGGGTAAGTTCCGACCCGCACGAAAGGCGTAATGATTTGGGCACTGTCTCAACAATGCACCCGGTGAAATTGAAATACCAGTGAAGATGCTGGTTACCCGCGCCAGGACGGAAAGACCCCATGGAGCTTTACTCCAGCTTGACACTGGGACTCGGTATTGCATGTACAGGATAGGTGGGAGGCAAAGAAGTGGCGACGCCAGTTGCCATGGAGCCGACGTTGGGATACCACCCTTGTAGTGCTGGGTTTCTAACCAGCGGCCGTGATCCGGCCGTGGGACAATGTCAGGTGGGGAGTTTGACTGGGGCGGTCGCCTCCGAAAGGGTATCGGAGGCGCTCAAAGGTTCCCTCAGAATGGTCGGAAACCATTCGAAGAGCGCAAAGGCATAAGGGAGCTTGACTGCGACACCGACGGGTGGAGCAGGTACGAAAGTAGGACTTAGTGATCCGGTGGTATAAAGTGGGATTGCCATCGCTCAACGGATAAAAGCTACCCTGGGGATAACAGGCTTATCACTCCCAAGAGTTCACATCGACGGAGTGGTTTGGCACCTCGATGTCGGCTCATCGCATCCTGGGGCTGGAGTAGGTCCCAAGGGTTGGGCTGTTCGCCCATTAAAGCGGTACGCGAGCTGGGTTCAGAACGTCGTGAGACAGTTCGGTCCCTATCCGGCGCGGGCGTAGGATATTTGAGAGGAGCTGTCCTTAGTACGAGAGGACCGGGATGGACCGGCCGCTGGTGAATCTGTTGTTCCACCAGGAGCATGGCAGAGTAGCCAAGCCGGGCGGGGATAAACGCTGAAGGCATCTAAGCGTGAAGCCCCCCTCAAGATGAGATATCCCATGAAGTTAATTCAGTAAGACCCCTTGAAGACGACGAGGTAGATAGGGCGGAGGTGGAAGTGCAGTAATGTATGTAGCTGACCGTCACTAATAGGTCGAGGGCATAACCAAGAGGTGGTTGATGCTTGTAAGAGCAGTAAGGATAGGATAAATGATCATTTCTTTCTTCGTGTGTAGTTTTGAAGGTGTGCTAATTAAATAGTGTATTCCTCGATAGCTCAATGGTAGAGCACTCGGCTGTTAACCGAGGGGTTGTTGGTTCGAGCCCAACTCGGGGAGTTTGAGAAAAGTCCGTATACGTCAGCGTTTGCGGGCTTTTGTTATACTCAAGATAGAAGAGTAGGATTCGAGAAAGCAATGTACTGTTAACCGAAAAAGATAATACTCAATGGCTCAATGAAAGAGTTACATTTATTGAAACATATCATTAGGCGTTTAGTAGTGGCTTTTTGCGCAAAATGGAAAAATTGTAGTTTAGGATTATGCTTGCTTAGGAATGACAACAAAGAAAATTAAAAGAAGGAAAAAATATCTACGGGATGTAGAGAAGCCAAAATAAAGGTTCGGCTTTTCATGTAATGAAACCTTGTATTGAGTTTATGCAGGGTTTCTTTTTTGTATTAATCAATTGAAGATAGTCGGAGAATAGATTATAATATGAATAATCAAATAAGTGAAAGCGGGAAAAATGCTAGAGTATCAAGGCATTGATATAGAAGGAAAACAGGTGTTACAAGATTAATATCTGCCAGATTTGCAACAAATTTTGAAAGGGGGCTGTATTATGGTAAATACTAATGGAATGACGAAAGAAATGATGGAATCTCTTGCTTTTTCGGAGGATGAAAAGGCTGCTCTTGCGGAGGCAAGAAAGAGACCAGTTGTTTTTGATGAAGATTGTCCAGAGACAACCCCAGAGAGGGCTCTAAAATTCAGACGTGTTAATCTGCCGAGAAGCCGCGTAGAAAAAGGGGCATAAAAATTCATATTTCTTCGGTGTGCGAACGCATCCGTTGGTAGAGCACTCGGCTGTTAACCGAGGGGGTGTTGGTTCGAGCCCAACTCGGGGAGCTTAAGAAAAGTCCGTATACGTCAAGGTTTGCGGTGATAAGAAAGTAATATCAGATTAGGCGGTATAGCCCCGATTACGAGGGCTGTACCGTCTTTCCGAGTTTTTATGCGCCTTGCTGTTTCGGTTGACTGGCAGAAAGGAAATTGAGTTCACCTACAAAGTTGAAAACAATATCCACTTTCTGTACCCGTTTTCCGTCTACCTTTTCCGGCGCATGGACTATGATTTTCTTGATAAATTCATTGACAATTGCGGGAGTGAGTTCCTTTATCCCCACATACTTGCGGATAATTGCGGCGAAGCTGTCAAAGTCGCTCTTGTTCTGTTCGTAGGTATCGACTTCCTGCTGGTCTGCCTTGACCTTTTCTTCCAGTTCTCGCTGTTCCGCTTCATACTCTGCGGACAGCTTCAAAAACCTGTCGTGGCTGATTGCGCCGCTTATGTCATCCTCATAAATCCGCTTGAAGGTACGGTCAAGTTCTACAATCCGTTTTTTTGCCTGTCCGACTTCCCGTTTCCTGCGCTTCATTTCCTTTTCCGTTTCGGCAGAGCGTTGTGCGTACATCATTTCATGGAAAGCCATGATGTCATCAAAGAAAAGGGCGGTCACGTCAAATATCCTGCTCCATACTATCTGCTTCAACACTTCCTCGCGGATAAAGTGAGCCGTACAGCTTCCAGTATTGCTCTTGTACTTTGCACAGCGGTAATGGTCTTGTGAACCGTTAAAACTTCTGCAAGTGGCAAAATGTAATTTACTCCCACAGTCTGCACAGTATACCAAGCCGGAGAATAAACCTTGCCGCTCTGCCTTTGTGGGGCGGCGTTTGTTCGCCCTTAGTTCCTGCACCCGTTCAAAAACAGCGTCCTCCACAATCGCTTCATGGGTATTGAAAAAGATAGCCTGCTGTTCCTTTGTGGTTGGAATCCGCTTTTTCAATTTGTGGGATTTGGAATAGCTTTTGAAATTTACGGTATGTCCGCAATAGTCCATACGTTCCAAAATGCCGACAATCGTGCTGTCTTTCCAGTTGTAAGGATTTTCGGGAAGTGCTTTCCCCTTTTTCTCGGCATAGTAGGCTTTGGCAGTCGGTACTTTATCTTCCTTGAGGATTTTTGCTATCTGCATGGGACCTTTCCCACCGATACATAAATCAAAAATCCGTTTCACCACAGCGGCGGCTTCCTCGTCTACAATCCATTGCCTTTTGTCCGTAGGGCTTACAATGTAGCCGTAGGGCGGCTTTGTCAGATGTTCCCCCGCCTGCCCCTGCGCCCGTTTGATTGCCCGTACCTTTTTGCTTGTGTCTTTGGCGTAAAAATCGTTGAACACAGGTTATTGGGGAAAGGGAAAGCAAACAGGCAAAATCCAGTATTCATGCGGGTTTGCGGCGAGATGGCTCTCAAAAGCTAACCTCACAAAAGACAGATTATTGCACAATCACATATCGTTTCTAAGGGAGAATGTTGATTCCGGTCACATTCTCCCTTTTTTCATACCAAGAAACGAGGTGATTATCTTGAACACGCAAATCATCGCCATCGCCAACCAAAAGGGAGGTGTGGGCAAAACCACAACCTGTGCCAACTTAGGGATTGGACTGGCGCAGGCCGGAAAGAAAGTGCTTCTCATTGACGGGGACCCGCAAGGGAGCCTGACCATCAGCCTGGGCAATCCCCAGCCGGATAAGCTGCCCTTTACCCTCTCTGACGCAATGGGCCGTATCCTGACCGATCAGCCGGTTCGCCCCGGCGAGGGGATTCTGCGCCACCCGGAGGGCGTGGACCTGATGCCAGCGGATATTCAGCTGTCCGGCATGGAGGTGTCGCTGGTAAACGCTATGAGCCGGGAAACGATTCTGCGGCAATATCTGGACAGTGTAAAGGGGCAGTATTCCCATATCCTCATAGACTGCCAGCCCTCCCTGGGTATGCTCACCGTCAACGCCCTGGCCGCCGCCAACCGGATCATAATCCCCGTCCAGGCGGAGTACCTGCCCGCCAAAGGGCTGGAACAGCTGCTCTCTACGGTAGCCAAAGTCAAGCGGCAGATCAACCCGAAACTGCAAATAGACGGTATTCTGCTGACAATGGTGGACAACCGCACTAACTTCGCCAAAGAGATTGCCGCCCTGCTGCGGGAAACCTACGGCAGTAAAATCAAGGTGTTCGGAACCGAGATTCCCCATTCTGTCCGGGCAAAGGAAATCAGCGCAGAGGGCAAGAGCATTTTCGCCCATGACCCAGGCGGCAAAGTAGCGGAGGGTTACGCAAATCTGACTAAGGAGGTGTTGAAACTTGAAAAGCAGCGCGAAAAAAGTAGAGCTGGCATCGGTCGATGATCTGTTTACCACCGAGGAAAGCCGCGCCGACGCGGGGCGGGAAAAGGTGGTAGAAATCTCTTTGAGCGAGCTGCACCCGTTCAAGGGACACCCCTTCAAGGTCAAAGATGATGATGCCATGATGGAAACAGCGGACAGCATCCGGCAGTACGGCGTTCTTGTTCCTGCTATCGCCCGTCCTGACCCCAGCGGCGGCTATGAGCTGGTAGCCGGACACAGGCGGCATCGGGCCAGTGAACTGGCAGAGAAAGAAACCATGCCGGTGATTGTCCGGGATTTGGACGATGACGCCGCCACGATTATCATGGTTGACAGCAATTTACAACGGGAAAGCCTGCTCCCCAGCGAAAGGGCCTTTGCCTACAAGATGAAATTAGAAGCTATGAAACGGCAAGCAGGTCGGCCCTCCAAAGAAAATTGTTCCCAAGTTGGGAACGATTTTGGGAAGAAGTCCAGCGAGGTTCTGGCGGAACAGGTCGGTCAGAGTAAAAACCAGATTTTCCGCTACATCCGCCTGACCGAGTTAATCCCCGAACTGCTGAACATGGTGGACGAAAAGAAAATTGCCCTGAACCCGGCCTATGAGCTTTCCTTTCTCAAAAAAGAAGAACAGACCCAGCTTTTGGACGCGATGGACAGCGAACAGGCCACCCCCTCCCTTTCCCAAGCCCAGCGGCTCAAAAAATTCAGTCAGGAGGGTCGTTTATCCATAGACGTAATGCGGGCGATTATGGGCGAGGAAAAGAAAAGCGATCTGGACAAGGTGACGTTTACCTCCGACACCCTGCGGAAGTATTTTCCCAAAAGCTACACCCCTGCCCGGATGCAGGAAACCATCATCAAACTGCTGGAACAGTGGCAGAAAAAGCGTCAGAGAGATCAGGAACGCTGAAAGGAGCGCCTATGAGAGATCACGTTGCCAGGGAGTTAAAGGGCCACAACATACTGGCTGTGGAACGGTTTCAGGATAAGACCCGCTGGATGGTGGAGTTTTCCGTCCTGCGGCCCCGCACCGCCTACGGCGCACCCGGCGATGAAACGCGCCTGTTTCTGGACGAGGACGGCTACCAGGCCGTTCTCGCCAGCCAGAAACGCCGGGACATCAAAATCAAACGGTATGCCCGCGTCATTGAGGGGCATATCCTGGACTTCAAGCCCAAAAAGAAACGCCACCCGTAAACCCGACAAATTGAGAGGAAGGAATGAATATGTGTACCGTTAAGGAAATCAGAGAAGCCATCCGGGAGGACTGCCGCTCCCAGCGAAACATGGAAACCATTGAGATTGACCGGATTTTTCAAACCCTGACGTTTCCGCAGTTAGAGAGCCTGTTTGACAAACCGCCCATGCCGCCGTTTTTTCACCGGTACAGGCAGAAGTCAGCCAGCAAATGAACGCCGCAATTCTTTTTACGGGATTGTGGCTTTTTTCATGCCCTGGGAAACGAAAGGAGTGCAGAAAATGGCCGTTTTTCGCGTAGAACGCACACAGGGATACACCGTTATGAGCAACTATCATCTGCGGGACAAGAGCCTGAGCCTGAAAGCAAAGGGCCTACTGTCCCAAATGCTCTCACTGCCGGAGGATTGGGACTACACCCTTTCCGGCCTGGCTGTTATCAACCGGGAAAGCAAGGACGCGATCCGCTCCGCAGTTAATGAGCTGGAAAAGGCGGGGTACATCAAGCGCCGCCAGACCACCGACGCGGGCGGCAAGTTCAGCGCCAACGAGTATGTGATTTATGAGCGTCCGGTAACAGAGGAACCGCCCGCCCAACCGTTGTTGGAAAAACCGTTGTCGGGTTTTCCGACAACGGATAATCCGGCAACGGGAAAACCGTCAACGGAAAATCCAACGCAAATAAATATAGAGAAATCAAATACCCAAAAATCAATTACTGACGGATCAATTACCGATTCCATTCCCTTCCGGGGAACGGCGGCAAAGCCACCGGAACCGAAGCGAAGGGAAACGATGTCGCTCACAGAGATGGAAAGTTATCGGGAGCTGATTTTGGAGAATATCGAGTATGACTGCCTCAAACAGCGGTTTGGGACCTACCGGGAGGATTTGGACGAGATTGTGGAGCTGCTGGTGGAAACGGTCTGCGCGAAGCGTAAGACCACCCGGATTGCCGGGGCGGACTTCCCCCATGAGGTAGTGCGCTCCCGCTTCCTGAAGCTGGACAGCTCCCACATCGAGTTTGTCATGGACTGCCTGCAAAAGAACACCACCGAGGTACGGAACATGAAGCAGTACCTTTTGACGGTGCTGTTCAACGCGCCCACCACCATGAGCAACCATTACACCTCACAGGTCAACCACGATATGTACGGCGGCTTCTGAAAGCTGGCCGTTTTTGTCTGCCCGGAACTGCCGGGAGAAAGGAATCTGTTATGAAACGACCGCTTGCGTATATCACCGCTCCCTGGAGCAAGAACCCCCATGAAAACGCGGCAAGCGCCGCCAGCTACTGCCGCCAGGTGTATGACGCCGGATATTCCCCGGTCTGCCCTGTTTTGTTCCTGCCGCTGTTTTTGAAAGATGAAATCCCCCAGGAACACAAAGACGGAATCGACATCGCCAGAGATTACCTGCGCCGCTCCCATGTGCTGGTGGTCTGTGGACACTCGACCGATGAAACGGTCAAAAACGATATTGCCACCGCGGAACGCCTGCGGATCACCGCCACCACACTGGACGGGATTCTGACGGTGAAAGGCCAGGGCCGGGAGAAAGGGGGCGCACACCATGCCTGAGCAAAAGACCATCGGCCAGCTGATGGAGGAAATGCGGCTTAAAGCCGGGGCGCGGGAGTATTCCGGCCATAGTTACATGGACTTAAACCGGTTCGCGGAGGACACCCGGCACATGATTATTTTTGATACCCTGACCGCTGATTCCCCTGTTGGCTGGAAAGGGGAACGCAGCCGCGCCTTTCTCACCGAGGAGGGATATAAAAAGTCCCTGGAACGCCAGGAGCAGGGGCATATCAGGATTGTGAGCCATGCGAAGGTCAGAAACGGCCATCTGCACTATGACCGGCAAGACCAGCTCCGATAGAGAAACCATGCAGAAAATCCATAGAGAGGAGGCGAAACACCCATGCAGGACGAAGTGGAAAGCAAAACCCTGACGCTCATTGTCAGCGGCACAAAGTTCACCGGCAGGCTGTTCAAAGCGGCAATTATGAAGTATCTGGCGCACCTGAAAGAGCAAAAGATGCAGAAACAGCGGGAAAAGGGCGCGGAGGTCAAGCCCCAGGGAAAGCAGACGGTGAAGCAGCTCATCGGGCAGAACCAGGGCGTGTCCAATCTTGAGATCACAGACCCTTCCATCAAGGCGTTTGAACGGGTTGCCCGGAAGTACGGCGTGGATTACGCGGTAAAGAAGGACCGCAGCTGCTCCCCGCCCAAATATCTGGTCTTTTTCAAGGCCCGCGACGCGGACGCGCTGACCTCCGCGTTTACCGAGTACACCCAGAAGAAGGTCCGCAAGGCGTCCCGCCCGTCTGTGCTGGCGAAGCTGAACCAGTTCAAGGAGCTGGTGAAAAACGCGGTGGTGGACCGCACCAGGCGAAAGGAGCTGGAACGATGAAAAAGCCCCTGAACATCAAAAAGCTCGTTTTGCTGAACCTGCCCTATATCCTGATGGGGCTGTTCGCCACCAACTTCGGGGAGGCGTGGCGGATGGCCCAGGGCGCGGACGCTTCGGAAAAGGTATTGTCTTTGATCTCCGTCCTTCCGGCGGCTCTTGGAAGTTTCTGGCCCAGCTTTCACCCGCTGGACCTGCTGGTCGGGCTGTGCTGCGGCGCGGCGCTCCGGCTGGCTGTCTACATGAAGGGCAAAAACGCCAAGAAATACCGCCCGAATATTGAGTACGGTTCCGCGAGATGGGGAAATTCCCAGGACATCGCCCCTTATGTCGATCCGGTATTCCAGAACAATGTAATCCTTACCCAGACGGAACGCCTTACCATGAGCAGCCGCCCCAAGGACCCCAAGACCGCCCGTAACAAAAATGTGCTGGTAATCGGCGGTTCCGGCTCCGGCAAGACCCGCTTCTGGCTCAAGCCCAACCTGATGCAGCTCCATAGCTCGTATGTGGTTACTGATCCGAAAGGCACAATCCTGGTCGAATGTGGAAAGCTGCTCCAACGGGGCGCGCCGAAGCTGGATAAGGACGGAAAGCCCATGAAAGACAAGAACGGCAATACCATCTATGAGCCGTACCGGATCAAGGTGCTGAATACCATCAACTTCAAAAAATCCATGAAATATAATCCTTTCGCCTATATCCACAGCGAAAAGGACATTTTGAAGCTGGTGACAACCCTGATTGCCAATACCAAGGGCGAAGGGAAAGCCGGTGACGATTTCTGGGTCAAAGCGGAAACGCTGCTGTACTGCGCCCTGATTGGATATATCCACTACGAGGCCCCGGTGGAAGAACAGAACTTCTCCACCCTGATTGAGTTTATTAACGCGATGGAGGTCCGGGAGGACGATGAGGAGTACAAAAACCCCGTTGATCTGATGTTTGACGCGCTGGAATCCGAGAAGCCCAACCATTTCGCGGTGCGGCAGTACAAAAAATATAAGCTGGCGGCGGGCAAAACCGCGAAGTCGATTCTGATTTCCTGCGGCGCGCGGCTGGCGGTATTCGATATTGCCGAGCTGCGGGAGGTCACAGCCTATGACGAGCTGGAACTGGACACCCTGGGGGACAAAAAAACCGCCTTATTTCTCATTATGAGCGATACTGATTATTCTAATGCTTGGGAGCCACCAATTTAAAGCTTGAGAGCCACCCAAAATCCGTCCTGATTTTAGTGCTTGGGGGCCATCTATAAGATACAAGATATAGTTGTACTGAAAATATCATGAATTGTCCAGAGTAATTTTGGAATGTTCCTGAATAAAATTAAGAAATAACAAAGCAGACCTTTGGCCAGTTATGTTGATACGAAATTCCTCGAAATCTTATTTTTCCAGCATATTCTCTTTTTGAACGAAAGAAGACAGAACCTTTGATGACCGGCTCTGCCCTCTCTTTGTCTGCTAATCGAAATCACCGAGACAATCTTTTGCATAAAACTTGAACAAAGCTTAAAATAACAGCTTCAAATTAATGGCAAATAAATTTCACCTCATTTTTTCTTTCTTACTTCATTAAAAATCTGAAGCTCGGAAAGTGCCTCCATGATGGCAAGTTCTGATATCCCTTCAACAGTGGTTCCTGTTCCAGGATTAAATAATTCTTGCTGTGCATCAGCTCTGAAATCATAAGATTTTAGCTCGGCTGTATACCATGCCAGGATTTCATCCCTTAAATTGTCTGCCAGATCAAGCAATACTCGTAGATTTCGTATTTTTTGTCGAATATCATTAGGAATGGTCGGTTCGTCTAACTTTATTTTCATTAAAAACCTCCTGATAAAAGGAATAAATGTTGTGGCATCTAAAGAGTCATCAGTGTTTCCTGCTAACGGTTGATTTATCGTCTGCCACATACAAAAATAAATCTGCGTTTTTATGAGTTTAAGGACTCCATAAGTTTTCTGGCTTTTTGAGAATCGTACAGCTTTCTGAGGTTATTTTCGGTAGTCGGTATGGAATAAGAGTTATGTATGATCCGGTCCATAATAGAATCGGCCTGGGTTCCACCGCCTAACCGTTCATGCCAGTCACAGACCTCGTATTGCCCGACAAAGATCGTCGGATTATTTCCACAACGCTGTTCTACCAACTCATATATGAATTTTGACTCTTTCTCATTGATCTTATAGTTCAGCCATTCATCTATGATCAGCACTTTATAGTTTCCCAGTTTCTTCCGGTATCGTACCTGCTCTCTGAGGTTATCTTTGTGGGCCTGAAAATGTCCCAGCATATCCGGCATTCTGATATAACACGTCCGGAGAGTCTGTTTACATGCTTCTACACCCAGGACACATGCAAGATAGGTTTTCCCGGCACCCGTCGGGCCTGTAATGATCAGGTTTGTTGCAGCACCTACGAATCCCATGGTTGCAAGATTTGCGATTTTCTCCCTACTGATCTCTCGTGCATCACAGTCTAAAGTTTCAAGGCTTGCATTGGGATACTTTAAATCTGCATTCTTTGTCAGCCTGGTGATCAGTCTGTTCTGCCGTTCTGTTATTAGAGCTGAGAGCAGATGTTCCAGTCTCTCATTGTAAGTCAGGTCAACAAAAGATACTTCTTTTTCCTGAGCCTCGATCACAGCCACTAAATCACTGAGTTCTAATACTGATAATTGTTTCTTGATCTCTGTATTCATAAATTTTTACCATCCTCTCTATAATAATCCGCACCTCTTACGATTCCCTGCTTATGATCTTTTACGTTCTTTTTTGTAAGATCATTTTTTCTGTTTTTTGCAGCTCTTTTCATATAAGGCATAAGCGTGTTGTAAGTAATCAGATGAAAGTCCTTAAGTGCAAGGCTGCAAGCTGTTTCAAGGATATCTTTACCATATACACCAGCGATATCCAATACGGTTCTTGCATCTACAAGAGCCTGTTCTTTTACTTTTGCATTGTCATACAACCTGCCTATTACGGTTCTTGTACTGTTGCCAATAGCTTCTGCTTTATTCAGCGTTGATTCCATTGTATCCGGAGTGTATATTGGATATGGAAGATGGGACATCTCTGTTCTTTTCGCATTCCGAATGCCTGTGGGAATACGTTTATGCTCAGCTACTAATTGATGTGAGGCGTAGATACAAACAAGAGAACTGTTATACTGCACATCAACGTATTTATTTATGTAACTGCTTGGAACAGAGTATTGTCCCTTGTGAAACCATATATGGGAATTCGGGCCTACTTTGTGATTATATGACCATTCACAGATCTCAAAGGGAAGCATTGGCAGGGTTCTGAGATATGGTTTTTCCTCCAGCTCATAAATTGTTTTTCTACTGCCGTTTCTCTTTTGGAAGGGTTTGTCATTTAGCCTGTCAAGCACTTTTCTGATTGCCGAATTAAGCCCTTCTATAGAATGAAAAGTTTCATTTCTGAGCATGCCGATGATCTTTCTTGCAATTTTTCCCACCGCGCCTTCGACACTTGCTTTCTGTTTGGGTTTCTTTACCTGTGCCGGCATAATTGCAACCTGGTAGTGTTCTGCAAAAGATAAATAGGAATCATTCAGCACGACCTCTCCATGTTTCGGGTGTTTGATCACGCCTGTTTTTAGGTTGTCACAGACAATCCTTACAGGTGTCCCGCCAAAGAATTCCAGCATGTGGACATTGCACGACAGCCAGTCTGATTGGTTCATAGAAGCGGCAGCCTCTACATAGGTATACTGGCTGTACGGAAAAGCCGCAACAAACAGATATGCCGTTTGCTGTTCCTGTTTGTCAGGATCCATGTAGCTCATCGTAGGACCTGACCAGTCAACCTCTAGAGTTACTCCCGGTTTGTGTTCGATATGACTGGTATAATTTTTATCAGCTATAAAGCGTTTATAGCCATTTGCGAATGTAGCATAACAGCAATGGGAAATCCCTTGTGCATTACACTTTTCACAGTATTCCTCCCATAGCAGCATTTCTGTAACCCCGACCTTTTTCAATTCACTGTGGACATACGAATAGTCCACTGGAGCAAATCTGTTTCTAGGCCTGAAGGTATGGGGATAAAAAAGGTGATAGATCTCGTCATCGTTCATCAGACATATTTCATCCCAGTCTTTGTCACATTTGTCATAAGATTCTTTCACAAATGCAACAGAATTACGAGAGACCTTCAAAGTTTTAGAGATCTCTCTGGCACTTAGATCCTTGTGAAGAAGTTCAAGGATCTGTCTTACTTTTGTTTTCTTAAACATAGAAAACCTCCTTTAAAATGTATTTGAAAAGTACGGGTACTTTTCATAAACACATCTTAAAAGAGGGGTCTTATCTTAAGCAATATATTTGGATGACCACAATATATAGTGGTGGCTCCCAAGCTTTAAAATACACTGGATTCAGGTGGCTCTCAAGCTTTAAATAGATGGCTCCCAAGCATTAGAATAATCATTTATCTCTAAACCTCATTGACAAGAAGAAATATTCTCTATATAATTAAACCATAAGTTTAATTATTGCAAGGAGGAACACATGGGACGAAGAAAGAAAGAGCCTAGAAGTGTACACAGGGAAAACATAGTGTCTGCGGCATCTGCTTTATTTATGGAAAGGGGAATTACCGCGACTTCTATGGACGATATAGCGAAAGCCGCCGGATACAGCAAGGCAACACTATATGTATATTTTGAAAATAAAGAGGAGATAGTCGGTATTTTGGTATTGAACAGTATGAAAAAACTTTATGACTATATCTCTTCTGCTCTGATACAGCATGAAACCACAAAAGCAAGATATGACTTTATCTGCCGCGGGCTGGTACAGTATCAGGAGGAATTTCCTTTTTATTTCAAAATGGTATTGGATAAAATCAACATTGATTTTGAGAGCAAAGAGTATCTGTCGGAAGAAAGGGAAACTTATCAAATTGGAGAAGAAATAAATGAAAAGATAAAAAACTTTTTGTTATCCGGCATGGAAAAGGGAGATTTACGAAATGATTTGGATATTATGCCTGCTATATTTAATTTTTGGGGTATGCTTTCCGGAATCATTCAGCTTGCCGCAAACAAAGAAGAATATATTAAAAAATCAATGGGATTATCTAAAATAAAGTTTTTGGAATATGGTTTTTCCCTTGTTTATCATTCGCTTGCGATTAAGGAGAAAAGTTTATGAGTGAAAAAAATGTGCTTGCCATTTTAGGCAGTCCTCATACAAATGGGACAACAGCAGCCATGCTGAATTTCGCAGTTCATAAAGCTGAACAGGCAGGTTATGCTGTAACAAAAATCACTCTGTATGAAAAGAAACTTACTTTCTGCACCGGTTGCCGGACTTGCATGGATACACATATTTGTATTCAGAAAGATGATATACAGGAAATCGCCCCGCTATTACATAAGAGTCAGCTTGTTATCCTTGCCGCCCCTGTCTATTGGGCAAATGTTCCGGCGTCTGTCAAAAACTTATTTGACCGACTACTGGGAACGGCTATGGAAGAAACAAACACATTTCCAACACCACGCTTACGGGGGAAACAATATATGATTTTGACTTCCTGCAATACTCCCGCGCCTTTTTCGTGGATATTCGGACAAAGCAGAGGGGCAATCCGCAGTATGGACGAATTTTTCAAGACCGCAGGCATGAAGTCGGCGGGAAAAGTGGTATGTGCAAATGCAAAGAATAAGAAAGAACTGCCTAAGCGAACAATGAAAAAGATTGAGAGGTGTCTGAAATGAAATTATCCCGAAAAAGAATCCTGTCCTTTACAGCAATTTTTCTTTTCCTTATTGTTTTGATTTTTACGGCGGTTTATCTGAAAAGCGTGGCAGAGTATAAAAGGTCAGTAAAAGAAACAACGTTCAGCAATTTAGATATTTCCAATGTTCCCGATGGGGGTTATGTCGGAGAATATGACGTGGATTTTGTTTATGCCAAAGTGGAAGTAACGGTTCAAAACGGAGTGATTACAAACATTGATATTCTGGAGCATAAAAACGGGCGTGGAAGCCGCGCAGAAGTTGTTGTTGACAGAATCATTGAAGAACAGAAAATAGATGTTGACGCAGTATCGGGGGCAACAAATTCAAGCATCGTCATCAAGAAAGCTGTTGAAAATGCCTTAACAGGAGAAAAATAGAAAATGAGCAGGAAAACAGAGTGGATTTATTGCCCTGTCTGCGGGAGCAAAACAAGGTTACAAATTCGGCTAGATACAGAATTGAAAAATTTTCCTCTTTACTGTCCGAAATGTAAACAGGAAAATTGGATTGACGTAAAAGAATTGCATATAACCGTTATCGAGAAAAAATTTTAATAAAGTGAAGAGCCAGACGCATAAAAGACGCAGAGCCGACAGACTTGTGAGAAATCACAGTTTGTCGGCTCTCTTTATGTTCAAGAAAGCAATTTTTACAAAGTCAGCAGATTGTGTATTACAGCTAACAAAGGGTATCGTGATGGAATGTAAAGTATGTCAGCAACAAAATCGTATAGCCGTTGACCTGTCAAAAAAAGCCGAGCCATTAATAAGGACTATTGTGCCTATGGATATGAATACACACATCATGTAGTATGTCTTAATAACTCACATTACCCAAACACCTATACCGCTTCATGTTGTATGGGCGTTTGTTGTAATAGCCCCCTACCGGGAAGAAAGGGGGTGAGTAAAAATGAGATATTCTGAACAGTTCATGGAACATATCGAATATGCGTTCAATGCGTTCTGCAAGGTTGTCCTACGCCATGAAGCCATTAACGCATGGCGAGATTTGAAGCGGAAAGCGGAACGGGAAATATCCCTTGACTATCTGATGTCAGAAAGATATTTTGAGCTGTATGCTATGGATATTTACTTTGAAAAACGGGACAAGCCGACTGTATTTCTTGTGTTTGGAAAGGAAGTTATCGTTGATGATGAACGGTTAGCAACGGCATTATCAAGATTGCCGCAATTAAGGCGGGAAGTCTTGTTGCTTTATTACTTCATCGGCTATCGTGATGAAGCAATCGGCAGACTGTACAGGCGTTGCAGAAGTACGATAAACAGTCGAAGAAATGTTGCGCTGAAACAGTTGCGGAAAGAATGGGAGAGATTGAAACATGAGGAACAAAAAATTGATACCTTTTGAGGTAATCGAAAAAGCCGTTGCCGGAGAGCCGGAAGCGGTAGACGCAGTATTGCGGCACTACACCGCATATATCAAATACCTATCTATGTATAAGGGGCATATCAATGACGATACACAAGACAGGCTAAAGGCTAAACTGGTTGAAGCCATATTGAAATTCCGCTTCGACCGATAGGAAGTAGCAAAGACAGGAAAAGCTGTCAAGGGTAAACTTTGCGCTATGCGCCCTTGACAGCTTTTCCCACTTTTGCTTGTGGGTAGTCAAGAGGGCGAAATCAGTAAACTGCTTTCGCCCTCAATTTATTATGGCATAAAGGGTTGCTTTTCTTGCAGAATAAGACTAAAATAATAATGGAAAAGTAGTTTTGTATAATATAAGGTGGTAAATTTATGAGTGTTGAACAAGCACAGCGTTCCGTTAATCAGATAGATAAGGATATTGCGGATTTAGAAAAGAAAATGGCGGATTTAGTAAAAAAAGAAGCTGATAAAACAAAAAGAATTGGTGATGTACAGCGTAGCATTACCAAAAATACATCACAGAGTACATACCAATCAAAAATGCGACAGATTCAAAATTATCAAAAGGAACTTTCTAAAATACTTACTGATAAGGCAAATATAAATCAAAAATTAGCTGAAAAAAGAAAAAAGAGAGTAGATGCCGCTAATAAGCTGCAAAAAGAAGAAGATTCACAAGCAAAAAAGTTAGCAAAGCAGCAACAAAATATTTTTGCAGCTTATGAACGACAAATAGATGAATTAACCAAACAAATTCAAAGGGAAGAATCTATTTCCACGGCAGAACAAAAAATATTTGAAACTGATTCTATGGAGGAATATGATGTTTTTGTTTCACATTCTACAGAAGATAAAGAAAGTTTTGCCAACGAGTTTGTTCAGCTATTGCAGAATGATTTTGGTCTTAAAGTTTGGTATGATGCAATATCTATTAAGTGGGGGGATAGTATTCGAACAGAGATTGATAAAGGACTAAAAAAATCAAAATTTGGTGTGGTTATATTATCTCGCAGTTATATTAGCAAATATTGGACAAATTATGAATTAGAAGGGCTTTTTCAAAGAGAGTCAAATGGCGGAAAACTAATACTGCCGATATGGCACAATATTACCAAACAAGAGGTGCAAAATTTCAGTCCTTCTTTGGCAGGAAAAATGGCAATGAATACGGCATTTATGACACCAAAAGAGATTGCTGAAAAATTGTATGAATTGTTATATCCGAAGAATTAAATAGTATATGGATGTTACGCAATAGAAAAGAATTTCCCCTTGAATTATGTGGCTTTATAGATATAGAAATGGCAAGGCAAGAGATTTATATGCCTACTTTATAAGATTGGTTTCTATTGCGTAACTATATAAAAAGAACAAAGCAGAGAACTAATCGCTAATACAGTGATATGTTCTCTGCCCTTGTTTGCACTCTGTTTGTCAGCGTTAATAATAAGTTAGTTTCTATACTTCCTTATCACCGTAAACTCCAGTATTTACGGGCTTTTGTTATACTCAGAATAGAAGAGAAGGATTCGAGAAAGCAATGTACTGTTAACCGAAAAAGATAATACTCAATGGCTCAATGAAAAATAAAAGAAGGAAAAATTATCTACGGGATATATGGAAGCAAAAGTAGAGGTTCGGCTTTTCATGTAATGAAACCTTGTATTGAGTTTATGCAGGGTTTCTTTTTTTGTATTAATCAATTGAAGATAGTCGGAGAATAGATTATAATATATAAATAATCAAATAAGTGAAAGCAATAAAAATTAAGAGGGTGATGAATTGGCTTCGCGAATAGCTGAATACGATGAGAAAAGCGGCTTGCCTTTTGATCGTGGATATTTAGAGTGTGGCTTGCCATGTTTTTTACAGGAATCTATAGAGCAGATGAAAAAGGCATGGAAGAAACTAGACGCAGGGGAAGAGTATCTGCAATGGGATTGTGATTTCTGTAATCTGCAAAGCGATATCAACACAACAGAAGTAAATGGAATGATAAGCAGTGAACAGGCGTGGTATTTGCGTGAAAAATATCTGCGTATAGAAAAACATGAATTTATTGAATAATAGTTAAAAGAAAGGAATATGATGTTCGGATATGATAGACTTTACAGAATTACCCAAAAGAAATAAATCATACGCGGGGGCAAATGGAAGCAAAATATCGATTGTATATAATGGGGAACAGTATATGCTTAAATTTCCGCCGCATCCGATGAAAAATCACGATATGAGTTATAGCAACAGTTGCATTTCGGAGTATTTGGGATGTAAGATATTTGAAAAAGCAGGGGTTCCTGTGCAGGAAACGATTCTTGGAACATATAAGACAAAAAAGGGTGTGGAAAAAATTGTTGTTGCATGTAAAGATTTTACTTCTGTTGGGATTGAACTGCAGGATTTTGCGTCTTTAAAAAATCAGATTATTGATTCAGAGCGAAATGGATATGGCACAGAGCTTACGGACATTCTTTCTGTATTTGATGAACAGACGGCAATGGAGCCGGAGAAAATAAGAGAACGATTTTGGGATATGTTTATTGTGGATGCTTTTATTGGTAACTGGGACAGACATAATGGTAATTGGGGTTTTTTGTATCATGTACAATCGGATGAATTAACACTGGCGCCGGTTTTTGCTTGTGGGAGTTGCTTGTATCCACAAGCAGATGAAAGAATGATTATGAAGATTCTTGCAGATAAACAAGAAATTAATCATCGCATTTTTAATATCCCGTTATCGGCTATTCAGAACAATGGAAAGAAAATTAATTACTACGAATTTATTTCTGCGTTAGACAATGAGGAGTGTAATAGAGCATTGTTACGGATTTTATCGCGGATAGATATGAAGGAGATTTTTAATGTAATTGAAAAAACGCCATTTATCAGTGATTTGCAAAAAGAGTTTTATAGAACAATGTTGATGACAAGGAAGGAACGTATCTTGGATTATTCCGTAAAACGAATGTCTAAACAAGTAAGCAAATATCAGATGGAACGATAGTATTAGTTTTTCGGTGTGCGATTGTGTCAATGGTAGAGCACTCGGCTGTTAACCGAGGGGGGTGTTGGTTCGAGCCCAACTCAGGGAGCTTGAAAAAATCCGTAAACATTAGTGCTTGCGGTTTTTTTATTTTAAGAATTGGTCTCAGGGCGAGGTACCATAGATTGCATATCTGCATAAGCAATCGTGTGAGTGTTAACCGTAAATGGAAAAGGGGTAAATAATACGCAATTTGCCAAAACAGGGACAAGCTATGGACAAAAGGGCATTGTTTATGAGTATGTCAAAAAAGCATTTCTTACTTCTTACTATGTTGATACGGCACGGACAATCTGCTACAATTGACTGAAAGCAGAGGAGGCAGTATTCTATGGAATTTCGAGTTTTGAAGTATTTTCTGGTGGTCGCAAGAGAAGAAAATATTACAAAAGCAGCGGCTCTTTTACACATTACGCAGCCTACACTTTCCCGGCAGCTTATGCAGCTTGAAGAAGAATTAGGAGTTAAATTATTTCATAGAAGCAGACACAGCATTATTTTGACTGAGGATGGGATGCTGTTGAAACGCCGGGCGCAGGAAATGATTTTGCTGTCAGATAAGACTGTGCGGGAGCTTTCACACAAAGAGGATATGCTGTCAGGCGAGATTGCCATTGGGTGCGGAGAAACCAAAAGTATGGTGTTTCTTTCAGAACAGATTCGGGATTTTCAGCAGAAATATCCTCTCGTGCAATTCAGTATTCACAGCGCGATTGCGGACGATATTAAAGAACGCATTGAAAAGGGCATTTTGGATATGGGGCTTCTGGCAGAGCCCGTTGATATTAGTAAATACGAATTTGCACGTATGCCGTATAAAGAACAATGGGGAATCCTTACACGCAGGGATTCAGAATTAGCATTGAAAAAGCATATTCGTCCGGAGGATCTGGCAGATGTTCCCTTATTGATGGTGAAGCGTGATCTGGTAAAAAATGAATTGTCCAGTTGGTTTGGAGAATATTATGAGCGGCTCCATATTTCCGCAACATATAATCTTATTATCAATGCGGCGGCAATGGTAAGGGGTGGAGTTGGAACGGCTTTATGCTTTGATCTCGGTATTAAGTACCATGACGATTTATGTTTTGTACCGCTTATGCCTGTGCTGGAAACGGGTTCTGTTCTTGTCTGGAAAAAGAATCAGGCAATGAATAAGATTTCCGCACATTTTATACAAACAATAAAAAATGCTATTTAGGCATTTCTTGTCATATAAAAGGGGTATTATACATTTTTTGTGCGGTTCGTTAAAATGTAGGTGTTCGGGAAGAATACCTACATTTTTTATATCATCGTATGAAGAAAAGCTGCCAGTGCCAGGTTTTCTTCATATTTTCTGCGAAAAGGAGTACACAAATGATGTAAGACAGTGGATTGAAATAAATAAAATGGAGAATGAGTAGGAGGCTGCATGATGGAATATATAAAACTTGGAACGTCTGATCTGATCGTATCTCGTATTTGTATGGGATGCATGGGATTTGGTGAGGCAGGAAACGGGCAGCATACATGGACGGTTGACGAGAAACACTCCTGTCAGATCATCCGCCGGGGACTGGAATTGGGAGTGAACTTCTTTGATACGGCAATCGCCTATCAGAGTGGAACCAGCGAACAGTATCTTGGCCGGGCGCTTTGGGATTATGCAAAGCGGGACGATGTTGTGGTTGCGACAAAATTCCTACCCCGTACACTGGAAGAAATCAAGGAGGGCATTACCGGGCAGCAGCATATTGAGCGGATGATAGACAAAAGCCTCGCTAATCTTGGTATGGACTATGTAGACTTATACATTTACCACATGTGGGATTATGAAACGCCGCTTTATGACGTTATGGAAGGCTTGAACAATGTGGTGAAGGCTGGAAAGGCACGCTATATTGGTATTTCTAACTGTTATGCTTACCAGCTTGCAAAGGCAAACGCACTGGCAGAAAGGGAGGGTTTTGTAAAGTTCGTATCAGTACAGGGACATTATAACCTGATTTTCCGGGAGGAAGAACGGGAAATGGCAAAACTGTGTGCGGAGGATGATATTGCGACGACGCCATATAGTGCATTGGCAGGCGGCAGGCTTGCGAAACATCCCGGCGAAACTTCAAAGCGTATGCAGGAGGATAGTTATGCAAAGATAAAATATGATGCAACTGCGGGGCAGGATGGCGTAATTATTGACAGAGTAGCAGAACTGGCCGGGCAAAAAGGTGTATCCATGACAGAAATTTCCCTTGCCTGGCTTTTGACAAAGGTGACTTCACCTGTGGTTGGTACAACAAAGCTCCACCATATAGAAGGGGCGGCAAAGGCAACGGAGCTGACATTATCGGCGGAGGAAATTTTTTATTTAGAAGAATCTTATGCTCCGCACAGCTTGGTGGGTGTTATGGCACAGAATACGCAGGATTCGGCAAGGAAAAGCCACGTATGGTCTACCGGAAACCAGAAAATCTGAATGGAGGAATCAAAATGAATTTGTATGTAACAGATCCGGAATTTATGGAGCGTTTTGAACATGTTACTTTTGAAGAAGTTCCGCATGAGGAGGGACAGCAGCTTGAGGACAAGACCCGGTATATGGCGATTCTGGCAACTTTGATCGGCTGCCAGGGAATGGAAGAATACCGCCTTGTATTGCCCAGGGCGTTGGATGCCGGTCTTTCGCCGATTGCGGTAAAAGAGATTGTGTATCAGGCGGTAGATTATCTTGGAATCGGACGTGTTCTCCCTTACTTGAAGGCGTCAAATTCCATTTTGGAAAGCCGCGGCATAGAATTACCTTTAGAAGGGCAAAGCACGACAACGCAGGAAAACCGCCTTGAAAAAGGGATACAGGCACAGGCAGATATTTTTGGAGGGCACGTGAAAGAAGCATGGAAGGCCGGACATATCAACCGCTGGCTGGCGGCAAATTGTTTTGGGGATTACTATACCCGGACAGGACTTGATCTGGCGCAAAGGGAAATGATTACATTCTGCTTTTTAGCTGCTCAGGGAGGGTGCGAACCGCAGCTTATCGCCCATGCAGCGGGCAATATGAATTTGGGAAACGATAAGGAGTTTTTGATCCGGGTGGTTTCCCAGTGTTTGCCTTATATTGGTTATCCGAGAAGTTTGAACGCGATTCACTGTATTAACAAAGCAGTTGACGCAGGAAAGGAGATATAGTTATGGAAGATATAATAAAAACAATTTTTCCTATGGGCGGTCCCAACGATGCCTATGCAGCATATTTTGTGGGACAGAGTTTTTTGAATATGCTTACTACGGAAGGCGTGCCGATTGGCAATGTCACTTTTGAACCGGGCTGCCGTAATAATTGGCATATCCATAAGGCGGATAAAGGCGGCGGGCAGATTTTGCTCTGCACGAATGGACGGGGCTGGTATCAGGAATGGGGCAGGGAGGTGAGGGAACTATTCCCCGGAGATGTCGTGGTGATCCCCACTGGTGTCAAGCATTGGCATGGCGCAGCAAAGGATAGCTGGTTTACACATCTTGCCGTGGAAGTTCCCGGAGAAAATGTGGGCAGCGAGTGGTTGGAGCCGGTGGACAAAGCTGCCTATGCTGCCTTGAAATGAAAAAAGTAGGTGGTAATTTGTTTTCCATTATTGTGTTGGGGTAGAAACAGAAACTCTGTAGTCTTACAAAATGTGGCAAATTTCTGAGCAATGCATAATATATTTAATGAAAAAGGCATTTTTCAATATATTTTCCAAAAAGGAAGTGTTTTTATGAATCATAATCATTCATGTGATTGCAGTCAGAATCAAAGCCAACCTTCGTGCTGCCTCCGCGGTCCTATGGGACCCAAAGGCGACCAGGGACCGGCAGGTCCTCAAGGTATCAAAGGGGATACCGGTTGTCCCGGTCCTAAAGGAGACAGAGGAGAACCGGGCCCGATTGGCCCCCAGGGTATTCCAGGCGTTCCCGGTGCAAGGGGTCCAAGAGGTGATACAGGTCCGGTAGGACCTACCGGAAATCCAGGACCGAGAGGCTGCGACGGACCGAGAGGCTACGCAGGCCCCCAGGGTATTCAAGGCATTCAGGGAGTTCGTGGAGAAATAGGGCCGAAAGGTGACCCTGGCTGTGAAGGTCCTAAAGGAGATATAGGACCTGCCGGACCTGCCGGTCCTATTGGGCCAGCAGGGCCTGTCGGTCCTCAGGGAGATGCCGGTCCCCAGGGTCCTAGAGGGATTCCCGGTCCGGCAGGACCTACCGGTCCAATAGGACCCATGGGGCCGCAGGGCGTAACCGGCCCCCAGGGCATTCAGGGTGAAGTTGGTCCGATTGGAGCTCAAGGACCTAAAGGGTGCCAGGGAGATGAAGGCCCAGCCGGGGCAACGGGCCCGACCGGAGCCGATGGAGCGACCGGAGCTACAGGTCCAACTGGAGCTGATGGAGCAACCGGAGCCACGGGTCCAACTGGAGCCGATGGAGCGACCGGAGCCACGGGCCCAGCCGGAGCCGATGGAGCGACCGGAGCCACAGGTCCAACCGGAGCCGATGGAGCAACCGGAGCCACGGGTCCAGCCGGAGCTGATGGAGCGACCGGAGCCACGGGTCCAACTGGAGCTGATGGAGTGACCGGAGCCACAGGTCCAACCGGGGCCGATGGAGCGACCGGAGCCACAGGCTCAACCGGAGCAGATGGCCCAGCCGGGGCAACAGGCCCAACCGGAGCAGATGGGGTAACTGGAGCCACAGGTCCAGCCGGGGCCGATGGAGCGACCGGAGCCACAGGCCCAGCCGGAGCCACGGGTCCAGCCGGAGCCGATGGAGCGACCGGAGCCACAGGTCCAACTGGAGCTGATGGAGCAACTGGAGCCGATGGAGCGACCGGGGCCACAGGTCCGACTGGAGCCGATGGAGCGACCGGAGCCACGGGTCCAGCCGGAGCCGATGGAGCGACCGGAGCCACGGGTCCGACTGGAGCTGATGGAGCAACCGGAGCCACAGGTCCAACCGGGGCTGATGGAGCGACTGGAGCCACAGGTCCAACCGGGGCAGATGGAGCGACCGGGGCCACAGGTCCAACCGGAGCAGATGGGGTAACCGGGGCCACAGGTCCAACCGGGGCTGATGGAGCGACCGGAGCCACAGGTCCAACTGGAGCCGATGGAGCGACCGGAGCCACCGGACCTACTGGAGCTACAGGCCCAGCCGGGAGAGGAGCAGGAGAAAAAATGCTCTTCTTTACTCCACAGAGTCCTGCTACGATGACAATAATTCAGGATGGTCTCCCAGGCTCGCCGGCTTTGATCGGTTTTGGTGTTAGCGGACAGGGACCCTCGCCGTTAAGCTCTACGATAAATGTGGAAAATATAGCCGAATATGTCAGAAATTGTTACTTTACGGTTCCTTTCGATATTGAGATCAATGGCTTGATGGCTTTTTTCTACACCTTTCCTTTGTCCTTTATAACTATCCCTACTGTTACGATAAGCGCACAACTTTACGAGGACAAGGAAATGAGCAATATATTTACAGCTATTGATGAAACGCTGATTACCCTATCGCCCTCCATTACTGATACAATGCCCTCCGGGACTATGCTGAGCGGCGAGGTCAGGACGAACAGACGGGTAGAGAAGAACACAAGGCTGATGCTGTTATTTTATGCAAGGTCAAGCGGACCAGATCCGATTCAAGCAATCTTGGGATATATGAACGCCAGCTTGGCGTACACCTGATATTTCAAGATATAAATTAACAAAAGCCATAAATGTATCCCGGAGGCCGCGATCAACGGAACCTCCGGGATATTTGCATGGTTTTAGGGTGTTCATTCATGTAAACATGGTCAGTGCACAGCATATTGCTAAAAAAACAAGCGGGGAGTCATATAGAAATATGAATAATTTGCGCAAATATTCTGGATGTAGTATAATAAAAAAATCAGAAGGAACTGGTCAAAAAATCGGAGCGTTTTTTGGCAGATCAGGAGGAGGATACTGTGAGCGAGAACTGTTTGGAAAACCATTCCCTGGAAGGGCGGATAGACATTGTGAAAAAAGAACGGACAGGAGCGGTACAATGAGCCGCTTATTGCGCTCTTCCCGGATGGGGCTTTTGCTGACGGCGGCCGGGCTTGCTATGATGGGGTTCGGGATTTACCGGGGGGAAGCGGCGGTAGTGCTGGAAAAGGCGATTAACATATGTTTGGAGTGTATTGGAATTGGATAAGAGACGACATGGGATACAGGCAATATGGGCGCTGCTTACCAACAGCTATCTGTTGGGGTTTGCGCAGGGGAAGATTTATAAGGGGAAGCTGAAAAATCTTTGCGTCCCCGGCTTGAATTGTTATTCCTGTCCGGGAGCTCTCGGGGCATGTCCGATCGGGGCTATGCAGGCTGTCATCGGGAGCTGGAATTTTAAATTGACGTTTTATGTGGCAGGATTTTTGATGTTTGTAGGCGCACTGATCGGCAGGTTTGTGTGCGGATGGTTCTGCCCGTTCGGATTGATCCAGGATCTGCTCCATAAGATTCCGTTTTCGAAAAAGATCGCGTCTTTTCGCGGGGACAGGATATTGAGAAAATTAAAATACCTGATACTGATTGTATTTGTTATATTGCTGCCGATGTTTTTGGTGGATATCCTGGGACAGGGGGCGCCCTATTTTTGTAAGCTGATCTGTCCGGCAGGGACATTGGAGGGCGGGATTCCATTGGTTTTGCTGAACCAATCCCTGAGGAGCGCACTTGGGTGGCTTTACGTGTGGAAGAACGTTCTGCTGCTGATTACCGTTGTGCTTTCGATCGTGGTCTATCGGCCGTTCTGTAAGTATCTATGTCCGCTGGGGGCGGTCTATTCGGTATTTAATCCGATTTCCGTGTTCCGGTATCGGGTGGATCAGGAAAAATGTGTGAAGTGCAAAGCCTGTGCGCATGTCTGTAAAATGCAGGTAGATCCGGTAAAGAATCCCAACGACCCGGAATGTATCCGCTGCGGGGCATGCAAGAAGGTATGTCCGGTGAAGGCCATCCGTTAAACAAAACAGGAGCATGCTGTTAATAACTACTCCTGTTGTTAAAAAATAAAACAGTTCGGTCTGTCCGCTTTACAAATTTAGATAAATGGTCTAAAATTAAAAGTAGAAAGAATTGCTGTGAAAGGAGCTAGCGGAAGATGGAAGAAAAAAGAAAGGACAGACGTATGAGCCTGTCGGCAAAGCTGTTGATTAAAAATATGAATGATGATTCAGTGAAGGCAGAAGAAGTAGAGATTGAGGTGTTGGATGTATCCAAGACGGGTGTCGGATTCATCTGCAATAGTCCGTTGTCTATCGGAGCAGTGTATGAAGCGCATTTGAAACTCTGGACCGACGAGGTGATCCATGCATTTTTGAAGGTGGTCCGGATTGAGCAGACAAAGGAAGAGCGGTACATATGCGGTACGATCTTCATGGGACTGCCGGAAGTGAATGCAAAGCGGATTGAGATCTATGAGATGCTGAACCGCATCAATGAAAATTAGTATATATTCAGTTTAGCAGGCCGTGCCTAGTGTACTGACATATTTGAATGAAAGTAAATGTGTCAGCACGCTAGGCGCGGCAGGAAGATCATCATAGAGGTTCGGTGCAGGGCATGGTCTGTGGGGGTCGAACGGATATTTGAGACACAAAAAAAGGAACTGTCGGGAGACGGAATTTCTATACGATACGACATTGCAATTTGTAAGAACTGGCAGTGCGTATGGGGGAAATTCCGAATTTTCCGACAGTTCTTTTTTGTGTGCGGAAGGGATGGGGACAGGAGGTGTTTTGCCTTACTGTTAAAAAATATAAAAAAATGGAAAACGGATGTTAACAATAAACAAATGTTATCCGATATATATACTGTAACAGGAAGAATCGTTTTTGGAAAGCGGGGTTTTCGGGAAATGGAAAGGAGAGCGTTTATGGGGAATGAAGATACAACTCCAAGTGAAAGTGAATGGCTGATCATGGAAGTATTTTGGGAAAGTGACGGGCCGCTGACGTCATCTGCAGTGATCCAAAAGCTGAAAGGAAAACTGGATATGACACCGAAGATGATCCGTGTGCTGATGAATCGTCTGTGCCAGAAGGGAATCCTGAGCCATACAGTGGATGAGAAGGATTCCAGGGTTTATCACTATTCGGTGTTGAAATCTAAGGAGGAATGTCTGAGGAGCAAGAGCAGGAGATTTGCGGACAGTTATTTTTCGGGGAATCAGACTGGCGCGCTTGCGTCGCTGATCCAGAGCATTGCGCTGACGGACGAACAGATCAGCGAGCTGGAAGAAATCTTGGAGAAGAGCAGGGGGAAAGGAAAGAAATGATCTGGAATATATGGTGGAGCTTTCTGCGTTTCGTGAGTCTGCTGGATGATCTTACCGTTTATTTTTCCATACAGCTGGGACGATGCGCCCTGCTTTCATTTCCGATACTGGCTGCGGTGCTTATTTTGCGCAGAGGGATATTGAGAAAGAAGATTTTTTTGAAGGGAATGGTGTGGGGGATATTTCTGGCAGTTCCTTTTTTGGGGAAGCTGAACCTGTTTTATGACAGCCGTTGGATGTGCAGGCTGTTTATGTGGTGGAACGATCTCTGCATGGTATGCCGGCCGGCCAGATATGGCTATGTGCTGTGTATGGCCGTCAGTGCGGCCGTCATCATTCGAAAGCGCAGCAATCTTCACAGGATGCTGCATCATATGGAAAAGCGGTATATCTGCGGCCAGGAGGTGTTTGTCTGTGAGATGGCGGCTACGCCCTTTGCGGCAGGGGTATTTCATCCGGGAATCGCTGTTCCGGCGGTGATGATCGAGCAGTTTGGGACTGAAGAACTGGAGATGATCCTGTTTCATGAAAAAACGCATATCCGGCTGGGGCATCTGTGGTATTATCTGCTCTGGGACGTGATCCGGGTTCTGCTGTGGCCGAACTTCCTTTTGAGCGTTTGTATGCGGGAGTTCCGGGAGGATCTGGAGGATATCTGCGACCAGGCGGCCATGCAGGAGGGCGGTATGGATGCTTATGAATATGGAAAGCTTCTGATCGGGTCAATCAAAATCCTGCAGGAGGAGACTCCTGGAGGGACGGCTGCATTTGCGGGGGAAAAGGAATACAGGGAAGTCCGGCAGAGAATACTGAGGATCATGGAATATGCGCCGTATGAAAAGCGGAGGGTGCGGATTTTATGTGTCTGCGCACTGGCGGTATTGGCGGGGATCTTTCTGATGATTTACGGAAATTCATTTCCCCGTTATGTGAAACTCATGGACATGGTGGTCACGAATGACGCGGAGGAATACTGGGTTCTGAAAGACAGCGGGATGCTCAGAAAGGCGGTTTCGGCTGACGAGGAAAAGGTGTATATAGACAGGGCGGCCATGGATGTTGTCCTGCGGGAATATGGGATTGAAGATTCTCAGTTCACACTTCTTTTTGGCGGATATGAAAAACTGCCTGGCTTCGGCGGAAACGGAAATCTTGTATATGTGGATTACAGTGGGCAGGAGGAACGGCTGGAAATCCCCTATGAGGACAGTGATGTATATATTACGGCACGGATCTTAAAAATGATATGAAACTATGGCAGAGTGGGCGGCCGATTTGCCGGGCAAATTGACTATAGACATCAAAGGGGCAGGCGGCTGCAGCATATCGGAAGGAGGAAGTATGGCGAATTTAATAACAGGCGGATTGAGTATTGCACTGATGTCGGCGGATTCCAGTGCAAAAGCGGCGTTAAAGCCAATGAATATGGTATCACGGGAACTGCATAAGAGAAACCCGGATCTGGAACTGATCGAACGGGCCGGAACATATGGCGGAATGAAACTGGATCAGGCGGAAGAGTCATTGGAAAAAGCCCGGGAGGAACTAAAAGAAGCCCAGGAAGCGGCAAGACAGGAAGAAAAAGCAGAACGGGAGATCCGGCTGGAGGAGAAAGCGGCAGAGAAAGCAGCGGAGCGAGAAGCACAGAAAGCTGCGGAACAGGCAGCAAGAGAGCCGGCTGTGGAAACGACGGCTGTGGAAAGAGTGCAGTCTGCGGGAGGAGATCCGAACATGCAGGGGACGGGTGACGCGGGCTGCGTTGTTCCTGGCAGATACGATGCGGATATGGATAAAATCTGCGTACAGCTGGCTCAGGAAAGATGCCTGATGGAGGTTTCACTGTCAGGGGATTTCGAAGCGGGAGGTTCGGCAGGGAAGGAATATTCGGCTGCCGTTTCCGGGAGAACGCTTTCGGCAGGGCAGAAAAGTCCGGCGGCTGTGCCCGGAGTGAAAGCTTTGATTGTACAGAAATACCGGGCTGCCGCATTTCGGGATCAGGTTTCGAGGATGCGGATGGATCTGAAAGGATAGGCGGAATACATTGTAAAACAGCAGCGAATAATAGTCGTTTGCTGTTTTTTTTTGTAAAATCCGCTTGACAATTATTGTAAAGCAAACTATACTAAAATGGTCAAGTTAACTTTACTATTTTTTGGAAACGTGACTTCTGAAAAATCTGGAGGGGGGGGGCGAGGTGAAGAACAGAATCCAGGAACTGAGGAAAGAGCGGCGGATTACCCAGAGTGAGCTTGCGGATGCGGTGGACGTGACGCGGCAGACGATCATTTCCCTGGAAAACGGGAGGTACAGGGCGTCATTGGTTCTTGCCCATAAGATCGCGCAGTACTTTGGGATGAGGATTGAAGACATTTTTATATTTGATTTGGAGGAGGAAAACGTATGTTGTTTATGTCATCAATATGGGGACCCGCGAATACAGATGAGGAATACAGGGAAACTTTAAAGACAAGAAGGCGTTTTATCCCGGTGCTGATGCTCGGGGGAGCGGCATCCATCGCAGTGTCGGTCATTCTTATACGGGTCAGGGAGGAGAAGGACTTTGTGGCCGGCCTGTACATGGGACTCGGATGCGGGATACTTGTGGCAAGCATTATATTGTTTCTGCGGATCAGAAGCCTCCTGCGTGATGAGAAGAAGCTTCGGATGAAACGGCTGCAGGAATTTGATGAGCGGAATATCCAGCTCACTTTAAAAGCGCATAATACGGCTGGGGTGCTGCTGATTATGACAGGATATGTGATCATGCTTGTTTCCGGATTTTTCAGTATGGAGGTATTCTGGACGGCATGGGGGCTGGTGATGCTGTATTTTGTCCTGTTCATTGTGGGAAGATTTATCTATGATAAAAGAATGTAAGGAAGGTAAGGAGTATGATTGAGATCAGGAATCTGACGAAGATTTATAAGCTGAATAAGAAGCAGATGAAGGAATCCAAGACCACCAACCCGATAAAGACCGCGGTGGATGATTTAAGCCTCCGGGCGGTGCCGGGAGAGATCTACGGGCTGTTGGGGCCCAACGGGGCGGGAAAGACCACCACCCTCAGATGCATTTCCACTATCATCCGTCCGACCCGGGGGGAGATCTATGTGGCCGGGCACGAGGTGCAGAAAGAACCGGAGCAGGTGCGGGAGCGGATCGGTTTTCTGACCGGGGACATCAAGCTGGATCCGCAGTTTTCCGTGGATTACATGTTTGATTTTTTCGGAAGGCTTCACCATGTGCCGCAGGAAAAGCTGCAGGCAAGGAAGGAAGAGCTGTTTGAGTACTTTGAGATCCGGGATTTTGCACATAAGAAGATCAAGGAATTGTCTACCGGAATGGGGCAGAAGGCGGCCATCGCAGTGTGCCTTGTTCACGACCCGGATATTGTGATCTTCGACGAGCCTACCAACGGGCTGGACGTGGTGACGGCGAGAGGGGTGACGGATTACCTGAAAAAGCTCAGGAACGAGGGCAAGCTGGTGATCATTTCCACCCACATCATGTCCGAGGCGGAGAAGATCTGCGACCGGATCGGCGTCATCATTGACGGACAAAAGGTGGCCGAGGGAAGGCTTGGGGAGATTCTCCAGGAGACCGGTACAGAGGATCTGGAGGACGCATTTTTTGAACTTTACAGGGGGAGAAAGGGGGAGGCGTTATGATAAGCGGGATCAAGCAGATCTGCGGCAAGGAGCTGGCGCGTGTGTTCAAGGACGGAAAGATGATCTTTTCTGTATTTTTCCTTCCGGTTGTGATCATGATTGTGGTGATGAGCCTTGTCAGCAATATGAGTAAAAAAGCGGAACAGGACGTGGAGGAGCATGTCTCTGTCATTTTTGTGGAGCATGCGCCTGCAGATTTTGAAGGGTTTTTGAAACAGGCGGAGGTCTCCTGTGAGATCCGGCCTGTGGAAGACAAAGAAATCCTGAAGGAGCAGATCCGAAACGGGGAGGCCGACCTTTGGATCGAGTTCCCGGAGAATTTTACGGAGTCGGTTAAGAATTATCAGAAGGGGGACGAGATCGTACAGGTGAAGACCTACTACAATCCGTCTGAGGAGTATTCCAGGGCTGCATTCAATATGATCTCTTCGGGGGCGCTGGAAATGTACCGGCAGGCGCTGCTGGCCGAGCGGGTAGAGGACATGCAGCAGCTGACGGTATTTACCGTAAATTCGGATAATCCGGACATGATCATCCAGGATGACCAGAAGGCCGGAGGGAAGATGCTGGGAACGATGCTGCCGTACTTTGTGACCATCCTTTTGTTTGCCGGGGCTATGGGGATCGGAACGGACATGGTGGCCGGAGAGAAGGAGCGGGGGACGATGGCCAGCCTGCTGGTGTCTCCGATCAAACGGAGCTCCATTGTGCTGGGAAAGGTTTCTGCGCTGATGATCATTTCCGGGGTGTCTTCGGTGGTGTATGTGGCTGCTATGGTGATCTTTATGCCCCAGATGCTGGGCGGCGCTTCAGGGGAGGACTTAGGCGTCAGTCTGGCGCTGAGTCCCCAACAGATCGGAATGCTGGCGGTGCTGCTGGTGGCTATCGCATTTTTGTATTCGGCCATCATCGTGCTGGTTTCCGTGTTTGCGAAAACGGTCAAGGAGGCGAGTTCCTACGTGATGCCGATGTATATGCTGGTTCTGGTGCTTGGGATTATGACGATGTTTACAACGAATACGCCAAAGAGCTGGTTCTATATGATACCGATTTATAATACGTCCATCACGCTGCAGGGGATTTTGACCCAGGAGGTGACGTTTGCGCAGTACGGGATGACACTGGGAGTCACGCTGGCGCTGGGGGCGGTGCTTGTGGGAGTGATCGCGAAGGCATTTGAAAGCGAAAAGACGATGGCAATATAAAAGAGCAAAAAATGGGCTTATGTTCACTGGTAAGTGGGTGAACATAAGCCGTTTTTTTGTTGTTATGCTAAAATAATCCGTATGGCCGTAACAAAGGAGCGTCTTGAGTTTGGGATGGGGCGCGGTTCTAAAAATCCCGTGTCAGCAATGCAGTATTTCCTTTGTCGATTTTGCTGCGGATCTGCATCATCTGGTAATCCAGCACATCAATGGAGTCGGCGCAGACTTTTAGCTGCCGTTCGATTTCCTCTGTATTTTCCACGTCTTTTTTGTATTTCAGCTTGTGCTCCAGGCTGGCCCAAAAGTCCATGGCAATGGTCCTGAACTGCATTTCCACCTTTACATACTGCTTTCCGATGGAGAGGAAAATCGGCACATCCAGGATCAGGTGCAGGCTGCGGTAGCCGTTGGACTTGGGGTTCTTGATGTAGTCCTTTTTCTGTACCAGAATGATGTCGTTCGACTGCACCACCAGATTGGCCAGACGGTAAATATCGTCCGGGAAGGAGCAGATTACGCGGACGCCTGCCACGTCGAACAGGTATTCACGGATACTTTCTACCGTAATGGGAAATCCTTTCCGATCCAGCTTTTCATAGATGCTCTCCGGCGATTTGAGCCTGCTTTTGATGGACTCAAAGGGATTGCGGTTATATTCATGGGCAAATTCTTCGTAGAGTACTTTGAGCTTGGCTTCCACTACCATGATGGCGCTGCGGTACTGCATCATCAGATCATTGAAAATCCTTGTATCTCTGAGCTGCCGCGTGTGGAGGCGGATGATCTGGCGCTGTTCTTCCAGAGTCCTGGTCTGCATGGCGACCTTTTGCTCCAGGCCGTTTTTGCGGTCGAACAGTTCTACGATATTGTCTACACGCTTCTTTACAATGGAGCTGTTAAAGGGCTTGTGTATAAAATCCGAAACGCCCAGTTCGAAGCAATAGTTTTCAATCGCTGCGGATCTCTCGCTGCTGATGATCAGAACCGGTACGGTTTTGAGCTTTTTATGCTCGTTCATCCAGTCCAGGACCGCGTAGCCGTCCATATTCGGCATCTGCAGGTCCAGAAGAAGGGCTGCGATGCCGTCCGGGCATTCCTGCAGCTTCTGAACGGCCTGGGCACCGTCCTCCGCGATCTCTACAATATAATCGTCCATCAGCATATCACGCAGTATTTCGCGGTTGATTTCCACATCATCTGCTACTAAAATCCTATGCATAGTGCCACCTCAATTTTATCCGGAGACACCGGTCTGATCTCTGTACTTTCCGGGGAGGCTTTTTTATCTGGTGTCTCTTTTTGCTGCATTTCCCGGAGCGCGCACCCCGCCGCGCGGCAGCCGGTATTTGTATATATATGTACCATAGCACGCAGAAAAGCTGCCGGCGGCAGGCTTTCTGTATACCATCGTATGCAGAAAAGCTGCCAGTGACAGGTTTTCTGTATAGTTCCAGTGTAGCACAAATCCTGCCATGTTTCAATAATATAACCCCCAGGGGGGCTTGCATTGCTGCTGTGATATGGTAGTCTGTTATAGTAAGAAGATGACAGTTGTAAGAAGAAAATGTTTTTATGGGAGGGATTGCTATGCATATGGCGGATGCTCTGGTGGCTCCGGCGGTGGCGGGAACCATGTTTGCCTGCTCGGCGGCAGCGGCGGTATATTCGGTGAAACAGGTAAAATTGGACATAGACACAAAGAAGGTGCCGGTCATGGGGGTTATGGGCGCGTTTGTTTTTGCGGCGCAGATGATTAATTTTACGATTCCCGGTACAGGCTCCAGCGGGCACTTGTGCGGCGGAATGATGCTGTCTGCGCTGCTGGGACCCTGGGGGGGATTTCTGACGATGATCGGAGTGCTGCTGATCCAGGGGCTTTTATTTGCCGACGGGGGGCTTCTGGCGCTGGGCTGCAATATCTGGAATATGGCTTTTTACGGATGTTTTTTGGGGGCGCTGCTGATCTGGAAGCCTATGATGAAGGGCGGGATGTCCAAAGTGAAGATTGCGGCGGCCTCCATCCTGGGATGTGTGCTGACTCTGCAGCTTGGGGCGTTCAGCGTGTGTCTGGAGACTTATGTCTCTGGAATCACGGAACTGCCGTTTGGGATATTTGTGGGAACCATGCAGCCGATCCACCTGGCAATCGGATTTGTGGAAGGGCTGATTACGGCGGCGGTGCTTGTGTTTGTCTATGAGGCAAGGCCGGAGCTTCTTTTCGGAAGCACGGAGAAAGAGCAGGAAGAGGGCAGATTTTCCTTCCGGCATACTTTAGCTGTCCTGGCAGCGGCGGCGGTGCTGACCGGAGGGCTTTTGTCACTGGCAGCGTCTTCCAATCCGGACGGACTGGAATGGTCCATCGAAAAGGTAGCCGGAGGGGCCGAGCTGGAAGCGGACGGCGGGATCTATGAAGCAGCAGGTTCCATCCAGGAGACCACCTCCCTTCTGCCGGACTATGGGCTGAAAGGCTCCGAGTCAGCGCTTGGAACCTCTGTTTCGGGAATTGCGGGAGCGGCGGCGGTGGTTGCGCTCTGCGCGGGATTGTGTCATATATTCAAGTTGTTTAGAAAGTGTTCGGAACAGGAGTAGTATGAATCAGATCAACGGGGCCATTTATGAAATCCATCATATGGATATGCTCTCATCAAGGGATCAGTGGGTGAACCGGGTGCATCCGCTGGTCAAGCTTGTGCTGACGGTTGTGTATATTTCGACGGTGGTATCTTTTCAGAAATATGACGCGGCGGGAACCGTGGGGATGCTGGTCTATCCGATGGCTGTGTTTCTGCTGGCGGAGCTGTCTTTTGCGGACAGCTTAAAGCGTCTTCGGATCGTGCTGCCGCTTGTCTGTTTTGTGGGCATCCTGAACCCCTTTCTGGATAAACATTATGTGCTGATTGACGGGATTCGGGTCAATGGGGGAATCCTGTCCATGGTGACTTTGATCCTGAAAGGGGTGTTCAGTGTGCTGGCTTCCTATCTTCTGATCGCCACGACTTCTGTGGAAAAGCTTTGCTGCGCGCTGCGTATGCTGCATGTTCCAAAGGCGGTGGTGACGCAGTTTATGCTGACTTACCGCTATGTCACGGTTCTGTTGGAGGAAGTAAACCGGATCACCCAGGCGTATATGCTGCGGGCGCCCCACCAGAAGGGGATTCATTTTCGGGCATGGGGATCGCTTGCGGGGCAGCTGCTTCTGCGCAGCGTGGATCGGGCAAATGAGGTTTATGAAAGTATGCTGCTTAGAGGGTATCAGGGGGAGTATCAGTATATGCGGGAACGGATCGGATTTGTGCGGCAGGATCTGGCATACCTCCTGTTCTGGCTGGGGGTGTTTGCCGTGTTTCGGATCTGGCCGGTGATCCTGGTCGTCGGAGGGCTGTTTTCATAGGAGGGGCGGATATGAGCCATATACACATCGATGTAGAACAGGTTTCGTTTGGGTATGAAAAGGGGAAGGAGATTCTGGGGCAGATTTCGCTGCACGCATCGGAGAGGGATTCCATCGGGATCATCGGTGCAAACGGCGTGGGAAAATCCACGTTTCTGAAGCTGCTGGTAGGGCTGAACCTGGATTTTTCAGGCTCCATAAGGATCGAGGAAATTCCGGTGGAAAAGCGTACGCTGGCCCAGATCCGTTCGAAGATCGGGTATGTATTCCAGGATTCGGACAGCCAGCTTTTTATGAATACGGCTTATGAGGATATTGCATTTGCTCCGAGGAATTATGGGCTGCCGGAGCAGGAAGTGGACAGAAGGGTGGAAGAGGCGCTTCGAATGACCGGGATTTCCCATCTGAAGGAGAAGCAGATCTACAAGATGTCGGGGGGAGAGAAGAAGCTGGTCTCCATCGCGACGATCCTGTCCATGACGCCGGATATCATTCTGATGGACGAGCCGTCGATTGCGCTGGATCCGAGAAACCGGCGGAATCTGATCCGGATTTTAAATTCATTTGAGCACTTGAAGATCATTGCGTCCCATGACCTGGATCTGGTGCTGGACACCTGTGAGAGGACGGTGCTGATGGCGGACGGGCGGATCGTGAAGGACGGGCCCACAGACGTGATCCTTACGGATCGGGAATTGCTGGAAGAGAACGGGCTGGAGCTGCCTCTCTGCCTCCAGGGGAGGACAGGTAAGGCGGAATAAAATAGTATGTCAAAATCCTGAAGATTTCCTTAAGATGCTTGACAGGAGAGGGGAAGAGTGATATATTTTTGTCAAGCAATTGAAAGGGAGTAGCTGAACATCCGAAACCGGATGGGTTTGAAACCGTCAACCGATATCGAGAGATATCCGTATCAAATGAGATAGCAAGACTTTTATTGTGGCTGGTGTCATAATAGGAGTCTTTTTTTAATTAGCATATGAAACGAAAAGCCACATAAACTTGCTGGGATTCAAAAGTTGCGAGTACTTAAGAAAGTGAGGAAATGGAAATGGCAGATGAACAAATGAAACAGGAGATCAGAGAAGCGATGGGCGCGGGAGCACGGGCGCTCGCCAGCCTGCGCGCGGCACAGGAAAAGCTGGAAAGCGCAAGAAAATGGGGGATTGCCGACTTGCTCGGAGGGGGATTTGTGATCGACATGTTTAAGCATTCGAGAATGAATGAAGCAGCGGAGTACATGGAGACGGCGAAAAGAGACCTGCAGCGGTTTCAGAAGGAGCTGGGGGATGTGCAGCTCCCGCTGGAGCTGCGGATGGAGGTCAGTACATTTCTTTCGTTTGCGGACTTTTTCTTTGACGGCCTTGTAGCGGATTATCTGGTGCAGACCAGGATCAAAGAGGCCAGGGAACAGGTGGAGGAAGCGATTGGCTATGTAGAAAGGCTGATGGCGGATTTAAAGCACATGGTATAAAAGGATTCATGTTCACTCTTAAAATGGGATTTGAAAGAAAGGATGACAGATATGGGATGTTTAGGTAATTTGCTGTGGTTTGTGTTTGGCGGTGCGGTGACAGGATTGAGCTGGTGTCTGGCCGGCTGTCTGTGGTGTATCTCTATTGTGGGGATTCCGGTGGGGCTGCAGTGCTTCAAATTTGCGCAGCTCAGTTTCTTCCCCTTTGGGAAGGATGTGCAGTATGGCGGCGGAGCGGGTTCATTTCTGCTGAATATTGTGTGGCTGCTGATCTCGGGGCTGCCGCTGGCGCTGGAGCATCTGGTGATCGGCGGGGTGATGTGCATTACGGTGATCGGAATCCCCTTTGGGCTGCAGCATTTTAAACTGGCGAAGCTGGCATTGATGCCGTTCGGGGCCGTGGTATATTAAAAATAAGACTTTACAGGCTGCGCTTGGACTAGGCGTGACTTGTAATAAAAGGCTGTCATATCCGAAGATAAAATTGCGGGTATGGCAGTCTTTTTGTATACCATCGTATGCAGAAAAGCTGCTAGCGGCAGGTTTTCAGTATGGGGGATCATTGCTGTAACAGCTCCCGGAGTATAAAATCGCGGAAATTTTTGACCGCGGGGGTCTGGTAGGTCTGTTTGTTGGTGACCATATAGATGTTGCCCTCCCATGCGGGGCGGACGATGGGGAGGATCTTTACATTCAGCTTGAGAAGGATTTCACGGTAGGGGGTGACGGCAATCCCGAAGCCGTAGGCGACCAGGCCGAAGATGATCTGTTCCTCGTCCGTTTCGTAGGCGATCTCCGGGCGGCGGCCGACTTTTTCAAAGAGCTCGTCAATGACGAAACGCAGGCCGGTTTTGTTGTTGAAATAGATATAGGGATACTGCAGCGTGTCTTCCAGGGAGATGGATTGGTTTTCGGCCAGGGGATGGTCTTTCGGCACGATCAGGACGAGCTCCTGGCGGTCGATGGGAACGCAGGAGAGGTCGTCGGATTCGATGGGGCGCACACAGAATACCAGGTCGTATTTGCGGAGCCGCAGGCCATCCAGAAGTTCCGGCGTCCGGTCTCCGTGGAAGGTAAAGTTGATCCGGCAGTCCGGGTTCAGGGAGAGAAAACGGGATGCCAGCCTGGGAATGAACTGGACGCCGAGCTGGGTGAGAAAGCCCAGGCGGATCAGGCCCTCGCCCCTTGCGTAGCGGCGCATATTTTCAATGCCGTTGTCCAGGATGGACAGGGAGCGTGTGACGCACTGCAGAAATTCGTGTCCGTATTCGGTCAGCCGGGTTCCCCTCCCGGCTTTTTCAAATAATTGTACGCCAAGCTCTTCTTCCAGCTGTGAAATGGCGTGGCTCAGGCTGGGCTGAGAGATATTCAGGTGCTGGGCCGCGTTGGTGTAATGCTGTTCATGTGCGAGTTCCGCGAAATATCTTAACTGGTACAGGTTCATAGAGTCCCTTCTTTCTTTATAAGTGGTTCATCTGATATGGATGGAATGATTGTACATCAATATATAGATATTGTCTATGGATAAATAGAAATTATTCATTTGTTTTATGTATGGATGTGTGTTAACTTAGTATTTGCAGAAAGGAACCTGTATGAAAAAATGGAGGGATTTTAAATGGATACAAAGAAAACGCTGGTCAGAGGGGAACTGGTGCTTCCGGTCATTGTTGTGATGAACAGCTTCGGCGTGGTTCTGATGCTGTATTCGGGAACCGGGATCTCGGCAATTTCCAGTATGACATATGCATTGAGCGAAGTGCTTCCGGTATTTTCCCTGGGAACATGGACGTATATTTTTCAGAGCATGCTGGTGCTCAGCCTGATGATCCTGAGAAAAAGATTTGTGCCGCAGTACCTTCTGAGCTTCGGCGTTGGATTTGCGTTCGGGCTTATGATGGATGTGCATAAGGGATGGATGCAGGCGCTGCCTTCGGCGGTTCCGTTCCGGGCGTGCTATTTTCTGGCCAGCTATCTGATCATCTGCACGGGGATCGCGCTGTCCAACCGCTGCAAAATGCCGATCATCCCTACGGATTTATTTCCAAAGGAGCTGTCGGATATTACAGGGACGGCATTTTCCAGGATCAAGGTTTCTTTTGACCTGATCTGCGTGGCCATAACGGCGGTGCTGACCTTCGTATGCCTTGGCGGGATCAGCGGTCTGGGGATCGGGACGCTGCTCAGCGCGCTGACCATGGGGAAGGTGGTCGGTCGGCTGGACGGCTGGCTGGACCGGCATGTGGAATTTGTGACATACCAAAGGAACGGCAGCTACAGAAGGCGGAAGCTGCGGCTGGCATAATCGAAATGGATTCGCTGCTGTGGACCCCGCAGATGTGGGTGGATTTCGAATTTACTGTGAAAAGTGCATTGTGAAATCCCTTCAGGTGTGATAAAGTAAAGATACAGGATCATGAGCACCTGTTCAGGAGCGGTGTGTGCTGTACAGACGGATGCTGCGAAGCTGGCAGACGGGGTGCAGATTGACTGGGCAGATATGATTCACTTTATTATACAAGGGGAATGGAACATGGAAAGAAAAGTAGGTACTGTTTCAAGAGGAATCCGGTGTCCGATTATCCGGGAAGGCGATAACCTGGCAGATATCATTGTGACGAGCGTGCTGGAGGCGGCGGAAAGTGAAGGCTTTTCACTTCATGACCGGGATGTCATCGCGGCAACGGAGTCCATCGTGGCAAGAGCCCAGGGGAATTATGCATCCATTGACGCGATTGCAGAGGATGTAAGGGAAAAGCTGGGCGGAGAGACCATTGGCGTAATTTTCCCGATTCTGTCCCGCAACCGGTTTGCCGTATGTCTGAAAGGGATTGCGAGGGGTGCGAAGAAGATCGTGCTGATGCTGAGCTATCCCAGCGATGAAGTGGGAAATGAACTGGTTTCCCTGGATCAGGTGGATGAAGCGGGCATCAACCCGTACAGCGACGTGCTGGATGTGGCAAGGTACAGGGAGCTGTTCGGGGAGAACAAGCATCGTTTTACAGGTGTGGATTATGTGAGCTATTACAGTGAACTGATTCGGGAGCAGGGCGCGGAGGCAGAGGTGATCTTTGCCAACAATCCGCGGGAGATCCTGAACTATACGAAGCATGTGCTGGCCTGCGACATACATACCCGGGCAAGGACAAAGCGGATTTTGAAAAACGCGGGCGCAGAGGTTGTGCTGGGGCTGGACGACATTTTGACAAGCCCGGTGGACGGCAGCGGATGCAATGAGCGTTTCGGGCTGCTTGGTTCGAACAAATCCACGGAAGAATCGGTGAAGCTGTTCCCCAGGGAGTGTACGGGCCTGGTGGAGGATGTGCAGAAGCAGATTCTGGAAAAAACAGGAAAGCATGTGGAAGTCATGGTATATGGGGACGGCGCGTTCAAAGACCCGGTAGGCAAGATCTGGGAGCTGGCTGACCCATGTGTTTCGGTTGCCAATACGAAGGGGCTGGAAGGCACGCCCAATGAATTGAAGCTGAAATATCTGGCGGACAATGATTTTAAGGATCTGTCGGGGAAGGAGCTTAAGGACGCGATCTCCAGGCGGATTCAGGAGAAGAAGGAGAACCTGGTGGGAGATATGGTATCCCAGGGGACGACTCCCCGGAGGATCACGGACCTGATCGGTTCCCTCTGTGACCTGACCAGCGGGTCGGGAGACAAGGGGACGCCGGTGATCCTGGTGCAGGGGTATTTTGATAATTATACGCAGGGCTGATGAAATCTGAGGTCAAGGGTCATCGACGGAGATAGAATGAAAAAGGTAAGATGAATAAGGCTGCCGGGGAAGGGGGTTAGAATCCTTTCCGGGCAGTTTTTTTGATATGAGGCGATCAATAATTGTTATTTTAAAGAAGCTATGTTATGATTAAAAGGCCTGTTACTGGAAATATTAATAGGAATAGCATGTTGCAGAGGTGAAATTTCATGAAAATAGAAACACTTATTTTAAATGATTTTATGTTATTTGACAAAGCAGAAATTGAATGGTCAAAAAATATAAATATTATTTGCGGTGAGAACAGTACAGGAAAGACAACGCTGCTCAAAGTGATGTATTCGCTTTTAAAACCGATGAGCATAGAAAAACGCGGAGTCACAACGAAAGATATAGAAGAAAAGCAAGTTGTTGAAAAATTACAGGGGGTTTTTCGGCCTGATGGAATGAAGGTCGGAAGACTGGTCAGAAGAAAGCAGGGAAGCAGCCGCACGGAATTTGCGATGGTTTTTGATAATAAGCAGAAAATATCGGTGGGATTTGGAAACCGTCAGGAAAATCATGTAGATATCAAGTCTGAACAAATGTCTCCTTTCGAGAAATTTGATGCAATTTATATTCCGACGAAGGAAATGATTTCAACTACGGAACATTTTGTGAGCCTTTATGATGAATACCATATTGACTTTGAGGAAATGTATTATGATCTGGCGAAGCTTCTGGACAGGCCGCTTTCCAAAGGGCCAAATACAAATGAACAGAATGAGATTTTGAAAAGCATTGAGGAGATCATGAAGGGGCAGATCATTCAAAGGGACAAGAAGTTTTACCTCAAAATAAAAGGCGAGGGTGAATTTGAGATGGGGCTGCTTTCTGATGGATATCGTAAACTGTCAATGATTCTTTATCTGATCTTATCCGGCAGCCTGAATAAAAATGCAGTTCTTTTTTGGGATGAGCCGGAAACCAATATGAATCCTGGAATGATACATCCGATTGTACAGGCTATGGTACAACTGGCCAAAATGGGGGTTCAGATTTTTGTGACCACGCATGACTATTTTGTTCAGCAGGAGTTTAATATGCTGACCGTCTATCCGGAATTAAATCTGGATGGACTGGATATTCGTTTCATGTCCCTATATCGAGATTCAGAGTCAAATGCTGTAATGTATGAAATGAAAGAAACGGCATCCGGTTTAAAAAATAATGCAATCATGCGGGAATTTGATGCGATATACGACAGAGAACAGGGGATTATTTATGGTAGTTGAAGAAAGCGGTATGCAGTTCGAGTTTCCGGATGGCGGAACAACCGTCAAATTTGATGACGATCCCTTTTATAGAAACAAATTTAATAAATTTCCTGCGTCTAAGGGCGTAGATTTCATTTCAGACAGTAAAAATACGATCGCGTTTATTGAAGTCAAAAACTGCACCGGACATGAGGGAGACAATCGCTGGAGAATAGCTCCTAATAACCAAAAAAGAGATACGGCGCACACTTCTCATGAAGTAGGGGAAAGAGAAAGCCTTGACATAGAAATACCTCAGAAGGTAGCAATGACACTTGCTGCCCTTTGCGGAGTTTCTTCTTTTGGGGATAGAAAAGAGTCACTGGATCAACTGGCTGAAATTGCAAAAGCGGTTTTTGAAAAAAATTTTTCACAGACGGAAAAAAAGAAATTGGTTATTTTGGTATTAGAAGGAAATTTTGGGACTTTTACGAGACCGAAGTCTGCAATTATGTCAGAACTGCAGAGAAGCATTATGAGAAAAATGCAATGGCTGGATTGTAAAGTATCTGTGGTGGATTCTAATACATATAATAAAAAAATATTCAGGATAGTCAGTTGATTCTGCTGGCCGGCTAAAGAGGAGTACCGTTGCTGAACGGTGCTTTTTTTTGATCTTCAGCTTTCTTTGAGCGTGTCTATATGTAAAAGTCTCTGTCTTGCTGCTGATAGAAAATTAACAAAAAAACAAATTGTAAACATATCTGTCTTGTCACATGTAATATCATATGTTATAATGGTTGCTGTTTGCGGGTGCCGTGCATATTGCTGCGCGGCATCTGTTCATTACAATAACTGTTCCTAACCTATAGTGGGGGGGGAATATTTGCATGGGAGGAAATGAAAGATGACAGTGACAGAGGAAATTCATGCGTTGAAGAAGGAAAGGGATGCAGTCATCCTTGCGCATTATTATGCGGAGCCGGGGGTGCAGGAGGTTGCGGACTATGTGGGGGATTCTTTTTATCTGAGCAGGGTGGCCGTGGGGCTTTCGGAGCAGACGATCGTATTCTGCGGAGTGGCTTTTATGGGGGAAAGCGCGAAAATACTCAATCCGGAAAAGACGGTGCTGATGCCGGATCTGGGGGCGGACTGCCCGATGGCGCATATGGCGGACGCCGGGATGATCCGACGGATGCGGGAGCAGTATGAGGATTTGGCGGTGGTATGCTATATCAATTCCACGGCGGAACTAAAAAAGCACTCAGATGTATGCGTGACCTCTGCAAATGCGGTGAAAATCGTGAGGGCCCTGCCGAACCGGAAGATTTTCTTTATACCGGATAGAAATCTGGCCCGCTATGTGGCAAGGCAGGTACCGGAGAAGCATTTCCTGTTCAATGAGGGGTATTGCCCGGTTCATGAAAAAATACAGATTCAGGAGCTTCTGAAAGCAAAAGCGGAACACCCGGAGGCAATCGTTTTGTCCCACCCGGAATGTGCAGAAAAGGTGCTGGAGCAGTCGGATCACATAGGCAGCACGTCGGAGATCATCGGGTATGCGTCGAAAAGCGCATGTGAGGAGTTTATCGTCTGTACGGAAAAAGGGGTGCGGTGGAAGCTGGAAAAGGACAACCCGGGAAAGCGGTTTTATTTTACAGATACAGAGCCGGTGTGCCGGGATATGAAGCTGAATACTCCGGATAAGATCCTGCATGTGCTGAAAACCGGGGAAAACGAGGTGGAAGTGGATGCCGGGCTGCAGGAGCTGTCGAAGAAACCGCTGGAGAGGATGCTGGAACTGGGGAAATGAGATTTGCGGACGAATGCGCCCGGTACGCGGTATGTTTTAGAATATGAGGTAAACCGCGGGAAATATTTGATTGATACAGCGCGGGATGCCTGCGGAGCCGGACATGTCCGTTGCAGTGGATAGGAGAGAGGGTTATGAAAACAGAAACCGATGTGGTAATTGTGGGGACAGGCGCTGCGGGATTGTTCTGCGCTTTGAACCTGCCCCGGGATACGAGGATCATTATGCTCACAAAGTCTGATCTGGAAAGCAGCGATTCGTTTCTGGCGCAGGGAGGGATCTCTGTGCTGCGGGACGAGGAGGATTACGACAGCTTTTTTGAGGATACGATGCGGGCCGGGCATTATGAAAATCGGAGGGAGTCGGTGGATCTTATGATCCGCGGTTCCCGGGATGTTATTGACAAGCTGGTAGGATACGGAGTAGAATTTGAACATAGGACGAAGGACGGGCTGACGGAGACTGCCGGAAAAGAAGTGGCTGTTGGTGGCGGAACAGGGATTGCCGGAAAGGAAGCGGCTGTTGGGGGCAGGACGGAGGCTGCCGGAGATGCGTCTGCCGGTGGCGGAACAGGGATTGCCGGAACAAGGGCTTCTTCGGAGGAGTTTCTTTATACGAGGGAAGGGGCGCATTCGAAGCCGCGGATCCTGTATCACAAGGATATTACCGGGAAGGAGATCACCAGCAGGCTGCTGGAGCAGGTGAAGAGGCTGGAAAATGTGACACTGTATGAGTATACCGCGATGACGGATATTATCGTGGAGAACGGAGTATGTGTCGGGATATTGGCGGAACATACAAAAAGCGGCAGGCAGGGGGAAACGGATTCGGAAGCTGCGGCTCTGAGAGAACATCCTGAGGAAGACGGCATTTTGCAGGGAGAGGATGCGTGCAGAGAGCGGGAGAAGGCAGAAGCTCCGGGAGAGGATGCGGGCAGGGAACAGATGGAAATCCGCGCCGGCTATACCATATTTGCCACAGGCGGGATCGGCGGGCAGTATGCCCATTCCACGAATTTTCCGCATCTGACGGGGGATGCGATTGAGATTTCAAAGAAGCACGGTATCCGGCTGGAGCATTTGGATTATGTACAGTTCCATCCGACCACGCTGTATTCGAAAAAGCCGGGGAGGCGGTTCTTGATCTCGGAATCTGTGCGCGGGGAAGGCGCGGTGCTGTATAATAAGAAGAAAGAACGGTTTGTGGACGAACTGCTGCCCAGGGATGTGGTGGCCGCCGCGATCCGGGAACAAATGGAAAAGGACGGGACGGATTTTGTGTACCTGTCCATGGAGCATATTGAGAAAGAGACGATCCTGCGGCATTTTCCCAATATCTATCAGAGGTGTCTGGAAGAGGGATACGATGTATTGAAGGAATGCATTCCGGTGGTTCCGGCACAGCATTATTTTATGGGCGGCGTGTGGGTGGATTCGGACAGCCGGACCTCTATGCCGCATCTATTTGCGGTGGGAGAGACCAGCTGCAACGGGGTTCACGGGGCCAACCGGCTGGCAAGCAATTCCCTGCTGGAAAGCCTGGTGTTTGCGAAGCGGGCGGCGATGAAGATCCGGGAGAAAATGGAAGGCCGTCGCAGGGACGATTCGGATGGTATATAAGGAATGAAGTGCCGTCGCAGGGACGGTTTGGATGATATAGAATAAATGAAGTGAGGAGAAAAAAGATGAATAAAATTACAGAAACATTGCAGATGGATCATTTGATTATGGAGGCTTTGCGGGAGGATATTTCCAGTGAGGATGTGACCACCAACTCGGTGATGAAGGAGGCCGTGGAAGGGGAAGTGGAGCTGATCTGCAAGCAGGACGGAGTCATTGCCGGGCTGCAGGTGTTTGAACGGGTTTTTCAGTTGCTGGATGGGGAGACGAAGGCGGAGTTTTTCTGCAAGGACGGAGATGTGGTGAAAGCCGGGGAACTGCTGGGAAAGGTGACCGGCGACATCCGTGTCCTGCTCTCCGGTGAACGTGTGGCGCTGAATTACCTGCAGCGGATGAGCGGCATTGCGAGTTATACGCGATCAGTCGCGGATCTCCTGTCGGGCAGCAGGACGAAGCTTCTGGATACGAGAAAAACGACGCCCAATATGCGGATATTCGAGAAGTACGCGGTTCGGGTGGGAGGCGGCTATAATCACAGGTACAACCTGTCCGACGGGGTGCTCCTTAAGGACAACCACATCGGGGCGGCGGGAAGCGTGACAAAAGCGGTTCAGATGGCAAAGGAGTACGCGCCTTTTGTACGGAAGATCGAGGTGGAAGTGGAAAATCTGGATATGGTGAAGGAAGCGGTGGAAGCCGGGGCAGACATTATCATGCTGGACAACATGTCCGCGGAGGAAATGCGGGAGGCAATCCGCATCATCGACGGCAGGGCAGAGACGGAATGTTCCGGAAATGTGACGAAAGAGAATATCGGGCGGCTGACGTCCCTGGGGGTGGATTATATTTCCAGCGGCGCGCTGACACATTCCGCTCCGATACTTGACATTTCGCTGAAAAACCTGCATGCTATATAGTGTAAAGAAATCGGGAGCGGGAAAGGGAGAAACAGGTATGATGACGGGAACAGAGCGCAGAGATAAAATCATAGAAAGAATCAGGTCAAGCAAGACTCCGGTCTCCGGCAGCGCGCTGGCGGAATGCTGCGAGGTGAGCCGGCAGGTGATTGTGCAGGATATTGCGTTGATTCGGGCAGCAGGATATGATATTATATCTACACACCGCGGATATATTCTGAATGCTCCCCATACGGTGAACCGGACGTTTAAGGTGCGGCACACGGATGAGCGGATGGAGGAGGAGCTGTGCTCCATCGTGGATCTGGGGGGCTGCGTGGTCAATGTGATCGTCAACCACCGGGTATACGGGCGGATGAAGGCAGAGCTTGGAATCCGCTCCCGGAGAAATGTGATGGAATTTCTGCAGGGAATCCAAAGCGGGAAATCCAGTCCGCTGAAAAATATTACATCGGATTATCATTACCACATGGTGGAGGCGGACTGTGAAAAAACACTGGACATGATCGAAGAAACACTGCGGGAAAAGGAATTTCTGGTGGAAACGCGGGGATAAAAATAAGCGGATCTGCGAATGCTATATAGAAAAGCTCCTGGAGAGGAAAAGAGGATATGATAAAACTGGATTGGAAAAGGCTGTGGTATGACCTTTTTATTGATATATTCGGCGGGATTTTGATCGGGGCCGGGATCTATAATTTTGCAGCAAATGCGGAATTTCCGCTGGCGGGCGTGTCAGGTATCGCGCTGATCATGTTCCGGCTGTGGGGAGTGCCCATCGGATTTGCGACCATCCTTCTCAATGCGCCGATTGCGATAGGGTGCTATCGGACGCTGGGACGGGAGTTTTTTGTGCGTTCGGTTCGTTCGGTCATCATTACCTCTCTGATCACAGACTATGTTGTACCGCTGTTTCCGGTGTATTCCGGGGACCGGATGCTGGCGGCGATCTGCACCGGCATTTTTTCGGGGCTGGGTTATGCTTTGATTTTTATGAACAGCTCCTCCACCGGGGGAATGGATTTTGTGTCCATGGCGATTCGGGTTAAGAAGCCGCATATCTCCCTGGGGCGGATCGTGTTTGTGCTGGACTGCGCCATCGTGCTGCTGGGCGGGGTGATTTTCCAGGATGTGGATGCGACCATCTACGGACTGATCATTTCCTATCTGCTGACGGTGGTAATTGATAAGATCATGTACGGTATCGATTCCGGCAAGATGACCCTGATCGTGACGGATAAAGGGCAGGAGGTTGCCAGCAAGATTGATGAATATATCGGCCGCGGCGCCACAATCCTGACCGGGAAGGGAAGCTATACCGGGGCGAAGAAAGAAGTGGTGATGTGCGCCTGCAACAATAAACAGATGTATTCCATTCGGAAAATGGTAAAGGAAGTCGATCCGAAGTGCTTTATTGTGATTATGGAATCCAATGAAGTGGTGGGGGAAGGATTTAAAGAAGCGTAATGTGCGCTTCTTTTTTTGAACAATGGATGCAGAAAAGCTGCAGATGGCACGTCTTTTTGTATACGGGAATGCGTATTTTTTGCAGCGGTTTCATGCATCTAGGCTTTGCCGGATGCATGAAACCGCTAAGCTGGTGAGAAATTTCGTTAAGTGTCTCGGCACATGTTCTTTCTAATTCAAAAAAACTTGCTAAGTGTTTACATTATACGACAGCCTCGATAAGGCGTTTGCCGTTGATTACGATTTCCTGAACGCCGATCTGTTTTTTCTGATTAAAGTTAAAACTGAGCATATATCCGGTTTGCAGGTTATAGTCATCCAGATAATCTATAATTTGATTTTCTCCACGGGAATTATATTCGTTTCCACGCCATATTTTTGTTTCAATCACATATTGTTTGCCGCGATAATCTACGATAATATCTGTTCTTCCCAGACTGCGGGTACGGGCTTCTATATAATAATTTCCTATTCCGTTGATAATGGGGCGAAGATAAAGGAGAAAATACCGTCTGCCCTCTTCTTCCAAAAAAGTTTCCTTTCTGTTTCCATATAAATCATGAAAATGCAAAACAAATTTCTCCAGAATCTTTTTCATATTCAAATGGCCTTCATGGATAAATATATTTTTATCCAGTAATGATGCCGTATATATATCCAAAGATTTCATTTCATCCAGAGAAAGAAAATAATTATAAAGCAAAGTATCAAAAATGCGGTTTTCCGGTATCACTTTTCCGGCCGCATTTTTTACGAATCCAAACATGACCGCAAGGCCGATTACCTGGTTGGTCGGGTTGTATGTGATGGGTTTTCCAAAGAAAAGGAGTTCTTTCAGCATCTGCTCCAGTTCCGGATAATCAGCCAGCTTGCCGATCAGGGAATCAAACAGCGTATTGGTTTCCATCAGAAGTATGCGCACTGCCTCCAGAAAACCTTCCCTGGTCCAGGCGCTTTTCTTTGTGTGTTCATCCCGGGCGTCGATTTTTTCGTCCATCAGCTTGCAGAGCCGGGATACCAGATAGGGGTATCCGGATGTATAATCATGCAGAAGCCCAGCCATTTTAGAAGGGTTCATGCCTGTTTGATGGTCCGATTCATATTCTGTGAGCATCCCTTCGATCCCGTCTCTGGATAAACTCATGTCCACCTCAAAATCGGCCGCAATATTCCAGGGACTGTTTATTTTATGGTCCTCTTCCGGCCGTATTTTTCTTTTTAAATTTTTAATGTCATGTACTCCGGCAAGGATCACAGACTGGAAAGCCGCAGTTCCTTTTGTGTCTCTCTCCAGATAGTAATTGCGCAGTTGTGCAAGAAAATCAAGAAATACCTGATTATTCGATGCGCTGTCCACTTCATCAATCATCAAAACAACCGGCCTGGCACTATTGCCGCAGACCTCCAGCAGCTGCTCGAACAGCTTCATAAGGTCAAAAGCCGGATCTTTTTCATTTAAGATTTCCTGCAGTTTTGCAGTCAGTTCCCTTATACCCGGCATTTCGTTCCCATGACGACGCTTTAACTCTCTGATAAACACTTGCAGAAACGCCAGAGAAAATGTGTTTTCATTCTGATAAGATGCGCTTCCGAGCGATTGAAAATCAAGCCAGATCACAAGATAATCCTCTTCCAGTGCTTTATCCAATGCCGCCAGCGTAGTCGTTTTTCCATACTGGCGGGCGCGGTTTATTGTGAAATACGCTCCGGCGTCTATCATCTTTCGTATCTGCCGGATGCATTCTGTTATGTCTGCCATATAATGCTTTTGAGGGATGCATGGTCCCGTCACATTAAATATCTTTCCCACTGTAACACTCCTCCTCTGCCGACTTCTGTGCGGCGGATCATCTTCGGACTACCCTTCTGAACAGTTACATCTTATCATGATAAAAAGGAAAATTCTACTATGATTCACCGGTTTTTTTAAGGAATTACTTGACTGTATACCTGCTATATACTTTAAAATCACTGCATAAAGCTTGAGAAAGGAAGGCTGAATTTATGAAAACAGCAAAAATAGTTACCATGTTCACAGCAGGTATCCTTCTTTTTTCCGGCTGTCAGGCGACGCCGGATCAAAGTTCGGTGGCCAGTAAAGCGGAGGGCCTGAGTGAGGAGCTTATGGCCGAACCTCTGGAGCCGGGGGAACTGCAGGAGGTTGATCTGCCGGGGCACTGGAGCGTGTCGGAGAAGAAGAGCAATGACAGGGTAACGATTCTGGCGGATCTGGAGATGGGAAAGCTGGAAACGGAAAATTTGCCAGTAGTGGAAATGAAAAACCATTCGATGACCCAGAAGGAACTGGAAAGGTTTACGGCGTATTTTGCAAATGGGGAGGAGCTTTATGTGCCCCAGGCTGATACAAAGGAGGTGTTCCAGAATGTGAAGGATCGGATTGACCAAAAGGAAGGGGTCTACGCAAACCCTGTACTGGGGTCATTTCTTGAAAAGAAGAGCAGTTTGGAGGAGGCTGTCCGTCTTGCGCCGGAGAAACCTGGCCGGGATGAAACGGCGGAAGTGAAATTTCAGAAGAAAACAGCGGACGCGGCCGGGGAGGCGGCCAATAGCTGGGCTTATAAGCTGGGCGTGGAGAAGGAGCAGATTCCGGATGCGGAAGCTTTTTTTGCGGCGGATGTGGGGAAGGGCAGGCTGTCGCATATCGAGGCGGAATGTTATGATCCAAAGATCGCCAACTGCAGCAGGTTTACCTGGATAACCGGAACAGACCGTTATGATCTGGAAGAAATCCAGCGGTATGCGGCAATGAATGAGTTTATTACGGATACCAGCGGATATCAGGAGCAGTTTCGGGATTTGCTGGGGCAATACCAGGATGCCCTGGAGCAGGAGACATTTTCCGCGGAAGAGGGGCAGAAACAGGCGGAACAGGTCATGAAAGACCTGGGTGTGCCGGAGATGGAGCTTCTGTCGGCAGACCGGACACTATGGTTTCCGGAGGAGGAAATGCCGGATGTGAGATACGCAGAGCCGGGGGATTTTTTCTGGCAGGCAAAACCGGAGGAGGCGAGGGCCGCATATCGGTATGTGTTTACCCGCGCATACGGAGGGATTTCCGCGGAACGGGCCGGCGGGTCAGCCGCAGAGGAGGCCGCGGACAGTTATACCTCTCCCTTCCCGGTAGAAACCGTGTCGATTACGGTCACGGAGGAAGGGGTGAAAGCGTTTTCCTGGACGGGAATGTGTGAGGAGGAGGCGGTCATCGCGGAACATGTGAAGCTGCTTCCATTTGACAGCATACAGGAACGGCTGTTTGAGCAGATCTATTATTACTACCTGGGCAAGGGACAGCCGGAAGAAGATAAAACCAATTTCCGATTCCAGGTGACCTCTGCTAAGCTGAGGTACACTTATGTGACTGCCTTTGATAAGCCGGAGAATGCCTGGCTGGTTCCGGCCTGGAACTTCGAGGTGATGGAGGGCTCGGGACTGGATGGGGACATCCGGGACTTTGCAGGCTTTCAGGTTACAATCAACGGGATGGATGGAGGTGCCATTGCAGAATGAAACTATCGGACGGGAAAATGGAGCAACTGAGCAGGGATATGGAACGGCCGGACAGCATAATGGAGAAGCGAAGCAGGAACATGGAACGGCCGGACAGGAAAATGGAGCAACTAAGCAGGAACATGGAACGGTCGGACAAGAAGGGGATGTGGTATATGTTAAAGGCTGAATTGAAAAACCATATCCTGAACCTGCGTTTTTGGGCGGGGGTGCTGCTGATTCTGGCTGCCGCGCTGGTGTCGGAACAGACACACCTGCAGTTCCTGCTGGATTCAGGCGGTTCCAGGGAAGGGCCGGGGTGGTTTCTGGCGTATTCCTTTTGCTCCGGCGGAGAACATACGCTTCTCTTTGTTCCCATCGCTGTTACATTTGCGGCAGGCGGGGAGGCGGAGCAGGAGCTTCACAGCAGATTTGCCCTGTTTAGCTGCGTGCGGACGGGGAAAAAACAATACCTTGCGGGGAAGGCAGCAGGGCTGATCCTCTCCGGCGGGCTGATGCTCAGCGTCTCCATGCTGCTGATGCTGGGGATCAGCGTCCTTGTTTTCGGGGATATCCCGGTATTGGGCGGGGGAGGGCCGGCATTTTCAACGGTACTGCTGCAGGTACTTGTGAGCTTCCCGAGAGGGTTTTTAAACGGGGCCTTGTGGGCGATGGCAGGCGGATTTGCCGCAATTGTGACCCGCAGCCGGTATCTGGCGTATGCAGTGCCGTTTGTCCTGTATTACGTGCTGAGCGTATTTCAGGAGAGATACTTCCGCAGGTTTTTATTTCTGAATCCCAGATACTGGATGGCGCCGGTCTATTTCAACGACCTGATCTGCATATTGATCCTGCTGGCGCTCTGCGCCCTGACCGGCTTTCTGTTTATCCGGGCATTGAAAAGGAGGTTGGATGATGCGTGATATAAGACAGGCTTTTCAGATTGCGGGGCAGAACTTTGCCGAATGGAGGAAGAGCCCCCGGATCGCGATGACATTTGTTATGGCTCTGGTGCTCTGCCTGATGCTCTCAGACCAGGTGCTTTCCCATGCGGTGCGGTATGAAACGGTGCTGCAGATCCTGGAGCCGTTTATCTGGACCTATGGGGACGCGGCTTCGGTGATGCTCTCGTCTCTTCTGCTGGTGCTGCTGTTTGCGGATATGCCTTTTGTGAGCCAGGCGACGCCCTACTGGCTGGTACGGACAAGGCGGAGCGTCTGGCTGGCGGGGCAGGTGATCTATGTGGTTCTCACAACGGCGGTCTACAATCTTTTTCTGCTGGCCGTCCAGGGGATCATGGGAGCGCCCTTTTCCTTTCTGGGAAATGTATGGAGCGAGACGGCGGCTATGCTGGGATACGGAGGGGGAGAGGGGATTACGGTGCCGGTTTCCATCAAGACCATGGAGATCTCCACGCCGTACCAATGCGCCGCGGTTGTATTTTTGCTGATGCTGCTATACTCCCTGTTTATTGCGGTGCTGATGCTGGCTTTGAACCTGTACGCGGGAAGCGCGGCAGGCGTGCTGGGGGCATTTGCGGTGAATCTGTACGGACTGCTCCTGAACCCGCAGATTTTCCAGAGGCTGTTTCATTTTACAGGGAATCTGGCGTACCGGGCAAATGTGCTGTGCGGGTGGCTGTCGCCTTTGAACCACGCCACGTTTCCCATGCATAATTTCGGATACGATTATCTGCCCAGGGTGCAGGTGAGTGCGGGAATCTTTTTGGCTCTGATCGTGGTGTTGGTGCTTCTGGCGGGGAGAAAAATGCGGAATTATGATTTCTCGTTTATGCAGGTGGATGAGTGAGGTTACAATGGGAGGGTGGATGTATGAGAAGCTGTGGGAAAACCAGGCTATTTGGGAAAATGATATCATTTAGGAGAATCATGCCATTGCTGCTGCTCAGCGTATTTCTTATGACAGGCTGCCGGAAAACGCCGGAGGAGAGTGCGGTAGTGAGTAAGGCCGAAGGACTGAGTGAGGATGTGATCGCGGGGCCTTTGGAAAGCGGGGAAATCCGGGACACGGATATTCCGGAGCACTGGCAGATGGAAGAGCTGAAAGGTGAGGACAGGGTGACGATCAGCGCGGATCTGGAATTTGGAAAAATGAAAATCGGAAACCTGCCTGTGATCGAAGTGAGGAATCATGTGTTTGGGCAGGAGGAGCTGGAAAGGCTGGTGGATTATTTTTCGGATGGAAAGGAATTGTATGTGCCTCAGCCATATACAAAACAGGTGTTTCGGAATGTGATATCCAGAGTGGATGAAAAACAGGGGCTCTACGGCAGCGGCTATTCCTGGGTGAATCCATTAAAAACAAGACAGCGGATGGAGGCCGCGGTGGAAATTGCTCCGGAGACAAACGGCACACCGGAAAAGGCGGAGGTGAAATTTTCAGAAGGATTTGCAGATCAGGCGCAGGAAGCAGTTCGGTTTCGGAAACGACGGATGATATGTATTCTCCGCCTTTCCCGGTGGAAACGATCACCATTACAGTGACAGAAAGCGGCGTCAAAGGGTTTGTGTGGGAAGGAATGATGGAGGAGGCAAAGACGGTGACGGAAAATACGGAGCTGCTTTCATTTGAAAAGCTCCAGAAAAAACTGGCGGACCAGGTGTTCTACCGGTATTCCTCATATGAACAGCCGGACAGTGATACCACATTGTCCCGCTACACGGTGACAGATGCGGTTCTGGGATATGCTTATATTCCTGCTTACGAAAATCCGGAGAACGCATGGCTTGTACCTGTCTGGTATTTTACCGTGTCGGAGGGAAGAGACGGCGTGGACTGGCAAAATATATATTATCTGGTGAACGCGCTGGATGGAAGGGTTATTACCGGGGAGTAGGCGCTTATGAGAGAAATAAAAAATGTGTTTGCCAATGTGTTGTTCTGGACGGGGCTGGCAGTGCTTACCGCGGCATTTTATCTGAGCGGGCGGGAGTATATGGGGCAGCTTGCCGTACTTTTTGACGGACAGGAAGGGGAAGGGCCGGCAGTCTGGATCGAGGTTTTCCAGTATTGTATCACTGCAAAGAACGGGATGATGTTTGTCCCGATCTGCGCCCCGCTGGCAGCAGGCGCCTGTGCCGAAATGGAACTGCGCAGCCGGTATGCCCTGTTTTCCTGCTGCCGGATCGGGAAGAGGAGCTACTGCAGGAAAAAGATATGGGAGTGCGTCCTGCCGGGGGGACTGATGGTATTCTGCTCGGAACTTCTGGTATTGCTGCTGGCTTTTGTCAGGTTTTACAGGCTTTCGCCGCCGCCGGACGGGAGTGAAATCGGGGGCATAATCGGAGTGATCCTGTTCAGCCTGGGAGAAGGATTTTTAAACGGCGTGCTTTGGGCGGGGGCAGGCGGGACGGCGGCCGTACTGGCAAGAAATCCGTATATCGCATATGCGCTTCCGTTTGTCACGTTTTATGTGCTGACCGTATTTCAGGAACGGTATTACCGGAGCTTGTTTTTTCTGAGCCCGAAATGCTGGGCAGATCCGGTTTATTTCCGCGAAGCAGCGAGTAAGGCAGCGCTGCTGATATTTGGCGGCTGCAGCGAGAACTTTGACTTTGGGCATGTGTTCTGCATCGGGATATTGTCTGGAATGTGTGCAGTCTGTTTCCGATGTTTTCCTGGGGCTGTAAAAAGGAGGCTGGATCTGATGTGAAGCTTGGCGGATTTTGGGAATGGATGAATGGGTTGAAATCATTTGGAAAGAAAGGGGTATACAATGGAAAGTGCGGTCAGATTGATGGATTTGACAAAATCATTTGGAGAGGAAACGGTTTTAAAGGGGATCACGCATCATTTTGAGCGGGGACAGATCCATGGGATCATGGGGTTTAACGGGTCCGGGAAGACGGTCATGTTTAAGTGTATCTGCGGGTTTTTGAAGCCGGACGGCGGGGCAGTATGGGTGGACAAAAAGCAGATCGGAAAGGATGCGGATTTCCCGGAATCGGTGGGGATGATCATTGAGAGCCCGGGATTTTTGCCGGGGCTGAGCGGATTTGCCAATCTAAAACGCCTGGCGGCGCTGAAACGTCTGATTACGGATGAGGAGGTGCGCGGGGCGATCCGGACGGTGGGGCTTGACCCGGATTCGAAAAAGAAGGTGGGGCAGTATTCCCTTGGGATGCGGGAACGCCTTGGCATTGCGCAGGCCATCATGGAGGACCCGGACCTGCTGATACTGGATGAACCATTTAACGGGCTGGATAAGCGGGGGGCGGAGGAGGTCTGTGTCCTGTTGGATGAGATCAGGGAGCGGGGAAAGACGATTCTGATTGCGGCTCATAATATGCTGGAGATCGAGCGGCTCTGCGATACGGTCTGTGAGATGGATGCGGGGAGATTGACGCAGGTGCGGTGACCGGGATGAAGGGGAATAGAAAAGGGGATGTTCCAAAAGAATAAGCATTCCGTGAATTACATCCTGTCCATATTTTCTAAAATTGAGGCAGTCCCTTTGATGGGGCTGCCTCAATCAAAAAAATGCATTCACATATACCAGTATTTTACCTAATAAATCTTTCGGCATTTTTTCCGCAAACTGAATAATTTTGCTGAAAGCAAGTACACGGTAATTTTAATTTTCGGTATTGGCGAATTTAGTAATGTACCACTACCGGCGTCCCGAGCTGCAATATGGAATATAATTCCTGTGCATTGTAGTATGGCATGTTGATACAGCCGTGGGAACCGTTCCAGAGGTAGACGTCTCCGCCGAACGCGGGCTGCCAGGTGGCGTCGTGGAAGCCGATGCCGCTCCAGGTGACGCGCATCCAGAAATCTACGGGGGAACGGTATTCCGGTTCATTGGTTTCCGGGTCTATATTTCCGACCAAAACGGTGGGGGACAGCTTTTCCAGGATATTGTATACTCCGGGAGGGGTGGGCGTGCTGTTTTTTCCGGTGACCACGTCGGACTCAAAAACGACGGTGCCGTTTTCCAGATACCACATATGCTGGGCAGTCATATCTACTTCCAAAAATGTACCGCCCCAGTCCTGGGGAGCATGGGAGGCAGCGGTCTGATCGCAGGCCGGGGCTTTTGTCACGACCTCGCCGTTTCGGATGCTGTTTACCAGAGCGGGAAATTCCACGTCTTCATTGATGATCCAGCCGTAAGTACCGCCGGAAACCTCGGTGGCTTTACCGGCCGGGGTGGTCAGAGGCCTGGTAGTGCCCACGGTGTCGTAACGTCTGCCAAATTCGGTCATCCAGTTGCGGATCGCGGCCTCGTCCAGTGTGACGTGAAAATCTGCGTCATAGGACAGCCAGGTGGAGATCAATGTCTTATCTACCACGATGGGGATGTCCATTTCGTAGGTGATGCTTGCCTTGCAGTATTGGTTCAGAGTCTGGCAGAGCTCTTTCAGCTTCGGCGATTCGGCGGTGTATTCCGGGGCTTTGTAAAAGCCCTCTTTCTGGAGGTCGATCTCTTCATCCAACCGGGCAACGGACTCATGGATCTGCTTTAACAGTTTTTTCGAATCCAGGTCGGTGCCGTATACTTCCGGTTTTATGACGTAGGAGTTTCCGTCAAATTCCGGGTAGGCGGACTGGGGCTGGATCGGTTCCGCGGTTACGGCTTTCAGGGAACTGACCTTTTTTTCCAGGGCCGCTTTATCGTAGGAGATATCAAACGTGATCTCTTTGTATGTTTCTTTGAAATATTCCATCGGCCATGCGAAAGCGTTCTGGTCTTTTAGTATCTGGTCCAGAGCCTGGCTGTCATTCCAGGACATATCGATCTCGCTGCCGGTGATGTCCTCAGTCTTACCGCCGCTTTCTGTGATCTTCAAGGTATAGGCGTCTGCCTGGCCTGCAAAAAAGGCGCGGGCATCCTCCACGGTCTGCCTGGAAAAATCCTGGCCGTTGATCGTGGTGTTAAAAAGGTAATGGCTTCGGAAGTAGATGGACACGCCCAGGTATGTAAGCAGCAGGACAGCAGCGAGGACGGCTGCGGTGCATGCAGCGATTTTTTTGTAGGGCAGCGTTTTCGCTGGTTCCGCGGCAGAAGGTGCGGTTTCCTGGGAGGAGTCCTGGGAAGAAACCTGCGCAGGGGGCTGCTGGGAATCCTGTGCGGAAGTGCTCTGGGGAGACTCCGTGGAATGGGTCGGCGCGGAATCTGCGGAAGTGCTCCTGGGAGGCTCCGTGGAAGGATTCGATGCGGAATCTGTGGAACTGTGCAGAGAACTTTCGGTGGAAAGATTCTGCTGGATTTCCTGAGAAGCATTTGAAGCAGCCTGAGAGCGGCTCTCCAAATGGTTCTGGGTCTGCTCCTGCGGTTTGCCCTGGGAATTGGGCACCGGAGTCTCCTGCGGGGTGTTCTGCGGATGGTCTGTGAGTGGCGTGTCCGTTGGTTTCATGGGTTGTTCTCCTTTAAAAATATATGTAATGATTCAGAGCAGAGCCGGAACCTCCGCGGCAAATGCGGAGGGCTGTTCTGCACTGTAATATTAATTCTCTCGTTTATGTTTGATTTAATATCCGTAATTTCGGTTGATTACCGTACCGTCAGCGGCATTGATCGTCAGGAAACTCTGGGTGGGAATATCCAGGATAGAAGTTTCACCGTCCTTGTAATTGTCCACATGTTTTCCGAAAAAATCCCAAACAGGCACGAGGAGTCCGAGGGTGCTGTCCATGCCTGGATCATAGATTCTTGCATAGCCCAGAGTGATCCTGTCGATGGTATATTTGCCGGAACTTTCGGAAAAACGAATCGGCATCGTCTGTCCGAAAATGTCCATGATTTCCGGAAATGCCATCAGTTCTATATTATCATACATCAGTTCTTCAATCTCGTATAGATTCCGAAGCATTGCTTTTTGCAGTCCATTCTGATTGACATAAAATTCAACCGTTTCGAAGCACCATGCATTTGACAGATCGTATGTGCCTGCAGCGTAAGCGCCTCCGGGACTTATCTCATATGTAACCGGAAATCCCTGGATATCCCGTGTATATACGACCCTGTAGCCGGCATCTATAAATATCCGCTCAGCCTGCATGTCCTCAGGCTGACAGTAACTAAGGCTGTGCTCTATATGCTTCGCGGAAAAATCAGAGAGTCCCAGCTTTTCCATATAGCGGTCGCACATTTCAGCGGCTGCGGAAGGGGAGATTCCTGCAATCTGTTCAGCCCTTTCCAGCGATGGAACATAGCCATTGCGGGAAACAGAATATGCAGGCAGGTCTACCGGATACCAGTCATATCCAAACCATGTATGATCCGGATCTTCGCCGCTATCCCTTAAGATTCGGATTTCCATATCAATGGGGCCGCTCTTTTTGAAATAGTAATCAAACACATCTCCGTCCATTTCAACGATGCCGGAAAAATATTGATTTCCATCAGCATTTTCCGCAGATTCGGATACATTAAAGCCGGGGGAAACCTCTACTTTCTCAACAGTCTCGGGAGCGTTGCTGTAAATCGCCTCCCATTGCTCGATATCCTTTTCCAGATTATATATGCCTTCCGGATTTCGGCTGCCGCTTTCCCGCATGGCTGCAATATGACCATAGGGATCGGTGTTTCCTTCTGCCTGAAACGCCTTCAGACGCTGCAGCTTTTCACGCGCCCATTCTTTGGTGGGCTGTCTATATTTATTGCTGTCATAAACAGGCAGGTCACCAAAGAAAACGTGTGTGACCCAGTCGATCCATGCCTGATCAAATGGTTTCTGGCGAACCTTGTAAACGGAAACATGATCCGTGTCCGTAAGTTCAATTTTAGCCCGGCAGGATAGTTGCAGATGACTCTCTGGAAACTCCTTGAAAAACGTGTTCGATTCCGGAACCTGCAGTCGTCTGGCAAGGGCATTTTTGTGAATGGAATCTGAGCTGCCGCTGTCGGACAAATGTCCGCTGCCGTTGTCTGAACTGGAGCTATCGGATAATTGTCCGTTGCCTGCGTCAGAGTCGTCAGCATTTTCCGGCGTATCGGAAGCCTGACGGTAGCCGTCTGTATTCAGTTCATTTTTTTCCTGCACGATAATGTGCTTTTTGGAGCCGTCACTGCAGCCGAGAGTGATGCAGGCCGACAGTACGGTGAGAAAGAGCAGCAGGACAGTTTTTTTCATTAGTAGTCCTCCTCTATGTAATGATTCAGAGCAGAGCCGGAACCTCCGCGGCAAATGCGGAGGGCTGTTCTGCACTGTAATATTAATTCTCTCGTTCATGTTTGATTTAATATCCGTAATTTCGGTTGATCACCGTACCGTCAGCGGCATTGATCGTCAGAAAGCTGGTGGTGGGATATGCCATTGCATAGGGTTCTCCGGTGTCAGGATCGTATATTTCACGTGTTCCGAAAAAATCCCAGACAGGTACCAGAAGTCCTGTAGTGCTGCTCAGGCCCGGATCATAGATTTTCATATACCCCAGTGTGATCCGGTTGATATTTATTTTATCTGTATTGTTTTGAAAACGGACCGGCATAATCTTCCAGAATATTTCTGTGATATCCGAAAAACTCATCAGTTCTACATTGTCGATCATCGGTTTCTGTATTTCATACAGATTTTGGATGGAAGCCTTTTGCAGTCCTTCCTGATTTACATAAAATTCTACTTTTTCATAACCCCATGCGCTCCCGGAATCGTCCGTATATTCCAAAACACCGCCATTGCTGTTGTCAGGCGTGATCGGAAATCCACGGAGATCTCTGGTATAGATGATCTGGTAGGCGGCATCCTGGTAATCCAGGTATTCTTCGGAACCCAATCCGATCGGATCTGTATTGTAACGGCTGCTCAGACTCAGTTCTATGCGTTTTGGAGTAAAATCAGAAAGGCCCAGCTTTTCCATATACTGATCGGTCATTGCAGCGGCCTGAGCAGGGGTGATTCCTGCCAGTTTTTCTACAGCCTCCCTGGATGGGAGATTCCCTTTGGGGGCGTCAGAAGAGTCCTGAAGCCAATACGGCTGAAACCAAGAGGATTCGGACCATTTCTTGTCTGAAATCTCTGTATCTCCTCTTACGATGCCGATATCCATGTGGAAGGAACCGCTCCTTTTTAATTTGTACAGGAAAATTCCGCCATCCATTTCAACAATTCCGAAAAAAGGATCATCCGAAGAGGCTGTTTCTGCGGAAGACGATTCCGCTGCGGATGGTTCTCTGTAAAAACAGTTATCCGGTGCGTCGGGGCCAAAACCAGGGATGACCTCAACTTTTTCAACCGTTTCGGGAGAAGCTTCGTAAATTTGCTCCCATCGCTGGATCTCTGACTGCAGGTTATAAAAGGATTCCGGATTTTCGTAGCCCGCTGCCTGTGCGGAGGCAATATACCCATATGGGTCAAGATTGCCTTCTGCCTGGTAAGATCTCAGCTGACGGAGCTTTTCGGAGATCCATTCTCTGGTGGGCTGGTTATATTTTTCGTAGTCATACACGGGATGATTCCCAAAGAAGACATCTGTGACCTGATCGATCCATGTCTGGTTAAAGGGTTTTTGGCCAACCTTGAAGACAGGAACCTGGTCCGTCTCAGGAACGATAACCTCAGCACTGCAGATGAGCTGGAATGGATCATCTATATATTGTCCGGAATACAGATTCTTTTCCGGAACCTGGAGCTGACCGGCAAGGGTGTCCGGCGTGCCGGAGGTTTGGCGGTAGCTGTCTGTATTCAGTTCGCTTTTTTCCCGTACGATAATATGCTTTTTCGAGCCAGAGCTGCAGCCGAGCGTGATACAGGCCGACAGCACGGTGAGAAAAAGCAGCAGGGCTGTTTTTTTCATTGGTAGTCCTCCTCTATGTTATATCAAGATCCACCTGGATGCAAGAGCTTTTTCATGACTCGCCGCGTTGCTTTGCGGTATTTGAGGAAATCGACAGTGACTTCAGACGCCGCAATTGATCTGCATTCCGATGCGGGTTCCTTCTTCCGGACTGCTTTTGATCTCCAGGCATCCGCCGTGGAGACGGGCGATCTGGTGGCACAGGGAGAGGCCGAGGCCGGCGCCGCCCTGCTTGCGGGAGCGGGATTTATTTACCATATAGAAAGGCTCTGTGATCCGGGTGATCTCGTCCGGGGGGATGCCGATCCCTTCATCCTGTACAAAGATCCCGGAGTCTGTCCCGATCAGGCGGATCGAGGAACCGGGAGGGCTGGCCTTGCAGGCATTGTCGATTAAGTTGGTGAGGAAGCTGAGCAAAAGGTCGGCATCTCCCTGGATGGAAAAATCCTGTTCCAGGTCTGTCTGCAGTCGGATGTCTTTTTCTTTCAGGCGGTAATGGGTGACTTCTTTTGCCTGGGAAAAGAGTGCGGATACCGGGCAGGGCTTTTTTTCGATCGTTTCTTCCCGTGACAGGTCGGTGAGCAGGAGCATTTTTGCGGAAAGGCGGGAGAGACGGATGCATTCCTCTTCTATATAATGGAGGGCGTCGGCCTGTTTGACCGGGGGAAGCGAAACACGCTGCAGCAGCTCTGCATAGCCCTGGATGCCGGTCATGGGAGTTTTCAGTTCGTGGGCAAGGGAGCCGATAAGCTGACGCTGGGTTTCATTCATTTCCGCCAGGGCGCGGATGTGTTCCTCGATCCGCTCCGCCATCTGGTTGAAGCTCTGGGAGACTTCACCCACCTCATCGGTTCCCGGACGCTCCACACGCTTCTCATAGTCCCCCTCTGCGATCCTATTTGCCGCATCGCGCAGAAGATAGAAGGGGGCCAGGATTCGCCGGAGAACGTAGGTGAGCAGCATGGCCAGAAGGACGGACAGGAGCAGGGCCACAATCATGCCCTGGAAAAAGAGCAGCCTTCCGGACTGGTAGACAGAGGTGATATCGCGGTAGTGGAGGAGGCGCAGAGTGCCCAGTGAATTTGGTGAGTAATCCGTGTCTAATACATCCAGATCCTGAAAAAGAATCAGCAGACGCCGGCTGCCTGCCTCTTCCAGAAAGACGTTTTGCTGCGGGGCCGTGATGACTGGCTCCCCGGAATCAGAGAGAGGCATATCCTGCGCCGGCTCCTTCGGAGACTCTGCCAGCTCCGCCATGTCGAACAGATAGGGACTGAGATTGTACAGTTCTTCATTGTCATAGTAGAGGACGGCATTTTCACTGTAGCCGGAGGAGAATGTGGTCCGGGCAGCATACTTTGCGCTGCGGATATCGTGAAACTCCATCGCTGCCAGGGCTTTGTTGAAACGCCATACATCCGACGACAGCCTCTCGTATTCGTAGCTGCGGATATTCTCAATGATCTGCTCCTGGGTTCTGGACAGGTTCCAGATGGAAAAAGCCTGGGACAGGAGAAGAAGCAGGCACACCGAGGTGAGGGTGATCTTTGTTTTCAGCTTCATGGTGATTCCTCCGGGGTATCCGTTGACGGGGCTGCTGCCTGGTCTGTCATGTGACTGGCCGCCGGGGACGGCATTTCCTCCTCCGGGCGGTCTTCCAGACGGTATCCGATGCGGGGGACGGTCTTTATGACATCCTGGAAACCCAGTTTTTTCCGAATCCTTCCGACGTGGACGTCGATGGTTCGGGTCTCGCCGTCAAATTCCACGCCCCAAAGCATTTGCAGGAGCTGCTCCCGGCTGAGGGCGATATTTTTATACCGGACCAGGAGCAGCAGGCAGTCAAACTCCATGGGCTTGAAGGGGATGACGGTTCCGGCTTTCTGCACGATCCGCTCCTTCGGGAAGATTTCCACATCCCGTATACGGTAGCAGTCCTCGACTTTTTTCTGAAAACGGCTTAATACCTTTTCCACCCTTACCAGGAGCTCCAGCATTTCGAAGGGCTTGACGATGTAGTCCTCGGCGCCGTCGGTGAGCCCCTTGACCTTGCTGTGGAGGTCTCCCCTGGCGGTCAGGAAAATGACCGGAATCTGCTGAGCCTGCAGTTCGGGAAGGAGTTCAAAGCCGTCCTTTCCGGGGAGCATCACGTCCAGGAGCGCCAGGTCGTAGGACGGGGCGGGGATCTCCTGGAGATGGCTGAAAAGAGCGGCGCCGTCGAAAAAGGGGACGGGTTCGTAGCCTGCGGTTTCCAGGTTGATGCAGATCAGTTCGTTGATATGTTCTTCGTCTTCGATTACAAGTATTTTACAGGGCATGGAGATTGGTTCCTTTTTCTGTCAGTTTATTTTCAGAATCAAAAAAGAAAAAATAAGTTTGATCCTCAGTGAGCATTTCATATGGATTTTCAGTGTGTTCTCTTGTGTCTTCGCTATAATTCGCTACATAGAAATATTGGATTCCGTTGGCTGTAAGATATTGTTCAACCGCTTCTCTGTCGGTCCCGATTTCAATCCTGCGGATCAGATTTTTTATATTTTCGGCGGAATATTTTCGAATCTCCACGGGAACAAAGGTGTCTGAATAGGTATGGCTGGATTCTGCGATCAGATCTCCTGTCAGGGAAATGGTTTTTTCCTGATCACCGAGCCTGCGTCCGGCGGCCAGGATGGTTCCGTCTTTTAACCGGACAAAGGTGTTGAAATGATAAACGGTCTCGTAAAGCATTTGTTCCGGTATTTCTTCCAGAGGGCTGTTCACTTCAATTTGCTCCGGCCAGACCATCGCCACGTCTTCGAGAACCTTGCAGGGGGTACGGATGAAGTCGTCTTCGGTAACGGGAGTTCCGCATTCGCCGAAAATATTGAATCCCCATGTGTACAGGTCGCCGTTTTCGCTGATGGCGGCGCCGGTCCAGTCACCGGTGGCTGCATAGACGCAGTTGTCCAGGATTTTGCGGGGAGAGTTGTACAGCATTTTGCAGGGATTGGATTCGTCCTCGGTTGTTTTTTCGAAATCTTCTGAGTCAGAAACCGTTGTCCCATAGGTACTCATGTACTGGCCCCACCACCATACGCTGCCGTCTTTTTTCAATGCTGTGATGGATTCCATGCCGGCCTGTGCATAGGCAACCTGGTCCATCAGGAGGACGGGGCTGGTCACTTTGTTGTCGTGCCGGCAGTAGTAATTCGTACTGTCGAAATCCTGGCCCAGCAGTCCCAGCATGTTGGAGCCCATGCCGTACAATTCGCCGTCCGCAGTCAGATAGATGCAGAAATAGCCGTTTACGGAGCAGTCCACGGATACCACGCCGGAGGCGATTTTCACGGGGGTGTCGGTAGTTTCACCCGGCTCCAGGACCATGCCGTTTCCGAGCTGGCCGTATTCATTGCTGCCGTAGCCCCAGAGGTCGGACTGGTCGTCTATGTAGTATCTGTTCAGAGCGGTGACCTTGTTGGTGATGTAGTAGTCCGGGAGGGAGAAACCGCCGGCTGCCTCGGTCAGTTCGGGGGTATGTGTGCAGAATGCGGGGGGAGCCGTGTGAAAAGCGGCGCCGAGAATCGTCCGGGCCAGGATGGCTCCTGCGGCTATGAGAAAAACGGACAGCAGGATGACGAGAAAGAGCAGGGTTTTTGTATGGGATTTTCGGGTGGTGGTATTCATACTGACGGCCTCCTTGAGTTGTGTGGATATAGGATTATTTTATAACAATTGAAGGGGATTTTCAATTTGGAGATGTAAACATATTGTAAAAGGTTTGAGAGTATTGGCGTATTGACGAAAGGGGGAATATGATTTAGAATGGACGGCATAGCTTTGGGGCGTTTGTATATATAGAAAGGAACGGGGATTGTGATGCAGGCAACAAAAGATATGACGAAGGGGAGTCCAATCAGGCTGCTGTTTGGGTTTTCTATGCCTTTGATGCTGGGGAATATTTTTCAGCAGCTTTATACCGTCGTGGATACGGTGATTGTGGGGCAGGGCGTGGGCGTGCAGGCGCTGGCTTCCATCGGGGCGTCGGACTGGTTGAACTGGCTGTTCATGTGGCTGGCGTCCGGGATGACGCAGGGCTTTTCCATCTTGTTTGCCCAGTTTTACGGGGCGAAAAATGAGGAGTCTCTCAGAAAATCGGTGGGAAACGCTCTGCTTCTGGCTGCGGTGTCGGTAGTTTTGCTGACGACGGCAGGGGAGGCGGCTGCGGCGCCGGTGTTACGGCTTTTGAGAACCCCGGAAAATATCTTCGGCGGGGCTCTTATGTATCTGCGGATCATGTTCGGCGGAATCGGGATCATCCTTCTGTACAATCTGGAGGCATCCCTGCTCCGGGCGCTGGGGGACGGACGGTCCCCGTTGGTGGCCATGGTGGCTGCGGCGTGTACCAATATTGGGCTGGATCTTCTGTTTGTCATGGTATTTCACTGGGGGATCGCAGGGGCTGCGGCCGCGACGCTGATCGCCCAGGGAGTCTCCTGCGTGTACTGCAGCCTGGTGATCCGGAAGATCTCGCTGCTGCGGCTGAGACGGTCGGATTTTGAACCGGATCTTGTGCTGGTGAGGAAGCTGCTGTGGCTGGGAATCCCGGTGATGTTTCAGAATGCGGTCATCAGTATCGGCGGGATGGTGCTGCAGTCGGTGATCAATGGATTTGGATTTTTGTTTGTGGCAGGATTTACGGCCACCAATAAATTGTACGGTGTGCTGGAGACGGCGGCCATTTCCTACGGATACGCGATCACAACCTATGTGGCCCAGAACCGGGGGGCCGGGGATATCCGCCGGATTCAGAGAGGGATGCGCAGCGGGATCGTGATGGCGTTTGCCACGTCGCTGCTGATTTCGGGGGCTATGTTTTTGTGGGGGAAGGATCTGCTGTCCATGTTTATTTCCGCGGAAAAATCCCAGGCGGAGCAGGTGCTCGGGATTGCCCATCATTATCTGATGATCATGAGCGTGTTTTTATTGATCCTGTATGCGCTGCATGTATACCGGTGCGCGCTGCAGGGGCTGGGGGATACGATCATCCCCATGGTGTCCGGGATCGCGGAATTTGTCATGCGTGTGTCGGCGGCCATGCTGCTACCGGGGCTTCTGGGGCAGGAAGGGATCTTTTACGCGGAGATATTGGCCTGGATGGGAGCTTGTGTGATACTGGTGGGGGCTTATTATCGGAGGATGTATCTGCTAAAGAGGTATGCTGAAGAAAACGCGTGTACATAAATGAGAGTACTTATAGTACCCTAATGGAGGTGTTTGAAAGGGTACAGGCAATTGCAGAGGGGGCGCTGAGAGGTGTATTTACCGTACATTTATTTCCCCGTACATTTATTTTCCGGTTCCAAGCCGGCAAGCCATTCAAGGGGATGTATTGACAATGTAATGATAAAATATTATACTGAAATCATAAGATCGAGAGGAGATGCTGAAGATGGCAGCAAATATGTCATATATACAGGCTCGTACACCGGAGGAATTAAAAAGACAGGCGGCAGACATTCTTGACAGACTTGGTTTAAACCTGACCACATATATTAATATGGCCTTGAATCAATTGGTTATCCATGAGGGGATTCCATTTGAAGTTAAGTTAAATCCCTCTGGCTATACGCCGCAGGAGCTGCTTCGCGAAGTCGATGCCACGTTAGCAATGGAGGGGCTGAAACTGAACGAAGAAGACATACAAATGCTGGAGATGTATGAAAGCGGTTCAGTGTCAGGGGATGAGCTGCGAAAAAAAATTATGAGAGAGGTTCAGAATGGCCGATGAACTTTATTGTTATCCGGGGACAGATATTCTGAGAAATAAATTGGACATTCATGACCATGAGAAACTTCATATATATGAAAGAAAATTGACAATGCTGCGTCTGAGAGAACTGATTAAAAGACCGATGGAAGGGAACTTTGATTTAGAGTATCATTTAGAATGTTTAATAAGGTGAAAATAACGCCCATGCGGGGAGCGGGAGACGCTGTGCAGGGGCGTTTTTTTGTATTAAAGGAAACTTTGTCTACTATTAAGATAAAAAACCTCCGGGGGATCGCACTGCAGCGGAAAGGAATTATGCCGCTTATGCGACCCGCCGCAGGCGGAGAATCCTGCTGCGCAGTATGTACCGTAAATGCAGGCGCTTACTTTGCGGGGATGATTTCCAGCCAGTAGCCGTCGGGATCTTCGATAAAATAGATTCCCATCTCTGTATTTTCAAAGCAGACACAGCCCATCTCCCGATGTTTTGCGAGGGCGGCGTCGAAGTCGTCTACTGTAAATGCAAGATGGATCTCGTTGTCGCCCAGCTCGTAAGGGCGGTTCATGTCGCGGAGCCAGGTCAGTTCCAGCAGATGAGGGGTGGTCTGGTCGCCTAAAAAGGCCAGGGTGAAACTGCCGTCATCGGCATCTTTTGTACGTTGCAGGGTGAGGCCCAGGGCTTCCTTGTAGAAGTCCAGGGATTTCTGCAGGTCGTATACATTCAGGTTGTTGTGGGCAAAAGTAAATTTCATAGTGGTTCCTCCATTTTTTGTATTGTATAGTATGAATTATAACAGAGACTTGGGAGATTTTCTACGGAAAAAAAGAAAATATGGAAGGGCAGAGAGATATGGTAAAAGCACATTGCTGGAAGAGGAGATTTTTGGTATAGTTAGGATAAGAAGGTGGGGCAGACTGTGCTGGAATCAGGGTTGATAAATGGAAAGCGTTCGGAGCAGGTAAGGTGAATAGATGATTTAGACGATGAAATTTTTGATGGAATGCTTTGGGGAAAAGGAGATGGACGGATGACGAAGAAACGGTTTAATATTACGGGGTTATGTGTGCCGGAGCGGCATTATATGGTGGATTTGAGCAGCAGGCTGCGTGAGATTCGGGAACTGGTTGATGAAGGGGCATATTTTGTGATCAACAGAGCAAGGCAATATGGAAAGACAACAATATTGCATGCAATGGCAAAGGCGATGGCAGACAGCTATTTTGTTATACGGCTGGACTTTCAGGTTTTGGGCGGTGCATCCTATACGGATGAAAATACATTTTCACGGGCGTTTGCATCTTGCTTTGTAAAAGCGGCGGAGCTTTATGATAAAAACCTGGCAAAAGAACATCCGATGATTGGGCAGCTCCGCGATGCGGAGGAAAAAGAAGACTCATATTTTGACCTGCAAAAGCTGTTCCAGATTTTGAAGGAATTTTGCAGGTCAGCTGAAAAGCCGGTTGTGATGATGGTGGACGAGATAGACAGTGCGCAGAATAATCAGGTTTTTCTGGATTTTCTTGCGCAGATGCGGAACTGTTATCTGGAAAGAGAAGCTGTTGGAGCGCCTGCTTTTCAGTCGGTCATTTTGGCAGGGGTCTATGATGTAAAGAATCTGAAAAGGAAAATCCGTCAGGATGAAGAGCAAAGACTGAACAGCCCCTGGAATATTGCAGCAAAGTTTAAAGTGAATATGAGTTTTACACAAGAGGATATTGCAGGGATGCTGGAAGAATATGAAAAAGATTATCATACCGGTATGAATGTGAATGAGATGGCAGGTTATATTTATAATGATACTTCCGGCTACCCATTTCTGGCATCAGAACTTTGTAAACTGATTGACGAAGAAGTCTGTGGGATGGAAGGCTTTGAAAGCTTTGAGGCAGCCTGGACAAAAGAGGGATTTCTTGAAGCAGAGCGTATGCTGCTGGCGGAAAAGAATACACTGTTCGATTCGATTATGGGGAAACTGAGAGATTATCCGGAGCTGGATTCTATGCTGAAAAAACTTCTTTTTACAGGAGCAGATATTTCATATAATACAGATGAACCGGCATTTGACATGGCAACGATGTTTGGATTTATAAAAAACAGGAAAGGACAGGCGGTGGTTGCCAACCGTATTTTTGAGACAAGATTGTATAATTATTACCTGTCGGCAGCGGATATGCAGAATACGGATATTTATAAAGCGTCTCAGAGGGACCGCAGTCAGTTTATGATCGACGGGCATTTGAATATGCGCCGTATATTGGAAAAATTTGTGGAACATTTCCATGATTTGTATAAAAATTGCGATGAAACATTTATTGAAGATATTGGAAGGAAGTTTTTTCTGCTGTATCTGAGGCCGATTATCAATGGTACGGGAAATTATTATGTGGAAGCACAGACAAGAGATTTGGGAAGAACAGATGTGATTGTAGATTTCCATGGGGAGCAATTTGTGATCGAGATGAAAGTATGGCATGGAAATGAATACAATAAGCGCGGCGAGAAACAACTGGCGGATTATTTGGACGCGTATCACAAAAACAAGGGGTATATGCTCAGCTTCAATTTCAATAAAAAGAAAAAGATTGGTGTGCATGAAATTGTTATCGGCGATAAAATATTGATAGAAGCGGTTGTATAAGAAAGACGTATGAGCGATAACGGCTGTCTCAACTGTGAAGGTGATGTATGGCGGACTATATCGGATTATGAATATCTGGTATGGTCTGTTTTTTTGTACCAGGGGAAGTTCTTCGGGCCTCCACATGATACAGCCCTCCGGGCAGGGCCGCACTGCGTCGGAGAGGAATCATGTCGCTGAGACGGCTTCCCAATGAGTCGGATGCCCGCTCCATCACTGTATTCGCTGGCTGCTGTGCAGCAAGTGCGCAACACCGTGTGGACAGTAAGCGCGCCTGGATTTCGTATTTGCAAAAGAAACGAGATGCTTCGATACGAAGAATTTGGATGGAGGTTTGGATGGAGGAGTATAATATATATTGATAACAAATTCTTATTGCCTACTATATATTTTGATGTGCTGTATCTGTGAGAACAGGGTACAGTTACGTTTGGGTTACTTATGATCAAGTATATAAGGAGGCGTGTACAGATGAAAAAATACGGCTACATACGTGTGTCAACGAAGGAGCAGAATCCGGATCGGCAGCTTGCGGCACTGCAGGAGTTTGATATCCCGAAGGAAAACATATACCTGGATCAGATGTCGGGAAAGGATTTTCGGCGGCCTCAGTATCAAAGGCTCACGAAGGCGCTGAGGAAGGGGGATCTGCTCATTATCAAAAGTATTGACAGGCTGGGGCGCAATTACGGAGAGATTCTGGAGCAGTGGAGAACGATTACCAAGGAGACCGGGGCGGACATCCGGGTGATTGATATGCCCCTGCTGAACACGGATACGGTTCAGGGGGATCTGACGGGGGTATTTATTTCAGATTTGGTGTTGCAGATCCTGGCTTATGTGGCGGAGACAGAGCGGGCATTTATCAGACAGCGGCAGGCGGAGGGAATCGCGGCGGCGAAGGCAAAGGGGGTCAGGTTCGGCTGTCATAGAATAGAAATCCCCCATAATTTTAGGGAATATTTTGAAATGTGGGAGCATGGGGATATCTCTTCGAGGAACGCGGCAAGCGCGCTGAACATGAGCCATTCGACATTTTACCGGAGATGCAGGGAGCAGTTGGAGATGGAGAAAGGAACAATAGGACTGTAACAAATAGTAGACTTTTTGAAACGATTGGTTTATAATGTCTACATACATAAAAAAGGTCATAAACCGAATGATAAATATGCGTTTTAGAAGTGTTTCTTATTGTCTACTTTATGAAACGGTAATTGGGATTTTTAAAACATAAAAAAGAGTTTCTTTTTATTTTAGCGTATTATAAACAGGCATCTTTTTTGGTTCATACGGTTTCACAAACCAGTTGTACCAGAAATAGATGCCTTTCTTTATAAACCAAAAATTTCCAGGGTGAAAAAGTGGTTGAGATTTTTCAGATCAGGAGAAGGATGGGGTTGGGCATGAGAGGGAATACACAGTTCAATGAGACGGGGACATTGAAGGCAGGAGCGGACAAAAAGAGGGGAGAGATGCGGGAACTGGATTATCTTACGGGCATTTTGAAGAAAAGTGCTGCGGAGTCTCGAATGACATCTGCAATGAACAGGAATCGGAGCGGAGCGCTTGTGCTGTGCGATGTAAACCGCCTGAGGCAGATCAACGATCAGTATGGACATCCGGCCGGGGATGAATGTCTGAAAGAGGCCGCACAGGTTCTTACATATATGATACGTGAGAACGATATTCTTGGCAGATACGGCGGTGACCATTTTCTTATTTTTATACCAAACTGTCAGGAGATACAGCAGGCGCAGGAAATCTGCGAACGCATTGAGAAACGTTTTCGTATGAACGGAGGAAAAGGAAAAAATGAGATTGCATTTTCCGTGACGGCAGTATCGGTTTTGCGGCAGCCGGGGGATACCTGCCGAAGCTTATTGGAACGTGCTGACGCAGAGCTGCGGAGACGAAAGTCAGACACGGGAGGAAGAAAGAGCAGAGGGCAGGATCATTATGTAAAGGATGCCAGGCGGATCAGGAAGGATCTGATTGAACAGATCCGAAAGCCGGGAGCATATTGCCAGGATTATGAAACCTTCAAGGGAATCTATCGTTTTCTGGAACGCGGAATTATCCGAAGCGGGCTGAAAGCATGCGCCATTTTGATCAGCGTAGTGGACGGGCAGGGGAGAAGTCTTCAGCCGGGGGAAAAGGATGACCAGATGGAACGGCTGGGGGAAGACATCCATTCCACGCTTCGGATTGGAGACGTATATACCCGCTATTCCAGCAGCCAGTACCTTGTCCTTGTCATTGATACCACAGAAGGGCAGGGGGACAGGATTGCGGAACGGATCAGAGGAAAATTTCAGGCAGGCGGTCAGGAAAATGATATTTTGGTTCATCATTGCTATGCGCTTCAGCCGGCCCGCATTGTAGAACTGACGGAGCAGGATCATTCGTATGCAGCTCCAGAGAAACTGAAAAGGAGAAGCAAAGCGTGACGGAGAAAAAGCTATCAGTGAAAATGTTCGGCGGATTTACGGCCAGCTATGGGGATGAGGTACTGACCTTCGGCAGGCAGAGGGATTCCAAATTCGGACAATTATTTCAGATTTTGATGACCAGGCCCGGCCAGGGATTCAGTAAAAGCGATGTCGCGGAAAGTCTTTATAAATGGGAGGAAGTAGAGGATACCAACGCCAGCCTGAACAATACCATTTTCCGGCTGCGCAAATACCTGGAGGCCTCACCTCTTCCTGCCGGAGATTATCTTTTTCTGCGAATGGGCGTCTTGTATTTCGACGGCGGGATTGAGGTGGAATCAGATGCCTGGAATTTCGAAAAAGCCGCACGGGAATTTGAGAAGGAGCAGGATAAACGGAAAAAAGCAGAGCTGTGTGAAAAAGCCTGTGAATTTTATCAGGGGGAATTTTTGCCGCAGTTATCGAATGAGCAGTGGGTTATAGAGAAAAGCCGGTATTATCAGAAACTGTATTTTTCGATGATGAAGTATCTGTTTGGATATTTGAAAGGTGAGGGGGATTACAGAAGCATTGAAAGGCTGGCTGCCGGCGCATCGGAAATTTACCCTTATGAGGGATGGGAAAACTGGCGGATTGACAGTCTGATCGCTTTGAATCAGCATCAGGAGGCAGAAGCGTTATATCAAAAAGCAGCGGCGCATCTGCAGGAGTCGGGAGGGTTTCTGTCGAAAAAGCAGCAGGATCAATTCCAAAAAATCGGAAGAAAAATCCTGCGGCCGGAGGGGTCGGAGGAAGCCATCAGTGATTATCTTCTGGAAACGGTTCAGGGACCGGGGGCATATGGCTGTACGCTTCCGGGTTTTTCAGACTGTTATCATATGTTAAAGCGCGTCATAAAGCGTGGAACTGTACATTTCAGTCTGTTTCTGTGCACCATTCTGGACGGAAACGGTCATGCGGCAGAAAACCGGGAATATTGCGAAAAGCAGGGAAAAAAGCTGCGTGCATCTTTCCAGGCCCATCTCCGTCTGGGAGATATTTATACAAAATATAGTGAAAATCAGTATTTGCTGCTGTGTGTGGGGATGAAGAAAGAGCATATAGCAGAGATTGGGGCACGGATTGATCTGGATTTTCGGAAACGGTGCGGCGGACGCGGAGGAGTGAGCTGCAGGCTGCTGGATGATGGGGGGAATTGGTAATGAAGAGGGGATTCGTCAGGCAGAAACAATGAGGACGGCTGAGAACGTCAGGCTGGGGACTTGCTTTCCGCAGTCAATCGGTGCAAAAAGTGTATAAATCGTGCCGGATGAAAGAGTTTGCGAAAGAGCGGCTTTGTTATACTGTATGTGGGTAGCATTATGAGAAAAGGGAAAATGTGATTCCGAATAGAAGAAAGGTAGGCTGAAATGAAAAAGAAAGAAGCCATGAAAGTGATTGCGGCGGCAGGAATTGCCATTGGGGGCATGGGAATGTTCCAGGATGGGAATGTAGTATATGCCGCAGAGCTTGATCAGAATGGAGAGGGAGGGTCAGATGAACTGGTCTTTTCCGCAGAGGAGAGGACGGAGAGTTCTGAAGAGCCGCAGACAAGAGAGACTTCTGAGTCTGCGGAACCCAGCTCGGAACAGATGAATGAAAATGTATCATATACGGACCAAGATTCGGGTTTTGCTTATGACGACGGAACAGGCAGTGCTGCATATGTAGACAGCGCGGCATCCACAGACAGCGTGGCAACGACAGAGAGTACGGATTCTGCTGCGGGAACTGAATCAACATACGGATCAGAGACAGTGGAGCAGCCTGTGCCGGAGAATCCTGCGCCGATAGAACCAGCGCCGGTAGATCCTGTACCTGTAGAACCTGTGCCAGTAGATCCCGCACCGGTAGAACCAGCGCCAGCGGACCCGGCACCGGTGGATTCTGTGGAGTCAACGGAAGATATAAATTCAGCGGCGGACAACAGCGCTGATACTTCCGAAGCGTCCGCATCAGATTCTGAGGCGGCAGTCTATGACTCTGAGACAGCAGATTCGGATTTAGGATCAATGTCATCTGATTCTACGACGACGGCATCAGATACCGGGGCTTCTGCATCGGATTCTAAGGATTCGGTATCTGAATCAGAAGCATCCACGACTGAATCCGAAGCATCGGCATCTGATTCAGAAGCATCCATGACTGAATCCGAAGTTGCAGATGAGCTTCCGATTGAAGGAAGTGACTGGCTCACGCCGACGTTATTGTCTAAGTTAAGAATCGCTCAGGCGAAACTTGAGAATGGTGAGGCACTGACAGAAGAAGAGGAAGCATTGCTTGCTAGATCCACGGCGGAAAGCCAGGCATGGTCAGAGAAGAACAGCACGCTGCTGTCAGAATCTGCTTCAGGCAGTACGATCCTGTCAGAAGTATATAGTAACGTATTGTCAGAATCTGAGTCGGGCAGTGTTGCGCTGTCAGAGGGACATAGTACTCTGTTGTCAGAATCTGCATCGAACAGTACAGTTCTGTCTGAGGCACATAGTACGCTTTTGTCAGAATCAACGTTTGCCAGTGAATCTCTGTCAGATCATTACAGCACGATGCTGTCAGAGTCTGAATCGGGTAGTACAGCAGCGTCGGAAGCAGTGTCTGGAGTTGTATCACAGTCGGAGATTGCGTCTACATTTGTGAGCACGAGTATGTCTGCATCTCAGTCAATGGCAGAGAGTACGAATCAGGCTACATCTGAGGCGGTTTCAATGGCGCAGAGTGAATATGACAGCTTGCTGGAACACTATAATGACAGCGAACAAAGACTTCAGAAATTAGCGCAATTAAAACAGGATATTAAGAATCAGGAGGCTCTAGTTAAGACGGAGCGTGAAAGAATATTAAAAAAGCGGTATAAGAAATTGGACAATGCCTATTATGTCCAAGCAGACAAACTGGCAAACCTCCTGATCCAGTATAAGATGCTTACAGACGCACAAGTGAATGATTATACGGAAGTTACTTTTTCTAACTGGACACCGTACGATGAGGGTGCTGAAGGTAAGTATGTGCTGGCTACGTATAAAGATAAGGAAGGGAAAATTCAGGAAAGATATTTTGATTACGTTACAGCAGATAGAGATGGCAACCCAATAGCCAATAGAAATGATAAACCCTGGTGGGCGCAAACACCATTGGACCCTGCGAATCATGAAAATGCAGAAAAAGTAGAGACTATTTATATCGTTGAAATTAAAAAAGGTACTAATGGTCAGTTTATACTTGACAAAGACGACGATTTTAAGGGCGGAAAGGCATATATAAGCGAAAAAGATTTTATAGATGGAAAGGATGAATTCACGCAGACGTATGAGTCGGATTATACAGAAGCTTCAGTAAAGCTTAGTGAAGCAAAGAGCGACAGCCTGAGTGAAAGTGAAAATCTTATACAGACATCAGAAGCAGTAAGTGCAGCAGCAAGCACCAGTGCATTAACTAGTCAAAATACCTCTGAGAATCAGAGTACGTTCATGTCAGACAGTGTACATAAGTATGAAAGCGAGAGTACGTCAATGTCAGACAGCGCAAGTACTTCTGCATCGGAATATGCAAGCAGGAGTACATTGCTGTCAGAAAGTGGAAGTACGCTGGATTCAACATACTTAAGTGAGAGTGCATCTGCGTCAGAAAGTGCAAGTGGCTTTTTGTCTACATCAGAAACTACGAGTAAGCATTTGTCAGAGAGTGCGAGTACATCTGCATCGACTTACATAAGCGAAAGTGAAAGCTTGTCGGGAGCACAAAGCGAATCTGAAGCGGCAATTTTAAGTCAAAGTACCTCTTTGAGTGAAAGTACTTCAACGATAGTAAGCGAGAGTGAGAGCACCTCGACAGTATTAAGTGAGAGTGAAAGTACCTCAACGGTAGTAAGTGAAAGCGAAAGCACCTCAACCGTAGTGAGCGAGAGTGAAAGCACCTCGACGGTGGTAAGTGAAAGTGAAAGCACGTCAACGGTAGTAAGTGAGAGCGAAAGCACCAGTACCGTAGTGAGCGAAAGTGAGAGTACTTCAACCGTAGTGAGTGAGAGTGAGAGCACCTCAACAGTAGTAAGTGAAAGTGAGAGCACTTCAACAGTAGTAAGCGAGAGCGAAAGCACCTCAACGGTAGTAAGTGAAAGCGAAAGCACCTCAACCGTAGTGAGCGAGAGTGAAAGCACGTCAACGGTGGTGAGTGAGAGCGAAAGTACCTCGACAGTAGTAAGTGAAAGCGAAAGCACCAGTACGGTAGTAAGCGAAAGCGAGAGCACTTCGACGGTAGTAAGTGAAAGTGAGAGCACCTCAACAGTAGTAAGTGAAAGCGAAAGCACCAGTACGGTAGTGAGCGAGAGTGAAAGCACCTCGACAGTAGTAAGTGAGAGTGAGAGCACCTCAACGGTAGTAAGTGAAAGCGAAAGCACCTCAACCGTAGTGAGCGAGAGCGAAAGTACTTCAACGGTAGTGAGTGAGAGCGAAAGCACTTCAACAGTAGTGAGCGAAAGCGAGAGCACTTCGACGGTAGTAAGTGAGAGCGAAAGTACCTCGACAGTAGTAAGTGAAAGTGAGAGCACTTCGACAGTAGTAAGTGAAAGCGAAAGCACTTCAACGGTAGTAAGCGAGAGCGAAAGTACTTCAACGGTAGTGAGTGAGAGCGAAAGCACTTCAACAGTAGTGAGCGAAAGTGAGAGCACTTCGACGGTAGTGAGTGAAAGCGAAAGTACCAGCACCGTAGTAAGCGAAAGTGAAAGCACTTCGACGGTAGTGAGTGAAAGCGAAAGTACCAGCACCGTAGTAAGCGAAAGTGAAAGCACTTCGACGGTAGTGAGTGAAAGCGAGAGCACTTCGACGGTAGTAAGTGAAAGTGAGAGCACCTCAACCGTAGTGAGCGAGAGCGAAAGTACTTCAACGGTAGTAAGCGAAAGTGAGAGTACCTCGACGGTAGTAAGTGAGAGCGAAAGCACCAGTACCGTAGTGAGTGAAAGTGAAAGTACTTCAACGGTAGTAAGCGAAAGTGAAAGCACCAGTACGGTAGTAAGTGAGAGCGAGAGCACCTCGACAGTAGTAAGTGAGAGTGAAAGCACCAGTACGGTAGTAAGCGAAAGTGAAAGTACTTCAACCGTAGTAAGTGAGAGTGAAAGTACCTCGACGGTAGTAAGCGAGAGTGAAAGTACGTCAACGGTAGTAAGTGAAAGCGAAAGTACCTCGACGGTAGTAAGTGAAAGCGAAAGCACGTCAACCGTAGTGAGTGAAAGCGAAAGCACGTCAACCGTAGTAAGCGAAAGCGAGAGCACCTCGACGGTAGTAAGCGAAAGCGAGAGCACTTCGACGGTAGTAAGTGAAAGCGAAAGCACGTCAACGGTAATAAGTGAGAGCGAAAGCACCAGTACCGTAGTGAGTGAAAGTGAAAGCACCTCAACAGTGGTAAGTGAGAGCGAAAGCACCTCAACAGTAGTGAGCGAGAGTGAGAGCACCTCAACGATAGTAAGCGAAAGTGAAAGTACTTCAACCGTAGTGAGCGAGAGTGAGAGCACCTCAACTGTAGTAAGTGAAAGTGAGAGTACCTCGACGGTAGTAAGTGAAAGCGAGAGCACTTCGACGGTAGTAAGTGAAAGCGAAAGCACTTCAACGGTAGTAAGTGAAAGCGAGAGCACTTCAACGGTAGTAAGCGAAAGTGAAAGCACTTCGATAGTGGTAAGTGAGAGCGAAAGCACCTCGACGGTAGTAAGCGAAAGCGAGAGCACCAGTACAGTAGTGAGTGAAAGCGAAAGCACGTCAACCGTAGTAAGCGAAAGCGAGAGCACCTCGACGGTAGTAAGCGAAAGTGAAAGTACGTCAACCGTAGTGAGTGAGAGTGAGAGCACCTCAACCGTAGTAAGTGAAAGTGAGAGTACTTCAACCGTAGTAAGTGAGAGTGAAAGTACCTCGACGGTAGTAAGTGAAAGCGAAAGCACCTCGACAGTAGTAAGTGAGAGTGAGAGCACTTCAACGGTAGTAAGTGAAAGCATGAGCACGAGTGCCAGCACTTCGTCCAGCGAAAGCACAAGTGCCAGCACCTCATCCAGCGAGAGCACATCTACCAGCTCAGCAGAGACGGATACTCCGACCCCGGATACTCCGCCGACCCCGGCAGAAGACGATGCTCCTGATGCGCCGACAGATACTCCTGCACCGGATGCACCGACAGACACCCCGGCACCGGATACTCCGGCAACCCCGGCGACACCAGACGCGGATGCCCTGGCAGTACCTGCGGCGGCAACCCCGGCACCTGCAGTAGCAACCCCGACACCAACAGTAACTCCGACCGTACCGGTAGTGGATACCCCGATACCGTTGGCGGATATGAGTGATGTAGATACTCCGAATGACCAGCCGATGCAGACGGTTAACGACCCGGATACTCCATTGGCGGATATGGCGGTTGCCAACGGACTGATGCATAATATCCAGCATATATGTGAAGTATTTGCATCTGCATTCCTGCCGTTCTTCTATGCGGGAAGCAACCGGAAGAGGAGGAAGAAGGTTTCTGAACTGAAAAAAGAGGTAGATGAGAAGACAGAAGGGAAAGATAGTTGATGAAGTTTTTTGAAAATTTAGTATGGGGATTTTGCCATTGGGATACGTTTGCATTGGTTTTTCTTGCCGCCATCACAGGATGGTACTTCATACAAAGGCATAAACTGAAAAAAGAAATAAAGGATTTGGAGGATCAGCTGGACTGATCGAATGATGAGAAATTGGTGGCTGCTGTCATATATGGCAGCCACTGATTTTGATTTTTATTTATAACCGGGAGAGTGGTTGTGCAAGAATCGAAAGAAAATGTATTAAAATATAAACTGGCCTATTCGGGGATCATTCTTTTCGTATATCTGATTGGGAAAAATATTCCTTTATATGCTCTGGATGTTTCAGCCTACAGGGAAGCCTACTTTAATGTGGAGGAATTGCTGCTCCAGAGTATCAGCGGGGATGCGTTCCGTTCTTCGGTGTTTGCGCTTGGAATTTTTCCTTCCATGATATCCGGATTTATAGTTCAGATTTTTATGGCAATCAGGGGACTGTTTACAAAATCCGGGATTTCTCCGGGAAAGTCCCGACGTATGACGGTGGCGGTTACGCTTGGTATCGCTTTATTTCAGGCGTTTACCCAGGTGAGAGAGATCAAGTTCATGGCGTCTGCCCAGGAACTGCCCCTGGTACAGGCGATTGCGGCTGCGGAAATGGTGACAGGCGCGGTCCTCATAATGTGGATGTCGGACAGGAACAGCAGATTTGGGGTCAGCGGCAGGATGGTATTCATCACTGTGAATATTCTGGAACGGATTACAGGGATTTTGTTCAGGCAGACTTTGGACCGCCTTGCAGTCCCATTGATGATTTCAGCCGTGATGATGTTCCTTATGCTGATTATGGAAAATACGGAAAAGAGGATTCCGGTACAGCGCATTTCCATACACAATATTTATGCGGATAAGAATTATATGGCGATCAAACTCAATCCTGCGGGAATGATGCCGATGATGTTTGCTACTGCAGTATTTATGCTGCCAAAGCTCATCGTATCTCTTCTGATATCTTTTTATCCGCATCATCAGGGAATCCTCTGGTGGCAGGAGAATCTGTCCCTGACAAAGCCTTTCGGCATATTGATCTATATTGTCTGTGAATATCTGCTGACGATCCTGTTTGCGATGCTGATGCTCAACCCGAAGGATATTTCCGAGCGGTTTTTAAAAAGCGGGGACAGCATTGTGGATCTTCATGCCGGACGTGATACAAGGCGGTATCTGCGAGGGGTTGTATGGCGGCTCAGCCTGATTGGCGCGACCGTTATGGGTGGCTGCATCGTGACGCCGATGCTTCTGCAGGCGTATGGGGGGATGGACAGTACATTGGCAGCACTGCCTACCTCTATGATGATGCTGATCGGATTTTCATGCAATATGTACAGGGAGTGCGTCACATACAGGAATTACGATTCCTGCAGGCCCCTGTTTTAAACATGTGTGTGGAGTGATTGCGGATAGAAACAAAATAATAGGAGCTGTAAAATGTTATATTTTATTCCGGCATGGTATAAGAAAAGAGAATGGTGTGAAAGTGAGGAGAGCTGGCGGGTAAAGCGGATGTATTCCGAATTTGACGACACTGTAAAGCAGATTCAGCTTTTTCACCGCAGCGGGGGATATGACTACCAGATCATGCTTCTTGGCTTTTCCCCGAACTTCCGGCATTTTCTCCATCGGCAGGGAGTATTCCGGGTGCCCTACTGGTCCTGCTTTGACGCGATCCAGGAGGTCAGGCGGAAGAAGGCCGAAGTGCTGTCGTTTCATGACCTGGACTGGCCGGAGGGGATTGAGTTTCTCTATACGCCCTTCGTGGTGGCAGCTATGCTGGGCCAGGAGAAATACGCCCAGATTGACTTTGCCGAGGACGGGAATCCGATCTGGGTGGAACTGTATCAGAATGGTACGATTTTCCGGCGGGACTTGTTTGACGACAGGGGATTTACTGCCAGTATGATTTTTTATGAAAACGGACAGCCTGCGTATCAGGATTATATGACAGAGGCCGGAATATGGAAGCTTCGGCGTTATGATAAAGACGGGCATGTGGAGATAAATGAAGGATGTCCGGAATATCTGCTGGAGTGCGGCGGCTTACGGGAAACAAGGCAATTTTCACGGATAACCTATGAGAATATGGACCAGGTGATCTGCGAGGTGCTGTCATCCTATCTGGAGCTGACAGATACGCAGGATGTATTCTGCATCGCCATGCATAACCTTCATGCGAAGCTCCTGGGACAGGCATTGAAAGGAAAAAAAAGGATCTTGTCATTTTATCATGACAGATATCAGATTTCAGATGATCCGGATTCACTGGAAATGATCCGGAGTGCGGATTATGTGGTGGTGGATTCCAAGGACAATGCGAAGAAGCTGCAGAGTATGCTTCAGATTCCAGCTGACCGCCTTGCGGCGATTCCGCCGTATGATACGCGGGTTGACGAGGGGCTCAGCCTGCAGAGCGGCCTGCAGAAGCTTATGATGGCTGTGGATGGTCTGGACAGTGAAACATTCGGAGAAGCAATCCGTATCCTTGGCGGATATCTGCCAAGGAAGAAAGGGGCCAGGGTTCATCTGTTTACCAGAGAGGCAGGATATGACAGCAAGCAGAGGCTTCTGGAACGGACGCGGACCGAGCTGGCTAAAAACGGTATGCCGGAAGAGTGGGCCGGGGAAGCAGGAAATGATATCGTGTCGGAGAATGGATTGGAAGAGGATGGAAAAGTACCGGTTCTTTTTGTCCCGGAACAGTGTGTGGACGAGCTGTCTGTGAGCAAATGTATGCGGGAGCAGTGGCTGATCATAGACCTGCGGGAGGTGCCGGAGCTGTATCTGCAGATCAACGCAATCAGCTTTGAGATTCCCCAGATTGTATGGAAAAAGACAGAGTTCATCACGGACGGCGGCAACGGCATCATCCTGGACAGGCTGGAAAAGCTGCCCCAGGCACTGGATTACTATCTGGACGGACTGGAGCACTGGAATGAGGCAAAGATTTTTTCTTATGAAATAAGCAAAAAATATACAACGGAACGTTTGCTGGAGATGTGGGGGGAGGTCATGGACAGCGTTGGCTAAGATACAGATTTTACAGCTTGGGAATGAGGACTGGAATGAGATCTATACATTGCCGGAGGGCGTGACACTGGATTATGCCGAGGAATTTATTGAGCCTCCGGAGAAAGCGTATGACCTGTTCTTTCTGGACCGAAACCTTCTGGAAGAGGAGATCAGGCAGGTCTACCGCTCGGCGAAGGCATATACGCTCTTTGTGACAAGCAAGGTGGATGTCAGGGGGCGTATGGAATGGCTGTGCCGCAGCAGAAGGGCACAGCATCTTCCAAGGGCGGATATCCAGAGATTTTTGACAGAAGAAACCCGCTTTTATTTCCCGCGTCCTTATGGGGAAAAATTCGCATTGCGGGATGTGGCTGTGGCACACGGATTCTCTGGGAAAGTGAAGTGGAACGGGAACCAGAATATCTTGCTGGAGGGTGACTTTGGAGAGGAGTTTCGCCAGGCAGCATACTGGCGTTACAACAATCCGCTGCCTAAGGGAGAGGCGGCAGATTTCTGGCTGGAATACGATAAGGACCCGTCTGTTGAGATTGTTCTGGAAGTCACAATTTTTGCGACAGGAACGGCATCTGTTGTTCTGGAACGGCTGGAACTCAGCGAGAAGGATCTGGAACAGGTTGTCCGGCTGGAAAGCAGCAAGGGGAACGGCACGCTCTTTTTCTCTGTCAAAGCAAAGGGCAGAGGCAGACTCTGGCTGACGGGTTTGCATAAAAGGCTGTCCAGAGGCAGTCATGGTTATTTTCTTCCGGGAGGGGAACGGTATGTGACTTCCAGCCGGGAGGAAGCATTCTGCTATTTTGATCCGGGGGATCTGAAACCGCCTTTGAATGTATATTTTTCCGGATATAAGACTCTGGAGGGATTTGAAGGATATTTCATGGTAAAGGCATTGGGGTGTCCCTTTCTTCTGATCGCGGAGCCGCGCCTGGAAGGCGGCAGTTTCTATATGGGATCGGATGAGTATGAGCAGATCTATGTGAATATGATCAGAAAACACATGAAGGAACTTGGATTTACTCCGGATCAGGTGATCCTGTCGGGACTTTCCATGGGAACCTTCGGCGCTTTATATTATGGATGCGACATCCGTCCCCATGCCATGATCGTTGGGAAGCCATTGGCCAGCATCGGAAATGTGGCGGCAAATGAGAAGCATCTGCGCCCCGGCGGTTTTCCGACATCCCTGGATATTCTGCGTTTTCAGTGCGGCGGCTCGGGGGAAGAATGCGTCCAAAGGCTGAATGAGAAATTCTGGAACAAGTTTGAGAAAACAGATTGGGGAAGCTCAAAGTTTGTGGTTGCTTATATGATCGAGGACGACTATGACGCGGACGCATACCTTTCCATGCTCTCCCATCTGCAGTCTGACGGTGTCCAGGCATACGGCAAGGGAATCCATGGGAGGCATAACGACGACACGACGGGAATCATCAATTGGTTTCTGAATCAATACAAAAAAATCCTGAGAGAGGATTTTGGCAGAAAGATGGAATAAAGAGAATGACAGGGGAAAAATGGACAGTTTACTGGAATGAATATTCTTCCAATACCTATCTGTATGGATCGGAAATCACCTACCACGCAAAGGATGATGTAGAATTTAAGAACATGCTGATGGCTCCCGGGACGGTGATCAAGCACTGGTTTTCCAAAACCTATTACCAAATGCAGAGGATCGAGCCTGCGCTGCCGATGATCGACGGCGAAGGTAGATACCAGCTGACGGTGCATATTGACTGCCCGGAGGATGAGACATGGCTGATTCAGTTGATCTTCTATGACAAATATGAGGTGGAGGCAGGGCGCATCTCTGTCAGGGATGAGGTATCGTATTTTCAATGCCCTCTTAGGACGTACAGCTACAGGATGCAGTTGATGAACGGCGGGATGACCCGGTTTCATTTTCATAAAATTGAGATTCAGGAAGTCGAGTATGAGACAGAAGAAGAGGAAACTAAGAAAACTGTATAAGATCCTGCGTCAGGTCAGAAGCCATGGAGAACGGATGGCCGGGCTCTCAGATACCGAGCTGTCCCACCTGACGGTTGAATTTAAAGAGCGGCTGGCAAAAGGGGAGACTCTGGATGATATCCTGCCGGAGGCATTTGCGGCAATCTGCGAAGCGGATTTCCGGATTCTGGGGATGGCGCCATTTGATGTACAGGTGTTGGGAGGGATTGCGCTGCACCAGGGATGTCTTGCGGAGATGAATACCGGAGAAGGGAAGACGCTGGTGGCTACCATGCCTCTCTACCTGAATGCGCTGACAGGAAAGAGCACCATCCTGGTGACGGCCAACGGATATCTGGCGTCCAGGGACGCGGAGGAGATGGGGGCGGTATACCGCTTCATGGGCCTGTCTGTTGCGGCGGGTGTCCCTGGGAAGGGGCAGAAGGAATTTGGAACCGCGGAGAAGCAGGAGGTCTATGCGGCGGATATCGTATATACGACCCATGGCGCGCTGGGCTTTGATTATCTGATCGATAATCTGGCGAAAAAATCTGCGGATCGTTTTTTAAGGGAATTTTATTATGTGATCATAGATGAGGCGGATTCTGTACTGCTGGACGCGGCCCAGACCCCGCTGATTATCTCGGCGTCGCCCAGGGTACAGTCGAACCTGTATGCGGTGGCAGACCTTTTTGTCACTACGCTGGTGGAAGAGAGGGACTATATGCTGGAGGACGGGGCCGTGTGGTTTACGGAGGAAGGAATCCGGTACGCGGAAACATTTTTCCAGATTGATAATTTTTATGCCAGGGAGCATTTTGAGATCAACCGCCATGTGATACTGGCCCTCAGGGCGCACAAGCTGCATGAAAAGGGGGAAAACTATATCGTATCCAGGGATCGGAAGCTGCTGCTGATGGACGGCAGCACCGGGCGTTCGCTGGACGGCATGAAGCTTCGGGGCGGACAGCATCAGGCTCTGGAAGCAAAGGAGGGGGTTCCTCTGACCCAGGAAAGCCGAGCCGTGGCGGTGGTGACGTTTCAGAATCTGTTCTTGATGTTTCCCAAACTGGCAGGGATGAGCGGCACTCTGGCAGATGCCGCAGAGGAGCTGCGGGATGTATACGGCGTGAAGGTCGTGGTGATCCCTACGAATCGTCCGAAGAAGAGGAAGGATCTGCCGGACCGCTATTTTCCGAATGCGAAACAACAGGTTGAGGCAGCGGCTATGACCGCCCTGGAGATCCATAAGACCGGGCGGCCGGTGCTGATCGTGGCGGCGAATATCAAGAATACGGAACGTATATCGAAGATCCTTATGAAGGAGAAAATTCCCCACAGCGTGCTGAACGCGAACAATGCTTATTGGGAGGCGCAGATCGTCAAGGAAGCGGGAAGGCGCGCCACAGTGACGGTGGCAACAACCATGGCGGGCAGGGGAACGGATATCAAGCTGGAAGAAGGCGTGGAAGAGCTTGGCGGCCTTGCGGTAATCGGCATCGGGCGGATGGACAATGTGCGGATGGAACGGCAGGCCAGGGGACGTGCCGGCAGGCAGGGGGACGCAGGGACCAGCCAGTTTTTTGTGTCACTGGAGGATGATCTCATGGGGGACAATCCGTCGCTGGAGAAGTATATAGAGGAGAGAAGGCGGATTGGGAAACGAAAGCTGAAAAAGAAGATCAACAAGACCCAGACCATGGGGGAAGAAGGGTCTGTGATGGCAAGGAAAAATGCCGTAATCTACGATAAGGTGATACAGCGGCAAAGAGGGTTGATCTATGCCACCAGGGATAAGCTGTTAGAGGGCGAGGAGCTGCCTGTGGAAATGATCCTGAAAATGGCAGATGGGAATATTAAGAGATTTCTTACTGCCAATGCGAACCTGGACAGGCGTACGCTGAACCGGTATATTCTGGACAATATTTCTTATCAGCTGGACAGGGATGCGGTGGATCTGCAGGTAGAGGACCGGGAGGCTGTAGAGGGATATCTTACGGAAAAGGTACGGAAGGTTATGGCGGAGCAGGAAAAGAAGATAGGCAATTCTAAAAGGATGAATGAATTTATCCGTGTGGCTGTGCTCAATGCCGTGGATAATGGCTGGGTGGAGCAGGTGGATTATATGCAGCAGCTCCAGGCGGCGGTATCGGGAAGGTCGTTTGCCCAGCGTAATGTGTTGTTTGAGTACCAGAATGAATCCTTTGAGTCGTTCCGGGAGATGGAGAGCACGGTGTATGGGAATGCGATGCGGAGTATTCTGCTTAGTGATATTTATCTGGATGAACAGGAGAATTTGCATATATTGTTTCCGTGATGCGCTGTTTGGTGAATTATGGAATAGAGCGTGTATAAGGAATGTATGGGGGACGGGAAATGGCCATTTATGTATTCAGTCTTTTGGTGGGGTATGCACCCAATGGAGTGGACTACGCACAGGGGTATCGGGCAAATATATTCAGTAAATTGTCCTGCCCGGTTCGGTATATATTTGCGGAATTGCCTGGAAGGTATGATATTGATTATTATAAAAAGCTTGGAATTAGGGAAGAGGATATGTTCAGCATGTGGCATTATTTACTGGATCATCCGACCCTGCGGCCGACGGTGAAGGCGAGGGATAAGCTGGTGGAGCTGATGGAGAGCCTGCAGATCAGAGAGGTGGACTATCAGGGATCAGAAATTCGGCTGATGAAGGAGGATCTGGCTATTGCTACGCTTGTACTGGTTCCGGGGGATTGGGAACATCTGCTGTGTGTCCATTATTTTGACCGGGGAAAGCTGATCCGTACGGAAATGTATACGGATCAAATCGCATGTACGGACTATTTTGCAACAGCAGAGTCGGAGCGTGGGCTTTATGCCAAAAGAACGAGAAGGACATATTATCATAAAGATGGTTCGGTGGCTTATGAACAGATATTTGCGGGGGAAAGATCCTGGTATCTGCTTCAGGATGGAAAGACTCTTACCAGTGTCGGATTGATTGAGGAGTTTATGAAGAAATTGGATCTGTCGGAGCAGGACATAATCCTGATAGACAGATTTGCGCAATTGGATTATATCCAGCCGCTTTTCCGGTGGAAAAGGAAGGCAAAGGTAATTGCTGTGATGCATGCAGGTCATTATTTTGAAGCGGGGGAGAGCGCTTATACGGTAAACTTCAATCAGGATTATAATTATCTCTTTAGATATTCCGGCATGATTGACAATATTGTGGTGTCTACGCAGCAGCAAAAGGAAGAACTGACGGAGAAACTTCTGGAATACCAATGCGGCGTTCCCAGTATCAGAGTCATACCGGCAGGTTTCGTGGAGCATCTGCGGTATCCGGACAGAGGACGGAAGCGTTACTCTATGGTGTCGGTTTCACGTATTCAGTGGCATAAAAAGATCCATTGGCTGATTGAGAGCGCCATAAAGGCGCATCAGGTGAATGAGAACATCTCGCTTGATATCTATGGGAGCGGGAATTTCGATTATATCAACTTGATGAAAGGTATGGTGGAAAAGCATCATGCGCAGTCTTATATCAGATTTTTAGGACATCAGGATGTGACGGAGGTTTATAAGAATTATGAGGTGTTTCTGACAGCATCGACTTTTGAAACGCTGGGACTTTCTATTTTGGAGGCAATCTCATCCGGTACAGCGGTAATTGGATTGGATGTGAAATATGGCAGCCGGCTTTTGATTCACCCAGGGGAAAATGGATATCTGATTGATTTTGATCCTGGCAGTTCGGAGGAGTCGGAAATTGTGGATTGTATGACGGAGAAGATGATTGAAATCTTTGCGGATTCGGAGCGGTTGGAAAAATTTCAGGAGCGTTCATATGAGATTGCCAGTAGATTTACGGTTTGGGAGGTAGAAGATAGATGGGGGAAATTTATGCAGGAAGTTTTGGAGAAGGAAAAAGGAACATCAGAGCCTTTGATGCTTGGAAATACATTCAATAATTTTATGTGTTCATATAGAAAAGCGTCTGGAAATTTTTCGCATGGACGGTGGAAGAAAAGAAGACGATAAAAGTTTGAACATCGCTGGATAGGAAAAGGAGCAAATCAGTCTATGAGGAAGTAATGAATCAAGGTTCAGTTATATATACCATATCTGGAAACAGAAGCTGGAAAGAAGTGGAAGGAAATATTATCATGAAGGTTCATATTACAAATTTGTACGGTATGGGGGGAGCGGCTGGGAATGCCCAGCAGATGACAGCAGGCATTGCTCAAAAAGAGTTTAATTATCATGAACTGGGAATCTATAAATATCCTATGAATTCAGATACGCCGGATATGCTTCGAACAAGGCTGGATGGGATCGTTGCTTCCGTCAGCCACGGAGATATTGTGATTTTCCAACTGCCTACGTGGAACGGTATTCGGTTCGATGAGGTTTTTGAAGAGCATTTTCGCGGCTACAGGGGATTGAAAAAAATATTTTTTATTCATGATGTGCCGCCACTGATGGAAAAGAAGCTATTTGGAGAATTAGAAAGGTATATTGCGTTTTATAACCGGGCGGATCTGATTATCCTGCCATCCCGTAATATGGCCGAATATCTGCAGGCTAAAGGACTTACTGTGAAAAAAATTGTGATTCAGCGGATGTGGGATGCTCCGGTTGATATTGATCTTACAAAGATGCCAAAATTCCGGAAAAGGATGAATTTTGCGGCAAATGTTGTGATGTATCCGCGCCCCTTTGTTCAAAACTGGAACAGCGACAGAGTTGAACTGGCAGTTACGGCAGAACCGGGAAACTATGCCTGGGCCGACCATAAAAATATCCATTTCCTGGGCTGGTTTGAGAATGAGAGTGCATTGGCTTATGCACTTCGGAAGAGCGGGGGCTTTGGTCTGCTGTGGCATGACGATCCGGTATGGATAGAATATATGAAGCGTAATGCCTGCTGTAAGCTCGGCACATATCTGGCGTCTGGTATTCCGGTCATCGTACACAGCAGTATCGCGGAGGCGGATACGATTCGCCGTAAAAATCTGGGACTGGCGGTAGATTCTCTGGATGAAGCAGTGAATCAGGTGGAGCAGATGACAGAGGATCAATATAATCGGATGGCCCAGGATGTGGATTCATTCGGTAATCTGATCCGGCAGGGGTTTTTCGCAAAGAAATTGCTGACAGATGCTGTTTTTCAATTGCTGTATGATTGATACACCGTGCAGAAACGATTGTACACAGTGAAAGAGGGTTCATAGCAGCACATAGGATTTTGTTATTTGCGGCGGTAAATAGCAGGTGCGGCAGGGTAATGTAAAGTATCGTATGAAAAAATGATATGGGTATTGTCCGCATTTAAAATCTGCTTCGCAAATTGGTTACAAAAGAAAGGAAACAAAGTAAAATGATTTATAACTTTCATCACTTTTATTACTGGCTGAAGGGCGGTGTGGAAACGGGACAGGCTTACCGGGCGAAAATATTCCGAGAACTGGGGCTGGAGGCAAAATTTATCTTTGCCACTACATTTCCAAATCATAATATCCAGCATGAAACAGCGTACCTTGGGTTTCAGGATTCCGAGGTGATATGGATGTACGGTTTTTTTACGGACTGCAGGATTTCACCGGTTACTTATACGCTGGAGCAGTTGGAAAATACGTTTGAGGAGAGGAACTATACGTTTTCGCGGGACGGAAAGATTGTAACGTACCATTTTCCGGATTTGGGTGTGTACTATACAGTTTATATGACAGATGAAAAGCGTGATCTTGTCCATAGGGTTATGATGATTTCCAATGGCTGCCTGGTACGGCAGGATTATTATACATATTGCAGGAACTATTCGGAGTATTATATTCCGGTGAACGGGCAGGCCCAAATGTATCTGCGGAGGTTTTTTCATGAGGATGGAAGCGTTGCCTATGAAGAGGTGACAGAAGGAGATTCGGCCTTCTATAAATTCACGGACCGGCTGCTGTATTCCAGAGAGGAACTGCTCTCGGAGCTGATGTCGCGGCTGAACCTTACGGAGGACGATGTAGTCCTGATTGACTGCGAGCCTGGAATGATAGAAAAGGCAGCGTTCATACAAAATGCCGCGCCTGCAAAGGTCGGACTGGTGATTCATGCCGACCATTTCTGGAACTATGATGAAGAACATGTATTGTGGTACGGCATCTATGAGTACGCTTTTGCACATCCGGAAAAGATCAGCTTTTTCATTACGAATACGGAGGCGCAGAATCAGCTTCTCAGGGAGCAGTTCCGAAAATATACGGGGAAGGAGCCGGACATCCGGACAATACCGGTGGTGGGGCTTGACGGATTGAAAAAGCCGGAAAAGAAGAGAAAAAAACATGCTTTGATCTCTGCGGGACGGCTGGCGCCGGAGAAACGGATGGATCAGGTGATAAAGGCCGTGGCAGAGGCAAGAAAAGAGGTTCCGGATCTGTCTCTGGATATCTATGGGGAAGGCGGGGATAGAAAAAATTTACAAAAACTGATTGATAAGCTGGGATGCAGCGACTGCGTGCGGCTGTGCGGATTTCGCAAGCTGGGAGAATTGTATCAGGAGTATGACGCATATGTGTCGGCATCCTATATAGAGACGCTGGGCGTGACTCTGTTGGAGGCAGTTGGTTCCGGACTGCCGATTGTAAGCTATGATATGCGCTACGGGGCGCAGATGTTTATAGATGAAGGAGAAAACGGCTATAAGGTTCCATGGGAGAATGTGGAGGAGCTGGCAAAAGCGATTGTACGCCTGTTTACAGAGGCGGATCTGGAGGCTTTTCGAAAGCATTCTTATGAAAAAGCAGAGACGCATCTGACAAAGGAGGTAGTAAAGAAATGGAAGAACCTATTATGTTAGCGGATACGATCTTGCTGTTTGACAGCTATTCACAGGACAGCAAAAGGCTGCATGATTCTTTCCGGCTGGCCGGATGTGAGTGCTCTGCAGTTGTATTGGAAGAAAATGATTTTCTGCCGGAAGAGGTCATGTCGGCGTATGACCTGTTTTTGGGTTATTATGGAGAAAAGGGGAAAAGCCTTGGAAAAGCGAGGTTTTTCAATGAAATTGAGGTGCCGGATCTTTGGAGTATCAACGCGGGGGTGGGAGAGACAGATTATGGGAGGATCACTTACCAGCATGAGGAAAAGGGCAGGATCTACTACCTGGATTCACCGAAAAAATATCTGGTAAAAGCGGTGGACTGGTTCGACCGGAAAGGGACCGTACGTTTCAGGGACCATTACAACCGTTATGGGGCGGTCTGCGCCAGAACGGTATATGACGGACAGGGCAGAGAAGTGGGGAAAACATGGTTTTCTGCAGGCGGGCAGGAAGCCATCACATGGAATTGTATTACCGGAGACCTGATCGTAAACGACGGGGAGCTGGTGAAGTTTTTCCGGACAAAGCTGGACATGTTTGTTTATTTTTTCAAAAGGGCAGGCTTTGAGCAGAAACAGGTGTTTTATAATTCACTGGCGAATCCATTTTTGATTTCCAACAGACTTGCTTCCTCAGAAAAGAGGGATGTGCTGTTCTGGCAGGAAAGTGTTCATGAGGCAATCCCGGGAAATATGCAGGTGATTCTGAATGGACAGGCTGGCCGTATAGGAAGGATACTGGTACAGAGGGGAGATTCTTATAACCGGCTTCTGGAACTGGGGGCGAATCCTGATATCGTGCAAAGACTGGGATTTGTATATGATTTCAAAAAGGAGAACGGACATAAACCGCAGGCATTAATCTGTACAAATTCGGAACGGATTGAACACTGCGAAGAGCTGGTTCAGGCTTTCCCGCAGATGCAGTTCCATATCGCGGCGGTTACGCTGATGTCGCCGAAGCTGATGGATCTGGAGAAGTATGAGAATGTGAGCCTGTATCCGGGAGTGCAGACAGAGACGTTGGATGAACTTTTTCAGCTGTGCGATTATTATTTTGATATCAACCACTGGACGGAAATTGTCTCTGCGGTTTATCAGGCATTCCTGCATAACCATCTGATCTTTGCGTTTGAGGAGACGGCGCATAACAGGGCGTATGCGGCGGATGCGCATGTATATCCGGCGGCAGAATTTGACAGGATGGTTTCGGATGTGAGGGAGACGATGGAGAATCAGGAACAGATGGAACGTCATCTGCAGATGCAGAGAGAAGATGCCATGGCCGAAGAGAAAGAGACATATGTGAGGTTGGCGGAATGTTAAAAGCTCGGAACAGTTACAAGAATTTTTATGCAGGACTTGTTTTATGCGGGACTGACAGAAATGATTGTGTGAAGTGGCTGTGAATAGCAACGAAAGAAAGGATATGGGATGATCGCTTTTTTTGACAAGTATACGGAAAATGCTGGAAAATTACAGGAAACAATGCGGTGTATGGGGGAGGATGCAAAAATCGCGGTGCTGAGCGGCGAAGGTTTTTTGCCGTCGGGGATCTTATCTCCTTATGATTTTTTTTCCTATGGCAGCAGGCAGGGAGAGTTTGCCGAGAAGGACCTGTTCTATAATTTTATCCCGCTTCCTGAATTTTGGGAGGTCCGCCTGACAGGCGGTACAGGCGGCATCTTTGATATGGGCTGTGAAAAGGCAAAGATTTATTTCCGGGAACCTGCGGAAAAGAGAAATGTGCAGCGGGTAGAGTGGCACATGGAGGACGGATGGGTCTATAAGATTGACTATTACAATAAATACGCCTTGAAATACGCGAGTGAATTTCTGGACACAGAAAGAAATGTGGAATCCAGGGTGTATTATTCAGAGAAGAATCAGGAGATGGTGGTGGAACAGCCGGTAAACCATATGATTTCTCTGCTGGACCGCGGCATGGTGAGGAAACTGTTTGATTCCAGAGCCGAATTTATCGCAGGCTATCTGGAAGAAGCCGGTTTGAGGGAGGAGGAATGTGTTCTTTTTGTGCAGGAAGAGAAAACGTTTGAAGATCTGAGCCTGACTTCCGAAGCGGGAAAGATGTGGACGAAGGTCTTGTTTTCAGATCCAGGGCTGCTGAATCAGTATGCCGGTATGGGCGGGACAAATGGCTTCCGGTTTTACGAGATACCGGAACAGTATCGGGAGAACCATGGGAGAGGGGAAGCAATGATCCTGACGGCTTCCGACCGGGTGGAGCAGATCGAATATCTGATCAGCGTGCTGCCGGAAATGCGGTTTCATATTGCGGCACATACGCAGGTGTCGGATAAGCTCCGTAAGCTGGAGGAATCAGGGAATGTGAGGGTCTACCCTCAGATCAGCAGGCAGGATCTGGATATGCTGTGGGATACCTGTGATTTTTATCTGGATATCAACCACTACTACGAAATCTACGACGCGGTAAATGCCGCGCATACAAGAAATCAGATCATTCTGGGGTTTGACAATACGGTGCATCACCGGGAACTGCTGGCGGATGAAGGAATCTTCGCAGAAGCGGAGCAGGAAAAGATGGCTTTTACCATAAGAGAGCTGATGGCGAATCCGGCCAGAGTACAGGAGTTATTGGGCGCACAGCAGAAAAAGAAGCGGGAAATATGGCAGGATTTATGGATGAGGAGGGAAAACGGCCATGGTATATAATTTTAACCTGGGAGTTGGCTGGGCCAGCAGCGGGGTGGAGTATGCGCAGGCATACAGGGCAAAGCTTCTGCGGCGGATCGGCCAGGAGGCAAAGTTTGTTTTTACAAATATGTTTCCGCAGGACAACATTCAGCACATGACAGAGAACATTGGATTTGAGGACTCGGAAGTGATATGGCTTTATACGTTTTTTACGGACTGCAGGATATCGCCTGTGACGTTTACGCTGAAAGATCTGGAAAAAACGTTCGGAAGCAAAAACTTTTCCGGGGTAAGGGACGGGGCAAAGGTGAAGTATACGTTTCCAGGAACGAATACTTACTATGTGGCATACCTGGTAAACGATAAAGAAAAACGGGTGCACAGGGTGGAAATGGTGTCCAATGGCTGTCTGATCCGAAAAGATTATTATACTTACTGCAGGATTTATTCGGAATATTATGCTCCGCTGGACAACAAGGCGCATCTCTATCTCAGAAGGTTTTTTAACGAGAACGGGTCAGCAGCCTATGAAGAGATTACGGACAACAATGTGGTGATGTACCAGTTTCCGGACAGGCTGATCTGTTCGAAAGAGGAACTGGTGGGCTATATGGTATCTTGTTTGAAACTGACGAGGAAGGATGTGGTCCTGATAGACAGAACCACAGGAATCGGTCAGGCAATCATGCAGAATGCGGGGACGGCTCGGATTGGGATCGTGATCCATGCGGATCATTTCAGCGAGGGCGCTACGGATGAGGAGGCGATTCTCTGGAACAATTATTATGAATATGCATTTTCACAGAGGAAGCATGTGAAATTTTATATCGCTTCTACGGATGTGCAGAATCAGCTTTTGAAACAGCAGTTCAAAAAATATATGGAGGCCACTCCAAAAGTGGTTACGATTCCGGTGGGAAGTCTGGATGAACTGAAAGTCCCGAAAAAGGCGCGAAGAAAGCATTCTCTGATCACCGCCTCCAGGCTTGCCGGTGAGAAGCATATTGACTGGATCGTCGATGCAGTCGCAAAGGCACGGGAGACGGTGAAGGACGTTTCGCTGGATATCTATGGAAAGGGCGGAGAGGAAGGCAGGATTCGGGAACAGATCAAGCGGCTGCACTGTGAAGAGTATGTGCGTCTGTGCGGGCAGCAGGATCTTGAGGAGATTTACAAGAACTATGAGGCGTACTTGTCAGGTTCTACCAGTGAGGGATTCGGGCTTACCCTCATGGAGGCTGTCGGCTCAGGACTTCCTATTATTGGATTTGATGTACGCTATGGAAATCCGAATTTTATAGATGACGGGAAAAACGGATATCTGATTCCGGTACATGACAAGATGGAGAAGCAGGAACGGGTGCAGAAGCTTGCGGAGTGTATTGTACGTCTGTTTACGGAAGCGAATCTGGAAAAATTTCATAAACATTCATATGAGAAAGCGAATGAATATCTGACAACGGAAGTGGAGAAAAAATGGAAAAACATATTGAAATAAATGATACCATACTGCTTTTTGACAATTATGGACTGGACAGCCAAAGCCTGCATCGTTCTTTTCAATCGGCCGGCTTTGCGTTTCCGGCTGTGGTTATTGAGGAAAACGGCTTTCTGCCGGAGGATGTGATGTCGGTCTATGGCTTTTTCCTTGGAGATTTTCAGGCAGTTTACGGGGAGAAGGCACGTCCGAAATTTTTTAATGAGATCACAGTGCCGGAGTATTGGGAAATCAGCGGAAATAACAGCAGCGGGTCAGTACATGACCTGTACAGGGAGAGAGGGAAGATTTTTTACACGGAACCTCTGCATAAGCGCCGTGTGAGGATCGTGGACTGGTACGATGAGAGGGGAACGGTACGCACCAGCGATCATTACAACCGCTATGGAGCTGTTTATGCCAGAACTACATTTAATGCCAAGGGGCAGAAGTTCTGCAAGTCGTATTTTTCGGCGACGGGCCAGGAGATGATTGTAGAAAATTTTGTGACAAAGGATATCATTCTGAATGACGGCGGCGAGGTGCGGATTTTTCACTCAAAGACGGACTTCATTGTGTATTTTCTGGAACGGGCAGGCTTTGCCGGGAGCAGGATTTTCTTTAATTCCCTGTCAACACCGTTTTTTGTATCAAACAGGCTTACATCTGATGAAAAGAAAGACATCCTGTTCTGGCAGGAGCCTGCCAGGGATGAGATTCCGGGAAATATGCAGGTGATTTTCAAGGGACAGGCCAGCCGTACGGCAACCGTTCTGGTACAGAAGAAACAGGCGTTTGATAAGCTGATTGCCCTTGGGGCAGATTCAGGTATGACCCGCCGGCTGGGATTTATTTATTCTTTTGAAAAGGAAAACGGGCATCGGCCGGAAGCGCTGATCTGTACAAATTCTGATCATATTGAGCAGTGCGAAAAACTTGTACAGGCTTTGCCGGACATGCATTTCTGCATTGCGGCGCTGACAGAGATGTCATCGAAGCTTACGGAGATGGACAACTACGACAATGTGAGCATTTATCCGGGAGTAAAGCAGGAGATTCTGGACGGGCTGTTTCAGGAATGCGACTTTTACCTGGACATTAATCACGGAGGGGAGATCGTATCTGCGGTTCGCAGGGCATTTTTGCACAATCAGTTGATTTTTGCTTTTGAGGAGACCGCACATAACCGAAATTTTGCGGCAGATGCGCATATCTATCCGATCAGCAGTACGGACAGGATGATTGCGGATATCAAAAAAGCCCTGAAGGATGGGGACGTGCTGGAGCGGCGTATCCAGAGACAGCATGAAGCGGCTATGGCAGAGACGGCAGAAAGGTATGCCCAAATTTGTAAATGACGGAGAGATAAAGAAGTTGGATAGATATTCAGAGGATGAGGTAATATTGCTTTTTAACCGGTATTCTGCGGACAGCAGGAGGCTGCACGCATCTTTTAAACAGGCCGGCTGCAATCCCATTGCGGTGGCAATTGAGGATGATGGATTTCTGCCGGGGGATGTGATGTCTGTGTATGGTTATTTTACGGGAGCCAACGGAGAAAAGCAAAAAGGTGCAGGAAAGCGGTCATGTTATAACGAGATTGCAGTGCCGGGCAGCCGGGAAACGGACGGTATGGGAGAGTATGACCGCTATCAAACAAGGGGGAAATTATTTTATGCGGGATTACGGCATAAAAGGCAGGTAAAGACGGTCAACTGGTATGATGAGAGAGACACAATCCGCATCAGCGATCATTATAACCGCTATGGCGCGGTGTATGCCAGGATGACTTACGACGCAATGGGGAAACGGGCCGGGAAATCCTGGCTCTCCCCGGAAGGGGCGGAAGTCATATCCGAGGATTTTGCCACTGGGGCAGTTCTGCTGAATGAAGGGGGAGAAGTAAAATCTTTTCGGGAAAAGCTGGATCTGGTGCTCTATTTTTTTCGAAAGACAGGGTTTGAACAGAGAAGGATTTTCTATAATTCTCTGTCCATGCCCTTTTTTGTGTCTAACAGGCTTCCTGCTTCCGGTAAAAGGGATGTGCTGTTCTGGCAGGAACCGGTGGGAGATGAGATTCCTTGGAATATGCAGATGATCCTGCGTGGGAAGGCAAGGCGTACGGCGGAAGTGATGGTTCAGAGAAGGACTCCTTATGAAAAGTTGATGGAGCTGGGGGCGGATGCGGGGATGGTACATAGGCTGGGGCTGGTTTATCGGTTCCGAAGGGAGAACGGTTATAAACCGGAGGCGCTGATCTGTACCAATTCGGAGAATGTGGAGCATTGCAGGGAGATCGTAAGCGCATTGCCGGAGATGCATTTTCATATCGCGGCGCTGACGATGATGTCTCCGAAGCTGATGCGTGTGGGGGAATATGAGAATGTGACGTTGTATCCGGCTGCGGGGAAAGAGGAGATATGTGAGCTTTTTCGGAAGTGTGATTTTTATTTGGATATTAACCATATGGGGGAAATTGTGTCGGCGGTGTATCGGGCATTTCTGCATAATCTTCTCATTTTTGCCTTTGAGGAGACGGCGCATAACAGGGATTATGTGGCGAAGGAGCGGATTTATCAGGTGAGGAACTGGGAAGGGATGGCGGAGGATATTCAAGTGATTATGAGGAATGAGAAGTTGATGGAACGGTGTCTGAAGAGGCAGAGGGAGGCGGCGTTGGCGGAGAGTGGGGAGGATTATGTCAGGGTGATGGAGGGAGAGTAAATGGCAATATACGTATTTAACCTGTTGATTGCAGAAAAGTGGGAAGATCTGTTGAGGTGAATTAGATTGAATGTATATATTACCAAGATGAATGGAGCACCATGGAATCCGCTCCAGTACAGGCAGTGGATGACTGCAGAGATTGCACATGGATTGTCTTGCCGGGAGATGGGGATATTTTGTTATAATGGGAATGCGGAGAGTGAAGAGAGCCTGCGGATCAGACTTGATGGGATTGTTGCCGGACTGAGTTGGGGAGTGGATGTTGTGGTATGCCAGCTTCCAACGGGGAATGGTCAAAGATTTGAAAGGGAACTGCTGAATCGTTTGAAGGTATATCAGATCCGAATTATAATTTTTATTGAAAATTCGGAAGAGCTTGTGCGTGAGTCTGAACAAGTAAGGGTATCAGAATGGATAGGGCTGTATAACCAGGCAGAGGTACTGATTATTCCATCGTTGGCGATGCGTCAGTTCTTATTGGATAATGGCATTAGAAAAGATATGAAGTTTGTAATTCGGGAAATGTGGGACTATACGATGGAATGGAATTGTTCGCCCTCTCCACAATTCCCACGGGAGATTCATTTTACCGGAGGCGGTGGGATTGATGGGATAAACAATTGGAATTACACAGTGCCATTGAAACTGTATGCGGATTCAGGCGTTCAGGGACAGAATGTACATATTAGAAGCGGTGGGACTCAGAGAGAACTGGTTTCCGGAATATCAGAGGGTGGTTTTGGTCTGGTCTGGCCTCAGAATGAGAATGCACGAAAGGGGATGGAGTATGACACGTCTTTTGATCTGGCCAGATATCTTGCAGCAGGAATACCTGTTATTGTACCTGCGGGGATTTTAAACCAGATTTTGATAGAAAAGAATCATCTGGGATTGGTTGTGGAATCATTAAATGAGGCAGTAACAGCAGTCGAAGCTATGGAAGAATCGGAATATCAGGGATATATTCAATCTGTCAGGCGGTTTGCTCCGGCTTTAAGAAACGGATATTATACAAAGAAGTGCCTGGTGGATGCAGTGATGGCAATATGCAGGAAGGATGCAGGGGAGATTGATGCGCCGGCGAGGATAATTGATTCGGGAGAACGTAACTTTACATATACGGTATTGAAAGAATCCTATGGAGGGAATCTGGCATTATCATGGAGCTATCGTGGGAAAGCGGATGGATTTTTGATTTATGATACTTTAGGGAAATTGGTGTATGAGACAAGAAATATCAATCAGCATTATTTTTTGATTGAAGGATATAGTAAAGAGGGTGGATTTGCTGTAAAAGCTTATATGGATACACTGAAGGGGAAGCTGGTGGTGGCGGAGTCAACCTCAGCGTATTTATATGAGGGGAAATGCGGTCAAGTTAAAGTTAGTATGATCATACCTGTTTATAATGCGGAGGATTATGTTGCCAGATGCATTGACAACGTCTTGGCACAGTCCTTTCCTGATCTGGAAATTATTGTTGTTGATGATGGAAGTACTGACCATACGCCGGATATCATCGACTGGTATGCTGGACAATATCTGAATGTAATAGCGATACATCAGGAGAATGGCGGGCCTGCTGTGGCCCGAAATACAGGGATAAAGCAGGCGATAGGTGAATATATCGGGTTCATGGATTGTGATGATATGATTCGCCCGGAGATGGCAGCGGAATTATATCGCTCTATGAAAAAAAATGATTGTGATATTGCAATTACTTCTGTATATCGGATAGAAGACAGTGGATATAAGGAATATGTGCAATATCCAATGGAAGAGGATGTGGCAATACCGGTAGATGATTTTTTGTGGATGCATTTTAGTAAAGGACTTATATTTTCTGTAATGGTCTGGAATAAGTTATATCGGACTTCTCTTGTGAAAGAACGTTTGTTTCCCGAACTGTTTATAGGAGAGGATGGAGCATGGACCCCATATATTTTATCTTATGCGGACAAGATATGCTATCTCAATAGCCGTCTCTATGAATATGACAGATCTATTCGTGAAAAAACTCTTGAAACACAATGGCAAGAGCATTCTAATGGGGAACGATTTAACTTATATAAAAGGATGGTTACATTTTATTTGGAAAATGGTAATCCTATGAGAAGAGGATTCTTAATGGAGCTAGCAAAATACAATCTAATGGGATGGAAAAGGATATATGCATATGATGAATATGAAAAGCTGTGGGAACAGATGAAAGAAAAATATCAATAGAATATATAAAATAAGTGATAGATAACGGAAGGAGAGCTGGGATATCTAGCAAGAATATAATATGAGGATACTTGATAATATGGAAAATTGCTATGGCTGCGGGGCATGCTGTAATGTATGCCCCGCAGGAGCCATTGATATGAAGGAAAATAAAGAGGGGTTTCTGGAACCTTTCATAGACGAGGAGAAATGTATTTCCTGTGAGAAGTGCAAAAAGGTGTGCCCGTCTGTAAATTGCCTGTATTCCAATGATCCGGAGCCGGATATTTTTGCGTTTTCAGCAGAAGAAAAAATACTTTATAACAGTTCGTCCGGGGGAATATTTTCATTTCTGGCAGAATACATACTGCAGGCTGGAGGATACGTTGTGGGAGCGGCGTATGATTCACAATTTTTGGTGAATCATGTGATGATACATAGCATCGAAGAATTGGATAAAATCCGTCGGTCAAAGTATCTGCAGAGTGCTACTGGAGATACTTATAAGAAAACAAAGGAACTTTTGGAAATGGGGGAATACGTTTTATATAGCGGCTGTCCATGTCAGATTGCAGGATTATTACGTTTTCTGGGGAAGGATTATGATACACTGTTTACGGTGGATCTGCTCTGTCATGGGATTCCTTCGCCAAAACTGTTTCGGGAACACCTGACAAATTCTTTCGATGGAATTGGTAATATTGAAGATGTTGAATTTCGGAGCCGGGAGGGATGGTCCACATTATTTCAGGTGAAACTAAAGAACGGAGAGGTTAAAACAGCATATAACAATAAAAGTGTATATATGAAATCGTTTCTTCTGGATATCAATCTGCGTGCCTCATGTTTTCGCTGCCAATACAGCAAGCTACCAAGACAGGGAGATATAACGATCGGGGATTTGTGGGCAGCGCAAAGCTCAAATTTATCTTTTGAATATAGAAAAGGTGTATCGGTTATTCTTCTTAATAACAAAAAAGGTGAGAGATTATTTCAAGATACCCTTTCCGGATCAGGACATCAGTTTCAGATGCAGAAGATCAGTGGTAAAGGCGTAGAGAACCCTATTAATCAAAATCTGTTAAACACGAATATTTTTTATCCTTCTGCGATTAACAGTGATATTGCGAAACGCCGGAAATTTTTTGAAGATTGTTCTGATATGGGATTTGAAAGTGCTGTTTATGCGTCTTTGCATAAATTTGACGTAGGACTGATGCTGTTTATGTCTAATAATTATGGAAGTATTGCGACAAATTATGCTCTTTACAGGACAATTACAGATACGGGCAGAAGGGCAGCAGTGATAGATAATTTGGTTGTCATTGGAAATACAGCCAGAGATTTTGTAAAAAAACATATGAATTTTTGCAGTGATTTTATGGAAAAAGGGGATTGGCGGGCGGTAAATCAGTGCTTTAAAACATTTGTTGTTGGATCGGACTTGTCATGGGATTGGATTATGAATCAATGGTCTAGACAGCCTCAATATATGATGTTAGGCTTTGCGGATAAGAATAAAAGAATGATATCCTATGCATCATCTTTTGGAGCAAAAAAGGAAGAAAAAGATATAGATGAAGACGCAAGAGTCCTATATACTCATTACTTAAAACGATTTGATGCAGTATCTGTGCGTGAAGACTATGGCGTTGAGATGTGCCGCAAGCTGTTCGACGTTCATGCCAGACAGGTGATAGATCCTGTTTTTATATGTAATCAAGAGATTTGGAGCGAGGTTAGTGCTTCATCACAGGTAGAATTTGATGAGGATTATCTTCTGGCATATATACTGAATCCACTGCCATACAAAAGGAAAGCTATCTTAGAAGCTGCCCAAAATTTGAATGAAAAACTTGTGGTTATTCTGGATTTGTACGAGGTGAATTATGAAGCCAATAAAAGAGCAATGGCCATGGATGAAAATATTGTAAAGCCAGATTTTATAGATTGGCTGGCGTATTTTCAGCATGCTAGCTATGTCATTACAGATTCCGTCCATGGCATATGGTTTTCTATCATATTTAAAAAGAAATTTGTGGCGATCAAGAACCGGTCAAGAGAGCGCTTTGACTCTCTGGAAAGATTAATCGACTACCCGGGATTATTTTTTGAGGACAGTATGTCGTTATTGGGTAAAACAAATATTTTTGCTGATATAGACTATGATGTTGTGTATCAGCATTTAGAAACGAGCCGAATGGAATCCGAAAATTGGCTACGTTCGGCGTTGGATGTTGCGGTAAAGCCAAAAAGTGATGTGGAAAGTGTAAAAGTGATGGAGCGGCTGTTCCGATCACTGCATGAGAAAAAGGAACTTGTAAATAAGATAAAGCGAGAATACTCTTATGAGGAAGAGCAAAAGAAGTCGATCCGTGAGCAATTGAATGCAGGGAAAACATGGCTGGAGGTTGTATTTACAAGGAATCAGATCGTGCCGGAAGAATCTAAGCTAAGAGGCATTAATGACATTCAGGAATATTTTTCGATTTTGCAAAATAAAACGGATTATGTGCTTGTGCTGTCCGGATTCGATGAATGTTCCGGGCAATGGAAGAGATTTCTGGAGGTTTCCGGGCTGCCGCTGCGTGCGGATATTGGCTGGCGGGAAAGCTATGCGGCAGTTGTGGATCGCGGAGCGGTGAAGGTGGATGAAAAATCGAAGGGGGAAATCAATATAAATTATGAATTTCTTGCAGGATTTCCGAAGTATAGTGTGGAATATGTGGATGGAGAACTGAGGGTAGGATGCCGACCGCTGCGATACTGCAAAATAAAAGTAAAGAGCAAAGGATTTACCGGAGCAATGGGGGCTTGTAGAAGTGAAATCTTGGTTGACAACATAGACTATTCCATGAACAGGATCGGGATCAATATAGTAGTTATTGATAAGGAGACAGGGAATATTATGGATTCGATCAATGTGAATACTTATTCTGATCCAAGCTTAAAAATCAACAGGGTGTGACTCCAGGTATACTGTTCATGGTGCAATGTCAGATAGATGTTTTATAGAACGCTGTGGTTGGATTTTCCCTTGCGTTTTTCCATAGCCATATGCTAGAATAAGAAAAAGCATATTTTCTAAAGTTTCTTATACCGGAATATCCGATTCCGGTATATCTTTGAACAGAACATATCTGCAGGAGGGCCTCAGTGTCCTGCCTTTCAGAAAATTCATGCTTTTATCCACAATAAGCAGGAGAATTTCTGGCAAGGCGATGGAAAAGCTCCTGACAACAACAGAATAAGGAGGTTTTCAATGGAACGGATGAGGAAAGAGACGAAGAAATTGCACAGCACCAATGCTGCAGATGTTTCTGCGAAACGGCAGGAAGGGGATGCTGCAGAGAGGACTGCAGATAAGGAGAACCGGGAGCATAAGGATAGTGTTTTCGTAGATTTGTTTTACGAGGACGAGACGGCGGAAAAGAATCTTCTGAGCCTGTACAATGCGCTGCACGGTACGGATTACCGAAGCCGGAGTATGATCCGCAAGATCCGGGTCGGGAATGTCCTGTATAAAAATTTTAAGAATGATATTTCATTTGAAGTGGGCGAGAAGCTGATCGTATTCGGGGAGCATCAGTCAACGATCAATAAGAATATGCCCCTGAGGTGCCTTATGTATGTGGGAAGGGCATATGAGCAGTTGGTGGATCAGAGGGCCAGATACAGGGATGCCCTGGTGAGGATTCCGACCCCGGAGTTTTATACTTTTTATAATGGAGTTAAAGAGTACCCGCTGGAAAGGGAGTTGTTTCTGTCAGATGCATTCCTCGATCCGACGGACAAAAATCCGTTGGAGCTGACTGTGAAGGTGATCAATATCAATTTCCAAAAGGCTCATGATATCCTGGACAAATGCGAAGTATTAAAGGAATACAGCCAGTTCGTTAACACGGTTCGGAAATATGCGAAGGAAGAGGACTCTATCAGGAAAGCGATTTATGAATGTATGGAACAGGGGATTCTGACAGACTATTTAAAGCGAAAGGGCAGTGAGGTGATGAATATGTTAATTGCAGAATACAATTATGAAGAGGATATGCAGGTGAAGCAGGAGGAAGCGCTGCGGATTGGAGAAAAAAGAGGTGAAAAGCGGGGCAGAAAGGAAGGAAAAAAACAAGGAAAAAAAGAGGGAATCTTTTTGTCCGGTAAAATTTTTCAGATGGTAAATGCGAATCCGGAGTATACAGACGAGCAGATTGCGGAGAAGGCAGCCTGTAGTATCGAAGAGGTAAAGGACGTAAGGAAGATGTTTTCTATATAGGGTTTTATAAGGGGAAAAGTGTCCGCTATTTTTTTGGTAGAACAGAGATTGCCGATATTATCAAATAGAAAACGGGTCACGCTTTTGAGCATTTCCAGGTCATGGATGCGTCGGCGGGCGATAATATCCTTCAGGACGATGGAATCGTAAATTCCTTCCAGATATTGGCGGATGTCTTTTGGCCTCCGCAGCTCCAGGGCATAGGGAAAGGAGCTGTTGTGGATGTAATCCTGATAGAGCCGGCCCATGCTGCTGCCTGCCGGATGCGCTGACAAAAATTCTTTAAAAGACAGCGGCAGCATTTTGATTTCGATATAGCGTCCGGACAGGAGCGTGGCGAGTTCTCCTGACAGCAGGAAGGCATTGGAACCGGTGATGTATACATCACAGTTTTTCTTGATGAAAAAATAAAGTTTTTGCAGTATAAATACAAAAAGTTTCTGAAATTGAATGATCTTTGCAGTAATAGATATATCCGTATTTGGAAAATATACGGAAAAGTTTTCATAGTAAGCCGGAAGCAAGTGTGATAAACTATAGATTGACAGGGGAGAGAGTGAATGAAGATTCTTGGGAAAGCCTGCTGATCCGATGCAGTGATGAGGCAGATCTTTCCAAGGTGATTACAAATTGGGGCCGCAGAGCAGAGAATGGAGAAAAATTCATGAAATTTATACATTTATCGGATCTTCACATCGGAAAGCGGGTGAATGAGTTTTCCATGCTGGAGGACCAGAAGTATATATTGGCGCAGATCCTGGAGCTTGTGGAGAGGGAAAGGGCTGACGGGGTGATCCTGGCAGGGGATCTGTATGACAAGCCGGTGCCTCCGGCGGAGGCGGTGCGGGTGCTGGATGTATTTTTGACCCGGCTGGCGGAGATGGGGGTGCCGGTCTTTGCGGTCAGCGGGAACCATGACTCGGCGGAGCGGGTGGCATTTGGAGCGCAGCTGTTTTCCAGCAGGGGTGTGTATCTGTCACCGGTGTATGACGGGAAGGTGGAATCCATTTCGCTGACAGACTGCTTTGGGGAGGTGCGGGTGTATCTGCTGCCTTTCGTGAAGCCTGCGGCAGTGCGGCATGTCTTTGAGTCGGAGGAGATTGACAGCTACGAGGACGCAGTGCGGACGGCGGTGGAGCATATGGAGATCGATCCGTCTGTGAGAAATGTCCTGGCGGCCCATCAGTTTGTGACCGGTGCGGCCCGGTGCGAGTCGGAGGAGATCCTGGTGGGCGGACTGGATAACGTGGATGCGGCTGTATTTGACGGGTTTGACTATGTGGCGCTGGGGCATCTCCATAGTCCCCAGCATGTGGGCAGGGAGACGGTGCGCTACTGCGGGACTCCTTTGAAATATTCTTTTTCCGAGGCGGAGCAGGAAAAGTCGGTGACGGTGGCGGAGCTTAAGAAAAAGGGGGACGTGGAGATCCGGAGGATCCCGTTGAAGCCTCTGCGGGATATGCGGCGGATCCGGGGAACTTATATGGAGGTGACGGACCGGGCCTTTTATCAGGATACGAATACGGAGGACTATGTGCAGATCACGCTGACGGATGAGGAGGATGTGCCGGACGGGCTGCAGAAGCTCCGGGTCATTTATCCGAATCTGATGCGGCTGGAATATGACAACAGGCGGACCCGGGAGAGCGGGAACGTGAGCGGGGCCTGTGAGGTGGAGCAAAAGTCGGAGCTGGAATTGTTCGGGGAGTTTTATGAGCTGCAGAATAATCAGGCGATGAGCGAGAAGCAGGAGGCATTTGTCAGGGAACTGATCCGGAAGGTGCAGGAGAGAGGATAGCTTCAGTGTATGCGGAAAGCCTGCAAACGGCGGGCTTTTGCGTATCATTTACGGAAAAGAGGAAAGATTATGAGACCACAAAAGCTGACGATCAGTGCTTTCGGACCTTATGCCGGGAAAACGGAGATTGATTTTTCCAGGCTGGGGGACCGGGGGCTTTTTCTGATTACGGGAGATACGGGAGCGGGAAAGACCACGATATTTGACGCGATCGCGTTTGCGCTGTATGGGGAGGCCAGCGGAAATGTGCGGGAGGCGGGGATGTTTCGAAGCAAATATGCCGGGGAGGAGGAGCCGACCTTCGTGGAGCTGGAATTTGTCTATCGGGAAAAACGGTATCGGATCAGGCGGAATCCGGAGTATCTCCGGCCTAAGGGGCGGGGGACCGGGTACACGATGCAGAAAGCGGACGCGGAGCTGGCCTTTTTTGACGGCAGGCAGCCGGTGACACGGATGCGGGAGGTGACCCGGGCGGTGGAGGAGGTGATCGGGCTGGATTACCGGCAGTTTACCCAGATCGCCATGATCGCCCAGGGGGATTTTCAAAAGCTTTTGCTGGCGGGAACCCAGGAACGGGGGGAGATCTTCAGGCAGATCTTTCATACCGGGCTGTACCAGGAGGTGCAGAATCGGCTGCGGGACGCGGCGAAGGAACGGTGGAAGGAATATGACGAGACCCGCAGGAGCATCAGCCAGTATCTGTCGGGGGTGGTCTGTGAGGGCAGTCCGGAGATCAGCCTGGAGCTGGAAAGCCTGCGCAAGGTGAAGTTTGAAGGACGGGTGGGGAGAGGCCTGGAGCTTCTCCAGGAGCTTTTGGAGCAGGATGAGGCGGCATTGGAGCAGATGGATGAGCAGCTGTCCGGTCTGGATGAGAAGATCCAGCAGGAGGACCAGCTTCTGGGGAAGGCGGAGCATTTTCGGCAGACTGCGGTACTTCTGGAGGAAAAACGGGAAGACTTAAAGGAGAAGAGACAGAATTTGGAGCAGGCCGGGGAGATTCGGGAGAAGGCTCTGCAGTCGGGGGACGAGGAAGAGGAGCTGGCGGTCTTGATCCGGCAGGCCGAGGAAAACCTGGAAAGATACCATGCTATGGAAAAATTGCAGAAACAAATGGAACTGCAGGCATTTCGGATTGCCGAAGAGCGGGAGAAACGGGAGAAGGCAGTGCTGTGCGCGGGAGACCTGAAGCTGGCGATCGGGGAAAAGAAGAGGGAGCAGGAAACGCTGGAAACCGCAGGAGAGGAGCGGGAGCGGCTTCTGCACCGGAAGGAAGGCATGGAAAAGCATCGGGAAGGACTGCAGCGGCAGGGCGGGCAGTATCTGGAGATTCAGGCGGAACGGGAGACCTGTGAGGCGGCCAGGGAACGGGCGCTGGCGCAGGAAAAGAGTTTGACCGGGGAACTGGAGGAGGCCGGGCAGCAGGCGGAGGCTTTGCTGGATCGGGACGCGGTGCTGGTTGGACTGACCGGGAGCCGGGAAAGGCTGGAGAAGGAGAAGGCAGAGCTGGAAGAGTGCCGCCGGGAATGGGAGGAGATCCGTGGGCAGCAGGAGAAGGCGGAGGAGACGCTGGCCGGGCTGACGGAGCAGGAACGGGCATGGAAGGAAATGCTGGGGAAGCTGCAGGAAGAGCTGCGGCCGTTGAAAAATGCGGAGAGTGAGGAGATGGAGTACCGGCACCGGGCGGAAAGACAGAAACAGGTGCTGGAGGATTTTCTGGAGCATGAAAAGCGCTGGAAAGGGTATGAGAAGAAGCGGAAGAAGCAACAGGAGAATTATGGAGCGGCTGTGGAGGAATGGAAGCGGCTGCAGAATGCGTTTTATGAGCTGGAGCAGAGATTTTTTGATGCCCAGGCGGGCATGCTGGCGGAGCATTTGAAGGAAGGAGAGAAGTGTCCGGTGTGCGGGGCGCTGCACCATCCGGAGCCGGCGGCACTGGCCGGGGAGGTTCCGGAAAAGAGGGAGCTGGACGAGAAGAAGCAGGAGCTGTCGAAGGCGGAGCGGAAGGTGGAGAAGCTCAGCGGGGAGATCCGGCATCTTTCGGAGCAGATGGAAGAGGCGGAAGGGGAGCTGCTGAGGATCGGAGAGGAAGCACTTCGGCTGTCTGGAGAGGAGACGCGGGATGCCGGGGCTGTGAATGCCGGGCGATTGGCTGAGATGCGGCGGGCCCTGCAAATGCATTTGGAAGAGCTCCAGAAGCTGCAGGAAGGGGCGAAGGAGAAAAAAGAACGGTATGATGCCGGAATGCAGGAGGCGGAAGCGCTGGAAGGGCATCTGGCGGGGCTTGGCGAGCAGGTGAAGGAGCTGCGGGCAGATGTGGATCTGCTGGCGGGGCGGAGTATGGCCCTGGGGAAGCAGCTGGATGACAGGCTGGGCCGGATCGGGGAGGCGCGGACAGAGCAGGACGCAGGGAGGAAGAGTAAGGGTGCGGATGTGAGAGCTGCGGTTCTGGAGGCGGAGGATGCGTCTGCTTTCAAAACCGCAGCGGACGGGAAGCGGAAAGCGGCGCTTGAATCTGCATTTTGCTGTCTGGCGGAACAGCTGGAAGAGATCTCGCTCCGGGAGCAGCAGGCGCAAAAGGAACTGAAACTGCGCGGCCGACTTTTGGAAACGGTCCGGAGGCTGGAAAAGAAACTGGAAAAATGCCGGGAGACGATCCGGGGACAGAGCAGCCGTCTGGAAATCCTGCAGTCCCGGCGTGGGGAAAACCGGAAGCAGATGGAAGCGCTTCTTCTTGCACCGGGGATGCCCTGGGGAGATTCTTATGGAAATGCGGTGGAAATGGGAGACCATGATCTGCTGCAGACGGTGACCGGAGCGGGGCAGCTGCTGGATCTGGAGCTGGCTGATCTGGAGAGCGGGATTGCGGAAAACCGAAGAAACATAAAACGGAAAAAGCGTTTGGACAAAGAGATTCCGAAGCTGGAGGAGGAAATGCGCCGGATGGAGGAAGAAGCAGGCCGGACAGAGCTTCTTTTGACACGGATGGACACGGAGCGGAAGCTCTGGAAGGAACAGAGGGATGATCTGGCGGAAATCCTGGGAGGGCAGACCAGGGAGGAAGCGGAAGAGAAGGCCGGGGAGCTCCGGGAGAAGCTGCATTTCCTGCAGAAGGAACGGGAAAAGGCGGAGCAGAATTTCCGGAGGTGTAGGGAAGAACTGACGGCGCTGCAGGCTGCGGTCCAGGCGCTGGAAGCCCAGCAGTCGGAGGAACCGTTGGCGGCAGAGGAAATACTGGAGAGAAAGCAGCAGTGGACAGAGGAAAAGGCGGGGCTGTCCGGGAAACGGGCGGAGCGGTATGCGGCAGGAAAGAAGAACCGGGACATTTACGAGGCGGTTTGTGACCGACAGCAGATGATGATCGCTGTGGAGCAGGAATATGTGTGGGTGAAGGCGCTGTCGGATACGGCTAACGGGACTCTGACCGGGAAGCGGAAGATTGAGCTGGAAACCTTTATCCAGATGACGTATTTTGACCGGATCCTGCGCCGGGCAAACCTGCGGCTGATGACGATGAGCAGCGGACAGTATGAACTGAAGCGGCAGGAGGACGGGGACGGCAAGCGGGAGAAAGCCGGGCTGGAGCTCAATGTGATCGATCATTATAACGGCACGGAGCGGAGCGTCAAGACGCTGTCCGGCGGGGAGTCCTTTCAGGCGTCTCTGTCTCTGGCACTGGGATTGTCGGATGAGATCCAGTCCTGCGCGGGCGGGATCCGGCTGGATGCCATGTTTGTGGATGAGGGCTTCGGTTCCCTGGATGAGGAGGCCTTGAACCAGGCGGTAAAGGCGCTGGCCGGGCTGACGGAAGGGAACCGCATGGTAGGGATCATTTCCCATGTGGCGGAGCTCAAAGAGCGAATCGAGCGGAAGATCGTGGTGACGAAGCTGCGGAGCCGGGACGGAGTTGGGAGCACGGTGGAGGTGGAATGAGGGTAAGAAAATAAGTATGAAAGCTTGTTACAGTTGTTTCTATCTCATGATCCACATCTGCCCTGCTTTTTGAGCACTGTGTCTCCATCATACGGAGGATTTCCGCGTCGGCTCCATGAACTTCCAAGAATGTAAGGACATTTTTCGGGTTCCACTCTGCTTTGTGGTTTTGCTTTATGTTTGATATTAGAAAAAGAGTCAATGAGCAGTACTTTGCTAATACAATAATTCTGTTTTGATACAATCTGTAGAGGGGCATACCTCGTAAGGGGTATGTCTACTCGGCCTATCAAAATCCTATGCGCTTTGATAATTGAATAAAGGCTTTACACCCAAAAATCCTTTTGATATAATGGAGATATCTCATAGGACGATATTTTCCATATAGAAGGGAGGCGATTCTGTGACTGGAAAAGAAGTTGTTAACTTAATCCAGAAATTGGAAGCCGAAGGGATGACTGCCGAAAAAATCATCGAAATTATAAAATATGTCGAAACGGCGGAACCCAAAATAGAAACTAAATAATTAGTATTATATAGAGTGTAAAGTCTTTATTGAATTATTAAGGGCTTTACACTCTTTTTGATTCTTCAAATAAGCAACTGGGCAAGCCGAAAGCATCTACAAACCTAAAACAATATACTGGTGACGATATCGAGGCAAGAGAGGAATAGTCCAGAAGATTCATTACATACCCATCTAATGATGACGAAATATCAATTTTGCTTAATTTGTCGATCGGTTTTAATCTTACCTTGTCTAAAAATACAGAAAATAGATTATATTTTTTCTGGAATGTGTGAAGAACTTTCAACGGATCAAATTAAGGAAGAAATTAATGGAATGGAGCATAGGAAGTATCAACCAAGAGCAAAGAGCAAGTCTTCTGATGTGTTTCGGAAGCCCTGGAAAAATTCTTTGAGTTTGCTTTTCGGTTTGATTTCAATGTTTATTGCGATCACCTCCATGTAGGAGATTTAGTTGCTATGGGAATCAAGGAACATAATATTTTTTTGGAATATGAAAGTGGATCACATTGACCATGGGTATGCTGCGTATGATGTCAGTATATCAGAATTCGCAAGGCTGACAGGACTTAGTAGAAATTCAGTGTATAAATATTTGAGGATTGTGGAAGAAAGTTAAGAATTCGTTGCTTATAAACTGGTGAAATCGGAGGATTAATATCAAAGAAAGCAATGTAATAAGGAATGAAATTTTCAATAATGTAATAGCTGATTTGAAAAAGGAAGTAAGCTTGAAAATAAAGGATTTATAGTGGTTTTCTTGTGTGTTATAGCATGGGAAAGATGCTATTTTTTTGCTTGGATTTGTGATTTTTGTGGTGTGTTCGGCAGGCGGAAAGTAAAAATTGCGAAAAGTATTGATTTATTTTGAGATTTATGGCTTTTAAAAGTTAGTAAAAATGGTGGAATTTAAGGGTGTGCGGATAAATATAGAAGCATTCCTAATAAGAATTGAAAAGCGGAATAGGTAAAGAAATAGATTTATTGACAAAACATCAAATTTGTTGTATCCTAAGAATGGAAAAAGCGTGGAGGCGGCAGAGTCATATATGTAGATATTGAATTGAAAGAAACTATTTACTTTATAAATGTATATGCAAAAAACGAAAAGGATGATTTAACAGAAGACGAAAAGAAAGCATTTAAAGCAGTTGTTAAAATTTTAAAGGGGGAATAAAAGTATGAGCAAATTTTTTGATGATACAATGCAAGGTTTGTTAGAAGCAGTTGAAATTGAAAAAAGAAATATTCCTCTTACTGAACGAGAAGGAATGCCAGCCCCGACATATTATATTTCTGACAATGACAAGGAATTAGTTGATAAATTAATTGAACTTCGAAAGAAGGAGAATATTTCTCAATCAGAGCTTGCGAAAATGACAGGGAATACACAACAAGCGATATCTCGATTAGAAAAAAAGAGCCATAGTCCTTCCTTGCAGACCTTTTGTAACATTTTAAATGCATTAGGCTATGGAATCACAATTGAAAAGAAAGTAATGCCATAGTAGAAGCGGGAGGTGCAATCAATGAATGTAGTAAGAAAAGAAGAAACCTACACAATAGATGACATCTACGCATTACCAGAGGGAGAACGTGCAGAGCTTATTGATGGAAAGATTTATTATATGGCACCACCAAATACAAACCATCAAAGATTAGTAAATTATCTTAGTACGGAGATTAATATATATATCCGCAACAATAAAGGCCCCTGTGAAGTCTTTCCAGCCCCTTTTGCGGTATTCCTGAATGAAAATGACAGCAATTATGTTGAACCAGACATTTCCGTAATCTGTGATCCGTCAAAATTAGATGATAAGGGTTGTCATGGTGCGCCTGATTGGATTATTGAGATTGTATCTCTTAGTAGCAGGCAGATGGATTATTATAAGAAGCTATTCAAATATCGTACTGCAGGAGTCAGAGAGTATTGGGTGGCTGATCCGGACAAGAATATTGTAACAGTCTATAATTTTGAAGCTGATACAATGATAGAATATCCATTTGGTGAAGAGGTTCCAGTAGGAATATATGAAGGATTCTTGATAAGAATCCAGTAGATATTGAAAATATTATTGTAGAAAATTCTCGAATATGGTAGAATTTTAACCTGAGTTTTGTAGGTGATTGAGTAAAAAATGCTCTGAATGCCGCATAAATAGTGGGGTTCAGAGCATTCTCAAAATGCAGGAATAGTTTGCCAGCGAATTCCGGATTAAGCAAAACTAAATCATAGATGTGTTTATTTATTGTATACCAGTAGAACCGGGGCATAGATGTCCTGGTTTTTTTATGCCTTGAAAAGTGTTGATCAATGGAAAGACAATTATGATCTGATAGCAGCATGGTCAAACGGTGAGGGCTACACCAACTACCACAAGCACAAAATTCATTATACAGAGTCAGGCAGAGGTTACATCCGCAAGGGCAGCTTAAGGATTTATTTGAATATAAACACAATTACAACAGATGACCTGCGAAACATAGTAGAATATCAAAATCCTATGCGCTTTGATAATTGAATAAAGACTTTACACTCAAAATTCCCTTTGATATAATGAAAGTATCCTATAGACGGTATTTTCATATTCATATAGAAGGGAGGTGAAATTATGGGAATGACCAATAAACAATTCCAAGGATTTATTCGTTTAGCGTTGGAATTGCTTAGGAAAGCATTGCAAAAATCTCCTGACAATGAGGATTTAAAAAAAGTCCTGGACATATTCCAGTCAATGCTGGAAGATGGAGATTAATATACCAAAATCAAAAAGAGTGTAAAGTCTTTATTGAATCATCAAGGGCTTTACACTCTTTTTGATTCTTCAAATAAGCAACCGGGCAAGCCGAAAGCATCCACAAACCTAAAACAATATACTGGTGACGATATCGAGACAAGAGAGGAATGGTCCAGAAGATTCTTTAGGGGTTGCTACTCACCAAATTAAATATAAGAAAAGGAAGGTACAAGGATATGTGTATCACAAAAAAGAGCTAGAAAACAAGGTTCAGGAGTTAAGAAGTTTGAAGGCAATGAAAGAAGAGCTAGAAAACGAATTGAAAGCGGTTGAGCATGAGATCATTTCATATATGACTGAAAATGATCTTGATACAGAGATCACCGACATGGCGAAAATTACATATAAACCGCAGAGTAGAATGGCGATAGCCACTATAAACAGGCCTTTAAGCTGTGAGCGTTCCCATCTGGTAAAGTTGGGAGGTAGTCAAAAGGAAAGTGAGGTGAAAAGAAAATGAATAGCAAAAATTTAGCGGTATTAGAACCATACTGCGAAAATGATTTGAAGGTTTTCTTCATAGCTGTTTATCAAAGAAGTTCAAAATAGAGTTGGAGTATAGACACAGACAAAACAGAGTTTTGAATCAATTTGCTGTTTCGCTGGATGCGGCAAGTGAAAATAATGAAGATTACTGCCTTTTGGATTGTGTGGCATCCGATTTTGTTACTTTTGAGGAAGTTGTCAGGAGACAGGAAAAGGAGCAATTCCAGGACAAGGTAAAAAAGCATATTTCGAGATTGACAAAACAGCAAATTAAAATTTTAGATATGCTTGTAGAAGGCTACAAATCTAATGAGATATGGCAGACATTAAAAATATCGTCAACAGAGTATGCGGAAAATCTGCGGATTATGAGAAGCTGCGAAATTGAAGGATAGATTCAACGGATACCAGCTTAAAGCTGCAATTCATCAAAATTGTGATACGACAGAAATTTCCAAACTTGTACGCAAATATAACAATCATAAGGCAATGAATCAGGCGCAAAAGGCATTTACCTATATAGATGCTTTCGCAAGGGAAATTAGAGAAATTACACAGAATAGATTCTTTCTGGATGTTTATTCTTACAGTCAAAAAGGAAGAATAAACGGAACATTTGAAAGAGTTGTCGGAGATATGGTCCTCCTGTGCAGCTATCCAAATCAGTATAAGAAAAATACAAAGCAAGGATTCAAATGGTTGAATGAAAATGCATGTATTCATGATTTTGAAAGTCTGGATAATCTTCTTACCAGACTAACGGAATCAATAGATAACACAACGGAAGTGAAAGCATTATTCAATCTTTTATACGAAAGTTCGTGTAAGATATAGAGGTCTTTTTCAAAGCCTGCAAATCCTATCTGAAGCTTGTGAAGGAATACCGCGGGATTTCTTATGATGCCATGGGTGCCCATGTTGCCATTGTCTTTGCCCGTTACATGATGCTGTCGGTGGCGCAACGGGAAAATGCGGATGACAAGACGATATGCGAACTGTGTTTCTGTGTTGGATGAAATGGAGGATATCACGTTCAGCCGTCCCATGTGTATCATCATAGATGCGCTGACGGATACTGTGATGGAATATTTTCATATCACAGAAGAACAGCTGGTGGAATTTACAGCCAGCTTTGTTCAGCGTCTCCCCAAATACATGCAGGACGCATTAGAACGGAGAGAAACAGCCGCATAAAGGTATTTTGTGGACTAAAGTATTGATTTTTCAAGGTGCGAATCCCACTTTTGATGTGGGAAGTTTGAGTTAGATGATAAGGGTTGTCATGGTGCGCCTGATTGGATTATTGAGATTGTATCACCTAGTAGCAAGCAGATGGACTATTATAAAAAGCTATTCAAATATCGTACTGCAGGAGTCAGGGAGTATTGGGTGGTTGATCCGGACAAGAATATTGTAATAGTCTATAATTTTGAAGCTGATACCATGATAGAATATACATTTGGTGAAGAAGTTCCTGTGGGAATATATGAAGGATTCTCAATAAAGATAATGTAGTGGGGGAACAAAAGCCCTATTTCTAAACTTTTCACTTGAAAATCCTAAAGGAATCATTTATAATCAATGTAGAAGGTAACGGAGATATTGGAACGTCCCCATTACCCTAGACGGAAACTTGATGAATTATAACAATGAGTTACAAGACAACAGGCTATCCCCTATTGCGAGTAGAGGATAGCCTTTTTTCTGTCTATTTACGGTTGTTACGATTATCTATGTAAGTCAAGGCGGCAACCATTAATAGACCAAATTCCTGAAAAGGTTCCTAATATTTCACATGAATATTGGCAAGAAGAGTGGATAAAGATTATACGTAAAATATTAGATAAACTTGAATGTGGAATAGACATTAAAGGATTAGATAATCTCATATGCTTTACACCAAATGATAAGCATATAGATAATAATATGTATAGTCATGACGTTTTAATAGTGGAAATGTTTAATGGTTTTCATGGGATTATGGCCTTGCTGCTTATTGAATGTACAGATTTTCCGAATTGTTTATATGTGGACTATTATTATGGAATATTTTATTATCTACAGGCATTGTATAACTGCGGCTCTGAAAAAAATTTTTTAAAAAATGTAAATGAAGCGAATTTGTATTACAAACGATTATTTTCACTTGAAGATGATATGAATAGAGATTTTTGGTTTATAGTAAGATTTAGTTATATCTATTATGAATACCGTCTGCTTATAAAAAAATTATCAATATGCCATCCAAGTATGCAGGAAGTCCAATCGCGTTTTAAATATCTATGTAGTCAGTTTGAATCTACGGAAATAGAATACAATAAATCTATGCATTCCGAAGAATGTTTAGCAGTATACCAAAGAGTAAATATATTCATTGTGATAATACAAGCTTACAGAGCAGGAAATAATGAAATACTTGTGAATGCAGTAAAAAATATGCGTACTTCTTTCTTCGATCAGATTCATATAGATAAAGAAATGTCAGACGTTATAAGGAATGTTTATGATAATACCGAAGAAGGTCTTAAAAATATCCCTAACTAGATAAGCATCCGATGCCTGCGCCAGTACTGCGCTGAAGCCCGTCAACGATGCAAGCAGCATCGTTTCCAGTTTCATGCTCGTACTGTTGCAGACATCGGATGCTTATTACACAGAAGATTCATGCGACGCTGTACTATCTTTGAAAAAGCTGGAAATTTGAATTGTATATTATATATAAGAAGCTGATACAGGTGTCGGGAAGATATGTTCCCGGCACTAATTTATTTTAAAGGAGGGCGGCATACTATCAGCTAATAGTGGAACTGTAAAATAGTATGATTAAGGTGAATTTGCACATCCACATTGAGAAAAAAATGATTTGAAAAAAATTATGGTGGTGGGCAGAGAAAAATTCTGCCCACAAAAGAAGTTTGCAGCTATTATCCTTTATTAGGTTTACAGAAGCGGAAAAATATTTGACAGCAAATAAAAAAGTTAGTAAAATTTCAATGAAAATGTATCTATCAGGAACGTTTTCTGATACAATATAACTGTATCCAAGATACAGGTCTATTTAGGAGAAATATATGGATAAAAAAGGAAAGAGCAAGAGCGATATTACATATCACAATAAGGATGTCCTGTCCAAGGTCATGGCGGAGAACTTTAAGGACAAATCCTTGAAGGTCTATGGAATTGACGTCCCTAAAATCAAACAGGTTTTACCGACAAACCTTCCTGAGATTCAGGTCAATGAGATGCGGATTGACAACCTGTTCCTTTTAGAGGACGGCTCTATAGCAATCATCGATTATGAAAGTTCTCTAAAATGGGAAAACTATTTGAAATACCTGAATTATGTTGTACGCATTCTGGAACGGTATAAGCAGGAAGCAAAGTATATCCGCATGATTGTGATTTATACAGCAGACGTTGAGCAGGCGGAGGATGAATTTCATGCAGGCTGCCTGACTTTGAGACTGGAACAGGCATATTTAAGGAAGGTAGATTCCAAAAGCATAAGGGATGTATTAGAGAAAAAACTGGAAGATGGCGTACCGCTGTCAGATGATGAACTGATGCAGTTTATCATATTGCCGCTTACTTATAAAGGAAAAGAAGCGAAAAGAGTGGCAGTCAAAGACGCTGTGTATCTGGCTAAGAAGATCACGGACAAAAAGAACCAGATGTTTGTACTGTCAGGGATTCTGGTCTTTGCGGATAAGATTATTGATGCAAGAACGGCCGATCAGATTAAGGAGGTAATTCGTATGACACAGGTTGCACAGTTATTATTAGAAGAGGGAAGAGATAAGGGAAGAGAAGAAGAAAGAACCGAGGGAATGAAAGTATTGGTTGACAGTCTCAGGGCATTTGCCATTCCTGATGAAGATATCATAGGCAAGCTGATAGAAAAGTACCAGCTTACAAAAGATGAAGCGGATAAATTTATTAAGCAAAACTAAATCATAGATGTGTTTATTTATTGTATACTAGTAGAACCGGGGCAGAGATGTCCTGGTTTTTTATGCCTTGAAAAGGTGTTATTTTCGAACACAAATCAAAAAGCAGTACAGAAAGTAGAAAGAAGGTGGAGTTGATGAAAAAATTTATGGATGTAGATTTGATCCAATCTCTGAAAGCTGTCCTGCAGCAAAATACAGGATTCTATCAGAGCGATTTTGAGATCGACAGACAGATCCTGGCGAGGGCGGCGTCTGAACCGGAAGGCAGGGACAAGACGTTCCTGTGGCTTTCCCGCCCCTGCGGAACGCATTGCCTCAGGGAACGTGAGGTGTTTCTTAAAGGCTCCCCCGCATACGGCGTATGGCAGTTCTTTGGAAATCGAAACCATAACGGGGTGCTTGCTTATGCGGCAGAGATTACGCACGATGAGGGGGATAAAATCCTGGGAAACCTGTATGAACTGGATTTTGGGCAGCACAGCAGGCATGTGGAGGATAAAGCGCTTCCCACGGACTATGTGAGAGTAGTTTATGAGCATGGGAGCAGGAAACAGTCTGTAACAAAAACTGTTTCCAGTGAGGAGGATCTGCTGTTCGGAAAGTACCTGTATTCTGAATACCAGACAAATGAATCGGATGCACACAGACATATCCTGTGGGAAGAAAAACAGAACCGTGACCGTTTCAAACAGGGGGATTTTCAGGAGCATATTGTATCTCTGCGGATTGGCAGGATTGAGACAGAAGCAAAGCGGATTGTTGAAAAAATAAGAACTCTTGAAAAGCCAAACAGTTCAGATGGAAACTATTTTATGGCCGAGCTTTCAACAGTTTTTACTGCACTTGCATCCAGTGAGGACTTGGAGTCTCTCGATCATATGATGCCGTATAAAGAATACTCTTTTTCTGAGATAAAGGGGTGGCATGGCAGGTATATTTTCGTTGCAAAAGAGGAAAATCGGAATCGAAATATCCGTAAAATACAAAGTAGAAAGAAGGAAAGAAAATGAAGACAATCAGTTTATTGAATTTAAAAGGCGGTGTCGCAAAAAGTTTTTCAACAGTGAATATTGCGTATGAGTTATGGCGCAGGGGCTATAAGGTCTTACTTTTGGATAACGATAAGCAGGGGAATTTAAGCAAGGCATACCAGAGATATGACCCTGAGAATATAGCTCCGATCACAAACCTTCTCTGCGGAAACTGGCAGAATCCAAAGGAACTGATACAGCCTACCGATTATGACGGCATAGACATCGTAACGGCTAATATGTCGCTCTTCGGAGCGGTCTGGAACCTGATAAAAGGCGAAACAGATAATCTTGCAGGGAAATATAAGAAGTTCATGGAAGCCATAAAGCCGGAAGAAGAGAATACTGCAGATCATGGTTCTGCTGCAGGATATGATTATTGCATCATTGATAACCCGCCAGATATCAGCCTGAATGTAATCAATGCCCTTGCGGTCACGGATGAGGTCATTGTGCCGGTAAAAATTGACGAGGACGCTCTGGAAGGGCTGGATATCGTTGCAGAGCAGATTGAAGATGCAAAGGCGCTGAACCCTTCTCTCCAACTGCGCGGCGTTTTAGTCACTGCATACCAGAATACAGACGGAGAGAAAGCGGGCTTGGAATGGCTGGAAAGGGAATGGGATAATGCGGATAGCCGCCTGTATCGGAAATATCCAGTTCTGGGAATTATCAGATATTCACGGAAGGTTGCGGAAAATTCCTTCCTGAGAAAGCCGATCTATGAGTACAGTCCATGCTGTGCCGCCGCACAGGATTATAAGCGGTTCGTGACAAACTATACAGGGAAAGGAAGGTAAGAGACATGGCAAAATTTGGAATCAACGACATTATGGATATCAAGAGCAAAACTTCCGGTGCAGACGGGGCAAATGATTATAAAGAGATCTGGCTGAACCCATACGAGGTGAAGCCATCTGACAGTAACTTTTATGCCCAGGAAAATATCGAGGAGCTTGCGGACAGCTTCCTTGCGGTGGGACAGCAGCAGCCGACAGTCCTTGGGAAGGTGGACGGCCAGTTCTGGATCGTAAGCGGCCATCGGAGGAACCGTGCAAATATCCTGAATATAGAAAGGGGGCATCAGGAATACCAGCAGGTACGCTATCTGTATAAGGATATGACCCAGCCAATGCTGGAGCTTTCCCTGTTGATGGGAAACGCATACAACCGGGAACTGACGGCGTGGGAGAAAACCCAGCAGGCAAAAAGGCTGAAAGAGGCATTGATGAGGGCAAAGAAAGAGGACGGACTGGAAATACCGGGAAAATTGAGGGATGTGGTCGCGGGCCTGATGAATGAGAGCAGCTCGAATATCGCAAAGATGGAGAGCATTACCCACAATGCGGTACAGGAGATACAGGATCAGTTTAAAAACGGGAATATGGGAATATCCGCCGCATATGAGGCGGCAAAGCTGTCACCGGAGGAACAGAAAGCAGTCGCAGAGAAAACCGCAGAGGGCAAAAATATTTCCGTGAAAGAGATTGCAGGGAAGCGTACAGCAAAAAAAGACGGCGGAAATAAAGGCGGCTCAAAAGAGAATACGCCGGATCAGTCAATTTCAGAGCAATCAATTCCAGAACAGGAAATCCAAGAACGGACAATCCAAGAACGGACAATCCAAGAACAGGCAATTCAGAAGGAGAAGCAGAAGGAAGGGTTCGAATCGAACACGGTGCAGCAGCCGCAGAAAGAAGAAAAACCGGTGGAAAAAATGTCACATACGGAGAAGGTATTCCAGCATAAGAAAATCCTGCGTGAATGGGAGAAGCAGAGTACAGTGATTACCCGCGCGACAAAAAGGGTTGCTGATGCGATAAAAAAGGTGTCCGAATCGAACACCGCACCGCAAAAAAACTGGAAGGATATCGACTGGGCCGTATTCCTTACGAAGGCAATCATGCACCGGGCAGACCAGGTGAGCGAAGAGGATCTGTACCTGCTGCATGATATCATGAGCCGCTGTCAGAAAAAGAACGAAGGGAAATAAGGATGGATGAAACCATGGAGAGAATAAAATTTATTGAAAGACGTCTGATTTTTGTAGACGACCTGAAAAATTTATGTGCGGATAAAAACTTGTATACGATGGGCGATGAAAAATGCCTGGGGAAGATGCTGAACAAATGCAGGAAACCGAATATCACAACGGAGGATATCATCGAAATTGCAAAGGATATCCATATATACAGCCACCTGCCTGAGGGTATGGATTTTACGGATCTGTGCTCTGAAATAGCGGAAATCTCGCACTCATTTTTCGAAAGGATCACGATGGATTGACGGACTGTGCAGGTGGCGTAAAACTTCAAAAAATCAATGATATATTATAAATGTGAAGCAAGCTGATTAGCGCAGGAAAAAATTTCCTGTAAAATGGATCTGCAAAAAGGAGGGCAGTATAACGACAGCAATCAGCAAAACATTCAGAAAAATAAATCCAAAGGAAGATATGCGCTCTATATAAAAATGTAAAAGCAGACACGTATATGTGCGTTTGGAATTGACATTTCCAGCCAAAGGGCATTATAATTGTTCATAAGATATTTCAAATCTTCATTCAGTATTGGATCACCAGATTGTCTTTCCCTGTCAGATTATCGGCAAAAAATCAGAATCCACATTTCAGAAACATTTAAAAAAAGGTTTCGTCTGTATTTTCAATGTATCATTTCAAACGCACAAACAGAAAAATTTGAAAAATATTATGTTGCGGCAGACAGGACGGGTTGCCCTGTCTGCCTAAAAGAAGGGGGGATCATGAACGAGTCCATTGCGATTATTTTTTGAAAGGGGGCAGTATTCTGAGTAAATTCAGATTAAAAAATACTTTTGGCAAACCTTGAAAACACGATAACTCATATAGTATACTGAACATATCAAAGAAAGGACCACAAGATGTCTGATAAAATACAGAAGTTAAAACCAGATACAGTATTGAAAAATTACTGGCGTAATAACGAGCAGTTTGCAGATCTCTTCAATGCGGTTTTGTTTGATGGGAGAACAGTTATAAAACCCGAAGAATTAGAGGATGTAGATACGGAAGAATCTTCTGTATTAGAGCATAAGGAATATGCGGAGAGCATTCAGGCTTCCAGGGACAATATAAAAATAAGGAAGAAATCTGTAGTTCACGGAGTGGAATATGTACTGCTTGGAAATGAGAGTCAGCAGCATATTCATTATGCTATTCCTATGCGTATTATGGGATATGATTATGGCACATACAAAAAACAGTATGACGACAATGCAAAAAAATATCAGACCGCAAAAGGAATGGATGAAGACGAATATCTGTCAAGAATGAAAAAGACAGACCGGTTTGCACCTGTTATTACAGTTGTGGTCTACTATGGTGATAGGCCATGGGACGGCCCGACTACCCTGCATGGGATGCTGGATATTCCAAGTGAACTCGCTCAATATGTAAATGATTATAAAGTGCTGCTGGCAGAAGCAAGACGCAATGATCTGATCCTGCATAATGCAAATAACGTGGATTTATTCAATCTGCTGGAAATTATTCTTGACAGGAGCATATCGAAGAACGAGTCGAAGAGAAGAGCGATACAGTATGGTGAGGAACATCAGGTCGATAAGTCAGTTGTTATGACTGTCGCAGGTGCAACGAATAGTAAGATTGATTATAACGCTTTTGAGAAAGGAGATGTGACTATGTGTACTTTATTTGATGAGATTGCAAAAGAAAGCGAAACGATTGGAGAAGCACGTGGTGAAGCAAGAGGAAGGGCTCTGGGAATTATTGAATCAGGATATGATTTTAAGCTCCCCGAAAACGATATTCTGGCAAGATTGCAGAAAAAACTGGATATCTCCTTACAGCAGGCACAGGAATATTTGAATCTGTTTAAAAAGCAGACCATGCAGCCATAGATATACAGTAGTAAAAAGTGTTCGGATCGAACACATTAATGCTATATGGAAAAGAAGTTTCTTTTCATCACAGTCTTTTACATCGGAATAGCGTATACGAATTAGAATCATGGAGCGGTGGGTTATATCCTGCCGCTCTTAAATATTTTACAAGAGGAATTACAAATGAGATACTGTGCAGATGAATTGCATTATGAGAGGGTAAGGATACTTGAAAAAGAAGCATTCTTTACCTGCGACAGGATACAAAGGGATTCTGTGCCGGAGGGGCTGTATCAATATGAAGTCCGCCATGATGACGATGGATTTGGCAATCCGGTACAGATTGCAAAGGGCATACTGGTAAATTTTTATGGGAGTCTTTTATGCAGAGAAAAACTGGAAGATGAAGAAACGCAGGGGACTATATATCTTTCAGAAGAGGATTGGCATTGGATGACAGACAGGAGTATCACATTGGATGAACTACAGGGGAAGGAGATAGAGGAACATTTATAAGTTCCGCAGATAGCTATGAATGTATGATGGATAGACATATAAGAAAAATTTTGTCAGAATTTTAGCGGAAGGACAGAGGGGTGTCCATTATATTCTGTTAAGATAATCGGGACAAACCATCAGGAATAGTGAAGGATGTATATATGGAGCAAATGATAAGAAAACTATACCTTTATACGAGAAAAGAAGAAAATCAGGAAGAGGCGATCAGTAAGGAATTTCAGAAGGAAATTGTTGCAATACTGAGAACAGAAATAGAGCAAAAGAATGAATCAGAATTTGAAAGAGTCCGCGATATAGCCTTTATGATAGGAGCTGCTGGGGAAGAAAACGGTTTTATAAAAGGGTTCAAGTATGCATATCGCTTATTTATGGAATGTAATCAAAAGTATAAAGAAGCAAGCGACGATAAAAAGGAATTAGAAGGCCTTATCAGCAGGCTCCAGGCAATCACCCAGAAAAGAGCAGGGGAACTCGAACAGGCAATCAAGTCATTGGGGAGGTGATTATAATGCTGCAGAAGCCGTATATACCGTATGATTCAGAGCGCATTAAAAAAATACTGAAATGCGTTGGAAAAACGATTGCAGATATAATATCTATCATTGGGAAAAAGGTATCATCCATAGATTCTATTGATGAAAAATCTTCGGTTTCCGATGTGGACAATCTCATCGAGATATTTGAAACATACAAGGAAGAAACCAGAAAAAAAACAAGTGAGATTGAAGAGTCAGTTTATGCAGAGGTATCTTCCTTTACAGAAGAACTTGAGATTCTTTTTGACGATCGGGAAACACTGATAAAAAAATATGGAATCAGCAGAAAGCGTATTGCGCGGCAGATTCATCATTTATTGGCGGAAGTAAGAGGATATATCGACAATGAGGTTTGTAAGAGTATAACGTTGAGTAATCAGGAATTGAGAGATGTCATTCGAATGATACCTGGAAATCAAAAAGAACAGGCGATGAATGAATTTGCTGACAGAGTGTTCAGGGAAGCATTAGATACCTATTGTCAGCATATCCGTGAAGAACTCTCAGTTTTTTTTGAAGAGATAGAAGAAGGGGTCCTGTCTGTAATCGAAGCAGCCAAAGAAACTGCAGACAGGAACAGCCGTGAATTAGAAAATATAAATGCCGATAATTGTGAGGAACAGTCTGAACGGATCATTGCAAATGCAAATGATCTTATCATTGACTGCAGTGTGGCTGAATATGTGTTGAAGGGGTGAAGGGATGGGCTTAATTGGTTGGATTGGTAGACAAATTGGCAAAGGCATAGAAAAAATAGGAGATAAGGTTGCAGAAAAGACAGGATGGTATGGGATAAGCGAATTGGGAACGGCAATACAGGATATTTGTTCCGAGGAAGTATCTAAAGAGGGCTCTTATGATAAAAATGTAGCGAATGTCCTTACTACAGAGAGGTTGAATGAAATACTGGTTTCGTTCTCTGAAAAGTATCTGCATCATTGTGAGAAGCTGGAAGAACAGTGCATTGAAGAGGTAGAGGATTATTGTAATGCATTGATTGATTTATTGGAGGAATCATCAGAATTTACGAAAGATACCTCTAATCTGAAACGTGTTAAACGGAATCGTTCGAAAATCCGTACCACAATTATCGGCAGTTTAAAGGAACCGCTTGCAAAGAGGATGTCATTGGATGATCCGGAATGTCTGAAAATATTAAAGCTGGATTCCGGTAAAGAAAAAGAAAAGGCGATGAAAAAATTCAGTAAAAAAATAATACGGGAGTCCCTAAATAATCTTGCTATGAAGGTGACGAATGTGCTTCAGGAGCAGACAGAGGAAGCGTTCAGAGAGAATCAGGAAAATTTCAAAGAAGTGGTCTCTTTGGTGAAAATGTTGTTGGTTAATTCTCTCTTAGAGGACATGGAGGAAATAGATTAGTTGGTGAAATAAATTCGCTATTGGTGTGTACGGTTTTGTTTTCGGGTAGTAATATTGAAAACAGCGGAGAAAATAAAAAGATATCGTATTGTTTAGAAAATGGGCCTGTTCATTAAATATAGAATAAAGGAGAATCGGAGAATGAAATGCAAAAAATGTGGAGCCCTCTTGGAAAGCAGTTGGAAGATTTGTCCGAATTGCGGAACACCGACCGGGGCACAAAAGTCAGCACAGCATAAGAAAAAAGCAGTATATAAAAACTGGTGGTTTTGGGTGATGATCCTGCTCCTGATTCTTGTGCTGGGGCTTGCGGCATACATAGGCATTCTGTCCCAAAAAGGAACAAAGGATGAAAATAGAACGGAACCAAAGAAAGAGGAAAAAGAAGCAGATTTTTCCGGTATTGATATGGAAACGCTGTTAGGACAGCCAGAGGACTACGCGGTAGAACTCGGACTGAAAAATTCAGAAGGGAATCCGGCTTATACGGGACTGGATGGCAGTGTACAAGCTGTGTATCAGGAAGGGAATCTTGTAAACATTGTGATCCAGAGCAGCGGAGAAGAAGGGCCATCCTTCCATGGAATCAGAATCGGAATGCCAAAGGAAGAAGCGGCAGGTAAGATGAGTGACGCTTATCCTGAGATTGTTGATTCCGGGGAAAGCATACAGTTTATGAACCTTGATACAAAGAGGAATGTAGTCTGCGGATTAAATGGGAACAATGTTGCCAATATCAATGTCAGTTTCCTGTCGGATGAAGAAATCGGAAATTACAGGCAGGCCAGGGAAGAACAGATGCGGGCACAGTATATCTTCCCCGACAGCAACAGCCGGTATCTTTCCGAAGAAGAGGTAAGGGGTGTAGAAACTGGCAGGCTTTTTATCGGAAGGAATGAAATATTTGCAAGGCATGGATATATTTTTCAGGACGAAGGACTGCAGCAGCATTTTAATAGTATGCCATGGTACTCAGGAACCGTGACGGCAGAACAGTTTAATGCAGATGCGGTTTTTAATGATTTTGAGAAAAAGAATGCGGAGTTAATTAAGCGTATAGAGGATGAGATTAACGGAGTAAGTGCTCCTTCTGAAACATTCATAGGCATGCCGGGAGTGTATGTATCTGCTAATTCATTAAGTGGAACCACAATGGGGAATACAGGAAAAATTGAAATCTTAGACATTGGAGAAAATACAATTCGGTTCAGTCTTGGAATTTTAGATTGGTCAAATACTATATTGACGGAAGATGCCGCAATAATAAATAGTAATACGGCACAAATTAATTTATATGGATTTGTAATTACGTTTACATGGACAGATGGAGAAAATCTATATGTAACAAATCAGGGGGAAATAACTGGTATGGATTCAGGATCAATTTTTGATGCAACAAATAATCAGGGATATGTAAGACCATATGAATTCAATAAATGGTAATGATAAGAGTAGAAAATTTATAATTGTTATAAATATATATAGATAAGATCATGTCAGTGGCCAAGGTGTTCTTTTAGAACATTCCTCATGGAACCTGCCAATCCTATCCCCTGAAAAAATGTCAGATTATAATTATATATTATAATAATGAGTCTTAATCGTAATCACACTACATACAGGGCAGAATCCACCTACCGGGTTCTGCCCATTCTTTTTGGCTCAAGAAAGGAGGGCTTGGATGGGAAGGATTCTACTGGCACTGATAAACGTTGCGGCTGCCGTACTCGAAGAAGTTTTTAACGATGATTAGAAGCGGCGGTTTATCAGCTATTTTGCAACTCTATTATGGAGATTCGTATAAGTAAAAGCAGAAGAAAGAGAGGATTTTATTATGGCAGCAAACGTTGAGAGTATGTTTTATGTAAGGGAAACACCGTGGCATGGCCTGGGAACAAAGGTAAAAGAAGCACCCGCATCCAATGACGCACTGATCCTGGCCGGCTTAAACTGGCAGGTGCTCCAGGAGCCGATCTTCACAGCCGCAAGTGAACCGATTGAGGGCTACAAGGTCAATATCCGTGATTCGGACAGGAAAGCCCTGGGCGTGGTGACTGACCGATACAAGGTCATCCAAAATAACGAAGCCTTTGCCTTCACAGATGAATTATTAGGCGAAGGAGTCCGGTATGAGACAGCCGGAAGCCTGCAGGGAGGAAAAAAAGTCTGGTTACTGGCACATATGCCCCGGGAGTACATTATTTCCGGGGAACAGATCAGCCCATACCTGGTATTTTCTAACACCCACGACGGTTCCGGCGCGATCAAGGTCGCTCTGACTCCGATCCGTGTGGTATGTCAGAACACGCTGAATCTGGCATTGGCAAAGGCGAATCGCTGCTGGTCCATGATCCACACCGGGGATATCCATGAAAAAATGCAGGAGGCCAGGGACACATTGCTCAGGGCAGAAAATTATATGCAGGAATTAGGGCAGGAGTTTGAAAACCTCCGCATGAAGAAGCTCTCAGACAGGCAGGTGACGGAATACATTGAAATCCTTCTCCCGCTGGAAGATAATTCCACCCCGCAGCAGACCAAGAACATCCGGAAGCTGAGGGAGGACATGAAGATGCGCTATTTTGACGCGCCGGACCTGCAGCATGTAGGAAAAAATGCGTACCGCTTTGTAAATGCGGTATCTGATTTTGCCACCCATGTAGAACCGCTTCGAAAGACTGCAAATTACAAGGAGAACCTGTTTGCAAGGACAATGGAAGGGAATCCGCTGATTGACAAGGCATACCAGATGGTATGCGCAGCGTAGGTGACGGGATGAAACTGGAACATAAAGAACTGGAAGAGATTTTTAGTTTAAAGATCAGCGCAGAGTTAAGCGCCTTTCGGTATGGCATCCTTCAAAAGGAGAAAGAGGAGATCTATCATGCCGCTTATCAGATTGACAGCATGATTCATCTGTATGAACTGCTGATAGAAATGTGCCGGACAATGAAAGAGGAACTCCTTATCATTGCAATCACAATTCCGGAACTTCTGCATTTCCTGTATGGCAGGTGGCTTGAATATGGGGATTCCTATGCGGAGGACCTACAGGGCTGTATTGATCAGGAGCTGGAAGCACTGAAAAACATTGATAAAAAACTGAAATCCCTGAAAAATTATTACAGGACGGAAAGGATGGATGAAATCGCATGAAGAAATTAGTATCGACATTGAACCTGGATAAAAAGGAATGGCTGAAATACCGCAAGAAAGGGATCGGAGGGAGCGATGCCGGAGCCGTATGCGGCCTGAATCCCTACCGCACTGCAATGCAGGTATACAACGACAAGACCTCAGATACGATTGAGGAGATCGACAATGAAGCCATGCGTCAGGGACGGGAATTTGAAGATTATGTTGCAAGAAGATTTACGGAAGCCACCGGAAAGAAAGTACGCAGGGCAAACGCTATGTTCTGTCACGAATCCTATCCGTTCATGCTGGCAGATGTAGACCGGATGGTAGTGGGGGAAAACGCAGGGCTGGAATGCAAGACTGCAAGCCCCTTTATGGCGGAGCATTGGAAAGATGGAAAGATTCCGCTCTCCTACCAGATACAGTGCTACCATTACATGACGGTCTGCAACGCTGATGCATGGTTTATCGCCGTACTTATTTACGGCAGAGATTTTAAATACTATCGGTTGGAACGGGATGAATCCATGCTGGCAGATCTGGTTCGAATCGAACAGGATTTTTGGGAGAGCCATGTGCAGAAAAGAATCCTTCCTGAACCGGACGGTTCCAAACTTGCGGACAGTGTAATAGCGGAATATTATAAAAATTCCGTGGCAGAGATCCTGCCGCTCAAAGGATTTGATGATAAACTAAGACGCCGTCAGGAATTGAAAGAGGATATGGAACAGATGGAGAGGGAGAAAAAGAAGATCGAGCAGGAATTGAAACTCTACCTCGGAGAAGCGGAGCAGGCAGAAAATGAACAGTACAGAGTCTCCTGGAAATCCGTTTCCAGCAGCCGGGTCGATGAAGCACGTCTGAAAGAAGAACAGCCTGAGATTTATGCACAGTACCAGAAGGTGATCCAGAGCAGGCGGCTCATGGTAAAAGCGGCGTAAAAAAATGAGCTGGAGAGAACGGCTTTTATATTGGGCGATCAAAACTTTGTTGAAGGAGAAATAGACGTTGGCAAAGCAAAATATAAAAGAAGAACTGGCAAAGAAAGCCGGAGCGATCAAAGGGGAACAGCCGAAGGAACATGCTCAGATATCGGAGCCAAAGAAACAAGTGCAGATATCGGAATCAGAGAAGCAGGCTCAAATCCAGGGAGCAGAGAAACAAATGCAGATGGTAGTGTCAAGTAATTTATGAAAAACTGAGCTGCAAAAAACAGGCTCAAATGAACCTTGAAAACTGTAGATATCGACTCCGAAAAGCTCTCCGAGGGCTTAGGGCGTTGCCCTAAGAACCCACAAGGGACCAATCCCTTGACCCGGTTTCGGGCTTTGCCCGAACCCATCCTCGCCGGAAGGCAGGAAAAGGGCGCAGTGGCCCCTTTTCTGACAGACAGGATCATCCGTGAGCCTTATGTCAATAGACTTTCGCGGCATATCCTCACCGCCTGACGGCGGCTGCGGTATTCCACGGTTCTATTGACAACAGCTCCGCTCCGGCGCAGAGCCGCCGTTTTTCTGCTGGTTCAGGATGGTCTGCTGGCCAAGGAAGATGAGAAGCTGCCATTTTCCAGGCATGTTGTCAGCGCCCCGCAGCATTTCTACTTCGTTAAGAACTTTGTAGTTCTTGTGTTTATGCGGACGGAGAAAGTTATAGTATGCGACCCAGAGGGCAAGGTCATAGTTGGCACCGTCGATGTGGTCAAAGCCGTTTGTGTGACGGTAAGATGCCTTATAAGTACGGTTGAGCCGTTCAATCATCTGTTTGTAGGGACGGTGTTCTTTGGAAACAGCATCGTCGTTGGTAAGTCCAATCACCTGAGTGATTTTGAATGTAAAATCGTTTCCCAGCTTTTTTACAAATTCCATTGCAGCGAGCGGGTAGGCGCTGTAACCGTCAGCAATGAACTTAAAGTTTTCCGGCAGTTTTGCAAGTCCCCGGAAAGCCATACGCATAGCGAGGATACAGGGGCCGACACCACGGTTATCAGAGATCTGGTAGCCAATGATGGATCGGGATGCGGCATTCATAATGAGCCAGACATAGGATTTGATCCCACGGATTTTGATATAGGTTTCATCGGCAGTAAAAACAGGCCCTTTTTCGTAGGGGTATTGGTCAACAAAAGGTTTCACGCAGATAGCTGCGGTCTTGCAGTAATTAGCGATCTGCTGGTGGGAAATGCCGATGTTGTACAGGTCTCTGAGAGCCTGGGAGGTTTTCCTAAGGGAGAGGCCAAGGTTGACGTGTGGGGTCAGGCACAAGGACATTACGTGGGCATTATGCTTGGTGAATTTCAGGGATGAAGCATTTTTAGGCAGGGTATTGAGATCCATGCTGAAAAAATCCATCGTAAACTCACGGTAGATATAGTGGAGTTTATATTTATTTTTGCCGTAGTCCTGCCTGAGATCTTCTTTATCTACCTTTTTGAGGTTGTAGAGGTAATAAGGACATTTGGGATTGATGCACTTATGGATGATAAAGTGTTTGCGCTCCTTCTTTGGGACCAGGGTATTGCCGCAGTGGGGACAGCGTAGTTTTACAGAGGAGAAGCGGCTTTCATCGGGTGAGAACCTTGCGCTGCAGACTTTGCAGAGAAGCTGTCCTTTGGAACCATTATTTTTATAAAGGAAAGGCTTCGGGGCACCACAGCGGGGGCAGGTACAGCTGTCCGGAATATCGCATTCTGACCGTCGGCTGACAGGGCGTATTTTCTTACCATAACGCTTTTCAAAGTAAGGGATGAGATCTTGATAAGTCCAGTCCTGCCGGAAGTCAGTGACAAGAGGGAGATCGTCAATTTTAAACTTCTGGTACTTTGGAGAATGGGAATCATCAAAAGCCCACTGTTTCAGTGGGATATATCTGCAGATAAAATGAATCAGCCAGCAGTTTTGTTGGTAAAGAGATTGAATGAGAAAGAGTAAATAGGTAATAATATCCATAAGCAATGATTTTCCTTTCAGTGTTTGTGGGATGGTAATAGTATTGACACAAAAAAGGGAGGTCATTGCTTTTTTCTTTGAAAAAGTGGTGAAACCCTTGAAATAATAAGGTTTGTTAAAAAAAATATGGTAGTTAACTTGACACTACCATGCAGATATCGGAACCGGAGGCTATGATAAATCCAGACAGTGAGAAAAGAGTCATCCGACTACTGAGAGCGGATGAGATCGAGTGCCGGGTATCAACGATCAATGAAAAAGGGCTGAGTCTGTTTCTTTTCAAGGATGCCCGTGTAGACCAACGGATTCTGGACGAGACATTTACGCCGTTCGGATGGAAAAGGACCCACCAGTGCATTGACGGGAACCTGTACTGTACCGTAGAAATCTGGGACGAAGAAAAAGGACAGTGGATTGCGAAGCAAGATGTGGGCACGACCAGCTATTCCGAAAAAGAAAAGGGGCAGGCATCCGATTCCTTTAAGCGGGCCTGCTTTAATTGGGGGCTTGGAAGGGAGCTTTATACAGCGCCGTTTATCTGGGTTCCGGAAACAAAAGTAAATATCCAGAGGCAAGGCGACCGTTATACTACTACTAATAAGTTCTTTGTGCATTCCATAGGCTACAACCATCAGAGGGAGATATCCGCTCTTGTGATCATCAACCAAAACGGGCAGAAGGTATTTGAACTGAAACAGAAGCCAGAGCAAAAACAAGGACAGAAAACAGAAAATCAAAATAGAAAAACGGAGAAAAATAGCCAGAGATCGGAGGAACAGAATCGGACAAAGGAGGATAAGAATCGGAAAACAGAAGGAAAGAAACAAAAGCCGGAAGAGCACCCAAAGACGCAGGAGAAGCCGGCCTCAGACAAACAGTTCATGCTGCTTGAAAAAGAACTGAAACGAACCGGAATCTCCATGGAGGCAGTATTATCCAGATACCACCTGACAGGTGTGGAGCAGATGACAGAGGATATTTATTCAAGGGCGATGAACGGGCTGAAAAAGACAAAAGATGCCGCATAAAGTAAGTGGTTCGAAACGAACACAATGGGAATATCATTGTAATAAAAACTTACATGAACGCTCACAGAGATCTTTGGATGAAAACGGAAACCATTCAGGAACTGCTGTAAAAGGATTTAAAAAGTCAGAATATGAAATTGATTTTATGGCAGTTCCTTCTATAAATAACACGACGTGATTTGGGTTCGAAACGAACACCATGGAGCACCATAGGAATTAATTGATGCTTCATACAAAGAACACAGTATTTTTGAATTACAATAGGTGACATCCCCCGATTCTTGCATCGAAGCTGGATCACGGAATCAATTGCTTACAGATAACTATTATCATGAAAAGAGGAATCTATGGATAGGAAGAAAAAAACGAATATGGATGTGCAGTGTCCACTTCTAAAAAAATATAAAGTACATAAGAAATCCTTCTGCAGTAGATCAGGAACAAAGTCAATGTTAGATATTCTTTTTAAAACAAGGTCACACCATGCGCTGGAAGATTGTTTAAAGAAGGATGAGATCTACCAGAAATCAGAAAGAAAAATAGAAGAAGTTCTAAGAAAAATAAACCGGATGGGACTGGATCAGAAACAGTTGGACGCAGTAGACGAGGCATTGTCTATATGCAATTATCACGATTCCCAGTATGGCAGGATTGCATACAGTCTTGGATTTAAAGATGCGGTACATCTTATAATGGAACTTTTTGCAGATTAAGAGAGGATCAATGAATGGAGAATACGAAAAAAATGGAGTATACAGAATTTAAAGAATCCCTGAAAAATCTGGTCCAGGAGAAGTCGGACAGTGATATGAAAGTCGAAATAGTCCAGATCATAAAGAATAACCAGATAAAAAGTGAGAATTTAACATATAAAAGCCGAGATTATAATCTGTTTCCATCAATCTGGCTGGAAGAATTGTATCAGCAGTATCAGGAATATGGAATGGACTGGTGTGTAGACATGGCAGTTTCTATTTTGAAGAATGTGAAAAGAATTGATGAAGATCAGTTGATGGAATCTTGGGAAAGCGCAAAAGGGCGGATCATCGTAGAACTGATCAAGGAGTCCTGGAATCAGGAACTGCTGGTGGAGATCCCTTATAAAGCATTTCTGGATTTGGCAGTCATTTACAGGCTTAAGATGTGGGAATGTAAATCTGGAGATGTAGTCCACACGGTAACAAACGAGATGATGGAGCACTGGAATATCACCGAAGAAGAATTATATGAGACAGCGCTTACTAATCTACAGAAGGAGGAATTTGAGATCATAGGGCTGCATCAGGTGCTCCAGGATATGATAGAAGAGCACATAGATGTAGAACAAAAGGGTGAATTTCATGGATGGGCATATGTATTTACCAATCGAAGCAGAATAAAAGGAGCTGCAGCAATGCTCCGTACCGATCTGCTGAACAGGTTTGCCGAAGCACATGGGAGTGATCTGTTTATACTGCCATCATCAGTCCATGAGGTGATCTTACTTCCGGCCAAAGAAGATGAAAATACAGCGGAGCTTCGCAGGATTGTTCGGGAGACCAATGAAGAGATTGTGAATGAGGAGGAATGGCTGTCAGATGAAGTGTACTATTTCAGGAGAAGTACGGGGGCAGTAGAATTAATTCCGGAATAGACGATTCGTAAAAAATGAGAAATTATATATTGATTACAGATGTTACATTGCAATAGCATTTTGCATTTGAAAATTTTTTAGAATACATTTCGGAATCTTGCAAAAGGTATTCTCTTCAAAGAATAGGATCTATCCCATCTTTTTTACTGTAGACGAATCGGATCAGGATTAATGGCGATCACGAAAATTTTTATCATATGAAAGGCAGTCATGCTCGTTTGTCTGACTGCCATTTCAAATAAATAACTGTATTTTTTTCATATAAGATTCCGCACTGTGTTCAAAATACACTTCTGTCTTACCCCAAACTTACCCCGCTTTACCCCAAATATACCCCATTTTTATCACTCTGAATCACTTTCAATCACTCTGAAATACACTGAACTGAAAAAACAGAAATGGCCGTAAACCCTGTAAAATCAAGGTTTACAGCCATTTTCCTGTGAGCAGGGGATGAGAGAATCGAACTCCCACCAAAGGTTTTGGAGACCCCTATCATACCATTTGACCAATCCCCTGTGCTGCAGCTTGCTACCGCAAGTACTTGACTAGTATATCAACCCGGAGACGGTTTGTCAAGAAAAAAATGAAAAAGTATGTAAAAAATAGTAATAAAATTTGTCGGTGAATAAGTGAACAAAAAAATAGTTTGCATTACGTGAAGAAATGATATTGAGTTTCTATAGGGATTGATGGTATAATCTTGACAGGTGAGGCCGAGAGCAAAAATGACAGATCAAAATGCAGGAAGCTTTGCTTTTCTGCAAGTTGCTGAGATTGGATCAGGTCTGCGAAAGAGGGGTGCTCCGGAGCGGTTCGGGAGTGCTTAGAAGCGAGTTATTTGGGGGACAGGATATGATAACAATTAAAGACATGGCAGAGATGCTGGGAATCAGTACTACGACGGTATCGAATGTGATTCATGGAAAGACGAGCGAGGTTTCACAGAAGACGGTAGAACGGGTGGAAAAGCTTCTGGACAAGTATGAATATGTGCCGAATATCAGCGCCAGGAGTCTTTCACAGAACAGTTCTAAGATTATCGGCGTGGCGCTGAAATGCCGGAAGGACAAGTACGCGAACCTGTTCAGCGATCCTTTTTTCGGTGAGCTGATCGGTGCGCTGGAGGCGGAAATCCGCGCCCAGGGGTATTTTATGATGATCTATACGTCCAATGATATCAGCGAGATCATTCGGAACGTATTGACATGGAATGTGGACGGGCTGATCCTGGTTGGCATGCTCCACGATGATTTTATCCGGATCAAGAGCCGGTATAAGAATCCCACGGTATTGATTGACAGCTACGCGTCCAGGGAAATTATGAATTACGTGAACATCGGGCTGGAGGACGAGGAGGGCGCATACGAGATCACGCGCTACCTTCTGAAGATGGGACACCGGCGGATCGCTTTTTTGGCGGATAATATGGAAGGTGTGGATTATACGCGCTATCTGGGACATTTGAGGGCTCTGGCGGATTATGGGCTGGAGATGAAGGAAGAGAATCTTCTGATCTTCCATCCGGGGACGGTGGAACGGGAATCCAGTTTGAGGGAACTTTATTACCGGGTGAAAAATTATACGGCGTTTATGTGCTGTTCGGATTATTATGCCGTGCTGCTGATGAATTATTTTATGGATCGGGGGATACGGATTCCGGAGGATCTCTCGATCACCGGGTTTGACAACAACTTGATGTCCAGAGTGGTCCGGCCGGCCCTTACGACGGTGAGGCAGGACGTGACAAAGAAGGGACGTCTCGCTGTGGAATACCTGCTGAAAATGATACAGGGGACGGAGTTTTCCGAGTGGGATGTGAAGCTCCCGATTGAAATTGTGATCCGCGACAGCGTGCGGGAGATCCGTCAGGAGGATGCAGGGGACGGAGCTGCTGACTCGAAGGACGTTGTTGAAAAGGCGGATGTCTGCGGGAACTGCTGTAATATGGATGAAAAGGAAGCATAATCGTTTTTTGGCCTGGGGGTGTGAAAAGTGCCGCTGAAAAAGCGGATAACCAGCGGGAGATGACGGAAGAAAGAACTGAGAATACGCCTTTACCGGGCGGGATCAGTTCTTTTTTTGTATGGTTTTAGAATGGAAAAGTGAAAATTCTGTAGAAAATTGTGAGGTTTTTGTGGAATTGAGCGTGAAAAAATGCTATTTTCATGTGTGAATCATCAGGGATGTAGAAAAGTGATGCGAAAAATGCACAAAAAGACGACTGTTTTTAACTTTTTTTGAAACTTATGTGCAAAAGGTATTGACATTTATGAAAAAAGTGTTAACATGGGTTACATAGAAAACCTTATGCGCAAAAGGTCGAAAAATATTGTGTGGCACCGCACAAAAAAGGAGGAAAATAATGAAGAGGAAAGTAATTGCAACATTGTTGGCAGCAACTATGGTAATGAGTTTGGCAGCTTGCGGAGGCGGCGGAGATAACGGCTCATCAGGCGGAGACGCAGGGGACTCCGGTTCATCTTCTGAGTCTGATTCCGGTTCATCAGGCGGCGGTTCCGGTGATTCGATCCGTCTGGTTAACGGCAAGATCGAGATCGACTCTCAGCTGAAGAAGCTGGCTGAGATGTATAAAGAAGAAACCGGTGTTACGGTTGAGATCGAGTCCATGGGCGGCGGTATTGATATCCAGGGTACCCTCAAGGGATACTATCAGGCGGACAATATGCCGGATATCTTTGTGAACGGCGGTTCTACAGACTTCGGCAACTGGGAAGGCATGCTGGAGGATATGAGCGGTGAGGCATGGGCTTCCGATACAGACGCTGCATATGTTGATGAGGAATACGGCACCATCGGATTCCCGTATACGGTAGAAGCAGTCGGCCTGGCATACAATGCGGACATTCTGGAGAAGGCTGAGATTGATCCGGCTACACTGACCTCCCCGGGTAAGATCGAAGAGGCTTTTAAGACACTGGATTCCAAAAAAGCTGACCTTGGCCTGGATGCTGTTGTAGGCTATTGTGCAGAGGCTACAAACCTGTACTGGTCAACAGGAAACCACTTGTTTGCAAATTACATTGACGGCGGTCTGGACCGTGATGATACAACCTATATTGATATGCTCAATGACGGCGGAAAAGTAGACAAAGACCGTCTGACAGATTTTGCGAAGTTTGTAGGTCTTTTGAATCAGTACTCCGATCCGGCGCTGTTGGTTTCCGGTACATATGATCAGCAGATCCTGAACTTTGCGTCAGGTAAGTATGCGTTTGTTACCCAGGGTTCCTGGATCGGCGCTACCATGACAGGCGATGACGCGGAAGCTTATGAAGCAGCAGGCAACTTCAAGGTTGGAATGGTTCCATATGCGTTTGAGGACGGTATGGACACGATCCTGACAAATTCACCTTCCTGGTGGTCTGTATTCTCTGATGGAAACGCAGAGGCAGCTAAGGCATTCCTGCAGTGGTGCTCCGAAGACAAGGCACAGCAGGTACTGGTAGAGGAAGCTGGATTTATCAGCCCGTACAATTCCTGCAAGTATGTTGCAAATGATCCGTTCGCGCAGACGATCGTAGATTACCAGACAGCAGGAAAGACTTCCGGATGGCATTGGCTGGGCATGAAGGAAGGACTTGCACAGAATTACACTGGCCAGGTATTCTCTGACTACGCGGCAGGCAATCTGGATACAGATAAATTTGTACAGACAATGGAGCAGGTAATTCAGGCTTGCTACGCAAACTAACTTAAAGAATTATTTTCTCTAAATGAAAGGAGACAGGGGACATGTTCTCCTGTCTCCATTACAAAATATGAACCAATAGAGAGGAGCTATAAAATGTCTGAGAACTCATCAAGCAGAAAAATGCTGTCTCTTGTTCTTCTGGCCGCAGGGGTGGTTGGTATGGTAGTTTCCTTAGTGATGGACTTTTCCGGCGGCGGAAGTCCGGTCAGGGGACCATTGCTGATCATCGGGGCGATTGCGTTTTTGATCGGACTTTATTTATTCCCGACAGTAGAACATCATCGCAGCATCATTAATTTTATATTTTTGTTTCCACTATTGTTCACGTTTGCAGTGACAGTGATCATCCCGTTGCTTCTGGGTATTTTCTATTCCTTCACAGACTGGAACGGCATCAAATTTACAGGATTTATCGGGCTGACGAACTATACTACGATGTTTAAGGATCCGGCATTTATCTGGTCTGTATTATTGACCTTCCTGTTTGTGGTATTTAATATGGTATTGGTGAACCTGGTAGGCTTTTCGCTGGCCCTTTTGTGTACCAGCAAGCTGAAAGGCGTGAATTTCTTCCGTGCGGCGTATTTCCTCCCGAACTTGATCGGAGGTATCGTACTGGGCTATATCTGGCAGTTCGCATTCAACAACGTGCTCGTTCAGATCACCGCGGCCATCAGCGGCCATCAGAATTCTGTCCTTGCCAATACTAAGACCGCGTTTATGGCGATCATTGTTGTATATATCTGGCAGTATGCAGGCTATATCATGCTGATCTATGTAACAGGTCTGACCACTGTGCCGAAGGATGTGCTGGAGGCTTCTCAGATTGACGGCGCCAACGCATGGACCACTCTGATGAAGATCAAGGTTCCGATGATCGCATCCACGATCACGATCTGTACCTTCCTGACACTGACCTCCGCGTTCAAGCAGTTTGACGTGAATATGGCTTTGACAAACGGTACAGGCTCCGTGACAGACTTCTTCGGAAGCTATCTGACCAATGGTACCCAGATGCTGGCCTTGAACATTTACAATACGGCAATTTCCAAGAACAGCTATGCGCTTGGACAGGCGAAGGCAGTTCTGTTCTTTATCATCCTGGCCTGTGTATCCATCATCCAGGTACGGATCTCTAACAAGAAGGAGGTGGAGATGTAATGGAAATGAAGAAATCGAGAAAGATTATTCTGACCGTGATCGGCATCATTGTCGCGCTGTATACTCTGTTTCCATTTTATCTGGTGGTTATGAATACGTTCAAGAACGCCAACAGTATCGTTGCCAGCCCGGTAGGCTTTGAGGGCGTCAGCCTTGGACAGCTGATGACAAACCTTTCCTCTGTTGTAAATAATTCGAACTTCAATTTCTGGTATGCGTTCGGGACATCTGTGCTCATTACCGTGATCTCGCTGGTTGTACTGGCCCTGTTCGGCGGTATGGCGGCATGGGTGATCTGCCGGAACAAGACGAAATGGTCTACAACGATCTACATGATCTTTATCGCTTCCATGATCATTCCGTTCCAGGTTGTTATGCTGCCGCTGATCTCTACTTTCCGTGATGTGGGAAATTTTGTGGGGATCTCCCTGCTGCAGTCAATCCCCGGAATCGTGTTCGCATACTGCGGATTCGGCGGCGCGATGACTGTATTTATTCTGACCGGTTTTATCAAGGGTATCCCTTATGAGCTGGAGGAGGCGGCATCCATCGACGGATGTTCCCCGGAGGGCACGTTCTTCCGCATCATCTTCCCGCTTCTGACACCGGTTATCACGACGGTTACGATCCTCAATGGAATGTGGATCTGGAACGACTACCTTCTGCCTTCCCTGATGCTGGGACAGAACGGCAAGGTCAAGACCCTTCCGGTTGCAGTGCAGGCTTTTGTGGGTTCCTATGTAAAACAGTGGGATCTGATCCTGACAGCGGCATTGCTGGCGATCATCCCGATGGTGATCATTTTCCTGATTGCTCAGAAGCAGATCATGAACGGTATGGTAGAAGGTGCGATTAAGTAATTGCACAGAATGGTTCATGAAAGTCTGCCTGCGCATATACCGGTAAGCTTCTTTTCGGAAAGGAGTCCGCTATGAATTTATTTGATATGAACGGACCGCTGATGAATGCTCTGAGAAAGCTGGCGAACATTATCCTGTGCAATATTGCATTCTGCCTTCTTTCGCTGCCGCTGTTTACGGTGGGGGCGGCGCTTGCGGCACTGTTCGCCTGCATGCAGGCAATACTGGCGGATGATGAGGATGACATCATTGTCAAACAGTATTGGGACGCGTTTCGGCGGAATTTTAAACAGGCAACCGTGATCTGGCTGCTTTGCCTCTTGGCATTCGTATTTTTGGGGATTTACTATCTGATCGTGTCCAGTATGGGCGGCATGATGGGAAAGGTATACCGGATCAGCTTCTTCATGATGTGCATCCTGTTGCTCTTTGGGTTTCAGTATCTGTTCCCTCTGCAGGCAAGGTATGAGAACCATGTGAAGAATACGCTGAAAAATGCGTGGCTGCTCAGTATCGCGGCGCTGCCGTGGACGATGCTCAGCATCCTTCTGGTCATAGCGGCGGTTTATATTTCTTTCTTTATGAATCCGGACGGCTTGAATCTGGCTGTTTTCCTGTGGGGGATGATGGGGTTCGGGATCGTGGCCTATCTGAACAGCTTCTTTTTTCAAAAGGCGTTTCAGAGGATTGATCCGGAAAAGCTGGAAGTGAAGCATGAGGCTCCGAGGGAGGCTGTGTTTATTGATGAAGAGCACCGAACGTCTGAGGTGTTCTTCCAGGAGAGCAGTTATTCGAATCCGGACTGGAACCGGCAGGCATATCCCGGACAGGGGAAGACGCCGGCAGCCGGGGGAGGCGCCGCAAAGGGCGCGAAGAAAAGGAGATAGCAGGAGTGTGGTGTGCAGTGCGGGCTGCGTTGCTGTCTGCGCCGCTGCTGCGGACAGTGACCGGACTGCTGCTTAAACTTTAACAATTGGAGGAAATTATTATGGCTTCGATTCGTTTTGAAAACGTGACAAAGACTTATGAGGGCGCGACCTCTCCGGTTGTCCCGAATTTGAACTTAGAGATAAAAGATAAAGAATTTATTATTCTGGTCGGGCCGTCCGGTTGTGGAAAATCTACGACTCTGCGTATGATCGCGGGTCTGGAGTCCATAACGGAAGGGGAGATGTATATCGGGGACCGGCTGATGAACAAGGTGCCGTCCAAGGACCGTGATATTGCGATGGTATTCCAGAATTATGCGTTGTATCCGCATATGAATGTGTATAAGAATATTGCGTTCGGCTTGAAGCTGCGCAAGGAGGATCCGGCTGAGATCGACAAGCGTGTGCATGAGGCGGCAAAGATCCTGGATCTGGAGCATCTGCTGACCCGGAAGCCGAAGGAGCTTTCCGGCGGTCAGAGACAGCGTGTGGCCCTGGGACGTGCTATGGTTCGGAATCCTGCGGTATTCCTGCTGGATGAGCCACTTTCTAACCTGGACGCGAAGCTCCGTGCGTCGATGAGGACGGAGATCGCGAAGCTCCACCAGCGGCTGAACATTACGTTCGTATATGTAACCCATGACCAGACAGAGGCTATGACCATGGGCGACCGCATCGTGGTGATGAAGGACGGAATTGTACAGCAGTTTGATACGCCTCAGACATTGTATGAGCAGCCTGTGAACCTGTTTGTGGCAGGATTTATCGGCAGCCCGCAGATGAACTTCCTGGATGTGGAGATCGCGGCGGAAGGCGGCAGGCTCTATGCGGTGCTTGGCAAGAACAAGCTGGCTGTTCCGGAATTTAAGTGCGACGCCCTGGCGAAGTATGCCGGCAAACGGGTGATCATGGGACTGCGTCCGGAGGATTTCCTGGGACAGAATATGCTGACCGAGGACAACGCGATGGATGCGGAGATGAATTTCAGCGAACTGCTGGGCGCGGACTATAACCTGTATATGACCGTAAGTGATATCCGGATCATCGTAAAGATTCCGGCAGCCGGAAAGCAGCCTGAGAGAGGTGCGTACCGGATCGCGGCAAATATGGATCATGCGCATTTCTTTGACAAAGAAACGGAAAAGGCGATCTGCCATTAAATGGTGAAGCACCGGCAGACAGCTTTGCCGGCGGTTTACGCGTATGAGCGCACAGCAGATATGAATGGGAAGCTCTGTGCCGCTTTGAGTGACTGTAATAAAAAAGATTAAGCCCTGAAAGAGAAGCATTTGTGATGGTTCGGGCAGTGCGCGGACCGGGACGATCTTTCAGGGCTTTCTTTGTAAATATGCACGGCTGCGGTGGATACCAATTAGAAAGAGGAGGAAATGATGATGGTGAATTGGCTGAAAAATGCGGTGTTTTATGAGATTTATCCCCAGTCCTTTGCGGATACGAACGGGGACGGGATCGGAGATATCCAGGGGATCATCGATCATCTGGATTATATTCAGGAGCTGGGCTGCAATGCCGTCTGGCTGAACCCCTGCTTCGAATCTCCGTTTTTGGACGCGGGATATGATGTGTCCGACTACATGAAGGTGGCGCCCCGGTACGGGACGAATGCGGACTTGAAGCGTTTGTTTGAGGAAGTGCATCGGAGGGACATGCATGTGATGCTGGATCTGGTTCCGGGGCATACCTCCTGGGATCATCCCTGGTTCCAGGAGTCTTTGAAGCCGGAGAACAACGCGTATACCGGGCGGTATGTGTGGACGGATGAAGCATGGAAGAGCTTCGAGGGCGTGGGCAGCATCCGGGGCTTCCTGCGGGGCTTAAGCCAGCGGGACGGCTGTGTTGCGGTGAATTTTTATTCCCACCAGCCCTGTCTGAATTATGGGTTCTTTGAAGTGGATGAGCCGGAATGGCAGCAGCCGATGGATTCTGAGGACGCGCTGGCTACCCGGGAAGCCATCAAGGATATCATGCGGTTCTGGCTGGAAATGGGCTGCGACGGCTTCCGTGTGGATATGGCAGGCTCCCTTGTGAAAAATGATCCGGAACAGGAAGGGACGATTCTGCTGTGGCAGGATTTCATGGACTTCCTGGCAAAGGAATTTCCGGATGCGGCCATGATCTCGGAATGGGGACAGCCGGACAGGAGTTTAAAATCCGGGTTCCATATGGATTTTATGCTGCATTTCGGGCCCAGCCATTATCCGGATCTGTTCCATGGGGATGATCCCTATTTTTCACGAGAGGGCAAGGGGAATGCGAAGGAGTTTATCGACTACTATAAGATGTGCTATGAGCCCACCAACGGCAAGGGCATGATCTGCGTGCCGTCGGGAAATCATGACATGGACCGGCTTTCGAAATGGCTGGATGCGGAGGAGATCAAGATCGTGTTTGCGTTTGTGCTGTCGCTGCCGGGTGCGCCGTTCATCTATTACGGAGATGAGCTGGGAATGAAGTATCTCCCGGATGTAGTGTCTGTGGAGGGCGGATATCACCGGACAGGCTCCCGCTCCCCGATGCAGTGGAACAGCAGCCTGAATGCGGGCTTCTCGGACGGGGCAGCGGACTTGCTCTATATCCCCATCGACCCGGACAAGAACCGGCCTACGGCAGAGAAGCAGATGGCGGACCCGGATTCGATCTACCATGAGGTGAAGAAGCTGATCCAGATCCGGCAGGCCAATCCGGTGCTGCAGAGTGAGGCGAAGATCGAATTTCTGTACTGCGAGGAGAAGGCGTATCCCCTGGCATACCGCAGGACCAACGGGAAGGATTCGGTGCTGGTGGTGATCAATCCGTCCGGGAAGGAAGCCAGCTTTGAGTACGGCGGGAAGCTGGGCGAAGTGGTGTACAAAAACGGCGGGGATCTGAAAGCGGAAGATGGGAAGCTGGTGGTTCCGGCGGCTACGGCGGTGTTTGTGCGGGAAGAGAGGTAAGGAAAGGCTTACTGATGCGATTAAGTTTAGGTTTTTCATAAGTACTTGTTGCATAAGGCACATTCATTCCTACGATTCGGAATAGGTGTGAGTATGTCCGGCAGCATATAGTAAAGGGACTGACACGCGGAGAATGGCGTCAGTCCCTTTCTGTATAGTCTATTATTTTTTCCACAGTACAAACGCTTCGTATGGCCGGAGGGTGACCGTACCCTGATTGCCTGCAGGCTCCATGTTGGAGATGAGGACGTCTGTGCCTGCGAACTCTTCCGGGATGGTAAACTCGGTCTCCTGGTCGGTGAAGCTGCAGACGACCAGAAGCTTTTCGCTGTCCAGGGTTCGGGTGTAGACGAACCAGTCCTCGCTGTCCTCGAACAGGGGCTCGTATTTTCCGTACACCATGATCGGGGTCTGCTTGCGCAGGGCGATCAGCTTTTTGTAATAGTGGAATACGGAATTGGGGTCTGCGGTCTCTGCCTTGGCATTGATCTCCTTGTAGTTCGGATTGACCGTGATCCAGGGGGTGCCGGTGGTGAAGCCGGAGTGCTCGCTGTCATCCCACTGCATCGGGGTTCTGGCGTTGTCGCGGCTGAGCCAGAGCAGGCAGGGCCAAAATTCCTCGTGGGAGACAATGCCGCTCTCGCACCATTCTTTGTAAGCGTTGATGCTTTCGATGTCCCGGAAATCCGACGGACTCTGGAACGGGTAATTGGTCATGCCCAGCTCTTCGCCCTGGTATACATAGGGGGAGCCCTGCATCATATGAAGGCAGGTGGCCAGCATTTTTGCGGAGGTTTCCCGGTACTGAGGGCGGTCGTCGCCGAAGCGGGAGACAGCCCTTGGCTGGTCGTGGTTATCCCAGAACAGGCTGTTCCATGCTTTCCCGTAGAGCTCAGTCTGCCAGCGGGTGAGAATCTTCTTCAACGTAGTGAGGGGCATTTTTTCATCCGTCCACTTTGCGTATTTTCCGTTGCTGCCTACGTGCTCGAACTGGAAGACCATGTTCAGCTCATGGGTATCTTCTCCGGCATACTGTCTGGCAAGCTCGGTGGTGACCTCGGGGGTCTCGCCTACGGTCATGAGGTCGTATTTAGACAATACCTTTTCGTTCATTTCCTGGAGGTATTTGTGGACATTGGGGCCGTTCACCGCGTAGGGGCCGTAATCGCCGTAGAGACCCTTAACCTGGCCGTCGGGAAGTTCTTTTACCTTGGAGATCATGCTGATTACGTCCATGCGGAAGCCGTCGATGCCCTTGTCGCACCACCAGGTCATCATATCAAAGACTTCCTGCCGTACCTTCGGGTTATCCCAGTTCAGGTCAGGCTGTTTTTTAGAAAACAGGTGCAGGTAGTACATGGAGGTTGCTTCGTCGTACTGCCATGCGGAGCCGCTGAAGCACGATCCCCAGTTGTTGGGCGGGGTCTGGTCATCTTTTCCCTCCCGCCAGATGTAGTAATCGCGGTAGGGATTGTCTGTGGATCTGCGGCTTTCCACGAACCATCTGTGCTCGTCGGAGGTGTGGTTTACCACCAGGTCCATGACGATCTTGATGCCCCTTTCGTGAGCGGCCGACAGCAGCTCGTCGAAATCCTCCATGGTTCCAAATTCATCCATGATTGCCTGGTAATCGCTGATGTCGTAGCCGTTGTCATCGTTGGGGGACTTGTAGACCGGGGACATCCAGATTACGTCGATCCCTAAGTATTTGAGGTAATCCAGACGGCTGATGATACCCTGAAGGTCGCCGATGCCGTCGCCGTTGCTGTCCATAAAGCTGCGTGGGTAAATCTGATAAATGACTGCTTCTTTCCACCATGTTCTGTTCATAATTGTAGGCTCCTTCCTTGAGTACTAAGGGCCTGTGTTTCAGGCCCTTACATGCGATGTATGATAAATCGTTTTTTACATTTCTAATATGACCGCCTGGTATCCGTGCAGTTGGATTGTGTTGTCTGTCTGTGCAATGTCGGAGTAGTTGTTCAGCAGTACCTTTTTGTATGCGGACGGTAATGTCACTGCCTGCTCTTCCTTCTGATAATTGCCGATCACCAGCAGCGTCTTGTCGCCCTTGCGGTAATATGCCATCAGGTTGTGCTGTTCCTCCCATACCGGCTCCAAAGCGCCGTATACCACGGTTTCTTTGTATTCCGGGTTTTTGCGCAGGGCGATGAGCTGTTTGTAGAAGCTTCTCACGGAATCCGGATCGTCCTGCTGTGCGGCTGCGTTGATATCGGTGTAATTCGGATTGACCTTGAGCCAGGGCTTGCCTGTGGTAAATCCGGCATTGGCTCCGTCGGTCCACTGCATGGGGGTGCGGGCGTTGTCGCGGCTGTATTTGGAAATGACCTTCACCGCTTCTTCCACGGAAAGCCCTGCGTCCAGCGCAACCTGGTATTCGTTGATGGCGGAGATGTCATCCACTTCTTCTATAGAAGAGATGGGGACATTTTCCATACCCAGCTCCTGTCCCTGGTAAATGAACGGAAGGCCGCGGAGCATGAAATTGAGTGCCGCCAGCATCTTTTTGCTTTCCGTGCAGCAGTCGCCTTCGGGGATATAACGGCTGACGCCGCGGGGTTCGTCGTGATTTTCAATGATGTTGGATAAAAATCCCATATCGCCGACTTTTGCCTGGGCTTCAAAGCAGCATTTTTTGTAGTCGTCCGGCGTAATCTGCCGCATGTCGTACCAGCCCTTGTCGCTTTCCCCGAAAATCGTCTCGTTGAAGTCGAACATACTGGAAAAGTAGCCGTTGTCTCCGATGAAATCCGGGATCTCTTCGGGCTTTTCGTCAAAGACCTCTCCCACGGAGAAGGCGTCGTATTTCTTAAAGGTGCGGTCCCGCATTTCCCCTAAAAATTCGCCGATCCCTTTTGCTTCGCTGAGCATGGCCTTGATGGTACACAGGCCGTCCTCCCGGTCGGGCTCGTAATTGCGGAAGGGGAGCGCCTTCTTGATGTTGATGATGGCGTCAATGCGGAAGCCGCCCAGGCCCTTGTCCAGCCACCAGTTGATGTTCTTGTAGACTTCCTCCCGGACTTCGGGATTTTCCCAGTTCAGGTCGGGCTGTTTTTTGTGGAACACGTGCAGATACTGCTTGTTGGTTCCGGGAAGATCCTCCCATACCGGGCCGCCGAAATAGGAACGCCAGTTGGTGGGGAGTTCCCCTTCTTTTTTATCTCTTAAATAGAAGAAGTTGCCGTATTTTCCTTCTGGGTCCTGGCAGGCTTTTTTGAACCACTCGTGTTCGTCGGAGCAGTGGTTGACTACCAGGTCCATGAGGATGTACATATTGCGTTTTTTTGCCTCGGCCAGGAGACGGTCCATGTCCTCCATGGTGCCGAAACGGGGGTCGATATCATAATAATCGGAGATGTCGTAGCCTTCGTCCGCAAGGGGGGAGGGATAGCAGGGGGAGAGCCAGATAATGTCTACGCCCAGGTCCTGCAGGTAATCCAGCTTGCCGATGATGCCCGGGAGGTCGCCGATGCCGTCCCCGTTGGAATCGCAGAAGCTCTTTGGATAAATCTGATATGCTACCTTGTCATGCCACCATTTTTTCGTCATAATGCTGCCTCCTATTGTGTTCTTTTTTTAGTGTTCCGTTCGTTATAGCTGTATTATAATATCTGAAAATGGTTTTGTCTTTCGCTTATCTGATTAAAAAATACGATATTATGACTTTTTGGGATTTTTTGGACGAGTCGTCTGCTATCCTTTTTTCCTGTACTGCAGCGGGGTGGTGTCCGTATATTTCCGGAACTCCCGGAGAAAGTTGCCCAGGTTGTTGTAGCCGCATTCCAGGCAGACCTCCGTGATGGGCAGGTCGGTTTCTTCGAGAAGGCGGATGGCCTGTTTGATGCGGTATTCATTGACATATTCAATGGGCGAGCGGCCGATGGCCTTTTTAAAAAAGCGGCAGAAATATTGTTCGTTCATACAGACTTCTTTTGCCAGATCCCGGATGTATATTTTTTCTTTATAATTTTCTTTGATGTAGGTCAGTGTTTTTTTGATTCCTTCTACCCGTTTGTCATGGTTTTTTTCCATGGGGGTGAAGAGCTGATGGCTGGAAAGGACTGCAAGGATGCGGAGCAAAGAGGACTTTATGTAAAGCTGGCTGGTCAGGTCGTCGGTGACTGCGCCGTCGCACTGGGACAGGTCTTTGGCCAGGGGGCCGAAGGACTGCATCACATCCTTAAACGCTCCGTAAATGGGGCCGAATGCGGGGTGGTCGGGGAGAAGAAACCGGGGAAAACGTATTTTCCCGTTCTGCATGGGCTGGATCAGCTGCATCTGGGCGGCATCGTAGGAATCAAAGTTCAGGATGCCGGGGGAAAAGACGACCGCATCTTCTCCGAGACTTCCGGAGTGCTCGGTAATGATGCTGTGGAGCTCGCCGGGATTGATAAAGTACAGGCATTCGGAGCGAATCCGGAATTGTTCCATGTTGATCTCTAAGCGGAACTGTCCGCCGGAAAAATACAGGATCTCGACTTCGTCGTGCCAGTGGTGCTTCACAAGTACTCCCTTGCCCCCGGAACGGGTCTGATAGATAGCGCAGGGAAAGGCTTTCGTGCCGTGGGGGCGGATTTCTTTCAGATTGGATAATTGCGGCTGCATGTAGATCCTCCTCTGTTTTTTTCAGAAATTCGTTGGTAAGGCATGGTACGGAATGGCCTTTTTGGATACCATTGTGTACAGGACGGCTGCCGGCTGCAGCGGGATGACTGTACAGCTCTGTAGGAAGAAAAAACGCCGGCGGCGGATTTTCCATATATAACAACCTAACATTGTTTTGAGGAAAAGTCAATAAAGAGTTACAGGACGCGCCGGGTTGGGGCAGATGTCATGTTACTGTTCACACTTTTTGGGTGCTTCAGTAACGATGTCGTTACTATGAGCGGCCTAAATTCTGTCTTTACTTTCGCAGCTCTGTCTGTTATACTTGACATGTGAAAACCTATCGGACGCCATTCCGGCTGTCCGGCAATTCTGGCATCTCGCCGTATTTCACAGCAATTGAAACCCATTGGTTTATAGTTTACAAAAGAAAGGATGGATCATCTATGTCTGCAAAAAACAAACCTGGCAGCTCGATGCTGTGGGATGAAATTCTCAAAGCCATCGTGGATGCCATGCCGGAACAGCTTTTTCCGCTTTTTAAAGAACTCTACGGAAAAGAGTACCCAAGAGGAACCCCCATCACCCTGCTGGCCACAGAATCTTCCACTTACCGGGAGCACCCGGATGCGCCGCCTGGTTCCCGACTGTCCGATATCGCGCTATTGGTAAATGGCACGGACTATTATCATCTGGAATGTCAGATGCACAATGACCGGGATATGGTCATCCGCATGGTCGCTTATGATCTGCATTTTGCCATGCAGCACACCACCTCCGGGGAACAGAACCTGGACGGACTGGTCATGCACTTTCCCCGCTCTGCCGTTATTTATCCGGAGAAGAACAGCCGGATTCCGGATGTTCTGCGCTGCCGCATCATTTTTCAGGACGGAAGCGAACACATTTACCAGATCCCCACTGTGAGAATCCAGTCCTACTCCCTGGAGGAGATCCAGGAAAAGCACCTGAACCTTTTTCTGCCCTATGTACTGCTCCGGCTGCGTCCCCAGTTAAATCCGGAAAGGAAGGTTCCATTGACAAGAAATGAATTGACAGCCTTCGTTGACAAGGTTATGATAATACTAAAAGAAGAAGTGGAACAGGGATATTTGACAGAGCAGGAATATGACGATTATGTGAACCTGTTCCGCCGTGCCGCAGAAAACATATTTGAGAAGCATGCCGATTTTGGAAGAGAGGTGGATCGTATGACAAAACCAATGATTGAACTGCCCAGCGTCCTTCAAAAACGTCTGTACGCGGAGATTGACAGTTTGAATGCGAATAAAGCGGCATTGATTGCGGATAATGAGACTTTGGCTGCAGCCAAGGAAGCGTTGACCGCTGATAAAGAAGCGCTGACCGCTGATAAAGAAGCGCTGACTGCCGATAAGGAAGTGCTGGCTGCCGACAGAGATGCTTTGGCTCTCGAACTTGCCGATAAAAATGTGGAGCTCGCCGACAAAAATGCGGAGCTTGCCCGCATGAGAGCATTATTAGAGCAGTATCACATTCCGGTAAATGCTTAATTGTGCTTTTTAGGCAAGGTATCCGGCTCATCGGCGCAGGGCTGTTTTATACAGGACGGATTCGCTGCGGTGGTGTGAACGGGAATGTGCGGCTCTGGATGAAAGGATAAGGAGGTATGTATGGCATATTTTGATTACAATGGGAAGCAGGTTTTTTACACGGAGACCGGTGAGGGTGAGCCCTGCATCTTTCTTCATGGAAACACGGCTTCCTCGAAGATGTTCGAGTTTATCCTGCCGTTGTATACGGCTGATGTAAAAGTGATCCTGATTGATTTTTTGGGAAACGGAAAATCGGAACGGGTTGCGAAATTTCCCGATGAATTGTGGATTGATCAGGGCCATCAGATCGTGGAGCTGTGTAAAGCGCTGAACTGCGGAAAGGTCAATCTGGTCGGCACCAGCGGCGGGGCTTATGCCGCCATCAACGCAGCGCTGGAAATGCCGGAGCTTTTTTCCAGGGTCGTGGCGGACAGCTTTGACGGCAGCGCCCTGCCGGAGGGATTTGCGGACGCCATCATCCGGGAAAGGCAGTCCGCCAAAAAGGATGTGCAGGCCCGGGGCTTTTACGAATGGTGCCAGGGGGAGGACTGGGAAACGGTGGTGGATCAGGATACAGAGGTGCTTGTCAATTATGAGCGCAGCCAGGTGCGGATTTTTGGCAGGCCCATAGAAACCATCCGGGTTCCGCTGTTCATCACGGTCAGCAGGGAGGATGAAATGCTTGCAAATGACATGGATGCGGAATGCGCGCGGCTGCATGCCGCGAATCCGGACATCAGCTATAAAATCTACGACACCGGCGCGCACCCGCTGATTGCTTCACGGGCGGAGGAGATCGCAGAGGCGGTGAAGGGATTTCTGGCAGGAGGGCGGTAATGGTACAGGGGTAGTGTAAAGTATCGTATGAAAAAATGATACGGGTATTGCGCGCATTTAAAATTTGCTTCGCAAATTGGTTACAAAAAGAGAGGGAAGATAGATGAATAAGAAGGAAGTATTGGAGATTCGGAAGCAGTTCACCCCGGCGAACTGCGCAATTACGCGGATCTGCGGATGTTATGTGGATCATGAGAAGAACAAGCAGATGGAGACGAAGGAGGCATTTCTTTCGCTGCCGGAGGAAGAGGCGTTCAAGTATTTTGATATTTTCAAAAAAACGCTGTCCGGAGGGATCGGGCGGAATATGCTCAATATGGAGTTCCCGCTGGATCAGGAGATGCCCGGCGGGACACAGGAATTTTTGATGAAGTTAAAGAACAGTAAGCTGGAAGACGACATGCTTCTGGAGGAATTTTATGACAAAATCATTGAGAATTACATATATGAGGGAAATTATTATATCATCCTGATCCATGCCATGTATGATATCCCGGGAAAGGCATCGGACAACCTGGAAATGTATGACTCTTCGGATTATGTGTATGAATATCTGATGTGCAGCATCTGTCCGGTGACGCTTTCCAAGGCGGGGCTGTCCTACAATGCGGAGGATAACCGGATTCAGGATCGAATCCGGGACTGGATTGTGGAAATGCCGGACAAGGGATTTTTGTTTCCTGCGTTCAATGACCGGAATACAGACCTCCATGGAATCCTGTATTATACGAAGAAGACACAGGATCTGCAGCCGGAGCTGATCGACCAGGTGCTGGGCGCAAGGAGCCCTATGTCGGCAGATACCCAGAAGGAGGCGTTCCAGCTTCTCATCGAGGATACGCTGGGGGAGGACGGGGATTATGAGATCATCCGTAATATCCATGATACCCTCAACGATATGATCGCGGAGCACAAGGAAGAGCCGGAGCCCTTGGAGCTGGATAAGACGGATATGAAGAAAGTGTTCGAGAACAGCGGGGTGCCTTCGGAGAATATGGAGCTGTTTGAACAGAATTACGACGCGGCGGCGGGGGAAAAAACGTCCCTTCTGGCGGAGAATATCGCGGAGACGCGGAAATTTAATATAGAGACGCCCGACGTGGTAATCAAGGTGAACCCGGATCGGGCGGATCTGGTGGAAACCCGGGTGATCGACGGCAGGCAGTGCCTGGTGATCGCGGTGGACGACCATATCGAAGTGAATGGGATCAATGTGCGCACGATCAAACGGCCCGCAAATGGGGAGTATAACGGAAGTGCGGGAAGCGCAGAGGAAGACGGGTATGCCGGAAGTGCGGGAAGCGCAGAGGAAGGCGGGTATGCCGGAAGTGTAGGAAACCTGGAGCATGACGGAAGTGCGGAGGCAGAAGCATGAGGCTGATGGAATTTACGATTGAGGACAAGGATGCCTTTCAGATCGGGCAGGAGATGAGCATTACGGAAGGGGTGCTGCCGTCCTCCTACTATTATATACTGGAGCATATGCTGGGGATGAGTGCGAATTACCGGAGCTATGAGCGGTTAAAGGCACGTAAGGGAATCGTGCGGGAGATCAAATCAACGGATAAATTTGACATTGTGGTGCTGGAATTTGAGGAATGAAAAGGGAGATACGCCGTAGGAGTACGAAAGGGCTGCCTGTTTCCTGACAGCCCTTTTGCAGGCGGAGTATAATCAGAGCGTTTCTCCGGTCAGCATTTCGTATCCCTGCAGATATTTTGCAATAGTCTTTTCTACGATATCTCCGGGCAGGATCCAGTCATTTCCCGGGTTGGCCTTGAGCCAGTCGCGGGCGAACTGCTTGTCGAAGGAGGGCTGTCCGTGTCCTGGCTCGTACTCGTCGGCGGGCCAGAAACGGGAGCTGTCTGGGGTGAGCATCTCATCTCCGAGGACAATATTGCCGTCCTCATCCAGGCCAAATTCAAACTTCGTATCCGCGATGATGATACCCCGGGTCTTTGCGTAATCGGCGCATTTTTTGTAGAGCGCGATGGTGTAATCACGGAGCTTGGAGGCATATTCTTCCCCTTTGCCCGGGAAATAGGTTTCTAAGTGGGTGATGCTCTGTTCGTAGGAAATGTTTTCGTCATGGTCTCCGATCTCGGCCTTGGTGGAAGGCGTGTAGATAGGTTCGGGAAGCTGGTCGGATTCCTGAAGCCCTTCCGGCAGGCGGATGCCGCAGACCGTGCCGTCCTTCTGGTAGCTTGCCCAGCCGCTGCCGGTGATATAGCCCCGGACGATGCATTCGATGGGGAGCATGTTCAGCTTCCGGCACATCATGCTGTTGCCGTCAAACTGAGGCTGGCGGAAATATTCCGGCATGTCCGCCACATCGGTGGAGATCATGTGGTTGGGCAGGATATCTTTTGTCATATTGAACCAGAAACGGGACATTTGGGTCAGTACGGTTCCTTTCTTGGTCACATCGTTTTTCAGGATCACGTCAAAGCAGCTGATCCGGTCTGTGGCAACCATGATCAGGCTGTCGCCGTTGTCGTAGATCTCACGTACCTTTCCTTCTTTGATTGGTTTCATATTGTACACCTCACTCTTTTAAATTTTCAGTTCTCTGTGGGAATTATGCCAAAGCCGCGGGGAAACTTGCGCTCCGGGCAGGACAACCCTATATATAGATAAACATTTTTTCCCGCAAAAATCAACAGGTTTTTTCCTGCCTGCAGGAAAGAAAATAAAAATCCTTGCTGTACACTCCTGGACCGTGCACCATGCTGCGGACACCCTGAGCCTGAAGGGCAACTAAAAATTGAAAAAGGAGGATCGATATGGTATAATCCCGTTTTAAACACTTTGAATTAATAGAAGAAGGCGAAACCATTGAAAACACGAGGTTTTGCCTTCTTTTTGGTGTTTTGAAAATGTTGTATGGAAATCCTAGCTTGAAATTTTTTTTATTCTTTTATTTAGCTCTTTTGGCTGATAGTATTTTTTATCCAGACCAAGCTCATAAATGCTATTTAGTGCAGTGCACAGCTTTGACCCCGTATAGGTCGACATATAGTACATATCCTGGACATTTACAACATTCATATTTTTCAGCATCTCAATGATATTATCAATGGTAAAATGCATTCTTTCCGCAGGATCATTGTGGTCAATACCACACCTGCGGTCATAATCTTTACAGTAATCTTCAAGCTGCTTTTCCATCAGCCGGTAGATCAGCAGTGCTGTGTAGCATATCATAAAATGAGCGGTGATATGTTCTTTGGTATGATGATATACAGGACGGCCGGAAAAATTTGTCTTCATAATCCGAAAACAGTCTTCTATTTTATACCGTTTTGAAGATATCTCAAGAATCTGGGCGGCATCATCATCCAGACTGGTAGCAACCGCATAGTAACCATCGTATTTTTCTTCTTCCCTGATCCGTTCTTCATTAATCTCGTAAATATCCTTCACGCTCCCATCCGATACCCTTTTGATAAATCTTGTCACATCATTTGGGCCTTTTTTATATGTTTCAGGGTCCAAATCCTTTAGCAGGCGCTTGGCTCGTTCAACCTGCCGGTTGCGGATATAGCGCTGATATTCCATGGTTTTTCTGGAAAACGTGATGATAATCTTTTGTTTGAGCATCCCTTTGGCTTTTACCTGTCTCTTTTTTCCATTTTTACATATTTTTTCTTCATAGAAACCCAGGTCTTCCAGACGGTCAGCATTTATTATTTTGTATGCCTTGTCCTGATAAAGACGATAATTTTCTTTTTTATGATGGTCAAAGCTTTTCATGCTATCAATCGTAACCGGATCATCGGAAGAAAGAAGCCGGTAGTCGCAATCGTTAAAAACAGCTTCCTGCAGAGTGCCTGCCATTTTTTTGATTGACTGGGTCACAATAAAAGCCCGCCCACCCATGGAATTAAAACGTCTGATATTGAGTGACCCCAGCCCTGCATCTGCACAATAAATAAACGTCTTCCCTTTAAACATTTTTGTCAGTTCTTTTTCCAAGGGGATGGCAAGTGTCTGTTCATTATCTGACCCCGGGGCAAGACACATGGAAAGAGGAATCCCGTCCGCGTCCATGAAGAGTCCCATCTCTACCAATGGTGCGGGCTGATGCTGTTTGGAAGGGCCGTATTTACGGAAGCCTTTTATAAATTCCCCGGTCACTTCATCAACATAATCATCATCAGGCGACTCAACTTCAAAATAAAAATTTGTGCAGTCAAAGTAACATACGGAAGTATTACGCCTGACAATCCTGCAGCTATATTGGAAAAGGTTCTGGAGATATCCGGTATAGTTTTCAGCCAGAAGATCCAGTGTCCGGTGGATATGCTGGTACCCAATTTCCGGCTGCTCATAATAACGGCCCAGATGGCGGAGCGTAGCAAACTTGGATTCTGGTTCCAGTATTCTTGCGCAGGTCAGAAACCGGTTCACAAGGTTGGGGTCGAAGGTGATCCGGGAATCAGCGGATACTTTTTTGAGGAAGCTGCCAATTGCAAGGTTATGATAAACGGACTGCAGGAAAAAGTAGCCGATATTGCGGCTGGTGTCCGATGAAATAAGGTCATTTGATGCTTTGATCTTTTCGTCAAAGTCGATTGTCACCTCCATAGAGACCTTACTGTTTTTCATCTGCTCGTTATATTCGGCAACTTTTTGCTTGGCATAAGCAAGGGGATCATCAGTGATCTTAAGAAGATCCAAGTGTTTACCGATCACAGCTACATTTCTGGTAGAAGTCTTTTTGCCATTGCGGAATCCTTGCTGGATAAAATAAGTTGGGTTTTTTGATTTTCTGTCATAATTCAATTTCATAATACCATTATAACACAATATACAACTCCGTACAACATATAATTTTATAAAATTTGACATAAAAAAAGCCGCATTTTTGCGGTTTATGGCGTTTTTTGCGGTTCAAAAGTGTTTAAAACCCGTAAAAATCCTTGCTGTACACTCCTGGACCGTGCACCATGCTGCGGACACCCTGAGCCTGAAGGGCAACTAAAAATTGAAAAAGGAGGATCGATATGGTATAATACAAACACTGCATTAACCTTCTTTGGAGGTAAAACATACTAATAATAAGAAATAACATAGCTATAAGCTGTAAAAAAGTTTTATGTGTATTTTGAAAGGAGCTTTTTTATATGAGTTCAAAAGTGCTGCGCCGTTTATCGCTGTCCGCTGCAGCGGTTTTGCTGCTGTCCGGCTGCGCGGTTTCTGAGAAAGCGCCCGACCGGGAAGAGGAAAGCGACGCTCTGACATTCTGTGCATGGAACGGTTATGAAAATTTTCTGGAACTGGCGGCCCAAAACTGCCCGGATATTGAATTGGAGTTTTCGAATTATGCAGGGGCTAACCGCACCGGTTACAGTTGGGTCCAGATGCGGGCGGACGACATTCCGGATATTTTTATTACCTCCCAGATCCTGGATGAGGATCTGGCAGAGGAGCGCCTGGTGGATCTGTCCAGTTACGATTTTCTGAACGGGTTTTCTACCTCGATTCTGGATCAGGTGGCCATTGACGGCGGAGTCTACCTCCTGCCTGTCACCAACGTTTTGTACGGCATTTACTATAATCAGACGCTGATGGAGGAGAACAACTGGGAGGTGCCTGCTGATTTTGCGGAGTTGGAGACGCTCTGCGCTCAGATCAGGCAGTCCGGCATGACGCCCGGACTGATCGGCACCCATCTGACGGGCAATACATTTTCCGCAGTATTCAATCTGGCCAAGACCGGCTGGCTGACGACGCCGGCAGGGGTGAACTGGGAGCAGGATTTCCTGAATGGGGATGCGTCTGCCGCGGGACACTGGGAGGAGACCATGGACTATGTTCAAAAGTATCTGGATATCGGCATGTTCTGTACCGACCCGGAGGACCGGATCAATCCGGAACTGATCCTGGATGAGATGGGAAACCGCAGGGCCATGTTCTGTACGATGGTGCAAAGTGTAAATATTACGGAACTGCCTAACGGCGACAAGCTGGGAATGATGCCTTACATCGGCGAGGACGGCAGCAAGAATATTTATATGTACAGCCCATCCAGTTATATTGGTATCAGCAGCCGCCTGACGGAGCCCGGCAATGAGAAAAAGCTGGAGAACGCGGTACGGCTTCTGGCCCTTCTGTATTCTCCTGAGGGGCAGGAAGCATTCCTCAACGAGGAGACCCCCTGTGTGCTGAGCGTGTTGGAGAGTGCGGACATCGGGGAGGACTCTATGATCTATGATGCCCATGAGGCTCTGCGTGAGGGCCGGGCGTTTCCTATGACGTATGTCCATTGGGAAAATGTCCTCAGCGATATGGGGCAGGCATATAAGGATTGGTTTCGGGGAGAAGGCGGCATGGACGGGGCCGGGTGTATTGCCCGGATGGATGAGCTGCAGCAGGGAGTCCTGCATAATACCGAAGTCATAGATTTTTCTGAGAGCACCGGAGACTTTACGCTGGAGGAGACGGCCGCCCTGGTAGGGAAGGCGCTGGGCAGCGCAGTGGACGCGGATGCCGTGCTGCTTCCTGTGGGCGGGGAGTATAAAAAAGGTGTGGATCTGCGCTACGGCATCACCGGAAAGCTGTACGTGGGCAAGATCAACGCCGAGGTGCTCAGCACCCTGCTTCCCGCATTTGACGGGGAGTACGCGGCTGCCGAGATGACCGGCGGACAGATCAGCGAACTGGCCCGGGCGGGGTTTGAACAGGCAGGGGATCATGATCCGTCCCCGTATCTATTGGTCACCCGTGGGGACAAGGAACTGGAGGAGGACCAGACCTACCGGGTCGCCTTCCTCATGCAGGGCTATACCGAGGAGGCGGCAGAAGCCTACGGCATCCGGCCGGAGAAAGGATCTCTGCGGACATTTCTGCGGAAATGGCTGGAAGAACAGAAGACAGTCTCACCGGGTGGAAATCCGTGGGAGTAAGCGGGAAAGAGGTGTAAAAAATGAGGAAAGGGATCAGTCTGTTCCTGGCGGGAATTGTGATGCTGGCAGGAGCTGTGACGCTGGCAGGATGCGGCGGGCAGTCTCCTGAGGGGCAGGAGAGGCAGGCAAAGGATGCCGGACGGGAGCAGGTTTCCATTGCGTTGTGGAGCGACCAGCTTACAGAGCGCTACGGCCCTTACCTGCAGGAGACATTTCCGGAGGTGGACTTTGAGTTTTATGTGGCGACCAACTCCACCGATTTCTATGCGTATAAAGAGGAGCATGGGGATTTGCCGGATATCCTGACGGTCAGGCGGTTTGCGCTGAGCGATGTGGCCGCGTGGAAGGATTCCCTGATGGACTTAAGCGGCAGCGAACTGGCCGGCGCGTTTCACCCATCTTATCTGCGCAGCTATACCTACAGTGACGGCACGGTCAACTGGCTGCCCACCTGGGCGGAGGTAGACAGCATTTTGGTAAATGAGAAGCTGCTGGAGGCGAAGGGGCTTGGCATCCCGACCAATTACCGGGAGTTTTTAGATCTCTGCGAGACGTTGAAAAATATGGGCATCCGGCCCTTTCTTTCCAACTTCGGCGCGGATTATACGTGCATGGAGATCCTCCAGGGGTTCTCCATAGCAAGGCTCAATTCCCAGGAGGGACGGGAGTGGCGGCAGCGCTATGAGAGCGGCCAGACGGATCAGCTCAGCGAGGAGGTCTGGATGCCGGTATTTGAGCGGATGCGGGAACTGATCGACTGCGCCGGGATCGGGGAAGCCGATCTGAAAGGAGATACCGCCTCGGTATTTGCGGCATACGGTTCCCATAAGGCGGCAATGATCCGCGGTACCTGCGGGGAGGCCGGACGGTACGAAGTGGAAGGGGAGTCTGTCATGATTCCTTATCCGGGGGATACAAAGGAGGACAACTGGTATCTGACCTACCCGGCATTCCAGGTGGCCGCAAGCGCCAGGGCGGATGAAAATCCGAAACGGAAGGAGCTGATCCTGGATGTTCTGGAAGCCATGCTTGATCAGGACGGACAGCAGCATATTGCCGGCGGGCAGGATATGATTACCTACAGCAAGGGTTCGGAGCAGAAGCTATCGCCTATGTTCAGCGAAATGAAATCCTATGTGGATGACAACAGGCTTTATATCCGTCTGGCTTCATCGGACATGTTTTCCATATCGGAAATGGTGATCCAGGGGATGATTACGGGAAAATATCCAGACGCAGGTTCTGCGTTTGACGCATTCAATGAGGCGATGCGTTCAGAGGAGGAGGAAGTGCCTGCAGCCGTCTGCATTGAGACGGAATATCCGTATGCATTCCAGGATGACGGCGGGAGTCCGGCGGCATCCGCGGTGATCAATTCCCTGCGGGAAGAGCTGGACGCCCAGCTTTTGGTGGGCCAGTCCTCCAATGTGGCGGGGAATATTTACGCCGGTGAGTATACACAGGAGGAGCTGGGGTTTTTGACCATAGGGGAGACTGTCGAGATCCTGCGGTGCGAGATGACGGGTGGGCAGCTGTATGAATACCTGGACAATGTCCTGGCCGCTGAAGGCAAACGGGGATCGGTCGTCAATGACTCTACGCTCTATGTTTCCAGCGGTTTTGAGATGGAACTTCGCAGGACGGATCAGGGCTATGACTTGGAAAGGCTGACCCTGGAAGGCCGGGAGCTGGACCGGGATCGTACCTATGACCTGGCGGTGCTTGGAAATGAACAGCTTATGCATGGGGATATCCTTGCAGAGGCCGGGGCATCGGAGTATGAGAAGGTGGAGCTGTCTTTCAAGCAGCTGATTGCGGATCGTCTGACGGAGGGCAGGCAGCTGGCAGAGCCCACCGATTATATAATTTTGCATTGAGAAAGAAGGAGGGCTGTATGAAGTCCAATCAACATAGACGGAAACTTGCCCTGCCGGCAGTATTGATCATTGGCCTGCTTGTATTTCTGCTGGCCGGCGGTTCTTACATTACAAACTATCTGCAGCAGCAGATTTTCGTGGAGCGTACTGCGCAGCTCAACGAGATTACTTCCCAGGTGCGTGTAAACTTGTGCAACGCGCTGGATTTTCACTGGAACTACCTTACCGCCGCGGTCAACCTGCTAAAGCGGCAGCAATTTGATACGGCGGAGGATGTGAGCGCGTATATCCGGGAACTGGAGCAGGTGATGGAAACCGAGGACAGCAGCTCGCGGCTGGTCCTGCTGGACAGCCAGGGGAACTGCTGCGACGGGGAAGGAAAGCACGGCGTCTGGTCTGACATCGGCCTGATCTCCGGCGGGGAGGAGCGGTATACGTTTATCTCGGACAGTTATATTTATGACCAGGGAAGCTACTGGGCCTTTGTGCAGAAGCTGGAGACCCCGATTCAGACGGAAGGGGGCGCGGAGGTGTATACCCACGCCGTTTTGCTCAAGGACGTCTATACCCTGACCGAATACTATGACAGTGCGGCTTATGGCAGCCAAAATGAGACATACATACTGAAAAGCAACGGGACCCGGATGCACGACGACGTTTCCAGGGAGAATGCCATCCAGTCATATAATGTGCTCAAGGTGCTGGAGGAGATGGAAGGCCAGAAATGCAGGGATCTGCGGTCTGTGTTAAAGAGTACGGATACGGTCAGCAGCAGTTTTCTGCACAATGGGACGGAATATTATTACTGCCTGACCTCACTGGCGGAGTACGATACGCTGCTGCTGTTTTTGATCCCGGCGGAATTTGTGGCTTCCGGGACGGTGAGCCTGGTGAACGCGGTGGTACGGATGCTGCTTATTTTTGCGGTGATGCTGCTGGTGCTTCTGAGCCTGGCGCTGGTCTTTTTTATCAGGCAGCAGAGCAGTGTACGGCTGTTTTTGCAGGAGCAGGAAAATCTGCGCAGGCAGGAGGAGATGAACCAGCGTCTGGAGGAGTCCAATGCCATGCTGGCCCGGTCCAAGGAGACGGCGGAGCAGGCGTTTCGGATTGCCGAGGAGGCGAACCGGGCCAAGAGTTCGTTTTTGTCGAATATGAGCCATGACATCCGTACACCTATGAACGCCATCGTAGGTTTCGCGGCGCTTCTGGCCAGGGATGTGAACAATCCGGATAAGGTGCGGGAGTACACCCGAAAGATCGCTTCGTCCAGTCAGCATCTGCTGGGGCTGATCAATGACATTCTGGATATCAGCAAGATCGAAGCGGGCAAGACGACATTGAATCTGTCTGATGAGAATATGGTGGATCTGATCGAGAATATTGATTCCATCATCCGCCCCCAGATGAAAGCGAAGGGGCATACTTTTGAGGTGTACAGCAGGGAGTTGAAGCATGAGCATGTGGTGATGGATAAGCTGCGGCTGAACCAGATCCTTTTAAACCTGCTGTCCAACGCGGTGAAGTATACGCCGGACGGCGGCTGTGTTTCGCTGACGGTGCAGGAGCTGCCCCAGTTCGCCAAGCAGCTTGCTCATTTTCGTTTTATTGTGGCAGACAACGGCTACGGCATGAGCGAGGAATACCAGAAGAAGCTGTTCCAGGCGTTTACCCGGGAGGAGGACAGCGTGACGAACCGAATCCAGGGCACGGGCCTCGGCATGGCCATCACCAAGAGCCTTCTGGATTTGATGGGCGGCAATATCCAGGTGGAGAGCGAAAAGGGAAAGGGAACCACTTTTACGGTGGATTTGGAGCTGCACATCAGCGAACATGCATTTGATCAGAGCTATTGGCAGAAACACGGTATTACACGGCTGCTGGCAGTGGACGATGAGGAGGTCATCTGCCAGAACATTGAGCTGACCATGGAAGGAACCGGGGTTGCGGTGGAGTATACCCTGGATGGGCAGACGGCAGTCAGCAGGATCAAGGAGTCCGAGCAGAAGGGCTGTCCTTACGATATCGTGCTTCTGGACTGGAAAATGCCGGGAATGGACGGTGTGGAGACCGCGCGGCGCATTCGCCGGGAGGTGCCCCACCATATCCCGATCCTGGTGCTCACCAGCTACGACTGGCCGGAAATCGAAGACGAAGCCAGGGAGGCGGGGGTGGATGCCTTTTTGCCGAAACCCTTCTTCCTTACCAGTTTTCGTCAGAAGGTGGATGATGTGCTGAGCAGGAATATCCGGAATCCGAAGCCCAACGAAGTGTCTGCGGAACCGGAAGAGCTGAGCCCTCTCCACGGTATGCATATCCTGGTGGCGGAGGATAATGAGATCAACGCGGAGATCTTAAGCGAGCTGCTGGATATGGCGGGAGCTTCCTGCGAGATCTGTGAGAACGGGCAGGTGGTGGTGGACACCTTTGCAAATTCTGTCCCGGGACAGTACCAGATGATTCTGATGGACGTACAGATGCCGGTGATGAATGGGTATGAGGCTACCCGGAAGATCCGGAGCTCTGACCACCCGCTGGCCGGGAAGATCCCCATCATTGCCATGACGGCCAATGCCTTTGCGGAGGATATCCGGGACGCATTGGAGGCCGGAATGAACGCCCATGCGGCGAAGCCTATCGACATGGCGGTTCTGGAGCAGACCGTAAAGACGGTGATCGGAACCGGGGAAGTGTAAAATTTTATAGCGCGGACGTTTGGAGACCGTATTCCTGTAACAAGGGGATGCGGTCTTTTTTTGGGGCAGCGGTGCGGCACGGGGGGATACCAGGGGGAGGGGACGTTTGAAAAAGCCCGGAGCAGGTAATCACGAATTTGTGATAATTTGAAATTGAGAACAGTTTGTGATTATTTGTGGATATACTTTATAAAAAGGCCGAATGGCCATAACGGGGTGCCCTTAGGGGAGTTTTGTGAATGCAGAAGGTATCCTGCCGGGGGATTTTGGGAAGCCTTTTATATAGAAGGAAAAGGGGTCGGCGGTTGTGTATGTTTGGCAGGGAGTTAAGAAAAACTATGATGGTTTTTTAAGAAAACTTAAGATTTTATTGGAAGGGTTTTTAAAATATGTGGTTTAAAGTGATGGATATGGTAATTACTGGCTTCGGGTCACACCTGGTCAGGGTGCGGCCTGCAGCATGAAAAGAAGCCAACCGGGCTGCAAAAAGAGCGGACTTCGGCTGAAATAGGAAAGAGGAGATGACAAGATATGAAGAAGATCAGTATTATAATTCCCTGCCTGAACGAGGAGGAGGCTTTGCCGGTATACTACGAGAAAATGTCTGCCGTGATGGATGGGATGGCGGACGTGGAGTTTGAACTGTTGTTTGTGGATGACGGTTCGACGGACGGTACGCTCCGTATCATGCGGAAGATGAGTGAACAGGACGAACGCTGCCGCTTTCTTTCCTTTTCCAGAAATTTTGGGAAAGAGGCGGCGATCTATGCGGGGCTGAAATATGCGTCCGGGGATTTTGCGGCGGTGATGGATGTGGATCTGCAGGATCCGCCCGAGCTTCTGCCGGAAATGTACCGGATCGTCACCGAGGATGGCTATGAGTGCGTGGCGGCAAAACGCTCGACCAGGGCCGGGGAGCCGCGGATTCGGTCGTTTCTGTCGGAAAAGTTTTATGATTTTATCAACCGCATTTCCAGGATCAGGCTGGTCAGCGGGGCAAGGGATTACCGGCTGATGAGCCGGAAGATGGTGAATGCGGTTCTGGAAATGAGCGAATACAACCGTTTTTCAAAGGGGATCTTTGAATGGGTGGGCTTTGAGACGAAATGGCTGGAATATGAAAATGTGGAGCGGTCCGTCGGAGAGACGAAATGGTCTGTGCGCAAGCTTTTCTGGTATTCCATGGAAGGGATCACGGGATTTTCTGTGGCGCCGCTGTCTCTGGCATCGGTCATGGGGATGGTGTTCTGCGGGCTTTCCTTTTTCATGATCCTGTTCATCATCGTGCGCACGCTGGTGTGGGGCGACCCGGTGTCCGGCTGGCCGTCGCTGGTGTGCATCATTTTTCTGGTCAGCGGGATTCAGTTGTTTTGTACGGGGATCGTGGGTCAGTATCTGTCCAAGACCTACCTGGAGACGAAGCACAGGCCGGTGTTTATCTTGAAGGAGAGCAGCCGGGAGGAAAAGAATGTAATTTTACTGCAGGACAGCCGGGAGAAACAGGGGGTATCCGGCAGATTTTTGGGAACCTGCGGACAGTGAAGAGGTGAAGGAAGATGAAGAGTAAACGTATGGGGGCTGGAGCGAAATGGAGACGGGCGCTGCCGTTTCTTTTTCTGGGGGCGCTGGGCCTGTTCTTCTGCTGGTTTTTTGTGGGGCGGTACGGGATCTTCGGTTCCAATGTGGACTGGATCAGCCAGCACAGTGTGATTCCGGACTATTTCCGGCAGCAGTTCTATGAGACGGGGAATTTGTTTCCGGAGTTTGCGGCAAATATCGGGGGCGGGCAGAATATCTACAACTTCTCTTACTATGGGCTGTTTCACCCGGTGATTCTGATCTCCTATCTGCTGCCTTTTGTAAAAATGGGGGATTATCTGATGGGGGCTTCCATCGTGAGCCTGGTGCTTTCCGCGGAGCTGTTCTATGGATGGCTTCTGAAACGGGGCTTTTCCGGCAGCATCTGTTTTATGACTGCTCTGATGTATCTTCTGTCAGGGCCCATGATCTTCCATTCCTACTGCCAGATCATGTTTGTCAATTATATGCCGTTTCTGTGCATGGCTTTTTTGGGAGTGGATCGTTATTTTGAGACGGGAGGAAAACTGCTGTATACGGTCAGTGTATTCCTGATGATTTTGGCCAGTTTTTATTTCAGCATTGGAGGGATGCTGACGCTGGTGCTGTATGGGATTTACAGGTACGTGGAGTGCGCGGATGATGCAGGCGTTCCAGCAGGTGGAGGAAAGGATGATGCAGGCATTCCGACGGGTGGAGAAAAGGATGATGCAGGCATTCCGGCGGGTGGAGAAAAGGATGATGCAGGTATTCCGGCGGAGGGAGGAAAGGCGGATCTGCTGCGCGGAAAAGAAACGGGAGAGTTGTCCGGAGGAAGGAACGTTGGCGGAGATTCTTTGCATACTGTTACCTGTGTTTGTTCTGGGATAAAAAAAGTAGTATGCTATGTAGTTTCTGGAAGAAACAAAAAAGATTCTGCTGATAAAAACATAGTATGCGATGTAAAAACGGAGATGGATATAAAAGAAATTAAAAAATATCCTGCTGCGAAAAATATAGCATGGAATCTAAAATTCGGTGGGATAAAAAGGTTTTTTGTGAGGAACAGAAGGGGCCTCGGGATTGCGCCGGGGGTTACGGAGAGGAGAACGGGGGTTGTGGTTGCGCCGGAAGGCATGGAGGGGAGAGCAGGGTTTGTGGTTGTGCCGGAAGGCATGGAGGGGAGAACAGGGCGCAGGATCACGGTGATTGGCTTTCTGTGTGACGGGATTCGGTTTCTGCAGCCTATGCTGACGGCTGTGCTGATGAGCGGAATCCTCCTGATTCCTACGGCTGCGGCGCTGGCAGGGAGGGAAGGCTCCAGGGCTTCGGTCAGCCTGGCTTCTTTGTGGATTCCGAATATACAGATGGGGCGGCTGCTCTATACGCCTTATGGGATCGGGCTTCCAACCCTGATGATTACGGTTCTGGCTGCGGGATTCGGGTACCAGGAACGAAAAGACCGGGTGCTGTCCTGGGGATGCGCGGTGCTTCTGACGGTTCCGTTTTTTTCCTGGGCGCTGAACGGAGGGCTCTATGTTCGGGACAAAGCATTGATCCCCTGTCTGCCGCTCCTTTGTTATCTTATAGCATGCTATCTGAAAAAACTGCAGGAAAAACGGATATCCTTCGTGATGGGAGCCGTTCCCTATGTGATAACCCTTGGGCTTCTCTGGGCAGAGCAAGTGAGTGCGGGGGCTTCGGAATACACAGAATTGTTTCTATTGGATGGAGCGATCATGGGAGGATGCTTCCTGCTGTACTGGCGGAGGAAACAGACGATGATTTTGATGCTTCCTCCGGTGGTGTTTCTGGTTTTGTTTGGTTCGATGTTTCATGAGCAGGCGGGCAGGATCGAGAGCCGGGAGTTTTATGAGAAGGTGAACGACCCGGCCATAGGGCAGGCAATTGGGGACATACTGGCGGAGGACCGCGGATTCTACCGGCTGGAGCTGGTCGGGAATGAGACGGAAAACGCCGCGGAGCTGAACCGGGTCCGGACCATGGGCCAATACATTTCCTCTTTGTATTCTTCCTCTTATAATCGGGAATATCAGGAGTTTCGGAAAACAATTTTTGAAGTGGAGGAGCCCTTCCGCAATGACCTGATGCAGTCGGTATCGAGAAATCCGCTGTTTCTGCAGTTCATGGGCGTCCGGTATCTGATATCGGAAAGAGAGGTTCCGGGGTATGAGCGGATCGGGAATGCAGGAGACAGGGGGATCTATCAGAACCTGGAAGCGGCTCCGGCGGCATATGCGACGGACCGGGTGCTCTCGGAGCAGGCTTATCGAGGACTGGAATTTCCTTATAACCAGATGGCGCTGGCTTATGCGGCCGTGCGGCCTGACCGGGAAGGGGGCGCAGGAGACGATGGAGAAAGTAAGGGGGAAGCGAACGCCGGCAGAGAAAATGCGATGGTATCGGAGGATGTCGAAAGCATGGATGCTGCGGAAATACAACAAGAAGCGGCCGGATACATGGAAAACAGGGATCAGGAAGCAGTTCTCGGAAAAATGGATCGGCAGATCTTGGAAGAGGTTCGGCAGGCATTAAAACCGGTGGAATTTGTGCTGCCGGCGCAGAACGGGGATTCCCTGGAGATTACGGAGATGAGGGAGGGCTATCGGATTCGGGCGGAACAGAAGAGCACGGTTCAAATAGACCTTTCCGGATCGGGGGGAGGGGACGCGGCAGAGAAGAACCGGGTTTTGTTCTGCAGATTCCGGGTGAAGAATTATAACAGTCGGACCCAGGATGTGACGGTGTGGCTGGAGGGGGAGCGGAATAAACTGACGGCCAGGGATCATTTTTACTATAATGGAAATACTATATTTTCCTATGCGGTTGTGCTGGAAAAGGGGAAAACATCGGCGGAGCTTTCGCTGGGAAAGGGAGAATATGAGATTTCGGATCTCACCTGTTATATGGGAGACTGGGAAAAATCGCTGAACCGGGAGCGAAGCAGCAGGCTCTATCGGTCGGAATTTCATCCGGATCCGGACAGGACCAAAGGAAATGTGATCGCGGGTTCTGTGGATGTGGAGGAGGACGGGTATTTTGTGACGTCCATCCCCTATGATTCCAATTTTGAAGTCCGGGTGGACGGGAAAGCGGCGGAGTATGGGAAGGTGAATCTGGCGTTTCTGGGATTTTCCATCGGAAAGGGAAGCCACGATGTGGAGCTGGTCTATCATGCGCCGGGGAGAACGGCCGGGGCGTGGTGTTCTGTCGTCGGAGCGGCGGCGTTGCTTTTCCTGCTGAAAAAACGCCGGATCTGATGTGGTCAGTATCCTGCCGCACAGACGTTTTCGGCATTCTGACGGAAAAATGGACCATGTTAATTTGCGTTGCTTGCGGCAACGGGCGGTTTCGGCTACAATAGCGGCAACAACAGAAAGAAAGGAGTCTATTTTAATGCTTAACGAAAATTTGAAAGCAATCAGAAAATCAAAAGGACTTTCACAACAAGAGCTTGCCGTCAAGCTGAACGTGGTGCGGCAGACAATTTCTAAATGGGAGCAAGGGTTATCAGTTCCCGATTCTGATATGTTGATCTCCATATCGGAAGCGCTTGAAACACCCGTGAGTACGCTGCTTGGAGAAACCGTTATTGAGTCGGAGGCGGATGACTTAAAAGCAATTTCCGCAAAGCTGGAGGTGATAAACCTGCAGCTTGCCCGGAGAAAAACCACAGGTAAACGGATTCTGCATTGGTTTTTTATCGTATTGTGCATAGTCACAGCAGTCATTTTTGCAGCCTTATCGGCATTGGAAAGTCCTTATTTGGGGTGGGATTATGGAGATCCCGAAACCGCCGTTCTCGGAGTGGCATTTCACGCATTAGAATGGCTGTTTGTGAGAGCAGCGCCGATGATCCTGATTGGCGCAGTCATTGGGATTTTCTTAACACGTAAAACATGAAAAATAATTTCCGGCTGTCGGATTAGCAACCGCACAGCTGGAAATTATTTTAAAAATGTCCGCCCATGTCTGATCAGCGCGTCCAGGGTTGCGGAGAAGGTGATCCCGCCGTCAATGGATTTTTGGAGATCCATGCGGATATCTCTGGGATTCGATGCAAAAGCCTCTTCATTTTTCAGAAGGCGGCCTGTATCCAGCCCAAGTGATGTGAGCATGGCGCGGACGGTTTCGTAGGTGCTCCTGTCATTGGGGGAACCGAAATTATATATGCCCCCGTTCCATTCCAGGGCCTGCCGGAAATTGCGGATGACTTCGTTTACGTCGGTGATCCCGCGCATATCGTGTGTGGGATAGGCGAAGGTCTCCGAAGCCTGCAGCCTTGCGGCCAGCGTTCGGAAGAAATCGCCGTGCTCTCCTGCATTTTTTGTGCAGGTGTCGTACATCCAGGACAGCCGCAGTATGATGCAGTCGGGATTTGCGGCCAGGCATTCTTCCTCCGCGGTTTTCTTTTCCTGGCCGTAAACGGTGGGCGGGTCGATGGGCTCCTCCTCGCGGTGGGGGCCTTTGCGTCCGTTTTGGGAGTAAACCTGGTCGGAGCCGCAGAGCAGGCATTTTGCGGAAAATTCTGCACAGGCCGCGGCGATGTTCCGGCTGCCGTCCACGTTGATCCGGCGGGAGCCTTCCGGGTCTTTTTCGCACATGCCCAGGTCGGAAACGGCGGCGCAGTGGATGACGAAGCCGGGTCGGAACTCCCGGAACAGGGCGTATACATTTTCCGGGTTCGTAATGTCAAGTCTGGTGTGGGCGGGGGCGCAGATGTCGTATTCCCCGGCGTAAAAGTCGGCGGTCCGGCTGCCGAGAAAGCCGGAGGCACCTGTGATCAGTAATCGTTTCATGATGAACCTCATTTCGTATATTTTTTTCCGGACGGCATCAGGGCTGCCGATGTGGGATTTTCTGTGGTTATTATAGCGGTTTGCTGCTGCTTCTTCAATCTCTTTTTCTGGTTTTATCCCCCAGAGAAAATACAACAACATATTTTTGGAAAACCGCATTGTCTGCAAAGGCTGTTTTTGATATAATAGTAAAGAATGTTTCAGGGGCTGGAAGCCGCTGAGTTTTGAACAGAACAGCCGTGTTTATTCCATATTTACAGAAGGAAAGCAGAAGTGTATAATAGAGAACAGAAAAAGCGGCCGGAAAATATATTCCTGCCGTTTCACGGAAGCAGACACACTTAAGGGTGGGAGTGCCTTTTAAGTACAGAAGGAGGATATACAGATGTTGGATAAGAAAGTGGTGGATTTGTTAAATCAGCAGGTGAACAAGGAGTTCTATTCCGCGTACCTTTATCTGGATTTTTCAAATTTTTATTATGACGAAGGGCTGGAGGGGTTCGGCAACTGGTACAGGATTCAGGCCCAGGAGGAGCGCGACCATGCGATGCTGATGCTGCAGTATCTGCAGAACAATGGGGAAAAGGTGGTTTTGGAGGCCATTGACAGGCCCTCTGTGGAGATCACGGATGCAAAGTCTGTCCTCGAAGCAGGCTTGAAGCATGAGCAGTACGTGACCGGACTGATCCATACGATCTATGACGCGGCATATTCCGTAAAGGATTTCCGTACCATGCAGTTTCTGGACTGGTTTGTGAAGGAGCAGGGGGAGGAAGAAAACAACGCGGAGACGCTTGTAAAGAAATTCGAATTGTTCGGAGACGATCCCAAGAGTTTGTATATGCTGGACAATGAACTGGGGGCTAGGGTTTATTCCGCGCCTTCTTTGGTACTGTAGCCTTGAACCGCCGCAGGAACGTATATTGCATGCAATACAATGATAAAGGAAATAAAACAGCCCGTTTTTGCCGGATAAAGGGCAGAATCAGCCAATGGGAACGGAGCAGAATCAATCTATGAAACAGACAGGGGGAAATGGTCATGGGTCTGACGCATTTTGATGAAGAAGGAAAGGTGGTCATGGTAGACGTGACCAATAAGGAGGACACGGTCCGGGAGGCCGCGGCCACCGGGAAGATCCAGGTGAGCCCTGAGGTGTACGAGGCGATCCGGTCCGGAGCGGTGGGCAAGGGCGACGTGCTGGGCGTGGCGTCCACGGCGGGGATTATGGGGGCCAAGCGGACTTCGGAGCTGATCCCGCTGTGCCACATCCTGCCCCTGACAAACTGCCGGGTGCGGTTTGAGATGGTGCCTGAGGAATACACGATCTACTGCTACTGCACGGTAAAGACAACGGGCAAGACCGGGGTGGAGATGGAAGCGCTGACCGGGGTCAGCGTCGCGCTGCTGACGATTTACGATATGTGCAAAGCGCTGGACAAGTCCATGGAGATCGGGGAGATCTACCTCTGCCGGAAGACCGGCGGCAAAAGCGGGGAGATCCAGAATGAGAACCACCAGAGTACCACGCAGAAGGCGAAGGAACTGCACCTGTGGTAAGACAGACGAGGAGGAACAACCATGAAATGGAATAAATTTCGTTTGAAAACGACAGCCGAAGCGGAGGACATTGTCAGCAGTATGCTGATGGATCTGGGCATCCAGGGGGTGGAGATCGAGGACAAGGTTCCTCTGACCGCGGCGGACAAGGAGCAGATGTTTGTGGACATCCTGCCGGAGACCGAAGTCAACGACGGAGTGGCCTACCTGAGTTTTTATCTGGATGAGGAGGAGGACGCGGGGCAGATCCTTGCAGATGTGCGCTCCGCTCTGGAGGAGCTTTCGGCCTGGACGGACGTGGGGGAAGGCTCCATTGAGGAGTCCCAGACAGAAGACCTGGACTGGATGAACAACTGGAAGCAGTATTTTCACCAGTTTTATGTAGACGATATATTGATCATTCCCTCCTGGGAGGACGTGAAGCCGGAGGACAGCGAAAAAATGGTTATTCACATCGACCCGGGCACGGCATTCGGCACGGGGATGCATGAGACGACCCAGCTCTGTATCCGGCAGATCCGCAAATACGTGACGGATCAGACCAGAATCCTGGATGTGGGATGCGGCAGCGGGATCTTAGGCATGCTGGCGCTGAAGTTCGGGGCCGCATATTCGGTGGGAACGGATCTGGACCCCTGCGCCGTGGAGGCCACCCATGAAAACATGCAGGTGAACGGCATCCGGCCGGACCAGTACCAGGTGATGATCGGAAATATCATCAATGATCCGGCGGTCCAGGAGAAGGTGGGCTGCGAGAGCTATGACATTGTTGCGGCAAATATCCTGGCGGACGTGCTTGTGGAGCTGACCCCGGTGGTCGTATCCCGGATGAAACCCGGCGGGATCTACATCACCAGCGGGATCATCGACGACAAGGAGCAGACAGTGGTGGAGGCCGTGAAGCGCGCCGGGCTGGAGGTCATGGAGGTGACTTACCAGGGCGAGTGGGTCTGTGTGACGGCGAGAAAACACTGTGAATCGTAACAGACCATTTTCCTATAGAATAAAAACCTCCGGGGGATGCGCACTGCGGCGTATGAGGCAGATGCCGCACTGCGGCCGCCGCAGGCGCGAGTTTCGCGAAACTCTTTGTTAAGGAGAATAGAACATGCATCGTTTTTTTATACAACATTCGCAGATACAGGGCAAAAGGCTCTATGTGGAAGGCGCGGATGTGAACCATATTAAAAATGTCCTGCGCATGAAGCCGGGAGACCAGGTGATGGTCAGCGACGGGGAAGGGATGCAGTACCTCTGCGCGCTGGAGACATTTGACACAGGGCGGGTGTGGTTTGAGATCGTGGATACCTGGGAAGAAAACCGGGAGCTTTCCTCGAAGATCTGCCTGTTTCAGGGACTTCCAAAGAGCGACAAGATGGAGCTGATCATCCAGAAGGCCACGGAGCTTGGGGTGTATGAGCTGGTTCCGATGGTGACGGGACGTACGGTGGTCAAGCTGGATGAGAAGAAGGCAGAGAAAAAAAACGCCCGGTGGAACGCCATCGCCGAATCTGCCGCAAAGCAGTCGGGGCGCAGCCTGATTCCGCGGGTGGCGGGCGTTATGACCTTTTCGGAGGCGCTTGCATACGCGAAGGAGCTGGACGTGCTTCTGATCCCCTATGAAAAGGCGGAGGGGATGGAGGCCACCCGGCGGGCCATTGAAGGAATCTATCCGGGGCAGTCGGTGGGAATCTTCATCGGGCCGGAGGGTGGATTTGAGGAAGCGGAGGTGGAGCAGGCCATGGAAAAGGGCGCGGCTCCGGTGACGCTTGGCAGGCGCATCCTGCGTACGGAGACGGCCGGATTTGTCGTGCTGTCCATGCTGCTGTACCATCTGGAATAGGGAAATGTGCACGTCTCTCCCGGTTCCGTCATATTTTATAGGTAAGAAATAAAAAAGGAAAGATATCATGGAAGTATACTTGGATAATTCGGCGACCACCCGGTGCTATCCGGAGGTCGGCGAACTGGTTTATAAAGTGATGTGCAGGGATTACGGCAATCCTTCCTCCATGCATCTCAAAGGCGTGGAGGCAGAGCACTATGTGAAAGAATCAAAGGAAACGCTTGCCAGGCTTTTAAAGGTCAATCCCAAGGAAATTTTCTTTACCTCGGGAGGGACGGAGAGTGACAACCTGGCGCTCATCGGAACCGCAAGGGCGGCGCGCAGGGCGGGAAACCACCTGATCACGTCTGCCATTGAGCACCCGGCCATCCTGAATACGATGCGCCATCTGGAGGAGGAAGAGGGCTTTCGGGTCACCTACCTTCCGGTGGACGCCAACGGCCAGATCAAGCTGGAAGCCCTGCGGGACGCGCTCTGCAGGGAAACGATCCTGGTCTCGGTGATGTATGTGAACAACGAGGTGGGGGCTGTGCAGCCCATCGAACAGGCGGCCAGGATGGTGAAAAACTATAACCCGCGGATTTTATTTCACACGGACGCGGTTCAGGGCTTCGGGAAATACAGGATCTACCCGAAACGTCTGGGGGTAGACCTTTTGTCTGCCAGCGGACACAAGATCCATGGCCCCAAGGGGATTGGTTTCCTCTATATTAATGAGCGGGTGAAGATCACGCCCATTGTGTACGGCGGGGAGCAGCAGAAAAATATCCGCTCCGGCACGGAAAATGTACCGGGGATCGCGGGAATCGGCCTGGCATCGAAGATGATCTACCAGGATTTGGACATGAAGGTGGCGCTTATGCGGGAATTGAAAGATTATTTCCTGGAGGGGGTCACGAAAATCGAAAATACGACGATTCACGGGCTGACGGACGCCAACAGCGCGCCCCATATCATCAGCGTGGGCTTCGCGGGAATCCGCAGCGAGGTTTTGCTCCATGCACTGGAAGAAAAAGGAATCTATGTATCCTCCGGCTCTGCCTGCTCCTCCAACCATCCGGCTGTGAGCGGCGTGCTCAAGGGGATCGGCGCGGCCAGGGAATATCTGGACGCCACGCTGCGGTTCAGCATGTCAGAGTTTACCACCAAAGAAGAAATTGACTATACCCTGGAAACATTATATAATTGTGTACCGATGCTGCGGAAATTTACGAGACGCTGAAATGGGACGCTGCTGTCTGACAGGGCAGTGTAAAGTATCGCATGAAAAAAATGATACGGGTATTGCCCGCATTTAAAATCTGCTTCGCAGATGGCGGGCAAGCTGGCAATCAATTTGCTGCGCAAATTGGTTACAAAGTCAAAAGGAGAAGAACATGAAATTTCATTCATTTTTAATTAAGTACGGAGAGATCGGGATCAAGGGCAGAAACCGGTATATGTTTGAGGACGCTCTGATGCGCCAGATCCGGTATGCCTTAAAGGACGTGGACGGAACCTTCGGCGTCCGCAAGACCCACGGCAGGGTTTATGTGGACTGCGAGGGGGAGTACGACCAGGAGGAGGCGGCGGAGGCACTCAGCCGGGTATTCGGGATCGTGGGGATCTGTCCGGTGGTGCGTCTGGCAAATGCCGGCTTCGATCAGTTAAAACAGGACATCACGGCCTATGTGGCAGAGCGGTATCCTGAGAAAAATCAGACCTTTAAGGTGGAGGCGCGCAGGAGCAACAAGCGTTATCCGCTCAATTCCATGGAGATCAACTGTGCCCTGGGGGAGGCCATCCTGGAGGCGTTCCCGGAGATGAGGGTGGATGTGCACAAGCCGGATATCCTGCTGAATGTGGAGATCCGGGAGGACGTCTATGTGTATTCGGAGATCATTCCCGGGCCCGGGGGGATGCCGGTGGGAACCAACGGAAGCGCCATGCTTTTGCTTTCCGGCGGGATTGACAGCCCGGTTGCGGGGTATATGATCGCGAAGCGGGGCGTTGCGCTGGAGGCTACCTATTTTCATGCGCCGCCCTATACCAGCGAGCGCGCCAAGGAGAAGGTGGTGGATCTTGCGAAGCAGGTGGCAAAGTACGCCGGGCCGATCCGGCTGCATGTGGTGAATTTTACGGATATCCAGCTTTATATTTATGAAAAATGCCCTCACGAGGAGCTGACCATCATTATGCGCCGCTATATGATGAAGATTGCGGAGCATTTTGCAAAGGCAGACGGATGCCTGGGGCTGATCACCGGGGAGAGCATCGGGCAGGTTGCCAGCCAGACTATGCAGAGCCTTGCGTCCACCAATGCCGTGTGCACCCTTCCGGTGTACCGGCCGCTGATCGGTTTTGACAAGAGGGACATTGTGGATATTTCCCAGAAGATCGATACCTATGAGACGTCCATCCAGCCCTTTGAGGACTGCTGCACCATCTTCGTGGCAAAGCATCCGGTAACAAGGCCGGATCTGGCGCGGATTGAAAAGTCGGAGCGGAATCTGGAGGAAAAGATCGGGGAGCTTGTAAAGACCGCGGTGGAAACCACGGAAGTGATCGAGATTCGTTGACTCCTGCGAAGCAACGAGCCAAGTAGCCATGCTTGCATGGATAGTTGGTGACTCCTGCCGATTGCCGCACAGTGGAAAAAGGCTGTCTCCTGTGTGAGACAGCCTTGGCATACGGAAGTCGAACTCTGATTTCCGAATTGTAACCCATGCAGAGGGCCGAAAAATACGACGGCGATTGGGTTACGCTATGTATGTCCTGTGCCGTACACAGAGCCTCACGGCGCTGATACGGAATTGCCGGGACAGCTTATTTGATAATGTACGCATCCAGGGCAGCCAGGATGTCCTCCAATTCTCCGTCAGCGTGGATGTTCAGGTCGATCGGTTTGGACAGATCCAGACTGAAAATGCCCATGATGGACTTGGCATCTATAACATATCTTCCGGATACTAAATCAAAGTCATTATCATACTTGGTGATCTCATTTACAAATGACTTTACTTTGTCAATTGAATTTAATGAAATCTGCACTGTTTTCATCATGCTATATCCCTCCTTTGAATGATGAGTTTGAAGGGGCTTTCCGCCCTGCCTTCATTCTACGGGATAGTATTATAAAAGTCAAGAAACTGATGAAAAAAAATGAAATTCAAGGTTACTATTCGTTACTGTTCACACCCGCCGGGTGCTCACAGTAACGGCATCCAGTCCATTGAAAAGTCGCCTTACGGCGGTCCTAAGCGCCAGCGACGCTTGCTTAGGACGGACCGGAACGGAGTGTAGACGGGCTGGATGCCCGCCCCATCACTGAATTGGCCGGATGCCGTGCAGCGAGTGCACGACACTGTGTGAATAGTAACAATTCAGACTTATTGTGGTTAGGAGGGAAGACAATGAGAAAGGCGGCACTGCACAATCTGGGGTGTAAAGTAAATGCGTATGAGACGGCGGCCATGCAGGAGATGCTGGAAGGTGCCGGGTACGAGATCGTCCCTTTTCAGGAGCAGGCGGATCTCTACATTATCAATACCTGCACGGTGACCAATATTGCGGACAGAAAATCCAGGCAGATGCTGCATCGTGCCAGAAAGATGAATCCGAAGGCGGTAGTGGTTGCGGCAGGCTGCTATGTGCAGGCTCAGGAGGAGGAGCACCACCCGGCGGACCCTTCGGTGGACATCGTAATCGGGAATAACCGGAAGAAGGATCTGCTGCAGATTCTGGATGAGTATATGCAGGGGCGGGAAACGGAAAAAAAATGGAACCCAGAATCGGAAAAACCACTGCCATCAGGACAGCAGGAGGAAGCTGCTCAGGAGTCGGAACCGGAAAATTCCAGGGCCTTTGCAAGGCAGGAGAAAGCCGCCGGCGGTCGGAAAAACGGCGCTGTACAGAGAAGTATCCTTCTGAGCCGTGTAATCGACATCAACCACACGAAGGAATACGAAGAACTGCATCTCACCAGGCCGGGGGAGCACACCCGGGCCTATATCAAGGTGCAGGACGGGTGCAACCAGTTCTGTTCCTACTGTATCATTCCCTTTGCCCGGGGGCGGGTTCGCAGCCGGAGCATGGAGAGCGTGGTGGAGGAAGTGCGCGGCCTGGCCCGAAACGGCTACCGGGAGGTGGTGCTTACCGGAATCCATCTGAGCTCCTACGGGATGGATTTCCGGCAGGCGGCGCAGAACAGGGAAAAAACAGAATCCTCCGGAGGAATGAATATAGAAGAGACAGAAGGCAGCCGCGCAGGCTGGGAAGGGGCAGACCTGCTGTCCCTGATCCGGGCGGTTCATGAGGTGGACGGGATTTGGCGGATTCGGCTGGGATCTCTGGAACCCCGCATCATCACGGAGGAATTTGTCCGGACGGCGGCGGGGCTTGAGAAGCTGTGCCCGCATTTCCATCTGTCGCTGCAAAGCGGCTGCGATGCCACGCTGAAACGGATGAACCGGCGGTATACCACGGAGGAATATTATGAAAAATGCTGCCTTCTGCGGAAGTATTTCCAAAATCCCGCGCTGACCACGGACATAATCGTAGGATTTCCCGGGGAGACGGAGGAGGAATTTGCCGCTTCCATGGAATTTGCGGACAAGGTTGATTTTTACGAAACCCATATTTTCAAATACTCCAGGCGGGAGGGGACGAAGGCGGCCGCAATGGCGGACCAGATACCGGAGTCCGTGAAAGCAGAACGCAGCCAGCGGATGATCGAGCTTGGAAAACAAAAGCAGGCGGCCTATGAGAGAAGCTTTCTAGGGCAGGAAGTGGAAGTGCTTTTGGAGGAGCAGATGGAAACAGGCGGCAGAAAATACCAGGTGGGACACACCCGGGAATACTTGAAAATCGCGCTGGAAACGGAAGAAAATCTGCAGAATTGCATCAGAAAAATCCGGATTACCGATGATTTACAAATTATTCATTGAATTTTGCAAGGGTTTATATTAGAATAGTAGATAGAGTGTGTTTGAGAGTTACAGGTCGCATCCGGCCAGGGTGTGAGCGTAACGTTTGAAATGTATCCCCGCTGGGGATTGAAACTACAATATGCAGCAGGAAGTGTCAGTGATATTGCGTCCATGAGCAACATAAGGCCCATATGCGGGTTTCGGGGCGAGCCGTATAAAATGCAGTGAATCGGGGAATCCGGTTCTGCTGTTTTTGGAACTGACAGGAAGAACAGAAGTGAAACGGAGGGAAAAAACATGAGCGACTTAAGTAATACCCAATTCTTTCAGGTAGAGCCGGGACCGCAGATCTCTGCGAGGGACATCTTGGAGATCGTATTCAAGGCGTTGAAGGAAAAGGGATATAATCCGGTGAATCAGATCGTGGGTTATGTGATGTCCGGTGATCCGACATATATTACAAGCTACAACGGAGCGAGAAGCCTTGTGATGAAGGTGGAACGGGATGAATTGGTAGAAGAATTGTTAAAAGCGTATATTGAGCACAATTCCTGGGCATAATCTGTTATGAGGATTATGGGATTGGATTATGGGGAGAAGACGGTAGGCGTTGCGATCAGCGATGCCTTGCTTCTGACTGCCCAGGGAATTGAGACAATAGAGCGGAAAGAGGAAAATAAACTCCGGCGGACCTGCGCAAGGCTTGAAGAGCTGATCCGGGAATATGAAGTGGAAAGGATCGTGCTCGGCCTGCCCAGGCATATGAACCATGATATTGGGGAGCGCGCGGAGAAATCTATAGAATTTCAGAAGATGCTCATGAGACGGACCGGTTTGGAGGTCGTCATGTGGGACGAGCGTCTGACAACTGTGGCCGCCGAGCGGACGCTGATCGAGAGCCAGGTCAGGCGGGAGGACAGGAAAAAGTATATTGATAAGATCGCGGCGGTCTTTATTCTGCAGGGATATCTGGATTCCCTGCGGGTGAACGGCATGCCGGAATGACACGCCTGCGCGGACCAAGGTCTTTGTTCCGGCGGATGAAAGCAAGTATGCTTTTGGGGCGGTAAGGGGAATCAGAAATGGAAAAGATTGCATTTACATTCGAGGATACAAAGGAAACGGTTGATTTTTTTGTGCTGGAACAGACAAAGATCAACGGTTCTACATATATACTGGTTACGGATTCCGAGGAGGGCGATGCGGAATGTCTGATCCTGCGGGAGTCCGTAAGCGGAAAAGACGGGGACTGTATTTATGAGATTGTAGAGGAAGATACGGAACTAAAGGCTGTCTCCGGTGTGTTCGAGGAACTGCTGGAGAATACGGATATCAGGATGTAAGACAACAATACGGCAGCGAAGGCCATCTGTAAAGCAGACGGAAGCAAAGCCTGCTGTTCGGAATACAATGTGAAACAAGTCCTGCTGCGGTTTACAGAAAGCGGGTAAGGTATGGCCGGATCAAATACCTTGCACAAAGACACGCGGACGGGATTGAAAAAATATAGTAGCTGTTCGGCAGAGATAGCTGCGGCATACGGATTTGCAGCCGCGTCTATGAGGATTGCCGGGCGGGTACGTCATACATAATAAAACAATGGAGGTGCATTTTTGAAAAAAGAGAATAATGGAAAGCTGCGTATCATCCCGCTGGGAGGACTGGAGCAGATCGGAATGAATATTACTGCCTTTGAATATGAAGACAGTATTATTGTGGTTGACTGCGGTCTGGCGTTTCCCGAGGACGATATGCTTGGAATCGATCTGGTGATCCCGGATGTCAGTTATCTCAAGGATCATATCGAAAAAGTGAAAGGATTTGTGATTACCCACGGGCACGAGGATCATATCGGCGCGCTCCCGTATGTTTTGAAGGAGATGAACCTTCCGATTTATACGACGAAGCTGACCATGGGAATTATAGAGAACAAGCTGAAAGAGCATAATCTGCTGCGGACGACAAGGAGAAGGGTGGTTCATCACGGACAGTCCATCAACTTAGGGCAGTTCCGCATTGAGTTCATTAAGACGAACCACAGTATTCAGGATGCATCGGCGCTGGCAATTTATTCTCCGGCGGGGACCGTGGTGCATACGGGAGACTTTAAGGTAGACTATACACCGGTATTCGGGGATGCCATTGATCTGCAGCGTTTCGCGGAGATCGGAAAAAAAGGCGTTCTGGCCCTGATGTCGGACAGTACCAATGCGGAGCGCAAAGGATTTACCCAGTCCGAGCGGACAGTGGGCATCACCTTTGACCATATTTTTGCGGAACATCAGAATACCCGGATCATCATTGCCACCTTCGCGTCCAATGTGGACCGTGTGCAGCAGGTGATCAATTCTGCGTATAAGTATGGACGGAAGGTCGTGGTGGAAGGTCGGAGCATGGTCAATATCATTTCCACGGCCTCTGAGCTGGGGTATCTGAATGTGCCGGAAAATACATTGATCGAGATTGACGAGATGCGCAACTATCCCCCGGAGAAAATGGTGATGATCACTACGGGAAGCCAGGGGGAATCCATGGCGGCGCTGTCCCGTATGGCGGCGGACGTGCACCGGAAGGTGACGATCCAGCCGACGGATACGATTATTTTCAGTTCCAATCCGATTCCGGGAAACGAGAAGTCTGTTTCCCGCGTGATCAACGAGCTGTCTGCAAAGGGAGCAAATGTGATCTTCCAGGAGGCCCATGTATCCGGACATGCCTGCCAGGAGGAATTAAAGCTGATCTACTCCCTTGTAAAACCGAAGTACGCCATCCCGGTACACGGAGAATACCGTCATCTGAAGGCCAATTCCGAGGTGGCGCGTTCCCTGGGGATTCCCAAGGAGAATATCTTCATCATCCAGTCCGGCGACGTGCTGGAGCTGAGCAGTGAATCGGCGAAGGTTGTGGACAAGGTACACACAGGAGCGATCCTGGTAGACGGCCTGGGCGTGGGCGATGTGGGAAATATCGTGCTCCGCGACAGGCAGCATCTGGCGGAGGACGGCATCATCATCGTGGTGCTGACCCTGGAGCGGGGAAGCAACCGGCTGCTGGCCGGTCCCGACATCGTATCGCGAGGATTCGTGTACGTGCGGGAATCCGAAGGACTGATGGAGGAAGCGAGACACGCAATCTCCGACAGCCTGGATAAATGTCTGTCAGGCCGGAGAACGGACTGGAACAAGATCAAGACGTCCATCCGGGATACGATGAATGACTTTATCTGGAAAAAGACCAAGAGACGTCCGATGATCATTCCGATCATTATGGATGTATAAGGCGTTGAAAAATGTAATGTGATATGTCAGCTGTGCGGTTGGATACTCTTTAGAGTATCCAACCGCACAGCTGGAAAATTGTTTCAGACAGGCCGGAGGATGGTCTGTCTGAAATTTTTCCACCTGTACGGTTGCAATCCGAAGTCACATTTTTATGCAATTTATTGCGATGAAAATGTGACTTTGGATTAGCAGCCTACCTCATGAATGAGTAAAATGTGACTGCGTTAGCAGGCACAAAAGTGCGAAGCACGGATTTTACGAATGAATGAGATGGGTTGGATGCTCTTTAGAGCATCCAACCCTACAGGTGGAAAATGTTTCAGGGAGAAGGGGGATGTGAATATGATTGCCGAGGAGAGAGTGGTTACGTATATCCGGTCTCTGGAAACAGAGGAGTGTTCGGTGTTGGAGGAGATAGAAAGGGAAGCCCTGGAAAACGGGGTTCCGGTCGTGAGAAAGGAAACACAGAGTTTTCTAAAGACACTAATTAGTTTACAAAGACCTGAAAAAATTCTCGAAATCGGAACGGGAGCCGGCTTTTCCGCGCTGCTCATGTGCGCATATGCGCCGGAGGACTGCCGGGTTGTGACGATTGAGAACTATGAAAAGCGGATTACCGCGGCAAAGGAAAACTTCCGCCGGGCAGGGTGCGGAGAGCAGATTACCCTGATTGAGGGGGACGCCCAGGAGGTGCTTCAAGGGCTGGAGGGAACCTTTGACTTTGTGTTTATGGATGCGGCAAAGGCCCAGTATATCCACTATCTGCCGGAGGTGCTAAGGCTTCTGGAAGCAGGCGGCGTTCTGGTTTCGGACAATGTACTGCAGGGCGGGGACGTATTCGAGTCCCGGTTTGCGGTGGAACGCAGAGACCGGACCATCCATGCCCGGATGCGGGAATATCTGTATGAGATCAAGCACCGTGAAGGGCTTGTGACTTCCATCCTGCCATTGGGCGACGGGGTGGCGGTCAGCGTGAAGAGAAAGGAAGGTTGACATGAGAGATTATCCGGAATTATTGATCCCGGCGGCCAACCTGGAGGTGTTGAAGACAGCGGTGATGTTCGGCGCAGACGCGGTTTATATCGGAGGAGAAACTTTTGGGTTGCGCGCGAAAGCAAAAAATTTCTCGGCGGAGGATATGAAGGAAGGAATTGCGTTTGCACATGCCCGCGGGGTTCGGGTGTATGTGACGGCCAATATTCTGGCCCACAACCGGGATCTGGACGGGGTGCGGGAATATTTTCAGGAATTGAAGGAGATCCGGCCGGATGCCCTGATCATTGCGGACCCGGGAGTCTATGATATCGCGGTGGAAGTCTGCCCGGAGATCGAACGGCACATCAGCACCCAGGCCAACAATACCAACTACGGAACGTACCGGTTCTGGCACCGCCAGGGGGCCAGTCGTGTGGTGGCTGCGCGGGAGCTTTCTATGGAAGAGCTGGCAGAGCTGCGCCGGAAGATTCCGAAAGAACTGGAGATTGAGGTGTTTGTTCACGGTTCCATGTGCATTTCCTATTCCGGAAGGTGCCTGCTGAGCAATTATTTTACCGGGCGGGACGCGAACCAGGGAGCCTGCACCCATCCCTGCCGCTGGAAGTACGCGGTGGTGGAGGAGACACGGCCGGGAGAGTATATGCCGGTCTACGAAAATGACCGGGGGACTTATATTTTTAACTCCAAGGACCTGTGTATGATCGAGCATATCCCGGAGCTGGTGGAGGCCGGGATGGACAGCCTGAAAATTGAGGGGCGTATGAAGACGGCGCTGTATGTGGCCACGGTGGCCAGAACCTATCGGAAGGCATTGGATGACTACCGGGAGAGCCCGGAGACCTACCGCAAAAATCTGCCCTGGTATCAGGAGCAGATTTCCAACTGCACTTACCGGCAGTTTACGACTGGGTTTTTCTTCGGAAGGCCGGATGAAAATACGCAGATTTATCATGAGAACACGTATGTGAAGGACTATACCTATCTGGGGATCGTCGGGGATGAACGGGACGGGCTGTACCGGATCGAGCAGCGGAATAAATTCTCGGTGGGGGAACAGATTGAGATCATGAAGCCGGACGGCAGGAATGTGGAGGTCCGGGTGGGGCGGATTGTCAACGAGGACGGCGAGGAGCAGGAGAGCGCGCCCCATGCGAAGCAGGTGCTGTATGTGGAGCTGGGAACAGAAGCGGAGAAGTATGATATTTTGAGACGGGCGGAGCAGCGGTCGGCAGCGGAAGGGGATGGTAAGGTGGGAATTCATTTTTCACAGGGGATTCGTGACGGATCAGTTTAAGGAGATGTTGTGAAAAGCGCCGGAAGCAGGGAGGCGGGAAATTCAGGGAGCAGGCAGAACTGTAGAAGGATAGGCAGGCTTGTGGAAGCATACGATAGAAGGAAAAATATGGAGGATTTTATGAGGGAAAAGGACTAGACTGGGATGAAACAATATACGATTTTATGCAGAGGATGTTAGTATCTATAGAAAAAGTGGGAAGGAGAAAATGTGATAGTATTTTTCCGTTGTGACGGCAACATGAATATCGGATCAGGGCATATTATGAGATGCTTATCAATTGCAGACAGCACAGATGCTCAAGAAGATGAATGCTGGTTTTTGACATGTGACAATGTGTTTGAAAATATAATTCATACGCATGGCCATAAAAATCTTATTTTAAATACGGATTATAAAGAATTGAATAGTGATTTAGAATCTACAAAAAAGCTAGTCGAGAAATATAAGCCTTCAGTTTTTTTTGTGGATTCGTATTACGTGACTGATTTTTACCTTTCTTCATTGTATAGTACGTGCTCAATTGCTGGCGTTAAGCTGGTTTATTTAGATGATATACTATCTTTTCCATACTCATGTGATGTATTGATTAATTATAATATTTATGGTTCGGACAAAGAGCGGGAGTATAAAGAATTATACAGTAGAAATAAAAACAGGAAAGTTCCACATTTACTTTTGGGAACAGGCTATGCCCCTTTGAGAAAGGAATTTCAAAATCTGCCGGAGCGTATTGTAAGGAGGGATGCTGCTAACATTCTTGTCTCTACAGGCGGTGCAGATAGTATGCATTTGGGTTTAGCCTTGGTACAGGCTGTGATAAACGGTGGTGAAATATTCAGGACATATCAGTTTGATTTTATTATTGGTCCAATGAATGGAGATTTGGAGAAAATAAAACTTCTTGCGTCAAAAGTTCCAAACATAACTCTTTATCATAATGTGACATCCATGAGTGCCTTGATGCAGAAATGCGACGTAGCTGTTAGTGCGGCAGGAAGTACCCTGTATGAGCTGTGTGCAACACAGACCCCGGCCATAACATATATTTTAGCTGACAATCAGATTCAAGGAGCAGAAGGGTTTGAGCGTCAGGGTATTCTGAAAAATATTGGGGATGTGAGGGTAAAAGGGTGTGAAAATCTGGCAGAAGAATTAATCTGGAGTGCTGTGGGATTGAGCTGTGAATATGAAGAACGAAACAGAATAGCAGTATTGCAGCGTTCTATCGTTGATGGAATGGGCGGGGAAAGAATAATGGAGGTGCTTAGTCACTTATAAACTTTTTTCAGAAAGTAAAGTGTGTAAATTAGATTGAGTTTTTTGGTAGAAAATGGCTCCTTTTTGGTAAGAATTAAGATATGACAATTCTCACTGAAAAGGAGTATTTTTAGAAAGCGATGAATAATCTAACATCTTTACAATCTCTGAAATCTGCGCAATAATTACCTTAACTGGAAAAGTATCTTTCTTCTTCAAAGCGATCCCGGCAGCCCTCATCTTCAAGAAATCTTTCACGGGCATTTGCACAGATTTCTTCAAAATATTTATGCCGCTGTTTTACCGGCCGGATGCTTTGCGGCAAGGTGCAGGTTACTGTTCACACCCTTTGGGTGCTCCAGTAACAGTATCCAGCCCATTTTAAGTCGCCTTCGGCGAGGGGCTGGATATTATGGCAAATGTTACTTTATTGGCCGGACGCCGTGCAGCAAGTGCACGACACCGTGTAAACAGTAACAGGTGCAGGGCACCGCGAACAGTATTCTGGAAAAAGCAATTGCATAAAACAAAAGAGTAGGGTATATTTAAAGGAAAATGGAAACGGCGATAAGGGCGCTGTTCCATCACGTCAGGGGGAATCCACACATGGGACCAAACGGAAACAGATACAAAGTCGTCGTAGTAGACGACGAAGCGGTGGCCGTCAAAGCCATCTGCTGCATCATAGAAAATCAGTGCCCCGAATTTGAGGTAGTGGGCACGGCCGGGAACGGCAGCGAGGCGCTGGAGCTGATCGGGAGGACTTCCCCGGATCTGGTGCTGACGGACGTGGAGATGCCGGTGTTAAACGGACTGGAGCTGGTTCGGGAGGCAAGCGGGAGACAGCCCAACCTGTGCTTCTGCATCATCAGCGGGTATCAGGATTTTGAGTATGCCAGGGACGCCTTTCGGGGCGGGGTGCTGGATTACCTGACCAAGCCCATCGTTCCGTCCCAGATGCTCCGCACCATGAAAAATGTAGAAGAAAAGCTGCGGAAATTCTACTACGACAGAAGGGTCGGGATTTTCCGGAAAATCTGCATGGGGGAGACCATCGCACTGGAGGAGATCCAGGCGTTCTTTCCATATAAAGAGTTTTACGCCGCGCTTCTGCGGGAAAACGGCCTGCCCCGCAGGTATTCCCCGGCCAAGGAGCCGGAGCTCTACGGCACCATGGATGAAGCCTACATGGTCTACGGCCGGGACAACATGGAAGAATTGTTTCTGATCCCCCGGGAGGTGCTGGGGCAGCAGCCCCTGATCGACTATATGACCCGGGTGGAGCGGCGGCAGAAGACGGAAGGGTCTTACACAACCCTACTATATTATGGGGAGCCCTTTTCCGGGCCGGAGATCTCCGAAAAGATACGGGATCTGTATTACTGGCTGAACACCCTCAGCACGGTGGGCCTCTCCCAGGTGGCGGACCTGGACAACAAGCGGCTTTTGATGGAAAGGATCCCGTCTCCGGATATCACGGAGCTTACGGGAATCCTGCAGGAGTTGGAGCAGTATGCCAAGACGGGCAGATACGACCAGATTCAAAAATGCATCGCAAAAGCATTTGCAGGATGGGAGGAGGAGAAGCGGCCGCAGATCTGGCTGGAACAGGCGATGCGCCGGATTCTCAGCTTTATCCGCACGCAGACCAGGGAGGAAGAGTCCTTAATCGAGAGCGAGTACCAGTTTGAGGATGCCTTCTACTATTCCACCAGCATGGAAATGCTTTGGCAGAATCTGTATACGCCTTTCAGACATCTCACGGAAAAGGAAAAAGAAAACTATAAAGTGGATTCTCCGGAATTTTTTGAAAAGATCAAAATATACTTAAGCGAACACATCTCGGAACCGCTTTCCCTGCAGGCCATCTCCAACCTGTTTGCCATTTCCCAGGCATACATGAGCAAATTGTTCCGAAAATACACCAGGCAGTCCTACAACCAGTATCTGACCGGAATCCGCATAGAGCGGGCCAAGCAGCTCATGGACGAGAACCGGGCGCTGTTTGTCAAGGACATAGCGGAGATGGTGGGATACCGCGACCAGTTCTATTTCAGCAGGATTTTTCATTCCTATACCGGGCAGAGCCCCGCGGATTACATAAAATAGATACAGCGAAAAAGCCGGTCCGGGCGATTTCCCGGCCATAGCAGTGAGTGCCAGGCCACAGGGCGCATCACAACTGTTTCAGATTTTCAACAGCATTGTTTTGAATCCTCCATGTACTTTTTGATTTTCAGCAGGTACAATAAACCCATGTTGAAGCAAGGGATCTGTACCAGACAGATACCAAACAAAAAGAACAAGGAGGATTCAATTTATGAAGAAGAAAGTATTGTCACTGATTCTTGCAGGTACCATGACACTGGGCCTGGCGCTGACCGGGTGCAGCGGCGGCTCCGATAACGGCGGCTCTGACTCTGACGGGGGAAGCACCGCGGCGGAGGATACAGGCTCCGACGAAGGCGGCAGCGGAGACGGGGACAAGCCCTACGCGGGAATCACCCTGAAATGGTGGGCAGGAAACGCAGAGAACAACCCGGGCACACAGGCGGTTATGGAAGCGGCCACCGAAAAGCTGGGTATGGAATTTGAAGTGGAAGTCAACCCCGGCGGTTCCGAGGGCGACAACATCATCAAAACCAGGATGGCATCCGGCGACCTTCCGGATTTTATGGCTTACAACTCCGGTTCCAAGCTGTATGACCTGAACCCCTCCCGAGGATTCATGGACATTTCCGACTGGGACATCGTGGACAAATTTGACGACGCGTTCTTAAGCTCCGTGACCATCGACGGCGCGGTATACGGCGCACCCCAGTCCTCCACACAGGCCGGCGCGGTGATTTACTACAAGCCCGACTATGAAGAACTGAAACTGGAGGTTCCCCACACATGGGATGAATTTGTAGACAACTGCAAGGCCCTCTCAGACGCAGGCAAGACTCCGGTATACTTCACCGGCGGCGAGACCTGGGCGACACAGGTTCTTTTCCTGGGCGACTACTACAATATTGCGGCGGCAAATCCAACCTTCGCGGATGATTACACAGAAGGAAAAGCAAAATACGCGGATGTTGCAGAGGCGACCAGAAGCTGGACCAAGTACGAGGATCTGGTGGACTACCTGAACGCGGACAAATCCGCGGCAACCGTGACAGACGGAAACTTTGCCATTGCGACAGGCGAAGCGACCCACTGGTTTATTCTCACCCAGCAGCTTCCGCTGATCCTGGAAAATGCGGAAAATCCGGATGATATCGGCGTATTCGGCGTTCCCGGGGATGATGCGGACAACCATGGACTGACTGTTTGGGAGCCCATGAGCTGGTATGTGAACAAAGACACCGAAAATGTAGACGCGATCAAGGCATTTTTCGAGTTCTACTATTCCGAAGAAGCGCTGGATCTGTACTTCGGAACCTACGGGGCAAACGGACCGTCCTGCATCAAGGGCTACGAGCTTCCGGAATCCGTATGCAGCGCGGTACGTGTAGACATGCAGAAGTACTTTGACGACGGAAAGACCGTTCCGGCATTGGAATACCAGTCTCCGATCAAAGGAACCACCTGCGAACAGATGACCACGGCAGTGGGCCTTGGACAGATGTCCGGGGAGGAAGCGGCCGCCATGTATGACGACGACTGCAAGAAGTCCGCGGTACAGCTTGGTTACGATTGGAAATAAAGACAGCGCATTCACGGCCCGGCCGGCCGCGGATGGGAACAAGAAAAATCCAATATTTTGAGAGATGAAAGTGTGGCCGCCTAGATGTGCCGGGCGGCCATTTGTTAAAAGGATATGCCGTTTCTCTCCGGGTAAGGAGGCGCGGCATGATTATGCTAGGAGGTTTTGACTATGAAGACAAAAAAAGAACGGAGTATGTACCCCGTCTGGTTTGTCCTTCCGTCCCTGATCATTTTCGTGATCTTTTTCCTGTGGCCGATCATATCTTCTTTGTACTACAGTTTGACCGTATGGAACTTTGAGACTGCGAAATTCTGCGGACTTGACAACTATAAGCTTTTCTTTTCCGAACATTCTATGAGCTCCTCAGTCGTACATACCCTGATCTATGCGTTCGGAACCAGCGCGTTAAAAGTCATTCTCGCGTTTTTTATCGCCATTTTCCTGACCAGCAAGATTAAGACAAAGGGCTTTATCCGTTCGGCGGTATTTTTTCCGAACCTGGTATCCATGATGGCGGTTGGACTTGCCTTTTCCTATATGATGCATCCCACCAAGGGGCTCTTAAATATGCCGATCCAGGCGCTGGGCGGAACGCCCATTGATTTTCTGGGAGATCCGAAGACCGCGCTTTTGAGCATCATCCTGACTGACGTGTGGAAAGGACTTTCCATATCCGTAGTCATTTACATCGCAGGCATCCAGTCCATTGACAAGACCTACTATGAAGCGGCCTCCATCGACGGGGCGACGGGATGGCAGCAGTTAAAGCACATCACCCTTCCGCTGGTGGCGCCCTCCCAAAATTCCATCATCATCCTGTCCCTGATCGGAGGCTTGCGCTCCTTCGACCTGATCTGGGCGATGACGGGCGGCGGCCCCGGTTTTTCCACGGACGTCCTGGCATCCGTGATTTACAAACAGTACGCGGCCGGCTTCTACGGGCTTTCCACGGCAGGCAACGTGGTCATGCTGATCCTGATTTCCGTGATCGCATTCCCGCTGCAGCATTTCCTGAATAAGAGAGAGGAGGCGATCCAGGGATGAAAAAGAAAAAAAGACTGCTCGTTCTGGGAGATATCCTGGGCGTGCTGGTGACCATCGTCATCTTTCTGGTCCCGTTCTATTTTATGCTGGTGCAGTCCCTGAAATCCAAGGCAGAGGCCAACAAGCTGTCCATCAGCTGGCCCAGCGAGCTGCATTTTGAAAATTACATCGAAGTGTTTAAGCACGGAAACTATCAGCTTGTGACTGCCTTTAAAAACAGCGGCATCCTGACATTTTTCACCGTGCTGGGGCTTCTGGTGACCGCGGCCATGGCGGCCTATGTGATCCAGAGGCGGCGGGATAAGCTGATGACCGGCATCCAGTCGATGATTATGCTGGGATTGATGATCCCGGCGGCGATTCTGCCCACGATCAACCTTCTGCAGAGCATGCACATTTACAAAACCATGTTTTCCATGGTCATGATCGAGATCGCCCTGCAGACCCCCTTTGCCATCATGCTGTACCGGGGGTACATGGCTTCGATCCCGAGAGAGCTGGAGGAAGCGGCCCGGATCGACGGCTGCAGCAAATGGCAGATTTTCTGGAAGGTGATCTTCCCGCTGCTCAAGCCCATCCAGGCGACGCTCATCATCCTGGTCGGCGTGCAGACCTTTAACGACTTCACGAATCCGCTGTATTTCCTGCCGGGTTCCGAGAATACAACGGTCCAACTGACCCTGTACAGCTATCAGGGGCAGCTTGCCAGCAGCTTCAACCTGCTGTTTGCCGATATCATTGTGATCACGCTCCCGATGCTGGTGCTGTTCGTGATCTTCAACAAAAAGATCGTAGACGGAATGGTGGCCGGCTCGGTTAAAGGTTAAGGTAACAATTATGAAATTTCGCAGTAAGATGGTGCTTGCATACACCACTGTTGCACTCTTAGTCAGTCTGATCCTGGGCATTGCGGTGGCCAGGATCAGTCTTCAATATGAGATGACCAGCCAGAAAAATAATCTCCGGGTCACCGCCAAGTCCTATGTGGCCCAGATGGACGAACGGCTGAACCGGATGGACGCGATCATGAAATACATCCTGTCGGATACCGTCATGCTGGACAGCATCACCTGGCTGGCGGAGGACCAGTACGAGGAAATCCCCAACCGGTACGTGCTGGATGCAAAATCGAACCTGAGCACCGGGCTGACCACGGAATACATTATGAAAAATTCCTACCGGACCGTGTTTTTCAACCAGGCGTCTTTTCTGGCCAGCAGCGCCACCTATACGACAGGCGCGGGCATTCTGCCGAAGCAGCGCCTGATCTCGGAATTTGACGTGGAGGAGATTCCCTATCTGGAACCGGTCATCGCGGCGGAAGGAGATTCCGTGATCGTTTCCTCCCACCCGGATTACTGGAGCGCCAATGACAGCGACCCGGTGTATTCCCTGATGAAAGCGCTGCGGGGGAAGGGAATGGGATTTCTGGAGGTGGCGAACCGGATGGACAGCCTGGATTCCCTGGAAACCTCGGATCCGGATATTGATTTTCTGCTCATTGTCAACGGCGGCGAGATCCTTTACGCCAGTGACAAGGAGCGTGAAAAGGAGCTTTCCGGGGAGGAGAGAGAACGGCTTCAAAATCTGGCGGAGAGCAGGGTGATGACCCAAAACGGCACGATTTACACAAAGGCGTGTTCCGCGGAGTTTGACCTGACGGTGCTGGCGTATAAGACAAACGTTCTGCTTGAAAAAGAGAGGGGCCAGCTTTTTTCCATCTCCTTCGCGTCAACGCTGGCCACATTCAGCGTCAGCCTGATCATGGTCATTTTCTGGGCAGGCGTCCTGACCCGGCCGATCAAGCGGCTCCAGGAAACAGTGGAAAATACGAATATCGAGAATCTGCAGGACAACCGCCATCTGGAGGCGGGCGCGCTGGACGAATTTCAGGAGCTGATCCGCGCCTACCAGGCCATGATGGCGCGGCTGGACGAGGCGCTGCAGAACGAGAAGCAGGCGGCGAAGCTGCAGCTTCAGGCCCAGTTCGACACGCTGCAGGCCCAGGTGAACCCGCATTTTATCTACAACGTGCTCAACACGATTTCGTCCCGCGCGATCCTGGACAACGACGAGGCCATCTGCGAGATGTGCGGCTCCCTGGGAACGATGCTGCGCTATTCCACCAACAACAAGGAGCGTTACGCTTCCGTGGAGAAAGAGCTGGAATACCTGGACAGCTATTTTTACCTGCTCAAGGCACGCCATGAAAACTCCCTGGAGGTGCACATTGACGTGGATCAAAAGATCCGGCAGCAGGTGATTCCAAAGATGACCCTCCAGCAGCTTGTGGAAAACAGCGTGAAGCACGGCTTTCAGAACATGGAACGGGGCAGGCGCATTTCCGTGACCGGAAGGGTGCAAAAGGACGGCTGGACCATCCGGGTGCAGGACAATGGCTGCGGTGTACCCGAAAAAAAGCTTCTGGAACTGCAGGAGCGGTTAAAGGAAGCGCAGAAGGATATCCTGGAGAGGGCCAAGCCGGCGGAGATGGAGATCGGCGGCATGGGAATCGTGAACACCTACGCCAGATGCCTGCTGCTGTATTTTGAGGAAGGCATTTTTGAAATGGAAAACGTGCCGGAGGGCGGAGGCTTCGCGGTGACCGTGGGGCGCAGGACGTCCGGCAGTCCCCGCCGGACAGGAGAATAGTGCCCGTATTTAAAATCTGCTTCGCAGATGGCGGGCAATCAATTTGCTGCGCAAATTGGTTACAAATTTAGAGGAAGGAATTGACTATGAACATCGAATATTTAAAAATCAACCATTTGGTAAATCCGCTGGGTTATGACCTGGCAAATCCCACCATTTCCTATGTGGTGACAGAGGCCGCCGGAAAGCGCCAGACATCCGCGCGGGTACTGGTCTCGCTGAAGGAGGATTTTTCGGAAATCCTCTATGACAGCGGGGAGAGGGGCGATATTGTCAGCACCGGATTCGAACTGCCTGTTACAATGAAACCCATGACCAGATATTACTGGAAGGTCTGGGTGAAGGATGAGACGGGGGATAGTGCGTGGAGTGAAGCGCAGTGGTTTGAGACGGCAAAAACGGTGACCTGGCAGGGCGGTGTCTGCAGACCGGGAGAGACGGATTCCTGTCTGTCAGCGCAGGGAAGCGCAGGGCAGGAATCGGCGGACTGCGGTCAGGACGTGCAGGCCGGCACCTGGCAGGCGAAGTGGATCACCCCCAAGCTGGAAAAGCAGGTTCAGGCGGCGGTCTGGCAGGAGATCCAGATTCCAAAGCCGGCAGTCCGGGCCAGAGCCTATGTGACCGGACTGGGGCTTTATGAATTTTATGTAAACGGGGAGAAGCAGGGGGAGGAGTGCCTTCTTCCGGGATTCTGCGATTATGACAGCTGGATGCAGTACCAGACCTGGGAGCTTCAGTTGGAAACCGGAAAGAACCGGGTGGAGCTGGTGCTGGGCGACGGCTGGTACAAGGGCATCTACGGGATGCGCGTGAAGTCCGAAAATTACGGCAGCCGTTTGGCGGCCCTGGCGGAGATCCATGTCTGGTATGCGGATGGCACCAAGGAAGTATTCGGCACCGATGAGAGCTGGAAGTCAAGAAAAAGCCGGATTGTAGAAAGCGGCATTTATTCGGGGGAGGTCTACGACGCGTCATTGGATGTGAGCGAAACCTTCGGCACCGAGCTCATCGACCTGGGGTATGACCGCCTTTCCCCAAGGCTTTCCCCGGCTATTATGATCCACGAGCGGCTGAAACCGGTGGAGGTGATCCATACGCCTGCCGGGGAAACGGTTCTGGATCTGGGGCAGAACATGGTGGGCTGGCTTGCGTTTCACTGCAAAGCTCCTGCCGGGACGAGGCTGCATTTTCAGTTCGGGGAAATCCTTCAGGACGGGAATTTTTACAATGAAAACCTGCGCACCGCAAAGGCGGAATTTACCTATATATCGGACGGAATGGAGCGGGAGGTGCGGCAGCATTTTACCTTCTACGGATTCCGGTTCGTGAAGGTGGAAGGCTGGGAGGGAGAACCAGATCCGGAAGATTTCCGGGGGCTTGTGATTCACTCGGACATGGAAGAGCTGGGAGAGATCACCACCTCCGACCCGCTGGTGAACCGTCTGGTTCTGAACGCCAAATGGGGCATGAAGGGGAATTTTGTGGATGTGCCTACGGACTGCCCGCAGCGTGACGAGCGGTATGGATGGACCGGGGACGCCCAGATTTTCTCCGGAACGGCCAGCTACTTTATGGATACCTGCGCATTTTATACCAAGTACGGGCGGGATCTGTACGGGGAACAGATGAAGCTGGACGGCAGCGTGCCCGACGTGGTGCCAGTTGCCAATTACCCCGGGGACGCCTCCACGGCCTGGGCAGACGCCGCCACCATCATTCCCTGGAACGTGTATCTGCATTACGGCGATAAAAATATCCTGCGCCGCCAGTACGGCAGCATGAAGGCGTGGGTGGATTATATGAAACGGGAGGACGACTCAGACGGCGCGAAACGTCTGTGGCAGACCGGAACCCATTACGCGGACTGGCTGGCTCTGGACGGCAATTATCCCGGCGGGGTCTACGGGGCGACAGACCCGGATATGATCGCATCCGCCTACTACTATTACTCGGCAAATATCGTGGCAAAGACGGCAAAGATCCTGGGGAAAGACGGGGATGCCAAGAGCTACGAAACACTGGCGCAGGAGATCTGCGACGCCTTTGTAAAGGAATATTTCACACCCTCCGGAAAACTGGCGGTGGATACCACGACGGCCTATGTGGTGGCGCTGTACATGGGCCTGACCCCGGAGTTTGCCTATGAAAAGGTGTGCAGAGGGCTCTTAAACCGGCTGAAAAAGAACTTCTACCACCTGGATACGGGCTTTGTGGGAACGCCTTACCTGTGCCGGATGCTCTCCGAGAACGGGATGAACGACCTGGCCTACCATCTGCTCCAGGAGAAGGGCTACCCGGGATGGCTCTATGAAGTGCTGATGGGCGCAACTACGATCTGGGAGCGGTGGAACTCCGTGGAGCCAAACGGCAAGATCAGCGGCACGGAAATGAACTCCCTGAACCACTATTCCTACGGTTCCATCGTGGAATGGATGTTCCGGAATATGGCCGGGATCAATCCATGCGAGGAATATCCGGGATTTAAGAAATTCCGGATCGCACCCATGCCCAACTACCGGATCGGAAAATCTGAGGTTCGGCTGCGTGCCGCTTCGGGACGCATTGAGTCGGCGTGGGAGATCGACGGGAAGATGCTGAAATTCCGGTTCACGGTGCCCTTTGATACCGAGGCTGAGATCGTGCTGCCGGATGCTGAGGCGGAGGTGATCCGGCAGCAGGCTGGGGGTGCGGCCTGCGGAAAAGCCGGAGAGGATGCAATCCGGCAGGACGGGAAGCATGTGGTGTTTCTTGCAGGGGCGGGGAGCTATGCGTTCTGCTATGAGCCAACCACACCGTACCGGAAGACCTACAGCCTGGATTCTACCTGGGAGGAACTGAATGAAAATCCGAAGACCCTGGCGATTCTGGAGCAGGAGTATTATTTCGACAGGATTCCGTTTGAGAAGGAACTGTGTACTCTGGAGGAGCTGACTTGGGCGCCGTTTACCGGGCGCGGGGTGACGAAAGAGAAGCGGGAGAAGCTGGATCGGATGCTGCGGGGGGTGGAATAGCGGCTATAAAAGGAATACTGTAAAAAAATATGTAGACCTATGTTCTTGCGGAAATGTCAAGTATGTGGGTCTCATTTTATTATTTTCCATTATTTTAGCCATATGAAACTCCTTTTTTTCGCCATTCATTTACCGAGGAAATCCAACGATCAGTTAGGTCATTATCGGTAACAGCCGCTATAAACGGCTTGGCGAGGAAACTGTTTATCTTTCTCAAAACAATTCCATATTCCTCTGTATCTGTATCAATTTTTCGGCAGAATGCTTTCCATTTTTTCTGCATTGCTTCGTCACTTCCAAATTCTATTACCTGTTCAAATTGTCCAACAGTAAAGGCATGCCCCCGGTTTTTAAAGGTCTTTTCTAGAGCCTTGGTAAGTGTCGCGCCGTCAAAATCAAATCTATTTGCAAGGTAGTAAATGTCATAATAGTCTTTCATTCTACTGGAGAACTCCATTAGGCTGAGTATTGCGTCTATCTTTTCTGCAATTGTTGTTTCAAGTGAATAAGTGTTCACTGTAGGGGAAGGAAAATCATCAAGCTGCGTGGGGATTTTTCGTTTTTCCTGTTTTGGTACAATGACATCGCCAACACCAAAATCAATACTGAATGGTGTTCTGGTATTTTTAATTCTCGCCACAAGAGAAACCCCGATACCAGTATACTTTTTTGCAACAGCAATCGGCGCAATTTCTTTGATTTCAAAGCTAATAAAATCATTTCCTGTAGATGTTCCGATGATTTCTTCCAATACAGGTTTTAATTCTTTGGGCGTATTTGGTACTTTCCGAAGAAGGAAATCAACATCCACTGTGACACGGCTGTCGAAATTGGTAACAGAATAAATAAACAGACCGCCTTTGAGAATGAGATTATCAGCGTATTTGGATTTCTCCAAACGACGTAAGAACTCTTCCTGGCAGAAAAGTTGCAGACAGAGCTGATAAGTTCTGCCGCTTTCAGCGGCTTTGTTTTTCAATCTTGCAAGCACAGACGCAGCTATATCAGCCATTCAAAAGCACCTCCATTACATTCATAACTTTTGTATAAAGTTTCATTTCTTTTGCATATCTGGAAAGATTTACAAGGTTCTTATTATTATCAATGGCATAGGCATTGACCGCTTTATTGAAAATTTCATTGTCTAATTTCGTGCGATACTTGAAGCAATCACAAAGCGTCCGCTCACGGTCATAAACGGCCAGAAAAATGCCATTAAAATTATCTATTGTCTTACCCAGATTCAAAAAATTCTTTTGGATAAAGTATGGTTTCAAGGGTATTTCTTGTACCCGTTTTACTGTTCTTGAAGCTGTCCGTGGTACTGCAACCGACCATTTACGAGGAGAAAAATCGCTATACCCATAATGAAATAGAGCAGATTCTACGCAGATGATTCCTCCTGGAAGAATTTCTTTTAATATTCGTTCATCTGTCACGATGGCATTTTGAGGAAGTTGATAAAAGCCACGGCGGATTCTTTCTATTACGCCTTCTTTACACAGTGTGGCTACTTCATATTTTTTAATTCCGTCTAAAACAAAGTCCGATGTTTTTGCTATGCCACCTTTATTTAAAATTACTTTTTTTGCAAGTTCCCTTTTATTCAAATAAACACCAACTTTCTACATGCAAAACACTTTGATTGTATGCTTTTATTATATAGAAATGCAAAACAAATTTCAATAGTTTTAGGCTTCTGTTATGCCCTGAGCCTGCTTCATATCCTCAATGAGCCTTTCAAAGCGTTACTGAGCCGCCGCCTCCCCCCTAAATGAGAAAGGGCTCTGCAATCAACAGAACCCTTTCATACAGCTATTAAAAAAACTACATTATAACGGTGTCATATACTTATGTCAATCAGATTTCATGTCTAACTTGAAAACGCTGTTTTATTGTGAATTGAAATCTTGAGAGAGTACAATCACACGATACAATTCTCGCAGATTATAACCATCTGCGAAAAAACTTTATAGCATATCTCGACATCTGTTACAATACACCTAACAGGTAGATTTGTCAACACCCATTTTTTCCCTGCCGGCATCCTATCGCTGCCGACAGGTTACTGTTCACGCCCTGGCCGGGTGCTCACAGTAACGGCATCCAGCCCATTGAGAGACCGTCTGGCGACGGGGGCTGGATACCCGCTCCATCACTGAATTGGCCGGATGCCGTGCAGAAAATGCACGGCACCGCGTGAACAGCAACGCCGACAGGCTCTTTCGTTTGCTGATCCGGATGCTTTCCAATTTCAATATACAGAAATCATAATCATGAATTTACAATGACAAAAGGAGGAGCATTATGGCCAGACAAGGCGAGAATATCTATCAGCGCAAAAACGGCAAATGGGAAGGGAAATACATCAAGGAGCGAGTGAACGGCAGAATCAGATATGGATATATTTCCGGCAGCAGCTACGACGACGTACTGAGAAAAAAACAGAGGGCGGCCAAAGCATATGAAAATGCAGTGAAAAAGGAATCAGGCGGCGCGGAGGAGCTTTTATTTTCCAACGTGGCATCCGAATGGATGAAGGAAAAAGAGTTCTTACTCAAGCAAAGTACCATATGCAGGTACCGCAACAATCTAAACATCCATCTGCTTCCGATTTACGGGAACCGGCTTGTCACGGATATCACGAGAGATGATGTAGATGCCTTTGCGTCCCGGCTTTGTGCGTCAGGCGGCAAAAACGGCAGAGGACTGTCCGCCAACACAGCAAGGAGCGTTGTATCCGTGCTTAAGACGGTCGTAGAGTATGCCCGCGACTACAGGCAGGCCCCGGTGGCCAACCTGAACGGGATTTTTATAAAAAATCAGGGCAAACCAATCCGCGTATTCAGCAGAACCGAGCAGAAAATGATTGAAGATTACCTCCATGAAAATATGGATTTTAACAATGATCTCCTGGGGATCATGCTCTGCCTCTATACCGGCATCCGCCTCGGCGAGCTCTGCGCGCTCCACTGGGAGGATGTCCTGCTTGAGGAAGGGGAGCTGTACATTCACGCTACCATGCTGAGAATCCAGACCCCGGACCATCCGGACCACAAGACAGAGGTGATCACTACAATGCCGAAGAGCGGCAGCTCCCTGCGAAGGATACCGCTGCCTCCAAATCTGTACAATCTGCTGTCAGAAATGAAGGGGCCGAACGGCACATATTTTCTGACAAGACACAAGAAAATGTTCATCGAACCACGCATTATGGAGAGCCATTTCAAGGCAGTCATTGACGCGGTTGGGATTGCGGATGCCAATTTTCATGCGCTTCGCCATACCTTCGCCACAAGATGTATTGAGCTTGGCTTTGATGTAAAATCGTTAAGCGAAATCCTGGGGCATTCCAGCGTAAGGCTCACAATGGATCGCTATGTGCATCCTACGAAGGAAACAAAGCAGAAAAATATGGACAAGCTTGCAGAATTGATGCCCCGAAAATAAGAAACCCTAATACATACAGAAAGCATTTTGTTTCAGCTCTTCAAAGTCGTATAGCTAGAAGAGATAAGGTGATTTTTAAAGTGATAAGGTGGTTTGATAAGTCGGTCTGTTTTTCATGAATCCTGTTTTCACGGGCTTTTGAAGGATTTCTCGCAGATGGTTATAATCTGCGATTCAAAACGTAAGCTGCCTCGGCAGACAAAGAGCAAAATCCATGATTTAGGACGATGATCAATGAAGCAAAATGACAAGCACCATTCCTCCCATTACTGTGTCCTCTACACGCAGACATTAAAGCAATGGGAAGTCACAACGGTACTTAAGAAAAAACTTCCGGAAGGAAGGGGCACGGTGTTTTATCCCTGCATCGAGCTGTGGAGGCATGACAGAAAAGCAACGGAGATCAGGGCGCTTTTCCCCGGATATCTGTTTATCCGTTCCGATATGGAACCGGAGGAACTCCACCATTTTATAGGAGAGCACCGGAGGGACGTATCGTCCTTCATCAAGGAGCTGCGTATCAGTGAAAAAAAGATTTCCGGCGGCGATGCCGCTGAGCAAGCGGATGAGGCAAACGAATACCAATATATCCGGATGGATCTGAAAGAAGATGAGAAAGCGTTTTTAGATTTTCTTCTGGCCTGCGGAAATGAGGACACGGGTCAGGAAGCGGGCGGGGATGCAGAGGTCAAAGACGGTACATGCAGAGAGGATACGCGAAAAGCCGGGATATGCAAAAACAGCAATGGGGAAGAATCAGCGGCAGCGCTCAGGATTCCCACGGAAGGCGTTCTGCGGATGTCCTACGGATACCGGGAAGGCGGGAAATATGTTGTCATGAAAGGGCCGCTGAAGGAATACCAGAACCGCATCGCCAGGGTAAACGCCCATGACCGGAAAGCGTATCTGGACATCAAGATCAACGGACGTGCCGTAAGGGCAGGATTTGAAGTCAAGCCGAAACGGTACTGGTTCCCCGATGACAGCGATGCGCCCATGGTCCTGCATGACGGGACAGAAGTGAATCTGGAAAATCTCCGGAATATGATGATGGGGGCGAAGAAGCAAAGATAAGAGGACCCTTTCGGGCGCTGTTTCATACAGGTTCCTTCGGAGCGGAGATCATGTGATCAGACATCCATGGATTCATCATGAGTCAGTAGAATAAAGGAGAAAAATCATGCGTTAGTTTAGAATGCTTTGATTTGAAAAGATGATGACGGACGGGTAGTCGCTGTATACGTTACCCCACCCCTGATTCTGGTCATAGCGCGTAATCGGAGCGTGGGATGAGATTCCGGAAAGGATTCATCAAACCTGCGGGTGGCGAAGCCTGCCCAAAAAGCAGAAGGTTTTGTATGAATGAGGAAAGGGAAGCTTATGGCACGGATGGCGAAGCTATGTCCAAAAGGGGAAGCATCAGATCAGAAAAGATCAGACGAATAAGATCCTATCATGCAAGGGGGGGGGCGGGAATTTTCCGGCAACCCCTTATTGCATTCTATAGAATATACTCATTGTTAGGAACTGCAGGAAATAACTTGTGCAGATTGCGCGGGATATTTTTTCGCGTGTACAGGTCAAAAAAACGCAGGCGCAGCGGGCTGCATCGAGGCTTTTTGACCTGAACAGTCGGAGAAATAGACAAGATATTTCCATACAGTTCCTTGCTTGCATATATGCGAAAAGGAGCGAATATGACAGACATTGCAGCAAGGTGCATCAGAGAACAACCAAGGTTCAAAGGTATTTTTCAGAACAAAGGAACATTTGAAAGGCGGGTAAGGCTTGCATCGCCTACCATGCACAGCGATGAAAAAACGTTCATAAACCAGGCATTTGACGAAGGGTTTACTGGCAGGAACATAGCCAGGTTGGAAAAAGAAGCGGCGGAATACATCGGCGTAAAACATGCGGTGGCATTCAATTCCGGCACCGCGGCAATGCACATGGCGGTGAAGCTGGCCGCAGAACGGCTCTACGGAAGTGCCGCGGCAGTTCCGATTTCCGGCGGTCTTGGAACAGTGGGGGCATTGCAGGGAAAGCGCGTGTTCTGTTCGGATTTTGCATCGTCCACAATGGCGGATTCTATCGTCAGCGAGGGCGGGGAACCTGTGTTTGTGGATGTTTCGGACGAGGACTGGTCAATGGACCCGGAAGTGCTGGAGATCGCGTTTCAGCGTTATCCCGATGTGAAACTTGTGATGATGAACCACGCATACGGATTTCCAGGGCAGATCATGAAGATCAGGGAAATCTGCAGAGATCACGGAGCGCTCCTCATTGAGGATGCATCAGAGTCTCTGGGCGCAAAGGTTCACGGAAAGCAGACCGGCTCTTTTGGCGATTACGGCATCCTAAGCTTTGGCAGTGACAAGATCATCACAGGTTCCGTAGGCGGAATGTTCCTTACGGATGATGATTACAGTTCGAAAAAAGCAAGAAGCCGGGCATCCCATTCCAGAGCTGCGGCGCCATGGCGACAGTATGAGGAGTTGGGGGAAGAGTGCCGGATGAGCGACATCGTTGCCGGCCTGATTCTGGGGCAGTTTCAGCATCTGGATGAGCATATCGCAAAGAAACGGATGATTTATGAAAGATATCTGGAGAAGCTGGACGGGGATACCATGTATATGAACCCGGTAGGCGAAGGGACAGAACCGAACTATTGGATGTCTTGCATGACCTGCGAGAGCAATATTTTGTTTCAGGAAACCAGGTCGGAGCGGGAGTATACCTACACAAATCAGCACGGGACCGCTTCCCCGATGGAGATCTATGACGCGTTGGAGGCGTTTAACGTGGAGAGCTGTCCGGTGTATAAACCGATGAGCTTGCAGCCGGTTTTTAGGAACTATGATCAGATCACGCTGGATGGGTCTAAGAGGGAGTATGCGGAGTTTGATCAGGAGGGGTTCTGGGTCAGGTGCGATGTGGCGAAGGACAATTTTGACAGGGGACTTTGCCTGCCGTCGGATATTAAGATGACGGGGGAGGAACAGGATCGGGTTGTTGAGATTGTGAGGTCTTGTTTTGATTGAGAAGGAAAAGTTGGTGGATTAATTTAATACAGAAGTATCCTAGATGGAACATATATTGCCATGAGACGGCAATAGGGACATTTTGATGAAAATTTAGAAGTCTATTTGGGAAAACTAATGCAAACTATTCCGATATATAGCTTTTTGGGAGATAAAGAAAACTTGAAAAAAAACACGAGAAATCTTTTATTGTTTTATGTAGGGATGCTTGGGCTTTATGCAGCTAGTAGGAATGTGGCGAAGAAGCATGCTGAAAATGAAAGTATTGACGAAAATAATAAATATTTAAAAAACGAGTCGATAGTCTCCACATCTTATGAGAAATTTATTAAGCCAACATTGGATAAAGTTCTGGCTTTTGTGGGACTCGTCGTTTTATTTCCACTTATGGCTGTGATAGCGATTATTGTATGGGTTGATGATCCAGGATCAATATTCTTCACACAGAAAAGAGTAGGAAAAGATGGTCATTTTTTTATGCTCCATAAATATCGGACAATGAAGAGGAGTGCTCCACATGATATTCCTACACATCAGTTGGAGAACCCCGAGCAATATATAACTAAAGTTGGCAAATTTCTTAGAAAAACTTCATTAGATGAATTACCACAGATTTGGGATATCTTTAGAGGGAAAATGTCCATCATCGGTCCACGACCGGCTCTCTGGAACCAAGATGATTTGGTGGCAGAGAGGCAAAAATATGGAGCAAATTCTATATATCCAGGATTAACAGGTCTGGCACAGATACAGGGACGCGATGAGTTGCTGATTTCTGAAAAGGCCAAAATAGATGGAGAATATGTTAAAATTCTCAGGTTAGGTGGGATAAGAGCGTTTGAGCAGGACATCCGTTGCTTCATTGGCACAGTCGGCACTGTGTTAAAACATGATGGAGTGGTTGAAGGAGGGACAGGAGCGCTGCAGGTTTCCAGTAATGTATGTCAGACAAAGAAGATTACAAGTATTTCAATTCCAAGTGCAGGTGAGACTGGATTTGAAGATTATGGTCATTTGAAACACTTTGACATTGAAAAAAACAGAGAAATTCGTGTTCTTATTACTGGGGCTGGTTCATATATAGGTGAAAGCTTTAGGCGTTACACAATTGAACATTACCCTAATATAGCCGTTGATACCATAGATATGATGGATGGCTCTTGGAGAAAAGCAGATTTCAGTCCTTACGACTGTGTTTTTCATGTGGCAGGAATAGCACATACTGATTTAGGAAAGGTTTCTGAAGAAACAAAAGCGAAGTATTATGCTGTCAATACTGATCTTGCTATTGAGACGGCGCGAAAAGCGAAAGATAGTGGTGTAAAGCAATTTATACTTATGAGTAGTATGATTATATACGGGGATTCTGCTCCGTATGGAAAAGAGAAGGTTATTGATGAGCATACAATTCCAGCGCCGATGAACGTTTATGGGGATAGCAAATGGAGAGCAGATGTGGGAGTTCGGGAACTACAAACAGATATTTTCCATGTTGCGATCTTAAGACCGCCTATGATATACGGATGCGGAGCTAAGGGCAATTACCAGACATTGGCAAAACTGGCTAAAAAATTTTATTTTTTTCCAGATGTGGCTAACAGTCGATCAATGCTTTATATTGAAAACTTATGTGAATTTGTATCATTGCTAACGCTCTCAGGTGAAAGTGGAATATATTTTCCACAGAATTTTGAATATATAAAAACAGCTCAAATGGCGAAGATGATATCAGATGTTACAGGGAATAGAATGAAAAACATTAAAATTCTTAACATTGCTGTTATTGTAGCACAACATATTCCGGGGCGGATATCTTGTCTGATTGATAAAGCCTTCGGAAATTTTGTATATGATCAAAAGTTGAGCCGATATGAAGGGTTAAATTATCAAATAACAGATATTGCTGAATCTATAAGACGTACGGAAAGAATTGATACAGCATCAAATATAAATAATGGAGTCAATATTCTGCCTAATTCTAATGAGATTAACAAAGATATTAGCGAAAAAAAAATATTAATGATTGCTTCGGTTGCATCGATAATTGACCTTTTCAATACAGATAATATTAATATTCTGCTTTCGCTTGGCTATAAAGTAGACGTAGCTGCAAATTTTGAATTTGGATCAATTACGAGTCAAGAACGTGTAGATGAATATAAGCAGGAATTGGCTGATCATGGTATAACCCCATTCCATGTGCCAATTCCCCGGGATGTGAAAGATATCTCAAATATCATTAATTCCTACCGAATTGTTAAGGCACTCATAGATACTGGCAACTATAATATGATTCATTGTCACAGTCCTATTGGTGGGGTTGTAGCAAGACTGGCAGCTAAGGAGGCAAGGAAACGCGGAACTAAGGTGATTTACACTGCACACGGCTTTCATTTTTTTAGTGGGGCGAGCCGGAAAGCGTGGTTGCTTTACTATCCGATAGAGAAATTCTGCGCTGGATATACGGATTTGCTGATAACGATTAATCAAGAGGACTATAAAATTGGGAAAACACTTGGAGCAAAGAAAACAGTCTATGTCCCGGGGATTGGTGTACATATTGATGAGATAAAGAATTTAGCAGTAGATAGAGCCAGTAAGAGAGCAGAATTAAGCTATCAAGATTCAGACTTCGTATTCATGTCTACAGGACAAGTAAGTCTTCGGAAGAATCATGAGGTAGTAATAAAAGCTATGGCGTTACTTCAAGACCATAACATCAAATACCTTATTGTCGGTTTTGGCGAAGAGGAAAAACGCTTGAAAAGACTTGTGAAGGAGTTGGGAGTCGATAATTGTGTTAGATTTGTCGGCTATAGATCTGATGTAAAAGAACTGCTCCATGTCGTAGACGCGTTTGTATTTCCTTCAAGACAAGAAGGACTTCCTGTTGCACTTATGGAGGCAATGGCTGTTGGATTACCGATAGTAGCAAGCAGGATTCGAGGGAATGTGGATTTAATAGCTGATGGTGTGAACGGATATTTGGTAGACTGTGATAAACCAGAACAGTTTACTAAAGCAATGGAACAAATCGTATGTTCAGATACGTCAGGTATGCGTGAAGCCAATCAAAGGCGAATTAATCGTTTTGATACATCTGCCGTCAATAAAAAGATGACCAGACTATATGAGACTATAGCATAGGAGAATCAATTTAAAGATTAAAGAGATGTCTGTCAACATATAAGGCGGAGATTAATAAATCTTTTTGATGATTCTAATAAAAAATAGGATTTAGTGCTAAAGCATTAGGGGACAAATTTGGAAAATATGTGTGAAAAAAGAGTGCTCCACATAATCAATGGCATGTCCGATGGTGGTGCGGAGACATATATTATGAATGTTTACCGTACAGTAGTGGATTTGGGTATACAGTTTGATTTTTTGCTTAGAGATAAAGGGCAGAAATCTTTTTATTTGGATGAAATAAAAAAATTAGGAGGCAGAGTGTTCTATGTATCTTATTTTCCTACTCATGCCATCCTAAATTATATTCAGACGAAACAATTTTTAGAACATCATGAAGAATATAAAATTATAGAAATCCATGCAAATGCATTGTTTTATATCAGTCCATTATTGATATTAAAAAAACTGAATAGAAAAGTGATTGTACATAGTCATAGTACAAGAACGAGACTACCAATAATGAAACCCATCCATTATGTCAACAGAGAAATAATATCTCGAATGAATATAGATAGGATTTCCTGCTCAAAAAAAGCCGGGATATGGATGTTCAGAAATGAGTTTAAGGTTGTAGCAAATGCGATCAATTTAAAACGCTTTTATGAGGTTAAGGATAAGAAGAAGTATAATGAAAAATTTGTTTTTGCCTGTGTAGCAAAGTTTATGCCGGTAAAAAACCACAAGTATTTACTAGAGTTATTTAGAGAATTTCACGAAAAGGAAAGTAGTTCAATACTGATACTTATTGGTGATGGTCCAACAAGAGGAGAAATAGAAATTTTGGCAAATAAGCTTGGCATTTCGAATAGTGTTGAGTTTTGTGGTTCTGTAAGTGATCCAGAACGAATAATTGCAAATGCGACTTGTTTTTTGCTTCCATCTTACTATGAGGGAATCCCGCTAACGTTAATTGAAGCTCAGGCTCTTAATTTACATTGTGTGGTAAGCACAAATGTAGATAAAGAATGCAATATAACAGGACTTGTTGATTTTGTAGAATTAAAAAATAAAAGAGAGTGGTTGTTAAAAATGCATCAGATAAAAAAAATGGATAGAAATAAACTTATGAATAAGTTGGACAATAGCGGATACAACATAGACAAAAATATTGAAATATATCAAAAATTGTACACTAAAAAAGAGATTAAGATAAATGAATTACAATAAATGTGTGTCTCAAAATGAATATTGGTGGATTGCTATAGGATTGTCGATTTTATTTATAATAACTCCGATGTTCTATTCGACTGGAATTATAATTTTGATCTTCTCAATAACTTCGATATTAGTTGTAGGTTTTAGAACTAATAAAGAAATTCGTTTAGAGATATTGTTAATAATATCTTTGATCGTGATGTTAAGCATTACAGAAAATGCTTTTTCAGGAAATGAAAGATGGAAGCTTCCTCTTGTATCTTCATGTATGCTTATAGCTTTTCGACAGATTCAGTTGAATAGAGAAGCAAAAACTGTAAATAAATTATCGATTTCTGTAAAAGTTATTGTCAATTTATTATTTTATACAATTTGGATATGGGGAATGTATGAAATAATACGATTTATTGTTGTTTCACTTGGAAATTGGGAACAGAGAAGAGTTTTGTATTTGTATCCATTTGATATGCATTATGTAGATTTTACATTTATGCTCATTTTTATTTTTAATTTTGGTGTAAAAACAAAACACTTTTTCACAACTTTAGTTTTTACTTTAATTTCCATAGCTGTTTTTCCAGCAAGAATGTATACATTTTATATAGTATTTTTTTGCCTTATATATTTCTTTCATAAGAAAATAAAAAAATATCTGAAGTTGATTCAGTTAAATAATTACTTTGTTTTAATACTTATATTTGCAATATCAGTAACTATACTTGCCATACTATGGACGTTAATTCTTACAAATATTTTTAAGGTTAATGCAACACATCAGGGGTACTTCGATGATTCAAACCAAATGAGGTTCATGACAGTAGTATATGCACTTCAAGTGATTTCAAAGTACAGACCTGTTTTTACTGGCTTTCCGTCAATATCATGGCTTCAATATAGTGAACTTATTCAAAGCCCATTCGCAACTAATAATGGACCACACAATTCATATATACTGATGATTTTATACTATGGAATAGTATTTTCACTTATTTATTGGTATATGATGTCTAGGATATTTAATAAAGCATCATCAAGAATTAATGATTCTATAATTATCAGCTATTTACTTTGTGCCGGTATCTTACATTTGACGCTTGAGGGGTATCGTCTATTTTTCATATTGTCGATTCTGATGATACCGGATGATTTTGGTTTTATAATTCACAGGCCCAAAAAGATACGCTATATTTTTAGGTATAGAGTACGAAAGAATGATGAAAGGGGAATTACGACCATATGAAAGTGGTTATCCTTGCAGGTGGATACGGTACGCGTATTTCTGAGGAATCTGTTTCAAAACCTAAGCCTATGATAGAAATAGGTGGGATGCCGATATTATGGCATATTATGAAAGGGTATGCCCAGCAAGGCTTTAATGAGTTTATTGTATGTGCAGGATATAAGCAGCATATGATAAAGGAGTGGTTTGCCGATTATTTTCTGCATACTTCTGATATTACATTTGATTTTAGAAAAGGTAATAATGATATGATTGTGCACAACAAGCATATTGAGCCTTGGATGGTCACAATTGTTGATACTGGACTTGAAACTATGACCGGGGGACGTATAAAAAGGGTACAAGAATTTATTGGTAATGAGACATTTATGCTGACTTATGGTGACGCGGTAGGAAATATCGAAATATCTAAACTGTTAAACTTTCATAGGAAGCATGGAAAAATTGGTACGATCTCTATGTACAGTTATGCACAGAATAAAGGGGTTATTGAAGCGGACGATAATGGAATAATAAAAGCATTTAGAGAGAAATCAGATTTTGACGGAGACTTGATTAATATAGGATTTATGGTTTTCGAGCCTATGATATTTAACTATATTGAAGGGGATGCAACTGTATTTGAGCAAGCACCTATTAATAAGTTGGTATCTGAGAAACAACTTATTGGTTATGTACATAAAGGATTCTGGCAATGTATGGATACTTTGCGAGAAAAACAGAGCCTTGAGAAAAAGTGGGCATCAGGGAATGCATTATGGAAAATATGGAATTGAACATTAATTGACGGCAGGAGATATAAAAAGTTCGGATACTGCAAAAGAGCTTATTAAGTATTCTCTATATTAGGAGGAAAACATTTTTGAAAAAAGTAATCGTTACAGGAGCCAATGGTTTTATAGGTTCAGAACTATTAAAAGAACTTATCCGTGAAGGGATTCAGGTTATAGCTGTTGTAAGATGTGAAAATTCTAGTATTACTCGTATAAAAGATTTGCCAAATGTTTCAATTGTATATTGTGATATGGGCGATATACATAATCTTCCTGAAATTATTGAAGATAGAAATATAGATGCTTGTTTTCATTTGGCGTGGCTTGGATCATTCGGAGATGAGCGGGGAGATTATGAGATGCAGATGAGAAATGTCACTTATGCTCTCCATACGATTGATGCTATTTCGAAGATGGGAATAAAGCGTTTCATTGGTGCAGGGACATTAGCAGAAAAGGATGTACTGAACTACCATGCAGAGGACGGGGCAATACCAAATTCTGTTAGTTTTTATGGTATAGCAAAACTTACTGCTCATTTTATGACTAAAACAGAATGTACTAGGTTAGGAATAGACCATATATGGTGTTACTTATCAAATACATTTGCGGCGGGGAGTACAACAAATAATTTTGTAATGATGGCAAGTCGATTGATGCTCAGTGGGAAAAGAGCATCATTCACAGCAGGTGAACAGATATATGATTTCATGTATGTTACTGATACTGCGAGGGCACTACAATTTGCAGCTAAGTATGGAAATAAAAATACCGCATACTATCTTGGAAGTAATAAGGAACGAAAATTAAAGGAATATATCAAAATAATAAGAGATATGATTGATCCAGATATTAAGTTATATTTAGGTGATATCCCATTTAATGGTAAACCGCTTCCACCAGAAGCATATGATGGACAGAAATTAATGCATGATACGGGATTTAAGCCTAGTATTGACTTTGAAGAAGGAATCAAATGGACAATTGAATGGCTAAGAAAAACGGAGTTTAATGACATACAAGAGATGGGAGAACAATGATAGAGAGATTTAATTTTAAAAAATTAGATTTACAGGGGGCATATTTGATCAGGCCATTCTATTCCACTGATGAAAGAGGTGGATTTATAAAAGACTTCAATATAGAAGTCTTTTATAAACATGGGATTACTCATGAATTGAAGGAAGTTTTCTATACAATTTCAAAGAAAGGGGTTATAAGAGCAATACATTTTCAATTGGGAAGACAGCAAGCCAAGCTTGTACGATGCGTAAGCGGTCATATATATGATGTTATAGTGGATTTGCGTCCGAAATCTGAAACTTTTGGACAATGGAGAGGGTTTGATCTTAGTTCCGAAAATAGAAATGAAATTTTGGTTCCAGAGTACTTTGGGCATGGATATTTAGTTTTGGAAGACTCAGTTGTGAGTTATAAATGTGCAGAGGTGTTTTATAGCGAAGGCGATTCGGGAATTATGTATAACGATCCAGACATCAATATTTTCTGGCCATTTGAAAAAATAGGAGGAGTTGAAGAAATAATCATAAGTGATAAAGATCAGAATCTTATGAGCTTTCAAGATTACAATAATCTTATTCAAAAGTGGGATTCTAAAAGAGGAGAATATGGAGAAAGTAAGTATAATAATTAATTGCTTGAATGGAGAAGAATATCTCGGACAAACATTGACATGTTTAAAAAAACAGTCGTTTCAAGATTTTGAAATAATATTTTGGGATAACGGCTCAACAGATGCAACAGAAAAGATTGCAAAGAAATTTGATAAAAGGTTGAAATATTATAGAGGAGAAGAAACAATACCATTAGGGGCGGCTCGTAATAGGGCTATCGAGAAAACTACAGGTGAATATATTGCATTTATTGATAGTGATGACTTATGGGATTATGATAAATTAGAAAAACAGGTAAATATTATGGAGCGTTTTCCTGATGTCGGCTTGGTGTTTTCTAATTATTATGATATGATAATGCCGCAAAAAAAATTGAGTATAAAGGAAAATAACTTTGAAGAGAAAATAATGAGTTTTTCACAGTATATAGATATGTTTTTTTTCTGTACGAGTTCTACAATGATTCGTAGAAAAGCGATTGAAAAAATGGAAATCTATTGTAATGAAAACTATAAATATTGTCAAGAGGCAGAGTTTTTTTTACGGATAGCATATAATTGGAATACATATTATCAAGGTAAACCATTTGTAAAAAGACGAGTTCATAGTGAAATGACAACAACGAAAAGTCAGTCTCATTTTTCGAAGGAATATGCAATGATGTTAGAATGCATGAGAAAAATGGATAGGAATTTTGACAATAATTATCCCAAGGCGAGGAGAAAGCTGCAGTTTTATAGTGATTATTTTGAGGCTAAGGATATCTTGCCCAAAGGTGAAAACAAGCGTGTAAGGCAATTGATGAAACCATATTTATTATATGACTTTAGAGGAATATGTTATTATACAGCTTCACTTTTTCCAAGACAAATGTCGAAGAGACTAGCATCTATGATGAGGAGCAATAAAGCGTAAATGTAGTTATGAAACAGGATGATTTAAAAAGTAGATATGCAATTAAACTGATAAGCTCTGTTGCAATTGTACTCTTAAACGGGGGAGTTCAGATCATATTACCACGTGCATTATCAGTAGAAGAATATGGATATTATTCATATAATCTTAACGTATTTACCTCCATTGTTAATATGGCAAATATGTCTGTTTCTGGAGCTATGGTATCTAAGTTTTCAAAAAGGAATGAAGACAGAGGACTGTTGGTTTTTTATTTGTTTTTTTACGGTATAATTGCAGTATTGTTAAATATAGGCGTGATTATTTTATTCTCATTAAATTTATTACAGAGCAGCTTTGAAGGACAAACATTATTTGTCGTATTACTAGCGTTGGAGGTTTCTATTCTATCTCGTTTTTTTGTTGACAATATTGGGATTTATGATGCGATGGCGATAGCGAGATTTCCTGCAGTGAGTCAAATCATTATGAGGTTATTGATAGCAGCAACAGTGATTTTTGGCTATCTTTTGGGAAATATCAATTTAGTCTTTTTCTATATAACACAAATATCTGTGACCTCTCTTGTAACCGCTGTGATGCTTTATGCTGCGTTAACTGAGCAAAAAAAAAGATATCAGCAAAGAGAATATCGTTATAATATCAAAAAGTATGCTAAAGAATATTATATATATTGTAGACCATTAATAGGATCAAGTATTTTTTCGCAATTTACTGTGATTTTTATGAACTGGGCTTTAATGAAATGGTCTGGTGCAGTGCAACAGGCTCAATTTGGTGCAGCGTGGCAACTGAATACTCTTGTGACATATGTATTTTCTCCATATGCGGATTTAATGAGACGAGAGTTTGCAATAGTTTATAACAAATTGGATTTGCTAAAACATCGATTTTTGCAATCGATGAAATTGGTGACTGCACTTACCAGCTTTATAGTTGTTTTTATATGTGTTGAAGTGAAAAATATAATAGAAATTGTTTATGGGGATAAGTATATTGGAGCGACTTCAATCACGGTACTTATAATGCTATATACGATTTTTCAGTCTTGGGGACAAATCGAAGGCTCATACCTATATGCAACAGAGAATACAAAGACAAATGCGCGAATTATAATTCTAGGACAAGCTTTAACAGTTATCTTCGTCTTCCTTTTTCAAATTCCCAATTTTATATGGCCGAAGACGATTGGCGGAATAGGGATAGCTCTTAATTATTTATTGGTTAATATTATTTCAGTTGAAACAACATTATTTATAATCTCACGTAAAATAGGTATATCTTTTTTGAAATATAATATGTTTCAAATTGTACTCATTATATTTTTAGGTGGAATTGGAATAATTACAAAATTACTTCTTGAAGAAATATGGCAATGTGCAACTTGGATACAACTTGTACTACAAACTATAAGCGTAGGAATAGTGTATACAGTGATCTCCTTATCATTAATATGCATTTTTCCCAGAATAATTGGAATGAGCAAAAATGACAAAAATACATATCTAAAAAAAATAATTAGAAGATAAATTATGTGTAAAATAGAAAATAAAAAAATACATGTACCAGAGTTAGATGTGTCAAAAGGTATAGCTATAATATTCATGATTTTAGGTCATTCAATTCAAATATCTTATGGAAATAGCGATGGTTTTTTTGACAATATAGTTTTTAAATTTATATATTCTTTTCATATGCCTCTTTTTATGATGATCAGCGGTTATCTATTCAACACAACAGTAAAAAGAAAGACTACAAAAAAAATACTAATTGAAAGATGTAGCAGTTTATTGATCCCTTTGTTATCATGGAATCTTATTATCAATGGAAAAGATTTTGTAAATGCGGGGGGGGTATTATATAAAATTGTAAAATTTGGATATCATTGTATTGTAAGTTATTGGTTTCTATGGGCCGTATTATATTGTTCAATTGGTTCAATACTTGTATTTAAAATAGTTAATCGTAAGCTTCAAATTGTTTGTTTGACACTTTTGTTATTAGCAACCTTTTTTACTCCTGATTTATTTAATTCAGAATGTTATAAATTTATGTTTCCATGTTTCATATCGGGATATTATATGAAAGAATATGGAAATCAGATAAAAAATACATTTGACTATAAAAAGGGATTATTAATTGGGGCTGTCCTCTTTACAGCTCTTTTTATGTTTTACAAAAGAAACGGATATATTTATATTGGCTATTGGTCATTATTAAGAAAGGGAGCTGTTGGTATTTTTATATGGGATATATATAGAACGATAATTGGCATCATAGGAAGTGTATGTATTCTACTATCAGTTAGAATCTTTATTCCATTGAAAGAGAACGGGGTAATACAGGAAATAGGGAAAAATTCTATGGGAATATATATCATTTCAATGCAATTAAATATTGTATTAAGGTGGCTTGCTGTTCGCTTTAATATTACATGGTGGGGAATGATTATAGAAACAATAGCCATATTAGCAATAAGCTATTTGACTACAAAAGTGATATCTAAAATAAAAATTTTAAATTTTTTGTTATTGGGGAGACGGAAAAATGAGTAAGTGTGCAATCATTATTCTTATGTATAGAGATAGTGAATCGACGATTAATCTTGTTAAAGCTGTAAGTCAATTTAATATTTTAGATGAGATTATTGTCGTAGATAACTGTTCTCCAGATGATTCATATGAAAAACTTAAGGAGTATGAAGCGGATCATATTCATGTGATTCAAACTACTGGAAATAATGGAATAGCTAAAGGAAATAACTTTGGAGCGACATATGCGAAAAAGATATGCACGGATATAGATTATTTCCTTTTTTCTAATCCGGATGTAATTGTAACTAAAGAAAGTATTACAGATATGATAGAGTTTTTGGATTGCCACAAAAATGTGGCGGCAGTATGCCCTATGGAATTGACAAAAGAAAAGGATTATGCCAGAGATTTTGCATGGAAAAGACCTACTTATGGACAATTAATGCTGACTGTAATGCCAATTACGAGGAGACTATATTACAGAAATAAAAAAGAATTTCTATGGTTTTATGATGTTGAAGAGGCTGTTCAGCATGACGCTTTTGAAGCAGAAGTTTTGATTAGCTGTTTTATTATGACGAAACGAAGTGTCTTTGACGAAGTGGGTGGATTTAATGAGAAAACCTATTTATATCATGAGGAAGATTTATATGCACATAAACTGTATAAGAATGGTAAAAAACTGTTTGTTCTTATGAAACACCCAATAGTACATTTGGGATGTTCATCCATGAATAAAGAATATGATGATTATGAAAAAATCAACAAATTAATAGTTGATAGCGGTGGCGTATATATGTCTGAATGTCTTGAAATACCGCCTCTCGGTATTTGGATTTATAAAATGCTGTATAAAATCAGCCTAATAGAAAAGAGCATATTTCACAAGTTCCAAAAACAAAGAAAATAGAGGATGAAAGCAAAATTTTGTCTAGCGAAAAGGATTTATAGGTCATAATCAAGATGAATATTGTAAAGATAGCTATATACAGATTACTTACGCAGTTTTTGTATAAACATAGATTTTCAAATATTGGGATGAAAACAACGATTTTTTCGCCAATGCAGTTATCAGAAACTAAAAGTATATCAATAGGTAGTAGAACATTTATTGCACATTACGCATGGCTAATGGGAAATAACAATGTTGCAGATGCGGTAACACTCTCTATTGGAAACCATGTTCAAATAGGACATTTTTCACATATAGTAGGGAAAAAAAATGTTCAAATAGAAGATTCTGTTTTAATTGCAGATAGAGTATATATATCGGATTGCAATCATAATTATAATGATATTGCAAGGCCAATATTTCAACAAGGGACTAATTTTGCAGGTGATGTGAAAATTGGTGAGGGATCTTGGATTGGGGAAAATGTATGTATAATCGGAGCAAAAATAGGAAAGCACTGTGTGATTGGAGCAAATGCAGTAGTGACACATGACATTCCTGACTATAGTGTGGCTGTTGGAATTCCAGCAAAAGTAATCAAAACTATAAAAAGTACTTAATTAAACTTAGAAGGAAATATAAAGGATAGCTAGTAATTGTGAATACTAATAATAAGAGAAAAATCGTTTTTTTATTTCATACTCCAATACCGAAGAGTTATTTATCATTATTTAAGATTTCTGATTTTCTAAATTTAGGTTATAATATAGAACTGATAGATACTTCTTATTTTTCTAACCGGCCGGCATATAACAATACAGTAACCGGTCTGATTAATTATGAAGAAAAATATGTACATAGAGTTTATACAAATATTGAACTCTTTAAATTATTAGATGAGTATTATGATGCAGTTATAATAGTTACATTTGATTGTCTTGTGGAATTTTTTCAATTATTTAGATATTTATCAAAGAACCGGAGAGACTATGGATATTTGATTCTAGGTACAAGCTATCAAACAGCAAGTTTCATGACAACAAGAAAAAGAATAAGTTCTTTTCTTTATGGACTTTCTTTTAAAAGAATAGCAAACGGATTATATCGTAGGTTACCAAGAAAAAAATTAGGAATTAAGGCCTGTGATTTCATTATTTGTAATTCACCTGATGAGGAGGCAGATTTTAGAAAGCGCTTAGTTTGTGATGAACATACAACCTATAAAACAATTCATTCTAATTTTTATGAAGAAGCTCTTGAGAATAAAGGAAAACAGAGAATTGTACCGGAAAAGTATTGTGTATGGCTTGATTTTTATGCTCCTTATCATCCAGATGTAGAGCTCATATCAGGAAAAAATAGAATAGATCCTGCGAAATATTATAATTCATTAAAGCAATTCTTTTGCTGGATTGAGAAATACTCTGGTTATAAAGTAGTGATTGCAGCACATCCGAGATCAGACTATGAAAAGCATCCTGAATCATATAATGGATTCCGCATAGAAAAATTTAAGACTAGTTTATTGGTTAGAGATGCAGAGTTTATAATGACTTCTGCATCAACAAGTTTTTTGTATGGAGTTATGTATCTTAAACCGATTATATTTATCATACAAGATGAGTTGTATAAACTACCTAAAAATATTACATATTGTGAAAATACAAGTAAAAAATTAAACAAAGAAACAATCAATATCGATCATATTAAAGAAGATGAGGTATCAGATATTCTAATAGAGCAGATGAGAATAGATAATAATTGTTATATTAAATCAGCAAATTCCTATATAAAGGTAGGATTTGATGGAGATATAGCAGGAAGAAGCCATATCTATGATATCATTGATTTTTTAGAATCATTATAGTGGACAAAATGGAATGAAATAAGTATATAGATGAAATTAGAAGTATTGTTATATTAGGCATAATACATGATTATAGTAAGGATATTAATTTTTGTAGAGGACTCTTGCATTAGTCTTAAAAAAATTAATTATAAAATCAGCACTTGAAAAATTCTTTAGGACACTGAGTCAATGAATTAAGGGATTAAAATTTAAGATGAATAGTGAAGAATTATCAAAATATAAATGTAATAATAATGTGAGTATCGTAGATGCCATGAAATCTATCGATAAAAATGCTTGTGGATTAGTTTATATAGTCAATTCTGAAGATAAGCTTGTTGGTTGTTTGACAGATGGGGATATAAGACGCTGGATTATTACATCTGGAGGGGTAGCAGGAACCGTAAGCGATGCAATGAATCATAATCCCAAATATGTGTTTCAATCTGAGGCAAAAGAAGGATTAAAACGTATGAATGAGGAACGGGTTCATTCTATTGCTGTCGTAAACGATCATATGATGATTCTGGATGTCATTTTTCTTGAATCATACAAAAAACTGAAACAAGAGATTTCAAGAAGCGCATTGAAAGATACGGTTGTTATAGTTATGGCTGGGGGAGAAGGAACTAGGCTATTTCCATATACGAAGATTCTTCCTAAACCGTTGATTCCCATAGGAGATGTTCCTATATTAGAAAGGATATTAAATCGATTTTCCAATTTTGGGGTAACCGATTTTTATTTAACAGTAAACTACAAGAAAGAAATGATTAAATCATATTTTTCAGAAATTATTCATTCCTATGATATTCATTATGTAGATGAAGACAAACCATTGGGTACTGCTGGTAGCATCAGATTGATAAAGAAGAAATTTGATCGGCCTGTAATTGTTACCAATTGTGATATCCTTATAGAAGCTGATTATGAGAAGATTCTTAATTATCATATTGATTCATCAAATGATATTACAATTGTTTCATCCCTTAAAAATACTATTATTCCGTACGGTGTAATACATACAAGAGCAGAAGGAATCGTGGAATGTATGGAGGAAAAGCCACAGCTATCACATTTCATTAATACAGGGATGTATGTAATTAATCCCGAATTATTTAAATGGATACCCCAAGGAATCATTTTTCATATGACTGATCTGGTAAATAAAGTGATGGTTAATAAGAAGAAAGTTGGAATGTTTCCTATAAGTGAAAAGTCATTTCTTGATATGGGCCAGTTTGAGGAGATGAAGAAGATGGAAGAAAGGATTAATGGAGGATATGTCCAGTAAACTTGTTCTGGTTGGCGGCGGTGGTCATTGCAAATCTGTATTGGACACAGCATTGCGAATGGCCTGCTTTAAAGAAATAGTCATTACTGATTATTATAATCCAGAAGGAAGTTCTCTTCTGGGATGTAAGGTAGTTGGAACAGACGAGGTTTTGCCAGATTTATACAAAAATGGCTATCGGAGTGCTTTCATAACGGTTGGTAGTATAAAGAGTACCGATGTTCGGCGTAATATTTTTGAGAAATGTAAGAAAATCGGATTTCAATCACCCAATATCATTGATTCTTCGGCGTTGATTTCAAATTCAGTGGATATGGGAATTGGTGTGTTTGTCGGTAAGAATGCTATTTTAAATGCAGATAGCATTATAGGAAATTATGCAATAATAAACACTGCTTGCATCATAGAGCATGAATGCAAAATAGGTGATTTTTCACATATTGCAGTGGGAGCAACTGTCTGTGGTGGTGTAGAAATAGATAGTAATGTATTTATTGGTGCAAACTCAACAATTATCCAAGGAGTTAAAATAGGTAGAAATAGTGTCATTGGAGCAGGAAGTATTATTCTTACAGACGTACCTGAAAACAGTACTATTGTTGGAGCATATAGATGAGGTAAAATGAGCAGAACATTAATAATTGCAGAAGCTGGGGTTAATCATAACGGATCAATTGATTTGGCAAAAAAATTAATTGATATTGCAAAAAAAAGCGGTGCTGATATCGTGAAATTTCAGACAGCAAAACTGGATTCTTTTGTATCAAAGTCAGCTCAGATGGCAACATACCAGAAGAAAAATATTGGAAAAGAAGAATCTCAAAAAGAGATGTTATCAAAACTTCTTCTTCCATTTGATGATTTTGTAGATATTGCTGAATATTGTAGAAAATTGGGTATAAAATTCTTAGCTACCCCGTTTGATATTGAAAGTATTCGCTTTTTAAATGATTTGCAAGAAATATGGAAGGTTCCTTCTGGAGAGATTACAAATTATCCATACCTTGTTGAAATTGCCAAAACAGGAAAAGATGTAATCTTGTCTACTGGTATGAGCACAATGTCAGAGGTAGATGTTGTATTAGATATTTTAAAAAAGAACGGTGCTGGTAATATAACGCTCCTGCATTGTACAACAAATTATCCAGCGTTAATACAGGATGTGAACTTAAGGGCAATGCTTTCAATGAAAGAACATTGTGGCTGTGATATCGGCTATTCTGATCATACACAGGGGATAGAAGTTCCTATTGCGGCTGTAGTTCTGGGAGCAAAAGTTATAGAGAAACATTTTACTATCGACAGGATGATGGAGGGACCTGATCACAAGGCAAGCCTCGAACCAAATGAACTTGCTGAAATGATACAAGCAATAAGAAATGTTGAGATTGCATTAGGAACAGGAGAAAAAAAGCCAGTGGATCATGAGATTGAGAATGCTAAAGTGGCCAGGAAAAGCATTGTAGCAGCAAAAAACATTAAAAAAGGCGAAGTATTCACGGTAGATAATCTCACTACGAAACGTCCGGGGACGGGGATCAATCCGATGCGCTGGAATGAAGTATTGGGGATGACCGCAATCCGTGATTTTTTAGAGGATGATTTAATAGAGCTATGAAAAAAATAGCAATAGTTACCGCCACCAGAGCAGAATATGGATTGCTTACACCACTCATTCGAAGGATAATAAATGACAAAGAACTAAAACTTGAACTCATTGTCACAGGTGCGCATCTTTCTGATAAACAAGAGTATACGATTAATGCGATATATGAAGACGGGTTTCCGATCTCGCATATCATTCCTATACTTGAAGGAGGAAACTCTGCCTATGACATTTCAGCAACTATGGCAAATGCAATTAGGGGATTTGCGAGATGTTTCCGAGATGATCGGCCTGATATGGTCGTGATTCTTGGTGATCGGACTGAAATGCTGGGGATAGCTTCTGCTGCAATGAATGAACGGATTCCAATCGCACATATTCACGGGGGAGAAATTACTGAGGGGGCTGTTGATGACTGTATAAGACATGCCTTAACTAAGATGAGTTATATTCATTTTACAGCAACTGAGGAGTATAGAAATAGAGTTATTCAGCTAGGAGAATCTCCCAATAGAGTGTTTAATGTAGGATCATTAGGAACGGAAAACATTCTGAATGAAAAACTAATGAACGAGAATGAGATAAGGGATGATATAGGTATTTCGCTAGATAAAAAATATTCTGTTGTTACGTTCCATCCTGTTACACTGGAAGACGAAACTGCTGAAGATCAGGCTAGAACGATTTGTGATGTGATTGCAAATCGTATTGACATTATATTTGTAATTACTAAAGCAAATGCGGATAAAGGAGGAGAAATCGTAAATCGTATTTTTGAGAAATTTTCTGAGAAGTATAGAAATGCTATTCTTGTCCATTCTCTTGGAATGAGGAAATACTTAAGTGCAGTAAAGTTTGCAGAATTTGTTATGGGAAATAGTTCAAGTGGTATTTTAGAAGCACCGGTTTTAGGAACGCCAACAGTTAATATTGGGGATCGCCAAAAGGGTAGAATAATGGTGGATACAATTATCAACTGTCCATGTGATAGAAATAAAATTCTTGATAGCTTGGATCAAGTCCGAAAGATACACAGAAATAAAACTCGAATATATGGGAACGGGGAAACGTCTAAACGCATCGTTACAGAGATTAAAAATATATTTGATAATGGGATTTTCTTAAAAAAAGGATTTTATGATATTGGAAGATTAGGTGGTAAGTAAAAGTATTATGGATGAATTAACAAGGATTGTTTTACATCAATTAAATAATTTGTTTTTTACTTCTAGAGAAGAAGAAACTGTTTTGATTCGATATATCTATAGTGCAAAAAAGAAAACTGTTGAATGTATATCTGCTTTTAATAACAAATATTTCAATGGTGAAATATATCCGTATAATAGCGTGATATATTGTGTTTTCCTATTTTGGCTTGGACGTATTATTTGGCTTAAAGAAGCAGAAAGAAAACTGTGCGATAAAATATATTATCTTAATAAAGCACTAAATGCGGTGGATTTATTGTATGAGATTGAGTTACCGAATATATGGTCATGTGAACACCCTGTTGGTGCTGTGATGGGGCGTGCAAAGTATGGTAACAGATTCTATTTTTGCCAAGGATGTACTGTAGGGGGGAACTATAATAAAGATGGAGAGCTAATTTATCCAATAATTGGTGATGACGTAATGATGTATTCTGATTCAAAGATTGTAGGGGCATCAGTAATTGGAAATAATGTGTCAATGGCAGCAAACAGTTATGTGATTAATACAAATATTCCCGATAATTCAATTGTCTTTGGCCAAGGATTAAATATAGTGATAAAAGAGAAACACTAAAAAGCAGTAAAAATTCAAGTACCAATAAGTAAGTATATTGCAGTATTTATTATATTACTATTTTGCGAGGTATCTCAATGAAAGTGTTAATAGTAGGTTATGGTTCAATGGGAAGAAGACGGATTAGACTTGTGAGTGAAGTTCTTAATAATGCAGTATTTATTTGTGTTGATCGTAATCCAGAACGGCTTATGCAAATCAAAGCTAATGGTTTGCTGGGTTACAGTAACTTGGATGAGGCAATTAATGAAAAGCCAGAAATTGCTTTTGTTTGCACTTCGCCTGGACATCATGCATCCATCATTTTGAGACTAATTGATTCGGGAATTCAGGTGTTTACAGAATTAAATCTTACAAGTGATCTTTATGAAGAAATAATTGATAAGTCTAAGATAAAGAATGTTTCTGTATTTATATCAAGTACTTTGCTCTACAAAAAACAAATTGAATTTGTAAATGATTTTGTAAAGAAGCAGAATTCTCCAATGAACTATATTTATCATGTGGGACAGTATCTACCAGATTGGCATCCTTGGGAATGCTATAAAGATTTTTTTGTATCACAAAAGCAAACAAATGGGATTCGAGAAATTTTAGCAATACAATTACCATGGATCGTGAACACATTTGGTATGATAGACAGTCTTAGCTGCCAAACTCAGAAATGTACAAGGTTGGATATTGATTTTCCTGATACTGTGAATTTGAGTCTGCATCATGAGAATGGTAATATAGGAGTTTTTGTTGCGGATGTAGTATCGAGAAAGGCTATAACAAGATTAGAAATTATTGGTGAGAAAATACATTTATTCTGGGATGGGTATGATGATTTGTACAATCTTAATATTGATAGTGGAATGTTGGAAAAAATCCATGTAAATAATTCAGGCGATCATATAGAGGGATACTCTGATAATATAAATGAGGAACCATACAGAAATGAGATAAAAGAGTTTTTGTTAATGATTAAGGAAGGGAAAAGTCCGCGTTATTCATTGATGAAAGATAAATATATTTTGTCTCTGATTGATAAAATTGAGGAATACTATCAATGAATATATTATTTATTGGGATTGGATCTATTGCAGAACGACATATAAGAAATATTAGGTCATTGTTTTCAGATGTTAATATTGATGTTATAAGAAGTGGGAGAGGAAAAAAACTATCGACAACTATAGAACAATTAATTAAAAATGTTTACACAGATATAAAAGAAATTCAAGCCTATTATGATGCGGTATTTATAACAAATCCGACGGATATTCATTACGAGACACTCTTAAAGTATCACGAATATAGTGATGCTTTTTTTATTGAGAAGCCAGTATTCATTTCTGGATTAGAAGATATAACGCCATTTATCAGCAAAAATAATATATATTATGTTGCATCTCCTTTAAGGTATTCAAAAGTTGTTCAATATGTAAAGAACGAAATTGATTTTTCTAAAGTATACTCAATAAGGAGTATATCTTCGAGTTATCTTCCTGAATGGAGAAACGGGATCGATTATAGAAATACCTATAGTGCACACAAAAATATGGGTGGGGGTGTTTCAATTGATCTAATCCATGAATGGGACTATATGCAATATCTTGTTGGATTTCCGCATACAGTACACTCTCTAATTTGTAGAAAATCAGACTTAGAAATAGATTCTGATGATATTGCCGTGTATATAGCGGAATATGAAAATATGGTTGTAGAAATCCATTTAGATTATTTCGGGAGATATCCTCTTAGAAAAATGGAAATATTCACCCAAAAAGATACGATTTCTGTGGACTTGATTGATCAATCTATCCAATTTTTACACAGCAATAAAGCTATTAAATTTCCTGATAATCGTGATTTGTATCAGATGGATGAACTGAAACATTTTTTTGATATTATTGCGGGTAATGTTCAGAATGATAACGGATTAGAAGAAGCATGTAGGGTTCTAAGGATTGCAAGAGGTATGCAGATTTTACAGTGCTAAACATGGATAATTAAATTCAAATCATATTGAACTAAGAAACATGAACAGATCTGTTGTGGAAATAGAATTCAGGCGTTGATTATAGAGTAGAAGGAGAACTCATTATGAGAGTATTGGTAACTGGCGCAAATGGATATTTAGGGCAAGGTATTGTTAAAGCTTTGTTGGATAAAGGCTCGGAAGTTATAGCGGCAGATTTTGAATTAGACTACATTGATGAAAGAGCTATTAAGCTTGTTGGAAATATATTTGAGAATGATAATTTGATAAAAACAGTTGGAATACCAGATGTCTTACTTCATCTTGCTTGGAGGGATGGATTTGTGCATTACGCTGATACCCATATTAAAGACTTGAACAGCCATTATGCTTTTATAAAACGATTGACTGAACATGGTGTTGCTAGAATTGCAGTCATGGGGTCTATGCACGAAGTAGGTTTTTTTGAAGGGAGCATTAAAGAGGATACACCTTGCAATCCAACTACACCATATGGAATTAGTAAAAACGCATTACGTTGTTTGACGGAAATGATATGTAAACAGCGTAATATTGCATTTCAGTGGATACGAGGCTTTTATATTGTTGGAAATTCTGAATGCGGAAGTTCGATATTTTCAAAAATTGTTAAAGCTGAGAAAGCTGGTAAGACAGAATTTCCTTTTACTATGGGATTGAATCAATTTGACTTTATTGATTATGACGATTTCTGCAGCATGGTTGCCGCAACAGTTCTTCAAGATAAAGAATTAGGAATTATTAATGTGTGTCATGGTCGGCCTGAAAAATTAGCAGATCGAGTGGAACGTTTTATTATAGAAAATAAATTTAATATTAGACTGCAATATGGTATATTTCCAGAGAGACCTTACGATTCTAAAGCGGTATGGGGGGATGATACAAAAATACGTAGAATATTGAGGAAACAGCAATAAGTTTTTTGGTTTGATTTTCAATGAAAGAAGATCAAGTAGTTTTGCTGAATAAGTAGGTATAGATAGGAGTTACATTAGCTTGATGAAAGAAATTATAAAATCGTATAAATCAGCAATACCGATCATCTTATTTTTGGTTTTTCTGTTTACTTCTGGTATTCATATAGGGATAAACAAAGTATTATTACTAATCATAGCACAACTAATATTTATTTTCTATCCAGGATTAACTATTGTTCGTAGAATTAAAGGGATATCCTTTAGAAATAAACTTTCTTTGTATTTTTCATCATATGCCGTAGGTTATGTTGTGTGCATATTGTGTTATGCAATATTGTTGATATGCGGTTTTCAAAAATATACTTTAGCTATGCTTATAGCTCTATCAGTAATATCATATATTGTGAATCATTTTTTGGGTGATGTATTTATTGATATAAATGAAGATATACAGGATGTAGATATCATATTTATTTGTATTATTTTTTTAATAGCTTATATTGTTGGAGTAATCATATATCAGATACCTAATAGATCTGCCATAGATGTAGGGTATACAGACATAGAAAGAGACCTGACGTATTGGTTTAAAAACTGTGTTGCTTCCACAAAAGGATATCCTCTGCCAGAGTTAAGTATAAAAGGATTACGCTTATATTGGCACTTATTCTCCTGTTTTCAAGTTTCATTACTTCATTATGCTACAGGAATTGAAATTTACGACATTTGCTTTAGCTTGGCATTCATTTGGGAGCTTTTTCTTCTAATAGGAGCTATTTATACACTTGGTTCGCAGTTAATGAGCAGGCCAATTTCTATTGCAGCTGCTTGTATTGTGGTATTATTTTCATCTGGTGCTGATGCGTGGACTGGAGCATATTATCAATACCACATTTTCCGCTGTTCACTTGGCTTTATTGAGGGATGTGCATTAAGTATTTTTGCATTTTCTATATTCCTTAAATTTTTGAGCAAAAGAAATATAAGGGGATATATATTGACTTTAGTAATGTTGTCTGGCGCACTCGGATTAAAAGCTTCAGGTGGTGTGGTGTTATTAGTTGGTATTGCAAGTATGTTATTTTTGAATGGTATTACATACAAAAAATTGCTTTCAAATGTTTTACTTTTGATAGGATGCTGTTTGATATTCTATTTAGTTTCCAAGGTGTTTATTATAGATGGAAATGCTTTGATATCTTCTACAAGTAGTCATCAGTTAAGTGTCAGTGCAACGAAATCATTGTTTTTGACCGGGCATTATAGAGAAATTTATACAAGTTTATCAGTTGGATTTTTAGGAAAATATGTAGCATTGATGATTACTTTGATTTTGTATATTTTTCAAAGTAATTATGCCGTATTTCCAGTTTTTATATTAGCTATTATCATACTAATAAAACATATAAAGTATGACTGTAAAGATCACCTAATCATTTCAGTGGGCCTTTTTTGGATGGTATCTGTTGGAGGCCTTCTCTTTTTTTTAATATCGCATCCTGGATTTTCTCAAATATATTTTTATTTCGAAATTTTTAGTTTCGCAATACTATTTAGTTTATACATAATAGAACAGAACTTATCAGAGAAAAAATGGCGATGTGTTATAACTATTGAATTTTGCTTGATTTTTATATGTATAGTTAACATTATTAATAATTGGAAAACAATCTACATTATTGATAGCAATGATTATAAATTAAATTTTGAAGCGGTGAGTCAAACAGGAAATGATGTGACCGCAAATGAAATTTTGGGCTTGAGATGGATTAGAGATAATACTCCAAATAATGCAGTATTGCTTACAAATAAAATTTTATATCCGGATTCATTTCGTTCTTTTATAACGAGTGCGTATACTGAAAGACAAGTATATATTGAAGGCTTTGGCTCTACAAATTTACCTAATACTCAACTTGTCTCTGATAGAATTAGTTTATGCCAGTCTTATTATTGTGGCGATGAAGAAACAAAAAATATTTTAGTAGAAGAAGGGGTGACGCATGCAGTTGTTTTTAAATCTAAGCAGGATGCAAATATTATTTTACCGGGAGAGATAGTTTATGAAAACAATGATATAGTTGTTTTAGATTTAGTAGGTTATAAATAATGCAAAAACTGTAAATATTTATTTTTAGGAAAAATAAACTATACATTTGCGAGGATATGATGAAAATTAAAAAATTCAAACAATTATTTCCTTTTTTCAAAGGTAAAAGGATTTTAATAACTGGTAACACTGGATTTAAAGGATCATGGCTAACACATATTTTGCTCTCGGCAGGAGCCGAAGTAACAGGATATGCATTGAATCCACCAACGGAACCAAACCTATTTACAATTGCAGGTTTGGAGTATAATTCTAACTTAAATCAAGTTACTGCTGATGTGAGAGATTTGAACAAACTTCTCGAAGTGTTTAAGGCGACTAAGCCAGAGATCGTGTTCCATCTTGCCGCACAGCCTATTGTTCGCGATAGTTTTAAAGATCCTGTGAATACATACGATACGAATGTTATGGGAACAGTAAACATATGTGAAGCAATCCGGCAAACTAGTTCAGTTCAATCATTTTTAAACGTTACAACGGATAAAGTCTATAAAAATGTGGAATGGGAGTATGGTTATCGGGAAATTGATGAATTGGATGGATTTGATCCATATAGCAATTCTAAGTCCTGTTCAGAACTTATTACGCACTCTTATAAGAACTCATTCTTTCAGGATAGTGGAGTCTGTGTGTCAACAGCTCGTGCCGGAAATGTGATTGGAGGAGGGGATTTTGCTAATGATAGAATTATTCCTGATTGCGTAAGGGCGTTACAGTCAGTCAGGAACGGCGAAGGAAAAGCTGTTATTTCTGTCCGTAATCCATACAGTACGAGGCCATATGAACATGTTTTAGAGCCGCTGTTTACATATATGCTTATAGTGAAGGCGCAATATGAGGACAAAAAGTATAGTGGCTGCTATAATGTGGGGCCTGATGATATTGACTGTGTTGAAACAGGAAATCTTGTATCAATTTTTTGTGATTTTTGGAATGAGCAGGGGAGTGAAATTATTTTATCCTGGGAGAATAAAGCACAGTTTGATGCTCCACATGAGGCAAATTTTCTAAAACTGGATTGCAGTAAGCTAAAGTCGACTTTTGGTTGGAAGCCTGTTTGGCATATCAGGGAAGCGATAAGAAAAACTGTAGAATTTACAAAAGTATGGCTGGATGGTGGTGACGAGATCAGCATTAGAACTGAGATGGATAGAGAGATCGAAGAATTTCAGCAAATGTAATTGACATATAAAGATGAGATTTGCAAGAGGTGAGGAATGAATATATTATTTACCATCTGTGGACGAGCAGGCTCAAAAGGATTCAAAAATAAAAATCTGAAAGAAATGAATGGTGTACCGTTGGTGTATTATACGCTTGCGGTAATAGAGCTATATAGAAGTAAACATCCGGATCAAAACGTTGTTGTAGGATTAAACACAGATAGTCAACATCTTATTGAATCAGTAAAAAGACAATCAGTTCTTGAGGGGGTTCGATTTGTATCAAGAAAAGAAAAACTCGCTGGAGATAAAGTAGCTAAAGTGGATGTAATAAGAGATACATATAATGCTCTTAATAAGGAAGGGCCTTTTGATGTTGTAATTGATTTGGACTTAACATCCCCTTTACGGCGAGTATATGATATAGACAATGTATTAAAGGAATATAAAAGGAATAAGGCGTACGATCTGGTTTTTAGTGTGGTTCCAGCCAGAAGAACTCCTCATTTTAATATGGTTGAGAGACGTGGTGAGTTTTATCATAAAATATGTGATTCTAACTTTACTACTAGACAGGAGGCACCGAAGTCATACGAATTAAATGCTAGCATATATGCCTATAGACCGTTATTCTTGGAGAAAGAAATTACAAATACTATATTGGATCATCGCTGTGGAGTATCTGTCATGGAGGATTATCTTGTTTTGGACATTGATTCAGAACAGGATTTTCAGATGATGGAATTTTTACATCGGTATTATTGTGAGAACAATGAGGGGATAAAGCAAGTATATGAGGCATCAAGAGCATTTCTAGTAAAATGACCGTAGGAGTGATTAATATAGGAGGAGCTTTTTGGATGATATTAAATGATTTCATAAATAAATATGTAACTAAAAGAAATGATTCAATGTTCAGAATTGACATTGAATCTCATAATGAGGAATTGGAGAAAGCCATAGCTGGTAAAAGTATACTTGTTATCGGTGGAGCTGGATGTATAGGGAGTTCTTTTATAAAGGCTGTATTAAATTACCATCCGGGGGCACTATATATTGTCGATATAAATGAAAACGCATTGGCAGAGCTAATAAGGGATTTGCGGTCAACTAACGGATTGTATCTTCCGGATGAATTTGTTTCGTATCCGATGGACTACTGCTCCACAACATTTAGGAGAATGTTCCGAAAGCATTGTGGATTTGATATTATTGGAAATTTTTCAGCACATAAACACGTAAGATCAGAAAAGGATATTTATTCTGTTGAGGCACTTCTGCGTAATAACGTAATTAATGCGAAAAAGTTGTTAGACCTTTTGGTTGAGTATCCGCCCAGTGTATATTTTTGTGTTTCCACGGATAAAGCAGTAAACCCGGTCAACATTATGGGAGCAAGCAAGCGAATAATGGAGGACTTAATATTCTCGTATTCTGAAATTTTTCCTGTGAAAACAGCAAGGTTTGCTAATGTGGCGTTTTCTAATGGATCGCTGCCTGCAGGATTTATTGCCCGCATGGAGAAAATGCAACCGATTTCTGCACCGTCTGATGTAAAAAGATATTTTGTTAGCCCAACAGAAAGTGGCCAGATTTGTATGCTATCTGCAATATTAGGAGAGAATCGGGAAATATTCTTTCCAAAGCTCGAAGAAGAACAGATGATGACATTTGACTCAATTGCAATGGATTTACTTAAGGAGCATGGGTATGATGTATTACAGTGTAGTTCGGATCAGGAGGCAAAAGAAAAAGCAGAAGCACTGAAAGATGGTAGCCGAAAATATCCTGTTTATTTCTCAAGATCCAACACATCTGGAGAAAAAGCATTTGAGGAATTTTACACAAAGTTCGAATCTGTAGATAACGGTCGTTTTTTATCTCTTGGCGTGATTGTGGATAAGACAGCGCCTTCTCGGATAGCTGTAGAAGAATTAGTAAAACAGTTAGATGCGATATTTGAAAAGGATAATACTACAAAAGAGACAATAATAGCTCTTATTAAGTCCTATTTGCCGAATTTTGAACATATAGAGATGGGAAAATCGTTGGATGGAAAAATGTAATGGGGGATAATGATGATACCACTGGCTATGCCTAATCTTACTGGGAATGAAAAGAAATACCTTGAGAATTGTATAGATACTACGTATGTCAGTTCTGTTGGTGAATATGTCAAGAGATTCGAAAGTATGGTTGCAGAAGCAACGGGAAGTAGATATGCAGTTGCTACATCTGCAGGAACAACCGGACTACATGCTGCATTAACGGCAGTAGGGGTTGGGTATGATGATCTTGTTATACTTCCAACATTTACATTTATCGCGTCTGCAAATGCCATAAGGCATTGTGGTGCCGCTCCATGGCTGATGGATATAGAAAGCGAAAGTTGGTGCCTCGACCCCAATATAGTCCAATTAGAGATTGAAAAAAAATGTGAGATAGAGAACGGCAGACTGAAACATAAGAAGAGTGGATGTAGGGTTGCAGCAATAATGCCGGTATACACATTAGGGAATATTCCCGATATGGATTCTTTCCGTGACATTGCAGATAGGTATAATTTACCTCTCGTCGTTGATGCTGCCTGCGCTATAGGAGCAAAATACAAAAATGAGAATTTTGGTACATTAGCGGATTTGTCAGTTCTATCTTTTAACGGAAATAAAACTATCACATGCGGAGGCGGTGGGGCAGTAGTTGGGAATGATGAAAAATTAATATCTTTACTTCGTCATATAACAACAACAGCCCGGGTATGGCCTGACTATGATTTCGATATGGTGGGGTTTAATTATCGGATGACGAATATTCAGGCTGCAGTTGGATGTGCACAAATGGAGAGGCTGGATACTTTCATTAAGCGGAAGAGAGAGGTACAAGCGTTCTATGAGGAACAGTTTAAGAATCTGCCAATCACTTGTTTTCCGACAACAGATGGAAGTTCTTATTGGTTCAGTGGTATCGTTCTGAAGCCGGGAACAGATCTAGCCGTTGCGAAGGTTCTCACAGAGAAGCTGAAAAAAAAGGATATCGAAGCGCGGACGTTTTGGAAACCGATACATCTACAGAAACCATATAAGGATTGCCCAAGATCAAATGTTACACTTGCAGAATCGGTATGGCAGAGGATAGTAACATTACCATGCAGTACAAATATTACAACGGAGGAGCTTAAATGGGTGTGTAATGCTGTGAAAGAAGCCATATAAGGAATGTAAACTGAAGATAATCTTCAGCTTTTAGAAATATTACCAACAAAAGTAACAGTCGATGATTCAGTTGAAGCTGTAAACAATCTTGTGTTTATGAAATTTAGGACTTCCTGATAAGAATCAGATATGTAAAAGCTTTTTGTTATTTTATCGGTTTTGCTGTTGTCGAGTTGCTGTCGAAAATTTCTTTATAGTTATAGTATAACCACATTCAGGGATTTCATACTGTTACTCTTAATTTTTTACATATTTATTAAGCCTCTGTATTCATTGCTTTTCACGCCCAGCCTTTGGAATAAGATTGGAGTTTTTGGCAATAATACAGAGGCCGACGAGGGATGGCTTGTTTTGATGATACCATCCCGCCTTTCTTTTTATCATAAAATTCCACCGCATGATATTCGGTGAACACCGTGACAACATGGACACCTATGACCTGGCTGGAAATGATAGTTCTTGTGGGGACATACCACTGATCATCTTTAAATCTTTCTTCGATTTCTATCTCTACAACTTTCCTTGGTTCCATAGGTTTCTTGGGATGATGCGGACGCCTTGGCTGGGTACCTGGCTTCTTTACGGTCTTTTCCTGGTTGTTCGCGATCTTCTTCCAGTCAATGCATTATGGACGAGGGAAGGGACCAATTCTCATAATTATGGTTGATCTGCACGGTAAGCTTTACAATCAACCACTGTGCAATCTCAAGCCTGGCCTCCATTTCGTAGTAATCAGACAGTGCCTTTTTCCTTTTTTCATTCAGTTCCGTATTGCGGTTCTTAAGGCTTGCCACAATGTCGAAAAGTTCGGTAATGGTCTTTTTGAGCTTTCGGAGTTCTTTTTCACGCTCTTTCTGTAGTTTTTTATCGTGGTGTTCTGGCTGCGGATGATCCTTTCGTAATCCGCGCTCAGTTTTACAATGACCTCCCCTGACCGAAAAGCGGAGAGCTCCTGCTGTGCAGCTTTGAGCCGGTATAATAAAGAAGTTATCAGAAAATAATGCTTATCGTTCATTCCTTTTCCACTGTAACGCCATTCCCTTATTTTCCGGTCAAATCCGTGAAAGTTCTTCTGTTTTTGAAAAGCGTCTCTTGTATTCGTTAACTGATAACGTAAGTTACATGACCAGTTTTTTCAGTGAGACTATTTCTGCATCATTCGGTCGGATCTGCTCAGCCTGTTTCCGGCATAGCGCTTCCAGTTCTTTGTCAGTGGAACTGGTTTGAGGAATCTCTGTCAGATGTTCTTTTCACAGCCTCTTTTCCTGTTTGTTTGGACGATCTAGCCGGTTTCTTCATAAATCTTGCCAATCAGCCTTCTCCTAGAACGCGGCTGTTTCTTTTCTTTGTCCTAGTAGGACTCGAATTCGTAAACATAAGTAATTCCTGTTCATTTATTCAGATATAACCCTTTTGTCAAACTATCCTGAAAACAATCCTCTCAACGGAGAGATACATTGCTTTGGTATGTATTATTAATTTCGAAATATTTTTACATTAAAAAATATTTCTTACTTTCTTAATTGACTTTCCCTGATTATATTAAATAGTATACGAAAATGCAATGAAAAAATCAATGATTTTCATTACATTATCTTTACTCACTCTAAATTGACCAATTGGAAAAAATAAATGAAATGACACTTTGAAAGAGCACAACTATACAACAATTTTCTCGCAGATTGCAACCATCTGCGAGAAACTTTATAGCATATCTCGACATTTGTTACAATACACCTAACAGGTAGATTTGTCAACACCCATTTTTTCCCTGTCGGAATCGCATTGATGCCGGCGGACTTTTCTTTTACCGATCTGGAAACTTTCCAAATTTTCATATACAGAAATTATAATCTTGTATCTACAACAAAAAAAGTCAAAACATTGTGACCGGACACAGACACTGCAGAACAGTAGCTCTTCAAAGTCGTATAGCTAGAAGGGATAAGGTGATTTTTAAAGTGATAAGGTGGTTTAATTAGTCGGTCCGTTTTTCACGAATCCTGTTTTCACGGGCTTTCGGAGACTATCTCGCAGATGGTTGCAATCTGCGATTCGAAACTGAAGCTTCATCGGCCCATAGAAAGTAAAATCCATGATTTAGGACGATGATCAATGAAGCAAAATGACAAGGATAATCAGTCCCATTACTGTGTCCTCTACACGCAGACACTGAAGCAATGGGAAGTAACAACGGTACTTAAGAAAAAACTTCCGGAAGGAAGGGGCACGGTGTTTTATCCCTGCATAGAGCTGTGGAGACACGACAAAAAAGAGACGGAGATCAGGGCGCTTTTCCCCGGATATCTGTTTATCCGTTCCGATATGGAACCGGAGGAACTCCATCATTTCATACGAGAACACAGGAAGGACGTAGCTTCTTTCATCAAAGAACTGCGCATAACTGAAAAAAAGATTTCCGGCGGTGCTGCTGCCGGGACAGCGGATGAAATCGGTGCATACAAATATGTACAGATGGATTTGAAAGAAGATGAGACAGAATTTTTGGACTTCCTGCTGACTTGCGGAAAAGACGATATGGATTGTGAAGTTGGCAAAGACGCGGAATGCAGAAACAGTCTATGCAGAAATGCGGAAAGTAAAGATAGCACAGGCAGAGATGGCATATGCAGAGACGTAGAAAGCAAAAACGGCCCGCGTGGAGACGAGGGCGGCAAATCCGGGGGAGAGGAAACAGCGGCGGTGATGTCGAAAATCCCCGAAGAAGGCGTTCTGAGGATGTCATACGGATACCGCGAAGGCGGGAAGTATGTGGTCATGAAAGGGCCGCTGAAAGCATACGAGAACCGCATCACTGATGTAAATGTCCACGACCGGAAAGCCTATCTGGACATCCGGATCAACGGACACGCCGTAAGGGCAGGATTTGAAGTGAAGCCCAAACGCTACTGGTTCCCGGATGACAACGGCGCGCCGATGGTGCTGCATGACGGTACAGAAGTGAATCTGGAAAGACTCCGGAACATGATGATGGGATCAAAGCAAAAAGAGAAGAAAAGATAAGCCAGTGAAACAGGAGAAACGAATCATGCATTCATAAAATAAGAAAAGATAGAAAATATGATGACGGACGGGTAGTCGCTGTATACGTTACCCCACCCCTGATTCTGGTCATAGCGCGTATCATGAGCGTGGGATAAGATTCCAAAGAGGATTCATCAAGCCTGCGGGTGGCGAAGCCTGCCCAAAAATCAGCGGGCTTAAATGTATGACAGGTGATGAAAAAAGGAATTTTACACCACGGATGGCGAAGCTATGCTCAAAAGGGGAAGCATCAGATCAGAAAAGATCAATAAATAAGATCCTATCATGCTAAGGGGCTGCGGGAATTTACCGGCAACCCCTTATTGTATTCTATATAGAATATACTCATTGTTAGGAACTGCAGGAAATAACTTGTGCAGATTGCGCGGGATATTTCCATACAGTTCCTTGCTTGCATATATGCGAAAAGGAGCGAATATGACAGACATTGCAGCAAGGTGCATCAGAGAACAACCAAGGTTCAAAGGTATTTTTCAGAACAAAGGAACATTTGAAAGGCGGGTAAGACTTGCATCGCCTACTATGCACAGCGATGAAAAAACGTTCATAAACCAGGCATTTGACGAAGGGTTTACTGGCAGGAACACGGCCAGGCTGGAAAAAGAAGCGGCGGAATACATCGGCGTAAAACATGCGGTGGCACTCCATTCCGGCACCGCGGCAATGCACATGGCGGTGAAGCTGGCCGCAGAACGGCTCTACGGCAGCGCAGCAGTATCTGCTCCAGGCAGTCTTGGAACGGTGGGGGCATTGCAGGGAAAGCGCGTGTTCTGTTCGGATTTTGCATCGTCCACAATGGCGGATTCCATCGTCAGCGAGGGCGGGGAACCTGTGTTTGTGGATGCCTCGGATGAGGACTGGTCAATGGACCCGGAAGTGCTGGAGATCGCGTTTCAGCGTTATCCCGACGTAAAGCTTGTGATGATGAACCACGCATACGGATTTCCCGGGCAGATCATGAAGATCCGGGAAATCTGCAGGGATCACGGCGCGCTCCTCATTGAGGATGCATCAGAGTCCCTGGGCGCAAAGGTCCACGGAAAACAGACCGGCTCTTTCGGCGATTACGGCATCTTAAGTTTCGGCAGCGACAAGATCATCACAGGTTCCGTAGGCGGAATGCTCCTCACGGATGATGATTACAGTTCAAAAAAAGCGAGAAGCCGGGCATCCCATTCCAGAGCCGCGGCGCCATGGCGCCAGCACGAGGAGCCGGGAGACGACTGCCTGATGAGCGACATCGTTGCCGGCCTGATCCTGGGGCAATTCCGGCATCTGGATGAGCATATCGCAAAGAAACGGATGATTTATGAAAGATATCTGGAGAAGCTGGGCGGGGATATCATGTATATGAATCCGGTAGGCGAAGGGACGGAGCCGAACTATTGGATGTCCTGTATCACCTGCGAGAGCAATATTTTGTTTCAGGAAACCAGGTCGGAGCGGGAATATACCTACACAAATCAGCACGGGACCGCTTCCCCGATGGAGATTTATGACGCGTTGGAGGCGTTTAATGTGGAGAGCTGTCCTGTGTATAAGCCGATGAGCTTGCAGCCGGTTTTTCGAAACTATGATCAGATCACGCTGGATGGATCGAAGAGAGAGTATCCGGAGTTTGATCAGGATGGGTTCTGGGTCAGGTGCGATGTGGCGAAGGATAATTTTGACAGAGGGTTGTGTCTGCCGTCGGATATTAAGATGACGGGGGAGGAGCAGGATCGGGTTGTTGAGATTGTGAGGTCTTGTTTTGATTAGATCATCATTGCAGCTTAGGTATAATAATTATTTATATGTGTATACGAAAAATTTGTTTACAAGCGATTATTATCGTACAGTAGGACTTATAGCTGCAATTCAAGGAGAAGGAAGTAAGGCAAAAAGAGTTTTTGAATAACAAAGAACTATGAGAGTGATTTTTGGTAGCAACAATATACCAGTATTCATCTTTTATAGGATATTATTATAATTTCAGAGGAATAAACATTGCATGACTTTAAAAATGACAAGAGATTTAAAGGATTAAAACCATTAATTGAACGCGCGCTTCTGTCATCGCCGACCATGCATAATGGCGCGGAAATGAAGTATGTCCAGGAGGCATATGATACTGAGTGGGTTACTACAGTTGGGGCGAATATTGATGAACTGGAGCGGCAAGTAAGTAAATACATGGGGAAAAGGTCAGTTGCGCTTGCCAGTGGTACTGCCGCGATTCATCTGGCGATCAAACTTGCTGCAGAGAAGGTGTATCAAAGCAGTACTGGTATCAGTACTCCGAATGGGAAAGGATACGGGGGCAGTATGCTCGGTAAAAGAGTCTTCTGCAGTGATTTGACTTTTGATGCTACAGTCAATCCTATTGTTTATGAAGGAGGCGAACCGATATTTATCGACTCTGAATATGATACGTGGAATATGGATCCGGAGGCGCTAAAACAAGCTTTTAAACTCTATCCAGATGTGAAAATTGTCGTTTTAGTTCATCTTTATGGAACTCCTGCGAAGATACAAGAGATCAGGAAGATATGTTCTGAACACAAAGCTCTTTTGATTGAAGATGCAGCGGAGTCTTTAGGGGCAACAGTTGACGGACAGCCGACAGGATCATTTGGCGATTACGGAATCATCAGTTTTAATGGTAACAAGATTATTACGGGATCTATGGGAGGAATGCTGATCACACCTGATGAGTATTCCTACAATAAAGCAAAAAAATGGTCCACTCAAGCTCGTGAGGAGGCACTATGGTATGAACATGAGGAGTTGGGATATAACTATAGGATGTCTAATATTGTTGCGGGACTTATTCGTGGGCAGTGGGATTTTTTAGAGACTCATATTAAAAGCAAGCGGAAGATTTATAAGATGTATGAGGAAGGTCTCAGGGATCTGCCAGTGAGTATGAATCCTATGGGAATAGTTGGTATATCCAACTATTGGCTAAGTTGTGGATTGATTGAAGCCAACTCTATGGAGCCAATGGTGAGGAATGGGAGATCCGCAGTGTATGAGATTGTGGATGGAAAGAGTTGTCCTACGGAGATATTAGAGGCATTGAATATCTACAATTGTGAAGGACGTCCTATCTGGAAGCCTATGCACGAGCAGCCAATTTATAGTGGCAATAGTTTTGTGAAGAAAGATGGGAATGGACGTGCAGGATCTAATGCATATATAAAGATGGGAGGGAGTGTGGCAGTATCGAGTGATCTTTTCAATCGGGGATTTTGTCTGCCCTCAGATAATAAAATGAAATTTGAGCAGCAGAAAGTCGTAATTGACATCATACATAGATGCTTTAGGTGAGGTGATATGAAAACAAATTCGAAGAGACTCGTCACATTATTTGGGCTGTGTACGGCATTTGGAATAATTGTTAGCAAGTCAGAGAAGAAAAAGGGATGGAGTAATAGTCATACTCCGTATGGTTTATATGAGAAACATATAAAACGCCCTTTAGATCTTGTATTATCGCTTATTGCATTATTTTTTCTGTGGCCGATTATGCTGGTTCTCGACTGTAGTGTAAAAAAGAATATCGGATTACCAGTCATTTTTAAACAAGTGAGACCAGGATTGGGAGAAAAACTATTCACTCTTAGAAAATATCGGACGATGACAGATGAAAAAGGTACAGATGGTGAGTTGCTCTCTGATAGAGAACGTCTTACACCTTTCGGTAAGAAATTGAGAAGCAGTAGTTTGGATGAACTGCCAGAACTGATCAGTATAATAACTGGTGATATGGCAATCGTTGGTCCCAGGCCTCAGCTCGTAAGAGATATGGTATTTATGAGTGATAAGCATAGGAAAAGACACACAGTGCGTCCCGGTTTGACTGGATTGGCACAAGTTTCTGGAAGAAATGCAATCAGCTGGGAAGAGAAACTCGATAAAGATTTGGAGTACATAGATCATATCACTTTCATTGGCGATATGAAGATAATAATGAAAACTGTATGGAAAGTCATCAGGAAGGACGGCATTACTGAGGAGGGGCAAGCAACTGCTCTGGATTACGGAGATTGGCTTTTAGAGAATGGAAGAGTAAATTCAAAAGAATATGATACTTTACAGAAAGAAGCAAGAAAAATAATTGAAGAAGCTGCTGAAAAACTTCATAAAAGGCGGTGCATATATATAGATGAGAGCAAATGTGACTGAAGAAAATATAAAAATGGGGGATGGTATGATTGGGTGGGAATATTATAATCATGCTGCCATTCCCACATGTGCACCACATGAAATTCCGAATTTGAAATTGATAGAGAATGGGTCAATTTGGAAAATTCGAGGAGGGATTCCACTTTTGGCTCGTTGGACGACAGAGTGGGATTGCGGATATGAAACGAATTGGTGGTATGTGATAAAAGATAATCCATTTCAGATGGAAGATGTAAAATCGAAAATTCGTACCCAAATTAGAAAAGGGATAAAGAATTTTCAATGCGAGGAAATTAGAGCAAAGGAATATGCGGAAGAGATATATCAAGTGCTGATAAAAGCAAATTCGTCGTATGAAAAACAATTTGTGAAGAATTATAACAAAGAAAAAACAATAAAAAGTATTGCAGGGTGGCCAGATGAGATTAGAGTATGGGGGGCATTCAATGCGGAAAAACAATTATGCGCATATACGTCAGTGGCCGATAAGGATACTTTTTTCAAGATAATAAGTCATAAGTCTTCGCCTGAAAGTGAGAGATATCAGGTAAATTTGGCAATTTTATTTAAAGTGTTACAAGATCTTAATAGTGAAATTGGGAAAGGAAAATACATATGTAATGGTGAGCGAACAATTAACCATAAAACCAATTTCAATGAATATTTTGAAAAATATTTTCATTTCAGAAAGAGCTATTGCAAGCTTAACCTGCGATATCGGAAAGGAATAGGAATTATAGTAAGCATTCTATATCCTGTTAGGAAAAGGCTCGAACATTATTCTTACTTTAGACTAATTCAATCGCTTAATGCTGTGATGTATATGAATGCTATTATGAAAGGCGATCAGATATAATATTTTGTAAAACAAAAATTTATTCTGTTTGATAAAAAAATGAGTGAACTAGTATCTATAATAATGCCATCATATAATACAGGAGAATATATTAAGGAATCTATTCAATCTGTCATAAATCAAACGTATTCAAACTGGGAGTTGATCATTGTAGATGATCATAGTCAGGATGAAACTGTAAATATGATTCGTAGTTTTCATGATAAACGAATTACGATGTATCGAGCAAAAAAAAATTGTGGGGCTGCGAAATGCCGTAATAAGGCTTTACAGGAGGCTAGGGGGAAGTGGATTGCTTTCCTGGATTCTGATGATTTATGGTATCCGGAAAAGCTGAGTAAGCAGATAACTTTTATGGAAGAAAAACAGAGCTGCTTCTCTTACACAAGGTATGAAAAAATAGATAGTGTTTCAAAACCATTAGGAATTTATGTTTCCGGGCCAAAGTTGATAAAAAGGAACAGAATGTTCGACTATTGTTGGCCAGGATGCCTTACCGTTATGTATAGGGCTGATATTTTGCCAAACAAACTGCAGATAAATAATATTCGTAAAAATAATGATTACGCTATGTGGTTGATGCTTACACGCTATGCGGAATGTTCCTTGCTGGACGAAACTCTTGCAAAATATCGGATAAGAGCCGGATCAATTTCAAGAGAACATTATTTATCGCTGATTAAATGGCACTATAAACTCTTTCGTAATGTGGAAAAAAGGTCTGTCATTTTATCAACGATATTTGTAATTCGAAATTTGTTTTTCGGAATATTAAAAAAAATAATTTTTGAGAAAAAATTTGTTGGAAAATAAAAATAGGGAGACATATGAAAGAGTACATTGGCAATAAGAACGTTATAATAGGAAATACTCTTCGGATAAAATCCTTCGGAAAAAACATAAGATATGTAAGCAGTCAGAAAAAGGCATATTTTTATGCAAATCTCTTTTTGATGACTTGTCTGTCTATTTTTTGGGGAAATGCTGGAATAGTAGTCATTGGTTTTATTGGTATGACTATATCACTGATTTGCGCAGAAGGATTACCAGAGAGATACTATGGCTATATGTTCATTATAATGTTCGTAATGCTGCTGTATCTTATGATACATTATTATGGACTTATAGAAGAATATGGGATTCCATATTATGCAGGAGATGACGAGCATTTTGAATCCTGGGGACAGTATTTGTTTGAAAGGGAGATTTTTTCTTTTGGAGAACTGAATAACGTAGTATTTACAAATCAGGGAAATGCCAGGGGTTATCCATTGCTTTTATCATGGATAAATTTATTGGTATTTGGTCATTACCATACGGCAATGCCAAGGATACTTAATCTGTATTTGTGGCTTTCGCTATCACTTCTCACATGCAAATTATTGAGACAGAGGATAATGGATTCCAAAATTGAAAAATATATGTTTATCTCATTGGCTCTATTTCCAAATGGAATATATATTTCTTCTTTTGTCTACCGCGACACATTAATGGAGTTTTTGATCATTGTTATCGTTTATAATTTGGCACAACTGTTCACTAAAAAAGATCAATTGAAACACTATTCTAGAAAGTTTGTAAGTATAATCACAATTATTGTTATCACCTATTTTTTGTCTTATATCAGAATGGCTTCGGTATATATATGCATTCTGCTAGGAGCATTGATATATATGGATTTTCATAGTGATATTCGAAAAAAACGTAAATGGTTATTGTATTTATTATTAGGGGCAGCGGGATTAGTAATCTTATTGAGATACAATTTACTTGGACTTTATATAAATTATTCGCAGAAATACACAATGTATCTTCTGTCCCAGGATTACGGATTATCCTCCAAGATTTTTTCAACCCCTGTTTTCCCATTTGGTTGGATCTTAAGAGTAATGTATGGATTTACAGTGCCGTTTCCTGCTGGCCTGTTCTCTTTGGATTTTCTAAATAAACCATTATTTTCCACAAGTAATGCAATGGTTTATTTAGGTACTTTCTATCAAATATACATGCTTCCATATATGTTTAAAGCTATTGTAAAAAGGAATGTGAACGCTTGGATGTATATGGTTGTTTATTCAAGTGTTGTTCTGACGACTTTTACATTTCGACATTTCATTATGCCGCTTCCTTTGTTCGTGTTGGCAGCAGCGGAGGAATTCTCGAGGACAGAGAGGATCAAACGAAAATATTATGCTGTAATTATAACGTTTGGAATTGCAATGATGGCTATGCTATATTTTGCATTGAAAATGTTTTGACACATACTGAATTATTTTATTACATACTACAACTATATAGTTTACATTGGAGTATATTGAATAAGATGAAAAAAAAAGATATTAGTGTAGAAGTATTGGTGGCAGCAATGCACCAGTCTGATAAGAGTCTTCTTGACAGAATGCGTATTGAAACAGATGCGATTATTGGAAATCAATGTGACGGGGATTCTATCGAGAGATTTGAATGGAATGGGAATAATATCATCTATTTAAATTTTTCTGAACGAGGAGTTGGATTGAATAGGAATAATGCTATGATTCGAGCTAGGGGAGACATTTGTCTTTTGGCGGATGAAGACATTATCTATGTAAAAGGATATGCGAACAAAGTACGAAAAGCATTTTCAAGATTCGGAAATGCAGATGTTATTATTTTTAACATATATGAAAAACCCGTAACACGGTATGTTATAAAACATGCCACAAGAGTCTGGTGGCATAATTTTTTAAGGTATGGGGCGGTTAGAATTGCATTTAGGCGGGAATCCATAGTAGAGAACGGAATTTATTTTAATCAGAATTTTGGAGGGGGATGCCAGTATCAGCATGGCGAGGATAATATATTTCTGGCAGAATGCCTGTCGAAAGGATTAAAAGTATACGCCGTTCCAGTATACATTGCTATGTTGACTCCGGGCAGCACATCAACGTGGCGGAAGGGGTACACTGAAAAATATTTTTCCGACCAGGGGAGACTCTATCGGACAATATTTAAAAGGTGGTGGAAGCTGATAAGTTTTCAGGATGCAATCAGACATCAGAACTTATATAAGAAAAACTGGTTGAGGGTATTCTGGGAGATGTTGGATCAAAAGGGAAATTGAGGATTGAACAGTGAATCTTTTATTTATCAATATGACACCGATATATCATAATACAAGTGCATTGATTAGAATGTGCGGATTTATATCAGGTGCAAATAAACTAGGAAATAAGTGTGACTTACTGACTCTGAATGTTGAGACGGATGATTATTCTTATGATGCAACCAATGAGGATTTCGTGAGACAATATGTCAATCAGTATTTTACATTTGAGCGTTCAGGGACATACAATCGTTTAAAGCAATCCAAAGCAGGTGCAAAAAAGAAAAATATTTGTAGAACGCTGTTAAAAAAAATATATCGACTGTTAAATATTTATGATGTACAGGTGATTAATATTTCCGGAATTCGGAAAGTAAAATTAGACTATGATAGATATGATAGGATTATATCTATAAGCGATCCCAAATCATCCCATAAGCTGATATTGGAATTGATAAAGGATGGAAAGATCAGGAATATTGAGGATAAATGGATTCAGTGCTGGGGGGATCCATGGTTTAAAGACAGTGGGAATACATTTCCGCTCTTACGAAGAAGAGTTTTTAAAGAAGAAGAATACTATCTGAGCATGGCAAAGAAAGTAGTGTACACATCACCTTTCACATGGGAAGAACAGAAGAAACTATTTCCTGCGTATGCTGATAAAATGACATGGGTAAATCAATCAGTCAAAGCAAAAGTTACAAATCAAAAGTCAAAGAAAAAATCTATGGAAAAGGATATAGTAATTGGATACTTTGGAAATTATGTCAGTAGATCCAGGAATATATGGCCATTATATGAGGCATGTAATCGGTGGAACCATAGGTTGAAGATTGTCGGAGGCTCCGATATTTTCCTGAAATCCACAGATAATGTAAAAGTAGTGGATATGCAGCCATTGGCTATTGCGACTGAAATGGAAGAAAGCATGGACATTCTTGTATGCATCTGCAACAGGAAAGGATCTCAGATACCTGGAAAGATATACTATTCTGCAGAATACCAAAAACCGATTATACTTGCTGTAGACGGTGAGAAAAAGGATGCAATGAGATCCTACTTTGAGAACTTTCACAGATATATTATATGCGACAATAAAGCTGACAGTATAGAATATGCCATAAGAAAGGCAAAAGACGAGATTAGAAACGGTAAAACCTATCAGTTAGGAGAACGTTTTACCGATGTGTATACTGCAAAGGTTCTTTTGGAGGATTAGTTTTAAAATGTATTGCATATACAATCTGAAAATATTAACCAGAAAAAGGATGGAATGATTGAATGGTAAATGTAATAGGATTAGGGTATATTGGACTTCCCACTGCTTTGATGCTTGCATCACATGGTATCAGAGTAGTGGGGACAGATTATAATGAAAAAGTGATAGAAGCTCTCAGAAGTGGACACCTTACCTTCAAGGAGAAAGGGATTGATAGGTTATTTGAGAAAGCTCGGGAGTGCGGGATAATGTTTGATATATCATATCAAAATACAGATACATATATTATCTCTGTACCTACGCCATATGATAAGTTCAGCAAGAAAATAGATGCGAAGTTTGTAGTATCAGCTGTTACAGAGACATTAAAAGTGGCAAAGGAAAATGCAATTATTGTTATTGAGTCCACAATATCGCCAGGCACAATTGAGAAGTCTATACGTCCATTGCTTAGACAGGCAGGAAGGGAGGACGTGCAATTAGTGCACGCTCCAGAAAGAATTATTCCAGGTAATATGGTGGAGGAATTGTATCATAACAATCGGACAATTGGCGCAGATTCGATGGAAACAGGTGAACAGATAAAGAGGCTATACGCCTCTTTTTGTTTGGGAGAAATTGTTGTAACGGATATTCAGTCAGCAGAAATGACAAAGGTAGTAGAGAATACCTACCGGGCAGTCAACATAGCGTTCGCTAATGAACTGGCGAAAATATGCCGTCATGATAATTTGGATGTTTATGAGATTATTCGAATTTGTAATATGCATCCAAGGGTGAATATTTTACAGCCTGGTCCAGGTGTGGGAGGACACTGTATTTCAGTTGATCCATGGTTTCTTGTGGGGGATTATCCGAGTCTCGCGAAGGTTATTGATGAGTCTATGAAAACGAATGACGCGATGCCTGCATTTGTCTTGCATCGTATCTATGATATCATGAAGGAAAAGGGGATGAACGACTTAAGTCGTGTTGGTCTCTATGGGCTTACTTATAAAGAGAATGTAGATGACATGAGAGAATCCCCTACCCTCCAGTTACTTGAAAGTCAGGAGAAGCATCTTGGGTATCCGCTTAAGGTTTATGATCCGTTCATTATAGAAAATGTAGTAGATCATCAGTATCATGATTTGGATAGCTTTTTAAATGACACAGATATCATTGTAATTATGGTTGGCCATGACGAAATCTTGCATAATATTCGTAAGCTTGTAGGAAAAGTTGTTTTGGATACGCGGAATATATGCTGTTTAGAGGGAGTCTATCATCTATGAATAAAAGACGATAAAATGTATGAAATTAAAAATTAAAAATAAAGGGGATTTAATTAGGTTACGTAATATTATTGCTTATAAGGTTTTCAAAAATAGTACAAAAATAAATAAATTTGTAGGATATAGGATTCCGCGGAGAAAATGTGACAATTATTTGGTCAAGTCTTTAATAGATATTACACAAATTGATGCAAGCCTGATTGTAGACGAAGTGAATTATTATGGAAAGATGACCATGGAAAACCGATTTGATCTTCTTGGAAGCGGATGGGTCAGATATAGATGTGATATAAAGGATGATTTCAGAGGGCAGTATGAGTATAGGGGAATACCTTGGAATGTAGATATTAAGACCGGTTACAGGTGGGCTGCGGATTATTTAGATGAAAATGATTGTATTCATTCTCCAGAAGGTGTGGATATAAAAAATGTATGGGAATTAGGAAGGATGAATTATCTCGTACCATTTTCGTTGCATGTTTTATCAGAGACAGATCGTGAACTACAAATGGCAGCATTGATTCATTATAGGAATGTAATTGAGGATTTTACAAAAAATAATCCTGTAGGAATTGGCGTAAACTGGGTTCTTCCGATGGAAGCATCTATCAGGATATCAAATATCCTGATTTCGTATGATGTGCTAAAACAGACAGATGACAAAGATATTTTAGATACAGAATTTACTATATTGATAGGACAACTGGTTTATAGTCATATTAAATTTATATGGAATAACTTAGAGAAAAATATATTTGGTGGGAAAAACGGCAATCATTATTATTCTGATATTGTCGGATTATTGGTGGCTACAGGTTATCTCCAAAATAAAAATGTCTTTACAAAGAAAGTGTATAACTATGCTAGGGAAGAGTTTTTCAAAGAAACCAAAGAACAGTTTTATTCAGAAGGCGGACATTTTGAAGGCTCCACCGGCTATTTCAAACTTGTGGCAGAAATGGCTGTCTTTGGAACGGCGATGCTTATAAGAAATGGAGAGGTTATTCCTGGTTTTGTAATGGAACGGCTATATAACAATAAAAATTTGGCTGTTTCTTTGAGAAAAACGAATCATTCATATTATTCTTTCGGAGACTGTGACAGCGGCAGATTTGTAAAGGTAGTACCACATGGAAGATTTTTATCAAATAGTGAAGCTGAATCTAAGTACCTTAATTTAGATGGATATACAAAGATTTACGGAAAAGCTGAAAAATATTTTCTAGAAGATGACAGCAGCATGGACAGTCTGATTCGATATACAGATGGATTGATTGCAAATACGAAAAATGATACACCATCGTTAGAAGCAGTGATGGTATATCAACTGGCAGGCAAAAGATTGAATTATCAAAAAAAGTATACAAATGGTAACATGGGAGCGGAACAAAATGATAAAAAAGTCCAGATATCGTTGAATTTAGAGCAGAGTGTATTGGAAAAGTATCCAATTAAGAAGTCAACAGAACTTATAGATTTCAAGACACAAAATAAACTTTTAGACTTTACTTTGTTTTCTAAAATGGGATTCTGTGTTATAAGAAGTGACAAGGCGTCTTTGTTATTTAGATTTGGTACAAACGAAAGAAGTGGGCATGGGCATAACGATACTCTTCATTATGAATATGAAGTGGACGGTATAAGCCACCAGAAAGACCCAGGAACTTTTACTTATACTGGATATCCTGAAAAGAGAAATGCGTATCGTTCAGCAAAAGCCCATAATGTACCATATTATGGACAAGAGCAAAGAGAATTCCAGGGTATTTTTGGATATAGAACTGCGGATAACAGGGAGATTGTGGAGTTTACTAAAAGTGCAATTGCAGTCAGGTATAGAAATATGTACTTTGAGCATATCAGACGGATCGTGATTCGAGATAACAAGGTTTTAGTAGAGGATTATGGAAAACGCGACTTTGATATACACCGAAAAATGCAACTAAGAAAATCCCCGGCTTATGGGGTTATAGATAGGAATATAGAGACGTGAGCAAAATAGTATTTCAAGTAGAAGAGATAGATTATCCTAAAGGCACGCCATTCCACCCTCACAGGAAATATCCGGAATATCAGGGTGCTATTGGAGAGGAAGAGAATAGAACATATGAAATGGTAAGGCAGTTATTTCATATGTTAGGATTGGATGACAGCAATTATGGAACAGAAAAATGGAATCCGTTAGGGGATGTGATTACGCCCGGAGATACTGTACTTCTAAAGCCAAACTTTGTTCTTCATAGGAATGGGTGTGGGGATAGTATTTGGGCAGTCATTACCCACCCATCCGTTATTCGGGCGGTGACTGATTATGCATATAAAGCAGCAGGGGATAAAGGAAGAGTCATAATTGCTGACTCACCGCAGAGTGACTGTGATTTTGAAGAATTAGTAAGGATAACTCAGTTAAAGGATCTGGTTAAATATTACAGAGAAGAATATTGCTTTGAGATTGAACTGTATGACCTTAGACAGGTTAGGTTTGAATATAGAGATGGTGTACTTTTAGAAGATTCACGTATCCAATTGAATGGAGATCCGGAAGGGTATATCATCTTTGACATGAGTCATAACAGCAGACATGAAGGCATTGGCCACCCAGAGCGAATATATGGGGCGGATTATGATCGCAGCGAAGTACTGCAACATCATTCGAATGGACATCATGAATATTGTATAGCAAAAACAGTGATGAAAGCGGATGTTGTCATTTCACTTCCAAAAATGAAGACGCATCGGAAAAATGGTGTTACTTTAAATTATAAAAATTTTATAGGGATTAATGGCAATAAAAATTACCTGCCGCATTTTAGAATAGGTGACCCATCAGACGGTGGGGATGAATATGAGCCTTTGAATCAGACGGATAAGACGATAAAATACACGAATCGATTTTTGACAGACAGGCTGTTGGCTCATCCGACAAAGACTAAAACATGTATTTATAAGTGCATTTTTTCTTTATATGCTTTTGCGAAAAAGATATTTGTGAAGAAAGGTATAAAAAGAAGTTTAATTCGAGGCGGTGCTTGGTATGGCAATGATACTCTGTGGCGTACTGTTGCTGACTTGTACAAGATAATAGAGTTTGGCGATCTTGATGGGAACATCAGAGAAAGACCTCAAAGAAAACTATTTTGTATTATAGACGGAATCATAGCAGGAGAAGGAAATGGGCCCCTTGAACCAAGGGAGAAGCATTGTGGTACCTTGATAGCAGGAGAAGATCTTTTGGCTGCAGACTTGGTAGCAATAAGGCTGATGGATATTGATTATAATCACATTCAACCATACCATGAGTTGCTTCTGGATAAAAAGACAGCATCTAAAATGAAAAATATGGAAGTATTCCATAATATGAACGACGATTTCAATTGGAATGATCAATCCGGAAAGTATTTTGTATTTGAAGAGGCAGACGGCTGGAAAGGCAGGATACGGATTGAATCGTAAGACTTACCTTCAAACGGTTCATGTGAAGTTTTATAGATGTGCTGAAGGATATTATGATTGAAAATGAAAAATAAAAGTGGCATTGATAATGAAAGTGATGGAGGGCTGGCAGAAATAAAGTATATAGTATATGAAAGGATTAATTATAGCAAAGTGGTGACGTATTAAATGATAAAAAAAATTAAATTTTTACACTTAATGCCTGATTCTATATATACAGTAGATTATATAAACAAAATAAATCATATATATATAAATGAGGAACACTTGTTTATTATATATAGATATGATTTAACTAAAAAAAGAAATTATTATTTTCCGAATATTATAGTAACAGATAGAATTAATGTAATATTATTTATAAAAATGATTCTATTGACATTTAAGGCAAAAAAAGTATTTTTCCATAGTTTATTTTTGCATAAGAAAGAATTGTTCGGATTTGCAATACTCTCTAGATTTCAAAAGAAAAAATATTTATGGTTTGTCTGGGGTGGTGATTTGATTAATGAATGCGAGATGGAAAAAAGAATTTATGGATTTATGATTCAAAAACGTATCAAAAAAAGATGTAGAACCACAATTATCAGAAATTTGGATACCATTATAACAGCTGCGGATAGTGATTATATTTATGCAAAAAAGAATTATAAGATAAATTCAAAATACATGCATGCATTTTATGCATATGTCTTACCCACATCCCCCAATATTATGCATATTGAAAAGAACAGAAAATCTACTAATTTATTAGTAGGTCATAGTGCCAATAGCGCGGATTGCCATATTGAAGTTTATAATCTAGTAAAGAAATGTGGATTTAAAGGCGAAGTGTTCTCAATTCTTTCATATGATGGTAATGAAGATTATATAAGTAATGTTATAAAATATGGTAATAGAATGTTTGGAGAAAGATACCATCCTATTCTTAAATGGATGTCACGGGAAGATTATTTTTCGTTCCTATCACAGATAGACGTGGCAATTTTTATAAGCGAATTACAATTGGCAATAGGTAATATTTTTAATATGTTATATTTAGGAGTTAAAATTTTTGCATCAAGCTATAATGGTGTCTGTCCGCATTTAAGAAAAGAAGGAGCGATAATATATAGTACTAAAGATATCAATGGATACGAACTAGATACAAAACTATCAGATGAGCAGATTGGCAATAACAGGGAGATAATTTTAAAAATATGTTCAGACGAGTACTTCCAAGAGAAGTGGAACCCAATATTTTATTCATAATTAGTGAGGCGATGTCATGATTTGTTTTAATATTCCTCCATATATAGGGACGGAGTTTGAATATTTAAAAAAAGTAATTGAAAATCATCATATTTCTGGTGATGGGGATTTTACTAAAAAATGTAATAATTGGATTGAAAAGAGATTTAATGCACAAAAAGTTATGCTTACTACGAGTGGAACAACAGCATTAGATATGGCACTTTTATTATGTGGTTTATCACCAGGAGATGAAGTGATTTTACCTTCTTATACGTTTTCCAGTACGGCAACAGCACCTGTTCTTGCAGGTGCTAATTTAGTATTTGTAGATATTAGACCAGATACAATGAATATAGACGAAACGAAAATAGAAGGAGCTGTGACACATAAAACAAAAGTTATTATTGCTATGCATTATGCGGGTGTCTCTTGTGAAATGGATGTTATTATGGATATTGCTAGAAGGCATAATCTAATGGTAGTGGAAGATGCTGCTCAAGCAATAATGAGTACTTATAAGGGTAGACCATTAGGGACTATAGGTGACTTTGGATGCTATAGCTTTCATGAGACAAAAAATTATTCAATGGGTGAGGGAGGAGCTATTGTCATTAATAATCCTGCATACAATGAACGCGCTGAGGTTTTGAGAGAAAAAGGAACCAATAGGTCAAGATTTTTTCGAGGTCAAGTAGATAAATATACTTGGGTTGACTTTGGTGATAGCTATTTACCGAGTGAATTAAATGCAGCATATTTATGGGCACAATTAGAGAATGCAGATGAAATTAATGAAAATAGATTAAAAACGTGGAAAAAATATTGGAATGGATTAAGGGAATTAAAGGAATCAGGGAAAATTGAATTTCCTTTTATTCCAGAAGGATGTATACATAATGGCCATATGTTTTACTTGAAATGCAAATCTTTAGAAGAAAGGACAGCATTGATATCCTATTTGAAAAGTCATGGTATATTAGCTGTATTTCATTATGTACCATTGCATTCTTCACCAGCAGGTTCTAAGTATGGTAGGTTTTATGGTGCAGATAATTACACAACAATAGAAAGTGAAAGGCTTATAAGACTACCTTTATATTATAAAATACAAGAAGAGGATGTAGAAAAGATAATACAAATAGTAAAAGCATTTTATACCATGATATAGTTATTTCACGATTAATGAAATAGAATGGATTTGAAAGGAGTTTGAAAGTATGGGGAAAGAACTTCCAATAATAACTGGATCAATATTATCATTGCGTCCTATATCATTGGCAGATACAGATTTGATTGTAAAATGGAGAAATAAACCAAGGGTAAAGAAAAATTTTATTTTTAGAGATACATTTACGCCAGAAATTCATGAGAAATGGATGAATACCAAAATTGAAAAAGGAGAGGCGGTTCAATATATAATAGAAGTAAAAGGGATTCCTGTTGGCTCTGTCTATTTCAGAAATATCATGGAACTGTATCATAGTGGAGAATTTGGAATTTTTATCGGTGAAGAAAATGCTATTGGTAAAGGTTTCGGTTTTGAAGCAACGAAGCTGTTTGTAGGTTTTGGCTTTTCCTATTTGAATTTCCACCGTATATCATTGCGGGTATTAAGCGGAAATAAGGATGCTTATAAAGTCTATTCATCCGTGGGATTTAGACAAGAAGGATTGTTTAGAGATATGGTGTATATTGACGGGAAGTATCATGACGTGATATTTATGGCGATGCTGAATGATAACAGATGAAATGATTAGTATTTATTTGCCGAAATATTTATGAAGGAGTTAGACTATAGGTGTAAAATGGGGAATAGAATTGCAAAAGATATGATAAATTTATCTCCGCCAGTTATAAGAGTGCCCTTTGAATTTGCATGGGGAGTTATTCCTGCTAACATTAAATATGGAAAGGAATATAGAAGATCCGAGAACCTTTTGAAGGAATCTCAATGGTGGGAATATAAACAACATGATGAATATCAAATCTTTAAACTTAAGGAGTTATTGGAGTATGCGTATAGACATGTACCATACTATCAAGAATTATTTAAAAGCATAAATTTTTCGCCGGATACTTTTCATGACTTAGACGATATACAGAAAATCCCCTTTTCAGATAAGAATATTGTTAACGGTGCTGGAAAACGTATGGTTAGTGATTTGTATAAAGATAAAGATATTGCTGTTTCGACTACAGGAGGGACTAGTGGAATTCAAACACGCTTTTACAACGAAAAAGGAGCATATGGAAAACGGGAATTGCCATATATTAATTCAATATGGGGACGGATTGGATACGTAAGAGGTAAGTCAAAATTAGCAAGATTAAGAAATGAAATTCTGCCTAAAGGAAAGCTATGGAGCTATGATTATAAAAATAAAGAACTTATTATAGACTCCTATCATTTGTCGGACGAAAATATCGAGTTAATATTAAATAAACTCAGTAACTGGAAAGTTGAGTTTCTCCATACATATCCGTCTGCAGCATTAGTATTGTGCGATTATTTGAAACGGATGAGAAAAGAAGGAATTGTATCACTCAAGGGAGTCTTGGTTACATCTGAAAATATTTATGAAGGACAAAAAGAAGAAATTGAAAAATATTTAGGTGCCAGGTGTTTTACATTTTATGGACATAGTGAGGGGGCAGGAATAGCTGGATGGTGTGAAAAATCTGATTTCTACCATATAAATACTGAATATGGATACTTGGAACTGATTGATGAGAATGGCCAGGTAATAACCGAACCCAATAAAATGGGAGAAATAGTATGTACAGGTTTTAATAATAAAGTCTCTCCATTTATCAGATATCGAACAGGTGATTATTCTTCATATTGCGACGTTCAATCATGTCCATGTGGAAGACATTATAAACTATTAAATGATATAAAAGGTAGATGGCTGCAAGAGTATTTCATTGGAAAAAAAGGAAATAAAATTTCTATGGCTTCGGTTAATATGCATAATGGAATTTTTGATCATGTAAGAAATTATCAATTTGTCCAGAATCAGGTAGGAGAATGTATTATAAAAATTGTAAAAGATATTGAATATGGTGAGGAAGATGAACTTAAGATTTTAGAGGAATTAGGTGCAAAAGTTGGTGACAGCTTAAGCATTAAAATAGATTATGTGAATGAAATCAGTAGGACAAAAGCTGGAAAACAGAGGTTTATTATAAGCAATATAAAGTGATTTGGGAGACGAATAACAGAGAAAAATGGAGAAAATATTTAATATCAAATGATTACAAATATTAATAAAATTAAAAGTCTGATTGACAGAGATCAAAAGAGAAAAATCCCACTGGTATTACTACTTATGGCAATAGGCGCCATATTAGAGACATTAAGTGTCTCAATACTAGTTCCAATGGTAAGTATCATTATGGATATTGAGTCTGTACAGAAAAATAAAGTATATCTGGCAGCAGATGCGCTTTTTCATATGAATAGTCCTCAGTTTTTTGTACAGATATTATTTTTTACGATTGCAGGGGTATTTATAAGTAAGAACTTTTTGCTGTACATTCAGATATCTTACCAGTCAAGATTCGCCAGTGATGTCAGGCAGCGTATACAAAATAAACTTTATGAGGATTGCATTTATAAACCATATGAGTTTTACTTAGGTACAAATACAGGCGATATCCTTCGGAATATTTATGTGGATTCTATGGGAGTATATAATTCTTTGTTGTCCATTATGAATGTATTGATGGAGGGCGTAGTGAGTATAGCTTTGGTAATTACCGTTTTGATTATCAATCCATTTATTTCTTTGGTTTGTATCGGAATCATAGCGGTGATTACAATCATAATATATATTTTCATTAAACCTAAAATGCAAAGAATCGGAAAGATATATAGCGAACTTTCTGGAAATATTAATCAGTGGATACTACAGTCTACAGATAATATCAAAGAAATCAAGGTAATGCAGAGAGAGAATTTCTTTGTAAGTAGATTTAGAAAGCAATCAAAAATTTATAATGATGCGAGCTGTAAAAATCAAGTGATTAGTAATATTCCGAGACTTTTGATAGAGGCGGGGACGATATCAGGTATCATAGTAATGCTTGGAATAAGCTATGTCGGTGGGGCTGAGTTGAGTGGTATCATACCACAGCTATCAGCATTTGCGGTTGCGGCTGTCAGGCTTTTGCCGAGTATTAATCGATTAAATACAGCATTGAATGCGGTGCTGTTTAACGAGACGTCAGTGGATCATGTTATTGATGCATTATCTTATATAGGCAGGAATCCGGATTGTTTGGGAATACATAGTACTGATGTCGGAATGCCTGAATTGGCCAGACTTCATAAAGGAATCTTCATAAGAAACGTTTCCTATTCATATCCGGATGCTGATCAAAATGTTTTTAACGATATCAGTCTGGACATCAAAAAAGGCGAGAGTATTGGTCTGATAGGTGAGTCAGGGGCAGGAAAAACTACATTTGTCAATCTGGTTCTGGGGCTTTTAAATAGTGCAAAAGGGAATGTATTATGGGATGATACAAAGATTAATGGAAGGAACCAGATGTATCATTTAAATATCGGCTATATACCACAGCAGATTTCTTTATTGGATGATACAATTGAAGCTAACATTGTATTTGGTGCGGAAAAAATTGACAGTGAACAAATAGAAAGGGCAATAAAACAGTCGCAATTAGGGGAGTTTATATCATCATTACCGAAAGGAATTAACACTGAAGTGGGGGATCGGGGAGTGAGGCTGTCCGGTGGCCAAAGACAGAGGATTGGAATTGCAAGGGCATTATATATGAATCCAGATTTTATAGTACTTGATGAAGCTACATCCGCATTGGACAGCAAAACGGAAACTGAGTTGATGAAATCTATCAATTCTCTTAGAGGAGATAAAACAATGATTATTATTGCACATAGGTTATCTACGCTCGATTCCTGTGATCGAATATATAAGCTGGATAACGGAGTGCTAAGATTAGAGAGGTAGAGTAGTTTAAGACTGTGAAATTTCTAAAGAAAACAATAAAAGATGAAAAAAGGAAATATGAATATGCATCGGGAGCAGGATGGGACAAAATCCTGAAGGAAAACCATAAATTTTTTGATAAAAACCCGTACGCAGAGATTGTTTTGTCAGAAATGAGTGACAGACGAAATATCGGAAAAAGTATAAAAATGTTTAAAAGTATAGGAAAAATCATAGCCTTTCCTATCTTGAGCATAATAAATCGCAGTAAGAAAGAGAAAAGATGGCAGAAAGAAAAGGGAATAATAATCTCATATCTAGATAGAGAAAATGATTGGGGATTGATCTGGCCTGTTGCACAAGAACTGGAATGCAAAAAGGTATATTTTTATTTCTTTGTCGATAAGGAGGTCTACAAAGCACATAAAACAGAATTAAGGGACTTATCATACGCAACCGTATATTCCACAGAAAAATTGGGGGATAAAAGGAATGTGTTTCTCACAATATCAGATTTGGCGGATGCATTTAGAAATGCAAAGACTATTTCAAATATTATTTCGAGATATAGTTTGGGAAGCTATCTGGAATATGTGAGTGAATTTATTTCTTATAGAGCATTTTCAAATGGTCTTTACAGGAGATATTTTCAAAATTGCAGATTTTCTTATAGTCTTGGAAATCGTATTTTCGGTTTTTTACATCAGAAGTACGGAATCCAGCATTTTGCTATGCAGCATGGTGAGCATAATGAAGCCAGCCTGCGGGTTTGGTCAGCATTTACAAAGTCCAATGTATACCTTGCTTTTACATATGGGTCAGTACATGAAGCACTTTTTAAGAAAGGTTATGGAACAAATGCTATTGCAGTCGGAAGCATGCTGACAAGAAAAAAAGTGGAGACAGAAAAAAAGAATAAAATCGTTTACTTTACGGACAGCGCATGGATTACTTCAAATAAGACATATGACAGGGAAATAAAAAGGTCATTAGATGAATTTATTGAGTTATATAATAGAAATAAAGATCAGTATACATTTTCTTTAAAACTACACCCTAACGATGATGAAAAGTATTTCAAGACATATAGCTCTTTGTTTGGAAATGAGATTACTATAGAGTCCGGCGGACGTTCTGCAACTGATGTGCTGGCAGAGACAAATATTTGTATTTCTCTTGGCAGTACTGTAAGTATTCAGGCAATAAAAATGGGGGTTATTGCAGTACAGTTAATCAGAAAATGGGATATTTTTCCAGAGCAGCCATATGCCTATAGGGTCAAAGGTTTAGATGAAGTCGATAAGGTGATTTATAATGCAGAACTTCGGGCTGATATTACTAGAAAGCAGCAAGAAATAATCATGGGATATGATAAGAATATAGAGCACCCGGAAGAGGAAGTGGTCAGAATTATCATGAATAACATAAATTTTAATGGACAGAGGAGTGAAGAAAATGCTTAATAACAAAATAATATTGGTGACAGGTGGTACTGGCTCTTTTGGCCATCATTTCGTGGAATATGTCTTGACGCATTATCATCCGAAAAAAATTATTATTTATAGCAGGGATGAATATAAGCAGTTTGTTATGAGCAACCGTTATAGGGAGTACGAGGATGTACTCCGCTTTTTTATTGGGGATGTCCGCGACGAAGGCAGGCTTCGGATGGCAATGAAGAATGTTGATTATGTTGTCCATGCTGCGGCTTTAAAACAAGTACCGGCCTGTGAATACAACCCAAATGAGGCGATTAAGACAAATGTTAATGGTGCAATGAATATAATCAATGCTTCGTTAGAAGTCGGGGTTAGAAAGGTTGTGGCATTAAGTACAGACAAGGCTGTAAATCCGATCAATCTCTATGGTGGGACAAAACTTGTGTCAGATAAACTGTTCTGTGCCGCAAACTCTTATGGCGGATCAGATGGAACCAGATTTGCGGTTGTTCGATATGGAAATGTGGCTGGAAGTAGAGGGAGTGTGATTCCCTTTTTTAAAAGCATCATTGATCATGGTGAAAAAAGGCTGCCAATTACGGATTACAGAATGACACGCTTCTGGATTAGTCTTGAACAAGGGGTAGAATTGGTAATTAAGGCTCTTGAAGAGGCACGCGGTGGTGAAACATTTATATCAAAAATTCCATCGTTTAAAATTACGGATTTAGCTCAGGCTATGCTTCCAGGCTGTGAAATGCCAGAAGTAGGAATACGAGAAGGTGAAAAGCTTCATGAAATTATGGTAACGATGGAAGATTCGCTTAATACTTATGAGTATGAAAAACATTTTATTATATATCCAAATTATAACTGGTGGGGAAAGAAAGACATTATACCAGGAGGTAAGCTGGTCTCTCCTGAGTTTGAATACAGTTCCGGTACAAATACGGAATGGCTGGATGTAGACGATTTAAAGGAGAAATTGAATACGGATTTGGACGAGCATTAATCTTTTGTGAAAGGCAGAGTGTAAACTTATGGAAAAACTGGCAATAGACGGAGGTATTCCTGTACGGAATGAAAAAATTTATTATGGAAGACAATGGGTTGATAAGGATGATGTCCAAGCTGTTAGCCAGGTATTGACAAGTGATTTTATCACCTGCGGGCCAAAAGTGGAGGAGCTGGAACGGGTTTTGGCTGAACAGACTGAAGCAAAATATGCGGTGGCTGTAAGCAACGGAACTGCCGCACTCCATTGTGCCTGTATTGCGGCAGGGATTGGCGCAGGAGATGAGGTCATAACTACCCCGCTGACATTTGCAGCAAGTGCGAACTGTGCGTTATATTGTGGAGCCAGGCCTGTATTTGCAGACGTAGATCTTTTAACTTACAACATAGACCCTGCCAGCATTGAGGAACATATCACAAATAAGACAAAGGCTGTTGTAGCTGTTGATTTTACGGGACAGTCCGTAAAGATAAAAGAGATAAGAGAAATTTGTGACAGGCATCATCTCATCTTTATTGAAGACGCTGCACATTCGATCGGAACAAAATATTGCGGCAGACCGATAGGAAGTCTTGCAGATATGACCTGTTTTTCTTTTCACCCGGTCAAGACGGTGACATCCGGCGAAGGAGGTGCCATAACAACAAACTGTAAGGAACTTTATAAAAAGCTTACTTTGGCACACACTCATGGCATTACTCGTGAAGAAAATTTGATGGAGGAAGCTTATTACCAGGGGGCTTGGTATTATGAACAGATTTCATTAGGGTTTAACTACCGCATGACAGACTTCCAGGCGGCGCTGCTATTAAACCAGTTGAATAAACTAGGAGAATTTTCCGCGAGAAGAAAAGAGATTGTCAGTAAATATAATGAAGCATTTTCGCAAATTCCAGAGATTATAATTCAGGAAGAAATCCCGGAGTCAGACAGTTGCCGTCATTTATACATTATCAGATTAGATTTACAAAAACTCTCTTGCACCAGAAGAGAGTTTTTTGATGCTATGTCAGCAGAAAATATCCAGTGCCAGGTTCACTATATCCCTGTTTACTGGTTTCCTTATTATAAAGGGCTGGGCTATAAAAAAGGACTATGTCCAGTTGCAGAGGAAATATATCAAACGATCATGAGCATCCCGCTGTATCCAAGGATGAAGGACCAGGATGTTGCAGATGTGATCCAGGCAGTGAAGAAAGTTGTAGAGAATTATAGGAAGTAAGAGAGTATGTCAAGTATAGCAATTATAACCGCTCGTGGTGGGAGCAAGAGAATCCCTAAAAAGAATATCAGAGAGTTCTGTGGGAAACCAATCATCATATACAGTATTGAGGCCGCAATTAAAAGCGGCGTATTTGACGAAATTATGGTTTCTACAGATAGTGCAGAAATTGCGGACATAGCAGAACAGCACGGAGCAAAGGTTCCATTCCTGCGCAGTGAGAAAACAAGTAATGATTTTGCGACAACTGCTGATGTTATTGCTGAGGTTTTGGAAGCATATAAAACAAGGGGACAGAAGTATGACTATTTTGCGTGTATTTATCCAACAGCACCCTTTGTTACAGCATCTAAATTAGCAGATGCAATGGGTTCTTTAAAAGAAAAATTAGCAGATGCGCTTGTTTCCGTAGTACGTTACAGTTTCCCGCCGCAAAGAGGATTTGTGATAGAGGAAGAATGGATTAAGTATCAATATCCGCAGTATGAACGAACGAGAAGCCAGGATTTAGAACCAATCTATCATGATTGCGGCCAGTTCTATATATGCTCATGTGAGAAATTCTTAAATGAACATACGTTGATATTGCCGAAAACAATGCCATACATAGTTGATGAGGAAGAGGTTCAAGATATAGATACAATTTCTGACTGGAATATCGCGGAAGCAAAATATACGGTTCTTTACCAGGAAGATTACAGAAGTAAGGAGTTAGACAAAAAAAGTTAGCATTTGCGGAGAGAGTTTTTTTCTGCGATTTTGAAAAGCTCAACTAAAAAGGAGGATCATAAAACATGTTTCATATTTTTGAAAAGATTGCTATGGATGAGACTTATATTATTGCAGAAATAAGCGCTAATCACGGAGGAAGTATTGAAAATGCGCTGGAGCTTGTAAGACAATCTGCAAAAGCCGGTGCGGATTGCGTAAAAATACAGACCTATACAGCAGACTCTTTGACCATTGACTGCAATAACCAATACTTCCGAATCCAGGGAGGGCTTTGGGATGGCTGTAAGCTCTATGACCTGTATCAGGAAGCCGGGACACCCTATGAGTGGCAGGGCAGGATCAAAGAGGAATGCGAAAAATGCGGTGTTGATTTTTTGTCCACTCCGTTTGATAACGATGCGGTAGATTTTCTCGAAAGCTTAGGCGCTGAGGCATATAAGATCGCCAGCTTTGAATTGGTAGACATTCCGCTGATCGAATATGCCGCATCAAAGGGAAAGCCTATGATTATATCCACGGGGATGGGAAGCCTGGAGGAGATACAGGATGCTATAGATGCGTGTCAGCGTGGCGGCAACGATCAGATCGTATTGCTGAAATGCTGTAGTGAATATCCAGCTCCGTGGGAGGATATGCACCTGAGGAATATTCCGGATATGAAACAGCGCTTCCGTCTGCCCATCGGTTTGTCCGACCATAGTGCGGGAAGCCTTGGTGCAGTCGTGGGAGTGACGCTTGGTGCCTGTGTGGTAGAAAAGCATATAAAATTACCGGACGTTGAGAGTGCGGACAGCAAATTCAGTATGGAAATAACAGAATTTGCGCAGATGGTAAAAGATGTCCGGAATGCAAAATTGATAGCAAAAGGGCCGGATTATAGTTTGACAGAAGGAGAAGAAGCATCAACCGTATTCCGCAGAAGCCTTTTTGCGGTAAAAGATATCAAAGCCGGCGAATTGCTTTCTGCAGAAAATGTAAGGAGCATTCGCCCGGGATACGGTATAAAACCTAAATATCTGGAAACGGTAGTATCCAGAAAAAGCTGTATCGATATAAAAAGGGGAGAGCCGATTAACGAGGAGTTACTTGGAAAACTAAAGGATGGTTTTATGGAAGATATATTTTTACGTTATGCAGTTCAAGAAGATGCGGAATTTCTATTTAATCTGGTGAATGACTGCGAATGCAGGGGAAATTCATTCAATCCTCAAAAGATTACCTGGAAAGAACATATGGATTGGTTCAGAGGAATTCTGCTTTCCGGAACACAGAAACAATATATACTGATGGATGGAATCACGCCCGTTGGACAAGGCAGGCTGGAAGCCAGCGGTGAGACCTGCCGGATCAGCTATAGCATCATTCCGGAACGCCGGGGATGTGGATATGGAAAGGCCTTAATCAAACTGCTCAACAATGCTGCTGTAAAAGATTTTCAGGAGTGCAATTGTTGTTTTGGCGAGGTACTCAAAGAGAATATTGCTTCCCAGAAAATATTTGAGGAATTGGGTTACACAGCAGAAGAGAGAGACAAATATTTTCGTTATCATAAACGGATCGAATACTGCAAAATAGACCAGGAGTTTAACAAAAAAATCAGGGGGGGGATTACTATTAAGCAATAATCGAAATTCGTTTGCCCTCTATCAATGGCTGAGAGAACAGGGAGAGCAGGTTTATTTTTACAGCGGAAAGCTTACAGAAGAACAGATTATATTTTTATCACCTGAATTGGTAGTCAGTTATAATTACAGCTATTTGATTCCAAAGAATATGATTCAGCTAGTAAAAGAAAGAATCGTAAATCTACATATCTCATATCTGCCATGGAATAAAGGAGCTGATCCCAATTTTTGGAGTTTTATTGATGACACGCCGAAGGGGGTTACAATCCATAAATTATCTGAGGGATTAGACCAAGGTGATATTTTATTACAAAAAGAGCTTTTCTTCAATGAAAAAAAAGAAACATTCCGCACAACGTATGAATCACTGAACCAGGAAATTGTAGCGCTGTTTACAGAACATTTTCAGAAGATAAAAAAACAGATATTGACCCCATATGTGCAGCAAGGGGCGGGGGCGTACCATAGAAGGAAAGATCTGGAGGATTTTATGGAGGGAAAAGCAATAGACTGGGATGAAACAATATACGATTTTAAGCAGAGGATGATAGGATCTATAGAAAATAGTGGGAAGGAGAAAATGTGATAGTATTTTTCCGTTGTGACGGCAACATGAATATCGGATCAGGGCATATCATGAGATGCTTATCAATTGCAGACAGCACAGATGCTCAAGAAGATGAATGCTGGTTTTTGACGTGTGACAATGTGTTTGAAAATATTATTCATACACATGGCCATAAAACTCTTATTTTAAATACGGATTATAAAAAATTGAATAGTGATTTAGAAGTCACAAAAAAGCTAGTCGAGAAGTATAAGCCTTCAGCCTTTTTTGTGGATTCGTATTATGTGACTGATTTTTACCTTTCTTCATTGTATAGTACGTGCTCAATTGCTGGCGTTAAGCTGGTTTATTTAGATGATATACTATCTTTTCCATACTCATGTGATGTATTGATTAATTATAATATTTATGGTTCGGACAAAGAGCGGGAGTATAAAGAATTATACAGTGGAAATAAAAACAGGAAAGTTCCACATTTACTTTTAGGAACAGGCTATGCCCCTTTAAGAAAGGAATTTCAAAATCTGCCGGAGCGTATTGTAAGGAGAGATGCTGCTAACATTCTTGTCTCCACAGGCGGTGCAGATAGTATGCATATGGGATTAGCCCTGGTACAGGCTGTGATAAACGGCGGTGAAATATTCAGGACATATCAGTTTGATTTTATTATTGGTCCAATGAATGGAGATTTGGAAAAAATAAAACTTCTTGCGTCAAAAGTTCCAAATATAACTCTTTATCATAATGTGACATTCATGAGTGCCTTGATGCAAAAATGCGACGTAGCTGTTAGTGCGTCAGGAAGTACCCTGTATGAACTCTGTGCAACACAGACCCCGACCATAACATATATTTTAGCTGACAATCAGATTCTGGGAGCAGAAGGGTTTGAGCGTCAGGGGATTCTGAAAAATATTGGGGATGTGAGGGTAAAAGGGTGTGAAAATCTGGCAGAAGAATTAATCAGGAGTGCTGTGGGATTGAGCTGTGAATATGAAGAACGAAACCGAATAGCAGTATTACAGCGTTCTATCGTTGATGGAATGGGAGGGAAAAGAATAATGGAGGTGCTTAGCTGTTTATAAATTTTTTCGGAAATGTAAGTATGTAAAATTATATATACTATTTTTCGGCAATATGCAGTTGAATTTACAGTCTCAAGATAAGGAGTGAAAAAGATGACCATTAAATCCATGAAAGAAAAAACGATCCTACTCGTTTTCGGTACTCGACCTGAGGCTATTAAAATGTGCCCTCTCGTAAAACAGCTCCAATCACGGCAGGCATTCCGCACAATTGTAGCTGTTACAGGTCAGCACAGAACCATGCTAGACCAAGTTCTGGAAACTTTCGGAATTGTCCCTGACTATGATCTTTCAATCATGAAAGATAAACAGACACTTTATGACATCACAACTTCTGTCCTGAATGGTATGAAGGAAGTTCTAGAAATCGTTCGTCCAGATATCGTTCTCGTACATGGCGATACATCTACCACATTTGCCGCCGCACTTGCGGCTTTCTATCAGCAGATTCCTGTTGGCCATGTGGAGGCAGGTCTTAGAACCTATAATATCTATAGTCCTTACCCAGAAGAATTTAATAGAGAAGCAGTAGGAATCATTTCTTCATTCAATTTTGCCCCAACAGAGATATCAAAAGCGAATCTCATCCGAGAAGGAAAGAAGCCGGAGTCCATTTTTGTCACAGGTAACACGGCAATTGACGCTCTCAAAACAACGGTGCGAGCTGACTATATACATCCAGACTTGACCTGGGCTCAAGGCAGCCGCCTTATTCTTATTACAGCCCATCGACGGGAGAACCTGGGGGAACCCATGTATCACATGTTCAAAGCTATTAAGCGCGTGTTGGATGAACATGACGATGTGAAGGCAATTTATCCAATTCATATGAACCCTGTAGTAAGGGCAATAGCTGAAGAAATTTTCGGCTGTACTGACAGGATTCGCTTGATCGAACCTCTGGATGTTCTTGATTTTCACAATTTCCTTAGTCGGTCCTATCTGATTATAACGGATTCCGGCGGTATCCAGGAAGAAGCTCCGTCCCTTGGGAAGCCGGTTCTTGTCATGCGTGATACAACAGAAAGACCAGAAGGAATAGAAGCTGGAACATTAAAACTTGTTGGTACAGATGAGGAGGTAATTTATTCTTCATTTACAGAACTGCTGAATGAACATGCAGCCTATAATGCGATGGCTCATGCATCGAATCCATATGGTGATGGCCAGGCTTGTGAAAGGATTGCGGATATATTGGAATTTGGACATATGAAAACGTGAAGATTATTTTTTACAGGTCTTGCCTGTTCTTTAGCCTATGCCATAAACGCTGTCTCTTTCTGTATCCAGTTCATTAAAAAATTCATTTAATATGCCAAACTAACGGATAATTTTAGACATACCTTTTCCAGATTATTGATATTTGTATAAAAATACAGGAAATATAATGTCTGTAGGCAATTTTGGCGATATATTTGGCGGGTATGTGAATATGTGGCGGATACCTACATCAGCATCGTGTTTGCAGAGTATCTGCTGAGGAAAACAGACTGTTTACACCACTGCCAATTCCCCCATCTACAATCCCCCAACGATCATCCTATCCAAACTCCCCCACATATGTTATAATACCCCTATATCAAAAAACCAAAACCAAACTCACAATTCCATTTCCAATCACTCCCCCAAGATTGGAATAAAAACCAATTAAGAGATCAGGCATCAGTCTGCAGACCATGGACTAATCTGCAGACCGCGCCGTACCGTGCGCTGCGGCGTACAAAAAAAGAAAGGACAGGCAGATATGATAAAAGCAGTGATATTTGACATTGACAACACGCTCTATGATTTTGACAGGGCAAACCGATACGGAATGGAGGCGGTGCAGGACTACTGCGCACGTTCCTTCGGCCTGGAGGAGCCGCATTTTCAGAAATGCTACCGGAAGGCGTGGCATATGGCAGAGCAGCGGGTGGGGTCGGACACGGCCGCGATCCACAACAGGATGCTCCGTTTTCAATGCATGATGGAATTATTAGGTCAGCCCCTGTTTCCCCATGTCAAAACACTGGCCTGTACATATTGGGACACGGTGCTGGAACGGATGGAGCCATATCCCGGCGCGGCGGAGCTGTTTCGGTCTCTGCATGAGAGCGGCATCAGGATCGGCGTCGGCACGGATATGACGGCCTATATCCAGTATCGGAAATTGGAAGAACTGGGGCTTTCGCCTTATGTGGACATGGTCGTGACCAGCGAGGAGGCGGGGGTGGAAAAGCCGGATTCGAAGTTTTTCGGGCTCTGTGTGGAAAAAGCCGGATGCCCGGCAGGGGAATGCGCATTTATAGGAGACAACCTGAAAAAAGACGTGCAGGGCTCTATCGACGCCGGCCTGCACGGAATCTGGTACAGCCAGGGAAAAGAACCCGCGCAGGGGCTGGCATTTCCGGTGATCCGCTCCTTCCAGGAGGCAGGAACCGCTGACTGGCTGAAAGCAATTGTATAAAGGGGAAGTAAGATGCAGTACACAGGATACGAACTGCTCTGGCTGTTTCTGGCGTACTCATTTCTCGGATGGGTTCTGGAAACTGCCGCTGCGGCAGTAAAGCAAAAAAAATTTGTAAACAGGGGGATGATCAACGGGCCGTTCTGTATCATATACGGAACGGCAGCCGCCCTCATGAGCGTCGGCCTGCATGAAGTGACGGGCCTCTGGCTGTTTTTGGGAAGCGCGATCTATGCGGCGTCGCTGGAATGGATCGCAGGACATCTGATCGAAAAATATTACCGCGAGAGATGGTGGGATTATTCCAAAATCCGCTGGAACCTGGACGGATACATCTGTCTTTCCATGTCCCTGCTCTGGGGCGTCCTTGGATTTGTCTGCATCAAATGGGGAAATCCGCTTCTGGTGAAGCTGTACGGGATTGTGCCAGATCTGCTCCGAAAGGCCATTGTGTGGATATTGCTGGCCGCTTTGCTTGTGGATGCCCTGGCCACCTATATATTGCTGACAGGAAAAAGCGGATACCTGGACCGCTGGGAGGCTGCGGACAACCGGTTTGAACAGGTTTCCGCAAGGCTTGGAAAATGGATCTCCACACAGGTGGAAAAACGAATCCACAATGCCTATCAGGTAGTAGAGCAGTTGGAAATGGAAGAGCTGTTCGGGACCTTTGCGGAAGGCTGTGGTTTTTACAAGGTCGTATGGCTCTTCTTTGCAGGGGCATTTCTCGGAGATATCACGGAAACCATCTTCTGCCGGATCACGGCGGGAGTCTGGATGAGCCGCAGCAGCGTGGTCTGGGGCCCGTTCAGCATCGTCTGGGGGCTGGCCATCGCGCTGGTGACCGCCATGCTCTATAAATACCGGAACCGGTCGGAAGGATTTTTATTTCTGGCGGGGACATTTCTGGGAGGGGCCTATGAATATTTCTGCAGCGTCTTTACGGAAATGGTATTCGGCACGGTGTTCTGGGACTACAGCGAAATTCCCTTCAACCTGGGCGGAAGGATCAACCTGCTCTACTGTTTCTTCTGGGGAATCGCAGCGGTGGTCTGGTTCAAATGCTGCTACCCGTTCATTTCCCGGATGATCGAAAAGCTGCCGGTGATCCTCGGAAAAGTCTCCACCTGGGCGCTGATCCTGTTCATGTGCTGCAATATCACCGTGTCCTGCATGGCCCTGGCGCGGTACGGAGAGCGCCAGGAAGGCATGGCGGCAGCTTCCGACTGGCAGACATGGACCGATGCCCATTTCCCGGACGAGAGGGTGGAGCGGATCTATCCCAATGCGATCCGGGTGGAGTAAGAGGGCAGCCGCAGGTTTGGCGGGCAAGCCCCTTCGTTCTGGGAAATATATCTGCATGCGGTTCGCTGCCGGAAGCACATATCCCGGCGGCTTGTGCCTGCCCCGGCAGTCTTACCTGGGCCTCCGATCTTCCCGCCCAGGCAGCGCCGGAAATGTCCGGTGCGGTTCCGCCTGATACCAGTAGGCCACGCTGGACAGGTCGTCCTGCCGTTCGAACAGCCCCCGGTGGGAGACCCCGATCTGCTGCACCGTCACTTTCAGATCCTCCTCAAAAAAGATGGGATCACACATATGCCACCGGTAGAAGCCCCGCATGGGCGGACAGTCGTCGTTGTGATAGGGGTGGGTCAGATTGGTATCATGCCGGGAATAAAAAGGATATCCCAGGTAAGGCGTGGAATAACACTGCTCCTGCATGTTTCCGTCAGGATATCCGGCAAAACTCCAGGAGCCTCCGAAATAATCTTCCATTCCCGTTCCGCAGATCGTAGGGAATGTCCGGTCCCCGTCGATGTAGAACTTCACTTCGCCTTCGCCCCACCAGTACCGCTCCAGGGTAGACAGGGCGATGTAGGTTCCCACATACCGGCCGCGGCCCTGCACCCCGTCCAGAATCACATAGTCCGTTCCCTTTTCCGTGACCGCCTGACGCCTCCATTGGGCGTGAAAATATTCCGTATCTGCAGGGAGTTCGTCATAGAGAATATAATCAATCTGATAGAAAAATACAGGCAGCGTTTCCGGATGGTCATTGACCAGCACGACCTTGGCGCCTCGCCCGAAAGGCATCTGGAAATAACTGTTCAGCCCGCGCATAGGCGCAACCGTAATGCAGGCCGAATTGACGAGACATTCCCTGCCGAAGCCGCAGCAGAAAAAATCACCCAGCGGGACTTCTGCCGAAGGCTCTGTTTCCCCGTCCCAGAAAAATTTCAGGATCAGGTTCCGCAAAACGAAACACTCTGCATCCGACGTCTTATAGTCTACGGTTATCCAGATATGGGAGATAACGCCCGCACCCTGGATGTCCGCAAGCACCACCTCTTCGCCCGGCGCGATATCGGTCAGGCAGGGGCTTCCCTTTCTCGACTGTCCCAGATGGCTCGACGCCATCCCGCCCTTCCCCTTTTCACCCGTCAGATTTTCCGCATTGATGGCCCGGCTTTTCCCGCGCTTCATTGTTAATGGATTGATCATGTCTCCTACTCCTTTTTCATATCATTCTTGAACATGTTCTGTTTTCAAAAAATCACAGCGCAAATCCCATAAAAAATCCCGGCAGTTACGATAAACCAGATTCAAATTGCAGCGTTCCGATTCGCAGCCGTGAATTGCAGTCATTATAGCATGCTTTAGACCAAATTTCCAGCTATGCGGTTGGATACTTTAAGAGTATCCAACCCATTCATCCATTCTCAAAATCCGTGCTGACGCACTCTTGTGTCTGCTGACGCAGCCACATTTTGCTCATGAATAAATGGGCTGCTAATCCGACAGGTCATTTTCATTGCAATGAATTGCATGCAAACGACCTGTCGGATTGCAACCGCACAGCTAGAAAAATTTCTATGAAAAATATACTATGGCAACTCCTTCGCAGATGTGGTAAACTGGTAGAAATGGCAGGATCGGAAAAGATACATAGCATGAAGAAGATGGATGCCGCGGAGCAGATCCTGTGATAAGAGAGGAGAAAAATCATGAGCGATATCAAAAAAGCAAAGGTATATTTTACAGATTTTCGTTGTGAGATGGACGAAAGCCCGGTGAAAAAGCTGCAGCGTCTTTTGAAGACGGCAGGGATGGACAAGATCGATATGGAAGGAAAATTTGTAGCAATCAAGATGCATTTCGGCGAGCTGGGAAATATGAGCTATCTCAGGCCCAATTATGCCAAGGCTGTGGCGGATCTGGTAAAGGAATGCGGCGGAAAGCCGTTTTTGACCGACTGCAATACCCTGTATCCGGGCAGCAGGAAAAATGCCATCGAGCATCTGTACTGTGCCTGGGAAAATGGCTTCACTCCCATGACGGTAGGATGTCCGGTGATCATCGGCGACGGGCTCAAAGGTACGGACGACATTGCGGTTCCGGTGGAAGGCGGCGAATATATTCAGGAAGCGAAGATCGGGCGCGCGGTCATGGATGCGGATATATTTATCTCGCTGACCCATTTCAAGGGCCATGAGCTCACCGGGTTCGGAGGGACGATCAAGAATATCGGCATGGGCTGCGGCTCCAGGGCCGGCAAGAAAGACCAGCATCACAACGGAAAACCGGTCATCGACCCGGAGAACTGCCGGGGATGCAGGCTCTGTATGCGGGAATGCGCAAACGACGGCCTGGCCTTTGACGAAGGACGAAAAGTGATGACGATCAATGAAGCACACTGCGTCGGCTGCGGGCGCTGTATTGGGGCCTGCGATTTTGACGCCATCCATTTCGGGCAGGATGCGGCGGTCAAAGAGCTGAACTGCCGTATGGCGGAATATACAAAAGCCGTGGTCGCAGGCAGGGACAATTTCCACATTTCCCTGGTATGCGATATCTCTCCGAACTGCGACTGTCATTCGGGAAATGACGCCCCGATCCTTCCGGATATCGGAATGTTCGCGTCCTTTGACCCGCTGGCCCTGGATCAGGCATGTGTGGATGCCTGCCTGCGCCAGACGCCGCTGCCCAACTCCCAACTGACAGAGCAGATGGCCGGCCATGACTTCCACGACCACCACGACCACTTTGAAAACACGACGCCAAATTCCGAGTATAAGACCTGCCTCGCCCATGCGGAGAAGATCGGCCTCGGTACAAAGGAATATGAGCTGATTACCGTAAAATAAACCGCCCGGTTTGGAATTTGAAATTATAGAGGAAACGCAGTATACCTACAGTACAGGGTGCATGGTGTATGCAGCCTGTACTGCAGATTGGGGCAGAAGATCAAGAAACAGACTGCGGTGTCTAACGGTTATGATCAATGACCGACTTGGCGCAGGCCAGAAGTTCCTTTTGCGTCGCCCCTGTCTTGTTGGAGGAGAATCCGCCAGTAATGGCGAAGCAGACACCAATCTCCGAATCCACCCAGTGGGCTTCGGCCAGCGTTCCGTTGGCATTCCCTTGAGCCGGAGCACTGTCGGAAGAAGTATTCATGATCCGGTCTGCCAAATAAATGGTACAGCCTTTGTAGATGGTTTTTGTAACATTCGTGGGGAGCGAATCGTTTTCGAGAACTTTTGTATCCAGTGTTGTATCATCTGTCTTATGGGCTTTTGCTGCTCCAAGCCATCCGCCCGATGCCTCATCATAATCAAAACAGTAAGCCCAGAGCGGGTCGTCTGTTTTTCCAAAGCTGAGCGAAAGAAGCTGCCCGTTGCTTCTTTCATAGTCCAGGCTCATCCAGGTATAATCCGGTTTCATCCAGGCGGTAAGCCAGCCCGAGTCTTCAGGTGCAACATGAATACTCGTAGGGGATGCATCCAAAAGACGGTATTCGCCTATTTGTTTCGGATATACATGCCCCATATCCTCTATATCCCTGACTGAGGCACTGTGCCGCCATCCGCCCATGATCCGGCCGCCAGCAGCCAGAACCGCTGAAGAAGCCATTAGTACAAGCATGGCGGCAAGAATTAAGGCATGGCGGATTCTACTCGGATTTGGGGATCTTTTTTGCGCCGCGGTCTGATAGATCTGGTTCAGCGTATTATCGGCCGCATGAAGGGCTGAAATAGTTTCTATATACATTTTTTTATCAAACATGCTCATTCACCTCCGTTAATTTTTTTTCTGAGCAGTTCCCTTCCGCGGTAAAGGTGCGTGGCCACGGTTGCCTTGGGAATGTGCAGAAGCTGTGCAATTTCCTCAGTGCTGTATTCTTCATAATAGTAGAGATAAATTGCGACCCGGTATTTTCGCGGCAGATCCATGATCATATAGAACAGGTCACCATGCTCCGGAGTGGAAAAGGACAGTCTGTCCTTATAGGTTTCCAGTGGTTCATGTGTTCTCCATGGAGATAAAAATACCTTCTTGCAGCAGTTGATCGTAACACGGATCAGCCAGTTGCGGATGTGCTCCTCGTTTTCAAAGCATTTCTGTGTATTGTACAGCTTTAGCAGTACTTCTTGGGTGATATCATCTGCCTCAGACTGATTTTTCACATAATGGAACGCAATCCGAAAAATGGTATCCATATATTTTTCTGATATTTCAGCAAATTTTTCTTTCGGGAACATATCAGGTTCTCCTTTGGGGATGTTGTTTTTCTCTGAGACTTTGTTTTTTTCTCTCCTTGAGGAGATTTTCTGCACGCAGCACATCTACCTGGGATAAAGACCATTCTATTATATATATCCTTGAAACAGCTGAAAAATTTCATTAGAGAAAAAATAAAAAAATAAAAATGCTCTCGGGTATTCCTTTTGTATTCCCCCTTTTTAGTATATACTATATCTATTATTCATTCGTTTAGAAAGGACTCGAGATTATGGAACATCACTATGAAAATCCATCCACCAGCCATACAGCCGCACAGAAGCGCGTCCGCGATTCAGAGACGGAACAGGTCTACATCATACGCTCCCAGCACATCAATCCCCAGGGCAGGCTGTTCGGCGGCTACCTGATGCAGTGGATCGATGAGATGGCCGGGATCGTGAGCCGGCGCCACTGCGGAAAAATGATCACCACCGCGTCCATTGACAACCTGAATTTTCAGGCCGGCGCCTATCAGAACGACATGGTTGTCCTGGTCGGGAAGCTGACCTATGTAGGCCGTACCTCCATGGAGGTACGGGTGGATACCTGCGTGGAGGACTATCAGGGAAACCGCAGGAGCATCAACCGGGCTTACATCGTCATGGTGGCGGTGGACGAAGAGGGAAATCCGACCCAGGTGCCGGGCCTCATCCTGGAATCCGAGGCAGAGCAGGCAGAATGGCTTGGAGGGGAAAAAAGGTATCAGCTGCGGAAACAGCGGAGGGCGGAAGGGTTCTGAGCCCCCTTGGCTTCCGGGATGTTATCGGACTTACTGCATTTTCCGATATTGTTCCGGTGTGATTCCTTCCAGTTTCTTAAACACACGGAAAAAGTATTTATTATTTTCATATCCAACCGCCTTGGCGATCTGGTACAACTTACGGTCCGTAGTTTCCAGAAGTTTTTTTGCCTGCTCAATGCGGATCGAATTTAAGTAGGAGACGTACTTTACCCCGGTACGCTTGCGGAACAGGTGACTTAAATAGCTGCTGTTCATATAAAACAGCGAGGCAAGAAATTCTACGGTCAGATTTTTCGGATAGTTCCTCCGGGTGTAGATCTGGATCTGCTCAATGGGATCCTGGACAGCATAGACGCTCTGCGGTTTGAGCATCTCCGACAGGTTGCCGAAAAACTGCCTGTAATAGCTGTGAAGCTCTTCCGGGGAAAAAATCTCTTTGACGATATTGTGCATGCTCTGCGACGGATTGGTCTGGCTGACATAGTGCTTCAGGATCAGCATGCATTCTTCGGTCAGCTGGTGATAATGGTATTTGACGTCCGCCAGTGTAAGGGAAGGGATCGCCCGGCAGCAGTCCTGCAGATCCTGGAGCAGTTGGAATACCGCATCTGTCATCCCGGCCTCCACGCGGAACAAAAATTCTTCCTTTTTATTCCAACGGATTTCCTGGATTTCGTTTTTGGTATCCGGATGCCAGACATAGTATTGAGAGGAGGTCTGGAGTGCCGGGATCGTGTTCAGAGCCGCCCGGCATTTTTCATAAGCGCCGTGAAGCTGCTCCGGCGCCTGGCATGCACTGCTGATCCCCCAATAAGAAACAGAGCCATAGCTTTGCAGATGAGAGATAAAATCCTGCACAAATTTCTGATAAAACGACTGGGGGGTAAAATCTGCGTCATTGGGAATACAGAGCACAAAAAAACCGAGCAGCGTATTCGTCGGATGAGACAGATAAAGGGCCATTTCCGAAAAGCCCAGCTCTGCCACATGCTCCTGCAGGCGGAAGGCATCCAGCGGCATGGAAGAGCGCACCGCGGCAAGATAAATGCGGGAGGAATGACGCAGGAAGCCCAGCTTTTGAGAATTGAGGGCAGTGTCGGTTACGGCATAACCCAGGATCAGGTTCTGGATCAGCTGCAGGTCATATTCATAATAAGCCATCTCCTTCTGCTCTTCACTGAGACGGAGCTTCTGGTCGATGGACTCGGAGGCTTCCAGACGCCTGAGGGCCTGGAGCACCGTCTGCTGGATCTGCTCCTCTGTAAAGGGCTTTAAGATATAGTCGATCACATTGGCAGAGATTGCATATTTAATATAGTCAAAACTCTTGTATCCGCTGATCACAATCAGCTGCATATCCGGAAAATGTTCTGCCAGAAAAGGAAGGAGGCGGGTTCCGTCCATGACCGGCATTTCCATATCCAGTATTACAAATGCAGGATGATATCTTTCAATCAGCTCCAATGCCTGTTCTCCATTGCCTGCCTCTCCCACACAATGGATCTTTTCATTCAGCGTTTCCAGTTTTTTTAATGTTCCCATGCGAATCAGGGGTTCATCGTCAACAATAATAAACGGATACATAGGCGTTACCTCCGGTTTAAGAAGAAGGACCGGCCGCATTGTTTTCATGCAGGCAGGGGAGCTTGATCCGGATGAGTGTTCCCCGGTTCGGCTTGCTTTCTGCGTACAGGCCATATCCTTTCCCATAGTAAAGTTCAATGCGCGTGTTGATGTTTTTTAACCCGATGCTCTGGCTGCTTCGATGCCCCAGCTCCGTAAAGGCGGGCTCTTCCCTGAGCGAATCATTCAATGCCCGCAGTTGTTCAGAGCTCATGCCTTTTCCGTCATCCATAACATAGATATAAAAACAGGCATCATACAAAAATCCCCGAATGCTGATCCGATGGCCGAACTGGCAGTTCTGCAGTCCGTGTGAAAAAGCATTTTCTACAAGCGGCTGTAAGATCAGCTTCAGCACTTTGAGTCTTTTCATGCTTTCCGGAACGCGCAGCCGAAATTGAAAAAGCCCGTCAAAACGGATAGACTGGATCGAGATGTAATCCAGCACATGGTTTATTTCATCCTGAAGCGTAACAATTTCGCTGGGCGTCTTGATGGCATAGCGGAACATATTGCCCAGGGACATCGCCATGGTGGAGACAGAACGGCTTCCTTCCATCACGGCAATACTGTTGATCGCTTCCAGGGTATTGAAAAGAAAGTGGGAGTTGATCCTTGCCTCCAGGGATTTCATCTGGGCGTCGAGTGAGATCAGCCTGCTCTGATAATTTGTCTTTATGGCGGTATTCAGTTCTTCGATCATCGAATTATATTCATTGTACAAAACACCGATTTCATCCGTACGGTTCAGGCAGCGCGTAGATATACTCAGGTTTTCCTCGCTTTGCCGCGACATTTTCCTGCTGAGATGGACGATCGGGCCTGTTACAGATTTTGAAAAATACAGTGCCAGAAAGATACCGCTGACCACACAGAATAATGCGATCAGGATCAGCAGGATACCTGTAGCGCTGAATTCCCGGTACAGGCGGCTGTGATCCACAAAGGTATACAGGGTAAGTGAGGGATGCGTAAGCTCCGCGGCGTAGGCGGCAAGCTGTCCGGCTTCCTCAGGTGCAGGGATACGGCCGTCTGAGGCGGTGCAGTAGAGCGTTTCATTTCTGTCATGGTTGATGATCGAAATGGAGGTGACATCCGGAATCGTATTGAGCGCATCCAGGTCAAAGATGCCGGGATCACAGTTGATCATTAAAACCCCCAGACTTTTGGAAGTATAGATATCGTAGAGGTTTTTTGCCAGAAAGAAGCTCTGCTTTTGACTCTGGAATATATCGGGGTGGGAGGAAATTCCGCTGATATACAATTTCCCGCGCCGGTCGATGACCTCCTGATACCAGGCTTCGTCTGCCGGGGTGTATCCGTAGACCAATTTTGTATCAGCAGTATTTTCAAAAGTAAAATGGATTCCGGAAATTATTCAGCCAAATTTGCGGCGCTTGCCTCCTCCCATGAAGTTCCGGACGTGTTCTGGACCCAATCCGGTTATTACTGCGACCAGATCAGCGAAGGGCTTTTGATGGATATTTCCGATGCGCTGGCGGATCAGGCATACGAAGGGGACATTGCATGGAAGGATACCTATATCCCGTCCCTGCTGGAAAGCCTGCAGAACATCGCCTATACGGGATGCGGGGAGATGGACTCTTACGATTACGGAGTTCCGTTTACGATGACCACGGTTGCCGTGATGTATGACAAGGCAATTTATGAGAAGCTGGATCTGTCTGAGCCAGAATCCTGGGAAGCATTTATGGCAAACTGCGGGGAACTCAAAAAAGCGGGATATGCTCCCCTGTCCGTACAATCCAATACATGCATTGACTGGATGCCGAGACTGTTCTGGGATCAGTTCTGCAGGAAAGAGATCGAAGACGAAGGCAAGACTTTTGAAAGCGGAGAGATGACCTTTGAAACGGAATCGGTGAAAGCCGGGCTGGAAGCATATAAAGAGATCTGGGATAAGGGGTATCTGCCGGAGAACTTTATGACGTCAGATCTGGATACGACCGCGCAGCTCTTCCTTCAGGGGAAGCTTGCCCAGGTAATGATCGCGCCGGATAAGCTGGAATATATCATGGATAACGCGCCGGATACGATGGAGCTTGGAACATTTCCGCTTCCGGGAATAGACGGGCTTCCTTCCAGATCTCTGGGCGGGGCGAGCAATATTTTCGCGGTCAGCGCAGATACAGAGCACCCGGAAGCAGCGGTCAGACTGCTGAAATACCTGACATCCAGGACCAATTTTGAAACCGACGAAGGTCTGAAATATTCAAATTCCGGACTCAATGATGTAGAACGCAGTCCGGAGCTGGACGGGATTCTGGCTGGATACAGCGCAGCGGCGGAAAATGGTTTCTGCCCGGACATTTTCGTGCCGACGACCGTGTCAACGGAGATCAATACGGAGTTTAAAGAAAACCTGATCCCCAACTATCTGCTGGGACAGATCGCACTGGAAGACGTGACGAAAAGCCTGCAGGAGTCATACAATTCATACCTGGAAGATAAGGAATAACCGCTTTTTTGAAAGACAGATACAAAGGGCAGGCGCGCAGCGAGCCCTTTGTATCACGCAGGCCGCAGAAAAGCGGCCGGTTCAGAGCGGATTCTGAAAATGAAAAAAACACGAGGAGGGAATATCGTGGATAAAAATAAAAAAGCAGGTCTTATGCAGGAGCTGAAAGAAAGCATTCCGGCTTACATACTGATTCTTCCGACCCTGGTCATACTGGTTATTTTTCTGTTCATACCATTCGCGAATGCATTTCGTATCAGTCTTTATAAATATAAGGGATACGGGGAACTGACCAGATATGTGGGGATGAAAAATTATGTTTCCGTACTCCAGGATGACCAGTTTTACAGGGCATTCGGCAATACATTTCAACTGATCGGGTGCGATCTGATCTTTTCAATTACGATCGGATTTATCCTTTCCTATATTTTATTCCGGGGGATTCGGATGAAGCGGTTTTTCAATACAGCGCTGTTTATCCCATATCTGATCTCCATGGTGGTGATCGGATGTATCTGGAGAATCATTTATGATCCCACGATCGGCCCGCTGAATCAGATTCTGGAGCTGATCGGGCTGGGAAACCTGGCGCAGCCCTGGCTTTCACAGATCCATACGGCGCTGCCTGCGATCATCGTCACCTGGATCTGGCGTACGATTCCGTTTAACATGCTGATCTGCTATGCCAATATTATGACGCTTCCGAAAGACCATCTGGAAGCCGCGGAGATCGATGGGGCCTCCAGGTTCCAGAGACTTAAGTATATCATCATTCCGCATATGGTTCCCACATTTGCCACGCTGGCGGTGCTGACGGTTACCAATGACCTCCGGGCGTTTGACCTGGTATGGGTGATGACCCAGGGAGGGCCGGGCGGAGCCTCCGATGTACTGACCTCCTATGTGTACTCCAATGCATTTGTATCACAAAAATTCGGGCCGGCTACGGCAGCGTCGATCCTCATGATGGCAGTGATGATCGGGATCACGGTGGTCTTACAGCTGGTAAAGAAAGCAGGTGGAAAAAATGAAGGGTAGGCTGATGAATAGACGGAAACCGTCCGGGGAGCAAAACCAGATTTCGCCGGCAGTATTTGTAATCATGCTGATCGCGGCGATGATTTCCATCTATCCTCTGATCTGGGTGATTCTGCAGTCCTTTAAGACAGAAAGCGAATTTCTGCGCAGTATCTGGTCCCTGCCATCCTCGCTCAATCTGGATAACTATGTCAAGGCATTTGAAGAGGCAAACCTTCTGACCTATCTGAAAAATACGGTCATAAATACCTCTGCCACGCTGGCGGTGGACCTGGTTTTGATCACCTGCCTGGGCTACGCATTTTCGAAACTGAAGATGAAGTTTAAAAAATTCTTTTACTATATGATCCTGATCAATATGCTGATCCCCACCCCGATCATCCTGCTTCCCATGTACCTGCAGGTTGTGAATCTGGGCATCCAGAATACGCTTGCGGCGATCGTATTTCCCTATTATCAGGGCTTTGCGCCGCTGGGACTGATCCTGATCAAAAATTATATGGATAACATACCGGATGAGATCATCGAATCTGCCAAAATGGACGGATGCGGTACATACCGGATCTTATGGAGCATCATGGTGCCTCTTGTGAAGCCGATGCTTGTAACGCTTGCGATCCTGGGCGGTATGAATGCCTGGAATGAATATATGTGGGCGCTGGTTTCCATCAGCGATACATCAAAATATACCCTGTCCGTAGGGATCGCCGTGATCCGGGATAAGATCGCGACGATTGGCTATACGCCGGTGTTTGCGGCATTGACAGTCAGCGCAATGGTATTTGTCGTGATCTATCTGTTTGCGCAGAAAACCTTTGTCCGCTCCATCACGGCAGGGGCGGTAAAGGGATGAGCGCGCCGGGATGGGCAGCATCAGCGATTGTACCTGTGACACGGTAAATGGAAAGGAAGGATGATTTTTTTGAACGAGAACAGTTTGCCACAGGGATTTCTGGAAGAATTTGAGAATCCGGGAAAAGAATACAGGGGAACCCCATTCTGGTCGTGGAATACGAAGCTGGACAAGGAAAGCCTGGACTGGCAGATCGAGCAGTTTCGTGAAATGGGGATGGGCGGCTTTTATATCCACACAAGGGTGGGACTGGATACGGAATATATGGGGCCTGTTTATATGGAATGTGTGAAAAAGGCGGCAGAAATCGCCAGGGAAAAGGACCTCTATTGCTGCCTGTATGACGAAGACCGCTGGCCCTCGGGTTATGGCGGGGGAAGGGTGACAAAGCACCAAAAATACAGGAACAGAAACCTTTTGATCACACCCTGCCGGAAGGGGACAAAAACATATGAGTATAGAAATGCTGACTCTATGGCGTCCCCTTCCCCGCAGGGAAACGGGCGGTTTTTGGCTGCATACAAAGTGGAACTGAACCCGGACGGGACCCTGCGCTCCTATGAAAGATGCGGTGAGGAGTCTGCCGCAGAAAAGAATGCCGGGATCTGGTATGTATATCTGGAAACAGCCCACGACAGCCCCTGGTTTAACGGCCAGTCCTATGTAGATACGCTGAATCCGGAGGCTGTCAGATATTTTCTGGAAGTGACCCATGAAAAGTATCGTCAGGCAGTGGGGGAAGCGTTTGGAAAAACCATTCCTGCTATTTTTACCGATGAGCCCCAGTTCGGGAAGAAAGGATGCCTGGGAAATGCAGGGGCCATGGAAGAGGTCATGCTTCCGTATACAGAGGATTTTGCAGAGACCTATCAGAGCACATATGGCGAAGATCTGCTGGACCATATTCCGGAGCTGCTGTGGGAACTTCCCGGGGAGGCAGTTTCAAAATACAGGTATTGGTATCACGACCATCTGACGGAACGGTTTGCAGAGGCTTATTCGGACCAGATCGGAACATGGTGCGGACGGCACGGCATCCGCCTGGCAGGACATATGATGGAAGAGCCGTCCCTGCAGTCCCAGACACAGGCATTGGGAGAAGTGATGCGGAGCCTGCGGGGATTTCACCTTCCGGGAATCGACATGCTGTGCGACGCGCGGGAATATACGACGGCAAAGCAGGCGGAAAGCGTCAGCCGGCAATATGGGAGGGAAGGGGTGGTAAGCGAGCTGTACGGGGTGACAAACTGGGACTTTGACTTTCGGCGCCATAAACTGCAGGGAGACTGGCAGGCAGCGTTGGGAGTGACCCACCGTGTGCATCATTTAAGCTGGATGAGCATGGGTGGCGAAGCGAAGCGGGACTATCCGGCCGCGATTGGTTTCCAGTCTCCCTGGTATTGGGAATACAGGATCATTGAAAACCACTTTGCGAGGGTGAACACTGCAATGCGCAGGGGAAATGCGGTGGTAAGGATCGGAGTGATCCATCCAATCGAATCCTTCTGGCTCTTATTTGGGCCCAATCAGCAGACAGGACAGAAGCGGCAGGAGTTAGACCAAAGGTTTCGGGATGTGACAGAGTGGCTTTTGTTTCATCAACTGGATTTTGATTATATAGCGGAGAGCCTTCTGCCCCAACAATGGAACGACGGGAAGGTGGGACGGATGGAGTACGACGCGGTGGTGGTGCCCGGATGCCTGACATTGCGCCGCACAACGCTGGACATTCTGAAAAAAATGCGGGATGGGGGGAAAAAGATTATATTTATGGGAAAGGCGCCTGCCTGTATGGATGCGTGTGCCTGCGGCGATATCCGGACTTTTGCACAAAACTGCATACAGATTGAGTTTGCTAAAAGTAAACTGTTAAAAGAATTGGAAGAATTTCGGCTTCTGGACATTCGGTATGACGGCGACAAACATTTGAAAAAACCGAACCATAAAAAGAACTGGAATGGGGAGCGGGCGGAAAAATATCTCTACCAGATGCGCCGGGAAGGGGAGAGACGATGGCTGTTTGTGGCAAACGGAACAAAGGAAGAAAGTCCGGATCTGGCATTGCCTGATGATGTGAGAATTGAACTGGACGGCGCCTGGAACGTGACGGAGCTGGATACAATGGAGGGAACCGTGAAGAGGAAGCAGGCGTCTGTGGAACATAATAAGACCGTGCTGTACCACCGGTTTTACGGACATGACAGCCTTCTGCTGCACCTGGAGCCTCTTCGGGAAGGCTGCGTCTCTAAGAAAGCGGCTGTCGAATCATCTTTTGCCGCGCTCCATGCAGCGGAAGCAGGCCGTGCCTCTAAGGAATCGTCCGGTGAATTGTTTCTCACCGCACCCATTTGTACAGCGGAAGCAGGATGCGCCAGTCCGGATTTACGGCAGGCGTTCGTACAGGCACACTTCGGTTATGCACTCTGCCAGGAGCGGCTTGCGGACCCTGTGGAAATTCAACTGGAGGAGCCGAATGTATTGCTCCTGGATATGCCCATGTATCGGTTCGGGGATGAAAATCCGCACTTCGAAGGCCCCGAGGAGATTCTTCGCATAGACAATAAGCTGAGGGAAAAAAGAAATCTTCCGCTTCGGAGGGCAGCACTTGCACAGCCCTGGACCAGGCCCAATCCAACGGCAGCGTATCCTGTCGCCCTGCGGTATATTCTGTCCTGCGAGACAGAGATCGACCATGTGTCGCTTGCTCTGGAAGCATTGGAGGCAACTGAACTCTTTTTGGATGGAAAACGGATCAATACCGATACAGACAGCGGGTTTTACGTGGATTCCTGCATATCTTCCGTAAAACTGCCTGTGCTTTTGCGGGGGAGACATGAACTTGAGCTTCGGATCGCTTTTTCCGAAAAAGTGAATCTGGAATGCTGTTATCTGCTGGGAGATTTCCAGGTTGGAGTATACGGAAGCCGTACCGTGCTGAGGAAGAGGAGGGGCGCGCCCTGCTGGGGAAGCCTGACGGAGCAGGGGATGCCGTTCTATGGAGGTAATGCGGTTTATGCCGCGGAAGCAGAGTTGGAACCAGGGGAATATCTGCTGGAAGTATCCAAATATAGGGCTCCCCTTCTGGAAGTCAGGATTGACGGAGAAAAAGCGGGAAATATCATTACTGCCCCCTACACGCTTCCGTTTGAGATTGGTCGGCCGGGAATCCATCGGATCGGCATAAAAAGCTTTGGAAGCCGGGTGAACACCTTTGGGGCAGTCCATAACTGTGATGAGAAGGAAGTTTATTTTGACCCCAATGCATGGCGGACAACAGGAGAGAGCTGGTCATATGAATATCAGTTGAAAAAGACAGGAATTTTAAAAGCACCCATGCTGTGGAAGAAAGTGTAAAGCAGCGCTGCTGCGCCCTTTGGCTGCATATAGACCCGCAGGATATGCAGAACAAAAAGCGGAACCGGGTCCGGAACTGGATATTTGCTGAATTTTAGAATACAGAAAATCTGCCATTGGCAGCTTTTCTGCATACGATGGTATTAAAAAGCTGTCGGAAAATGCTGACTGTACACAACATATCGCTCTGAAATCCGAAAGGATATTCGATATAGTGTGTTCAGACAGCGTTTTCCGACAGTTGTGTTTTATCAAAATTAGATGACCTATGCTGCAAAGAGAACTATTAAACCGGCACTGGAATGTGATATTGCGCTAACAGCTTTTTCATCTGGGCAAGTTCAGCAGTGAGCGTCTCATTGTCAGCGGTGAGAGCCTCGTTGTCAGCAGTGAGCGTCTCATTGTCAGCGATGAGAGCCTCGTTGTCAGCAGTGAGTGTCTCATTGTCAGCGATGAGAGCCTCGTTGTCAGCAGTGAGAGCCTCATTATCCGCAATCAATGCTTCTTTATTCGCATTCAAACTGTCAATCTCCGCGTACAGACGTTTTTGAAGGACGCTGGGCAGTTCAATCATTGGTTTCGTCATACGATCCACCTCTCTTCCAAAATCGGGATGCTTCTCAAATATGTTTTCTGCGGCACGGCGGAACAGGTTCACATAATCGTCATATTCCTGTTCTGTCAAATATCCTTGTTCCACTTCATCTTTTAGTATTATCATAACCTTGTCAACAAAGGCTGTCAATTCATTTTTTGTCAAAGGAAACTTCCTTTCCGGATTTAATTGGGGACGCAGCCGGAGCAGAACGTAGGGTAGAAAAAGGTTCAGGTGCTTTTCCTGGATCTCATCCAGGGAATAGGACTGGATCCTGACAGTGGGGATCTGGTAAATGTGTTCGCTACCGTCCTGAAAAATAATGCGGCATCGCAGAACATCCGGAATCCGGTTGTTCTTCTCCGGATAAATGACGGCAGAGCGGGGAAAGCGCATGACCAGTCCGTCCAGGTTCTGTTCCCCGGAGGTGGTGTGCTGCATGGCAAAATGCAGATCATAAGCGACCATGCGGATGACCATATCCCGGTCATTGTGCATCTGACATTCCAGATGATAATAGTCCGTGCCATTTACCAAAAGCGCGATATCGGACAGTCGGGAACCAGGCGGCGCATCCGGGTGCTCCCGGTAAGTGGAAGATTCCGTGGCCAGCAGGGTGATTAGTGTCCCTCTTGGATACTCTTTTCCGTAGAGTTCTTTAAAGAGCGGAAAAAGCTGTTCCGGCATGGCATCCACGATGGCTTTGAGAATCTCATCCCACAGCATCGAGCTGCCAGGTTTGTTTTTTGCAGACATAGATGATCCATCCTTTCTTTTGTAAACTATAAACCAATGGGTTTCAAGTGCTGTGAAATATGGCGAGGTGCCAGAATTGCCGGACAGCCGGAATGGCGTCCGATAGGTTTTCACATGACAAGTATAACAGACAGGGCAGAGAAAGTAAATATGCCTATCTAAAATAATGAAAGGATTATTTTCAGCAAAATAAATTGTATTTTACGTCCTCTCCCGGCCCGACTGCCCACTTAAGAAATCCCTTTTTAAGCCGATATTTCTATATACTAATAAATTTCAAATAATTCTTTTTTAATTATGAAAGGATTCTCCCATCTCATTCGTATTACTTACAAAGGGGTTCCTATTTTGAAAAGTAATGGAGGTATGTGAAAATGAAAAAGTCAATTGTTTCCTTTCTCTTAGCGGCTGCCCTTGTGATCGGCGGCGTGACGGTATATGCATCCGCTGCAGGCGAGGCGCAGACTGCGGCAAAAGAGGCTGAGGCGGAAGCTGTGGCAAAGGCAAAAGCGGAGAAGGAAGCAGCCGAGTTAAAGGCCGAACTTGCATCCCTGCAGAGGAAGGCTGAGGCAGAGGAGAAGGCAGCGGCGGAAGCGGCAGAGAAGAAAGCCGAAGAGGAAGCCGCTCAGAAGAAGGCCGAAGAGGAAGCCGCTAAGAAGAAAGCGGAAGAAGAAGCGGCAGCAGCCCAGAAGAAGGCCGAGGAAGAAGCAGCCGCGGCAGCGGCGGCGGAAGCCCAGAGGCAGGCAGAGGCTGCGGCAGCAGCGGCAGCTCAGAACGTTGTGCAGACAGCCAATACTTATGTAGAGCCGGTGGTGGATACCCAGCCTGTATATCAGCCGGTTTGTCCCAACGGACATCCTATCTGCTATGACAATATGTGCGGTTATTCGGACTGCCCGAACAGCTATTGCTATGTCAACAATACGTATACAAATACTACAGGAACAAATTACGACTATTCAGGCGGATACGGCTACCAGGGCGGCGGCTATGGCGGAGGATGCCATAATTACGGCCACGGCGGCGGACATCATGGGCGCGGATGCTATTAAGCTGTCACAGTTCACGCCCTGACAGGGTGTGAACTGCAGTATGGAGCTGTACATCACCGTAAATCCAAAGTGCGTTCTATTGCTGCCTGCAGGATAAGGGAGTTACTATGCGAAGCGAACAGGAGGCTGCGAGAGCGATCGAACTGTATGCAGATACGGTCCGAAGAATCTGCATGCTGCATTTGAAAAGCGATTCTGACACGGAGGACATATTTCAGACAGTATTTCTGAAGTATGTCCTTTATTCGGGCGCGTTTGAAAATGAGGAGCATGAAAAAGCGTGGCTGATCCGTGTGACGCTCAATGCCTGCAAAGACTTCATGAAGAGCTTTTTCAGGAGCCGTACGGTTCCACTTGATGAGATCGAAGAGCTCACTGCAGATGTGCCGGAGGATCACAGCGATGTGCTGGAGGCGGTTCTTTCCCTTCCGGTCAAATACAAGACAGTCGTCTACCTCTATTTTTACGAACAGTACTCGGCGGTAGAGATCAGCAAACTTCTTGAAAAAAATGTCAACACGGTGTATACGCTTCTTGCCCGTGCCAAGACGATGTTAAAGGAGCGGCTTGGAGGTGAGGAATTTGAGTAACCGGATCTATGAAGCATTTGACTGTGTAAGTGCAGGTCAGGATCTGAAGGATAAGACAAAATCATACCTGTTCCAGACACCGAAGCGCTGTCAGTCCGGGGTTGCCCGCTATGCGGCCGCCGCCGCGTGCCTTCTGTTTGTATTGCTGGGAGGCGCAGGGTACCACGTATACATGACTCCCGTCGCGGCCATCAGCATTGACGTCAATCCGTCGATGGAATGGGAGGTAAACAGCCTGGACAGAGTGGTTTCTGTCATCTGTTATAATGAAGAAGCAGAAAATGTGGCGGCGGATCTGCACTTAAAGCACAGAAAATATGATGACGCCATCACCGAACTGCTCACCAGCAGCGAGATGTCCGTGTATCTGGCGGACAATGCCGCTGTCAGCATATCGGTGGCTGCGGAAGACGAGGACCGAAGCATCCGGATACAAGGCCGGGCCGTCGAATGCGCGGGACAGCACTGCAGCAATGTAAGCGGCCACGGCGGAACCGCGTCAGACAGACAGGCGGCCAACCAGGCAGGAGTTTCGCTGGGGAAATATAAGGCGTTTCTTGCACTCCAGAAATTAGATCCCTCCATCACCCTGGAAGAGGTCAGCGGACTATGCATGTGCGAGATACAGGACCTGATCCGGGACTACGAGGGGCAGACTGCCGAATATAGAAACCTCCAGTCGGAGGAGAACACCGGCGCACAGGAAAACAACGGTGAAGCCTGCCCAGTGGGACAGCACCATAACCACGATCCGAATCGCCCTCATACACACCACCATGAAGGGCAGTGATTCGGTGAAAACCAGGATATTGTCAGCACACTCGGGCATTTTGTGAGAACCAGGACATGAAAAATGGAGCCTGGTTCTTTTTATGTCTCTGCCTGCCCGCCTGCTTCCGTCCCGGCGGACCCGAAAGGATACTGCTCCAGCAGGATCTGGCTGCACCGCACCGTATGCTCCGACATAAGCGCTTCTGCCCGGTCTGCGTCCCGTTCTGCGATGGCTTCCGCAACAGCGCGCATGGCAGAGCAGACATGGGAGAGGGGGATGTGGCGGAACAGGATGCGCGTCACAGCCAGGCTCATTTCCTGAAAAGAATTGTACATCAGGGGGTAGATCAGGTTCTGGGTAGCGATGAAAATGGCGCGGTGGAACCGGGTGCTGACTTCCGCGCATTCCTCCGGGTCGCAGCAGGTTTCCAACTGCTCCAGCAGCTCAAACATATGCTTCAAGTCCTCCGCCGTATGGCGTTCCGCCGCCAGCCGGGCGCATTTTTGCTCATTGATGGAGCGGTATTCCATCAACGCGGTCAGCATGGACAGGTCAAACTGCCTGCCGCTGTGGTGGAAGATCGAGGTCAGGGTACCCAGGTTCCCCTGCCGCAGAAAATCATTGACAAAGGTTCCCTTTCTCGGAACGATGCATACAAATCCATTCTTCGCAAGCTCCTGAATCCCCGAATTTACCACTGTCCTGCTGATATTCATCTGGGCGGCCAGATCCCGTTCATTGGGAAGCTGCTCCCCGGCGGAGAGTTCGCCGGAGAGGATCATGTTTTCCATCTGGCGCACAAACAATTCTTTCATTGTCGGCATTACAATTTTTTGAAACGGCATAGATATTCCTCCTTTGGTCAGACCATGTATAAATATTTTAACACGGTTTTTGTGTATTTTCAACAAAAGAACTATATATAAAACAAAAAATATGTGCAAATATATAATATATAGGTTGCTATTTTGAGGTTTAGATGTTATAGTAAACAAAAGAAGTGTGGTCAGACCAAACATATGAGAATGAAAGGATGGGGTGATTATGAGTAACACGAAGAGAAATGCATTCTGGAGCTTTTTTGACAGGATCGGGCAGCTTCCGACCTTCCTGATCTGGACGGCCCTGATCTGTGCCGTGTCCATGCTGGCGTCCTATTTCCCGCTCTGGGTCAATGTGGTCGTCAACGTACTGCTGCCGGTGCTGGTGCTTTTAAAATTAAAGATGGTCATGTTTGAAAAGCTGAAACTGTCCACGCTGGTGCTGATGCGGGCGCTGATCCTGCTCCCGATCTTCGGGTTTATGAGCGGGGAGCTGTTTGTCAAGATTGTGCTGGTATTCCTGGTGATCAACTGTATGGAAGCCACGATGACAGACCTGCTGAAGAACCACCAGCCCTATAATTTTGTCACCGGTCTGGCGCTGAGCCTTTCCGTGCTGACCCTTGCCGGAAAATGGTTCCCCGGGATCGCAGGTCCCTTCACCGGGATCTACACGGCCAACGCAGGCCCCCGGACGGAAGCGCTGTTCGTATCGGATCAGGTGGTGGTCATCGGGACGATCTGCTGGCTGGTTGCCTATACCATCTGGAACTGGCTCTTCGTGATCGGGGAGTTCAGCCCTTCCATCGGATATCTGCACATCGGCATCCTCTCGTCCCCGATCCTCAGCATCCTGCTGACGATGAATCCCGGCTACTGGCTGGTATTCCGTGCCAACAGCCTGACCTGCGGCGGCGTGTTCCAGATCTACTGCAAGGACAATATTGAAAAGCAATTGGAGAACAAAAAGCTGGCGGCCTTTATTGACAAAGTAAAATCCAGGCCGGTGCAGCTCGTACTGATGATCGTCAACCTGATCCTGATCGCGGTTCCGGTGGGAATTTATTTCGGGTTCATCTAAGGAAATAAGGAATCGAGCGCATGAAAATCGCTTACGCGATGGCGCTCGAGCAGGTAATCACCTGTGTTGCAGGTGGTTACAAATTCAAGGAGGAAAACAATATGGACAATTATGATGTGATCGTGATCGGCGCGGGGAATGGGGGGCTCGCCAGCGCGGCTACCCTGGCGGTGAATCACAAAAAAGCGGCGGTATTTGAGAAGCACAATATTCCCGGCGGCTGCGGCACTTCCTTCCGAAGGGGGCGGTTCGAATTTGAAGTGGCGCTCCACCAGCTCAATGGGATGAATACGAAGGACAAGCCTGGCCCGACCAGGGAACTGTTCCGCAAATGGGGGATTGAGGACGCCATCGAATGGATTCCCATCGATACCCTGTACAAGATCAACCTGCCCGGCGGAAGGGGAGTGGCGCTTCCGGCGGACAAGAAGAAAGCCTGCCATCTGCTGTGCAGGGAATTTCCGGAGGAAACGGATGCCATCCGGCGTTATTTCCATATGGTCTGGAAGTTCAATGAGGAGATCGCGGATTTCCTCGCAAAAAGCGCCGCAAGCCCGGCCAACCCTTCGGAATTGAAGAAGTTTATCACCAAGACCGGATTTCCGAAGATCTACAAGGTGCTGGCAAAGTACGGCGTCAGGAGCACCCAGGACGTACTGGATGAATTTTTCAGAAGCAGGGAGCTGCAGCTTTGCCTGTCTGCCTACTGGTGCTTTATGGGGATGCCCCCGGAGCGGTTCCCCTTCTCGATCCTGGCCAGGTGCATGTACCTGTACACGGTGGACAAGCCCTATTATGTACGGGGCGGAAGCCAGGTTATGAGCCAGGGGCTGATGGAAACCATCCGGCGGCACGGGGGCAGCGTATTCGTGAACTGCGGCGTAAAACGGATTCTGTTGAAAAACGGGCGTGCCGTAGGTGTGGAGGACGAAAACGGCGGCCGCCATTACGCACATAAGATCATTTCCAATGTATCGCCCACCGTGACCTATGCGGGGCTGTTAAAGGATGAGGAGGTGCCGGATGCCTGCCGGCAGTATTTCAAAAGCTATACCACAGGGATCTCCGCCCTGACCTGCTTTATCGGGCTGGACTGCCCGCCGGAGGAGATCGGGTTTACCGATTCCTTCAACCTGATCTACGACAGCCTGGATGCCAACAAGGACTTTAAAAACGCCTATTTTACCGATACAAAGACCGACCCCATCGTGGCTACCTGCTATACCATCGACGATCCCTGCGTGTCGCCGCCGGGGACGTCGATCATCACCGCGGGCACGCTGAAATACGGCGAAGCCTGGGAAAAGCTGTCTCCCGAGGAATACCACCGGACGAAATACGCGGCAGCCGATGAGATTGTGCGGCGCCTGGAAACCCGTTTCCCGGGGCTTCGGGGACACATTGAGGAGATGGAGGTAGCCACGCCTCTGACCCACATGCGGTATCTGGGACATCCGGGAGGAGCCATTTACGGATATGAACAGGACTTAAAGTCCAGCGTATTCTTCTTCCCCCAGGATGAATTTATCCCCGGCCTGACCTTTGCGGGCGGCTGGGTCAATACATGCGGCTTCGGCCCCAATTATGCCTACGGGGACAAGATCGCGCAGTCTATTTTAAAGGAGGGCAGATAACATGAGCGGAAAACCAATCAAAGATATGATCATCAGCACCATGCAAAATGGCCCGGAGACCTTAAAAGAGCTGGAGAACGCGAAAAAAACGGGGAAGGACATTTCCCTGGAGCGGGGAGCGGTGCGCCGGAAGGTCGCTCAGTACCATCCGCCTGTTCTGCATCTGACAGTCAGCGAGATCGAACCGGTGAGCCCCATTGCGAAACGGATTCGTCTGGTATCCGGGGACGGATATCTGCCGCCCTTTGAGGCAGGCCAGTATATCAATGTGTTCTGCGACATTGACGGGGTGCGGACTTCCAGGCCCTACAGCCTGTCCTCCTCGGCAAAACAGCGGGCCTACTATGAAATTACCGTGGCAGCGGTGGAACAGGGCTTCGTTTCCGGCCATCTGCTGGAGCACCTGAAACCCGGAGACCATTTGGAAGCCAACGGGCCTGCAGGGGTATTCCGCTACCAGCCCGTCTTTCATTCCAAAAAGTCCGTATTTTTGGGGGGCGGCAGCGGCATCACGCCGTTTGTCAGTATGATCAGAACCGCCCTGGAGAGCGGGGAAGACCGGGACATCACCCTGCTGTATGGAAGCCGCACGGAAGAGCTGGCCATGTACCACCGGGAACTGTCCGCATTTGCCGAAAAGCATCCCAATTTCCACTATACGCTGGTTCTCTCGGATGAGGAAAAGGAAGGGATGGAGCATGGATTCATCGACGCGGGGCGGATTCGGGCCCATGTGCCGGATCTGATGGACTGCACGTATTATATGTGCGGCCCGGCAGTGATGATGGACTTCTGCCGCCAGGCGCTGGAAGAGCTTCAGATTCCCGGCCGCGCGGTGCGCAGGGAGGTATTCGGAACAAGGCGGGACATCTGGAACGAACCGGGCTGGCCGGAGGGCATGACAGGAGAGGAACGCTTCCAGATCAAAGTGGGAGAGAAAACCATAGAAGCGAAGAGCGGGGAAAGCGTGCTCACCGCCCTGGAGCGGGGTGGACTTCGGGTCAACGTATGCTGCCGTTCCGGCGAATGCAGCCTGTGCCGGGTGCAGCTCGTGTCCGGAAAGGTATTTACCGCCCAGGGCGCGCTGCTGCGGTACGCGGATGAGCTGTTCGGCTACATCCATTCCTGCAAGGCGTATCCCATCAGCGACCTGGAGCTGCGGTTCTGAAAAGGCGTACAGTTCGGACAATAAAGGGGGGTTTTTGATGTTATTTTTTACAGGCTATACAGTTACAAGCGTGTTGGTATTTGCGGGGCTTACGGTCGCCCTGGTGGGACTCAATGAGATCACCCGCCGCTTCAAATGGGCCGGGATCGGGATGTATGTCATCCTCCCAATTGCAGCTACCTTTTTCATCTGGCCGAAGACCGCAGGAGGAAATGTGGGCGGCACCTGGTTTGCATGGGTGAAAACGTACTCCGCGCTGGCAGGCGTGATCGGATTCATGCTGCTGCGCTATATTCCAAAGCTTCAGAAAAACAAATTTATGCTCACATATCCGGCCCTGATCCTGGCAGTGAATATCCTGGAGGCGGTGTACGCGGATCTGGAATGCCTGCCCAAGACCGGGCAGATGGAGGCCGGACTGCAGATGATCGGCGGCCCCTGGAATGTGATCAACGCCGTAGCGGGCATCCTCAATATCATCACCATCACAGGGTGGCTGGGCATTCAGATTGGAAAGACAAAATCCCAGGATATGGTGTGGGCGGACCAGCTTTGGTTCTGGATCATTGCCTATGACCTGTGGAATCTGTCCTACTGCTACAACTGCATTTCCAACCGCTCCTTCTATGCAGGATTTTTGCTTCTGGTATCCTGCACAGCGGCGGAGTTCTTTATCCGGCGGGGAGCCTGGCTGCAGCACAGGGCGCAGACACTGGCATTGTGGGCCATGTTCTCCCTGACGGTGGATTATTCCGCGGCGGAAGAATATTTTGCCATCACATCCACCCAGTCCGATTTGCCCAAGCTTCTGCTGAGCATAGCGGCGCTGCTGTTCAACGTGGGCGTGCTGGTTTTCGAGGTGCGGACCATACGGCGGACAAAACGGAATCCTCTAAAAGAGGCGATCTATACGGAACTGGATTCTTATAAGAAGAATCTGGAAGCAAACGGGCTTTGAAAAAGCAGGCTGTTTTAGTGCGCACAGATTCAGGTGTGCACTAAAACAGCCGGTTTGTGTTTTTGGGAAATAAAAAATGGCGCGCAATGGAAGCGGCCAGGCCCCAAAAAGGAACGATAAAGCTTCGCCGCCTCTCTTTTTTGTGCATAAAAAGAGAGGTATTCGAAACAATATAGAAGTATTATGGAATTGACTGATGAAAAGGAGCAGGAACATGGAATGGATAGAACGGCTGAATAAAACACTCTCTTATATTGAGGAACATCTCACAGAAGAAATACGTTATGATGAGCTTGCGCGCATAGCCTGCTGCTCTACATATCATTTTCAAAGAATGTTTGCATATATGGCAGGCGTTCCTCTCTCGGAGTATATCCGACGCAGGCGGATGTCTTTAGCAGCCCTTGACCTGCAGAGCGGTGAAGAAAAAATCATTGATATTGGTATGAAATATGGATATTCTTCTCCGACCGCATTTAACAGGGCGTTTCAAAGCGTGCACGGCACAGCGCCGTCAGCAGCCAGAAAAGAGGGAACGCCTGTAAAGTCTTATCCTCCGATCAGTTTCAAAATAACCGTAAAAGGAGCAGAAGAAATGAACTACCGGATTGAGGAAAAAGCAGCATTCCGTATTGTCGGCGTATCCTGGCCGCTGGATCAGGAAATGGAACACAATTTCAGGGCTGTACCGCAGATGTGGCAGAAGGCAGCGATGGACGGCACGCTTGAAAAAATCACACCGCTTATGAACGGTCAGCCTATGGGCGTTTTAGGCGTCAGCGCCTGCAACGATCAAGAAGAATGGAAATATTTCATCGCCGTATCTTCTTCCTCTGAAATAGACAGCTCTTTAGAGGAATATGTTGTCCCTGCCTGTACATGGGCAATTTTCAGTGGAACCGGGACGGGCATATCCATTCAGGAATTAGAACAGCGCGTTGTAACAGAATGGCTCCCGACGTCCGGCTATGAATTTGCCAATGGTCCAGATATAGAAGTTTATCTAAATCCTGATCCCAGCAATATGCAGTATGAAGTCTGGCTGCCGATCAAAAAATGAAGGAAAAACATGACAGATAAAAATTATAGTGAATTTTTAGAAATTACAGGCCCAAGCAGGAGACAGGTTGAAGAAATCAACGATTTTCTTATGGACAGCCGCTGCAGGCGTGAAATCAAAACGTCGAAAAGCGGATTTACCGTCTCCTATCTTTTGGAAGAGAGCAAAAAAACATTGGCAACCTTTGTTTGCAGAAAAACAGGGATCAAATTGAGGATTTATCCCCAGCGGCTTCCAGAATATATGGAATTTTTGGATACACTTCCGGCAAAGATGAAAAAAGAGATTATAAAGTCCTCTGTCTGCAAACGCCTTATAAATCCCGATGACTGTAATCCGAAATGCGCGATGGGATATGACTTTTTCATGGATAATACGCGCTATCAAAAATGCAGGTACATGGCGTTTATGCCGGCTGTGACCGAAGAGAGTACGCCATTTATCAAAGAATTTTTGCGAAAAGAGTTCATGCAGTAAAGCGTTAGAAGCAGCACAGCAGAAAATGAAAATCAAAAAAGGGAGCTGTTGTATCCAGGATTTTTGATCCTTGTACAACAGCTCCTCTTCGATGCAGTTAGATTTGTTTCAGATAGAACTGGAAGGAACTGTATTCCGGTACTTCTCTGTCAATGGGAAGGCCGGCGTACATCAGCGCCGCGCCGGAAAGCACCTGCTCCCCGTTGTTGATCCGATACATGGCATCCGGGATCAGCCCTTTGGCCTTCACATATTCCTGGGGCCCGTTGCAGGTCAGGTTTGTCACCACCACGCTCAGCAGCGATTCTGCTTTATCCTTCGTCACATGCTGCCATGCCGTCATATTTCCCACTTCAAAAGGATTGCTCAGCCGGTAATAATCCCCGCCGAAGATGATGGGATAATATTTCCGGAAGAGATCGCTCTGTTCCCGGCAGATTTCCTGCTCCTCTTCGGACAGCTTTGACGCGTCCAGCTCATACCCGAAGGTTCCGCACATGGCCACCACGGCTTTTGTCCGGAGCGGAACAAACCGGCCGCTGTCGGAGATGTGCGCTCCCATGGTGGAGATGGGATACACGAAAGAGGTTCCGTAGTGGAGCTTCAAACGGTCAATGGGATTGTTGTTGTCGCTGACCCAGTACTGGGGATAGTAGTGCAGCATACCGGGATCATACCGTCCGCCGCCGCCGCTGCAGCCCTCAAAGAGGATATCCGGGTGGGTCAGGATGATCTCATTCATCACCCGGTACAGGCCCAGGATATAGCGGTGGTACACTTCTCCCTGCTTGTCAGCGGAAAGCACATTGGACCAGATATCGGCAAGGGAGCGGTTGATGTCCCATTTTACATAGTAGATATTTGCATCGTCCAGGATCGCATTGACGCTTTGGATGAGGTAATCCTGCACCTCTTTGCGGCTCATATCCAGCGCCATCTGGTTTCGGCTGCGGACCGCGTGGCGGCCAGGAATCTGCATGGCCCATTCGGGGTGGGCGCGGTACAGGTCGCTGTCCTCGGAAACCATTTCCGGTTCGAACCAGATGCCGAACTTCATTCCCAGGTTGTTGATCTGCTCCACCAGCTTGTGCAGTCCGCCCTTGATCTTTTCTTCATTGACCACCCAGTCGCCCAGGCCGCTGTTGTCATCGTCCCGTTTTCCAAACCAGCCGTCGTCCATGACCAGCATATCGACGCCCATGTTTTTCGCGGCCTTGGCAATTTCCACAAGCTTTACATCGTCAAAATCCATGAACGCGGCTTCCCAGCTATTGATCAAAACGGGCCGCTGCACTTCGGAAACAAACTTGCTCCTGCAAAGGTTGGTGCGGTAAAAATCATGGTACAGATGGGTCAGTCCGGTGAAACCGTGTTCGGTGAACGCCATGACCACCTCCGGGCCTTCAAACTGTTCTCCGGGTTTGATCTCGTACACAAACTGCTTGGGGTTGATCCCCATAACCAGGCGGAGCTGGTCATACTGATCCAGTTCGGCTTCTGCGAGAAAATTGCCGCTGTAGACCAGCGAGAAGCCATAGCATTTCCCATAGTCCTCGGTGGCTTCCCTGCCGCAGAGAACCACAAAGGGGTTCTGCTGGTGGCTGGATGAGCCGCGCACACTTCCGATGGTGTGGATGTGGTGGGTCATTTTCTGACGTTCCACCTGCCGTTCCTGGCCGTACCTGCCCGGCAGGCTGACCAGATCCATATCCAGCCCGTTCAGAAAATCCAGGCAGACCGACATGATCTTTTTTAACTGGATCGAAGCCGTTCCCTTGTTGACGACCTTTACGGCACGGGTGATCATATCGGCTTTTTCAAATACACTGTATAATAAAATGACTTCCACGCTGCTGATCTGATCCGTCAGTACGATTTCCAGCGTATCCGCCCGTTCGTCCTCTTTTGCAAAGGTACAGGGCAGGGTATCGAGCTGGTATTTTCCCTCCCGGATCGTGAAGCGCGAGACTTTTCCATTGAAGGAATAGCTGCCGTCCGCATTGACGACTTCGATGCTTGTGGTGCGGAAGTCGCCCTGCTGCTGGGTACTGAATTCCTGCGGCTGTGCGTCCAGGGAAAATGTCCTGGCATCCCTCGATTCATAAGGGTTCCCGGAAAATCCCCGGTCATACTGCATGATCTGGTAGTTCAAGTCCGCGTCGCAGATAGACGGCCCGTAGTATAGATGCAGCAGATAGTCCAGATTTCCGATTTTCATCTGGTAAGATGTGTGCGCTGTCTGCAGAGTAAAGGTTTTTGCCTGTTCGTTAAAAATAATCGACATAATTGACCTCCTAATCACAAAGTATACCCAAGGGCATCCCATTATGGCCATGCGGCCGTTTCACAAGGTATACCCAAGGGCATCCCATTATGGCCATGCGGCCGTTTCACAAGGTATACCCAAGGGCACCCCATTATGGCCGCGGTGCTGATACTTTTGTATTTTGCAAACATAGTATAACAGGAATGGCAGTGGAAATGAATGGTTATAATGTACGGAAAAATATTGAAAAAGTTGGTTATTGTTGCTGTTCACATGCAATGTCATTTACTGTTTATCTGGGCGGCAGCGGATGATTGGTATGCTGACAGTTACTGTTCACGGTGCCTTGCACCCTGCTGCAAGGCATCCGGCCAGTAAAATAGCGGTTGTGTGCATCCAGCCCCTCGTCGTCAGGCGACTTTTCAATGGGCTGGATGCGTTACAGTTCGCGGCCGGTTGGGCCGTGAACTGTAACTGCTGACAATGGAAATTATGTAAAAAAATGATGCCAAGAATTGCAGCATTTTTGTTTATTCTGTATAATATAAGGATGTTATGGTTCATAGTCAGTTCACTTATATACGCAAAAACAGCCGGCAAGGCTGTCTGCCGATGCAGCGCATTTTTACGTTTTGCTTATATGCGGGGAGTGACTGATTTCAGCCATATAAAAATCATCAAGCAGCTTCGTACAAGCTATGCTTGCCGAATTTGCCCGTTGATTTTTATATGGCTGTGAATCATAACACAGGGATACATATGTGGCGGCTTCATGTTTGACAGAAAGGACAGGTGACCGAAAAATGGAAGAAACGATACAGGCCGGGTACGGCGAAGCAGTTGGGGAACACACGAACCGGGCCGCAGGCTTCTGCGCGCTGCTGGGAATGGTATTGCTCCTGAATCAGGGGGGAACCGGGGCGGAAGGAATGGCTCGGGATGAGCAGGAGATCGCGAGAGTGGAGAGCAGTGATCTTGCGAATCAGATAAAAGGGGGAGGGCTGTCGGGGCAAAATGAGATATTGAAAGATGCAGAGACATTGGTTTTGAAGATGCTGCCTTTGCAGGATAGGGGTGAGGGCAATCTGCGTTTGTCTGAGGCCATACCGGAACCGTCATTGAGACTGCCGGAGCTATCGGACGGAGGAACTGTCTGGGAAGCGGTACAGGAGCAAACAGACAGGATGCCGGGAGACAGGACGGCGGATTTCAGCATGTCCGGAGGCAGTGCCTGTCAGACAGAACCGGGGATATCCGGAGCCGGGGAGGGAAATGAACTGCTGCGTCAGGCGGCGCCTGGGGATACTGCCGATGCCGGAATGGAGATGAATCCGGCTGCATCGTCGGGGGAAGGGGCAGCAGTCGAGAAGCTGGTGGTGCCGGAGTCCTTCCCGAATGTCGGAAATACTGTGGAGCCGATGGTACCGGAAATGCCTTCGGATACCGGAAATACTGTGGAACCGATCGTGCCGGAAACACCCTCGGATATCGGAAATACTGTGGAGTCAATCGTGCCGGAAACGCCTTCTGATATCGAAAGCAGCGTGAAACCGACGGTGCCGGGAGCGTCCTCCGATACCGGAAATACTGTGGAGCCAATCGTGCCGGAAACACCCTCGGATACCGGAAATACCGTGGATCCGATCGCCCCGGACATGCCTTCGGACATTGGAAGTTCCGAGAAGCCGATTGTCCCGGACATACCTGCCGACAATGAGGAGGTCAAAGACCCTTCCCAGCCGGATCAGGATTCCTCCCTGTCCACCGGGGACGATGACGCGGCGGCCGATACCGGGGCGGGAGAGAACCAGGATCAGGACGCACCTTCCTGTTTCCTGCTGGATGAGATGGGGATGCTCTGCGGATTTCTGCCGGAATATGCGGAAATTGCCGACGGATGCCTGACCCTTCCGGCAGAATGCACGGGGATTCGAAGCGGTGCATTTTCCGGGAGCGGAGCGGGTATCGTGGAATTATATATTCCGGCCAGGGCCGCTGTGGTGGAAGAGGGCGCCCTTTCCGGCCTGGTCTCCCTGGAATGGATCGACGTGGAACCCGGAAATCCCGGATGCACCGGCGGCTGCGGCGTCCTGTTCGACAGTACGGGGACGGTGCTGCTTGCATTTCCCGCCGCATGGATGGACGTCTATGCAGTGCCGCCTTGTGTCACAAGGATCGCAGGCCGGGCGTTTGAAGGAACCTCGATCTACAGGCTGGATATCCGGGACTGTATGGGACTTACATTCGGAGAACAGGTTTTCGGGGCTTCGGGCGGAAACGGGATTCAGGTGGCTGTGCCGGAACAGGAGCTGGAACTGTATACAGACATGCTGGCCGGATACGCGGTAACGGTGACAAAATAAAAAACGTTCCCCACGCTGTCAAGCTGTGGGGAGTTGCTTTTTGGCAGCCGTCAGGTTCTTTTCCGGCAGAGTTTCATGGTATAGAATCAATTACAGAAAACAGAAAAGAAAGGACGGCGATATTTCCATGAATACAAATCTCATATCCCGATATCTGCAGCGGCTGCGCAGGGAGCAGGGCTTCACCCAGGAGGAACTGGCGCAGACGATTCACATATCCAGGCAGGCGGTGTCAAAATGGGAGACAGGGGCGGCAATACCGGATCTGGATACGCTCCTGAAGCTTTCCCGGTTATACGGCCTGACCATCAACGAAATCCTGGAGCCGCGGATTTCAGACAGCGAGGTACAGGACTTTGAGGATATCATAAACACAGACCCCGCCTGGTTAAAGAAAATTCTGGATGAATTTGAGGTGGAAGCTGTGATTAAGGCATCCATGGGAGCCTCACCGGCGGTACAGAATTTTCTGCAGGGTATTTATGGGGACACAGATTTTCAAAAAGTGCAGAACCGGATCGGACGAATCCGGGTGGAAGAGGTGGAGTCCCTCCAGAACCAGATCGTCGCCGCGGTTCAATTATCGGAAGACTCCCCGGTGTCCTCCTTCCGGGCTTTTTAAAAAGACATACGCCCGATCTGAAGAGAGCTCCTCATGGAACCGATAGTTTAATTGCCGGAAATCCCGCAGCCCGCGCACATCCTGGATCTGGTTTTCCGCCATCCAGCGAACCATCTCCCCACGGGCCATCTTAGCAAGCGTGCCCTTTACCTTCACCCGCCCGTCCGCCAATTCTCCGAAAATGCAGGAAACCCATGTCACGGAAGGCGCGATAAAAGGAAGGACGCTCTTGCTGTATTCGTCGGAGGCCAGGTTGACAATCTGCAGGGCGTCCGCATCTGCAGGCGTCTTTGCGGCCGGGCCCGCGCTCAGCAGGGAATCCGTGTCTGCGGGCGTCTTTGCGGCCGGGCCCGCGCTCTGCAGGGCATCTATATCTGCAGGTGTCTCGGCGGCCAGATGCCGGTAAATGGAATCCCCCCAGTATTCATACAGGGAATTGACAGAGCCGAGGGCTTCCCTCACAGGGGTTAGTTTGGCCTGCATTTCCAGACGGTAGGGGATTACCCCGTCGGTGGGCCGCAGAATCCCGTAAAAACCGGACAGAATCCGCAGATGTTCTTCAGCATATGTCCACTGGGATTCAGAAAAAATATGGGGCGCCATATACTGATACTGGATGCCCTCATAAGCCAGAAGCGCGGGGGTCAGGTGTCTGCCCGGCACCCAGGCATGAAGCCGCTCGTAGTTTTGGACAGCCAGCTTTTCGCTGCATTTCCAGAGCTTTTTTAATTCCTCAAAAGAGAGGTTCCGCAATGCGGTATGGAGCTGCCCGGCCTTTTCCTGAAAAACAGGGGCCGAAAGCCGGCAGGAGTAATCCTCAAATATACGCATTTTTTTCGCAGGGGAAATGATGATTTTCAGCATGTTTTAAAAATCCTCTTTCAGTAAAAATTACAGGGCGCCGCCAAATATACATTTGCCGTTTCTACATTATAAATCCTTTTTTCCTAAAATGGAAGAGCCATAAGCGGTCACTTTTTCCAGCGTTTCAATGTGGGAAACCAGGCAAGCATGCTTTTTCTTGCATCTTCCTCGGTCATATTGGGATCGGCAGCCGCCATATTCGGGACGCACAGCTCAATCATTTCTTCCATCGTACCATGGAAAGTAAAACTGCCGTTTTCAAAACAATACCTGCAGTAGTCCGCATGTTTGCTGCCGTCGGCATTTGTTCCGTACAGTTCATCCGTTTCTCCCATCGGCATCCCGCAGCACTGACAAAATTTCTGGTTCATTTCATTCATGTTTCTTCCCTCTTTCTTTCGAATGTGTCTGACTGTATCTTGCCGTCTTAATCTAACACACATATCCTGACATCTTTTGTCAGGGTTTGGGAAATAAATGACCTGTGCAGCCAAAACATGTCCTTCTGCCGATGCTGCGCATCTTGATTTTTATATGGCTGTAAATAGTAACAAAAAATCAAAAAAGTACTTGTTTTCAGCCCTGTTACAGTTAAAATAGAAAGAAGAAAAAAGTAGCCGGGAGGACACAAAGGATGAAAGAAACAGAAAACAAAACAGGAAAAGCCCGCATGGAGCTGGTCGTTTCCATGACCGTATTCGGTACGCTTGCCGTATTTGTACGGGGAATCCCGCTGCCCTCCGGGGAGCTGGCGCTGTACCGGGCGGTTCTGGCGGCGCTTCTGATCCTTGTATATTTTCTGGCCGGCAAAACAAGGATCCAGGTTTCACTGCTGAAAAAAGAACTGGCCGTCCTGCTGCTTTCAGGCGCGGCGATGGGGCTGAACTGGATTCTGCTGTTTGAAGCCTACAGATACACAACCGTCTCCGCGGCAACACTGAGCTACTACGCGGCTCCGGTCATCGTGACCATGCTCTGCCCGGTATTTTTTCATGAAAATCTGACAAAAAAACAGGTCTTGTGCTTCGTCATGTCAACGGCAGGGGTGGTGCTGATCATCGGCATCCGTAACTTGACCGGCGGGGGAAAAGACCTGGTCGGTATCCTGCTGGGATTGGGGGCGGCGGTATTTTACGCAGCGGTCATTCTGCTGAATAAGCTGATCAAGGGCGTTTCCGGAATCCAGCGTACATTTCTGCAGTTTCTGGCGGCCATTGCCGTGCTCATTCCCTATGTGGCCTGCACCGGCGGCTTCCATCTGGCAGAGCTTTCCGGCGCGGGGTGGGGCAGCCTGCTGATCGTGGGCTTGTTCCATACAGGGGTGACCTACTGCCTGTACTTTTCCGCCCTGAAAGAGCTGCGGGGGCAGGAGGCCGCCATCCTGAGCTACATCGACCCCGCGGTGGCGGTCGTGATCTCCGTCTTGGTGCTGGGGGAGGGGATCACAGGACTGCAGGTCATAGGCGGGATACTGATCATTGGGTTTGCGGTGTGGAACGAAGTGTAGGGGCAGGGCAGAGGGGGCGGCATTTGTCTGCCCGTACAGAGGAGGCGTGCCCCTGGTTTCTTTTTATAACTCTGCCTCATGCAGCCGTTCCACAATGCTTTTGCGCTCTATATTTCGAAAACATACATACGGGATCAGCACTGCGAATATAAGCAGAACCGGCGTACAGGCTGCAAGGGGCGTCAATGTGAAACGAAACGTCGTATACCCTCCTTCGATCATGGGTTTCACAACGGCTTCCAACGCGGCGGCACTGATGATATAAGAGAGGGCCAGCGTCAATCCGACATAATGGAGTCCTTCAAAAATCAACATCATGCGGAGCTGCCGCCGGGTCATTCCGATGCTCTGCATCATGGCAAATTCTTTTTTGCGGCTTACGATGGCCGTAACCATGCTGTTTATAAAATTGAGGATGCCGACCAGCCCGGTTACCGCTGTGACAGCGTTCCCCATGACTGCTGAGGAACGCGTTTCTTTCTCAAACTGCTCTGCAATGGTCTGCCTGGAGATAAAGGGCAGGGGGCGGTTTGGATCAGCGGCAGATTCATCCAGCACGTTCTGGACAGAAGCGATCTGTTCATCGGCAGCGTCTATAAATAACTTCCGCAGCGTATTGTCCGGCCACAGTTCCCGGAACGTGTCCTCGGGCAGAATAAATCCCAGTTCAAAGCCTGTACCTGCCCCTGTTTCTAATGCGCCTTCCTCAATGGGTTCGATGGGATAGACGACCGCCATGACCGTATAGGCTTTCCCTTCTATTGTAATTGTGTCTCCGACGGATGCCGTAGGAAAAGGAGTCCCGTCTTCAAAGATTTCCCGTTCTGCTGCAGGGCAGACTGCAAGGACATACCTGCCGGTCTCAAATGCTTCTGCATGGTAAGTTCCCGCATAAATAAACCCATCCTGGACAATCGTTTCCAGGGGAATCCCGCTGATGCCGTACATCACCACGTCTGTTTTCCGGCTTTTGACGGCTTCCTTCATCGCCTGGGCAACATCCGGCGTATAGCGTTCGGCGATTTGAAATACATCCGACTGAGTAAATCGGCGGAGATTTTCTGCCGTCCCTTCATCCATTTTCCAGGTGAGCTGGTGGGTGTACAAGCGGCCTGTTTTTTCGATTCCTTCCAGCGATTCCATTTTTGAAACGAAGTTCTCGCTTAAAGTATCTCCCTTCGGGTTGTAGCCCCGGATATAATCTTCGTCTGAGGCGTCCGAAAGCTCAAAGTCTGAAATTGTCAATTCCGACAGGTATTTTTCCATATCAAAGGATGTGTTTTTCACGTAGAAACAGCTTAACAGGACGAGCCCCAGCGTCAGAGAGCAGATGACCGTGACGGTCCTCTTTTTATTGCGCCCCAGATTCGCCCATGCCATACGATACAAAGAAGCTCCTTTTCTGCGCATCTTTTCTTTTTTCCTCATCGCGCTGCCCGAATCATTGTACCTTAAAGCCTCCATCGGTGAAATTTTTCCCGCAAGGCGTGCCGGACGCAGACATGAGAGAAAAACGGTGATCCATGCAAATACCGCGGAACCGATAAAGATAACCGGATCAGCGGACACCGCTGCCGGATGGTTTTCACTCCCGATCAGAACAGGGACCAAAACCATTCCCAGCAGATACCCCAGCGTCAGTCCAATAGGGATTCCGATCAGGCACAGCCGGTTTGCCTGGCTGTAAATGAGCGCTTTCAACTGCTTTTTATCGGTTCCCAGGGTTTTCAATTTCCCGTAGAAACGGATGTCTGATGCGACAGATATTTGAAAGATATTATATATAATCAGATATCCCGCGAGAAAAATCAGGGCCATACCGAAATACATCGGAACATTTTCCTGCAGGGCCGTCGCTTTCATTTCAGGTGAATACGCAAGATTCACATTGTATTTTAAATCCTGCAGCCCTGTATCGGAAAGAATCGTTTTTACGTCTTCTTCAATATTGTTTTCGCGATACAAGTTGAGCTGCGCCATATGCATTCCAAAAAGCTGGCCGGATGCAGGGAGTTCTGCGCCGGAAATCATTTCATCGGCAAATGCTTTGCTGACCCATGCCATACTTGCATAGAGGGATTGGTTTCCTTCCCAGTATCCGCATAATCTGAAGCTGGAGGAAACGACCTTGTCATCCGTCAGATCTTTCCGCCATTCCAGGGTGACGGTCTGCCCGGTTTCGTGGGGAATCCCCAGACGGTCTAAGATGAAGGTGTCCAGTGCGATCTCGTCAGCGGCCTTAGGCATCGTACCTGCGCTGGGCTTTGCGAAAGAATGCTCTGCATAGCTGTCGTCGGCCCAGCGGATTTCGGTCTGCCGTCCCGCCAGCGCCGGGTTTTCCGCTATACCCAAAAGAATGCTTTCCCCCGCGTCCTTTGTATTCGGATGGCTTTTCAGCAAATCCATCTGTTTGTCCGTAACAGATTTGAAGGAAACCTGGGAATCATATCCGGTCCGTCGAAACGCCATTTCCTCCAGATTCCGGCTCATACTCCGGGACAGCACAAACAGGGCGGTAAACATCAGTGTGGTCAGTACTATTGCAAGCACAGACACAAAATTCCGGCCTTTATGATGCGCGGACAACCGTTTTGCCAGGACTGGAATCGGTCCAGATCCCCATAAATGTTTTGTTTTTATTTGACTCATTTTGCAACCCCGCTCTCCATGTATTGTTTACTTGACGAAAGTATACATAAAGGGAGGGCGCCCCTTCAACAGAGATTGCCTATTCAATCATTCACGCTGCGTAATCAATGAAAAACGGCGGGATAAAACGCAGCGTACCGCAGGAAAAGCCTTTGCTTTACTGCGGTACGCTCAAATTTCCCCGGCGTATCGTTCCCTCTGTTTATGGAATGGGAATCACGATTTTCAGGATAAATGCGCTCTGATCCTGCGAAACAGTCATTTGCCCGTCATAGGCTTCAACTGCCTGCCGGATATTTTTCAAACCAAATCCATGCAGGAACAAATCTTTTTTTCCGGTATCTGTTCCCTGATTTTTTTCCGGAAGCACATGATTTTTAAAAACAATGACCAGCATATCATGAATACGGCCGGCTTTGATGGTAATCAGGCGCTGGTCCTGGGGCAGTGTCATGCTGGCTTCCAACGCATTATCGATGGCATTTCCGAAAATGGTACTGATATCTAAGGGCGCGAGAAAGCTTCCGCTTTCAAACTGAATCACCGCGCTGAAATCAATCCCCTGTTCGTTTGCTTTTTTTGCTTTGTCACTTATGATGGTGTCGAGAAACGGATTGCCTGTACGCTGATAATTCTCGAAATCTGAAATCTGCTTTTGCAGATACTCCGTCATCTCCTGCAAAGGTTCGCTGCCCTTTTTTTCGCCCTGAAGAATCAAAAGGTGGTTTTTAAAATCATGGTAAATTGCCCTGACCCGTTCTTCATCTTTGAGTTTTTGCTCATAATATGCGTGTATGGCTTCCAACTCCCGCACTTTCTGCTGCGCCGTCTCTCTCTGGTGTTTCAAATAGCTGCTGTTTTTCAGATACAGGAACATCAGCAGAAGCAGGCATCCGAAAAGCGCGCAGCAGGTGGCAATGGTCGAATCAAACCAGTTCACATTGCCTGAAAAAAATCCCCGCCCAATACTGATATACGTCACAGCATAAGTGAAGATAGAATATAGAAACAAAACCGCCGCGTCCTTTGACTGCATTTCATAAGCATAATCTTGAAAAATCTTGTACAGGCAGAAAATAATACCGAAAAGCATCCCTAATTTTATAAGATAGTAGGGCCAGATATTTACAACGATATCTCCGTAAATCCTGCTGGTATGTCCGAATGCCGTCGCTGTCAGGATCAAACTGATCACATCATTCAGAACTAAAAGTATGAGATACAGCGAATATAACCCGATCAGCTTATACCATGCTTCCTTCAGGATCAATCGCTGTAAAATGAAAAAAACGGCGGCAGTCAGGATCACTTTCAGCGTTCCGAGAGGTACGATCCAGGTCAAGACACATGTGAGAATTACCATGACTATATAAGGCAGGACTTCAAGCGCTTTCTTTTCACATCTTCTGCAGAAAGCAGCAGTACATAAATAGAGCATAAAAATTTCTTCCGATGTAGCCAGCGTATCCAGGCATACATAAAAGAGTGTCTCCGTCATAATAACTGATTCCCCCAATAATCAGCCAGTTGTTTCATGAATGCCTTTCTCTTTAACTGGCTGATCGGAATTTTTTCATCCGTAAGCAAAATAATCTCCAGTTTTTCAATCCGCTTTACGTAGAACAGATTTACCAGATACCCGGAATGGCAGCGTACAAAGCCTTGCTGCCCCAATGCGGCTTCCATCTCCTTCATTTTCCGGTAACAGATCACATGTCCGTGTTCGGTATGCAGCAGAAGATTCCGATTGAAGGTTTCGATAAATTTCAAGCCTTTTAAAAAGACCTTGTACTTTCCGGTGTCATTCGAGACAATGATAAAAGGTTCTGTGTTTTGCCTGTGCTTCTTGATCCACTGATCCATCTCTTCTTTCAGCCGAACATAATGAATCGGTTTTATAATATAATTGACGGCCTGATATTTATACCCTTCCAGGCTGCAGCCGGACAGGGTAGTCAAAAAAATAAGAGCTACGTGTTCATCTCTCTGCCGTATCCTCTCTGCTGTTTTCAAACCATTCAGATCATTCATTTTAATATCCAGGAAAATCAAATCGACCGTAGCATCGTATGCTTCCACTAAATCCAGGCCGCTGCTGTAGGTACTGATCTTGATCTCTTCTCCTGATTCCAGAGCATATCTCTTCAACAATGCTGTTAAGTGCGTCAAAAAGTCCCGCTCATCATCGCATATCGCTATATGTATCATGTTATTCTCCGTAGGGATGTCCCTGTATTCTTAATTGATATTATAAATCACATGGTACGGATTCTCAATCCCGTTTTGCAATTAAAAATGCGGCCTGTAACGCATCCATTACTGTTCACAACGTTTGGGTGCTCCAGTAACAGTATCCAGCCCATGAAAAGGGGGAACAGACCCTGCAAGGGAATGAGCAGCATTTCAGTACATTCAGATGACAGTTCATGGCGAAACACTTGAAAATCTGCAGGCGGGGGATATACTGTACTTATAACCCGAGGGATTTTCTTGCTCTCGGAGAAATGAGTACTCTCGGAAACCCAGCCGCAAAGATGGGTGCAAGGGAGTTTCCGAGACCGCTCGAAATGAGAAATGGAGGAAAACGGATATGATGATTTCTGGTATAGGTGCCTCAAACGGGACTCAAAATCAGGTTCCCTCTGCAGACCTGCGGTTCATTGAGTCGAAGATCCAAAAGCTGAAGCAGCAGTTGAAGCAGGTAAAGGGAGATGATCAGATCCCTCCTGAGGAAAAGGAAAAAAGAATCCAAAAACTGGAGGAGCAGATCAAAAGGCTGGAGGAACAGAAGCGGAAGCTGGAACAAAAAGAAGAGAACAAAGCCTCCGATCCGGGAGATCCTGCGGCAAAAGGCCCTTCCGATCTCCCGGCGGATGAGAATCTGGGAAATTATGTCGATACATGGGGGTAAAGGGGACGCCTGTGCCCCTGTGTATCCGGTCTGTCCTACGGAGGAGGGGATTTCAGGATGACCTGCCAGACCTTAAAAACGTCCGGCCGTCCTTCAATCTTCATGTGCATGATCAAAGAGTTTCTGTATAGATTCCGGAAGGCGGTCGGGCAGCATCTCCTGGATGCGGTCCTCATTGCCGTCTGCCGACGCCTGTTCGTAATACCAGCACTTGTAGCAGATCATATCCAGCGTTTTCTGCATCTGTTCCATTTTGTGCTCCATCAGTTCCTTCTGACGGAGAAAAAATTCATATCTCAGCCGGTAGGTGGAGCTCCCCTGTGAACACCATTCCATAAACCGCTTAATATCCTTGATCTCCAGGCCTGATTTTTTCAGGCATTCGATCAGCCGCAGCTTTTCCAACTCGTTCTCACTGAATTTCCGAATCCCCGAGACCCGTTTCAATTCCGGAAAGAGCCCTTCCTTGTCATAGTACCGTAGTGTGGAAACCGGCAGATGGAACATTTCAGAAACCTGGCCTATTGTATACATGATCATTCCTCCTGAGTATTGTGAAAATAAGCGGAATAGTCCGCTGTGCATAATATCTTAACCTAAAGTCAGGTCAAGATGTCATGACTAAAATAACACAGAATCCGGGAAAAGTCAATTTGCATTGATTTTGCTTATTTACTTTCTCTGCCCTGTCTGTTATACTTGTCATGTGAAAACCTATCGGACGCCATTCCGGCTGTCCGGCAATTCTGGCATCTCGCCGTATTTCACAGCAATTGAAACCCATTGGTTTATAGTTTACAAAAGAAAGGACTTACAGCCTATGTCTGCAAAAAACAAACCTGGCAGCTCGATACTGTGGGATGAAATTCTCAAAGCCATCGTGGATGCCATGCCGGAACAGCTTTCCCCGCTCTGCCGTCATTTATCCGGAGAAGAATAGCCGCATTCCGGATGTTCTGCGCTGCCGCATCATTTTTCAGGACGGGAGCGAGCATATTTACCAGATCCCTACTGTCAGAATCCAGTCCTATTCCCTGGAGGAGATCCAGGAAAAGCACCTGAACCTTTTTCTACCCTACGTTCTGCTCCGGCTGCGTCCCCGGTTGAATCCGAAAAGGAAGTCTCCTTTGACAAAAAATGAATTGACAGCCTTTGTTGACAAGGTTATGATAATACTAAAAGATGAAGTGGAACAGGGATATTTGACAGAGCAGGAATATGACGATTATGTGAACCTGTTCCGCCGTGCCGCAGAAAACATATTTGAGAAGCATGCCGATTTTGAAAGAGAGGTGGATCGTATGACGAAACCAATGATTGAACTGCCCAGCGTCCTTCAAAAACGTCTGTACGCGGAGATTGACAGTTTGAATGCGAATAAAGAGGCATTGATTGCGGATAATGAGATATTGCTCGCAGACAAAGAAGCTCTCACTGCAGACAATGAAGCTCTCACTGCTGATAATGAGACGCTCACCGCAGAACTTGCCCGTATGAGAGCATTACTGGAGCAATATCACATCCCGGTAAATGCTTAATTTCGCTTTTACAGCAAAGAGCGTCCAATACGAATCTAACTAGATTTTATGTGTATCCTCCCGACCAATCAGCATGGTGATTGGCCGGTGGGTGACATGTACCTTCTGGCTGCCAGATGCATGGGCAGAAACAGCCCCGCCAGATACAGGATCAGCAGCAGAACCTGCCAGACCAGAAACCACATTGAATTTCGAAACAGGAGAAGGGGCAGTACAGAGGGCAGGGGCATAAAGACTATGGTGGCTGCCGACCAGATCCGCAGGGATTTTACAACATACGGCCAGTTGCTGTTGTTTAAGCCTGTCCGGAATAACGTCAGGGTAAACCCGCGGTCGTGATAGGTATAGATCTCATGCTCATCATAGTATGCGGGCAGCCGTTCTTTTATAAAAAACCACGCATAGACTCCCAGGCTCAGGCTGAGGATCTCAAACAATAGGAGGGGCATACACAGGGAAACAGGGTCTGCCGCGCTGACGGACAGGCCGAGGAAGATCAGAAATATCTCCAATACGGCAGCCGCCGTACAGCAGCCGAAAAAGAACGCATGACGTTTCAGGCGTTCTTTTTTCCGTTCGGGACTGTCCTCGGAAAAAGAAAGTGCTTTTTTGACCAGTATTTCCACCTGATCCGCATCCATTTCGGAAGCATGGTCGAGCTTCCGGCCTTCCAGCAGCTCGGTTACTGAAATGTCCAGGATCTCGGACAAAGGGATGAGCAGGGAGATATCGGGCATGCTCAGCCCCCGTTCCCATTTGCTTACCGCTTTATCCGACACAAATATTTTTTCAGCCAGATTTTTCTGTGTGTAGCCTTTGGCCTTCCGCTGCTTGGCCAGAAATTCCCCAAAGGCCGGTTTATCAATTTCAAACATGACGACACCTGCTTTCTTGGATTGATCTGGCTTTATTTTAATCATTTTTCGGAAAAAAGGCAATCGACCAGCGGTAGAATCCCCCAAAAGAGGCGAAAAACAGCTCTCTGTTCACACTTGTGGGTGCTCACAGATTTTTCCGGTTAAAGCAGGAGGCGGCCAGCAGCAGACAGACAGCCGCCATCGCGCAGGCAATCCCCATACTTGCATAATAATCTTTGGGGAAGGCGTTTCCGGACAGCAGGCTCATCCCGTCCAGCAGCTTCACCGGGAGAACGTTTCCAAGCTTGGGAAAGAGGCTCAGCACATATATGCCGAGAACCACCCCGCCGGTTCCAAGGAGCACCTGGGTGCTGGTATCTGCGGCTATGGAAAAGAGCAGCATCCAGGCAAGCACCCACACGCCGAACAGCCAGCAGCACACAGCGCCCAGCAGAGGAAACCGGGCAATGCCGTTATCCCAGAAAACCGCATTGTATCCGTAAGTGATCCCGTAACAGAGAAAAAACAGGACGGTCCAGGTTCCCAGCAGCAGGATCGTCTTTGCCGCCGCGATCCTGGGGCGGGAGAGTCCTTTTGTGACCACCGGGATTAACGTCCCCTTCTGATATTCCGTCGTAAATATTCCGCTGTGCAGCAGGACAAACACTCCCAGCGCCATGGGGATATTTTTGTAAAACTGGGTCCAGGAGGTCATGGCGTCCACGGTGACGGCGGTGAGGGCGAGACCGGATTCGGCAAGCTGTTCCACCATAATCTCCATCATCCAGGGCGTCAGCTTGGCGATGGCCGGATTCATGATCCCGAATAAAATAAATATCAAAAGCAGGAGCAGCAGCCGTCCGGTACGAACCAGCTCCATCCATTCTTTTTTCAAAAATGCCCTCATTTTCCGACCACCTCCATAAATAAATCCTCCAGTGCAGGCTCCATCCGTTCCACCCGCAGGACGGAAAGCCGTTTCTCTGCGATCCGGCCGAGAACCTCCGGCAGATGCTCAGGCTCGCGAAGCAGCAGGACATTGTGTCCCAGCCTTTGGAGAAACGGACATTCCCGGAGCAGCAGTCCGGCATCCCGGGCGTGCTCCATTTCCAGTTCCACCGCAGCGGTTCTGCGAATCTTCCGCACCTCTTCCAGTGTTCCTTTAAGCGCGATCCGGCCCTCATGAAGAAATGCCAGCTCATCGCAGATATGCTCCACATCCGACAGGATATGGGTGGAAAAAAGCACGGTCGTCTCTTTTTTTACCGCCACCAGGATATCCAGCAGTTCCTTCCGCCCGGCAGGGTCCAGGGCGGAGGTCGGCTCATCGCAGATCAGCAGCCTGGGGCGGTTCATCAGAGCCTGGGCGACGCCGAGCCGCTGCTTCATTCCCCGGGAAAAACCTTTGATCCGGCGGCGTTCCTGCTCCAGTCCCACAAGGGCAAGCAGCTCGGCAGCCCGCTTTTTTGTTTCTGGTTTCGGTATGCCTGTGATTTCACCGCAGAAGGCCAGGTATTCCGCCGGCGTCATGTAGGAGTAAAATTCAGGTACATCCGGCAGATAGCCGATAAACCGGTTTGTGTGTGTATTGCCGTAACGAACGGCCGAGCCGTTGACCGTGATCCTGCCTTCGTCGCAGGAGAGAAGCCCGAGGATCAGCTTCATGGCCGTGGTCTTGCCTGCGCCGTTTTGCCCCACGAAGCCGAATACCGTATTTTCCGGGACGGAAAAGCTGACATCCTGCAGGACCTCCTTTTCCCCAAAACGTTTTTTTACATGGGAAAGGGTCAGCATATCCATGTCAGCCGTCCTCCTTTCCCAGCAGAAAATACAGGACCGGGCCGATAAACTGCATCCCGATCACGGCAACCGTCAGCCACAGGGCGCGGCTTCCACGCTTATAGGTGGGGTGGGTCAGGATATGGTAAATGGTATAGGCCAGCAGCGCAAATTCTGCAATGGCCAATGGGATGATAAATGGCAGTATTTCGTAGATAAGATCAGGCATTTTGAATGACTCCTTTCAAAAAAATATAATTCAGATGGATAAATATATGGTTCAGATGGACAAACGTCAGTCCGCAGACTGACCCGCTTCCGCAAAAGTCAGACGGCAATTCTGTCTGCCGTTCCAAATGGATGAATGCAGCTCTAGTCTTCCGACAGGCGTTTATACAGACTGCGAAATTCCGGCGTTTCTTTCAGTTTTGAAAAAGCAGGGTGGGACAGCGACCCTGCGGCATTTTGTCTGACAAAGGCTTTGTTGCGGGGCGCTCCATCGCCCAGGGGAAGCTGTTCCATCCATTGTTCCAGCCGGTCAAAATAGTCATCCCCGTGAAGCGCGATGCGCTCCTGGCTCAAAAGGGAATTGACGCAATGTTCGAACCTTTGGAGCATTTCCAGGGCGTGCGCTGGATCCCCGTTTCCCGCATAGGTGACGGCGGCCTGGTAGTAGTACTGGGACGCCAGGTTCGGGTGCAGATGTTCCAGTTGACAGAGGTCTATGATTCCCTGTGCGCGCCTCATGGTCTCCCTGCACCGTTTGAAGTCTTCTGCATTTGTGAGCAGAAGCTGGATTGCATCGCTGACCAGATCCAGCAGATGGAGATAATGTCTGACCTGGGCGTAATCCCTGGCTTTTTCTGTATTGCCGGACATCAGGTGCGCCTGGATCAGCAAGGCTCCTGCGCTGCTCTGAAGTGAGAGATGGTTTACGTCCGCCGTTGGCTCCAGAAGTTCGATGGCTTCTGAGGGGACGCCCAGCTGCAGATGGAGCATGGCCTTGACGACCGCGGCATCGGCGCAGATTCCCGTATCCCGGCATCCTTCCAGAATCCGGCCGCAGAGCCGCAGGGCATCTTTTAGCATCTCCCGGCTGTCCTCTTTGCTTTCCGCCAGCATAAAATGGTTCAGGTACAGGACACAGAGCTGCAGCAAAAGCGGATAACAGGAGTAGTAGCGATGGGCCGTGGAGCGCACCTTTTCCCAAACCTCCGAGAAGGGAAGGTTCGCAAAATCCTGACAGAGCTCCATATAGCAGCGCCGGATCTGTTCCCGGGAGAGCTGCGCTTCATAGCCCAGCAGCCGGTCGATGGTCACATCAAAAAATGAGGCCAGCCGGGGCAGCAGCAGGATGTCCGGTGTGGTCTGGGCGTTTTCCCACTTGGAGACCGCCGCCTTGGTTACGCCGATAAAATCCGCAAGCTCTTCCTGGGTGATCTTCCGATCCCGGCGCAGGCGGATGAGGTTTTCTGATAAATGTAATTGGAACATGGTTGGTACCTCCTTAAGTACTGTTATTGTATCAAACGAACAAGGGTCTATACAATAGAGCGGATAGATACTTTGGGAGACAAAATCAACTGGTAGGAAACTAAACTGAACGATTACTGAAGTAAGCGGATTTGCAGGAATTATCTTACAGAAGGGAAGAAAGGGGGTGAGTGCCCACTGAAATTTATCCATTAAAAAAAGAAAAAAGATGGCTAATGGTATTTTCTTTCGCTGTAACCGAGGAAGAAAATACCATTAGCAGAACAGTACGCCTTTGTTCTGACAGATTCGCTAATGCGTCGGCTGACCGTTTACTTGTAACGACAACTTCTTTCCCTTGCGCGACAAAAACAGTCGTCGACAATTAAAGCTGTTTTTTATTGAAAAGGCGAATGGCAGTCAGCACCCCCAAAATGGATAAGGCAATGGAAATAACAGCAGGTATCATAAATTCTGACGGAACAGCTTCGCCGGAAATCAAATCTATATTTTTTGAAGTTAAAATGAACGGATTGAATTTCGCAATCGGTTCTATCATTCCGAGCAGGGATATTATGGCGACAATGCCGCCTGTAAAGAGTATGCTTGTGAAAGTCTGTCTGAATATCACGCACCCAATCATTAAAATACTCAAGTACAGAAAGCCGACGATCCAAAGGGAAACTGCCGCGAAAGCAACATTTGAAAGGTGGTTATCATTCCATAAAAGGGCTGTATAACCGTATGCCGCAGCATATCCAATCCAATAACTGATTGTCATAAGCGCGGCGGCTGCCGTATATTTTGCAAGGATAACAGCTTTACGGGATAATCCCTTCGTAACCATTAAAACTAAGGTTCCTTTGGAATATTCATTTGACAGACAACTTCCAAACAAAATGATAAATGCACTGAAACCAACGCCGGAAATGTTCTTGTAAAATTGTTTCCATGCGTCCAAAGCGACTGGTTCAGAGGTCATTTCCATATCTGCGGCCAAAGCCGATAATATTTCCGGCGTAAACTTTGCGAGAAACGCACTCATAATACCGAAAATCAGAAAGACTGCGAACAGGATAAGGAAACGATAGTTCTTCATATTTTCCGTAAATTCTTTTTTTATAAAAGCAATATATCCACTCATTTCACTACCTCCAAAAACAAACTTTCAAGGGACGGCTCCATAAGTTCTATTTTTACGGGACAAATCCCTGTTTCCGCAAGTACGCGAAACAATAATTTTTGCACACTTACCATATCTCGACTATGCAAAATAAGTTCCCTGTTATTTTCTTCGGAATGAAGCAGCATTGGCTCTATGGATTTTTGTTTTTTGAAAAGCCGTAAATCTTGATCCGCCGAAAATTCTAAAAGCAAGCTGTCATGTCCATGTAAAGCCTTAATTTCTGCAAGTGTTCCGGTAACAGCGATTTTTCCCTCATTCAAAAAGGCGGCATGGTCGCAAATGCGCTCCACATCAGAAAGAATATGCGTGGAAAATAAGACCGTTGTCGTTTTGCTGATTTTATAAAGAATATCCAAAATCTCTTTTCTTCCTACGGGGTCAAGCGCGCTTGTCGGTTCATCACAAATCAGTAATTTGGGCTGTGTGAGCAACGCCTGTGCAATTCCTAATCGTTGTTTCATACCGCGAGAAAATCCGCCGATTTGCTTTGCTGCACCGTTTAGACCGACAAGGGAAAGGAGTTCATCACTTCTTTTTGAAATTTCGGTTTTTGATAGACCAATGACTTCTCCGCATAGCTTTAGATACTGTATCGGCGTCATATAGTTATAAAATTCTGGAACGTCCGGCAAATATCCAATATATTGATTTGTCCTTGTCTGTCCAAAACAAACAGGCTCATTGCAGACATGGATTTCTCCCTTGTCGGGCTGTAACAGTCCCAACACCATCTTCATAGTCGTTGTTTTGCCAGCACCATTTTTCCCTATGAAGCCAAAGATACTTCTCTCTGGAACAGACAGATTAAGATTGTCAATGATTTTCTGCTTTCCAAAACTTTTTGATGTTACTATTCACAGTCGATTTAAAATTATAAACACCAGTAGACCAAGGGATTTGAAATAGTCTCTTGGTTTGCTGGTATTATGAACTGACAGTTTATGCAAAGATTTCTTCAACAGTGTAAGGAGCTCCGGCACATAATCTTGAAAGTGCCTCCATTTCGTTTATGTGATTCTTTCTGCACGTTTCCACATAGGTCTTCACTGTCGCATAATACTTTGCGGTTTTTTCGCTGTCAAATTGTCCTGAGATCTTCATATGGGATTTGATTCCGCGCAGCCCTCGCTCGCTTAAATTATCTGTTGTCGGCAGGCGGAAATCCTCTACCCATCTGAAATAATTCTCCTGATATTTTTCAATCCGATCCAAAACGGTCCTTTCGAAGGAAACAGCATACTTGTTTTTGGATTTTTTGTTTTCTTTATCCCCTTTCTTCAAAAAACGTTCCACTTTCGTTTTAAAACTTTTTATCTCCTGGTCCGGAAAGGACTCTATTCCTTTCAAGATCAGATCCTTACGCTTCTTTATTGTCGATGATATCAGTCCTTTCATACCAATTGCCCATTTATGGGTCGGATTATCATCCGCTATCTTTTGAAGGTCTCTTTCCAGATGCTGGTTGCACTCAATGTTCTGAAAACAAAAAAGTTCGTTATAGTTCACCCTGTTATGGTCATGCATGACCGTTGTTTCCGGAGTGAGCGCTGTAAGGATCTGGTCATCAAGCATGCCCTCCAGGTCCTTATGCTCATGGGCGGTATAGTACGAGATCGTTTCGTCTCCATAAAAACGCATACAGGCTCTTTTCGTCTGTATCATGACCACAGTGTCATCCCAGTAAAGGAGTGCCCTTGTAATCAATACCCTTTTCAGGTCAGACATAAATGCCTGAAGATTCCCCGAGGCCCTTTTATACAGCTTGCAGATAAAGCCTTCACTTGGACACATCAGCCCGTCCGTCATACCACTGACCAGCATACGCGCCTTATTAACCGCTACATTTCCGGTAGCCATCATAGAAAGGGCCAACGCCTGTACACGGCTTCCATATTGATTTTGTTCTTTCAGACGTTTCTCAATCGGCAGGCGTACTGTCGCGCCGCAGTCCACGCAACTGTAAATATGGTATTCATGCCTGCGTTTCACAACTTTGATCTCTACATCGAATTCGTCTTTTGAAATGGACTCCCCTGTATCTATGAGTTTCCCACCACAAAAATCACAGGTTTCAGCAGACAGGTCAAGCTCATGGGAAATGGTCTCCGTAATATCGGAATCTTCAAATTTTTCCATCCCATGCTTCTCATGGCCCGGCTGTCCGCCCTTTTTTAAACTGCTTCCACGCCTGGAATTGGGGATCACTTTTTTCTTGTTGATTGGCGTAGTAGCAGTAGACATTCCCGTGTTTGTGCCGTCATGAGCCGCTACAGCTTCAAGATGCAGCACCTTATTTGTTAGTTCCTTGATGAGCGCGTCTCTTTCGGAAAGCATTTCCTCATAAGCGGCTTTCATTTTTTCTTTTGATTTTTCACATCTGGCCAGGGCATTGGTGAGGGAATGGCAGCGTTCCTGATAATCCTGTATCCTGTCTTTTAGATTTATGATTTCAGCGGACATTCGCTCCAGGCTGACACGTTTGCTGTTACTGTAGATCACGATAGCTGCTCCTTTGATTACTGGGATTCCAGTTTATTCCTGAGTTCCCTGTTCTCGATTTCCAGGCGTAATATTTCCTGTTTTAGCTCAGAAATCTTCATGCCTTTTAACCGGTTTAAAATTTCATCCTGTTCCGTCAGCTGTACGGTTTGATAAGGGCTATTTTTTCGGCATCGTCCGTCTGTTTTTCTGATCTCGCCGGTTTCCGGGTCAACCCTGCCGATCAATGTTCTTTTAGAACGGGATTGCTTTTTTTCGCTGTCCCAGTATGCTTTCGATTCATAAGCATAAGTAATTCCAGATCTTTTGTCCGTCTGATAAACAATGCTCATATAATATTCCTCCTCATATCGGTATGTGTTAATTATAACACATACCGATATGAAATACAAGAAGAAAATCACTAAAAACAACATTTTTTTCATTGTTTTAGCGACTTTCTAAATAGAAATTTTCTTGTTATGTTTGTACTCAAAATTTCTAGTGGATAAGCCTTTGGTTTAAATCAACTGTGAATAGTAACTTTTTGATAAATTTTGTATTGTGAGGACGTTCATTCGTTCTCCCCCTTTCCAAAGACAAAATAAATAATCGGTCCAAAGAGCAAAAGGACTACAACAATTACAAGCCACATGGTTTTGTTTCCAAAGCAATAGCATGGGTGTCGTAGAATGTGTCTTACTGCTGCTGCTGCAAGAGCAATGTCTATCAGCAGAACGGGAACAAGTAATGGCAGAATTTCAAATAGCGTGTTCAATATTTTTACCTCCTATTTTATTGTTTTAATAAAATTATCATAATGATAATATAAAGTCAATAGAAACCGTCCCTCTGATTTGGGACGGTCATTTTATTTATCTGTATTTTCTGCCGGAGATACGATTACGCCTATCGTCCGCAGCTTGCGCTCCGAGTTGGGTGCATTGTTTTTTGCTGCGCTGATTATTTGAGAAATACTTGTTATAAGAGAAGTCAATTCATCATCAGAAAGATATAGTGGGGAAAGAGAAAATCCCGTCATGTCTTTTTTGATATTGATATTCGGAGAGTGGCAATATTCCTGAAACTGTTTTGCAAACCCAATGAAATATTGCATGAAATACTGCATATAAAGTTCGCCGGAATTTTTCTCGACGATTGTTTCTATATCGCTGCTGAGGTTGTGGGCCAGCGAATAAGTTTTTTCTACCGTACCGCGCACCTGTGTTTCTTCCACCACCTGTAAAATACCGTCGCTTAACATTTTTTTGAGATGCCGGTATAAGGTAGCTTGGGGAATGTCGGTATAAATATCGGCTAACTGTTTCGCAGTTGCTTTCCCCTGTGAATGTATTTCAAGCAGTAATTTACATTTCACCGGATTTGTAATGCACTCCATAAGCCTATCTGTCATCTTTCACCCTCCTGCGTTGATATATGAAAATATTATCATTTTGATACTAAAAAGTCAATCGACACTTTGATATAACGCAATTAGAAATATGGAACATTTTTTCGGTGTATATTTGGCATTTTTGAAAATCCCCCGTAGTAGGAAGTAGAAAAAAATATTTCTTAAAATTTTCGGCAAAATCGCCTTGTCTATTGTAGTAGGTAGTGAATTCTACTTCAAGGCTCAAGGGGAAAGAGATTTGCTCTACTCATTTTATCCGCGCTGTTGTCTTGGAACAGGGCGTACTCGCCCACATGAGATTGACGATTGCCTGTGTCGCTAATCACGAAGAACAATTCCGCAAGGCTATGGGTACGAAACAGAAAGCCGAAGCGAAAAAGGAACTGGCGGCGAAGCGGCGGCAACTGACGCATGCAGAACGCCGGATAAATCAAAGGGGCATAGGGAACAGCAGATTGACATTTCCTATGACCTTGTGGGAATACTCCCTGCGTCTTTACTGAATGACCTGCAAAACGGAGAAACGGCATAGCCCGCAAGCTACGCCGTTTCCCGAAAACATTTCTAATGCTGTCTTATGAGTGCCGCCCTTATGGCAGCCTCTTTTTCATCTTTAGAAGGCTGCCCCTCCGGCTTCGTCAAGTTTCGTCCTCAATGTTTCTTCCAGGGCAACCAACGCGGGTATAAAACTGTCGCGGATCAGAAGGAGTATTTCGTCAACTTCGTCTTCATCGTAGATATGTGCCGAGGTATTACGTTTTCTCAGCATGAGAAGCCACACCGCGGAATCGTCTACAAAGCCGTGCTTATAGCCGAGCTGCAAAATCTCTCTGGGCGATCTGGACGCTGCGCTTTCAACCCCGTGCGCCCTTAAAACCGCCTGTACTGCTTTCCAGGCAAGTTCAAAGGTGAGGTGAAACTGTCCGATGATGCCTGTTCTGTAAATCTCGTTCTCGTCCGCGAACGCAAAATCAGCGTTTTTCAGCACACCCAGACAGTTTGTAAAATTATCGAGTTTTTTCATATATGACTACCCCGTCCCTTTCAAGTTCCTTTTTTAACTCTTCCGAAACTCCCGAATCGAGATCAATGATATCAAAAATCAGGAGCGAATGCACATTTTCTTTTATATCCCAATAGAAAGAATTGAAATCTCCCGATTAAAGCAAGCCGTATGGCAGCCCTGTTCTATAACTTTATCGATAGGAAATGTGTTCCTCCAGCTTCCAGATCTGCCGGTCCCGCCGGAAATACAGGCACACCCCGATCCCGGCAAAGGCGAGGATCAGGAACAAAAACGCCGCGCCGGAGCCTTTTCCGCTTCCGAAGAGCTTCACCAGAAAGCTTTCGGCCCCCTGTACGGCCATGACAGGTTCGAAGACCTGGTCCACCAGGAACCCGCCCAGGAAATACCCCACCGGAATGGTGAAAAACTGCAGGGAATTGCGGACGGAATACACCCGCCCCTGCAGCTCCTCGGGGACATGCAGGCGCATGACCGCATCCAGGTTGGTGCTCATCAGAGGGATGAAAAACCATCCCAGGAACCCGCCCAGGCACCAGACCAGGGGCGTCCGGCCGAATGCCAGCAGAAAATTTTCCGTGCTCATGGAAAAGAGCAGGCAGTTGCAAATCACCCGAATCCGGCTTCCCGGCGTTTTCAGGAAAGCGGCCAGGAGACTGCCGGAAAATGTAGTGATGCCGATCACCGCGTTTACCAGGCCCAGCACCTTTTCACTGCCCCCATTTCTGGAAAGCATCATGGCAGGAAATGCCGCGTCATAGATGGAAGCCACCAGGTTGATGGAAGCCAGAAACAGGATCAGGTGAAAGATGCCCCGTTCCTGTTTCAGATAGGCAATCCCTTTTTTTGCGGAAACCAGCAGCGTTTCCCGATCTTCGGCAGGCTCATGATGTTCCGGAATCCGAATCCCGAATGCCAGCACCGCAAATGCGGCGGCAAATGTAAACAGGTCAAAGGCAACTACCGCGCCCATGCCTGCCATTCCCAGCACCGCGGTGGCAATGATGGGCGTCATGACGGAATTAAGGGAGCTGGAAAAATACTTCAAACCTCCCACCCGCTGGTAGTATTTTTTCGGCAGCACCCTTGTGGTCGCCACCTCCGAAGCCGGCTGCTGGACCGTATTCATCAGCCCGTTGATTCCGTTGATCACATAGAGATGCCAGATCTGCAGCAAATCATTCTGCAGTAAAATCAGCATGGCAACGGTGGTCAGCGCGGCCACAGAATCGCATACCAGCATGGTTCGTTTTTTGTTCCATTTGTCGCTGAGCGCCCCGGCAAATACGCTGAGCAGCACATAGGGGGCGTACGAGCTGACCATCAAAAGCGCGGTCATCAAAGCCGACCCTCTCTGTGAATAAGACCAGATCACCAGCGCATAGCTCGTCATGGCGCTGCCCAGGCCGGAAAAGGACTGGGTGATCCACAGCAGTAAAAAAGTATTCATTTCCCGAATTGTGTGTATCAGATTTTTCATAGACTTTGCTCCTTATCTTTTTATAGATTCCTTGATCTTTGATAATTGCAAAGTCCCAGAGCAGTTTTTCATCGCTCCATGCTGTCCTGCCCTAAAAGACTTTGCATGGAGCTTTTGCAACGCAGAGATACATGGGCATGCGTTTTCACCTCCTCACGAAAATTCATAGTCCACCCCATCACTGTATAGGGCGGATGTCGTGCAGCAAGCGCACAACACCGTGTAAACAGTAACGCCCTTAGTATACTGTTCACACCCTGACCGGGCGCTCACAGTACCGGCATCCGGCTCATTAGAAAGTCGCCTTTCGGCGAGGAGCCGGATGCCCGCCCCATCACTGTATAGGGCGGATGTCGTGCAGCAAGTGCACAACACCGTGTAAACAGTAACGCCCTTAGTATACTTTATAATGAAGGAAAGGGCAAACTTTTTTTTCGAAGCGGAAAACAGCATTCGTGAAAATCCGCAGCGGTGAATTATAATACTATAAAACGAAAAGATATATAATGTAGTGCCATTGGTTGTATTTCAGGCAAAACGATGGTAAGATGATGTAAGCAGAAACGGCTTTAAACACGATGCCAAAAGGCCGTCGGATCTGACCCGGCAAAGTTAGGCTGCTCAGAGAGCGCATACAAATGGAGGAAACACAATGACTGAAAGAGAAAAAATGCTGGCAGGTCAGCTTTATGACTGCGGGGATGCGGAATTATTGACCCAATGGCATAAGGCAAAGGACCTGGTAAGAGACTATAACAGCACGGATTCTGCAAATGCCAGGGAAAAGGAAAGAATCCTGGATGAACTGCTGGGAGGAAAGGGCGAGAACCTCTGGATTACCGCCCCGTTCTATGTGGATTACGGCATTCATATTTACTTTGGAAACCACTGCGAGGTCAATATGAACTGCACCTTTTTAGACGACAATGTGATCCGCATCGGAAACAACGCCCTCATTGCCCCCAATGTGCAGATCTATACGGCATTTCATCCAACAAATGCCATTGACCGGTTTGGAGAGCCGAAAGAAGACGGTTCCTTTGCATTCTGCAAAACCCAGACTGCCCCGGTGACCATCGGGGACAACGTGTGGATCGGCGGAGGCGCAATCATCATGCCGGGCGTCACCATTGGGGACAATGTTGTGATCGGTGCAGGAAGCGTAGTTACAAAGGATATTCCGGACAACACCATCGCATACGGCAATCCATGCAGGGTGATCCGGGAGAACCGCTGAACTGAGAACGGAGGGACAGGAGTGATCGTTTTAATCGCAGGAGCGTCACACACAGGGAAAACAGCGCTGGCCCAAAGACTGCTTGAGCAATATCATTTCCCATATTTATCCATCGACCATTTAAAGATGGGGCTGATCCGAAGCAGACATACGGATCTTACACCGACGAGCAGCGATGAGGCGCTGACCGGCTGTCTGTGGCCGATTGTCCGGGAAATGATAAAAACGGCGGTGGAGAATCAGCAGAATCTGATTGTGGAAGGCTGTTATATTCCCTTTGGCTGGGAAAAAGATTTCGCGCCGGAATATCTGGAGCATATCAGATACATTTGCCTGGTCATGAGCAGCGGCTATATCAGAAAGCATTTCCAGGAGATCAGGGAATACGCAAATGTTGTGGAAAAGCGAATGGATGACGGGGAATGCACCATAGAAAACGTATGCCGGGACAACGCGGAAATCCTGGAACAGTGCCGGGCTTACGGAGCCGATTATATTCTCATTGATGAGGCATATCAGATTGAGATTGATCTGTATGAAAAAGACGGGCTTCCCAGATCCAAAATATCCAGGATACAGGATGACCCCACCTCCCCGGTTGGAAGCATGAAAGGCAGAAAGAAATATGAGTGATCTCTTGGAAGCTAACATCAGTACACCAGGAGAATGAAAAGGAGAAGAGAGAAAATGAAAGAAAGAAACATCATCCAGGTTGAAGAGAAGGTTCCGGCAAAGCTGCTGATTCCGCTGAGTATCCAGCACATGTTCGCCATGTTCGGCGCCACGGTGCTTGTGCCCTTTATTTTCGGAATCAGCCCGGCCATCGTGCTGTTTATGAACGGTGTGGGGACGCTTCTTTTTATTGTGGTTACAAAAGGAAAGGCGCCGGCATATCTTGGTTCCAGTTTCGCATTTCTGGCGCCGGCGGGACTGGTCATCAGTCAGATGGGGTATGAATACGCGCTGGGCGGTTTTGTGGCGGTAGGCTTCTGCGGCTGCATCGTGGCCCTGATCATTTATAAATTCGGTTCAGACTGGATCGACGTTGTGCTTCCGCCTGCGGCTATGGGGCCGGTTGTCGCCCTCATCGGGCTGGAGCTTGCAGGGAGCGCCGCAAGCAACGCAGGGCTTCTGGATGAAACCATCAGCATGAAAAATGTGATTGTCTTTGTGGTGACTCTTGGAGTGGCTGTGTTCGGAAATGTTCTCTTCAAAGGATTTCTGTCGGTGATCCCAATCCTGATCTCGGTCATTGCAGGATACATCGCCGCGCTGGCCTGCGGGATCGTAGACTTTACAGAAGTGGCACAGGCCCCGTTTTTCGCGCTGCCTAATTTTCAGTTTCCGAAGTTTGACGTGGCGGCAATCCTGACCATCCTTCCCGTGATCCTCGTGATTACATCGGAGCACATCGGCCACCAGGTGGTGACAAGCAAGATCGTGGGCCGGGATCTGTTAAAAGACCCGGGACTTCACCGCTCCCTTTTCGGAGATAATTTTTCCACCATGCTCTCCGGCCTGATCGGCTCCGTCCCCACCACCACCTACGGAGAAAATATCGGCGTGATGGCGGTTACAAAGGTTTACAGCGTGCGGGTGATCGCGGGGGCGGCGGTGCTCTCCATCCTCTGCTCCGTGGTGGGAAAACTGTCCATGCTGATCCAGACCGTTCCCGGCCCGGTAATCGGCGGCATTTCCTTCCTGCTGTACGGCATGATCGGCGCATCCGGCATCCGGATTCTGGTGGATTCCCAGGTGGATTACGGACGTTCCAGAAACCTGACGCTGACCTCAGTCATCTTCGTCACGGGCCTGTCCGGCATTTCCGTGAAGCTGGGAAATGTAGAACTGACCGGTATGGTGCTGGCCTGCATCGTGGGAATGCTTTTGAGCCTGGCATTTTATATGCTGGACAAGCTGAATCTGACGAATGATCAGGAATAGGACCGAAAGCAAATGATTGTGAGGTGCGGGTATGGCAAAAACGGTTGGAATCGGCCACCAGAATTTTGAGGAAGTAGTGACAGAAGATATTTTTTATATCGACAAATCTATGGTCCATCATAAATTATTTGGATAAACACATAGTCACGAACTATTGGGCAAATACCAGCAGCAACGGACTTGCAGGGAAATTGATCCGCGAGGGCAGTGCGGATATGAAGATGAAAATGGAGGATTTGCTCTCAGGAGGGACATTTCACAGAGAAGTGTCTGTTATGTTTGAAAAAATGATAGACGAATGGTTTAAAGAATCTACATCATCATACAACACTCGTCTGGTGTCCTGGGCCATTCAGACAGTCCTGCTTTTTATTGCAGAACAAAATTTAGGAACAGTATAGCAGGGGATGGGGTGGGATGCACTACAGGAGGTTTTGTATCGCTTACTGATCAAATTACTCATGAGGGAACATCTGTAGAGCCTTTTTAAAATCCTACTCCGCCCTCTTATGATATTTCCAAAAAGCAATCGTCTCCTGCAGATCTGCTTCATCCTCGAACAGCTCCAGCTCCTTCACCGTCTCAATCGCAAAATCCACATAAGCATTTGCCCCGGCGGTGATCACACGTCCTTCATTGGGGTACCTCCGTAATGTTCAGTTTTTGCCGGAGCTGTTCAGGAATGCTATCCCCTTCCTCCGGGCAGCACTCGGAATACCGGCGATTTCCCGGTACTTAGCCACAGTCCTTCTGGCGGCAGTAAAGCCCTTCTTCGAGAGAAGATCCGAAAGCTGCATATCGGAAAGCGGGCGGGATCGGTTCTCTCCATGGATCAAGCTTTCCAGCAGAGCGATCATCTGCTCCTCTTTGGACAGCTCCTGCCTTTTCCCGGCCTCCGCCTTTTCATTGGAACCGGGGAAAAGCTCTCTCAAGGCACAGACACCGGTCGGAAGATCAATGTATTTTCCCTGGACTGCCCGGCTGAAAGTGGAAGGATGCAGTCCAAGCTCCTCTGCGGCCTGCCGCATGGTAAGCCGGATCCGCTGCCCGTGCCTGAGGGCAAAGCACTCCTGGCGGGAAAGGGCAAATCCGGCGATGCGGATCAGGGTTTCTTCCCGCTGCTCCACAGCGCGTATGACGGCTTCCGCACGGCCGATCTTCTCTTTAAAATAATTCTGCAACGCTTCCTCCCGGGCGGACCCTGCCATCTGCATATAGGTAGGGTTTAAATGGATCCTCCTTTGCCCGCCGTCGCGCACGGTAATCTCCCAGCGCCCTTCTTCCTTAACCGCTCTGAGATCCGGTATGATATAGCTGACTGCCTGCCGGCCAAAACATTTCGCAGGCTTCGGATCCAGATTCCGGATCATTCGAAGGTAGTTCCGGGCCTTTTCCGTGGAAATGCCAAGCGTTCGTGTAATATGGCTCAGCTTTCCTCCGGCCAGATCTTCCAGATGCTCCGACAGGATCTGTCCCAGCGTTTCATCGTACTCCCCCTTCCTTTTCAGCTGAAGGGCCAGACAGTCCGCCAGGTCAAAGGCGCCGACACCTGCCGGCTCCATGTTGCGGATGAGTCCGGCGGCCTCTTCAAATTCCCCGTCGCTGCAGGAGAGGACCGCCTGAAGATATCCTCGGCTTTCCTGAAAATATCCGGTGGTACCGTCCATATAGGGAAGAAGTGCTTTTACGCGGATCAAAAGCTCAGGCGGCACGCGGAGATGCTCGATCTGCGAAAGCAGGTGATCCGAAAGCAGGGGATGCTCTTCGGCAGGAATCTCGGGGCAGTATTCTCCACTCTCGCGGATGCCGGATTCTTCCGGATCAGCAGGAGCCGAATATCCCATCCATTCCCCCAGGGAGGTATATTCCTGCCCGGCCGCGGAGTAAGAATCGAATTCCAGGATCGGGTTCTCCAGCTGCTCCGACTCTAAAAATTGTAAAAGCTCCTGGGTATCCATAGCCAGAATTTTCAATTTTTGCTGCTGTGCGGGAGCCAGCTTTTGGGAGATCTTTAACTTTTGACGGGCCGTAAGATCAAGCTTCATAACAACACACCTCGGACAAATCCTTTTGACATTTTTATCATATCACGGTTTTTGATGATTTGCAAATTGGTTTTATTTGTTTTTGTTTTGTTTCGATTTTTTTGATTTTCTATAAAATAGATATTGAACTTTTTTGTACCATGTTATAATATTCCCATAAGAAGAAAAGTATCATTTCGATGCGGGAGGGGACTTATGACAGGAAAGGATACCAGACATCAGGTCTTGGAATATTTGGAACAGATCACGGAAAATACGGATTTTCAGTCGGCGGAAAAATATTCGGCGGCATCCATTGCCGGCCGGCTGAATATCAGCAGGACCGCGGCAAGCCAGTATCTGAACGAGGCGGCAGCGGCAGGCATCCTGGTCAAGGTAAATACAAGGCCGGTATATTTTTTCGACAGAAGGGCGCTGGAAAGGAAAGCCTATGGAAGCATTCCGGTGCAGGCGGGCATGGGGTTCCAGGGGAATTATAGTTCCCTGGATGAACTGGAACAGGAGGTGCTCCGGGCAAAGGATGATTCGGTATTTTCACGTATGATCGGAAGCAAAGGGAGTCTCAGCTACAATGTAGAGCAGTGCAAGGCGGCCATCACTTATCCGAAGGCCGGGCTGCCCATCCTGCTGCTCGGAGAGACCGGAACCGGAAAAAGCTACCTTGCCAGGATGATGTATGAATATGCCAGGCAGAAGGACATTATCGGCCCGGAGGGGCAGTATGTCAGTGTGAACTGCGCGGAATACGCGAACAATGCGGAGCTGTTTCTCACGAATCTTTTCGGATACCGCAAGGGGGCATATACAGGAGCGGACAAGGACAGGAAAGGGCTGATCGCAATGTCGGACGGAGGGGTTTTATTTCTGGATGAAGTACACTGCCTTTCTTCCCAGTGCCAGGAAAAGCTGTTTCATTTTATGGACAAAGGGCAGTACCATATGGTGGGGGATAATGAACGGTGGTACACGGCCAGGACACGGATCGTAATGGCGACCACGGAGAATCCGGAGATGGCCCTTCTGAAGACCCTGACGCGGAGGATCCCGCTGGTGACGCGGCTGGCGGCTTTGGAGGACAGGCCGCAGCAGGAGAAAAAAGAAATATTATATTCACTGCTTTGCCAGGAGGAGCAGCGGATCGAACGCCAGATCCGGATCGTAGGCGGCGCATACCATAGAATCCTGGAATACCAGTTCAGCGGCAATGTGGGAGAGATGGTGAACTGCGTCCGAACCTGTTCGGCAAACGCGTATTTAGATTCGCAGAGACACGGCGAGGAGCAGATGACGATCTATATGCACCATCTTCCGGACTATGTATTAAAAAACTATGTCGGCCAGTCGGAGGAAACTGAAGAAAAAAGCGTATTGACCATGGAGGAACTCCGAAAGGAGCTTCAGGTGCAGAAAAAGATCTACCTTTTCAACAGGGATCTTTTGCGGCAGATCCGCAGGATCCTCCGGGAGCAGGAAGACATTGCAGATCTGGTCAATATCAGCCGGAACCGTTTTTCCCAGTATATGGACGAGATCTCCTTTGACACAAACCGGGAGGATAGTCCAAAGGATAACCTTTATATGGAAATTGTAAAACAGGTATGCCAGCAGGTGGGAAAGCGCCGCGGGATTACGTTTTCAAACCAGGATATTCTGAATGTGGGAAGGTTTATCTGTGACTATATCCAGAACGGATCCTCCTGCGGGGCGCTCCTCCGGGAGTATGAAGGCGAGATCGCGAAGGTGCAGGAAATCTTCCGCAGGCAGGACGCGGCACACGATAAGCTCTGCACAGAGCTCATCTGTGAAATGCGCAATAATCTGGGAAAAAATCTGAACGCGGTCGGGATACTGGATCTTTTTATCGCAATCTCCACATTTGCCGTTCAGTCAGAAAGCCGACAGACAATCGGAATCGTGCTCGCGCACGGGTATTCAACGGCAAGCAGCATGGCGGCAACGGCGAATGACCTTCTGGGAAACCATATCTTCGACGGAGTGGATATGCCTGTCAATGTGTCCAGTGAGGAGATTGCCCGGAAAATAGCCGTTTATATCCGTCAGCTCCACGGGGTAAAGGATATCATCCTGATGGTAGACTTTGGTTCCCTGCTTGACATCTATACCAAAATTGACGGGATCCATGATATCAATCTGGGAATGATCGGCGATACCTCGCTGAAGCTTATGGTTATGATCGGTGAATATATCCGGGACGGGATGCCGATCAGCAAGATCCTGGAAGCTGTAGAAGACTACAAATTCCGGCCGGAATGCCATTATATAGAAAACAGGAAGAAAACGATGGCCATACTGTCTGTCTGCGCGACCGGGATGGGGATGGCGGAAAGGATTGCCGATCTGCTGGCCCAGAGCCTTCCGGTGACGACGGAGCTCAAGATGATTCCTTATAATTATGGAAGCCTGTCCGATGCAGGCCGGCAGTCGCCTGTATTTGAAAAATATAACGTCCTCTTTATCATAGGGACAAGTGATCCCGGGGTGGAAGGCGTGCCTTATATATCACTGGACAACATGATACAGCAGCACAATTCCGACGAGATCAACGGCCTGTTCTCCAAAGTCCTTTCCCGGGAAGAGCTGAGGCAGTTTAACGACAATCTGGTAAAGAATTTTTCTCTGACGAACCTGGTGGGGCATCTGACGATCTTAAATCCCCAGAAAGTGATCGAATTTGCCGAGAAGATCATCAGGCTGCTGCAGATCAGGACAGGAGTGCCGTTTAAAAATAAGACAAAGGTAGGCCTGTATATCCACATCTGCTGTATGATAGAGCGCCTGATCGTAGATAAAGTATGCGTAAGCTATGAAGATGTCGAGAGGTTTGAGGAGGATAAAAAAGAATTCATAGGAATTGTGAGAGAATGCTTTCAGGAGGCGGAAAAATATTATGGCCTGGCAATCCCGGTATCGGAAATCGCGTATTTATATGAATATATCTATAACGGCTGAAAAAATCTGATTTACCGGAGGCACAGTCTTCCGAAGAGAAATACTGCTCAATGAGATTTGAAAACAGTGACGAAAAAAATAGAAATAGTGATGAAATCTGCCGAAATTTTAAGAAAATGAAGATTCCGGCAGATTTTTCTTTTGCGCTTTTATAAAAAAATAAGGCTAAAAAATGCGGAAAATCCGCTGTTTTCGAAATAAAAAAGAAAAAAATATAAAAACTGGCATGAAATGAACAGAAAGTTGCTCTTTAATATAGTATCAGGTAAAAACATCAAAAAGAGGGAGGTGTGGTATGAGAAAATTGATATTGGCATCCCATGGCAGCCTGGCGGAAGGCATGAAGAGCGCGGTATCCATGATCCTGGGCGATACCGCCGAGGTCAGCGCGTTCGGGCTCGATACCTGGGGGACGCCGCAGGCAGTCCTTGGGAAGGTAAGAGAGATGATGGAACAGGAGCCGGAAGATGAATACGTGCTTTTGTGCGACATCAAAGGCGGCAGCGTTTATAACGCGATGATCGAGCTGTGCATGGAGCCCAATGTGAGCATCATTTCCGGTATGAACCTCGGCGTGGTGCTCGGCACGGCGCTTTTGCCGCAGGAAGCGGTCTTATCGGATGAAATCGAAGATCTAATCGAGGAAGGCCGACAGGGGATCCAGTTCTGCAATGCGTCTGTCATGAAAAAGCTGAAAGAAAAGGAAAGTGAGGATGGGTTATGGTAAGTCTAATGAGGATTGACGAAAGACTTCTTCATGGGCAGGTTGCGGTTACATGGGTGAGTAATGTAAATGCGACTTCGATCCTGATCGCAAATGATGAAGTCATGGAAAATGAGATGGCAAAGATGGCGCTGAAAATGGCAAAGCCAAGCGGAATGAAGCTTGCCATCCGCTCCGTCGAGGATGCCGCGGCGCTGCTCAACGACCCCCGTTCGGCAGAGATCGGGATCTTTGTCATTGTGAAAACGATCGGGGACGCTGTAAGGCTGTGCCGGCTGACCGGTCAGATCAGGAAGGTCAATATCGGAGGGATCCGGAAGAAAGAGGGCAGCAGGATGATCGCTGCGGCCGTACATGTGAATGATGAGGATATCGAAAATCTGAAAGAATTGAGCGGGCTGGTGGATTCCATAGAATTCCGCATGGTTCCGTCGGATTCCGCGAAAACATGGAATGAAGTAATGAAAAATTATTAATTTACAGGAGGGATACTTATGAACATAGGAATCGCGTTATTGATCACATTGGTGGTGTGGGTTATTACCTGGGCGGAAGCGTGGTTTGCATATCCGATGGTGAATACACCGTTGGTACTCTGCCCGGTCGTGGGGCTGATTCTGGGAGACCTTCAGGCGGGGGTCATTGCGGGAGCGACGCTGCAGCTGATCTTCCTGGGAGTCATGCAGATCGGCGGAACACTCCCTGCGGACGCGTCGCTGGGGGCGGTGATCGGCACGGCATTTTCCATTACGATGGGACAGGATGTGGAGACAGCATTGACCTTTGCGGTGCCCATCGCCGTACTCGGCTCCACATTGACCCTGCTGAAGTACATCATCAACGGCCTGGTAAATCCATACGTAGAGAAGCTCTGCGAGAAAGGCGATGTGAAAGGGATCGAAAGGGTACATATTCTCGTATCGTTCCTTCCGGATCTGCCGAAGATGCTGGTGCTATTTGCCGCGCTTGCGTTCGGAACCGGATTTGCACAGGGGCTGATCGACGCAATACCGGAAGTGGTGCAAAGCGGACTTGACTACGCGACGAACCTGATGCCTGCGGTTGGTATTGCGCTTCTGCTGAAAATGATGTGGTCAGGCAGGATGGCGGTATACTTTTTTCTGGGAGTCGTCCTGGTGAGCTACTTCAATGCCCCGATCCTTGCGGTTGCATGTGTCGGTGTGATTCTTGCGGTGATCATTATAATGAATGAGGGAAAAGCGGCGCCTGCGGGACAGGCTGCGCAAAGTGTAGAGGAGGAATTGTTCAATGACTAATCAGGCATTTCAGGTACAGGATAAGGAAGATCGTAAGATGCTCAATAAGGTTTTCTGGCGTACGATGACTTTGAGCTCAACCTATAATTATGAAAGAATGCAGGGGCTGGGGTATGTCTATACTATGATCCCGGTGATCAGCCGTTATTATGACAAAGAAGAGGACCGGATCGCGGCTTATAAGAGACACTATGAACTTTTTAACACGACGCCTACGATGGGAGGATTTATCACAGGTCTTTCCACATCAATGGAAAAAGAAGCGTCGCAGGATAAAAATTTTGATACAAATTCGATCAATGCCGTGAAGCTGTCTCTGATGGGACCCTTTGCCGGAATTGGGGATTCCATATTCCAGGGTTCCCTGCGGATTATCTCCCTCGGGATCGGGATCGCGCTGGCGGCACAGGGGAGCATCCTGGGTGTCATCCTGCACCTTCTGGTTTATAATGTGATCGCGCATCTGCTGCGTTACTACGGGGTATTCGCGGGATATAACATGGGGACGAGCTTTATTCAATCAGCAAGTGAAAACGGCATACTGGGACAGATTACAAAGGCGGCGGGGATCGTCGGGCTGATGACGATCGGCGCGATGACCTGCTCCATGATCAGCTTCCAGATTCCGGCGGTATTGAATATCCAGGGATCGGAGCTGGTGATCCAGGAGATGCTCGACCAGATCTTCCCGAACCTGCTTCCTCTGCTGCTGACATTCGTCTGCTATAAGCTGATCAATAAAAATGTAAAAGCGATCTGGATCATGCTCGGCCTCATGGTATTCGGCGTGATCGGAGCATTATTGGGAATTTTCTAAGTATTGTAAGAAAGGAAAAGAGGATATGGTATCATTTTTGGATTGTATTGAAAGGGTTCCGTCCATACTGGAGGGAATCCTGCAGAACCGGGAGGAGCACTTCCGGGATCTGAAGAAGGCGGTATCGGAAAGGAAGATCGACGAGATCATCTTTATCGGATCGGGAACCTCCAATACCTCTGCCGTTACCGCCCGCCCGTTTGCGGAAAAGGCAGGCGGGCTCAGGACGACCGTTGTTTCGTCCAATGAGTTTATGTTTGACCGCTATGTGCGCAATCCAAACGCGCTCTACGTGTTCACATCCCAGACAGGGACCTCCGGCTTTGTCAGAAAAGCACAGAAAAAGTTCCGGGAGGAGGGATATCTGACGGCAGCAATCTCCGAAGCGCCGGACACACCGCTGGCATCAGAAAGCCAGATCTATATCGACATGGGCTGCGGAAAGGAGGAATATCCGATGCGCACCATCGGATACTGCGCTTCGGTCTTTACGCAGATGCTCATGGGGCTTGAGATCGGAAAGCTCTACGGACATCTGACACAGGAAGCATATGACGGATATCTGTCCCAGGCACAGAGGGTTCCGGAAAGCAGCCGGGCAGTCTGCGCCGGCGCGCTGTTATGGATGGACCGGGCCAAACGGAAGATGCTGCGCTCCCAGCTAATCGTCTTTACAGGGGCAGGGCCGCTGTACGGGCTGTCGCTGGAAGGCGCCATGAAGGTATGGGAGACACCGCAGATCGCGTCGGTCGGTTATGAGCTGGAAGAGGGAATGCATGGGCCGAACTACGGATACAGCAGCAACCACTGCGTGATCGTCCTGAACGACGGCACGGAGGAGGAAAAAGGGCTTGCCCTGGCCAGATGGATGAAAGAAGTGAAAAATAACGGATTTGTAGTGGGAAACGCAGTCGTAGATGAAGAAGATCTGAAAACAGATTTAAAAACAGCGGATTTTACGGCCTTGGAGCTTGCTCCGGCAGTACAGATCATTGCGTACAGGCTGGCCTTTGACGGAGGGAGAGATCTGTTTGCGCCGCATGACAACAGCGTTATGGAAAGCTATTTCAAGACACACGATGAAGAACAGGGAAAATAAAACAGAAAAATAGAAAAGAAAATCATAAGGGGGCTTTTTCAAGCCCCCTTTCAAAACATCCTAGCGCAGCCCGGCCATCCGGTCGCCGAGCCTGGAAAGGCATTGGGTCCATTCCTCATAGATGGGGAGCAGTTTTTCGTAGTACGCGTTTGTCTCCTCATCCGGGAGAAGATGATCCTCCTTCCGGTGGAGCGAGGGGATCATGCCGTACCCGTCCCACAGGCCGCAGGCATTGGCGGCAAGGGCGGCAGCGCCGAGGGACGCCGCGTCCTGGTCGATATTGGTTTTCAGGACAGGCATATGGTAGATGTCCGCAAAGATCCGCCGCCAGACGGCGCTTTTGCTGCCTCCTCCGCACAGAAGCATATCTCCCTGGATCTCGACCTGACGCTTTAGGATATCTAAAGTTCTGCGGAGCGCCATAGCGACCCCTTCCATGGAGGCGCGCACCAGATCCTCCCGCGTATTTCCAAGAGTCAGCCCCATAAAGCCGCCGCAGAGGTTTGGACTGGGTTCCTGGGCGCTTCCGCCTGCCAGCGTCGGGTTAAACAGGACCCCATGGCTTCCGGGAGGGACTGCTTTTGCCATCCGGTTCATCACATCGTAGGTATCCGTGTCCCCGGCATAGTCCTTCATCAGATGATCCCGGATCCAGCGGAAGGAGTTCCCGGCGGAAAAGATGGAGACGGCAGACGTATAATAGCCTTTTTCCGCGTGTGCGAACACAAAGGGGCGGCTGCTGACATCAATGACCGGTTTCCGGGAGGTGACAGCAATCCAGCTGGAAGAGCCCAGGGAGGTATAGACGGTCCCTTCCTCCAGACCGCGCGCCCCCAGTGCCATACAGGTATTGTCTACGGCGCCGCAGGCAACAGGGGTGCCCTGACACAGGCCGCATTCACCGGCGGCCTCGGCCGTCACATAACCGATGATCTCATCCGAAGGGCGGATCGGGGGAAAGATCTCCCTGCTGATGCCGGCGGCTTCAAAAAAGCGATCCTCATAGTCCCAATTCAGAAGGTGAAAGACTCCGAAGCCGGAGGCATAAGACGGGTCTGTACAGACAGAACCGGTCAGCTTGTAATTCACAAAATCCTTGGATCCCAATATTTTGTGAATCCTGTGAAATAGATCGGGCTGGTGTTCCTTAAGCCACATCAGCTTGAAGATGGTATAGGTTTCGGCCGGATCACCGTTTCCGGTGGTTTTGTACCAGAATTCGTAGGAAAGCTCCTTGAAAAAAGAAGAAACCTGATCCGACGCGCGCATGTCGCACCAGATGGGGACCTGCCCGCTCAGAAGCGCGCCGTCTCTGTCAATGGGAACGGCAACCAGGCTGTGCCCGGACAGCGCGGCGCAGGCGATATCCTCTGCGGGACAGCCGCTTTCCTCCAGGAGCCTGCGGGTGGCACGGCATACGCCGTCCCACCAGTCCATGGGCTTCTGCTCCATGAAGCGGTCCATGGGAAAATAGGTGTCATACTGCCGGAATGTCTCCGCAAGGGAAGCTCCGCGCGCGTCAAAAAGAGAGGCTTTGATTCCTCCGGTACCCAGGTCATAGGCGATGAATTTGTCTTTACTCATAATGTGATCTCCTTCCGTCGTTTACTCAAGTGTGTTAGACAAAGCTTGGACAGAAAGATAATCCGTAGAATAATTTCCGATCTGCCGGCCGTCCTTTAACGGGATGATCCGGCTGCACATACCGATCAGCTCGGCAAAATCGGAGGAAATTAAAAGGATCGCGGCTCCTTCTAAGATCAGTGCGTTCAGTATATTGTAAAGCTCCAGCCGGCTTGCGGCATCCAGGTTTTTGGCCGGATCGCTGTAGATGTACAGGCTGCCGCCGCAGAACAGGGAGCGTGCGATGATGAGCTTTTGTTTATTTCCGGTGCTCAGATATCTGGTCTTATCCTCCGCCCCGGCATTGCGGAAATTCAGCCGTCCCAGGCAGTGACGCGCATAGAGTCCGGCCTTCTTTTTTGAGGTGAAGCCATGGGAGGCCGTCCGTCCGAAATCCGATGCCGTAATATTGAACGGGATGGACTGGGAGCTGAACAGCGCCAGTTCGCTGTCCTGTTCGCCGATGAGGCTGATCTTTGGGCGGCCCTGGCTGCCGGGAAACAGGATCGAACCGGAAGCGGGACGCGTATCCCCTATGGCAGCGCGTATGAGCGAGGCCTTCTCCGTAGAGGAGAGTCCGGCCATTCCAATGATCTCACCGCTGTGAAGTGTAAAATCAACGTCATGGAGCTGGGGATTGGAAAAATGGCAGAAACGAACCACTTCCTTTCCGGGAGGCAGGCGCAGGGAAGGATAGGAAAAATTCAGCTTCAGGGCTTCGACATGCTCTTTAAAGGGCTTCGCGTGAAACTCACTGCGGCTGAAAGAGGCAATGTCCGTCCCGTCGTTGATGATCGTTACACGGTCGCTGTACCGCAGGAGTACGGAATAATTGTGTGTGATAAAGAGGATGGCGGTCTGCTGCTCCTTTAATCCCTTTAAGACCTGAAATACGCGTTCGGTCTCATCGTAGGTAAGGCAGGAGGCAAACTCATCCAGGATCAGCACCCTGGGACGGCGGATCAGTACCCGGATCAGCTGCAGGATCCGCTTTTCAAATACCGTCAGTTCCGTGACAGGCATTTCCGGATCCAGCTCCAGGCCGAACATTTGGAGATATTCCCGGCATACCTGGTTCTCCTTTTTCCGGGACGGCGCCCAGATATGGGAAGCACTGAGCAGGTATTCGCTGCCGGAGAGGATATTTTCACGCACGGACAGGGTGGGGAACATCACCTGCTCCTCCAAAAGCATATAAATGCCGTGCTTCTGCGCGGAGCTGACATCATGAATGTCCAGAACCTTCCCGTCCAGAAGGATACTTCCGCTGGTTATGGAACGGATGCCGGCCAGCAGCTTGGCGAAAACAGTCTTGCCCTCCCCGTTGCTTCCGATGATTGCGTGGAACTCCCCGGAATAGGCAGTAAAATTAATATTATCCACCAGTGTTCTGTCTGAAATTTTGGTCAAATGCTTCGTTTCAATGCAAAAAGGTTTCATGACGGTTATCCATAAAATTTAAAATGTAATCGGCTTCAGATCATATGCGGTATAGGTACAAATGCCGTGCTCGAGGAAATACTGCTTATAATCGTCCGGAATCTCCGCATTTGTGACAATGGTCTTGATCTCATCGATGCCGCAGACCTTCCGGAATGCCCGCTGGTTGAATTTTGCGGAATCCACGGCCATGATCGTTTCCCGGGACTGGTTTTTAATAAGCTGTATGATCTCAAGCACCGGAGTATCGGATAAGGTGTACCCGGCAGACAGATCCACCCCGTCAACAGAGAAAAAGGACTTATCCAGGTAAATGCTGCTGAGTTCCTTTTCCAGATTGTCCGGTACGGTGTAGAAGCCAAGCCGTTCCAGCTGCCCGCCCAGAAACAGGACCTTGATGTTGGGCGAGCTTCTCAGGATATTGGCTGCCAGGAAGCTGTTGGTCAGGACGTTGATATTGCTTCTCGGCGCCAGGGCCTTCGCAATATAATAGGTCGTCGTGCCGGGGCCGAGAAAGACCCACTCACGTTCGCGGATCAGCCGGGCGGCGATGATGCCGATCTCCTCCTTGGCCTTATCGTATTCAATCATGGAATCGTCCGGGCTGTTGACCGGCTCCGCCGTTTCCTGGGAATTAATGGTCGCCCCGCCGTGGAACCTGGTTAAAAAGCCTTCCTTTTCGAGCTCTTCCAGGTCATTGCGGATCGTAGCGTCAGATACGTTCAGCAGGGAGCTCAGTGCAGAAACCTCGATTTGCCGGCAGTCGCGCAGTATTTCTTTTATCCGTCGAATTCGCTCTATTTTAAACATGGTCAGTCCTTCTGCAAAATGGTTTGCCGTGAGTATTGTGTCGGCCGCAGCCGCACAGCGGCATATTTCCTCATACGGCTGTGTGCATCATATCGCGTCAGACTAATCATAGCATAAAAGAAATGAATTGGCAAATTAAAATGAAAAAAAATGAAAAGGATTTTTTGGAATAAAACAAAAAAATACAAAAATAAAACGAAATAAATAAAAATAAATGAAAAAAATATATCGACAAATGAAAAGAAATGTGATATATTCAAATCAGTTAGACGAGCTTGCGGCAAGAAAGTTAATAAAAAAAGAAAGAAGGTAAGGTTTTATGAAAAAGAAAAAGATGTTATCAATGTTGCTGGCGGTTATGATGGTAAGCGGCCTGATTTTTACCGGCTGCGGCAGCAAGGGTGAAGGGCCTGCGGACAGCGTCGGCTCCGGGGACAGCGGGGAGGACGGCAAAGAGGACGGAGGATATGTGATCGGCTTTGCAAATGCGTCCGTATCCAACAGCTGGCGTGTAAAGATGCGGGATATGCTGATTGAAGAAGCGGAGAAGCTGGGGGTGGAGATCGTAGAGACAGATGCCCATGACGATGCCAATACGATGAACAGCAATATTGAGGCGATGCTCCAGAAGGATCTGGACGCGATCCTGATCACGCCCTGCGTGGAGGACGCAGTGAATCCGGGGATCGAAGCAGCGTTTGAAAAGGGAATCCCGGTGATCCTGTTTGACAGGACCGCCACGACGGAGGATTACACGCACTATGTAGGCTGGACAGATGAAAACAACGGCGCGGCCTGCGCGCAGCTGTTGGTAGATGCCCTGACAGAGAAGTACGGAGAGCCGAAGGGAAACATCATCGCATTGGATTCCATTGCAGGCTCCGGTACGGATAACGGACAGAAGGCCGGGCAGGAGAAGGTATTTTCCCAGTATCCGGATATCAAGATCGTGGACAGGCAGTACACGGATTTTGAAGCATCCAAAGGAAAATCCTGTATGGAAGATTTTCTGAGCAAATACGGCCCGGGCGAGATCGACGGCGTGATCTCCCAGGACGGGGGCGTGACCCTGGCGGCTATGGATGCGATCAAGGAGGCAGGAAGAGAAAAGGACGGGATCTTTATCGTAAACGCGGACGGCATCAACGGCATTGCGAAAATGGTAAAGGACGGAACCTGCGTGGGATTTACGCAATTCCCATGTGCGGCATCGGTAGAAGCGCTCCACCTCGCGATTGAAACACTGGAGGGAAGGGATCCCGAGGAAAAGGATGTTACAAAGGACCCGATCGTTGTTACAAAGGACAATATTGATGAATATGTCATTGAGGACGGCGATGATTTTGACTGGACATATTAAGCCGGAAGCAGATATCCGGCCGTGCCGGCCATAGGAACAGCTGAGGAAAAAATACGATGGATAAGCTGGAGGGATAAGAAAGTGAAAATTGGATTTTGTGTGGTAAATTATTCGGAAAAGCCTCTGGAAGAGGTATGCAAAATTGCGGCGGAGCATGGATATGACGCGGTAGAGCTGCCGGCATATACCGATAACGGACAGCTGGATGTCCAGGAACTATTAATAGGAAACAATGCGAAAAAAATGAAAAAAATGATCGAAGATCATGGATTGTTTATTTCGGCGCTCAGCAACCATGCCGATTCTCCTCTGATCATGGGGCCGTACAGTGCGGGCATGGATTCGATCTGCCCGGGCACCAGGGAAGAAAAGATCCGGTTCGGCCAGGAGAGTATGATCCGTTCCGCGCGCCTGGCGGCGGAGCTGGGAGTATCCTCTGTCGTAGCATTTTCCGGAATGGAGAATTACGGCCATATCAATGACTGGCCGGAGCCCAACGGGTGGAAATATGAAGAGGAGCAATTTGCTGAAAAGTGGGGATACGTGTTTGACAAGTATAAGGAATACGGTGTAAAGGTGGCATTTGAGCCGCACCCCAATAATATCGTATATGATACGCAGTCCACGCTTCGCCTGCTGGAGGTGACAGACTACCATGAGAGCTTCGCGATCAACCTGGATCCGGCGAATATCCTGTTTTCCGGGATTGACGTGAACCAGTTCGTAGACGAGCTCAAAGGAAGGATCGTTACGGTCCACGCAAAGGACTGCGAGATCGTGAAGCACAACCTCGGAAAGGGCGGGCTGAATATGTACATGCAGGACGGCTGGGGACGGCTTGACCGGTCCTTCCGGTTCCGGATCCCGGGCTGGGGGGATGTGGACTGGAAACGCCTGATCAGTGAATTGTTCATTACGGGCTATGACGGTGTATTGAACTACGAGCATGAGGATGTGATCATGAGCCGCGCGGACGGCGTGAAAAAGACCATCGACTTTTTACGGCCGCTTATGATCGATGCCCCATATGAAGGACGTACGGATAAATTATTTACAAAATAAACAGGAGGAGTTCAGATGAAGACAATGAGAGCACAGGTTCTTACGGAACCATATCATTTTGAATTAAAGGAAGTGCCGGTACCGGAGATCAACGAAGACGAGGTGCTGGTGAAGGTAAAGTATTGCGGTATCTGCGGTTCTGACTGGGGATCCTATACCGGGAAATATGCCGATGAGGTAGCGTGTATCCCGCTTACGACCGGGCATGAGGTTTACGGAACCATTGCGGAGCTTGGGAAAAACGCGAAAGGGCTCCATGTGGGAGACCGGGTTACATACGACATCTGTACACCCTGCGGTACCTGTTACCACTGCAGGATCGGAGAGCCGCTGCTGTGTTCGGACTTCAAGCAGATCGGCATCCACACGGACGGCGGATTTGCGGAATATGTAAAGGTTCCGTGGAAGAATATCTATGTGGTTCCGGATGAGGTGTCAGATGAAAAAGCAGCATTTGTAGAGCCTCTTACGGCATGCCTCAACGCGTCACATAAGATGGACTGCACGATCGGACGCAGCGTGGTCGTGATCGGGGCAGGACTCGGGATCATGCATGCACAGCTTGCGAAGCTCCGCGGAGCCGCGCCTGTCATCGTGATCGACGCGAATGCGGACCGGCTGAAAATGGCAAAAGAAGTGGTTGCGGATTATACCATCAATGTCAAAGAGGTTGATCCCATTGAGGAAGTGATGCGGCTGACGAACGGCGTGGGAGCGGATTTTGTCCTGGAAGCGGTAGGAAGCTCCAGGACATATGAGCAGGCATTTCAAATGGTAAGAAAGGGCGGAAAGGTAGAAGCCTTCGGTATCTGCGCGGAGGATGATCTGGCGTCTCTCCCGCCGGTAGAATTTGTAACGAGTGAAAAAAAGATCAGCGGAAGCTGCGCCGGGATCGGCTATGACTGGGGGGATGCCCTGACGCTGATGAAATACGGACGGGTGGATCCCATGCCGCTGATCTCCATGATCGTTCCTCTTGAGGAACTGGAGGATACCTTGAAAGAGATCAGGACCAATCCAAAGCTGGTCAAGGTACTGGTCAGCCCGGAAGCAAAAGAGCGCACCGTATTATATAAGTAAACCATAGAGAAAAACAGGAGGAGTGTGTGGTGGGTAATCAGGAAACAAAGAAAAATATTGTCAGAAAAATATTGGATCATCCGGTCAGTACACCTTATATTGCATTGATTTTGGTGTTTGTGATCTCGACCATTGCTTCTCCGGATATATTTCCGACGTATACCAATATAGCCAATATCCTGCGGCAGGCATCCATTGTAGGGATGGTCAGCATAGGCATGACTGTGGTTTTGCTTGTCGGAGGGATCGACCTGTCTGTGACCAGCGTGATGGCCCTATGCGCCTGCCTGCTGGCAGATATGATGGAGGCGGGGATCGGGCAGGGAAAGCAGGGGATCATGCTGGGACAGGTTCTGCTTGTCCTGATGATCGGATGCCTGATCGGACTTGTGAACGGTCTCATCATCGTGACCAGGAATCTGGAGCCGTTTATCATTACCCTGGGGGTCAATATGGTGGTGAAGGGCATTGTCATGCTTTATACAAAAGGAGCCCCGGGCGGGAAGGTGACGGAAGCCTGGGTACATTTCGGCTCCAAATATGTGATGGGTATTCCCTGCGCGGTGATCCTTTATGCGGTCATGATGGCCGTATTCATCGTGATCCTGCATAAGACGGTGTATGGGCGCCATATTTACGCGATCGGAAGTAATGCGGAGGCAGCCAGGCTGACCGGCATCAAGGTAAAAATCAATAAAATCATGGCATATGTGCTCTGCGGATTTACAGCGGCCCTGGCAGGAGTGATGCTGATGGCCCGTGTCAGGGTAGGAGAGCCCAACGGAAGCGCCAATTATGACATGGATGCGCTTGCGGCGGCGGTCATCGGCGGAACGGCCATGAGCGGCGGGGTGGGCACCCTGGCAGGAACCCTGGCCGGCGTGCTGATCATGGCCATGGTCAATAATATTCTGAACCTGATCGGGGCCGACCCCAATATGCAGGGCGTCATCCGCGGCGCGATCATCCTGGTGGCGGTACTGTTCCAAAGGCGGGAGAAATAGCGGTTCACACGGTGGAGAAGAAAGGCTGGGCAGAAACTATGAGCGAATATGCATTGGAGATGTTGGGGGTTACAAAGACGTTTTCTAAGGTCACGGCATTGGACCAGGTAGACCTCCGTGTGAAAAAGGGCGAGATCCACGCGTTGATCGGGGAGAACGGAGCCGGAAAATCAACTTTGATGAAGGTGCTTTCCGGGGTATACAAACCGGATGCGGGAACCGTGAAGATCGACGGGAAAGAGGTTGTGATCAAAAGCCCGCGTGACGCGATCGACAAGGGAGTGGCTATTATTTATCAGGAGCTGAGCCTGGTTCCCGAGCTGGATGCCGTAAAAAATGTCATGCTTGGGCAGGAGAAAAATTTCTGCCGGATCATCAAAACTCAGGAGGAAAATGAATTTGCCGGGAAGTATCTGGATTATGTGAGCAGGGGCTCCCTTGCGAGCTACAAAACGCCGGTGAAAAAACTGAGCGTCGCGCAGCAGCAGATGGTGGATATTGCAAAAGCGCTGTCCTACCAGACCAGGATCATCATTATGGATGAACCGACGGACAGCCTGACAAACAGCGAGATCGAGGTTTTATTTGAAATTGTGAGGAAATTAAAGGCGGATGGGATCACGGTGATCTATATATCCCACCGCCTGGAGGAGCTTTTTGCGCTCTGCGACCGTGTCACGGTGCTTCGGGACGGAAAATATATTGCGGATGAAAATATCCGGGATATTGATAAGGACTGGCTGATCAGCAAAATGATCGGCCGGGATCTGAAGGATACCTTCCCGCCCCGGCACAGGATCAGGAGTACGGAAGTGGTGCTGGAGGCGGAAGGGCTGACGGGGGAGCGCTTTGAAAATATATCGTTTCAGCTGAGAAAAGGGGAGATCCTTGGGCTGTCGGGCCTGGTCGGAGCCGGACGGACCGAAGTGCTCCGGGCAATCTTCGGGGCGGATAAGCTTCAAAAAGGGAAGGTGACTATCTTTGGGAAAGAGGCAGATATCAGCCATCCAAGTAGGGCATTGAAGTACGGCCTCGGATTTGCCACCGAAGACCGGAAGACGCAGGGGTTGTTTTTGAACCATGATATCAAAGACAATATCGCGGCCGCGGCATTAGATAAGATTTCCAAGGCCGGGTTTGTCAGCGGGGCAAAGGAAAAGAAGATGACGGAAAAATATTTTCAGGAGCTGAGGGTCGTGGCGCCGGATACCGGGAAATTATGCCGGTTCCTGTCAGGCGGGAATCAGCAGAAGGTGGTTCTTGCAAAGTGGCTCGCTTCGGAATGTAAAATCCTGTTTTTGGATGAGCCGACCAGGGGGATCGACGTTGGGGCCAAGTATGAGATTTATCTGCTGATGGACAGGCTGGTGCAGGAGGGAGTCAGCATTATTATGATTTCCTCCGAAATGCCGGAGGTCATGGGAGTGGCAGACCGGATCCTGGTGATGCATGAAGGGGTACTGACCGGGGAGCTGTCCCAGGAGGAGTTTTCGGAAGAAGGCATCATGAAATTAGCCAGCGGCGAGAAACTATGAGAATTAATATAGAAAGGAAAATACAATGGGATATAAAGAAACGTTGTTAAACCCGATCAAAATCGGAAACAGAGAGTGTAAAAACCGTTTTTTTGCGCAGCCGATGGAATGTGTGGATTCTGACGAAGAGGGAAATCCTACGGACCTGACTTATCAGCGATATGAAAAGCTGTATCAGGGCGGGTTCGGGCTGGTGGATCTGGAGGCGATCACGGTTACGAACGAATCCAGGGCAAGAAAGACGCAGCTTGAAATCATGCCGCGGAATGAAAAGCCGCTGAAAAATTTTATCAGGCGCCTTAAAGAGGTGAACCCGGATACGCTGATCGTATTCCAGCTGACCCATTCGGGAGAGATCAGCGAACCGGATTTTTCAAGACGTGTCTGTGTAAAACCGATGTATGGGATCGGAGGGGACATTCTGTCGGAGGAGGAAGTGGAGCATATCATGGACCAGTTTGTCCTTGCGTCCCAGATCGCGCATGAGGTGGGAGCGGACGGCATTGATATGAAGCTGTGCCATGGCTATCTGGGATCCCAGATCATCCGCCCGTTTAATGACCGTGACTGGAAATACGGCGGCTCCTGGGAAAGGAGGGCGCAGTGGGCATATGACCTGCAGGAGAGGATCATGAAAGCGGTGAATGACAAGAATTTCCTGATAGGCTCTAAGATGTCCATGTGGGAAGGGCATCCGGGCGGATTTGGCTCCGCGGGACCGGAGTCCCCGCTTATGGATATGACGGAACCGCTTGATTTGATCAAAGGGTTGGAGGAGCGCGGGGCAAGCTACTTCATCGAGTCACTTGGAAATGTACACAGCGCGATGAATTATATGGAAGCGCTGTCGGACGCGCCGGAGCTTTCCTACCTGCATATTTATTTTTCAGACATGATGAAAAAGGTTCTCAAACCCGAGACAGTGGTCATTGGTTCCCATTTTTCGCCGTTCAGGGGGAAGAAGAACAAGCTTCTGTCCGTGGATCCGGAGAAATCATCGCTCTTCGCAATGGGGGCGCATTGTATCGAGGAGGGGATCATGGATATGGTGGGGCTCGGCAGGCAGTCCTTTGCCGATCCGCTCACTCCCTTAAAGCTCATGGAGGGCAGAGAGGATGAGATCAAGTATTGTACCCAGTGCATGAACTGTGAAGAGCTGATGATCCGTCAGCAGCCGGTGGGATGCGTGGCATTCAATAAGATTTACACGGAAAAATTTGTGGAGACACGGAAAAAATTCGGCAAGCTCTCGGAGCTGCATACCTGACCGCAGGCTGCGGACAAGGCGGATTTGGAACAGAAAACAGAATAAAAAATGGAAGGATGGATGGGGCTGCGGTTTTCCGGCCGGTGAACCGCGGCCAAAGACAGACATTCAGGAAGGTGGATTATAATCATGAAGGAATACAGGAAAGACATTTTAACAATGAAGGATATTGCGTATATGATGGATCCGAGTGTTTTAAAATTGGATACAACGCTTGAGGATGTGAAGGATATGGTGGAGCTCTGCAAAAAGTACGGATGCGGCACCTGCTTCTGCTGGCCCTGTTATTATCCCCAGCTGGTAGAACTGCTGAAGGGAACGGATACCGCGTTCGGCACATCGCTGGCATTCCCGTCCGGGCAGGAGGCGACGGAAACAAAGGTACAGCTTGCCGAATATTTTATGACCATGAATCCGGCAGAAAACGATATGGTTATGAATGTGGGATATTTAAAATCGGGCCGGTACGACCTGGTGCTTGAGGATATCAAGGCGGTCCGGAAAGCAACGGAGGGGACTTCTTTGAAGGTGATCATTGAGGCCATGCTGCTGACCGACGAAGAGATTCGGAAGGCCTGCGAGCTGTCCATCGAAGGCGGAGCAGACTATGTGAAATCGGGTACGGGATTTTCTGTCGGAAAACCGACCACCCTCCATCATGTAAAGGTGATGAAGGACGCGGTGGGCGACCGGGCAAAGATTAAAGTGGCTGGCGGGGTGAGGGATCTTGATACCTTGCTGAAAATGTACAAATTAGGAGCGTGCCGTTTTGGGATCGGATGCGCGTCGGCAGAAAAGATCCTGAAAGAAGCAGAAGCAATCGGGCATGATATTGATATGAAGGATATTGTGATTGACGAATCCGAATTATAGGAAGCGGAAAAAGCAGGCGTAAAAAATGATGTGTCTCCCCCGGATAGAACTGTTATAAAAACATAGCTGAAAACATTTCCAGCTGTGCAGTTGGAGGATTCTTAGATTATCCAACCGCACAGTTGAAAATATTTCGGGCCGGAGGTATAAAATGGGCACCTATTATCTGATGAACAAGGAGCTGCCTTCCACGTTGCCGGAGTTTACGCCGGAAGGTAGTTATCTTTCTTTAGACACGATAAACAGATGGCCGCTGTGTGGAAGAGAATTCTGCGCGGGCGGCCTGGTTTTTTGCAGAAAAATATCCAGAAAATAATTGCTTTTCAGCCCCTTTTATGCTAAAGTAAATACACTCGTAATTGCAGCGGGTGTACCTTTTCAAACATTCTCTTTATCTAAGATGAAAATTTCTATTTTATTTTCAGGGCTGTATCGCCTTTACTTCAATGTTTGAAACAAATTTTTTTCGTGACTTTATGAAGGGAGGAGATGGGATGGATTAGTTATGTACTTGCAGTGTCACTGTTACAGTGAACACCGTAGGCGTAAACAGTATATACTTGTATTCCGGCAGCCAAAAGACTATAATAAGAGAAACCAAAGAGGAGTATGAATGGGACAGAAGGATATCGTAGAAAAGAATCTGGAGGATTATAACGATGTCTTTGCCGACATCGTAAATGTACTGGTTTTTGAGGGAGAACGTGTGATCCGATCCAGGGAGCTGAAAGCTCTGAAGGTCAGATCCCAGTATAAGGCAGACAGCAGCAAGCTGCATGAAGAAGAACGGGATAACGCAAAATACTGGTCTGGCGGGAAAGTGAAAATTGCCCTGCTGGGTCTGGAAAACCAGACGGATCCGGATCCGGATATGCCGTTTCGGATCATCGGATATGACGGCGCCGCCTACCGGACGCAGCTGCTTGATAAGAAATCAAAGGACCGCTGCCCGGTGCTGAGTATAGTCCTGTATTTCGGGAATCCCCGGTGGAGCGGGCCGAAGTCTATCAATGAGATGGTGACGATTCCGGCAGGTATGGAAAAGTATGTGAATGATTATAAGATTCATGTCTTTGAGGTGGCATATTTAACAGAGGAGCAGGTAAAGTTATTTAGAAGCGATTTTCGGATCGTAGCGGACTATTTTGTACAGAAGCGAAAAAACAAAAACTACATCCCCAGCAGAAGGACGATAAAGCATGTAGATGCCGTCCTGAAATTTATGTCAGTCATGACCGGGGATGAGCGGTTTTTGGAAGCGCAAAAGGTAAAAACGGAAGGAGGTAAAAAGAATATGTGTGAGATTTTAGACCAGGTTGAAAACCGTGGGATTCAGAAGGGGATGGAGATCATGCGGGCGGAGAAGGATGCGGTGATCGTAGAGAAGGACGCTGTAATTGCGGAAAAAGATGCGGTGATCGCAGAGAAGGATGCAATGATCGCCGAAAAAGATGCCGCTCTCAAAGAGCTGGCCCTGGCGAAGGAGTTATTAAGAAAGCATAATATTGCATTCGCCTGATTATCTAAAGAAAATGTATTGGATTAAGAGAGGATGATAAAGTCTGATTATTTACACAGATTATATAACATTCTTGTATTTCAAATGAAACGAGGCTGTCGGTAGAAAGCCGGCGGCTCTTTTTCTCGGTCTGCAGGTAAGTTAGGCACTTACGAACAATTTCTTGTACAAAATGGCAAAATTTTCGTTTCCAGAAAATAATTGCTTTTCAGCTCCCTTTATGCTAAAAAGTAAAAACACTCGTAATTGCAGCGGGTGTAGCTTTTCAAACATTCAGAAGAACGGATAACGCAAAATACTGGTCTGGAGGGAAAGTGAAAATTGCCCTGCTGGGTCTGGAAAACCAGACGGATCCGAACCTGGATATGCCGTTTCGGATCATCGGATATGACGGCGCCGTCTACCAAAAAACTACATCCCCAGCAGAAGGACGATAAAGCATGTAGATGCCGTCCTGAGATTTATGTCAGTCATGACAGGGGATGAGCGGTTTTTGGAAGCGCAAAAGGTAAAAAAAAGAGGGTAAAGCTATGGAAATATGTATCAGAAATGCAAAAATGGATGAATATGGAATCGCGGAATCTATTATGAAACAGGTTCAGCAAATGCACATTGGCTGGCGGCCGGATATTTACAAATACAGCGAAAACGTATTGCCGGTTGAAATGTATGAGCAGGCGGTGAAGGAAAAAACGTTTTTCGTCGCGGAATATAAAGGGACTGTGGCAGGCATTTTATTTGTCGCATACCAGCATATAGAAAATCCGAATCTGGTGACAAGAGACATTATTTTTATTGATTCTATGGCAGTGGATGAGAAATATCGTGGAAAAGGGATCGGACATGCATTCTTTGATTTTCTTAAAGAATTGAAAAAGGAAAAAGGGTATGACGGGATTGAACTGCAGGTAAACGCAAAAAATGAAGCAGCCTGTAAGATGTATACAGATTACGGTTTGACTATCCAATCAATAAATATGGAGCTTTGAATCTATTCAACAGATATAAAAGGCCAAGGAAGAAAAGGAAAGAAGTCGGATGCGGAACAGGAGGACAGAACAGTGAAATTTCAGATAACCGGCATCGTAATTCTGCTGATTTTTTACGGATGCTATTTCATAAAAATGATCAGCCAGAGTCAAAAAGGAATCCGAACGGATCAGATCGGGAAAGGGAAGGAGGGCGCCGCAAAAACCATCGAACTGGTCATGAAAGGCTCCGCATATCTGGTTTTTGCTGCGGAGCTGTTCAGCATCCTGTTTCATGTCTGCTTATTACCGACGCCTATGAGACTTGTTGGTGCAGCAGCAGGTGCGGCAGGTGCGGCCATATTTGTCGTGTCGGTTCTGACAATGCAGGATAGCTGGAGGGCCGGCGTTTCCAAAACGGAAGAGACTGCGTTGGTGACAAATGGCATCTACCAGATCAGCCGGAACCCGGCTTTTTTAGGGTTTGACCTTGTGCATATCGGCATCGGGCTGATGTTCTTTAACTGGGGGCTGTTTGCAGCAGTCCTATTTGCGGGGGTTATGCTTCATTTGCAGATCGTATATGTTGAGGAAGCTTTTTTAACAGAGGCGTTTGGACAGGAATATCTGGAATATAAGAAAAAGGTCTGTAGATATTTGGGGAGAAAATAGAGTTCCAGACAGACATATACTACCAGAACCCCAGCTATTTAGAATGTTCTTATGAGGCCGGATACCTGCTGGACTAAAGAAAGGAGGAAAAAATGATGATTGAGACCAAACGTCTGATTCTACGGGAATATACATTGGAGGATTTTGACGCAATCCATGAAATCCTGTCAGACCCGGAAACGATGCGGCACTATCCAAAACCATTTGATGAAAAACGCACCAGAAGCTGGATTGAATGGAATCTCCAAAATTATCAAGAATATGGATTCGGGCTGTGGGCCGTTGTGCGGAAAGAAACCTCAGAGCTTATAGGTGACTGCGGACTGACTATACAAAATATTGACGGAGAAATGCTTCCGGAGATCGGCTACCATATTCACAAAAAATACTGGAGAAGGGGATTTGGAAGCGAGGCGGCAAAAGCGGTTCGGGACTGGGCATTTGTGAACACGGACTTTGACTGCCTGTATTCATACATGAAATACACGAATATCGCGTCCTCCGCTACCGCCGCTGCAAACGGTATGAAAAAAATCAAGGAATATCCCAATAAAAAAGACGGCATTTCCTATGCGTACGCCATAACACGTGAGGAATGGGAAGAACGCAGCAGTGCAGAAGCTTCCGGATAAAAAAGGAGAATGAAAAACATGTTTATCAGAGCATATCAGCCAGACGACTGCAGGAAGCTGGCAGAATTGTTTTATCACACAGTGCATACAGTGAACGCAGGCGATTACACAGAGGAGCAGTTGGATGCATGGGCAGCAGGGGATGTGGATTTAGAGATGTGGAACCGTTCCTTTCAAGAGCATTACAGCGTCGTCGCAGTGGAGGGAGATACCATAATCGGATTCGGCGATATAGACAAAGCAGGCTATCTCGACCGCCTCTATGTCCATGCGGATTATCAGAAAAAAGGCGCTGCCGCTGCCATTTGCAGCAGGCTGGAGCAGGCCGTTTCAGGGAAAATCACTACCCATGCTTCGATTACGGCAAGGCCCTTTTTTGAAAAAAGAGGCTACAGGGTGGTAAGGGAACAGCAGGTGGAGCGAAAAGGCGTGTTTCTGACAAATTTTGTGATGGAAAAAGACGGCAGGTAATATCTGCCGCGTAGTCCGCGATCCATAAGCTGTTCTGCTGATTCTGCCCTTAATTCACCTTGTATATTTCAACCTTTCTTGCATTTTTTCTATTTCATGTCAAAAAAACACCATATATAATAAAGCACAGGAGGAGTCTGCCATGAGTAAAAAAAGTCTGTTCAAGCTTGACAGAAGAAGCATCCGGATTCGGCTGGTGACCGCATTTATCGTGACTTCCGTGATTCCGATCCTGCTGATTAACATTATTTCTTATTACAATACATCCAGGCTGGTGCAGCAGAATGTGGAGAGGATGACAAGGGCCAACCTGGAGCAGACCAAGGTGAGCCTTGACGTGTGGCTGGATTCGTACGAGGACATTTTATTCCAGGTGTACACCGATGACTACATCGTGGAGCTGGTGGATAAGATCAACGCGGGGGAGGATCTGGCAAACAACCGGAAGCTGCTCAGGAAAACCCTGCGGGGCCTGTTTTATACAAAGGATTATGTAAAATCAATCTCTGTCATCACGGAAAGCGGGGAACTGGCATTTTATGACCAACTGACGGCTTCCACCACGTCCACCTCCTGGATGGACAGCATCGCCATGTCCCAGGAGGAATTGTATGCAGGGATCAGCCGGGACAACGCGACCCATATTTTTCCCACCGGGGACAAAGTCGTCTTCGGAACCAATTCCTGCTATTTATTCCATATCGGCCACCGCATCATCGACTACCGGAACGTGAAGAAGCAGTGCGGGGTCGTCATGGTCAGCATTGACGAAGCGCTTCTGGAGGAAATCTGCTCGGCATCCACGGAAAAGGGACTGAATTTTATCATAGACGAGGAGGGAACGGTGATATCCTGCGCCCATTCCGAAGCCGTCGGAGAATCCATTTATCATGAGGATGCAGACCGCCGGGAAAAGGAGGCTGCCTGGCGGAGACTTGCGTCCGGGACCGGGCTTCTTGGAAACGGGGAGCTGTCCATCTATTCGGTTCATGACGAGAAAACCGGATGGGAGATCATCCGCGCCACCAACCAGGAAGAGCTGGTGCAGGGGCTCCATCAGCAGCAAAAGCTCCTGGTATCAATCACGCTTCTGTCACTTCTGGCAATCCTTGTGATCATGGTCAGCCAGGTGACCCGGATGACCGGCTCCATCAAAGGAGTGGTCGAGACGATGCGGAAGGCCGGGAAAGGAGATCTGACCGTCCGCGTGATGCCGGATGATACAAGGCCCACGGAGATTGAAATCATTGCGGAGGAATTTAATTCTGCGATGGAAAAGCTGAAGCAATCCGTTGAAAAGCAGAAGAATGCGGAGATCGCAGCCCTGGAGGCCCAGATCAATCCCCACTTTATTTACAATACACTGGACACCATCAACTGGATGGCCATCGACAAGGACGAGTACGAGATCAGCGGCATGATCGCGACACTGGCCGGGATTCTGCGGTACGGGATCTCGGACAGCAACGGGGTGGTGCAGATTCGGGAGGAGGTGGACTGGCTCAAGCAGTATGTATTTCTGCAGCAGACCAAATTGAAAAATGCCTTTGAATGTCAGATCAACGCACAGCCGGAGCTGCTGGGACTTCCCATCCACAAACTGCTTTTGCAGCCCTTTGTGGAAAACGCGATTCTCCACGGATTTGAGGGTGTGGAGAGAAAATACAGGCTTCTGGTGGATATGGCCCGTGACGGGGATTTTGTGCGGATTCGGATTGAAGACAATGGATGCGGGATTCCCGGGGAGATCGCGGAGGAGATCAACGAAGGGATTTTCCGGAAAACGGATGACAGGAACCACATCGGAATGGAAAACGCCATCACCAGAATCCGCATGTATTATGGGAATCAGGCCAGGGTTCGGGTCGAGAGCCAAAGCGGGGCCGGAACCACTGTGGAAGTGCGCATTCCGATATCCTGAGTATACGCGCAGTCAGGAAAAGCCCGGCAGGCAGCAGCGGGACAATCCATTTGCCGCGCAGGCAGTGAGGGCTGCGTAGATGGCAGGCAGTGAGGCAGTCAATCTTGCTGCGCAGACGGCAGGCAGTGAGGCAGTCAATCTTGCTGCGCAGACGGCAGGCAGTGAGGAAGTCAATCTTGCCGTGCAGACGGCAGGCAAAAAGGGAGGCAGGGATTTTATGAGAGCGGTAGTAGTGGAAGACGAGATTTTGATTCGGGAGGGGCTGTGCAGGCTGCTGAACAAAATGTTTCCGGAGATCACCATTGAGGGCACCGCAGGAAACGGGCAGGAAGGGCTGTCCTGCATCGAAGCGTGCAGGCCGGATCTGGTGATCACGGATATCCGGATGCCGGTTCTGGACGGACTGGAAATGCTGTCCGGCATGCAGGCACGGGGGTTGTTTCCCAAAGTGATCATTCTCACCGCCTACTCCGAGTTCAGCTATGCCCAGCAGGCCGTAAAGCTGGGAGTCAACGATTATATTATCAAGCCTGTGGCGGTGCAGGAATTTGTCCGAACCATCCGCAAGATACAGAATCTGTACGAGCAGGAGCAGAAACGGATTCCGGACGCCATAGGGAGCCTGGAAAATGTCCTCTCCAATCTCATGTACGGGGTGTCGGCGGCGGACGCGCAGACGGAGGATTTTTTGGAGAAACGGTACGGCATATCCAGGGAATCAAAGCTTTTGGAGCTGCTGGTCTATCTGGGGGACGGTTTCGCAGAACAGCGTGAGAGAAAACGAAACGGATTGTGCCGGGTACTGGAGCAGAAAAAACTGGGATTCTGTCTGGTAGAGCTGGAATACGACCGGGTCATTGCCGCGGTCATATACAGGTACCCGTCCCGGCAGGAGGTGGAGCGGTGGTTCCAGAACCAGATCCTTCTGCAAAAACGGGAAAGGCGTGAGCGGCAGTTCAGCTACGGAATGCTGGAGGTCACCGGGGCGGGGGCCGTCCGGGAGGGATACCAGAAGCTGTTGCCCTACATGGACTGGAACATTGTCCTGGGGGATGACATTTTGATCTCTTATCCCAGGATCACGGATATCCGTACAGAGATCTGCATTTATCCGGTGGAGCTGGAAAACCAGATGAAGATCGCGGTATGCGCCGGAGAACAGGAACGGATCAGGGAGATCCTGGAGAAGTTCCAGCAATTCTTTTCCGGCGGAAAAATGTATTCCCCGAAGGAAGTGAAAGAATCCTATGTCCGTTTTCAGTGGTCGCTGATCAACATCGCGAAGGAAGTGGACTGCATCAATTATAAGAAGATCGACCAGAAAAAGCTTCTGGACTGCATCATGAACGCTAAGACAAAAGGCGAGCTGAAAAAGACCTGTGAAGAACTGCTCAGCCGGATGCACATTTCTTCGGAGGAGACGGGGGCTTTGAGCCTGGCGGTGAAAAAGGCCCAGAGCATGATCCATGAATTTTATGCGGACGGGATCACGCTGAACGAGATCGCGGATCGGCTGAACCTGACCCAGGAATATCTGGGCGCCCAGTTCCACAGGGAATTGGGAGAAAATTTCAGTACATATATCCGCAATTACCGTCTGGCCAAGGCAAAGGAGCTGCTCATCGGAACCCGGCTTAAGCAGTATGAGATCGCGAAAAAGACGGGCTACACAGACGCAAAATATTTTGCCAGGGTGTTCAGGGAATGCGTGGGAATGTCGCCTGCGGAGTACCGCAAGGCAAACCGCTGAAAAGCCGGATGAAAACAGCCGGTCCGGTGAGGGATGTTCTGGGATGATTTCCGGTCACTGTATTTTAGATAATTGATCCTTTTTCACTTTTTTACCATTTCGGAAGGAAAAAAATGACGGTATGATAAGTTCATAGCAGGCAAGTCAATTTGCTTCGCAGATCTGTTTATATGGAAAAGGAGGAGAAAAGATGAAGAAGAGAACATGGATCGCATTAATTTCAGCTCTGGCAATGACCGCGGGACTGCTGGCAGGGTGCTCCGGCGGGGGCGGCAATGAGGAAGGCGCATCCGGAACGGACGCGGGCGCAGCCGCGGAGGATACGTCCGGGGACGACGGGGGCGAAGCTTCCGGGGGAAGAGCCGCGGAGGCCGTCACGATCTGGTATTACTGGGAGACAGAAGGACACCAGGTGGCATTGGATAAAGTCATCCAGGATTACAACGCATCCCAGGACAAATACGAGGTGACTGCAAAATACGTACCCTTCGCGGATTTTAAGAAGCAGCTTTCCATCGGCGCGTCGGCGGACGACCTTCCGGATATCGCCATCCTGGATTCACCGGATCACGCGTCTTATGTGGAAATGGGGATTTTTGAAGATCTGACGGGAAAATTTGACGTCAGCAGTTATTATGAGGGAACCGTCAATTCCTGCACCGTGGACGGCAAACTGTACGGCGTCCCCTTCGGCGCAAACTGCCTGGCGCTGTATTACAATGAAGACATGCTCAAGGATGCCGGATGCGAGGTGCCCACCACATGGGAGGAGCTCAAAGAGACGGCAAAGGCGCTGACCACAGACAGCGTGACCGGCCTGGCGCTCTGCAGCGTACAGAACGAGGAGGGGACTTTTAATTTTGCGCCCTGGCTCTGGTCTACAGGGGCCACATCCTATGACATTGACAACGAGAACGGTATCCGTGCCCTGGCCTTTATCCAGGATCTGGTCAATGAAGGCGTGATGAGCAAGGAATGCATCAACTGGACCCAGGGAGATGTCATGAATCAGTTTATCGCAGGAAATGTGGCGATGATGGAGAACGGCCCGTGGCAGATTCCGACCATGCAGTCTGAAGCCCCGGATCTGAACTGGAAGGTGACTCTGATTCCAAAGGATTCCGACTATGCGTCCGTGCTCGGCGGCGAGAATTACGCGGTGATCAACGGCGGAAACGTGGAGGGAGCCCTGAACTTCCTGACCTATTCGACGGCTGAAGAACAGGTCAAATATCTGATGGACAAATTCGGATACATTTCTGCGGACCAGACCATTGCAGAGAGCCAGTTTGAGGAAGGCTCCCCATACCAGCCATTCGTGGAAGAACTGGAATATGCGATGCCCAGAGGTCCTCTGGCGGAATGGCCCAGCGTATCAGACGCCATCTCCCTGGCATTCAACCAGGTGATCACGGGAACCGCGACGCCCGAGGAGGCCGCCGCCGCAGCCCAGGCCACAATTGACGGGATTGTAAAATAGGGGAAACTGTTAAAAATGGATACAGTCGGGGCAGGAAACAGGCTGCCCTGACTGGAACAGCCTGCCGTACAGGCGGCTGCAAAGAGGATGCAACATGGAAAAATTAAAAAAGAGATTTCGCTATGACAACGCAGGAATTTTATTTGTGCTTCCGGCGTTTTTGTATATGCTGGTGTTCGTGGGATATCCCATCGTCCGCAACCTCATCCTCAGTGTTCAGGATGTAAACGCGGGAAATCTGGTTCGGGGCACGAAACATTTTGTATGGTTTGAAAACTACCGGGAACTGCTGGGGGACAGCGTATTTACCACGTCGCTGGTCAATACGCTGCGCTACACGCTCCTGTGCCTGGTGTTCCAGTTTGCCGTCGGATTCGCGCTGGCGCTGTTTTTCAGCAAACGGTTTTCATTTGCCAGGCCGGTGCGTGGAATCCTGCTGGCGCCGTGGATGATTCCGGTGACCGTCACTGCGCTGATGTTCAAGCTTTTGTTTGCAACGGATATCGGAGTGCTGAACTACATACTCCGGAGCCTTGGCCTGATTGAAAAAAATATCGAATGGCTGACCACGCCCGAAACCGCCATGTTCGCCCTGATCTGTGCAAATGTTTGGATCGGGATTCCATTTAATATGATCCTGATCTCCACCGGGCTGACCACGATCCCGAAGGAACTGTACGAGAGCGCGTCCATCGACGGGGCCAACCGGGTGCAGACGTTTTTTAAGATCACGCTTCCGCTTTTAAGGCCCACCATCGAATCCGTGCTGATCCTTGGATTTATCTATACCTTCAAGGTCTACGATCTGGTCTATGTGATGACAAGCGGCGGGCCCGTCAATTCGACCCACATGCTGTCCACATATTCCTACAAGCTGTCCTTTGAAATGTTCAAGTATAGTAAGGGCTCCGCGGTGGCGAATGTACTGCTGCTGATCCTGATGGCGGTGGGAATCCTTTATATCAAGGCTACAACAAAAGGGGAGGAAGAGTGATGGATGAAGAAAAAAAGATTTCAGGAAAAAAGAATATGATTCTGTGCGCGGTGTCGGTGCTGCTTCTGTGCGTCCTGCTGTTCCCTCTGTACTGGGCGCTGATTACATCCCTGAAGACAGAGCAGGAAATCTTTAGGAATCCGCCCACATTTTATCCCCACGTCCTGAATACGCAGTCCTACGCGGCTCAGGTGGAGACGGGAGATTTTAACATGTTCCGCTCCTTCGCGAACAGCTTCCTGATCTCCATGGGGGCTGCGCTGATCGCGGTCATACTGGCCGTTCCGGCGTCCTATGGGATCGCGAAATACCGTTTCAGAGGGCGGAAGGTGATGCTTTTGTCCTTCCTGGTGACGCAGATGCTTCCCGTATCCGTGCTGCTCACCCCCATGTTTATTATGTTCAAGAACATGCATGTGTACAACACCTGGATTTCCGCGATGCTGGCCGATGCCACTATCGGCATCCCGTTTTCCATATTGATTTTGAAAAATTACTTCGCGTCCATACCGAAGGATCTGGAAGAGGCGGCTTATCTGGACGGCTGCGGCCGATTCACCGCATTTGTCAGGGTGCTGATTCCCATCGCCAGGCCGGGAGTCATGGTCTGCGCCATCTTTTCCTTCCTGTACGCCTGGGGGGATCTGGCCTACGGGATGACCTTTATCCTGGATCAGGAGAAAAGACCAATTACGGCAGGGATCTTTAATTTTATGGGACAATACGGGACGAAATGGAGCTACCTGACGGCCTTTGCGGTGGTGACCATCATTCCCGTGGCGCTGATCTTTATTTTCATGCAGAAATATATCGTCAGCGGCATGACAAGCGGAGCGGTGAAGGGTTGAGTACATGCGGAAAAGAAAGGAGGAAACGAGATGCTGGAAATCAAAGAAAACAGGCTGATATACCACTATGACGCGGAGGAAGTGTGGATCGAACCGTGGGGAGCCGATGCGCTGCGGATTCGCGCCACGAAGGAGCGGCAGATGCCGGAGGAGGACTGGGCATTGCGCAGACGGCCCCATCCCTGTGAAATGAAGTATACGGAGACGGGGGCGGAGATCTCAAACGGAAAGATCCGGGCGGAGATCACGCGTCTGGGAAAGATCCAGATCTGCAGCAGGGAGGGCAGAGTGCTTTTGGAGGAATACTGCAGGAACCGCAGGGACGTGCTGGATCCGAAATGCAGCGCGATTGAGGTGGAAGCCCGGGAGTTCAAACCCATTTCCGGAGGGGATTACCATCTCACAATGCGGTTCGAATCTCTGGATCGGAATGAGAAATTATTCGGAATGGGGCAGTACCAGCAGCCGTACCTGGATCTGAAAGGTCTGGATTTGGAGCTGGCCCACCGAAATTCCCAGGCCAGCGTGCCGTTTGTCATATCGTCCCTGGGATACGGCCTGCTTTGGAACAATCCCGGTGTGGGCCGTGCGGTATTTGGAAGAAACATCATGAGCTTTGAAGCCTGTTCCACGAAGGCGCTGGACTACTGGGTGACGGCAGGCGATACGCCTGCGGAAATCGAGGAACGGTACGCGTCGGTCACCGGAACCGTGCCCATGATGCCGGAATACGGGCTGGGCTTCTGGCAGTGCAAGCTCCGGTACCAGACCCAGGAGGAGCTGCTGGAGGTGGCCAGAGAGTACAAACGGAGAAATCTTCCCATCGACCTGATCGTCATAGATTTCTTCCACTGGCCGAAACAGGGGGAATGGAAATTCGACCCGGTATACTGGCCCGATCCCGACGCCATGGTGCGGGAGCTTAAAGATATGGGGATTGAACTGATGGTGTCCATCTGGCCCACGGTAGACAAGGCCAGTGAAAATTATGAGGAAATGCTGGAAAAAGGCTATCTGATCCGGACGGAGCGGGGGTTCCGGGTGGGGCTGGATTTTATGGGGGCGACCATTCATTACGACGCCACAAATCCGGATGCACGCAGATATGTCTGGAACAAGGCAAAGCAGAATTATTACAGCAAGGGGATTCGGGTGTTCTGGCTGGACGAGGCGGAACCGGAATATTCGGTCTATGATTTTGACAATTACCGGTATCACCGGGGAACCAATTTGCAGATCGGAAATCTCTATCCCGTGGATTACGCGAAAACATTTTACGAAGGCATGGAGGCGGAGGGGCAGAAACAGATCGTAAATCTTCTGCGCTGTGCATGGGCGGGAAGCCAGCGGTACGGAGCGCTGGTGTGGTCCGGAGATATCGCATCCAGCTTTGATAGTATGCGTAACCAGCTTGCCGCCGGACTGAACATGGGGCTTGCGGGGATTCCATGGTGGACCACGGATATCGGGGGCTTCCACGGGGGCAATCCAGAGGACCCTGGGTTTCGGGAATTATTTGCCAGATGGTTCGAGTGGGGCGCCTTCTGCCCGGTGATGCGGCTTCATGGAGACCGGGAGCCGAGACAGCCCCAGCAGGGCGTCACAGGGGGAGCTGCCTGCTGTTCCGGCGCGGCCAATGAGGTGTGGAGCTACGGGGAAGAGGTCTATGAGATCTGCAGAAAATATATGGAACTGCGGGAACGGATGCGGCCTTATACGAGACGCGTCATGGAGGAGGCCCACGAGAAGGGCACCCCGGTGATGCGGCCTCTGTTTTATATGTACCCCGGCGACGCCAGATGCTGGGAGATCGAGGATGCATATTTCTTCGGTCCGGACGTGCTGGTGGCGCCTGTCCTCTCCCCCGGGGCAGTATCCAGAAGCGTCTACCTGCCGGAAGGGGAGCGGTGGATCGAGTATGCCTCCGGGAAGGAGTACGAAGGGGGGAAGGAGTACCTGGCCGAAGCGCCGCTGGATACGATTCCGGTATTTTTGAGGAAAGGGTTCCGGGGATTTTAAGGGCAGTTATTTCAACGCCAGCAAAGTCGCATAAATCAAGAGAAAAATAACCTCTACTGCGTAACAAATCCCATAATAAGTTGAGGGCGAAAGCAGTCTGCTGATTTCGCCCTCTTGACTGCCTATTAGCAAAGGCGGGAAAAGCTGTCAAGGGCGCATAGCGATAGACAGATATTTGATATGCGCAGTGTAATACCGCAATACTGCGTCTACCGCTTCCGGCTCTCCGGCAACGGCTTTTTCTATTGCGTTACAGTTATAGGTACTTTATGTAATAGACAGTCAACTTCTGCTCTTTCACTCCGTTGACCATAACTGGATTGTGTACTTCTATCTTCTCTATCAGTGAATTTAATATCATTGCTGTCAGTTTCTTCATGCCTGCGCACTGTGCAAGGCTCTCTGTAAACTGCTCCGCTTTGCCGCAGGCGGTAAGTAACAGCGCAAATGCCACCGTCAGAAGAACGGCTGGAATTTTTTTCATTTTACCACCTCGCCAAGTCATATTTTTTTCACGATTTCCCTGATTTCATTCTGTTTTGCAACAGATTTAGACTGGCTTCCGACAGCTTTTACAATCCCCAAATCCTTTGCGCCCATATGTCCAATGACTGCATCTTTGTATGTCTGGATTGCAGAAGTGAAACCAAATCCCGCAGCAGTAAGCAGTAACGCTGCCTTTTTCAGTTTCGGCAGGCGTTCAAAAGCATATATCCTTTCAATTGCACAATGTGTCTGTCCCGTAAGTGAATAGTAATAAATCGGGGAGGCAATCACAAGCATTTCACATTCCCTCATAACAGGATAGATTTCCTGCATGTCGTCTTTCTGGACGCAGTTCCCATTCAAAGTGGCACGGCAGGCATCACAGTTTTTGCAGCCACGAATATCCCTGTTGCCAATCTGGAATACAGATACCTTGTGACCTGCTTTTTGTGCTTCTGCGGTAAAAGTTTCCACCAGTGCGGAAGTATTTCCATTGGGACGGGGGCTCCCATTTAATACTAAAATATTCATTTTCTAACCTCCAGTATGGATTATCTGATAATTTCATTAATGGTAAGATTTTTCAAAGATTCCCGCAACATCCTCGTCCGTCATTTCACAGGGATTTGAAGTATATAAAAGCCCTTGCATGGAACGTGCGCCTCTGGCAAGTGTCATTGCCTCATCCTTTTCAAAACCATACTCGCTCATTTTCAAGTTATCCACACCGCAGGCTTTTTGCAGTTCTACGAGAGCAGTAATGAAATCTTCAGGTTTATCGGCATTTTTGATTCCCATTGCCTTTGCCATTTTTATAAAGCGCTCATCACAGACATGCTTATCTACAAAAAACTGGTAAAATTCTTTGGAAATCATAATCAGACCAGCCCCATGAGGCAGATTATGGTGATATGCACTCATGGAATGTTCCATAGAGTGTTCTGCTGTCGTAAGCGTCAGATTCATTGTAATCCCGGCAACCGTTGACGCATAGGCAATATGTTCCCTTGCTTCCATATCGCTTCCATCCCTCACCGCACGGGGCAGATAAGCGGCAACATTTTCGATTGCCGAAAGCGCAATCGCTTCACTTAACAGATTCAATCCCGTACTAATCATTACTTCTGTATTGTGGAACAGTGCATCAAATCCCTGATATGCCGTATACTTAGAAGGAACTGTTTTCATAAGATCCGGGTCAACAATTGCAAGGACTGGTATATTTCTGGTATCGCCAAATCCAATTTTTTCCTGTGTTTTCAAATTAGAAATAACGCCGGAGCAGTTGGCTTCCGAGCCTGTGCCCGAAGTTGTCGGAATCGTTACGATTGGAAGTCCCGCATTTTGAAACGGCTTACCCTTTGCATATTCCCACAGGTCACCCTCATTGGCTGCCATAGAGGACACCATTTTTGAGCTGTCCAAAACTGCGCCGCCGCCAAGCGCAACAATAAAATCACATCCGTTTTCACGGGCAAACCTACCGCCTTCCTCACAATGCTCTTTCAACGGATTTTCCGTGAACTTGTCAAACACAACCGAATCCACACCGGCAATTTTCAGTTGTTCCAGTGTACGGTCAAGATACCCGTTCGCACGGGTGGATTTACCGCTTGAAATAAGGACACAAGCCTTTTTACCGGGAAGCGGCTGTCTGCCAAGTTCATTCAGCATACCTCTCCCAAAAAGAATGTTTGTAGGGTTGTTAAAATTAAAATTCATGTTCATATCTTTCTTTCACCTTTCCTTATCATTTACTTTCTTTTCTTTTATTTTTTTCTCCATTTTGTAAACCAGATAGTCAAGGCAGTCCACTTTGTTCTGGCTTTGATGCAGACTGTCCATCAATCCACACCGGTGCAGACGCAAAAGCCTGCCCCTGTCTGCCCTTATCTTACTCCATTGACTTCCGATTCGCTAATGGTTATAATTTATATCATGTTATTCCAACATTGAATATCAGGAGGATTGCCGCATGGAAATACGGACATTACGGTACTTTCTGGCAGTAGCCAGAGAAGAAAATATGACACGTGCCGCCGAAATACTTCATGTTACACAGCCTACTCTCTCAAAGCAGCTAAAATCCTTAGAAGATGAACTGGGGAAAAAGCTATTCACACGGCACAGTTTTAGTATCCAGCTTACCGAGGAAGGCGTCCTGCTTCGCAAACGGGCAGAAGATTTAGTGAAAATGGCAGACAAAATTATTACCGAGTTTATCACACTTGATGACGTTACAGGCGGCGATGTCTACTTCGGTCTGGCAGAATCCTATCAAATCCGCTTTCTTGCAAGGGAAATTAATACTTTCAAAAAAACATATCCCGGTCTGCGCTACCATATTACCAGCGGTGATACGGAACAGGTCACCGAAAAGCTGGATAAGGGAGTGATAGACTTTGCCGTACTTGTTGAAGAACCAAATGCCGCAAAATACAATTATTTATGTTTTCCGGAATCTGATGTATGGGGCGTTGTCATGCCAAAGGACTGCCGGCTTGCAGAAAAAGAAAAGATTGAGGCGGCGGATTTAATCGGTCTGCCTTTATTTTGCTCCGATCAGGGCTGGCACAAAGATATTACCCGCTGGTGCGGCGGACAAATTGATACACTGCATTTAGAAGGTTCTTTCCGGCTTTCCTATAATGCCTCTCTTTTTGTGAAAGAGCAGCTTGGCTATCTTCTGACCTTTGACCGACTGATTGATACCGGCCCTGAAAGCGGACTGGTATTCCGCCCCTTATTCCCCAAATTAGAAACGAAAATGTATCTCGTATGGAAAAAGTATCAAGTTTTTACCCCCATTGCAGAGCGTCTTTTGGATAATTTAAAAGAAAAGATGAAATAAACAGATAAAAGCTATATCCATCCCATTTCGTTTGCTTTTTAACATATTCCGAGAACCAGAGTTCTTGAAGTCTATTTCCTTTACTTCTTGAATTCCGAAAATCGGAATGTAACAATACTGATATAAATTAAACGGATTATAGTCATACTGAATCAATCATATCAATCATATCCTGAATCCTTCCCTTGCATCATGGAAATGTGCATAACTCGCTATGGAGTCATGGATAACTCTGTTTACAGCACATGGAAACTTCTGCAACGCCCGTACAGTCTGCCGATCGCTTCATCACGATAACCGAAATATGAAATTGTGTTACACTGATTAAGATTTCCTGCTTACATTTGGGGCAGAACAGCGGGAAATTCCGAAGTTCTGTATCTGACCGCATTTTAATGCGTGTCTTGCTTCTGCAAACAGGGCATAATAACCATTTGAATTGCTCGCTCTCGTTATGATTCATGGGTTTTATTCTTGCTTTCCTTTTTCAGTACAGCACTGCTGATAACGCTGACGCCGCCCAATAACGCACAAGATTTTGACGAGAAAAGGATTCCAGCCGCCACCAAACCAACACCGACAACTAAGTTACATACCGCTGCCGTTTTTAACGCTTTCTTTTTCGGGTTGGGAAGCTCTACGGATATTCCCAGTGTATCATTCAGCTTTTTGCAAGCCCTGTTTACTTCTTTAATCATTTTGCCCTCCTAAAATAATAACTGTATGCCGTGATTTGCAATGAGTAACACGCCAATGCCTATGACAGCCCATAAGGCTGTGGCTTTCTTTTCTTTCCCCTTTTTCTTGTTCAGAAACAGGAAAAGCAATCCCACACCTACAAGGCAGATACCGATAATCAATGATATGATTGAAATAGTCTGCATGATTTCCGCACTTGGAACGGGTACAAAGTCGGGAATTGGAAAGTTCATTTTATAGCCCCCTTTCTTTTAACTGCTCAAATCTGATAAAATTATTTTTCTCATTGTGATTGCTGAAAAAATGATTCCTATGATACCGAAAATAATTGCCGCAACGGGAATTGACAAAAGTCCTGCGCTGATTCCCTGTGAGTTTGACGCTATGGCAACAATGACGATAGACGAAACAACGGTTGCAATCGTTGACTTCTTTATCATTCCAACATACAGAGAGAGAAGCCCCAACAGGATAGCGGATATTGTTGTAACTGCCTGTGCCAGTATGTTTCCAAAGCTGAACGTGACAAAATCAAAACATTTTGCCGCAAGAAAGATTGTGGCATATTGGAAGATATTTGACAGCACATGGAACGTAAAGCTAATGCAGCATATCAAAATGAGTTTTGCCGTAATCAGTTTTGTGCGGCTGATCGGGTAAGTGAAAAGCAAGCCGATTGTCTTGTTTCTGTATTCTTCAATCACAAATACGGAAATCAGTACCGCTTCCCATACAATCAGAGTAGCCCTTACAAGCATTGCCGCTAACGTAACCGTATCTAACTGGACAGGGGCAAATCCCGGAAGTGTGGATATATTGCCGCTTGCAGTTAAAAGGCTGGACGTAAAGACCGAAAGCAGAAAAATGATAAAGTTAGCGATTAACAATCCGGCGATATGCGGCTTTAACGGTACTTTCTTAATTTCCATGCGGATAAGATTCCACATTTTTTCCACCTCCTCCCAATAAGCCTAAATAATAGGATTCAAGGTCTATCCCGTTCGCCGTAAGCTCTTTCATAGATACTTCCGCAAGCATAGCCCCGTGGTCAATAATTCCAATTGTGTCGGCAATTTTAGATAGCTCGTCAAGGATATGGCTGGATATTAAAATGCTTGTGTGGTATTCATGGTTGATTCGCAGTAGCAGCTCCCGTACTTCTATAATTCCCTGTGGGTCTAAGCCGTTTATAGGTTCGTCTAAAATGAGCAAATCTGGCTTCGTGAGCATTGCCCTTGCAAGCGCAAGCCGCTGTTTCATTCCCAAAGAGAATTTCCCTACAGCTTTATTGCCCGTTTCTGCAATACCCAACAATGACAGCGTTTCCATGATGTTTTCATAGCCTGCGCCCATGTACCGGCAATGGAGTTCCATGTTCTCATATGCGCTTAAATGGCTGTAAAAAACAGGGCTTTCAATAATGCTGCCGATACGGGAGAAAACGGGATTGTTCCCCTTGTTGATAGTTTCGCCTAATAAACATACCGTACCTGTATCGGGGAAAATGATGTGGTACAGTGTTTTCATCAGCGAAGTTTTTCCTGCGCCGTTTGCGCCCAGAAATCCGTACACTTCCCCTTGCCTTACATTCATGCAAATATCATTCAGTATGGGGTTGCCCTCTATGGATTTTGATAAGTGCCGGACTTCAACCGCATTTGTCATTCGCCCGCCCCCTTTTCGGAATGTTCTGTTTCCTTGCTGTCGATTGATAAAGTTTTGTACTCAAATTCTGTCATAAAAATCTCCTTTACTCAAAAATATCTGCCACAAGGCTATCCACCATAAAATCAAAAACAGCGAAATAATCACAAGTGATGGAAAGCGTTTCTTTTGCATTGATTGTTGACAGCAGCGCACTCAAAATCCCATACGCCTGTGCTTCCTCCATTTTCAGATTGAGGTCTGCGGCATGGATAACCTGTCTGAAAAAATCGAAACTGTCAAACTTGATTTTCTTAATCGTTTCTTCCGGCAGCTTTGTCACAAAAGACTGAAAATCCGGCGTATTGACATTGTAGAGGAATGGCTTGCTGTCATATTCCCGGAAAAGCCTTTTCATAGACTGTGCAAATCCCTCTTTCGTCCGGCTGTTCCTGTTTATGTCGATAATCTTTTCTGTCAACCTCCTTTGTATGTTTGTGATTGTTTCAAGGAATAAATCTTCCTTTGTTGGGTAGAGCGTATAAAAAGTACCGATAGAGATAACTGCCTTGTCGCATAGATTCTTAATGCTTGTCTTTTTGTACCCTTGTGCTATCCAACATTCCTCGCATAGTTCTCCCAGCTTTTTGCGGATTGCTTTTTTATCAGCGTCCGAAAGGACTGGCTTTGACGGCATAGTTTCGCTTCTCCTTTCTTCTAAAATGTATTTGCGAATATTCGCAATAAATATTCGCAAAACGAATGATAGCACGATTGATAACTATTGTCAAGTAGGGAACTTGATTTCTGCGCAGATATAAGTTGACGGTATATCGGGTTTGGCTGTATAATCAAGTTTAATGAAATGATGTGAATGGGGGACATCTTATGGGTATTTATCTGAATCCGGGAAATGATGGCTTTTGGACATCCATTCGCTCCAGAATCTACGTAGACAAGACAGGATTGATCGCATGTACAAACGAACTGCTCAATACGGAGCAAAAATATATCTGCGTCAGCAGGCCCCGGCGTTTTGGAAAATCAATGGCTTTAAAGATGCTGGCTGCGTACTACAGCTGCGGCTGTGATTCCAGGGAGCTGTTTTCAGGATGGAAGATAAAAAGTGACAGAACATTTGAGGAGCATCTGAACCAGTACGATGTCATTTTTTTGAATATGCAGCATTTTCTGCTTCGGGCAGGGGACCGGAGCATGACAGATTATCTGGAAGAAGCAGTGATTGAGGAGCTCCGCGAAGTATATGGAAAATACGTTTCGGGGCGGGAGACGATCCTTGCGGCTGTCTTAGAGAAACTCTATGTAAAAACAGGGAAAAAATTTGTATTTCTGATCGATGAATGGGACTGCATCATGCGCGAGCGGCAGGAGACGGAAGCTCTGCAGAAGCAGTATCTGGATTTCCTGCGGAATCTTTTGAAGGATCAGCCCTATGTTGCGCTTGCCTATATGACGGGTATCCTTCCTGTGAAAAAATACGGCCTGCATTCTGCGCTGAACATGTTCTGGGAATACTCAATGACGGATCAGGGGTTTTTTGAGGAATATACCGGCTTTACGGAGAAGGAGGTGCAGGAACTGTGCGGGCAGTATCATATGGATTTTGCAGAGGCAGGCAGTTGGTATGACGGGTATCAGTTTACGGATTTCCGGCATATCTACAACCCAAAATCCGTGGTGGAGGCGATGCTGCGCCGAAAGTTTTCAAATTACTGGACATCAACGGAGACCTACGACGCCCTGAAAATCTATATGGATATGGATTTTGACGGACTGCGCGCCGATATCGTGCAGATGCTCGGCGGGGGACATATCAGGGTCCAATGTCATTTAGTTAATATATGGACGAAATCCGATGTTCCACTCACCGGTGTTCACCCGTCTTGTTGGCTTCAACCCGCGATATTACTGGGGTTATTCTATCTGAAAACCTTGCATCTGAAAATCCATTTTCATGGAAATTATTGTTTTTTTCAGCAGAAAACTCAGATGGATGGGGTAGAGCCTTTTTTAAGTGGGGGTCTAACCATTCTTTTTGATTTTTTTGCGGAATTTTATATTAGTACTTGACAAATCAAACAAAATGTGCGGCCGCGCTCGCTGCTGATCCTCTTTTTAGAGGTAGCGAGCGCGGCCCTTGGATTTAGAGCGATATATGATTCTAATCCAAGGAGGTACATTCGTTATGTTTCATGAAAAAATCAAGGCTCTTTTTTCTTCTGCTGTGGACAGCGTTGCGTCCACAATCTCAAAATACTCCGTCCACCCAGACAAGGATTTTACCCGCCAGAAAAAGCTTCCACCGGATAAGCTCATTACGTTTTTGGTTTCCCAGGGCTCTTCCTCCACTTCCGAGGAACTTTTGGAGTTTTTTGATCTGGATGCAGATGCCCCTTCCGTTTCCGCACTCAATCAGCAACGGGCAAAGTTAAAACCGGAAGCCATGGAAGCCGTTTTTCATCACTTCCATTCCTCACTCTCTTCCTTGGAAGGCGCAGACGGCTATGAATCCATTGCTGCGGATGGCTCTACCTTTTCCTTTTTCAGTAAGCCCACGTTTGCTTCCCCTGACTACTTTGTTTCCGAAGGGCATTCTGCCAAAGGATTTTACAGTTTGCATTTAAATGCCCTGTACAATCTGGACAAGCACATCTATACCGATGCACTGATCCAGCCGATTCACAATAAGGATGAATACCGGGCCTTTGCCACCCTGGTGGACCGCCATCAGACTTCCCCCTGGAAAAAGACTATTTTTATCGGTGACCGTGGTTACTGCTCCTATAATAATATGGCCCATGTGCTCAAAAAAGGGCAGTTTTTCCTCTTCCGCGCAAAGGATATCCATTCCAAAGGCCTTCTTTCCGGTTTTGATTTTCCTGACAAGGAATCCTTTGACATCCGGGTTCGGGTCACCCTGGTACGCAGCCAGTCAAAAAAGATTGCTGTAGAGGGATACCGCCGTTTTGTCGATAAGGCAACCTCCTTTGATTTTATTGAGTACGGGACACGGGATACCTACCAGCTTACGTTCCGCATTGTCAGGTTTCCCATATCAGAGTCCACTTATGAGTGCCTGGTTACCAATCTCCCGGAAGAGGAATTTCCGCCAAAGCGTCTAAAAGAGCTTTATTTTTCCAGGTGGGGCGTGGAATCCTCATTTCGGAAACTGAAATATACCATCGGATTGATCAATTTCCATTCTTATAAGCCGGACTTTGTCAAACAGGAAATATGGGCAAAACTCATCGTCTACAACTTGACAGAAAGTATCATCAACCATACTGCTGTGGTCCATCAAAAGAAGACAAAGCATGATTACAAAATACATTTTGGTACAGCAGCCCATATTTGCAGGGTGTTCCTACGTCCTTCTGTGAAAGAAGGCTCAATCAATGTAACCGCCCTGCTTCAGCGCAGGTTGATCCCGATCCGAAATGAACGGCAGTATCACAGGCTAAAGACAGCCCATTTCCGGAGGCCGCGATATCTTATATACCGGGCAGCCTGAAAGCATTTTTACCTTAAATATAGATATTTTTTAAGCAGATGCGGATCTGCTTAGTCGTCATGCCCAAAAATAATTTTCACCTCTTTCATTATGATCCGAACAGTCTCTCAGACACAAGCAAAAACATATGTTCTGGCTTGTGCTGTGAAAACAAGTCCACTTTATATCTAATAATTTATAGAACACCGGTCTGGCTTTGTTTAACTAAATGACATTGTATCAGGGTCAATACCCTTAGCTTTCAGAATGATATGCGCAGCTTCCGGACAAAGGACGACGTGCTGACACTGCTGATCCATTTGGGATACCTTGCGTATGATTCTGAGAAAGAAGAGGCGTTTATCCCAAACAGAGAGATCATCCGGGAATTTGAAAATGCCATGGGCGCAGGCGGATGGACGGAAGTGATACATGTCTTGACCCACAGCTGCGTGATTGAAAAGATCCAATACTGATGATGTTCCGGGAACATTTCATAGAGGCACAGGCAGGTGAACAAACAGATGAGCCAAATAGAAAATAAAGCGATATTTGAGGAGATGCCGATCCCGAAAGCGGCAAAAAAACTGATGATCCCGACTGTGCTCAGCTCCCTGGTCATGGTCATTTACAGCCTGGCGGACACCTATTTCGTGGGGAGGCTCAACGATCCGCTGCAGAATGCGGCCGTCACGCTGGCGGCGCCGGTGATGCTGTCATTTAACGCGGTCAGTAACCTGTTCGGGGTGGGCAGCTCCAGCATGATGAGCCGGGCGCTGGGCCGCAAGGATTTTGATACCGTGAAAAAAAGCGCGGCCTTCGGGTTCTACTGCGCCCTGGCAGGAGGTTTGCTGATCTCTGCGGTCTGCCTGCTGTTCCAGACAGGGATGCTTAAGATTCTGGGGGCGGACGCGGTTACTATGGAGTCCACAGCCGCCTACATGAAATGGACGGTGATCTGCGGAGCGGCGCCGTCCATCCTCAATGTGGTGATGGCGTATTTTGTGCGCTCGGAGGGAGCTGCGTTTCATGCCAGCATCGGGACCATGAGCGGATGCATTTTAAATATGATATTGGATCCCATATTCATCATGCCCTGGGGGCTTGGGATGGGCGCGGCCGGCGCGGGGCTGGCGACCTTTCTTTCCAACTGCACGGCGTGCTGCTACTTTTTTATTCTGCTGTATATCAAACGGGGGCGCACGTTTATCAGTGTGAAACCAAAAGATTTTACATGGAAAAAAGAGATCGTGGCAGGTATCTGCGGCGTGGGGGTTCCGGCGTCTATCCAGAACCTGCTCAACGTGACCGGAATGACCATACTGAACAATCTCATGTCAGGCTACGGCACGGAAGCGGTGGCGGCGATCGGCATTGCGCAGAAAATCTACATGATTCCCATGCAGATCGCGCTCGGCGGGACACAGGGGATCATGCCCCTGGTGGGATATTCTTATTCCAGCAAAAACTACCGGCGGATGGATGAAACGATCCGCTTTGTGCGCAGGCTGTTGATCCCCAGCCTGGCAGTGGTGGCTGCGTTTGGATGTATGTTCGCGCCGGGGCTGATCCGGATTTTCATCGGCAACCCGGAGATCATCCGCTATGGGACGATATTTTTGCGGGCGCTCAGTCTCTGCATCGTATTTCTGGTGATTGATTTTCTGGGAATCGGGGTGTTCCAGAGTGTGGGGAAGGGGAAGATATCGCTGGTGTTCGCGATCCTGCGCAAGATCGTATTTGAAATCCCTGCGACCCTGATTCTGAACGGGCTGTTTGGAATCTACGGAATCGCATACGGGGCATTTGCGGCGGAACTGATGCTGGCAGGGATCAGCACCATGATCCTGACCCGGATGATGAAGGGGCTGCTGGAAAACGCCTGACACCGGGAGAGACAGGAAGCGTGGCGCCGTGGATGGTTCGTACGGCGGCCGGCCATTGCCGTACAGTCAAAATAATGTAGTTTTTTTCTGGTATTTCGTAGGACAGCCCAGGGAAAATCCGTTATACTGTTTTCATTATAACGATTTCCCGGAACGGTTTTTTTTTGCAGGTCTGCGCGGCAGCCACCCTACAGGAACATTCCGGGGCTTAGGAAAGGCTGTACTTATGGAGAATACAATCACAAAATCATCTACGTTTTACAGGGATATGTTCCGGCTGGCGCTTCCCATCGTGTTTCAGAACCTGATCACCACCGCCGTAGGCTCCGCGGACGTGATCATGCTGGGCTGGGTCAGCCAGACGGCGCTTTCCGCGGGTTCCCTGGCCAGCCAGATCATGTTCATCCTGAACCTTGTCTATTCCGGGATTTCCTCCGGGATCGGCATGCTGGCGGCGCAGTACTGGGGCAGGAAGGATACTCGGACGATTGAGAAAATTATGGGGATCGGCATGAAGCTGTCCATCCTGGTTTCATTCCTCTTTTTCGTGCTGGCCTGCTTTTTTCCGAGACTTCTGATGCTGATTTTCACATCCGAGACGGAGCTCATTGATACGGGGATCTCCTACCTGCGGATTGTGGGGATTTCCTACCTGTTTATGAGCATTTCCCAGGTATATCTGTGTACCATGCGCTCCATTGAACGGGTGGTCTTTGCCACCGTCACCAACGGATCTGCCCTGGGGCTGAATATCATCCTCAATGCCGTATTCATCTTCGGGCTGCTGGGTCTGCCGAAAATGGGAATCCTGGGCGTGGCGCTTGCGACTACGATTGCAAGGGGCGTGGAGCTGCTGATCTGTCTGGCGGACGCCTGCCGGTTCGAGACAATCCGTTTCCGGCCGTCGATTTTGCTGGAGCATCACAAGGTGCTGTTCCAGGATTTTATGAAATATTCCCTTCCCGCCTTTGGAAATGAAGTCTCCTGGGGAGTCGGATTTTCCATGTATTCGGTGATCATGGGGCATCTGGGGAGCGACATGGTTGCGGCCAACGCGGTGGCCGTTGTGGCCAAAAACCTGGGAACGGTGGTTTGTTTCGGAATCGCCAACGCGGGAGCCATCCTGCTGGGAAAAGCCATCGGCGCCGGACAGATGGACACGGTAAAGGAGGACGCCTCCCGTTTCTGCTGGATCACATTTGTCAGCGGGATTGCAGGCGGAGCGCTGATCATCCTTCTGCGGCCTTTGTTTATGAATATGGCGGATTTAAGCAGTACGGCCCAGGGGTATCTGAGCATCATGCTGTTTATCAATATGTATTCTGTCCTTGGGCAGGCCATGAACAGCACCGTGATCTGCGGCGTATTCCGCGCAGGCGGGGACTCCCGGTGGGGATTTATCTGCGATGTGATTGATATGTGGCTGTTTGCGGTGCCGCTGGGATTTATCAGCGCATTCGTGCTCAAACTTCCGCCCATGTGGGTGTATTTTCTGATCTATCTGGACGAGTTCGTGAAGCTGCCGTTTGTGTACCGGCATTATAAGAGTTATAAATGGCTGAAAAATATTACAAGGGACTTTGACTGATCCGTATTTTTATGATAAAGTTGCTTTTATAAACCCTATGATACATTTTCAGATCAGGAGGTGAGACAATTATGGCAAGAAACAAACACCCCGAGGAAACCGTAAACCAGATTCTGAACGTGGCCTACCGCCTGTTTATGGAGAAGGGCTACGAGCACACCTCCATCCAGGATATTTTAAACAACCTGGGCGGCCTGAGCAAGGGCGCGATCTATCACCATTTCAAATCCAAGGAGGAGATCCTGGAGACGGTGACCAACAGGATGACAGAGGAATCCAACAAAATACTGGCCAAAATTCGTGACCGAAAGGATCTGACGGGAAAGGAAAAGCTGAAGATGATCTTCACGGAGTCCTTAAACAGGCCGGTTCAGGAAGAAATCTTTGCGGCCGCGCCGAATATAAGCAAGAGCCCCACGCTTTTGTTCAGCATGTTCCGGGACACGGTGGACGGGGTATCGCCCAACTACATCCTGCCCATCATCCGGGAAGGAGTCGCGGACGGGACGATCCGGACGGACTGTCCGGAGGAACTTGCAGAGCTGATCATATTGCTTGCAAATATCTGGATGAATCCCATGGTATTCGGCAATTCCCCGGAGCAGATTTACCGGAAGTTCAGCGTATTCAGACAGATGATGCAGGGCTTCGGGCTGGATATTCTGGACGAGGAGATTCAGGATCGGATGAAGGAGCTGACAGCCATCTATCAGAGCAACCGGTAACGGCCCGAAGGAAAGGAACGTAACATTTTTCCAGATGTGCGGTTGCAAACCGACAAGTCGTTTACATGCAATTCATTGCAATGAAAATGACCTGTCGGATTAGCAACCGCACAGTTGGACATTTTTTGGGGGAGAAATTATGGCACAGTTGATAGAAAAAATAGAATTACTCTGCGGAATCCCCGTTTTCCATATGGAGGATGAGAAAAGTGCACCGAAAAGCTTCGGTGCCTTTTTAGAACAGGAAAGCCCCTTTGTGTGCGCGCCCTCCCTCGTGGAGCTGCTGGTTGGGCGGTGCAGGCGCCAGCAGCTTCCGGTGGTCTATAAAGACGAGAATGGAATATTTTTTATCTGCGCCCGGAGAAGGCGCGGCTTTTATCTGGCAGGTCCGGTCTGTACGGAGGATTTGGGGTATGAAGGGCTGAATCGGTTCTGGGAAGCCTACGGCATTGCCGGGGAAGAGAAAAAGCACCCGGTGAAAACCGTGCTGATCCGGATACTGGCCTTTGCAGCAATCATCGGCGAACTGGAAAACGGGACGCCCATTGAGTACGAAGAGATCCGGAAAGCAAACGGGCTTGCGGAGGAAACAGAGGCGGATGTGGAAAAAGAGGATACCGCTCTGGAGCTCCGCAAGCTGGATGACGAGATCTACCACCACACCTATCAGGAGGAGCGCTATGTCATGGAATGCGTCCGGGAAGGCCGTCCCGAGGAGGCCAGGCGGAGGTCGAATACCATTATGGAAAACGCGGGAATCCTCTCCGGCCGGAAACAGAACCACTATAAAAACCTGGCTGTGACCACCGTCACCGTGTGCACAAGGGAAGTCATCGCAGGCGGGGTATCCCCCGCAAAAGCCTACCGGCTGAGTGATATTTTCATCAACCGGATCGACCGGTGCATGGACACGGCGCGTCTGCAGGAATATTCCAGTAAGGCGATCTATGAATTTGCCTGTCTGGTGGCGGAGGAGAAAAAAGAGAGGGCGGCAGGCAGATATACGGAACAGTGTAAGGACTATATTTATAAAAATTATAACCATAAGATCTATCTGGAAGAGATCGCGGACGCGGTAGGCATCAGCCCGGGGCATCTCTCCCGGGTATTCCGGCAGGACATGGACATGACGATCCAGGAGTACATCCAGAAATTCCGGGTGGAGCGGGCGGCAAACCTTCTGAAATATTCGGAAGCCAGCCTGACGGAGATCAGCGATTACGTCTGTTTCCACTCCCAGAGCCATTTTGGAAATGCATTCAAACGGTATATGCAGATGACCCCAAAGCAGTACCGGGATCGGTATAAAGAGAAGGAGTTTTGCTCGTAAGAGTGCGTCAGCGCGTTTTTTTTGCGGATGGATGAGCAGGCTGGATGATCCCCGGGGTATTGGCCGTACAGGTGGAACATGTACAGACGGCTGGCACTGATTTGAAAAAGATGTTTTGATTTTGATATAAATGTAGAAATAATGATATAGAAACCTCATCCCGGCGGCTATACTATACCTATCACAAGTGATCAGGAAACGCGTTTCAAAATGAAAAGGAAGAGGAGAAAATCATTATGCAAATATTAAAACATGAACCGGCCTATTATGAGACTACCGCATTTAAGTGGAGACAGCGTATCGGATTCGGTATCAGCGATTATGCCTGCAACCTGGCGTATTTGCTGGCAAATACCTACCTTTTGTTTTACTACACAAACTGCGCGGGACTGGCTGCCTCGGCAGTTGGATTTATGTTCGTTGTGACAAAGTTTATTGATGCGTTTACGGACTATATGGTTGGGGCGATGATCGACCATACGGATACGAAGATGGGCCGCTACCGCCCATGGATGCTGGGCGGCGCGCCAGTCCTGGCAGTGGGCATGGTGCTTCTGTTCTCTGTTCCCACCGGATGGAGCGCAGGCGCGAAGCTGGCCTGGGCCTATATAACCTATGTGATCTTTTCATTCGGATATACCCTGGTCAACATTCCGATGGCGCCGATTGTTTCTGCGTTGTCCCCGTCTCCTACAGAACGGACCAAAATCGCGACCACGCGTACCGTATTTTCGAATCTGGGATCGCTGACCTCCTCCCTGTTCGTCATCCCGATGGTGTACTACTTCGCAGGATCTGAGGACGCCACAGGCGCTGCGCTTGCGGCAGGCTACCGGAATACCAATATCGTGCTGGGGCTGATGGTCATTGCAATCATGTGCCTGTGCGTATTCAATACGGCTGAGATCAACCCGCCATCCAAGGCAGCGGAAAAATCTTCCATTCTGCAGGATCTGGGCGCGGTCTTTAAAAATAAATACTACATCATGCTTCTGCTCCTTGTATTTTTCCTGTTCCTGGGTTATCTTGGAATGTACGGGGCTATGCAGTACTACTATAATTACATTGTATGCGACCAGAGCTCCATGCCCATCGCCCTGTCGCTGCTGACGATCCTGGCAATCCCGACCATGGTTCTTGCGGCCTATCTGAACGGGCGGGGAATACATAAAGTAACATTGATGCAGTTCGGCGCGGTGGTAGACGTGATCGGCTATGCGGTTCTGTTCTTTACCTCCAACGGCACCATCGCGACGCTGTCCCTGGCTTTGATCGGTCTGGGCTTCGGCTTCCGCTCCAGTATGTTTTTCTCCATGATGCCGGACATTTACGATTATACGGAATGGCAGTGCGGACGGAACCTGGGAGGTACACAGAACGCCCTCTCCGGCTTTGTGAACAAGCTGTCCAGCGCATCCGCATCGGCCATTGTATCCGCGCTTCTGGTATGGGGCGCGTATGACTCCGAGGCAATGGATGCCGCGCTGAAGGCCGGACAAAACCTGGCGGAAGCATTTCCAAGGACACAGACCGCCATCAACTTTGCATTCGGCGGGTTGTCCCTGGTGTCTACGGTTCTGGCGATTGTGGTCATGCTCCCCTACGACCTGGACAAGAGATACCCGGAAATCCGTGCGGACCTGAACCAGCGGCAGGCGGAGTCCAAATAAGAAATGCCCCGGGGGAGGACTGCCGGGAGTGAAGGATGCCTGGGAAAAGGCAATCCCGCACAGCACAGTCGGCAGTCAGAATATCCCCACTGATCCGCTTCGAAACCGGCTGCAGATGCAGCATGGCTTCGAAGCGGCTTATGAATATACAGATAAAAAATAGGAGGAAGGCAAATGCGAAGCATTTTTCAAAATGCCTTCCGACGACTTGCCCTCGAACGGAGGTGAGGGGGCGCTACATTATATTAGGAGGAAGGCAAATGTGGAATTATGAGTATACAGTACCGGAAAATAAACGGGTTCGTGTGATCGTACATACGGACTGTAAAAATGAGGCGGATGACCAGTTTGCGCTGGCCCACCATCTGATGACGCCCAGGTTTGACGTCAGAGGGATCGTGGCCGGGCATTTCTGGAAAAATCCTCAGACCTACGGGGAGGAAGGAACCGCAAAAGCCAGCTATGACGAGATTCAGAAAGTCATGGAACTGATGGGGCTGGAAGGAAAATACCCTGTGCTCATGGGAGCGGCCGTCGGCATGAAGGACGAAGAGACGCCGATTGATTCCGAGGGAGCGAGATTTATTATAGAAGAAGCCATGAAGGAGGACAGCCGCCCGCTGTACGTTGCCTGCCAGGGCGCGGTGACGGACGTGGCTTGCGCGCTGCTGATGAAGCCGGAGATCGCGGAGCGGATGACCGTCATCTGGATCGGAGGAGGGGACTACCCGAAGGGGGGATTTGAGTTCAACCTGATGATGGACGTCCATGCGGCAAATGTCCTCTTTTCTTCCAAAGTTCCGCTCTGGCAGGTTCCCAAAAGCCTGTATAAGGTGATGGCGGTCTCCCTGGCAGAATTGCAGCTAAAGGTACGCCCCTGCGGGAAAATCGGGGAATACCTGTTCAGGCAGATGGTGGAGTTTAACCAGGCTGCGGCAAAATATGAGATGCCATGGCCCCACGGGGAGATCTGGGGGCTGGGCGACCAGGGAACCATAGCCGTGCTGATGGAGGAATTGGAGAAGGTCAGCTACGATCTCGTGCCTGCGCCCAGGGTTGCGGAGGACATGACTTATATTCACAATCAGGACAGCCGGGAGATCCGGGTGTACAAATATCTGGATGCAAGGCTGACGCTGGAAGACTTTTTCGCAAAGCTGGCGATTAACTTTGGATAACTTTTTATTCACGCAAAGCAGCGGGCAGGCAGCCATGCCTGCATGGAAACTTGACTGCTGCAGGGACTATGACAGAGGAGGGAAAGATATGGCAGAAGCATTGATAAGCGTGATACCGGAAATGAAACGGAAAACAGTGGAGGCATTTGTTCAAAAGGCGGTGGAACTGGATCATGACCTGATTGAGAAAAAAACAGCGCCTGTTTCGCTGGTGACGATCGGACGGGCGGAAAACGGCAGCGGTGTTGTGACGGCAAAAGAGAGTATAGAAGAGATGCCGAAGAAACGGCTGGCAAAGGGAGACAGCATCTGTATGGACTTTGGCGACCATCATGTGGGATATGTGACATTAAAGCTTCATTCCGCGGGAAGCCCCCAGGATGCGCCTGCATTCCTGCGTCTGAAATTTGCGGAAATTCCGAATGAGATACTGGATGATTCCTCCACTTATGAGGGCTGGATCAGCAAAGGATGGATTCAGGAGGAATTTGTACATATTGATGTGCTTCCCTGTGAATTGAAGCTGCCCAGGCGGTATGCGTTCCGCTATCTGGAGGTGCTTGCGCTGGATACCTCCCAGAAATTCCAGGTGGTGGTGGAAGGTGTGGAGCTGACCGCGGTTTCCGCCGTATCCATGGATGCGGTGAAGCCGGTGGAAGGTCTGCCGGAGGATCTGCAGAAAATCGACCGGGCCAGCCTGAAAACGCTGCAGGACTGCATGCAGCATGTGTTTGAGGACGGGCCGAAGCGGGACCGCCGTCTGTGGATCGGGGATCTGCGTCTGCAGGCAAAGGCAAACTACGCCACCTTCGGCAATTATGACCTGGTAAAACGCTGCATGTATCTCTTCGCGGGACTGACCCGGGACGACGGCAAAATCGGCGCCTGCCTGTTTACGGAGCCGGTGATGCAGGTGGACGACACGTTTTTGTGGGATTACTCCCTGTTTTTCGTTTCCATTTTATATGACTATTATCAGGAGACAAAAGATCTGGATCTGGTAAAGGAGCTGTGGCCCGCGGCCTGCCGGCAGATCGAGCTGGCGCTGGAGGACATGAAGGACGGCGTGCCGGATACGGAAAAAAATCCCATGCTGGCGTTCATTGACTGGAAAGACGGAATCGACCGCCAGGCCCCGGCCCAGGGCGTCTGGATCTACTGCCTGCGCCAGGGCAAAGTGCTGGCAGGATTGGCTGAGGATACAAAGGCAGAAGCCAGGATCGGGAAGCTTCTGGAGGAAGCGCTGGAAAACGCGGTGAAGCATTTCTGGGATGAAGGACAGGGATTTTTTGTCAGCGGCCCCGCCCGGCAGGTGTCCTGGTCCACCCAGGCGTGGATGGTTCTTGCGGATGTATTTGAAAAAGAAAAGAGCCGGGAGCTGATGCTGCACCTCCTGGAGGAAAATCCGGAGATGGGAGTTGCCACGCCTTACGCGTACCACCATGTGATCGAGGCGCTGCTCCATGTGGGAGAAAAGGAAAAGGCTCTGGAGCTGATGAGGACATACTGGGGCGGCATGATCGAGCTGGGGGCGGATACCTTCTGGGAGGCATTCGACCCGAAGGACCCTAACGCGTCGCCTTACGGAAATACGCAGGTGAACAGCTTCTGCCATGCCTGGAGCTGCACGCCGGCGTGGCTTTTGAGGGAATATTTCTGAAGGACTCGGATATTTAGATTTGGTCGAAACAGGAAAAGCCAGACTGCGGCAGCTTGCTCTGCGGCAGTCTGGCTCTGGTATTATCTACTTTTAGTCGGTACAGGAACAAACTCCACTTTCAGTGCCATCCCAAGTCCGGCAGCTAATCTTTTCAAGGTTTGCAGAGAGGGATTTGCATTTCCATTTTCCATTCGGCTAATATCGGCCTGGGCAATTCCCGTAATCTCTGCAAGCTCTTTCTGCGTAAGCTGCTTTTGGCGCCGCGCATCAATCATAGCGCGGATCACTTGAAATTCAGGCTCCAAAGCATCCCACTCTTTTTTGAACTCAGGATCTTGGAGCTGTCCATTCAAAGATTCTCTAAAACTTTTTCCCATACGAATCATGCCTCCCTTTTTTGTTCATATGCTAATCGGTATTTCTTAGCAAGGTCAATTTGATTTGCCGGTGTTTTTTGCGTTTTCTTTACAAAACCATTCGTTAAAACAACCTTGCTGCCAACTACGAAAAAATATAAAACACGGGATATATCCGAACCTTGTTTCGCACGTAACTCGAAGATTCCATCATCCAGCATTTTTGAATAGGGCTCCCTTAATTCATAGCCATATTCTTCTAAAAGTTCGATCAAACGATACAGCTTAGCTCTCATTTTTTTGTCTTGCGATAAGATAAATTCCTCTGCCGGAAAAGTTCCATCCGGCTTTTCGTAAAATTCTACCTCAAAACGGATCATGTCCGGCCTCCTTAGTATATATTTCTTTCTATGATTCACTATATGTGTTTTATCCTATATTGTCAAGTATTAAAAATAAAAAAGGCCGCATCCCTGTCAAAGGAAACGGCCGGGTTTTAAACACTTTTGAACCGCAAAAAACGCCATAAACCGCAAAAATGCGGCTTTTTTTATGTCAAATTTTATAAAATTATATGTTGTACGGAGTTGTATATTGTGTTATAATGGTATTATGAAATTGAATTATGACAGAAAATCAAAAAACCCAACTTATTTTATCCAGCAAGGATTCCGCAATGGCAAAAAGACTTCTACCAGAAATGTAGCTGTGATCGGTAAACACTTGGATCTTCTTAAGATCACTGATGATCCCCTTGCTTATGCCAAGCAAAAAGTTGCCGAATATAACGAGCAGATGAAAAACAGTAAGGTCTCTATGGAGGTGACAATCGACTTTGACGAAAAGATCAAAGCATCAAATGACCTTATTTCATCGGACACCAGCCGCAATATCGGCTACTTTTTCCTGCAGTCCGTTTATCATAACCTTGCAATTGGCAGCTTCCTCAAAAAAGTATCCGCTGATTCCCGGATCACCTTCGACCCCAACCTTGTGAACCGGTTTCTGACCTGCGCAAGAATACTGGAACCAGAATCCAAGTTTGCTACGCTCCGCCATCTGGGCCGTTATTATGAGCAGCCGGAAATTGGGTACCAGCATATCCACCGGACACTGGATCTTCTGGCTGAAAACTATACCGGATATCTCCAGAACCTTTTCCAATATAGCTGCAGGATTGTCAGGCGTAATACTTCCGTATGTTACTTTGACTGCACAAATTTTTATTTTGAAGTTGAGTCGCCTGATGATGATTATGTTGATGAAGTGACCGGGGAATTTATAAAAGGCTTCCGTAAATACGGCCCTTCCAAACAGCATCAGCCCGCACCATTGGTAGAGATGGGACTCTTCATGGACGCGGACGGGATTCCTCTTTCCATGTGTCTTGCCCCGGGGTCAGATAATGAACAGACACTTGCCATCCCCTTGGAAAAAGAACTGACAAAAATGTTTAAAGGGAAGACGTTTATTTATTGTGCAGATGCAGGGCTGGGGTCACTCAATATCAGACGTTTTAATTCCATGGGTGGGCGGGCTTTTATTGTGACCCAGTCAATCAAAAAAATGGCAGGCACTCTGCAGGAAGCTGTTTTTAACGATTGCGACTACCGGCTTCTTTCTTCCGATGATCCGGTTACGATTGATAGCATGAAAAGCTTTGACCATCATAAAAAAGAAAATTATCGTCTTTATCAGGACAAGGCATACAAAATAATAAATGCTGACCGTCTGGAAGACCTGGGTTTCTATGAAGAAAAAATATGTAAAAATGGAAAAAAGAGACAGGTAAAAGCCAAAGGGATGCTCAAACAAAAGATTATCATCACGTTTTCCAGAAAAACCATGGAATATCAGCGCTATATCCGCAACCGGCAGGTTGAACGAGCCAAGCGCCTGCTAAAGGATTTGGACCCTGAAACATATAAAAAAGGCCCAAATGATGTGACAAGATTTATCAAAAGGGTATCGGATGGGAGCGTGAAGGATATTTACGAGATTAATGAAGAACGGATCAGGGAAGAAGAAAAATACGATGGTTACTATGCGGTTGCTACCAGTCTGGATGATGATGCCGCCCAGATTCTTGAGATATCTTCAAAACGGTATAAAATAGAAGACTGTTTTCGGATTATGAAGACAAATTTTTCCGGCCGTCCTGTATATCATCATACCAAAGAACATATCACCGCTCATTTTATGATATGCTACACAGCACTGCTGATCTACCGGCTGATGGAAAAGCAGCTTGAAGATTACTGTAAAGATTATGACCGCAGGTGTGGTATTGACCACAATGATCCTGCGGAAAGAATGCATTTTACCATTGATAATATCATTGAGATGCTGAAAAATATGAATGTTGTAAATGTCCAGGATATGTACTATATGTCGACCTATACGGGGTCAAAGCTGTGCACTGCACTAAATAGCATTTATGAGCTTGGTCTGGATAAAAAATACTATCAGCCAAAAGAGCTAAATAAAAGAATAAAAAAAATTTCAAGCTAGGATTTCCATACAACATTTTCAAAACACCAAAAAGAAGGCAAAACCTCGTGTTTTCAATGGTTTCGCCTTCTTCTATTAATTCAAAGTGTTTAAAACGGGATCCTATATTGTCAAGTATTAAAAATAAAAAAGGCCGCATCCCTGTCAAAGGAAACGGCCTCGTTTTCGTGGAGTTTATATATTCTACGAAACAGAACTATTTGCATGTAAATACAGTCTGTAGTCTACACCAAATTCACAAGCTTGTCAATATCCAAATTTTGTCTGGTTTTCCAACGCAATATATATTATTAAATATGGAAAAGGAATCATACAAAGGAGGAAATTTCATGGCGAGAAAAGGAAACAACATCTATCTGCGGAACACCGGAAAATGGGAGGGGCGGTACATCAAAGGCAGGGGGGCCGACGGCAGGCTCAGATACGGCTATGTTTCCGGAGCAACCTATGAGGAAGCGCTGAAAAGGCGGGATGCGGCGGCTGTGTCATATGAGGAAAGCAGGAAAAATCCGTTTCTTCTGGAAGGCGGGCTTCTGTTTTCCACGGTATCCCGGGAATGGCTTAAGGAGCGGGAGCCATTTTTAAAGGAGAGCAGCATGGCCAAATACCGCAACATCCTGAACCGGTACCTGCTCCCGGAATTTGGCGGCAAATGCGTTGCGGAGATCACCAAGGAAGAATTTTCTGCATATCTTACAGGGCTGCTTACATCGGGGGGAATACATGGAAAGGGGCTGTCTCCCAGGGGCGTCAGGGGGATCATCTGCGTACTCAAAGCCGTGCTGAGGTATGCGCGGGATTCCAGGCATGTCCAGGCCGCGGATCTCGATACATTTCCGCTGAAAGACCAGAAGAAGCCGCTGCGTGTGTTCAGTGTCAGGGAACAGCACATACTGGAGGAATGCCTGCTCTCCGATCTGGGCAGCGACAGGCTGGGCATTATGCTCTGCCTTTATACCGGAATCCGGCTCGGCGAGCTCTGCGCCCTCAAATGGGAGGATATTTCCCTGGAAAACAGAAAGCTGGATATCCATGCGACCATGACGCGGATTCAGACGCCGGACGACCCCGAGCGCAGGACGCGGGTCATTGTGACGCTGCCGAAAAGCGCCTGCTCCGTGCGGGAGATTCCGCTCCCCTCCGACATCCTGCGGCTTTTGAAGGAAATGGAGGAACCGAAAGATACCTATTTTCTCACAGGGCGCAGGAATGTCTACGTGGAACCGCGGACGATGGAAAACCGTTTCAAAGCGATTGTAGACGCCTGCGGAATCGCGGACGCTAATTTCCATGCGCTGCGCCACACATTTGCCACCAGATGTATTGAACTGGGATTTGATGTAAAATCCTTGAGTGAAATTCTCGGCCACGCAAGCGTGAAGATTACGATGGACCGATATGTCCATCCCACCATGGATCTGAAACAGAAGCATATGGACAAGCTTTCCGTATTGATCAGCGGCAGAACCCAATCATAAAAAAGATGGATTCCCGCGAAACAAAAAATTGCCACCTGTACGGTGCTAATCCGAAGTCGCACTTTTATTGCAATAAATTGCATAAAAATGTGACTTCGGATTGCAACCGTACAGGTGGAAAAATTGTTCATGAGTATCCAAATACATAGAATCCGGTAGAAAAATTCACGGAATTTTCACATCTTCTGCCGGATTTTTTTGTTTCCGTGGAAAATGCGATTTTCGGATTCGCTGATTTATAAGCTGATTGGCTGAAACATTGACTGATCGGATTTTCAGGTCCAACGATCCTGCGGGTTTCCATCGGAACTTTCGTAGAATATATAAATTCTACGAAAAAAATAAGCTGATCAGGAGATGATGTCAGATGTGGTGTGTGGTTTATGCAGGGGATGACAGAGAGGAAAAAACAGAAGATTTTATCAAGGCGCTGCTTCCGGCGTCATCCTATACCCGCTGCTTCCATTTGGTGCAGCACAAGGCACAGAAAAGTCAGGGCATGTTGAGGGATGTGGTGAGAAAATACCTTCCGGGCTATGTATTTATCGAAACCGACAAGCCGGAAGCGGTGCATGACATTCTGAAAAAAACGCCGAAGAGGCTGCTGTTCAGCGACAACTGGTCTGTCTCCACCTTAGACGGGGAGGAAGAGGCGTTGTTTCGCCTGATCGTGGATGAGAAAGGCGAGATCGGGCTTTCCACGGCAAGGACGTCCGTGGATGCCGGAAATGGGAAGAAGAAAAACGAGTACCTTTCCGGGCCCCTTGTGAAGGTTGCCGACAAAGTGGTTTACGTGAATTACCACCGCAGGTTTGCGGTCATCGGCGGGGACTTTATCGGTGGAAAAGAGCCCCTGAGGCTGGGATTTCGGTTTGACGGCGAGGAGATCGGCAAAATGGTGAATCAGGCCGGCATATGAGGAACTGCCCTTAAGAAACATCGACTGTCCGATACAGGATGGGGAACGAAAGGAATGGAAAGCTGTGTGGTATGCGATACAGGTACAGGCAAAGCGCGAGCTTGCCGTGGTTGAAAAGTGCCGTGAACGGAATCTGCTCCTTCCCGGTGAGGACATATTTACGATCCTTTCCGAACGGATGGTCAAGGAACGCGGGGAATGGAAGAAAAAAACCGAGGTTGCCTTCCAGAAATATATCATTGCCGAGACCGGGGACACGGACGGATTCCGCATCAGACTCCGAAACGTCGGGGAGATGGCGAAGATGCTGGGAGTAGACGACCGGATCGCACCGATTTACCCGGATGAGCAGGAGCTTTTGGAAAGGCTCGGCGGGGCGGAGCATGTCATACGCTATTCGGAAGGATACACGGTGAATGATAAGCTGGTCGTGACCGACGGCCCCATGAAAGGCATGGAAGGAAGGGTCAAATGGGTGGACCGCCACCAGAGGATTGCCGGGATTGAAGTCATGCTTCTGGGGCGCAAGGTGATGGTCAAGATGGGAGTCGGGATTCTGAAAAAGGTTTCAGATCAGCCGGACGGCAAGATGGAAGGATAGAAACTCAGGAAACTTTGGAATGCGGAGGATGATGGGGTCACCACGCAGGAAAAAGCGGATATAACGCGCCAAAGACAGAGGGCAGGAATGAACTCTGTATGGCGAAGCCTGCCTTTCGCGGCGGAAAGCCGGGAGGGGCGGAAGCATTTGAAAAAAATATTCCCAGAGGTGCGGGCGTGAAACAATCTGTCCCATCCTCTGCAGACTTATGGAAATGAAAGGAAAAGGGTGTCGGAAGTGCTGACGGAAGCTGCGGCGAAATCCATCAGGGAGGAGCCAAGGTTCAGAGGAATCAAACAATTTCATAACAGAAGAGCGGAGCCGGCGGCACCGATCCTGTACGGCGAAGCGCTGGAGTATGTCAGCAAGGCGCTGGAACCCGGGGCGGCCGGTGAACATACGGAGGCCCTGGAGGAAGAGACGGCCCGGTTGATCGGGGTAAAGCACGGCGCAGCATTTTCTTCCGGTACAGCGGCGCTGCATATGGCCGTCAGACTGGCAGCGGAAAAAATCTACGGCAGCGGGGATTGCGGCGTCGGATGCGGAAATGACATTTTTGGAAGCCGTGTATATGGAAAAGGCGGTGCGCTGTCCGGCAGACGGGTGTTCTGTTCGGATCTGACCTCTTCGGCGATGGTGAATCCGGTGCTTTACGAAGGGGGCGAGCCGATTTTTATTGACGCATCGCCCTGGGATTGGGGGATGGACCCTGAAGCCCTGGAGCTTGCCTTTGACAGGTATCCGGATGTGAAGCTTGTCATCATGGCGCACATTTACGGTTTTCCGGGACAGGTCAGGAGGGTGAAAGAAATCTGTGAAAAACACGGCGCCCTGCTGATCGAGGACGCGTGTGAGAGCTTCGGCGCTGTCATTGACGGAAAACAGACAGGCAGCTTTGGTAACTACGGTGTGCTGAGTTTCGGCAATGGCCAGCTCATGACAGGAACCGGAGGCGGTATGCTTCTGACCAATGATTCCTGGGAGGATCGAAAGGCGCGGAGACTGGAAACACAGTCGTTTTCAAGTGCGTTCGGATGCCGGGATAGCAGGTGGATATACGGCGCTCCGTTGGGGGACGCGGCTGCGGGAATCATCCACGGACAAATGAAACATCTGGATGCGCATATCGCAAAGAAAAAAGCGATATATGAACGGTACGAGGAACATTTTTCGGAGGATATGATGCTTTTGAATCCCATAGGAAAAGGCACGAAACCGAATTACCGGATGTCGTGCATGACGGTGGAGAGCAGCATCATTTTTAAGGAAACCCGCTCGGAGCGGGAATATGAATATCAATCCCAGCATGGTACGGCGGCCCCGATGGAGATATTGGATGCGCTGGAGGCATTTGGTATCCAGGGAAGGCCGCTCTGGAAGCCCATGCATATGCAGCCGATTTTTCGGAATTGCGACCAGATTACACTGGACGGCAGCAGGAGGGAGTATGAAAAAACAAAGCAGGATGCTTTTTGGGTCCGGAGCAATGAGAGTGGGGATATTTTCCGGAACGGGCTTTGCCTGCCGTCGGATGTCCGGATGACGGAGGAAGAGCAGGAGCGGGTGATTGATATTGTGGTTTCCTGCTATAACAGGCGGGAGATGGATCGGGGATTGTGGTGCGCGATCTAAACCCTCGGGGGATGCGCACTGCGGCGTATGAGGTAGATGTCGCAATGCGACCGCCGCAGGCGCGAGTTTCGCAAGCAAAATTTTTTGTTGTTTAAGGCAGTAACAGGGGCAGATTGGAAAAGCAGAAAGGATTCACTGCAGAAACAGCGCTGTAAAGGCTGCATCTGCAGCAAATGAAGCGTACATCTGCTTTGAATGATTGGGGACAGATACGGGAGGCTATGGGCGACAGAAAACTAAATGGCAGAAATTTCATATTGGCAGGGGTTGTTCTGGCAGGGGCGTACGGCGTGATGAATGCTGCGGCAAAGAAGAGGACAGAACCGGAGAATATTGACGCCGGAAATCCTTATATAAAGCCGGGCGAAGCCGAGAAACGGCCGGAGACGGTTTATGAGGGAAAGGTGAAGCCGGCGGTGGATAAGCTGCTCAGCTTCGGCGGGCTGGTGGTTTTGTCGCCGCTCTACGGGCTGCTCAGCCTTGCAGTCTATCTGGACGATCCAGGGCCTGTCTTTTTCACGCAGAAGAGAGTGGGGAAGGACAAGCATTTTTTTATGCTGCATAAATACCGCAGCATGAAGATGGATACGCCCCACGATGTGCCGACGCACCAGTTGAGCGACCCGGAACAGTATATCACACGGGTGGGGCGCGTGCTTCGGAAGACCAGCCTGGATGAGCTTCCCCAGATCTGGGATATATTTCGGGGGAGAATGAGCATAATCGGTCCAAGACCGGCATTGTGGAATCAGGAGGATCTGGTAAAGGAGCGTGACAAGTATTCCGCAAACAGCGTGACACCGGGCCTGACCGGATGGGCGCAGATCAATGGCAGGGATGAACTGGAAATACCGGAAAAGGCGAAGCTGGATGGGGAATATGTGAGACAGTTGCGGCAGGGCGGAAGGAAGGCCCTGTTTTTTGATGTGAAATGTCTGTTTGGAACAGTTCTTTCGGTTGCCGGTGGAGACGGAGTTGTGGAAGGCGGAACCGGGGAGATACATAAGAGAAAAGTATCCAGGCGAAACGGCGTCAGATCAAAAAAAACCGAAGCAGATCATAGGACAGCATACAGAATGGAAGCGGTTGAAGCTGCGGATGCAGGATTTGAAGACTATGCTTATAAGAAAAAGTTTGAGATAGATACAAATGCAGCTCATTCCAAACGTGTTTTGATCACAGGAGCAAACAGTTATATCGGACAATCTTTTGAGACATATGCGAGAGAGCATTACAGTGAAAATTTCATCATAGATACTGTAGATATGATTGACGGTACCTGGAGGGAAAAGGATTTTGGAGACTATGACTGTGTGTTCCATGTGGCAGGAATTGCCCATGCGGATGTGGGACATGTAGATGAGGAAACGAAAGCCAGATATTATGCGGTCAATACGGATCTGGCAGTCGAGACCGCCCGGAAAGCAAAGGCAGAAGGTGTTTCTCAGTTTGTTTTTATGTCCTCTATGATCATCTATGGAGAAGCGGCTTCCATTGGGAAACAGAAGGTGATAGACGAGCACACACTTCCTGCTCCGGCAAATTTTTATGGAGACAGCAAATGGCAGGCGGATAAGCTGGTGCGCAGGCTGCAGGATAAAGAGTTCCGTGTGGCGGTACTTCGGCCACCGATGATATATGGGAGAGGAAGTAAGGGGAATTATAAAATGCTTGCCAAACTGGCAAAAAAGCTGCCGGTTTTTCCTGACATAAATCATCGGAGATCCATGCTTCATATCGATATTTTGTGCGAATTTCTCAGTCTCTTGATGATTTCCGGGGAGGGCGGAATCTATTTTCCGCAGAACAGGGAATACAGCAGTACAGCATCCCTTGTCAGAGAAATAAATCATGCTGTTGGGAAGCGGATCTGGATGACGAAATACTTCAACCCTGCGGTTAGAGTTCTTGCTCATTTTCCTGGAAAAATAGGGAGGCTTACGGATAAAGCGTTTGGGGATTGTGTATACAGCCAGAAATTAAGCATCTACAACGGACTGGAATATCGTTTATTTGACCTCAAAGAGTCAGTAAAACGCACAGAAGGGCACAACATATATGATCAAGATGCTGATATGGAACGAAAGAGTCAGATTCCTAGGAAGACTCACATCCTTGTGATATCCCAATATTTTTATCCGGAAACTTTTCGGATCAATGATATGGCATCAGAATGGGTAAAGCGGGGATACAAAGTTACTGTACTTACAGGCATACCTAATTATCCGATGGGGAAGTTTTTTGAAGGCTACGGTTATCGCAGCCGAAGAAAAGAGCGGTGGAATGGGATGGAAATAATCCGTATACCGTTGATTCCAAGGGGAAACAGCAGTGTTGGCATGGTTGCTAATTATCTGTCATTTGCTGTATCCGGATTTATATGGAAGGCAATGACAGATATCCGTGCAGACCTTGTATTTACATTCGAAGTTTCTCCGATGACTCAGGCATTGATTGGCTGCTGGTATAAGAAAAAATATCATGTTCCGCATTATTTATATGTAACAGACCTTTGGCCGGAGAACGTGGAATCAGTTACAGGCATTCACAGTAAGGCTGTGATCTATCCGATTCAGAAGATGGTGGATTATGTATATAAGAATTGTGACAGAATCTTTACGTGTTCGCAAAGCTTTATAGAACCGATCAGCCAAAGGGGAATCAGCAAAGCACGGATAGAATTTTGGCCTCAATATGCGGAAGATTTTTACAGGCCTGTAAAAAAAGAGGACTCTTTGGAAAAGCCAAAGGATGAAGTACTGAACCTGGTATTTGCAGGAAGTGTCGGATACGCGCAGGGACTCGGTATTTTAGTGGAAGCGGCGAAAATATTAAAATCAGAAAACAGGCGGGTGTGTTTTCACATCATAGGTGACGGCCGTTATCTGCCCAAACTTCAGGAGAGTATCAAGGCAAACAATCTGGAGGATTCCTTCAATTTGATCCCGAGAAAACCGGCAGAAGAGATTCCAAAGTATCTTGCATGGGCGGACGCACTCCTGATTACACTGTCCAAAAGCGATGTATTCTCAATCACAATTCCGGCTAAAACGCAGTCTTGTATGGCATGCGGAAAACCAATTCTGGTATCTGCGGATGGAGAGGTGCAGGAGATCATCCGGGAGGCAGATGCAGGACTTTGCAGTGATGCGGAAGATGTGTGTGGGTTTGTTGACAACATAAAATCATTTATGGAGCTGAGCACAGATCGGCGCAATGAGCTTGCGTCTAATGCACTTCATTATTCGGAGACACATTTTAACAAAGAGCGTTTATTAGGACGCCTGGATGAAATATTTAAAATAGGAGCATAACAATGTCAGCATTGCATGGAGCAACATTATTGATCACCGGCGGTACAGGATCTTTTGGACACACGGTCCTGAAGCATTTTCTGACTACGGATATCGGAGAGATCCGCATTTTTTCCCGGGATGAGAAAAAACAGGATGATATGAGACATGAGCTGCAGAGAGACTATCCTGAATATTATAAAAAAGTAAAATTTTATATTGGGGATGTGAGGAGCCAGCAGGCGCTGCGTGATGCGATGCCCGGTGTGGATTACATCTTTCATGCGGCAGCGTTAAAGCAGGTACCGAGCTGTGAATTTTTTCCCATGGAAGCCGTGAGGACAAATGTAGAAGGCACAGATCACATGCTCCATGCGGCAATTGAAGTTGGAGTGAAAAAGGTGGTGTGCCTGAGCACGGATAAGGCAGCCTATCCGATCAATGCAATGGGAATCAGTAAAGCAATGATGGAGCATGTCATATCTGCAAATGCCAGAGTCGCAGCCGAACGCGGGGATACGGTGATTTGCTGTACGCGGTATGGAAATGTAATGTGCAGCAGAGGATCGGTGATTCCTCTTTTTGTGGATCAGATCAGGAGCGGCCGGCCGGTTACAATCACCAATCCGAATATGACCAGATTTCTTATGAATCTGGATGAGGCAGTGGATCTGGTGCAGTTTGCATTCGAGCACGCAAATCCGGGAGATCTTTTCATACAGAAAGCAGACGCCAGCACGATCGGGATTCTTGCAAAGGCAGTACAGAGGCTTTTCGGTGACAGCGGTACGAAAGTGATTGGTACACGCCATGGCGAGAAGTTATTTGAAACGCTGATGACAGTGGAGGAGCGGGCGCGGGCAGAAGATATGGGAAAATACTATCGTATTTCTGCAGACAACCGGGATTTGAACTATGATAAATATTTTATAGACGGACAAGTCCATCAGGAAGAGAACGAACCATATACAAGCCATAATACGAACCGGCTGGATGTGGAAGGGACGGTTCGGAAGCTTCTGACAACAGATTTTGTGAAAGCAGAGCTGGGGAAGATTGAAAACGGGAGCAGAAGGGCAGCAGGCGTGTAATCAGCAGCGATTTATGGGGAAGTTGATATGAAGTTTTTGATTTTAGGTTGTAATGGCATGGCCGGACATACGATCAGCCTTTATTTGAAAGAACAGGGTTATGAGGTTGACGGATTTGCAAGAGAAGAATCCAGGTTTGTCAGGACGCTTGTCGGGGATGTCAGAGAGCTGAAAACAGTTCGGAAGGTGATAGAGGACGGGCAGTATGATGCTGCTGTAAATTGTATCGGACTGCTCAATAAATTTGCGGAGAATAACCATGAAGCGGCTGTATTTTTAAATTCCTATTTCCCTCAGTTTTTAGCCGGGATTACGGCCCATACCTCTACGCAGATCATTCACATCAGTACGGATTGTGTATTCAGCGGGAGCAGGGGCAGCTATACGGAGTCAGACCTGCCGGATGGAGAATTATTCTATGACCGTTCCAAAGCATTAGGGGAATTGGTCAATAAAAAGGATATTACATTTCGAAATTCGATCGTTGGGCCGGACCTGAAAAAAGATGGTATCGGATTGGTCAATTGGTTTATGCAGCAAAGGGACAGGGTGAAAGGCTATAAGAATGCCATGTGGACCGGACAGACGACTCTTCAGCTTGCAAAAACTATAGAGAATGCTGCAATACAACATGTGCATGGCCTTTATAATATGGTTCCGGAGAAGTGCATCAGCAAGTATGATATGCTGATCCTTTTTAATCAATATCTGAGAAAAGAGCCGATTGAAATCACGCCGGAGGAGAATTTTAGGATTGATAAAAGTCTCAAACGAACGAATTTTGAGCGGTTTAGTTATAAGATTCCGGGATATGAGGAGCAGGTCAGAGAGCTTGGGGAATGGATGCGGAAGCATAGGGAACAGTATCCGCATTATGAATTATGAGATTTAGCTGAAAAAAGTTCTGAGATTTATGAAATGGAGATAAGGAATCTGAGGATGGAAGAAAAAAAATTAAGAATCGCTTTTCTGCTGCCATCGGTAATTAGTAGAGGGCCGGTTATATTTACACATTATCTACTTATGGGCTTAAAAGAACGTGTAAAAAATGTAGAGATATTTTACTTTAAGGGGAGAGTAGAATATGATATGGGTGTAAAATGTACAAAAATATCTTGCTATAAAGCATGGGACTTTTCCGATTTTGACATTATACATTCTACCATGGGGGTTCCAGATATCTATGCATCGTTATTTAGTAAGAAAACAATTTGGGTAACATCTATGCATAGTTATAACGACAAGGCATTAAAAATGGAAAAATCGCGGTTTAAGGCATGGATTATTCTTTTTTTCTGGGAAAAAGCACTTGCAAAGGCTAAAAATGTAATTGTATCATCTAAACAAATGCAGGATTATTACGAAAATTATATAGGGCATAAAAATTATAAGGTAATTCCATATGGAATTATAGAACATGAATATAAGGATATCAATAAAGAGGATACAAAAAAATTAGATGAATTTAAAAAGAAAGGATATACAATAATTGGTTCAGTAGGACTCCTAAATAAAAGAAAAGGATTTCATCAAATAATTAAGCTGTTACAAGTAGAAAAGGACTGTGCAGCGGTTATTATAGGTGAAGGCCCGGAATTGGGGAGCTTGTGTAAGCTAGCGGATGAAATGGGTGTTACTGACAGAGTATTCTTTCCAGGCTATAGAGATGAGTCCTATAACTATTATCAATACATGGATATTTATGCTCATGTCTCTTATTCAGAAGGATTTGGACTTGCTCTGTTGGAAGCAATGTCAAAGCGGAAACCTGTTATATGCTCTCAATTAGATATATATAAGGATTATTTTGATGAAAATGACGTGGCATATTTTGAAGCAGGTAATATTTTGTCGCTAAAAACAGCTTATAACAAGATAATTAGGAAATTAGAAGTTTATTCAGAAGCATCTTACAGATTATATGAAAAGTTTTTTTCACTTGCGAACATGACGAATGAACATATTAGATATTACTTTGATGTTCTTAATAAGGAGTTATAATGGAATTGATTTCTGTCATCATGCCTACATACAATGTGGAAAAATATGTAGAAGAATCAGTTAAATGTATTTTAAATCAATCCTATAAAAATATAGAATTAGTGATTGTAGATGATGCCTCAACCGATGGTACATATACAATTTTAAAAAGATTATCAAAAATAGATAAACGGATAAAACTTTATCGAAACGAGAGTAACCAAAAAATATGTAAAACATTAAATAAAGCTCTTAATTATGTTACAGGGAAATATATTGCAAGGATGGATGGTGATGATCTTTGTGATGTAAATAGATTAGAAATATTGAAAAGGTATCTTGATCAGCATGAAAATTGTGCTCTTGTTGGAAGTCAAGTTTTAAATATAGATGAAAAAGGAAATGTGATTTCCAATAAATCTTTCCCACGAACATGGAAATATATAAAACCTGGTTTGAAAACCATGTGTTGTATTTTACATATATGGTTAGCGAGAAAAAATGTTTATGAGAAATTAAAGGGGTATAGAGAGATACCCTTTGCGGAAGATTATGATTTTTTACTACGTGGAATGAGGTTGGGATTTCGTTTTGCAAATGTAGATGAATCATTATATTCTGTGAGAACAAGAATGGGAAATACTCAATCATCTAACGGAATAAGACAAGCGAAAGCAAAGTGTTTTGTAAAAGAATTATACAAAAAAGAGTGTAAAGCGGAAAGAGATTTGTATATATATGAGGGGTATCAACAGGCAATAAAATGTACCGATAAAGAAGCGATCAACTATATAAAAGCGGGAGAGGTCATGGAAAAAGCATTACGCAATCGGGACAATAAGATTGAGTTATCGAAAAATGTACTGCTAGCAATGATATATTCTCAATATTACCGTAAACATATTTTGGAAGCGGTAATATTGAGGATTTTGATTTTTATCGAATATATAGAAATAGGAAGATAAATGTAATAAAAAGTCAGGAGAATAATAGAATTGTATCTTTCAGCATTATTGATTATTGTTTTCTCGGGATTTTATCTATATGGTATGAAAATAGACCCAATATACATTGCCTTTCTTTTAGGGGTTTTTTTGCTATATCCAAAAGCAATGTCAAATAAGAAACTTAAGTTAAAATTAGAATTGTTACCAATATATGTGTTTATAGGATATATTATAATAACACAATATTTAATATTAAGTAATTATACAAAACCTGTAATAAACGTACTTCTGGCATTGGCTTATTATATTGTTACATTTAGAACTATTGAGCATTTGAACTATAAAAAGATAAGCAGGATATCCCGCATATTTATAAATGCATCTATAATTATCTTAATGGTTGAGGCGATATATAGATGGCTTCATCCAGTAGATTTGGTTGAAAATATTTCTCGTGGAGCATATATTTATAGATATAAAATTTCAAGTATTATGTATCAGGATTCTAATTTTGTGGGTATATATATTGTGGTATTATTCTTTTATTGTATCTATTTAAGAAAATATTTTGAAGAAAAATATAGAATACATTTGATAATACTTTTTGTGCTATGCCTGTTAACCTTATCGAAAGCATCTATTGTTACCATAATTCTGTTTTGGATTATATTTGGTATGGATATATCCAAAATAAATAAAATTGTATTATTGATTCTTTTAGGCGGAACAGCTGGGATTTGGTTTTTAAAAATGATTATACAAGATGATAGTTTGATGGCCAGATACGCACTATTTTATTATACAGGAAAGTATTTTAAATCAGCTTCTATATTTAATCAAATCATTGGTGTTGGATTTGGAAACGCAAAATACTATATGAATATTGGTGCTCACAGCATTTTTATTGTTTTTTTGGTTGAAGCTGGAATTATAGGACTTGTTGCGTTACTTTTTCTATGGGTGCATATTATAAAAAAATCAAAAGGGCAGGCATTGATTGTGCTTTTACCATTTTCCTTAAATGCACTTGCTTTAAGCGGTCATTCAATTACATTTTTGTATTGTGTACTAGCGATTATTTGTATTCTCAGCAAGGATTCACAAAAATATTTTGTGATGTGTCATGAAGATAAAAAGCACTATAAAAAAATAGTAATAAAGGGACATTCATGGGTAAAAAATTAAAAGATAAAAAAATACTTCTTTTGATGCCGCAGTTCTATGGGTATGAAAAGTATATATTAAGTGAATTGGAAAAAAAAGAATTAAATATAGATGTATTCTATACAAATCTAATAAAATATGATTATAGATATAGATTTCTAAAAATGATGCCTTTATATATAACATCCGAATATTATGTAAGAAGCTTTGAAAGTAAAATTAAAGAAAAAGACTATGATATTGTGTTTATGATAGCTGAAGCTTCTATGAAAAGGGATTTCATAGTTAAAGTACTGAAAAAATATCAAAATGCAAAATCAGTTCTTTATCTTTGGGACAGTATACAAAACTGCCCTAATGTACTTGGCTATTATGCCTTATTTGATTATATATATACTTTTGATTATAAAGATTCAGTTGATAATGGATGGAAATACAGGCCTTTGTTTTATATTGAAGATTTAGTTGGTACGCACATCCCTATTTTTGATATATCTATTATTTGTACAGCATATCCTGAAAGAATCCGTTTTGTAAATGAATTAAAAGAATACGCATATGATAAGAATATAAAAATTCATGATTACTTATACGCTCCTATGTCTTATTTTATAAAAAATAGATTGCAAAAAGAACAATCTGGAAAAAAGTCAGCAAAAATAAATTTTTTGCCATTATCATTGGAAAAAACATATGAGGTATACAATAACTCATTTGCCGTAATAGATCTTGCTTCTAATACACAAAGTGGATTGACTATGCGTACCATTGAATGCCTGGGGAATGGATGTAAGCTAATTACAAATAATAGATCTGTTTTACGGGCAGATTTTTATGATTCTAATAACATATATTATTTTGAAAATAATTTGAAAGATATCCCAATCGATTTTTTTGAAAAAAATTATAAAAAAATATCGACACCAATATTGAACAAATATTCTATTAGCCAGTGGCTTAATGAAATCTTAGAATTAGAAATATATATGTAATGAATTTTATAATATGCATTAGCTAACGGAAAGGATAAAGAGATGAAAATATTAGTGACAGGAGCAAATGGTTATCTGGGTACAGGTGTAGTAAAACAAATACTTGATGATGGACATGAGGTTATAGCTACAGATTATGAATGTAAAGAGATTGACAAAAGGGCTAAAAGCTATTCAACAGACCTTTTCAGTGTTAAGAATCCATATGCTTTTTTCGAAAAACCGGATGTATTATTGCATATGGCATGGAGAAATGGATTTGTCCACAATTCACCTAGTCATATTGAGGACTTTTCGAAACATTATAGCTTTATAGAATCCGTAATGAATTCGGATATCGAAAGAGTCGCTATTATTGGAAGTATGCATGAGATTGGTTTTTTTGAAGGCTCCATTAAAGATGATACACCAGCTAATCCACAAAGTCTCTATGGAATAAGCAAAAATGCTTTGCGTCAATCAGTATGTATTCTTGAAAAAGAAAAAAATAAAAAGATACAATGGATAAGAGGGTTTTATATTGTGGGAAATAGTTCACGTGGCAGTTCTATATTTTCAAAAATCGTAAAAGCTGAACAAGAAGGAAAAAAGTTTTTTCCGTTTACAAAAGGATTAAATCAGTGGGACTTTATTGATTATGAGGAATTTTGTTTGCAAGTTGCATCTATTGTTGAACAAGATAAATATTGCGGAATTATTAATGCCTGTTCTGGATATCCAGAAAAATTAGCAGATAGGGTCGAAAAATTCATAAATGATAATCACTATAAAATAAGGCTTTCATATGGTTCATTTCAAGACAGGCCTTATGATTCAAAAGCAGTTTGGGGGGATGACACAAAGATAAAAAAAATTATGGCATTGAAAGAAGAGAATACTGGGGACATAATAAGTAAAGTCAAGCAAAAGGTTTGAGTAATCATGAAAAAAATCATAAACATGTGTGATAAGTTAATAAATCAAGTCATGTCTTTAATAGATAATTCATATAAAGACTTTGGAAATAAGAGTAAAGTAATCAAACCAATGAGAGTCATTGGAAAGAAGTATATTACTATAGGAAAAAATGTAATTATAAATAATGGAATAAGGTTAGAAGCCATAGATAAATGGCTGGATGAGACATATGATCCTGAAATAATAATCAATGATGGTGTTGCAATAGGGCAGAATTGTCATATTACAGCAGCTAATAGAATTTTTATTGGACGTGGTTCTAGCATAATGCCGGATGTATTGATTACTGATATTGAACATATGTATATTCAAGGAAAGTCACTTAGCGAAACTAATATTGAGGTTGGTTTAGTAGAAATTGGAGAATTTGTAACTATAGGAATGGGGGCGAGAATAATAGGACATAGGAAGCTGCATATTGGAGACAATGCAGTGATAGGCGCAAATTCTGTTGTGACAAAAGATATTCCGGATAATACTGTGGCCGTGGGCGTCCCAGCGAGGATTATCAAGTAGAAATTAATAAAGTATATCTAATTGAAAGAAATCGTTTTGTGTAGTTCCTTGATTTTGGAGTCTAATATAAAAGGAGATTGTTACGGATAAGGTATGAATCATGATGAATTTATATTTGAATTAAATAAGGTGAATTTGAAAGGTCTTGAGGAGATTCCTATTGGGGAATTATTGGCAACGATTTATTTTGAGCGGGAAGGAATAGGGAATACAAAGTTATTAAAAAGTATCTTGACATCTATAGTATTAGACAAAAATGAATATTATATTTATCAGGATGCAAAAATATGGCTGATTTCTACATATTCGTATTTTGGACGTGCTGATTTGCGACATCAATTTGAAAATGTTGCAAATTGTATTAAACACAGGGGTATTATCTTTCCAAAAAAGGAAATTTCTTTTCAAGTTAAGAGATTAAGATACCTTCCATTAATATTTTGTTGGCGGAAGGAATTAAAGAAGACAAACTTTAATAAAAAAATTCAATATCGAATGATAGCTGAAACATTTAAGGCTTTAATTATTGCAGAGGAAGCAGTAAAAATAATAAAAAATAATAGTAAAGCAAAAATTTGTGTAACTTTTTGCGATGTACATCCTCCAGATTATCTTATTACGTTTATGCTAAATAAATGTGGCATAAAAACGGCAACATTACAGCATGGTGTATATGATCACATTAGTAGATATGAGTTTGCACATTCACATAGTGACTATTTTTTAGCAATAAATGAGCATGCAAAAGAAGAAGCAATTTTGTCAGGATTAAACGAAAAAAAAGTTTGTGTATTAGGTCCGTTATCGTATATTGATGAAACACCTATGGTAAGATCTTTGGTAAAGAGGGATAAAACATATGGTATTTTGCTGAATGGTGCGAGAGCCGGGAGATTGGAAGGAGAGGATAGGAAATTACTTGATTTTGCATATTTACTCACCAAGGAAAAAAAATTTAGTGTAATAGTTAGACCACATCCATTGGGGGATGTACCAGAGCATAGGATAAAAAAAATACAGCAATATAGTGAATGCCCTGGAAATATACAATTGAGGGATTTTCTATCTCAATGTGATTTTGTATTGACAGGGTCGACAACTGCATATATAGATGCATTTATTTTTGGATGTCCTGCCTATAGATATATAGGCATACATGATTATTTTCCGCAAATAAATAAATTTTGTTTTTCTGATAAATATCAACTTGAAGGAGAAATTATAGATTATTATACTAAAAATGAAGAACAACTATTACATGAGGTGCAAACTGTTAGACAATATTTTATTCCTGATGGAAGTATAAAAAAATATTATCAGTTGTTCTTTAAGGAATGTACAAATGAGTAGAAATGAAAAATTACCAAGTATTAAAAAAAATTATTTGTATACATTGGGATTTCAAATATTACAGATTATTGTTCCGTTTATAACAACACCTTATGTATCGAGAGTGCTTGGTGCGGAAAATATAGGGGCTTATAGTTATGTTAATGCTACATTTTTGTATTTCCAGCTCATTGCAGTTCTTGGTATTGGGACATACTCACAAGTTGAAGCAGCAAAAATAAGAAGAAACAAAAAAGAATTGAGTCAGTTTTTTGCTGAGGTCATGACTATAAGATGGATAACAACTGGTGTTTCAGCTATTATATATTTTGGCTTTATTGTTTTTCAGAAAGAATATATATCGTTATATGCTGTAGAGTTTATAGCGCTGTTCGGATATGCAATAGATGTCACCTGGCTGTATGAAGGTGTTGAAAACTTTAAACATATAATGATAAAGAATACTGCTGTAAAGCTTTTAAGTATAGTGTGTATTTTTTTGTTTATAAAAAGTACCAAGGATACTGTAATATATTTGTTAATTAATGTATGCGGTATTTTTATCGGGAACGCGAGTGTAATCCCATATATAAAAAATTATATTTCTTTGAAACAATTAGAGAGACTACATTTAAAAAAGCATTTTCAGCAAACAATGGTTTATTTTTTGCCTACTATTGCGTCTACTGTTTTATTAACAGTGGATAAACTGATGCTGGGCTATTTGACAGAAAGTAAAGTTTATAATGGATATTATGAACAAGCAATAAAAATTGATACAATTGTATTTTCAGTTTTTTCATCATTTTACCATACAATGAGATCAAGAATGGCTTACTTGTTTTCTGGAAATGAAGAAAAAGAAATAAAAAGGCTGATGAAAAAAACTTTTAATTTTATTGCACTTCTATCAATACCTGTTTCTATAGGAATTTTTGTGGTTTCAGATTTTTTTGTGATTTGGTTCTTTGGAAAAGAATATAAACCAGTGATAGATTTGCTGAAAATAATGGCGCCGTGGCTGCTTATTAAGCCTATGTCAAATTGTTTTCTGGATCAATACCTAACTCCAAATGGTCGCCAAAAAACATCTAATATTATTATATGGACAGGTGCGGTCATAAATTTAATACTAAATTACTTTTTTATCAATGCATTTATGGCCAGAGGAGCAGCAGCGGCCACATTATTATCAGAAGTTGTCATGTTACTATTATCTTGGGTTTGCTGTAAGGATATATTGTCGGTTGGTGAGTGGATTTGTATATCAAAAAAATATCTGATTTCCGGACTTGGAATGTTGATTATACTTAATATTGTATCAATGAAATTGAAAGCTGATGTGATATCGACTATGATTTTAGTTGCAATAGGAGTTGCGGTTTATATTGGATGCTTAATTATATTAAGAGATTCGTTTTTTCTGGATCAAATAAATAGTTTTGTCGGTAAGTTTAAACAAAGGTATAGGAGGGGTAATCAATGAGATTTTGTACAAAATGCATTATGCCTGATACCAGGCCACATATTACATTTAACAAAAAAGGGGTGTGTATTGCATGCCAAAATAACGAAAAGAAGAAGAACGTAAACTGGGATTCTAGATTTGAAGAACTGAAAGCTTTGTGCGATAAATATCGGAGAACAACGCCGGGAAAATATGATTGTATTATTGCTGTATCTGGTGGAAAGGATAGCCATTATCAGGTTCATATTATGAAGGAAATGATGAATATGAATCCTCTGCTTATAACAGTAGAAGATTTTTTTACGATGACAGAAGCAGGAAAACACAATATTAAAAATATATCAGAAGCTTTTGGCTGTAATATGATTTCTTTTAAACCAAATCGTCGGGCTGCAAAGGTGATTTCTAGATATATGTTTGAAAAGTATGGGAGACCACTTTGGTATGTGGATAGATTGTTATATACGGTGCCGCTTTATTATGCTTCCGCATTGAATCTTCCGCTTCTTGTATATGGTGAAAACGTTTCTTATGAATATGGCGGAATTAATGATGAGGAGACATATTCGGCAAGGGAACAAGTTTTTAACGGGGTTGCGCCGGATGTGAATCTGAATGAACTGGTTGAGGCTGGAGTTACTGAGGACGAATTAGCATATCTTGAATCTCCATCAAGGGAGATTTTGGACAAATTAGAGCCTATTTATCTAAGCTATTTCGTAGAATGGAACGGAATAAAGAATTATGAATTTGCTAAAAAAAGAGGATTTAAAGATCTAACTCATGAGTGGGACCGTACGAATCATATCGAAAGTTTCAACCAGATTGACAGTACGGGATATCTTCTGAATGCATGGATGAAATATCCTAAGTACGGACATGCATATGCTACAGATTACGCTGCAAGATGGGTGCGTTATGGCTTGCTGACCAGAGAAGAAGCTGTTCACTTAGCGGAGAATCGGGATCATAATCTCGACCCCAAAATAGTTGAAGACTTTTGTGATTTTACAGGAATGTCGATACAAGAATTTTATAAGGCGTTGGATAAACTCTACAGTCAGGACTTGTTTGAAGAAAATGGTTTCGGACAATGGCGATTAAAACCACAATATATAGAAGCAAGGAGAAAACCGGAGAAAGATTGGGAATAACGGTAAGTTGATTATATGGAAAAGCTGATTATTATTGGGGCTGGTGGATATGCAAAGTCAGTCCTTGATTCGATAGACTACTATAACTATAAAGTTGCAGGTTTTGTTGATGAATTCAGCAGTAATACCGAACACTTGGGATATCCTATGTTGGCGTCTAGTATAGAGGAATTGATAAATGCCGAACAATATTTTTACTTTATCGCAATAGGGAATAACTATCATAGAAAGCGATGGTATGATAAATTAAAGGAGCGTAGATTGCGGTTAATAAATGTAGTAGATAAATCTGCATTAGTATCGCAGAGAGCTACAATAGGCAATGGATGTTTTATCGGGAAAATGGCCATTGTGAACAGCAAATCAATAGTTTGTGATGACTGTATAGTAAATAGTAAGGCATTGATTGAGCATGGTTGTTATGTATCTGACCACGCGAATATTTCGACCAATTCAGTTATTAATGGTGATGTGTGTGTTGGAACAGGAAGTTTTTTAGGAAGCTGTTCAGTCACAAGAGGGCAATTAAAGATTGGAAATTGGGTGACAGTAGGTGCAGGTGCGGTTGTTGTAGATAATGTGGAGGATAACAAAATAGTTGCAGGAGTTCCGGCAAGAATTATTAAGGACTGCAATAATGGAGAAGAGCTTATATGAAGAAAATATGGATTGTTGCTGAAATCGGATGCAATCATAATGGAAGTGAAGCAGTAGCTAGGAAAATGGTCAGTGAAGCAAAGAAATGTGGTGTAGACGCCGTTAAATTCCAGACATTTAAAGCAAAAAATTTGATTTCTGTTTATGCACCAAAGGCAGAATACCAAAAAATTACAACGGGTGAAAAAGAGTCACAGCTTGAAATGACTGAGAAGCTAGAACTTTCGAATGATGCATTTATTAGATTACGGGATTATGCAAAAAAGCTCGATTTAGAAGTTTTTTCAACACCGTTTGATTCTGGAGCAATAGATTTTTTATTTTCAAGCGGGCAAAATATCTGGAAAATACCGTCTGGTGAAATCACAAATTTGCCTTACATAGAGGAAATAGGAGCAATAAAATGTAAGGATAAACAGATTATCCTATCTACAGGGATGGCGACTATAGATGAGATAACGTCTTGTATTGAGGTGCTCGAAAAGAAGGGGACAGTCAGAGATCAGATTACAATCCTTCATTGCAATACAGAATATCCTACTCCGGATCATGATATAAACCTTTTCGCGATAAATGATTTAAGAAAGAAATTTCCACAATATAAAGTGGGATTTTCAGATCACTCGATAGGCTATGTGGCAGCTATTTCAGCAGCTACTTTGGGGATATCCATGATAGAGAAACACTTTACCTTAGATAAGAACCTTCCAGGTCCCGATCATAAGGCGTCAGCAACTCCGGATGAGATGAAAGAGCTTGTCTGCAATGTAAGACGGATTGAAATGATGTTAGGATCAGATAAAAAGATTGTTTCTGAATCAGAAAGAAAAAATAAGATTGTTGCCAGGAAGTCTATAGTAGCAAAAACAAAAATACAGAGTGGAGATTTATTCTCAGAGGAAAACATAACTTGTAAAAGACCTGGGAATGGAATCAGCCCCATGGAATGGTATAGCGTACTTGGTAAAAGGGCCGAAAGAGATTTTGCGTTTGATGAATTGATAACCTGTGGAGGGCTTAAGTGGCAAGAGGAATAAATAAAAGTGAAAAAAAGAAAAAGGCAGAGACTTTTTGCTATATTGATTGCCGAATAGATACTTCACTTACGAACGATTTTCTAAATCTGAATATTTGGGGAAAAGCTGTTTATAGATATGTAGTAGAAACTGCAATCAAAAGCAATGTATTTGATCAAATCATAGTGGTAACAGATTCAATGAAAATTGAGAAGTCATTGGGAAATGAAGAAGGAATCTGTGTGCAGTCAGACTTCGTTTTTCCGAAATCCGATTCAGTGATTTGTGTCCTGTCTGGAAGGGCTGTAATGTTGAGAAGCAATACACTTAAGAAAGCGTGTTCATTGTTTTGCAGTGGAACCATGTATTCGTCTATATCAGAAGCAAAATATGATTTCTTGTTTCCATGCAAATTTAAAAGTTTTATATCTGGGTATAATAGCAGGCCTGAAAATATATTCGCATTTTATCAGATAAATAATGGGGAAATAAAAGACAGTTCGATTTCAACATTTCAATTGAATCGTGATGAGGCATTGGTAATAAATACGGTAAATGATTTTGAACTCTCAATCATATTAAAGAAAAAGGAAGAGAAAAAAAGAAATTTGACCAAGGCTATATTGGAAAGAATTGAAGAAAAGAAGGGAATACTTTCATCAGGTATTGATGGAGAAACTATATGCCTGGTGGGACATTCTCAGATAGACTATTGGAAGATCGAGAACCTCGCAGGCTATAAAGTGAAGAATTGTGGGATTGCAGGGATTTCTAGTTTTGAATATGAGCAATATATTTTATCTAAAGGAATGCTGGACTGTTCGTCAGATATTTTTGTGATCATGCATGGTACAAATGATATTGTAATGGACAGAAGAATAGATGAGATTGTTTTTAGCATTCAGGAAACGATTTTTTACATAAGAGAAAAAAATAAAAAAGCATTGATCTATTTTATTTCCTGTTTGCACACAAATGGGAGATTAGACAGGGATAATCGAAGAATTGACGAGCTTAATTCCAGACTTGAAAAAGTGCTCGGAAATGTTGTTAATTGGATAAATACTGAATTTATGGATGATGAATTTGGAGAATTGGATATACGATATACAATTGATGGATTACATTTATCCAATAAGGGATATAAAATATTACAGGATCATATAGAAACTCGTTTGATTGAGGATATGTAAAATGAAATATAATAAAATTGCAATCATTCCTGCGCGTTCAGGATCGAAAGGATTGAAAGATAAGAATATTATTCCGCTTTGCGGAAAACCATTAATCGTATATTCTATAATTGCAGCCATTGAGAGTAAACTATTTTCCAGTGTTATTGTTTCGACAGATTCGGACAAATATGCTCTCATAGCAAAAAAATATGGTGCAGAAGTTATGATGCGGGATAAAAGGCTGGCAACAGATAATGCATCTACGTTTGTAGTATTAGAAGATGTGTTAAGAAGATACAATGATAGGATTGACTATTTTATGTTGCTGCAGCCTACATCGCCGATGCGCAATTCAATTCATATAAAAGAAGCGGTCTCAAGTTTTGAAGAGAAATACAATTCGTTTGACTTTCTGGTTTCAGTGAAAGAGGCTGATCATGCCGGTGTTTTAGTTAAACCCATAGATGATGATGACAGTTTAAAATATTTTGATACGGATTTTTCAAATTATAAGCGGCAGGCATTTAAAGAATACACCCCTAATGGGGCTATTTTTATAGGAAAAAGTAATGAATACTTAAAACAAAAACATTTTTTTGGCAGCAGAGCTTTGGCATATAAAATGAATAAAAAGGATTCTATTGATATTGATGATGAACTTGATTTGCAAATGGCTAGAGCGATTATGGAGCAGAACATTGTAAGAGGATAATACATTTGAAATGGCGGATATAAATATGGGGAAAATTTATAGAGTAGCATATGCAACCGGATCAAGAGCAGATTATGGAATTGTGAGACATTACCTGGAGTATCTTGATCAAGATGCTCATATCGAACTTGAAATTTTGGTTACTGGAGCTTTACTAAGTCAAGAATATGGACATCAAGTTGATCTAATCAGAGAAGATGGATTTCAAATAGGAAAGGAAATAGAGATACCTATCGATACAAGAAATAATGCTGGAATCATAAAGGCAATGGCCGATGCATTAGATCAATTTGGAGAACTGTTTCAAATGAATAAATATGACTTGCTTATTGTTTTGGGGGATAGATACGAGATGCTTTCTGTTTCCATAGCAGCCGCAATGTATCGAATCCCTATATTGCATATTCATGGTGGTGAAGCTACATATGCAAACTATGACGAGTTTATTAGACATAGTATTACAAAAATGGCAAGAGTTCATTTTGCATCAACTGAGGAGTATAAAAACAGGATCATTCAGATGGGGGAAGATCCCCAAACTGTTTTTAATTTGGGGGCTCTTGGCGCAGAAAACTGTAAAAAGATTGATATGAGCAATGTGCCGGAAGAAATAACTTCCCTGCCAAATAATGGCTACTTGGTTATTTTATTTCATCCGGAGACTCTGAAGGATGTTGATGCTGGAAAGCAAATGAAAGAAGTATTGAAAGCGGTAGATTTCTTTCAGGATAAAAAAGTAATATTTATTGGATCAAATGCAGACACTCATTCTGATCAAATACGTAATGAGGTAGCCGTTTATGTTAGAAATCATAGTAATGCTGTGTATTTTGAAAATCTTCATACGGATGCATATCACTACCTTCTGAAAAATTCAATTTGTTTAATTGGAAATTCATCGTCTGGGATCATTGAAGCTCCAAGTCTTGGAGTATGGACGATTAACGTGGGAGATAGGCAAAAGGGAAGGGTGCGGGGAGAAAGTGTGATTGATGTTCCTTGTATAGCTTCTGAAATGAGATACGCAGTAAGCCAGATATATGAATCAGATACGCTGCTGATGTATAAAAATCCATATTATAAAGAGAATACCGCTATTAATTATTATAAAAAGACATGTGAAATACTAGAAAAAAGCTGGATAAAAATGAATACAGCAAAAGAATTTTTCGATGTGAGGTAGTTATATATTGAAAATGAATAAGAATATTATGCATATTGCATCGTTTTCCGGAAATATAGGGGATATTATTAACCACCATGGTTTTTATAAAAGTTTTAATATAGATGAAAAGTGTGTGGAGAAAATAGAAATTAGACGATTTTATAGAAACTGTGTGGGTTCTGATAAATTAGCCTTTAATGAAGCATTGATAGAGAAAATTAATAGTAAGAAATTGCTGATTCTTGGTGGTGGAGGTTTTTTTGATGTTTACTGGAATGAATCATCAACGGGGACAACTCTTGATATGTCTAGAACATTTTTAGACAAAATTAGAGTTCCGGTATTAGTAAATGCAATGGGGGTTCATTTTATACATAAAAGAAGTGAAGCTCAATATAAGTTTTTTCATTTTTTAAATGATATAAGACGAAGGGAAAACTGGTTTGTTTCCATCCGAAATGACGGATCTTATAAGCGAATAAGGAACATCTATGGGGAGGACATTTTGGAACATATATATGTAGTTCCAGATAATGGATTTCGCTTTGCCGTTGATACGGAACCTGAGTACAAAAAATCTTATAAAAAAAGAATTGGTTTGAGTGTAACAAATGAATTACTAGATCCTATATATACTGGTAGTGAAAATATTGATAAATTTAATGACAGAATGGCAAAAATAATATCTGAATATTTAGAAAAGGCTGAACTATGTTTTTTTCTTCATACGCCACAGGATCTATTGACATTGTATGAAATTGTATCAAGAATGGGAGCAGAAAAAATGAGAAAAGATGTTACAATCGCTCCATATTCTTTTTATGATAATGGAAAGCGGATTCTTAAATATTACAAAGGTTGTGATGCTGTTGTCGGAATGAGATTTCATTCTAATGTAATGGCAATCGCGAATAGAATTCCGATTATAGGACTTGCAATGCATGAACAGATTGAAGATCTTTATAGGGAGATAAATTATTGTAAACAGTGCGTCAAGGTTGGGAATCCAGAATACATAAATATACTTAGAGACAAGATCGAACAAACTCTTTATTGTAATAATATTGTAAATGAGGAGGAAGAACTTATGCGAAGTATAGAAAAGAAGCACAATGATTATGTGTATATAGCGAAAAAGTTCCTTAGTTGTAACGGTGTGATTTTGTGAAAAAATCTATGTTGAAGTAGTAGAAGTTAAAACTGGTGTTATTAAAAATTTCATTAATAATGGACTTTTGGAGATTGGAAGCAGATATTATGAAAAACAAATTAATTTTTCAGAAGAAGAGAGGAATTCAAAAGTGCTATTTAAATTATTTGGATTTATTAATGCCATATAATGGTTTGTTGACGGCACATCAATATATAATTATTTCACGAATTTTAGATATTGAAAGTTTTTTAGGGGGGGGGTATTTTTTCTGGCAAAGGAGGATTACGTTACTAGATGGTCTTGAAAAACTAAGTAATATGGATTTAGAACGATTAGACGAACGCTTTTATGATTTATTAACGTCTCTGAAAGAAAAAGGATTTGATCCAAGTATTGATAATATTGTTATATCGCGTCATCCAGTTGAATTGTTAAATGGTACACATCGACTTGCATGGCTTGCTTTATTTGATAAAAAGATACAAATACCGTGTGTTTCGGTAGAGGATTATAGCATTTTCCCTGTAGATGGATTTCAGTGGTTGAAATGCATCAATTTACCGGAAAAAGAAATATTTTTTATCAAAGAAAGATATGATAGATTACTTGCTGAGAATAATTATTACTTATTAGCTATAGCCAATATCAATATCTATCATAAATTAAAAGAAGAAATAAAGAGATATTTTATGATATGTGATGAAAAAAAAGATATTACAATCTCAGTAGATGTAAAAAGTAAATTGATAAAAACTGAGTGGAAAAATGATTCGATTTACAAGATTGTAGAAGGTAGAGTTTCCTTGTTTTATTTGAAACTGAATAATCAATTATTAATTATGGAAAATGGTAGGGTGAAATCTGCAGTTATATCTGCACTTATAAGACGATTGGATATAATTGATGGGCTAAAAGGTGAATATTGGATTGCACATACTATTTCAGAAAGTATAAGAATTTTAGATATTATACGACCGTAAAAAGGACAACTATACGATGAGAACTGCTAAAAGGAGATTAAGCGTGTGAGACTAAATCTAAGCAAAACGCTCCAGATTATTGGAAAGATTATTTATATAAATATTATAATAGTAGCTATCGCAGTATGCTTTCTGCTGATTGGTTGTCTTTTTCCTCAAGAGTTAATTGATAAAAATATTCAAGAATCAATATCAGTTTTTGAAGATGAAGGACAATATCCTCGGATTGGTGATAAAGAAGATTCCTCAATGCTGGACAATTTTACAGATTGTCTTATTTTGATGGAGTCCTCTACAATGCGTATTGCGGAGTTACAAAGTATTTTTAGCAATCCTTTATACTTTGATGTAAATCCTGTTGCTGAGTTTTCTAATTTTATTGAAAAAAGAGATAAAACAAATCCTACTGGATATTACGTAAGGTATTGGATGGGGTTTAGAACGCTTGTTCGAAGCATGCTTGTTTTTATGAATTACTCACAAATTAGAAGATTTCTTTCATGGGTGATTTTTGTATTATTTATAATTACATCATTTTTTATTTCATCTTATATAGACATAAGAACTGGAGTTTTATTTGCAATCAGTATAATTTTTGTTAAACCACAAGTATTGTGCAATAGTTTACAATATAGCTGCTGTTTTATTTTGGCTTTGCTTGCATTGTTTTTTATACCAATAGTTATTCAAAAAGGAAAAGAAATTCCATTTTTTTTACTACTTGGTATGCTGACCATGTACTTTGATTTTTATACTAGTCCTTTGGTTGTGCTAGGATATCCATTAATCTTTATGATCCTTCTTAAAACGAATGAAAAGCCTAATGTTAAACTTTCATTGCTTTCAATCGTGGGGTGGGGTATTGGTTATGGAACAATGTGGATAATGAAATTGTTATGTGCGACTCTTTTTACAAGTGTTAATGGATTTTCTAATGGATTTCATTCTTTTGCAGCTAGGGTTGGAATTACAAAAAGAAGTGATTTAATAGAATATTATGACATTGGCAAAGCATTTAGAGCATTAATAAGAGTGGCATTACCAGATACATTATCGAGGATAATAGCATGCATTACAATTCTTTGTATGATTATAGTATTAATATTCTGCATTATATATAACAAATTGAAACATGATCAATGTGTAAACTATATAACACTTTTATTTCCTATTATATGTACAGCCCTATGGTATATGATTGCAGCGCAACCGACAGCAATACATGCATATTTTCAGTATAGAAACTTATCAATAGTTGTTTTTTCTGGAATGATGTTTTATAGCTTATTAGTATATCCTATTAAAAATAAATCAAAGATATAGAAAGAGACAATAATTTGTATAATAAAAACGGAACAGATACGATACCTATTATTATTCCATCCTATGAACCTGATGTACGTTTATTGGATTTATTGAAAAACTTGGATAGTTGCAATATTGGTCCTATTATTGTTGTGAATGATGGCAGTGATAAGAAGTATGATGTTTTCTTTTCAAAAGTGAAAAAGATTGTTGAAAGAAATAGTGGAAAATTATTAGTACATGAAGTAAACAGAGGAAAAGGACGGGCATTAAAAACCGCATTTGAATACGTCATTCATGAAATACCACAAGCAGTAGGAGTCATAACGGCAGATTCTGACGGACAACATACGACAAATAGTATTGGTAGTGTTTTACATTCATTATTTGAGAATCCGGATTACTTAGTTTTAGGTGTACGTAGGTTTGATATCGAGGGGATTCCATGGAAAAGTCGGGGGGGGGAATCTGCTGACTAATAAGATTTTTTCATATATAACAGGTGTACATGTGAGTGATACTCAGACTGGTTTACGGGGAATCCCTCGTAAACTTATAGAGGAAGGATTAAAAATTGAAGGAGAAAGATTTGATTATGAGATGAGAATGCTAATCGAGGCAATCGGAAAATATTCTATCATTGAAATTCCAATTGATACGATTTATGATTCGGAAGAGAAACATCAGACTCATTTTAAGCCAATAGTAGATTCATTTCAAATTTACAGAATTTTATTGCGGCCATTTTTGAAATTTATTCTAAGTTCAAGTTCAGCTTCTTTAATAGATCTCACAGTATTTATATTTTTTTGTAATCTTTTAAAAGAAGAATATCCTTTATACTATATAGCGATTGCAACTGTTGCTGCAAGAGCAGTTTCCATAGTATACAATTATGGTGTAAACTATAAAACGGTATTTAACAGTAAAAAATCAATGTTTTATTCTGGAATGAAATATGTTATCTTGGCAGTGATACAAATGAGCTTGAGTGCTATTTTTGTTACTTTACTTATAAAAATTACTTTTATAAAAATGGAGATTACTGTAAAGATATTGGTAGATATAGTGTTGTTTTTTGTTAGCTATCATATACAAAAAACATCGATTTTTTAGTATGGTGAGATTTGATATGAGGTAAATATATGCAAAGAAATTACAAAATAGATAGAATTAAAGGTATTTGTATTTTATTTGTTGTAGTTACTCACTTTAATTGGAGTGATAAACAAAGAGATTTATTGTTGTTTCCTTTTTGGATAGAAATGGCAGTTCCGGTTTTTATGATAATTACCGGATATGTTTTTTCAATGTCATTTGATAATAAAGGATGTAATACACTCAAAAAAATTTATGATTTAAAGTATACATTCAGAAGGCTTCTTCGTTATCTTATACCATATTTCGTGATTTTCAGTATTGAATTATTTATATACTATAGCTTTTCTTACAAAATTTCAATACCATATTCAATTATGGTTTTTATTACAGGCGGATTAGGGCCAGGCGCATACTATGTACCTATATTAATACAAATCACTTTTTTCATGCCGTTAATATATCTTTTGCTACAAAACAATCCGCTTATAGGCATTTTCTTATGCTTTGCTCTTAACTTATTATATGAAGTGGTTAAAACACTGATCAATATGCCGGATAGTATATACCGTTTATGCGCTTTTAGATATCTATTTATTTTAGCGTTTGGTGCATTTCTGTATTTTTATAAAAGAGATATAAAGAAACATGTAATAATGATCATTGGTGCAATAGGGGGGGATTTCTTATCTATACGGAATATATAGGAAACCCACCTGTCTTTTTGGAAAATTGGACAGGCACATGCTGTATGGCTTGTCTATTTGCATGTCCATTGTTATATCTGGCTTTGAATAGTAATAAGAATTATAAGAAAAGTATGATTTGCTGCGTTGGTAAAGCGTCATATAATATTTATCTTTTTCAAATGATATATTATTGGGCTTGCTTTAACACAATCTGTAATGCTATCCCAAATTGGATACTGCAGTTTATCATTAGTATTTTATTATGTCTTTCTGCTGGAGTTTTATTTTATAAAATTGAAAATCCAATTACGAATTACATAATACAAAAACTATTTTGATATATAAAGAAAACAAAACTATGGTGAAAAGAAACGCTTTAAGAGGAGTAGTTACATGGAAATCAATAAAACAATATGGCAGAACAATGGAAAACTGAAGTTGCTTATTATAGTCGGTACCCGACCGGAAATTATCCGTTTAGCGCCAACAATTACAAAATGCAGACAATATTTCGATACAATTTTAGCCCATACGGGGCAAAATTATACTTATTCTTTAAATGAAATATTTTTTAAAGACTTAAATATAGTGTCTCCCAATATATACCTTAATGCTGTAGGGGATGACTTAGGAGAAACTATTGGAAATATAATAAATGCAACCTACAAGATGATGAAGAGTATTCAACCAGATGCCTTGCTAATTCTAGGTGATACGAATTCTTGTTTATCTGCGATTTCTGCGAAGCGGTTGCATATTCCAATTTTTCATATGGAAGCTGGAAACCGTTGTAAGGATGAATGTCTGCCGGAAGAGACAAATCGACGAATTGTAGATGTGATTTCAGATGTGAACCTGGCATATTCTGAGCATGCTAGGCGTTGGCTGAAAGATAACGGATTACCCCCAGAGCGTACTTATGTGGTTGGCAGTCCGATGGCAGAGGTGCTTTCATCTAATCTTAACAGTATTGTTTCTTCCGACATACATAGTCGTTTAAGTGCAGAATTAGGTATAGAGATTAAGAAGGGGAGTTATATTTTATTATCTGCTCATCGTGAAGAGAATATAGATACTGAATCAAATTTTATATCATTGTTTACAGCAATAAATAATATGGCAGATAAGTATGATATGCCAGTTTTGTATTCGTGTCATCCCCGTTCGCGCAAAAAATTAGAAATTTCTGGATTCAGGCTTGATCGAAGAGTTTATGCCCATGAACCTCTTGGCTTTCATGATTATAATTGTCTACAACTCAACAGCTTTGTAACTGTATCTGATAGTGGAACGCTACCAGAAGAATCAAGCTTTTTTTCTACAACAGGTCATCCTTTCCCGGCCGTCTGTATCCGTACAAGTACAGAACGACCGGAAGCGTTAGATAAGGGAGGCTTTATTCTTTCTGGCATAGATACATTAGGCCTGCTCCAGTCAGTAGATTTGGCAGTAGAAATGATTAAGAATTCGGATTTTCCATCCCCTGTTCCAGACTATGTAAATACAAATGTGAGTAGCAAGGTGATTAAAATTATTCAAAGCTATACAGGGGTTATTGATAAGTTCGTCTGGAGGAAAGAGAAAGCATAATTCTATCTTGTCGATGATTTACTGAAATACTGCATGATAGGTTTTCATCCGGTGTGAAGAGCGTACATTTAACGGATTTCCTGTTGAATGGTGCAGAGTGGGTTAAATACAGCTTTCTTTTTGCCCCACATCAAAATCACCTCTACCCCTCCGTCAACAAAAAAATCCCGAATATTGCAGTACTTGATCCTACTTCACATCCACCCTCTTAAATACCCCATACACCACCGGTTGCAGCACAACACAAGCCAGAAAATACACCGGAAACACGATCACCAAAGCATCCATTACCGTCCCGCCGATTTCATACAGTGAAAAGTCGTGGAGCATGTTGAAGATATCCATCAGCCGGTCAGGGAAGAGGGTGCAGAGCCCGGGCAGCGGGATGATCCTGCTCAGAAACGGAAACGTACACAGGATGAGAAACGGTACGGCAGCCGCCAGCGCGGTATTACGTGTTTTTGCGGATACAAGCATGGCAGTGGTTGCAGCGAACAGGGTTCCGATATATCCTCCGGCAATGATCAGCAGATATGCCTGGAGGTTGGTGATGTTGTAAATGCACCTGCGGAACTGGAACTGAATCGGGCAGTCTGCTCTGTCTGCTCCCAATGCCGCTAACATGATCTACGTGAAAAGTTCAAACTTTATTTTAATCCATATGAAGCTGATATTTCCTCTTGTATTCCCTTGCAGCCATATGCTACAATAATAAAAAGCAAATTTTCTAAAGTTTCTTATACCGGAACGTCTGCTTCTGGTATATCTTAAAACAAGACATTTCTGCACAGGGGCCTCAGCGTCCTGCCTTTCAGAAAATTCATGCTTTTAACCACATAAGCAGGAGCTTTTTCTGACAGGGCAATGGAAAATCTCCTGACAACAACAGAATAAGGAGGTTTTCAAATGAAGCAAAAGAGAGCAGCAAGAAAGAGAGCGCGCTGCACAGAGGTCGCTGCTGTTTCCGCGAAGCAGCAGGGAACACAGGCCAGGATGACAAAGAAGGAGAACCGGGAGCATAAGTCCAGTGTCTTTGCGGATTTATTTTATGAGGACGAGACAGCGGAAAAGAATCTGCTGAGCCTTTACAACGCGCTGCACAGCACGAATTACCGGAGTGAGAAAAAGATCCACAAGATCCGGGTTGAGAATGTCCTGTACAAAAACTTCAAGAATGATATTTCATTTGAAATGGATCATAAGGTGATCGTGTTCGGGGAACACCAGGCAACCATCAACAAAAACATGCCCCTGCGTTTCCTCATGTATGTGGGAAGAGCGTATGAACAGTTGATTGAAACGAGAGCCAGGTACTGGAGGCGTCTGGTAAAGATTCCTACCCCGGAATTTTATACCTTTTACAATGGAATTGAGGACTTTACGCAGGAAGAAGAACTGCATCTGTCGGATTCTTTTCTCAATCCTACGGCGGCAAACCCGCTGGAACTGACGGTGAAGATCATCAATATCAATTCCGATAAGGGTCATGACATCTTAAAAAAATGCAGGGTACTCAGGGAATACAGCCTGTTCGTTGACACTGTGCGAAAATATGATAAGGAGGAGGATTCCTTAAAGAAGGCGATCAATGAATGCATCGCCAACGGGATCTTGGCAGATTATCTGGAGCGGAAAGGCAGTGAGGTGACAAATATGTTGATTGCGGAATATGATTATGAAGAGGACATAAGAGCAAACCGGGAGGAAGCCCGGGAAGAGGCGATTGAGGAAGTATGGGACGCGGCGCAGAAGGAAGTGGAAGCAGCCAAAGAAGATGCGCAGGCGGCGAAAGAGGAGATTGAAAAATACAGTAGGCTGATTCTCCGCCTGACCGGAGAAGGAAAAAATGATATGATCATTCGAATCGCGGAGGATAACGTATTGCGTGAAAGGTTATATCAGGAATACCATTTATAACATTTGGCACACGACACATCCTGTACTCATAAAATAGCGGAGTATGGGATGGATGTGCTTTTTGATTGTAGAATCTTCGTAATCCTTGCGGTCGTTTTACGCGCGGATTGAGTTTAAATACAGTTTCCTTTTTCCATCCCATTAAAATCACCTCTACCCCTCCGTCAACAAAAAAATCCCGAATATTGCAGTACTTGATCCTACTTCACCTCCACCCTCTTAAATACCCCATACACCACCGGCTGCAGCACAACACAAGCCAGAAAATACACCGGAAACACGATCACCAAAGCATCCATTACCGTCCCGCCGATTTCATACAGTGAAAAGTCGTGGAGCATGTTGTTGAAGATATCCATCAGCCGGTCCGGGAAGAGGGTGCAGAGCCCGGGCAGCGGGATGATCCTGCTCAGAAACGGAAACGTACACAGGATGAGAAACGGTACGGCAGCCGCCAGCGCGGTATTACGTGTTTTTGCGGATACAAGCATGGCAGTGGTTGCAGCGAACAGGGTTCCGATATATCCTCCGGCAATGATCAGCAGATATGCCTGGAGGTTGGTGATGTTGTAAATGCACTTGCGGAACTGGAACTGAATCGGGCAGTCTGCTCCGCCTGCTCCCAATGCCGCTAACATGATCACGGTATATAGGAAGGCAAATACGATATACAGCACGGTGGTGACAAGAAAACCGGCGGCTGTTTTGGAGAGAACCGCTTTGCTCCTGCCAAGCCTGGAGGCGAAGAAAATGGAATCCGCCTTTAACTGAAATTCGTCGGAAAAGATGCCGGACACGAGGAAACCGATCACCAGTGCAAGCAGCAGGATGAATGTGCTGACCTTTGGAAACAGCGCGGTCCAGGCGCCCATATATTCGTAATAAAAGGGTATCTTTAGTGCCTCGTACCGCTCCACCAGGAAAGCCTTTTCATTTTCGGAAAAATACTCTTCACCGGAATCCAGAAATTCCTTCAATCCAGAAATCCTTTTTTCATACACATACTTTGCGTCTTCCTCCGTAAGTCGGTTCGCCATAAATGGGTCCCAATCCCGGTAGGGGCTGAACATGTCGTTTAGCAGATTAAGAATATCTCCAAAGCCCTGCTTTTTTGCATAAGCCTGATTTTGTTTTAGGATGTCATCGGACAGTGCTTCTTCGGAACCATTGATCTGTGCGTTTTTTCGGATGACTTCCGCAAATACATCCTCTGTCAGGTGTCCGGACCATGGCTCTTGCATTTCACGCAGTTTTTTGGCCGCCGCGATTCCGGAAAGATGGTCGCCGGATTCATCCGTACAATATACGGAATTTAGTGTGAAAAGGCATACGATAACCAGTATTGCCGTCATGACCAGCAGCGCCGCTTTGTTCATCGTTTTCGAAAATATTTTCTTGATTTCATATCGGATCATATTCTATTACCAACCTTTTTGCGATTTTTCGCTGTGCGGCTGCAATACGGCAGAACTTTTGTGCGATATATTCAATGCAAATATTCTGTCAGGTTAGCAGCCGCACAGCCGAAAATTTTTTTATCAAAGAGTCCTGTAAACCTTACCTGAAAAAAAGGGTGCGGTTCGGGCCGCCGCTCGGGCTGTCAATATCAGGTTCGTCATCCATCGTTTCCCCGAAATAATATAGAAATACATCTTCCAGCGCGGGCCGGACAGGTTCGGCATCAGGGGCGGGTCTCTTGGGCGAGATGATACGCAGTTCCACATGCCCGTCCTCGGATTTCAGATTTGAAACCTTATATTTTTTCGTGAGGGCCGGCACCATGGAGTGTTCTGCCGCGCATTTCCACACGGTTTCCGGCATGGAAGCGATGGTTTCGTCCAGAGTCCCTCTGTGTACCAATGCTCCGTCTTTCATCAGCCAGATTTCGTTTGCGATGTATTCAATATCCGAAACAATATGCGTAGACAACAGAACCAGGCGATCCTCGGAAAGCTCGCTGATCAGGTTGCGGAAACGAATCCGCTCGTTGGGGTCGAGTCCCACGGTGGGCTCATCCAGGATCAGGATTCTGGGGTTGTTCAGCATGGCCTGGGCGATTCCGGCCCGCCGCTTCATGCCGCCGGAGAGCTTTTTCATTTTCTTATTGGCTGCTTTTGCAAGTCCCACCTGGGCCAGCAGCTCCCGGGTGCGTTTTTTTGCCGCGGCGGGTCGGATGCCTTTGATTGAGGAAATGTAGAGGAGATAATCCTGTACGGTAAACTCCGGATAAAATCCGAAATCCTGGGGCAGGTAGCCCAATAATTTTCTGTACCCCCCGTCCATTTTGAAAATGTCCTTTCCATTGCAGGTGATACTTCCGCAGGTCGGCTTTAACAGGGTGCAGAGCATCCGCATCAGCGTCGTCTTTCCGGCCCCGTTTACGCCCAGCAGACCGTAGACACCGCTGGTCATGGTCAGGCTGATGTGATCAACAGCCGTCAGCTCCCCGAATTTTTTTGTCAGATCCGTCAATTCCAATTCCATAAATATACCTCCTGATTTGTAATCAATTTACAAAGCAAATGGATTGCCTGCTGAATGCAACCACTTTCCCAGCAAGTGATTGCTTGCCCGCTATCTGCGAAGCAGATCTAAAATGCGGGCAATTTCAAAGTAACCAATTTGACACCTCTTATAGGCATTTGCAATACAGCACGTCACACCGTATATTCAGGGCATCCCATTATATCCATCCGTCCTTTTTCACACCGTATATCCCAGGCTCCCCATCAAGACCATCCGCCCTTTTTTACAAGGTATACCCCAGGGCACCACGTATGGTCATCCAGCCATTTCATAAAGTATACCCCAGGGCACCCCGTTATGGCCATCCGTCCTTTTTCACAAGGTATAACTTCTACAGCGGTCTAAAGTGCGGTAAACCGTGATGCACAGGAACAGGAGCGCAAGTCCTGCACAGGAGAGCCAGACCGTGGGCATGACCATGGCATAGAGAGCCTCATCCAGATTGAGTGCCAGCCACAATCCGCACCACAGCAGACACAGGCATACGGATGCGGCTTCGCTGCGGATATGCCTGCTGCACAGGGTTCCGAAGCAGATGCATGCAGTTATAAGCATAGGCAGCAGGAACTGGACAAGCAGCACGGTAAATGCCATATGCATTCCCAGGATGGCCGCTCCGCAGAATCCGGTGAGCAGCAGCGTGTCCGCGATTCCGAACAAAACCATACGCGCCGCATAGATCTGCCGCAGGGAATAGTAAGACGAATACTCGATTTCCATGGAGCGGTTGGTCCTGTTTTTCCACAATTCCGGAATGATCAGGATGATATACAAGGAAGCCATGATCCCCAGCCCCCTGTGGATGTAAGTTTCGTCATATGCCGAGGACAGCAGGCCGGCGGATGCGCACAGGATCAGGAACTGAAAAAGCCACCACTTTTTTTGGATCAGTTGAAACTGCCCCCACAAAAATTCATAGTAAGACAGCAGCTTTTCCTGCTCGGCCATATAAAAGATTTCCTTTGACCTACGAATGGTTTCCAGGATTTTTTCCTCCTGCGGCCGTGGCCGGGTAAGTGTTTTATAATGAAGAAGTTCTTCGTTTAGATGCATGGAAAATCCCTCCTTTATTCCTGCGAAGCAGCGAGCCGGGCAGTCATGCCTTCATCCCCAGGGGCCCATTCGGTCGATTCGTAATGTATCCCCCAGGGCCCCATTATGGCCATCCGGCCGTTTCAAAAGCTATCCCCCAGGGCACCCCATCATGGCCATCCGGCCATTTCACAAGGTATGGATATTAGGCTGCTGCTGCAGATGGTTAAGACGCACAATTTGGATTCAGCAATTCCGCCAGCTTCAGTTTGGCCTGTTTCAGACGGTATTTTACAAGGGGGAGGCCGATCTGCAGCGTATCGGCGATCTCCCGGAGCTTTAACTCCTGAAAATAATAGAGGATCACAACCTCCCGCAGCTCCTCCGGCAGCGTTTCTAGGGCCTGGGTGACGGCGAGCCGGTTCACGATCTCTTCCGCAGGATGGTCTTTTGTACCCAGCTCTTCGTAAAGCTCTGTATCCTCCAGAGGGCTTTCACGGCTCTTTTTGAAATAATCCCGGCACAGGTTTTTGGCCACCGTATAAAGATAATTCTTGGTTTTGCCCTGATACCTGTAATCGGATAATTTGGCGAAAAAACGGGCGAAGGTTTCCTGGGTCAGATCCTCGGCGTATTCCTGATCCGGGCAGTGATAATGGCAGTAAGACAGGATGTCTCCGTAATATTTGCGGACAAACAGCTCAAATGCGCCGTCGTCACCCTGCTTCATTTTTCGGATCAATAAAAAATCGCCGCTCACAGCATTCACCTCCCCGTTTTACATCCCATTCAAATATGTATACCCAAGGGCATCCCATTATGGCCATGCGGCCATTTCGCAAGGTATACCCAAGGGCACCCCATTATGGCCATGCGGCCGTTTCACAAGGTATACCCAAGGGCATCCCATTATGGCCATGCGGCCGTTTCACAAGGTATACCCAAGGGCATCCCATTATGGCCATGCGGCCGTTTCGCAAGGTATACCCAAGGGCACCCCATTATGGCCATTCGGCCGTTTCATAAGGTATAACGAAGCAGGAAGAGAAAAAGATAGTACGAATGCAAAAATATAGATATTTTTTGCGGTCTGTCCAGGTCATGTAAATGTTTTGAACCGCCTTCGAAATTCTGTAGGGGATATCCCGATCATTTTCGTAAAGACCCTGCTGTAATAATTGGGATCATCAAATCCGGTTGTAATGGCGATTTCCGCAATGGAATTGGTTGAGTTCATCAGGTGGTTTTTACTTAGCTCTATACGGACCTTATTGATATAAGTATTGATATTTACAGAGGTCCGTTTTTTGAAAATGCGGCTCAGGTAGGAGGTGCTGCAGTGGCAGAAATCGGCCAGTTCATTTACGGTAATACGCTGGCTGCTGTTCTGCTGGATATACTTGACCGCATGGGACAGAATCATATCCTCATTGGAATTATGATATCTGAAAATATTGGTCGATGTAGGATGTGTCTTACACAGGATTCCATACGTGTGGCTGAGATATTCCGCAAGAAGATTCAACTGCGGCAGCAGGTCTTCGATTGCAATGTCAGGCGCCGTAATGTATTGTTCATATAAACGGTATGCAGTTTCAAACTGAAGAAGCCGGCTTCCAAGGCATGCGGAACGTATGCGCGCCTGTGTTGTTTCGGGATCTGACTGGAAAAAACCTGCGTTGATAGATCCGAGCAGATCCTGCTCATAACGAATCGGGATCACATATTCCATCAGCCCTGCGTGGCACACCCCAAAAAAATATTCGTAATCCCCGTTTTCAAATTTGCTGTACATTTTTCTGATCATACGGAGACAGGTGTGATAGGACTGGGTCTCGCTTTTTATATACATACAAAAAGGATTGGTATGGGCAAGGAAAGGGCGCAGCGCTTCGTCCAGTTCTTTATTGATAGGAATAAAGCCAAAAAAATCCTTGATATTGATCTTGACGTTATATCGCCTGGAGAGAAAGTGAAGGTAGTTTGTAATATTCTGATATGGATTGGACATGAGAAAAATCTCCTTTCTTTCATATTCTGCACTCATTATACCGTAATAGTGCAGAATAATCCAGAAAGCAGACATAATTATTATGGAAAACAACGATAAAATCCATTAATATAATATCAAAACCCGTGATAATTATTAAAAGATAGGAAAATAAGACGTAAAATCTGGAAAAAAAGAAAGAATTTTCTGGAAAAGTCTGCTTAATTCGTGCGGGTAAAGGGCAGGAGGTATATGATGAAGACAGTTGCAATAAATTCTTCACTGACCGTAATCGGAGGAGGCGTTTCCGGAGTATGTGCAGCCCTGTCGGCGGCAAGAGCCGGAATCCAGACGATTCTGGTACATAACAGGCCCGTTTTGGGAGGAAATTCCAGCAGTGAAATCAGAGTATGGATGCGCGGAGCCACAGGCGCCGGAAATATTTTCAGCGAAGAAATGGGTGTGCTGGGGTTTTTGAAGATGCGGAATCTGTATGAAAATCCGGAGTTCAATGTGATCTTTTGGGACGAAATCCTTCTGGATGCCGTACTGGGAGAAAAAAATATCCGCCTCTTTTTAAACACGAATGTAGAACAGGTTGTATGTGGCGGGGGCAGGATCTGCCAGGTAGAAGGGGTACAGCAGGCAAGTGAGATCCGCTATATTTTCCGGAGCAGCTATTTTATCGACGCTACCGGGGATGGGATGATCGGCGCGGAGGCGGGCGTCCCCTACCGGATCGGGGATCTGCCCTATACGCCCGAAAATCAGCAAAAGACGGCGGAACTGCTGAGCTGCTCCATATTATACTTTATAAAGGACAGCAAAAAGCCAGTTAAGTTTGCGGCGCCGCAATATGCGTATGATATGGATTATGTGGAAACCCTGATCAATAAAGGCGGAAGGATCATCAGTGAAAAACAGACCGGAAGCGATTGCTGGTGGTTCGAATACGGAGGATTGTGCAATACGATCACAGAGATCCAGGAGATCGGGCTGGAGCTGAAAAAACTGGTGCTGGGGGTATGGAATTACATTAAAAACAGCGGAAAATATCCTGAAGCAGAAACCCGGACTCTGGAATGGATCGGAAGTATTCCGGGAAAACGGGAATCCAGAAGGATGATGACAGAATATGAACTGACCATGGAAGACATCTTAAAGCAGCGCCGGTTTGAGGACGGGGCGTTTTACGGGGGATGGTATATGGATTTCCATCCCGCAGGGGGACTGAACAGTGAAGAGGAAAGCTGCGTACAGATTCCCGTCAATGTGTATACGCTTCCGCTTCGGTGCCTGTTCAGCCGGAGCATACCGAACCTATTTTTTGCCGGCCGGAATATCGGTACGCGCCAGGAGGCTTTTGCTTCTGCCCGGATCATGAATACCTGCGCCCTCTCAGGACAGGCCGCCGCCGCCCTGGCAGCGGAATGCATGAAAGAAACGTGCAGCCCTGCAGAACTGGAGGAAGGGCAGATAGAGGAGATTGTACAGAACCTTCTCCGGGAGGACATGTTTATACCAGGTAAGAGAAATGCGGACCCCTTGGATCTGGGGCAAAAGGCAAGCGTTTCGGCCAGCTCGGAATATAAGCTGAGGGCAGAACCGTCGGACAGAACCATGCGTCTGACAGAGGAAAGCTTTGTGGTAGTGCCGTTTTCCAGGGAAGGGGCCGTAAAAATCCTGCTGGAGGCAGAGGCAGATACAAAACTGGAAATCGAGCTGTACGAAGCAGATCTTCCCAACAGGCTTTGCCCCGGCGCACGGGTTTCCCAACAGGCTGTCCCTGTTTCAAAAGGTGAAAACTGGGCTGAGATTTCCTTCTCAGGCATGAAGCCGGGAAAATTCGGTCTCATTTACATAAAAGAAAATGAGATTCTGTCATTAAGGCTTAACCGTATACGGAATCCGGGAATTTTATGCGGAAGAAAAAACAGTTCGGATTATAAGGACCCATGTGTGGAATGGGAAGATGAGACGCTTTATGCCGTCTCCAATCTGTCCGACGGATATGCAAGGCCATATGGGGGCGTCCATATCTGGTGTTCCCAAAACGAGGAAAAGCCGTGGGTTCTGCTGGAGTGGGAGCGGCCTGTCCGGTTTGAGGAAGTCCGGCTCTATCTGGATCCGGATCTTTCGATGGAGATCCCGTCAAGCTGCGCCGGGAGGTGGGATGAAAAACATAAGTTTACCATCCGCAAGGGGATGCCGCCCCAGTTGGTGAAGGGATTTTCCATTGAGTATTACCGGGACGGAAGTTGGATGCATTTTTCCACGGTGAAGGAAAATTATCAGAGGATGGCGGTGGTAAAAAGGGAAACTGCTGTTGAGGCCGAAAAAGTCCGGATCACTGTGGAAGAAACATGGGGGGATTTAAGAGCACAGATTTACCAGGTGCGTATCTATTAAGAATTATGGGGGCGGCAATGCCTCATAAGAAAATAATCAAGAAAAGAGGAGAAAAACATGAGAAAGATGAAAAAAATGACAGCACTATTATTAACCCTGGCGCTTGCCATGTCCTGCGCCGCATGTTCTTCGGGAGAAGGAAGCGCAGAGCCCCAGGAACCGGAACAGAAAGCGGATGCCGGACAGACCGATATTGTCTGGGCCGGATGGGGCGGCGAGGAGGAAGCCAGCAAGCCGACGTTTGAAAGGATGATGGAGGCGTACCGGACAGAAACAGGGCAGGAGGTTACCTGGGTAGGCTTTACCTGGGCGGATGCGGCCCAGCAGCTTCTTATCCGTGCGCAGGGAGGGGAACAACTGGATATCTCCCAGGCGGATATTTCCATTTTCAATACCCTGGCACAGGCAGACATTCTGGCAGACTGGACGGATGTTTTGGGCGAAGAATATTTATCGGAGAATTTTGAGGAGTCTGTGTTAAGCGTTGGAAACATAGACGGACAGCAATTGGGCCTGCCCTGGACTATGGCGGCGCTTACCATGGTGTACAATCCCCAGATCCTGTCGGCTGCGGGATGGGAGGAACCGCCGGTTACGCTGGAAGAGTTTGAAGCCTGTATGGCGGATATCAAGGCATATGACCCGGAGATCATTCCCTACGCCCTGAGTACGAAAGACGTTACATGCGGGGCGGACTTTGTACCCTGGCTCTGGACAAACGGCGGAGGCATCTGGGATGAGGACGGGAAGACCATCGTAAACAACGAAGCCGGCGTTGAGACTCTGGACTGGTACCAGGATATGCTGGGAAAAGGCTATGTCTCCATGGATGTGGGGAGAAGCGAAGCGCGCCAGATGTTTGCGCAGGGAAAGGTGGCCTTCTATGACGACGCGGTAGTGGCAAAGAGCCAGGTGGTGTCTAACGGCGTGGAGCCGGACGATGTGGTCGATGTATGCTCCGCGATGCTGCGCCCGGTAGTGAACGAGGGAGATGAACCGCAGGCGGTACAGTGGGGAGGCATGCTGGTGGTGTATAAGGATTCCGAGTACAAGGAGCAGGCCGGAGACTTGGCGAAAGTGCTGCTCAGCGATGACGTGGCGCTGGATTATTTTAAGAATAACGGCATGCCGCCGGTGACAAAATCAGCGGCTTCCAGCGAGGTGGTTCAGAATGATCCCTATATTAAGACCTTCATCGAGTCTACAGCGACAGCCAGATTGGAGGAAACAGCCAGAATGACAAATGCAAGTGAAATTAAAAATATTCTTACAGAGGAGATTCAGTTTGCATTGCTTGGACAGAAGGATTCGAAACAGGCCCTGGATGATGCGGCAAAGCGTATTGAATCAGCAAATTAACTGAAGGCGGGCGGTATTGCCGTAAAATCAAACAGAGTCAGCGAGGTGTTTATTGTGGAAAAAAACAGACGCAGGGGCCTGAGCGACAAGCAGGTCGGGGTATTGCTGATCATCCCCGGATTGGCGATTTTTATGACCATCATTTTATTTCCCTTTATTGATGCAATCCGTATGTCCTTTACGGATAAGACAATGATAAATCCGGAGACCCATTTTGTCGGATTTCAGAATTACGCGGAAGTATTCGGCGATCCTTACTTTTTAAAAACCATGGGAACCACCGTATTGTTCGTGATCGGGGCAACGGCGCTGCCGTTCATTCTGGGACTTGTCTGGGCGATTCTGCTGAATCAGGGATTTCGCGGGGCACAGTTTATGCGGGGGGTAACCCTGATCAACTGGATCATTCCCGGGACGGCGATCGGATTTTTGTGGAGCTGGATCTTCAATGCTCAGTATGGGGTGCTCAACGGCATGCTCCAGAAACTGGGAGGAGCCGGCAATACCGCATGGCTGGGGCAGACAAGCACCGCGCTGCTCTGTGTGGTCATTGCGCGTACCTGGCAGATGCTTCCGTGGTATATGGCTTTTCTGCTGGGAGGGCTGCAGGGAGTATCGCTGGATCAGATAGAGGCGGCGCGTATGGACGGAGCCGGAAACTGGAAATGCTTTACAAATGTGGTTGTTCCGTCCATGAAGAATATCATAGTTTTGATACTGGTGATGGGGGTTGTCGGAAACCTGCAGCATTTCGACCTGCCCTGGACGATGGTCCAGGGAGGTCCCGCCCGGGCCACAACCACGCTTTCCATCGAAGTGTATGCGACGGCATTTAAAAACTGGAGTATGGGAAAAGCGGCGACAGTGGGTACCATCTGGGCGGTTTTTCTGGCCTGCTTCAGCTTCGTATATCTGCGCCAGGTAAAAGATACGGATTAAGGAGGGAACGCAAATGTTTCGAAAAACGATTGGATTCAGGATCTTCTTTTGGGTGTGCATGGCCGGAATCAGTATCTTTGTATTTTTCCCGCTTCTGTGGATGATCAATACGGCGCTGAAGCCGACCTCGGATACCTATTCACTGGTATTCTTTACGGGGCCGAAGACGATGGACAACATCATGCACATAGTCACAGACCAGAAGATCATGGGATATCTGAAAAACAGCCTCATCGTATCCCTTGGCTCCAGCCTGATGGCAACCCTTGTATGCGGCCTGGCAGGCTACAGCTTTTCAAAATTCCGTTACAGGGGCCGGAAGTTTGTGATGGGAATGTTCATGATGAGCCAGGCATTTCCCCACGCCATCCTGCTGTTGTCCATCTATACGATCATGCAGAAAACAGGGCTGCTGGGAAGCTACTGGGCGCTGCTGATCAGCTACGTGGTATTTACGCTTCCCATCGGAACGTGGACGTTGAAAGGGTATTTTGACCAGATACCGGATTCATTGATCGAAAGCGCAAAAATCGACGGGGCGAACCATCTGCAGATCATGGGAAAGGTTGTGCTTCCCCTTGCGGTGCCCGGAATGATCACAATCGCGATCTACGGATTCGTCTGGAGCTGGAACGATCTGCTCTATTCCATGACGCTGGTTACGGATAATGCAAAGCGGACGCTTGCAAGCGGCCTGGTCATGACGTTTTTGGGAATGGGGTCTACAAACTGGGGGTATATGATGGCTGCAAGCATTGTGGCGGTCATTCCGGTTACGATCATATTCATTTGCCTGCAGAGATATTTTATCCAGGGAATGACTTCCGGGGCTGTAAAGGAATAACCGATTTTCAGAGAGAGGTGGAAGGGCTTGGATAAACGAAGATTTGAAGAGATGGTGCCGGAGGAATTGCTGCGCGTGCAGCGGGAGAAAAAAGCGGTATTTCTCCCAGTCGGCTCCATGGAATGGCACGGGCCCCATATGGGGATGGGAATGGATACGCTCCATGCGGAACGAGTTGCCCTCAGGCTGGCTAAAGAAATGGGCGGCGCGGTATTTCCCCCGCTGTATATCGGTACGGAAAATGAACGTACGCCGGAATCACTGAAAAGGCTTGGATTTTCGGGAGAAGAAACGATAAAGGGCATGGATTTTCCGGCAAATACGGTGAAAAGCTGTTACTGGCCTCCTGAACTGTTTTACCGGATCGTAAAACAGCAGGTAGACATGCTGCTCGATATGGGATTTCGGCGCATCGTGATCCTGAACGGACATGCATCTGCGGTTCAGAAGGAACTTCTGGGGAAGATCTGTGAAGAGGAACAGGCGGACGGGGCAGCGGTGATCTCAATCACGGTGCTTTTCAAAGACTGCGGTACGGGGCTGGGACATGCCGGTCTGGCGGAGACATCCATCATGCAGTCGATCCGCCCGGAAGCAGTGGATTTGGGGCAACTGCCGCCAAAACCGGAACTGCTGTATTATAAAGAGTTTGGGATAGCGGATTCCGGGGGAAGCAGCAGCGGATATTTTGTCAGGCATGACCCAAGGGATGCATCCGGAGAACTAGGAGAAAACATATTGGATTTTGAGGTGGAACGATGCAGGAGCATATTGGAGGAGATGATGCAATGAAAACAATCATGTGTTTCGGGGATTCCAATACATATGGGATCGATCCGGCAACCGGCATGCGGCTGGCCGGAAATGAACGATGGCCGGGGATTCTGCGGGAACTGCTGGGGACAGGGTACAGTGTGATTGAGGAGGGGCTGTGCGGGCGCACAACGGTGTGGGAGGACCCGCTGGCGGGCCATCGATGCGGCATTTCCGCGCTTCCTATGCTGCTGGACAGCCATGCGCCTTTGGACTGGATCATACTGATGCTGGGAAATAATGACCTGAAGCATCATTTTGCGGCGCTGCCCGAGGATGTGGCCGCGGGAATCGAAAAATTGACAGTGACTATTTTGCACCACCCATACAAACAGCAGCCTGGGCCGCCTAAAATCCTGCTGGCCTCTCCGGTGGCAATGGGAGAAGATGTAGAGAGCAGCCGGTACGGAGGATTCCGGGAGGAGGCGGCGAGGTATTCCAGGATGCTGCCGGAGCTGATCCGGCAGGTGGCTGCCCGGTATCAATGCGCTTTTTTTGAAGCAGGACTGGCGGCCTCGGCCGACCCGGCGGATCAGCATCATATGAACCGGACCTCCCACCGCAGGCTTGCGGAAAAATTTGCGGAAATCATATTAAGGTAAGAAGATTCCGGCTGTGCGGCTGCAATCCGGTTTTTCGGAAATTTCTTTCCAGCCTGCTTGACATCTCCCTTTAAATAGAGTACACTCAAATTACTTCGAGAGAAGAAGTATTTAAAAAGGCGGGAAATGGAATGGAAGGAATACCGGATTTTGAGAAGTTGATTTTTGATTATCTGGATCGGGTGAAGGAACTGCTTTCGCCCCGGACCTGGGAGAATCTTCTGCTGGATTGCTCGAAGAACGAGGTTTTCGTGATGCTGCTGCTCTACCGGAAGGGCGAGGTGAACATGACCCAGGTGTCCGATTACCTCCAGTCGCCGCTGAACACGGTCACAGGGATCATCGACCGGATGGAGAAGCGCAGGCTCCTGGAGCGCCAAAGGAGCGCAGAGGATAAGCGGGTGGTGACGATTAGGATGACAGAGCAGGGGAAAGCCTGCATCAAGGACATTCTGGAGCAGGCTTTTTGCTATGGGCAGTCTATCTTGGGTCGTCTTACCCCGGAGGAGCTGCATACCGGGATACGGCTGATCGATAAAGTGCTGGAAGGGCTGAAGGAGGAGTACGGGAAAGCGCAGTACAGGAAGGGAACATACGAAAAGGAGCTGCGCGGGAGGGCTTCGAATGGAAAAGAGCCGTGCGGGAAGGAGCAGAACTGCAAAGAGGCTTCGGATGGGAAAGTCCCAAACGGCAGTGACCAGGCAGCACCGGTCAGGAAAGTGCGGAAGATCCGGATTGAATAGAAGAACCAGATTATGCAGGAGTCCATTTGAACGGGCTCTTTTGCTGAAATATATACTTCGACATTCGAATAATTCGGAGATAGAAGAAAAGGAGGAGACCAAATGGACAGGATTTTGATCTTTACAGGAAAAGGCGGTGTGGGAAAGACCAGCATCGCCGCGGCGCACGCAGTTAAATCAGCCGGGGAAGGGAAGAAGACGCTGCTTTTTTCGGCGGACAGGGCCCACAATCTGAGCGACCTGTTCGGAAAGGAGATCGGCCGGGAGGAAACCCGGATCGCCCCACATCTGTATGCCCTGGAGGCAGACCCGGAATACATGATGGAGCACAACTACCGGGATATGGTGCATGCCGTCGAGAAACTGCCGGGTTTTGCCGGACTGGGGGCAGGCGGGGAAAATGGCCTTTTTTCCGTGGCGGGCCTTCCGGGAATGGGGGAACTGTTTTCGTTGCTAAAGATTCTGGATTTGTATGAGGACAGCATATACGACAGGTTGGTCATTGACTGTGCACCCACCGGAGAGACGCTGGCGCTGCTGAAATTTCCGGAGCTGTTTTGCTGGTATATGGAAAAATTTTTCCCAATCGGAAAGCTTGCCGTGCGCGTACTGTCTCCCCTTTCCAGGGCGGTGCTGAAAATAGAGCTGCCCGACAGACATGCGATGACGGATATAGAACGGCTCTATTTCCGGCTGATCCGGCTGCAGGAACTGCTGAAGGATGACGCGCTCACCACGGTTCGCATCGTGGCTGCGCCGGAAAAAATGGTCGTGGAGGAGACAAGAAGAAACTACATGTATCTCAATCTTTATGGCTTTTATGTGGACGGGCTCTACATCAACCGGGTGCTGCCCGATGCTGTGGATAACCGGTTTTTCGATGGCTGGAAGACGCTGCAGAAAAATGCTCTGGCAGAGCTGGAGGAAGGATTTCGGGAGGTACCCATAGTACGGATTCCCTGGTATGAGACAGAACCGTGTACCATGGAAGCTCTGGATCGTATCTGCAGGGAGGTTCTGGAGGGCGTCCCTGTATTTGATGTGCAGAAACACCGGGGCGGCGAGGTATACGAGAAAACAGAGGTGGGATATGTGCTGAAATTATTTGTCCCCTGTGCTTCCAGGGAAGATCTGGAGATGTTTCAGTCGGACGGAACGCTCATTTTAAAGGCAGGCAATTTTAAAAGGAATATCGCGCTTCCGGATACTCTGCGGCATTATGAGGCAGCGGGGGCAAGGCAGAACGGGGACATGCTGGAGATCCGGTTTGCCCGGCAGGAAATATCGCGTACGGTGTAAGGAGGTTGAACATGAGAATCCTATTTTTTACGGGAAAAGGCGGAGTGGGAAAGACCAGCGTGGCAGCGGCAACTGCCTGCCGTCTGGCGGAACAGGGGAGAAAGGTGCTGGTGATGAGCACGGACCAGGCCCATAGCTTGGGCGACGCCTTCGGGGTGAAGCTGACGGAGGACCCCCTGCAGGTCAGGGAAAATCTGGATGCGCTGGAAATCAATGTGGTCAGCGAAAGCGAAAAGGCATGGGGCAGATTGCAGGGATACCTGAAAAGGCTGCTGGCCAGCCATGCCCAGGGCGGGCTCGAAGCCGAGGAGCTTCTGGTATTTCCGGGACTGGAGGAGTTGTTCTCCCTCTTCAAAATCCTGGATTTTTATGAGGCGGATTCCCAGTGCGCTCTGCAGACTTTCTATGAAGTACTGGTCATTGACTGCGCGCCCACCGGAGAAACTCTTTCCATGCTGAAACTGCCGGAGCGGTTCGGCGGTATTCTGCGGACTGTGCTGCCGCTGAAGCAAAAGGCAGTGCATATGGCAGGGCCGGCCATGGAGAGGATTACAAAAATTCCCATGCCCAGGGAGGACGTATTTGAAGAGCTGACCCGGTTGGTGGAGAAACTGGAACGCCTGGAACAATTGATGAACAACCGTCTGGCGGTCAGCCTGCGGATCGTCGCCACGCCGGAAAAAATCGTGATGCGGGAGGCAGAGCATCTGCTGGACTGCCTTTGTTCGCAGGGATATCGGGTGGATGCGCTGATCCTGAACCGGATTTACCCGCCCCAGGCGCTGGAGGGCTATTTCCAGGCGTGGATCGCCCGGCAGGAGGAGAATCTGCGGGAGTGGACGGAACGCTCCAGGGGGATTCCGGTGCTCACTCTGGAGCTTCAGGATCATGAACTGCAGGGGGTGGACGCGCTGAGCAGCGCGGCGAAGCTGCTTTATGGAGAGATGGACCCGGCAGCCCTCTGAAATGATCTGAAATGAGAAAAAAAGAAGGCCAGTCCAAGAGGATGTATGATATAATAAACTGTATATGGGATGCGCGGGCAGGTCATGTATCTGCATTTTCAAAAAAGGATGAGCAGCGAAAAGGCGGTTTGTTTTTTTCAGACAGGCTTCGTAAAGATACAGTATCAGAAAAGGGAGGCGGCTTCATGAAGGGCGAAGGTTTAGAACGATTTGTAAAAGCACAGGAACAGTCTTACGGACAGGCTCTGCAGGAGATCCAAAACGGGCGGAAGAGGAGTCATTGGATGTGGTACATTTTTCCGCAGATCCAGGGACTGGGACACAGTCCCACCGCACAATATTATGCGGTTCGGGATCAGGCGGAGGCAAAGGCGTATATGGCCCATCCGGTTCTTGGCAGCAGGCTTCTGGAGATTTCCAAGGAACTGCTCCGGCTGAAATCAAGTAATGCCAGGGAGGTGTTTGGCAGTCCGGACGACATGAAGCTGAAATCCTCCATGACCTTATTCGAGACGGTCAGCGATGAGCCGGTATTCGGCCGGGTGCTGGACAAATTTTTTGCCGGGGAGAGGGATATGCTTACTCTGGATTTTCTGAAAAAAGAGAACGGGCAGGCGGATCAAGGGGCAGGAAGGCGGAGCTTATGAAAATCATCAATTTAATGGAAGATACGACCGGAAAAAACGACGTATATGCGGAGCATGGATTCAGCGTCTATATAGAGACGCCGGGGCATCGGCTTCTTGTGGATACGGGGGCCTCTGAAAAGACGTGGGAGAATGCCGCGAGGCTGGGGGTGGATCTGAACGGTATTGATCTCGTATTTTTGAGCCACGGCCACTATGACCATTCCGGCGGAATCCTGTCCTTTGCAGAGAGGAACCAAGATGCGAAGATCTATATACATGCCCGGGCCTTGCATGACTATTACAATTTGAAGGACGGCCGGGAAAAATATATCGGCATTGATCAGAGAATCCCCAAACTGCCCCAGGTTGTCCTTTTGGAGGACGGATGCAGGATTGACAGGGAGATCTCCGTTTTTTCCGGCGTGACGGGCAGGAGGAAATGGCCGAAAAGCAACCTGACTCTGAAACGAAAAACAGAGGAGGGTTTCCGGCAGGATTCCTTTGACCATGAGCAGTACATCGTGGCGGAGGCAGAGGGGAAGAAGGTTCTGGTCTCCGGGTGTGCGCATAACGGAATCCTGAATATTCTGGACCGCTTCCGGGAACTGTATGGGGGCGATCCGGATGTTGTGATCAGCGGTTTCCACATGATGAAACAGACCGGGTATGAAGCAGATGAGAGGGAACTGATCCGGGATGCGGCAAAGGAGCTCCGGGGGATGGGGACACGGTTCTATACCGGGCACTGCACCGGGAATGCGGCTTTTCAGATGATGCGGGAGATCATGGGGGAGCAGCTTGGGTACATGCATTCCGGGGATCAAATTTTGTTATAAAAAGGCAGGAGAGACTGCTGCACTCATTTACCAGATGCAGATGAACAAAGAAACATAAATGTGATTGTGGTATTCTATTAGGAATAATAACAGGAGGGTGCTGTTTTGTTAGAAAAAACGTTTGGCATAAAAAAGTCTAATACGATATACAAGGAACGAACTGGTGCATATGGTATTGGTTTTTCGTATGATGATAAAATACCTGTCGCAATGACCCATTTGTATAATGGAGAAAAAGGTTACTTTTTGCTTGGCGGCGGTATTGAAAACAATGAAAGTCATATTGATTGTATTATTAGAGAAACATTGGAAGAAGCCGGCCTTTCTGTAATGCCAAAAGAGCTTGTATGCAAAGGTGATTATTATCATTTGATAGAACAAACAAAAACAGATTTTCATGGTGTCGGCTATTTCTATTACATGGAAATTGGAGATATTGTATCAGAACCAACTGAACCTGACCACTATTTGGTGTGGTTGACTTTTGAGCAAATCAAAGAAAAATTATTTTTACCTCATCAAATCTGGGCGGTTGAGCAAGTATACAATATTCATAGATTATGAGCATAATTTGTGGTAAGCCAAATTAAAGGGTGGATATTTACGGAACTCATTCGTTTTTGCGGAAGATACAAAGATTGAGGAAAACTTGCCCAAACTCTTTTTATTTGAATATTACAGCAAACCTACTGCGTGTTTAATAAAAGTCTTTCAATGTCTTTTGTTTCTACACCAGCCATAGCAGCAACCGCTTTCTTAGATATGTGATATTTTTCAACATAAAGTAGCAAAAAGGACTGTACAGACAGCCCCTTTTTTATTCTATAGGGTGCGCCCAGCTAAGGGCTTGGAATTCGGTGGGTGAAAGTCCTACGGTGTAAGGTACAAGCTATACCGCACCAAGCGAGTCTTGGGTGGACAGCAGAGATGCTGTCTGCTAAGCGTAGACAGCGAGATTGCAGGGCATAACTGCACATAGCTTCGATATGAAAATGAAAGTGGGAAGGCAGAGGTGCTCCTATACACTGAAAGCAACATAACTGTAGTCACTAAGAGCGAGAATACAGTTGCTTCCCCGGAGTTTTGAGGTTGGTCATGCAATCAAGGATTTCAAGTCAACTGGAGGAGGTCTGTCTGGTTCCAGATGAGTTGCGTACATCAGGTATGCGGAACAACTGTCGAAGGGAGAACCGCAAATGGCCAGCAGAAGTCGGATGGCCGAATAGTACACGGTAAAACATACAGTGGAAGTCGAGAAATGCCTGTCCTCGCAGGCTAGCCATGCAAAGTCATATCAAGGAGGAAACATAGACTGTACGCAGAGACAGGAGGAGCTATGGAAACGAAATTGGCGAGAATATCACAACTATCAGGCGAACATCCAGACATGGTATTTACGTCCATAGGGCATTTGATAAATAAGGAATTATTAAAAGAGTGCCACAAGGAAATGGACGGAAAGAAAGCAGTAGGAACCGATGGGATAACCAAAGAGGAATACGGGGCAAGGCTGGAGGAAAATCTGGAAGAATTAGAGGAAAAGCTTAAGAAGAAAGCATACAAGCCCAAGCCAGCAAAAAGAGTGGAGATACCGAAAGAAAACGGAAAGACACGGCCGCTCAGTATCTATTGCTATGAAGACAAACTGGTGCAGGAAGCATTGAGACGAGTACTGGAAGCAGTGTTCGAACCACATTTCTATGATGAAATGATGGGATTCCGACCAGGGAGAAGCTGTCATAAGGCATTAAGAAAGCTGAACGGAATGCTGGAAAAAGAAAAGACAAACTGGGTATTGGATGCGGATGTAAAAGGATTTTTCGACCACTTGGACCATGAATGGATAATAAAGTTCATAGAATCAAGAATTAAAGACCCAAATATCATCAGGCTGGTACGCCGGATGTTAAAAGCCGGAATCATGGAAGATTACAGATATGAAGAGACAGAGGAAGGAGCCGGACAGGGTTCGGTCTGCTCACCAGTAATCGCAAACATATATATGCACTATGTACTGGTGTGGTGGTTCAAGGAGAAAATGCAGCCGATCATGAAAGGGTACGCAGGGCTGGTGGTATATGCGGATGATTTTGTAGTCTGCTTTCAATACAAAACAGACGCAGAGATGTTCTATGAATATTTAAAGCGCAGAATGATGCACTTTGGACTGGAAATGGAGGAGAAAAAGACGAGGCTGATAGAATTCGGCCGATTTGCAGAAAGGAACCGGAAAGAACGTGGAGACGGGAAACCGGAGACCTTTACATTCCTCGGATTCACGCATTACTGTTCGCATGGAAGAACGGGAAAGTTCAGAGTGAAGAGGAAGACCAGTAAGAAAAAGCTAGCAAAGAAAAGCAAGGAAATAAATGCTACGATAAGAGATATGAGATTTCTACGCATAAACCAGATAGTAAAGAAGCTGAATGAAATCTTAACTGGTTACTATCATTACTACGGAATTACTGACAATTCAAGAAGCCTGAACTCATTCTATAATGTAGTATGGTTCCGGTTATTCTACTGGCTGAATAGAAGAAGCCAGAGAAGAAGCTATACAAAGGAAGGATATAAGGAATTGATGAGACAATTCCCACTCGTCCGACCACGTATCTATGTCAGTATATACGGATAGTTGTAGATGTATTAGCTTTGCAGGGAGCCGGATGCGGGAAAGCTGCACGTCCGGTTCTGAGAGGGGTAAGCCCCGCAAGGGACTTACCTACTTACCAAACTTCTCCGAATTTTCCTATAGAACAAAAACCCTCCGGGGGATGCGCAGCTACGCGCGCGGAACAAAAGCTGCGCTGCTAAAAATGTAACAACGCGGGAGTGTGCGAAGCGCACTTTTGTTCTAGAGGCTTTCTCGGATATCGCGGTGGGTAAATCCCCGGATCAGATAGCGGCCCGAAGGTCGGCCGGGGGCTGGATGCCGCTCCATCACTGTGGCCGGATGCCGTGCAGCAAGTGTACGATACCGCTGCTTTACCGCCCGAATGCCTTGCAGCAATGTGCAAGGCACCGAGAATCGTTTTATGATAAAAACATCATAGCCACCACGGCAATCCCGCCTGCCAGATACAGCCCATGGATCACAAGGCATACCTTCATCAGGTTGTTCCGCGCTCTTGCTTTCATATAAGAAAGAATCGTAAACAGCCCGCCAAAGATCATGAATCCCGCATAGCAGGAGATCATGATTTCTGCCGCAGGGGATTCCAGCGCCCAGTCAAAGGTCCGAAGCGGCAGGATCGTCCAGGGTATAAAGATCATCAGGGTACTGACAGCGGTTAAAATTTTCTCTTTCATAAAAATCTCCTTTCAGTTCCAGGCAGCTGATCTGAAAACAGATCGCCTGTTTTATTATGTTTTCTATAGCTTCCCTTACCTGCCCCGTCCGAAACAAAGGCAGGAAATGAATAAACAGAGGAGCGTGATCCCGGCCGCGGCGGGAAGCCACGGAACAAGCTCCACCGGCGCTGTATTCAGATTGGCGGCCAGCTTTCCATATTCCGCCGTGATCACAAAGAGCGGATAGGAACAGGGATACACGAACCACGCCTTTGTGTTGATGATCAGCACAGAGGGGACGATGGAAGCAAGCCCGACTCCGATGGAAAAAATCGGCGTCCGAATGCAGACGGACAGAAGCCAGAAAATCGAAAGCATCGGGATCGCGGCCAGATAGATCAGCCCTGCTTCCCTCAGTACGAACAGGGGCGGCAGAAGCAGCGGATAATCCTGGGTATAGGAAGCGATAGCTCCGCCTGCGTAATACATTCCCACAGAGATCAGGATCTGGATCGCCGCCAGAACCGCCAGGATCACAAATTTTGCCAGGCACAGCCGGGCCGGACGGACCGGCAGGGCCAGCATTTTCAGGATGCCGTGATTCATTTCTTCTGTCAGATTCAGCAGGACCGTACTCACCACCATACCGGCCGGAAACAGGAACCAGGACATTCCCAAAAGGCCCTGGATCAGGAAATTGTGCTCCGGGGAAATTCCTTCCGCCTGCATCTCGAAGTTCAGATGGGAGTTCAGGACGGAGGGCAGCCAGAGCAGGAAGGCGGCGGCCGCCAGGAACCACAGGATTTTGGAGCGCCGCAGCTTTTTCGCTTCGATGCGGATGAGTGAAAAAAAGTTCATGTGAAAGACCTCCTTAGCTTTAGAAAAATAAGTTCCCCGGCGGCAATGACCAGCAGCTCGGCCACAGCCGCGATCATAAAACGGCGGGCAGCCTGCGGAGGAGTATCCGCAAGGATCTGAAAGGGCATGGCAAAGAAAAACAGCGATAAGGCAAAGTTTTTCACAGGCAGCAGGGTGGCCGTAAAGATACAGACCACGCTGATCCCCAGCGACACCCACAGATTCCGGCAGGCCGAGGCGATCCAGAGGGAGCCGAAGACCGCGGGGAGCATCAGAAGAAACGCATATCCGAAGCTTTTAAAAACACTCCAAAGTCCTCCAAAGTGCCCGAACCAATGAAAGATACAGAACGCCATACCGGCGGCTTCGACGGCCAGAATGACGGCGCACATCAAAAACAGGAAAGCGGATTTGCCGAAAAACAGCCGGCTTTCTTTTGCCGGAAGGGTGCAGATCCGCTGGATGGCGTTGTCCGCGTATTCCGTGTGGTACATCAGGCATGCCCCCGCAGTGACCAGCAGGATGTTGAGCATGGACATCATCTGCCAGTTGGCCTCCATCAGGATCTGGATGGGCGGGGCATCCAGCCCCAGATACATTTCGGAACGGAAGGCCATATTGAGGACGGGAACCGCCGCCGCCAGAAGACCGCCGCAGAAAAACGCGGGAACCAGTCCGGTCCGTTTCATTTTTTTGCATTCCAGATAAAAGCTCATCTTGCGCCTCCTCTCTGCAGGTTATCCGATTCGATCAGGGCCAGGAAGGTCTCTTCCAGGTTATCGGTGGGGAATCCCTGGGAAGCGGCATTGAATTTCAGCTCATCCAGTGTTCCCTCGAACAGCAGATGCCCATGGTTCAGGATGCCGATGCGGTCCGCCATCAGTTCGATTTCCGATAATAAATGGGAGGACACCAGTACGGTGCAGCCGAATCGTTCCGGCAGGGATCGGATCAGCGTCCGGATTTCGTGGATGCCCACCGGATCCAGCCCGTTGGTGGGTTCATCCAGGATCAGGATCGGCGGCCTCCCGATCAAAGCGCTGGCAAGCCCCAGCCGCTGCTTCATACCCAGGGAGTAGGTTCTGGCAGGCCTGTGCCTGTGCGCGCTCAGCCCAACCAGCTCCAGGGCTTCGGAGACGGCGGATTTCGGCAGTCCCAAGATCCTGCGGACAATGTCCAGATTTTCCTCACCGGTCAGGTTGCCGTAAAATGCGGGGGCTTCAATGAAGGAACCAGTCTCCTTTAAAATGCGCATCCGGTCCCGCGGAAATTGTTTCCCGCCGATCCGAAATGATCCGCCGGTGGGGGCTGTCAGCCCAAGAAACATCTTCATGGTGGTGGACTTGCCGGCGCCGTTGGGGCCGAGGAAGCCGTAGACCGCGCCCTTGGGAATATGCAGGCTGATCCCGGCGACGGCGGTAAAATCCGCGTAGGATTTGGTCAGGTTTTTCGTTTCGATCATGTACATAGCAGTTTGCTCCTTTCATAACTGTTTTCTTGTTCAATACAGGTGTTCGTGCAGTGAACCATCACTGTCCGCCCTCTTTATTGTACAGGGGCAGCCTTACAACCACATTCCCGCAGCCTTACATTTACCTTACATTTCCCGGGACATGAGGAAAAGTAAGGGCGGGTGTGCTATAATGTCAGTAAAAAAAGGGCGGATGTTCGACCTGTGCTCTGAATAGCTGATATCAATAGAGTGCTCTCAATAAAAAAGAAGGTGTTCTTATGGATCTGGAATATTTGAAAAAGAAACGTATCCTCCTGGTGGATGACGAGCAGGAGCTTTTGGAAATGGTGATCTCGATTTTAAAGGAAGAGGGCTTTTGGCAGATCGCGGCGGCCCGGACAGTCCGGGAAGCATTGGAGTTGTCCGACAGCTTCCGGCCAGAGCTGGCCGTTTTGGATGTGATGCTTCCCGACGGCGACGGATTTTCCTTGATGGAACAATTGAAGCGGGGAGGCGAATACCCCGTTCTGTTTTTGACAGCCCGGGGCGAGGATGAGGATAAGTTCCGGGGGTTCGGCCTGGGGGCGGACGATTATGTGGTGAAGCCTTTTCTGCCGAAGGAACTGATCTTCCGCATTACAGCCATCCTCCGCCGGAGCTATCAGGGGGAAAATCATCTGGTCAGGCTGCGGGACTGTGAGATTGATTTTGACCGCGCGGAGGTGGTCCGGGATGGGAAACAGATTGCATTGACTGCAAAGGAATATGAAATCCTGGGAGCGCTGTACCGGAACGCAGGCCGGATCGTGACCATCGACTCCCTGTGCGAAGCGGCCTGGGGAGAGAATCCTTTCGGATATGAAAATTCCCTGATGGCCCATATCCGCCGCATACGGGAAAAGATTGAGGCCGATCCTTCCCATCCCCAATCTTTGATCACGGTGAAAGGGCTGGGGTATAAACTGATTACAGAGGGTTACTATTCACATAAGCAAAAATGAAGACGCACGGCATCGTCAGACGGCTTTGCCGGCTGTTTTTGCGCATGTGAGTGAGGTGGCTGGGAATCGCAACTACAGAAAGAAGGGAATATAGTCTGATATGAAAAGTTTACCAAAGCTGATACGGCGTTTCGTGGGAATCCTGGTGCTTTCGGCGATCCTGCTGCTTCTTTTGAATCTTGTGCTGCTGGGGATCATCGCGTCCGCGTCGACGCCCAATGCCTATCCCTGGAAAACCGCCCAGGAGCTGGCGGAAAGCCTGCGGCGCGACGGGGAAGGATATCATTTGCCGGATGCGGTCACACAGGAACTAAAGGAGTCGGATGCCTGGGCGATCTTCATAGATAACGCTTCCATGCAGGTAGTCTGGCAGACAGATGACCTGCCGGAGACGGTGCCCATGTCCTATTCGGCTTCAGACATTGCGCGTCTGACCAGGGGCTATATTGATGATTATCCTACATTTACAGGGGAGGCAGAAGACGGGCTGGCAGTGCTGGGATATCCGAAGGACCGTTTTTGGAAGCATATGTGGCCGAGCTGGGATTATCAGTTTATTGCAAATCTGCCGAAAACAATGCTTTCCGTATTGGCAGTAAATGCCGCAATGGTTTTTCTGATCTATATGGCCGCGAATACCAGGCTGCTTGGGTCTGTGAGGCCCATCATAGACGGCATCCAGGCCCTGCCGGAAGGGGAGGCTGTCTATATTAAGGAAAAAGGGCTGCTCTGTGAGCTCGCCATGAGTATCAACAAAACCTCGGAGCTCCTGCAGTCTCAAAGCAGCCGGCTGAGGCGGAAGGAAACGGCAAGAGCGAACTGGATCGCAGGGGTATCCCATGACATCCGGACGCCGCTTTCGATGGTGATGGGCTATGCGGGCCAGCTGAGAGACGATCCCCATCTGACCGGCGGGGAACGTCAGAAGGCGGCGGTCATCGTAAAGCAGAGCGAGCGTATGCGGAACCTGATCAACGACCTGAATCTGGCTTCCAGGCTGGAGTATAATATGCAGCCCTTCCATCTGCGGAAGGTGAATCTGGTTGCAGTGGTCCGGCAGGTGGTAGTGGATTTCATGAATCTGGATATCAGCGGCACGCATCCCATAGAATGGGAAACAGAAGAAAACCTGACAGTCTGTCCGGTCCGCGCGGATCCGGATCTGATGAAACGGGCCATCAGCAATCTGATCCAGAACTGCGTCAACCACAATGAGCATGGATGCACGATCTATGTCCGCGTAACGATGGAAAATGAGAGATGTACGGTTACTGTTGCCGATGACGGCGTGGGAGCATCCCAGGAGCAGATGGAAACCCTCAGCCGCAGCCCCCACTATATGGTCTGTGATGAGATAACCACGGAGCAGCGGCATGGGCTGGGGCTGCTCATCGTCAGGCAGATCATGGCGGCCCACGGTGGGGAGGCGGAGATCGAACGGAATGCGTACGGCGGATTTACGGTGAACCTTGGGATGCCTGCGGAAGGTTAGGGGAACCAGCTTGGGTACATGCATTCCGTCGGTGGCAGCAGGTCATACTGCTCCTCCACGCTCATGCCGGGGAGCTTTTCCTTCAGGTTCATTTCCTCCTTATCAAGTGCTGTTGTGAACTGGAAGTTTTTAGAGGACATTGTACAGGAAGCCCGCAAGGTCAGAAACGTATCACAATGGGAAATATATGTCAAAAATGGACTTTGTTCCTGCAACAGATACTCACATGACCATGGCTGCTGTTTTGGCCGGAGGTTGGACAAAATAAGGAAAAAAGAAGGCATTTCCTGATGACGTATGATATAATGAAATGCACATGGAATGTGTAAGCAGGCCGGACAGGAAAAAACAGATACTATTTTTCCGCTTAACATACAGAATCCAGGAAAGAGAGGCAGCATCATGAAGAACGAAGGTTTAGAACGGTTTGTAAAAGCGCAGGAGCCGTTTTACGCGCAGGCCCTGCTGGAGATCAGAAACGGGCACAAGGCCAGCCATTGGATGTGGTTCATTTTCCCCCAGCTCCAGGGGCTGGGGCACAGTCCCACCGCGCAGTATTATGCGGTTCAAGACCGGGCGGAGGCTAAAGCATATATGGATCACCCACTTCTCGGCGGCAGGCTCCTGGAGATCTCCGGGGAATTGACCCGTCTGAAATCCTGCGATGCCAGGGAGGTGTTCGGCTGGCCGGACGACATGAATCTGAAATCCTCTATGACCTTATTTGAGGCGGTAAGCGAAGAGCCGGTATTCGGACAGGTACTGGACAAATTTTTTGCCGGGGAGCGGGACAAGCTAACCCTGGATTTTCTGGAAAAAGAAAAAAAGGACAAAGGACGGTATACGGTGAGAAAGGATGCGGATCTCATCCGGGAGCCGTCTCCAAAGTATAGCTTCGGCGAGAGGCACGATTATACGGTGGAGGATTATGAGGCACTGCCGGAGGATACAAGGGTAGAGCTGATCGACGGACAGTTTTTTGAAATGTGGGCTCCTTCTCTGGGGCATCAGGCCGTTTCCATGGAATTATCCTTTCAGATCCGTAATTTTATCCGGAAAAGGGGGGGAGGCTGTTCTGTATTTGCCGCCCCTGCGGACGTACAGCTTGACCGGGATGACCGTACCATTGTGCAGCCGGATGTGATCGTTGTCTGTGACAAGAAGAAGCTGGGCAAAAAGCGCGTTGCGGGCGCGCCGGATTTTATCGTGGAAATCCTGTCCCCGTCTACCAGGGAAAAGGATATGTTCCTGAAGCTGATGAAGTATAAAAAGGCCGGGGTGCGCGAATATTGGATGATTGATCTGGACAAGGGCCGGGTCATTACCTATGATTTTGAAGCGGACGATATCCCGGTGATCCATGGAATGGACGAGACGGTTCCGGTAAAGATATTCGCAGGGGAGCTGGCCGTTGATCTTTCGGAAATACAGAAAGTGGCAGATGGAATCGGATAGGGAGTGCGAGGTAAATTTTATTGGCCGTGAATATATATAAAAAGCTGCGATATGTTTTTCCAGTTCATGGAAAGCGGCAAGAAAGCAGACTGAATCGTGGTGCCTTGCGCTGGTGAAGCGCAGGAGCAGGGGGAGGAAACAGTTCGGGGCTGTTGTATCAGAGGTTAAAAAACTCGGATATAGCAGCCCCAAAGAGTAGTTTTTGGCTGAAGAAGCCGATCCTAAATCAGGCTCTCCCATTCTTTTTCCTTAAAACCGACCAGAACCGTCTGCCCGGTTACTACGATGGGCCGTTTGACGAGCATGCCGTCGGTGGCCAGCAGGCCATATTGTTCCTCCTCGCTCATGGCGGGAAGCTTTTCCTTCAGGTTCATCTCCTTATAGAGGATGCCGCTGGTATTAAAGAACCGTTTCAGCGGCAGGCCGCTTTTCTGATGCCACTCCTTCAATTCGGCCGCCGTAGGGTTCTGCCCCTTGATATCGCGGTCCTCAAATTCCAGTTGATGCTCACTCAGCCACTTTCTTGCCTTCTGGCAGGTGGAACATTTGGGATAATTTACAAACAGCATGTTTCATTTCCTCCTTAAAAGTTCATGGTTTGACAATACGCATTATATTTGACAAGAGAACCGTCGGCCGGCATAACGCTCCAACGGTTCACTCATCCGGCCCTCAAAGCTTCTCCCGTGCGATCCGGATAAAATCCCGGGCGTAGGCCGGAAGGTAAGCGCCTTTGCGGTACGCGATCGTAAGCGTGCTGAAGGCTCCCTCTCTGCCCACAGAAAAACAAAGCGGGGGCTGCCGAAGCTCTATATTTTTCAGATAGGTCTCCGGAATAAAGCACAGTCCCATTCCCTTCTGGCAGAGCTTTACGCAGGTTACCGTGTTCCTTGTGCGTATGGGGACATCCGGGCAGATGCCGTACTTTTCAAATAATTCCAGTGCGATCTGTCCGGTGGTCTGCTCCGGAAAATGCAGAATAAACGGCTCCTGCCCGAGCAGCCGCAGGTCGATCCAGGCATATTCCCTCCCACTTTTTTTCTCCCCCAGGGCGGCCAACGGGTGCCCCCGGGGCATCACCAGCAGCACCTCTTCTTTCAGAAGCGTCTCATATTCCAGCTTGGGATGGGGCTTCGCTTCGTTGAAAATCGCAAAATCAAGCTGGTCGTCCAGAAGCAGCTTCTCCTGGATGGCATAGGTTTCCTCCATCAGGTTCACCCGGATTCCCGGATATTGCCTGTGGAATGTCTCCATGATCTGGGGAACCATGAAGGAGCTGCGCATCAGCGGGAATGCGATATTGAGTTCCCCTTCATTGTAGGATGTCAGATCCTGCAATTCCTTCTTCCAATCCTGGTCCACCGTCAAAATCTTCCTGGCATACTCCAGATACCTCCGGCCCAGATAAGTTGCCGTATAGCTGTTTCCGCTGCGTACAAAGAGCTTTCCGCCCACTTCCCGCTCAAGCCTCTGCAGGTACTTTGTCAGGGTCGGCTGGGAGATATACAACTCCTGGGCTGCCTTGGTAAGATTTTGGTGCTTTGCAATACATAAGATATAATTCAATTCCTGAAAATGCATGTTTTGCTCCCTGTGGTATTCCGATTCGGCATAGTTTTTATGGAAAATATGAATTGGACAATCTATCATGATCATCATACTATAAATATGGAAACATTATCAAGAGGAAAAGGAGTAAAACAAATGAAAAACTGGCTTGAGAAACAATTTCAACTGTCAGCATTCCAAACAGATGTAAAAACAGAACTTCTGGCGGGGCTGACCACATTTGTCACGATGGCGTATGTCCTTGCAACCGTTCCGAATATTCTGGGCGGGGCCGGGCTGGACAAGCATATTGTGCTGACGGCCATGGTCCTTCTGATCATTCTGACAAGCTGTGCGATGGCATTCTATACGAACCGCCCGTTTGCGCTGGCGCCCGGACTCGGAAGCGTGGGGATCGTGTCGTCCATGATCTCAAACGAGGGGATCAGCGCGCCGATTGCCGCAGGCGTCATCTTCTGGAGCGGCGTCCTGTTCATCCTGATTTCCTTTCTGGGGCTTCGGGAAGCGGTTGTGCGGGTGATCCCGGTCAGCATGAAGCACGCGGTCAGCGCCGGCATCGGACTGTTTATTGCACTTCTGGGCGCGAAGAACTGCGGGCTGATCGTGGCAAATGCGAATAAAAATAATCTGGCATTCGGAGATTTGACTTCTCCCTCCGTGATCGTTGCCGTGATCGGATTTATCCTGCTTCTGGTCATCAAGGTTCGGAACATTCCGGGCGGAATGATCCTGGCAATCCTGATTACCACGGTCATCGGCATTCCGTTTGGAGTGACCAAGCTTCCGGAAAGCCTGTTCTCCCTTCCTGCTAATATCGGGACCCAGTTCCTGAAAGTGGATTTTGCAGGAGCTTTGAATTTTGCGTATATTCCGTTTTTGATCGCGCTGTTTGTACCGGATTTCTTCTCCACGTTCGGGACTGTGCTCGGAGTCGGCGCAAAGGCCGGATATCTGGATGAGGACGGCAACCTTCCGGGCATCGACAAATGCTTCAAGGTGGATGCAATTGCAACCAGCTTCGGCGCCCTGTTTACCATGCCGAGCATGACGACCTACCTGGAGTCCTCGGCAGGTGTGGAGTCCGGCGGAAAGACCGGGCTGACCGTGGTATTCACAAGTATTTTCTTTGCGCTGTCGCTGTTTTTGGCTCCCATCGCGCTGATCATTCCGTCGGCAGCCACAGGCCCGATCCTGATCTTCATCGGCATGAACATGCTGAGCGGGATGCGCAATGTCAATTATTCGGACATCACAGAATATGTGCCGGCGTTTATCTGCGTGACCTTTACGATTTTTGCAAACAATATTGCAAACGGAATCTGCGTCGCGCTCCCGGCATATCTGATCATGAAGATCGCGTCAGGGAAAATCAAGGAGATCGAGCCTGTGATGTATGTGCTTGTGGTGGTCTGCATGCTTTATTTCTATACCATTGTTTAAGCGGGAGGAAGACTTATGGAATCGGTTTCTTTGCTGATCAGAAACGCAAAAGTATTTAACAGCTATCTGAAACAATTTATTCCTGCGGATGTGTCTGTGAAGGACGGAAGGTTCTATTACATCGACCGGAAAATGGACACCGATTTTCAGGCGGAAGCCGTGCTGGATGCCGGCGGGCAGTATATGATTCCGGGACTTGTGGACATCCATATGCATATTGAAAGCAGTATGATGACACCGGAGCCATTCGGAGACTGCGTGGCGGCATACGGTGTGACTACGATTGTATCGGAGCCTCATGAGATGGCAAATGTGAAGGGAACCCGGGGGGTATTGGAGATGATCTCCGCGACCGGGAGCGCGCCCATCGATATTTTCTACGGAATCCCAAGCAGCGTGCCTTCAACCAGCGAACGGCTGGAGACCACCGGGGGGATCATTGACTGCAGCGCTATGAAGCAGCTTCTCAGGGAAGAGGATGTGGTCTGTGTGGGAGAGATTATGAACTACAGGCAGATCATACAGGAAAATGACCTGGAGATTACGAAATTTCTGCGCTATCTCCGCGGCGCACGTCCGGGATACGTGATTGAGGGGCATTGCCCGTCCCTTCTGGATCTGGATCTTGCCCGATTTTTGTATCTGGGAATTAACGGAGATCACACAGAGCATACACTGGAAGAGGTGAAGCAGCGGATCGAAAACGGGATGTTTTTTGAGATTCAGGATAAAATGCTGAAACCCGAAGTTCTGGAATACATCTGCCGGAATCAGCTCTATGAGTACTGCGGTTTTGTGACCGACGATACCATGGCGGACGTCCTTTACGAGAAAGGGCAGTTGAATTATGTCGTACAGAAGGCAATGGAGTCCGGCTTCCCTGTGGAAATGGCAATCTACTGTGCCACATACACGCCGGCTCGGAGGATGCATCTGTACGACAGGGGCGACATAGCGCCCGGGAAACTTGCGGATTTTGCCTTGCTTGCAGATCCTGCGGTATTGGCCCCGTCCTGTGTATACAAAAACGGTGTCCAGATCTTTTCACAGAAAAGCAGGCAGGAGTTTCCGGTATCCTATCGGTTCCCGGAGGATTTTTATCGGAGCGTCTGCCTGCCGCCGGTCACGCTTAAGGATTTTGCAGTCCCGGCAGACACGGATCAGGAGGAGGTCACTGTCCGAGTGATAGAGATACATCCGGACCGGACGCAGACCACGGAGAAGCTGGTCACGATGCCGGTGCGGGACCATTTGCTGGATTGGAGAGGCAGCGGCTGCCTGCTGGCGATGGTGCTGGAGCGCCATGGTAAAAACGGGAATATCGGGTACGGATTTATTACCGGAGCCTGCCTGAATACCGGCACCGTGGCCACCACGTATTTTCACGACCACCACAATCTCTTTGTTGCCGGGGATAACCCGGAAGATATGCTGTTCGCTGTGAAACAGATTCAGGAAATGCAGGGCGGATTTCTGACTGTCAGGAATGGAAAAGTCCTGGCAAAGCTTGCGCTGCCTGTATGCGGGATTCTTTCCGGAAAAGGTGTCCGGGATACAGCCCTTGGTCTAAAGGCAGTCCGGGAAAGCCTGGAAGAGCTGGGGTATCATCACAGCAATCCCGTGATGTCGCTTGGAACGATTGGCCTTCCGGTAAGTCCGGCCATCAAACTGACAGACAAAGGTCTTGTGGATGTCAAACAGGGCGAGGTGGTACCGCTGATCGTATCGTGATCCGCAGCGTATCTGTGGCTGGATGAGTTACAGGTCACGCCTGGTCAAGGTGTGTCCTGTAACAGAAAACCCGGAAACCTTCAAAATAGAGGGCACTGAAAAAGCCTAATCCTTTTTCAAAGAATCAGACTTTTTCAGTGCCCTCCAAGGTAAGGGTTTCCGCCTTTACAGGATTTTGACAATTCGATAAAATCAGAATTGTGGTCTGGACAATTTACACAGATTATCTGACACTCTCGTACCCTCAAAATAAGGGGATTCCGGGCGTTTCCTTTATGTTTTGATACTAATTTGATACTAATTGCTCCAGCTTGTCTGCTACTTCCTCGTGCTGGTTTGGGTACAGGTGTCCGTATGTATTATTGATCATTTCTACAGTATCGCCGATTCGCTCCGCAATGAGCATTGCTGGGAATCCTATGTCAATTAATAATGATACATGGGAATGTCTAAGTCATGAAACTTGCTTTTGAATTTATATTGCACTATTTCTTTAATTTTGAAATGAACTCAATAAATTGTACTTCATTTATTTCAATATTAATGATATACTGAAAATAGATTTTTACTATTGAGGTATATGAGACGATTCCTTATACTGGAGATTACATTGAACATATTGATGGTAGCATAGATAATTTTAAATATTACACATTTACCCCACGTCCTCTGATGCATGGGGATATGTATAAAATGGACGATGAACTATCCACTTCGCTAATTGAAGCTTATCGAAATATTGGATTTTTAAAGGGACTTTTTAAGTATGCCCCAAATAGAGAAGCATTCGTCGAATTAATGCTATTAAAAGAATGCACATATTCCCGAATGATTGATTACGATACTCTCACTTTTCACGATGTACTTGCCAGTCGCGGGAGTGGTAAAAACGCTATTGCATCAATTACTAATCTCAAACTGGCATACAAGAAAGCGATAGATAGGACAATTTCAGCTCCAGTTCTAAGTGAACTTTGCGGAATTGCATTATATGGTGATGCAGTTAGTAAGCCAGTTGATATTAGGGACAAGCAGACTTTTTTATTGGATGCCAGGACGAACCTTATATCTTACAACCCCACAGCCCCTGACGCAGTTTTACTAGCGCTGGCCGATATTTCCACTTATCTATATAATGACAAAGACACTGATCCGTTAATTAAGGCTGCATTAGTGCATTATCAGTTTGAGATGATACATCCGTTTGAGAGATATAACGGGATTGTAGGACGAATCATTGTTCCAACGATATTGTGCAATATTGTTGGAGAAGCAAAACCGCTAATATGTCTGTCCGAGTATTTGTATCACAACAAGAATGAATACTTCGACTTGCTTCGAACTACCCAATACAGTGGTGGTTATATTCGGTGGATCAAATTTTGTGTAAATGCAATAAATGAAACCGCAAAACGGTTAGCTCAGTTACTTATACAGTATGAAGATATTGTAGCAAAAGATATAAAACAATTAGAAGATATACAGTTGTTACCCAAAAGTGTCTGGCGTGTATATGATTATCTTAAGTTTTTTCCTGTGACTAGTACATCATTGTATTAATTCCGAAGTAAATAGCGTCTGATGTTTACAGCAGCGCAAGACGGAGGAAGGAGGCGATGCTGGTAGCATCGTTGACTGACTCCAACGCAGCGATGGTGTGAACAGCGGGCACTATTTACTCGGTTATTAATGCAATGATGTACTAGCATTTCCCATGCCGCCACACAGTTGGGAAGTTCGTTCAATTCAATCTCAAATGCCCTGCACTTGTTGAGAGAGAATGGCATCGTCACTCAAGAAAACGACAACATGAGGAATCGTATTTGGAAGTATACTGCGCTTGCATCCCATTTATATAAGATTAATGTTCGTTTTAAAGGAATATTCGATAAGATCAAATTATTGGCTCTTTATTCTAGAACTTTAGGCAGCGATAAATATCTAAGATTTGGAGGATATAATGACGCAATCAAATATTATCATGTACACTACAGAAGATGGAGTCACAAAAATAGAAGTTACATTTGACCATGATACAGTTTGGCTTTCTATAGATCAAATGGCCGAATTATTTCAACGGGATAAAAGCGTAATTGGAAAACATGTAAGAAATATTTTTAAAGAAGGAGAATTGGCAAAAGAAGCAGTTTGGGCAAAATTTGCCTACACTGCTTCTGACGGCAAGACCTATCAGGTGGATTTTTATAATTTAGATGTTATTATTTCCGTTGGTTATCGGGTAAAATCCCTGAGAGGAACACAGTTTAGAATATGGGCTACTTCTATTTTGAAGGAATATATGAAAAAAGGGTTCGCATTAGATGATGATCGACTTAAGAATCTTGGAGGCGGAAACTATTTTGATGAATTGTTAGCTCGTATCCGTGATATTCGTTCTTCTGAAAAAGTATTTTGGAGAAAAGTTCTGGAAATATATGCAACAAGTATTGATTATGACCCAAAAGCAGAAAGTTCGATTATATTTTTTAAGCAGGTACAAAATAAAATGCACTGGGCGGCTCATAAGCATACAGCAGCAGAAGTAATCTATCAGCGGGCAGATGCAGATAAGGACAATATGGGATTAACAGCGTGGGCTGGAAAGGAAATAAAACGTTCTGATGTAGAGGTTGCAAAGAATTATTTAAACGAAAAAGAAATAGATGCGTTAAATAAAATCGTTACGGCGTATTTAGATATTGCGGAAGTCCATGCCTTGAATCAAGAACCAATGTATATGAAAGACTGGTTGGAAACAATTGATGACTACCTGAAAATGACAAGAAGGGATATTTTAACTACAAAAGGAAGAGTGACTCATAAACAGGCTCTTGAAAAGGCGCATGGAGAATACGACAAATATCAGAAAAAGCAGGAGGATATCCTTTCTCCAGTGGAATGCCATTTCCTTGAAAGCATAGAGGAATTACAGGAATTGGAAGATAAAAAATAATTTTTTGTCGTGGGCTTGACATACGGGGGTCTCAGATCATGTACGCGGATTTTCTTCACGCCTGACTTGATACACCAGCGTTTAAATGCCTGCCTCACGGCACTGTCAACTACCGGCAACAGCCGATCTGATTCCCTAAGGCCATTCATCTATGGTTCCCTTGTGAAACAATGGGAGCATTTTGCCCCGTTTTGCCCATTCTGTGATTTTTTTAACAATATTCATCAGAAAATTAAACCACGCAAAACGTGTCAAAACACGGCAAATCATCGCATTTTAGGAGGAATTTTTATTATGATTAAGATTAAGATACTATTCGTCTGCCACTTCAGCAAATGAATGAAGGAGTATAGCAAAGGAGGAGGACACAGTGGACGTTTTTGAAATGACTTCGGGATCTATACCGAAGATTGCGGAGCTGATGTGTACAATCAAACCCGACTGGTGGGATTATGAAGGGGCATATGGGCAGTTAAGCGGTACGGAGGAATCAATCCGGACAGTGGGCTGGTATCTGGGGGAGAATAGGGATACTCCAAAGGGCTGGATTTTGTGCCGGGAGCTGATCGGATACCGGGCGCTGGAACTGGAATGCAGCGGCTTCGACGACAATGGGGTGTTTAAACTGGAGCATAAGCTCGGTGATTTGTTTGAGGCTGCGGAGGACTATGCCAGAAGAAAAGGTTATCTGACATTTCGCAGCGGGATCAGCTCCGTAGGATTTAACATTCATGGAAAGAAGATTGACAGCATTGCAGACGCAATCGCAGGGCTGGAGTGCAGCCGGATTGATTATATATGGTATCTGGAACAGGGCTTCCGGGTGATAGGTATCCAGCCGAATGCCTACGAAACAGGTTTTCATTTGATTATACTCGGAAAGGATCTCTGAGAAATGGAGAAGCGAAAAAAGAAAATTCCGATCGGGATTGAAAATTTTGAAAAACTTTGTTCAGATGACTTTTACTATATTGATAAAACCGGTCTGATCAGAGAGCTTCTTCATAATTGGGGAGAGGTAAATCTGTTTACCCGTCCCAGAAGATTCGGCAAAACGCTGAATATGAGTATGCTGGAAAATTTCTTTTAACGAAAAATTGAATGAGCATGATAAAGCAGAATATCGAAAACTGCTGGACGATCATATGAATGAAGGCATGCTTTGCAGCAGTCTGAGAAAGCTATCAGGATTATTGGAAAAGCATTACGGAACGAAAGCGGTTCTGCTGATTGATGAATATGACGTTTTGCTGGCAAAGGTATTCGCAAATGCATATTACAGCCAGATGCTCTCTCTGATCCGCAGCCTGTTCGGACAGGTACTTAAGACAAACAGCGGCCTGAAGTTCGCAGTGCTGACAGAGTGTGTGAGGATTTCAAAGGAAAGTATTTTTACCGGGCTGAATCATCTGAAAGTCCGTTCCATTACAGATAAACGTTTTGACCGGTATTTTGGATTTACAGATTCAGAAGTAAAGGCGTTATTGGAGCATTATGGATATTCCGACAGCTATGATGCGGCAAAGAAATGGTATGACGGATATCATTTCGGAACCGGATACCGGAGATATGGGGATCATCATCGAGGTGAAATATGCACATGACAGAAACCTGGACGTCGCATGCAAAGCCGCATTGGAGCAGATAGAGCATACCGGATATGAAGACGGCCGTGAAGACGAAGGAGTAAAGAGCATCCTGAAATACGGGATCGCATGTTATAAAAAGCGCTGTAAGGTTATGCTGGCAGAAACATAAACAGAATTGTCTGTGAACGTAGAAAAGATGGCTGTTATCAGCCATCTTTTCTACGTTCTGGTGCGCCCGGCGGCAGGGGACATGCACTTTTCTTATATTCATTTCCTACAGATACCAGCCCCTAAAATTTAACACTTTACCTTGATTTTCCAAAACTGCAATTCTTATTTCAAAATCCATTTCAAACCGTGAAGCAAAATTCAATTTCACCGCGGGATCATTCCAATAAGCATCAGATAAAATAAAAACTGCAATCATTATTTCACATATTGAAAGATTGGAACACTGCAATAAAATTTCCCTCCCGGCCTTGGGGATTCTGTCAATAGAAATTTTTCCTCTTCTTTTCTAAAATAAGCTCATAAACGCAAGGCGCCCGCGTATATGAAACCTGCAATAGATTAAACAATAAAGGAGAGTTATCAAAATGAAAATTGGATTTATCGGACTTGGAATTATGGGAAAACCTATGAGCAAAAACCTGATCAAGGCAGGTTATGAATTGGTGGTCTGCAACAGAAGCCGTGACAGTGTAGAGGAAGTGGCGGCCCTTGGGGCTGAACCGGCGGACAGCCCGGCGGACGTGGCGTCCAAATGCCAGGTGATCATCACCATGCTTCCCAATTCCCCCCATGTGCGGGAGGTCTGCCTGGGAGAAAAGGGAATCCTGGAAACAGCAGAAGCGGGTACGATTGTGATCGACATGAGTTCCATTGACCCGGTAGAGTCCAAAGCCATCGGGGCGGAGCTGGCGAAGAAGGATATCCACATGATGGACGCGCCGGTCAGCGGCGGGGAACCCAAGGCCATCGACGGCACGCTTTCCGTGATGGCGGGCGGCGCGAAGGAAGATTTTGACAAATATTATGACCTCCTGATGGCAATGGCCGGTTCCGTTGTGTATGTAGGCCCCCTGGGCTCCGGAAATGTGGCCAAGCTGGCAAACCAGGTGGTCGTGGCAGTCAATATTGCCGCAGTCTCTGAAGCACTGACGCTGGCGGTGAAGAGCGGCGCGGACCCGGAGCTGGTCTATCAGGCAATCCGGGGCGGGCTGGCAGGCTCCACCGTGATGGACGCGAAAGCCCCCATGATGATGGCCCACAACTTCAAGCCCGGCTTCCGCATCGAGCTCCACATCAAGGACTTGAACAATGCCCTGAACGCGGCCCATGCCGTAAGCGCTCCGGTGCCCTTTACCTCCCAGGTGATGGAGATCATGCAGGCGCTCAAAGCAGACGGGAATGAGAAGGACGACCACAGCGCGATCGTAAAATATTATGAAAAGATCGCGGATGTATCGGTGGAGAAAAAATAGGAAAATCACGGCTCAAAACCGGATTGTGTATTTGCCGCCGGAGAGGTGGTGCATGGGGCGAAAACCGTGGTCCATGCGGAGGCGGAGGCAAAGAAAACGGCGGCAGCTATGATGCGTTATAAAGAGAGCAAGTAAAAAGCGAGACGACTATGATGCGTTATGATAGAGAGCAAGTAAAAAGCGAGAGAGCTATGATGCATTATAAAGAGAGCAAGTAAAAAAGAACAGAAGAGGTGGGAATATGAGTGAATCAACACGAATGATGATCGGTTTGATCCTGGGGATCGTGATCATGGTGATCCTGGTATCAAAGACAAAGGTACATACATTTATCGCGCTGCTGGCGGCATGCTGCATCGCAGGAATCATCGGGGGCATGCCCCTGGTAGACGTGACACTGGAGGATGAGTCCAAGATCACTGGACTGGTGACGGCCATCCAGGACGGATTCGGAAATACATTGAAAAGCACCGGCATCATCATCGGCTTAGGCGTGATGATGGGCGGCATCCTGGAAAAATCCGGGGCGGCTGAACGGATGGCGTACTCCTTTATCAAGGCGGTAGGCAAGAAAAAAGAAGAATGGGCACTGGCGATCACAGGATGGTTCATCTCCATCCCGGTATTCGCGGATTCCGCCATCGTGATCTTCGCCCCCTTATGCAAAGCCATTTCCAAGGTGACCGGAAAATCCCTGATCGGACTTGCGCTTGCCATGGCAGCCGGGCTCCAGCTGACACACTGCCTGGTTCCGCCCACACCCGGCCCGACCACCGCGGCCAGCATGCTTGGCGTTGACGTGGGCCAGATGATCATCTTCGGCGCCCTGATCTCCATTCCGATGCTCATCATTGCGGTGCTGTACTGCCAGAGGCTGGGAAAGAAGATCTACCAGATCCCGACAGACGACGGCGGTTTTGAAAGAAAAGAATTTAAACAGGAATACATCAAATCCATGGAAGAGCTGGACAGCATGATCGGACAAAAGGAACTTCCGGGTCTGTGGATGTCCATTGCCCCGATCGTGATCCCGCTTGTCCTGATCCTTTCCAACACGATCCTGGGAATGGCAGGCATGAAGCTTGCGGTCCTGTCCTTCCTCGGCTCTCCGATCATCGCTCTTGCCATCGGCACCCTGCTTGCGATCTACGGCCTGATGGCGAAGGATGACACCAAAGAAGTCCTGGGGATCATGGACGATGCCATCAAGAGCACCGGCATCATCATGCTGATCACAGGGGCCGGCGGTTCCCTTGGAAATGTGATCAAAGTCAGCGGCATAGGCGATGCCCTGGGCGAAGCGGTGATGGCGCTTCCCCTGCCCGCAATCCTGATCCCGTTTATCATTGCGGCGCTGATGCGGATCGCCCTGGGCTCCGCAACGGTGGCCATCACCACAGCGGCATCTCTTTCCGCTTCCCTGATGGGCGTGATCGCGGTAAGCCCTCTGCTGATGGCGATCTCCTGCTGTGTAGGCGCGATTTCCTTCTCCTACTTCAATGACAGCGGGTTCTGGGTATGGAACGGAATGTTCGGCGTGACTGAACTGAAAGACCAGATCCGGTGCAAGACGGCAATCTCACTGATCATGGCCGGCGTTGGTATTGTAGAACTGTTGATATTATCCATCTTTATGCATTAAGATATAGGAGGAGAACCGGATTATGAATACAGATTTTTTAAAAGGCGTGATCGTGCCGATCATCACACCGATTGATGAAAACGAGCTGATTGATGAAACAGCCCTGCGGGAGCAGGTGGATTATGTGATCGAGGGCGGTGTCCACGGCATCCTTGCGTTTGGCAGCAACGGCGAATTTTATATGATCGAAGAGGATGAGATGGAACGGGGTCTGAAGATCATGGCGGATCAGGCAGCGGGCCGTGTGCCGGTCTACTTCGGAATCGGAGCCATCAGCACCAGAAAATGTGTCCGCCTGGCCAGGATGGCGGCGGCAAACAAAGCGGCAGGGATCTCCGTGCTCCAGCCCATGTTTTTGAAGCCTACGGAAGCGGAGCTGTTCGGACATTTCAAAGCCATTGCGGACGCGGTGCCGGATACCCCGGTGCTGCTGTACAACAACCCGGGCCGGGTAGGCTATACCATGTCCGGAAACCTGGTGGACCGGCTGGCCCATGAAGTGAAAAATATTGTGGGAATGAAGGACACCAGCGGCGATATGACCCAGACCTCGGAATTTATCCGCAGGACCCGGGATGTGGGCTTCAAGGTGTTCGGGGGCAAGGATACCCTGCTGTACGCGTCCCTGTGCCACGGGGCGGTAGGCGGCGTATGTACGGCAGGCAACTTCATGCCGGAGCTGATCACGGAGATTTACAACAAATACGCGGCAGGCGATCTGGAAGGTTCCCTGGAAGCTCAGTTCAAGCTCAACCCGGTCCGCCTGTCCATGGATGGGGCCAGCTTCCCGGTTGCGGCAAAGGATATGGCAAATCTGCGGGGAAGAAACGCAGGCCTGCCCTATACGCCCAGCCTGCCTACCCCGGAGGGGCCGGTGCTGGATAAGATCAAAGCGGAGATGAAGCAGGCGGGGCTGATCTGAGGAACGATCTGAGGAAGCCTGGCTCGCTGCTTCGCGGGAATAAAGAGATTCAGAACAGAAGGCCAGTCAAAACGGCGGTCTGCGGACCGTACAACAAAAAATTCGGAAAGGAACGTAAGATGATGAGAAAAATCGTAAAAATGGAAGTTTACCCGGTAGCCGGAAAAGACTGTATGGAATTGAACTTAAGCGGCGCCCACGCGCCTTATTTTACAAGAAATATCGTGATCCTTCACGCGGATAACGGAGATACGGGTGTGGGAGAGGTTCCCGGCGGGGAGAAGATCACGAAGGCCCTGGAGGAATGCATTCCTCTTGTAGAAGGAACCAACCTGGCCGAGTACAAGAGCACTTTGTTAAAAGTAAAGAGGCACCTGGATTCCAAGGGCGAGGAGGACGTCCGCGGAGAGCAGACTTTTGACCTGCGCACCGGTGTCCACGTGATCACCGCCATTGAAGCGCCCTGCCTGGACCTGATGGGAAAGATGCTGGGAGTTCCGGTCTGCGAGCTGCTGGGCGACGGACAGCAGAGAGACAAGGTGCGCATGCTGGGTTACCTGTTCTTTGTGGGAGACCGCAAAAAAACAGACCTGCCCTATGACGAAGAGCCGGACGCGGACTGCGAATGGTACCGGATCCGCCACGAGGAAGCCCTGACTGCGGACAAGATCGTAGCATTTGCAAAGGCGACAAAGGAAAAATACGGATTCCAGGATTTTAAGCTGAAAGGCGGAGTCCTTGCGGGAAATGAAGAGATGGACGTGATCCGCGCCATGAAAAAGGAATTTCCGGACGCAAGGATCGACCTGGATCCCAACGGCGGCTGGCTTCTGGAGGAAGCGGTGGAATATGTGAAGGGCATGAAAGGCATCCTGACCTACTGCGAAGACCCCTGCGGGGCGGAGGGCGTATACTCCGGACGTGAGGTGATGAGCGAATTTCGCAGGAGGACCGGATTCCCGACTGCCACCAATATGATCGCCACGGACTGGCGGCAGGTGGGACATTCCCTGGAATCCCAGGCAGTGGATATCATCCTTGCAGATCCCCATTTCTGGACCATGAGCGGCTCTGTGAGAGTGGCCCAGATGTGCCATGATTTCGGCTATACCTGGGGATCACATTCCAACAACCACTTTGACATTTCCCTGGCTATGTTCACCCAGGTCGGGGCGGCCGTACCGGGCGAGTACAACGCGCTGGATACCCACTGGATCTGGCAGGAGGGCTTAGAGCGTCTGACAAAAGAACCGCTGCAGATCATCGACGGCTGCGTGGCGGTTCCGAAGAAGCCGGGACTGGGAATCGAAGCGGATATGGAGCAGATCAAAAAGGCACACCAGCTCTATCTGGACAATTGTCTGGGCGGAAGGGATGACGCAGTGGGAATGCAGTACCTGATTCCGGGCTGGAAGTTCAATCCGAAGAAGCCCTGCCTGGTGAGATAAAAAGATTCTAAAATATCCATTGGAAAAACGGACGGCATCGTGTATATTTATTAGTAAGAACATTCGCCGCGTTTTACGGTCCTCCTGCGGCAGGCGGGCGGTCCGGGCGAACAGAAAACAGATCCATCTGTGCGGCTGCGAATCCGACAAGTCATTTCCATTGCAATGAATTGCATGTCAACGACCGTCGGATTGCAGCCGCACAGCCGGAAACAGATTGAAAAAACAGGAGATCAGGCCATGGCCAGAATTGCGATTTTGCTGCCATATGAGGATATGGCGGAGACGGCGCGGAAGGTGATCCATGAAAATCATTATGAAATCGACTATATCAAGGTCATTGAAAGCGAAAATGCCGTAAACGAAGCCAGGATCGCTGCGGAGCAGGGGGCGGATATCATCATTGCCCGGGGCTATCAGGCGCAGCTCATCAAGGAATATACCAACATCCCGGTGGTGGAAATGCGTTTCCACGCCCAGGAGATCGGATTGCTCCTGCAGCGTGCGAAAAGACTCTCCCACAAGGAGCGCCCGGTCATCGGTCTGATCGCGTTTGAAAATATGCTCTGCGACCTGTCCCACATGGAGGAATTGTTCGACGTCCGGCTTCGGATCGCCTATGTGGAACGGATCGAGGAGGTGCCGGATCTCCTTCACGGCATGAAGAAGGAAGGCGTGGACTGCGTGATCGGCGGAGACACGGTGAACCGGGAGGCAGAAAAGATCGGCTGTCTGTCCATCAAGTTCAAGGCCACCGGGGAATCCATCGGGGAGGCCATGGAACGGGCGAAAAATATGGCCTACGCAGTGGAGAACGAAAAACGGAACGCGGCCCAGTTTGAGACGGTGCTGGACACTTCCTTTAACGGGATCATCAAGATCAATTCCGCGGGCAGGATCATCGCCATCAACCGGCTGATCGAGAACCTGCTCGGAAAAAATATGGAAGACGTCAAAGGGGAGCTGCTCTACGATATGTTTCCGCAGATCGACAAATGGATCGTGGACGACATTCTGACCGGAGCCAGGGAAAACTGCTCCTCCTCCATTGAGGTGAGAGGCCGGAACTGGATGTTTCTGGCGGCGCCGATCCAGTTTGACGGCCAGATCACGGGAGCTATCTTGTCCCTCCATGCCATCACCGAGATCGTGCGCAAGGACCGGAAGCTGGCCAATGACATGCTGCTCCACGGATTCACGGCAGAGACTCATTTTTCCAATATCCATACGGAAAATAAAACTATGCGGAGGGTGTTGGAGACGGCCAGGGAATATTCACTGTCGGACAGCCCGGTGCTGATCTACGGGGAGACGGGGACGGAGTATTACCAGATCTCCGAGGCGATCCACAACAACAGCATCCGCAAGGGAGGCCCCTTCGTGAGCGTGAACATCAGCGGCCTGGAGGAGGAGAAGCAGATGGAGCTCCTGTTCGGCAGCAGGAACGGTACCCTGGGAACACATCCCCGGGAAAAAGGGGCGGTGATCCGGGCCAACCACGGCACGCTTCTGATCAAGGATATCGAGAAGCTGACCATACAAGCCCAGTACCAGTTGCTGCGGGTCATTCTGGACGGGGCGGTGAACCGCACCGACGCGCTTCCCATGGACAATATTGATGTGCGGATCATTGCGGCGGCTCAGAAAAATCTGCGGTACGGCGTGAACAAGGGGCTGTTCCAGGAAAGCCTGTTCTATGTGCTGCACGGGCTGACCCTGGAGATCCCGCCGCTGAACAGACGGAGCGAGGATCTGCGGTACTATATCGACAGATATTTCAAAGAATTTTGCAGGAAATACAACAAGTACCTGGTCATCACCGAGGGCGGATACGCGCAGCTTGCGCAGTTCTCCTGGCAGGGGAACAAGCTGCAGCTCAAAGCATTTCTGGAACGGCTGGTGCTGACGGCGAACAAGCGGAGCATTGCCGAGGGTACGATCCGAACGCTGTTCGGAGAGCTGTACCCCTATGTGGGGGAAGTGGGCGGAGAAGAAAAACTGGTGGTGTACAAGACGGAAGAGGCGGTGAAGATCAGCGAGCTTTTGAAAAAGCACCGGGGAAACCGGAAGCTGGCGGCGGAGGAGCTTGGGATCAGCACGACCACACTGTGGAGGAAAATGAATAAGTATGGGATCGAGTCCAAATTTGGAATGGATTAAGAAGGAACTGGCGAAAAAGAGGAAAACGCTGCTTCTGGCAGTGAAGATCGCGGTGGGAAGCAGCGCGGCGATTTATATTGCCCAAATGCTGGGCCTGGAGTACGCCATTTCCGCGGGGACCATCACGCTGCTGACGCTTTTGACTACCAAGTGGGAGACCGTCAGGCTGTCGGCATTCCGCCTGGTCACGTTTGCTGTGACGATCCTGCTGGCATGGGCCTCCTTTGCTCATATCAAGAGCATGTGGATCGGATACGGAGTCTTTATTTTCTGCGTCGTCCTGTTCGCAGAGGTTATGGGCTGGCGGGCCACCATATCGGTCAATTCCGTGATCGGCGCCCATCTGCTGACCAGCCGGGATTTTGGCATGTCCTTCGTGGAAAATGAATTTCTGCTCGTACTGATCGGGGTGGTGATCGCCTTTCTGCTGAACCTGTTCCAGAACAATGACAGGAATGAAAAGGATATCATCGCAAATATGCGCTACACGGAGGAACGGCTGCAGCAGATCCTGCGCCGGTTCGCACAGTATTTATCCCAGGAGGAGATTCCGGGAGCCGCAGACAGGGGAGCGAACATGGGTGCGGCAGGTTCTGCGCTGCAGGCAGGACAGGAGCAGGCTGCGGCGGACAACGGTTCGCGGGGAAAAATCCGGCAGGGCGGCCCTATGCCTTCCGGCAATCTGTGGGATGATATCATCCTGCTGGAGAAGGAGCTGCAGGGCTTCGTTCTGGAAGCATATGAATATCAGGAAAATACATTCCATTCCCACCCGGTTTATTACATCGATTACTTTGAAATGCGCTCCGACCAGTGCCATGTGCTCCACAACCTGCACTATGAGGTGAAAAAGATCCGTTACATACCGAAGCAGGCCGGGGTGGTGGCAGAGTACATGCTGTACCTGGCGGACTATGTGGTGGAGCGGAATGTCCCGTCCGCACAGATGGAAAAGCTGGAAGGCATCTTCCGGGACATGAAAAAGGAAGAGCTGCCCAAGTCCAGGGAGGAATTTGAAAACAGAGCGATCCTCTATCACATTTTGATGGATATGGAGGAATTTTTGGTCTATAAACAGCGGTTCGTGAGATCGCTGGATGAACGGCAGAAGAAGCTGTATTGGAAAGAAAAATGAGCGAAGATCATTGAGGAGACAGATCATGAAATCAAAAGAGATCATAAAGATCAAGGATATAGATAATGTGGCGGTGGCGGTCCATGACCTGAACGCAGGCACGGAGGTGCAGCCGGGACTGGTGCTGCTGGATGACATTCCCCAGGCGCATAAGATCGCCCTTGCGGACATTCCGGCAGGCAGAGAGATCATCCGGTATGGAGTCGTATTGGGCTATGCGAAGGCGGATATCCGCACCGGACAGTGGATCAACGAGCATATGCTGGACCTGCCGGAGAGCCCGTCCGTAGAAAATCTGGAATATGGGACCAACCTGGTTCCCATGGAGGAGCTGCCGGTTCCGGTCCGCACCACATGGATGGGATACCGGAACAAGACCGGCCCGGCAGGCACCAGAAATCTGCTGGGGATCGTGACCACTGTACAGTGCGCCGCAGGGGTATTGAAGGTTGCGGTGGATCAGATCAAAAGGGAGCTGCTGCCCAAATATCCGAATGTAGACGGTGTGGTTGCGGTGACCCATCCCTATGGCTGCGGTGTGGCCATCAATGCGCCCATGGCGGAGATTCCGATCCGGGCTGTCACCAATGTGATCCGCCATCCCAACTTCGGCGGGGAGATCATGGTGGTCGGCCTGGGCTGTGAAAAACTGACCTATGACAGAGTGCTCCCTGCGGAGGATATTACCCCGGAAAATGTGCTGACCCTGCAGGACTATGCGGGACACGACGCCATGATGAACGCGATCCTGGAGATGGCGGAGAAGAAGCTGCAGAAGCTGAATCAGAGACGGAGGGAAGAACTGCCCTTAAGCGACCTGCTGATCGGCATGCAGTGCGGCGGAAGCGATGCGTTTAGCGGGATTACCGCGAACCCCAGCGCAGGCTATGCGGCCGATATGCTGGTAAGAGGCGGCGGCACTGTGATGTTCAGCGAGGTAACAGAAGTCCGGGACGGGGTTCCCATGCTGGCGGCAAGATGCGTGAACGCACAGGTGCGGGATCGCCTGGCGGCAGAGATGAAGTGGTATGACGATTATCTGGAAGCCGGCGGCGTAGACCGGGATGCCAATCCCACGCCGGGCAACAAAAAAGGCGGCCTGGCCAATATCGTGGAAAAAGCGATGGGCTCCATCGCAAAATCCGGCACAAGCCCCATCGTGGAGGTCTTAAGCCCGGCGCAAAAGCCCGAAAAGCACGGCCTGATCTATGCGGCGACCCCGGCCAGCGATATTGTGTGCGGCCCCAGCCAGGTTGCCAGCGGAATCGGCCTGCAGGTCTTTATGACCGGGCGGGGAACTCCCTACGGACTGGATATCTGTCCGGTCATCAAAGTGTGCAGCCGCAATGAGATGAAGAACCACTGGTTTGATATGATCGACATTTCTGCAGGAGGTGTGGCAGCGGGAGAAGCGACCATCGCGGATGTGGGGACAGAGATCTTCCACATGATCCTGGATGTGGCAAGCGGGATCCGGGAACCCTACAGCGACCAGTACGGATTCCATAATGACATGTGTATCTTCAATCCGGCGCCGATCACCTGATCTGTGCGGATTGGTTTTAGGAGGAAACGATATGAAGGTCGTGATCGCAATCGATTCATTTAAAGGAAGTATGAGCTCCATGGAAGCGGGCTGCGCGGCGAAGGCCGGGATCGAAAGGGCCCGCGGTGCAGATGGAATTGAAAGAGCCTGCGGTGCGGACAAAATTGAAAGAGCCTGCGGCGCAGACAGAATTGTTGTAAAACCTCTGGCAGACGGCGGGGAAGGAACTACAGAGGCGCTGGTGGAAGGTCTGGGCGGGGAATATGTGACCGTTCCGGTAACCGGCCCGCTGGGAGAGAAAACGGAAGCCAGATACGGCATCCTGGGAGACAAAAGAACCGCCGTGCTGGAGATGGCGGAGGCTTCCGGAATCATTTTAATAAAAAGAGAAGAGCTGGACCCATCCAGAGCCACTACATACGGCGTAGGTGAAATGATCCTGGATGCGGTAGGCCGGGGCTGCCGGGAATTGATCATCGGGATCGGCGGCAGCGCCACAACCGAGGGCGGCGCAGGGATGCTCCAGGCCTTGGGCTACGAATTTCTGGACGGGGACGGCAATCCCATCCGGCCGGGGATCCGGGATCTGGACAGGATCGCGTCGATCACCGCAAAGCATGTGCCGGACGCATTGAAGGAATGCCATTTCCGCATTGCCTGCGACGTGAAAAATCCGCTCTGCGGCGACAACGGCGCGGTGTATGTGTTTGGGCCGCAGAAGGGGGTTAAGGAAGAAGAAAAACAGAGCTTTGACGAGAAGATGAAGCATTTTGCAGACAAGACACAGGAATTTACCGGCCAGGATCACAGGATGGCGGAAGGAGCAGGCGCCGCAGGCGGACTTGGCTTTGCGTTCTTAAGCTATCTTCCTAATGCGGAGTTACAGTCCGGGATTGATATTGTGCTGGACGCGATCCGGCTGGAGCAGGAAGTGAAGGACGCGGATATCGTGATCACCGGGGAAGGCAGGCTGGATTTCCAGACCGCCATGGGCAAGGTGCCGGTAGGCGTGGCCCGGCTGGCGAAAAAATACGGCGCAAAGGTGCTGGCATTTGCCGGAGGTGTCACAAAGGACGCGGGAGAGTGCAACGCTGCGGGGATCGACGCATTTTTCCCCATCGTCCGGGGCGTGACGACACTGGATGAGGCCATGGTTCTGGAGAACGCCAGGGAGAATATGGAGTTGTCCGTAGAGCAGGTGTTCCGGGCGCTGTCTGTGTGAATATAGAATCCCCCAACCCACTTGCCGAACCGCAGCCGGGAATCATTGTAAACAGGAGATGAAGAATATGGAATATATCACATTAAAAAATGGAGTATCGGTTCCGAAGCTGGGGTTGGGAACCTGGTATCTGGGGGAAAAGCTATCGGCCCGTGAGGAAGAGATCCGCGCCCTGCAGACCGGGATCGAGCAGGGAATGACACTGATCGATACCGCGGAAATGTACGGAAACGGCTTGGCCGAACAGCTGGTAGGGCAGGCCATCCGCAGCCTGGATCGGGAGAAGCTTTTCCTGGTATCCAAGGTACTGCCCCAGAATGCCGGAGAAAAGCGGATCCGCAGAAGCATCAACCACAGCCTGCGCCTGCTGCGCACGGATTATCTGGATCTGTATCTGCTCCACTGGCGAGGAAATATCCCGCTGCGGGAAACGGTAGAATGTATGGAGGAACTGGTCAGGGAAGGAAAGATCCGGGCCTGGGGCGTGTCCAATTTTGATACCGACGACATGGAAGAATTGTTCTCTCTTCCAGAGGGAAAGAACTGTCTGGTCAATCAAGTCCTGTACCATCTTGGTTCCCGGGGAATCGAGTATTCTCTGAAGCCCTGGATGGACGCCCACGATGTGGCCCTGATGGCATACTGCCCGCTGGCCCAGGCCGGGGAGCTGCAGAGAGGGCTTGTGGATCATCCGGTTCTGAAACGCATCGCCGCAGAGCATCAGGCTACGGTGCTACAGCTTTTGCTGGCATTCGTTCTGCAGCGGGAACATACGATCGCGATCCCCAGAAGCGGGAAGAGCGCACATGTGGAGGCAAATGCCGGAGCATTGGATATCCGATTCTCAGAGCAGGAACTGGCGGAAATAGATCAGGCATTTCCCGCGCCGGATCATAAGACGTATCTGGATATCGTGTGACAGAAAAATTGTATACAGGTTATCATTTTAATTTGGAGAGTATGGCATTCGTCATGCTCTTTTTCTTTCGGCGGAGTTGAAGAATGAGTAAAAAAATATTTGATTTTTGTGTTAAAATGTCAGATAATAATGAATAGTGGCGAATAGAATAGAGAATCTTATGGTAGATGAGCAGCCTGTTTTTTTGCGGGTTGGTAAAGGCGGGAGGGATATGGATATGTATTTTCTGGCACACCTGACCAATATTGACGGCGAGAGAAGGGAACAGGGTTTAAAAGAACACTGTTTTCAGGTTGCGGAATATGCTTCTGAAAGTATTGGAAATGCGAAATTATATCACACCGCGTATCTGGCAGGTCTATTACATGATATGGGGAAAGCAAAGTCGGAATTTGTGACATATCTGGAAGATGCATATCAGGGAAAAGAAGTGAAAAGAGGGAGTGTAAACCATACATTTGCTGGTGTTGTATGGCTACTTGAAAAATATCATAATACGACGATGGAGCGTATGGCGTGTGAAGTGATTGGCTATGCTGTTGGTTCCCATCATGGTATGTTTGATTGTGTGGATCTGGATGGAGAAAATGGCTTTTTGCATCGTTTGCAGAAAGACAGGGAGATTCTCTGTTACCAAGAAGCGGTAAATAATTTTTACGCAGAGATCGCGGAGGAAGATACTGTTGATGGACATTTTCAGATAGCGGTACAGGAGATAAAAGATTTTTTTGCTATCGCAAAAGAGGAATACCATTCGGATTCGAAAGAAGTTTTTTTTCAGATTAGTATGCTGATCAGAATGGTGCTATCTTCTGTTATTTATGGAGACCGAAGAGATACCAGTGAGTTTATGCGGCAGAGAAAAACTCCACAGGTCTCTACATCAGATTGGAAAAGCAGAAGAGCATATTTTGAAACGAAGTTGGGACAAATGGATTCGTCTACGACTTTGAATCAGGTAAGGCAATGTATTTCCGCGCAATGCCTGGAGGCGTCAGAAAGAATGCCGGGAATTTACCGGTTAAATGTTCCTACAGGAGCCGGAAAGACATTATGTACCTTGCGATATGCGTTAGCGCATGCAGAAAAATATAACAAAAAGAGGATTATATTTATTATTCCTTTGTTGAGCGTTCTTGACCAGAATGTAAAAGTAATCCAAGACTTCCTTCCAAATAAAAGTGAGATATTGGAACATCATTCTAATGTGATCAGGGAAAAGGAAAACGGTGAGGAAACAGACAGATATGAATTTCTGGCAGAAAGCTGGAATTTTCCTGTAGTGGTCTCTACTTTGGTTCAGCTGTCGGATATTCTTTTTTCGGATGGGACCTCGTCAATAGGGAGGATGCAGGCTTTATGCAACAGTGTGATTGTGATTGATGAGATTCAGTCACTGCCAAAGAAAATGACATTTATGTTCAATATGGCGATGAATTTTTTATGCCAGTATTGTAATGCAACGATCGTATTGTCTTCGGCTACACAGCCATGTTTTGAGGAGTTGAAATGGCCGTTGAAGCTTGCGGAAAATTCGGATCTGGTTAGGCTAAATAAGGAGCAGATGCAGGTCTTTCAGCGGGCAGAAATAATCCCTCACGTGGACGCTTATGGCATGGACAGGAATGAGTGTGCCGGCTTTTGTCAGGATAGGATGGAAGAGTATGATTCGCTTCTGGTAGTTTGTAATACGAAAGCAGAGGCAAGAACATTATTTCAAAATTTACAGGAAAAGGCAGAGATTCAGGGATGGAAGATATTTCATCTGTCTACGGCGATGTGTCAGGATCACAGGCAGAATGTGTTGAGGCAGTTGAGAGAAAGTCTGCATGCCGTACAGCAGAGTATTTCAAAAAATAGTGTTCAGCGTCAGAAAGTAATCTGTATTTCTACGCAGTTGATTGAAGCGGGAATTGATATTTCTTTTGCGTGCGTTGTTCGTGTTCTGGCAGGGATTGATAATCTGGCACAGGCGGCAGGAAGATGTAACCGAGGAAATGAATACGGACAGTTGGGAAAGGTATATTTGATTTATCTGAAGAATGAAAACCTAAGTATGCTGAAAGACATAAAACATGCCCAGGACAGTACCCGGAAAGTATTGGAGACCTGGGAAGCAGAAAAGGGATCATTGATCGAAGAAAAATCAGCCAGACAGTTTTACCGGTATTTATTTGAGGAAACAAAAGGGGAAATAAAATATCCGGTCATGGACTGCGGGATCAAGATTTATCTGGCGGATCTTCTGGCCAATTCCAACGGCAATGCCAGAAATGAAAAAAATAAAAAATTTGTTTTGCATCAGCCATTTAAATATATAGGAAAAACATTTACCGTATTTGATCAGAATACAATGGATGTTTTGGTTCCCTATGGACAGGGAGAGTATTTGATCCGTCAGTTGAAAATGATGGAAGAAGAGTGGTTTGATCTGGAAAAATACAAAGAGATTATGAGACAGCTTAAGAAGTATATGGTCAGCATTTATGAATGGCAAAAGAAAAAACTGGATGAGGCAGGACTCTTATATCATATTCTTGAAGGCAGGGCTAAAGTGCTTGACAGCCAGGCATATGACAGCTGCTTTGGCTTGATGGTTGTGGAGGAACAGGCGGTTGAACATTATATTTTATGAGTGGTTCAGGATAGAAGGGAGGAAGAAATGAAACACAGAAATTCGGTGGAATTTGAGGTGACTGGAGATTATGGACTCTTTGCAGATCCGGTTACCCGTGTGGGAGGAGAGAAGTTTACATATCAGGTTCCAACATATGAAGCGCTGAAAGGGATCTTGCAAAGCGTATATTGGAAGCCTACACTCATCTGGATCATAGATAAAGTGCGAATCATGAACCCGATCCAGACGGAGACAAAAGGAGTGCGCCCGATCAAATATTACAACGATGATAACGATCTGTCTTATTATACATATTTAAAAGACTGCAGATATCAGATACTGGCACACTTTATCTGGAATGAGAACCGTCCGGAACTGGAAAAGGACCGTAATGAAAATAAGCATCATAATATTGCGAAAAGGATGATCGAACGTGGTGGGAGAAGAGATATTTTTTTGGGAACCAGAGAATGCCAGGGATATGTAAGACCTTGTGTTTTTGGGGAAGAAGAGGGATTCTATGATCACCTTCCAGAATTGAGTTTTGGGATGATGTATCATGGGATTACATATGCGGATGAAGCATTTTCGGAAGAAACGAAGGGGAAAATGAGCGTGCGGCTCTGGCAGGCAGTCATGAAGGAGGGTGTAATTTCATTTCTGCCTCCATGGGAATGTATCCACCGTCCGGTAAGAGAGATGAATATGAAACAATTTGACGAGGCAGCCGGCAATTTTTCAATGGTCAGCGAGGAAGGAGGGGGATTGGATGTCATGGATGAGCCAACTTTATAAAACCTATGAAAAAAATATAGGAAAAGGGCAGCAGTCAGAGATTCAGCTGACTCCGATCGCACATATGAATGCGAATGCTCAGGTAGAGATTACATTAGACCATGAAGGAGAATTTAAAGGGGCAGTAAATATAGATAAAAAAGAAACGGCTACGCTGATTCCGGTTACGGAGGCATCTGCAAGCAGATCGGGCAAGTTGATAGCACCTCATGCATTAAGTGACATGCTTCCCTATATAGCGGGGGATTTTTCGTCACATTGTGAAAATGCGGAGCAGAAAAAGAGTGCCCAGGAGAAATTTAAGTCTTATATTGAGAACCTGAGAAGGTGGGCGGAATCTGAGGATTCGCATCCGAAGGTACGGATTATTTATAATTATCTTGTAAAGGAAATGCTGATTTCAGACCTTGTCAAAGCTGGTTTTATTGAGGTAAGAGAAGACGGGGTATTTGAAAAGAAAAAAATCAGCGGTCAGCCTTATGAAAAGGTGATAGTCAGATTTCGGGTTTTGGAAGGACAAGGGCGTGACTGTACATGGGAAGATGATTCTTTGATACAGACTTATACAAAATATTATTTAAACAGGCAACAGGGAAAAAAGGATGTTTGTTATTTATCAGGTGAAGAGAATACGATTTCCACGAATCATCCAAGAGGAATCGTAGCATCGGATTATGGAGCAAAGCTGGTATCGGCAAATGACCCCCAGGGATATACTTACCGGGGAAGATTCCGGGATGCGGAGCAGTCTTATGCATTAAGTTATGAAGCATCTCAGAAAATACACAGCGCGTTGACTTGGCTCGTGAAAAAGCAGGGGGTGCCGATCGGAAGTCAGAATAAAAGGACTTTTATCTGTTGGAATCCAGAAGGAAAGAAAACACCGGATTTATTTGATGAACTCGGTTTGATTGAGGATGAGGGAATACTGGATACGGACATTTCTTATCGAAAAAAACTGAAAAAAGCATTTCAGGGATATCAGGACCAATTCGAAGAAATGGATTCGATTATTGTGATGGGGTTGGACGCGGCGACAACAGGGCGGCTTTCGGTCACCTATTATCACGAACTGGCCGCGTCGGATTTCCTGGCGAATATGATCTACTGGGGCCAAACCTGCAATTGGAAATATATTAAATTCAACGAGAAAAAGCAACCATATTACACAATTCATACACCAATCTTTCGGAGAATCGTAGAATGTGCGTTTGGACGAGAGCGAGAGAATTTTATAAAAGTAGATGATAAAGTTCTGAAAGAGCAGACACAGCGTCTTGTAAAATGTATGTTGGAAAGAAAGCAGGTTCCATTTGACATCATACATGCTTTAATGCTCCGTGCATCGTCTCCATTGGCATATACGCGAGGGAACAGAGAACGGGTGTTGTCTACGGCTTGTGCAATGATCAGTAAATTTCATTATGAAAAAACGGGAGAAAGGCAGGAAGAAAAGGAAAAGATGAAGTTGGATTTAGAAAACAAGGATCGAAGCTATTTGTTTGGAAGGCTGCTGGCCATATGTGAAATGGTAGAGAGAAGAACCTATGACAGAGGAGAGACCCGTGATCCCAATGCAATCCGTTTACAGTCAGCTTATGTGAATCATCCGATGCAGACATGGAAGATATTGGAGGGGTTGTTAAATCCATATTTTCAGAAGTTACGACCTGGATCAAGAGAATATTATAGAGGGTTGATCAGCGGAATTGTCAGCTCATTTAGAGAAGAAGACGCGGGAATACTGAATCAGGGACTAAAAGAAGACTATTTATTGGGGTATTATTTACAAAGAGCAGAACTGAATAAGAAAAAAGAAGAAATTGGAGGTACAGAAGAATGAGCAGTTTACAGAATAAGATTGATTTTACGGTATTAGTAAAAGTAGCCAACGCAAATCCAAATGGAGATCCGTTAAATGGAAACCGTCCCAGAACAACTTACACCGGACAGGGGGAAATTTCTGATGTCTGCATCAAAAGAAAGATTAGAAACCGTCTGCAGGACATGGGTGAATCTGTTTTTGTACAGTCAGCTGAACGCAGCGATGACGAATATACTTCATTGAGCGAAAGAGCCTCTGGAAATATTACAGAATATAAATCAAATGATGAATATGCGAAGAAAGCCTGCGAAAAATGGATTGATGTGCGTATGTTTGGGCAGGTGTTTGCGTTTAAGAAGAGCAAGGATAAAAAAGATAGTGTTTCCGTGGGAGTCAGGGGACCAGTATCAATCCATCAGGCAATCAGCTGTTCCCCGGTAGATATTAACAGTATGCAGATTACAAAAAGTGTCAATAGCGAACCAGCGGAAGGAAAAAGCTCAGATACAATGGGGACGAAGCATTTTGTGGAATTTGGGTTATATCGGATAAAAGGCTCGGTCAATGTTCAGCTGGCGGAGAAAACAGGATTCTCTGAGGAGGATGCAAATATGCTGAAAGAGGCGCTTTGTACACTTTTCATCAATGATGCGTCTTCGGCAAGACCAGATGGAAGTATGGAAGTGGTTTCTGTATACTGGTGGAAACATAATAATAAGATCGGACAATATTCTGCGGCAAAGGTACATGATTCTTTGAAAATCACCTTGAAGGAAGATGTATTGATTCCTTCTTCAGTAGAGGATTACGACATTCAATTAGAAAATCTTCCGGAACTGGAACCAGAGATTATTGAGGGTATGTAAAGAAAATGTATAAGGAAGATGAGTATTTAATGCTATCTGGACTGCAGCATTTTGCATATTGCAGAAGACAGTGGGCTCTGATTCATATTGAACAGCAATGGGCAGAGAATGAACGGACAGTGGATGGAAATCTATTTCATGCGGTGGCACATGATAATGACCGTATTGAAAAAAGAGGAGATCTGCTTATAACAAGAGGGCTCCATATCAAATCGGCACAGTTAGGGATGTCGGGGATCTGTGATGTAGTAGAGTTCCATAAGTCAGACAATGGAATTTCATTATCTTCTTATGAGGGCTATTGGAAGCCATACCCGGTAGAGTATAAGAAAGGAAAACCAAAAACAAACGATGCCGATGAATTGCAGTTATGCGGTCAGGCAATCTGCCTTGAAGAGATGCTTTTATGCCAAATACCGTCTGGCAGTTTATTTTATGGAGAAAGTCGTCGGAGACAAAATGTGGAATTTACGGAGCAGCTCAGGGAGCGGGTCTATGATATGGCAAAAGAAATGCATGATCTGTGGAACAAAGGATATACGCCAAAGGTAAAACCGCAGAAGGGATGTAATGCCTGTTCGTTGAAAGAAATCTGCATACCGAAGTTAGGAAGGGTAAAAACAATAGAAGATTATATTGAGAAAAGTTTATTGAGGGAATAAAATGCGAAAACTGTTGAATACACTGTTTATTACAACTGAAAATGCCTTTTTGTCATTAGATGGCGAAACGGTATGTGTTGAGATAAACAAGCAAAAGGTCGGGCAGTTTCCACTACACACATTGGAGAGCATTGTATGCTTTACTTACAATGGGGCAACCCCGGTTTTCATGGGAGCATGTGCGAAAAGAGGAATCCATCTTGCATTTTTCAGTCCTTTTGGAAAATTTCTCTGTAGAGTTGTCGGTGAGAATCAGGGAAACGTGCTATTGAGAAAACAACAATATCGGATATCGGATCATAAAACAGATAGTTGTCTGATTGCCAGAAATCTGATTCTGGGAAAAGTATTCAATTGTAGATGGAGTATAGATCGGACTTTGCGGGATCATGTGCTCAGGGTAGATGAAGAACGATGCAGGAAAGCGGCTCAGTATTTAACAAATGAAATGACGAAAATAAAACAGGCGGAAGACCTGGATTCCCTCCGTGGGATGGAGGGAGAATGCGCTTCAGTTTATTTTGATGTATTTGACGAACTCATATTGAATCAAAAAGAGGAATTTTATTTTCGGGGAAGAAATAAGCGCCCGCCATTAGACAACGTCAACTCAATGTTGTCTTTTGGCTATACGCTGCTTGCAAATGACTGTGCAGGGGCATTAGAAGGAGTCGGGCTGGATTCTTATGTTGGTTTTTTGCATAGAGACAGGCCAGGAAGAAAATCACTGGCATTGGATCTGATGGAAGAAATGCGTGCTGTGCTGGTGGATCGGTTTGTATTAACGCTTATTAATAACCGGCAGATTCGAAAAGAACACTTCCGGAGATCAGAAAGCGGTGCGGTAGAGTTTACAGACGACGGAAGAAAGAAGTTTATTACTGCCTGGCAGGAGCACAAGCGGGGGCAGATTACCCACCCTTATCTACAGGAAAAAATATGTTGGGGTCTGGTTCCGCATGTGCAGGCACTGTTGCTTGCAAGATACCTGCGGGGCGATATAGACGGTTATCCACCGTTTTTGTGGAAATGAGGGATTATGCTTGTACTAATTACATATGATGTAAATACGGAAAGCGCAAAAGGAAGGGCACGTTTGCGCAAAGTAGCAAAACAATGTGTAAATCATGGGCAGCGGGTACAAAATTCGGTATTTGAATGTATTTTAGACCCGGGCCAATGTAAATTACTGAAAGCACAATTACTGGAGATTGTGGATTTGGAGAAAGATAGTTTGAGATTTTACTATTTAGGAAACAATTATAAGAGTAAAATTGAACACTATGGAATAAAAGCCAGTATTAATCAGGAAGGGGTGCTTATTTTGTAGTGCGAACTATTAGTTTACATAGATAGGCGGGAGGTTCGCACTGGAAAAAGAAGAAAGAATGATAGAAAATTGGGATATTAAGAAATGGATTTTGTGAAGCAGGTATAAAAATTGTTAAGTTTTGACAAATGTGTGCAAGAGAAATTGGTATTATTGTGCATATTTGCTGTCACTCCCTGCGTGGGAGTGTGGATTGAAATCGGCTTCCTACGTTTTCCCGACCGGGCAATCCCTGGTCACTCCCTGCGTGGGAGTGTGGATTGAAATCGTGGGATCGGCACTTTTACGATCAATGCTTTGCGTCACTCCCTGCGTGGGAGTGTGGATTGAAATATTACAGAATACATTTGGATCAGCGCTCTACAGCATGTCACTCCCTGCGTGGGAGTGTGGATTGAAATTAAAGAAGTCTGCTCAAAGCTTACTTCATATCCCGTCACTCCCTGCGTGGGAGTGTGGATTGAAATTGCCTTAATGGCATATGTTCCAACACTGCATAAAGTCACTCCCTGCGTGGGAGTGTGGATTGAAATGAAAAATAACTTTGAATGAATATCAGTACGTCTCTGTCACTCCCTGCGTGGGAGTGTGGATTGAAATCATCTGTTTGGCATGCGCTTCCATCGTTGCATAGGTCACTCCCTGCGTGGGAGTGTGGATTGAAATCACAATTGCAAAGGCTCCATATGCATGCATGTTTCGTCACTCCCTGCGTGGGAGTGTGGATTGAAATGGTGCTGGCGTGCATTTTAATGGAGCGGCTGGAAGTCACTCCCTGCGTGGGAGTGTGGATTGAAATATTCCGGCAGTAACAGTCCCGGCTTGTATCGCTGGTCACTCCCTGCGTGGGAGTGTGGATTGAAATTTTTGTATTTTTAGGTAAACAAAAAGCACCTGCGTCACTCCCTGCGTGGGAGTGTGGATTGAAATCCCTCTTTGTTGCTGCTGTATCCGCTCCCATCATTGTCACTCCCTGCGTGGGAGTGTGGATTGAAATTGGAAGTCATGCAGATGGAGAAACGTCAGGGGCGTCGTCACTCCCTGCGTGGGAGTGTGGATTGAAATATCAAACCCAAAATGCGTGCATGGACGCAGGAAGGTCACTCCCTGCGTGGGAGTGTGGATTGAAATGGTAAGAATCGGTATAAAATATATTGCATAATCGTCACTCCCTGCGTGGGAGTGTGGATTGAAATGAGATTATCGGAGGAAAACAAAACAATGGCAATCGTCACTCCCTGCGTGGGAGTGTGGATTGAAATTACACAGTACGGCATCACTAAAATCTGATGTAGCGTCACTCCCTGCGTGGGAGTGTGGATTGAAATCTATAACATGACCGAAAACCTGGAAACTCTGATCGTCACTCCCTGCGTGGGAGTGTGGATTGAAATTGGTATATCTTCTCAGACAGATCATCCGAATCAAGTCACTCCCTGCGTGGGAGTGTGGATTGAAATAAGACGGCACTGCAGGACAGTAAAGAAGCAGATGAGTCACTCCCTGCATGGGAGTGTGGATTGAAATCGAGTGTCACCCTGGAAGCTGTTACGCCTGCTGCGTCACTCCCTGCGTGGGAGTGTGGATTGAAATTACTTATTATGCGATCAAACATGGGAAGGGCATCGTCACTCCCTGTGTGGGAGTATATCTTGCACAATATATACTAAACTCAAACTTCGCACTTTAATAAGTGCCTGTACCATGAAAATTCAATAAAAACTGGCAATAAAATAGCATGAAACCGTCTGGTTTGGTATAATTGAGTTGCCGAAAAACAATTAAAACCGGAGACTCATGCTATGAATAAAAGTATAACACAAGCAAACCAGAATGATAAGCAGATTTCAAAATCTATCGGAAAATTTTTAAAAAGATTCCATGACTCATTGGCATTGAAAGCATCTAATGCCTATAAGAAAAAAGTCATTCCCGTTATTGAGGTTTTTCAGTATCTTTTTCTGCTGATTTTTTCTACCAGAAGTATGCATATGAACCTGACCACTGGACGAAATACTCCCGGAGCAGTACTTGAACAAGTGAGCGGGAACAGGGATTCCGTAAGGGGACGTTTTCTTCTTTCTGTAATGTATGAAAGCAGCTCACGTATTAATGAGATTCTGTTATTAAAACGGAAAGACTTGGAATATACCGGAAAGGGAGAGGTTGACATCCATTTTTGGGAGAAAGGAAATTTTATACCTGCCGTAATAGGGGCCGAAAAAAATGTCCAGTGACAATGTCAGCCGGATACTAGCGGACTGTGAAAGACTGGCAAGAATTTTTATGCAAAGATAATAGAGGAGATGAAACGTGATGCCCTGCACAAGCTCAGCGAAAGCGATAAATCTGTTTTTAAAGATGATATCGCATTCTAATATGCTGGTGATGAAGAAACACTCAAGCGGCTTTGTGGCTTAAAATAAGTGCAGTATAGTATATCTGATAATCCGGGAAGCCAGCATAGTTGTAAAACGTATCCAGTTAATCTGGGGCATCTTCATGAACCGATACACAGTATCCTTAGCAAATCCGGGAATATTTTGTCCAGTGATCAGGCTCATATACATACTTCTGTTAGAAAAAATTAGCAGAAAAAGATACTGAAAAACCTTAATAACGGTAATGCTTTTTTCTTATAGGCATTAGATGCTTTCAATGCTGAGGAGATTATTGGATTGCCTTTGAGCAATATTGTCGATGTTTTTGTACTGGTGTTTCTGATGGCGCTGGTAGGGTATATATACATTCCCAATGACCTGGTCTATCTGAATCCAACGTTTTACATGATGGTATACAGAGCCTGCAATGCGAAGCTCTTTGCGGGGGCCACGGGGGAGACGATGGAAGGGGGCATAGTCTGTAAAAATGGTGTAGATATGGGGATTGGAAAAAAGATTGGCGGTACGGGAAAATATAGCCTGATCGTTTCAAACAGAAATTGGGATTAAAATTATTGTGATTTGACAGCGATCAGAGCAGAATACAATACTTCCCCAGGCAATAAAAATAGGAGTAACTCAGAAGGGCCACTCCTAAAAAGTAATTCTGTTATCTGCTTGGCTTATTGATCAAAACAATTCCACACGACCAAGCAGCAGGTCTATCAGGCTGCAATGGAAAATTCCGTTTTCATCATAGAAGTTATGAGGAATATCCATTCGGACAATGATTTTTTTGAAAAAGTCTTTTGTCAGCATCAATGATGCAAGTCCAGAGGATTCTTTTTTTGCTGTATCTCTCTGGAAAGCTGACTGGATGTAGATTTTTTTATCTGCATCATTTACGACGAAGTCAATTTCCTTTTGCACATTTGCACCGCCGTTACGGTCGGCCACAACACCAACATCAACGGAATATCCTCGACGTAAAAGTTCGTTATAGATGATGTTTTCCATAATATGTCCAGGATCATATTGACGATAATCCAATCTGGCATTACGAAGGCCAATATCCGTGTAATAGTATTTGTTAGGATATTTAAAGTAGGTCTTTCCTTTCACCTCGTACTTGCGACGTTTCCGTCGATACTTTTTTGTATAGTCTACCACTAATTTCTCGAATTATCAACAACAGCGCAGAAAGTCCATAAAAAATTATTGACAAACGATAATTTTATGCTATGATGAATATAAGAAATTATCGTAAAACAATAATTAAGGAGGGCCTATGAAAAGAAGAGGAATGACCCTGATCCTGGCTGTAGAAGCTGCCGCCTGCGTGGTGTTCTGCTTCCTGCGGACAAGCTTTTTCGGAGGCTTCACCAGCCTTGCAGCCTTTCCGTTTGAGCAGGCCGGCTATGTGCTCCGGCAGATGTCCCTGTCCGGGACAGCCGGAAATGCGGCGGCAATTGTACTGTATCTCACACTGGGCCTTCTCCCGTGCCTTGCCTGGCTGCTCCTGAAAAAACAGGGCAGACTGCTGGCTGTTGATCATCTGCTGCCGGCGCTTTCGGTCCTGCTGCTGGCCGTGATTTATTATATGGTCAATCCCGGCCTCATTGTATCTGCTGTTCCGGGAACGGGAAAATGGCTGCTGGGCTGTACCTTTTATTCCGCCTTGTCCGGCTATCTGGTGATCCGGGTACTGGCGGTCTGCCGGAGGGCCAGGCCGGAAACGCTGGAATCGGTTCTGCAGGGGCTTTTAGGGTTTCTGAAAATGGTCTTTGTGTATCTCATATTCGGACAGAACCTGGACCGCCTTCTGAACTCCCTGCGGGATATGGGAAACGTCAGCGGCGGCCTGTATGCGGACGGGGCGGCTCAGGGGGCGCAAAGCGTGGGGTTGACCTGCCTGTTTTTCGGACTCGGTTATCTGGTCGATGTTCTGCCCTATGTGTTTGACCTGGGCATCGTCTTTTGGGCAGGCAGGCTGCTGGCCGCTTTGAAAGCAGACCGCTGGGGGGATGCGGCGGCGGAGCTGGCGGACCGTCTGGCCGGGTTCTGCGCGAAGGCGTTGGGGATTACGGCGGGGGCGGACGTGATGTTCAATGTGCTGCAGGTTTTATTCGGCGCCGGACTTTACCGGATGGATCTGGTGATCCATGTGCCGGTTTTGTCCATCCTGTTTGTACTGGCGGCGCTGCTGTCAGCGCGGTACATACGGGAGGCTCAGAAGCTGAAAAAGGAGCACGACCTGATTATATAAAATTTGAAGGACGGAGATTATGGGAATCAAGGTTTGTCTGGAAGAGGTTTTAAAAGACCGGGGAATGACGTCAAAGGAACTGTGCAGACTGGTCAATATCACAGAAGCCAATCTGTCAGTTTTGCGCAGCGGGAAAGCGAAAGGCGTCCGCTTTCACACCATCAACCGGATCTGCTATTTTCTCCGGTGCGACGTAGGCGATATTTTAAAATTTGACGGAAAGCTGGAGGAGGAAGATGAACAGTAAAAAGTACATTTTACGGGCCGGTGAAGCTTCGGGATTTATGGAGATCAGGAAGATTACAGCAGGCGGAAAATCTGTCGGCAGCAGGTTTTTTGCGTGTATCCTGTGTCTGTTTCTGATTTTCTCCCTCTGCGGCTGCTCTCTGGCGGTTTTGGATGCGGGGGAGGAAAGCAGAGAAGACCGGATGATCGGGGTTCTGATCACCAGGGAATTTCTGGATTTGCTTTCGGCGCAAGGAACGGAAGGGTTCCCGCCGGACACAGATCGGGGAATCCGATCCGTCCATGGTGGAAAACTTTACGCAGAGATTGATAAAAGCAAAGGGGAGGATCCCGCTTTCTGGGAGATTTCCTTCGGGGATCTGGACGGCATCCAGATGCTGACCCCGCTGTGGACGATGGAAAACGGCGAAAGCTATTGGGGAAACGTCTGTACGGAAGGCATTTCCGACCTGGATATCCGCTACAATGTGCTGGACGACGGGGAGGAGCGCAGTATCAGCGGGACAATTTATATTGTTTCCGGAAACGGGAACAAACCGACAGCCTTTTATGCCAATCCGGTGTATCAGACGGCAGACGGAAATCTCTACGTGTCCCAGGGACGCGGGGTTTCCGCCAGCGGGGATTCTCCGGAGGGGCTGGAATTTTCCAGCGCCCTCAGCGAAGAGACGACGGTCACGGAAAACGGGAAAACGAAGACTGAAACAAGCAGTCTGAACGTGCGCTACACATTTATGGATCGACCAGTACGGATCAAGGTCTGCCAGATGGACTCCAGGCACCGCGTCCTGAAAGAGGAGGACTACCGGCCGGAGGACATGCCACAGGAGCTGGCTGCGGAAGAGGACGCCGAGTATATTCTGGTGGAGACGGAAAAGGAAGGCCCCTCGGGAGAAAAAACGGTCTCCCGGGAGGCATTCAGTTTACCCGCGGAGGGGGAACTTTATCTGACATCGTACCGCGCCCGGGAGGATGGGATCGTGGTGAAGCAGGAAACGAACATTCTTTGAGGTCAGCTTTCGAATACCTCAAATTGTTTTTTCGGCCCGCCGCATACCGGGCAGCGCTCCGAAACAGACGTTTCCGTCATGACATACCCGCAGATCGGACAGACATAGACGGTCTTTTCTCCGAAGCCCGGTACATCCCTGGCCTGCTCTAACAGGGCCGCATGCACCTTTTCCGCGGCCGCCGCGCCTTTGTAAGCCTGTTCGGTGAGAGGGCTGCGGTGCTCCGCCGCATAAGCGGCCACCATTTGATACAGATGCTTATATTCAAATTCTTCTCCCGGCAGAAAGGTTCCGACGGATTCCATAAAAGCGGCGGGACGTTCCAGGATGGAATAAAAATTCCGGGCGTGATGGTATTCGGAGGCCGCCAGGGCGCGGAACAGATTGGCGATCCGGGGATAACCCCTGCGGTCCGCCCGGTCCGCAAACATCAGGTATTGGAAATGCGCCTTTAATTCTCCTGACACCGTTTCATTCAGATTCTGGTTCAACACGCCGTTTTCGCTCTCCCGTCCATAGCAGTCCTCGGAAAGGTCGGCGATCCGATAGTCCAGACCCCCGTCCTTTTCATAAAAATGAATGATGTGGTGTTCTACGTCACAGGCTTTGATGTCTTTGGACACATCCTCGATCATGGCTCCGCCGCCTCCGGTGCAGATCAGCGGGATGCTGTCCACAACGTCGATGAAGCGGGAGTGTACATGCCCGCAGAGCAGGTATTTGACTTTTTCCTTCCATGGCTCATAAGCTCTGCGCAGACGGGAAAATTCCTCCTCAGAGACACAGTTCTGTATAAAATGGTTGGGAACCGGGATGTGAAACGCGATGATGACCTGCTCCACGTCTTCCCTTGCAAGAACCTCTGAGAGGAGGGTAAGCCCGTCCTCCTCAAAGGTGCGCAGGGCGTTGTCCAGCACAACCACGGCGAAATGCTCCGCCAGCAGCGCGTAATTTTTCTCCCCGAAATAGTTCGTATATTCTCCCGTGTCGTGATTCCCGCGGAGACAGTAGACCGGGTTTTCGGCAAGGGTTTCCGTCATGTCCCGGATTACCTGGTAATAGTGATCCGTCCCGGCAGGAACCAGGTCGCCCACTATCAGCGTAATATCATCCTTGGCGCTTTCTTCCAGGGAACCCGCATATACCTTCATATTGTAAGTTCCAAGCCCTTCACATCCCGGATCTCCGATCACGCCGATGGAATGCACATTCTCAAGCCGGAGAATCCGCTTTGGAACCTTTTTTATTTTCGTTTCATCCATGTTTTTCTTTCCTCGCTTTTTATTTATTTTTTGAATCTGTCTGCCGGGGCTGCCCTGGCAGTTTCTTTCGTATCGTGTATTTTCTGACGATGCGCCGGCCGGAAATGTCTCCCGAAAGATCCTGCTCACAAATGGTAAGCGGAACTTGGAAACAGATCTGTGATTTGCCGGGTGATTCCATTATAGAGATGTATCTGCGGAAAGTCAACGAGTTGGTTTAAGAGCAGTGTATTTTCCACTCCTGCATTGTGTTTTTCGATGGAATCAGTTATAATTTAAACCAGATATAATTACCTAAGGATTGTGTTCACGGGAAACGCATCAGATATCATTCATGTATTCGTGGGCATCAGCTAGAGTGAGTGTTTATGAGGAGAAAAGACTATGAAGAGAAAAACAAAAGCGGAGAACAGTCGGCCGGCAGCAGTCAGGAGGCACAGCGGGAGAATTGCAGCAAAGCTGGTCGGGGCAATCGTAGCGACCATCATGATTATGGTCGCGGTGCTGCTGACACTGGTATACCGCAGGGTTTCCGATACACTGCTGGATAAAAGTGAAAAACTGATCCAGGAGACGACCGGCAAAGTGACCCAGGAGACCACGGCGTGGATGAACAAGACGCTGACCATGCTGGACATGCAGAGAGACACCATAGAATACGAAGAGATGGATATCCCGGAGATGGAGGAGTATATCCGGCATACCGTGGGCCAGAACAGCGCATATCCGGCCGGGCTGTATGTGGCGCTGACGGACGGTTCCCTGTATCACGCGACGTTTGTGCCCGGACCGGATTTTAACTCGTTGGAAAAATCCTGGTATCAGGACGGCATCCAGTCGGAAGATTTTATACTGGGAGACGTATATTTTGACGAAGACAGCCAGTCCTATGTGGTAGGGGCTTCGGGAATGCTCAAAGGAAAGGACGGAGAGGCCCGCGGTGTTGCGGCGGCGGATGTGTATCTGGACGCGATCTCGGACATTGTGGCAGAGATCCAGTTGGAGGAGACCGGCGGGGTATTTCTCGTAGACACCCGCACGGATACCATCATCGGCCATCGGGACAAGGAGATCACGGGACGGCTCTTAAGCGAATTTAACGGAGATATGTATGCATATGCCGCAAAACAGATCAAAGACGGAGATTATGGACTGTCCCTTTTCGACGGCGGTACCTATATTCAGGCTGTGAAAGTGCCGAACAGCGACTGGGCTGCAGTCGTATATGTTCCGAAGGCGGAGGTGCTTGCGGATCTGAATGTGCTGACCGGTATTATGTCAACCGTATCGGTCCTTGCCGTCCTGATTACCAGCATCCTGGTGATCATTCTCGTGAGAAGGATCATCGGCAGGCCGGTGGCAGAGCTCAATAAAGTGGCGGCCAGGATCGCGGCCGGGGAGCTGGAACAGACGATCCACCATACATCCAACGACGAGCTGGGAGAGCTGGCGGATAATTTCGAAAAAACCGTGCTGCGGCTGCGGGAATATATCGATTATATCAACGAGATTTCGGAGAAGCTGCAGGAGATTTCACGGGGGAATCTGGATATCACCCTGTCCCATGAGTATGTGGGAGAATTTTCGAAAATCAAGGAATCTCTGGAAAGCATTACCCGGTTCCTGAACCAGACCATTGGGCAGATCCATGTGGCCTCCGGGCAGGTGGCGGAGGGCTCGGGATACGTTTCCGAAGGGGCGCAGACCCTTTCCATGGGCTCCGTCCAGCAGAATGATTCGGTGGAACAGCTTGCAGCCCACATCAGCCAGGTGTCCGACGGAATCCAGAAGACGGCCCAGGGGGCAAGAAAAGCCAGCCAGATCTCACAGGATGTAGGCAGCAGGATTTTAGAAAGTAATGAGAAGATGCAGCACATGAATGATGCGATCCAGAGGATCAGCGGTAAGTCGGCCCAGATCCGCAATATCATCAAGACCATTGAGGACATCGCGTTCCAGACCAATATCCTGGCCTTAAATGCAGCCGTGGAGGCGGCCCGTGCCGGCGCGGCGGGAAAAGGCTTTGCAGTGGTGGCGGACGAGGTGCGCAACCTGGCAGGAAAATCCTCTGAGGCGGCCAAGAATACGACGGTTCTGATTGAAGAAACTGTGGAAGCCGTGGAAGAGGGGAGCAGCGCGGCGGAGGATACGGCGGCATCCATGATGGCCGTGGTGGCTCAGGCGGACGAGGTCAACAAGCTGATCGAAGGAATCGCGGAGTACTCTGCAAAGCAGGCGGAAGCTACGGAGGAGGTGATCCGCGGGATCGACCAGATCTCCGGTGTGGTACAGTCCAACCTGGCGACGGCGGAGAAGAGCGCCTCGGCCAGCGAAGAGCTGTCCGGCCAGGCAAATATGCTGCGGGAGCTGGTGTCTAAGTTCCGGCTGAAAGCACGGTAGGATACGGCGGGCGATTCCTGAAAAAGGGCTGGCACGCGGCGTATGGCGGGTGCAAAGATAGGGCAGGCATTTTGCCTGCCCCGTTCGTCCCCTGTCACTTCAGCCGTTCCGCCATCGTATAGAACTGATAATAGGTCCCTCTCTGCGCCATCAGGCTTTCATGGTTCCCTTCCTCCGTGATCCCCTGGTCGGTGAGCACCAGAATCCGGTCCGAGTTCTTGATGCTGGAAAGCCGGTGGGCAATGGTGATCGTCGTCCGGCCCTCGGACAGGTGGTGCAGCGACTGCGCCACCGCAAATTCGCTCTCATTGTCCAGCGCCGAGGTGGCCTCATCCAGGATCATGATGGGCGGATTCTTCAAAAAGACCCGGGCAATGCTGATGCGCTGCTTCTGGCCGCCGGAGAGCTTCACGCCCCGCTCGCCCACATAGGTATCATATCCGTCCTTCAATTCCCGGATAAATGCATCCGCGCCCGCTTTTTCTGCGGCTTCCACCGCATCCTCCCTGGAGGCGTCCGGATTCCCGTATAAAATATTTTCCATCACCGTGCCGGAAAACAGGTACACATCCTGCTGAACGATGCCGATATTTTTCCGCAGGCTCTTTAACGTAAATGCCTTGATATCCTCCCCGTCGATCCGGATCACCCCATCCGTGATGTCGTAGAACCGGGGGAGCAGGTTGCAGAGGGTGGTCTTTCCGCCGCCGGAGGGCCCCACGATGGCCAGCTTTTCCCCCGCGTGCACGGTCAGGTTCAGATGCCGGAATACGGTGTTGTGGTCGTCCGGATATTCGAAAGAGACATCCTCAAAAGAAATATCCCCCTTCGGCACCCCCATCTCTTTTGCCCCGGGCTCGTCAAAGATCTCCACGTCCGCGTCCATGATCTGAAGAAACCGCTCAATGCCGGTGAGCCCTCTCTGGAACTGCTCCGCAAATTCGATGATCCTGCGGATGGTGGCGATCAGCGTGGACACGTACATCACATAGGCTACCAGATCCCCGGCGGTGATATATCCCTTGACGAGGAAAATGCCGCCCATCAGGACCACGATCAGGTTCATCAGCCCGTCAAAGGCGCGGGTGGAAGCCTGGAATGCGGCCATGTATTTGTAAGTTTCCTTCTTGATATCGTAGAATTTTACATTTCCCTTTTCAAATTTGTCAATCTCCACAGGCTCATTGGTAAATGCCTTCACCACCTTCTGTCCCAGAAGGCTGTCCTCAATGGAAGCGTTCAGCTCCCCGATCTGGACCCGCTGTTTGGCGAAGGCCCTTCTGCTGCGCTGGTTCAGTTTGATGCACACATAGGCCATGACCGGAACGATGATAAAGATCGCAAGGGTCAGAGGCAGGTTCACGGAGGAGAGGATCACAAAGGAGATCACCGCCTTGACCGCCGCAATGAAAAATTCCTCCGGGCAGTGGTGGGAAAACTCCGTCACATCAAACAGGTCGTTGGTGATCCGCCCCATGATCTGCCCCACCTTCGTATTGTTGTAATAGGTATTGGACAGCTTCTGCAGATGGGAATAGGCATCCCTTCTCATATCTGTCTCGATGGCGGCGCCCATGACGTGCCCCATATCCGCCATATAATAATTGGCCATGCAGTCGATGACCCGCAGCACCAGATAGAGCAGGGCCATCTTCCCTACCACGTCCACACTCAGCATCGCCAGATCCTGCATACCGGTATTGGTGATAAACCGGATGATCATGGGAAGCACCATCTCGCAGAGCGTGGTAAGAAATGCACAGAACAGGTCCGCCGCAAGCACCCGGGTGTGGTTTTTATAATAGGGATAAAACCGCTGCATCAATTCTTTGGTCGTATATTCTTTTTGATCCGCTGACATAACATCCTCCATATGTATAGTTTACGATGCCCCGGGAATTGTTTCCGCAAAGGGCTGAGCTTTGTTAAGCCATAGACAGCAATGCGCCGTTTCCGCGGGCAGATCCCTATGGCTGATACCAGTGTATACGATATATGCGCTAAAAGCAACAGAAAATATCTTTGAGGATTGAATACCGTTTACGTGATAGCTCTCATTGATACTTTATTGGCCGGATGCCGTGCAGCAGGTGCACGACACCGTGTGAACAGTAAGTGCGACCGGCTGTTTCCCGGCAGCCCCTTCGGCATTCAGACCGGGTTGATAAACGGCAGAAAAATTAGTATAATACAAACATGGACAGATAAATCCATATGCCGGAGGTAAAGAAAAATGACATTTTTTCAGGTGATGTGCGGCAATCTGCTCAGCTTGAGTGAGACCGCACTCTTTTTTGTCTGCGTATCATTTCAGCTTCTGGGGGAGATCCCCAACAAAACCAAAAAGCAGAAATATACCATATTCTCTTCCCTGTTTCTGTTTATTTTCTGGGTTTCGTTCCTTTCAACGGTTCTCTATAAAACAGGGGCATTTTACTGGGAACCTCACATCGGGAGAGTAATGATTGAATATATCCAGATCATCGGATATATGCTGGTGCTGCGTGTGATGTACAGAAAACCGTATGGAATCTGCATGGCAACGGCAGCTTTTCACAATCTTTTGTATCTGTTGGCCTGGAACTTCCAGGACTTTTTCGCTCCGAACAGGATCTACGACCTGGGAAATCCTGCGGAGCGGAGGGAATATCTGTTTTACGAATGGATTGCGACGCCTCTGGCTTTTATTCTGGTAGTCCTTCTTCTGAATAAAACAAAGGCCGGGAAAATATACAGGCAGTGGGAGAGCCAAAAGCTTCGGGGCGGGGTTCTGGTTTTTATGGCATTTTCCCCGATTGCGTCCCGGCTGCTGCAGGGACTGATCGAAAAAAGTGAAAGGTTCCAGGACTACAACCCCATGTCAACGATGCTCTTCATTCTGATCCTTTACCTGATCTTCGTATATGACGGGCTCAGGGAGCAGCAGAAAAAACGGATCGAAGAGCAGAATGTCAGCCTGCGGCAGCAGGAGGCTTACATCGAGAATCTGGAAGGGCTTCAGAGGGAGGTGTGCCGGTTTCGGCATGATTTTAAAAATATGATGTCCGGCATGTACATGCAGGCAAAGGAAGGGGATCTGGAGGCCATCCAGTCCTACATACAGGAAATGACGTCGGATTTTGACATGCAGGTGGGCAGCCAGATCCGCATCATGAACCAGCTTGCCAATATCCGCGTGGCCGAGGTGAAGGGCCTCTTTCTGGAGAAGCTCAAGGTCATGCAGGAGGAGGAAATCCACTGCGAGCTGGAGGTTTTAAAGCCCTTTGAAAAGACCGGGCTGCGCAGCACGGATCTGTGCCGCTGCCTGGGGATTCTGCTGGACAACGCCATGGAAGAGGTGCGCGGAAAAAAGGACGGTAAGATCCATGTGATGATCAGCAGCCAGAGCGGCTGTACGACGTTCCGTGTGAAAAATACAATGCATTCCAGTGTGGATTTCCACAAGATAGGGACACTTGGATATTCCACGAAGGGGGAGAACCGGGGGATCGGCCTGGCCAATTATAAAAAAATCCTGGAACGGTACGACCGGATTCTGCCGCTGACCACCATCCAGGACGGATTCTTTATCCAGGAGCTGAAGGTGCAGGAGTCGTAAAGGGGGATTGAACCGGCTTTCTCTCTTTTATCTGCGGGGAAAATCCGAAGCGTTCCGGTATTTGTGCAATTCAGGCATTCCCTTGCCCCATTCAGGCATTTTTTTACAGAAACAGAATACAGGCTGATAAAATAAGCATGTCGATTAGAAACAGATCAGAGGAACATATAAAAGGGAGGGCTAGATGATGTTTTCTAAAACAGAAAAACGACAGCTTATGATTTTCGTTGCAATCGCCTATGGGATTACCTATCTGCTGGGAATCCTGATGTGGTATGGGAGTATGAAACAGGTGGATTTGGCGCTGTTTGCCAATGCGCAGATGATGTATCCGGCGATGGGGGTGATGCTTGCATTTCTCCTGACCCGCAGGGAGGACACGGAGATGCCGAAGGCATTTTTCAGAAGCTTTACCGCAGTCACCATCCTGATGATCGTATGTACCGTGCTTTCCGTCCTGATGCCGGATCGGATGGCAGAAATGCCGGGAGGCACCGTGTCAGCGTGGCTGATAGCCGTGAATTATATTCAGATAGCCGGATGTATCCTGGGACTGATTTTCTTGCTTATATCCGGGAAAAAGAAACGGGCGGCTTATGGGCTGGGGTGGAAAAACTGGAAGCTTTCCGCTGCCTGTATCTTTCTGTTTCTGGGCCTGTATTTTTTACGGACAGCGATTGCCTATGCGGCTATAGGCGGGCTTTCCTATTTCTTTGACATTTTCAAAACTGCGGACGCATGGGTGCTCCTGGGAATCCTGCCGCTGAATTTCCTGCTCGGATACATCGCATTTTTCGGGGAGGAATACGGATGGAGGTACTACCTGCAGCCAATCCTCCAGAAAAAATTCGGGCTGAAAAAAGGAGTCCTGATCCTGGGCGTTGTATGGGGACTGTGGCATCTGCCGCTGGATTTCTTTTTCTACGTGACGCCGGATAAAGGACTCATTATGACCACAAACCAGATCATCAACTGTGTGGGCCTGGGAATTTTCTTTGCCTATGCATATATGAAGACAGAGAATATCTGGGTGCCGGTGATCCTGCATTTCCTGAATAATAACCTGATCCTGGTCACATCCGGACAGTTCAGCGCGGATGTACTGCAGAACCAGAGCGTTTCCTGGGCGGCTATTCCGGCAGCCCTCTTGCTGAACGGCGTGCTCTACGGGGTGTTTATACTGGCGAAGCCGTTCCGGGAGAAGAAAGAGGAGAGTGTCAGCCTTGATGCAGGGCAGTCGAAGGGAATGGCTGTGTAGAACGGTTTAGAAAAAAATAGATTGTTCCTTTCCTGTTGTCAGAAAACGAATTTGAAGATATAATAAAAATGGAACAATATCTTGCCTTGAAAATAAACAGGAAGATATTGGCGAAAGGACAAAACAATATGCAGAAAAAAACACCTGATTACGATAATGTTTTTAAGACTATGAAGAGCAAACACAAACGGCTTTTCATTTCTGTAATCAACGACACATTCGGGAAGAAATATTCCATGGATGTCAAAGTGGAGACTTTACCCTCGGAAGGGTATCTGACCGAAAGTGAGACGACAGACGGAAGCAAGGAGATTGAGGAGCAGATTTCGGATTTTGTAATAAAGATTGAAAATGAAATCTATCTTTTGGAATGCCAGAGCTATCATGACGGTTCTATGGCAATTCGGATTGCAGAATATGCATTTATCGTTGCCAGACAATTTGCGGTATGGGACATTGGCCATGCGACCATACCTATGCCGAGATTTTCCGTAATCTATATTAAGAGGACGGAAAAAACACCGAAAGCCACCACGATTACCTTTACGTTTCCAGACGGGCAGGAAGTGGACTATGAGTCTGCCAATGTGATTCTGGAGGAATTTACAAAAGAGGATATTGTGGAAAAGAGGCTGTTTCCCTATATTCCCTTTTACATTGCAAGGTATGAGAAGGAGATTGCTTCTGAAAAAAATATAGACAATGCAGCGGAAGATCTGGAATATTTCAGGAATGAGATGGTCCGGCTGCATAAAAACGGCGAATTATCAGATGCTGAGATCGTAGATCTCATGGGATTTGTGAATACCATTATTACCCACATTACAAACGGCAATGACAACGAAGAAAGGCTGGTGAACATTATGGGCGGAACAGTTATTGAGACGGAATCTGAAAAGCTGATCCGTAAAGGAAAAACCGAGGGAAAAGTCGAAGGAAAAGCCGAGCAAATCATTGAAATGGGACAGGAGTTTGGTCTGGACGATGACGACATTTTGAGACGGCTCCAGGAAAAGATCGGCTTGTCCCTGGAAACGGCGGCCGCCTATTTAGAGCGGTATGGAAAACAGCTTGTGTAGGCATACAGCGGATTTTGAATAAGGGAAACCTGAAAAATCCGCTGTCAACAGAGCTTCCTATGTGCCTGCAGGACAAAAGAATCAGGAGACAGGATAACTAACATGGAGACAAAAGACCTTATACTGGGGAAAGCAAAATATGAGGACTGGAAGGCGATGTACCGCAATGTCTGGTCCAGGCCGGAGACGGCGGAATATATGAAGTGGAAGGTGACGCCTGACGAGGACGCGGCCAGAGAGCGGATCAAGAGGACGATCACCTGGCAGGAGTCCCGGGATTCCTGGCTGGTCTATGAGAAAAGCAGCGGGCAGGCTGTCGGCTTTGCCGGCGTAAAGGAAGTGAGGCCGCATATCTATGAGGAGGCCGGCATTGCCCTGGGGCCGGAGTATGTCGGCAAAGGGTATGGGAAACAGATCCTGCAGCTTTTACTGGAATACTGCGCATCTCTGGGCGGGGAGGAATTTTATTATTCTGCATACGCAAAAAATCTGCCTTCAAAGGCGCTGGCATTATCCTGCGGGTTTGTTTACTGGCATTCAGAGCAGAAAACAGATGAGCAAAATGGGAACTTATATGTACTGGAGACCTACAAAAAGACTCTGAAACCGTCAGAGGACGGGGAATGTGATGCCGGATGAGACTTTCACGTATTGCCTGGAGCAGCCGGCTAAAGGATGTAATATGTAAGAGAGAGGACTGTATAATATGCTCCATATACCATACAGCCTTCTTTTGCTGTGTGTATGCCTCCTGCCAGCCTGCGGGCGTGAAAAAAATGCCCTCTGTTTTCTGGCAGGTTCTTTTTTCTGTCATTTTTCAGGTATGAAAAAAAATCCGCAGCTTTTCCACTGCGCTTTTTTCAATCCTGGACACATAAGACCTTGAGATCCCGAGCTGCCGGGCGATTTCCCTCTGGGTATATTCTTCCCCGTTGTACAGGCCGTACCGCATTTTCAACACCAGCTTTTCTCGCTGGGAGAGTTCATTTTCCACCTTCTCGTACAGCTTCTGAATATTCTCTTTCAAATACAGCCGTTCCGGCACATCCTCCTCCTCCGTTTCGATGATATCATACAGCTTGATCTCGTTCCCTTCCCGGTCGGTGCCGATGGGCTCATACAGAGAGATCTCCCTGCTTGTTTTTTTCCGGGAGCGGAGGTACATGAGGATCTCATTGTCAATGCATTTGGAGGCATATGCCGCCAGGCGGTTTCCTTTTTCCGCGTTAAAGGTGGCCACGGCCTTGATCAGCCCGATGGTTCCGATGGAGATCAGGTCCTCCTGATCCTCTTCCAGGTACTGGTATTTTTTGATCACATGTGCGACGAGCCGTAGATTCCTTTCGATCAAGATATGTTTTGCCTGAAGGTCTCCTTCCGTATATTTCTGGATGTAATATTTCTCTTCCGAAGGAGTGAGGGGATTGGGAAATGATTTCAAGACGACACCTCTTGGCACATTTGATATAGTTTATGTGGAAAAGTGGAAATTTGTGCTTTTCCATCGAAAATAAGGACAAAAAGGTTGACAACCGACCATCAGATGGGATATGATAACACACATCAAGCAGCGCTTTCTGCGCTGAGCAATCCGGCCGTTTCGGTCAAGATTCATCAACTTGTGGTAACTGAAAACAGCGATCAGCAGTGGGGACATTCCGTCTTAAAGGGAATTTCGGCCCGCAAACCGGCGGTATTTAAAGGCAAAGAACCGTAAACCGCAGATGCCTGGTCGCAGGGGCTTTCATAGGTATGAAAAAAGAAAGGAAGTGTGTGAATGAGCTTCAGCACAGTATTGTCTGCGTCCATGTATGGAATGAAAGTGGAATTTGTCCATGTGGAGGCGGATGTAAGCAACGGCCTTCCGGGGTTTCAGATGGTGGGATATCTGTCGTCGGAGGTGAAAGAAGCGGCCGAGCGGGTGCGCACGGCGATTAGAAATTCCGGTCTGGATTTTCCGGCAAAAAAGACGGTCATCAACTTAGCGCCGGCGACTATGAAAAAAAGGGGAGCGGCTTTTGACCTGCCCATTGCGGTGGGGATTTTATTATCCCTTGGAAAGCTGGATTCTGCAAAGGTTTGTTCCATGCTGATCGTAGGCGAACTGAGCCTGGACGGCAAGGTCCGCAAAGTACCCGGCATCCTGCCGATCCTGGCAGAGGCAAGGGCAGCAGGGATACGTACCTGTATGGTGCCCCGTGTAAATGCGGCGGAAGGGGCGCTGATCGAAGGGATTGACGTGATCGGCGTGGAAAGCCTGGAGGAAGCCTGCGGATATCTGAGCGGAACGCTGTGCATCACGCCGGCCCCCTATCCCGTGCAGGAGCGCGCAGAGCAGCCCTCCCATGGCCTGGACTACGCGGACATCTGCGGGCAGGGAGCGGTGAAGCGGGCGGCGGAGGTGGCGGTTGCAGGAGGGCACAATCTGCTCCTGGTGGGCCCTCCCGGAAGCGGAAAATCCATGACCGCTCAACGGATTCCTACCATATTTCCGCCCATGACCCTGGAGGAAAGCATGGAAGTCACGAAGGTCTACAGCATCCTGGGACTGCTGGACAGCGAACGGCCGCTGATCCGGGAGCGCCCTTTTCGGAGCGTCCATCACACATCCACCAAGGCCGCCCTTGCAGGAGGCGGAAAAGTGCCGGTTCCGGGGGAGATCAGCCTGGCACACGAAGGCGTCCTGTTTCTCGATGAGCTTCCGGAGTTTCAGAAAAATGTGCTGGAGGTGCTGCGGCAGCCGCTGGAGGACCACCAGGTGCGGATCACCAGAAGTCAGGGCAATTACCTGTTTCCGGCGAATTTTACCCTTGTGGCCGCCATGAATCCCTGTCCCTGCGGCTGCTATCCGGATATGAACCGATGCACCTGCACGCCCGGACAGATCCAGCATTATCTGGGAAAATTAAGCCAGCCCTTCCTGGACCGGATGGACATCTGCGTGGAAGCGCCCCGGGTAGAATATGAAGCTCTGAAAAAAGGGAGGCAGGAAGAATCCTCTGCCGCGATCCGGGAGCGGGTGTGCCGTGCCCGGGAGATTCAAAACCATCGGTACCGGGGCACGAACATCCTGACCAACGCCATGCTGGGCGTCCGGGAGATGGAACAATGGTGTAAGCTGGGGGAGGCCGGGGAAGGACTGATGAGACAGGCATTTTCCAGGCTGGGACTGACTGCCAGGACATACCACAAGATCCTGAAGGTGGCCCGTACCATTGCAGATCTGGAAGGTGAGGCGCAGATCCTGGAGAAGCATTTAAAAGAGGCGGTGGGATACCGCGCGCTGGACAAAAAGTATTGGGGGAGATAGCATGGATCAATATGAATACTGGCTGTCCGCGCTTTCCATTTCGGACCGCAAAAAAATGATGCTGCACGCGTACATGAAATCCGCAAAGGGTGCTTATTATATAGAAGAAACAAGTTTGCACAGGTTTCAGTTCTTAAATGAAACAGACCGTAATACAATGAGTCAGGCGAAAAAAATATGGGACCTGCAGGGGGAATACGACGGCCTTGTGAAAAAACAGATCCGCCTTTACACCTGCTTTGATCCGGAATATCCGAAAAAGCTGGCGGACATCCCGGACAAACCTTATGCCCTTTATGTCAAAGGAAATCTGCCCGACGAGCGGCTCATGAGTGTTGCGGTTGTGGGGGCGAGAAGCTGCAGCCGTTATGGAGAAAAACATGCCTATGAATTTGCGGAATTTCTTTCCGGACACGGGGTGCAGATCATCAGCGGCCTGGCCAGAGGCATCGACGGCGTCAGCCAGCGGGGGGCGCTTATGGGGCGGGGGAAGACCTTTGCCGTGCTGGGCAGCGGGGCGGATGTCTGCTATCCGCGGGAAAACATCGGCCTGTACGGCGATATCCTGGAGATGGGCGGAGGAATCATTTCGGAGCTTCCTCCGGGAACCCAACCCCGCCCGTATCATTTTCCAAAGAGAAACCGGATCATCAGCGGCCTGTCGGACCTGGTGCTTGTGATGGAAGCCCGGGAAAAAAGCGGCTCCCTGATCACGGCGGACCTGGCGCTGGATCAGGGAAGGGACGTCTACGCACTGCCGGGGCCTGTGGACAGCAGCCTGAGCATGGGATGCCATCAGCTCATCCGGCAGGGGGCGGGTATCCTGATCTCTCCGGAGATGCTTTTAGAGGAGCTGGGGATTTCCGGCGGGAATTTACAGGAAAAAAAGACAGAAGCAAAAAAAATGCTTGAAAGTCTGGAAAATATGGTGTATAGTTCAGTTGTTCTTTATCCCAGAAATATCGGACAGATCATGGACGAGTCCGGACTTTCGGCTCAGGAAGTACTGGAAACGCTGGTTTCCCTGGAGATCAAAGGATACATCAAAGAAATTTCAAAAAATTATTATATCAGAGTCTAGTACAACGAATAATAAGCGGCTGGAACCTCAGACAAGTGATATGGCTGGTTATTGATTATCTGCTGTACTGGTACACTACTAGCCCTCGTCTGCGGCGTCAGCCACGGATGGGGATCGGAAAGAGGTAAGGATTACATGGCACATTATCTTGTGATTGTGGAGTCGCCTGCCAAGGTGAAGACAATCAAAAAATTTTTAGGCAATCATTATACGGTCGCGGCCTCCAACGGACATGTCCGTGACCTTCCGAAGAGCCAGATGGGAATCGACGTGGAGCATGACTACGATCCGAAGTACATCACCATCCGCGGAAAGGGGGACATCCTTGCCGGCCTGCGCAAGGAAGTCAAGAAGGCGGATAAGGTCTATCTGGCAACTGACCCGGACCGGGAGGGGGAAGCGATTTCCTGGCATCTGTCCGCAGCCTTGAAGCTGGATGAGAAAAAGATGCGTCGGATCACATTTAACGAGATTACGAAAAATGCCGTGAAGTCTGCGCTCAAGGCGCCCAGGGACATCAACATGGATCTGGTGGACGCCCAGCAGGCGCGCCGGGTTCTGGACCGGATGGTGGGCTACCGGATCAGCCCCCTTCTCTGGGCAAAGGTAAAGCGGGGCTTAAGCGCCGGAAGGGTGCAGTCCGTGGCCCTGAGGATCATCGCGGACCGGGAGGCAGAGATTGACGCGTTTATCCCAAAGGAATACTGGTCTTTAGACGCCATCCTCCATGTAAAGGGAGAAAAGCGTCCGCTGACGGCAAAGTTTTACGGGACCCAGAAGCAGAAAATGGAGATCCATTCCAAAGAAGAGCTGGATCAGATCTTAAGGGAAGTAGATCAGGAGCAGTACCATATCATGGATATCAAAAAAGGGGAGCGGATTCGGAAGAGCCCTCTGCCCTTCACCACCAGCACCCTCCAGCAGGAAGCGGCGAAGGCGCTGAATTTCGGTACCCAGAAGACCATGCGGATCGCCCAGCAGCTTTATGAAGGCGTCGATATCAAAGGAAACGGCACCGTCGGCGTTATCACCTACCTGCGTACCGATTCCACCCGGATTTCCGAGGAGGCGGACGCGGCTGCAAGGGAGTACATCGCCGGGACTTACGGGGAAGAATATGCCGCATCCGGCACTGCGGCCAAGCAGACGGAGAAGAAGATCCAGGATGCGCATGAGGCCATCCGTCCCTCCGATATCACCCGGACGCCGGCAGCCTTGAAGGATTCTCTTTCCAGAGACCAGTTCCGCCTGTATCAGCTCATCTGGAAGCGTTTTACGGCAAGCCGGATGCAGCCGGCAAGGTTCGAGACTACCTCGGTTCGGATCGGGGCGGGACAATATGTTTTTACGATCTCCGCGTCCAGGGTGGCCTTCGAAGGCTTCCGCTCCGTATATATGGAAGCGGACGAGGAGAAGGAAGAAAGCAACGTGCTGGTAGGCAGCCTTCAGAAGGATTCCGTGCTGACCAGGCAGGATTTTGAGACCAAGCAGCATTTCACACAGCCGCCGGCCCACTATACGGAGGCCACGCTGGTGAAGGCGCTGGAGGAGCAGGGGATCGGCCGGCCAAGTACCTATGCACCCACCATCAGCACGATCCTGGGAAGGCGGTACATCACCAAAGAAGGAAAGAACCTCTACCTGACCGAGATCGGGGAGGTGGTCAACAATATTATGAAGCAGTCCTTCCCGAGCATTGTGGATATTCATTTTACAGCCAACATGGAAGGACTTCTGGATATGGTGGAAGAAGGCCGGGTGCCCTGGAAGGAAGTCATCCGCAACTTTTATCCGGATCTGGATGAAGCCGTCCAGGTTGCGGAGAAGGAACAGGAGAGCGTGACCATTGAGGACGAAGTGACAGATGTAGTCTGTGAGGAATGCGGCCGCAACATGGTGATCAAATACGGCCCCCACGGCAGGTTCCTTGCCTGCCCGGGCTTCCCGGAATGCCGCAATACCAAGCCCTATCTGGAGAAGATTGGGGTGCCCTGTCCGGTCTGCGGAAAAGAGATCGTCATCCGCAAGACGAAAAAAGGCAGAAAATATTACGGCTGCGAGGACAATCCGGAATGCGACTTTATGTCCTGGCAGAAGCCCTCTGCAGAAAAATGTCCGGACTGCGGCGGATATATGGTAGAAAAAGGAAACAAGCTGGTCTGCGCGGACGAGAAGTGCGGCTATGTGAGAAATAAAAAGCAGGAAGATTAGGTTGCTTTTGGAAAAATCAGGAATGTTGTTCACACGGTGTCGTGTACTTGCTGCACGGCATCGTGCGAACAGTAACAATATTTGAGATTTTCTGTGAAATATATTAACATTTTAATTGATATTTCGAAAATTGTATGATAACATGGTTTTATCTGGTAAATGTAGTGAGTTGTGTATACAATTATCCGCCGCAAAAGAGATTTTCGTTATAAGCTGCTGTTCGGACCGCAGCGTATCACGTTTTTTTGCGGACGGCAGAATACGGTCTTTGACAAAAGGTGGAGGAAGCTGATGAGTGTACAATTATTGGATAAAACAAGAAAAATCAACAAACTGCTTCATAATAACAATTCCAGCAAGGTCGTGTTTAACGATATCTGCGCTGTGATGACGGAGATCCTGGATTCCAATGTCCTGGTGGTCAGCAAAAAGGGCAAGATTCTCGGAGTCAGCAGATCCACCAGGATCAAGGGCATTGAGGAGCTGATCGCAGAGTCCGTGGGGGCGCATATTGACGAGATGCTCAACGAGCGTCTCTTAAGCATCCTCTCCACAAAGGAGAATGTCAACCTGGAGACGCTCGGCTTTTCCCCGGAGACCGTCAAGGGCTACCAGGCCATCATTACCCCCATCGATATCGCTGGGGAGCGTCTGGGCACGCTGTTTGTATATAAGCAGGACGCCCTCTATGAGATTGACGATATTATTTTGAGCGAATATGGAACGGCCGTGGTGGGGCTTGAGATGCTCCGTTCCGTGAACGAGGAAAGCGCGGAGGAATCCAGGAAGGAGCACATTGTCCAGTCCGCCATCGGCACACTGTCCTTCTCGGAACTGGAGGCGATCCTCCACATTTTTGACGAGCTGGGGGATACTGAAGGAATCCTGGTGGCCAGCAAGATCGCGGACAGGGTGGGCATCACCCGTTCCGTCATAGTCAACGCCCTGCGGAAGTTCGAAAGCGCGGGGGTGATCGAATCCCGCTCTTCGGGGATGAAGGGTACATACATCAAGGTTCTCAACGAATATGTATTTACGGAACTGGAAAAGATCAAGAAGGAGCGGATGTAAGGAGCTGCCGCAGGTTATGTTAAGACAGTTCCTGAGAGGAAGAGGGGATGTCAGAATACTGATATCCTTTTTTTTCACGGGCAGGCATATCAGAAAGGAGGAAGAAAAATGTTCGAGGGCAATTCAGTAGATTTGCGGATGGCAAAGACCATATCCGCAGACGTGGTACTGGATGATACGACGCACAAGTGTAAGGTTTACAGGTATGACATGGAGGAAGATTACATATACTTAGAGTTAACGGAGGAGGACCTGACGGCCATTTCCCTGGATGCCAAGTACCAGTGCTATATTTCCACCAAAAAGGAGCTTCTGTACTGCACCGGGGTGGTGAAGGAGCGCTATCGTTCAGAATCCGGAAACATGATCACGTTCCGGATTGAAAACGGATTTTACAGTGTTTCGGAAAAAAGGTTTATAAACTAATTATAAAAATTTGGAAACATTGTTGACAAATCGTCGGCGTAGTGCTATTTTATATTCATGGGTTAGCACTCGAAAGTAATGAGTGCTAACAAAGAAAATGTTTGAAGGAGGAATTACAATGAAGTTAGTGCCATTAGGTGACAAAATTGTATTAAAACAGTTAGAAGCAGAAGAGACAACAAAGTCCGGTATCGTTCTTCCGGGACAGGCAAAGGAGAAGCCCCAGGAAGCAGAAGTCATTGCAGTCGGACCAGGCGGAATCATAGATGGAAAAGAAGTGACGATGCAGGTTAAGGCAGGAGACAGGGTAATCTACTCCAAGTATGCGGGAACAGACGTAGAGCTGGATGACGAGAAGTTCATTATCGTGAAGCAGAATGACATTCTGGCAATCGTGGAAGCGTAAAAAATAATAGATGAGGTGAATAAAAAATGGCAAAGGAAATCAAATTTGGCGCAGAAGCAAGAGCGGCATTGGAAAAAGGTGTGAACCAGCTTGCGGATACCGTAAGCGTGACATTGGGACCGAAGGGAAGGAACGTAGTACTGGATAAGTCTTTCGGCGCTCCGCTGATCACAAACGACGGCGTGACCATCGCAAAAGAGATCGAACTGGAAGACGGATTTGAGAACATGGGAGCACAGCTCATCCGTGAAGTGGCTTCTAAGACCAACGACGTAGCCGGCGACGGAACCACAACCGCAACCGTACTTGCACAGGCGATGGTAAATGAAGGCATGAAGAATCTGGCGGCAGGCGCGAACCCGATCGTGCTCCGTAAGGGTATGAAGAAAGCTACAGACAAGGCTGTGGAAGCAATCGCAGAGATGAGCAGCAAGGTAACCGGAAAAGAGCAGATCGCGAGAGTTGCCGCAGTTTCCTCAGGAGACGAGGAAGTGGGAACCATGGTAGCGGACGCTATGGAGAAGGTTTCCAACGACGGCGTTATCACCATCGAAGAATCCAAGACCATGCTGACAGAGCTGGATCTGGTAGAAGGTATGCAGTTTGACAGAGGCTACATCTCCGCATATATGGCGACAGATATGGAGAAGATGGAAGCGGTTCTGGAAGATCCGTACATCCTCATCACAGATAAGAAGATTTCCAATATCCAGGATATCCTTCCGCTTCTGGAGCAGGTGGTACAGTCTGGCGCAAGACTTCTGATCATCGCAGAGGATATCGAGGGAGAGGCGCTGACCACTCTGATCGTGAACAAGCTGCGCGGAACCTTCAATGTAGTAGCCGTAAAGGCTCCGGGATACGGCGACAGAAGAAAAGAGATGCTGCAGGATATCGCGATCCTGACAGGCGGACAGGTGATCTCCGAAGAGCTTGGCCTGGATCTGAAGGATACCACCATGGATCAGCTCGGACGTGCGAAGTCCGTCAAGGTACAGAAGGAAAATACCGTAATCGTAGATGGCTCTGGCGACAAGCAGGCGATTGCCGACAGAGTGGCTCAGATCAAGAAGGGTATCGAAGAGACCACTTCTGATTTTGATAAAGAGAAGCTGCAGGAGAGACTTGCGAAGCTGGCAGGCGGCGTGGCAGTGATCCGTGTAGGCGCTGCAACCGAGACCGAGATGAAGGAAGCAAAGCTTCGTATGGAAGACGCGCTGAACGCCACAAGGGCAGCCGTAGAAGAAGGGATCATCGCAGGCGGCGGTTCCGCATATATCCATGCTGCAAAGCAGGTTGAGAAGCTTGCAGAGGAGATGGACGGAGACGAGAAGACCGGAGCGAAGATCATCCTGAAGGCTCTGGAATCCCCGCTGTACCACATCGTATCCAATGCAGGACTGGAAGGCTCTGTCATCGTGAACAAGGTAAGAGAGTCCGAGGTCGGCGTCGGCTTCGATGCATACAAGGAAGAGTATGTGGACATGGTAAAAGAAGGCATCTTAGACCCTGCAAAGGTGACCAGAAGCGCTCTGCAGAACGCAACCAGCGTTGCTTCCACACTGCTGACAACAGAATCCGTTGTCGCTACGATCAAGGAAGACACCCCGGCAATGCCGGCAGGCGGCGCAGGCGGAATGGGCATGATGTAATCTGCCTTAAGAAAATAGAAGTATCTGTTTGGAACAGAAATCAAAGGAGTTTCGCAGTCTGCTGCGGAACTCTTTTTTTCTTTCTAAAAGCACTTGACAAGCCACCGGAATTTTTGTACCATATCAGATAAAATACCTATGATTCGAGTGCCGAAAATCCGCTTTCATTGCCGGGAGTTTTCGGCAGGAGAATCCTACATAGGAAAAGTTTCATAGGAAAAGTTTCAAATGTTTCGGGAGTTCCCCAATACAAAAGGAGAGGAAGGTAAAGTCATGGGCAGAATTATTGGAGAAGGTATTACATTTGATGATGTGCTGTTGGTACCCGCATATTCGGAAGTCATTCCGAACCAGGTAAATTTGTCTACACATCTGACAAAGAACATTAAGCTGAATATTCCGATGATGAGTGCAGGGATGGACACGGTAACCGAATACCGGATGGCCATCGCGATGGCACGTCAGGGCGGAATCGGTATCATACACAAGAACATGTCTATAGAGCAGCAGGCAGAGGAAGTGGACAAGGTAAAAAGGTCTGAAAACGGGGTCATCACAGATCCGTTTTATCTCTCACCGGAGCATACATTGAAGGATGCCAATGATCTGATGGCAAAGTTCCGTATATCCGGCGTCCCGGTAACAGAAGGCAGGAAGCTGGTCGGGATCATCACAAACCGCGATTTAAAATTCGAAACAGATTTCTCCAAGAAAATCAAAGAAAGCATGACCTCCGAGGGACTTATCACAGCCCGGGAGGGGATCACACTGGAAGAGGCGAAGCAGATCCTTGCAAGGGCGAGGAAGGAAAAGCTCCCCATTGTGGACGAGTACGGCAATCTGAAGGGGCTGATCACCATCAAGGATATTGAGAAGCAGATCAAGTATCCGTCTTCCGCGAAGGATGCCCAGGGGCGTCTGCTCTGCGGCGCGGCGATCGGCATCACGGCCAATTGTCTGGAACGTGTGGAAGCCCTTGTGGAGGCTAAGGTGGATGTCATTGTTCTGGATTCCGCACACGGACATTCCGGCAATGTGCTGCAGACGGTCCGCATGGTGAAGGAGCATTTTCCGGAGCTCCAGGTTATTGCGGGAAATGTTGCCACAGGGGCGGCGGCAAAGGCATTGATTGAGGCCGGCGTGGACGCGGTCAAGGTTGGCATCGGGCCTGGTTCCATCTGTACCACGCGTGTGGTGGCGGGAATCGGCGTTCCGCAGATTACGGCAGTGATGGACTGCTATGAGGCGGCAAAGGAATACGGAATCCCGATCATTGCGGACGGCGGCATTAAGTACTCCGGAGACATGACAAAAGCCATTGCAGCCGGGGCCAATGTATGTATGATGGGAAGTATTTTTGCGGGATGTGACGAAAGCCCGGGAACATTTGAACTGTATCAGGGAAGAAAGTATAAAGTATACCGCGGGATGGGCTCTATCGCGGCTATGGAGAATGGCAGCAAGGACCGTTATTTCCAGGAGAACGCGAAGAAGCTGGTTCCGGAAGGTGTGGAAGGACGCGTGGCATATAAAGGAACCGTGGAGGACACGGTATTCCAGCTCATGGGCGGACTGCGGTCCGGTATGGGATACTGCGGCACGGCGACCATTGAAGAGCTTAAGCAGAACGGACAGTTTGTGAAGATCTCTGCGGCATCTCTCAAGGAGAGCCACCCACATGACATCCATATTACGAAGGAAGCGCCCAACTACAGCGTGGACGAATAAAAAACCATCGAAAAGATGCAGCCTGTACGGCCGGGGGATTTTAAAACCGTCCGCCCGTTTGCTCTGCAGCGAACCGCATGCAGACATCCGGCCGGATTGCAGCCCTGCAGGTGAAAAATACACGGAGCAGAAAACATGGAACAGGAGAGTACGGAACAGAAAGGAATTGAGCAGAAAAGCATAGACCTGAGAAGTACGGACCTGAAACAGACAGGATCAGGCAGTGCGCTGCCGAAGAGCGCGCAAAAGACGGTGAGGCGCAGCGGAAAACGGAAGAAAACAAAGCGGAGGAAGAAGACGGCACGCAGGCTGGAGATCAGCGTAAAGCTGGAGCCGAAAAGCTTTCTGACCGGAATGGCCGTCGGAGTGCTGCTGACGATGCTGGTGATGTTTTTGCTCACCCGCTGTTCTGCCGAGGAGGTGGAGACCAGCGGCCTGGAGCTGGATGCGTCAGAGCCGGAGATCAGTGTCCAGCTTCTGGACGTGAATGATTATTCCAGGCCGGGGATAGAAGTGGATTCGGTTTCCGGGGTGGTGATCCATTATACGGCCAATCCGGGGAGTACGGCGCAGCAGAACCGGGATTACTTCAACAGCCTGCAGGACGGGCACGGAGCGTCTGTGAGCAGCCATTTTATCGTAGGATTAGACGGTGAGATTGTACAGTGCATTCCCACGCAGGAGGTGGCATACGCATCCAATGAGCGGAACCACGATACGGTTTCCATTGAATGCTGCCATCCAGACAGCACCGGGAAGTTCAACCAGGAGACGTATATTTCCATGGTTCGGCTGACGGCGTTTCTGTGTGCAAAATATAATCTGGATGCGGATGCGGTCATCCGGCATTATGACGTGACGGAAAAGAACTGTCCGAAATATTTCGTGGAAAATGAAGACGCATGGAAGCTTTTTAAGGCGGATGTGGATGCGGCATTGAAAAACAAAGCAGACAAGGGAGAGTAGAAGCAGCATGAATGATTTGGAGATGTACCGGGAACAGCTTGCTATGTGCGATGACCGGATCATTGATATTCTGGAGGAGCGCAATTCTATCATAGAAAAGATCATGGCCTATAAGCAGGAGTACGGCATGCCGCTCCTGCAGCCTGTCCAGGAAGAGAAGCAGGAGAGGAGAAGGCAGGATAAGCTCAAAGGCTATCGGTATGAGCAGGAGATCGAGAATGTCTTTTCAGAGATTGTCAGGAACAGCAAACGGATTCAGGCAAGGCATCTGTTTGACTATAATATCGTTCTGATCGGCTTTATGGGGGCGGGAAAATCTACGGTTTCCGAATATCTGAGCACCGTGTTCGCCATGGATGTGGTGGAGATGGATCAGGTGATCGCAGAGCGGGAAGGCATGAGCATCCCGGATATCTTTGCGACCTACGGAGAAGAGTATTTCCGCAACAGGGAAACCAATCTTCTCAAAGAGATGCAGCTTCGGAAGCAGGCGGTGATCTCCTGCGGAGGCGGCGCCGCGCTCCGGGAGGAGAACGTGGCGGAGATGAAGAAGAACGGGCGCGTGGTGCTTCTGACCGCGAGTCCGCAGACCATCTATGAGCGTGTGAAGGACAGCACCGACCGGCCGATCCTGAATGGAAATAACAATATAGAATTTATTACGGAGCTGATGGAAAAGCGCCGGGAAAAATACGAAAAGGCGGCGGATATCGTGATCTACACGGACGGCAAGACCGTGCTCCAGATCTGCGAGGAACTGATCGCGAAGCTGTAGAGGCCGGGATGCGGCCAGGGGAGAACGTTTGTCCGCCGGGCTGATTTTTGCCGCTGCCGGAGAAAGAGATTTCAGCCGCCGGGCGTGAGCTGTGCAGGAAAGGAGACAGGGACATGTTTGATATGTTCTTTCCGGATGAATATGTGGCTTCCACTTATATCATTCCTTTTGAAAAATTATATGAAGAGGGATACCGGGGGGTGATCTTTGATATCGACAATACCCTGGTTCCCCACGGCGCGCCCGCGGATACACGGGCGAAGGAGCTGTTTGCCAGGCTGACAACGATCGGCTTCGCATCCTGCCTGATCTCCAACAACCAGGAGCCCAGGGTCAGGATGTTCAACGAAGAGATCGGGACGAATTACATTTTCAACGCCCATAAGCCGGCCCGGACGAGTTACATCCGCGCCATGGAGCTGATGGAAACGGACCGGAGCAATACGGTCTTTGTGGGGGATCAGCTGTTTACCGACGTGTGGGGGGCAAAACGGACCGGAATCCGCAATATTCTGGTCAGGCCCATGTATCCCAAGGAGGAGATCCAGATCGTTCTGAAGCGTTATCTGGAACGGATCGTGCTGTATTTTTACAAAAGAAAGCAAAGAAAGACCCGGGGAAGATAAAAAAAGGTTGAAAAAAGCTGGAAATTATTATAAAATGTAACCCAGCGAGGATTTTGAATTGCGATGAATGAAACTGAGTAGATGCAAGGAGGATTATATATGATCGCAGCAGGAGAATTTAAGAATGGCGTTACCGTCGAGATTGACGGAAATATTTACCAGATTTTGGAATTTCAGCATGTAAAGCCGGGTAAAGGTGCAGCGTTTGTCAGAACAAAGCTGAAAAATATCATCAGCGGCGGTGTGGTAGAGAAGACCTTCCGTCCCACCGAGAAGTTCCCGAAAGCTCATATCGACAGGAAAGAGATGCAGTACCTGTATCAGGATGGGGACTTATACAACTTCATGGATGTTGAGACATATGACCAGATCGCTTTGAATTCCGAGGTGGTAGGGGATGCTCTGAAGTTCGTAAAAGAGAACGAGAGCGTGAAGATCTGCTCCCACAACGGAAATGTATTTTCTGTAGAGCCGCCTCTTTTTGTAGAACTGGCGATCACAGAAACAGAGCCGGGCTTCAAGGGCGATACCGCACAGGGCGCGACAAAGCCGGCTACGGTAGAGACGGGGGCGACGGTTATGGTGCCGCTGTTTGTAGAGACCGGAGATGTATTGAAGATCGATACGCGTACAGGGGAGTATCTGTCGAGAGTATAAGGGCAGAAATCAATCACTTCACCCGCATAAGCAAAAAGTCAAGATGCGCAGCATTGGCAAGACAGCTTTGCTGGCTGTTTTTTACGCATGTGAGTGAAAGGACTGTGCATAGGAACAGTTATAAAGAAGCAGGATATTTCATTGGTAAGGATGGGGTGTCCTGCTTTTATTGTTTTTATTTTCATGACGCACGTGTTAACACCAGAAGATCAGAGGGATCAGATATGATTCTCTGCTCTTGAGGGATGCTGTACATGTGGGGAGAATTTGAAAGAATTTAAGGGAGAGAAAGGAATTGAAACTATGCTGAAAATAGGTTCACATGTAGGAATGAGCGGCAGGGAGATGCTGCTTGGCTCTGCGAAGGAAGCGGTATCTTATCAGGCGAATACATTTATGTTTTACACCGGCGCGCCCCAGAATACCCGCAGAAAGGGGCTGGAAGAGCTGAATATTGAACCGGCCTGGGAGTACATGCGGGAACGCGGGATTGAAGAGATCATTGTCCATGCCCCCTATATCATCAATCTGGGCAACTCCGTAAAGCCGGAGACCTTTCAACTGGGTGTGGAATTTCTGGAAAAGGAAATCCAGCGGACAATCGCCTGCAGAAGCCATGTGCTGATCCTGCATCCCGGGGCTCATGTGGGAGAAGGCGCGGATAAAGGGATCGCCCAGATCGTGAAAGGGCTGAACGAGGTGCTAACCAGGGATGTTGACTGCTGCATTGCGCTGGAGACTATGGCCGGAAAGGGCTCCGAGGTGGGGCGCACATTTGAGGAGCTGGCTCGTATCTATGACGGGGTGGTATACAATGAGAAGCTGCGGGTCTGCTTTGACACCTGCCACACCAGCGACAGCGGATATGATATCATCCATCACTTTGACGATGTAATCCGCGAATTTGACCGGATACTTGGAAAAGACCAGATTGCCGTATTTCATATCAATGACAGCAAAAATGTACCCGGCGCCGCAAAAGACCGTCATGCAAATATCGGATTCGGGGAGATCGGATTTGAAGCGCTCAATCGCATCGTGCACCATCCGGATTTTGAAGCGGTTCCGAAAATCCTGGAGACGCCTTATATTCCAGATCCGGAAAATAAGAAGAAATCTTATGCGCCTTATAAATACGAGATTGAAATGCTGCGGAAAGGGGAATTTGATCCAGAGCTGGAGGAGAAGATCCGGCCGTAATCCGGCGGGAAATTTTCCACCTGTACGGTTGGATGCTCTTTGAGCATCCAACCCACCTCATTCATAAAATCCGTGCTTCGCACTTTTGTGCCTGCTAACGCAGTCACATTTTATTCATTAATGAGGTAGGTTGCTAATCCGAAGCCGCATTTTTATTGCAATAAATTGCATAAAAATGCGGCTTCGGATTGCAACCGTACAGGCATAAAAAAAGCACGTCTGGGCGGGATCGAACCGCCGCACCTGCCTCCGGAGGGCAGTGCTCTATCCACTGAGCTACAGACGTGTATTATGTGCATTCCAGAAAAGGAAGCATCTCTCTGGAATGCACTCATTATGTTAACACATATTTTGGAAAAAGTAAAGAACAAATTTTCCGAATAAAAGATTTTGAAAAGATTTTTAGTTACTATTCACAGTAACGATTTTTACAGATGAAACGAATGCTGCATGACCAGACTTCTGGCGTCTCTTTGATAGAGGTAAGCGTGATCGCTCAAAATCTCTTCTTCTGCGACCTGGGTCTGGTTGATCTCCATGACCATGGCATCCATTTCCCCCGGCTCCATGCTCTTTGAGACAGGAACAAGCACCACCTCATGGACACTGCTGGGGAGCACGTAATAGTCTTCTCCCAGGACCTGTCCGGCCATGTCCAGCACTTCCGGGTAGACGATGCACGCCGCGCCGAAGCTGCGGACAGGATTGGAAAGCACGTACATAAAGTCAGCTCCCTCCGGGGCAGATTCCTGCAGAAGGTTTTTCTTTTTGCCAGGAACAGAGCAAAGAATCTCATCTACTGCCTGCTGCATGGTAAACAATTCTGCCGGAAGCAGGCGTTTTACATTGCTGCGGGCCAGCGCGAATAAATCCTCCGCCGTCACGTCCCAATACTGCAGGTGGTCGTTGTTCACCGTCATGGTGGCGGTTCCCCGGCTGTTTACATCCAGCAGTACATAAAATACGATACTTAAGTCCAGAAGCCGAAAGTGGGGCACCCCTTTGAGCAGTTCCTGATTTTTCTCGGTGTGGATCAGCTTAAATACGATCTTATCCTGTACGGCGTCATAATGATTGATCCCATTGGCATCCATGGACTGGTCGCATTTTACAATGCGGTAAAAATCCAGGATCTCCTGCACAAGCCCTTCCATGGATTCCCCATCCGTAAAACGCTGATAAAACTCCTCCAGATAGATCGTGGGGGAAATATTCACACCCGGGGTTTCTATGAGCAGTCCCTTTTTTACTTTTCCGTTATTTTTGATCGCCGTATATTGCGCGGCCTTAACCCCTCCCTCCAGTTTCTGATTCATTTTCGTCTCAATAGCGCAAATAAATTCCTGATATGTCATTTTTCTCCTTTCTTCTGCGCGTCCACCTGAAATTAAAATGAGAAAGCCGGCACCGAAATCGTGCCCAGAAAATTGATTTGAAAAATAGTATGTAGGTAGATTATAGCGGACAGGGAAGGAAAAAGCAACCATTTTTTCAAAAAATAAAAAAGAGAAAATTTGTTCGAGTCCGCGGCCATGAATATTGTAATGAACACTTGCTAGAATCCGGGATAGATGATAAAATGTCAAAAGAACAAGGATATTTCAGTAAAGCATTGCAAATAAACATACGGAGAGTGAATAAAGTGAAAACATTGCTGAAACTTATTACAATGGAGATGGAAGAGGCATTCCGGGCAGCGGGATATGACGAAACTTATGCGAAGGTAAGCCTGTCGAACCGTCCGGATTTGTGCGAATATCAGTGCAACGGAGCGCTGGCGGCGGCAAAAGCCTACAAAAAGGCACCTATAATGATCGCAGGGGACGTGACGGCGCATCTGAAAGAGAGCGCGGTTTTTTCCTATGCGGAGGCGGTGAACCCGGGCTTTATCAACCTGAAAGTAAAACCTGCGTTTGCGGCGGATTTTCTGAATGAAATGGCAGCGGCGGAGAACCTGGGCGTGGAGAAGGAACAAAACCCAAGGACCGTCATGGTGGACTACGGCGGGCCGAATGTGGCGAAGCCCCTCCACGTCGGACATCTTCGCTCTGCGATCATCGGCGAAAGCGTGAAGCGGATCGCCCGTTTCAAAGGCAACCGGGTGATCGGGGATATCCATCTGGGAGACTGGGGATATCAGATGGGGCTGATCATCACGGAGCTGGAAAAGCGCCGGCCGGATCTGCCTTATTTCCAGGAGGACTATGAGGGCGAGTATCCGTCGGAAGCGCCGTTTACCATCGGGGAACTGGAGGAGATCTATCCCACGGCAAGCGCCTATGCCAAGGAAAATGAGGAATACCGGGAAAAGGCACTGCAGGCGACGTTCCTTCTGCAGAACGGCCGCCGGGGTTACCGGGCGATCTGGCGGCACATCATGGATGTGTCTGTGGCGGATTTGAAAAGGAATTATCAGGTACTGAATGTGGACTTTGACCTCTGGAAGGGCGAGGCGGATGTGCAGAAGTATATACCGGATATGGTCCAAATGCTGAAAGAAAAGGGATTTGCGCACTACGACGACGGCGCCCTGGTGGTGGATGTGGCAGAGGAGGATGACAACAAGGCCGTGCCGCCCTGCATGATTCTCAAATCGGACGGCGCCGCGCTGTATGATACGACGGATCTTGCGACTCTGGTGGAGCGGGAAAGCCTGTATCAGCCCGACCAGATCATTTATGTAGTGGACAAACGGCAGGAGCTTCATTTTGTACAGGTATTCCGCTGCGCGAAAAAGACGGGGATCGTGCGCCCGGAGGTGGACTTGAAGTATCTGGGCTTCGGCACGATGAACGGAAAGGACGGAAAGCCGTTTAAGACCCGGGAGGGCGGCGTGATGCGCCTGGAAAACCTGCTCCGGGAGATCACCGAGGAGATGATGAAAAAGATCATGGACAACCGGACCGTCACCGAGGAGGAGGCGGAGGCCACGGCACAGACCGTCGGGCTGGCGGCCGTGAAGTACGGGGACCTGTCCAACCAGGCGTCCAAGGACTACATCTTTGACGTGGATCGGTTTACCTCTTTTGAGGGAAATACGGGGCCTTATATCCTGTATACCATCGTCCGGATCAAATCCATCCTGCATAAGTACCAGGAGGGCGGCGGTTCTATAGACGGCCTGCGGATTCGGGAGCCGGGGAGCGAGTGCGAGAAGGCGCTGATGCTGGAGACGGCGAAGTTTAACGAGATGATTGATACGGTTTATGAGGAGATCGCGCCTCATAAGATCTGCGCATATATCTATGACGCGGCAAATGCGTTTAATAAATTTTACCATGAAACCAGGATTCTGGCGGAGGAGGATGCCGAGAAGAAGGCTGGCTATATTGCGCTTTTGAAGCTGACAAAAGAGGTGCTGGAGACCTGTATAGATCTTCTGGGATTTGAAGCGCCGGAAAGGATGTAGATCACGGAAAATGACAGAAAAGTTATTTTATAAAGACAGCCATATGCTGAGGTTTACGGCGGCTGTGCTGGAGTGCGTTTGGATGGAGACGGTGCATCCGGAGGAATCCGGCTGTATGAGTGCAGTTACGAAGGAAGAAGGGTGTCCGGCGGAATCCGGCAGCGCCCCGGGTGTTTCCAGAGCGGAGCGGTATCAGATCGTGCTGGATCGGACCGCATTTTTCCCGGAAGGGGGAGGACAGTATGCGGATACCGGTTGGATACAGATAATGTCTGATACTATGGCACCGGAAAAGAATCTGTACGGGCAGCGAAGCGGTCAGCTCTTAGAATGCGCGTCCGGAGAACAATCTGTAAGGATCTCAGAATCCGCGTCGGAACTCTCCGAAGGCCGGGAAACCAGAATCCGGGTTCTGGATGTAAAGGAACGTGACGGGAAGATATTTCACATGACGGATCGGCCCCTGCCTGCGGGCAGCATCGTGTCCGGGGAGATCGACTGGACGGAGCGATTTATGAAGATGCAGCAGCACACCGGGGAGCACATTGTCTCAGGGCTGGTTCACGCCCGGTTCGGATATGACAATGTGGGCTTTCATCTGGGCAGCGCGGACTGCACCATGGATTTTAACGGGGAGATCACCCGGGAGGAGCTGCATGAGATTGAGCTCCGGGCAAATGAGGCTGTGGCGGAAAACCTGGATATCCTGGTTTCCTATCCATCCAAAGAAGAGCTTGCGGGATTGGAGTACCGCAGCAAGATCGAGATCGAGGGGCAGGTTCGGATCGTAACGATCCCAGGATTCGATGTGTGCGCCTGCTGCGCTCCCCATGTGGAAAAAACCGGGGAGATCGGAGTGATCAAGCTGACCAATGTACAGCGGTACAAAGGCGGCGTCCGGGTCACTATGCTCTGCGGATTCCGGGCTTTGGCTGATTATGACAGAAAATCCGCATCTGTGAGGCGCATTTCCGGGGCGCTCTGCGCAAAGGAAGACGAGGTGGCCGAGGCGGTGGAGCATTTGAAGGAAGAATGCGCGCAGCTCAAAGCAAGGCTGGCAGAGCAGCAGAGGGAAATGCTGCGGTTTAAGGCCAGGGAAAGCGACGGGCAGGGAGCGGCTGTGTGCCTGTTCGAGTCCGGGCTGGAAGGAGACGGCCCCAGGCTGCTGATGAACCTGGTGCTGGAGAGAGGGCACGAATTATGTGCCGTATTCTGCGGAGATGACCGCGACGGCTACCGCTATGTGATCGGAAGCAGAAGCGTGGATCTGAGAAAAATGGTGAAGGAACTGAACGCTGCCTTTTCAGGGAGAGGCGGCGGAAAGCCGGAAATGGTGCAGGGCTCTTTGAAAGGTACAAAGACGGAACTGAGGGCGTGGATGCAGGAATACGGTTTTTAGAGCCGCACAGGCGGTATGCCGCGGGATTGCAGTCGGCGCGGGATACATTGCGCACTGCTGCTGGAGAAAGTGAGGAGATGAAAAGATGAACAAAGCTCCGGGAAAAAACAGATTCTGGTATCTGTTCGGGCCGTTTCTGATTTATTGGGGGATTGAATTTGTGGGGGCCATGATTGCGTCGCTGGTTATGGTCATCGTATCCGTGCCCGAGGTGATTCAGTCCGTGGCATGGAAGGATTCCATGACCAATGAAGAGTTTATGGAGGCGGCGGCCCAGATGCAGACGATGCTGCTGGACATGGCGGCCCGTTACCAGGTTCAGATGCTTGCGGCAGCGGCGCTGTTGACCATTCCGGTACTTGCGCTGCTGTACCGAAGGGACCGGCTGCAGGAGCAGATGCAAGGACTCCCGGTCAATAAAAAAGCGCCCGCGTATCAGTACATTTGGACGGCCATTCTTGGAGCCATGGTGTGTATCGGCGGAAATGTGTTGATCGTGATGACCAATCTGGCATTTGTAAGTGAGAGCTATCAAAATACATCGGCGGTCTTTTATGCTCCGGCCTTTGCAGTTCAGGTGGTCTGCCTGGGGCTGATCATTCCCGTTTCCGAGGAACTGCTGTTCCGGGGGCTCTTGTTCAGACGGTGCCGCGCGCTGATGGGATTTTTCCCGGCAGCACTCAGTATTTCCATCCTGTTCGGGTTCAGCCACGGCAACCTGGTTCAGTTTCTCTATGCCATGGGCCTGGGAATGCTGCTTGCCTATGTGTGTGAAAAATATGGATCGCTGAAAGCGGCAATCCTGCTCCATGTGACGGCCAATCTTACTTCTCTGATCATGACCGAGACCGGCTTTCTGGACTGGATCTGCGGTGCGTTTATCCGGCTGGCGGTGACGGTCGTGGCCTGTGCATTTTTCGGCGCGGCCATGTTTGTGCTGATCCAGAGAATTGATGAAAAGCCGGAGGGAACAGACCGGACGGATGACTCCGGAAATATCCCTTTGACGAAAGATATGTTCCGCTGAAAACGGGTGGTTACTGTTCACACGGCAATGTCATTTAGTTAAACAAAGCCAGACCGGTGTTCTATAAATTATTAGATATAAAGTGGACTTGTTTTCACAGCACAAGCCAGAACATATGTTTTTGCTTGTGTCTGAGAGACTGTTCGGATCATAATGAAAGAGGTGAAAATTATTTTTGGGCATGACGACTAAGCAGATCCGCATCTGCTTAAAAAATATCTATATTTAAGGTAAAAATGCTTTCAGGCTGCCCGGTATATAAGATATCGCGGCCTCCGGAAATGGGCTGTCTTTAGCCTGTGATACTGCCGTTCATTTCGGATCGGGATCAACCTGCGCTGAAGCAGGGCGGTTACATTGATTGAGCCTTCTTTCACAGAAGGACGTAGGAACACCCTGCAAATATGGGCTGCTGTACCAAAATGTATTTTGTAATCATGCTTTGTCTTCTTTTGATGGACCACAGCAGTATGGTTGATGATACTTTCTGTCAAGTTGTAGACGATGAGTTTTGCCCATATTTCCTGTTTGACAAAGTCCGGCTTATAAGAATGGAAATTGATCAATCCGATGGTATATTTCAGTTTCCGAAATGAGGATTCCACGCCCCACCTGGAAAAATAAAGCTCTTTTAGACGCTTTGGCGGAAATTCCTCTTCCGGGAGATTGGTAACCAGGCACTCATAAGTGGACTCTGATATGGGAAACCTGACAATGCGGAACGTAAGCTGGTAGGTATCCCGTGTCCCGTACTCAATAAAATCAAAGGAGGTTGCCTTATCGACAAAACGGCGGTATCCCTCTACAGCAATCTTTTTTGACTGGCTGCGTACCAGGGTGACCCGAACCCGGATGTCAAAGGATTCCTTGTCAGGAAAATCAAAACCGGAAAGAAGGCCTTTGGAATGGATATCCTTTGCGCGGAAGAGGAAAAACTGCCCTTTTTTGAGCACATGGGCCATATTATTATAGGAGCAGTAACCACGGTCACCGATAAAAATAGTCTTTTTCCAGGGGGAAGTCTGATGGCGGTCCACCAGGGTGGCAAAGGCCCGGTATTCATCCTTATTGTGAATCGGCTGGATCAGTGCATCGGTATAGATGTGCTTGTCCAGATTGTACAGGGCATTTAAATGCAAACTGTAAAATCCTTTGGCAGAATGCCCTTCGGAAACAAAGTAGTCAGGGGAAGCAAACGTGGGCTTACTGAAAAAGGAAAAGGTAGAGCCATCCGCAGCAATGGATTCATAGCCGTCTGCGCCTTCCAAGGAAGAGAGTGAGGAATGGAAGTGATGAAAAACGGCTTCCATGGCTTCCGGTTTTAACTTTGCCCGTTGCTGATTGAGTGCGGAAACGGAAGGGGCATCTGCATCCAGATCAAAAAACTCCAAAAGTTCCTCGGAAGTGGAGGAAGAGCCCTGGGAAACCAAAAACGTAATGAGCTTATCCGGTGGAAGCTTTTTCTGGCGGGTAAAATCCTTGTCTGGGTGGACGGAGTATTTTGAGATTGTGGACGCAACGCTGTCCACAGCAGAAGAAAAAAGAGCCTTGATTTTTTCATGAAACATAACGAATGTACCTCCTTGGATTAGAATCATATATCGCTCTAAATCCAAGGGCCGCGCTCGCTACCTCTAAAAAGAGGATCAGCAGCGAGCGCGGCCGCACATTTTGTTTGATTTGTCAAGTACTAATATAAAATTCCGCAAAAAAATCAAAAAGAATGGTTAGACCCCCACTTAAAAAAGGCTCTACCCCATCCATCTGAGTTTTCTGCTGAAAAAAACAATAATTTCCATGAAAATGGATTTTCAGATGCAAGGTTTTCAGATAGAATAACCCCAGTAATATCGCGGGTTGAAGCCAACAAGACGGGTGAACACCGGTGAGTGGAACATCGGATTTCGTCCATATATTAACTAAATGACATTGGTTCACACGGTGTCGTGCACTTGCTGCACGGCATCCGGCCAATTCAGTGATGGGGCGGGCTTGTTTTAGAATTATGAGGTGCACGATGAAAGTTTTAAATTTTGGATCTTTAAATTTGGATTATGTGTATTCGGTTGACCATATGGTGGCCGAGGGGGAAACCCTTGCGGCCGGGGGAATGAATACGTTCTGCGGCGGAAAAGGGCTGAACCAGTCTATTGCGCTGGCTAAAGCCGGCGTCCCGGTGTATCATGCGGGGCTGATCGGAGAGGAGGGGAAGAGCCTTCTGGACGCCTGCCGGGAAAATGGGGTTCATACGGATTTTATCCGTGAGATCCCGGGAAAAAGCGGCCATACCATCATTCAGGTGGATAAAAGCGGCCAGAACTGCATCCTCCTTTACGGCGGGGCAAACCGCAGCATGACCAGGGAATTTATCGACGAGGTGCTCTCCCATTTTGAAAAGGGGGATTATCTTTTGCTGCAAAACGAAGTGAACCTGGTGGATTATATGGTGGATCAGGCTTATGAAAAGGGCATGGAGATCATCCTCAACCCCTCCCCCTTTGACCGGAATCTGGAAGCCTGTAACCTTTCCAAAATCTCTCTGTTCCTGATGAATGAGATTGAGGGATGGCAGATCACCGGGGAGAAGGAGCCGGAAAGGATACTGGAGAAGCTGCGTGAGCTGTACCCGGAGGCAAAGACGGTGCTTACGCTGGGCGGGGACGGATCGGTGTACCAGGATCAGGAGCATCAGTACAGGCAGGGCATTTTTCCGGTGGAGACCAGGGATACCACGGCGGCAGGGGATACCTTTACCGGGTACTTTATCTCCTCTATGATTCAGCATATGCCCGCTCCGGCCGGACTGGAGACAGCGGCAAAGGCGGCGGCCATTGCGGTGTCCAGGGACGGGGCCACCGCATCCATACCGACCAGGGAGGAAGTCATGCGGTTTCATGCGGAGTGAGGGGCAGGCAAGGCGGAGGAGGTGCGCTGGGATGTACCATTTGACGGAAAAAAGGATTGATCTTCCGGAACCGATTCTTGCCGGGCTCCAGGCCATGGGAAAAGAATTTGACCTCAATCGGATCATATTATTCGGTTCACGGGCAAGATGTACCAATGGGGAACGGAGCGATATGGATCTGGCGCTGTATGTAAAAGATACGAAACAATATTACAATATTCTGGATTACACAGAGGAAATGGAGACGCTGCTGATGTTTGATATCGTGGATCTGAACGGCAGCGCGGTGTCAAGCGACCTTCTTGACGAGATCCGAAGAGACGGGGTGATCCTGTATGAAAAAGTTTGAGCAGTTAAAACGGCTGTATGGAACAATCACCGGCTATATGAAACCCTATGATTTTTCAGATACGATGATTTCAGGGCTGACGGCGGATTTTGACCGTTTGTTTGAATTGTCGTGGAAAACCTTAAAAGAATATATGCAGAATGATCTGATGATGCTGGAGGCAAAAACCGGCCGGATGTCTGAAAAGACAGAACCGTAAGGAAGGAACCGGAAGCATGCCCTGTTGGAAGCTCTGAATAAAATGGTATGAAAAAAAGACGCAGTCAAATGATGGGCTGCGTCTTTTTCTGGAATATCTCAAGACAGACCGGAGGTTCCAGTTCTTCACGTGCCACATACAGGGACAGGTCCGAACGGGTCTGCATCGTCCATTTTACCAGGGTGATGCGGCGGCTCTGGATCTCGATACAGGTGATGCTGCTTGGATGGACGCAGCTTCCGGCATTGAAATAGGGAGAATCCGGGCTGCCGATCATGGGACGGTGGGTGTGCCCTGTGATCAGCAGCTTCTGTTCCTGGGAAGCCCAGGAGGCAAGCCGCGTTTCCGTCTTTTTCTTCTTTGTATAATTGCGGGCCGCGCTGGTAGGGTCGGACACGCCGATTGCCTCCAGGGGTTTCCATAAGTACCGCACCAGGAAGCCTGAGAGCGGCGCCAATGTACTGTTCAGGAAGTCCGCCTGGTGACCGTGGGTCAGATAGATTTCCTTCTGCGAAATGCTGTCGCGCAGGATGATGCCGGAGTGGAAACAGATATCCGGCAGCAGGCAGGCGGCTGTTTCCGCTTCGGACTGCGGTGAAACAGGCTGAAGCGGTGTCTGACAAAAATTTGTTGTTGCGTGCTGGCAGTAAAAGGCGGAGCAGTGCCGTCGGCAGTAACGCACATTTTTTTTGCAGTGGTCGTGGTTCCCGTAGATCATGCAGAGCCGGTTTTGACGGTGAAATTCTTTGAGCATGCGGAACACGTCGTCATGAATGTCTATGATCCTGGCGAGAGAACGATTTTCCCATAACTCATCGCCGTCTCCCAATTCTATATAGGTGTAGCCGTTTTGAAAATAATGCCGGAGCGCCGCAAGGTAGAGGTGCTGGTTTTTCAGAAAATTATCATTGGTATTACCCACTCCACGATGACAGTCGCTGAACAGGGCAAAACGTGAGCTGCAGTCCAGCGGGATCACCGGAGCATCGCAAAATGCCCCGGTAATCCTCTGATACCACCCCATCAGCGGTACCTCTTGTGTTTTTTAAATCGTCTGGGACAGATGGTTCTGCGGAACGCAAACGGAAGGTAATAATACAGATACAGCAGTCTGTCTGCAGTGGTGGAAAACGGGCAGGTGACCTTCCGATAGATCCGGCAGAACAGCCGGTTTTTCCACAGGATGAAGTTCCGTCTCCACCCGGGGGATTCACAGACACTTGGAACCGTGAAAACAAAGCGCAGGTTCGTTCCCTCCAGCCGGATCTCATCCCATCCATATCCAAGCTCGGTCAGGCTGTTCAGGAAGGCGCTGCACATTTCCATATCCGGAAACGTGATGGTATATTCCGCAGTCAGCTCAGAAGGGGAGATGCAGTACCCGATGACAAAACCGGTCAGCCACCAGTGGATATGCGAAATGCAGAACAACTGCCCGCTGCAGGAGGACAGAAGCCGGATGCGCATGGGCAGCATTTCGTGATCGTCTGCCGCCTGAAATATCGTCTGGCCGCGGAGCATGGGCGGAACGACTCTGTCGGCATGGTAAATCCCTGCCTCCGCGCCGGAGGTGATTCCGTACTGCCCTTTCCAGAACTGGATCAGCCAGGTCTTATTCTCATAATTGAAATAGACAGGCTCCGTGTCCAGAACCATATTCATGGACAGGGACGCCAGGTCATACAGCTTCCCATACCCAAAATCCTTCTGCCAGGCGTCGGTGCGGCTGGAAAAGATATCCTGCCGGTGGTCGTAGCAGAAGCCAAAGGGCTCGGCAAGCTGATTGAGCAGGCAGCATTTTTCCGTCAGCGTCATGCAGGAAATACGGCAGATGATCTTCCGCTTTCTGCAATGGTTGAGCACAAGAAAAAGGAGCGCGATCAGGATAAAAAGAGATAAAAGTGTATACATAGGCGTGATTCTTTCATTTTTCTTATAGTATATGTGGGGGAGGGGGAAGTGGTGTGGAGGTGCCGGGGGTAATGCCAATTCGATAATTGAAAATTTTCCACCTGAATGAGCAGGTCGATAATTTTTATAACTCAAACTTCGCACTTTAATAAGTGCCTATGCATCTTGAAAATACAATAAAAACTGGCAATTAAATAGCATGAAACCGTCTGGTTTGGTATAATTGAGTTGTCGAAAAACAATTAAAACCGGAGGCTCATGCTATGAATAAAAGTATAACACAAGCAAACCAGAATGATAAGCAGATTTCAAAATCTATCGAAAAATTTTTTAAAAGATTCCATATCTCCTCGGCATTGAAAGCATCTAATGCCTATAAGAAAAATGGCATTCCCGTTATTGAGGTTTTTCAGTATCTTTTTCTGCTGATCTTTTCTAACAGGAGTATGTATATGAGCCTGATCACTGGACGAAATACTCCCGGATTTGCTAAGGATACGGTGTATCGGTTCATGAAGATGCTCCAGATTAACTGGATACGTTTTACAACTCTGTTGGCTTCTCGGATTATCAGGGACGCGATCGTCCCCTTGGACTCAGAAGACCGCGCAAATGTACTCATCATTGATGATTCTATGTTCGAACGCAATCGTTCTAAAAAAGTAGAGCTTCTTGCAAAGGCCTACGACCACGCAAACCACAGATACCGTTTTGGATTTCGTATGCTTACACTTGGATGGTCAGATGGAAGTTCTTTTCTTCCCGTGAACAGCATTCTTCTCTCGTCTGAAAACAAAAAGAACAGGGTCAATGAAGCTGTGAAGGTTGATAAGCGGACTGCCGGGTACAAACGGAGGCTGCTTTCCATTCAAAAAGGGACACAGGCCATGCTTGAGCTTTTAAAAACTGCTAAGAAAGCGGCAGTTCCAGCAAAGTATGTCCTTTTTGACAGCTGGTTTTCTTCTCCAAGCACCCTCCATGCAGTAAAGACCATCGGTTATGATGTCATTGGTATGGTAAAAAAGACTCCCAAAATGTTCTTCCGATACAAAGGGGAAGACATGTCCCTGATTACAATCTATAACCGGAATAAAAAGAGACGCGGCCGTTCCCGGTATCTGCTTTCTGTTTTAGTGGATGTTGTAAAGGATGGGAAAGTCATTCCGGCTAAAGTTGTATATGTGCGTAACCGGAATAAGAGGAAAGAATATTTATGCCTTATCTCTACCGATACAACGCTGGATGAAAATGAAATCATCCGTATTTATGGCAAGCGCTGGGATATCTTATACGAACCCTGCTTTTATATGAACTTTTGTGATGGAAATACAATAAATATCAAATTTTCCATCACAAAAAGTTCGTATAAAGTCCTTAGTCTAATCCAAGAATCCGAGACAGTTCGTCTTCGTCATCTGGCCATAATGGTTCTTCTTTTGGAATCACATTGTTTCTTCTGTTTGCGATTTCTCTCATCTGGTCTAACGATGGTGATGTATAGTGGTCTCTTGTTGTTTTCATGTCCGCATGCCCTAATAGCACCGAGATCGCAGCGAGATCCACGCCATCACGATATAGCATCGTTCCCCTTGTGCGCCTAAATGTATGGGGTGAGACGGATTCTGGCAGATCATGTTCTTCCCGAACCTTGTCCGAATATTTCTTTATCAGTTTTTGGACATTACGTGAAGTCATATATTTCTGCTTTCCGTCGATCACTGTATAGATGAACGGAGCATCCCTGTTTCTTTCCGGGTGGAACTCGCCCATATATTGTCTGATCAAAGCCGTTGTCTTGGAATCCATTACGACACAGCGCTCTTTGTTGCCTTTTCCATGGAGCCGTAACTTCACATCATTATGGTCAAGGCATACATTTCTGACATCCATGGAAACAAGTTCAGCCACCCGCATTCCACTATCGTATAAGACAGACATGATGACCTTGTCCCTTAGCCCCTTCCGGGTGTTTGGAGGCATATGCAGCAGGGCTGCAAGCGCATCAACATCTTCGATGACCGGCTGAAGTTCTTTTGGCTCGCTGTAATAAGGAACCTGTTCAACGGAAAACGCATACTGCTGTAAACTGACATCCCTTGCAGAAGCATAACCCACATAGGACTTGACTGTTGCGAGCTTGTTATTGACCGTCTTTGCTTTCAGGTTATCAACTTTGTGGAGATGATTCCTGTAATCCAGCAGAAAATCATACGTACAATCCTTAAATTCGAACCTGTTTGTAGGTATTCCAGCGATGTTGTTCACATAATTCCGAAATGTCTTAAGCCCCTGTCGATAAGTAACGGCTGTATGACGGGAGCCGCTTTTCTCTTTTGGTATGAATACATGCAGAAAATCATAGGTTCTGCAAAAGAACAGCAAGTCGTTGTTGTTCATCTGCGCATCACCTCCGGGATTACACGGTCTATGACTGAGTCTCTCTTTCTGATCGTCTGCGCCGCATCTTCAACATAATGGTAATAGTAATACGTATCATTAAAACTTTTGTGACCAAGAAACCTGCTCAGGTATGGGAGCATATGTTCAAAGTCCAGCCCCTGTTCACGCCATAGATTTATCCTGTTGACAACATATGCATGCCGGAGACAGTGTGTCGTTGGATTTCTGTCACATCCAGAAGAAAAAGATGTGTTCCGCCAGCATCTCCGGAACATAGAACTGATGCTTTCATAGCTCATCGGTTTATCTGGATCAATCCCCGGGAAGAGCCATGCCGGCTCCCTGGCGAGTTCCCCAGTAAGATACGAAATGTATTCCCTGCAAAGTTTTACCATGTCATCTGAAAGATAAATAATACGGTCCCGGTTTCCTTTCCCATCAAGTATCATGACCGTGCCGTCATACAGATCAACATCATCCATAGATAGAAGACGGGCTTCCGATGCACGGAGTCCATTCAGGTAGACCAACCTGAACAGTACCGGATACTCATTTGACATGCGTCTGACATCTGCGTTTCCCTTCCCCGGTGTATAACGGTCGATTTCTATGAACAGTTCCGCGATCTCATCACCAACAGGAAGATGGATGACAGGTTTTGAGGGACGGACTTCTATCGGAGGACAATAACTGGAAATTCCCAGGCTATTCAGATACATGGAGAACTGCCTTATAATACTTATCCTTGCCGTAAGGCATTTCTCGCCCTCAGTGTCCCTTTTTTTGACCCAGCCAGACAGATTCTCAGGAGTCAGCCCTGTTTCTTCATAGCCCTGGTCTGTCCAGTATGCATCAAACTGCTTCATCCACTTGGATTCGTTGTGATACTTGTATCCAAGGGACTTTTTCTCATCAATGAACCCTGTAATCCACCCGGCAATAGTGCTTTTATATTTGATCGCTTTACTCATGCCCGTACCTCCCTTCCATTGACAATCCAGTCTCTGAAAGAGAAAGCGGGCACAGCCGCATCTTTTCCGTATCCAGTGACGTATATTTATGTACGTTCTTTGTGTCCGAATGCCCCAGCATTTCTGCCGTCTCAGCTAATGTTGCGCCGCTGTTTAATGTGGCAGAGCCAAAGGTCCTTCTGAACATATGGACTTTACCTGTGGATACCCCTGCGCGCTCCATTGCGTTTCTGCATACGGAGCGGCCGGCAGGACTATAAGGTGCTTTCAGATTAAGGAATAACCTGCCGCTGCCAGTATCCCTGCGCCTTGCATCCTTTAAATATCTGTATATCGCATTGCCTGTTTTAATGTCCATCGGATACAGGTGTTCTGCCCGGGTCTTCTGTTGGAAGATACGTATACTCCGATTTTTCCAGTCAATGTCGGAAATTTTCATCCCGATGATGTCGCTTGACCTGAATCCCATGTTCAGGGCAACCATAAGGATTGCGGCATCCCTCAGTTCGAGAGGTGTCGCTGCATTCGCACAGTAAACCTCAACTGTTTCTATATCTTCTGGCGACAGGATCTCCACGATCTTTTCACCGCCTGCAGCCTGGCCTGGAAGCGCAAGATGCATCCCCATCGAAATGGCTTCCTTCATTTCAAGATAAATGAGAAACTTTCTGATACGGCTGTTATAGGCATTCTTTGCTTCCGGCGTTTTGTGGCCATTGTCAAAAAGATTAAATTCCTTGATGATCCCAGGCGACAATTCCGCGAAAGAAGTAATGCCTGATGATACGAGAAAGCCGCAGAATCTGGTACTACAGGTACGGTACATTTTTATAGTATTCTCTTTCCACCCCTCCTTTTCCTTAGCGGCTATAAATGGCGCTATCCCGGCCCGGCACCATGACGGCAGCCTGTCGTATTCAGTATCCGTATGTTTCCACCAATGCGAAGGCAGGATGTCTCCCATGCGGATATAGTCGTCATACATCTCATATGTACGCCTTGCCATACAAAAGCCTTTTCCAAAGAGACGCTTTCCGACTGCTTCAAACCACACATGGGTGATGGTACGGTCATATCCAAGGTTTTCCCTGTCCAAAAACAAGTATAGTAAGGTAAGGTGATATGGTGAGGAATCCGTTACCGTCTTGCTGTATCCCGCCGATTTCAGCCGTTGTGTAAAATCATTGATGGACTGATAGAATTCTTCCACGGTGGAACAGGCACTCGCTTTGCGGCGGACATGGATTACCGCCTGTGCGGCAGATTCCAGATCTGACAATGATGTGCACTTGTCAGCTTCAATGTAATGGAGATAAAGGGAATAACCTCTCCGGCACCTGCCCTTGGCGGACATATATTCCAAAAAACCGCTGACAAGCCCTTCGTTGATGTAGTATGCTTTCGATGATTCCCTCAGGAACCGGTCGTAACCATCAAGCATTGAATAGTCGATATCCTCAATGCAGCCAGCGTCGTTATACTGTATAAAACAGCAGAACTGAACGACCTTGTGCCGGATGTTAGTTAGGTGGGCCTGCGTGTAACCACCGGTAAGTGATATATCTGAAAGGTATTCTTCAATTCTGTCTTGAAACTGCTTCGATGGATGCGCATAGACTACCAGATGGGAACCTAATATTCTCCCATACTCATAAACATCATAAAGTCTGTAAATAGCGTTTCGATACTGCGGCTTTAGATATTTAGCCGCACTGTGTTCACACCATTCCAGTGCATAGTCCATAGAAAACCATTGAATCCCATTAAGCGCCATACTTTCATTGAGTGCATTGTAACAGCCCATGCTTATTTGTATAGCTCTCGGACCGTATCTGTACCGCTTAAGTGTGGCAATCACTACCGTTACATTGTTTTTGAAATTTACCATGTCAGTCTCCTTTCTATAAATAAAAAGTGTATGTGTACTAACATGGTACATTAGTTTTGGATTTTATACGAACTTTCTTATGCACAAATACCGCTGGAAAAGACTCCGCCCACTGAAAAGTTCGTATAAAAGCAGGGTTCGTATAAGATATCTTATACGAAAGTTCGTAAAAGATATCGAAGTTTTCTTCAAGGTATGCAAAAGCTATCTGAATCTTAGCCGGGAATGTAACTCCTTATCATATGACGCAATGACAGCCCACACTGCGGTTGTTTTTACACGATATATGATGCTGTCTTTGGAAAGCAGGGAAGGGCGTGATAACCGTTCGCTGGGAGAACTTTTTCTATATTTTTCTGATGAAATGTCTGACATCACATGGATACAGGCATTTCGAATGCTGCTTCAAATGTTCCGAACCATACTTAACAACAATACAGAGCTGTCCGACGATAAAATCGACGAACTCGTTGATACATTTATGAATACATTACCTGCTTTGCTGAAAGCGCAGCTTCAAGCAGCATAACAGCAGACTTTTGACAACTGAATAACAGCCAGGTATTGAATTTTCAAGGTGCATAGGCAAAATCTATGTGCGAAGTTTGAGTTTATAATTCATAATACAAAAAGTAACGATTTTGTGATAAAATGAGAAAATAAAAATAACGATTTTGATGAGAAGAAGGAAAATAAAAATAACGATTTTTGTGGAAATATATAGAATAAAAACGACGATTTTTGTAATAATGAATAAAGAAATATACCTGAATAACTGGAAGGGTGGGATTGAAAAATGTTGTTCAAAAGGAAGATTTATGAGAGGATCAGGCAGTGGAAGGAAGAAGCTGACGGGCAAACCGCATTGCTGGTGGAAGGGGCCAGACGGGTTGGAAAATCCACGGTTGTGGAGGAATTTGCAAAAAATGAATATGAAAGCTATATTCTGATTGATTTTGCGTCTGCTTCGCAAACCGTGAAGGATTTATTTAAGGATATATCGGATTTGAACTATATTTTTCTGCAGCTGCAGCTGCAGTACCGGGTTGATCTTCAGGAACGGAAATCCCTCATTATATTTGACGAGGTTCAGCTTTGCCCACATGCGAGGCAGGCAATCAAATTTTTGGTAAAGGATCACAGGTATGATTATGTGGAAACCGGATCGCTGATTTCCATCCGGCAGAATGTAAAGGATATCCTGATCCCGAGCGAGGAGCACAAGGTGAGCATGTATCCCATGGATTATGAAGAATTTCTGTGGGCGTTGGGGGATCAGACGACAATCCCGCTTTTGGAAACTGTTTTTCAAAATCAAAAGCCGATTGGGGATCAGATGAACCGGAAGCTGATGCGGGATTTCCGCCTGTATATGCTGGTTGGAGGGATGCCACAGGCCGTAGATGCGTATATCCGGACAAATAACCTGAGGAAGGTAGATGCCGTAAAACGAGATATTTTAAATCTGTACGAGGACGATTTTCGAAAAATAGACCCTACCGGGAAGATTTCCATGCTGTTCGATGCAATTCCCGCACAGCTGAACCGGAATGCTTCACGCTACCAGATTTCCGGAGTCCTGAACCACCAGAGGGCAGATGACAGCATTCTGAGCCTGATTGCCAAACTAAAAGACTCCAAAACAGTCCTCGCCGCATATCACACAAGCGACCCCAACGCCGGGATGGCAAACAGCCGGGATCTGAGGAAGTTCAAGCTGTTCCTGGCAGATACGGGACTGTTTACGACGCTGGCCTTTAAGGATAAGGATTTTACGGAAAATGTGATCTATGAGAAGCTGCTGAATGATAAACTGTCGTCAAATCTGGGATATCTGTATGAAAATATCGTGGCACAGATGCTGGCTGCAAATGGAAATGAACTGTTTTATCATACTTTTTTGAATGAGAAGTCCAGGCATAATTATGAGATTGATTTTCTGCTGGCGCGTAAGAATAAGATCTGTCCGATTGAAGTCAAATCGTCAGGGTATAAAACACATGCATCCCTGGATGCATTTACCGTGAAGTTTTCTGATCGGATTCTGCAGAGGTATCTGGTGTATACGAAGGATCTGAGAAAAGATGGGGATATCGTGTGCATGCCGGTTTATATGGCGATGTTTTTGTGAGGAAACGGTGCGAATAATAATATGTATGATCAGGGTGTAAAAATTACCAGAAGCCGGGAAAGCCCGCAGAATATCATTTTTTTATCGTAAATGGGGAAAAAACCATGGTTTTTTCCCCATTATTTGTCATGTCTAAATATCAAAAAAATCTGTGATAATTTGTCAAAAAATCTTTCAATTTGCTGGAAAACAGCAAAAATCAAACACGATTTTCCGCAAATCATCGAAAATTATATTAGCACATCGAAAATATTTTTTCAAGACCTTTTGGGGAATAAACCATGGTTTCTTCCCCAGCCCTGGAATACCGGAACGGCTGGATTTAATGGCTTTTCCGGCGCTGAGCGCAATCCGGAAGGGTGAAAGAAAATGGGGAAAAACGGCAGTGAATGCTGCACAAATCCCTAAAAAGCAGCTATGAACAAAGGAGCTGGTACAAATGTGGTATGTAATACAGACGAAAACAGGCCAGGAAGAGCCCATGCGTCAGCGGGTGGAGAAAATGCTTCCGGATGATTCTTACGAGGACTGTAAGATTCTGTATTATGTGAAAAAGAAAAAATACCTGGGCCAGTGGCACGAGGAGCGGGAACGTCTCCTGCCGGGATATATGTTTCTTGTAACAGACAACCCCAAACCCCTTTCAGAAGCGCTTCACCGGATGACGGAATTTACAAGGCTTCTCGGAACCGGCAGCAGCTTCTGTCCGATCCGTCCGGAAGAGGAAGAGCTCCTGAACAGGCTGACCAACGGGAAAGATGAGATCGGGATGTCCTACGGCGTGATCGAAAAAGGAATCCTGAAAGTCAGGTCCGGGGTTCTGACCGGGATGGAATCCCGGATTAAGAAGATCGACAGGCATAAGCGCAAGGGGTTTCTCAGTATGAGGCTGGATGACAAAGAGAAACTCGTAGGCGTGGGCCTGGAAATCACGGAGAAGAGCTGATATGTGGTATGTCATACAGGTCTACACCGGCAAGGAACTGGAGATCGCCCAGCAGTGCCGCGACAGGGTGGCGGATGAGGGCGAGGATGTGTTCGTTCCGCTGGCGGAACGGTGGACAAAGATCCGTGGGGAGAGAACACTGATCACATCCAGACTGTTTCCGGGATATGTGTTCATTGAGACGGATAAGATCGAGGATTTTTATAAACGTCTAAAAAGAATATATGCTATGTCTAAGGTGCTGAGAACGGGGGATGAAATGACACCGATCCAGAAGGAAGAGGAGGAGTATCTTAGGAAGCTTGGCGGGGATGAGCATGTGGTGAAGTATTCGGAAGGGTATATCGAAGGGGATAAGCTGGTAGTTACTTCCGGGCCGCTGAAGGATTTTGAGGGGAATGTGAAGAAAATTTTGCGGCATAAGAGGTTGGTGGTGTTGGAAGTACCGCTGTTGGGACATAGAGTGGAAGTGACGGTGGGGATGGGGGTTGTGGAGAGAAGGTAGTGTTACAAAGATCTTTTGGCTCAATGCAATTTGAAATTGTAGGATTAGATAGATGGTATATTGCAGAAAATAGAGAACGATTAATAGTTAATTTGTTAAGTCTGCTGGAGAAATACCTGCTTTAATTGTTTACAAGAAGTCACGAAAAGCATTTGACGCTTCGCGCGCTATGTAGGAAGGTGATGGACATAGAAATTTTAAATTCAGAGTATAAAAATGATTCTGGGATGGCGAAGCCATCCTATTTTTTGTAAAAAAACTATTCAGACAGATCACAAACATATCTGCTGATTTTTAAGTACATATAAAAAATAAAGGAGAAAGAGAATTTCAGAATAGTAAAAAATCACTCATAAGGTAGTGGTTTTTTGTTTTTTTTGAAGGTCTATAGAAAAAGAAAAAATGAACTGCTGGAAAATCACGAAGATTATTTTTGTTCTGCTTAGATAATTCGTTATAGTAAAAATTGGAAAAAATCAAAAATAGGGTATTGAAAAAATATATACACTTCAAAAATGCAGCATCAATAGAATACAGCCAAGCATCAATCTATGAGAAATTGGTGAAACGTGCAATAGACATATTCTTATCTCTAGCGGCACTGATACTTCTTAAAATAGAGGCTTTCAGGCGCTTTTTTGGTTCCTGAATTCAGTTTTTCTTAAAAGTGTAAACTTATGAATTAAAAAGATGATAATCAAAGCGGAATTATTTATGAAGTATGCAAGGCTGTCTGAACGGAATCAAAAGCCTCTGAGGGTGGATTGAAATGCTTTGATTGTGCTCATTCCTCCTTTTGAGTATCCAGTTGGACGGATCTTTGCCGAGACTCCGGCGAAGACTTCATGAAGAAAGAGATGCTTGGATATAGATTTATTATGCATATCTGTTAACGATAAGCGTAGAAAGGTAGGATGCATAAATTATGACTCATAAGGTTGAGCAGTTTGTTGAAAAGATTATGGCACCATTGGTGTGCAGATCCGGGGAGACGGAATGGAAGTTTAATTCTGGTATTGAACTTGCTAAGTATAGCTTTGACAAACATTACCTGATTGATTCGTTGGAGATTGAGAATGGAAGCGTGGTTCTGATATTTTCGGAATGGACTCATGTACAGACAAACTGGGTAGGCGAGAAGCGAGTAGAACCGAATATGTTTGATGGGGTGTAAAGACCGTTCATATCCGAGCATATATTATTAGAATGGAGATTTATGAACATGTCGCATGAAAAGAAGAGTAAGATTGCATACGGCATCAAATCCGATTATATAAACCCGATGGAGGGCAAAAAGGTAGTCTTTATTGAGGACAGTAATGACAAAGAGAACGCCGATGGAGCCAGAGGGCATTTGGAAGCTGTAGGGATAAGCCGGTATAAAGCAGGCATTTACGAGAAGTGTGTAAAACGAGTATTAGATGTAATCCTGTCTGGATTAGGACTTATTGTGTTATCGCCAGCTTTTCTAGTCATTGTGATTTCGATTAAAGTGGATGATCCGGGACCGGTGCTATTTACGCAGAAACGGGTAGGGAAGAATAAGAAGTACTTTAAGCTTCATAAATTCAGATCCATGAAGATGGCTACCCCGCATGATGTACCGACACATATGCTGGACAATCCGGATCAGTACATAACCAAGGTGGGAACCTTCATGCGCAGGACTAGCATCGACGAGATTCCGCAGGTTTTTGATATATTTGTGGGAAATATGTCGATTATCGGGCCAAGACCGGCGCTATGGAATCAGGATGTCCTGATTGCCGAGAGAGATAAGTACAATGCCAACGATGTAAAGCCTGGTTTGACCGGATGGGCACAGATTAACGGAAGAGATGAACTGGAAATCCCGGACAAAGCCAGACTTGACGGGGACTACGTAAAGAAGATCAGTTTTCTGTTTGATGTGAAGTGCTTTATTGGTACCATTATTTCCGTCATCAAGCATGACGGTATAGTCGAAGGCGGTACCGGTGAAATACATAAGAAGGAGCAAAAGTAGTGAAGAGAGTTCTCATCACTGGAGCAAACAGTTACATAGGTGTTTTATTCGAGAATTATGTAAAAGAGCATTATTGCTCTGAACTGGATATCGATACAGTAGATATGATAGATGGCAGCTGGAGAAAAAAGGATTTCTCGCCATACGATGTTGTCTATCACGTTGCCGGCATTGCTCACGCTGATGTGGGAAATGTAAGCGAAGAAGTTAAAGCAAAATATTATGCCATCAATACTGACCTGGCGATTGAAACCGCCAAGAAGGCAAAGGCTGATAGCGTCAAACAATTTGTGTATATGTCTTCGGCAATTGTATACGGTGATTCAGCCCCCTATGGAAAGACAAAAAGAATAACAGCTAATACTGAACCAAAGCCGACGAATTTCTATGGTGACAGCAAATGGCAGGCTGATAAGGGCGTCAGAGAATTGGCAGATAATAGCTTCACTGTAACTGTTCTCAGACCTCCGATGATTTACGGGAAAGGATCCAAAGGAAATTATCCTACATTGGCGAAGGTGGCGAAGAAGTTGCCTATTTTCCCGGATGTTAAGAATGAACGCTCAATGCTTTATATAGAAAACCTCTGTGAGTTTCTTGCCCAAGTGATGATAAGAGATCTGGGAGGAATCTTCTGGCCACAGAATGCAGAGTATAGTAGAACGAGCGAGGTTGTTAAGTTGATTGCTTCAGCAAATGGGAAAAAGATATTAGTCAGCAGGACATTCAATTGGGTTGTAGCGTTAGCATCGCATATTCCCGGGAAAATAAATGGCTTGGCTAATAAGGCGTTTGGAAATCTCACCTATGATCAATCCTTGTCAGTTTATGATTTCGAATATAGGGATGTAGATTTAAGAACATCAATAAAGAGGACAGAAATGCCGCAAAATGAGCTTAATAATGACATAAAACAAAATAGTAAAAGAAAGACCATTTGGATCATAGACCATTACAGTTCTGAACCACAGTATGGTGGTATTTCTCGACAATATGATTTTGCAAAAGAATTAGATAAGCGTGGATATAATGTAGTTATTTTTTCATCTGGATTTTCACATTATACCCACACTTATATTTCTGAGAAAGGTATGTACATATCTAAGCCGTTTAAACATGTGAGATATGTATATGTTAAAACGCATTCATATGGAGCGAACAATGGCAAGGATCGTGCATTGAACATGATCACTTTTATGACACAGGTTTTGAAGTATGCAACTAAGTTTGCAAAACAATATGGGAATCCTGATGTCATAGAAGGAGCATCAGTGCATCCCTTAGCATGGATAGCGGCATATAGATTAAGTAGAAAATATAAAGTACGATTTGTTGCTGAGGTGAGGGATTTTTGGCCGCAGATATGGATTGATAGCGGTGAAAAGAAAGAATCTTCGCCAATGTGTGTGTTCTTCCGAACAATTGAAGATTTCACTTATAAACATGCAGATCATATCATATATTCTCTTTCCCATGGTGACAGATACATATGTGATGTTAAGGGGGTGCCTAGAAACAAGGTCACCCTTATAGGGCAACCTATGGATTGTGAGAGATATGATGAGAATCGTAAACGACTTGATGAAATTCCGGAGAATATTAAAGATTTTATAAAAGAAGGGTTCATCTGCACTTTCACAGGATATTTCATGGAGTATGAAGGTGTAATGGTAATGCTTGAGGCACAGAAGATTCTCCGGGATCAAGGAATCAATGTGAAGATGCTTTTTGTTGGCAGTGGTGAAGCAAAAAGTGAGATGGAGAGATACGTGGAGCAAAATAAGCTCAACAATGTTCTCATAGGTGATCGAATTTCAAAAGAACTTGTTCCCGCGTTGCTTTCGAATAGCGATGTCTGTATGGCTCATATGGAGTATCAGGGTAAAGAAACAGTATTTAAATACGGAATATCAAAGAATAAGATCAATGATTATCTGTATTCAGGCACATGTACGTTGTTCGGCTTTAGGTATGAAGATAATGAAGTTGTTGATAGCGGTGGTGGAATATTGGTTGAGCCCTACAATTCAAGAGACTTTGCTGAAAAAATAAAAGCTGTATATGTAATGACAGAAAATTCTAGAAGAGAATATGGGATTAACGGGATGAAGCAGACAAAGGCATTCCATGACTTACGGGTTTTGACAGATAAACTTGTAGAAGTTCTTTTGTAGAAGACTTTATAATCGGATAGAAAAATGGAGCCAACTAGACACTAAGTCGTGTCTGTAAGTCAGATATAAAAGTGGTATTGATAGCCTAAAGATTACCGACAAGAAAGGAAAAGACCATGAACACATCATAAAACAATGATATTTTCACAGCCTATAGTGCAAGAAGTGTGTTGATTGATTAAAAATGCTCGCCGCGTGAAAGCTCCATTTTTGTGGTTGTACGCTTTGATGTAAACGATAAAGCATACGCTGGAATTGAGGCCGTGGTATCCGTCGGAGGCATAGTCATTGACATAGAATTTGCGGTTGTATCCGTCCTGAATGGTGTATGTCACGATTTCCGTTGTCGGATGATCATGGGGAACCATCCGTCTTGTTCTGTCAATGACGGTTCCACTGAGTGACAGACCGTGCGCCGCATGGCTGCAGTTTGTTTTGGTATTACGCTGATCCATGGATTTCATCCTCCTTGTGATTTCGTTTTTCTCGTATCTCATCGTACATCTGCTTGTAGGTGACATGATGACCCAGGAAATCCTTAAGAAGTCCGAAGAACTTCTTTCCAAGACCAAGGCATGAATCTAGTGAGCATGTAATGTACGCAATAGACAGATCAACGGTTGTATGGATATGTTCTCCTTGAGTATACGGATATAGCGCTTGAAATCGCGGTTAATGAGAATAAGATCTTCTACAGGAATATCGAACACATCAATGTTTCGGATGGAATGGTAATGAGCGTAAGTGAACTCGGCGCCGGTCTTCATCATATAGAACATCGCTACCGAAAAATTAAGGATCTTGGAGTTGTTGAAAGAAAAGGGAATCACAGAAAAAGAAATGGTAGAGTATCTGGGTTTTGGGAACGGAGCATTTACACATTGGAAATTGATAACATAAATCCTTCCTGATCCATATCATAAAGATGGCAGAATTCTTGGGAGTGACGTCAAACTATCTGCTGTCAGGAAGGGATGAGGATATCAATGTGGATACGTTGTCGGTGAGTGAGATAAAACTGGTAAGGCTGTATCGTCAGATGCAGTTTGGACAAAAGGAATGCCTGATGCGTACGGCAACTTTATTTACGACTGCATTAGAAGAGGAAAGAAATATATAAAAATAGAATTTTGTAGAAGAGATGGGGGAATTTCGTAGTTGAAGCTGAAAACTGTTGAAAAACCCTCTCTTTTAGAGGAGAAATCAATGAAAATCCTTACTGTAGTAGGAGCTAGGCCTCAGTTTATTAAAGCTGCAGCAGGTTCAAGAGAAATCAGAAAACATCATCAGGAGATTCTCGTACACACAGGTCAACATTTCGATGACAATATGTCTGCTGTATTCTTTCGGGAGATGGGAATACCTGAGCCGGATTATAACCTTGGAGTTTCAGGTGGTTCTCATGCGCAGATGACTGCAAAGATGTTGATAGGGATTGAGGAGATTCTTCAGAAGGAGAATCCGGATGCACTGTTGGTTTATGGAGATACAAATTCCACTTTAGCTGCAGGACTGGCCGCTGTAAAACTTCGTATTCCTGTATTTCATGTAGAAGCAGGTAACAGACTTGGGACATTGGATAATCCAGAAGAAGTCAACCGCATTACAACAGATCATTTGGCTACATTGAATTTCTGTGCTACTGAAGATGCCCTGGACAAGTTAAAAAAAGAAGGCTTAGGGGAACGGTCTTATTGTGTTGGGAATATTATGTATGATTCATTCTTATACTTTGCGGATAAGCCATGGGATGAACCGCATATACTTGATTTTAACAACAACCCGGTAAGTATACCGAATGAATTCTATTATATGACTTGTCATAGGCAAGAGAATACATATTCAAATGAACCCTTAACAGAAATTCTGCTTGCAATGAACGGTTTGGACGCACCGACAATTTATCCGGTTCATCCAAGGAATCATGATAGGGCCGAGAGGATGGTAAATAGAGAGAACTTTAAAAATATTATTCTTACACAACCTGTTGGATATTCTGATTCGGTTCACTTGACAAAGCATGCGAAGAAGATCGTCACGGATTCAGGAGGATTACAGTGCGAGGCATTTTACGCTGGGGTGCAGTGTGTATTCGTATTGGATTATGTTGTTTGGCCGGAAACGATGGTCGATAACAGAAATCAACTTGCAAAGGCGGATCATAAGGATATTCTTGAAAAACTGAGTAAGAAGCAAGTTATTAATTCTGACTATAAGCCATTTGGTGATGGTCATGCAGCTGAAAAAATATGTGAAATCATAGAAAAAACAGGAGGATAAAAAATGAGGTACGCATTAATTGGTTGTGGAAGGATTAGTCCTAATCACATTGCAGCGGCAAAAGCAAACAATCTGGAATTTGTAGGAATTTGTGATGTCAATCCAGAAAACATGCATGACAAGATTCTTAAGTTTGAACTGGATCCAATCCATACATACACAGATTATAAGCAGATGGTTGAGGTTGAGAAACCGGAACTTGTGGCTATCTGTACAGAATCTGGTAAGCATGCGGCTATCGCTTTAGATTGCATAGATGCCGGATGTAATGTGATTATTGAAAAACCTATAGCACTGTCATTAGCTGATGCTGACGAGATTATAAGACGTGGTAAGGAGAAGGGCGTTAAGGTTTGCGCTAATCATCAGAACAGATTTAATAAGTCTATTCAGAAAATTAGAGACGCTGTTGACAAGGGTAGATTTGGAAAGATGTTCTACGGAACCGCGCACATCCGTTGGTGTCGAGATTGGAATTATTATTCTAGAGCGGACTGGCGTGGTACATGGGAGCAGGATGGTGGTGCTCTCATGAATCAATGTATACATAACACAGATCTTCTCAGATGGATGATGGGCGATGAAATTGACACAGTAATGGGTATGACGGATAAGCTCAATCATAATTACATTGAGGCGGAAGACTTTGGTATGGCACTTATCAAGTTTAAGAATGGAAGCTATGGAATTCTCGAGGGTACAACGGATATTTACCCTAAAAACCTTGAAGAGACGTTATACCTTTTCGGTGAGAAAGGCACGGTGAAAGCAGGCGGTACAAGTGTTAACCGGATTGAAGAATGGAGATTTTCTGATCAGCTTGATGATCCGGAAGAGGTAATGCGTCAGTTCCATGAAAATCCGCCTAATGTGTATGGCTTCGGCCACACACCTCTTTATGAGGATGTAATTGATGCGATTAGTAGTGATAGAGATCCTTACGTAACGGGAGTGGATGGAAGGAGGGCATTAGAATTAGTTCTGGCCGTGTATAAATCAGCAGCCGAGGGACAGCCGGTGAAACTACCATTAAAAGAGTGTTCAACAATGGATTTTGTTGGAAGATTTGGCGAGAGAAAAGTAATGAAATAAATTAAGAAAAGAATTTTGGGAGAATAGACTTATGACACTTTATAACAGATTAGTAGCAAAAGAAGAATATTTAGCACTCGTGGGATTGGGATATGTTGGCATGCCTATAGCACATGCCTTTGCAAAAAAAGGGATCAATGTTATCGGTTTCGACCTTAATAAAGAGAAGATTGAACTCTACAAGTCAGGAATCGATCCTACAAATGAAGTTGGTAACGAAGAGATTAAGAAAACAAAGATCCAGTTTGCGGCAGATGAAGTAGAGCTTAAGAAAGCAAAGTTCATTATTGTGGCTGTTCCTACTCCTGTAAATACTGATCACACGCCGGATCTTACACCAGTTATCGGAGCATCTGAGATTGTTGGCAGAAATCTTCAAAAAGGTGCCATAGTTGTTTATGAGTCCACTGTTTATCCAGGCTGCACTGAGGATGTGTGTATTCCTATCCTTGAGAGGGAGTCAGGACTAAAGTGTGGTGAAGATTTTAAAGTAGGATATAGTCCTGAAAGAATCAACCCCAGTGATAAGGTTCATAGACTTGAGAACATTCGTAAGATTGTATCTGGTATCGACAAAGAGTCTCTTGAAACAATTAAAGCTGTTTATGACATCGTTATCGAAGTTGGGACATATCCAGTTTCTAATCTTCGTACAGCTGAAGCTGTGAAAGTTGTAGAGAATTCTCAGCGAGACATAAATATTGCTTTCATGAATGAGCTGGCAATGGTATTTGACAGTATGAGCATTGACACAAACGAAGTTGTAGATGGCATGAACACCAAGTGGAATGCACTTGGCTTTAGACCAGGATTAGTTGGTGGACATTGCATCGGTGTTGATCCGTACTATTTTACGTATGAGGCTGAGAAGTTAGGGTATCATTCACAGATTATCCTGAACGGACGTATTGTTAATGATCACATGGGTGCATATGTCGCTGATGCTGCTATCCGTAAGATGATTAAAGCAGGTCAGGCACCTAAGAAGAGTAAAGTAGTTATTCTGGGCTTAACCTTTAAAGAAAACTGCCCAGATATAAGAAATAGTAAGGTGGATGACATTATTAACGAGTTGGGCAGATTCAGAATCAAGCCCATTGTTGTTGATCCATGGGCTAACGAGAGAGATGCAAGAAACGAGTATGGTGTCGAACTCACTAAGCTTGAAGATGTTCATGATGCTGACTGTGTGATAGTTGCTGTAGCACATGATGAGTTTAAGGCGTTGTCTCTTGATGATATCAAGAAGCTATACAGAACTGATGTGTCTAATGACGGAAAGGTACTTGTTGATGTAAAAGGACTTTACAAGATTGAAGATTTGAAGAAGAGCGGTTTACAGTGGTGGAGATTGTAAGTGGATTAAGCACCAATGGAATAGGTGAAAGTATATGACATATAACATTTTTTTTTGTGTTTTCATCCTGTTTTCAATATTTACGTACATGATGTTGTTAAATGGGAAGATATCTGTAAAGCATAAAAGGCTTCTCTTGTTGATTTTTGTGGTAAGTAGTTCTTTTTTTGTTTCTTTCAAACCAATGGAAGTAAAGGATACTGCGAGATATCTAGAAGTCTTTGGGTCAAATCATTCATTGCAATACATAATTAATAATTACGATGTTCGATATGGGAATCGTTATATGGGATTGGACATTGGATTTGTATTATATATGTTTTTTATAAAAGGCTTGGGAATAACATTTCGGGGCTTTGTGTTTGTTAATTCAATAATATCGCTTACTATATTTATTGTGGGAATTAATAGCTTATGTAATGAGATAAAAACAAAAGTAAATGTGGATATTTTAAGAGTCGCAATGCTGTTTATGATAATGTATGGATTTCATTATTCGGCGATTGTACTTAGAGGAGGACTCAGCATTGGCTTAGGTATTTGCGCTGTGGCAGAGTCAATGAAAAAGAAAAAGAAATTATGGCTGATAATACTACTATTGGCTCTATCTATGAGTGTACAATCAATGGGCTTGTTAAATATTATTCCAGTTTTTATATGTATGAGGGATATTAGAATATCAAGAAAAAATGCTATGATCGTTCTTACTTTTGTATTTGTGTGGTTTCTATTTAATATCGGTAGTATTGTAACACCAGTTATTGCTCAATTATTACTTAGGTTTTTATCTTGGAGTCCATTAGTAGGTTTCTCAACCAAAGTGAATGATGCAGATTATCGAGTAGGATTAAGGGACTGGCTTATGTGGATTATAAGCGTTATTCTAATATATTTTTCTGAAGATAAGAATAATCGTAAGATGAATCTAAAAATGTCAATGACGTGTGGAATGGTATTACTTTGTTTTGGATACCCGTTTAGGGCTTTTAGTAGAGTCGTTGATTATTTATTTGTATATTCAGTTCCGGTAATATACGTAAATATGGAAGAGCATAAAAGAAATAGTGTTACAAGATATGCAGCTTTATTAGCAACTCTAGGGATGATAGCAATTCAGGTTGTGGCAATTTATTGAAGATTGTAATAATTTACATAATAATTAGGATTTGGTGACAAGTGTAATAAAGAGATGTAAAAAACGTCATTTGTGAGTATAAGATGAGTTTACTAACGATTCTTTGGTGTGATGCGGTAATAAAAACCCGTATCAACGAGGATTGGAAATTTGGTTTTTCATAAATGCATAGTATTTATCTTGGTTGAAAAATGTATTTATACGATATTTTTAACTACATCATGTCAAAATCCATTAATAGTATCAATGCATTAAACCAGTGTTTTTTGCACACTTTATTACAGAAGGGAGGAAGTGAGGTAATGTTTTGATTTCAATGAATTACCTACACGTTTTTAAATGAAAAGAGGACTATTCATTATATATAATGATTTAAAAAGTTCGGGTGGAGTGAATATAAAAATCCATAATCAAATTTGCACTATGAATGATAATGGTCTAAAAGTTGATACATTGTTAATGAAGCCCAATTATATATGTGGATATAAAATATTATATAGAATGCCCTTTACAAATATTGTACCAAACTGGAAATATGATGCGACACTAAAAAAATATGATTTTATATATTTGAGACGGCCATATTTCATGAATGTTTTTTTCTTGATCTTTCTCAAGAATGTGAAAAAGAATAATCATAACACAAAAGTAGTTATGGAAATCCCGACCTATCCTTATGATAAAGAAATAATAAAGAAGAGGACTAATTATACATTACTAATCAAGGATATGATTACTCGAAAGAGAATAAACAGATATGTGGATAGGATAACAGTTGTGGGAAATGAGAAGGAAATATTCGGAGTCAAAACTATAAAGATACTAAATGGGTACAACGTAATAGAGACTAGGAAGCGAAAACCAAGAGCTGAAATTAAATCAATAAACCTTGTAGCTGCAGCTATGTTCGATTATTGGCATGGTTATGATAGATTGATTCATGGATTGAGGGAATACTATGATAAGGGGGGGGAGCAAGAGATTACTCTTTTCTTTGTGGGAGAAGGACCTGAAAAGAATAAATATATGAAATTAGTAAATGATTTATGTTTACACGAGCATATACAATTCCTAGGGCTGTTAGAAAAGGCAAAGATTCTAGAGGTTTATGACAATAGCGACATTGGGGTTTGTAGCTTAGGGGCATATAGAAAAGACCTTTTTTATTCCTGTGAGTTGAAGTCACGGGAATACTTAACAGTAGGATTACCGATAATAACGGGCGTTCGTCTTGATGTAATGGATAATGACAAATTAAATAAATACATACTTGAGTTTCCAAATGATGACAGTGTCATTGATTTCGATGAAATAATAGGTTTTTACGAAAAACTATACGTTCATAATGACTCATCTGTTTCAATGATACAAGAAATAAGAGAATGCGCTGAAAATGAATTAAATATGAGTAAAGCTCTAAGCGGTTTAATAGAGTATCTTAGGGAGGCATGAAAATGAGAGTATGCAAACGTTGCGTTATGAATGATTCTTCTGACAAGTTAATAACTTTTGACGGTAATGGGTATTGCAATTACTGCACAAATGCATTGATAAAGAAAAAGCATATATACTTCCCCAATGGGGAAGGTCAGTTAATGATCAAAAGGATGGTTGAGGAGATCAAGAAGGATGGAAAAGGGAAAAAATATGATTGTATCATGGGGATTAGTGGTGGTTTAGATTCATCGTATTTGTTATACCTTGGGTATAAGTGGGGATTAAGAATCCTAGCTATACATGTTGACGATGGGTATGATACAGATATTTCTAAATCTAATATTGCTAAACTATCAAAAGCTACAGGTATCGATATTCATAACATAGTTCCAGACAAAGATCAATTTAATGGTCTTATTAAGGCATATATGAAGGCAGGTGTACCTAATGTTGCAGCGCCACAGGATAACATTCTGTTTGCTTTTCTTTATTCTGAAGCGAAGAAGTATCGAACGACTTATTTTTTATCGGGGGAGAACTTTGCTTTGGAATGCATTTTACAGGCAGGAAATACGCATTCGGCAAGGGATAAAGTGAATCTTATGGATATATATCATAAATATGGGGAAGAAGGGATTGATAAACTTAGATTTACGTCTAATTGGAGAATTCTTGCAACGAGGTTTGAATTAGGAATCAAAGAACGCAAACCATTAAATTATATTGATTATAATCGTAATAGAGCGTTTAAAGAATTGGAGCAATTTTGCGGATTTCAATATTATGGTGCTAAGCATTTGGAAAATAAATTAACAGCATTTATTCAGCTGGTTTGGTTTACTAAAAAATTTGGCGTTGATAAACGTACTAGTCATCTATCTAGTATGATTATTTCAGACCAACTTACAAGAAGTGAGGCATTAGACGTCTTAAAACAACCATTGTATGACGAGAAAATGATGAACTCGTATTTCAACGAAATTAAAGAGAATTTACGTATAGATGATAATGAGTTTGATCAGATTATGAACGCACCAGTCCATTTGCATGAGGAGTTTAAAACAGATAGGTTGTACTATGGTGTTATAGCTATGGGAAGCAGAGTGAAAAAAATGGTTAGAAGAATACATCGTAAGTCTATGAATAAGAGCAAATAAGCTTAGATGATGTAGTAATATAAGTGAGCGAATTAATATGAAGGAAAATGGCAGTAAAGTATTAAAAGCCGGTGTATGGTATACTGTTTGTTCATTTCTTATCAAAGGAATGGCATTTTTGACTACGCCAATTTTTACACGGCTTCTATCAAAAGGTGAGATTGGTGATTTTGCAACACTTGGTTCATGGATTAGCATATTGAGTGTTGTGGTTACCTTAAATCTGGCTAATTCGGTTCCATTGGCAAGATACGATTATAAAAAAAACTTTGACGGGTTCATATCGTCCATAACATTATTTAGCATATCATGTACATTTTTGTTTTCAACCATTGTTTTTGTGTTCAGGAATTACATTTCTACATTTGTTGGATTGCCAGTTTATGCTTTATATATTGTTATGATCTATTTGATTGTATCTCCGGGAATGGAAATTCTTCAAGCTAAATTGCGCATTGAGATGCAATATAAGCCTACAGTTATCATGACTTTTATAAGTTTCTGTACATCATTATTGTTGGCATTATTATTGGTTGTTAGCCTGGAAGATGGATTTTTTGCAAGGTCTATTGGTCACTATTTGCCCATCATTATAATAGATTTTCTTATTTCGGTTTCATTAATTATAAGAGGAAAAGAATTATCAATAGAGTATTGTAAATATGCTCTTGTTATTTCACTCCCTCTGGTGATTCATCATTTATCTAGTAATATCATGCATTCATCAGACAGAATAATGATTCAAAAGTTTTGTGACTCTGAATCAGTCGCATTATACAGTGTAGCTTATTCTGGGGCGTTGATTGTAAACTTAATTAGAAACTCTATGGAATCTGCGTGGGATCCATGGGTTTTTGAAATGATGAATAAAGAAAGGGGATTTGAAATTAAGAGATATAGTTATCCATATATTACACTATTTTCCTTGTTATGTATTGGTTTGGTTTCTGTTGCACCTGAAGCACTAATGCTTATGGGAGGAAATAGTTATAGAGAAGCGATGTATGTAATTCCTCCTGTTGTGCTAGCATATTACTGTTCTATGATATACAGCCTTTATGGTGGATTAGAAAGATACCATAAAAAACAAAAAATATTTCCATTTATTGGAGGGACATGCGCGTTGATAAATGTTGCGTTGAATTATGTCGTCATACCGACCTTCGGATACATAGCTGCTGCATATACAACATTAATAAGTTGCTTTTTAGAGATGCTTTTGCATTATCTATACAGTAGAAAAAAGGGCTATTCTAAAGTGTATAGCACACCGTTCAATTTATTATGTATCGTTTTAATGGCAATAATATGTTTGATTATGATGAGTTTGTATTCCTTGTTGGTAATAAGGTATGCGCTTATTGTAATTATTATAATACTACTGCTTATTATTGCATTAAAGAATAAACAAACGGTAATAAAATATATGTCAAGATTTAGTAGATGAGGTGTCATAATAATATGGATATCAGAAGAATTAAGAGTAAAATAACCAGTAAACTAAGCATTTATGTTGCCATAAGAAAGATGCAAATATATATGCAGGGATATCGTTATAGAAAAAGAAATAAAGGAAAAATAACGAAAAGAAAGAGAATTGTTTTCTTAACAGTATATCCACAAGGTTGGAATTCTCTAAAAACTGTTTATGAATCAATGAAACAAATTGGCGGGATTGAGGTTATGATTCTTGCATGGACAGGATACCCGTATCCGGGTAATACGGGGGAGTATTGGAAGAGCATTGATTATAATGCAATTATTTCATCAAATGAAAAGATAATTGATTTGAGAAAACTAAAACCTGATATTGTTATTAGACAAACACCTTATAATGATGAGTATCCCAAGTGTTATTCGGCAAAAAATATAAGCAAAGTATCAAGACTCTGCTATATACCATATTCATACGAGCCATCACCATTAAAACATTTGGAAATAGAGTATAACAATCACTTTTTACCGTATTTGTCAGCAGTTTTTTGTGATAACTCGTGCACAATGGAGTATTGTCAAAATACTATTGCTGGATCAAGATATACTGCAGATATAAAATGCTATGATTATGGTTTTCCGAGATTCGATATTTCCGATATAGAGAAATACAGAGATAGATATAAGGTTTATTTATGGTTGCCGCGATGGTCGCTCGATTCTGAAAAAAACGATGGTAGTAGTTTTTTTCTATTTTTTGATAAGCTAATGGATTATTTTTCTGAACATGAAAACATAAGGCTTATTATTCGTCCGCATCCATCTATGTTCAATAATTTCGTCAAAAATAAAGCTCTTACCGAAGAAGAAGTGATACAAATCAAAAGAAAAATAGCAGATGTTTCAAATGTTACACTAGATGAGACGGCGGATTATATAGTTTCATTTAATGAATCAGATATTCTGATTTCAGACTTCTCATCCCTAGTGGTTGAGTATTTTTTGACAGGAAAACCCATACTGTATTGTGGGAATATGGATGAATACAACTACATTGTTTATCGGATGATAGAATTATCGTATAAAGTAGATTCTTGGAATGATCTTAGAAATAAGATAGAGGCATTAACCTGTGGAGAAGATGTTACAGTTAAAGAGCGAATGGAGTTTGTACGACAATTCCGTATGGATGAGCACGGGAAGAATTCTACAAGCCGAATAGTAGAGGCTATTATTAATGATATTTGATAAAAGGATGGTTAGAAGATTTGAAGGTATTGCATATTAATTGTAATTATTTATTAACAAGACTTCATCAGAATATGATCGTACATCTTGAATCAAATGGAGTAGACTGTACGGTGTTTGTTGCGGTAGTAGATGATAGTGCTGGAGTAATATCTTTGAGAGATAAAGAGATTGTTTCGAAGTGTATAAAGAGGAGAGACAGATTACTTTTTTTTCATAAGCAAGAGAAAATCTTTAAAATGATTGAAAAGGAAATCGATGTAAAAGCATTCGATTGTATACATGCATATACTTTATTTACCGATGGTTATTGTGCTAGAAGGTTGTCACAGAAATATAATATACCATATGTAGTTGCGGTAAGAAATACTGATATAAATTATTTTTTTAAATATCGCCCTTGGCTGAAAAGGTATGGCTTAAATGTGGTGAAGAATGCGGAGAATGTTTTTTTTCTTTCAACGCCGTATCGGGATTATCTGTTTAACAAGTATTTACATGGGTATTATTACAATTGTTTAAGGCATAAATGTAAGGTGATTCCTAATGGCATTGACAATTACTGGTTTGATATAGATAGAACAAAACATAAAGAGCACGATATTGAAAAAAAGAAATTACGAATTGCTTATGTGGGTGAAGTAAGTAAAAATAAAAATCTTCTTACAACTATCAAGGCACTAGACATTCTAAAAAAACAAGGATGGGAAATTCAGTATAACTTTGCTGGAAAGATTAAAAGCCAGAGACTTTTTAAACAGGTGATGCAAAAAAAATACTGCAATTACAAAGGAATTCTAGCAAAAGAAGAAGTAAAAGGGCTCTATGACGCATCAGATGTATTTGTGATGCCTTCATTCTATGAGTCCTTTGGATTGGTTTATGCAGAGGCAATGTCACAAGGATTGCCAGTAGTTTATACTAGAGGACAAGGATTTGACCAATGGTTTCCGGACGGAGAGGTTGGCTGGTCTGTGGATCCCAATAGACCAAATGAAATAGTGAATGCAATTTTGAAGATCACAGAGGATTACAAAAGGTATGAAGAGAACGCATTACGAGGTTCTAATCGTTTTAATTGGACAAGAATAGTTGTAGAATATCTTGAAATTTATAAAGGTGTAGAAAAACATCGTTTAGATAAGGAAGGGACATCAGATTGAATAGTTCTATAGTTATTCTCAATTATAATACATCACAGTTATGTATAGAGTATATTGAGCGCATTAAGTGCTATGAGTGCATAGATAATATAATTATTGTCGATAATGCTTCAACGGAAGAAGGAATAAAAAGGTTTGAAAATTATTGTAAACTAAATGGTGTAACTTTTGTGAAAGCAAAAATAAATAGAGGTTATGCTGCAGGTAATAATTTAGGTGTGAGATGTGCTATTGATAAGTTTGGATCGGACATAGTAATCATTTCTAATCCCGACATAATAATAAGTGAGACAAGTATAGAATCCATAATAGAAAGAAATAGGAAAGATTCTCAAGTTGCTGTGACAACTGGGCTTATAAAAAATTATGATTCGAATAGGAAACTAAGGATATTCTCAGCATTTGCATATAGAGTTCCAGAATTGTCTGATATATATTGGAATAGTTTTATTTTTCTATCAAGAATTCGTAAAAAAATTAGCAAAAATCCTTTTTATGCATCAGAACAAGAAGTTATAAAGAATAATGAATGTGAAGTCGGATGTGTGTCAGGATGCTTTTTTGCAATGAGCGTTGATGCATATTGTAATATTGGAGGATTTGACGAGCAAACATTTCTCTATGGCGAAGAAAAGATTTTAGGTTTTAAGCTAAAAGAAAAAGGGTATAAATCCATTGTGATTAACGAAACGATAATTCATGATGAGGATTCTAACAAAAAAAAGAGCTTTCTAAAGTTAAGTAAAATATATAAATACACTAAAAAAAGTGTGTTGCATTACTTAAAAGAGTATCTTAAAGCAAATAAATTGGAGAGAGCAGTATATGTAGTGTTTTCTTTCTTTAGGTTCTGGGAAGATGTACTTATAAATCTGGTTATAAAAAAGAAGTGACCATTGGCGGAGGATAAGATTTATGCAAGCAATTATATTAGCAGCAGGAATGGGCAGAAGACTTAAGGAACTTACCCAAAATAATACAAAATGTATGGTTAAAGTTAGCGGAGTGACATTGATTGACCGTATGCTCCACCAAATTGAAAATCAACATCTTTCACGTATAGTAATCGTTGTTGGATACGAAGGGCAGAAACTTATAGACTATATCGGAGCACTTAACATCCAGACGCCAATAGTTTATGTTAATAACCCTATCTATGATAAGACCAATAACATTTATTCATTGGCACTTGCAAAAGATTGGCTTGTTAAGGATGATACGATCCTTTTTGAGTCTGACATTATATTTGACGATGAAGTTCTTAATATGCTTGTTACAGATCCTCGTGACACACTTGCTTTGGTTGATAAATACGAATCTTGGATGGATGGAACATGTGTAAAACTCAATGAAGAGGATGATATCATTGATTTTGTTCCGGGAAAGAAGTTCAATTTTAATGATACAAAGGACCTGTTTAAAACAGTAAATATTTATAAGTTCAGCAAGCGTTTCTGTGAGACACATTATGTTCCATTTCTTGAGGCATACCAAACTGCGTTAGGAGAGAATGAATACTATGAGCAGGTGTTAAGAGTTATCGCTATGCTTGATGAGCCAGTTATAAAAGCAAAGCGACTTGATGGACAGAGATGGTATGAGATAGACGATATTCAGGATCTTGATATAGCTGAGTCTCTGTTTGCGCCTGATGATGAGAGAGTAAAGATGTTGCAAGGACGTTATGGTGGATACTGGCGTTACCCTAAACTCCTGGACTTCTGCTATCTGGTGAATCCTTACTATCCTCCGCAGAAGATGAAGGATGAGATAAAGGCGGGTTTTGATACATTATTAACAGAGTACCCTTCGGGTATGAGAGTGAATAGTCTTCTGGCAGCAAAGAACTTTGATGTTCATCAAGAAAATATTCTTGTGGGCAACGGTGCAGCTGAGCTTATAAAGAGTTTGATGGGGGTATTGAAAGGCAAGACGGGATTTGTAAGACCAACATTTGAGGAGTACCTGAACCGATATGTAGAAGAGGATTTTGTAAATTATGTGCCTAGTAATGCAGATTTCTCATATACTGCTGATGATCTTATGACATTCTTTGCGGATAAAGAGATTGATAACCTTGTCGTGGTTAACCCGGACAATCCGAGCGGAAACTATATTCCAAAGGCTGATGTATTACGACTTGTTGAATGGAGTAAAGGTAAGGGTATTAAGCTTGTTATTGATGAGTCATTTGTTGATTTCGCAGATGAAGAGAATAGTTCGATTATCGAGCAGGAGATAATTGATAGTAATCCACATCTTTATATAATGAAGAGTATTTCAAAGTCTTATGGTGTGCCAGGACTTAGGCTTGGCATTCTTGCTTCTGGGGATGTAGAAACTATTGATTTTATGAAGAAAGATGTGGCTATCTGGAATATTAATTCTTTTGGTGAGTTCTATATGCAGATAGAGGAGAAGTATGAGAAGGCATATGCTACCGGATTGGTGCAAATTAAGGCTGAAAGAAAGAGATATGAAGCTGAACTTGCTAAGATAAAAGGTATCAGAGTTATTCCTTCACAGGCAAATTATGTGATGGTTGAGCTTGATAAAGATATTTGTCCTAAGAAACTTAAAAAGTTATTGCTGTTAAAACATAATATCCTCATAAAGGAACTTACTGGAAAGATTAAAGATAGGAATTATCTGAGATTAGCGGTTAGAAATACTAAGGATAATGATAAGCTGTTAGTTGCACTTAAAGAAGAGTTATAAATGCTTTTCATGATATTACTCTGATATTTTTCAATAAAATACAACAAATAGAATCAAGAAAAATTTTTTACCAACTTCAATAAGGAAAGATGTGTATTATGAATATTGTTGTCACAGAAAGGGATGTATATCCATGGACTGTTAATAAAAGATGCTATTTTAGGGGATATATTCAAAAAAACAGCGGAGAATGCTTAAGAGGTATCGATGCAATAGACTATTTTTTTTGCGAAGATTATAATGTGTTTTTAGAAAAGGTTAAAAATATATATGGATGCTTTTCAGTTATACTAGTACATGATAATGAATGCTATTTGGCAGTTGATGTAGCGAGAAGTATGCCATTATACTACGACACCAGCTTATCGATTATATCAGATAATGCGGAGGAGATTCGTAAATTCCTTAATATTAAAACAAGTTCAATTGATATAAAGAAGGCGGCTGAATTGCTTACTACTTCCTATATAATAGGTGACCATACGATTTATAGTGATATACATCAATTGGAAATAGGATGTGCTGGTCGTATAAATGATGGAACAATAAGAAAGAACTATTATTTTAGGCATTATTCCAAGGGATTTGTTGATAATGAGAACAAAGCCATGGAAAAGCTTAGAGTAGCGTCAAACAACATGGTGATGCGATTAAAATATCTGATTAATGATCGACCGCTTCTTGTTTCATTAAGTGGAGGATATGACTCGAGATATATAGTGTGTACTCTAAAAGAAAATGGTTTTTCGAATGTCGTTTGCTATTCGTATGGAAGGAAAGGATCTTTCGAATTAGTGCAAGCGGAGCAGGTAGCTAAGGCTGTGGGTTATAAATGGATAAAAATTGAGTATGATGAGGAGGATAATGATTTGATTCTTTCACCTGAAGGAATTAAATATATGAATTATTGCTACAATCATGAATATATGGTATACATTCAAAACTTTACTGCAGTAAAAAAAATATTTGATAATAAACTTGTTCCAGCAAATTCTATTGTTATTACGGGGCTATGTAATGATATACATACGGGGCTTTATACACCTTCAATAAATGTGGCCGCTGAATACGGATTTAATAAAAATGGATTAGCAGAATTCATTGTAGACAAACGATTTGCAAGATATGCTCCGATAAATTCTTATCGAGAGTATTTAAAAAATGAAGTAATAAGCATGATGGAATTTTATGATCTGAATGTAAATGACCATATGAGTTTTATAAGGGCATATGATTGTTTAGATGCTGGATTTTCTCATTCGAGATGCTTTTTAAATATGAATAAGGTACATGAGTTTTATGGATATGAATGGGCATTGCCGTGCTGGGATAAAGAATTGCTTGATTTTTGGTATTCGTTGTCACCAGATCTTAGGAGAAGTCAATATTTGTATGAAAAATACATAACAGAATTCCTTGGAAAGAAATACGGAGTTGGCCAAAAAAAGTACACAAATAACGAAGGTAGGTCAAAAGTTTCTAAGTTTATTAGAAGAAATGTAGGTGGCATGATTGTTGGTATTTGTTATCCTTTGGGTATACCTGTTAAACGGAAGTCAGACATAAATAATTTTAGCACATTAGAAGTTAAATTATATAAAGAATTATCTCAGAAATATGTTATAGCTAAAAGACATGCAGCATTCACGTTATTATTAACTGCTTATTTGATGGAAAAAAGATATGGTAGACAATGGGGAAGAGATGTCATGAAAATTATTAGAAAGACCTGAAAAGAATGATTCGCAGATAGATGGTTTTTATTTAGATAGTTGTGATGCTTGAGACAAAACTAATGCATAAAGTACCTAAGATCGATAAGATTCCGGCGACTTGCGCCATTCTTAAATACCAAATGGTATCCTTGGCATTGGGAAAATCGAAAATTATAAAAAGGTTGGATAGAAAAACAATATGGTTTTTTCAAGTATTTACTTTACATTCCTTTTTTTACCGATTGTGATACTTGTGTATTATAGTGTAAGGAATAGAAAACTAAAAAATCTCATCATATTGATAGCAAGTCTTGTATTCTACGGATATGGTGAACCAAAGTTCATATATATTATGTTGGGGTTAATAGTTGTAAATTATTTCTTAGTGAGTTGGATGTGTATACACCCATATGGAACAATAAGAAGAATAGTCTGTATGACAGCTGTAGCAATAGATTTAGGCTTCTTGTTTGTTGTCAAATATTTGAGCTTTTTTCTGAGAATAGTTAAAGGAATTACAGGAAGAAACATAACTATTATTGGTATAACGTTGCCAATAGGAATATCATTTTTTACATTCCAGATGATTTCTTATGTTATAGATGTATATAAGGAAAGAGTTGAGCAAGAAAAAAGTATCCTTAATGTTTCTTTGTACATTTCTTTTTTTCCACAACTTATAGCTGGACCAATAGTTAGATACAATACCATATCAGAACAAATAAGAGACAGAAAAGAGAGTTTTGAGAAATTTGGAGCAGGAACTGAGCGATTTATGTGTGGTTTTGCTAAGAAGGTTATAATTGCCAACAATCTTGCGCTTATCACAGAATCGATATTTGGTGCGTCTTCGCTTTTTGAAACATCCATAATAGTAGTTTGGCTTGCGATAATAGGTTATGCATTGCAAATTTATTATGATTTTTCAGGATATTCAGATATGGCTATTGGGCTTGGAAAAATGTTTGGATTTGATTTCGATGAAAATTTTAATTATCCATATATGGCAAAAAGCATTACGGATTTTTGGAGACGTTGGCATATTTCGTTAAGCGCATGGTTTAAGGATTATGTTTATATACCTCTTGGTGGAAATAGGGGGGGCAAAAGCATGTTAGAAATCTATTTGTTATTTGGTTCCTTACTGGTTTATGGCACGGTGCAAATTACACTTTTCTTGTATGGGGAATGATATATTTTCTTTTCATCTTACTTGAGAAATATTTAGTTAAACCAGAGAGAAGGAAAAGATCAGTAGTAAGTATTTGGCGAATTATCACACTATTTGTTATTACATTTGATTGGGTTATTTTCAACTCAATGTCTTTACATCAAGCAAAAAAAATAATTCTTGCTGCATTTGGCTGTGGTTCATACATAGGCATAAATGGAGAGGTGTACTATGTGCTTAGAGAGTATTGGATTTATTATGCGTTTGCACTATTATTTGTGTTTCCGGTAGCGAGTTTTTTTTCGGAGTATATAACTGTGAATGCAACCATGAAGAATGTATACCAAATTGTTGCGTCGATAGGGTATGTTTTCAGCTTTTTATGGGCGGTGTCTTTTTTGGTTTTGGGAGCGTACAACCCATTTATATATTTTAATTTCTGATACATAATTGGATAAATTGAGTATTTTTGATGGAGATTAAAGTGTGATGGTATTGAAGTATAGAACTGAAGCAGTTATATTTTTATTGTTGATTTTTGTCTTTGGGATTTGCAGTGATTTTAAACTTGCAGATTATTATATTAATAACGTGATCTATAATGAATATTTTAATCCAGAGTTAGGAAGAAAAAATGAAACGGAATATAGTAAGGTTTTCTTTGGAAAACGAATATTTATAGATGTCAATGGTGGTATTAGAAGTATTCTTGGACAACGTTATATGAATCAAGTAACAAAGCTTAATAACGGACATTTGATCTGGCAAATGGAGTATATATCGGATGAAGAATTAGAAGCAAATGCTCTAAATATAAAAATGGTAAATGAGTATTGCCAAGAAAAGGGAGTTCCTTTCGTATATATTGCTGCACCTGACAAAATTTCTCCATGGGATTCCGAATTACCCGCCGGAGTTGAAGATTATAGCAATTCAAATATTGACCGTTTTTTGGAATACATTGAGAATTTGAGTATTCCTTTTATTGACATAAGGAAGGAATTACACAATGATGGAATAAATCAATATTTAATGTTTTCACGAACGGATCACCACTGGAATGGCTATTGTGGATTTTATGTCTGGAGCAAAATACGGTGTTGGATGGATGAAAATGGAATTGACTATGAAGATACTTGTGCAGATGAATCAAATTATACCGTAAAAGTATATAATAACAAATTGCTCGGTTCATATGGACAGAGGACGGGAAAATATTTTACATGTCCAGATGATTTTGTTGTCTATTATCCTAATTATGATACTTCTCTAACAGTCGGAAATATTACAGGTAGATATGAAGACATATTGCTGAATATGTCTTTATTGGATAGCAAAGAACCAGAATTTATATATGATGCATTTTATCCGAACTATTCCCCGACAATTAATAATAGTGTTAACAATGACACAAGAATACTAATTATAGGAGATAGTTTTAGTAGAGAGGTTAATCCCTACTTCATTCTTACATGCAAAGAATATATTTGGAGTTCAAGCTATCAATCAGAATTGATATCAAGAAATAGTTTAGATGGATTGGCGCCTGATGCAATGATAATAATACATTCACCAGCAAATAATCTTGGAATGGAGAAATCATTTAGATACTTTAGTAATGAATGAGAAACAGAAAAAGATTCAAATGAAAGGATTAAGAGCAATTGTGTATTTAATTCCGATTTACTTGGCATTTGGTATGAAAAACATATTATTTGGAATTTGGAATTATGAACCGGCTTTTATGCTTAATAGCAAAGGTGGTAGATATGAAAACAAACAATTACTTTAAGCATGAAACAGCAATAATAGATGATAACGTCATAATTGGAGACAATTCAAAGATTTGGCATTTTTCTCACATTCAATCTGGAGCTATGATAGGATCTTCATGCGCCCTTGGCCAGAATGTTAACATATCCAATAATGTAACGATTGGCGATGGAGTAAAGATTCAGAATAATGTATCTGTTTACGAGGGGGTGACAATAGAGGATTATGTATTCTGCGGACCCAGTTGTGTTTTCACAAATGATCTAACGCCGCGTTCACGTTATCCTAAGAACCATAAATATCTCCCTACTACCATCCGTCACGATGCGACATTAGGGGCGAACTGCACTATCGTCTGTGGTCATGAGATTGGTCATCATGCCACAATTGCTGCAGGGGCTGTAGTGACAAGTAATGTGAAGCCTTATGCCCTAATGGCCGGTGTTCCCGCAAAGCAGATCGGGTGGGTCTGTGAGTGTGGGCAGGTTCTGCGAGAAAATGATGAAGGGATATTCATATGTCCGAACTGTGGAAGACGGTATAAGGCTGTGGATGGAGAATTGGTAGAAGCGATATGAGAAGTTTTTATTGTGTTCTTTATGATGACAGTAGAAAATTGTTTGAGTTTTCGGATCAATATCTGATGATACAGAATTCATGAATTCTGTAGTAGATGGGCAGAATGAGGGTTTGAGTATTCACTGTGGAACTATCATGGCATCAAAAGTAAGATCGATAGAAGAGTTGAAGGTTGACGATGATCCACTAAGATACAATTATCACGATGGGTTGATTAAGGAACTGCAGAAACACCACAATACTATGTTTCGATTTTTTTTCTATAAATGGTAAGCTTTTTTATGCCGTAAATCTTCTTAGAGAAGGACAGATTTCTAACGAGGAAGATGAAATTAAGAAGGCTATTTCAAAATTGCAAGCAACAATAATTGATTTAGAAGCAAATTCAAATATAGAGGAGGTTTCTTATTCCTATGTTTGCGTAAAACCCGATGTCGAATGCAAACATATCAATGAGGTAGTTGAAAAGGTATTAGAAAGAGAGCCAGTCGTATAGTAGAGTTATCATCGTATTGTGATTTAATCTCAATGGGGGCTAATTCCCTGACGCTTGCGACGAGAAGCCGCATTTATGCGGACGGTTTGCGTCTTTGAGCATCATGCGAAAAGGTGCAAATCCGTTGGGCGTAGCGAAGCGATACCCAGCTCGCACAGTGAGGCAAACGTCCAGTGGACGTTTGATGGCTCTGCCCCGGGGATGTTCATTAAAGAATTTTAAAGGAGACAAATAAAATGGGAAATATTCAATTCAGAGATTTACAAATACAATATAAACATATAAGGAATGCAGTAGATAAGAATATACAATCCGTAATATCTTCTGCTCATTTCATCTCCGGCTCAGAGGTAAAAAAATTAGAACAAACACTGGCATCCTATGTGGGCGTTAAACACTGCATATCATGTGCCAATGGAACAGATGCTATAAGTGTCGCATTATTATCACACGGCGTAGGAGCCGGCGATGCTGTATTCGTTCCAGACTTTACTTTTTTCAGTTCAGGAGAATGTCCAGCAACTATCGGAGCGACTCCTGTTTTTGTGGATGTAGAGAAGGATACTTACAACATTGATCCTTTATCACTTGAATCAGCGGTAGAGAAGATTATAAGCGAAGGTCAATTAAAACCTCGTGCCGTTGTTGCTGTGGATCTTTTCGGCCAGCCGTTCGACGTCCCGGCGATCCGAGCAATCTGTGATAAGTTTGGATTACTTTTATTAGAGGATGCAGCGCAGGGCTTCGGTGGAAGTTATAAAGATTCAACTGGAAAAGTACACATGGCCTGCTCTCTAGGTGACATCGCAACCACATCTTTCTTCCCAGCAAAGCCGCTAGGTTGCTATGGGGATGGTGGTGCGATATTCACAAACGATGATGGGATTGCTTTACTCTGCCGTTCAATCGCCGTGCATGGTAAGGATACGCAGAATCTCAATGATCCAAATGCTAAATATAATAATATTAGACTTGGCATGAACAGCCGTCTTGATACATTGCAAGCAGGTGTTTTGCTTGGCAAATTTGATGTGTTCAGAGATGAAGAACTGAATAAAGTGAATCGTGTGGCGAATCATTATTCAGAGTTATTATCTGATGTAGAAGGTCTCGGATTACCAACGGTACAAGAAGCTATGTATAGTTCTTGGGCTCAATACACCGTACAGTTACCTGAGCAGCCTTCTGATAATGAACAGATTGAGTATAGAAAGAGAGTGCAGACTCAACTGAAAGCGGATGGTATTCCAACAAATATCTATTATATCAAGCCTATGCATCTGCAGGGTGCATTTGAGGGAACCAGAAGTGCGGATGCTGAGTGTCAGACGACTGAGAAGCTCTGTAGTACTGTTTTATGCTTACCGATACATCCTTATTTGGAATATAGAGAGGTAGAATTTATAGCAGAGAAACTTAAAGCGGCGTTATAAGCATTCGTCAGTCCCCTGTGTCCCCCACCTTACTTGAAATTTGCAAATAGCAAATTGGATTGAAATGAAAATAAAGGAGTGGAATGGAAAAACCAAGAAAAAACGAAATATGATCCTGAGAAGATCATGACAGAACTACTGAAGGCAGTAACGGAATCCTATTTGGAAACAAAGGAATTGAAACGGACAGCGGAAGAGTTTTTCATGTCAACAATCAAGATTCGTAAACTGCTAATCAAAGATGGGGTGTACAACAGTGAACAGTCTGCTCCTCTCGAAGGGCAAGATGCTAGAGAAAATCCAGATGATCACAGGGCTTAAGAAATCATCCGTCAATGGTTTCTGCCATACACAAAGATGACTTATAAACCGGATGAGGTTTCGCTGAATGCGGAGCTGATCAATCTGTTCTGTGAGCAGAAAAAGGCTGTGCGAGCTTTGATGAAAAGGAAGAATGAGAGGAGCCTTTGGAATACCGTTGTTGCATTTCAGAATTACCCATTCCATACGGCAACAGGGCTGCCATATGTGTACGAACTGAAGAAAGGACGGGACGGAGAACATAACCGGGAACTGATCGTAAGCAAGTGCAAGGAAAGTAAGCGATGAATAACTTATCGTTTTTACATTTTCTAAAACCTGAATCCGTGAAAACTGTTGTTTTATGAAGCCAATCCTAAATCGGATTGGCTTATTCTTGATAAATGATCCTTTAAAGACAGTATTTTAATGAATGATGATTGATTTTGGCTCTAAATGACGGTTAGGAATACGGGAAAACCTTAAAAAAGGGTATACTTTCCAGCCTCTTGAATACGCCGCCCAAAAATGTGATTAAATAAATCATTTGTGTGTCCCCTCCTTCGGGACCTCAAACCGAACACAAGTCCCCTTCCCCTCCTGACTGACAATCGTCAGCCCTTCATTCCCAGGATAAGTCAGCACAAGCCTCTTATGCGTATTCTTCATCCCGATATGATGTTCCTGTTCTTCCGCAGACTGCAGAGATTCCCGGATCTGCTGCAGTCTATTCTTTTCAATCCCCACCCCATTATCCAAAATATGAAACTTTAAAACCTCCCCTTTCTCAAAAATCTTAATCCGAATCACCAGAGAATCCGAAGGGCAGCGGATGCTGTAATGGATGCTGTTCTCAAGCAGAGGCTGAAACAGCAGACGGATCACGCGATAGTTTAAAATCGAATCATCATAATCCCACAACAGCACAATCTGCCCGGGGTGGTGGAATTTCTGGATTTCCATGTATTCTTTGCAGGACTGAATTTCGTCCTTTAAAGAAACGGAAGTTTTAGAGTCGCTGAGTGCATACCGGAGGATATCAGAAAGCGCATGGACCAGCCTGCTCGCAGGAGCAAGGTATCCTTCATTCTTTACGATTTCCATATCAATCGACTGCAGGGTATTAAAGAAAAAATGCGGGTTGATCTGAAGCTGGAGTGCCTTCAATTCGCTGATTGTCTTTTTCAACTGCCATTCTTTTAGCTGCATGGTCAGCATATTATTCCGGACAAAAGTAAAGATGACCCGGTTTAAAATCAAATTGTATTCATCCAGTTTTTCCGCATCTATAAATTCCCCGCTGTCATCCAGAGAAAGAGTTCCCCTTTCTGCACACCAGAGTATATCCAGCAGTCGTTCAATCTGATGAAAATTTTTATTGGTCAGATACAGGCTGAATAAAAGACACAGTACCGCGGCGGCGAGGCATCCGATGACCACACAATAAAGAATATTGTACAGCAGGCGGTAAATGTCCCGGGAAGGAACAAGGGATAAAAAATGCAGGTCATAATCGGGGTAGGTAAATTCCGTCAACACATAGGAATGCTTGTTGTATTTTACAGAAGACAGATAGTGTCCTGTATCTGTCAGCGGAAGGGAAAGCTGTTCATGAATCCCCTGATCCGGTTTGAAATGCAGTTTGTCCGCATTTGCATTTGAAAACAGCACATGGCCCTCTGAGTTTGTGACAAATATGGACTCATTGGGATAGTTTTCAAGAGAGGACAAAAGTTCGGACAAAACAGACTGATTTAAGTTCACAACAAGAACACCGCCATAATAGCGGATTCTTCTGTAAATAGTGATCGCCGGATGCTCCTTTTCAAAATGATAATTCTGGAAGGAACGCAGAACGATCCATTTATCCTCATCCGGGGTGTGCTCCTTGAAGTCGCTGAGCCATTGCCGGTCAGCAGAATCCTGGATGGAGGTCAGCTTTTCAGTGGTCTGAAAGAAGTAATCTTTCTCATTCGGAAAGTAGACATATACAGAATTAATGTAGGAAAAACTGGATTTTAAGTTTTCAAGAATATTGAACATAATATTTTTCGTTACATTTTCTTTATAATTCATTGAATTTTGATTCAAAATCCGGTACATGGACATGGAAATCCCACTGTTCGTATTCATCATATCAGCAATATCGTCCCCTTTTGTGAGGATTTCTTCCATGAGCTGGCTGCTGGCCTGAAACGAGCTTTGGGCCTGAGTATTGGAATTTTCGCGGATTTGAAAAAAGGAATATACGGTTAATAAAAGGCCGATGATGATTACAGGCAGAGAAAAAATAAAAAAATAGCGGGTAAATTTGTGGATAAAATATTTTTGCTTCATAAAACAAACACCTAGCCTTTTCTGGTAAAGAATTGTATACTCAAGGGCACCCCATTATGGCCATTCGGCCGTTTCATAAGGTATGAATCACCGGGCAAGCACCGCCCGCTGTTCACTCCATCGCTGCGCCGGAGTCAGTCAGCGATGCAGCCGGTCAGCTTTTCTCCCGGTCTCCGGAAATACAATTTCTGTATTCTCGCGGCGTGACTTTAAAATATTGTTTAAAAGCACGGGTAAAATTCTTTGGATTATCATATCCTACCATCAATGAGATCTCATAGGTTTTGAACTTCACATCATTTAATAATTGGGCCGCTCGTTCCATCCTGCACCGGGTTAAATAGTCTGAAAATGTGGACTGTGTTATTTTATGGAATAACTTTGAAAAATAACCGGGGCTCAGATGAACGTATACGGCAGTATTTTCCAGAGAGGCATCACACAAATGATTTTCTACATATTCTTTTGCCATTGCAATGAGCTTCTGATGATACGTGTTGTCTGCTTCGCCAGCCGAATCCACCGAAGGATCGTCTGTATTCTCAAGCAGGTCTTTGATCCGCAGCATTGCGGCGGTGAGTTCTTCATACTTGATTGGCTTTAAAAGAAAATCATGTACCTTATACCGGATTGCCTGCCTTGCATAGTCAAAATGCTTATATCCAGTGAGAATTACAACCTCGATGGGATTTTTATTTTCCCGGAGCATCCGGATCAAATCAAGGCCGGAAATGTTCGGAAGGCGGATATCGGTTAAAAGAATATCCGCATGCTCTGCAGACAGATAGTGAAAGGCATCCTGCCCGTTGGAAAAAGCGGCAGCCACATGAATCCCCAGGGAATCCCATGGAAAAAGATGGACAAGGCATTCGCGGATATTCGATTCATCTTCCACAATCACTAAGTTCAGCAACCTGCTCCCTCCCTCGTTTATGACATAAAAAGAGTAGAAATATTAAAAAATGATACTTATGGGAATCATATTATCATAATGTCAGAATAAATGTCAAGAAATGTACCTGGAACGAAAAATGTGTTTATGTTAGTTTGGTTATATCAAAAACAGACAGACGAAAAAGGAGGAACATTACTATGAAAAGAAAGTGTCTTGCAAGGCTGCTGTGCGCAGCACTGGTCACTGCATCTGTTTTTACAGTCCCGGGATGCGGTACTGCCGGACAGGAAGCAAAAAAGGAAGAACAGACTGCTGAAAGTTCAGATGAGAAAATCAAACTCCGGTTCATGTGGTGGGGAGATGATGTTCGGCATCAGGCCACGCTGGATGTCATAGAGCAGTATGAGAAGGAGCATCCCAATGTGACAATTGAAGCAGAGTACGGAGGCTATGACGGATATTTTGAAAAACTGACTACCCAGCTTTCAGGAGGGACTGTGGCGGACATCATTCAGTACAATGCGAATACGGTTTCAGATCTGATGGCCATCGGAGATGTGTTTGTGAATCTGGAGGATTACGCAGACGTGCTGGATACATCCGATTTCAACCAGGAGTTTATCAAGAATTTTTCCTATTATGACGGAAAAATGATTGCGGTACCGACCGGGATCAACGGCGGAATCTGGCTTGCCAATACTGCGTTATTCGAAGAAGCGGATGTGGATGCAGAAGAGATCCGGACATGGGATGATTTTATAGAAGCCGGAAAAGCGATCCATCAGGCCAATGAGTCCTGTTATCTGTTTAACATTGACATTGAGACTCTTGGAAAAGAATTGCTGGGTTCCATCATGGCGCAGATCACCGGAGAAGATCTGGTGAATAAAGATACTATGGAAATGAATTTTACAAAAGAAGACCTGCAGAGGGCATTTACCCTGATCCATGAAATGTATGCGAATGATGTGATTGAACCTGCGGCAGACAGCGCGCCTTATGCATTAAAACTGAATACAAATCCAAAATGGATCAATCATGAGCTGGCAGTTGTTTACGGCGCCACATCCAATATATTTGAAGGATATTATGATTTTCAGGAGACCGCGGCAGCACTGAGTATGCCGGAATTTGAAGACGCCGAGGAATCCGGAATCCTGTATATACCGCCTCAGATGCTGGCTGTTTCCTCGAAATGCGAGCATCCGGAGGTGGCGGCGGATTTCCTGAATTATTTTTATAATGATGAGACAGCCATCAATACCCTGAAGACCTGCCGTTCTGTTCCCCCTACAGAGAAAGGACAGAAGATCTGTGAGGAAAAGGGATATGCGGACCCGGTGCTTGTATCCGCAATTACGAAAGCAGGGGAAACGGGTACGATCCATCAAAACCTTTACACTCCCACAGAGGTGGTGGAAATCCTCCAGGACGCGGTAGAGAAAATTGCGTACGACCAGGGAGATGTGGAGAGTATAACAAATGATGCAATGAGCCTTCTGGAAGAAACTCTTGGACGCCTGCAGAAATAAAAAACAATAAGCAGCTTTTCAGAATACGAACAAACACAGGAGGGCTGGCAGAACTGCCAATCCTCCGGAAAGCAGGAAGATGACGCTATGAAAAGGACGAGGAGAACGCTTGGAGAGGCGGAAGGATATCTGTATATTCTTCCGTGGATGATTGGATTTCTGATGTTTCAATTGATCCCGCTGGTAAATTCATTTCGGTATTCTTTGACGAATATTAAACTGGGAGGGGAATATCGGTTTATCGGCCTGGAAAACTACATAAGAATGTTTACGGCAGACACGGATTTGTTTCATTCCATGTGGGTGACTATCAAATATATTGTGATGGTGGTTCCGGCAAAATTGATATTTGCTTTGATTGTGGCTTTGATATTAAGTATGAAAATAAAAGGAATCCGGGTGTTCCGCACGATGTATTATCTTCCGTCGATTTTAGGAGGAAGCGTTGCGATTTCCGCGTTGTGGCGGGTGATGTTTATGAAAACCGGAATCATCAACCACCTTCTGGGAACAGAGGTGAACTGGCTCGGAGACCCGAAATATGCGCTGTTCACCATCGGGCTGATTGACATCTGGCAATTCGGCTCATCCATGGTTCTGTTTTTCGCGGCGTTAAAGCAGGTTCCCCGGGATCTGTATGAGGCGGCCCAAATTGACGGGGCGGGGAAAGTAAGAGTATTTTTTAAAATTACATTCCCGATGATCAGCCCGGTCATGCTGTTTAATATTGTGATGCAGACGATCAACGCATTGCAGAATTATACATCCGCCTATGTGGTGACAGGAGGCGGCCCGCTGAAGTCCACCAATATCATGGCGCTGAAAATATACCAGGATGCGTTTGTAAAATCAGACCTTGGGTATGCGAGCGCACAATCCTGGTTGCTGTTTGTATGTTTACTGGGTCTGAGCGGACTGATTTTTCTGACCTCAAAATACTGGGTATTTTATGGGGATGAAGGAGGGCGATGAGAATGAAAAAGAAAAGGGTGATGCACTGGATCTCCTTCCTGCTCATCACTGGAATCGGAATCTGCATGATTTATCCATTGGTATGGATGTTTTTCGCGTCATTTAAGACAAATCATGAGATCAACCTTGCGGCGCGGCTGCTGCCGGAAAGCTTTGACTGGTCCGGGTTCATCAAAGGGTGGCAATCCTCCGGACAGTATACGTTTACAGATTTCTTTCTCAATACGTTTATGCTGGTGATACCGACCGTATTGTTTACCGTGATCTCCTGTACCGTCACTGCCTACGGATTTGCCAGATTTTCCTTCAGAGGAAATAAACTGCTGTTCGGAGTGATGCTGTCTACCCTGATGGTGCCGAACGCCGTGCTGATCATACCCAGATATCTGCTGTTCCGTGACTTCGGATGGCTGGACAGCTATATGCCGTTCTGGATGCCGGCGCTGTTTGCCTGTTATCCGTTTTTTATCTACCAGGAAGTACAGTTTTTGAGAGGGATTCCGAGAGAACTGGATGAAGCGGCGAAAATAGACGGGTGCAATTCCTTTCAGATTTTCATTCGGATTCTGCTGCCGATTTTGAAACCGTCCATGATATCCGTATGTATTTTTCAGACAATCTGGGTATGGAATGATTTTATGAATCCGTTGATTTACATAAACAGCGTCTCGAAGTATCCGCTGTCGCTTGCATTGAGAATGGGGCTGGATGTGGCCGCATCGACAAACTGGAATGAAATTATGTCCATGGCATGCGTCTCGATCCTGCCTCTGGTCATTTTGTTTTTCTGTCTGCAAAAATATTTTGTGGAGGGGATTGCGTCATCCGGGCTGAAAGGATGATCAGAATTGTTACCAATAAACCGATTACATAGAAGGAGTAAATCAGTATGGGAAATTATACATTTCGAGCAATGGAAATCCATGATTTTACACAGATCTGGAATCTGGATGAGATCAGGAGACGTTTGGACTTTATGGTGAAAAACCATATGAACGCGATGGTGTTTCACGAACCCGGAATTGAAGATAAAATTGTATTTCCGGCGAAATTTTTAGGAGGGACAGGCAATCCAAAAAGCTATTATGACGCATTTTTGGAAGTAGACCACCCGATTCTGAATCATGCCCTGCGGGAAAACCTGAACCTGAACAGGAGGGACTACATCAACCATGTGATCCAGGAAGCAAAAGAAGCCGGGGTTGATATTTATTTCGAGAATAAAGAACTATGGTTTTCGGATTTTGTACTGAAATATAAAAAAGAATTGATGCAGCCGGACGGAACCATCTGTCCCAGCGATCCATTCTGGCATGAAGAATTTTTGCCGTACAAATACAAGGAACTGTTCCTGGCGCTGCCGGACCTTGCGGGAATCGTTTGCTCCATCGGAACCGGAGAAGCAAGGCTTGCGATCAGCAATACATTTGCCTGCGGGTGTGAGAGGTGTAAAAATCTGGATCCTGTAGAATGGTACAAAAATATGATCATGGCCATGTATCAGCCGTTTCAGGAAGCCGGGAAAAAATTGATCATAAGAGATTTCATTTATACGAAGGCAGAACAGGAGCGGTTTCAGAAGGCATTTACAGATATGCCGGAGGAGATCGTGCTGTCCCTGAAGAATACGCCTCATGATTTTTATCCCACGTTTCCGGATAATCCGCTGATGGGCCATGTGGGCAGTCATCCGCAGATTACAGAGTACGATGTAAACGGGCAGTTTTTCGGATGGGGAGTCCAGCCGTCGGCAATGCTTTCAGATATCAGGAGAAGGCTTCGATATGGAAAGGAACACCAGGTGACGGGATTTTTGGCGAGAACCGACTGGGAGGGCGTTCAGGACTGGACCTGCTTTGACAATCTGAATATGGTAAACCTGTACGCCATTGCCGCATATGCAGAGCAGGAGGAGATCAGCGAGGAGGAAATTTATCTGCGCTGGCTGCAGGGGGAGCACTTGATCAGCGACAGGCTGAGCCCGGGAGAATTGAAAAAATGTGTATGCGCTGTAAAAGAAATTATGGACGCCACATGGCCCATCGTCGAAAAGACGAATTTTGTAAACGGATGTCTGTTTTCCAATGATAGCTGCATGCATCTGACTCCGGAGCAGTTTACCTTCATCGGCGGGACGCACCACAGCCTGAGTGAATGGGACCCGGATAAGAAAGATGCCCTGGAAATGTCCCCGGAAAATATCGGAAGAATCATCGCCGATAAGGAAGAAGCTTATGAGCAGTGTGAAAAGCTGGTGGATCGGGTGGAAGCAGGAAATATGGGACTGACAGCAGAAGCCTATGAGAAAATGAAAATGCATTTTTCGTTTATGCGCTGGTATGTACGGGGATTCCGGCTTACAGCCAGGGGATATTGCTTCGGAAGATACGTCGCTGAAAAGAATACAACGGATATTCTGGCCGAAGGGAAAACAGCCGCAGAGCTGCTCTTGAATACGATCCGGGAGCTGGAAGAGTACCGGGAAGGTCTCATGGAGACGTCATTTATCAAGGAATATCCGTTTGATGCACAGTTAAATCCGGAAAGGGTGGAATTTTATACAAATGCATTGAAAAGAATGCTTAGAGAGGGAAAGAAGGTGGAGTCTGTTGAAAATTGATCGGAAGCATTTCCGGGATCAGGTCATGGGATGCTGGCTGGGGAAAAATGCGGGCGGAACCCTGGGAGAGCCCCTGGAAGAAAAATTCGGCAGAAAGGAAATGTTTCATGTGGACTGGTATCCGTCTCTGCCGGAAGGAGGAATCCCGAATGACGACCTGGAGCTTCAGCTCATCTGGCTCCAGCAGCTGCAGAAAAAAGGGCCGGGATTGACGGCGGCGGATCTGACGGAGGCATGGAAGGATTGTGTGGCGTATAATTTTGATGAGTACGGACTCTGCAAAGAAAATATGCAGAAGGGATTGATGCCGCCGGTATGCGGCTGGCATAATAACGCTTTCCGGGATTGCATGGGAAGCCCCATCCGATCGGAAATTTGGGCCTGCATTGCCCCGGGATGTCCGGAAATCGCGGCATGGTATGCATTTCAGGACGGGATTGTAGATCATGGCGGAGGGGAATCTGTTTATGGAGAGATTTTTAACGCGGTTCTGGAATCCTGCGCGTTTGTAAACGGGGATAAATTCGTACTGCTGGAAACGGCTCTGGCTTCCATCCCTTCTACGTGTACAACGTATCAATGTGTGAAGCAAAGCATTGACAATTACCATGCAGGCATGGGATATGAGGAGAATCGGAACGATTTGGCGGAACGTTTTTATCATCCCGTGGCACAGTATTCCCCGCTGAATCTGGGATTTCAAACGATCGGATGGCTGTATGGGGAGGATTTCGGCGATGCGCTCTGCAAGGCTGTGAACTGCGGATGGGATACCGACTGTACAGCGGCCACATTGGGAGCGATCCTGGGGATCATCGGCGGAGCCTCTTCTCTGCCGGAAAAGTGGATCGCCCCCTTGGGCTATGAAATCGCCACCAATATGGCCAACGGAGGGATTCGGAATCTGACAGCGCCTACAGACATCAGAGAATTGACAGAGGCAGTCTGTACAGAGGCGGAGCGTGTCATTTCGTATTGGGGAAAAGAGGTTTGGTTTTCTGATGACGGAATTGCGGAAAAAGAAGAAAAACCTGCGGCGCCGGAGCTGAAATTCCTGGAAAAGTATGCGGCGGACAGTCTCGTCTATTCTATGGGCGGATTGAAAGAAACCGTGCGGTACGAATCGGATGCGGCGATTCTGGGAAACCGCAGTTCCAAAATATGCGTGACGCTGGAAAATCCCCACCCCATCGAAAAGGAAATCCGGATTGCTCTGGAACTGCCGGAAGGCTTCAATGCCCCGCAGGCAGGAGAACGAACCCTACGGTTAAAGGCAAACGAAAAAGCGGAAACAGAATATATCATTCAGGCAGAGTCAGGGCGGATTCAGGAGTCAAATCTCTGCTGGTTGAAAATGAAGATAAAGGGAGAACCGGCCGTTCCCGCGATTCCTGTTGTATTGCTGGGAGGAAACCGCTGGATGATCTCCGGATGTTATCCGGACAAAACCATCGAAGATGACTGCGGCCTGGATGAGCATGCATGGTTTGTGCGTCCTCCGGAAGGCTTTACAGAACAATGGAACGGGGGAAATGATCTGCAGACAGGGAAACATTTCCAGGAAAAGGGCGTTGTATATGCATTGCACCAGCTTTATTCGGAGGAAGAAAAGGCGGTCGTCCTGGGAGTGCCGAATAACGGGTATATGAAGTTATATCTGAATGGAGAACTGATCCATACAACGGTTCAAAAAACAGCTTTGCGGCCCAATCTTGGGAACGGCGGGGCGCTGGGCGACCTTTCGAATTATAAAGTGACAAAATTGCTGAAGGGCTGGAACCAGATCCTGATCAAACTTCAGGCGGAGGAACTGCCCCAGGAGGCTCATTTTACGATCGGAGGAATGAGTACTGTGTGTGTAAAAAATCATGGCATGCCGGTACTGGGGCTTTCCAGAACCCGGTTTTTATGGGAGGTTTCATAGAGTGAACAGATGGATAGAAAACCGTATATAAAACCATATATAAGACCCGGATATCTTTCTCAGGTGATACGTGCGGACGAGAGAAGGATGGAGTTTGACTGCAGGAATCAGATTGTCGTACAGAAGGAATGCCCGGTAGACATCGTATTTATCGGGGATTCAATCATACAGATGTGGGAATTGTCCGCATATTTTCATCAATTCCCGCTGCGGATTTTGAACCGGGGAATCGGAGGGGACAGAACCGCTTCGCTTCTTCACCGTTTTCGGGCAGACGCGGTTCAATTGAAACCGAAAATGGTCGTTATGATGGCCGGAATCAACGATGCATGGGATCTGGAGTTTGACAATTGGAAACAGGAGCAGGGAAGAGATTTGGAGGAAATTTTAGAGGAGGCGTTCTCTAATATGGAAGGGATTCTTCAAATTGCGTCAAAGGAAGCGTTCCAAACCGTATTGTGCTCGATTTTGCCGACGTGCATGGATTGGACGAATCATGAGCAGGAACGTAAGCGTTATGTGCAGCTTTATAACAGGGGGCTGAAAAGTCTGGCTGAAACATATGAGGCGCATTTCGTGGATTTTTATCCGGCATTTACAGAAAAAGACGGCTGCTCCTTAAAGCGTGAGTGGAGCCTGGAAGGACTGCATCCCAATGTATTCGGGTATGATAAAATGGCTGAGATTTTGAAGCAGGAAGTGGATTTCGGCCGGTCAGGAACTATTAAGGATTCACTGTATACCTGACGCAGGATGTGGATAAGAGCGAGAGAAACTTTCGCTTTATCCACATCTTTTTTTAAAAATGAGCAGAAACAATTCCCACCTGTACGGTTTGATATTCTGACAATAAAAGCAATACATCTAAATTGCTAAACTATCTGACAACTTTTCTAAATTTCTATATTTACAAATCCCCAAAAGTGTTGTATATTAAAAAACGTAATATACCAGTTTACAACAGCAGAGTGTCAAAGCGTCGCTGCTCTCCATAACGATACCCGCACTTTCACCAGGATGCCTGCATCCGCTGACAGCGTACCGTATCGCACAGCTTTCCGCTTTTCCACCCTGTCCAAAAATCACATCAATGCAGAAAGGACATCCATCATGAATATTCAATCAGCAAGCCCACACCCCGGTCTGTACCGTCCCCAGTTTGAGCATGACAACTGCGGAATCGGCGCGGTGGTGAACATCAAGGGCATCAAGAGCCATGACACCGTGGCAAACGCCCTGAAGATCGTAGAGAATCTTGAACATAGAGCAGGCAAGGACGCCGAGGGTAAGACTGGAGACGGAGTTGGAATCTTGTTGCAGATTTCACACCGGTTTTTCTCCAAGGTCTGTACACCCCTCGGTTTTTCTTTGCCCAAAGAGCGGGATTATGGAGTGGGGATGTTCTTCTTCCCCCAGGATGAATTAAAGCGCAACCAGGCGAAAAAAATCTTCGAGGTCATCGTAGCCAAGGAAGGCTTGCGCTTCCTCGGCTGGCGCCAGGTTCCCATCCGCCCGGAGGTGCTTGGAAAAAAAGCCGTAGAATGCATGCCCTGCATCATGCAGGCATTCATCGAACGCCCCCGCAAGGCAGAACAGGGACTGCCCTTTGACCGCCGCCTGTACGTGGCCCGCCGGATCTTTGAGCAGAGCAGCGACGACACCTATGTTGTCTCACTCTCCAGCCGGACCATTGTCTACAAGGGCATGTTCCTGGTAGGACAGCTTCGTCTCTTCTTCGAAGACCTGCAGGACAAAGATTACGAATCCGCCATCGCCATGGTTCATTCCCGGTTCAGCACCAACACCAATCCAAGCTGGGAGCGGGCCCATCCGAACCGGTTCATGGTACACAACGGGGAGATCAACACCATCCTGGGAAATGCGGACAAGATGCGGGCAAGGGAAGAAACCATGTCCTCCGAATATCTGAAAGGGGAACTGCACAAGGTTCTTCCAGCCATCAATACCTCCGGCTCGGATTCCGCCATGCTGGACAACGCGCTGGAATTTATGGTCATGAGCGGTATGGAGCTGCCTCTGGCCGTGATGATCTCCATTCCGGAGCCCTGGGAAAACAACCGCAGCATGAGCCAGGATAAAAAAGATTTCTACCATTATTATGCCACCATGATGGAACCATGGGACGGCCCGGCCTCCATCCTCTTTTCCGACGGGGACTGCATGGGGGCGGTGCTGGATCGAAACGGCCTGCGCCCGTCCCGGTACTATATCACGGACGACGGCCAGCTGATTCTCTCCTCCGAGGTGGGCGTGCTGGATATCGACCCCACCCGCATCGTGGCCAAGGAGCGGATTCATCCGGGCAAAATGCTGCTGGTGGATACCATTGCCGGCAAGGTCATCGACGACGAGGAGCTAAAGGCCCGCTATGCAGATGAAGAGCCCTACGGGGAGTGGCTGGACAGCAACCTGATCCATTTGAACGACTTGAAGATCCCAAACCAGGAGGTGCCGATCTATTCCAGGGAGGAATGCACTCGGCTGCAGAAGGCATTCGGCTACACCTACGAGGAGGTCAAGACGTCCATATTGAATATGGCGAAAACCGGGGCGGAAGGCATTTCGGCTATGGGAATCGATATGCCCCTGGCTGTGCTTTCCCAGAAAAACCAGCCTTTGTTCGGGTATTTCAAACAGCGTTTCGCCCAGGTGACCAATCCGCCCATCGACGCCATCCGGGAGGAAGTGGTGACCTCCGCCACGATCTATGTGGGGAAGGATGGTAACCTTCTGGAGAAAAAAGAAGAAAACTGCAAAATGCTGGAAGTGAGCAACCCTATCCTGACCAATACGGATCTGCTGAAAATAAAACACATGAAAGTGGACGGCTTCCAGGTGGCGGAGATTCCGATCACCTATTATAAGAATACCAGCCTGGAAAAATCCATGGAATACCTGTTCATCGAAGTGGACCGTGTCATACGGGAGGGGGCCAACATCCTGATCCTGTCCGACCGGGAGGTGGATGAGTACCATGTGGCGATCCCGTCATTGCTTGCCATCTCCGGCCTACAGCAGCATCTGGTACGGACCAAGAAACGGACCTCGGTGGCCATGATCCTGGAATCCGGGGAGCCTAGGGAGGTGCATCATTTTGCCACCCTGCTGGGATACGGAGCCTGCGCCATCAACCCCTACCTGGCCCACGAATCCATCCGCCAGCTCATTGATTCCCGGCTGCTCCACAAGGATTATTATGCGGCTGTCAATGACTACAACCGGGCGGCCCTCCACGGGATCATCAAGATCGCGTCCAAGATGGGGATTTCCACGATCCAGTCCTACCAGGGGGCGAAGATCTTTGAGGCCATCGGCCTGAAAACCGAATTTATAGACCAGTATTTTACCGACACGGTGAGCCGTGTGGGCGGCATCGGTATCGAGGAGATTGCCGGAGATTACATTGCCTTCCATTCCCAGGCGTTTGACCCGCTGGGTCTGGAGGTGGATATGACCCTGGACAGCGTAGGAAAACACAAGTCCAAGAGCGGCGGGGAGGAGCACCTGTACAATCCCCAGACCATCCACATGCTGCAGCAGTCCACAAAGCGGGGCAGCTACGACATGTTCAAACAGTATACCCGGATGGTGGACGCGGAAGGGGAGAAGATCAACCTCCGGGGCCAGTTGGATTTTGCATGGCCTGAAAAAAGCATTCCCATCGAAGAGGTGGAGCCTGTGGACGCGATCGTGACCCGGTTCAAGACCGGAGCCATGTCCTACGGTTCCATTTCCCAGGAGGCCCATGAGACATTGGCCATTGCCATGAACCAGATCCATGGAAAATCCAACAGCGGCGAGGGCGGAGAGGACATGGAGCGGCTGGATACCAACCGGTGCTCCGCCATTAAGCAGGTGGCTTCCGGCCGGTTCGGCGTGACTTCCCGGTATCTGGTCAGCGCAAGGGAGATTCAGATCAAGATGGCACAGGGGGCCAAGCCCGGGGAAGGCGGCCATCTGCCGGGCGGAAAGGTGTATCCGTGGATCGCAAAGACCCGTCATTCCACGCCCGGGGTGAGCCTGATTTCCCCGCCGCCCCACCACGATATTTATTCCATTGAAGATCTGGCGCAGCTCATTTATGACTGCAAAAACGCCAACAAAGACGCCAGGATTTCCGTGAAACTGGTTTCCGAGGCCGGGGTCGGCACCGTGGCGGCCGGCGTGGCGAAGGCCGGGGCAGGCGTGATCCTGATCTCCGGATATGACGGCGGTACCGGGGCAGCCCCCAGAAGTTCCATCCAGAATGCCGGACTTCCCTGGGAACTGGGGCTTGCGGAAACCCACCAGACCCTGATTCAGAACGGCCTTCGGGAACGGGTGCGCATCGAGACCGACGGAAAGCTGATGAGCGGCCGGGACGTGGCCATTGCGGCCATCTTAGGCGCCGAGGAATTTGGCTTTGCCACGGCTCCGCTGGTGACCATGGGCTGCGTCATGATGCGGGTGTGCAACCTGGACACCTGCCCGGTGGGCGTGGCAACCCAGAATCCGGAGCTTCGGAAGCGTTTCGCGGGAAAACCGGAATACGTGGTGAATTTCATGAAATTTATTGCCCAGGAGCTGCGGGAATACATGGCAAAATTGGGCGTGCGCACCGTGGACGAACTGGTGGGCAGGACCGACCTTCTGAAAGTAAAGGACGTTCCGGTTTCCGACCGGGCGGCCGCGCTGGATCTGAGAAATGTACTGTATAACCCCTATGCAGGGAAAAAGAAGGGCATGATCTTCAATCCGAAAAAAGTCTTTGACTTCGAGCTGGAAAAGACCTTGGATGAGCGGGTACTTGTAAAACAGTTCCTTCCGGCCCTGGAAAAGAAGCAGAAGAAGAGCATGGAACTGGACGTGACCAACATCAACCGGACCTTCGGCACCATCTTCGGTTCCGAGATCACCCGGAGATATCCGGAAGGACTGCCCGAGGATACCTATGTGATCAAGTGCAGGGGCGCAGGCGGCCAGAGCTTCGGCGCGTTTATTCCCCGGGGACTGACACTGGAGCTGACCGGGGACAGCAACGATTATTTCGGAAAAGGGCTTTCCGGCGGCAAGCTGATCGTATGCCCGCCCCAGGGAATCCAGTTTAAGCCTAATGAAAATATCATCATCGGAAATGTGGCCTTCTACGGTGCCACCAGCGGAAAGGCATTTATCAACGGCGTGGCGGGAGAGCGGTTCTGCGTCCGTAACTCCGGAGCCATGGCCGTGGTGGAAGGCGTGGGCGACCACGGCTGCGAGTACATGACCGGAGGCCGGGTGGTGATCTTAGGCACTACGGGCAAGAACTTCGCGGCCGGCATGAGCGGCGGGATCGCCTATGTGCTGGATCTGGACAGCGACCTGTACAAGAAGGTCAACAAGTCTATGGTGAAGATCGAGCGGGTGTCCGACAAATACGACGTGCAGGAACTGAAAAGCATGATCAAGGAGCATGTGGCATACACCAACTCCGGGATCGGAAAAGAAATCCTGGATCATTTTAAGGATTACCTGCCGAAGTTCAAGAAGATCATCCCCGAGGATTACGAGAAGATGATGTCCGCCATCCTGCAGATGGAGGAAAAGGGATTAAGCGCAGAGCAGGCGAAGATCGAAGCATTCAACCAGATCAAGAATGGAAGATAGGAGGCGGAAAGAGTGGGAAAACCAACAGGATTTATGGATTATAAAAGACAGGACAAAACAGCAGAAGCGCCGGAGAGCAGAATCCGGCATTTTCAGGAATTTCACACGCCTCTTTCCAGGGAGGAGCAGGAAATCCAGGGGGCCCGGTGTATGGCCTGCGGCGTGCCCTTCTGCCAGTCCGGCCAGATGTTAAACGGCATGGCAAGCGGATGCCCGCTTCATAATCTGGTGCCGGAGTGGAATGATTTGATCTACAACGGCAACTGGGAGGAAGCTTACCGCCGGCTCATCAAGACCAACAATTTCCCGGAATTTACCTCCCGGGTGTGCCCGGCACTGTGTGAAAATGCCTGCACCTGCGGTCTTCATGAGGAGCCGGTGTCCACCAAGGCCAATGAGTACGGCATCATTGAAAATGCTTACGAAAAGGGATACGCCCATGCCCGCCCGCCGAAAGTGCGGACCGGAAAAAAGGTGGCGGTCATCGGCTCCGGCCCATCCGGCCTGGCTGCGGCGGACCAGTTAAACCGTCGGGGCCACCTGGTGACGGTCTACGAGCGGGAGGACAAAGCCGGGGGCCTGCTCCGGTACGGCATTCCCAACATGAAGCTGGAAAAACAGATCATTGACCGGAAGATTTCCATATTGGAGGCGGAAGGGGTGGTATTCAAAACCGGCTGCGACGTAGGAAAAGACGTGAAGGCCGCGGCCATCCTGAAAGAGTATGACCGGGTGGTGCTGGCCTGCGGGGCTTCCAATCCCAGGGACATCAAGGTGCCAGGCCGGGACGCGGCAGGAATCCATTTCGCGGTGGATTTCCTGAAATCCACCACAAAGGCGCTCTGGGCCAATGAGATGAAATTAAAAGATGGCCGGTACATTTCCGCAAAGGGAAAGCGGGTCATGGTCATCGGCGGCGGGGATACCGGCAACGACTGTGTGGGTACGGCTATCCGTCATGGTGCGAAGTCCGTGCTGCAGTTGGAGATGATGCCCAAAGCGCCGGATCAGCGGGCCTGGGATAATCCCTGGCCGGAGTGGCCCAAGATATGCAAGACGGATTACGGGCAGCAGGAAGCCATCGCCCTGTTCGGCCGTGATCCCCGGGTGTATACCACCACGGTGAAGGAATTTATCAAGGACAAGAAGGGGAATGTCTGCAAGGCGGTCCTGGTGAAGCTGGAGCCGAAGAAGGATGAAAAGACCGGGCGCATGGTGATGACGGAGATGGCCGGAAGCGAATATACGGTAGAGGTGGATCTGGTGCTTATTGCGGCCGGATTTCTGGGCGGTGAAAGCTATGTGGCCAAGGCATTCGGCGTGGAGCAGGATGGCCGGACCAACGTGAAGACCGCTCCGGGGGAATACCAGACCAATGTGAAAAATGTGTTTGCTGCCGGGGACATGCACCGGGGGCAGTCTCTTGTCGTGTGGGCCATAAGGGAAGGGAGAGAGGCCGCCCGGGAAGTGGACTTGAGCTTGATGGGGTATACGAATCTGTCGGTGCAGTGAAGTAAAGCTGAAATTTTATGAAAACAGGGCTGACGAGAAATGGCATATAAGTTCCTTTTCGTTAGTCCTGTTTTTCTCACTTGACGGAAGTTCGGCAAACGCTTATGATAGTAAAGGACTGCCCGGGGAAACAGGTGCAAATCCTGTACGAGCCCGTCGCCGTGAGGCATAAAACAGCCCCGGCCCGCCAGACAGACAGCGGGCCGCAGCGAAATACAGACTGCTGACCTGATATACAGGCACGTTTTTGGGAATGCATTTTCCGGAAAAAGGATGTGCCGCTATACATACCTGAACGCCACAATTCAGGGAAAAGCCATTGGAATCTGTGATTCGAACAGGAGCCGGAAAGGGAAAAGAGCTCTTTCGGCAGGCGAATCATCAATCTGAGAAGGCCGGTCAGGAACTGCCGCAGCATAAACTGTGCGAAGGCACAGAAGCTTTAGAATCTGCGGCAGCCCTTTTGCAGCCATGCCGAGTCGAAATATCCGGACAGGACGATCCTCACGCAATATAAAGCCGCGGGCGCCGGCTGACGGAGGAAATACAAATTAAAGGAGAATTGAAGTTATGCGAAAGAAATGCATGAGAAAACAATGGTCATTCTTCCTTTGCATCGTGCTGATTGTGGCTATGGCACTGTCTGCAGTGGGTTGTAATGGCGGCAAGGAAAATCAGTCAAAGGGTGGCTCTGCCGCGGAGCAGCAGACGGAATCGGATGCAGAAAACGGGAATTTGGACGAACCAAAGGGTGAAGATTCGGATGGGGCGAAGAACGAAAATCCGAATGAAACGGACAGTGAGGCCGCGGACGATGACCAGGCAGATACCGAGGGCAATGTACTGGGAGAGGGCGAGACACAGTTTCCCTTCACCGTAGTGAACCAGGAAGGGGAGGAAACCCTGTTTGAGATCCATACGGACAAAGAAACCGTCGGGGAAGCGCTGCAGGATGTGGGACTGATCGAAGGCGAAGAAGGGGAGTACGGCCTGTTTGTCAAGACAGTCAACGGCATTACGGCGGACTATGACAAGGACGGCGTTTACTGGGCATTTTATGTCAACGGAGAATACGCGGCGGAAGGTGTGGATTCCACGAAGATTACGGAAGGAGACGCCTACGCTTTTAAGGTGGAATAAACGTGAAGCCGACAACAAGGGAAATTACCATATTTGCGATGCTGGGCGCGGTGATGTACGCGTCCAAGCTCCTGATGGAGGTAGCGCCCAACATCCACCTGCTGGGCGTATTTACCATCGCCTTTACGGTAGTCTATCGAAAAAAGGCATTGTATCCTATCTATATATATGTAATTTTAAACGGGATTTTCAGCGGTTTTGCGGTCTGGTGGGTTCCGTACCTCTATGTGTGGACCGTGCTCTGGGGCGCGGTCATGCTCCTTCCAAAGCATCTGCCGAAAAAAATCCGCGCTCTCGTATATATGGCGGTATGCGCCGGCCACGGTTTCCTGTTCGGGACGCTGTACGCGCCGGCACAGGCGCTTCTGTTTGGGATGAGTTTTCAGGGGATGGTATCCTGGATCATAGCGGGGCTGCCCTTTGATTTCATACACGGCGTCAGCAATTTTTTCTGCGGAATCCTGATCGTGCCGGTGATTACGGCATTGCGGCTGGCGGAGGGGAGCGTAGCGGAGGGCATGGATTAGAGGCCGCGTACTATGGGTGCTTCAGGTACTGTGTATAAAGTTGGCAGGTATCAATAATGAGACCTTGTCAACTTTTTTCTTTACTGTAGGAACAAAATATTACAAAAATGTTAAAAGGGTATTGCAAATTCTCCGGATATACTTTATAATACCCCGTTTTCGACACTTTGAAAATTTAAAAACTCCGATAATCCTTATAAATACTGGGATTGCCGGAGTTTTCTTTGGCAAAAAATGTTGTATGTAATCGCTATCCTAAAATTTTTTTTATTTTTTTATTCAGTTCCGTTGGTTTGTAATGAAGTCTATCCAAATCTAAAGATGTTAATTGGTTCAGTGCATCAAGTGCTTTGCTGCCATTGTAGAGTGCCATATACTCGACATCATGTATATTCGTTACATTCATGTTTTTCAATGTGGTGATCAGATTCTCCGGAGTGACATGTGTCCCCTGATCATCCAGCCTGGCCTCAAGCAAGCGATATACCAGCAATGCCGTATAGCATATCAGAAAGTGCGCCCTGATACGATTCGGCAATCGATGGTTTACAGGTCTTCCGGTGAAATTCGTTTTCATGATCCTGAAACAATCCTCTATCTGATATCTCTTGTGTGAAACTGCCAGAATTTCCTTGGCCGGGTCACAAAGGTTTGTTGCTGCGGCATAATATCCGTCATATTTCTCTTCTTCTGCAATCTTCGATTCGTCGAGAACATATTCAATGGTTGCGTTTTCGCCAGATTTTGTATGAGCGACCCGCTTCAAAAATCGTTTTACATCATTTGGCCCTTTTTTTATTTCTTCCGGATCTTTTTTCTCTAACAGCTTTCGTGCACGTTCGATTTGGCGGTCACGTACAGTTCTCTGATATTCCATCATTTTTCTTGAAAACGTTATGATCAGGCGCTGTTTGAGAGTGCCGGTTGCTTTCACGCGTTTGACTTTGCCATTTTTTAATATTTTTTCTTCGTACAGCCCAAGATCAATGACCTTATCTGCAAGGACTACCTTATACGCGAAATCATTATATAGTTTCAGGTTTTCTTTCTTGTGTCTGTCAAAGCCCTTCATATCTTCTATTTTTATCAAGGTGTCGTTGGACAGCAGCCGGTAATCGCAGTCATTGAATACCGCTTGTTTGAGTGCATTACTAAGTTTTTTGATGGACTGGGTCACAATAAAGGCCCGGCCCCCCATACTGTTAAATTTGCGGATGTTATAGGAACCCAGGCCGGCATCCGCACAATAAATGAATTTGGAACCATCTATCATTTTAAGGACTTCTTTTTCTAAAGGGATTGCCGTAAGCTGTTCACTGGTATTACCGGAATGGAGGCACATGGTGATGGGAATGCCCCTGCTGTCCATGAAAAGTCCCATCTCTACAATCGGGTTCGGGCGGTGTTCTTTGCTCAGGCCATATTTTCTCAATCCATGGATCACCTCACCGGTCACTTCATCCACGATATCTTCGTCGGGCTGTTCGCACTCGAAGTAGAAATTCGTACAGTCATAATAAAGGACAGAAGTATCACGTTTGACGATCGAATTGCTATACTTAAAAAGCCACATCAGGTAATCGTCATAATTATTTTCTAAAAGATCCATAAACCGGAGGATGTGCTGGTAATCGAAATCCGGCTGCTCGTAGTAGGAATCCCGGCGGTTCCAGGTGGCAAGCTTAGAGCTGGGATCCAGGATTCTCGCGTAGGTAAGGAAACGTGAGATTGTAAAACAGTCATATGTAACTCTCCGGGTGTCCGTTTTCTGGCGAAAGAATTCTTTAAGGCTGAGATGTTTCATAATATTCTGAAGAAAGAAATATCCGATGTTGACCCAGTTGGAGGAAGAGGCTTCAAGCTCTGTAGATTTCACCTTTTCGTTAAAATCGGCAGTCAGATTAAAAGTGACTTTACCAACGCGGTACTCTTCATTCATTTTTCTGATTTCTTCTCTGACATATGCTTCCGGATCATCTGTTATTTTGAGAAGTTCAGAATGCTTCCCGAAGTTTTTGACATTTCGAGTGGTAGTTTTTTTCCCATTTCGGATTCCCTGCTGTGCGTAATAGGTAGGATCCTTGAGACGTTTATCAAAGTAAAGCTTCATAAGAACATCACCTCAAAAACATTATATCACAAACATACAGCACATACAACATAAAAATAAGAAAAATTTGACAAAAAAATACGCCTACAATAAGGCTTTAGAACAATTTTTCATACTTGAAACTGTCGAAAACCCGTGAGTTTTCAGGGGATGGTATCCTGGATCATAGCGGGGCTGCCCTTTGATTTCATACACGGCGTCAGCAATTTTTTCTGCGGAATCCTGATCGTGCCGGTGATTACGGCATTGCGGCTGGCGGAGGGGAGCGTAGCGGAGGGCATGGATTAGAGGCCGCGTACTATGGGTGCTTCAGGTACTGTGTATAAAGTTGGCAGGTATCAATAATGAGACCTTGTCAACTTTTTTCTTTACTGTAGGAACAAAATATTACAAAAATGTTAAAAGGGTATTGCAAATTCTCCGGATATACTTTATAATACGACTGTATCATTAAAAATTGATAATGTCATTGGAATCATTCTGTCAAAATTTTTTAAAAAAGATTGAAAAAGGATGATTGATGTTGTATAATGATATTTATATGTGGGGACATATAAATAATTAAATATTAATAAGGAAAGGTGACAAGATGAAATTTAAAAGAGTACGCAGTCTGTTGCTGGCAATCGCGTTGGCTTGTTCCATGGTTGTCACTCCGGCATTTCCTGCCAATGCTTCGCCTGAAGAGGAGAAGCAGGCAAATCTGGAGAATCAGAAAGCAGCAGTTGAAGGTGAAGTAAATGATTTACAGACGCAGTTAAATACACTGATGATCAAGATGAATGAACTGGAGGGGCAGTTGATCGTCAAAGGTCAGGAGTTAGTGCAGGCGCAGCAGGATCTGGCGGTTGCTGAGGAGAAGAAGCAGCAGCAGTACGAAGATATGAAGCTGCGTATCAAGTACATGTATGAAGAAGGTGACAGTACCGCGCTGGAGCGTGTTATAACTTCCGGAAGCATGGCAGAAGCGCTCAAGCAGGGTGAATACGTAGAAAAAGTACATACTTACGACAGGGAGAAGCTTCAGGAGTATGCGCAGACAGTTTCAGAAGTAGAAGATCTGAAAGTTACTCTGGAAGAGGAGACCGTTACCCTGAAGAATATAGAAGCAGAGTATCAGGTGCAGTCCAGCGAACTCTCTACTACAATCGAATCCAAGCGCGCGGAGGTTGAGAATCTGGATGAGATGATCCAGATCGCTGCCCAGGAAGCAGAAGCGGCACGTATCCGTGCGGCAGAGGAAGCAGCGGCTGCAGCCCGTGCGGCAGAAGCAGAGAGAGCACGTGCAGCGGCCCGTGCGGCACAGACACCGGCTTCACAGCCGACAACGACACAGACAACACCGGATACTCCGGCAGCAGATCATACGGACACCAATACAACAGGTGAGGGTGAGAACACACCAGGAGAAGAGAATCAGGAGAATACCACGGATACACCGGTTGTAGAAGATACAACGACCACCACTCCGGAACCAAGCTATGATGTGTTTACAGGCAATTCTATCGTAGACCGTGCATACGGCTGGGTGGGCAATGCAGAATATGTATGGGGGGCTTGTTCCCCGGGAGCATTTGACTGTTCCGGTTTTGTAAGCTATTGTCTGACAGGCAGCTATTCCCGTCTGGGAACTACATATACGTTCCTTGCGTGGCCGAAGGTTTCAGATCCGCAGCCTGGTGATGTATGTGTCAACGCAGGACACTGCGGGATCTACATCGGTGGAGGCCAGATGATTCATGCGGCGACAGAAGGCGTAGGCGTTGTTGTCGGTCCTGTACAGGCTGGCATGATCTATGTGCGGTACTAAAGAAAATTTCATCATATAGATACAAAAGAAGTTTATAAGATACAAAAGAATCATTAAGTACAATAGAACCATAAAAGTACAAAGGAATTATATAAGTACATAAGAATTATAAAGTACAAAAGAAGTACAAAAGAAAAGGAATCCCTGTTCTGCATATACAGTCAGGGATTCTTTTTGCAGCAAAAGCGGGTCAAACTCTTTTGAAATCCTGCTGGAAAAATCCTTGCGCGGACGGGGTTTCTGTGCTATACTACTAACGTTGCAAAAAACACGTATGCCGGGTTTTCCGCAGGTGCCTAAGTCTGTGAGAGCAGGACGGTTTTGGAAAATGAGAAGCATACGGAAGATTAAAACCAATGGAGGAAAGAAACATGAGCGTTATTTCAATGAAGCAGCTTTTAGAGGCAGGTGTTCATTTTGGACATCAGACAAGAAGATGGAATCCTAAGATGGCTCCGTACATCTATACGGAGAGGAACGGCATCTACATCATCGACCTGCAGAAGTCCGTGGGCATGGTGGACGAGGCTTACCAGGCTGTAGCTGACATCGTGGCAGAGGGCGGTACAGTCCTGTTCGTAGGAACCAAGAAGCAGGCGCAGGATGCGATCCGTACAGAAGCAGAGCGCTGCGGTATGTTCTATGTAAATGAGAGATGGCTGGGCGGTATGCTGACCAACTTCAAGACAATCCAGAGCCGTATCCAGAGACTGAAAGATATCGAGAAGATGGAAGAGGACGGAACCTTTGACGTACTGCCGAAGAAGGAAGTCATCGAGCTGAAGAAAGAATGGACGAAGCTGGAGAAGAACCTGGGCGGTATCAAGGAGATGAAGAGAGTTCCGGACGCGATCTTTATCGTAGACCCGAAGAAGGAGAGAATCTGCGTTCAGGAAGCACATACACTGGGCATTCCGCTGATCGGAATCTGTGATACCAACTGTGATCCGGAAGAACTGGATTATGTGATTCCGGGCAACGACGATGCGATCCGTGCAGTGAAGCTGATCGTATCCAAGATGGCGGACGCAGTGATCGAGGCGAATCAGGGAGCCGCTGAGGAATATTATGATGAAGCGGAAGAAGCAGCGGATGAGGCTGTAGAAGAATAAAGTTACTGTGAATAGTAACAGAATAAAGTAAGATCGGAACCGGACAGATAGGGAGAATCCTGTCTGTACTATATATAGATGGAGGAAAAGAATCATGGCAATTACAGCAGGCTTGGTGAAAGAGTTAAGAGAGATAACAGGCGCAGGCATGATGGACTGCAAAAAGGCTCTTACGGAGACAAACGGAGACATTGACGCTGCAATCGAATACCTGAGAAAGAACGGACAGGCAAAGGCTGAGAAGAAGGCCGGAAGAATTGCTGCGGAAGGAATCGTCCGCACGGTTGTGAAGGATGACAAGGTTGCGGCAATCGTAGAAGTCAATTCCGAGACCGATTTCGTTGCTAAAAATGCGGATTTCCAGGCATTTGTAGAGGCGGTAGCGGCTCAGGCGGCAGAGACAGACGCAGCGGACATCGACGCGTTCCTGGCAGAGGCGTGGAAGGAAGACGGCAGCAAGACCGTGAAGGAAGCGCTGGTAGAGAAGATCGCAGTGATCGGAGAGAACCTGAATATCAGAAGATTTGAGAAGGTTCAGACAGACGGCTGTGTGGTTTCCTATATCCACGGCGGCGGACGGATCGGCGTTCTGGTTATGGCTGACACAGACGTAGTCAACGACGAGATCCGGACATGCCTTAAGAATGTGGCAATGCAGGTTGCGGCTATGTATCCGAAGTATGTTTCCCGCGCGGAAGTATCCCAGGAATACATGGATCATGAGAAAGAGATCCTTCTTGCACAGGCAAAGAAAGAGAACCCGGAGAAGCCGGAGAATATCATCGAGAAGATGATCATCGGCCGTCTGAACAAGGAACTGAAAGAGATCTGCCTGTTAGACCAGGTATATGTTCAGGACAGCGACCTGACTGTTGCAAAATATGTTGACAAGGTTGCAAAGGAAAACAATGCAAATGTCACAGTAACGAAGTTTATCCGTTTCGAGACAGGCGAAGGTCTGGAGAAGAAAGTGGATGACTTTGCGGCAGAGGTAGCGGCACAGGCAGGAATGTAATACCCAAACAATCCGTGCAGAAAAAGCAGGATTGCCTGTCAGTTTTCTTTGACAGTCATTATATCAGATAAATTGAGCTTGCAGGCTCTGTGAAAATCCGCAGTTGTTCGTAAGACTGCGGATTTTTCTTACTTTACAGGAAACATTTCGCTTATGCGGCCCGCGCACCCTTTTTATGATTGCATGCAGAAAATCACACTTTTGAGGAATACTGCATAGTATAAAAGAAGGCAGGTTGGCTGCAAGAGGGAGGTCATTACATGAAGAATATTTTAAAAAGTCTGCCGTTCAGGCTTCTGTTAGGAGTCGCGGCAGGAATCATCATCGGTCAGTTTGCAAATGTGACCGTGATGAACGTGGTCGTAACCATCAAGTATATATTAGGTCAGCTGATCACATTCTGCGTTCCGCTGATCGTGATCGGATTTATCGCCCCGTCGATCACAAAGCTGGGAAACAACGCGTCCCGGATTCTGGGCGTGGCGGTTGTCTGCGCATATGTTTCGTCCATACTGGCGGCGTTTCTGTCCATGGGGGCCGGGTACGGGCTGATTCCGCATCTTTCCATCGCGTCCGATGTGGAAGGGCTCAAAGAGCTTCCGGAGGTGGTATTTCAACTGGATATCCCCCAGATCATGCCGGTCATGAGCGCGCTGGTCTTTTCCGTGCTGGTAGGGCTTGCCGCCACCTGGACAAAGGCGTCCGCCACCACGCGTATCCTGGATGAGTTCCAGAAGATTGTACTGGAAGTGGTAAAGCGGGTGGTCATTCCGCTGCTGCCGGTCTTTATCGCATTTACCTTCTGCGCCCTGTCCTATGAAGGAACCATCACAAAGCAGCTTCCGGTATTCATCAAGGTGGTGCTCATTGTCATGGCGGGACATTTCATCTGGATGGCGGTGCTCTATGCGGCAGGCGGGATCTATTCCGGGAAAAATCCATTCCATGTGATCCGCAATTACGGGCCGGCCTATATCACGGCGGTGGGAACCATGTCCTCCGCGGCCACGCTGGCCGTTGCCCTGAACTGCGCGAAAAAATCCGAGCCCACGCTTCGGGATGACATGGTAGACTTCGGAATCCCGCTGTTTGCGAATATCCATCTCTGCGGTTCCGTATTGACGGAAGTATTCTTCGTGATGACGGTATCCAAGATCCTGTATGGAACGATCCCGCCGGCAGGAACCATGCTCCTGTTCTGCCTGCTGCTGGGTGTATTTGCCATCGGCGCGCCGGGAGTGCCGGGGGGAACCGTGATGGCTTCCCTGGGACTGATCACGGGAGTGCTGGGATTTGACGAGACAGGGACGGCGCTGATGCTGACCATCTTTGCCCTGCAGGACAGCTTCGGAACTGCCTGCAACGTAACCGGAGACGGGGCGCTGACCATGATCCTGACCGGATACGTCCAGCGCCACAAGATCGAGAAGCAGGAGATTCGGATCGACTTTTAAAAAAGCGGTCAAAGCAGCTCGGAATTTTGCAGAGTCGGATTGAACGCATCCTGGATGGTGCGGATGGGCCGGTCGTCTAAGACGTAATCCGGGGGAAGCTGCCGGGGCGACATGCCCGTAAGCTGTTTGAAAACCCGGTTAAAATGCCTGATCGTGTCAAATCCGCACCGGACCGAGATCTCGGTGATGGAGAAATCCGCATTCTTATCCTGGAGCAGTTCCACCGCGTGCTTCAATTTTACGGAGTTTAGATACTGGGAAAAGGTCATGCCGGAAATCTTCCGGAAAAATTTTGAGAAATAGGGCTCTGAAAGCCCCATAAACGCAGCCGCCTCAGAAAATGTGATGCGGCTGTATTTTTGTTCGATCTCATCCAGCAGACGTTTGTAGTGGGAGATGGAAGACCCTTCTCCGGCCGCGGCCCTTTCCTCCAGATCTTCCCCGCGGAAGATCCGGATCATCAGGGAGACAATGGATTCACAGCACTGAAGTTCAAAAAAAGGCCGGCGCTGCGCCAGTTCCCCGCGGATTTCGGCCAGGCATTCCAAAATGGGATAGGGATGCGTAAGCTTGGCCTGGCAGAGCTGATACCGGCCCAGCAGGTCCTGGATGAGGGCAGAGTCAAAGAGAGCCATTTCCACGATGCTGTCCTCCCCGCTTTTGATGTAATGGATCTCCCCGCTGCCCAGAAAGACCGCGTCCCCGGAATCCAGAGTGTATCTGCGGTGGTTGTCGGAGACAGTGACGTTTCCCTTCTCTATGTAGATCAATTCGCTTTCCAGATGCCAGTGGGGGAGGTTGTGGAGGTTCCGGTAACGGCCGGTCCACACCCGTTCTTTTCCTTCGTAATTTCTTTTTTCAAAATTCGCTAACATAAAAAAACCTTTTTTCACACATTTCTTACTATTTTATCCCAAAGATTAATAAATGTCCATAACTGGATAACTATTTTCTTTCAATCTTACCCGTTTTACAGTATACTAAATATAACAGAAGTAATTTGCGTTCAAAAGAAAGGAGTCTTTGAATTATGGACAAAATGAAAACAGCAGAAGCCATTCGCTCGGGCCAGACAGTACTGGGGATTGAATTTGGTTCCACGCGGATCAAGGCCGTCCTGGTGGATACGGAGAACGCGCCCATCGCTTCGGGAGGGCATGACTGGGAAAACCACTATGAGGACAATATCTGGACCTATTCCATGGAGGAGGTCTGGGCAGGCTTAAAGGACTGTTACGGACAATTAAAAGAGGACGTGAAAAGCCGGTACGATGTGTCCCTGACTACGGTGGGAAGCATCGGGTTCAGCGGCATGATGCACGGCTATCTTCCCTTTGACGAGAATGGGGAACAGCTTGCGCCTTTCAGAACCTGGAGAAATACCATCACCGGACAGGCTTCGGAACAGCTTTCAGAGGTTTTCCGTTTCCACATCCCCCAGAGATGGAGCATCGCCCATCTGTACCAGGCAGTTCTCAACGGGGAAGAGCACGTGAAGGATGTGCGTTTCCTGACCACGCTGGCGGGCTACATCCACTGGAAGCTGACCGGGGAAAAGGTGATCGGAATCGGGGAGGCGGCCGGTATGTTCCCCATTGATTCCGACGCAAAAGATTTCGACGCAGGGATGCTGGAGCAGTTTGACGAATTGGTAGCGGACCGGGGATTTTCATGGAAGATCCGTGAACTGCTTCCCAAGGTGCTGGTGGCAGGCGAGCAAGCCGGAACACTCACAGAAGAAGGGGCACGGCTGCTTGACCCCAGCGGGGAACTGTCGGCAGGAATCCCGCTGTGCCCGCCGGAGGGGGATGCCGGAACCGGAATGGCGGCTACCAACAGTGTGGCGGTGCGCACCGGAAATGTTTCCGCCGGAACCAGTGTCTTTGCCATGGCGGTTCTGGAAAAGGCTCTGTCCAGGCCCTATGAGGAGATCGACATGGTGACCACGCCGACCGGGGACCCGGTGGCAATGGTTCACTGCAACAACTGCACTTCAGACCTGAATGCCTGGGTGAACCTGTTTAAAGAATGTCTGGAAGCCTTCGGCACAAAGGTGGATATGAATACATTGTTCGGAACCCTTTATAACAAGGCACTGGAAGGAGATCCGGACTGCGGAGGACTTTTGGCGTACAACTATTTTTCCGGGGAGCACATTACCGGGTTCGAAGAGGGGCGGCCCCTGTTTGTGCGCAGGCCGGACAGCAAATTCCAGCTTTCCAATTTTATGCGGGTACATCTCTTTACTTCCCTGGGGGCTTTGAAGACGGGGATGGACATCCTGACAAAGGAAGAGCATGTGCAGCTTGACAAAATGCTGGGACACGGGGGGCTGTTCAAGACAAAAGGCGTAGGGCAGCGGGTCATGGCAGCGTCCATTGATACCCCGGTGTTCGTGATGGAGACGGCCGGAGAAGGCGGGGCATGGGGCATGGCCCTTCTGGCTTCCTATATGAAGAATAAGGAAGGGGACGAGACCCTTGCAGAATATCTGGCACAGAAGGTCTTCCACGGGGAAGAGGGCGAAAGCATTTCACCGGATGCAAAAGATACAGCCGGATTCGAGGAGTTTATGGTACGCTATAAGGCCGGACTTCCGATTGAGCGCGCGGCGGTTGAGAGCCTGCGCTGACAGGAAAAAAAGAACAGAAAGGGAGAGATTACAAAATGCTGGAACAATTAAAAGAGCAGGTGTATGAAGCGAACATGCTTCTGCCGAGATACGGGCTTGTCACATTTACCTGGGGGAATGTCAGCGCCATTGACCGGGAATCGGGGCTGTTTGTCATTAAGCCCAGCGGCGTGGAATACGGTCGTCTGGAGCCGGAGGACATGGTGGTGGTAGACCTGGAGGGAAATAAAGTGGAGGGAAAATACAATCCTTCCTCCGATACCCCTACACATCAGATCCTTTACAAGCGGTTTCCGAAGGTGGGCGGGATCGTACATACCCATTCCTCCTGGGCCACAAGCTGGGCACAGGCTGGCAGGGATATTCCCTGTTACGGAACGACCCATGCGGATTATATTTACGGGGAGGTTCCCTGCGCCCGCAGCCTGACAAAGGAAGAGATCGAGGAGGCTTACGAGCGGAATACCGGGATTCTCATTGCCGAGGAATTTCAGCGCAGGAACAAGGATTATCTGGCGGTTCCCGCCGTACTCTGCAAGAACCACGGGCCATTTACCTGGGGAAAGGACGCCCATGAGGCCGTCCACAATGCGGTGGTGCTGGAGGAGGTGGCGAAGATGGCGTTCCGCTGCGAACACCTCAACCCGGAGATCGCCCCGGCACCCCAGGAACTGCAGGACAAGCATTATTACCGTAAACATGGCGCCAATGCCTATTACGGACAGAGCGTAGAATCATAATTCAGGAGGACAGAGTTATCATGGAACAAAAAGCATATCAATTTTGGTTTTGCACCGGATCACAGGATCTTTACGGGGACGAATGCCTTGCCCATGTGGCGGAGCATTCCCGCATCATTGTGGAGGCACTCAATGCTTCGGGCAGGCTGCCCTATGAGGTAGTCTGGAAGCCGACCCTGATTACAAATGAGCTGATCCGAAGAACCTTCAACGAGGCCAACACAGATGAAAACTGCGCCGGGGTCATCACCTGGATGCATACCTTTTCCCCGGCAAAATCCTGGATTCTGGGGCTGCAGGAGTACCGCAAGCCTCTGCTTCACCTGCACACCCAGTTTAACCAGGAGATCCCCTACGACTCCATTGACATGGACTTTATGAATGAAAACCAGTCTGCCCACGGAGACCGGGAGTACGGCCATATATTCAGCCGTCTGGGCGTGGAGCGCAAGGTGGTAGTGGGCTTCTGGGACGATGAAGACGTCCAGAAGAAGATCGGTTCCTGGATGCGCACGGCCATAGGCGTGGTTGAGAGCAGCCATGTGCGGGTGATGCGGATCGCGGATAACATGCGCAACGTGGCGGTCACCGAGGGGGACAAGGTGGAGGCGCAGATCCGCTTCGGCTGGGAAGTGGACGCCTATCCGGTGAATGAGATCGCGGAGGCGGTTCATGCCGTGTCCAGGGCGGACGTGGATGCCCTGGTGGAAGAATATTACAGCAAATATGAGATCCTCCTGGAGGGCCGGGACGAAAAAGAATTTCGTAAGCATGCGGCGGTGCAGGCGGAGATCGAGATTGGGTTCGAGCGTTTTCTCAAAGAAAAGAACTATCAGGCCATTGTCACCCATTTCGGGGATCTGGGCAGCTTGAAGCAGCTTCCGGGGCTGGCGATCCAGCGCCTTATGGAAAAGGGCTACGGCTTCGGCGGAGAAGGGGACTGGAAGACCGCGGCCATGGTGCGCATCATGAAGATCATGACCCAGGGCATGAAGGACGCGAAGGGCACCTCCTTTATGGAAGACTATACCTACAACCTGGTTCCCGGAAAAGAAGGAATCCTGCAGGCGCACATGCTGGAGGTCTGCCCGAGCATCGCGGAGGGCCCCATCAGCATCAAGGAACAGCCGCTGTCCATGGGAAACCGGGAGGATCCGGCGCGTCTGGTATTTACATCCAAAACCGGACCGGGGATTGCCGCGTCTCTGATCGACCTGGGCGAGCGTTTCCGGCTCATCATCAACGAGGTGGACTGCAAGAAGGTGGAGAAGCCCATGCCCAAGCTTCCGGTGGCAACCGCATTCTGGACGCCTAAGCCGGATCTTAAGACCGGGGCAGAGGCATGGATACTGGCAGGCGGCGCCCACCACACCGCATTCTCCTTCGACCTGACGGCAGAGCAGATGGGAGACTGGGCGGAAGCCATGGGAATTGAGGCGGTTTACATCGACAAGGACACCACCATCCGGCAGTTAAAAAATGAGCTGCGCTGGAACGCGCTGGCGTACAGAAAATAGTTTAGCCGCTGTCCTGCTATGGTGATTTTTTCAGATTTAGGTTTGAAAAGTTCTGCATTTTTGTGAGTTTTCCTTATTGAATATAGAGTCCTTCTTTCATATAATAGAACCCATGCACTTTTTGAAAGTCAGAACAGGAGGCATGCCGACTGTTCGAGTCAGTAAAAAAAGGGTGCGCAGGTTCTCTGATGGAAAACAGAAGACGTCTGCGCATTATATGAAAAGGAGGATGAATGATGAAAACATTGCAGCAGGACATGACAACCGGAAATCCGGCAAAAACCATTTTAAATTTTACATTTCCGATCTTCATTGGAAATGTGTTTCAGCAGTTTTATAATATGGCTGATACGATTATTGTAGGAAAATTCGTAGGGACGAAAGCCCTGGCGGCAGTGGGCAGCACGGGTACGATCATGTTCCTGATCATCGGCTTTGTTCTGGGCATGACCGCAGGCTTTACGGTGCTGACGGCTCAGAAGTTCGGCGCCGGTGACATGAAGGCAATGCGGCAGACCGTAGGCGGTGCGGCAATTCTTTCCGGACTGGTTTCGGTGGTGCTGACCATACTGAGCATGGCATTTATGAAGCCGCTGCTGAGATTCATGCAGACACCCTCCGATATATTCGCGGATGCCTATGCGTATATCATGATCATCTGCGCGGGGATCTTTGCCCAGATGCTGTATAACCTTCTGGCCTGCGTGCTGCGTGCCCTTGGAAACAGCAAGATCCCGCTGTACTTCCTGATTCTGTCCGCGATTTTGAACATCGGGCTGGATCTGCTTTTGATCGTGGGCTTCAATCTGGGAGCGGCCGGAGCGGCCTATGCCACGGTGGCGGCCCAGGGGGTATCGGGAGTGCTCTGTCTCCTTTATATCGTAAAGAAGGTTCCCTTGCTGCGTATGGAAAAGGAGGACTTTAGGCCAAGGGCTTCCCTGCTGAAGATGCAGCTCGGGGTGGGCTTTCCGATGGCTCTGCAGTATTCGATTACGGCGGTGGGGACCATGATGGTTCAGACCTCATTGAATCTGCTGGGCTCCACGGCGGTAGCGGCATTTACGGCGGCGAGCAAGATTGAGCAGGTGGTGACCCAGGCGTATGTGGCACTGGGAACTACCATGGCCACATACTGCGCGCAGAACATGGGTGCAGGCAAGGTGCAGAGGATTCGCCAGGGATTTAAGGCGGCGACGCTGATCTCTGCAGTTTACTCCGTAGCGGTGGGAGCATGGATTCTGACCGGCGGAAAATATATGACCTACCTGTTCCTGTCCGAGAACGTGACGGAAGTTCTGGGGCTGGTGGGCACCTACCTGAGATGTACCGGGATTTTCTTCATCCCGCTGGCGGTGGTGAATATCTACCGGAACGGCATTCAGGGGATGGGATACGGACTTCTGCCTATGACGGCAGGGATCGTAGAGCTGGCCGCAAGAGGGATCACTTCCTGGATCGCTTCCAGCCAGAGAAGCTATGCCGGGGTCTGCTTCGCGGGTCCTGCGGCCTGGGTGAGCGCAGGCGCGCTGCTGATCGGGATGTATTTCTATATCATGAAGCATGATATGAAACGGTTCGCAGGAGTTTCCCAGGAGGAAACGCCGAAGACGGAGCGGGTGGAAGTGAAAAAAAGAAAAAAAGGCAGAAAACTGCCGGCATGCTATTAAGCTGCCGGCAGTTTTTTTACCTAACAGGAAATTTCTTATGCGGCCAGCCTCAGGCGGAGAATCCTGCCATGCCGGCTTCTTTTTGTGTCACGAAGCAATCTGGTCCAGTGAACGGAAGGTATATCCCATTTCTTCCCATTTGGTGAGAAGCTCATCCAGAATCCCGGCGTTGGTTTTTGACGTGCTGTGGAGCAGGACGATGGCTCCCGGATGAATCCGCCCAAGCAGCTTATCAAAAGCTTCCTCCTTTGTGGGCTGGTCATTTTCGTACCAGTCCACATAGGCCAGGCTCCAGAAAAACGTCTGATATCCAAGCTCCTTTGCCATCTGCAGGTTGCTCACGCTGTATTTTCCCTGAGGCGGGCGGTAGAATTTTACCATGTCTTGTCCGGTAGTCTCCTTGTAGACCTTCTCCACATCCTGCAGCTCCTTCTGAAATGCTTCCTTTGACGCGATCTGGGACATGTCGGGATGGTGATATGTATGGTTTCCGACCGTGTGCCCTTCCGCGAGCATCCTCTGGATCAGCTCCTGGTTGGACGTGACATAGGTTCCCACCACAAAAAATGCGGCCGGGGCGCTGTGTTTTTTCAGTGCGTCCAGTATGGCCGGAGTATTCCCGTTTTCAAACCCGGCATCAAAGGTCAGATAGAGAACCTTCTCCCCGGTGACATCCGCATAATAGGCATTGTATTTTTTCAATTCCTCCGCGCTGGCGTTGGCCACGGGCGGCTGGCCCTCCTCCTGAAAGCTGAGTCCCCAGTTCCCTTCGGAAGATTCGATCACATGGTTTCCGGAAACGGTTTCCTGTACGCCCCCCTGTGTGAAATGCTCCTGCAGCCGGGCGGCAAAATGTCCTGCAAGGAAAGCGGCCGCAAAGAAGAGAAACAGCTTTCCGATGTAAAGAAACAATGCTTTGCTTTTCAGATCATCGGCATGTTCATTACTAGTATTCATAGAGATCCCCTGAATTTATTTTTCAATTTATTGTATTCCGGGGAGGAGAAAAGTATGTTGAGATTTCCGGACGGCCGCGCCGGCAGCAACCATGTCTGCCTAGGTATTTCTAGGAAAAATACTTCTCCTTGATCAGCGGAATCGGCATCTCCTGCCCGGTCCACAGGCGGAATGCCTCTGCCCCCTGGTACATCAGCATATACAGCCCGTTGAAGGTCCTGCATCCGGCCTCACGGGCGGTACGAAGGAGCAGTGTTTCCTTTGGATTGTAAATGACGTCGGATACCACCAGATCCTGATGGAACATGGAAGGGTTCGTGATGACAGAGCGGTCTGTGTTCGGCGCCATGCCCACAGAGGTTCCGTTGGTCAGGATGCAGCTCTCCCCAATCTCCCTGCGCAGAATGGATTCATCGTCAAAATCAAAGAGGCGGACCCGGCATTTGGTACGCTCATTTAACTGCCCGACGATTTTTTCGGCACGGGGGAAAAAGGCATCCCGGATGCTGAATACGGAAATCTCGGAAAGCCCGTCCAGCGCGGCCTGAACCAGGATGGCGGTGGCGGCCCCGCCTGCCCCCATCAGAGTCATTTTCTTCCCGATCAGGTCATGCCCGGCATCTTTGGCTGCCTGCATGTATCCGATCCCGTCGGTGGTATATCCGGTAAATACGCCCCCATCATTGACAACGGTGTTGACCGCGCCGGAGATCTCAGCGGCAGGGGACAATTTGTCGCAGAGCGTACACATCAGGTTCTTGTCCGGCATAGTCAGGTTGAAGCCCCGGACATTCAGGGCGCGCAGCCCTTCCACAGCAGTTTCCAGCCGGTCTGTCCCGACGTCGAAGGCCAGGTAGACATAATCCAGCCCGAGCTGTTCAAAGGCTTCATTGTGCATCATCGGAGAGATGCTGTGTGCAACCGGGCTTCCCAACAGCCCGGTCAATCCGGTGTGGCCTGTGATCTGTTTCATAATCTTGAACTCCTTTTTTCATGCATCTATACGGCAGACCCGGCATGTCCGGCGGACAAAAGCCAAAGCAAGGCCGGGAAGTGGAATGTAAATGAACCGTACTTCTATACTTTAAAGTGAAAAAGGGCGTTTGTCAATATTTTTGCCGCAAGATCTACACCAAAAACTCCCCTTCAAAAAATCCCGCATCCGTCGGATAGACATAGCTGTCCCCGATCTCATGCAGCAGGACAACATTGAGCCGGTTGTTCAGGTTCTTTTTGTCCAGCGTGATGGCGGCAGTCAGGTCAGAAAGAGAGACGCCGCATTCACAGGGCAGTCCGTAAGCTTCCAGCACCTCCCGGATGGATTCGGCACAGCCGGCAGGAGTCAGCCCCTTTTCTTCGGCAAGCTTCGTGATCTGGTACATGCCTATGGCAACCGCTTCCCCGTGGCTTTCACGTCCGTAATGAAAGTACTGTTCGATGGTGTGGGCAAGGGTATGCCCGAAGTTGAGCAGCATCCGCTCGCCGGTATCAAACTGGTCTGCTTCCACCACCGCCCGTTTGATATCTACACAGCGGCAGATGACAGACGCAAGCTGCCCTTTGAGGTTCTCAAAGGAACCATGCTTCTTCAGGGTATGGAAGAGGAGCGGATCTTTGATGCAGCCGTATTTGATGACTTCCCCCATGCCGTCATGGATGAAGCGCCGGGGCAGGGTGTCCAGTACATCCGGGTCGATCAGCACCAGCCTGGGATGGTAGAACGCGCCCACCAGGTTTTTGCCCTGGGGCAGGTCTACGGCGGTCTTCCCGCCTACGGAAGAATCCACCTGCGCCAGCAGGGAGGTGGGGATCTGTACCAGCCTGACGCCCCGCAGGAAGCTGGATGCCGCAAATCCCGCAAGGTCGCCGATGACCCCGCCGCCCAGGGCAATGACCAGATCACTGCGGGAGATTTTGGCCTCCAGCATGGCGGAATAGATCAGCGGCAGCGTCTGGAAACTCTTGGTCTGCTCCCCGTGGGGCAGCACCAGGGTATGGCACTCATAGGAGGAGAGGGACTCTTTTAAGCCATGGCCGTACAGCGGATAGACCTGGTCATCGGACAGGATCATGATCCGCTTCCCGGTAAATACCTGGGAAATATAGTCTGCCGCATGTTTCAAGATTCTGTTTTCAATATAGATCGGATAACTGTTCTCTTTTAAATCCACGATTAATTTCATGACATGATTCTCCTGTAATTCGATTTGCGCTTTCAGGCGCACCTTGATTTGCAGCCTGTGCTTTCGCGCAATTTTCTATCATCATAAATCATCCACGGCAGAATGTCAAATCCGGTTATGAAATTACACGAAAGTATAAACATTACTGGTTATACCAGATGAAGGGGTAAGCAGTAACGCATAAGCCGGATTCCGTGCAAACCGTAACGAAATTACTTGATTCGAACCCGGGAAAATGTTACACTGTCTGTTGAAAAAAACACAGTATGAAAATGCATTCGAAAAGAAGGAGCGGTATACAATGGAAAAGAAGATAAAAAGATATGATTTTGACAGGATCAGCGGCAGGATGGCACAGAAATTCGGTTCCATCAGGCGGGGGGAGGAGGACGCACATACCTTGACTTTGTTCTGCATGGAATCCAACCTCTTAAAGCTGCATCGTGAGGATAAAAAAAGAGACAGCAGGCGCGCGGTGGAGGCCATCCATATCTGCCTTCTGACGATCGACGGCTATCTGACAGATACCACATACGACATGGACGCTTTTTTGTCCGAGGAAAACAAGGCAATGGCCCGCGGCCTTCTGATGAGCTTCGACCCGTTTACAAATGAAGAAATCAAACATGCGCTGGGGGAGGAGCGGTTTGGTTCGGCTGATGCCATGGAATCCTATTTTGAGGAGCCGGTTAAGTGCCTGCTGCGGCTGGAAAAGTCAGTGGAGATGTGGTTAAAGGCAAGAGGGCAGGACGGGTATTTCCAATATATAGAGGATCTGATGGGGGATACCGTAAAAAAGGACACAAAAATGGAATTTGCGGTTCCGGCAGAGCTTCCGGACAATGCGGAATCACAAAAATAATGGGAAGAAGAGTTCTTGGCAATACAGAAAACCTGCCGGCGGCAGGTTTTCTGTATACACGGTATTCGATTATCGTATGTGTTCCCTCTTCCTGTGTGACAAGCCATTTGCGACATTAAATATAATATCAAGCTGGTCATCGTCCAGCGTATAAAGTATATTGACGATGTCGTTGATTTTGGCAGGATTTGGATTTTCGGAGTCAAAAAAGTCTTTTGGAGTGATCTGAAAATATTCACATATATAAAAGAAAGCCTGCATGGACGGGAAAGTCTGCCTGTTCTCAATGCGATTGATATAGCTTTCGTTCTGACCGATGGTAAGGCTCATTTCACGTGCAGACACACTCCTTTTCATTCGCAGTGAGGCCATCCGATCGGCAAAAAAATCTTCATACATCTTCTTTATCACCTCGTAAGCTATTGTATTTCATCTTTGTTCCAAATATCAGATTTTAAAAATCATATTCGTGCCCGCTTAAGATATTTTATATCATATTAGAATCTGGGATTACAGGAATTTTTTCGGAGCTGCCGGGAAAGCGGCAAATCTTGACAATTTCCACGGATAGTGCTATTTTTAATAGAAGGCGGAATGCAGATCTTAGATGTACGGAGGGGAAATGAAAGGTCTGCAGTAACCGATATAGAAAAATAGTTCCATCTGTGCGGTGGGTTGCTGATTCAACAGGTCATTTGCACTGCAATAAACTGCATGCAAATAACCTGTTGAATCGCAACCGCACAGCTGAAAATAGTTAATAGGGGAAATCGAATACAATATAAAAGGAGTGAGGAAATGAACAGAAAATGGAGGAGATTTTTCCCTGTGCTTTTTTGGATGCTGCTGTGCGTATGCATTCCAATGAAAGCTTCCGCGGCGAATTTCTCCCTGAGCGCATCGGACGTTGACGGGACTCAGAGGATCTTCCGGATTGCAATGAACCAGTCGGAAATACCCAACGTGTACCAGACACTTTTCGCGGTGTGGGGAGACCAGGGCGGCCAGAACGACCTTAAATGGTATCGGGCCGATGAGATGATGGACGGAAGCTATCTCTGCGATGTGCCGGTGAGCAATCACGGAGAGACGGGAAGCTACACGGTGCATGCCTATGTGGAGAGCACGGATGGTTACCTGTATATGATGGGGGACACCGGATTCCAGGTGGCAGAGATGCAGCAGCCCTCTTATGAGGCATACGCAAGAAATGTAACCGCGGCAAATTACAGCGCTTCAGGAGGCAGCTTCCAGGTCTGGGTTCAGGGAGTCCAGGCGGCTTCCGGGGTCAGTCAGGTACAGATCCCGGTATGGTGCTCTGCGGACCAGAGCGACATTCAGTGGTACATTGCCGATCGGATGTCAGACGGAAGCTTTATGGCAGAGGTTTCGGCGGCCAACCATGGATACCATACAGGCAGATACCAGGTTCACGCGTATGTCCTTGAGAATAACGGGACCCTGACCTTTGTAGGGAGCACGACTCAGGACGTGAGTTCCGGTTTCAGTGTATCCAACGGCAATCTGACAGTGGCAGAACGGGGCGGTGGGTCGTCTTATCAGATCGACCTGTACGGCGCCAGTATTCCGGGATTGAGCGGTGTCCAGTTTGCGGTGTGGGCGGAACAGGGCGGACAGGACGACCTGGTGTGGTATCAGGCTACCCCCTATACGGACGGCAGCTTTTCCTGTACGGTTCCCATCAGCAACCACGGACAGGCGGGGAACTACAATGTCCATGCCTATGCCGTGCTTTCGAACGGCTCCGTACAGATGCTCAGAGCAGCTACGTTTTATGTGGAAAACAATCTGTCTGCAAATGTACAGGTTGCGAATATAAATGAAAATACAGGAACATTTGACATTTTCATTTCCAATGTCAGCGCTCCGGGGGGCGTACAGACGGTTCAGGTGCCGGTATGGCATGCGGCGGATCAGAGCGACATCCGGTGGTATACCGCCCAGCTTCAGAGCAACGGCACTTATGCGGTGACGGCCAATGTGGCGAATCACAACTATAATTCAGGTAATTACAATATCCATGTGTATGTTACAGCCAACGGCGGGGCCATGAGCTGTGTCTGCGGCACCACGGCGAATATCAGAGTCAGCTATACGCTGGATTTCGCCGTGCAGACGAGAGTGGCAGGAGATGCCAATGCAGTGATCGGAAGCATTACCAATGGTTCCATGGATTCAGGGACAAAGCTGCGTACCTGTTACAACTGGGTAGTCAACAACATTTCCTACCAGACGCTGCCCATCCCTCTGCAGCCGGAAGCGGGCTATTCACAGGAAGAGTGGTATGCCATCTACGGACTGGAACAGAGAAGAGGGGACTGCTACTGTTATGCGGCGGCGTTCGCGGCAATGGCGCGTCAGCTTGGATACAGCGCAACCATGATCAGCGGTTCCGTGCCGCTGTACTCCGGCGGATGGGGACCCCATGCCTGGGTTGAGATTTATATGAACGGCGCAACTTATATCTGCGATCCGGAATCCCAGTATGAATATCCCGGCTACGGATTTTATATGACAACCTATGCAACGGCTCCCTATGCATATCGGAAATAGTTTGAAAAAAGGTAAAGGATGATTTATGAAACGTGCGATCATAACAGGGCTTCTGGTCATCGGGGCGGCATGCCTGATCCTGGGCTGCTCTAAGAAGGAAGGCGCTGAGAAACAGGACAAGGCAAACACGGAGGCTTCCGGGGAATCCGAAGACGAAGAGGAGAACGAGAAAGAGCCGAATGAGGAAAAGGACGGCTCAGAAGAGGATGCGCAGGCGGAAGATGCAAAGCCGGACGAGGCTGAGACAGAGGCCGGGCAGAAGGTCATCGGAACCGAGTCTGCCGATGCCCATAAGATCATGCTCACCAATCATACAGGTGAAGCGATCACAGGGTTTACGGTGAAGGCTTCCACGGATGAAGCGTTTCCTGACAATTTGATGGACGCGGATATGAAGGTGGAACAGGATGAGACGGTCTGTCTCTATTACGCGCCGTCCCAGGCAGAGGGTCAGGGGACCGGCACCGGGAAGATGCTCAGAACCACCTATGAATTCAGCATTTCCAACGAGAGCGGCCAGGAGGTCCGGATTGCCGGGCTGATCTTCGACGATATAGAAGCGGCAGAGCTCTGCTTCGAGGATGAAGTCGGATTTATCAAATATGTCAGTGTTGACTCCGGAGAGGAGATCAGCACCAAGGAAATGGCGCTGTCCATGCAGGCCCAGTAAGAAACCGGCGCAGAATACGCATGATTCCTGCGAAGCTGCGGGCCGGGCAGACATGCTTGTATGGTGATTGAAAGCGCCGGAGAAGCTTCAAAGGCGCGTTATGTAGGCAGGAGGTGCGAAATGCATCTCCTGTTTTTGCGTATGCCGCTGGCAGAAAGGCTGCCTCTTCCACGCTGTTTTGAATATCGGCTTCTTTGAAAAAGCTGCTGGGAACTGCTCTGTATTTGTTTTTGCATCTTGGGCAGCGGGATCAGTAACGCCGCCGGCACCATGTTTCCAGCAGGTTGATCAGGGAGTACAAAAGCATTGCCATGATGCAGAGGAGGATGATGCTCATCAGCAGCCAATCCATCTTAAATACCTGACTGGAATAAATAATCAGATATCCCAGCCCGCTCCGCGCCGCCAGAAATTCCCCGATCACGACCCCCACCAGGCAGAGTCCGATATTGACCTTCATATTGCTGATGATGGCAGGGATCGAGCTGGGAAGGACGACCTTGGTAAGAGCATGCCACTTGTTCCCGCGCAGCGTGTAGATCAGCTTGATCTTTTCCAGATCCACGCCGGTAAAGCTGGTATACAGGTTCAGGATGCTTCCGAAGATCGCCACAGACATTCCGGCTGCGATGATGGTGGTCTGGGTGGCGCCCAGCCATACGATCAGAAGCGGGGCGAGGGCGGACTTGGGAAGGCTGTTGAGCACCACCAGATAAGGGTCCAGAACCTCTGATAGCCCGCTGCTGCACCAGAGCAGTACAGCGGTGAGGATACTGACGGCGGTGGTCAGCAGGAAGCTGGCAATGGTCTCATAGAGCGTGGTCCAAAGATGCAGGAAAATACTTCTGTCCGTCACCATTTCCCAAAAACAGACGGCGACATGCGAGGGACTGCTGAAAATAAAGGAATCAATGATTCCGGCATGGGCGGATAATTCCCACAAAAAAAGAAAACACAGCAGGATCGCGGTACGTGAGATGCACACAATACGCCGGTGTCTTTTCCTGCCGTGCAGGAAGTTTTTCTGTCCGGTAGAGAGATCAGGCATTGGTATTCAGCTCCTTCCAGATGATATTGAAATAATGCTTAAATTCCGGCGCATTCCGCCGGTTCATGGGAGTGTCCTCTTCCAGTTCGAATGTGATGGGAACGACTTTGGCTACGGCGGCCGGCCGGGCGGTCAGTATGATGACCCGGTCTGCCATGCTGACCGCCTCGGAAAGGTCGTGGGTCACAAGGACTGCGGTCTTATGTGCATCCCGGAGTATCTGGCCGATGTCGTCGCAGACCGACAGCCGGGTCTGGTAATCCAGGGCGGAAAAGGGTTCATCCAGGAGCAGGATATCCGGGTCCAATACCAGGGTTCGAATGAGCGCCGCCCGCTGGCGCATTCCGCCGGAGAGCTCGGAGGGCTTTGCGTTTTCAAATTGCTTCAGCCCGTACAGCTCCAGAAGCTCATGGGCATACTCCCGGGAACGGTCGGTGAGCATATGCCGGATCTCCAGCCCTAAAAGGACATTGTGATAAACCGTCCGCCACTCGAAAAGGTGGTCATGCTGCAGCATATATCCGATGTTGGTGGTGCTGTCCCGGAGCGCCTTCCCGTTCAGATTTACCTGTCCGTCCTCCGGGGCGATGAGGCCGCAGATAATGGACAGCAGGGTAGATTTGCCGATGGGGCGGCAGCGGCAACTTTTATGTAAGCAGCCTGCACAGAGACGGAGAAACCCTATTGCCTTTCTTTTAATTGGGCCAGTTCCCGATATACGGTGGGGACGCTGCAGTTGAGGATTTCAGCGATCCGATGGACAGCCCCCTTCACTAAAAACAATTTTTTCTCCTGGAGCATGGAGAGAATCAAGATCCGGTCATCTCTCGTGAAATGCTCCGGTACCTTTTCCTTATAGAGACTGTGGAGTACCTGATTGATTGTGTTTGCTGCGTTGTCCTGAAAGGTTTCGCTGTTTGAACCGCTGCTGCCTTCGAGCCTCGCACTGCCGCGGACGAGTCCGCCCAACAGCAGAGCCGTGTCGCTGATAAGCTGAAAGCAGGTCGTATCCATATTGATACAGAGCATACCGAACAAGGTGCTGCGGGATTTGATAAAATATGTGGATGACTTCAGCAGCTTCTGATCCCTTGTATATCCGGAATAATTTGCGATAAAATCCCGGTGCTTCCATTCTTCATTTTTAATCATGCGTTCTGCCAGATCTGTCATAGGCGCGCCGATACTGCGCCCGCTGATATGGCCGTTGGTGATCGCGACAATCTTCTGGAGCCTGCAGTCCAAAAGTGCGACTTCGCAGTGCTCTCCGAGTGCGGTTCCCAGAAAAGGAACCAGTCTTTTGTAATAATCCATGATTTCGTCCATTTAGAAAAACCTCCCGATTTGATATAGATCCTTTCATGCACTAGCTTCGAATGTTCCCTAAGTCTGTCCGTCTTTCCGATGAGCAAGAAAATAATTTTGAGTAAATTTAATAAAAGTTTTACTGATCGGTGAAACCGAATTGATGTCATTATAGATGATTCCGAGATCCCGGAAAGGCTCTTCCGCAATCTTTCTGGAAGTGATCGGAAGGTTCAGATAATCTTTAAAGGACATTTCAGGAAGAATACTGACTCCCAGATTTTGCGCGACCATGGAGACCGTCAGATTATCGTCGGAAACAGAATAGACGATATTGTAGTTTAAATGATATTTCTGAATGAGCTGCCCTACCTGATGATTCGGCCCCTCCCCGGGCATGATAAAAGAATCAGTCTCCAGATCGCGCAGAGAAACCGTTTCTTTGCGGGCGAGCGGATGCTTGCAGGACAGGATGGCGCACAGGTCTTCCCGAAAAAATTCAATCGTCTTGAAGGGAAGGGACGGCGTAATGGAAGTGATCCCGAAATCAACCCTTCCGCCAGCCAGCATTTCTTCTATTTCTTCGTAATTTCCATCAATTACAACAATATGTATTTGTGGGTACTGCTCCTTAAACGCAGACAGCAGTTTTGGAAAATAATGGATGGCCAGGCTTGGAATTGTGGCGATGCAGAGCGTACCGGTCCCTGGATCGTGATAGGAGGCGAGACTGAAGTCCAACGCATTCTGGGCGTCTACGATATTGCGGATATAAGGAAGGATATCAATTCCGGCCCTGGTAAGGCTGATGTTATTGTTTTCCCGATTCAGCAGTTTAAATCCAAAGGATTTTTCAAGGTTAGAGACAGAATGGCTGACAGCGGACTGCGTATAGCCGAGTTCTTCCGCGGCTTTTGAAAAATTACGGCATTCCAGGACTTTGAGAAAAATTTCGTATTTTACAGTATCCATAAGCTCCTCCTTTAATTCTGGTGGACTGGCTGCAGGATCATCCGTCAGCGCACCAGCGTTGTCTGTTTCATTTGTGCCTCTGGCTTTATATATATAATAATATTTTTTTATCAGAATTATGTATGAGGATGATTAATATTCCTATGAATTTTATTTGTTAGACGATTTGCGCATTTGCTGATATGCTTTAACTAATAACAGGCAATTCAAAATCAAATATAAAATAATCAGAAAATTAAGAGATTTGATTGTGCCGATCAAAAGAAACAAATGAGCGGGAAATGAAGATTTGATAATAAATTATTAATCCAGGAGGGACAACATGAGTGAGCTGACCGGAAGAATTTTTAATATTCAAAAATGCTCCATCAGGGACGGAAGGGGGATGCGGACGACCGTATTTTTCAAAGGATGCGGACTGCGCTGCCTGTGGTGCGCCAATCCAGAAGGAATTTCTTTTGCACCGGAGATCTCTTTGAATCCGGTGAACTGTATGGGCTGCGGGTTCTGCCTGAAAAAATGTCCGGCAGGCGCGGTCCGGCTAGACGACAAAGGGGCCATGCAATATGACCGTTCCAAGTGTAATGCATGCGGCCTGTGCGCCCAATTATGTCCCACGGAGGCAAGGAAACAGTTTGGAAAGGAATATACAGTGGAGGGCTTGTTCCGCCGTATTTATCAGGACCGTTTTTATTTTGAGCATTCCAAAGGAGGGGTTACCTTTTCCGGAGGCGAGGCGCTGATGCAGCCTGAATTTTTACTGGCGGTCTGCAAGAAGTGCAGAGAGTATAAGATCCATGTAGCGATTGAGACATGCGGATGCGGCAATTATGAAAGATTCGCACCCTGCCTGGATTACATTGATTTTATTTATTTTGATATCAAGCATATGGACGAGAAGATGCATCAGAAGATTACGGGGCAATCCAATGTACATATTTTGGAAAACCTAAAGAGGATCAGCGAACACGGCAATGAAATCTGCGTACGCACACCTGTGGTTCCCGGCTGGAACGATTCCGATGAAAACATCCGGGCTACGGCGGAATTTATCACGTTGCATGGAAGTATCAGGCGATATGAGCTTTTGGCTTATCACAAGCTGGGAATCAACAAATACAAGATTTTGGACAGGCAGTATCAGTTGGATGATGTAGAGGAACCGGATATAGTTCATATGCGGCATCTGGTAGATACGGCGAATGAAATTCTTCTTCCGGTCGGGAAAAAATGTTTTTACAACAGTGAAAACAGCGCTGATGAGTAGAAGAACTATGGAAAACATCCCGCTGAATCAGGGGGGGTTTATAAAAAACAAAAGGAGGCAATACTATGAGCAGCAAGAAGGTTGAATTTCTGAAAGCACGGCTTCGCAACACGCATCCGTCTATTTCCGTGGAAAGGGCGAGATTAGTCACGGAATTTTACCGCATTCCGTCCGTGGAATCTCCGGTGTCCAGAAAGGCACATCTTTTGGAGTATCTGCTGGAACGGATGACCATTTTTATCAATCCTGAGTCTATTTTCGTGGGGGACCATGGGGAGAGGTACCGTTCGGTACCGGCGTATCCGGAGTGGGGCGCGAACTGGATTTTGGAGGATATTGATACGTTTGATACCCGTTCTACAGACAATATGTGCTGGGTGAAGCCGGAAGACAAAGAGGAGCTGATTAAAATCTGTACAGAGTGGAAGGGGCATGGATTCCGCGAGGTGATCGACAGCCGTCTCCCGGAGGACATGAAGCAGGCTTCTCTGGACGGGCTGATCACCATCGGTTCCCGTATCGTTTCCACCGCAAGCCATATGCCGCAGTACGGCGTGATTTTTGAAAAAGGTTTCCGCAGGATGATGGAAGAGATTCAGGACAAGCTGGATCACATTGAGCATTATGATTTTGTCACGCAGGAGCAGAAGGACACCTGGGAGGGGATGCTTATCACATTAAATGCCGCAGTCAAATTTGCCCATCGGTATGCGGACCTGGCGCGTGAAATGGCGGCAGAGGAACAGGATGAAAAACGGAAAGGGGAGCTGCTGCGTATTGCAGAAACCTGTGAACGCGTACCCGAGCTGCCGCCGAGAACCTTTTATGAGGCAATGCAGTTTTTCTGGTTCATCCATCTGATCTATCAGATTGAAAATGCAGGACATAACCATTCTGTAGGCCGTTTTGACCAGTTTATGTATCCATATTTCCAGCACGATATGGACAACGGAGTGGCCACAGAGGATGAGATTGTAGAGATGATCGAGTGCATGCTGATCAAGTGGACGGAGATTTTTGAACTGCGTGACCACATTGAGGCAGAGGCATATGCAGGGTTCCCCATGTGGACAAACATTACCATCGGAGGTATCAATTCGGAAGGTAAAAATGCATGCAACCGTCTGACCTATCTGTTCCTGGAAGCTGCGGACGGGGCACAGACGACACAGCCGGCAATCTCTTTCCGCTACAATAAGAAAATCGACGAGGAGACTTTTAAGAGGGCGTTGAAACTGACCCAAAAAGGTCTTGGACAGCCGGCATTCTTTAATGACGATATCAATATCCCGCGTGTATTAGCCAATGGCTGCAACGACATCCGGGAGGCACGGGATTATGCCATCGAAGGCTGTGTAGAGGCGCAGGTACCGGGAAAAACAGACTTCCGTCCGGTAGCCGGATTTATCAATATCTTAAAGGTGCTGGAGCTGACCATGCACAACGGGGTTGACCCGAAAACCGGCCGTCAGTTCGGACCGAAGACCGGCGCCATGGAAGAGATGGACAGCATGGAGCGGTTTATGAAGGCATACAGGGAACAGCTTGCATATATCATTGATTACCATCTGCAGGCATACGGCATCTGCTCCGCGCTGCATTCCCAGATCTGCCCCACGGTCTTTGCATCAACCCTGGTGGACGGATGCATCGAAAAGGGACGTATCCTCCAAAAGAACGGTGCCAAATACAGCAGTACCGGTACGTTCATCAGCGGCGTCGCGAATGCGGCGGATTCCCTGGCGGCGATCGACCAGGTCGTATTCCGTCAGAAGCTTTTGACGCTTCCGGAACTGACGGACATTCTGGATCACAATTACGAGGATCATGAAGAATGGCACCAGATGCTGCTGAATAAATATGTCCATTTTGGAAATGACGAAGATCTGGTTGACGACTACTGCCGCCAGGTAGTGACCTTCTGCGCGGAGGAAAACCGGGCGCATCAGGATTCCAGATTCGGACAGTACGAGCTGATCCTTCTGAACCAGACATACAACATCTGGCAGGGACGTGTTGTAGGAGCGACGCCGGACGGACGAAAGGACGGAGAGCCCCTTGCCAATAATGCTTCTCCATCGAACGGCATGGATCGGAACGGCCCTACCGCGGTTGGCAATTCCATTGGAAAGATGGATACGGTGATGGTTCCGAAGGGAGTTCTGGTGAATCATAAGTTTGACCCGGCAGTTGCAAAGGGGGAAAAGGGACTTGAGATGCTGGAAGCATTTGTAAAGGGTTACTGTGAAGCCGGGGGACAGCATGTGCAGATCAATGTGGTGGATACGAAAACCTTGCGTGACGCGCAGGAGCATCCGGAAAATTATAAGAACCTGATGGTACGTGTGGCAGGATATTCCGCGTTCTTCGTGGAGTTAGACCCGAGGGTTCAGGAAAATATCATCGGACGAACAGAGCATACAAGCTGCTGCTGACCGCAGAAGTTAGAAAAGGCTTGGGAAGGAAGTTATCAAAGAGAGGAATCAGGCGAGGAATACAGATTAGATAAATTGAAGGAGGGTTTTCATGGAAAAAAAGAATATGAGCGGAATGACATTTTTTAAACTGGCGGGAGCGCTTCTGGCGTTCCTGATCGGTTCCGGATTCGCGTCCGGGCAGGAGACGATCCAATACTTTTCGGGTTACGGCTATATGGCGGTCGGAGTAGGCCTGATCAACTTTATCATGATGTATGCCACATATGTTGCCTACGCTTATGCGGGGCGCACCAGGGGACTTACGGATCTGAAAGAGGTTACCACGTTTTACGCAGGAAAAATCTGGGGGAAGCTGTTTGAAATATTCGCATGGCTGTTTGTTGCATGCTGCTATATATTCATGTGCTCAGGCGGAGCGTCTACATTTAACCAGCAGTGGGGCCTGGCAATGCCGGCCGCGATTGCGATCATGGTCGCGGCATCGGTGGCAACCGCAATCTTTGGTCTGAACCGTGTTGTAGATATCATTGGCTTTATCGGGCCGGTCATTGTGTGCTTTACCTTGATCGTTGGACTGATTTCCGCATTCACATTCTTCCCGCGGATTCCGGAGGGAATGGCACTTTTAGACAGCGGCGCGGTTTCGATTACGAGGGGAACAAACCACTGGCTGACGGCGGGGCTGTCCTTCGGCGGATGCTCGCTTTTGCTGGTTTCGAATTTTGTTGCCACTATGGCACATCAGAATCGTGAATATAAGTTTGCGCCTTTTAAACTGGTTCTTTTCACAGGTGCGTTTTTTATCTCCACGGTTTCCGTGCTGATGGGGCTGAACCATCTTGGAAATATTGAAGAAGCATCCACTGTCGCGATTCCGAATCTGGCATTGGCTTCGGACATTATGGGATCTGTAGGTACGTTGTTTGCAGTGATTATTATTTTGGCGATTTATTCTACGATCTGTCCGTCCCTTTGGAATACAGTCAGCTTTTTTATCAAAGATGACAAGTCAAGAAACTACAAATTTGCAGTGGTTGGATTTGGTGTGGTTACATATTTTGTATGTCTTTTTGTGCCGTATCAGCAACTGCTTGGATTTATCATGACATATTGCGGTTACTCAGGAGCAATCGTTTTTGTTGTGATCGTAGCAAGATATATTATGGTGAAATCAAAGGATAAAAATGAAGGCATTGAAGCTTAAGTAAAAGAAAGTCTGCCGATAGAAGGAGGAGAGCTGTTTTGCAGAACCGTATATCGGCAGATTTTTTCATAAGAAGGAGGTTTTTCATATGTTTCGACCAGTAGCGCAGCTACCGCTGGATTACAGCGTATTCAAAGATAAAAAGTCTGTTTTTTCGTGGGCGCCTTCAGGCGCGGTCCTTTTTGGAAACGGTGCATCTGTCAGGACCGGGGAGGAATTAAAAAAACTGGGAGTGAAAAAGGCGACTCTTGTCACTGACCAGGGGCTTGTGAAATTCGGGATTGCAGAGCGTATCATACAGTCGGTCAGGGAAGCCGGGATCGCGCTGGATGTGTATGACAAGTGTGAACCGGATTCTTCTGTAGAAACCGTTGAAAGGATTGCCGGCCTTGCCCAGGATTCCGATGTATTGATCGGACTTGGAGGAGGCAGCTCCATGGACCCGGCGAAAGCTGCTGCGATCCTTGTTGCCAATGGGGGCAGCATCAGGGATTACCAGGGCTGCGATAAATTCACGAAGGCTCCCCTTCCGATTGTGGCGATTCCTACGGCAGCAGGGACCGGAAGCGAATGTACGCCGTTTGCGGTGATCGCAGACCGGCAGCGGGCGTGGAAAATGCCCATCGGCGGGACCGGAATCATGCCGGCTCTGGCAATCTGCGACCCGGAGCTGACCTATTCACTTCCGGCAGGCGTTACCGCGGCGACCGGGATGGACGCCCTGACACACGCCATTGAAGCGTACACGTCCCGCTGTACGGAGCCGATCTCGGATGCATTGGCCATGCAGGCGATCCGGCTGATTGCACATGCGATCCGTCCTGCGGTGTATCGGGGGGATATTGACCGGGATGCAAGATATGATATGATGATGGGCGCCATGCTGGCGGGCTATGCGTTTACCAGCGCAAGCCTGGGGATCTCGCACTGTATGGCGCATCCTCTGGGCGCTCAATACCAGGTGCCTCATGGTGTGGCAAATGCCTTGTGCCTGCCGGTTGTCATGGAATTTAATATGGGGGCATGGCCGGAGCGTTATGCGGATATTGCCGGATTTTTCGGTGAAGATACCTGCGGCATGTCCGTGCGGGAGGCTGCAAAGACAGGGGTACGGTGCGTATATGAGCTGCTGGAGGATATGCCGATCAGGCCGCTGGAGTCATTTGGGGTAACAGAGGGCAGCCTGGAACGCCTTGCCGATGATGCCATGCTGGGCGGTGACCGGCCGAACAACCCAAGGATGACGACAAAGGAAGATTTTATTCAATTATACAGGAAGGTGATGACTCTGAAAAAGTAGAGCATTTTCCGCATCATATTGAAGGAGCTTAAATGATGAAATATAACTTTGATGAAATCATTGACAGGAAACACACAAGCTGCATGAACACGGATGGATTCAGACAGTATATTTTTCATGCGGATGAAACGATGAAATTTCCGTTTGCGGATGATGAATTTATCCGTATGTGGATCGCGGATATGGAGTTTGCGTCACCGGACTGTATCACGGATGCGATCCGGGAAAGGCTGGACCGGAAGATCTTTGGATATACCAGGATTTTTGGAGATGAGTATTATCAGGCATTTTCATCCTGGACCAGGAAACTCTATGGATGGACATTTCCGCGGAAGGACTTATACACTTCCCACGGTGTGATTCCTGCACTCTATGAACTGACAGGATACATCTGCAGGCCAAAAGACAAGGTGCTGATGATGACGCCCTCCTATGCGTATTTTAAATATGCCGCGGAGCACAATGGAGTGGGGTATGTGTGTTCGGACCTGTGCAATCGAAAGAAAGACGGATATTATGAAATTGACTTTGAAGATTTCCAAAGAAAAGCAGAGGACCCGGCGGTAAAATTGTTTATACTCTGCAATCCCCATAATCCGTCCGGACGGATCTGGACGGAGGAGGAGCTGCGCAGAATTGCGGAAATCTGTTTTGAAAATCATGTGATCATTATTTCCGATGAGATCCATTGCGATCTGATCCGGACAGGACGTACCCATATCCCGCTTGCGAAGCTCTATCCGGACAGTGACCAGATCATTACCTGCATGGCGCCGAGCAAGACCTTTAACACGGCCGGGCTGCAGTTTTCCAATATCATCATCCCCAATGAGGATATCCGGAAATGCTGGCATAAATGGCACAATTTTGACGAAAACCCGCTGTCTCTGGCCGGAGCCATTGGCGCATATAAAGGCGGATATGACTGGCTCATGGAGCTGAGAAAATATCTGGATGCCAACTTTGAATTTGTGCGCGGTTATCTGGCTGAGCATTTGCCGGATGCTGTATTTCGGATTCCGGATGCCACATACCTTGGATGGGTAGATATCGGAGCCTATGTAGAAAAGGGGGAAGACCTTCCGCTGCTTTTTGCGCAGGGGGCAGGTGTGCTTTTAGAAGGAGGAAATATGTTCGTCCAAAATTCAGACACTTACATACGGCTGAATGCAGCTTGTCCTCGTTCCGTTTTGGAGGAGGGGATGAAGAGAATATGCGGCCTGCTGACGAAAAGAAGGGAAACAGATGGAACTTGGGACAGTGTATGAGGAATTAGACGGGTTGTTTGCAGAGGGCAGATATGGGGAGGCAGAGGCATTCTTACGGTTCCGGATCAGGGAGGCGCTCAGAGAAGAGGATCTGCCTTCGGCCCTGTCAATGTGGAATGAACTGGGAGGCTTCTTCCGCGTCCAGACGAGATATAAAGAGGGGATTGAAGCATTTAAAAATGCGCTGGAGATCACGCTCCGTCTGGGACTGAGAGTTTCAGAGCAGGAGGCCACCATCCGTATGAACCTGGCAACGTTATATGTGGCCTCCGGGCAGAACGAACAGGCAGACTCTGAATATGAACAAGCTGCATGGATCTATGAAAAACAGCATATTCGGGATTATCGGCTGGCGGCACTGCAGAATAACAGGGCGTCTCTGTATCTGAAAGAGAAGCGGTATGACCTGGCGATGGAAAATGCTAAGGCAGCGCTTTCCTCGATCAGCGGTACTATTAACAATGAAGATGAGCTGGGCGTGACGAATACACTTCTCGCACAGATTTGTACGGCGCAGAGAGATTTTGAAAAAGCAGGGGTGCATATTGCACAGGCGGAAGCGGCATTCTCAAAGCTGGATTCTCCCAACCCAATGCACTATGCAGTACTTCTTTCTGCAAAAGGCCAGATGCTTTCTATGTCTGGACAATGGGAAGAGGCGCGGTTGTGTTATGAAAGTTCCCTTCCGCTCATCCGGCGCCATTTTGGAAAGAATCTGTCGTATGCGTCCTGTCTGAGAAATCTGGCGGTCTGCTGCAGGGAGCTGCAGGAGACTGCGTGCGGGGAACAATATCAGGCGGAAGCAGAAAAAATAGAAAAGGAACAGAGATATGAAAGGGCTTGAGCTTTCAAGGAGATATTTTGAGACATATGGAAGGCCGATGCTGGAAAGAGAGTACGGGCAATATACAGGGATCATCGCGGCCGGTTTAGCCGGACACGGTTCAGAGTGCCTTGGATTTGACGATGAATATTCCCGGGATCATGATTTTGGTCCCGGGTTTTGTATCTGGATTCCGGAACGCTATGAATCAGTGATAGGAGAAAAACTGCAGCGATCCTATGAACTGCTGCCGTTGTATTTTGAAGGATATGAAGTTTCGGATTGTGCTCCGGGACGCAGAGAAAGGATAGGCGTTCATTCGATTGAGTCATTTTACCGTACGCTGATCGGCAGGGAGGATGCGCCTAAGACAGAGATGGAATGGTTTTGTATCCCGGAAAGGTTTTTGGCAATGGCGGTCAATGGAGAACTGTTTTGTGATCCTTTGGGGGAGTTCTCAGGGATTCGCCGGAAACTGCAGGAATTTTATCCGGAGGATGTGATCCGGAAAAAACTGGCGGCAAAGTGTGCGGTGATGGGGCAGGCAGGCCAGTATAATTACGGAAGATGCATACGCCGCGGTATGTATGAGACAGCGGGGCTTTCCTGCAGCCGGTTTGTTATGGCAGCGCTGGGGGCGATCTATCTGCTGAAAAGAACCTATATGCCGTTTTATAAATGGGCATTCCGGGGAGCGGAAGAATTTGCTGACTGGGGAAGTGAAGTGGAGGAATTAAAAAAGCTGATGGGGCTGTCCGATATCCATGATTATGCGGCGAAGATGCTGTTGATAGAACGGCTCTGCATTCGGGTAAAGTCTGCCATTGTCCGCGGGGGATGGTCTTATGGGGAAGACTGCTTTATGCAGATTCACGCAGAGCATATCACGGAACAGATCAAAGAACCCAGGCTTCGGATGCTGCCGATCATGGCGGGGGAGTAGATCAGAGGTAGGAATACAAAAGGAAGAAGAGGAATCAGACATGAAGAGAACCATGGCTGCGCATGCCGAAGCATGGCTTTGTTTACTTTTATGGGGCGGTACGATGGTATCCACAAAAATCCTGTTGGGAAGTGTTTCACCGGTCCTGCAATTATTTTTGCGGTTCCTTATCGCATATTTGACATTGCGGATCTGCTATCCGCAAAAGCTGGTTCTGGTGGACAAAAAGGATGAATTATACTTTTTTATATGCGGGAGTGTAGGGATAACGTTCAATCTGGTATTTCAAAATATGGCTTTGCAGTATACGAAAGCAACGAACGCAAGTGTGATCATTGCTTCTGCCCCGATGGTTACGGCTGTCCTTGTACATTTGTTTACAGAGGAAAAACAACTGCACAGAAATTTTGTGATTGGATTTATCCTGTCCATGACGGGAATTGTCCTGGTCAGTACAAACGGCCGGGGAATGTCTCTGGAACTAAAGGGAGATCTGCTGGTCGGCTGCGCGGCGTTAAGCTGGGGGATTTATTCATTTACCCTTCGGAAAATCGCAAAGAAAAATTACGATATGCTTTGCTGTACCAGACGGATTTTCTTTTACGGACTGCTCACCATGTTCCCGATACTTCCATTTGTGGACTGCTCCATCCGCCCTGCTGGAAGCAGTTGGATTTTTATTGCAGTAAATTTGCTGTATCTGGGAATTTTTGCATCTGCTTTTTGCTATGCGGTGTGGAATCATGTTTCAGGAATCCTGGGGGTAGTCAAAACAAACGTTTATTTATATGCACTGCCGCTGGTTACATTTTTATTTGCCGCGCTGATATTGAAAGAACGGGTATCAGCGGCAGGATTCTGCGGAATTATTTTTACAATAGCGGGTTTGATATTATCAGAAAGGAAACCAGGGAAAGGGAAAGTGGAATAGAGGTATGCTGCAAAATGATGTGAAACAGGATATAGTTGGACGTTTGATTGACAAAGAATGGATTTTTTTCGGCCAGGTAAACAATATCGGTGGAAGGGCTTCCTGCCAGGATGATTTTATGACGTTTCGGATCATGAGGTCCAGTCAGTTCGAAACATGGGATGAGGAGGTACTGCTAAGCTATGAGCGTGATCTAAAGCAGGCAGAAGCGGCGGGACGCAATCCGGTGGAATTGAAATATGCATACATGATGCAAGAAACCTCCCCGGAGTATTTTGAGAGGGAACTGGCTCCTTTTCTGCCGGTAATTGAAGAAGAGACAAAGAGAATTGCGGAACAGATCATAGAATATGAAATGGCATGGTATCATAAAGTGCGGGAAAAATATCCGTATTTTACAGGTTTGGGACGGCCGGAACAGGAGTCGGAGGATGGACGGATGACATCAGTCTTTGTATACCTGCGCGGGGAACTGTATACATATTCAACGGAGACGTTGAACCGATATCTGGAGATGGTGAAGAAAAAGGAGAAGGCAGGGAGCAATCTTATCCGTGAGACTTTTGAAAATACAGCGAAAAAATATGGGTATCGGGATCTTGATACTGCAGAAAGAGAGGGAGTGCATTCGGCCAGTAAAATAGCGGCTGAAGGCATTTGATTTACCTTCACAACTTTGGTATACTCAAACTATGTACTTAAATTTATGAGAATGCCGAGCCCCAAAAGTATTTTAAAGAGGTAAATAAGCATGAAAAATGAATTATATTTTGAGCGTATTATAACGATCGGGAATTTATATTTAGAATATATTTTTTTGGAATTTGAGACGGAACCTGCTTTCTTCACCTGTGTTGACAACCATGATAAACTTTATCTGTGTCTGTGTTCCGAGATACGTGGCGGGCAGAAATGGGTTGTTTCTGAGTGTACTTTAGGAATACTGCGTCTGCTGATTACAGAAACCATTGATATGCCCTCTGCGCTGTGTATTCCGGAACATGTAATTTTAGTAACCCGGGATCTGCAGGGACACGAAAAAAGCTGTATGATCAATACCTATGACGTAGACCCGCTGGATCTGCCCATGACAGGAACGTTTCTGAAATGCGATACCGAATCTGCAAATCAGTACCTTATGGATAAAGAATCTGCTGCTTTAGAGATACACTTAGAATATAATTCTGTTCAGTATGAAGACTCTATAAAACGTCTTATGTCTTATATATGAGGCCTATTGTTGCGAATATCACGAACTCATCTGTATTTCCGGTTTATAATCTGCCATTCATGGATTTTCGCAGCATTTCAGAATCTTCCTGATGTAAGATGTCAGTATGCTCTTTATCTTGAAACTAAAGTTACCTCATCATTCCCTGCCATAACAAATACATCTGCCGGTTTGAGAGGAATAAAACAGGCATAATCCTCATAAGATGATGGTGATCCCCGACCGTGAGAGCATGTTGTTATGGCAAGAAAAAAACAAAAAATCCGGATTGCCGTACATACGCCTTCTGATATGGAAGCCATGTTCCATTCCTTCCGGGTCAAAGACTTCTGGATTGAAAAAATCACAGCGGAAATAAAGTCGTGCAGATTGACAAAAGAGGAACTGCAAGATTTTGAAGCAGAAATGGAACGGGGATTTTTAAGGAGCGGCGGTTTCAAGTGAAGCAAAGCTGTACTGTGCGGCATAGATCCGGTTATGTGCGGGGCAGGCGGCGCATGCATCGAAATGCTGCGGAGAGGATTCCAGTATGGTCATTTTCATTTACAGCAGGAAATCAAAATGGACAGGCAGAGGGGAAAGTATAGAAAATCAGATCGCCATGTGCCGGGAATACATACAGTGCCATATCGAGGGGGCGGATCAGGCTGAAATTGTGGAGTATGAGGACGAGGGATACTCCGGCAGGAATACCAACCGTCCACAGTTTCAAAGTATGATGCAGTCTGTCAAAAAGGGGCGGTGCGACTATCTTGTCTGCTATAAGCTGGACAGGCTGGGAAGAAATATCGCAGATCTGGCAAATCTGATTGAAATGCTGAATCAATGGGATGTGGCCTTTATCAGCATCAAAGAGCAGTTTGACACATCCACGCCCATCGGCAAGGCCATGATCTACTTTGCCGGGGTTCTGGCTCAGATGGAGCGGGAGCAGATTGCCGAGCGTGTAAGGGACAATATGATCATGCTGGCAAGGAAGGGGAGGTGGCTCGGCGGAAACACTCCGCTGGGCTTTCGGGCAGAGTCGGAAGAAAATGTATCCATAAACGGAAAAAGAAAAAAGTCATTTTGCCTGGTGACGGATGAGGAAGAGATAAAAATTGTCCGTTTTATTTTTCAGGAATATTTGCAGAAGCAGTCGCTGGTGGGGATTGTAAAGTATTTTTTGAGCCATGGGATTTTGACGAAAAGAGGAAAGGAGTATAAAACAAATACGATCAAAGACATTCTGACGAATCCGGTATACTGTACTGCGGACCGCGAGGCATATGAGTATTTCTGGAACCTGGGGTGCCAGGTGTGCATGGATGCGGAAGAGGCGGACGGCAGATACGGACTGATCAGCTATGCGAAAACCACGTCCGCCCAATACAAAAATAAGGAGAATGCGCCGGAAAAATGGATCATTTCGCTGGGAAAGCACCAGGGCATCGTGTCGGGAAAGGAGTTTGCGAAAGTACAGAAACTGCTGGAACGAAACCGCGCCGGAGGGGACAGTTGGCATAAGCCCCAGAATCAGGCGGCATTGCTGCCGGGGCTGATTTACTGCTCCTGTGGACATCGGATGCGGCCGAAAAATTATGCTTCAAATCAGCTGACGGAGCAGGGGGAACGGAAATTTTCATATTTATGTACGTGGAAGGATATGACCAACGGGAAAAAGTGTTCCGTGTCCAATGTCCAGGGAAATACTCTGGACGCCCTGGTGTGCGAAGAAGTGCTCCGCTGTACGGAAGAAAATTCCGATTTTGGCCGGATGCTTGAAACTGCATGGGAACAGATCCGGGAATCGAAGGAAGAGAAGGTAAGCGCCGCAGACCTTCTGGAGCAGGAGATTCAAAAGCGGAAGAAGGAAGTGGGAAATCTGATTTCAGTACTTGCAAGAACAGGCGGGGATGAGGAGTTTATCCGTCGGATCGAAGGGGAAGTCAGAAAACTGAATGCAGAATGCACCGCTCTGGAGCAGGAAAAACAGGAATCAGAGAAGGCGTGCCGGGTGATGCGGGGAGGGAAGGAACAGCTGGAATTTCTGAAAGACCGGATCTCTTCCTTTCGGGCATTGTATCATACGCTTTCCGTCCCGGAAAAAAGGGAGTACCTGCGGATCATACTGGACCGGGTCCTGTGGGACGGTGAGAGGGCGCATATTTTTATCTGCGGCAGCAGGAGTACCGGCCGGGAATGCCGGGCTGCGGAAACCGACGATGAAAGCCCCCCTTTGCCTTCCGAAGAAACAGGAGAATAAGTGTCGGAAAATGACGGGCATGTGCCGAATCCATTGTTGCCGCCGCATGCCCGTCGCATTGCCGCACCCCGAAGGCCCGACAATGGAGACGAACTCCCCGGGGCACACGGAAAACGAGATATCTGTCAGTGCTTTGGTTTCCCCTTCCAGGCTGTGGTATGCATAATTGATATTTTTAAGTTCCAATATTGGTTCCATGCAGACACTCCATTCATAAGATATATATTACATTATGAGAAAATGTTCGATTCGTGCATGGAAACGTTCCTGCATCCATCCCTGCAACCGGGGAAGCTCTGCAAAAACCCCCCTGCCCTCAGCAGAGCTTCTACTTTTGGCAGGGGGGCTTTATCGTGCAGCTACTGCTGTACCTTTACATAGACAAACTCGTTTCCGCCTTCCGGAACCGGCCATCCGCCGTACCCGGAATAGAAATGGAAAAATGCGTTGTCCAGACGGTCTTCATCTACCACGTAGACCAGGGTATACTCCAATTCCTCACCCGGCTGCATGGGAACAAAATGGAAGCTTTTTGCGCGTTTGGTTCCCTCCGTATTGTACATCTTGTCAAAATAGACAGGGAATCCGTCTATCTGCAGATGATAATCCTCATTTGCGCGCCGGTACTCCTTGGTATAACTCTTGGAATATGCATTGCCGTCTACCGTCAGGTATTCTATGAGCGGGCATACCATCACGTCATCGCCGAACTGGTTGACCTCATTGTTGTTTTTCAGTTTCATATTGACCACGACAAATTTGGAATTGACGGTCTCAACCACCGGATCACCGGACTCGCTTCCGTCAGGATTCAGGGTGTATTTGTAGCGCTCATGGGGCTTTAAGGTGCCGTCCTCATTGAGCCATGCCGCCATTTCCCCGTCATAATCATGAAAATTTTCTGCCGGATACTCAGAAGCGGGCAGCCGGTCCTTCACCTCGACGGACTCCACCGTGTAACGGATATCCTCCGGCTTTGTGCCGTCCTCTGCCGGGAGAAACGGTACCTTTAATTCAGTGCCTACGGAAAAGAAATTATTCTCTGCCAGGGCATGCGGCGCCATCTCTGCCTGAAGCTGTTTTTGGGAAGCTTCCTGCTCTGCGAGTATGCTGTTGATTTCTGCATCTGTTTTGTATGAAACCGTAGAATCCAGAACCTGGATGTCCAGCCCCCTGGCGATTTTCATGACTTCGTCTTTGGGAAGGCTGCTGTTGTAGATGGTGACAAGGTATCCCTCGTCCTCGTTGAACAGCATCATATCCAGACGTTCCTCTGTGCTGTCTACAAAGGCGCTGTCAGGCATAAATAAAGCCGCTTTCGTGCCGTTGAGTTCAAGCTCCTCCACCAGATTTTTCTCCTTCATTCCATGAGTAAGCTGCTTTGCGTTTCCCAGACGGATCTGCTCATCCAGCTCGGCCGCATTCATGGAGGAGATCACAAGGGTTCCCCCGGTCTCCTGGTTATGCCATTTCCCGGCATAGGGGGTATTTTCCGCGCCTAATTCATAGCCGGCGGGGATATAGGTGGGGGTTACCTCGATCTTGTGGGCGGTCTGCCCGCGGTCGATGGCAAGTTCGTATGCCACAGAATCCTTCTCTTTCACCAAATTTGCGGATAAAAACTTATTCGCGGCTACCACTACGATGGAGGAACCTGCGGCAATGACGGCCGCCGCTGCCAGCACATGCCACATTCTATGCTTTCTGGCAAAGGAAATTTTGCCGCTCCTCTTGATGCCCAGTTTTTTGTATGCGTCCTGCATTCCCTGGTCTACCTTGTCGGGAATGACCAGCTCCTGCTTCAAAATCCTTATCATTTCCTGATCTGTATATGTTCTCTTCATGTGTTACCTCCTGTTTTATGATGACTCATTCTCAAAGTAAATGCCTTGTTTGCCCGTGGATCTGCGTCCCTTCCTTAAAGTCTTGTTCTTACGCACTATTTCTGCAGAATGCTTACCGTATGGCCTGCTTCAAATATCTGGCAGGCGGTTCAAACCGGTACTCTTTGGCGGCCTCCCTGCGGCCTCTGGAAAGCCGGGTCTTTACCGTATTTTCTTCCAGATCCAGTATCTGTGCGATCTCACGGATCTTAAAGCCTTCCACATAATACAGGATCAGGATGAGCCGGTATTTTTCATCCAGGGAATTTAACAGCTCATAAAATTCATAATTTTCCAGCGACACGCAGCTACCTCCCTGCTCCGGCAGTTGTTCCGTGGGGCATTCCCTTCGGCCGGCGTTTAATATATCAATACACTTGTTCATCAGGATTCGGATCAGCCAGGTTTTGAAAAACTGTTCGTTCTCCAGGCTGTCCAATTTTTCATAACAGGTCAGGATCGTATCCTGGATCGCATCTGCAATATCGTCTTCGGACCGCAGATAGCTTCTTGCAATCTTATACATGGTAAGCTTCTGGCTTTCCATCAATTCCACAAATGCATTGTTGTCATGTCGTTTTGCTCTTTTTACTAAAAACTTCAAGAATAAAACCTCCTCACTATTTCCATGCACTCACAGGTTCAGGCAAACATACATTCCGGGAGCACATATTCTTTTGTATCCGAGAATCCTGCCGCCGCAGGCTTTTCGGTTTCCTTTTATCTGGCGCCTTACTTATTAGACAGATGAAGAGGCAAAAAGGTTTCACACGATTTGAAAAAAATTTCCAGCAGTGCGGTTGGAATTACAGGCTGTATTAATGCTCTGTAAAATACTTCTCCGCCGCTTTTTGCGCCTGCGCCTCGGAAAAATTCCATTTCCGAAGGGAGGGTGTTTCACGGTTTACGATTCCGCCCATATAAGCCTGGAACTCCGTTTCCAGATATTCGCCTACAGTCTCAAATTCCGACAGATCCTCCTGCTCCTGGTATTCATAGGGTTGATCCCTGTAATAGCAGGAATCTGCATCGGTGAGGACATACCTTTCGATGCTCATGTCCGCCATCTGTTCCACATAGGGCGCCGCGTCCTCTGACAGGTCGTACAGGAGGTAGTTCACATCCTGCCGGCTGACTTTCTCCATATGCTCCAGATTATAAGAAGCGATCCGACCGTCCACCCCTGCAAAGGAAAATGGAATGTAGCAGCATGTCACGACTGCGGCGGTATAGTGGAAGAGATGAAATTTCCGGCAAAAGATGCTGACCATCACGCCGCCCATGAGCAGAGTGAGCACTCCCAGAAACCAGAGCACCAGAACCCGCAGGAAGGTGAGATGGTAGACGCCCACATAGAGCAGCATCCGGTACGCTGCCGACAATGTCATGATGCACGTACAGACGGAGATGACCAGCAGCAGAAGGTTCAGGGCGCGGTGGTTTTCAAAGATCTGGATGCAGGCCATCACGGTCACAATGTTGATCAGGCTCACCGCCAGAAGCTGCCAGAATCCCTGGTGGGCATACTGGGAGTAAGTCATTCCGTCGGGAAGTCCATGGCGCAGGAATAAAAACAGGATCTGGATTCCGGAATAGATCACATAGATCAAAGCCAGTATGGATGCAAATGTGATCCCGGTCAGGGCATTTGCCCCGCGGCTTTTCTGCTGCGCCGTGCTTTTCAGGTTTTGCCGGAACAAAGCCGCAAAAAAGACATAGAGCATGAAAGATCCCAACAGGAAGCAGAAGCATATCCGGATCGCGGTACTGAAATCCGGGATCGAAACAGCGATTCGGAAGTATCTGGCAAATACCGGGTCGGATGCGATCAGCAGCGGCATCACGCACAGCAGGAAAGCCGAGGCGACTGCAATCCCAGTGAGCACGGCCGGAGCCTGCTGTTTGGGAGCCTCTTTTTCCTGTGCGGAACCCGGTGCGCAATCCTTTGACGCTTTCTCTGCTCTATGGGCTTTCAAATGGGAAAGAAAGAACAGCAAATGTTCGAATGGTTTGAACAAAGACGCGAAACAGGTTCCACCGAAAAACAGAAGCTGCTTTAGATAGGAAGAAAAGCTCCAGCGCTTGTCTTCGTACATCTGATGCAGCATTGCCGTGCAGAACAGGAGCAGGATGCCGGCCCGGTTGAACAGGCGGATCCAGCCGTTTGCCGTCATGCAGGTAGAGACACTCAGAAGCATCATTCCCGCAAAATAGAAGATCAGCCCCCGCTTCAAGGTGATGCCGGATTTATGAAGCCAAAGGACAGAGAACAGGATCACTGCGGCAGCGGCAGCCGGAAAGGTGATGCCTGCCGGATTGTCAAAGAGGCAGAATGTGTAGATCAGCCCGTACAGGCAGGCCGTCCCGCCGAACCAGGAAAAATGCTCTTTCATGTTCTGGAGCAGCGGGCTGTCCGGGGCTTTCGCCTTTTCGATTTCCGGGTTTCCTTCCGGAACCGCCTCATATCTGTTTAGATTCTGATTTTGTTCGAGATTGGTGTTTAAGCTTTCCATGATTTGCCTCCTTCTGATCGAAAGTCAAAGAACCCGCAGCAAGCTGACGGGGCATCAAAATTCTAGCGCAGCAAGCTGCGGGGTCTTTGGTCTACACTCCGTTTCGGTCGTTGCTGAACAAGTGCCACTGGCACTTAGCAACCCTCGCGGCAGTCGCCAAATATCCATGCAAGCATGGCTGCTTGGCTCGTTGCTCCGCGGGAATAAGTGCTTCAGCCATCTGTGTTCTTGGCACCCTCTTCACATGCTTCATCCTCCACATATTCCAGAATGTCTCCCGGCTGGCAGTGGAGCGCCTTGCAGAGGGCATCCAGGGTTGTGAAGCGCACGGCTTTGGCTTTGTTGTTTTTTAAAATAGAAAGGTTCGCCATCGTAATGTCGATCTCCTTGGCCAGTTCTGTGACGCCGATCTTCCTCTTTGCCATCATCACGTCCAGATTTATCATGATTCCCATAGTGATCCTGCCTCCTGTATGTGACTCATATTGTCAGGTCATTTTCTTCCTTATAACGGATGGCTTCCCGGAATACAAAGGACAATACCCCGCTGAACAGCCCGGCTATAAAAAAGGTCAGAACTATGATAAAGGTAGCCGGGGTGGGCAGGAAGAAGCACTTTACAAAGAACAGCGCCACAATCACGGCGCTGGTGATCCCCATGACCTCCAGGCTCTTTACATTTTCAGATACAAAACAATTCTTCTGTTCCACGGTGCGCATCATCTTCCTCAGCTCCCCGACGATCACGATCCCGCATGCGCCCGCCGCGGCAAAAATCAGCAGCATCAGCACATAATACTCCTGAAATGCCCTGGAATAATGTCTTCCGGCATACCGCAGGGACAGCGGAAGGGTCACAATGACCGCAATCCCGCAATAAAACATCCCATCCAACATCAGCTTCGTCATTCGGATCAGTTTTTCTCCATACATCGTTCTGCCTCCTGTTTTGTAATCCATCTGCTTCGCAGACAACGGAAAAATCCCGTATTTTCTTTCATACTTTTTCTGGATCTTTTTCCAGATTATAGCACACAGGAAATTGAAAATCAATATATATTTATTGAAAAACAATAAAATATTATTGAAAATCAATTTTGGAAAAGCAAAAGAGGAAATGAACCGTTCTGTATCGTATGAACAGAGGGGAGGATCCATTGTAAACCAGGGAAGGATATGATAAAATAGTGTCCGAAAGCCAGGACTTGTTATAGATGATCTGGATGATAAAGCGAGGAAAAAGGATGCAGGTACAGAAAATAAACTATCAAAAGGAACTGGACCGTATATTGAAAACGCTGCAGGAGGGGAACCAGGTGCCCCGGCTTCTGCTTCATAGCTGCTGCGCCCCCTGCAGCAGTTATGTGCTGGAATATCTGTCCGAGTACTTTGCAATTACGGTATTTTATTACAATCCGAATATTTATCCCGAGGAGGAGTATGCCAAGCGCACAGAGGAGCAGCAGATGCTGATTGAAAAATTCCAGCCGGCCAACCCCATTTCCTATGTGGAAGGGACTTACGACCGGGAACGGTTTTACCGGATGGCCGCCGGGCTGGAGCGGGCAGAAGAAGGCAAAGAGCGGTGTTTCCGGTGCTACGCCCTGCGGCTGAGGGAGACGGCAGAGCAGGCGGCTAAGGGCGGTTTTGATTATTTTACTACGACGCTGAGCATCAGCCCTCTGAAAAATGCGCAGAAATTGAACGAGATCGGCATCGCCCTTGGGAAGGAACTGGGGGTGCCCTATCTGGTATCGGATTTCAAAAAGAAAAACGGGTATAAGCGGTCGGTGGAACTGTCCCAGGAGTACGGACTGTACCGTCAGGATTACTGCGGTTGTCAGTTTTCACTGGAAAATCGCAGAATGCAGGGGTGAAACTGTAAGAAGTTCCTTATAGACAGAGGAACGTACCTGTGATAAGATGTTTTATAATTATATCAAAACAGCAGAATCAAAATAAAACATGCTGCAGAAGGCTCTGTTTTGTATACGAAGGTCTGCCTGCAGCAAGTTTTCAGTACTTGAGGAAGAAGAGAGGGAATAGGAATGGCACAGTTATGGGGCGGTCGTTTTACGAAGGAGACGGACAAGCTGGTATATGATTTCAACGCGTCCATCTCGTTTGACAAGAGGTTTTACGCGCAGGATATCCGGGGCAGCATCGCCCATGTGACGATGCTCGCCGGGCAGAACATATTGACGGAAGAGGAGCGGGATCAGATCATAGAAGGTCTGGAGGACATCCGCAGGGATGTGGAGAACGGAGAGCTTTTGATCACAGAGGAATATGAGGATATCCACAGCTTCGTGGAGGCCAATCTGATCGACCGGATCGGGGATGTGGGGAAGAAGCTTCACACCGGGCGCAGCCGGAATGACCAGGTGGCGCTGGATATGAAATTATATACAAGGGATGAGATCCTTGAGTTGGACAGACTGCTGAAAAGTCTTCTGGAGACCCTTCTGCATATGATGAAGGAGCATACGGAGACGTACATGCCGGGATTTACCCATCTGCAGAAGGCGCAGCCGGTTACGCTCTCGCATCATCTCGGCGCTTATTTTGAGATGTTCAAGCGGGACCGTTCCCGGATGAAGGACATTTACCGCAGGATGAATACCTGTCCTTTGGGAGCCGGGGCGCTGGCGGGTACGACTTACCCGCTGGACCGGGAGTACACGGCCAGTCTGCTGGAATTTGACGGACCTACTCTAAATAGCATGGATTCCGTTGCGGACCGGGATTATCTGATCGAGCTGCTTTCTGCTATGTCCACGGTGATGATGCATTTAAGCCGTTTTTCCGAGGAGGTGATCATCTGGAACAGCAATGAATATCAGTTTGTGGAGCTGGATGATGCCTTCAGTACCGGGAGCAGCATCATGCCCCAGAAGAAGAATCCCGACATCGCGGAGCTGGTCCGCGGAAAGACCGGCCGGGTATACGGGGCGCTGATGTCGCTGCTGACCACGATGAAGGGGATTCCTCTGGCATACAACAAGGATATGCAGGAGGACAAGGAGCTGGCCTTTGACGCCATGGATACGACCAAGGGGTGTCTTGCGCTGTTTACCGGAATGCTTGCCACCATGAAGTTCCGTAAGGACCGGATGGCGGACAGCGCAAAGCATGGATTTACCAACGCCACGGATGCGGCGGACTACCTGGTAAACCACGGCGTGCCGTTTCGGGATGCACATGGGATCGTCGGACAGCTTGTGCTGTACTGTATCGAGAAGGGGAAGGCGCTGGATGACCTGGCGCTGGAGGAATACAAAGCCATTTCCCCGGTATTTGAAGATGATATCTATGAGGCGGTCAGCATGAAAACCTGCGTGGAGATGCGCAATACCATCGGCGCGCCGGGAAAAGCGGCCATGGACAAGGTGATCGCGCAGGAAGAAGCGTATTTGATTGCGGAATAGTTTTTTCGCAGGAAATATTTTTAAAGGATAAAGGAGAGGATCAGGATGGAACAGAAGTTAAAGGTTGGGATATTAGGCGCAACAGGCATGGTGGGCCAGAGATTTATTTCTCTGTTGGAGAACCACCCTTGGTTTGAGGTGGTTACGGTGGCGGCAAGCCCCCGCTCCGCCGGAAAAACTTACGAAGAGGCGGTAGGGGACAGATGGAAAATGGACACCCCCATGCCGGAGGCAGTCAGGAAGCTGGTTGTGCTCAACGTCAACGAAGTGGAAAAGGTTGCTTCCACCGTGGACTTCGTATTCAGCGCGGTAGATATGTCAAAGGATGAAATCCGTGCCATCGAGGAGGCTTATGCAAAGACCGAAACTCCGGTGGTATCCAACAACAGCGCGCACCGGTGGACCCCGGACGTACCCATGGTCGTGCCGGAGATCAATGTTGAGCATTTTGATGTGATCGCAGACCAGAGAAAACGTCTTGGGACGAGCCGCGGATTCATTGCTGTAAAGCCCAACTGCTCCATCCAGAGCTATGCGCCCTGCCTTGCCGCATGGAAGGAATTTGGCCCTAAGGAGGTTGTGGCTACTACATATCAGGCGATTTCCGGGGCTGGAAAGACCTTCAGGGACTGGCCGGAAATGGTAGAAAATGTCATTCCCTATATCGGCGGGGAAGAGGAGAAGAGCGAGCAGGAGCCTTTGCGGATTCTCGGCAAAGTGGAAGATGGACAGATCCTCAAGGCAGAGCTTCCGAAGATCACCTGCCAGTGCATCCGTGTACCGGTTCTGAACGGCCACACGGCGGCGGTGTTTGTGAATTTTGAGAAAAAGCCGACCAAAGAGCAGTTGATCGAAAAGCTGGTGAATTTCAAAGGCTATCCCCAGGAGGCAGAGCTTCCCAGCGCTCCGAAGCAGTTTATCCGCTACCAGGAGGAGGACAACCGTCCCCAGGTGAAGCTGGATGTGGACTATGAGAACGGGATGGGCGTGTCCATCGGACGTCTGCGGGAGGACAGCATGTTTGATTATAAATTTGTCGGACTTTCCCACAATACCGTCCGCGGCGCGGCAGGCGGCGCGGTGCTGTGCGCAGAGGCACTGACGGCGAAGGGATATATTGCGAAAAAATAGAGTTTGGAAAAAATACACCGGTCACGGAGAGCATCCTGTGTCTGGTGTATTCTTACATACTGCCTATAAGTTAAGGTGAGAGAACAGGAGTGGGAGGAATGACGAAAAAAATACCGTTAAAGCAAACAGCCTATCATGTTATCAAAGAGAAAATAATAACATGTGAGTATAAACCGTCAAGTTTTTTGAATGAAGAATTCCTGAGCGAAGAGCTTGGCATGAGCAGGACACCCATTCGCGATGCATTGGGACGCCTTGAGCAGGAACGTTTAGTATCTATTTTACCTAAAAAAGGTTTTTTTGTTTCGGCAATTACCAAAGAAGAAATTGAAATGGTTTTTGAAGGTCGTTTGTTATTAGAGCCATATTTTGTTGAGAAATATGCACATGAATTGACTTCAAAAGAGATTGATAATATGGAAAAAATTGTTGATATCTATGAAAAGGCAATCGAAAGCGAGGATTCCGAAGCTTATTATGGATTGGACAACGATTTTCACCAGTGTATCATTTCCAAATGCAGCAATCATTATCTGGTTTCTACCTATACGGCACTGTATAATCAGGATCGCAGATTGCGGATACTCGTCAGTAAAACGGTGAAACAGCGGTTGACAGAAACGATTATTGAGAAAAGAGCGATCATAAAATGCTTACGGCAAGGCGACGTGCACGGAGCTGCTGATGAAATGAGAGAGCATATAGTAAAGTCTAAAATATCCATGTTCACATTAATATAGCTGATGAAAAGCAGAGAAAATACTCCCTGCTTTTTTTTGTGCAATTTATATAAAAAAAATGTCTGAAATTGTTAAAAGTATAAAAAATTCTTGAGTGAAGTAAAAATTGATTGAAAAATTATGTTTTTAGTGGTAGAGTTAATATATACATTGATGTATACAACATAATATACAACAAGAAAATGAAAGGAGTAGGAGAATGTTATGGAAAAATGAAAAAGAGATGTTTGAAATAATGAAGGAGAATCTGTATACGCCTGTTGTCGGAGACATACTTGATGAACTGGGTTATTACCACCAGTTTCTACCGCAGGAGATTCATGGCATCACCAGGGATATGAAGATTGTTGGAAAAGCGTGTACGGTTTTAATGATTGATGTATTTCAACCACAAGAAAAACCTTTCGGATATCTGACAGAAGCTCTTGACCAGCTGGAAGAAAATGAAATCTATGTTGCGACGGGCGGCGCGAAGAGATGTGCATATTGGGGAGAACTGTTGACTGCAACAGCCAAAGCGCGGAGATCTGCAGGCGCATTGGTCAACGGTTGGCACAGAGATACTCCGCAGATTTTAGAACAAGATTTTCCGGTGTTTTCCTGTGGATGTTATGCACAGGATTCCAGTGTTCGAACACAAGTCGTAGATTATCGCTGTGATATTGAAATAGGACAGGTGACGATTCATAACGGAGACTGTATTTTTGGAGACATTGATGGTGCAATCGTGATTCCCCAAAGGATAGCCACGGAAGTAGTTGAAAAAGCATTGACAAAAGCTACTGGAGAAAAAGTGGTACGAAAAGCAATCGAAAACGGGATGTCTTCTACAGAAGCATTTGCGAAATACGGAATTTTATAAGGAGCATAAGAAATGAGTAATTCAAAAATTGCTTTTAAGATCGAGCCTCAGGACAATGTGGCAACAGCACTGACAGAGCTGTATTGTGAAGAAGTGCAATTGCGCGGGGCGGAAGGTGGTATCATCATGGCATTGGAAAGGATTCCAGAAGGACATAAAATAGCGACTAAAGATATTAAAAAAGGAGAAAACATCATTAAGTATAATGTTCCAATCGGCCGTTCGACAGAGAATATAAAGAAAGGCGCCTGGATCAGTCTGCATTGTATGGAAAGTATTTATGATAAACGTTCCTCCCATTTAGATTCTGTTACTGGAAAACCAACGGATATTAAATATGAATAGGAGGATACAATGGAATTATCAAATTTAAAATGGGAAGCGTTTGCACGTAAAAATGGCAAAAAGGGAATCCGAAATAAAATTCTTGTGATCTATACGGTGGAATGTTCACATTTCGTAGCACAGGAAATCGTGAAGCGGATGAATGATTCGGAGATAGAAGTGATTGGATTCAGCGGCTGTACAGACAATGAATATGCGATTCGGCTTTTGATCTCTCTGATTCGCCATCCGAATGTAGGTGGGATATTAGCAGTCGGACTTGGTTGTGAATATATACAGCCGGATAGATTGGCCAAAATTGCAGAAGATGAAGGAAAGGCAAATGCCAGTTTTTTTATTCAGGATCTGGGTGGAACCGGTAAAAGTATTGAAGAAGGTGTAAAAATTGTTAAAAACATGAAAGCACAGTTAGACAGAGTGCCGAAAGTTGAGATGGGATTTGAGGAACTTGTGATTGGTGCAGAATGCGGTGGAAGTGATTATACCAGCGGATTAGCCGGCAATGTGGTGGTCGGACATTTTTTTGACTGGCTGATTGATCAGGGAGGAACTGCAATTTTTGAAGAAATCGTTGAGACGATTGGACTTTACAGCCTATTGTGTGAACGGGCGGTAAACGAGAAGGTCCGTGAAGATATCCGTTATACCTATAATAAGGCCCTTGATTACTGCAAGTCAGTCAGACAGTATTCTGTCAGTCCGGGAAACTTTGCAGGAGGGCTGACTACGATTGAAGAAAAAAGTATGGGGGCGGTTGTAAAGAGCGGTTCAAGAACAATTCAAGGAGTTTTAAAGGTGTCGGAACAGGTAAAGACGAAAGGGCTGTATTTATTGGATACCACTCCTGATCCCTATTGGATGCAATTTGGCATTACAAATCCTAATGACAATGAAGGGATCATGGATTTGATTTCCTGTGGCAGCCATATGGTCCTTCTGGTAACCGGGAGAGGAAATGTTGTTGGTTCAGCAGTTGCTCCGGTAATCAAAATTACCGGAAACAGCGGGATTTATGAAAGAATGAAGGAGGACATGGACTTCGACGCCAGCCGGGTGTTAAGCGGGATGATGACTCAGGAAGAAATCAGAGATGATCTGGCACAGATGGTTTTTAATATAGCCATGGGTGAAATGTCAAAGAGCGAGAGGTGGGGACATAAAGAATATTTTATTCCCTATAAGTATCAGGATAAAGAAGTAACTATACGAAAATGCAAAACATGTATTTAAGAAAGGAAACAATAGTGAGCAGAGACAAATTTTCATTGGAAGGGAAGAACGCAGTCATTACAGGAGGAACAACCGGATTAGGACTTTCGATTGCTGAATGCATGATTGAAGCGGGGGCCAGGGCAGTAGTAGTGAGTATGGACCCACAGGAGGTTTTCGATGAGAATCTGGGCAAATATGGTGACAAAGCAGCCTATTATCAGTTTAATATTACGGACACAGATCACACGCAGGCATTAGCAGATCAGATTATTGCGGAACATGGCAATATTGATATTTTAGTGAATAATGCGGGAAATCATTGTAAGAAGCCAATTGAAGAGATGACGGTTGCGGATTATGAAAGCGTACTGAATGTGCATTTAGTGGGTGCATTTGCAATGACAAAGGCTTTTGTTCCGCATATGAGAAAACAAAAAAGCACCAGCATCATTTTCCAGGCCAGCATGACGAGCTTTATCGGACAGCCATATGTAATGGGATATTCTACAGCAAAGGCAGGTTACCTCGGAATGGTTCATACACTGGCCTCTGAAGTCAGTAAAGACGGAGTGAGAGTGAATGCGATTGCTCCGGGCTGGATTGATACGCCAATGTTCAGAAAAGCAACGGATAATGATCCGGAGCGAAAAGCAAAAATTTTAGGGAGAACTCCAATGAATAAGGTGGGAGAACCAAATGATATCGGTATGGCAGCAGTATTTTTATCATCAGATGCAGCGAAATTTATTACCGGTATCTGCCTGCCTGTAGACGGCGGAGCCTTGATTGGATTCTGAGCTGTGTCCAGTTCTCTAATGAAGGAGGAGATAGAAGTGAAATATATCGGATTGGATCAGCCGTATCAGGTTGGGATCAAAGAAATGGAAAGACCGATAAGGAAAAAAGGAGAGGCATTGTTAAAGCTTCTCTATGGAGGAATCTGCGGAAGTGATCTGAATACTTACCGGGGGAAGCTCCCCTATGCAAAATATCCGCTGATTCCGGGACATGAATTTTCAGCAGAAATAGTAGAGATTGATGAAAATGAGAACGGATTACGGGCGGGAATGATAGTTACTGCGAATCCATATTTTAATTGCAAAGAATGCTATTCTTGTCAGCGCGGGTTTGTCAATTGCTGTACAGGCAACCAGACAATGGGGGTGCAAAGGGACGGCGGATTTAGAGAATATTTGACGATGCCGATTGAGAGAGTGTACAGTGGACAAGGACTTTCTGCTAAGGAAGTAGCATTAGTGGAACCTTTTTGCATCAGCTATCATGGGATTAAACGAGCAAAAGTACAAAAAGGTGAGCGGGTATTGGTGGTAGGTGCCGGAACAATCGGTGTTTTTGCTGCAATTTCCGCAAAACTTGCCGGAGCGCAGGTCTATATGTGTGATATTGCCGAAAGTAAATTGAATTATGCTAAAAATTTTGGAATTGATGGATTTATACACAATGATAATAATGTCACATTTCTGGATCAGGTGAAGACGGTTACAGACGGTAATTTGTTTGACGTGACAGTGGAAGCAGTTGGTTTGCCGTCAACATTTCAAAATTGCGTAGATGCAGTTGCTTTCCATGGGAGAACCATTATTATTGGAGTTGGGAAATCAAATGTTGATTTTAACTTTACAGATATCCAAAAAAAAGAAATGAATATTATGGGATCGAGAAATGCTGTGAAAACAGATTTTGAAGAGGTAATTCAAATTTTAACAGAAAAAAGGATAAAGAATATAGATAAAATTGTTACAGGCGAATTCAACTATCTTGATGCTGCAGAAGCGTTTAAAACATTAGATGAAAATGCCGCTGATATGTTGAAAATCATGTTACGATTTTCATAATAAAATTAGTAAAGTTGTCAAAATAATAAAATAAGCAGGAGGATATGGGTATGAAAAAAATGATTCTTTTCGTTGCAGGTATAGGTCTGGCGGTTTGTTTGACAGCATGTTCAGGAGAGAGTAAACCGGTTGCTGAAAGTACAGAGAAAACAGGCGAGAGTATTACGAATGAAAGCAGTGCCGATAAGGAAAATGCAGAGGTGGTTTTACAAGTTGCGATTGAAAATTCAGCCAGTGAACCGGTTGGCCAGGGATTTAAAAAAGCGCAGGAATTGATTGACGAAAAATCGAATGGCGAAGTTGCTATAGAACTGTATCCGGATTCACAGCTTGGAGACAAATCTTCCCTGATTGATTCCATGCTGTTGGGAGAAAATGTTTGCGTTCTTGCCGACGGTGCATTTTATGCGGATTATGGTGTGCCGGATTTTGGAATTGTTTTTGGACCGTTTTTATTTGACTCATGGGAACAGTGCTGGACCCTGATTGAGTCTGACTGGTATCAGGAACAATGTGCTAAGTTAGAGGAAAAAGGCCTTAAGATTCTTGCGTCTAATTGGATTTATGGAGAAAGACATACACTGACAACGGAACCTGTAAATAGTGTGGAAGATTTGGCGGGTATGAAAATCAGGGTACCGTCAAATGAGATCCAGTCAATTGGTTTTGACGTTTTAGGAGCGGCCTCCACAGGGATGGCTTTGGGCGATGTGTATCAGGCTCTGCAGACAAAGACGATTGACGGAGCGGAAAATCCATTAGGAACGTTATACGGAAGAAAGCTTCATGAAATTGCAAAATATCTGATTCTCGACGGGCATGTTAAAAATTTTACTACGTTGGTATGCTCTGCAGAATGGTTTGATTCACTGACCAAAGATCAGCAGGATTGGCTTACGGAGACTATGGTGGAGGCAGGCGAATTTAATAATGGAGTATATGAAAAGGCCGATGCAGAATATCTTGATTTGATGAAGAGTGAGGGTGTAACGGTAGTGGAACCGACGGAGGAACAGTTGGAAGCATTTAAAGAAAAAGCAGCGCCGTTTTACGAAATGGGCGATAAGTTCGGATGGTCTGACGGGCTATACAAAACAGTCAGGGAAGCAATGGGAGAATAGAAAGGCAGGGTATATAAATGCAGAAACAAAAAAATGGTGTTTTACATGTGCTGGCTAATTTAGACATTATTATTGCAGGAATGACATTGACGATTTTGATAATTCTTACTTTTGCAGGAGTTGTTTGGCGTTATGTACTGAAAGCACCGTTTACCTGGCTGGAGGAAGTTCAGCTGGCCTGCATCGTATGGATTGTTTTTGCGGCAGCAGGTGCTGCTTTTAGAACAGGAAATCATGTTGCGATTGAGATGGTTGCAGATATCATTCCGGCAAAATTTCAGAAAAGTTTGTCCGTTTTTATTTCTGTGGTCGTCGTTGCTGTTATCGGATATCTTTGTAAAAATACGATTGGCTATATTCAGATATTTGCCGAAAGCGGACGAGCAACAAGTATGTTAAAAATTCCATATACATTTATTTATGGAATAGCACTCTTTTCGTATGTAGACATGATCATCAGTTACTTTTATAGTCTTGTAAAAGGGATTAAATCAGAGGTGAAGGGGGCGGCGGAGATTGAGTGATGTATTATTATTGGCAGCTGTCGTAATGCTGATATTGCTTTTCCTTAAAGTACCGGTTTATATTGCTGTTCTGGGTGGATCAATGGTCTACTTTTTACTGGTTCCGAATGCGAATCCGATCATATTTGCGCAGCAGGCTATTGTAGGTACGGAAAAAATATCACTGCTGGCAATTCCGTTTTTTGTCTGTGCCGGAGTGTTTATGAACTACACCGGAGTAACAAAAAGGATCATGGATTTTTGTGAAGTGATAACGGGACGTCTGGCAGGAGGTTTAGCACAGGTTAATGTTCTTCTTTCAACGATTATGGGCGGGCTGTCTGGGTCAAATATTGCAGATGCAGCCATGCAGTCAAAAATGTTGGTTCCGGAAATGACGAAAAAAGGTTTTTCGCTGGAATTTTCTTCCGTTGTAACAGCCACCTCATCAATGATCACCCCGCTGATACCGCCAGGGATTGCGATGATTCTTTATGGCAGTATTGCCAATGTATCAATCGGCAAGCTGTTTGTTTCAGGACTTGGTGTCGGAGCGCTTTTATGCATTACCATGATGATCCTGGTAGGAGTGATATCGAAAAAGAGAGGCTATGGTACCATACGTGAAAATAAAATCAGTAAAGAAGAGTTTTTTAAAGCTCTTAAGGCTGCGATTCTCCCGCTTTTATTACCCATTATTATTATAGGGGGGATTCGGATCGGTATCTTTACCGCTACGGAAGCCGGAGCGGTTGCGATTATCTATGCAGTAGTTCTGGGAATCATTTATCGGGAGATGAAGATTAAAAATATACTCCAGGGGCTAAAAGATACAGTAGTAACCTCGTCGTCAATCATGTTAATTGTGGCAGCTGCATCCGTATTTTCATGGATACTCACAAAAGAACGTATTCCACAGACACTTGCAGAATGGATGTTAAAAACCATTGATAATAAATATATGTTTCTTTTGATCGTTAATATATTTCTTTTATTAGTCGGAATGTTTATTGAAGGAAATGCATCAATGATCATACTTGTTCCGTTATTAGCTCCAATCGCAAGCTCTTACGGCATCAATGAAATTCATTTTGCTATGATGTATATTTTTAATAATGCAATTGGCGCATTATCACCTCCAATGGGGACGTTGATGTTCGTGACATGTTCGATAACCGGTTGTAAAACAGCAAAGTTTATTAAAGAAGCCTTACCATTTTATATTTTATTAATCGTAAACTTATTACTCTTAACCTGGTTTGAACCATTTACGACATTTATCGTCAATTTGATTTATTGAACGAAGCTGGTCAGGAGTAAAGCTGTAACTGTGTGAAATAGAATCCGAAATGTGGCTAAAGGGGAAGGAGAAGATCAGTTGAGAAGGGAGACTAATGGCAATTCAATTTTGAAGTCTCCCTTCGGATGCCCGTACATTTCAGTAAAAAGATTGTAATACAATGCCCCAAAGGAATTTAAGGTTTATAAGGAGGTCCATCATAAGGACGGGGCGGCTTCCAGGCAGTGGGTTTCCATGGGAAAATCCATTGTAAACCTCTATCGGTATGCAGAGATTTCAAAAACTGCAAACAAAAGGTTTTTAGATTCCATGTGTCATGTAATTCCTCAAAAAAGCATGGAAGAGGAAATCAATCATGTCTGCCAGAAAAAGACAGTAAAGGGAAAAACTTACAGTGGATATAATGTATGGTGCCCTGAAACCTTCCATCTTTTCGAAACGATTTGTGAGGGCCGCTATCTGATCCGGAAAATCCCACATTCCAGAAAATATCTGGGCAGCGATAAAGGGAGACGATTAAGAGGGATTTGTATTTGAATCGGCTGATTGAACGCAGGGAAAATGGCTTGATTAAAGTGATTATCGGCATTAGGTGATGCGGACAGTCTTATCTTCTGTTTAAATTATATCACAATTATTTTTATAAAAATCGTATTGACAAATCCAGGCGAATCGTTTATGATCAAGTTACTCGTCTTAGGACATTTCTTTTTTTCATGGGGAGTATCGTCCCATAATCCAAAAGCGAGGACATAGCTATGTAGTTTTACCAACATTTGATGCAGAAAGGAGGATTTTTCTATTTTTAGTGGCGCTTTTTCCGTACAGGCATTCCGAACAGTTACGTTTTGACTGCATTATGGAGGGAAAAGAAGTATGAGAAGATTTTTTTATAACATGCCGGGCGTGCTGCGTACAGCGACGGCCTTTCTGCTGATCTTTAGCTGCATGGTCTCGGCAAGCGCCGCTTCCGTGCGGGCAGAGGAACGGATGGAAAGCCTTGCCGCGCTGGAAGCGGAAGGAACAACGGCGGAAACAATGGCAGGAACCGCGGGAGGTGCAAATGAACAAATAAAACAGAAAGTGATAGAACAGGCAATGGCAGCAACAGGAATCCCCAATCAGAAAAGCGCAGGAGAAGGGCAGGCAGAATCCGCAGGAACAGCGGAAGAAGGCGAAAACTCCGGCAGCCTTTCGAACCCGCCGAAGAACCTGGGCGGCGAGGAGAAAAATGATCCGAAGCCTGGGGACAGGGAGGAAACAGGACAGAAATGGGAAGAGGCTCAGAAAGAGGAAGCAGGCCGGAAGGAAGAAACAGAACAGAAAGGGGAAACGGATCAGAAAGAGGAAGCAGACCGGAAAACGGAAACAGGTCAGAAAACAGAAGCAGGACAGAAAGGGGAAGCAGATCGGAAAACGGAAGCAGATCAGAAAGAGAAAATAGATCAGGAACAAGAAGCAGATCAGGAGGACGGCTCGGAAGCTTCTGCTTCCGGCAGAGTTCCGATCGGAAGAAAAACGATCGGGGATTACGGCACGGCTTATGTGATCGGCAGCAGCGGCAGGATGCTGCGCTCCGCGGTCAATTCCAACTGTACGATCACACCGGGAACCGCCCACAGTTATGGAAACTGGGCAACTACGGAGTTTCGGGTGGTGACGGACAAGGGCCATTACATGGGATACTGCGCCCAGCCCAACAAACCGACCCCGTCGGGAACCTACCAGATTTCCGAGCTGGACAATCCCAGGATCAAGATGGCATTGATGTTTGGTGCGGACGGGCCATGGGCAGGGGAGGCTTCCGCAATGTTCGGCGGGATAGCACAGCCTTACCCGTATGTCCATGCAATGATCGGCATTGAGTATACCGGTGAGACCGACGGGCTGACAGAGCAGCAGATCCTGGCCATGCGAAACGCGCTGAATGAGCAGATGAACAGCGGCAAGGCGCAGTTGTCTGTATTCAAAGAATATAAAGCCTATGTCGCCTACAACAAAGACCAGGATATCGTTTGGCTGGAATACGAAGGCCCCACTGACGGCGCGGTCATATTGCGCAAGAGCTCCTCCGCTCCCCACATCACCGATGGGAATGGATGTTATTCTCTTTTCAATGCGAGATATGGGATCTATGCGGATGCATCCTGTACGACCCTGACAGATACGCTGACAATCCGGGAATCCGGGGCAAGCGATCCCGTGGAACTGCCGGAGGGAGACTACTGGGTACGGGAGACTGTTCAGCCGTCCGGATATCATAAAGATGAAAAGCCGTACATGGTCCGTGTAAAAGCTGGGGAAACGGCGCAGTTGGATGTAAGCGATGTCCCGAAATGCGACACGGCAGGGCTGGAGCTGGTCAAGCGGGACCAGGACGCCCCGGACGGTGCGGTCCAGGACTGCGCATCCCTGGCAGGCGCGCAGTTTACGGTCAGATACTACAATGGCTACTACGAAAAGGAGAATCTCCCCCAGGCTCCCGCAAGAACCTGGGTGCTGGAGACAAAGGCAGTGCCGGACGGAGCAGGCTTTGTAAAATACCAGGCCCTGCTGCGTGAGGAATACAAAGTATCCGGGGATGAATTTTATAAGCTGGATGGAATCCCGGTGCTGCCTCTTGGCACAATCTCCATAGAAGAGACAAAGGCTCCCGACGGATATCTGCTGGAAGGCGGATACCTGCAGGCAGAAGGAAGCGGGGAAAAAGTGACCGGCCTCTATACGTCGCAGATCCGCTATGTCGGTACGAAAGTCGCTTTGCAGGGCGGCAATCAGTATACGGTATACAATCAGACGGCCCGCGGGGGCGTAAGGATACGGAAACGCGATTTTGACACAAAGGATCAGGTGCCCCAGGGCGGCGCTTCTCTGGAAAATGCCGTATTTGCAGTTATAAATCTAAATGAAAACACCATATTTGCAGACGGAAAAGCCTACGGCCGCAATGAAACCATTACCACCATCAAGACCGATGAGAACGGAGTTGCGCAGACACCAGAAGGGCTGCTCCCCTATGGGAAGTACCGGATTCTGGAGACAGGCGCACCTGAGGGCTATCTGGAAACCGGCCTTTGGAGACAGGAGTTTTTTATTTCCAGGCACGGGGAGCTTGTAGATCTGACGGATGCGGACCATTCTATTCAGAACCGGGTGAAGCGGGGGGATTTTGCGCTGCGGAAGATCGACTCCAATACCCAGAAGGTGATGCCCGGCGTCAAATTCAGCCTGACAAGCACCACAACCGGGGAGTCTCATCAGATCACGACGGACGGCAACGGCTATTATTCCTCCTCTTCGGACTGGAACCCGCACACAAAGAATACCAACCAGGGGGGAGCAGAAGACGGCCTGTGGTTCGGGCTGGACGGCGAAGGCCGGGGCGCGCCTGTGGACAACGGACTGGGGGCCCTTCCCTATGACACCTACATTCTGGAAGAGATCCCCTCAGAGGAAAACGAGGGAAAGGAAATGCTGCAGATCCCTCTGGTCATCTACAGGGACAAAGTGAGCGTGGATCTGGGCAACCTGGAAAATAAAGATCTGGAAGTGGAGAAACCTGCGATCTCCACCACCGCCAGAAACGAAGCAACAGGAAATCACTACGCCCAGGCCGGTTTTGTGACGGTCATTGATTCTGTGCTCTACAGCGGATTGAAGGAACAGCAGGAATATCTCTTAAGATGCACGGTCATGGACAGAGAAACGCAGAAACCGCTGGAAGATCCGGAGGGAAACCCGGTCAGGGCAGAACAGGCATTTACCCCGCCTGCCTCCGCAGGTATAACGGAAGTGGAGTGCAGCTTTGACGCAGCGAAGCTGCAGGGCAGGGACATCGTCCTCTATGAAGAACTGTATTACAAGGGAAAACAGATCGCGGTCCATCAGGATATAGACGACCAGGGCCAGACCATCCATTTTCCGGAAATCAAAACAAAAGCAGAGGACAAGGCCACCGGAACCGATACGGCGGTGGCCGGGAAAGAGATCACCATCGTTGACACGGTGTCCTACAAAAATCTAAAGCCGGGGCAGAAGTATACGCTTAAGGGAAAGCTGGTGGACAAGGATACCGGAATCATCGTCAGGGACGCCGCCGGAGGGGAGGTCACTTCGGAAGTAAAATTCACCCCAAAGGAAAAAGACGGAAAAGCGGAGGTTGTATTCACCTTCGACGGGTCCAATCTGGAGGGAAAAACGCTGGTAGCGTTCGAGACGCTGGAAAAAGACAATAAAATCTATGCCGTCCATGCAGATCTGGAAAGCCGGGAGCAGACCATCTACTTCCCAAAAGTCAGGACATCCGCAAGAGATGTCGGCACCAACAGCCGCAGCGCCCGGGCAGAAGAGGACGTGGAGATTGTGGACACAATTTTTTACTCCAATCTGACCGCAGGCAGGGAATATACGGTGGAAGGAACCCTGATGGACCGGGAAACCGGGGAACCACTTCTGGAAACCGGGGAAAAGATCACGGCGGAAACTACATTTACACCGGAAGCAGATTCGGGGACAGTGGACGTAACCTTTGGGTTCAATGCTTCAGACCTTGCAGGAAAAACCGTCGTGGCATTTGAGAGCGTGAGCAGGGAAGGAGAGGAGGTGGCCGCCCACAAGGACCTCCATTATGAAGGGCAGACCTTGCGTTTTCCAAAACTGGAAACCCGGGCAGCGGAAAAAGAAAGCGGCAGCCAGAAGATCACCGCAGACGGGGAAATTACGATTGTGGACCGGGTAACATATCAAAATCTGATTCCGGGAGAAACGTATACGATCAAGGGAATTTTGATGGATAAGGGGACAGGCAGCCCGCTCCTCATCGGAGAGAAGGAGATCACCGCCGAGAAAACCTTTGCCCCGGAAAAAGAAACCGGAACCGCAGAGGTCGAATTTACATTCCAGGCAGGCTCCCTTCAGAATACGGAAACCGTGGTATTCGAAAAGCTCTACATTGGAGGGGCAGAACTTGCCGCCCATGAAGATATCCGCGATGAAGGCCAGACCGTCCGGATCAACATGGCCGAAACACCCGGGGAAGAAACGCCGAAGGAGCCTTCCCCGCCTTTGGATCAGATAAAATCAGTCAAGACAGGCGACGGCGCCGACCTTCTGCCGTATGTGCTTCTCATGATCGCATCGGCGGCCGTGCTGATCGCCGCGGCCCGCAGAAAACTGGGCTGATATACAAGATCAAACGATACAAGACCAGACGATACAAGATCAAACCCTACGCCACAAAATATTCCGGGTATCGTTCCAGGAGTTCGGACTTTTTCAGGCGGTGCCTGTTTAAGTGGCGGCTCATGAGCATCTGCGCCATCTCACTGTCGTGACGTGTGATGGCGTAGAAGATATCCTCATGGTCCCGAACCGTATAGTTCTCGTAATCCGACTTGAAGGACAGGGCGCGCAGACGGTCAAAGTGGAACATCTGCTCCGTGATGATCTGATAAGACCAGACCTTGTTTACGGATTCAAAGATCAGTCTGTGGAAATGGTTGTCCAGCTCAAACAGCTTATCCTGTTTTTTTTCTGCCTCTGCCTGCCTCTGCTCTTCGATATTTTGGGAGAGCGCCTCCGCATAGGTATCGGGAATACCCTGGCAGACGAGATGCAATACCGCGTTTTCCATGGCAAGGCGTATGAAGCGGCATTCTTCCACCAGATCATAGTCAATCTTAGTGATGTAGCTTCCTTTCTGGGGAAAGATCTCCACCAGCCTGGTACGGTTCAGTTCAATTAAAGCCTCCCGCACGGGTGTGCGGGAGAGGGATAAAGCTTCGGATAATTCGTTTTCACTCACCGCGCTGCCGGGAGGCAGCTCCAGGTGGATAATGTTATATAAAAGGACTCTGATTGCATAGGCTCTGGCCTTTTCTGAGGAGGTTCTTTCTAAGATTATCATACTATGATCCCCGCATTTCCAAATGGGGTATTCTCCCCACTCTTTTGCAATCAGTATAAACCTTTAAAAGTCAAAAGTCAAAACGATTTTTCGAATCGAAGGATCTTTGCTGTCCACAAAATCAAAGGCTTCCTGTGCCTTGATCAGAGGAAAGGCGTGGGAGACGGAGCCGGTCAGGTCCAGCTTTCCTTCCCGAAGCATGTCGATCGCTTTTCCGAACATCTTGTTCTGAAGCCTGGAGCCCCTCACATCCAGCTCTTTGGAGGTGATGAGGAACTGGTTTACCTCCGTGCCCGCAGTGGAAAAGCCCATGGTGATGACACGCCCGGCATTTCCGGTCGCCTCAAGGAGCATCAGCAGAGAACTTTTTACGCAGGCTGCATCAATGGATACGGTGGAACCCCTTCCGTGGGTGTATTCCAATACCTTTGCCTGAAAATCCTCTTCCAGAACATTGATCGTATAGCTTGCACCGGCTTTCTTTGCCTCTTCCAGCTTTTCGTTTACAACATCCGCTACGATGATGTGATCGCAGAGCTGCCTTGCGACTCTTAAGATTGAACTTCCCAGAGCGCCCGCACCGTAGAGCAGGAGCATGTCATCCCTTTCCAGCTCCGCCCTTGTGCAGGACTGGATGGCGATGGTGGTGGGCTCGATCATGACGGCGTCCCTGTCAGAGATAAAATCCGGCAGAAGATAGCAGTCGCTTTCCGGTACGGCCAGGTATTCCCTGTATCCGCCGTCTATATGTACCCCTCTCACAGCCAGATGGTCGCACACATTTCCTCTGCCCTTTCTGCAGGGGTAGCACTCTCCGCAGCTTGTTACCTGATTGACGATGACTCTGTCCCCGGGCTTTAAATTCTGAACGCCGGTTCCTGTTTCTTCCACCCGGCCTACGATTTCATGACCGATGATCCTGGGATAAGTAGCGGCTGCGTTGGTTCCGTGATAGATTCCGATATCAGAACCACAGATGCCTGCTGCTGTCATTCTGATCAGAACATTATTTTTTTCGTCGATGCCTGGTTTTTCGACTTCAATTACTTCTAATTGGTTTGGTTTTACAATTTGTACTGCTTTCATGGTTTCTCCTTTTTCATGTTGATTCACTTTTTTTATAATAGACACAATGACAGTTAGTGAAACGATGTGTGAGATAACTTACATACAAGTATACTACTAGTGAGGATGCAAAAAGTCAATATAATATAGAAAGAAAATACAAAAATGGCAAAAATGCACAAAAATAGACTGAAAATATTGTCTATTATTACATATTGATAAAAATAGGAGAATGAACTACCATACTAGTTATGAGGCAATGTGATGAGAAAACAAAATAATCAAAAGAATCAGGAGGGAATGAATCATTATGAAGTTTAGAAAAAGAGGACTGTGCGCCTTTGCTGTATCTGCCATGGCAGTTGGACTGCTGAGCGGGTGCTCGGATCAGGAGGGGGAAGGGAAGCTGGTAAAGGTTTCCGTGGGCGTATCCAATCAGACACCGGCGGCGCAGGCTCTGGAAGAAGTTTTGAAACCTGCAATAGAAGAAAAGACGAATGGGAAGTACAACATTCAGATCTACTACTCCGGAGTCCTGGGGAGTGAAAAAGTGGTCTATGACTATACCCGGAGCGGAATCATTGAAATGTGCGTACTGGGAACCCCTATGTGGTCCGAGACGCCGAAGATGTCGATTCCGGATTTCCCATTTGTATTCCGGGACGTGGAACACGCCAGGAAATGCTATCAGGGAGAACTGGGGGACTATATCACAGAAGATATCGAGTCCTCCCAGCCGGTACAGCTTCTCTCCTGGCTGCCCAACGGAGCCAGGGTGTTCACATCAAATAAGAAGCTGGAGGGCTTAGGCGACTTCAAAGGGCAGAAGCTGAGAATGCCCAACAATCCCATCCATGTAAAGCTGGCGGAAAGCCTGGGGGCTAATGTGGTGATCATGGACATGGGCGAAGTGTTCACGGCTCTGGAACAGGGAGTGGCAGACGGCCAGGACAATCCGCTTGCCACGGTCAAGACAGAAGGCTGGTATGAGGTGCAGGATTATATCTATGACACGAACCACATCGTGGCATCCCTGGAAATTTTCGCGGGAGAGGAGTTCTGGAAGACGCTGACAGAGGAGGAGCAGCAGATCTTTGAAGAGGCGGCAGAGGATGCTTCTGATTACGCCTGGGACCTGTACATAGACCAGTTGGAGTCGGATAAGGAATTTATGAGGGAAAAGGGCCTGACAGTCACCGAGCTTTCCGCAGAAGAGCGGGAGGAAATGAAAGAAAAAATACAACCGGTATATGATTACTTGGATTCTGAGTATGACTGGGCTCCGGAAGCAAGACAATTGATCGAGGAGATTGAGTAAGGAGAATGAGATGGGAAATAAGATAATGGATAAACTGTTTAGAGGGATAGACTGCCTGACAGGTATTCTCACAGGGCTTATGGTTCTGTTTGTGTTTTTGAACGTGGTGCTGCGTACCTTTTTTAACTCCGGGCTTACATGGTCTGAAGAGCTGTCGCGATACCTGTTTGTCTATGTGACCTACATCGGGGCGGTCAGCGCAATGAGGGCCAACGCGCATCTGGGCGTGGATACGCTGATTTCCAGGGTGAAGCCGGGGCTGCAGATGACTCTGTATGTGGTTTCACAGGGGATCATTGCGGCGCTTATGGGGATTCTGGTGTACGGAAGCTTTCGGATGGTGATTCAGAATACGGCTTCCAAAACAGCCGCCCTGGGAATTTCTTATTCCATCCTGTATTTTGCGGGGATCATCACCGGGGTTTCCATTGCGGTGATGGCCGCAGCGAATATCATCTATGCGCTGACGCATCCGTCGGAGATCGCGGACATTGTGACGATGAGCACGTCGGATGATGACGATATTGCGGCAGATGCGAAAGAGGGAGCTGAAAATCTCTCCGATGAGGAATATGCAAGACGTTTGAGAGGGAGGAAAGTGACATGACATTAGTGGTATTTTTGGCGGCTCTGATCGGAGGAATGCTCATCGGACTGCCGATCTGTTTTTCATTGTTGTTCAGCGGCGTCTGTATGATGCTGTACCTGGATGGGTTCAACGCGCAGATCTTATCCCAGAACCTGTTTTCCGGCGCGGATTCCTTTTCCATGATGGCGGTTCCATTCTTTATCATGGCAGGCGAATTTATGAACCGGGGAGGCATTACAAAGCGGATCGTAAGATCTGCCAACGCGCTGGTGGGACATGTCCGCGGAGGGCTTGGGTATGTGTCCATCCTGGCTATCCTGGTATTTGCCAGCATGGTAGGCTCCGCGGTAGCTTCCACGGCATTTCTCGGGGCGATCCTGATCCCGATGATGGTGAAGGCGGGGTATAAGAGGGACACCTGTACCGGGCTGATCGCGGCGGGAAATATTTTGTCGCCCATCATGCCTCCTTCCGTGCCTATGATCATCTTCGGCGTACAGGCCGGGGTTTCCGTAACAAAATTATTCATGGGTGGTATCGCTCCGGCGGTGTATATGTCCGTATCCTTGTGCGTGCTCTGGTTTTTTGTGGCAAAAAAAGACCAGCTTCCGAAGGCGGAGCGCCAGAGCCTGCGCGAAGTGGCAAAGGCTCTGACAGACGGGCTCTGGGCGCTGCTGCTTCCATTGTTTATCCTCTTCGGCCTGAGGAGCGGTAAGTTTACACCTACGGAGGCCGGGGTGATCGCGGCGGTCTATGCGCTGTTTGTAGGGATGTTTGTCTATAAAGAATTAAAGATCGGCATGCTGATGGACTGCATGGTATCCGCTGCGAAATCTTCATCTGTTATTATGTTCCTGGCGTCTGCGGCCATGGTATCCTCCTGGATGATGACCGTTGCCAACGTACCTGCGATTGTGACCAGGATACTGGCGCCGTTTATTGAACATCCGACGATCCTGATGCTGGTGATCAGCCTGATCGTCCTCATGGTGGGCACCTCCATGGATGTTACGCCTACCATCATGATCCTGACGCCGGTGCTTCTGCCGGCCATCAAAGCGGCGGGGATTGACGTGGCATACTTTGGCGTGACATTTATCCTGATGACGGTGATGGGACTTCTGACGCCGCCTGTAGGAACCGTATTAAACGTGGCCTGCAGCGCGGGAAAGATCAACATGGAACGGATCGTAAAATCCGTGTGGCCGTTCCTTCTGGCAGAGGCAATTATCCTGCTTTTGATGGTGCTTTGTCCGGCAATCGTGACCATTCCCATGCAGTTCTTTATGGGAGGCTGACGAAGTGGATTTCCGCAGCGGATCAGAGGGAGGTCCGCTGCTTCCAGGGCAGATACATATTTATATAGAAGCAAAAGGGGCTGCAGAGTTTGGGGCTCCTTTTTTGGATACGGAGCGTCCGGTCAATAAAATTACATCTTTTCTTTCGAGATATTGTGTGTTAGAATAGCAGTCAGAAAGCGATTGTTCAGAACACTGGAAGGCGCTGAACAGATCCGCAGAAAGCAAATTGAAGGAGGTTGTCACAATGGGAATGACAATGACGCAGAAGATATTGGCGGCTCATGCGGGACTGGATTCTGTCTCGGCCGGCCAGCTGATTGAAGCGAAGCTGGACGTGGTCATGGCAAATGATATTACCGGCCCCATGGCGCTGCCGATTTTCCGTGAGATGGCAGAAACAGTATATGATAAAGACAAGGTGGTTCTGGTTCCGGATCATTTTACACCGAATAAGGATATCAAGTCGGCCGAAAACTCCAAAGCGATCCGGGAGTTCGCAAAGGAGCAGGGCTTAAGCTGGTTCTTCGAACAGGGCAAGTCCGGAGTCGAGCATGCCATTCTGCCTGAGGCGGGGGTAGTCACTGCCGGAGAGTGCATCATCGGAGCGGATTCCCACACCTGTACATACGGGGCGCTGGGGGCATTTTCTACCGGCGTGGGGACAACCGACATTGCTACCGGGATGGCAACCGGGGAACTGTGGTTCAAGGTGCCCTCGGCCATCAAGTTTGTGCTCACCGGGAAACCGGGGCCGTATGTCAGCGGCAAGGACATCATCATCCATATTATAGGAAAGATCGGTGTGGACGGCGCTCTGTACAAGTCCATGGAATTTACCGGGGACGGGATTGGGAACCTGTCCATGGACGACCGCTTCACCATGGCCAACATGGCCATTGAGGCAGGAGCCAAGAACGGGATCTTCCCGGTAGACGAACAGGCGGAGGCTTACATCAGGGAGCATTCCAAAAAGGAATATCAGATTTATACCGCGGATGCGGACGCAGAATATGACCAGGTGGTGGAGATCCGTTTAGACGAGGTCCGCCCCACCGTTGCGTTTCCCCACCTGCCGGGCAATGCAAAGACCATCGATGAGATAGAGGCGATGGAGCCCATCTGGATCGACCAGGTGGTGATCGGCTCCTGTACCAACGGACGGATGGAGGATATGCGCAAAGCCGCGGCCATCCTGAAAGGGCATACCGTACACAGGGACGTGCGGGTGATGGTAGTTCCGGCGACCCAGAAGATCTATAAGCAGTGCATCGCGGAGGGACTGGTGGATATCTTCATCGACGCGGGCTGCGCGGTGAATACGCCGAGCTGTGGCCCCTGCATGGGCGGACATATGGGCGTAATGGCAGCAGGGGAGAAGTGCGTCTCCACCACCAACCGCAATTTTGTGGGACGGATGGGACACGTAGATTCCCTGATCTATCTGGCTTCCCCGGAAGTGGCGGCGGCCAGCGCGATTGCAGGATGCATCGCAAATCCGGAGAAAGTGGGTGAAAGATCATGAAAGCACTGGGACACGTTTTTAAATATGGGGATAATGTAGATACGGATGTGATCATTCCGGCAAGATATCTCAATTCTTTTGACGCGCAGGAGCTGGCAAGCCATGCGATGGTGGATATTGATCCGGAATTTGCGCACAAGGTGCAGCCGGGAGACCTGATCGTGGCAAATAAAAACTTCGGCTGCGGTTCCTCCAGGGAGCACGCGCCGCTCTGCCTGAAGACGGCGGGGGTGAGCTGCGTCATCGCGGAGACCTTTGCCCGTATCTTCTATAGAAATGCGATCAATATCGGACTGCCCATCATCGAATGCCCGGAGGCGGCAAGAGGGATCGAGGCAGGAGACGAGGTGGAGGTAGATTTTGACAGCGGAAAGATCTACAACCGCACGAAAGGCACCGAATTTCAGGGGCAGGCGTTCCCGGAATTTATGCAGAAGCTGATCGCCGCAGGCGGGCTGGTGAAGTACACCAACAGCAGAAAGTGAAAAAGAAGAGGGCTGAAGAGATGAATCTACTATATAAAAGTACACGGGACGCAGAGCATACGGTTACGGCTTCCGAGGCGATCCTCAAAGGGCTGGCCCCGGACGGCGGATTATTCGTTCCGGTTTCCGTGCCGAAGCTGGATGTCACCATGGAGGAACTCAAGGATATGTCCTACCAGGAGACGGCCTATGCCGTTATGAAGCAGTTCCTGACAGACTTTACAGAGGAAGAGTTAAAGCACTGTATTGCATGCGCCTACGATTCCAAATTTGACACGGAGGTGATCGCGCCGCTGGTGAAGGTGGGGGATACCTACCACCTGGAGCTGTTCCACGGGGCCACCATCGCGTTTAAAGATATGGCGCTGTCCATCCTGCCACACCTTCTGACCACATCGGCGAAGAAGAACCAGGTGACCCGGGAGATCGTCATCCTCACGGCTACCTCCGGAGACACGGGAAAGGCCGCGCTGGCCGGTTTCGCGGATGTGCCGGGGACAAGGATCATCGTGTTTTATCCGAAAAACGGGGTGAGCCGGGTGCAGGAGCTCCAGATGGTGACCCAGAAGGGGGACAATACGGCTGTCGTAGCCATCCACGGAAACTTTGACAATGCGCAGAACGGCGTGAAGGCTCTGTTTGAGGACAAGGAGCTGGAGCGGGAACTGGCGGAAAAGGGATTCCAGTTTTCTTCTGCAAATTCCATCAACATCGGACGCCTTGTTCCACAGGTGGTTTATTATGTATACGCCTACGCGAAGCTTCTGCAGAATGAAGAGATCGCGTCCGGAGAGGAGATCAACGTAACCGTGCCCACCGGGAATTTTGGAAATATCCTGGCGGCTTATTATGCGAAGCAGATGGGAGTGCCCATCGCAAAGCTGATCTGCGCGTCCAATGAGAATAAAGTGCTGTTTGACTTTTTTCAGACCGGGACTTATGACCGGAACCGGGAATTCGTCCTGACGTCTTCCCCCTCCATGGATATCCTGATCTCCAGCAATCTGGAACGTCTGATCTACACCATCGCGGGAGCGGACGCAGAGAAGGACCAGGAACTGATGGATGGGCTGAGAACCGAGGGTAGATATGAGATTACCCCGGAGATGAAAGCCCAGCTTTCGGATTTTGCCGGCGGCTTTGCCACCGAAGAGGAGACCCGGGCTGCCATTCGAGATACTTACCGTTCCACAGGCTATGTGATGGATACACACACGGCTGTTGCGGCCCATGTGTGCCGGAAGTACCGGGAGGACAGCGGGGATGGCCGGAAGCATCTGCTGGCGTCCACCGCAAGCCCATACAAATTTGTAAAAAGCGTGATGACGGCCATTGATGAAAAATACGGCGGCATGGAGGAATTTGCGCTGATTGAGGAACTGGAAAAGGTTTCCGGCACGCCTGTTCCCAAAGCCATCGAGGAGATCCGCAGCGCACAGATCCTGCATACAAGGGAGTGCGGAGCGGACAAAATGAAAGAGACGGTAAAGGAGCTGCTGGGGATCTGATCCCGGACAGGCGGCAGTGGATGTATGGCAGAGGGCAGAGATCCGGCCGGGGATCGTCAGGAAGGACTTCTGCCCCTGGAAAGGAGTATGGACAGAGCATGAAACAGATCAGTGTATTTCTGGCAGACGGATTTGAAGAGATCGAAGGGCTTACCGTTGTGGATATCCTGCGCAGGGCGGGACTTCGGGTAGATACGGTGTCTATTACCGGAGAGCGGACCATCCGCGGCTCCCACCAGATTGACGTGCAGGCGGACTGCCTGTTCGAGGAAATGGATTTTTCAGAGACTGATATGCTGGTGCTTCCGGGAGGAATGCCCGGGACCCGGAATCTGATGAACCATAAGGGACTGCAGGAGCTTCTCCGGGCATATCATGAAAAGGGCCGGTACATTGCGGCGATCTGCGCGGCCCCCAGCGTGTTCGGCAGGCTTGGCTTTTTAAAGGGGCGCAGGGCCTGCTGCTATCCCTCGTTTGAAGAAAAGCTGGAGGGCGCGGAGGTGGTACAGGAGCCGGTCAGCGTGGACGGACATATCATCACGAGCCGGGGGATGGGAACAGCCATTCCGTTTGCGCTGAAGCTGACCGCGCTGCTGTGCGGCGAAGAGAAGGCAGATGAGATCAGCCGGTCCATCCTATTTTCCTGATGGATAAAGGAAAGGATTCGTATAAAAAGTGCTGGAAATCAGGGGATTCTTATGCTATACTTGTTTAATGACTGTGAACACCCATGAGGTATCAACAGGAACTGCAGATATATGATCTTTACGACAAACGGCCATTTTCATCGTTTCGGCAGGCGGATCATATAGAAAAATATAGAGGCCGCACATGGCCGGGCAACTACAAATTAAGGAGGAAATGAAAATGAGTCTACAGGTAGAAAAGTTAGAGCATAATATGGCAAAGCTTACAATCGAGGTCGGCGCGGATGAAGTGGAGAAGGCGATCCAGGCTGCATATCTCAAGCAGCGCGGGAAGCTCTCCATCCCAGGCTTCCGTAAGGGGAAGGTACCGCGGCAGATGATTGAGAAGATGTACGGCGTGGAGATCTTTTATGAGGATGCCATCAACCGTATGATCCCGACGGCTTACAGCCAGGCTTACGATGAGTGCGGGCTGGATATCGTATCCCAGCCGGAAGTAGACGTAGTACAGATGGAGAAGGGCAAGCCCTTTATTTTTACGGCGGAAGTGGCTACAAAGCCGGAAGTGACACTGGGAGAATACAAAGGGCTGAAAGTAGATAAGGTTCCTGTGGAAGTGACCGCAGAGGATGTAGACGCGGAGATTAAACGGGAGCTTGAGCGCAACGCAAGAACCGTAGAGGTGACAGACCGGAGCGTGCAAAAGGATGATATGGTTACTCTGGACTATGAAGGATTCGTGGACGGAGAGGCGTTCGAAGGCGGCAAGGGGACAGATTACCCGCTGACCATTGGTTCCGGCGCATTTATCCCGGGATTCGAAGATCAGCTGATCGGCGCTGAGATCGGCCAGGAAATGGAAGTGAACGTGACCTTCCCGGAGCAGTACCACTCCAAGGAACTGGCAGGAAAGGAAGCTGTATTTAAGTGTACTGTACACACGATCAAGGAGAAGGAACTGCCGGAACTGGATGATGAATTTGCATCCGACGTATCCGAGTGCGAGACTCTGGCGGAGTACAGACAGGAAGTGGAGAAGAAGCTGACGGAGAGAAAGCAGACCCAGGCCCGGGAGCAGATCGAAGACCAGGCTGTAGATCAGGCGGCGGAGAATGCTCAGATGGATATTCCCCAGCCGATGATTGATCTGCAGGTACGGCAGATGGAGGATGATATGGGTTACCGTCTCCAGATGCAGGGCATGACAAAGGAGATGTACTTCCAGATGACCGGGCTGACCGAAGATCGGATGAAGCAGGATATGGAAGCACAGGCAGTAAAGACCATCCGGACAAGGCTGGTTCTGGAAGCAGTTGCAAAAGCGGAGAATATCGTCGTTTCAGAGGAACGTCTGGAAGAAGAACTGAAAAAGATGGCGGAAACCTATGGACGTGAGGTGGAAGCGCTTAAGGAACAGATGGGCGAGAAGCGGATCGAAGAGATGAAAGAAAGCATTGCGGTGCAGGATGCCATCACCCTGATCGCGGATGCAGCAGTAGAAGCATAAAAAGGATGCGCGCTTAAGCGCAGGCCGTTGATCCCGGAGATCGGCGGCCAATTCAAAAAAGGAGAATTTCAAATGAGTTTAGTACCTTATGTCATTGAACAGACAAGCCGAGGGGAACGCTCCTACGATATTTATTCCAGATTATTAAAGGACAGGATCATATTTCTGGGAGAGGAAGTAAGCGACGTGTCGGCGAACATCGTCGTTGCACAGCTTTTATTTCTGGAAGCGGATGATCCCAACAAGGATATCCAGCTCTATATCAACAGCCCGGGCGGTTCTGTGACCGCCGGCCTGGCAATCTATGATACGATGCAGTATATCAAGTGCGACGTGTCCACCGTATGTATCGGCATGGCCGCAAGCATGGGCTCCTTCCTGCTGTCCGGCGGCGCAAAGGGCAAGCGTTTCGCCCTGCCCAACGCGGAGATCATGATCCACCAGCCATCCGGCGGGGCCAGAGGGCAGGCGACGGAGATCCAGATCGCGGCGGAACACATTCTGCGCACGCGGAAGAGATTGAATGAGATCCTGGCGGCCAATACGGGGCAGCCCATTGAGGTGATCCAGGTGGATACGGAGCGGGATAATTTCATGTCCGCGCAGGAAGCGAAGGAATACGGGCTGGTGGATGAGGTCATCGCAAAACATTAATAAAAGACAGGTCGTATCTGTAAGGAGACCGAACAGTTACGAATGCCCAATTATAGTATGAGGTGAAAATAGAATGGCAGGAAAAGTAATGGAGGAAATTGTAAGATGTTCTTTCTGCAATAAATCGCAGAACCAGGTCCGCAAGCTGATCGCGGGACCCAACGGGGCGTATATATGCGACGAGTGCGTGGACGTCTGCTCCGAGATTATTGAGGAAGAGCTGGAATACGATGAGAGAAATCCTTTTGCTGACATCAATCTGCTTACACCGGAAGAGATGAAAGCATTTCTGGATGATTATGTGATCGGCCAGGAGGAAGCAAAAAAAGTACTTTCGGTTGCGGTATATAACCATTATAAAAGAATCCTGGCGGAACAGGATCTGGGCGTGGAGCTGCAGAAGAGCAATATCCTGATGCTGGGTCCTACGGGCTGCGGAAAGACCCTTCTTGCGCAGACCCTTGCGAAGGTTCTGAACGTTCCGTTTGCCATTGCTGACGCTACGGCTCTGACGGAGGCGGGATATGTAGGGGAGGATGTGGAGAACATCCTTCTGAAGGTGATCCAGGCGGCGGACGGGGATATTGAGCGTGCGGAGCACGGCATCATCTACATCGATGAGATCGACAAGATCACAAGAAAGTCGGAAAATCCGTCGATCACCCGGGACGTGTCAGGGGAAGGCGTACAGCAGGCGCTTCTGAAGATCATAGAGGGAACCATTGCTTCAGTTCCCCCCCAGGGAGGGAGAAAGCATCCCCATCAGGAGCTGATCCAGATCGACACGACCAATATCCTGTTTATCTGCGGCGGTGCGTTTGAGGGAATTGACAAGATCATCGAGACCCGTCTGGACAGAAAGTCCATCGGTTTCAATGCGGAGATCATGACGAAGCATGAGTATAACGTGGATGTATTGCTCAAGGAGGTGCTGCCTCAGGATCTGGTCAAATTCGGCCTGATCCCCGAGCTGGTAGGCCGACTTCCGGTGACGGTATCCCTGGAAATGCTGGATAAAAAGGCGTTGATCCGGATTCTGACGGAGCCGAAGAGCGCCATCGTGAAGCAGTACCAGAAGCTTCTGGAGCTGGACGGCGTCCGCCTTGTATTCGACAGGGAAGCATTGACTGCCATTGCGGAGACAACACTCTCAAGAAAGACCGGCGCAAGAGGGCTGCGGGCGATCATGGAAGGAATCATGATGGATACCATGTTCCGGGTGCCTTCGGATGAGACGATCAAGGAATGCAGGATCACAAAGGATGTGGTGACGGGAACCGGAGAGCCGCTCTATGAATGCGACGGAGAGGAACGCAGGTCGTTTCTGACCTCCCAGAGTGCATGACTTTATGGCCATTCGGCCGTTTGATAAGGTATACCCAAGGGCATCCCGTTATGGCCATTCGGCCGTTTAATAAGGTATAAGATTGGGGCGGGTATTATGGATGAACCATGTACCTGCCTTTTTCATATGGAGTACAATCTTGCAGAGTATCAGCAGCGGTCAGAGACAGGACTGGGTGCTGACTGTGCCAACAGGTTTAAGCGAGGAGAAGGAATACATGAAAAGTGAAATAAAAAGTCTCCCCACGGTTGCCCTCCGGGGCATGACGATCATGCCGGAGATGGTCGTGCATTTCGACATCAGCCGGGAACGGTCGATTGCCGCGGTGCAGGAGGCCATGGTGGAGGATCAGAAAATCTTTCTTGTACTGCAGAGGGATCAGGACGCGGAGGATCCGGGGCTGGAGGAGATGTATGAGGTCGGAACGGTGGCTTCCGTCAGGCAGATCATCAAGCTGCCGAAGAAGATCCTCCGGGTCTTAGTCGCCGGAGAGACGAGAGGGATATTGAAAAGTATCGAATATAAGACGCCCTATCTGCGGACGGAGGTGGAGATCCTGGATGAATCGGATTTCCAGTCGCCGGAGGACTTGAACGGCCAGGCCATGATACGCGGCCTGAAGGACATTTTCGTGGACTATGCCGCAAAAAACGGGAAAATGTCCAAGGAAGGGGTGGGACGCATCCTGGAGATCAAGGATCTCAAGGAACTGGTGGACGAGATCTCAGCCAATATTCCGCTCTATTATACCGACCAGCAGGAGATCCTCAACCAGACGGATTTCTGGAAGCGGTATGAGATGCTGGCATTTAAGCTGGTCAATGAAGTGCAGATTATGGATATCAAGGATGATATCCGGGCAAAGGTCAAGGAACGTGTGGATAAGCACCAGCGGGAATATATTCTTCGGGAACAGCTAAAACTGATCCGGGAGGAGCTGGGGGACGACACCACACTGACCGATGCGGAAGAGTTTGAACAGGCGGCAAAAAAACTGAAGGCATCGAAGGAGGTCAAGGACAAGCTGGCAAAAGAGATCAGCCGCTTTAAAAGCTCCCTGAACTCTCCGGCGGAGAGCGGCGTTATCCGCACGTATATCGAGACGCTTTTGGAGATGCCCTGGAACAAGGCGGCCAAGGACAGCCAGGACATAGCCTTTGCAGAGCGGGTTCTGGAGGAGGACCACTACGGGCTGGAGCAGGTGAAGGAGAGGGTGCTGGAATTTCTTGCCGTGCGTACCCTGACAAAGAAGGGGGAAAGCCCCATACTCTGCCTGGTAGGGCCGCCTGGAACAGGCAAGACCTCCATCGCGAAGTCGCTGGCCAGGGCGCTGAAAAAGCCTTATGTCCGGATTTCTCTGGGGGGCGTGCGGGACGAGGCGGAGATCCGGGGGCATCGGAAAACCTATGTGGGAGCCATGCCGGGAAGAATCGCCAACGGCATCCGCATGGCGGGTGTAAAAAATCCTTTGCTGCTTTTGGATGAAATTGATAAGATCAGTACAGACTATAAGGGAGATACCTTTTCCGCCCTTCTGGAGGTTCTGGACAGCGAACAGAACAGCCGTTTCAGGGATCATTACCTGGAAGTACCTCTGGATCTGTCGGAGGTGCTGTTCGTGGCCACGGCCAATTCGCTGCAGACGATCCCGCGGCCGCTCTTAGACCGTATGGAGGTGGTGGAGGTCAGCAGCTACACGGAAAACGAAAAGCTTCATATCGCCGTGGAGCACCTGATCCCGAAGCAGCTTGAGAAGCACGGGCTGACCCAGGATCGTCTCACATTCAGCAGGCAGGCGATCTGGAAAATGGCGAAGAACTATACAAAGGAAGCCGGAGTCCGGCAGTTGGAACGGGAGATCGGAAATATCTGCCGGAAATCCGCAAAGGAGATTCTGACAAAGGACAAGAAAAAGATTGCGGTCACAGAGAAAAACCTGGGGAAATATCTGGGAAAAGAGAAGTATTCTTTTCAGATGGCAAATGCGTCGGACGAGGTCGGGATTGTCCGGGGGCTGGCGTGGACAAGCGTGGGAGGGGATACCCTGCAGATCGAAGTGAACGTTATGCCCGGAAAGGGCGAGATCATGCTGACCGGACAGCTCGGCGATGTGATGAAGGAATCTGCCAGGACAGGAATCAGCTACATCCGTTCAATCAGCAGCCGCTATGACATCGGGGAAGATTTTTTTGAAAAACATGATATCCATGTACATATTCCGGAGGGTGCGGTTCCCAAGGACGGGCCGTCAGCCGGAATTACCATGGCTACGGCAATGCTTTCCGCCATCACGGGCCGGAAGGTGCGCTCGGATCTTGCCATGACAGGAGAAGTGACGCTGCGGGGACGCGTGCTCCCCATCGGCGGCCTCAAGGAAAAGCTCCTGGCCGCCAAAAATGCGGGAATCAGGACGGTCCTGGTTCCGGAGAAAAATAAAGTGGATGTGGAAGAACTTTCGGCAAAGATTACAAAAGGGCTGGAGATCCTTCCGGTGGAACATATGGACGAGGTGCTAAAGAAAGCGCTTGTCCAATAACAGACAGGAGGAACGTATGGTAATCAAAAGTGTAAATCTGGAAACCGTATGCGGAATTACCAGCAGGCTTCCGGAGCATGAGAAGCCGGAGGTGGCCTTTGCGGGAAAATCCAACGTGGGAAAATCCTCTTTGATCAATGGGCTGATGAACCGGAAATCCTATGCCCGGATCTCGGCAACCCCGGGAAAAACCCAGACCATCAATTTTTACAATATCAACGATGCCATGTACCTGGTAGACCTTCCAGGATATGGTTATGCGAAGGTTTCGGAAAAAGAAAAGATCCAGTGGGGAAAGCTGGTGGAACGCTACCTCCACGGCTCGCCCCGGCTGAAAGCCGTCTTTCTGTTGATTGATATCCGGCATGTGCCGTCGGCAAACGACAGGATGATGTATGAATGGATTCTGGACAAGGGATTTCAGCCGATCATGATCCTGACCAAGCTGGACAAGCTGAAGCGCAGCCAGGTACAGAAGCAGATCAAGGTGGTCAAGGAAGGGCTGGATCTGGTTCCCGGAACAAAGGTGATCCCATTTTCTTCCGTCACAAAACAGGGACGGGATGAGATATGGGAAGTCATCGAGGCATGTACGGAACTGGGACAGGAGGAGTGAACTTTAGCCGCAGCCGGAGGATTCCAAAGAGCGGCACAGGTAGGGAAAATCAGGCGGAGCAATCCGGACGTTAAACAGGACAGAGGTGTGTAGATTCATGGAAAATAAGCGGCCATACTGGCAGGTGGCGGTGAGTCTGGTGTTCAGTCTTCTGGCTACTGCTGCATTTATCATCATAGGAGTGAAGGCAATCGTTTTCTTTATGCCGTTTGTAATCGGATGGTGTATTTCGGCCATTGCGGCGCCGGTCGTAAACTGGCTGGAAAAGCATTTTAAAATTGTGAAAAAGCTGGGGTCGGCCCTGATCGTGGTGCTGGTCATCGGGCTGATCGTGTTGCTGTTTTACCTGGCATTCAGCCGGCTTGTGACGGAGGTGGGCGATCTGCTGAAAAATATTCCGGATCTGTACGGCCAGCTCTCCACCGGGCTGCAGAAGATCGGCAGCTCCATGTCCGGACTGTTTGCCCGTCTTCCCGAGGAGGTTCGCAGCGCCTTCCAGACCATGATGTCCAACCTGAATGAATATATGGGGGACCTGATCTCAAAGATCGGGGAGCCTACGGTGACGGCGGCAGGAAATTTGGCCATGCGCCTGCCATTCTATCTGGTCTCCATCCTGGTCTCGGTTATATCTGCCTACTTCTTCACAGTGGAGCGGGATGAGATCCTGTGCTGGGCCAAAAAAGTGATGCCTCAGGCCGTTGTAAAACGGATGACGCTTGTGATGGACAACCTGCGGTATGCGGTGGGAGGATATTTTAAAGCGCAGTTCAAGATCATGGGAGTCGTGTTTTTGATTCTGATGGCAGGCTTTGCCCTGTTAAAGATCCATTATTTCGCATTGATCGCGTTTCTCATCGCGTTTCTGGACTTCCTCCCGTTTTTTGGAACCGGGACCGCCATGATCCCGTGGGCGCTGTATAAAATTCTGGTGGGGGATTACAAGACTGCCTTTATGCTGATCGTGATCTACGCATTGACCCAGCTCCTCCGGCAGATCCTGCAGCCCAAGCTGGTGGCGGACAGTATAGGGATGAACCCTCTGGTGACGCTGGTTCTGCTCTATATCGGCTACCGGGTCAGCAGTGTGCTGGGACTGATCCTGTCCGTGCCGGTGGGGATGGTCATCATCAACATGTACCAGGCGGGCGCCTTTGACTACATTTTTGATGATGCCCGGATTCTGATCGACGGCGTGCTCAGGCTCAGGGAAGAGCCGGGGGAGAATGAAGACAAGTAAAGCCTGCGGCTGCAAAAAAAGAACAGAGGAGTCAGTCCTCTGTTTTTTTTCTTGCCTGAAAAAGTCCCGTGGCGGTTGCCTCGATAATCGAGAGATCGTTCTCGTCTAATTTGTCGAGAAGCAGATCCAGCCGCTTGCGTTCCACGCTTTTGAGACCTTCCTGGTCGGGAAATATATATTGGTCTATGGGAATGTCAAACATTGTGATGAGACGAACCAGAAGACCAAAGCTGGGATATCGTCCTTCAATTTCGATTGCCTGCAGATGCCGTGTGGAAATATCAAGCGTTTCCACTAACTTTTCACGTGTGATCTTCCTGGCTTCCCGGGCCTTTTTGATCTCCAGCCCGATGGGAGCGAAGTCAAACGTATAGGTACTGTTGTTTTCTTTCATAAGTATTCACCGCCTGTCCTGAATGAGAGCATTGTCTGTTGCTGACCCAGACACCTTCCGGCCTGCCGGGTCTCCCCTGCCCCAAAGCAGATTGTACCGCTTCTGCACTTTCTATTGTACCGGTATAGCAGGTTTCTTAAAACGAGATTGTATATCTATATATAAGAACTATAAAGGTTGATATTGTGAAATGTATGAAACGACGGGGAATGGGAAGGATATTTTACTGAATTTCATAAAAAAATACATTTTTATCCTATTGAAAACAAACATAAGTTCTGATATAATACAAAAAGAACAGATGTTTGAGTGAGAGGTGCGAATATACGGCAGGGAGGTGCATGCTGCAGTGTCCGGGGAACATATCTATATCGCGATTGATCTGAAGTCATTTTATGCTTCAGTAGAATGTGTGGAGAGAGGTCTGGATCCGATGACCACGAACCTGGTGGTGGCGGACCTGAGCCGCACCGAGAAGACGATCTGTCTGGCGGTATCCCCTTCCCTGAAGGCTTACGGGATTGCCGGAAGGGCAAGGCTTTTCGAGGTTATCCGGAGGGTCGGGGAGGTGAATGCAGAGCGTCAGATGCAGGCTCCAGGCCGCCGTCTGGAGGGTTCTTCCTGTGACGATACCGAACTCAGGGCGTCCCCCGGGTTGGCTCTTGATTATATGGTCGCTGTGCCGAGGATGGCCCATTATATTGAGTACAGCACCAGGATCTATCAGATCTATCTGAGGTATGTTGCGCCGGAGGACTGCCACGTATACTCCATCGACGAGATTATGATGGATGTGACCCATTACCTGGGCACCTACCGCCTGTCGGCCCGGGAACTGGCAGGGAAGATCATACGGGAGATCCAGGAGGAGACAGGGATCACAGCCACGGCGGGGATCGGCACCAATCTGTATCTGTGCAAGGTGGCCATGGATATTGTGGCAAAGCATATACCGCCGGACAGCAGCGGGGTACGGATCGCCAGCCTGAATGAGAAGAGCTACCGCCGGATTCTGTGGGCCCACCGCCCCATCACGGATTTCTGGCGCATCGGCAGAGGCTACGCGAAAAAGCTGGAGGAGTACGGCATGTTTACCATGGGAGACGTGGCCAGATGCTCCATCGGAAAGCCCGGGGAGTACTACAGCGAAGATCTGCTGTATAAGCTGTTTGGGATCAATGCCGAATTGCTCATCGACCATGCCTGGGGGTGGGAGCCCTGTACCATGGCAGACATCAAGGCATACAAGCCTTCTAACAGCAGTATCGGCTCCGGCCAGGTCCTGCACTGTCCCTATTCCGCGGAAAAGGCAAGGCTGGTCGTCCGGGAGATGACGGAGCAGCTTGCGCTGGACCTGGTGGACAAGGGGCTGGTGACAGACCAGGTGATCCTTACTGTGGGCTATGATATCGGGAACCTCTCCAATCCCATGGCGCAGGATCGGGGAGCCGGCGGGGTGACGACGGACCGGTACGGACGGAAGCTCCCAAAGCACGCCCACGGATCCGCGAATCTGAAGCGGAGCACTTCATCTGCCAGATATCTCGTGAAAGCGGTCTTAGAGCTGTATGACAGGATCATCAATCCCATCTATCTTGTCAGAAGGATTGCAGTCAGCGCAAACCATGTGGAAGAGGAAAGCCTTGCGTCCCATGCGCCCGTCTTTGAACAGCTTGACCTGTTTACGGATTATGCCAGCCTGGAGAGGGAACGGGAGGAAGAGGAGGCGGAGCTGGGGCGGGAGAGGAAGCTGCAGAAGGCCATGCTGGACATCAAAAAAAGATATGGGAAAAATGCGCTCCTCAAAGGGGTCAGCCTGGTGGAAGGAGCCACCGCTATGGACAGAAATAATCAGATCGGAGGGCACAGGGCATGAAGGAAGCTGCGCGGGGCATGATGAACCAGAAGGAGATGTACAAATACCAGGATATGATCGATCTTCCCCATCCGGTATCCAGGACACACCCTCCTATGCCCGTGGCGGACCGGGCGGCGCAGTTCGCACCCTTCGCGGCGCTTACGGGACACCATGAGGCGGTACAGGAAGCCGCCCGCCTGACAGAAGAGCGGATTGAGCTGGACGAGGAGCAAAAGGCCATTCTGGACCGAAAGCTGCAGGAGATCCGAAGTCAGCTTGGCAGTGGGCCGGCTGTTTCCGTCACCTATTTCGTACCGGATCTGAAAAAGTCCGGAGGCGTCTATGTGAATGCCTTTGGACATGTGAAAGGGATCAGGGAGCATGAAAGGATCCTGGTGCTGGAGGACGGAACCTTGATCCCCATAGAAGAGATCGCCGCAATTCACAGCCTGTCCAAGGCTGCAGGACGCACTTGACCAGGAGCCTGCCTGGGATCCAAAAAGAATGGGACTGAGAAAAAAGTAACCTTTCAGGGCCAAACTGTGCTATACTACCAGAGTAACAGGACAACAGGGCTGTCCGAAAGCAGGACGGCAGGCTTCACAATACAGGAGGCGAATCAAAGATGGGACATTTGACAACGAGAGATGCCTACAGGAATCTGGAGGAGAGGATCAACTGGTTTACCCAGGGAGCCCCGGCGTCGGATACATTATATAAGATCCTGCAGGTATTATACACGGAGAAGGAGGCAAAGTGGGTGGCGCTGCTCCCGGTCCGACCCTTCACCCTGAAAAAGGCGGCGAAGATCTGGGGGACGACGGAAGCGAAGGCGGAAAAGCTGCTGGACCACCTCTGCGAAAAGGCGCTGCTGGTGGATTCGGATTACCACGGACAGCGTCAGTTCGTGATGCCGCCGCCGATGGCAGGATTTATAGAGTTCGCGCTGATGCGTACGAGGGGCGATATTGACCAGAAGTATCTGAGCGAACTGTATTACCAGTATATGAATGTGGAGGAGGATTTTGTCAAGGATCTGTTTTTTGCGACAGAGACAAGGCTGGGGCGGGTGTTCGTCCAGGAGCCGGTGCTGACCAACGAAAAGACCAACCACATCCTGGACTACGAACGCGCCGCGCATATCGTAGAGGAGGCAGAGTATATAGGGCTTGGCACCTGCTACTGCAGGCACAAGATGTACCATGCCGGACATCCCTGCGAGATCGACGCGCCTTGGGACGTATGCCTGACCTTTGACAACGTGGCCCGTTCCCTGGCCGAACATGGGGAGTATGCACGGCTGATCTCCAAAGAAGAGGCGAAGGATGCCCTGGAGCGTTCCTATGCCGGCAATCTGGTTCAGATCGGGGAAAATGTCAGAGAACACCCGGCATTTATCTGCAACTGCTGCGGCTGCTGCTGTGAGGCGCTGCAGGCGGCAAGGCGTTTCAGTCCCATGCAGCCGGTGGCCACCACCAACTATATTCCGGAAGTATCTCTGGAAACATGCATCGGATGCGGGAAATGTGCGAAGGTCTGCCCAATCCTGGCTGTCAAATTGGAAGAGCGGGAGCAGGATGGGGAAGAAAAAGCCGGAAAACAGCCTGTGATCGATACCGAGATCTGCCTTGGCTGCGGTGTCTGTGCGCGGAACTGCCCCACCAAGGCGATCCGGCTGAACAGGCGTCCGGTGCAGGTGATCACGCCGGTAAACAGCACCCACCGGTTTGTCCTCCAGGCCATCGAAAAAGGAACCTTGCAGAACCTCATCTTCGATAACCAGGCATTTGCCAACCACAGGGCCATGGCAGCCGTATTCGGAGCCATCTTAAAGCTTCCGCCCATGAAGCAGGCGCTGGCAAGCAGGCAGTTTAAATCGGTCTATCTGGATAAGCTTTTGTCCATGCAGAAGAAGCAGTGACATACAGAAAACCTGCCGCTGGCAGTGTTTCTGCATACGATAGTATTAAAAAAAGGAGCCGCAAGGCTCCTTAATCTATCATCGTATGTGTTGCTGCTTACAGTCATTTCACGCACATAGGCGAAAACAGCCGGTAAAGCTTAGCAGTCTGCCGGATCAGCCCTTTACACCGCCGGAAGCGAGTCCGCTGACCAGGTTCTTTTCAATGCCCATGAACAGGATCACGACAGGAATGATCGCAAACAGCGATGCGGCAAACAGATACTGCCATTCAATCATGTTGTAACCGTTGAAGACATTGATACCGACTGTCAGGGGCTCCTTCTCGCTGGTGGAGATCAGGCACAGGGCAACGGTATATTCATTCCACGCATTGATGAAGATAAAGATCAGTGTGGTTACGATCCCGGGAGCCGCTACCGGAAGCAGGACCTTTGTCATGCCCTGGATGCGGTTGCAGCCGTCGATGGTGGCCGCCTGTTCCATCTCCGCGGAGATCCCCATAAAGGTTCCGCGCAGCAGCCAGATGGTAAACGCCTGGTTAAACGCGGCATTGATGAAGACCAGCCCGAGAATGCTGTCTGTCAGGCTTAAGATCGACATTACCTTGTAAATACCGATCAGCAGGACTACCGGAGCGAACATCTGGGAAACGATGACAAATCCCAGAAAGGCGGTCTGTCCCTTGAACTTCATACGCGCCAGGGCGTAAGCGGCAGGGATGCCGCAGAGCATGGCGATGAGTGTGGAGCCGCCTGCGATCAGAAGCGAGTTCAGCATATAGTTTGCCATCGGCGCCCGGCTCCAGATATCAATGAAGTTGGACCAAAGCGCATTGATCGGAAGGATCGTGCCGTTCATGGAGAAAATCTCGGCCCTGCTCTTCAGGGCGGTACAGAACATGGCAAAATACGGATACAGCGTGACGATGCAGACCACGATCACGACAAGATAGAGCAGGACACGCAGAAGGGTTCCTTTTAAAGTAAGCTGCTTTTTTGCCATATCATTCATCTCCTTTCTTCAAGGTATAGACCATGTATACACTGGAGCACAACAGCAGGATCATGAAACCGATCACGGAAACTGCAGCCGCCTGTCCCTGCTTCCCGTTATAGAACGCCAGCTTGTAGAGGTAGGTAACCAGGGTGTCCGTATGGTTGGCAGGATCTCCTTTGGTGATCGTCCAGATGATCGGGAAGGAGTTGAATACATAAATGATATTCAGTACCGTACTGACCGTCAGGGAAGAACGGACCAGGGGCATGGTGATCTGGAAAAGCTTCTGCCAGTAGTTCGCGCCGTCCACGGTAGCCGCCTCGTAATAGGTGGAATCAATGCTCTGCAGGCCGGAGAGGACGCAGAACGTGACAAACGGGATTGTGACAAAGATACCGCAGGCGATCTCCCATGTAAAGTATGCTTCCGCCGTCGGCGTCCAGTTAATGGACTGTTCAATGATCCCAAGGCGGAGCAGCAGGGTATTGAGAGTACCGTAGTCCGTGTCAATGATGAACTTCCATGCGCTGGCCTGGATCACCAGTGTAGTTGCCCACGGGAAGACTATGATGGCCCGGGCGATCTTCCGGCCCCGGAACTCATTGTTCAGGATCAGGGCCAGTATAAATCCCAGCAGGGTGGACAGTACCACCACCGCCACCGTCCAGACGATGGTATTCTTCAGAACCAGCTTGAAAGCGGAACTGTGCATGACCTTGGTAAAATTGGCGAAGCCGGAAAAGCCCTTGATGATACCCGCCTTGCTGACGTCGCTGAGCGACATCCGAAAGACGAAAACGATGGGGATCAAAATAAAGACCGCCATTAGAATAATACTGGGTAGAATCCAGATATAAGGTTCTATCTTACGAAAAGATTTATTTTTCACGGGGGACACCTCCCTATTTTTTCTCAAACCGGTTAAAACTTGTAATGCTTGAAAAGCCCTCGTTTTACTATTATAAATAAATAGAAAAGTGGACCCGGCCGCAGCCAGCCGGGCCCACTATGTATACGTTGTATTGCAAAAAAGCTGTTAAAAGCAGACTATTCTGCGATCTCAGCCTGGAGCTCGTCTAAGAGTTCCTTTACATTGCCGTCCAGCAATGCCTGCTGTTCTACATTGATAACGCCCTGTTTTACATCATCCCATTCCGTCTTAGCGGTCGGATAGAAGTTACAGCTTCCTACGATATCAACCCAGCTTGCCATACTTTCATCTGCCTCAGCCAGGATCTCTCCTCCGGTGGAAGTCGCAGGCAGGAAGCCTTCCATCAGAACCCAGTCAGAATAACGGGTATCCTCGTAGAAGTAATCAAAGAAAGTCTTGATGGCTTCCAGCTCTGCGTCGGAATAGCCGTTGTCGAAGCACATGAAACGGTCCATAACGCCTGCGGAGACAGATTCATTGTCGCCGTTTGTCGGGATCGGGGCTACCTCATAGTTCACGCTGTATCCTCCGTCCGCGATGTAAGTCGGAATGCTGTTCGGTCCGATCATCATAGCAACCTGGCCTGCTCCGAACATATCCTGAAGGTCATAACGGGTATCGTTGGAAGGATCGCTGTTGGTATAGCCGTCCTTTACCAGGCTGATCGCGAACTCAACCGCTTCTACGTTCTCATCGCTGTTCAGCGCCCAGTTGTTGTCTTCATCCACGAATCCGCCGCCGTTGTTCCAGGTGTAATAAGCAAATGCCGCCTGGCCTTCGTCAGTGGTCATGTCAATGCCCCACGGATAAATCTTGGAATCATAAGCTTTGATTGCCTCGCAGGCTTTTTTCAGTTCATCCCATGTAGTCGGGATCTCTACCTTTGCCGCATCCAGAATGTCCTTATTCACATACAGGGCACGTGCGGAAGCCAGATCCGGGATCGCCCAGATGGTGCCGTCCACATTGGACTGCTCCAGGAATGCAGGATACATCTTTTTGTAAGTCTCATCGGAAACAAAGTCTTCTGCCGGAAGGAGAAGGTCGTCCGCCTGATAATTGGCAAATACGTCAATGTTCAGGATGTCAGGCGCGTCATTGTTGGAGATCCGGGTATTCACTACGGTATAGATATCATTCCAGGATTCCACTTCTACGGTCAGGTCGATGTTCGGATATTCGGTTGTAAAATCTTTTACAAAATCCGACCACCATTTTGTGGTGTTCTGGCCATACTGGGCAGCAATGACATTGATGGCAACCTTTTCGCCGGACCCGCTGTCCTCCTTCTCGTCCCCGTCGGTGCTCTCCTCAGTAGAAGCGCCGCTGCCGCCGGTATCATTGCTGTCTCCGCCGCCGCTGTTGCCGCCTCCTCCGCAGGCAGCCAGCCCGCATGTCAGGGTAAGGGCCAAAAACAATGCTACAAACTTTTTCATAATCGAAATCCTCCTTTTTGTGGTTTAGCTGTGAAGTTAGTTAGAAGTATATCATGTAAAATGAAATTGGTCAATATTTATGCAGCGAAAAAAGAAAACTTGAAAAAATTGTGCATTTTTACTAAAAATCGAGTCCTGAAACACTCGTCAGGAGGGGTTAAGAATTTCCGCGGTACTTCTCGGATCGTTTCACAAAAATCACTTTCGTTCCCATAAAATTTGTGATATACTAAACAATAAAGCGCGTTTCATCTGCCGATAAAATGAGGCTGTAATTATATCGGAAGAGGAGGCGGCATTCATAGTATATTTTTAGAATTTAAAAGGAAAAGGAGAGAGAAAAACGTGACCGGAAAGAAATCAGATTCCCATAGCCGGAGGATCGGACGGAGTCTTAATAGGAGGATATTGAAAAACACCATACTGAATATTTTGACATTGGTTATCATATGCGGCGTGATTATGGCACTTTCCCTGCAGTCTCTGGCAAATAATATTCTGCTGGACAGCCTGCAGCCTATGGCGCGGCAGTCCGCCAAAACCGTGGAGGCTAACATCCATATGCTGGCGGACCGGATGATGACAATCGCAGGAGACCCGCGTATGAATCCCGCTGCCGGTGACGACGGCGGGGCTGAGGCAGCCGGGAGCGATGAAGAAAAGATCAGGGCAAGCCGTATGGAAGTCCTGACGGAGGCCGCGGAGATCTATGAGCTCCATACAATCGCCCTGTATGACCTGAAGGGCAGGCTCATTCAGGGGATTGACGGCGCACCGGAGAGTCTGGAGGAAAGTTTTTTTGCCCTGCTTCAGGAGACAGACAACCTGACCACCAGTTCCTCTACCATCTTCCAGGAGAAGCTGGGCATAATGATGGGAATGCCGGTGAAGGAAGAGGGGGAGACCATTCTGTATGTGGCGGGCGTTTACAAATATGACACACTGAACGATGTGATCAGCGGTATCAATCTGGGCAGGCATGGAAAAGCATGTATGACGAACCGGGAGGGGATCATCACGGGACATACGGATCAGTCGCTGGTTCTGGCGGGGAGTACGCTTTCCCAGCTCAGCGGCGGCAATGAAGAGGCTATCAGCCGTGTAACCACCGGTGAGACGGGGGCCGTAGAATTTCCGGTTGACGGTGAGGATATGCTGGTAGCATTTTCTCCGGTCCGGGGAACCCAGTGGTCCCTTGTCATCCAGATTCCGAAGTCGGATTATAACCATTTTATCAACGGGGCGATGCTGGTTGCAATCCTTTCTACCCTGGCGGTGCTTGTGATTTCCATTTTGGTAGTACTGCGCCTGGCGCGTTCGATTTCGCGTCCGGTGAAGGGGGTGACGGACAGGATGATCTCATTGTCCGACGGGGATCTTCATACCGAGGTGGCCCAGGTTTCTACAGGAGATGAACTGGAAGTGCTGACCCAGACACTGGATGCCACCGTAGGGAGCGTCAACCGTTACATATCCGATATCCAGCAGGTACTGACCCAGATTGCGGGCGGCAATCTGCAGGTTTGGCCCCAGGTGGATTATAAAGGAGATTTTACGCTGATTCAGTCAAGCCTTCATACGATCATCCGGTCGCTGAATGATACGATCCTTGGTTTCCGCGCTGCCGCTTCCCGGCTGGCGGATATGTCCGAGGAACTGAGCGGACAGTCCGGACAGCTTCACCAGGCGTCCATGGAGCAGAACCTTTCTGCGGAGGCGCTGGTTCAGGAGGTATCCAATGTGAAGGAGCGGCTGTCCAGCGTTGCCGAGAGCAGCGGGCAGACCCGTGCAAAAACAGAAGAAATCGCGCAGTGCGTCCAGGAGGCCAACACGAGGATGTCCACGCTTTCCGGTGCGATGGACAATATCAGCGCCAATGCCCAGGAGATCACAAAGATTGCCAAGGACATTGAGGACATCGCATTCCAGACCAGCATCCTGTCCATCAATGCATCCATAGAGGCTGCCCGGGTAGGAGAGGCAGGAAAAGGATTCGCAGTGGTAGCGGATGAGGTCAAGCAGTTGGCGTCCAGAAGCGCCGAGGCCGCCCAGAACGCTACAAACATGGTAAGCAGCACCAGGACGATCATTCAGAACGGTGTGGAGCTGACCGCGGATACTGCCGGCTCCCTCCATGCCATTTCCGCTGTTTCTGACCAGATCAATGAGATCTCGGATCGGCTGGTTGCGGCAGTGCACGGTCAGGAGAGCGCGCTGACGACGATGGAAGAGCGGATTGAGACCATCTCAGCCATTGCGGACCGGAATCTGCAGAACGCCGGCGGAACGGAGCAGTCCAGCGGAATGCTGGCGAAGGAGGCGGAGGCCCTCCAGGCCCAGGTGAGAAAATTTGTTTTGAAGGAGGAACGTGATAGATGAAACGGATAAGAAGTCTGATTCTGGTTGGCCTGATGATGGCGCTTTTGACAGCCTGCGGAGATAAAACGGAGCTCCAGGACGGCTACTATACGGCTCAGGCGGCCGAGTTCAGTCATGGCTGGAAAGAATATATCACGATCATGGTCAAAGAAGGGAGCATTGTCTCAGTGGAGTACAACGCCGAGAATGCCAGCGGATTCATCAAAAGCTGGGATAACGCCTATATGCAGACGATGCTTCACTCCAACGGGACCTATCCCAATGCATATACACGCTACTATGCCGGCCAGCTTTTGGAGGATCAGAATGCGGACGGGATTGACGCCATTTCCGGCGCATCCTCCTCGTACGGGTCTTTCCAGAAGCTGTCCGCAGCCGTGCTGGAACAGGCCAGGAAGGGAGATTCCGGTATTGCGTTAGTGGATACGTTACATTAAGAACGGAGGTACGAAATGACAGAACAGGAAAAAATGAAAAAAGGATATCTCTGGGGCAACGAAGAAGAAAATATGGCTCTGCAGGCCCGCGCCAAAAGCCTTGTGAATCAGTTTAACAGCCTGCCGCCGGAGGCCATGGATGAGCGCGCAGAGCTTTTGAAAATGATATAAAAAGGGCTGTCGGAAAATAGCTGAACTGCTGAACAGCTTGTTTTCCGACGGCCCTTTTATTTCGCTACACGCTCAATGACACTATTTAAAGGAACCCAGGACAGCAGAAAAAAAGAAGTAAAAACATGCCGTACAGCGCCGTTTTACTTGATTTTATCTGCATCCTGTTTTAAAATAAAGCTTACGGGGATCGGGAGGATCTCCAAAAGCGGAACCGAAGACTGCGGTATGGAAAGACGGATTTTAGTAGTAGACGACGACAATGTAATGAGCGCGATCCGGCTGGGAGCAGTCAACTATCTGAAAAAACCGTTTTACCCGCGGGAATTATTGAGACGAATTGCAAAGGAGCTTGGTTGAGTATGAGGGAAGAAGGGCAGACAAGTATACACCTGCTTCTGGCAGGCATTGTCAGCGCGTTCAGCGTCATGCTGATATTGGTTACAATTGTGATGTCATGGGAACAGTGGATGGTTCCGGTGATCGCGTTCGGAAGTTTCGGCGTGTGGTGCCTTCATATCGGAAGATTTAGCAGGGGGATGTTATACGAATATCTCTGTGCAAGTCTGATGCTGGTTGAATTTTTTTTCTTTGGAGTACATACAGAGAGTCTTTTTGATATACCTGCCGTGGCCTGCATCATGATCTTTATTTTTTCACTGCTGGACAGAAACCGGCTGCTGTATATGACAGCCGGCTTGTATTCCATAGTATTGCTGTACCATTTCCTGGTTCTTCACACCATCCATTATAACATGGGATTCCGGGAAATGATGCGCCTGGGGATCGGTGTCGCAGTGACGGCCGGCGCGGTGGAGATTGCGAGATACCGGATCTACAGAAGGCGGATGGAGAGGCAAAAATTTGACAGCGCATTTGCGCAGTTGGAGATATCGGGGCGGCAGAACGCAGTTTTTTTATCCAATGTGTCTCATGAGCTGCGTACGCCCATCAACATGGTGCTCGGAATCAGCGAGGTGGCCATGGAGAAGGACATTTCCCCTGAGATCCGGACGGATATGCAGTCCATACAGATGGCGGGCAAGCGGCTGTCCAACCAGATCAATAATATGCTGGACTACACGGAGATCGTAGAAGGGACGCTGACACCGGCAAAGGAAGAATATATGATCACTTCCGTGCTCAACGACGTGATCACGATGGCGGCAATGCAGAACAGCAGGCACCAGTTGGAAATGGTGTTTGATATCAATCCCGATATGCCGGCGGTGCTGATCGGGGACGCCGAAAAGATTTCGCATGTACTGAAAATATTGCTGGAAAACTCTATTAAGTTTACGGAAGAAGGCGGAATCAATGTCTGTATCGAATACCGGAAGGAGGATTACGGCATCAACATGCTGATCGACATATACGATACAGGCATCGGCATGACCGTTTCCCAGCTTTCCCAGATGTATGATGATTTTTACCAGGCAGACTCCGGAAGCAGTCGGTTTGCGGGCGGCCTTGGATTGGGGATTCCCATTGCGCGGGGACTTCTTCAGTCGATGGGCGGGTTTGTCCATTTTGAGAGCAAGGGACAGCAGGGGCTTCAGGCACACATCACCATTCCCCAGGGGGTAGCGTCTGACACACCCTGCATCGTGCTGGATAATGCGGACCAGTTTTGCATCGCCTGCTATTTCAGACCGGAAAAATATAGCTGCGATGAAGTACGGCGCTTTTATGACAAGCTGATCCTGCATCTGGTGGGAGGGCTTGGCATTGAGGGTTATCAGGCCCACAATTTTGAAGGGCTGCTCAAGCTGCAGCGCTCCTTTAAGCTGACTCACATATTCATCGCCCAGGCCGAATATGAGGAGAACCGTTCTTATTATGAAGAGCTGGCAGATACGTACCGGGTAGTGGTGATCGCGGAGAGGGAATTTGTTCTGAGCAGGGAGAGCAGACTGCTTGTAATCCACAAACCATTTTCCGCGCTCTCTGTCGTAAACCTGCTCAACGGCGAAGTGAAGGAATATGGATTTGAGGAAGCCCAGGCCGCAGGCCGCAGACCCTTTACCTGTTCAGGAGTCCGGGCCCTGGCTGTCGACGACGAGGAGATGAACCTTGTGGTGGCAAAGGGCGTTCTGGGCAGTTATGGGATACAGGTGGATACCTGCCTCAGCGGAAAAGAAGCGGTGGGACGGTGCGCCGCAAATTCCTACAACATCGTATTTCTGGATCATATGATGCCCGGATTTGACGGGGTGGAGACACTGCGCCGCATCCGTGAGATCAACAATGGGATCTATCAGGATCTTCCGGTGATTGCCCTGACTGCCAACACCATCAGCGGCGCCCGGGAGATGTTCCGAAACGAGGGCTTCACAGAATTTATTCCAAAGCCTATCGAACGGGCGGTTCTGGAGCGGGTGCTGCGCAGGGTGCTGCCCAAGCACTGCATACACTACGGCTCGGAGCCGGCAAAACAGGAAGGATTGCCGGAAGGGATAAAACATCAGGAAGAGGTTTCAAAGGATGAAGAGAAGCGGCCCGAAGAGGAGGTATTTTCAGATACCGGAGTACCGGCGGCAGACGGATCGGCAGAATTTATACCGGCAGAAGCCGAACCGGAAGTGACCGTACCATCAGGGGAATCCTCCCTGCCTTTGGCCCGTCTTGCGGAGGCCGGCATTAACGTAGGGATGGGGCTGGATTACTGCTGCGGAGAGGAAGAGTTTTATCTGGAAATGCTGCGGATGTTTTCCGGGCAGAGTGAAGAGAAGAGGGACGAGATCATTGCATTGTATGAGGCAGAAAACTGGACGGACTATGCGGTCAAAGTGCATGCGCTGAAAAGTACGTCGCTGACCATCGGTGCGGAGGAGCTCTCGGAATATGCGAAGAAGCTGGAACATGCAGGGAAGAAGGAAGACATAGAATATATCCGGCAGAATCACCCGGGGCTTCTGCGCATGTATGAGGAGGTCTGCGAAAGTATTGCCGGATTATAGAATTTTGAAGATGTTTTGTGCCCTGCGGATGCGGCCGCAAGCTTATGAAAAGGAGGAAACACTGCGTGATCAAAAAATGGTTTGAACTCATCTTTGACCACAGGATCAGCCTGCGGGAGCGCATGTTCCGTGTGGTTTCAGGCATTAGTATGCTTGCATTGTTTTTTATACTGCCCATGGGCAGGAATATTGTAAATTGGCTGCTGCTGGCGGTCAGTCTCGTCATTATGGCAATGATCGTGAAGTACAGCATCCGGAAGGAATGCATCAATGGGGGGGCAACAGCCATTGCGGTGATGCTCCTAATACTGTTCCCGGTTAGTTTTTTCACGGCAGGCGGGTTTTACAGCGGCATGCCGGAATGGTTCGTGCTCTGCTTCATTTATATAAGCATTACCCTGGAGGGAAGGCGGAAGGCAGCGTTTTTCCTCTTTTGTACGGCAGAGACGCTTTTGTGCTACTATATTGCATTTTATTTTCCACACACTGTGGCGCGCAATACGCCGAGGCATTCGTTTTTTGATTCAGCCAATTCCGTGATCATGGTGGGGCTGCTGACCAGCGTGCTGCTGATGTTTCTGAACCGGATGTATGAAGAGGAAAATGAACTGGCTAAGCAGCAGAAAAAAGAGATTGAGGAATTGAACAGGGCGGAGAACCACTTTTTCTCCAGCATGAGCCATGAGATCCGTACCCCCATCAACTCGATCATCGGATTGAATGAGATCATCCTGCGGGGAGACATTTCGGACGAGGTTGCCGAGAACGCAAGGAATATCCAGGGGGCCAGCAAAATGCTGCTTACGCTGATCAACGATATTCTGGATCTGTCCAAGATCAAATCCGGAAAAATGGAGATTGTAAATGTTTCCTATGAGACAGGGAAGCTTTTGTCAGAAATCGTCAACATGATATGGATCAAGGCCAAGGAAAAAGGGCTGGATTTCCGTCTCCACGTGGATCCTTCGATTCCAAGCATGCTTTGCGGCGACGAGGTGCGCATCAAGCAGGTTCTGATCAACCTGCTGAACAATGCCGTGAAGTATACGGGCGAGGGCTCCGTCACACTATCCATCCGGTGTGAGCGCATGGGGCTGAACCGGGTGCGTGTCTGGTATTCCGTGGAGGATACCGGGCAGGGGGTGAAAAAAGAAAATATCCCATATATTTTCAATGCGTTCCGGAGGGTGGATGAAGAAAAGAACCGCCATATTGAAGGAACAGGGCTGGGGCTCAGTATCGTCCAGCAGCTGGTGCAGCTAATGGGCGGCGAGATCAGCGTCAACAGCGTGTATACCAAGGGCTCCACATTTATCGTCATGCTGGAGCAGGACATCATTGACAATGAGGAGCTGGGGACATTTACGTTGGACTCCCGTGTAAAAAGCCATGATACGGAGCAGTACCGGCAGAGTTTCGAGGCACCGGACGCCCATATACTCGTGGTGGATGATAACGACATGAACCTTGTTGTGGTGCGTAAGCTGCTCTCTGCGACAAAGATTCAGATCCATACGGCGTCAAGCGGTGCGGAATGTCTGAGTCTGACACAGAATCAGTATTACGACGGAATTTTGATGGACCATCTGATGCCGGAGATGGATGGAATCCAGTGTTTCCATGCGCTGCGCACGCAGCCTGGGGGACTGTGCCAGGATGTGCCGGTGATCGCGCTGACGGCCAACGCAGGCAGCGACAATCAGCTTCTATACAGGAAAGAAGGGTTCAGCGGCTACCTGGCAAAGCCTGTCAGCGGCGCGCTGCTTGAGGCGGCTGTGTTGAGTATCCTGCCCAAGGAACTGGTAAAGTTGAGCGAAGATGCCAAGGAGTCGGAGATCGGGAAGGACGTTCTGATCTTTGAACACGCAAAGCGGCTTTCAGTCATGATCACGACGGACAGCGTATGCGACCTTCCGGAATCTCTGCTCAAGGAGTTCGGCATTGCCGTATGCCCCTACTACGTCTGCACGGATCAGGGACGGTTTCTGGATGAGCTGGAACTGAGGGCGGATGAACTGCTGATGTATATGGCAGAGGGGCAGAAAGGATTTTCCCAGCCGCCGGATGTGGAGGATTATGAGCGGTTCTTTGCTGAAAAACTGACCGAAGCCCAGAACATCATACATATCACAATGGCCAAGCATGTCAGCGAGGGTTACAATAATGCCCTGGAAGCTGCCAAGTCCTTTGAAAATGTTACGGTGATTGATTCCGGACATCTTTCCAGCAGTATGGGATTGGCGGTGCTTTATGCCGCCCATCTGGCGGAGAACCATGTGCCGAAGTCTGAGATCGTGAGGACTGTGAAAAGGCTCAGAAACTATATTTCTTCGGCATTTATCATCGACAGTACGGATATGATGAGCCAGTCAGGGAGGCTGCCGAAAAGGATTCATGTTCTCTGCGACGCGCTGCTGTTGCATCCGATCATCGTGCTCCGCAAGAGCAAGATGACGGTGGGCGGACTGGGAGTGGGAGACTTTGCGCGGGTCGCGAAAAGCTACGTCCGAAGGGTCTTCCGGGATTCCAGAAGCGTGGACCGGCGCGTCCTCTTTATCACCTATTCCGGGATGGATGAGAAGAGACTGGAGTATATTCAGGAACTGGTGCGGCAGTACTGCCCGTTCGAGCGGGTTTACCTGCAGAAGGCATCCTCCGCGGTTGCCAGCAACTGCGGCCCGGGCTCCTTCGGCCTGCTGTTTATGAAGAAAAACGATGTGGAGATCTCTTTTTCACAGGCTTCAAAGGCAGATTCGCAGACCGAAGAAAAAGCGGAGTAAGGTTATGCGGCGGAAAGCTTATAAAATAGAATAGAAGTAAAAGAAAGCTCTGAGGCAGGTATGCTTCAGGGCTTTTTTTGCCGTCGTCCGGCAGATTACTATTCTATATTCATTTCTAAATGCCCTGTAAAGTTGTTTCCAATAACGCCAATATAGTTTCCGCCTTCCGGCAATGTTATTGTTTCGGAATAGCTGCCAGTTGCTTCAAGCAGGATTATCGGATCATCACTGCCAGAAACCCAAAACACTTGCGCTGTTCCCTCGGTAATTTCCAAGTCACAGGAAACAGAAATATCTTTGCCATTTTCGCGCTTAATAGAAGTTCCGCCAAAGAGATATTCTATTTTAGAAAAATCTTTATAATCTGCCGTATACGTCCCGGTATAGCAATCTTCCCCATATGTCCGATTTCCTTTAAGTGAAAAATCGCTTGTGAGTGCTGCATTTCCGGCTATTTGGACAATACTATTATACTGATCTAAGATTTCATCTTTTGAACACCCTGCAAGTGTCAAACTAAATATCAAAACACTTATTGAAAGGAAATGGAAACGTATTCTCTTATAGCACATATCATCAGCCTTTCTATTTTTTAATTCCAAACCTGTAACCTCCCTTATTCACTCGTTGGTGCTGTATAATTACAACTACCGCAATCCCGATAGAAAATTCTTTCTTCATTCCTATATCCACCGCTTACCACCCTTTTTTTGTTATTGTTTTTTTGTGTTTTTTTGCTGCCTTGACTGGCACGTTTCCTTTTGCCGTGAATACGAAAACAGCAGTAATCATCAATACGGCAATCATACTAAACAGACAGATTAACACATTCCAATGTACAGCCGGATCGTAGCTTCTGTAACTGATTAAGCCTAAACTTGCAGTAACAGGATAAACATTTGCTAACGTAGCATTTCCAGAGGCAAACATACCGCCATAGCCATAAACAAAAGCAATAATTGTTCCAAGCATATGTCCGTTTGGTATACGGGCAGCGAATGCAATTACAGGCATGACTGCAATATACAAAAACAGACAGTTGAGAATAATCTGAATAAATGTCTGTAATACTGATGTTGCAGACATTCCCGAAAATCCCATCACAAAAACGGCAATTACCGTGAATGCCGCACTTACCAGCCCAAAAAACAAAGAAAGCAGCGCACATACAAGCAGTTTCCCACACAAAAGGCGGCTATAAGGAACAGGAATAGTCATAATACTTTTCAGCGTATCGTCTTTTCCTTCCCTTGCTATGATATATCCGGCAATGAGGGCAATGCACATGGGGAAAATCGTTGTGGCATTATTTTTGATTACCTGTTCTGTAAAAAAGGCAAATGTCCAAACCGTTCCGTCCAATGCGGTTGTGGAAAAAAGCGTTAATACGACAGAGAGCAGCATTAGGAAAACACCTGCCCATATCATATGATACCGCTTTAATTTCCATATTTCGGTCTTAACCATGCGAAACATATCATTCATCCCCTCTCTTTTTATACATATAATCAATCACTATAACGGAAAGCAAAGCGATAACGGCTAAAATAGTGATTGTCTGAAATGTAGTCGGAATTAAATTTTCCAACATCCCCACACCGTCCATAGTGCCATGCGCGGTTAAATTTCCTGCGCTCCACAGGGTTGTAAGCGGAATTGGCATTAGCCAGCACATCACTTTAGGCAGTGCGCCAAAAGATGATTCGGCTGTCATACTTAAAACACTGTAAAAAACACACAATAAAACAGAAAATATATAGTTCTTGCTAAAGAAAACGACAAGGACGATTAACGGCAGCGTCCCGGCTGTAATAAAAATCCCCATTTTCAGAGCAAAAAATAATCTGTAAGCAATATTGTTTACTTCTGCAATCAGTCCGCCGCAAAGGATTGTTATAAGAGCCGATGTCAGACTGAAAATAATTCCAAAAGAGAACAGGACAATAATCTTTGCCAAAATCATCTGTGTGCTTGTTATGGGAATTGTGCGTAGATTTTTGAAAGTATCATTATCCCGTTCCATAAAAAAGAGCATGGCTGCAATCACCCCGATCATGCACGGTAAAAGCAATTCTACTCCATAGCCCATAACCGACTGAAAGTAATCATTGAAAATCGCTATCTTACTGTCATATCGTTCTGCTGTCTGCGGCATTGTCATCAATACTGTCAGCGGCACGGGAAATAAAAACGCTGAAAGAACAACCAGCCATATAAATTTTTTGCGCTTTAATTTTGCAAATTCACATATAACCAGTTTAAGCAATCCCCTCACCCCCTGTTACACGTTTGAAATAATCTTCAAGGCTTTCTTCTGAAGTTGCGGCTTCCGATACTTCTAAACCATTTTCCACAAAGGCAGTAACAATTCTTCCTATTGGTAAATCAAGATTATGCACCTGTATATTGTGGTTGTCCTGTATGGTAAACCGGCTCTCATGGAAGATACGTTCTAAAATTCTTGCTGCCTGTGCCGTATCCGAAACAGTAAAGCGGATATGCTTGCTGCTCTTTGCTTCCAGTTCTGCAAGACTTTCTTCTTCCAGCAATGTACCGTGGTCGATAATGCCTATATCGTCTGCCAAAAGTGCAATTTCGGAAAGGATATGGCTGGAAATCAATATTGTTTTTCCACGCTCATTGCAGAGATCACGGATAAAGGAACGGACTTCTGCAATTCCAATCGGGTCAAGACCGTTGATCGGTTCGTCTAAAATCAAAAGCTCCGGGTCGTGCATAATGGCAAGTGCAATCGCCAGCCGCTGCTTCATGCCAAGTGAATATTGGGAAAACAGCTTTTTATCTTTGTAAGGCAGGCCTACTAAATCAAGTGCGTTTTTAATTGCGCCTCGGTTCGGCACTCCCCGCAGGGTAGCAAAAATGCGCAGATTTTCGGTAGCTGTGAGATTAGGATAGAAGCCGGGGGATTCAATCAGACTGCCAATACGGGGCAACAGCTTTTTTTCATTTGCTTGTAAGGGCTTCCCCCAAATCGTCACTTCCCCGGAAGTCGGCTGTGTAAGTCCAAGCAGCATCTTCATGGTCGTTGTCTTTCCGGCTCCATTTCTGCCAAGCAGACCATAGATACGCCCTTTTTGAACATGAATATTCAGATTGGCAACACTTTTTTGTGTTCCGTATTGCTTTGTAAGATTTTTCGTTTCAATAACATATTTGCTCATTGCGAAACCTCCTTTTCATGTCTGCCATTCTATCACGCCAACCTTGCATTAACCTTGCACCAACCTTGCATTAACCTTGCAGTTTGGAGAAGGCAGATTTTTACAAATAATTACTCCCGCCATAAGGGGACGGGAGCTGATTCGTCTATCAAAGGGAAAAACAGGGTGAAAATGGTTCCTTTTCCCGGTGTGCTGTCTGCCGTTATTGTTCCGTTTAATTTTTCAACAAGCTCATGTACGATAGACAGACCAAGACCGCTGCCTTTTTCAGACCGCCCTTTATCGCATTTATACAGCCGGTCAAAAATATGCTTTAAGTCCTCCTTGCCAATCCCTATTCCATTATCAGACAGGAGAATTTTTATATTTCTGTTCTGTTCCGATAAAGCTATTTCAATTTTATCTGCATGGCTATGGGAGATTACATTTTGTATAAGGTTGTTTAATATCCGCATATATCCGTCCGGGTCAATCTGCACCCGGAAAGGCTGTTCTGGAATGTCAATCGTGAAATCTACCTGTGTATCTTCAAATATCGGTATCCAGTCAATTAGTATATTGCGTGTCAGCTCTGTCAAATCACTCTCCGCTATGTTCATGGAAAATTCATTAGAACCTAACTTAAACCAATCAAAAAGCACGTCGATATATTCTTTCAAGTCATGCGCTTTTAGGCGGGCAGTTTCTATATAGTCGTCACGTTCTTTTCCGTCTACAATCCCTTTGTGTGCAGCGTCCAAATACCCAATCAGTGTGGTAAGCGGTGTCCTTACATCATGGGAAAGGCTCGTCATAAGCTGCCGGTTTGTTTCGTCCGCCTGGCGATAGGCAGAAAGCCTTTTTTCATAAGACAGGATAATATCGTTGATTGCATAAGCAAGGGGGGCAATAAGCTCATGTGTTTCTGCTAAAATACGCCTGTTTCCATTCCCATTTTTTATATCTTCCAAAGCGTCAGATATTTCCGAAATCTGCTTTTTTACACGTCGGACGGCCAGTGCCGAACTGCAAACAGAAAAAAGGACAATCACGATTCCAATCACAATGATAGCTTCTGAATACAACGGTCATACCTCCTTACTGAAACGATAGCCAATCCCTTTTACCGTCTGTATATATTTAGGACTGCCAGGATTTTCTTCTATTTTTTTCCGCAAACGGCTAATGATTGCCATAATATTACTATCATCATACACATATTCCTCGCCCCATACTTTTTCATATATTTGCTGTTTTGTCAGAATTTTTCCTTGATTTTTAGCAAGGAACAGAAGAAGATCAAATTCTTTCGGGGGAAGTTCAAATTCTCCATTGATTGTGACAATGGAACGGCTATTAAAATCAATCGTCAACCCGTCAAACTCAAATCTCTGTGTCTGTCCGTCTTTTTGGTTGAAACGGGTATAGCGTCTAATCAATGAAACAATACGGGCAATCAGCTCGTCCATATCAAAAGGTTTTGTTAAATAATCATCGGCTCCTGCCCGCAAGCCACGCACTTTTGAAGCACTGTCATTTTTTGATGTGAACATTAAAATAGGCAGACTGCTTTCCTGTCTAATCTGTTCTAATGTTTCAAAGCCATCGAAACCGGGCATCATTACGTCCAGTATGACAAGCTGGTATTCCTTTTCTTTTAGCTGCAGCAAGCCAGATTTCCCAGAATAGCAACAGTCAGCTTCTATACACTCTTGTAAAATACTTTGCTTGATTAGTGCGCAAAGCGCTCTATCATCATCAATAATTAAAACGTTATTCATGTTTTTTGTTCCTTTCTGCTTTCAACCGGGCATCTGTTGGTTTTTCTGCGTCTTTTGGTATCAGCCATAGCCGACTAAATTTTGCTACACCCGGTATGCGGTTTTCCTCACATAGCTTTTGCACCCGTCTTTCTGAAATGCCCCATTTCTTTGCCGCTTCCGGGGCAGAAATATATTCTAACATCTTCATTCACCCTTTCTCTAATCTCTATTAGTATAATTATATGCGTCCAGCCGAATAACTTCAAGACGATTTTTGTTGGATATAGGAATTGTTTTGGCTAATTGATAGAACTGTGTAGACATATCTAAAAAGAGAGGAAACCATAAAGAAAGTCCGGGAATATGACATTATCAAGCAGAACATTGACAGCATTTTGCAGACAGAAATGAGGGGTGTAATGATTCCTAAACTGTCCCGGATTATCATGTCTTGCTTCGATTACATACGTTGCAAATATTTCCTCAATACAGGACACTGTCATTTTTTCATGAGTCTGGCTGGAAAAAACATGCCGTGTATCCTTACCAGATATACCTCTGCGCTTTCTATATTTTTTCAGCATACCTGCACAGCAGGAATGCCAATACGGTGCATTTTCTGACCTTTGCCATGGACATTAATACCAGATCTGTCAGGGTGGATGTTACCTACAGTAAGTTCGCATACTTCCTGCGCCCGCATTCCGCTTGCATACATAAAACATAACAGTGTTTTATCCCTTAATCCAATCTCCGCCCTTGAATCGGGGAGATCAAACAGGATCTTGACTTCGTCCCTTGTGAACGAACTTCTTCCTTTGCGTTGTGCTCTTTTCCTGGGGATTTTTAATAGATTATTCCTGAAAAGAGTGGCCGAACCAAAATCCCGATTCTGTGCATATACCGCAAATGCAGTAAGTGCAGACAGACGTTGATTCCTTGTCATTATGCTGCATCCGCATACTGATTCCAGCCAGTCAAGAAAATCAGAGATCACCTGACTGTCAAGGCTTTCAAAACTCACTTTGTCCGAAGGGACTGACTTAACTGTGTACATGAAGAATTTGCAAAAACAGGTTTATGACGCTGATGACATTCAAAAGCTATTGGGTATTGGCAGAAGCAAGGCATACACCGTAAGCGATACAAAACACACCGTAATGAAAAGAAGTGCATGTCGTGATATACTCTATCAAAACATACACTTCTTTTTTGCTCTATGTTCCCTGAGTCGGCAGCTTTCTGGCAGTGTCTCAGACCAGGGAAGATATGCTTCCAGTAATTCAGGATGGTCTCTGGTTTTATGGTACCATTTTTTGTTCTGAAAAATCAGCATTTTTCTATCCTAAACAGGCTTGAAAATGCTGATTTTACAAGGCCAGCAGCCATCTGACCTGCTGGGACGTGATGTCCCGGATCTCCTCTTTAGACTTTGGCCATTGAAAGACCATGTCCGGAAGCAGTTTTTTTGTTGCAAGAAGAAAACCATCTTTATCAAAACGCAGGGCTTTGAGACAGTTCTTTTTCCGATTGCAGAATAGGAACACACAGGCAGGGGAATAGGGATCCAGATGATATCTCAGGCTGACCAGAGCAGCCAGTCCTTCGATCTGTTTGCGGAAATCTGTAGGACCCGCAGGCAAGATAGATGTGTTCCGCTCCCTGTAGATCAGATTCAGCATGAGGACTGCAGGATCTTAAGGATCCCTGCTAACTGTGAGAGTTGTGCATGACTGGCAATCTTTAGATGCGATCCATGAAAGAATAGTTCAAAAGGATAGGATTCCTTCTGTTCAAGTGAAAGCGGAGGAAGCAGTGCCTGTGGGGGTTCCACAAAATCCATAGGAGATACTATTCTTTCCGGATCCGTTCATTTGAAATACATCCTTGTGATATAAGGAAAGTATATCAATTGACTGGGGAAGATTCACTACGGTATGTTTTGTGTCGCTTACTAACTGAATCGAATAAAAAGATATACCCATCCGGGCATCCCGTAATACATGCCCCTGACGGGGCGGGCGGACTACCATCCGATAAGGTATAAAAAAGTACAGAACAAAAGTTCGATTTTGGTCTGTACTTTTTTTGACTTATATGTTATAATGAAAAACCAAATGACTGGATATTACTATCTGTACTGGTTGGTGTTATTCAGTGTTGTTTCGTTTCAAAAATACAGTTTTGTGACCTGCATTCGTGTAATTGCTATTTCAACGCTTATTCGCCAGCTTTGCAAGCCCATTTTACACGAATCGAAAATCAAATTACACGAATTTCGGGCGAATAGGCAAACTTTTTTCGGTCACAAATTGGAGGTTTTCATATGCCAGAGTTCAAATTACATGCCCCCTACAAGCCCACAGGCGACCAGCCGCAGGCCATTGCAGAACTGGTAAAGGGCTTCAAGGAGGGCAATCAATTCCAGACTTTACTAGGGGTTACGGGTTCCGGCAAGACATTTACGATGGCAAATGTCATTCAGGAATTGCAGAAGCCGACGCTGGTCATCGCCCACAACAAGACGCTTGCGGCGCAGCTTTACGGAGAATTCAAGGAGATGTTCCCTGAGAATGCGGTGGAGTATTTTGTCTCCTACTATTACTAAAACTATTTACATACAAAATATAGACTGGTTTAAAAATCAAAATCATATATATAGTGCCTTGGGGGATTGTAAGAACTGTATGAACAGGGCGTTACTATTCACAGTCTGGTTAAAGTATAAAATCCAATTATAATAGAGAGCCTCAAACCTAGTGTTTATCTATGGTTTGGGGCCCTCTTTGGCTTATTAAACCAGCATCCCTGTTAGTTTATTGGTATTTTTTGAAAAACATACCAATAACATATTGATATTTTTATTGGTATGTGTTATAATATATAGTACCAATATGTAGAAAGGGGAAGATAAAATGTCAATCGTAAGATATGTGAATAAAAAAACAGGTCGGGTTGCCCTCTATGAATCAACTTCCCATTATGACCCGGAAACAAAACAATCCAGGCCGATCCGGAAATATCTTGGCACAGAAGATCCGGAGACAGGTGAACTGATCCCGTCGTCAGGAAAGCGCGGCAGAAAAAAGGAACCGGATGACAATTCCAGCCATAGCAAAAAGAAAAAACCAGAAACCGACTACCGGTTCCTTGCTGAAACATTAAAAAAGGAATGCGCGGAAAAAGATGCCAGGATCAAAGTTTTAGAACACCGCAACCAGTTGCTGCGTTCCAGTTTGGAACGTATAAAAGAAATCGCTTCCCATATACCGGAAGCGTAAACAGGATACCTATAGGAGGCAGCCATGGACCGTCTGTTTTCAGAATATACCACACTCCAATACCAGAATAAGGCCATGCGCCGGGAATTAGAAGCTTTCCGGAACGGGGAAAGATATAAAAAGCTGCAGGCAGACCACCACAAGGTGGTTGCCGGGTATATCAAGGAGATTGAACGGTTAAAAAAAGAATTGGCAAAGGCCCATGCCGCCACGGTTACCATCCGGAACATCTGGTTTGGGGAATGTGACTCAGACTGGGAAAAATACCAGGCCGAATTGAATAAGAAAGAACAGAAGATCCAAAAACTGATGGATAAAAACTGGGAGATCCTGAAAGCATCCGATGATAAGATTGCCGCCATCATCCAGGATTATGAGGGGCAGCTTGCGGAAAAGGATGCCGTGATCCATGGGCTGGCGGCAGAGCTCGCCCATGCGGCAGCCCTGCTCGGCAGGGATAGCACAAATACTTCCACCCCAACCGGCCAGACACCCCCGTGGAAAGACAGGCATATCCCGAACAGCCGCAGGAATACAGGGAAGCCGAAAGGCGGGCAGCGCGGACACGAGCGCCATACCCTGGAAAAGCCTGGGCCGGAAGAGGTGGACGAGGAAGTAAGCCATCCGGTGGGCGACGGGGAATTCTGTCCGGAATGCGGCTGCGGGGATTTTACCTTTACCGGTGAATGTGAGGAAAAATACGAGATTGATATCGAGGTCAAAGTCATAAAGCGGCTCCATAAATTTTGGGTGTACCAGTGCAGAAACTGCGGGCAGATTGTCCGTACTGGGATTGACCCGGCCTTACGGGCCGAGTGCCAGTATGGGGCGTTTCTCCAGGCGCTGTCCCTCTCGCTGATGAACACCACAAACGCGGCCATCAACAAGGTTCCCCTCCTGATCAGCGGCCTGACGGATGGGGAGGTATGTCCCAGTGAAGGGTATATCGCGAAACTCCAGCCAAGGGCGGCCAGGGGCTTAAAACAATTCAGGGAGGATCTTTTCCGGCTCCTGGTCACACGCCCCATCCTCTATTGGGATGACACTGTGGTGATGGCTGACAAGTCCAGGATATGCCTGCGCTTTTACGGGGATGAGACAGCCGCCTATTATGTTGCCCATAACAAAAAGGACATGGATGGCATACTGGCAGACGGGATATTGGAGGCGCTCACAGAAATGACAAGTGTCATGCATGACCACAATTCCATCAATTACAACAGCAGGTTTGTATTCATGAATCTGGAATGCAATGCACACCTGCAGAGGGACCTCCAAAAGAGTGCGGACGAAACAGGGCATAAGGTATTACTTGAGATCAAACAGCTGGTCTCCGGCACGATCAGGGACAGAAATGACCGGATCCTGTCGGGGGAGGAAAGCTTTGGGGAGGCGTATATAGAAAACTTTAACAAAAAGATGACGGAACTGCTGGGGAAAGCAGAGGGGGAGGCCGCAGCCAATACATCCGATTATTCCGGGCCATTTGAGCGTGCCCTTATTGCGAGGATTATAGATTACCGGGAAAATTTTTTTGCATGGGTGGAAGATTTTTCGTTGCCCACAACCAACAATTTGAGTGAGAGGGCGTTGCGTGGTGTGAAGACAAAAATGAAGGTGTCAGGCCAGTTCGCTTCAGCTAGGACAGCAGACAATTATGCGGCAATCCGAACTTATATAGAAACATGCAGAAGGAATGGGATCAATGAGATGAGCGCATTGACGAGGTTGTGTAACGGGAATCCTTATACTATAGAAGAAATATTCTCTCAAACATCCCAGCCATAAAAGCATTCAGCCTGTTTGAAACAAATGGCCGGCGAAATACCGGTCCATTTGTGTTGCAAAAAAGCCATTTGGACTGTGAATAGTAACAACAGGGCATGCCAGTAACCATGATTCGTCGAGAAGAGATTGATTTTATTAAACATATCGCATATAATTAAAAAAAGGGAGAGACAATGATAGAGACAAATTTAGCGCAGACAGTCAATGCAACGAACGACTCTGGTTCTGCATATGATACAAATGTAAAATATTTGCTGGCGGACAAGCAGATACTGTCAAGGATATTGAAGTATACCGTTGGAGAGTTCCGGGAGATGGACATTGGAGATATCATTGTCTGTATTGGTGATGATATTGAAATCGGAACAAGACCAGTTGATGCAGGACTATCCAATCTCGGACGGGTGAAAGGAACAATAACGGAAGATAATATTCCGGGAGAGGGCATTATCTATTATGACATCCGTTTTACTGCGTACCTCAAGGAAAAAGAGATGAAGATTCTTATCAATATTGAGGCGCAGAAGTCAACAGATTCCGGTAAGCTGGGATACCACTTGGAGAATAGGATCGTATTCTATCTTGCAAGGATGATTTCAGCACAGAAACAGACAGAATTTTTCCACAGTGACTTTGATAATTTGAAAAAAGTTCGAAGTATCTGGATATGTATGGATAGCGGGGAAACAGAAGATTCTATTGAAGAAATCGGTTTTGACAGTAAAACAGTTTTTGGGAATAAGAGAAATTCATATCATACGGATCTAATGAAAGGCATAATTGTCAATATCAGGAGCGGATCGGATAGTCCTTCTGGAAAAGTTATAAAAAAATCTAAGAACGTGTTGATAGCTATGTTGGAAGAGTTAGTTTCCAGGAAAAATGCATCAGAGAAGAAACGTATATTGGCGGATGAATATGGAATGACAATGACTACTGAATTGGAAAGGAGAATCCAGATTATGTGTAATTGGTCAGAGAGCATTAGAGAACGGGCAAGAAGAGAGGGAAGAATAGAAGGAAGAATAGAAGGAAGAATAGAAGGAAGAATAGAAGGAAAAACAGAGGCAAGAATAGAGGCTGTTGAGAGAATGATCAGAGTTAATATTACAAGAGAGCAGATATTATCTATGGGATATACGGAAGCGGAATATGAAAAAGCAGAGGGTGAACTATTTGCAAATGCTTAGACGCAGATGCTGGTGTTGTAATATAGATAAGTTAAAGGAATCCAGAAAAATCAAGGGATTGTATCAACGTGGTCTTTTAGAAAGAGCAAGAACGATATTACATATCGCAATAAGGATGTCCTGTCTAAGGTCATGGCGGGGAACTTTAAGGATAAGTAATTATTATGCAAAACTAAATAATGGAAGCAATCATTTATGGTATACCAGTAGAACCGGGGCAGAGATGTCCTGGTTTTTTTATGCCTTGAAAAGGTGTTATTTTCGAACACAAAACAAAAAGCATTACAGAAAGTAGAAAGAAGGTGGAGTTGATGAAAAAATTTATGGATGTAGATCTGATCCAATCTCTGAAAGCTGTCCTGCAGCAAAATACAGGATTCTATCAGAGCGATTTTGAGATTGACAGACAGATCCTGGCGAGGGCGGCGTCTGAACCGGAAGGCAGGGATAGGACGTTCCTGTGGCTTTCCCGCCCCTGCGGAACGCATTGCCTCAGGGAATGTGAGGTGTTTCTTAAAGGTTCCCCCGCATATGGCGTATGGCAGTTCTTTGGAAACCGAAACCATAACGGAGTGCTTGCTTATGCGGCAGAGATTACGCACGATGAGGATGATAAAATCCTGGGAAACCTGTATGAACTGGATTTTGGGCAGCATAGCAGGCATGTGGAGGATAAAGCGCTTCCCACGGACTATGTGAGAGTAGTTTATGATCATGGGAGCAGGAAACAGCCTGTAACAAAAACTGTTTCCAGTGAGGAGGACCTGCTGTTCGGAAAGTACCTGTATTCTGAATACCAGACAAATGAATCGGATGCACACAGACATATCCTGCGGGAAGAAAAACAGGATCGTGACCGTTTCAAACAGGGGGATTTTCAGGAGCATATTGTATCTCTGCGGATCGGCAGGATTGAGACAGAAGCAAAGCGGATTGTTGAAAAAATAAGAGCTCTTGAAAAGCCAAACAGTTCAGATGGAAACTATTTTATGGCGGAGCTTTCAACAGTTTTTACTGCACTTGCATCCAGTGAGGATTTGGAGTCTCTCGATCATATGATGCCGTATAAAGAATACTCTTTTTCTGAGATAAAGGGGTGGCATGGCAGGTATATTTTTGTTGCAAAAGAGGAAAATCGGAATCGAAATATCCGTAAAATACAAAGTAGAAAGAAGGAAAGAAAATGAAGACAATCAGTTTGTTAAATTTAAAAGGCGGAGCTGCAAAAGGTTTTTCATTGAAAGACGTTTTTTCATAGGGATATTACATTGATTTTATTAAAAAAAGCAGATATACTGTTATTAGCGATTGAGGTAAACATTTCAAAAAATGTTTGGAGGAATCATCATGGCACCTACAAGCGCAGCGGTCAGTGAAATGCTGAATGATGTAGAGTTATAGAAAAAAATCACGAAAAAATCAATTTTCAAAAGGGATTGTCCGATGTATAATAAAAGCAGTGGAAGAAGGTGATATTTTTGAATACAACGGAGCAGACACATCAACAGGACTTAGAGCGTCTGAAATCACTCCGATATATGGACGATGATTTTATGGCTGTCTGCCTTGCAGATAATTTTGAGGGTGTGGAACTGATACTCGGCTATTTTAGATGTTCATGCGATTGACAGCACTGATAAGGAATTTGATGTAGAAATTCAGAGGAAAGACGCAGGAGCAGGTGCAAAGAGGGCAAGGCATAACAGTAGTTTATTGGATGCACATATATTAAAGTCTGGTGATGATACGGAGGATATTCCCGACAGCTATGTGATTTTCATAACAGAAAATGATGTAATGAAAGGAAACCAACCGATATATCCAGTAGAGAGATATGTCACTATCGGGGAAAATAAGGTATTGTTTGGAGACGGTTCGCATATTCTATATGTTAATGGGAAATATAGGGGCAACAATGAAATCGGAAAGCTAATGCACGATTTTTCATGCACTAATCCCGATGATATGAATTTCGAATACTTGCTAAAAAAGTACGATATTTTAAGCAAGACGAGGAGTTGCTACCATGTGTAAAATTATGGAAGATATGAGGAATGAAGCGGCATTAAACAACGCAAGAGAAACCGCAGAAAGATTGATAAAAAAAGGGAAAATGACCCTTGATGAAATTGCGGAATGTGTCCCACTATTATCAATTGAAGAACTAAGAGAAATTGAAATGAAAGTTATGCAGTTAGCATAATCAACCATAGCAATCAAAATCAAATATAGTAACAGCGTTAAGGCATATAGAAATTGAAAATCTATATGCTCTATTTTTGGCCATAAAGGAGGACGCAGCATGGATTGGTCATATTGATATTGAATACCAGTAGAATCGGGGCAGAGATGCTCCGGTTTTTTTATGCTTTAAAAAGGTGCTATTTTCGAACATCGGCTAAAATTTAGTATGGAAAATTAAAAACATGGAGTAAAAATTTATCAAATACAAAGTAGAAAGAAGGAAAGAAAATGAAGACAATCAGTTTATTGAATTTAAAAGGCGGAGTTGCAAAAAGTTTTTCAACAGTGAATATTGCGTATGAGTTATGGCGCAGGGGTTATAAGGTCTTACTTCTGGATAACGATAAGCAGGGGAATTTAAGCAAGGCATACCAGAGATATGACCCTGAGAATATAGCTCCGATCACAAACCTTCTCTGCGGAAACTGGCAGAATCCAAAGCAACTGATACAGCCCACGGATTATAACGGCATAGATATCGTGGCGGCAAATATGTCGCTCTTCGGTGCGGTCTGGAACCTGATCAGAGAGGAGACAGAAAATCTTGCAGGGAAATATAAGAAGCTCATGGAAGCCATAGAGCCGAAAGAAGGGAATGCTGCGGATCATGGTTTTGCTGCAGGATATGATTATTGCATCATTGATAACCCGCCGGATATCAGCCTGAACGTAATCAATGCCCTTGCGGTTACGGATGAGGTCATTGTGCCGGTAAAAATTGACGAGGACGCTCTGGAAGGGCTGGATATCGTTGCAGAGCAGATTGAAGATGCAAAGGCGCTGAACCCTTCTCTCCAACTGCGTGGCGTTTTAGTCACTGCATACCAGAATACAGACGGAGAGAAAGCGGGCTTGGAATGGCTGGAAAGGGAATGGGATAATGCGGACAGCCGCCTGTATCGGAAATATCCGGTTCTGGGAATTATCAGATATTCACGGAAGGTTGCGGAAAATTCCTTCCTGAGAAAGCCGATCTATGAGTACAGTCCATGCTGTGCCGCCGCACAGGATTATAAGCGGTTCGTGACAAACTATACAGGGAAAGGAAGGTAAGAGACATGGCAAAATTTGGAATCAACGACATTATGGATATCAAGAGCAAAACTTCCGGTGCAGACGGGGCAAATGATTATAAAGAGATCTGGCTGAACCCATACGAGGTGAAGCCATCTGACAGTAACTTTTATGCCCAGGAAAATATCGAGGAGCTTGCGGACAGCTTCCTTGCGGTGGGACAGCAGCAGCCGACAGTCCTTGGGAAGGTGGACGGCCAGTTCTGGATCGTAAGCGGCCACCGGAGAAACCGTGCAAATATCCTGAATATAGAAAGGGGGCATCAGGAATACCAGCAGGTACGCTATCTGTATAAGGACATGACCCAGCCCATGCTGGAGCTTTCCCTGTTGATGGGAAACGCATACAACCGGGAACTGACGGCGTGGGAGAAAACCCAGCAGGCAAAAAGGCTGAAAGAGGCATTAATAAGGGCCAAGAAAGAGGACGGCCTGGAAATACCGGGAAAATTGAGGGATGTGGTCGCGGGCCTGATGAATGAGAGCAGCTCGAATATCGCAAAGATGGAGAGCATTACCCACAACGCAGTGCAGGAGATACAAGACCAGTTTAAAAACGGGAATATGGGAATATCCGCTGCATATGAGGCGGCAAAGCTGTCACCGGAGGAACAGAAAGCAGTCGCAGAGAAAACAGCGGAGGGTAAAAATATTTCCGTGAAAGAGATTGCAGGGAAGCGTACAGCAAAAAAAGACGGCGGGAATAAAGGCGGCTCAAAAGAGAACACACCGGAGCAGTCAATTTCAGAGCAGTCAATTTCAGAGCAGTCAATTTCAGAGCAGTCAATTCCAGAACAGGCAATCCAAGAACAGACAATTCAGAAGGAGAAGCAGAAGGAAGGGTTCGAATCGAACACGGTGCAGAAGCCGCAGGAAGAAGAAAAGTCGGTGGAAAAAATGTCACATACGGAGAAAGTATTCCAGCATAAGAAAATCCTGCGTGAATGGGAGAAGCAGAGTACAGTGATTGCCCGCGCAACAAAAAGGGTTGCTGATGCGATAAAAAAGGTGTCCGAATCGAACACCGCACCGCAGAAAAACTGGAAGGATATCGACTGGACCGTATTCCTTACGAAAGCAATCATGCACCGGGCAGACCAGGTGAGTGAAGAGGATCTGTACCTGCTGCATGATATCATGAGCCGCTGTCAGAAAAAGAACGAAGGGAAATAAGGATGGATGAAACCATGGAGAGAATAAAATTTATTGAAAGACGTCTGATTTTTGTAGACGACCTGAAAAATTTATGTGCGGATAAAAACTTGTATACGATGGGCGATGAGGAATGCCTGGGGAAGATGCTGAACAAATGCAGGAAACCGAATATCACAACGGAGGATATCATCGAAATTGCAAAGGATATCCATATTTACAGCCACCTGCCTGAAGGCATGGATTTTACGGATCTGTGCTCTGAAATAGCGGAAATCTCGCACTCATTTTTCGAAAGGATCACGATGGACTGACGGATTGTGCAGGTGGCGTAAAACTTCAAAAATTCAATGATATATTATAAATGTGAAGCAAGCTGATTAGCGCAGGAAAAAATTTCCTGTAAAATGGATCTGCAAAAAGGAGGGCAGTATAACGACAGCAATCAGCAAAACATTCAGAAAAAATAAATCGAAGGAGATATGCGCTCCATATAAAAAATGTAAAAGCAGACACGTATATGTGCGTTTGGAATTGACATTTCCAGCCAAAGGGCATTATAATTGTTCATAAGATATTTCAAATCTACATTCAGTATTGGATCACCAGATTGCCTTTCTCTGTCAGATTATTGGCAAAAAATCAGAATCCACATTTCAGAAACATTAAAAAAGGTTTCGTTTGTATTTTCAATGTATCATTTCAAACGCACAAACAGAAAAATTTGAAAAATATTATGTTGCGGCAGACAGGACGGATTGTCCTGTCTGCTAAAAAGGGAGAAGGACAAGAAAGGGGTCTGTTATTATTATTTTTTGAAGGGGGCGGTATGCTGAGTAAAGTCAGATGAATCAATACTTTTAAAAACCTTGAAAAAACCGTAACTGATATAGTATACTAAACAAGAAAGGATCACAAAATGTCTGATAAAATACAGAGATTAAAACCAGATACAGTATTGAAAAATTACTGGCGCAATAACGAGCAGTTTGCAGATCTATTCAACGCAGTTTTATTTGATGGGGAGCAGGTCATTAAGCCGGAGGAACTGGAAGACGCAGATACAGAGGAATCATCTATACTGGAGCATAAAGGATATGCCGAGAGCATTCAGGCATCCAGAGACAATATCAAGATCAGAAAGAGATCCATGGTCCATGGAGTAGAATATGTACTGCTTGGAAATGAATCCCAGCAGCATATCCACTATGCCATACCGATGCGTGTCATGGGATATGATTATGGTACATACAAAAAACAGTATGACAGCAATTCAAAAAAATATAAGACATCAGACGGAATGGATGAAGATGAATACCTGTCGGGTATGAAAAAAACAGACAGGTTCATACCTGTTATTACTGTAGTAATCTACTATGGTGATAAGGTCTGGGATGGAGCAACGACCCTTCATGGGATGCTGGATATTCCGGAAAAGATCGTCAAATATGTAAATGATTATAAGATACTGTTGGTAGAAGCAAGACGGAATGACTTGGTGCTGCATAATATGAACAACGTGGATTTATTTAACCTGCTGGAGATCATCCTGGATAAAAAGATGCCTAAGAATGAAGCGAAGAAAAAAGCGATACAATATGGGGAAGAACATCAGGTAGATAAAACGGTGGTTATGACTGTTGCAGGCGCAACGAACAGTAAGATTGATTATAATGCTTTTGAAAAAGGAGAGATGAGTATGTGTTCTTTATTTGATGAGATTGCAAAAGAGAATGAAATAAAGGGTGAAGCAAGGGGCAGAGCAAAAGAAATTGTTGAAACAGGATATGAATTTGACTTTTCAGAAGGTGATATTCTGGCAAGGCTGCAGAGAAAACTGGATATCTCTTTACAGCAGGCGCAGGAATATCTAAATATGTTTAAGAAACAGGCTGTATAATTATTAAACAGACTGGCGGTATGATTTGTCAATCTGTCAGATTTTATTATGCAGTACAGCGATATTTTGGCAGGGTTTAATGCTCATGAGTATATATGGAAGTGTTCGTTTCTGACCTTTTCGAAATCGGAAAGATAAAAAGGAAACATACTTTGATTCTGCTTTAAGCAGATAAGAAAAAGGACTGGATAACCACAGTCCTTTTTTAGTTGGCCTGACATCTTTTTTGGATAAAGGTGGTCACGGACTGCCTGGGAATTTTCCACGTTCGTCCAATACGAAAAGCAGGAATCTCTCCATTGTTTAACAGTCTGTAGGCAGTATTCCTTCCGACTGCAAGTGTTTCGCGAAGCTCTTCTACAGTTATTAAGTCTTGGTATGATTCTTCATTCATCACTGAATCCTCCTTCGGATTATATATTTCCTTAATGTTGATAGTGATATCAATAAATTTAAAGTACGAAAAGGGACTGGGAGGGACTAGCAACGCATAAAAAATCAAATATAATCAACATTAAGTTAATCGATGCTTGGATAAGCTGTTAACGATGAGAATGCATTCAGTATAGCACAAGTGTACACTTTTGCTATACTGGCTGAATGATGCAAAAAAACGAATCTATAGTCTAAATAGGAGAAATCTAATAATCTAAATGAGAAATGAAAGTCCTTATTTAATCTAAGAAAAAAGCATAGAAATGAGTAATTCGTTTTTTTGCATCATGGAGGAATAAGTGAAAATATATAGTGAGGAGTTGAATGTTTATTAGAGAACAGTAGGAAGGTCATATGCTATAAAACTTATTAGTTGATTGAATTTAGATTCAGTCAGAAATCTATCTTCTGGATTGGGAAAGTAGATAAAAAATTAATATGTCTGGATCATATAGTAAAGATGAAAGGAAGGAAAAGAATTATGAAGAATCAAGTTAATAAAACGAAAAAGACCAGGGAAAGAAAGACGAAGGATATACATGTAAGACTATCAGATGAGGTTTATGCTTTGCTTGAGGAAAGAAAGGAAAAGAGAAATTTAGACACAAGAAATTATATTACGTATTTAATAAGAAATGATAAAGACGATTTTCAGTGTTCAGAAGCAGCAGATGCTTTGAATAAAATATCTGCTGCAGCAGAAGGTTTATCAGAGAACTGTTATAGGTGTCAATGTGATAAGGAATGTATGATACGTCCATTTACTATAGATATCATGGAAGGGGTAAAAGAGTTATGGCGATATTCAAGATAGCAGCAGAAGAGAATGGAAAGACGGCTGTATACCGGACAGAAAAGGATCTGAGGAATTTATTATTTTATGCATATAACCATAGTAGCTATACGATAATGGAAAATCTATATTCTATTGGAGAAGGGATTATGGAATGCATCTATAATCAAATGATGTATCTGCAATGGAGAAGGGTAAAGTCGCTTAATACAAGAGCATTACATTATATCTTAAGTTTTGATACGCAAAGATGGGAGAAAGATGTAGATCCAAGTACGATGATGGAAATTATGCGTTTTCTAAATCTTTATTTATTTGGAGAATACCAGAATATATTATTCTTACATCTGGACAATATGTCCCATCATCATATCCATATGATTGTCAATCCAGTAAATATAAATACATTACGTTTATGCAGGGATACTTGGAAGGGGATAGGATGGAAGATAGCAGAATTACTTGGGCAAATGTATAATATTCCGCTGCAGTGTTTTACATATCGGGATTATGATGGGATCGTGAGATTCGGGAATGAGACGGGAGTGGATTTATATAAGGATAAATGGGTTAAAATGCTTGGGATTGAAAATAGAATCCCATATTTAAAAGAATGAAGCGGCGGAATAACAGTGCTTAATCTGGCTTGTTCAAATATAAAGAGTACGAGATTGTCTGCTTATTGAAATTGGAGAAATATCATAGGCTAATAGTGTGGATATCGATAGATTTCAGTAAGCAGACAAGAGTTTCCTTATAGCAAACCGTCAGGCTGAATGGTTATGTATGAAGGTGTTCAAACCGAACACTTTTTGGATATATAGAAAAAATGTGATAGGTTGAGCAAATAAATTTCAGGTTAATGTAAGAGAAGTTCTATATGGATGGAATGATTATGAGTAGAAAATAAATGAGATACCATGCAGAGGAATTACGCTATGAGAGGGTAAGGATATTTGAAAAAGAAGCATTTATTACCTGTGACAGAATACAAGAGGATTCTGTACCGGAGGGACTATATCAATATGAAGTCCGTCATGATGATGATGGATTTGGCAATCCAGTACAGATTGCAGAGGGCATACTGGTGAATTTTTATGGGAGCCTTTTATGCAGAGAGAAATTGGAGGATGTAGAAACGCAGGGGACTATCTATATTTCGGAAGAGGACTGGAGTTGGATGTCAGATAGAAGTATCACTTTAGATGAAGTATTGAGGAGGGAGACAGAGGAACATTTATAAGTTCCGAAGAAAGCTATGAATGAAAAAATTACAGAAATCTACAATACCATGATACAGCGTACAAAGTTTACAGATGAAACCAGCAGGGAAATGGAAAAGAAACTCAAAGAATTACTAAAAAAAGAGGAAAGCCAGATGGAACCGCTGGAATATGAGCAATACCGGAATAAGCTGTTTGAGGCCGTTTCGATTGCAGAAGAAGCAGGCTTTGTGAAAGGGTTCCGGTATGCTGTATTATTGATGGCAGAATGCTTTGTGACGGATGATATGGCTGTAAAGCAATGATGGTTATTGAAAGGGACGGTAAAAATTATACTTATTATATCTAACCCCGAAAGATGTATAATATGCACTTTAGCATCAGTACAGGCTTGAAGCCAATGTATGCCTATTGGAATATTATTATACGACTTTAGGAAAAAACAGTGTGAATGCTGTGAAATTCTTGAATTTGAGGCAGAAAAATGATACGATTAAGACACAAAAAGGAAAGGAATAAGATATGGCAACTATATATGACGGAGCGTTCCGGACAATCTTAAATGACTGCCGGAAGCTGATCATCCCTGTGATCAATGAGCTTTTCGGGGAAATGTATACAGGAGAAGAAGAAATCCGTTTTTTCCCCAACGAACATTTTTTAGATCAGCAGGATGAAGCAGATAAAGAACGGATTACGGACACAAATTTCACGGTTTTTGGAAAGATACCTAAGAAATATCATATTGAGTGTGAAAGCAGCCTGCCGGATGGGAAAATCATGATAAGGCTTTTTGAATATGACGCACAGATAGCGCTTGACGAGGGCGAGGTTACAGAGGAAACACTGACTGTAACATTTCCTAATACGGCTGTTTTGTATCTTCGGACTTATAAAAAGACGCCGAATAAAATGAAGTATGTTATAGCCACGCCGGGCGGGACAGTCCAATATGATGTGCCGGTTATGAAAGTGCAGGCGTATACTCTGGATGATATTTTTGAAAAAGGTCTGCTGATGCTGATTCCGTTTTACATTTTTTCACATGAGAAAAGTTTTCCGGAGTATAATAGTAATGAGCAGAAACTTGCGGAATTAAAAGCAGAGTATCGGATCATTTTAGAAAGGCTTGATGAACTGGAACAGCAGGGAGTGATTGGGGCATTTGACAAGCGTACAATTATAGAACTTTCCGGTGATGTGGTTAAAGAGCTAGCACAAAAATATGAGAATGTGCAGAAGGGTGTAGGTGATATGATGGGCGGAGCATTGATTGAAACAAGTGCAAGAAGATTAAAGAATGAAGCAGAAAATGAAACAAAAAAGAAAACAGCGCTTAAATTGCTGAAAAGAGGAAAACTAACGGTTGAAGAAATTGCAGAGGATACAGAACTTAGTGTTTCAGAAGTAGAACAGCTTGCAGGACTTCAAACAGTGTAGAACAGCTTAAATTGGATCAGGCAGCCATGCACTTTTTGGATATACCTTCTGCAGAACTTGGGAATTTGTATGGATAATGATGAAACAGAAGATTCCATTGAGGAAATTGGATTAGAAAGAAAAACGGTTTTCGGGAATAAGAAAATCAATACCATACGGATTTGATGAAAGGCATTATTGTTAATATACAGAATGGAGAGAACGATAATCCCAGCGATGGCAAAAAGAAATCTCAAAACGTGTTGATATCTATGGTCGAAGAATTGCTTTCTGAGAAAGATGCTGTAGAAAAGAAACGTATATTAGCAGATGAGTATGGAATGATAATGACTGCTGAGTTAGAAGGGAGAATCCAGATTATGTGTAATTTGTCAGAGAATATTGAAGAAAGAAGTATAAGGCGTGAGCGCTTAAATGCCATCAAGAGAATGATCAAAGCGAATATTACAAGAGCGCAGTTATTATCTATGGGATATACAGAGGCGGAATATAAAAAAGCAGAGAGTTCATTATATGCTAATGTTTAAGCGCAGATGTCCATATTATAAAAGGAGCAAGTTAAAGGAAGCCAGTAAAATCCGCGATTAAAATAACCATTCCATACTCTGCTGATGGATTCGAAGTCTGCTGACATTCCTTAAATAAAAGATCAAGTGCTGTTTTTACAGAGAAGTAGATTGTCCATTCTACTTCTCTTTTTTAGCCTTTAGGTAGGGAATCAGGACGGTTAAAATATCAGCCAGCGCATCCCTGATCTCTTTCGGTAAGTTATTGGTAAGCATGAATAACCGATCTTCACGAGAATGGCTGTCTTTTGAGTAAGGCATGGAATTTCCCCAGAAAAGGAAATCTATGGACTGATGCAATGCGATAGACAGTTTTTCTAATGTCTGTATGGACATGGCTTTAGAGCCTCGTTCTATCTCATAGATATAGTGTGGTGAGACGTCAATGAGCTCTGCCAACTGTTCCTGAGTCAATCTGGCTTCATGCCGTGCAGATTTGATTCTTGTTCCGATTTCATCTAAATTCATATAGCCCTCTTTCTCCTGCTATTCAGAATAATTTTCTTACTTGTTACAAAATATATCTTTTATCCACACAGAAACACTATCCAATTGCTATAATAAATAGAAATATGTTGCCAACAGATATATTTACAGATATAATGATTGGAAAATCGACTTTTTTATTTTTGGGTTTTATTTTTTATATTTTCCAGCGTTTCTATTCAGGGCGATCTTAATACGGCTGCAGATACTATACATAGAAAAATTTTAAACAAATTTTTCAGCAACGTCAGAAGATGTCGAACCAATGTAGTATGGTATAGCTGAAACGGAAGGGTGGTGGCATGGAAAATAAAGATCGGGCAATCCGGATATTAAAAATGTATGAATCGTTACGTAAGGGGCGGGAGATCCATAAAGTCCCATTTTGCACCGAGCATGGAATAAGCGGACGTACATTTGACAGGGATATTGAGAAAATCAGGCTGTTCCTAAGTGAGGAATACAGCGGGGAGGATGTACAGTACCATTTTGACCGGGGGAGTTACCAGATTCCCAGCAGCGGGGAAGGAGGGACACTGTCTCTGCTGGAACTGCAGATAATCGCTAAAATATTGAAAAGTGATCAGGTATTGGAAAAGGGGGAGTATGAGGGACTCATGAGGAGTTTACAGTCTGTAGCTGAAAAGGGGGAAAGGGAGGAGGCGAGGAAATTTGTTCTGAACGAGATGGGCCAGTATGAAGAAAAAACTGGGATGAAGGCTTTTATGAAGCTGCTCGGGGATTTGCTGAAATGTATCACTGACCAGAATATCATCCGGCTAAAACTCAAAGAAGGATGTGAGAAGCAGAGTCAGGTCAAATTCTTTCCTGTCGCAGTAGAATATCATTTTTCAGGATTCTACCTTTTGGGTTACCGACCGGAAGAAGAACAGGAACTTGTAGCATTTGAATTGGATGAGATTGATTCATTCCAGATGACTTTACAGAAATATGGTAAGGAGATTTTGGCGAGATACAGTTACCAGGAAGGGAAAGAACTTTTGAAAAACTTAGAAGAACAAAGGAGAAAAGATTGATGAAGAAGATAAAATTTCCATTGGTGATGAAAAACGGAGAAGAGGCCAGGGACATTGAAGCCCTCCGGGAAAATTTTGACATTGAGTCTGCCGCAGAATATTATTCAAACGGAAAATTGGAGCGGTGGCTGGAAAATAATTATTATGACGATATTTTGGAAACGGTCCGAGAACTGACCGGAGAAGAGGATGATTTTGGCGAACTTCTGGCAGAAGCGCTTGGAGCCGAATGGAACGGTATGGAAAAAATCAACCTCCAAAGCATCATGAAGCGGACAGAGTTGAGGGAACAGCTAAAGCCCTATGTCAGTGAAGAAAAATTAGAGAAAATGGAACATATTGCAGATACGCAGGAGGAACTGGAGAGGATCGTACAGTCAGGGGGCAGTCGTGTATATTTATTCGGGAAAACATTTTCCATATTGGAATGGATGTGCAATATAGAACTTATCGGAATCAACAATCCAATGGTTGATCTGGAGCTTTGCAGCAGGGAAGAGTTTCAAAAGAAGAAAATAAAATTGCGGAACGTGGAATTTGCAACGGAAGAGATGAAAAAGGCGGCAATGGGAAGTGCAGAGACAGCGGTTTACTATAACATGCTGGATGCCTTTAAATTATATTTGTCAAAGATAGAAAAATCAATGGAATAGAGGGACAGGGAGGAAAAACGCCATGAGGGAAGACCGGTTTGAGGTGAGGTTAAGGGAATATATTGACGCGCAGGTTCCCATTATTTATATTGACAGCTTTGATGACAATAAAATTGATGAATTAATCCTGCAGGTGACAGGGAGCCGCAGGGTGTGGGAATGGAATGAGATGGATGGCTGTGTAGACCGTAAGAAAGTTGAAAATGGGAAATATACCAGCATCCATAGCAGCCTTGACGCTGAGAAAAACTTGTATGAGTGGATTCGGTATGGGGTGAGAGAAGAGGAATTTGACAGGAAAATATTGATCATAAAAGATATCCATACATATCTGGAAGACCCTAAATTGGTTGCGCTGCTGAAAAATGCCTGTTTAAGAATAGAGGCTGGGGTATTGGAAACCACATTTATTTTTATTTCACCTATTGTCAGGGTTCCGAAAGAACTGGAAAAATATATGGTGCTTTTAAGAGAGGATTTTCTGGACGAGGGAGAGATACGGAGGGTAATTTCCAGCTTTATGTCAGAGAATGACTTGGGGAGCTTGTATGAGAGGCTTCTGGATGAAATCGTGGTCGCCTTTAAAGGACTTTCCGAGTTAGAAATCGAAACAATCCTTGCACTGGATGTTTCTTCCAGGGGGAAGGTGGACAGGGATACGATCCAGCTTGTCGTGGAGCAGAAGCAGCAGATGATCCGTAAAGCGGGGATTTTGGAAATGATCCCGGTCAGTGAGGGGCTCGAAGATATCGGCGGGCTTGATAACCTGAAAGAATGGCTGGAAAAGAAGGCCGTGATATTAAAGGATATGGCAAAGGCAAAGAAGTATGGAGTAGAACTGCCCAAAGGAGTATTGATCGCTGGGATTCCGGGGTGTGGAAAATCCCTGAATGCAAAAGCATCGGCAAAGCTGTTTGAGGTTCCCCTGCTGAAACTGGACATGGGGCGGCTCATGGGGAAATATGTGGGGGAGTCCGAGGCGAACCTGCGGCAGGCAATCTTGCTTGCAGAGGCGATTGCGCCATGTGTCCTGTGGGTAGATGAATTGGAAAAAGCATTTGCGGGAATCGGGGGAAACGGAGGCGGAGCGGAAGTGACAACAAGGCTTTTCGGGCAGTTCCTGACGTGGATGCAGGAAAAGAAAAGTGCGGTATTTGTTGTGGCGACAGCAAACGATATCATGAAGCTCCCGCCGGAATTGGTACGGAAAGGCAGGTTCGATGAAATATTTTATGTGAAGCTGCCGCAAAAGAAAGAGCGGAGAAAAATATTTGAAATCCACATCAGAAAACGCAGGCCGGGAGATTTGCAGAATCTCGATATAGGGAAACTGGTAGAAAAGACGGACGGATACAGCGGGGCAGATATTGAGGGCGTTGTAAAGGACGGGATTGAGAACGCTTATGTGAAAGGAAAGCCTTGCGTCGATACGGAGGACATCTTAACGGCTGTCAGCGAGACGCATTCATTGAATGAGGTCATGAGGGAGGATATTGAAAAATTAGAAAAGGAATATAAGGAAAGGAAGTTCAAATGTGCTTCCAGAAGCAAGTAAGTGAACAGGAGGAAACCAGAATGGATGAAAATAGAAAGTATGAAGAGAAGGAACTTGGCAGGGAATTGGAAGAAGGGGAAATCACTGTAGAGGGGTTGACCGTTGAAGAAGCTGGGAAAGTCAGGGAAATCTGGAAGCGTTTTATAAAGTCATATCAGGAAAGCGGGGAAGAGCAGGAAGAATTTCTCTGGTTAGAAAAACAGCTTCGAGAAGAACTCCCGGAAAAATCCGGGGAAGAAATCCGTAGGATGAAAGAAGAGATTATTGACTCCATCCGTGAATATGATGCCAGCCTGCAAGACCTTACAGCAAACGTTGAAAAGGGGAAAACAAAAGAAAGGTGGTTTGCTGAAAGGGTGGAAGATGCTGCAAAAGGGGTGGCTGTCAATGCGTATGGAGATTATCTGAACCAGATCCATACCGTTATGGATGAAGCAAACCGCCAAATGATGCGGACTGTCCTGCGTCAGGACAACGGGGTGAAGGAGTGCATCAATCTGGACGGCTTTATTGCGGAGCAGTACCATGTAAATAGTTTCAATGCAAAGGCGGCGCTGAAAAAATCGGATTTTTATGCGGAGATACCAAAACAAGGGGAAGCGTTCGGAAAAAATTCTTTTGACGTGGTGATTAGAAAAAGAAACGAGCCGGGAATTGTACACCAGTATCAGTTGAAATTCGGGAAGGATGCAAAGGCAACGGAGCAGTTGTTAAGAAGAGGGGATTATGATAACCAGAGACTGGTAGTTCCCAGCGACCAAGTGGAAGAGGTACAGGCGGCATTCCCAAATAAAACAGTCACAGATTATATTGGCGGTACGGATAAAGTGGATATCCGGTCAGATTCACTGACAAAGGGAGAGATCAAAAAACTGCAGTTGGAAGTTCAGGAGAGCGGAAAAATTCCGAGGACAGACTGGAATATCTATAATACGAAAGAGCTGGCGGTCAACCTTGGGAAGCAGGCCGGGGCAGCCGGGATACAGGCGGTCTTGCTGTCAACAGGGATTGAACTGGCAGGGCGTGCCATGAGCGGGGAAGAGATAGACGGCGGTGAGGTAGTAGAAACCGCATTGATGACCGGAGCAGATACAGGCGTGAAAGCGGCGGCAGGGGGTGCATTGACCGTAGCGGCGCAGCAAGGCATCCTGCCCATTATTCCACCTGGTACGCCGCCCGGTACGATTGTGAAGATTGCCTGTGTAGGAGTGGAGAATGTGAAGGTTCTATGGAAAGCAGCAAAGGGTGAAATCACTATGAGCGAAGCATTAGAACAGATGGGACGGACGAGTACATCTATGACTGCGGGATTATGCTGTGCAGGTGTAGGAGCCGCGGTAGGCATAGCAGCCCTTGGATGGATTCCCATTGCAGGCCCGATAGCTGGAGGGCTTATCGGTGGTATGGCAGGATATACGGCAGGGAGTAAGATTGGGGAGAAAGTTTACAATGGGGCAAAGAAGATTGCCGGAAAGGTGAAGGAGGTTGCTTCAAAGGCGGTTGAAGGAGTAAAAAGTTTTGCATCTGGCGTTAGGTCATTGCTCCCGTGGTAATATAGTTTGATTATACAAATGGCGGCTGATGCAGATGGGAAATATTGGATACCTATTAATAAGCGAATTGAGGAAGAAAGGACAGGTGAAAAATGGTAAAGATGATGGATGCATATTTAGAATATGCAAAAAGTAAAGGAGTATCTTTTAGAACTGATACTGAGAATAATCAGCAAAAATCATCGACGGAATCGATTGTTACTGGACAGGTAGTAGAAAAACAAAAAGAACCGGAATGGGATTTAGATGGTATCATTGACAAGGAAACTTTCATGAATTTTGATTTTCCGTATAGATATGAGCATGAGTCTAATACAAAGGGAAGCAGGGTATCTTTATTATGTACAGAAGCAATGCTAAAAGTTGGAATTAATCCAACTAACGTAGACGATTTTTTAATGAGTTCATCTAAAATTAAAAAGTACGCTTCTCTTGGTGCAGCACTTGATGGTGAAAAGTGGGAAAGCTATTATAGAAATAGGTTGGAAGAAGAAAGAAAAAGTGGCTTAAGATATATGCTAAAATGGATGGGATTATATAGTACAATTTATCACGAGTATATTATTCTCAAAAAAGAAGCCAATAAAGTGATTTTAGAAAATATCATCATCGGAGAGGATGTTATAAGAGCTATTATTAATCTTATTGATGAAGAACAAAAGGCAGGTTTTGGACGACTTGACCAATTTGTGATTGAATTGATAGAAGAGCAAGGTGAACAAAATACGAAAGAAATAGATAACATGAGGAACCTGCTGGATATTATGAATAGGCATCTTTCTAACAAACTAACACTACAGGATATTGCGAATTTAAAAGAAAATGTGAAGGATTGGGAAAAGGATATTGAAAGGCTGTCAGAGATGCTTAATAATCTGCCTGATCTTGATTTGAAACAGGCAGTCTTAGACAAATGATGGCATTGTAAAAGTTAGCTTCTATGAAGAAAGAAATATAGTTGGCGATAAAACGAAGGAGAAAAATGAGGATGGCCTATTATAAATACGTTGAAATGAATAGTCTGGAACCAGAGGAAGTAATAATTTTAGAAAATATTTGCATGGTGGTAAGTGGAGAGTGGCATTATGAAGAAGTGGAAGAAACAAAAAAGATGATGAAAATGTTTGAAAATTCGGAAGAAGTACTCGCTAAAATTATGTCTATAAAAGAAATAGACATTAGAAGAAATAGAAGGGTTTTAACTAAGAAAGAGAAAAGGCTAGGCATGATAGAAGCTCCAGAGGAATGGATAGCAGAAATTGATAATCAAAGAAAGAGTTCGCATTTTATGAGTTATCTGGACGATACATCTGTTGAAATGCTGAAAGCCTTAGCAAAGTTTTTTCTAAAAATTGCTGTATACCATTTTTGTACAGTATATTGGCCCAAATTAGCTCGTCTGGACAAGATTAATGAGGAAGATATTAAAATGCTTCAAAAGGAATTGAAACACTGGGAATTTTGCTTTTGGATTCATATATCTTTTAGGGGAGTAAATGAACCTGATATTATTAGCGAAAGAAAGGTGATTAAATCAGAGTATGATAACACTTATTATTCAAACTCACGGTCACTGTTTGGGAGTTCTTCAACTGTTGTACTTGGGTGGATACAAGAGGCATATGAGGATTGTAAAGAAAAAAACTATTATGAAAATACTAAAAAATTACGTCTGAAATATAATATTGCAGAAATAGAAAGCATGAGGAATCTGCTGGATATTATCGAAAAACATCTTTGCGATGATTTAACACCGCAGAATATTGCGGATTTCAAAGCAAATATGCAAGATTGGGAAAAGGACATTGAAAAGCTGTCAGCGCTGTTTAACAACCTGCCTGCTCTTGATTTGAAAACAGATTAGCAGAATTATAAGAGGTTATCAGGCAATCGTATGAAGGGAGAATCAATAAATGAATTGTAAAAAATGTGGAGCCTCCTTAGAAAGCAGTTGGAAGATATGCCCAAATTGCGGATCACCGACCGGAGTACAAAAGTCAGCCCAGCATAAGAAAAAAGCCATATATAAAAACGGATGGTTCTGGGTGGCGATCCTGCTCTTAACCATCGTGCTGGGGCATAGGCATTCTGTCCAAAAAAGGAACAAAGGATGAAAATAGAACGGAACCAAAGAAAGAGGAAAAAGCAGCAGATTTTCCGGTATTGATATGGAAACGCTGTTAGGACAGCCAGAGGACTACGCGGTAGAACTCGGACTGAAAAATTCAGAAGGGAATCCGGCTTATACGGGACTGGATGGCAGTGTACAAGCCGTGTATCAGGAAGGGAATCTCGTAAACATTGTGATCCAGAGCAGCGGAGAAGAAGGGCCGTCCTTCCATGGAATCAGAATCGGAATGCCAAAGGAAGAAGCGGCAGGTAAGATGAGTGACGCTTATCCTGAGATTGTTGATTCCGGGGAAAGCATACAGTTTATGAACCTTGATACAAAGAGGAATGTAGTCTGCGGATTAAATGGGAACAATGTTGCCAATATCAATGTCAGTTTCCTGTCGGATGAAGAAATCGGAAATTACAGGCAGGCCAGGGAAGAACAGATGCGGGCACAGTATATCTTCCCCGACAGCAACAGCCGGTATCTTTCCGAAGAAGAGGTAAGGGGTGTAGAAACTGACAGGCTTTTTATCGGACGGAATGAAATATTCGCAAGGCACGGATACCTGTTTCAGGACGAGGGACTGCAGCAGCATTTTAATAGTATGCCATGGTACTCAGGAACCGTGACGGCAGAACAGTTTAATGCAGATGCGGTTTTTAATGATTTTGAGAAAAAGAATGCGGAGTTGATTAAAAGGATTGAGGATGAAGTGGCTGGGACAAGTAATGTTCCAGGACAATTTATTGGAAGTAGAGGAGTATATATTTGTACCACCCCTAGATCCTTTACTGGAAAAATAGAGATTTTATCTGTTGGAGACAGTTCTATTCAGTATTCATTAGGCGCGTTGGAGATGCCACAGGCAATCGTAACGGAGGAAGCTCTGATAACGGGCAATAACACAGCCCAAGCCAACCTTTATGGTTATGAAATTACATTCACATGGTCTGATGCAGAAAATATGTATGTGACAAGTGCAGGAGAGCTTACAGGGATGGACTCAGGGACAATTATGGAAATAACAACTGGAATGGGATATATATGGTCTACGGAGTTTAACCGTTGGTAATGATACTATTTTACAGAAATACGGGTGTTCTTTTAGAACATCCCTTGTGAATTGTCATTCTGACTCCCTGAAAAAATATAGTATTACAATTGTATATTATAATATTGATACCTGCGATATGCACACTACACACAGGGCAGAACCCAACAACCGGGTTCTGCCCTTTTCTAGTACTGGAAAAGGAGGGATTTAATGGGAAAGATCTTAAAGGCACTGATAGCTGTTGCGGCTATCGTACTCGAGGAAATCATAGAAGATGATCAGGTATAGCCGCTTATCTCCTGCATCTGCAACTACGCAATGCAGATCAAAACAAAAGAAAGAGAGGATTTTATTATGGCAGCAAACGTTGAGAGTATGTTTTATGTAAGGGAAACACCGTGGCATGGCCTGGGAACAAAGGTAAAGGAGGCTCCCGCATCCAATGACGCACTGATCCTGGCCGGCTTAAACTGGCAGGTGCTCCAGGAGCCGATCTTCACAGCCGCAAGTGAACCGATTGAGGGCTACAAGGTCAATATCCGTGATTCGGACAGGAAAGCCCTGGGCGTGGTGACTGACCGATACAAGGTCATCCAAAATAATGAAGCCTTTGCCTTCACAGATGAATTATTAGGCGAAGGAGTCCGGTATGAGACAGCCGGAAGCCTGCAGGGAGGAAAAAAAGTCTGGTTACTGGCACATATGCCCCAGGAGTACATTATTTCCGGGGAACAGATCAGCCCCTATCTGGTATTTTCTAACACCCACGATGGTTCCGGCGCGATCAAGGTCGCTCTGACGCCGATCCGTGTGGTATGTCAGAACACGCTGAATCTGGCATTGGCGAAGGCGAATCGCTGCTGGTCCATGATCCACACCGGGGATATCCATGAAAAGATGCAGGAGGCCAGAGACACATTGCTCAGGGCAGAAAATTATATGCAGGAATTGGGGCAGGAGTTTGAAAACCTCCGCATGAAGAAACTCTCGGACAGGCAGGTGACGGAATACATTGAAATCCTTCTCCCGCTGGAAGATAATTCCACCCCGCAGCAGACCAAGAACATCCGGAAGCTGAGGGAGGACATGAAGATGCGCTATTTTGACGCGCCGGATCTGCAGCATGTAGGAAAGAATGCGTACCGCTTCGTGAATGCGGTATCTGATTTTGCCACCCATGCAGAACCGCTTCGAAAGACTGCGAATTACAAGGAGAACCTGTTTGCAAGGACAATGGAAGGGAATCCGATGATTGACAAGGCATACCAGATGGTATGCGCAGCGTAGGTGACGGGATGAAACTGGAACATAAAGAACTGGAAGAGATTTTTCGTTTTAAGATCAGCGCAGAGTTAAGCGCCTTTCGGTATGGCATCCTTCAAAAGGAGAAAGAGGAGATCTATCATGCCGCTTATCAGATTGACAGCATGATTCATCTGTATGAACTGCTGATAGAAATGTGCCGGACAATGAAAGAGGAACTCCTTATCATTGCCGTCACAATTCCGGAACTTCTGCATTTCCTGTATGGCAGGTGGCTTGAATATGGGGATTCCTATGCGGAGGATCTACAGGACTGTATTGATCAGGAGCTGGAAGCACTGAAAAACATTGATAAAGAACTGAAATCCCTGAAAGATTATTACAGGACGGAAAGGATGGATGAAATCGCATGAAGAAATTAGTATCGACATTGAACCTGGATAAAAAGGAATGGCTGAAATACCGCAAGAAAGGGATCGGAGGGAGCGATGCCGGAGCCGTATGCGGCCTGAATCCCTACCGCACTGCAATGCAGGTATACAGCGACAAGACCTCAGACACGATTGAGGAAATCGATAATGAAGCCATGCGTCAGGGACGGGAATTTGAAGATTATGTTGCAAGAAGATTTACGGAGGCCACAGAAAAAAAGGTGCGCAGGGCAAACAGCATGTTTTACAGTGAGGCCCACCCGTTCATGCTTGCCGACGTAGATCGGATGATAGTCGGTGAAAATGCGGGATTAGAATGCAAGACTGCAAGCCCATTTATGGCAGAGCATTGGAAGGATGGAAAGATCCCGCTCTCCTATCAGATACAATGCTATCATTACATGACAGTCTGCAATGCAGATGCATGGTATATCGCCGTGCTCATTTACGGTCGGGAATTTAAGTACTATAAGCTGGAACGGGATGAATCCATGCTGGCAGATCTGGTTCGAATCGAACAGGATTTTTGGGAGAACCATGTGCAGAAGAGAATCCTTCCTGAGCCGGATGGTTCCAAACTTGCGGACAGTGTAATAGCGGAATATTATAAAAATTCCGTGGCAGAGATCCTGCCGCTCAAAGGATTTGATGATAAACTAAGACGCCGTCAGGAATTGAAAGAGGATATGGAACAGATGGAGAGGGAGAAAAAGAAGATCGAGCAGGAATTGAAGCTCTACCTCGGAGAAGCGGAGCAGGCAGAAAATGAACAGTACAGAGTCTCCTGGAAATCCGTTTCCAGCAGCCGGGTCGATGAATCACGTCTGAAAGAAGAACAGCCTGAGATTTATGCACAGTACCAGAAGGTGATCCAGAGCAGGCGGCTCATGGTAAAAGCGGCGTAAAAAAATGAGCTGGAGAGAACGGCTTTTATATTGGGCGATCAAAACTTTGTTGAAGGAGAAATAGACGTTGGCAAAGCAAAATATAAAAGAAGAACTGGCAAAGAAAGCCGGAGCGATCAAAGGGGAACAGCCGAAGGAACAGGTGCAGATACCGGAACCAGAGAAACAGACACCGGAACCAGAAAAACAGGTACAGATATCGGAGTCGGATTCAGATGCCATGATAATTTCAGATAGTGATAAAAGAGTCATCCGGTTGCTGAGAGCGGACGAGATCGAGTGCCGGGTATCCACGATCAATGAAAAAGGGCTGAGTCTGTTTCTTTTCAAGGATGCCCGTGTAGACCAACGGATTCTGGACGAGACATTTACGCCGTTCGGATGGAAAAGGACCCACCAGTGCATTGACGGTAACCTGTACTGCACCGTAGAAATCTGGGACGAAGAAAAAGGACAGTGGATTGCGAAGCAAGATGTGGGCACGACCAGCTATTCCGAAAAAGAAAAGGGGCAGGCATCCGATTCCTTTAAGCGGGCCTGCTTTAATTGGGGGCTTGGAAGGGAGCTTTATACAGCGCCGTTTATCTGGGTCCCGGCAACAAAAGTAAATATCCAGAGGCAAGGCGACCGTTATACTACTACTAATAAGTTCTTTGTGCATTCCATAGGCTACAACCATCAGAGGGAGATATCCGCTCTTGTGATCATCAACCAAAACGGGCAGAAGGTATTTGAACTGAAACAGAAGCCAGAGCAAAAACAAGGACAGAAAACAGAAAATAAAAATCAAAAACCGGAGAAAAATAGCCAGAGATCAGAGGAACAGAATCGGACACAGGAGGATAAGAATAGGAAAACAGAAGGAAAGAAACAAAAGCCGGAAGAGCACCCAAAAACGCAGGAGAAGACGACCTCAGACAAACAGTTCATGCTGCTTGAAAAAGAACTGAAACGAACCGGAATCTCCATGGAGGCAGTATTATCCAGATACCACCTGACAGGTGTGGAGCAGATGACAGAGGATATTTATTCAAGGGCGATGAACGGGCTGAAAAAGACAAAAGATGCCGCATAAAGTAAGTGGTTCGAAACGAACACAATGGGAATATCATTGTAATAAAAACTTACATGAACGCTCACAGAGATCTTTGGATGAAAACAAAACCAGTCAGGAACTGCTGTAAAAGGATTCAGAAAGTCAGAATATGAACGTGATTTTATGGCAGTTCCTTCTATAAAAAAATAAGGCGTTATTTGTGTTAGAAACGAATACCATGGAGCACCATAGGAATTGATGCTTCATACAAAGAACACAGTATTTTTGAATTACACTAGGTGACATCCCCCGATTCTTGCATCGAAGCTGGATCACGGAATCAATCGCTTGCAGATAACTATTATCACGAAAAGAGGAATCTATGGATAGGAAGAAAAAAACGAATATGGATGTGCAGTGTCCACTTCTAAAAAAATATAAAGTACATAAGAAATCTTTCACCAGTAAATCAGGAACAAAGTCAATGTTAGATATTCTTTTTAAAACAAGGTCACACCATGCGCTGGAAGATTGTTTAAAGAAGGATGAGATCTACCAGAAATCAGAAAGAAAAATAGAAGAAGTTCTAAGAAAAATAAACCGGATGGGACTGGATCAGGAACAGTTAGACGCAGTAGACGAGGCATTGTCTATATGCAATTATTACGATTCCCAGTATGGCAGGATTGCATACAGTCTTGGATTTAAAGATGCGGTACATCTTATAATGGAACTTTTTGAAGATTAAGAGAGGATCAATGAATGGAGAATACGAAAAAAATGGAGTATATAGAATTTAAAGAAGCCCTGAAAAATCTGGTCCAGGAGAAGTCGGACAGTGATATGAAAGTCGAAATAGTTCAGATCATAAAGAATAACCAGACCAAGAGTGAGAACCTGACATATATAGACCCAAACTATAACCTGTTTCCCTCCATCCAGCTGAAAGAATTGTATCAGGAGTATCAGGTATACGGAATGGGCTGGTGCGTGGAGGAGGCGTTTTCTGTTTTGAAAAATGTGAAAAGAATCCATGAAGATCAGTTGATGGGTTCCTGGGAAAGCGCAAAAGGACGGATCGTCGTGGAACTGGTCAAGGAAGCCTGGAATCGGGAGCTGCTAGAGAAGCTCCCGTATAGAGCATTTCTGGATCTGGCAGTCATTTACCGGCTTAAGATGTGGGAATGCAAGTCCGGAGATGCAGTCCAAACGGTAACAAATAAGATGATGGAGCACTGGAAGATCACCGAAGAAGAACTGTATGAGGCGGCGCTTGCCAATCTGCAGAAGGAGGAGTTTGAGATCATAGGAGGGTACCAGGCAGTCCAGGATATGATAGAAGAGCTCATAGACGTAAAGGAAGAGAGCGAATTTCATGAGTGGATGTATATCTTTACCAATCGGAGCAGAATAAAAGGGGCTGCTGCAATGCTCCGTACCGATTTGCTAGACCGGTTCGCCAAAGCGCAGGAGAGTGATCTGATCATTCTGCCATCATCAGTCCATGAAGTGATATTGCTTCCGACCATGGATGATGAAGATGCAGCAGAGCTTCGCAGAATCGTACAGGATATCAATGAAAAGGAAGTGCAAGAGGAGGAACGGCTGTCAGATGAAGTATACTATTTCAGGAGAAGCACAGGAGCAGTAGAATTAATCCCGGAATAGATGGAAGAAATGTCTTGTTAATGCCTAAATTCACAGAATCAATGAAAACAGAAAGCGTGGATTTTCTATCAGAGAAATTATATTTATTATAGAAGAAACAGCACAAATAGATTGGAACTGGCAAAGTAGGACTAATGTTTTCTGCTGAATAGATTTAAAGTATAAAGTGTGTTCGATTCGAACTACGGAAAATGCCCTGATGCTTGTAGAAATAAAACGTATTCTTACTACTTTCAAATAATAGTCCATACTCTGGTCAGAATAGATTCAGGGTATGGGGCTATGATGATCTGCTGATATAGGTTGCTAAAATATAATGATAATGATAAATGCCCCGCTTCCTTGTATTCCGGCTATAATGATGATAGAATACAAAAAAGATGTATTCATCATTTGGGTTTAAGATTTGGGATGTGTGGCTATGATGAGAACCATAGGTATCGGCCATCTGGATTTCGGCCAATTAGTTACTTGGATTGGAAAGGCGGTATAAAATGGATTTCAAAAGAGATATTTACGCCAGCCTGCTGCAGTGGAAGAAAAATAATTTTGGAAAAGTCCTTGAAGTAAGCGGAGCGCGGCAGGTAGGCAAGACTTATATATTGACGAAGTTTGCAAAAGAGAATTACAAAAAATTCATATATATCAATATGATGCAGACCTCCGGACAGGAGTTTATAGCCTGTCTGGACAAGGCTTCCAGATGGGAGCCTGGAGAAGAGCGGGTTAAGCAGCCAATCCATAAAGCGTTTGCGCTTTTTGACTGTAGATTTCAGGACGAAGAAGATACTGTAGTTCTGATTGATGAAATACAGGAATCTGCAAGGGTATATTCGCTTATCCGGCAGTTTGCAAGGGAATTTCAGACGCATTTCATTGTTGCAGGCAGTTACCTTGGAAAGACAATGCAAAAAGAATATTTTCTTCCGGCCGGAGATATTGAGACAATGATTCTGGATACCATGTCCTATGAAGAATTTTTGGAAGCTGCAGGAAAAAGGGAGCTGTATGAGAGGATAGATTTATTCGGAAACAGCAGCCATGAGGATTATTACAGCCTGAAAGAAATGTACGATATATACTGCAGGATCGGAGGTTATCCTGCAGTGGTACAAAAATATTTTGAAACAGGAGATGTTGAGGCGTGCAGAAAAGAAGTCATCCATATTATCCACATTTTCATAGAAGAATCCGAACGGTATTTTAATGATATTTTGGAAATGAACCTTTTAGAGCAGCTCCTTCCGGCAATCGCACAAACCATGATCCGAGAAAAGAAGGGATCACCAAACCTGATCCGGGAGCTGTCTGCCATAGTCTTTCGGGATGACAGCAACCGGATCACAAAAAAGAGCATCAATCAGGCAATCGCATGGTTTTACCGTTCCAATGTGATTGGATACTGCGGTCAGGTAAATGAAGGAAACGTACTGGATGTCACACCAAACTGCAGGTTCTATTTCCGGGATTTGGGAGTTGCCGGATATTTTCTTGATATGGCAGGAGCACGGCCAGATACAATTTCAGGAATAATAAATGAAAATTTTGTTTATCTCTATTTGAAGAAAAAGGCAGATAATCAGGAAATAGCCGGGCTGACTCCTCTGTATGCTTTATATAAGGATGGGGAACTGGATTTTTTTGTAAACAGCAGGAAGGATTACCAGAACTATGGGATTGAAGTGAAAGCCGGACGCGCTGCAGGAAAGACAGCAAACCAGATGCTGGCGGATGGGAAGATACAATATCTATATTTGCTGAAAGGGGAGACCTTTGGCGGGGTGGAAGGAAAAAAGATAACGGTTCCGATTTATCTGATGGGGAGGATTCGGTTCGAGAGTGAGATAAAGGGGTGAAAAGACCCAAAAGGTCAGAGGAAGAAGGAGAGGAATGGATATGGAAAAAAACTCTTGTACAAAAGAGGGGCTTTTTATTACAGAACTTACAGATGAATTTTTTGAAAAATGTATGAGTGAAAATAAAGAACTTGAATCATTTATTATGAAATTATCAGATAAAGTTAAAATGTTACTAAAGCAGGAAAACAGTGGGATTTGGCATTGTATATTTGAAATATTGATTAAGGAACTGTTCCCGAAAGGCTTTAAGGGGTGGCATGAATGTAATTCAGACAATGTTTGTCTGTCAGAACCGGAAAGAGTATTAAGAAAACTGATATTGGAATTTTATGATGATCCTTTTATTATAACTTACGATATCGCTCAAACAATAACATATAATTTATATCGGCTAGGTAAAAAAGAAACATATAATATGGATGATGAAGAGGATATAGAATATTTAATTAATGATGAAAATATAAATGAACTGTTATATATTGGCAGAAAAAAATATGGAAGGGATAAAAATATTGCGGATGATTTGATTGAAGATTTAGAGAAACTTTGGAAAAATAGCACAGAACAAGAACCACCCGTCTATTTTCCAATGAAAATAGACGGAAAACGTATTACTTTGGAACTTGACTTTTTGCCTTTAAATGTACTGTTTATTGGAAACGAACAATTTAGGAATTATATCTGCGATCAAGGAAAGAGCAGGAAGTACTTTGAAATGTTAATGGAGCAGATACAGATATTAAATGATAAGGACACAGCTCCATTGCAATATGTATGGGAAAAATCAACTAATTTTAATACTGTTAATGCGATGGCAAAGTTTTTAATAACGTTAATAAATGAGGAAAAGAAAAAACATAAGATTTCTAATAATGAAATAGAGGCTATTGTGAAAAGAGTTATTTCCTGCGAATTGTTTTATGCAATTAGATTTATGCCAAATGTATTAACAAAACTGTTGGTAATTAAAACGGTTTTTAATTATATAGGGGAATATCTTATTTCCTTAAATTTCAATCCTAGAAGAAGTAAAGGAGAATTGGAAAATTTAGATTATTTGATTGCTATTTCATCAGATGAGTTTGTATGGTTTTTAAGTGGGCTTAATAATCGCTATAAACGATTACAGGAACATTTACTACCCCTAGCAACTATTTTGCGTTGGCATATAGATAAGAAAAGTAAGGAAAAGTGGATTTCTGAATTAGAAAAAGAGTATTCTATGGATTTATTCGAAACATTATATCTTTCTTTAAACCTAAATGATGATTTGCAAATCAGAACTCCATGGAAGGAGCATAAACAAGAAGAGATAGATTTAAACAATAAAGAATATAGGTGTTTGGTTATGGAATACGGACATCCGACTACAGATTACCAAAAGATATCCAATTATATTAAGTTCAAAAAAAAATGTGAATTGCTGAACAAATTTAAGGATAAAAAATATAGTGGAAATAGTGAAGAATTAGCAGAAGAACTTTATGAAGAAGAATGGGGTACTATAGATGGATGCTTAGAAAAAATAAAAGAAGGGGAAAATGATGAGAGATTTATACAATGGGATGATTTATCCGAAAATATAAATAGAAATATTAAATATTGCTTGCTGTCAGATTACAAAAATATTATATTTGAAAATACAGAAATAGAGGATGATGAATTATTTAAAACGATAATGAATTGTTTATTAAGCTATTCTTCTTTTGATTTACATGAACCAGATATTACAACTAGAAAATATGAACTTTGATTTTATGAAAAACAGGAATGTTATAGATATAGAAAAACCACCCCGTGGCTCGGTTGATGCTACGAGGTGGTTTTTATTGTAAAAAAATTTATTATACCATATAAAATATATAATAGCAATATTGATAAAAAAATAACGAAGAAATTTATGAAATATTCAAATTTTTTAATATGTGATAAAATGTTCAACATCCAATGCGCAGAGGAAAAAAATCAGAGTGTGCCCGGATTTTTGATAAAAGGTCGGGAATTTTTTTTGAAATATGAATGAGATTATCAAGATTTGTTTTGAAAAATTGTGAAAGATCAAAAAATCCGGGCGCAGAAGGGAGAAATATGAACGAGATATTGAACATGCAAAAAAATAATTTGAATAGTTTATATCAAAAGGAGGTAATTAAGAACCAAGCTGCGATTGAAAAGGAATTTCAAATGAATGAGATAAAGGATGCGTATGCTCAAAGAAGGGAAGTTAGACATGAATTTCAACGAGCAGCACGGAAGGCTCAGTATGATGAAATCACAATATTGAGGAGCGGAGAATTAAGAGTGGATACAAGAAATTCGTGGGCAAACATACCAGGACGACCGGTGGCAAATTTCAAATTTCTGGGAAATTTTCCTCTGGTAAGTTCAGACGGTGATAATGGATTAACTGTATTTTTACTGGAAATTGCAGGTGCTGAAAAAAATATTTATTTAAATAATGCAAGGGTCGGAATTGGTGACTATCTTCTGAAAAAAATCACATCTTGCGGTGGAGTGATTTTTGCAAATTCGAGAAATGCACAAATTGAATTGCTGAGAAAAATTTGGGTTTCAGTCCATCCGATACACACAGATCCTGTAATAATTCCTACACATTTTGGCTGGGTAGAATTTGGAAAAAATGAGTTTAAATTTGTAAAAAGGGGGACAAGATTATGGAAAGAATATGTGGAAATGGCGAAATAGGATGGATGACGTTGACAGTATATGGAAGTTCATTCCTACGGGTTTTGCTAAAAAATTATGGGTATGAACTAGAGGATGGTCTAATTTTAGTGGCGGATAATGAGAAGATGTCCAGGAGATTTATTACCCAATATTGTGCCAAAATGAATGGAAATGGAGTCTATGTCGAAAAGGCAAAAGATGCAAAATTTATTGAAAATTTTCAGGCCGGTTTTATGATTATGCAGAAAGGATTAAAGGAGGAAAATGTTGACAATTTTATGTTTCAAAAATCTTTTTTACCGATTCTTATGGTTGGTGGAATACTTCCAGAGTCTCTCAAATCCGATAGGTACATTTTTCGGCTAAAAGAGAAAGATGTGGACGAGATTTATGATGAAAAAATGATTTCAAAAATTGTGGAATTTACAGATTATATTATCGAGAATGTGAAAGAAGTTTGTGCTGTTTTAGAAAAAAATAGCAGCAGCATTTTCTTGACGGAATATAAAGGAAATGAAAAAATAATTTTTTCTGTTTTGGCCGGAATTGGAGCAATTTATGCAGCCTATTTGCGGAAAAAATATCCTGAGCGTTATGTGGTAGATTTCCTGGTAAAGTACATTGATGAAACAAAAAAACGTTTGCAAGATATTTCAGAATTTGCAAGTGGTATGGAACTTCTTGAAATACTTTCATCGTTGGTTTGGGGAAATTTGTATGATAACGAAGATATTTTTGTGGCGGATATTGAGAAAATTAATATTGCTATATATGACGCATTGAGGGAAAATTCAGCGGTACTTTTCGATGAAAAATTTTACTATTTTCCGCCTAAGTTATTAATAAATATATGCCAGCCTCTTCTTGAAACTGCTTCCGAACCCGAACTAAAAAGGCGGTTGCGAGATGAAGGAATCATTTATTGCAACAGTGCCGATTATACGGTCAAAAAGGAGATTGTAAACGTATATGGAGCGAAAGAAAGACCACGTTTCATATTGGTTAAAAAGGAAGCATTGTTATCGCTGGATAACCTTATGTTAGAGGATGTTTTTGCAATAAGAAATGAAGGAGAAAAAGAAGGATGTATAGAAGTTATGTAGGTCAAATTTTAGGAGAAAAAGATGTTTTTATAAGGAAAGATTCGCCGAATCAGCATATCATAATTACGGGAATTAGCGGTTCCGGAAAATCAGTTCGTATTGCAGATTTGGAAAGTAATATCATTGAACAAGGAGGGACTATATTAGCCTTTGATATGGATGGGACGCATTTGGAAATTAGCCATGATATCTGCCATTTCATATCTGCACAAGAGGACGGATTGGAGATTAAATTGCTTGATACGACCTTGGTGGAAGCGAAAAAGGAGACAACAATAAATTTGGTACAATATATCATGGAGACAATCTGTCCGAGGGAAATGCACGGTGCGGTACAGCTTGGTATAGTCCGAAAAGCCATCCAGTTTGCAATCCATAATCGCGATAGATATGTATCGGATATGGAGGCCATTTTAGATGGTTTGAAAGAGCAAGATGGCCCTGCGGCAGTAGGGGCGTACAACCACTTATGTCCGATTTTAGAAAGCAATATTTTTCGGTATAGTACAAAAAAAATTGAAGCAAATAAAATAAATATAATATCGCTTCAAGGGATTAATCCAAAAACGCAGAAGCGTGTAGTCGAAATCATGCTTAGTATACTGTGGAGAAAAATGCGGATAGAGGGAACTGCAAAACAGAGATTCACGTTGGTGTTGGATGAATTTCAAAATTTTGATTTTCAGCAGGGAACAATATTGTTCCAAATGTTGACAGAAATCCGAAAATATGGAGTACAGTTAATTCTGTCAACACAAACTTTATCTATTTTTAACAAAAGGCAACTGGCCGTGATTAATCAGGCTGCGACGAAACTATTTTTTGCGCATGATGTAACTGATGCCAAAAAAATGGCCGGCTTAATCGAGACTAAGAATAAAGAAAAATGGACTGACGAACTTTCGCATTTGAAGGTTGGAAAAGCGGTTACTGTTGGAAGTTTGGAGATTGCAGGACGTCCTGTTAATCATCCGATTATCACGAGTTCGCATTATGGAGAAATGGGAAATTTGATGTTAAAAATATAAAAATTGCTGGGTCATTAAATTTGCAATCTGTACAAACACACTCTGCGATTACACTCATGAACTTTAAAGTTTGCTGTAGTGCTGAATGGAAATCGTTGCAATAAAGGTGGTAATTTGCAGATTTTAATGTTCATGGGCATAGCATGAAAAATTAATTTTATTAGGAGGAAATAAAAAGTGGAAAGACAAGTGTATATGGCATCAGACATTCAAAGGGCATTGGGACTTGGCAAGACGAAGACCTATGATTTCCTAAATCAGGTATACAAGCAACAGGGAGGAAATCCGCCATTTCGAGTGATTAAGGTAGGGAGTTCCGTTAGAGTGCATAAGCAGTCGTTTGACAACTGGTTGAATACAGCCGCAAATTAAAAATATCGAAAATTGAAGAGAGGAGGTAAGCCTGATGGCAAATAAGAAAAGTGTTGCTTTTTTCGAAGCCGGTAGTTGGTATCATCGCACTAAGTTGTTGCAGAAAGATGGCACTACAAAATATTCTAAAAAGGGTGGATTTGCAACAGCCAAAGAAGCGGAAGAAAGTTATTATAAATGTGTAGACATATACAAAAAAGAATATCGGGCTTACCATTTTTCTTCTTCTACAGATTTTGATTTAAAGGAATATCTGATTTATTGGCTGGAAGAAATCTATAGTGCGAGAATTGAAAATACGACAAGAATGCTTGCTTCTTATGTAGTGCATGATCTACTTATCCCAAATATGAATCAGGGAATGAAACTGCGTTATGTGAACGTGGAGTATTTGAACGCATTATTGGAAACGGTTTCAAAAGTTTGTGAATCTGCTGGAAATAAAGGGAGAGAAATTTTGAACATTGCCCTGAAAGATGCAGTGGCACAGGGATACTTGCATCGTAACCCTGTGCCGGATACAAAACCTTACATGAGACGGAAATCGAAAATTATTGTACTCAGCAAAGAGCGGATGAAGTTCTTTCTGGAAAGAGCATCGGAAAATAACTGGTATTTGGAAATACTATTAGGTTTGTTCATGGGATTGCGGAAAGGTGAAATCAGTGGATTGAAATTTAGTGACTTTGATGCAGAAAACAGGACAGTGAGAATTTCAAGACAGGTAACGGCTAATCCGATTGTGTTAAACGGAGATTTCAAAATAACGAAGTATCAGCTTGTGGAGAAAGCTCCGAAAACAGAAAACAGTTATCGGACGCTTCGTGTACCAGTGGCTATTATGGATGAGGTGCTGGAAAGAAAACGGCAGAATGATTTACGGAAGGAGCAGCTTGGCAGGAAGTATATAGACAATGACTATATTTCCTGCGCTGTAAATGGCCTGCCACATTCAGCGTCAGCATTCAATAATGCGTTATCGAAGCTGTGCAGCAGAAATGGGCTGCCGCATTTGACAGTACATAGTTTGCGGCATATGTATGCAACGATCCTTACGGAGCAGGGTGTTCCGCTTATGAAGGTCAGCGCCCTTCTGGGTCATAGCAGTATTCATACGACTTTTGAATATTACTGTGAAGTTATGGATGAACAGGAGAGAATCATAAGTTTTATGAATGATTCATTTGTACCGGAAGGAGGAGAGAAATAATGTTTAACATGAAGTTACAGAATTATATTGACTGGGATGTGAAACCGGTATTTAAAAGAAATGACCGTAACAAATTTGCTTATCGTGTCGTCCTGCAGTTTATGGACGGCACGAAGCATACAAGAATGTATTCTGGATTTGGAACGAAGAAGGAAGCGGAAAATGCAAGAAAAATTACAATAAGGGAGCTTGCCGGTGGAACATATGTAGTCAATGACAGTGTGAAAGTAAGAGACTTTTTGAGCTACTGGCTTGAGTATGACATCAGAAAAAGGGTGCAGAGCAGCAATACCTATGACTCCTATTCCAGTATCGTCCGTCATCACATTATTCCGGCAATCGGGAACAAGAAATTGACAGAGGTAAATAAGGGAGACATCCAAAGGCTGTATAAAGACCGTGCCGGATATTCAAAATCTATTGTGAGGCAGGTTAAAACGGTAATGAATGTCTCTTTTCATTTTGCAGTAAGCTGTAAACTGATTCCTGTGAATCCGGCAGAAGGAATCGATCTGCCAAAAACAGTGGATTCAAAACCTTACCATACGAGAAATATTGATGTAGCAAAAACTTTGAATATGGAGCAGATTCTTTTGCTTCTTGAAGCAAGTAAAAATACGCCGATTCATATGCAGGTGCTTTTCAATGTATTGATGGGCTTGCGGCGGCAGGAAATCAATGCGGTAAAGTATTCAGATGTGGATTATATTAACCGTACATTGACGGTAGAAAGACAGCTTGGAAAGGAATTGGACAGAGTTCCAAACAGCAGGAAGGAGAGTATGACGAAGAAGGAACTGCCGCTGAAAACGCCATCCAGCAAGAGAGTATTGCCTATACCTGATTATGTATTTGAAGCGATTTTGGAAGAGAGAAAGAAGTATGAGAAGTACAAAAGCCGCAGACGTACTATTTTTCAGGATAATAGCTATATTTGCTGCTCCAGCTACAGCGGTAAACCAAGATCAAAAGATTTTCATTGGCGGCATTACAAAGAACTTTTGAAGAAAACGGGATTACCTGATATTCGCTGGCATGATTTACGCAGCACTTATTGTACGCTGTTATTGAGCAAGGATTTCAATCCGAAAGCGGTATCGAAACTGATGGGTCATGCCAAAGAACTTATCACAATGGATGTGTATGCAGATAATGCTAATATCATTCCAGAAGAAATACCTGAGCTGCTTTCTTATATGAATGAGGTTATGCCGAATAAATCCAGTCATAAAGATGCTGAGAGAAATGTACAGGATATATTGATTGATGTGGATGGATATTTGCCTGAAAAGGAAACAGGGGCAGAAAAAAGCTCGGATTAATTTAAATTATGGAAAGGAAACAAATACAAAATAAAAAGAACAAATGTTTGTTTTTATGTGGACAAATGAGAGGCGGCATGTTATAATAAGAAACCGTATCGCTTATTATTACCTTAACGGGTGATGGCATAGTATGATCAATCTTGGTTTTACTTCTCGATTTGTCCGCAGCAGTTTGTTGCTTTCGTATAGTTCGGAAAATTGAGTTTAGTAACCAAAATTCGTCGAAGGGGTATTTTTCAGAAAACGGACTATGTGCCTCGACGAATTTCTGGCGAAATGTCGAACTTTTTTACTATAGATTTAGGAGGTGGTATTTGTGCAGACTGCACAAAATATATTCAAGCTTCACAGTGAATACCAACCCACAGGGGACCAGCCGCAGGCCATAGAAGCCCTTGTGAAAGGCTTCAAGGAAGGCAACCAATTCCAGACTTTACTAGGGGTCACGGGTTCCGGAAAGACATTTACCATGGCAAATGTCATACAGCAGTTAGGGAAACCTACTTTAGTAATAGCGCACAATAAGACACTTGCTGCCCAACTGTACGGCGAGTTCAAGGAATATTTCCCGGAGAACGCGGTGGAGTATTTTGTGTCCTACTACGACTACTACCAGCCCGAAGCCTACGTCCCTTCTTCGGACACCTACATCGCCAAAGATTCCGCCATCAACGACGAGATCGACAAGCTCCGTCTCTCCGCCACCATGGCCCTTGCCGAGCGGCGCGATGTGGTTATTGTTGCCAGCGTGTCCTGTATCTACGGCCTGGGAAGCCCGGTAGACTACCAGAACATGGTGATCTCCCTGCGTCCCGGCATGACAAAGGAGCGGGACGAGCTGATGGCGAAGCTGATCGAGATCCAATACGACCGCAACGACATGGATTTCCACCGCGGAACCTTCCGGGTCCGGGGGGATGTGCTGGAGGTGATTCCTGCTTATGAGTCGGACACTGCCGTCCGGGTGGAATTTTTCGGGGACGAGATCGACCGGATCACGGAGATTGACATCCTGACCGGGGAGATCCGGGATGAACTAAAGCATGTAGCTATCTTCCCAGCATCCCACTATGTAGTCGATAAGGACAATATTAAGCGCGCCGTGCAGGATATAGAAAAAGAACTGGAAGAGCGTGTCAAGGAATTTAAGCGTCAGGACAAGCTTCTGGAGGCGCAGCGGATCGCGGAGCGGACCAACTTCGATATCGAGATGCTCAAGGAGACCGGGTTCTGCTCCGGGATCGAGAACTATTCCCGGCATCTGGCAGGGCTGGCCCCGGGACAGGCGCCCTACACGCTGATCGACTATTTTCCCGATGATTTTATCATCATGATTGATGAGTCCCACAAGACGGTGCCGCAGATCGGCGGGATGTACAATGGGGATCAGTCCAGAAAATCGACGCTGGTAGACTATGGATTCCGTCTGCCCTCAGCAAAGGACAACCGCCCCTTGAACTTTGAAGAATTTGAAAGTAAAATAAACCAGATGCTTTTCGTTTCCGCCACTCCGGGCGTCTATGAAGAAGAGCATGAGCTTCTCCGCGCCGAGCAGGTCTTAAGGCCCACAGGGCTTTTAGATCCGGAGGTGGAGGTGCGTCCGGTGGAGGGCCAGATCGACGACCTGATCAGCGAAGTGAACAAAGAAGTGGCAAAGAAAAACAAAGTGCTGGTGACCACGCTGACCAAGCGGATGGCCGAGGACCTGACGGATTATATGCGGGAGGTAGGCATCCGGGTCAAGTATCTGCATTCCGATGTGGATACCCTGGAGCGGACGGAGATCATCCGGGATATGCGTCTGGACGTCTTTGACGTACTGGTGGGGATCAACCTGCTTCGTGAAGGGTTGGACATTCCGGAGATCACGCTGGTGGCCATTCTGGATGCAGACAAAGAAGGCTTCCTGCGTTCGGGCACCTCCCTGATCCAGACCATCGGCCGTGCGGCCCGCAATTCCGAAGGACATGTGATCATGTATGCGGATAAGATGACCGACTCTATGCAGATGGCCATTGACGAGACCATGCGCCGCCGGGAGATCCAGATGGCATACAACCAGGAACATGGGATCACACCGCAGACGATTCAGAAAGCGGTACGCGACCTGATCAGCATTTCTCAGAAGGTAGATACAGGGGAAATGCTGATGGAGAAGGATGTGGAGTCCATGAGCCGGGAAGAACTGGAGAAGACGGTGGAAAAGGTCACGAAGAAGATGAAGAAAGCAGCGGCGGAACTGAACTTCGAGGCGGCGGCCGAGCTGCGTGACCAGTTGGTGGAGCTGAAAAAAGCGCTCAATGATATGGAATGATGACCGGTGCAGCATACAGGTCCGTGGTCCGTTGTTTGAAAAATTTATGATTGAGAAAAGACAGGAGACACGATATGGGAGTTAAGATAGATGCCAGAAAGTATATCAAGATACGCGGTGCAAATGAAAACAATCTGAAAAATATTGACGTGGACATCCCAAGGAATGAGCTGGTGGTTCTGACCGGGCTGAGCGGTTCGGGCAAGTCCTCTCTTGCCTTTGACACCATCTACGCGGAAGGACAGCGCAGATATATGGAATCGCTGTCTTCCTATGCCCGCCAGTTCCTGGGCCAGATGGAGAAGCCGGATGTGGAGAGCATCGAGGGACTGTCCCCGGCTATTTCCATTGACCAGAAGTCCACCAACCACAACCCACGTTCCACCGTAGGGACGGTGACGGAGATTTACGACTATTTCCGTCTGCTCTATGCACGGGTGGGGATTCCCCACTGTCCGAAGTGCGGGAAGGAGATCAAAAAGCAGTCTGTGGACGAGATGACAGATCAGGTCATGTCCATGCCGGAAGGCAGCAAGATCCAGCTACTCGCGCCGGTTGTCCGGGGACGGAAAGGGACCCACGCCAAGCTGCTGGAGCGGGCCAAGCGGAGCGGATATGTGCGGGTGAGGGTGGACGGCAACCTGTATGAATTATCTGAAGAGATCGTGCTGGATAAAAATATCAAACACAATATTGAGATCATTGTGGATCGTCTGATCGTAAAGCCCGGCATTGAAAAACGGCTGGCAGATTCCATTGAAAGCGTGCTGAGTCTGGCGGAGGGACTTCTGGTCGTGGATGTGATCGGCGGGGAACCCATGAATTTCAGCCAGAGCTTTTCCTGCCCGGACTGCGGGATCAGTATTGAGGAGATCGAACCACGGAGTTTTTCGTTCAACAACCCCTTCGGGGCCTGTCCGTCCTGCTTCGGGCTGGGCTATAAAATGGAATTTTCGGAAGAACTGATGATCCCGAACCCATCGCTGAGTATCAGTGAGGGCGCCATTGCGGTGCTGGGATGGCAGTCCTGTTCGGACAAAGGCAGCTTTACCAATGCGATCCTGACAGCCCTCTGCGAGGAGTATGGATTTGACCTGGATACACCGTTTGAGGAATATCCCAAGAAGATCCATGATATCCTGGTTTACGGGACCAACGGAAAATCTGTCAAAGTCTACTACAAAGGCCAGCGTGGGGAAGGCGTGTACGATGTGGTCTTTGAGGGATTGATCCGGAGCGTGGAGCGGCGTTACCGGGAGACCCATTCGGAGTCTTCCAAGGCAGAATATGAGACCTTCATGAATATCACCCCCTGTTCCGAATGCAAAGGACAGCGGCTCAAGCAAGGCTCTCTGGCGGTGACGGTGGGAGACAAAAATATTGCGGAGGTCACGGCGTTTTCCATCGACAGGCTCCAGGAATTTCTGCAGAATCTGAAGCTGACCAGGACCCAGGAAATGATCGGGAACCAGATCCTCAAGGAGATCCGGGCCAGGATTCGGTTTTTGATGGACGTAGGGCTGGATTATCTGACCCTGTCCCGGGCCACCGGATCACTCTCCGGCGGGGAAGCGCAGCGGATACGTCTGGCCACTCAGATCGGTTCCGGACTGGTGGGCGTGGCCTATATTCTGGACGAGCCCAGCATCGGCCTGCATCAGCGGGACAATGACAAGCTGCTGGCAACGCTGAAACGCCTCCGGGATCTGGGCAATTCCCTGATCGTGGTGGAGCATGACGAGGACACCATGCTGGCTGCGGACTGTGTAGTGGACATCGGCCCCGGCGCAGGCGAGCACGGCGGCCAGGTGATTGCCGTCGGGACGGCTCAGGAGATCATGGCCTGCGAAAAATCCATAACCGGAGATTACCTCAGCGGCAGAACGAAGATCCCGGTGCCAGAAATGCGGAAGCAGCCCTCCGGGTATTTAAAGGTGATAGGGGCACAGGAAAACAATCTGAAGAATATCAACGTCAACTTTCCTCTGGGAGTGATGACCTGCGTCACCGGTGTGTCCGGTTCAGGCAAAAGCTCCCTGGTGAACGAGATCCTGTATAAAAAGCTTGCCAAGGAGCTGAACCGGGCCAGGACGATCCCGGGAAAACACCGCCGGATCGAAGGGCTGGATCAGGTGGACAAGGTCATCAGCATTGACCAGTCTCCCATCGGGAGGACGCCCAGATCCAACCCCGCCACCTACACGGGCGTCTTTGACCTGATCCGGGATCTGTTTGCGGCCACGGCGGATGCCAAGGCGAGAGGCTACAAAAAGGGCCGGTTCAGTTTCAATGTAAAAGGCGGAAGGTGCGAGGCCTGCTCCGGAGACGGGATCATCAAGATCGAGATGCATTTCCTGCCGGATGTGTACGTGCCCTGCGAGGTCTGCGGCGGCAGGCGGTACAACCGGGAGACGCTGGAAGTGAAGTACAAGGGCAAGAGCATCTATGACGTCCTGGATATGACGGTGGAAGAAGCCGTGAAGTTTTTTGAAAACGTACCCAGCATCAGCCGGAAGATGCAGACTCTCTATGACGTGGGCTTGTCCTATATCAGGCTGGGCCAGCCCTCCACGGAGCTGTCCGGCGGGGAGGCGCAGCGGATCAAGCTGGCGTCGGAGCTGAGCAAGCGCAGCACCGGAAGGACGGTATACATTCTGGATGAACCCACCACGGGTCTGCACTTTGCAGATGTGCACAAGCTGACCGAGATCCTGCGCAGGCTGGCGGACGACGGCAACACGGTGATCGTCATTGAGCACAATCTGGACGTGATCAAGACGGCGGATTATATTATTGATATCGGGCCGGAAGGCGGAGACAAAGGCGGCACCGTGGTGACGGCCGGAACTCCGGAGGAAGTGGCAGAAAATGAAAAATCCTACACGGGGAAGTATATTGCCGCGATGCTTAACAAAAAATAATAGAAACAGATTTGGCCGAAAACAGGATTTTCCGAATTTTTTCTTAAAATATAAAAAAGGGCTTTCCAATTTGGTGAAAATTGATTATACTAATGAATGTCCGCATCTGTGGAGGCGCAGAGACGCGCCGGAAAGGATGCGTTGCAGTTCGCGTCCGGTCAGGCCGTGAACTGTAACATCAGATAAACAGACTATAAAAATGCTGCGTATGAGGGAGACTGCCGCAGAACAAAAGGATGCAGGGGCCGGTGGGACCTGTCCTTTCGGACCGGCAGGAAAGTACGAAGGAAGAGAAGTGATAAGGGCATCTCTTAAGAGAAGGATTTTTAGAAGGGAGAGTTTATATGTCTGTTGATATCGGAATAGATCTGGGGACAGCCAGTGTTCTTGTTTATTTGAGGGGAAAAGGGGTCATATTGAAGGAACCCTCAGTTGTAGCGTTTGACAGGGATACCAATGTGATTAAGGCGATCGGCGAGGAAGCAAGGCTGATGCTGGGCAGGACCCCGGGGAATATCATTGCGGTCCGCCCCCTGCGGCAGGGAGTGATCTCGGATTATACCGTCACGGAGAAGATGATTAAGTACTTCGTGCAGAAGGCGGTGGGCAGGCGGATGTTTAAGAAGCCGAGGATCAGTATCTGCGTGCCCAGCGGCGTAACTGAGGTGGAGAAAAAAGCAGTAGAGGAAGCTACATTTGCGGCAGGGGCAAGAGAGGTGCACCTCATCGAAGAGCCGGTGGCCGCGGCCATCGGCGCGGGGATTGATATTTCCAAACCCTGCGGGAATATGATCGTGGACGTGGGCGGAGGAACTTCGGATATTGCCGTGATCTCTCTCGGCGGCGCGGTCGTGAACACCTCCATCAAGCTGGCAGGGGATGATTTTGACGAGGCCATCGTAAGATATATGCGCAAAAAACACAACCTCCTGATCGGGGATATGACAGCAGAGGACATTAAGATCAAGATCGGGACGACCTATCCGCTGGTCGAGGAAGAGCGGCTGGAGGTACGGGGAAGGAACCTGGTGACAGGGCTTCCGAAGACCGTTACGGTGACTTCCACGGAGACGGAGGAAGCGCTCCGGGAGACTACCAGCCAGATTGTGGAGGCGGTTATCGCTGTGTTGGAGCAGACTCCGCCGGAGCTTTCCGCCGATATACTGGATCGGGGGATTGTGCTTACAGGCGGCGGTTCCATGCTGCGCGGCCTGGAAGAGCTGATCGAGGAGCGGACCGGGATTCACACCATGACGGCAGAGGACCCGATGAAGGTAGTTGCCATTGGCACAGGTCAGTTTGTAGAGTTTATGAGCGGAAGAAAAGATTTTTAAAGTCCGTTTGGAAACGCTTTCAGCCGACGCATTTGCATGAGCGGCGTGTTTTGCCGGATTTCAGGGAAAAAGACAGGTTTCAGGGGATGCCTGTCTTTTTGGAGTGACCGCCATACTATGGAGATACTCTCAGGTATCTTTCGGCGTATGAAGAGAAGCAAAAGAGGAGGACGCTTTGGAGACAGTAACAGGATATGTAGAGCATGTCGTGTATCGTAATGACGAAAATGGATATACCGTATTCAACCTGGAAAGCGACGACGGAGAAGTGACCTGTGTGGGAAGCTTTCATTATATAACAGAAGGAGAACTCCTGGAGCTGGAAGGGGAATATGTAAACCACAGCGTATACGGCACGCAGTTGAAAGTGCTTTCTCATAAAGTCAAGGAGCCGGAAGATCTGGTATCCATTGAACGATATCTTGGCTCCGGCGCGGTCAAGGGAATCGGCGCAGCCCTTGCAGGGCGTATCGTGCGCAGGTTTAAAGAGGACACGTTCCGGATCATGGAGGAGGAGCCTGAGCGTCTGGCAGAGATCAAGGGGATCAGCAAACGGAAGGCCCAGGAAATTGCGGTGCAGGTGGAAGAAAAAAGGGACATGCGCAAGGCAATGCTCTTTCTGCAGAAATACGGGATTTCCACCGCGCTGGGGGTTAAGATCTATGAATATTATGGTTCCAAGCTGTACGAGGTGCTTCAGGAAAACCCATACCAGCTGGCAGACAACATTTCCGGCGTAGGGTTTAAGACGGCGGATGAGATCGCCTCCAGAATCGGAATCCATGCAGATTCGGATTTCCGCATCCGCAGCGGCCTGGTCTATGTGCTGCAGCAGGCGGCCGGGGAAGGGCATATTTACCTGCCCCAGGAGGTGCTTGCTTCCCGTGCAGAACAGCTTTTGGGAGTACAGCTTCCCGAGATTGAGAAGTACATCATGGATCTCTGCATTGACCGGAGGACTGTGCGGAAAGAGGAAAACGGGGAGATCCGCATCTATCCGTCCCATTACTATTATCTGGAGCTGAACACGGCTCGCATGCTCCATGATCTGGACATTGACTGCGAGATGCCCGAGGAAATGATGGAGCAGCGGCTTCGAAAGGTGGAGGAGCGGGAGCAGCTCAAGCTGGATGCCATGCAGCACCGCGCGGTGGTGGAGTCGATCCGGCACGGTCTCCTGGTGCTGACCGGAGGCCCGGGCACCGGAAAGACCACAACCATCAATACCATGATCCGTTTTTTTGAAAGCGAGGGCATGAGTATTTTGCTGGCCGCGCCTACAGGCCGGGCCGCGAAGCGCATGACAGAGGCTACCGGATATAAGTCCCAGACGATCCACCGGCTGCTGGAAGTCAGCGGCAGCCCGGAGGAAGAAGGAAGTGTGAGCGGCTTTCAGCGCAACCGGGATCATCCGCTGGAAACCGATATTCTGATCATCGACGAGATGTCCATGGTAGACCTTTCCCTGATGCATGCCCTTCTCTCGGCGGTGATGCCGGGCACCCGCCTGATCCTGGTGGGGGACGTGAACCAGCTTCCTTCCGTAGGGCCGGGGAGTGTATTGAAGGACATCATTTTGTCAGAATGCTTTCCTGTGGTGACGCTGACCAGGATTTTCCGCCAGGCGGGAGAGAGCGACATTGTAGTCAATGCGCATAAGATCAACGCGGGAGAGCCGGTGGTTCTGGACAATCAGAGCCGGGATTTCTTTTTCCTGAGAAGACAGGAGGCGGATGTGATCATCGGCGTGGTCATTACCCTGATTCAGAAAAAGCTTCCCAGGTATGTGGATGCCCCTCCCAGTGAGATTCAGGTGATGACCCCGACACGAAAAGGGCTTCTGGGGGTAGAACGCTTGAATACCGTACTGCAGCGATATCTGAATCCGCCGGAACCGGGAAAGGAAGAGAAGGAGATCAACGGACGGATCTTCCGAAAAGGGGACAAGGTCATGCAGATCAAGAACAATTATCAACTGGCCTGGGAGGTGCGCACAAAGTACGGGGTGGCCGTAGACCAGGGGATGGGCGTGTTTAACGGAGACATGGGCTGCATCACGGAAGTGAACCTATATGACGAAACACTGGAAGTCGAATATGACGAGCACCGGAAGGTGACGTATCCCTTCGAATCCACGGAAGAACTGGAGCTGGCCTATGCCATCACCGTACATAAATCTCAGGGAAGCGAGTACCCCGCGGTCATTCTGCCGCTGCTTTCCGGCCCCAGACTTTTGTATAACCGCAACCTGCTCTATACGGCCGTGACCAGGGCGAAAAAATGTCTGACAATTGTAGGGAGTGAAAGCGTATTTCAGGAAATGATCAGAAACAAAAGCGAACAAAACAGATATACAAGCCTGGCAGAGCGCATACAGGAATTTTAAAGCTGCTGGATCTGCTTTACCCGCCGGTCTGCCCGTTCTGCGGGGAGGTGCAGAAACCGGGGAAAGGAATTTGTGATTCCTGCAGAGAGAAACTTCCTATTATAAATGAGCCGCGCTGCATGAGGTGCGGAAAACCGGTCAGGTACGAAGAACAGGAGTACTGCCGCGATTGTGCAGGGCGTGACTATGCCTACGATCAGGGAAGGAGCCTTTGGCTGCATGTCCCTCCCGTGACCCAGGCGATCTATCAGTTTAAGTTCCACAACAAGCGGTATTATGCGGATATATTTGCCGGGGAAATGGCGCGCCGGTATGGGGGCTGGATTCGCGCGCGTGAGATCGGGGAGATCCTCCCGGTGCCCCTCCATCCGTCCCGCCTCAGAGCCCGGGGCTTCAACCAGGCATGCCTGCTGGCGGAAGGGCTTTCCAGGGAACTGCAGATCCCGGTGGGAAAGAATGTGGTATACCGGATTCGTAAGACCAGGCCCCAGAGACTTTTGGACGACAGGGGGCGCGAACGGAATTTAAAGCAGGCATTCGGCGTCTCCGCACAGTGGAAGGCGCCCCGGAACGTGCTGATTATAGATGATATTTATACCACGGGCAGCACGATCCACAGAATTTCGAAAGTGCTGAAAAAGGCAGGAGCGCAAAAAGTTTATTTTTTAACTATAAGCATTGGACAAGGGCTCTGACTATATGCTATACTAAAACTGACGGCTATTAATCTTACACCCGAAGGGACATGATGGGATGCCCCTGGGTTTACATTTCTGGAGGAAGCGTATGCTGGATGTAAAACGAATCAGACTGATGGCAAGGATGGCCCAGTATGAGAAGAATGACATCAGAAAAGATATGAAGATCAGCACCTATTACAAAAAGGACTATGCCAGTCTGAATACGCTGATCACGGTTCTGTGGATGACGGTAGGCTACGGGATACTGGCGGCTCTGCTTGCAGTTTGCTACATGGACGAACTGCTGGAGAACCTGACCATTTCCAAGATTACTTTTCTGGGAGGGGCTGCGGTGGGCGGATATGTACTGATGCTGATCCTCTATGTGGTCGGTGCAAGCGTGTTTTACAGGGGACGGCACAACCGGGCGAAGCAGCGCGTCAAAAAGTACTATAGAGATCTATCCCGGCTGGGTAAGATGGAAGTGAAGGAGAAAAAGAAAGTATGAGCACATTACTTGTCTGGAGAGAGCAATTGCAGATATTCTACGCAAAGTATTCCATATTTATCAGAATCGGGCTTCAGTTCGCTCTGGGGTTTTTGGTATTTAACCAGATCAATTCCAACATCGGGTTCATGAAAGCGGCATCCAAGACGCCGTGTACGCTGGGATTGTCCGCGGTCTGTGCCTTTTTGCCGCTGATTGTCATGGTTATGGCTGCAACAGCGCTGGTGCTGCTGCATTTCTATACATTGTCTCTGCCGGTTGCCATCGTGGCGGCGCTGCTGTTCCTGCTGATGTACATTTTTTACTTCCGGTTTTCCACCGGAAAGTCATGGCTGGTTCTTCTGATGGCCTGCTCCATGGCAATGAACATTCCCTTTGTGCTGCCCATTGCGGTAGGGCTTCTCGGGACGCCGGCATGTGCGGTTCCTGTGGCGTGCGGCACATTTTCCTACTATCTGATCCATCTGGTAAAAGGCTCCTCGAGTACCTTTAAGTCAGGGGACGGAGTGGAACTGGTGGAGACGCTGATCAGCTTTACGAAGCAGTCCCTGATGAACCAGGAGATGTGGATCATGATTGCGGCAGTTGCGATCTGCATTCTGTTTGTGTATTCCATACGTACCCGTTCCGTGGATCACGCGTGGAAGATCGCGTCCGCGGCCGGTGCGGTAATGGCGGTAGTGCTCTGTACGGCCGGCAATGTAGCGCTGAATCTGCATATCTCCCTGTCTCCCCTGGTGATCAGCGGAGTGATCGGGGTGCTGGTTGGGCTCCTGCTGGAGGTGGTGTTCCTTTCCGTGGACTACGCCAGGACAGAATATCTGGAGTTTGAAGACGATGAATACCATTACTACGTGAAAGCAGTCCCGAAGATCGGCGTTACGGTTCCTCAGAAAAGTGTGAAGCATATCAATGAACGGCAGAATACGGGAAATGAAGGCGGTAAAAAAAACTGGGTTGACAACAACACCCAGGCGCCTCCGTCCTATGGGACAGGTTATCTGGACAGGCCGAAGAGCGCGGATGAGATCCTGCTGGAGCGAAGCCTGAACAAAGAACTTGGACTGGACGGCAAAGGCAAAAAATAACAGAGTAGGACAGTAAGGTCTTCGGGTACATACATCCGTTTTGCCCGGAGTGGGAGGTGAGCTGATGCAGCAAGAGATAAAACAGATTCTTCACAAATTAATCGGCGATCCGTATATTCCCGAGCTCCGTATTACAGATATTGTGGAGATCCTGATCATTGCGGTGATTGTGTATGAGATCATGCTGTGGATCAAGAACACGAAAGCATGGATGCTGCTGAGAGGACTGCTGATGCTGGGGCTGTTCATCCTGGTGGCCTATGTGTTTCGGATGCACGCGATCCTGTATCTGGCAAGAGAATCCATCGGTATCCTGGCATTCGCGGCGCTGGTCGTATTCCAGCCGGAGCTGCGGCGGGCATTGGAGAAGCTGGGAGAAAAAAATCTGTTCAGCAGTTTTTACCTGTTTGACAGAGGCAGGGAGAACCTGCGTTTTTCAGACAGGACCAGGGAAGCGCTGGTGGATGCATGCTTCAGTATGGGAAGCGTCAAGACAGGCGCCCTGATCGTGGTGGAGCGCGCCATCCATCTGACGGAGTACGAGATGACGGGCATCGAGCTGGACTGCAAGGTCTCGGAGCAGGTAATTCTGAATATTTTTGAGCATAATACACCGCTTCACGACGGGGCTGTGATCATCCGCGGTGACAGGATCACGTCGGCCACCTGCTACCTGCCGCTGTCAGACAATATGCAGATCAGCAAATCATTGGGGACGAGGCACCGCGCTGCTCTTGGCATGAGCGAGGTCAGCGACGCGCTCATTCTGGTGGTGTCAGAGGAGACTGGTTTCGTGTCCATGGCCATGGACGGTCAGCTTGTGCGCAATGTGACTCCGGAGTATCTGAGGGAAAAGCTGGGGCAGATCCAGAATCGTCTTTCCGACGGAAAGAAATTTACAATACGGAAAGGACGGCAGAGAAATGAAGTTTAAAATAACCCGGAACTTAGGCCTGAAAATAGCAGCTTTGATTTTTTCCGTATTTTTCTGGATCATTGTGATCAATATCAACGATCCTGTGGACAATGTGACTTATGCCAATATTCCGGTTGAGTTCATCAACGGCGAGGTGGTTACGAATAAGGGCAAGACCTATGATCTGGTAGGGGAGCAGCAGCCAGTGCGGGTGACCGTATCAGGAAAGCGCTCTGTCCTTTCCAAAGTCCGCAGCAGCAACATCGTGGCAACTGCGGATCTGAGCCAGATGGAGGTAAACACGTATCTGGTGCCGATTAGTGCGGAGGTGCGCGGGCTGGAAGGAGAAAACGTGACTACACAGGTCTCTCCCGGAAACCTGGAGGTTAAGATTGAGGCTACGGACAAGCATACGTTCCCGATTTCTGTCAACACAAGCAACATCACCACCAGAAACGGATACGCCATAGGCGAAGTGTCTGTGAATCCGGAAATGATCTCTATCTCCGGGGCGGAATCGACGATTCGGAATATTCATCGGGTGGTGGCCAAGGTGGATGCAGCAAACGGCCTTTCCGAGAGCACGACTCTGAGTGCGGAGCTGGTGCTGCACGACGGCAACGACAATGTTATGGACCAGAGCCAGCTGACGAACAACCTGGGAGAACGGGGGCTCAGTGTCAACGTGCAGATTCTCCGGGAAAAGACGGTTCCCTTACGGATCAACGGCGTATCGGGAAATCCGGCGGAAGGCTATATTTACAACGGCTGCACGACAGAACCGTCGCGGATCGTGATCTGCGGCACCAAGGAGGCGCTGGATGAGGTAAGCGCAATCGAGATCCCGGATTCGGCGGTCAGCATCGAAGGAAAGCAGGCCAGAGAGGAAGTAACGGTGGATGTCCTGCCCTATCTTCCGGAGGGGATCAGCCTGTCGGCAAATGCCTCCAATAATGTTGTAGTAACCGTTATAATAGAACAGGAAGGAAGAAAGACAATTGAGCTCCCGGTGGGGGCGATCCAGATCAATAACCTGAAAGAAGACTTAAAGCTGTCCTTTGAGTCTGACCTGGACATTGAACTGCAGTTTACAGGGACAGAGGAGGCTTTGGAAGTGCTGGATGTCCGCTATGCCGCCTCCATTGATCTGAAGAACTATAAAACAGCCGGAACTTATGAAGTGACAGTAAATATCGAGACTCCCTCCGGTGTGGAATTAATGAAAAACCCGACTGTCAAGATTATTCTGACAGAAAAAGACGGGGGATAGGATGTGCGATTGGATATGGTAAGAGAAAGCGTGATTATTAAAAATCCCACCGGCCTTCATCTGAGACCGGCGGGGCTGTTCTGCAAGACGGCAATGCAGTTTGGCTGCAAGATCACCATTGAGAAGGCAGCCAGGCCGGGTATGGTTTCTGCCAATGCGAAAAGCGTGCTCAGCGTCCTTGGGGCATGCATCAAGAGCGGGGATGAGATTACCATAGTTTGTGACGGCGAGGACGAAGATGACGCGTTAAAAGAGATGGTTCAGATCGTGAAGGACGGACTCGGCGAGTAATGAAGGAACAGGATTGTCACGGGATGGAGCAGCAGTCAGACCGTGGCATTACTATGTTAATGTGTACAGGAGGAATTTGATATGAGCAGGGCAGCGCTGGTAGTAATGGCGGCTGGGCTGGGAAGCCGTTTTGGAGGGGGAATCAAGCAGTTGGAGCCTGTAGGCCCCAATGGGGAGATCATCATGGAGTATTCCATCTATGATGCGATAGAGGCAGGCTTTGATAAGGTCGTGTTTGTGATACGCCGGGACATTGAGAATGCGTTCCGGGAGATCATCGGAAAAAAGATCGAGCGGATCGTGGAAGCATCCTACGTATACCAGGAAGTGGAAGAGATCCCTCCGGGATATGGAGACCGGTTTGCAGGTCGGACAAAGCCCTGGGGAACCGGCCAGGCAATCATGTGCTGCAGGGGTGCGGTGGACTGTCCGTTTTTAGTGATCAATGCAGATGATTTTTACGGCAGGCACGCTTACACGGAAGCCTATCAGTATCTGACCCGCCATTCGGAGGCTTCGGGAACAAAGCTCTGTATGGTAGGATTCGTATTGAAAAATACACTCAGCGACAACGGAGCCGTGACCCGCGGGCTGTGCCGTGCAGGCACGGACGGTATGCTGGAGAAGATTGTAGAGACTAAAAATATCGAAAAAAAGGAAGGCGCTGCAATCGTACGCAGTGAAAGCGGGGATGTAAGGCTGGATGCGGATTCTCTGGTATCTATGAATATGTGGGGGCTGCAGCCGGGATTCTTTTCGATTTTGGAAAAAGGATTTGTGGAATTTCTGGACAGCCTGGAGCCGGGAGACTTAAAGGCCGAATATCTGCTTCCCACAATTATTGGGGGACTTCTGGAAGAAGGCAGGGTTTCCGTGAAGGTGCTGCAGTCTTCAGACAAATGGTTCGGAGTTACATATAAGGAAGATAAGGACGGTGTGGCCGCATCGATCCGGAAGCTAGTCGGGGATGGAATCTATCCGGAAAAGTTATTTTAAGATACCCGGAAAAAGCGGAACAGGCTGGATGCGCCGCGTGTCTATTGGCCCGGCGGCTGCATGTAGATATTCAAATATTTGACACAAAGACAGGGAATCTGGCGGAGAGAAACGCGGCAGGTTTCCTGTTTTTTACCTTAATTTAAGAAACTCCGTCCTTAAAAATCCTCTGCGGGACGCACAGCTTTTATATCCTCATATACGGAAAAGCTGTCGGTGGCAGACTGCTTAAATGTAAAAAATATATAATATTTTGTAAATAAAGTGTAAAAAAAGTGATGAAATCGTAACGCATATATCGACAGGAAAAAATTTACAAATTTTTTACAATTATTTTTCGGAGGAAAAATACCACAAGATCGTGTATGGAATTGGAAGTGAATCCCTATATTTAGCGGGAAATACAATCTGAAAATTTGTCGGTTTTTGTAAATAAAATAGTTTACCAGAACGGGCAATGTCGAAGGATAGGAAATTTCTGCCTTGAAAGTAAGGTGGGATTGATGTATAATATGAACGATGCTTGTACAATTACATAAAAATATGAGGTGGACGTTATGAAGAAAGGGAAAAGCAAGAAACTTGTAGCATGGCTGCTTGCGTTTGCTCTCCTGATGAGTCCGACTACAGGCTTCCGTGCATTTGCGGAAGACGGGGATGGGACACAGGAGGCTGCCGTGAGTACGACTGCAGATGATCCGACTGCAGGCGATGAAGCGGCCGTGTCAGAAGGCCAGGACAGCACAGACGATAGTGCGAATCCGGTAACGGATCAGGAAACGACAGCAGATCAGAACAATCCGGCGGCAGAGGGAGAGCCGCAGGAACCGGTCGATGGCAATGAGCCGGCAGGTGCGGAGGAACCGCAGGAACCGGTGAATGGCGATGAACAGGCAGTTACGGGAGAGCCTGCAGCCGGAGACGAACAGGCTGATCCGGAAGCAGAACAGCCTACAGCGGAAGAAGAAGCGGCTGAGGAAGAGCCGGCCGAGCCGGAATATGAAGATGGCGGAGTAATCAATAACGTGTTTATTGAAGAACACGCGTTACAAGCACCAGGAGAATTAAATGCCATCCTTTCATTCGGAGAAGGCGAAGAACAGTTAGAATCCGTGAAGCTGATACTTACAGGAGACGACGGCAGGCAGAGTGAGATTCCACTTACACAGAAAGTACTCCATTATTATCAGTTTACAAAGACTTATGAGAGCCAGGAAGCAGGGACCTATCGTCTGACTTCTTTTATATATGAATTAGACGGACATAAAAAGCGTATTGATCTTAAAAACACGGGTATTTTTGCAGATTTTACCGTGAGCAATGGAGAAGAAGGCGATTGTGCGGATGAAACAGGTATATCGGTTACAGCGCTTACATCAGATGATATTTCCACAGATCTGACCTATGAGATTGAGAATACCATCCAGGAAGCTGCGCAGGAAGCAGTAGATAATGTAAATGAAGGATCTGTTGCCCTGGGGTCTTCCAGCACAGACAGGTCTTACAGCCGTGCAGGAGTCAGTGCGGAATTGACGGCGATGACGGATCAGGCAGTGAATTTAGGTTCTTATAGTGCGGCGAAGGCATATACGAGGGCATCGGATGATCCAAAAACAATGGTAATTGTTCTGGATCCGGGGCATGGCGGCAAGGATGAAGGAAGCAGCAAAAAAGAGTATGGACTGATAGAAAAAGAGTTAAACTTAAAAGTTGCTAAATACTGCAGAGATGCGTTGGCTAAGGACACCAGTATAAAAGTATATATGACCCGAGAGACTGATGTTTACATGGGGCTTGAAGAAAGGGTAGAATTTGCAAAGAAGAAAGGTGCAACCCTTTTTGTGAGTATACATATGAACTCAGCCACTACAGAAGCGGCAAAGGGAGCAGAAGTATATTATCCGAATGCAAATGGTGCAAATGGATATGATGGCGCAAGCATCTCAGAAGAGGGAAAAGAAGTAGCTCAGAATATTTTAGACGAATTAGTAAACCTTGGTCTGGTTAACCGCGGGGTGAAGACGAAAGATTCGGGTTACGATAAAGATGATGAAGAAGAATGCTTATATGATGACGGCAAGGCATCAGACTACTATAGCGTGATTCGAAATAGTAAGAAAAATGGTTTCCCGGGCATTATTGTAGAGCATGCGTTTATATCAAATCCAAATGATGCGGCAAATCTGAAAAAAGAAGAGGGCCTAAAGGCGCTGGGAGAAGCAGATGCCAAAGGAATCCTGAAGTACTGTGCTACAGAGGGTACGGATTATAGTGCGGTATTCAATTATGCTTATTATAAAGATAAGTATGCAGACTTATTTGAACAAGATAAAATAGATGTCTCTACTAAAGAGGCGGCTATGGAGTATTTTATTTCCAAGGGTATGGACAAAGGTCATCAGGCAAGTGAGGAATTTAATGTTATTGCTTACCGGAATCGGTATCAGGACCTTAGGATTGCATTTGGTAATGAATATAAACGCTATTATATGCACTATATCAATTACGGCAAAGCAGAGGGAAGAAACGGACGAGAAGAGGAAGAGAAAGATCCGGATAAGACCCCTAACGTAGATGCGGATGCTATCTTTGACGGAGTAAACTACGCAGATGTCTATGATTTTGATTACTATGTAGAGCATTACCCGGATTTGAAAGCAGCATTTGGCAATAACCGGATTGGTGCGCTGGAGCATTTTGTCGTATACGGCATGTCAGAAGGCAGGCAGGCGAGAGGTACATTTAATGTAGCTGTCTACAAAAATAAATATATTGATCTGCAGAAAGCGTTCGGAAGTTCCTGGAAGTCTTACTTCTTACATTATATTGAATATGGTAAGAAAGAAGGACGAACTGCAACAGATGATAATTCATCTGTAGATTCGGACAGCAAAATTGAAGGTGTGACTAAATATCGCGGCCTGGAGTTTAAGCAGGTATACAATTTTAACTATTATATTGAAAAGTATCCGGATATTAAACAGGTATTTGGAAATAATCCGGAAAAAGCGCTGGAACATTTTGTGAAGCATGGTATGGAAGAAGGAAGGTCTGGTAATGCAGACTTTAACGTACATGCGTATAAGAATAACTACAGCGACCTTCGGGCAGCGTTTGGGAATGATCTGGAGAAATACTATATCCATTATCTCATGCATGGTATCGAAGAAGGACGTGAATGTGCATTGGTTGCAGTGACTACATACCAGGGGGTAGATTATTCCGCAGTATATAGTTTTGAATATTACATCGGAAAATACTCGGATCTGAAAGCGGCATTTGAAAGCGATCCTGCCGGTGCGCTGCAGCACTTTTTGACTTATGGAATTAAGGAAGGCCGTCAGGCTCACGAGAACTTTAATGTATTGGCCTATAAAAATAATTATAGTGATTTGAGAGCGGCTTTTGGAGAAAATAATAAGGCATATGTAGATCATTATATCAGTTATGGTATAACGGAAAATAGAAGCGCCAAGAACTTTGATTATCATCGGATTTATATGTTTGAAACTGAGGGACTTGCTAATAAGAGCCCAACAGTGAATCAGATGGTAACATACTTCCTTGCAAATGCTTCCTATCCTACATATTATGCGAATAATACGAATGTACGTACCATTGGAGAGTTTTGCCAGATATATAAAGAGGAATGCGAGGCGGAAAAAATTGACCTGGCGGTTGCTTTTTGTCAGGCAATGAAGGAGACGAAGTTCCTGAAGTTTACAGGCGATGTAAAGATTACGCAGTTTAACTTTGCAGGACTTGGTGCAACTGGAAATGGGGCTTCGGGCTTAAGCTTTTCGGATATCAGGACAGGCATCAGGGCACATGTACAGCATCTGAAGGCATACGCAACTAAAGAAGAGATTGGATTGAAGAATCCTTGTGTAGACCCGAGATTTACTTATGTGCAGAGAGGCAGCGCTCCATATGTAGAATGGTTGGGAATCCAGGAAAATCCGATTCCAGGCTGTGGCTGGGCATCAGACCCGGGATATGGCAACAGTATCATCAATGACTATATGAATGTGTTATCAACGTATTAATCATACGCATTCAAGATTTAATTAAAATGCCAGCGGCAGCGGACACATGTCCGAATGCCGCCGGCATTTTTCTTTGGAAGTGTAATACTGATGCGGATATAGATTGTATTTCAAAAATATTACAAAACAATTAAAATTCATAGTAATTTCACCTTTTAAATTCGTGTTTAGTCTTGTTCTTTTGGGAAAAATATTATATGATATTACACAGATTGGAAAATTTTGTCGGAGATATTTGGAAGAAGGAAAATAAGCAGTGATAAAAGAAAATCAAAAACTTTTGAATCGGCTGCAGGTAGTACTGGACGGACTTGTGATTATTGCCTCTTATGTACTGGCCTGGTATATTCGTTTTAAAACCGGTGTTTTTGAGCAGGACCCATGGGCTCTTTCGCTGGGCTTCTATATGCAGCTTTTGATCGGGATCGTACCAGGTTATCTGCTCTTATATTATGTATTTCACTTATATGCACCGAAAAGGGTGCTGGGCAGAAGGCTGGAAGCCTGGCGTGTAATGCAGGCTAACGTATTGGGCGTCATGGCGTTGATCCTGCTCTTATATCTGTTCAGACAGATAGATATTTCCAGGACAATGCTGTTTGTATTTGCCTGTGTAGATATTTTCGGCGAGGTGCTGGAGCGCAATATCGTCCGATATATCCTCCGGCGCATCAGAAAGAACGGACATAATCTCAAGCATATTATCCTGGTAGGATACAGCAGGGCTGCAGAGCAGTATATCGACCGAATCCTTGTGAACCCGGAATGGGGGTATTATGTCAGAGGGATTCTGGATGATTCCATGCCCCATGGTGCAGAATACAAAGGGATCAAGGTTCTTGGAACCATTGATAACCTGACCATCATCCTCCCCCAGAACAGGCTGGACGAGATCGTCATAACTCTTGGACTGAGTGAATACAACAAACTGGAACGAATCGTAGGCATGTGTGAAAAGTCAGGAGTGCACACAAAGTTCATTCCGGATTATAATAATATTATCCCGACGAAGCCGTACACCGAGGACATTCAGGGGCTTCCGGTGGTCAATATCCGGCATGTCCCATTGAATAATATGCTGAACAGAATCGTCAAGAGGACGATGGATATCTTCGGTTCTTTGTTTGCGATCATCCTGTTTTCACCTGTCATGCTGGGAGTTGTGCTGATTATCAAGTTTACAGATCCGGGCCCGCTCATTTTTAAGCAGGAGCGGATTGGACTGAAGAATAAGCCCTTCTATATGTATAAGTTCCGCTCCATGATTATGCAGAAGGAATCGGACGAGGAGAAGGGATGGACCAGGAAGGACGACCCGCGCGTCACCCCCATCGGACATTTTATCCGGCGGACCAGCATTGACGAACTGCCCCAGTTGTTCAATATCCTGAAAGGGGATATGAGCCTGGTAGGCCCCAGGCCGGAGCGTCCCCAGTTTGTCGAGAAGTTTAAGGAGGAGATTCCCAGATATATGATCAAGCACCAAGTACGTCCGGGGCTGACCGGCTGGGCGCAGATCAATGGATTCCGGGGGGATACTTCCATTCGAAAACGGATTGAATGCGACCTGTATTATATAGAAAACTGGACCCTGGGGCTGGATCTCAAGATCATTGTGCTCACATTTTTTAAAGGGTTTATCAATAAAAACGCATATTGAGATAAGACAGGCCCTGGGTTTGCAGGACCGGGAAGGAAAGGTGTTATGCTGCAGGCAGACAGAAGAGCAGAGTATATTTCCTACTGTGCCAGCTCTATGCTGGCCTTTATTTTTTCAAGAATCGGCGCCGAATATGTGGCAGGGATCGTATTCCTGCTGGAGGCTTTGTTCCTGTATATATCAAATTTTAGAAAATCCGGGAATCTGGTGGACTTAAGAGGCATTTTTTCTTTATCCTGGATCGGAGGGGAAGGGATTGCCTGCTTAAAGCTGAGCCATCTTTCCAGTCCTTGGGAGACAGTTACGTGGCTGTGTTTTTTCCTGGCATATCTATGCTTTATGCTGGGATACGACTTTTGGGCAAAAAAGTGTATGTTTGAAGGGAAGGCGTCCCTGCGGAAAAACGCGGTTCAGGCACGGCGGATTCTGATCTGTATCATATTTCTGGGCGCTGCTTCTCTGGGCTGTTTCCTGCTGGAGGCGACGGTGCTTGGATTTATACCGCTGTTTTCTCCGGAGCCGCATGCGTATTCATATTTTCATATTTCCGGGGTACATTATTTTACGGTTAGCTGTATCCTGATCCCGGCCTTAAGTGTTCTGTATGTCAAACTGACGGAGAAATGGACTCTTTTGCGGATCGCAGTGCTGGCATTGGGAAACCTGCTGGCAGCGGCGATTCCTATTTTATGCGTGTCCAGGTTTCAGCTTTTGTTTGCAGTGGGATTTGCGGCAGTCGTGTATCTGATGCTCTACAGGCATATTACCTGGAAGATGGTGGTGACGGCGGCGGTGATACTGATTCCGGTATACGTGCTTCTGACGGTTGCCCGAAGACACGATATCCCTTACTTAAATGGTATTTTTGAGATGAAATACAGCCAAATGCCGATCTTTATTACACAGCCGTATATGTATGTGGCGAATAATTACGAGAACTTTAACCGTATGGTCTGCGAGCTTCCGGAGTTTACGCTGGGGATCCGCATGCTGTTTCCGGTTTTCGCACTTACGGGATTAAAATTTGTATTTCCGCAGGTGGCGGCATACCCGTTGTATATTACGAAAGAAGAATTGACCACATTGACCATATTTTATGATTCATATTATGATTTCGGCATCTTCGGGGTGATCCTGCTGGCACTGGTTCTGGGCGGTGCGGCGGTATGGCTGACCGGATGGGTGGAAAGAAACAGAAATCCGGTTTCCTACTTATTTTACGGACAGTTTACGATTTACCTGGGACTCTCCTTTTTTACCACCTGGTTCAGCAATCCGACCACCTGGTTTTGGCTGGCGCTGACATTTGCGATGTATCTGCTGGTTGGGTATGAAAGAAAAAAGTGACTTTTTGGATTTTTCATTTGTTGTGTTCTTATAGTGAAATGTAAAAAAGATCGGCGTCTGGGTGTACTTTAAAAAAGAAAAGGAGAGAACTCTAAGACAATCATAGTGTACTAATGTGAAAGGAGAAATATGAAGTCGGGAAAAAGTGTATGTATTGCAATCTCATGCTATAATCAGGAAAAGTATATTGGCCAGTGTATAGAACACCTCTTGGCTCAGCAATTGGAGAGTAACATTCAAGTTAAGATTCTGATTTGTGATGATGCTTCTACTGATCGGACGAAAGAAATCATAGTGGATGTGATTGAAAAAAAGGATTTAAACGGAAATTGGCACATAGAAGATCATTCTAACAGGCAAAACATGGGAATGCCGAAGAATACAAAACGTATCATAAGGCTACTTATGGATTCAGGAGCTGATTATGGATGTATACTTGAAGGTGACGATTATTGGATTAGTCCATTTTGGCTGAAAAAGCATATGGAGCCATTGGACGAGGAACACGGTATATCTATGTCCAATAATTATTTACTGTTATATAATCAGGAATCCAATTGTTTTGCGGTGCGTCAGTATCCTGTGAAGGTTCAGGAAAGTAAATATATTTTACCGGAAATGCAGGCGGAAGATAATTATACAGGCAATTTTTCATCAAATTTATACCGTATTTCTTCATTAAACGAAATACCACAGTCTTTTTTAGAACAGCCTTATGTAGACGATTGGTTTGTTAATCTGCTGATGGCAATGCATGGAAAAGTTGCTTCCATAAAGGAACCGATTAGTGTATACCGGATTCATCCAGAAGGTGTTTGGAATGGGAATCAAAATGTATCAGAAGAAGGTCAGGAGGAAAATACAATTTCGCAGAGGATTCGTTTTATACATCAGCATTATCCGGGAAAATATATTGCGGAATTAGCGGCATTTTCAGAACATTGGGCTAAAATTCCCATGCGCGGGAAGATATATTATGACATCGGTACGGGTTTTAAAGAAGAGCAAAGTCTTGCGGTGTATATTATGTTTGAGAATAAATCGCATTTTACAGTGGATGCGGATTTGAGTATCCTTCCGAAACGTGTAAAAGCTCTGCGGTATGATCCTGAGGAAGGATATGCCTGCGATATGTGGGGGATGCAGGCAATTTTAGACGGAATAGAGATCGAAATGACAGCTGAAAATGGTATTGAGAAAAATGACAGGATTGTTTTTGATACAAAAGATCCAATATTTATTTTGCAGGTTCCCAGGAAACAGATGAAACGAATGGGAAGTTTCCATGTCGAGGGAGACATAGAGTTTAAATAAAAGGGACATATGTCTTGCATCTCAGGGATGAAACAGGGAATCATTGGATTCTAAAAAAGCAGGAGAAGGGGGATGACCCTTCTCCTAACATCTATCTAATCAAGATACAAGACTCCCGGCAGATATGCATAGTAATCATTGTCAACGACATCCGCAGAAAGCTGAATTTTATTTTCTACGATTTCACTTACATTATTGATATATTCGTTTAAGGATTCTTCATCCTCGAACAGATCGTCCATATCCCCAAAAGGCTCAAATTCTCCGGTACTGCTTGTATAAGTTCCCCTTCCTGTGATCCAGCTCCTGTCGGGAAAGATTACAAACTGTTCTGCATCCGAGAGGATGTCCTGACCTGCCAGAACGCGTGAGTCATACTCCAGGCCCATCAGATTGGCTACTGTCGGAAGAACATCAATGCTGCTGCAGTATTTTGACACATTGACAGGCTCCTGCATAGAAGCTGACCAGATAACCAGGGAACTGTGATACCATTCCAGGCTGTCTTCCAGATCCTCTCCTGCCAGTTCACTGCACATATCCGGAAATCCATAAGGAATATGGTCTGGCCCGATTACAAATAAAGTATTTTCCAGCAGCCCTTTTTCTTCCAAACGCTGCAGCAGATATTCTACAGCCAATTCAAGCTCATAATTACAAGCCAGGTATGCCTTGGCAGAATCGGAATAAGGGAGATCTTTTACGAGATCCCAGTGGCGTTTTGACATTTCGTTTGTTGAATCATAATTTGCATGTCCGCTGAAACTCATATAATTTGTATAAAACGGCGTATCATCGGCGTACATATCAAAACTGTCAGATACCAGCTTTAAGTCAGACTGAGGCCAGAGCATGTCCCCATTCTCATGGGTTTCAAATTCAAACCAATCGTTGCCAGCCGCATACCATTCAAATCCCATGTTAGGGTGAGAGATATGACGGATATAAAAATCATAGAGATAACTGTGGAAAGCCCTTATGCCGTATCCCTTTCTCTGCAGCATGCGGCTCAAGGTAAACTGCATATTATTTCTGTTCTCACCGGTGACTGCCATACTGAATTTGCCGCTTTCCTTTGGAATCTGCCCTGTCAGGTTCGCAAACTCCCCGCCGATGGTACTTCCGTACCAGAGAGGCGTATAGTAGTTTTCGAATACGAAGCCTTCGTTTAGCATGCTGTACAAGGTGGGGGTCAAATCCTTTCGAACAGCATATTTCCACCATCCTTCTGCTGTAATAAAGATCAGGTTATAGTTTTTGAACATTCCTGTATAGTCGTTTTTGTAAGTCGGATCTTCATTCGACACATATTCATGAATCGACTGTATTTTCGGATTGTCTATGTGACTGATCAGTTTCTCAAAATCATAATTTACTATATTAGGCTCCCCGGGACCTTCCCCGCGGTCTATAATTTTTATGTTGTCAATCGGCTTATAAAAAAGAGTATCAAAACCTGTGGTACGAGTTAATACCATTCTTACAAAATCTTGGGAGATCCCGGTAAAAAGTCCGAGAGTTTCTATATTATAATTGATCTGAGTACTGTAGAAATAAGTATATAAGGGGGTCTTCAAACCATTTCCGAAAGGCAGCATACAAATCAGTCCCAGTATATAGATGCAAAAAGCAGCGGCCCATCCTTTTCTTACCCGTTTTTTAAGAAGCCTGTGCCCGAATGGTTTTACGAAACATAAAAAAGGATATACGAAGCAGGGAAGCAGGGCAATGGCTAATTGTCCGGTGTTTTTTTTGATAAATGTAAACAAAACAGTACGGAAGTCTACTGCGTTTCCCGCCATCTCGAGACTGCTGAAAGGAGCCAGCATGGTATGGAAGATTCCATAATAGATCAGCTCCATGACACAGAAGGCACAAACCGCAAATGTAATGAGCCCGCCGATCAGGAGATTGATCTTTCTGGAAAAGCGGGAGCACAAAAATGCTGCAAAGAATGCGGCAGGGATGCATAATAATATTGGAAAAAACAAACTGACATTTCCGAATATAACAGCATGTAGATAGATTTCACTAAATAAATATACAAACAAAAACCAGGTGATTTGAAGAAAAATAGTCCGGATAATCAGAAAACTTTTCTTGGGCAGCTGTATCATACTTTTTCTCCTTCAATTAAATGTTAACAGACCATATTATGATTTCAAAATCGGGGTTTGTCAAGTAGAATTGATGGAATTAGGAACAGTTTCCGCTGACTGTTTGAATAGTTGGAGACTACAATATTGATTTTGTGAAATACTAATGCTATAATCGGAAAATGGTCACAGGTGAAAACCTGCCGTGAGGGAAGGCGCTTGCGGCCTGAGGAGGATGGACATGCTGATGAGATATAAAAATATATGGGATAACAAAAACTGGATGATTTTATTTGCTGTGGTTTTGACGATTCTAAGAGTTTTTTTTGCGCTAAAAACGCCTTTATATGGGTTGGGGACAATGATGCATGATGATTATCTGCTTGTAAATTATGCTGACTCGCTGCAAAATTCGGAATGGCTTGGGCTGGAATATAATAATCTGACATTAGCAAAGGGGATTTCATTTTCGTTTTTTCTGTATATCTGCAACCTGCTCTTGATCCCATATCCACTAGGGCTGATATTGTTTTGGATACTGTCGCTGTTGATTTTGATAGCTGCAGTCAAGAATGTTGTTGGAAATAGAGAAGCTTTATTGCTAATGTACTTGTTCCTGCTGTATTCACCGGCTACATTTGCCAGCTCCTATTCACAGCAGATTTATAGAATGGCAGTGGTTCCGGCAGCCGTGGTTTTTGTGGCTGCGTGCCTGATCGGTTTGTTTTTTCGCAGAGATGAAAAGATCAGTATACAAGTACGATGGGCATTGGGGGCTGGGGTTGGTCTCAGTTTTTTCTGGTATATAAGAGAGGATTCTATCTGGCTGCTTCCCTTTGTGTTGGGGGCACTGTTGTGTACTGCGATTGGAGGGATCGCTTTTCAGAATGAAAGGGGCGTACTTGCCGCAAAAAAATTAATTGTTTATACGCTGCCTATTTTAACGCTGCTTTTGACGAATCATATACTCTCATTAAAAAATGAGAGTCATTATGGTATCTATACGGTCAGTGACAGGACAGATACGAATTTTTCTAAAGTGGTATCCAATATGCTGAAAGTAGAACGCGAAGGTACAGTTAGAGCGGATGACCGGGTATGGATCACAAAAAAGCAGATGGAAAAAATGATAGATGCCTGTCCGACATTAAAAAGTATAGAACCTCAGTTAAAGCAGATTTATGAAAGCGCATGGTGCATTGATGGTGAGATAGAAGGTGATATCATTTTCTGGGCTCTTAGAGACGCAGTTGCCTGGTCAGGACAATATCAATCTGCAGCAGATACAGACCAGTTCTATAAGACGCTGAATGAAGAACTGACGGCAGCTTTAAATCAGGGCACGTTGAAAAGGCGTGAGGCTATATATCTATCTTCCATGGGAAAAGGGCTGACGAAGGAAGATATTCCGTTCTTACTGCGGCGTATGGCCGAAAATATGAAAAGCGTTTTCACATATGAATTATGTAAATCAGAGGCTCAGCCGGGGAACGGCAACTGGGAGCAGCTTAGGAAGATGGAGGCGGTTACCGGCGCCATGCTGGTATATCCCAACAGGGTTAGCCTGAAAATAGGAGGTATGATACAGCCGGCAAAAAATGCTGAAAAATTGGAGGTATATATAAAGGCGGGCAGCAGAATGACGGAGTTGTCTATAGAAAATGGATTCTCTGTAGAAATAGAGGATGTGGACCGTATAGAAGCGGCTCAGTTTCAGATTTATGAAAATGGGGATCTGAAGGATACAATGGAACTCAAAACAGGAAAAAATGCATATTGCAAAATAGAAGTTTATAACATCGAAAAAGTTGTATCAGAAGACCCATTGATCAAAAAAAGCGAACCGGTTATAAAAATATCAAATATATTTATAAAAATATATCAAAAAACATCCATTCTCTTTTTGGGATTCTCTTTTTTAGGATATCTGGGGATTTTCGTCAAGATGCTCACAGATCTCAGGAAAAAAAGATATGAATGTGTTCCGGTGTTTTTAATTATGACGGGATTTGGAATCAGCATTTTAGTATGTATGCTGGGTGTTTCCTGGTTTACGGCATGGATGCAGCAATTTCAGTATAGATGGTATACATTTTTTTATACAGCCGGAGTTATCGCAGTCCTTCAGATGTTCCAAATATTCGGAATCTGTTTTGGCATAAAAAATGTATTGAAATCCGTATTATCAGATAGGAGAAAGTCATGGATAAAATAGCGGTTTTAATCCCTTGTTATAACGAAAGTAAAACAATAGAAAAAGTGGTATCTGATTATAAAAAAGAGCTTCCGGATGCTGTGATTTATGTGTATGATAACAATTCAACAGACGGTACAGATAAAATTGCCGGACAAGCCGGAGCAATCGTAAGATATGAATATCAACAGGGGAAAGGAAATGTGATCCGGCGCATGTTCCGGGATATAGACGCGGAATGCTATGTTATAACAGACGGGGATGATACTTATCCGGCTGAGGCTGCAGCGGAAATGATAGAAAGGATCGTTGAAAGAAATGCGGATATGGTTGTAGGGGACAGGCTGTCCTCTACATACTTTACAGAGAATAAAAGACGGTTCCATAATTTTGGCAATGCGCTTGTCAGGAAAAGTATTAATTTTTTCTTTCATACAAATATTCAGGATATTATGACAGGCTATAGAGCCTTCAGTTATCAATTTGTGAAAAGCTTTTCGGTGCTGTCCAAAGGATTTGAGATTGAGACAGAGATGAGTATCCATGCGGCAGATAAAAATATGCGTGTAGAGAATGTAATTATAGATTATCGTGACAGGCCGCAGGGAAGCCAGTCAAAACTCAATACCTATTCCGATGGGTTCAAGGTGCTTTCTACGATCGTGAAACTTTATAGGACTTACAAGCCGATGGCTTTCTTCGGAGGACTGTCATTTGTCCTCGGAGCCATATCGGCAGTATTGTTTATACCGATTGTTGCGACCTATCTTCAAATTGGAACTGTGCCGAGATTCCCTACGCTAATCGTAAGCGGTTTTATCATGCTTGCGGCGATCCAATCTTTTTTTGCGGGAATGATTCTGCAGACTATAAATCAGAAAAACAGACAGGACTTTGAAATGGAATTGCACAGAATCAATGATCAGCTAAAAAAATTAAGGACAGATAGATAGAAAATCAATGGCTGCAAACAGACGGTTTAAGGAGAATTAAAGACTACAATGGTTGATTTTGTGGAACACTAATGCTATAATTGGAAAATAGTCACAGGAAAATAGACAGATGGAGGAAAAATCATGCGGACATACCTTGTAACCGGCGGGGCCGGTTTTATTGGTTCTAACTATATACATTACATGTTTCGGAAGTATGGGGACGAGATTCGGATTATCAATGTGGACAAGCTGACCTATGCGGGCAATCTGGAGAATCTGAAGAGCATCGAGAGCCGCGGCAACTACACATTTATCAAGGCAGATATCTGTGATTCCGCCGCCATCCGCCGGATCTTTCAGGAGAATGACATTGACCGGGTCGTTCATTTTGCGGCGGAGAGCCATGTGGACAGGAGTATCAAGGACCCGGAGGTGTTTGTGCGCACCAATGTACTGGGAACCCTGGTCATGCTCAACGCGGCCAAGGAAGCCTGGGAGCTGCCGGACGGGACGTTTCAGGAAGGCAAAAAGTTCCTGCACGTATCCACAGATGAGGTCTACGGTTCGCTGGAGGACGAGAACGCATATTTCTATGAGACCACGCCCTACGATCCACACAGCCCTTATTCCGCAAGCAAGGCTTCTTCGGACATGCTGGTAAAGTCCTATATGGATACTTACCGGTTCCCGGCGAATATTACGAACTGCAGCAACAATTACGGCCCGTACCAGTTCCCGGAAAAGCTGATTCCGCTGATTATCAACAATGCGCTTCAGGGCAAGAAGCTTCCGGTATACGGCGACGGGAAAAATGTCCGGGACTGGCTGTACGTGGAGGACCACGCGAAGGGCATCGACATGGTACAGGAAAAGGGCCGTCTTTTTGAGACTTACAATATCGGCGGACACAATGAAAAGCAGAATATCCAGATCATCCACATCATTCTGGACACCCTGCAGGAGATGCTCCCGGAAGGGGATCCGAGAAGAGAACTGGTAAGCGAAAACCTGATCACCTATGTGGAAGACCGGAAGGGTCATGACAGGCGTTATGCCATCGCGCCGGATAAGATAAAGAAAGAGATTGGATGGTATCCGGAGACCCGGTTTGAAGAGGGAATCCGGCTTACGATCAAGTGGTTTTTCGAACACGAAGAATGGATGAAGAATGTCACAAGCGGAGATTACCAGAAGTACTATGAGGAGATGTATCATGAATAAAAACGGACCGAAAGTATCTGTGCTTCTTTCTGTTCATAATCATGAAAACTACGTAGGGCCGGCGATTGAAAGCGTGCTCAGACAGACGTATCAGGACTGGGAGCTCATCATCATAGATGACTGTTCCCAGGACCGTTCTCCCGATGTGGCCAGACAGTATAAGGATGAGAGAATACAGTTTTACCGTCTGGAAGAAAACAAAGGGGCGATCCTGACCTTCAATGAACTGCTGAAAAAAGCATCGGGAGAATACATTGCCTCTTTGGATTCCGATGATATATGGTATGACAATAAGCTGGAAGAGCAGATCGCATATCTGGAGCAGCACAAAGAGATAGCTGCGTGTTTTTCATGGGCAGAATTTATTGATGAGGAAGGCGCGCTGTATTCCGCTACAAAAAAAGTATGCGACTGTGATATCCGAATCTTTATGCATGAAAACCGTACGCAGGCACAGTGTTTGCGTTACTTTTTTGACAATGACAATTATTTCTGCCGGTCAAGTGTTGTTCTGCGCTCTGATGTGATAGACGAGATCGGGGGATTTGATCCCAGATTCAGAGTGCTGCATGACTATGAGTATTGGGTAAGGCTGATTCAGAAGCATCCGGTATATCTCTTTCAAAAACCGCTTCTGTGGTATCGGCGGGTCAGCGTGGACAACAACAGCCTCAGCGCGGTAAATATAAAAAACGTAACCAGAGTCCTGAATGAGCATCAGATGATCGTCTATACAATGATCAAAGAGATGGATCAGCAGATCTTCTGCGACGCTTTTAAGGATCTGCTGAAAAAGGAAGTGACAAATGACACGCGGCTGCTCTGTGAAAAGTATTTTGTGCTTTTGCACTGGACAATGCTTGGAACAGTAAATAACCGACAGGTGGCGCTTCGCTTTTTCCACGAATTTATGGACGAGGGCGTGATAGAAACCCTGCAGAAGGACTATCAGTATTCATGGCAGGACTATTATAAAGAGATGGAAAAGACATGGCAGCTATACCCGTTGGATTTCTATCAGGACTACCGGGAACTGTCAGAGAGAGCTGTGCATACGGAACATGCAAATCAGGCCCTGCTTCAGGAAAACGAAAGCTACAGGAAAGAAGTCAGAAGGCTGATCAGGGAAATTCAGGGCATGAGCCAGACAATTTCCTGGAAGATCACACAGCCGCTGCGGGCGGCGAAGAGAGTGGTTTCCGGGATAAGACATTGAAGATAAGCATTGGGAGGTTCTTATGAAAGGAATTATATTGGCAGGAGGATCAGGGACAAGGCTGTATCCTTTGACGCAGGTAACCAGTAAGCAGCTATTGCCGATCTATGACAAGCCAATGGTTTATTATCCGCTTAGTATCCTTATGGAAGCCGGGATTCGGGAAATACTGATTATTTCCACACCGGAGGATACCCCGCGTTTTGAAGAGCTTTTAGGCGACGGGAATCAGTTCGGGATTCATCTGGAATATAAAATTCAGCCTTCTCCGGACGGCCTGGCGCAGGCATTTCTTCTTGGAGAAGAGTTTATTGCAGGAGATAGCTGCGCTATGATCCTCGGCGACAATATCTTCCACGGACACGGACTGCGCAAAAGACTGAAAGCAGCGGCAGGAAAAGAAGAAGGTGCGACCATATTCGGTTATTATGTGGATGATCCGGAACGTTTCGGCGTGGTGGAGTTTGATAAGGAGGGAAAAGCAGTTTCCTTGGAAGAAAAACCGTCGGCTCCAAAATCCAACTATGCAGTCACCGGTCTGTATTTTTACGACAGACGGGTTGTGGATTACGCGAAGCAGATCCGCCCAAGCGCCAGAGGGGAACTGGAGATTACCGACCTGAACCGCATCTATCTGGAAAAAGGCAATCTGGATGTAACCCTTCTGGGACAGGGCTTTACATGGCTGGATACAGGAACTCATGAGTCCCTTGTAGACGCCACGAATTTTGTCAAGACCGTGGAGACGCATCAGAATCGAAAGATTGCCTGTCTGGAAGAGATCGCGTATAATAACGGATGGATTGATGAGCAGAAGCTGGGAGAGGCATGCAAGCTGTACCAGAAAAATCAATACGGCAGATATTTAAAGGACGTTTTAGACGGAAAATACATCGACCAGATATAGTTTGAAGCGCGTTTGGTACCGAAGTTCGGTTTGTGCATATTTCCAGGAGACAGAGAGGATGACATTATGGGAAAAATCACAGTAGAGACATGTAATATAGAAGGGTTAAAGATCATTACGCCGGCAGTGTTCGGAGACGAAAGGGGATACTTTACAGAAACCTACAACTACCAGGACTATCAGGCTGCAGGGATTGATATGAAATTTGTACAGGATAACCAGTCCGGTTCTAAAAAAGGGGTGCTGCGGGGACTGCATTTTCAGATCAACTATCCCCAGGACAAGCTGGTGCGCGTGATCAACGGCGAGGTATTTGATGTGGCGGTAGACTTAAGGAAAGGTTCCCCTACCTATGGGCAATGGCATGGAGTGATTCTTTCTGCTGAGAATAAAAAGCAGTTTTTTATTCCGAAAAATTTTGCCCATGGATTTTTGGTGCTGTCTGATTTTGCGGAATTTGCGTACAAATGTACGGATTTTTATCATCCCAACGATGAGGGAGGGCTCTTTTGGAACGATCCCCAGATCGGGGTTAAATGGCCGATCCCGGAAGGCATGGAACTGACAATTTCAGAAAAAGACCAGCATTGGGGCGGAATCAAGGATTTATAAAAGTGTTCGGAGGCGATTGTGTCAAATTATATAAAAAATTTTTTGAAATTTCAACCGTTATTGTCTGAGCTGGTTGCACGGGATGTAAAGATCAAATACAGAAGGTCCGTACTGGGGGTTTTGTGGACGCTGCTGAATCCCCTCTGTATGATGATCATACTTTCGGTGGTGTTTTCGAATATTTTCAAATTTGATATCGAGAATTTTCCGTTATACGTGCTGAGCGGCCAGGTTATATTCAATTTTTTTAACGACGCGACTACAAGTTCTATGACTGCCATCATCAATAATGCGGCTCTGCTTAAAAAAATTTATGTTCCAAAATATCTGTTTGTGCTTGCAAGGATATTTTCCAGCTTTATCAACCTGATGGCATCCTACACGGCATTGCTTCTCGTGATGGTTGCGGTCAGGGCCGAGCTGCACTGGACGCTGTTTTTGTCGTGGTTTCCGCTTTTGATGGTGGTTTTATTTTCTTTGGGCGTGGGGATGCTTCTGGCGGCACTGACCGTACGGTTCAGAGATATCATGCATCTGTATTCCGTGTTTACGACAGGTCTGATGTATCTGACGCCGGTGATTTACCCGATGTCCATGCTTCCGGACAGGATTCGGTTCATCGTGCAGATGAACCCTTTGACGAACTATCTGGAGATGTTTCGGAATCTGGCTTTTTATAATACATTGCCGTCCTTCGGCGCAGTGGTGATTGGGGTTTTGGAAGGCGCGGCTGCGGTCGTCCTGGGAATCTATGTATTCTATAAGAACCAGGATGAGTTTATACTAAATATATAGGAGCAGTTAGCATATGGAAAATGATCTGATTGTGACGGTTGACCATGTGTCAATGAGGTTCAACCTGTCTTCGGAAAAATTTGACAGCTTCAAGGAATATGTCATTAAAAGTATAAAAAGACAGGTTTCTTATGATGAGTTCTGGGCGCTGCAGGATATCTCTTTTGAAGTCAGGCGGGGAGAGTCCCTGGGGCTGGTGGGGCTCAACGGGAGCGGGAAGAGCACCATGCTAAAGATCATAGCCGGTGTGTTGAAGCCCACAAAAGGAACAGTGTCGGTGAGGGGCAATATGGCGCCCCTGATCGAGTTGGGGGCCGGATTTGACATGGATCTGACGGCGAAAGAAAACGTTTTTTTAAATGGTGCGCTTTTAGGATATAACCGTTCCCAGATGGAGGCGCAATATGAAGATATTGTGAAGTTTTCGGAACTGGGAGATTTTATGAATGTTCCGGTCAAGAATTTTTCTTCCGGTATGGTTTCCAGATTGGCTTTTGCGATTGCTACGATCGGAGTGCCGGACATCTTGATTTGTGATGAGGTTCTGTCGGTGGGGGATTTTCGATTTCAGGAAAAATGCGAGGAACGAATCGGGAATATGCAGAAGAAAGGAACCACCATACTTTTTGTATCCCACAGCCTGGAACAGGTCGAGAAAATCTGCAATAAAATTGTCTGGCTGGAAAAAGGCCGTTTAAAAATGTTCGGTGACGCGAAAAATATATGTAAAATTTATGCGGAATCTTAACAGTTTCTTTTGCTTTTATAGTATAATAAAAGCAGGAAATGATCAGAACAGAGGGTTTACAGAATATGAAAAAGAAATTGGGAATTGTCATACTGGGCATTGGAGTGCTGGTTTTTGCATATTTTTATGCTCATATTGATAAAAATACGTATCTGTATGACCGGAATACGGATTCCGCCGAGTTGATCGGAACCGGGATTCCGGCTGCGGGAGAAGAGATTACACAGTCTTTTACATGCGCTGAGGATTCCATAGACGGAATCAATCTGAAAGCCACGGTCATCGGCGACGTCGGGAATGTAGGATTGGAATATTCGATTCTTGATGGAGAGAGCGGCGAAGCAGTCCGGACAGAGACTGTGCCGGGATCAGAGATTAAAAATAATAAGTTTAATATATTGAAATTTCAGACTTTGAAGGGCACGAAAGGAAAGAACTATATACTGAGGCTGTCAGAATCCGGGTCCGGCGATTATGCCGGGATCAGTTTTTACCTGAGTGAGAGAGAAGGCTTTCAGGGGAAGCTGGTGGTGAAAGGGCAGGAGGTCGGCGGAGATCTTGCAGTCCGCACACTGACCCACCGGTTTGACCTGGAGACATTTGTTGTTTTATTGGGGATTTTGGCATTTATCGCTGGATTTATGAATGTTCTTTACAGAATGTTCCAATAAAGGAGGAAAAGAAGTAATCATGGAGAATCAATTTAATGTGACAATATGCAGGTTCCATACAAAAGCAAAAAATAAGCTGCTGATTATCGGCTGGTTCAACCAGAACGAGATCGGGGGCAACCAACTGCTTGTATGCCTGGACAAAAAGAAACTGCCTTTTTCCATGGAAGAGATCAAGATCGGAGGCACCAGCCTGAGGACGAGGAAAGGCGTAACGGTCAACAGACAGTATTATCTGTGGGTGGACCTGCCCAGGAGCTGGAGGGATTGTAAATGCCTGGAAGTGAAGAATTTTTATAATGGTGTTGGGAATACGGCATATTCCATTCCCGTATCCACTTTAAAAAAATATGAGTTTTATGTACAAAAATATATCGACAGCGTGGAGGCTGAGAAGGACAGCTTTCAGATTTCAGGCTGGTACATTGACCAGGGAGGGATTGAACTCCGTTTTCTGGATGATACAGGAAAGGAATACCCTGTCGATATTCTCCGGAAGAGCAGAAGCGATGTGAGAAAGCAGTACCCGGAGAACGCACCGGAAGAGGTGATTGGATTTACAGCCTGCTATACCGGCGATGTGCCTAAGAAGATCCGGATTCGCTTTGAGGGGCCGGACAGGCATGCGGAGGATACGGCGACGCTGTTGCGCAGCCCCGTTGGGAAGGGCGTTTCATTTGTAGGGACGGCTTATAAGAAAGTACGGGTTTATTATCAGCAGTTCGGCATCAGCGCTACGGCCGTGCGGGCGGTAGAGAAGCTGACAGGGCGTGAGGAATCCGAATACAATACCTGGCTGGAGGAGCACAGTCCTTCCGGAGCCGAACTGGAAGCGCAGAGAACCCATAAGTTTGCGTTTTCACCTAAGATTTCCATTGTTGTGCCTCTCTACAAAACACCGAAAAAGTACCTTGTTGAGATGATCGAATCTGTCAGGAAGCAGTCCTATGAGAACTGGGAACTTTGCCTGTCTGACGGAAGCGGCGAGGGTTCTCCGATCGAGGGCATACTGAGAAAGTACGAAAAGAAGGACAGCAGGATCAAAGTGGTGTATAACAGAAATCAGCTTCAGATTTCGGACAATACCAATGAAGCGCTGAAGATCTCCACAGGAGACTATATTGCGTTTACAGACCACGACGATATGCTGGCGCCGGACGCGCTGTATGAATGTGTGAAATTGCTGAACGAAGAACCGTCAACAGAGATCATATATACGGACGAAGACAAGGTGAACATGAGCGGCAAAGAATATTTCGCGCCCCATTTTAAACCGGACTTCAATCCGGATATGCTGTACAGTGACAACTACATCTGCCATTTGTTTGTAGTAAAACGAAATGTTTATGAAGAAGTGGGGATGCTTAATTCCGAATTTGACGGCTCCCAGGACTATGATTTTGTGCTGCGCTGCGTGGAAAACAGCTCCAAAATCAGGCACATTCCGAAGATATTATACCACTGGCGTGCCCATAAAAACTCTACGGCCGGAAATTCCGGATGTAAGTCTTACGCCTATGATGCGGCTACGAGAGCAATCCAGGCCCACTATGACAGGCTTGGAATCCAGGCCAAAGTGGGGATGACGGAGCACACCGGGCTCTACCGCAGCAGATACACGATCCAGGGAAATCCGATGGTGTCGGTCATTATTCCGAATAAGGATCACGTGCAGGAACTGAAAACGTGTATTTCCTCATTAGAGAAGAAAAATGCATACGAAAACCTGGAGATCATCATTGTTGAGAATAACAGTGAAGAAGAGGAGACATTTGCATATTATAAAGAACTGGAAGAGAAGCATTCCCGGGTGAAAGTAGTATTCTGGAAAGAAAAAGCGTTTAATTACTCTGCGATTAATAATTTTGGAGTCAAGCATGCGTCCGGAGATTATCTGCTGTTTTTGAACAACGATGTTGAGTTTATTACCAAAGACTGCATAGAGGAACTGCTGGGGCCCTGCCAGCGCAGCGACGTGGGGGCAGTAGGGGCCAGACTGTATTACGGAGACGGTACGCTTCAGCACGCAGGAGTCGTGATCGGCCTGGGCGGAATCGCGGGACATCCGTTTTATGGGTTCCCCTCTGAGGATGTCGGATATTTCGGAAGAGTTGTGATCGCACAGAACTACAGCGCGGTTACCGCGGCGTGTATGATGATGAAAAAATCCGTTTTCCAACAGGTGGGCGGTTTTGACGAACAGCTTGCAGTCGCGTATAATGATGTGGATCTCTGCCTGAAAGCAGGGGAAGCGGGCTACCGGATCGTCTACAATCCTTATGCGGAGCTGTACCACTACGAATCAAAGACAAGGGGCTACGAAGATACAAAAGAGAAGGAAGAGCGTTTCCAGGCGGAAAGGGAGATCTTCCGCAGGAGATGGGAGAAAATCCTGCGCGATGGAGATCCCAACTACAATCCGAACCTGACGCTGCAGGAAGCAAATTTTGGGTTGGACATGGAAGGTGTTTCAAAGCAGCTTTATTAAATCAGCTTTCTTAAAACAGAAACATAGAAGCAAGAAGGGAGGAGGACATGATGCGCATATTGGTAACAGGGGTAAAAGGCCAGCTTGGCTACGATGTGGTCAATGAGCTGAAGAAGCGGGGCCATACCCCCATCGGTGTGGATGTGGAAGAGATGGACATCACGGATGCATCCGCAGTGGAAAAGGAGATAAAGAAAGAGCCGCTGGATGCGGTCATTCACTGCGCCGCATACACGGCGGTGGATGCCGCGGAGGACAACCGGGAGCTCTGTATGCGGGTGAATGCGGAAGGGACAAGAAACATTGCCCGGGTCTGCAGGGAGCTGGACCTGAAGATGGTATATATCAGTACGGACTATGTGTTTGACGGAGAAGGGGAGAGGCCCTGGGAACCTGACGACCCGAGGGAGCCGCTGAATGTCTACGGGGAGAGCAAATACCAGGGAGAGCTTGCGGTAGAGGAATATCTGGAAAAGTATTTTACTGTGAGGATTGCATGGGTATTCGGCGTAAACGGCAAAAATTTTATCAAAACCATGCTCAGGCTCGCCGAAAGCCAGAAAGAGATCAATGTGGTAAACGACCAGATCGGTTCTCCGACCTACACCTATGACCTGGCTGTCCTGCTGGCGGATATGGTGGAGACGGAAAAATACGGAAGATATCATGCAACCAACGAGGGCCTGTGTACCTGGTATGAATTTGCAAAAGAGATCTTCCGTCAGGCAGGGGCAGACGTGAAGGTGAATCCGGTATCCAGCGACGAGTTCCCGGCGAAGGCAAAGCGTCCGCACAACAGCCGGATGGACAAGAGCAAGCTGGTGCAAAACGGATTCCGTCCGCTGCCGACCTGGCAGGATGCGTTAAAACGTTACCTTGAAATTATCAGAGCTTAAAGTGAAGCGCAGGATAAGAAAGATAGGAGGAGATGGAGTATGAAGAAAATGAAAAAGATAACGGCGGTATGGATTCTTATGGCAATGCTGGCAGGAATTTCCGGATGTTCGAAGGAAGAGACTCCGCCTCCGGCAGAGGCAGAGGGAACGACTACCGTGACGACAGAGGCGGAACAGAAGGAAGAACCGGGCCAGGTTACGACTGGAACCGGGTCCCAGGAAAATGCTGCTGCGCAATCGGATACAGAAGGTCAGGCAGGGGAAAGCAATGCGGTTTCCTTCTCGCTTTACAGCAGCAACGACGACGCCACAGGGCTGGTGCAGGAGACGGTTGAGGTTGCTGCCTTGACTCCGGAAAATGTGCTGGCAGTATTGATCGAACGCGGGGGTCTGCAGGGGGATATCCGGATACTGGGCTTTGAACAGGCAGAGGATAACGGAACAAGAGTACTGAATATTGACTTTTCACAGGAATTTGGAACTTATGTAGGAAGCATGGGCACCGCGGGAGAGTGGACGATCATGGGAAGCGTCTGCAACACCTTCCTCAACGCCTATGGATGTGAGAAGGTAAAGATCACGGTAGAGGGCGGCGTGCTCACGACCGGACACAAGGAATATAAGGGATACAACGGGTATTTCGAATAACGGGTGTTGACCCGTATCTGAGGGATAGAAGACAAGCAGCATTGATTTTACTGAAAATTCATTCCTGATACAGACAGGGGGCTGTCGGAAAAGACCGTACTTCCACCGAACAGGATGTGATTCTATTAAGATCACAACCATATATCGGTGAGGGCAGGCGTCATTTCCTGACAGCCCCCTGTCTCTGTATTTCGCCTGCATCCCGGGCGGGGCAGACCGGTTCTTTAACGATGCAGCAGTTTCCGGCTGAACCAGTCCCGGGCATAGTCCGCGGTATATCTGGCCAGATCCGCCTCAATCCTGATATAGGAAACGAGATGCCGGAACCGGAACGGTACCCTGCGGCAGTGCCTTAGGTTCTGCAGGCCCTCCCGCAGGCCCTGGATATAATCCTTTCCAAAACCAATCTTATAGAAAAAAAGTGCCTTTACCAGATACCCGGCTGACAGCGGAAGACTGTTCAGTACAATCTGCGGCAGGGGCATATTTTTCCAGACCAGCCATACGCTGTTTCTGGCCGACAGCCGGACCTTGAAGCTGTTGTACTTGGAGCCGCTTGTCCCGCTGCCTACGTGGCGTACGACGGCCGAGGGACAGTATCTGTTTTTATAACCGTAGATCCTGGCACGGTATCCGATATCCATATCCTCCAGATAGGCAAAATGCGATTCGTCGAAATATCCGATCCTCCGGAATACACTGCGGCGGTAGATGGAAGCGCCGGCGCAGGCAGAAAAGATCTCATCCGGTTTTGTATAATTCTGCACGGGCCGTCCGATGCCCCGGCAGATCCCCCATCCGACCAGTGTATACAGATCCCCGGCGCTGTCGATGAGCTCCGGGTGGTGGAGCTGGATCATTTTGCTGCTGACAGAAAAAATCCTGGGAGACTGTCGGACGGCACCCAGCAGTTCCTCCACAAAATGAGGGTCTGCGGCGGTATCGTTGTTGAGCAGGATGACATAAGGCGTCCGGGCTTTTCGGATTCCTGCATTCACCGCTGCGCTGAATCCGCGGTTTTTATCCAGGAGGATCGTGCGGACTTCCGGGTAGTGCTCATTCAGAAATTCGATGCTGCCGTCCGTGGAGTGGTTGTCCACCACCAGGATTTCAAAATCGCGGCAGCTTTGCTTTGAAAGAGACTCCAGGCAGGGTCCGAGAAAATGTTTTCCGTTGTAATTTGGTATGATAATCGTAACGTTCATAAATGTCCTCGATTCTTTTGTTTATATAACTCGCTTATTATGTTACAGTTCACGGCCCGGCCGGCCGCGAACTGCAACGCATCCGACCAGTAACCCCATTATACCAGATACAAAATCGACTTTCCACCCTTTATCTTGCAATGGCGGTGTCCTTATGCTAAACTGTTAGAGTAATTTTCAGAACAGGTACGTGATCGTAAGGAGGCAGGGAAGAAGAGTGATGGGCCGGACGGAGCAGGAAGACAATTTTTCCAACAATGTGATCTGGTATAATTTTATATTGTGCATTCTGGTGATCTTGATCCATGCCCGCAACGACAGTATATTTACGCTTCCGGTGCAGATATCGGGCTTTCCTGTTTTCAACGAACTGGAAGCTTTCCTGGCGTCGGATGTGGCAGGCGCCGCCGTGGGAGGCTTTTATCTGGGCTCGGGATACCTTTTTTTCCGCAATTATTCCTGGAAGCGGGTATTTTCCAAATATAAAAGCCGTGTAAAAAGCCTGGTGATCCCTTACATATTATGGACGCTGCTCTATTTTTTTATCCATGCGGCCATTTCGCGCATTCCGGTGCTGGCAGCAGTGTTCCGGGAAGCTCCCATTCAGATCACATGGAAGTCCATGGCGGATGCGGTGCTCCATTACCGTTACTGCGCCTTTCTCTGGTTTTTGCAGTTTCTGATCCTGTACGCGGCGTTTTCACCGGCGATCTATCTTCTGATCCGCAGCCGGTATTTTGGCGCGGCAGCGATTCTGGTGGTATTTTTTACAGCCTGTACGAATATAATAAAAAATGAACAGGCAGCGGCAGTCACGAACTGGATGACGCTGTATATGCTGGGCGGCTACATCGGGATTCATCTGAAAGGAATTGTCGAGAAGGGCAGAACCAGCACCCGGATGCTGATGGGAACGCTGATTCTGGCGGCGGCTTCGTTCTGGATCTATAAAAAGTATCCGTCGGTATTCGGAGTCTTATTCTACTCGTTTTCCTTTTCCGCGGCCCTGTGGTGCCTGACCGCATGGGAAAAGGACGGGGCCGGAACCATGCCCCGTGCACGCGGCTGGCAGAAGAATACATTTGCGGTCTACATGACCCATTTCATGATTGTGCAGGGAGTCAATGCACTGGCAGGCAGGTATATTTCCCAGTCCATGTGGGTCGGGTTTTTCCTGTTTCTGATCCTTCCGGCGGTCTGTTTCGGCGTCGTGCAGCTTGCGAAACGAATCTGCGGGAACGGGACATGGATTCTCTGGAAAATCTGGATGGGAAGCCGCTGACAGAAAAAAGCCTTCGGAAATCCATTGGTTTACAGCGGTTCTATATCTTGCCGGGTTGTTACGAAAGAATCACGGAAATATTAATAAAAATTAATAAATTTGTGTAAAATTTATGTTTTTACTTGTCCTTTACAGGAAGATATTGTATGATATTAGAACGAAAAAGCGAAAGGGAATGACTGATAAGTGGGAGTTGGATCTATGGCAGAATTGAAAATCGTTGACGTGATCATACCGATATGCATGCCGGATGAGAGGACGGTCCAGTCCGTGAAGCGTCTTTTGAAGCAGACCTATCCGCTGAATCGAATTTATCTGATCCACACGGAGAAGGGTATGTTTCCCGGAGAATTGGAGACATTATCAGAGAAGATCCACATCACGCATATTCGTCCGGAGCAGTTTGATCACGGGGGCACCAGGCACCAGGGGGCCATGATGTCCCGTGCGGAGTTCCTGATTTACATGACACAGGATGCGCTGCCGGTCAACGAGAAGCTGGTGGAGAACCTGATGGCGGCATTTGAGGATGAAAGGGTAGGGGCTGCTTACGCAAGGCAGCTTCCGGCAGCGGACAGCAGCAGTATCGAGCGGTTTACCCGAACGTTCAACTATCCGCCCAAGAGCAGGGTGAAGTCGGAGGCAGATCTTCCGGAGCTGGGGATCAAGACCTATTTTTGTTCCAATGCATGCGCAGCTTATCGAAAGTCTGTATATATGTCGCTTGGCGGCTTTGAAACCAGGGTGATCTTCAATGAAGATATGATCATGGCGGGGCGGATCATCCAGTCAGGCTGCAAGATCGCGTACACTGCGGACGCGCAGGTCATCCATTCACATCATGACCGGTGTTTCCGGCTGTTTAAGCGGAATTTTGACCTGGCGGTATCGCAGGTAGATCATCCGGAGATTTTTGAGAACGTGCGTTCCGAGACAGAAGGGCTTCGGCTTGTGAAGCAGACAGCGGGATTTCTTTTAAAGACAGGCAGGCCGTGGGAGATCGTGCCCCTGGTACTGCAGAGCGGGTTTAAGTATGCCGGATACCGGCTGGGAAGGAATTACCGGCGCCTGCCGAAGCGCCTGGTCATGCGGTGCACGATGAATCCGGGATACTGGTCGCATGGAGCATATGAAAAAACATAAAAATAGATTGATGTTTTGAATAAAATATTGTACTATATGTAATGGCGGTTAATTTGATATTCATTCTATAGAGAAAATCATACCTTTGTAGCTTAAGAGTATTTGCAGAGATGCAGTTGTGTTATGGATAGATATACAGGGAAAGGATATAATATGGCAAATAAAGCACCAAGAACCGCTACGATGGGCAGGACACAGAGACAGTCGGTAAGGGCTTCATCCGGCGGCAATGGAAAAAGGAGCAGGGGTGCAGGTAAGCATCCGCCTTCCGGAAAGGGGCCTGCCAGGGTGAAGAGAAAGAAGAAGGGCGGTATGTCCTTATTAGGGAAGATTGCGATCGGCCTGTGTGTATTCCTTCTTCTGATTGTTTTCGCGGCCATTGCGGTTGTATATGCAAAGCTGCAGAAGCTGGACTTTCAGGAATTGGATCCGGATAAGCTCAGCATTAACGACGGTTATGAATACGATGAAACGGGATATCTCAATGTGGCGCTGTTCGGCCTGGATACCCGTGCCAATGAGGAAGAGATGGGAAGCAGGAGTGATACGATCATCATCGCCAGCCTGAACCGGGAGACAAAAGAGGTGACCATGTCCTCCATATTCAGAGATACCTTCCTGCAGATGGACAATGGGACTTACAATAAGGCGAACGCCGCCTATTCCTTCGGGGAGGAAGAGGAAGCGGTTGCCATGCTGAACCGGAATCTGGATATGGACATTGACCGTTATATTACGGTGGATTTTGCGGCCATGGTTGATGTGATCGACGCCCTGGGCGGGATTGATCTTGAGGTCACGGAGGAGGAGATCCCTTACCTGAACAACTATTCGGTTGAGATCATTAAGAATACAGGAGTAGATACCTGGGGGTTGAAAGAACCGGGATACCAGCATCTGACAGGCGTCCAGGCCACGGCATATGCCCGCATCCGGTATACGGAAGGAGACGATTTCCGTCGTGCCGAGCGGCAGAGGCTTGTGATCTCCAAGATTGCGGAGAAAGCACAGGCAGCAAGCCTGGGTACATTGAATAATATCATCGACCGGGTGCTGCCGAAGGTTCGGACGAACTTTACGCTTCCGGAGATCCTTGCCTATGCAAAGGATGTGAAGAAGTACCAGATCGGCAAGTCGGAAGGTTTCCCGTTTAATCTGGATACTATGGTATATCCGGATGTAGGCGATTCCGTCATTCCGGCCAATCTGAAAGAGAATGTAATAGAACTTCACAAATTCCTGTTCGGCGAGAACGGATATACGCCTTCCCAAAAAGTATGTGATATCAGCGATGAGATCTCATTTTTGACCGGCGTGGTAGGAACGGGAACGTATGACGACGGAGGCTATACCAGTACCTACGGCGGCTCGGACGGCAGTTCCTACAGCGGAGATTACGGCAGCGGCGACAGCGGTTATGGGGACGGTACAGGTTCCGGAGGAAGCGGCTATGGAGACGGTGCGGGTTCCGGCGGAAGCAGCTACGGAGACAGTACGGGTTCCGGTGACGGAAGCGGTTACGGCGATACCGACAATTCCGGTTATGGAGGCGGCGAGTATGATCCCGGTGGTGGAAGCTATGATCCGGGCTACGGTACAGACGATACCAATTCCGGCGGAGGAGGCTATACGGACACCGGCGGGGAGTATCAGGATTCGTATTACTAGTGACTGGACGGTGCAGCAGAAGGTGTACCGACAAATACAGGAGAAGAGGTTATAAAATATGAAGAAACGAGTGACCAGATGGATCGTGATGATTGCCGCAGTATGCAGTATGATGCTGTGCCCGGCGCTTACCGGGTATGCTGCGGACGGAACACTGATGCTTTCAGACCCTACGGGAAGCGTAGGGGCAGAGATTCCAGTTACTGTCAGGATAGATGCCGGCGGCCAGCCCATCGGCGATGCCAATGTGACGTTGTCCTATGATCCGGCCATGCTGGAATTTGTAAGCGGGACCAATGCACAGGGCGGCGAAGGGACGGTTACGCTGTCGGGGTCCGGTACAGGGACGGAGACAGAGCTGGCGTTTGAACTGTCATTCAAAGGACTGGCAGAGGGAACGGCGGCAATCCAGGTGACAGAGTCTACGGCGTATCTGTTTTCGGACGAGACGCTTAATCTGTCAGCAGGGGAGGCGGCCGTGACCATCGAACCCGGAGACGGCACCGCAGGTTCAGCGGAACCGACGGAGCGTGTTCTGGGACAGGAGAGTATTGACATCGGCGGCGTGTATTACAATATCTATGAGAACTTTACGGATGCGCTGATTCCGGCCGGATTTACCAGAAGTACCGTACAGTATGCGGGGGCGGAGCATTCCGCGGTACGGCAGGACAGCTCCGGAAAGGTATTTTTGTTTATGATTTCCGGGGAATCAGATCCGATCATGGTACTGTACAATGAAAGTGACAGTACATTCATGCGGGCAGAACGGGTAGATGTGTCGGAGAACTTTTACATTTTTATCCTGTCGTCGGGAGACGGCAGCACACTTCCGGAGCAATTTGTGGAGACGTCGCTGTCCCTGCGTGATATGAGCTATCCGGCATGGCAGAATATGGATTCCATGGAGTTCTATCTGATCTATGCCCTGAGCAGCACAGGTGTGGAAGGGTTTTACCAGTATGATTCCGTAGACGGAACCTATCAGAGATATATGGCTCAGACCGATACTGCCGTTGAGCCGGAAGAGGAAGAGGATGATTCAGCTCTGGGCAAGGTGGAGAAGATCATTACCGATAACCTGCTGATTCTTGCGGCTGCGGTTGCGGTGATCGTAGTGATCCTGTTTATCATCATCCTGATTTTGTCCGTCAAGCTTGGACGGCGCAATGCGGAGCTGGAGGACATGTATATGGGGGACGAGGGTGAGAACAAACCAAACGTGAAAAAGAAATCCCGTCAGCAGTTTGTAGGATATGATGATGACGACGATGATGACGATGACGACTATCTGGAAGATGACTTTGATGATTCCGACTTTGACGATGAATTTTCAGATTCTGACGATCATTATGATGACGGGTTTGATGATGACGACGAGTATTATGATGACGATTATGAGGATGACGATGACATCAAAGAATATACTCCGGGAAAAAAGGACTTCTCTGAAAAAAAAGATTCCTATGAAGATGTTGACTTTATAGATATCTGATAGACAATGATGTATACCGGGACAGCAAAGCTTGCTTTGCTGTCCGGGATTTTTTTGGTAAAAGGAGAATTTTATGTGCGGAATAGTTGGATATGTGGGGGAAAGGCCGGCAGCCCCGATCTTATTGGATGGCCTGGGAAAGCTGGAATACCGGGGATATGATTCAGCCGGGATTGCAGTATATGACGGTGAGAGGATCCAGATGAAAAAGTCCAAGGGCAGGCTAAAAGTACTCAGTGAATTGACCCATGACGGGGAGATATTTCCGGGGCATATGGGAATCGGCCATACCCGCTGGGCAACACACGGGGAGCCTTCGGATGTGAATGCACATCCGCATTTTAACGCGGATCAAAGCATTGTCGTAGTACATAACGGAATTATCGAAAATTATCTGAAGCTGAAAAAGAAGCTGACGGCGAAGGGATATGAGTTTGTGTCGGATACGGACACGGAAGTGATCGCCCATCTTCTGGATCACTATTATCAGGGCAATCCCCTTCAGGCGATTATCAAGATCATGCATCGTATGGAGGGGTCTTATGCCCTTGGGATTATGTTCAAAGATCATCCAAAGGAGCTCTATGCGGTCCGCAAGGACAGCCCGCTGATCGTCGGGCACACAAAGGACGGATGCATCATCGCGTCGGATGTGCCTGCGGTATTGAAGTATACCAGGGATGTATATTTCATTGAAAATGAAGAGATCGTCCGTATGAAACAGGACTCCATGGAGTTTTTCAATGTGGACGAGGAATCCATTGAAAAGGAATCCACTCACATCGACTGGGATGTGGATGCGGCGGAAAAGGGCGGCTGCGAGCATTTTATGCTGAAAGAAATGTATGAGCAGCCCAAGGCGATCACGGATACATTCTCTCCGCGGCTGAAAGGGAAAGAGATTGTGATTGAGGAACTGGGGATGTCGGATGAGGATATACTCAGCGTGAAAAAGATGATGATCGTAGCCTGTGGGTCTGCGTACCATGCAGGGGTCACGGGAAAATATGTCCTGGAAGGAATGGCCCGGATTCCGGTGGAGGTGGATCTGGCTTCGGAATACAGGTACCGCGATCCGCTCATCGAGGAAGGCACTCTGATGATCATCATCAGCCAGTCCGGGGAAACGGCAGATTCCCTTGCTGCGCTGCGGGATTCCAGGAGCAGGGGGGCAAAAGTGCTTGGGATCGTGAATGTAGTAGGAAGCTCCATTGCCAGGGAAGCGGACAATGTGATGTATACATGGGCAGGCCCGGAGATTGCGGTGGCCACGACGAAGGCGTATTCCTGCCAGTTGATCGCACTGTACCTGCTTGCCATGAAGTTTGCAAAGGTACGGGGGACCGTCACTGACCAAGAGCTGGAAGGATACATTGAAGACTTGAAGCGGATTCCGGAGCAGGTGGAGATGCTTTTGAACAACAAAAACCGTATTCAGAAGTTTGCCACACGGTATTTGGCGGCGCGGGACGTCTTTTTCATCGGCCGGGGAATCGACTACGCCATTTCTCTGGAAGGCTCCTTAAAGCTCAAAGAGATTTCCTATATCCATTCTGAAGCTTATGCGGCGGGAGAGCTAAAGCACGGAACAATATCCCTGATTGAGGAGGGAACTTTGGTGGCGGCCGTCCTGACGCAGGAAAAGCTGTATCAGAAGATGATCAGCAACATGGTGGAGGTCAGGACAAGGGGCGCGTTTGTGCTGGCCGTGACCAATGAAGGCAACGGGGAGGTCAAACGGGCGGCAGACTATGTGATCTACATCCCGGAAACAAATCCATATTTTACCAATTCCCTTGCGATTATACCCTTGCAGTTATTTGGGTATTATATATCTGTAGGCAAAGGCTGCGATGTGGATAAGCCGAGGAATCTGGCAAAATCTGTGACAGTGGAGTAGTATGTATGAGAATGAAATCCCAAGACCGCAGATCCGTCTGCTGTTCTGTATGTTTACAAAAAATACAAATAGGTAGAAATTGAGAGAAAAGATGAATACGAAGAGTGTGTTTGTTAAAACGATCAAGGGTATTTTATATTTTTTAGAGGCATTGATTGTCATTGTGCTGGGCGTTGCCTCAGTCCTTTTGAGCAACAGCGTCAGATGGATGTTTGAGACATGGAGCTATCTGACCATGGATGAAGTGGTGTATCTTCTAAATTCTCCCATGGAAGGGACCAGTAAAGAGATCATCCTGGAATATGTGGAGTATTGTGTTCCTGCGGCGGTTTTGACGCTGCTGCTTATTTTCATTCTGATCATTGTCCTGCGCAAGAGGAAATGGATCTATCACACTGTCATGGCGGGAATCCTGGTGTGTTCCATTGCGCTTGCAGGCTATTACGTGAATATGACATGGGTTCGGCTGGATATTGCGAATTATTCGGAGAACAAGAGTACGTATTCAACATTTATTGATGATAATTATGTAAACGCGGATGATGTGATGATCCGTTTTCCGGGGAAAAAGAGAAACCTGATCTATATTTTCCTGGAATCCATGGAAATTACCTATGCAGATGTGGAGAACGGAGGCGCTTTTGAAATCAGCTACATTCCGGAGCTGACGAAGATTGCACAGGAGAATGAAGATTTTTCCGGTTCGGAGACGGTACTCAACGGGGGATATTCCATGCCCCAGACGACCTGGACCGTTGCGGCTATGTTTGCCCAGTCGGCGGGACTTCCGCTGTCGATTCCACTGGAAAATAATGAGATGAACACGCAGGATTCTTTCTTTTACGGAACCAATGCGTTGGGGGATATCCTGCAGAGGGAAGGGTACTCACAGACGCTGCTGATCGGATCGGACGCAACTTTTGGAGGGCGCAGGCTGCTGTTTTCAGGTCATGGAGATTTTACAATTCATGATTATAATTATGCGGCCGAGGAGGGCTTGATTCCGGAAGGATACCGGGTATGGTGGGGATATGAAGATAAACGGCTGTTTGAATTTGCCAAGAGGGAACTGCGCACCCTGTCGCGGCAGGAGGAGCCCTTCAACCTGACAATCCTTACGGTGGACACCCACAAGGAAGACGGCTATGTCTGTGTAGACTGCGAAAACCAGTATGGAGACGACCAGTATGCCAATGTGGTTGCATGTTCCAGCAGGAAAGTCTCCGAGTTCATCGAATGGGTTCAGAGACAGGACTTTTATGAGAATACGACCATTGTGATTGCAGGAGACCATCCTACGATGGACAGCGATTTCTGCAATGAGGTGCCGCTGGACTATACGCGGAAGGTGTATACGGCTTTCATCAACTCTGCCGTACAGCCGGAAAAGCCGGAGCTGTACAGGGACTATACCACGTTTGACCACTTTCCGACTACGCTGGCCAGCTTAGGAGCTCAGATTGAGGGAAACAGGCTTGGCCTGGGCACAAATCTGTTTTCCGGTGAATTGACATTGTCAGAGCGCTACCAGCGTGAGAGGATGGCGGCAGAGCTAAATAGAAAATCCAAATTTATGGAAGACCTTACTTCTTATATTAATACGGAGCTTCCAGAAGCAAGGCTCTTATTGCGGGAATTTGATGCTGCCGCCGGAATCCTGCCGCTGGTGATTACGGATATCAAAAATGTGGATCAAAAAATTATGGGGATGAATGTTGCCGTATGGACATTGCCGGGTCAGGAAGACCTCCAGTGGATGCAGGCTGCGCAAAATCCGGAAGGGGATTATACGATGGATATCAATATTGCCAGCTTTGGTTACAGGAAGGAGAATTACCGGATTGATGTATATGCGATTCTGGAAGACGGAAGCTCGCAATTTTTGACAGGAATTTCTATGGAAATCGAATAAAGCTGTTACTATTTCCAGTCAGATAAAGATAGCAAGTTTTGTTAAAGTGTGAACAAATATTGACAAAAGTATTGCATAAAGGTTAAAATGGAGTTTAAGGAATACAATATATTGGGCAAAGGATGTATGGATGCATCTTAATTTTACAAAATATGGAGATAAGCTATGAAATATGATTATCTGATCGTAGGGGCAGGGCTGTATGGTGCGGTTATGGCACATGAACTGCATAAAAGGGGAAAAAGCTGCCTGGTCATCGACCGGCGGAACCACATCGCAGGAAATATTTACTGTGAGGATATGGAGGGAATCCATGTGCACAAATACGGCGCGCATATTTTCCATACATCCAACAGGCAGGTCTGGGACTATATGAACCAGTTTGCGGAGTTCAACCATTATATCAATTCGCCGGTGGCGGTGTACAAAGATGAGCTGTACAACCTGCCTTTCAATATGAATACCTTCAGCAGGATGTGGGGAATCCGCACGCCGAAGGAGGCCCGGGATATGATCGCGAAGCAGGTTCAGGAGGCAGGCATCGGAGAGCCAGGAAACCTGGAGGAGCAGTGCCTTTCCCTGGTGGGCAGGGACGTCTTTGAAAAGCTGGTGAAAGGATATACGGAAAAGCAGTGGGGAAGGGACTGCAGGGACCTTCCGGCCTTTATCATCCGGCGCCTGCCGGTTCGGTTCACCTATGACAATAACTACTTCAATGACCGTTATCAGGGGATTCCCATCGGCGGATATACGGCTGTTGTGGAGCGGATGCTGGAGGGGATCGAGGTTCGGACGAATACGGATTATTTCGCGTATAAGAAGGAGCACCCGGACATTGCAAAGAAGATCATCTTTACGGGAATGATCGACGAATATTTCGGCTACCGGCTGGGAGCACTGCAGTATCGTTCCGTACGGTTTGAGACAGAGGTGCTGGACTGTGATAACTATCAGGGCAACGCGGTGGTAAACTATACGGAAAAGGAAGTTCCCTTTACGAGAATCATTGAACATAAGCACTTTGAATTTGGAACCCAGGAGAAGACGGTCATCTCCAGAGAATATTCCTCGGAGTGGAAGGTGGGGATGGAGCCCTACTATCCGGTCAATGACGCGAAAAACAGCAGGCTGTACGAGGAATATAAAAAGCTTGCAGAGGCAGAAGGGAATGTGATCTTCGGAGGACGGCTGGGCAATTACCAGTATTATGATATGGACAAGGTCGTGGAGGCGGCTCTCCAGAAAGTCCGGGAGATTGGGTGATCAGAATGAAAAAGCTTATGCAGCGGCTGCTGATGCAGTATAAAGAACCGATCGTGTATATCATCTGCGGTGTTCTGACAACCGTAGTAAACTATGCGATATATTTTGCCTGTACGAAAATATTTTCGATCCATTATCTTGTAAGTAATGTCATAGCATGGATTTTTTCGGTGATATTTGCCTATCTGGTAAATAAGGTGTTTGTGTTCGCTTCCCTGGATTGGAGCAGGAGGACACTTCTAAAAGAAATCTGGCAGTTTGTGGCGGCGCGTGTTTTTTCCGGCGCGGCAGAGACGCTCATGCTTCTTGTTTTGGTGGACATGATGGGGTATTCCGATTCGATCATCAAGATCATTGCAGGGATCTTTGTGATCATCGTGAACTATCTGTTCAGTAAATGGGTCATTTTTAAAAAGGCATAAGGGAGGATATAGGTATGAAGCGTATAGTAGATGGAGTGAAGGAGAAGCAGATGTTTTCTCTTATGTCCAAGCTGTTCTTCGTAGCGCTGGATATTGCATGTATTAATCTGAGTTCCTATCTTGCGCTCTGGCTCAGGTTCAATGATCTGGCCAATGTGGATTTTCCGTATATGAATTCTGTGGTGGACATGATCCCGCTTAATACGGTGGTTACCGTGCTGATCTTCGCGGGGGTGCGTCTCTATTCCAGCCTGTGGCGGTTTGCAAGCATGAAGGAGCTGGTGTATATACTGGAAGGGTGTCTGGCTTCCACGACATTCAACGCGCTGTATTACTTTTTCACATATAAGAAAATTTTCAGGAGCTATTTCCTGCTGTACGGAACCGCCCTGTTTTTGCTGACCTGTGCAACCCGGTTTTCCTACCGGCTGATCAAGCTTTTGTACCGGGGGCAGGTTCACGGGAGCCATATGCGCAATACCATGATCATCGGCGCCGGGGAGGCATGCAATGTAGTCATGCGGGAACTGGAGATGAGCAAGGAGCTTGACGCCAATATCTGCTGTATCATTGATGACGATACAAGAAAGCACGGCACCTATATCCATGGTATCCGGGTCGTGGGCGGCCGGGATCGAATCCTGGACTACGCCCAGAAATACGCGATCAACGAGATCATTATGGCCATTCCAAGCGCAAGCAAAAAGGAGCAGCGTAAGATCCTGTCGATCTGCCAGAATGTGCCCAACTGTGAGTTTAAGATCCTGCCGGGGGTATACCAGCTTGTGAAGGGCGAGGTGAGTGTATCCAAGCTGCGCAATGTAGAGATTGAGGATCTGCTGGGCCGGGAGCCCATCCGGGTCATGACGAAAAAGATCGGACGCTATGTATCGGACAAAGTGGTGCTGGTGACCGGAGGCGGCGGAAGCATCGGAAGCGAGCTCTGCCGGCAGATTGCGGCGAACGGTCCGAGACAGTTGATTATATTTGACATTTATGAAAACAATGCATACGATATCCAGCAGGAATTGAAGCGGAAATACCCGTATCTGGATCTGGTGGTGCTGATCGGCTCCGTGCGCAACGGACGCAAGGTCAACAGCGTGTTTTCACGCTACAGGCCGGATATCGTATATCATGCGGCGGCGCATAAGCATGTGCCTCTGATGGAGGACAGCCCCAACGAAGCGATCAAAAACAATGTATTCGGTACATACAAGGTTGCACTGGCTGCGGATAAATACGGCGCCAAGAAGTTCGTGCTGATCTCTACGGACAAAGCGGTCAATCCCACCAATATTATGGGAGCCTCCAAACGGATCTGTGAAATGATCATTCAGGTGTTCAACAACCGCTCCGACACGGAATATGTGGCGGTTCGCTTTGGAAATGTGCTTGGGAGCAACGGGAGCGTCATTCCGCTCTTTAAAAAGCAGATTGCGGCAGGCGGTCCTGTCACCGTGACCCACCCGGATATTGTCCGTTACTTTATGACGATTCCCGAGGCGGTATCTCTGGTGCTCCAGGCAGGCGCCAGCGCGGACGGCGGCGAGATCTTTGTGCTGGACATGGGACAGCCTGTGAAGATCGCGGATCTGGCAAAGAACCTGATCCAACTGTCTGGTTTTGAAGCGGGTGTGGATATTGAGATTAAGTATACCGGACTCCGTCCGGGTGAGAAGCTGTACGAAGAGCTGCTCATGGAAGAGGAAGGACTGCGCAGTACGGAAAATGAACGGATTCATATCGGACGTCCGATTGAAATGAACGAAGAGGAGTTTTTGAAGGATCTGGAGGAATTGTATCAGTCCGCCTATGCGGAGACAGACCATATGAAGAAGATCGTGAAGAAGCTAGTGCCCACGTACAACCTGCGCAAGGCAGATATCATCCGGGACAAAAAGATCCAGTCCGAGTGGAAAAAGGATTTCCAGGATACCAGCTCCAATCTCCCCGACGCGTTCCTGAACCGGGGAATTGCGGATATGGACGTAAACCAGGGAAACGCAGAGTCCAAAACAGATCAAAACCAGCCGGGACAGCCGGAGAATACGCACCGTCAGGTGTATATGATTGACGATGTGAAAAAGGCAGAGCCCAAACGGAGGGCGCAGGCGGTTGGAAAATGAGAAAAAACAACGGCTACAGGCATCTACGGCACCTTGCCGTCAGGCAATTGTGCAATGGGATGGATGTATTACAATTTACGGCCGGTCAGGCTGTGAGTTGTAACAGAAAAAGTTGCAAAGGAATGTTGCATTGAATTGCGGCATTCCTTTTTTTGGGTGTACAATGGAAATGTTAGTGGAAAGTGTCGGTTTTTGATTATGAGAAAGGACAGGTGACCTATTGATGGAAGAGACAATCAGGACAGAATCCGGCGGAGCCGGATGGCTGCTTACGAAGCAGGCGGCAGAAGGGATTCTGGTAATTCTGCTTGGAGTTGCTTTGCTTATAAGCCAGGTGTTTTCAAGCATGCCGGAGAACCGTATGGGAGAGGAGCAGTTCAGAAATGTGGATATCGTCGGCAGCAAGATTCATGCATGGAATCCGGACGGCAGTAACGGAGCCGCGGGGGATGGAGAATATCTGATCTTGAAAAAGCTGCTTTTGGAGGAGCGCTCCGCGCCGAAGCTGTGCCTTACAGAAAGGGCAGTGCCGGAACAGACGCTGGTTCTCCCGGATGTATCAGAGGGAAACGTGTGGGATGCGGGAACCTGCCCTCCGGCGATACCTGATATTGTGGAGCAGGAGCCGGGTATAAAGGACAGGTCATATGGGAATCAGTACGTGTGGAAACCGGGTGAGCCTGGAAATCCTTCGGATAGCGGTACATTGGCGGAGCCGGTTGTACCGGGAAATCCGTCAGGCATCGGCAATGCGGCGGAGCCGGTGATACCGGGGAATCCTTCTGGAGGCGGAACCCTGGTAGAGCCGACAGTGCCAGGGAACTCTGTAGGAGGGGGAGCGGCAGTGGAACCGGTTGTTCCAGGGAAACCGTCTGGAGACGGAACCCTGGTAGAACCGACAGTGCCAGGGAACTCTGTAGGAGGGGGAGCGGCAGTGGAACCGTCAGTGCCAGGGAGTCCTTCGGGAGATGGAACCTTGGTAGAGCCGACAGTGCCAGGGAACTCTGTAGGAGGAGGAGCGGCAGCGGAGCCTTCAGTGCCAGGGAAAACTTCCGGAGACGGACCACTGGTAGAGCCGACAGTGCCGGGGAATTCTGTAGGAGGGGGAGCGACAGTGGAACCGACAGTGCCGGAGAATCCATCAGGAGGGGGAACGGTAGTAGAGCCTTCAGTGCCAGGGAATCCGTCAGGAGACGGAACAGTAATGGAACCGACAGTACCGGAAAACCCGTCAGGAGGGGGAACAGCAGTAGAGCCTTCAGTGCCAGGGAATCCGTCAGGAGACGGAACAGTAATGGAACCGACAGTGCCGGATATTCCATCGGAAGGGGGAACGGTAGTAGAACCGTCAGTCCCGGGGAATCCTTCTGGAGATGGAACAGTTGTAGATCCGGCGGAGCCGGAGGGACCAATCGCAGGAGGGATTGTAGAGCCGTCAGTGCCTGAAAATCCGTCCGGAGGCGGGACGGCAGCAGACCCTTCAGTACCGGATACCGGGGAAGGAGATAAGGAGGAGCAGCCTTCGGTTTCCTGCTTCTTACTGGATGAAATGGGAATGCTCTACGGATTTCTTCCTGAATATGCCGAGATTCCGGATGGATGTCTGACACTTCCGGCAGAGTGCACCGGAATCCGAAGAGGCGCATTTTCCGGGTGCGGTGCAGGAATCCTGGAATTATATATTCCTGCAGGCGCAGTTACGATTGAGGAAGGAGCCCTCGCTGACCTGGTGTCTCTGGAATGGATTGACGTAGAAAGCGGAAACTCCGGCTGCGTCAGTGACAGCGGAGTTCTGTTCGACAGCACGATGTCGGTTCTGCTGGCATTTCCGCCCGCATGGATGGACATTTATTCTGTTCCTTCATATGTGACAAGGATTGCGGACAGAGCATTTGACGGGACATCTATATACAGGCTGGATCTCCGGGAGTGCAGCGCCCTCTCATTTGGAGAAAATGTATTCGGCAGCTCCGGAGGATGCGGGATTGAGGTTGCGGTAAGGGAGCCGGAATTGGCGCTGTATGCAGAAATTTTGTCGGGATATGCGGTAACGCTTACGAAGTAAAAGGTATCATGACGGCTTTCGGACTCTGTTGGGCGGCTTCGCGGCAGGAGGACGGAAGCCGGTGTCTGTATGTTCTATGGCTGGGAGGGGACTGGTAATGGATTATAACCAGAAATGCCAAATTCTGAAATATCTTGACAAATCTAATTGGATAGAGTATTTTATAATAAGTGAGTATATAAAAGAAAAATTCTAAAGCTTCCAAATCGTCGCTTCGCCGCGTTTGGGAGTTTCAGTTGTGATATTGCGTGTGTCAGTCCGCCTATAGAAAGACGGAATGGCGAAGCACGCATTTTTTTATTCTATAAGAAAATTTCCGAATTTTCCTATAGAACAAAAATCCTCCTGGGGATGCGCACTGCGCGTATAAGGAAAATGACTGTTGTTGCAGCCCCGCTCCGGCATACAAGGCAGATGTCGCAATGTGACCGTCGCAGGCGCGAGTTTCGCAGACGAAACTCCTTTGTTCCATTTTCACAGGGGGGGGGCAACCATACTCGTAAAAATAAATTTTAAGGAGTTTATATATGTGGTACGTCATACAGGTGCGTACAGGTTCGGAGGATAATATCCGGCTGCAGTGTGAAAAGAATATTTCGACGAATATCCTAAAGGATTGTTTTATCCCATATTATGAAGAAAGAAAACATTTGAAGGGGGAGTGGAGGACTCTGAAAAAAATCCTGTTTCCCGGATATGTATTTCTGGATTCTGAAGAATGGGAACGTCTGTTTATGAACCTGAAACAAGTGTCGGGCCTTACAAAACTCCTTGGAATCGGTGATGACGTAGTCCCGCTTACGGAGGAAGAGGTTGAATTTCTCACAAGTTTCGGAGGAGAAGACCAGGTAGTTCCGATCTCGGAAGGAATTATAGAAAATTCCAAAGTGATCGTCATGTCAGGTCCCCTTACCGGAAAAGAGGGGTATATAAAAAAAATCGACCGGCATAAGCGAAAAGCATATCTGGAACTTCCGATGTTCGGCAGAATACAGAGGATACAGGTGGGGCTGGAGATTGTATCAAAAACATGATCTGGGTCAGGAAGAGATACATCCTGCCAGATTGAAGACCTGCTCATTCATCGGTAAAATACGGCTGCTTCAGAAAACGAAGGAGAGCAGCCGTACAAATTTTACAGATGTGCAGGCGGATATTTTAAGAAATTTTAAATTCAATTGAAAGATCATGCCAAATTCTATCATGATTCCTATAGCATATTTCAGAGGAGATACAGATCCTGTGTCTGCTGCTTTTCTGAAAATACTCTATTGTATGTCATGATGAATTTGGCATGATATTTTTTAAATATAAATTAACTATAGAATAATAAATAAGGAATTGTGCAGATTATGGAAACTATGGAGTACAAGGAGATCAAACCATTTACAAGAAAATTGTGGCTGTCTTCACCCACAATGCACGGGGATGAACAGAAATTCGTTCAGGAGGCTTTTGATACAAACTGGGTTTCCACAGTGGGAGAAAATTTGAACCAACTGGAAAAGGAGATCTGCAGGAGAGTGGGCTGCCAATATGCGGTGGCCCTTTCCAGCGGAACGGCGGCCCTGCATATGGCGGTCAAACTGGCCGGAATCCGACCGGGAGACAGAGTATTCTGCTCAGACATGACATTTGACGCAACAGTCAATCCTGTAGCCTACGAAAAAGGCGAGCAGATATTCATTGATTCCGAGCGTGATACCTGGAATATGGATCCGGACGCCCTGGAAAGAGCGTTTGATTTATATCCGGATGTGAGGGCCGTGATTATCGCAAACCTCTACGGCACCCCGGCCAAGCTGGATCAGATCTCACAGATCTGCAGAAAGCATCATGCAATATTGATCGAGGATGCGGCCGAATCCCTGGGAGCGACCTACAAACATATTCAGACCGGTACTTTTGGAGACTACAATGTGATCAGCCTGAACGGAAACAAAATCGTCACAGCCTCCAGCGGAGGAATGCTGCTGACGGATGACAAAGCGGCGGCTGACAAGGTCCGCAAGTGGTCTACACAAAGCCGTGAAAACGCTCCCTGGTATCAGCACGAAGAGCTTGGATACAATTACCGCATGAGCAATATCATTGGCGGCATCGGCCGGGGGCAGCTGCTGCACCTGGAAGAGCATATTGCTCAGAAGAAGGCAATCTATATGCGCTATAAAGAAGGCTTGAAGGGGCTGCCTGTTACGATGAATCCCTACCAGCCGGACAGCATGGAGCCCAACTTCTGGCTGAGCTGCCTGTTGATTGATTCAGAGGCAATGTGCCGCCAGGTGCGCAGCGAGAAGGACGTGCTCTACGTAAGCGAGCCCGGAAAGAGCTGCCCGACGGAAATTCTGGAAACACTGGCCAAGTATAACGCTGAAGGACGGCCGATCTGGAAGCCGATGCATCTTCAGCCGATTTACCGGATGAATCCATTTGTGGCTGTGAATGGGGATGTGGGGGCGGATATATTCGAGAGAGGACTGTGCCTGCCCAGTGATAATAAGATGACGGCGGGGGAACAGGATGTGGTGATTGAGATTGTACATAGGTGTTTTAAATAGGAAGAAACTGTTTTTCTAAAGGAATTTTGGAGGTTTATCTGGAGGAATCTATGAAAAAAAGAGTAATTATTGTTATTTCTGCAATTATTGGAGTATTCATACGTGCCGCGGTATATAGAACTACAGATAAAAAACAGGAAAAAGCAAGAAAAACATCCACTCATATTCCTTATGGAATATATGAAGCAGCCATCAAAAGACCTCTTGATTTAATATTGGCATTACTGGCATTCATACTGCTCAGCCCTGTTATGGCGATTGTGGCTGTAATGGTAAGGGTTAAACTTGGAAGTCCGTTACTATTCAGGCAGCCGCGTCCAGGATTGAATGGAAAAATTTTTACCATTTTTAAATATCGTACGATGACTGACCAGAGGGGAGAGGATGGCGAGCTGCTCCCAGATGAAAAAAGACTGACGAGTTTTGGAAAAGTGCTCAGAAGTACGTCCTTGGATGAACTTCCTGAATTAATAAATATAATAAAGGGCGATATGGCAATCGTAGGTCCCAGACCATTACTCGTAGAATATTTGCCAAGATATGATGAGCGACAGAAAACTCGTCATGATGTCCGGCCGGGACTTACCGGTTTGGCACAGATATCGGGACGGAATAATTTATCCTGGAATGAGAAACTAGAGGAGGATGTAAAGTACATAGAGAAGATTACATTTTTTAGGGATTTCAGAATCATATTGAAGACAATTGCAGTTGTATTCTGCAGAACAGGAATCAACTCGAAAACATCAGCGACAATGGAACTGTTTATGGGGAATCACGAATGAATAATAGAAACACAATAAAATAGCAGATGTGATATTGTACAAAAATGGGAGGACGGAATGAGAATCTTTTTTGTTGGAGCCTCTGGACATGGTAAAGTGTGTGCTGAGATTGCGGAACTGACGAGGTATGATACTATATTATTTTTGGACGACAATAAAGAACTGACGGGATGCGGCGGACATAGAGTTATTGGAGTGGAAGATGATTTCAGGAAGTTTGTAGATAGTACTACTGATTTTTTTATTAGTATAGGCAACTGTAAAGTTCGTCAGAGGATACAGGAACGGATAAAATCTTCCGGGGGGAATATTGCTACATTAGTTCATCCGGAAGCAATTGTGAGCAGGGATGTGGAGATTGGTGCCGGTACAGTAATAATGGCAGGAGCAGTCATCAATCCGGGTACGTCTGTCGGTGAAGGAACCATAGTCAATACATCCAGTTCCATAGATCATGATTGTATTGTGGGTCCATATAGCCATGTTGCTGTAGGTTCTCACCTGTGCGGAGGTGTGTTCGTTGGAGAGGGAAGTTGGATTGGGGCAGGGGTATCTGTAAATAATAACATTAAAATCTGCAGCGGCTGCATGATCGGAGCAGGAGCAGTAGTGGTTAAAGATATAATAGAACCGGGGACATACATAGGAATTCCAGCAAGGAAAAGCAGTTAGGCATTGATGACGTATGAAGATACTTATTTTGACAAATCACCAGCTTGGACTTTATAAATTCCGGAAGGAATTACTCGAAGCCATGATGGCAGAGAAGTACAAGGTATATGTATCAGTTCCGAAAGATGAATTTACACAGGAACTGAAAAATATCGGTATAGTGGTTATCCATAATAAATATATGGAGCGCAGAGGAACGAATCCGATTCATGATTTAATATTGCTGAATTATTATCGGTGGTTAATTAGAAAAATCAGGCCGGATGTGGTTCTGACATATACGATAAAACCTAATATATATGGAGGCTGCTTATGTGGAATGATGGGGATACCATATATAGCCAATATAACCGGGTTGGGAACATCAATTCAGAATGGAGGAGCATTGCAGGTATTAACACTGCTGCTTTATAGAATGGGATTGAGGAAAGCACAAAGGATTTTTTTCCAAAATGAAGAGAATTTCAAATATATGTTCAGACACAAGGCTGTAAATAACACTAAGATAGATATACTTCCAGGTTCCGGAGTAAATACAGATCAGCATGGCTATGAACCGTATCCGGAAAGTGATAAAAAAATTGTATTCACTACAATAGGCCGAATTATGAGGGACAAAGGAATTGATGAGCTGCTGAATGCAGCGAGTGAGATAAAGGAAAGGCATCCGAAGGTTGTCTTCCGCCTTATCGGTGATTTTGATGAGGAATATGAGAATAAGGTAAAAGGGCTGCAGAAGAAAGGAATAATAGAGTATCTGGGATTCCAGAAAGATATACATTCCTTTGTGGCTGACAGTCATGCGATGATTCATGCGTCATATCATGAGGGGATGAGTAATGTTCTGCTGGAAGCTGCATCTACAGGAAGACCTGTAATCGCTACGAATGTGCATGGCTGCATTGAAACTTTTGAACCGGATATAACGGGAATACCTTTTGAACCAAAGAATACAGACAGCTTGATAAGAGCGGTGGAGAAATTTTTATCATTATCACAGGAAGAAAAAGTGGAGATGGGGAGAGCAGGTCGGAAGAAGATGGTTCAAGAATTTGACCGTAAAATTGTAATTGATAAATATATGACCGAAATCAAGAAAAGCTGTACATATTATAAAATTTGATGTCAAAAGCAGCAAATATATTTTGACAAAACTAAAGGAGCATAAGGGTATGGGATTGTATGAAAAAATTGTAAATCGTGAAGAAAAGCTGTCATTAATTGGACTCGGATATGTTGGAATGCCTATAGCAGTTGCTTTTGCAAAGAAAATAGAGGTTATTGGTTTTGACTTAAATACGGCAAAGATTGATTTATATAAAAGTGGTGTTGATCCCACAAAAGAAGTTGGAGATGAGGCGATACAAAATACGACGGTCCATTTCACATCAAATGAATCGGAGCTTCGTGAGGCAAAATTCCATATTGTAGCGGTTCCGACACCGGTCAACGAGGATCACACACCGGATCTCTCCCCAGTAAAAGGAGCATCGTCTATTCTTGGGAGGAATCTCGTAAAAGGATCTGTGGTTGTATTTGAAAGTACAGTTTATCCAGGTGTTACGGAAGAAGTATGCGTGCCGATTTTGGAAAAGGAATCAGGTCTAAAATGTGGTGTGGATTTTAAAATTGGATATAGCCCGGAGCGTATCAATCCTGGCGACAGGATACATAGGCTTGAAACAATAAAAAAGATTGTGTCTGGTATGGATGAAGAAACGCTGGATACGGTTGCAAAAGTATATGAGCTCGTTGTTGAAGCAGGCGTACACAGGGCAGAGAGCATCAAGGTCGCAGAAGCAGCCAAGGTTATAGAAAACTCCCAGCGTGATATCAATATAGCTTTCATGAATGAATTATCCATAATATTTAATAAAATGGGGATTGATACGCAGGCAGTACTTAACGCTGCAGGTACTAAATGGAATTTTTTAAACTTCTATCCGGGACTTGTCGGCGGCCATTGTATCGGTGTTGATCCATATTATTTAACCTATAAAGCAGAAGAACTCGGTTATCACAGTCAGATTATCCTTTCTGGCCGCCGTATTAATGATGATATGGGGAAATATGTAGCCGAAAATTGTGTGAAGAACCTGATTAAGGTCGATAAGGCTGTGAGAAATGCTAAAATTGCAATTTTAGGTTTTACATTCAAAGAAAATTGCCCGGATACAAGAAATACGAAGATCATTGATATTGTTCATGAACTGAAAGAATACGGTATTGATCCGGTGATTGCAGACCCTGAAGCTGATGCGGAAGAGGCAAAGAAGCTTTATGGCGTGGAATTTACAGAGATCAGTTGTATCAAAGATATGGATGCAGTTATCCTTGCAGTAGCCCACAAAGAATTTGAGAATTTGCAAATGGACAGTATCGATAAGCTGTTTGGCAGAGGAAAGAAAGTTCTGCTTGATATTAAGGGTGTTTTAAACCGTAAAGAGTACGAAACTACTGGATATGAGTATTGGAGATTATAAAATGAGTTATAGTAATCTGAAATTTCCTGACAATAGCCTTTTCCTTGTAACCGGAGGAGCAGGATTCATTGGTTCTAACCTTTGTGAAGCTGTTCTCAATCTTGGATATAAGGTCAGATGTCTGGATGACCTGTCCACAGGAAAGCAGGAGAATGTAGATTTATTTTTCGATAATCCGAATTATGAATTTATGAAAGGCGACATCAAAGACTTTCAAACATGCATGGATGCGTGCAGAGGTGTGAATTATGTATTAAATCAAGCAGCATGGGGATCGGTGCCGAGATCGATTGAAATGCCGCTTTTTTATTGCGCCAATAATATTACAGGAACATTGAATATGCTGGAGGCGTCAAGACAAAATGGTGTGAAGAAATTTGTTTATGCGTCAAGCTCCAGTGTTTACGGCGATGAGCCGAACCTCCCCAAGAGAGAGGGACGAGAGGGGAATCTGCTGTCTCCTTATGCAGTAAGTAAACGGACCGATGAAGAATGGGCAAAGCAATACACAAAACACTATGGATTAGATACATATGGATTGCGGTATTTTAATGTATTTGGACGTCGGCAAGACCCCGATGGAGCATATGCTGCAGTTATTCCAAAGTTTATCAAGCAGCTTATAAACGGAGAAACTCCAACCATAAATGGAGATGGTAAGCAGAGCCGGGACTTCACATATATAGAGAATGTGATTGAGGCAAATTTGAAGGCATGTCTTGCGGAACATAAAGCTGCAGGCGAAGCCTATAACATTGCATATGGGGGCAGAGAATATTTACTGGACATCTATTACGGGTTAGTAGATGCATTGGGAATCAAGGACAAAGAAAGCAAACACCTTGAACCGAACTTTGGACCAGATCGGGCGGGGGATATTAAGCATTCTAATGCAGATATATCAAAAGCAAAGGAAATGCTTGGATACGATCCGGAATGGTCATTTGAAAGAGGAATAAAGGCGGCTATTGACTGGTACAGGGAGAAGCTGTAAACGACATGGATGTACAATGGGCATCTAGGAAGAACATTGCCACAATGTCATTTTTGATATTGCGGTCAAGTAGAAAACAAAGATTGTCTTCTTGCTGCAAGAGACAGAAGGGGAAAGAGTGCTGGTATGAAAATTGCATTTGTTATCTTCAGTTTAAGAGGCGGTGGCGCAGAGAGGATGGTATCAAGATTATCAAACGCTTTTGTTAATAAGGGAGTGAGCGTTGATATCCTACTCCTATTTGATAGTACAAATATATCCTACGATATTGATGAAAGGGTTAGCATTCATGATTTTTGTTATGGAGATATTAAGGGCAAACAGGTTCGGAAACTAGTTCAGATTTTGGCGATTCGAAAGTATATTAAAAACAATCATCCGGATGTGGTATTCTGCTATATAATAACTACCTTGCCATTCGCTATCATAGCAAATATTGGATTGGGACATAGCTGCAAAATCATTGGTTCTCAGAGAACAAATCCTGGAAATATTCCGTGGCATTATAGGGCGATTGTTAATCCTTTTTTACGTATGTGCGACGGTTTTGTGTTTCAAACAAAAGGAGCCAGAGATTGTTATCCGGAATGGTTAAAACGAAAAAGTGTAGTCATAGGGAATATCGCACCTGATAATTGTGGCATACATGAAGCAAACATAGATCAGATGGATATATGTTCGGTAGGGAGATTGCATGAGGATAAAGATTTTGAGACAGTCATTAAAGCTATGGCTAGGATTTTGCGTAATAAGCCAGAAGTAAAACTACATATCTATGGAGAAGGGCCGAGGAAAACTGCGCTGATCACATTGGCAGAAATGCTGAATGTAAAAGACAATATTATATTTGAAGGATTTGTGACCAATATTTCAGAAGAATTAAATAAGTACGATATCTTTGTTTTCTCCAGTAAGGCAGAAGGGATGCCTAATGCACTCATAGAAGCCATGGCGGGAGGATTAGCTTGTGTGGCAACAGATTGCAGATTTGGACCTTCTGATTTGATTCAGGACGGATATAACGGATATCTCGTTCCAGTTAGTAATGATGTAATTATGGCGGATCGGATTTTAGAATTAATAAATAACAAGGAGATGAGAATGAAAATAATGCAGGAAGCAAGAAAGATTACCGAAATATACTCCGAAGATAAAATCGTGGATGATTATTTAATGTATGCCCGTGAGATATACAAAGAAGGCAAGGACATGAAAATCTAGGGACAGTTATATAGATACTGATTATAAACAGAACATAGTGAATACAGAAATATTAACTATGCCAAAGGTATTAATATGTGTGGTGGTGAAAAATATGGACATAATTAAGGGAATATGCAAATATGGAACAATTCCTATAGTTAGAATGATACAAGGGAGGGGACTGTCGTATAAAAATATATATGAAGATAGGATAAAAAAAACATTCAAAAACTATGATCATAATATCAAGGAAAGAAATCATTTATTGTATGAAACACTTTTGTACGCATTGAATCATGTTCCGTTTTATAAAGAATTAGCCAAGGATATTCATCTGAGCGAAGAAACTGTAGAACAAGATATAATACAATTTCCTATTCTCACAAAGGATATTATTCGAACAAAGGGCAGCCTGCTATATAGTGACGAACAGACTCCTTACTATATCAACACATCGGGGGGGTCTACGGGTGAGCCGGTAGCCTTTCGACAGGACAAGAGACGCTTACAATTCGACGATTCAGCATATTTTATGACATATGCAGGATATGATTTAGGAGATAAGTATTTAATAATATGGGGCTCAGAAAGAGATATAATACAAGGCAGCCAAGGAATAAAAGCACTTGTGGGCAAATATGCCCTGAGATACAGGATGATTAACTCATTTTCAATGGATGAAAACGATTTCAAAAAATGTGTCGAGATTATTAATACATGGAAACCAAAGGTTATCCGAGCATATGTACAGTCTATTTATGAAATAGCTCAATATATTGAACGAAATCGAATAAACATTTTTTCACCAACAGGAATAATCGTAAGCGCAGGAACTTTATATAGTGATTGGAAAGAGTATATTGAAAAAGTTTTTCACTGTCCTGTTTGCAACCAATATGGTTCAAGGGAAGTAGGAGGGATTGCTATTGGCTGCAAAGAAGAGGGAACCTTACATATAAATATGTTCTCCAATTATGTAGAAATATTAGATGATAATTATGAACAGACTGAAAAGGGAGAAGAGGGCCAAATTATCGTTACAAATTTATTAGATCGTGCAATGCCAATCATTAGATATCAGATTGGGGATATGGGGACTCTTGGAGAAAATATAAACTGTTCATGTAAAAGACATACTACGACTTTGAAGAATGTGACAGGAAGAACTGTCAATATATTCAAAACTGCATCTGGAAAGAAAGTGGATGGAGAGTATTTTACACATCTATTCTATGGAAAGGAATGGATTAAAAAATTTCAAGTAGTTCAGAAAAGTTTTAATAGAATAGAGATACATATAGTGAGTAGAGATGTAGAAAAAAATAAGGAAGATATTGTAGAAATTGAAAAGTGTATACAACTTGTTATGGGAGAAGATTGTAATGTAGAATTTTTCTATGAACAAAATATCGAACCCTCTCCATCTGGGAAATTTATTTATACAATATCAGAAATCTGAAAGAAGAGGAATAGGCATTGATAAATAGTAATATAGTTACAATCAGTCATGTAAAAAAAATAACGTATCCAGATTCAAGTACACTATTTCGTCCATCTCAGTTTTACCCGGAATATCCATTTTCGGAAATATCTAAAAAAAGCAATGAGATTTACGATGCTGTTCGAAATACCTTGTATATGCTTGAATTAGATGTTGATCAGTATGGCAGCAAAAATTGGAATCCATTAGGTGATATCATACACCAGGGAGATAATGTTTTAATCAAACCGAATATGGTGATGGACATCAATCATAATAATACAGGGGGGACTTTATGCCTTTATACACAGCCGAGTGTGGTTGCAGCTATTGTTGATTATATATGCATTGCTTTAAATGGAACAGGAAAAATTGTAATCGGGGATGCACCGATGCAGTCATGTGATTTTACGAAGCTGTGTAAAGACAGCGGATATGATGATATGATACGGTATTATCAAAAAAAAGATATTGACATTTCACTTGTGGATTTTAGAGGATTGATTTCAACACAGAGAAAAGGGATCAGAGAGGAAAAAATAATTGATAGTTCTATAGGATGTGTGGTGGATCTGGGGATCAATAGTGAATTTTATGGGATTGATGAGAACACTTCTCAACGTTTACGTGTTACCAGCTATGATCCAAGAATTCTTCCACAACATCATAATGGAGCTGTTCAAGAATATTTTATTTCAAAAACTGTGTTAAATGCAGATGTGATAATTAACATGCCAAAACCTAAAACTCATAGAAAAGCGGGCTTCACAGCGGCTTTAAAGAATTTTGTGGGTATCAATGTTAGAAAAGAGTATTTGCCGCATCATACAGAAGGAGATTCTGCTCACGGAGGGGATGAGTATAGGAAATATTCATCGGTACAAAAGATAGAAGGAATTTTGCTTGATAAAAAAAATATGGCGATAAGTGAACATAATTATAGATATTCAAGATTTTTTGATATAGGTGTATCGGTCTGTAGATTACTTCGGAAGAAAAGTAATTATTCAGAAGGAAGTTGGTATGGAAATCATACTATCAGTCGTACAATAACTGATTTAAATAAGATTGTTTTATATGCAGATAAAGAAGGAAAAATGCAGAAGACAGAACAAAGAAAAATTCTGAATGTTGCGGATATGATTATTTCGGGTGAAAAAGAGGGACCTGTTGCTCCATCTCCCAAGGAGGTTGGAATGATTATTGCAAGTCAAAATCCAATCTATCTTGATTATGTAGTATGTGAGTTAATGGGGTTTGAACCACGCAAGATTCCAACATTACAATGTGTTATTAAAAATGAAAAACATTTATATTCCATTGGTAATACGAATCCAGAAGACATTATATTGAAATCGAATAAAATAGATTTTAATAAAAAGAAAGTATCTGATATTATATGGGGAGATTTTTTGAAATTCGAACCAACATTGGGATGGAAAGGTCATATTGAGAGGGATACATAAACGGTGGGCAATATGAAGCTAGATTGAATGAGGAATGGATGGAAATGTAGATGAAATTAAAAAAAAATAATAAATATCTGCAATTTCTTTTACTTTTTGGTATGGAGTTTAATGTTCCAATTGTAGGAATTATATCTCTACGAAAAATAGCGTTTGTGTTGTTATTTATTTTGTTTATTCACACTGGTATTAGAATAAGAATATTAAAAAATATCTATTTAGTTACGACTGCAATAGGCATATTATTTCTATATGCGATGTTTGTTTTGAATCTAAGGTTTGGTGGACATGCTTCATTGCCAGATGGAATATATAATATCAAAGAGCCGTTGTTTCTGTTCCTTGATATGATTTGGTTTCCAGTTCTTTTGATGCGGATGTTTGAGACTGTCGATGAATTTATTTGCTGTCAGTGGAGAGTGATTTTGCTTCAGGCGGCGATTACAATTATTGGACGAGCGAGTCTTCCAGTAAGGATGTATGTTTTCGAGCACTTCTCATATGGAGATGGCCGATTATATGAAGGTGTGTATAGCGGCGTGCGTTCAATCGGTGTGGATCTTTCTGGAGCGGCAGGATCTATGGTGCTTTTTGCAGGATTGATATGCGGTATATATCTTTACTATCATATGGACGAAAAAAAGGAAAAGAAGAATATTATTATCGGGTGGATGGTCATTATATCTGCACTTCTGTTTATGGGTAGAACGGGTCTATATTTCGGTGGAGCTGTATTACTTATAGTAATAGCAGATATGATTCGAAGATTAGATAAGACAATATATTATATAGTGCTAGGTGGTGTGATTATTTTCATATCAGTTCTCATTTACATATACATATCACCTGATTCATGGGGGCTTCAGAGATGGGTACAATGGGTTACTGAGATAGGGGATTTGTTTGGTAAAGATAATACTATAAATGCCATTAGAAATATGAACATCCCGCCGCTTACAATTGAGACTTTTTTGGGTACAGGACTTAGAAGAGGAATAACAAAGTCCGGATTGATAATTAGCCATGATGCAGGATATATACAGTTATATACATCAATAGGAGTTTTGGGATGTTTATTATACTATAGCTTGATTTATAGTTTTTATCTTTCATTAATTAATAAGGTAAAATCAAGAAATAGTAAATGGATTTATCGACTCTTTTTAGTTGTCATAATAATTGGAGAAATGAAAGAGCCTTTTTTGGCAAAAACTCCACTTACTATTATTTTATCCTGCATGTTGATGATAGAAGTAAAGCAAGATACTCGACACGTGTATTCTAGGAGAAAATGTGCAGATATATTTTAGAATTTGAGTATCGGTATATATTCTTATTATAGAAAGGTGGTATTAAAAATTTTGTGTTTACATTTATAACGTGTACTTATAATCATGAGCAGTTTATAATCTTACATTTGGAAAGTATTAAATATCAGATTTATAATCATTTTAAAGGAATTAAGGTTGCAATAATTATTTCTGACGATGGGTCATCAGATAAGACGGTGCCTTTATGCAAAAAATGGTTAGAGAAAAATAGAGGACTTTTTGCAGAGATGTCTATTTTAGGAGATAGTAAAAATAGAGGAACTTGCAAAAATATTGTGAATGCATTTAAACATTTAAAAACGGATCGTTTTTTTTGGCTTGCTGGAGACGATGTATACGGTTTTAGGAGTTTAAAAAAAGTTATTAAAGAGCTTAGTCAATATGAGTTAGTCACGGCACCTTGTTTGGCGTTTTATGATAATTATGAATCCGGTTATCATATTGAAAAAGATTATAATAAATATAAAACTAATATATCTAATGGACTGTGTCCATGGTTTATGCGACGGGCATTTACAATTACTGGCTGTTTGACAGAAGCACCATCGACAGTTTTTCGAAAGGAATTATTAGACAAAGAGATATTAGATTTTGTGTATCAATTTAAGCTGATAGAAGATCAACCAATGATATATCAACTTTTTAAAAAATATAAAATTAAGATGAAATATTTGGATTATACATATGTGATATATAGGATTAATCCAAATTCTATATCGCATACAAATAATTTGATTATTAAATCTGCAGCAAAAAAAGACTTAGAAAAATTATGTACATATTATTTTAATGAAAAAAATTGGTTTTATAAGTATCTTGCGTGGCTTAGAAAACAGATGATTAATGGAAATCGTTGGATTGCCTTTTTTTTACCTACTAATCATTTTCTGGTAATTAGACAAAAATTTTTCAGTAAGAGAATAAGACAGTATTATAAAAAAGCGATAATAGATGATGCAACAAGGTCTCTTCAATATTTAGAGATGATTGATCAATATGCAATGAAATTTTTGAAAGAGATTGAACAGGAAATATAAGGATGAAAAAATTTAAGATTTTCATTGATAATATTTTTATATATGGATTTGGAAGTATTATTGGAAAAATGATTCCTTTTATTATGCTTCCTATAATAACTCGAATGATGCCTGATTCAAGTTATTATGGTCTTAATGATTTAAGTACGACTTTAATATCAGTTGGACAAGCAACGTCAGTTTTCGGTATGTATGATGCTATGTTTCGGTTGTTTTTTGATAGAGAAGATGAAAAATATCGGAAACAGATATGCTCTACCGCTCTTTTGATTACTTCGATAACTAGTATAATCGTTTTTGTATTTATTATTGGATTTAATGAGATTCTAGCAACCGTGATTTATAATAATATTCAATATAGATATCTTGTATATTTAGCTGCATTTTCTGTATTGATAGGTTCTACGAATAATATAGTTGCCGCACCAACTAAAATAAAAAATGAAAGTATAATTTTTATTTTAGTAAATACAATATCACCTATTATAGCATATTTCATAGCAATTCCGTTGTTATTATCTGGATTTTATGCTATAGCCTTGCCTTTAGCAAGCCTGATTACTTCAATTATGATAGAAGTTTTTTTTGTTTGTCGAAATAAAATATGGTTTTCTTTCTGTAATATTAACTGGAATTTTATAAAACCATTATTAAAAATTGCAGTTCCATTAATGCCCAGTTTTCTTGTATATTGGATATATAATTCGGCAGATCGATTGATAATACAACACTTATTAGGCACTCAAGATGTAGGACTTTATGCTATTGCTTCCAAACTAGGTCAGGTGAGCAACTTGATTTATACAGCATTTACTGGTGGATGGTTATATTTTTCGTTTTCTACGATGAAAGAAGAAAGACAGGTGGAAAATAATTCCAGAATATTTGAATATTTAGGAATTATTTCATTTTCAGTATTTGTTTTAATATGTGCATTTTCCTATTTGATATATAAGTCTGTATTTACAGATGAATATTTAGCAGGATATATAATTGCTCCATATCTTTTTCTTGCTCCGTTATTACAAATGCTTTTTCAAGTTGCAGGAAATCAATTTATAATTATGAAAAAATCATGGCCAAATGTTCTTATTTTGTCATTTGGTGCAGTTGCAAATATTGTACTTAACTTTTCATTGATACCTCAAATTGGAATTGAAGGAGCTGCTATAGGAACATTAATAGGATATTTGTTTGCAGATATTATATGCTTAATAGTTCTTTTAAAAATTCATAAAATTGTGATTTATAAAAGATTTGTTATAGTCACTATAGGAACTGTGGTATATTTTGTTATATGGAGATTATTTCTATATGAGATGATAGTTTGGGGAATTATAATGGCTTTTTTGGCGATTGGCTTGTTTTCTAGTTTATATAGGAATGATATAAGAAAGTTTTTTATAATGACAAGAATGATGATAATTGAAGAAAAGAATGCAAAAGAATAGAAAGCCAAAAGATAAAAAATTTTCAAGGACTTTGGCGTACTTGTATTTTTATGCAATGTAAATTTATTTTAATATATTATTTTAAATTTATACATGAACTTCCTATTTTAATATAGGAAGTTTGAGTTGCTTATTATTATAAATTCTAAAGGAGTATTTATGATGCGAGTTATAAAGTATGTTTTTCAACCACATGGAGACGATAGAGGGCAGCTCGTGGCATTAGAGGAATTTAAGGATATTCCGTTTAGCATTAGGCGTGTTTATTATATGTATGATACAGTATCAAATGTCACAAGAGGGTTTCATGCACATAAATCACTCCAACAGATACTTGTCTGTATTCACGGAAGTTGTAAGATACGACTAGATAACGGAAAAGAAAAGAAGGTTATACCACTAGAAAAACCATATGAGGGACTTTATGTCCCTAATGCTATGTGGAGAGAAATGTTTGAGTTTTCTCCGGACGCAGTATTGATGGTTTTAGCTTCTGATTTATATGATGAGTCAGATTATATACGTAACTATGATGAGTTCCTTGAACATGTGAAAAAATGTGGAAAAATTACGGCGTTAGATGGAGAATAAGGTTATGAAAATACCTTTCGTTTCGTTTCTTCCAATGGAGAAAGAACTGAATTATGAGCTGAGAGAGGCTTTTGATCGTGTATTGTCTAGATCTTGGTATATAGAGGGAAGTGAAGACCAAACTTTTGAAAAAAAATTTGCCGAGTATTGTGGAATCGATTATTGTGTTGGAACCGGTAATGGTTTAGATGCACTTATGCTTGCTTTAAAAGCACTTGGTGTTGGTAAGGGGGATGAAGTACTAGTTCCTTCTAATACATATATCGCTACAGCACTCGCAGTTAGTTATGTCGGTGCAACGCCTGTATTTGTAGAGCCAGATATTAATACATTTAATATGAACCCAGATCTCATTGAAAAGAAGATTTCTTGTAAAACAAAGGCTGTTATGCCAGTACATCTTTATGGTCAATCCTGCGATATGGATTCAATCTTGAAAATTGCCAAAAAGTACAATCTCTATATTGTTGAGGACTGTGCACAGGCACATGGAGCAACGTATAAAGGTAAGAAAGTTGGTTCTTTTGGTGATGCAGCCGGATTCAGTTTTTATCCAGGAAAAAATCTTGGAGCACTTGGTGATGCAGGGGCTACTGTGACAAGTAAGAAAGAATTAGCTGATAAAATTAGAGCATTAAGCAACTATGGATCTGATTATAAATATCATCATATTTATAAGGGGAAGAATAGTAGGTTAGATGAGATGCAGGCTGCATTTTTAACTGTAAAACTTCCGTATCTTGAAAAGATGAATGCGGAGAGACGCAGAATAGCCCGTTTATATACAGAAGGAATTATAAATTCTAAAGTAATAACTCCCATGGTTTTAGATGAGTGTATGCCTGTTTGGCATATTTATGGAATTAGATGTGATAAAAGGGATGCTTTAGAAAAACACTTGAATGATAAAGGAATTGAAACTAATAAACATTATCCGATACCTATACATATGCAGGAGTGCTATAAGGACTTAGAGGTTCGGCAGGGGACGCTTCCGATCGCTGAAGAAATTAGTGCTACAGAACTAAGTATTCCAATATATTATGGAATGACTGATTTAGAAATAAAGTATGTCATTAATACAATAAATGAATTCACTGTCTAAGAAAGGCAGATTTGGACAAATACGAGGAGCAATTACAAAGTTTATTTCTTATATTACAAAGTGAATTTTATCATAAAATACATAGAAAGAGTCTTTTTAAAAATGAATAAAGTTCTTTATCTAGTCTTTAAATTTTTATTTACAGATTAGATTTTTAATGAAGGAAGGATGTTATGAAAACGATATGTATTGCCGGAAAAAATAGTATTGCAGTAGATATTTTATTGTTTTGTATAGAGAATTATAAGAATTGTAAAATGGTTTGTATTACAAATAGAACTGAAAAGGGTGTTAATGATTGGCAAAAATCATTAGAATGGTTTGCAAGAAAGAATAATATTGATATTATTTCACTGAAAGATATATATTTTATTAAAGATTTACTGTTTTTATCAATTGAATTTGATCAAATTATTAATCCTAGTAAATTTCAAAGTGAAAAATTATATAATATTCATTTTTCATTACTTCCCCAATATAAAGGCTGTCACACATCTGTACTTCCCATACTTTATGGCGAGAAAGAAACCGGTGTTACATTACACAAAATTCGCGCTGGAATTGACACAGGGGAAATAATAGATCAGGAAAAAATAATAATTGAAGAAAATGACAGTTCATTGGATTTATATAAAAAGTTGATTCAAGCGGGTACTAAAATTGTGATTAAAAATTTAGAAGCTTTATTAAGCGGAAAAGTAACGCTTCACCAACAGTCAAAGGATAAATCTACGTACTATTCATTGGCAACAATTGATTATAAAAATTTGAAGCTTGATACTAATAAGACAGCATGGGAAATAAGAAATCAAATTAGAGCTTTTTCATTTAGACCATATCAACTTTTACACTGGAATGGAAATGCTTATATTGAATGTGAAATTACTGACGAAATTTCAATATATAAGCCCGGTAAAATAATCAAGGATGTAGAAACTTATACGAAAATCGCTACTATAGATTACGATATAATTTTGTATAAGGATGTTTTGAGCAAATTAATTGAAGCAATAAGTAGTGGTAATAATGATTTGGCAAAAAAATTAAGCGTATCAAGTAAAGTGATTAATTCGGTTGAAGAACATGGCTGGTCAGCTCTAACAGTTGCAGTATACAATAATAACAAGCTAATGGTTGACTATTTAATAAATAAAGGACTTGATATACATATCTTAAATAATAACGGAACAACTTTGCTAATGTATGCAAAAGATACAGGGATCAGAACAGGCGATTGGTCTATATTTTATAAATTGCTTGATAGTGGATTATCCATTAAGGATACGGATTATTCAGGTAAGCATTTGAGTGATGATATAGATAAATGTAATATGCAAAAAATACCTGATAAGGTTAAGCTGTTATTGCAAAAATATACGGTATTTTAATACGTAAGCGATGCAAAAGAAACCGTATTGCAAAAATGAGCCGTCATGGTAACTTCTATAACAGATCATTTCTTCTTTTTCTTCTTGCATAACAGAAATTAGATTTGTAGACGGATGCTTCCCTGTGAAAGGGATATCCGTCATACATGTCATCCTTAAATAAATCCAAATTCCGCCTTTCCAGATGCTCCAATTACATTCTAATCACGTTCTTCACGTCGGGAATCCTTCCTTATTATAATCTGTTTCTTTCTTTTCAGTATTTTTCATCTACTTCTCTATTTATTTTTCACCATATCAAGATTTTATCCACAGATAAGCCAGTATGCTTTTGACAGGGGGCAATAATGACACACTACACCTATAATATCGTAATCTGAGCCAGAGAAAACGAAAGAGAGTATATATCAAATTTTGCCCACTAAAAATTTGTGAAAAACTTTGGAAGCTCCAAAATTTTATTGACATTTCCGGCAGGGTTTTATACAATGATCCCGTTTTCGACACTTTGAAAATTTAAAAACTCCGATAATCCTTATAAATACTGGGATTGCCGGAGTTTTCTTTGGCAAAAAATGTTGTATGTAATCGCTATCCTAAAATTTTTTTTATTTTTTTATTCAGTTCCGTTGGTTTGTAATGAAGTCTATCCAAATCTAAAGATGTTAATTGGTTCAGTGCATCAAGTGCTTTGCTGCCATTGTAGAGTGCCATATACTCGACATCATGTATATTCGTTACATTCATGTTTTTCAATGTGGTGATCAGATTCTCCGGAGTGACATGTGTCCCCTGATCATCCAGCCTGGCCTCAAGCAAGCGATATACCAGCAATGCCGTATAGCATATCAGAAAGTGCGCCCTGATACGATTCGGCAATCGATGGTTTACAGGTCTCCCGGTGAAATTCGTTTTCATGATCCTGAAACAATCCTCTATCTGATATCTCTTGTGTGAAACTGCCAGAATTTCCTTGGCCGGGTCACAAAGGTTTGTTGCTGCGGCATAATATCCGTCATATTTCTCTTCTTCTGCAATCTTCGATTCGTCGAGAACATATTCAATGGTTGCTTTTTCGCCAGATTTTGTATGAGCGACCCGCTTCAAAAATCGTTTTACATCATTTGGCCCTTTTTTTATTTCTTCCGGATCTTTTTTCTCTAACAGCTTTCGTGCACGTTCGATTTGGCGGTCACGTACAGTTCTCTGATATTCCATCATTTTTCTTGAAAACGTTATGATCAGGCGCTGTTTGAGAGTGCCGGTTGCTTTCACGCGTTTGACTTTGCCATTTTTTAATATTTTTTCTTCGTACAGCCCAAGATCAATGACCTTATCTGCAAGGACTACCTTATACGCGAAATCATTATATAGTTTCAGGTTTTCTTTCTTGTGTCTGTCAAAGCCCTTCATATCTTCTATTTTTATCAAGGTGTCGTTGGACAGCAGCCGGTAATCGCAGTCATTGAATACCGCCTGTTTGAGTGCATTACTAAGTTTTTTGATGGACTGGGTCACAATAAAGGCCCGGCCCCCCATACTGTTAAATTTGCGGATGTTATAGGAACCCAGGCCGGCATCCGCACAATAAATGAATTTGGAACCATCTATCATTTTAAGGACTTCTTTTTCTAAAGGGATTGCCGTAAGCTGTTCACTGGTATTACCGGAATGGAGGCACATGGTGATGGGAATGCCCCTGCTGTCCATGAAAAGTCCCATCTCTACAATCGGGTTCGGGCGGTGTTCTTTGCTCAGGCCATATTTTCTCAATCCATGGATCACCTCACCGGTCACTTCATCCACGATATCTTCGTCGGGCTGTTCGCACTCGAAGTAGAAATTCGTACAGTCATAATAAAGGACAGAAGTATCACGTTTGACGATCGAATTGCTATACTTAAAAAGCCACATCAGGTAATCGTCATAATTATTTTCTAAAAGATCCATAAACCGGAGGATGTGCTGGTAATCGAAATCCGGCTGCTCGTAGTAGGAATCCCGGCGGTTCCAGGTGGCAAGCTTAGAGCTGGGATCCAGGATTCTCGCGTAGGTAAGGAAACGTGAGATTGTAAAACAGTCATATGTAACTCTCCGGGTGTCCGTTTTCTGGCGAAAGAATTCTTTAAGGCTGAGATGTTTCATAATATTCTGAAGAAAGAAATATCCGATGTTGACCCAGTTGGAGGAAGAGGCTTCAAGCTCTGTAGATTTCACCTTTTCGTTAAAATCGGCAGTCAGATTAAAAGTGACTTTACCAACGCGGTACTCTTCATTCATTTTTCTGATTTCTTCTCTGACATATGCTTCCGGATCGTCTGTTATTTTGAGAAGTTCAGAATGCTTCCCGAAGTTTTTGACATTTCGAGTGGTAGTTTTTTTCCCATTTCGGATTCCCTGCTGTGCGTAATAGGTAGGATCCTTGAGACGTTTATCAAAGTAAAGCTTCATAGAACATCACCTCAAAAACATTATATCACAAACATACAGCACATACAACATAAAAACAAGAAAAATTTGACAAAAAAATACGCCTACCATAAGGCTTTAGAACAATTTTTCATACTTGAAACTGTCGAAAACCCGGGGGCAATAATGACACACTACACCTATAATATCGTAATCTGAGCCAGAGAAAACGAAAGAGAGTATATATCAAATTTTGCCCACTAAAAATTTGTGAAAAACTTTGGAAGCTCCAAAATTTTATTGACATTTCCGGCAGGGTTTTATACAATGATAGAGCGTGCAGGATATTACAGCCTATACTTGGTTGGGGAGGCTGCAATGGAAGCATTCTTTTTGGGACAAGCAGTTGAGAGGAGATTTTACAATGGATGAAAATCAGGAATTTAGACAGGAAGAGATCAACTTGATGGATCTGATATTTTACTGTCTGGAGAAGTGGAGATGGATCGTAGCATTTATGCTGATCCTGGCAGTTGCAGCAGGAGCGTACAAGTACAGGGGCGTGGTGAAGGAGAATCAGGCCAAGCAGGAGGCTGCTATTTCCGCGGAGGAAGATGAGGATGAGGTAAATATCGTCAAGGTTGACCTTCAGTCCGTTTCCTACTATGAGCAGGCCATTGCGGAGAATACGAATGCCTTGGAAAGACAGAAGGAATATCTGGAAAATTCGGTTGTGATGGATATGGATTCCTACCATATTTCGACGGGAACACTGAGCTATTATTTAGAGGGTGGAGAGCATGTGGACAGCCTTCTTGCAGCATTTGGCGCATATGTATCTGACGGAAGGCTGGCAGAGAGGATGCACAGTGCAGATGCCACGGTTTCTGTGGAGGATCTGAGATATCTGACATCCTTTTCAAACAGTTTTGATGCAATCTATCAGGTGACAAGTAATCAGACGATCAGAACCGCAGCGCCGGAAAGTACAGTTTTCCAGATTGAGATCCGGATGCCTGAGGAAACTTCCTGCAGGGCATATCTGAAGTCTGCAGACGAGGCGTTGGTATCCTATTCGGCTAAGCTGCAGTCGGAGGTGGGAGAGCACAAATTGACGCTGTTGTCTTCCACCCAGTCGGATATGATGGACACGGATATCAAAAACTATCAGGACAACACTCGGACAGCTTATCTGACTGCTGTCAGAAATCTGCAGGCGTTGCGCACGGAGTTAGAGACTTTACGGAACACGGCAGAGATACCTGAGGAGCCGGATGAGACAGGCGCCGTAGTATTGGCAGACCCGAAATCAGCAGCAGTAAAATATGCGGTAGTCGGTCTGGTGCTTGGCGCGTTTGTAGTCTGCTTCGTATTGATGCTTCTGTATATGATGGGCGGTAAGCTGCAGAATACGGATAACTTCAAGATGGAGTTTGGAATGCCGCTTCTCGGAGTAGTACGGGATTCCGGGAAAAAGAAAAAGCTATTCGGTTTTATTGACAATTGGGTGTTCCGCCTGAAAGAAGGATCTTACGCATCTATCGGATTTGAAGAACAGATCAAGATGGCTGCGTCCAATGTCCAGGCGGCTATTGCCAGAATGTCTTCGGATCAAGAAATGCAGAAGGTCATGCTGGCTGGAACTATGGCGGAGAAAGATGCAGCAGCTTTGTGTGCGAAGCTGTCTTCGGAGCTGCAGGGGATTTCTTTGTCGCCTTATATGCAGATCGTTTATCAGTCATCGGCGCTGAAGGAGCTGGAGAATTATGACGGAGTTCTTTTCCTGGAAAAGAAAGGGGCATCCAGTTCGGCCATGATCCAGCAGGAGAGAAAGTCCGCTTCCGATAGAAATGTAACCGTACTGGGAGCAATTGTGTTATATTGATTCCTCATTGCCGGAATAGGATTGACAGGGATATGGATAGATACCTCGCAGACATCTGCGGGGTATTTGACTGAAAAGGAGTAAGATACATATAAAATAGGAGAAAACACATTTATGAAGATTGCAGTTGCAGGAACAGGATACGTTGGATTGTCGATGGCTACATTGCTGGCACAGCATAACCAGGTGACGGCTGTAGATATAATTCCGGAGAAGGTGGATCTGATCAATCAGAAAAAATCACCGATCCAGGATGACTACATCGAACAATATCTGGCAGAAAAGGAGTTGGATCTGACTGCCACGCTGGATGCAAAAGCAGCATATCAGGATGCGGACTTTGTAGTCATTGCCGCGCCAACCAATTACGACAGCAGAAAGAATTTTTTTGATACATCGGCAGTAGAGGCAGTGATCCGGCTGGTAATGGAATATAATTCGGAAGCGATCATGGTCATTAAATCTACGATCCCGGTAGGCTTTACAGAGAATATCCGAAAAAAGACCGGAAGCAGAAATATTCTTTTCAGCCCGGAGTTTCTTAGGGAATCGAAAGCGCTGTATGATAATTTGTATCCGTCCCGGATTATCGTAGGGACAGATCCGAAGGATGAGAGACTGGTAAAAGCAGCCCGTATGTTTGCGTCGCTTCTGCAGGAGGGGGCCCTCAAGGAGGAAATTGATACCTTGTATATGGGCTTTACCGAAGCAGAAGCTGTGAAATTGTTTGCAAATACATTTCTGGCACTCCGCGTCAGTTATTTTAATGAACTGGACACCTATGCAGAAATGAAAGGGCTGGATACGCAGGCAATCATCAATGGGGTATGCCTTGATCCGCGTATTGGGAACCATTACAATAATCCGTCTTTCGGATACGGCGGTTATTGTCTGCCGAAGGATACGAAGCAGCTTTTGGCAAATTATGCAGATGTACCGGAAAATCTGATTGAAGCGATCGTAGAAAGCAACCGTACCCGTAAGGATTTCATTGCAGACCGGGTGTTGAATATGGCCGGATATTATGACTATTATAATAAGGGAGATTATAGTGCGGAAAAAGAGAGGCACTGCGTGATCGGCATTTATCGTCTCACCATGAAGTCTAATTCGGATAACTTCCGTCAATCCTCAATTCAGGGGGTTATGAAGCGGATTAAGGCAAAAGGGGCAGAAGTGGTTGTGTATGAGCCGTCCTTGGAGAATGGCAGCACCTTTTTCGGCTCCCTTGTAGTCAATGATCTGGAGGAATTTAAAGCACAGTCAGATGCTATCATAGCAAACCGCTATGATTCAAGCCTGGACGATGTGGAAGCCAAAGTATATACCCGGGATCTGTTCCGGAGGGACTAAGGGTTTTCGTAACAAAATACGGAGTTGCCTTTATCGCGCCGGAAATGAAAGTGTAAAAGCTAAATATTACAAAAATGTTAAAAAAGGTATTGTTATATTCTGTCGGATGTGGTATGATAATTATAGTTCGGCAGGAGTATTAAAAAAATGAATACAACATGTCGTGCGACTTTATTGCGTCATGCTACCAGATTTAGAAGATCATTTTTGGATTTATAAACTTGCAGACACATATTTTTATTGAAAATTTATTTTTAAATTGTGTAAAAAGTATTGACAATTCAAAAAGATAAGAGTAGAATGACTTTGCATGGAGGGGGATTGTGCGTCAGAGAGATGCAGGGAATGGATGATATGCAGAAGATATAATAGGATGTCGAAGCATAGTTTTCAGACTGAGTATCGGTTGATAAATCTATACATAATTGACTGAGAATGATATCTGCAAGGAAGTGTAGAAGAACATCTTACAGGAACTTGCGTAACTCAATTAAAGCGAGAGAAAGAGTTATGAATGATATAAAAAACTTAAAAAAATTTGAAGATGATATAGAGGTTTTATCAATAGAAGATTTGTACGATGAAGAACCCGCCCCTGTAAAGAAAAAAAGAAAGAAGAGAAGAAGAAAGAAAAGATTGCCGACTTGGCAGAAGGTACTTATAGGTGTTGCTGCGACATTGTGTGTACTCTTGGTATGTGGTGTTGGTTTATATTTTGGTTTTCGCACTGTTGGAGAAAAAAGCCTGAAAGCGGAAGCAAGTGAGAATCGCATTACATATAATGGAAAAGAGTATCAGTACCGGGAAGATGTAATTAATATTTTGTGTCTTGGAATTGACAAAGGCGAGGCGATGGAAAAGAAAATAGACCGTCGTCAAATCTTGGGAATGTGTGACGCAATATTGCTCGTCAGCATTGATACAAAGAAAGATACATTAAAGATAATTGCGATTCCACGTGACACTATGACAGATGTAACAATGACATCTGAGACCGGTGAGGTGACCGAGAAAGAAAGAATGCAGCTTTGCTATCAATATGCATATGGAACACGTGCTGAGCAAAGCGGTGAGTTAACCATGGAGACGGTTTCAAAGTTGTTATATAATGTGCCGATCCAAAAGTATTGTGCAATTAATTTCACAGCATTGCCGATAGTGAATGATGCAATAGGCGGTGTGGATCTCGTGGTTCAGGAGGATTTTTCGTCTGAGATACCGGAGTTTGTTGTCGGGAACGAGGTACATCTGGAAGGAGAACTTGCTCTTCAATATGTGAGAAAGCGGAATAAGCATTTGGTAGACACAACTGTGTTGAGAACACAACGTCAGAAGCAATATGCTTTGGCTTTCCTGGAAAAAGCAAAAACAGTTGTTGCTGAAGATATGACATTACCAGTTACAATATTTCAGAGCCTGCAGGAAAATATGAGTACCAATATTTCGATAGCAGATATCACATATCTTGTGCCGGAACTTCTGGAGATGTCTCTTTCAGAAGATATTATAGAGATGTTGCCGGGTGAAAGTGCTTTGGGAGAAGAATTTGTGGAATTTCATGTCGATGCGAATGCAATGAAAGAAATGATCATAAGCACTTTCTATGAAGAAGTAGATAAGGCAAAAAAATAGATTGCAAAAGAAAGTGAGGAAACTAGAGGATGAATAATAAAAAGTTGCTGATTATAATCGGCGTTGCAGCGTTGCTTGTTGTTGGAGGGGTCGGCGGCTTCTTAGCTTTTAATGGCAATAAGGGCAAGAATAGTTCAAATTCGACGCAGGAATATGCGGAAACTGCCGGTAAAGCGTATGACGAGGCTAAGGAGAAAAATGTTAAAGAAGCAGATGATCCTTATGATACAAAGGTAGATTTTGAAGGACTTCAGGCAACTAACGAAGATGTATATGCTTGGATCAGGATTCCTGGAACAAATATAGATTATCCGATTTTGCAGAATGCAGAAGAAGCAGATGATTATTATCTGAATCGGACAATGGATGGACAGACAGGATTGCCGGGATCTATTTATACTGAAAAGTATAATACAACAGGTTTTACAGATCCGGTTACGGTGATTTATGGACATACTTTACATGATGGAACAATGTTCAGTGAATTGAAGAAGTATAAAGATAAAGAGTTCTTCGATGAGAACAGAGATATTTATATCCAGCTTCCGGGAGGAAGAAAGAAATATCAGATTTTTGCAGCGGTAGCATTTGATGACCGCTACCTGATGGGCAATTATGCTTTTACATATGATGAAGATTTTAACAAGTACATTTCAGAATTGAAGGCATGCATGGAAGGAAATGTGGATGAGAGTATAGATGTTTCTTTTGGACAGAAAATCATCACATTATCTACCTGCATTGATGAGTATCCGGATCAGCGTTGGCTTGTAAATGCCGTGTTGGTCGATGAAGAATGGTATTAAAACTCTTTTAGGGTTTTAATATATAATCACACAAAATAATGAAGTTCAGGAGGAAACAGTAAAATGATTAAATTAAAGAAGATTGTTGCAGTTGCGTTAGCTGCAGCAATGTGCTTAGGATTAAGCATGACAACTTTTGCAGCAAGAGAGGGTGAACCATGGAGTAACGATGCTCTTTGGAGTCCTGATTATCTGAAATCCGTTGGACCTACCAGCCATCAGGGACAGTTCGCAAGCAACATGGCTATGTACACAAGAGCTATGGATCAGGAAGGCCATGTTGTAGATATTACCTGGAAAGAGCTGAGCAAAGGTGCTCTTGAGTCTATCAGCAGTGAGAAGAAGGTAAAAGAGATCTTCGAAAAGAATGGTTACGATGTAACAGATAAGATGGATTTTATCCCGTTGTTAGATGGAAGCATTACATTTGAAGACGGTGTACCTGCAGGCGGCGGTGTTGTTACTTTCGCATTAAATTCTCTGGGTGTTGATTCTGAGGGAATCGAACCTGGCGATACAGTTTATCTGATGCAGGAAACAAAACCTGGTTCAGGCGTATGGGAAGTATATGCGGCTAAAGTAGGTGAGAATTATGATATCGCAGTAAATGTCTCAAGAAATGGTTCTCTTGTTCTCGTTAAGGTTATGTCTAATGGTGATGTTATCACAGTAGACAAGACAACAGGCAATGTAGTTGACCGTGTACCGGGCGGAAACAATACTGGAAATACAAATACAAATCCTAGCGGATCAACCGGCACATCAACAAATGCTTCCACATCTGCTGGAACTTCTCCGAAGACAGGTGAGTTTTAAGACATACTTGTAAAAGGATAAGCAGTTATTAAGAAACATGTTAATTTTATAAAATAATGTAATATCAATAATATACGTTATTTTGTGTGATAGGAATGTTAAGAATCACTTTTCTGTTGTTTAGAAAAGTGATTCTTGTCAATATGTAAAGGACAAAATATATAGTTCTGAATATTGACGGGAATAATTACTTTTAGAAAGGGGCAGGAAAACTATGGGAAAAAGGAAAGGTATGATTAGGGAGGGGGTGGCATTAGCGTTATCTCTTGCTTTGTTTAGCAGCGGAATGAATCTTTCTGGTATGTCTGTGTTGGCTGCAGATGTGAAGCAGGATGATGCATTTAATCCCACTGTTACTTCCGAGGGGGTTGCCGGATGGAATAATTCCAATGATGAACAGAATGTTACAGAATCTGATCAAAAGCCGGTATTCTCTACAGGAGGTAATACCGTAGCCAGCGACAATGATTCGGATAGAGCACCCTGGAATCAGATTGATGAGCCAGAGATTGATTTGGATGAAAGTGAAATCAACGAGATTGAAGATCCTAAGCAGGCAAATGATGAAATAGTAGATCTGGAGATACCAGAAAATGCAAATGCTGGAATTGCGTTATTGTCAATTGTTGAGGATGTATTAGAAGCAGATAGCCTGGAACAACGTATTTCCAAGAAAATAATAGAAGAAATAACAAATAACATCGGAACAGCAGCTATTACCATAGATCTAAAGGAATTGGATATAAAAGATCTAGGAGATTTAGATGATGAGTTGTTTAAGTTGGTCTATCAGACAGTATTGAGGGACTGCCCATATGACTTATTCTGGAATGATCAAGAAGCTACTAATGCTTTTGGCATTAGTAGCAATGGAGATGGATCTATAACATTTACATTTGCTATTGCTGATGAATATAAGGATAAGAATGATCCTACAAGGGTGAACAGGGACAAAGTTATAGCTGCTACAGAATCAAAGAAAAATGTGGATGTTATTGTACAGGACAATGAAAATAAGGATATAAAAGATATGTTAAAAGCATATCAGGAAGAGATCTGCAATTTAACCTCCTATAATCATGCTGAAAGAGATAAGTATAACGCAAATGCAAAAGATCCGACTCTCGATCTGAATGCATGGCAGCCATTGTATGTATTTGATAAGAATGCGGATACAGAAGTTGTATGTGAAGGATATTCCAAAGCATTCCAGTATCTTTGCGATAAGTCAAATTTACCGTCAAACACAAAATGCTATACGGTAACAGGAACCATGAGCGGTGGAATTGGTGCTGGCGGACATATGTGGAATATTGTCGTAATTGATGGAAAGAGTTATCTGGTAGATGTTACAAATTCTGATGCAGGCTCTGCCGGTGACCCGGAATATAATAACGGATCAACACCGTTGTTCCTGGCAATACCGACAAGCGGCAGTGTTGAAGAAGGATATACATTTAAACTTCCGAATGGAAACACTATTTTCTACAAATATGACGACGACACTTTAAAATTATATGGTAAAGACAGTTCTATTTTAAAACTGTCTAACACACCTCCAACCACAAAACCGGAAACACCAAAACCGAATCCGACTCCAACTCCGAACCCGGATCCGGGCCCGGGCCCGGACAAAGATCCTGATTGGAATGGAAAACCATTACCTGGTGATGATTTAAATCCTGATTGGATGAACCCTGATTCAAATCCAAATCCAGATACTGATATGGATCCTAATTGGACTGATGAGAACTTAACTCCCAGTGGATCTGGTTCGGTCAGCTCAGATAGGAACAACAGCGGAAGTTCCTCTACAGACGATGCAAACAGTGGAGCGGTAAATGGCGGTGTTAATACGGGTGTAAACAATGGAAACAACACAGGAAATACCGATAATAACAATGTCTCCTCCAACGGCACTGGAACTACATCAAGTACACAGGCATCAAACGCATCACCTAAGACAGGTGACCACAATGCGATTATGTTCTATATGGTACTTATGCTTTTAGCACTGGGTACCGTTGGGAGTATCTACGTTGTTCGTCAGAAAAGAAATTAGGCTTTAATGCCATTACAGGAGGGCGGAAATTCGCCCTCCTCTTTTGAAAAACAGTTAGCGGTGATGGGACTTACGCATAGAAAAAGCCTTTAAATTCGCCATTTCTAGGGCTTTTCAGGTAGTTATTTGAATCAATAATCATGTGATACTTATTTGATACTTATAATGATCACCTGATTATAAGCATGAAAAAAGAAGAACCGCCTTCCTGACTACCAGAAAGACGGCTCTAAAACTACCTATCACACAAAATAACGTATATTATGAAATTACATTATTTTATAAATTTGAGTGTTTCTAATTTCTTTAACTTATCCTATGGATGAATTAAAATTCACCTGTCTTCGGAGAAGTTGCTCCACTTGCATTTGTGGAAGTACCTTTTGCATTATTGTTAGCTACATTATCTGCAGGCTTACGATCAATAACTTCACCAGTTGTCTGATCTAAAGAAATAACAGTACCATCAGATAAAGTCTTAACAAGAACGATTGATCCATTACGCGGAAGCGTAACTACGATATCAAGATTCTGACCTACTTTAGCTGCATAAACTTCCCATACACCAGATCCCGGAGCTGTTTCCTGCATAACATAAATAGTATCGCCAGCCTGAACACCTTCAGAGTTAACACCTAAATCTGCCATCTGGAATGTTAATGTGCCGCCACCTGCCGGTACACCTTCATCGAATGTAATATTACCATTCATAATCGGGATAAAATCTGTATCATCAGGTACATTATAGCCATTCTTCTTGAAAATTTCAGCAACTTTTCCTTCTTCATCAATAGACTTTAATGTCTTAGCACTAAGCTCTCTCCAAGAGATATCTACTTTATGACCCTTAGCATCTCTTGCATCAACAAACTCATTGATATAAGAATAATGCTTATTGCCTTCTGAGTCTGTCCAATATAAAATATTGCCATCTGCGTCAGTTGCTGGAACCCATCCCAATCCTCCTGGGCCGCCAGGTCCCTGCTCTTTCAACACATCAGGACTCCAAAGGTCATTCTTAGTCCATCCTCCTTTAGCTGCAAAAGCTGTCATGCTTAATCCTAAGCACATTGCTGCTGTCAAAGCGACTGCAACAATCTTCTTTTTTCTTTTAGAGGCTTTTTCAGGTGTAAATTTCCATTACTAATTGTATTTTTTTGCTTATAAATACTAATGTTTTTATAGGATACATTGCTGTAATTATGATAAAAAAATAGCTTTTGAATTAAATAAAAATTTTTTAACAGCCTTTTTCTGTTATCGTTTTGTGGTAGGAGAGGGCTGTTGTTTTTTCCGTATAAAAGCCGGAATACAAACTTTCTGATTTATACTTATATTCTTGAAAAGAAGAAGGCGCAATATCATGTTCCTCGGTCGAAACGGATCGTGTGAACAGTAGCAAAAACTCAATTTGTTCAAGTCAAGTTCCAAAAGATACTGGAAATCCCTGCAGCACCATGATAGAATGAAAAAAAGGACATTGGTTTACCACTGAATCTGGCACAAGGAGGACGGCAATGGCAGTATGTTTAAATACGGATTCCGCAAACAGAATGTTTCATATACTCGCTCATGACAAATATTATGTGGATAAGAGCGGTATGATTGAGATAATGAATGCAAGGATCAATACCATGAACCGGTATATCTGTATCACAAAACCCCGCCGCTTCGGGAAGACTTCGATCGCGAACATGCTTGGGGCATATTATGGAAGATCATATCATTCAGAATCACTTTTCGGGGATTTGAAGATCAGTAAAAGTGAATCATATGCTGCGCATTTAAATCAATATAATGTAATCTATCTGTGCCTAAATGATCTGCCAGATGCCGGAAACACTTATGAAGACTATATCGGTCTCATAAAGGCATCCATAACGGAGGATATAAAAGCGGCTTATCCCGAACTGAAAGAAAAGCAATTCCGCAATATATCAGATCTGCTGACCGCTACAAAGGATCAATTTATTTTTATCATTGACGAATGGGATTATATATTCAGTCATGAACTGTTTCCGGAACATCACAGCGACTTCCTGGAATTTTTGAGGAATCTGCTCAAAGACCGGCCCTATGTGGCGCTTGCCTATATGACAGGGGTTCTTCCCATTAAAAAATACAGTACGGGTTCTGCGCTGAATATGTTTAAAGAATATACCATGCTCAAAGACCCCTTTTTTGAGGAATATTTTGGGTTTACGGAAGATGAGGTAAAAGCGCTATGTGATAAGCAGTCCGCATTGACGATGGACGAGATCAGGGACTGGTACAACGGTTATCAGACAAGAAGCGGGGTTCAGCTGTACAATCCAAGGTCTGTCGTATGTGCATTGGAGGATGCGGTATGTCAAAGCTACTGGACACGGACCGGTAAGATGGATGAAGTGTTATTTTTCCTGAAATATAATATCGGTGAAGTGCGGGATGACGTGGTGAAAATGGTAAATAGCATCCCTGTCAGAATTGAGATTGAAAAAGAATTTTCAGCCGGACAGGAAAAACCGGATAACAAAAAAGAAATTTACTCCGCAATGATCATCTATGGCCTGCTATCCTATCATGATGGAAGCTTATGCATACCAAATAAAGAACTGATGCTGGAATTTGAAGCGTCACTGGAGGATGAGGACTTCGGGTATGTGGCAGAACTTGTCCACAATTCCGGAGAAATTTTGAATGCCACTTTGGATATGAATGGAGACGCTGTCGCAGCATATCTTCACAATATCCATAACAGCGAGCTTCCTATTCTGAAATACAATGATGAAAACAGCTTGTCCTGTGTGGTGACGCTGGCTTATCTTTCTGCCCGCAATAAATATAGAATGGAGCGGGAAGAAAAGAGCGGAAAAGGTTTTGCGGATTTTATCTTTCACCCAATTCGGAGAAATCTCGCAGGGCTTATTCTTGAATTAAAGGCTGATGATACACCAGAGTCTGCTATTGCACAGATTCGGAATAAAGAGTATTATGAAAAACTGAAGAAAGAAAATGTCAAAAATATTCTTGCTGTGGGAATCAGTTATGATACCCACAGTAAGGAACATCAGTGTGTAATTGAGAAATTGTAGAGAAACGTTTCTTGAAAGGGAGGACGCTATAACATCTTACAATCCCGCTCCTCAATGCCCTGGAGCCGCCCTTTCAATAAGATATAAATGTGGGAGCAGGAGTCGTCTGTACTCATTAGAGTCACATTTTTATGCAATTTATTGCAATGAAAATGCGGCTTCGGATTAGCAACCGTACAGTTAGAAATGCTTCATTGATATATATATCTTATGTATAATGGCTATATGCATTCATTAAGGGAAGGAGACAAGGAACATGATTCCACAAGAGTTGCTCAATTTAATTTCTATTGGTGAAAATCATATCGTAGAATTTAAAAAATCTACAACAAATATTACCAAAGATGTCTATGAAAGCGTATGTGCTTTTTCTAATCGAGATGGAGGACATATATTTCTAGGTATAAATGACAATGGAATAATCCAAGGTATAAAGCCAGACTGTATTGAACAGATGAAAAAAGATTTTGTAACTTCGGTAAACAATGGAAACAAAATATACCCTCCTCTCTACCTTACACCTTCTGTCTATGAAGAAGATGGCAAATATATTATCTATATACATGTACCGCAGCATCCAAATGTATGTCGTTGCAATGGAAGAATATATGATCGGAATCATGAAGCAGATATTAACATCACCAATAATGAAAACCTTGTTTATCAACTTTATGCCAGGAAACAAGGTGCCTATTATGTAAATAAAGTATTTCCTGTCTTCAAGGTTACTGATTTACGTCACGACCTGATAGAGCGTGTTCGTGAGATGACTAAAGTACGCGGACAGAACCATCCTTGGAGAGGTATGTCTGATGAAGAACTCCTGCGCAGCACTAATCTGCTTTTGCGTGACAGCGATACAGGAAAGCCAGGAATCACGCTTGCGGCAATTCTGCTGTTTGGCCCAGATGATTTGATTTTTTCTGTGCTTGCTCATCATAAGACAGATGCCATTTTTCGTGTATTTAATCTTGATCGCTACGATGATCGAGACGTTATACTGACAAACCTTTTAGACAGCTATGACCGATTGATTGATTTTGGTAAGAAACACTTGAACGATATATTCGTTATGGATGGAATAATCAGTGTCAGTGCAAGAGACAAAATTCTTCGCGAAATTGTTTCAAATATATTGGCACATCGAGACTTTTCAAGTGCATATGTTGCAAAAATGGTAATTGAAAAAGAACAAATTTATGCTGAAAACAGCAACCGTTCACATGGTTTTGGCAATTTAGAACTTGCATCATTTGAACCGTACCCCAAAAATCCTCCTATCTCCAAGGTGTTTCGTGAAATCGGTCTTGCTGATGAGCTTGGTTCCGGCATGAGAAATACCTATAAATATACTCGGCTATATTCTGGCACAGAGCCTCAATTTATTGAGGGAGATATATTTAAAACAATGATCCCGTTGATCGAAGCTGCAACGGCTACTGTCGGCCCAATCTCAACAATTTCAGATACGAAGTCTACAACCGAAGCTAGTACTGAAGTTAGTACCGAAGCTAGTACTGAAGTTAAGCTAAATACAGAAATGCTGGGGGCCTTATTGGAATTTTGTAAAAGTCCTCGCTCACGCGCAGAAATGCAGGAATTTTGTGAAATCAAAACCGAAAAATATTTCCGTGAGCAAATTATTAAACCCTTGTTAAAATTTAATATATTGAAGCGGACAATCCCTGAAAAACCAAATAGTCCTAAGCAGAAATATATCAAAGTTTAAACTTTCTATCTTAAGATTTCAGCACAAAATTCATCTATATGAGAGGTAGAAAAAGCCGCTAAAAGAAAAAAGAAGATTGTTGCAGTCGCTTTGACAGCAGCAATGTGCTTAGGATTAAGCATGACAGCTTTTGCAGCTAAGAATGAAGGATGGAGCAAGGATGAGCTTTGGAGCCCAAATGTTCTGAAATCGCAGGGACCTGCAGCAGGATTAGGATGGGTTCCAGCAACTGATGCAGACGGTAATATTTTATATTGGACAGATGCAGAAGGCAATAAGCATTATACTTATGCCAATGAGTTTATTGATGCAAGAGATGCCAAGGGGCATAAAGTAGATATTTCTTGGAGAGAGCTCAGCGCTAAGACATTAAAGTCTATTGATGAAGAAGGAAAAGTTGCTGAAATTTTCAAGAAGAATGGCTATAATGTACCGGATGATACAGATTTTATCCCGATTATGAATGGTAATATTACATTTGATGAAGGTGTACCGGCAGGTGGCGGCACATTAACATTCCAGATGGCAGATTTAGGTGTTAATTCTGAAGGTGTTCAGGCTGGCGATACTATTTATGTTATGCAGGAAACAGCTCCGGGATCTGGCGTATGGGAAGTATATGCAGCTACAGTAGGACAGAATCTTGATATCGTAGTTACGCTTCCGCGTAATGGATCAATCGTTCTTGTTAAGACTTTATCTGATGGTACTGTTATTTCTTTAGATCAGACAACCGGTGAAGTTATTGATCGTAAGCCTGCAGATAATGTAGCTAATGACAACGCTGGAAAAGGTACTTCCACTAATGCAAGTGGAGCAACTTCTCCGAAAACAGGTGAATTCTAATTCATCCTTAGGATAAGTTAAAGTAGTTAAGAAACATTCAATTTTATAAAATAATGTAATTTCAATAATATACGTTATTTTGTGTGATAGGTAGCTATAGAACCGCTTTTCTGGTAATAGAAAAGCGGTTCTTGTTATAAGCTTAATAATTTATGGTGAAAAATTTTAATTTTCAATATGCGTCTGTCTTTATAAGTTATTAATTATGTGGTATTGTCCCAATTTTACATTACTTTACCTAACAAGAAAGAAAATACTACAATAAAAACTTAATATTATTGTATATAATACACAAAAATAAGAGATTATATTTGTAAATAACACACAAATTTATGTGATACGCATTTGATACTTAAAATATATACCTTATCAATAAAATAAGAACCGCCTTCCTGACTACCAGAAAGACGGCTCTAAAACTACCTATCACACAAAATAACGTATATTATTGAAATTACATTATTTTATTAATTTGAGTGTTTCTTATTTCTTTAACTTATCCTAATAGGATGAATTAGAATTCACCTGTCTTCGGAGAAGTTGCTCCACTAGCGTTTGTGGATGTACCCTTAGCATTGTTGTTAGCTACATTATCTGCAGGCTTACGATCAATGACTTCACCAGTTGTCTTATCTAATGATATTACTGTACCATCAGATAAAGTCTTAACAAGAACAAGAGCTCCATTACGCGGAAGAGTAACTACAATGTCAAGACCCTGTCCTACTGTAGCTGCATAAACTTCCCATACACCTGAACCAGGTCTTGTTTCCTGCATAACATACAGTGTATCACCAGGCTTAACTTCTGTAGAATCAACACCAAGATCAATTAACTGGAACGTAACTGTGCCGCCACCTGCCGGTACACCTTCATCAAATACGATGTCACCATTCAAAAGTGGAATAAAATCTGTATCATCAGGTACATTGTAACCATTTTTCTCGAAGATTTCAGCTACTTTGCCTTCTTTATTAATAGACTCTAATGTCTTATTGCTAAGCTGTCTCCAGGAAATATCTACTTTATGGCCTTTAGCATCCTTTGCACTTGCAAAGTAACCAACAATACCATTAGGTGTTTCATCCCAGTAACCACCATCGTGAGGTCCATCTGCCTTAAGTGTATCCGGGCTCCAAAGATCATCATTGCTCCATCCGTTTCTAGCTGCAAAAGCTGTCATGCTTAATCCTAAGCACATTGCTGCTGTCAAAGCGACTGCAACAATCTTCTTTTTTCTTTTAGCGGCTTTTTCAGGCGTATATTTCACCATCTGACTACACTTTTTTTATCCTCAAATTTGAAATATTTACAAGATATATTACGGAACAATCCCGCGTAAGATTAAAAATAATATTCCCCAAAAACAGACCATTGTTTCGTTGATATATATTTCTTTTCTATGTATAATAGATATATACCTTTCGAAAAGTAACATAGAAAGGGGATATGATTCCAAAGGAATTACATTTCAGGTTCGATTTCTAGGTTTTAATCTAGGGCTAGCGTGTCAAATATAAAAAAGCATCAAATAACCATTGTTCAGAAAGGCAGGTAAGGATGCGGAAGGAATTTAATATTACAGGGTTATGTGTACCCAAAAAACACTATATGGTCAACTTAAACAGCCGTCTGGAACATCTGAAAAAGATGATAGATAAAGGGAGCTATTTTGCGGTAAATCGTGCAAGGCAGTATGGGAAAACAACAATGCTTGCCGCCTTGGCAGATTTTTTGAAAAATGAATATAGAGTGATATTTTTGGATTTTCAGATTATAGGGAGTGCAATGTACGAAAACGAAGATTCATTTTCCCGTGCATTTGCAGACTGTTTTTTAAGTGAGTTCGATATAGAATATAAAAACAGATCAGAATCCATAGAAAATGCGATACTAGATCTTAAAAGATCCGTCGAATTTCAGGAAGAGTTTTATCTGATGCAGCTTTTTCGCCATTTGACAGCCATATGTGAGCTGTCAGATAAACCCATTGTCCTTATGATTGATGAAGTTGACACTGCTGCGAATAATCAGGTCTTTTTAGACTTCCTCTCTCAATTACGGAACTATTATCTTCAAAGAGAACGGAAGGGAACCGTTACTTTTCATTCTGTTATATTGGCAGGCGTTTATGATATAAAAAATCTGAAAAGAAAACTAAGGCCGGAAGAAGTACACAAGTTGAACAGCCCATGGAACATTGCGGTGGATTTTAAAATGGACATGAGTTTTTCAAAAACTGAGATTGCCGGGATGCTGCAGGAATACGAGTCAGATGTGCATACAGGAATGGATATTGACCAAATGGCAGGACTGATTTATGATGAAACATCCGGATATCCATTTCTGGTATGCCGTTTATGTAAAATAATGGACGAAGAACTGCCAGGGACATTAGCCTTACATCATCCTGCTAATACTTGGAATAGAGAAGGTTTTCTTGCCGCAGTTAGAATGCTGCTCCTGGAAAAAAACACGTTATTTGATTCGCTGAACCATAAGTTAGAAGACTATCCCGAATTGAAAAGAGCAATCTGTAAGCTGCTGTTTAATGGTGACAAGATTGTATATAATCCTGATCTGGAAGAAATTGATATTGCTGTCATGTTTGGGTTTGCAAAACGTGAAGAGGCTGTTGTTGTGATTGCAAATCGCATTTTTGAGACACGCCTCTATAACAGATTTCTGACTTCTGAAGAATGGAAAGAAGATCGTATTACTCAAGCATCCTTTTTAGATAAGAGCGGTTTTGTGGTAGATGGACATCTGAATTTAAGAAAAATTCTCGAAAAATTTGTTCTACATTTTCAAGAATTATATGGGGATAAAGATCAAAAGTTTGTGGAGGAATACGGCAGAAGATTTTTCCTGTTATATCTCAGACCAATCATTAACGGAACTGGAAATTATTATATTGAATCACAGACACGAGATAAAAAGCGTACTGATGTGATCGTGGATTATCGAGGAGAGCAATTTTTAATCGAAATGAAGATATGGCACGGAAAAGAATATCATGAACGCGGAGAAGCCCAACTTACAGAGTATTTGGATATTTACCATAAACAAACAGGTTATATGCTGAGCTTTAACTTTAACAAGAAAAAAGAGACCGGTGTGTTCGACAGGAAGATCGGCAGTAAACAAATCATTGAAGCAGTCGTATAAAATATTTGGTAAGAAAGGCAGAACAGGTGACAGAGATCATCTGTCCTGCCTTTTTACCTGATTCAGCACATATGCGATCAAATGCTGCTTTTCCCATTCGGCACCACGGTATTCCAACACAAATTGAATCTCTTTATCTGTCAGGTAAAGAATATCCTCCATGTTGTGCCTGTAGCAAATATGATAGGGAATCCGATTTTCCTTATACTCATCATGAGAGAATGGCTGACGTACCAATTGATCCAGCGTGATAGAATATACGTCACACAGCTTTGTCAGTAAATCCAGATCCGGAGCCCTTTTTCCAACCTCATAATTAGAATATGCCTGGCGGGAGATGCTGATTTTGTCTGCTAATTTCTGCTGGGTAAAATTGTAGGCTTCTCGATATCTTTTCAAATTGTACGTAAGCTGTATGTTCGCCATAATGTACCTCCGTATATAAGGACAACACTCCTGGAAATTTTGATATATCTGTCAAAAAATGTAATATTTTTATAAAATTATAACATTTATTTCCATGTATGGTATATTATGCAACATATTGTAGAAAGTATATTTTTTGATTAAAAATGCATCGTTTAATTGAAGATGCTTAAAAAAGCAAAAGTGAAGCCAGTATTTTCCAGCAGGTTGATAACCGAAAGAACATCAAATTATCTTATTTAATAAACTTCTCAATTAAACATTCATGTACTTTATTTTTCTTATTGTAATTTATTCCAACAAATAAAATTTCCCCTGTATAGTTTTTAATAGAAGCAACATAGTTTTTGTCCTTAATTTGCTGGAGCGCTGTTTTCGCAGATTCATTCCATTTGAGTTCGATGATCAATGCCGGGATATTCGTATATTCTTTTTTGGGAAGGAATACCAGGTCGGCAAAACCTCGCCCCGTAGGATATTCGCGAACCGGCTTGAAATAATACTGCATTGCACCGAGATATGCAATACTCAGTACACTGCTCAGTGAGTTCTCATTATTATAAGCAATTGCAGACGCATATCCGGAATGTATTTCTTCTACGATCTCCGCAACAGCAGCGCAATCCATATCCAAAGTAGCCCGAACCAGCTCGTCTGACTTATACCGCAGCTCCACAAATTCATTCCATTGAGTATCTTCTGCCGCATCTATAAGCTCGCTTCGGATTTCTTCATTCGGAACAAACGCAGTTTTATTTTTTTCATCATAAGCGAAATATCCCAGATGTATTAGTAAAGTAAGCACGTCATCTTTATTCTTAAAGGTGACCATATCATTCTGATATGATGTTGTTTTCACCTTTACGGATTCTCCGGCAATCATTTGCAGGACTGACGTTTTTAAACCATCAAAATCCATGTTTATCAACGGAAGGATCGATTCGTAAGTACCTGTCTGTGACCAATAGCTTTGAAAATCGCCTCGTATCAATGCGCTTACAACCGCTTTTGGATTATATACATGGCAATCGGAAAGTAAATATCCATCGTACCAGTGTGCTGTTTCTTCAAAATCTTTTTTATATTTTTCACACAATTCTTTTACTTCAATTTCTGTGAAACCTACATAGGGGGCAAGTATGCTGGCATTCAGCATGGTGAACTCATCAAAATTATTCAATGCAGACTGAGTCCTCAATTTCTTGATTGGTAAAATTCCGGTAAGATATGCAAGATGAAGAAATTTTGTGGGTTCTGTTCCTTTAAACAGCCCGCTTAAAAAATTGATATATTCTTCCTGAACTGCAGTATTGGCAGCTTCGTCACGGATCAGCACATCCCATTCATCTATGATAATAATAAATTTCCTGCCGGCTATATTGTTGATGCAGGATAAAGCCTCCGCTAAAGATTTCACAGCTTGAAGGTCAATATCAGGGAATGCGGACTCCAACTCCTGAATGACGCTTTTTTCGATGTAGGATACTACTGCATTGGCAGATTTTGCAGGAGATAAGCACCACTGTACATCAAAATGGATCACATCATATTTGTTGAGATGCTGCCGAAAAAACTTGCTGTTTCCAATAGCCTTTGCAGCGAACATCTGCTCAGAGTCACAGCCTTTGCTGTAATATGCTGTTAACATATTTGCAGTGATTGATTTTCCAAAACGACGCGGTCTGCTGTTGCATATCCATGCCTGATTCGTATCCATTACTTTGTTCGTGTATTCGAGTAAACCGGTTTTATCAACATAGATCTCCGAATTTAGTGCGACCTGGAATGCACTGTTATCCGGATTCAAAAATCTTCCCATATGCTGTACTCCTTTTTTGTGTATCTAAAATTGAATGTGTGATTTGGCTGATTTTTATTATACGTGAGAGTTGTTTAAATAGCCTATATTTTGATCCTGTTTCTTATATTTTTAGTATACTCATAAACGGTAATAATTTCAAGATTTGAGGGGGGATTTCAGCAGGAAATTCGCCTTCAAAGGAGGCTGATGAAAGGGTGAAAAAAGGGGCTAAAAGAAAAAAGAAGATTGTTGCAGTCGCTTTGACAGCAGCAATGTGCTTAGGATTAAGCATGACAGCTTTTGCAGCTAAGAATGAAGGATGGAGTAAGGACGACCTTTGGAGTCCGGATGTGTTAAAAGAGCAGGGACCTGGCGGTCCAGGAGGATTGGGATGGGTTCCGGCAACTGACGCAGATGGTAATATTTTATATTGGACAGATTCAGCAGGCAATGTGTATCATGTATATGCCAACCAGTTTGTTGATGCAAGAGATGCTAAGGGACATAAAGTAGATATCTCTTGGAGAGAGCTTAGTGCTAAGACATTAAAGTCTATTGACGAAGAAGGAAAAGTTGCTGAAATTTTCAAGAAAAATGGCTATAATGTGCCTGATGATACAGATTTTATTCCGATTATGAATGGCAACATTACATTTGATGAGGGTGTACCGGCAGGTGGCGGCACATTAACATTCCAGTTGGCAGACTTAGGTGTTAATTCTGAAGGCGTTCAGGCTGGCGATACTGTTTATGTTATGCAGGAAACAGCTCCGGGATCTGGCGTATGGGAAGTTTATGCAGCTACAGTAGGACAGAATCTTGATATCGTAGTTACGCTTCCGCGCAATGGATCAATTGTTCTTGTTAAGACTTTATCTGACGGTACTGTTATTACTTTAGATCAGACAACTGGTGAAGTTATTGATCGTAAGCCGGCAGATAATGTAGCTAATGACAATGCTGGAAAAGGTACTTCCACTAATGCAAATGGAGCAACTTCTCCGAAGACAGGTGAATTTTAATTCATCCTTAGGATAAGTTAAAGAAGTAAGAAACATTCAATTTTATAAAATAATGTAATTTCAATAATATACGTTATTTTGTGTGATAGGTAGCTAAAGAACCGCTTTTCTGGTGATAGAAAGGCGGTTCTTGTTATATGCTTAACAGTTTGTATTAAAAACTTTTAGCTATTCAATATGCATCTGTCTCTATAAGTTATTAACTATGTGGTATTTATCCCAATTTCACATTACTTTACCTAACAAGAAAGAAAATACTACAACAAAGCCTTATTGTTGTATACAATGCACAAAAATAAGAATTTATATTTGTGCATTGTATACAAATTTACGTGATACGCATTTGATACTTAAAATATATACCTTATCAATAAAATAAGAACCGCCTTCCTGACTACCAGGAAGACGGCTCTAAAACTACCTATCACACAAAATAACGTATATTATTGAAATTACATTATTTTATTAATTTGAGTGTTTCTTATTTCTTTAACTTATCCTAATAGGATGAATTAGAATTCACCTGTCTTCGGAGAAGTTGCTCCACTAGCGTTTGTGGATGTACCCTTAGCATTGTTGTTAGCTACATTATCTGCAGGCTTACGATCAACAACTTCGCCAGTAGTTTTGTTCAATGTTACAACAGTACCATCAGATAAAGTCTTAACAAGAACAAGTGCGCCATTGCGCGGAAGAGTAACAACGATATCAAGATCCTGACCTACTGTAGCCGCATAGATTTCCCATACGCCAGATCCCGGATTTGTCTCCTGCATTACATATACAGTTTCGCCAGGCTTAACACCTTCAGAATCAATACCTAAATCTGCTAACTGGAAAGATACTGTACCACCATTTGCCGGTACACCTTCATCAAAGGTAATATTACCAGTCAAAAGCGGAATAAAATCTGTATCATCAGGAACTTCAAAACCATTCTTCTTGAAGATATCTGCAACTTTTCCTTCTTCATCGATAGACTTTAATGTCTTAGCACTAAGCTCTCTCCATGAAATATCTACTCTATGACCCTTAGCATCTTTTGCGCTAATAAAAGCACTCTCATAACCATTCGGTCCTAAAACCCAATCACCGTCTTCGCTAGGTCCTAAGTCATTAAGAACATCCGGACTCCAAAGATCATCATTGCTCCATCCTGCACTCTTAGCTGCGAAAGCTGTCATGCTTAATCCTAAGCACATTGCTGCTGTCAAAGCGACTGCAACAATCTTCTTTGATGTTAGCCCATCCTCAGAAAGCCCATACATAATGTACCTCCTCATCCATCCGCCATCCCCACATGAAACTATTTTGATACTAAAGCCTGCAGCATATCCGCCACTTCTTCGTGTCGATTTGGGTACAAATGGCCGTAAATATTATTGACCATATCGACCGTATCTCCGATCCGTTCCGCGATCAGAATTGCAGGAAATCCCATCTCGATCAGCAGGGAAACATGGGAGTGGCGGATGTCATGTACACGGATCTGTTTGACCCCTGCGCGGTCGCAAACGTTGTTGAGGGGGATACGGATGGAGGTATTGACCAGAGGGATCAGCCGGTCCGATTTTTTCAGGCCATAGGTTTCCTGGATGTATACCCGGATCTGGTCACACAAAAAATCCGGGATTGGAACGGTCCGGATGCTGTTGGTAGTTTTGGGGGAGGTGATGACATCCTCCCCGTGAATCCTGTGAAATGTCTTTGTCACATGTATGACTTTCTTTTCCAGGTCAATATCCGCCGGGGTGAGGGCCAGGGCTTCACCGCAGCGCAGTCCTGCATAATAGAGGATACTGTACAGTATGTGGTGGGTCGGATTTTTTACACAGGCAATCAGCGTTTTAAATTCTTCATGAGTCCAGAACTGCATCCTCTTGGGTTTGCTGCTCCCGATCAGGCCGGCTACCTTGCAGGGATTCTGGGGAAGGCCGTAATATTTCACCGCAAAATTCAATATGGCGTTCAACTGTCCGTTGATATTGCGCTGAGTGGTAGGCTTTAAGCCGTCCTCAATCAGACGGTTCTGCCATTTCCGCACATCGGCCGCGGTGATCTGGTTGATGGGCTTGTCCTTGAAAAAAGGAAGCACCCGGCTTTCCACGCATTGGCTTTTGGAATTTACGGAAGAACGCTTCAAACGTGATTGAATATCCTCCAGATATAATTGATAAAGCGCCTGGAAGGTCATATTCGGACTTCCAGATTGTTTTTCAAGAAAAATACGTTCCCATTCCTTTGCTTCGCGCTGCAGCTTAAAGCCGCGTTTCATTTTCTGACGGCGTATGCCGGTCCAGTCAATATAATAAAATTTGCAGTACCATGTGCCTCGTTTTTCGTCTTTGTAAGTCATGTGATCATTTCCCTCCTGTCTGGTAAAGGTTCGCAGTCCATGTTCGGAACAACATATTTACTGCGTGGTTTGTATCAGAAACGTAATTACAAATGAATTTGACGATGTTTTGACTCCAAAGAAGGAAAAAACACATGTTTTTATACAAAAGATATGAAATTGCCAGACACGTTTATTTTAAGAAAAATGCATATGCCAGGTTTCAGGAAGTGAGAAGTCTTATTGATAGACTTTTTCAGCATATCATATCTAAAAAAGAAATACCACTACCAGATCTGTATCTTTTTTATACACATATATGAGAAATAGGTTCATGATCACACATTTTTTGTGTTCAGGGATTCAAAAAATAATCGCTGGAACAGACTGACAGAGAGAACGCCGCGCTTAAACACAAAAAAATAGTATAACATGAAATGCTATACTATCAACTGAATAACCAATATAATACAAAAATTAGTGTACCGGCCACATTATATATCAAGAAACCGCCTTGTAGGTTTTTGATTGGATATGATGCGGCAGGTTTTGCTGTAAAAGCGAATCGGGGTGACAGGATTCGAACCTGCGACCTCACGGCCCCCAGCCGTGCGCTCTAACCAAACTGAGCCACACCCCGCCAACGAATACTATTATATTGGATAAGAGCGGAAATGTAAAGAGAAATTTGAAAAAATTTCAAGATTTGGAAAAGTTACGGCAAAAGTTAAGATCAAAGAGTTGACCGGATCATCATTTCAGGGTTATAATAGACGGGCATACATGAATTTGATAAGTGTAAAATATGACAGACTATAGAGGGCGAGAATCATGATAAGAAGCATGACGGGTTTTGGAAGGTGCGAGTATCAGCAGGATTCCCGGAAGTTTACGGCCGAATTGAAGAGCGTAAACCATCGGTATCTGGATGTGAATATCCGGATGCCGAAGAAGCTGAATTTTTTTGACGGCGCGATCCGGACGCTGCTGAAGAACTATGCAAGCCGCGGGAAGATTGACATTTTCATCATGTATGAAGATGTATCCGAAGCGCAGGGGAGCTTAAAGTACAATGCGGCTCTTGCGGGAGAGTATGTGAAGTATCTCCGGCAGATGGCGGAGGAATTTGGCCTGGATGACCATTTGAGTTTGACTACGCTGGCGCGCTGTCCGGATGTCCTGACGATGGAAGAGCAGTCCGTGGATGAAGAGGAGCTCTGGAAGGGCTTACGGACCGTCCTGGAAGGAGCATTTGCGCAGTTTGTATCGGCAAGAACAACCGAAGGGGAGAACTTGAAAAAAGATATCCTTGCAAAGCTTTCCGGAATGGAGGTCGTGATCGCGGGGATCGAAGAGCATTCTCCGGAAATTGCGGTGCAGTACCGGGCGAAGCTGGAGGAAAAGGTGCGGGAGCTTCTGGGAGACGTGCAGTTGGAGGAAAGCCGGATTGCGGCGGAGGTCATCCTGTTTGCGGACAAGATCTGCACGGACGAAGAGGTGGTGCGCCTGAAGAGCCACATTTCCCATATGCGCGATACGCTGGAGGAGTCCGAGGGGATCGGGCGGAAGCTGGATTTTATCGCACAGGAGATGAACCGGGAGGCCAACACGATCCTGTCCAAGGCCAACGACCAGGAGATCTCGAACCTGGCGATCAGCTTAAAGACTGAGATCGAGAAGATACGGGAACAGATTCAGAATATTGAGTAACGGTTCGGAACAGCAGCAAATTGAAAAAGCGGGCTGAATCCATGACAGATTGATTCGGATGAGGTGAGGCACATGATGGATTCCAAAGGGATTTTGATCGTTGTATCCGGGTTTTCCGGAGCGGGAAAAGGTACGCTGATGAAGGAGCTTTTAAAAAATTATCCGGGGCAGTATACCTTGTCGATTTCTGCGACTACAAGGCAGCCGCGTGACGGAGAAGCGCACGGAAGAGAGTATTTTTTCATTACAAAAGAAGAATTTGAAAAAATGATTGCGGAAGATCAGTTGATAGAGTATGCTAGATACGTAGACAATTACTATGGGACGCCCCGCGCCTATGTGGAGCAGAAGCTGGAGGAAGGAAAGGATGTCATCCTGGAGATCGAGATCCAGGGCGCCATGAAGGTGAAGGAGGCATTTCCGGAGACCGTGCTTTTGTTCGTCACTCCGCCGACAGCATGTGAGCTGAAAAACCGGCTGACGGGCAGGGGGACGGAGTCGGAGGCTGTGATTGATTCCAGGCTCCGGCGCGCTGTGGAGGAAGCGGACGGTATGGACCGGTACGATTATCTGGTCGTCAACGATGACCTGGAGATATGCACAAGGGAGCTGCATGATATCATCCAGGGAGAACACCGCCGGAGCTTCCGGAATACGGAGTTTATGGAGAGAATCAAGCAGGATTTGCAGAGACTGAAAGGAGAGTAAGAAGTATGTTGCATCCGTCATATACAGATTTGATGAAAGTGGTAAACAAGGATGTGGAAGAGGGTGAGACTAAGATCGTCAACAGCCGGTATTCCATTGTGCTTGCGACGTCTAAAAGGGCCAGACAGATCATCGACGGCGAGCTGCCGATGGTCAATGTAAGAGGCGAGGCAAAACCCCTCTCTCTGGCGATCCAGGAGCTGAACGAAGGAAAATTAAAGATCATCGCTGAAAATGCGGGCGCCGAGGAAACGGAAATCGAAGCGGAAGCGGAGGTTCTGACGGAGGAAGCTGCGGCTGCGGAATAAGACAGAAGGCCGGTTGCCGGTATGCTTTCCGCAGAGGAAGTTAAGACAGAAGGCTTGCCGCCGGCATAAGTTCCGCAGTGGAAGCTGAGACAGAAGGCCAGCCGTAGGCATACGTTCTGCAGAGGAAGTTAAGACAGAAAGCCAGCCGCCGGCAGCCTTTCGGCATACGATGTATTAGGAAGGCTATCCCTATCTTTTTGCATAGGTGATAGCCGTATTTCGTTACAATCAGGTGATTCTGAATGGAGAAATGAATATGAAAATTTTATTGATCTCTCTGGGGTGCGACAAGAATCTTGTGGACACGGAGGTGATGCTGGGGCTTTTGGCATCCCGCGGCCATGAGATGACGGACGATGAAGCAAAGGCGGAGGTGATCATCATCAATACCTGCTGCTTTATCCACGATGCCAAGGAGGAGAGCATCCAAAACATCCTGGAGATGGCAGAATATAAAAAGAAGGGAAGCCTGAAAGCGTTGATCGTAACCGGATGCCTGGCCCAGCGTTACCGGCAGGAGATTCTGGACGAGATCCCGGAGGTGGACGCGGTGCTTGGCACCACAGCTTATGACCAGATCCTGGAAGCGATGGATGCGGCACTTGCGGGAAAACCGGAGGTGCGGCTTGCAGATCTGCAGGCCCTTCCGGCGGTGGAGACAAAACGGCTGGTGACGACGGGAGGGCATTATGCATATTTAAAGATCGCCGAGGGCTGTGACAAGCACTGTACCTACTGCATCATTCCCCGGATTCGGGGGAACTACCGCAGCGTGCCCATGGAACGGCTTCTGGACGAAGCGGAGGAACTGGCAGAGGAGGGGGTCAGGGAGCTGATCCTGGTAGCCCAGGAGACTACCCTGTACGGAAAAGACATTTACGGAGAAAAAAAGCTTCCGGAACTTCTGCGCCGGCTCTGCAGGATTCAGGGGCTTCGATGGGTCCGCATCCTGTACTGTTATCCGGAGGAGATCACGGACGAGCTGATCCGGGTGATGAAAGAAGAGCCGAAGATCTGCCATTATCTGGATCTGCCGATCCAGCATGCCAATGACAGGATATTAAAGCGGATGGGACGCAGGACGACGAAACAGCAGTTGACAGAGATGGTGGAAAAGCTGCGCAGGGAGATTCCGGATATCTGTCTTCGGACGACGCTGATCACCGGATTCCCCGGGGAGACTGCAGAGGAGCACGAGGAACTGGTTGATTTTGTGGATCAGATGGAATTTGACCGGCTGGGCGTGTTTACCTATTCGCCGGAGGAGGATACGCCGGCGGCAGATCTGCCGGATCAGATCGAGGAAGAAGTAAAGCAGGAGAGGCAGGCCGAGATCATGGAGCTGCAGCAGGAGATAGCCTTTGAAAACGCGGAAGCGATGGTAGGCAGGGAAGTACTGGTTCTGATTGAGGGCCGGGTAGCGGATGAAAATGCCTATGTAGGGCGGACTTACCGGGATGCCCCCGGTGTGGACGGAATGATTTTTGTAGAGACGGGAGAACTGCTGCTCTCCGGCGATTTTGCCCGGGTGAAAGTCACCGGAGCGTTGGAATATGATTTGATAGGAGGACTTGTAGAATGAATTTACCAAATAAACTGACGGTTTTGAGGATTATTATGGTGCCATTTTTTGTGTTTTTTATGCTGACGGATACAGGGGGAGCGGCTAATAAATGGATCGCCCTTGTGCTGTTCTGTATAGCCAGCCTGACAGATCTGCTGGACGGCAAGATCGCCAGAAAATACAACCTGGTCACGAATTTCGGAAAATTTATGGATCCCCTGGCGGACAAGCTGCTGGTTTGCTCCGCGATGATCTGTATGATTGAATCCGGCCAGCTTTCGGCAGCGTTTGTGATCATCATCATTGCCAGGGAGTTTATCATCAGCGGCTTTCGGCTGGTGGCTTCCGACAACGGGGTGGTGATTGCGGCCAGCTACTGGGGGAAATTCAAGACCGTTTCCCAGATGGCAATGGTGATCCTGCTGATTGCGGATTTCGGAGGTGCGTTCGATCTGGTCTGTGAGGCGCTGATCTGGATCTCCCTGGCTCTGACCATCATTTCACTGGTGGACTATGTGGCGAAAAACCGGCAGGTTCTGACCCAGGGGGGAATGTAGGATGGAAGCCGGGAATCAAAAAGAGACACCGGAGGAGCGGGTGGTCCGCCTTCTGAAGGAGAAAAATCTGCGGATCACCGCGGCAGAATCCTGTACCGGCGGTATGATTGCCGGGGCGCTGGTCAATGTGGCCGGCGCCTCAGACGTATTCGGCGAATCCTATGTGACCTATTCCAACGAGGCCAAGCAGCGCCTGGTGGGGGTTCGGACGGAAACGCTGGAGCAGTTCGGCGCGGTCAGTGAGCAGACCGCCTGGGAGATGGCTGCAGGCGCGGCCCGTGCTGCAGGCGCGGACGTGGCCTTAAGCTCTACCGGGATTGCAGGCCCGGGAGGGGGCACGCCCCAAAAGCCGGTGGGACTGGTCTATATCGGCTGCTGTGTACAGGGCAGCGTACAGGTTCGTAAACTGCGTTTTTATGGCAGCAGGATGGAGAACCGGACCCGCACGGTGGAAGAAGCGCTCCGGTTTGCGGCAGAGATGCTGGGCGGCTGAGAAGCCCGGGATTTCTGAGGTTTTGTGAATGTTCCTCAGATGCCTGTCTGAATCGATAATATAGACAAAAAAATAGGAAAATCTTGTACAAACTAACAATTGACGTACAGAAAAATTTGTGCGAAAATAACTGTAGTGTGATGTTAATTTAACATACTTTATGGAATGTAGATGCTCTATAAGGTATCCGGCATTATACGAGAGAAAAATCATACATATTTGAAAGGAGTATTAACATGATTTATTCACATGAAGTAGAAATGATGTGTCCGGTAGCCCAGGGTGCGAATCACGGACCAGCTCCGATCCCGGAAGAAGCAAAATGGGTAAAAGCAAAAGAAGTAAAAGATATTTCCGGCTTTACACATGGCGTTGGCTGGTGTGCTCCGCAGCAGGGTGCATGTAAGCTGACACTCAACGTAAAGGACGGTATCATCCAGGAAGCGCTTGTTGAGACACTCGGATGTTCCGGAATGACCCATTCCGCAGCTATGGCATCTGAGATCCTTCCGGGCAAGACTATTCTTGAAGCATTGAATACGGATCTTGTATGTGATGCCATCAATACGGCAATGAGAGAATTATTCCTTCAGATTGTTTACGGAAGAACCCAGAGCGCATTTTCAGAGGACGGGCTTGCCATCGGCGCAGGACTTGAGGACCTTGGAAAGGGACTTCGCTCTCAGGTTGGTACTATGTATGGAACACTGGCAAAAGGGCCTCGTTATCTGGAGATGGCAGAAGGCTATGTAACAGGAATCGCTTTGGACGGCAATGATGAGATCATCGGATACCAGTTTGTCAACCTCGGAAAGTTTACGGATTTCATCAAAGCAGGCGATGAGCCGAATGAAGCATGGGAGAAGGCAAAAGGACAGTACGGACGTGTTGCGGACGCTGCTAAGATCATCGACCCGCGTAAAGAATAGTCACATGCCTGTCAAAGGTTTCTAAAATAATTCAGGAGGATAATGAGATGGCTTTATTTGAATCATATGAGAGAAGAATTGATAAAATCAATGAAGTTTTAAACAGCTATGGCATTGCTTCTATCGAAGAGGCAGAAAAGATCACGAAGGATGCCGGGCTTGACGTTTACAACCAGGTAAAGGGCATTCAGCCGATCTGTTTTGAAAATGCATGCTGGGCATACACAGTAGGCGCGGCAATCGCGATCAAAAAGGGATGCAAGTCTGCGGCGGATGCGGCGGCAGCAATCGGAGAGGGTCTTCAGGCTTTCTGTATTCCGGGATCTGTTGCGGATCAGCGTAAGGTAGGCTTGGGACACGGCAACCTGGGCAAGATGCTTCTGGAAGACGAGACAGACTGCTTCGCGTTTTTGGCAGGCCACGAGTCCTTTGCGGCAGCAGAAGGCGCGATCGGTATCGCTGAGAAAGCAAACAAGGTTCGTAAAAAACCACTGCGTGTTATCCTGAACGGACTTGGAAAAGACGCTGCGAAGATCATTTCCAGGATCAACGGATTTACCTATGTAGAGACAGATTATGACTACTTCACAGGAGAACTCAAGGAAGTACAGAGAATCGCATACTCAGACGGACTTCGTTCCAAGGTAAACTGCTACGGCGCCAACGACGTGCGCGAGGGCGTTGCGATCATGCACAAGGAAGGTGTAGACGTTTCCATCACCGGAAATTCCACCAACCCGACCCGTTTCCAGCATCCGGTAGCAGGTACTTACAAGAAAGAATGCGTGGAGCAGGGCAAGAAGTACTTCTCTGTGGCATCCGGCGGCGGCACAGGACGTACACTGCATCCGGACAACATGGCGGCAGGCCCGGCTTCCTATGGTATGACAGATACATTGGGACGTATGCACTCTGACGCTCAGTTTGCAGGTTCCTCATCCGTACCGGCTCACGTTGAGATGATGGGTCTGATCGGCGCTGGTAATAACCCGATGGTCGGCATGACTGTTGCGGTTGCGGTTTCTGTAGAAGAAGCGGCTAAGGCTGGCAAGTTCTGAGAAATAGTGTAAAATCAAGGGCTATACTGAAATCACATGATAAATGATCCAGTATAGCCTTTTTTATTTGATTTTCTGAATTTCCTGATGCAAATCCTCAATTGCCCTATGGGTATATGTCTTTTCCGTGATATCCTCTACAGCATGGCCAACGAATAATTTCAGAATGTGCTCATTCATATCTGCAGCCTTTGCCATAGTGATGAAAGAGTGCCGGGCATCGTGCGGCCTATGCTTCTATAATTAGAAGGCTTCAGCGACATCAGACATATCTCTTTTCTGTGCATGTCATCGTAAAGGTTTTCACCTATGTATCCTTTATCTCCAAGATCCTTGTTTCTCTGGCGGCCCAATATTGGAAACTGCATTTATAGGCACAGGAGCCCTTTACTTTATCCTGCGGAATTCGAGGGGCGTAACCCCGGTCGCTTTTTTGAACATGGCGATAAAATGGCTGGAATCTGTAAATCCGGTTTTGGCGGCAATCTGCTGAACCTCCATTCTGGGATGGGATACCAGAAACTCTCTGGCCCGGTTGATCCGGTAGGAGGTCAGATATCCATAGACCGAACAGTCTAAAAAACGGCGGAAAAGGCGGGACAGGTATTGGGGGGTGATATAAACCTTTCTGCTCAGTTCCTGTACGGTCAGTTCCTCAGTGTAATTTGCCTCAATCTCCTTTAAAACAGGCTCTACATAACGGAGATATAGCGGCTCGTCTGTCATGATACGGGTGTAGATACTGTCTGTAAAATTCATCAGCAGGCAATAGCATTTGAGCGAAAGTGTATGGGTATCCAGCGACAGAGTTTCCCAATTGTCCATGACGTCATTGATCAGGGCGCCGATGCGTGCACCCTGCTCTTTTTCTATAAAGATGACAGGTCTGTTGCCTACCATTTTGTCAATGCTGCTGTCTATGGTTCCGGTAAAGGTGGCAAAAGCAACATACCATTCTTCCGTATTTTTTCCATAGGAATGACTGAGATATGGGGAGATCAGAATGCCCTCGTTCTCATGCAGGACATAGGCACTTCCTTGAACTTCCACGGTTCCGCTGCCGCTTTCGGTGTGCAGATAATGGTAAAAAGGATACCCTTTCGGGCGTACGATCCGATCCTGGTTCCAGCAGTTACCAATCGATTCAAAAACAAAGGGTTCATTAATCGTGGGATTTTTAAAATGCATTGGCATAAGTATCACCTGTTTCCAAATATTATATTATTTAGTTTAACATACTACACTTTCATTTGTCTATCCATAATATAATAAGCAGGAAATAAAAAACGAAAAAAACAAGGAGGACAAAGATTCATGAAGAAAAAGTTACTTTCAACAATGCTTGCGGGTACGATGTTTATTTTGCTTGCAGCATGCGGCGGCGAATCCGCGGGTGATGGAGAGGAACCGTCAGAAGAAGGGAAAGGCGGCGAAAACAAGCTTGTTGTGTGGACCTGGGACCCGTCGTTCAACATTCCCGCGATTGAAGAAGCTGGAGAGATCTACAGGGAAACAGTGGATGAGAATTTTACCGTTGAAGTCATTGAGACAACGTCTGCGGACTGTGAGACGAAGCTGCAGACCTGTGCGGAATCCGGTGATTTTGGAACCATGCCGGATATTGTTTTGATGCAGGACAAATCATTTCAGAAGTTCGTTTCCTTTTATCCGGAGGCATTTACAGATCTCACGGACAGCGGAATTGATTTTTCGGAATTTGCAGAAGGCAAACTGAGTTACTCGATAGCAGAAGGCAAAAATTACGGAGTACCCTTTGACAATGCGGCTGTGATATCCTGCTACAGGACAGATATTCTCGATGAAGCTGGCTATACTATAGATGATATTACCGATGTGGATTGGGATCAGTTTATTGAGATTGGAAAAGCAGTGAAGGAAAAAACAGGAAAATTTATGCTTTCAGGACAGGCAGGCAGCCAGGATATCATTATGATGATGCTGCAGTCCGCAGGAGAGTCTCTATTCAATGAGGATGGAAGCCCCAATATTGTCGGAAATAAGCCTTTGAATGAGTGTATTGATATTTACCAGAGGATGGTAAAAGAAGGGATTTTTTATGAAGTCAATGAGTGGGACGAGTATGTGTCTTCCATTACGAATGAACTGTGTGCAGGCACGATTAATGGAAATTGGGTGACAGCGACGATCATGGGCATGGAGGATACATCCGGCAAGTGGGCGATTACAAATATGCCCAAGCTTGTGGAGACTTCCGGCGCCACAAATTATTCCAACAACGGCGGATCATCCTGGTATGTGACCACCAACTGTAAAAATAAGGAGCTTGCGTTCGATTTCCTTGGCAAAACATTTGCCGGAAGTGTAGATCTGTATGCAAATATCCTTCCTGTAACAGGGGCGATCGGTACATGGGGGCCTGCGGCGGAATCGGATGCCTATCAGGAACCGCAGGAATTCTGGAGCAATGAGCCGATCTTTCTGAAGATTGTGGAGTATGCAGAGAAGACACCTACCTGCAACAACAGTCCGTATTTTTCTGACGTACGCGATGTTGTTTCTACGGCAATCCAGGATATCATGGCAGGAGGAGAGCCGGAAGAAATATTAGAAAAGGCGCAGGCTGACGCGGAATTTTATTATCAATGATGGTTGTGATCAATGGTAAGCAGGGGGAACCGTCATGCGGTTCCCTTTTGTGTGTAAAAAAGAAGAACAGATATACAATAAAATGTTTGAAAATTAGCAGCGGGTACAATATATTGTGTCTGATGACCAAAAAAATAAAGGGGGTTTTTCATTATGAAGCAGAAGAAAAGCATGTCTCTGATCGAAAAACAGAGAGCTGCCGGCTGGGCATTTCTGACGCCTGCGGCCCTAATGATCGTGGTCATGAGCTTCTATCCGATGATCCGGGCATTTCTCCTGTCTCTGCAGACAGGTAAAGGCTCCAACTACAGGTTTACCGGCTTTACAAATTATGCAAGGATGTTTGAGGATCGGGTATTCCTGCGTTCCATTGGAAATACATTTTTTTATCTTGGAATCCAGGTACCGATTATGCTGGTGCTTGCGATCCTGCTTGCACAGCTTTTGAATAACAAAGATTTAAAATGCAAAGGGCTTTTCAGAACCTGCGTATTTTTGCCCTGTGCCACTTCACTGGTCTCTTATTCCATTATCTTCCGGTTTCTGTTTGCACAGGACGGGTTGATCAACAGTGCGCTGGTCAAGCTGGGGATCTTACAGTCCGGATACAATTTTCTCGGTAGTGCCGGCACGGCAAAGGCTGTCATCATACTGGCATTGATCTGGCGGTGGACAGGGTACAACATGGTATTCTATCTTGCAGGGCTTCAAAACATCGAATATTCCGTATATGAGGCTGCAAAGATCGACGGTGCCAACGGCTGGAAGACCTTCTGGCGTATTACGGTTCCGCTTCTGAAGCCGACGATTATCATGACATTTATCATGTCTATTAACGGTACGCTGCAGCTGTTCGACGAATCGGTCAACCTGACCAACGGCGGTCCGGCCAACGCAACGATTACCATGTCGCATTATATTTATAATACGTGCTTTTTACATGCACCGAACTTTGGATATGGAAGCGCGATGGCATTTTTTGTCTTTATCATTGTTGCCGTTCTGGCCTTTATCAATTTGAAAGTAGGTGATACCCGTGACTGAAAGGAAAAACAGATCCATGATCCAGCGCAGGCTGATACCAACGTATGTATTTTTAACGATGTTTTCCTTCATTTCGATTTTTCCGTTTTTGTGGATGATTTCCGCAGCTACCAACAACTATATAGACATTTCCAGGGGACGGCTGCTGCCGGGGAAATATGCACTTGAAAACTTTAGAAGCCTGGTGTCGCAGCAGCCGCTGGGCCGTGCCATGGCGAATTCTTTTTTATATGCAATCGGCGTAACGGTTATCTGTCTCCTGATCTGCTCTTTGGCAGGGTATGGATTTGAAATCTATCATGACCGGTGGAAGGATCAGCTGTTCTCGATATTGCTTCTCGCAATGATGGTCCCGCAGGTGGCGACGATGATTCCGCTGTTCCAGATGTTTTCCAAGGCAAAGCTGCTGAACACGGCGGTGGGCTTTTTCCTGCCGATGATATCAACGCCGTTTATGATCATGATGTTCAGGCAGAATGCCCGTGCATTTCCCATCGATATCATCGAAGCAGCACGCATTGACGGACTGAATGAGATCCAGATTTTTTTCCGCATGTTTTTTCCGACTATGCGGTCTACATACGCGGCAGCGGCAGTCATTACATTTATGAATGCCTGGAATGCATATCTGTGGCCTAAGGTAATTATGACAGATGGAAAATCCCTGAATATGGTCATGCTGATTGCAAATACGATCGGCGGCTACAAGATCGACTATGGAATGATCATGATGGGTGTCTTATTCTGTTCTTTTCCTACAATGCTTGTATTCTTTATACTGCAGAAGCAGTTTGCAGAAGGGATTACCGGGGCGGTAAAATAAAAGAAGAGCTGTAAAGCTCTTCTTTTATATTCCGCAGAAGTAAAAACTGAATTCCAGTTTCCGGTCTACGGGGATCAGATATTCCGGATGCGCACAGGAGCCCCAGCTGTCGTCTCCTCCAATGCCCATCTGTGCCTTCGCGGCACGGATGACGGTATAATGAACTTCCGGCAATTCAAAGGAATGCATGGCATTCTCCATTTCATGGGGGGTATAAGGCAGTGCCGAGAAGCACATAGGCCCGTTTTCCGGGCTCATCTCAAACCGCAGCCCCCTGCCCTTTCGGTCCGTGATCTCCGCATACCGCACTTCTTCTTTATTTCCACATTCCTGGGGGACAAGATAGTCTGCCAGATTGTCCTTCACAAGATTCTCATAGATCCCCAGCTTTGCTCCCTTTTTCCGGTCAGCATAGGTTTCTGCAGGGCCAAGCCCATACCATTTCAGATGGTCATAATCCGCATTCAGTTTGAAAAGCATGCCGAATTCGGGCATATCGCCCAGTTCCTTCACCGGATCATAGGTAAGGGACGTCTTTACACGTCCGTCTCCGAAGACCTCATAGGTGACCTGACAGACAGCGGCAGGTGTGGTATGAAGATGATAGGAAAAGGATACAGACACGCTGTGTTCCCGTTCGTTGACTGCCGGATTGCACAATGCGAACATGTCGGCGCCTAAAGGTCTGTTGGAGAGATACATGCTTGCCAGCTTCCAGTGCCCGTACCGTATCGGCATCTGGCTGCCGCAGTCGTTGTCCACAGGTGCCCGCCAGAAGTTTGGCTTTGGAATCGTCTCCAGCAATTCCTTTCCAGCATATTTATAGGAAACGAGTCCGCCGGACAGAAGGGAGAAGAGAACCTCAAAATGTGCTCCTCTGACACCGATATTGTGAGGGCTGCGTATGACTTCTATTTCTTTCTCACAGATTGTTTCCCGCTTCGGGATTTGGTATATGTACTGCCCGAAGGCTGTCTCATGGCCTCTCTGCGCCCAAACCGTATCTTCCGGCAGATGAAAGGAGACGGTAACGGTATACTCCCCGGGTAGGGTCTCCCTGGGGAACGGAAGCGTATACGTTTCTTCACTGAGGGGGGCTACATGGGTTTCTAATACGGCTCCGCGTATGGGATGCCCGTCCCTTGAGACGACGACGCAGCATTCAAACGTATCCGTATTGACAAATAGGTTCTTATTGATTACGGTTACTTCGGTATCCCGGACCTCCGCAGTGATATTCTGATAATTGAACCGGATCTCCTGCATCTTTGGGGAAACTTCCCGGCTGCCGTATACGATTCCGTTCCCGCTGAACTGATAATCCGTCGGCCGTTCACCGAAATCTCCGCCGTAAGCCTGAAATTCTTTCCCATAGCGATCTTTCTTGCAGATGGACTGGTCAATGTAATCCCAGATAAAACCGCCCTGGTACAGTGGCTCCGTATCGGTCAGATCAGTATACTTATGCATGGCACCGCAGGAGTTTCCCATGGCATGGGTATATTCACAGCAGATAAACGGCTTGTTCCGGTCGTTTGCCAGGAAATCACGGATTCCCTCCACGGAGGTGTACATCTGGCTTTCTATATCGCTGGTATCATTATATCGGCGGTCATGATGTATGCCTTCATAGTGAACGAGACGGTGTGGGTCTAGTTTCCGGAAGAGGCAGGACATCTCATAGAGGTCTTTTCCTCCGAATGACTCATTGCCGCAGGACCAGATCAGGATTGATGGATGGTTTTTGTCCCGATGATACATGGAAGTGACTCGGTCCAGCATCATCTCCAGCCATTCCGGCCGGTCGTTTGGAATTACATCGGTATAATCCCCGGTTGTGATCGGAATATCGCAGGTGCCATGGGATTCCAGGTTATTTTCAGCCATCAGGTAGAGCCCGTATTCATCACAGAGGCGGTAGAGCAGGGAGCAGTTCGGATAATGGCACGTCCTGATGGCGTTGATGTTGTTCTGTTTCATGGTTTCCAGATCTTTGCGGAGTTCTGCTTCGCTTACATGGCGGCCATTTACAGAGCTGAATTCATGACGGTTGACGCCCTTAAACACGATCCGTTTTCCATTCAATGCCATGATATGGTGCTTTATCTCAAAACGCCGGAAGCCAACCTTTTCCGGAATTACTTCCTGCAGGGTACCGGCAGCGTCATATACTTCGACGGTCAGGTCATAGAGATTTGGGCTTTCCGCGCTCCAGAGATCCGGCCTATCCAGGAACCATGAATGGGAAAACGAGGTCTTCAGGGGATGCTTTTCTTCCCACAGGATAGAGCCGTTCCTGGCAAAGCGAAAGAGGAGCGTTCCCTCTGCCGGTCCCTTGGAAACCATCATATCCAGACAGACCTCAAGAGAGGCATTTGTCAAGGATTCGTTTGGGACGGCACAGATCTTCATATCCCGTACATGGATATCCGGAACCGTATACAGATAAACATCTCGATAAAGGCCGGAAAAACGGTAGAAATCCTGATCTTCACACCAGCTGGAAGCGGTCCATTTGAATACCTGTACAGCCAGTTTGTTTTCGCCTTCCACAAGGTGATCCGTCAGTTCAAATTCCGACGGCGTGAAGGAATCTTCCCCGTAGCCTATGAATGTACCGTTCAGCCACAGGGCCAGCCCGCTTTCCGCGCCCTGGAAGGAGATGAAAAGGCGCTTTCCCCTCATCCGTTTTGGAACGGTAAAATATTTTACATAGCTGGCCGTGGGATTAAAGGATTCTGGGATCTCTCCTGGCTGGATCTCCTCATGTCCTTCCCAGGGATACTGTACGTTCACGTATTGCGGTACGTCATAGCCTTCCATCTGGATATGGGCGGGAACATGGATATCCTTCCAGCTCCTGCAGCAGTAGTCCGTTTTTTCAAATCCGGAAACTGTGGATCTGTAATTTACGGCATAGTGGAACTTCCATATTCCGTTTAAACTTTCCTTAAAATCCTCCCGTCCTGTTTCCAGATCCGGCAGGGAAGTATAATATTTGTGATCCGAATGGGCATCAAGCCTTCCATCCCGGAAATACCGCGGGTCCTTTAATCTTTCATAGTCAAATGTATGAGTCATACATATTTCCCCTTTCTCCTGTTTTGAACATGCCTGCAGTCAAACTGCAGCGCAGCTCACTGCACCTCATTATATAACATGGAGGCTGAGGAATGTGTAGGATGACAAAACAAATAATAGGATATTTGGAAACAGGAGGGACGGTACACATTAGATGATCGGAAGATTCAGGGGATTATGTATCGGGCTGCAAAACAAGGTATTGGGACATAATCTGTGCATGGTATTCAACAATATATTCCAACTTTGTCGGCATTTTTCAAATATCGTCATATGGGATATTTTTTGACAACTGAATAACTGCCAGGTATTGAATTTTCAAGGTGTATCGGCAAAATCTATGTGCGAAACTTGGTCATTTATATATAGGCGCTGTATGTGTTGTCAGAACTAACTGAATATGGTAGAATCTATTACGGAGTGATCGTGTTACAAGGTGGAAAGCCTCCCTACACTTGAAAAAGAAGGGAGGTGGTGTGGATGGAAATGTTTACATTTCAGGATTTAATGCTGTTTGCGACATTTTTAATTGCACTGCTTGCCTACATAGATAGGAAGAACAAGCGAAAATAAATAAACCTACCTTGTTACTTGGCGGTACAGGTAGGCTTATTGTCTAATCTTGGAGGTCAACCACTTTGTGGTCGGTTGCTCCTTCACATTTCTAATATAGCATATCCGGCAGCAGGATTCAAGGAAAAAATCCGTTACAGGAAAAGGTTGAAAAGGTGTTCGTTACTGTTCACACGGTGCCGTGCACTTGCTCACAGTAACTTTCTATGATTCGGAACCATTTTCGTCCTGCTCCCATATTTTAAATAAAAAGCAGCTCCATATCGCGGGCTGTGAAAGGAGTCTTTATCAATGGAATATGCAAATCTGGTTCCTGTTGTGGGAGCTGTCCTGAATATCACCGGAAGCGGCTGCTGCAATCAGATGATCGTCCTCCGCGTAGGAGAGGGGATCGTGAACTTTGTCATAGGCCCGGAGACACAGGTGATCGACAGCAGGCAGCTCCGTCCGGGAATGCGTGTGGCGGCATTCTACGACCAGAGTGTGCCCGTGCCGATGATCTTTCCGCCGCAATACCATGCGGTGATCGTTGCCGTGCTTGGGAAAAACGAGCAGATTATGCTGAATTATTTTGACGGCGATCTGGTCGCCAAGGACCATTCGCTGCAGTTAAATCAAGCGCGTAGCACGGAAATACAGACCATCAATGGCCAGAACTTTTTCTGTGATATCGGAAACCGGACATTGCTGGTTTATTATACGGTTACGACCAGAAGTATCCCGCCTCAGACGACGCCGAGAAAGATCGTAGTCATGTGTTAAGCGAAAGGCGGCCCCCTCCTGCTGTATGGGATGAGGCCGTTTTCCTCTATACCTGGTCGATCAGCTCGGCCGCCTGCAGGGCGCAGGAAATGATATGCCGGATCTCCGGCGGGATCTCTGCTCCTTCAGGCAGATGATAAGACGCATTGTCAAGAAATGCGTTGGAAAGCTGGTATACATAATATTCCGCGTTGTGCTGCTCCTCGGCAAGAGCCTCCCCCTTGACGCGCATCTCCCGGGTATTCGTCTCCCGGCCCAGGCTCATGTCGGTGAGGATCTCCAGCAGGATGCAGAAATGCTCGTCATCCCATGCGGAGAGGTACATACATTTGCACAGCCCTTTTGTAAAAAAAGGAAAATCCGCATAGCAGTCCAGCAGTTCTTTAAACCGGGTGCGGTGCCCGGAATCCTGAAACATATTTCCTTGATCCAGTATCGAAAAATAGCGGTCCTTTTTGTTGTTCATAAGATCATTCCCCCTCTTGCTTCCGGGTGCATCCGAAAATTCTGCACTCGTTTTTATGGCTGGTTCGCCCAGATGTAGTCCAACCGTCCCTTTTCAATATGAAAGCTGGTCTCCAGCATGTAGGTAAATACATCCAGAGTGCTCTGTATCTGCGCGGCATCGGCATTGGAAAGGTAGGTGTCAAATTTGATGGTCAGGATGATCAGTACGATCTCTGCCACTTCCTCCGGCGAACTGCAGGTGATCGTCCCCTCCTGGTTGCCCTGGCGGATGATGTCGGCAAGAATCGGACGGAGGTTGCGGATCATGATATAGATATACTGCTGGTGCAGAAGGGCGCTCTGCTGCCGCTCCATGTAGCTGCCTGCCTCCTGGCGGGAGAGTTCCACGGAAGAGTCTCTGCAGGTTTGGAAAATGATCTCCATTTTTGTCTGCGCGTCCAGCGCCGGGTCCTGTACCAGCTCCTTTGCCTTTTGGATCGCATCAGAATAAGAACGCTCAATCACCGCGTCCACAATCTCTTCTTTGGATTTGAAGTAGTAGTAAATGCTGCCCTTTCCGATTCCGGCTTCCTTCGCGATTTCGCTGACGGAGATAGACCGGGTATCCTTTTTCTGCATAAGCCTCTGCATGGAATCTAAGATCAGGTCGGATTTCTTGTTGTTGTGCATAATATCGACTCCCGCTTTGAATGTGATATGTGGTTATGATTCACAGTCAGATAAAGACCGGCAGTCAGCTTTGCAGGCTGCTTTTGCGCATGTGAGTGAAATGACTGTGAATCGTAACTATATGTCCTATGCGTATTGTATCATAATTTGACAAAAAGTCAAAACCAAGTATCGGCGAAACCATGCAGTAATATGCGATTTGTGCTTGAAAAAGCGATTTTGATATGCTATATTAAGAACGAGAGGGAAAGCAAAGGCGGCTGCCATTTGAATACCTTATAGATAGAAAGGCTGTCAGCAGGTTTTCTGTAGAACATTTGAGGTTATTGTGAACATCCGGTCAGGGTGTGAACAGTAATCATTTGAGTTATGTTTTGTATCAGCCGTCACTATCGGCAATAGTGGCGGCTGCTTTTATGTGGATCTAACCACTTTACACAGTACGAAAATCTGAATGCGGCTATTACCTACACAGCTATTGTGCGGAGCACTTCATAACAGGAGGATATACTGGTATGTACCATTGTAATGTTCATTTCTATCTGGCAGGTCATCAGCGCAAAGTATTTGAAATTATAAAAGGAATGTCCCCGCTTGCACATTTTACACATGTATTTTCTGAGAGCATCCGGCCCGATCCCGAGCTGGCGGCCAGGGCAGATGTGATTCTGGCGGATCTGCAGGACGTGGATGTCCTGGAAGCGGTTCCGAAGCTTCTGTCGGCCAAGGGCAGTGAGGCGGAGCTGATTCTGCTTGCGGACAGGGATCAGATTCTTCTTCTGACAGACAAATTGCCGGAGATCAAAGATATATGGACGATGCCTATGTCAGATGAGGAGATCAGGTTCCGATTTTTGAGGTGGCAGCAGACCTGCAAGATGAGCAAGGATTTCTGGCAGACCAGTCATTTTTTTGAATCTACCATCAACAATGTACCCAACCTGATTTGGTATAAGGATAAAAAGGGCATTCACACCAAGGTCAACGACAGCTTCTGCAAGACGGTCAATAAGACCAAGGAGCAGGTGGAAGGCCGCGGACACGCGTATATCTGGGACGTGGATCATGACGATCCGGCCTGCATCGAGTCCGAGCTGGAAGTCATGAATACGAAAAAGACTTGTATATCCGAGGAAACCGTGAAGAGCGGGGACGGAACCAGGCTCCTCACCACGTACAAATCACCGCTGTATGATATTGACGGAAGCGTGATGGGAACAGTGGGCGTCGCCATTGATGTGACGCAGGAGCGTGCCTATGAGCAGGAGATTGTCCAGAAGAACCATACGCTGGAGACGATCTTTACCACGATGGACTGCGGGGTGATGACCCACTCTGTGGACGGTTCCCGTATTCTTAGTGTAAACCGTGCGGCGCTCAACATTCTGGGGTATGAATCCCAGAATGAACTGATGGACGAGGGCTTTGACATGGTGGCGGCTTCTGTCATAGACGAGGATAAGGAGATGCTGCGCTCCTCCATCCGCGAATTAAAAAAAGAGGGGGACAGCGTCAGTGTGGAGTACCGTGTACGGCACAAGGACGGGAAGCTCCTCCATATCATGGGCAATGTCAAGCTCCTGAAGGAGAAAGGGGAGTCTTTCTACCAGCGTTTCCTTCTGGATTGTACGGCTCAGAAGCTTCAGGAAGAGAAGAAGGAACGGCGCCATATGGAACTGGTGCAGGCGCTTAGTACGGATTACAATATTGTCTGCTTTTATGACCTGGATACGGATCTTGGAAGTTCGCTGCGGATTGACGAAGGCATCCGGCACATATACGGAGATATTTTTACAGAGGCGATGTCCTATAGAGACAGTATGGAACAATACATACAGGAGTTTGTCTATGAGGAAGACCGGGAATTGATGCGCCAGTCTTTCTCCCAGGAGAACGTCAAAAAGGAGCTGTCCGAAAAGAAGTCCTACTATGTGAATTACCGCGCGATCCGGGGCGGCGAGATGAGATATTTTCAGTTGAAGATCGTGCGTGCGGGAGTTTGGGGCGAGGGCCACGGCATTGTACTGGGACTCCGCAGTGTGGATGAGGAGATCCGCAATGAGATGGAGAAGAAAAACCTGCTGCAGGACGCGCTTTTACAGGCAAACAGGGCGAGCAAGGCCAAGAGCGTGTTCCTCTCCAATATGTCCCATGATATCCGTACTCCGATGAATGCCATCGTCGGCTTTACGGCGCTGGCGATCACGCATATTGACCGGCCGGATCAGGTGGAAGAGTATCTGAAAAAGATCATGACGTCGGGCAACCATCTGCTGAGCCTGATCAATGACGTGCTGGATATGAGCCGAATCGAAAGCGGCAAAATGCATCTGGACGAGAAGCCATGCAGCCTTCCGGATATCCTGCACGGGCTGCGCAGCATTGTACAGTCCGATATCCACGCAAAGCAGCTTGAGCTGTATATTGATACGGTGGATGTATTGGACGAGGACATTTACTGCGACAAGCTCCGTCTGAACCAGGTGCTTTTGAATCTTCTGAGTAATGCCATCAAGTATACGACGGCAGGCGGCATCATCAGTATGCGGGTCATGGAAAAATCCAAGGTGACGGCGGATTACGCAAGCTATGAATTTCATATCAAAGATACCGGCATCGGTATGAGCAAGGAATTTGTGACCCATATTTTTGAACCCTTTGAAAGGGAAAAGAACAGCACGATCAGCGGAATCCAGGGAACCGGGCTGGGGATGGCGATCACGAAAAATATCGTGGATATGATGAACGGTTCCATTGAAGTGAGAAGCGAACTGGGCGTAGGCACAGAGTTCATCGTTTCCTTTACGTTCCGCCTTCATTCCGGAGCCAGGAAGCCCCAGAATATCCCCGAGCTGAAAAACTGCCGGGCGCTGGTTGTGGATGACGACTTCAATACATGCGACAGCGTGTCCTACATGCTGGGACAGATCGGGATGCGCGCGGAATGGACGCTTTCCGGGAAGGAAGCAGTGCTGCGTACCCGGCAGGCGGTTATGCGGGGAGACGATTACTGCGTATACATCATCGACTGGATGCTCCCGGATATGAACGGTGTAGAGGTGACTCGCCGAATCCGGAAGGAGACAGGCGGAAACGTACCGGTCATTGTCCTGACGGCATATGACTGGGCCGATATCGAAGAAGAGGCGAAGGAAGCAGGCGTTACGGCATTTTGCAGCAAGCCGCTGTTCTTCTCAGAACTCAGGAGCTGTCTGTATTCGATTGTCAATACGGACGAGGAAGAGGAACTGGAGCAGGAGGACACAAAGCAGCCGGAGTTCCGGACGGGACGCATCCTGCTGGCAGAGGACAATGAGTTGAACCAGGAGATTGCCGAGGCAATCTTGGGGGATGCAGGCTTTGAGGTGGAAATCGCAGAGAACGGGCAGATTGCGGTGGATATGCTGAATAAAGTGGAGCCCGGATATTATCAGCTGGTGCTCATGGATGTCCAGATGCCGGTGATGAACGGATATGAGGCGACCAGGGAGGTCCGCAGCCTGGATAATCCGGAGATCGCCAATATCCCGATCCTGGCGATGACGGCCAATGCCTTTGAAGAGGATAAGCAGGCTGCCCTGCGGTGCGGAATGAACGGCCATATTGCAAAACCCATTGACATTGACAACCTGTTCGGCACTTTGAGGCAGATACTGAAATGAAATAAAGAGAGACGTACACGCTTCGGTGAATGTCTCTCTTTTGATTGTGTCAGGAAATATGGCCCTTGATCGCTTCAAAGCTTTCCGCGCTGATGACATGCTCAATCCTGCACGCGTCGGCGACGGCGATCTCGGGATCGACTCCGAGCCGTTCCAGCCAGGAGGAGAGCAGCTTGTGGCGTTCGTAGATCCGGTCTGCGATCTCCTTTCCGCTTTCTGTCAGATAAATGAAGCCTTCCGGCGTCACGGTAATGTGGTTGTGCTCCCGGAGCTTCTTCATGGCGACGCTGACACTGGATTTTTTAAAATCAAGCTCTGCCGCAATATCTACGGACCGCACCACAGGGCGGGATTCACTTAAGATCAATATGGTTTCCAGATAATTTTCTTCCGATTCATTGGTATGCATGAGTTCCTCACCTCGCTTCTTTCCTATTCATGCTATCATAGAATCGTTATTTTTTCAAGAATCAACATAGCTGCTATACGCGTCTATGGTGTCGAAGAAAAATTTACACTTGCATAATATTCATTATGGATGTATAATTATGCAAGCGTTTTAAGAAAGGATGTGCGAAAGATGGTCAAAGCAGGAATAATCGGGGCTACCGGATATGCAGGGGGGGAGCTGGTACGGCTCCTGACTGCCCACAGAGAGGCGGAGATTGTATGGTATGGCTCCCGAAGCTATATAGATAAGAAGTATGCGGACGTGTACAGAAATATGTTCCGGATTGTGGATGCGGACTGTATGGATGACAATATGGAGGAGCTTTCAGAGCAGGCGGATGTGATCTTTACGGCTACCCCCCAGGGGCTGTGCGCTTCTCTTGTAAACGAAGACATTTTATCCAAGGTCAAGATCATAGACCTGAGCGCGGATTTTCGGATCAAGGATGTATCCGTCTATGAGCAGTGGTATGGAATCCGGCATCAGAGCCCACAGTTCATACAGGAGGCGGTCTACGGCTTATGCGAGGTGAACCGGGAGGAGGTAAAAAAGGCGCGTCTGGTGGCCAATCCGGGGTGCTATACGACCTGTTCGATCCTGACGGCATACCCGCTGGCAAAAGAAGGGCTGATTGATATGGAGACTCTGATCATCGACGCAAAATCCGGAGTTTCCGGTGCGGGGAGGGGGGCTAAGGTTCCCAACCTGTACTGTGAGGTCAACGAAAGCATCAAGGCATACGGCGTGGCGTCCCACAGGCATACTCCGGAGATCGAAGAGCAGCTCGGATATGCAGCCGGAGAGAAGGTGGTGCTCAACTTTACCCCTCATCTGGTTCCCATGAACCGGGGAATCCTGGTCACGGAATATGCAAAGCTTAAAAGGGAAACCGATTATGAGGAAGTGAAGGCCATTTATGACCGGTACTATGGAGAAGAGACGTTTATCCGGGTGCTGGAAAAAGGCGTATGTCCCGAGACAAGATGGGTGGAAGGCAGCAATTACGTGGATATCGGTTTCCAGATTGATCCCCGGACCGGAAGGATCATCCTGATGGGGGCCATCGACAACCTGGTGAAGGGCGCCGCGGGACAGGCGGTGCAGAATATGAATCTGATGTTTGGACTCAAGGAATCCGAAGGGCTGGAAATTGTGCCCCTGTTTCCATAAAATAGCCTGTTTTACAGACAGGGTGCAGGAAACCGGGCAGATTGGTCTTGGCCGGCTGATGGGGTTTTGAGCCGGCTGCAAGTGGGAGGTAAGGTATGATACGGACAATGACGATAGAAGACTATGACGGAGTATTTGCGCTGTGGATGACCATCCGGGGATTTGGAATCCGCAGTATTGACGACTCCAGGGAAGGCGTCAGGCGTTTTCTGAAACGGAATCCCACCACCAGCGTGGTGGCCGTGGAGGACGGGAAGATCGTTGGCAGTATCCTCTGCGGGCATGACGGACGCAGAGGCTGTCTTTACCATGTCTGCGTGCATGAGGATTACCGGAGGCGGGGCATTGGAAAGGCTATGGTGGTGTACGCCATGGAGGCTCTGAAGGCGGAACAGATCAGCAAGGTTTCCCTGATCGCGTTTACAAAAAATGATATCGGAAACGCGTTCTGGAATACCATCGGATGGACGGAACGCCTGGATTTGAATTATTATGACTTTGTATTGAATACGGAAAATATTACGGCGTTTAACCAGCAGTGAGAATTTACAGGTGAGAGAGGATGAAAGAGATGGAGAGGATCAAAGGCGGCGTAACAGCGGCAAAAGGATTTCAGGCGGCAGCGGCGGCAGCGCACATCAAATATGCGGACCGCACGGATATGGCCATGATCTACAGTGAGAAGCCCTGCAAGACGGCAGGGACGTTTACTTCTAATATTGTAAAGGCGGCCCCTGTAACATGGGACAGGGCCGTTGTGGAGAGCGGTGTCAAGTCCCAGGCAGTGATCGTCAATTCCGGCATTGCCAATGCCTGCACCGGAGCGGAAGGCGGCCGGATCTGCCAGGAGACGGCGGGGAAGGCGGCAGAGGTGCTTGGGATCGACGAGGCAGGGGTATTGATCGGTTCCACCGGCGTGATCGGAATGCAGATCCCCATGGAAAGAGTAAAGGCGGGGATCGAAAAGCTGGCGGCGGATCTGGGAGGGGACTTAGAGCACGGCAGCCGGGCGGCGAAGGCGATCATGACTACGGACACCCGGGAAAAAGAAGCAGCCGTTCAGATCGAGATCGGCGGGAAGACCGTGACCATCGGCGGCATGGCAAAGGGGTCTGGCATGATCCATCCCAACATGTGTACCATGCTGGCATTTATCACGACAGACGCCGTGATCTCCAAAAAGGCATTGAAAAAAGCGCTGAGCCGGGATGTGGAGGACACCTATAACATGATCTCTGTTGACGGGGATACTTCCACCAACGATACCCTGCTGCTGCTGGCCAACGGCATGGCGAAAAATGAAAAGATCCGCTGCAACACCCCGGAATACGACCGGTTCGCGGAGGCCCTTCACGTGGTCAACGAGACCCTTGCGAAAAAAATAGCAGGCGACGGCGAGGGTGCCACCGCGCTGTTTGAAGCAAAGGTTACAGGCGCGTCCACGAAGGAACAGGCAAAAGTGCTGGCCAAGTCTATCGTCTGCTCCAACCTGACAAAAGCGGCGGTGGCAGGGCACGATGCCAACTGGGGAAGGATTCTCTGTGCGATGGGCTATTCCGGCGCGGAATTTGACCCGGAAAAAGCAGACCTGTATCTGGAAAGCCGGGCAGGGAAGATCCAGCTCGTCCGGGACGGTTCGGCGGTTGCGTACAGCGAGGAAAAAGCCACCCAGATTCTGTCCGAGCCGGAGGTGACCGCCATTGCGGATATCAAAGAAGGCACGGAGCAGGCGTCTGCCTGGGGGTGCGATCTGACCCACGGCTACATCGACATCAATGCGGATTACAGAAGCTGACACAGGTAAATGAAAAGGGGAATAGAACATGAATAAGAATATGCAGCAATATCTGGATAAGGCCCAGGTGCTGATTGAGGCGCTTCCCTATATCCAGCGGTTTAACCGGAAGATCATTGTGGTGAAATACGGTGGAAGCGCGATGATTGATGAAGAATTGAAAAAGCAGGTCATCCAGGACGTGACGCTGCTCAAGCTGGTAGGATTTAAGCCCATCATCGTCCACGGCGGCGGCAAGGAGATCAGCAGATGGGTTGGAAAGGTGGGCATGGAGGCGAAGTTTATAAACGGCCTGCGGGTCACCGACGAGGATACCATGGAAGTGGCGGAGATGGTGCTGGGAAAGGTCAATAAAGAACTGGTTCAGCTTGTGGAACAACTGGGGGTGCGCGCCATCGGCATCAGCGGCAAGGACGGCGCGCTTCTGCGGGTTGACAAAAAATATTCCGACGGACAGGACATCGGCTTTGTAGGGGAGATCAAGGATGTCAACGCGGCCATTCTGTTCGACCTGCTGGAAAAAGATTTTCTTCCCATTGTCTGCCCGGTGGGGATGGATGATGACTATCGGACATATAATATCAATGCAGATGATGCAGCCTGTGCGATCGCCCGCGCGGTGAAAGCGGAAAAGCTGGCGTTCTTGACGGACATTGAGGGCGTTTACAAGGATCCGGACGACCCGAAGACGCTGATCTCGGAGCTGCGGGCAGAGGAAGCGAGAAAGCTGATCACGGAAGGCTACATCGGAGGCGGGATGCTGCCCAAGCTGCAGAACTGTATTGACGCCATCGAAAACGGGGTGTCACGCGTACATATTCTGGACGGCAGGATTCCACATTGCCTGCTGCTGGAAATCTTTACGAATAAAGGAATCGGTACGGCGATCTTAAATGACACAGAAAGCAGGTATTATTATGGTGAATGAGAACATCCGCAGCGCAGAAGAAAATCTGCTCCATATTTACAATCGTTTCCCTGTGGCGCTGGATCATGGGGAGGGCGTTTATCTGTATGATTCGGAAGGAAAGCAATATCTTGACTTTGCCGCCGGGATCGGCGTCACCGGACTTGGGTATCACAACAAGGAACTGGACGACGCGCTGAAAGCGCAGATTGACAGGCTGTGCCATATTTCCAACCTGTATTACCATGAAAACTGCGGGAAGGCAGCAAAAGCACTGGCCGCCGCCTCCGGCATGGACAGGGTATTTTTTACAAACAGCGGGGCGGAGGCCATCGAAGGGGCCTTGAAGACGGCCAGGAAATATGCCTGGGAAAAGCGCTCTGGCAGGTATGAAATGATTGCCATGAACCATTCCTTCCACGGAAGGACCGTGGGTGCGGTGTCCGTCACCGGCCATCCGGAATACCGGGAGCCCTTTGAGCCTTTGTTCCCGGGCGTACATTTTGCGGATTATAACGACCTGGACAGCGTGAAAGCTCTGGTCAGTGAAAAGACCTGCGCCATCATCCTGGAACCACTCCAGGGAGAGGGCGGGATTCATCCGGCTAAACAGGAATTTATGGAAGGCATCCGGAAGATCTGTACGGAACAGGATATCCTGATGATCTGCGACGAGGTGCAGTGCGGCATGGGACGAACCGGAACCATGTTCGCATGGCAGGACTACGGGGTGCGCCCCGACATCATGACGATGGCGAAGGCCATCGGAAACGGGATTCCGGTGGGGGCGTTTGCCATGACAGAGCAAGTGGCAGGGCATTCCCTCAAGCCGGGAGATCACGGAACCACTTACGGCGGCAATCCCCTTGCCTGTATGGCGGTCTGCAAGGTGTTGGAGATTTTCGAAAAAGAGAACATCGTAGAGCATGTGAAGGCGGTCGGGCCTTACCTCAGCGCGCGCCTGGACGAGCTGACGGAAAAAACGGACTGTATCCTGGAACGGCGCGGAAAAGGGCTGATGCAGGGCCTGGTGCTTACAAAGCCTTTCGCGGAGGTCAACCTTCGTGCTCTGGAAGAGGGGCTGCTAGTCCTGCCCGCAGAGGGGAATGTGCTCCGTCTCCTTCCGCCGCTGATCATAGAAGAAAAGCACGTAGATGAAATGATTGAAAAACTGGAAAAGATTCTGGCCTGAACGGTTCCGCCTTTCGGCGGTTCCTCGGGCAGAGTGCCCCGCTGTGTTCGCGGGGCTTTTGTCTTCCGTCGTTTGTCTGCCGACGCCTGCAGAAAAGCTGCCGGAAGAAGACCCCTGTATAAACGGTTTTGCCTGTCTGCGGGACGGCCATACAGGACGCAGGGAAAGAAAAGAATAAAAAGCGGGATGGAGACGCATACTATCCTTTAACAGGGAGGTATGAGTGATGATTGGTTTTTTAATTGCGCTTCTGTCAGGGGCTTTGATGAGCATACAGGGTGTGTTTAACACACAGGTTACAAAAACGGCCGGGATGTGGGTGTCCAATGCCTGGGTGCAGCTCAGCGCCTTTGCCGTGTGCGCCGTGATGTGGCTGGTGATGGGACGGGATGACATTTCTGCCATTGCCAGGGTAGAGCCTAAGTATATGCTTCTGGGAGGGGCCATCGGAGCAGGGATTACGTGGACGGTGATCAAGAGTGTGGGGGCGCTGGGGCCGGCAAAATCCGCGCTTCTGATCGTGGTCGCCCAGTTGGTGGTGGCATATCTCATCGAGCTTTTTGGCTTGTTCGGTATGGAAAAGGCTTCCTGGGACTGGGTGAAAGCAGGGGGACTCCTGCTGGCACTTGTGGGAATTGCTGTATTTCAGTGGGAAAGATAAAAGAATCATAAAAAATATGTAAAGAATCCGTATTCCGGGAGAAAAATCTTTTTACCTATTGTAATTTGGTGCTTAATTCGATACAATAGATATGTCTGGTGTAAAAGGGGTTTTGCACTGGTTTTCCCAAAGGGATTCAGAGATGATCAAAAAAAGACTTAAAGCGGCAGGACTGTGGATGGCTTTTGCGCTGTGTATCTGGTGCAGCGGATGCGGGCGCAGAGAGCAGGCTCTGCCGGAGAAGTTCCGGCTGGAAGGCAGCCGGGGTGCAGAGGATCAGGACATGCTGCGGGAGCTTTCCGAAGGAAAGGAAAGCACCGGCAATCCGGAGGGAACCGGAGACATTCAGAAGACAGAGGAATTACAGAATACCGGGACAGCCGGGAGTAAGAATGAAGAGCAGGGCGCGCAGCGGATATTTGTCTATGTATGCGGGGCGGTGAATACGCCCGGAGTCTATGAGCTGCAAGAGGGCGCGAGGCTTTTTGAGGCCATTGCATGTGCAGGCGGCGTACGTGAAGACGGGGCAGAGGAAAGCATCAACCAGGCTCAGGCCGTGTCAGACGGGGAACGGCTTTACATTCCCACAGAGGAGGAAGTCCGTCAGGGACTGGATGCGTATCTCCAATCCGGCACTGCCGTGGGAAGCGCAGCCGCGGGCGCATCGCCTGCCGGGTCTGCTGACGGCCGGGGCGGCAGAGATGCCGCCGGAAAGGTAAATATCAATACTGCTTCCAAAGAGGAGCTGACGGCGCTGAACGGGATCGGGGATACAAGGGCAGCAAGTATCCTGGCGTACCGGGAGTCGTACGGGCCGTTTGGGAGCATTGAGGACCTGATGAAGGTGGAGGGAATTAAAGAAGGGGTATACAATAAACTCAAAGATGATATTACAGTGAATTGAAGGAAAGAGTCATATGAGTGCGAAGAAAATCTTAGTTGTGGATGATGAAAAGTTAATTGTAAAAGGAATCCGTTTCAGCCTGGAGCAGGACGGCATGGAAGTGGACTGTGCATATGACGGGGAAGAAGCGCTTAGCCTCGCGAGGCAGTGCGAGTATGACCTGGTCATCCTGGACGTGATGCTTCCCAAGCTGGACGGCTTTCAGGTCTGCCAGCAGATCCGGGAATTTTCGGATATGCCGGTGGTGATGCTGACGGCAAAAAGCGAGGATATGGACAAGATACTGGGACTGGAATACGGCGCGGATGATTACATTACAAAGCCTTTCAATATTCTCGAAGTGAAAGCCAGGATCAAGGCCATCATGCGCAGGACTGCCCGCAGGGAGGAGACTCCCCAGAGCACCATTCTTGTAAAGGGCAATATGAAGATCGACTGTGAGAGCAGGAGAGTATTTATCGGAGAACGGGAGATCAACCTGACAGCAAAAGAATTTGACGCACTGGAGCTTCTTGCCACGAACCCCAACAAGGTATACAGCAGGGAGAACCTGCTCAACATCGTATGGGGCGCAGATTATCCCGGAGGAGCCAGAACAGTAGATGTACATATCAGAAGGCTGAGGGAAAAGATCGAGATCAACCCCAGCGAACCGCAGTACGTGCATACCAAGTGGGGAGTTGGTTACTATTTCAAAGGTTAAATTTCATTTTCAGATCAGAGATACCATCATAAGAAGCCTGTATTTTCGGATGATACTGATCATTCTGTGTGCGGGGATACTGCCTGGGATCATTGCCTATATGGGAATCATCAAAGCATATGAATCCAGGGCGGTTTCTCTGCGCACGGCGGAGATACAGAATCAATGTACAATTCTATGCGATCAGTTGAACAGCTACAATTATCTGACAGACAATTCTTCCGATGTCATCAATGCCAGCCTGACACAGTTGACCAATATTTATAACGGGCGCGTCATGATCATCAACCGGGAGCTGACCGTGATCAAGGATACCTATGCGCTGGATGAGGGTAAGACCATTGTCTCGGAAAATGTCATCCGCTGCATGAAAGGGGAAAGCACCAACTATTATGACAAGAAAAACCGCTACATCGAAGTGACCTCCCCGATCACGGAGGTAGGGTCGGAGGGGATTGCCGGGGTCATGCTTGCCAGTGTTTCCACGGATACGATCGAGGACAGCCTGCGGATCTTCTATACAAAGGGCCGGGGCATCCTATGGATCATTGTAATGCTGATGCTGGCGTTTTCCGTACTGATCGCCTACCGCATCGTACAGCCCCTGCGGAAAATTACAAATGACATCGAGAATATTTCGGAGGGCTTTGAGGATGAAGAACTGCATGTGAATACGTTCCGGGAGACGCGGCAGATTTCCGAAGCCTTCAACAAACTGCTGGGCCGGCTGAAAATGGTGGACGCTTCCAGGGAAGAATTTGTATCCAACGTATCCCATGAGCTGAAGACGCCGCTGGCGTCCATGAAGGTACTGGCGGATTCCCTTCTGCTCCAGGAACAGGTGCCTGTAGAGCTGTATCAGGAATTTATGGAAGACATCGCCAAAGAGATTGACCGGGAAAACGACATCATCAACGACCTTCTGACCCTGGTGAAGATGGGCAAGACCGCGCCGGATCTGAACATTACGCAGGTCAATATCAACCAGCTTCTGGAGCTGACCCTCAAACGGCTCAAGCCCATTGCGGAAAAGAAAAATGTGGAGGTTGTTCTGGAAAGCTTCCGCCCCGTGACCGCAGAGATCGACGAGGTGAAGATGACGCTGGCGGTATCTAACCTGGTGGAAAATGCCATCAAGTATAACAATGAAGGCGGCTGGGTGCATGCGTCGCTGAATGCGGATCACAAGTTCTTCTATATTAAAGTGGCGGACTCGGGAATCGGGATTCCAAAGGAGGACCAGGACCACATTTTCGAACGCTTTTACCGGGTGGACAAGTCCCATTCCCGGGAGATCGGCGGGACCGGCTTGGGCCTTGCAATTGCAAGAAACGCGGTGATTCTGCACCGGGGGTCCATCAAGGTATACAGCAATCCGGGCGAGGGAACTACATTTACGGTTCGGGTTCCCATGATCTATGTGTCGGCACAGGCTGCGGCAGTATAGGCAAAGGAACGGCTCACAGGGGTTTTTAATTTGCGGCGCGGACCAGGCTGCAAGGGGAGGAAGGACAGGATGAAAAAGAAAAAAGAAAAATGGGCGTCCGCAGGTGTGGCAGCCTGCTGCCTGCTGTGTCTGCTTCCATCCTGTGCAAAGCAGACGGAAGTGGCGAAGGGAGAGGATTTTGTCTATTGTATCAACGGCGAAGGGACCGGGCTGTTTAAGGTGGCCTGCGACATTTCACAGGGATCGCCGGACAAAGAGGCGGAGGAGGCTCTGGAAAAGATGGCCAGCCCCTCGGAGGATATTGAGTATATGCCTGCCATCCCGGAGGACGTGAAGGTCAGGTCTTTAAAGGTAGAGCATGACATTGCATACATTGATTTTAATAAAAAATATAATCAGATTCCTGCCATAGAGGAGAAGCTGGTGCGCGCTGCGGTGGTGCAGACCCTGGTGCGCCTGGAAGGAATCAACGGGGTATGGATCACCGTGGAGGAGGAAACACTGAAAAACGAATCCGGAAAGGTTCTGGGAGTGCTCAACGGGGATGATTTTGCGGAGAGCACCGGATCTTCGCCCAGCGCCTACGAACAGACCACATTGACGCTGTTTTTTGCAAATGAAGCCGGCGACAGGCTGGTCAGGCAGCAGATGGACGTGAGATACAACACCAATGTATCCAGGGAAAAGCTGATCGTGGAGAAGCTGATGGGAGGCCCGAAGAAAAGCGGGGCATATCCGGCGCTGAACCCTTCCGCCGCGCTTCTGAGCGTGACTGTGAAGGAAGGGATCTGCTATGTAAACTTTGATTCGGAATTTCAGAACAGCGTTTACGATGTGCGGCCGGAGGTGACCGTGTATTCTCTTGTAAATTCCCTGATTGAAGGAACCAACGCGGGAAGTGTGCAGATCATGGTCAACGGAGAAAAAAATGTCTCTTATCAGGAGTCTGTGGATCTTTCACAGCCTTTGGTACGGGACTTAAGCTTGGAGGAGGAGAAGGAAACCGAATCATAATATGTCGGAAGGAAGGCGGTTTTAAATGCCTTCCGACCAGAGTATACGAAGGAGGGAGCATGGTAAAAAGACCGCTCTGCCTGGCTGCGGTTTTGCTGATTGGAATACAGGCGGTTCTCGTGGGAGGATTTCGGATCGCAAAGGATCTGAAAGCTTCCCCGCTGGAGCTGGCCGCGGAAGATCGAGACGTCATAAGCCTTGCGGGAACAGTATCCCGCAGGGAAGAAAAACCGAAGTACCAGGTATATTATCTGACGGACAATCGGGTCCGTCTGGAAAATCAGATCATAGAAGAATCAAAAATTCTTGTTTATGTCAAACGTGAAGAATCACAATTTTTTCAAAATCAGAAAGATCAGGAAAAGAAAGAGATTGCCGTCGGCAATACACTGTATCTTACCGGGGAAGTCCGTTTTTTTCAGGAGGCTTCCAATCCGGGGAATTTCAATCAAAAATTTTATTATCAGAAACAGGGAATCCATGCCAATGTCTGGGCAGATCAGGTTCAGATCCTTGATCCCCGGGTATGGCGTATCCGGGAAGGGCTGACAGTGCTCCGCTGCCGCTGGAAGGAGCTTTTGACGGCCTGTCTGGGGGATTATTACGGAAACAGCATGTCCGCCATCCTGCTGGGAGACAAAAGCGGGCTGGATACGGAGCTTAAGGAACTGTATCAGAAAAGCGGCATCGGCCACATCCTGGCGAAAAAATGTACTAATGAATATATATGTGTATAGTGTGGATAGTGAATAAAAATTTAAGTGATTATAAACAGAAAACACAGAAGGAGTAAAAATGTGTATGCAGTGGGCAGTTGTGGAGTATTATAATGTAAAGTTTTATTTAGTATTGGAAAGAGAAGAAGATATCTATAAATTTTGGTATTTGAACAATAGGATTGAAGCAGGAGAAAAATTATATATGAGAGATATTTATTGTTGGTGTATTGCTCATAAAATACATGTAATGACTAAATTTGAATATTTGAAAAATATGCCAATTACGGCAAATATTTGGAACTATTATAGTTATTTACGTGCGAAAGGTGAATATAAGAGATTAAAGCGTAAGTATACGGAGGGAGTTTGTTTTAACACCATTAAAAGACTTCAGTAGAAAAAGTATTCTATTGACAGATATGACTTCTACATATAAAATGAATATGTCATATATTTATAATTCCAAGATTATAGAAGGAATTACGAAACTTTTGTTCTAAGTAGAGTGATTAGAACCCTAATTTTTGCAGATTAGTTCTGCCATTATGTTTAGAATGCAGAAAGGCATTGATTATTTTTATGGAATAATCAGTGTCTTTTTTTGCGTTTAAACGAAAGTTGTATCGGAAAGGAGGAAAGTTTTCACTCAACCCAAAAAAGAAAGGAGCTGCAAAAAATATGTTACAGGAAATCAAAACATTAGTACAGACACTAAATGAACAGAGGGATGCTTATTACAATCGGAATTCTTCAACGATGACAGATAAGGAATATGACAGTCTCTTTGACCGTCTGGCAGAACTGGAGAAGGAGTCTGGTATTGTATTTTCCAATTCCCCAACACAGAGCGTCGGTTATTATCCGGTCAGTGAGCTGAAGAAAGTAAGGCATCCAAGGGCATTGCTTTCTCTTGAAAAAACAAAGCAAATCCAGGAGTTAGCTGATTTTATGGAAAACCAGGATACATTGCTGATGCTGAAACTGGATGGACTGACTGTTAAGCTTGTTTATGAAGAAGGCAGACTGCTACAAGCATCTACGCGTGGTGACGGAGATATTGGGGAGGATATAACCCACAATATCCCTGCATTTGAAAATGTTCCTCTTTCAATCAGCTATAAGGAAAGACTTGTTGCAGTTGGGGAGGCATTTATTTACAAGGATGTTTTCCAGCAGCTAAAGGATACGATTCGGGATGGAAATGGAGAACCATATAAAAACGCTCGTAACCTGGCTTCCGGATCCGTCCGCAATCTGAATCCGGAAGTGTGCAAAGGAAGGCATATCAATTTTATCCCGTTCAATGTATTAGAAGGACTGGATGGAGGAGAGGGCATTGACAGCCGGGAGTTTAAGCTGATGCAGCTTGAGGCTTTGGGATTTGATATATGCCCTTATGTATGGCTGGAAGCAGGAAGATACAGCGAGAAGGAGCTTAGTGAGCAGATTGGAAAACTAATGGACGTTGCAGGAGAAAAGGAATTACCCATAGACGGCCTGGTTCTCATTTACGACAGCCTTAGTCATTCTGCAAAATGCGGCAGGACAGGACACCACTATAAGGACGGGCTTGCTTACAAATTTGAAGATGAAACTTATGAAACCTCACTGCAGGAAATCGAATGGACGCCTTCCAAGTCTGGAGACCTGGCGCCGGTTGCGGTATTTGACCCAGTGGAGATTGACGGCGCGGATGTTTCAAGGGCATCACTTCATAACCTGTCTTTCATCAAAAATCTGGAGCTGGTTCCCGGATGCCGTATTTTGGTTTCAAAGCGGAATATGATCATTCCACATATAGAGGATAATCTTGACCGGGGATTCTATTATGACACGTATCCGGTTCAATGTCCCTGTTGTGGCAGCCCTACAAGAATACGGAAAGGGAGAACGAATAAAGGAAAAGTTTTGGAGACGCTTCATTGTGACAATCCGGAATGCGACAGCCAGGTCCTGAAAAAATACGTCCACTTTGTAGCGAAAAAAGCAATGGACATATCCGGGCTTTCCGAGTCAACTTTGCGGCGCTTTCTGGAGTGCGGATGGCTTACCTCATTCCAGGACATTTACCATTTAGACAGATATCGGAAAGAAATGATTGCCTTGGAAGGTTATGGAGAAAAATCTTATGAAAAGCTCTGGACGGCAATCAATGAGAGCAGGAATACGGATTTTATCCATTATCTGACTGCAATGGATATCCCGATGGTAGGCAGGACAAAGAGCAGGGTATTGTGCGAAGTGTTTGAAGGGAGTCTTAATAGGTTCGAGAAAGCAGCTACTGGAAACTATGATTTTTCAAAGCTGGAAGATTTCGGAGATACCCTGAACCGGAATATACACACATGGTTTGCGGATGAAGATAATCTGAGTTTATGGAGGAATTTGCAGATGGAAATGAATTTTAGGACTGTGGAGATCAAATCGGCAGAGGAAGAACTTGTAAGTTCTAAAAATCCATTTCAGGGCTGTACGATTGTTGCCACGGGGAAGCTTATGAATTTTACACGTGATGGAATCAATTCAAAAATATATGAGCTTGGAGGGAAACCGGGCAGCTCGGTCAGCAGGAATACGGATTATCTAATCTGCGGCGAAAAAGCGGGAAGTAAGCTGGCAAAAGCGCAGTCGCTTGGGATAACAATTCTTTCAGAAACAGAATTTTTGGATATGATTGCATAGGCAAAGCAGGGAATCATTATTGAAAGAACAAAAAAGGCATTGATTATTTTACAGAATAGTCAATGCCTCTTTATTATTAAAGGAGAGAGAACGGTATGGGTTATAAAGAACTTGCAAGAAGTATTAGAAACGGGCATCACAGTTTAAAGAAAGAGGCAGAATCTAAGTGTTGCAATATTACCTGGGATCATGAGTTTGGTGTAGCTGAAATTTCGGTAGAAAATGGTGCAGTGCGAAATTTAAAGCAATACTTATCAGCAATACGAGAAATATGTCTGAATCAAGAGGAGATATATTTGTTTTGCACAAATGACAAAAAGACGTCGTTTCTTTCTATAAAAGAAATCATGTGGTAACTGTTCAGTACCTTCACAGTTACGATGCAAAATCCATTGAAAATCGCCTGTGGCAATGGTATTTTGCACTCCTGGATTATGCATTTACGGCCTCAGTAGAACACCGAGGGCGTTCCGTGGGAAGTGCCTCGGCCTGTGCTGAACAGTTACATCATGTGTAGATTGAAGATTGGTCAGAGTGTAATTAGGACTTCAAAAAAAGTCAGTCATATCAATGATTTGCAGACTGTAAGCAAGAGACCTTGTCATACTCAATTTGCGACTTTCTAATATGGATCGTTTTTTTACTGCACAAAGAAATACGATTGATCCAATCAAACATAACTAAGTTCATGCCCGTTCCATACACGCTTGAATATATGAATGCGTTATATCCAATACGCTTTACGTATTCACAGATATATTGCAAAGGAATATAGTCAAGTTGATTATCAGTTTTTACTGGGCTTGATAAATCCTGAAGTATCAGAAATAACAAACATCTAGTTTGTTCATCAGCTGCCTTAATTTTATAGTGTTCCATTAGATAGACATCAAAAGAAAAAACGTTTGATACATTAACATCAAATTCTGCTAAAGTCACAATATCACCAATTTGTGGTCTTATTTCCTGAATAGCTGTAAGTTCATTATTTGCCAAATACAAATATGGTATTCCTGAGGGGTTACATCGTCCATTTGACGGCTTGCGAATAGGCGGAGCCATCATTTCGCTGTCGTCTGCATGAAGGTAGTCACCAACTCTTGCACGATAAAATGTGAGGTGGCTATCAGTGGGAAATACATTCATATAGTTCAAATTTGATAAAATTCGTGTGATTTCTTGATTTGGAAAGTATCTGTTACGACAAATAATCTCTTCCTTGAAATTTTCCCATAATTTAAAAGTGCTTGTATAAATGTTATCAGAAACTTGATAGTCCCTATTACGTCCATCACAATAGAAAGAAAGTATCATTACAGCACCTCATTTCATGTTATATAGATTGACATTATTTTATCATGTATTTCAAACTTTGTCATTACATTTATGTTATTGAAGGATGAGGATGGGTTTACAGAGAATTGTTATATTAGAGAGTCTTATAATATGAAAATGGGAGAAAAGTTCCAATCCAATCGACAGCAGAAAGGATACAAAGAGTGCAGGGGTGAAAAAAGATGATTATAATAAAATTAATCAATGTAGATGGCAAAGGAAACAGTACGATGTTTATATACAAGAAATAATAAAACGTGCCGTACAAAAGGAAATCGAAATGCTGTAACAACGGATAAAAGATCTTGAGGTTGAAAATGAAGCATTAAAGGATAAAACATATGAAGTTAAATAGCACCATATGCTTTGAGTATAAAAATGGAGACGAGGTTACCAGCTGGTAACTCTTTTTTTGAACAAAATTTTATGTTTTTACAGGATTTGGAATGTTCTGGACTTCCTATTAAGTGAAGTTCGGCACATTGACAACAAAATAAGGGAACCGGATAATTTAGGCGGTGTACATGGAAGTCAAAATACAAATACACAGAAAGTAAAGAGGGATTAGATGTTAGTTTTAGCAATTTCAGAAGTAGTCGCAATGCTTTTTTGCGCAGGAATTATGTATTGCTGTATTCTTGTAGGAAAGCATAGTGCAGAGGAAGAGAAACGCTTATGGGAGAGGAAACATTCCAGCGAGCAGAAAGTCGGGGAAAAGAACAAATGGGAAGATCGGGAGTCATAAACAAGCAGTTTGCCGGAGAAGAGAACGAAGCCTATCATGATATCATAGCGCTTTTTAAAATATACCGTTCCGTAAACTGGCGGATGCAGGTAAAGGTGAGCCAGGTAAAGCACCGGATACAGTGGGAATACGGCACAGACATTGATACATTCCTTGACAGTGTTTACCAGGCCGGCATGGACATTAATCAGGATCTGGGGGATATGAAGGAGCGGATCGAGACGATCAACCGTTCCAACAAATTCCTGAAGCTGATTGACGAAGCGGTGGAGCTTATGCGTAAATTCCATCCCCAGGGGGAACGGCTGTACTGGGTTCTGTATTACAGCTATATGTCGGCTTACCGGGCGGAAAATATCGAAGAGATCCTGGACAAATTAGAGCCTCATTTCCCCAAAATCACGCGTATCCACAGGGCAACCTATTTCCGGTGGCGCGAGCAGGCATTTGAGGCGGTCAGCGGGATTTTATGGGGGTATGAAGAGGAAAGCAGAAAGATTATGGAATATTTTAAAAATAATTATGAATCTGACCCAAAATACTGTTGACTTGGAAAAAGCAAAAATTTTATAGTAGGTGCTAATCATTAATGCGCATACAATGAGTGATACAAAACGATGTAGGTGTTTTTTGAGACCGGAAAGGAGAGTTACGATGTTGATGATGCCGATTGATACAGGGAACAAAGCAATTAAAACGGAACATTTTGAGTTCCATTCAGGGATATCCGTATTGGAGGATGTGCCGGGAGAAGGAGAAGAGGCGGTAAAATACCAGGGCAGATATTACCGGCTGAGTCCGGAGAGGAATGTATATCTTCCGGACAAGTCCGTAGACGAGCGTTATTATATCCTGACGCTGTTTGCCGTTGCAAAGGAGCTGCGGGAATTAAAGCCGCCAAGGCTGTTCCTGCCGGGGGAGGTTCTTGAGATAGATCTGGTGGTAGGCCTTCCGCCGCTATACTACCGGGGGCAGTATAAAAAGTTCCGGGAATATTTTTACCGTGGAGGGGAAGTTGTAGAGTTTGAATATATGGGGATGTCCTACCGGGTTTCCTTCTCAGGAGTATATGTCCACATGCAGACCTACGCGGCCTATCTATATGTGGCAAGGGACTTAAACCTGTTTAAAAAGAAGGTTCTCCTGCTGGATATTGGCGGGTTTACACTGGACTATATGCTTCTGGAGAAAGGGATGATCTCATGGGAATATACGGATTCTACCGGCAGAGGGGTGATTTCCATGTACCAGCGTATCAATAAGGGAATCCGGGAAAAGTATGACCTGGATCTGAAAGAAAATGATATGGATGCGATCATCCTGGGAGAAACTTCCATGTATGACCGGGGGATTGAAGAAAGGGTAACAGAGCTTGCAGAAAGCCATGTGGCGGATGCGCTTGGGATGCTCCGGGAATGCGGGATTGACCTGCGGCTGTCTGTGACTGTCTTTGTGGGCGGCGGTTCCATCCTGTTATCCAGGATCATTGATAAGGTATGGGGAAGATACCGGGGAGAATATTATGTGATCAATGATTCCAAAGTAAATGTATTGGGATACAAAAAGAAATATCTGTACGATAAAGGCGGCTGTTAGCAGGAGGAGGCAGTTTTTTATGGGAAAACAGGATGAATACCGTTTTAACCTGAAGTTTGACGAGACAGATGAAGACCATCGGCGCGTCAGCGAGTTCCTGAACAGCTGCGGCAGGAAAAAGGCAAGATATGTGGTAAAGGCAATACTGGCTTACTGGGCTTTACAGGAAGGGAGAAATCCTGCTCTTAACAAGTCCGGGGAGGACAGAACGGAAAAGAAGGAAGGAAAGCTTACGGATACCAAAGCTGATATAAGGAAAGGCAGGCTGATTCAGGTGGACAGCAGTGGAAGCGGGGATATGGACCAGGAGGAAGCGGAACTGATGCGGCAGAATTACGCAATGTTCGAGGATATGGAATAGGGGGGATTGATACGCATAGAAAGTGGAGGATGGGGAAAGTTGCAAGTGCAGTGATAACTGCATGTCTGATCGTGGCGGTATTTCATGTGTTTTTTGATATTGCCTATGTCAGCGGAAATTCCATGGAGCCTGTTTTTTATGAAGGAGATATCCTTTTGCTGCGAAAATGGGGAATGCCCCAAAAGGGCGATATGGTAGCAGCATACATAGAAGAACTGGATTATGACGTAGTAAAAAGGATTCTGGCGTCGGAGGGAGACCGGGTTACAACTGCTTATGAAGGACTCTTTTTAAATGGTGAAATGGTGGCGGAATCTGTAAAAGGGATTCAGGAGGAAAGGAAGAAGCAGGAGAGGCAGGAGTTTATCCTGCCTCCGGATCAGTATTTCCTGATCGGGGAGAATCAGGAGGTGTCGCTGGACTCCCGGGTTTTTGGGTGTATCGGTAAAAGCGCTGTCCGTGGGATAGTGGTTTGCAAATTATTTTAATCGGAGGTGTGCAGAAATGAAAGCAGGAAAACTTTATTGTTTTAATGTTCTTCAGATTGTTGGTTTAGGGATGCAGTTCTGGAACTGGAAGGCAGGATGTGCAGTAATCCTGGGAAGCTGTCTGGGAGAGATGGTATATATCAGCAGGACGGCGCTGAAAAACAGGAAATTAAAGTCCTGTCCGAAATGTGGTGCCGCTGCTTGGGGAAAGGTCAGGATCTGTCCGGAATGTGGGCATCAGTATGAGAAAGGGATAGGGGAGGAAAAGATACTGGACCAGCTTGAACAGGAGATGGAGAAGGTGGATGCCCTGACATCCGAAGAGATTGATTATAATTTTGAGAAGGTGGAGGAATTTGTGCTGGATGAGGTGACATCCTTTGACGGAGATATTGCGGAATTCTTAGACAGAAGGGAACGGGGAGGTATTTGCGATATTTCAGACAGAAGAAAAGTAGGGGGAATGTAAGAATTTGGCAGTCTTTCCGGGGATAAGATAGGGGAAAGGAAACACTTTATCGAATGAATGCACATGGGAAAGGCACAATCTCAGGAAGATAGATACAACAAATACTCTTTGCTTTTATTAACTTGGGATTCAGGTTAGTATTATCAGGAGTATTAAAAAACTTATCGTATTACCAGGCTGTCGGGAGGATTTCCTGACGGTCTTTTTTTGTACAGCCATATGCAGGAAGAAAGCGTATGGCAGTTCCATAAACATCCATGACGGAGGCCGCCTATATCGGGGAAGAAATGAAGGAATCCCCGGTGCGCGTCCGCCGCCTGAAGTTTTCGGTGAAACAGATGATTTTTAAGAAAACTTTCAGGAGGAAGATATGGAACGTAAAAATACAGACGAATTAAAGAATCACTTCAGCGCATATGTGAAGCAGGCAGTGAAGAATACAAAAGGGCATTATCTGGATAAAAAGTGCAGGGTGGAGAGAAATGAAACAAATTATGAAGAGGAACTGGCAGTTCCGGGGCAGGGGATAGAAGACCTGCTAAGAGAAAGGGATCTTTTATCAGAACAGATTTTCCGGGGCGTGATAGAGAGCCGGCTGCTTTTGGACCAGATAGAGGATTACCGGCTCTTTCAGGCAATAACTTCACTTGCGGAGCGGCAGAAGGATGTGATTGTGCTGCGGATTTTCTACGAGAAATCATTCCGGGAAATTGGCTTAATTGTAGGGATGGCAGAAAAGAAAGCAGAAAATACATACTATAACGCAGTAAAGAAGATCCGTAAGATTCTGGGAGGCACAAGAGATGGAATTTAAGGAAATATTGCAGAAAGCCAGGGAATATGACAGGAAGGCAATGATGGAGGTGATAGAGATGTACCGCCCCCTGATGGTCAAATATGCAGTTGTGAATGGAAGATTTGACGAGGACTTATATCAGGAGTTTGTGTATACCATGCTGCAGTGCATCCTGAAATTCCCGGTAGAGAAATACGAAGATGGGAACCGGATGGATGCTGTTTTGTGGAAATAAGAATTATATAGCTTTTTGATAATACACAATATTTAGTGATTAATAGATTGACAAACGCTATATATTGATATACAATAAAATTGTTATATTTTATTTTCAGTAATTAGACTGAAAAATCAACTTTTGTTTCGGCAATGGCCCAGACTCAAATTTTGGCAGGATTTCTGCGGATAACAGATAGGAAGACACTGATTATTTTTAGAAGATGATTGGTGTCTTTTTTGTTGTTCAGAATGTGGGAGATGTGAAAATTTAAAGGAAGGATCGGAAATCGGAGCAGAAAACAATCAGGATGGAAGGAGGAACACGAATGAGACAGAAGCAGCTTATATTTATTTACGGGAAAGTTGTGCAGCCGGTGTTGAAAGGGATGGCCGCAACCTATTTCTGCAATGGGACATGGAAGAAAACAGCAAGGGTAAGGCGTGTAGTTGAGGTGACGGAGGAACATATTAAATTTGAGACAGACCGCATCCGGTACTGCATTGAATTTCGGAATGACGAAGCTGGTGCTCTGCTTGCGGCAGCATAGGAGGATAGACAAGTCTGAAAGGGAGTAGTTAAAGAGGAAGGCACTGGTTATTTTTCAAGTAATCGGTGTCTTTTCTGTTCAATGTAACGAAATATGTATTTTTGATGGAGGGAAAAAGATATGCGCAAAGACCAATCATATGAGAGACCAGAATGTTTTATACCGGAAAAAGATAATCCATATCCGCTTTGTACCGGAAGGAAAGTATTGATGTGTGAAGACTGTCAATTGCGGGTGGATTGGGAGCCGGAAGATCCATACGGTGTAGAAGGAAGAAAGTATATAAAATAATAGGAGGAGATACGCGTGAAGAGAATCATAGGGGCATTATATGGGATTTTCTTAGAAACACCATTGGACAGGCTGCATAGCTGGAAATGTACATTTGAAAAAGAATATCTATGGTATTGCAGGACTGGATGTAAGGATTGCTACAAGTGGAATGGCTATTGCAGAAGTGAGAGAGAGGGGACGCCATATAAAAAATTCAGAAGAAAGTATCATAAAAAATAGAAATGATCTGATAACCAGATCAATATTTCATGGAGGCGTAAAATGGTGGATGCAGCAGAAACAAAACGGCAAAAAGCAAAACAGCTCAGATATAAAAAGCCAATAGTTAAGGCTTTGAATCTGGAGAGCATTTATCAGGAGTTATGGGATATTCAGGAGCAATGTGAAGATGTTCACTGGTATTTTGATACAGACGATGAGACATTGATTAACGCATTGGATGGAGATGAGGATGAAGCATATGAATTTAAGATGATGTTTGCTGATCTATGCGCGGAGTGTGAGAAAATGCTTGAAGATTTAAGGGCGGAATGGATTCCGAAGTGCTTCGATAAGTTTTTTGTGGCAGTAGGAGCCGGTGAAGATTATGGAGGATTGCTGGGGTATGACAGCTATGAACAGGACTACTTTGGATTATCCTGTACAGAAGCATTTGCAGAAGATGAAAGTAAAAAAGCTCTTAAGCAGTTAACGAAGGATAATCTGATAGCAGCATCCAGACAGTGTTTTCGTATCTATCAGTCATTTATAGCCTTGAGACATCGGTATGATTGTCTGAAGACAGCAATGGATATATTACGGGATGAGAATACCGGATATCTGCAGATGATAAAGCAGATAGATGAGATGTATGAAAAGGCGGATGAGGAATCGGATGGCTTTCGTTATAAATGGTGTAAGTCAGTAAGGGAGCTGGACAGGATTTTAGGGAATTTGCCTCAAGAGGCGTGGATACAGTGAGTGAATTTATTGAAGGGAGAAATATTATGGCGATGGTAAAAAAATTGAGTGAAGGTATGATAAAATCAGCAAATTACAATAGTATGATGGGAAAGAGGGGAGACCTTTCAAAAGCCGACTATGAAGCGTATGCTGAAAAAATCTTATCGTGGCCGGTTTCGGAGGAAAAGAAGCAGAAGCTTTTGGATAAGTTATATGAAAAATGGAGTGAGATCTTGAAATATGAGGCGCAGCATGTGAGTGTGGCTGTTGCGGGCCCGGCAAGATATAACTCCCGGAAACTGGACAAATCAGACAAGATTTTGGAATTATCGGCGGCGTTTTCTAACTGGTTCAGAGACTTGGAAGGACAGATCAAGCAAAGCCAGAAGAAAAATAGTAAGGCGGAAGAACTTCTGGAAATGATAGAGTTCTGCCGGAAATCAGATAATTCCTGTAATCCAACATGCTATCTGAGAGCATTGGCAAGACATGATAACCAGACGTTTATTCAGTTGTATGAGGAGTTATATCCAGAGTATAAGTGGAGAAAAAACAGTACTATTGCAAAACTGTATCAACAGTCGCTTGCCGGTGAAATTAAAGAAATACGAAAAGAAATTTTCTTTGAGGACGAAAACTTAACGGCTTATTTAGAAAGAGACAGGGCATATATCAAGTTTATTATGAGACCGAAACGGCAACTCCATGTGGCATTAAAAGGTCGTGGCTGGTGGTGGAACAGTTACGAAAAAGCATATAGTACGTATCCGGACAGACTGGATAAGGAGTGGGTTTCTACTATTAGCAGCAGGTATGCAAATTACATCTGAGTAAAGGGAAAATAAGGAGTTTTAAGGAGGACAAAAATATGACGATTTATGATGTGGCAGGGAATAAGAAGAGGATGGCTGTTTTCAATACTTTGCTGGAAGAAGCCTGCAGGCAGTGGTGCGATTTATCAGTTGATGCTCCAGAGCGGAAAGATGGAGAGAACTTTGCAGAGTTCTTTTTTGAAATTTTTGAAGCAAAAGAGCATGAATACATAGAAGAGATTCTTTGAATGGATGAAAATGGCAGGTGAAAAATGGTTAAAACAATAAAGATTACGACAGGAAACCAGATATCCATAGTGGAGCTTTTAGATTGGAGTCTGAAGGAGAAAGCGAAAGCAATCGGAGCCGAGTATCTTGAAGTTGTAAGAACAAAGCGGATGTATGACTTTTTTGGAGATATGGTTGTGATGCTTATAGATGATTCGGGATTTGCAGAAAACAAGCCAGTTAATCCGGTGGCATCTTATTTCTATGGTGTGGATGAACATGGCGGTATTATTGCCGGGGATATACTTCTGGGAATGGAGAGAAGCCCGTATAATTTTCCGCTGAAGCATCCGGAGGCAGTGAAACGGCTACTGATGGAAAGGTTTCCTTCCCTTTGGGAAGTATAGTCTTCTAATTGCGGCACCGATATGACTGTATTAAAGCGGCGATGGATATATTGCGTGATTCCAATACAGGCTATCTCCAAATGGTAGATCAGATTGAAAAGTTGTACGAAAAGGCGAACGAGGCAACGGATGGATTTACGTGGCGGAGTTATGCTCCAGAGGTGGACGAGTTAGACAGGCTGATAGAAAATATACTGCAGGAAGTTTGGCTGCAGTAAGAGGGAGACGGATGAAATGGAAAAAATTATTTTGAAGAAATCAGAAACCAAAATACCACGGGGACTGGCCAGTGTTGTAGTTCGGCTAGAAACATACACACAAGTTTACCAACTTGCGCTTGAATGTGGAATGACGATAGAGAGTTTGGTTGATCTTCTTTTGCAGGAAGCATTAAAGGCAGTAGAAGTAGTGGATGCTAGTCAAGCTGAATACGGAAAAGGGGACAGTTTGAAAGAAATAAAAGCTGAAGATAGACGCTTTTTTTACGAATTATATGTGCATTTTAATGACGCGAATGAGAAGTTGATGGAAAAATATGAAAAGTTGAGTGAAGAAAAGAGGCGCATATTGAAAGAACGGGGAGAAAGGCTGATTCATGAAGCGAAATGTAACGGAGTAGAAAGCATATATTATGAAAATGATTGTCTGGCGATTTTCTGTGCACTGATTTTAAAAGGATACGATTTTAGAATTTGAGAAAGGTGCTACCGATGCAGAGATATATTTCTGCATCGGTAGAAAACTGTGAAGAATATTGTGGAGGTGTGGAGTAAGATATGAAAAAAGGATGCAGGGATTATGTCGGCGTGGCATGCGTAGATGGCACTTGCCCTAAAACGGTAAAGGAAGAATGTGAGGAATACAGCAGATCTGCCATGAGATGTAGCCAGTGTTTTTTAAATAAGGGATGTGAAGACTGTGCTTTGGCAGATACAGAATATTGTTCAGTTAGAAATGAGGAGGAAAGCAGATGAGATATTACAGCACGCAACGGCCGATTACACCGGGCAGTTATCCGAAGTCGCCATTTATGAAAGTCCTTAATATCGTCAATTTTGATTCCAGAACATATTGTGAGGAGATTGGACAGGAAGCATGGGGATATATTGAGTACAAAATGCCGCTTCATCCCAAAGATGCGGCAGAGTATGAACTGATGCCTGTTTCGGATAAAATCATGAACCTTTCCTTTGTTGGAGTGGATTCATGGGGACGCCGGGTATATAAAGATGAGGCGGGAAGGCTCTGGAAATACAGCGATCCGGGGGAAATGCCGGAAGAGAGGCATGACAGGCTGTTCCGGGCTTCCAGTAATGAGCCAGACGGCGAGCCGGATTATCCGCTTTGCGGGGATATGGACTATCGGATAGAGGACACAGGAGGTTTTTATGGGAATGTATCACAAAAACAGGTTCGCAGGAATCAGGAATAAGCGTTATATAAAAAGATGCACTTCGCGAGGGAGGCGGAGAGCAGTGAAGAAAAGTTGCAAAGAAGAAGTAACAGATGAGATTACATTAACAAGGAAAAGCCATAATCTTTATAAAACAGATGCATGGTACTTTAGTTAAAATGTTGGATGAAGTAAGGAGACAGGAAAACGATGAGGATGATTGTAAGCCCATATGATGAACAACTAAAAAGCTGCCTGAACAGTCAGGATGCTTTGGAAGAAAAATTGGCTGTTGAGAAAGAGAAGAAAAATGCCTTGATTGTAAAAATGGAGAATTTCTATACGGATAAACTCAAAGAGATCTATTTTAAATCAGGAGTTGACGGGAGTATCGGGCAGATAAGCTATGTTTTTGCAAAAGCCGGAAAACTTTTTGTCCATTTGTATTTTTTAGAGATTACAGCAAATTCAAAGCTCATAAAGAAGTATACCAATATTGAGCTGTTCGGTAAAGAGATGGAGAAACTGACAGAACTTACGGAAGCGGAGTATCAGGGAGAATTCTTTGCTTATGTGGATAAACAGATCAGAATGGTTGAAGACAGACATGAGGAAAGTGGAAAATGAGAATACCATTACCTTGCAATTTCGGAGATTCTGCAAAGTGTAATGGAAAACTTCTGCCTTTAAAGGGCGTGTTATGGTTTTAGTGGCCGGAAGGGATGGAATATACATATTTCTTTTCCAGAAATGATTTTTGGCATGATACGGACTTTTATACTATATTTGATGTAGGGTAGATGCCTTACAATGTAACGGAGATAGGAAATATGTCAGGGGAGGTGATATTCTATTTCCTCCGAGTTGGGATACGGAAGAAAAGAGGAAAGCAGCCGTCCTGAAATCTTATAGAGGACGTTGCAGGTTTACGAAAATCTGATATAATGAATATGAAGAAGAGATAGAGTAGTTTGGAGAATGGGAGGGATGGAAAATACGATGGATAAAAGGCAGGCAGATATAAACAATAGGATAGAGATGGTAGCAGACAATACTTCTGATACGGATTTTGAGCAGAAGCGATCCGACAGTTTCAGAATAAAAACGGAGACAGTATCAGAATCTAACTCCCAGAAATCAGATGTGAAAACTACATCCAAGGATTCTGTATTCCGTGATTTGTTTGGAGACCGTAAGTATGCTTTGCAATTATACCAGGCAATCCATCCGGAGGATACGGATGTGACAGAAGCAGATATAGGAAACGTAACGATAAAGAATATATTTACTGACCAGCAGTATAATGATTTGGGCATGACAGTCCGGGGAAAGTTACTTTTGATGCTGGAAGCCCAATCCAGCTGGACAGTGAATATTATCATCCGGATTTTTCTTTATCTGGCACATACATGGAATGAGTTTATTGAGAGCACCAGACAAAACCGGTATGGAAGTAAAAAACTGGCTGTTCCCAGACCTGAATTCTATGTGATATATTCGGGCGACCGAAAGGACAGGCCGGAATGGCTTCGTCTTTCGGAAGAATTCTTTGAAGGGAACAAGGAGTATCTTGAAGTAAATGTAAAGGTACTTTATGGAGATGGGAAAGGTGATATTATCAGCCAGTATGTGGATTTCACAAAAGTATATAATGAACAGGTGAGGCTATACGGCAAAACAAGAGAGGCAGTGCTTAGTACAATACGGATATGCCAGGACAGAAACGTACTGAAGGAGTATCTGTCGGGTCGTGAGAAGGAGGTTATAAATATAATGATGGGTTTATTTGATCAGGAGAAAGCAGTAGAACAGTTTGGAAATGAAAAGAAGGAAGAAGGGAAGCTTGAAAGTAAAAAGGAGGCAGCTATAAACATGAAAGCAGAGGGGCTGCCGGAAAGTATGATTGCCAAAGTCCTGGATGTAGGTTTAAATATCGTGCAGGAATGGATTGCAGGGACTAAAGTGGCAAGATAATGAGAGCAAAAAAGCCTTATATGGTGTTGAAAGAGCAAAGGCAGAATAACAGGATGATTCTTTTATGGGGTGCAGAGAAATCTGTACCCTGTATTTTTAAAAGCTGCAGGAGGAAGATCATGAAAGAATCAATTGCGACGAAATTGCGACGGTATTGCGTCTCCTGTGATATTGACATACAATTCCAGTCCGTATACAATGGTAAAGTAAAGTTTTGTGCATGCGGATGACATGCATGGAGAGCCGCAGGACATTACAGGGAGCTGGCAGCCGGAGTTAAAAAGGGCTGTCTTTTTTATTTGTTATTTTTTCCAGAACAGAAGGGAGGGGACTCATTGGCAGGAAATTTAAGAGAACAGAATACGGAGATAAAGGAGCCGGGGAATCAGTTTGCGATGCTGATTCCCCGCTTTGCGTTTACGGCATTTCTTGCGGTCGTTTTACTGGCCGTATCTGCAGCGCCTGTGTTTGCGGATACGATCTTTGATACGGCAAAGAATGCCATGCAGACGGTCTATAAGGATGTGGCCGGCATTGCAACCGTGGCGGCTGTCGTGTGCTCGGCAGTGTGCCTGTTTCTGATGAATTTCTCAAAATCCGGGCGGACCGTAGATGAATCCAGGTCATGGCTGAAACGGATCATCGTATGCTGGGCGGCGCTCATGACGCTTGGCGCAATCGTGACCTATTTTGAGAGTATTATTCCAAAGAGTATGTTCGGCGGCTAAAATGCCGGACAGATAAACATGTGCCGGCGCTCTCCCGGCAGAAAGGGGGATGCCTTAACAGGTGAAAGATAAAATATGGGATGGTTATTAGAATTATTGATAGAAGGTATCCGGGAGCTGTGTTCGCAGTTCATTGTTGATATGATGTCCTTAGTGACGGATATGTTCACGGAGCTTTTATCCTGTGACTTAAGTTTATTTGAGGAGTTGTTTTCTGTGGCAGGCGATCTCTATTCCAATGCCATTCTGCCTATGGGGGCGGCGCTTCTTCTTCTGATCTGTGTCTGGCAGCTTTTTAAGAGCATGTTCGGAAAGACGGGGGTCGCAAGCGAGGATCCGGTGGAGCTGGTATTGCGCAGCGGGATCTGTCTGTTTTTTATTGTGGCAGCAAAGCCGATGGTGGATTACATCCTGAGGGTGGCGGGAACGCCCTATCAGTGGGTGGCAGGGACTGAGATCGAGGTGAGCAGCTTTTCCGAGTATGTCTCCGTATTGGAGGGGATTACGGCAGGAATCGGGATTGACAGCTTAAACATTGCAATCCTGACTTTGATCTTACAGTTTGTGGTGGCATGGAATTATTTTAAAATGCTGTTTGTGATCGCAGAACGGTATGTGCTGCTTGGCGTATTTTCGTATACGGCGCCGCTGGCGTTTGGGACCGGAGGGTCGAAAGCAACCAATAACATCCTTGCCTCCTGGTCGAAGATGTTTGGCGGACAGATTGTCCTGATCATCTTAAATTCCTGGTGCCTGAAGATGTTCTTATCCGGCTATGGGAATTTAACTGCCAGCAGCTATGGGTTTACCAAGTTCTTTGCGGCGACGCTTTGTCTGGTCGGGTTCTGTAAAGTGACCTTTAAATTGGATTCCTACCTGTCTTCTCTGGGCGTAAATTTAGGCCGTCCGTCAACGGGAATGGGCGCTTTAGGTCTGATGATGGCAGCCGGACGGATCTTTTCCCATGTGGGGAGAGGGAGCAGCCAGACGGCAGGAGGCCCTTCCGGAAACGGAGAAGGGACCGGCGCAGGAAATGATTCCTATATGGACGGTTCCGGCATGACGGATACAGGGGGACCGATTCCGATGGGGCTTGGAGCAGACGGCATACAGGCAGAGGACGGAACGGACTTTGGAAACGGCATGGAGGAAGAATTGGCAGATGCAGGCCTGGAATCCGGTGATTTCGATACCATGGCAGACGGAGAGGGAAGTGTCCTGGAGGAAATGGGCATGATGCCGGAGGACGGGCCTGGAAGCGAGGATCTGGCCGGAATGGAAGAACAGAGTACAGAGACGGTCTTTGGCATGGAAGGCAGCGCATCCGGAGAACTGGGAGACTATCCGGTAGAGGAAGAGGAACCGGAGACAGGGGAAACCGAGGATGCAGGTATGAACTTAGAGGGTACTGTGCCTGGAGACAGCGGGATCGAGGATGCCGGAATCGGAAGCGGTATGGATGGCTTTGAGAAAGACGGCAGTATTTCCACAGGCAGCCATACAGCAGAGACAGGACTTTCTGCTGAAACACAGGGGATCCTTAGTGAGATTGGAAGTGAGGCCGGTATCAGCAGTACAGAATCCTTTGATTCGGAAGGAGGCATAGAGGCAGGAAATGCTCCGGTATTCGGAGGAGAAACAGCGCTTCATGAGCCAGGGCATGAGATGGAGCTGACGGATAGTTCTTCCGGTGCAGGACAAGGGGATACGAAAGTTCTTCCGGTTATAGGCGGGCACGAGGTGAACGGGCTTGGTTACCATGATTTCGATACACCGGGGCCGACACAGGTGCAGGGAAATCCGGGCATCGGTCCAGGAACCGTATCTTCCGAGAGCAGAAAGCAGGAATACCGGAAAATCACAGAGGAACGGAAATTCCGGGAAGTACCGAAATCCAGGAAGGATCTGAAAAAGAAGAAAAAACAGAATCCAAAAGCGAAAAACGGGGATTCGAAGGTGTAGGAAAGGGGGCGGCACATGAAGGAGGACAGAGCGGATGCTTCCCCAATGGACCAGGCCGCAGGAGCAGCATACGGGGCAGTGCAGGCACAGAAAGCAGTAAACCAGGCGGTTCAGATGCAAAGGGCAGCTAAAGGGACAGGCGCGGCGCAGAAAGCGGCCCACACTTCCCAGGCAGCCTATGCAGTGACCGCCGCGGCAAAAGGCGGAAGTACAGCGGCAGGGGCTGCCACCGGGACGGCATTAGGGGGACCGTTAGGAACCGTGGTCGGGGCCCTTGCCACAAGTAAGACATTCCGGAAGGTAATCGTAGGGATTTTCGCAGCCCTGTTTCTGTGGATGTTCCTGATCGCAAACATGATCGGGATTATCCTGACTTACCTGGGATTTGCAGATGCGGACGCATTTGCCAATGAAGCGCAGTCGGCGGAATTATCCAACATGAAGGTGCGGATCGAGGCCATCCTGAAAAAAGAAGAATATAAGCAGGAAATCCTTGCGTTAATTGAACAGGCAAGAGACAAAGGCCTGCAGGAGATCCAGGCGGATAAAGCCTCCAATTATGCGGAGCATGAGATTACAGTTATTGATGAATATGAGAGTAAGCTAAAAATGAATCCAAGCTATTACCTTGCCATTCTGTTAAGTGAAGTCTGGGATACCGGCACGATCCATTCTTTTTTGGGTTATTCCAGCGACTGGGGAGAGATGTCAACAGACCTTACCAGCCAGTATGATGCTTATTTCGAGGAGGCGGCACAGAAGTATGGCGTGCCTGTTGCCCTGCTGAAGGCAATGGGGATGACGGAATCAAGGTTTAACCAGAATGCGGTTTCAAGAGCAGGGGCGATCGGTGTGATGCAGCTCATGCCGGGAACGGCGGCATCCCTGGGGGTAAATCCCCACAATGCCCGTGAGAATATCATGGGCGGGGCGAAATATATGGCAAAGAACCTGGAGCAGTTTAAAGACCATTCAAACGGGCTGGAGCTTGCCATTGCCGCATACAATGCAGGTCCGGGGAATGTGATCAAATATGGATACCAGATACCGCCGTTTAAGGAAACGCAGAATTATGTGAAGACGGTACTGGGTTATCTTACGATACAGGAGCGGCGGACGGGAAGCTCTGAGGATCCGGATGAGGATTTAAGCGGCCCGTACAGCCAGCTGAAGGAGGCGGTGGCAGGACATGCAGACCGCTTTTTTTCCTGGTCGGTAATAGGGGAAACAGAAACCGATACCACAAAGACGGTATATTATCAGCTTTCAGAATCCGGGAAGACGGAAATCACAAAGGAAATATATAATAAGTTGAAAGCAGAGGGGGAAAGGGTGGCGGAAGAGGCAGTTTCGGCAAAAGTGAAATCCGTAGAATATACGTTGGCACTCATCCTAAGCTCCAGCCCTTCTTCGGGCGGCGGATATGAGTACAAATATGTAACAAGCCAGAGCACCTTTGAGCTGGTGTTAAAAGTTCTGAAATTAATGAGCGAGGGGATAGATTCCCTGAAGGACTCCTTTTTCTCCCTGTTTTCCTGGAGGGATTTTGTAACCGGGGGCGGTTCGGATTCCTATATCGGGAATATTGACGCGACCGGGGATATCATTACTTATGATACCGTAGGCAGGGGTGTAAAAAAGGTCATCTATTTTAACCAGGGGGAAGAACCCTGGAGAAATATGCCTTACGGTACCAGCACCATAGGCGCTGCCGGCTGCGGCCCGACCTCCCTGGCAATCGTGATTTCTACCCTGACAGGGCAGACGGTGAACCCCCAGACAACCTGTGCATTTTCCATCAGCAACGGGGAATATGTCTCCGGGGTGGGAACCGCGCATTCGTTTCCGACTAATGCGGCAAAGCACTGGGGTTTAACCTGTGAGCGGGTAGGGAAAGACCAGATGGACTATGTTGTGCAGTCCTTAAAAGAGGGAAAGATGGTAGTGGAAATTTGCGAGGCCTATACCATTACCGGCGGAGGCAGCGGGCATTTTATCGTCCTTACCGGAGTGACGAGGGACGGGTATATTACCATCGCCGACTGTGCGAGCAGGGAGCGGACTGGAAAGGTGTACAGCGTAAATACCATCAAATCTTATGGACGGGATTTAAGCGCCGGGGCATTCTGGATTATCGGGAAGTAAAGGAGGTTGGTGCTATGCATGGAAAGAAAAGAATCTGCAGAACAATCCTGATTACATGTCTGGTGTTTTTTATGTCTGGCAGCTGTGTGTCGGCAGAAGAAATCCCAGGAGACCTGCCTGTGATTGCCAGGTGGGAGGAAGGCTGCGGGTTTGACAGCGCCGGGATGCAGATTACAGGGGGCTGGGCGTATGACAGTGTCAATGAGGCCGGGAAATATGTATTATTTGATGAAAACGGAATGGTGCAGAGGAAAGCGGAAAGATGGGAAGGCCGGGAGGATGCAGGGGAGTATTTTACATCCACGGAGCAGGAGACGGGAACCATTGCGCTCCGTTCCGAGGTTTTTGAAGGGTTTGCGGGGGAGATTTCTGTTACGGTAGAGGAAGAAAACGGTACGGTAAAGAAATATGTCTTATCTCCCGCGAACCTGTATGAGTTTAATATACCGGCACACAGCGGAAGATACCGTATTTTGCGGGTAGAAGCGGCAGATGACGCACATGTTTATCTGGCAGAATACAGCCGGGAGCCATTTTGTATGGAAGAAAACGGGCTGTTCCTTTGCAGTATCCAAGTGACAGACCAGAAGGCAGGAGAAGTCCAGCAGAAGCAACAAGGGACTCCCGCCGAGACAGAGGACCGTCCGGAAGAAGAAAATACGGGGGAAAGGAGGCAGGCAGTGTCAGGAAGGGAAACGGTTCGTCGTAAAGATAAGATTTGGGAAGGGAGTATGGGTACACATTCCTTAGATTTGAAATATTTGTTCCTTGGCGCAGGTATCGTCGTGATACTGGCAGCCGGGCTATTGGTAAGAAGCAGAAAAAAGAAATATCATTAAAAGCGTTGGGGAAACGGCAGGAAAGGAGAAATTTCTTTAGCTGTTTCCCCGGCTATTTTGTAGGAGGTGCTTTTAAAATCGCACAGAGAGAACGGGTGGATGTCTATACTATACCACCGAATTTTGCACAGGAGGGGACGATCCTCTCCGGAAGGGTGAGGTTTCGGAATGCATTTGAGGCGGGCATTCTGGGAGTTTTTTTATTACAGATACTGTTATCTATGGACTTTGGCATACGGGTGAAAATCTATGTCGGCGTGGCGGTGCTGATTCCGGCGCTTATTTTTGCCATCCTGGGGATTCAGGGAGAGAGCCTGACCTCTTTTCTGTTCCAGTTTTTGAAGTATCTGAACAGGCGCAGGATGCTTACGGTTCCGGATGGGAAGTACAGGCTTAAGAGGAACCGGAGGCTTGCGAAACAAAAAAATAAGAGCCGGAGAGGAAAGGGAGGCGGAGATCATCGGAAACGAAGTAAAAGAACTGAAGCAAAAGCTGAGACAGGCGAAGCGGGAGGAAAAGAAAAACCAGAAGGAGGAGAAGAAAAACCGTAAGGAAGAAAAGAAAAAGAGGCAGGAGCAGATCCGGGAGGAAGAGCGGATGCGTAAGGTCCATATGAAAGAGGAAAAGGAAGTGAAGAAGGAGCTTACAAAGTCCGGACAGACAGGGGAATCTGTGGAAACAGAAAAAAATAGAAAGCAGGAGAAGGTGAAGCCGAAGCAGGAGAAGGTGCCGGAGCTTGACCTGCTTCCTGTGACATGGGTATCCTCCTATCTTCCAATCCGGCAGGTGAAAAACGGGGTCATTCTTACTACGGACCACCGGTATATCAAGCTGATTGAGATCCTGCCGATTAACTTCCTTCTGCGTTCCTCCGCGGAGCAGAGGAATATTGTCATGTCCTTTATGTCCTATTTAAAGATTGCCCCTGTGAACCTGCAGTTTAAGATCATATCGAAAAAAGCGGACATTGCGGAGTATATTGAGAAGATCAAGGAAGAAGCGGCAGAAGAAAAGGATGAACGCGTCCGGCTCTTACAGGAGGATTATGCAGGGCTGATTGAGACGCTGGGGCGCAAAGAGGCAGTTACCCGGCGTTTTTTCCTGATCTTTGAATACCAGTCTTACAATCATAATAAAAATCCGGCAGAGAAGGATGTCCTTTTGTATATGAGGTCTGCAGCGCAGACTGCAAAAAAATATCTGTCGCAGTGCGGAAACGCGGTACTGGAGCATGAGAATGATACCCGTTTCCTGGTGGATGTGCTGTATCAGATTTTAAATCGGAGAACCAGTGTCTATGAATCGCTGGAAGAGCGTACCCGGAAGGTAGCGGATTACTACCGCCGGGAGAACGGGGAGGACAGTATCCGCCATATCCCGGTGACAGAACTGATTGCGCCGGAAAGCATTGATTTCAGGCACCGGAACTATCTGGTGATGGACGGGCTGTATTACAGTTATCTTCTGATTCCTTCCCATAAATATCGGACAAAGGTTCCGGCAGGCTGGATTTCCCTGCTGATCAATGCAGGAGAGGGGATTGATGTGGATCTGTTCTTCTTTAAGCAGGATAAAAGCCGGACAATGGAACGGATTGGAAGGAGGATCCGGCTGAACCGCTCCAAGATTAAGGATACGTATGATACGAACAGTGATTTTGATGACTTAAGCGAATCCATCCATGCCGGGTATTATCTGAAGCGGGGACTAGGCGGCAGCGAAGATTTTTATTACATGAGTACGCTGATCACCATTACCGGGCGCAGCCAGAAGGAAGTGGAATGGCGGGTCAAGGAGATGACGAAGCTTCTAAATTCCCAGGATATCGGAACGGTAAGCTGCCTGTTCCGGGAAGAAGAAGCGTTTTTGTCCTCCATGCCGATCCTGAATCTGGATAAGAAGCTCTATGAGCGGTCCAAAAGGAACGTGCTGACTTCCGGGGTGGCAAGCTGCTATCCCTTTACTTCCTATGAGATGTCGGATAAAGACGGGATTATGATGGGGGTAAATAAGGCGAACAATTCCCTGGTGATTGTGGATATCTTTAATACGAAGATTTACAAGAATGCAAACATTGCAATCTTAGGGACATCCGGCGCAGGAAAGACCTTTACCATGCAGCTGATGGCGCTTCGGTTAAGGCGGAAGAATGTGCAGGTATTTATCATTGCGCCGGATAAAGGCCATGAATTTGCCAGGGCATGTACAAATACAGGCGGAGCCTTTATCCAGATTTCCCCGGCTTCCCCGAACTGTATCAATATCATGGAGATCCGGCCGGCGGATACGTCTGCCAGTGAACTGCTGGACGGCTATACGGTGGAGCGTTCGGAGCTGGCAATGAAGATCCAGAGCCTGCATATTTTCTTCAGCCTCCTGATTCCGGATTTAGACCATGAGGAAAAGCAGCTTTTGGATGAAGCGCTGGTCATGACTTACGCGGAAAAAGGGATTACCCACGATAATAAAAGCCTGTTAAATGCGGCAGCCCCTGGACGCTATAAGGAGATGCCGATTCTGGGAGATTTATATGAGGTGCTTCTTCGTAAGCCGGAATGCCGGAGGATGGCAAACATTTTAAACCGCCTGGTACATGGTTCGGCATCCACTTTTAACCAGCAGACAAATGTAGATTTATCCAATAAATATGTGGTACTGGATATCTCGGAGCTTTCCGGGGATCTGCTGCTTGGCATGTTCGTCGCCCTGGATTTTGTCTGGGCGAAGGCGAAAGAGGACCGGACGGTGGAGAAGGCAATCTTTATTGATGAGGCATGGAAGCTTCTGGTGTCAAATGAACTGGCCGGGGAATATCTTCTGGAGATTTTCAAGGTCATCCGTGCCTATGGCGGTTCGGCAGTCTGTGCAACACAGGATCTGGTAGACTTCTTTGCATTAAAGGGAGGGAAGCTGGGGCGAGGGATTCTTAATAATTCCAAGACAAAGATCATCCTGAACATGGAGACCAGCGAAGCCGGGAACATCCGGGAGGAGCTGGATCTGTCGGAAGCAGAGGCCATGTCCATTACCCGGTTTGAACGGGGAACCGGCCTGATCTCTACTAACAGTAATAACCTGACCGTTGATTTTAAGGCAAGCCAGCTGGAAAAGGACCTCATCACAACAGACCGAAAGGACCTTAAGGAGTTGAAACAGAGGCTTCAGAAATACGGAAACCAGGCATACGGAAAGAGGGAGGAGCAGATGTAGATGAAATCGGAAATTATCTGAAAACGTATAAAAGGTGTCATAAAAAGTGTCCTTATAGGTGTCCTTCCCCCGTATGAGTGGAGATTTGCGGGAAAAGCGTCATAGAATACGTTTTGAAGGACACTTTTTATGCGTCATAATTAGGAACTGTAAAGAAACAGCAGGAAGGATTGAAATACAAAATGGAAAATCAGAATAAGCAAAAGGATGTGGAGCGGGAATTAAAGGAGCTGGTCTACAAGTACAATGTGCTTAATAAGAGCCAGATTTACGCTTATTTCGGGAAGTCCGGACGGGACAGGTTTGTAGGGCGTGCGCTTAGGAATCTGGAAAAAGAGCGTTCTGTCTACGTCTGCCAGGAGACGAAGCAGGTGGCATCAAGTGAGACAGCCCATGCAGCGTGGGAGCGGGGTCTTGGCCTTTCTGTCTGGGTGCTGTTAAGCCTGATGGATCAGAAAAAGATTGAAGAACACTTTGTGGCTTCCAGGGAAGAATATCCGGTCCGGATCGTATTTGTGGGAGACGGGGAGATCTATGATATATTATATGCCGCGCCGGAGGATATTGAGCTGACAAACCAGTTGTTTGCCCGGAAGAGCATAGACGGGTGCGGGCATATCGTGATCGTGGAGGAGCCGGAGGATATTCCCAAAATCCGGATCCCGGATGTCATCGGATACTGTACAGTGAAGGAGGAGGGTCAAATCGAATACTATCGAAAAGACAGCCGGTAATAAAGAGGCGTTCTGGAAGATGAAAAAGCAGCTGAATGAAGCGCAGAAACTGGCTTCGGATGTGGAACGCCTCCTGGCAGAGTCAAGGAATCTTGTAGCATGTTATACCAGAAGCCATGCCGAGTCCGGATACGAAAGCCTGACAGACATGGTGCTGGAGGCGTCAAAGACGGGGGAAAAGCTGACGGAAAAGTTAAGGAGGCTCTCCCTGGAGGTAGTCTTAGACGATATGAAATATGAGCAGTACCAGTCGGAGCTGGTGCGGATTCATGGGATAGAGGTTGCATTTTCAGACGGCATTTTGGAGGTGACAGCCCCAGTATTGGTTCCGCACCGGAAGGAAAGCTATACGGATTATCTGTATAAGCCTTTACATACGGCATTTTGGCAGTGGTGCAGGAAACGGAAGGAAGAAAACAAAGAGGTGCCGGAATTTCAGAAATGTACGGTCTGCTTTTTACACCTGTATGACCGGGAATTGCCCCTTGGCAGGGTGCGTGACCATGACAATATGGAGGAAAAGCATGTGCTGGATGTGGTCTCCAATTTCTTTCTGGTTTCTGACGGAGGGTTACACGCGGATACCTACCATCTTACCCGGATGGCAGAGCGGGATGCTACGAAAATTTATGTCATGGATGCGGAGAAATTTCCCTTATGGGTAAGGGCATTCGGGTAGTAAATCCATATCGAAAAAACAGGCGTATTTACCGATGCGATTTCGATATGGGAAAAATTAGTGGAAATGCAGGAAATATCAGAGGGTTTCGCCAGATGGGAGACTTATTTACGCCCCAAGTATCCGCTGATAGGGTACTGATTTTTGGGGCGGACAGGAGGAAGAAAGGCAGGTTCACATGAATAAGCAGGATACATTGCTGGTGCTGATTTCACTGAGCGGAGAGCTGCCTGCGGACATGGCAGAGACGGTGATTGGTTCGCCGTCCTATACAGCGGCAGTCCTTACTCGTCTTAAACAGGAGGGGTATGTGCTTGTACGCAATAAATCCGGATATAAAGGATATGTGCTGCGGGCGAAGGGCAGGCATTATGTCCTTTCTAAGTTTGGGGAGGATACGGAAAGCTTCTTAAAAGGGGCGGCCGGGACGAACCATGTGAAAGGGGAGATTGATAAACGGTTACGATTACACCGGATGAGCAAGGTATGGGTTTTCTTTTGGAAAACGGGTATTCCCATCTTTCGGAGTGAAAAGCCAGAGCTGTTTTATAAAGCTTCGGAGGATGGGAGGGGGATAAGGGCATATTACGGCAGCCAGGAATTCAAAGGGCGGACAGACGCCATCAAAGGTTCTAGGGCATGCGGGATACTGCTGGCCGGGGAGTCCGGTTATATTGTTTATCATTCCCTTTCGCAGCGGATGCGGTGGGCGAAGAAGATGGAGCGCACCATGAGGAGCTTTGCGGAGAGGGAGAGTATGAAGTGTGGGAAGCTTCGGCGGTTTGACGCGGTTGTGATGGGAGATACCGTCGAACTTCTGGCAGAGCTTTTGGAAAGTGACGGAGGGGTAAAAGGGGATTTATTCCAGATTGATGATATCTATGAGCATTATTACTATGTGCCGGGAATCCGGGAAGCAGAGATTCAGGTCATGCTCCTGGCCGACAGCAGGAAACGTGAAAAATTATACAACTTTCTCTGTACGGCTTTTGGGCAAGCGGAACATACGGAATACCAGCTGAGTGTCGGCACGGACGGTTCCGGGAATCCGGTGTATTTTTGCTATGAACTGGATCTGTGCCAACTGCTTAGGATCAGGCAGGAGACAGAGTGGAAACAGAAAGGGAATATTTTCTGCTTTTCTTACCAGAAGCCGGTGCTGGAATTATTTTTGGGAAAGAAAGTATTATATCGTGAAATCATTACAAAAAAGGTTTTGGAATTCTTAAATCAGGATGAATAGGCTGCCTGTGTAAAAATAATGGAGGTGGAGTATGGAAAATGTATTTAAAACGGGAAACCCTACTGTGGACAGGATGGGCTGTATGCAGCTAACCGGGTATGTGATTCCTGTAAGCTGGTACCGGACAATACGAAAGCCAAACGGAAGATCAAACTTAGCAGCGGTTCTGATTCTTGCAGATATTGTATACTGGTACCGGGCAGTAGAAGTACGGGATGAGATGGCGGGCGGTTTATCATCAGGGAAAAGCTCCAGACGGATACTTTGCAAAGAAGTTGTCAGGAGCTGGCAGATCAGTTTGGCTTAACAAGGAGAGGTGTTAGGAATACCATTACGGAACTGGAACAGATGGGAGTCATCCGCCGGATATCACAGACACAGGGGCTGGATAGCAGGGCGGGTTCGGATGTAATGTTTTTAGAGCTGAATATGGATGTACTGATGAAATTGACCTATCCGGAAGAATTAAAGGAAGCATTGCCAGAGGCAAAAGAGCGTTGGTCGCCGCTCCAATCCGGCAGCATGAATTTTTATCAGGAAACAGAGGAACTGGTGAAAGAACAGATTTCTTATGATGCCTTGAAAACGGATTATCCTTATGATGACCGGATTGATGAACTGCTGGGAATCATGGTGGAAGTGCTGGGTTCAGGTGCAGAGGTGATCCGGGTGAACCGGGAGGATAAGTCGGCAGAGGTGGTGAAAGCGCAGTTTCAGAAAATTGGTAAACAGCATATTGAGTTTGTCTTACACTGTATGAATGAGAGCAGTACCAGGGCAAGGAATATACGTGCACTTTTGATTACGGCGCTATATAACTCCGTAAATACGATCTCCAGCTATTATGGGAACCTGGTACAGTACCATATGGCAAATGGTGTTCAGGAAAACGGCCGGGAGTATGGAAAGAAGGTGGAAGAATAGAAAAGGACAAACGAAGGTTGGGAAAGTCTGTCGTTGTCGGGTTAGGGTTTCTGATATTGGCCTGCTATGCGGGAGGATTCCTGGAGCAGCTTTTTACGGAATCGGCGGTGCGTTTGAATCCCATACGAAATCTCTGGCATGGAATATCCCGGGTTTCAGGGTTAAAGTGTACGGCGGCAGTGATAGTCCTCTTCGGGGTAATCGCAGTACTGATTATGTTAAGGAGTTCCGGGAAGGAAACTTACGATGAGCGGAATTTTGAGATTTCCAGACAGGGAACCTACGGGACGGCAGGGTTTATGAATGGGGAGGAACAGGAAAAGGTGCTTCAGACCAACAGGCAGGCAGGAGATGTAAAAGGCGTAATCTTTGGGAGGGATTTAAAAGACGGGCAGATCTTAAGCCTGCCGGTAGATTCCAGGCTGAACCGGAACTTTGCCGTATGCGGTTCCCAGGGCAGCATGAAATCCAGGGCTTTTGCAAGGGTGATGGCGCTGCAGTGCGTCCGGCGGGGGGAGAGTATTTATTTAACTGATCCCAAGTCGGAGCTTTACGAGGATCTCTGTGCATATTTGCGTTCCTGTGGCTATACGGTCCGGCAGCTGAACCTGATCCATCTGGAGCATTCGGATGCATGGAATTGTCTCGGGGAGATTGACGATGGGAGCCTGATTGATGTATTCTGTGATGTAGTAATCCGGAATACAACAGACAAATTCGATCATTTCTATGACAATACGGAGATGGATTTATTAAAAGCCTTATGCCTTTATGTGTTCAATGATTACCCGCCGGAAAAACGGACCTTTGCGGAGGCCTATAAACTGTTGATCAATAAAAGCGTGGAAATGCTGGATGCGATTTTTGCGCGTCTCCCCACCAGCCACCCAGCAAGGGGGCCGTATCAGCTTTTTGCAAAGGCAGATAAGGTGAAGGGAAATGCGGTCTTAGGGCTTGGAACCCGCCTGCAGATCATGCAGAATAAACTGGTACAGCAGATCACGAGCCATAATGAGATTGATTTATCCCTGCCGGGAAGAGAGAAATGCGCTTATTTTTGTATTACTTCGGACCAGGACAGCACCTATGACGTGATGGCAACATTGTTTACTTCGTTTTTAAGCATTAAACTGGTACGGTATGCGGACCGGACGGAGGAACGGAGGCTGCCGGTTCCGGTACAGTTCATTCTGGATGAGTTCCCGAATCTCGGTATTGTCCCGGATTTTAAGAAGAAACTGGCAACGGCAAGGAGCAGGGGCATTGGGATGAGCATCCTGTTCCAGAACATCCCCCAGCTGCAGAATCGTTACCCGGACAACCAGTGGGAAGAAATCTTAGGAGGCTGTGATTTTTCTATTTTTTTAGGCTGTAATGATATCACAACGGCCAGCTATTACAGTGACCGGACAGGGGAGATTACGGTATCGGTTTCCTCCACCCGGAAGAATTATTATACGATGCGGGTGACCGATTACGTGCCGGAATATTCAGAATCTACGTCTCTTGGGAAGCGGATGCTGCTTCTGCCGGACGAGATCTTACGCTATCCCTTGGATCAGGGGCTTTTGATCATCCGGGGGCAGAAGGTATGCCGATTCCGGAAGATGGATTATCTGGAGCATCCGGATTCCAAACATTTGACTTTGGAAAAAGTGGAGGCGCATATCCCGGACTGGTATCAGAAGAGCCAGGAAGAAAAAAAGCAGTTTCAGATATTGGAAGGGAGGGAAAGGGCAGAACCTGGAGAAGCAAAAGAAATGGATGGGGCTATGGAAGAAACTACATTATCTCAGGAGATTGTCCTTCAGGAGAATTTTCCGGAAACTGCGATATCTGAAGAATATGGCCTGTCTGGTTTTAAAGAAGTTTCAGGAGGAGAAATAAAAGAGCCTGTAAACGGGAGAACCGCTGAAGAATCGGAACCGCCGCTTGCAGTGGATACGCCGGTCAGGAAACGGGAGCGGGTAAAGCCGGCAGGGAAACAGCAGGACGGGGCGCGCATTACAAGGGTGGAGGACTTGTTTGCAGACCACACATCCGGAAGGAAGGAGGAGTCATGAAATTTACAGAGAGCATACTGGTGAAATATACATTCTTAGAATTATTGGAGCGGGAGTTTGGCATACAGTTAAGGGAAGATGAGACAGAAAAGATTGAACTGGCAAAGCAGAGCATTGAGATTTATGGCAGTGTGGAGGAATTTTATGAAGCGACCGGATGGCAGAGGGATAATCCGGAAGAGTCCGGCCGGGAGTATCTGTTAGCGCACCGGATTCTGGCAGAGATTCAGGGAAAACTATGGTATTTTTCAAGAATCCGGTATGAGGACGGGGTGAAATGTGCAGGGAAATCAGATTGCACCTAAAATGCGACGGTATTGAGACGGCTGTGAAATTGACATCCGATACCGTCCGGTTTAAAATGGTAACTGTAAAAGAGTGCAGGACACGAAAGAGCAGTCAGGGATGGCTGTTTTTTTAGTGTCTGTTTTAATGTGGAGGAGGTTTGTAATGGCAGAAATAAAAAAAGCAGCAAAGGGAGAAACAGAGCAGAAAGTCCCCAGAGCGGTATTGTCGGAAGGAATTCTGACAATCGAGGTGGATTCCCACGTGGAGACACCGGAGGAACAGGAGGATGCCAGATGGCATCAGCTGTTGAATGCGCAGCGTACCAGGAAGATCCTCACCGGGCAGCTTGCCGGTATTGAGAAGCTGGAGAGCGGATGGGTGGTTGCGGTTACTTATTATAACGGATTCCGTATCATTATTCCGATGGATGAGATGATGATCAACCTTTCCGGGGATGGAAAAGAACATGCGGAAACCTTAAACCGGCAGACCCGGATCGCCAACAACATGCTTGGCAGTGACATTGATTTCATTATCCGGGATCTGGACGAAGCAAGCAGGAGCGTGGTAGCCTCCAGAAAGGATGCCATGCTGAAAAAGCGCCAGACCTTTTATACCTCGGAGAATGAAGGGGAAAAACCGATGCTGTATCCGGGGCGCGTGGTGGAGGCCCGTGTGATTGCGGTAGCCCCAAGGGTCGTACGGCTGGAGGTCTTTGGCGTGGAAGTATCCGTACGGGCAAGGGATATGGCCTGGGAGTGGATGGTGGATGCCGGGGAGAAATTCCAGGTCGGGGAACTGGTGTTAGTGACGGTCAACCAGATCCGGATGAAATCTATTGAGGACATGGAAGTTTCCGTAGATGCTAAAAGCGCGGCGGCCAATGTGAGTAAGGACAATTTAAAAAAATGCGTCCGGCAGGGGAAATATGTGGGGATCATTACGGATGTTTATAAGGGGACTTACTTTATGCGGCTCAATATCGGGGTGAATGCGGTGGCCCATTCCTGTAACATGGCAAGCCTTCCCTCTAAGCGGGATGAGGTCGGGTTCGTGGTAACAAGGATCAATGACCGGTACGAAGTGGCAGAGGGGATCATTACCAGGCTGATCAAAAGGGGAACCGTATAATGCCCCGGTGAGGGTATCGGAATCATGATACATGCTCCGGCAGGAGTCTGTATCATGGGAATCCGGGATAAAAATTTAGAAATATTTTAGATGGGAAATCTAAAAATTCTGTTGACTTGCAAAAACCGGATTGTTTACAATACCTGAAATTAACAAAAACAGGTTTCAGGAGGAGGGGTATCAATGAAGAAAAGAAAGAAAAAGCCCGTACAGACTACACTGCGCTGTCCATACTGCGGCAGGACGGCACGCCTGCGTCCGGCAGCTTACGTCTATGGGGATGATACGCTGGATGCGGATAGTTTCCTGTATGTATGCGACGGGTATCCGGATTCCTGTGACGCCTATGTGGGGGCACATAAGAAATCCCTGCTCCCGAAGGGGACGCTGGCCGACAGTGAGTTAAGGCACAAGAGAATCCTGGCACACCGGGCGCTGGACGCGCTGTGGAAGCAGGGGTATATGACCCGGCACAGTACTTATATCTGGCTGCAGACCCGGCTGTGCCTGCGGGAAAAGGATATGCATATCGGCATGTTCTCTGATTACTACTGCGGCCAGACCATCCGGGAATGTGAGGAGTTTATGAAATGGCATAAGGAGAGCCGGAAAGGAGGAAAATGCGCGTGAAGGAAAAGAAAGAATCTGACAGAAAGGATATAAGACATGCGGTTGATGGCAAAAGAAGAGGATATTTATAAGCTGATGGATGTAAGGGACCGGTACCTTTATGGCGCCGGGTTCTGCCTGGCAGCGGCGGCTGTTTCCGGTTATCTTATGATGCAGCAGGTCTTTTTCTGGGACTGCCTGTACTTTACTGCCGTATTCGGGTTTTGCAGTATCTTATGCCTTTGTCTGGCAGGGAAGGCCGGCCGGCAGGTCATGGAAGCGGGGTGCTGTTATCTGGAGCTTGACGGGGAATCGCTGGCGGTCTGCCAGCCGGAGCAGAACGGACGGTATGAATCCTGCAGGATTTTTTACAATGAGATGGAAAAGATTGTAGAGGGCAGCAGGCGGGGAATTCCTGAATTTTATGTTGTCACAGGGAAGGCGGCGGACAGGGAGAGCTTCATCCTTCTGGATGAGGAGGAACAGGCACGGCAGATCTTCTGTGTCCGGTCCCTGGGCTATGGAAACGAGGAGTTCAAAAATTTTTACCGGAAACTTCGGTGGGAAGTGCCGGGGAAGGTACGGGTGATCGGCACCAGACATCAGACGGTGTGGGACCGGAAGAAGAAACGTAAGGGCGTGTATATTGTACTCGCATTTGTTTTGTGCTACCTGATCCCTAAGCTGCTTTTGGTTCTGGAAATTTTATAGGAAGCGGGGAAGGTTTATATGAAGTGGTATACGGCGGTGGGAGTGAAACTGGAATCGAGAGACGGTGCATTCCGTGTCCGGGCAGGGAGAGATACAAAGAACCTGCTGGGAGTGGAATGTTACGTATGGAACACGCTGCTCTGGTCTTTTACCCAGGAGGCAGAAATCTACGAACGGATGGTGTGGTTGCTTAAGCTTACATTTCCAGGGCAGCCGGAGAAGACAGACATTGACCGGGAGGAATTTCAGCTCTGTCTCAGGCGGCTTCTTACTAGGGGGCTGGTTGCATGCCGGGAAGCTGAGACGATGGAGGGAGCAGCAGAAATATTTTTAAAGGCTGCGAATGTAGCATGTGTAGGCAGGACCTGGGGAGAGCGGTTCCTGTTATTTTGTGAAAGTGCAGCGGATGGGGGCACGTTTCGGGATTCTGTCCGGGTATTCCAGAAAAGCCCGCTGGAGAAGGCACACCGACAGTTATTAAAGGATATCCAAAGCGGCGGGGAAACAGGCTTTTCTCTTGAAAGGGCAGAGGAAGGGCTTCTTGGGAATATCATGGAGCTGCATCAGAACAGGCTGTTATTCATCCAGTCTGTAAAGGAGGGATCACTTGCATAAAAAGAAAAAATCAAAAAAGATGGAAGACCTGGTATCCTATGTAAGCCAGCAGCTCGAAGGAATCCAGAGCATACCGTCCGTATTGGCAGACAGGGCATTAAAGATTGGTGCGCTGTCTTTTTTTGCGCTGTTTCTTGGCAGCTATATGGGAAGGCAGATGGGTTCGGCCAGTTTCATTTTCTGGTCCGTGGAGCTCTGTATCTTTGGCTTATTCTATTCCTTCCGTCTGCTTCGGTGCGGGGAAAAGCGGGAGTACGAGACCGTGGAGGGAATGGTTTATGAGGTGAAGGGGAGATATTCCATTGGACGGGTCTGTAAGGTGGGAGTCCGGATGGAGGACGGGAGGATGGTAAGGCTTCTGATGGATAAGCGGTACCGGTTCCGGATTGGGAAAACCTACCGCTTTTATTTTCATAAGGATAAGCAGAATGTCCTTACCGGAATGAAGAATCTGGACGCGGCGCTGAATATCGGTTCCTTTTATGGGGTGGAGGAACTGGAATAGCGTGTTGATAGGGCCGGGAGGAGATTTAAGGCTTTGGGGCAAGGAAGAACGAAGGCATGGTTCGAGTCCATGCCGCCCTGTTTCGTGCTATGCCGGCACGGAAATAAAAGAAAAGGAGATAAGGAGATTATGGCAAAAATGACAGGTACAGTGAAATGGTTCAGTGCAAGGAAAGGTTACGGCTTCATCAGTGATGAGACGGAAAAGGATTATTTTGTACATTTTTCGGAGATCCAGACAGAGGGTTTCCGGACGCTGAAGCCCGGCCAGCAGGTAACCTTTGAGGCCGCAGAGGATGAGCAGGGCAGGGAGCTTGCAAAAGAGGTCTATCCGGAAGATGCGGTAGCAGAGGAAGAAGAACTTGAATAATCAGAAGCAGGATTGTAAAGGGCTGCAGCCAGCAGAGACAGAGGCAGGCTGTGGCAGATTCTAAGTAAGAAAATTTGGAGCTCATAAATCAATATCTTGTGGTTTTGACTTCTTGAATTTTAAAATAAGCACAATATATAGTATAAATTGGATTGACACAAGCTAGATGTTGTGCTATTCTTATGGTGAATTAAATTTTTGCTGGTTCCGAAGACGGACAGGCAGGTATTTATTTTGTTCCGGTAACATTTGCCGGAAGTGAACTTTTAAGCGCGGGGCGCTTCAGAAAAAACGGGCATATAAAAGTTAGAAAGACGCAAAAAGCAGAGGATTCTTTTTGTGTCTTTTTTTGCGCCCGTAAGAGAGAAAGGAGGTACACGAATGAAGAGGTACAAAAAGGAGGAAGAGCATGCAGACGGTTGAGGTAAAATGGGACGACATCAACAAGCTAGATCTTTGGATGCTCCAGAACATGGGAGAGGACGGCTATCTTTTCGAGGTAAATGACGGGAGGATACGGAATATCCTGATGTCTGCCGCATATCCGGTTTAGGAAGCCGTCTTAAGAAAGGAGCGTTATGTATTACCATGATGATTTTGGAAAAATATTTGAAACGGAACTGGATTTCCACGAATATCTGGCCGAAATAGACGGACGGGCGCGGTGGCTTCGGACACCTGCAAAACAGTTAAGGGTGCTGACAGTGGCAGAAGCGCCGGACGCTATGAAAGAAACGGAAGGAATGCCGGATATCCTGGCAGACACCAAGAAGCATACCGGACTGCTTTTACAATGCCCCCATGGAGTCTTTCCCATTGGGAAAACGGCAGTCGGCACGTTAAAGGACCGGGCGCGGATCAAAGGGAGCGCGCTTGCGGAAGTGAAAACGGCGGTGCTTGCCGATATCCTGAACAAATGTCTGAAGGTAGCAAAAGGAAATGCGCTGCTTCGGATCTCGGAAGGCAAGGTAAGGGGCGTATTGTCCGGGGATGAGGCAGACTACGCGATCATTTCCATGCCGGAGCTTTTTATGATCGCCTCGGCTTACATCAGCGCCGGGCAGGAGGCTTCATTCTGCCACGGATATGCAGACCATTACCTGGCGCAGATCACCTGGCAGATGAGCAGCAACGACCTGACGAAGACGTATGGGGAGCTGATGGAGGAACATGGAAAGAAACCCTTTGGGGATATTCAGGTATTCATCCGTGTTGTCAGCTCGGATGTCGGCGCATCCGGGGCGAATATTTTCTATTCCATGATGGACGGGAACCACACCATTATCCTTGGAGAAGCGCTTCGGATCAAGCACCAGTACAAACGGGGTCTGGAGGAATTTACCTGCAATATGGAGTCCCTCTTTCAGTATTACAAGCAGAAGCTGAAAGACATTGGACGTCTCTGCGACATCCAGATCCGTTATCCGGCAAATACTTTATCGGAGCTTATGAAGAAGCAGAGCTTTGGCAAGAAGCTGATTGCTGAGACGGTAGAACGCTTTAAAGCAGCATTCGGGGAGGAACCCTGCAGCGCCTATGAAGTCTACTGTGGATTGTGCGAATCCCTCTTCTTTGCGAAGAAGCATGACAGCAGTACGGCGAGCCTGATGAAGCTGGAGGAAAAGATCGCAAGGTGTATCGCGGCGCGGTGGCACGATTATGATATTCCGGGAGAACTGTCATGATGAAGCTTATCAGGGAAGATTTATCTATGCTTCCAGCATGGGTAGGATTAAACGAGCGTACCGTTTCTTTTTTTGAATGGCTGACGGATGGGGAGGCAGCACCCTGGAAATGCGGGGATGCCTTTCTGATAAAGGTAAGACAGAGGAAGGATTATTTCCTTTATATCGGCTGTGGGAAAGGGAATGTGCTGGAAATAGGGGAGAACCTGATATTTGTAGGCATGTTCCGGTGGAAGGACTGCGGGCTGTATGATATAAAGGAACCCTTACGGAAGCTGCTTAGAATACCGGATGAATTTGATTTTCCGGGGAAAGCAGACGCAAGGAAAGAAGCGGGAGAGATTGCCAACCGGAAAGCCTTTCTTCTCATCACGCGGGACTGGGATGCGATCCTTCAGGAAGCCCGGCGCGAAAAGAAGCAGATGATTCCGAAGATTACCCGGAGCGAGATCCAGAAGCAGGCAAAAGAGTATGATCAGGCCGGAAAGACAGAGGAAGAAATCCGTTTTCAGCCGGAAGTTCCTGTCAGCCAATATTTTTCGGACCACTGTTATCTCTTATTTCTGGATAATAAGGAATGGGTAGCCGAAAGGATTGCAAGGCAGTGGGTGCTGGAGAATGCAGCGTATATTTCTAGGCAGCGGACCTGGTATGGCTGTATCCGGAATGAATTCAGGGAAATCAAAAAAGCGGCCGAAAGGCGGAAACAATGAAAAGAGAAAGAACAGATAAGACTAGGAGGAAACGAATCAATGGGAAAATATCAGTATATGAATCTGGAACAGAAGCTTGCAAAGATCAGAAAGAAGATGCCGGTACTTTTGAAAAAGTATCATAATGAGGAGTCAGACTATGATTTCGCTACACTGGATGATATCTATGAATCCCTGACGCCGGCGCTCAATAAATACGGGGTCAATTTTGATATCGTAGGGGAGAAGCCGACACAGTTTGACACCAACGGGAATCCGGAATATCTGACGCTGGATAAGGATAATTATTGGAGATATGAGTCAGACCTGGAGCTTTGCTGGACGAACATTGATAATCCAAAAGAAGTGAACAGGGCGGTGATCCATATCATAGGAACCAATGAAATTCCGGATAAAGCCCATGGCACGGCTCTGACTTATGGACTGAAATATTATTTCCGGAATAAATTCTGTATGCGCCAGCTTGGGAGCGTACAGGAAGATCCGGACGGTATGGGATACAGCACGGAAGAGGCGGAAACAGATGCAGAAAGGAATCCTTCTTCTCAGCATCGGAATGAGAAAGGAACGAAATCTGAAAATTCTGTTTCGGAAAAGAAAGACAGAAAAGAGATGGAAGCAAAATCCGGGAAAAACAGGATTCCCGGAAATGCCTGCCCGGAGCCAAAGGAAACGATGGAGCCTGGAGATGGTGAGAAATCAGCGAAACCGGAACATCTTAGGAACGGGGGAAAGGAACCGGAAAAAGACGGCATAAACGGAGAAAAATCCGTACCGGAAGCGAAGAAATCCAAAATTCCTGTAAAGAATGAGAAGCCGGGAGAACCGCAAGGGAAAACAGAGAAAGCGGACAGCCAGCGGACGGAAGCGGTAAAACAGCCGGAAGAGGCAGAAGACGGCTTTCATACGGTGGATGAAGGGGAAGTCCCGTTTGATGAAAGCGGTTTCCTGGATGAACTGGAGCAGGAGATGGAAGAACAGACGGAAGATGCAGATTCCGGGCTGGAAGCGGCAAAAAACTTTGTCTGCACCTTTGGACTCTATAACGGGACAACTTTGGGAGAGATGATGGTTTCCGGAATAAAAGGGCTGGAAGCTGTGAAGTGGATTGCAAACCGTTATAAGGGGCCGGATAAAAGTATGGTCGAGGCTGCAAAGCTTCTTTTAGAAAATCAGGATCTGGTGATCATGCAGCAGGCAGCATAAAGAATGAACAGACATGGTCCTATTACGGGGCCATGTTTTTTATCAGTATACTAAAGATCCTGCCAGCTGCAGGTTCTGCGGTTAGGAGTGAGAAGATGAAAGCAAAACCATTTACCATTACGGAGGTGGGCACACTGCTAGGAGTGCAGAGACTGCCCGGCGGTAATGAGGATTCCTACAATGTGGTCTGCCCTTTCTGTGGGGATGAGAGAGGAAAGTGCAATTTTATTGTGATCAAGAACGGCGAACTGGTCAATGTCTACCATTGTTTCCATTGCGGAGCAGGCGGCAATATGCTGACTTTGTATGCGGATTTGAATGGAATCTATGGGGAGAACCGTTACCAGCGGGCTTATTGGAAGATACAGGAAGAACTGCCGATGGGGATACAGGAATGTAAGATGCGCGAGAAGCGGGTGCTGTTAAGAGAAAAGCGGTGTAAGGAGCAGCTGGCAGAGCCGGTGGACTATGAAAAGAGGGATACGGTCTACCGGGAGATGCTGAAGCTGTTAAAATTATCTTACCGGCATAAGGAAGATCTTAGGAGGCGCGGCCTGACGGAAGAGGAGATTTCCCGGATGGAGCAGCTGGGGTATCGAAGTACCTGTGCTGAGGATTCCGTGTCGATTGCAAGGAGACTCATAAAATCTGGCTGCAACCTTATGGGTGTGCCTGGATTCTTCGTCAACCGGAATGGTGACTGGGAGATTGCCTTTTATAAAAAGAACAGCGGTTATCTCTGTCCGGTCTGGTCTTTTGACGGCCGTTTGGCAGCGTTCCAGATCCGGCTTGATGTCCCTTATCAGAAGCGGAAGTATATCTGGCTTAGCAGTGCAAAGCTGAATAAGGGGTGTTCACCGGGAAGCCCGGTGAGCCTTTCCGGAGATCCAGATGTACGGAGGGTGTTTGTGACGGAAGGGATTTTAAAGGCGGAGATCACCCACCAGAGGACCGGGGAAACTTACATCGGGAATCCTGGAGTAATGAACCACAAGGAGCTTAAGCAGATGCTCATTCAGTTAAAGGAGCAGGGGCTTCAGGAAGTGGTAGAAGCAAATGATATGGACAAGCTGATGCGCCTTGACTGCCACGAGGATTATGGACCGGAATGCAGGACCTGTAATGCATATGGCCTGGAATGCCCGAAAAAGAAGGAAAAGCGGGAGCAGATCCGCAAAGGGTGTCTTAAACTTTATGAGATTTGTGAGGAACTTTCCTTAAGCTGCAGCCGCGCGGCGTGGGATACCGATGGAGAAGGCATGTGGCAGGGGCAGTATAAAGGGATTGATGACTGGGAGCTTCGGAAACCGGAAGATTTCTATGAAAAAGCTGCCGCTTAGTTGGTACAATGTATTTAATTGTCAGAACGCAGAAGACATCAAAGAGAAAGATTGAAAAGGTTTATGGAAGATTTCAAGAAAAGGAGCAGGGAAGATGGATAATGTAAAGAAAATTTCCCCAGTAGGGGAAAGCTGGAGCGAATACAGAAAGAAACATTATTCGGCGGAAGAAATTAACGCAAATGATTTGATGATTAAGTTGGTAGGAGAGAATAAGGACCAGAAAGGAAAAGCATATATCGCAAAGGGAATTGGAGGATATGACAGGAGTTAAGCAGTCTGTGATTGCAAGGATGGAAAGCGGAAAAACGGATCCCCAGTTATCAACAATTTTAAAATTGCTGGTATCCATGGGAAAAACGCTTACAATCGTTCCGCTGGAGCTGTCTGAAAAATAGGTTGCCGAATACGGTTATAAATAAAAGAGAATAGAGGTAAATAAAGGCTCTGGAGCAGGTATGTTTCAGGGCTTTTTTCATGCCGTCATGTGCGGGAAGAGCCGCCGGCGGCAGTTCTTTCATTTCCAACATCCATCAGGGCATAGAAAAGCGGGGCTGTTTGATACAGTTCCGTTTTTTTATGCCCTGATACGCGTTTCTATGTATACGGCAAAAAGAAAGGAGGAGAGGAAGTATGGGGACACGCAGCCCACCGGTTTTTGTATTTGTTTTTTGTAATACGATGACAAAATGAAATTTCAAGGGAGGAAATTTATGATAAAAAACGCAAAGCAGTTTTTGCACAGGCTGTCCGCTTTTTTGCTGGTAGTCCTTGTAGTGGCAAGCGCATTACTTTCTAATAGTATGCCGGTTTATGCGGCAGACGGCACCATTAATTATCATGCGGGAGCCCATATCCCGTATGGAAGCTATTCCACATCCCGTATGACCTTTGACGGGAGCAATACGGCCTATTGTGTGGAGCCGAAGGAATCCACACCGCCCTCTGGAACCTATTCCTATAACCTGCTGGGGAATAGCTCGCCTCTTAGGAAGGCGCTGTATTACTTGAACGGTGGGTACGGGTATGATAAGCATATCAAAAATCAGTATTTAAGCGGCTGGTCGGATGATAATTCCTATGTGATCGGGCATCTGGTGGTCGCTTATATTTATGCGGATTATTCCGCTTCTACCGGCGCTTTTTACGGTGCGCCACAGAGCTATATTGACAAGGCGGTGGAAGTGGCAAATGCCATCAAAGATCTTCCAGCGCCTCCGGAGACCTTCCGGGCCTTCATCATTCCGGGAAGAGGCAGCCAGACATTGGTAGGGAGCTGGTATCAGGTTCCTTACGGTTATATTGAACTTCGTAAATCCTCTGCCAATGCAGCGGTTTCCGATGGGAACGGTAATTACTCCCTAAAAGGTGCGGAATATGGCATTTATAAGGGAGAAAAGCAGGTGGCAAAATTAACGACAGATCAGAACGGTTACGCAAAATCCGGGGAGCTGGAAGCGGGAAGCTATAGCGTGAAAGAGCTGACTGCATCAAAGGGCTATATCGTAGATGTGACCGCACACAATGTCACCGTGGAGCCGGAAAAGACAACCGCGCTTGCGGTAACGGAAGTTCCGCAGAATCAGCCGATGGATCTGCTCCTTCAGAAGCTGGACAAGGAGATGAAAAAAGCGGAGCCACAGGGATGCGCTTCCTTGGCAGAAGCGCAGTTTACGGTGAAGTTTTATACGGAGCAGTCTGATACGGATCCGGCTGCAGGCGGTGCGAAACCGGCGCGGACTTGGATTTTTAAGACAGATGCGGAAGGGAAAGCGCATTTTTCCAAGAGTTATTTCGTATCCGGGGATGCATTTTATACTCAGGCAGACGGGAAAACGCCTTGTCTTCCCCTTGGAACGGTAACGGTACAGGAGACGAAAGCTCCGGCCGGATATTTTGCCAATGATACGGTATTTGTACAGAAGATTACCGCTGGCGGCGGAAAGGAAACGGTATCCTGTTATAATGCGTCCTCCGTGGAGGAGCAGATTTACCGTGGAGGAGTAAAAGTACAGAAGCGCGATCTGGAAACGAAGAAGGCAGAGCCACAGGGCAGCGCGTCCTTAGAGGGCGCAGTATTTACTATCACTTCCTTAAATGACCATCCGGTGATTGTGGAGGGGAAGACCTATACGAAAAATCAGGTTGTAATGAGCCTGGCAACAGACGGCAAGGGAACCGCTTCCACAAAGAAGGATGCACTTCCCTTCGGGCATTACCGCGTGGACGAGACGAAGGCGCCGGAAGGCTATCTGAATGAGGGGAAGCTTTCTACGGAATTTGACATCGTAAAAGACGGTGAGATTGTGGATCTGACTTCGGAGGACAAGGCAATCTTAAACCAGGTCATCCGCGGGGATCTGGAACTGGTAAAAGTGTCAGACGGGGAGCAGAAACGGCTTTCTGATATTCCGTTTTCCATTACCTCTGTAACCACCGGGGAAAGCCATACGATTGTAACAGATAAGAACGGTTATGCCAGTACAGCTGCAAAATGGAATAAGCATACCCATAACACCAATCAGGGGAAGACTTCGGAGGACGGAGTATGGTTTGGAACTTCCAAACCGGACGATTCCAAAGGCGCGCTGATCTATGATACTTATACGGTGGAAGAACAGCGTTGCAAGGCAAATGATAGTATGGATCTTTTGAAGTTCGAGGTGACCATCTATAAAGATTCCGTTACGGTAGATTTAGGGACGCTTACAGACGATCAGATTGAGATCGGAACCACTGCGTTAGATCAGGAGACCGGCACCCACATGAGCAAGCCGGAAAAGGAAGTGACACTGATTGATACGGTGGAATATTCTGGGCTGAAGAAAGGGCAGAAATACAAAGTAATCGGTACGCTCATGGATGCAGAGACTGGGGAGGCTGTCCTAATTGATGAAAAACCAGTAACCGCTGAGACGGAATTTACCGCAAAGAAATCTTCCGGAAAGGTAGAGGTCGCATTTACCTTTGATGCAACTTCTTTAGAGGGGAAAACGACGGTCATCTTTGAGGAGCTTCAGCAGGACGGGCAGAAGCTGGCGGTCCATGCAGATTTAAAGGATACAGACCAGCAGATTTCTTTCCCGGAGATCGGCACAAAGGCAAAGGATTCGGATACGGAAGAAAATATTTCCAGTGCGGATGAGAAAGTCAAGCTGACGGATACGATTTTCTTTAAGGGCCTGGTGCCGGATCTGGAGTATGTGGCAACCGGAAAGCTGATGGATGTGGAAACCGAGGAACCGCTTTTAGACGGGGAGGAGCCGATTACCGCCCAGACCACATTTACGCCGAAGGAGAGCGAGGGTACGGTGGATGTGGTGTTTACCTTTGATGGAAGCTCCCTGAAGGGCAAAAATACGGTGATCTATGAATCCATTACCCAGGAAGAAAAAGAGGTGGGGATGCATGCCGATCCGGAATTTAAGGACCAGCAGATGTTCTTCCCGGAGATTGGCACGAAAGCGATCTGCCCGGAGACCGGAAGCCAGATGGCGCTGCCAAAAGAAGAACTGACGATTACAGATACGGTTTCCTATCATCTGGTTCCGGGGAAGGAATATAAGCTGACCGGAACCCTGATGGATAAGGAGAGCGGGGAGCCGCTGTTAGTAGATAAAAAGCCGGTGACTTCCGAGCTTACATTTACGCCGGAGGAAGAGGAAGGAAGCGTGGAATTATCCTTTACCTTTGATGCCAGCGCTTTAAGGGGAAAAACAATCGTTGCATTTGAATCCGTTTCCTATCAGGAGAAGGAGATTGCGGTTCATGCGGATATTAATTCGGCTCCACAGAGCATCTATTTCCCGGAGATTGGCACAACTGCAAAAGACGGGAAAGACGGGGATCAGGAGGCATTTGCAGAGAAGGAGACACAGATCATAGATACGGTTGCTTATAAGGGCCTGATTGCCGGGGAATCCTATCGGCTTGTCGGAACCCTGATGGATAAAGAGACCGGAAAAGAAGTACTGATAGATGGGAAGCCTGTAACCGCGGAAACGACTTTTAAACCGGAAAAATCGGAAGGAACCGCCGATGTCACCTTTACCTTTGATGCAGAGGCGCTTAAGAGGCACGATGTGGTTGTCTTTGAAAAGCTTTTTGTTACGGTGAAAGAAGAGGACAAGGAAAAAGAGATAGAGCTGACCAATCATGAAGATATAGAAGCAGAAAGTCAGACCGTAAAGCTGACGGAAGTACCGACAGAGCCGGAAAAGCCTGCGGATACACCGGATGCTCCGAAAACGGGGGATACGACAAATCTTTGGATTCCGATTGCTGTCTTCGTGGTGGCACTTGCAGGAATTGTTGCTGTGATTATCCGTATCCGCAGGAAAAAGTTTTAAAAGCAGGATGAACCGGAAAAAAGTAGCAAAAAGGTAGAAAGCTGCCGTACTGACAATGAAATGTTGGTATGGCGGCTTTTTTTCGTTGCGCCAGTGTAAGAAAAATGGCTGGCAGCAGATTCGAGCAGACAGGAGGAGATGTGTTTTGAGCAGAAAAAAAGAGTATGTATTGTTAGTGATATTGGGAGTCATTTTTTTGGCAGCAGGCGGATATTTATTTCAGGTATGGGAGGATTATCACGAGGCATCTGCCGGGTACCAGAAACTTCAAAAATTTATCATAGAGAAGCCGGATGTAGGAAGAGATTCCAAAGGGAAGTCAAAAAACCAGGAAGACCCGGAAGAAAATCTGCCGGAGATTGATTTTGATGGGCTTCGGGCGATCAATGGGGATATCGTGGCATGGATTCAGATTCCGGGGATCAATGTGGATTACCCGGTGGTGCAGGGAAAGGATAATGAGCATTATCTTCATTATACCTTTGATGGGAAGGCGAATAAGGCAGGCAGTATTTTTTTGGATTACCGGAACCGGGCAGACTTTATGGACAGCAAGGTGATTTTGTATGGCCATAATATGAAAGATGGGAGTATGTTTAGCAATCTGAAGAAGTTTCAGGATGCTGGTTTTCGGAAAGAGCAGGGAAGGGTGCTTATTTATCTGCCGGAAAAAACTTTAACATATGAAGTCATAGAATGTCGCGGTGTAACAGAAAGGGATGGTGTATATGAGATGGATAACAAGGAAAAGGAGAAACAAATGATATTATCTACATGCAGTTCCTCAGCAAATATTAGGATGATCGTAAAATGTACTATGGACGGGAAGCAAGAACATTAGCGGGAGAGAATAAGAAGAATAGTCTGCACAAGATTACATAGGCATTAAGAATTGTTAAGAATTGATTAGTTTCTGTTAAGAATCAGAGAGGGATATTCTGTTATAATAAAAAAATCCTAGATATGGAAAAATGAAATTGAAAATAATGAGGTGAAAATATGAGCTGAATTAACAGAGGAACGGCAGCCTTGCAGAACGAAGGCAGTATAGAAAATGTATCGGTTATGCGTTATGAGGTAACAGTGAAATTGATGCGAAAATGGCGTGGGGAATATCTGTTTAAAGTAGCAGGAGGAAATTAAAAATGAAACAGAATATAGCATTAGTACCTATTAAAGAAAATGACAGAGAGTGGTTTATTAAAGATATCCAGAAAGCATTTGCGACTGCTGCAACAGAAGAATATGGTCAGTCAGAAGGAGAGGTCATTCCAGGAAAGGATATTGAGGAATCAATGGATGCAAAAGGAGCGGAGACATATTATATTACCGCCAATGGAAAAATCGTGGGTGGGACGGTAGTTGTAAACGATAAAAAAACACATCGCAATTTTCTGGATCTATTGTTTATCAATCAGTCCTGTCAAGGCAAAGGTATTGGCTTGGCTGCATGGAAGAAAATAGAGGAAATGTATCCTGAAACAATGATATGGGAAACGGTTACACCATATTATGAAAAGCGGAATATACATTTTTATCTAAATAAATGCGGGTTTAAAGCTGTCGAATTTTTTAATTCCCATCATATAGCTCCAAATATGTATAGAAGTAATGTTGTGGGTGGGAAATGTTTTTTTCGGTTTGAGAGGGAGGTGAAATAATCAGTAGAAATCATAAATTATTAGTGGTTGCTATGGTGGTTATGATGAATTTTTCTGCGAATGTGGATCATGCATTAAATCTGGAAAAGCTATCTCCGGAATATATAGAGGCGACCCATTCAGACAGGGGTATGGAAGAAATGGTTGAAACAGAGTCTGAAAAAGAAAAAGAGAAAAAATCACATAAAAGAAAAAGTAAACCAGGTGCACGGCAGATATTAAAAGACGTTAAAAGAATAAGTAAAAAATCTATCATGGATTTATCTGCCAGAAAGAAAGACAAGAACAGTTAATACATAATAATACCCCCCGCTGAAAAGGTGTTTCACCCATTCAACGGGGAATATTTAACTATTTCTGTTGACTTTTTATTTTCCTTTCTATCAGTGCCAGTTTCTTTTTTAATTGTTCAGCTTTTTTGGGATCCGCTTCAGATAATATCTGTTGCTTTAACTCCTGTCTTTTCTTTTTTAATTTTTGAAGTTTCTGGCTTCCCTCAGAGGATTTTTCTGTATCACTTTTGCCAGAAACGTCTGTCATTGATGTATCATTTTCTTTTTCTTCCAGATTTTTAGAAGGTTCAAAGAACTGGGCTTTGGGATTTCCATATTCATCCGCAACCATTTTGTAGTGGCCATATGATTTCTGTCCATCGGGTTTTTCGGGAGTATACTGGTCAAAGGCCGGGCGTGTATCAATTCTATTTGGCTGAGTAGCTTTTTTAGTGTCTGAAGAATTGCCGACAGGATTGAATCTGCTGATTTTTGCTGCACTATCTGGATTTGCAGAATTACTGATTTTTACGGAATCTTCCTTTATATCCGTCTGTTTTAGGTCCCCCCTTCGCATTATCTCGTCTTGCATATTGTTTGGCGTCATTAGAATACTCATTGTCTCACCTCCTTATCAGGATAGATTAACAATTAATTCTTAACAGATTCTTAAACCGTTTCTTAAAGATTCTAAAATAATTCTAGCTTTTACGATAAGTAATGGATCAATTGCAGAGAATTTGGGTTGTCAGGTCATTACCAAGAGTAAGATTTCGTGGTTAAAAAGCGCATTGTGTGAGAAGCTTAATAAGATGAAACGTGATATGATGTGGGCATTAATAATAGAATATGTAGCAATGCACGCATGGGAAGCAATCGAACAATCTTTAGTTTTTATTGAGGAAAAACTGACAAAAGAAATTTCGACGGAAAAACTGGCAAGTACTGCGGGGTTATCTCCGCTCTATTTTCAGCGTTTATTTAAGCGGCTGGTAAATAAACCGGTTCAAGAATATGTAAAACTCCGACGTTTGGCGAAGGCAGTTGATCTGGACTTTGCTGTATTTAGATTTGTTAAGAATCCATTAAGGAACTGTTTAGATTTGGATGGGATAATAAGAACCATCAAAGGAAACCGCTTTGAAATATACAGGAAGGAGATGGAGCAGCGTAAGGATACAGGTTCCTTAAAAACCTGAGAACATACATAAAAAAGTTTTGAAAGGAGTTAATAAAATGAAGGAATCAAAGACAACAGTAAAAGGTATGGTAAAAAGAGGACTGGTTCTCTGCATGGTTGGAGTAATGGCACTTGGCATGGTTGCCTGCGGAGGCAGTAAAGAAAAGAAATCGAATTCCACGCAGCCGAAGACAAAGACGGAATCCAGTAAGTCAACAGATAAGAAGAGTACGACAAAAAAGCAGGACGAAAAGAAGGCTGATGACAAAAATACGGAGAATGGCCAGACGGATCAAAAGGATGTAACAACAACACCAGATCAGAACAAGACAGAGGAAAACCAGAATCAGGGCAATGCAGCAACAAGCCAGGAAGATACCAAGAAAGATGATAACAAGAAAGGAACAACGACCAGTAAGAAATCAGATAAGAATAAGAAGAGTACTGGGACAAGTAAAAACAGCAGCACAAAAAATAAGAAGACAAATTAGAACCAATGTAAGCAAATGGACTGTACGTACCCGTACAGTCCATTTGCCTGGAATTCAAACGGAGGTTTAGATTTGTTAAGAATTCATTAAGGAACTGTTTAGGTTTTACGGGGATAATTAGAAGTAACAAAAGAAAATCGAAAGGAATGGAAGATATGGAACATATACTGGAATATTTAGAAAGGACAGAGAACAAGTATCCATATAGGCTGGCAGTGGATGACGGGAATGTTTATTTTAGTTGGAGCGAGCTTTTAAAACTGTCAAAAAGGATGGGTTCATCAATTTGTAAATTTACAGAAACAGGAAAACCGGTTGCAATCCTGGCGGAAAAAAGTGCGGTTACTTTGGCCGCTATGTTTGGGACAGTATATGCAGGTTGCTTCTATGTGATGATTGACCCGTCTCAGCCGACAGCAAGGCTAAAGGAGATTTTCCGGATTTTAGAGCCGGGGCTTATCATTACGGATAATAAAAATGAAGGACGTCTGGCAGAGGCCGGGTACTGTAAAAAGAGCTGCCTGCTGGGAGATATGATGCGGGCAGCCGTCAATACAGGGAAACTTAAGGAAATCAGGGAAAAGAGTAGCGGATCAGATCTGTTATACGGGATTTTTACTTCCGGCTCCACAGGAACCCCCAAAGGAATCGTTGTAAGCCATAAGGCGGTAGTCGATTTTATCTCACATTTTACGGAGACATTTGGAATTACGGAAGAAGACAGGATAGGAAACCAGGCTCCCTTTGATTTTGACGTATCGGTGAAAGATATCTATACAAGCGTGATGACGGGAGCTTCTCTGGTATTGCTCCCGAAGGAAATGTTCTGTACGCCGCCAGTGCTTCTTGATTACCTCTGCGACAAGAAAGTGACGACACTTATCTGGGCAGTATCAGCATTGACACTGGTATCGGCCCTTAAGGGGCTGCGCTACCGTGTGCCGGGTGATATCAAACGTGTGATGTTCAGCGGTGAGATCATGCCGGTAAAGCAGCTAAGGCACTGGCAGGAGGCGCTTCCCAAGACGGAGTTTATCAATCTGTACGGTCCTACGGAGATTACCTGTAACTGTACCTATTATCCCGTAAAACGTATCTATGAAGATGGAGAGCGTCTTCCCATCGGAAGACCGTTTCCGGGAAGAAGGGTATTTCTGTTAGACGAAGAAGGGAAAGAAGTGACCGCACCGGAAGAACCGGGGGAAATCTGTGTGGCGGGGGAATCCTTGTCAGAAGGGTATTACAAAAATCCCGGGGAAACGGAAGAGAGGTTTGTCTATCCGTTTCCGGATGAGCCAAAAGTGCGCTGTTACCGGACCGGGGATCTGGGGTATTACGGCAGGGACGGGGAACTTTATTTTTCAGGGCGGAAAGATTTTCAGGTCAAACATATGGGGCACCGCATTGAGCTGGAAGAAATTGAACACTCCATGAACCAGATCCAGGGACTGGAGAAGAGCTGCTGCCTGATGGATTACAGAAAAAACCAGTTAGTCGCCTTTTACCTTGGTGAAGCGGCTACCAGCCTGGTGCGCACGGAGCTGAAGAAAAGGGTGCCGCTTTACATGGTACCCCATAAGATCATACCGATCAGCCAGATGCCGCTTACGAAAAACGGGAAAACGGATCGGGATTATTTCCGGAACCAGTTAGAGGAGGTCATATGATGATGATGGATCAGCTGGAGTATTGCATTATGAAATTCGGTACGCCGTCCTATCTGTTTGACATTGATAAAATGAAGGAAACCGTAGGAAAATTTCGGGAAGCATTGGGAGAAAAAGCCGGTTTATGTTTTGCCATGAAAGCCAATCCCTTCCTCGCCGGGCAGATGGAAACGCAGGCAGACCGGCTTGAGGTGTGTTCTATGGGAGAATTTCGAATCTGCAAAAAGCAGGGGATCGCACCGGAAAAGCTGCTGATTTCAGGCGTATTAAAAGAGAAGGAGGAGATCCTTGAGATTTTGGATACCTATGGCGGGGCATGTACTTACACCATAGAATCCCTTGACCAGTACCATAGTTTTTCGGAGTGGTGCCAGCGGAAAGAAAAGCCTGTGCATGTTTATCTAAGGCTGACTAGCGGAAATCAGTTTGGTATGGATGGGGAAACCATCTATAATATCATCAAAATAAGAACGATGTGCCCATACCTGAACATCCAGGGAATCCACTATTTTTCCGGTACACAGAAGAAACATGCCGGGAAGATCAAAGAAGAACTGGAATATCTGGATCAGTTTTTAATGGAGATGGAAGAAAGGACAGGGTTTCAGTTGGAAGAACTGGAATATGGCCCAGGGCTCTCAGTTCCATATTTCGTCGGACAAGAGGATCACAGGAGTTCTGACTTAAAAGAGCTTGTGAGGGCGGTAGAAGGGATGAAGTGGAAAGGTTCTGTTATGCTGGAGATGGGGCGCGCCCTTGCCGCTGACTGTGGGTATTATCTGACAACTGTTAAGGATATCAAACAAAGCAATGGTAAGAGATACTGCATTGTGGACGGCGGGATACACCACTTGAGTTATGACGGGCAGATTCGGGGGATGTATGAGCCTGTGTTCCGGGTCTGGCCTGAGAACCAGACAGGGGCAGAATGCCAGTGGACCGTATGCGGAAGCTTATGTACGGTAAATGACGTACTCATGCAGAAAGCGTCGATCCGCGATCTGAAGGCAGGAAATGTCCTGATCTTTGAGCGGGCAGGAGCCTATGCCATGACAGAAGGAATGGCGCTGTTCTTAAGTCATGAGCTTCCGAAGATCCTGTTTTACAGTAAAGAAATGGGATGGAAACCGGTTCGCGGGAGGATACCTACGTTTGAATGGAACATGGAAAACTAGAAAAGGAGATAAGATATGGACACTTTGATGAAGATTTTAAATGAGATTGACGACAGTATTGATTGGGAAAAGGAAAAAGCCGTGATTGATGAACGTCTGTTGGATTCTTTCGGAGTCATTACCCTTGTATCAGAGCTTGAGGATGCATTTAAAATAGAAATCGAGGCTTCGGAAATGGTACCGGAAAATTTTAATTCGGCAGAAGCTATGTACCGGATGATTTCAAGGCTTAGGGAGAAGTAACATGGCATACCATACGGCGGTGTATCTGGCGCTGTTTCTCCCACTGGTACTTCTGGCTTATCAGATCACACCGAAAAGAATCAGGTGGGCGGTACTTCTGGCTGCCGGATATTCTTTTTTCTGGCTGATCAGCAAAGGACTGGTGGTGTATCTTTTGGGAACGACATTATTTACCCACTATATCGGTGTATGGCTGGGATGGATGAAGCTAAGATGCCGGACGGAAGCGGAACATGCGCCAAAAGAGAACCAGACCGGAATCAGGAAGCAATATAAGCGAAAAGAGAAATGGATTTTGGCAGGCGGTATCCTTGTGCTGGTAAGTATCCTTGCATGGCTGAAATATTATAACTTTTTTGCAGAGAATATGAATGTGCTTTTCGGGATATGGGGAAGCACAGTGCTGCTTCCGGCAAAGGAGCTGCTTTTGCCCATCGGGATTTCTTTCTATACACTACAGGCCATCGGGTATATGGCAGACGTTTACTGGGAGAAGGTGCCTCCCGAGAAAAATCTTGGAAAATTGGCGCTGTTTCTGGGATTCTTTCCTCAGATCATGGAAGGCCCCATCAGCATGTATTCCCAGACCGCAGATGTCCTGTGGGAGGGAAATTCCCTGAAGGGTGAAAACCTGTCAAAAGGCAGCGTTCGTATCCTGTGGGGGCTTTTTAAGAAGATGATCATTGCGGACCGGCTTTACGTGCTGGTAAAAGCAATTTTTGATCATTACGAAAATTATAACGGGATTGTCATTGCAGCGGCGGCAGTTGCATACACGGTACAACTTTACATGGAATTTTCAGGGTGCATGGATATCGTCATTGGAAGCGGCAGGATGTTCGGCGTTATACTACCTGAGAATTTCAACCAGCCCTTTGCCTCCCGAAACGCGGCAGAGTTCTGGAGGCGGTGGCACATGACTCTTGGAGTGTGGTTTAAAACCTATATTTTCTACCCTGTGTCCGTATCATCCATGGTAAAGAAATGGAACAAATTCGGAAGGAAACATCTGGGGAAATATCTGACAAAGCTTGGGGTATCGGCCATTGCGCTTTTTCCGGTGTGGCTGTTAAACGGACTCTGGCATGGGTCGCAGTGGAATTATATCTTTTACGGCATGTATTATTTTGTCATCCTTTTAGGAGGGATTGCCTTAGAACCCGTAAGGAGCAAGGTGTTAAAGCGTCTGCACGCCGATGAACATGCGCTGTACTGGAGAATCCCGCAGGTTTTAAAAACATGGATAATCATCTTCGTAGGAGAATTATTTTTCCGGGCAAACGGGCTTAGGGCGGGGGTTCGGATGTTTGCGAGTATGTTCCGGGAGTTTACGCCACAGAAACTGTGGGATGGGACATTCTTAAACTTTGGTCTGGATGCGGCGGATTATCTGGCAATCGGGGCCGGATGTCTGGTGGTTGCCTGTGTTGGGATGATAAAGGAAAGGAAGCTGCTGGGTGAGGAAGGACTGCAGAGATTCCCGACGCCTGTGAAATGGGCTTTTTATTACGGGCTGATCTTTGCAGTGATTATTTTTGGGGCTTATGGCGTCGGATACCAGCAGGTGGATCTGATCTATGCAAATTTTTAAAAACATTCTGTTTATTTTGATATTATTGATATTATTAACAGGCATCTCCGGCTGGATGGATTCGGCGGCAAAAGATGAAGACCTGGTGCAGGGACGGAATAAAAGCATTTCCCGGATTCGAAGGGAACCAGACCAGACCATTGACGTGCTGGTCATGGGAGACAGTTTAAGCTACAGCTCCGTTGCCCCTCTTATCCTGTGGAAAGACCATGGCATTACCTCTTATGTATGCGGGCAGCCGGGGCAGAAGATCCAGGAGACTTATTATCTGTTGAAAACAGCTCTTGAAAAGCAGTCTCCGAAGCTCTTGATTCTGGAGACAAATGTATTGTTCCGTGGACAGGGAAAGCTTGACGGCCTGGAAGAATCGGTTGCAGAAGCGGGGAATTACCATTTTCCGATTTTCCGGTTCCACGATATCTGGAAAGCACTCCTGATGGAGAAATTGTACAAAGGAGAGAGTTATAAAGGCTTTGAAATCCGGGACGGCGTACAGTCCTATGAGGAAGAGGACTATATGAAGGAATCGGCGGAAAAGAAAGAAATGGGTGAAAATGTAGAAGGATATATGGAACGCATTGTGGAATTGTGCAGGGAAAAGAATGTGGAAATCTTGCTGCTCAGCACGCCGTCGCCAAAAAACTATAATTACCGAAAACACAATGCACTGGTGGAATATGCCCAAAAGAATAATCTTTCTTATATGAACATGAATATGGCAGTCAAGGAGATTGGAATAGACTGGAAGGCCGACAGCCTGGATAAAGGAGACCATCTGAACCTGTCCGGGGCATGTAAGGTGACGGCTTATTTGGGTGAGTATTTGGATAAATCCGAATGGAAGCTTCCGGACCGTAGGGGAGATGCGGCTCTTAGCGCATGGGAGAAGGAAGCGGAGGAATTTGAACAAAAGGTGGCAGAAAAATTGAAAGTGATGCGGGGAAAATGATCATAAAACAGATAGAACAATGGAAAAAATGGATGACCGCACTGTTATTGCTTCTGTGTCTGGCTCTCTGTGCGGTTTTATTCAAAGCGTATCTGGACGGGAAATTTGATTCGGTAGAAACACTTCAAAGCTATATTTCGGGGTTTGGCCTGCTGGCTCCGGTTGTACTTGTGGCAATCCAGGCGCTTCAGGTGGTCATTCCGGTTCTGCCGGGATTCTTAGGATGCATCGTCGGGGCAGTTATGTTTGGCTGGCTGGGCGGCTTCTGGTGTAATTACATCGGGATTTCTGTGGGTTCTATTCTTGCGTTTCTGATTGCAAGAAAGTTCGGAAAAGAGATCGTTGGCAGGATGTTCCCGGGAAAACGGTATGAAAGATGGGCCGAATGGGCGGCAAAGAGCAAATCCTATACGGCAGTATTGTTTCTGGGGATGGTGCTGCCTTTATTCCCGGATGACTTCTTCTGTTATTTCACCGGGATTACAAAAATGACGGCACGCAAATTTGCAGCCATTATTGTACTGGGGAAACCATGGTGTATTCTGGCGTACAGTATTTTCTTCGCTGCTGTGGCTGTTTAAAGAATAGGAATAATCAAAATAAGAAAGGTGGTAAAGGGATGGAGGAAAGGAAAAAGCTTTGCGGTTATTATAATTATACGGTGGTACTTACCTACCTCGGGATGTTGTTTGGATTTACCGGGATCATCTTTACGATGGAGGGGACATACCGGCAGGCGGTTTTATGCCTGATGTTTGCGGGAATCTGCGACATGTTTGACGGGACGGTTGCCGCTACTAAGCAAAGGGATATGCGTGAAAAAAGATTCGGGATCCAGATTGATTCTTTAAGTGACCTGATTTGTTTCGGTGTCCTTCCGGCATTGTTTGGATATATGGCCAGCGGGAAGACTTATCTGGGATTTTTGGCGGGATGCCTGTATGTACTGTGTGCGCTGATCCGTCTGGCATATTTCAATGTGCTGGAGGAGGAACGGCAGCAGGTGGAGACTGGAGGCCGTTCCTGTTATCTGGGGCTTCCGGTTACGTCTGTAGCCCTCCTTTTGCCGGCATTTCTGGTAATTGGGAAGCAGTTATCCTTTAACCTGTCCAGATTGTTGCCAGTACTGTTAATAGGGATGGCAGCTGCGTTTGTTCTCCCGTTGCATGTAAAAAAACCGCGGTTATTTGGAAAAATAGGAATTGTATTTACTGGAATCGTAGAATTTGTTATCCTGTTAATGGGATTGGGAATGGAAATATGAAGAAAGAAACCCTGATGATTCGATTTTTATATGGAACAATGCCAGGTCGTGCCATTTTAAGGCTGCTGATCCGCCCAACTGTATCCAGAAAAGTAGGAAAATTTTTGGATTCAGAGTTTTCCAGATGTCTGGTGCCTCTGTTTATCAAAAAACACCACATAGATATGAAGGACTACGAAGACAGGATCTATGCTTCCTTTAACGATTTTTTTACAAGAAAACGATGCGCAGAGAGGATCGACATTACTCCAAAGCATTTGATCAGTCCATGTGACGGGTATCTAAGTGTATATCCGGTAGCAGAAAATCTGACTTACCGGATCAAACATGTTGAATACAGCCTGGAGAGGCTTGTTAACAGCAGGGATCTGGCAGAACAGTTTGCCGGAGGGACTTGTCTTATCTTCCGGTTGACTCCTCAGGATTATCACAGATACTGTTATGTATGCGACGGCATCAGAACCGAATCCGGGGCGATTGGGGGCTGTCTGCACTGTGTTCGCCCGGCAGCGTACACATCCGTACCGGTTTTTGTGGAGAACAGCCGGGAGTATATCGTGCTTTCAACTCCGGCCTTCGGTACTGTAGTACAGATGGAGATCGGTGCGCTGCTTGTGGGAAAGATCCATAACTTACGAAGTAATAGCAGGGTTTTTCAGGGACAGGAAAAAGGATATTTTGAATTCGGCGGGTCTACAATATTAGTACTGGTAAAAAAGGATCGGCTGAAATTATCAGAGGATGTTGCAAAACAAACCGGAAACGGGAAGGAAATGAGAATCTGCTTTGGAGAAACAGTTGGTTTATTTCCAGGTATGGAAAAATAGAGAGGAGTGTGCAGGGCATGGAAAAAGAGCAGGTATTAATTGTTGAGGATGATGAGGATATCCGTGAAGGTGTCCGGATTCTGTTAGAAAGCGAGAATTATCATGTGTCAGAAGCAGAAAATGGAAGAAAAGGGCTGGAGCTTTTGAATGAAGAGACGGATCTGGTTATTTTGGATGTTATGATGCCGGGAATGTCGGGGCTTCGGACCTGTGAGGAGATCCGGAAGGTCTCGAATGTGCCTGTCCTTTTTCTGACGGCTAAAGCGCAGGAATCAGATAAGCTCATCGGGCTGATGGCGGGAGGGGACGACTACCTTCCGAAGCCATTTTCCTATGCAGAACTTTTGGGGAGAGTAAAGGCTTTAATGCGCCGGTACAAGGTATATATGGGAAAGAACCCGGAAAATGAGAAGGATGAGGAGCCTTATCTGGAGATGAAGGGAATCCGGATTCATGAGAATTTCAATGAAGTATATGTAAACGATGCGGAAAAGGAGATGTCCGATATTGAATACCACATCCTGCTTCTTCTGATGCAGCATCCCGGAAAGATATTTTCCGCCCAGAACCTGTATGAGAGTGTGTGGCAGGAACCTTACTTTTACTCCTGCAACAGTACCATTATGGTGCATATCCGAAAATTAAGGGTGAAGATAGAAGAAGACCCAAAGAATCCAAAGTATATCAAAACCATTTGGGGAAAGGGGTATAAATTTGGCGCGGACAACGAATAAGAAGGATTCCATATACTTTCAACTGCTGCGGCTGCTGGTGACAGCAGCTTTTGTAGCAGTTCTTGTATTTTTGGTACTGAATCAGGCAGGAGATTATCTCATTGAAAATTTTTATTATAATTCAGATTATGAAGAACGAAAAGATGAAAGTTATATCAGGAAGCTACAGCAGTACATTGATCAGAACAGCCTGTCTTCCAGAGATGCGGACGCGTTAAAGAGCTGGGTACAAAGGCAGCAGATTGTCTCCATCCGTGTATATAAAGATGGAATGCAGATGTTTGATTCGGAGTATCCGGATCAGGAACTGTGGGAGGAAGAGATTGAAGCCAATGATTACGGATGGGAGGTTTATTATACCGTATCCTTTGCCGATGGGGAGGCGAGAGTCAGCATTACCGGAATATATGCATACCAGTTTTATAACTATGCAATGATTGTGGAGCTGGTGCTGTCGTTTGTTTTGTTCCTGATTCTTGTCTTGTTTGGAATCCGAAGTAAAATGGCATATATTTTAAAATTGAGTGATGAGGTGGAGATATTAGAGGGTGGAAGCCTTGATTATAAGATTACGGTGAAAGGAAGGGACGAACTTGCGGCGCTTGCGGAAGGGCTTGACAGTATGCGGCTGTCTTTTCAGGATTTGATCAAACAGGAAGCAGAGATGGTGCAGGAGAATCAGAAGATCGTTACAGAGATGTCTCATGATCTTCGCACGCCGGTTACTTCTATTATGCTGTATACGGAGATCTTGAAAAAAGGCAGCTTTAAGAGTGAGGGGCAGTGGATGGAATATGTAGAGAAGATTGACCGGAAAGCGAGAAGGATGAAGCAGCTTACGGATCATCTGTTTGAATATTCCCTGATGGCAGGGGAAGAAGAAGTGCAGTTAGAAGAAACGGAAACCTGCGAAACACTGTTTTATGACCTGTTTTCAGAGACCTGCAGTTACTTAGCGCAGCAGGGTTTTGAAGTATTATTCCAAGTAGAATGGCCGCAGAGCAGGATTCGGATTTCAACGGATTATGTGATGCGGATTATGGACAATCTGACATCTAATATAGTGAAATATGCAGACCCATCCATGCCGGTTGTCATTTCTGCTGTGGAGGAGGGGAACATGACAGGATTTTTGTTTGAAAACAGGGTGAAAAAGCTGGAAGAAGAGACGGAGAGCAATGGAATCGGGATACAGAGTGTAAAGAACATGATGTTAAAAATGAGGGGGAAATGCATGGCTGTGCAGGAAGGAGAACGATTTCAAATACTGATTTTGTTTCCGGCTCAGCATGAATAAAGTTCTGTCATATGCAGCATAGCAGCTTCAGTTAAGAAGGGCGATAGATTTGAACAGGAAAAAGTTTGAATCAGAAGTTGTTCAAATTTTGTGAGGAGATTTATATGTTTGTCTTTGGTATAGCTTTGTTATTTTTGACAGCAGATTTTTATTGGCTGTTAGGGAAGCTTTTCTCCTTTTATGGGATGAAATTTAATAAATGGAGCAATTGTGCGATAAGAATTTTATTGATAGTAGTCATCGGCATTATATGTTTTTATTGGGGTTTTTTTGGAATAATCATAATACATCTGATGGTAGTTTCTACAATTATAGAGATAGTAGTGTTGCTTGTTGAACGAATTTTCAGATTACAACAGAATAAAAAGATCGGCAGAATTTTGAGGATAGCCTGCCGAAGCGGTATATTAACGGTTGGGATAGTAAGTTTGGTCGTCTTTATAGGATGTATGAATATGGTTCAGATAACCAAGACGGAATATATTGTTTTATCAGAAAAGCTATCAACAGATTATCGGGTAGTCTTAATTACAGATACGCATTACGATACGATTCAAAAGCCAGAAGCAATAAAAGATATGGTAAAAGAAATTAGTGTATTACAGCCGGACTTTGTTGTATTAGGCGGAGATATTGTAGAGGAAAATACTTCAAAAGAGGCAATGGAGGAAGCTTTTCGTGTATTAAGCACAATTAAAAACAGATTTGGGATCTACTATGTATATGGAAATCATGACAGACAGCCTTATACGGAAAAACGTACTTATACGGATGATGAACTGAATAAGGCAATAGAGGCAAGCGGTATTACAATCCTAAAAGATCGGCATATTACAGTCAATCAGGAGCTGGTGCTTGTAGGAAGAGATGATGCGGCATGGGGAAATCAATCAATGCGTGCTTCTTCTGAGAATGTGTTGAAAGGCTCCAAGCGAAATCTTTTCACCATTATACTGGATCATCAACCAGTAGACATAGAAGAAAATGCTAAGTTGGGAGTTGATCTACAATTGTCCGGTCATACTCACGCAGGACAAATTTTCCCAATTGGATTTTTAAATAGTTTATCAGGAACACTTAATTATGGAGAATATAAACAAGGGAATATGAAAGTGATTGTTTCTTCGGGAGCAGCAGGATGGGGATTTCCAATCAGAACTCAAGGAAAATGTGAATATGTTGTTGTCAATCTGGAGAGTCAATAATTTGGATAAAAATTGTCATATGCAGCATAGCAGCTTCAGTTAAGAAAGGTGATGGATTTGAACAGGAAAAAGATTGTATTCGGACTTTTAGCGGTTGTGGCGGCGGGAACTGTCGGAGCAGCCTCTTACAAAGTACTGCATCATGGGCAGTCGGCCGCACAGGAACAGCAGGTGAAAGAAGAAGTCTTGCAGCTTGAACAGAAAAAGGATGCGGATGGAATCATCCGAGAGATTCCCCAACCGTATTTTATAGAAAAACAGGCGGGATATCGGTATCGGAAACCGGAAGAAATTACTTATCCTTCCAAGATTACGGGAACTAATCGGCATGCCATGGTATTCCTTCCGGCAGACTACAAAGAAGAAAAGAAGTATCCGGTTCTGTATCTTCTGCATGGATTGACCGGAAGCCACCGCACATGGAGGAATAAATCAGCGGATGTCATCTTACAAAACTTACATTATTTTGAGCAGGTGCCGGAGATGATCGTGGTATGTCCAAACAGCGTGGTTAATGAAAAAGAGGATACCGAAGATTTATCCTTGTCAGAGACCATTCAGGCTTATGACCTTACGGGGCCGGATCTGGTGGAGAATCTGATGCCTTATATAAACAGCCATTATCCGGTAAAGGCCGGGAGGGAATATACAGCAGTTGCAGGAAATTCCATGGGTGGGCGAAATGCCTTGTATACTGCATTCAACTATTCGGAGTTATTTGGTTATGTGGGTGCGTTTTCTTCTGCATCGGTAGTGCCGGATGAGACATACGGCCATGTAAACCCGCTTTTAAAAGAACTGGTTCCTCCAACCGAAAAGTTCTGCTTACTTATGCTTTCGGTAGGCAGATCTGATGATGTCTGCGGGGATGTTACCTATAAGCTTCATGACATTATGAAGGAGAAAGGTATAGAACACCTTTTTTATGATACTGAAGGAGGCCATGAGGATACGGTATGGCAGAATGCACTTTATAATTTTGCAAAAAAACTTTTTGTGTAAATGCAGGATTCAGATTCTTTAAGAAATGCTTTAGGAACGGTTAAGGCTTTTCATTGATAATAGAAAGAAATACAAAGGAAGGAGGCAGACGGAAAAAGCGGACTGTACGAAAGGGGTACAGTCCCTTTATCCGTAAAGAAAGCATATGGGAAAGAAGGGATTTATTTTATTGATGCTTCTGGTAAGCCTGCTTGGCTTTTCTTTTACTGTATCTGCAGAAAGTAAGACACAGACGGAAAATGGAAATCAAAATAAAAATGCAGCCGGAATCCGGAAAGAACCGAAAAATACGATTGACGTTCTCGTTGCCGGGGATAGTTTAACATATAGTTCCATTTCACCCATGGGATTATGGAATCATTACGGGATCACCGCCTATGTATGCGGACAGCCGGGACAGATGATGGATGAGACTTATGATACATTGAAACTGGCATTCGAGACTCAAAAACCGAGGCTCGTGCTTTTTGAAACAAATGTATTGTTCCGAAAACAGGAGAAGGCGAAAGAGAAAAAGAATTTGATGAGCAAGCTGTATGTGCGGGAGGATTCCAAAGGATTTAAGCTGCGGGATGGGGTAAAGCCGTACCAAAAAGGAGCCTACATGAAAAAGACAGAAAAGAAAGAAAAAATGCCGGAACAGGTAGAGATGTATATGGAAAAAATCCTGAAGCTGTGCAGAGAGCATGGAGCCAGGCTTGTTCTGGTCAGCACACCCTCCCCTAAGAATTATAATTACCGGAAGCACAATACGCTGCAGGAATATGCGGGAAAGAAATCCCTTATATATCTGGATATGAACCTGATCACAAAAGGGCTTAAGATTGACTGGAAGACAGATACCATGGATCAGGGGGATCATCTCAATTTATCCGGTGCAAGGAAGGTCACGAAGTATCTGGGGAAATACCTTAAGAAAGAGTTTAAGCTTTCGGATCACAGGGATGAGGCACATTATAAGAGATGGGAAAGAGCAGCAAAAGAATATACAAGGAAGGAAGAAGAAAAATTAAAAGAAATGCAGGCAATGAGCAGAAAAGAGAAAATGAAAAGCTGATATTCAGATGCTGATTAACGGGAATTGGAGTTTATTACTAGGAGAAACCGAGTAAGAAAAGTGGATGAAATGAAATTGAATATAGCAATATCATCTTCTATAGGAAATGCAAGAGCTTTAGAAATAAAGCAAGGAGAATATAATAAATACATCACCTTTTATTCTGCATTTGGTTTTTTTAATAGTAAATTTGGAGCGAAAAGTGAGTATGAAATAGAATTAAATCCTTCTTGCAGCGAAATTTTTTTCTATAAGGGAGATGGAGAATTTAAACTGGTTTTACAGAAAGACGAAACAACAAAAGAATGGAGACTTATAAAATAATTAAATGATTTCTGAAAATATATTTTCAAACAGGAGGTACAAAGCGATGACAGAATTGATTCAAGTGAAATTAATCCCAATGGAAGAAGAAGACCGAAACCAGTTTATCCTTGATAACCAGGAAGCGTTTCGCTATGGCGCTTTAGAAGAGTTTGGTGTCAGAGATGAACACTTTGAGGACGGTGAAGAAATCATATCCCGACAGACGATTGAAGAATGCATGGATAGAAAAGGTGCAGAAATATACCGTATTGTTTTGCAGGAAGAGAAGGTAGGCGGTGTGATTTTGCAAATTAATACAGAAACAAAACATAATGAACTGATGATATTTTTTGTAATTCCTGCTGAGCACAGTAAAGGGATTGGTCAGGCAGCGTGGAAGGCAATCGAGCAGCTGCATCCAGAGACAAAGGTGTGGGAGACGTGTACGCCATATTTTGAAAAGAGGAATATACATTTTTATGTGAATCGATGTGGGTTTCACATAGTTGAGTTCTTTCATCCAAAGCACCCGGATCCGAATTCGCCTGAAGAGTTCTTGGAAGGGGATGCAGAGGATAGCGAAATGTTCCGGTTTGAAAAAGTGATGAAAATATAAAATTAGAGAAATAGATTCAGCTAATGAATGTGAATGTCAAAATGTAATTTTATTTATTTACCTTTTGACATTTTTTGATTTATCGTGCAACTCCTTGTTAAGAATTTTTCAGAATCCGTTTAGAATCCATTAAGAAATAGAGTGGAAAATTAATGGAGGATGTTTTTTAATTTATATGCTGGTACCAGGCAGGACAGTAAAATGCAAAAGGAGTAAGTTCATATGGACAACAATCATTCAATGATAACTTTTTCGAACACAAGGATGACGGCGTTTGCCGGCTTAAAGCAACAGCAATGCGTACTTAATATGCAGATACGGATGGCAATGGAGAATCATGATGTAGATGCACAGAAAAAGCTGGAAAAGGAACTGGAACAAATTGTAGAGCAGATTAACATTTTGGTGTAAAAGGGAAATATGGGTCGCGAGGAGTATGAAAGCGGGAAATTCACGACAATGAATATCATGGCAGGATATTTTCAGGAGCAACCGCCATTGTATCCGAAGATAAAGAGCAGTAATCTTGTAAAAGTGGAGGTGACAGAAAAAGGTCATTCGTATTGGATGAAAAGGAGCGGATCACGGTAACGCTTATCTATACGGAGGGCAATGATAAGGAAGAGAAGATTTTACGTTCAATATCGGGAAATAAGAATCCACAGGCAAGAACTGATATGTAATGGTAGAAGGTTCAAAATTGGTTTTTGATGAGGATAAGGAACTGGTTCAAAAGTTAATGCCAGCAGGGGATAATAGTTAATGGTAGAAAAAAATATTTTTAGGGTACCATAACAGCCCTTTTTAGATATTTTCAGAATCTGTTAAGGATTCATTAAGATATAGAGTAGAAAATAAAAAATAAAGTAGCTGCCAGGGAAAGAACAGGAAATAATAATTAAATCAGGAAAGGGAGGTTTATGGAAGATGGATTTTGAAAATCGGTTTTATCCAACGGATGAAATGTATAAGGAGTATGTTTATAAAGTACTGTGCAGAGACATGGTTGTATGTTGCATTGTAGCAGCGGCCGTGGCGGGGGCAACGATGATTGTTTGTATGAAATACGAACCAGTCCTGGCAACCATAGAAGGAGTATGTATGGTTGTGATGCTTATTATCCTGTTCTTGGCACCAAAAGATACTCTAAAACGCATGAGAGCTGTTAACATGCAGACAGATAGTGGAACATATCCGGAATGTGTTGTTAATTTCAGCGATACAGTGAAAATGACAGAGGGGAAATATAATATAGAAATTACTTATGGACAGATATGCAGAATTTTTCGCTTGAAAAGCTGTGGTGTGTTAATGTATGCAAAAGAAAAAGGAATTCTCTATGGAGGAGACAATTTTGTAGAAAAAGGCGGCGAAGAATTTGAAACATTCATACTTGAAAAGTGTACGAATGTAAAACATATTGAGAATCGCTGAAAATGAGATGAAGTAGCTATGAATAAAATAATGATATTTACTGTATCAGAAAATGAAGAACATATTCTTTCAGATATTCAGAGATATCTGCATTCAGGAGCAAATTATACAGATATTAGTTCAGAACAAGAAATGGTATTATCTTTTCCTAATCTTGAAATAGATTTATACCGCAGAGAAGTAAGACAGAATGAAAAGGTTATCAGACTCACAGATTTAGAATTCCGGATTATTCATTATCTAGCAAGTCAACCAGGACGAGTATTCACGTACCAACAGATTTATGAAGGGGTCTGGGGTGAGGAATACGCCCATGAGAAAGGAACCATCATGTCCCATATCCGCCATATCAGGCAAAAGTTGGAATCAGGTAAAGGTTCCTTCGACTACATAGAAAATATCAGAGGAGTAGGATATAAATTCAACAAACCAATGACCGGCAGTTCGTAGAGCTGCCGGTCATTGTTCTGTTCTGCCAAGAAGATAATCCGCACTGACTTTGAAATAATCTGCAATTACAGCAATCTCGTAATCCGGAACGAAGCGTTCCCCTCTTTCAATTCTTAAAATCGTCAGATCACTAAATTCAATCCCGCTCAAAGTAAGCCTGGCGGCCAGTATGCGCTGGGAGATGTTCTGTTGTTGGCGTAACTGCTTTAAGCGTTTTCCGATGATATTCTTCGATTCACCGTTCCAATATATTTTCATGTTCTTATCCCCACATAAAAACTTCTAAAGATGAAAGATTTATGATTGATTGTACCGGATTGAAATGATAATATACTTCTAAAGATGAAGTTATCCAAAGTTTTTGTATAGTAGCAGGATGAAAATGCAGAAACTATATCTACTAAGTAGGAAAGTTTCATTCTACGGCAAAAGAAAGGAGAAGATCATGGAAAAACTGGTATGGGACAAAGTAAGACAATTTCTGGAGCGATTGAGGTGCGAAGATGTTGACCGGGAGAGTATCGTGGATACAAAGGAATTTCAGGAGGCAAAACAAATCCTCGAAGATAAATATGCCATATATCAGCAGAGCATGGTAAATATCCAGCAGGCGGAGCAGGAAAAAATTCAGGACTATGTAGAAGCATTAGAATCTTATTCTTCTGAAGAATGCCAGCAGGCATATCTTCAGGGCATGGTTGACTGTATGCTGACCTTGTGCGGCGCTGGTATCCTAAAACCGAAACAGGAGTTGGAAACTCTGCTAAAAACACTGATACAGTCATCATGTTAAGAAAGTGACTCCATTACCTTACCGGAATCACTTTTCTTAAGAAAACTCAAGCAAAAATACAGAGAAGCTCAAGAATCGTTGTCTATAATGGATTCGTGGGCTTTTCTTCTCTGTTCTCCAATAATGTCCGGGTATTTTCCAAAAGAATATTCAGTTCTTTTGGCGTGCATTGTGGCAGTAAGCGGATCAGCTGGAGATAGGTACTGTTTTCTTCATGCCGATTTGGGTGGATGAACTCATTTGCAGAAAGATTTAAGATCTGCATAATCCGGCAGAACAGCTTTAAGCTTGGTATATTCTTCCCGCGTTCCACATTGCCTAAATAGGACAGGTTGCAGTTTAATTTTTCCGCAAGCTGTTCCTGTGTCAGTTCCAAATCCAGCCGTCCATTTCTGATAAATTTCCCCAGTCTGTTGTTTGCAAAGATCATGTATTGTAATCACCTCCATGAAATCTAGTGTATTACACCAGATTTGAAAAGTGAAAATAGTAATACACCATAATAAAAACGGTGTATTACAGCGGATTTCTATGAATAGATAAATACAACAAAAGAAAAACATTGGAAAGGCGTGTCTTCTAGTTGTTGGATTTTAGAGGAATTCTGAAAGCTTTGGGTAAACAGTTAAAAAAATTATAGACTCTTATGCGGTAAAATACCGCTTTGAATATGGTGTAATACGCCATAAAGAATATGGAATAACATTGTCAGATGGAAAAGCAGCCAGGTGTAGAAAAGAGATACCGGGATGCTTTTCTTATTTTAGTAAATATGCAGGGAATATCCGGGCGCCTCCCTAATCTGAACTGATTTTATGGATATAAAACTCAGATTAGAGGAGGTACTAAATGAACTCAAATGGAATGAGTGAAGAAAATATTACTGTGACCCAGAAAATATTATTTCTATCATATCGCCGAGAATTGTACGAAGAGATTTGCATTTCTCTGGCTGGACAATATGATATTTTGTATCATAGAATCAGAGAAAACGAAAATAGTACAGCAGCTATGGATGAAAATGTTGTACTGTGCATGATAGAAATGCTGCGTTTTACGGAAAAGAGTGCGGAACTGCTCCATAAAATACGGAGTAAGTTAAGCGTACCGATTCTGTTGATATCCGATGCCAGAACAGAAAAGATAAGAAAAGAAGAGATGGTACATGCAATTAGGAGCGGAGCGGACGGATACCTTATCAGTATCCAGTCTGCAGAGGAGATTGCGGCAGAAGCAACTGCCCTGATCCGGCTGCAGCAGCGTATCAAGGAGCGACCTGAAGTATGGACGTATGGGGAGCTTCAGATTATCCCGGACAGAAGGCAGGTCTTCCGCCAGGGGAAGGAGATTTTGCTGACTCACATAGAATTTGACCTTGTGCAGTATCTTGCCGTACAGAACGGGAGAGTCGTTACATATAAGGAATTATATGAAGCGGTCTGGCACAGCGAGTATCTGTTTGATGATGAGAGTATCATGGCACATATCCACCGTATCCGCCGGAAACTGGAAACAGACAGGAAACATCCTTTTTACATCCAGAATGTATATGGCATCGGTTACCGGTTCGGATGCTGCTGTACCCGAAAATAATGGTTGAAGTTTCATAGGTTTCGTTGCAGCTTGCTATGAATTACTTTGTAAGGCAGTGCCGGCCGGCGCTGTCTTACAAAATAGTTCATAATAGGCGTTTACAACAACATTAATACAAGATATATGAAAAGAATAATTGACGAATACTATATATTGTGCTAATATGAAAATGAAATTTGTATTTGTATTCATCTGGAGGGTGGATAGCGTATTTTAGTTTCGGAATGTACCGAAAGAAAACGATAAGGAATCAGGGGATTCCTGTCTTTCACAGGGAATCAAGAGGGAAAGCATTTAGAATGGCATATTCTGGGTGCTTTTTTGTTGTTTTAAGGCTTGGCGTGTTTGGGAAAGCCTTCTGCCCTGTGAGAATTTCCAGAAAGATGGACGGATACAAAGAGCAGCCTGTGCTGGAAAAGCAAAGAAGGAGGTGTTTTGTCATTTATGAGGAAAGGAAGGAGGAAACGAATAAAGAGAAACAGGCTGAAGATGAATCAGGAGTCAGTGGGGCTGCATTTAGGAAGGAGATTTCTAAATGCTTTTTTTAGGCCACAGCTACGGAAAGAGACGCTAAGCGTCAGATTTTAAAGCTGTGCAGATCATCAGGAGGAGAATGTATGAACAATACAATTATGATGGGACGTCTGGTCCGGGATCCACAGATCAATTATGTTGAAAATGGCAAGGGCGATGAGATGGCGATTGCGAATTTCCGCCTTGCCGTAGACCGGAAGTTCAGTGACGATACGGACTATTTTCCATGTGCGGCGTTTGGACGGCTGGCAGAATTTGCAGAAAAGTATTTGTACCAGGGAATCAAGGTTGTCGTGAACGGTCGGATGGAGAACAACAATTATACCAGTAAGGACGGGGACAAGGTGTATGGCGTCTGCCTTAAGTTGAATGAGATTGAATTTGCGGAAAGCAAGAATGCGGGGCGGGATGATGACGAAGACGGAGGCGGCAGAAACCGGAACTCTGGAAACCGGAGAAATTCTTCCGGAGGAAGAGGAAGTTCTTCCGGAAGCAGGAGCGGATCCAGAAATTCCGGTTCGTCAAGAAGCGGTTCCGGCAGGAGTTCCGGATCTTCCAGAGGTGGTTATCAGAACAGCGGTTCCGGAAACAGCAGATCCTCACGAGGCCGGAATGTAGACGAAGAGTTTGAAGGCATGGAGGATGGCTATTTTGACTAAAGGATTCCAAGGGGGAGAATTCCCCCAAAAGGAAAAGAGGAGGCTGTTTATGGAGGCTGTAAGAGAATGGATTGTGAGATATAGGCAGATTCTTATTTTACTGGGAGTGTTCGGCATGATGCTGGCTCCCTTTTTATGGCCGTTTTTTCTTGCAATCATTTTTCAGGCGTTTTATGTGGCGATTCCCTTTCTGATAGTGGGAATTGCCGTCAAAATACTGCGAAGGGAGAAACCGAATGAGCAAAAAGGGAGTCAAAGATATCAAAATACAAAGGATGCAGGTGTATATTCCGAGGAAACCGTATCAGGATGTAAGGCTTCAACAGGGGCAGAGAAGGAGAAGACGGCTCCTGCATGGGAAAGGCACTGGGAAACGGGAGAGGAATCGCTAAGACGGCAGCTGAAGAACAGGAAGGAGATGAGCGACGCTTCCTGTTTTGCGCTGATCTGGTATGAATTAGAAGGGAAGGAGCGGCTCTTCCGGCTGATGGGAAAGCTTGAAAGAGAAGGAATCCGTAAGTTTTCCATCAGCCCGGAGGGGATTTGCTCGGTTCGTGCAGAAAACGGCTACCGCAGGATCGGTGTATTGCGCTCTTATCCATGCAGGGAAATGAAAAGCCTCATGCCAAGGCTTAAAAAGGATCATATCCATGCATCGCTAAGAGGAAAATACCTGTGGCTTTCATGGGGGAAGGAGTGCTTCAGATGATACATTGCAAGTTCGTAGAAAGAACCTATTATAATCCGGCAAATGGGTATACTGTAGCTTCCTACCGCACTAAGGAAGAGCTGCCCCGGGAGGTCGGCCGTCAGAATACGGAATCTCCGGGGCTTTTTACCGCTTATGGCATGGAACTGCCGGTGGGTGAAAACCTGGAGATGAAGCTGGACGGCACCTGGAAAAAGAGCAAATACGGGTTTCAGCTGGATGTTTCTTATTTCCATGTCGATATCCCGGAAACAGAGGCCGGCATTGAAGCGTATCTGTCCTCCAGCATGATCAAAGGGATCGGACCGGTAACGGCGCACCGCATTGTGGAACGGTTTGGGAAGCGTACTTTGTATGTGCTGGATAAAACACCGGAAAAGCTTTTGGATATTCCCGGAATTTCGGAGACAAAGCTGGAAGAAATATTAAATGGGTACCGGAAAAGCACCGCTTTACGGGAGCTGATGGTCTATCTGGCACCTTTTGGAGTGACAGCAAATAAGCTGGAAAAGATACAGGAGCATTTCGGGGAGAGTGCCTACCACATCATCCGCGAGGACCCCTTCCGGCTCTGTGAGGTCAGGGGGTTCGGTTTCCTGACAGTTGACCCGATTGCCATGAAAGCAAAGAATTTCCGGCCGGACAATCCGCTGCGCATTAAGGCGGCGATCTCCCAGGTACTTAAGAAAGCGGAAGAGGAAGGGCATCTGTTTTTGACCAGTGAGGAAATTGTGGAGCAGGCAAGGGATCTCTTAGATCATAAGAAAAATTCCCGGACATCCGGTATCTCGGACTCGGCGATTAAAAATGCCGGGAATGACATGATCCGGAAGGACAAGTCCCTGGTTGGAAACGGAGGCGGTATTTATAATAGGTCCGGGTTTGACGCGGAAGTAGGAGCGGCGGGAGAACTGGTCCGCCTGATGTTTCAGGAAAGGGAGAAACGGGATATCCGGAAGATGTTGAGTCAGATTGTGAAGGAGGAAGGGATTACCCTTGACAGGATGCAGGAACAGGCAGTATTCCAGGCATTCGAGTATCCGGTGTCTATCATTACAGGCGGTCCGGGAACCGGAAAGACTACCCTCATCCGGATCATTTTAAGGCTGCAGGAAATGCTTGATCCGGATGCCATGATTCTGCTGTGCGCCCCTACAGGAAGGGCGAGACGGCGTATGTATGAGAAGACAGGCTATCCGGCAATGACCATCCAGAAAGCAGTCGGCATGACAGGCGTGGATGGGGAAGAAGCGTGGAACCAGACGGAGAAACTCCCGGATGACCTGATCATCGCAGATGAGTTCGGTATGTGCGACATGTACCTTGCGTATAAGTTTTTCTATTGTATCAAGCGTGGGGCGACCCTGATTATGATCGGGGATCAGGACCAGCTTGGAAGCGTGGGGCCTGGGAATGTATTTAAGGAAATGATAGAATCCGAAGTTATCCCGGTGACGGTTTTAGATGCCTGTTTCCGGCAGGAGGAAGGGAGTACGATTGTTGAGAATGCAAGGCGCATCAACCAGAACCGGACAAGTCTGCGCTATGATAGCGATTTTCAGTTCCGTGCGGCTTCCGATCCGGAGGATGCTGCCCGGATCATCCAGAAAATCTATGAAACATACTGGAGGGAGCATGGGAAGCGTACGGAGGATATCATGGTGCTTTCCCCGCTCAGGAAAGATACGGCTGCAGGCTCGGATGCCCTGAATGAAAGGCTGCGCGGGGTGGTGAACCCAAAACGGAGGGGCAGGACGGAGATTAAAAATGGCAAGAAGCTCTTCCGCGTAGGGGATATCGTGATGCAGACAAAAAATGTAGATGAGGTTTCCAACGGAGATTTAGGGGAAGTCCTGGGGATTTATAAGAAGGATGGCAAGATGGTCATGGAGGTAGATTTTGGTGATGACCGGATTGTAAGATTTCCGGATGACGATTACTGGCCCCTGACACACGGTTATGCCATGAGCGTGCATAAAAGCCAGGGAAATGAGTGCCCGGTTGTAATCATGCCCGTGCTGGCGTGCTTTTGGCGCATGCTCCAAAGGAATATCCTGTATACAGGGATTACCAGGGCGACAAAACAGGTGATCCTGGTGGGGAGCAAACAGGCGGTAGCAAAGGCGATCCACAATAACAGAATGGCGAAGCGGAATACCAATTTTGCATTGCGGCTCAGACAGGTCTATAAGTCTATGCAGGAGTATTATGAAAAATCCGCGTAGATGAGATTCAATCCTTTCCTTTCATACAGTCTGTGTGGAGGGGAAGGAATAAAAGCAAGTAGGAAGGAGGGAGTGTAAAGTTATGCTTCCACAAGAAAAGATGCGGTGGATTGGACAGACCACCTATGAGAAATACCAGCAGAGAGGATTCCCGGAGGGATGTCTTAACCAGGTGGTTCTATGCGGGATCAAACTGGAACAGCTTCCGAAGAATTTTTCGATTCAGCAGTCAAGGTTATATGAGTGCAGGATCCGGGGGATGGTATTGAAACAACTGGATCTGAGCGGGTGCGTGATTACGGACTGCATATTTGATTCGCTTCAGATAGAATCCCTGAAAGCAGCAGGTGCATGGATTCATGGAACGGTCTTTTCCGGGGACCGGTTTGGAAGGTTTGATCTGTCTGATACAAGGATCAACTACTCTTGTATCCAGGACTGTGAGACCAGGTTCCTGCATCTTGACAGGGCCATTTTGAACAGCGTTTATTTTTACAGGATCAGGTACCAGAGCGTAACGGGGCAGGAAACCGTGAATATGAGGCTTTCCGGAGCTACGGGGGATGAGATAGAGAATTATAAACAATGTGTAAGAGCAGCAATTTTTTGAAGTGAAAGTTTTGATTCGTGAGATTCAGATAAAAAGATGAAAGACTGAACGGAAAGCTCTTTGCGGCTGTCCGTTTAGTCCTTCGTAAAGATTACGACATCTGCGATTTCGCAGTCCAGAATTTTACAGATATCATGCAATGTATTTAAGGTGATACTTCGGTTCTTTCTTAGGGCGTCTAAAGTGCCTGTGCTGAAATTGTATTCATGAATCAGCTGGTACTGGGTAATGCCCTTTGTTTTCAATGTCTCCCAAAGAGGCGCATAGCTTATCATATGAATCACATCCGTTCTTTCTTTTGGTAATATTATAGGGAAATTTCATGGTTTCAAACATTGCCGAAAAATCCGGCAATATAGTAAGATAAAGTAAAACAGAGACAAGATAGGAAGTGGATATAGATGAAAGAAAAATATATACAGTTACCGCCATTATCAGTGGATTTACCGGCAGAGTTAGTCGGGATGATCTGGCTTTATGCGAAAATGCCAAAAGACAGGCGGTCAATGTTTTTGGAATTTATGAATGTAAATGTGTATGGCAACGCGGAAGATATCAGTAAAACAGAGTTATCAAGAATTATAAATGAAACAGACAGGGATTTAGAACCGGATCTTTCAGAATATGTGGAGCTTATGAAAAAGTTCTTCGGTATCCTGCTTTCACAGGCATGCGAGACGGCAGGATTCGTATACCAGCATTATTGTGTGGAAGGGAAGAGCCTGGAGGAAATATCCAGGGAGTACCAGATGGATGAAGAATCTCTGCGGCTGATCGCACAGTATTATGAGCTGACAGGTGAATCCATTCGGCTTAGAGAAGATGGATATAGTCAATAACCTGGCGAATACGAAATGTAGCATTATAAGATAGAGTATGTGTTTTTAATTGAGCAAATATATGACATGTGGTATAATGGCAGTGAGGTCATATACCTTTTGGGAATGGCTTTTGCGTTTCCTATCATAATAAAAGGAGGTTTATGGCTGATGGATACGGAAATAAAAAATGCGGTCAGCGCAACAGATCAGGACGCCCAATATGATGATAAGGCAAAACGCCTGTTGGGAAATAAAATCATTCTGGCGCATATCCTGGTAAAGACGGTTGATGAGTTCCGGGGAATGAACCCGAAAGATGTGGTATCCTATATTGAAGGGGAACCATTTATCAGCATGGTTCCGGTAGAGCCGGGGCTGACCAATTTGGAAAAAGAAGAAAATGGGCAGCGCATTGTCGGGATGAATACAGAAAATGCGGAGATTAATGAGGGACTTGTAAGGTTTGACATTATTTTTTATGTGCGGATGAAAGATGGTATCTCGCAGGTTATCGTGAATGTGGAGGCACAGAAGGATGAACCGACAGGCTACCACATCTTGAACAGGGCAGTTTTCTATGTGAGCCGTCTTGTTTCCTCGCAGAAGGAACGGGATTTTGTAAAGACAAATTATAATGACATCAGGCGGGTATTCAGCATTTGGGTATGTTTGGGCATGGACGAAAGCAGCATGGCTTATGTGCATCTTGCAAAAGACGATCTGCTCGGTTCCTATCCGTGGAAAGGTGGGCTTGACCTGCTAAATATTGTTTTGATAGGCATATCAAATGAACCTCCGGAGCATGATGAGAAGTATGAGCTGCACCGTCTGCTGAGTACGATTTTGTCAATGGAGTTATCCGTTGATGAAAAATTAGGGATTATGGAAACAGAGTACAGTATTCATGTAGACGAAAAAATAAGAGAGGATGTGAGCGCTATGTGCAACCTGTCGCAGGGAATTAAAGAAAAGGCAACAGACAATGCCATAATGGGTGTAATTATCAATATGTATGAGAATAATTTTACGATTGATCAGATAGCATTGGCAACAAAGAAAAGCGTGGAAGAAGTCAAGGCTATCATTGAAAAGAGAATGCCTGTGTTGGCATAACCGCAGTAACTTAATAATACAAACAGTAAAGCAGTGAATTTGTTTTTTATCAAAAAGAAACAATTCACTGCTTTTTTACATATCATGCAAATTTGTAGTAATTGCTCAAAAACATGGTCTGTATTGTGGACAGTGCGCCCAAAAGGAGGAACATGAGCGAAAACATTCATTGGAATTGCTCTATTGTGGGATTTGTAAAAGGAGAGTTGATGTGTTATGCGACAGTGTATGAAATAAAAAATAAGAATCGTAGCAATAGCGGATAGAAAATGGAAATGTCTTTTGGGGATATTCGTGTTAGAATATAGAAAGTATGCAGACTATTGTTCCAGTAATTGAAAGGGTGAATGGAATGTACAAGGTGGAGATAAAATTTGATCCCAATAATCTGACGCAGTATGAAATGGATAAAATATGTGAACAGACAGACGAGATTTTGGAGAAGGAAGATTTGGATTGTGCAGATAGAGAGCCGGGGCGCAGAATATATCTTGACCGGGGGCGTAAACAAGATTATGGAAGGTTTTGGGCGGCAATCTTTGCGTTAAAAAGTGCAGCGGGAATTTCAAAACATCTCCAGGAGTGTTTCTGGTACAATGGAGATGAGAAAGAAAATTTGATTATAGATTTCATGAGAAATGAAATCAATGGATAGTATGCAGGAAAAAGACTAAAGAAAAAACATTACGCATATTGGATGCACTATATATTGTATAAAAATATTGACTCACACAATATATGGGTATATAATAGTATAGAAATTATTATTTTTTCTGTTTACATGCAGAAAATCAAATTTTGTTCCGGCGTGGGCTGGAAGTAAAACTTTCAGGCAGAAGCCTGCCAAAAAACGGGGATACAAAACGGCACTGATTATAGGATGATGGTCAGTGTCTTTTTTTGTGTTCTGAAACACAACAAAACCAGCAGAAAGGAGATGGTAACGTGGATACGTCAGGTTACAAGCAAACAGAAGAAAAGAAGGAGGACATGGAAAATACCGTATTTGGCCGGGGACACGACAGTATGGAGCTGATGGCAAGGTTCGGCTGTGCAGGTTATATGCAGAAATTTTATGAATTTCTTCAGGGGAAGTTTCACCCGGAGAATATTATGGAGAAAGACACACCAAATCTGTCTAAAGACCAGGCCTGGCATGTGATCTACTGCATGCAGGAGTACTTCGGCATTTTTGACGACCGGTTTGAACGCTGCAGGGAGTGTGACACGATCTTTGACAGCTATGAAGAGGGCACAGTCATTAACGGGGATACGGAGCCTGTGGAAAGGAATACGGTATTTGAAGGACCGTATATCCACCGGTTTACGGAAGAAGAATATGGACATTACTGTGAAGACTGCCGCCCCGACTGATTCCTGTGGATGTGTGAATCAGCAGGAAGATGGAGCGTAGGAAGAAGGAGGAATATTTTCATGTCAGCACTATTTGAAACATGGACGTTAAAACAGGAGCTTCCGGATCCGTTTGCAAGGATTGTCAGGGAGAGCGGAGGAAAAAGAACCAGTGTGAAAGAAAAGGATTGTTCCACATATAATACGGGAAAAGCAAAATCGGCGACCCTGCATCCACCCACCCTGTGGGCGATCTTGGGACTGATAGAACTGATGGGGGGATATGGATCTGGCGCCGCCGGGTTTCAGGCAGGGAATGAAGAAGTCAATTTTTTTTGTGTGGAGTATGAGAAAACGGATGGGAAATACGCTCTTGTCTATAACAGCAGGAATGGAAAAGTCAAAGGATTAAGAATGCAAAACGGTAAGATGGAACCACTGCCTCCCGTATCAGAAAGGGGAAGCAGCGGAGAAGAGTACATGATGCTTTTTGCATTTTTGAGTGTAGATAGCATCGACGGCATGTATAACCGTGAATTTGCTTCTCATTTTTATGATATCCGGTCTCACCTGGAGGGAGAGGATGTATTAACCGATGAAGAGCTTCTAAGCTGTGCGTTTGTCTGCTGTGATAACCTGTACCGCAGGATTGAATCGGGAAGCATGATGGGAGAAGGTGCGATTCCCCTAGAAGAAAGCCAGCTTGCAGGTACGGATTTTATTACCCCTTATCTTCTGCATACGGGTGTATACAGCCCGAATGAGATCGAGTGCGGGGAATTTGAAATCTTAGCTGCAAGGCCGCTGCTTAAAGAAACGACACTTGGAGCGCTGAAGGGGAAATTCAACCAGGGAAGGACATACCCAGAGGAATACAGGCGCATGATTCCGGATTTGCCGGATTACTACCGGGTGAATACAGAGACACAGGAGATCCTGACGATGATCACCAATACACCGGCAAGGTTTTTCATGCTGGCAGGCGAATCCGGAGCCGGGAAGACTACGGATTCCAAGATCATTGCACAGGCGCTTGGGTATCCTCATTTTGTTTTTACCTGCGGGCCCAATACGGAGGAGACGAGCCTGATGGTGTCCATCCTGCCGAACATTGACAGCTGTAAGCTGCCAGAAGAGCACTGGCCTACGATGGAGGATTTTTTAATGGATCCCGCTTCGGCAGTTGCAGAGCTTACCGGTATGTATCCGGGAAATTTGGAGAGAGAAACCGCTTTCCAAAGAATTTTAGGGGAGATTTACCAGAGAGGCTATGAAAAGGCCAAAGGGGAGAAGGATTTTATTAAGAAGGAGTCCACCATCATCCAGGCATGCCGGATGCCGTCCGTCATAGAGATCCAGGAGGTGTCCATGATTGAAAAGCCGGGGACTCTGACCCGTCTGAACGCGCTGTTTGACGACTGTGCGAAGACGGATCTGCTGAACGGGGAAATCATAGAACGCCATCCCGATACGGTCGTTATTTTAACGGCCAACCTTGATTATATCGGGTGCCAGATGTTCAATGAATCGGTGCTATCCCGTATGAACCTGATCCAGCACCGCAGGGGCATGAGTGCAAAGGATATGGCGAAACGGGCGGTAGAGCGGACAGGCTGCAGGGAATTTGAGATTGTACATGGGATGGCGCAGGTGGTAGGAAATATCCATAAATATTTAATGAAGAAGCAGGTACAGGGCGGCGTATGCGGGTACCGGGAACTGGAAAACTGGGTATGGAGCTATCTGGCAAGCGGGGATATCGTTCATTCGTCTTACCATACGGTGGTAAGCAAGGCATCCCCTTACCCGGAGGATCGGGAAGAGATCCTGAATACTTATATTCTGCCTTATTATGAAACGGCGGCGTAAAGGAGGACTATGGAACGAAACGGAACATTTCGGGAACTGGTGCAGGAGGAAAAACGGAAGCTTACGAATGAGGAAATCTTTGAGTCTGCATTTTATAAGGAAATGCTGCTGTCTGTGGCAGGAGAACTGACCGGAGGCACTTTGAAGAAAGTGGAGCTGGTGAAATTCCCGGAAAGCGGATGGGCGGGGAAATGCAATACCAGAAGGGTGCAGTTGAACCTAGAAAACCGTGTCACGGCAAGCTTTCCTTCCGTAGCGTTAAAAAGTGACAGTATCACAGGTTTTCTCGGCCATGAATGCGGGCATTGGAATTTTTCGGATTTCAAGCTGAGAAAAGAGTATCTGGAAGGGCTGAAAAAAGGAGAATGGTACCTTCATCCCCCGAATCCTGCAACGGAATCGGAAGCAGAGCATCTGGAGGAGATCAATGGATACCTGGAGCAAAAGCATGAGGCGGCAGCTTCCCTTTTAGCGGAAACGGCATCTTATATCCAGAACATGCTGGAGGATGTATATGTAGAGCAGAAGATGTGCGAGAGATATCCCGGCAGTATCCGAAGGGGGATCAGACAGAACAGGATCCGGAATGCAGAACGGATTCCGAGCTTAAAGGTACAGATGGAAAACGGGTATAAACCTGCGGCTATTCTGTTAAACCTTATGGCACAGTATTCCCTGACAGGTACGGTCAATAACTGGGAGGACATAGCAGACAGGCTTTTGGAGATTTTAGAGCTTGTAAAACCAGTGATCGATACGGCGGCCGCTTCTGAGGATGCCAAAATGCGGATGGATGCCACAAACCGGATTCTGCTGATTATCTGGGAAGTTCTTTTGGAAGAAATCCAGGAGATAGAAAAACAGCAGAATTGTCAAAACGCAGGATTGCAGGAACAAAAGGAGGAGGCACAGGACTCATCAGGAGAACCGCAGAACCAGCCGGAAGAACCACAGAATCAGCCGGAAGAACCACAGAATCAGCCGGAGGGTACTGATTTCCAGGAAGAGCAGAAAAACCAGCCGGAGGATGCAAAGAAGCCGGAACATCTGCAAAGCCGGCAGAGTGAATCACAGAGTCGGCAAGAGAGAAATGGTCAGCCTAAAGAGTCACAGAGTCAGAAGGAGGAGCCAAAAAACAAACAGGAGGAAACAGGCCGGCCGGGAGCTTCTAAGGAGAAAGAAAAGCAAAATAAGCAGGCAGGAACGCAGGAGCAGCAGGAAAGACAGGAAGAATCACAATCAGACAGTAAAGAAGATGTGAGGCAGATGATCGAACAGCTTCGGGGACAGCTGCCAGAGTTCCTGCTTGAAAAGGATGGTGAGGATGTAGAAGGGAATCTTCAGAGAATGGGTGAAGTCTCCAAAGTAAACGCACTGCTTCCAGACGAGCAGGTTGTGGAAACAAGGGACCGGCTCACGGAGTATATACAGGAAGCAGCAGAAGAGCTGGCTAAGCGGGAACTGGAAGACAGATTCTGCCTGGAATTATCCCGTGAACTCTTAGCAACGGAATTTGACGGTGACCACAGAAAGGTAAAGAAAATCCTGAAACGGGAAACAAAGTTTTCCAGGAGTGCGCGGCTTCGGTGCACAGCCTGCGAGGATCAGGTCCGGGATATTATGCGCCGGATGAAGCCGAGGCTTTTGCCGGTATTAAGCTGCCAGGGGACGGCTATGGAGCGGAACCTGTTCTTTGGTTCACAGATGAATTATCAGGCGCTTTACGATCCGGGAAAACGGATTTTCTGCAACCTGGAAGTACGAAAGAAGATTAATACCGCGGTGGCTTTGCTGATTGACATGTCAGGTTCCATGATGGATCAACGGATAAAGCAGGCGAGACTATGTGCCTTGTGCCTGTATGAGTTCTGCAGGAGCGTAGGGATTCCGATACTGATTTACGGGCATCACACAGACAACAAACAATACAGGAGGGTGCAGAATGAAACCGTATATCTCCATTCGCTTGCAGAATTTGATGCCGATTGCAATGACAAATACCGTATCGCCGGTATCGAAGCGGATGGCTGCAACCGTGACGGAGCCGCCATTATATTTGTAGGAGAGAAGCTTGCGAAGCGTCCGGAAAAAATAAAGTTATTGTTTCTGATCAGTGACGGGTTTCCAAATGCAAGCTGCTACAGAGGGAAAGAGGCGGAGGCAGATCTGCTGCAGATTAAGGAGAAGCTGGAAAAGAAAAGGATTACTATGCTGATGGCGGCAATCGGGGAGGATAAGGAAGCGATCCAAAGGATTTATAAAGAAGGATTCTTTGATATTTCTGATTTGGAACAGCTGCCATATATCCTGCCAAAACAGATTTTAAAATATATCCGAAGATAATGGAAACAGACAGACTAAGAAGGACAGCCCGGACCGGCTGTTTTTTTCGTCTTTATATTCAGAAGGAGATTGTAGCGGCAGGCTTTGCAGGTGAGAAAGGAGAAGCTTATGGGGGAAAGATTGAAGAATGAAATACTGGAGATGACGTTTGACCTGGACCGGTTCTTTCAGCCCGGCTATGTGATCGAGCTGTGTGAAAATACCTATTACCGGGGATGCAGGGATAAACGGGTGCTTGCCGGTGCATTGCCGCAGGCAGAAAGATTTCCGGGGATAGAGGCTGCTGAAAAGTTTATCTACAGGCATTTGCGGTGTGCGGATTGGAACGTATGTATCTGCCAGGTGTGCTGGGTACTGCTTTCCGTGGAGAGTGAACTGAAAGAGCCGGATCTTTATTGGGACGGCAGAGGATTTAGCCCGGATTTGGAGAAAGCCCTCGCTTTTTCCAGTTACCGGAAGATCCTGTCCTGCCAGAAGAGGGAACATCTTCAGGAAATCAGTATGGTTGATCTGCGGATTTTTCCAAGAAAGCAGATCATGCTGGCTGCATAACAAAGGGAAGGAGGAGCACGGATGAAAAGAAAGGAACAAAGAGATCAGAAAAACATAAGGGGCCGTATTGCGGTCCCTTTGGAAAGGAGCGAAGTGTATGCTGGGTAAATTTTATGAAAATGTAGTGGATGTTGAGCTGTACTGCCAGATGGTGGACCTTATCTATCGTCTGTCGGAACACACAAATAAGGAACAATTATACAGATGGATGGAAAATTCTGCATTATTCTTTCGCAAACCAAACCAGGAAATGGAAGATGCGTATGGTCTGCGTTATCCCGGAGAGGTGTTGGAGCGTCTGGATGAAAAAGAGACGGTAACAGAAAGACAGCTCCGGGCATTGGGCCTTGCGCTGGCAGAGACGAAGAAAGTACAAAATGACGGAATGTTCATTGGGAAACAGCAGCCGTCCTTTTGGAAACGGATGAAGCGTACCTTAAAGAAAAATGATCTGTTCTGGCTTGGGATCCAGTATTTAGCGGAGGACGGATCAAGAGAGCTGTATGAGAAGCTGCTGGATTTCCCAGTACAGTCCGTAGAAGAGCAGATTTTTATTCTGTCGCTGCTTCCGGATGACCATGTGGTATGGGAGAAGGTAAAAGGAACGCTGAACCTTCTTCTTGGGAAAGAGCGGAAATGTTCCGTCTACACCCACTCGGAGTTATATGCGTGGCTGGTCACGCGCTATCATGAGAGGGTGAAAGGATACCAGAAAAAGGATATTATGGTATTGAAATACCTGTTACGCCTCCCGTTTTCCTATGCAAGAGAAGGAAGCGCGGCAAGAAGGGAGCTTCTGAAGGCCGGATATACTGTTCAGGAAATCATGTATCTCAGTATGTCCCTTTTATACCAGGCCCGTGCAGTGAATATGTTAAAGAAGGACGGGCTGACGGCAGAACGGATGGCAGTGGAGACGTGTATGCTGTTCCTTGAAGGGAACGGGGAACACCTGGATGTGGCAGGAGATTTCTGCAGGCAGCTTTTAGATGATTACCGGTACTTTCACGTACGGCTTGAAGATACTACCGGTATTTTTGACAGGCTCTATGAGCTGCTGAAAGTAGAAAATGTTCAGACCTATCAGCTGCTTCTTTCCTGTGACAGAAATGAAGAAAGACATAGCAGGTGGTTTCGGATCGACCTGACAGATCCCAAATGGCAGGAACTGTATTTCCGGATAGATGAGAACAGCTTCAGAAGATGGGTATTTGAAACTTTAAGCCTGGAACAGTATGGAAAAGAAAAAATGGAACAGTATCTTTCTATATATCAGGAATTGACCGGAGAAAGCTTTCTGAATCATTTTTGGAATAAGAAGAATTACAATCTGAACTATATATTCGTGAAACTGGCAGAAATGGAAATCTTATGCCCGCTTAGCCTGCTGAAGGAATATCTGTCAGAATGCCGTTCTAATCAGGAGCAGACGGATCAGAAGTGGGAGAATATGACGGATTACCTGAAAACTTATATGAAAGGGCTGCAGACGCCGAAGGCGGTGGAGATGCTGTTTTTGACTGCGGAGGAAATCGGGATTTCCGATCAGGGATTGTTTGCGGTAGAGGATTTGTTATTGGAGAGTGTCGGGATGGAAGACAGCTGTAAAAGAAGTTATTACAGTTATTACGGTTCTTCCTCTTTTGCTTTTTCCAGAATTGACCTGATACGCCCGTTCCTTAGCATGGAAGAGCACCGGAAGCTTTTTTATATTATAGAGCGCCATATTTTTGTGAATTATCCGGATAAATACCTTTCTTTTCTGATCGGGGTGCTTTCCAAAGAGGACCATCTGCTTTGGTTCCCCAGGGAAGAAGCAAGGGAGGTCTTCCTGGCGCTTACAGAAACGGCATGCCGGCGGAAGCAGTTGGAGAATTTGCGGAAAATTTATCTGACGGAGGAAGAACTGGAGGAGTTTAACTTAAAAAAGCAGGAAAGAGAGCATCGGCATCTTTTGCTGGAGCAGAAACGGAAGACAGATGCCATACGAAGAGATTTTACCCGGCAGGTGGCAGAGATTAGAAATACAGAAAGTCATTTTTCCGGGCTGTATGATTATGTACAGAAACATTGTTATGAGAGTGACGAGAAGAAAGAGAAGCGCTATATAACAAGCAGATATCTGTGCAGTTTGTTTCAGAAGAGAAATGTAAGTATGATTTTGGAACGGGAAGAAGCAGGGAGCCTGTGTGAGCTGCTTAAATTCCTGTTTATGAAAGAAGAACTTACTTTTGCAGAAGTGAAATGGATACTGGGTTTTGTGGAAGTGATGGAGAACCAAAAGGAGGCGGCATAGGATGCGGTTTTGTGAGACAATTTTAAAACATATCATGCTAAGAACGGAGATGGAGAAGGCCTGTGTGCCGGATTCATTGCTGAAAGATTATAAGGAAGAGGAACTGCAGGATTTAAGCAGGAAAATCAATCAGATGGAGGTGGGAGAGCAGATTGGGAAGCTGGGTGAAGAGGCAGCATCTTATCTGGTGCGGGATCAGGGATTCCTGTCCTGCCTGGTGCGGCTGTCAAAGGAGGAATGTTACAATCCAGTGAGAACAAGCAGCTTCTTATCTAGTGCGGGAGACGCAATTTTATCTGAAGATTACGCTTATGAAGAACTCCTTTCCGCATTGGCAGACGATCAGATTGAGCCAGACAGGATCTGTATCTATTTAAAATACTTTCGTTCGGTACCGCTGACGGAAGAAGAAAAAGGACATCTGATGATGGGGCTGTATACGCTGGATGAGTGTGACACGTTTTCCATCGGTGACCTGACAGACAGGGAACGCAGGCTTCTGACAGAGCCGATGATGTCCAGTAATTTTCTAAAGAAGATGGCGAAGGAGCGCAGCTTTTGGAAACGGCTGCTTGATCCTGGGTATCATGGACTGATTAAAGGTTTGTCTGACAGCCTGAAGTGGCGTGCATGCCTGATGCAGAGGCAGGAAAAAGTATTGTGGGATCATAAGGAAGCCATCAGCACGGGGCTTAGCGAAGTTTTAAAGCGGATTCCTCCGGAAGAGGCGGTAACCTTTCTGGTGCAATGGCTTGACAACGAGGCATTGGTGTATGACCTGAACAGGTTAAAGCATCTACTTTTGAAAGTATCGGCAGATAAGAAACTCTCATTTATGAAAAACCGGGTTTCCTACTTAAGTTTTCTTTATGGGGATGTTCTGGAAGGCGTAAATGTGGAGCTGTTGTCAGAAGATCAGAATAATCTTCTGGTTTATGCGATTACGCATAAGAAAAAGCATTTCCTTTCTGTAGTAAGGGAAAATTTCCGCGATTTTACTTATTTTGGCTGGCATAATCTTTTGCTGGACCGGGATACCTATGAGCGGTTTCTGAATATCAATACGCTGAATCCCAGGAACCTGAGAGAATGTGCAAGGCTTTATGCCCTTTCAGATGATAAGAAGCAGGTTTTAACCTGGGGGCAGTATACCTTTGAGGAAATCCGGTTATTTGCTACAAACGACATCTTTTATATAAAATTATACCATCGGCTGGCAGATTTAAAGATGGATGACCGTTTGCGGGTAATCAGGGAAATTATTGGAAAGAAGTGCCTATTGGAAGGCATGACAGAAGAACAGCTTGATAAACTGGGGATGATGTTAAAAGAGAAGCCGGTTTCCCGGTGGATGGAAACGGAGCTTAAGCATGTGGAATCTCTGTCCTATCAGCAGGCGGTGAGCCTTCTGTGCGTATGGGATGAGGCAGAGCGTTTTATTCCGGAAATCCGTACGGGCTATCATGCAGACTTTCTTGTATATAATCTGGAAAAATTACAGGATATCCCTGATTTTAAGACGGCAAAAGAGCAGATGCCGGAAATCGACGGAAGATGGAAGCAGCTAAACGGAGTCCTGAAGATCGGGGAAGACTTTTTATTTAAAAACCGGGAAGGGTTCATGCGTTTCCTGTGCGAAGGCGGCGCAGAGATTTTCCATGCATTTTTATCCGGAGCGTTGGAATCGGAACGGGAAAAGGCTAAACGTCTTTGTGCTGCGGAGATTGCCGGGCGGTTCCGGGAAGTAAAATATTATAAAAATGACCTGGAACGGGAAATCGCATTGCACCTTCCGGCAGAAACACAGCAGGTTTGGATGAAGAACATGGAAGTGAAAAGGAAGCCGATGAGACTGTGGGAAGAGGACCGGCTGCTTCCAATCATGCAGATCGGGGAGGTGCTTGGACATACCTGCCTTTCTTACCGGGATGGGAAATATAAAAGCTGCCTGTTATCCTGCTTTGATGCGAATAAGAAGGTGATATATCTTTCCATGGAAGGGACACTGGTGTTTAGGGCGATTATCCGCCTTACGAAAGGAACATTTTACAGGACAAACGGGAAACGGCAGGGACTGCAGTTTGCGGATCTCACCCAGGAGGATGCAGGAGAGGAAGCAGCAAATGACAGAAAAGAATATCTGACCTTATTTTTGGAGCGGCCTTATTTTAAAGGAGTTTCGGAGGAGAAAGAAAAGGAAGCGGTCTGGTTTGCTGTGGAGATGCTGAAAAAGAAAGCAAAACAGTTACAGGCAGAGCTGGTTTTAAGCGATGCCTATAAAAAGTTCGCGCTGGAAGAAAAGCAATTTATCCGTGCGAAATATTATATGTACATTTCGGAATCCAAGAATGGGGAGCAGTATCTGGACAGCCTAGGCGGAATGGCAGGCGCAAGGCAGGAAGGAAGCTATGAGGAAGGATATTTTCTGTTTCAGGAATCCTTTGTAAATCCGAGAACAGAAAAATAGCAGGAGGTCGCAAATGAGTAATGATTTGATTTTATGCCAGAGGGAAATCCGCCGTTTGCGGTGCGTGGTAAGGACATATGAAGCACAGATGCGGGAACTTGGAAGTTATCTGGAGCAGATGGCAGAAAATTCAGAGCTTGGAGATGAGGCAAGACAGACTGCCAGGGAGATTTCCGAAGCCTGGCAGCGGATACTGGAAGATTAGGAAGGAGGAACTTATGCCGAAATTTATAGGGATTGATTTGCTGGACAGTTTAGAAAAGATCATGAAAAAGAATACGCAGAGCTATCAGAGTGATTTCGCTTATGACCGGAAAGATTTAGAGGAAGCGGCGGCGAAAGTGGATGCACTGCCTCTTAGAGAGCGGACGTATCTCTGGATGTCCCGCCGCTGCGGTACCTGGTGCCTGAAAGAAGGTCGGGTATTTTTAAAGCCGACTGCAGCGCATCATATCTGGACTTACTATGGTGACGGGAAAAGTGAAAGGATTTTAGCTTATGCCGTAGAAGTGACAGGTCTGGAAGACGGGAAGGTGATCGGAAACCTGTACCCGCTTGATTACCGGGAGCATGTGGAACTGGTAAAAAGAAGGTCAGTTCCGGCAGACCAGGTCAGGGTTGTTCATGAGAAAGGAGCGTATTTCCAGGACGTAGACAAACGTGTTCATAAGGGAGGGCATAAATTATTCGATAAGTTTTTATACTCCGAATATGTGCCAAATGACAGCGGGGCGCTGGAAACTGTCCTGCGGCAGGAAGAATGGAAAAGAATGAACATGCGGTGTGGGAAGGTTGAGAACCATATCCGGAATATCCGTAAAAGCGCCGCATAGATAACAGAATGGATTCTTTCTGCAGGATACAGCAGCCCTTAAAAGGCTGCTGTGTCTGTTGGTTAAGGAACAAGGGATGAAAAAATGATTACGTTTCCAGCTTGTAAAGGGTAGATGTTTTGAGTATAATTAATTTAAGAAATGCAGGGGTGATAATAGCAGGAAGGAATGATGCTATGGCAGAGAAAGACATTGCGGAAAAGACGTTAGAAGCCTACAATGATGTGTTTGCTGACATTATCAATGTATTGCTTTTTAATGGCGAGAGGCAGGTTAAAGAGGATGAATTGGAAGAAGAGAGCCCAAATTCCAGTTATAAAGCAGATGGGAAATTACATGCACAGGAAAGGGATGTTGCTAAATATTGGCGCAAAGGACTTGTACGGATTGCATTATATGGTTTGGAAAACCAGACGGATATAGACAGTGATATGCCGCTGCGGTTATTTTCTTATGACGGGGCGGCTTACCGGGGACAACTTCTTGCAGATAAGGAGACGAAAGAAAAGACAGGAAAGGCCGCACCGAGGTATCCTGTAGTGACACTGGTTTTGTATTTTGGATATCAGAAACATTGGAAAACGCCAAGGACACTGTATGACTGTCTTGATATTCCGGAAGAAATAAAGCCATATGTAAATAATTACCGCATGAATTTGTATGAGATCGCATATCTATCTGATGAACAGGCGCAGATGTTTACAAGTGATTTCAGGATCGTGGCGGATTATTTTGTACAGATGCGGAAGAATAGAAATTATATAGCGCCGGAGACTACGATTAATCATGTGCATGAACTATTGCAGTTGATGTCAGTTATGACACGTGATAATCGGTTTGCGGACGTGTATAGTCCGGATATGGAAAGGAGACCAACGAACATGTGTGAAGTATTAGACCGCGTAGAGAACAGAGGAATCCAGAAAGGAATAGAACAAGGCGAGGGTATAATTTTATCTTTGATGAAATATTTGCTGTCAAATGGCCGGCTGGATGATGCGAAAAGAGCAACTGAAGACGAGGCCTATAGAATTAAACTCTTAGATGAGATTCCATTTCAAAAATGATTTTGAGGACGTGTTTTTTGATGTGTAATTTGAGTAAAGGGATAGAAGAAAAGGGGATTAAAGAAGGGATCAAAGAAGGGATTCTGTCATCCATTCAAAATCTGATGGAAAGTATGGACTGGAGTGCAGAGCAGGCAATGGCAGCGCTTAAAATTCCGGAGTCTGAACAAATTCAGTATGTCTATGGATTAAAAAAAACTGATTTTCTGATGGAATTGAAAAGTTAAATTTAGTATGATGAGAAAGCATGGCAGTCTGAAAAGATTTCCATGCTTTTTCTGTGTTTTGGAGTTTGGTTGGTATGGAATATATTTTTGTTCTACTTATTGTAAAAAACGAGGACGAAAAAGTGGAGATACAGGCTGCCGTATGATATAATGAATTTTTAATCATGAAGGTCTGTGATAATCCAGTTGAATTTACAGGGAATTAAACAACTTTTGTGAAGATAGGAACCACACTTTGAAAGGAGTATTTGCATGAAACACGTATGTATGCTTATATCGGTGGCTGATATTAACGCTGCGAGAAAATTCCATGTATTCAAGTGCTTGGAACTTATGTAGTTTGTTTTGAAAGATAATTATGAAGCACAGCATTTAACAAATCTCAGCTTATAGAATTGAGAAAATTGTAGAGGAGAAACGAGTATGCTAGATAAAATACCTAATGCAGCAGAAATGACTGCTTTAGTGGGGCAATCATTATATGATATATGGAATAAACTGTGTACCTTAATTGATGAAAAGATGAACGATTAAAATTCGATACAGATAGGAATCATTACTCAAAAGAGGTTCAACAAATTTATGATGAAACGAAAACCTATCATGACGGAAAATGGCTGATGTTTGAGCCGACGGATACAACTTTGTTTGATGATTTTGTCAAACTGCTGAGGATAAAAAGAAAGCCCAACAGGAAGTAAATATTTTTGAATTAGAATACGAATTCCAATTTATCAAACTGGAAAATTAGGATTTATCTTTCTTACATTAGGAGGTCCCATGAAAGGATTTAACCGATCAAATCAATTATTTTCCCTCTGCGGTTTGAATTGCGGCCTTTGCCCTATGTTTTTGAATAAAAACTGCCCTGGCTGCGGCGGCGGTGAAGGAAATCAGTCGTGCAAAATTGCAAGGTGCAGCATGGAGCATGGCGGTGTTGAATACTGTTTTCAATGCAGTGAATACCCTTGCGAAAAATATGAGCATATTGACGATTTTGATTCCTTTATCACACACCGAAACCGAAGATCTGATATGGAAAAGGCCAAACAATTCGGGATAGATGCTTATAATGCAGAGCAGGAGGAAAAAGCAAAAATTCTGGAGGCTTTCTTGCTGGGCTATAATGACGGCCGCAAAAAGACACTCTTTTGTGTAGCCGTTAACCTTTTGGAACTGCAAGACCTGCAAACGATACTTGGGGAAATTGAACGTAAACCTGATATGGAAACTTTGACGTTCAAAAAGAAAAGCGCCTTTGTTGCTGGATTACTGCAAGATGCAGCAGCAGCGAAAAATATCGACTTAAAGCTCCATAAGAAAAAGGGATAATATGAATATGCCATGATTCTTACACATGAATCAATGCTTATTTTCCCCAAATTAAAAATCTTTGAAACTGCGCTGCATAGTTTGGGTGGTGTTTTTTTGTAATTAATCATTGCTATAACATAACATGTAATATGCCCGGATGTTTGCCGTGGAATCTGTTCGAAGCCTTCAAACAGTGGTTTCCCTGAATAATACCTAATCTTTGAAGAAGTCTTCATAATCAGCATTTAAAATTTTTTTCATTAGTTTCAGATCGCAGGCTCTGATATTTCTTGTTCCCGCTTCAATGTTTGCGAGAGTGCTGCGTGTCATAGTGCTGCCATGAAGTTGCATTTGAGCAATAAGTTGTTCCTGCGTCAGACCGCGTTTCATTCTTGCTTTTTGGATGTTTGTTCCTAACGGAATGTCCCGTATAATCCATTGCATGGCAGTACCCCTCTAGTTGTGACTGATTAGAAACTTTTTGATTGAGTATACTTGATTTTTATGGTATGATTGTCACTAGATGGAAACAATCGCAAAGAAAAAGTTTAATCTTTAAAAAATTCAGCAAAATCAACATCAAATATGGTTTGCAGAGCTTTTAAATCACTTGCCTTGATGTTTCTCCTCCCTGACTCAATATTTGCGTAGGTGCTGCGGGACATGGTACTTCCTATTAACTGCATTTTTTCTACGACTTGCATTTGTGTCATTTTCCTTTCCATTCTAATTGTTTGGATATTCCGACCTAAAGGGATATCGTTCAAAATCCATTGCATACTTGTTTTCCCTCCTTGTGTGACTGGTTAGAAACTTACTAATCTTTAGTATATTTTTAAAACTTGCCAATAATGTCACTAAATAGAAACAATCATCAATTGAAAGGAATTTAGCAATGTGTAGAAGTGAAGACGGAACCATTGAAATGCAATTCAAAAGGCTGCTGGTATTGTTTGAAGACATTCTGAAAGAATCAGAAGACTATCATATTATCAAATTTCCGGGATTGGGATATGTAGCGATTCTTGGAGAATATTTGCCTGAAAAGGACAGTGAAACGGTAATAAGCAGGTTATCGTTTCATAAATATTTTACCTCTCCTTTAGAAATGGCAGACAGTTTAATGGAAAATCTCAGGTGGCAGTGGTACATGAAGAATCATCCTCCAATCTGTTCAGATGATTATAAATCAATTTCGGAAATGGATGACGAGCTTTCGGAAGAAAAATATCCTGATTATTTCCAGACACTTAGATATTATATGTCTGAGGTAAGAAAGATTATTGGGGATACCTGCAATGAAAGAAAATAAATTACTGTTCACATAGAGTTTATCAGACAGATTTATAAATAGTGCAGGGAGTTATAATGAGCAGCACCAGAATAAGATTGATTTCCATTCTATGAAGCAAGTCTATGTAAAGAAGAGATTGGAGGAATCATGGAAATGAACAAATGGAAACGATTCTTAGAAGCTGCGCTGTTGATTTTATGGGTGGCAGGCATGTTCTGTTATGGCAGGCAGGATTCGAGTGAATGGAAAGAAAGCCATTCAGGAATCCCGGATGCACTCAGCAGTGTGTCCAGCAATAACTGGCAGTATTTAAAAGTAGTAGCAAACAGTGACCGACTTAACGATAAGGAAGCATTTGCCCGAAAGGTCATCCAGATGTGCCGGGAAAATTCGTTCCATACAATCCGGTTTTCTACAGATATAAACGGGTATCCGTCAGGGCTTTGCATCACCGTATATTTAAACCGGAAGGATTTGGAAAAAGGCAGGCAGGTTTGTGAGATTGAGTTCCGTACGGAAGAGTATATGGAGGACTGTAATATTAAAGATGATGTAGAGAAATTCCATCTATATCTGGATGGGAAAGAAATTGAGGTTATTGCTGAAGCTGCGAAGACTTGTTGTTCTTAAGAACTTTAGCAATGCTCTAGGTTCAGGAAGAATGGAAAATGGAAACCGAAGTGAGGATAGGTTTGTAATGCTGTTGCATTTTGAATAAGGTAATCTTATAATAAAAACTATAAACGGGTGGGGAGAAGCATTCAGACGTTTTTTATTATAGGAATTACCAAAGGAAGAAAGGATTTAAGATTTTAGGAAGGAGAGATTTGTGCATGATAAGGGGAGAAAAGCATTATCCTAATATTACATGGGCACAATTTGCTATGTGTAATGATAATGCAACAGGCGCTTTCGAGGACATGTCAAGGCGGTTATTTACCTTTGAGTTTTTAAAAAATAGTAGAATTCCACATTCGGATCACAATAACCCCGGTGTGGAAGTGTTGCCGATTTTAGAGCCACCACATAAAGATGGAACTAAACAGCGTAAAATTAGTTTTCAGTCAAAATATTTTGAAGGTAAAATAAGCTACTCCCAAATTAAAGAATCATTTCGGCAAGCTGTGAAGTATTATAGTAGTGAACTGGATTTAATATACTTATTCTGTAATAAAACATTAACAAAAACTACAAAGGGATATAAGGAAGCAGAAGCTATTTTAATGAAGGCAGGTATAGAATTATATCCAATATCAAATTCAGAAGTTCTTGATTTGATATCGAAATACAAAGAAATTGCTAATTATTTCTTTTTACCACGAAAACGACCTAATGATGTATCTCTATGTCAAACGCATACTGAAATTATAGTAAATAATGGAGAGAAAGTAACAGGATGTACAGTTTGTCCGATACAGTTAAAAAAACAAGTAATTGTTCCAAGACTGCTTCAGAGTTTTGTTCAAGAGAAAATAGAGCTTTGCAAGTCGTTCATTTTGGAAATGAATTTAGAAAAACTTAGCGAGCAATTGGATAAGATATTCTCATACGAAATCAGTGGGATTGAAGGGACTGAAAAGTTATTATTTTACAGGAACATTGCAAATTTACATGATGGTAATAATGTTGAAACTGAAACAGATGAACTTACAGATGATTTAAAAGATGAATTAAAGTATTTAATTGAATACTATGCAAATCCTTGCCCAATAGGGGCTTATAAATTTGCCAGCCATTGTATAGAAGTTCAGATAATAACTTTAGATAAAATGTTTTCTGCTCAATTATGGGAGGCGGTAATAGAACTTTGCCAAGAAATAGTTGATGATACAAGTCCTGAGATAGTTGATGCAGTAAAACAGTATTATGGATTAGCGCTATTTAATTTACAACAGTATGTTTCTGCAACCGATATGCTAAAAAGTCTTTACCAAAAGACACGAAAGGAAAACATTCTTTTGTATTCTGTCTTTGCAGAAATGAAGAGTATTAATTGTAGTTGGAGAGAAGGAAACTATGAGTTAAAAGACAGACAGATTGAGTTAATAAAACAGCTTGATTCATTGAAAGATAATAAACAATATAAAGATAATAAGAATCTTGTTGCTATACTTTATTTGGAAACGGCATATAATCTGGGTATTATTGAAAAGAAATACTTAGAAGATGTAATAGATCGATTTCAGGAGTTTTCTGAAGAGGTAAAGAATGATTCTGTAGTCAAATATTTTTATGCTCTTTGTGTAGAATCTAATGGGAATATAGATTCTGCTGAACAAATATATTCTGAGTTGGCTTGGAAAAAAGATGCAAATATTGCGTGCAGATATTTGATATGTAAGATTTCAAAAGGGGATTATTCTGAAGCAGTAGCATTATATAGAAGTCTTGATTTGCCAATACTTAATACCAAATTAAAAAGTCTATATCTGACAGCGTTGTTTTATGTTGAAAATGATAATTTTGAGGAAGTTCTGAAAAAGTTTATTGATGAAGTACGGGGAAATTTTCCCGGAATTATTGATATTGCTTTTGGAACTTGCAAAAAGGAGTATATACAAACATTTATAGTGCCAGAATTGAAAAGATATCTTAATGGAGAATATTTAAAGAACCTTGGACTTTTGGAAAAAGCTGAAATATTGTCTATATTATCTATAGGTGAAGATGTAGAGCACATTTATGATGTGATAAAGACAGTTTCAGATTTAAAAAGGCTAAATCGGTATGTTGTAAAAGAAATATATAATGTTACATTTGCAATCTGTAATAAAGAATTTATCCACCATAATAAAGCATTAATTAAGTCTCAGCAATTAGAGGTATCTGAACAGATTGCCAATCGGTTCTTGGAGGCTGATGTATTCAGACGAGAATTTTTACAAATTAAATATTTGTGTGCTGGAGCGAAAGAAAAACGATTCAGTATGCTAAAGTATGCGAAAGAGCTTTTTGAAATTACAAAAGAAGACGGTTTAGCTAGGAATATAATTGCTATGCTTTTTGAAAGAAATAAGGCAGATTACGATGCATATGCTCCATATATAAGTATATTGAGTAATTCTACAAAACCAGACTATTGTATGGCAGTGGCTTCTGCAATGTTACGTTTAGGAAAAACAGAGGAGGCTGATCTATATGCTTATAAAGCACTTTATTACTTGAATGATACAGTGGATTATGAAATATATAAAAGTTATTTTGGGTATTATAATCAAAAACTCAATAGATACCATGATGAGAGTGAATTAAAAAGAGTAAAAGGGAATTCAGTGGTTACTCTTGAAGAAAATAATCCTGTGGATTCTCGACATCCTGAAATTAAGGTATTATGTCTTGATTCGGAAACTGAGTTTACTGATATAAATAATCGAAGCATGGATGTCGAACATATAACATCAAGCGATCCCTTGTTTTTAAAAATTCAGGGTAGTGGGTTAAGGCAGGTAATAAAAATTGATGGAATTAACTTTAAAGTTATAAAGATATGTTCGAGAGCTGATTTTGCTGTAGGATTTATTTTTAAAAAGATAAATCAGCATCCAGACAAATTTGATGGGACTGTTTTGGTATTATCTTCAGAAAAGCCCGAAGAATTGTTAGAAAAAATAAAGTCAATAACAGATAGAACAGAGCAAACAGAATCATTGCTGAATTTCTATCATTTTAAGGAAAATGAAACAGGATTGCCAATTGATTCATTCATAAACGGTGACTATGACAGATATGTTGATGCATTAAATATGCTATTACACGCAAAGGATCAAGCATTTTATACGGGATATCCAACGTATGAGAATGAGGAAAATCAAAAATATGTTCCAGCCTTGTCAACAATGGTATTATTAAGCTCTATGAACCTGTTGAATCTACTAAATGCAGTAAAAGATAGTTTGATCTTACCAGAATCATATATGGATTTCTTTGCAGAAAGATATAGCAAGGCAAAGGAGACAAATCTCATGTCGGGTGGAAGGTTGGTTAATATAGATAATCAGCTTACTTTAATTGAAGATAATTTGTCTTATGTAGAAATTTGGGAAAGAATTATTGATTTTTGTACGGAATGTGAAACTATGGTAATTTCCGATGACGAAAGAATTGGATTCACAATAGGAAAAGATATAAATGGAGAGCAGTTTATAGCAGCATTACGTTTGCACTTAATTCATTTGGATGCATTTATTCTGGCAGCTAGAGAAAAGGCGACTCTATTATGTGATGATTTGTTTTTTCGTAAAATGGCTACATACACAAAGATAAGAAATATAAATTTTGCATCGCTTCTTAGATATTATGTGAATGATGATTTTGTAGTTCCTATTATCCTTGAATTATCTAAAACAAATTATTTGTATATTCCGTTTTTGGCAAGAACAGATGAGGAAGCATTAGAGTTAGAGAAAAATATATTAGATGGAGAATTGAAGAAAAAGTACTATAGTAATTTGCTTATTGCATATAATACTGCTTGGAAAAAAGTCATGGAAGAACTTTTTGGTGAAGATATAGCGTTTGAAAATATAGAGTAAAGAAAAAGATTATGAAGAATTAAAGTAGGAAGGGTGAGTAGATTTCAACTAAGACAGATGATTGGAAGTTATCACTTTTGAGGAATGTTATCTGCTCTGGTGCAGAGTTACGCCAAATGTGGTTCTGACTCTGTTAGATGGCTGGGATTTAAATGGAAAACATGCGGCTGTATTTACCACAAGTGGTCCAACAAAATCAGTGAAGCTTGCTGTTAAGCTGAAAAAATCCTATCTGTAGATGAAGCGGTATAAACCGTTAAATGCCAATGGAGTGACAGAGAAGAGATTAGACATTGGATGTAAAACGTATATTTCCTGGCAGATGTCCTATTTGAAGAGGTATGCAAAGAGAGCAGGAGAGGATAAAGAATCATGGTGAAACAGGTTGTAAGGGATGTATTCTTTTTGGGACAGAAATCAGAACCGGCAACCAAGGCTGATCTGCAGGTGGGAAGAGACCTTAAGGATACCTTGAATGCCAACCGGGACCGCTGTGTCGGCATGGCCGCCAATATGATTGGCGTGAAGAAGAATATCATTATTGTGAACAAGGGAGTCATCGACATTGTGATGTTTAATCCGGTGCTGGTTTGGAAAAGAGGGATTTATGAAACGGAAGAAGGCTGCCTGTCCCTTGACGGGGTCCGGAAAACAAAGTGCTATCAGGAAATCGAAGTGGAGTATTTCGATTTCAATTGGAAAAAGCAGAAGATGAAGTTAAAAGACTGGCCTGCTCAGATCGTGCAGCACGAAATAGACCATCTTTCCGGAAGGGTGATATAGCCATAGCCTGGGGCGGATAAAGAGGCATGATCTGCCAAAGATTAAGACAATCAGGAGGTACATTTGGAAGTGGGGTATTTGATTTCGGAGACGACAAAAGAGGAGCGCGGGAAAATTGTTGCGGATTCTCTTGGAAACATTACGGCAGCCTGTGACGGCTGCATGGCTGGCCTGGCTGAAATTTATCAGGATTATATTGAGGGTAAGAAGGAACTGCGCCAGATTAATATGGAGTTCAGCGCGAGGTATATAAGGGGCGGTGAAAGGCCGGACAGAACCGGGTGCAGTTATCAGAAATAGGAGATACAATTATATTTTATCAGGAGAAATTCTATGGGATACAGGATACAGACAGTTCAGGGAGATATTACAAAAGTGGATGATCTGGAAGCAATCGTAAATGCGGCGAACAACAGCCTGCTTGGAGGCGGGGGTGTGGACGGCGCGATCCACCGTGCCGCCGGACGTGAGCTTTTGGCTGAATGCCGGACGCTTCATGGCTGTAAAACAGGGGAGGCAAAGGTTACCGGAGCTTACCGTCTGCCATGCAGATATGTGATCCATACGGTAGGCCCTGTCTGGCGCGGCGGGCAGGACGGGGAAGAACAGCTTCTTGAAAATGCGTACTGGAATTCCCTGCAGACAGCAGTTACTCATGGGATTCGGACAATCGCATTCCCTTCCATCTCAACAGGGGTGTACCGTTATCCGGTAGACAGAGCCGCGCTTGCGGCTGTCCGAACAGTCCGGAAGTTCTGTGAAGAACATAGGGATCAAATGGACATTGTGAGATTTGTCCTGTTTGATCGGGAAACCCTTGCTGCATATGACCATGCGGTCTGGGAAACAGAAATGGACAAATAAATGGAGATTTTTATATTTATCGGGATAGGATGCTTTGCTTTTCTTGTTATTATAGCGGTATTATTTTATAAAACCTATGAAGCGCCGGGAGTCAGGGCAGGAAAGCGGGGCGAAAAGGAAGCAGCAGAGATAATAAAGCAGGTTTTACAGAAAGAAGATATACTGCTTATGAATGTCTGTGTGAAATACAAGGAAAAAGCAACAGAATTAGATAATGTTATTATCAACCGCAGAGGTGTATTTATTATCGAAGTAAAGAATTATAGCGGCACGCTTACGGGCAAAGAAGATGATTATGAATGGACAAAATATAAAGTCAGCAGGGGCGGGAATACCTATGAAAAGCAGGTGCGCAATCCAATAAAACAGGTTCGGCGCCAGGTATACATTTTAGCCCGGTTTCTGAAAGATTCTGGGATTCGTGTCTGGGTTGACGGGTATGTGCTGTTGTTAAACAATAATAGTCCGGTACATAATGATATGGTTTTGGAATCCTTTGAAGGGATCGATCAGGCGCTGCATGGGAGGGCACATCATTCTTTAAATAACAGTGCTGTTGCTGCGATCAAAGAGTTATTACAGTAATTGGCCAAAATCGTAACAAAAAGCCGTATGAATCAGTGGTTATATTAATTTGAAACACAATATATAGATATATTTATCTTGACTATAGCTATATATTGTGTTATAGTGTAAATGGATTAGATTTTTGTGCATGAGTGTTCTTAAAATGCAGCAGTAAATGTATTTGTTCCAGAAGATGACTGGAAGATAAATTTAAGGCTTAGCCTGACAAAAGACAAAAAAGACATCAAAAATTCAGAATGGGTTTTTGGTGTCTTTTTTTGCGTTTTAGGATTGCCCTGCAAATAAACAGAAAGGAGGAGCGTGCTAATCCGAATGAATGGCACCGGTAAATACAGAAAGAAAAGGCGGATAACAGAAAAGTTTGCAGTCTGTACAGAAGAAGGGGGAAAATTTTCTTCTTTTTTTGTTGCCAGGCATGCGATAAAGCAGTCCAGGGGAATGTTTTGGGCGCACTGGTATCCGCCGGGATATCAGTATCTGCATGTCCGTGAAAGGAAAGGAGTACATATGGTTGATCTATTTGCTGATGTTCCGGAGGAAATGATTGAGAATACCTTACAGACGATTCGGAGGAACCTTGACCGGGTAGGATTATATGGCGGCCATACGCTGAGGAAGCATACGGATATCCAGCTTCTGGCATTAAAGACCAGGCTGACGAAAGAAGATATCCGCTATGCAACATCCTATTGGGACGTGGAAGTAGCAAATGCAGTGGTAAGCGGGATCATGCATCAGTTTTTCGATTCCAGCATTACCGCATGGCTGAAATACAGCGGCAGCGACTGGATTTCGCTGGTCGGGCAGTTCCCCCGGACAGTAGGCTATGGATTCCGGAAAGGCGAGGAGAAGCTGGAAGAGAATCTAAGGAAAGCCTGCCTGGTACTTGTAAAAGATGCGGATACAGACTGGGGATTCCGGATCCTGACCAGTTATCCCATATTTGAGAGACAGGAGAGACAGCGTGGTTAAGAAAATGAAGCTGTTGGTGCTGATGGCCGGCAGGTACGACATTGTAAAGGGTGCAAAGATCCGGTTTTATCTGGATGCGGACAAGAACTTATACATTGCTTCCTGTGAACGGAAGGATTTTGGGATCGTAAAATTCGTAAAGGAGGGAAGCAAAAAAGACCTGCAGATGCTCGGTGCGGAGTTTGACGGCGTTGTACTGCATACAGACTCAGACCAGTATCTGATGGAAGTGTTAGTAAAGGCACAGAAAAGAGCGGCGTGATAAAGAAAATGGCAATTTCCTGTATTTATGCCTTACAGGAGGGAGAAAGATGATTGGAAACAGGAAAGGAAGAAGGAGCAGAAAGCTTTTGAAATGGATCAGCAGATACAGCGGATACTGGCATCTGATCTGTACGCCGGGTGACGAACACATGAATATGGTGACGGCAAGAAATATCATCAAATGCCTGGCAAAACATGGGCTGTATGAAGTTATTTTTGTATTTTTAAGCGTCCACAGGGAGGAGGAATTTGTAAAGAACATGCTGTCGTATGTCAGCCTGGATCTTATGCTTAAAGAGATTCAGCATAACGGCGTGGATGGGATTCTTCGGGTGCTTGACGAACATTTGCGGTAGTAAACGCTAAGGACAGCGCCAGGAAGAAAGCTTTTCTGCCCGTAACCAGAGGATATGCCGGCACGGTCATCCGTAAAGGAGGTGTGCGATGTCGATTTGGAATGAGGACAGCGGCTATTATTGTTTACTGATTGCGATTTTCTGCGATGTGGATGTGACGGAGGCGAAACTGATCTATAAATATGGGCCGGAGCATCCGGTCAGCAGGAAGATTTTTAGAAAAAAATTAAAGGTTGAAGATGTGGAGGTTATGGAAAAAGAAACAATGGGGAATCTGATGTACCGGATGCGGAAAGAAGGGTATACGCTGGAAGAGATCTCCAATGCGTTTGGCTGCTATCCGTCCACGGTAAAAAGAAGGATTGAAAAGGCAAAGAGCAAGAAGGGGGAATAGGAAAATGATGGCGCAGGCAAAGTCGCCCGGAGCATGGGAGCAGGAGTTTGTCCGGCTGTCTTATGAATGGGAAAAGGTATATGCCTATGGTGATGCTGCCGGCATGTGCACGGACGGGGTGGTTTTGGACCGGATCCGGAAGGAGCTTTTGGAGATCCGGAAAAAGCTGGATGTTAAGGGAGCAGATGAAAGATTGACGATCCCGCCGGAAGTGCCGAAAAGCTTCATGGCATGTGCGGACGAGATCCGGACACAGGCACAATGCGCGGTGCAGGAGTACTTGGCAATGGAAGAATACCGGTATATGCAGGCCGTCCTTCCAAAGCTGACGCCGAAACAAAAGAAGGGTACCCGTGTACTGGAAGTTTCCGGGAAGGTGATGGGGCTTGCAGATGCACTTGCAGAAGATAACCTGGTAGTTCTGAGGGAATATGGAAGTCCGGGTATGCTGACGGGTTTGATTGTAGAAACGGCAAAAAAGCTGCAGGGCCTCCCGTTAAAGCAGGCAGCGGTTCCTGAGAAAAGGCAGGAGGATCATCAGGAAGACTGGCAGGTGGAAGGGCAGATGAGTATTTATGACCTGGCAGTTACATAAGGGAAAGGAGAAAACGAATGGTAGACCAGAGTAAAATAGCGGAAATATTTAATGATTTTATGTCCCTGTATCTGGGGAGAGAACAGATGGGGATTGAAGAGCTCTGCAAAAGGCACGATTATCACCGGATGCTGATGGGGCTTCTTTCCAATCTGGATGAAGCGGCAAAAATACCGGTTCCGGTCGTCATGAAGGAATGCTATGAGGTATATAAAAAGTACCGGAACAGGGAAATGACGGAGCCGGACTACGAAGCCCTCATAGAAGAGACCAGAAAGCTTTCGGATAAATGGAAGTCAAACAAATGGTGTACCCGCATCCTGGTAGAACTGGTAGGGCTTTTGGAAGAGGACGATAAGGAGCGCAGGAGGATTGCAGAGGAAGTGGAACGGGAAATGGAAGAGATGGAAGAGAAAATGCTCAGACAGGAGAATGCAGCATAACAGATGGAGAGTCAGCGGACTCTCCATTTTTGCACCCGGCAGCGTAAAAACCAAATAGGTAAGAGAATTTTTTAAAGATGAATTTAAGGAGGAAACAGCCGTGTATGAGAAACTGATCAACAATACGGAAGAATTGAATGCAATGGCAGTGCATCTCAGGAACTCGCAGAATTTTTCAGAGCTTAAGGTGTTAGCGGCCCAGTGGCTGGTGCCGGAGCAGGACGTGGAGGATTTTATCAAGGGGAAGAGGTTCCAGCTTGCGGAAATCCCGCTGTCTGAAAAAGACTATGCTTCTGCGACGGAAAAGCTGCAGGAAGAGATGTGGCATATGAAAGACCAGCTTTTTACGGATATTGTAGGCAGATATCTGATGAAAAAGGCAGAAGAAGACCCTATGTTTGGAATCCAGGTATTAAAGAAGCAGAAAACGCTCCAGAAATGCATGAACTATATCATGGAGCAGGCGTATCAGATGGCAGAAAAAGAGCATGATACCAGATTTGGCGGAAAAAAGAATCCGAACCGCCGGGCGGATAGCGCTCACCAGTCTATCGGTATGGGAATATCGGAGACGCAGGTATATCAGTGGGCGGATGCGTATTATGCCCTGGATGATGAAGCGACGGAGGCAAAAGCGCGGAAAGCAGAAACGAAAAAGCGGCTGAATTCCCTGAAAAAGAAGGAGGAACGCAAGAAAAAGAGCGCTTCATCCGGGAGTTCATCAGCAAAAGACGTATCGGAAGAAAAAACAGAAAAGACCGCGGAAAAAGGAGAAGAGAAGCCGGAAAAGGAACCGGAAACAACAGGGCAGGCGAAAGGGGCAAAGAAATCTGTAGAAAAGCCGATCCAGATGTCCTTGTTTGACATGATGGCAGAAAAAAACGAAGAAACAAATGGAGAGGAAAAGAGTGAGAGCATTTAAAGGATTCCGTAAGGATCTGACCTGTCTTGGTTTCCAGTTCCGAGAGGATAAGATAAACCGGACGGAGGAGGCGAACTGTGTAAAAAATGGGTTCCATTGTGCAGAAAATCCGCTGGATTGTTTCCACTATTATTCCGACTGGCGCAACTCTGTTTATTATGAGGTGGATGCAGGCGGAGATCTGGATGAGGATGCGGTAGACAGCAAGATATCCTGTACAGAAATGCGCCTGATACGACGTCTTTCGTTGGAGCAGATGCTTTTTGAGGCGGCAGTTTATATGGTAGAACATCCGAAACGCCAGTGGAACTACGGGGTAAAGAAAGAAACAGGTACGGCCTGCAACGGATACGGGGTAGTCCGCGGGAAGAATCCAAGAGCAGCAGGGGAAAAAGGAGATTTTTTATTAATCCTGAAGGAAGAGCAGAACAGCCCTGAGATTGAAGAGATTGCACTGATAAACATCGACGGGAAACGCTGGCATCCGCACAAATTTTATGATGCTTATGGAAAATGAGAAGGGAAGTGGAAGGCATGAAGAAAAAAGAATTAATGACACTGAATCCCCCGGAATTTACTCCATATCTGAAACAGATTGCCAAACAGGATCAGCCGGTTCCATCCGATCACTGGGGAACGAATAAAAAATACAAATATGGCAGGTATCTGCGGGTGAAGGAGGAAAAAGGGTATTTGATTATTTCCGTGTTCCTGGCCCAGTTTGTACGGGCAGGAGCGAAATATCCGGTCTATGTGGTATATATCGACAAAAGAGCCGATGATTTTATCACGTTTGAGACAGATACCGGAAAATGGAGAAAGTCCATGCTGCAAAATCTTGACTGGCCACGGTATATGTATGATTCAGGGACATACATCAGCAGAAAAGATGAAAAACTTGTCTGCAGATATCTGGAAACAATAACAGGCGATTATGGAACACTGGTCTGCTATCAGGAAGGGATACGGGAGCGCCAGCTGGCTGCCCGTTATAAAAAAATAACGGATGTATGGGATGAGACCATGAAGCAGGTGCCGAAACTTCCGAAAGATTGGGAACGGTGGCTCCTTAAGAAGGTAATTCCTGAACATTATATTTTCTACAAATATAAAAAAGGCGGCGCGACAGAAGGGTATTGTACCCATTGCGGCAGGATGGTCCCAATCCATGCTCCCAGATATAACAAGAAGGGAATCTGCAGCAAATGCGGACAGGAAATTCAGTTTAAATCTGTAGACAAATCCGGATCTATCTGGACAGAAAGTAAAGCTGCATATTTAATCCAGCGCTGCAGAAAAGGGGTTATCTTAAGGCTGTTTGAGGCGCGGATGATTCTTGGAAAGGGAGATTTCAAAAACCGGGAAATATGTTTTTATGAAACGAAGCGTATATTTTATGATGACCAGTTCCAGGAAGATCCATATTATTATGGGGATTTTAAAAATAGGGGCGCGCGTTGGATAAGCGGTGACAATTACTTCCGCAGAGTTGGCCTTTTCGATTATTATCCTCTGCTTTTGCATGGAAAGGTATACCCAAGGACTTTGTACGATTTAGGACGGCGGGAATTAAAAAAGACCGGGCTCATACAGTGGATACAAAAAAATCCGGTTTTAAATCCCCGTAAATATCTGAATGCATGGAAAATGATCCCGGTATTAGAGCAGATTTTAAAAGCGGGTCTTCCCAAATTGCCAGAAGAACTGGTAAAAGATCCAGAGAAATTAGTTTGGAGAGATGCAAAAGGCGGGCTGGCTAAAAAACTGGAAATTGATAATGCCAAACTGAAAAGATTACGAAAATCAGAAGGCGATATCAATGTTTTATATTGGCTACAGCAGGAGAAGAAAGAAAATATCAGTTTGACGGATGAGCTGATCGCCTGGTTTGTCAAAAATGATATTCTGCCAAAAGACCTTGCATTTATCCATGACCGGATGAGTTATGTACAGGTAAAAAATTATCTTGTCCGCCAGAATGTAGGAACAAATGATAGTATCCGCCAGGTGCTGATTACCTGGAAAGATTACCTATCTATGGCAAAGCGTGTCAAGATGAATGTATATGATGAGATTGTCTACAGGGTATCCAGGCTGTATCAGAGGCATGGGAAACTGGTGGAATATATACAGAAGAATGAACTGTCGGTAACGGCGGGAGAACTGGAAGAAGAGTTTCCTTACATCAACGATATTCTTCCAAGGTTACAGGAGAAATATGAATACTCGAATAAGACGTATACAATTCTTGCACCGAGAACGATCAAGGATATTTTGGAAGAAGGACAGGCATTACACCACTGTATTGACAAGAAGAAGGAGTATTTCGATCGGATCAATAGTCAGGAGAGTTATATTCTGTTCTTAAGGAAGACAAAACAGCCGGATCAACCTTACTATACGCTGGAGGTGGAGCCGGGCGGTGTGATACGGCAGAAGCGTACCGAGTATGACCGGCAGAAGAAGGATATTGAAGAGGCATCGGAATTCTTACGGAAATGGCAGGCAGTTGTCCAGAAAAGGCTTACCAGGGATGATGTTACGCTGGCGGAAAAGAGCCGGGAGATCCGGATAGAGTCCTATGCCGAAATGCGGAAGAAGAAAGTGAAGATCAATGGCGGCCTCTTTGGAGGACAGTATCTTGCAGACATTCTGGAAGCGGATCTGATGGAGATTCCGGATACGGTAAGAGAAGCTGCATAACAGAATTTTTAGGCTGGCTTATGACGGTACAAATTGAAAAAGAAAGGACGGGGAACGAATGATATGGTTGAGACGGCAGGAAAAGAGTATCTGCTGAAATTAAGAAAAGAGCAGACACACATGAGAGAAGAAATCTTAAGGCTGTTTACGGGGAAGGGAACGCTTTCTTTTCAGGAGATTTATCTTAAGATGGAGGAGCAGTATCACAGATACTGTCCGTTTCCCTATGAACGAGACCGGATTCTGGAAGGTGTGGTAAAAAATGAGCTTGCGGTTCTGGTAAGCCGTAGGGAACTGGCAGAGATTCAGGCAGAGACAGGCAAGGGGTATTGCCTTGCTTTAGGCGACAGCAGGCAGAAAACCGGCCATGCCGCATAGAGAAAGAGGGATTTTTATATGGATAAAAAAGAAAATATGTTGTTTGAGCTGAAGGAGACCTGCAATTTCCCTGATGTGTTCGAGCATTGCTCAGAAGCACCGGATTCTTTAAGTTCAGGGAAGTATCCGGATGCCCAGATCGGGCATATCCGCGCATATTATAACAGCGGTGGATGGCAGGGGATCTATTTTCCATGCAGAAGTAAACTTTGGACGAAGGAGTTTCACCGGGAATCACAGGATATTTACCGCTGTCTGGTGACGCAGCTTCATAATCTGGAATCCTTAAGAAAATTTTGTAGGGCTCATCCATCTTCATCTGTGAGTGAAGATGAGTATGACTTTTTCATGAACGGGAAGGCTGCAGAATACTGGATCAGGTTCATAACGAGGGAGAAAGACTACAATTTGTATCTGAAGGGATTTGCGAAAAACTATTAGGATGCATGGAAATCTAAAAAGGCAATGAAACGTGGAAAGGGAAGGAGAAAAGAGAATCAATTTCCCTTTCCTTTTCTTTGAAAACAGTAAAGGTAGGAAGAATATATGATGAATAGAAATGAATTTATTAATTATGCGGCTGAAAATGTGCGGCTGTATCTGCCGCAGACCTTTGAAAGTGCACAAGTATCTGTTGTAGAGAGTATAAAAGAAAATGGAAGAAAAATTCCAGCTCTTTTGATTAGGCGTCAAGGTGATATTTTAGTTCCGAGTATTCTTTTAGAAGGGGCTTATAATGATTATAGGTCAGGAAAGAGTCTTGAGACTTGTGTAAAGTGGATTGCTGATTTGCGGGTTAAATATGATAATCCGAAATGCTTATCTGATTTGCGTTATGTGAAAGATTATGAAGCGATAAAGAATAAATTGAAGATAAAACTTTGTGATCTGGAATTAAACCGGGATTGGCTGAAGGATAAGGCATACACATTGCATGGGGATTTTGCAGCGGTTTATTGTGTGACGATTTGTGAGAACGAAGAGCAAACATTCAATATGCCTATTGTAAAACAGCTGATAGAGGAATGGAAAATAAGCTTAAGGCAGATCCATGAGGATGCACTCCTTTCAGAGAGAGCAGAACGGGCGGTTCTTTTCGAGATGGATGCTTATATTTCTTCCATAATGACGGGTGATGGAAGCATCAGAAATCTTTTAGATGGGAAAACAGAATGGCATCCGGAAATAGCGGAAGCACCAATATTATGCCTGACGAATAATAGTATGAGAAACGGAGCTTCTATGATTCTTCAGAAGGATCTGATGAAAAGAGTAGGAGAGATCATAGGCTCTGACTTTTATATATTGCCATCTTCCATACATGAAACTTTACTTGTGCCAGACATAGGAATTATGGATACATCAGGATTATCGCAGATGGTCAAAGAGATTAATGAAAACGAGGTGGAGCTATGTGATAAATTGTCAGATAAGGTGCAGTATTATGACCGTGCAAAAGGAGTATTTGAAAATGCAGAAAGAAGAAATCAGGTAAGAACTCCTGTCACAACAAATAGGGAATTCGATATGGGGAAAGCGCCTGTGTTCGCATAAGAGGGACCTGTTCCTGTAAAGGAACTGCTTTTAGGCAGTCAGAAAAATGAATTTAGAATTAAGATATAAAGCGGTCAGAAAGGCGGGGCATAGGCTCCGTCTTTCTTTTCAAATGAATACAGAGAAGGTATTACGGGAAAGGAATGCTATGGATAAGTTTGACAGGATTATAGAATTTGCCATGAAAAAGGATGTGGAACTGTATACGTCCATGCCTTCAGGGTGGAGAAGAATCATCGGCGCATTGACCGCACCCTGCGGGAGCACGTGGATCTACAATGGGAAATCATATTTTTCCGGGGAAAGGAAGACAGCCCTTTTGGTGAAGGAGGATTGCCTGGAATAGGCTTTGGGAATGGGGTGGATAGATTGAAGAAAAAAGAAACGTATTTCCAGCAGTCCAACGGGCAGCTTTCCTTATTCCAGCCGGATTTTATCCGGGATGCTGATTGTACGAAAGATATGCCTGTTATCTATGGAAAACCGGATGTCCCAATATATGGAACCGGAAAAAGAATCAGGCCGAGGGTGCCGGGGCGCAGGGATTCAAAGTACATGGAGAAAGTTCTGTTGGAGGAGTTACTGCCGCTGGAAAGTTATGATTTGATCATTCTCCTGATTTCAGGAGGAAAGGACAGTATCGCCTGTTACTATAAGCTGTTAGAGCTTGGCGTACCCAAACAGAAGATAGAATTCTGGCATCATGACATTGACGGCGGGCATCCGGCAAGAAGGATGGACTGGCGCTGTACCTCCAGTTATATCCATGCTTTTTCAGAGGCAGAGCAGGTACCGCTCAGGGTATCCTGGAGAAAGAACGGCTTTTTCGGAGAATTATACCGTATCGGCGCGTCAGAGCCGATTGAATGGCAGGAACCGGATACACAGGAGATCTGGCAGTGCCCTTTGTCAAAGAAATATAAGGAGTGCCTGAAACTGAAGGAAAAGTCTGCAGAAGATATGGAAAAACAGCTGGAGCAGTTTGGGTACCGTATGAAATTTCCCATGAAAACCGGAGATTTAAGCAGGCGGTGGTGCTCTGCCTATTTAAAGATTATGGTAGCAGATACGGTGCTCCGAAATCTGGACAGCCTGGAGCATTTGGAAAAGATAGGAGGCAGACGGCTAAAATTTCCGGCAAAGGGAGGAACCCATCAGGGACGCTGGTGCAGCGGGAGTCTCAAAGCTTCCGTGCAGGACAGCGTGACGGCAAGCCTGGAGAAGACAAAGAAGGATACCTGCCTGCTGATTGTGTCCGGAGAGCGCAGAGGGGAGTCGGCCGGGCGGAGCAAATATAACGAGATGGAAATCCACAGGACAAATGCAGAGGCAAAGGCACACCGGATCGTACACCAGTGGCGTCCGGTCATTGATTATTCGGAAAAAGATGTCTGGGAGGTTTTAAAAAGGCATAAGGTGAATCCCCATCCCTGTTACCGCGCCGGATGGAACCGCTGCAGCTGTGCAATGTGCATCTTCTCTACACCGAAGCTGTTTGCGGGAATTCGGGAATTATATCCGGAAGATTATAAAATGCTGAAGCAAGATGAAGAGATCCTTGGGTTTACGCTGGATAATCACTGTGATCTGGATACCTTTGTGGGGAACGCAAGGTCCTGTGTCTATCACGGTGATCAGGAAGCACTGCACAGCCTGATGACGGGGGAATTCTCTACGGATTCGGTTTATGTAAAGGATAACTGGATGTATCCGGCAGGAGCCTTTCACGGTGCGGAAGGCGGGCCTTGTTAAAGAGGGACGATATTGTGAAAAAGGAGAGAAGCAGATGGCGAGAAGAATCAGGGAAGTGAAGCAGGAGACGATAGATGCATTTTATCCCAATCTGAACATGGTTGCATTTTACAGGAAGGTAGCAGAGGAATTTCAGATGCCGGTAGAGGAAGGATATAGGTTTGACTGCAGGAAAATACGGATTGCGTCTAATATATAGGAACAGTGGTGTGAGCAGTTTGAAAAGGAGCATGGAGAGGCGCAGCGCTGGGAGATCAATATGAGGCTGTGTATGTCCGGCCCGTGTGTGGAAAGGTATCTGCGGGAGAATGAAGTGGAGGTTGAGGAAGACTGGATATTTAAGATAACATAGAATTATCTGAAATTTAGAATATATTACGCTTAGGGCATGAATTGGCGGAGTTGCCCTTGATAAATATTTATATTGTAATCATATATCCCATTGGCTCTCTCTTCGTGCCACTGGCTCTAAAACTTCATGCGAATGGCACACGCTGATCGGAATGTACATGAATCTGCATTCGAAGCGAAGTTTATATGAAGAATAAATTAGATTAAGATTTTATTGACAAAAAGGAAATTTCATGATATAGTCAAAAATGAAACAAAACAATATTATTTTGAGATGATAAATACAAAAATAGTCAAAAATGAATACTTTTAAGAAGGGAGAAATAATATGGATATAGGAAACAAACTGCGTGTTTTGAGACATGAGGTGGGATATAGTCAACAAAAGGTTGCGGATTATCTTAATATCAGTAAGAGTAAATATTGTCGTATGGAAGATAATTCTTCAAGTCCAGATGCGCGTGAATTAGAGCAGATATTTCTTTTATATGGGATTTCACCAAATGATTTTTTTGGTATGGAATTTCCTATTAGACATAAATTAATCTATCCGGAAGGAATTTTGGATAATTTTGAGATGGAAATAGAAAATTTAAGGGAATTGACAGAAGACTGGAATATAAATCGTGAGAGACTTAATCGATTGAGAAAAGCTTTGGAACCGGTTTTAGAGGCTAGAAATGAGGCGCTTGATTTTCCGGAATTAGATTTATCACATGTACCTTCTGGAACAACAGTAAAACAGGTGGAATTGGATATTAGAGGAGAGAGATTAATAAAGCAGTATTTCAAATTGGAAGAAGAGTATCATAAAGTATTATTTGGTGCAAATTGATTATATTTGTAGCTTTTTGATTTGGAAAAATGAAAACAGGTTAGATGGGAACGAGCGTTCTTGTCTAACCTGTTTTGTGTTAATTATCAAGTGTTTTACACTAGATATTGAAGATTTTAGCAGACTAAACTTTAAAGATTTCTAATAAGTTTGATAAAAGTTACAGAAATATAGTGAGTAATGTCTATTTATTATAAAAGGATAATAGCAAAGAGTGGTAAATCTTCACTATCATTTAGAATTTTAGGTGTTAGAAGTATTAAAGTAAAACCCGGAATTATTCCGGGCTTGATGAAAATGTATAGTTGTCAAGAGCATCTGTTTGTAAAGAACAGGCAGTTTGAAGTACGATTTCCTTTGAAACAGTTAGAGTATATTCGTTGATCAGGATTAAAGAAAAGTTTAAATCCAAATTGTATGGCCGGTGTTCCATATAGTATTGAAACAGTAAAGGAATGGAAGTAACAAAGCTTATCTTGTTGTTCGGTTCCATTTCTTTAGATATTAAATATAAAAGGTTTGTAGCAAGCTCATGGTCGGCAGCCGCAAAAGTATTATCTGGAAGAAAATGAAAATACCAACGGTGAAGGGGACCGTCTGAAAACTGCAATATCATTTGGTAAAAATCAGTGCTGTCACAGGAATGCTTGGAAAATGCATATGGAGAATGTGATAATGCCAGCATGATTGCTTCCATCATATGGTTGGTGGCGGCAGGGACAGCCAGGGTGTTTGGATCGTAGCCGCAGGCAGAAAGTAACTCACGTACAGATACTCTGTTTTGTGAGTTTAAGGCAATTTTATTTAAGGTATCTATGTTAGGCGGAGTGTCCCGTTTCTGGTTAACTAAACGGGAGAGGTGCTCCTTGCTTATTTGTATATCTTCGGCAAAACTTTTTTGCGTTCGGTTTCCCAGCGCCCTTTTGAGAAGTATTGAGAGTGCTGATTTATCAAATTGACCGTTCATAATAAAACCTCCGGTTTCACTATATCATGTGGGAATGGAACAATCAATCAGAGATTTATGTAGAAAAAAATTTTTTGATTTCTATAGATATTATTAAAAACAACGAAATCAATATTTAATAATCTATATCAATAATAATTGACATTGGAAAGAAGAAGTGTGTATAATGTTGATACAGTAAAAGGAAGGGGATGCGATTTGAAAGCTTATGAGGTTGGAAATGTGAGATATGATGGAAAAGTTTATTTTTTGATCCGGCGGACAGAAGACGCCAGTATCTGCGTATATCCGACAAAATATTTGAAACATAAAACAACTTCTAATCGCTCCCCCAATACGGTAAAGCGGATTGCGTTTTCTTTATCCTATTTCATGGGGTATCTGAAGGAACAAGGGAGACAGTTTGAAGATGTTTATCAGATGACTTACAGTGCGCAGATGGAATTTTTTCAGAACTTTCTCTATTGGATTAAAGGTGGAAAGCATATTTCCGGTGAATTAAGGAAAATTCCGGATAATGGGACCTGCAATGCATATTTACATGATGTGTTTGGCTTCTATCAATTCCTTGAAATGGAGTATGAGCAATTTGGCTCATTGCTGGTGCTTTCAGACAAGACCGTCTCCTACACGAATGCCATAGGTATTAAAAGGACAAAGGTATGCCGTTCATTTGATGGATATTTGAATGCGGTTTCGTCGAAAGGGAGATCAATTGAAAGAAAAAACATTATCATCCTTTTAGATGCGTGTACGAATTGCAGGGATCAGTTATTGCTCCTTTTATTAGCTGAAACTGGTTTTCGGATTGGTGAACTTCTAGGGGTGCGGTATGTTGAGGATATTGATTATCAGGGATGCCGGATACGTGTCGAACCAAGAATGGACAATGAAAATGAAGTGCGGGCGAAGTATGAGGAGGACCGGTGGGCCAAGGTTAGTAAAGATACATTTGATATTTTGCTCTTTTACTATGCTAAATATAGAAATCTGCTGAAAGAGTCAGAATATTTGTTTATTACCTTATCCGGTGAGAATGCCGGACGTGCATTGACGGAAGATGCCGTTAATGCCATGCTTCGTCGGTTGCAAGAGAAGACGCAGATTAAAGTTACCTCTCATATGCTCAGACATTACTTTGCAAACGAGCGCCGGAAGAATGGGTGGAGTCTGGAATTGATCAGCCAGGCATTAGGGCATAGGAATCTGCAGACGACTATTAATTATCTGAATATTAGTAATGAAGAACTGGTTGAGGCAAGCGAAGAGCTTTTCCGTAAAAATGCAGCATTGTATATGGCGGATAAATTGTTATAGGAGTGGGTGAAATATGGCAATGGCAGCAGTTAGTTATTTTCAGGAAGAAAAAAAGAATATCGAATATTTAAAAAGACAGATTGAAGAGTGCCCGGCAAGGGAAGAACGATTTATAAAACGCGGAGTAGAGTATTTGTGCCTGCAAAATATATATGATGTACTGGAGATAGAGGATGGTCTGGTTGACTCGTATATGTTATGGCTTCAGGAACAAGGAATTCAGGCTAAATACTTGATTGGGGCATACCAAAAAACTTTACGGGACTGGAGGGAATTTCATAAGGAGAAAGAATTTGTAAAATTAAAAGAAGAGATGGAAGAATGCGGTACGGTAGAACAGACTCTTAAGAACAAGGCGTATACATTTTTGACAGAGAATGGGATACACAGCTTGGAAGAGATTGACTGGGATGTGCGGGTAAGTTACGAACAATATCTGGAGAAAACGATAAATACGAGAATTCGCCCCTGGTATCTGAAAGGTTTAGATAAACTAAAGTTATTTGATCTTGAAAAGAGAAGTGACGGCATAAGGGCAGGCAGGATCCGGCTAAAGTATGAAGAAAAAAGAATTTATTTGGGATATCATCCGGATTATCAATTGGCAAAGGAATTTTATTATTGCAGGAATACCAAAGGGTTTATCTGGGATTTCTCCATTCATACATCTCAGAGGCTAAAATACCAGGTTTTTACGGTACTAAATTATGCATTGGAAAGCTCATCAGATCGTGAATTGAGGCGGGGGTATCTTGCGCCTCTGCATTTTTTATATATGTATTGCATAGACAAAGGAATTTCGGATCTTACACGGTTAGAGCAGGATCAGATTGATGATTATGTAGGTAAAGCAAAAGAGGTGCCTCTTATAAACAACAGATATCACCAGATTGTGGATAAGGCACAGAGAATCCTTTTCGTACAGTCCAAGGACATAAACTGGGAAGCAAACGTATGGTATTTGGAGCGTTTTCAGTTTGATGCGTCCCGTTATGATCCCACCAGGCCGGTAAAACGGATCTCATTTCTGGATATATTGGACAAGGATAACCGTGAGTATCTGAAAATGTACATCAAATATCAGCTTGGGGTAACGAGTTATTCTGTCCAAAACATTTGGGCCCGGGTATATATTACAAAGGCTTTCCTGCGGTTTCTGGATAAAGAGAAACTGAAAGTAGAGAAACTGACGGCAACAGAGATTGATTGGTATATGAGGCTGTTACAGGAAGAAGATGTTGAAATTATAACTTTTAATGATAAAGTGGCTGAGATTCACTGCTTTTTCAGATTCCTAACAGCAAGGGGATACTATAGCAAGGTTCCATTTTACCCGGAGTATTATATGAAGCGGGAATCAGTACCGCATCATTACCGGTCTGTGCCGCAGAATACGGTGACGGAGATCTTTAAGAATTTAAAAGGGCTGCCGGAAGATATGCGGCTTATGTATCTGCATTTATGGTGCCTTGGATTACGGATTAATGAAGTATGCTCTATAAAACGGGAAGGATATTATCTGAAGGAAGGGGTTGCCTGGCTTCGGATTAACCAGCATAAGATGAAGATGGAAAAGGTAATCCCAATCCCAATGCTGCTGTACCGGAGTATGATGGTATACATAGAACGAAGAAAAATCGGGTTGGATTCCTATGTATTTCAAAACTCGAAAGGAGGCCCGTATTTATCAACACATTACTGGCATGAAATGGTGGACTGGTGTAATGAATTGGGAATCAAATGCGGAGAGCATGTGTTCCAAACGCATGATTACCGGCATAGCGTAGCCACTGCATTATACGAACATGGTGCTTCCATTCAGGCGATCCGGGAATTCCTTGGACATAAGCATGAAAATATGACACGGCGGTATATTGACTGTATCCAGAGGCATGTAGACTGTTCCAGTGAACAATATTATAAAGAGCAGAAAAGTCTGGTAAGTGAATGGAAAGAAGGAAGTGGAAAAGATGGAAATTAGGGTTTACATAAAAGAGCTCCCCTGTTATCAAAGAAAAGGAAATGCTTCTGAAAAGAGTATCCGGGTTATAGAGCGGCATTTTTACAATTTAGAGCTTTTGGAAGCGGAAGGGCAGAAAAAGGAAGTGGAAGCGTTCATTCGGAGCCGTGGAAACAAGCTGAGTATGACTACCGTAGATGCGGATATTATCCTCTACAATGTGGTTGCCAGATTTATGAAAGAGAAATATCCTCTGCTGGACAGCTTCCGGGCAGTACCGGAAGAGGTTCTTGTTAAGAAATTTAAGGCATGGCTCTTAGACCATGGATATCAGATCACACGGAAGCATTTTATGAAAAGTATGGGGAGAAATTTACAGGAGGAGGCAGGACCGGTAAAGTATTTGCGCCTTCTGTTTCAGTTCCTGGAGCCGGAGGATAAACGGCCGGAGTGGGAAAAAGATGTATGGAATCTGGAAAATCTGGGATTTGAGGTCAGACAGAATCCGATAGATATCATAAGGACGATAAAATTTACAGGAATCAGGCAGGAAACAATCAGGGAAGAGGTAAAACGGGCATCTTATATCCGGATTAAATATTTATCCGTAGGTTCGCTCCAGGGGGAGATACGTGCGGTAAGGCGGTTTTCAGAGTTCCTTGCAGAGAGGAATCCGGAAATCACAAGCTTGGGAGAGGTAGGGCGGTTAAATATCGAGGAATATTTGACCTACATCAATCTGGAAAGAGGTCAGGAAAGAAATCTAAAAACCGAGATGGCAAATTTAAAAGATATGCTGCTGCAGGTCGGGAAAGTAATTGACAAGCCCAAGTTAGGAAGATTGTTTATCAAGCAGGATATGCCGAAAGCGCCCGAAGTCGTATTCAAAACCTATTCCGATGAGGAAATAAAGCGGTTGAATTATTATATCGTCAATATGGAAGAACAAACGGCACGTGCGTTGATCCTGCATCAGATGCTTGGCGGGAGGATTTCCGATACCCTTACCCTACGTACAGACTGCTTATACCAGGAAAACGGCCACTATATCGTCCGGATGTATCAGGTAAAGACTTCCTATTATGAAAAACCAGTTCCGGATGATGTGGCCAAGTTAATCCAGAAATCAATGGAATATACCTATGAAAGGTATGGGGAAACCGAGTATATTTTTGTAAATGAATCGAATCCTTCCCTGCCGTTTCAATATTCCATGTTGAAAAGCCGCGTGTATGCGTTGATTCATGAAAATGACATCTGCAAGGATAACGGAGAGCGAATGGGCTTTGCTACACATTTATTCCGGCACTGCTATGGCATGAAGCTTGTGGAGCTGCATTTGGATGATGCCGCCATTGCACATTTATTGGGGCACAGGGGAGTGTATACTGTTTATCGGTATCGGCGGGCAAGCGGAAAGCTGATGGTAAAGGAAACGGAAGAATTGAGAAAGACAATGGATGAGATATTGAGTGAAATTATCAAGGAGTGGGATGGATATGAGCAAGTATTCCAAAATGGTTGAATCGAACCAGAAAGCAAGTAAGGAAAAGATTGATTGTGCGATCCGGACAATCAAAGAAATGCTGGAGAAGGAAGAACAGCTCCTGGTCTGTGATCTGGTCCGGAAAACGGGACTGTCGAGGGCATTCTTTTATAAGAATCCGACGGTAAGTAAATTCTTGAATGAAGCGAGGCAGCAGCAGGAGGGCAAGGCATTTCACCAGAAGAAGAAGGTGATTCTGGATTATGCATTGGAACGGCAGAATGAACTGATAAAAATAGAGTATGAAAAATCCCAGAAGGAAAATAAGGATTTGAAGGCAGAAAATGAAAAGTTGAAGAAGGCACTTAAGAAGAAGGAAGTGGCATTTATTAAAGGGTTATAAATTATCTTGGAAGGAGTACAGGGTAAACTTATAAAGAACATTGACCTGTGGTGAAATTCTGCTTAGGTGTTGTTACCAACGAGTTTTATAAGGATTTCTAAGATTTGCACTATGAAGTGCAGGGGAGAAAGAATAGCAAAATCATAGTCTTACGAACAGAAATTCAATAAAAAGGCATACATGACAGGAAAAGGCGTTAGTGAGAGATGACAATATGCGGTTTAACAAAAAGCTTTCCAGTTTAAAGTTTATGGCTCTAGTGTATTGTATCATTGATATTTAGTAACAGTCTTGAAAGGAAAAAATAATTCGCACTAATTTTGTTGAGAATAGCGTTCTTTGTGAGGAAATGGTAAAATAAAAGAAAAAAGTTTTTCGCAAAGGAGCCGATCCATATATCCGCCTACAGAACCATTCTGTCTGGATGAGAAGCGCAAGCAGGATTGTGAGACAAAAGCTTTCAAAAGGTTGGCGGGGAAGATAAAAAAGGAATTCCCGAGGTTGCCCATCCTACTGCTGGCGGACAGTCTGTATGCATCGGAACCAATGATGGACATCTGCTGGGATAACGGCTGGGATTTTATAATCCGTTATCAGACAGGCAGCATTTCGGGCATTACGGAGGAATATGAAAAGGTTCCGGAAAAAGGGAAGGAAGGTCATGCAGAATTCGTTAACGATATCGATTATAATGGGAAATCGGTGAACATGTTGCGATTCTGGGAAGAGAAAATGATAAAAGGGGAGGCTGGGCGGACGGATTTCCAGTAGCTGACGAGCATCCGGATCACCAAAAAGAATGCGGAAAAGCTGGCAGGAGCAGGAAGGAAGAGGTGGAAAATTGAGAATGAAGGTTTCAACCGGCAGAAGAACTGGCAGGGGGACATCACCCATGCCTGCAGCTGGGATGCCACGGCGATGAAGAACCATTACCTGATGACACAGATATCGGATATGGTGAAACAGCTGTATGAATGGTTCTGCCTGAAAGCAAGGGGGATTAAAAAGAAGCAGAAAAATATATCTTCCGAACTGTTAGCCAGCTTTGGACGGCAACTAACGGAACCAGAAGATATACCCAGAACTGATACGCATAGCGTACCAGTCAACTGAGATAAGTATAGCAAAGGAAGTGATGCCTGCCAAGGGGGAAATGAAAATTTTATCCACAAAAAAGTTAGTAGTTGTAGAAATGGGGGCCAATGAATGTGGATAACTTTCCGATTTCCATGGAAAACTCAAAAAAATTTGAGGTTCCCAGACAGATTATAATAGAATTTACCTTTCAGAGCTGTTCTAGTAACTGCAATTAGTCTTTTGCATTAAATTGTATAAATTCATTAAGAATTAATTGCTGCTATGCAGAGATAATTAATATAATCTATCCTATCCTTTGTAATATAAATTTGCTTCTAAATTGTGCATACAATTGGCGGAATATTATATGATTTTGACAAAAGACTAATTGCAGTTCTAGTAAAAGATTGGTTGACAAAAAGAAAAAGGAAGTTTAAAATTAATTAGATAAGTATTTTATAAGTGGATAGTATGAAATGCAGGAAGGAATGAATGGAATGAAAGAAAACGTGTCTGAAGAATCAAAAATAGGAATCGGTTTGGTTACTCCATCTGCACCAGCACCGGCTTTATTTTCAAATCGTTTTGAGAGAGGGGTAAAATGCTTGGAGCATATGGGATTCAATGTGAAACGTGGAAAATATGTTTCTACTAAAGATGGTGTTACTTCTGCTTCTGCGATAAAACGTGCCGAGGATATTAATAACATGTATGCAGATGAAGAAGTGTCTCTTGTAATGGCAACAATTGGAGGTGATTATTCTGCAGAAATTTTGCCTTATTTAGATTGGGAAATAATACGTGCAAACAGGAAAGGATTTATAGGTTATTCAGATATAACTGTCTTGTTGCATGCAATAGGAATTATGTCTCAACAAGTGGTATTTTACGGGCCAACTCTTATGACAGAAATGTCAGAATATCCTGTTCCGCCACAATTGAGTAAAGAGTCATTTCTACAGATTTTGGATGAGAAAACGAGTTATGAGGTTTCACCGTGTGATTCGTTACTAGCTAAAGGGAATGATTGGGCGCTTCCTCCGAGGGAAAGAAATACTTTTTGTCCGACTTTTCATAAGGTTATTAGGCAGGGACAAGCAAGAGGTATTGTTTTAGGTGGCTGTATAGAAGCGTTAGAGCGTTTGCGTGGAACAAAGTTTTGGCCGTGTTTTAAGAATTCAATAATGGTTATTGAAACTGTTGATGATGAATTTGATGAAAAAAAATGGCGTTCTTTTGTAACTGATTATACAAATATGGGTGTATTTAAAGAGTTATCAGGGATTGTAATTGGACAAAAAATGTGGAATGAAAACAGTGTGAATAGTTTGTCAACTATGCTTTTAGAGGCTACAAGTGATACGAAGATTCCTATTCTGTATGGATTACCTTTTGGTCATATCAGTCCAATAGCTACGATTCCGCTTTTCACTAGTGCAGTGCTAGATGCTGATTCTATGAAGTTGGAATATAACAAACCATTTAAATATGAATATATTAAGAGGTAGAAGCATGGAATCAGAAGATGCAAGACGTATCCTTTTATCTACTGAACAAGAGCATAATTTTTCTTTAGCTTTGACAAGGATACTTTCATATCAAAATAGGAATGGTTCTTGGGGTCTAAGAAGTGAAGACAGAGTTACGCTTACTTCACAGGCAATACAACTTATGTATGCATTAAACTATAATCATACAAATCCTGCGTTTAAGAAAGCTACAAGATGGTTAGAGGATCACGTCCAAAAAGGAGATCCGCATTGGCTTACCCGTTTGGAAGTTGGACTAAAGATTGGAGAGTTTGATAAATTAGCAGATGACAAGTATCTTGATGGCTTTTTTGATGAGTTGGATCATGATTTGAACTATCCAAATGAAAAATCTAGATTAGATTTTTTTTGGCATGTCCTTCCTACATTAATAGCATTATATCCTTATGAGGAGCAATATATTAGGAGAAGTGGTAGGTCTGTGCCACATGATAAGGTTATTGAACGTATTAAGAAGTATTGGGAGTGCTTTGGTGAAAATTATATTGCAGTTAAGAATCAGGCAAATCATACTGGACTAGTTGCGCTATATTTATCAACAATTTGTAATAAAGAAGAATATAAAAAATATAAAGACACATATATTGCAATGACTAAGTGGCTTATTTCCAGTAGGGTAGAAAATGAGGATGTTGTTCATTGGCAACATGGTAGAGGAATTACAGCATATGTTCTGATAGATCTTATAAAATGTTTGCCTAATGATTCAAAAGTTCAGCAATGTATCCCCAAAATTATTGAGTATATTGCACCTGAAACTAATGGGTGGGTAAAAAAAGATGAAATTAAGACATTTAATACTAAATTACATGGAGAAGTATTATACGTTACTATAGTCTCGTTAAGAGCTATGGTCGAAGTACTTGCAACAAATTATCCTGAACAGTTGAGGAGATTCCGAGAAGAAGCAACGGTACGTTTTCCAATAAAAAGATTTTTATTTAAAATCTTTCATTTTTATTCATATTATAGAAAAAGAATTCCAATAATTACAAGTATAGCAATATGTATATTAGCTGGAATATTAATTGCGTGTGGAAAAACGGTGAGCGGTTTTTTGTTTTTGCCAATCGGTATTTCTTGTGTACTTAGTATAGTTTTTGATTGGTTAGCAAAAGATTAAAAATGTTAGAATATGGAGAAAGGCAAGGATGATATGATTAAGGATAATTGGAAAGAGCGGTATGCAAATCAAGTTAATGAGTCAGTTAGTTCAGAATTTTTCACTTTGGTGAAACTGCATAATGAAATTGCTAAAGCGACTTTTATGTTTTTTGCAGATAAAGGAATGCAGTATGTTCCGGTTCCGGCGACAACAGGAGCTGCATCAAGTCCAATGGAACCAGGAAGTGATTCGGAACCTGTTGTTATTCAAGTTAAGAATAGATCTACTAAGTTAACTGACTCTGCACAATTTCATCTTGAGTATACATGCCGCTCTAGTAAAGTAGGAAGTTTTTTTTATGGGCATTCTTTTCGTGATGAAGAACCAGATGATCGACATTTGGCGCAGTTTAATCATGCTGAAGCGGAAATCGTGGGTACACTTGAGGACGTCAAAAGATTAGTGGAACAGTATGTAAAATATATAACTAAGTTTATTTGGAGAAATCTGAAAGACGATTTGAATGATATTCCTGGTATTGAAAATCGAGTTCATTCATTACTTAGTAAGGAGTTTGTATTTCAAAGCATTTCCTACAAAGAGGCATGTAAAACATTGGAAGGATATAGTAATGCGTTAAAAAGATGTGAAAGTGGAAGTTTTCGCATATCACCAAAAGGTGAAAAAATTTTAATGGAAAAGTTGGGGGAATTTATATGGATAGAATGTTGGGATAGAATGGCGGTTCCATTTTATCAAGCATTTAATCCACAGAGTGGATTTGCGCTTAATGCTGATTTGCTATTTGGTATAGGAGAAGTGGTTGGTGCAGGTCAAAGGCATTTTGAAGCAAATAGTTTATTATGTGCTTTGGATGAACATGGTTTGTCGGTTGATGATTACAAATGGTATGTTGATATGAAGAGGCAGTATCCTTTACAAACATCAGGCTTTGGGATGGGAGTTGAACGTTATTTAATGTGGTTATTAAATATACAAGATATTCGGAGTGTTGAAGTATTTACAAGAAATAGGTTTCAAATTGGAGAAATATAAATAAGTTTTTTGTGAAAGGAGCTATGATAATAATATGAAAAATAAAGAATATTTTGAAAAGTTATTAAAGAATTTTAGAATTCCAGAGGCAATGGGATATGTTGTTTCGTTGATGTATATGGATAAGCTTTCTGTTGAGCGGGGAAAAGATTGCGAGAATTTGTTACACGCATATAAAAATGTTGTCAGTAACTCATTATGGGATAAAGAAGGTTTATTAATATTAGAGTCAATTGAGATAAGCGAAAAAGATGTCTTAGAAGAGAGAGACCGTTTGTGTAATATAATACGTGATTGGATACAAACTGAAAAGCGGCAGCTTTTACTTTATGTGTCAGCATATTATGCGCTTACTAATGAAGACCGTTTACGATTGAAAGTGAATTTAGATGATATTTGGGAACATATAATAAAAGAAAAAACAATAAATATTCCTGGACCCATAGGAGGATATGAAAAATTTCAATTTGTTGGAGATGAGTTAGTTAAATATTGTGGTTTAAATGATTCAATATTTAATGTGATTCAGGAATTATGTATTAACATAGAGATAATGTAAGGTAGAAAAATTTTATACAGATTATTTTTGTGGCAAGTAATCTATGGATTACTTGCCATATTTCTTAAGTAGTAAGTGCTGAGTATTAAGTAAACAGTAGATAGGTTCTTTCCACATATTAGTTGAATTCAGCATGGAAAAGTTCGATTAACTGTAAACGGTATCTACCGTTTACGACTAACTTGACAAAGAGCCAAACTATTTTACATTACCAAAAATTATGCAAATTTTATTTATGCTAAACTAGAGATACTTCTATCATAGAAAGGAAGAATACCTTGTAAATATTGTCCCATTATTATGTATTATAACCCCTTTTCTTGGCTACAGAACTACAGATTTTTATATTAACAAATCGATGTGTTGTGTTCCTTGTAATTCTGCTATTTCATCAGCAATTTGAGATATTCTTTGATCAATAATATGAGTTGGAACTCTGTGATTTTCCCTCAATCTTTCTAAATTGTCCCAGTGTTGAATTAATTCATCAACTCTTTCTCCAACCTCTCTAGACTCTTTATATGCTATATCCTTTAATTCTTGCTTATGGCTATTATACGTATTTTGATCATTTGAAATTAGTGCCTTTCCCAAAGCAACTATAGCCGCTGCCACTACTTGAGAAGCAACTGAAATAAAGAATCCGGATGATCCTATGTTAATACTTTCAAGAATCATGCTTTGAGATTTTTCTGTTTCATCAATATTCATTTGTGATACTTCTTCATATCCATATTGACAAATACAATAGATTATTGAATATAGTCGATTGTATGCATCAATCAATTTATTTAATTCAGCAACAGAGAATGAATTATGTATCCCGATTTTTAAAAATCCTAGATTAGTATTCATTAATTTATGCTTGTTAAATAAATGGGTATATCTTTCAAATCCATATTTTATTTTTTCACATACTTTTTCGATATAGCGATGAAGCAAAAATATATTGTATTGTGTTAGTTTATAATCATTTTTATAAAGATTAAACATCTCACAATATTCATGAATTAATTTTTTTTGAACAAATGAATTTCCTCCGTTGTTTTCCTCATCAATAATCAAGAAAATACTTCCAGAACGCACCTCAAATACCATTATTTTATATCCTGAAAAACTAATATATGCTTTATTTTTATCGTATAGAGTATCAAAAAGTTTCATTTGTTTTTCTAGTTGTGTAGCGTAATATTCATATGCTTTGTTTTCAAATAGCCACCAACCGAATTCTGTATTTCTAAAATTTTTACTTGTCATATCGTATTTATCCTCCAATCGTTGGTAATATAATATCTAATTATATACCATTAATTAAGAAGATGCTATTGGAATTTACACTTGTAGTTGGTTTATAAATATAAATAAATATAATAGTTAGGGAAATGCTGATTAATGAACCTAATTATCAGTATTATCCCATTTTATCAAGTTTTTAAGAAAACCAGCAGATATTTATGCTGTGTTTCTTTAGGTATTAAAAGTATTCTAACATTATTTCCTGATATAAAACAAGGTAAAGATGGATAATCAGTAGTAATTAGTAGTAGCAGGCATGAAAGAAGGAATTAATGTATGGAATGAACCTAATGTAGATTCGATGAAACAGGAAAATTCTTCTTCAGAATGACATTACTTACACCTAGCGTTTTCGCTAACACGTATCTACAGGACTGGACAATTTGTGAAAATATTTGGGACTTGTTAAAAAGTAAATTATTTTTACAGAAATACAGGTATAAAATCCTTATTATTTATAAGAGAAGGTATATTTAGAAACAAAGAGTATTTAAATAGAATGCCAAAATCTTATTTCATAGTGAACAATATAAACACCGTGTATCGTGTAAAAAGCTTGATTTTTCAATACTACAGAGAAGGAAGTACATATTATGGCGATATCCGGTCTCCATATGTCCTTTCTTGGAATCGGATTTTATAAGCTGCTGCGAAAAGCAGGTCTGTCATTTTTTCTGGCAGGAAGCGCCGGGGCCCTGTTTTTACTTCTCTATACGCTGATGGTTGGCCCCGGGGTGTCCAGCCTGCGCGCGCTGACCATGTTTTTGGTGCGGATGGGCGCGGACATGTCCGGGCGGACCTACGACCTGCCCACCAGCCTGTCGGCGGCGGCAGCGGTGATTGTGCTGTGGCAGCCATTGTACCTGCTGGATGCGGGATTTCTGCTGTCTTTCGGGGCAATCCTGGGGATCGCGCTGGTATATCCGGTGGTGGACGGATTTCATGCGGTTCCGAAGCCGTTCTGCGCCGGGCTGTCTATCCACCTTATGCTGCTTCCGGTGATGCTTTGGTGTTACTTTGAATTTCCTCTGTATTCCCTGCTGCTGAACCTGCTGGTGGTTCCGCTTATGTCCGTCGTTTTGGGGGCAGGGATTGCCGGTTCTGTATTGGCCTGTCTGTGGGCCGGAGGCGGAAGGGCGCTCCTTTTGGTCTGCAAAGGAATACTGTGGTTCTATGAATGGGGCTGCGGCCTGTCCATGGAGCTGCCCGGAGCCAGAATCATAACCGGACAGCCGGGAATCTTCTGGATGGCGGTCTATTACGTGCTTCTGGCGGCAGGGTGTATGGCCGGGGCATTTTGTATTAGGAACCGAAAGGAACGTGAGAAAGAAGCGGAAGGCTCCTCTCGTAACCAGGATCGCACGGGAACAGAAGAGGGAAGGCGGGGGATATACCTGATCGGACGAAGTCCGTCTGTCCCGCAGGGACATGCATTGGGGGATGCCCTTAGGGTATACTTGGTGAGAACCGTGCTGCTCCTCCTGCCGGCGGCGTTCTGCCTGATCTGCGCGGGAAGCCACGGAAAGACGGGGGAATTGCAGGTGACCATGCTGGATGTGGGACAGGGAGACAGCCTGTATATCCGAACCCCGTCGGGCATGCATTGTCTGGTTGACGGCGGAAGCACGGATGTGTCAAATGCGGGAACATACCGGATCGAGCCTTTTTTGAAATCCCGGGGTGTGGGGACGCTGGACTACGTATTTTTGTCTCACGGGGACGGGGACCATATCAACGGGGTGGAGGAGCTTTTGGAAAACCAGTCTATGGGGGTACGCATCAAGACGCTGGTGCTGCCCGACGAGCATGTGCTGGATGAGGCCCTTCTGGAACTGGCCGGGAAGGCAGCAGGCTGGGGAACGGAGGTAGTGACGATCCGGGAAGGCGGGAAGGTTCTGGATCACGGAATGGAGCTGACCTGCCTCTCCCCGGCCGCCGATTACCGGGGAGAGACAGGCAATGCCTCGTCTATGGTGCTTGCCTTGGAATATGGGGAATTTGACATGCTTTTTACCGGGGATGTGGAAGGGGCCGGCGAGGCGGCGCTGACAGAGAGTGAATGGCTGAAAAAATGCGATATCCTGAAAGTGGCACACCACGGATCGAAACATTCCACGTCGGAGGCATTTCTGAAAAAAGCCGCTCCGGCCATCGGATTTATATCCGCCGGGCGGGATAACCGGTACGGGCATCCCCACCGGGAGACCGTGGAACGGCTGGAAAATTTGGGGTGCCGTATATACAGCACCCAGGAATGCGGGGCAGTGACCGTGAAAACAGACGGAAAGGAGGTGGAGATCAAACGGTTTATTTGGGTAGCCCGCATGATAAGGAGGAGACGATGATGAAGAATTGTATGGAGTATAAGGGGTATTATGATTCCATTGAGTATTCCAATGAGGATCGCTGTTTTTACGGAAAAGTGCTGGGGATCAGGAGCCTGATTTTATTTCAGGGAACCAATGTACAGGAGCTGGAGGATTCGTTCCACCAGATGCTGGATGAGTATCTGGAAGACTGCAGGGAAGCGAAGACGGAGCCGGAAAAGGTCTATAAAGGAAGCTTTAATATCCGTGTGGCTTCGATCCTTCACAAAAAGGCGGCGATCTGTGCCGCCAGCAAGGGGATTTCCTTAAATTCCTTTGTAGAACATGCGATTAGCGCATATGTGAGGAAATGCTTTGCAAAATAGAAAGTTTTCCTATATAATATAGAAGCTATGAAAAGTTTGAATGAGGATTTAAAGACAGGACAATTGAAGCAGGTTTACCTTCTCTTTGGGGAGGAGGGCTATCTGAAGAGGCAGTACAGGGACCGCCTGACCAGGGCCCTGCTTCCCGAAGGGGATACCATGAATTATGCCTGTTACGAAGGGAAGGGCACAGAGATCCGGGAAGTCATCGACCTGGCGGAGACCATGCCGTTTTTTGCAGAGAGAAGGCTGATCGTATTTGAGAACACCGGATTTTTCAAAAGCGGGGGAAACGATCTGGCGGATTATATCAAGGAGATGCCAGAGAGCGCCTGCTTCCTCTTCGTAGAAAATGAGGTGGACAAGCGGAGCAGGCTTTATAAGACTGTGAAGGCGAAGGGACGCGCGGTGGAGCTGGGCTTTCAGGACGAAGGTACATTGAAGCGCTGGGTCGCAGGGCTTGTCAGGAATGAAAACAGGCAGGCCGGGGAGCAGACGATCGCATATTTCCTGAACAAGACAGGAACCGATATGGAGAATATCACGAAGGAGCTGGAGAAGCTGTTCTGCTACACCCTGGGCCGGGACACCATTACAAAGGAGGATGTGGACGCGGTCTGCGTGACCCAGATCTCCAATCACATTTTTGACATGGTGGACGCGGTGGCGCAGAAGAAGCAGCGGAGGGCGCTGGAGCTGTACTACGACCTTCTGGCCTTGAAGGAGCCGCCCATGCGGATCTTGTTTCTGATGATCCGGCAGTACCGGATTCTGCTCCAGGTCAAGGGGCTTTTAAAATCCGGCTATGGAAGAAAAGAGATCGCATCCAAGGCCGGGCTGCATCCCTTTGTGGCCGGGAAGTACATGGACCAGGCAAAGCATTTTCCCACCAGGGAGCTGAGGGCGATCCTGGAGGAGGGGGCAGTGCTGGAGCAGTCCGTAAAGACCGGAAAGCTTACGGACCATCTGGCCGTGGAGTTGTTTCTTGTAAAATATTCGTCATGATTCAGGACAGCGGATCGATTTTTAGTCTGCTGTCCCGAATTGCCATAAAAACAGAAAAGAGATTCAGGAGGAAGAGACGTGGCAGAAATAGAACAGAGTAAAATACGGAATTTTTGTATTATTGCCCATATTGACCATGGCAAGTCAACACTGGCGGACCGGATCATTGAGAAGACCGGGCTTCTGACCAGCAGGGAGATGCAGTCCCAGGTGCTGGACAACATGGATCTGGAGCGGGAACGGGGGATCACCATCAAGGCCCAGGCGGTGCGTACGGTGTATCAGGCAAAGAACGGGGAGGAATACATTTTCAACCTGATCGATACGCCGGGACATGTGGACTTTAACTATGAGGTTTCACGGAGCCTGGCGGCCTGCGACGGGGCCATCCTGGTGGTGGATGCGGCCCAGGGGGTGGAGGCCCAGACTCTGGCCAACGTCTACCTGGCGCTGGATCATGACCTGGATGTGATGCCTGTGATCAACAAGATTGACCTGCCCAGCGCGGAGCCGGACCGGGTCCGGGAAGAGATTGAGGATGTGATCGGCCTGGATGCCCAGGAAGCGCCGCTGATCTCCGCAAAGACCGGCCTGAATGTGGACGACGTGCTGGAAGAGATCATCCGGCAGATCCCGGCGCCAAAAGGAGATCCACAAGCGCCCCTGCAGGCATTGATTTTTGACTCCGTGTATGATTCCTACCGGGGAGTGATCGTATTCTGCCGTATCAAGGAAGGGCAGATCCGGAAGGGGACGCAGATCCTGATGATGGCCACCGGTGCAAAGGCAGAGGTGGTGGAGGTGGGGTACTTCGGCGCAGGCCAGTTCATTCCCTGCGACGAATTGAGCGCAGGTATGGTCGGATACATCACCGCCAGCCTGAAAAATGTAAAAGATACCCGGGTAGGGGATACGGTGACGGATGCCAGGCGTCCCTGCGCAGAACCGCTTCCCGGATATAAAAAAGTGAACCCTATGGTGTACTGCGGCATGTACCCTGCGGACGGGGCAAAATATCCGGATCTGCGGGACGCCTTAGAAAAGCTGCAGCTCAATGACGCGGCCCTGCAGTTCGAGCCGGAGACCTCGGTAGCTCTGGGCTTTGGATTCCGCTGCGGTTTCCTGGGGCTTCTGCATCTGGAGATCATCCAGGAGCGGCTGGAGCGGGAGTACAACCTGGATCTGGTGACAACGGCTCCCAGCGTAATTTACAAGGTGCATAAGACCAACGGCGAGGTCATGGACCTGACCAACCCCACCAACCTGCCGGATCCGGCGGAGATTGAGTATATGGAGGAGCCGCTGGTGAAAGCGGAGATCATGGTCACGTCGGAATTTATCGGGGCCATCATGGACTTGTGCCAGGAGCGCCGGGGGGCTTACCAGAGCATGGAATACATCGAAGAAAAACGAGCGGTGCTGCATTATCATCTGCCCCTCAACGAGATCATCTACGACTTTTTTGACGCGCTCAAATCCCGGTCCAGAGGGTATGCTTCCTTTGACTACGAGCTGCTGGGCTATGAGCGGTCAGAGCTTGTGAAGCTGGATATCCTGATCAATAAGGAAGAGGTGGACGCACTGTCCTTCATCGTTCACAGCGGGACCGCCTACGAGCGGGGAAGAAAGATGTGCGAAAAGTTAAAGGCAGAGATTCCGCGGCAGCTTTTCGAGATTCCGATCCAGGCGGCCATCGGGAGCAAGATCATTGCAAGGGAGACGGTCAAGGCGCTGAGAAAGGACGTGCTGGCAAAGTGCTACGGAGGCGACATCACCCGGAAGAAGAAGCTGCTGGAAAAGCAGAAGGAAGGAAAAAAGCGGATGCGCCAGGTGGGAAATGTAGAAATCCCGCAGAAAGCATTTATGAGTGTGCTGAAGCTGGACGAGGATTAAGTGAGAGAATTGGAATTGTATGTGCATATCCCGTTCTGCATCCGGAAATGCGCTTACTGCGACTTCCTGTCAGGACCCGCAGACGAAGCGGTCAGGGAGCAATACGTGGATGCTCTGGTCAGGGAGATCAGAAGTTACAGGAAGTGGTTTGCTGATTACCGGGTTTCTACGATTTTTACAGGCGGAGGAACCCCCTCGATTTTATCTCCCGGGCAGATTCAGGACATATTCGCCGCGCTGCGGGAGAACTTCACGGTGGATACCGGCGCGGAGATCACCATTGAGGCCAATCCGGGAACCGTAACTGAAGAAAAAATCCGGGCGTGGAAAGCGGCCGGAGTGAACCGGGTTTCCATCGGACTGCAGTCTGCGAAAGATGAGGAGCTGCGGATGCTGGGTAGAATCCACGACTACCGGCAGTTTCTGGATACCTGGGAGATGGTTCGCGGGGCAGGCATAGACAATGCGAATATAGATCTGATCTTTGCAATCCCGGGCCAGACGCCAAAAAGCTGGGAAGAGACGCTGCGAAAAACGGCGGAGCTTTCGCCGGAACACCTGTCCGTGTACAGCCTGATCATTGAGGAAGGGACCCCATTTTATGACATGTACGGGGAGGCATCGGAATGTATGCGCTCCGGGAATGGAGAGGAAGAAAAAGAAGCCACGGCGGACCAGAGGGAACATGAAGGGGAGAGCTGGGCGCACGTTTACAAGCCGCCGGCAGGAGTCCGGATTCCCAGGCTGCCCGATGAAGAGACGGAGCGCCGGATGTATGAGGACACGGCAGCAATCTTACAGGAATACGGCTACAGCAGATACGAGATTTCGAATTATGCAAAGCCGGGCTGTGAGTGCAGGCATAATATGGGATATTGGCAGAGGAAGGAATACTTAGGGATCGGGCTGGGAGCCTCCTCGCTGATCCGGAACACGAGATTTTGCCGCAGCTTTGACCTGACGGGATATCTGTCCGGGGCCGGACCGGCAGAGAACTTCTGGGAGGAAAGGGAAGAGCTGACTGTGAAGGATGAGATGGAGGAATTTATGTTTCTCGGGCTGCGGATGATGTGTGGCGTGAGCAAATCCGAATTTCTCCGTTTATTCGGCATTCCGATGGACCAGGTATATGGGGAGCCGTTATATAAGATGGAGAAAAACGGCCTGCTGGAAATCACGGAGGATCGGGTCCGGCTGACCGAAAGCGGAATCCATATCAGCAACTATGTATTTGCGCAGTTTCTGTTTTGACATAGAATCTAAACAAAGGAAGTGAAAAAAATGGAGCAAAAGCAGAGCGCGGTGGAGCTTACACAGCAGATGGTGCGGATCGACAGCACGAATCCGGGAGCCGGTGAGAACGGAATGGAACAGTTCCTTCTGTCTTTTGGGGAAAAGCTGAAACAGTTCAATGACCGTGTTACGATCCGGACAGAGGAAGTACTGCCGGGCAGGAACAATGTCATGCTTACCCTTCCGGGGAAGGAGCGTGTTCCGGAGCTGGTATTTATCTGCCATATGGACACGGTTCCGGCCGGCAATGGATGGGAAGAAAACCCGTTTTCCGGGGAGATCAGGGAAGGAAAGCTGTACGGACGGGGCGCCTGCGACATGAAGTCCGGGTTTGCCTGCGCCCTGTCGGCATTTCAAAGCGCGGCGGAGCTTTTCACGGAAGGAGCCGTGCAGGGGCGTACATTGAAGCTGATCGGCACAGTGGATGAAGAGGGCCATATGGCCGGTGCGGAAAAAGTGATCCAATCCGGATGGGTGGCAAAGGACTCCCTGGTGCTGGACATGGAGCCAACCAACGGGGAAGTGCAGGCTGCCCACAAGGGGCGGCTCTGGTTTGAGATTACCGCGGAGGGAATCACGGCACACGCGGCTACCCCCTGGAAAGGGGCGGACGCCATTGCAGCGGCGGCAGAGGTCATCGGCGGTCTCCGAAGGGAATTTGCAGAGATGGCGCAGCATCCGCAGATGGGGGCCTCTACGGTCTCCTTTGGACGGATCTCGGGGGGAAGCCAGCCCTATGCGGTGTCCGAGCAGTGCAGGTTTACCGTGGATATGCGGCTGGTCCCGCCCTATACGAGAGGGGATGGGGAAGAGATGGTGAAAAAAGCGGCCGATCATGCCCAGAGGACAGTTCCAAAGACCAAAGTGACGTTTGAGGTGACCGGAGACCGGCCTTCGATTGAGATGGATGAGACGTCAGAGCTGTACAGGAAGCTCCAGGATGCCTGCCGGGCGGTGAACGGACGGCCTGCGGAAACAGGGGTATTTCCGGGTTATACGGACACGGCGGTGATCGCGGGAACATGGGGAAACAGAAACTGTATGTCCTATGGACCGGGTGACCTGGAACTGGCCCATAAGCCTCAGGAATACGTGCCGGTTGCAGATATTCTGCGCTGTGAAAATGTACTGAAGGAACTGGTAAAGAACCTGTGAAGCCTTAACGGGCCAGTCCCGCCGGTGCACGGGAGCATCCATGCATCGGCGGAAACCGGCGGCGTCCGGGCCGTTCAGAGACGAAATAAAATACCAAGCAGGGCTCCGCAGCCAATCCAGAGGATTGGGTGGAGCTTTTTTAATGGCTTCCACTGCAGCAGCAGGAAAATCGCAAGGCAGATGCCGATGGAAGAATAGTGAAAGACTGGCTTCGGCTGTGACAGGTCCGCAAAAGTGATGACGGCGATCTGCCACACGGCATATCCGATCAGCGCCGCGATCATCGGGCGGATTCCGTAAAATGCAAAACGGACATATTTGTTTTCGCTGAAATCAGACATAAATTTTGCGATTATGACAATGATAATGATAGCAGGAGAAACCAGGCTCAGAGTCGCCAGTACGGCGCCCGGGATTCCCGCGGCATGGAAGCCTGCGTAAGTCGCCATGTTGATTCCGATGGGCCCGGGCGTGCTTTCGCTGATGGCGATCATGTCCGCCAGCTCGGACGCGGTGAACCAGGGATACTTCCGGGCCAGATCCATCAGAAACGGAACGGTTGCCATGCCGCCGCCGATGGAGAACAGACCGATTTTGAAAAATTCGATAAACAGGGTCAGATAAATCATGATTCGGCACGCTCCTTTCTCAAATGGACACAGATTCCGGTGGCAGCCGCGCAGACCACCAGCACGATGGTCGGAATCGGTGAGAATGTGGCGAGAAGAAACCCGGCCAGGAACAAAAGGATGCCCAGCTTATTCTTGATCCCGGCCTTTGCAAGGGAGATGACCGTGTTGAGCATCATGGCGCAGACCGCAACCCGGATGCCGGACAGGGCGTGGACGACCAGGGGCTCCGCGATAAAGCGGTTTAGGATCGTCGCGATCAGGGTAATGATGACCAGGGAAGGGGTGACCATGCCCAGCGTACCGGATATGGCCCCGAGGATCCCGGCCTGCTCATAGCCAATGTAGGTGGATGTGTTGACTGCGATGATGCCCGGCGTACACTGGCCGATGGCATAGATATCCAGCAGCTCTTCTTCTGTGGTCCAGCCCTTTTTCTCGATGACTTCCTGCTTCAGCATGGGCAGCATGGCCATACCGCCTCCGAACGTAAGGCCGCCCACACGAAGAAACGTAACATATAATTCCCATAGCTTTTTTATCATACTTTCTGCCTCCCGCAGCAGAACCAGTATAAGGAAATCCTGCTGCTGTTTTTTTCCAGAATTAATATTACGATATTTTTGAAGGAATGGCAAGGGAAAATCAAAAGAGCCCGGGAGTTATTCAGGAATCCCCGGAGCTAAAAAATGATAAAAAATATATAAAGTATGTTGACAAACGGAAATCAAGGTGCTATCTTAATATACGTAAGATGTTAGCACTCAAATCAAGGGAGTGCTAATAGAAAAAACGAAATACAGATTATGGTCTAAGGGACAAAAAAGGGAGGGATATGATGGCGGCCGAATTGAGTGAAAGAAAGCATACCATCTTACGGGCTATCATCCAGAATTATCTGGAGACCGGGGAACCGGTGGGTTCCAGAACCCTTTCGAAGTCAACGGATCTCAAGCTGAGTTCTGCGACGATCCGCAATGAGATGGCGGATCTGGAAGATCTGGGCTATATATTCCAGCCGCATACTTCCGCCGGACGGATTCCCTCAGACAAGGGGTACCGGTTATATGTGGATATGCTGATGCAGGATAAGGAGCAGGAGCTGGAGGAGTTAAAGAGCGTGATGCTCGAGAAGACGGACCGGGTGGAGAAGGTGCTCAAGCAGGCGGCGAAGGTTCTGGCTGCGAATACCAATTACGCGACCATGGTTTCCTCTCCTGTGAACCGGAGGAACTCCCTGAAGTTTATCCAGCTTTCCCCGGTAGACGCCCATCAGATCGTGGCGGTGATCGTGATGAGCGGCAATGTGATCAAGAACAAGATCATAGACGTCGGTGAGATGCTCGGCAATGAGACGCTGCTGAAGCTGAACATGCTTTTGAATACCACATTGAACGGCATGTCCATTGAAGAGATCAACCTAGGGCTGATCGCCAGGCTCAAAGAGCAGGCCGGCATCCACAGCAATGTCATAAGCGATGTTCTGGACGCGGTGGCGGATATCATCCAGGTAGAGGATGATATGGAGATCTATACAAGCGGCGCGACCAACATTTTCAAATATCCGGAGCTCAGCGACAAGCAGAGCGCTCAGGAGATTCTCAATGCATTTGAGGAAAAGCAGCAGCTGGCGGAGCTTGTAACAGAGACCCTGTCCAGTGAAGAGAACCACGGGATTCAGGTCTATATCGGTGATGAGGCGCCGGTGAAGACGATGCGCGACTGCAGCGTTGTCACCGCAACTTACGATCTGGGGGACGGGATGAAGGGAACCATCGGCATCATCGGTCCCAAGCGTATGGATTACGAGCACGTTATGAAGACGCTGAAGACCTTACAGAGTAAGCTGGACGCGATCAATAAGAAAGATGGATGAATAGGAAGGTGAAGCTGGTGGAGGAAAAGATGAGTAAGGAAGATATGGTAAAGGAAGCTGTGGAAGAAGCAAAGGCAAAGGCAGAACAGGCGGCCAGGGAGCAGGCGGAACAGTCCGAATCCGAGGAGGAAGAAGCGGACAGCCGGGAGGAAGCTCTGGAAGCTGCCGAAGAAGACGAAGACACCGCCGGGGAGGAAACGTCTGAGGAAGAGGACGGGGAAGAAGATCCGGACGGCGGGAAGAAGAGCAGAAAGCTCTTCGGCAAGAAAAACAAAAAAGATAAAAAAGACGAAAAGATCGAAGAACTGACGGACCGTCTTACCCGTCAGATGGCTGAGTTTGATAACTTCCGCAAGCGTACGGACAAGGAGAAATCCCAGATGTACGAGATCGGCGCGAAGGATATCATAAATAAAATTCTTCCGGTCGTGGATAACTTTGAACGCGGCCTGGCAGCAGTGCCGGAGGAAGAAAAGAAAAATCCGGTCCTGGAAGGGATGGAGAAGGTTTACAAACAGTTGATGACTACACTGGAGGAGATCGGTGTAAAGCCGATCGAAGCAGTGGGCCAGGAATTTAATCCGGATTTCCACAACGCGGTGATGCATGTGGAGGACGAGGAGCTGGGCGAGAATATCATAGCCGAGGAATTCCAGAAAGGATACACATACCATGACAGTGTCGTACGGCACAGCATGGTGAAAGTAGCAAACTAAGCATTCTATCAGTTAATTTTAGAAAAAAACAGGAGGAATTGATCATGGGAAAAATCATAGGTATTGACTTGGGTACTACAAACAGCTGCGTTGCCGTAATGGAAGGCGGGCAGCCGGCGGTGATCGCGAACACGGAAGGCGCGAGGACAACGCCTTCAGTCGTGGCGTTCACAAAGACAGGAGAACGTCTGGTAGGCGAGCCTGCAAAGCGTCAGGCGGTTACCAATGCCGACAAGACTATTTCTTCCATCAAGAGGGAGATGGGATCTGACTATAAGGTGACGATCGACGACAAGAGATATTCTCCCCAGGAGATCTCCGCGATGATCCTTCAGAAGCTGAAAGCAGACGCGGAAGGATATCTGGGAGAAAAGGTGACAGAGGCCGTAATCACCGTGCCGGCATATTTTAATGACGCACAGCGCCAGGCGACCAAGGACGCGGGCAAGATCGCTGGCCTGGATGTGAAGCGTATCATCAACGAGCCCACGGCGGCTGCGCTTGCATACGGACTGGACAACGAAAAAGAACAGAAGATCATGGTATATGACCTGGGAGGCGGTACCTTCGACGTATCCATCATCGAGATCGGTGACGGTGTCATTGAGGTTCTTTCCACAGCCGGCAACAACAGGCTGGGCGGGGATGACTTTGACCAGAAGGTGACAGATTACATGCTGTCTGACTTCAAGTCCAAAGAGGGCGTGGATCTGTCCAACGACAAGATGGCTCTGCAGAGACTGAAAGAAGCGGCGGAAAAAGCGAAGAAAGAGCTTTCCTCCGCTACCACAACCAACATCAACCTTCCGTTCATCACAGCGACGTCCGAAGGACCGAAGCATTTTGATATGAACCTGACAAGGGCAAAATTCGACGAACTGACACACGATCTGGTAGAAAAGACCGCAGAACCGGTAAGACGGGCATTGTCTGACGCGGGAATCACCGCATCCGAGCTGGGCCAGGTACTGCTGGTAGGCGGTTCCACCCGTATCCCGGCGGTACAGGAGGAAGTGAAGCGCCTGACAGGAAAAGAACCGAGCAAATCTCTGAATCCGGACGAATGTGTAGCGCTGGGCGCGTCCGTACAGGGCGGCAAGCTGGCAGGGGATGCCGGCGCAGGCGATATCCTTCTTCTGGATGTTACCCCATTGTCCCTGTCCATTGAAACCATGGGCGGAGTTGCTACCAGACTGATCGAGAGAAATACGACCATTCCGACCAAGAAGAGCCAGGTATTCTCTACGGCAGCAGACAACCAGACAGCGGTTGATATCAACGTTGTACAGGGTGAGAGACAGTTCGCAAGGGATAATAAGTCCCTCGGACAGTTCCGTCTCGACGGAATCCCGCCGGCTCCGCGCGGAATCCCGCAGATCGAGGTTACATTCGATATCGATGCCAATGGTATCGTAAATGTTTCCGCAAAGGATCTGGGAACCGGAAAAGAGCAGCATATTACGATCACAGCAGGCTCCAATATGTCTGACGACGATATCGACAAGGCAGTAAAAGAGGCGGCTGCGTTTGAAGCACAGGATAAGAAGCGCAAAGAAGCGATTGATACAAGGAACGAAGCGGATGCCATGGTATTCCAGACCGAAAAGGCAATCAAGGAAGTAGGCGACAAGCTGGATGCTTCCGACAAAGCTGCGGTAGAGGCTGACTGCCAGGCGCTTAAGGATATCCTTGCAAAGTCCGCTCCGGAGGAGACAACGGACGCGCAGGTTGCGGAGATCAAGGCTGCCAAGGATAAGCTCATGGAGAGTGCGCAGAAGCTGTTCACCAAGATGTATGAGCAGGCAGGCGCGGCAGGTGCGGCAGGCGCCGGTCCGATGCCGGAAGCAGGTCCTGCACCGGAAGGTTTCCAGGGCGATGATGTGGTAGACGGAGACTACAAAGAAGTATAAATTTGCTCCTGAACATCCAGGGCAGCCGGCAAGATTATGGCTGTCCTGGATAGTATATAGTGTACGAAAAATACCATTCTATAATTGACATAAACAGACGAAAGGCAGATTGTTATGGCAGAGTCAAAAAGAGATTATTACGAAGTGCTTGGCGTAGGCAAGGATGCTGACGACGGGGCGATAAAAAAAGCATATCGCGTTCTGGCGAAGAAATATCATCCCGACATGAACCCGGGAGATGCGGAAGCGGAAAAGAAGTTTAAAGAGGCATCAGAGGCATATGCGGTACTGAGTGATCCGGAAAAACGCCGCCAGTATGATCAGTTCGGACACGCAGCATTTGAAGGAGGCGCCGGCGGAGCAGGCGGCTTTGGCGGTTTTGATTTTAGTGGTGCGGATTTCAGCGATATCTTCGGAGATATTTTCGGAGACCTGTTCGGAGGCGGCAGGAGAGGCGGCCGCGGGGGCAGCGGCCCTATGAGAGGGGCCAATATCCGTAAGAGCATCCGCATTACATTTGAAGAAGCGATCTTCGGCTGCGAGAAAGAGCTGGAGCTGATCCTGAAGGATTCCTGTACAGCGTGCAGCGGTACGGGGGCGAAGCCGGGGACATCTCCGGAGACCTGTTCAAAATGCGGTGGCAAAGGCCAGATCGTCTATGCTTCCCAGTCCTTTTTCGGGACCGTCCAGAATGTACAGACCTGTCCGAACTGCGGGGGCTCCGGCAAGGTGATCAAGGAAAAATGTACGTCCTGTTCCGGCACCGGGTATACATCCAGCAAGAAGAAGATTCAGGTATCCATTCCGGCGGGTATTGATAACGGACAGAGCATCCGCATCCGCGAGAAAGGCGAGCCGGGCTTAAACGGCGGGCCGAGAGGGGATCTGCTGGTGGAGGTCAATGTCTCCAGACATCCGATCTTCCAGCGTCAGGAGATGCATATTTTCTCCACAGTTCCGATTTCCTTTGCACAGGCGGCGCTTGGCGGGGACATCCGGGTCGCGACGGTAGACGGTGAGGTGATCTATACGGTAAAGCCCGGCACAAAGACAGATACCAAGGTGCGCTTAAAGGGCAAAGGAGTACCGTCCCTGCGGGATTCCAGGGTCAGAGGAGACCACTATGTGACACTGGTGATTCAGACGCCGGACAAATTAAGTGCGGAAGCCAAAGAAGCGCTGCGCAAGTTTGACCAGCTTGCAGGAAATACCCTCAACCAGAAGGCGGAGGAAGGAAAGACAAAAAAGAAGAGCTTCTTTAAGGATAAGATGAAAGAAGTATTTGAAGAATAGAAGGAAGATAACAGGACAGGGGGGTGAAAAGCCCCCCTGTTTCGGTATGACGGGCATGCCGTCACTATATATAGCAGCGCAGAAAACACTGCCGCCGCCAGGTTCCGTCGTCAGGCTTCCAATACGATGACAGAGCGTTCTTTCATCAGAATATGATTTCCGGCATCCGGCATATTCCCCTTTGAAAAATAATTCTGTCCCGGATCTCCGGTGTTGACCGCGATCTTCCAGCTCATACCGTTTGGAAGCGGCGGGAGGGTAAGGGTAACAGGCTCCCAGTAGGTGTTTACGGCAAGGTAAACCAGATCTTCTTTTTCGTCTGCAGGATCATAGCCCGCATACAGGACACAGATTACATGGGAATCCACACTGTAATCAGGCTCATTCGGACGGACACCGTGGATGCTCGCATAGGGAAATCCGGTCAGGCTGGCTTCCAGGTTCCTGCGGATCACAGGGTGGTTCTTCCGGAACTGGATCATATACTGGAAAAATCCGAATAAGTCCTGATTTTTCTTAAGCAGCGTCCAGTCCAGCCAGGAAATGATGTTGTCCTGGCAGTAGGGGTTGTTGTTTCCAAACCTGGTATCTCCAAATTCGTCTCCGGAAAGGAACATGGGCGTGCCGCGGCTGCAGAGCAGAACGGCGCAGGCATTTTTGATCATCCGCATACGCAGGGAATGGACTCCCTCGTCGTTCGTCTCCCCTTCGGCGCCGCAGTTCCAACTGTTGTTGTCGTCCGTACCGTCCGTATTGTTCCAGCCGTTGTCCTCGTTGTGCTTCGCGTTATAGCTGTAGAGGTCATACAGCGTAAAGCCGTCGTGGCAGGTCAGGAAGTTGATGGAGGCATTCAGCCCGCGGTTGATGGGATCATACAGATCCGGCGAACCGATGATCCTCTGTGCGGCGATGGCCGCGCAGCCGGAATCCCCTTTCAGGAACCTGCGCATATCATCCCGGTACCGTCCGTTCCATTCCGCCCAGCGCTTCCAGGACGGGAAGGAGCCGACCTGATAGAGGCCGCCGGCATCCCAGGCTTCCGCGATCAGCTTTACATTTCCAAGGATGGAATCAAAAGCCAGGCTTCGCAGAAGGGGCGGCTGGTTCATGGGGGAGCCGTCCTCATTGCGGCCCAGGATGGTCGCAAGGTCGAACCGGAAACCGTCGATCCGGTACTCGGTGGCCCAGTAGCGCAGGCAGTCCAGGATCAACTGCTGGACAACCGGATGGTTGCAGTTCAGAGTATTTCCGCAGCCGCTGAAATTATAATAATGGCCGTCGGGAGTCAGCAGATAATAAATATTGTTGTCAAAGCCCTTGAAGGAAAAGCAGGGGCCCATCTCATTTCCTTCGGCGGTGTGGTTGAACACCACGTCCAGTATGATCTCCATGCCGTTATCATGCAGCGCCTTGATCAAAAGCTTTAACTCGCGCCCCTCCTGGTTGTCTTCGGAGAACGCGGCATAGCTGGTATTCGGCGCAAAGAAGCAAACCGGATTGTACCCCCAGTAATCCAGGAGTTTTCTGTCATTTACGACACGCACATCCCGCATCTCGTCAAATTCAAAGATCGGCATCAGCTCCACGGCATTGATGCCCAGTTCTTTCAGGTAGGGGATCTTCTCCCTCAGCCCGCGGAACGTTCCGGGATGGGAGACTCCGGAGGAGCTGTCCTTGGTAAAGCCTCTGACATGGGTTTCATAGATCACCAGGTCTTCCATGGGAATGCTGGCATGATATGCGGTACCCCAGTCAAAGTTGCTTCGTACTACGCGGGCGCGGTATCCGCGGTTGTAATTCGTATTGTATCCCCAGTTGCTCTGCCCGGATACGGCCTTGGCATAGGGATCCAGAAGGATTCTCTTGGAGTCAAAACGGTATCCCTTCTTTTCGTCAAAGGGGCCGTCCAGCCGGTAGGCATATTCCACATCCGTTATGTCCAGGTAAAATACGATCATGGAATAGACGCAGCCGATCTTGTAGTTTTCCGGAAATTTCAGGACGGCGTAGGGTTCGTCCTCTGACTTGTGGAACAGAAGCAGCTCGCAGGAGGTGGCCCCGTGAGACTGGATCGTAAAGCTTACGCCGCAGGGGATGAGGGTTGCGCCCATGGTGCCGAAAAATCCCGGCCGGACTTCAAAGCCGGATATGATGTCCAGCGGCTCCAAAGGCACATTGTGAATGTGTGTCATTTCTGATGAATTCATAAAAAACTCCTTTCATTTGTGTATATTTGAGGGCCAAATACCCGCAGCCTTCTGCGCCGGAATTTTGATGCCCCGTCAATTTGCTACGGGGTATTTGACTGATGCTGGTAATAAAATACGGCGACCTGTGTCCGGTCCCGGAGGTTTAATTTATCCAGGATATCGCTGAGATAATTCCGAACGGTCCCTTCACTGAGGAATAATTCTGACGCAATCTCTTTGTTGCTCAGGCCGTCCGCAACGAGACGGATGATCTCCAGCTCCCGCGCGCTGATCTGTGCGGCGGCATAATCAAAGTATTCTGCTTTGCGGAACAGGCCGGGAAGTTTGGAAACGACTTCGCAGCCGAACACGGTCTGCCCGGATGCCACGGCGCTGAGAGCAGGGAGGAGACTGGTGTAATCCTGCTTTAAAAGATACCCTTTTGCGCCTGCCTGCAGTGCTTTTACAATATATTCATCGTCAGAAAAGGTGGTAAGCAAAAGGATTTTTGCGTCAGGAAATTCTTTTCGTATTTCGGCGGTGGCCTCTAAGCCGTTCATGGATTTCATCCGGATGTCCATCAGGAGGATGTCCGGGAGGTGCTCCCGATACAGCTTCACAGCGTCGGTTCCGTCCGTGCCGGTGGCGGATACCGTGATTTCCCCCCCCCTGCCTCCAGAATGGTCTTTAAGGAGCTGGATACAAGACAGTCGTCATCCACGATCACAAGCTTCATGATTATAAATCCTCCTTCTTTGGAATCGTAATAAAAATTCGGAATCCGGAATCTGCCGAGATCTGCAGATTTCCGTTCAGCGCCTGGATGCGCTCCTGGATGTTGGTCAGGCCGATCCCGCTCTGGCTGCTTCCGGCCTTCAGGCATCCGGGGGCGATCCGGGTTCCGTTGTCCTCCACACAGAGCTGATAGAGGGCAGGATGCTCCTGGAGGGTGATTCGGACCTGGCTGGCATTGCTGTGCCTGATCACGTTGGAAAGGGCTTCCTTTGTGATGCTGATCAGGCAGTATTTGATTTCCCGGGGAACCAGAAGGCTCATGTCGTAGTGTATGAGAACCGGGCAGAAGGTAAAACCGTGGGCCAGGCCGCGGATCGTATCCTCCAGATTCACGGAATCATCGTGCAGGTCGTGTACGCTGCTGCGGATGCTGTCCATGGCGGAATTGAGGGAATCGTCCAGATGATCCAGCATGGGGTGCAGCTCCGTCTGACGGTTCACCGCCCTGGCGGCGCCCAGCAGCAGGATGGAACGGGACAGGACATGGCCCACATTGTCGTGGATCTCCCTTGCGATCCGGTTTCGCTCCCGGAGGGTCGCGGTATAGATCTCGTAGTCCTGCTTTTCTATAAGAGCCTTGTTCTTTTCTGTCAGGAGGAGCTGATTCTCCCGGCTGTCGTCCTGACTCTGCCTGTACTGCAAGCTGAGCCGTTCATACTGTGCCGTATGGATTTGTAAAAGGGCGGCCAGAAGGAAACCGAAAATGCCCATCCCCAAAGGAAGCATGACATCGTCCATCGAGCAGGCCAGGTGGTACAAAAAAAGCGGGCAGATGCAGGACAGGCAGAGCCAGCGGCGTTCACGCAGAAACAGATAGGACAGGACCGGATAAAAACAGAAAAAAGGAGGAAACAGCAGGGAGGCAGAAAGAAAAAGGATTCCCAATCCCAGGCGCAGCAGGGGGGAGTCCAGAAAAAAACAGGCGCAGCAGACAATCAGGGCGCATAAAAAAGACAGCACGAACAAGGGATTCGCGGGAAAGTATAGTATGGAAGCCATACAGTATAATAGTAATAATCCGGTGTCATGAAAATAGCGCATCATTCTTCCGCCGACGAGGCGGCTCCTTTTATGTTAGTCAGTATCCTGCTGCCTGCTATGCTCCTATTATAATACAAAACAGGGGATCAGGCAAAGAAAAAATGAAGGGATTGCCGGCAGTCACTAAATCATATGTTACTTTATTGGCCGGACGTAACAATCATATGACATCTGTCATATGGAAATGGTGACAATGCACACTTCTGTCCGGGTGGAGGACAGAGTATACTGATTACATGGAAACAAAAAGTGAGAAACAGCTCCCGGTTCAGAGCGCCGTGAGCCAATGAGATATTAGGAGGATGTGAAGCTATGGTAGAGATCAAAAACCTTGTGAAACGTTACGGGGACCTTTTGGCCCTCGACCACCTGAACCTGCAGGTAAGGGAGGGGGAGGTATTCGGCCTGCTGGGGCCAAACGGCTCAGGCAAGACCACGGCCATCAACTGTATGCTGGCGCTTTTGAAGTATGACAGGGGAACAATCCGTATCTTCGGGGAAGAGATGACGCCGGAGAGCTATCATATAAAACAGCAGATCGGGATCGTCCTTCAGAACGTGGCGGTGTTCGACGAGCTGACGGTCTACGAAAATATTGATTACTTCTGCGGACTCTACATAAAAGAGAAGCAGCGCCGCAGGGAACTGGTGGAGGAGGCCGTCGTATTCGCAGGGCTGGAGGACTACCGGAAGGTACGGCCCCGCAAATTATCCGGGGGACTTCTCAGGCGGCTGAACATTGCCTGCGGAATCGCCCATAAGCCCAGGCTGATCATCATGGATGAGCCTACGGTGGCGGTAGATCCTCAGAGCAGGAATAAGATCCTGGAGGGAATCCAGGAGCTGAACCGGCAGGGCTCCACCATCATCTATACCTCCCACTACATGGAAGAAGTGGAGCAGATCTGTACCCGGATCGCCATCCTGGATCATGGAAGGAGTATTGCCGTAGGGACAAAGGAAGAACTGAAAATGATGATCAAGACCGGGGAGACCGTGACCATCGAGGCGGTGGCCCTGACAGAGGAACAGCTCCATGCCATTGAGGAGCTGCCCCATGTATTCGCCGTGGATTATGAGAGACAGCTCCTGACCGTGCGCTGCACCAGGGCAAAGCACAACCTGATCCGCATACTCAACTATCTGCAGGAGCAGGAAATCCTGTTCGGCAGGGTATTTTCCGAGCTTCCCACGCTCAACGACGTATTTTTGGAGATCACAGGGAAGCAGCTTCGGGATTAGGAGGGGAAAAATATGCTGCATTTAATGAAATATCATCTGATTGTGAAAATCAAGTGTATGGATGTCGTTTTCTGGCCGCTGGTTTTCCCGCTGATCCTGGCCACATTGTTCTATGTTGCCTTCGGAAACATCGAAGAGGCAGATTTTGAAACCGTGCAGACCATCGTTGTGGAGGAAGCGGACGCTGACCCTGTATTTCTGGAATTTCTGGAAGCCATGGAACAGGGCGAGGGCCGGTTTGTGGAAATCCGGAAGATGTCTGAAGAAAAGGCCCGCCGGGCGCTGGATGAGAAACAGGCGTCGGGAATCTATTTCGTAGGGGAGACGCCCACCCTGACCGTGGCCGGCAGCGGGATTTCCGAGAGTATCCTGCAGTCCATCCTGGAAAGCTACCAGAACGGAAAACAGACGTTTCAGTTTGTGGCCGAAAAGCATCCGGAGGGGATGCAGAAGGCTATGGAGCAGATCGGGGACTATGAGGCGCTGGTGGAGCAGGTTACCTTGGGAGGCAGGACCACCAACGACAATGCACAGCTCTTCTATGCCCTCATCGCGATGGCCTGCCTGTACGGGGCATTTATCGGGATGGACGCGGTATTTACGATTCAGGCAAACCTGACGACGCTGGCCGCCAGACGGTGCGTGACACCTACTCACAAATTGAAGCTGATCCTGTCGGAAATGCTGTCCTGTTTTCTTCTGCATTATCTGAATGTATTGATTTTACTGGCATATCTGCGGTTTGTGCTCAAACAGGAGTTTTACGGACAGATGCCCCGGATGCTTTTGGTTACCCTGATCGGCAGTATGATCGGCGTGTCCATGGGTATTTCCGTCGGAAGCTTTGGAAAGATGAAAGAAGGGGTAAAGGTGGGCATCCTGCTGGCTATTTCCATGACCGGCAGCTTCCTGGCCGGCCTGATGAGCGCGGATATGAAGTACCTGGTGGACCAAAATGCGCCGCTTGTGAACAGGATCAACCCGGCTGCAGTGATCACGGACGCGCTTTACTGTATCAACGTATATGACGATCCGGTGCGGTTTGGCAGATGCCTTGCCACTCTGGTCGTGACATGTGCAGTCCTGACGTTGGCATCATTTTTACTGATCAGGAGGGAACGTTATGACAGTATATAAAGGATATATGAAGATCATGAAACGGAATTTGGGGATGGTATTCCTCTATATTGTGATTTTTGTAGGGTTCACCATGCTGTTCCAGAAGCTTGCAGGCGGGGACGCAGCAGGAGGCTACCAGGCCCGAAGCGTGAGAATCGCCTTCATTGACGAGGACAAAGGCAGCCTGGCGCAGGGCCTCAAAGCATACCTGGAGCAGTTCCATGAGGTGACTGTGATGAAACAGGACAAAGCCCGTCTGCAGGAAGCGCTGTTTTACCGGGACGTGGAATATATCGTATGGATTCCGGAGGATTTTTTTGAAAATTGTATTGTGGGAGAAGAATCACTTTCCGTCACCCAGGTGCCCGGTTCCTATACCGCGTTCTACGTGGATCAGCAGATCAGCAGCTACCTGAATGATGCCAGGGTCTGCCATGCCGCCGGATTTACCCAGGAAGAGACAGCAGAGTCTCTGAAACAGCTAAAGCCGGCCGAAGTGGAGGTCCTGGATAACGGCAGGGCATCGGGGGAGACGTCCACTTACGGGTATTATTTCCGATATATCCCCTACCTGTTTTTGTCGGTGGTCTGCTATGGGATGGGGTATGTGATCTCCGCCTTCCACAAAGGGGATCTGCCCAAACGGATGTGCGCCTGTGCCGTTTCCGGGCGGAGACAGAACATGGAAGGGCTTTTAGCGGCTGCCACGTTTGGGATCTGCCTGTGGGCGCTGAGTATTGCAGGGGCGTTTTTCTGGTACCGGGAGATCCTTTCAGAACGCGGCGGAGTGGGATATTTCTTTCTGAATACCCTGCTGATGATGCTGGTCGCTCTGACCATTTCCTATCTGGTGGGCATGTTCGTGCACGGGAAAAATTCGGCCAATGTGCTGAACGGAATCGTTACCGTCCTGTCCATGGGGATGTGCTTTCTGTGCGGGGTATATGTGCCTCTGGAACTGCTGAACCGGAGTGTAAAGACGGTGTCCCAGTTTCTGCCGGTGTACTGGTATGAGGTGGTCAATGATTACATCGTGGAATTTGGAAATGTGACAGGGGAAGCAAAACAGGCCGTGCTCCAGGGGCTGGGGATGCAGTTGGCGTTTGTCGCGGCGCTGGTGTGCCTGACCCTGGCGATATCAAAATGGAAGAGGGGCCACTTTTCTTCTTGATTTTTGGATGGATGTTTAGTAGAATGTATAACAGCAATGCAAGGAGGGATGGATATGTCCGAGATGACAAGGGTTGCCCTGGATGCCATGGGCGGCGACAACGCGCCGGGGGAGATGATCAAAGGCGCGGTAGAAGCCGTGCAGAAGCGGAAGGATATCAAGGTTCTGCTGACAGGCCGGGAAGAGGTTCTGCGGCAGGGATTATCCGCATACACATACCCCAGGGAGCAGATTGAGATCGTAAATGCGTCCGAAGTGATCGAGACCGCGGAGCCGCCGGTGGCAGCGATCCGCAGCAAGAAGGACTCCTCGATCGTAGTGGCTTTGAAGCTGGTGAAGCGGGGGGAGGCAGACGCCTTTGTGTCTGCAGGCAATTCCGGCGCGGTGCTGGCGGGAGGCCAGATTCTGGTGGGGAAGATCAAGGGAGTGGAGCGTGCTCCGCTTGCGCCTCTGATTCCCACGGCAAAGGGCGCTGCGCTGCTGATCGACTGCGGAGCCAATGTGGACGCAAGACCCTCCCATCTGGTTCAGTTTGCGCAGATGGGTTCGATCTATATGGAGCATATCGTCGGCAGGAAGAATCCGAAGGTAGGGATCGTGAACATCGGCGCGGAGGAAGAAAAAGGAAACGCACTGGTCAAAGAGACTTTTCCGCTCCTCAAGGCATGCAGAAATATCAATTTTGTAGGAAGCGTGGAGGCAAGAGATATACCCTCCGGCGCAGTGGATGTCGTAGTATGCGAGGCATTTGTGGGAAATGTGATCCTGAAGCTGTACGAAGGCGTGGGCGGCACATTGATCCGCAAGGTCAAGGACGGTATGATGACCTCCCTGCGTTCGAAAGTGGGGGCACTCCTTGTAAAGCCGGCATTGAAGGCCACTTTGAAGGACTTTGATGCCAGCGAGTACGGCGGGGCGCCGCTTCTGGGGCTGAAGGGCCTGGTAGTGAAGACCCATGGCAATTCGACTTCCACAGAAGTATGCACATCCATTATTCAGTGCGTGACCTTCCGGGAACAGCAGATCAGCGGTAAGATCCAGGAGGCCATCCAGGCAGCCGGCGAGTAACAGCGGCAGTCTGCAGAGAAAGCGCGGCTGCACCGGGCAGACAAAGGAGATCTGGATATGGAAAAGATAAGAAAGGAAAAGGATGATTATGGAATTTGAAAAATTGCAGGAAATTATTGCAGATGTTATGAATGTTACGAAGGACGATGTACAGCCGGAGACAAAGTTTGTGGAGGACCTGTCAGCCGATTCGCTGGATATCCTTCAGATCATCACAGAGCTTGAAGAGGCATTTGACATCGAGATCGACAACGAAGATGCCGACAAGATTGTAACAGTGCAGGATGCGGTTGATCAGATCAAAAAGGTTGTGGAGTAGTCATCGAAGCGTGAGAAAGCCCTTTGCGGGCTTTTTCGTTGTTCAGAGAAAGGGAACGGATGAAGGACAAATTAAAAGAACTGGAAAAAAAGATCGGCTATGAATTTCGGGATTTCTCTCTGCTGCGCAGGGCCATGATGCACAGTTCCTACACCAATGAAAAGCATCTGCCGAAGTTCCAGTGCAACGAACGGCTGGAGTTTCTTGGGGATGCGGTGCTGGAGCTGGTATCCAGTGAGTTCCTGTTTCTGGAGAATCCCAAGATATCCGAAGGGGAACTGACGAAGACCAGGGCAAGCATGGTGTGCGAGCCGTCGCTGGCGTTCTGCGCCCGTGATCTTCAGCTGGGAGAATACCTGCTCCTGGGAAAAGGCGAGGAGGCTACCGGCGGGAGAGGAAGGGATTCCATCACGTCGGATTCCATGGAGGCATTGATCGGGGCGATCTATCTGGACGGTGGTTTTACTAATGCGAAAGAGTTTATCCACAGATTTATCCTGTCGGATTTAGAACACAAAAAGCTCTTTTTTGATAGCAAGACCATTTTGCAGGAGATCGTCCAGGCGGATATGGGAGAAAGCATCACCTACCGCCTGGTGGGAGAAGAAGGGCCCGACCACAACAAAGCATTCCGGGTGGAAGTACGCATTGGGGAAACCTGCTGCGGCGCGGGAAAGGGACGCACGAAAAAAGCCGCGGAGCAGGAGGCGGCTTACCAGGCTATATTAAAGCTGAAGGACGGACGGGGAGACAGCCAATTTGCCGGGCAGACCGGTGACAATTGAAGCAGGGGTGGAACATGTATTTAAAAAGCATTGAGGTACAAGGATTCAAATCTTTTGCAAATCGGATCCGGTTTGATTTCCACGAGGGGATCACGGGGATCGTGGGGCCTAACGGAAGCGGGAAAAGTAATGTGGCGGACGCCGTCAGATGGGTGCTGGGGGAGCAGCGTGTGAAGCAGCTTCGGGGCGGCACCATGCAGGACGTGATCTTTTCGGGGACGGAAAACAGGCGGGCCCTCAGCTATGCGTCTGTGGCGATCACGCTGAACAATGCGGACCACCGGCTTCCGGTGGAATACGAGGAAGTCACCGTGACGAGAAAATTATACCGTTCCGGTGAAAGTGAATATCTGCTCAACGGAACGTCATGCCGCCTCAAGGATATCAACGAGATGTTCTATGATACCGGAATCGGCAAGGAAGGCTATTCCATCATCGGGCAGGGGCAGATCGACCGGATCTTGAGCGGCAAGCCGGAGGAGAGAAGGGAGCTCTTCGACGAGGCGGCGGGGATCGTAAAATTCAAACGGCGCAAGAACCTGTCCTTAAAGAAGCTGGAGGAGGAGCGGCAGAACCTGCTTCGTGTCAGCGACATCCTGTCCGAGCTGGAAAAACAGATCGGGCCGCTGTCCAGGCAGTCCGAGGTGGCCAGGGAATATTTGAAAAAAAAGGAAGAATTAAAGACCTTTGACATCAACATGTTTCTGCTGGAGACAGAGCGGATCAAGGAACAGACCCAGGAGATCGAAGGGCAGCTTCAGATCGCGGAGGACGAGCTGGGTGAGGCGAAAACCCGCTATGAAGAGATGAAGGCCGAGTATGACGCCATTGAGGAAGAGGTGGACGCCATTGATTTTTCGATTGAGAAGGCCAAAAGCCAGCTCAACGAGACCACCCTGTTAAAGCAGCAGCTGGAAGGCCAGATCAATGTCTTAAAGGAGCAGATCAACACGGTTCGGATGAACGACGAGCACTATGACAACCGTCTCCATACCATCCGCATCGAGATTGAGGCCAGGCAGGGCCAGATGAAGGAACTCTCCAGGGAACAGGAGGAAGTCCGGGGCAGGCTGCTGGAGGTGGCCAGACAGGATCAGGAGGCGAAGGAAGCCCTGGTTGCGGTGCAGAGCCGGATTGCCGGACAGACGGCGGAGGTGGAGTCCAGCAAGCAGGAGATCATGGAGCTTCTGGACAACCGTGCCTCTACCCGGGCCAAGATTCAGCATTACGATACCACCCAGGAACAGATCCGGGTCCGCAAGGCAGAGCTGGACAGGCTCCTTTTGGAGACGCTGGGAGAGGGCGAAAAACAGCAGCAGGTCATGGCCGCCTATGAAGCGGAGCTTGCAGGGGTCAGGAAGGAGATCGCGGAATTTTCCGGGCAGATCCAGGATACGGAGCAGAAGATCGAGACGTATCAGACAGAGCTCAACGAGAAGCAGGAAAAGCTGCGTCTCGGCCAGACCGCCTACCACAGGGAATCTTCCCGGCTGGAATCTCTGAAAAATATTACCGAGCGCTACGACGGCTATGGGAACAGCATCCGCAAGGTGATGGCAAACCGGGACAAAGAGCCGGGGCTCCTTGGGGTTGTGGCGGATATCATCCAGGCGGAAAAGGAATATGAGATTGCCATTGAGACCGCCTTAGGCGGCAGTATCCAGAACGTGGTGACGGATACGGAGGAAACGGCCAAGAGGATGATCCAGTTTCTAAAGAGCAATAAATTCGGCCGCGCCACATTTCTTCCCCTCACCAGCATGCATGGGAATGCCGGCATCCGGGATGAGAAGGCGCTGCAGGAGAAGGGGGTAATCGGCCTGGCAAATACGCTGGTCCATGTGGAGAAGCGTTTTCAGGGTCTGGCAGACCAGCTTCTGGGCAGGACCATCGTGGTGGACCACATCGACACCGGGATCGCCATCGCCAGAAAGTACCGCCAGTCCTTACGTCTCGTGACGCTGGAAGGAGATCTGATCAATCCCGGCGGGGCCATGACCGGAGGGGCGTTCAAAAATTCCAGCAACCTGTTAAGCCGGCGGCGGGAGATCCAGGAGTTTGAAGAGACGGTCGCCATGCTCAAGCGGGATATGGACCAGATGGAGCGGGAGGTCAACGAGATCAAGCAGAACCGGGGCGCCTGCTACAACGAGATCGACCGGATCCAGCACCGGCTCAGCAAGGCGTCCATTGCGGAAAATACGGTCAAGATGAATATGGAGCAGGTTCAGGGCAAGCGAAAGGAGCTTTCAGAGCGCCGCAGGACGTATCAGGCGGAGCAGGAGACTCTGGAAGCGCGTCTTGGGGAGATCCGGGACAATGAGGAATCCATCCAGTTGGAGCTGGAGACGTCTAAAAACCTGGAGCAGGAACTGAATGAGAAGATCGAACGGCTTCAGAGGACACTGGAGGCGGACAAGGAGCAGGAGGGCGTACAGCTTAAAAAATCCGAGGAAGTGCATCTCTCCTACGCAAGCCTGGAGCAGCAGAATGTATTTATCCTGGAGAATATCAGCAGAATTGAAGAGGAAACGGCAAAATTCGAGGAAGAGTTAAAAGAGGTAGACATCAGCAAGGGAAACGCGTCCGGGGAAATCCAGGAGAAGGAAGAGAAGATCCGGGAGCTGACCGAGACCATCGAAAATTCCGGGGAACTGTTTGCCGAGATCCAGGCGGAGATCAAAAGCCAGGTGGCAAAGCGGGACGAGCTGAATCAGAAGCACAAGACCTTTTTGGGAAAACGGGAGGACTTGTCAAAGCATATGTCCGAGCTGGACAAGGAGTGCTTCCGTCTGAACAGCCGGAAGGAATCCTATGACGAGGCTGCGGAGAAACACATCAATTACATGTGGGAGGAATACGAGCTGACGCTGCGCCGGGCCAGGGAGCTGCGCAACCCGAACCTGACAGACCTGGGATATATGAAGCGGCAGATTCAGAACCTGAAAGCCGAGATCAAGAAGCTGGGCAACGTCAATGTCAACGCAATTGAAGAATTTAAAGAGGTTTCGGAGCGCTATGAATTTCTCAAAGGCCAGCACGACGATCTGGCAGAGGCGGAGGAAACGCTGATCAAGATCATCGAAGAGCTGGACATTGCCATGCGAAAGCAGTTCCAGGAGCAGTTCGCGCTGATCTCCACGGAATTTGACCAGGTATTTAAGCAGTTGTTCGGCGGAGGAAAGGGCACCCTGGAGCTGATGGAGGATGAGGATATCCTGGAGGCAGGCATTCGGATCATCGCCCAGCCGCCGGGAAAGAAGCTGCAGAATATGATGCAGCTCTCCGGTGGGGAAAAGGCGCTGACAGCCATCTCCCTGCTGTTCGCGATCCAGAACTTGAAGCCGTCGCCTTTTTGCCTGCTGGACGAGATTGAGGCGGCTCTGGACGACAGCAACGTGGGGCGGTTTGCCCAGTATCTCCACAAGCTGACGGAGAATACCCAGTTTATCGTGATCACCCACCGAAGAGGGACTATGACGGCGGCGGACCGCCTGTATGGGATCACCATGCAGGAAAAGGGCGTGTCCACGCTGGTGTCGGTGGATCTTCTGGAGGATGAATTGGATAAATAGCATTGTTTTAAGCGGCTAAAAGCCGGATATTATATTTAGGAAGAATCAGATTAAAAAATGATACGGGTATTGCCCGCATTTAAAATCTGCTTCGCAGATGGCGGGCAAGCAGGCAATCAATTTGCTGTGCAAATTGGTTACAAGATGGAGGTATATGCGATGGGAGAAGAGAAACAGGGTTTTTTTAAGCGGCTGGTGTCCGGCCTTACGAAAACCAGGGACAATATCGTGTCCGGGATGGACAGCATTTTCCACGGTTTTTCAAAGATCGACGATGATTTTTACGAGGAGCTGGAAGAGACGCTGATCATGGGCGACCTGGGAGTCCGGACGACGGAAGAGATCATAGAAGATCTGAAGGCCAAGGTCAGGGAGAGACACATCAAGGAACCGATGGAATGCCGGCAGCTTCTGATCGACAGCATCAAGGAGCAGATGGACGTGGGCGAGACGGCCTATGAATTTGAGGACCGGAAGTCCGTGGTGTTTGTGATCGGCGTCAACGGCGTGGGAAAGACCACCACTATCGGGAAGCTGGCGGGGAAGTTCCGGGCGGAGCGCAAAAAGGTGGTTCTGGCGGCGGCGGATACCTTCCGCGCGGCAGCAGGCGAGCAGCTAAAGGAATGGGCGAACCGCGCCCAGGTGGATATGATCGGCGGCCAGGAAGGGGCGGACCCTGCTTCGGTGGTATTTGACGCGGTGGCTGCCGCGAAGGCCAGAAAGGCGGATATCCTGCTGTGCGATACGGCGGGGCGGCTGCACAATAAGAAGAACCTGATGGAAGAGCTGAAAAAGATCTACCGGGTCATTGAGCGGGAGTACCCGGAAGCCTATCATGAGACACTGGTGGTACTGGACGCGACCACAGGGCAGAATGCCCTTGCTCAGGCAAAAGAATTTAACGAAGTGGCGGACATTACGGGCGTGATCCTGACCAAGATGGACGGAACCGCAAAAGGCGGAATCGCCGTGGCAATCCAGGCGGAGCTGGGCATTCCGGTGAAATATATCGGCGTGGGAGAGTCCATTGACGACCTGCAGAAATTTGACGCGGATGAATTTGTGAACGCTTTGTTCTACAAGGAGGAGCAGAAAGAGACGGAAGATTAAGCGGAAAAGAAAGGAGAATGCCAGAATGATGACATTGGAAAAATTTGAAGACGCCACGGAAGTGGTGAAGCGGGTCACCAGTTCCACCAAGCTGGTATACAGCGATTATCTGAGCGAGCAGACCGGCGGACGGGTGTTCTTAAAGCCGGAAAATATGCAGCACACCGGGGCTTACAAGCTGCGGGGAGCCTACTACAAGATCAGCACGCTGACTGAGGAGGAGCGGAGCCGGGGGCTGATCACCGCCTCCGCCGGAAACCATGCCCAGGGTGTGGCCTATGCGGCCAATGCGTTTGGCTGTAAGGCTACGATTGTCATGCCGACGGTGACGCCGCTGATCAAGGTGAACCGGACCAAGAGCTACGGCGCGGAAGTGATCCTGTACGGGGATGTGTACGACGATGCCTGTGAGTATGCTACAAAACTGGCCGAGGAAAAAGGGTATACCTTCGTTCACCCCTTCGACGACCTGGACGTGGCAACCGGACAGGGCACCATTGCCATGGAGATTGTGCAGGAATTGCCGACGGTAGACTATATCCTTGTCCCGGTGGGCGGCGGCGGGCTGATCAGCGGGGTGTCCACGCTGGCCAAAATGCTGAATCCGAAGATCAAGGTGGTGGGTGTGGAGCCCATCGAAGCGGCCAGCATGAGCGCGGCGTTAGAAGCCGGGGAAGTGGTGGAACTGGAAACAGCCAACACGATCGCCGACGGTACTGCCGTAAAGGCCGTGGGAAAGAATGTATTCCCCTATGTGAAAGAAAATGTGGACGATATGCTCCTGGTGGAGGACGACGAGCTGATCGGGGCATTTCTGGATATGGTGGAGAACCACAAGATGGTGGTGGAAAACTCCGGCCTCTTGTCCGTGGCCGCATTGAAGCAGCTGGACTGCAGGGGGAAAAAAGTGGTCTGTGTCTTAAGCGGAGGCAATATGGACGTGATCACCATGTCCTCCATCGTACAGCACGGGCTGATCCAGAGAGACCGGATCTTTTCCGTATCCGTCCTGCTTCCGGACAAGCCGGGCGAGCTGGTGCGGGTGGCCGCCACCATCGCGGAGGAACAGGGCAACGTGATCAAGCTGGAGCACAACCAGTTTGTCAGCACCAACCGGAATGCGGCGGTGGAACTGCGCATCACCATGGAGGCATTCGGGACGGAGCATAAGCACCGGATTCTGGAGGCGCTGGAGAGAAAAGGGTTCCGGCCGAAGCATATCAGTGCGAAGCTGTATTGACAGGATACAAGCGCATAGCGGAAATGTACCCAAAAATAAACAAAAATCCGTATCCTTTCTATAGACTTTTACAAATTTTGGGGATATAATAAACTCACATGTGAAAATTAAAAAATTTTACAATGTACTAATTAAGGAGGAGCAAACAATGGCAAGAAAAATGAAGACCATGGATGGTAATCAGGCCGCAGCTCATGTTTCCTACGCGTATACTGAGGTTGCAGCGATCTACCCCATCACCCCATCATCTGTTATGCCCGAGCATGTTGACGAGTGGGCAACCGAGGGAAGAGAGAATATCTTCGGACAGACCGTACAGGTGACAGAGATGCAGTCCGAGGCAGGTGCAGCCGGGGCTGTACACGGTTCCTTATCCGCAGGAGCATTGACTACAACATTTACAGCATCACAGGGATTACTTCTGATGATTCCTAACTTATATAAAGTAGCAGGCGAGCAGCTGCCAGGCGTGTTCAACGTATCCGCCCGTGCGATCGCGAGCCACGCGCTCTCCATCTTCGGAGATCATTCCGACGTATATGCATGCCGCCAGACAGGCGCGGCTATGCTCTGTGAATCCAGCGTACAGGAAGTAATGGACTTGACAGCGGTTGCTCATTGCGCAGCTCTTGAAGGCAAGATTCCGTTTATCAACTTCTTCGACGGATTCAGAACTTCCCACGAGATCCAGAAAATCGAAACCTGGGATTACGAAGACTTAAAAGACCTGGTAAATATGGACGCAATCGACGAGTTCCGTGCTCATGCGCTGAACCCGAACCACCCATGCCAGAGAGGTTCCGCTCAGAACCCGGATATCTTCTTCCAGGCAAGAGAAGCATGCAATCCATACTATGATGCCCTTCCGGGAATCGTTCAGGATTATATGGACAAGGTGAACGCGAAGATCGGTACAGATTATAAGCTGTTCAACTACTATGGTGCGCCGGACGCAGAGCGCGTGATCGTTGCAATGGGTTCCGTATGCGACACCATTGAGGAGACCATTGACTATCTGCTTGCGGCAGGCGAGAAGGTGGGTGTCGTAAAGGTACGTCTTTACAGACCGTTCTCCGCACAGGCACTGATTGATGCGATTCCGGATTCCGTGAAGACCATCTCCGTCCTTGACAGGACAAAAGAGCCGGGCGCTCTGGGCGAGCCTCTGTACCTGGATGTTGTTGCGGCATTGAAGGGCACGAAGTTCGACGCGGTTCCGGTACTTTCCGGACGTTACGGACTGGGTTCAAAGGATACCACACCGGCACAGATCGTAGCCGTATTGAAGAATACAGAGAAGAAGCTGTTCACCATCGGTATCGAAGACGATGTGACCAACCTGTCTCTGGATGCAGGCGCTCCGCTGGTTACCACACCGGAAGGAACCATCAACTGCAAGTTCTGGGGACTGGGCGCAGACGGTACGGTTGGAGCGAACAAGAACTCCATCAAGATCATCGGCGACAACACGGATATGTATGCACAGGCGTACTTTGATTATGATTCCAAGAAGTCAGGCGGCGTGACCATGTCCCACCTGCGTTTTGGTAAATCCCCGATCAAGTCCACCTACCTGATCCGTCAGGCGAACTTTGTTGCATGCCACAATCCGTCTTATATTGACAAGTACAACATGGTACAGGAGCTGGTAGACGGCGGTACCTTCCTTCTGAACTGCCCATGGGACGCAGAAGGACTGGACAAGCATCTTCCGGGACAGGTGAAGGCATTTATCGCAAACCACGGCATCAAGTTCTATACCATCGACGGTATCAAGATCGGTAAGGAGATCGGACTCGGCGGACGTATCAATACCGTGCTGCAGTCTGCATTCTTCAAGCTGGCAGCGATCATTCCGGAAGAGGAAGCCATCGACCTGATGAAGAAGGCTGCAAAGGCGACCTACGGAAGAAAGGGCGACAAGATCGTTCAGATGAACTATGACGCCATCGACGCAGGCGCGAAGCAGGTTGTAGAAGTAACAGTTCCGGACAGCTGGAAGGACGCTGCTGACGAAGGTCTGACCGTTCCGCATGTAAGCGAAGACGGAAGAAAAGACGTGGTTGATTTTGTAAAGAATATCCAGGCGAAGGTGAATGCACAGGAAGGAAATTCCCTCCCGGTATCCGCGTTCAAGGATTATGTAGACGGCTCTACCCCGTCAGGTTCCTCCGCATACGAGAAGCGCGGTATCGCGGTAGATATCCCGATCTGGAAGCCGGAGAACTGTATCCAGTGTAACCGCTGTGCATACGTATGTCCGCACGCTGTTATCCGTCCGGTGGCACTGACAGAGGAAGAGGCTGCAAAGGTTCCGGAAGGACAGGCTGTACTGCCTATGACCGGTATGCCGGAGATGAAGTTTGCCATCACCGTATCCGGCCTTGACTGTACGGGATGCGGTTCCTGTGCGAATGTATGTCCGGGCAAGAAGGGCGAGAAGGCTCTGGTTATGGAAAACATGGAAGCAAATGTGGAGACCGTACAGAAGGGCTTCGACTTTGGTATAGAGATTCCTGTAAAACCGGAAGTAGTTGCGAAGTTCAAACCGGCTACTGTAAAGGGAAGCCAGTTCAAACAGCCATTGCTTGAATTCTCAGGCGCATGTGCAGGCTGCGGCGAGACACCTTACGCAAAACTGATCACACAGCTGTTCGGTGACAGAATGTATATTGCAAATGCAACAGGATGTTCCTCCATCTGGGGCAACTCTTCACCGTCTACACCATATACCGTAGACGCCAACGGAAGAGGACCCGCATGGTCCAACTCCCTGTTCGAGGATAACGCAGAGTTCGGTTACGGTATGCTGCTCGCTCAGAATACCATCAGAGACCGTCTGAAAGTAAAAGTGGAGAAGCTGGCGGAAAGCGGAGACAACGCTGACGTGAAGGCTGCTGCAAAGGAATATCTGGATACCTTCAACATTGGAGCGGAAAACGGCGCTGCAACAGACAAGCTGGTGGCTGCTCTGGAAGCATGTGACTGCGGATGTGCTGAGAGGGCAGAACTGCTCAAGGAAAAGGATTTCCTTGCAAAGAAATCCCAGTGGGTATTCGGCGGTGACGGATGGGCTTACGATATCGGATTCGGCGGTGTTGACCACGTGCTTGCAAGCGGAAAAGACATCAACGTGATGGTATTTGATACTGAAGTTTACTCCAACACAGGCGGACAGTCCTCCAAGGCGACTAAGACCGGTGCAACCGCGCAGTTCGCTGCAGGCGGAAAAGAAACCAAGAAGAAAGACCTGGCAGGCATCGCTATGAGCTATGGCTATGTATACGTAGCACAGATCGCCATGGGTGCGGACTTCAACCAGACTGTCAAGGCAATCTCCGAGGCAGAGGCTTATCCGGGACCGTCACTGATCATTGCTTATGCTCCGTGTATCAACCATGGTATCAAGAAGGGCATGAGCAAGGCTCAGACAGAGGAACAGCTTGCGGTAGAGTGCGGATACTGGAACAACTTCCGGTACAATCCGGCTGCGGAAGGCAACAAGTTCACTCTGGACAGCAAGGAGCCAAAGGGTGAAGAATACCAGGCATTCCTTGACGGAGAGGTTCGTTACAACGCATTGAAGAGAGCAAATCCGGAGAAGGCTGCAAAACTCTTCGCACAGAATGAGAAGGAAGCTATGGAAAGATATGCTTATCTGAAGAAGCTGGTAACGCTCTACGGAGAAGACTAAGACAGAGTTGAGAAGAGATAAAAGAGGGGAACCTGAAGGACAGGTTCTAAAGTGTGAACAGTAAATATGAATAAAAAAGATCCCGGCATCCGGTAAATGATGGATGCCGGGATCTTTTTTATTCATATTTACTGTTCATACCCTTTGGGTGCTCCAGTAACTTATACCATCGTATGCAGAAAAGCTGTATGTAATCCGAATTGACAATGTGTACGCTTTTGGTTACAATTGAAGCGGAAAGGTTTCGAGAAGCAATGAAAAATGGCGCAAGAATCTTTTAACAGCAAAATATAGATACGGAGGAAGCAGAACATGAAAACAGAATCGTACAAAATCTGGGAACCGGGAGAATATTCCTATGACCATGCCTTTGGATTTGTGCCGAATATCACCTCCTATATCCATGAGGATGATGTAAAACGGCCATGTATCCTGGTCGTGCCAGGAGGGGCCTACTGCGTGGTCTCACCGTCAGAGGGGGAGCTGGTGGCGCGGAAATTCTATGAGAAAGGGTATCAGACCTTTGTGCTGACGTATACCGTCAATTTTCTCCAGTCGGTTCCGTTAAAGCTTCAGCCACTGAAGGATATCTCACGGGCAGTCCGCTATATCCGAAAGAATGAGGATGCATTTGGCGTGATCGGGGATGAGCTGACCGTCTGCGGATTTTCTGCAGGAGGGCATCTCTGCGGCAGCCTGTGTGTACATTATGAGGACATCCAGGACGATTCGGCTGAATACAGCGGTATATCAAATCGGCCGGATTCTGCGTTCCTGAATTACCCGGTGATCACCTCCGGGGAAAAGGCACATAAAGGTTCCTTTATTGCACTGCTGGGAGAGGACGCGTCTCCAGACGAACTGGAATACATGTCTCTGGAAAAGCAGGTGACGGAAAATACACCGCCCTGTTTTTTGTGGGCCACTGCAACGGATGAGACAGTGCCGGTGGAGAACAGTGAGATGTATGTCAGGGCATGCCGGGAAAACGGAGTTCCCTGCGCGTTCCATATGTTCACCAGAGGAATACACGGGCTGTCCCTGGCAGATGAGGACTGGGCCAACGGAGTGCATATGAGCCCGTATACGGAGGAACAGCTGGTCTGTGTGATGCGGAAGGTGAAGTCCGGGGAAGTTACCGTACCGGAAAGGGTTCAGGCGGAATGGGAAGAACAGGAAAAGCGGCATGCGGAAAGGGTGCCGGCGCCGGAACCTGAGGTGACTGTCTGGCCGGAGCTGGCAGATGCCTTTTTGAAAAATCTGAAAAAGTAAATTATAGAGGGGAGAAGGACGCATGAAAGCATGGGTGCTGCATGATATCAATGATTTCAGATTGGATAATATAGAGGAACCGGTCCTTCATGACGGCGAAGTGCTGGTTGAGGTGAAAGCGGCCGGAATCTGTGGTTCTGACATCCCCAGGGTCTACCAGAACGGCACGTATTCCTTTCCGCTGATCCCGGGACATGAATTTTCCGGAGTTGTGGCAAAAGCGGGAAAAGCAGTAGATCCCGGATGGATCGGGAAGCGTGTGGGGATTTTCCCGCTGATTCCATGCAGAGCCTGCGGACCCTGCCGGAAGGAGCAGTATGAGATGTGCAGGCATTACAGCTATCTGGGCTCCCGCACAGACGGCGGTTTTGCGGAATATGCCGCAGTTCCGGCGGAGAATCTGATCATACTGCCAGATAACGTGACGTTTGCAGAGGCCGCCATGCTGGAACCCATGGCAGTAGCGGTCCATGCCATGAGGCGGGCCGCGCCGGATCCGGCAGATATCGTAGCAGTATGCGGGCTTGGTACGATCGGGCTTCTGTTGATCATGTTCCTGCAGGAGGCAGGAGTGAAAAATATCCTGGCCATCGGCAACAAAGGTTTCCAAAAACAGATGCTGGAGAAGCTGGGACTGCCCGGCGACGCCTGGTGCGACAGCAGAGAACAGAACCCGGGCCAATGGCTGAGAGAACGGACAGAGGGCGCCGGGGCGGACGTATTTTTCGAATGCGTAGGAAAAAATGAGACTTTGACATGGGCCGTTGATCACACCGCACCGGGGGGCAGAGTGATGCTGGTGGGAAATCCGTTTTCCGATATGAATCTGGAAAAAGCCGTATACTGGAAGATCCTGAGAAATCAGCTGACAGTGACCGGCACGTGGAATTCGTCGTTTTCATTTCCGGAAACAGAGCCCTCGATTCGAATGGCGGAGAGGATGGAAGATGCATCCCTGACAAAACAGAGGCTTTCAAAACAGGGAGTTTCGGATGAAGAGAGGCGGTATATCCAGGATGCAGGCGAAAACTGCCCGCCGGATGACTGGCAGTACGTGCTGGAACGCCTGGCCCAAAAAAGGGTCAGCCCTTCCTGTCTGATCACCCACAGATTCCCAATGGATGAGTTGGAGCAGGGATTCCATATCATGCGGGATAAAACCGAAGACTATATTAAAATTATGGGGATTGCAGGAAAATAAACAATTCCCTACTTGATTAATCTCTGCGGACATGTTACAATGTCATCAATTTCCAGGAGGGAGTAATCGGCATAGTATATGCAGTATGATCGACATAATGGAGCCAAGAAGCGCTCCCGGTGATACTTGAAACGATGAGACTCATGGACAGCTTTGTACATATGATAGCTGCCCGTGAGTCTTAATTTTGTGGTAAAGAAATATCTTCGAATGATAGAGAGAAAGGAAGAGGAAAAATGGGAATTTTTGAACTTTTTGTACTGGCTGTGGGACTTTCAATGGATGCATTTGCGGTATCGGTCTGTAAAGGGCTGTCGCTGGGAAAGATCGGCAGGAAGCACATGTTCATAGCAGGGGCCTGGTTTGGGGGCTTTCAGGCGCTGATGCCGCTGATCGGATACTATCTGGGGAAATTTTTTACCGACGCGATCACAGAGTATGACCACTGGATCGCATTCATACTTCTGCTGATCATCGGAGGGAAGATGGTGAAAGAATCCTTTGGGGGAGAAGAGCAGATTGATGATTCCATGTCCGTCCAGTCCATGCTCCTGCTTGCCGTCGCGACAAGCATCGATGCGCTTGCCGTGGGGGTGACGCTTGCGTTTCTGAAAGTATCCATCATCCCGGCCGTGAGCTTTATCGGGGTGGTCACCTTTGTCTGTTCAGCCATCGGAGTGAAGATCGGAAGTATATTCGGGACAAAATACAGGGCCAGGGCGGAACTGCTGGGCGGCGTGATCCTGATTCTGATCGGGGCCAAGATCCTGCTGGAAGGGCTGGGGATTTTATAAAAAAATGCAGGCACTGATGCCTGCATGGATATTCGGCGGCTGCCGCAAGGGTCAAAGACCCGCTATAACAATTGAATCCCCTGCTCCCTGGCCGTACTCAATACATTTTCGGGCCAGATCGACGCCTGCACTTCCCCGATATGGGCTTTGCGCAGATAGTACATACAGATTCTGGACTGGCCGATGCCGCCGCCGATGGTATAGGGCAGTTCCCGGTTCAGCAGCGCCTTCTGGAAGGGCAGGCCGGCCCGTTCTTCACATCCGGCCAGCTTTAACTGTCTGGACAGAGACTCCTCGTCCACCCGGATTCCCATGGAGGAGATCTCCAGCCCCATATTCAGCACAGGATACCAGACCAGGATATCTCCATTCAGCTCCCAGTCGTCATAGTCCGGCGCACGGCCGTCATGCTTCTGGCCGGAGGAGAGTACCTTCCCGATCTGGGAAACAAAGACCGCTTTTTTCACCTTTGTGATCCGGTTCTCACGCTCCTTCGGGGTACAATCCGGATACATATCCTCCAGCTCCTGGGAGGTGATAAAGAAGATATCCTCCGGAAGCAGGGGCTGAATGTAATTGTACCGTCTGGAGATAAAATCTTCAGTCTCCTTGAGCGCGCTGAATACCTTGCGCACCGTATATTCCAACGTCTCCATATTCCGCTCTTCTCTGGAAATGACCTTCTCCCAGTCCCATTGATCTACATATAAAGAATGGATATTGTCCGTGTCTTCATCCCGCCGGATGGCGCTCATGTCAGTATAGAGCCCCTCGCCGGAATGAAAACCATAGTGCTTTAAGGCATGGCGCTTCCACTTGGCAAGAGAATGTACGATCTCCGCCTCCGCCTCGTCCTGTTCCCTGATGCCGAAAGAGACCGGGCGCTCCACCCCGTTCAGGTTATCGTTGAGACCGGATTCCGGCCGGACAAACAGGGGCGCCGAGACACGGGTCAGGTGAAGTGACTTTGCCAGGGCGCGTTCAAAATGATCCTTGACTTCCTTGATGGCTACCTCGGTCTCCCGGATTGTCAGCGGAGAACGGTACCCGTCAGGAATGATTAAATGCTCCATATGTATAAACTCCTTTGCTAATATGTTATCTCTGCCTTGAACGGCTGAAAAAGTCCGCAGCAAAGTATACGCAATATTCTAATGAATGTTGCCGAAAATGTCAACGTCCTCAGAATTTTTTCTTGTATAATACAGCAAAAATTGGTAGAATAACCATAGAAGAACTTCAACGGTAAAGTACTGGCGAGAAAATATAATAAGGGACAAGGAGTAAGAGAAATGGACGTGAACAATCTGATGAGCAGTATGCAGGAAATGGACTATGAAGCGATACTCAAGAATCTGGACGGGATGGGCGGTCCGGTGAAGAATACACTGATGATTGCAACGGTGGTCTCCATTGTGATCGGGCTGTTATGGTGCTTTCTGGGACTCAAGCTTATCCGGGTGTGGGCGGCCCTTCTGGGACTGGGGCTTGGCTTTGGAATCGGAGTGGGAGCAGGCGCCGCTTTCAGCCTCAAGCCGAACCTGATCCTGATCTGCGGCGGGGCAGCGGGAATCCTGCTGGCGATTCTGGGGGCTGTATTTTACCATGTAGGGGTATTTCTGATTGCCTGGATCGCGGGAAGCTCCTTCGCGTTCATCTTCCTGCAGCCAAAGGACTGGAAGCTAGGCCTGGCATGCCTGGGCATTGGCCTGGTTGTGGCACTGTTTACGATCCGCTTTGCGGAACTGATCATTATCATCATCACAGGGATCAACGGCGGCATGAGCGCCGGCACAGGGATCTACTCATTCCTGCCGTTTGACAAAGAGATCATTCGGATCGTGGTGATTGCCGTGCTGGTTGTGGCGGGGATCGGCGTGCAGCTTTTGATGGAATCCGGAAAGCGGAAAAAACGGACTCTGGAGAATGCGAAAAAGATCCGGGAACAGCATTCTACTGCAAATGAAGTGGAAAAGGCCCGCGCCATGATCGATGATCTGGATAAAAAGCCGGCTGCGGCAAAAAAGGGGGCGGCAGGAAAGAACCAGAAAAAGAAAAAAACCGTGACAAAGAAGAATAAGAAATAAGATACACCGTAAGATAAGAAGGGGCACACTATACCAGCAATGTTAAGGAGATGATATATGAATGAAGATTGATATGCATTGCCATGTAAAAGAAGGCTCTCTGGACAGTAAGGTCAGTGTGGAGGAGTACATCATGCTCCTCAAGGCAAAAGGGTTTCAGGGAATGGTGATCACGGACCACAATACCTACAAAGGGTACCGCTACTGGAAAAACCATATCAAGGGAAAGCGGCATACGGATTTTGTCGTATTGAAGGGGATCGAGTACGACACCAGGGATGCGGGACATATACTGGTCATCATGCCGGAAGGGGTGAAGATGCGGCTGCTGGAGCTACGCGGGATGCGGGTATCCGTCCTGATTGATTTTGTGCACCGCAACGGCGGCGTGCTTGGGCCGGCCCATCCATGCGGGGAGAAGTACCTGAGCTTTGCCAATACAAAGCGTTACCGCAGATCGCCGGAATTGATGAAGCGGTTTGATTTTGTGGAGTCGTTCAACTGCTGTGAGTCGGAAGAATCCAACGAGAACGCCATGAAGCTGGCCAAAAAGTACGGCAAGGTCAGGGTGGGCGGAAGCGACGCCCACAAGCCGGACTGCGTGGGCAGGGCCTATACAATCCTTCCGGAGCCGGTGACCTGCGAGACGGAGCTGATCTCCATGATCCATAAGAAAACGGCCTTTGAGACCGGGGGAAACCATTACAACAAGACAACCAAGGAAAAGATGGGCAAGGTGAAGCTGATCCTGACCTACTCCTTCTGGTTTTACAACAAAGGCGGAGAGCTCCTGCGCCGTCACGGGCGCAACGCGAAGATGGAGCAGGAAAACCCCATCGATCCCATCGACCCCATCGAACTGTATTATATCGGAAAGCAGGGGTAAGGAACTGTATGGAAATTTTCCGGCAGTTTCTAAACGCAGAAAAGATTTTTTATGAAAGAGAGGAATGAAAGCAGACTATGAGCGTACAGGAAACATTGCTAAAGCATCTTGGAAAGGGAATTGCGGAGTCGTCAAATGAAGAGCTCTACGGCGCGCTTCTTCAGATGGTACAGGAGCTGGCCGTGGAGAAGGAAGCGCCTCAGGAAAAGAAAAAGATCTATTACATTTCCGCAGAGTTTTTGATCGGAAAGCTTTTATCCAACAACATGATCAATCTGGGAATCTACGAGGAGGTGCGGGAGATCCTGGCGTCCCACGGAAAGGACATCTGTGAGATCGAGGAGCTGGAGCCCGAGCCGTCCCTTGGAAACGGCGGACTGGGCCGTCTGGCGGCCTGCTTCTTGGATTCCATCGCCACACTGGGGATGTGCGGAGACGGGATCGGACTGAACTACCATTTCGGACTGTTTAAGCAGGAATTTGAAAACGGACTGCAAAAAGAGACTCCGAATCCCTGGATCGAGGAAAAGAGCTGGCTGATAAAGACCGATGTTTCATATCCGGTTTCTTTCCGAGGGCTGACGTTAAAGTCCAGAATGTACGATATCGAAGTGACAGGCTATGAAAACAGAACCAATAAGCTGCACCTTTTCGACGTGGACAGCGTGGATGAGACCATCGTCCAGGACGGGATCAGCTTTGACAAAGAAGACATTGCAAAGAACCTGACGCTGTTCCTTTACCCGGACGACAGCGACGACAACGGGCGTCTGCTTAGGATCTATCAGCAGTATTTTATGGTCAGCAACGGGGCGCAGCTTATTCTGGACGAATGCGTGGAGCGGGGCAGCAACCTCTATGACCTGCCGGACTACGCGGTGATCCAGATCAATGATACCCATCCCACCATGGTGATTCCGGAGCTGATCCGGCTTCTGAACGCACGGGGGCTGGACATGGACGAAGCCATCGATGTGGTTTCCAGGACCTGCGCCTACACAAACCACACGATTCTGGCGGAAGCGCTGGAAAAATGGCCCATGGCCTACCTGAAAAAGGTGGTTCCCCAGCTTGTGCCCATCATTGAGATCCTGGACGACAAGGTGAGAAGAAAATATACGGTGATCAGCAAGCATTCCGTCAGCAGGAAGTTTTCAGAGGAGTACTCGGAAAAAGTGAATGAATATTCGGATGAGAGCGTTGCCATCATCGACCATGGGGACGTGGTGCATATGGCCCATATCGACATCCATTACGGATTCAGTGTAAACGGCGTGGCTGCCCTGCATACCGAGATCCTGAAGGAAAATGAGCTGCACAGCTTCTACAGGATTTATCCGGAGAAGTTCAACAATAAGACAAACGGCATCACCTTCCGCCGCTGGCTTCTGTACTGCAATCCTCTGCTGACCAGGCTTTTGGATGAGCAGATCGGGACCGGATACAAGAAGGACGCCAAAGAACTGGAAAAGCTTTTGGAATTTGAGAATGACCAGAAGCTTCTGGCAAGCCTTCTGGAGATCAAGAATGAAAATAAAAAGGTACTCTGCGACTATCTGAAAGTGTCCCAGGGAATTGAGGTGGACCCCAATTCCATTTTCGATATCCAGATCAAGCGGCTTCACGAGTATAAGCGGCAGCAGATGAACGCCCTCTACGTGATCCACAAATATCTGGAGATCAAGGCAGGCAAAAAGCCCAACACCCCGATTACGGTGATCTTCGGGGCAAAGGCGGCTCCGGCCTATGTGATCGCGAAGGATATCATCCACCTGATCCTCTGTCTCCAGGAGATTGTGAACCAGGACCCGGATGTGAGCCCGTACATGAAAGTCGTGATGGTGGAAAATTACAATGTGTCAAAAGCGGAAAAGCTGATCCCCGCATGCGACATTTCCGAGCAGATTTCCCTGGCCTCCAAGGAAGCCAGCGGAACCGGCAATATGAAGTTCATGCTCAACGGCGCGGTGACTCTGGGAACCGAGGACGGGGCAAACGTGGAGATCCACGAGCTGGTGGGAGACGACAATATCTTTGTGTTCGGCGCAGAGAGCGACGAGGTCATCAAGCATTATGACCATGCGGATTATGTATCCAGAAGCTATTACGAGAAAGACCCGGATATCAAAGCGGCCATCGACTTTATCACCTGTGAGAAGATGCTGGAGATCGGGCAGGAGGAGAACCTGAGAAGGCTGCAGAACGAACTCCTGAATAAAGACTGGTTCATGACCCTTCTGGACTTCAAGGCATACACGAAGAAGAAGGAAGAGGCGCTGAGAGCCTATGAGGACCGGACGGCATGGGCGAAGAAGATGCTGGTCAATATCGCCAGGGCGGGATATTTTTCATCGGACAGAACCATCGAAGAGTACAACCGGGATATCTGGAGATTAAAGACAGATGCCCATGAAACATGCCAAACCTCCCCCGAGGGAGACCTTTGTGCGGCAGCTTTGGATGGAAGCGCGTCCGGGGAAGCCGCAGAGGGCAGCGTTTCCGGAGACGGCAGGGCGGCAGACTGTGAGAGTGCACAATGCGGCGCTTTGTCAGAGGAAAATACGGATACGGAACAGACAGAGAAATAGGAGGAAAACCTGTATGAGAGAAAGTGGAATCTTGCTTCCGATTTTTGCATTGCCTTCCAAATATGGGATCGGCTGTTTTTCCAAGGAAGCCTATGAATTTGTAGACCAACTGAAGGAGGCCGGGCAGAGCAAGTGGCAGATCCTGCCGTTGGGACCTACCGGCTACGGAGATTCTCCTTACCAGTCTTTTTCGACATTTGCAGGGAATCCATATTTTATCGATCTGAAAACACTGAGAAAAGAAGGGCTTCTGACCAAAGCGGAGTGCAAGTCCCAGAATTTTGGAGACCAGAAGGACCGAATTGACTATGAGGCGCTGTATTTCGGACGGTTCAAGGTGCTGCGCAAAGCGTTCCACCGGTTTAAGAAGAACGACGAATACAGAGAATTTTTAGAAACAAATAAGGACTGGCTGACGGAATACTGCCTGTATATGGCGATCAAGGACTGGCAGGGCGGAAAGAGCTGGATCGAATGGCCCAAAGAATACCGCGACCGTGACCCGAAGGCGCTGGAGAAGGCAAAGGAAGAGCTGAAGGAAGAGATCGATTTTTACCGCTTCCAGCAGTTTGAGTTTGACCGCCAGTGGAAGAAGCTGCATGCGTATGCAAACCGGCAGGGGGTGCAGATCATCGGGGACATTCCCATCTATGTGGCGTTTGACAGCGCCGATACCTGGGCCAATCCGGAGCTGTTCCAGTTCGACGGGGAAAACCTGCCCATCGCGGTTGCCGGCTGTCCGCCGGATGCATTTTCCGCAACAGGGCAGTTGTGGGGCAATCCTCTGTATGACTGGGATTACCATAAGAAAACAGACTATGAGTGGTGGGCGAAGCGGATCGCATACAGCTTCAAGCTCTATGACAAGGTTCGGATCGACCATTTCCGGGGATTTGACGAATATTATACCATCCCCTACGGGGACGAGACGGCGGTGAACGGCTGCTGGAAGCCGGGACCGGGTATCGAGCTGTTCCAGGCCATTGAGAAGAAGCTTGGAAAGCTGGACATCATTGCCGAGGATCTGGGATATCTGACGGATACGGTGCTTAAGCTTTTAAAGGACACCGGTTTTCCGGGAATGAAGGTGATCCAGTTTGCGTTTGACTCCCGGGAGGCGGCGAATTATCTGCCCCATACATATATCCCGAACTGTGTGGTTTATACAGGAACCCATGACAACGACACGACGCGGGGCTGGTATCACAACGTGGACAAGGCGTGCAGAGATTTTGCGAAGGAATATCTGCGCAAGCCGGCGCTGGATGAAGACACCCTGTCCTGGGATTTCATTGCCATGGCAATGGGAAGCGTTGCGGATCTGTGCATCATTCCGATCCAGGATTTCCTCTGCCTGGACGAGAAGGCAAGGATCAACATACCGTCCACACTGGGCAACAACTGGGTGTGGAGACTGAAAAAAGGCCAGATCACGGAAGCTCTGACAAAGGAAATCTACCGGATGACGAAGATGTACGGGCGTACGGCAGAGGAAAGCTGACGATTCTTTTCGCATTGCCCGGAAAAATTATATCAGGAAAAGTTACCAATTTTTTGTTGCGGTTCACAGCCAGATAAAAGCTGTGAACCGTAACATTTTTTTCATATTTTTTCATTTCGGAAATATATTTTATATAGGAAAGAGATCTGCAGGATCGGAAAATCTCAGCGGAGGAGGGATGAAGATGCGGCTCAAGGAGGGGAGGGACCACCATGTCTACGAGGTGGAGGACATGCATCTGGAGCCGGGGCTGGAGCGCCGGATGGGGGCTTTGGGGCTTACAAAGGGGACAAGGGTCGAGATTCTGAACAATCAGAAAGAGGGGGCCGTGATCGTCAAATTCCGGGGAACCCGGTTTGCACTTGGCAGGAAGATCGCCGACCGGATTCTGATCAGGGAGGCGGTGCAATAGCGTGATGGGAGGAGTCGGAGCGATGGAAGGAGCCGGTGCGATGGGAGGAATCAGCTTGACGGGACAGAAAGTGATCCGGGCAGGGCTGATCGGAAATCCGAACTGCGGGAAGACAACCCTGTTTAACGCCTGTACCGGGGCCAACTTAAAAGTGGCCAACTGGCCCGGCGTGACGGTGGAAAAGAAAGAAGGGCAGGCGGCCTGGCAGGGGCGGGAGTTTCGGCTGACAGACCTTCCGGGCGTTTACAGCCTGGCTTCCTATACCATGGAGGAACAGGTGTCAAAAGAATTTATCCAAAGCGGCGCGGTGGATGTGGTGGTGGACGTGGCGGATGCGTCCTCCCTGGAGAGGAACCTGTATCTGACGCTGCAGCTTCTGGAATTGGGAAAGCCGGTGGTGCTGGCGCTGAATATGATGGATCTGGTAAGAGAGCGTGGGCTGGAGATCGACCTGCTGCTTCTGTCAAGGCTGCTTGGGATTCCCTGCGTCGCCATATCCGCAAGGGAGCGAACAGGGCTGGACATGCTGTTCTATGCCATGTCCTGTTATCAGGAATATGAGACGCCTTCCCCGCCTGTAAGAAAGAACCACGCCCCACAGAGAGCGGAAAACGCATCGGCGGAGGGGAACTACCCTGTGATTGAGGATATCATGCTGCAGGTTGTGAAGGGAAGAGAAAAAGATATGGCAGCAGCGCCGAAAACGGGGCTGGAAGCAGAGCACGGACAGCCGGACCGGACGGATCGGATGGACAGATATCTGACCGGAAAATGGCTGGGGCTTCCGATTTTTCTGGGGATCATGGCAATGGTATTTTTCCTCACCTTTGCGGTGGGCGGATGGCTGAAAGGATATTTTGAGACGGCGTTGGAGCTGGTTTCGAGGGAGACCGGGTTTCTATTGGAGACATGGAAGGTCAGTCCCATGCTGCAGTCGCTGATCGTGGACGGGATCATTTCCGGTGTGGGAGGGATTCTGACCTTTCTTCCCAACATTTTTATCCTCTTCCTTGCCCTTGGGTATCTTGAAGACAGCGGATATATGGCGAGAGCCGCGTTTGTCATGGACGACCTGATGAGCCGGGTGGGACTCTCCGGAAAGGCGTTTCTTCCGCTGCTTTTGGGATTCGGCTGCTCGGTTCCTGCCATTATGGCCTCGCGGACGCTGGAGAATCGGAGGGACAGGCTGAAGACCATATTGATCACGCCCTTTATGTCCTGCAGCGCTAGGCTTCCGGTGTATGTATTGTTTTCCTCCATGTTTTTCGGAAAATACGCCATGGCGGCGTGTTATTCCATGTATCTGACCGGGATCTTGACGGCAGGCGTCACGGCCTGGGTTCTTTTTAAACTGGATTCCAGCGGGACGGACCATATGCTGCTGATCGAACTGCCGGACTATAAGGCGCCGGATGCCAGGTCCATTATGCTGTATGTCTGGGAGAAGGTGAAGGACTATCTATCAAAGGCGGGAACCGTGATCTTCCTTGCATCCATTGTGATGTGGCTGATCCTGAATTTCGGAGCAGAGGGCTATGTGACGGATATGAGCCGGAGCTTCGGGGCTGCAATCGGCAGACAGGCGGCGCCGGTATTTGAGCCGGTGGGACTGGGGTACTGGCAGATCATCGTAGCACTGATCTCGGGAATCGCGGCGAAGGAAGTGGTGGTATCGAGCTGCGGCGTGCTCTTTGGGATTCAGAATATCACCGCGGCCGGCGGGATGGCGGACTTTGCGCGTGCGCTTGGGGAGATGGGGTTCGGCATACCCAATGCCTGCGCCCTGATGACCTTCTGCCTCCTGTATGTGCCCTGCACGGCAGCCATCGCGGCCATCAGAAGGGAGACGGAGAGTAAAAAGCTGACGGCGGCGTTTGTGCTGTTCCAGACAGCCGCCGCGTGGATTGTGAGCTTCATTGCCTATCATGGGGCCCGGGCATGGATGATCTGACAAGTACAAAGCGTGTGGGTGCTGCAAATGACCTGACCATGGAATATAAGGGCTCAGGCATAGTGGGTGCCGGTCAGGCAGAGTCCCCGCGCGGGGGCAGGCGCTCCGGCCGGCTCCTGGCCGGATAAAATGGCGGGGATACATTCGGCCTTTTTTAGGCCAAGCCCGATCTCCAGCAGGGTGCCCGCGATCAGCCGGGGCATCTGGCGGAGGAAGGAGGAGGCTTCCAGGACGATGCAGAATTCCCCCTCCCCTGGAGAGATGATCTCTGCGCGCCGGATTTCCCGTTCACTGCGTTTCTTCGTTTTTCCGAAAGAGAAGCAGCGGAAATCATGGGTTCCGAGGAGACTGGAAGCCGCCTTTTGCATGGCGGGGATGTCCAGAGTCCGGGGGAGATGGTACATATATTTTCTGCGGAATACGTCCGGTACGGTTCCGGTACAGACCCGGTATATGTAGGTCTGAGAAAGGCAGTTCAGGGAAGCGTGGAAACGCTCTGGAGCCTCCTCTGCCTGGAGGACGGCGATATCCTGGGGAAGGTATTGATTCAGCATACGCCCGATCTCCTGCGGGGAGAGAGGGGAGGACGTCAAAAAGCCTGCGGTCTGGCAGGAGGCATGGACGCCCGGCTCCGTGCGCGCGGCGCAGAAAAGCTCAATCTCTTCTCCGGTCATCCGGCAGAGGGTGCTTTTGATCCTGCCGGAAATGGTATCGGAAGGCGTTTTAATTCCTGGATACTGCCAGCCCTGATAGCGGGTCCCGTCGTATTCCAGGGTCAGTCGGATGTTCTTCATGGTATCGGTCCTCCTTTTATTCCAAGCGGTTTTGGCCGGTGCGCCTGAGGGCAGAAACGCGTTTTGTCCGCGGCACATCGGCTGCATTCCATTATATACCGTCGGGCTTGGAAAAACCAGGCTTCATTTCGTATTCTTTTGGATCAGGGAGGTGACCATCTGGATTGTCCGGTCGATCTGGGCCTGTTCTTCTTTTGATTTTCCTTCTTTGAGGATACCCAGGATCAGGCTGATCTCCTCCTGGGAAAACTGGATCTTCTGCCGGTTGGCGCTGGTGATCAGAGCCAGCATGACGGGGGCAAGCTCCTTCCCGGATTTTCCGGAAACCTGGGCGGCCGCCTTCTGGATCAAGTCCAGCTTGACCGGGTCAATATCATGTAACAGGGGGTTGTTCATCCATTCATTCATAGTTTGTATCCATCCTTTCTATATCTTGCATCTGCAGATCATCCTGCATCCATTCTTCTGGCTGCTCCCGGGCCGTTTCTTCAAATGTATCCGCAGCATATTCTTCGAACCGGGAGAAGGAAGAGGAGTCCTGTTCCTTCGCTTCTGCTGCAGCCGGTTCCTCAGGCTGGGAGAACATGGTCTGGTACATTTGGAACATTTCCTGCTGCTCCGGGGAGAGCATTCCCATCATAAGCTGCATGGGATCGAATCCGCCGCCGAACATGCCAAAGGACGGTTCCCCTTCCCGGCATCCGGCGCCGTTTCCGGAGGAAGCTTCGCTGTCCGGGCTGCCGGATGGGTCGAAATCCGTTTCCATGCCGCCGGAAAATTCCTGCATCATTTGTACCATATCCATTATATTCATCATATTGCGGAAGGTTCCCAGCATTTCCGCCTGCTCAGGCGGGAGATAGGGGGCGATTTCTTCCAGCATATCCAGGGGGGAAGAAAAACCGGCGGAAGCTTCCTGGCTGTGCAGGGCATTTTTTTGCTGCTGAAAATATTGAAACGTATGCTGCAGCTCCATGATTTTGACCAGAATCCCCAATGTCTGCTGTGAGGCGGCAGGAGTGTACGGAATAAGCAGTTTCAGGATATGAAGTTCTCTCGGGACGGTCCATTCGTCGAACGGCGTCATGGGTGTGGACGTTTTTTTTTCCATAAGCGCTCCTGAACAGGGATGTATCACGGGAATTTCTTTACGAATATGTATATGAAGGAAAATGTGGAATTATGTTACGGTTCGGCCATTGTTCACAGGACTGTGTGCCGCGGCGGTGTTCCTTTTTATGCATGGAGATCATACAATAATAGGGAATGAACGCCAGGAGGAGAATCCATGAGGCCGAAACTGATCATTGACGGAAACGCGGTCTACGAGATTGACGAAGGCTGCATGCGCAGAAAACGGATGGGCCAGGGCATGGAGGACTGTCTTTCCAAGAAGGACAGCCAGGAAAGGCGGGAGCATACCCGGGAGAAAACAAAAAACAGGACATGAAGGGCAGGCGCCCGCATAAAAAACGGAAACAGAGCGGGAGCAGGGCGCCGAGGCGGCAAAAAAAATCTTCTGTCAGTATAAAAAAATTCCCCGGTACGAAGGAGGGTACCGGGGAGGGAAATATTTTACGATACGGAAAAGCTGCATCCGGCAGCCGTTCCGCAAGAGGATACCGTGTTAGATTAGCATCCGCATCCGCAGCCGTCATTCATTCTGCCGCAGCCATTGCCGCATCCGCCGCAGAAGATGAGAAGCAGGATGATCCACAGGCAGCTGTCATTGCCGCATCCGCAGCCGTCGCTCATTCTGCCGCAGCCGTTGCCGCATCCGCCGCAGAAGATCAGCAGCAGGATGATCCACAGACAGGAATTGTTTCCGCCGCCTCCGAAAAGACCGCCGCCACAGGAATTTTCACATCCGCATCCACAGTTTGTTGCGCTTAAATCACTCATTTTGAAATCCTCCAAATTGATTGTTTACAGTTCATAATATGTGGATTCGGGAAATGTGTGAATGAATTTTAAAATTTTTTTCAAAAAATAGAGTTCTTTCACCTTACTTTACTCCAACAGAGCAGTTTTTTCTTGACGAATTGCCGAAAATTATATACAATAGCAAACGGTGACAAGTTGGTGAGTCAGGAACTGTCACGAAATAGTATTGAGAAGCAGGAGGCAGCTCCTGGCGATTGTAAAAACAGATACCAATAGTATTTCATGACAGCTCCTTAAGTTTGGAGGTTGAGATTATGCCGTCATACAGAGAGTTGAACGCGGAAGAACTGGAAGCATTGAAAAGAGAACTGGAACAGGAGTTTGAAGCTGTGAAGGCCAAAGACCTGAATCTGGATATGTCCAGGGGAAAACCGTCTATTGCACAGCTCAATCTGTCTATGGAAATGATGGACGTACTGCACAGAGAATCGGACATGATCTGTGACGCAGGTATTGACTGCAGGAACTATGGAGTATTGGACGGGATTCAGGAAGCCAAGCAGCTTCTGGCAGACATGATGGAGGTTCCGAAGGATAACATCATTATTTTCGGAAATTCCAGCCTGAATGTGATGTACGATATGATTTCCCACGCCATGACCCACGGCGTGATGGGCAGCACACCCTGGGCGAAGCTGGATCGGGTGAAGTTTTTATGTCCGGTTCCGGGATATGACCGACATTTTACCATCACCGAGCATTTTGGAATCGAGATGGTGCCCGTTCCCATGACGTCCACCGGGCCGGACATGGATATTGTGGAAAAGCTGATTGCAGAGGATGACACTATCAAGGGTATCTGGTGCGTCCCCAAGTATTCCAACCCCCAGGGAATCACCTATTCGGACGAGACGGTCCACCGTTTTGCATGCCTGAAACCGGCGGCAAAGGATTTCCGTATCTATTGGGATAACGCATACGGCATCCATCACCTGTATGACGATAAGCAGGATTACCTGATTGAGATTTTCATGGAATGTAAAAAAGAAGGCAATCCGGATCTGGTGTACAAGTTTGCGTCCACATCCAAGATCAGCTTTCCGGGCTCCGGAATCGCGGCATTTGCGGCATCGGATGCAAACCTGGTGGAGATCCGCAAGCAGATGCGGGTACAGACCATCGGACACGATAAGGTGAACCAGCTCCGCCATGCCAGATTTTTCGGAGATATATCCGGGATGGTGCAGCATATGAGGAAGCACGCGGAGATCCTGCGGCCCAAGTTCGATACGGTACTGAATACCCTGGAAAAAGAGCTGGGCGGGCTGGAGATCGGCTCCTGGATCGCGCCCCGGGGCGGTTACTTCATTTCCTTTGATGCCATGGATGGCTGTGCAAAGGCCATCGTCGCAAAGGCAAAGGAAGCGGGACTGGTGATGACGGACGCGGGGGCGACCTATCCCTACGGAAAGGACCCGAGAGACAGCAACATCCGGATCGCGCCTTCGTACCCGACTCTGGAGGAGCTGAGGGTGGCGACAGAGATTTTTGTGCTGAGCGTAAAGCTGGTCAGCATTGACAAGCTGCTGGGAAATCTATAGAATGTAAGGAACTGTTTTCATACTGCTTCATAAAAAGCTGCGGTACAGATTTTGGGGTCTGTACCGCAGCTTTTTTCGGTGCGCCCGGCGAGGGGCTGGATATGATGGCAAATGTTACTTTATTGGCCGGACGCCGTGCAGCAAGTGCACGACACCCTGTGAAAAGTAACTTCGGTCAACCGTACAGGTGGAATTTTTTCCTGGAATGATTGACAAATATCTGGTCATAGTGTATATATAACATATAAACAGATAAAATGAAGGTGGTGATGATTTGAAGCTATTACAAAATTCCGGGATACCCATTTATCAGCAAATCGCGGAACAGATGAAGACGGACATTCTGGCTGGCAGGCTGAAGGAGGGAGAGTATCTTCCTTCCATCCGCAGTCTGGCGAAGGAATTGAAGATCAGTGTCATTACCACGATGAAAGCGTATGAGCAGCTTGCGTCGGAGGGGCTGGTGACCGCTGTCCAGGGAAAGGGCTTCTATGTCAACGCCCAGGACAGCGAGATGCTTAAGGAACAACATCTGCGCCGGGTGGAAGAAGCCCTGACGGAGGCAATCCATGCCGCGGAGATCGCAGGTATGCCGCGAGGTGACCTGGAAATGACGCTGCGGGTATTGCTGGACATGAGCGAGGAGCAAAATAACGGACCGGAATAAAGATACGAACATACAGACAAACAGAAAGGGCGGGAGGATATGAAACAGACAGAGCAAAAACAGGAAAACGTAATACAGGCAGGCAATCTGAATAAGAAATACGGCGACTTTCAGCTTTCGATTCCGAGACTGGAGATTCCCAAGGGCTTTGCCACGGCATTGATCGGGGAAAACGGGGCGGGTAAGACCACGCTTTTAAACATACTCTCCGGCATCCGGCTGGATTTCCAGGGGGAGGTGTCCTACTTTGGGGACCGTAGCCGGAAGCTGGACGGCAGCGTGCAGGAGCGGATCGGCTATACGGGACCAGGCAGCTATTATCTGCCCCACTGGACCATCCGTCAGGTGGAGGAAATCAGCGGGCTGCTGTTTGCGGGCTTTCAGAAAGAACGGTTCCGGGAACTCTGCGAAGACATGGGGATCAGCCGGTCCATGACGAAGAGCGTGAAAAAGCTTTCCGACGGCAACCGGATGAAGCTGATGCTGGCGGCAGTGCTGTCCCGGGATACGGAGCTTTTGATCATGGATGAACCCGCATCCCCGCTGGACCCTCTCATGCGGGAGCAGCTTTGCGACAGGATGCGGGACTATCTGGAGGAGGGGGACGGAGAACGCTCGATCTTTTTTTCCACCCACAATATCGCGGATATGGAAAATGTGACGGACTATTGCCTCATCATGGAGCATGGGACGATCGTAGAGGAAGGGTTTGTAGAAGATCTGAAGGAAGAATACGTTCTGGTAAAAGGGGAGGCATCGGATGCCGATCAGACAGGGGAGGTTCTTTTTTCTATGAGCAGGAATTCCTATGGGTTTGAGGGGATCTGCCGGACCCGGGATCTGGAACGTCTGGCCGGACTGGACATCGCCGTGGAGATACCCACCCTTTCTCAGATCTGCGTGGCGGTGATGAAAGCAAACACTGTAAACAGCCCCCGGAAAGGAAGGGGTTCAGGCTTATGAAGAAAAAAATAAAAAGCTATCTGGTCTTTTCTTCTTTTTCATACAAGGTGTGCATATTTCTCCTGATGCCTGCGGTATTGGTGGGAATCGGCATAGGCATCGTAAGCATTTTCGGAGAACTGGGGTTGACGGTGACGGCAATGCTTCTGACGATGGCGGAGATCCTTTCCGATCACTGGCTGTTTTCCGGGCTGATGGCAAAGGAGTCGGAAGGGATGGATGTTCTTCGGACCTCCGGCATGGGAATGGAGATCATGAAAAATGCGCTGATATTGGATCTGCTGCGCAAGCTCCTGACAGCTTTTGGAATCCTGGCGGTCTGTGAGCTGTATGCAGGGCACTGGGGAAGGCTGCTGCTTATGGCAATGGTTTCTTATGTTTTTTCCGCAGCGGGCACATTTTTGGCAAGGTATGGGGGCGGACTCGCGGTCAATGTCTGTATAGGGCAGATTTCGGCGTTTCTGGTTCTGGGATGTCTGTTTTGTGTGTTCCGGTCAGGATCATGGCGGTTCCGGGTTGGATTTGAGCTGCTGTTTCTCGCCCTTGGAGTCCTGGCCAGTGTTCTGACCGTAAGCAAAGCAATGAGGAAAGTGAAGGGAGGATATTATGATCAATGATATGAAACTGGGAATCCGGTTATTACGTTACGGGTTTGGAATCAAAACAAATCTGGTGCTGCTGATCGTATGCACGGCGGCAGATCTGTTATGCTTTGCCCTGGAACTGGCAGGAATTACGACGCCGCTGGACGGGTTTATGCTGCTGGCCTGCGTGATACCCGTGCAGATTCTTTTTACATTAAATGTGGTTGATATCGTGCTGACCTCTCCTGCCAGAAAAAAACTGCAGACATCGGTTCCGGCAGTGATGACTCTGTGTACAACACTGGCAGCGTATCTGATCGTTGTTCTGAAAGAGGCGGTGATCGTCCTCATTCATCCGGACAAGACTGCTCAGAGTGCTATGCGTCTCGTCTTTCTGGGGGTTTTAGTGGCAGTGATTATGGCTTTTACAGGGGTTCTGTATAAATCATTTCCGGCACTTCTTGTGATGTATTTTTCTCTGTCCGGCTTCATTTCGTTTTTCATGATGCCGATCTTGCGGTCGGATTTTCTGGGGGAAGACAGGGGTTCGTTGGTGCGGGCCGCACGGATCGGGGTTGTCCTGATCCTGGCGGGAGGTGCTTTGGAGTATGCGCTCTCTGTTCTATTTTACAAAAAGCCTGTTTCAAAAAAGGTGCTGGGAGAAAGATTGAGCAGGGAGCTGTAAAGTGAAGCGGAAGGGCTGCGGGACTTCCGCCTCACATTGCCGGTGACAGGTGTACTTTACTCAATTCATTTTCACATTCAGGAAGCTTCTTCCGGTCAGCGTTCTGTTGAAGAGCAGGAAACAGAACACCACCACGCATCCTGCCAGAAATCCGATCCAGTTGAAAGAGGCTGTCAGGATCAGAAGGATGATCCGCATAAATTTCATGGCGTATCCAAGCTCAAAATTGGGCTGGGCGTAGTTGGCCATGGCCACAAACGCCATGTAGAGCATGACTTCCGCATTGAACCAGCCCGAGGACACGGAGAACTCGCCCAGCACCAGGGCGGTGATCACACTTAAAGGGGTGCTCAGCATGCTGGGGGTATTTAAAGCCGCCAGATGGAGGCCGTCGATGGCCACCTCCAGCAGAAGGAGCTGGAACACCAGCGGGATATTGACCGTGTCTTTGACGGCCACGAAGGCGAAGATTTCCGGCAGCCAGTCCAGGTTCTGCATGAAAAGCAAAAATACGGGGGTCAGAAATACCGTCAGAAACGCGATAACCGCCCGGGAGATCTTCAGGTAGGTCCCTGTGATTTTCGGGAAATAATAGTCGTTTGCTTCCTCCACAATGTCCAGGATGGAGGTGGGCAGGATCATGGCGGAGGGGGAGTTGTCCACCAGGATCACCACCTTTCCTTCCATCAGGCAGGCGGCCGCGGTGTCCGGGCGTTCCGTGAACTTGAACTTGGGAAAGGGGTTGAACCATTTCCGGTGGTAGATCGCCTCGGCCAGGCTCTGCTGGTTCATGCGCAGGTCGTCCACATGGAGCGCCTCGATCCGCTGCTTCACATTTTCCAGCAGGTCCTTGTCCACCCGGTCCTGCATGTAGCAGACGGCGATATCCGTCCGGGAAGTCTGGCCGGCCTCCGTCATTTCCATGACCAGATGGGGATCGCGAATCCGCCGCCGGATCAGGGCCGTGTTGAATACGATGGTTTCCACAAAGCCGTCGCGGGAACCACGCAGGGACTTGTCCTTCTCCGGTTCCCCCACGCTCCTGGCAGGGTAAGTCCGGCAGTCGATGGCAATGCACACTTCGTAGCCGCTGATGAACAGGCAGGTCATTCCGGAGAGGATATTGCGGATCACCTGGTCATAATCCCCGAGCACATCCACTTCCACATAGGGAATCTTTGTTCTGGCAAATGTGGTCGCATCTTCCGGCATGTCATCGGGCGTCACCCGGAAGAAAGCGTCCATGATCTTCACTAAAGTCTCATCCTTGGTAAAACCGTCAATAAAATAAAAGGTGGCTTTTTTTCCTCCGATCACAATATCCCGGCGGATGATATCAAAGCTTTCCTTCACCGGAAGGAGCTTATCCATATAGGCAATATTTTCCTCAAAGGAAGGCATCACTTTTTTAGAAATTTTATCTATCATACAAATCAGAGTCCTTTCCTGCACGGCATACATGAACCGTTTCTATCAGTATATAGAATCTCCGCCGGGGATCAAAATTATTCTCGAAAACAAAGAAAATCCTCTGTCTAGGATGCCGGCGCGGACGGATCCTGCATCTGATAGATCCGTGTCCATTCTTTTGTTTCATCGTTCCGGATCACTTCGGAGCGGTTTCCGGAAAGAAAACGCACCAGCTCATATCCGCTGACCCAGATCTCCCCGCTGCCTTCTCTCTGGGACTCGTCAAAGATGAGCTGCAGTCCAAAGTGGAGATGGGACTCGTCGATATTGTTTACATTTTCTTTTTTGCTGTATCCGGTGCGGCCCATGTAGCCGATCACGTCCCCGGCCTGTACGATATCCCCCTCCTTCAATCCTTCGGCATATGGCCGGTTCTGCCGCAGGTGGGCGTAGTAGTAATATCGCTTTTTGTCAAAGCTTTCGATTCCGATCCGCCAGCCGCCGTACTGGTTCCAGCCAAGAGCGGTGACCTTACCGGATTCCACGCTGATGATGGGTGTGCCCACCTGTCCCATCAGGTCATGGCCCAGGTGGCTGCGGCGGTATCCGTAGCTTCTTGCCACCCCGAAGTCGTCAAAATCCGAATAGGGGAATCCTTTTGCAATGGGAGAGAACGCTTTCAGACCGTAGCAGGATTTCCAATGTGAAGACTTTTTTTCTGCGGATTCTGTCTCGTTTTTTTCCGGTCTGCTTTCAGTGCCCGGGGGTTGCTCCAACTGATATTCTCCGACCATGCCTCCCAGCACCGCCCCATATGCTTCCCTGTAATAGGGAAAATATTTCATATTCTTTGTATAATCTTCTACGGCAGACTCACCGGAGAGAAGTGTTTCCGCGATGCCGTCCAGGTCGTCGGCGCGGTACCGCTTGAAATCCCCTCCGTATTTTGCGCCCAGGATCGCAAGCAGATCGATCCAGTCCAGGTGGACTTCTTTTCCGTAGGTGTCCGTGTCATACTGGCAGGCCCGCTTCATGGCCTCTGCCGTCACATCAAAATCCACCCATTTTATGTAATCCTTCTGTTCGGAATCCGGATTTTTCGAATCTGTATTCCGGCCGGCGTCCTGGTTTTCTGCGGATTCTTTTTTCCATATTCCTGCGGCGGTCTGCTCTAAATCCCGGGAATCCTCTGCAGAGACCGCTTTTCTGTCCGGCGCCTGGGGATGGGAAGGCTCTGTGCCTGGTGTGACGCCGGATGCCAGCAGGACGGCGCATAGGGCCACCGCAGCGGCCTCGATGCCAAGGGCGATTTTCAGATTTCGATAGTTTGGCATTGTTCTGCTCCTCATAATAAGACTCTGCTATAGCTTATGCGGAAAAAATCCGGCAGATAACAAGGAGTTTTGTTGAATATTCCGATTTTTGCGTCAGGAAGGGAGTTGGGATAGGCGAAAATTTTACTTGAATTTCGACGGAGATTTGCTTATAATGTGCCTCGTAGTTAATTTCAAAACAGCGTGCCGCCGTTTTTATCCTGTTGCTGCTGTTTTGAAAGAAGATCTAAAAAGCTTGATGAGGAGGTTGTAACATTGAAAAAGTGTATGACATTTTTGGGAAGCCTCACAGCAGCGGTTCTTTGCTGTCCTTCTACCGCCCTGGCAGCAGAAGGGGCCAAGGCGGCGTCCGCGCCGATCCCGCTGTGGCTGTGCATTCCCTTTGCAGGGCTGTTGTTCTGCATTGCGGTGCTTCCCTTGATCAAACCGGAATGGTGGGAGTCCCATCAGCCGCTGGCGGTGGCCTTCTGGTCCTGTCTGTTTATCCTGCCCTTCGGATTTTTCTATGGTCCGGGGAGGGCGGCGGAAACCGTTCTGGAATGTCTGGTCAATGATTATCTGACGTTTATCGTATTGCTGTTCGGTCTGTTCTGCGTATCGGGCAATATCACCATGGAAGGCGACCTGGCCGGTTCCCCCAGGGTGAATATCATCCTGCTGACCATCGGGACGCTGCTGTCCAGCTGGATCGGGACGACGGGAGCCAGTATGCTGCTGATCCGTCCGGTGATCAAGATGAATGCCTGGCGCAGAAACCGTTCCCATATCATGGTGTTTTTTATATTTCTGGTATCCAACATCGGAGGCTGCCTGACACCCATCGGCGATCCGCCGCTGTTGATGGGATTTTCCAGAGGGGTTCCGTTTTTCTGGAGCCTGCATCTGTTCCCCATCATGCTGTTCAATATGGTGCTGATTTTGTTTATCTTTTACAGGGTGGACATGAAGAGATACCGCCGGGACATGGCAAGGGGGCGCAAGCCGGATATCAGCAGGCCCGGAACAAAGATCCGCATCCGGGGGCTGCACAACCTGATCTTCATCGCCATGATTGTGGCGGCGGTGATCTTAAGCGGAATGCTGCCGGATATGCCCTTGTTTAAGACGCCGGAGGGCCATGTCCGGGGAATCCATATATTCGGAGAAGTGGTGCTTGGTTTCCCGGCCCTGATCGAGATCGTGATCATCCTGGCGGCGGCATATTTATCCTTCAAGACCACCAGCCCGGAGATCCGGAAGAAAAACCATTTTACCTGGGGAGCTATCAAGGAAGTAGGAATCCTGTTCATCGGAATTTTCATCACCATGCAGCCGGCCCTGGCAATCCTGAAAGGAATGGGCTCCCAGCTTGGGATCACAGAGCCGTTTCAGATGTTCTGGGTGACCGGGGTGCTGTCCAGTTTTCTGGATAATACGCCTACATACCTGGTATTTCTCACGACAGCGGGGGCCATTGGGTTTACAGGGGGACTTGCGACTACGCTTGGACAGGTTCCGGTGAAGGTGCTGACGGCCATTTCCTGCGGCGCGGTGTTCATGGGTGCCAACACGTATATCGGAAATGCGCCCAACTTCATGGTAAAATCCATTGCGGATGAAAACGGTATCCATATGCCGTCGTTTTTCGGGTATATGGGCTGGTCGCTGGCGGTTCTGGTTCCGGTATTCCTGCTGGATACCGTATTGTTTTTCAGATAGGAGGGGAATCACATGTCAAATGAAGAGAAAAATCTGCATGAGCTTGCGGGACGGATCTATGATCTGGATGAGGAGGTCTACAGAGAGCTTGGTTCCTCTCTGGGGCGCGTGTTCAACGGGAAAAAAGAGGACTGCATCGAGGAGACCTTCCGCATGATGCACGAGCGGAACCAGGCGTATATCCTGAGAAACGAGCTGGCCCTGATCAGCAACATGGCGCGGACGATCCAGGACCGTGCGGTGCGCCACCGGATCATGGTCAAATACGACGAGATCTTAAAGGAAGTGACGGAGCTGCCTACCAGCTTCATCAAAGGGGATATTCTGGATCAGAAGATGGCTAAGCTGAATATGTTGAACCTGCAGTCCCGTTTTTCAAAAAACGACCATCTGATCATCTGCATCGGGCGTACCTACGGCTGCGGAGGGAGCGAGATCGGATTTACCCTGGCGGACACCTTAAAGATCAACTACTACGATGTGGAGATCTTCGATGAGGTATTGAAACGCCTGGAGGCGGAGAAGGATTATGTACATGACAAGGGCGGTTATCCGTACAAGGAAGGAGAGGACCACCAGTCCCGGTATCTGAGCACGGTTCCGGCATTTGCCCCGACGCCCAAGTCTACGATCAAAGAAAAGTTAAGGGAATTCAGCCGGTATCACGGACTGCCGAAAAAGGACGCCATCTTCTTTAACCAGAGCGACCTGATCTGCGATATGGCAAAAAAAGAAGATTTTGTAGTCATGGGGCGGTGCGCGGACGCCATCCTGACCAATAACCGGATTCCACACATCAGCATCTTTATCACGGCGCCCCTGGAGCAGCGGGTACGGCGGATCATGGAGGTGCGCGGGTACGAGAACGAGAAGGAGGCGAAGCGTCTCCTGACCAAACTGGATAAAGATCATGTAAAATATTATAAATTTTATACCGGACGGAACTGGGGCAAGGCCAGAAACTATGACCTGTGCATCAACAGCGCCAGCTATGGGATACAGGGCTCCGTGGATCTGATCATGCGGATGCTCAAGAAGGATGGTGACGGGAAGGAAGGGTCCGAAGAGAATGGTAAAAAATGACGAAAGACTGGGGAACGCGCCTCTTGGAAGGCTGATGGTGAGCATGGCCCTGCCGGCGGTGGCGGCCCAGGTGATCAATGTGCTGTATAACATTGTGGACAGGATCTACATCGGACATATCCCGGGCTACGGGGAGCTGGCCCTGACCGGGGTCGGGGTTACGGCCCCGATCCTGATGGTGATCTCTGCCTTCAGTGCATTTGCCGGTATGGGAGGCGCCCCCCAGGCGTCCATTCAGCTTGGAAAGAAAAATTATGAAGGCGCGGAGAAGATCCTGGGAACCAGCGTGGCCATGCTTCTGTTGTTTTCCGTAGTGCTGACCGCAGTATTCCAGGCATTCAAGACCCCCATCCTGTATGCCTTCGGCGCCAGCGACAACACCATTGTCCATGCCAGGGAGTACATCACGATCTATCTGGCGGGCACCGTTTTTGTCCAGTTTGCGCTGGGACTCAATACCTACATCAGCGGCCAGGGCAATGCGAAAATCGCCATGCTGTCCGTTCTCCTGGGCGCGGTGACCAACATCATTCTGGATCCGGTGCTGATCTTCGGATTCCATATGGGAGTCCGGGGAGCAGCCCTTGCCACGGTTATTTCCCAGGCATTAAGCGCGGCGTGGGTGCTGCGGTTTCTGACCGGCTCAAACAGTGTGATCCGGATTCGCAGAAAACAGATCCGCCTGGATAAGAAAACGGTGCTGGGCATCGGCGCGCTTGGAATCTCACCTTTCATTATGCAGAGCACGGAAAGCCTGGTGATGATCACACTGAACACAGGGCTGCAGAAATACGGCGGAGACATGTATGTGGGTACCATGTCCATCATGGCCAGCGTGATGCAGCTCATCACCATCCCGGTACAGGGCGTCGCCCAGGGGGTGCAGCCGATTATGAGCTATAATTACGGCGCAGGCAACTTAAAGCGGGTGAAGGATACCTTCCTGCGGATGGTGCTGGTCTGCCTTGCCGGAACCATGGTGTTTGCGGGGATCGCGGTGCTGCGGCCGGAGTTTTACGCGCGGCTGTTTTCCAGCAATGAAGAGCTGACCATGCTGACCTGCCGATATATGCCGGTTTACTTCCTGGGGATCACGATCTTCGGAATCCAGATGGGCTGCCAGACGACCTTCCTGGCACTGGGACAGGCAAAAGTATCTCTGGTGATCGCTCTGCTCCGCAAGATCGTGCTCCTGGTGCCTCTTGCGGTCCTGCTTCCCAGATTTATGGGTGTGGACGGGGTCTACCGGGCGGAGCCGGTTGCAGACTTTACATCCGTTGCCGTGACGATGCTCCTGTTTTTCTTCACGGCCAGGAAGATCCTCTCCGGGGAGCAGCCGCAGTAAGTCATCCTGCGGCTGCCATTGTATTTGCTACATCACAAAGATGCCGAGGGCGTTTAGGATCGAACTGATGAGGATGGCAACCAGGATGATGGGGGCCACCCATTTGATGACCACGGTAAACAGATGCTTCCCCTTGAAGACGGCGCCTTCGGCGCATGCCTCCTCGATGATGGCCTTGGGCTTGATGACAAACCCTGCAAAGAAACAGGTCAGCAGCGCCACAATCGGCATCAGGATGCTGTTGCTGATGAAGTCCCATGCATCCAGGATAGACATGCCCAGGGGCTTGACGAAATCCCAGATCCCGAATCCCAGGGAAGAGGGAACGCCCATGAGCAGGGAATAGATAAACACCAGGATGCTGGTTTTGCGGCGGGACCAGTGGAAAAAGTCCATCAGGATGGATACGATGGTTTCCATCAGGGAGATGGCGGAGGTGATCGCCGCAAAAAATACAAGCACAAAGAAGACCGTGCCTAAAAATCCGCCGAACCGGATGCTGGCAAAGACCTTCGGAAGGGTGATGAACATCAGCCCCGGGCCTGCTTTTAAGGCAGACGGGTCTCCGCCGGAAAAGGCGAATACGGCGGGCACGATCATCAGTCCGGCGAAAAAGGCGATGCCGGTGTCAAAGATCTCGATCTGCCTGACGGAGCTTTCCAGATTGGTGGATTTGCTCATATAGGATCCGTAAGTGATCATAATGCCCATGGCAAGGGACATGGAGTAAAACAACTGTCCCATGGAAGAGAGCAGTGTCTTGATCGAAAAATCGGACATATGGGGCAGGACGTAGTATTTGACCCCTTCCATGGCGCCGTCGATGGTCAGCACATACAGGGAGATGCCCACAGTCAGGACTACCAGCAGCGGCATCATGACCTTGCTGACTTTTTCGATTCCCTTTTCCACGCCGCAGATGACCACCGCCGCCGTGATCGCCGTAAAGATCACAAACCAGATGATGGGCTCTGATACACCGGAGATAAAGCCGGTAAAATAGGTATCCTCAGCCGCCGCGGACACACCGCCCGTCAGGAAGGTGAAAAAGTATTTGATGACCCATCCGCCGATGACGGAGTAGTAGGGGAAGATGATGACCGGCACAAGGGTGACCAGGACGCCGACAAAGCGGTAGCGCTTATTCAAAGCGGAAAAGGCTCCGATGGCGCTTAAGCCCGTCTTGCGTCCCAGGGCGATCTCAGCGGTCATCAGGGCGAATCCGAAGGTAACGGCCAGGATGATATAGCAGAGCAGGAACGTGCCCCCGCCGTACTGCGCCGCCAGATAGGGAAACCGCCAGATGTTCCCCAGCCCCACCGCCGACCCGGCGGCGGAAAGGATGAAGCCGATCCGGCTTGTAAAGTTGCTTCTGCTGCTTTTCATATTTATAAAGCCCTCCTCATATGGTTTTGGTGAATTTGTACATTTTTTTTGTTCTGTACGCCAGACATATAGGATTATGACATAAAGTACAGGGAAATACAAGAGGTAACGCGAATCGTAATGAATTTGCGGAATAATTTGCCGCAATAATTTGAAAAATGTGTTGACAATTGATGGGAAGTGTGCTAGATTATTCCTTGCGTAAAGCGAAAAACAAAGCAGAGTATCCACTCTCACCATAGCGCAAGCGGGCGACTATCGGTTTGATATTGACACAGGACACAGGGCTGGGACGGAGTATTTTATGACAGCCGTATGTCTGTGAATTGTCGGGTGGATATCTGTTCACTCGTTTTTTATTTGCGACAGCCCAATGGAAATTCATGTGACGGAGGTATACGACAATTAGCGAGTTAATGATTAACGAACAGATCAGAGATAAAGAGGTTCGTCTGATCGGTGAGGATGGGGAACAGTTAGGGATCATGTCAGCGAGGGATGCTTTCAGGATCGCTCAGGAGGCGGAGCTTGACCTGGTGAAGATCGCTCCGGGAGCAAAGCCGCCGGTGTGTAAGATCATCGATTACGGAAAGTATAAGTATGAGCTGACAAGAAAAGAAAAGGAAGCGAAGAAAAAGCAGAAAATTGTTGAAGTCAAAGAAGTGCGCCTGTCACCGAATATTGATACGAATGACCTGAATACCAAGGTGAACAATGCTAAGAAGTTCATCCTCAAGGGCAACAAGGTAAAGGTGACCTTGCGTTTCCGGGGCAGAGAGATGGCACATGTCCAGCAGAGCAAGCATATATTGGATGATTTTTACAAGCTGGTAGGGGACATTGCGGTAGTGGAAAAGCCGGCGAAGCTGGAAGGCCGGAACATGAGCATGGTTTTAACCGTAAAACGTTAAAAATATACAAGCTGGTTATAAGGCAAGCACAATAAAGGAGGAAGATTATTATGCCAAAATTAAAAACAAATAGAGCGGCGGCAAAGCGCTTCAAAAAGACAGGTACAGGAAAGCTGAAAAGAAACAAAGCTTACAAGAGCCACATCTTAACCAAGAAGACGACCAAGAGGAAGAGAAACCTCAGGAAGTCCACTATTACAGATGCTACAAATGTAAAGAATATGAAGAAAGTATTACCGTATATCTAAGACTCGGGTAATAGAAGGAGGATTAAGAAATGGCAAGAATCAAGGGCGGAATGAACGCAAGAAAGAAACATAACAGAGTATTGAAGCTGGCAAAGGGATACAGGGGAGCACGTTCCAAACAGTACAGAGTGGCAAAGCAGTCCGTTATGAGGGCTTTAGCTTCCTCTTATGCAGGAAGAAAGCAGCGCAAGCGTCAGATGAGACAGCTTTGGATCGCGCGTATCAACGCTGCGGCAAGAATGAACGGCCTGTCCTACAGCAAGTTCATGCATGGCCTCAAACTGGCGGATGTGGATATGAACAGGAAGATGCTGGCAGAGCTGGCAGTCAGCGACAAGGCAGGATTCGCGACACTGGCAGAACTGGCGAAGGAAAAAATCGCATAATTGTGAATGAGATAAAAGCGGAGTGGTGTATTCCGCTTTTATTTTTTGTTCTATAGCTAACTTCTCCGAATTTTCCTATAGAACAAAAAGCCGTTACTGTTCACATGGTGTTGTGCACTTTTTTTCAAAAGATATTGGCAATATTCTAAGAATAGGTTACAATATTAGTTATAGAAGATTTGTAAGCGGCTGTAAACAGACGAGGAGGGAGGAGGTTATGGATAAAATGACAGATAAGGAACGGCAGGATACGAAAATGGCAATGTTGTATGAACTGAGATTAATTTTTTCCAATGGAGAAAAGAAAGAGTATACGACAGAAGAAATTGTTGAATTGCTTGATAAGATTGCTATGGCTAAAGAGCAGTAACAAATAGAGGTCACATGTAAAGCGGAGGCTTAGCCCTCCGCTTTTAATATACCATCGTATGCAGAAAAGCTGCCGGCGGCAGGTTTTCTGCATGGGCTTATATAATTTCCAGAGAGAAAAAAAGAAAGGCAGACCTGTGCTGAATGAACTAGTTGTAAGACTGATCTCGGTTCCGGCAAAGGAGATAGATTTTAAACAAGCGGAGAATGAAATTAGACAAGTAGAACAAAATATGTCTGAATCTTGGGAGAATGATATTTATTATCAATACCTTTAGGCTTAAAAACAATTCTATTTATGAATTTAGGGCTTGTTTGTTTTTACAATTCGTTTTAAAATAGCCTTATAGGCCAGATTCTTTGCATTTGACAGGCTGTTGATGAATGTAAGGTTTAGCTGGAAAGGAGTTTTAAATGATGGAGGTAATGGATAAAAAGGAAATTAAGGTTGTTATTGAATGGTGTGATGAAAAAGGGCATAGCGAACATGAAATATTGGATTTAATACGCCGGATTGTTAACGCAAACCCACGGCATGAGGAAAAAGAAGAAGAGTAAAGCGGAGGTTTAGCCCTCCGCTTTTAAATTGGCTTATGTTATGAGGTTTGTTGTTAAAGTTTTGCAAGTAGTTTTCTGCTCATATGAATCGATACCAGATTTGCCGTAAACATTTGATACTGGATAGGTTATATTGAAACTGACATTAACATTAAAATTAGAATCTGGTTGTATAACTTTTAAAATTTTTGACATATCCATATACATCTAGTGAAAAACCTGCTGAGAGCGTGAGACAACGTGAGATAAATATTATACAATTTCCAGCAGATAAAAAAAGGAAAGCCTCTAGTAATTAAAGGCTTTCCAGTCTTTTAAAAAGATGCGGAAGATGGGACTTGAACCCACACAGCTCGAAAGCTACAAGATCCTTAGTCTTGCTCGTCTGCCAGTTCCGACACTTCCGCATTTGTGGTACGCTTCGAACCACAAGACATATCATACTATTATCTGCAAAAAATGTCAACATGTTTTTTTTAATATTTTGCATTTTTAGGCTTGATTTATTTTGCTTTTTTGCCATAACGGGAAAACTCTGTATAAAAGTAATATCCTACATTATATTCGGGTAGCATAAGAAAAGATATTCGTTAAAATAAAAATGAGTAATATGGAGGATTTAAGTTATGGTGCGAAATCGGGTAAAAGAACTGCGCAAGGAGAGAAGATTGCGTCAGGAGGAACTTGCAGGCAGAATCAATATTTCACAGCAGACGGTCAGCCGTATTGAAAACGGAGATAATGCACTTGCGGCAGATATTTTAATGTCTCTGGCCAATTATTTTGATGTGTCGATTGATTATATTCTTTATCGTTCAGATTCACGAAGAGGGGAGGAAAGCAGGGTAGAATTTGATGAGATCCAGGAGAGGAACTACAACCTCTGCAGGAGGTACGAGCAGCTGAACCGCAAAAATCAGGAATTGATCTTCAACCTGACAGAAGAATTGGAGAGCGGCCAGCGGCTGAGGGAAAGGTTCCTGAACATGAAGCGGGAAAAAAGAGAATAAAAGGTACGGTTTTTGGAGATGGGGATCTGCCAAAACCGAATTACGGATAACGATTCGGCCAGGTATAGAGAAGAGCATGGCCGGACGTTATTTTTTTGTGCATTTTTGCGAATTATTGTTTGATTATGGGGAGGGTTTTTGTTAGAATAGTAACATAGACAAAAAACGCCCCTGCGTCTGTTTCAGGGGCAGTAACAAAGAGGAAAGGACAAAAAAAGAATTGGGGGAAAAGCGATGAAGAAGCCGATATTAGTGATCATGGCAGCGGGAATGGGAAGCCGTTACGGCGGATTGAAGCAGATCGATCCGGTGGACGGCCAGGGGCATATCATTATGGATTTTTCCATCTATGATGCAAGACGCGCAGGCTTTGAGAAGGTTGTGTTTATCATCAAGGAAGAAAATGAAAAGGAGTTTCGTGAAGCAATCGGAAGCCGGGCGGAGCAGTATATGGAGACGTCCTATGCATTTCAGAGGATTTCGGATATTCCGGAGGGATTCAGCGTACCAGAGGGGCGTGCCAAGCCGTGGGGAACGGCCCATGCGGTGCTGAGCGCCATCGGGGAGATCGACGGGCCGTTTGCGGTGATCAATGCAGATGATTATTATGGAAGAGACGCGTTCCAGAAGATCTACGATTATCTTTCCTCCCATGCGGACGATGAGAAGTACCGCTATACCATGGTCGGCTATGAACTGCAGAATACGGTGACGGACAACGGGCATGTGGCACGCGGGATCTGCCAGGTCAGCAGTGCAGGGGAACTCGAAGCCGTTGTGGAAAGGACCCGGATCGAAAAAAGAGACGGCGGCATTGCCTTTACGGAGGACGGAGGACAGACCTGGGAGCCGATCCCGGGAAAAACACTGGTATCCATGAATATGTGGGGATTTACCAGAAGCATCCTGGAGGAGATCCGGGCAGGCTTTCCGGCCTTTCTGGAGAAGGGGTTAAAAGAGAATCCGCTGAAATGCGAATATTTTCTTCCAAGTGTAGTCAGCGGGCTGCTGGAGCAAGGCAAGGCATCTGTTGCAGTGCTTTCGTCTGCGGATAAGTGGTACGGCGTGACCTACAAAGAAGATAAGCCGGTGGTGGTTGCGGCGATGAAAAAACTGAAAGAGGACGGCTTTTATCCGGACAATTTATGGGAGGAACAGGTCTGATGAGAAAAGAGAACGATAAAGGAAAAAAAGAGGCCCTTGAAAATTTTTGTTTCAGCGGGAAGCTGATTTCTGAGGGGACTTACGGGAGCGGGCACATCAACGATACATACCTGCTTGTGTTTGAAGAGCCCGGGCAGGGCACAAACAAAAAGATACTGCAGCATATGAACCGCCAGATCTTCACCAGGCCCGTGGAATTGATGGAAAATATCATGAATGTGACGACCTACCTCCGGAAGCGGATCATTGAGAAGGGCGGAGATCCGGACAGGGAGACGCTGAACCTGGTGCCTGCCCTGGACGGAAAAGCCTACTTTATCGACTCGGAAGGCGAATACTGGCGGGCATATCAGTTCATCACCGGGGCCTCCTGCTATGACCAGGTGGAAAAGCCGGAAGACTTTTATCAGAGCGCGTATTCCTTCGGCAATTTCCAGAGAATGCTGGCAGATTATCCGGCGGACACCCTGCATGAGACCATCCCAGGATTTCACGATACAAAGTCAAGGTTTGCGGCATTTCGGCGCGCTGTGGAGGCGGATGTCTGCAAAAGGGCGGAATCGGTGAAACGGGAGATCGACTTTGCGTTTGCACACGAGGACATCACAGGGGTGCTCGGGGAGATGCTGGCAAGGAAAGAGATGCCACTGCGGGTGACCCACAATGACACGAAGCTGAACAATATCATGATCGACGACGCCACCGGAACGGGGATCTGCGTGATCGACCTGGATACGGTGATGCCCGGGCTTGCGGTGAATGACTTCGGGGATTCCATCCGCTTCGGAGCCAGCACCGCGGCGGAAGATGAGAGGGACCTGGACAAGGTGCAGTGTGATATGGGATTGTTTGAGACATATACAAAGGGCTTCATCGAAGGCTGCGGAGGCAGTCTTACGCCGAAGGAACTGGAGATGCTCCCCATGGGAGCGAAGGTGATGACCTTCGAGTGCGGGATTCGTTTCCTGGCGGATTATCTGGAAGGGGACATTTATTTTAAGATCCACAGAGAAGGACAGAACTTAGACCGCGCCAGGACACAGTTCAAACTGGTGGAAGACATGGAAAAAAAGTGGAATACCATGCATGAAATCGTCAGAAAATATTGCTGAGGAGGAAGGCAAATGTGCAGCATTTTTTTAATGCCTTCCAACGACATGCCGCCGAACCGTCGGTGAGGGGGCGCTACATTATGATACAGGAGGAAAGTATATGCTGGAAAAAGTCGATTTGTCCAAAAAGATGACAAAAGAAGAATATAAGGAAAAGATGCCGGTCCTGGAAAGCAGGCTGGGCGAGCTGCAGAGACAGTGCAAGAGCCTGAATATTCCGGTCATGGTCGTGTTTGAAGGCTTCGGCGCCGCAGGCAAGGGCGTGCAGATCGGCAGGCTGATCCAGAGCCTTGACCCGCGGGGGTTTGAGGTTCACGCGATCCAGCGGGAATCGGAGGAAGAAAAGATGCATCCCTTCCTGTGGAGGTTCTGGACCAAGACGCCTGCAAAAGGGCGGATCGCTGTCTTTGACGGAAGCTGGTACAGAAGGGTTCTGATCGACCGGTTCGAGAAACGGACGAAAAAAGGGGAGCTTTCGGATGCCTATCATTCCATCTGCTCTTTTGAAAAACAACTGACGGATGATGGCTGCGTGCTCATCAAGCTGTTTCTGGATATCAGCAAAAAGGAACAGAAAAAGCGGTTTCAAAAGCTCCTGGAAAACAAGGAGACCGCCTGGAGGGTGAGCAAAGGCGACCTGGAGAGAAACCAACGCTATGACGATTACCAGGCCATCATGGAGGAAATGCTGCAGAGGACGGACACGGACTACGCCCCCTGGATGATTGTGGAAGCCATGGATAAAAGATATGCGGAGGTCAAGATCTATTCGGCCGTGATCAGGGCCCTTGCCCGGCAGGTTGAGAAGGTGAGCCATGAAAAAGCAGAGGCAGAAGCCCTTAAAGCAGTCCTGCCGATGGATGAAACCGTCCGGGCCGCGGCGGCTGCCGAGGAAGCGGCAAGAAATGTAAGCGACCTTCAGGAGTCGGTGCTGACCAAAGCGGATCTGACCCTTAGCTATACAAAAGAAGAATATAAAAAACGGCTGAAAAAGCTTCAGAAAAAAATGGAGATCCTGCACTCAGAGCTGTACCGCAGGAGGATTCCGGTGATACTGGGATTTGAAGGATGGGACGCCGGCGGCAAGGGCGGCGCCATCAAACGACTGACGGAAAAGATGGATCCGAGAGGATTTGTAGTGAATCCTACGGCATCCCCCAACGACATCGAAAAAGCCCACCATTATCTCTGGCGGTTCTGGCGCGCGGTTCCCAAGGACGGGCATATAGCGATCTTTGACAGGACCTGGTACGGGCGGGTGATGGTCGAGCGGATCGAGGGCTTCTGCACCAGGCAGGAATGGCAGAGGGCTTACAAAGAGATCAACGATATGGAAAAGGACTGGGCGGACGCAGGCGCGGTGGTCGTGAAATTCTGGATGCAGATTGATAAGGACGAGCAGGAGCGGCGTTTCAAGGCGCGGCAGGAAAATCCGGAAAAGCAGTGGAAGATCACGGACGAGGACTGGCGCAACCGGGAAAAATGGGATCAATATGAGGATGCGGTCAACGAGATGCTGCTTCGGACTTCCACGGATTATGCACCGTGGATCGTGGTGGAAGGCAACTGTAAATATTATGCCAGGATCAAAGTGCTGGAAACCGTGGTAAACGCCCTGGAAAAACGCTGCTCAAGGCCGTAGGACAAAGCAGATCGCTGCAAATGCGGGGAAGGACGTTATGACGATCAGAGAAAAACTGGAAGAGAGGGAACTGGAGTACCTCAGCCCCTACGCGTCATTCAGCAGGGAGTCAAAAGGGCGGGAGAGGGCGGAGCAGGAGTGCGACATCCGCCCGGTGTTCCAGCGGGACCGGGACCGGATACTCCACTGCAAGGCGTTTCGGCGCTTAAAGCAGAAGACCCAGGTGTTTTTACAGCCAAAAAGCGACCACTATCGTACCCGGCTGACGCATACGCTGGAGGTATCCCAGAATGCGCGCACCATTGCGAAGGCGCTCCGGCTCAATGAAGATCTGGTAGAAGCCATTGCCCTGGGCCATGACCTGGGGCATACGCCCTTCGGCCATGCGGGGGAGAGGGCGCTGGATTCGGTGTTTCATTTTGCACATAACGAGCAGAGCGTCCGCGTGGTGGAATGCATCGAGAGACAGGGAAAGGGGCTGAACCTGACCTGGGAGGTGCGGGACGGCATCCTGAACCACAAGACGGCGGGCAGGCCCCATACATTGGAGGGGCAGGTGCTTCGGCTGTCAGACAAGATCGCCTATATCAACCATGACATTGACGATGCCATACGCGGGGGTATCCTGACGGAGGAAGAGATTCCAAAGGAGATCCGGAATACTCTGGGCGCCTCCGGCAAGCGCAGGCTGGATACCATGGTTCACGATGTGATCGTACACAGCATGGACAAACCAAAGATTACCATGTCCGAGGAAGTGGAGCAGGCGATGAAGGACCTGCGCAGATTTATGTTTTCCCATGTGTATCTGAACCCGAAAGCAAAGGGGGAGGAGGATAAGGCGGTGGAACTGATCCGCCGTCTTTATGAGTATTATTTCCGGTATCCAGAACTGATGCCGGAGCAGTTTTTACACTCCATTGACCTGCCCGGGAACTGCCGGGAGCAGGTGGTCTGTGATTATATTGCCGGAATGACAGACAACTACGCGGTGAAAAAATACGGAGAATATTTCATCCCGGAGGCATGGACAAAATAAGCCGTATACTTTTTGCTTCATAAAAAAGGAAATCAAAAAGTTTTGTCGAATATATAACATATAGGGAACTTTTTTTGGGAGGTCAGGATGTATTATTCGGAAGATGTGATCGAAGAAGTGCGGATGAAGAATGACATCGTGGATGTGATTTCCGGATATGTGAAGCTGCAGAAAAAGGGCAGCTCCTATTTTGGGCTTTGTCCGTTTCATAATGAAAAATCTCCGTCTTTTTCAGTCAGCAGGCAGAAGCAGATGTATTACTGCTTTGGCTGCGGCGCCGGAGGGAACGTATTTACATTTCTGATGGAATATGAGAATTTTACATTTGTCGAAGCTGTGGAATATCTGGCAGAGCGCTCCGGTGTGGAGCTTCCCAAGGCGGAGTATTCGAAGGAGGCAAAAGAGCGGGCCGGCTTAAAGGCCAGGCTTCTGGAGATCAATAAGGCGGCGGCGCAGTATTTTTATGTGCAGCTGAAATCCGAGCGGGGGAAGGCCGGCTATACATATCTGAGGGAACGCTGTCTGTCGGACGAGACGATCCGGGCCTTCGGGCTGGGGTATTCCAACAAGTACAGTGACGACCTGTACAAGTATCTCAAGTCCAAAGGATACCAGGAGGATATGATCCGCCAGGCGGGGCTGATCAGTACGGACGAAAAGCACGGCGTCTACGACAAGTTTTGGAACAGGGTCATGTTCCCGATTATGGATGTGAACAGCCGGGTGATCGGATTCGGGGGCCGCGTCATGGGAGACGCGAAGCCCAAGTATCTAAATTCCCCGGAGACCCCTGTGTTTGACAAGAGCCGGAATCTGTACGGGCTGAACCGGGCAAGGTCGTCCAGGAAGCCGTATTTTCTGCTGTGCGAGGGGTATATGGACGTGATCGCAATGCACCAGGCCGGTTTTACCCAGGCCGTGGCTTCTCTGGGAACCGCGTTGACCTCGGGCCATGCCGCCCTGATCCGGCGCTATGTGCAGGAAGTCTATCTGACATACGACAGCGACGGGGCGGGCACTAAGGCCGCGCTGAGGGCGGTACCGATTCTGAAAGAGGCGGGGATATCCGCAAAGGTCATCCGGATGGATCCCTATAAAGACCCGGATGAATTTATCAAGAATCTGGGCGCGGAGGAGTTTGAGAAGCGGATTGCTGAGGCAAAAAACGGATTCATGTTCACACTGGAGACTCTGGAGAGGGAGTATCATATGGATTCCCCGGAGGGCAAGACGGCCTTTTTCCAGGAGACGGCAAGACGGCTGCTGGATTTCCGGGACGAGCTGGAGCGGAATAATTACATAGAAGCCATTGCAAAAGCCTACCGCGTCAGTGAAGGGAGTCTCAAAAAGCTGGTGTCTAAGATGGCTGTACAGGAAGGGATGGCCAGGCCGGCAGAGCGTCCCAGGACGGCGGAGGGGAAGCCCCTTAAGAAGGAGGACGGCAGCCTGACCGCCCAGAAGGTGCTTCTCACATGGATGATCGATGACCGGAACCTGTTCGGCCTCATCAGCCGCCATATCAGGCCCGAGGATTTTACCGGGCAGCAGTACCGGACGGTGGCCGGGCTTTTGTACGCCCAGTATGAGGCCGGCGAACTGAACCCCGCGAAGATCATCAACCATTTTACAGAGGAAGAGGAACACCGGGAGGCGGCGGCGCTGTTCAACACCAGGATCAGAAGGCTGTCCACACCGGAGGAAAAGGTACGGGCCATCAAGGATTCCCTTCTGCGGGTGAAGTCCAACAGCATCGACGTGCGGATGAAAAACCTGGACCCGACGGATATGGCCGGCCTGCAGCACCTGATGGAAGAAAAAAGACAGCTCGGGGAACTGGAGAAACTGCATATTTCTTTAGAATAAGGATAAAATATAACAAGATAGCCTGGCGCTTGCGGGCAGAGGAAGGAAGGACACATGGAAGAGAACACACAGAAATTTTTGGAGCGTTTAAGAGACCTGGTTGCTCTCGGCAAGAAAAAGAAAAGCATCCTGGAGATCCAGGAAATCAACGACTTTTTCCGTGACATGGAGCTCAATGCAGAACAGATGGACAAGGTGTTTGAGTACCTGGAATCCAACAATATCGATGTGCTCAGGATCAGCGGCAGCGATGATGATGTGGACATTGACATGGATGTGATCCTGTCGGAAGAAGAGGACGTGGATGTTGAGAATATTGACCTGTCTGTTCCCGATGGAGTGAGCATCGAAGATCCTGTGCGCATGTATCTAAAGGAGATCGGAAAGGTTCCTCTCTTGAGCGCCGAGCGCGAGATCGAGCTCGCCCAGCGGATGGAGGACGGGGATGAGGACGCCAAGAAGGAGCTGGCGGAGGCAAACCTGCGGCTGGTGGTGAGCATTGCCAAGAGATATGTAGGCCGCGGGATGCTGTTTTTGGATCTGATCCAGGAGGGCAATCTGGGACTGATCAAGGCGGTGGAAAAATTCGATTATCACAAAGGATATAAGTTCAGTACTTACGCTACATGGTGGATTCGCCAGGCCATCACAAGGGCCATCGCGGATCAGGCAAGGACGATTCGGATTCCGGTCCATATGGTGGAGACCATCAATAAACTGATCCGTGTGTCCAGACAGCTTCTGCAGGAGCTGGGGCGTGAACCCACCCCGGAGGAGATTGCCAAGGAACTGGACATGCCTGTGGACCGTGTCCGTGAGATCTTAAAGATTTCCCAGGAGCCGGTGTCTTTAGAGACCCCCATCGGGGAAGAGGAAGACAGCCATCTGGGAGACTTTATTCAGGACGACAACGTGCCGGTTCCGGCGGAAGCCGCGGCCCAGACCCTGTTGAAGGAGCAGCTTGACGAGGTGCTGGATACGCTGACTGACAGGGAGCAGAAGGTGCTCCGCCTGCGGTTCGGTATGAATGACGGGCGTGCCAGGACGCTGGAAGAGGTAGGCAAGGAGTTTGACGTCACCAGAGAACGAATCCGCCAGATCGAGGCGAAAGCTTTAAGAAAGCTCCGCCATCCCAGCAGAAGCAGGAAGCTGCGGGATTATCTGGATTGATGAGGCACGGCTGCCGCAGCCGGAGATCGCCGGAGTATATGCGGCAGATCTGCGGGCAGCAGATGAAAGAGGACAGACAGATGGAATTATCAGGCAGGCTGCAGGCGGTCGCTTCCCTTGTGACTGCCGGGCACCGGATTGCGGATATAGGCACCGACCATGCCTATATCCCGATTTTTCTCGTACAGGAAGGGCGGTCGGACTCGGCCATTGCCATGGATGTCAACGAGGGACCTTTAAAGAAGGCAGAAGAGCATGTAAAAGAGAGCGGTATGGAGGGCAGGATTGAGCTGCGCCTGTCGGACGGCCTTGAAAAGCTGGAACCAGGGGAGGCGGATACCGCCGTAATCGCAGGGATGGGGGGGCCGCTGATGCTTCGGATTTTGAAAGCATATCCAAAGACCGTGGGTTCTCTGCGGGAGCTGGTTCTTCAGCCCCAGTCTGAGACCGCAAAAGTCAGGGCCTTTCTTTTAGAGGAAGGTTTTTTGTTTCTCCGGGAGGAGCTGGTCAAGGAGGACGGAAAATATTATCCCATGATGAAGGTCGTGCCGCCCCATGACGGAAGCTTCGGCGGTCCGGGAAAAGACGGGGAGAATCGGAAGGAACCGGTCAGGCAGGGGATTCAACCTGAAAAGAAAGATGCAGAGGACAACCGGGAACCAGGATGCGGGAAGCCGGAAACGCCGGATGTGTGGGACGAAACGGAAGTCAGATACGGAAAACTGCTTCTGGAAATGCGGCATCCGGTTCTCAGGGAATATCTGCTCCGCGAAGAAGCGATCCGGCTGCAGATCCTTGACGGGCTTTTGGGGCAGTCCGGGGAGCGGATCACAGGGCGCAAGAGGGAACTGGAAGAAGAACTGGAGTATATCCGGAAAGGACTGAAGCATTATGCAGTGTAAAGAGATCATGGAGATCATCGAGACGGTGTATCCGAAGGAAGCGGCGCTGAGTTTTGACAATGTGGGACTGCAGGCCGGAAGGAGCAATAAGGAAGTGAAGCGGATCTATCTGGCGCTGGACGCCACCAAAGAGGTGATTCAGGCGGCGAAGGACAGTCAGGCGGACATGCTGATCACCCATCATCCGCTGATCTTTTCTCCTCTGAAAAGCGTCACCGACGGCGATTTTATAAGCCGCAGGATTCTGGAACTGATCCAGAGCGACATTTCCTATTACGCCATGCATACCAATTATGATGTGCTGGGAATGGCAGGTCTCGCGGAGCGCATCCTGGGCCTTGGGGATGCCCGGGTGCTGGATGTGACCGGGGAGATTGACGGGAGAGAGGAAGGCATCGGGCGCATCGGGATGCTGGAAGGGAGCATGACACTTAAGGAATGCTGCCGGTATGTAAAAAAATGTCTTGCGCTGGATACGGTGAAGGTGTACGGGGATCTGGACAGGGAGGTGCAATGTCTTGCCGTTTCCCCGGGTTCAGGAAAAAGCGCCGTTGCCCCCGCCGTAAGAAAGGGCGCGGATGTGCTTGTGACAGGGGACATCGGCCATCATGACGGGCTGGACGCATGGGAGCAGGGGCTGGCGGTGATCGACGCGGGACACTACGGGACGGAATATATTTTTATAGAGGACATGAAGCAGTTTCTGGAAACAAGGCTGGACGGGGTGGAGGTCAGGACCGCTTTGAAAGCGCATCCCTTTTCGGTACAATAGCTTTGCGGATGAATGAGCAGGCTGGAGGCTCCCTGGAGCATCCAGCCGGGCATCCGGACAGTTTTCCTGGATCTACAGGCGTATGGCGACTCAAAAGACTGATGAAAGGCAGGGATTGGATCTATGGATGAAAAAATGTATACGGTAACAATCGGGGAAGAAACCAGACAGTACGCGGAGGGCACGACATACCGGGAGATTGCGGAGGAATTTCAGCATCTGTACCCTCATCCCATTGTTCTGGTATATGTCAACAAGTATCAGCTCCAGGAGCTTGGCAAGAAGCTGAAAAAGGACTGCGAGCTGGGATTTATCACGACGGCGCATCATATCGGACTCGAGACGTACAAGCGGAGTATGTGTCTGCTGCTTGTGAAGGCGGTACATAATGTGGGCGGGTACGACAATGTGGAGCGGGTGAGGATTCATTTTTCCGTGAGCAAGGGGTACTACTGCACGGTGGAAGGAAATGTGACAGTGGACGAAGCATTTCTGGAAAAGGTGGATGCAAGGATGCGGGAATTGTCGGCGGAGCAGGTTCCGATTCAGAAGCGTTCCGTACATACCAACGAGGCCATCGACCTGTTCCGCAGGCATAAGATGTATGATAAAGAGCATCTCTTTGAATACCGCAGGGTATCCAGGGTCAATATCTACAGCATCAAAAATTTTGAGGATTATTTTTACGGATATATGGTTCCGGATACCGGATATCTGAAATATTTTGCCCTCCATCTCTATGAGGACGGGTTTGTGATCCAGATGCCTACCATGAACCAGCCCGATGAGGTGCCGCCTTTTGAGCCTCACAGAAAGCTGTTCCAGGTGCTCCGTGAATCCGTTGCCTGGGGGGATCAGCAGGGCATCGACACGGTGGGGATGCTCAACGACGCGGTGACAAAGGGCAATATGCAGGAAATGGTCCTTGTCCAGGAGGCCCATCAGGAGCGGAAGATTGCGGAGATTGCGAAGATGGTTGCAGAGCGGCCGGATGTAAAATTTGTTCTGATCGCCGGGCCTTCTTCTTCGGGAAAGACTACATTTTCCCACCGGCTGTCTATTCAGCTTCGTGTAAACGGGCTGGTGCCGCATCCGATTGCGGTGGACAATTTCTTTGTGGATCGGGAAAAAACGCCCCGGGATGCCAATGGGGAGTACGATTTTGAATGCCTGGAAGCCATTGACGTGGATCTGTTTAACGAGAACATGCAGGCATTGTTAAGGGGCGAGGAAGTGTATCTTCCGGTGTTTGACTTCAAATCCGGAAAGCAGAACCGCTCCACGAAGCCGAAGAAGCTTGGGGAGAATGATATCCTGGTCATTGAGGGCATCCACTGCCTGAATCCGAAGCTGACAGAAATGCTGGACGACGCCAATAAGTTTAAAATCTATATCAGCGCACTGACCCAGCTCAATGTAGATGAGCACAACCGGATTCCGTCCACCGACGGACGGCTGATCCGCCGGATCGTGCGGGATGCGAGAACCCGGGGAAATTCCGCCCAGAAGACCATCGCCATGTGGAGATCGGTGAGAAGGGGGGAAGAGAAGAATATCTTTCCGTATCAGGAGGAAGCGGATGTGATGTTCAATTCCTCGCTGCTCTATGAACTGGCGGTGCTCAAGCAGTACGTAGAGCCGCGGCTGTTCGGCGTGGAGAAGGACAGTGCGGAATATGCGGAGGCGAAGCGGCTGCTGAAGTTCTTTGATTATTTCGTGGGGATTGAGAGCGACTTTGTGCCGGCAAAATCCCTGTTAAGAGAATTTATTGGGGGCGGGTGCTTCCAGGTGTAAAGGGAGGGGCGGCTTAGAAGCGTCCTGCTGACAGCAAAGGGGAACAGCAGACCTCAGACCCGTCTGCTGCGCAGCCTATCCGCTGCTACCGCAGCTCCTGTCTGAGGTTCATGGGCGTCCCGCTGACAGCAGAGGTGGAACAGCAGACCTCAGACCCGTCTGCTGCGCAGCCTATCCGCTGCTACTGCAGCTCCTGTCTGAGGTTCATGGGCGTCCCGCCCAATAGCAAAATAGAAAAGGAGTCGTTTACAAGTGAACTTGCAAACGACTCCTTTTCTATTTTACTGCTGTTCCAGACGATTTTATTGAAAATATTAGTTGACTTTTGACTTAGTATATGTATAATTGATTATGGTAAATAAAAAGTTTAGTAACTCTAAATGTGTAAGTTCTATCAGACGCGATAAAAAAGGAAGTCAGAGACTATGAGCATTGAAGAACAGATCGGCATGAAGATCCGTAATCTACGAAACCAGAACGGCCTTACCCAGGAAGAGCTGGCTGACCGGACGGAATTGACGAAGGGGTTTATCTCCCAGCTTGAGCGGGGGCTGACAGCGCCTTCGGTATCCACCCTTCTGGATATCGTGGAATGTCTGGGAACCAATCTTTCTGATTTTTTCCACGACGAGGATGACCTGCAGATCGTATTTCCAAAAGAGGATTATTTTGAAAAGGAAGACGAGGACGGCAACAGCATCACCTGGCTGATCGCAACGGCCCAGAGCAGGAGCTTAGAGCCGATCCTGGTGCGCCTCCAGCCGGGGCAGTCCATGCCGGCTGACAAACCCCATGAGGGGGAGGAGTTCGGCTATGTGCTGGACGGCAAGATCCAGGTACACTATGGAGATGAAAAGTATACGGTGAAAAAAGGAGATTCCTTTATCTTTCCGGCAAACAGAAAACATAGGATAAGCTCAGCTTGTAAAAAGGTTTCATCCATTCTATGGATCAGCAGCCCCCCAAGCTTTTAAGGAGGAAATATATGAAGGATGTGATATTAGAGCTGGATTCTGTCAGCAAATCATTTGATGGAAAACAGATATTAAACCATCTGGATCTGGAAATCGGGCGAAATGAATTTATCACGCTTCTGGGGCCTTCTGGATGCGGGAAGTCCACGACCCTGCGTATCATCGGCGGCTTTGAGAAGCCGGATGAAGGGCGCGTTTTATTCGAGGGAAAGGATATCACCGGCCTTTCTCCGGACAAACGGAACGTGAACACGGTTTTTCAAAAATATTCCCTGTTTCCGCATATGGATGTGGCGGAAAATATAGCATTCGGATTGAAGCTTAAGAAAAAGAGCCAGCAGTATATCAAGGATAAGATCCGCTATGCCCTAAAGCTGGTGAACATGGACGGTTATGAGACAAGGAAGCCCGATTCTTTAAGCGGCGGGCAGCAGCAGCGTGTGGCCATCGCCCGCGCCATTGTCAATGAGCCGGAGATACTGCTTCTGGATGAGCCCCTGGGGGCGCTGGATTTAAAGCTCCGCCACGGCATGCAGAGGGAACTGATCAAGATCAAGCAGGAGGTGGGGATTACCTTTGTCTATGTGACGCACGACCAGGAGGAGGCACTGACCATGTCGGACCGTATCGTCGTCATGAACAAAGGGATTATCCAGCAGATGGGAACCTCCAAAAGCATTTACGATGAACCGCAGAACGCGTTTGTGGCAGATTTTATCGGAGACAGCAATATCATAGACGGGATTATGAAGGAGGACTGTCTGGTTCAGATCCAGAATGTCCCGATTCCCTGTGTGGACACCGGATTTGCGAAGGACGAACTGGTGGATGTGGTCATCCGCCCGGAGGATCTGGTGATTGTAAAGGAAGAGGACGGGTATCTCAAAGGGATGGTCGTTTCCATTATATTCAAAGGTGCTTACTACGAGATCAAGGTCCGCGTCGGGCACTACGACTGGATCGTACAGAGCGTCAACCCGGCGCAGATCGGCACCGTGGTGGGAATGACGATCCTGCCGGACAATATCCAGATCATGCACAAGCCCCATTCCGAGGATGCGGAGGTTGTGCGGGAAGACGCATAGGCAGTCCTTTAGCATATATCAGTGTTACGATTCACAGCTCCTTCGCTTACATGCGAAAAGACCGCCGGCAGGGCGGCCTGCCGATGCTGCGCATGTGTGGGGATAGGCTCTGAACCGTGCAAAACATGAACCAGGAGGTTTGATAAGATCATGAATCGTGCAAAATCCGTGAACAGGCGGACATGGCTGTCCTCCCCGTACATCCTGTGGGTCATCGGTTTTACCGTGATCCCTCTGGGGGTGATTTTTAAATATGCGCTGACCAGCCGGGAAGGCGGTTTTTCCCTGGAAAATATCGTTGCCACTTTCGATCCGATTCATTTGAAGGCAATGGTCTTTTCCCTGGAGATCGCGGTCGGATGTACCCTGATCTGCATTCTTTTGTCCTATCCCCTTGTGCTGGCTCTGCGGCATCTGGGAATGGGAAGGCAGGGGTTTACCATGTTCATCCTGATCCTTCCGATGTGGATGAATTTTATCCTGCGGATTCTGGCCTGGCAGATGATTCTGTCCAATAACGGAATCCTCAATTTCCTGCTGACAAGGCTGGGGCTGGAAGCTCTGCCCCTGGCCAATACAGGGACGGCCATTATGATCGGGGTGGTATATGACTACCTTCCCTATATGGTGCTGCCGATCTTCAACGCGGTGGCGGAGATTGACGAGGATATCATCGAAGCGGCGCGGGATCTGGGGGCCAGCGGTTTTACCGTGTTTCGGAAGATCATTTTTCCGCTGTCCATACCCGGGCTTCTGAGCGGGATCGTGATGGTATTCGTACCTTCCATGACCTCATTTGTAATCTCGGATATTTTGGGCGGCGGCAAGCTGCAGTTGATCGGAAATATCATCGAGCAGGAATTTACAAAGAGCTCCAACTGGAACCTGGGGTCAGGGCTGTCGGTTTCCCTGATGATCTTTGTCCTGATCAGTATGGCATTTACGACCAAAAATGACGTGGAAGGAAAGGGGTCGGCGATATGGTAGAGAAGCTGAAACGTGTACTGAGCCGGTTCTATATCGGCCTGATCATTTTATTTTTGTATGCGCCGATTCTGGTGCTGGTCATGCTGTCCTTCAATAATTCCCGGTCCCGGGTGACCTGGGGCGGCTTTACCCTGCAGTGGTACGGAAAATTATTTTCCAACGGACAGATCATGGAAGCCCTGGTGACAACCCTGGTTCTGGCTACGGCTTCGGCGCTGGCCGCCACGGTGATTGGGGTGCTGGGCGCTCTGGGTATCCATGCCATGCGGCAGAAAAACTATCAGATCATGATGATCTGTACCAACATCCCGCTTCTGAACGCGGATATTGTGACCGGGATCGCGCTGATGCTCTGGTTTGTACACTTTATCCCGCTGGGCTTTGGCAGCGTGCTGATTGCGCATATTACGTTTAATATCCCCTATGTGATCCTAAGCGTCATGCCGAAGATCCGGCAGATGAATGTGAGCCTGTATGAGGCCGCGAGGGATCTGGGGGCAAATGCGGTGTATGCCTTTTTCAGGGTGATCCTTCCGCAGCTTGCCAGCGGGATCGTGGCCGGCTTTTTCATGGCGTTTACCATGTCCATGGACGACTTCGTGATCACGTATTTTACCAAGGGGGCGGGGGTCAATACGCTGTCTACCATGATCTACGGGGAGATCCGAAAAGGGATCAAGCCGGAGATGTATGCGCTGTCCACGATGATTTTTGTATTTGTTTTTGTGATACTGCTGGCAGCCAATTACTGGCCGGGAAAGAAAGCCCAGGTGCAGAAACCGGGGTATGAAATTTGACCCCGCGGTGTTTTGAATATCATCGTATGCAGAAAAGCTGCCAGCGGCAGGTTTTCTTGTATGTTATCAAACAAATTTTTATTCATAGAAAGGATATGAGAGATGAAAAAGAGAGTGATCAGCGTTCTGCTGGCAGGCGTGCTGGCCTGCTCTATGCTGGGGGCGACAGGCTGCGGAAGCAAAGGGGGAGAAAAGGGGAGTCTGACGGTGTTCAGCTATGGAGAGTATATGGATCCGGATGTGCTGGATTTGTTTACCGAGGAGACCGGAATTGAGATCAAATATGAGGAATCCCTGACGCCGGAGGAGATGTATACCAAGTACAAATCCGGGGCGATCGAGTACGACCTGCTCTGTTCCACAGACTATATGCTTCAAAGATTTATCGAGGAAGGCGAGTTTCAGAAGATTGACCGGAGCGCCCTGGAAAACGGGGGGAATATCGGTGACAAATACTGGGAGCTTGCAGCTGCATTTGACCCGGAAAATGCGTACACGGTGCCTTATTTCTGGGGAACGCTGGGGATTCTCTATGACACGACCAGGGTGAAGGCGCCTGTGGACAGCTGGGAGGTTTTGTTCAACGGGGACTACGCCGGCGAGGTCATCATGCAGAACAGCATGCGGGACACATATATGGCGGCATTGAAGTATCTGGGGTATTCTCTGAACACCAACGACGAAAATGAGATCCGAAAGGCCCAGGAGCTGCTCCTCAAACAGAAGCCGGACGTGCAGGCGTATCTGGTGGATGAGGCCCGGGACGAAGTGGTGGCAGGCAACGCCGTGATGGCGGTGGTGTATTCCGGAGAAGCCTACCTTGGACACCAGTACAATGAGAATCTGGCATATGTGATCCCCAAGGAAGGCTCCAATGTATGGCTGGATGCCTGGGCGGTTACCAAACACTGCGATGACCTGGAAGCGGCGCAGAAGTTCCTGGATTTCCTCTGCAGGGAGGATATCGCAAAGAAGAACTTTGAGTATATCTATTACTCCACGCCCAATGACGCGGTGGTGGAAAGCCTTTCAGACGAGGAACGGGCGGATGAGGCGCTGGTTCCCGCAGAGGACGCGACGGACAACTGTGAGGTGACCCAGCAGTTGGAGCCGGAGAGCAATGATTTGATGAATGAGCTTTGGAAAGAACTGAAGGCGGATTAAAATATGAATGGATCAGAAGCGGAGAGCAGAGATGTTCTTCGCTTTTTAGAAAGGTATTATACCAGCAATCGTCATATTACAGTGAATTGATAGAAAAGGAGCTGCCGGGAGTGCCTGTCATTGCCTTTCATTCCTATAAGGGGGGCGTTGGACGAACATTGTCCCTATTGGCATTTGTAAAAGCCTGGTCTGCGCTCAAGGATTTGAAAAGTACGAAAAAACTGCTGATTGTAGATGCGGATATAGAAGCGCCGGGAATAACCTGTTTCATACCCAAATAGGTGTAGGAAACCGGCTCGATGGCGGGCGGCGGCGTGTCAAGAAATATCTATGGAGTTGTTAAGAACCGCCCCGGCGGGGGCAGGTCAGGCCGTGACCTGCTCTACTTCCGGGATGGGTTTGAGATTGAAATGAATTTCAATAGAAATGTGTCTTGTCTTTTCGCTGTCGATGTGTTCATGGACAACGATTTCTTTAATCAGGCGGTTTAGGGTGGCGGCGTCCAGTTCCGTGATGTCGGCGTATTCCTGAATGGCTTCTACCCACTGGCGGGCATCGCACGCAAGCTGGATTTCATCGGCCAGCTTCTTCCGGCCTTCCACAACCTTCGCTTTCAGTTCCGCCTGTTCCGTCTGCGTCTTTTCCATCAGCAGATTGAAGTTCGCTTCGCTGATACGTCCGGCAACCATGTCCTCATACAGCCGCAGAACCATCTTTTCCAGAACGTCAATGCGTCCCTCGTCTTTGGAAAGGGAACGCTCCAGCGCTTCCCGCTGGCCTTTCTGCTCGGCTTCGCAGGTGTCGGTCAGTTTCCCGGCAACGGCTTCTCCGTCCATCAGGGCGGCTCTGGCGCACTCCCGAATTTTGTTCAGCACAAGGGAATACAGGGTGTCGTATTCTACCCGGTGCTGGGTACAGTGCTGCTTGCCGAAAGCGTTGTAGGTCTTACAGGAATAAATCTGCTTCGGGTGCTTATCGTTGGTGTAGCGTATAGTCAGCGACTTCCCGCACTCGCCGCATTTGATAAGCCCAGCAAACAGGCTGTATTCCCCGGACTGTCTGGGGCGCTGCCGGGATTTCAGCTTGCTCCCCACGATGTCAAAGGTCTTGCGGTCAACAAGCGGCTTGTGCTGGCCCTCCACAACAATCCAGTCCTCCGGCTTCCGCTCCCCGATGGTGCCGATTTTGAAGCGGTACTCCTTTTTCTGGGAAGCGATAGCGCCGGTGTAGACGGGATTCAGCAGGATGTCCTTAATCACGGTAAAGTCCCACATATACCGCCCGTTTACCGGGTCTTTCTTTTCCCACTTGGTTGACACGTTCCGCAGCCCCCGTACCCGGTTCCAGTAGGTGGGGCAGGGGATTTTCTGTTCTTCCAGCCTGCGCCGGATGTAGTTGGGGCCGTGTCCTTCCAGCGCCCACGCAAACAGGAGCCGGACAATGGGGGCCGTTTCCTCGTCAATCAGCAGGTGGTTTTTGTCCTCCGGGTCTTTCTTGTAGCCGAAGGGGGCAAGGCAGCCGGTAAACTGTCCTTTCTGCGCTTTCAGCACATAAGAGGAATGGACTTTCTTGGAAATGTCCTTGCTGTACATCTCGTTGAGGATGTTCTTGAACGGCGCAATGTCGTTGTTGTCCCGCATGGTGTCGATACCGTCATTCATGGCGATATAGCGGACGCCGTGGCGGGGGAAGAAATCTTCAATCAAGAAGCCAGTCTGCAAGTAGTTCCTCCCCAGTCGGGAAAGGTCTTTCGTAATCACAAGGTTTATCTGCCTGCACTCGATGGCTTTCAACATCCGTTTCAGGTCGGGGCGCTCCATGTTCAGCCCCGTATAGCCATCATCCTGATAGATTGCGACAACCTCCCATCCCTGCTTTTCGCAGTAGGTTTCCAGCATATCCCGCTGGTTTGCAATGCTGGCGCTCTCCCCGTCAAGGTCATCGTCCTTGGAAAGCCTGCAATAGATGGCTGCCCGGAAGCTGCCTGCCAGCACTGCGTCCATGCCTGTATCTTCAAATCCGTTCATCATAACCGTTTACCCGCACAATCCAGACGGAACACGGTCACTCTGAACCTTGTCTTTATTATACTCTAATTCTTGCTTTTTCGCAAGATATTCTTTGCCGTTTCTCTGGCTGTATCTCTGTGCAATCAGGCTTACGAAAACGTCCGTAGCGTCCAGTTCGCCGTCAAATACCGTTGTGACATGGATTTCTGTTTTGCTTTTTGCCATAGGCATTTACCTCCATACATGAAAATAGCCAGACAGGAGAGGGTCGGCAACGAAGTCCGGCAACGGGCTTCAAAAAACCTTTAAAACAATCTCTGTCTGGCGGTTGGGTTATTTATTACTTTTTCTTTTATTTTTCTGTTGCTTTGGTTGTCAGAGGGGAGAAAAGCCCGCAGTCACGGGGTTTTCCCCGGCAACCGGCTCGGCAACGGGATAGCAACGGGGTCGGCAACCGGCTGCATTTTCCCCGGATTTTTCAGAAGGGAAGTTCCATCTGTTCGGGAACCGGCATAAATCCGTCCGGGTTTTTTTCCTGCCCGTTGCCAGTGTCCGTTGTCGGGGGGTCCCGTTCCCAGCCCTTCTGCCTGCCGTAGCCCTCAAACATCCGGGGATTGGAGAAATACTTCCAGCCGGTCACGCACTGGTGCATGATTTCGTTGATTTCCCGGATTTCCCATTGCTTCGGCTCGTCAAAAGGGCGGTTTAAGGCTTCCCGGAAAAGCTGCTTGGAACACACGGCGCTGCCGGTGTAGCGGTCAAGGTACGCCTGTATCATCCCAGCCTTGGTGTCCTCCGGCATGAAATCCCGCTGGTGTTCTTTGAGATAGCGTACCATTTCGGGGCTGAAAGACAGCTTAAAATCGCCGCCTTTGTATATCGTCATGGCTTCCGCCCATAGCTGCCCGATATAGGCTCTGGAAGCGGCTTCATCGTCAAGGATGTGTACCTCGGCCTGTTCTGGGTTTACCATGACCGGCAGGAAACGCCGGTTCCCAGTGCGGTCAAGGGGCAGGAAATCCGGGGCGTTGGAAGTCCCGCCGAACACGCATTGCCGGGGCCTGTCCTCTGGGTGGGTTTCATACGGTATCTTGTAGACCTCCTTCTGGCGGCTTAGGAAAGATTTGATTTCTTCAATGCTCTTGGCGTTGGCGGTGGCAATCATCTCCGACATTTCGATTATCCAGTGGCCTTGTAGCTTACGGTACACGTTTTCATCGTCCAGCTTCCGCAAATCATCGGAGAACCACTCGTCTTTGACTGCCAGCAACCGGAAGAAGGTGGACTTCCCGGCTCCCTGCCCGCCTACTAGGCAAAGCATGACCTCAAACTTACAGCCGGGGCAGAACGCCCGGTGGATGGCTCCCAGCAGGAACAGCCGCAGGGCTTCATAGGTGTACCCGTCCGTGTCGGCTCCCAGAAAGTGCCGCACGCAGAAGCGGATTCGCTCGGTTCCGTCCCAGACAAGGCCGTTCAGGTAATCCCGGATGGGGTGGTATCTGTTGGCGTCTGCGGCAAGGGCGACGGCGTCCGCTATCTTTTTCTCGCTTGTCAGGCCGTAGGTGTTTTCCAGATACAGCCGGATATATTTCATGTCCGTGTCGGTCATCGCCCTGCCGCCGGTTCGGTTCTTCCTGCCGATGGGCTTTAACAGGTCAATGCGCTCGGTCAACAGGTTCTTGGCAACCGCCCCGGAAAGGACGGGGTCGTGCTGGAACACGGTCAGGCAGTTTTGAATACTGTTTCTCACGCCGCCCTTCTCGGTGCCTTCTAACATAGTCTTGACTTCCTCAACGCTCCGGGGCGGGGGTGCGGCTTCGATGGTGTCTGTCACGGCCTGCCGTATCTCTGGCGGCAATGTCTGCCATTCTTCGCTCAAGGCTTCTCACTTCCTTTCCATAGCTGGCAATCAGGGCGGCACGTTCCTCCATATCGGAGAACAGCAGCACATCCAGCAGATATTCCACATGGCTCATGCGCTGCAAGGCTTCCACGAAAAGCGGGTGGAAATCCTCGTCCGGCGTCTTGGGGGCGTAGTCCCGTTTCCAGCGGCGCAGCAGATTGTGATAGTCGGACAGTACCCGGAAGCAGTAACGCTCCATGCGCCTGAATTGTTGCTCCGGGCTTTCCTGCCGGGGTTGCCGCCGGTGGTGGTTCCTGCCGGGCGGCTCCCTGCCCTCGTAGGGGATGGAGAAGTCCTTTGCCAGCATGAGGGCGGCTTTTTTGGGACTGACGTTTTCCAGCCGGGAAACAAAGTCAATCACATCCCCGTCCGCCTGACAGCCGAAACAGTGGAACCGGCGGTCAACCTTCATGCTGGGGTTCTTATCCTCATGGAAGGGGCAGACGCACATCCCGTTCCTTCCTACCCGGATTCCGTAACGCTCCGCAGCCTGCCGGGTGGTAACAGACTGCTTCACGGCTTCAAATACATTCAATAAGCATTTCCTCCTGAAATGAAAAAAGCGCCTGTCATTCTCACGATGAAAATGGCAAGCGCCTGATGGGTTAAAGTTCCATATCCTGTTTTCTCTGGGTGTGGGGCTGGTTGCGCTTCTCGGCCTGTTCCTCCCGGATACGCTGCTCCCGGCCTTTCAAGTTGCCCTGGATGGATGGCTTCTTTCCCGGCTCGGCTGTCTGCCGGTACTGCTCGGACGGCAAAACCTGATTGAGCCAGTGACGCACATCCCGCAAAATCTTCACATCCTCCTGTACTCCGGTCAACGCTTCCTTCTTGGAAGTGATATACTCCGAAAGCTGCGCCTGTTCCTCGGCCAGCTTCTTGGCGCTGTACTTTGTCCCGTCCAAATGAACCTTAAAATACCGCAGGGCGGCGTTGTAGGCGTCCAGTTCCTCCTTATGCTCGGCGGCGAATTTCTCTTTCGGCTTCGTCCATCGGATAGCGGCATATTTCGCATGAACCGGCTTGTTTGCTTCAAAGTTCCCGATGTGGAAAAGCAGCCGGTCAATCTCTTTCACACGTTTTTCCATCGGCCGGATTTCCTCACGGATGGAAACGGCCTGTGCGCTGGTTTCGTCCAGATAGGCGTCAAGGCTCTCCACGGTGGAAATCTCTTTCTGCCGCAGGAAGGCAAGGGCTTCCATGACCTTGTTGAAATCGCCAACGGTTCCTTTTAATTTCCCCTTGGAAATCCAGCCGGTGCGTTCCTCGCTCCGCTTATCCAGATACCGGGAAAGCAGTTCCGGGATGGTCGGCTCCTTCGCCTGTTCCAGCGTTTCCAGCAGCGCCGCCTTTTTCTCCTTCAGGTCGGACAGCCAGTCCTTCAGGCTGCGTACCATCTGCCGGATAGACTGCATAAGGGAATTGGCTGCTTTAATGTCCCGGTTCAGGTTGCCGATGTTGGTCTGTATGCCTTTCTTTTCCAGATAGCTGACCGCAGGCCCCATGTGGACGGTGGGGATTTTATCAATTCCCTGCCGCTCATAGGATTTCAGGTTCAGCCGTTCCGGACTGCCGACGGCTTCCAGATAGCGGTTTGCCGTGTCCTCCCATGCCTGCCGCCAGATTTCCCCGTACTTCTGGTCGTTCCAGTCCACGGTGTCCTCCTTGTGGCTTTTCCAGTTCCCGGACGGGAGCCGGATACGTTCTCCGTTCTCGTCAAGGTCATAAACCTTCCTGCTCTTGGGGAGCCATTTGCCCTGTTCGTCCATCCCCCGCATGGTAAAGAGAATGTGGGCGTGGGGGTTCCCGTCCCCCTTGTCATGGATGGCAAAGTCGGCTATCATGCCTTTGGAAACAAAAAACTCCCGGCAGTAGTCCCGGATCAGGTCGGCGTGCTGTGACCGGGGAATATCCCTCGGTATGGCAAGCACCAATCTCCGGGCAAGCTGGGAGTTCCATTGTTTTTCGATGGCTTCGGCGGCGTTCCACAAGGTGTTGCGGTCTGCGTACTCCGGCGGGGCATGGGGCGGCAGCATGATTTCCGTGTGGACGATTTCGCTTTTATGGGAATAGTATTTCTGCTTCTGGTCGTACTCAGAAAACAGCCGTTCCCCGCTTTGGTAGGCGGCGGCAGCGACAGCAGACTGGCGCTTGCTCCGCTGGACAATTCTCAAGTCAAAGTGCGGGCATGGTGGCATGATGGGGTGTGACCTCCTTTCTCCCGGCGTCCGGGCAAAGAAAAAGCAGGAAACCGTTTCTGATTTCCTGCTCGGTGGTGCCGCCGGTGGGCGGCTGGTATTCAGTTTTGAAAGTTCGGGTCAATGTGGCCCGATGATGGATAGCTCGATAAACTGGATTTGATGAAAGAGAGTCTATATTGAAATCCAGTATCGTTGGATAATTCCACTTTCACTAAGTCCTACTGTATCAGGGATTTCTTTTTCCAACACGCCACCATTTCTTACAATCGTTTTTTGTGATGCTTCATTCTTTTTATCACATGTTAGTAAAACTTTGCTTTCCCCAAACTCATGACAGATAGGTAAAATCAATCTTAACATTTCGGACGCATAACCTTTCTGCCGTTCCGATGGACGAACACTATATCCGATATTACCACCAAAATTAAAGAGAAAGTCGGATAATGGGTGTCGAAAATCAATCATGCCAATAACATAGTTATCTTTTTTTCGTATAGCCAAAAACACTTCTGATGGAACATATCCGTCCTTATATTTTGCTTTTAATCTTGCTTCAAAATCAATCCATTCCTCAAATGATTGTACATTTTCAAGACCAGCACAACCGTCAAAACTATCTCCATTTTGTGACATTTCTTCTTTATATGACATAACTTGGTCTGCATATTGTTTAGACGGTCTGACTAACAATATTTTACACATCTTACTTCTCCCCCAAAATTCCAATTTGTCGCTGTCTTTATTATACTTCACTCATTCGGAAAAGTATAGCCGCCTTTTTGCTAAACTTGCTGGACGGGAACAGCTTGCAGCGCAAGGTGTTTCCGGGCGGCAAGTCCACAAAGGGGTAGCTGGCGTAAGCCAGCGTAGGGGAAGTGTAGCTTCCCCTGTGAGGATTGGCAGAAGCGGGAACGCTGCGGAAAATCCTCCGCTGTCCGCAGGACGCCCCCGGCAGGGCGCAACGCACCGGCTCGACCGGTGTATAGTTGCGCCCTTACTCCGTAAGGGGTTCCCCGGCTACCCTCCGTTTCACGCTTTCCGCAACAGCTTCTTTCATGCCACTTTGGGAAAATACCAGTTTCAGAATGTCCATCACATCATCGTCCGTCAGCACTTCCGGCCTTATCAGGAAACTTTCCAGCATAGCCCCTCTGGTACAGAGCCGGTGCGTCCGTTCCTTTCGGGTAAGTTGTTTTATCTGGCGTACCAGTATCTTTTCTTCGTGCTGCGCCCGTCGCAGTCTGGCTTCGCTTTGGGCAAGCTCACGGTTGAGCTTTTCCAGCTTTTCATTCATCACGGCAGCCCTCCTTTTTGGGGAGCAGCGTGTAAATGGTTCGGTTCTCCCACACCCCGGCGCACCCGTAGGATCAGTCCGGCGTCCTCCAATTCTTTCAAGGAACGCTTGACGGTCACGGAGCAGCGGGACAAGGCCGCTGCCAGCTCCACAATGGGGAAACGGACAAACAGTATCCCGTTGGTATCCTCCGCACCTTCCGCAAGAGTGGCGTCCAGCAGGCGGGCATACATGACCTTTGCGGTACTGCTGACCGGCAGCCGCAGCATGGCGGTGGGTAGTGGCATACAGGGCGGCAGAACGGTGTCTGCGGTCATAAATTCAAATTCCATTTAGTCGGGTTTCTCCTTTCGCTTGGCTCGTTTGGACAGATAATGGGGACAGTCGATCACGACAGCCCGGAAGCTCTGTTTGCACTCATGCTGACACTTCCGGCACAGGTCGTTGTAGGCCACACGCCCCCGGTCATTGAGGAAGAAGGAAAGCTCCAACTTCCGTTTCTTGCTCATTCTCGGCATGGTGCCTCCTATCATAGAAAATCCGCCCATTTCAGCCGCAACGGTAGAGATGGACGGATAGCGGTTTTTGGTGTCATGTTTCGGGGCGATTTTCAAGGAAAATACGGCCATAGAGCCGCTTTGAAAAGCCCCATAGTATCACGGACAGGGCAGACTACGCCCTTCCGATTTGTCGTGTTTGGGTAGCGTTTTGGTGTCAGTTCTGCCGGGTTTCCCTGATGTCGTTCCTGCCCCTGAATCTCACAGCGGCGTTTTGTTCCCGTTGGTACGCTCGCTGCGGTCAAGGTTCCTCCAACTCCTTGCCGCAGGTCGTTGCGCTACATCGCCGGGGAGCATATCCCATCAGGCCGGTCGTTCGATTGGAATAATCCATCGATGAACTGACTTAATCATAGCTCATTTTTGACCCCCTTCCCGTATGTCCAGAAAATAGGAATACCGCCCCAAAATCGAAAATTTCCACGATTTCGGAACGGTATGGTATAATGCTCATATAGACTTGAAAACCACATGGGAAGGGAGTGGCAAACCGATGAAAGACCGTGTTTCGTTGCAGGAACGCTTGAAAGATTTACGGGTGGAAAAGGGCTTAAAGCTGGAAGAATTGGCGGAAAAGACCGGCATTTCAAAATCTGCTTTGGCCAGCTATGAAAATGAAGAAAACGGGAATAAAGAAATCAATCACGGCAACCTTATCACACTGGCAGACTTTTATCAGGTGTCCATTGACTATCTGTTTTGCCGGACAGAAAACCGGGAGCAGATCAACACCCCGCTGTCTGAATTGCATTTGACCGATGAAGCCGTAGCGCTTTTGAAAAGCGGACGAATCAATACCCGGCTGCTGTGCGAGATGATGTCCCACGAAAAATTTGCGGAACTGATGGCTGACGCAGAAATCTATGTGGATGGAATGGCTACCATGCGGTTCCATGACATCAACAGTGCGCTGGCTGCTGTCCGGGCAATGATACTGGAAGAACATCCCGAAGCCGCCGCAGACCGTTCCCTGAAAATTCTGGAAGCCGGTCAGATAGAGGAAGAAGATTTTTTCTGCCATGTGACACATAAAACATGGGACGCTATCCTTCACGATATACGCAAAGCCCATGAAAACGACATGGAAAGTACGCCGGATACTACGCCTGCCGATGAGCTGATAAAGGAAGTCCGAAAGGCCATGCAATCCACCGGCGATAGGGTACAGGAATTTCTGGAAATCTTCTGTAAGGCGTTCCAGCTGAAATACAAGCGGCTCACAGACGAGGAAAGAACGACCCTGAAAAGGCTGTTCAAAAGGTCGCCGCTGATTAAAAATTCCGGGATTAACTTCCGACGCAGGCCGTGGAAGTAGGAAACAGCCGTTGCGGGATTGGCTCCTGCAACGGCAGCTTTGAATCATATATGAATTTGGAAATCCCGAAACTCAAACAATCCATTTCCCTGTTTGAGTTTTCCAGCTCTCGATAATTCTGCAAATCCGGCTTCAATGTCAGCTATCAAAGAAACAGGAATATCCAACTGGTGGTGTCCGGGCAGAACTTTTTTTATTTTGTATTTCTGTATCCGCCTTATGGATTGATAGAATAACTGCGGGTCGGTAGTTGGGTAAAATGCATCAAGGCTTCCCTTGTATATCAAATCCCCGGAATACAAATAGTTTCGTTTTGGTTCGTAAAAACAACAATGTCCCGGAGAATGTCCCGGCGTGTGAATAACCTGAATTTCTCGCTCGCCTAAATTTAAAAAATCGCCATCATGTAAGATTCTTTGTGGCATACCTTGAAAAATCTGATAAGCGTTAATATCAAAATCCTTTGGGAAATCACAAGGAAGCCTTGTCAAATTATTCTTCACAACTTGCAACGGTATCGGAAACCTGACTGATAACCAGTCCTTTTCCTCTTCATGTACGGCGATATTATCAAAATACTTATGCCCGCCAATGTGATCCCAATGAACATGAGTAGTAACTGCCATAACAGGCAGCTCTGTTAGACTGTCCACAATTTTTCTGATGTTGGAAACGCCTAAGCCTGTATCAATGAGAATAGCGCATTTTTCTCCACATAATAGATAGCAATGTGTTTCTTCCCAGTGTTTGTATTCGCTAATAGAGAATGTATCACGGTCTATTTGCTCAATGGTAAACCAATTATCCATTCTGCATAATTACCTCCAACAACTAAATTTCCCGGCTAAAACCACTTTGCGTTTTCATCTCTGAAATGTGGTATAGTGCCATCTTTATAAGGGTCATATCGATTTTCATTGCAACCAAATTCTTTTAAGAGGGCAATCTTGTCATCTGGTGTCCATTCAATCAGTGATATTCCATCAAACGCTTCTACATTACCGTCGTCCATTTTATTCTTAAAATACCATTCAATGATAGTCTGATTGTCTTTATGGAAAAACTGTTTGATGTCCCATTGTAAGACGGTTCCCCGGGTATTCCATTCCTCAAACCAAAGTATTATCTTCTTTATTCCGTGATATTCCGGCCCCCAGCTTTCAATATAGATGGCATTATTTGAAAAAATATCGGATATACCTAAATCTTTCTTTGTAAGCCACATATCAAACCAAAGTCTGATAATTCTTTCTCTATTGTCCATTTCGCAGAACCTTCCTTGTTAATTTGATATTTCAGCTTCTTCGTCATGCTCTAATTCAATCACATTCAAAATTCCACAGTTCAATGCTTTGCAGATACGCAGTAGTGTTTCCATACTGATATGCTTTCCCTTGCCCATGTTGGCAATCATATTGGTGGTCAGACCGGCGGACAGCCGCAAGTCCTCTTTCCTCATGCCACGCTCTTTCAAAGTGTCCCATAGCGGTTGATAGCTGATGTGCATAGGCTCCCGCCTCTCTTTCCATCGTCAAATGTTCTGTACCCATTATAGCAGAAATCTTGCGTTTCCACAATATTTCTTGACCGCACCGCCGGTTCCGTCTGGATTGTGCTTTTCCTTTCTTCACTTTTATTACATTTAATTAGCCATAAGCTGGTTAACATCAGGAGAAGAGGAGCCGGTGTTCAGCTTCCTGGATCTTCTGGAGATTACGCAGAAGCAGGAACATGCTGAAGAAGTCATAGATTTGATTGCCGATAAAGTGTCGGAATTAACAATAAAAATAGAAACGGAAAGAAGCATGGTAGAGCATATTGTTCTGCCTACCTATCGATACATCGAACAACTGCTGGATATGTATGCAAGCCCTGAAAGTCTTGCACTTAGCTACAATAAAAAATACATTTTGGCTGAGGTGTTATCCAAATTGGGCGAAAAAATGAATGCGGAACTGGTATTGGTCGATCTGAGGGCGGGCTTAAGTGAGTTTTCCGCGCCGTTGTTATTTGATCCGCGGGTGAAAAAATTTTTAGTAACTTCGACATCCTACCAGTCTGTAAAGGGAACAGAGATTTTACTGCATCAGTTGAGCAAAGGTCTCCCCTTAAATGAAAATTCCAAGATTCCGGAAATTTTACTGACAATGGGACAGGAAAATATCAATACAACCGACATTGTCAGCGGATTGACAGCCGTCTATGATAAGTATGTTTCAGAGGGCAACGTATCTATAACGGATGATCAGTTAACAAGGGATGATGTGATCAAGCGGATTCATTCGTTTGCAGAAAAACAGATTACTGCGGAAGGAAACGGAGCATTGAAGGTGCTCATGACTGATCCGGTTCAAAACCTCATCCGGAAATATAAAAACAGTATCCCAAATACGGTGATCATGGGAGCAAAGGGTTCAGGAAAAACCTTTTTATACAGAGAGATTTTAAGAAATCAGTTCTGGGAAAAATTTATAATAAATATGGACAAGCAAAATTCAGGCGGAACAGAAATGTATCCATCGTCCGTGCTGACAGTTCCTCTGCTTGCTTCTGGGAATGCAGGAGAATTTTATGAAATTTTAGAAAATACGATACAAAATTATAATTGATTTTACTTAAAAGGAAAGATACAAAATTCGGTTTATCTGGACAACAGAGATGTATTGCTGCAGCATATCAGGAAAGAATATGATCCGCTGCAATGGAAAGATATTTGGAGAGAAATGATCCTGAACTCAATGGGCGGTTCTTATCAGTCGCTTGAAGAACTGGAAGAAGATTTGAGCAGTCAAGGGCTAAAAGTCGTATTTATGATTGATGGCCTGGAAGAAATTTTTTCACAGACCGTAACATCAAAAACCGAAAAAAATGCAGTAGTATCACTTTGCAGGGATATGCTGAATGAAATAAAAATCAAATATCAAAATTTCGGTTTGATGGTATTTTTGAGAAAAGATATGGCAAGGGATGCGATTACAATTAATTTTGAGCAATTTAATTCTTTGTACCATTCATTGGAATTGCGATGGTCCAGTACGGAAGCATTAAGGCTGGCAGTTTGGCTGGTAGACCAGGCTGTTCCTGATTTTTATAAGGAAGAAGCTGCAATTGAGATGGCTCCGAGGGAAGTGATTGATCGTACGCTTCATAAACTTTGGGGAGTGAAATTAGGAAAACCCACGTCAAACGAAGCAAATTCATCAAGATGGATTTTGGCGGCATTATCAGATTTTAATGGACAACTGCAGGCCAGGGATATAATCAGATTTTTAGAAAAGTCTACGGTAAATATGGGGAAAGATATTTATCATGACAGATATTTGATGCCGGTGGAAATAAAGAAAGCAGTTTCGGATTGTTCTGTTGAAAAAATAAGTGAGATAAGACAAGAAATAAAAGCGCTTGAGCCAATCCTGGATAAATTGGAAAATGCTCCGGCTGAGAAAAAAATTCTGCCATTCCATAACGATACATTTCATCTTTCCCAGACGGAAGAAAAAGTGATGAAGCAAGAAGGCTATTTAAGAGTAGAAAATGATAAATACTATCTGCCGGAAATAATCCGACATGCTTTGAAATTTAGATATGAAAGGGGATCAAGACCAAAAGTATTATCTCTATTATTAAAAAAAGGGGTGGATTAATACCAGTTCATTTGTTTTTTATTGTATGTAGCTGTTTTTTCATCAGCTACATACAATGAAAATCACAGATACAGCTTCCTAAGATGCTCCATCCTGCTGCCCATATTCTGCAGCAGCAGATCCACCAGCGTCAGCGCGGCCATGGATTCCACCACCACCACGGCGCGGGGCACAATGATGGGGTCATGCCGTCCGTGGATCACAAGCTCCGTGTCCTCCCCATTTTCCGTGACCGTCTGCTGGGGCTGGGCGATGGAAGGGGTCGGTTTTACGGAGGCCCGCATGACCAGCGTATCTCCGTCGCTCATACCGCCCAGGATGCCGCCGGCATGGTTTGTTTTTTTCTTTACCGTTCCGTTCTCCATAAAGAACGCATCGTTGTTCTGGCTTCCGTTCAGGCGCGCAGCTTTGATTCCGTCTCCAAATTCCACCGCTTTCACCGCGCCGATGGAAAGGAGGGCTTTTCCAAGACAGGCGTCCAGCTTTTCAAAGACCGGTTCTCCGATCCCGGCAGGCAGTCCGGCGACACGGCATTCGATGACCCCGCCGCAGGAATCCAGGTTTTTCATCATGGCTTCCAGATAGGAAGATGCTTCTGCTGCCCGCTGATTGCTGGGCATATAGAGTTTGTTCTGAAAAATTTCTTCAAAACGGTATTCCTCTTCCGGGACTTCTACCGGGCCTACGGCCTTGGCATAGGTGGTCAAAACCACGCCCAGTTCCCTTAAAATATGGGAGGCAACGGCTCCGCCGGCAACCCGCCCGATGGTTTCCCGTCCCGAGGAACGTCCGCCGCCCCGGTAATCCCGAAATCCATATTTTTGTGTATAAGTATAGTCGGCATGTCCCGGACGGTACACGGAGGCAATGTTTCCATAGTCCCTGGAGCGCTGGTCCTGGTTGCGCACCAGCAGGGAGATGGAGGTGCCGGTGGTGCGGCCCTCAAAGGTGCCGGAGAGGATCTCGACCTGGTCGCTTTCCTGCCGCTTGGTCGTAAACCTGCTCTGTCCGGGCTTTCTTCTGTCCAGAAAAGCCTGAATATCCTCGGCTTCCAGGGGAAGACCGGCGGGGCAGCCGTCGATGACAGCGCCGATGGCCGCGCCGTGGGACTCTCCCCAGGTTGTGATACGAAATCTATTTCCAAATGTAGAACCACTCATGTTAAAATCTCCTTTCGATCATGGATAGGGTGTCCAGAATATATGCAATTTATGTGAACGGCTATCCATATTATATAGGAAGAAACTCTGCGGTGCAATCACAAATAGGGAAGCTTTCATGATTTTGTGCTGTACATTCCGGTTTTTTCGTTATATAATAAATTCTGGATGCTTATATGTTTGTACATGTTTTATAGGGGAGAAGTATCAGATGAGCAAAAATGCCAAAGATCTAAACGATGATTTTTACTCAGGAGAAGAGATAAATTACGAGGATTACTATCTGGATGACGAAGACGAATATCTGGATGAAGATGAAGATATACATGGTAATATGAGAGAAAGCATCAGAGAACATAGAGGAGGACCGGACAAGGCGCCGATCGATCCGAATCCTGTAAAAAAGACATCGGAAAAACATCCGGAGGATTCGGATATCGGAAAGGCAGCGGAACAATATCCGTCAGGCCCGGAAGGGAAAAGGGAGGGAGCGGATATTCCATATCAGGCATCAGGCACCAATACGCAGAATTTGGAGGTTCGGGATCAGAAAGATATGAAAAAAGAAATCAATAAAAATCCAGACAAAAAGAGGGAGGAACCGGTGAAGAGGGACACTGGAAAGATAAAAAACGGCCCGGAAAAATCCGGAACGCAAAAAAGCGGCGCCGTGAAACAAGAAGCACCGAAAGCCGGCGCCGGAAAGAAGGAAGCGCCGAAAACCAGCACCGGAAAGAAGGAAGCGCCGAAGGACCTTGCCGGAAAGAAGGAAGTGCCGAAAGCCAATGCCGTGAAAAAAGAAGCTCCAAAAGGCGCTGCGGAAAAGCCGGGACCAAAGAGCGGCCCAGAAAGAACCGGGGCATCCAAAAGCACCCCGGGAAAAGCCGGGGCAAAGAAAACTGATCCGGGAAAACCTGGTGTCCAGAAAAACGGGGGCAAAAGGCCGGGAACAAGGAAAAGTTCCGGCAATCCTGCAAAAGCAACCGGTTCGGGAAGAAGGCAGAAAAAATCCGGATTACCGGTCGCACTGATCACGGTGGGGGTGTTTATCGGCGTATGTGCCGCGGCTTATATCGGAGTTTCCGTATATTTTATGAGCCATTTTTATATGAATACGGAGATCAACGGCCATGATTTTTCCAGGCAGACAGTGGAGGATGTGAAGGAATACATCCAGCAGCAGGTAAAGGGATACAGCCTGACGATCCGGGAAAAGGACAACAAGACAGACACCATCAGCGGTGCGGAGATTTCGCTGGAATATAAAGAAAATCAGGATATTGAAAATGTCCTCAAGAATCAGAACGCGTTTCTCTGGCCCCAGGCATTTTTTGTGAAAAATTCCTCCAAGGCTACGGTGGAGGTATCTTACGACCGGGATGCTCTGGAGAAGAAGATCCATAATCTGCAGGCAGTCAAGGCAGAGCAGACTCCGCCCACATCCGCGTATCCCAAATTTAATGGGACAGAGTATGAGGTGGAGCCTGAAGTGACGGGGACGGAAGTGAATCAGGACCTGCTCCGCGAAAAGATCCATCAGTATATTTCCGAATTTCAGCCGGAACTGGATATGGTGGCGGAAAACTGCTATGCCCTGCCGAAATATACGTCCGAGTCAGGGGATGTGCGGGCAGCCTGCAACGAGATGAACGAGTACTTAAAGGCAAGCATTACATATTCCATGGACCAGCCTGTGGTCGTCGATAAGACGCTGATCTCCAACTGGGTGTCTGCGGATGAGAATATGAAGGTGACCTTCGACGAGGCGGCCGTGCGCGAATGGCTGAGAGAATTTGGAAAGCAGTATGACACGGTGGGTAAGACCCGGACGATCACATCCCCCTGGGGAAAGACCGTGGAAGTATCCGGCGGTACTTACGGATGGTCGGTGGACGAGGACGCCGAGTTCCCGGCGCTGGTCGAGAGCATCAAGAAGGGGGAAGTGGTGACCAGGGAACCCATCTACGTTCCGGGCCAGACGGCGGCTTCACGAGGTCCTCAGGACTGGGGCAACACCTATGCGGAGGTGGATCTGTCCGGCCAGCATATGTGGTTTATCGTGGACGGCGCGATTGCACTGGAGACCGATGTGGTAACGGGCGTTCCCAATCCGGCGAGAGAGACGCCCAGCGGCGTATACAGCATTCTGGAAAAGGAATTAAATTCTACGCTGGTGGGTGAGATTGACCCGGCAACAGGGCAGCCGGAATACCGGACGCCGGTTGCATATTGGATGCGTGTGACCTGGAGCGGGATCGGATTCCATGACGCCAACTGGCAGCCGGCATTCGGCGGTTCCCTGTATGCCACCGGAGCGGGATCCCACGGCTGTATCAATATGCCTGTTGACCAGGCGGGGGCTTTGTATAATATGATGCCGGTGGGGACGCCTGTGATCATTCACTATTAAGCGCCGCAAAAAAAACAAGAGATTATGAAACGGGCGAACACAAAGCGCTGTCCGCCTGTTTTCTGAAAGAGGGAAAGATGTATCAATTATTAAAAACAGAAGGGATGGCGAAACGGGGGCGTTTCGTCACCGTCCATGGAACAATCGAGACTCCGGTATTCATGAATGTAGGGACTGCGGCGGCCATCAAGGGCGCGGTCTCTACTGATGACCTGCGTCAGATCAGAACCCAGGTGGAGCTGTCCAATACGTACCATCTGCATGTCCGTCCCGGAGACCAGGTGGTAAGGCAGATGGGCGGGCTGCACCGGTTTATGAACTGGGACAGGCCGATCCTGACAGACTCCGGCGGATTCCAGGTGTTTTCGCTGGCAGGCTTAAGAAAGATCAAGGAGGAAGGAGTTCACTTCCAATCCCACATTGACGGACGGAAGATCTTCATGGGCCCAGAGGAAAGCATGCAGATCCAGTCCAATCTGGCCTCCACCATTGCAATGGCATTTGACGAATGCCCCTCCAGCGTGGCGGATCGGGCATATATGGAGGCTTCCGTATCCAGAACCTACCGCTGGCTGAAGCGCTGCAAGGTGGAGATGGACCGGCTGAATGCGCTGCCGGATACGATCAACCGCAAGCAGATGCTGTTCGGCATCAATCAGGGAGGGATCTACGAGGATATCCGCATGGAGCATGCCAGGCAGATTACGGAGCTTGATCTGGACGGCTACGCCATCGGCGGCCTGGCGGTGGGAGAGAGCCATGAGGAAATGTACCGGATACTGGAAGCCGTGGTTCCCCTGCTCCCGAAGGATCGTCCCGTCTATCTGATGGGCGTGGGGACGCCTGCCAATATACTGGAGGCGGTGGATCGGGGTGTGGATTTCTTCGACTGCGTGTACCCCTCACGGAACGGGCGGCACGGGCACGTCTATACCGACCAGGGAAAGCTGAATCTGTTCAACGCAAAATATGAGACCGACCCAGGCCCCATAGAGGAAGGATGCCAGTGCCCGGCGTGCAGAAGCTACAGCCGCGCCTACATCCGGCATCTTTTAAAGGCGAAAGAGATGCTGGGGATGCGCCTCTGCGTCCTGCACAACCTCTATTTTTACAACACCATGATGGAGGAGATCCGGGAGGCAATCGAGGCCGGAACGTATCATGAATACAAAAAAAGGAAGCTTGCAGGGATTCTGGAACAATGATGAATAATCATAGAAAATGGAAAATTAGTCTTGAAGAATCCGTTTTTTTTGTGTATGATAACTATATTGTGTCGGAAGAGGAACCGGCATTTATAAGAATTTCTACAAAGCAGGAGGAAATAGGATGAATGGAATATTAGCTGCAAATGAGGCGGCGGGACCGGCAGGATTGGGCGGTATTTTTGTTATGTATGCGGTAGTGATCGGTGTGTTCTGGTTCTTTTTGATGCGTCCGCAGAAAAAAGAACAGAAAAGGATCCAGGGAATGCTGGCTACCATGGAGATCGGGGATACCGTGCTGACTACCAGCGGATTTTACGGAGTCATCATTGACATTTCAGACGATGCAGTCATCGTAGAATTTGGAAGCAATAAGAACTGCAGGATTCCCATGCAGAAGTCTGCCATCGCCCAGCTTGAGAAGCCGGGTGCGGAGTGATGCCGCAAGCTGGCAGGATCGGGGCGTGCCTGGACCGAGATCCAGGGCGGACAGATACAGACATCAAAAGACCGGACGGCAGAGCCCTCCGGTTTCTTTTTTTTACAAAAAACAGCTTTTTTTGTGGATATTTACAGTAACTGGCATTACTTTCCGCTTTATATTTTGCAGCCGAAAGGGTTGAAACAGCCGAAAAAATGCTGTATGATAACAAATAGCATTTTTATACGGAAGGAAGATGGAATATGAAATTAAATATCGGTGTGATTAAAGGCGATGGAATCGGGCCGGAGATCGTGACGGAGGCAATGAAGGTTCTGGACAGGACGGGAGAAGTATACGGGCATGAGATGCACTATACGCAGCTTTTGATGGGCGGGGCATCCATTGATGTACACGGAGTGCCGCTGACGGACGAGACGGTCCAACTGGCAAGATCCAGCGACGCCGTATTGATGGGTTCCATCGGAGGCGACGCGAAGACGTCCCCCTGGTATCAGTTGGAGCCGTCCAGGAGGCCGGAGGCAGGGCTTCTCAGAATCCGGAAGGAACTGAATCTGTTTGCCAACCTTCGCCCGGCGGTACTGTATGAGGAGTTAAAAGGGGCATGCCCTTTGAAGGAAGAGATCACCCAGGGCGGATTTGATATGATGATCATGCGGGAACTCACCGGAGGGCTGTATTTCGGGGCCCGCGCCACAGAGGAAAAGGATGGTGTCCTGACCGCATGGGATACCCTTACATACAATGAACAAGAGATCCGCAGGATTGCGAAGCGCGGATTTGACATCGCCATGAAGCGGCGTAAAAAGGTGACCAGCGTGGACAAAGCCAATGTGCTGGATTCCTCCCGGCTGTGGAGAAAGGTCGTGGAAGAGGTGGCCGCGGATTATCCGGAGGTGATCCTGGAGCACATGCTGGTGGACAACTGCGCCATGCAGCTTGTCAAAGACCCGAAGCAGTTTGATGTGATCCTGACGGAGAACATGTTCGGGGATATCCTCTCCGATGAGGCCAGCATGGTGACCGGCTCCATCGGGATGCTGGCGTCCGCAAGCCTGAACGAGAGCCGGTTCGGACTCTACGAGCCAAGCGGCGGTTCTGCGCCGGACATTGCGGGAAAGGGAATCGCAAATCCCATTGCGACCATACTTTCCGCCGCCATGATGCTGCGCTTTTCCTTTGACCTGGACAGGGAAGCGGATGCAATCGAGCAGGCGGTCGCGCAGGTATTGAAAGAGGGATACCGTACTATAGATATCATGTCGGAAGGCAAGACGCAGATCGGCACCGCGAAGATGGGCGACCTGATCTGCGGATATATCAGATGAGCAGAGAAAGGAAGGATACGAAGATGAGAAGTGATACCGTAACAAAAGGGGTAGGGCAGGCGCCCCACCGCTCCCTGTTTAACGCGCTTGGATATACGAAGGAAGAACTGGAGAGGCCGCTGGTGGGGGTGGTCAGCTCCTACAACGAGATCGTGCCGGGACATATGAACCTGGATAAGATCACGGAGGCGGTGAAGCTGGGGGTATCCATGGCAGGAGGGACTCCCATCATGGTTCCGGCCATCGCGGTCTGCGACGGGATTGCCATGGGGCATATCGGGATGAAGTATTCCCTGGTGACCAGGGATCTGATCGCGGACTCCACGGAAGCGCTGGCAATGGCGCATCAGTTTGACGCATTGGTGATGATCCCCAACTGCGATAAAAACGTACCCGGACTTCTGATGGCGGCGGCCAGGATCAACGTGCCCACGATCTTTGTCAGCGGCGGCCCCATGCTTGCGGGACATGTCAAAGGGCAGAAGCGGAGCCTTTCCAGCATGTTCGAGGCAGTCGGTTCCTATGCGGCAGGCACCATGACCGAGGAGGAAGTCTGCGAATTTGAGAACAATGTGTGCCCCACCTGCGGTTCCTGCTCCGGCATGTATACGGCCAACAGCATGAACTGCCTGACGGAAGTGCTGGGCATGGGCCTTCCCGGAAACGGAACCATCCCGGCAGTATTTTCCGAGCGTATCCGTCTTGCCAAGCATGCGGGAATGCAGGTGATGGAACTGGTAAAGCGTGACATCCGTCCGCGGGACATCATGACAGAGAAGGCGGTCTTAAACGCGCTGACCGTGGATATGGCATTGGGATGTTCCACCAACAGCATGCTCCATCTGCCGGCCATTGCCCATGAGATCGGCATGGATTTTGAGATTGATTTTGCAAACGGGATTAGCGCCAAGACGCCGAACCTGTGCCACTTGGCCCCGGCAGGCCCCACCTACATGGAGGATCTCAACGAAGCCGGAGGAGTCAGCGCGGTGATGAACGAGCTGAATAAAAAGAATCTGCTGCATACGGACTGTATGACCGTAACCGGAAAAACACTGGGCGAAAACATCTCCGGATGCGTCAACCGGAATCCGGAGGTCATCCGTCCCGTGGATCATCCCTACAGCGAGACCGGCGGACTTGCCGTCTTAAAAGGGAACCTGGCGCCTGACGGAAGCGTGGTAAAACGTTCCGCAGTGGTGGAGGAAATGCTGGTTCACGAAGGTCCTGCAAGGGTATTCGAGTGCGAGGAGGACGCCATCGCGGCGATCCGGGGCGGAAAGATCCACTCCGGGGACGTTGTGGTCATCCGCTATGAAGGCCCCAAGGGCGGACCCGGAATGCGGGAGATGCTCAACCCCACCTCCGCCATTGCCGGCATGGGACTGGGATCTACCGTGGCCCTGATCACGGACGGCCGGTTCAGCGGAGCCTCCAGAGGGGCTTCCATCGGGCACGTATCCCCGGAAGCGGCGGTGGGCGGCCCCATTGCCCTGGTGGAAGAGGGCGACCGGATCAGGATCAATATCCCTGAGCTGAGTTTGGAACTGGATGTCTCAGAGGAAGAATTGGCTTTGCGGAAATCCAGATGGCAGCCCAAGGAACCCAATGTCAAGACCGGATATCTGGCAAGATATGCATCCATGGTGACCTCCGGCAACCGGGGAGCGATCCTGGAAATTCCGAAGAAGAATTAGGAGGTGCCGGGAATGTATTTGACAGGAGCAGACATTGTGATCGAATGCCTGAAGGAACAGGGCGTGGATATGGTGTTCGGATATCCGGGCGGCGCGATCTTAAATGTATATGACGCATTATATCAGCATAGTGATGAAATAAAGCATATCCTTACCTCCCACGAGCAGGGGGCGGCCCATGCCGCGGACGGGTATGCCCGCGCCACAGGCAAAGTAGGGGTCTGCTTTGCGACAAGCGGCCCGGGAGCCACCAACCTGGTGACCGGTATCGCCACCGCCTATATGGATTCCATTCCCATCGTGGCCATCACCTGCAATGTAGGGGTGTCCCTCCTTGGAAAGGACAGCTTCCAGGAGGTGGACATTACCGGGATCACCATGCCCATTACGAAGCACAATTACATCGTAAAGGATGTGGACAGTCTGGCAGGGACCATCCGGAAGGCGTTTCAGATTGCCCGGTCCGGCCGGCCCGGCCCGGTGCTCATCGACATCCCAAAGGATGTGACGGCCAACAAGGCGGAGTACATAAAGGAAGAGATCCGGCCCTTTATGCCGGACGGGGAACAGATCCTGGAGGAGGAGATCGACCGGGCGGTGGCCATGATTGAGGAGGCAGAGCAGCCCTATATATTTGTGGGCGGAGGTGCCGTGCTCTCCGACGCCAGCGAAGAGCTGATGGAATTTGTGAAGAAAGTGGATGCGCCGGTGACCGATTCCCTGATGGGAAAAGGCGCCTTTCCGGGAACCGATGAACGGTATACGGGGATGCTGGGTATGCACGGGACCAAGACCTCCAACTTCGGGGTCAGCGAGTGCGACCTTTTGATTGTATTGGGTGCCCGCTTCAGCGACCGTGTCACAGGCAATACACAGACTTTCGCAAAGCATGCGAAGATCCTGCAGTTTGACGTAGATCCTGCGGAGATGAATAAAAACGTACTGATTACCGCCGGGGTGACGGGCGATATCCGGGAAGCGCTGAAAAAAGTGAACCGGAAGCTTTCCCGGCAGTCCCACCCGGATTGGATGGAAAAGATCCGGGAATACAAGCAGCAGTACCCCATGAAATATCATCCGGAAGGGCTGACCGGCCCCTTTGTGGTGGAGGAGATCTACCGTCAGACCAAAGGGGATGCGCTGATCGTCACTGAGGTGGGGCAGCATCAGATGTGGGCGGCCCAGTATTACCGCTATTCCAGGCCAAGGACATTTTTGACCTCCGGGGGCCTGGGCACCATGGGCTACGGACTGGGAGCATCCTTGGGAGCCAAGATGGGCTGTCCGGAAAAAACAGTGGTCAATATTGCGGGAGACGGATGTTTCCGGATGAATATGAATGAGATCGCAACGGCGGCGCGGTACCAGATCCCGGTGGTTGAGGTGGTGATCAACAACCATGTGCTGGGTATGGTACGCCAGTGGCAGAACCTGTTCTACGGACAGAGGTATTCCGCCACCGTCCTCAATGACGGCGTGGATTTTGCGAAGCTGGCGGAGGCTATGGGGGCTGTCGGCGTCCGTGTCACCACACAGGAGGAATTTCGGAAGGCGTTTGCAGACGCGCTGAAATCTGACCAGCCTGTACTGATCGACTGCCAGATCGATTCCGACGACAAAGTGTGGCCCATGGTCGCACCTGGTGCTGCGATCAGCGACGCCTTTGATGAGGACGATCTGAAAAACAAGTAAACTGTGGATAAGACTAGGAGGAATGAAAAAATGGGCAGAGTTTATAACTTTTCAGCAGGGCCGGCCGTGCTGCCGGAGGAAGTGCTTCGGGAAGCGGCAGACGAGATGATGGATTACCAGGGGACAGGCATGTCCGTGATGGAGATGAGCCACCGGTCCAAAGCCTATGACGAGATCATAAAAGGCGCGGAGGCGGATCTGCGGGAGCTGATGGGGATTCCGGACAATTATAAAGTATTGTTTCTGCAGGGCGGCGCTTCCCAGCAGTTTGCCATGATCCCCATGAACCTGATGAAGAACCGGTCCGCGGATTATATCATTACCGGACAGTGGGCGAAAAAGGCGGCCCAGGAAGCGGAAAAGTACGGAAAAGTCAACCGGATCGCTTCCTCCGAGGATCAGACCTTTTCCTATATTCCGGACTGCTCTGACCTTCCGGTTTCCGAGGATGCGGATTATGTGTATATCTGTGAAAACAATACGATCTACGGAACCAAGTTTCAGACCCTTCCGGATACAAAGGGGAAGACCCTGGTAGCGGACGTTTCCTCCTGTTTCTTATCTGAACCGATCGACGTAGCCAAATACGGGATCGTGTACGGCGGAGTCCAGAAAAACATCGGGCCGGCGGGCGTGGTGATCGTGATCATCAGGGAGGATCTGATCACCGAGGACGTCCTGCCCGGGACCCCCACCATGCTGACCTACAAGACCCATGCGGATGCAAAGTCGCTGTACAATACGCCGCCGGCTTACGGGATTTATATCTGCGGCAAAGTGTTCAAGTGGCTCAAAAAGATGGGCGGCCTGAAAGTGATGAAGGAGCGCAATGAAAAGAAGGCGAAGCTGCTTTATGATTTTCTTGATCAAAGCAAGCTGTTCAAAGGAACCGTTGCGGCGAAGGACCGTTCTCTGATGAATGTCCCCTTTGTGACCGGGGACGCGGATCTGGACGCAAAATTTGTAAAAGAAGCCAAAGCGGCGGGGCTGGAAAACCTTAAGGGACACCGGAGTGTGGGCGGTATGCGCGCAAGCATTTACAATGCGATGCCCTATGAAGGAGTGGAAGCGCTGGTTGCATTTATGAAGAAGTTTGAAGAGGAGAATCTGTAAGATGTATAAATATCATTGCCTGAATCCAATTGCACCTGTCGGCATCGAAAGATTTGACGAGAACTACGTCAGGGTGGAAAGCCCGGAAGAGGCAGATGCGATCCTCGTCCGCAGCGCATCCATGCATGAGATGGAGTTTGGAAAAGACTTAAAAGCGGTTGCCCGGGCAGGGGCCGGAGTGAACAATATACCGTTGGAGAAATGCGCGGAAAAGGGAATCGTCGTATTCAATACCCCCGGCGCCAATGCCAACGGGGTGAAGGAGTTAGTCCTGGCAGGGATGCTTTTGGCAGCCCGGGATATCATCGGCGGCATCAACTGGGTGCAGGAGCACGAAGAGGACGGGGATCTGGCCAAGGAAGCGGAGAAAGCAAAAAAAGCCTTTGCCGGAAGAGAGCTGGACGGCAAGAAGTTAGGAGTCATCGGCCTGGGCGCCATCGGTGTGCGGGTGGCCAACACCGCCACCCATCTGGGGATGGACGTCTACGGGTACGATCCGTATGTGTCCGTGGATGCCGCATGGCAGCTTTCCAGGAATATCCACCATGCAAAGACCGTAGATGAGCTCTACAAGGAGTGCGACTATATTTCGATCCATGTGCCCGCCCTGGACAGCACCAAGGGCATGATCAACCGGGAGGCCATCAGCCTGATGAAAAAGGGCGTCACCATCCTGAATTTTGCCCGGGATGTGCTGGTGGACAGCGAGGCCATCGTGGATGGGCTGCTTTCCGGTTCGGTGAAGCGGTATGTAACCGATTTTCCGACCCCGGAGATCGCGGGAGTGAAGGGGGCCATCGTGATTCCCCATCTGGGAGCGTCCACCGAGGAATCCGAGGATAACTGCGCGAAGATGGCTGCCAAGGCGCTGCGGGATTATCTGGAAAACGGAAATATTTCCCATTCCGTGAATTATCCGGACTGCAATATGGGATCCAAGGAAGAGGGAAGCCGGGTTACCATCCTGCACCGGAATATCCCAAATATGTTGGGACAATTTACCTCGCTTCTTGCGAAGGAAAATATGAATATCACATTGATGACCAATAAAAGCAAAAAAGCATATGCATATACCATGATTGATGTAGATGCGGAGATTTCAGGAAATGTAGTGAAAAGGCTGGAAGACATCGAAGGAGTGTTAAAGGTCCGGGTGATTGTCTGACGCAGAACCCGGCCGGTTTTCTGCCGTTGATACGAACATATTCAGTCAGGCTTTCTGTCCCAGTTCGCGGTCGGTCAGGCCGTGAACTGCAAGACATTCAATGTCTGTATGCAGTCCTTTGAAATTCTTATATTGACAAGAATTGTATAAATGTATACAATTATACAGACAGCCATTTTTTGGAAAAAGCTTACGTTTGAGAGTTTACATCGGAACACCTGTTTCGGATGCATGACTGGTTTGGTATTGACGGGAGGGAATCATGGAGGGATATCAGGAAAATTCTTTGAGAAGCCATGTGTTCCGAAGTATTCGGGACGGCATTTTGAATGGAACATATAAAGAGCAGGAAGAGCTTCGGGAGGTTGCCCTTGGAAAAGAACTGGGGGTCAGCAGGACGCCGGTCCGGGAGGCCCTTCGGCAGCTTGAGCTGGAAGGGCTGGTAACGATCATCCCTAATAAGGGGGCGTATGTGACCGGGATTACGGACAAGGACATCCAGGACATCTATGAGATGCGTTTTATGCTGGAAGGGCTCTGCGCCCGGTGGGCCACGGAGCATATCACGGAGGAGCAGCTTGAGGAGCTGGAAGAGATCATTTTTCTTTCGGAATTTCATGCAAGGCGGGACGGCAGCGGTGCACAGCAGGTAACGGATCTGGACGGCAAGTTCCATATGGTTCTGTATGAAGCATCCCAGAGCCGGATACTGAGCCATGTGCTGACGGATTTCCACAGATATTCCCTGATGGCGAGAAGGTCTTCCATGGTCTCGGAGGAGCGGGCCAGAAAATCCATCCGGGAGCATAAGCAGATCCTGCGGGCGATCCGGGATAAGGATGCGGACCTGGCGGAACAACTGGCAAATGAACATGTGCTCCATGTGATGCGCAACCTGCAGAAGCAGGAGACACAAGAGCAGGAGATCGAAGGGCAGCGATGAGAAACAGGAGGGTACAGCCAATGGAAAAAATAAAAATGACAACGCCGATCGTGGAAATGGACGGGGACGAGATGACCCGGATTCTCTGGAAGATGATCAAGGATCATTTGCTGGAGCCGTTTATCGAGCTGAATACGGAGTATTATGACCTGGGACTGGAACACCGCAACGAGACGGACGACCAGGTCACCGTGGATTCCGCCAACGCCACGAAAAAATATAAGGTTGCCGTAAAGTGCGCCACCATCACGCCCAATGCGGCACGTATGGACGAGTATGACTTAAAGGAGATGTGGAAGAGCCCCAACGGTACGATCCGTGCCATTCTGGACGGCACCGTATTCCGCGCGCCCATTGTGGTGAAAGGAATCGAGCCCTGCGTCAAGAACTGGAAGAAGCCCATCACCATTGCAAGGCACGCTTACGGGGATGTATATAAGAACACGGAGATGAAGATTCCGGGCCCCGGAAAGGTGGAGCTGGTCTACACTGCCGGGGACGGAACCGAGACACGCGAACTGGTGCATGAGTATACCGCTCCCGGGGTAGCCCAGGGAATGCACAACCTGAATCCGTCCATCGCAAGCTTCGCGAGAAGCTGCTTCAACTATGCCCTGGACACAAAGCAGGACCTCTGGTTCGCAACCAAGGACACGATCTCCAAAAAATATGACCACACATTCAAGGACATTTTCCAGGAGATCTACGACGCAGAGTATGCGGACAAATTCAAAGCCGCAGGAATCGTCTACTTCTACACCCTGATCGACGACGCGGTAGCCCGTGTCATGAAGTCCGAGGGAGGCTACATCTGGGCCTGCAAGAACTACGACGGCGACGTGATGAGCGATATGGTCTCATCCGCCTTCGGTTCCCTGGCTATGATGACCTCCGTCCTCGTATCCCCGGACGGCTACTACGAATACGAGGCCGCCCACGGCACCGTACAGCGCCACTACTACAAGCACCTCCAGGGAGAAGAGACTTCCACCAACTCCGTAGCCACCATCTTCGCCTGGACCGGCGCCCTCAGAAAACGAGGCGAACTGGACGCAAACCAGCCCCTGATGGATTTCGCCGACAAACTGGAAAAAGCCACCATATCCACCATAGAGTCCGGCGAAATGACCAAAGACCTCGCATTGATCACGACGATGGAAAACCCGACAGTACTTAACAGCGAGGATTTCATCAAAGCCATCGCCAAAAGGCTCTGATCAAAGAGACTCTGATGAAAGAGACAACAAACTATATTTTGTGTGATAGGGGATGCCAAAACGGCATCCCCGCTGTTTTTTTACCCCCCCATTCCCCTCCGCTTCGTCCCGGTCAGTCATCCGCTGCGGCAGAAATCCGCAGTGCTGCCGGTACACAGCTCAGACAGGGAGGATGGCCCGAAGGAACCTCTCAAAAAACGCCGGCGCTTAGCGAGGTTTTTTCGAGCTTAGCACCGCTGCGTTTTTTGCGAAGCGAAAGCGGGGTGACGCGGGCCATCCTCCCTGTCTGAGCGTCCCCTCCCCACCCACAAGCATTTCTCCCATTTTCCACTTTTTTTGATTGTAATTTCCCGTTTTCGACACTTTGAAAATTTAAAAACTCCGATAATCCTTATAAATACTGGGATTGCCGGAGTTTTCTTTGGCAAAAAATGTTGTATGTAATCGCTATCCTAAAATTTTTTTTATTTTTTTATTCAGTTCCGTTGGTTTGTAATGAAGTCTATCCAAATCTAAAGATGTTAATTGGTTCAGTGCATCAAGTGCTTTGCTGCCATTGTAGAGTGCCATATACTCGACATCATGTATATTCGTTACATTCATGTTTTTCAATGTGGTGATCAGATTCTCCGGAGTGACATGTGTCCCCTGATCATCCAGCCTGGCCTCAAGCAAGCGATATACCAGCAATGCCGTATAGCATATCAGAAAGTGCGCCCTGATACGATTCGGCAATCGATGGTTTACAGGTCTCCCGGTGAAATTCGTTTTCATGATCCTGAAACAATCCTCTATCTGATATCTCTTGTGTGAAACTGCCAGAATTTCCTTGGCCGGGTCACAAAGGTTTGTTGCTGCGGCATAATATCCGTCATATTTCTCTTCTTCTGCAATCTTCGATTCGTCGAGAACATATTCAATGGTTGCTTTTTCGCCAGATTTTGTATGAGCGACCCGCTTCAAAAATCGTTTTACATCATTTGGCCCTTTTTTTATTTCTTCCGGATCTTTTTTCTCTAACAGCTTTCGTGCACGTTCGATTTGGCGGTCACGTACAGTTCTCTGATATTCCATCATTTTTCTTGAAAACGTTATGATCAGGCGCTGTTTGAGAGTGCCGGTTGCTTTCACGCGTTTGACTTTGCCATTTTTTAATATTTTTTCTTCGTACAGCCCAAGATCAATGACCTTATCTGCAAGGACTACCTTATACGCGAAATCATTATATAGTTTCAGGTTTTCTTTCTTGTGTCTGTCAAAGCCCTTCATATCTTCTATTTTTATCAAGGTGTCGTTGGACAGCAGCCGGTAATCGCAGTCATTGAATACCGCCTGTTTGAGTGCATTACTAAGTTTTTTGATGGACTGGGTCACAATAAAGGCCCGGCCCCCCATACTGTTAAATTTGCGGATGTTATAGGAACCCAGGCCGGCATCCGCACAATAAATGAATTTGGAACCATCTATCATTTTAAGGACTTCTTTTTCTAAAGGGATTGCCGTAAGCTGTTCACTGGTATTACCGGAATGGAGGCACATGGTGATGGGAATGCCCCTGCTGTCCATGAAAAGTCCCATCTCTACAATCGGGTTCGGGCGGTGTTCTTTGCTCAGGCCATATTTTCTCAATCCATGGATCACCTCACCGGTCACTTCATCCACGATATCTTCGTCGGGCTGTTCGCACTCGAAGTAGAAATTCGTACAGTCATAATAAAGGACAGAAGTATCACGTTTGACGATCGAATTGCTATACTTAAAAAGCCACATCAGGTAATCGTCATAATTATTTTCTAAAAGATCCATAAACCGGAGGATGTGCTGGTAATCGAAATCCGGCTGCTCGTAGTAGGAATCCCGGCGGTTCCAGGTGGCAAGCTTAGAGCTGGGATCCAGGATTCTCGCGTAGGTAAGGAAACGTGAGATTGTAAAACAGTCATATGTAACTCTCCGGGTGTCCGTTTTCTGGCGAAAGAATTCTTTAAGGCTGAGATGTTTCATAATATTCTGAAGAAAGAAATATCCGATGTTGACCCAGTTGGAGGAAGAGGCTTCAAGCTCTGTAGATTTCACCTTTTCGTTAAAATCGGCAGTCAGATTAAAAGTGACTTTACCAACGCGGTACTCTTCATTCATTTTTCTGATTTCTTCTCTGACATATGCTTCCGGATCGTCTGTTATTTTGAGAAGTTCAGAATGCTTCCCGAAGTTTTTGACATTTCGAGTGGTAGTTTTTTTCCCATTTCGGATTCCCTGCTGTGCGTAATAGGTAGGATCCTTGAGACGTTTATCAAAGTAAAGCTTCATAGAACATCACCTCAAAAACATTATATCACAAACATACAGCACATACAACATAAAAACAAGAAAAATTTGACAAAAAAATACGCCTACCATAAGGCTTTAGAACAATTTTTCATACTTGAAACTGTCGAAAACCCGTCCCCTCCCCACCCACAAGCATTTCTCCCATTTTCCACTTTTTTTGATTGTAATTTTCACCCAATTAGTTTATACTAAAATAGGCATAAATTTTGGTTTAATTTATACAAACTTTTTTATATGGAGGGCTAAAATATGAGCTACAATGCAACTGGGAACCCAGCAAGCAGAAGAATTGCCTCAATGCTTGATGAGGGAAGCTTTGTTGAGATCGGCGGCGCTGTGACTGCCAGAAGTACCGATTTCAACCTGCAGGCAAAAGAGACTCCATCCGATGGTGTCATCACCGGATACGGGGTGATCGATGGTAATCTGGTGTATGTATACAGCCAGGATGCGACCGTATTAAAGGGCGCGGTAGGCGAGATGCATGCAAGAAAGATTGCGAACATTTACGATATGGCAATGAAGATGGGTGCGCCGGTGATCGGTCTGGTTGACTGTGCGGGCCTGCGTCTTCAGGAAGCGACCGATGCGCTGGAAGCGTTCGGAAGCCTGTACCATAAGCAGGCTTTTGCCTCCGGTGTGATTCCGCAGATCACCGCGATCTTCGGAATGTGCGGCGGCGGCCTTGCGGTAGTTCCCGGACTGACGGATTTCACATTTATGGAAAGCAAGGAAGGCAGACTGTTTGTGAACTCCCCAAATGCCCTGGAGGGAAATGAAATTTCCAAATGCGATACATCCAGCGCCGAGTATCAGAGCCGGACTTCCGGACTGGTGGACGGTATTGGGACAGAAGAAGAGATTTTAGGCCAGATCCGTACTCTGATCAGTATGATTCCGGCCAACAATGAAGATGATAATTCCTATGAGGAATGCCTGGACGACCTGAACCGTGTCTGTGCGGATATTGCCAATGCATCCGAGGATACGGGCATTGCGCTTGCGCAGATTTCGGACAGCCAGGTGTTCTTCGAGGTGAAGAAGGAATATGCAAAAGAGATGGCGGCAGGCTTCATCCGTCTCAACGGCATGACGATCGGCGCCCTTGCAAACCGCTCCAAGATCTACGACGCGGAAGGGAACGCGGAGAGCTTTGATACCGTGCTGACGGTGGACGGCTGCAGGAAGGCAGCGGATTTCCTGAACTTCTGCGACGCGTTTTCCATCCCGGTCCTGACGTTGACCAATGTGACCGGTTATGAAGCGACAAAAGCAGCGGAAAAGGATATGGCAAAGAGCGTTGCGAAGCTGACCTACGCATTTGCCAACGCGACGGTGCCGAAGGTGAATGTGATTGTGGGCAAGGCTTACGGCAGCGCTTACGTGGCGATGAACAGCAAGTCCATCGGAGCGGATCTGGTCTACGCATGGCCGGATACACAGATCGGTATGATGGATTCCGCGCTTGCGGCGAAGATCATGTACGCGGATGCGGATGCCGAAGTGCTCAAAGAAAAGGCGGCGGCTTACAAAGAGCTCCAGTCCAGCCCCATGTCTGCGGCAAGGCGGGGATATGTGGATGCGATCATTGAACCTGCAGACACCAGAAAATATGTGATCGGCGCATTTGAGATGCTGTTCACAAAAAGAGAGGATCGTCCCGACAAAAAGCACGGTACGGTTTAGTGAGGTGAGGCGAAGTGAAGAAAAAATTAAGTATAGCAGGACTTGTCCTTATCCTGATCTTCTGCCTGGCAGGATGCGGAAGCAAGTCAGCGGAAAAAGAGTATGATCAGGAAAGGCTGCAGCAGTATGCCCAGGGGATCATCGATAATTTCAGCAAGATGTCAGAAGAGGAGTTTGAACAGTATCGGTCCATGCCTGATTACAACCTGGATTATACACTGATGATGACAGGATTTCCGATCTCGGGAGAAAACTTCCGGACTATGATTGACGCCTGGAAGTCCGGCAGGGAGGACTGCGGTGAATTTCTGGAAATCGGTGATTTCACGATGGAGGTCACCAACACAGGCGCAGTGCTTTCGGCTCCTCTGAAAGGGGAAGAAAGAGATGCCGATCTGCAGTTTGCCTTTGACGAGGGCGGGCAGATGGAGAGCATCACGGTCAACGCGCACTATTCGACGCTCGAGATCCTGAAAAAAGCCGGGCTGAATACGGTCCTGGGAATGGGAACCGTATTCGTGGTTTTGATTTTCATTTCATTTATTATTTCACTGTTTGAGAAGATTCCGGCATTGGAAGAGAAGTTCCGCAAAAAAGAGACTGCTCCGGCAGCGCCTGCACCGGCCCCGGCAGCAGCGGCAGAGCCGGCAGCGGAGGTACAGACCGATGACAGTGAACTGATCGCCGTGATTGCGGCAGCGATCGCAGCGGCGGAGGGAACGACCACCGACGGATTCGTGGTACGTTCGATTAAGAGAAGAAAATCCAATAAATGGAATGCATCCGTAAGGTGAAATAAGGAGGAAAATAAAAATGAAAAATTATACGATCACAGTAAATGGAAATGTCTATGATGTAACGGTAGAAGAGAACGGCGCAGGCGCGGCTCCGGCAGCAAGACCTGCGGCAGCGGCGGCTCCGGCACAAGCTCCGAAAGCGGCTCCCGCAGCGCCCAAGGCAGCGGCAGGTGCAGGCAGCATCCAGGTGAAAGCCGGTGCGGCAGGCAAGGTATTCAAGATCGAGGCCAGCGTCGGACAGAGCGTACAGGCCGGTGACCCGGTTGTCATTATCGAAGCCATGAAGATGGAGATCCCGGTTGTTGCCCCGGAGGCAGGAACAGTTGCTAGTATTGATGTAGCAGTCGGCGATGCAGTAGAAGCAGGAGCAGTATTGGCTACATTAAACTAGTGTAAATACGGAGGTTTAACAAATGGAATATATTTCAAATACGTTGGGACACCTCATTGAGCAGACCGCGTTCATGAACCTGACCTGGGGGAATGTCATCATGATCGTGGTTGCCTGCGTGTTCCTATATTTAGCAATCAGGCATGAATTTGAGCCGCTGCTCCTTGTTCCGATTGCCTTCGGTATGCTGCTTGTCAATATCTATCCGGATATCATGCTCCATGCCGAGGACTCCTCAAACGGAGTGGGCGGACTCCTCTACTATTTTTATGTGTTGGATGAATGGGCTATCCTTCCGTCCCTGATCTTCATGGGCGTCGGCGCGATGACCGATTTCGGACCGCTGATCGCCAATCCGAAGAGCTTCCTTTTAGGAGCGGCAGCACAGTTCGGTATCTTTGCGGCTTATCTGGGTGCCATGGCAATGGGATTCTCGGATAAGGCAGCGGCAGCGATCTCCATCATCGGCGGGGCGGACGGGCCGACCTCCATTTTCCTGGCAGGAAAGCTGCAGCAGACCGCGATCATGGGGCCTATCGCCGTGGCGGCATATTCCTATATGTCCCTGGTACCGATCATTCAGCCTCCGATCATGAAGCTTCTGACGACAGAGGAAGAGCGGAAGATCAAGATGGAGCAGCTTCGTCCGGTCAGCAAGCTGGAGCGGATTCTGTTTCCCATCGTCGTAACCATCGTTGTCTGTGTGATCCTGCCTACAACGGCTCCCCTGGTTGGTATGCTCATGCTGGGTAACCTGTTCCGGGAGTGCGGCGTGGTAAGACAGCTCACAGAGACAGCTTCCAATGCGCTGATGTATATCGTAGTCATCCTGCTGGGAACATCCGTAGGCGCGACTACAAGCGCTGAGGCATTTTTGAACTGGAGTACGATTAAGATCGTAATCCTCGGACTGGTGGCGTTTGCATTCGGAACGGCAGCCGGAGTCCTGTTCGGAAAGCTGATGTGCAAGGCGACCGGAGGCAAGGTGAATCCGCTGATCGGTTCCGCCGGCGTATCCGCGGTTCCGATGGCAGCCAGAGTTTCCCAGAAGGTGGGTGCGGAGGCAGATCCGACCAACTTCCTTCTGATGCATGCAATGGGACCGAATGTGGCCGGGGTAATCGGTACTGCGGTGGCAGCCGGAACCTTTATGGCGATATTTGGTGTAAAATAAAATGGAGGACAAATTGAATGGCAGAAATAGCAAAAAAACCGGTAAAAATCACAGAGACTATTCTGCGTGACGCGCATCAGTCCCTGATCGCTACAAGAATGACGACAGAGCAGATGCTGCCGATCGTGGAGAAGATGGACAAGGTCGGATACCATGCGGTAGAATGCTGGGGAGGCGCAACCTTTGACGCATCCTTGCGTTTCCTGAAGGAAGATCCGTGGGAGCGGCTTCGGAAGTTCCGCGACGGATTTAAGAATACAAAGCTGCAGATGCTCTTCCGCGGGCAGAACATCCTGGGATACCGCCCCTATGCGGACGACGTGGTAGAGTACTTCGTACAGAAGTCCGCGTCAAACGGCATCGACATCATCCGGATCTTTGACTGTATGAACGATATCCGCAACCTGCAGACAGCCGTAACGGCAGCCAACAAGGAAAAGGCGCATGCGCAGGTTGCCATGTCCTACACACTGGGCGACGCGTATACGCTGGAATACTGGATGGATCTGGCAAAGCGGATTCAGGATATGGGTGCAAACTCCATCTGTGTCAAGGATATGGCGGGCCTTCTCTGCCCGTATCAGGCAACGGAGCTTGTAACCGCTCTGAAGGAAGCGGTGGAGATCCCCATCGAGATGCATACACACTATACCTCCGGTGTAGGCTCCATGACCTACCTGAAATCCATCGAGGCAGGGGCGGACATCATCGACACCGCAATGTCGCCCTTCGCACTGGGAACCTCCCAGCCGGCCACAGAGGTTATGGTGGAGACCTTCAAAGGGACGCCTTACGATACAGGGCTGGATCAGAACCTTCTGGCTGAGATCGCGGACTATTTCCGTCCGATCCGGGACGAGGCTCTCGCAAGCGGCCTGCTGAACCCGAAGAACATGGGCGTTAATATCAAGACACTGCTGTATCAGGTACCGGGCGGTATGCTCTCCAACCTGACAAGCCAGCTCAAAGAACAGGGTGCGGAAGACAAGTTCTACGACGTGCTGGAAGAAGTGCCGCGTGTAAGGGCAGACCTTGGGGAGCCGCCATTGGTTACTCCTTCTTCCCAGATCGTGGGAACTCAGGCCGTGTTCAACGTACTGATGGGCGAGCGCTATAAGATGGCTACCAAGGAGACCAAGGACGTGCTGACCGGTAAATACGGCGCAACCGTAAAACCGTTCAATGCGGAGATCCAGAAGAAGGTTGTGGGAGAGGACGCCGAGATCATCACCTGCCGTCCGGCAGACCTGATCCCGGACGAGCTGGATACGCTCCGCAAGGAATGCGCGCAGTGGATTCAGCAGGATGAGGACGTACTCAGCTACGCGCTTTTCCCACAGGTGGCGGTAGACTTTTTCAAGTACAGGGAAGCCCAGCAGACAAAGGTAGATGCCAAGGTGGCAGATACGGAGAACGGGGCTTATCCGGTATAAGACAATAGATGAAATGACAGTAAAAAGCCGGGGCCGGTTTCCTCCACATGAAAAGCGGCGTCGGCTTTTTTTCAGGAAGTCAAAGACCCCGCAGCAAGCTGACGGGGCATCAAAATTATAGCGCAGCAATCTGCTTCGCGGGAATAAATGAATGAAGGGGCAAAAAACATGACAGTTCGGGAAAGAATTGAGAAGCTTCAGGAACAGATGAAGAAAAAGGATATACAGATTTATATTGTTCCCACCGCAGACTATCACCAGAGTGAATATGTGGGGGAGCATTTTAAAGCGAGAAAATTTCTGACAGGCTTTACCGGGTCTGCGGGTACGGCGGTGGTTCTGCAGGATCAGGCGTATCTGTGGACGGACGGCAGATATTTTATCCAGGCGGCCCAGGAGCTGAAAGAAAGCGGGGTTGTCCTGCAGAAGATGGGAGAACCGGAGGTGCCAACCATCGAAGAATTTTTGAAAAAAGAACTCACGGACCAGGGCGTGATCGGATTTGACGGCCGCACGGTGGGAGTCGCGAAAGGGCAGGAATACGCGGAGATTGCGGCGGACAAAGGCGGCAGCGTGCGCTATGACCTGGATCTTGTGGATGAAATCTGGGAAGAGAGACCGCCCCTTTCCGAGAAGCCGGCGTTTCTGCTGGATATCCGGTATGCCGGGGAAACCGTGGAGAAAAAGCTGTCCCGGGTGCGCAAAGCCATGGAAGAGCAGAAGGCGGATGTGCTGGTGATCACCAGCCTGGATGATATCGGATGGCTTCTGAATATCCGGGGAAATGATGTGGAGTATTTTCCGCTGCTCCTTTCCTACGCGGTGGTTGGGAAGGACAGGGTGGACCTGTATGCGGATGAGCGGAAGTTTTCCGGGGAGATCCTGGCGCATTTTCAGGAAAACCATGTCAAGGTCTATCCTTATGACGACATCTATGAGCGGATGAAGCGTTTTACAAAGGATGAGACCGTGATGCTGGACCCGGAGCAGATGAACTATGCCCTGTTCAGCAACCTTTCCGGGGAGGTTTCCAAAGTGCAGGCAGAAAATCCGATCCTGATGATGAAGGCGGTGAAAAATCCGGTGGAGGCAGAGAACATCCGAAATGCCCACATCAAGGACGGGATCGCCCACACAAAGTTCATGTACTGGCTGAAAACAACCATCGGGAAAGAACGGATCACGGAGCTGAGTGCCTCTGCCAAGCTGGAAGCCCTCCGGGGGATGCAGGAGCATTTCTTAGGCCCCAGCTTCGGGCCGATCTGCGCCTATAAGGAGCACGCGGCATGCGCCCACTATTCTTCCACGCCGGAAACGAATGTGGAACTGAAAACAGAGGGGCTTTTCCTGACCGACACCGGCGGACACTACTATGAAGGCTCCACGGACATCACCAGGACGGTTGCCTTAGGAGAGATCACCGGGGAAGAGAGGCGGCATTTTACCACGGTCGTGTGCGGAATGCTGCGTCTGGCGGACGCCAGGTTTTTGTACGGCTGTTCAGGCATGACGCTGGATTATGCCGCGCGGGAGCCGTTCTGGAGGCAGGGGATCAATTATAACCACGGAACCGGACACGGCGTGGGATATCTGGGAAATATCCATGAGCCGCCGGCCAATTTTCACTGGAAGAAGGTGCCCGGCAAATCCAAATATCCGGCCCTGGAGGTTGGCATGGTGATCACCGACGAACCGGGTATTTATATAGAAGGTTCTCATGGAATCCGGATCGAGAATGAGCTGATGGTGGCGGAAGGGGAGAAGAATGAATACGGGCAGTTCCTGCATTTTGAAATCCTCACATACGTACCCATCGACCTGGATGCCATCGACCCGGGGCTGATGACAGAGCAGGAGAAGCAGCTTCTCAACGACTACCATCAGAAGGTATATGAGAAGATCGGCCCCCATCTGACGGAGGAAGAGAGAACGTGGCTGAGAGAATATACAAGAGCAATCTGATGCGAAAGAAGAATAGACGATGAGCAAAGTATTGGTGGCAGGCGGCGGGGCTGCCGGAATGATGGCGGCCATCGCCGCCGCCGGGAACGGACATGAAGTCCATGTATTTGAAAAAAATGAGAAGCTTGGAAAGAAGCTTTTTATCACAGGCAAGGGCCGGTGCAATCTGACCAATGCCTGCGATCTGGATACGCTGTTCGCTTCCGTAGTCAGCAATCCGAAGTTTTTGTACAGTGCTTTTTACGGATTCACCAATGAACAGGCGATGGATTTTTTTGAAAACCTGGGGCTTAAGATCAAAACGGAGAGGGGAAACCGGGTGTTTCCCGCATCAGACCATTCTTCGGATGTGATCCGTGTGCTGGAGCAGGAGATGAAGCGCTTAGGAGTGCAGATCCATCTGCACTGCGAGGTGAAGGACGTGCTGACGGAAGACGGGGCGTTTTCCGGGCTGCTTTTAAAAAAGGGGAAACAGGTGGAAGGGGACGCCTGCATCCTGGCCACAGGAGGGCTTTCCTATCCGTCCACCGGAAGTACGGGGGACGGGTACCGCTTTGCGGCAGATTCCGGCCACAGGATAACGAAGCCAACGCCTTCCCTGGTCCCCATGGAAGTGAAGGAATGGTACGCAAAAGAACTTCAGGGGCTTTCCCTGCGCAATGTGGCGGTATCGGTATATGACGGGAAAAAGAAACTGTATGAAGAATTTGGGGAAATGCTGTTCACCCACTATGGGGTCAGCGGCCCGGTGATCCTAAGCGCCAGCAGTGTGGTCGGAGGGCGGCTGACAGCCCAAAATGCTTCGGAGGATGGGGCGGCGGAAGATGCCGGGCAGAAGAAGCAAAGGGTTCGGGAGCTGACCTTGAAGATCGACTTAAAGCCCGGATTGACGGCAGAGCAGTTGGATCAGCGGATCTTGCGGGATTTTGAGGAACAGAAGAACAGACAGTTTAAAAATGCCGTAGACAAGCTGTTTCCGGCCAAGCTAAAGCCGGTCATGATCGAACTTGGTCAGATCCCGCCTGAGAAAAAGGTGAATGAGATCTCCAAGGAGGAACGGCGGGGATTTGCGGAACTGATCAAAAATTTTCGGATGACTCTGACGGGGCTTCGGGGATTTCAGGAGGCAATCATCACACGGGGCGGGGTCAGCGTCAGGGATGTGGATCCGGGCACCATGGAATCCCGGCATGTGAAGGGGCTGTATTTTGCCGGGGAAGTGCTGGATCTGGACGCGCTTACCGGCGGATTCAACCTGCAGATCGCCTGGTCCACAGGATATGCGGCGGGGAATGCCGTTTCATAATATTGTCTGAATTAGTTTGTATAACAGGAGGAGTCGTGTATTATGGGATATAACGTAGCCATTGACGGCCCGTCAGGGGCGGGCAAAAGCACCATCGCGAAGCTGGTGGCAAAGGAGAAGGGATACATCTATGTAGATACCGGCGCCATGTACCGGGCGCTGGCCGTTTACTTTCTGGAAAAAGGGATCGCCCCGGAGGACAGGGCGGGAATCATTGCCGCCGCCGGGGAGGCGGAGGTAAGCATCCGCTATGAGGAGGGCGTGCAGCAGGTCTATCTGAACGGAGAAAACATTTCCTCCAAGCTGCGGGCTGAGGAGGTAGGCAATATGGCGTCTAAGACCTCCATTATCCCGGAGGTGCGGGAGCGGCTTCTGGAGCTGCAGCGTTCCCTGGCCCGGGAGAAGGATGTGATCATGGACGGCAGGGACATCGGAACCAACATCCTGCCCGGCGCGGATGTGAAGATCTATCTGACAGCCAGTGTGGAGACACGGGCCCGGCGCAGGTATGAGGAACTCATCGAAAAAGGCGCTGCCTGCGATTACCAGGAGATCGCAAAAGACATCCAGGAGCGGGATGACCGGGATATGAACCGGGAGGTGGCTCCCCTTAAGCAGGCTGCGGACGCCGTGCTGGTGGACAGCTCGGATATGACCATCGCGGAAGTGGTGGAGAAGATCGCCGGATTATGCAGGTGAGAGGATCTACATCTATGAACGTAATTTTAGCAAAAACCGCCGGCTTCTGTTTCGGCGTGAAGCGTGCCGTGGACACGGTATATCGGGAGCTGGCCCGGGAGGACGGGGGAAAGATCTACACCTATGGCCCCATCATCCACAACGAGGAAGTCATCCGGGACATCGAACAGCGGGGGGCCGTGGTCCTTCGGACGGAGGACGAGCTGGACGCCGTCGCCGGGGGGACGGTTATCATCCGTTCCCATGGGGTGGAGAAGCGGATCTGCGACAAACTGAAGTCCAAACACATTTCCATCGTGGACGCCACCTGCCCCTATGTGAAAAAAATCCACAACATTGTCCGGAAGGAAAGCGAAAAGGGAAATTATATCGTCATCATCGGCGACCCGTCCCATCCCGAGGTGCAGGGCATCCGCGGATGGGCCGGGGAAAACGCGTCGGTGGTCCGAAATGCGGAAGAGATAGAAGAACTTTCCAGAAATATTGAAAATTATTTCTCAAAACCGGAAAATCATTCCAAAATTCCTGAAAAAAAAGTGTGTGTTGTGGCCCAAACGACATTTAATTACAATAAATTTAAAGATTTAGTTGAAATTATTTCCGAAAAGAGTTATGATATAATTGTTTTAAATACAATCTGCAATGCAACTAAGGAACGACAGATGGAGGCCCTGCGTATTGCGGAAAAGGTGGATGCAATGATTGTGATTGGAGACAAGCACAGTTCTAACACCCAGAAGTTATTTGAAATATGTGCGAAAGCATGTAAGGATACGTACTACATACAGACACTTGACGATTTGAATTTGAATCAATTAGGGTCAGTGGAAACAGTAGGTATTACAGCGGGGGCGTCCACGCCCAACAAAATAATTGAGGAGGTTCAAATAATGTCAGAGTTATCTTTTGAACAAATGTTAGACGAGTCATTCAAAACAATTCACAATGGAGAAGTTGTAGAAGGGACAGTAATTGATGTAAAACCCGATGAGATTATCCTCAATATTGGATATAAAGCAGACGGAATTATTACAAAAAATGAATATTCCAATGACTCCTCCCTTGATCTGACAACGGTTGTCTCCATAGGGGATGCCATGACAGTGAAGGTACTGAAGGTGAATGACGGAGAAGGACAGGTGTTGCTGACTTATAAGAGACTGGCGGCAGAAAAGAGCAATGAAAGGCTGAAAGAAGCTTTTGAGAATAAAGAGGTATTGAAAGCAACAGTGACCCAGATCCTTGGCGGCGGTTTGTGCGCAGAGGTAGAAGGTGTACGCGTCTTTATTCCTGCAAGCCTGGTGTCCGACTCTTATGAGAAAGACCTGAGCAAATACGACGGAAAAGAGATCGAATTTGTGATCAGCGAGTTTAACCCGAGAAGAAACCGCGTCATCGGCGACAGAAGGCAGCTTCTGGTTGCGGAGCGCGCAGAGAAGCAGAGAGAATTGTTTGCACGCCTGCAGGTAGGCGATACCATCGAAGGCGTTGTAAAGAACGTGACAGATTTCGGCGCGTTTGTGGATCTGGGCGGCGTTGACGGTCTGCTCCATATTTCCGAGATGTCATGGGGAAGAGTGGAGAATCCGAAGAAGGTATTCAAGGTTGGAGACAACTTAAGAGTCCTTGTAAAGGATATCAACGATACAAAGGTTGCACTCAGCCTGAAGTTCCCGGAGACCAATCCGTGGGCGCATGCGTCCGAGGATTTTGCGGTTGGTTCCGTGATCACAGGAAAAGTAGCGCGTATGACAGACTTTGGTGCGTTTGTAGAGCTGGCACCGGGAGTAGACGCACTGCTCCATGTATCTCAGATTTCCAGAGCGCATGTCGATAAGCCGGCAGACGTACTTTCCATCGGACAGGAGATCCAGGCGAAGATCGTGGACCTCAACGAGGCGGACAAGAAGATCAGCCTGAGCATGAAGGCTCTTGAGATGGCAGAGCAGGCGGATATGGAGTAAGGATGCCTGAGTGAGAGAAGAGACAACTGGACGGGGACATAAGGGTTTCCGTCCTTTTTTCTTGTTAAAAATCCGTCAGGATGTTCCCAGAAAGATACAATAAAATCATGAATTTTACTGGATTTTGTATACAAAGTACTGTAGAATGTATCATGTGATATAGAAGAAAGGAAGGAAAAAAGAATGGGACTTTTAACTTTTAAGGGTGGTATCCATCCCAACGACGGCAAGAGCCTGGCAAAAGACCAGCCGATCACGGAAGTGATGCCGCAGGGTGATCTGGTGTATCCACTTTCCCAGCACATCGGTGCGCCGGCTATCGCAGCCGTGAAAAAGGGCGACTATGTGTTAAAAGGCCAGAAGATCGCAGATGCGGGCGGCTTTGTATCCGCGCCTGTATATGCGTCTGTGTCCGGGACTGTGAAAGCGCTGGAAAAACATTTGAATCCAACAGGCAGCAGTGTGGATTGTATCGTCATTGAGAATGACGGAGAATACAAAGAAGCAGAAGCTGCTCCGGTGAAGCCGCTGGCTGAGATGACAAGGGACGAAATCCTGGGCCGGATCGGGGACGCCGGGATTGTCGGCATGGGAGGTGCAGGTTTTCCGACCCGTGTAAAGCTTTCCCCCAAGGAGCCGGAGAAGATTGAGTATATAATCGCGAACTGCGCGGAGTGTGAGCCGTATATCACTGCGGACTACAGAAGAATGCTGGAGAATACCGAGGAACTGGTCAGCGGAATGCGGGTCATCCTTTCCATGTTCGAGCACGCCCAGGGAATCTTCGGCGTGGAGGACAACAAGAAAGACTGTATCGCAAAGCTTGAGGAGGCTGTCAAGGATGAGCCCCGGATGAAAGTCTGCGCGCTGCAGACCAAGTACCCCCAGGGGGCGGAGCGCCAGCTGATCTACGCGCTGACGAAGCGCGCCATCAATTCCACCATGCTTCCCGCGGACGCAGGCTGCATCGTGGACAATGTGGAGACACTGGTCGGCATCCATAACGCGGTGATCAACGGAAAACCGCTGACAGAGCGGATCGTGACCGTCAGCGGGGATGCGGTGGAGAAGCCGGGGAACTTCAAGGTGCTGCTGGGAACCAACCACCGGGAGCTGATCGAGGCGGCAGGCGGGTTCAAAAAGGAACCGGAAAAGCTGATCTCCGGCGGGCCCATGATGGGATTTGCCATGATCACGCTGGATGCGCCGGTGACCAAGACCTCTTCCGCGATTCTGGCCTTCCAGGAGGACATTGTGGCAAAGGCCATGTCCACGCCCTGTATCAACTGTGGCCGCTGTGTGGAAGTATGCCCCAGCCGGATCATTCCGTCCAGGCTTGCGGACTATGCGGAGCGCCACGATGAGGAGACATTTACCTCACAGAACGGTTTGGAGTGCGTGGAATGCGGCTCCTGCAGCTACGTCTGTCCGGCAAAGCGTCCGCTCAAGCAGTCCATCGGTTCCATGAGAAAGATTGCCCTTGCAAATAAAAAGAAGAAATAGAGAGGTGAAAGAACAGTGAATGGAAAATTAAACGTATCATCCTCCCCGCATATCCGGGATAAGGTGACAACCAGCAATATCATGCTGCTGGTAGTGATCGCACTGTTGCCTGCAACTTTCTTTGGAATCTATAACTTCCGACATGAGAATGCATGGCTGCTTGTTGTGGTTACCACAGGTACGGCAGTGCTGACAGAATACATTTATGAGAAACTGATGAAAAAACCGATCACCATCAAGGATTTCAGCGCGGTGGTGACAGGCCTGCTTCTGGCACTGAACCTGCCGCCCACACTGCCGCTCTGGATGGGAGCGCTTGGCTCTGTGTTCGCGATTCTGGTGGTAAAGCAGCTGTTCGGCGGGCTGGGACAGAACTTCATGAACCCGGCGCTGGGGGCAAGGTGTTTCCTTCTGATCTCCTTTACCGGACGGATGACTTACTTTGTATATGACGGCGTGACCGGGCCGACTCCACTTGCGGATTTAAAGGCAGGGGAAGCGGTCAACTCCATGAACATGCTGGTGGGGAACATTCGGGGAACCATCGGGGAGACCTCCGTACTGGCCATCATGCTGGGCGCTATGCTCCTGCTTCTGATGGGGATCATTGATCTTCGGATTCCGGGTACATATATCGCAAGCTTTGTGGTCTTCATCGTACTGTTCGGAGGACACGGACTTGATCCCCAGTATATCACCGCCCATCTCTGCGGCGGCGGCCTGATGCTGGGCGCATGGTTCATGGCCACCGACTATGTGACCTCCCCCATCACCAAAGGGGGACAGATCGTATACGGGATCTGCTTAGGAGTGCTGACCGGACTGTTCCGTCTGTTCGGCAGTTCTGCGGAGGGCGTATCCTACGCGATCATCATCAGTAACCTTTTGGTTCCGTTGATCGAAAAGGTTACTCTTCCAAAACCATTTGGTAAAGGAGGAGAAAAATAATGAATAAAATAGTGAAAAATACCCTGATCCTGTCGGCCATTACCATCGTTGCGGGATGCCTTCTGGGGCTGGTCTACGAGATCACCAAGGCCCCCATTGCGCAGGCTCAGGAAAATGCAAAGCAGGAGGCTTATAAGACGGTGCTTGCGGACGCGGCGGAGTTTACGGTGGACGACACACTGGATGCGGCAGCCGCGGCGAATGTACTGCAGGAAGCCGGATATACCGGAGACGATATCGCGGAAGTGGCCAAGGCATTGGACGCATCCGGCTCGGTGATGGGATATGTGATCACGGTTACCTCCCACGAAGGCTACGGCGGGGATATCAAGATTTCCGTGGGAATCCTGTCCGACGGCACGGTAAAGGGAATCGAGATGCTTGAGATCAGCGAGACGGCCGGCCTGGGAATGAAGGCGGCAGAAGATGATTTCAAAAACCAGTTCAAGGATAAGCAGGTAGAGAAGTTTTCCTATACAAAGAGCGGAGAGGATGGGGACGACAAGATCGATGCCTTAAGCGGCGCCACCATCACCACCAACGCCGTGACGAATGCGGTGGACTGCGCGCTGGTTTATTTTCAGAATGTGTTAGGAGGTAGTGCTCAATGAATAAGTATACAGAGAGGCTGTACAACGGCCTGATCAAAGAAAATCCTACCTTCGTGCTGATGCTTGGAATGTGTCCGACGCTGGCGGTTACCACCTCGGCTATCAACGGGATCGGAATGGGGCTTTCCACGACGGTGGTTCTGGTATTGTCCAACATGCTGATCTCCATGCTGCGTAAAATTATACCGGATTCGGTGCGTATTCCGGCATTTATCGTTGTAGTTGCGTCCTTCGTGACCATCGTGCAGTTTCTGCTGCAGGGATTCGTTCCCAGCCTGTATGCGTCATTGGGACTCTATATCCCATTGATCGTAGTAAACTGTATCATCCTGGGAAGGGCAGAGAGCTATGCGTCCAAGAATCCGGTGCTTCCGTCCATCTTCGACGGGATCGGAATGGGCCTTGGATTTACGGTGGGCCTGACAGCCATCGGTATTGTGCGTGAGCTGCTGGGCTCCGGCAAGGCGTTCAATGTCCAGGTTCTGCCCTCCTCCTATGAGCCGATCACCATCTTTATCCTGGCGCCTGGCGCATTTTTCGTGCTGGCAGGACTGACAGCCCTGCAGAACAAGGCGAAGAAGCGGGCCGAAGCAAAGGGCGACCCAAAAGCGGAGCTGATCGGATGCGGTACGGACTGTGCGTCCTGCGGTAAGAAGGCGGCCTGCGGGGCGGCTTCCGAGGCAAAAGCAGGCAAATCCGCGGATGCCGGAAAAACAGAGTAGGAGGGGATAGAAGATGAAAGAATTATTATTGATCGCGGTTGGTTCCGCATTTGTAAATAATGTCGTACTCAGCCAGTTCTTGGGAATCTGTCCGTTCCTCGGCGTTTCCAAAAATGTAAAGACGGCAGGCGGCATGGGCGGCGCGGTAATTTTCGTAATTTCCATCGCTTCCCTTGTAACGAGTATCATCTATAAATGTATCCTGGTGCCGGCACATGTGGAATACCTGCAGACCATCGTGTTTATCCTGGTCATTGCGGCGCTGGTGCAGTTTGTGGAAATGTTCCTGAAAAAGTCGATGCCGCCCCTGTACAATGCGCTGGGCGTATACCTTCCGCTGATTACGACCAACTGTGCGGTACTGGGCGTTGCCCTGACCAATGTGCAGAAGTCCTACAGCATCCTGGAAGGGCTGATCTACGGGATCGGTACGGCTGTCGGATTCACGGTGGCTATCGTACTGATGGCCGGAATCCGGGAGAAAATCGAATACAACGACATTACGGAATCATTCCAGGGAACTCCCATTGTGCTGGTAACCTCCGGCCTGATGGCGATTGCGTTCTTCGGATTTTCCGGACTGATTTAAGGAGGGAAGAAAAAGCATGAGCATGACAGGAATTTTACTGGCCGCCGTCATTGTCGGCGGAACCGGATTGTTGATCGGCGTCTTCCTTGGAATCTCCGGCAAAGCCTTTGCCGTGGAGGTGGATGAGCGTGAGGAAGCCATCTTAGGCGTCCTTCCGGGAAATAACTGCGGCGGCTGCGGATATGCGGGCTGTTCCGGACTGGCTGCGGCCATCGTCAAAGGAGAGGCGGAAGTGGGCGCCTGTCCGGTAGGCGGCGCGCCGGTGGCGGCAAAGATCGGTGATATCATGGGGCAGGCGGCCGGAGACCAGGTGCGTCAGACCGCGTTTGTGAAGTGCGGCGGAACCTGTGAAAAGGCGCAGGATGAGTATACATACTATGGAATCCAGGACTGTACCATGGCCAGCATGATGCAGGATACCGGGCCGAAGGGCTGCGATTACGGCTGTCTGGGCTTTGGCTCCTGTGTGAAGGCATGTCCTTTTGACGCAATCCATGTAGTGGACGGGATCGCGGTTGTAGATAAGGAAAAGTGCAAGGCCTGCGGAAAATGTATTGCGGCCTGCCCGAAGAAGCTGATCGAGCTGGTTCCCTATGACCAGAAGACTTTTGTACAGTGTAATTCCAATGAAAAAGGAAAGGCTTTGATGGACGTATGTCTTGTGGGCTGTATCGGCTGTAAGCTGTGCGAGCGCAACTGTGAGGCGGGAGCCATCAAGGTGACCAATTTCCTGGCCCATATTGATGCACAGAAGTGTACGAACTGCGGTGTCTGCGCGGATAAGTGCCCGCGGAAGATCATTACGCCGCGGAAGATTCCGGTATCGTAACAGAATTTAGAAAGATTTGGAAAATTGACAGGGAGGATGATGCGTTTGGCGCATGATCCTCCCTTTTGTGGTCTGCGGGATTGCGGCGCTGGTATTCAGGAATGCAGCAGGAACAGAATCCGCAGAAGCTTATTCCGCGGCCGGTTCCGGATTGATGGAAAGGTATTCGTCCAGCCGTGCTTCCTCCAATGCGGCGATCATCTCCGCGAATGGTATATCCTTCATAGAAGACTCATCCAAAGGCTTTCCTTCTGCGACGCGTTTTTTTACATAAGTGAAGGCTTTTGCATGATTGGCTACTTCATAGATCTCGCGGATCGTTTTTCCGCCAACGGAGAGACCGTCCTCCAGAATGGCTTTGGTCTGGATCAGTGTAAGCGTGTTGCCTTCGATTGCTGTGGAGTTGTGCGCATATTCGATATCAAAGCTTCGGTCGAAGCTCTCTAGCGCTTCCCTGGGAAGAATGTCCCGTATTTTGCTGAACTGCTCCTTCTTTTGTAAAAGGCGTTCCCATGTCATGAATGTTCACCTCGCTTTTGCTTCATGTCAGAAAATATTATACAATGGACAGTTTAAAATGGCAACCTTAAGCAATACGAGGAACAGAATAGATCAGGCAAAGTCAAACGATGAAAACGGGCTGGGAGGGCTTAAAGCCCTCTGCGTTCACTGGTATCCCGCATAGTGCAGGCTGTAATCTTCGGTCACAAAGACGGCCTGTACATCCCCCAGGCTTTCCGCCAGAGCGCTTCCCTCTTCCAGGCCCAGGGCAAAGCAGCAGGTGCTGAGCGCATCCCCGTCTGCGGAGGAATCGGTGATGACGGTTGCCTGGAGCAGGCCGTTGGCATAGGGATAGCCTGTCTCGGGGTCAAGGATGTGGTGGTAAAGGCGGCCGTCCTTTTCAAAATATCGCTGGTAAACCCCAGATGAGACTACGGAGCGGTCCTGAATTTCCACAGTATCAATGGGGATATTCTGTTCATCAAAGGGCTTCTGGATGCCGATGCGAAAGGGGCTTCCGTCACTGGACGTACCCAGGGTGAGGACATTTCCGCCCAGATTGATCAGGGCATGCTCCACACCCTCTTTTTTCAGATATTCTTTCAGCCGGTCGGCAATGTAACCCTTGGCAATACCGCCCAGGTCTATTTTTGCCTGCGGGTCCTGGAGTGTGACCGTACAGGCTTCTTCATCAATCAGAACTTTTTTGTAATCCACATGGGAGCGGGCTTCCTCGATGGCCGCGGCGTCCGGAATCACATGGTCCGGGTTGTCCGTAAAATTCCAGAGGTCGCTTAAGGGTGCAATGGTGATGTCAAATTTTCCACCGGACAATTCACAGTATTTCAGCCCCAGAGAGATCAGATCCAAAGTTTCCTGAGAGACCTTCACAGGACTTCCGGCGGATGCGTTGATTCGGGATACTTCGCTGGTTTCGATCTTATTGCTGAAAAGCGCTTCGTAGGCTTCGCAGATTTCTTTGCATTCTTCCAAAACAGAAGTACGGACGCCCCATGCGTCAATCTGGATTACGGTATCAAAATAAAGTCCTGCAACACTCAGTTTCTCATCCTTACGCGGGAGGGAGCAGGAGGACAGGGCCAGAATCAGTAAAATGATGATAAGAAATGCAGTTGCTTTTTTCATAGGTCGTTCCTTTCCAATATCCTGTGCAGTCTGACAGCACCAAATATATTATATCCGGGGAAAAGAAAGAATACAATCCTTATCTTTCTCAATTACATTCAGGGGCAAAATATCGTTACTGTTCACACCCTTTGGGTGCTCCAGTAAGAAAATATCCGGGCGAACAGATATTCGGAAAGAGTTGCAATCTTGAAAGGTATATGATATGATGTTCAAAGAAATCGGCAGAGCTTTGGGAGGCGCTATGAAGAAGAACGATTGGATTCTGATTGCAGTGGTGCTGGCTGTGTCCGCTGTTTTTCTTGGGGTTTATTTTTTTCGGCCTCAGCAGAAGGACGGCGCGGCAGTCGTTACCATAGACGGGGAAGTATTTGGCTCCTGGCCGCTTTCGGAGGACCGTACCGTTGAGATTGGGGATGGGAACCGTCTGGTGATCAAGGACGGAAAAGCAGACATGGTTTGGGCGGACTGCCCGGACAAGCTGTGCGTGAACCAAAAGGCAATTTCACGGGAAGGGGAGAGCATCATCTGTCTGCCCAATAAAGTAGTGGTTTCCATTACAGGCGGAGAGGAACGGGAGTTGGATGCGGTCACGTGACGGTTTTACCGAATGAATGGGGGCGCAAGACTGGCGGGAGGAATCTATATTTGAGATACAAAGCAGCATATTTCGGTGTATTTACGGCACTGGCACTTATTTTCAGTTATATCGAGACATTGGTTCCCATCCAGTTTGGGGTTCCCGGGATCAAACTGGGGCTTGCAAATCTGCTGACCGTGATCTTTCTATATAAAAGGAATGCAGGGGAAGCGTTCCTTTTGGCGGTCGTGCGCGTCATCCTGTCCGGCTTTATGTTCGGGAACCTGTTCAGTATTCTGTACAGCCTGGCGGGCGGGATTTTGAGCCTGCTTGTGATGGCGGCCCTGAAAAGAACCGGGAAGTTCAGCGTGATGGGAGTCAGCGCCGCAGGCGGAATCTCTCACAATGTAGGGCAGCTTCTCGTGGCGATGGCTGCCGTGAAGACTTACCGGGTGGGGTATTACTTTCCGGTTCTTCTGATTGCGGGGGTGATGACCGGGCTGCTGATCGGCGTTGCCGCAGACCAGGTATTGAGACGGCTGAAGAATTTTCGGTTTGAGTAGCGGGCCTATGCAGGGGTATGGGCGGTTAGAGTCCACGGCTGCAGGGCATCCGGCCGAAAATTGTAAATACGGGCGTATCTGTGAAGGCAGGGATACAGATAAGGGAGGCATACAGGAATGATATCTTACATCAGAGGAACACTTGCGGCGATGGAACGGGATAAAGTGATCGTGGATGTCCAGGGCGTGGGCTACGGCGTTTTTATGCCTGAGCGCGCCATGGGGCTTTTGCCCCGGATTGGGAATGAAGTCAAGCTTCACACCTATCTGAATGTCCGGGAGGATGCCATGCAGTTATTCGGGTTTCTCACCCGGGATGATCTGGCCATTTTTAAGCTGCTGATCGGGGTCAGCGGCATCGGGCCGAAGGGAGGGCTGGGAATTTTGTCCCAGCTTTCGGCGGATGATCTGCGTTTTGCGGTTCTGGCGGGAGACGTGAAGGCGATTTCCGCCACGCCGGGAATCGGAAAAAAGACGGCGGAGAAGCTGATCATTGAACTGAAAGACAAGCTGGATCTGGATGAGATGCTGCATCCCTCAGGCCAGGTGGAAACGGCAGGATCTGCGGATACAGCAGTCAATTCGGTGCAGTCGGAAGCTGTCCAGGCGCTGGTGGCCCTCGGCTACGGAAGCACGGAGAGCTTAAAGGCCGTGAAGAAAGTGAATCTGGAAAATACCACGGTAGAGGAAGTGCTTAAGGAAGCATTGAAGAACTTCTGATTATGCCGTATCTTCTGAACGAAGGATCTATACAAACAAATCAAAAAGATATGGGGTTACATAACAGGGGAGTTATATGGGAAAGAGGATCATTACAACAGAAAATCTGCAAGAAGATATCAAAATAGAAAATCATCTCCGGCCGCAGCTTTTAAAGGACTACATCGGCCAGGAGAAGGCCAAGCAGACGCTGGGAATCTACATCAGCGCCGCAAAGGAGCGCGGCGACGCGCTGGACCATGTGCTGTTCTACGGCCCCCCGGGACTGGGGAAGACCACATTGGCGGGGATCATCGCCAACGAGATGGGCGTGAACATCAAGATTACCTCCGGGCCTGCCATCGAGAAGCCGGGGGAGATGGCTGCCATCCTGAACAATCTCCAGGAAAACGACATCCTGTTCGTGGACGAGATCCACCGGCTGAACCGTCAGGTGGAGGAGGTACTGTATCCTGCGATGGAGGATTATGCCATCGACATTCTGATCGGAAAGGGAGCCACGGCGCGTTCGATCCGTCTGGATCTTCCCAAGTTTACCCTGGTGGGTGCCACTACCCGGGCAGGGATGCTGACCGCGCCGCTGCGGGATCGGTTCGGGGTTATCCATCACCTGGAATTTTATACAGAAGAGGAGCTGACTACCATCATTCTGCGCTCGGCCCGTGTGCTGGAGGTGGAGATTGAGGAACAGGGGGCCAGGGAGCTGGCCAAGCGTTCCAGAGGTACCCCGCGTCTAGCCAACCGTCTGTTAAAGCGGGTGCGCGATTTCGCGCAGGTGAAGTACGACGGTGTGATCACGGAAGCCGTGGCGGATTACGCGCTGGATCTTCTGGATGTGGACCGGTATGGACTGGATCACATTGACCGGAATATCCTTCTGACGATGATTGAGCGGTTTCAGGGCGGCCCGGTGGGGCTGGATACCCTTGCGGCATCTATTTCCGAGGATGCGGGAACATTGGAAGACGTCTATGAGCCCTACCTTCTGAAAAACGGATTCATCCAGCGGACTCCACGGGGGCGGGTGGTAACCGAACTGGCATACGCCCACCTGGGGATCGGGGCAGACGGGGCCTGATCCGCTTTCTTTTCTGAAAGAAGTGGTAATTCATGGAAAAAACAGTTGGTTTTTGTTGGCGGATAGTTTATAATAACAAATAACAAACGCAAGGGGAGGAAGCTATGAGTTCAGCAAAACATTTTACAGAAGTACTCATCGGAGGAAAAGTTTATACTTTAAGCGGATTTGAGGGAGAAGAATATCTGCAGAAGGTATCTTCTTATCTGAACCATAAGATTACGGAATGTGCGAACAGTGATGGTTACCGCAAGCAGAGCGCAGACACTCGCAATGTACTCCTTGCCTTGAATATTGCGGATGATTACTTCAAAGCGAAAAAGCAGGGAGATTCCCTGGAAAGTGATATTGAACTGAAAGACAAAGAGATGTACGACTTGAAGCACGAGTTGATTTCTGTACAGATCAAGCTGGAGAACGCGGAAAAAGAACTGGCGAAGATGAAGGAAGAAAACAATGACCTGCAGATGCAGATCGTGAAACTGGAAACCGAGATGAAGAACCGGAGAAAATAAGATCCGAACACTGTCCGCAGCAAAAAACGGCAGGACGGCTTTGCGGCCCTGCAAAAGTGTGATGCCGCGCAGACAAAGGGACGTATTTTTTTCGGCAGTATGTGCAGGAGGCTATGATTTCAAGACAGGACATCGAGTACGGCAGAGAAGAACTGAAACAGAAAAAAGGGCGTTGCGTGGAGATATTGGCTCCGGCCGGATCGTATGACAGCTTCCGGGCAGCGCTTATGGCAGGGGCGGATGCGGTATATGCAGGCGGCCCTCATTTTGGTGCGCGCGCATATGCCGAGAATTTTACAGAAGAGCAGCTCCTTGAAGCCATCGAAGAGGCGCATCTGCACGGAAGAAGGTTTTACCTGACGGTCAATACGCTGGTGAAGGACCGGGAGCTGCCCTCCTTGCGTACCTATTTGGAGCCCCTTTACCGGGGCGGGCTGGATGCGGTGATCGTGCAGGATACGGGAGTCCTGGAGCTGGTGCGCAGTACCTTTCCCGGGATGGATCTTCATGTCAGTACGCAGATGACGATCACCGGAACCGGGGGCGCGCAGTTTTTCAAGGAATGCGGCGCGGTGCGTGTGGTTCCTGCGCGGGAGCTGTCCCTGGAAGAGATCCGGCATATGAAGCGGGATACCGGGATGGAGATCGAATGCTTCGTCCACGGCGCGCTCTGTTACTGCTATTCCGGCCAGTGCCTTCTCAGCAGCATGATCGGCGGGCGCAGCGGGAACCGGGGACAGTGTGCCCAGCCCTGCCGTCTCCGTTATGGGTCAGGCGGAAAAAAGGGGTATCTTCTGAGTCTCAAAGATATCTGCACGCTGGAACTGATCCCGGATTTGATTGAGGCGGGGATTGATTCTTTCAAGATCGAGGGACGGATGAAGCGGCCGGAATATGTTGCCGGGGTGACAGCCATGTACCGCAAATATACGGATCTCTATCTGGAATCCGGAAGAGGGCAGTTCCATGTCAGCGAAAAAGACAAGGAAATGCTTCTGGACTTGTATAACCGGGGCGGATTTCATACAGGATATTATCAGCAGAGGAACGGCAGGGACATGATCGCCATTGACCGTCCCAACCATGCCGGAGTACCCGCCGCAAAAGTGACGGGGCAAAAGGGCAGGGAAGTATTCGCAGAGGCTCTCACCGAGATCCATAAAGGAGATGTGCTTGCATTTCCCCGGCAGGGGGACCATACATTCGGACAGGATCATGAGAAGGGCAGTATGCTCACCATCCCTGTGGCAAAAGGGAAGCATCTGGAAACAGGCGCCGTTCTGTACCGGATTCGAAATGAACGGCTCATCCAGGGGCTTCAGGAATCCTGGAAGCAGGGAAGATTGCAGGAAAATATACACGGTTATCTGAGGATGGCCGCTCAGGAGCCTGCCCGATTGACTGTGCGTTTCGGGGACATATCCGCGGAAGCGGTCTCCGGGCTCGCTGTGGAAAGGGCGGAAAAAAGCCCTCTGGATGAGGCGCGCATCCGCAAGAATCTGGAAAAAACCGGAAATACGGAATTTGTATTTGAAACATTGGAAATCGAACTGGAAGACGGGGTATTTCTGCCCATGCAGCAGATCAACGAGCTGCGGAGACAGGCCCTGGCAGAGCTTCGCCAAAACATATGCTCTGCATCCCGCCGGGAAGGTGCATCTTCGGAGCTTCGCATCCCCCAAAGGGAGCGTGAGACGGAAAACACCGGGAAAGGGGCTGTCATGCTGTCGGCCTTGGCGGCATCCATGCCTCAATTGGAGGAGATCTGCGGGTACCCGGAGATTGCAAGGGTCTATGTGGAGAGCGGGATCGGGGATACCCTGCCTGAGGTCGGGCAGTTGGCGGAGATCTGCAGGCAGCTTCAGTCACAGGGGCGGGAAGTATACCTTGCGGCGCCCCATATCTTTCGGGAGCGGACAAAGAAAGTGTGGGAACAGGGCTGGAACAAGGTTTCCGGGATTCCCTTTGACGGGATTCTCCTGCGGAATTATGAAAGCCTGGCATTCTTCCGGGATCACCCGGCAGAAAAAAGCGGCGGGGAGGGCCGGGGAACCGGATTTGACAAAAACCTCATTTTGGACCATAATCTGTATGTCATGAACCAGGCCGCAAAGACCTTCTGGAACCGCCGGGGCGTGTATGAATTTACGGTGCCTCTGGAACTGAACCGGGGGGAGATTGGGCACTTAGATGCGAAACATATGGAGATGCTGGTCTATGGGTACCTTCCGGTCATGGTGACTGCCCAGTGCATGGCAAAAACAGTGAACCGATGCCAGATGCAGCCCGGGAAAACCGGTTCCCGGCCTGCCGGGGAGTTTCTTGCGGCCCGGGGCATAAGAAAGCTGACCGACCGGTACGGAAATTCGTTTTATGTGGAAAACCGCTGCCGGGATTGTTATAATATCATTTATAATCCGGTTCCGCTCTGTCTGTTTGACGAGAAGGAAGCGCTGGAGGAGCTTTGCCCCTCCCGGCTTCGGCTGCAGTTTTCCGTGGAGGACCGGCAGGAGACCCGGCAGGTGCTTCTGGAATGCAGACGGGTGTTCCTGGAAGGGAAGGAGCCCGCATGGCAGGGCAAAAGCTTTACCCGGGGGCATTTCCGAAGAGGGATTCTATAGTTACGGTTCGGCGGATGAAAAGGAGAGCCGTAACACGTCTAATAAAAAGCAGGTGAAAAAGTGGTTAATATTATTGCGGAAATCTCAAAATATATGATGATAGTCTTGATGGCCGCCTATACGTTTTCCTGTTTCTCTATTTTTGCGCAGAGCTACGAGGAGGACGAAAAGCGGGTATATATCCTACAGAATGTGCTGATGTTTTTGATGCAGTTCCTGGCGTATGCCGTGATGTACTTAAAGACAGGGGAGCAGAAGCTGCTGTTGTTTTTCGCCGTCCAGGTAGTGCTTCTGGTGGCGGTCATCCTGCTCTATTCGATTCTGTATCCGAATGTGTCCAGGCTGATCGTGAACAACATGTGCATGCTGCTCAGCGTGGGGCTGATCATGATCACCCGGCTGTCCTACGAAAGCGCGGTGAAGCAGTTCATATTTATCGCGCTTGGAACGGCCTTCGGCCTGGTGGTTCCGGTACTGATCCGGAAGCTGAAGTTTCTGGCGGACTGGGTGTATATCTATGCGGGAGTGGGCTTTGCGGCCCTCCTTCTGGTGGCTGTGTTCGCCGCCACATCAGGCGGGGCAAAGCTGGGGTTCTCCATAGGGGGAATCGGAATCCAGCCTTCGGAGTTTGTGAAGATTTTATTCGTATTTTATGTGGCTGCCAGCCTGAAAAATTCCACGGAGTTTAAAAATGTGGTGATTACCACGGCGGTGGCGGCGGCCCATGTGCTGATCCTGGTAGTGTCCACAGACCTGGGCGCGGCCCTGATCCTGTTTGTGGTGTACCTGGTCATGCTATATGTGGCGACCAAGCAGCCGCTCTACGCAGCGGCGGGGATCGGCGCGGGGAGCCTGGCCGCGGTGGCGGGCTACCATCTGTTCGCCCACATCAAGATCCGTGTGTCGGCGTGGAAGGATCCCTTCGCGTCTTACAATGAAGGCGGCTATCAGGTGGCCCAGTCCCTGTTTGCCATCGGAACCGGGAGCTGGTTCGGCATGGGGCTGTGCCAGGGGAGCCCGGATCTGATCCCTGTGGCGGAGTCGGACTTTATCTTTTCCGCCATTGCGGAAGAGCTGGGCGTGATCTTTGCGCTTTGCGTCATTCTGATCTGTGTGAGCTGCTATGTGATGTTCCTCAATATTGCCATGGAGCTGCGCAACCGGTTCTACAAGCTGGTGGCGCTGGGACTGGGAACCTGCTACATTTTCCAGGTGTTTTTGACCATCGGCGGGGTGACCAAGTTCATCCCTTCTACCGGGGTGACGCTGCCGCTGGTGAGCTACGGAGGAAGCTCGATTTTGAGTTCCATGATCATGATCGGAATCATACAGGGGCTTTACATCCTACGTGAGGACGAGGAGGAAGAGCTGGAGTGGAAGCGGGAGATGGCGGCCCGGAAACGGCGTGCAAAGGCGGCCCGGGAAAAACGGGAGCGGTCCGGAAACGGCGGCAGGAACAGTGAGGATTATGAAGGGCAGAGGCAAAATCCGGGACGCAGGACAGGAGGCGGACAGAAACGAAACGGGGCAGGACAGGATGAGCCGGGAAGAGAGAGAGCAATCAAAGATGAGCAGAGAGGATCGAGAAATAAAAAACCGACAAAAGAAAAATCCAAATTCGAAGAAGTTCCAAAACAAAGAATTCGCTAGGATTACCTATTTTTTTGTACTGCTGTTCCTGGCAATGATGGGATATCTGATTTTTTTTACCGCAGTGCGGGCAAAGGATATCGTAAACAGTCCCTACAATGCAAGGCAGGATAATTTTGCGGATCTGGTCATTCGGGGGGCTTTTTCGGACAGAAAGGGAAATACGCTTGCGTTGACAGAGGTGGCGGAGGACGGCACGGAGATCCGCAGATACCCCTACGGGGATGTATTTGCCCATGTGATCGGATACAACCATGGGGAGCTTGGAAAGACCGGACTGGAATCTGTAGAGAACTTTTCCCTGCTGAGTTCCAACGCGTTTTTCCTGGAAAAGATCAAGGACGAATTTCAGGATCAAAAGCATTGGGGCGATACGGTGGTGACCACATTGGACGCGGACCTGCAGCAGACGGCATATCTGGCGCTGGGGGACAACAAAGGGGCGGTGGTGGTGATGGAAGCTTCTACGGGGAAAATCCTGGTGATGCTTTCCAAGCCCTCCTATGATCCGAACCAGATTGAGGAAAACTGGTCCTACCTGAATGCGGACGAGGAGAACAGCCCGATGCTCAACCGGGCCACCCAGGGATCTTACGCGCCGGGCTCCACGTTCAAGGTGGTGACCGCCCTGGAGTATATGCGGGAGCATCCGGATTATGAGAATTATACTTACGAGTGCGGGGGAGAGATCACGTCCAACAATGTGACGATCCGCTGTTTTGACAGCACGGTGCATGGCCTGGAGAACCTGCAAAGCTCCTTTGCCAATTCCTGCAACGCGTCTTTTGTAAATATCGGGCTGTCCCTCAACCGCAGCTCCTATACGAAGACGGGGGAGGATTTGCTGTTCAACAAAAAGCTTCCCTGCGTACTGGACTATACAAAGAGTTCTTTTTCAGTGGATCAGAATACCGGGGAGGCGGAAGTCATGATGACCGCAATGGGACAGGGAAGGACGCTGGTCAGCCCCTATCATATGGCATTGATCACATCGGCGGTGGCCAACGGAGGGACTCTGATGGAGCCTTATCTTGTGGAAAAGGTGACCAACCATACAGGCAGGGAGATCAAAAAAAATGTGCCAAAGAGCTACCGGAAGCTGATGACTTCGGACGAGGCGGCGCAGCTTAAAAGTTATATGCAGGCGGTGGTAGAGGAAGGAACCGGGATGCTCTTAAGCGGCCAGACCTATACGGCCGCGGGCAAGACCGGTACCGCCGAATACAGCATGGACGATGGGGAAAAGATGCACTCTTGGTTCATGGGCTTTACCAATGTGGATAATCCGGAGCTGGTCATCAGTGTGATCGTGGAAGGGTATGACGGCAACGACGGCGCCAAGGCGGTGCCCATCGCGAAGCAGATCCTGGATGCGTATTACTATTGAGGACGGTTCGGGGAGGTCCGCCGGGAGGGCAGCCGGATAAAGGGAAGGGAATCATGCGGATAAAATGTTATTGTGATTTGTATGTGAGCGACGGATTAAAACGCAGGAAAAACAAAATACTGAAAAAGCTGATGGAAAGGACTGTGCAGCCGTCGGTCTATGTGCTGACACTGGCGCAGGGGGAGCAGAACCATCTGGAATTTTATCCGGCGCTCCTTCTGCAGCAGCCCTGGTACGACGACGCGGAGATCTTTGTGGTAGGTATTGCGGACGGGTACGATGCCGCCGTATACCTGGTGGAGGAGATCGTCCGGGAGGTGCTGGAGGAGACGGGGGATACGGATATCCGGGGATTCCTTGCCGGGCGGCAGGGAAGATTTGAGGAAGGGCTGGCGTAAAATGTTGCAGGTGATGTTGTTCATTTTAAAACTGATAGGCTGGATACTGCTGGCGGTATTGGGGCTTCTGGTCCTGGTGCTGGCGGCCACGCTTTTTACGCCTCTGTGCTACGAGGCGGAGGTAGACTGCCCCGGAGCCCTGCCGGATCTGGAGGCGGGCGTGAGATTTCGGATTTTTTTCCGTCTGGTCAGCGGAAGCTTCCGATACCAGAACAAAAAGTTTTCCTGGAATATCCGGGCAGCGTGGATCAGGCTGGGGAATCAGGCGGCCGCGGAGGAAGCAGAAGAGAAGACGGAGGAAGCGGCCTGTGATCTGGCGAAAGCCGGGGAGGAAGAACTGGAACGGATTGCAGTAGAGCCGGAGGAAAAAGAAACGAAAGAGACCGGAGTAAAGAATCCGGAAGCGGAGGAAGAGACGAAAGAGAGCGGAGCAGATAGTCCGGAAGTGACGGCAGAAGAACAAAGGAACGCCGCCAAGCCAAAGGCAGAAGAATCCGGAGAAGTGGAACGGATACAGGTAAAGTCTATGGCTGTTGAGAATCAGAAAATCGAGAGTGTCTCGGAAAGTTCCGCAGCCGTTGAAGAGCAAAAATCAGAAACTGCCTCAGAAAGTCCCGCAGCTATTGAGGATCAGAAACCAGAAATTGTCTTGGAAAGTCCCGCAGCCGTTGAAGATCAGAAATCAGAAACTGCCTCAGAAAGTCCCGCAGCTATCGAAAAGGAGAGACCGGACAGCGCCGGGAAAGCAGCGGGGGCCGGGGAGGAACACAGTACCGGAAATGAGGAGCAGAAAAAATCACTGACCGATAAAATCGCTGCCTTTTTTGAAAAGATCAAATATACATTTGACAGGATGTGTGCTAAAATAAGGATATTGTTGGAAAAGAAAGAGATCGTGACGGGGTTTCTGACAAGCGAGATCCATCAGTCGGCGTTTCAAAAGTGCCTTGCCGAATTGAAAAAGATGCTCTTCAGGTTAAGGCCCAGGCGTGTTGCGGGGGAGATCCGGTTTGGGTTTGAGGACCCTTCGCTGACAGGGAGAGTGCTGGCAGGGCTGAGCATGGCGTTTCCATACTGGGGGGATCATGTCAGATGTTCCCCGGATTTTGAGGAGAAGGTGCTGGAAGGCAGACTGTCGGTCGGCGGTTCCCTGCGCCTGCTGCCTGCGGCGGCAATGGGATGGAATCTTCTCTGGAGCCGAAACGTAAGACGAACGATCAAGGATGCAAGACGGCTGGCAGCCAGGTTAAGAAAGTAAAAAAGTGCATTTGCTAGGAGGAATAAAAAGATGTCGGAAACAAATAATTTGAAAACTACGGTAGAAGCCCTGCTCAAGGGAGTGGACGGGCTCGTTTCCAGCAAGACGGTGGTAGGGGATGCGGTACATGTAGACAATATCACGGTTCTTCCGCTGATCGACGTATCGTTTGGAATCGGAGCCGGCTCCAATCTGAGTGATAAAAAGGATAAGGGAATGGGCGGCGTCGGCGGAAAAATAACGCCCAGCGCAGTCCTGGTCATCAAGGACGGCACCACCAGACTGGTGAATATCAAGAATCAGGATACGATCACCAAGCTGTTTGACCTTGTGCCGGAAGTCCTGGACAAGATCACCACCAGAAAAGAGGACAAGGTGACGGAGGAGGATGTGGCGGATATCCTGGACGCGGCGGAAGAGCTCGAAAAGGAGTGACCCGTATTTCACGTTTCCGTGGGCGGATCAGGAATAAATGAAGCCCTTAAGGCATAAGATAATGTAAGTGTAACAACAGCAGTCAGGATTTTGATTATGAAGCGGATGATTGGTTTTGCCTTACTTTGTGCTGCAATGGGAATGTTTTTGATTCTGCTGATCCCTTCCACATCGATTTTAAGAGTGATGCTGTTCTGCGTATGCCTGGCGGCGGGATACGTGCTGTTCTGCAAATGACAGACAGGATACAGAAAACCTTCCACCGACAGCGTTTCTGAGCATTTTTTGCATACAATGGCATATAAAAAACCAGTATCCGCGAGAGATACTGGTTTTTTCCGTGTCATCAAATATAAAGTACTGAAGCAATAAAATCAGCCTGCAGCTTTTAAGCGCGTTCTACACGTCCGGATTTCAGACAGGATGTACATACGTACATTTTCTTGGATCCGCCTTCTGTCTTAACGCGAACAGATTTTATGTTTGATTTCCACATTTTTGGTGTTTTTCTATGAGAGTGACTTACATTATTACCGAAATGGGCACCCTTATCACAAATAGCACATTTTGCCATCACTGCACCTCCTAACAATCTGAAAATTGTCCGATGGACTCACAACACCCATATTCTAGCAGATAGAGCCGATGATTGCAAGCTTTTTTTACATTTCTCACAGGGTTTTTGAAAAAAAATTGAAAAATGGAAAACAATATATAGAAAATATTTGTTTTGCGATTCAAGTTTGAATCTCAGTATTGTAAAGTTTATCCAAAAAGAGTATAATAGGAATACTTTCCGGGGCTTTTCTGGGATTCGTCCGCCCCCGGAAGCACTCGACAAAGAATAGGGGGTCCATATATGATGAAAGGCAGTATGACTACGGATTTGGGGATTATCACGATCAATCCTGACGTGATTGCGAAGTATGCCGGTTCCGTTGCGGTAGAGTGTTTCGGCATTGTCGGGATGGCGGCCGTCAGCATGACGGACGGACTGGTAAGATTACTGAAAAAGGAAAGCCTGACCCATGGAATCCAGATTGCGATTTCCGAGGAGAACAACCTCACTTTGAATTTTCATGTGATTGTGTCATATGGTGTGAATATCCTGTCAGTGTCTGACAACCTGGTGAATAATGTCAAGTACAAGGTGGAAGAATTTACAGGTATGACGGTGGAGAAAATCAACATCTTCGTCGAAGGTGTCAGAGTGATAGATTAAGGAGGATACTTGTCGTGGCAACGAAAACGATAAATGCGGAGCTGTTTACGAAGATGTTTCTTGCCGGAGCAGCGAATCTGGAAGCGAAAAAAGAAGTGATCAATGAACTGAATGTATTCCCGGTCCCGGACGGCGACACGGGAACGAATATGACTCTGACCATCATGTCTGCCGCAAAGGAAGTCGGTGCGTTGGAGAAGGCTGACATGAAGTCCGTATCCAAGGCGATCTCTTCCGGTTCCCTGCGCGGGGCCAGGGGGAATTCCGGCGTCATTCTTTCCCAGCTTCTGCGAGGATTTACCAAAGAGATCCGGGAGTATGAGGAGATCGACGTATCGGTTCTTGCGTCAGCCTGTGAACGTGCAACGGCAACGGCATATAAGGCGGTCATGAAGCCGAAGGAAGGCACCATCCTCACGGTTGCCAGAGGGCTTTCCGAGAAGGCCCGTGAACTGGCGGAGACCATGGAGGATCTGGAAGTCTTTATTCCCGAGACCATCGGATACGCGAAAGAAGTGTTGGAGAAGACCCCGGAGATGCTTCCGGTTCTCAAGGAAGCGGGAGTTGTAGATTCCGGCGGACAGGGTCTGATCGAGGTCTTAAACGGCGCTTACGATGTGTTCCAGGGAAAGGAGATCGACTACAGCGCCATCGAAACAGGGCCTGCAGTCAAGATGGTGAAGCCAAAAGACCAGGCGGAGGCGGATATCCGGTTCGGCTACTGTACGGAATTTATCATCATGACAGAGCAGGAGTTTTCTGAGCAGGACGAGGAGACCTTCAAGGCGTATCTGGAATCCATAGGGGATTCCATTGTGTGTGTGGCGGATGAGGACGTGGTGAAGGTACATGTCCATACCAACGATCCGGGGCTGGCGATCCAGAAGGCGTTGACCTACGGGCAGCTTTCCCGTATGAAGATCGACAACATGCGTGAGGAGCACCAGGAGAAGCTGATCCGCGACGCGGAGAAGATAGCGGCAGAGCAGGCAGAGGCCGCAAAGAAGAAAGAGCAGAAAGCGCCCAGAGAACCACGGAAGTCCGTTGGATTTATCGCCGTGTCCATCGGCGAAGGGATGAACGGCATATTCAAAGAGCTGGGTGTGGACTATATTATAGAAGGCGGGCAGACCATGAATCCGAGTACAGAGGATATGCTGACTGCCATTGACCATGTCAATGCGGACCATATCTTCATCCTGCCCAACAATAAGAACATCGTGCTGGCGGCCAACCAGGCCCGGTCACTGGTGAAGGATAAGGACGTGATCGTGATCCCGACGAAGACGGTTCCGCAGGGGATCACGGCGGTGATCAGCTATATGCCGGACGCGGATGTGGATACCAACGAGGAGGCCATGCTGGAAGAGATCACCAATGTGAAGACCGGGCAGGTGACCTACGCAGTCCGCGATACCCACATCGACGACAAGGAGATCCATGAGGGAGACATCATGGGGATCGGAGACGCGGGAATCCTTTCGGTGGGCCAGTCCGTGGAGGCAACGGCCAGGGAAATGCTGGAGAAGATGACGGACGAGGATACAGAGATGATCAGCCTCTACTACGGGGAGGATATTCTGGAAGAGGATGCCAAGAGGTTCGGCGAGGAGATCGCAGAGCTGTATCCTGAAGCAGATGTGGATGTACACAGCGGGGGACAGCCCATTTACTATTATGTGATATCTGTGGAATAAGGGCTTCATAAGAAAAATGGATGAAAGATCAGGAATCAGGGAAATCAAAGGAATCGGTGAGAAGGCTGAGAAAACCTTCGGAAAAGTAGGAATCCGCACCGTCGGCGACCTGCTTCGCTACTATCCCCGGGGATATGAGGTCTATGAGGACCCCTCGGCCATCGGGGAGCTGGAGGAGGGCCATACCATGACGGTCTCCGGGGCCATCTACGGAAGGGTACAGGTGTCGGGCAGCCAGAAGATGCAGATCACCACCCTCTATGTAAAGGATCTTACGGGAACCTTGAAGGTCATCTGGTTTCGGATGCCGTTTTTGAGAACGACGCTTGCCCGGGGTGGGGCGGTCACACTGCGGGGCAGGATCGTCCGGAAAAAGGACGGGCTTGTGATGGAGCACCCGGAGCTCTTTTACCCCAGCATAAAATATGAAGAAAAGAGAGCGTCCCTGCAGCCGGTGTACCCTCTCACCACCGGATTGACCAACAATGCGGTTATCAAAGCCATCAGACAGGCGGTGGAAGCCCTGGGCATCGGGGAAGGGATTCTGCCCCGGGACATACAGGAAAGCTTTGCCCTGGTTTCCTATGAACAGGCCATCCGGGGAATCCATTTTCCGGAGACAAAAGAGGAATTTTATCAGGCACGGGAACGGCTGGTGTTTGAGGAGTTTCTGCTGTTCATCCTGTCCCTGCGCATGATGAAGGAGCAGAAGGAACGGGTGCTCAATCCATACTGCTTCCGGGAGCAGGAACAGATCGGACAGTTTTTGGAACGGCTGCCCTATGAGCTGACGGGTGCTCAGAAGTCTGTGTGGCGGGAGATCCGGCAGGACATGTCCGGGACCCATGTGATGTCCCGGCTTGTACAGGGAGACGTAGGCTCGGGGAAAACCATCGTGGCGCTGCTTGCCATGATGTTTGCGGGCTTAAACGGCTACCAGGCGGCCATGATGGCGCCCACGGAGGTGCTTGCAAGACAGCATTTTGAAAATATCAGGAATATGCTTGCAGAGTATGGGATTATGCTGCGGGCTGAACTTCTGACCGGTTCCATGACAGGAAAGGAAAAGAGGGACGCCTGTGAGCGGATTGCGTCCGGGGAGTCAAATCTGATCATCGGGACCCATGCCCTGATCCAGGAAAAGGTAACGTATCGGGATCTTGCGCTGGTGGTGACCGACGAGCAGCACCGCTTCGGCGTCAGGCAGAGGGAGCGGCTTGCCGCAAAAGGCGTGTGCCCCCACATCCTGGTTATGAGCGCCACGCCCATTCCGCGGACGCTGGCCATCATTCTATACGGGGATCTGGACATTTCCGTGATCGGCGAGCTTCCCAAAAACAGGCTTCCCATCAAAAACTGCGTGGTGGATACCGGCTATCGGGAGACCGCCTACCGCTTTATGAAAAAACAGATCTGCTCCGGGAGACAGTGCTATATCATCTGCCCCATGGTGGAAGAAAGCGACAGCCTGGAGGTGGAGAATGTGACGGACTATACGGAGATCGTAAGGGACGCTCTGGGAAAAGGCATTACGGTGGCTTATCTGCATGGAAAAATGAAGCAGGCGGAAAAAGACGAGATCATGGATGCGTTTGCAAAAAATGAGATCCAGGTGCTGGTCTCCACGACAGTCATTGAGGTGGGGATCGACGTTCCCAATGCGTCCGTGATTATGATTGAAAATTCCGAACGGTTCGGGCTTGCCCAGCTTCATCAGCTTCGGGGCCGGGTGGGGCGGGGCGTTCACCAATCCTACTGTATATTTATGAGCGCCTCCAGGTCGGAAGAGACCAGGGAGCGGCTGGAGATTTTAAATCAATCCAACGACGGCTTTTTCATTGCCGGGGAGGACCTGCGTCTGCGCGGCCCCGGGGATCTGTTCGGTATCCGCCAGAGCGGGATCATGGATTTCCGGCTGGGGGACGTGTTCCAGGACGCGAAAATTTTGAAAGCTGCAAGCGAGGCCGCCGCAGGAATTTTGGATGAAGATCCAGGACTCGAACGGCAGAAGCACGCCTGCCTGAAAAAAGCGATGGGCCAGATGCTTTCTCGAAATGCCCTGGAAACAACGCTGTAAATGCCGAAAAGAAGAGGAAGCTGTGCACAGCGAAGAAGGCCCGGAATTGCGATAAATACAGAAACATGCATTTGGAAACAACTTCCAGTGTAAAAGAAGGAATCCTCCATATAATATGGTTGTAACAAAAAAACAACTTGTTACAAAAAACCGAAGAAGTAACGATCAAGTTACAAAAAGTTGCAAAAGGAGGAAAAATAAAATGGCAAGTCGTTCAACAAATCGAGCAGCAGTACCGGAGGCAAAGGGTGCACTTGACAAATTTAAGTATGAGGTAGCAGACGAACTGGGAGTACCGTTGACAGACGGATACAACGGTGACCTGACATCCAGACAGAACGGTTCCGTAGGCGGATATATGGTCAAGAAGATGATCGAGCAGCAGGAAAAGCAGATGGCAGGCAAATAGTAAAAAACGCGAAATAGCAAAAGAAAAAAGCACTTAGGATTGACCTGAGTGCTTTTTTCTGCTAAAATTCTCATGATTGATGAAAAATGTAATACGATTCACAGGGAAAGGGGTGCTTATATGAGAGTCATAGCGGGAAGTGCAAGAAGATTACAACTGAAAACTCTGGACGGCATTGACACGCGGCCCACGACGGACCGGATCAAGGAGACATTGTTTAATATGATAGCACCCTACATTTACGACTGCGTGTTTTTGGATCTGTTCAGCGGCAGCGGAGGGATCGGCATCGAGGCGCTCAGCCGGGGCGCGAAAGAGGCTGTTTTTGTAGAAAACAATCCCAAGGCCATGGCATGCATCAAAGAGAATCTAAAGTTTACCAGGCTGGAAAAGAAAGCCGTGACATGGAACCGGGATGTGATGACGGCGCTGCATCAGATGGAAGGAAAAAAGGTATTTGACTATATCTTTATGGACCCGCCTTACAATCAGAAACTGGAACAAGGCGTTCTGGAATATCTGTCGGGATCGTCCCTCGTGTACGAGGATACGGTGATCATCGCGGAAGCCTCCAGAGAAACGGATTTTTCATATTTAGACGATCTGGGCTTTCATCTGCTCAAGGAAAAAGTCTATAAAACAAACAAACACGTTTTTATGGAAAAGGCCGGAAAGGAAGAGATATGTTGAGAGCAATTTACCCGGGAAGCTTTGACCCGGTCACCTACGGACATCTGGATATTATGAAAAGAAGCAGCAAAATCGTAGACGAGCTGGTGGTCGGAGTGCTGAATAATAATGCGAAAATGCCGTTGTTTTCTGCTGCGGAACGTGTTAAAATGTTAAAGGAAGTGACGACAGGATTCGACAATATCGTGATCGTCCCCTTTGAGGGACTGCTGGTTGATTTTGCGAAAAAGATGGAAGCAGAGCTGATCATCCGGGGATTGCGTGCAATTACAGATTTTGAATATGAGCTGCAGATGTCCCAGACCAACCACAAGCTTGGGCCTGGTTTGGAGACGATGTTTTTGACCACAAGTATTGAATATTCCTATCTAAGTTCTACGACAGTGAAAGAGATTGCCGCGTTTGGCGGAGATACATCGCAGTTTGTGCCGGAAGTGGTAGGAAGGGAACTGAAAGATAAGATGAAAGCGAAAAGGAGCGTGTAGATTATGAGCAGCCGCATTGAGCAGATTATTGAAGAGATTGAAGAGTATATTGACAGAGATTGCAAGTATCAGCCCCTGTCCACCACGAAGATCATTGTAAATAAAGAACATTTGGACGAGCTTCTTCGGGAACTGCGGATGAAGACACCGGACGAGATCAAGCGGTATCAGAAGATCATCGCGAACCGGGACGCGATCTTAGCGGATGCCCAGGCCAAGGCGGATGCCCTCATTGAGGAAGCGCAGATGCAGACAAACGAACTGGTCAGCGAGCATGAGATCATGCAGCAGGCTTATGCCCAGGCCAATGAGATCGTCACACAGGCCACAGCCCAGGCACAGGAGATCGTGGACAACGCTACGGCGGACGCCAACGCGATCCGGATCGGCGCCATCCAATATACCGACGATTTGATGGCCAATGCGGAGAGCATCATCGGACATACGTTAGACAGCTATACGACCAAGTATGACGGCTTGATCAACTCCCTCCAGGAGTGCTACGATGTAGTCCGCAACAACCGTGCGGAGCTGTCGATCCCCCAGGAGGACGCAGGGGGATACGACCAGGGCGGCGGGATGGAGTGACGGTCTGCATAGGGCAGGCCGATACAGGCAGCCCCGGGAAGGATGGATGTTATCCCACCAGGCATAGATAGAGAAAACCAAGTAGACTGGCAGTCACCGCGGCTGCCAGTTTTTGCGTGAGATAGGGCAGAATGGGAAAACCGGCCTTCTGCACCATGCACTGGGTCTGCGCCGCCGCGCAGAAGCCGCCGAAGGAGGTCAGCCCCAGGACGGCCGGGTAGAGAAGCCTTAAGGGGAGACGCATTTCCCGGAGAAGGTTCAGGCCGCTTGTGACCTCCAGAAGGGGGAGCAGCGCCGAGATTCCCGGTATGTCCACGGGAAGGGATTCGAACAGCGTCAGCAGGACAGAAAAGAGGATGATATACCCGCCCACCTTCACAAGGGTCTCGAAGCTGTCCATGATGCAGTTGTCGATATCCTGAAAGGACCAGGCATTTTTGGCGGAGCCGTTTTGCTTCAGATTGCAGAAGGCGCCCTGTTTATGTAAAAAGCGGTTTCTCGTAAAGAAGCTCACAAGCACGGGGGAGAGCATCAGGATCACGAGGGTAGGGAGCAGGAGCGCATCCTGTTCCAGCGTTTTCCATACGACATAATTCAGGATGAATACAGGGCTGGAATTGTTGCAGAAGGAAAGCAGGTATCTGCCTTCTTCCTCCGAGATATATCCCGAGACGGTTAAGTCCGCCGCCGTCTTTGCACCCATGGGATAACCGCACAAAAAACCCGTGACCACCCCGAAGCTGCCGTTGGGGGAGACACGGAAAACACGGGTGAGGAAGGTGCCGAAGGCCGCGTTGATCAGGTGCATGTTTCCGGTGACAAGCAGCAGATTTGTGATGAGAAGAAATGGAAACAATGTGGGAAGGATGATCTGGAACCAAAGTAAAAGCCCCTCGCTGGCACCGGCAAAGACAGCTTTTGGAGAGACAAGCATGATCAGGAATAAAAGAACGATTCCGAATCCTTTCAGATTTCGCCCCATCTGGAGTCCTCCGTTCTCAGCAGTTAATTACTAAAGATATATGAAACTGGTTGATTTTTTATGTGTGCTGTGACAAAATGGAACAAGAGTTACTATTCACAGCTATATAAAATCAGCAGACAGATTCGTCAAGCGCAGCTTGTAAGAAGCTGTTTGATGATGTTTATATGGCTGGAATCAATCGACAGAAAGGGGAAAGAAACATGGCAGTATTAACAGGCATCGAGCCGAAGGAAGTATTTCAGTTTTTTGAGGAGATCAGCCGGATACCTCGGGGCTCTTACAATACAAAGGGGATCAGCGACTACTGCGTGAAATTTGCGCAGGAGAGGAAGCTGGACGTATATCAGGACGAGTGGAACAACGTAATCATCAAAAAGCCGGGAACAAAGGGATATGAGAACAGTGAACCGGTGATTATCCAGGGCCATCTGGACATGGTCTGTGAGAAAACCGAAGAGTCAGACCATGATTTTCTCACGGACCCGTTGGAACTGATGGTCGAGGACGGCTATGTGACGGCAAAGGACACCACCCTGGGGGCGGACAACGGCATCGCCATCGCCATGGCTCTGGCCGTACTGGACAGCGATACCCTGGAACACCCGCCGGTGGAGGCGCTCTTTACGGTAGACGAGGAGGTCAGCATGGACGGCGCGGCGAACATTGATTTGTCCAGGCTCAAAGGGACGATGCTGATCAACCTGGATTCCGAGGAGGACGACCGGCTGACCGCAGGGTGCGCCGGGGGATTCCGGTTTTCCTGCGAGATTCCGGTGGAGAAGGTCCAGGCAAAGGGACAGGGGCTTCTGGTGGAGGTCTGCGGACTCAAAGGCGGACATTCCGGAGTGGAGATCGACCGCCAGCGGGGCAATGCCAACAAGCTGGCCGGGCGTCTTCTGTACCGGCTCTGTAAGGAGCAGAAGGTGCGTCTTGCAGAGATCAACGGCGGCGCCAGGGAAAATGTGATCACTTCCGTGAACCGGAGCACGGTGGTCACGGACGACCAGGAACAGACAATCCGGCTGATCGGGGAGATGAAAGAAGCGTGGAGGCAGGAATTTGGCGCGGACGAACCGGGGCTGGATATCCGGGTGACGGAGCTGGGGGAAAAGGAATATCATGTATTTACGGAAGAATCCGCGAAAAAGGTGGTTGGATTTCTCGTAAATTGTCCCAACGGGGTGGACGAGTACAGCCGTTCCCTGAAAGGGCTTGTGGAAACTTCGGATAACCTGGGGGTTGTAAAGAGCCAGGAGGACAGCGTGCGTTTCCTGGTTCTGGTGAGAAGCGGCATCTCCTCCAAGCTGGAAGAGTTTAAGGACCGGCTGGGGGGCCTGGCGGATCTGCTGGGGGGAAACTGGAGCATCGACAGCGGCTATCCGGCCTGGACATTTAAAGAAGCATCCCGAATCCGTCCCATCACGGCAGACGCGTTTGAGGAAGTATTCGGAGTCCGCCCGGAGATCACCACGATCCATGCCGGCCTGGAATGCGGGCTGCTCAGCGGCAAGAAGCCGGAGCTGGACTGCATTTCCTTCGGGCCCAATATGCAGGATGTGCATTCCTTCCATGAACGTCTGGAGATCGCGTCGGCGGAGAAGATCTGGAAGGTGCTGAAAATAATTTTGAAGAGATGTAAATAATCCGGAATCTGCCTCATATAGTATTAAAAACGAACCGGGGCGGCGAATGTTTGAAAAAAAGTGATATCAGGGCAAAGATCTATTTTCTGAAAAAGCGCCGGGCCATGCAGGGAGGGCAAAAGGTTTCCAATGAGGCATTCCGGTATGTCCTCTACTGCGTCCTCCTCTGCATTTTTCTTGTGGCCGGCATGCATATACTGACCGTAAAAAGCCGGTTTGCCAGGCTCGGGGAAGGGACGCTGGGATTCGAAGGATTCCGCAGGCAGAGAATGGATTCTGGGATGCTTGAGCATATCCGGGAAGCGGAAAACCCGGGAATGGATCTGGGGCTTTACTGGCTGGAAAATAATTTCGGGCAGGAGGTGTTTCCCTATCCATGCAGCGGGGAGGTATTTTTAAAGCTTCAGCGGGTCTGGTCCCGGAAACCGGGGTGGGATCTGTACCGAAGCGCCTGTGAGGCTGTCTGGAACGACCTGAAATATTTCCCCATCCCGGAGCCCTCCAACGGGGTCCGGGCGGAAGTGACCTTCGAGGATTCCTGGATGTTTGAGCGCAACTACGGAGGAAAGCGGGGGCATGAAGGGACGGACATCATGGCCTCCACAAATGAGCGGGGATTTTACCCGGTGGTCAGCATGACGGACGGGGTCATCCTGCACAAGGGATGGCTGGAGAAGGGCGGATACCGGATCGGCATCACCGCCCCGGGAGGCGCTTACTTTTACTATGCCCACCTGGATTCCTATGCAGATATCGATGAGGGGGATGCCGTGAAGGCGGGCGACCTCCTGGGATTCATGGGGGATACCGGCTACAGCAAGGTGGAGGGAACCACCGGGAATTTTCCGGTTCACCTGCATCTGGGGATCTACCTGGTGACGGAGGATCAGGAGATCAGCGTGAACCCCTATTATCCCCTCCGGTACGTGGAGGGGCGCAGGGTGCAATGCGCCTACTGACGCTGCTTTGCAGCATGGGAGAAAGGAACAGCCATGAAATTACCAGAAGCATTTGAAGAAAAAATGCGGCTTCTTTTGCAGGAGGAATATGAGGAATATCTGCAGTGCTTTGAAGAGCCGCGTCATTATGGACTTCGCGTGAATACAAACAAGATATCGACCGAGGAGTTTTTAAAGATTGCTCCCTGGCCGCTGCGGCCGATTCCCTGGATTTCCAACGGGTTTTACTATGACGGGGATCATGTGCAGCCTGCAAAGCATCCTTATTACTTTGCAGGATTGTATTACCTTCAGGAGCCCAGCGCCATGACGCCTGCCAGCCGCCTTCCTGTGGAACCGGGGGAACTGGTGCTGGATGTCTGCGCGGCTCCGGGAGGGAAGGCCACGGAGCTTGGGGCAAAGCTTCGGGGAACCGGCATGCTGGTGGCCAACGACATCAGCAATTCCAGAGCCAGGGGGCTTTTAAAGAATCTGGAGCTGTCCGGGACGGGAAACCTGCTTATCACCAGCGAGGAACCGGGACGGCTTTTGCCTCATTTCCCGAAGTTTTTCGACAAGATCCTGATCGACGCCCCCTGCTCCGGGGAGGGAATGTTCCGAAAGGAGAAGAAGATGGTCAAAGCCTGGGAAGAGCATGGGCCGGAATTTTTTTCCAAGCTTCAGCGGAGCATCGTGACCCAGGCCGCCTCCATGCTCCGTCCGGGAGGGATGCTTCTGTATTCCACCTGTACCTTTGATCCGCGGGAAAATGAGCAGATCATAGAGTACCTGATGGAGGCCTGTCCGGAATTTGAGATCTGCGGGATGGAAGGCTATGAGGGATTTGTCCCCGGGCGTCCGGAATTTACGGAGGGCAAAAACCCGGAATTGAAAAAGACTGTCCGCATCTTCCCCCACAAGATGCAGGGGGAGGGACATTTTATCGCTCTTTTGAGAAAAAGAGATCTGGCTTGCCAAAAGCCGGGAGATCCAGACGCCGGGAGGACAGGCGGGAAGGGCATAAGCAGGGCGGGAAAACAGGGGACGGCAGGCAAAAAGAAGCTGCCGGAGGAGCTGGACGCCTTCTTAGGAGGACTCAGAACAGACATAGATCCCTGCAGGCTGGAGATCCGGGAGGACCGGGTCTACTATATGCCGGAAGGGATGCCGAAACTGCGGGGAATCCGTTTTCTACGCTCCGGCCTGCTGCTGGGAGAGCTGAAAAAGAACCGCTTTGAACCGGGGCAGGCGCTGGCCATGTATCTGAAAAAAGAGGAGTATGAAAACATTCTGGATCTGTCGGTGGAGGACGACCGGGTCATCCGTTATCTCAAAGGAGAGACGCTGGAAGTGGAGGACCTGGTTTCTGCCGGGGCGAAGGGCTGGTACCTGGTATGCGTGGACGGATACCCGCTGGGATTCGGAAAGCTGGCCTCCCAGGTGCTGAAAAATAAATATCTGCCGGGATGGCGGTGGATGTCATAAGGAACGGCCTGTGTTTTCCGGGAAGGGACAGGCAAGGGGTTGCTACGGAAGGAGGAGGGAGATGAAACTGCGTCTGGATAAGTATCTGGCGGATATGGGGCTTGGTACCCGCAGCGAGGTGAAACAGGCGGTCCGCAAAGGCCGGGTACAGGTCAACGGACAGACGGTACGGGAGCCGGAATATAAGACGGAGACGGAAACAGACCAGGTCTGGTTCAACGGGCAGCCGGCGGCCTACCGGGAATATGAATATTATATGCTGAACAAGCCCGCCGGCGTGATCTCCGCTTCAGAGGATCCCAGGGAGCGCTGTGTGGTGGACCTCATCGAAAGCCGGAAGCGAAAGGATTTGTTTCCCGTGGGAAGGCTGGATAAGGATACGGAAGGGCTGCTTCTGATCACCAACGACGGAGGGCTGGCCCATCGGCTTCTGTCGCCCAAAAAGCATGTGGACAAGGTTTACTATGCCAGGGTTCAGGGCCGGGTCACCCAGGAGGATGCCGAGCTTTTCCGCCGGGGCGTGGACATCGGAGAAAAAAAGCAGACCCTTCCCGCCGAGCTGCGCATTCTGAACGCCGGGGAGATCTCGGAGATCGAGCTGACCATCCGGGAGGGAAAATTTCACCAGGTAAAGCGCATGTTCCACGCCGCAGGCAAGGAGGTACTCTATCTCAAACGCCTGCAGATGGGCCCGCTTAGATTGGACGAATCGCTAAAGCCGGGGGAGTACCGGACATTAAACACGCAGGAGCTGGATATACTATGTTGAGAGAAAAAAAGGCAGTGATATTTGATATGGACGGATCTCTGGTGGATTCCATGTGGATGTGGCCGGAGGTGGACCGGGAATATATGCGGAAATACGGGATTACCCCGCCGGAAACCTTTCACAAGGACATTGAGGGCATGAGCTATGTGCAGACGGCGCAGTATTTTCTGGACAGCTTTCCGGTGCTGAACTGCTCCGTGGAGGAGGTCTGCAGGGAGTGGACGGAGATGACCCGGGATTTGTACCGCACCCGGGTTCCCCTAAAGCCGGGTGCCGGGGAATTTTTGGAGCGGATGGAACGACAGGGAATCCGGATGGGGATCGCCACAAGCAATTCCAGGGAGCTGGTGATGGAGGTGCTGGACGCGCTGCATATCCGGAAATATTTTTCGGCAGTCATCACATCCGATGAAGTGCAGCAGGGAAAGCCTGCCCCGGATGTCTACTTAAAAGCCGCCGGGGAGCTTATGGTCCGGCCCGGGGAATGCCTGGTATTTGAAGATATTCCCAACGGGATTCGGGCGGGAAAGCGGGCGGGCATGAGTGTGTGCGCGGTGCACGACCTGTTTTCCGTGCCCTATGAAGCGGAGAAGCGCAGTCTGTCGGATTATTATATCCGGGATTACCGGGAAATCTGGAATGAAACCTATGAAATCTGCGGATAGTATGGAGTAAGAAGATGGAGCAGAAATTTTTACCGCTTTGCCGGGAGGATATGGAAGCGAGAGGATGGGACCAGGCGGATTTTGTATATGTGATCGGGGACGCCTATGTGGATCACCCTTCCTTCGGACATGCCATCATCAGCCGCCTTTTGGAAAGCCGGGGCTACCGGGTGGCGATCCTCTCCCAGCCTGACTGGAAGGACGACAAAAGCATCACCGTATACGGGGAGCCAAGGCTGGGCTTCCTTGTGTCCGCCGGAAACATGGATTCCATGGTCAACCACTATGCGGTTTCCGGAAAGCGGCGGGCAGCGGACGCTTATACACCCGGCGGGGTGATGGGAAAGCGGCCGGACTATGCGGCGGTGGTCTACGGGAATCTGATCCGAAGGACCTACAAGCATACGCCTGTGATCCTGGGCGGGATTGAGGCAAGCCTTCGGCGTCTGGCCCATTATGATTACTGGTCGGACAGGCTGAAACGTTCCATCCTTCTGGATTCCGGGGCGGATATGATCTCCTACGGCATGGGGGAGCGCTCCATCCTGGAGATCGCGGAAGCGCTGGAGGCGGGGATTTCCATACAGGATCTGACCTATATCGAGGGGACGGTGGTTCGGACCCGGAGCCTGGATTCGGTCTATGACGCCCTGGTCCTGCCGTCCTTCGAGGCAATGCAAAAGGACAAAACAGAATATGCCAGGAGCTTTTACACCCAGTACTGCAATACGGACCCATTTTCCGGAAAGCGGCTTGCAGAGCCCTATCCGGGACAGATCTATGTGGTTCAGAATCCGCCGGCAAAGCCCCTGACACAGATGGAAATGGATGATGTCTATGAGCTGCCTTATCGGTATACCTTCCATCCCTCCTACCAGGCAAAAGGCGGCGTGCCGGCCATTGAGGAAGTCCGGTTCAGCCTGACCGGGAGCCGGGGGTGTTTCGGGGGATGCAGCTTCTGCGCCCTGACCTTCCATCAGGGGAGGATCGTGCAGAGCCGGAGCAAGGGCTCCCTGCTTTCGGAAGCAAAACGGATGACGAAGGAACAGGATTTTAAAGGATATATCCATGATGTGGGCGGGCCTACGGCCAACTTTCGGCATCCCTCCTGCGGGAAACAGAAGGATTCGGGGGTCTGTCCCAAAAAGCAGTGCCTGTTTCCGAAGCCCTGCGGGAATCTCCGGGCGGATCACCGGGAATATGTGGACATCCTCCGCGCCCTGAGACAGCTTCCGGGTGTGAAAAAGGTCTTTATCCGTTCCGGAATCCGGTTCGACTATCTTCTGGCGGATTCGGATCCGGCTTTTCTGCGGGAGCTTTGCCTCCACCATGTCAGCGGGCAGCTCAAGGTGGCTCCGGAGCATGTGTCCGACGCCGTGCTGGAATTGATGGGAAAGCCGAAGAATCAGGTGTACCGGCAGTTTGTAAAGGAATTTGCGAAAATGAACCGGCGGCTTGAAAAGGATCAGTACCTGGTTCCCTACCTGATGTCCTCCCATCCGGGTTCCTCCTGGAAGGAAGCGGTGGAGCTTGCGGAGTACTGCCGGGACATGGGATATATGCCGGAGCAGGTTCAGGACTTTTACCCGACGCCTTCCACGCTGTCCACCTGTATGTATTACACCGGATTGGACCCCCGCACCATGAAGCCGGTGTACGTGCCGAAAAATCCCCATGAGAAGGCCATGCAGAGGGCGCTGATCCAGTATCGGAACCCGGCCAATTATGACCTGGTGAAGGAGGCGCTTCTGAAAGCCGGGCGGACGGATTTGATCGGCTTTGAAAAGCACTGCCTGATCCGTCCCAGGAAGCTGTCCGGGGAGAAAACTTCTGTACAGAGAAGTCCGGGAAACAGCAAGGACAAGAAACGTACGGACAGGAAGAACATCGGCAGAAAAACGGATGACAGGAGAAGCACCGGCAGGAATGGCAGCGGCAGAAAAACGGATGACAGGAAAAGCGCCGGCAGGAATGGCAGCGGCAGTCAAACGAATGCCAGGAGAAGCACGGACAGGAACAATGCCGGCCAAAAGTACAGCCGGAAAAAGGACTCGGAAAAGAGGACGGCAAAGCGCAGGACTTAAAAAGGGACGACAGGGGGAGCAATCATCAAGGAGGCAGTGTTGTTATGAAAATTGCAGTCGTGACAGGGGCGTCTTCCGGAATCGGAAGAGAATTTGTAAAACAGATGGGGCATTTTTACCGGGATCTGGATGAGATCTGGGTGATTGCCCGCAGGGAGCACAGGCTTTTGGAACTGAACCAGCTCTCCCGGGTGCCTATCCGGATTCTGGAGGGAGACCTGCTTGAGGAAGAGGTATATGAGAAGCTGGAAAAACTGCTTCAGGAGGAGGCGCCGGACATCCGGATGCTGGTCAACGGGGCAGGCTTTGGGAAGAGCGGCACGGTGGAAGAGATTTTAAAGGAAGACCCCAAAACCCAGTTGGAGATGATCGGCCTGAACTGCACCGCCCTTTCGAGGGTGACGTTTTGCTGCCTGCCCTGTCTTTCCCGGGGCAGCAGGATCATCCAGATGGCCAGCGCGGCGGCGTTTTCTCCCCAGCCGGCCTTTGCGGTCTATGCGGCCACAAAAGCCTATGTGCTGAGTTTTTCCAGAAGCCTTGGGGCGGAGCTTAAAAGCCGGGGGATCTATGTCACCGCGGTCTGTCCCGGGCCGGTGGATACGGAGTTTTTCCAGGTCTCTGGACAACTGGAAAATCCGCTGAAAAAGCTGGTCAAGGTGAAGGCCCAGGGGGTGGTGCGAAAAGCCCTTTTAGACAGCCGCAGAGGGAAAGACATCTCTGTCTACGGGCTGCCTATGAAATGCGCCCATACGGCGTCGAAGCTCCTTCCCCACCGCCTGATCTTAAAGCTGATGAACCCGGGCTGACCCGGCGGGGAAACGGGGAGCGTCAAGTCGCAAAATGGTTACAAACATTGGAGGGAAAAGCCATGATAAAATGTGAAAAGGGAACGCCGGGTTATCTGCGTGAAAAGCTGAAAATAGAGATTCTGCGCACGGTGATCTATTTCGCCATTGTGACCGCCGTATTTCTGCTGGGCTACAGCCAGACCCATTCCAAGAAAAACCTGCTGACGGTGGTGGCCGTGGTGGGGTGCCTTCCGGCATGCAAGGCGCTGGTGGGGGTGATCACCCGGATTCCGTACAAGACGGTGGATCAGGCGCTGGCGGACGAGGTGGCGTCGAAGTCGGCGCACCTGACGGTGATCTATGACCTGGTGGTGACAAGCACGGAGAAGATCATGCCCATCGACTGCATGGTGATCTCCCATGAGAAGGTGTTCGGATATACTTCCAGCAAAAAGACGGATCCGCAGGAGACGGCGTCCTATCTGCGGAAGATGCTGCAGAAAAACGACCTGCCCCAGGTTTCGGTGAAGCTCTACGACCAGTATAAGTCTTTCCTGTCCATTGTGGAGGGACTGGAGAATATCGCGGCTGTAGAAAAAGCGGACACCAGGGAAGAGGAGCGTCAGATCGCGCATGTGATCATGACCCTTTCTCTGTAGCAGGTTTTGGGTGCAGAATCCGTTACAGTCCGCGGCCGGTCAGGACGTGGACTGTAATCTGGGGGGAATGGAGGAGAGACGTGCAGGAGATTTGTGTCACGGAAAACGAGGCGGGCCAGCGGCTGGACAAACTGCTGGCAAAATATTTGAAGGAGGCGCCCAAAAGCTTCCTCTATAAAATGCTTCGGAAAAAGAACATTACATTAAACGGAAAAAAAGCATCCGGCGCCGAGAAGCTGTTTCAGGGGGATGTGGTGAAGCTGTTCCTCTCCGATGAAACCATCGGGAAATTTTCCGGAAGGGAGGAATGCATTCGTCCGGGCAGGAGGGAAGCGCTGGATATCCTCTATGAAGATTCCCACATACTTCTTCTGAACAAGCCTGTGGGAATGCTGTCCCAGAAGGCCAGGGAGCAGGATGTTTCCGCGGTGGAGCACCTGATCGGGTATCTGCTGGATTCGAAAGCGCTCACCGAACAGGAGCTAAAGACCTTCCGGCCTTCGGTGTGCAACCGTCTGGACAGGAACACCAGCGGGATTCTTGCAGCCGGAAAGAGCCTGGCAGGACTCCAGGAGCTGAGCCGGTTTTTCAAGGACCGCTCCATTGGAAAATATTACCTCTGCCTGGTCTGGGGAGACGTCAAAAGGCCGGAATCCATAAAAGGGTATCTGGTGAAGGACGGATTGACAAACCACGTCCGAATCTCCCAAAAGGAGATGCCCGAGGGCGTACGGATCGAGACAGAATACCGACCCCTTGCATCAGGCGGGGGGATGACGCTTCTGGAGGTTCACCTGGTCACCGGAAAGACCCACCAGATCCGGGCCCATCTCGCGTCCCAGGGGCATCCGATTCTGGGGGATTATAAGTACGGGAAACCAAAGGTCAACGACAGGTATCAAAAGCAGTACGGCTTGAAATCCCAGCTTCTCCACGCCTGGAGGCTTCAGATGCCGAAGTCGGAGGGAACGCTTGGATACCTCTCGGGCAGGGAATTTCGGGCGCCGCCGCCCGGGCTCTTCAGGCAGATCTGCGCAGAACAGTTGGGACGGCAGGATCTGTTTTGATACGATGGTAACAGGCAGATAAAAGGAGCGGTCATTATGGCTACATGGAACTCACGGGGGCTGAGAGGGTCCACATTGGAGGATCTGATCAACCGTACAAACGAACGTTACGAGGAATTGAACCTGGCGTTGATCCAGAAGATCCCCACCCCCATTACTCCGGTGCAGATCGACAAGGAGCACCGGCATATTACACTGGCATATTTTGACAAGATCAGTACGGTGGATTATATCGGGGCGGTTCAGGGAATCCCCGTCTGCTTCGACGCCAAGGAATGCTCGGCGGACACCTTTCCCCTGCAGAATGTGCACGAGCACCAGATCCATTTTATGGAAAAGTTTGAACGCCAGGGGGGAATCTCCTTCCTGCTGATCTACTACAGCGCAAGGAATATCCTGTACTATATGCGATACGCGGAAATACGCAGATTCTGGGACAGGGCGCAGGAAGGGGGGCGCAAGAGCTTTCGGATGGAGGAGCTCAGCGAAGCGTATTTCCTGTCATTGAAAAATAACTGTTTTGTTCCCTATCTGGACTATATTCAGAAGGATTTGGACGGCAGGGATTGACATTCCAATGGAAAGTTCGTATAATGACTAAAGATTTTAGCGCTGTAGTGAAGTAAAGAAACGGAATCCTGTTCAGCCCGGGCGCGGCAGAATCAGCGTCTTTGGATGAACGGTTCGGAAAATTGAGATTAGAATTTACACAGAAAGAATGGGATCTACATTATGGAACAGAAATTACATACACCGGAAGGAGTCCGGGATATCTACGGTACGGAATGCAGAAAAAAACTGGCGGTTCAGGAAAAGCTCCATGAATTGCTGCATCTTTACGGCTATCATGATATCCAGACTCCCACATTTGAATATTTCGATGTGTTCCGAAAAGAGATCGGAACCATCTCTTCCAGAGAACTGTATCAGTTTTTTGACCGGGAGGGCAATACGCTGGCGCTGCGTCCGGACATCACGCCGTCCATCGCCCGGGCCGCGGCAACGCTGTTTGAAGAGGAAGACTGTCCCATCCGTCTGTGCTATGTGGGCAATACATTCATCAACCATTCCAGCTACCAGGGAAGATTAAAGGAAAATACCCAGCTTGGAGCTGAGCTGATCGGCGTGGATTCCATTGAGGCGGACGCGGAGATGCTGGCCATGGTGGTGGACGGGCTGAAAAGGGCCGGTCTGAAGGAATTTCAGGTGAACATCGGACATGTGAACTTTATCCGGGGGCTGATGGAGGCATCGGGACTTTCGGAGGAGGTCACGGAGGAGCTTTTTACGCTGATCGCCAACCGCAATTATTTCGGGGTGGAAGAAATCCTGGACAACCAGGGGGTCAGGGATGACGTAAAAGAGGCGTTCGGGGCCCTGCCGGAGCTGGTCGGAGGAGCGGAGGTGCTCTCGGATGCGGCAAGGCTTGCGCCCACCCCGGGAGCAAAGGCGGCCATCGCGCGTCTTTTAAAGATCTACCAGGTTTTGATGCACTACGGGGTGGAAAAGCATATCACGTTTGATCTGAGCATGAGCGGAAGCTACATGTATTATACGGGCATCATTTTCCGGGCCTATACCTATGGAACCGGCGACGCGGTGGTGCGGGGCGGAAGATATGACCACCTGCTGGAAAAGTTCGGGAAAAATACGCCCTCCATCGGCTTTGCGATGATCGTGGATGAACTGGCCAGCGCGCTGAGCCGTCAGAAGATCTCCGTGGAGACCAAGCAGTCCAACCTCATCGTCTGCACGGAGAAAACGCTGAAATGGGCCATTTCCCTGGCTGGGGAATTTCGGGAAAAGGGACGCTCAATCGAGCTTTTAAAACGGGAGCCGTCGGAGGACAAAGAGAAATACATGGAGTACGGAAAACGTACCCAGGCGGTGAGCATGCTGTATCTGCAGGAGGACGGCACGGTGGAACTGGTGAATTTCAGGACCGGAAAAGAGAAGAAGGTTGACTACAAAAAAGAGAGGGTCACGGAATGAAGTATCTGACATTTGCGCTGACGAAGGGCAGGCTGGCCAGCAAGACTCTGGAAATGCTGGAGAAGCTGGGGATCACCTGCCAGGAGATGAAGGACAAAAGCTCCAGGAAGCTGATTTTTGTAAATGAAGAGAGGAAGCTGAAGTTTTTTCTGGCTAAGGGGCCGGATGTTCCGACCTATGTAGAGTACGGCGCGGCGGACATCGGCGTGGTCGGAAGGGACACCATTGTGGAGGAAGGTAGAAAGGTTCATGAAGTGCTGGACCTCGGCTTTGGGGCATGCCGGATGTGCGTCTGCGGATACCAGGAGACGGCGGAGCTGTTAAAGCACCGGGAGCTGATCCGTGTGGCAACCAAATATCCCAATATCGCAAAGGATTATTTTTATAATAAACGCCACCAGACCGTGGAGATCATCAAAATGAACGGCTCCATTGAACTGGCGCCCATCGTGGGATTGTCGGAGGTCATTGTGGATATTGTGGAGACCGGCTCCACTTTGAAGGAGAACGGGCTGGTGGTACTGGAGGAGGTCTGCCCTCTGTCTGCCCGGATGATCGTCAATCCGGTGAGCATGCGGATGGAAAACGACAGGGTGCGGGAGCTGATTACCAGTCTGAGAAAGCTTTTACAGGAGGAACATCATGCGGATTGAGATTTTAGATGAAAATACAAAGAAACATCTGCTGGAGGATCTGCTCAAACGCAGTCCCAACAGCTACGGGGAATATGAGGCCCGTGTGCAGGAGATCCTGGACACGGTCCGGGAGAAAAAGGATGAGGCTGTTTTTGACTATACAAAACGGTTTGACAAGGCGCAGATCGATGGGACGAACGTTCTGGTGACCGAAGAAGAGGTGCAGGAGGCTTACGCGCAGATGGATGAAAACCTGCTGCGGATCGTCCGCAGGGCGCTGGTCAATATTGAAGCCTACCATCAGAAGCAGATGCAGTACAGTTGGTTTGACAGCAAGCCGGACGGCACCATGCTGGGGCAGAAAGTCACGGCGTTAAGGCGGGTGGGCGTCTATGTACCCGGCGGGAAGGCCGTGTATCCCTCCTCCGTGCTGATGAACGTGATGCCCGCAAAGGTGGCCGGGGTGGAAGAGATCATCATGGTGACGCCTCCGGGAAAAGACGGAAAGGTGAATCCCACCACCCTGGCTGCCGCAAAAGAGGCAGGGGTGACGGCGGTCTACAAGGTGGGCGGAGCGCAGGCAGTCGCGGCGCTGGCTTACGGGACAGAGAGCATCCCCAAGGTGGATAAGATCGTGGGCCCCGGCAATATCTATGTGGCGCTGGCGAAAAAGGCGGTTTACGGACATGTCAGCATTGACTCCATCGCAGGGCCCAGCGAGATCCTTGTCCTGGCAGATGAGACGGCCAATCCCCGGTATGTGGCGGCAGACCTGTTGTCCCAGGCGGAGCACGATGAGCTGGCGTCGGCAATCCTGGTGACCACCAGCAGGGAGTTAGCAGAGCAGGTATCCCGGGAAACAGACCGGTTCATCCAGGAGCTATCCAGGGGGGAGATCATCCAGAAGTCACTGGACAATTACGGGCATATCCTGGTGGCGGATACGATGGAGGACGCCATCGACGCGGCCAACGAGATCGCCTCAGAGCATCTGGAGATCATGACGGCGGATCCCTATCAGGTCATGACCAAGATCCGCAATGCGGGAGCCATTTTTATTGGGGAGTACAGCAGCGAACCTCTGGGAGATTATTTCGCGGGACCGAACCATATCCTGCCCACCAACGGGACGGCCAAGTTTTTCTCGCCCCTGTCGGTGGACGATTTTCTTAAAAAATCCAGTATCATTGCCTATTCCAGAGAAGCGCTGGAACAGGTGCACGAGGATATTGAGCAGTTTGCGGAAGCGGAACAGCTTACGGCTCATGCAAATTCCGTCAGGGTGCGGTTTGAAGAATAGGGCTGTGCCTCTGTTTTTAAGGGGCAGATGAGAGAGAATGGGAATTGCCGCATAACAGAAAGCCTGCAGACGGCTGACTTTCTGTACAGGGCGGTATGAAAGGGGCCGGAAGAAGGAGGATTTGCGTATGAAGGAACGGATGGGAAGCTGTACGAGAAAAACAAAGGAAACAGAGATCACCTTGTCCATCAATCTGGACGGGCAGGGGAAGAACCGGATCGATACCGGAATCCCGTTTTTTGACCATATGCTGGACGGATTTGCGCGGCACGGGCTGTTTGACCTGGAGGTGCAGGTGAAGGGGGATCTGGAGGTGGACTGCCACCATACGGTGGAGGATACCGGGATCGTCCTGGGCCAGGCCATTGCCGGCGCGCTGGGAGATAAGGCGGGAATCCGGCGCTATGGAAGCTTTATCCTGCCGATGGATGAGGTTCTTGCCCTCTGCGCCGTGGACCTGTCCGGCCGTCCGTATTTTAAGATGGATGCGGAATTTACGGCGGAACGTCTGGGTACGCTGGACACGGAAATGGTTCGGGAGTTTTTTTATGCCGTTTCTTACAGCGCGGCTATGAACCTGCATCTGAAGATATTGGATGCCGGCAATAACCATCATATGGCGGAGGCGCTGTTCAAGGCGTTTGGAAAGGCGCTGGACGGGGCAGTCATGGAGGAGCCGCGGATGCAGGGCGTCTGGTCTACGAAAGGAAGCCTGTAGGAAAAAATATAGAAGGAGAACATACTATGAGTTATAAAAGGTTAACCCCATGTATCCTGATCGACGGCGCCAAGGCCGTCCGCTGGTTTGACGATAAAACCGTGATATCGGATGACGTGGTTTCCCTTGCAAAGCATTATGGAGAACGGGGGGCAGACGAGCTGATTGTGTTTGATCTGTCCAATTCGGATGAGAACCATGAAGAAGCCATTGACCTGATGAAAAAGATCAACCGGGTCATCAGCATCCCCATGGTGGCAGGCGGAAATATCCGCCGTCAGGAGGATGTAAAGAAGATTCTGTACGCCGGCGCGAAGCGGGCCCTTTTGAACCTCTCTAAGCCCGGAACCCTGAAGCTTTTAGAGGAGGCTGCCCTGCGGTACGGAAAGGAACGGATCGCCGTGTCGCTGAATGATTTTGACGCGCTGTTCAAGCACCAGCACCAGATTGAGAAATATTGTACGGAAATGATATTCATGCACAGGCTGGACCTCAATTCTGTTGTAAACATTACGGAGATCCCCTGCGTGGTGGTGACGGATACGATGGAGCAGAACGAGATTCTCAAGATCCTGAAATCCGACGGGGTCAAGGGGGTTTCCGGTCTCTTTATCAGCCAGAAGGACATGGACTTTGACGCGTTTAAAAATGTCTGCCTGGAGGAAGGCATCCGGATGACTTCCTTTGAAAGCATTATGGATTTTGCGGAATTTAAACTAAATTCCGACGGCCTGATCCCGGTCATCGTCCAGGATTATAAGACCAATGAAGTGCTGATGATGGCATACATGAATGAAGACGCATTTGAGCATACCATCAAAACCGGCAAGATGACCTATTACAGCCGGAGCCGGCAGGAACGGTGGATCAAGGGGGAAACCTCCGGGCATTTCCAGTATGTGAAGATGCTGACCGTGGACTGCGACAAGGATACGCTGCTGGCGAAGGTGGAGCAGATCGGCGCGGCCTGCCACACCGGGAACCGGACCTGCTTTTTCCAGTCCATTGCAGGAAATGATTTTGACGCCAAGAACCCGTTACAGGTATTCGAGTCCGTGTATAAGACCATTGTGGACCGCAAGCAGAACCCAAAGGAAGGGTCCTACACCAATTACCTGTTTGAAAAGGGAATCGATAAGATACTGAAAAAAGTGGGAGAGGAAGCCACGGAGATTATCATTGCCTCCAAAAACCCCAACCCGGAAGAGATCAAGTATGAGGTCTCGGATTTTATGTACCATCTGATGGTGCTGATGGTGGAACGGGGGATCACATGGGAGGATATTACAAAGGAACTGTCAGACCGGTAAGACGGGCTGGCAGTTTCTGCCGCTTCAGGGGCGGAAAACGTGGGAAATGTGTACAGCCGGAAATATGGGCGGACAAAAAATAAATGCAGACAGAAGCGGGGGCTTTGATCCTGTTTTAACAGTGTCACTTCATGCAGGATTCCAGAGGGGAAAAGTTCTAAACATCGGGGATTGTACATATATATTCGATACAAGTATCCGGCGGCCTTAAGCCCCCGGGATACAAAGATCGAAAAACGAAAGGAAGCCTGCTATGAACGATCCCGAGGCACGCCGCAGAGAGCTTCTGCGCCAGACAAGAAAACGGTACGATGACAACCATTTTATCCCTGCGGTCCATCCCAGATACGGAAGTATTTATCATGAATTGTATGACGACCAGGAATCCGCTTATCCCAGAGACACATTCCTCTTTCGGCTGACGCTTGGGATCTTGTGCTTTATCTGCTATGTCTGGATGGATTCCAGCCAGGCCGAGATCGCCAGCGTCAGCAGCGAACAGATCGTGAACCAGATTGAGAAGCAGGTGGAAATGGAGGATATACGGGAGGTTTGGAATAACCTGTAGTATTTTAGGCGGGAGTAGAAAGGAAGCGCTTACGGTTACTGTTCACGGTGCCTTGCACCCTGCTGCAAGGCATCCGGCCAATAAAGTAACATTTGCAGAACTGCCGTTGTTTCAGATAAAGAAAGTCTGGTACAACGGCTGTTTTTGTGCAATAATGGTTTTATAGAGAATGGTAGGGATAAGGTGGGAGAAAGATTTCTGCCGCAGAGGAGTATAGGATGTATTCATAGAAACGGTTTGACAGTGCTCCAGGCAATAAAAGATGAAGTATGGAGAGGGTGTAAAAATTTGAAGAAAAAATTCAATGTTACAGGCTTATGCTTGCCTGATAAGCATTATATGGCGGACATATCAGAGCGTCTCGAAGAAATGAAAGGGTATATTGAGGATGGAGATTATTTTACGATCAACCGGGCCAGGCAGTATGGGAAGACGACAACCTTAAACGCATTGAAGCGGAGATTTGAAAATGAATACATGATTTTTTTGATCAGCTTTGAGGGAATCGAAGAAGAAGTTTTTGCAGATGCAGGCTCTTTCTGCGTTCGTCTGCTTGGGCTGCTTTATGATACGATTGATTTTGGTGAGGTTATAGGGGTACCGGAGGATATCAGGGAAGAATTGTATCAACGCAGCATAGGAGATCCGAAGGATGTGAATTTCCGCGTGCTGACAAATCTGCTGACCAGGCTGTGCAGAAAGGCAAATAAGCCAGTTGTACTTATGGTGGATGAGGTGGATCAGGCGGGAGATTATCAGGTGTTTGTTACGTTTCTGGGGTGTCTGAGGGACATGTACTTAAAGAGGGATACAAGACCGGCGTTCCGGTCTGTAATACTCGCAGGGGTGTATGATATTAAAAATTTAAAAGATAAAATCCGTCCGGAAAATGAGCATGTTTCAAATAGTCCATGGAACATCGCATCTGATTTTGATGTAGATATGAGTTTATCAGTGAAGAATATTGTTCAGATGCTGGAAATGTATGAGGCAGATTATCATACAGGAATGGATGTATCTGCAATTGCGCAATTGATTTATGATTATACATCCGGATATCCGTTTCTTGTTTCAAAGATTTGTAAGCTGACAGACGAAACCGCTGCGGAGAATGGCAAATTCGCAGGAAAAAGCGAAGCATGGACCAGGGATGGGGTGCTTTCTGCCATCCAAAGGCTGCTTGTAGAAAGAAATACATTATTTGAATCATTGACCGGAAAAGTTGAGAGTTCCCCGGAGCTGGAAAATATGCTGTATACTTTGCTGTTTGTTGGCAAGGACATTCCATATAATGCAGATCACAAGGCCATTGCGGCCGCCTCTATGTGTGGATTTGTAAAAAACAGGGACGGGAATGTGGAGTTAGCAAACCGTATTTTTGAAATGCGGCTTTACAACCGGTTTTTATCTGCAGAAGAATTGCAGAATCATCGTATTTATCAGGAATCACTCTATGATAAGAATCAGTTTATCGCTGGGGGGTATCTGAACATGCGGCTGATTCTGGAAAAGTTTGTGGAGCATTTTCATGATCTATATGCGGACAGTGAGGAAACGTTCATTGAGGAATCCGGAAGAAAACTGTTTTTACTTTACCTGCGTCCGATCATCAATGGAACAGGGAATTATTATGTTGAGTCGCGTACGAGAAGCATGGGGCGCACAGATGTGATCGTGGATTATCGTGGAGAGCAATACATTATAGAAATAAAAATATGGAGAGGAAAAGAGTATCACAACCGGGGGGAAGAACAGATTGCGGGATATCTGGAAGACTATCATAAGAATAAGGGATATATGCTGAGTTTTTGCTTTAATAAAAAGAAGCAGATCGGTGTAAAGGAACTTGTGATCGGGAATAAAACAGTGATTGAGGCTGTGGTATGACTATTCCATTAGAATGGCACGTGAGCAGGATGGATGATTTTTCATGATGAAGCTGCCAAAAACAGAAAAGAAATGGAAAAACAGAGGAGTGTGCGTATAAATGAAAGCAAACATATCCATTGGAAGCCAGAGTTTTGAAAAAATAAGAATAACAAAGTCCTTCTACATCGATAAGACGGATTTTATCCGGGAATGGTGGGAGAAAAATGATGATGTGACCCTGATCACCCGTCCCAGGCGTTTTGGAAAAAATGCACAGCTTTTGGCTTTACGGAAGAAGAGGTAAAAATGTCGCTGGAGCAGTATGAACTGGGGGACACGCTTGACAGATATGACGTGATCATGGAGCCAAAAGATGGGAAAGGCGATGCTTATGTGTTTGAATTTAAAGTGAAAGACCCGGATTCAGAGACTACATTAGAGGAAACGGTTCAGAGCGCCCTGGCGCAGATCAAAGAAAAGCAATATGCTGCGGTGCTGACTGCAAAAGGGATCTCAGGAGAACGAATCCGCTGCTACGGCTTTGCATTCGAAGGGAAGAGGATTCTGATCGGGTAAAAGAAAATTATTCCACAAAAAACATGGAAAAATTCCCCTTAAATTGGACAAAAATATAGTTGACCAACGGTCGAAGAATGTGGTAAGGTTTACTTAAATCAATTCGACCGTTGGTCGATTGTATTTTTAGCAGACGGCTGGGACATAGGAACAGCCATCTGGCAGCAACAGTGGGAAATCAAGGAGGAAAAGGATGACTTACGCAGATTTATTTTATGAGATCAAGGGGAAATTTATGGGAGCGGATGTGAGTGATATACACGAGCATCTTGCGTTTCAGTTTAACATTGAGGACGAGGAAGCCGGCGGCGCTTTCTATGTGGAGGTAAAGGACGGCGTGCTCCATGTAGAGCCCTATGAATATTATGACAGAGACGCCATGTTTATCTGTTCATCTGAGGTGCTTCTCAAGATCGCAGACGGAGAGATGGACCCCATCGCGGCATTTACAGACCAGAAGCTGCGGGTGGAGGGCAATATTGAGAAGGCGCTGCGGTTGAAGGAGATCATAGAGCTGAAGAAAGGCGCGGCGCAGGAAAAGAGCATCGCAAAAAAAGCGGCCGACAAGGTTGTGAATACCGTAGTAAAGACGGCGGTCAAGAAGGCAGCGGCGAAGGAAGCGAAGAAAAATAAATAAGACAGACACATGGGAACAGCAAAAAAAGGATGGTGAAACCATTGGGAGCATTGAAAAACATTGTAGCTGCAGCGGGAATCCTGGCTGCGGCAGGAATCGGGGAAACCGCATATTTTTATAACAGGACCATGAAGCGCGGAAACGCGAAGACCGACAGGACCATCAAGATGTCGGGTACAGACTGGGCAAAATATTATCCGCTTATGGAAAAGAGAAAGGAATATGTACTGGCGCAGACCCACAGAGACGTATCCATCACCTCTTTCGACGGGCTGAAGCTCCACGCTACATACTTTCCGGCGGTGGAAGACGGGGAACACGGGAATATTTCCGATGTAAAGAAAGCTGTGATCTGTTTTCACGGCTATACCGGGGAAGGGCTCAGCAATCACGTAGCCATCGCGGATTATTTCCTGAAACGCGGCTATGCCATGCTGATGCCGGACGCAAGGGCCCACGGTGAGAGCGAGGGGGAATACATCGGCTTCGGATGTCTGGACCGGCAGGATGCCCTGGGCTGGATCAACTGGATGATACAGGAGCTGGGTGAGGATGTGAAGATCATGCTTCACGGCACCTCCATGGGCGGCGCTACGGTGCTGATGACCAGCGGCCTGGAACTGCCGGCCAATGTGAAGGGGATTGTATCTGACTGCGGGTTTACCTCCCCCAAGGAGGTGTTCACTTATGTGCTGAACCACATGTACCATTTACCGGCATTTCCGGCAATCCAGGGAGCCGACCTGCTGAACAAAAAGCTGGCGGGCTACGGCATGGACGAGTGCAACGCCAAATACGAGGTCGAAAAGGCAAAGGTACCGATCCTCTTTATCCATGGTTCGGCGGATACCTTCGTACCGTGCAGTATGTGCCATGAGATCTATGACCACTGCAGATCTCCGAAGCGTAAGGTGATCATCGAAGGGGCGGCCCATGCAGAGAGCTATTATAAAGACATGGAGACTTATGAAAAGGCACTGACCGAATTTATGGAAGAGATCATGCAGTAAGAATCTGAGACATACCTGCATTTGTATAAAGAGACGATGCGGATATAGATTGCAGCGGTATTTGAAGCCAATGAACGGACGTTTTTGAACGTGAAAGGATTAATAAACAGAATGAAAACAAGAAAAGGTTATAAGACGTATCCACTGACGGTAGCACAGAAATTCCACAACTATTATTCCGAGTACTGCCCGGGAAAAGAGATCCTGAATGTAGGCACGAGCCTGACCATCGAGTTCGAACTGAATATAGACGAGCTGAGAAAAGCCATCTATAAGGCATACGAGCGGTGCGAGTCCATGCGTGCGCGGCTTGTCTTTGACAAGAAAGAGAAGGAATGGTATCAGTACATTGCCGACAAGGAAGACCGGGAGATCGAGTTCGTGGATTTCACCGGAAAGACCATGGAAGAGGCGGAGGCTGAGATGACGGCGTGGACGCGGGTTCCCTTTGACAAGGAAGACGAGCCGATGAATAAGGTCACCATCATCAAGACTCCGGACGGATATGAAGGGATGTATCTGGTGGGGGATCACAGATTTCTTGATGCCCAGTCGCTGATCGGGTTTATGAAAGACGTGATCGAGCTGTACTGCAACGCGAATTTCGAAGGGGTTCCGTATCCGGCGGATATGCGCTCCTATACCGCGCAGATTGAGAAGGATATGGCATATGAGGCCGGCAGCAAGGCGCAGGCCAGGGACAGGGAATATTTCCGCAGGCTCATCGAAGCATCGGAACCGATTTACAACGGGATCACCGGTCCGCAGAGGCTTGAGGACGCCAGGGCAGCAACCGGGAATCCAAATCTTCGGGCAGCGCCTACCGGATCGGACAGCTTCGCGGCGGCAATCGATATCTTCCATCTGGAGGAGGAGCCGACCACAAGGCTGATGTCTTTCTGCGAGCAGGAACACATTTCTCTGCAGTGCCTGCTTGTGATGGGAATCCGTACCTACCTGCAGAAGATCAACCAGAACGACGACGTGTCCCTGCAGGTTGCCTATGCCCGCAGAGCGACGCTCCAGGAGAAAAAGTCAGGCGGTACGCGTATCCACAGCTTCCCGTTCCGAACCGTGATTTCGGAGGATCAGACATTTTTGGAGGGAATCCATGAGATCCGGGACAGACAGAATGAAGTGTTCCGCTATGTGAATTTCAATCCTACAGAGTATCTTGGATATAGAAAAGAATTTTACAAAACGCCGCTGGGCATGGGATATGAGAGCATGTCGCTTACCTATCAGCCGGCTACGCTGAGGGAAAAGGGGCTGACCGACTTAGGCGGTATCAAGTATAAAACGAAGAGATACTGCAACGGTTATTATGCGGACGGGCTGTATCTCACGGTGATGCACAGGCCGGATGACAACGGACTGGATTTCAGCTTTGAGCATCAGACGAAAGCATATACCAGGGAGCAGTTGGAATATTTTTACTATTATTTCTGCAAGATCATGTTCAAGGGAATCGAGACACCGAACATGAAGATCGGCGATATCATCAAATTGGTGTAATCATTCTGCAGCATAAAAAACACAATACAAAAAAAGAAAGGGTGGGGAAACATGTTTGATCAGTTGACAGAGATCATCGTAAACTATGTGGAGGTTCAGAAGGAAGATATCAAGCCGGAGTCACGCTTTATCGAAGACCTTGGTTTTACGTCTTTCGACTTTATGAGCATGCTCGGTGAAATCGAAGATGAGATGGATGTTGAGATCGACCAGGAGGAAGTAGTCAATATCCGTACCGTCCAGGAAGCAGTGGATTATCTTTCAAAACTGGCGTAGGAACCTGTGGGATTTCCTTATTTGAAAAGGAGAAAAACATATGAACGAATTGCGCAGTACACTCTATGATCTGCTCGTGAAAGCAGAGGAAGCATACGGCACCCAGGATGCCGTCAGATATAAAGTGAAGGACGCTGATCAGGGCGGAAAAAAGAAGACAAAGGTGGAGGCGAAGACCTATACACAGCTTCGCCGGGACAGCGAACATATTTCGGCAGCCCTCACCGAACTGGGGGAACAGGGAAAGCATATCGCACTGATAGGGGCAACCTCCTATTCATGGATTACTTCCTACTACGGCATTGTGAACAGCGGCAGCGTGGCGGTTCCGCTGGATGCAAACCTTCCGGCGGAAGATCTCTGCGAATTGATTGACCGGGCGGATGTAACGACGCTGGTGTATGACGAGACCAAGGCAAATGTTGCCCGGATGGCGGCGGAGAAATGCCCCGGACTTACGCATCTCATCGCCATGGAAGGGGAGACTTCTGTTCCCAATGCCCTCCATCTGTGGGAGCTGGCCGCAGAGGCGCCGGAGAGGACAGATTTTGAGCCGAAGCCGGAGGATCTGGCGACCATCATGTTTACCTCCGGAACCACCGGAAAGAGCAAGGGCGTGATGCTGACCCACCGGAATCTGGCGGAAAATGCGACCGCACAGGATATGGGATATGAACCGGGAATGGTCATCATGACCGTGCTGCCCATCCACCACGCCTACTGCCTGAGTATGGATATTCTCAAAGGGACGTCCATCGGCGCGATCATCTGCATCAACGATTCGCTTTTAAGAGTAGCCAAAAATATCAAGCTCTTTGAACCGAATATGATTCTGATGGTGCCCCTGATGGTGGAGACACTTGCAAAAAAACTGGAAGAAGCGTCATTTATCCCGGCTCCGCTTGTGAAGGCGAAGGTATTCGGGAAGCAGTTTCATACCGTGTGCAGCGGCGGCGCCTACTTAAATCCGGACTATATCGCCCTGTTCAAGAAGTACGGCATTACCATCTTACAGGGCTACGGCATGACGGAGTGCGCGCCGGTAATCAGCACCAACAGCAACAGTGAGAAAAAAGACGGTTCTATCGGAAAATGCATGCCAAACTGTGAGGCGAAGATCGTAGACGAGGAGATCTGGGTAAAAGGTACCAGCGTGATGCAGGGGTACTATAAGATGCCAGAGGAGACGGCCGAGACCCTGGAGGACGGATGGCTGAAAACAGGTGACTTGGGTTACATCGATGAGGATGGTTTCCTGTTCCTGACCGGACGCAAGAAGAACCTGATCATTACGCGGAACGGGGAGAACGTATCCCCCGAGGAGATTGAGAACAAGTTAGGCGCAAACCGCCTGGTGCAGGAGGTTCTTGTGCGGGACTGCGAAGGGCTGATCGAGGCGGAGATCTTCCCGGATCTGGAATATGCGTCGAAGAAGCGGATCAAGGATCTGGAGGGAGAGCTTCAGAAGATCATTGATGAGTATAATAAGACGGCTCCGCTCTATAAGCGGGTGTTTAAGCTGAAAGTGCGTGACGTGGAGTTTGAAAAAAATACTACGAAGAAGATTAAGAGATTTTAGAGTGATTTACAGGGAGCCGCGGCCGGCTCCCTTTTCATATCATCGTATGCAGAAAAGCTGCCGGTGGCAGTTTTTCTGTATTGCGCAGGACTCACAAAAGAACGAAGAGGTGAATATTCTGTTAAAAAGGTCTTTTTTATGAAGTGGGTAAAAAATGCCGTTGGATATTGGTGTGAAGATATTCTGGACAGAAAATACCTTGGCCGGAAGATCGGAGCTGCCGTTCTCGATACCGGTCTGACCGTGCATCCGGATCTTGCAGGACGTATCATGGGATTTGGGGATTTTGTAAACAGGCGGAAGCGGATCTATGACGACAGCGGGCACGGGACCCATGTGGCGGGGATACTGGCCGGGAACGGAAAGCTGTCAAACGGTGTTTATGCCGGGATCGCGCCGGAGGCGTCCATCCTGTGTGCAAAAGTACTGGACGATTCGGGAAACGGGATGGTGGAGTATGTGATGGAGGGAATCCGCTGGGTGCTGGCAGAGCGGAAGAAACACAATATCCGGATCGTCAATATTTCCGTGGGAACCCAGCCGGGACTTGACAAGGGGGAGGAGAAACGGCTCTTGAGAGGGGTGGAGGAGCTGTGGGACGCAGGACTGGTCGTGGTGGTATCGGCGGGAAACTACGGGCCTGATCCGGGAACCGTGGCAGTGCCCGGGAGCAGCCGGAAGGTGATCACGGTGGGGGCGGTGGACATTGCGGGCAGGCAGGGAGGGAAGAGCAGGGCAAAGTGGGATTATTCCGGCAGGGGGCCCACCGAGGACTGCATCATGAAGCCGGATTTGGTGGCGCCCGGAACCTATATTACAAGCTGCAGCGTGGATTACAGACACCGGTTTCGGAAACCCTATACGGTGAAGAGCGGAACCTCCATGGCCACCCCTGTGGTATCCGGGGCCATTGCCTGCCTGCTGTCAAAATATCCGGATATGACCAACGTGGAAGTAAAACTAAAGCTGCGGGAGAGCTGCGTCCCCTCGGAACATACGCAGGGGTGGGGGATGCTGCATGTGGGGAGGCTGCTTTCGGCGGGCTGTTGATGCCCGCCTTCTTCTATGGTGATTGTTTGCACCTGCGGTACTCACAGCAACAATAAAAGTTCTGCGCTGAATGGAAATTACCGGGTAGCATTCTGAGCCGATTCATGGTAAAATATATGAGGTTAGTATTGCCAGAAAGTTTTCGAACACCGATTAAGGAACTGCTGCAGGATCAGCGTTGTATCTGGTTTGCCCCGCTGTTTTGCACCGGCTCCTGAGAAAATATGTATGAGGAGGTACAAACAAATGGCATGGTATGATGAGGCGGTATTTTATCACATTTATCCGCTGGGACTGACCGGTGCGCCCAAGGAGAATCCGTATGGGGAGCCGGAGCATCGCCTGAACACGCTGCTCCCCTGGATTGCCCACATCAGGGAGATCGGCTGCAACGCGCTGTATATCGGCCCTCTTTTTGAGTCTGTCGGACACGGATATGAGACGACGGATTATAAAAAGCTGGACAGCCGTCTTGGGACGAATGAGGATCTGACCGGTTTCGTGGCAGAATGCCACAGACAGGGGATCAAAGTGATACTGGACGGTGTATTTAACCACACCGGACGCGATTTTTTTGCGTTCCAGGATATCAAGAAAAACCGGGAAAATTCCGCCTATAAGGACTGGTACTGCAATGTGAATTTCTGGGGAAATAATTCCTTCAACGACGGGTTTTCCTATGAGAACTGGGGCGGTTACGACCTTCTCGTGAAGCTGAACCAGCATAACCCGGCGGTCAAGGACTATATCTGCGACGTGATCCGTTTCTGGGTCAGCGAATTTGATATTGACGGAATCCGTCTGGACGCGGCGGATGTACTGGACTTCAACTATATGCAGGCGCTCCGCCATACGGCCAATGAAGTGAAGCCGGATTTCTGGCTGATGGGAGAGGTGATCCACGGCGATTACACCCGCTGGGTCAATGAGGGAACCCTGCATTCCGTGACAAATTATAACCTGCACAAGGCGCTGTATTCCGGACACAACGAGCACAATTACTTCGAGATCGCGCATACGGTAAAGCGTCTTTACGGCATGGGCGGCAACCGTCCGGACGGCTTAAAGCTCTACAATTTTGTGGATAATCATGACGTGGAGCGGATCTATACAAGGCTGAACAACAAGGCGCATTTTACGCCGGTCCATATCCTGTTGTATACGCTGCCCGGAGTTCCGTCCGTTTACTACGGTTCCGAATTTGGGATCGAGGGAAAGAAGGAACGGTTCTCAGACGATTCCCTGCGCCCTGCATTGAATCTGTCTGATTATGCGGACGCGGCAAAGGACAATTCCTTTACACGGCTGATCGGGGCACTGGGAAGGACGAGACAGAACACTCCGGCGCTTTCTTACGGAGAGTACAATGAACTGCTGCTGACCAACCGGCAGTATGCGTTTTCCAGAAATTACAACGGACAATCTGTTGTCGTTACGGTCAATAACGACGACAGTGATTACACGATGACCGTTTCTGCAGGAAATGCAGCGGAATATATCGGGGCATTGTCCGGAGAAAAGGTATCTGTGAACGGCGGAAGAATCACGGTCAATGTAAAGGCCAATTCCGGCGAGATCTGGGTTCCTGCGGAAGAGGACGGAGCAAAGACTGCGGCGGACGCAGGATTTACCGGGCTGGATGTGAAGGATGCGGCAGGAGAGGTAAGCAGCGCCGGGAAGAAAGCTGAAGAGACTTCCGGGAAGAATGCAGCGGAAGCTGCCGGAAGGGATGCGGTTTCGGAAAAAGCGCCTGCAGAAAACATACCGGAGTATGGGACGCAAAAGAAGGCTGAGAATCAAGCGGAATCCGGAAAGAAAGCGGATGAGGCAGCCCAGGGGAATGGGCATGTCGGGAAAGAAGCTGCGGAGAGTACACCAAAAAAGAAGACTGCAGACCAGGCTTCCGATGAGAAAGCGTCAGCGTCTGCGGGGGGAAATGTATCCGGAGCAGATGCGGCATATGACGAAGCGTTTGAAAAGGGGAAGATCGCGGGACTCCAGGAAGCGATTCTTGCGATCATGGGAAAAAATGGCCCGATCACCGATCAGATGCGCAGGGATGTGACGGACAATGTGTACCATGATTCCCTGATCAACTGGATCAAGAGCTTCCATTAGGCATCATACAGGGTATACCGGACAGGAATCCGGATCAATAGGAATCGGCAGGAGTATAGAATTTCTCCTGCCCTTCTTTTTTTCAGGCGGTTGACGTATCTTATGTCCTAAAAACCATATAACAGGAATTTACGGTTGTTCTTCCCCAAAAATCGTTTATAATGAATGTAAAAGAAGTATATCATGAGCAAAGAGTAAAACAGGAACGGGAAGGGAATCATATGGTGTTCAAAGGGAAAATAGGCGTTTGGTTTTGGTTGGTCCTGATCGGGGGAAACCTGGTTGCGGCTTATGCATGTTTTCATGAACAATTAAAAGTCGGAGAGGTATTGGGCGTGTTTTTTACCTTTCTGCTTCTGAATATCATCTGTGTACCCATGGTGCTTTGGAACTATGTGCAGATCGACGGAGAAAAGCTGCTCTTTGTATTGGGATTCTGCAAAGACTCTATGAAGGTGGAAGACATTATGGAGGTATACAAAACCCATAACCCCATCGCCGCGGGGGCGCTGTCTCTGGACCGGGTGTGTATCAGGGCAAAGCGGCAGGAATGGATCGTCTCCGTACAGGACAAGGAGCAGTTGTTCCATGAATTAAAGCGGAGAAACCCGAAGATCCAGATCGGGAGAACCGCATGTTCCAGATGATCAGGATTTGCGTGCAATGCCCCTGGAAACGTGCTATCTGATAAAACGAAATCCGTTCGGAAAAGGGAGAAAATGCAGGGGAATGGCGAAAGTAATAAGCAGAGGGAGGGAATGAGATGTACCGGATCGCCGTATGCGACGATGACATTCAGATGCGCGTTTTTCTGCGTTCTGCCATTGAGGAGACCAAAGCTGCCTGCACTGTGGAGGAATTTTCAAATGGAGCGGAGCTTCTGCGGAGCGAAGGGGAGTATGACATCCTCTTTCTGGACATAGATATGCCGGTGGTCGATGGCATCAAGGCGGCAAAACGAATCCGCCAAAAGGACCGAAAGGTAAAGATCATCTATGTCACGGGATATCCGGATTATATGCAGCGTTCCTTTTCGGTTCATCCTTTTTCCTTCCTGATCAAGCCGGTGGAAAAGGAAGCCGTTATACGCCAGCTTAAGGAGGCGTTTTTGTACAGCAGGGAGGAAGAGGATGCAGTCTCGCTGCGGCTGGAGACCACCCAGGGGATGGAGGAGATTGCCCCGGCGGATCTCTACTATCTGGAATACCAGAGCCGGAAGCTGCGTCTCGTGATGAAGCACGGGGAACGGATGATCCGGGGAAAGATCTCGGAGTTTTCGGAAAGGCTGGCGCCTTACGGCTTCGCATCCCCCCACAAGAGCTTCATTGTGAACCTGTACCATGTAAAATCCATCCGCGGGTACGAGATCAGGATGATGAACGGGGACCAGGTTCCGCTGTCCCAGAAGCGTTCCGTGGAATTTCGCGGCCTGCTGGGAAAATATCAGGCGGACAGGCTGTGAAAGGATACCGGCCGGATTTTGACAGGAATTACCCCCGCTCAAGATCTGCTGCGCAGATTGGGTGCAAACAAGAAAGGCTGTGAAAATGAATTGGGTAGAATCTGGTAGATGGAATGAAATTCTGGTGTGCATGGAGACAATTGTAATCACCTTGTGTACCTGGTTTTTCCTGAGCCATACAGAGCACGACAGGGAGGGAAAAACAAAATACCGGCGGATCGCCGCCGTCCTGTACTGTGCCGGGCTGGCGGGACTTACGGTCGGATTGGCGGACGGCAGATCCGTCAAACTGGTTTATATGGTTTTCATGACCATGGCGGCAGGCCGGCGGCTGTACAGCCGGGACTCGATGTACCGGTTTTATTATTTTCTGTTTCCGGTGACCATTGTGACCGCGCAGATTTTTGTGGATTATATGATATTGGCGTATATGAGTTCCCGGTGGGGGATTATGGTCTTTGACTATGCTTCGGAAAACACCGGATTGCTGATCAGGCAATTGACAGAAATCCTTCTGACCGGGGTCTGGGTAGTATTGCTGAACCGGAAAAAGTACGAACATGTGAGAGGAATCCGGTTCGCGGGCCTGTTTCTTCCGCCTGCGGTCAGTGTGTTTATTATTTTTTCGCTGCTCTATATCGGGGATGTTTTTGTACAGCTGTATGGGGCTTATCTGATCATCCTGAATATCTTGTTCCTGGTCCTGATGAATCTCTATATCTGGTATTTATTTTCTTACCAGTCCCAGAATAAGAAGCTGAGGGCAGAACTGGAGATCCGCAAAAAACAGAGCGAGATGCAGTACCGGTATTACGAAAAGGTGGAGCAGAGATACCGGTCCTCCCGAAAAATGGTTCATGATATGAGAAACCATCTCCAGGCCATCGAAGCCCTTAAGGAGCAGGACGCGGCCCAGGGAAAGGAATATGTAAGAAGCATGCACCAGATGCTGGATGCCCTGGGGATCGTCAATTATACGGAAAACCGGATGCTCAACATCATATTGAATGACAAGGCGGAGGAAGCGAAAAAAAGCGGGATCGAGATGGAGATCCGGATCGGGGAAATCCGTCTGGAGCATATCCGGGATATGGATATGACCACCATATTTGCAAATCTATTGGACAATGCGCTGGAAGCGGCGGAGCAGGCAGAGGGAACACGGACGATCCAGGTGCAGGCAGACGCGTTTCATGAGTTTACGGCGGTGAAGATCCGCAATTCGATGCCCTGCGGCAGTACGGCAGGGACGTCAGCATTGCCTCCGGAACGTCAGGCCGGGAAGAACCATATGGGAATCGGTCTGGACAATGTGCGGCACACCCTGGAAGCATACGGCGGGGGCATGATGACGGAAATTCTGGAAGGGGAATTTGTGGTAAGCCTTACCATTCCGGCATAGAGGATTTAGAAAATTTGTGCGAATCAGAGAGGAGGACCTATGAAAAAGAAAAGGATCAGGACGATAGCAGGCATGCTTTTATTGACAGGGCTGCTTTTCGGATGCGCGGGGAGCCAGCGGCTTTCGGATCATTTTGACGAGGCCGAAGTGAAAGCGGCTGCAGAGGAAGTGATCCAGACTCTGAACAGCAAAGAGGTTGAAGCGCTGGTGGAGGAGCAGTGGAATACAGTGATGAAGAATGCGGTTGATGCGGACATGCTGAAAGAGCAGATCGTGCCGATCGTGGAGGAGCTTGGCGAGTTTGAGGGCTTCGACAAGGAGGCCGTGACCGGCGCAAAAGACCCGGATACAGAGCAGGAATTTGCAGTTGCTGTAATCAAGGTAAAATATGAGAAACGAAAGGCGCAGTTTACGATTTCATTTGACGAGGATATGAAGGTAGCCGGATTTTTTATCAAGTAGTTTTGGGAATGCAGAAGGGAGAAGCTGATGGAAACTTTGAAAATCCTTATAGTCTGTTGTCTGGCAGGGAGTTTTATATTTTGGGGCATGGCGGTATTATTTGCGGTATTGAAAGGGAAAGCAGCAATTCTGATTAGTGGATTCAATACGATGCCCAGGGAAGAGAGAGTGCAGTATGACAGGAAGAGGATGAGCAGGGATATGAGAAATACACTTGCTCTGTGGGCGATTGTGCTGGCTGCAGGCGGCGCGCTGGCATATATGTTTACATCCCCAGGCATTGCAGTAATATCGATCATTGTGTGGCTGTTCCTGTTTTTCAGGGAAGTGCATCTGGACGAGGAGAAGGCTTTTGGGAAATATAAAATGAAATAGGGGGAGGATTTAAAGAATCCTCTATTTACAGACCATAACCGCAATGTTAAAATGACAATAGATAAGGAGACGGCGGATATGGGGAAATTTTTTAATGTGAATGCAGCCTGTATGCAGGAATTGCATTATATGGTAGATATATCAGAGCAATTAGAGAAAATCAAATCCATGGTTGATGCAGGGCAGTATTTTACGATCAACCGTGCAAGGCAGTATGGAAAAACAACCACACTGAGGGCTCTGAGAAAGCTCCTGGAAAAGGACTATGTAGTGGTAAGCCTGGATTTTCAATTATTCGGCGAAGCAAAATTTAAAAATGAAAATATATTTTCGCTGTCATTTGGGCGATCTTTTCTGCGGGAACTGAGATACAGTCACGCAGATATAAAGAATGGATTTGCGGAAGCTTTGGAAACCTTAGATTCTGATGTGAAAGCAAGAAGAGAAGATTTTGAGCTGCAGGAATTATTTGAGGATTTAAGTGATCTTTGCAGAAGTCTCTCAAAAGGAATCATATTGATGATTGATGAAGTGGACAGCGCGGCGAATAACCAGGTGTTTATAGATTTTCTTGCGCAATTGCGCAGGTATTATATACAGCGGGACGAAAAGCCTTCATTTCAGTCTGTGATACTTGCCGGAGTATATGATATAAAAAATGTAAAACGAAAATTTGTTTCGGAAAAAGAGCATAAAGTGAACAGCCCTTGGAACATTGCGGCTGATTTTCTTGTTGATATGAGTTTTTCAACGCAGAATATTCAGGGAATGCTTCTGGAATATGAGGAAGACCATCACACAGGAATGGATACAGGCGAAGTAGCGTCTGTGATCTATGACTATACATCGGGATATCCGTATCTGGTCTCACGTATTTGCAAACTGATGGACGAACGTCTTGTGCCGGACGGCATATTTTCAGACGAAAAGGATGTGTGGACAAGAGACGGGATTTTAAAAGCCGTCAATATTTTGATATCGGAAAGGAATACATTATTTGATTCATTGATGGAGAAGCTGGATGCATATCCGCAGCTCAGAGATGTTTTGCATTTTATTTTGTTTCAGGGGAAGGACTTTTTTTACAATCCGGATGACGAAGCAATCAATATAGCCTGTATGTTTGGCTTCATAAAAGTAACAGACCAAAACAGGGTAGAGGTGGCGAATCGAATCTTTGAGACACGCATCTATAATTATTTTCTTTCGTTGCCAGAGAGCCAAAATTGCGGTATTTATACAAACGCTTTGCAGAATAAGAATCAATTCATCAAAAAAGGCCATTTGGATATGCGCCTGATTTTGGAAAAATTTGTCATGCATTTTGAGGAGTTATACGGAGATCAGAAGCAGGCATTTTATGAAGAGGATGGGAGACGATACTTTCTGCTTTATCTCCGGCCGATTATCAACGGAATAGGGAATTATTACATTGAATCCCGTACACGAAATATGGAACGCACGGATGTGATCATTGATTATCTTGGAGAGCAGACAGTGGTCGAACTCAAAATATGGCGCGGAAATGCATATAATAAAAGGGGGGAAGACCAACTGGCGGATTATCTGGAGTATTATCATCTGAATAAAGGATATATGCTTAGTTTTAACTTTAATAAGAAAAAAGAGACTGGTATAAAAGAGATAAAACTGGGAAATAAGCTGCTTATTGAGGCAGTTGTATAATTGGGAAAGGTAACGTTATGGGGATGTTTTTAAACAGCAGAAATTGTTTTGAAGATTACCGTGAAACGGTGTCGGATACGTATTTTGTTGATAAATCGGCATTGATCAGGGAGCTGATCCCTGCTTTGGAAAAGAAGAATCGCTATTTCTGTATTACAAGACCGCGCCGTTTTGGGAAAAGCGTGATGGCGAACATGGTGGGTGCATTTTTCGGAAAAGCAGCAGACAGCAGCGGCCTGTTTGCCGGCCTGCAGATTACGAAGGACAAAGAGGGGAATGATAATCAGGACTATCATAAGCATTTGAACCGGCATAATGTGATTTTTATTGATTTCAGCGAAATTCCCCGGGACTGTACGGATTACAGACAATATATTGACCGTATACAAAATGGGATCAACAATGATTTGGCACAGGCATATCCTGATTTTGAGATCCATACGGAAGATGCTGTATGGGACATCCTGTCAGATATTTTTCAAAAAACAGGGGATAAATTTATTTTTGTGATGGATGAATGGGATGCACTGTTCCATATGCCGTTCATTACTGAGGAAGCACGGAGAACATATCTGCTTTTTTTAAAGGCGCTGCTCAAGGGAAAAGTATATGTCGAACTGGCATATATGACCGGAGTGCTTCCGATTGCAAAATATTCCAGCGGTTCAGAATTGAATATGTTTCTGGAATATGATATGGTCACGAAAAAAAAATTCGGTGAGTATTTTGGCTTTCAGGAATGTGAGGTTGACAGGCTGTATCAGATTTATCAGGAAGAGACAGACAGACCGGGCATCACTCGGGAAGCTTTAAGGATCTGGTATGATGGATACTATACGGCGAGTGGGAAGCGGCTCTATAATCCGCGTTCTATCGTATGTGCCCTGACAGATGATGAACTGGCGAATTATTGGACCAGTTCCGGTCCGTATGATGAGATTTTTTATTATATCCGCAACAATATAGAATCGGTCCGGGAGGACCTTGTTTTTATGATCGCGGGGGAAGGGGTTCAGGCAGAGGTTCGTAATTATGCGGCGGTATCCATGGAGCTCAATACAAGGGATGAGATATACTCGGCTATGGTAGTTTATGGCCTTTTAACCTGTATAAATGGAAAAGTATATATTCCAAACCGGGAGATTATGGAACAATTCAAAAATCTGCTGATGTCCAAGGAATCTCTCGGATATGTCTATAATCTGGCGAAAGAATCCGAAAAAATGGTAAAGGCCACGCTTGCAGGCAATACCCAGATGATGGCGGAAATATTAAAATATGCACATGATACAGAATCACCGATTTTTTCTTACAACAGCGAAATCGAACTGTCAGCGGTCGTGAATCTGGTTTATCTGTCCGCACGGGATCAGTATCGCATGGAAAGGGAAGATAAAGCAGGGGAGGGGTATGTGGACTTCATCTTTTATCCCGAACAAAGAGCGGCAGACGCATTCATCCTGGAATTGAAAATAGACAGTACTCCGGAAGAGGCAATCCAGCAGATTAAGGATAAAAAATATGCCCTTAGATTCCAGGGAAAGACGGGAGAAAAGCCGAAGTATACGGGAAGAATACTGGCAGTGGGGATCAGCTATAGCAGAAAGACAAAGGAGCATTTCTGCAAAATAGAAGAGCTGCGGTAGGAAAACACCTTGCATAATATTCCATGAAAGTCTATAATAAAGAATGTCTAACGATTCAGAACAGCAGGACGCGGATCCGTCTGCTGTTCTCAATCGTTGCAGGCATATTTTATAGATAAAGGGGTAAATGCAGATGATAAAAATCGGTATTTTAGGCTACGGCAATCTGGGCAGGGGCGTGGAATGTGCCGTGAAGCAGAATCCGGATATGGAGCTGGCAGCAGTCTTTACCCGTAGGAATCCGGCGGATGTGAAGATTCTGACTGAAGGGGCTTCCATATGCAGCATATCCGAAGTGCCGGACTGGAAGGACAGGATCGACGTCATGATCCTGTGCGGCGGGAGCGCTACGGATCTGCCGGAGCAGACTCCGGCCTATGCGGAGCTTTTCCATGTGGTGGACAGCTTTGATACACATGCAAGGATTCCGGAGCATTTTGCCAATGTGGACAAGGCGTCAAAAAAAGGCGGAAAAGTGGGGATCATCTCCGTCGGCTGGGACCCCGGGATGTTTTCGCTGAACCGGCTGTATGCCAGTGCCGTCCTTCCGAAAGGGCAGGATTATACGTTCTGGGGAAAGGGCGTCAGCCAGGGGCATTCCGACGCCGTCCGCAGAGTCGAAGGCGTGAAGGACGCGAAGCAGTACACGGTTCCTGTGGATGCTGCTCTGGAAGCAGTGAGAAAGGGAGACAATCCAACGCTGTCCACCCGCCAGAAGCACACCAGGGAATGCTTCGTGGTTCTGGAAGAAGGGGCGGACGCGGCGAAGGTGGAGAAAGAGATCAAAACCATGCCGAATTATTTTGCGGATTATGACACAACGGTGCATTTTATCAGCCAGGAAGAACTGGATCGAGACCACGGCGGGATTCCCCACGGCGGCTTTGTGCTGTACAGCGGAAAGACCGGATGGGAGGAGGAGAACAGCCACCTCATCGAATACAGGCTGAAGCTGGATTCCAATCCGGAGTTTACGGCCAGCGTCCTTGCGGCATATGCCAGGGCAGCGTACCGGCTCGGCGCAGAGGGCGTGAGCGGCTGCAAAACCGTGTTTGACATTGCACCGGCTTATCTGAGCCAAAAGGACGGGGAAACATTGCGGGCATCACTGCTGTAGCAGCCTGCCGCGGGGCTTTGGCTGTTAAGCGAGAGGAAAAGGAGGAGCGAAAGAATGACAATTGAACGTGTAGAGAATATGGCCGGAGGAGAAGGCCATGTGATCATCAAAAAGATCTTAGGTGAGAAGGAACTCAACGGAAAATGCAGGCTTTATGCGGAGGTAACTCTGGAGAAGGGCTGTACTTTGGGATACCACATGCACCATAACGAAAGCGAGACCTATTATATCCTTTCCGGGGAAGGGGAGTATGACGACAACGGAACCACCCGTCCGGTAAAAGCGGGGGATGTGACGTTTACGCCGGACGGCTGCGGACACGGACTGAAAAATACGGGGCTGGAGGATCTGGTATTTATGGCCCTGATCATTCTGGACTGACAGTCAGGCAGTCATCAACAATATAGATAGGGCCCTTTGGGACAATGGAAAAAGCCGCCGCACCTGCCTTGAGGATGCGGCGTTTTTTTCTATCGGGAAACAGAACCGTTTATAAGCTGTATTTCCGGAACAGGCAGGAGATCACGCCTGCGGCGCACAGCCCGAACAGGATGTTGTGCATGGAGCCGAAGACATCCAGCGCCCCCCGGATGCCGTGAAGAAATTCCAGCCGCTCCGGAATCCAGTTGTTGACGAGGAATGCCCCGTAGGAGCAGATGTATATAAAAAAGAAGGAGAACATCCCGCGGCCCACATCCTCTTTATAGTATCCGGTTTCATCGTATACGCGCACCCTTGTCATGGCCCAGAGTGCGGAGAACAGTTCAAAGAGTATGAAAAATGCTGCTACGGCAAAATAGGATGCCAGCACCAGGGTATAATTCTGGGAGACCACCGCATTTTCAATATCGCCGTAGGGCGCGCTTCCCCGGAGAAAGTTGTATGCCATGAATCCGGTGATGGCCAGGATCAGGATCACGGACAGGTTTCGAAACAGGGACTGGGAGATCCGGTACACGGTCCTCCCGCCCTTTTTGATGGGCGCGGCGATGGGGGTCTGGCTGCTCCGCCTGCGCCTGCTCCGGGGAGGCCGGTCAGAATCCCTGTAATCACTGCGGCGGCTGTTTCTTCGGCCGCCTGGAGGCCGGTCGTAATCCTCGTCATAATCTGCATCGACGTCGTCGTAATACCCGTCATAGCCGTCGTCCGGATTGTCGATGGACAGGTCGTAAGGGCCGCCGCTTCTGACTCTGGGCATGGGCTGGGTCATGGTCTCGGTTCTTGCGCTCCTGCGGGGAACGTCCTCCGATTCCGGATCAACTTTATATTTAGAGGAAATGTCTTCTTCATAGGTAACTTCAAAATCATCACTAAATTCGTAGGCGCTTTTTTTGGAAGGCCGCATTGGATCACTCCTTTTCTAATGGTTTCCGGAAACCCGCATCCCCGGCAAAGAGATCGGATCATAGGGCAGACGCAGGTTCCAATGGTTTATATATTAAATCTTTTTTCCGGCAAAATCAAGCGTCCCGGGCGAAGTACCGTAAAGTTTTGAAACTGTTCATTCGGGAAGCATTGACCTGAGGGGCGGATAGACGTATAATAAAAGCGCAGTAATTCAGAAATCTATAAAACAGAAAAGGAGTGGAATCATGGCAATTTTAGTAGCAGGAGGAGCAGGATACATCGGAAGCCATACATGCGTGGAGCTCTTGAACAGAGGTTATGAAGTTGTAGTCGTTGACAACCTTTACAATTCCAGCGAAGTCGCTTTGGACCGTGTAAAGGAGATTACAGGAAAGTCATTGAAATTCTACAAAGGAGATATATTGAGCCGGGAGGATCTGGAGCAGATTTTTGAAAAAGAAGAGATCGAGGCTGTGATCAATTTCGCGGGACTTAAAGCAGTCGGAGAATCTGTGGCAAAGCCCTGGGAATACTATCATAATAATATCAGCGGAACTTTAATTCTGTGCGATGTGATGAGGAAGCACGGCTGCAAGAACATGATCTTCAGCTCTTCCGCAACGGTATACGGCGATCCGGCCGAGATTCCGATTACGGAAGCCTGCCCCAAGGGACAGATCACCAATCCATATGGACAGACCAAGGGGATGCTGGAACAGATCCTGACAGACTTGCACGTAGGAGATCCGGAGTGGAACGTGATGCTGCTCCGTTACTTCAATCCCATCGGCGCCCATGAGTCGGGACGGATCGGGGAAGACCCGAAGGGAATCCCCAACAATCTGGTGCCCTATATCGCCCAGGTTGCGGTGGGCAAGCTGAACTGCCTGGGGGTATTCGGGGACGACTATGATACCCACGACGGAACCGGAGTCCGGGATTACATCCACGTGGTGGATCTGGCAGTGGGCCATGTAAAGGCCATTGAGAGGATGCGGACAGAGGAAGGCAAGGGCGTTCACATCTACAATCTTGGGACAGGCGTCGGCTACAGCGTGCTGGATGTAGTGAAGGCATACGAAAAAGCCTGCGGCAAGGAGATCCCCTATGAGATCAAACCCCGCCGTGCAGGGGACATCGCGATGTGCTACTGCGATGCATCGAAGGCGAAGGAAGAGCTGGGCTGGGTTGCAGAGTGCGGCGTAGAGGAGATGTGCGCGGATTCCTGGAGATGGCAGTCCAACAATCCGGACGGATACAGAAGCTGATGGATTTCTGATTAAAAAATTTTTTTATATATTGACAAGCGTTTCCAAACTTGTTATTATAGAAAAACAGAACGCACTCTGTTTTTCGTGAGAGTATTCGAAAATGTTCAGAATGTCATAGGGGCGTCTCATTTCCGGGGGCCCCTATGACAGGCCGGGCATTCTGATTGAGAAAGTGAGATAATGTATGAGAAGACAGGTATATTCTCTGCTGGTAGACAACAATCCGGGCGTCCTGAGCAGGATCGCGGGATTGTTCAGCCGGCGGGGCTACAGTATTGACAGCATAACGGCGGGGATGACGGCGGATTCGAGGTTTACCCGGATTACGGTCGTATCATCGGGAGACGAGCTGATCCTTTCCCAGATCGAGAAGCAGGTACGCAAGCTGGAGGATGTCCGGGAGATCAAGCTGCTCAAGGACGATGAGGCGGTGTACCGGGAGCTGATCATGGTGAAGGTACGTGCGGATGCGAAGCAGCGGCCGGAGGTGCTCTCAATCGCAGATATCTTCCGGGCGAAGATTGTGGATGTGGAACGGGAGTCCATGATGATTGAGCTGACCGGGGACCAGTCCAAGCTGGAGGCATTTTTAAACCTGCTGGACGGATATGAGATACTGGAGCTTGCGAGGACCGGGATCACCGGGTTGTCCAGAGGGATCAAGGACGTTACATATCTGGTGTAAAGGCAGTGCCGGACGGGGTTCATCGGACTGCGCGCCGTGCTGCGCCGGGAGGGCGAAAGCCCGTATTACTGGATAGCTAAAGGCTGTATTAGCTTTTAACTGATATATAAAATCACGAGCAGGAGGAAATTTGAAAATGTCAGCAAAAATTTATTATCAGGAAGACTGCAATCTTTCTATGCTGGAAGGAAAGACCATTGCCATCATCGGATACGGAAGCCAGGGACATGCCCATGCCCTGAATCTGAAGGAATCCGGATGCAATGTCATCATCGGGCTTTATGAGGGAAGCAGATCCTGGTCAAAGGCAGTAGAGCAGGGATTTGAAGTGTTTACCGCGGCGGAGGCTGCGAAGAAGGCGGATATCATCATGATCCTGATCAATGATGAGAAGCAGGCTTCCATGTATAAGAAGGACATTGAGCCGAATCTGGAAGAAGGGAATATGCTCATGTTCGCACACGGATTCAACATCCATTTCGGACAGATTGTTCCGCCGAAGAACGTGGACGTAACCATGATCGCTCCGAAGGGACCGGGGCATACGGTAAGAAGCGAATACCAGGTTGGAAAAGGGGTTCCCTGTCTGGTTGCGGTAGAGCAGGATGCTACCGGAAAGGCATTGGACAAGGCGCTTGCATATGCGGCAGGCATCGGCGGAGCAAGAGCCGGCGTACTGGAGACCACATTCCGGACAGAGACGGAGACAGACCTGTTCGGCGAGCAGGCAGTGCTCTGCGGCGGTGTGTGCGCATTGATGCAGGCAGGCTTTGAGACATTGGTAGAGGCGGGATATGACGCGAGAAATGCATACTTCGAATGTATCCATGAGATGAAGCTGATCGTGGATCTGATCTACCAGTCCGGTTTCGCAGGAATGAGATATTCCATTTCCAATACGGCGGAGTACGGCGATTATATCACTGGCCCGAAGATCATCACAGAGGAGACCAAGAAGACGATGAAGAAGATCCTGGCAGATATCCAGAGCGGCGCATTTGCGAAGGACTTTTTGCTGGATATGTCTGAGGCGGGCGGACAGGCTCACTTCAAGGCAATGCGGAAGCTGGCTTCGGAGCATCCGTCAGAGAAGATCGGGGAAGAGATCCGCAAACTCTACAGTTGGAGCGACGAGGACAAGCTGATCAACAACTAATGATACAGGAATATGCGAAAGGTCTGCCGGAGGCGGCCTTTTTGCATACTCTGAGAAAATTCGAAGAAGTTTTCATAAAGACAAAAAAGACATACGCCATGACGGCAGCGTATGTCTTTTATCTTTTCACTCAATATCTATCTTAAGCAATGCCGTTGACAGCCTTGGTCAGACGGGAGATCTTTCTGGAAACGGTGTTCTTGTGATATACACCCTTTGTCCCAGCTTTTGTAATCTCAACGATAGCAGCCTTTAAAGCTGTCTTAGCTGTCTCAGCGTCCTTCTGGTCGATTGCAGTCTCTACTTTCTTGACAGCAGTCTTTACTTTGGACTTGATCGCTTTGTTTCTGGCAGCCTTAGTCTCGTTTACCAAAATTCTCTTCTTCGCAGATTTAATATTAGCCAACCTGTACACCTCCAAATCACAATATATTCAAAATGCAGTATAATAACAGACAAATCACAAAATCTGCCTGTCAATGCCCCGTTGGATTCGGACACGGACGTTCCAATCGGATGCACCCATTTATTTTATGCTAACTGTCAAAAGTTGTCAATACATATTTCTCAAAATATTGTAAAAACTACTCATTATTCACAGTAATTAAACTAAGTAGAGTGAGGGATAAACATGCTGGAAAAATATAGTGTGCGTACAGATCTTGCGCTGGAAGAGAAGGAACGGTTTGAATCGGACAATGTGGAGATATCCGGAGTGGTATTGGAGGAAGAATACGACAAGGAACGGGAGATCCGGATCACCCGTGTCAAGGTGGAGACAGAAAACGGGGCAAAGACCATGGGGAAGCCGGTGGGCGTCTATCTGACCATGGAAGCCCCCAATATGGCGGTGCCCGATGAGGATTACCACCGGGAGGTATCGGTAAAGCTTTCCGGCTATATCCAGGAGCTGATCGAAGGGAGGTCTCTGGATACGGACGATTTGTCCGTGCTTGTGGTGGGTCTGGGAAACCGGCAGGTGACGCCGGATGCGCTGGGGCCCTATGTGGCGGACAACCTGTGCGTGACCCGGCATATTGTGAAGGAATACGGAAAATACGCCATGGGGATGGAGCATGCCCGCCTGGTCAGCGCCATTGTACCCGGCGTGATGGGGCAGACCGGAATGGAGACGCTGGAAATCGTAAAAGGGGTGGTGGAAGAGACGAAGCCCGACCTAGTGATCGCCATTGACGCCCTGGCGGCGAGAAACACCCGAAGGCTGAACAGGACCATACAGATCGCGGACACGGGCATCCACCCAGGCTCGGGAGTGGGAAACCACCGGAACGGGCTGACCAAAGAGTCGGTGGGGGTTCCTGTCATCGGGATCGGCGTGCCCACCGTGGTAGACGCGGCCACCATTGCCAATGACACCATGGAAAACCTGATCGACGCGCTGGAGTCTTCAGACATACTCAAAGGCGTGGGAGACGTTCTGCGGACTTACAACAGCGCGGAAAAATATGAACTGGTGAAAGAACTTATTTCTCCGCATCTCAACGGCATGTTTGTGACCCCAAAGGATGAGGACGAGCTGGTGAAACAGATCAGCTATACGATTTCCGAAGCATTGAATATGCTTTTCACGAATAAAGAGGAGGGGTAAAGAATAAGGTAAAAGGAGGGGCCGTTACCGTTCATGACGCCTTGTATCTGGCTGCAGGGCGTCCGGCCGGAAAAACAGCGGTCAGCCACCTGGTCCCTCATTAAAGGAGGGCCTATGGAAAAAGAACGATGGAGCCGGGGGATCGCGGCAGTGCTGCTGTGCCTGGCTTTTACATATATCATGATAGACACCGCAGGGAGTACAGGCATAGGGTGGGGGTACCGATGGCAGAGGGCGCTCTTTGAGAGTACGGAGCAGATGTATCTGCCGGGGGCGGTCTATGCGGCCCGGGAAGAAAACAAGCCTGCGGCACAGTGGCTTTTAGAAAAGGCATTTGACTGGATTCCGCTGATGGAATATCTGGATACGAAGATCCAGTACAGGACGGCCATGGAGGATGAGGAGACCATTGCCAAAATATTGGAAAACCAGGCCGACGACGGGCATTTTGTAGATCAGAACGGAAACCCGGTGGGGGACACGGAGGTGGTGGAGGACGTGGTGCCGGCCCAGGGCCAGCCGGTTCTCGACATGTCCATCGAAAAGCTGCGGGATTTTGACTACCTTCTGGGCAATTTTTATACCGTAGACAGCTCCACCATGATCGGGCCGGAACAGCTCAACGCGGATGACCTGCTGGGTAGGAGCATGAAGATCAACACAGAGACACAGGGACCCAAGGTGCTGGTTTTTCATACCCATTCCCAGGAAGAATTTGCCGATTCCACACCCGGAGACCCGTCCACAAGCATCATCGGGATCGGGGAATATCTGGTACAGCTTCTCAACGCCAAGGGGATCAGCACGATCCACGATACCGGGGTCTATGATATCATCAACGGACAGTTGGACAGAAGCAATGCCTATGAAAACGCGGAGGCGTCCATCCGCCCGATCCTGGAGGCCAATCCCACGGTGGAGGTGGTCATCGACCTGCACCGGGACGGCGTGGCGGAGGGAACCCATCTGGTGACGGAGGTGGACGGGAAGCCCACGGCAAAGATCATGTATTTTAACGGGCTGAGCCGGACGCGGACCAACGGGGACATTGAATACCTGTACAATCCGTTTATCCAGGATAACCTGGCGTTCTCCCTCCAGATGCAGCTTGCGTCGGAGAGCATGTATCCGGGCTTCGCGCGGCATATCTACCTGCGTGGATACCGGTACAACCTGCATCTGATGCCCAAGTCCCTTCTGATCGAGGCCGGGGCCCAGACCAATACGGTGGAGGAAATGCGCAATGCCATGGAGGTGCTGGCGGAGACGCTGCACCAGGTTCTGCTGTGAAGCACGGATTTTACGAATGAATGAGGTGGGTTGGATGCTCAAAGAGCATCCAACCGTACAGGTGGAATTTTTTTTGAAAAAAGACTTGCAATATACCCTGTGGGGGTATATAATGTGACTTAACACAGATAAGAAGACAGCGGGCATAGAAAATGCCGTGCAAAAATGTTGAGAAGAAACAAATGGCAAATATCCGTGCAGGCACGGCCGCCTGGTTCGCTGCTTTGCGGGAAGAAATCCATCGGTTTTCACAGATGGGAACGAACGTACAGAGAAGAGGTTTATATGGAAAAAGAATATGCAGAAGACGGGTTTACAGAGGAGAAGGGCGTATGCAGCCATGAGGGGAAGGAGTGCTGCCAGAAGACAAAGGAGAGGTCCGATAAAGAATACCGGGATCTGGTCAACCGCCTGAACCGGATTGAGGGCCAGGTAAGGGGATTGAAGCGGATGCTGGAAAGCGACGCCTACTGCACGGATATTCTGGTGCAGGTATCGGCGGTAAACGCGGCGCTGAACAGTTTTAACAAGGTGCTTTTAGCGAACCACATCCGAACCTGCGTGGCGGAGGATATCCGCGCAGGGAAGGACGAGACCATCGACGAGCTGGTGGCGACGCTTCAGAAGCTGATGAGATAGAAATTTATATTTGCAGAAGAGGAGGGAAACAATGGAACAATATACAGTAACCGGAATGAGCTGCGCAGCCTGCAGCGCAAGAGTGGAAAAAGCCGTGGACGGCCTGCCCGGGGTACAGTCCTGTTCAGTGAGCCTGCTGACCAATTCCATGGGTGTGGAAGGAACGGCTTCGCCGTCGGATGTGATCGCGGCGGTGGAAGCAGCGGGATACGGCGCGGCGCTGAAGGGGGCAGAGACGAAGGCGCCGGGGGCAGCCAAAGCCGCGGCGGAGGAAGAATTTTTGAAGGACCATGAGACCCCGGTTTTGAAGCAGAGGCTGGTGTCCTCCCTGGTATTTCTTGTTCCCCTGATGTATCTGTCCATGGGACATATGATGTGGAACTGGCCGGTTCCCGGATTTCTGGCAGGCAACCACGTGGCCATGGGGCTGATACAGCTTTTGTTTACAGGGATCATCATGGTCATCAACCAGAAGTTTTTTATCGGCGGTTTCCGGGGGCTGCTCCACCGGGCGCCCAACATGGACACGCTGGTTGCGCTTGGGGCGGGGGCGGCGTTTGTGTACAGCACCTACGCGCTGTTTGCCATGACGGATGCCCAGATGCGGATGGATCAGGCAGGGGTCATGTCCTACATGCATGAATTTTATTTCGAATCGGCTGCCATGATCCTGACGCTGATCACGGTCGGAAAGATGCTGGAGGCGCGTTCCAAAGGGAAGACCACAGACGCGCTGAAAAACCTCATGAAGCTGGCGCCGAAAACGGCGGTGGTTCTGCGGGACGGGGCGGAGACAGAAGTTTCCATCGACCAGGTGCAAAAAGGGGATCTCTTTGTGGTCCGCCCGGGGGAGAATATCCCGGTGGACGGCGTGGTTTTGGAAGGCAGCAGCGCAGTCAATGAATCGGCGTTGACAGGAGAGAGCATTCCTGTGGATAAGGCGGAAGGAGACGGGGTATCGGCGGCCACACTGAACCAGTCCGGCTTTTTGAAATGCCAGGCCACACGGGTAGGGGAGGACACCACCCTTTCCCAGATCATCCAGATGGTCAGCGACGCGGCGGCTACGAAAGCGCCCATTGCCAAGGTGGCGGACAAGGTTTCCGGGGTATTTGTCCCTGCGGTGATTGTGATCGCACTGTTAACGACCCTGGTGTGGCTGATCGCGGGAGAGGGAATCGGATTTGCGCTGGCAAGGGGCATCTCGGTGCTGGTGATCAGTTGTCCCTGTGCGTTGGGGCTGGCGACCCCGGTTGCCATCATGGTGGGAAATGGCGTGGGGGCCAGAAACGGAATCATGTTCAAGACCGCCGTTTCCCTGGAAGAGACCGGGAAGATGGAGATCGTGGCGCTGGATAAGACGGGAACCATCACAAAAGGGGAGCCGAAGGTGACAGACCTCATACCAGCAGAAGGGATTTCCAAGACCGGGCTTTTGGAACTGGCGTACTCTCTGGAGCAAAAGAGCGAGCATCCCCTTGCAAGGGCGATACTGGCCGAGGCGGAAGAAAGAGGGCTTAAGGCATTACAAGTCAGCGATTTTGAAGCGCTTCCCGGCAACGGACTCTCGGCAGTGCTTCAGCATGTTGACGGGGAGAAAAATGGAGACGGCGCAAAAAGCGGACAGGACAGAACGTCCGGGGAGGCCGATCTGCAGAAGGATGAAACAAAGGGATGTGTTTTGAAGGGCGGAAACCTGAATTTTATCGGGCAGTACGCGGAGGTCACAGATTCCATGCGGCGCCAGGCGGAGCATCTGGCTGAGGAAGGAAAAACCCCGTTGTTTTTCAGCAGGAACGGGCAGCTTGCAGGGATCATCGCGGTGGCGGACGTGATCAAGGAGGACAGCCCGCGGGCCATCAAAGAGCTGCAGAATATGGGTATCCGGGTGGTGATGCTGACAGGAGATAACGAACGCACCGCAAGGGCCATCGGCAGACAGGCAGGGGTGGATGAAGTGATCGCAGGCGTGCTTCCGGACGGAAAGGAAAGCGTGATCCGCTCCCTGAAAGGAAAGGGAAAAACGGCAATGGTAGGGGACGGCATCAACGACGCGCCGGCGCTGACCAGGGCCGACATGGGAATCGCAATCGGGGCGGGTACGGATATCGCAATCGACGCGGCGGATGTGGTATTGATGAAGAGCCGCTTAAGCGATGTGCCTGCAGCCATCCGGCTGAGCCGGGCGGCGCTGAAAAACATCCACGAAAACCTGTTCTGGGCATTTTTCTACAATGTCATCGGGATTCCGCTGGCAGCAGGGATATGGTTCCCTGTATTCGGGCTGAAACTGAACCCCATGTTCGGGGCGGCGGCGATGAGCCTGTCCAGCTTCTGCGTGGTGACAAACGCACTGCGGCTGAACTGGTTTAAAATACATGATACAAGAAAAGATAAAAAAGTCAGATCAAAAAGAAAACAGGAGGTAACAGCAATGGAAAGGACAATGAAGATTGAAGGGATGATGTGCGGCCACTGTGAGGCAGCAGTGAAGAAGTGTCTGGAAGCACTGCCGGAGGTGGATGCGGCACAGGTCAGCCATGAAGCGGGGACAGCCGTGGTGACACTGAATGCGGAGATCGCCAATGATGTGCTGAAAAAGGCGGTTGAGGATCAGGATTATAAGGTGTTGGAAATCAACGGTTAGGCGCAGGGGGGCGAAAAGCCCTCCTTCTTTGGTGCAGGGAGATCTGTCTTACAGGAACGAAGTATTGCGTTTTGCAAAATGAAGTTTATAATAGAAGAAAAGGGCAGGCAATCAATTTGCTGCGCAAATTGGTTACAAAATAAACAAGGAATCGTGCGCATGAAAATCGCTTCGCGATAGCGCCCGAGCAGGCAATCAATTTGCTGCGCAAATTGGTTACAGGGAGGTGCAGGAAATGAAAATAAAAACAAAATTCGGCATGGCAATACAAGTCTTATGTATCCTGTGTCTGGTTGGGACCACGCTGTTTATATTGATCTGCTGGAATAAAATACCAAAGGAGATTCCGTCCCATTATAACATGGCCGGAGAAGCAGACGCTATGTCAGGAAAAGGATTTTTGTTTTTCCCGCTGATCATGAACTGGCTGATGTTCCTGGGGATCTCCGTGCTGGAGCAATTTCCGCAGGCATGGAATACCGGAGTGAAGATTACCCGGCAAAACCGGGAGAGGGTTTACCGGACTCTGTATCATATGATCGTCTGCCTTAAGCTTTCTGTGGTATTGATTTTTTCCTTTCTGACCGTCTGGCATGGAGCGTATCTGCCGTTCTGGTTTTTCCCGGTATCCATGGCCGCGGCGTTTGGGCCGATGGTATTTTTCATGATCCGGCTGTGGAGGGTAAAGTAGAGGGAGGTACATAAAAGCCGGCGTATTCGTACAGGAGGGGATTCATGAGGCGGAATAAAAATGGTGATAATGAAAAACAGGTGATCCGTTCAGGTATTTATGTTCTGAAACACAAGGACCTGGACGTGGCAATGGTTCAGATAGACAGACGATCCGGGAAGATAGAATATGTGCTGGATGTATATTTGCCGGAAGAACTCCCGTTGGGAGTGGGGGATGCCGGAAACCAGATTGCCGAATGGTGGGCGCTGCGTGCGGTACCGGATTCGCGCAAGGGGATTCATCAGGTTCTGCATTTTCTCGGAGAGGAAACGAGTCTTTCTTTGATGCTGTCGGCGTACGGATTGAGCCTTACGGATCACTACTGGATGCAGCCCATCGGGGAAGAATTGTATTGGAATGAACTGAATTTTTTTGACAATGATTTTTCAGATGAATTGGGGAAAATTATGACGGAATCCGGGAAGATCGACATGGAGTCCCATATATCCAAATTTTCTCCGGCTTCTTCTGTCAATGGGGAGATGAAAAAGAAATGGGTAATCATGGAAGATACCCGTTATCTGATGAAAGTCAATTTCAATGACTACGGGCAGCAGTCAGTGAATGAAATGATCGCATGCAGAATGCATGAAAGGCTGGGGTGGGATAATTATGTCTCCTATCGGCTGGAAAAGATTCTTGCCGAAGGGCGGGAATATCCCTGCTCTTTGAATCCGCTGTTTACTTCCCATAAGCGTGAATTTGTATCTGCCTATCAACTGGTGAAGGATTACAAAGTGCCGAATACGGATTCCAAATTTGAGGCGGTGATCAGCCGGGCGGTTCAATTCGGAATGGAAGAGGCGGTTGTTCGGAGGCAATTGGAATATACGATTATGACAGATTTTCTTCTGAGCAATACGGACAGGCATTTTAACAATCTGGGATTTTTGTATGATCCGATGGAGCATCGCCTGGTTGCTGCGGCCCCCATTTTTGATACGGGAAATGCGTTGTTTTACAATCTGGAGGTGATTCCATCCGGGCGCCGCCTTCTGGACATCCAGGTAAATTCTTTTTGCCGGCGGGAAGCTGACATGCTCCGGTACGTAAAGCAGGCAGAACTGGTCAGATTAGAATGTCTTGAAGGATTTCCGGAGGAAGCGGAACAGATGCTGAGGGAGTATACGGATATGCCGGATATACGGGCATCCCAAATTGCGCGTACGATCCGCGGGAAGATGGAGTATCTGGAACTTTTTCAGCATGGAAAGAAAATATGGAAAAAGGAAACATATTGGTAGGACTTCTGTATGGAAAGAAAAAAGATTGAAATGTGCCGGGAAGGGGATCGGCTGATCATTGGAGAGTCCCCGAAATTAATTGTGAATCTTGACAGCCAGGAAAACTATATTCAGGTTGAGGGAAGGCTTCGCCCCTACTACAGGGAAGTGGCGCTGAGCAAGGATTTGCTGGAAGGAAAGCGGGCAAATGTGCTGGAGAGCGCGTTGAACTATTATTATGACCAGGCATGCCGGATTGCGGAAGGGATGCTGGTTGCCGAGGCGTACCGAAAAAAATAAAACATGTCAGGAAAGGCTTTTGACGGCGGCGAAAACCCCATCAAAAGCCTTTGTTGCTGAAAACAGCTTGAAAATCTTTTAAATATTGATATAATAGGAATTGCGCTGATGCGCAAGCAGGTCATCAATTTTTTTGCAAAAAATTGGTGACAAAATATAATAGGAATTGCGCTGATGCGCAAGCAGGTCATCAATTTTCTAGCGAAAATTGGTGACAAAATATAATAGGAATTGCACTGATGCGCAAGCAGGTCATCAATTTTTTTGCAAAAAATTGGTGACAAAATATAATAAGAATTGCGCTGATGCGCAAGCAGGTCATCAATTTTCTGGCGAAAATTGGTGACAAATTATAATCAGTAATTTCGTAAAAAAGAAGGAGCATATTTTTATAGATGGAAAAGGAGAGTCTTTATGAGTAAACAGAATACATACGATGCGGACAGCATCGCGGTATTGGAAGGGCTGGAGGCGGTCAGGAAGCGGCCGGGCATGTATATCGGCAGTGTGTCCACCAAAGGACTAAACCATCTGATCTATGAGATCGTGGACAACGCGGTGGACGAGCATCTGGCCGGTTTCTGCTCGGAGATCCATGTGACGCTGGAAAAAGACGGTTCCGCCACGGTGGAGGACAACGGCCGGGGCGTGCCGGTAGGGATGCATCAGAAAGGGGTTTCCGCTGCGCGTCTGGTCTACACCACGCTGCACGCGGGAGGAAAATTTGACGATTCCGTCTATAAGACAAGCGGCGGTCTCCACGGGGTCGGTTCCTCCGTGGTGAACGCGCTTTCCAACCATATGGACGTGTGGATCAGCCGGGAAGGGGCCATCCATCACGACCGGTACGAAAAAGGGATTCCGGTGATCGAACTGGAGGACGGCCTGCTGCCGGTTGTGGGAAAGACGAGAAAGACCGGCACGAAGATCAATTTTCTGCCGGACGATACCATCTTTGAGAAGACCCGCTTCCGGGCGGAGGAGGTCAAGAGCAGGATGCACGAGACCGCCTATCTGAATCCAAAGCTTACCATCGTATTTGACGACAAACGGCTGGAAGCTCCGGAGCACGTGGTATTTCATGAGCCCGACGGGATCATGGGATTTATCAGGGAACTGAACGAGAAAAAAGAGGCGCTGCACGAGCCCATCTATTTTAAGGGAGAATCGGAGGGCATTGAAGTGGAAGCGGCGCTGCAGTACGTCAATGAATTTCATGAAAATGTGCTGGGCTTCTGCAACAATATTTTCAACTCGGAGGGCGGAACTCATCTGACCGGATTCAAGACCACCTTCACGACGGTGATGAACCAGTACGCGAGGGAACTGGGAATCCTCAAAGACAAGGACGCAAACTTTACCGGGGCGGATATCCGCAACGGCATGACGGCCATCGTATCCATCAAGCACCCGGACCCCCGGTTCGAGGGCCAGACCAAGACCAAGCTGGACAACCCGGACGCGGCGAAGGCGGCTGGAAAGGTGACCGGGGACGAGATCGTCCTGTATTTTGACCGGAACTTAGAGACGTTAAAGACTGTGCTCTCCAGCGCGGAGAAGGCGGCCAAGATCCGCAAGACCGAGGAGAAAGCCAAGACCAATCTGCTGACCAAGCAGAAATATTCCTTTGACAGCAACGGAAAGCTGGCCAACTGCGAAAGCCGGGACCCGAAAAAATGTGAGATCTTCATCGTGGAGGGAGATTCCGCCGGAGGTTCCGCCAAAACCGCAAGAGACCGGAATTACCAGGCCATCCTGCCGATCCGCGGCAAGATTCTGAACGTGGAAAAAGCCAGCATCGACAAGGTGCTTGCGAATGCGGAGATCAAGACCATGATCAATGCCTTCGGATGCGGATTTTCGGAAGGCTACGGCAATGATTTCGATATCTCGAAGCTGCGCTATGACAAGATCATCATTATGGCGGATGCGGATGTGGACGGGGCGCACATTTCCACCCTGCTTCTGACGCTGTTTTACCGGTTCATGCCGGAGCTGATTTATGAAGGACATGTATACATTGCCATGCCCCCGCTGTATAAGGCCATGCCGAAAAAAGGGGAGGAAGAGTATCTCTACGATGACGCGGCGCTGGAGAAGTACCGGAAAACCCATGACGGCGCGTTTACCCTCCAGAGGTACAAGGGACTGGGGGAGATGGACGCCCAGCAGCTGTGGGAGACCACCCTGGATCCGGAAAACCGGCTTTTGAAGCTGGTGGAGATCGAGGACGCCAGGATGGCATCCGGCGTTACGGAGATGCTGATGGGAACCGAGGTACCGCCGAGACGGGCATTTATCTATGAAAATGCGACGGAAGCGGAGCTGGACATTTAGGATTGGAGTAGCTTTTCAGAGGAGGATTAGGTGCGTATCTGCCAGGAAACGAAACAGATACGGATAGGAGAGGAATATGAGCAGTGAGCAACAGATCATCCGGACCGAGTATTCGGATCTGATGAAAAAATCTTATATCGATTATGCCATGAGCGTAATCATCGCCAGGGCGCTGCCGGACGTCCGGGACGGGTTAAAGCCTGTCCAGCGCCGGACGCTCTATGACATGCATGAGCTGGGAATCCGTTATGACCGGCCCTACAGGAAATGCGCCCGTATCGTGGGGGATACGATGGGCAAATACCATCCCCACGGCGACAGCTCCATCTATGAAGCGTTGGTGGTGATGGCTCAGGAATTTAAGAAAGGCATGATCCTTGTGGACGGCCACGGCAACTTCGGCTCCATCGAGGGGGACGGGGCCGCGGCCATGCGTTATACGGAAGCCAGGCTCTCAAAGTTTACCCAGGAGGCGTACCTGTCCGACCTGGATAAAAATGTGGTGGACTTCGGTCCCAACTTTGACGAGACCGAGAAGGAGCCTGTGGTGCTCCCGGTGCGTGTGCCCAACCTGCTGATCAACGGCGCGGAGGGTATCGCGGTTGGGATGGCTACCAGCATCCCAACCCATAACCTGTGCGAGGTCATAGACGCGGTCAAGGCGTATATGAAAAATGACGAGATCAGCACCAAGCAGTTGATGCGTTTCGTGAAAGGGCCGGACTTTCCCACCGGCGGGATTGTAGTCAACAAGGACGACCTGCTGAACATCTACGAGACCGGGCAGGGGAAGATCAAGATCCGGGGCAAGGTGGAGACTGAGGAGCTCAAAGGCGGGAAGAAGCAGCTTGTCATCACGGAGATCCCTTATACCATGATCGGAAGCGGGATCGGAAAATTTTTGAACGACGTAGCAGGGCTGGTGGAGTCCAAAAAGACCACCGACATTGTGGACATTTCCAACCAGTCCTCCAAGGAAGGCATCCGGATCGTGCTGGAGCTGAAAAAGGGCGCGGATGTGGAAAACCTGAAAAACATGCTCTACAAAAAGACCCGGCTGGAGGATACCTTCGGCGTCAATATGCTGGCAGTGGCGAACGGCAGGCCGGAGACGCTGGGGCTCAAAGCGGTCATCGAGCATCATGTGGATTTCCAGTTTGAGCTGGCTACGAGAAAATATAAGACCTTGCTGGCAAAGGAGCTGGAGCGCAAGGAGGTACAGGAAGGTCTGATCAAAGCCTGTGATGTGATCGATCTGATCATCGAGATCCTCCGGGGCAGCAAGTCTGTGAAGGACGCAAGAAACTGTCTCGTAAACGGCGTCACCGATAATATCAAGTTTAAAACCGGCATTTCCCGGAAGATGGCGGCCATGCTCCGGTTTACCGAGCGGCAGGCCACGGCCATTCTGGAGATGCGTCTCTACAAGCTGATCGGCCTGGAGATCGAGGCGCTGCAGAGGGAGCACGAGGAGACGCTAAAGCATATCGCCAGATATGAGGACATCCTCAACAACTACGATTCCATGGCCCAGGTGATCATGGAGGAGCTGGACGATTTCCGGAAGGAGTACGGAAGGAAGCGGCGTACCGCCATCGAAAATGCGGAGGAAGCGGTGTTTGAAGAGAAGAAGATCGAGGAGCAGGAAGTGGTGTTTATGATGGACCGCTTCGGCTATGCGAAAACCGTGGACGTATCCGTATATGAGAGGAACCGGGAAGCAGCGGACAGTGAGAATAAATACATCATCCACTGTATGAACACCGGGCGGATCTGCATTTTCACAGATACAGGCAAGATGCACCAGATCAAGGTGCTGGACCTTCCCTATGGAAAGTTCCGGGATAAGGGGACGCCCATCGACAATGTGAGCAATTACGCCAGCGCACAGGAGCAGATGGTGATGGTCTGCGATATGGAGCAGATGCGCTATGCAAAGCTTCTCTTCGCCACAAAGCAGGGGATGATCAAGCGTGTGGAGGGAACGGAGTTCCAGGTGGCCAAACGGACCATCGGGGCCACCAAGCTCCAGGAGGAGGACGCGGTGATCTCTGTTCAGGTGGTGACGGAGAACCAGCACGCCGTGCTCCAGACAAAAGGCGGATATTTCCTGCGTTTTCCGGCTTCGGAGATCCCGGAGAAGAAAAAAGGCGCCGTGGGCGTCCGGGGGATGAAGCTGCAGAAAAAGGATGAACTGGAATTGGTGTATCTGTTTGAGGAAGGGACGGAAGCGAAAGGGAAATTCGGAGAAAAGGAGATCATGCTGAACCGCTTAAAGGTGGCGAAGCGGGATTCAATCGGGACGAAGAGCCGGGGATAGGATGTACAAGATGCAGAGGCTGTCATGTGATTCGTTGCAGACAGACCTCTGTTTTTTGTGCTGTTTTATAAGAAAAAGTCCTATTTTGGAAGAGATATACATTGGTTTTGTATGAGGTTTAGATAGGATTAGATCAAAAGTTTAGGTGAAATATACAAAAAACAGGAGTGTAAACGCGGCATAAACTGTCATATAATACAAACATACAAAAAAGGGCGTGCCGAACGGCAGGCAGAAATCCAAAGGAGATAAAGGAAGGAGAACAACAAAATGAGTGAAGAAATGAGACAGGAACAGAGTTCCGAATCCAGGGAGCTGGGTACGAAACCGGTAGCGGGGCTGTTTGTGAAGTACAGTTTTCTTACATTGATCGGAATGCTGGCACAGGCGATTATGGTCATCCTGGAAGGCATTATTATAGGAAGAGGTCTGGGAGAGACGGGACTTGCCTGCGTAGGGCTGATCATGCCGCTGGAATATTTTATGCTGGCGCTGGGAGGTTTCTTCGCGATCGGTGTTTCCACACTGGCGGCCATGAAGCTGGGAGACGGCGATGAGCAGGGGGCAAGAAAGGTCTACGGGCAGGGGCTGTGGTTCAGCTTCATTGCCATTGTCGCCATTGCGGTTGTGATCTTTATTTTTGCAGGTCCTATTGCGGGGCTTTTGGGAGCCACGCCGGATCTGTTTGATTCCATCGTATTGTTTATTCGGATATTTATGTTCGGATATCCCTTCTGCATCATCGGCCACATTGCGGTTTATATGGCAAGGGTGGATGAAAAGCCGAGTATCGCGACCTGGGCTATGACGCTTTCCGCAATCCTGGCGCTGGTGTGGCTCTATGCGAGTGTATTTATCCTGAAACTGGGGATCGCAGGATGCGCGGGCTATTATGCGTCCTCCATCGGAATCTGGGGCTTTTTTATCCTGTATTTCTTTTTCAGCAAAAATACCATTTTCAAGGTGGGGATGTCCGACCTGCATTTTGATAAAGAGATCATCGGAAATATTGTGAAGATCGGTTTCCCCTATCTTCTGGTACAGGCGTCCTCCACCGTATTTACCATCGTGCTCAACAACTTCCTGGGAAAATTCGGAGGGGAGCTGGATATTGCGGCATTTGCAGTGATCAACGGATACGTGGTCTACATCCTGATGATGATTACCCAGTCTACCACCGGAGGGCTGCAGCCCATCGCAAGCTACAACTTCGGCGCCAAGCTGTATGACCGTGTGAAGGATCTGATTAAGGTAGGAATCGGCGGCAACCTGATCGCAGTCTACGTCCTGGCAATCCTGTTCTGGCTTGCAGCCACACCGGTATGCACGCTGTTCATCGGAGCCGGCTCCGAGCTGATCCCGATTGCGGCAAAATACACCAGAGTCGTGGTTTCCTGTACCGCCCTCGGGCTCACCGCAAACCTGATGTCCGGTTATTTCCAGGCAGTGGAGCGGGTGATCGAATCTACGGTACTCGGCATCTGCCGCTACATCATTTTCGGGATTCCGGCAATCTTTATCATGGCGAATATGCTGGGAATCACCGGTGTGTGGTTCTCACAGCCGGTATCTGATATCCTGTCGTTTGCACTGTCACTGGTACTTGCAGCGATGGAGATCAAACGCCTGAAAAACATGAAAACAGCCTGAAATTCTGCAGCGGAAGATAAACGGAAAAAAACGGAAAACAGCCTGAAATTTTGCAGCGAAAGATAAACGGAAAAAAATCTGTCTGCTGTAAGAATGGATGATAGAAATGGAGGAAAATATATATGAGTAATGCAGCAATGGTAATTCGAGGTAACGCGATATTTGACGGAACAGGTGCAAAGCCGTTCGCAGGCGGGATTGCAGTGGAAGGAAAGCGGATTGCGGCTGTGGTAAAAGGGGAGGGGATCGACCGATACATCGGGCCTGATACCAGAGTGATCGACTGCGGTGACAGGCTGGTTATGCCGGGGTTCAACGACGGCCACACCCATATCACACAGGGAGCTTTTTTGGAGGACCCGGACTTTTCCTTCTGCCTGCTTGAATCCGGAAGCAGGGAGGAAGCCATCCAGATGGCAAAGGAGTATGGGGACAGCCATCCGGATAATGAGTGGGTGTTCGGATATATGATGAATAATCTGCTCTGGAAGGATCAGACGCTTCCCACCTGCCATGACATTGACCGGGTGATTTCAGACAGGCCGGTGGTCCTGCAGTTGGCGGACATGCATACCGTTGCCGTGAATACCTGCGCCATCGAGAAGATCGGGATTACGAAGGATACAAAAAGCCCGGCGGACGGGGTGATCGAGAAGGATGAAAAAGGGGAGCTGACAGGACGGTTTTATGATGGCGCGTCTTTCGCGTTTACCGATGCCATCTGCAGCCCGTCGGATGAGGTTTACATGCAGATCTATGAGAACCTTTTTGACAAGATGAAGAAGCTGGGGATCACAAGCTGCAGCCTGGTGGCGCCCTATGGAGCCCATGACGACCCGCTGCCGTATTTTGAAAAAATGGAAGAGAAGGGGACATTGACCTCCCGGGTGATGATGTATCCGAACATTGCGGAATATGAGAAGGAAAGCTTTGCGGCGCTGCAGAAAAAGTATGCGGACGGGAAGCTTCGCATCCGCGGGCTGAAGCAGTTGATCGACGGTGTGACCAGCGTGTTTACCGCATACCTTCTGGAGCCTTATACCAACGATCCGGGCACCTGCGGCGCCACGTCGGTGGATATGAAGGAATTTAAGAAGCAGGCGCTCGAAGCAATCAAGGACGGGGTGCCGCTTCGAATCCACACCATCGGGGACCGGGCGGTCCGTGAAATGCTGGATATTTTTGAGGAAGGCGAAAGGCTCTATGGAAAACAGAATCTCCGTCATGTGCAGGAGCATCTGGAAACCATACATCCGGAGGATATCCCGCGCTTTGCAAAGCTGGGCATCTGCGGATGCATGCAGCCCTGGCACATGCTCTTTGACCTGGAGGGCGGCGACAAAGGAAACGGCCTGTACGGCGACAAGGAAGCTGCGGTGGGAAGCCAGCGGGCAAAGCATTCCTGGCCCATGCGCGAACTGCTGGACGCGGGGATGGTGCTTTCCCTGGGAAGCGATTTTCCGGTGGTAGGGCTTGAGCCCATGTGCGAGATCTACGGGGCAGTGACCCGTCAGACGTTCGACGGCAAGCCCGAAGGGGGCTGGTATCCCGGACAGCGGATCACCATGGAAGAGGCGCTGAAAGCCTATACCTGGGGATCAGCCTATGCCGAAGGCTGTGAGCAGGATCTGGGCACCCTGGCGGAAGGGATGCTGGCGGATATCATTGTACTCGACAAAAACCTGTTTGAAGCAAAGCCGCAGGAGATACTGGATACGAAGGTGGTGACGACCATCATGGACGGCCAGGTTGTGTATGAAGCATAAGATACGGAAATACGGCTGCGGGAAATTCCGCAGCCAATAGGATGAAAAAAACAGGCAGTGCCCGGTGAGGAGGGGGCTGCCTGTTCTTATGCCGCTGTATGCAAAAAAGCGGTGGGTGACTGTATCTGCAGGAAAAGACGCCGGCGGCAGAATTTCAGCACTCTCCGCATTCTACCGCATTTTCAAATTCGCCGGCAAGCTCCTGGTTGGGAATAATTTTCCTGTTTTGTTCCAAGGACATCATTCGTATATTTGATCAGTTCTGTTTTATCAACATATATTTTGGAATGAATTGCTTTTGAAAAGGCGGTATTACCTGGATTGAGATATATGCCCATCGTATGCTCACATCCTGATTTCGATACTGGTTCATGAATATACGATATCATGTAGGAGAAAAAATAGCAAGAGAGTATCCGCAAATGTACTTGTCCATTGAAAAATCATCCGTTATAATAGATTCACACATACATCACAGTCAAGCTTTTATGCTCAAGGCTTTTGCAGCCAATACACAAGCTGATAATGACAGCGAAATTAAAAAGGAGAACCGAATCATGGAACAGGACATTCAGATTAGAAAAGCCGCAGAATCAGACCTTGACAGTATCGAGAAGCTGTACGAAGATATCTGCGGCTATTTAGAAACGCATAAAAATTATCCGGGATGGCAAAAAGGGAGTTATCCAAGCCGCCGCGACGCAGAAAAAGGGCTAATGGCCGACGGGCTGTACATTGCCTGTATCGGCAGCAAAACAGCAGGAGCGATGATCTTAAAACACGAACCGGAGGAGGGATATAAAAACGGCAGATGGCTGACGGAGGATGATTATCAGCATATATATGTGATTTACACCCTTGCCGTCCACCCGGATTTCCTAAAGTGCGGGGTCGCAACAGAATTACTGATGTTCGCGGAACGTGCGGCACGCAGGGAGCAGTGTATAAGCATCCGGCTCGATGTTGTAAAAGATAACATTCCTGCAGAGCGGCTTTACCAAAAATGCGGATATCAGTTGGCCGGAACGGTCAGTCTGGGATACGAAGCGTACGGGCTTCCCTGGTTTCACCTTTACGAAAAAATATTGTAAAGGCAGCGTAAAGTTTTCAACTGAAAAACAGTTCCTGTGAAAAGCAACAAAACAATACGGGAATTGGTTATAAGAGAGAGGTATGGACAATGAAATTAAAGAATGTTTTGATCGTTGTGAAAGAGATCGAAAAGTCAAGACAGTTCTATCACGACCTGTTCGGTCTTGATCTGCTGCTTGACAACGACGGCAATATGATTTTAACGGAAGGTCTTGTGCTCCAGGATGAAAAAATCTGGAAACAGTTCCTGGGAAGGGATATTATTCCTGAAAATAACTCCTGCGAACTGTACTTTGAGGAAAAGGATATAGGAGCATTTGTCTGTAAGCTGGAAAAATTATATCCCTCGATTCAGTATGTTAACCGGCTGATGACGCATAGCTGGGGACAGAAAGTCATTCGTTTTTATGATCCGGACGGGAATCTGATCGAAGTAGGGACGCCTATGCAGTAATTTGTTCTAAAAATATCTGAAGAGAGGGGGCATCTGTTTTGAAAAAAAGAATATGGATTCCTGCGGTATTCTGCCTGCTGCTTTCATGCATTGCTGTCTTTGCGGCTGTCAGGAATGGGAGAGTTCCCAGTGTCCAGAGGCCGTACAGGGATCTGAGGGCATCGGAGATCACATTTGCCGCGGTACGTCTGACACCGCCGGACAAAACGGTCCGGATCGTGGAATGCAGGGAGCTTGCGGATTATCTGAAGGAAGTGGTGATCTACCAGAGAGACAATTCTTACAAAGAGTATTCCGGGCAGGCGGTTACATTTATGCTGACTCTGGAGGATGGCACGCAGACAGAGATTATGGCCTACAATCCATTCCTTGTGATTGACGGCGTGGGCTACAAAACAAAGTATGAGCCATGTGAAGCGCTCAGCAATTACGCCAACCGATTACTGAACGAAGAAAATGCCCCGGTGATCCTGGATGAACCGCCGGCTTTGGCTGTGGTCAGCGCTGAAACCTCTGCCGGGGCGCTGCTGGGTACATATTCGTGGCAGAGCAGCAGCCATGACGGAGAGGTTTTGGGTATGGAGGCCGATTCTGCGCATCCATTGGACTGCAGGGAGCAGATGGTATGCCTGGATACAACCGAGGAGACCGCTCTGCTGCAATTTCAAGAACCCCCCGATGGGGTTGTAAATGTCCGCTGCTGGAGCGATGCGCATTGGTTCAAACCTTCCGCAGAAAGTGAAGCTGTGACTGTGCGTGGAGATGAGATTCAACTGAAAAAGGGCGGATACATCTATGAAGTTTTGGCCGAATGGGAGACAAAAGGCGGCTGCGGGGGAGGGACTGCAAGCTATTCCTTCTATATTAAATACGAATGAAATGAATGGAAGGATTGCGAGCCCCAGATATAATTCCCCTGTTTCAGATCATGCATGGTAATCAGCGGTTACTGTTCACATGGTGTCGTGCACTTGCTGCACGGCGTCCGGCCAATAAAGTAACATTTGCCAATCAGCGTTTTTAGTTTTTACAATATGGTTACACCGGGTCAATTGAAAATTGCTCATGGCTATTATAAAATAAAGAAAAGTAACGGTCCGAAACGGCAGGCAAAGCCGGGGCAGTACGAAAGGATAAATAATCATGAGCACGAAAAAAGACGGCAGAAAATCCGGTAAAAATCAAGAGAAACAAAAAAACGTTTCCATCCAAAATAACGCTTCCAAACAGAAACGTATTTCCGGGCAGAAGCAAGTTTCGGAACGGAAAAACGTTTCTGGGAAAAAGCAGACTTCGGAACGGAAAAACGTTTCCGGGAAAAAACAGACTTCGGAACAGAAAAACGTTTTCGGGAAAAAGCAGACTTCGGAACGGAAAAACGTTTCTGGGAAAAAGCGTACTTCGGAACGGAAAAAGATTTCCGGAAAAAAGCGTACTTCCAAACAAAAAAATAATTCCGGGCAGAAGCAGACTTCCAGACAGAAGCTGTTTGTGGCCTCTGCAGCGGTAATCGGCTCTTTGTGCATCGCATATCTGTGTGTGTCTTTTTACTTTATGAAGCATTTCTTTCCAAATACGATCATCAACGGGCAGGATTTTTCCGGGCAGACGGCAGAAGCTGCGGAGGCGTTTTTCAAAGAGCGGACGGAAGGGTATTCGCTGACGGTCATAGCGAACGGGAGCGGGACAGAGACCATCCATGGCAGTGAGATTTCCCTGACCTGCAGGGAGGGCGGCGAGATCAAAGCGGTGCTGAAACAGCAGAACGCGTTCCAATGGCCGGTCAAATTGTGGAACAAAAAAGCATCGGATGTACAGATCGAGCTTTCCTATGACAGGGCGGCCCTGGAGAAACGGATTCAGTCTCTGGATGCGGTGACATCAGAGCAGATTCCGGCATCCTCCGCTTTTCCGAAATATGATGGAAATACATATGTCATTGAGCCGGAGTCCTACGGGACTGCCGTCAATATCCGCGCGGTGAAGGAATGCATCACCAATTCGGTACAGACGTTTGCCGCGGAAGTGGATTTGAAACAGGCAGACTGTTATGAAACGCCGAAATATACCTCCCAGTCTGAGCAGGTAACGTCGGCATGTGAGACGCTGAATACTTATTGCAGGGCAAGCATTACCTACAATATGGACGTGCCTGTGGTGGTGGATAAGGCGCTGATCTCCGGCTGGCTGTCCGTGGACGGGGATATGAATGTGACCCTGAATGAGGCTGCTGTCCGGGAGTGGATGCGGGAATTTGGAAAACGTTATGATACGCTGGGAAGCTCACGTACCTTTACCACGCCTGCTGGAAAAACCGCGGAGGTCTCCGGAGGGACCTATGGGTGGTCGGTGGATGAGGACGGGGAAACCGCTCTTTTGATTGATCATATCAAGAAGGGAGAGGTTCTTTCCAAAGAGCCGGCCTGGTGCCAGACCGCGGCGGCGCATGGGGCGCAGGACTGGGGCAGCACCTATATAGATGTGGATTTGTCGGCGCAGCACATGTGGTATGTTGTAAACGGCGGGGTTGCGATGCAGTGCGACGTGGTGACCGGGGCTCCCGATGCAAGTAAGGTTACGCCTGCCGGAGTATATTACGTTTCGGAAAAATTGTCCCCAACCGTCCTGATCGGGGAGATTCAGGCGGACGGAAAGCCGGAATACGAACAGGAGGTGGACTATTGGATGCGGGTGACCCAGAGCGGAATCGGTTTCCACGATGCGGACTGGCAGCCGGCATTCGGCGGGGATCTGTATCTTTCCATAGGATCTCACGGATGCATCAATATGTCCAAATACGATGCACAGACCCTGTATTCCATGATTGAATTGGGAGTGCCTGCAGTGATTCATTATTAAGGACCTGCAGGAATGGGGACTTCTCAGGGTAAAGATGTAAGTTTTTTTATAGGCGGCCGTAATGACCGCCTATTGCAGTATAAGTTTTAATATGGAGTGCATTACTTTGCGTGCATCATTTCCCCGCCGACTTTATTTCACGCGCCCTTTCGGCTGCTGCTGGGTAATGCAGTGTACATTTCCGCCGCCTAAGATGATCTCGCGGGTAAGGACGCCGACCACCTCACGGTCCGGATGGATCGCTCTGAGCTCTTCAAGCACTTTCGCGTCATTCTCGTCCCCGAACTGAGGGACGATGATTCCGCCGTTCACATACAGATAATTCAGATAGGAAGCAGCGGTCATTTCCCCGGCGATCCGCGGGATGGTGCCGTCTACGATGTCGATGCCGGAGGCTTCTTCTTCCGTAAAATACACCGGAACCTTCGGCATGGAGATGGTATGCACTTTCAGCTTGCGCCCCTTTGCGTCGGTTTCCTGCTCCAACTGCTCTTTATTGGCTTTGAGGATCTCATACCAGGGGTCGCTTTGATCCTCTGTATAGGGAACCACCACCTCGCCGGGCCTTGCAAAGCAGCATACGTCGTCTACGTGCCCGTTGGTCTCGTCCGGGTCCATACCGTCCTTGAGCCAGATGATTTTTTCTACGCCCAGATACTGCTTTAAGTTCTCTTCGATCTGTTCCTTATTCAGATGGGGATTCCGTCCCGGGGAGAGCAGGCACTGCTCGGTCACCACCAGGGTTCCTTCCCCGTCTACTGTGATGGAGCCGCCTTCCAGCACGAAGTTTTCCGCTTTGTACATGTCAACCTCTTCCATGGAAGAAATCTTGCTTGCCACACGGTCGTCCTTGTCCCATGGGAAATACAGGCCGTCATACAAACCGCCCCATGCGTTGAAATCCCAGTTTACAGTACGCACTCCGCCCTGGTCGTTGACTACGAAGGTAGGGCCGCAGTCGCGGATCCAGGAGTCGTTGCAGGACAATTCTACCACACGGATATCATCCGGCAGTACGGATCTGGCATGGCTGTACTGCTCATCGCTGACTCCTACGGTGATGGGCTCGAATCTGCGGATCGCCTTTGCTACTTCCGTAAATACTTTCTGGGCCGGCTTGGCCCCGTTGCGCCAGTTGTCCGTGCGCTCCGGCCAGAGCATCCAGGCCCGTTCATGGGTTTCAAATTCCGCAGGCATGTAGTAGCCGTCTGCCTTTGGTGTGGATTTGATGGTTTTCATGTGATGATTCCTCCTTTGAGATCTTAGGAACTGTGCAAAAATAATCTTACCGTTTTACTTGTCCAAATCTTCATACACTGCGTTGTCGTCAATCGACGTACCCCGGTACGCCTCATTCCTCCGCCTTGTGTCTGAAAATTTGTTCTGCGCAAAAAGGCAAGTTATTTTTGCACAGTTCCTTAGTATACATTTGTTCATTTGCTGCTTGCCCATATACCAGTGATTGCGTCTGCGCATCCGCACAGTACACCGTTAATCTGAGTATACCTGCAGAAAAAAAGAAAAGAAATTGTACGAAGGTGGAATTTTGTGATATACTACTAAAGTAGCATATGTCGTTGCGTTATATCTGAGGCAGAACAGGATTTACAGGCAGAACCTTGGTCTGGAAGGGGAAACGAAAGGAGAGGGAAGGGATGGAATTATCAAATACCCGGTGGCGCGGTTTTCAGGGATTTCTGCTGGAACTGTACCGGCAAAGCCGGCTGAATGAGATACAGAAGATGGTCATGGAGTATCTGCAGGCGGAGATCCTGCATCAATGTTCCATGTTTGACTACGGAAGAGCCGGGGATGAGACGATCCGGTTTTTTCATCCCTATTCCGGGAACCTGGACGAACAGACATTGCAGGACTATTATCAGAATTACCAGCACAAGGATTATACGGTCTGGAATTTTTCGCAGACGGAGCCGGTGGTATACCGGGATTCCGACCTGATGCCCGACCATCTGCGGGAGAAGAGCCGCATATACCAGCAGTGGATGCGTCCTCTGGGGGCATATTACGGCCTGGGGTGCACCATCGTGAGGGGGCATTTCTACGGATCGGTCACCATGTTCCGCACAAAGGAGGCGGGGGACTTTACGGAGGAAGAGGTTTATTTTCTGGGATTATTGAATGCCCATCTGTCCTCCCATCTGCAGATGCTTTATCCCAACGGGATCAGGGAGAGCAACTTCCGGGCCGTGGATGAAAGCCTGCTGGGAAAATACCATCTGACGGAACGGGAGACGGAGATCCTGCGGCAGTTGGGAGAGGGGCTTACGAATCAGGAGATCGGCGGGAGGCTCTGCATTTCCGAGGTGACAGTGAAGAAGCATATGAGCCATATTTTTGAAAAAATGCAGGTGAAGAACCGGAATCAGCTTCTTCTGAAATTACAGAAATGAGCATGCCGTTTCTCTGCCTGTTTGTTATATCTTTACACTGGCTTGCGTACCACAGATCCAATGCGCTCAAGTATGAGTTTTTGGGTGCATTGGATTAACGATAGGAATTTATGGCAGTCTATTTTTATCTCCCCATTCACACATCCCATCTAATATAGGAATGAGCGATTTCCCGCGTTCTGTCAAGCTATATTCCACTTTTGGAGGTATTTGAGGATATTCTTTTCTGTGTACTAATTGGTCTGCTTCTAATTCTTTTAGTGTAGAGCTTAATGTTTTAAAAGAAATTTCACCAATATATTTTTTCATTTCATTGAATCGGACAATACCAAATTCCATAAGCGTATAAAGAATTGTCATTTTATATTTCCCGTTGATGAGGGATAATGTGTAGCTGAAACCGGTTGTTTCTAAGCATTCTTGTGATATACAGCGTTCGCCCATTCTTACACTCTCCTTTAGGTAAGTATATAACTTCTGAGTCAGTATCGCACTTGAAGGTGCGTACTTGTTTTCTGTTCCATTCTCGATATAATTATAATATCAACAGCGGGAAAAGTCAATCCTGCAGTAAAGGAGGCATAGACATGCAGAACTATGAACATTTAGGAAAGCCGCTCCAGATTGGCAGACTGACTATTAAAAACAGGTTTTGTATGGCACCGATCGGTGGAGGGCAACATCATCTTCCGGGAGGCGGTTTGAAAGATGAAACAATACAGTATCTTATAGAACGCGCTAAGGGGGGTTTTGGCTTAATCTTTACCGGGGCAATCGCGGCGGATGGCACGGTTGACCCATATACCGGAGTTGGTCCAACGATTTTACAAAATCCGGATGCATTTAAGATGACAGCAACTGAACTAAATGAGAGGGCAGGCGCTTACGGTACAAAAATCTTTGCACAGATTACCATGGGGTTGGGGCGCAATTATCCGAACCTTCCGGCACCGTCTTCTGTCCATGTATTCCGGCATCCGGGGGTAGTTTCACCGGAGCTGACCATCGACCAGATCAAATCTAAAATTGAGTCCGTTGTAAAAGCATCTAAAATTGCAAAGGATTCCGGTTTTTCTGGTGTAGAAGTACATTCTATTCATTGGGGGTATCTGCTTGACCAATTTGCGCTGTCCATGATGAATCATCGCACAGATGAATATGGCGGCAGTCTGGAAAACCGTTTACGGGCAGCAAAAGAAATTTTGGAAGGCATCAAGCAGGAGTGCGGCAGTGATTTTCCTGTCAGTATGCGTCTGGGTTTGAAAACCTTTGTAAAAGGATTTGAACAGGCGAGTTTAACTGGTGAGGAAGAGATGGGCCGTACTTTGGAAGAGGGGGTGGAGATTGCGAAACTGCTGGAATCCTATGGCTATGACTGCTTGAATGTAGATACGGGCATTTATGATTCCTTCTATTATGCCTGTCCGCCTATGTATATGCCAAAAGGGTATCTGGTGGAATTGGCAGCGAAAGCAAAAGAAGCTGTGAATATACCAATCTTGGCAGGCGGCCGGATGAACGAAGCGGATATCGCAGAGAATGCGATCCGGGATGGTAAGATTGATGCGGTTGTACTTGGACGTACTGCTTTAGCTGATCCGGAATATCCCAATAAAGTGCTGACTGGACATACGGAGAAGATCCGGCCATGTATCGCCTGCAATCAGGGCTGCATCACAAGACTCCAACAGGGAAAACAGCCCACTTGTGCAGTAAACCCTGTGGCAATGCGGGAAGTGAGGTATGTGCTCCGTCCCTGCGTACAGCCGAAAAAGGTTGTGGTCGTGGGTGGCGGTGCTGCCGGTATGGAGGCTGCCAGAACCGCAGCCATGCGTGGACATAAGGTCTTTTTGTATGAAAAGAATGGATCTCTGGGCGGAAATCTGATTCCCGGCGGTTCCCATAGCTTCAAAAAAGAGGTGCGGGAGTTAAATGCGTGGTATCAGAATGAATTAAAGGCACTGCCTGTGGAGATCCACACAGGGGAAACGGTTACTTCTGAACAGCTCCGTAATATGGATGCAGATGTGATTATTCTGGCAACCGGCTCTGTTCCCGTCATGCCGAATGTACCGGGAATGGATGATAAAAAGGTTCTTGGCTGTATGGAGGCATTTGCGCATCCGGAAAAGGTTGGGCAGAAGGTCATGGTGATTGGCGGTGGTCTGGTTGGCTGTGAAATGGCGCTGGACTATGCGCAGGATGGTAAAGAGGTTATGGTGGCAGAAGCTCTGCCTAAGATTTTGTCGGCAGGTATACTATCCCCGATCCCAAATGGCCAGATGATCCCTGACCTGTTTGAACATCATCATGTGACCGTGCTGGAGAAGCATCGCCTTTCTGCTGTGGAAGATGGTAAGGTTATTCTGGAAAGTGATGGGCAGAAAAAGGTATTGGATGCAGATACAGTTGTTATTGCGGTCGGTTTCCGTCCGGCTCCTTCTATGGCACAGGAGCTTCAAGGATGTGGTGCTGTCGTTTATGAGATTGGCGACGGACAGAAGGTCAGCACAATCCTTCATGCTGTATGGGATGGCTATGAGGTAGGAAACAATATTTAATCTTATTACCATGGTATAAGGCAGAACGCTTTATATAGAGTCAAAAAAATTTAAGGAGGCTGTTACAATGAGAGCAGAATTAAAGGAATATCAGGCAGTAGAGGCTGCTGCAATGAAGTTTGTTAAGAGTGTTGCTGAGGGCAACAGCGCTTATGCAAAAGATCTTTTTACAGATGAAGCTGTTTTGTTTGGTTATCTGGACGGCAAGCTGGAGCATGGTTCTATTGAGCAGTTTTATCACAATGTGGATACCGTACCTGGCGGTGATAATTTCAAAGCCCGCATGGATGTCCTAATGGTTGAGGAATCCCTGGCTGTTGTCCGTGTGCTGGAAGAAGGATGGGGCAACCGCATTGACTTCACGGATGTACTGCTCCTGTTAAAGATGGACGGCGAATGGAAATGTGTTGCAAAGGCATATAATCAGAATTCCAATACCATAAAGGAGGAAGCGTTGTATGAGTAAGAAAATTGTTGTTATTACAGGAAGCCCGCGTAAAAATGGTAACAGTTTTGCCATGACGGAAGCGTTTATCAAGGCCGTTGAGGAGAAAGGGCATACAGTAACCCGTTTTGATGCCGCTTTGAAAAAAGTGGGTGGATGCCGTGCCTGCGAAACCTGCTTTTCCACGGGGAAAGCCTGCGCCTTTGATGATGACTTCAATACGATAGCGCCAGCTATTCTGGAGGCAGATGCCCTTGTGTTCACTATGCCGGTCTATTGGTATTCCATCCCGGCACAGATTAAGGGGGTTATTGACCGGATTTTCTCTTTCGTAGTAGGCGGTAAAGATATTTCCGGCAAAGAGTGCGCGCTGATTGCCTGCTGTGAGGAAGATGATATGTCAGTCATGGATGGGGTTCGTATCCCCATGGAGCGTATGTGTGCTCTGAACAAATGGAAGATGGTTGGTGAAGTTCTGATTCCTGGTGTTCTGAATGTAGATGACATTGACAAGACGGATGGCTGCAAAAAGGCGGCGGCTTTAGCTGACAAGATTTAAGGAGGGGAATAAGAGTAAGAAATTTGAACCCTTTGTTTCTAAAAATTTGAACCCACTAAAGGCAAAATCAAAAGGTATGGTTATATTGCTTAAAAGGCATAAAAATGTTATAATATAATCTGCAAAGCATGGATAAAGCTGAGAGGAGTTTGCGTATGGAAATCAGGGTTCTTCGCTATTTCCTTAGCGTAGTCAGGGAAGAAAGCATTACAAAAGCCGCAGAAGTTTTACATATTACACAGCCGACGCTTTCCCGCCAACTTGCACAGATGGAGGAAGAAATTGGTGTGCGATTGTTTGACAGAGGGACACGGAAGATTCGGCTGACGAATGAAGGTCTGCTGCTCCGGCGCCGGGCAGAGGAAATTCTACAGTTGGTTGATAAAACAGAAAAAGAATTGGTAGAGCAGGAAGAACAGGTAGAGGGAAAGATTTCTATTGGATGCGGGGAAGTTGCGTCTGTGCAGATGCTTTCGGATCTGATTCGGAATTTCCATCAAAAATATCCCCTTGTTACTTTTGACCTGTTTACAGCGACTGCGGATTTGGTAAAAGAACAGATGGATAAGGGACTGCTTGATTTAGGATTGCTCCTGGAGCCGATTGAGATGGGAAAATATGAGTTTATCCGCCTGAATATGAAAGAGAGATGGGTAGCTTTGATGCCGCCGGATGATCCGCTTGCAGGGAAAAAGTATGTCAAGGCAGACGAACTGGCAGAACTGCCGTTGATTCTTCCGCGAAGAATGCAGGTGCAGAGTGAATTGGCAAGCTGGTTTGGGGACTATTATAAAAATCTGAATATCTTGTTTACCAGTAATCTGAGTACCAATAGTGCGGTTATGGTAAGCAGGGGGCTGGCATATTCTTTGGTTATTGAAGGCGCGGTTCCTTTTTGGGACTCATCAAAGATTGTCTGCCGGCCGCTGTATCCGGAGCTTATGGCAACGTGTGTTTTGGCATGGAAACGGGAACAGCCATTTAGTCTGGCGGCTACAAAATTTATAGAATACGCAAAATGCTTTTTAAGCATGAGTGAGATATAAAAACTAAGTATTTGATATGTGTCAGGCATATGATTATAATGTAAGTGCAGGGATGAGGCAGGCAGCTTCGGAACCGCACTTACATTTTTGATTTAGAAGGGGATGCTTTTTCATGGAACCAGATATCTATGCTCTTTCCAAAGCCGGCTTCAGTAAAGAGAGGATTGAGGAAATAACCAGGTGCGATGATAAGGAGATACAGATACGGATGCTGCGGAAATGCCGGTATCAATTACTGGATGAAATACATGGAAAGCAGCAGTCCCTTGACGAGATTGATTACATCATCTGCAAAATGAAAGAACAAAAATAGAAAAGAATTGACAGGCAGCAAGGAAAAACCACAGGCTGTTACATGGATTTTACGAGTGATGGCAGCCTTGCTTGCCATGTACGGGCTGTATCTCTTTGGCAGAAAGGATATTTTTTCTTATATGTTCCTTAAGCAGCAGTTTGGGTTTTTGCTGCCTGTTATATATCGAAGGGGATCGCAAGTATTCCCACATCAAAAAACTCTGTGCAGAAAAATGAAGAGAAGGAAGGAGGATCACGATGAAAAAAATCCGTGCATTCGCTGTTTTGACAGTTGCTATGCTCTTTATGCTGTGCGCATGTGGGAAAACAATCATTCCTTTCTGTTCCCACGGTGGAGGACGGTTTGGTCAGAGCCTGACAGCAATCTCAAAGCTGGCTCCGGATGCAGTGATGGGCGATGTTGTGTCTGCTGTTTGGAAAAGTGGAGCAGCCGGTCATGGAGGCATGTATGATATACATGAGAATTTCAGCCTATTCCTATCCGGCTCTTGCCGTTTACAATGCAGGGGCGGCAGAATATCACTTTAAGAAACTTACAAAGCTGACGCTTTTCGTTTCGGCGGTATGGAACCTTTTGGTCTTTCTTCTAACCCCGGTGTTTCTGCATTTTTATTCGCTGTCGCCGGAAACAAAACGGCTGGTAGTCTGGCTGGTGCTGATCCATAATGTGTTCAATGCTACCTTCTATCCTTTTTCCGGGGCGCTCAGCAACGGACTTCGTGCAGCTGGGGACGTAAAATTTACCATGTATGTGTCAGTTGTTTCTACGGTTGCGGTGCGTCTGCTTTTGTCGTATCTGCTGGGGATCACCCTGCAGATGGGTGTGATCGGGATTGCCCTTGCCATGGTGTGTGACTGGGTAGTCAGGGCTGTTCTGTTTATTCGGAGGGAAAGAACCGGAAAGTGGAAAACTTTTCAGGTGATCAAACAATAGAATTCATGATTCGCAAGAATTCTATTGTCATGAATCATAAAATTATGGAGGTAATTGTAATGAGCAAAAAAATGTTAGTAGCATATTTTTCAGCAAGCGGCGTGACGGCCAAAGCAGCATGGAAACTGTCAGAGGCGGCAGGCGCAGACTTGTATGAGATTAAGGCTGTTATGGATGGACAACAAATCTGGATACCGTCAAGCGTTCAGTTGACTGGCAGATGAAAGCACTGCAGACCGATTATATTGATTTTGGATTTATACATTGCATTGACATCAAAATCAGGCAAAATACTATAAATACAGTAGCTGACAACGGCGGAAAGGAAAATAATGAAGTATACAAATTTAGGAAAATCGGATTTAAAAGTGTCCCGCATTTGTATGGGGTGTATGGGATTTGGCGATGCGGCTGCCGGACAGCATAGCTGGACAGTGGATGAAAGCCGGACAAGGGAGATTATAAAGCATGGTCTGGAGCTTGGCATCAATTTTTATGATACGGCGATTGCCTATCAGAATGGAACCAGTGAGCAGTTTGTCGGGAAGGCGCTCCGGGATTTTGCAAAGCGTGATGAATATGTGATTGCCACAAAGTTTACCCCGCGTACACAGGAAGAAATTGATTCCGGGGTCAGCGGGCAGCGGCACATTGAAAATTACCTGAATAAGAGCCTTGAAAATCTTGGCATGGATCATGTCGATCTCTACATCTGCCATATGTGGGATTACCATACCCCTATGGAGGAGATTATGGAGGGACTTAATAATGCCGTCAAGGCAGGAAAAGCTCGTTATATTGGTATTTCCAATTGTTTTGCGTGGCAGCTTGCCAAGGCGAATTACTATGCGAGGTCACAGGGGTTTGCAGAGTTTGTATCCATCCAGGGGCATTATAACCTGATCGCCCGTGAGGAAGAACGGGAAATGGTGCCTTTCTGTTATTCGGAAAATATTGCCATGACACCATACAGTGCGCTGGCAAGCGGAAGGTTATCCCGCCACCCCGGAGAAACTTCAAAGCGGCTGGAACAGGATGCTTATGCGCGGTTCAAATATGACGATACGGCGGAGGCTGACAGAAAGGTTATACGGCGTGTAGAAGAAATCGCAGAAAAAAGGGATGTTTCCATGACGGAGGTTTCCCTTGCGTGGCTTCTGACGAAGGTGACAGCGCCTGTAGTGGGAGCGACAAAGACTTCCCATGTGGATGGCGCGGCAAAAGCGGTGGAGTTGGAACTGACGGAAGCCGAGACCCATTATCTGGAGGAGCTGTATGTTCCCCATGCCCTTGCGGGCGTTATGGCACAGAACGGCAAACAAAAAGCAGGAAATGTGGTATAAATGACAGGAGGATAAGACAATGGAGAAAATTATACAGACAGCAGGAAAGATGCAGTTAGGCGACTTTGCGCCGGAATTTGCGCACTATAATGACGATGTGCTGTTTGGGGAAAACTGGAACAATCAGGATATTGACCTGAAAACACGCTGCATTGTAACGATGGTGGCGCTGATGTCTTCTGGTATTACGGATTCTTCGCTGCTTTACCATCTGGAAAACGCAAAGGCACATGGCGTGACGAAAGCGGAAGCCGCGGCAATCATCACCCATGCCGCTTTTTATGCAGGATGGCCAAAGGGTTGGGCAGTGTTTGGTCTGGCAAAGGATGTGTGGAAAGATGAGACTGCGGGTGGAGATGCAAAAGCTGTTCATGCCGCGGAGATGGTGTTTCCTATCGGCAAGCCTAATGATGGCTTTGCACAGTATTTTACCGGACGAAGTTTCCTTGCCCCGCTTTCCACATCACAGGTTGGGATTTTCAATGTGACATTTGAGCCGGGATGCCGCAACAACTGGCATATCCATCATGCGGATAAAGGCGGCGGGCAGATTCTGGTCTGTGTCGCAGGGCGTGGGTATTACCAGGAAGAAGGAAAAGAGGCGCAGGAACTCCGCCCCGGAGACGTTGTCAATATCCCGGTCGGCGTAAAGCACTGGCACGGCGCGGCAAAAGACAGCTGGTTTTCGCATCTGGCGGTTGAAGTTCCTGGTGAGAACGGTTCTAATGAGTGGCTGGAAGCGGTAGACGATAGAACATATAACAGTCTGAAGTAAGGTATGGATCAGAGAAGATAAAGAAGGGCTGCGCGCGTGATATCGAGATATAAAATTGGACTTTATAAATCTCATCATGTAAAATGAGAAGTCTGTGTATGAGGGCAATAGAGAAAAAATTCCTTTTTGATAAGAAGATAAAAATCTTCTCAAAAAGGAGTTTTTTTATGTTACTGGCAAAGCAGTGCGATCCAACAGTAAAACCAGGGCAGGATGGAACCTTACCAGAGTTCCTTTCTATACATTGTCGGTGTCTTCCCATAAATCTTTTTAAAAAGCTTCGTATAATAATTTACATCATAAATTCCCACGTTAGCGGCAATTTCTGTTATGGACGCGTTGGTGGTCAGGAGCATATTCAGGGAAGTCCGTATCCGTTCGGAATTGATATAATTCGTGAGGGTCTGTCCTATTTCTTTATGAAAAGTCCTGGACAGATAGTTTTTGTTTACATTTAATTTCCTTGCGATAGAATCAAGTGAAATTGCGGAACCAAGGTTTAAGTCGATTTCGTTTATTGCGGAAGAAACAACAGGAGAGCAGTTTTCATGGCGCTTATTCTGGACCAGCAGGCAATATTTGTGCACCATCTTTCCACTCAGGACTTTTAACTGGGTGACCGTAGCCGCTGCGTTGATCTCCTGTATATATCTGAAATTTACCTCATAACAATAATAGGGATGTACACCGGAGGATTCGGCGGTCTTCCGGAACAGCGCATTCATTGCGTAAACCATGAGCTTGGTATCCAGCAGGTTGTTCACCACTCTCTGAGGCGAGGGTTGTTCTATCAGATATTTGGAATGCCTGGAAGCGTTGGCATAGTCCCCTTTGGCCAATGCGGACAGGATCTGGTTCTCGATTTTTGCGCGCGCCGCCCATCTTTCCACGTCTGATTTTGAAGTGGCTTTTTGAGGCTCATGTCTTTTCACATCAGGGTCGGGACGGAATTCTGGACGCACGATACGAAAATCGGAAGCATCAATCTCAGCATAACTAAAAATCTCGTTTATGGCTTCAATCAGGGACAATTCATCCTTTATCACAGGAAGATGCATATAAAAATGCTTTAAATATTTAAGATCTGTGACATTGATATGCTTTGAGGAACATAAAATTTTGTTAAAATAGTATTCCGTTGGCTCGGACATAAGAAACGGCCCTATCGATATCACTTCATCAGGATACATACTGCTTCGGGTTAAAATATAATGATGCAGATAGGGATCATGGCAGATGTAATATTGATCCGGAATGACGGCATCAGCAAAATTGGACAGATTCTGATATTGTTTTTCGGCATCTTCAAAATAGGTTCGGAACTTGAGATCAATCGATTCAAGATCCGAACAGCTTTTCTTCTGATATATCAAAATATTAATATCGCATAAACTTTTGAACAGCTGCCGCAGCATATGCCAGACAGGTTCTGAAATCGTTCCCAGATAAGTTTTATTTTGTGGCATATCAATACCTCCTGTTTTTTACTGAGTACTCTCGGAAAGTCCTCTGCACCCGTCTTTATGGCTGATTTTCCGGGAGTATTCTTATTATAAGTCAAAATTATACGAATATCAATTATTTTTATACGAACCATGAATCGGGCAGTCCGATATAATAAAGCTAAGTACGAGATCCTGGGTTCCGCAGTTACTTTGAAAGATCAAATGAAAATCCACCTGAAAGAATGAGGGAAAGAACGATGAAAAACGAAAAAGCAAAAACCTGGCAATTAATTTTATTTCCATTTAATGATGCGGCAACAAATATCATTATGATGTTAATGTCATTTGTGAGTTATCTGTACACTGGCGCAATCGGCACCTCGGTTGTGTTTATCTCGACTTTTTTGACAGCGATGAGGATCTGGGACGCAGTCACGGATCCGGTGATCGGTTGGATTATTGATCATACCGGCGGAAGATTCGGCAAGTTCAGGCCGATGATCCTGCTGGGATATGGCTTGATGCTGATCAGCCTGGGCCTCATGTTTTTGGCGGCCCCGTCGATTGGAAGCGAAAGCGCAAGGGTTGCATTGTTTGTGGTATGTTATATTTTCTATATCTTTGGATATACATTCCAGACCGCCTGTTCAAAAGCAGGACAGACCTGTATCACCATCGACCCGGAACAGCGGCCGATTATCACAAGGGCGAATGCGATCATCAATAGTTTTGTATTTATGCTGGTTCCCGCATTTGCGTCAAATTATATTGCGGCAAAGTACCAGGGCTTTACAACAGAGGCGCTGCAGGAATTCTTTCTCATTGCCATGGCCGTAGCGGGACTTTTCACCGCATTCGCGATCGCGGCGCTCTGGACGCGTGACGTTCCTGAAAACTGGGGAGCCGGCGACGGCAAGAAAGTATCCATCAGGGAATACCTTGATATTATCAAAAACAACCGCCCACTGCAGCTTCTGATCGTTTCCTGCGCTTCGGATAAGGTGGCGTCTATGTGCGCAAGCAATACGTCGGTAACGGTCATGCTGTTTGGGATCATCCTGGGAAATTACGCGTTAAACGGAACCATGGGCATCATCATGATGATCCCCAGCATTATCATCACCCTCCTTGGAACCGAATACGCCAAGAAAAAAGGCTTTAAGGATACAATGAAGAATTTTTCGATTGCCAATATTGTCCTGTATGCGTTTCTTGGCGTGCTGATCATGACAATAACGCCTGGGACGGTTACCTTTTCCTCTGTCAATTTTATAACGATCCTTTTTGTTGTGCTTTATATTTTGGGAAATGGGTCAAAAACCGTTTCTACCTCTATGAACATGCCTATGATCGCCGACTGTACCGATTATGAAGTTACCAGGACCGGCGCTTACGCGCCCGGCATTATCGGAACGATTTTTTCCTTTGTTGATAAGGTGGTCAGTTCCCTTTCCACAACGATTGTTGGATTTCTGCTTGCCGGGATCGGGTACACAAGCACGCTGCCGCAGCCGGGAGACGCTATTTCCGGAGAGATCCGCATGATCACGTTAGCCTGCTTTGTGATCATTCCGATCGTCGGATGGGTGATCAATGTGATTGCGCTCCGTTTTTACAGCCTTTCACATGAAGAGATGCTGTCGATCCATGATCAATTGATGGAAAAGAGAGGAGCCGAGTCCTGATGCGTATAGAAAAAAAGGTATTTGACCAGGAGAAAAACACTTCTCTGACAGCCTATATTCAGGAAGTGGGCGGGGAGTACCGCCATGTGACAAAACGCCCTGGGATATTGATCATCCCGGGAGGGGCATACCAGTATTGCTCTGACAGGGAGGGAGAACCTGTTGCGTTTGAATATTTAAAAGCGGGATTTCAGGCGTTTATTCTTCGATATACGGTTCGTACGGAATGGCCGGAACCATTGGAGGATTACGAAAAAGCAATGGAAATCATCCGGGACCGGGCAGATGAATGGAATCTCTATGTGGACAAGATCGCGGTCATTGGTTTTTCCGCCGGAGGACATCTGGCGGCCTGTGCGGTGACGATGGCAAGAAATAAGCCGGCAGCCGGCATATTGGGCTATGCCGCTATTGACTGCAGAGATGAGATTCTAAAGAATGCTCCCAATGCGTTAGAGTATGTTGACGGAAAAACAGCGCCCTGTTTTCTGTTTGCCACCCGGACAGACCAGCTTGTTTCCTGCCGGAACACCATTGATTTCAGCCGTGCGCTTGCGGAACATGGGGTGTGCTTTGAATCCCATATATATTCCCACGGCCCGCATGGATTGGTAACAGGCGACCAAAGTATCGAGGACAGCGCAATCCCACGGCCGGAGAGCTATCATCACTGGGTACAGGATTCGGTAAACTTCCTTAGAGATATATTCGGGCATTTTGAGAAGGGAGGGATGTCTGCTCCGAGAGTCAGAGCGCACGATACAGGAGATGATGAGGACTATTTATCTGCCCATTGTACAATAGGAAAGCTTCTTTCCAGTCAGGAAGGAAAATCTGCGATGGAAGATATCATGCCGGGACTGCGGGATGGATATGAAGGCTGGAAACGCAAAATGAATGAAAAGTACCATACGAATCTGGATATCGGCCAGCCAATAGAGTCTTATGTATTAAGCACCTTGTGGAATATGCTTGGAAGAGACAGCAGCATGTTAATGGAACTGCAGAAAAGACTGGAAAAAATACCAAATGATCAGAGCCTCTGAAACAGAGGCTCTCTGGTAGGAGAAGAAAATGAAAAGAACAGAAATATTGGAGAGATTACATATAAGAGTTCCCAAGAATTCCATTGTACCGGTCATCATTGATACGGACGCGAAAAATGAAGCCGATGACCAGTATGCCATTATGCATCATTTATTAAGTCCCAAGTTAAAGGTTCTGGGGATCGTGGCGGCGCACTATGAGAGCAAAGCCGACTCTCCCGGAACCACAATGGAAAAAAGCTACGAAGAGGTTTTGCGGGTTCTTGACATGGCGGAAATAGAGGACGTGCCGGTATACAGGGGATGTAAGCTGCCGCTTCAAAGCATCCATGAAAAACAAGACGCCCCGGGCGTCCAGTTTATGATTGAAGAAGCGCGCAAAGCTGACGGGAAGATTTTTATTGCCGCGCAGGGGGCGATGACAAATGTTGCCTCTGCCATCAATACGGCGCCTGACATTGCGGAGAAGATCATCATTTTATGGAATGGCGGGGGTCCTTATCCGAAAGGACGGGCGGAGTTTAATGTAATGCAGGATCCGGATGCCGTACGCGCGGTACTGGCAGGCGGCGCAGAGATCTGGCAGACTCCGCAGGATGTCTATGCATCTTTGGAGGTATCCCTGGCAGAACTATCCAGGAGAGTGCGTCCCTGCGGCAAGATCGGGGCCTATCTCTATGAGCAGCTTACCGCGGAAAATCTGGCGGCATTCCGTCCGGAATTTTTACTGCGTTCCGGAGAAAACTGGACACTGGGTGATAATACAACGGCGGCGGTACTTCTTATGAATGCATTTCGCGGCAACTGGCACATGGAGCATGCTCCCCTCATAAAGGAGGACCTGACATACGCGGAGAATCCGAATGGAAAGATGATACGGGTCTATGACAGCATTGACGTACGGTTTACATTGGAGGATTTTTTCTCCAAATTAGAACTTGCATATAAGCAGGATACACTGTAGGAATTAATATGCCAGGTTAGAACTTGCGAGAGCTTTTGGGATCGGCAGCGAATAATTTTTTAAGTTATATTTTGCTACAAGCCGGCAGTATCCTTTGACCATTTTATTCTGGAAGAGAAGACTCTGTATTCGAACGAAAAGGAGAGAGAAAAATGGCTGATAATACGTCTGTCCGTCCTTTTGGTATGAAGGACAAGATTGGGTATATGTTTGGAGATTTGGACTTGCGGCAGTTGCCGCGGCGCTTCAGGTGATCTATCCGCTGAATAAGAAGCGTGTAGAAGAAAATGTGGCAGTATTGGAAGGCCGCAGGAAAGCATAATTGGAGGATAAAGGAAAAAATGAGCGGAAAATTTTCAGGGTATCAAAAGAAGAAAAAATATCTTGTCTGTGTGGACAGTGATGGATGTGCAATGGATACCATGGATATCAAGCATATAAGGTGTTTTGGGCCTTGCATGGTGAAACAGTGGAAACTGGAACGGTGGCAGGATGAAATCCTGAAACGCTGGAATGAGATCAATCTCTATACGATGACCCGCGGGATCAACCGTTTTAAAGGACTGGCAATGGCATTGCAGGAGATTGATCAGAAATATTGCCAGATTGAAGATCTGGATACACTGGTGAAGTGGGTGGATACAACGCAGGAATTGTCAAACGATGCGCTTAAGACAGCGATAGAAAGGAATGCGGGAAGTATCAGCCTTGGAGAAGCTCTTGCATGGAGCAATGCGGTCAATGCAGCAATTACGGAACTGCCGGATGAAGAAAAGAAGCTGTTTGGCAATGTAAAAGAGGCATTGGAATATGCACACCGGTACGCAGATGTGGCGATCGTATCCAGCGCGAACAAAGACGCCGTCCTGGAAGAGTGGGAAAGGTATGGGCTTCTGGAACATACAGACATTGTGCTGGCGCAGGATGCAGGAACAAAAGCATTCTGTATCGGAGAACTTCTCAAATACGGATATGATCAGGAGAAGGTTCTGATGTGCGGCGATGCGCCGGGAGATCTGAAAGCGGCAGAACAAAACGGAGTCTATTATTATCCGATCCTTGTGCGGCATGAGGCGGAAAGCTGGAAGGAATTTAGGGAAAAAGGACTCGGCTATCTGTTAAACGGAAGCTATGGGAAAGGATATCATAAGATGAAGATACAGGAATTCATGGAAAATCTGAAATAGGAGGTATCAAAGATATGGTTGATATAAAAGCGAAGCCATTTTATCTGACGGATGAAGATTGTAAATGGGTAGAGGATACTATTGCCGGTATGACGGTAGATGAAAAAATTGGACAGTTATTCTTTAATATGGGTTCAAGCCGCGAAGAAGAATATCTTAAGATGACTGTCAGGGATTACCATATCGGAGGAATCCGCTACAATCCGGCCACGGCAGACGAAATCTATGAGCAGAACCGCATTTTACAGGAAAACAGTAAGATCCCGCTTATTATCGCATGTAATACGGAGAGCGGCGGAGACGGCGCATGTGTGGATGGGACGCCGATCGGAGGGCAGACAAAGATCGGAGCTACGAGAAAAGCAGATTATGCGTATCAGATGGGGTATATGGCGAATAAGGAAGCGGCAGCTATTGGGTGCAACCTGTCTTTCGCGCCGGTGAGCGATATTATGTATAATTGGGAAAATCCGGTAATCGGTCTTCGCACTTATGGAAATGAACCGAAGAAGGTGGTGGAGATGACGAAAGCCTATATGGACGGTGCGCATGCGAACCCGGGTTTTTGCTGCGCGGCAAAGCACTTTCCGGGAGACGGACTTGATTTCCGCGACCAGCATGTGGCAAACAGTGTGAATTCCATGAGCTGTGAGGAATGGGACAAGACTTATGGCAGGGTCTATCAGAATCTGATTGAAAACGGATTGGATGCGATTATGGCGGGACATATCATGCAGCCTGCATATGCACGCTATTTTAATCCTGAGCTTACCGATGATGAGATGATGCCGGCAACCTTATCGCCGGAGCTGATCAAAGGACTGCTTAGAGGGAAGCTTGGGTTCAATGGACTGGTGCTGACAGATGCTTCCCATATGGTCGGCCTGACCTGCCGAATGAAGCGCGGCGATATGCTTCCGGCTGCGATTGCGGCCGGCGTGGATATGTTCCTGTTCTTTAATGAGATGGAAGAAGATTTTGCCAGTATGAAACAGGGGTATCTGGATGGACGGATTACGAAAGAACGTCTTGATGAGGCGCTTCACCGGATTCTTGCTTTAAAGGCGCATATGGGACTCCATAAGAAAGACAAGACGAAATTGATCCCCCCAAGGGAGCAGGTACATAAGATCATTGGGTGCGATGAACATGTGGCTATGCAGAAAGAGATTGCAGACCAGGCGATCACGCTTGTAAAGTATAAAGATAAGGATGTGCTTCCGGTGACGCCGGACCGTTATAAACGGATTATGATCGTATACGTAAAGGGATTGTCAGCGCCGGGGCTTGCGGCAATTACAGGGGTGAAGAAATCAACTCCCGCAGAGGAGCTTCGGGACCGTCTGATCGCAAAAGGATTTGACGCGTTTATCTATGAAAGTCCGATTGATCAGATGATCAAGAAGATTGAGGCAGGAGAAAAACCGGATGTCAACCTGTATTTTGCCGGAAAGACACCGATCAAAGAATTCCGTGAGAATCAGGATCTGATCATAACGCTGGTAGATATCGCAGGCGGATTCCAGCCTGTGGCACGTCCTGCATTTGGCATGACCAAAGGCGGCGGAGAGATTCCGTGGTATGTATTTGAACTGCCGGTTATTGTTGTGGGCACACAGTATCCCTATGTGCTGGCGGATATTCCGCAGGCAAGAACTTATATTAATACCTATGACAGTAAGCCCGTCACTCTGGACGCGCTGGTAGAGAAGCTGATGACGGGGGAAGAAGCCTTCAAAGGAAAAGATCCGATCGGTGCATTTTGCGGGATTTTTGATACTCATATTTAAGGAGGAAATGAGGTATGCAGATGACGGGTTGGATGCTCAAAGAGCATCCAACCGTACAGGTGGAAATATTGTATGGACAGTCACCATTGCTGCTTGGCAGCGAGAGTGACTGTCCTTTATATTTATTTATAAATCAATTTTGTATTCTTAACAAGAAAGACTGCTAAAATAAGCGTTAATGTTTCCGCAACGAGTGGTGCTGTCCAGATTACCGTACTTCCCGATATTATCGGAATACTAAATATTGCAATCGCTTTTATTACAATTCCTCTGCATATCGCAATGATGTCAGATTGCTTTGTTCTTTTGGTTGAATATAAAAAAGAAGTAAAAATAAGATTTAAGGACATAGGAATAAACGACATAGCAAAAATGGGAAGGGCTTTTGCGGCAATTGTTATAAGTTCCCTGTCCTGATTAAAAATCCGTATTGCCTCCTTATCAAAAAATGCTAAAATTGCAAAAATAAAAACAGATAATGAAAAATTTATAATCATTCCGCATCGAAAATAAAAATGCATTTCGGCGGTATCCTGTTTTCCATAGCTGTTTCCCCAAAGCGGCTGTAATCCCTGTGCTACGCCGGAGAGGATTGCATTTGCCAGAGAATAGATAAAACTTAGCACACTGTAGGTGGACACGCCAATTCCACCGATTAGAGCGGCAAGGACTAAATTGTAGCATAATGCAGTAACCGGGGTGGTAAGCTGTGTGACTGCTTCAGGAGCGCCGCGCTTGCAGATTTTTCTAATCAGCGCAGGTTGTATTGTAAAACGCCCAATCCTAAGATCACCATGTTTTCGGATGAAATGGGAAAGCAATACCAAAAGTGAAAAAACCTGTCCAAGCCCGGAAGCAACAGCAGCCCCAACCACACCCATCTGAAGCGGAAAAATAAAAAGCCAGTCAAGAAAGATATTTGATACTGCTCCTACACACATACCAACAAAAGACAAAGTAGGTGAACCATCATTCCGGACAAAAACAGAAAGGCAGCTACTCATCAGCATGGGTAGTGAGAAAGCGGAATAGTAAAAAAGATAGTCCGCTGACATCCTGCGCATTTCATCCCCCAAATCACGGGCCCCACTTAAATCCACAATCTGCTGTGAAAAAACAGTTCCCATGATTGTCAGGGCAACTGCTGTCAGGATCGTCAGTGTCAGGGCAGACATGAAAGCTTGATTTGCCCCATCCTTGTCATCTCGTCCCATTCTGATGGCAATAATAGTGGCACCACCCATGGGGAACATTGCGACAATGGCTACAGCGAATGTAATGAATGGAACACCAATATTGACAGCGCCTAAAGCAGCTGAACTAACTCCCTGACCTACGAAAATACCATCCACGACATTATACAGATAAGTGACAAACAGGCTTCCTACAGCCGGAAAGATATAGCGGTATAATTGTTTTACTCTGGGATTCATAACATAAAACCTCCTAAATTTAAAAAAGTGGGATAAAATCCATTGGATCTTATCCCACTTTAACAATCAGATTGATTGCAAGTCCTCTGACAAGTACATAGATATATTTAACATCTTTTCGTGAAAAAGTCAACCCACATTTTTACGGTATTGAATAGTAACAGGTTAAACAAAAACCAATTACTGCGTTTTAATATCGCTTTTTGTTGTGAAAGCTAATGGTAAGACGTGTTCGTCACGATAGAAATGAATTTTTTCATCAAAGGACTTTGTGAACTTTTTTTATAAAAGAGACCGTAGGATAATGGCTCGCTGCTTTTTAGAGGAACTGAACAAATATCAGAATTTACAAAATTCATCTGTGGAAGTACAGAACAGCCATACCCTGCCCTGACAAGAGTAAGAAGCACCTGCAGATTTTCACATACATAAGTGGATTCAGGCAGGATATGCTGTGAAATCTGGTTTTGCATTTCCGCGGCTTTGGCAGGAATTGCATAGGAATTGCAGACAACCATATTCTCCAGATACAATTCCTCTTTTGCAAGCCCAGACCTGGCCGCATAAGGATGCGCGGCGGGAATAATACAGCACAGTGGTATCCGGAATAATTCTTTGTAGACCGTATCGTTCTTTATTGGGATATCATCCTGGAAGCCAAACAGCAGATCCAGTTCTTCCTGGTAGAAGAGAGTTAAAATGGATCTGTGAGGAATCACTTTCAAAAAAGGATATAGTTCCGGTATCTGCTCCCTGCAGGATTTCAGTATCTTACAGAGCAGGTCCAGATTAGCCTCACTCTGACAGCCGATCGTTAAGACCTGCAGATTTGTGCTTTGATGACGCTGCAGTTTCTGTTCAGCAATTTTTAACCTGCCCATAACATGTTTCGCGTCTTCCAGAAAGCTGATCCCGGCAGGGGTAAGGGTAACTGTCCTGGTGGTACGGTGAAGAAGTTTTGTCCCCAGTTCATCTTCCAGCGAATGAATCTGCCGGGAAACGGCAGACTGGGTAATCTTTAAAATTTCAGCGGCTCTTGCAAAGTTCAGGTTTTCGGCAACCTGGATAAAGCTCTTTAACTGGTCTGTATTCATGGGGGTCACCTCTATTATTGCGTTTTCATCATTGATAATACCATATTTTCACTTCACTTTCAAGAACGAGTGTGGTTTAATATGTATTGCAAGATCAGCACTCAATAAACGTGAGTGCTAGTAATTATAGATAACAGGAGGTTAAAATGGATACGACAGTAACAAAAACGAATCCACTTGGTACAGAACGGATTGGAAAGCTGGTATTGACCTTTGCTGTACCGAGTATCATTTCTATGGTGGTCAATGCCTTGTACAACATTGTGGACCAGATTTTTATCGGGCAGGGTGTAGGATATTTAGGCAACGGCGCTACCAATGTTGTTATGCCGATGACAGTGATTGCAATTGCATTAAGCCTGCTGATCGGTGACGGCGCTGCGGCATACTTAAGCCTGAAGCTCGGAGAGGGGGATGACAGATCAGCGGCCAAAGGTGTGGGTTGTTCCATATCAGTTATGGCGATTGTGGGGATGATTCTCTGTGTTCTGTTCCAATTGTTTCTGGAGCCGCTGTGTGTGCTATTCGGCGCGACAGAAGATATTCTGCCTTTTGCAATGGATTATGGACGAATCATTTCATATGGGATCCTGTTCTCTTCCATTGACTCTGGAATGGCAGGCATGATCCGCGCGGATGGCAGCCCCAAATACAGCATGGCGGGACTGCTTGTGGGATGCATTACGAATATGATCCTTGATCCGATTTTTATTTTTGTGTTCCATTGGGGCGTAAAAGGAGCGGCCTGGGCAACGATTATCGGACAGATACTGAATGCATTTCTGTATCTTGCATATATTTGGAAATTTAAGAGTATTCGGCTGGAAAAGGAAAGTTTCCGTATCTCACGGAAGACTATGGTGAAGGTCAGCAGCCTGGGAGTGTCTAGCTTTATTACACAGATTGCCATCGTCCTGGTCATGGCAATTACAAATAACATACTGGTGTCCTATGGAGCGGAATCAAAATACGGCGCGGAAATTCCTTTGACGACCATAGGAATTACCATGAAGGTAAATCAGATCGTTTCTGCCATCCTGCTTGGACTGGCGACCGGTGCGCAGCCTATTTTTGGATACAATTATGGGAGCGGGCAGAAGGACAGGGTAAAGCAGGCGTACCGTATGATCCTGACCGTGTCAACCATTGTATTAGTGCTGGCATTTTTTGTGTTCCAATTCGCGCCTATGAGCATCGTCCGGCTGTTTGGATCAGAATCGGAACTGTACAATGAATTTGCGGTGAAATGCTTCCGGATCTTCCTTCTTGCGTGTCCGATCAATGCCCTGCAGATGGCGACAGGCGTTTTCTTCCAGTCTATCGGCAGGCCAGTACAGGCGTCGATCCTTTCCCTGTCCAGGCAGATCGTGTACCTGCTTCCAGCGACAATCATACTGCCGATGGTATTGGGAGTAGAAGGCGCATTGTGGGCGGGGCCGCTGGCAGACCTGCTGGCTTTTATAACGGCTTTGATCATGTTGAAATTATATTGGAAAAAGATTTAGGAGGTATCTATTTATGCAGGGAAGGATCATAACGATAAGCAGACAGTGTGGAAGCGGCGGGCATACGATCGGGAGTAAGCTGGCCCAAAAACTGGATGTACCGTTTTACGATAAAGAAATCATAGAAATGACGGCAAAGGAAAGCGGTTTTCATCAGCAGTTCGTAGAGGAAAAGGGAGAGCATATGGAGAGCGGTATGCTCTCCAACCTGACAAGGCGTCTGTCGTACGCAGGACGGGGAGGCTATTACCAGTATTATACGGATAAAAAATGGGGAGAGGCGTTCCATTATCATCTGTGTCTGGACAGTGGCATGTTTGGCGTCTCAAAGTGTGTTTCCATGATTGAAGATGCCTGCAAAACGATGTATCCGACTTCATAAAACAGGAATTGTGTTTCAATGATTATTTGGAAGAAAACAGGAGGCGCTTATGTTTAAAGCACTTTTGAAACAGATCGGGAATTATAAAAAAGATGCCATCCTCACACCGATCCTTGTCATTTTGGAGGTTGTCATGGAGGTCATTATTCCTTTGATGATGGCAGCGATTATAGATTATGGTCTGACCAGGCAAAGCATCAAAACGGTATGCATGATCGGGGCGGCAATGATCGTAATGGCTGGCCTGGCATTATTTTTCGGGGTAGAATCCGGAAAGACGGCGGCCAGCGCCAGCTCCGGTTTTGCCATGAATCTGAGGCAGGCTATGTATGAAAAGATACAGATGTTTTCTTTCTCCAACATAGACAAATTTTCTACGGCAGGGCTTGTGACCAGGATGACGACAGATGTGATGAATGTACAGCAGGCGTTTCAGATGTCGATCCGCATCTGTGTAAGGGCGCCGATTATGCTGGCCAGCGCGATGGTTATGACATTTCTGATCCATCCGCGCTTTGCGCTGATCTTTCTGGTGGTGATCATTGTTCTGGCAGCCGTGCTTGCCTTGATCTCATCGAAGGCAAACCCAATTTTAAGAAAGGTTTTTCATGAATACGATGAATTGAATGCGAAAGTGCAGGAAAATGTGAATGGAATGCGGGTCGTGAAGTCCTTTGTACGGGAGGACTATGAGATCAGGCGGTTTGAAACGGAAAGCGAAAAAATCCGCAGCCTGTTTGTAAGCGCGGAAAAGCTGCTTGCCCTGAATTCCCCGGTCATGCAGTTTTCCATGTATTCCTGCATCCTGCTGATCTCATGGATGGGCGCAAAAATGATCATTGCGGGAAGTTTGACAGAAGGACAGCTTATGAGTATGTTTACATATGTCATCAATATCCTGATCAGTCTGATGATGGTATCCATGACTTTTGTAATGCTTATTATGTCAAGGGCATCAGGGGAGCGGATTTCAGAGGTTCTGGAGGAGGAACCAGATTTATGTAATGTTCCCCATGCAGTCAAAGAGGTTGCGGATGGTTCTGTCGATTTTGACCAGGCAGGTTTTGCATATCCGTCTAATTCCGGAAAAGAAGTGATCAGTGATGTGAGCATCCATATCAGGCCGGGAGAAATTATTGGCGTACTCGGCGGCACCGGGAGTGCAAAGTCCTCCTTTGCCGCATTGATCCCAAGGCTGTATGATGTTACAAGGGGCGAGGTACGGGTTGGCGGAGTCCCTGTGAAGGATTATGACCTGTCCAGCCTGCGGGACAATGTGGCCATGGTTCTTCAGAAAAATGTACTGTTCTCTGGAACTATCAAGGAAAATCTGCGGTGGGGAAAAGAAGACGCAACGGATGAAGAGCTCATAAATGCCTGTCGGCTTGCCCAGGCAGACGAATTCATCCGGGATTTCCCAGCGGGATATGACACATATATTGAACGGGGCGGGGCGAATCTATCCGGTGGGCAGAAACAGAGGCTCTGCATTGCCCGGGCGCTTTTGAAGAAGCCGAAAATCCTCATCCTTGATGACTCCACGAGCGCTGTGGATACCAGGACAGATGCGCTGATCCGTAAAGCATTCCGGGAGCAGATACCGGATACTACAAAGATCATCATAGCCCAGAGGATTTCATCCATCCAGGACGCAGACAGAATCCTGGTATTTGATAACGGCCGGATAGACGCTGAAGGCACACATGAAGAACTGCTGGCAATCAGCCAGATTTACAGGGAAATTTATGAGTCACAGACAAAGGAGGGCGGCAATCATGAAGGCAGGGAATAAAAAAATATGGGCGCAACCTTAAATCGTCTGATCGTATATATCCTGAAACAGTATAAATGGCAGTGCCTGTTGGTGGCATTCTGTATTGTGGTCAGCACCGCTGCAAATATCGGCGGCACCCTGTTCATGAGGAATCTGATTGATGATTATATCCTGCCGTTTGTAAATCAGAGACAGCCCGACCTGGCGCCTCTTTTTCGGGCATTGCTTGTAATGGCGGCAGTCTACTACATCGGCGTGTTCTGCACATGGGCGTATAACTTCGTCATGATCTATGTGTCACAGGGAATGTTAAAGGCTGTAAGGGATGACTTGTTCCGCCATATGGAGCATCTGCCGATTCGCTATTTTGATACAAAATCCCATGGGGATATCATGAGCATCTACACCAATGACACGGATACACTGCGGCAGGTGATCAGCCAGAGTATACCGCAGATGCTGTCCGCAGTGATCACGATTGTGGGTGTATTCCTTTCCATGCTGGCCTTAAGCCGGCCGCTGACACTGATCACGGTGGTGATGGTCATCTGCATGGTATTTGCGACGAAGACTATATCCTCAAAAAGCGGATATTATTTTGTAAAACAGCAGACAGACGTAGGCAACCTGAATGGCTATATAGAGGAAATGATGGAAGGACAGAAAGTAGTGAAGGTGTTTTGCCATGAAGAAGCCAGTATACAGGAATTCAGGGAATTGAATGATAAGCTGCGCGACAGTGCCAACAATGCCAACCGGTATGCCAGTATCCTGATGCCGGTACTCGGGAATCTTGGCTATGTCAGCTATGCGGTGATCGCAATGGCGGGTGCGTGCCTGTCCATCTTTGGCGGCCGCATGACCCTTGGAACGCTGGCCTCCTTCCTGCAGTTTTCACGTTCCTTCAACCAGCCGATCTCCCAGCTTTCCCAGCAGCTGAATTCTATCATCATGGCGATTGCGGGAGCAGAGAGGATCTTTGGCCTTTTGGATGAAGAACCGGAAAAAGACGATGGATATGTAAAGCTGGTAAATGCCCGCTATGACGAGCAGGGAAGCCTGCTGGAGGTTTCAGGCAGAACAGGGATCTGGGCCTGGAAGCATTATCACAAAGCGGATGGCACCACCACCTATCAGCCCATGCAGGGAGATGTGGTCTTTGACCATGTGGACTTTGGTTATACGGAAGACAAAGAGGTTCTGCATGATATTGAGATTTTTGCAAGGCCGGGGCAGAAGGTAGCCTTTGTAGGAGCGACGGGGGCCGGAAAAACAACGATCACCAACCTGCTGAACCGATTTTATGATATCCAGGACGGCAAGATCCGGTATGACGGGATCAACATTAACAAGATCCGGAAGGAAGACCTGCGGCATTCCCTTGGAATTGTCCTGCAGGATACACATTTATTTACAGGAACAGTAATGGATAATATCCGGTACGGAAAGTTAAACGCCACGGAAGAAGAAGTGATAAGGGCCGCGAAACTGGCAAATGCCCATGATTTTATCATGAAACTGCCGGAAGGGTATCAAACCGTTCTGAAGGGCAGCGGCGGAAGCCTTTCTCAAGGACAGCGCCAGCTCCTGGCGATTGCCAGAGTAGCAGTGGCGGATCCTCCGGTATTGATACTGGACGAAGCGACTTCTAGTATCGACACACGGACGGAGAAAATCGTACAGGAAGGTATGGATCAGTTAATGCAGGGAAGAACAGTATTTGTGATTGCCCACAGGCTTTCCACGATCAAAAATTCGAATGTGATCATGGTATTGGATCATGGGCGTATCGTGGAACGGGGAAACCATGATAGTCTGCTGGCAAAAAAGGGGATGTATTATCAGCTATATACCGGAAAATTACGGGATATGCAGAAAAATCAGAAGAAATATCAGGAAACTGCAAAAAGAATTGGCTGATCATGTATAAAAAGATAAAAAGGTATTAATAGAGAATATTGCTGTTTTCTTTTGGGATTGGAAGGAGACAGGGGGCTGTGATGTTTTCCTATCCCATCAAACGGCAGAAGATACTGGCGTCCCAGATGATCGCGGTCTGGATCTTCAACTTTCTGGCGCTGACGCTGACAAAGCTGGCGATCTATCTGTGGGTGTTTTTCGGGGCAAGATCCATGCAGTCCTCGTTTGCCATTGATTTTGACATGGGCAGCCTGGCGTTTTATATCCAACTGATCCTAAAATCCGTGACAATCGTAAGTATGAGCTTTATTGCGCTGTTTGTGGGGCTGGCTGCGAAATCTTCGAAGGCGGCGGTGGTCACCTCGTTTTTACTGATTTTTCTGACCCAGGCCAATGTGGGAGATTTTACGATGTCGGCCAATGCGGTGTTTCCAATGATTCTGACAGCCGTTTCCTTTGTGTTTGCGGTACTGTCCGTCAGCAATGCGGAAAGAAAAGATCTGATTTGATATGAAAATACAGTAAATGGTACGGCGCAGGCTGCTGCGCCGTACCGGACGGAAAAAAAGCGGTTATCCGAATTTCTCATACACGTCTAAAAGCTGCTGCCGTTTCTTCACCTCTACCTTGGCAAAGATATTGTGCACATGCGCCTTGGCGGTGCCGATGGAAATGCACAGGTCGTCCGCAATCTCCACATTCGTCTTATTATCCAGCAGAAGCTGCAGGATGTGCTGCTCCCTTGGCGTGAGCTGGTAGTCCCTGCTGAACAGATAGAACTTGGAATAGTCTGCCCTCTCAGAGAAGGCGTCTTCCGGGGATGCACCCGGAGAGCGAAAGCCGGCATCCAGCGGCGGCTCCTGAATTTGTGCAGAGGGTTCCGCTGGGGCGGGCCCATTGGATGCTCCGTCTGGTACGTATTCTGAAGAATCTGCCCCCGGTCCTGTATCGGCATCCTGTCCGGACGGCATGTCCTGGGCCAAAACCGCCTGGGTTTGGGCATTTCCGGCAGAGGACACCATGAAAGAACGCAGATAGGGCCCTAAGATGCGCAGCGCAGTATATACGAAGTAGATGCTCATCAGGTTTTCGGTAAAGCTTCGGTTTGTGATACGGATGCCGGTGACCCCATAATTATCAAAATTGAATATGACGATCCAGTCTTCCACAATGATCAGGATCGAGAATACGGCAGTCCAGAAAAAAGCCCGGTGAAATCGCTTCCTGAGTGTTTCGTCATAGTGTTCCGGGTGCGATTTCAGCCGTCTCATTCCATAGATACCGATTAAAAACGAAAAAATCTGACAGGGCGTATAATAAATAAACACCTTCATGGCGCTGTCCTTCATCATGGGGATAAACAGCATGTAGAGGGTGATAAGGCCCAGGAGGGACAGCAAGAGATAATTGACGGTTTCCTTTAAGATGGAGGCTGTAATCAGGAGCAGAAACAGAAGAACGGCAACAAAAATAATTGTCCGCGCCGTGGGGACGGACATGAACGTCGTGTCATAAAATTTTGCGAACGTGCTATCAAATTCTGTGATGAATATGATCACGTTCTCAACGGAATAGAAGAAAAATAAGCCTGTAATATACAGATACAAATAGTTCCTTGTATGCTGGAAAAGTATCCATGCATAAACCACGGGGATGCAATATAAGATCTGCAGCAATAAGTTGTAGATCAATAATAAGACTTCCATAGTGAAATGCCACCTTTTTAAAATATTCTGGCAATGGGCATGACCTTAGTATAGCAGAAAAGAAAAAGAGAGTAAATCCTTTTTTCAAGAGAATGGCACGGGACTGATTTTGAAATGTGCAAATTGCACAAAAGTTTAGAAGAGTTTATATGTGATATTCACAAAATAAATAAAAAAACTAACCCAAAAGGGCTATTTTAAACCTGTTTTTTACGTGCTAGAATACCATCATAACAACCGCACCAAGCGGTGAAACAAAGCAGCCGCTTTTCTATTTCAGGAAAGACGGAAATGATTAAGAAGGGGCTGCGCACTAAAGGGCATTGCAAATGCCCGCGGCACATTTACAACTAAATAAGGAATGAGGAACGCTTCATAAGTATATAGAGGAAATGAGCGGATTTAATAAAATGGGCATACCGCAGAATCTTCCTTATTATTATAGAAGAGTTCCGAAAGAGAAAGGAGCTTGGCAAATGGGCGAAAAGAAAAAATTTAGTATGCTGAGCTGCATACTCACAGTCATCTGTGTTGTATTCGTAGCAGAAGCGGCTGCTCCTGTAGCGGCGATCGGCAACTCACAGTACTTCTGGTGGATCTTCATGATCATATTATTCCTGCTTCCATATGGATTGATCTCCTCGGAGATGGGAACGACCTATGATAATGGAGGCGGACTTTATGACTGGGTATCCGCGGCATACGGCCACAGGATGGGGGCAAGAGTATCCTGGTACTACTGGATCAACTTCCCGCTGTGGACAGCATCACTTGCAGTTATGTTTCCGGACTTATACGCGGTGATTACCGGGAAAGAGTTAAATACCATTGCAGCCATCATTATAGAACTTGCATTTGTATGGATCGTAGCACTGATCGCTCGGACTCCTACCGCAGATGCGGTGTGGATTCTGAACGGTTCCGCGGCGATCAAGGTGATCCTGGCAATCGGCGTTGGTATCTTCGGAGTGATGGGAATTGCGAAAAACGGCATGGCAAATCCGATTACATTTTCCAATCTGCTGCCTTCTTTCGACCTGGACAGCTTATCCTTCATCTCCGTTATCATCTTCAATATGCTTGGATTTGAAGTAATCTGTACCATGTCCGATGATATGGAAGACCCGAAGAAGCAGATCCCCCAGGCGATTGTAATAGGCGGTATCGCGATTGCGGCCATCTATATGTTCTCCGCGTTTGGGATCGGAGCGGCGATTCCTACATCTGAGGTCAGCACCGACAGCGGAATGATCGATGCGTTTATGCTTCTGACAGGCAAGGAAGGCGGAATCTTCATCTCCGCGGTGGCAGTTTTATTCGGCCTGACCCTGTTTGGAAATATGATCTCCTGGTCAACAGGCGTTCACGAAGGTGCAGCGGCAGCGGCAGAGAATGGAGACATGCCTGCGATCTTCGCAAAAAGAGATCCGAAGAACAACATGCCGGTAGGCGGGATCATGACGACAGCAGTGGTTGCTTCTATCGTAGTCGTTGCAGCGCCGTTTATCCCGAACCAGGATTTGTTCTGGAGCTTCTTCGCACTGAACCTGGTAATGTTCTTGATGTCATACATTCCGGTATTCCCGGGATTTTTGAAACTCCGCAAGGAGGATCCGGATACGGAGAGACCGTTCCGTGTTCCCGGAAGCGGAATCGGATTGACACTGCTGGCATACATCCCGATGATCCTGATCATCGTATCCATCATCTTTACGGCAGTTCCACTGTCCTTTGATCCGGATACGCTTTCAGCAACACTTCCGATCACCATCGGAGCGATCATTTTCATCGTACTCGGTGAAATCATCATCCGGATGAAGGGCAAAGAGTAAAACAAACCGCACGTAAGCGGCCCTTAAGAGGCTGCCTGGTGCAAAAAAAATGAAGTATAGCTGATATTTGGTCCCGTGCCGTGTCATGTGCCGCGCGGCGCGGGGAGTCAAAGAAGAATTGCTAAGTGCAAATAAGTCCCGCACAAGGACTTAAAAATATATAAATAAAAGAAAGGATGAAAAAAAATGGCAAAGAGAATTGAAGGAACCACTCCGAAGCAGGACGGCTATCGTATGCCGGGAGAATTTGAAGAGCAGGAATGCATATGGATGCTGTGGCCATGGAGAAACGACAACTGGCGTCAGGGCGCAAAGCCTGCGCAGGTAGCTTACTGCAACGTAGCAAAAGCAATCGCGGAATTTGAACCGGTGAAGATGTGTGTACCTCCTGCACAGTATGAGAATGCAATTGCGCGTCTGGGAGGAACCGATAATATCAGCATCATCGAAATGACCAACGACGATTCCTGGATTCGTGATACAGGCGCTACGTTCCTGATCAATGACAAGGGCGGCTTAAGAGCGGTTGACTGGGATTTCAACGCTTACGGCGGATTGATCGACGGACTTTACTTCCCATGGGATCAGGATGCTATGATCGCACGCAAGATGTGTGAGATTGCAGGCGCTGACAGCTACAGGCCGGGAATCGTCCTGGAAGGCGGCTCCATCCATACAGACGGAGAGGGAACAGTTCTCACAACAGAGATGTGCCTGCTCCATGAAAGCAGAAATCCGGACAAGAGCAAGGCGGAATTAGAGCAGATCCTCAAAGATTATCTGAATGCAGAGAAAGTAATCTGGGTAAAAGACGGAATCGATCCGTATGAGACCAACGGACATATCGACGACGTGGCTTGCTTTGTCGCTCCTGGTGAGGTTGTATGTATTTATACAGACGATGAGAACCATCCGTTCTATCAGCAGGCGCAGGATGCTTATAAGTTCCTGTGCGAGCAGACAGACGCAAAGGGACGCAAGCTCAAAGTACATAAACTGTGCATGACCAAAGAGCCCTGCTACTTGAAGGACGCAGACACGATCGATTATTCAGAGGGCGCAATTCCGCGTGAAGAAGGCGAGATTTCCATCGCTTCTTATCTGAATTACCTGATCGTAAACGGAGCCATCATCCTGCCCCAGTACGGCGATGAGAATGATGAGCTTGCAGTAAAACAGATGCAGGAAATCTATCCGGACCGCAAGATCGTAGGCGTGCAGACAACAGAAGTTGCTTATGGCGGCGGAAACATCCACTGTATCACACAGCAGCAGCCGAAGGCTTAATCAACCTGAATATATGACAAGGCCCGCGGGCAGGCCTGCCCGCGGCAATGGAAACATCATACAGATACCAATTAAAAAAATAATAAATTTAAAAGAAAAAGGAGATTACAATTATGTATGCAAATGGCGTAAGACACTTCATCGACACAATGGATTTCACAAAGGAAGAACTGCTTGACATTATCCACCTTTCCCTGGAGATCAAGAAGAGCATCAAGGCAGGTTACAATCCGCCGCTCATGAAGGGCAAGACACTGGGAATGATCTTCCAGCAGTCCTCCACAAGAACTCGTGTATCCTTTGAGACTGCTATGGAACAGCTGGGCGGACACGCACAGTACCTTGGACCTGGCATGATCCAGTTAGGCGGACACGAGACCATCGGCGATACAGGTAAGGTACTGTCCCAGTTGATCGATGTAGTGATGGCACGTGTAATTGAGCATAAGACAGTTGTAGACTTGGCAAGCGCATGTTCCATCCCGGTACTCAACGGAATGTCCGATTACAACCATCCGACCCAGGAAATCGGCGACCTCTGCACCATCGTAGAGAACCTGCCGAGAGGAAAGAAACTGGAAGACTGCAAGGTGGTATTCGTAGGCGACGCGACACAGGTTTGCGCATCCCTGGCAATGATCACCACAAAGCTGGGCATGAAGTTCGTACACTACGGACCGAAGGGACATCAGCTTCAGGACAGCCCCAGCGCAGCATGCCTGGCTAAGATCGAAGAGAACTGCAAGGAAAGCGGAGCAACCTTCCTGACCTCTGACAACAGAGAGGATGTAAAGGGCGCTGACTTCATCTACACAGACGTATGGTACGGCCTGTATGAAAACGAGATGCCAAAGGAAGAGCGTGTACGCGTATTCGGCGACTACCAGGTAAACAGAGAACTGATGAGCCTTGGAAACATCGGATGCAAGTTCATGCACTGCCTGCCGGCAACCAGAGGCGAGGATGTGACAGACGAAGTTGCGGATTCTGATTCTTCACTTTGCTGGGATGAGGCTGGAAACCGTCTGACGGCAATGAGAGGACTTCTGGTATACCTGACACAGTATCAGAGAGAAGAAGCAGCGTCAGAGCTTCAGATCGCAGCGGCAAAAGAGCGTCTTGAGAAGTTCATGGCTGACAGAGGAATCAACTAATCCATTGAAATAGAAAAAACAGTTAGAGGTGAATCAAATGTCCAAGATTGTAATCGCATTGGGCGGAAATGCCCTTCAATCAAAGAACAGTGCACCGACAGCAGAGGGACAGCTTGAAGTCGTAAAGAATACCTGTGAGAGGATCGCGGATATCTGCTCCCAGGGATATGAGGTAGCCATCGTACACGGCAACGGGCCTCAGGTAGGAAGAATCCTGCTTGCATCGGAGACCGCAAAGGATGTGACCCCGGCTATGCCCTTTGACGTATGCGGCGCTATGAGCCAGGGCTATATCGGATACCACATCCAGCAGGCGCTGCGCTATGCGCTGAATACACGCAACATCAATTATCCTGTACTGACGGTTGCGACCCAGATGATCGTAGATGAAAAAGATCCCGGATTTACCAATCCGACAAAACCCATCGGCCCCTTCTACACAGAGGAAGAGGCGAAATCCCTGCAGGAAGAGAAGGGATATTCGATGAAAGAGGATGCAGGCAGAGGCTGGAGAAGAGTGGTTGCTTCTCCGATTCCGAAGAGGATCGTAGAGATTGAAGCCATCAAGAACCTGTGGGATTCCTCCATCGTAATCTCCTGCGGAGGCGGCGGGATTCCGGTTGTGGAAAAGATGAACGGAACCCTGGAAGGCGTTGCGGCTGTCATTGACAAAGACTTTGCGGCGGAACTGCTGGCAGAGCAGGTAGATGCAGATACGCTGATGATCCTGACCGAGGTGGAGAAGGTTGCCATCAACTGGGGCAAGCCGGATCAGAAGAACCTGGATCACATGAGCCTTGCAGAGGCGGCGCAGTATGTAGAGGAAGGCCAGTTCGCACCGGGAAGCATGCTTCCGAAGGTAGAAGCTGCCATGAAATTTGCCCGCACCTATCCCAATAAGAAAGCCATCATCACCAGTCTGGACAAGGCCATCGATGCGCTGGAAGGAAAGACCGGAACAGTGATCACATTCGCATAAACAAAAGCGCGGAAGCTGTACGGCTTATGAATTGGTTTGGAACTGCTGACATGACTTAACCATAATTCCTTAAAAATATGTATTTACGAAAGGGCGTCCCGGAAAAACAAAACATTTTTTCCCGATACGCCCTTTTCTGCATTTTCGAAACGACCGGGGTCTGCAAGGGAAGATGCCGGGATTCATAAAAGACGATTGGAGAAGCCTATGGATCAAGGATTAATCGCAATCATAATAACTGTCTGTATTATTATAGGGGCAATCAAGACAAGGAGAACGGTGGAGTGTATGCTGCTGGGCTCCCTTGTGGCTGCATTTTTTGCCTTTCAGGGGAATTTCCTTGCGCAGTGGTGCGTGGTATTACAGGAAATGCTTGCGGAGGAGGTCTGGGTTTTTCTGGTGTGCCTGCTGTTCGGCGCGCTGATCGCGCAGCTTACGGCCTCCAGAGGGAGCTTCGGCTTTTCCAAATACCTGGCGAAAATATGCAGCAGCGACAAAAAAACGTTTCTCACCACATATATCATGGGAATCCTGATCTTTGTGGATGATTACCTGAACGTGCTGTCCATCGGAGCCTGCATGAAGAAGATCTACGATGACAGGAAGCTCCCCAGAGAATCGCTGGCCTATGTGCTCAATTCCACCGGGGCGCCTGTATGCGTGCTCCTGCCGATTTCCACCTGGGCGGTATTCTATGCCAACCTGTTTTTCGAGCAGGAGAGTGTGAAGGCGATGGGGGTGACTTCTCCCATGGCGGCCTATCTGAAAGCAGTCCCCTTCTGCTTTTACCCGATTATCACGCTGGCCTTTGTCTTTTTGTTCGCAGTCGGGGCCATGCCGAAGCTGGGGCCCATGAAGAAGGCGTTTCGGAGAGTGGAGGAGACGGGAAAGGTGTATTCGGACTTCAGCCGGAAGTTCAACCACGCGACGGTGTATGACCAGGATACGGACGGCAATATCTGGTACTTCCTGATCCCCATGGGAGTGCTGGTAGGGCTGGCGGTGGCAACCGGGGATATCCTGGTGTCTGTGGTGGTGGCGCTGGTGGTCTGCTTTGTACTCTATGTTCCCCGTAAAGTCCTTACGGTGGATGAATTTATGAACAACACCATCCAGGGGTTCAGCGATATGCTGCCGGTACTGACCATGCTCCTGGTGACCTTTGTATTGAAGGACATCTGCGGGAAAATGGGCATGACGGAGTATATTGTGGAAAAAACCGAGCCCCTCCTGTTTCCGGCCATATTTCCAGCCATGGTGTTTGCGCTGGGGGCGGTTCTTGCGTTTACCACCGGCTCGGACTGGGGCATGAGTTCCATCATTACCCCCATCGTATTCCCGCTGGGTTCTGTGATCGGGGCAAATCCTGTGCTGATCATGGCGGCGGTGATCTCCGGGGGAACCTTCGGCAGCCATGCCTGCTTCTATTCGGACGCCACCCTTCTGGCGGCCCAGAGCGCGGGAATCGACAGCATGGAGCATGCCCTGTCCCAGCTTCCTTATAATGTCATCGCGTGCGTGCTGGCGATTGCGGGATTTATGATTACGGGGGCTGTCATGTAGCTTGTATTCACTTTGTTCTTGTGATTTTTCCGGGAATGTTGTAAAATATACAGCGGGGTTTCAGCAAGCGTATTTAGGAGTGAAGAATGGAGGAACATAGATGGACCGATTTGTGATTACCGTGAACAGACAGTTTGCCAGCCATGGACGCGAGATTGCAAAGCGCCTGAGCGAGATCCTGGGGGTTCCCTGCTATGACGGCGAGATGATTCAGGAGGCCGCGGAGGAGCTGTCGATCCCGGAGGATGTGGTGGAGAGGGAAGAGGAGACGGCCGTGCGCCAGCCCCAGCCGGCCACCCGGATTCCGTTTGCGATGGCAAGAAACAGCAGCAGTACCCAGGACGAGATCTTCGAGGTGCAGTCGGAATTTATGAAACGTGTGGTGAAGAAGGGAAGCTGCGTGGTAGTCGGGCGCTGTTCGGACTATATACTTTCCGAGGAAGAGAACGCCCTGCATATCTACATCTTTGCAGAGTATAAGGCAAGGCTTCAATACTGTATGGAAGTGCTTGGGCGCACGGAGGAGGACAGCCGCAAGGCCCTGCGTGAGATCGATGAGATGCGGGATTCCTACTCCCTGGAGTATTCCGGATACCTGGCGGAAGACAAGGAATATAAGGACATCCTGATCGACAGCAACACCATGGGGGTGGAGGCCACCGCCCAGTATCTGGCCGTGGCGGCCAGGATGAAGTTCGGCCTGTCCTAGGAGAGCTAAAGCCCTGGAAGTTTTTCCATATGCGGATAGAAGATAAAAAGATACGGCAGGAACCAAAACAAATTTCCCGGTTCCTGCCGTTTTTTTTTTTTTTTTCTATATAGGGTGCGCCCAGCTAAGGGCTTGGAATTCGGTGGGTGAAAGTCCTACGGTGTAAGGTACAAGCTATACCGCACCAAGCGAGTCTTGGGTGGACAGCAGAGATGCTGTCTGCTAAGCGTAGACAGCGAGATTGCAGGGCATAACTGCACATAGCTTCGATATGAAAATGAAAGTGGGAAGGCAGAGGTGCTCCTATACACTGAAAGCAACATAACTGTAGTCACTAAGAGCGAGAATACAGTTGCTTCCCCGGAGTTTTGAGGTTGGTCATGCAATCAAGGATTTCAAGTCAACTGGAGGAGGTCTGTCTGGTTCCAGATGAGTTGCGTACATCAGGTATGCGGAACAACTGTCGAAGGGAGAACCGCAAATGGCCAGCAGAAGTCGGATGGCCGAATAGTACACGGTAAAACATACAGTGGAAGTCGAGAAATGCCTGTCCTCGCAGGCTAGCCATGCAAAGTCATATCAAGGAGGAAACATAGACTGTACGCAGAGACAGGAGGAGCTATGGAAACGAAATTGGCGAGAATATCACAACTATCAGGCGAACATCCAGACATGGTATTTACGTCCATAGGGCATTTGATAAATAAGGAATTATTAAAAGAGTGCCACAAGGAAATGGACGGAAAGAAAGCAGTAGGAACCGATGGGATAACCAAAGAGGAATACGGGGCAAGGCTGGAGGAAAATCTGGAAGAATTAGAGGAAAAGCTTAAGAAGAAAGCATACAAGCCCAAGCCAGCAAAAAGAGTGGAGATACCGAAAGAAAACGGAAAGACACGGCCGCTCAGTATCTATTGCTATGAAGACAAACTGGTGCAGGAAGCATTGAGACGAGTACTGGAAGCAGTGTTCGAACCGCATTTCTATGATGAAATGATGGGATTCCGACCAGGGAGAAGCTGTCATAAGGCATTAAGAAAGCTGAACGGAATGCTGGAAAAAGAAAAGACAAACTGGGTATTGGATGCGGATGTAAAAGGATTTTTCGACCACTTGGACCATGAATGGATAATAAAGTTCATAGAATCAAGAATTAAAGACCCAAATATCATCAGGCTGGTACGCCGGATGTTAAAAGCCGGAATCATGGAAGATTACAGATATGAAGAGACAGAGGAAGGAGCCGGACAGGGTTCGGTCTGCTCACCAGTAATCGCAAACATATATATGCACTATGTACTGGTGTGGTGGTTCAAGGAGAAAATGCAGCCGATCATGAAAGGGTACGCAGGGTTGGTGGTATATGCGGATGATTTTGTAGTCTGCTTTCAATACAAAACAGACGCAGAGATGTTCTATGAATATTTAAAGCGCAGAATGATGCACTTTGGACTGGAAATGGAGGAGAAAAAGACGAGGCTGATAGAATTCGGCCGATTTGCAGAAAGGAACCGGAAAGAACGTGGAGACGGGAAACCGGAGACCTTTACATTCCTCGGATTCACGCATTACTGTTCGCATGGAAGAACGGGAAAGTTCAGAGTGAAGAGGAAGACCAGTAAGAAAAAGCTAGCAAAGAAAAGCAAGGAAATAAATGCTACGATAAGAGATATGAGATTCCTACGCATAAACCAGATAGTAAAGAAGCTGAATGAAATCTTAACTGGTTACTATCATTACTACGGAATTACTGACAATTCAAGAAGCCTGAACTCATTTTATAATGTAGTATGGTTCAGGTTATTCTACTGGCTGAATAGAAGAAGCCAGAGAAGAAGCTATACAAAGGAAGGATATAAGGAATTGATGAGACAATTCCCACTCGTCCGACCACGTATCTATGTCAGTATATACGGATAGTTGTAGATGTATTAGCTTTGCAGGGAGCCGGATGCGGGAAAGCTGCACGTCCGGTTCTGAGAGGGGTAAGCCCCGCAAGGGACTTACCTACTTACCGTGCGCCCAGCTAAGGGCTTGGAATTCGGTGGGTGAAAGTCCTACGGTGTAAGGTACAAGCTATACCGCACCAAGCGAGTCTTGGGTAGACAGCAGAGATGTTGTCTGCTAAGCGTAGACAGCGAGATTGCAGGGCATAACTGCACATAGCTTCGATATGAAAATGAAAGTGGGAAGGCAGAGGTGCTCCTATACACTGAAAGCAACATAACTGTAGTCACTAAGAGCGAGAATACAGTTGCTTCCCCGGAGTTTTGAGGTTGGTCATGCAATCAAGGATTTCAAGTCAACTGGAGGAGGTCTGTCTGGTTCCAGATGAGTTGCGTACATCTGGTATGCGGAACAACTGTCGAAGGGAGAACCGCAAATGGTCAGCAGAAGTCGGATGGCCGAATAGTACACGGTAAAACATACAGTGGAAGTCGAGAAATGCCTGTCCTCGCAGGCTAGCCATGCAAAGTCATATCAAAGAGGAAACATAGACTGTACGCAGAGACAGGAGGAGCTATGGAAACGAAATTGGCGAGAATATCACAACTATCAGGCGAACATCCAGACATGGTATTTACGTCCATAGGGCATTTGATAAATAAGGAATTATTAAAAGAGTGCCACAAGGAAATGGACGGAAAGAAAGCAGTAGGAACCGATGGGATAACCAAAGAGGAATACGGGGCAAGGCTGGAGGAAAATCTGGAAGAATTAGAGGAAAAGCTTAAGAAGAAAGCGTACAAGCCCAAGCCAGCAAAAAGAGTGGAGATACCGAAAGAAAACGGAAAGACACGGCCGCTCAGTATCTATTGCTATGAAGACAAACTGGTGCAGGAAGCATTGAGACGAGTACTGGAAGCAGTGTTCGAGCCGCATTTCTATGATGAAATGATGGGATTCCGACCAGGGAGAAGCTGTCATAAGGCATTAAGAAAGCTGAACGGAATGCTGGAAAAAGAAAAGACAAACTGGGTATTGGATGCGGATGTAAAAGGATTTTTCGACCACTTGGACCATGAATGGATAATAAAGTTCATAGAATCAAGAATAAAAGACCCAAATATCATCAGGCTGGTACGCCGGATGTTAAAAGCCGGAATCATGGAAGATTACAGATATGAAGAGACAGAGGAAGGAGCCGGACAGGGTTCGGTCTGCTCACCAGTAATCGCAAACATATATATGCACTATGTACTGGTGTGGTGGTTCAAGGAGAAAATGCAGCCGATCATGAAAGGGTACGCAGGGCTGGTGGTATATGCGGATGATTTTGTAGTCTGCTTTCAATACAAAACAGACGCAGAGATGTTCTATGAATATTTAAAGCGCAGAATGATGCACTTTGGACTGGAAATGGAGGAGAAAAAGACGAGGCTGATAGAATTCGGCCGATTTGCAGAAAGGAACCGGAAAGAACGTGGAGACGGGAAACCGGAGACCTTTACATTCCTCGGATTCACGCATTACTGTTCGCATGGAAGAACGGGAAAGTTCAGAGTGAAGAGGAAGACCAGTAAGAAAAAGCTAGCAAAGAAAAGCAAGGAAATAAATGCTACGATAAGAGATATGAGATTTCTACGCATAAACCAGATAGTAAAGAAGCTGAATGAAATCTTAACTGGTTACTATCATTACTACGGAATTACTGACAATTCAAGAAGCCTGAACTCATTCTATAATGTAGTATGGTTCCGGTTATTCTACTGGCTGAATAGAAGAAGCCAGAGAAGAAGCTATACAAAGGAAGGATATAAGGAATTGATGCGACAATTCCCACTCGTCCGACCACGTATCTATGTAAGTATATACGGATAGTTGTAGATGTATTAGCTTTGCAGGGAGCCGGATGCGGGAAAGCTGCACGTCCGGTTCTGAGAGGGGTAAGCCCCGTAAGGGACTTACCTACTTACCGAATCCCCCTGTTTCAGTCTTTTTTACAGCGGATATCCAATACCCGGCACGCCTTGCGCAGCGTGACCCTGTAGATTCCATAATACAGCAGGGAGACCGGGACGGCCACCAGGGCGCAGATCCACAGAGCGGTCAGCTCGCTGGGGCTAAAGCTCTGATCATTGAGATACAGGATCATGGCAAAAAAGCAATAGATGGCGCTGGTGCCCACGACTGCCGGTGTGAGAAAGACGCGTTTTGCCTGATCCCTTACCGTATGATACAGATAGGGATCGGAGGCGCCCAGACGCCGCAGGTCTTCATAGACCAGCCTTCCGGACAGCACGATGGTCATAGTCCTGGTAAAGGCGATGACAAACACGGCTGCGAAACATACAATGGCTATAAAAATGAAAAGCATGAAATAGACAGCCAATGTCTTCAAAAAATCCTGTTTGTCCAGAATCCGGAACTTGGGCATATATTCCCAGTTCAGCCGGAACGCAGAACTGTCCCGCTCGTTATAATCAATTTTTTCGAATCCGTGATCCTCTATATGCTCCGGGTCGAGAAAATAAAAGCCTTTTTCGTGATCGTCAATCTGCTTTACGACCGGGTCCCAGCTTCGGTAGAGCTCTACGTTTTGATCGGAATGGTCTGTAATGTCATAAAACAGAGCCTTGGCAAAATCATAGCTGTTTTCCCAGTCCGTTACGTTAAACAGGCACAACATTTCCTTCCATTCCTCACTCAGGCCCGTTTCCATGGACAGAAAATCTTCGTCGTTCATCACATAGTATCCGAAAAGGGTGTCATGCTTTAAGGGGACGATGGAATCGACCTTCATGGTCTGCCCCGACAGTGTATTGGTGACCAGTGACACATCGCGGGAACTGTAGGAGTCCGGATTTGCGTCCCCGCGGAAAACCGCGCCCAGTGTTCCAGGCTTTAGCCCCGGCGCGTCCCCGGTATAGCTGGCGTATGCCGACTCCGGCAGAAACAGCGCCGAACACAGCAGCCTTCGGTACCGGAGTTCCTCCGTCATGCCCACGGCCTGCTGGGTCCAGATTCTGTCCATTCCGTCCACTCCCAGCCGGATTGCCGGGATATCGGTCCAATCCGTGATCTCTACATCATACCTGCCTGCCAGTGTTTGTACTTCCGGTTTTCGAGGAATCTTCTGGTCCATCCGGAAGCGGTAGAGAAAGTCTGTCTGCCTTAAGCTGTACTCCGCAGCGGAGCCCGTCCCTGTGACGGGGGTATAGAAGGACGCGAAATAAGCGCCTGCGATCAGTATGCTCATGACCAGAAGGGTCTGCACGGTCTGCCGGCCCTGGAATTTCATCTGGCTGTCGGACACCAGGTTTTTATAGCGGTGCGTACTCTGCCTCCATCCGTTTACGACCGTATGCAGAAGGATCATGTACAGGCCGGTCAGGGCCGGAAGATATAAGAGAGCCGACAGAGCGCCCGGCGGATTCCAGTGGAAGACGGACATGAAAAACGAAGGGCCCTGGTATCCGAGAAAAACACCTGCGCACAGGAGGGCAATCCCAAGCTTCCCATAGCTTTTCGGCACGCTGCGGATGGGTTCTGACCTGTGGCTTTCGTGGATGATGTCAATGACGCTGATCCTCTGGATGGAACGGTATCCTGTGAACAGCAGCAGGAAGAGGATCATCAGGGAAAATGCCAGTGTAAAGACAAAAGCCCGGGGATCTAAAAACAGCGTCATTTCTTCCGTGTCTACAACCAGCAGCCGGAATAACGTCCACAGGCCCCTGGTAAAGGGGATGCTCAGTACAATGCCGCAGATGCAGGATAGGGCCAGGAGCAGGCACATTTCCTTTAAGACCTGCATGGCCAGAAGCCTTCTGTCTGCCCCGAGGGCCAGAAAGATCCCGGTGTCTTTGGATCGCTGCCGGAAGAACAGGCCGGCCGCGTACAGGGAAAAGACCATGCATCCGATGGCGGTCAGAACGAAGATCATCATCACCTGCTTCCGGCTGTCTCCGCCTTCCGGCAAAACGGTGAGGATCGTGGGCGAGTACATCATGGAGATATAGGAGGAGATCAGCAGGGCGGAAAAAAACAGGCAGCCGAACAGCAGCAGGTATTGTTTCCGGTTCTGTCTCCTCAGCGTTTTATAGACTTCAGAAAATGTGTTCATTTCGTATCACCTTCCCATCTCCCTTATCGCATTCAGCAGTTCGTCCTGGAACGCGCGCCGTTCTCTTCCGTCCCGTAATAATTCCTTCCAGACCAGTCCATCCTGTAATATGATGACCTTGTCGCAGAAGCTGGCCGCAAACGAATCGTGTGTGACCATGAAAATGGTGGCGGACAGGGAATCCCTGGCCTGGAGAAACGTGTCGATTACGGCTCTGGCGGACTTGGAATCCAGATTCCCGGTGGGCTCATCCGCAAGAATGAGCTGAGGGTGGTTGATCAGGGCCCTGGCAACCGCGGTGCGCTGTTTCTCGCCGCCTGAGATTTCCGCAGGGTATTTTTCACAGATTTTTTCGATTCCGAAAATGGTGCACAGATGGTCCGCCTGTTCCTCGGCGGCATCGGATATGGTATTGCCGATGATGGCCGGGAGGAGGATGTTCTGCCTCACCGTCAGCCCGTCCAGAAGGAGAAAATCCTGGAATACAAAGCCCAGTTCCCGGCTGCGGACTCTTGCGATCTGTGTTTCGTCCAAAAGGCTTAAGTCTGTATCCCCCAGCTTCACCTTTCCGGAATCAATCGGTATATACCGGGAGATGCAGTTCAAAAGGGTGGTCTTTCCGGAGCCGGAGCTTCCCATGACCGCCGCAAATTCCCCGTCCATAACCGTGAAAGAGACCCCTTTGAGGACGGGATAGATGGTATTGCCTGCACCATAACTTTTTTGCAGTTTTAAAACCTGCAGCATAAATATCACTTCCTTTCTGCAGGGAAGCGTAGCACAAAGGCGGTTTCATTTCAAAAGGGCATGTCATTTATGGCACAGGACAGGTCAATGTCTGCAGGGGGAGTGGCAATTTCATCAAAAACGGCAGGTTTCATGTAAAGTTTGGTTTTATACAAATTCGGATTTATGGTAAGATAGAATTGCCTGAAACGGGAAATGGATGTTTTGTGCGACAGGCAGACAAAGGAGGGGATGATCGTGATCCGGATCGGAATATGTGACGATATCTATGATGCCAGGCTGATGCTTCGTGCCGCGCTGGAGCAGATTTTTGAGGGCAGGGGGCTTATGAGTACGACTGTGGAATTTTCTTCCGGGGAACGGGCGCTGCGCTGGCTTTCGGCCCACAGAGGGGAATTGGACGTCCTGTTTCTGGACATCAAAATGACAGGTATGGACGGGATGGAAACGGCCCAGAGGATACGGAAAGCGGACGACCGGCTGGAGCTGGTCTTTGTCACCAGCTACTCGGACCGGGTTTTTGACGGGTACTCCGTGGGGGCGCTGGCCTATCTCATGAAGCCGGTGAAAAAACCTCAGTTGGAACCCATTGCGGACCGTATTCTGGCGAAGCTGTACCAGAATGAAAACAGTACGTTTTTTTGCAAATACGGGGAGGTGACCTACCGGATTCCTTATAAAAAGATTCTCTATTTTTATTCGGAACGGAGAATGGTTACCTGCGTGACAGCGGAGAGGGAATATGTATTTTACGACAAACTGGATCATGTGGCGTCCCGGCTTGGAAGACAGTTTGTTCGGATTCATCAGAGATATCTTGTGTATGCCCCGGCAGTGGAGGAGGTTTCAGCAGCGGAGGTCCATATCGGAGATGCCGTGCTGCCTGTGAGCCGCTCCTGCAGGGAATCGGCCATGATGGCACTCACGTATGCGGCGTTGGAGGACTGAACATGGAATCTGTTTATATCATAGAACCCCGGGGGATGTTGGAGTGGCTTTACAGTATGGTCTGTATCCTGCTCGGCGGATTCTGCATTTACCGGTTATTTGTCTGTTATATACAGCCGCGGCAGAACTGGATCTGCAAACTGGTCCTGTTCGCCGCGTTTGGCATCAGCAGCTTCATGCCCATCTGGCTGGGAGATGAAAATCTGCTCCTGACCGCCCCTCCCTTTATCGGGACGGTTATGCTCTGTACGCAGGGAAACAGATATGGGCGTCTCTGTACGGTGTTTACGTTCTTCTGTCTGGAAATGTCCCTCAGCGCCTTTTTCGGCACCTACCTGGAAGGTGTCGGGCCATACACGAGCAGCTCCAGAATGGTTTTTGACGGATGCAGGTGCGTCTCTTATATCCTGATCTTTTTTTATCTGAAAAGGAAACTGCCGGAGAAATGGGTGTATCTGCCGAAGCGGCTCTGGAAGATTCTTTTCTGGTTTTCGCTGATGCCGCTGGGGACTTTGGCCGCGCTGGTCACCCTGGGTATGAGCGAACGCTTCGGTGATCCCGCGTATGTCCAGATCTGGGCGATGGGGCTGGTCATTCTGCCTTCTGTGTTTCTGACGTCCTTCACCATCCTGGCTGCGGTTTCCGCACTTGCGGATTATGAGCAGATGGAGAGGGCTGTGCATCTTTTGGAACTGCGGGAAGACTATTACGAGAGCCTTAGGCAGGAGGAAACCCGAATCCGGCATGTCCGTCATGATATGAAGAATCATCTGTTTACCCTCCGGGGATTGCTTGCAGGGGGCAAGCCGGGGGAGGCTGCCGCGTATCTGGACGGCCTGCTGGGGGAAGTGCAGCCGGGGCAGAAGGCGCGCTTCTGTGAAAATGAGGCGGTCAATGCGCTCCTCTGTTCCAAAGTGGATCTGATCCTGCAAAAAGGGCTGGACTACGATTTTCGGATTTTGCTGGAAGAGAGGATTTCCATTGCGGACATCGATTTGTGCTCCCTGATCGGAAATGCCCTGGACAATGCCATACGCGCCGCCGTTTCGGCAGAGGATCAAAAGATCTCCCTGCGGTGCCGGTGCGATAAGGGGATGTTCATGCTCAAGGTGGTAAACGGGTTTGGCGGGGAGATTGACGGCCGGCTGAAAACCACAAAGCCGGACAGCGGCAGGCACGGATTCGGAATCCCCGGTATGCGGGAAATCGCGGCCAGATACGGCGGGTCGCTGGAGGCAAAGGCGCAGGGGGATCGGTTTGTACTTGCGGCCTGTATGCCGCTGCGGCGCACGTCTGAGCAGGGCGCAGAAGGAAAGGAACTGCAATGAGTTTGTTGTATTTTTCTGTGAAAGCCTGTATACTAGGAAAAAAGAGAGCCGGTTTTACTGGTTCTTTGGAGGCGCCATGCAGGCCGCCTGAAAACAGACCGGGGATATACGATCGTATTTTTGAGAGGAACAGGTGATTAAGATGGAAATTGACAAAATGTTCAACGTTAACGCAGACTGCCAGCCTGATCTGCATTACATGGTCGATATTACAGAACGCCTTCAAAAGATAAAAGAAATGGTAGACGCTGGTCAGTATTTTACCATCAACCGGGCCAGACAATATGGAAAGACAACGACACTCCAGGCATTGGGGGCATTTTTAAAAAAGGATTATATCGTGGTGAGTCTGGATTTTCAAATGCTGGGTGCGGCAAAATTTAAAGACGAAAATGTTTTTTCCGTTGCTTTTGCCAGACATTTTATTCGGGCGTTGGAAAGAGATGCAAGGATTAATCCCAGACAGACTATGCCCTTAAAGGAAGAGCTTAAAAAACATAAAACAGAACTGGAACTTCTGGAGCTATTTGAATTTTTAAGCGATATCTGCAGAGAGGCCCCCAAACCGGTCATCCTGCTTGTCGATGAGGTGGACAGTGCTTCGAACAACCAGGTTTTCCTGGATTTTCTTGCACAGCTTCGTGGATATTATATCAACAGGAAGAGTGTTGCGGCTTTCCACTCTGTGATCCTTGCCGGGATTTATGATGTGAAAAGCATAAAGAGAAAAATCCGTTCTGATGAGGAACAGAAGGTCAATAGTCCGTGGAATACTCGCGAAGGCAACGAGCCAAGTAAAAGCAAGCTTTTACTTGGCGACTGTACGCGGGATCGTATGGTACTTGTACCATACGATATTGCGGCAGATTTCCTGATAGATATGAGTTTTTCGGTAAAAGATATTATCGGAATGCTGAACGAATACGAGAAGGACCATCATACCAATATGGACATCTGTCAGATCGCGGGGCTGCTTCATGATTATACATCAGGGTATCCGTATCTGGTATCCAGGCTTTGTAAACTTATGGATGAAAGGGTTGCCGGTGATGAATTATTTCCAGACAGGCAGAGCGCGTGGACGGAAGATGGATTTTTGAAGGCGGTCCGTATTTTATTATCTGAACCAAACACGTTGTTTGATTCGCTGCTCCATAAGTTAGAGGACTATCCAGAGTTGGATTCGATGCTCCGAAGCCTTCTCTTCCAGGGAAAAGAAATCTCCTATGTAATCGGAGTACGGTCGATTGAAGCTGCTCTGATGTTTGGCTTTGTAAAAATAAGGGACAATCTGGTACAAATCGCGAACCGGATATTCGAAACATTGCTGTATAATTTTTTCCTTGTATCCCCGGAAATGCAGCGGGAGGGGATCTGCGATGCCGCATGGAAAGACAAAAACCTCTTTATAGAAAACGGACGGTTGAATATGAAGAGGGTCATAGAGCGGTTTGTGATACACTTTGATGACCTCTACGGGGATCTGGGAGAGAAATTTTATGAAGATGACGGACGGCGGTATTTTATGCTGTTTTTAAAGCCTGTAATTAACGGGCAGGGGAACTGCTATGTGGAAGCCGAGACAAGAAACAGAGAACGAACGGATTTGATTGTGGACTATCATGGAGAGCGTTTTATCATCGAAACCAAGGTCTGGTATGGACCTGCAAGACATGCGGAGGGGGAACGGCAATTGTCAGATTATCTGGAGCATTACCATTTGAAAACAGGGTATATGGTGACATTTCAGTTTAATAAAAGAAAAGAAATCGGCGTCAAAGAAGTTGCTGTGGGAGATAAGGTGCTGGTGGAGGCCATCGTGTAGATACGGAATGTCTGCCCCAGGCATCTTTTTTCACTTTTCCATGCGCTTTGCCGGTTTGGCTGCGTGGAACCTTTGTTTAAGTAAAGTTAAGAAGAGTATATGACAGCGGCGGTTTTGAAATACGGTCAAAGCCGCCGCCTGTATTGTGTGACTTTGAGAGACGAAGATTCTACCGATACATTTTATTACAAATCAGGACCATTTCGATACAATGGGATTGTTCTTTTATCCCATATCTGTTATTCTGTTAAGAAACGTGGTGATGAAAATGATAAAATTCGCAATTTGTGATGATGAGCCGGTTATGGCACAGGAGATTACAAATCAACTTTCACAATATATGCAAGAAAAGGGGCTCACTTCGTACTGTGTCAACAGCTTTTCAAACGGTCGGTCTCTTTTGGAAAACGGCTGTGATTTTGATGTGATTTTCCTCGATATTCAAATGGAATATCTAAACGGGATGGAAACCGCTAAAATGCTCCGCCAAAGGAAAAATCATAGTATATTGATTTTTGTGACCGTTTTGAAAGAGTACGTTTTTGATGCCTTTGAAGTGGAGGCGTTCGATTATTTAATCAAACCATTGGATAGCGGTCATTTCAAGAGGACCATGGACAGGGTAATCATATCTTTACAGTCGAAAGAGGCCAAAAGCATTGTTATACAGCGAGGAACTTCCTGCGAGGTCATTTTGTTGGAACAGATTTTATACTGCGAGGTACAAGGCCGAAAAATTTATATCCACAAAAATGACGGAAAAATCGTTGACTACTATGACAAGCTGGAAGATATGGAACAGCGCCTTGACAGGCGGTTTTTCAGGTGTCACAGAAGTTATCTCGTCAATCTTGAGTATGTCCGCGGATGCAATGCCGGACAGGTCATGCTGTCACAGGGCGATAAAATCCCTGTTTCCAGATTGCGTGAGCGAGATTTAACGCAGGCTCTTTTGCGTTATATGAAAGAGAGGGATTTTTGATATGGACTATTTCAGCCTATGCCTTGACGGTCTTTGCCTGCTTGGGCTAAGTGCAGTGCACATTGCGTTTGTCAGCCGTCTGACCGGGAAGAAACAGAAAATATGGCACTTCGTGATCTACTTTTTTCTGCTCTGTACCATACAATGGTTTTTCACTACATTCGACTTTCACGATGTGCTGCCCGTCGGTGCGGAGCTGCTTCTACTATACAGCGTGAGCCGTCTGGCTTTGCAAAACCGGCGATTTGTATCCTGGGCCGCTGCAATTTTGGCAGTTTATATTTCTCAGCTTTCTTTCGGTATCGTCAACTCGGTAGAGGCAATACTATTCTCCCGTATGGTCGGGAAAAAACTGCTGTATCCGTTACTTCTTTTAGCAACGCTGTCCGTCTTTGCAGTCTGCGCCTGTTGCTGCGGTGCGGTATTGAAATTTCTATCTCTGACAGAAGATCCTCAAATGCCGTATGTCGGTTTGCTGCTATTTCCCGGATTGTTTTTCTTTGCTGCTGAACTGTATATTCTGCAAACTTCATATACCGTCTTACCCTCCTACATTTCGTTAGGGGAGATCGGAAAACACAGTGCGTTATTCGTCATGCAAATCCTGGGGCTGGCCGCGTTGCTTTGCACACTGTATGCCTACCAACACATCTGTCACAGCTTTCAAACGCAGGCGGCGTTACGATCTTTGGAGCAGGCAACCCAAGCGCAAAAAAACTATATTGCCGAGGCACAAATGCGTTACGAACAAACGAAGGCATTTCGCCATGATATTGCAAATCACTTGTCTGTACTTAATGGGCTGTTAAATCATGGAGAACTGGATGAAAGCAAAGCATACCTGAACAAGATGAAAACGGTTTCAACTTCCCTGTCTTTTCCATACCAAACCGGCAATCCGGTAGTGGATATTTTGTTGAGTGAAAAATTGGGACTGGCAAAGGAAATTACAGCAGAGATTTCTCTGTTACTGCCAAGGCCCTGTGGGATAGAAGATTTTGATCTGTGCGTGATTTTTGCAAACGCTTTGGATAATGCAATCAATGCGTGCCGGTTGACCGAGGGAGTAAAGTCAATTCGTATTAGCGGAGAGCGGCAGGGCGATTTCTATATGCTGGCATTTGAAAACACCTGTTTAGATGAACCGCTGCCTCCAGCGGGAATCGGGCTTTCCAATATCAAATCGGTGGCGGAAAAATATGATGGTGCGATGCTGACAGAAAAAGTGGGACAGCGGTTTTTTTTGAATGTGCTGCTGAACATTTCAACAGGAAAAGGAACGTACCAAAGAAACTGGGAATAAGGAAGCTATTTCCTTTGGAAAAAATGTATTTATAATAGAAGCCGGTTTAAGGAGAAATTCTTTTGGAAAATTAATAACAAGTGTTAACTAACAACATGTGTTAACCGATATATATAATATCGGGATATACAGCGGTACAATAAAAGAGGCAGTTGACGGTTTATCGGCAATTGTGTCAAATTCGTTCCTAGGGAGGTGAAATTATATGTCAAAGAGAGAAACAACGCCCAGCGAGAGCGAATGGCAGATCATGGAAGCATTTTGGGATAGCGGCGTTCCCCTGACGTCTTCAGAGATTATACGCAGACTTGCAGGTAATACAGATATGACGCCTAGAATGGTACGGGTCTTGATGAACCGATTATGCCAGAAACGGCTTTTGGATTATGTGGTAGATGAAAATGATGCAAGGGTTTATATTTACACCCCGTTAAAATCCAGAGATGAATGCCTGAAAGAGAAGAGTAACAGATTTGCAGACAGTTATTTTTCAGGAAGTCATGCGAATGCTGCCGCAGCATTGTTGAAAAATGTCACATTGACAGAAGAACAGGCAGAGGAACTGAAGAGTATTTTAGAAGCCTGCAGGTTTTCAGAAACAGGCAGGGAGAAGGAAGGCCAAGGCAAATGACAGACAGCCTGATGTTAAAGACATTGGATTTCACGACTGCATATTTTGGCGTGTTGCTCGGTCAATGTGCCCTGATTTCTTTTTTTCTGTTTCCGCTGATTTTTCTTCTAAGAGAGATTTTATTCAAAAAAAATATATTTTTAAAAGGGATGTCATGGGGATTATTATTGCTTACCCCATTTCTGGGTAAGCTTAAAATCATTTATGAGGAAGACCTTTTTCGACGTCTGCTGGATTGTTGGAATATACCATGTATGAATTGCTGGTGGGTTAGATATGGATATCTGTTTGGGATGATAGTTTGCGCGGTTTTTTTGTTTTCAGGCAGGAAAAGGCTTGTCAAATTTGTGAAACAAATGGAGCGTGTTCAAATTTGCGGGCAGGAAGTGAGGATCAATAAGCTGGCGGCAACTCCGTTTACGGCAGGTTTGTTTTGCCCGGATATTGTGGTGCCGGAGGTAATGCAAAAGGAGCTGGAAAAAGAAGAACTGGAAGTCATCTTGATGCATGAAAATAACCACATCCGGCTGGGGCATTTGTGGTACTATCTGTTATGGGATCTGCTGCAGATCCTGTTGTGGCCGAATGTATTTTTTGGTATATGCAGGAAATATTTTCAGCAGGATTTTGAGGAGATCTGTGATCGTATCACCATTCAGAAAAGCGGGCAGAGTGCGTATGATTATGGTATGTTACTTTTAAAAAGTATTCAGATTTTAGGAAACGGAAAATCTGGCGCAGAGGGAGGAGGGGCAGCCGTGGCTTTTGCGGGAGAAGGAGATTATGGAGAGCTGCGGCAGCGGATTTTAAAGGTTTCCGCCTTTCGGCCGTATCCAAAGCCGGCAGTAGTGGCATGGGGCGTCGCTGGCATCATGATGCTTGCCGGGGTGTTCTTTCTGGTCATACATAGCTCTTATCCGCGTTATGTGGAAGAGAATTATATCGTAGTGAAAGAGAATAACAAAGACCCCATCGTCATTCTGGACAGTGAGGAATATGCCCATGCATTATCATGGGATGATTCACGTGTTTTGATTCATAGGGTGGCCATGGACCGGCTTCTGGAGAAATATGGAGTAGAGGGAAAACAGTTCTGGCTTGGATTTGGTGGATATTCTAAAATTCCGAAAATGGGTTCAGGAGGAAACTGCGTGGAAGTGGATTACCGTGGAAAAGAAGAAATTTTACAGATACCTTATAGTAACAGCGAAAATAATTTTTGGATCGCACTTGTGAAACAGATGCCATGATGTCATAAGTTGGTCATTCAAGGAAGGAGACTATGATTATGAAACTGAATTTGAACCCCATAGTACAAAACCAAATTTTTAACGTATACCGTATGAATCAAAGTGCTGTACAGAAAACTGGGAAGGTTTGGGATGCTTCGGCAGAGAAAGGACATAAGGATATGGCTTTTATCTCACCCCAGGGAAAGAGGGAAAGTCTCATTGAGACGCTTATGAAACAGAAAATGAATATCATGGAACAGAAGGATTCTCTGATCAGTTCTGCTAAAAAAGAGGGAAAGTCGATGGAGTCCATTCAATCCCAGTTAGAGGTCTATGAAAAACAGCTTAAAGATATAGAGGATCAGATTTCCAAAGCTATGACCAAGGAAATGGAGAAGCAGGCTGAGAAGAAAAAGAAAGACGAACCGAAGACAGAACAGGAGCTTGAAAATGAAAGGCTTGCAAATGTAATGGAGTTATCCTCAGGCTTGCAGAAAGCAGAGATGGTTAGTTCCGTCAAGGCAAGGGTCGATGGGGAAGCGCGTGTTTTGAAATCGGAGATTGAACTGGATCAGCTGCATGATCCATCTGAAGAGACAAGTAAGGAAATGATTACGGGGAAGGAAGGTCAGCTTGCTGATTTAGAGCAGAAATCCAATGAACTTCTCTCAGACATCGGAGAAAATATAGGGGAGACAGCGGAAAAGGCAGAGCGGCAATCCATTCAACCATTACAAGATGAGGGAAGCAAGGGAGCGCTGACGGGGGTGAAGCTGTCAGAAGGAAAAAGATTAGACGGTTGGGAAATTACATATGTGCAAAGTGAAGATGCTGTTTCATTGGCAAACACATACCAACCAGGCGGCATTAAGGTGGTGCATACAGAAGATAGGCATTATTTGAGAAATACGGAACAGTATTTCGGAGTGTTTGAACAATATGCAAAGAGGCAGATCAGTGAAGATGAATTCACGGCATATTCTGCTGCATTTGGAAGTAAAATTCGAACCACTCTGCACACGGATCGGAGTACGGTAGGGGGACTGAACGCCCTTGTGAACGAGATGAAGGAGAATATTTCGAAGGGAATCGCCAATACTCCTGATAATCTGAAAACAAAACTTTTCGCAGGCGGAATAGAAGTGACGTGGAAAGAATTGATGAATATGCAGAAGACGGGAGAGTACATCGACAATTTTTTAGATGCCGGAGGTTCGGGTACCTATAATACTTATGCCAACATAGGGATTGCGAGGGCCTATGTACATAAATCAGGTCTGGGCCTGACGGAAGATCAGGTAAAGGTTTTAAGTGAAGCGGTAGAAAAGAAGATAGACAGGAAGCTGGAAAATTCAAAGCTCCTTTTAGATCTGGCAGCGGCGGATAAACAAAATCCCATGTGGGAAGGGTATTATATTGGCGGAACCAGAACGCAGCCGGTTGCTTCCAATACGAAGATGATTTCCGAGATTACAGAGGCATTTTCTAAGATTGATCCGAATGATAAAAGTACTTATGATGCGGCAGTGGAAAGATTTCAGGAGATTATGCGGCCATGGGAGGAGACTTTTGCAGGCTATGTAGCAAGACAGGAGCCGGGCTACGCAAGTTCTTATGTGTATGAGAAAGAGAGAAATTCCAAGGCAGGGTTTCAGGCTATTTGGAATGGAACATATTAGAAAAAAGTGGATTTCACGACAGCCCCCTTCTTACGTTTCAACTGCTCCAAGCACAGGATATGTCCTGCGTTGGAGCAGTTCCTTTTTCGCTTATTCCTGAGCTGCGAGCAGGTCTTCGAGCACATCCTCCACGGAGTCCGTCACATAGGTGGAATAGTAAGAGATACCCGGCGCAGAGTTGGACATGGCATAGCTGGTTCCCACGGTCTGCAGCATCTCCACATCGTTGTACTGGTCGCCGAACGCCATACATTCCTCGGGCCGGATCTGCAGCACATCCAGGAGCTTCAACAGGGCGGTTCCCTTGTTGGTTCCGGGAGCAATAAAATCAATCCAGATATTTCCGGAAGTCACCACTTTGATCTCCGAGCTGAACTTTGCCTTCAGATGGTGGAGATATTTGTCTATGATGTGGGGGCCGTCCTTCATATTGCAGATGGCGATCTTTAAGATCGGCCCCTCCACGTTCCGGACATCCTCCACGATCTGCGTTGTATTTTTCATGACATGGACAATATGGTTTACAAAGTCCGGGTCATGGTTCTCGATAAAGCAGGCGTCTTCCCGGGACACTACGATCTCAAACTTCCCGTCCTTTTTCACTTCGTCGATGATCCGGCGGATCAGCTCCGGGGCGATCACTGTACGGGAGATTACATTTCCTTTGTGAATGCAGATCGAGCCGTTTTCCGCGATATAAGAGATCTGATCCTTCACAGGCTTAAAAAGATTTACTTCATTATCATACTGGCGTCCGCTGGAAGCGACGAACACAATGCCTTTTTCCGTCAGTCTCCGAACCAGATCCAGGGCGCGGGGAGTCAGTTCCTGAGCTCCGTTCTGAAGCAGAGTCCCGTCCAGATCACTTGCCACTAATTTTATCATATGCTGCACCATCCCTTTCAGAACAATGTGAGTATTCACAGTCACTTCACACAAATGCGCAAAAACAGCGTTTTTGCCTTGCTATATTATGGCGCAGTTTTGCCTTCTTGTAAAGCAGTTTTTCATGAAAGGTCAAAAACCCCGTCCTCGGCGTGTTACAGTTCACGGCCCAACCGGCCGCGAACTGTAACGCATCCAGCCCATTGAAAAGTCGCCTGACGGCGAGGGGCTGGATGCACGCAACCGCTATTTTACTGGCCGGATGCCTTGCAGCAGGGTGCAAGGAAAGCACAAAGCCAAAGCTATTGCATTTCGAGTTTTGAAAGCATATAATAGGAGCTGTTGACAATGAGACAATCAGAATTTCGGGAGGGATTCATTTTGAAAAAAATTGGAATTACAGTGATAAAGTCCGCGGGCTTCTTTCTGGGTTGGGTAATCATAGCTTCGATACTGCCGTTATCCTCTTCGGAGGAACCTGCTGTTTGGAGATTGTGGGCAGAAATTATGCCGTTATTGGCGATTCTCGTTTTTACGTTCATTTTCTGGTTTGTGGAAAAGAAACAGGTAAAATTACATTTATTAGATCATCCCGTCAAAGGAATCCTGCTGGGAACTGTCACAGGGGTTGTTTGGCTTGCGGTTCCTGTTTGGATCATGTACATGGCAAAGTGCATCCACTTTGGAGGAATGAACTCGATAAAATGGTTCTCTGTCTGGATGCTCGCGGCATTTTTGAATGTCATTATGCAGGAGCTTCTTGTTCGGGGCTATCTGTATCAAATGCTCAGGCAAAAACACAATATAGCTGCCGCCGCGGTTGTTACAACAGGTATTTTCACAGCGCTGCACGGCTGGGCATTTGAAGCGGGTATCATTCCCGTATTCAATGTTCTTACGATGAGCCTGCTCATGACGGCGGTCCTTGAATACAGCGGTTCTATTATAGCGCCCATTGTCATGCATTTTTTATGGAATGGAATTGGCGCATTGATTTTAGGCGGCGTATCGCTTGCCGATGACTATCCAAGCCTGCTGATTACGACTTTTACCGGAAACGAACTTTTATCCGGCGGAGTTTGCGGGATAGAAGGAAGCGTGATTGTTTTTATTGTCAATCTGGTTCTGGCGGCCCTTTTTATCTTCTTGAATATAAGGAAAAAATCAGAGCCGAAATAATGCAGCAATGCGCATTATTTGAGAAAAAGGTTGATTTTACCGGGAAATAGTGGTATACTTGACGACAGTTACATAAGGAACCCGGCGGAAGAGTGGACGAAAGTTCACTCTTCTTTGTTGGAGAAAACCATTTTGCAGGAAAGGAAGTTACAGCGTGTCAAGACGAGAAGAGTATGAGAGCAGGACAGAAGAGCTTTTGGAGCCGATCGTGTCGGAAGCCGGATTTGAGCTGGTGGATGTGGAATATGTAAAAGAAGCCGGAACCTGGTATCTGAGGGCTTATATCGACAAGCCGGGGGGAATCACGGTGGACGACTGCGAGGCAGTCAGCCGGAGGTTCTCGGATATTCTGGATGAAAAAGATTATATTGAGGACAGTTATATCTTTGAGGTGAGCTCTCCGGGGCTGGGGAGGCCTTTAAAGAAAGAGAAGGATTTCCAGAGGAGCCTGGGGGAGGACGTGGAGATCCGCACCTACCGGCCCATCGACGGACAGAAGGAATTTGAAGGGGCCCTAAAAGCATTTGATAAAAATACCGTGACCATTGCCTACGAGGATGACGCAGAGCAGATATTCCAAAGGAGCGAGATCGCATTGATCCGTCTTGCGCTGGATTTCTGAGAACGGACTGGGGCAGAGGACGATACATTGTGATAGAAAGGAAGTAAAGAAAATGAACACAGAGCTACTGGAAGCGTTGACAATTCTTGAACAGGAAAAGAATATCAGTAAAGATACCATGATGGATGCCATTGAAAATTCTCTGATCAGTGCGTGCAAGAACCACTTTGGGACCTCCGATAATATCAAGGTCATTATGAACAGGGAGACCTGCGACTACGCTGTATTTGCGGAAAAGGAAGTGGTGGATGAGGTGATGGACCCGGCGCTGGAGATCAGCCTGGAGGAAGCGGAGCAGATTGATTCCAGCCTGCAGCTTGGAGATGTGGCGCAGATCCGGGTGGAGTCCAAGTCCTTCGGCAGAATCGCCACCCAGAATGCCAAGAACCTGATCCTGCAGAAGATCCGCGAGGAAGAACGCAAAGTGGTCTTTGACCAGTATTTTGAAAAAGAGCGGGATATCGTGACCGGTATCGTCCAGAGATATGTCGGAAAGAATATCAGTATCAACCTGGGCAGGGCGGACGCCATGCTGACGGAAAACGAGCAGGTCAAGGGAGAAGTATTCCAGCCCACGGAGCGCATCAAGCTCTACATCGTGGAAGTGAAGAATACGCCCAAGGGGCCCAAGATCCTGGTGTCCCGTACCCATCCGGAGCTGGTGAAGCGCCTGTTCGAGGCGGAGGTGACAGAGGTTAGCGACGGGACGGTGGAGATCAAGAGCATTGCCAGGGAGGCAGGCTCCCGTACCAAGATGGCCGTCTGGTCCAACGACGACAAGGTAGATCCGGTGGGCGCCTGCGTAGGTCTGAACGGTTCCCGTGTCAACGCGGTGGTCAGTGAGCTGCGGGGGGAAAAGATCGACATCATCAACTGGAGCGACAACCCAGCGCTTCTGATTGAGAACGCCTTAAGCCCGGCCAAGGTCATCTCCGTTATGGCCGACCCGGACGAGAAGGCGGCCAGCGTCATCGTGCCGGACTATCAGCTCTCCCTGGCCATCGGCAAGGAGGGGCAGAACGCAAGGCTGGCGGCAAGGCTGACCGGATATAAGATCGACATCAAGAGCGAGACGCAGGCCATCGAGTCGGGAGAACTGCCGGCGGATTACATGGATCAGATGGAAATGATGGATGAAGACGGCTATGTGGGGGAATATGAGCCCTATGACGAATATGAGGACGACGGAAACGGCGCGGATTACGGAGAAGGCGGCACCGGATATGAGGACATTTCTGCCGGATACGGGGACGGCTACGGAGACGAGGCGTCTGCAGGATATGAAGAAGCTCCCGCCGGCTACGAAGACAGTTACGAAGAAGAAGCTTCCGCCGGGGCAGAAGCGGATATAGAAGAGACAGAGAGGGAATACGAGGAGGAAGTTCCGGAAATTGAATTTGTGGAAACGGAGCAATGATCTTGACAGAAAGCTGCATCCGTCTGAGAGGTGATATGATTGGCGAATAAACGCAAAATACCGATGCGCAAATGCGTCGGCTGCGGAGAGATGAAACCGAAAAAGGAGCTGCTGAGGATACTCAGGACAGAGGACGAAGGCTTTGTTCTGGATACCACCGGAAAGAAAAACGGCCGGGGGGCATATATTTGTTATTCCAGGGACTGTTTTCAGAAGGCAGTGAAGAACAAAGGGCTGGAGCGTTCCTTTAAGCAGGCGGTCCCTGCGGAAGTATATGGACATCTGGAGAAGGAGATGGAAGAGATTGAAACAGGATAAAGTGCTGTCGCTGGTCGGCCTGGCTACCAAAGCGGGAAGAGCGGTCAGCGGCGAGTTTATGACGGAGCGGGAAGTAAAATCCGGTCGGGCCGCATTGGTCATCCTGGCAGAGGATTCATCGGAAAATACCAGGAAAAAATTTTGCAATATGTGCGAATATTATGAAGTGCCAATTTATATTTACGGAGATAAAGATACCTTAGGGCATGCAATGGGAAAAGAATTCCGTGCATCTCTGGCGATATTGGACGAAGGATTTGCGGACGGGATTCAAAAACAGTTGAACATGAACGATAGACAATTGCATAAAGGAGGTAGTATTTGACTATGGGAAAAATGAGAGTACATGAGCTGGCAAAGGAGCTGGGATTAGAGAATAGAGCGTTACTGGATATACTGGCGAAGAAAAGGGTAGAGGTAAAAAACCATATGAATTCACTGGAGGAATCCGTGGTTTCGGATATCCGCCGGGAGTTCGGACGAAAAGCCGGGGAGGGAAAACCTGCGGCGTCCACCCCCAAAACTCCGGTGAGGCCCGCTGAAAAAGCGGAGCCGGAGACAGCCGGGAGAGGGCGTATGGCGGGCCAGGCAGAGACGGCTGTAAAGAGCGGGACGCCGGAGAGCGCCGCCGAAGCGTCGGTTAAGCCGGAGTCTTCGGCACGGCCGGATAGGCCCCTGTCGGAAAAGCCGGAGGATGCGGCAGAGGCAAAGGAAGAGGCAGAGGCAAAGGAAGAGGCGCCGAAAAAGAAAAAGATCGTTCAGATCTTCCGCCCCCAGAACGCGAAGAACCCAGGACGGATGTCCGGCGGCCGGCAGGGGGCCCGTCCCCAGGGACGGCAGCAGGGGACAGAGAGACGCCCCCAGGGAGCGCCGGGTGCAGAGAGACGTCCCCAGGGAGGACCGGGAGAACGGCGTCTGCAGGGTGCACCGTCAGCGGGTGCGCGTCCTCAGGGCACCCCGTCAGCAGGAGGGCGTCCTCAGGGGCAGCAGGCAGCAGGCGTACGTCCCCAGGGAGGGGATTCCCTGCAGGCACGGGAGGCTTCGATGCGGAAGCAGGAGGCAGCATCCGGCCGTCCGGATCTGGTTTCTGAGGAACAGGGAACAAAGGCAGTACAGCCCCAGGCTGCTCCGGATTCGCAGGTACAGGGCCAGGCTGTCCGCAGTGCTCAGGAGGTTCAGGTACAAAAGGAAGGAATGCAGGAAGTAAGAGGAAATGCAGGGGAAGAACAGATGAAAAATAGACGTTCGCAGGAAAGCAACGTACAGGAAAGCAGCCAGAATGCAAATGCACGCGGCAATATGCAGAATCAGCGTCCAAGGCAGGATGCAGAACAGGGAGCCCATTCCCAGGGCAGCAGAGAGGGAGGACGCTATGGAAACAGCCAGGGCGGACGTTCCCAGGACAACGGCCGCATGAACCGGGACGGCCAGGGCGGACGCCCGGGAAGAAGGGATGGTTCCCGTCCCCAGGGAGATCGCTTCGGCGGACGTTCCCAGGGAGGTTCTCAGGGAGACCGCTTTGGCGGACGTTCCCAGGGAGGTTCTCAGGGAGACCGCTTCGGCGGACGTTCCCAGGGAGGCCCCCAGGGAGACCGCTTCGGCGGACGCTCCCAGGGAGGGCCTCAGGGAGATCGTTTCGGCGGACGTTCCCAGGGAGGTTCTCAGGGAGACCGCTTCGGCGGACGCTCTCAGGGAGGTCCCCAGGGAGACCGTTTCGGCGGACGTTCCCAGGGCGGCCAGGGAGACCGCTTCGGCGGACGCTCTCAGGGAGGTCAGGGAGACCGTTTCGGCGGCGGACAGCGTCCGGCAGGAAGGCCGGGAGCGCGCAGGGATGACCGGGATGCAATCCCCACACCAATGGTAGAGCAGCAGAAGAACCAGCGCAATAAAGGAAAAGACAAAGAAAAAGATTATAAGAAAAAAGAACTCCGGGATTCGGAATTTGAAAACAAGGGTAAGAAGGGCAAGAAGCAGAAACCCCTTACGGAAACGAAAAAGCCACAGCAGAAGGCTACGCCTGTGGAGGAGATCAAACAGATCATCCTTCCGGTTTCTCTGACCATCAAAGAACTTGCGGATAAGATGAAGATCGTTCCCTCCGTGATCGTGAAGAAACTCTTTATGCAGGGAAAGGTCGTAACCGTAAATCAGGAGATCGACTATGATACGGCGGAAGAGATCGCAATGGAATTTGACGTTCTGTGTGAAAAGGAAGAAGTGGTGGATGTGATCGAGGAGCTTCTCAAAGAGGAAGAGGAAGATGAAAACACCATGGAAAAACGTCCTCCGGTTGTCTGCGTTATGGGCCACGTTGACCATGGTAAGACGTCCCTTCTCGACGCCATCCGCCATACCAACGTGATCGACCGGGAAGCAGGCGGCATCACGCAGCATATCGGCGCGTACGTGGTGGATGTCAACGGAGAGAAGATCACATTTTTAGATACGCCGGGACACGAGGCGTTTACCGCCATGCGTATGCGGGGCGCCAATTCTACAGATATCGCGATCCTTGTGGTGGCTGCGGACGATGGCGTGATGCCCCAGACCGTAGAGGCCATCAACCATGCCAAAGCGGCGGGGATCGAGATCATTGTAGCGATTAATAAGATCGATAAGCCAAGCGCCAATGTAGAGCGTGTAAAACAGGAACTGACGGAATACGAACTGATCGCCGAGGACTGGGGCGGAAGTACGGTCTTTGTACCGGTATCTGCGCACACCGGAGAGGGAATCTCCGACCTGCTGGAAATGATCCTTCTGACGGCTGAGGTGCTGGAGCTCAAAGCCAATCCGAAACGTGAGGCCAGAGGACTTGTGATTGAGGCCCAGTTGGATAAGGGCAAGGGTTCTGTGGCGACGGTCCTTGTACAAAAAGGAACCCTTCATGTGGGAGACGCCATCGCGGCAGGCTCCGCCCACGGAAAAGTCCGTGCGATGATGGACGACAAGGGAAGGCGCGTGAAGGAGGCAGGCCCCTCCAAACCGGTGGAGATCCTGGGTCTCAACGACGTACCCAAGGCCGGGGAGATCTTCGTGGGATGCGCAACGGAAAAAGAAGCGCGTAACTTCGCGGAGACCTTCATTTCCCAGAATAAGATGAAGCTTCTGGAAGAGACCAAGTCCAAGATGTCTCTGGATGATCTGTTCTCCCAGATCAAGGAGGGCAATCTGAAGGAACTCAATATCGTGGTCAAGGCGGATGTGCAGGGCTCTGTGGAAGCGTTGAAGCAAAGCCTTCTCAAGCTGTCCAATGATGAGGTGGTTATCAAGATCATCCACGGCGGCGTGGGAGCCATCAACGAGTCCGATGTCACCCTTGCGTCCGCGTCCAACGCCATCATCATCGGATTCAATGTGCGTCCCGACGCGACGGCCAAGGAGATCGCGGACCATGAGGGCGTGGATCTGCGTCTGTACAGGGTCATCTACAATGCCATCGAGGATGTGGAAGCGGCCATGAAGGGCATGCTGGATCCGATCTTCGAGGAAAAGGTACTGGGACACGCGGAAGTACGCCAGACCTTCAAGGCTTCCGGAATCGGAACCATCGCAGGCGCGTATGTGCAGGACGGTATCTTTGAGCGGAACTGTTCCGTACGGCTCACCCGCGACAACGTGGTGATGTTCGACGGCCCGCTGGCATCTTTGAGACGGTTCAAGGATGACGTGAAGGAAGTCCGCGCCGGATACGAATGCGGATTTGTATTTGAAAATTACAACGATATCCAGGAAGGGGATTCCGTGGAAGCCTACAAGATGGTGGAAGTGGAGAGAAAATAAATTTTGGCCCGGGCCGGATGTGCGGCCTTCGGGAAAACAGGCAGCAGATGCGAACGATCAGAAACGGAATAGGGAAGAATAAGGAGCAGTTATGAGAAAAAACAGTATTAAAAATACGAGAGTCAATGCAGAGGTCCAGCGGGAACTGAGTCAAATACTGCGCGGAGGCATCAAAGATCCAAGGGTCGCACCCATGACTTCCGTGGTGGCTGTTGAAGTGGCTCCCGACCTGAAAACCTGCAAAGCATATATCAGCGTATTCGGAGACCGCAAAGCGCAGGAAGACACGCTTAAGGGTCTCCAAAGCGCGGAGCGGTATATCCGCCGTGAACTGGCGAGGACGATCAACATGAGAAATACTCCGGAAATTCAGTTTGTACTGGATCAGTCGATCGAGTACGGGGTGAATATGAGCAGAAAAATTGATGAGCTGACCAGAGATATGAAAGATGGGGAAGAAGAATGAATATAAGTTTATCAGAGCTTTTAAATGGAAAGAAGTCAGTCGCCCTGGGCGGGCATATCCGCCCGGACGGCGACTGCGTAGGCTCCTGCATGGGATTGTATCTGTATCTGAGAGAACAATACCCGCAGATCGAAACGGATGTGTATCTGGAATACATTCCGCAGTCCTACCGTTTCATCCGGAATACAGAGGACGTCCGCAGTGAGATCCGTCCGGGGCAGGTATATGACCTGTTCATCTGTCTGGACTGTGGAGATGAAGAACGGCTCGGCTTTTCGGCCCCGCTGTTTGCGGATGCCCTGCAGACCTGCTGCATAGACCATCATGCCAGCAACCGGTCTTTTGCGGATTACAATGAGATCGTGGCCGACGCCAGCTCTACGTCAGAATTGGTGTATCATCTGCTGGACAAAGAAAAGATCAGCAGGTCCTGCGCGGAGGCCCTCTATATGGGGATCGCACATGACACCGGCGTATTCCGGTATTCCTGCACCAGGCCGGAAACCATGGAAGCGGCGGCGGAGCTGCTGCGCAAAGGGATCAACGGCAGCGAGATCATCGAAAAGACATTTTATGAAAAGACCTATGTACAGAACCAGCTTCTGGGGCTGGCATTGCTGGAGAGCATCCTGATCCTTGACAAGCGCTGCATCGTTACCTGGATCACCAAAAAGAACATGGCATTTTTTAAGGCACTCCCGTCGGACATGGACGGCATCGTCAACCAACTGAAACAGACCAAGGACATGGAGGTGGCGCTGTTTCTGTATGAGACGGAAACCCAGCTTTTTAAAGTCAGCCTCCGCTCCAGGGATAAGGTGGATGTCAGCAAGATCGCTACATATTTCGGAGGAGGCGGCCATGTACGGGCGGCCGGATTTACAATGGCGGGGACGGTTCATGACGTGGTCAACAATGTGAGCCACCAGATTGCCCTGCAGTTAGACGGAGCCTGCTGATGCGAAACGGAATTTTGAATATTTACAAAGAAAAAGGATACACTTCCCATGATGTGGTGGCAAAGCTTCGGGGGATTGTCCGGCAGAAGCGCATCGGCCATACCGGAACCCTGGACCCGGATGCGGAAGGGGTGCTCCCTGTCTGCCTGGGAAAGGCGACCAGTCTGTGCGGCATGCTGACGGATCAGAGCAAAATCTACGAGACAGTGCTTTTGCTTGGGAAGGTGACGGATACCCAGGATCTGACCGGCCGGGTTCTGGAGGAAAGAGAAACACAAGGGCTGACAGAGGAAGAAGTGAGAAGCTGCATCGCGGGCTTTGCGGGAGACTATGAACAGCTTCCGCCCATGTATTCCGCCTTGAAGGTGAACGGGAAGAAGCTCTATGAGCTGGCCCGCCAGGGGATTGAGGTGGAGAGAAAAAAACGAAAGGTGAGGATTCACGAGATTTCCATACAGGAGATCTCCCTCCCCCGGGTTCGGATGAAGGTGCACTGTTCCAAAGGGACCTATATCCGGACACTGTGCCATGATATCGGCAGAAAGCTTGGATGCGGCGGATGTATGGAATCCCTCCTGCGGATCCGGGCGGGCTGTTTTGAACTGAGAGACAGTGTCCGGCTTGGGGACGTGGAAGCGGCCTGCGCCGCCGGAAACCTGGACAAAATATTGCGTCCGGCGGACTGGGTGTTTGAACACCTCAGAGCGGTGGAGATTCTGGAACCCTACCGGAACCTGGCTTACAACGGCAACCCCTTTTCCCTGCGGCAGATGGAAGAGATCCAGAAGGCCGGGGAGCAAAAGCCGGAGGAAGATCAGGCTTCCCGGATGGAGTCCGGCGACGGGAAAAGCCGGTTTTCGGAGGGAGAACAGGTTCGGGTCTATGATGCCAAAGGGCGGTTCATCGGGATCTACCGGTATCACGGAGGACGGCAGGAGTTCCGTGTTGAGAAGATGTTTCTGGACAGGGAGGCAGCGGAGGATTGACATGCAGTATATAACGGAGATTCATTCTTATCAGAGCGAAAAGCCCACGGCGGTGACGTTAGGAAAGTTCGAAGGCCTTCACAGAGGGCACCAGAAGCTGATCGGCAAAGTCAGGGAATATGCGTCAGAGGATGTAAAAAGCGTTGTCTGCGCGTTTGATATGGGCAAGGCGACCCTTCTGACGGCCCGGGAAAAAAGAGAACGTCTGGAATCCCGGGTGGATACCATGATCGCCTGCCCCTTTACGAAGGAGCTGCGGGAGATGGAGGCAGAAGACTTTATCAAGAAGATCCTTTCTAAGCGGTTTCGGGCCGCCTATGTGGTGGTGGGGACGGATTTTCGGTTCGGCCACGGGAAACGCGGGGACGTGGATATGCTTGCCAGATACGCGGGAACCTGCGGGTATCGTCTGGACGTGGTGGAGAAGGAACGGTACAAAGACCGGGTCATCAGCAGCACCTATGTGCGGGAGGCATTGAGGGAAGGCGACGCAGAGCTTGCGAACGCCCTTCTGGGCTACACCTACCAAGTCTCCGGCAGGGTGGAGCATGGAAAGCGGCTGGGCCGGACGCTGGGCTTTCCGACCATGAATGTGGCGCCCCCGCCGGAGAAGGTCCTGCCCCGATTCGGCGTCTACGCCTGCCGGATTCAGGTGGGACAGGCATGGTACCCGGGCATCGGGAATGTCGGGGTGAAGCCCACCGTGGCGGAGGAGCCGAAGGTTCTGATAGAAGCCTATGCGTTTGACTTTGATGGAGACGTATACGGGGAAGAGGTCACGGTGGAATTTTATACCTTTGTGCGCCCGGAGCAGAAGTTTGCCTCCGTGGAGGAATTAAAGGAACGGGTGGACGCGAACATCCGCTACTGCCGGGAATACTTTTCCAGGACCGGGCTGGCATAAAAAGGAAGCAAAGAATATTTTTTACGGAAGCAGATGTTTACACAGAGAAAGTGTTGGGGAAATACAAATGAGTGTTACAAATATCATTTCGTTGTTTGGCGGGCTCGGAATGTTCCTGTTCGGTATGAAGCTGATGAGCGACGGGCTGGAACAGGTGGCAGGAGCAAGGATGCGGTCCATCCTGGAATTTTTTACCCAGAACCGGTTTATCGGGATGATCGTGGGACTGGTTTTTACCGGGATCATACAGTCCTCCAATGCAACTACGGTGATGGTGGTCAGTTTTGTCAATTCGGGGCTGATGCAGCTTCACCAGGCTACGGGGCCGATTCTGGGGGCCAATATTGGCACCACGGTGACCGGCCAGCTAATCGCGTTTAACCTGGCGGAGATCGCGCCGCTGTTTGTGATCATCGGCGCGGTGATGTATATGTTTTTTGAGAACCAGAATGTGAAAAAGATCGGGATCGTGCTGCTGGGATTCGGTATTTTGTTTATGGGGCTGAGCACCATGGGGGAAAAGATGACCGGTCTGCAGGATTCCCCACAGATCGTGCATCTGCTGCAGTCCATGCAGAACCCGCTGGTGGCGATCCTGCTGGGATTTGTGGTGACGGCCGTCCTGCAGAGCGCGTCCGCCTCGGTGGGAATCATCATCCTGATGGCGGCACAGGGGCTGCTGGCATTTGAGATCTGCTTTTTCCTGATCCTGGGGTGCAATATGGGCTGCTGTATTTCCGCGCTGCTGGTCAGCCTGAACGGAAATAAGGACGCGAAGCGCGCCGCGTGGATTCACCTGCTGTTCAACATCATCGGTTCCCTCATCGTGTTCGTCATGCTGATGGTGGCTCTGGGACCGATCTGCAGTCTCTTTATGCGGATTTCCGGAAATGACGTGGGGCGGGCGGTGGCCAACGCCAATACGCTGATCAAGGTGTTTGAAGTGGGTCTGCTGTTCCCGTTTATGGGCTGGATCGTGAAATTTACATATGTGCTCATCCCGGGTGAGGATGCGGTCCAGGAGGAGGCCCACAGGCCGAAGTATATCAACAAGTCCATCTCCGCGGCCACTGCCGTGATCGACGCGATCCATGAGATGCAGTATATGGGAGAGTTGGCAAAGGAGAACCTGCAGAAAAGCATGGAGGCGCTGTGCAGCCCGGATCAGGAGAAGATCGAAGCGGTCTACGAGCAGGAAAAATACATCGATTACCTGAACCAGGAGATTACGGCGTATCTTGTGCAGATCAACGGGCTGGATATTCCGATGGCAGACGGCAAGATGGTGGGCGGCCTGTTCCATGTGGTCAACGACATCGAGCGGATCGGAGACCATGCGGAAAATTTTGCGGATTTTGCAAAGCGCCGGGCCGAAAAGCAGATCCCCTTCAGCGACAAAGCGCTCAAGCAGATGCAGGAGATGACCGAAATGGTTCTCAGGCAGTTGGATTACGCGCTGAATATGTTCTCCAGCCAGAGCCTGGAGCATATGCGGGAGATCCTCCGTCTGGAGGACGCTGTGGACGAGAAGGAGAAGCGGCTTAGAAAAGCCCATGTGAAGCGCCTGACCAAGGGAAAATGTACGCCCGAGGCCGGCGTACTGTATTCCGACGTGATCTCCGGGCTGGAACGTGTGGGGGATCATGCGACCAACATTGCCTTCGCCCTGCGCCCGGAAAACCAGGATGAACTGGAGGAGCTGGAAGAGGAAGACGACTGAGAATGGATGGAATGGATAAAAAAATCCCTTTACAGCCTGAGGGATTGTATGTTATAGTATACGGGTATCATTCAGCCGGTGTTCAGTAATCGGAGGACTCCAACCGTTACCTAATACCTGGCGTTCAGAATCAGATTTTCAAGGAGGAAGACAAACATGATCTCAGGAGAGAAAAAACAGGCAATCATCAAAGAATACGGAAGAAGCGAAGGAGACACCGGATCACCGGAGGTTCAGGTAGCGATCCTGACAGCAAGGATCAATGAGCTGACAGAACATTTCAAGGCGAATCCGAAGGATCATCATTCCAGAAGAGGGCTTCTGAAGATGGTAGGCCAGAGAAGGGGCCTGCTGGCATATCTGAAGAAGATCGACATTGAGAGATACCGTTCTCTGATCGAGAGACTCGGATTGAGAAAATAATGCGCTTGCGGTTCGCGGCGGCCAGGCCGTGAACGACAACAATAATGTTCCGTACAATTGTATAGCTGGTAGACATGCCCTAAGCATCGCAGCTTAGGGCTGTTTTTGTACTATGGGAAACTTCTGAATACAGTTTTTATGAAGGAGGACAAGTGATGAGACAGATTTCTGGAAACAAGTTATTGGTGAAAGCTTTAAAAGAAGAAGGCGTGGATACTCTGTTCGGCTATCCGGGAGCCTGTACGATCGACATCAGCGACGAACTATACAGGCAGAGCGATATCCGGGTGATCCTGCCCCGGCATGAGCAGGCGCTGGTGCACGAAGCGGACGCTTATGCGAGGACTACGGGAAGGACGGGAGTCTGTCTGGTCACCAGCGGGCCGGGAGCAACCAACCTGGTGACAGGGCTGGCAACGGCAAATTATGACAGCGTGCCCCTGGTATGCTTTACCGGGCAGGTGGCCCGGCATCTGATCGGAAACGACGCCTTTCAGGAAGTGGATATTGTGGGGATCACAAGAAGCATCACGAAGTACGGCGTGACGGTCCGCAGCCGGGCGGATCTGGGCAGAATCATCAAGGAAGCATTTTATATTGCGCGGACAGGCCGTCCGGGGCCGGTGCTGATCGACCTGCCCAAGGACGTGATGGCGGAGCTGGGAAGCGCGGACTATCCAAAGGACGTGAATATCCGCGGCTATAAGCCCAACACCAGCGTCCACATCGGACAGCTCAAGCGTGCCCTGAAGATGCTGCATAAGGCGAAGCGGCCCCTGTTTCTGGCGGGGGGCGGCGTGAACATTGCGGATGCCAACCAGGTGTTCACGGAGGTAGTAGAAAAGACCGGCGTTCCGGTGATCACTACGGTTATGGGCCGGGGGGCGATCCCTACGAACCATCCCATGTTTATCGGCAATCTGGGGATGCACGGCGCCTACGCGGCCAATATGGCGGTCAGCGAGTGCGACCTGCTGTTTTCCATCGGAACCAGGTTCAACGACCGGATCACGGGAAAGCTCCACGCCTTTGCGCCCAATGCAAAAATCGTTCATATTGACATTGATACCGCCTCCATTTCCAGAAATATTTCCGTGGACATCCCCATCGTGGCGGATGCGAAAGAGGCGGTCATGAAGATGAAAGAGTACGTGGAAGCCTGCAATACCAAAAAGTGGCTTAAGGAGATCGAAGCCTGGAAGCAGGAGCACCCGCTGGCCATGCGTCCCCATAAGAGCCTGGGGCCCACGGATATCCTGGAAGAAATCAACCGTCAGTTTGAGGAAGCCATCGTGGTGACGGACGTGGGGCAGCACCAGATGTTTGCCGCCCAGTATACGGAGATCACGGAGCATAAGAAGCTGATCATGTCCGGCGGCCTGGGAACCATGGGCTACGGCTTCCCGGGAGCCATCGGGGCGAAGCTGGGCAACCCGGATACGCCGGTCATCGCGATCTCCGGCGACGGCGGGATGCAGATGAACATCCAGGAATTTGCCACCGCGGTGCTGGAGGAGCTGCCGGTCATTGTGTGCGTGTTTAACAACACCTACCTGGGAATGGTGCGGCAGTGGCAGAAACTGTTTTACGGAAAGCGCTACGGCATGACGGATCTGCGCGCCGGCGCGCTCACCCGCAGGACCGGCGGCGAGGAAAAGCCGGTCTATACGCCGGACTTCGTGAAGCTGGCGGAAAGCTACGGGGCGAAGGGCATCCGGGTGACGTCCAGGGAAGAGGTGCCGGCGGCGTTTGAAGAGGCGAAGAAGAATACGAACGTTCCCACCCTGATCGAATTTATCATAGATCCGGAGGAGATGGTATATCCCATGATCCAGCCGGGAGGAACCTTGGAGGAGATGATCCTGGACTGCTAGATCGGGCAGGCTCAGGAGGGACACGGGCAAAGCCGGCGGCCGTAAGGCTGTCGGGCGGCGCGTCCGTTTTAGATGAGAGGAGCGAGGACAGATATGGATAATAGTATCAAAAAGAGATGGATTTCGTTGTACGTGGAAAATCAGGTAGGTGTTCTGTCTAAGATCTCCGGGCTGTTTTCCGGAAAATCCTATAACCTGGACAGCCTGACGGTAGGAACCACGGAAGATCCCACGGTGTCCAGGATGACCATTGCCACGGTCAGCGATGACGAGACCTTTGAGCAGATCAAAAAGCAGCTTAACCGGATGGTGGAAGTCATCAAGGTCATTGATTTTACAGATGTTTTCGTGCGGATGAAGGAGATCCTCTATGTCAAAGTGAAAAAGTGCACCAGGGACGACAAGGCGGAGCTGTTCCAGATCGCGGATACATTCAAGGCAAGGGTGATCGATTACGGGAAAGACAGCCTGCTGCTGGAATTTGTGCAGACGGCCACCAAGAATGACGCGGTGGTGAAGCTTCTCAAAGAGGAGTTTAAAAATATTGAAGTGGTCAGAGGGGGAAGCGTAGGAATCGAATCCATCAGTATGATGGAGCGGTAAAAATGACGGCTTTGAGCCGGAAATGACTCTTTTTATATGGCTGTGAGCAGTATCAATGAATCAAAAAAAACAGAGCGCACTCTTGAATTTTATCCGGGATGGTATTATAATAAATACTGTTAATCAGCATGACCACAGTGGAATGGAGGAGATACGGATGGAGAAAAAGAATATTGACTGGGAAAATCTGGGCTTTGCCTATATAAAAACGGATAAGCGGTATGTTTCCAATTATAAAGACGGTGCATGGGACGAGGGAGCTCTCATTGAGGACGCGGACATCACCATGAACGAATGCGCGGGCGTTCTGCAGTACGCCCAGACCATCTTTGAAGGTCTGAAAGCCTATACCACTGAGGACGGGCGGATCGTGACCTTCCGGCCGGATCTGAACGGCCAGCGTATGATGGATTCCGCGGCCAGGATGGAGATGCCCCAATTTGACGCGGGCCGGTTTGTGGACGCGGTGACCCAGACTGTCCGGGCAAATGCAGGGTATGTGCCGCCCTATGGTTCCGGGGCCAGCTTATATATCCGTCCCTATATGTTCGGCATCAACCCGGTTATCGGCGTAAAGCCTGCGGACGAGTATCAGTTCCGTATCTTTACGACCCCGGTAGGCCCGTATTTTAAGGGTGGGGTAAAACCGCTGACCATCTGCGTGTCGGATTTTGACCGGGCCGCGCCCCGGGGAACCGGACACATCAAGGCGGGACTGAATTATGCCATGAGCCTTCATGCCATCGTGTCCGCCCATGCCAACGGGTTTGACGAGAACCTGTACCCGGATTCGGCCACAAGGACCAAGGTGGAGGAGACCGGCGGGGCCAATTTCCTTTTTGTGACAAAGGAGGGGAAAGTGGTGACGCCCCATTCCGAGACGATCCTTCCGTCCATCACCAGGCGTTCTCTGATGTATGTAGCAGAGCATTACCTGGGGCTGGAAGTGGAAGAGAGGGACGTGTACCTGGATGAATTGAAAGATTTTGCGGAATGCGGGCTCTGCGGAACCGCGGCGGTGATCTCCCCGGTGGGAAAGATCGTGGATCACGGGCAGGAGATCTGCTTCCCCAGCGGTATGGAGCAGATGGGCGAAACGACCCGGAAGCTGTACGAGACGCTGACCGGTATTCAGATGGGACAGATCGAAGCTCCGAAGGGCTGGATACATGTTATCGAATCAATGTAACCAAATAATGGAAAATTATGGGATGCCGGCTTCGAAAAGTTGGCATCTTTTTTATAAACCTGTTTACAATGATTTGGCAGAATGCTATGATAGAGCAAGGGAAATTTTGAATACCATCGTATGCAGAAAGAGGACGCGCGGGTGAGCGCGGCACAGCTAAGGGAGTATGTTGAATGAAATGGGAAGTGCTCGTCACTGGTCTCATTGGTATTGTTTTATTTTGGTGCATCTGGATTTGGGAGCCGCTGGAAGTCCATGCGGAGATTGCATCAGACGATGCGTTTGAGGGAGTTACATGGGAAAAGATCATAGAAGGCGATATTGAGTCTCCGAAAGGGGTGGTGCAGTCGATGTGCGTGACGGATGATTATATCATCCTGATCGAGAATTATGACGACACTGCGGATCGGTCGGATATCATCAAGGCATATTACAGGAATGACACGGATGCCCATGGAAAACGAGTGGAGAAGTATACGCAGGCAAAGCGGGTGGTGGAACGGAATTATGAGCACGGCAACGGGATGGCTTACAATCCGAATACCCGGGAGATTGCGGTGGCTTTGTATACCCATCTGAACCCGGAGAACAGAGGGTGTATCTTCCTCATAGACGCGGATACGCTGTCCTTCAAGAAGAAGGTAAAGATTGCGGACGATTATAATATCCTGGGGATCGGCTATGATGAGGCGCTGGATCGGTATATCATCCAGACGAATGTGGACGGGGGATACAGCTTCAAGATTCTGGACAGCCAGTTCCAGGTGACAGAGGATCTGGGAAAATATGAGGGCTCTTCCAAGGGAAATAATTTTCAGGATCTGTGTGTCAGCGGGGACTATATCATCAATTTCCCTCTGACGCTGGGGCTGGGGATCGGTGATTTCCTGAATGTCTATTCCATCTCACGGAAGGAACTGGTATCCTGCCCGCAGATGGACTTCGGCCTGGAGACTGGCACCGTCGATGAGCCGGAATCCATCTGTGAGCTGGAGCCGGGAGTATTTGCCGCGGTGGTAAATGTATACCATGAGGACGGAAGCCGGACCTTTTCGGTCTATAAAACGATGGTTCCGTATAATTTTCCGGCGGTGAAGACGGAGGAGGAGCCGAAGGAAGAAGAACAGGCGGAGGAGGAGCCGAAGGAGGAAGAACAGGCAGAGGAAACGTCCGCCCGGGAGCAGGAAGGCGGGGGCGATCAGAAGGAAGAGGATGAGAAGCCCTCTCTCACAGAGAGAGTCCGAAATCTGATGAAGACCACCTATTCCATGAAGAATATCATGAAGACTGCGCTGATTATTTTCTTTGCCCTGGATATCGTGCTGGTGGTCTACCTCAAGGTTCTGGCCGTCCGGAGAAAACGGAAGCGTATGCTGGAGAAGGCCAGGCGGGAGCGCCAGCGGATACGGCAGCAGATCCGGGCCATGTACGGCGAGCAGTTATAATCAGTCAAAAACAGACGGCAGGGGGAATCGGAATTGGAGGCATATACAGGGTTTGCGGCGGTTTATGACCGGTTTATGGACAATGTACCATATGCAGAATGGGCAGAATATGTGCGGGAACTGCTGGAGGGATACGGGATTAGGGACGGCCTGGTCTTAGAGCTTGGATGCGGGACAGGCACTATGACGGAGCTACTGGCGGGATACGGGTATGACATGATCGGCGTGGACTGTTCGGAGGAGATGCTGGACGCGGCGATGGAAAAGCGGGAGGCGTCCGGCCATGAGATCCTCTATCTTCTGCAGGACATGCGGGAGTTTGAGCTGTACGGCACGGTGCGGGCTGTGGTCAGTGTCTGCGATTCCGTCAACTATATTCTGGAGGAGCAGGAGCTTTGCCAGATGTTCGCCCTGGTCAACAATTATCTGGATCCGGGGGGCATCTTTCTTTTTGATTTTAATACGGACTACAAGTACCGGGAAATCCTGGGAGACCGTACCATTGCCGAGGATCGGGAGGACTGCGCCTTTATATGGGACAACTTTTACGATGAAGAGGAGAGGATCAATGAGTACGGCCTGACGCTGTTCATCCGCAGGGGAGCAGAGGGCGGCCCGTCGGGGCAGGGGGAATCTCTGTCCGGGGACGGGCCTTTCTGGCGGTTTCAGGAGACCCATTACCAAAAGGGATATACGCTGGAGGAGATCCAGGCGGCGCTTCAGCATGCCGGGATGGAGTTTCTTGGCGCATGGGATGCGGATACAAAGGGGGAACCCCATGGTGCAAGCGAACGGATCTATGCGGCGGCGCGGGAGCGGGGAAAGACAACAGAGCATATGTGATGGGAGGACGACTATGAAAGATTATATCGTTAGGGCGACGGCCGCGGACGCACAGATCCGTGCATTTGCGGCCGTTACTACCGGTCTGACGGAGGAGGCGCGGACACGGCACGAAACCAGCCCTGTGGCAACGGCGGCCCTTGGCAGGCTGCTTACAGGGGGCGTGCTGATGGGAAGCATGATGAAGAACCCGGAGGATGTACTGACGCTGCAGATCAAATGCGGCGGGCCCATCGGCGGCCTGACGGTGACGGCGGATGCCATGGGACATGTGAAGGGCTATGTAAACCATCCGGAGGTGATGCTGCCGCCGAAAAACGGAAAGCTGGATGTGGGCGGCGCACTGGGCCAGGGGATTTTGAACGTGATCAAGGATATGGGACTCAAAGAGCCCTATTCCGGGCAGACGATTCTGCAGACCGGAGAGATCGCGGAAGACCTGACCTATTATTTTGCGGCTTCGGAGCAGGTTCCCTCGTCGGTGGGGCTGGGCGTTTTGATGAACCGGGACAATACGGTACGCTGCGCCGGGGGCTTTATTGTACAGGTGATGCCCTTTGTGGAGGAGCGGGTGCTGAGGCAATTGGAGGAGAACATTGGGGCCATGAGGTCGGTGACGGATATGCTGGACGGCGGGCATTCGCCGGAGGAAATGCTGTCCGGGGTGCTTTCCGGCATGGAGGTGGAGATCACGGATACGATGCCTGCCGGATTTGCCTGCAACTGTTCCGAAGGGCGGATCGAGAAGGCGCTGATCAGCATCGGGAAAAGTGAGATTGAGGATATGATCCGGGATGGAAAGCCCATTGAAGTGAAATGCCATTTCTGCAATACGGCGTATACGTTTTCGGTGGAGAAGCTTGGGCAGATCCTGGAAAAACAGAATGCAGTACTGGGGTAGTGTAAAGCATAGCATGAAAAAAATGGAACGGAAGGGTGGAAGAAAATGAAACATGGGTTTGTGAAGACGGCGGCGGCCACGCCGGACATCCGGGTTGCCGATACGGCGTATAATCAGGAAAAAATCTGTGAGTGTATCCTGGAGGCGGAAAAGCTCCGGGCGAAGATCCTGGTATTTCCGGAATTGTGCGTCACGGGATATACCTGCGGCGACCTGTTTACACAGGATGTACTTTTGAGAAATGCGAGACAGGCTCTGCTGCATATCGCGGAGTTTACGAAGGAAAAGGACATGCTTGTGTTTGTGGGCCTGCCGCTGTGCGTGGAGGGAAAGCTCTATAATGTGGCGGCGGCTTTGAACCGGGGAGAGATCCTGGGCTTTACGACGAAGACATTCCTGCCCAATTACGGAGAATTTTATGAGATGCGGCAGTTTACGCCGGGCCCGCGGACTGCAAGGATGATCGAATTTGAGGGGGCGCAGATCCCCTTTGGGCCTCAGCTTTTGTTTCCGTGCCGGAATATGGAGGAACTGGTGGTATCTGCGGAGATCTGCGAGGACGTGTGGTCCCCTGTTCCGCCCAGCATCCAGGCGGCGCTGGAAGGGGCGACGGTGATCGTAAACTGTTCCGCCAGCGATGAGACCATCGGAAAGGACGTCTACCGCAGGGAGCTGATCCGGGGGCAGTCCGCCCGCCTGATCGCGGGATACGTGTATGCAAATGCGGGGGAAGGGGAGTCCACCACGGACCTGGTGTTCGGCGGACACAATATCATTGCGGAGAACGGCGCTGTCCTGGAGGAGGCGCAGCGGTATGAGAATGACATCATCTGTTCGGAAATCGACGTTCGAAGGCTCTCCGGCGAACGGAGGAAAAATACCACCTTCGGCGGAACGGAGGAAAGGACGCTTTTCAGGGTGCCTTTCTGTCTGGATGTGGAGGACACAGAGCTGACCCGGAAGTTTCCCAGGCAGCCCTTTGTACCCCAGGATGATGGAGTACGGGCAAAGCGCTGTGAGGAGATTCTGATGATCCAGGCCATGGGGCTGAAAAAGCGGTTGGCGCATACCCATGCAAAAACCGCTGTGGTGGGAATCTCCGGAGGACTGGACTCCACCCTGGCCCTTCTGGTCGCGGCCAGGGCCTTTGACCTACTGGAAAGGGATAAGAAGGAGATTCTGGCGGTCACCATGCCCTGCTTTGGAACCACCGACAGGACGTACAACAATGCCTGCCGGATGGCGGTGAAGCTGGGGGCGACGCTGCGGGAGGTGCCCATCGGGGAGGCGGTGAACGTGCATTTCCGGGATATCGGCCATGACCCCGCAGATCACAGCGTGACCTATGAGAACAGCCAGGCCAGGGAGCGCACCCAGGTTCTGATGGATCTTGCCAACCGGGACGGAGGGCTGGTCATCGGAACCGGGGATATGTCGGAGCTGGCGCTGGGGTGGGCCACCTACAACGGGGATCATATGTCCATGTACGGTGTCAACGCTTCCGTGCCCAAGACCCTGGTGCGCCATCTGGTGAAGTATGCGGCGGATACGGCCAGGGATGAGGAGCTTAAAATGGTGCTCTATGATGTCCTGGATACGCCGGTGAGTCCGGAGCTTCTGCCGCCCAGGGAAGGGAACATTGCGCAGAAGACGGAAGACCTGGTGGGGCCCTATGAGCTGCACGACTTCTTCCTGTACTATATGGTTCGTTTCGGATATGAGCCGGGGAAGATCTACAGGCTTGCGCGGCAGACCTTTGCAGGAAAGTACGAACGGGCTGTGATCCGGAAATGGCTGGAGACCTTCTGCCGGAGATTTTTCAGCCAGCAGTTCAAGCGGTCCTGTCTGCCGGACGGTCCCAAGGTGGGGACGGTGGCGCTCTCACCCAGGGGGGACTGGAGGATGCCAAGCGACGCCTGGGCGTCAGGGTGGCTGGAAGACCTGGAAAAAGAATGAGGATTGTAAAGGATGCCCGGAAAAAAGCGGCATCCTTTTTTGATGCCATCGTATGCAGGCTGGATGCCCGCCCCATCACTGAATTGGCCGGATGCCGTGCAGCAAGTGCACGACACCGTGTGAACAGCAACCCAAGAATCCTCAAAAAGAAGCATGATGCAAAAATTCAATTGCGCTGGTTAGCAGAGTATGGTATAATAACTAAGTCTGCGGGCAGTTGTTTAGTTCCCGAGACCACTGAAAAGTACATCTGCCAAAGGGGGTTAGCCAAAGGGCGGATTCCAGGTGTGTTTTTCAGTAGTTTCGGACTCTTCTGCCGGCATACGAAACCATGACGAAAAGGAGAGTACCATGTATAACAAGTATGAAATGGAACTTGCAGGGAGGATCCTGCGGGTGGATGTGAACCGGGTTGCCAAGCAGGCCAACGGCGCGGTTCTGATGCATTATGGAGAGACGACGGTGCTGTGTACGGCTACGGCGTCCGAGAAGCCGAGGGACGGGATTGACTTCTTCCCTCTGAGCGTGGAGTACAATGAGCGGATGTATTCCGTAGGCAAGATCCCGGGCGGATTTAACAAAAGGGAGGGAAAGGCATCGGAGAATGCGGTTCTGACAGACCGTGTCATCGACCGTCCCATGCGTCCTCTGTTCCCCAAGGATTACAGGAATGACGTGACGTTAGAGAACCTGGTGATGTCCGTGGATCCGGACTGCAGTCCGGAGCTGACGGCCATGCTGGGAGCGGCCATTGCGGTGAGCATCTCGGATATTCCTTTTGACGGCCCGATTTCCACCACCCAGGTGGGACTCATTGAGGATCAGTTCGTATTCAATCCCACTGCAGAGCAGAAGGAAGCTTCCAGGATGGCTCTGACCGTGGCGTCCACCAGGGAAAAGGTGATCATGATCGAAGCCGGAGCGGAGGAAGTGCCGGAGGCACAGATGATCGAAGCGATTTTCGCGGCCCATGAAGTGAATCAGAAGGTCATCGCGTTTATCGATACCATCGTGGCGGAGTGCGGCAAGCAAAAGCACACGTACGAGAGCTGCGCGGTGCCGGAAGAGCTGTTTGAAGCCATCAAAGAGATCGTGCCGCCCACAGAGATGGAAGAGGCGGTATTTACAGACGACAAGCAGACGCGGGAGGAGAATATCCGCGTGATCAAAGAGAAGCTGGAGGAAGCATTTGCAGAGAAGGAAGAGTGGCTGGAAGTGCTGGGCGAGGCGGTATACCAGTATCAGAAGAAGACCGTCAGAAAGATGATCCTCAAAGACCATAAGCGTCCCGACGGACGTGCCATTGACCAGATCCGGCCGCTGGCGGCTGAGGTGGATCTGATCCCGAGAGTCCACGGGTCCGCAATGTTTACCAGGGGACAGACTCAGATCTGCACGGTGACCACACTGGCGCCGTTATCCGAGGCGCAGAGGCTGGACGGGCTGGATGAGTCCGAGACCTCCAAGCGCTATATGCATCATTATAATTTCCCGTCCTACTCCGTAGGAGAGACGAAGCCCTCCAGAGGACCGGGAAGACGTGAGATCGGGCATGGGGCGCTGGCAGAGAGGGCGCTGCTTCCGGTGCTGCCAAGCGAAGCGGAATTTCCCTATGCGATCCGTACGGTATCGGAGACATTTGAGTCCAACGGCTCCACATCCCAGGCAAGCGTGTGCGCGTCCAGTATGTCCCTGATGACGGCAGGCGTGCCGATCAAGGCGGCGGTTGCGGGAATCTCCGCAGGACTGGTGACAGGCGACACGGATGAGGATTACCTGGTTCTGACCGATATCCAGGGACTGGAGGATTTCTTCGGAGATATGGACTTTAAGGTGGCGGGTACCCACAAGGGAATTACCGCGATCCAGATGGATATCAAGATCCACGGCCTGACCCGTCCCATCATTGAGGAAGCCATCGCGGCGACCAAGAAGGCAAGGACTTATATCCTGGATGAAGTGATGAATCCGGCGATTGCAGAGCCCAGGCCGGAGGTGGGAGAGTATGCGCCGAAGATCATTCAGATGCAGATTGATCCCCAGAAGATCGGGGACGTGGTTGGACAGAGAGGAAAGACCATCAACGCCATCATTGAGGAGACCGGCGTGAAGATTGATATCGAGGACGACGGAGCGGTATCCATCTGCGGAACAGAGCAGGAGGGCATGGATAAAGCGGCAAAACTGATCTCCACCATTGTGACGGAATTTGAAGCCGGACAGGTATTCGAAGGAAAGGTAGTCAGCATCAAGGACTTCGGGGTATTCCTGGAATTTGCTCCGGGCAAGGAAGGCATGGTGCACATTTCCAAGATTGCAAAGCACCGGGTGAACAAGGTAGAGGACGTGCTGAAGATGGGAGACGTGGTAAAGGCGGTCTGCCTTGGAAAGGACAAGATGGGCCGATTCAGTTTCAGTATGCGTGATGTAGCAGAGTAAAAATAAAAGGCGGTTTGGATATCAATCCAAACCGTCTCTTTTTGTAAAATCGTCTGTTAAATTACCAGTCTGTATAGATGTCGATGGTGCCGCTGGCACAGCCACAGTCGTATACCTTGCCGGTACCCAGGGAAGTCTCTACAACGGTTCCCCACGGAAGATCACTGCTGGCAACGCAGATATACCCGTCCGCGTCCCGGATCGTACCGTCTGCCGCTACATGGCGTCCCGGAATATTCAGACCGCCTCCGGGAAGGACTTTCTGGGAATAATAAGTCTCACGGTGTCCGTTATAATAGACCACACCTTTTGAGGGGGTCAGAGCGCCTCCGCTGTCACTGTAAATGTAAGTGGTCTCCTGGGAGGGGGTCTCTTCGATGTCCTCCTCCTGTGTACTGTCGTCGGTGCCAGGGGCCGGCTCTGTCTGCGTTCCGTTTCCGGATGGAACTGTGGAAACCGGCTTCTGTGCTTCGGCTGCTTTTTTGGCTTCAGCCGCTTTTTGTGCTTCCGCGGCTTTCTGCGCCTCAGCCGCTTTTCTGGCTTCTTCGGCAATACGTGCCTGCTCCGCGCGAAGGACCTGGAGCTTTTGGTTGAATACGGCCAGATCCGTAGAAGTCTCAGCCGCTTTTTGATTGAGCGCCTCCTGCTGGCTCACCAGCTGTGTCTGCAGGGTGGTCAGAGAATTTTGCTTTGCCGTCAAATCTGCTTCCTGCTGTTCGATCCCCTTCTGGATACTCTGCAGGTTCTCAAGCTTTTCACGGTCGTAGCTGCTGATGTTCTGTATAAACTCCGCACGGCTTAGAAAATCCGACATATTCTCGGCAGAGAACAGCAGTTCCAAAAGGTTGTCGTTGCCGTTTTCATACATATACCGGATACGCGTCTTCATGTCTTCGTACTGTCTCATCTCGTTTTCGCGGGAGATTGCAAGCGAATCCTGTATACGAAACATCTCGTTGTTGGCATCTTGAATCGCAGTTTCAGTAGAAGCGATCTCATCACTGATGCTGAGCAGATCCTGATTGATATCATTCAACTGGTTCTGCAGATCACTTGTTTTGCTCTCCAGGCTCTCAATATCCTCCGCATATGCCGTTATGGATAACAATAACATGGCAGAAGTGAGAAGAAAGGCTGTCAAAGCTTGTACTTTTCGTTTCATACGCAATCACAAATCAATTCCTTTCTTAATGATCCGTACTCTGTCGTGTGCGCAGAGTATCTTGTCTGTATATTATATAGTGAATTTCGAAAATGCGCAAGCCCTTAAAAGGAATATTTTACCGACCTTTTACGATTATGTTAACAAATGTGTTGCTTTCGATATAAATTTCTGCATATTTTTTCCATACACTCATATATTGTTTAAAAGAGGTGGACAAGATGGATGTAAACAGGAAACAGCGGCAGATCCTTTCTGTCCTGGCGCGCCCTGTCCGGGCGGTTGTGGAGGGCGCGGGCCTGGATTTCGGACAGGTCCGGGAGATCCGGATGCGGATCGCAAAGCCGCTGATCGTGGTATACGGCAATGAGGAGAGGCTGCTGCCCGGGGACGGGAAGGAGCGGCATATCGTGACCAGGGAGGAAATGAGGGAAACTCTGGAATACGTGAGCCATTATTCCCTCTATGCCTATGAACAGGAGATGAGACAGGGGTTTATTACGATTGAAGGAGGACATCGTGTGGGTGTGATAGGAAAAGCGATCCTGGAGCAGGACAGGGTAAAAAATCTGCAGTACATATCTTCGGTCAATATCAGGGTGGCCCATGAGGTGATCGGCTGTGCGGACAAGGTGTTTCCATATATTACAAAGAACCGGCAGATCTGCCATACGCTGATCATTTCCCCGCCCTGCTGCGGAAAAACAACCCTGATCCGCGACCTGATCCGGCAGGTTTCCGACGGAAACGCCTATGTCAAGGGGTGCTCCGTGGGAGTGGTGGATGAGCGTTCGGAGCTGGGAGGGTGTTATCTGGGCGTGGCCCAGAATGAACTGGGGATGCGTACGGATATTCTGGACGGATGCCCCAAAGCCCAAGGGATGCTCATGCTGATCCGGTCAATGGCTCCCCAGGTGATCGCCGTGGATGAGATCGGCGCCCCGGAGGACATCCGCGCCATGGAATACGCCATGCAGTGCGGGTGTACGCTGATCGCCAGCGTGCATGGGAGAGACATGGAGGAGGTCTCTGAAAAACCGGTGCTCTCGGAGTTGGTGCGCAGGAAAAGATTTGAGCGCTATGTAGTGCTGGAAAACCGGAAGCGCCCGGGGGAGATCCGGGCAGTCTTTGACCAGAGGGGGAGTCTGTTATGCTGCGGTTTATAGGCGGTATTCTGATCATTATTGCAACGACAGGGGCAGGGATACTCTACGGCATGGAACTGCAGGGCTACCTGGAAAAGCTTCTGTACATCCGGCATATCCTTTATATGCTCAAGGGGGAAATGGACTATTCCTCGGCGCCCCTCAGTGAGATCTTCGGGAGGCTCTCGCTGCGTGTCAAGGAGCCCTACAAATGCTGGCTTTCCGCTATGGAGAAGCAGGTGGAGAACCGGGAGGAGGACGCGTTCCTCAAGATCTGGATGCGTTCCGTGGATAAACATCTCAAAGAGCTGCATCTGAAAAGCGCGCATTCCATCCAGCTCAAAGAACTGGGAACCTGTCTGGGGCAGATGGACGGCGCGTCGGAGAGCAGAAATCTGCAGCTTTATCTCGGCAGGCTGGAGCTGGAGATCGAAAAGGTGCGGGAGGGGATGGCGGCAAAGAAGCGGATCGGGAACTGTCTCGGAGTGATGGGCGGAATCTTTCTGGTGGTGGTATTAATCTGATGGGAGGGTGCCATGACGATCAATCTGATTTTTAAAATAGCGGCGGTGGGGGTCCTGGTTTCGATCTTATGTCAGGTGCTCAAACACAGCGGAAGGGACGAGCAGGCATTCATCGTAAGCCTGGCGGGGCTGATACTGGTTCTCTCCTGGATACTGCCGTTTATCTATGACCTGTTTCTGTCGATCCGGCAGCTCTTTTCCCTGTAGGATTTGTCCGGAGCCGGAAAAAAAGGGCTGTATAAGCAGTGGCAGGGGTTCTGTATTTCCCACAGGAACTATGTTTGTGTATGGAATGGGGGCGTGAATGTATGAATATGTTTCAGATTGGGATCATCGGCGTGGTGGGAGCGCTGCTGGCCGTGCAGTTCAAAGGGGGAAAGCCGGAATATGGGATCTATATGTGCGCGGCGGTCAGCATCCTTCTGTTCGCGTGTATGATCGACCGGCTGGAGATCTTTGTGGACGCGGTGGAGCAGATGAGCGGGTATATCAGCATTGATACCGGATACATCGCCACTATGCTGAAAATGATCGGGGTCACCTATATTGCGGAGTTCTGCTCTGCCATATGCAAGGACAGCGGATATCAGACCATTGCCGTACAGGTGGAGATATTCGGCAAGCTGACCATCCTGATGCTGGGGATGCCTGTGCTTCTTGCACTGCTGGAAACGATCCGGGTGTTTTTATCATGAAAAAAAGTATATTTTTGGGAAAATGGTTTTTGTGCGTACTGGGGGCCGTGGTTCTTGCCGGTTCTGCCGGATTCACGGCCGGGGCTGCCGGAACGGAGGGCCTGGAGACCGGATGGGAAAAGGAGCAGGAAACAATCCGGGAAACAGGCAGAGAAGAGGATTTGGAAATGAACCCGGAAAAGATGGCAGAGATCCGGGATCAGACGGAGGCAAACATGCTGGGGGAATTTGATTTTTCCGAACTGGACGATAGCCTCCGCAGCCTGTTTCCCAGGGAAAAGCTGCGCTTTGGGGATGTGACCGCCGCCATGATGAGCGGGAATCTGGAAGAGACCGGGAAGCTTCTGCTCCAATATGCGGGGGATCAGCTGACCTATGAATTTCAGACCAACCGCAAAAATCTGGTATATATGCTGCTGATCGCGGTAATCGCGGCTATCTTTACGAATTTTTCCGGCGCCTTTCAGAGCAGGCAGGTGTCGGAGATCAGCTTCTATGTGCTGTATATGCTGCTGATCACGATGTGCCTGACAACCTTCCGGGTGGCCATGGAAGGGCTGGAGGGGAAACTTCTTGCCCTGCTGGACTTTATGAGGCTGATGTGCCCGGGATACTTCATGGCCGTGTCGCTGGCATCGGGAAGCAGCAGCTCCATGATGTTTTACGGGATGGTCCTGCTTTTGATCTATGTGGTGGAAATGCTGGTGCTGAGGCTGCTTTTGCCCCTGATCAACGTTTACATTATGATCCAGGTCATGAATTACCTGGTGGGAGAACATGTCCTCTCGGAGCTGGCCGATCTGATCCGGAAGCTGATCACCTGGATTCTGCGCTCCCTCCTGGGGTGCGTGATCGGGCTGAATGTAATCCAGGGGCTTTTGTCACCTACCATCGATACGCTAAAGAGGAGTACATTGACCAAAGCGGTGGAGGCGGTTCCCGGCATCGGCAGCCTGTTCGGCGGCGTGACGGACGTACTGCTGGGGACGGCGGTGTTGATCAAAAACGGAATCGGGATGGCGGGGGCCGTGATCCTGATCCTCATCTGCAGCGTCCCGGTCATCCAGATGGCCGCCATGACGTTTCTATATAAATTTGCGGCCGCCATGGTCCAGCCGGTCTCGGACAAGCGCATCACCGGATGCATCCGCAGCGTCAGCGAGGGATACCGGCTGATGCTGAAAGTATTGTATACCACGCTGATCCTTTTTCTGATCACCATCGCGGTCGTGGCAGCATCCACAAATTGAAGCGGGAAGCATTTTTTTCATGCTTCCGACGAATTGCCCTCGAACGCAGTGAGGGGTATATAACAGGAGGAAGCAAATGCGAAGCATTTTTTTCATGCTTCCGACGAGCTGCCCTCGAACACAGTGAGGGGGCATTACCTTGTAAAAGGAGGAACAGGGCATGATCGAGGCAATCTATACCTGGATGCAGAATATCGTATTTTTTCTGGTGATCGTCACCGCGGTCTTGGAGGTCCTTCCGGGAACGTCCTACCAGAAATATATCCGTTTTTTTACCGGGCTGATCCTGATGCTGCTTTTGCTGACGCCCTTTCTGAGCCTGACCGGTTCCGGGGAGATTTTTCAGGAGCTGTACCATGGCTATGAGCAGGAGCAGTACAAGCGGGAGCTTCAGGAGCAGGAGGCATATTTTCAGGACCTGGACCTGCTGGATTTTCTGCCGGAGGAATATGCCCTCACCGAAAGCGGCGGCATCCTGCCGCAGCCGCAGGGACAGGAGGAGAACGGCTTCTCCACGGAAGAGGGGGATGGGAATCCGGACGGGATCGGGGGCGGTGAAATCAAAATAGAGGAGGTCAGAATTGGAGAAGAAGTGGAATGAATTTCTGGAACAGATGAAAAACCATCAAAAATTTCCCAACAAAAACCAACTGCTCCTGATCTTTTTGTGCGGGCTTCTGCTGCTTGTGATCGTCTGGCCGGTGTCCGACCCTAAGGAAACGACAGATTTTGGAACGGAACATGGGCTGCTGCCGGGAAAGGGGGAGACTATGGAGGCTCCCGGGGAAGCCGTTTCCCAAAACCAGGGGTACTCCGGGGATTCCCTGGAAGCCTATGGGGAATATCTGGAGCGGCGCCTTTCGAAAGCGCTGGAATACGTGGAGGGCGTGGGGCAGGCGGAGGTGGTGATCACTTTGAAGTCGTCGGGGCAGAAGATCGTGGAGAAAGACCAGTCGTCCAGCAGCCAGGCGTCTTCCGAGGAAGACCAAAACGGCGGGACCAGGGAGACCAAAAACACCGCTTCGGATAAGAGCAGCGTCTACACCCAGGGCTCGGACGGTTCCCAGACGCCTTATATCAGCAAGGAGATGACGCCGGAGATCGAGGGCGTGCTTGTCATTGCACAGGGAGGGGAAAATGCGGTGGTAGTTCAGAATATCACGGAAGCAATTCAGGCATTATTCGGTGTGGAGGCGCATAAAATAAAAATAATGAAAAGGACAGATACATAAAAAGGAGGATTTTAAGTGAAGCATTTATTTAAGAAAAACCAGATCATTATTACAACACTGGCGGTCATGATCGCAATCGCGGGGTATCTGAACTACTCGGGAAAACTGTTTTCAGACACCGACAAGGGGGCTGCAGAGGCCAATGCGGAGCTGGTCAACCAGGAACTGCTGGACATCTCCGAGGAGGACATCGAAACAGGCAATATGGAGATCGCCAGCACGGATTCCGAGGTGGAAGGCACGCCCGGGGAAGCGGTGCTGACCAACAGCGCAGCCAACACCACGGTGGCGGAGGCAAAAGTCTCCCGGGAGCAGGTGCGCGCGCAGAATAAAGAAACGCTGCAGGCCATCATCGACAACACCAACATCAGCGAAGAAGAAAAGCAGGGGGCGGTGGCCCAGATGGTCCAGATGACCCAGTTTGCGGAGCAGGAAATGGCGATTGAAACACTGATGGCATCCAAAGGCTTTTCCGAAGCGGTGGTCAGCCTGACCAACGATTCGGTGGACGTGGTGGTGGATGCGGCGGAGCTCACAGACGCCAACCGTGCCCAGATCGAAGACATCGTAACGAGAAAAACCGAGATCGCGCCGGAAAATATTGTGATCACCCCCATCCACGATTGAAATCCCAAAAACGCTGTATCCCTTAGCGTTTTCTATACGTTTGGAAATCCCGGGGACCTGTCAGGGGCAGGCCGCCGGGATTTCTTTTTTCATTTTCATAAAAAACAGGCGTTGCAGGCAAACTGTTCTTGTGGTAAACTTAGAGTACTGTTTCGCCCGGCGCCGGGTATCAGGCCCGTATGGCGCCGGGCGGACTCCTGATTTTTCAGGAGTCCTGATATTTTTTATTTAGGAGTTGTCAATATGTCTGAGATTACGAAGGAAATAGAGAGACGAAGAACATTTGCCATCATATCCCATCCGGACGCGGGGAAGACCACGCTGACGGAGAAGTTTCTGCTCTACGGGGGAGCCATCAACCAGGCAGGCTCCGTAAAGGGGAAGGCCACCGCAAGGCACGCCGTATCGGACTGGATGGAGATTGAGAAGGAGAGGGGGATCTCGGTGACCTCCTCGGTGCTGCAGTTTGAGTACGGCGGGTTCTGCATCAATATCCTGGATACCCCGGGGCACCAGGATTTCTCGGAGGATACCTACCGAACCCTGATGGCCGCGGATTCCGCCGTCATGGTCATTGACGGATCCAAGGGCGTGGAGGCGCAGACCAGGAAGCTGTTCAAGGTGTGCGTCATGCGCCATATTCCGATCTTTACATTTATCAACAAGATGGACCGGGATGCCATGGATACCTTTGAACTGCTGGACGATATCGAAAAGGAATTGGGCATCGCTACCTGCCCGGTGAACTGGCCCATTGGTTCCGGGAAGGCGTTTCAAGGAGTCTACGACCGGAACAGCCGGGAGGTGGAGCTGTTCTCGGATACCCAGAAGGGAACCCGGATGGGGGAAGTGCAGAAGCTTTCCATCGATACCGGGGAGCTGGACGGGATTCTGGGGGAAGAGGCCAGGACAAAGCTGGACGAGGAGATTGAGCTGCTGGACGGGGCGGCGGCCGAGTTTGACCAGGAGCTGGTATCCAAGGGGGAGCTTTCACCCGTATTTTTCGGCTCCGCTTTGACCAATTTCGGAGTGGAGACCTTTCTGCGGCATTTCCTGGATATGACCACGTCCCCTCTGCCCAGGATGTCCGACAAAGGGGAGATCGACCCCATGACAGAGCCGGATTTTTCCGCCTTTGTGTTCAAGATCCAGGCAAATATGAACAAAGCGCACCGGGACCGGATCGCGTTCATGCGCATCTGCTCGGGGGCGTTTACGGCGGGGATGTCCGTCTACCATGTACAGGGGGGGAAGGAAGTGCGCCTTTCCCAGCCCCAGCAGATGATGGCCAGCGAGCGGAAGATGATCGACAGCGCTTACGGGGGAGACATCATCGGGATCTTCGACCCGGGCATCTTCTCCATCGGCGATACACTGACCAACGCCAAGGACCGGTATGTCTACGAAGGGATCCCCACCTTTGCGCCGGAGCATTTTGCACGGGTGCGCCAGATGGATACCATGAAGCGGAAGCAGTTCGTCAAGGGGATCAACCAGATCGCCCAGGAGGGCGCCATCCAGATTTTCCAGGAGTACAACACCGGGATGGAGGAGATCATCGTAGGCGTGGTGGGTGTCCTTCAGTTTGACGTGCTCAAGTACCGCCTGGAGAATGAATACAACGTGGAGATCCTTCTGGAAAACCTGCCTTATGAGCATATCCGCTGGATTGAGAATGAAGAGATCGATATGGACCGGCTGAGCGGGACTTCGGATATGAAGAAGATCAAGGACCTGAAAGACCGCCCGCTGCTTCTGTTTATCCATGAATGGAGCATCCGCATGACGCTGGAGCGAAACGACGGGCTGCGGCTGTCGGAATTTGGAAGGTCGTAAAGTCCTGTGGGGGAAACAGTAACGGGACAGCGGTTACGGTTCACTCTTTTTTCAGGATATGACAGTTTTTGTTTGCAAACGGAAGGATATTTGATATAATAAAAACAGGCTGCAGACCAGACAGGAGGTTAAAAAAATGGCAAAGGACGAAAAAATCACGTATGACATACAGAATGACGCAGGTCTCGGGGATGTGAAGATTGCCGACGAGGTGGTGGCCATCATTGCCGGGCTTGCCGCGACAGAGGTGGAGGGCGTGTCCTCCATGGCGGGGAATATCACCAACGAGCTGATCAGCAAGCTGGGCATGAAGAAGCTGTCCAGAGGGGTGAAGGTGGACGTGCTGGAAGGGGTCGTCACCGTATCGCTTGCCCTGAATCTGAAGTATAACTACAGTATCGTGGACGTGACGGCTAAGGTACAGGAAAAAGTAAAGAGTGCGATTGAGAATATGACCGGGCTTGAAGTCGCCGATATCAATATCCGTGTTGCCGGTGTGGAGATGGATGATTAGGCTTTCGTTGCAGAGCCGGGAGAGGGCGATGTATACTAAAGGATGTCATCAGACATCCTTTTTCACATACATGCAGAAAGGAGCTTTTTTATGGTAAGGACAGAACTTCGCGAGCATGTGTTTAAGCTGCTGTTTCAGATTGAATTTTATCAGCCGGAGGAGATGGCGGAGCACCCGGGGCTCTATTTTGAGAGCCTGGAGCAGGCGTCCGAACAGGATCAGGCATATATCAGGACCAAGTATGAAAAGATCCTGCCCCATGTGCCCGAGATCGACGCGCTGATCAATGAAAAGAGCACAGACTGGAAGACGAAGCGGATGAACAAGGTGGATCTTGCGATCCTGCGTCTTGCCGTGTACGAGATGAAGTGGGACGAGGACATCCCCACCGGGGTAGCCATCAATGAAGCCGTGGAGCTGGCAAAGCGCTTCAGCGGGGGAGAGAGCCCGGCTTTTGTCAACGGGGTGCTGGGACGGCTGGCGGCCGGAGCGGACGGACCAAAACAGGAGGCGTGAGAGATGCGCAGTGTCTATACGGTCAGGCAGGTCAATGCCTACATCAAAAACATGTTTACCCAGGACTTTATGCTGAACCGTATTTACGTCCGGGGGGAGGTTTCGAACTGCAAGTACCACACCTCGGGACACATTTATTTTTCTTTAAAGGACGAGTCCGGGACCATCGCCTGCGTCATGTTCGCAGGCTCCAGGTCGGGGCTTTCTTTCCGCATGCAGAGCGGCCAGACCGTGATCGTGCTGGGGTCCGTCAGCGTATACGAGCGGGACGGAAAATACCAGCTTTACGCGAAAGAAATCCTGCTGGACGGCGCGGGGCTTCTCTACGAGCGGTTTGAAGCGCTTAAGCGGGAACTGGAAGAGATGGGGATGTTTGCCCCGGAATATAAAAGGCCCATTCCCGCCTATGTACGCCGGGTGGGCATCGTGACGGCGCCTACAGGTGCGGCGGTGCGGGATATTATGAACATTGCCGGGCGGCGCAACCCCTATGTGCAGTTGATTCTGTACCCGGCCCTGGTCCAGGGGGAGGGTGCGGCCGCAAGCATCGTCAGGGGAATCCGGATGCTGGAAGAGCAGCAGGTGGACGTAATCATTGCGGGCAGGGGCGGCGGTTCCATGGAGGATCTGTGGGCCTTCAACGAGGAAGCGGTGGCCCGTGCGATCTTTGAGTGCCGGGTGCCCGTCATCTCGGCGGTAGGGCATGAGACGGATACCCTCATCTCGGACTTTGTGGCGGATTTGAGGGCGCCCACCCCTTCCGCGGCGGCGGAGCTTGCGGTATATGAGTACGCGGCCTTTGAGACCAGGCAGAAGGAGTATGAGCTGCGCCTGAAGCGTCAGCTGCTCCAGAAGGTCCGGGAAAAGAGGTACAGCCTGGAACGGCTGGCGATGCGGCTGAAAGCGGCCCATCCCCGGCAGAAGCTGAACGACCGGCGGCAGTATGCGGCCGATCTGGAGACCAGGCTTCGGGGGCAGATGGAAAGGCGGCTGGATAAAAGCAGGCACAAGCTTGCGATCTACATCGAAAAGATGAACGGGCTGTCGCCGCTGAAAAAATTAAACCAGGGATATGCGTATGTGGAGGACCAGGCAGGCCGGACGTTCAGATCCGTTTCTCAGGCGCAGACAGGGGACCGGCTTCGGATCTATGTATCCGACGGCACCGTGGAGGCGCGGGTGGAGGCTGCAAAAGCCCGGGAAGACCTGTCAGGGTCCGCGGAAATATAAAGCCAGGGGAGGTGTGTCGGTACCATGGAAGAAGAAAAGAAGGAGTTGGAAAAGGGACAGGTTCCGTTGGAAACCCTGTTCGGCCATCTGGAGGAAGTGATCGGAAAACTGGAGGGGGAGGATGTCAACCTGGAGGAATCCTTCCGGCTCTATCAGGAAGGCATGACCCTTTTAAACCGGTGCAACAGCGCCATTGACAGGGTGGAGAAGAAGGTGCTCATACTGGATGAGAACGGGGATACACATCAATTTCAGGATGGAGAAGACAATGAATTGGGATAAGAATATGGAAAAAGACGAAGCCCTGTTTCAGGAGGGGCTTGGGGAGCGGACCCGGCAGATCGAAACGCTTCTTAGGGCATTTCTTCCGAAGGCGGAGGGTCCTCAGAAGGTGATCATGGAAGCCATGGAGTACAGCCTGATGGCAGGCGGCAAAAGGCTGCGCCCCATGCTGATGCAGGAGGCTTACCGGCTGTGCGGCGGAAGGGGGAAGGTGGTGGAGCCCTTCATGGCGGCCATTGAGATGATCCACACCTATTCCCTGGTCCACGACGACCTGCCGGCTATGGATGACGATGAGTACCGCAGGAACCGTAAGACAACACATATCGTATACGGGGAGGACATGGGAATCCTGGCAGGAGACGCCCTGCTGAATTATGCCTTTGAGACGGCCTGCAGGGCCTTTGAGACGGAAGGGGCCGATCCGGCGGGGGTAGGGAAGGCGCTGGGAATCCTGGCAGGAAAATCCGGAATCTTCGGGATGGTGGGAGGCCAGGTGGTAGACGTGCAGTCCACCGGGATGGAGATCTCCGGGGAAACCCTGGACTTTATCTACCGCCTGAAAACAGGCGCCCTCATTGAGGCGTCCCTGATGGTGGGGGCGGTGCTTGCGGGGGCGGATGAAAAGCAGGTGGATGGGCTGGAGTCCATTGCCGCAAAGATCGGCATGGCCTTCCAGATCCAGGACGATATTCTGGATGTGGAGAGCACTCAGGAGGTGCTGGGCAAGCCCACCCACAGCGACGAAAAGAATCAGAAGACCACGTATGTGACGTGGAAAGGGTTGGAACGCGCAAAAGAAGAGACTGAGCGGCTCTCCCGGGAGGCAATCCGGGAGCTGAGGGCTCTAAAGCCGCAGGATACGTTTCTGGAAATGCTGCTGGAATCCCTGATCCATCGAAAGAAATAAACAGGAATATAGTGCAGGTATCTATTTGCTTCGCGGACAGGCGGCAGCAGGCGGCCGGTTTGCTGGGCAAACGGATTACAAAGGGGAAATCAGTATGATTTTGGATAAGATTCAGGGCGAAAACGATATACAGAATCTGGCGCCGGAAGAACTGGAGCCGCTGGCCCAGGAGATCCGGGATTTTCTGGTGGAGAAGATCAGTATGACCGGCGGGCACTTGGCCTCCAACCTTGGAGTCGTGGAGCTGACCATAGCGCTGCATCTGGCGTTTCACCTGCCCGAGGACAAGCTGATCTGGGACGTAGGGCATCAGTCTTATACCCATAAGCTGCTTACCGGGCGTAAAAGCGGGTTCGAAAATTTACGGTCCTACGGCGGGATGAGCGGGTTTCCGAAGCGGAAGGAGAGCGACTGCGACGCCTTTGACACGGGCCACAGCTCCACCTCCATTTCCGCAGGGCTGGGCTACGCGGCGGCCCGGGATATCCGGGGGGAGGACTATCATGTGGCGGCGGTCATCGGGGACGGCTCCATGACCGGCGGCATGGCCTACGAGGCTTTGAACAACGCGGCGCGGCTCAAGAGCAATTTTATCATTGTGCTCAATGACAACAACATGTCCATCTCGGAAAACGTAGGGGGCATGTCCAATTATCTGAACGGGCTTCGGACGGCGGAAGCCTATATGGGCCTGAAAAAGGGCGTGGAGGACACACTGAAAAAGATCCCTGTGAAGGGCGAGCAGATCGTATACAAGATCCGGAAGACCAAGAGCGGGATCAAGCAGCTCCTTGTACCGGGGATGCTGTTTGAAAATATGGGGATCACCTATTTAGGACCGGTGGACGGGCATGATATCAAGTCCCTGTATAAGACCTTTCGGGAGGCAAAGCGGGTGGATCATGCGGTGCTGGTTCATGTGATCACGAAGAAGGGCAAGGGGTACGGGCCGGCGGAGTGCAATCCTTCCGGGTTCCATGGGACCGGGCCCTTTGAGGTCGCCACGGGCAGGCCGAAAAAGGCGTCCGGGACGGACTCCTACACGGACGTATTTTCCAAGGTGATCTGTGACATCGGAAAAAAGGATGAAACGGTTGTGGCGATTACCGCGGCCATGGCCGACGGGACTGGGCTGAACCGGTTCGCAAAGTATTTTCCCCAGCGCTTTTTTGACGTGGGGATCGCCGAGGAACATGCCGTGACATTTGCCGCGGGACTGGCGGCGGGCGGAATGAAGCCGGTGGTGGCGCTGTATTCCTCCTTCCTCCAGAGGGCCTACGACCAGGTCATCCACGACGTATGCCTGCAGAACCTTCCGGTGACCCTGGCCATTGACCGGGCGGGGCTGGTGGGCTGCGACGGAGAGACACACCAGGGGATCTTTGATTTGTCCTATCTGAGCAGCATCCCGAATATGACGGTCATGTCCCCCAAAAACCGCTGGGAGATGGCGGACATGATCCGGTTCGCGGTGGACTTTGCAGGCCCCGTTGCCGTCCGCTATCCCAGAGGAGGGGCCTACGAGGGACTCCAGGAGTTCCGCGCCCCCGTGGTATACGGAAAGAGCGAGGTTTTATACCGGGAGGAGGACATCGCGGTGCTGTTTGTGGGCCATATGTCTTCCCTGGCAGAGGAGGTCCGCATGGAACTGAAAAAGGCGGGGCTTGGCTGCACCCTGGTAAACGCGCGGTTTGTAAAGCCTCTGGACAAAGAACTGCTGCGGGAGCTTTCCAAAGGACACCGTCTGCTTGCCACCATCGAAGAGAATGTGCTGACAGGCGGATTTGGCTCCCAGGTGCGGGATTATGTTTTGAGAAAGGGACTGTCCATGCAGGTGTGCTGTATCGGAATCAAGGACACCTATGTGGAGCACGGCAGCGTGGACGTGCTCCGGAAGGAGACCGGGCTGGAAAAGGGATCGGCTGTCAAACGAATCCTGAAAGCGTATGGGAAATGCTGCAATGCAGCGGAATGAGGAGAATTATGAAAGAACGTCTGGACGTATTGCTTGTAAAGCGGAATCTCTCCCCCTCCCGTGAAAAAGCCAAGGCAGTGATCATGGCGGGAAACGTATTCGTAAACGGGCAGAGGGAGGACAAGGCGGGAACCGCGTTTTCGGAGGATGTGCAGATCGAAGTGCGGGGGCCGTCTCTGCCCTATGTGAGCCGGGGCGGCTTAAAGCTGGAAAAGGCCATGAAACAATTTGACGTGACCGTGGAGGGGAAGGTCTGCACGGACGTAGGTTCCTCCACAGGAGGGTTTACCGACTGCATGCTGCAAAACGGCGCAAAAAAGGTATTCGCCATAGACGTGGGACGGGGACAGCTGGACTGGAAGCTGCGGCAGGACGAGCGGGTGGTCTGCATGGAAAAGACCAACATCCGCTACGTGAAGCCGGAGGATCTGGGAGAGCCCATCCAGTTTTCCTCCATTGACGTTTCCTTTATCTCCCTCACCAAGGTGCTGGAGCCCATCCGGGACTACCTGACGCCGGAGGGGGAGATCGCGGCCCTCATCAAGCCCCAGTTTGAGGCCGGACGGGAGAAGGTGGGCAAGAAGGGCGTGGTGCGGGATAAAGACACCCACCATGAGGTGATCGAAAAGGTGGCCGGCTTTGCCCATTCCATCGGGTTTGAGGTCAAAAACATCGACTTTTCCCCGATCAAGGGGCCGGAGGGCAATATTGAATATCTGATCCATCTGAAAAAAAGCCCCCAGGGAATGCCGCCTGACATCGCCGTGGATCTGCAGACGGTTGTGGACGAGGCGTTCGCGGCGCTGGGAAATTCCGCGAAGGCGGGCCAGGAAAGGGAATTGTAGAATCTGAGGCACAGGACGGGAAATGGAAACATTTTATATCATTACGAATCGGTTAAAGGATCAGGATTTCCGGATCACAGAGGAAATCCGAAATTACATAGAAGAACATGGAAAGCGCTGTGTCCTGTCCGAAAAGGATGAGGAAGGCCATATTGTCCCGGGCACCGTGCCGGAGGGGATGGACTGCGCCCTGGTGCTGGGCGGCGACGGAACGCTGATCCGGGCGGCCAGGGAGCTGGGCGGACAGAATATTCCGCTTTTGGGAATCAATATGGGAACCTTGGGCTATCTGACGGAGGTGGAGCTGCCCCAGTTTAGGGAGGCTTTGGACAAGCTGTTTGCAGGACGGCCGGATATTGAGGAACGGATGATGATGCGGGGGACGATAGACGGCCGGCACGAGTATATGGCCATGAACGACGTGGTGGTGACCCGGGAAGGGAATCTGCGGGTGGTGCATTTCAACGTCTACGTCAACGGGGCTCTTTTGAACAGCTATCTGGCCGACGGGGTGATCATATCCACGCCCACAGGCTCAACCGGGTACAACCTGTCCGCAGGGGGGCCGGTGGTGGAGCCTACGGCCCGGATGTTCGTCATCACCCCTATCTGCAGCCATGCACTGAACGCCAGCAGCGTGGTTCTCTCTGCGGAGGATGTCATTGAGGTGGAGATCTGCGAGGGCAGGTACGGACGCACGGAGCACGCCCTGGTGACCTTCGACGGGGCGGAGACGGCGGCGGTGTCCACCGGGGACCGGGTGCAGATCCGCAGGGCCAAGGAGACCACCAGGCTGGTAAAATTGAGCCGGGAAAGCTTTATGAAGATCATGAGAGAAAAGATGAAAGGAAATTAAGCGTATGAAAGTCAGCCGTCATGCAAAAATTATTGAACTGATCACACAGCATGATATTGAGACGCAGGAGGAGCTGGCCGAATATCTTGAGGATGCAGGCTTTAAGGTGACGCAGGCGACCGTTTCCAGGGATATCCGGGATCTGAAGCTGACGAAGATGTCCGTGGACGGAGGCCGGCAGAAGTATGTCATCTTAAAACCGGAAGAGGGCATGAGTGAAAAATACATCCGGGTGCTGCAGGACGGGTATGCTTCCATGGACATGGCCCAGAACATCCTGGTAGTCAAGACGGTTTCGGGAATGGCCATGGCAGTGGCAGCGGCCATTGACGCGATGAAGTGGAACGAAGTGGTAGGGTGTATCGCCGGGGACGACACGATCATGTGCGCGATCCGCAGTGCGGAGGATACGGCCGCTGTGATGGAGAACATCCAAAAGATCGTGACAAAAGGGAAACAGTGAAGGAGAAAAATACATGTTAGAAAATCTGCACGTAAAAAATCTGGCATTGATCGACGAGATCGAAGTGGATTTCCAGCCTGGGCTCAATATCCTCACCGGGGAGACCGGCGCGGGAAAATCCATTCTGCTGGGTTCGGTAAATCTGGCGCTGGGCGGCAGGTTTCATGCGGACATGCTGCGCACGGGGGCCAAATTCGGCCTGGTGGAGCTGACCTTTACCATAGACAGCCCCTCTCTTGAGGAACAGCTGACAGCCATGGACATTTTTCCGGAGGACGGAAGGATCGTACTGAGCCGGAAGCTGATGCCGGGGCGCAGCGTGAGCAAGATCAACGGGGAAACGGTCAGTATGGCGGCGTTAAAGGACGTGGCCAGCATGCTGATCGATATCCACGGGCAGCACGAGCACCAGTCCCTGCTGCATAAGAAGAACCATCTGGCATTTCTGGATCTGTATGCCAAAGACCAGGTGGAGAAGCTGAAAAAGGACACAGCAAAGGCATTTCGAACCTATCACGGATGCAGAAAAAAGCTGGATGAATCGGGGATGGACGAGCGGGAACGCCAAAAAGAGATCTCCCTGGCGGAATTTGAAGTCAACGAGATTGAGGAGGCGGGGCTCTTTGAGGGGGAGGACGAGGAAGTGGAGGCCCTTTACCGCAGGATGTCCGCAGGCAAAAAGGTGGCCCAGCGGATCGCGGAAGCGTACCACTACACCAGCGAGGACGAGTCCGGCAATGCCAGCGAGCTTTTAAGCCGCGCCATCCACGCCCTCTCAGACGTGGAGTCCGTGGATGAACAGGGGGCGGGGCTCTACGGGCAGCTGATCGAGATCGACAGCCTGCTCAACGACTTCAACCGGGAGCTGTCCGAGTACGCGAAGAGCCTGGATTTTTCCGAGGAGGAATTTTACGGGACAGAGAACCGGCTCAATGAACTGAACCGTTTGAAAACAAAATATGGCAATTCGGCTGCCCAGGTCCTGGAATATTGCGAGGAGAGAAAGCAAAGACTAAAAGAGCTGGAAGATTACGAGCAGTATATGCAGGAGCTGGAAGAACAATTAAAAGCATCCCGGCAGGACTATGAGAAGCATGCGCTCGCCCTTCGAAAAGCCAGGAAAAAGGCGGCGGTTTCTTTTGTCAAGGAGATCAAAAAAGGGCTTTCGGATATGAATTTCCTGGACGTGCGCTTTGAAATGCGCTTTCTGGAGCTGCCGGACTACACGTCGGACGGCATGGATGAAGCGGAGTTCTACATTTCCACCAATCCCGGGGAAGACCTGCGGCCCATGGGAAATGTGGCATCGGGAGGAGAGCTTTCCAGGATCATGCTGGCCATCAAGACCGTGCTGGCGGACCGGGAGGATACTCCCACGCTGATCTTTGACGAGATCGATACGGGGATCAGCGGCATTACGGCAGGAAAAGTGGCGGAAAAGATGCACATCATCGGGGAATCCAGGCAGGTATTGTGCATCACCCATCTGGCCCAGATCGCAGCCCAGGCCGACGCCCACTACCTGATTCAGAAACGCGCAAAGAACAACGGCGCCCAGACCGAGATCTTCGGCCTGGAGGAGGAAGAGTCCGTGCAGGAGCTGGCAAGGCTTCTGGGCGGGGCAAAGGTGACTGCAAGTATATTAGAAAGTGCGAGGGAAATGAAAAGATAAAATGAAGATCGTGATTATAGGAGACGGCAAAGTCGGGTATAAGCTGACAAGGCAGCTCTCCGCAGAAGATTATGATGTTGTTTTGATCGATAATAATGAGGAAAAGCTGATGGATGCCATGAACCGAATGGACATCATCTGTGTTCACGGGGAAGGCGGAAACGTAGAAGTGCAGAAAAGCGCCGGGGTGCCGGAGGCGGATCTGGTCATCGCCTGCACCTCCACGGACGAATGCAATATGCTGAGCTGCCTGATCGCGAAGCGGATCGGGGCGCTGCATACCATCGCCCGGGTACGGAACCCGATCTACTACAGGCAGATCGATATTTTGAAGGAAGACCTGCACCTGAGCATGGCGGTGAACCCGGAATTGACCATGGCGGAGGAGATTTCCAGGCTGGTCCTCTTTCCCAATGCAAGCAAGATCGAGACCTTTGTCAAAGGCAGGGTGGAGCTGATCGAATTTCCGGTGTCAGAGGAAAGCAAGCTCCAGGGCATGTCGCTGGCAGAGATGTACAACCGCTTCCAGATCAAGGTGCTGGTCTGCGCCGCGGAACGGGGGGAGGACGTGGTGATCCCGGACGGCGATTATGTCGTGCAGGCAGGAGACCGGCTGCACGTGGCGGCGTCCCATAAGGACATCAGCCGGTTTTTCAAGCTTCTGGGCTACCGGAAGATCAAGATGAAAAACGTGATGATCTGCGGCGGCGGAAAGTCCAGCTTCTACCTGGCGCTCCAACTGGCGAATATCGGGATGCAGGTCAAGATCATTGAGAAGAACAAGGAAAAATCCGAAGGGCTGTGCGAGATGCTGCCCAAGGCGACGGTGATCTGCGGGGACGCCACCAACCACGACCTGCTCATCGAGGAGGGCATTCAGGATGCGGACGCATTTATCGCACTGACGGGCATGGATGAGGAGAACATCATCATGTCCATGTTTGCCAAGAGCCAGGGCGTGCCCAAGATCATTCTGAAGGTCAACGAGGACCAGCGGGTGCGGATGATCGAGGACTTCGGACTGGACAGCGTGGTGTCCGCAAAGACCGTCACCGCGGATGCCATATTAAGCTATGTGCGGGCCAGAAGAAACTCCCAGGGCAGCGCCAACGTGGAAACCATGTACCAGCTTGTGGACGAACGGGTGGAAGCACTGGAATTTATTGTCAAGGCAGAGACAAGGTATACGGATATCCCATTGAAGGACTTATCCCTGAAACCCAACAACCTGATCGCGTGTATCGCAAGAAAGTGGAAGATCATCATTCCAAACGGGGATGACAGCATTCAGGTGGGGGATAATGTAATTGTGATCACAATGAAAAAACAGATTCAGGATATTGAGGATATTTTGCTGTAGGTGCGGACATGAATATTAGGATGACAGTGTTTATCATAAGTAAAATGCTGGGAGTGGAAGGGGCGCTTCTCCTGATCCCGGCCTTTGTAGCATTGCTTTACAGGGAGGAGAGCGCGCTGCACTTCGCGGTGGTCAGCGGGTTTTTGTTTCTCATCTTTCTGCTGGCGGGCAGGAAGAAACCGGGAAAACGGAGGATCTATAAAAAAGAGGGGCTCATCATCGTCGGTTCAGCCTGGATTCTGTGGTCTTTGTTCGGGGCGCTCCCGTTTTTTCTCTCGGGCAGTATCCCCAGCTACCTGGACGCCTTTTTCGAGACCGTGTCCGGCTTTACCACAACCGGGTCTACGATCCTGACCGATATCGAGGCGCTTCCCAGGGGCATGGCCTTCTGGCGGAGCCTGACCCACTGGATCGGCGGGATGGGAGTGCTGGTATTTGTCATGATGCTGACCTCCTTAGACGATGAAAATTCCATGCATCTGATGCGGGCGGAGGTGCCCGGGCCGGAGGCAGACAAGCTGGTGCCCAGGGCCAGGACCACGGCGCAGATCCTCTATGCCATGTACTTTGTACTGACCGCTGTGGAGGTGGTGCTTTTGCTCTTTGGGGGGATGAATTTTTACGATTCCCTGCTCCATGCGTTCAGTACGGCGGGAACCGGGGGCTTTTCCAATATGAACGCCAGCGTGGCCCATTATGACAGCGCTTATATCGACGGCGTGATCACGGTATTTATGATCCTGTTCGGCGTGAATTTCAACCTCTACTTCCTGGTCTGCATGCGCAAGTGGAAGGAAGCGCTCAAAAATGAGGAACTGCATATCTATATGGGGATCATTGCCGGAGCAGTGGCGCTGATCACCGTAGATATCCTGCATCAGTACGGCAGTGTGCTGCACGCATTCAGGTACGCCTCCTTCCAGGTGGCGGCCATCATCACCACAACCGGGTTCTGCACGGCGGACTGGAACCTGTGGCCGGAATTTTCCAAAGCCATTCTCCTCTCCCTGATGGTGGTGGGGGCCTGCGCCGGGTCCACCGGAGGGGGGATCAAGGTGTCCCGTCTGATGATCCTTTTGAAAAGCATCAAGCAGGAGATCAAGCGGATGCTGCACCCCAAGGCGGTGACCCTGGTCCGGGTGAACGGAAGAAAGGTCAGCGGAGAAACCATGAACGGCGTATACATTTATTTCATCTGCTATGTCATGATTCTGCTGGTGTCCGTGCTTCTGGTATCGGTCAATGATTTTGACTTCGGGACCTCGTTCAGCGCCGTGCTGACCACGTTGAACAACGTGGGGCCCGGGATCTCGGGGGTAGGGCCGGTGGAGAACTTTTCGCAGTTTTCCGGTCTGTCCAAGGTCATATTCTGCGTGGACATGCTGGTGGGAAGGCTGGAGATCTTCCCATACCTGCTCTTACTGTCTCCGGAGCTGTGGAGGAGAAAGTTTTAGATAGCCGCCGGAATCCGGCGGCGGATTGGAGAGATTTATGAAAAAAACGAAACTGAAAGTCCTGGCGGTCCTGGCCGTGCTGATCCTGGCGGCAGGGTATTATTATGCGGCGCTGCCGGCATTGAACCTGCATTCCGCGGATCTGTGGATGTTTCTGATCCTGCTGGTGCTGGCCGTGGCCGCCGCCTATATCATGAAAAAGCGGCCTACGCGCTATGAACTGAAAAAGCTGAAAGGCTTTAAGGTCATTGAAGCGGTTCTGGTGCTTCTGGTGGGCGCTTACCTGATCGGTTCCCTGCTGTCCTCGCCTATCGTGAACGCGAAGAAGTACCAGAAGCTTCTCAAGGTGCAGGAAGGGGAGTTTACCAAGGATATCGAGGAGCTTTCCTTTGACCAGATCCCCCTGCTGGACCGGGATTCCGCCCAGATTCTTGGAAACCGGAAGATGGGGAGCATGGTGGATATGGTGTCCCAGTTTGAGGTGGACGACCTGTACAGCCAGATCAATTACCAGGATCAGCCGGTGCGGGTGTCCCCACTGCGCTATGCCAGCCTGATCAAATGGTTTACCAACCTGCGGGAAGGGATTCCGGCCTATATTCGGATCGATATGGCCACCCAGAATACGGAACTGGTCAAATTGAGCGAAGGGATGAAATATACCACCAGCGACCATTTTAACCGGAATATCTACCGGCATCTGCGGTTTCGGTATCCCACGTATATCTTCAATGAGCTGAGCTTTGAGATCGACGACGACGGGGTGCCCTACTGGATCTGTCCGGTGCGCAAGTACAACATCGGCCTGTTCGGGGGCATCACGGTGGGAAGGGTGGTGCTGTGCAACGCCGTCACCGGAGAGACTGCGGACTATGCCATCGACGAGGTGCCGGAGTGGATCGACAGGGCCTATTCCGCGGACCTTCTGGTGGAGCTGTATGATTATTACGGCACCCTCAAGCACGGCTATTTCAACAGCGTGCTGGGGCAGAAAGACTGCCTGATCACCACCAACGGCTATAACTACCTGGCCATCGACGACGACGTATGGGTGTATACCGGCGTGACCTCGGTCAGCGGCGACCAGTCCAACGTGGGCTTTGTGCTGATGAACCAGCGGACCATGGAGACAAAATTCTATGCCATTGAGGGCGCCACGGAGACGTCCGCCATGTCCTCCGCTGAAGGGCAGGTGCAGAACCTGAAATACCAGGCCACCTTCCCGCTGCTGCTGAATATATCCGGGGAACCCACGTATTTTATCGCCCTCAAGGACGACGCGGGGCTGGTGAAAAAATATGCCATGGTCAATGTGCAGAAGTACCAGATCGTGGCCATCGGGGATACGGTCAGCTCCTGTGAGGCCGCCTATACGGATCTCATGTATGAAAACGGGATCAAGGCCGTGGCCGAGGATACACGGGAGATCCAGACGGTGACCGCGAAGATCAGCAGGATCGTCCAGGGTGTCATCGACGGCAATTCACATTATTTTGTGATGCTTGAGGGCTCCGACGACATCTTTGACATTTCCATCGCGGAGTATATCAGCATCATCGGATATGACGTGGGGGACAAAGTGACCATCGAGTATAAGGCGGGAGAGGAGACCAACACGGTTCTTTCGCTGGATGGAGAGGAGAAAGCCCGGGTTCAGAAGGAAACGGACGACGGATCGGAAGAATAGAGTTCAGAGAGCAAAAAAAGAAAACCCGCTGCATGCAGGTTTTCTTTTTTTGGAGTAAACAGGATTAAATTCAATGAACAAAAACCGCGTAAGCAGTCATTGATCAGTGCATAAATAGGCACTGCTTAGCTGAGAACCTTGTAATCCGGGCTGTCGATCTCCGGAATCTTATCCTTCTCTAAGCTTACGCTGATATAAAATTCTATGCTGTTATCCTTGGAGATTTTGTTGATCTTCTGCAAAAATACAGGCAGATTATCGACCGAAATATCAACCTGCTTCAATACGCCGTCTATGAAGATGGTCTCAATGTCGTGATTGCCTGCTACCATGCCGTATAAGAATCCGACCAGTTCCTCTAAAGTTGTGATATCGCTGTAATCAGCCATACAGATTGCGCGGATATTAAAATTGACGCTGGATGTGTCGCGGTGGCTCTTCTTGATCAGCACCACATTCCCGTTGGTTGTCTTTACCTTCTCATTCGCAAGCTCGATGATCTGCTGAGTCTTTCCGCTGCCCCTTGGGCCTGTTATTAAGTATACCATGACGAATCTCTCCTTTATGTAGATGTATTTTTGAGTAATTGTCACTGCTCAAATCTCTTACATCTATTATACACTAAAGTGAGGAAAGGGACAACTAAAAAAAGGGTAAAAAAACAAGAAAGCCAAAAAAGGGATAATGCGGAGAAAAACGAAAAAAATAGATACTGCAGACGAAGGGGACGGGAGGTAGTAAGCAAAATGATGCCTGCAGAGGTTACGGCCTATTTTTTGAAACATGGAGATTTGCGGCTGCGCCTGGAATTTCAGATCGTGCTGCAGTGTGCGCCGTTTTTAAAAGGCTTAAAGGCGTCCTGCCTGATCACGCTGGACGAAGGAGCGTGCAGAGGAATCCCGGAGTTTTTTTGCGGGACCGGGGTGGACCTTAAGATCCTTGGAGAAAAAAGGGGGAAAGGGCTTGTGTTCCTTTACCGCAGGGAAGAACTGGAGGAATACGTAAGCCGCCCGGAAATCCGCGGAATCCTGGGGCGTTTCGGATACCGGGGGATGGAGCTGGAGGAGATGCTGGACCTTCTGGCGGGACGGATTCATGCGGCAAACCGGGAGGACAAGGGATTTCCCCATGAGATCGGGGCCTTTCTGGGCTATCCGGCGGCGGATGTGGAAGGATTTATACGGACCGGGGGGAGCCATTGCCTGGCGGTGGGGTACTGGAAGGTGTACCATGATATGCCTTGCGCCGCAAGGACGTTTCACACTTACGACGAGGCCAAACAATATGCGGTCAATGAATTTTTATCCGGAAAGTCCCTGCGGGAGATTCTCGGAAAAGAGGAATAGAGGGAAGTCTTGGCAGGAAAGGGCAGGTGGCAAATCCGCCGTTCGTGCATATCATAAGATGACGAGAGATTTGATACGAATGGGGGAATAATCGGATATGGATTGTAATATACTGCTTGGAACGCTGATTCCCTTTGCCGGCACCACGCTGGGGGCGGCTATGGTATTTTTTCTGCGGGGGGAAATGAACGAGCGTTTTCATAAAGCGCTGCTGGGGTTTGCGTCCGGGGTGATGATCGCGGCGTCGGTCTGGTCCCTTCTGATTCCCGCCATCGAAATGTCCGGGGAGCAGGGCGGGATTGCATGGGTTCCGGCAACGGTGGGATTTTTGATGGGAATGGGATTTTTGCTGCTGCTGGATTCTCTGACGCCCCATATCTACCAGGCGGAGGAGGAAGCGGAGAGCAGATGCGGCTGCACGAATCCCTGCTGTCCTCCGGCCTGCTGCGGGGGCCAAAAAAAAACAAACATGCTCGTCCTCGCCGTTACCCTGCATAATATCCCCGAGGGAATGGCGGTGGGGGTGACCTTTGCCGGTGTTTTAAATGAACATGCGATGATCTCGCTGGCAGGAGCCTTTGTGCTGGCCGTGGGAATCGCGGTGCAGAATTTTCCGGAGGGGGCGATCATCTCCATGCCCCTGCGGGCGAAAGGGATGTCGAGAGGGCGGGCCTTTCTGTACGGAACCGCGTCCGGAGCCGTGGAGCCGGTGGCGGCGTGGATCACCATCCTCCTTACCAGGCTGGTGCTTCCGGTGCTCCCGTACCTGCTGGCTTTTGCGGCGGGAGCCATGATCTATGTGGTGGTGGAAGAACTGGTGCCCGAATCCCAGGCGGGAAAGCATTCCAGCATCGGAACCATCGGGGTGGCCTTAGGCTTTACACTGATGATGATATTGGATGTGGCCCTGGGCTGAGGTTTCTCTGCAAAGCCGGAAGAAATCCAGGGAAAATGAGGGGAAATGAGTAAAAATGACTTGACTTATTTTAACATTCTTCTTATAATAACAACGTATATTGAAGAGACGCTGAAGAGGAGCAGTAAGAAACGGATGCTTTTCAGAGAACTGCCGGCTGGTGTGAGGCAGTAAGGGGACTTGAAAAAAGTATGGGCAGTATTTTTTTCATGGTTTCTAAGCGGAGGTTTCCGAACTCGCCTTGGAGTCCTTCTGCCGAAGCGCAGAAATGACGGACTCTGCCGCGCCCTGTCATCGTGCCAGACGCAAAACGGATTTGGCCGGGAGGGCGGCTGCAGACGGATACCGGTATATTTTCGTGGCAGTAAGCAGAAGCGGGCCTTCCCGTTACAGAAGCAATGAGTGCATCCGGCAGGGGGACTGCGGGATGAATAAGAGTGGTACCACGGAAAAACAAAGCCCTTTCGTCTCTTAAATGAAGATGAAAGGGCTTTTTTTGAGGGCGCTGTTATGGAACGGGGCGCAATTTGGACAGGACAGGCGGCAGCCCTTGAGTATTTCAATGAAAGGAAGGATTTTTAAATGGCACAGAAAATTGTCTACAACCATAAGGCAATCGAAAAGAAATGGCAGGAAAACTGGGAAAAGAATCCGGTGAATCCGAAGACGGACGCTTCCGGCAATCCGAAGCAGAAGTATTACTGCCTGGACATGTTCCCCTACCCGTCCGGAAACGGGCTTCACGTGGGGCACTGGAGAGGGTACGTGATCTCCGACGTATGGAGCCGCTACAAGCTGCAGCACGGGCATTATATCGTACATCCCATGGGCTGGGACGCTTTCGGCCTTCCGGCGGAAAACTACGCCATCAAGATGGGAATCCATCCGGCGGTGTCCACGGCGGAGAATGTGGCAAATATCAAGAAGCAGATCAACCAGATCGCGGCCCTCTATGACTGGGATATGGAAGTCAACACCACAGATCCGGATTTTTACAAATGGACCCAGTGGATTTTTGTGAAAATGTTCAAGGAAGGGCTGGCTTACGAGAAGGAATTTCCCATCAACTGGTGTCCGTCCTGCAAGACCGGGCTTGCCAATGAGGAAGTGGTAAACGGAACCTGCGAGCGGTGCGGCGCGGAGGTGACGAAGAAGAACCTGCGCCAGTGGATGCTTAAGATCACCGCCTATGCGGACCGCCTGCTGGGGGATCTGGACAAGCTGGACTGGCCGGAAAAGGTGAAGAAGATGCAGAGCGACTGGATCGGAAAATCCTACGGCGCGGAAGTGGATTTCCCGGTGGACGGCCGGGAGGAGAAGATCACGGTCTATACCACCCGCCCGGATACGCTCTACGGCGCTACCTTCATGGTGCTGGCTCCGGAGCACGCCCTGGCGGCAAGCCTTGCCACGCCGGAGACAAAGGAAGCGGTGGAAAAATACATTTACGACGCATCCATGAAGTCCAACGTGGACCGTCTCCAGGATAAGGAAAAGACCGGCGTGTTTACCGGAAGCTATGCCGTCAATCCGCTGAACGGGGCGAAGACGCCTATCTGGCTGTCAGACTATGTACTGGCGGACTATGGAACGGGCGCCATCATGTGCGTGCCGGCCCACGATGACCGTGACTTTGAGTTTGCGAAAAAATTTGACATCCCCATCGTACAGGTCATTGCCAAGGACGGAAAAGAGATTGAAAATATGACCCAGGCTTATACCGAGGCGTCCGGAACTATGATCAATTCCGGGGAATGGAACGGCATGGAGTCTGCGGTACTGAAAAAGGAGGCTCCCCATATCATCGAGAAGCGGGGCATCGGAAAAGCAACCGTGAACTTCAAGCTGCGCGACTGGGTATTTTCCCGCCAGCGTTACTGGGGCGAACCCATCCCGATCATCCACTGCCCGGACTGCGGCAACGTGCCGGTGCCGGAGGAAGAGCTGCCTCTGACCCTGCCCGAGGTGGAATCCTATGAGCCCACCGGTACCGGGGAATCTCCCCTTGCAGGCATTGAGGAATGGGTGAACTGCACCTGCCCGGTCTGCGGCAAGGCTGCGAAGCGTGAGACCAACACCATGCCACAGTGGGCAGGCTCCTCCTGGTATTTCCTGCGCTATGTGGACAACCACAACGACAAGGAACTGGTGTCCAGGGAGAAGGCGGATACCATGCTTCCGGTGGATATGTATATCGGCGGCGTGGAGCATGCGGTACTGCATCTTCTGTATTCCAGGTTCTATACCAAGTTCCTGCATGATATCGGGGTGGTGGATTTTGACGAGCCGTTCCAGAAGCTGTTCAACCAGGGAATGATCACCGGAAAGAACGGGATCAAGATGAGCAAGTCCAAGGGAAATGTAGTGTCGCCGGATGACCTGGTGCGGGATTACGGCTGTGATTCCCTGCGGATGTACGAACTGTTCGTAGGTCCTCCGGAGCTGGACGCAGAGTGGGACGACCGCGGCATCGACGGGGTCAACCGTTACTTAAAGCGGCTCTGGAACCTGGTGATGGAGAGCAAGGATGCGGACGTAAAGCCCACGAAGGAGATGCTCAAGCTGCGCAATAAGATGATCTACGATATCACCACGCGTCTGGAAAGCTTCAGCCTGAATACGGTGATTTCCGGATTTATGGAGTATAACAACAAGTTCATGGAACTGGCGAAGAAGACCGGCGGGATCGACCATGAGACGCTGGAGACGGTTGCGGTTCTGCTCTCCCCGTTTGCACCTCACTTCGCAGAGGAGATGTGGGAGCAGCTGGGGCACGCCGAGACTGTGTTCAGCGCAGGCTGGCCCAGCTATGACGAAGCACACATGAAAGATGACGAGATCGAGATTCCGGTTCAGGTGAACGGGAAGACGAAGGTGGTTGTGTCCATTCCGGCGGACGCGGATAAGGATGCTGCCATTGCGGCAGGGAAGGAAGCTCTGGGGGATAAATTGAGCGGGAATATTGTGAAGGAGATTTATGTTCCGGGGAAAATTATTAATATTGTGGCGAAATAGTTGAGAAGAAATGCTCACAACAGATTAGATTGCTTGGAAATATTGATAACTGAATACAACACAGACGCGGCGTTTTCCTATCCCAAAACAGGGAGAAGAAAACGCCGCTTTTTTATGCCATGTTACCGCCCGCTATTTTGACATAAATGCCCACAAAACAAGTATATGGTTTAATGATAGTCTCAAAGTGCTTCCTATCGTCAAGAGCGAATTTTTTATTTGCTGCAAGCCAATCATCCCAGGCTCCGTTGAAACAATCCATTTCCCATGTTGTCACCGACTCAATCCTGTCGTTGTCACCAATAAGTTCTTTCCAGAGTTTTGGATTTTTGAACATATAGGCATTATCACCGAGCCAATCGGATAGAAGTTCCTCTGCACGCCCTGTATATTCATCTTTCAGACCGGGTATTCCAATCAAAACTTCTCCGGCATCTTTTATAAATGGCAAAATCTTTTCCTGAAAAAATCCCATACTTCCCGCAAAATAATGATAAGAGTCAATACTGATCAGAGCACGGAATTGCTTTTTTGCAAAATGAAGATTGCTTGCATCTTCACAAATGGGCGTGATCTGTTCCCCAACACCCCATTTCGCAAACCGTTTCCCGTTTTCTTCTGCACTGATCCATAAATCATTTGCAAAAACCCTTGCTCCGGTCTCTTTCGCAATGACGAGACTTGTCAGCCCCGTTCCACATCCTAAGTCGAGAACCATATCATTGGAAACTAGCTGCAGAGGGTATTTATCAAGTAGCTCTGCTAATATCCTTACGCTATTGGGACCCATCATAGTTTCCGCTGAAATATACTTCTTATAATTAACAATATTCATATACTATGTCTCCTTTAAATCCAGATTGATGGCTTCATTATACCGCAATATTTTTCCAGAGGGAATAGACTTTATAAAAAATTCATTTCCTCGACATTCCATCAATTTTTTAAAAAAAGGTCTTGTTTATGACGCGGCGTAATGATGTATAATCTATCATAGGAGGTAGGCAATTATGGCAAAGCACAGAGCAATACCGCTTGGGTTTATGACAGTTGGAGAGGCTGCAAAGAAAATAGGAGTTACTGTACGTACATTGCAATATTATGACAAAGAAGGCTTGTTATCCCCTTCGGCAGAGAGTGAAGGCGGACGCAGGCTTTATACAGATAAAGACTTAGTTATGCTCCATCAAATTGTATCTTTGAAATCACTGGGTTTTTCTTTGGATGATATAAAGGGCCGCTTAATTTCTTTAGAAACACCGGCAGATGTGGCAGCGGCCCTTACCGAACAGGCAGATAGCATACGGGAGAAGATAGAACAGCTAACGGCTTCTCTGACAGCAATCGAACAGTTAAAAGAAGAAGTGTTACAAATGCAGACAGTCAATTTTAAGAAGTATGCAGATATCATTGTCAACCTGCAAATGAAAAACAACTCTTACTATCTCATTAAGCGTTTTGATGACGATACGCTGGATCATATCCGTAATCGGTTTGATAAGGAAAGCGGTTTGAATTTTATAGATAAATTCAATCGTTTGAGTGATGAAATTATAGAACTTCAAAAGGCGGGTGTGTCCCCTGAAAGTGAGAAATGCCAGCGAATTGTAAAAGAGTATTGGGGATTGATTACGGAATTTACCAACGGTGATATGAGCATGCTTCAGAAACTGATGGAGATCGGCAATATTGATACCGCTGCAAATGCTTGGGAAGAAAGACAAAAAATTGTAAACGGCTATTTAGAGCCAGCTTTGCAAATCTACTTTTCAAGACTTGGAGAAAATCCGTTTGAGGAGGTGGAATGATGAACAGTGCAATACAAGTTTGTGGATTAAAGAAAAGCTATGACAATAACAAGGTTCTCAATGGACTTGATTTTGACATTGAAAAGGGAGAAACGTTCGCGCTGCTCGGTGTAAATGGTGCAGGAAAAACGACGGCCCTTGAATGTATTGAGGGCCTGAGAAAATATGACAGCGGTACAATTACGGTAAACGGGAAAATGGGCATTCAGCTGCAGTCATCCTCTTTGCCAGCCCATATCAAACCGATGGAGGCTGTAAGATTATTTTCAAAATGGAACAGGGCAAAGATGGATTTCACGATGCTTAACGCTCTTGGCATGAAAGAAATTGAGAAGAAACAGTACATCCAACTATCCACAGGACAAAAAAGGCGATTACATCTTGCGCTTGCACTGATCGGCAATCCAGATATTATTTTTCTCGACGAGCCGACTGCGGGGCTTGATACCATGGGCAGGGTTTCGCTTCACGAACAAATCCGCAAACTGAAACTACAAGGAAAAACGATAGTTTTGGCAAGTCACGATATGGCAGAAGTGGAAAGTTTATGTGACCGCATTGCAATTTTGAATACCGGGAATATTGCCTTTTGCGGCACAGCAGCAGAATTGACAGACAAGATTGGGGAGACGTATTTTATCCATATCAAAACGCAGCAAGGAAACAGCACTTTTGAAACAGATCATATTGAAGATACTTTGATTTCACTGCTGAATGATTTGAAGCAAAAAGAAATTCATATATTGGATATTCAAGTTGACCGTGGTACACTTGAACAACATTTTATCGAAATGGCAAGGAGGGAAACAAAATGAACGGTTTTTTATATGGTGTGGCGTTACAGTGGAAATTGGATATACGAAGTAAGTCCCTCTTAGTTACCTGCTATATCGTTCCGCTTATTTTCTTTCTTCTTATGGGCGGTATTTTTACTTCCGTTATGCCCGAAATGGGAAGTACACTGATACAATCTATGATTGTAATGAGTGTTTCAATGGGGGCACTGATCGGATTACCGCCGTCGTTGATTGAAACGTACGGAAGTGACATAAAAAAGGTTTATAAAGCAAACGGGGTACCGATCTGTTTAGGACTTGTTACAATGTTCCTTTCGGCATTTGTTCATTTGATGATCAGCTGTATTGTGATCATGCTGCTTGCCCCTATTCTATTTGAAGCAACGTTGCCGACACAACTTCCGTTTTTCTTTCTTGCACTTGCTATATACATTCTTGTGTCGTTAAGCATTGGAAGTGTTTTAGGACTGACGGTAAAAAATCAAGCGAAACTGGCGATGATAGCACAATTATTGTTTTTGCCCTCAATTATGCTTTCAGGAATTATGTTCCCGATCGACTTGCTGCCCGATTTTCTTGAATCCATAGGGCGTATTTTTCCTGCTTATTGGGGATACCGATTGATGTTGGATCATGGATTTTGCTTTGAAAATCTATGGTATCTCTTTGTTAGCTTTTTTGCAGCGGTAATTGTATGTGGAATCGCTTTAAAAAAACAAAAAGCAAAATAGTTTGGAGAGGGACATTTTGAGCAAATTTATCTATAAAATGCAATATAACCAGCTTCTTTCGGGTGGTCTGCAATCAGGACATCCCTCTCCTTTAACACATTACATGCAATCATTAAATCAGCTCCTGCGGAAACAAAATTAACAACCATAGTAAGGAAAGACACTGTACCCGGATATATAAAAATAAAACATACGCTGCCAAAACCTAATACTGCAAAAGGAGTTAAAACGCCAAATAAATAGGCTTTCTTTTCCAATGCCACTTTGCAGGCACAGCTTGGCATCATTGCGTTCATATTAAAGCGAACCACATTCCAGCCTTTTCCGCTTGCAACCGCCCAACCTACACCATGTAATAATTCATGTATAACAACTGAAATTGCAATAATCGCTATAAATAGGATATAAAATGAAAGACCGCTTACATCTAACAAATGTGCTCTTTTAATTAGCAAAAAGCGATACAGCAAGCCAAAAACTATTACAAATGGAAGTGCATACAAAACACCTAAAATCATTGCCTTTCCGGAAGTAATTGTAACATCTTTTTCACGATAACCCTGTTCATGTAATTGTGCTTTTATTTTTTCAAAAGTTTCACTATGATTATCCATTGGAATCACCCTCCTCAAATATTAACTTATCGTTTTTGGTAGATCCATTTCCCAAAAAAAGAATAGTTATTTTTTGACAATGGCTGCCGCCTTTCCTTGCCGTTATTATGATTCAGCAGATACAAGTATAACATATTTCCTGTATTTTGTCGAACTAAAAACACGGAAATAGGAAGAAATAGGAATCCCTCTGTTACTGTTCACCCCCTGGCCGGGTGCTCACAGTAACAGAGGGATTCCATAGCCTGTATGTACATTTCCGCAATGCTTGTCTTCCATACAGGCATGAGTTCCCCGGCCCTCTGGGCGGCAGAAATAAAGAACGTAAGTTCGAAAAAATGCTTGCAATCGTCAGAGGGTTGTGTTATTATAAAAAAGAACAAACGTTTTGGGTTTGAGTGATGGAAGTTCTGTCGGAAGAGAAGGTGTGAGGAAGTTGTTGGAGAAGATTCAGGTTCAGATGTCCGTGTATGATAAGCTGCAGATTTTATCGGATGCAGCGAAGTATGATGTGGCCTGTACGTCCAGCGGGGTGGACCGCAAGGGGGATGGGACGGGCATGGGGAACTGCCGGGCGGCGGGGCTCTGCCACAGTTTTTCTTCGGACGGCAGATGTATCTGTCTGCTGAAGATCTTATTTACCAATGAGTGTATTTATGACTGCAAGTATTGCATCAACCGTTCATCCAATGATGTGGTCAGGACTTCTTTTACACCGGAGGAGGTCTGTACTCTGACGATGGAATTCTATCGGAGGAATTATATTGAGGGCCTGTTTTTAAGCTCGGGGATTCTGAAGAGTCCGAATTATACGATGGAGTTGATCTATGCGACCTTGTACAGATTGCGGAATGTATGCAATTTTCAAGGATATATCCATGTGAAGGCGATTCCGGGGACGGATGCACAGCTGCTTGAGAGGGTGGGATTTCTGGCGGATCGGATGAGCGTGAACTTAGAGCTTCCCACCGCGGAGGGGCTGCGTCTTCTGGCGCCCCATAAGAGCCGGAAGAACATCCTGGCGCCGATGCGCATGGTGCAGAACCGTATGCAGGAGAATAAGCAGGAGATTGTCCTGTATAAGAACGCGCCCCGATTTGTGCCAGCAGGGCAGAGCACCCAGATGATCATCGGGGCGACTCCGGAAACGGACTACCAGATTCTCAATGTGGCCGAGTCATTGTATCAGAAGTTCGGACTGAGAAGAGTGTTTTACTCTGCCTTTGTGGCTGTCAATGAGGATTCGGCCCTGCCTGCCAGGACCGGGGAGGGGCCGCCGCTTCTGCGGGAGCACCGGCTGTACCAGGCAGACTGGCTGCTGCGATTTTACCGCTTCGAGGCGAAGGAGCTGCTGGACGAGGAGCACCCGAATTTCAATATCTTTCTGGACCCCAAGTGCAATTGGGCATTGAAGCACCTGGAACAGTTTCCGGTGGAAGTGAACCGGGCGGATTACAATATGCTCCTTCGGGTTCCGGGCATCGGCGTCAAGTCTGCCATGCGGATTGTGAAGGCAAGGCAGATGGGGAACCTTAAGTTCGAGGATCTGAAGAACATGGGTGTGGTCTTAAAGCGGGCGCTGTATTTTCTGACCTGCAGCGGGAAGATGATGTACCGTACCAAGCTGGATGAGGACTATATCACCAGAAATTTGCTCAATACGAAGGAACGGCTGCCGGATACGGTGTCCGGCATCACTTACAGGCAGCTGTCCTTGTTTGATGATGTGAATTATACGGACAGCGGGGCAGTGCAGATTCTGCAGGCATAGAAGTATGAATTATAGTTTGCGTGCATTAGACTGTGAACTGCAGTAGCATCGGCAGACAGCTTTGCTGGCTGTTTTTGCGCATGTGAGTGAAATGACTGTGAATAGTAACAAAGCGATATTTTATCTCGTCCTTTGTTCTTGACAAAATCATTTTAAGTTATATAATTAAACTAAAAGTCTGTAAAAATTAAAAATATACAGATATTTAGTGAAGGATGATTTTATGCTCTATTCTTATGAAGAATGTAAGTTAAAACTTGGTTCTGACTATCAGATAAAAAAAGCAATTGCAGATGGAAATCTATATAGAAGAGAAAAGGGAGTCTATTCTGATGAAAAATATGTAGCTGAATTGGAAATTATTTCATGGAAATATTCAAAAGCAATTATTACATTAAACAGTGCATTTTATTATCATGGAATGACAGATGTAATTCCAGAGTATTATTATTTGCAGACCCCTAGAGGAGCAGCAAAAATCAGGGATTTAAGGGTAAGACAGATTTTCGAGAACAGCTTGGAAGTTGAACTCGGTAAGATTGAAATGCCTTACAACGGTACAAAGATTTCTATTTATAATAAAGAACGAATGTTTGTAGAATTGATACGCAGTAAAAATAAGCTGCCCTTTGATTATTATAAAGAGATTATTGGCAGCTACAGAAATCAGATTGATACATTGGATATTCAGGCAATTCAGGAATATGCATATATTCTTCCAAAGACAAACATGATAATGGAAACATTACAACTGGAGGTACTATAATGATCAATATTCTGGAATTAATAGAGCAAGAACAGGCAAATGGTTACAGCGCGGCAAATGCAAGTGCGAAAATCTGTCAGGATTTGGTGCTTCGGGCATTAGCCTCAGGCCCTCTAAATAGAAATGTTACAATAAAGGGGGGCGTTGTCATGCGAAGCAAAACAGGGAATGTCCGCCGTGCTACACAGGATTTGGATATTGATTTTATACGTTATTCCCTATCATTTTTAGCATCGCTAAAATTTGCTTGAATATAATTTGCTTTGGTGAATAAATGAGATGGAGGTGGATTCAGCATGAAAAAAGTCTATATCTGCAGCGACACGATCACCGGGATATTTTCTGCCATTTATGACGCGTGGAAAGAAAGCCGGGATCGGGAGGCGGGGATCGAGCTGCGGGGAATGATGGATACACAGCTATTCTGTGAATACGCGGAAGTGACGGAGGAGGAGCGCAAGGCGGCGGCCGTGGAGAAGCTGATCCAGAACCATCTGGGATATAATACGTATTGGGACATATACCACGCACTTTTGTCCGCCCATCCGAAAAAGGCAGAAGCCGTATTCCATGTGATGCAGACTGCGCGGACGGTGGGCAACAGCAAGCGGATCATGGAGCATTTGTCCGATCCGGATGTGGCCTGCGTGTTCGAACTGAGCAGGAAAGTGGCCAACGAGGCGCATCAGTTTATGGAGTTTATCCGGTTCCGGGAGTTGGAGAACGGAGTCCTCTTTTCAGAAATCACCCCAAAGAACCGGGTGCTGACATGTATTGCAGATCATTTCGCGGATCGCTTCCCTCTGGAAAACTGGATGATCTATGACAAAACCTACCGGGAGTTCCTTGTACATCCTATGAGATGCCGGTGGGCTTTAGTAAGCGGCGAGTGCCTTAACCAGGAAGAAGCGGAGAAGATTTCCATGGCGGAGACGGAGTTTGAGAGGCTGTGGCAGGGCTTTTTCCAGTCCATAGCCATAAAAGAACGGAAGAACCCGATCTGCCAGAGAACCCATCTGCCGCTCCATTTCCGGCAGGATATGACGGAATTTCTTCCCATAAGAGAAGCACGCTGACAGTAACCCATTGAGGGGCTGTACAGTGATAGGGCGGGAATCTGCCCCGTTTTGATCCATCCTAAACAAGCAGCGCTGGTGCTTCGCCGTCAGACGGCTTTCAAAGAGCTGGATGTCGTTACTATGAACGGTCGGTTAGATAATAATGCATTGAGACATAAAAACACTGCATTCACGCAAAAGGTATTGTATAATCCGAGTAAGCGGTTTAAGATAGAATCAACATCAGGAAGTAATGAACGGATCACATTCATTACAGTACACCAGATGAAACTATACAGAAAGAAGGAGGGCGCATGGAGAAAGAGGTTTTTATTTGGCTTGGATTGTTGATCGTGTTTCTTGTTGTTGAGATCGCGACTGTCGGTCTGACGTCGATCTGGCTGGCCGGAGGCGCAGTGGCGGCATTGCTCTTCAATATAGCCGGTCTGGATATCTGGTGGCAGACAGGCGCATTTCTGGCCGTATCATTCTTATTACTGTTTTTTACCCGTCCGTTTGCGGTAAAATACATAAATTCCCATCACGAAAAGACAAATTATGAGGGAATTATCGGAAAAGTGGTTAGAATAACAGAGACGGTCAATAATCGGCAGGAGACGGGAACCGCGGTTGTGAACGGGATGGACTGGACGGCCAGGACAGAGGATGACGGGGAGGTTTTGAATCCGGGGGATCTGGCAAAGGTCGTCAACATCTCAGGAGTAAAGCTGATTGTAAAAAAGTATGAGGAGGAATAGAGTATGAATCTCGGATTAGTTATCGTCATTATCATGTTAGTCATTGTCCTTTTAATCATCATTTCCAACATCAAGATCGTGCCCCAGGCGTATGCCTATATTCTGGAACGTCTGGGCGGATACAAGGAGACCTGGAGCGTGGGGCTGCATTTTAAAATGCCGATCCTGGATAAGGTTGCCAAGAAGGTTTCTTTGAAAGAGCAGGTGGTAGATTTTGATCCCCAGGCCGTGATCACAAAGGATAACGTAACCATGCAGATTGATACGGTTGTATTTTTCCAGATTACAGACCCGAAGAAATATGCATACGGGGTGGAAAGCCCGATCTCTGCCATCGAAAATCTGACGGCCACGACCCTGCGTAACATCATCGGCGACCTGGAGCTGGATGAGACACTGACATCCAGGGAGACCATCAATACCAAGATGCGGACGATCCTGGATATTGCGACAGATGAATGGGGAATCAAGGTCAACCGTGTGGAATTGAAGAACATCATGCCGCCGAAAGCCATCCAGGATGCCATGGAGAAGCAGATGAAGGCAGAGCGTGAACGAAGAGAAGCTATCTTACGCGCCGAAGGTGAGAAGAAGTCTACCATCCTGGTTGCGGAAGGTGAGAAGGAATCTGTGATCCTGGAAGCAGAGGCATCCAAGGAAGCTGCGATCTTAAAGGCAGAGGCAGAGAAACAGAAACGGATCAGGGAGGCGGAAGGTCAGGCGGAAGCAATCCGCACGGTGCAGAAGGCCACCGCAGAAGGTATCGAATTTGTGAAGGCAGCGGGTGCGGACCAGGCGGTTTTGACACTCAAGAGCCTGGAAGCATTTGTGAAGGCGGCCGACGGCCAGGCAACGAAGATCATCATCCCCTCTGAACTGCAGGGAATCGCGGGACTGACGAAGACTATCGCAGAAGTCGCCCACATCGACGCTGCAAAACCGGAGTGACAGTTAGCATGGCAAGAATACTGATACTGGAAGATGAGAACACCAGCCGGACGGCATTGAAAAAAATGCTGCAGAACATATCCGCGGAAATAACGGTGGATGCGGCGGCAGACCTGGCAAAAGCCAGGCTGCTGCTTGGCAGCACCGTTTCTTTTGATTTATTCTTTCTGGACGTGAATCTGGAACCGGAAAAAGACGGGGATACCTCCGGCATCCGGTTTGCGGAGGAGATCCGAAGCATGCGGCAGTATGAGTTTACGCCTCTGGTCATGATCACCTCCGTAGCCGGATTGGAGATGGAGGCATACCGGAGGCTGCACTGCTACCAATATGTGGTAAAGCCCTATGTCCAGTCGGAGGTGGAGGAGATCGTCAGAAAGGTTCTGTTCCATCTGCATGCGGGAATGCGGCCTTCCATCATGGTAAAGAGAAACGGGGTCAATTATAAGATTTTCTGCGACGAGATCATGTTCTGCCGGGCCATTCCGAGAGGGGTGTGCCTCCAATTGAAAAACGAACAGATCGAGGTTCCCTACCTGTCCATCCACAAGCTGCTGGAAAAACTGCCGGAGGGGATGTTTTTTCAATGCCACAGGACCTTTGTGGTGAACCGCAGCGCCGTAAAGTATTATGATCTGGTCAACCAGGTGATCCAGGTGGAGGGATCTTCAGAATGGATTGATATCGGAGTTACCTTCAAGCCGGAAGTCAGGAGGATCTTATATGGGGAAAAACAGAAGTAAGCTTTTATACAGGACGTTGTGCACCATATCTCTCGTGATCGGTCTGTATTTGGTGACGGACCTGATGTTCAGCGGCACCCTGAATGTGAAAATGATCATCGTGTTTATCCTGGTCATGACCGGGATCATCTGGGGGGCCGTGGACTGGAAGCTGAGCAGCGACCTGATCCGGAACCAGGAACAGGAACTGAAGATGTACCGTCTCTATATTCAGCCGCTGGAAGAGCTGGTGAAGGAGATCCGTGCCAGGCAGCATGAATTTGACAACCATATCAACGCGATCCTGAATATGCATCTGACGGTGGACAACTACGAGGAACTGGTGGAAAAGCAGTCCCAGTATATCCTGGAGATCCGCCGGGACAGCGCCAGCAAGTTTCTGCCGCTTCTGCGGATCAGCGACAAGGTGCTGGCCGGATTTTTGTACAGTAAGATCGTCAGCGCGCCGGAAAATGTGGATACCGATGCGGAGGTGCGCAACTGGCAGATTTTATCCAGAACGTCGGAGCACAGCCTGATCGAGATCGTGGGGGTGCTGGTGGACAATGCCTACGAGGCGGCATCGGAAGCGGGCGGCCGGGTGAAAATCTTCCTGGATTCCCGGGAGGACAAGGCGGTATTCGAGATTCTCAATGAATACCGGAGGCTTCCCTTCGAAGAGCTGGGACGTTTTTTTGAAAACGGCTATACCACCAAGGATTCGAAAACCGGCAGGCGGGGGGCGGGCCTTGCGCGCGTTAAGTCCCTGATCCAAAAAGCGGATGGGGAGATCACGGTTGCCCAGGAAATGATCGAAGAAAAAAATTACATCCATATCACAGTTGTGGTATAATGCAGAAAGAAGGAAGAAGGAATCTTAAGAGACGAAAACGCGGGAAAAAAACATGGAACAGACAGTGAAAATTTCAGTCCGGAACCTGGTGGAATTTATTCTGCGGGAGGGGGACATTGACAACCGTATGGCCGGCAGCATGGAACGCGACGCCATGCAGCAGGGGAGCAGGATTCACCGCAAGATCCAGAGGCGGATGGGTTCTGCTTATCGTGCGGAGGTTCTGCTGAAAATACAATGCCCCTGCGAGGGCTTTATTCTGCAGGTGGAGGGGCGTGCGGACGGGATACTGACGGAAGAGGGGCAGACGGTCATTGACGAGATCAAAGGCGTCATGCGGGATCTGGAGCTGGTGCGGGAGCCGGTGGGAGTCCATCTGGCCCAGGCGAAGTGCTACGCATACATATACGCCTCCCAGAACGGACTGGACGCGGTCGGCGTGCAGATGACCTACTGCAACCTGGAGACCGAAGAAATCAAACGGTTTCGGCAGCAATACGGGCTGAAAGAGCTGGAAGGATGGTTTGGGGATCTGGTTCATGCCTATGAAAAATGGGCCGGATTTCAGATCGCCTGGAAAAAAGAACGAAATGCGTCCATCCGCAGGACGGAATTTCCCTTTCCCTACCGTGCGGGGCAGAGGGATTTGGCGGCTTCCGTTTACCGCACGATCCTGCGTCAGAAAAAGCTGTTCATCCAGGCGCCCACCGGGGTGGGAAAGACGATGGCGGTCCTGTTTCCTGCTGTGCGGGCCATGGGGGAGGAGCTGGGGGAGAAGATCTTCTATCTGACGGCGAAAACCATCACCCGAACCGTGGCGGAGCAGGCATTTCAGACGCTGCGCAGCCGGGGACTGCAGTTTAAGGTGATCACGCTCACCGCCAAGGAAAAAATCTGTTTTTGCGAGGAAACGGAGTGCAACCCGGACGCATGCCCTTACGCAAAGGGGCACTATGACCGGGTCAACGACGCGGTGTTCGACCTGATCAATAAGGGCTGCGAGCTGACCCGCGGCGTGCTGGAAGCCCAGGCAAAGGAGTATCAGGTCTGTCCCTTTGAGATGGCATTGGATGTGTCTCTCTGGGTAGATGCGGTGATCTGTGACTATAATTATGTATTTGACCCCAATGCCCATCTGAAACGGTTTTTCTCGGAAGGAAACAAGGGCGGTTATCTCTTTTTGATCGACGAGGCCCACAATCTGGTGGAGCGGGGGCGGGAGATGTACAGCGCCGAGATCTATAAAGAGGAGGTCTTAAGGATCAAGCGGCTTGTGAAAACAGAGGCCCCCGTGCTGGCAAAACGTCTGGAAGAGTGCAACAGGCAGCTTCTGGAGATGAAGCGGGAATGTGAAAATTATACCATTCTGATGAAGGAAGCCGCCGGATTGCAGGAGAATCCCGGATTCGCAAAAGGGGAAGGCGGCTGTCAGGTTGTGGACAGTGTGTCCCATGTCTCTTTAAAATTGATGAACGTTTTCGCCGAACTGGAGCGTTATCTGGAGGAATGCCAGGATCAGGGGAAGCGGGAGGAAGTGCTGGATTTCTATTTCCAGGTCCGTGATTTTCTCAATATCTATGAGATACTGGATGAAAATTACACGGTTTATGCGGAACTGGAACGGCAGGGGCACTTCAAGCTAAAGCTCTTGTGCGTGAACCCTGCGGCGAACCTTCAGAAGTATCTGGAACAGGGGAACAGCACGGTATTTTTTTCCGCCACACTGCTTCCCATTCATTATTATAAAAAGCTGCTGAGCGTGGAAACGGACGATTACGCGGTCTATGCAGAATCCACGTTTCCTGAAAAAAACAGGCTGCTCCTTTTAGGAACCGACGTGAGCACCAGATACACCCTGCGGGGAAAGGAGATGTACTGCAGGATCGCCCGGTATATTCTGGAGACGATCCGGGCGAAAAGGGGCAATTACATGATTTTTTTCCCGTCCTACCGTTTCATGGAGGATGTGTATGAAGCATTCCGGGGCGAAGCGGCGGAGGAGGACGACATCGAATGTGTCCTGCAGTCCCAGTACATGGGGGAGGAGGCGAGGGAGATCTTCCTGGAGACCTTTGAGGAGGAACGGGACAACTCCCTGGCCGGTTTCTGCGTGATGGGCGGGATTTTTTCGGAGGGGATCGACCTGACCAAAGACCGCCTGATCGGAGCCGTGATCGTAGGGACGGGGCTGCCCCAGGTCTGCAACGACCGGGAGATCCTGCGTGCCTGCTTTGACAGCAGGAAGCTGTCCGGCTTTGATTATGCTTACCTGTATCCCGGTATGAATAAAGTCCTGCAGTCTGCCGGGCGGGTGATCCGCACGGAGGAGGACCGGGGGGTGATCCTTCTGCTGGATGAGCGGTTTTTGGGAGCCCAGTACCAGGGCACATTTCCGAGAGAATGGAGCAGGATACAGACCTGCAGGCTGGGAAACCTGGAGGAGAAACTAAAATATTTCTGGGGAAACGGAAGGATTTAGCCGAAATACCAGATTTTTCTTAACTTTTCAGGGGTTGCGCCGATATATCTAACAGAGGATAATAATTGGTTTTCCTAATAAAAGAAAAGGAGGAAATAAAGTGAAAATCGGTGAGAATTATCAGAATATCCAGAATAATTACGCGTATGTGAATGCCAATAATGTAGCTGCAGCTTCCAAGGTTGCTGCAGAGAAGAAGGATGGATCAGCAGATGCTTCGGCAGTAGGTGCGGCAGCTCCGAATACAGACCGTGCAGAGTTCAGCGCTGATACAAAGGTTACAAGCAAGATGAGCGATTCCGAAAGGGCAGCTCTGGTAGAAAGCTTAAAGTCAGATCTGGACAACCAGATGTCACGCTTCACCAATATGATGATGCAGACATTCAACAAGCAGGGGATCACCGGCCTTACAGCAGGCAGCGACGCATTCTGGCGTCAGATCGCAAGCGGCAACTTTACCGTAGATGCACAGACAAAGGCAGAGGCTCAGCAGGCGATTTCCGAGGATGGTTACTGGGGAGTAAAGCAGACCTCCCAGAGAATTTTCGATATGGCGAAGGCGCTTGCAGGAGACGATCCCGCTAAGATGAAAAAGATGCAGGATGCGGTAGAAAAAGGCTTTGAGCAGGCAACAGCTTCCTGGGGCAAGGCTCTTCCGGGTATCTGCGATGATACGCACAGCGCGATCAATGGAATGTTCGAAGAATATTATAAGAACGCAGGTGTGGAGAAATAATACATACGAAAGAAAGTATGGTCAGAAATGTACAAAAAAACGGAATGGAGACACAGCGCTCCCTTCCGTTTTTTTCATACATTGCATTCAAAAAGTGACTGCCGGGAATCTATACACAACCTGTTTCCCGGCAGTCACTTTTTGTATTACTCGATTGCGATATATCTTGGCTGTTCTTCGATGGCTTTCGGAACTTCCTTTGGAATGCTTAAGTGAAGGACTCCGTCGGAGAATGCGGCCTTGATGTCCTCCTGTGTCAGCTCCTTGCCGACATAGAAGCTGCGGTTGCAGGAGCCGGTATAACGCTCCTTGCGGATGCACTTTCCTCTGGAATCATGTTCTTCCTTGGTCTCGTTTTTCGAAGCGGTGACGGTGAGATAGCCGTCTTTGAGATCCGCCTTGATATCTTCCTTCTTATATCCCGGAAGCTCCATCTCTACCAGGTAGCTGTTGTCATTCTCATGAATGTCTGCCTTCATGATCTGTGACGCGGCATGTTCGAAAGGTCTCTCAAAAAACGGATCGTTGAAAAAGTTGTCGATAAAATTTCTGCTTGGCAGTAACATATGTCATCCCTCCATGTGTAATTTGAAAATGATTGTTATCTTTGTTCTATAAGAACTATAGCACATATTATTAGCACTGTCAATAGGTGAGTGCTAATAATATGTGAATAAAATGTGAACCCGGTGCGATTCAGGGTCTGACAGGGTATAAACTGTAAGGCAATGCGAATCACAGGTTACTGTTCATACGGTGTCGTGCACCTGCTGCACGGCATCCGGCCAATTCAGTGATGGGGCGGGCATCCAGCCCCTCGCCGTCAGGCGACCTTTCAATGGGCTGGATGCGTTACAGTTCGCGGCCGGTTGGGCCGTGAACTGTAACAATCACAGCGGGAACTCTAAAATAAAAGATGCCCGGGATTCCCGATTTTTATACGGCGCACTTTTTTTCCTGAAAAACTTGCCCGGAACGGTTTTTATGGGTTATACTTAGAAAGAAGTGCAGGAAACAATCAGTGATTCAGCAGAATGGAGAAGAATGTGAAGGACAGACTGACAAAAAGCGATGTAAAGAAGATTGAAGAGGAGATAGAGCACCGGAAGCTCGTGGTCAGAAAGACCGCCATTGAAGCGGTGAAGGAAGCGCGGGCGCACGGCGATCTGAGCGAGAATTTTGAGTACCACGCGGCCAAAAAGGACAAGAACCAGAACGAGAGCAGAATCCGCTATCTGGAGCGGATGCTGAAAAACGCGGTGATCGTGGATGACAGCTCCAGGGAGGACGAGGTGGGAATCAACAATACGGTAGAGCTCTATATCGAGGAGGATGACGAGACGGAAGTCTACCGGCTGGTGACCTCCATCCGGGGCAGTTCCCTGAATGGGCTGATCAGCATCGAATCCCCGCTGGGAAAAGCCATCATCGGGCATAAGGTGAATGACAGGGTATACATCAGGGTCAATGACGATTATGGATACTATGCCGTGATCAAAAAGATTGAAAATACCCAGGAGGAAGAGTCGGACCATATACGAAGCTATTAAAAAGCTGCCGGAAAATCAACACATGGATGCAAGTGTGATTTCCCGGCAGTTTTTCTCTTTCGGCTAAACTCTTTTCTTATATCCTACAGCCTTCCGTAATTATAATTTTTCTTCAGCGGAAAAGAAGAGAGGTCCGCGTCTTTTGCGGGTCCGCCTTCCTCACTGCGGCTGCCGGAGTCGATCTCCAGGTTTTTGTTTGCCGTGGACAGCATCAGCTTGATCCGGTTGAGCTGGTTTACTTCGCTTGCGCCCGGGTCAAAATCGATGGCCACCACATTGGACTGGGGATAGAGCCTGCGAAGCTCCTTGATGACCCCTTTTCCCACCACGTGGTTGGGCAGGCAGGCAAAGGGCTGGGTGCACACGATATTTTCCGTACCGCTATGTATCAGTTCCAGCATTTCCCCGGTCAAAAACCATCCTTCCCCGGTCTGGTTGCCCAGGGAGACGATCCCCGAAGCCATCTCGGCCAGCTTTTCGATGGGAGTGGGAGGCGCGAAGTGAACGCTCTCCTCAAATGCCTTTGTGGCAGGGGCGCGGAACCACTCCAGCGCCTTGATTCCGAGATTTCCGATTTTCGCTTTGGACTTCTCCATTCCCAGATGGGATACTTTGAAATTCTGGTTGTAGAAGCAGTACATCAGGAAATCCAGCAGATCCGGGACAACGGCTTCGGCCCCTTCGCTTTCCAAAAGCTCCACCAGGTAGTTGTTCGCGGCGGGAAGGAATTTCACCAGGATCTCGCCCACCACGCCTACACGGGGCTTCTGAGTATCCAAAACCTCCAGGCTGTCAAAATCCCGGATGATATCCCGGCAGAGCTTCTTGAAGCCGCTCCGGGAAGGGTAAGCCTGGGCCAGATACTGTTTGGCCGTGTCCGCCCATTTCCGGTGCATGGCATTGGTGCTTCCGGGTACCGTCTCATAGGGGCGCATCCGGTAGACGCATTTCATGAAGATGTCCCCCAATACCAGCGCATAGATTCCGCGCAGTACCAGGACAGGCGTCAGCTTGAAGCCGGGATTCTCCTCCAGCCCGCTCAGGTTCAGGGAAATCACCGGAATATGCGAGTATCCGGCTTTTTTCAGCGCCCTGCGGATAAATCCGATATAATTCGACGCACGGCAGCCGCCTCCGGTCTGGGTAATGATCACGGCCAGGTGGTCGGTGTCATACCTGCCGGACAGGATGGCCTCCATGATCTGTCCCACCACCATCAGGGAGGGGTAGCAGGCATCGTTGTTAACATACTTTAATCCCACATCCACAGCCTGCTTGTTGTCGTTGGGCAGCACCGCGATGTTGTATCCGGACGCCCGGAACGCCGGCTCCAGCAGTTCAAAATGCATGGGCGACATCTGGGGGCAGAGGATCGTATAAGTCCTGCGCATCTCCTTGGTGAAGGGCACCTTCTCAATGGAAGCCGGACAGATGTTCCGCTTTGTATTGCGCTGTTCCCTGACGCGGATCGCGGCTAACAGGGAGCGGACGCGGATTCTGGCGGCTCCTAAGTTGTTGACCTCATCGATTTTCAGCGAGGTGTAAATCTTGTCGGAGTTGGTGAGGATCTCCGCCACCTGATCCGTGGTGACCGCATCCAGCCCGCATCCGAAGGAATTTAACTGGATCAGATCCAGATTGTCCGTTGTCTTTACATAATTTGCCGCCGCATACAGTCGGGAATGGTACATCCACTGGTCCATCACATTTAAGGGACGCTCCACCGCATGCAGGTGGGACACGGAATCCTCGGTCAGCACCGCAATGTTGTAGGAGGTAATCAGCTCCGGCAGCCCGTGGTTGACCTCCGGGTCGATGTGGTAGGGCCGGCCGGCAAGCACGATGCCCCGATTGCCGGTGTCTTTGAGGAATTGAACCGTCTCTTCCCCTTTTTTGCGCATATCCTCCCGGCACGCCGAGAGCTCTGTCCATGCGTCATGCACGGCAGCGCGGATCTCCTCCTCGGAGAGGGAGAACTTCTTTGCCAGCTCTTCCACCAGACGGTAGGAGATGGTCTCCTCGTCTTTCAGGCTCAGAAACGGATGGATAAAATCCACCTCTCCCTTTACGATGGGGTCCATATTGTTCTTGATGTTCTCCGGGTAGGAGGTGACGATGGGGCAGTTGTAGTGGTTGTTGGCGTCCTCAAATTCGTTTCGCTCAAAGGGAACGGAAGGATAGAAGATATGCCTTACGCCTTCGTTGATCAGCCACTGGATATGCCCGTGGGCCAGCTTTGCCGGATAACATTCGGATTCGCTGGGGATGGACTCGATCCCAAGCTCATAAATCTTTCTGGTGGAAGCCGGGGAGAGCACCACCCGGAACTTCAGTTTTGTAAAAAACGTAAACCAGAAGGGATAGTTTTCATATATGTTGAGCACCCGCGGAATCCCGATGGCGCCGTGTACGGCTTCCTCTTTTTCCAGCGGGGTATATCCGAAATAGCGCTTCATCTTGTAGTCAAAGAGATTGGGCATCTGGTTCACCGGCTTTTCCTTGCCAAGCCCGCGCTCGCAGCGGTTTCCGGTGATAAACCGTCTTCCTCCGCTGAAATGGCTGACCGTGAGGCGGCAGTTGTTGGTGCAGCCCCTGCACTTGGTCATGGTGGTGGAGTACTCCAGCGCCTGGATCTCCTCGATGGAGAGCATGGTGGTGCCTTCGCATTCCGTATAACGCTCCCTGGCGATCAGAGCGGCTCCGAAAGCGCCCATGATGCCGGCGATATCCGGGCGGATGGCTTCGCAGTCCGCGATCTTCTCGAAGCTTCGAAGGACCGCGTTGTTGTAAAAGGTTCCTCCCTGGACCACGATATGGGATCCCAGTTCGGACGCGTCGGACACCTTAATGACTTTGAACAGGGCGTTTTTGATGACGGAATAGGCAAGCCCGGCGGAGATATCCGCAACCTCGGCCCCTTCCTTCTGGGCCTGCTTGACTTTGGAATTCATAAATACGGTACAGCGGGTTCCCAGGTCAATGGGGTTGCGGGCATACAGGGCCTCATGGGCAAAATCCTCCACCGTATAATTGAGGGATTTTGCGAAAGTCTCAATAAAGGAGCCGCAGCCCGAGGAGCAGGCTTCGTTGAGCTGCACGCTGTCCACGGTCTGGTTCTTGATCTTGATGCACTTCATGTCCTGGCCGCCGATGTCTAAGATGCAGTCCACGTCCGGCTCAAAATAGGACGCCGCGTAGTAATGGGAAACGGTCTCCACCTCCCCTTCGTCCAGCAGAAGGGCGGCTTTGATCAGCGCCTCCCCGTAGCCGGTGGAGCAGGAGTGGACGATCCGGACATCTTCTGGAAGCTGGCTGTAGATGTCCTTGACGGCCCGGATGGTGGTGCCTAAGGGATCTCCCTCATTGTTGTGATAAAAGGAATACAAAAGGGTCCCGTCCTCGCCCACCAGCGCGGCTTTTGTAGTGGTGGAGCCGGCGTCGATACCCAAAAAGGCGTTTCCTTTATAAGAGGAAAGGTCCTTGATGGGAACCTGGTGCCGGTTGTGGCGGCTGATAAACGCCTCGTATTCTTTGGTGGATGCAAACAGCGGTTCCATCCGGTCCACTTCAAATTCCATCTGGATCTTGCCTGCCAGCCGTTCCTGCAGCTCACGCAAGGGAACCTTTGCAGATTCGGGCTTTGCGTTAAGGGCGGAGCCGATGGCGGCAAACAGGTGGGACTGGTAGGGGACGATGGTATGCTCGTCGTCCAGCTTCAAGGTGCGCACAAAAGCCTCCCGCAGTTCCGATAAAAAGTGCAGCGGGCCTCCTAAAAAGGCCACATGCCCCCGGATCGGCTTGCCGCAGGCCAGGCCGCTGATGGTCTGGTTGACTACGGCCTGGAAGATGGAGGCCGCCAGGTCTTCCTTGGAGGCGCCCTCGTTGATCAGCGGCTGAATGTCCGATTTGGCAAATACGCCGCAGCGGGCCGCGATGGAGTAGAGGGCTTTGTAATTTTTCGCATAGGCATTGAGGCCGGACGCATCGGTCTGCAGGAGGGACGCCATCTGGTCGATGAAGGAACCCGTACCCCCGGCGCAGACGCCGTTCATGCGCTGTTCCACGTTGCCGCCCTCAAAATAGATGATCTTCGCATCCTCCCCGCCCAGTTCGATGGCTACGTCGGTCTGGGGCGCATAGTCCTGCAGCGCGGAAGAAACGGCGATGACCTCCTGCACAAAGGGTACCCCAAGATGGGTGGCGAGGGTCAGTCCGCCGCTTCCGGTGATGACCGGGGACACCCGGATGGAGCCTAAGGCGTACAGGGCCCGCCCAAGCAGGTCGGACAGGGTCTCCTGGATATTGGCAAAATGCCGTTCGTAATCGGAAAACAGGATTTCCCGGCTGCTGTTGAGTACCGCGATCTTGACGGTGGTGGAACCGATATCGATCCCCAAGCTGTATAAGTCATTCAAATTCATATAATTTCCACATCCTCTTTTATAAAGATTTTATGTCAGTTATTTCCTATTAAATGTTGCTTTTTACACGACAACAACCTACATTATACGACATGTTGAAAAAAAACACAATCGTAAAAGTGATGAACGTTTTCGGCAGGAATTGAATTTTTTTGAAAAATCATATAAACTATTTGGGAGTTTTATACAAAATTAACAGAAAAAGCATAACATATATTTGACAAAAACGCCTCCTGACGGTAGAATTATACATGATGGATTCGAAGAATAGAAAAGAGGAGAAGAAGACTTTTGAATTGGTTGGATAAGTTAGAAAGAAAATTCGGCAGATATGCAATTCCAAACCTGACCATGTATCTGATCGGTGGCTATGTGATCGGGTATATGACTTCACTCATGCAGCCCGCGCTGCTTTCGTGGCTGACTCTCGAGCCGGCCTATATTTTAAGGGGACAGGTCTGGAGGCTTTTGTCCTGGGTGCTGGTGCCGCCGAGCGGCAGCCTTCTGACGATCGTGATCATGATGCTGCTTTACTATCAGCTCGGCACGGCCCTGGAGAGGACCTGGGGGACTTTCCGTTACAATGTCTATATTTTTTCCGGTATTTTGTTTACCGTGCTGGGCGCGTTTATCCTGGCCGTATTTTTCGGTACGGATCTGGTAGGATACGGCGTTTTTTTCAGTACGTATTATATCAATATGTCCATTTTCCTTGCATTTGCGGCAAGCTATCCGGAGATGGAGCTTATGCTGTACTTCGTGCTGCCGATCAAAATCAAGTGGATGGCCTACGTGTATGTGGCCTATATCCTGTATGATCTGGTGAGAGGCAACTGGATGACAAGGACGGCCATCGTGGCATCCCTTCTGAACTTTATCCTGTTTTTCCTGTCCGGCAGGAACATGCGTCCCTACACGCCGAAGGAGCAGGCGAGAAAGCGGAAGTTCAAGAAGCAGGCGCGTCCCCATATGACCTATGCGGGCGGGGCCATGCACAGGTGCGCGGTGTGCGGGAAGACGGAGTTGGACGACCCCGGGCTGGAATTTCGGTTCTGTTCCAAATGCAACGGGAATTATGAGTACTGCCAGGAGCATCTGTTTACACATGAGCATGTAAAGTGAGAAGAGGAGGGTTCCTCAGAGCGGGGAGGCCCTCTGGGAGGGACTTTTTGGAGAAGCGGCTATGGTTTTCAGTTCATTGACATTTCTCTGCGTGTTTTTTCCGGCGGTGTTTCTGCTGTATTACCTGCTGCCGTCCATGCCCGCAAAGAATACGCTGCTGATCATCAGCAGTTTACTGTTTTATGCATACGGCGAGCCTGTCTACGTCCTTTTGATGGCGGGCAGCGCGAGCCTGAATTATCTCTACGGCCTGTGGATCGGGAGGGCAGGGAAGAAAAAGCCGGTTCTGGCCCTGGCCGTGGGTACCAATTTTCTGATTCTCGGCATTTTTAAATATGCCGATATGCTGATCGATACCTGCAACCGCCTGACAGGGGCGCAGTTTCCCCTGATTCGGGTCAGTCTGCCCATCGGGATTTCGTTTTTTACATTCCAGGCGCTGTCCTATCTGATCGATGTATACCGGGGGCAGGTGAAGGCGCAGAAGAACTACGCCCATATGCTGCTCTATATTTCCTTTTTCCCGCAGCTGATCGCCGGGCCGATTGTAAAATATCATGACATCGAGCGGCAGATCTCAAACAGGACGTTTGACCTGGAGGAGACTGCAGAGGGATTTCGCAGGTTCATCGTGGGGCTGTCTAAGAAGGTGCTTTTGTCCAATACGGCCGCCCTGGCCGCGGACGCGGTGTTTGCGGCAGAGCTGGCGCAGGTCGGCGCTCTGGCCGCGTGGATCGGAGCGGTCTCCTATCTGTTTCAGATTTATTTTGACTTTTCGGGTTACAGCGATATGGCCATCGGGCTGGGCCGCATGTTCGGATTTACGTTTCAGGAGAATTTCAACTATCCGTATATTTCCTGCAGTGTCCAGGAATTTTGGCGCAGATGGCATATTTCGCTGTCCACCTGGTTTAAAGAATATTTGTATATCCCCCTTGGCGGCAACAGAAAAGGGAGGGCGCGGACGTATGTGAATAAGCTGTTCGTGTTCTTCTGTACCGGATTGTGGCACGGGGCGGACTGGACCTTTGTCATATGGGGGCTGTATCACGGCCTGTTTTTGCTGCTGGAAGGGATACTTCCGGTGAAAAGACTGCCCAGGGCGCTGGGACATGTCTATACCATGCTGGTAGTCTGCGCCGGGTTCGTGATCTTCCGGGCGGATACCCTGTCCCAGGGAGCGGCCCTGATCGGGAAGATGTTCACCGGACTGCCGGCCGGCAGGGATACCATGGGCTTTGCCCTGCAGCAGATCAACCCGCTGCTTGTGCTTGTACTGGTGATCTGCCTGTTTGCCTCCTGCCCGCTGAAAAGCCTGAGAAGCAGGCTGCCCGGGCGCTGGGAGAAAATCCTGGCCAGAGTGGGGAATCCCAGCGCTTATGTATGCAGCATTGCCCTCCTTGTGCTCTGTATGCTGAGCCTGTCCGGGGGCACCTACAATCCGTTTATCTACTTCCGGTTTTAGAATCAGGCAGAAAGTGTATGAGACGATGAAAAAGAAGAGATGGTATCTGATCTATATAGCGGCCGTCCTTATGCTTGCGGCGTTTCCCTTTGTGGGGATGAGCGTGGCGGCTTCGAATGAGACAACAGAGAATAAAGAGCTGGCCAGGTTTCCCAGGCTTCGGTCCGACGGAACATGGAACGTCCGCTATTTGTCCCAGATGGGAGGCTATTTTGAAGATCATTTCGCGTTCCGGCAGGAGCTGGTGGCAGCCAACGCACTGATCCGGGGCAGGCTGCTGGGCGTATCGGCCTCGGACCAGGTGCTGGTGGGGAAGGACGGCTGGCTTTACTATACCGGAACATTGGACGATTACCTGGGCAGAAACCAGATGTCGGAAAAGGGACTTGCCAACGCGGTTCACAATATCGGCCTGATGCAGCAGTATGTGGAGGACAGGGGAAGCCGGTTTCTCATCACCATCGCCCCCAATAAAAATTCCGTGTATGACAGCCATATGCCGTCAAATTACCTGCGCAGCGGGGAGAATAACCATACCCGTCTGACGCCCCTCCTAAAGCAGGCGGGGATTCATTATGCGGATCTCCATGAGATCTTTGAAGAATCCGGCGAATGCCTGTATCTGCAGGGGGATTCCCACTGGAACAACAAGGGGGCGCTGCTTGTCTGCAGAAAGCTGCTGGACGGGCTTGACAGGGAGTACGACGGTTCTGCTTACGACTCCTGGGAGGTCAGAAAGGAGCACACAGGAGATCTGGCGGAGATGCTTTACTCTGTGGCCGCAAAGCCGGAGGACAATGTATATTATGACCGGATTCCCATCTATGCCTATGTCAATGACGTGGAGGATACAGAGGAGGACTGGATCGAGACGATCAACCCGAACGGGCAGGGGAGGCTTTTGATGTTCCGGGATTCATTCGGAAATTCCATGCTCCCCATTCTGGCAAATGAATTTGAATACGGATATTTTTCCCGTCTGGTTCCCTACAACCTGAGCAACCTGGACAAGTACCATCCGGAATATGTGGTGGTGGAACGGGTGGAGAGAAGGCTTTCGTTTTTTGCGGAGCAGCCCCCTGTCATGGAGGGGCCGGTCAGAGTTCTGGAGGAGCTCAGGGCAGCGGCCACAGATACGACGGTGTCCGTCCGGGAAGACGGCTCCTGGTATGTGGTGGAGGGGACGCTGGATTCGGAATATACACAGAAAGACTCCCGGGTCTATGTGTCTGTCCGGCCGGAGAACGGGGAGTCTGTGACCTATGAGGCGTTTCTTACTTCCTCCAGGGAAGAAGAGGGCTGGAATGACGACGGATATCAGCTATACTTAAGACAGGCGTCCCTGCCTAGGGGGAAGGTGAATCTGGACATCATCCTGGTAAACGGCAGTACCCAGACGATCGTAGGGACAGAAGAACTAAAAGGATAAAATTTCAGCCCCAATCCGGAGCCGCTAAAGCAGGCGGGATGTCCGGTCATGGCTGTATTATAAAAAGGGAATGAGAATTTCGGAGGAACAAATGAAGAAAAGGATATTTACAAAAATTTTGGTAATTGCGGCAGCCTGCCTGGTCCTTGGATGCGGAAAAAAGGAAGATGGAACGCAGAAAACAGAAGGACCGGAAACTGAGATAAATGACGGTAAGGAGGTGGAACAGGAAGAAAAGTCAGAGTACAGGACCATCGGAGAGGAGTCCGGGGACGCCCTTCGGTTATTGCTGACCAACCAGACCGGCAGTGAGATCACCGGCCTGTCGGTGAAGGCATCTTCCGGGGAGGAGGCGTCTGAGAATCTTCTGGGGGAAGATATGAAGATCGGCATAGAGGAAACAATATGCATGTATTATACTCCCGGAAAAGCGGATTCCGAACAGGGCGAAAAAGCCAGGACAACGTATGATATCAGCCTGTCCTATGAGGACGGCCGGGTTGTCGAAATCACAGGTCTTGAACTGGATGATATGGAAAAGGCAGAGCTGTGTTTTGAAGAAGAAGTAGGATTTGTAAAATATACGAGTGCGGATTCAGGAAAAGAGATCAGCACGAAAGAGACGGCGCTTGCGCTGAGAGCGCAGCAGCAGGCAAAGGCGGCTGCGGAAAAGCAAAAGAAAGCGGAAGCGGAGGCAGCGGCGGAGCAGGCGAAAAAAGATGCCCAGGCGGCCGCGGCGGCCCAGGCCCAGGCAGAGACGGCGGCTCAGACACAGTACGAACAGCAGTACTATGAGCAGCCGGTATACCAGGAGCCAGTCTATGAAGAGCCGGTATACCAGGAGCCGGTCTATGAAGAGCCGGTTTATGAAGAACCGGCTGATTCCGGCGGACAGAATCAGGATGTCAGCCAATCCGGGGAAGGCTGTCTTGGCGGCCAGGGCGTACTGCGGTACTAAAAAAGCCGCGGCGCGGTTCGCGTCTGCGGTGTTTTCGGCAGTGAACCCGCGGCCCGGTGCAGCCGATCCGGCAGAATACACTTGGAATAAGAGGGAGACAGATTGAAATGAAAAAGACAAAAATTGTATGTACTATGGGTCCGAGTACGGACGACAAGGAAGTATTGCGCAGCATCATCCGGGGCGGGATGGATGTGGCACGTTTTAATTTTTCACATGGAACCCATCCGGAACAGAAGGCCAGGATGGACATGCTCAAGATGATCCGGGAGGAGGAACATTCGAATACGGCGATCCTGTTGGATACAAAGGGACCGGAGATCCGTACAGGTGTATTGAAGGACGCAAAAAAGGTAAAGCTGGAGGCCGGCGCTATGATCACGCTGACCCCCGAGGATATCCCTGGGGACGCCCAGAAGGTATCCATCACATACGATGGTCTGGCAGAGGATGTGGACCGGGGAAAGAAGATACTGATTGACGACGGTCTGATCGAGCTGGAAGTGGTGAAAAAGGACGGGAAGGACATTGTCTGCCGCATCCTCAACGGAGGGGAGTTAGGAGAGCGCAAAGGAATCAATGTCCCCAACGTGCCGGTACGGCTTCCGGCCATTACGGAGAAGGACAAGGAAGATATCAAATTTGGCGTGGAGCAGGATATTGATTTCATTGCGGCTTCTTTTGTGCGCAACGCGGAATGCATCCTGGAGATCAAGGCTTATCTCAAGTCCCTCCACGCACAGTATATTCCGATCATTGCCAAGATTGAGAACGCGGAGGGCATCCGCAACATTGATGAGATCCTCCGGGCTGCGGACGGGATCATGGTAGCCAGGGGAGACTTAGGGGTGGAGATTCCCGCGGAAGAGCTTCCCTATCTGCAGAAGATGCTCATTCAGAAGTGTAAAAATAACTTCAAGACCGTGATCACGGCGACCCAGATGCTGGATTCCATGATCCGCAATCCACGTCCCACCCGTGCGGAGGTGACGGACGTTGCCAATGCGGTCTATGACGGCACCGACGCGGTGATGCTCTCCGGCGAGACGGCTGCGGGAAAATATCCGCTGGAGGCATTGAAGATGATGGTCCACATCGTAAAGAACGCGGAAGAACATCTGGATTATGACATTTTGCTGGCCCAGGCGGGAGACCACCTTAAATCCAGCGTTTCCACGGCAATCGGGTATTCCTCCGTGCTGGCGGCGGCAAACCTGAATGCAAAATGTATCATTACGCCGTCGGTGTCCGGAGCCACAACACGGTATGTATCCAACATGAAACCCAGGCAGGAGATCCTTGGGGTGACGCCCAGCGACAGGGCGCTGCGCAGGATGTCCATTTACTGGGGGGTCACTCCGCTGAAATCTCTGGAATTCAGCACAACAGATGATGTATGTAACGGTGCGATAGAGCTTGCGCAGGTAAAACAGTTTGTGGACACGGGAGATATCGTAGTCCTTACGGCAGGGATGCCGTCACCGAATGTACGGGAAGAGATCGGCGGGGTAAGCAACATGATGCGGATTGCCACGATAGAGTAACGGCAGGAAAAATCCTCTGAATGCCCCGTTTGGCGGGATATTCAGAGGATTTTGCGTACCGCTGCGGGGGCGGCATACGTTTTGTATCTCATACTCGGGGGCACCCCATTATGGCCATGCAGCCGTTTTATAAGGTATACCCCAAGGGCATCCCATTATGGCCATGCGGCCGTTTTATAAGGCACAGGATTTGGAACACACGGCAGAACACAGGAAATGAGGCAGGACATGAACGGATTACGGTGGATTTCAGGGGTGGCGGCTTCTGCCGCCGCGGTGGTCATTTTGCTGATCAGCAGCTTCCAGGCGGCAATGTATCTGGACTTCGGCGTTTACGAACGGGAGTACACAAAATACCAGGTGCTGAAAGCTCTGGATATGGAGATGGAGGACGCCATGTATGTGACCCGGGAGATGATGGCATATCTCAAAGGGGACAGGGAGCGCTTAAGCGTGGTGACCACGGTGGAAGGTGTCCGGCAGGATTTTTTCAATGAACAGGACCGGCTGCACATGGAGGACGTGCAGGTGCTCTTTCTCGGCGGCCTCTCCCTGCGCAGATGGGCGTCGGCCGTGCTGGCGGCGGCTCTGGCGCTGCTGGCATTTGTATGCAGAAAAGACATGTGGAAGACCCTGGCGGGAAGTTTTCAGGCGACGCTGGGGGTTCTGGCAGTGTGCATCCTGCTTTTGGGAATCGCCGTGGCAAGGGATTTCAACGCGGTGTTTACGAAGTTCCATGAGATCTTTTTTGACAATGACCTGTGGCTGTTTGACCCGGCCACGGACTACATGATCCGGATGCTGCCGGAGGGCCTGTTTTTTGACATGGTGCTTCGGATCGGGGGCTTCTTTCTGACAGGGCTGGGCATTTGTCTGGCGTTGAGCATCTTCTGTATGGTCAGGGTCAGAAAACAAAGCGCTGCAAGGTAAGAGCAGCAGCCTTCAGGGCAGGAAAAAAGGAAACGTTCAGGCAGAATTTGTGAAAAATGAAGGAGGAGAAACGATATGGGGAATGTAAAGCGTGTATATGTGGAGAAAAAGGCGGATTTTGCCGTGCAGGCGAAGGAGTTAAAGCATGAAATCCGGCATTATCTCGGAATCCGCACGGTGACAGGGGTGCGGGTGCTGATCCGTTATGATGTGGAAAATGTTTCAGAGGAATCCTTTGAAAAAGCGTGCAGAGGAGTCTTTGCGGAGCCGCCGGTGGATCTGCTGTACCGGGAGGAGATTCCGGTGGGGGAGGAAGACCGGGTATTTTCCGTAGAGTATCTTCCGGGGCAGTTCGACCAGAGGGCGGATTCCGCGGAGCAGTGCATCCAGTTTATCAAAGAGGATGAAAAACCGGTCATCCGCACGGCCGTCACTTATGTGATCCAGGGGACGGTGACGGACGAAGAATTTGCGGCTATCAAAAACCACTGCATCAACCCCGTGGATTCCCGGGAGACCGGCCTGGAGAAGCCGGACACGCTGGTTGCGGTTTTTGAGGAGCCGGAGGATGTGAAGATCCTTTCGGGCTTTCGGGACATGCAGGAGGAGGAACTGAGGACGCTCTACGATTCTCTGGGGCTGGCCATGACCTTTCAGGACTTTCTCCATATCCGGACCTATTTCCTCGGAGAGGAGCGCCGCGATCCGTCCATGACCGAGATCCGCGTGCTGGATACCTACTGGTCCGACCATTGCCGCCATACTACATTTTCCACGGAGTTAAAGAACGTATCCTTCGGCGAAGGGGATTACAGGGAGCCCATTGAGGATACCTACAGGCAATATGTAAAGGATCACAGCGAGATTTTTGCCGGCAGGGAGGATAAGTTCCACTGCCTGATGGATCTGGCGCTGATGGCCATGAGGAAGCTGAAAAAGGAAGGGAAGCTGGCCGATCAGGAGGAGTCTGACGAGATCAACGCATGCAGCATCGTGGTTCCCATCAAGGTGGACGGCGTGGAGGAGGAGTGGCTCATCAACTTTAAGAATGAGACCCACAACCATCCCACGGAGATTGAGCCCTTCGGAGGGGCGGCCACCTGCCTGGGCGGCGCCATCCGCGACCCGCTTTCCGGAAGGACCTATGTATACCAGGCCATGCGTGTGACCGGGGCGGCAGATCCTACGGTGTCGGCCGGGGATACGCTTAAGGGCAAGCTTCCCCAGAAGAAGCTGGTCCAGGGGGCGGCCAGAGGATACAGCTCCTATGGAAACCAGATCGGCCTGGCCACGGGAACGGTCAAGGAGATCTACCATCCGGATTATGTGGCGAAGCGTATGGAGATCGGCGCGGTCATGGGGGCGGCGCCGAGACGGGCGGTGATCCGTGAGACCTCGGATCCGGGAGATATCATCATCCTTCTGGGCGGGCGCACCGGGCGGGACGGCTGCGGCGGAGCGACCGGTTCCTCCAAGGTCCATACCGAGGAGTCTATCGAGACCTGCGGCGCGGAGGTACAAAAGGGCAATCCTCCTACAGAGCGCAAGATCCAGCGTCTCTTCCGCAGGGAGGAGGTCAGCCGTCTGATCAAGAAGTGCAACGATTTCGGGGCAGGCGGCGTGTCGGTTGCCATCGGGGAGCTGGCGGAAGGACTGCGGGTGGATCTGGACAAGGTGCCGAAAAAATACGCGGGCCTGGACGGAACGGAGATCGCCATTTCCGAATCCCAGGAACGGATGGCTGTGGTCGTAGATCCCAAGGATGCAGAACAATTCCTGGCCTATGCCGGGGAGGAAAACCTGGAGGCCACCGAGGTAGCCGTGGTGACCGAGGCTCCGCGGCTGGTGCTGGTCTGGAGGGGAACGGAGATCGTCAACCTCTCCCGGGCCTTTCTGGATACCAACGGAGCCCATCAGGAGACCGACGTGGAAGTGGAGATTCCGGGAAAGGAAGGCTCCCTCTTCGTCCGGGAAGAGGTGGCGGATGTGCGGGAAAAATGGCTGTCCATGCTGGCCGACTTAAACGTGTGCTCCCAGAAGGGGCTGGTGGAGATGTTCGACGGCTCCATCGGCGCGGCGTCGGTGTTCATGCCCCACGGCGGAAAGTATCAGATGACCGAGACCCAGGCCATGGCGGCCAAGGTGCCGGTACAGAACGGAACCACGGACAGCGTGTCCATGATGAGCTATGGATTTGACCCCTATCTGTCCAGCTGGAGCCCCTATCACGGGGCCATCTATGCGGTGACGGAGTCCATTGCGAAGATCGTAGCATCGGGCGGGGATTACCGGAAGATCCGGTTCACCTTCCAGGAGTATTTCCGCAGGATGACCGAGGACCCGAAGCGGTGGAGCCAGCCATTCGCGGCGCTTTTGGGGGCATACCGGGCGCAGCTTGGATTCGGCCTGCCGTCCATCGGCGGAAAGGACAGCATGTCCGGCACCTTCCAGGATATTGACGTGCCGCCTACATTGGTGTCCTTCGCGGTGGATATGGCGGTGGAAACGGATCTCATCACGCCGGAACTAAAGACCCCGGGCAATAAGCTGGTCTGGCTGCGGCTTGAGAGGGACGGGTATGACCTACCGGTCTATGAACAGGTGATGGAACAGTACGGGAAGTTTACGGAGGACATCCGCAGCGGCAGGATCGTGTCCGCCTATGCCCTGGATCGCCACGGCGTCCTTGCGGCAGTCAGCAAGATGGCCTTTGGAAATAAGCTGGGCGTGAAGATCGAGCATAACCTGGACCCCAGGGATGCCTTTGCTCCGGCATTCGGAGATCTGATCGCGGAGGTGAAGGACGGTCAGGTGGGCAACCTGCAGATTACCTATACGGTGATCGGGGAAGTCACCGAAGGAGACGGCTTCTCCTATGGAAATACAGAGATTTCCATGGAGGAGGCAGTCCGCGCCTGGAGCGGGACGCTGGAGCCGGTATTTGCGACGAAATCGGCGGCCTCCGAAGAAAGGGTGCTGGAAGATCGGCTCTATGACGGAACCGGGGAGGTTCATATCTGCAGCCATAAGATCGGACAGCCTACGGTATTTATCCCGGTATTTCCCGGGACGAACTGCGAATATGACAGCGGGCAGGCATTCCAGCGGGCAGGCGCGAAGGTGATCACGAGCGTGTTCAGGAATCTGGACGCCCAGGGCATCCGGGAATCTGTGGAGGAATTTGAAAAGGCCATCGGCCAGGCGCAGATGATCATGTTTCCGGGCGGGTTCAGCGCCGGGGATGAGCCGGACGGCTCCGCGAAATTCTTCGCGACGGCATTTATGAATGCCAGGATCAAAGAAGCGGTGGAGAAGCTGCTGCATGAGCGAGACGGTCTGGCGCTGGGCATCTGCAATGGTTTCCAGGCGCTGATCAAGCTGGGGCTGGTGCCCTATGGACGGATCGTGGGACAGACCGAGGATTCCCCGACCCTGACTTACAACACCATCGGCCGGCATATCTCCAAGATGGTCTATACCAAGGTGGTGAGCAGCAAGTCCCCATGGCTGGCCCAGGTGAAGCCGGGCAGCGTATTTACGATTCCGGCTTCCCACGGGGAAGGCAGGTTTGTGGCAAATGACGCATTGCTGGAAACATTATTTGAAAACGGCCAGGTTGCCACCCGGTACTGCGATCCCCAGGGCGTCATCAGCATGGACGAGGAATGGAATGTCAACGGCTCCTATCAGGCCATTGAGGGAATTACCAGCCCGGACGGAAGGGTGCTGGGCAAGATGGCCCACTCCGAGCGCCGCGGCCCGTCCGTTGCTGTCAATATTTACGGGGAACAGGATATGAAGATCTTTGAATCCGGCGTAGCGTATTTCCGGTAGGATCGACAGAGAGATTGAAGAAGAGAAGCCCCGGCTTATGCCGCAGATTTTGAAAAAAGTCTGCGGCTTTTTTTGCGCCCAAAAGCAGAAAGCGGGGGCGAATCACAGCGCGAAAGGCAGAGCTGTTTTTGAAGATTTCACGCCGATTTCACACCGGCCTCACACCGACTTCACCGCATTTTTATAAGTTTACCTCAACAAGAGGGCGGTTAGTCCTCACAGACAAAGGAGGTGATTTTTATGGCGTTTTTAGGTTTGGAATGGTACTGGTGGCTTGTGATCGCGGCGGCGCTGGCAATCTCTGTCCCGTTCAAGATCCGGTTTATGAAGTGGTGGAGCAAGCGGGAGCAGGAAAAGAAAAAGGAGCAGCACGAGAAATGGGGGGATGATGAATGATTGAAGTAAAGGATTTGACTTTCTACTACGGCAAAAACAAACAGGCTCTGCACGGCCTGGACTTCACTGTGGAAGATGGGGAAATATTCGGCTTCCTGGGGCCAAATGGCTCCGGGAAATCAACGACCCAAAAAATCCTGACCGGGATTTTGAAAGGATATGGCGGCAAGGTGTCGCTGTTCGGGCAGGATATTTTGTCTGCACACACGCAGGAGTTTTTTCAAAAGATCGGCGTCTTATTTGAGTTTCCCTATCTGTATGCCAATTTAAGCGCCGTTGACAATCTCAAATATTTTTCTTCGTTCTATCCGAAAGAACAGATACGCAGTATTGAGGAAGTCTTGGAGGAATTGGAATTTAAGCCGGACTTCTTGAGAAAGCCGGTTTCGTCTTACTCAAAGGGGATGCGGCAGAGGGCAAGCATGGCACGGGCACTGATCAGCAATCCCAAGCTGCTGTTTCTGGACGAACCGACCAGCGGGCTCGACCCCTCCGGCGCGGTCCTGTTCCGCAAGATCATTGAGGAGGAACGTAAAAAAGGTACAACGGTATTTCTAACGACCCACAATATGCTGGATGCCGATTTGCTGTGTGACCGGGTGGCATTTATTGCGGACGGCGAAATCAAGGCGCTGGACACTCCAAAAAATTTGAAAGAGCGAGGCAGCAGTCACCGCGTTGTAATCGACTATTTGTATCAGGGGAGGCGGGAAGAAAAGACGATTGAGGCCCCGGAATTAGAAGCGGGTATTCCTTTTGCGCATGACGAGATGATCAGTATCCATTCGCAGGAACCGACATTGGAGGATATGTTTATCCATTATACGGGAAGGGGGCTGTCTTGATGTGGAAAAGCCTTTGTTCTCTGTTCAAAAAGGATTGCCGGATGATGGTTTCCGGAAAATTCTTCCTCATGTCGTTGGGATTTTTGGTTCTTTACACGCTGTATGTGAACTTTGGATATATCAAATTCATGGATGCCAGTCTGTACAACGTGTACCTGTATGACCCGGCAGGAACCCAGACAACGGTTTCCACGCTGGTTCAGCAAGTTTCTTCAAAAGAAACACTTGACGCAGTTTTGCTTGATGATACAAATGGTGTCGGCATTGATGCCAGCGCCGGAAAGCCGCAGCTTGTATTCTATGAGGGGACAGAGAATGCGGACCGCCACCGGGCCGACTACGCGCTTTCTCTTCTGCAGCCGTCAGGGCATTACAGCGCCGAGGTGATTGGCTCCAATACGCCGGAGCAAAAGGCAAGGAAAGAGATCACCTGTGAACTGCTGTTTTTTGAAATTGCCGCAGTCGGATTTTTAGGGATTGCCGCTGTGCTGTTTAAGGAAAAAAGTATGGGCGTTATCCGTGTTCATGCCATTTTGCCTTTGCGAAAACATCTGTTTATCCTGTCCAAACTGGCAGTCTTTCTGCTGTCCGACCTGGTCTTTGCAATACTGCTCACCGTGCTGAATGTTGGAGTTTTGGATACCGCATCTATATTGCCTGGGGTGCTGCTTCAAACGGCATTTCTGTCCTTGATTATGGCCTTGACCGGTCTGATTTGCGCCCTGCTTCTAAAAGACTTCCGACAGTTTACATTGGCCTATCTTCTGATTGCCATTTTTGCTGCAACGCCTGTGTTCTTGGCTGCAAATACGGCGGTAAAGCTGGATTGGATTTATGTTCATCCATTTTATCATATTTATATGGGCCTGAAAAACGCTTACTTTGGAACTTCCTCGAATAGCCTTGCTTATTATTTGGGGTGTCTGGCTGCAATTGTTGTATTATTCGCATGCGTACAGCGCGTGTTCCTCAGAGAAATGGGAAAGGAGGGCTGAATATGAAAGGTTTACGCTACCAACTGAAAAGTGTGTTGCATGACAAGTTTTGCCTGATGACCTTTCTTTTACCCATTGTCATTGCGGCAGCTTTGAACTTTGTCGGTGCAATCGACTTTTCTACGCTGGGCGAGTTGCATTTTGGGGTTCTGAAAGGCGATTTGCCGATACAAACCGTTACATGGCTGAAACAATATGGCACGGTGACAGCTTATCCGACGATGGAAGAACTGACGGACGCAGTCAAAGAGCCGTCTACAAATCTAATCGGTGTGGAAACGGATGGAAGCAGCATCAAGACAATTCTTTCCGGCGACGAGTTGGATATATTTCGCCAAACCGCTGACACGCTCCCTGACCTGTACGAACAGCGAAATACCGCAGGACAGACAAAGGTTCACATTTTAGAGCGTCCCGATGTGATGGCTGGATTTCAAGATATGTTCATTGCCGTTACATTGATTGTCGCTATGTTTATGGGATGCACTTTTAACGCAATGAACATGATTTCTGAAAAGGAGGACGGCATTGCGTTTATCAACGAGATTTTGCCGATGACCCACAGCCAATATATCATGCAAAAGCTCTTTGTTGGATTTATCTGCGGGGGCCTGTCCTCCATGATTACGGTCTGTATCTGCTTCCGGCTTTCTCTGCAAAATGCGGCTCTTATGCTGGTGCTTATTGTGCTTTCCGCATTTGTGGCAGCATTGATAGGCTTATTCATTGGCAGAGCTTCCAATGGGCTGATGGTCGGCGTGGTTTATATCAAAATCGTGATGCTGCTGTTTATGGCTGTACCAATCTTGAGCTTTCTTGTAGGAATCAGTCAGCCGCTTCTTTTGGCAGTTTGCTACCTTGTCCCCTCGCAGGCAACATTCGAGGGGATTATGGACTTGTCAACAGGCAGCGGGACAGCAGCGGTAAAAGATATTTTGATTCTCTTAGTTCATTGTATTGGATGGTTTTTGTTGTATATCGGCCTTTCCGTGCACCAGAGGAAAAACACATAAATGTTTTCTTACGTCACCGTCCCATTGGGGGAGATGTTTTTTGTTCTGAGAAGCGCCGCGTGCAGAACAGGCGGGGCTTCTGCCCCGGTTCAATGCATCCCGGGGCGGGTCAGGAGGGACTTTACGTGGGCGATCTCATCCCGTGTGGCTTTGGCCGAGGGGCCGTAATAGTGCTTTTCCCTGGCAGCCTGGTAAAGCCTCTCCTGGGACAGCTCGCACCGGCTGCGTATCTGTTTCAGGCATTGCCTCAATTCCGCGTTTTCTGTCCGGGGTATGATGTCTCCGAACGTTTTCAACTCCCCGTTTACTCCGGCCAGGGCGTCGGAAACCATGGTTTTTTCATTCATTCGCATCACCTCTTTTTTTGTATTTATAAAAACTTCATCAGCTCCTGTCTGTTCTGCATGGCAGAATCTGCGGCGTCCTGGAACAGTTTTTTGATCTCCGGGTCCTCGGCCTGGGACGCATAGTCGGTCATTTTGCTGTAGGCAGTGTCGCAGCCGCCGATCAGATGGTACAGGTTCTGCAGATCCAGTACGGATAATTCGGACATGGGTTCACCCCTCTTTCTTCTTTTTTTGGTCACTCGGCGGACACAGCGCCGCCGTGGGTGGCGCAGAGAATAAAGCTGCCGAACAGCTCCCGCATATCGGAGGAGGTGCGGTACATGCATTCGGGATGCCACTGTACGCCGATGGCGAAGGGATGGGAAGGCAGTTCGATGGCCTCCACGGTCTGGTCGGTGGCGACGGCGGAGACCGTCAGGTTTTTCCCGATCCGGTCTAAAGTCTGGTGGTGATAGCTGTTTACATACACCAGGCTCCCCACATATTTTTTTAACTGGGTTCCGGGCCGGACGTGGATCTTGTGGCTGACCTCGCTTCGCGTGTCGGACTGCTGCATATGGTCCAGATGGGTTCCGGGCTGCAGGGAGATATCCTGGAAAATAGTGCCTCCGCAGGCCACGTTGAATACCTGCATGCCGCGGCAGATGGAGAATACGGGCTTGTTTGTTTTCAGCACCTCCTTCATGAGGCGGATCTGGAACAGATCCAGGGAAATGTTGGTCTGCCCGTTTCCTTTTTTCGGCTCCTGGCCGAACAGCAGCGGTGTGATATCATTTCCGCCGCAGAACAGGAACCCGTCGCAGAGCGCGGCGTATTCCTTCAATACCTGGTCGGACCGGATGAGGGGGAGGATCAGAGGAATGCCCCCGGAATAGCGGATCGACTGGATGTACGCATTGGTCACAAATTGTTTGTTTTCAATAAAGCCGCAGACAACGACTCCGATTTTGGGTTTCATAAGCGCTCCTTTTTGTGATATACTGATTGATGATATTTTTGTATCTTAGCGTATGTATAAATGGGAAAAAATATACATAATCTGGATTAGCCTATAAAGAAGTAAGACAAGTATGAGGAAAAAGACAGGAAATGAAGGGGGATTAAAAAAATGACGAGAAAATTCATTGACATGCACTGTGATACGATCAGCGAACTTCAGAAAAGCGAAGCCGGGGAAAGCCTTTTGGAAAATCATCTGTGCGTACATATGGAAGGCATGGAGAAGGCGGGGACGATGATCCAGTTTTTCGCGTGCTTTGCCAACGGAAAGGACTATGTAGAGGGGCCCCCGGTCTGGAACGCCGGACACCGGCAGATCAGCCCGGAGGCGTGGGATCTGGCATACGGGGCGGTTCTGGATATGATCCGGCGGATTCGCCGGGAGGAGAATGAGAAGCTTCGGGGCATCCGAAGCTATGAGGAGATCCAGGAAAACGTAAGGCTGGGCCGGATCTCGGCCATTGCGACGGTGGAAGAGGGCGGTGTGCTCAACGGCCGGGCGAAACGGCTGGAGGAACTGTACCGGGAGGGAATCCGGCTGATCACCCTGACCTGGAATTATGAGAACTGCCTGGGGTATCCCAACAGCAGGGACAGTGAGATGATGAACCGGGGGCTGAAAGCATTCGGCCTGGAAATGGTAGAGCGGATGAACGCGCTGGGAATGCTTGTGGATGTATCCCACCTGTCAGACGGGGGCTTTTGGGACTGTATCCGGGTTAGCAGGACCCCGGTGGTGGCATCCCACTCCAACGTCCGGGCGCTGTGCAATGTCCCCAGGAATCTGACGGATGATATGCTCAGGGCGCTGGCGGAAAAAGGGGGTGTGGCAGGGCTGAATTTTTATCCTGTATTTCTGAGGGAGGAGATCCAAAATGTGACGGTACAGGACATCGCATGCCATGCGGCCCATATGATCGACGCGGCAGGGGAAGAGCTGCCGGCCATCGGAACGGACTTTGACGGATTCGTGTGCGGCAGTGTGACCGGATACCTCCGGGGCCCAGCGGACATGGAGCAGGTCTGGGAAGCCATGAAAAAGCAGGGGATCACGGAACGGCAGATGGATAAGATCTGGTCGGAAAATGCGCTCAGGGTTCTTAAGGAGGTCTTGTGAAGCAAGGTGAAAGATCCGCGGGCAGACTTTGGGGCGCCTTCCCTGCGGAGGGCGCCCCAATCAGCGGTCTTTGACTCTGTTTCTGAATTGTCCTGTAGAATGAACCTTATTTCTGTGCTTCCTGCATCTTCATTGCGCGGACCTTCAAGGGAAGTCCGAACAGGTTGATGAATCCGTCTGCGTCGTGGTGGTCATATAGATCTCCGGTGGTGAAGCTTGCCAGGGATTCGCTGTATAAGGAGTAGGGGGAGGTCTCGCCTGCCTTGATGATGTTGCCCTTGTACAGCTTGAACTTCACTTCGCCGGTCACATACTGCTGTGTCACATCCACAAATGCCTGGATGGCTTCCCGCAGAGGAGTGAACCATTTTCCTTCATAGACGATCTGTGCGAATTTATTTCCAAGATCCTTTTTCGCCTCGTAGGTGGCGCGGTCAAGCACCAGTTCTTCCAGCTGCTGGTGTGCTTCCATGAGGATGGTTCCGCCGGGAGTCTCATAAACCCCCCGGGACTTCATGCCGACCACACGGTTCTCCACGATATCCACGATTCCGATTCCGTGCTTTCCGCCCAGGGCATTGAGTTCGGTGATGATCTCGGATACCTTCATTTCCTTTCCGTTTAAGCTCTTCGGAACGCCGGCTTCAAAGGTCATGGTCACGTATTCGCCTTCATCCGGCGCTTTTTCCGGAGACACGCCGAGTACCAGCAGGTCGTCATAATTGGGCTCCTGCGCCGGATCCTCCAGCTCCAGACCTTCGTGGCTGATGTGCCACAGGTTGCGGTCGCGGCTGTAGCTGTGCTTTGCGTCAAAGGGAAGGTTGATTCCGTGCTGCTGGCAGTACGCGATCTCATCCTCCCGGGACTGCATGGTCCATACGTCTGTCATACGCCATGGAGCGATGATCTTCAGGTCCGGAGCCAGCGCTTTGATTCCCAGCTCAAAACGGATCTGGTCATTGCCCTTGCCGGTGGCGCCGTGGCAGATGGCGGAGGCGTTTTCCTTCCGGGCGATTTCTACCAGACGTTTTGCAATGACCGGGCGGGCCATAGAGGTTCCCAGCAGGTATTTATTTTCATAGACAGCGCCTGCCTTGACGCAGGGCATGATGTACTCGTCGCAGAATTCGTCGATGATATTCTCAATATACAGCTTGGAAGCGCCGGACAGCTTTGCGCGCTCTTCCAGTCCGTCCAGTTCCTCGCCCTGCCCGCAGTCGATGCAGCAGCAGATGACTTCATAATCGAAGTTTTCCTTTAACCATGGGATGATCGCGGTTGTGTCAAGACCGCCGGAATATGCCAATACAACTTTTTCTTTGCTCATTTTTACAGCCTCCTGATCCTTTTTTATCTTTTTCATGTAATCTCATTTGCATTAACATCCAATACTATACACCAGGAATTATAATTATGCAAGAGAAAATGTAATAAAAATAAAAATATACATAATATGTACAATATTATGTATAAATATACGATTCGCGCAATGAAAATGCATAAAAGTGAGAAGGATGGAAACAGGAAACGAACCATATACAGAATTTTTTCCAAAAGTGAAAATTTACTCCTGATTCTTTTGAACAGCACTGGAAAAAAGGCAGGGCCTGTGGTATGATAGAAACGATATTTTGCAAATGTCCGATACAGGGGTAAAATAACGCTGCTCTATAACCGGTTGGTTTTCAAAAAGGAGAATCAATCGGTTAAATTATAGGCCACAGAAAGGGGTATTTTCGATGGCAGAACCATCTCATAATCAATCAAAAAGAAGGGTATGCGCGGCGCTTCTGGCCCATGTGGACGCAGGCAAGACGACCCTCTCGGAGGGGCTGCTCTACGTCAGCGGGGCGATCCGGAGACTGGGCCGCGTGGATAAAAGGGATGCGTTTCTGGATACCTCCCCGCTGGAGCGGGAGAGAGGGATCACGATCTTCTCCAAACAGGCGGTCTTAGGGCTGGAGGAGATGGAGGCAACCCTTCTGGATACGCCGGGCCATGTGGATTTTTCCGCGGAGATGGAGCGTACCCTCCAGGTGCTGGACGCGGCGATCCTGGTTATCAGCGGGGCGGACGGCGTCCAGGGGCATACACAGACGCTGTGGAAGCTGCTTTCCAGGTACCAGGTCCCGGTATTTGTATTTGTCAACAAAATGGATCAGGAAGGGACAGACGCAGGGAAGCTTCTGGAAGAACTGAAAAAAAGGCTGGATGAAAACTGCGTGGATTTCAGCGCCTGTCCTCAAACCAGAAAGGAAAGCCATGATGAAAAGGCAGCGGGGATAGATGGAGCCGGTGAAGCTTCGGACGGGGACTTGGAAGCCTTTTATGAAAATATCGCCATGTGCGGCGAGACGGTGCTGGACGCGTTTCTGGAACAGGGAACGGTAGCGGATGAAGAGATCAGAAAACTGATCTTAGAAAGAAAATGCTTTCCCTGTTTTTTCGGTTCCGCTTTGAAGCTGACCGGGGTGGAGGAATTTTTAAGGGGATTTGAACGATATGTTCCTGCGCGCTCCTATCCGGACACTTTTGGGGCAAAGGTCTATAAAATATCCAGGGACGACCAGGGAAACCGCCTTACATATCTGAAGGTCACAGGGGGCAGCCTGCGGGTGAAGGATCTTTTGACCAACCGAAGCACTGCCGCGCCGGACAGGCCGAACCAGGAGAAAAAGCCGAAAGAGACAGCGGAAGCGTATCCCGAAGCGGCGGGGCCAGCGGAGGAGACCGGCTTCTGGGAGGAAAAGGTCAACCAGATCCGGATCTATTCCGGCGCGAAGTACGAGGCAGCGGAGGAGGTACAGGCGGGTACCGTCTGCGCCGTGACAGGTCTGACAAAGACCTACCCCGGGGAGGGACTGGGAATTGAGGCGGAGTCCGGCATGCCCATCCTGGAGCCGGTGCTGACCTACCAGATTCAGCTTCCGCCGGGCTGCGACGTCCATGTGATGCTGAAAAACCTCCGGCAGCTGGAGGAAGAGGAGCCCATGCTGCATATTGCATGGAATGAGGCGCTGGGAGAGATCCACGCCCAGCTTATGGGCGAGGTGCAGATCGAGATATTGAAACGCCTGATCCAGGACAGGTTTCATGTTCCCGTAGAATTTGGGTCGGGAAACATTGTATACAAAGAAACAATCGCGGACCGGGTGGAAGGCGTGGGGCATTTTGAACCCCTCCGGCATTATGCGGAGGTTCATCTGCTGCTGGAACCGGGAGAGCCGGGGAGCGGCCTGCAGTTTGCTTCTGCCTGCAGTGAGGACGTGCTGGACCGGAACTGGCAGCGATTGATTCTGACCCACCTGGAAGAACGGGAGCATGCAGGCGTGCTGACGGGCTCGGCCATTACGGACATGCGGATCACCCTGGCGTCCGGGCGCACCCACCAGAAGCACACCGAAGGCGGGGACTTCCGCCAGGCCACGTACCGGGCGGTGCGGCAGGGGCTGAAAAAGGCAAGGAGCATTCTGCTGGAGCCCTGTTACGACTACCGGCTGGAGGTGCCCCAGGATTCGGTGGGACGCGCGCTGTCGGATCTCCAGCGGATGCACGGCACCTTCGGCACGCCGGAACAGGACGGGGAGACGGCGGTCATCGAGGGGATTGCCCCGGTGGTCTGTATGCGGGATTACCAGACCGAGCTGGCCGCCTATACGAAGGGACGGGGAAGGCTTTTCTGCAGCCTGAAGGGCTATCTGCCCTGCCACGATGAGGAGGCGGTAGTGGAGAGAATCGGCTACGATTCGGAACGGGATACGGAGAATCCCACCGGTTCCGTATTTTGCGCCCATGGAGCCGGATTTGTGGTACAATGGGACCAGGTGGAGGAGTATATGCATCTGGAAAGCGTGCTCCAGAAAGAGGAGGGCCCAAAAGGGACTGAGGTGGAGAGGATTCCCAGAGGGCGGCCGGCGCGGGAGCTGACTCTGTCGCCGGAGGAAGAGCGGGAACTGGACCGTTTGGCCGAAGCGTCCAGAAGAAGAGCGGCCCAGGCACAGAAGAAAGTTTCGTATGCCGGGACAGGGAAAAGCCCGGATGCAAAGGAACACGGGAGACATGCATCTGCACATGCGAAAAAGGATTCACCGGGGACGCAGAGCCGGCGGGCAACGCAAAAGAAGCAGGAGAAACAAAAAGAATACCTTCTTGTTGACGGATACAACATCATCTTTGCATGGGAAGATCTTAAGGAGCTGGCCGAAACCAGCATTGACGGGGCAAGGGGGAAGCTGATGGATGTCCTGTCCAATTACCAGGGAGCGAAAAAGTGTACCGTAATCCTGGTGTTCGACGCATACAGGCTGGAGGGATTTCCGGGCGAGGTGCAGAGGTATCATAATATATATGTGGTATATACAAAGGAAGCAGAGACTGCGGACCAGTATATAGAGAAGACGGCCCATGAGATCGGGAGGAAGTACCATGTGACCGTTGCCACTTCAGACGGCACGGAGCAGGTCATTATCCGGGGACAGGGATGCAGCCTGCTCTCCGCAAAGGAGCTGCAGGAGGAGGTGGAGCTGGTGAACCGGGAGCTGCGCAGAGAATACCTGGAGCGGCCGGGACAGGGCAAGAATTATCTCTTCGAATGGCTGGACAAGGAGACGGCAGAACAGATGGAAGAGGTCAGGCTGGGCACAAAAAAACAGGAAAGACGATCCTGAAACCGGAATACGGTTTGGCTTTAAGAGAGGAGGAAACCATGAAGATTTTGGTAGTTGTGGATATGCAGAATGATTTTATTGACGGCGCGCTTGGGACGCCGGAGGCAGTGGAGATCGTGCCCCGGGTGGCCCGGAAGATCCGGGATTTTGACGGACGGGTGATCGCCACCAGGGACACCCATGAAGAGAATTATCTGGATACCCAGGAGGGAAGGAAGCTTCCGGTCAGTCATTGCATCAAGGGGACAAAGGGGTGGGAGATCTGCCCGGAGATCCGGGAGCTGCTCACGGAAGAGCCTATAGACAAGCCTACATTCGGAAGCGTGGAGCTGGGGCAGAGATTAAAAGCAGATCAGGAGTCGGGTGATCCGGTGGAGAGCATTACCCTGGTGGGGCTCTGTACGGATATCTGCGTGATCTCCAATGCACTGCTTTTCAAGGCATATCTGCCGGAGGTGCCGGTCATTGTGGATCAGGCATGCTGCGCCGGGGTGACGCCGGAGAGCCATGCACAGGCCCTTGGTGCCATGAAGATGTGCCAGATCGAGGTTCAATAGGGGCACGGATACTGTCCTGTGGACAGATCTGAGATTATAAAGAACAGGAGAAAACAGATGGAAAATTTTCATTATTACACACCCACGAGAGTGGTATTTGGAAAAGAAACGGAACTTCAGACCGGCCAGCTGGTGAAGGAATGTGGATGCAAAAAGGTGCTGGTGCACTACGGAAGCGGCAGCGTGAAAAAAAGCGGTCTCTTAGATAGGATCTGCGCGGCGCTGGAAGAAGCAGAGGTGGACTTCGTGACGCTTGGCGGGGTGGTGCCCAATCCGAGGCTTTCACTTGTCTATGAGGGAATCCGGCTCTGCAGGGAAGAATCCGTAGATTTTATTCTCGCCGTAGGCGGGGGCAGCGTCATCGACTCCGCAAAGGCCATCGGATACGGGATGGCAAATGAGGGGGACGTGTGGGACTTTTATGCCAAGAAACGTGCGCCCCAGGGGTGCCTGCCGCTGGGCGTGGTTCTGACCATTGCCGCCGCAGGCTCCGAGATGAGCGATTCCTCCGTCATCACAAAGGAGGAGGGCTGGGTGAAGAGGGGCTGCAACAGCAATTACGTGCGGCCCAGGTTTGCGGTCATGAATCCGGAGCTGACCATGACCCTGCCGGCTTATCAGACGGAAAGCGGCTGTGTGGACATCATGATGCATACCATGGAACGCTATCTGAACCAGGCGGACAATATGGAACTGACAGACGGGATCAGCGAATGCCTGATCCGCACAGTGATGAAAAACGCGAAAATACTGCTGGAGAATCCAAAGGATTACGAAGCCAGGGCGGAAGTGATGTGGGCGGGAAGCCTGTCCCACAACGGGCTCACAGGCTGCGGCACGGATGGGGGAGACTGGGCCTCCCACCAGTTGGAGCATGAGCTGGGCGGGATGTACGATGTGGCCCACGGAGCCGGGCTCTCGGCCGTATGGGGAAGCTGGGCAAGATATGTGATGGACGCAAGGCCGGAGCGGTTTGCCAGGTTTGCCGTACAGGTCATGGGGGTGGAAGATACCCGGAATGCGATGGAGACCGCTGAGAAGGGCGTACAGGCCATGGAGGAATTTTACCGCTCCATAGAGATGCCAACCAGCCTGGAAGAGCTTGGGGTACACCCCACGGAAGAAGAGGTGCGTGAGCTGGCCAGGAAATGCAGCTTCGACGGCGGCAGGACCATCGGCTGCGTGAAAAAACTGGATCAGGAGGACATCTTTCGGATTTATATGAACGCGCGATAAGCAGTTTAAAAAATACGGCGGCAATTGGGAGAGAGTATGGACAGAAAAGAAATCTTACGGCAAAAGAAACGAATCGTGATCAAGGTGGGTACTACCACGATCACGTATGAGGAAACGGGAAATATCAATCTGGAGAAGCTGGAAAAATTTGTGCGGATCTTGATCAATCTCAGGAACAAGGGAAAAGAAGTGATCGTGGTCTCCTCCGGCGCGGTGGGAGTCGGCAGGGCGGCTCTCGGGCTCGGCAAACGGCCGGACACGGAGGCGGCCAAGCAGGCATGCGCGGCGGTGGGCCAGGCCAGGCTGATGATGATCTATGAAAAGCTGTTTAACGAATACAGCCAGCTTACGGCGCAGGTTCTGCTGACGAAGGAGTCGGTGACAAACGAAGAGTGCCGCAAAAACGCGAAGCGCACCTTTGACGAGCTGTTCCGCATGAATGTGGTGCCCATCGTCAATGAGAACGACGCCATTTCCGTGGATGAGCTGGCATACGGCAACTTCGGCGACAACGATACGCTGGCGGCCAATGTGGCGGAGATGGTGGGGGCGGATCTGCTGATCCTGATGTCGGATATTGAAGGGCTGTATACCGATGACCCGAAACAGAATCCCCGTGCCCGTTTTATCCATACGGTGGTCAGGATCGACGAGAAGCTGGAGCGCATGGCAAAGGGGGCTTCCAGCGATTTCGGAACCGGAGGTATGTCCACCAAGGTCAACGCGGCCAAGATCGTCACCAGCTCCGGGGCGGATATGGTGATCGCAAGCGGGGATAATATTTACGCCATCAACGACATCATGGCCGGTAAAAAGATCGGAACCCTGTTTTTATCGAAGGAGCATGGAAAAGCCGTGGAAGACGAGCTGTCACCGGAGCGGGCCCAGTTTCGGAGGCAGTCCAAAAAAGCCAGAAAATCAGAGAATCAGAGATCATCCTAAGACGACATACTTTTGTAAAAAGCAAGCATCGGATCAGGAGAAAGGAAGGACGCAAAAAGATGGAAAGCTATATTCAGACACTTGGAATCCGCGCGAAGGATGCCTCAAGGCTGTGCGCGAAGCTGGGTACGGAGGCGAAGAACAGAGGGCTTCTGGCGGTAGCAGGGGAGCTTCGTTCACAGAGCGCGTATTTGTTGGAAGAAAATGAAAAGGATTTAAAGGCAGCAAAGGAAAAAGGGGTGAAGCAGTCTTTGATCGACCGTCTCCGGCTGACTGAACAGCGGATCAGTGACATGGCGGAGGGGCTTACGCAGGTGGCGGCCTTAGAGGACCCCATCGGCGAGGTACTGAGCATGAAAAACCGTCCCAACGGGCTGCGGGTTGGAAAAAAGAGAGTCCCCCTGGGGGTGGTGGGGATCATCTATGAATCCCGCCCCAATGTGACGGCGGATGCCTTCGGGCTCTGCTTCAAAACCGGAAACGCGGTGATCCTGCGGGGCGGAAGCGACGCCATCCACTCCAACCTGGCTGTCACGAAGGTCATAAAAGGGGGCCTGGAAAAGGAAAACCTGCCCCAGGACGCCATCCTCCTGGTGGAGGATACCAGCAGGGCGACGGTGGGTGAGATGATGAAGCTGCACCAGTATATTGACGTCTTAATCCCCAGGGGCGGCGCCGGCCTGATCGCAAATGTGGTGGAGAACAGCACCGTGCCGGTGATCGAGACAGGCACCGGAAACTGCCACATTTTCGTGGATGCCAGCGCGGATATCGGCAGGGCGGCAGAGATCATCGAAAATGCGAAAACCCAGCGCATGGGAGTCTGCAATGCCTGTGAATCCCTGGTCATCCACGCGGCCGCCGCAGAGGAAGCGCTGCCTTTGATCGCGGAACGCCTGAACGCACATCAGGTAGAGATCCGGGGAGATGAAAGGGCCAGGGAGATCCTGCCGGGGATTGTTCCCGCCACAGAAGAGGACTGGGGAACCGAGTATCTGGACGCGGTGATCTCCGTGAAGATCGTAGATTCCCTGGAGGAGGCCATCGCGCATATCAACCGGTACAACACCGGACACTCGGAATCCATCCTTACAAAGGATTATGACAATGCCTTAAAATTCCAGGACGAGGTGGACGCGGCGGCGGTTTACGTCAACGCCTCCACACGGTTTACGGACGGATTTGAGTTCGGATTCGGGGCGGAGATCGGGATCAGCACGCAGAAGCTTCACGCAAGGGGGCCCATGGGGCTGGAAGCGCTCACGTCCACGAAATATATTATCTTTGGAAATGGACAGATCCGAAAGTAAGGGATTTCCCATCATCAGCAAAATCATTTTTCAGTCGAAGTAACAGCAGAAAAGCGCATGGAACCAAAATGGAAGCCATGCGCTTTTTTGCTGCCGCGGCCCCGCGCTTTTTTTAACGCAAAACAGAAAAGCGTATATCTTCGCATATTCTGCACAGAATATAGGAAATGCGCCATAGAAGCGATATTTCACGAGAAAAGGGGAAACGATATGGAGAATGTAAATACGGCGGTAGAGCCGTTCGGCATGAAGGATAAGCTGGGGTATATGTTCGGGGACTTTGGAAATGATTTTACCTTTATCCTGTCCTCCTCCTTTATGCTGAAATTCTACACGGATGTGATGGGGGTGCCGGCCGCAGTGGTGGGGCTTCTGATGATGGCCGCCCGGTTTGTGGACGCGGTGACGGATGTGACGATGGGGCAGATCGTGGACCGGTCCCGGCCCACCAATGACGGGAAGTTCAAGCCATGGATCAAGCGGATGTGCGGACCGGTGGCCATCTCGTCCTTTCTGATCTACCAGTCCGCATTTGCGGATATGTCCTATGGGTTTCGGATCGTATGGATGGCGATCACCTACATCTTGTGGGGATCTATTTTCTACACATCCATCAACATTCCCTACGGTTCCATGGCCTCGGCCATTTCCGCGGATCCGAAGCACCGTGCGGAGCTTTCCACCTGGAGGACCATCGGCGCCACGCTTGCCGGCCTGGTGATCGGCGTAGGGACTCCGGCGGCGGCCTATGTGGTGGTGAACGGCAATACGGTCCTTTCCGGCCCGCGGATGACGATCATTGCGGGGGCGTTCAGCATACTGGCGATTGTCTGTTATCTGCTTTGCTTCCGGCTGGTCAGGGAACGGATTCCGGTGGAGGCCAACAACCAGAAGCTGGAGGTCGGAAAACTGCTGAAAAGCCTGGTCACCAACCGGGCGCTGCTGGGGATCATCGCCGCCGCCGTTTTGCTGCTCCTTGGGATGCTGGGCATGCAGGGAATGGCAGGCTATGTATTTCCCAACTATTACGGCTCCGCCGCCGCCCAGTCCGCATCCGCCATGGCGGGCAGCATTGTGATGCTGGCAGTCTGCGCGCCGCTGGCCTCCAAGCTGTCCGCAAGATTCGGCAAAAAAGAGCTGTCGGTGGTATCCTGTGCCTTCGGGGCGGCCATGTATCTGCTGTGCCTCCTGCTTAAACCTGAGAATCCCTATGTATATGTGGCCTTTTATACACTGGCCTATGTGGGGCTTGGATTTTTTAACACCGTGATCTGGGCCATGATCACGGATGTGATCGACGATGCGGAGATCAAAAACGGGGTACGGGAGGACGGAACCATCTATTCCGTGTATTCCTTTGCAAGAAAGCTGGGACAGGCGTTTTCCTCAGGGATGATCGGAGGGCTTCTGAGCCTGATCGGGTACACCCAGGCAACCGCCTTTGATCCCAGGGTCACGTCAGGGATTTTCAGCCTCTCCTGTATCATTCCGGCCGTGGGCCTGGGGGCGGTGGCCCTTGCACTGCTGTTCATCTACCCGCTGAATAAGGCGAGGGTGGAGGCAAATGTAGCGGAGCTGGCACGGCGGAGAGGGGAAGCCGGAAAGTAGAGGGAGAACAAGTTTTACTTGTAGGATTCCCCGGGAAGTGATATGATGTTTGACGGCAGCAGTTTTTTTTCTGACATGAAAACTGCTGCCGCAAGGAAAACATAAAGAAAGGAAACGACTTTAACGTGACCTATAAAGAAGCAAGGGTATATTTGGACGAAGTGTCGAAATACGGAAGTGTACTTGGCTTGGATGCGGTTCGCGAGCTTCTGCATGAGCTGGGAGACCCTCAGGAGGAACTCCGGTTCATACATATTGCGGGGACGAACGGAAAAGGGTCTGTGCTTGCTTTTATTTCTACGATTCTCAGTGAGGCAGGATTTCGGACCGGGAGATATATTTCACCGACTGTAGTATCCTATCTGGAGCGGATTCAGATAGATGGACAATGGATTCCGGAAGAGGAATTTGCAGAACTGGTTGAAGAAATTCAGAAAGCTATTGTGCGTATGGAGGCAAGAGGGCTGTCCGGCCCTACTGTGTTTGAGATTGAGACCGCAGTAGCTTTTTTGTATTTCAGAAAAAAGCGGTGCCGGTTTGTGGTGCTGGAGACCGGGCTGGGTGGGGAAGAGGACGCCACCAACATTGTCCGGAATACGGCAGTGGCTGTTTTCACATCCATCAGCCGGGACCATATGGGCTTTCTGGGAGATACGGCAGAGGCCATCGCAAAGCATAAGGCAGGCATCATCAAGCCCGGCTGTATCGTGGTATCCGCGCCCCAGCAGCCGGAGGTACAAATGGTTCTGAAAAAGCAGGCCGCGCTGCAGGGCTGTGAGATCTTCTTTGCAAAGCCGGAGGAGGGGGCTGTCACGCAGGAGGGCTACCGGGGGCAGACCCTTTCCCTGGGGGGCCTGAAAAATCTGAACATCCGCATGGCAGGAGCCTGTCAGGCGGTGAACGCGGTGACCGCATGGGAAGCCGTACGGGCAGTGGAGACTGCCGAAGGAATCAAGATCCGGGAGGAGGATCTGCGCAGAGGTTTTGAGAAAACCAGGTGGCCGGGTCGGTTTACCTGTCTCAGGGAAGCCCCGGTATGGATCGTGGACGGGGCCCACAACGCGGACGGGGCCCGGTGGCTTAAAGACTCCATGGAGCGGTATTTTCCCGGTCGGAGACTGCTGTTTATTATGGGGGTATTTCGGGACAAAGAGTATGAAAAGATTGCGGAAATCATGGCTCCGCTGGCAGAGAGGATCTACACGGTGGATCTGCCGGAGGAAGGGCGCACCCTGCCTGCAAAGGAACTGAAAAAAGCGGCGGAGCCTTATTGCAGAGGAAGGGTTCTGGCCATGGAGGACATAGACCGGGCGGTGGAGAAAGCCATGGAAGACGCAGGGGATGAAGATGTGATCCTGGCGTTTGGGTCTCTGTCCTATCTGGGCAGGATTATGGAAATTGTGCAGTGAGGATTGTTCCGAAGGAACTGTGAAGGATTCATTCTTTTACAGATTCTTCCCAAAGTGTCTGTAAGGAGAGAGGAAGGAAGCATGATGGATCAGGAGAAGATAAAACAGGCAGTGCGGCTCTTTTTGGAAGGGATCGGAGAGGACCCCGGGCGGGAAGGGCTGGCAGAAACGCCCGAGAGGATCGCCAGAATGTGTGAGGAGCTCTACGGAGGGCTGGAAGAGACGGCCCAGACCCATCTTCAGAAAACATTTCAGGCTGAGGAGCAGGGGATGGTGCTGGAAAAGGATATTGTATTTTACTCGACCTGCGAACACCACCTGCTGCCCTTTTTCGGGAAGGCGCATATCGCCTATATTCCGAACGGGCGGGTAGTGGGCTTAAGCAAGCTGGCCCGGACTGTGGAGGTCTATGCCAGGAGGCCCCAGATCCAGGAACAGCTGACCGGGCAGATTGCGGATGCGCTGATGCAGGAGCTCCGCCCGAAGGGGGCCATGGTGATGGTTGAGGCGGAGCATATGTGCATGACCATGCGGGGCATCAAAAAGCCCGGCAGCAGGACCGTGACAGCTGCAAAACGAGGCTGTTTTCTGGAGGAGCCGGAGCTGGTACATACATTTTACGCAATGCTTGGGTGCAGCAGGTAAAGGAAAGAGAAAGGGGGCTGCAAAATGCATGTAATTGAGAAAATCTGGAACCATCCGCTGTATGCAAAATACTATCAGAAACTGGCCGAGGCGGAAAAAGAAAGGATCTTCTGCTGCCACCAGATCGGGCATCTGCTGGACGTGGCCCGGATCGCCTACATCCAGAACCTGGAGCAGAAGCTGGGAATCCGCAAAGAGGTGATCTACGGGGCTGCGTTTCTGCATGATATCGGAAAATACCGCCAGTACACAGAAGGGATTCCTCATGAAAAGGCATCCGCAGAGATCGCGGAGGTGATTTTAAACGAAGCTGCAGGGGACGCCTTTTCGGAAGGGGAGAAGGCTTCCATACTCCGGGCCGTCCTGGGACACCGCAGGCTGCGGGAGGGCATGGAGGCGCTGGAGAAGCTGATCTATACAAGCGACAAGCTGTCGCGGAATTGTTTTGCATGCAAAGCACAGGAGGAATGCAGCTGGGATGCCGGCAGGAAAAATTCCAATTTCCATGGTTTGATTTAAAGATGAACCAACCTGACCGTTTTCGATACACAGGGGCGTTCCATCGTATCGGCAGTGAAAAAATACACGATAACCATACCGGAAGGAGAACAGGATGCAGATAGGCGGAAAAACATTTGACACCGGACACAGGACTTATATTATGGGGATACTCAATGTGACCCCAGACTCTTTTTCAGACGGAGGGCGTTTTCAGGATCTGGACGATGCGCTGCGGCACGGGGAGGAAATGCTTCAAGACGGGGCGGATCTTCTGGATGTGGGAGGGGAATCCACACGGCCGGGACATGTGCGCATCACAGAGGAGGAAGAGATCCGGCGTGTGGTTCCTGTGATCCGTAGGCTGAAACAGGAATTTGACGTGCCGGTCTCTGTAGATACCTACAAAAGCCAGGTGGCCCGCGCCGCCCTGGAAGCGGGGGCGGATCTGGTCAACGATGTCTGGGGGCTCAAATATGACCCGGATATGGGCCGGTTAATCGCAGAATACGGCGTACCCTGCTGCCTGATGCACAACCGGGAGAAGGCAGAGTACAGGGCGTTTCTTCCGGAGGTTCTTGAGGATCTGCAGGAATCTGTGAATCTGGCGAAGGCAGCAGGCATCCGGGAGGAGCAGATCATCCTGGACCCGGGCATTGGTTTTGGAAAAACCTATGAAATGAATTTGGAAATGCTGAAAAACCTGGGGGAATTGAATCGACTGGGGTATCCCCTGCTTTTGGGAACTTCAAGAAAGTCGGTCATCGGACTGACTCTGGATCTCCCTGCAGATGAGAGGGAAGAGGGAACTCTGGTGACAACGGTGATGGGCGTGCAAAGCGGCTGTTCGTTTGTCAGGGTTCATGATGTGAAGGCAAATGCCCGGGCGGTAAAAATGACCGAAGCGATCCTGCGGGTACATGACCTGTAAAACAGAGGGAGTCAGGAAAGGATTTGGGGGAGGGAGAGGAAAGATGGACAAAATAAAAATCGAAAATCTGGAAGTATTTGCAAGGCACGGCGTGTTTCCGGAGGAAAATAAACTGGGACAGAAGTTTCTGGTGTCTGCGGTTTTGTATACGGATACCCGAAGGGCGGGGAAAACGGATGCGTTGAGCGCGTCCACGGATTACGGGGAGGTCTGCCGGTTCATAGATATGTTCATGAGAGAGCATACATTCTCGCTGATCGAACGTGCGGCGGAATGCCTGGCGGAAGAACTGCTGATTCACATTCCAGGCCTGGAAAAGGTGCGGCTGGAGGTGAAAAAGCCCTGGGCGCCCATTGGCCTTCCGTTGGAAACGGTTTCCGTGGAAATCCTGCGGCAGTGGCACAGGGCATATATCGCCCTGGGCTCCAATATGGGAGACAGGAAGGCGTATCTGGATCAGGCGGTGAAGGCTCTGGATTCCCTTCCGCTGTTTCCGGCCAAAGGGGGGGAGAACAATGGAGAGGAAGGGGACAGATCCTCTTGTACGGGGGCGGTGGAACAGGTCTCCAAGTATTATGAGACTGCCCCCTACGGTATGACGGAGCAGGAGGATTTCCTGAATGCCTGTCTCAGTCTCCGCACGCTGCTGACGCCTGAGGAGCTTTTGGAGGAACTCCACAGGATCGAGCAGGAGGCGGGGAGAGAGCGGATCATACACTGGGGGCCGCGCACATTGGATCTGGACCTTATTTTTTACGATGACCTGATTCTGGAATCCGACGAGCTGTGCATTCCACATGTGGAGATGCACAAGCGGCGGTTTGTACTGGAGCCTCTCTGCGAAATCGCCCCTTATCGGCGGCATCCGGTTTACGGAAAGACTGTACAGGAAATGCTGGAGGAATGCACGTGATTCTGGTAGCTCAAAAGAACTTTTGCGTTAAATTCAGTCCATATATGGAATATAATGTTATGGTTTTATAACATTTTGGTTGACAAAGAGCGATCTGGTGATACAATGAAATTACAGAGGGCGGTAAAAATGATATGTAAATTGGTTACAGGAAGAATGGAGGGAATCCAATGAATGCATTATTAGGAAGCCGCATCAAGGCATTGAGACATGCAAAGCATCTCACACAGGAGCAGATGGCTGAACAGATCGGAGTCAGCAGGCAGAAGTATGCCCGCATTGAGAAAGGAACGAATCAAATTACGCTTGAGCTGCTTTCCCGGATTGCAGCGGTTTTGGATGCAGCAGTTGGAGATATCACAAGGGTTTTGGATGAACCTCCGGCCGTTGCCTATCGAGGGGGCTCTGAAAATTCGTCTTCACAAAAAATATTCGATATGCTGGACCTGTTTTATGCAAACAAGCATCTCTATATGAAACTGCAGCATGATACGGAGATATAGAAGGAGCTGTTATGCAAAATCATAGAAAAAGGGAAATACGGATCAAAGCAGAGTCTTTTCGTGAAAAATGTAAAGTCAGCCGTTATGGAATTATCAATTTATTCAGAGAATGCGACCGATTCGGCTGCAAATTGCTGAGATATCCCCTCGGCAGGGAGGCCGATCTTGGTTTTGTCCTGAAAAGAGAAGCGGATACGATTATTTTTACCAATACATGCAGCCGCTTATCGAGAGAGATTTTCACACTGGCACACGAGATTGGGCATGCCATTCTCCATCTGGAAAGTACGGTGTCATGTATAGATGATGCATTTACGATATCGGGAAAAAGTACGGATAAAATCGAACAGGAGGCCAATTATTTTGCGGCATGTTTATTGATGCCAGGAGATGAAGTAGACAAATTCCTGGATCTGGAAGTGGAAAAATTCAGGAAAAACAGATTGTCCGCAATGGACATAGCAAGGATGATGTCTGAGTTCCATGTAAGCTTTGATATGGCATTGAATCGTCTGGAGAACCTGGGGAAGATCGGCTGTGATGAAAGAGTCAGGCTGGATAATGAGCGAAATCAGTCACGTGTGGGGAATCTCCTGCGGTGTGTCGGAGGAAATGGACGTTTAAATGAGATCACCAGGGAAATTGAGATTCCATATGAGTATATAGATTATGTGATCTATAATTATAACCACAATGCCATCCCAAGAGAGACGCTTGAAAAGGCTTTGGACTGCTGCCATCTGACAATGGAAGATATCAGTGACAAACTGGTTTGCCGCAGGCAGAAAGATGACGACCTTGATGAACTGATAGGAGGACTGGAAGATTGAAAGCCTCGTTGGATACGAATGTGATGATTCATCTCTACCGTGCCGGCCGCCAGCAGATATTGTTTGATTTTTTTGAAGAGGGTGTATTTATTTATGAACAGATTCGAAGCGTAGAAAGTCAATCGGTACTCAAAATGTTTCAAAACAATGTGGATGAAAATCGGCTGTTGTACGGAACTGGTGATCTGGGAGAGGTATATGCAATTTCCCTTGCGCAGACAATCGGTGCCTATTCCCTTGTCACAGATGATATCAAACCAGGCGGGCCCTATATGTCTTTATTGCAGCTCGAGTATGAGGTGATGCCTTTTACATTTGCGGAGTTATTGATTTTGCGGTATTTATTGGGGGAGGCGGATGAACTTCAAACAGTAGATGATTTTAACGCTGTGAACCTTGCGTCAGATTTGAACTGGTCGTTGAAAAGCCAGGTTATCAAGTTTATCAAACGGTTCTGGAAGGAACCGTACAAGGAGGAGGACAGGCAGTGGATGCAGAAGCTGTCAGCGGATCACAATATCAAGGCAAAGAGCAGATTCGCTTCCCTGCGCAGATGTCTGTAAGATATATAAAAAAACCTGCCGCCGGCAGGTTTTTTTATATACCGTCATATGCGGAAAGCTTGTCCGCAGCAGGTGTTCAAGGCTGCAAAAGCACTACAGCAGATTCTCAAATGTATCATAAAATCCCGGAAAGGACACGTCCACGCAATGGCTGTCCAGGATCTTGGTATGCCCTTCTGCCGTCAGGGCCGCAATGCTGAATGCCATGGCGATCCGGTGGTCTAAAAGGGTGTGGATGGCCGCCCCGTGTAACGGTCTGCCGCCCCGGATCACCATACCGTCTGCGGTGGGGATGGCGTCGCATCCCATAGCTTTCAGGTTGTCGGTGACCGTCTCGATGCGGTCCGACTCTTTGACCTTTAACTCCTCCGCATCCCGGATGAAGGTGGTTCCCTCGGCAAGGGCAGCCATGACCGCAATGATGGGGATCTCGTCGATCAAAGTAGGGATGATCTCTCCTTTGATCGTGATTCCGTGCAGCCGACTTGTACGCACCAGGATGTCGGCAACCGGTTCGCCCCCTTCCTTCCGCTGATTCAGAAGCGAGATATCAGCCCCCATCTCCTCGCACACATTCAGAATGCCGGCCCGGGTCGGGTTGATGCCGATGTTTCGGATCAGGATCTCAGAATCCGGAACGAGAAGCCCAGCGGCAATGAAATAAGCGGCCGAAGAAATATCCCCGGGCACGGTGATTTTCTGCCCATACAGTTCATCACAGGGCCGGATCAGAGCGGTAGCCTTTGTGCTGCCGTCCAGGGCATGGATCAAGCGCAGGTCTGCGCCAAATTCCTGCAGCATCAGTTCCGTATGGTTACGGGACAGGCTTGGCTCTGTCACGGAGGTTTCCCCGTCCGCGTACAGTCCGGCAAGCAGGATGCAGGATTTGACCTGCGCGGAGGCCACCGGAGAATCGTAGTGGATTCCGTGAAGCCGGGCAGGGGTGATGAAGAGCGGCGCGCAGTCGTTGCGCAGGATACTGGAGATATTGGCCCCCATCTGCCGCAGAGGGTCCATGATCCGCTTCATCGGACGGGAGTTCAGGGATTCATCCCCCGACAGCTTGGAATCAAAAGGCTGTCCGGCCAGAATCCCGGAGATCAGCCGCGTGGTGGTGCCGCTGTTCCCCACATCCAGAAGATTTGCCGGCGCACTTAAGCCGTGCAGTCCCTTCCCGTGTATGAGGATAGAGGTCTCTTTGTTCTCAATCTCGATTCCCAGCCTGCGGAAACAGTCGATGGTGGCCAGGCAGTCCGCCCCCTGGAGAAAATTGTGTACCTCGGTGGTGCCTTTCGCGATGGAACCGAACATGATGCTTCGGTGGGAGATGGATTTGTCTCCGGGTACCGTGACTTCTCCTTTTAAACCGGTGATATTCGTTAATTCCATAATGCATTGATCCTTTCTGTATTGATCTTCTAAATTCACACCTCATATACGATGTATCGGTGTTTTTTCAGCAGCGTGGTTGCCTTGGCAGAGGCATCCTCATCATAAAATTCAATCCGCAGCACCCCTTCTTCAAATTCCCGGTTGTGGATGATGCCGATATTCTTGATATTGACCATGTTGCTGGCCAGGATGGTGGCGATGGTGGCGATTCCCCCGGCCTCGTCGATGATGTCGCAGTATACGGCAAACTGCTTCTTGATCGGCCCGAAGGAACACTCAGGCATGGAATTGCGGTAATCCCGGGAAGTCTCGAACATGGAATAGAGCGCCTGCTCCGCCCCCTGGTCCACCGCCTCTTTCGCCTCTGTCAAAGTCCGGATAAATTCCCCCAATATTTGGGAAATATGTTCTCTGTTTTTCAGGCAGATCTGCTGCCACATGACGGGAGACGAGGAAGCGATGCGGGTAATATCCTTGAAGCCGCCAGCTGCCAGCATCTTCATCAGCTCTTCAGGGGTGTCGTGCTCCCGGACAAAATTCACCAGGCTTGCCGCCAGGATGTGGGGCAGATGACTGATGGCTCCGGTCACATAATCATGCCGGCGGTAGTCCAGAACGATGGGCAGCGCTTTCAAGGACTCTGCGAAAGCGCGGTAAGCCTGCACCTTTTCCTCGGACACCTTTGCGGAAGGGGTCAGGATATAGTAGGCATTCTCGATCAGATGAGGCTTTGCGTTGACAAATCCGTTTTTTTCCGACCCGGCCATGGGATGCCCCCCGATGAAATGGTCTTCCAGCCCCAGAAGGGCCGCCTTCTCATGGATGGAGGTCTTGACGCTTCCCACGTCCGTCAGGATGCAGTCCGGGCCAAGGACGTTTTTCACCTGGCTTAGATAGGCTGTGTTACAGGAGACCGGAGCGCACAGGAAGATATAATCGCAGTCCCGGAAATTGTCGTCAATGGAGGAGCAGGAGGTGTGGATGATCCCCTCCTGTACGGCCAGGGCCAGTGTTTCTTTATTTTTATCAAATGCGAGGATCTCACAGTCGGGATGATACTGGCGGATGGCTTTAGCAATGGAGCCGCCGATCAGGCCCAGGCCGATGAAACCTGTTTTCTTTACGTGCATGTTTTATCCTCTCTTTATATTTTTTTGAAATGAAAAACCACAAATATTTTAGCATTTTAAATCGTAAAAGTAAAGGGAGAGTTGCGCCGAATTGAGGGGAGCGGGGGGAGGACGCTCCGTCAAAAAGAATGGTCCGCGTCACCCCGCTTTCGCTTCGCAAACAACGCAGCAGTGCTAAACTCGAAAGGACCTCGTTAAGCGCTGGCGTTGTTTGAGAGGTTCCTTTGGACCATTCTTTTTGACGGAGCTGTTTTCCGGCTTACCGGGAACGGCGGCAGCTGTGGGGAATGTAGGCGGCGGGGGGCGGCATATGAGGAAGTGGGGGGAGAAGGGAGTACGATAAAGAGGGGGTTTTAAGGAGGGAAAAGAAAAAAGATGTAGAAAATATGTGAAAAATTTATAAAAGAGTTGTAATAAGGGCAGAAGTTTAGTACAATATTTACAGAGTGTGTACGGCTGTGGTAAGAAAAAGATAAAATGAATTTGTACGGATAGCGGATGTACAGAGGAGGTTTGGACGATTCTTGGGCAGATGCGCATAAAATAGAAACAAGGAGGCAGCAGCATGAAGGTTTACAGAACGGATGAAATCAGAAACGTAGTATTGCTTGGACACGGGGGCAGCGGTAAGACGAGCCTGGTGGAGGCAATGTTATATGTATCCGGAGCTACAAAGCGTATGGGCAAGGTTTCCGAGTCCAATACGACCAGTGATTTTGATAAGGAAGAGCAGAAGCGAGGATTTTCTATCAGCACAAGCATCGTGCCGATTGAGTGGGAAAAGGCCAAGATCAATATATTGGACACCCCGGGATACTTCGATTTTGTCGGGGAGGTAGAGGAAGCAGTCAGCGCGGCGGACGCGGCGGTGATCGTGGTATCCGGCAAGGCCGGGGTGCAGGTAGGCACGGAGAAGGCATGGGAACTCTGCGAGAAGTACCATCTGCCCCGTATGATCTACGTGACAGAGATGGACGTGGACGATGCCAGCTTCCGTCAGGTTGTGGAAGATTTGACCGCAAGATACGGCAAGAAGATCGCGCCCCATTTCCAGCCGATCCGTGAGAACGAGAAGCTGGTCGGATATATCAACATCATCAAGAACGCGGGAAGAAGATATACCGGCATCGGCCAGAGAGAGGAATGCGAGATCCCAGATTACTGCCAGGAGAACCTCCAGACCCTGCGTGATTCCCTGATGGAAGCGGTGGCAGAGACAAGCGAAGAGTTCATGGAGCGGTATTTCGGCGGAGAAGAATTTTCCGTAGAAGAGATCCGCGCGGCCATGCGTACCGAAGTGATGGGCGGAGACATCGTGCCGGTAGCAATGGGCTCCAATATTGAGGCCCAGGGCGTTGCGAACCTGCTGTCCGACATCGTGCGTTTCTTCCCAAGCCCGGACAAGAGAAGCTGTGCGGGAATCAACCGGACGACCAACGATATCTTCGAAGGCAATTACGATTTCTCCAAGGCGAAGACCGCTTATGTATTCAAGACAATGGTGGATCCGTTTATCGGAAAATATTCCTTCGTAAAGGTGTGCTCCGGTGTACTCAAAGGCGATGATGTTCTTTTCAATGCAACCAGCGAGGCAGAGGAGAAGCCGGGCAAGCTGTATATCATGAGCGGCAACAAGCCGACGGAGGTCAGCGAGTTGTTTGCGGGAGATATCGGCGCGATCGCGAAGCTGGCAAATACGAAGACAGGCGATACGCTTTCCACGAAGAATACACAGGTGCTGTATACAAAGACCGAGTATTCCGTACCGTATACATATATGAGATACCGCGTTAAGAACAAAGGAGAGGAAGATAAGGTATCTCAGTCCCTGGCGCGTATGATGGCGGAGGACGTGACTCTCAAGGCGGTCATCGACAGTGAGAACCGCCAGTCCCTGCTCTACGGCATGGGCGACCAGCACTTAGAGATCGCGGTCAGCAAGCTGCTGTCCAGATACAAAGCGGAGATTGTCCTGGAGACACCGAAGGTTGCCTTCCGCGAGACCATCCGCAAAAATTCCGACGTGGACACCAAGTATAAGAAGCAGTCCGGCGGACACGGACAGTACGGCCACGTGAAGATGAAATTCGAACCCTCCGGAGATCTGGAGACGCCTTATGTATTTGAAGAGGTCGTAGTCGGCGGCGCAGTGCCGAAGAACTACTTCCCGGCAGTGGAAAAGGGCCTTCAGGATTCCGTGGTGAAGGGTCCCTTGGCCGGATATCCGGTTGTAGGCGTGAAGGCGATTCTCTACGATGGATCTTACCATCCGGTAGACTCCTCGGAGATGGCGTTCAAGACCGCTACCTGCCAGGCATTTAAGAAGGGCTTCATGGAAGCGTCGCCGGTACTCTTAGAACCCATCGTATCGCTGAAGGTGACCGTTCCGGACAGCTATACCGGAGATGTCATGGGAGATCTGAACAAGCGCCGCGGCCGCGTACTGGGCATGAACCCGATCGCAGGCGGCAAGCAGGTGATCGAGGCCGACATCCCCATGACCGGACTGTTCGGATACTGCACGATCCTGCGCTCCATGACCGGCGGAAGAGGAACCTACGAATATACATTTGCCAGATATGAGCAGGCTCCGTCCGATGTACAGGAAAAAGAGATCGCTGCACGGGCCGCAGCTGAAGCATAAAAAAATTCCAGACTGTGCGGATTTTTCCGCACAGAAGGAGACTGCCATCAAAAGAAAGACGGCAGTCTCCTTTTCATAACCCTTCGGGATGTAAAAAAACGCCGCCGCTTCCCGGCGGGGAGATGCCGCTGTTCTCATTTTTTTTGAAAAAAAAGGAAATCTGTGAATAAGAATACCAGTGTGAAATCTTTCCTGAGTCCATATAATAATGACAAAGCTGAAAAACGGATACCAAAAACTGTGCGGTATTCGTTTTTGTATGCAAAAACCTATAATTTAAGGGATACAAAAATTTTTCAGCTTTGGGTATAAATGGAATCTTTACGTGAGAAAATGAGAACAGGAAGGATGTATGGCGGCATGAAGAACAAAGGAATCAAAAGCATGATCCTGGGGGCCGTATTTTTCGCCGGGCTGCTGGCTTCCGGGTGCCTGGGATGGGCTGCGGCAGGCTATATTCCCCAGGAGGAAGTCAGCACCATTGAGATCGGGGAGGATACGGTCCTGGTGGGAGGGATGCCTGTGGGCATTTATATGGAAACGGACGGCGTTTTAGTCCTGGATACGCAGACCATTGAAGGCGTGGACGGACAGGAGCATGATCCGGCCAACAATCTCGTAAAATCCGGAGACTATATCGTAGGAATCAACCAGGAAAATGTTACCGGAAAGGATGACCTGATCCAGGTTCTGAAAAATCTGACCGACAGAGAGGTGGTATTGACCCTGCGCAGGGAGGATGAGACCATGGACGTGCGTCTGGAGGCGGTGGAAAACGCGCCCAACGATTATAAGCTGGGTATCTGGGTCCGGGACAACGTGCAGGGACTGGGCACCATCACCTTTCTCAACCAGAACAGCAGGTTCGGGGCACTGGGGCATGGAATCCATGACGCGGATACCAATGTTTTGATGGAAATAGAAGACGGAAGCCTGTATAAGACCAGCATCCGCTCCATACTCAAGGGCGAATACGGAATCCCAGGGAGCATGGAAGGTCTGATCGTATACAATTCCTTCAACCGTCTGGGCAGCATTGACAAAAATACGGAAGCCGGGATCTACGGGGCCGTGGATAAGATCGACGACCTGTTCCGGGAACAGATTCCTGTGCAGGTAGCTTCGAAGGAGGAGATCCGGACCGGGGAGGCGGTGATCCGCTGCTACCTGGAGGATGAGATCCGGGAATACTCGGTCATGATCAACGGCGTGGACCCGGAACCTAAGGAGGTCAATAAGGGGATCGTATTTCAGGTGACGGATCAGGAACTGCTCGACAAAACAGGAGGGATTATCCAGGGAATGTGAGTGAGTTATAATAAGGACAACACAGGAAATGCTGATAAATAGGGCGTTTCTGGTGGTTATCCTAATTCATTGACCAAGAATGGGACACTGTATCTGCGCGGATATGTGAATGTAAGTGAAAGGAGGAGCAGTTTCGGTAAATACATATTCATAATTGAATACCTGTCATAAACGGCCAGATAGGAGTAGCTAACCTGTCTGGTCAATTTTCTTATATTACAGATGCAGGCATCTGTAATCGCAATTCGCTACTCGTTGAATGGCATACTCATTATAACATGTTGTGATTTAAGAGTAAATAACTGGAAATACTTAGTAAGGAGATTGAAAAAGAATTGGAGGAAAATTCTATGAAGCATTGCGTGATGTGGTAAAGGATAAGTACAAGAAAATATCTCCGTCATTGTATTGGAATCTCCGTCATTTTGTGGTAAAATGATGCAGATATTTTAGAAATGAGGTAAATAATATGAGGATATTTGATTATAGAAAAACGCCTGAAAAATTATTAACACCAGAAATTGTCCAAATGATTGCCAGTATTCATGAACATAAAGGAAAACAGGAGTTATTCTTTGAGGCAAATCAGGACGAATTAAAAACATTGCTGGAAGTGGCTATGATTCAAAGTACAGGAGCATCTAACCGTATTGAAGGTATCTATACAACAGATAAGCGGTTAAAAGAGCTGGTAAATCAGAAAGCAGAACCACGCAACCGTTCTGAGGAGGAAATTGCAGGTTACCGGGAAGTGCTTGCCATGATACATGAAAGCTATGAATATATTGTTCCGAGGTCAAATATGATTTTGCAGCTTCATCGGGATTTATACTCTTTCTCACGTGGAGCTGTCGGTGGCAATTATAAAAATTCTGATAATCTGATCGCTGAGATAGATTCTGAAGGCCATGAAAAAGTGCGGTTTATTCCTGTTCCAGCATTTCAGACGGCAGAAGCAGTGGAGGAACTCTGCAATCGTTTTTGGGAGGCATGGGAAGCGGATTATATTGATAAACTGATATTGATTCCAATGTTTGTCCTTGATTTTCTGTGTATCCACCCTTTTAATGACGGGAATGGACGTATGAGCCGTTTGCTTACACTCCTTTTGTTTTATAAAGCTGGATATATTGTAGGAAAATATATCAGTATGGAAATGCTGATTGAAAAGACAAAGGAAACTTATTATGAGGCATTACAGGCAAGTTCCGGAGACTGGCATGAAAATGAGAATGCCTATGAGCCTTTTGTAAGATACTATCTGGGAGTTACATTAAAAGCATATAATGAGTTTGAAAATCGTGTGGAACATTTAAAAAACAGAAGTCTTTCTAAACCAGATAGAATCAAAGCTTTAATTGATCAAAAGATTGGAAAAATTACAAAGAAAGAAATCATGGATACTTGTCCGGATATAAGTAAAACAACAATAGAACGGACTTTGACAGAATTAGTTAAAAATGGTCACATTGCAAAGGTTGGCTCAGGGCCAGCTACAGGATATGTTAGAATTTAAGTGGAAAATAGTTTGCTTACGTCATAAAAATCATAAATGACAGAAATTATTTGATTTCCCAACACAATATTATTAGGAATTTAAGACAATTTCATACTTGTCATAAACGGCCAGATAGGAGTAGCTAACCTGTCTGGTCGTTTTTTATTATATTACAGATGCAGGCATCTGTAATCGCAATTTGCTACTCGTTGAATGAGTAAACTCATTATATCATGTAGTGATTTAAGAGTAAATAACTGGAAATACTTAGTAAAGAGATTGAAAAAGAATTGGAGGAAAATTTTATGAAACAGGGATCTTTATTTTACGATCCGTCAAGCGAGCGGATGGACATACGATTTGGACTGGAATCTTATTATGGGGGATTACATTGTGGAACTGGTATGGATGTGCTGATTAATGGCAAATGGGTACCCACCAGGATTGAGCTTGGTGAAGACTGGTATCTGGTGGGTATCAAGACAGATAACATTTCAGGATTGGTTGTAAGACTTTAGCAGTTTAATTGCCGGGCGGCTTCTTTAGGGAAAAAAGAGGTCGCCCTATTTTTGTGCGAGTAATGAGCCATGCGGGGACGCTTGCGTTCCCATATGGCGAATACCGCGATCAGTGAGCCGATAGGCGAACGTGTCCATTTTTAGGAAGGAGGTGTCCGATGTGAAATGCTTAATGAAGTATCAATGGGTAAAACTGCCCCGTAATCGTCTGCCAGAAGGCAAAGGACTTATGGGATACTGGGCGAAGCTTGCATCCCGTGCGGCATTCCGCAAAGGACAGGCCTCTTATTGTGGTTATAGCAACACTGTAAGCCCTGGCATGTGGTCTGGAGGCGTTGTAGGGCTAAAGAGCATACTGGGTATGAAAAGCCGCTCTAAGGCGCTGGAAACGCTTCAGGCGCTCTCAGAGTTGGGATATCTTGAATATACATTGGATACAAAAACGAAAAAGCTCACCTATCAGGTTACAGACTGGGTTTTGAAATGCTCAGGAGAGGCTTGTATGGATGGGTCTGTTTATGCCACCGAAGGGTATGGTTTTCTCTGCCTTCCCCGCAGCATAACAGAGCGGCTTGCCGCAAAGCAAACTAAATTTGAGGAATCTGACGCATGGCTTGACCTTTGGTGCCACACGGTATTTGAGGAAACAAACAATGTGTTTTCATTCCTGGCGCCGGCTGTCCAGTATGGGAAATATGGCGCCGTTTTGACTTTGGAAGCCTTGGGTCAGCGATGGGGCTGGGAAAAGACGAAGGTATGGAGGTTTTTTCAGAAGCATGGGGATGTCTTTGCTCTGTACCGTCTGCCCGGATCCTATGGCTGCCTCATTTTTAATAGACTGTACCCAACCGGTACAGAGGTTTCAATGCCTACCCAGGAGGATATTATAAGTATTCTGGATAAAATACGCATTTTGGGTGCAAATACGCAGAAAAAAGGTTCTGACCATGAACAGCTTAACTGTATCGTCACATGGTACAGCAGGAAACTGACTGGGGCTATGGCGGAAGGAACGCATCAAAATGAGCCAGAAGGGGGCGTTGCACTTTCCGGCCCTATAATACGCGCGTATCTTTCTCCGTGTAGGAGTTGTAAGAATTGTATATATGACTGCAAGGGTAAAAGTATATATACGGATGCAGTGATAGAAACGAGTAAAATCCGCGGGCCGTGTATGCCTGTGGACATCACAAAAATAGCAAAGGAGTTATTCACATATGAGCAGACAGGATGAAAAAAAGCTGTATGAACAGCAGGAAGAAAAGATTTTGGCACAATCAGATGCATTTATCAGCCTTTTGACAAAGAGGGGGATTCTTGCGGATCAGAAGATTGACAGTGAGAAGGTGCGTTCTGCAAAGCAGGAGAAGACCAGGAACAGCTATCACAATACGCTTATGCTTCTGCAGCAATACCGCACCATCGTCTGGATGATGGAATGTTTCCCGGAAACTATTGCGGAGGAGTTGGAAAAGCCCTTTGAGGGAGTGGATGCCTTGATTGAGCATATGGATGTGGAAATGGCTATGGGGAACCGGAAGCTGGAGAACCGGATGGATGGCATCCAGAAATCAAGGCTGCTCCTGGATCGGGTAAATGAAGCGCTTACGGTGCTGAAGAAAAAGCCGGAGAATGGGGAGAAGCTGTATCAGCTGGTTTATTTGACGTACATATCGCCGGAGCATCTGAACCATACGGAGCTTCTCTACCGACTGGACATGTCTTCCCGGCACTATTACCGCCTCCGCCAACAGGCAATCACCATTCTCTCCATCCGGTTGTGGGCGGCTCCGGCGAAGGATGTGGATTTCTGGCTGGAAATGCTGACGCTTATGGAGGGATTGGAATGAAAATGAAATGGCAGTAAAGTGGCGTAAAAGTGGCGCTATAGAGCCGATGACATGCAAACGGAAAAGAGGTATACTGATATCGTCCCAAATTGGGAGAGGGCGTAGGAGATGCCGTTTCAGGAGCAAGATGCTTTTGGAGCGGCATTTTTCATGCTATAAAAAATCCTGCGGATTTCCTATAGCACGAAAAAAATTATCGCACTGCGGCAGAGAGGAAGGATATTGCTTGCGCAATCTGCCGCAGGCGGAAAATCCCGCTATGCGAGATTTATCTGACGCCAAAAAATCAAAGGAGGTACCTTCGTATGGTAAAACAACTGAAAAAGGGCAGGGAACATCTGAAAACTGCCTACTGGTCGCTGGTAGGGATGGCGTGTGTGACGCTTATTTCCCTGCAGCCGGTCATGGCCGACACGATTTGGGATCGTTTTTCCAAGATTATGAAAGATGTGTATGGTCAGTTGGTGGGAATCAGTACGATTGTTGCGGTCACAGCCGCTGCGATTGCGTTGATTGTCAGGATGGTTTCCAGGAACCAGCGTGCAGTGGATGAAGCAACCAGTTGGCTGAAGCGGATTGTAGTGACATGGATTGTCCTCAATTCACTGGGCTTTATCGTTGCTTACCTGCAGCCGTTGATTGCCGGTGGAAATTACGCAGGTTAAATTTCCCGGTCAAGCCAGATGGGAGGTGGTGAAAGATGCTTGACTGGATATTTGAAGGGATTGTGAACTGGATTAGCAGTATCGTATCCCAAATGATGGATGCGGTTTCCGGCTTGTTCCTTCAGGCGCTTGGAACTGATATGACAGCAATGGAGGAATATTTTCCATTTGTGGCCAAAGCCTTTACGGTTATACAGTACACAGCGTGGGCGGTACTGTTCCTGATTACGGTATGGCAGCTCTTTCGTGTGTTTGGAGGCCCGATTACGGAAGCGGAGAATCCGTGGACACTGCTTGCAAGGAGTTCTATCTTTGCATTGCTGATAGGATATGCCCGGCCGATTTTTATGATTACGCTGGATATTGCAAGGGCGCCATATACGGCTCTTATGGATATCAGTATGACGGCGGAGGATTTTACGTTTGCCGGCGTTGAGGAAGCATTATCAAATGGGCTGACTACGATTGTCGCGGTTGTGTCTGTGGTAGGGCTGCTGCTTTTGGTTATTCTGGAGATTTCTCTGGGATGGAATTATTTTAAGCTATTGCTTGAAACAGTAGAGCGTTATATTGTGGTAGGCGTTCTTTGCTATACTTCCCCTCTGGCATTTTCCATAGGGGCTTCCAAAACGACAGCGCCAGTATTCAAAAGCTGGTGCAGGATGGTTGGCTCCCAATTGCTTTTGCTTGTAATGAATGTATGGTTCCTGCGGGGGTTCAACTCTTCCGTAGGACAGTATATGGGAAATGGCGGTGCGCTTTCGACAGGTCAGGGCAGCATCTTCCTTTGGCTGTTTTGCGCCCTGGCGTTCTTAAAAACGGCACAGAAATTTGATTCTTATCTGGCGGCGATGGGACTGAATGTAGCACAGACTGGTTCCAGTATGGGTATGGAGCTTTTAATGGCGGCAAGGGTAATCAGCGGTGTCGGAGGCGGGGCCAGAAGCGCTGGAAGCGTTTTCGGAAAAGGCGGAAGCACTGTAACCGGAACCGGTGCGGCGGCAAGTGGATTCGCGGCCGGGTTTGCCAGCAAATTTAAGGGCAACAGTTATGTGAGGGATGCAGTTGTGGATGGCGGAATCCGTATGGGGGCCGGTGGAAGCGTTGGCTTTGTGGGCCGTGCTTTTGGAGGAATGGCAGCCCGTAACGGGGCGGCTCTTACAGGAGATTCTATTTCTTCGGTTGCATCCAGAAGTCCAAATGTATCAGGCAGCATAGCTGGAGATATTGCAGACCGCAGCCTTGGTAACTATATGCCGCAGCTTGGCGGATACCAGTTAAAGGATACGCAGATATCCGGCGGACAGATCAGCACCGTTGCTACATCTGCAAACGGACAGAGTTCCAATGTGGAGATGTATCACGCAGCCCAGTTTGACAAGCCGGACGGGCCACATTCCGTTATTACGGCATCAGACGGCAGCCAGTGGTATCAGATGGCATCCGGGGCAGGCGCTGGGGCATTTTACGATGCACCTGCATTTTCAGGAGACATTTCTGAGGCAGCCCAGGTCGCACAGGCCTTTCCGGATGCAGCAGAGGGGACAACGCTGCGGACAGTCGGAGACGGCGTTATCGAGGCGAGCGGAGCCGATGGCAGCAATTCTATGTGGTATAACAGCGCTTACTATGATGAGCCGGATGCGCCGCATACGATTATGCAGTCAGCAAACGGTGTGGATTGGTATGCAATGCAGCAGCATGCCCAGACGCCGGAATTTGAATCCGGCGCCGCGGCAGCCATGTATAATCAGGCACAGTTCCAGGAATTTATGCCGGGATATGAGCAGCAGATATCTTCTGTGGATGGTTCCGGCCGTGCTGATGGGCATTTTGAAGTTCGTCATGAGAATGGTTCGGGTACGATGTTCTTTGACACTGCGCAGTATGCTGCACCCCGCGGTGATTATCAGGTATTTGAAGATGCGCGCGGCGGGCAGTGGTATGCGGTACGTGGAGAGGCATCTGTGGAACACAAGCCTGTATATGAAAATGGAAAACCCGTTTATGACGGAGAGAATGTCCGCTCTGTGTCGGTGGAAACCGTGCGTTACAAGCAGACGCCGGCACGGTTTGCAGAGCCGAAACCGAGAAAGAATTTTGGGAGTAAGCCGCCGAGACGTAAAAGATAATGAAAAACGGAAAGCTGGACCAGGGAAACTGATTCGGCTTTTCTACGTTTATGGAAGAAATATATGCTGCAGCACTGCAGCTTGAAATAGGAGGTGGAGAAGATGGCTGAACCGTCAAAGCAGCAGATTGGTGATGGATCTGACAATTATGGGCAGGCAGCCGGCCAGATGGCGAAAGCAGCCAGACAGTCCGGGCAGGAAGCTGTGAAGCAGACTGCCGCTAAAGGAGCAGAACAGGCATCCAATGCGGCTGCAGCGACTGTAAAAGCCAGTGTAGAGGGTGGCAAAGCTGCCGCTGAGATTGCAGCGGGAACGGCTGCAGGAGGGCCATGGGGAGCTGTTCTTTCGGCTGCCTGGTCTATGCGTCATACTTTGTTCAAAGTTTTAGTTTGTATCTGTCTATTCCTGCTGTTTCTGATTGTTATGATAGTGTCCTTGCCCTCGATTGTTTTTAACAGCATATTTGGGCTGGATGGGAACAAGCCGATAGAGGGTGTCACGCCGACTGCGGTTTATGCGGAGATGGCAGGAGCGGTTTCTGACGTGGTGGATGATGGGTATAGCCAGGCGCTTGCCAAAGTGGAGAGAATGATATCCGATGGCGGGTATGACTATGACTTATCTATGGAGGCTCTGGTTAATTATGCACAAAGTTCATCGGGATATGATGTCAGCTATATCCTGGCGGCATATTCAGCCTCCATGCAGCAGCAAAACACAAAGAAAGAGGATATGGTTTCAAAACTCGGAAACGTTGCCGGGAGCATGTTCCCGGTCACATCAGAGGAAAAGCAGAAGGAAATCATTATCCCGGTCACTTATTATACCTATCAACCAGTGACACTGACGGTTGTAACCGATAAAGTGAAAACAGGCACCGTCAATGGGGTGGCGCAGTACCGGTATGAAACCGCAGAAAAGACATATTACCTGCCGGATGAATCCCATACCAGTAATGAGCCGGTTGAGATTGACGCATATAAAAGCGTGACAGTATCCCTCCCGGTTTATTCTGGCGGCGCAGTCACCGGCACTACGGAGGAAACCTATTATCAGGCGGATGGGAAAGAAACAGTTACGCCGGGGACGGAGACAATTAAATATATAGAATGTACGATTCATCCATTTGATAATGCCGTAATTGCCACAGCATTTGGGCTTAACCTGGATGCGCCATATGAGCAATTTGGAATCACTTATGGAGAAGCAATCCAAAAGATGGCCACAGCGCTTAAAATGACGCTGTATGGAATAGCAGGAGACGGGCAGTCTGTTCCTTTGACAGATGCGGAATTAATCGCATTTGTGAACCGGCAAAACTGTAATGCTACACGAAAACATATTTTGACAACAGCTCTTTCGCTCGTAGGGAAGGTTCCGTATTTCTGGGGTGGAAAATCAGGTCCGGGATGGAATGATGAATGGAATACGCCAAAGCTGGTAACAGCTGCAGGTTCTACAACAAGCGGAACCATCAGACCATATGGGTTGGATTGTTCCGGCTTTACTGACTGGACCTATAAGACGGCTGTGGGAGTGAACCTTTATGGGGGAACATGGAATCAGTGGGAAGAAACGGCTGCTGTTTCCGCAAGTGAACTTCTTCCTGGAGATTTGGGGTTTTTAAGAGAATCGAACGGACAAGGGTGGAGCCATGTGCTTATTTTTGCCGGATATGGAGAAGATGGCAGGCGGATGTGGGTACATTCATCAGGCGGGGAAGGCGTTATCTTAAATTCTCCAAGCTATGAAGCCACATTAGAGCTTAGGAGGCCACAGAATGTGGATTTTGACGCGCCGGTTCCGGACAATATTCAAGGTACGCCGATTTCAACTCTGGAGGTAGACGTGACGCATTATTGTGCCTGCGCAAAATGCTGTGGAAGCAATGCAAACGGCATTACTGCCAGTGGGAAAATAGCTTCCAGGGGAATGGTGGCCATGTCCAGCCATTATCCGTTTGGAACACAGATTATGATTAACGGTACAATGTATACGGTAGAAGATCGCGGCGGATCCGGAATTGAAAATGACATACACCGTGTGGATATTTACGTTCCAGACCATAACGAGGCGCTGCGGCTTGGACGGTTTAGGACAACAGCAACAATTTACAGATTAGGCAGGTGATTTATTTGGAGGATAAAGAGTATAACAATATTTATGCCATACCGGCAAATTATACAGACTCAGGTAAGATTTTGGGAGGTATGCTGGAACCGAGGAATGCGATTGAAGCAGTTATACTGGTGGCGCTTTTGGGTTATCCGGAGCTGATGCTGATTTCCATGCCGGGAACCATACGAATTGTCGTCATGACTGTGACGCTTCTGCCAACAGCGGTTGTCGCCATGATGGGAATTGACGGAGATTCCCTTTTTCAATACCTGGTTCACATAGTCCGCTACATGGCGAAAAAAAGAAAACTACATTTCAGAAGGGTGGGTTATCATTATGATCCGAAACAGCTCCGCAAAAGGAAAAAAGGCGGCAGATCAAAGAAAAAAGTTGAAAAAACAAAGAAAAAAGCTGGAAAAGCTTGATTTCGTGCAGGATTTTATTCCAATTAAAGACATTACACACGGAATCATACAGACAACGGACGGAAGATTTATCAAGATTTTGGAGATAGAGCCGATTAATTTCATGCTCCGTTCCGGGGAAGAGCAGTTTAGCATCATTTCATCCTTTGCAAGCTGGCTGAAAATTTCACCTATGCGCCTGCAGTTTAAGAGCATTACCAGAAAGGCGGATTCTGATAAACATGTGGCAATGATCCAGGAAGAGCTGGCAGAGGAAGAGGATAGGCAGTGCAGGTCGCTCGGTGAAGGATATATACGCCTGATTAAAGATGTGGGAAGCAGGGAGGCGCTGACAAGGCGCTTCTTTTTGATTTTCCAGTATGAAGAAATCAGACGAGGGGATAACGACGATTTTTCTCAGATATACGGAATGCTGCAGACCGCAGAACAGAATGCAAAAGCATATTTTCTGCAATGTGGAAACTCTATCCTGCAGCCAAGGGATCCGGATGAAGCTACGGTGGAAATCCTGTATATGTTTTTTAACCGCTGTTCCTGTGTGGACGAGGCATTCTCTTTGCGGATGAACCGGGTAGTGGTTGACACAATGGCGGCAAAGAATCGGGTCATCGGGGTGGACCCGATACCGCATATCCGAATGGCGCATTTTCTGTCGCCGCGTGGGATTGACCTGACGCATTATAACTATATCATTATGGACGGGCTGTACTATTCGTTTTTATATATCAAAGGGAACGGCTATCCCGGTATGGTACGTGCAGGCTGGATGTCGGCGCTGATTAATGCCGGGGAAGGGATTGACATAGATGTCCATCTCCGCCGTGAGAACCGAAGCAAAACGATTGACAAGGTGGCGCAGCGTATCCGGTTGAACCGCACGAAACTCAAAAGTATGCAGGACACCAGTACCGATTACGAGGAACTTACGAATTCCATTCAGGCAGGGTATTTCATAAAGCATGGGATTGCAAATAACAATGAGGATTTGTTTTATATGTCTGTGTTTGTGACGGTATCAGCGAAAAGCTATGAGGAGCTGATGTGGCGGAAGCAGCAGATTTCCGATATGTTGAAATCTATGGATATGTATATTAGCGACTGTAAATTCCAGCAGGAGGCGGCGCTGCGATCCGTAATGCCCTTTCGGCAGATAGCGCCGTCTCTGGAAAAGAAGTCCCAGAGGAATGTGCTTACCAGCGGAGCAGCGTCTACCTATATGTTTACAAGCTTTGAAATGTCGGATGATACAGGTGTGCTGCTGGGCGTCAACCGGCATAACAATTCACTGTGCATTGTAGACCTGTTTAATACGAAGAAAAATAAAAACGCCAACCTGAACCTGCTCGGTACCAGCGGAGCCGGAAAGACCTTTACGCTTCAGCTGCTTGCGCTTAGGATGCGCATGAGAGGAATCCAGTGCTATATTCTGGCTCCGATTAAAGGACATGAGTTCAAAAGAGCCTGTCACCGGATCGGCGGCCAGTATATCAAGATAGCGCCCGGTTCTCCGCATTGTATCAATGTCATGGAAATCCGGCATACGATTACACCAGAGATGGAACTGATTGACGAGATGGATTACAGCGAGATGGATTCCATGCTTGCAAGGAAAATCCAGCAGCTGATGATTTTCTTTTCCCTGCTGATTCCAGACATGACGAATGAGGAGGAACAGATGTTGGATGAGGCGCTGATTAAGACATATGCTGATTTCGGCATCACGCATGATAACGATTCTTTATATAAAAACAGGAAAGCGGCACATCCAAAGATGAAGACGATGCCGATTCTTGGGGATCTCCATAAAAATCTTTTGGAAAACCCAATGACGCAGCGGATTGCCGTTATTGTAAGCCGCTTTGTTACAGGTTCAGCGCAGTCCTTTAACCAACAGACCAATGTGGATTTGAGCAATAAATATATTGTACTGGATTTATCTGAACTGAAGGGTAAGCTGCTTCCGGTGGGGATGATGATTGCCCTGGACTATGTTTGGGATAATGTGAAAGCAGACAGGACAAAAAAGAAAGCGATCATGATTGATGAAATCTGGCAGCTTGTAGGGGCATCTTCCAACAGGCAGGCAGCGGAATTCTGCCTGACGATTTTTAAGACAATCCGGGGATTTGGCGGGGCTGCTATTTCAGCTACGCAGGATTTGTCGGATTTCTTCAGCCTGGAAGATGGGAAATACGGACGGGCAATCGTCAATAATTCAAAAAACAAAATTATTTTGAACCTGGAGCCGGATGAGGCCCGTTATGTCCAGGATGTCCTGAAGCTGACGAAAACAGAGGTCCGTTCCATTACAAGGTTCGAGAGAGGGGAGGCGTTAGTATACTCGAACAACAATAAGGTGCCGGTAGTAATCAAAGCTTCCAAGGAAGAACAGGAAATGATTACTACAGACCGTGCGGAACTGGAAGCAATTTTGCGGGAGCGGCAGAAAGAAAAAACGCATTCCGCATAGAAATACTTATTTGGGCGCAAATACTTACAGCCCACATTTATTATACTGACAAGGAGGTGGCAGAAATGCTGTTACAGGATGAGCAGTACGTTGTGAAATGGCTGTCCCAGTATGGGGCGTTGCCAAAGACACAGATTGTCCGGATGCTGCAAAAGCCGGAGAAGACAGCCGAAAAGATTCTTCGGAACCTGAAAAAGCAGATGCAGATAGCAGATGTGTCAGGCGGCTATTACGTTGGCCTGGATCCCATGTGTCGTCCGGATCAGCGTATCATACTGGCAGTATGGGTGCTGCTCAAGTTTATTGACTATGTAGATCCGATGGCTCATTACCCTGCGGTCTACCCGTCGCAGCTTTTCTTTCTAAAGGAAAACATCGGGTATGAGATTGTGGTTCTCTATGAAGGAGAACAGAGCCAGTTAAGGCTTTTACAGCCGCAGGAGGATTTGAAATATATCATTATTGTCCCCCATATTGCAATGGCGGAAAAATTGAAACTGCCGGATGCGCCGTGTCTGTTTGCAACGGTTGATTTCCAGGGGGAGGAGGAACCAAAAATTATTTTTTATTCAGAGGAGGCGGTAGGAAATGGCAGGAGAGAATTCATTCATAAAAGTCCTGGATAAAGTGGAGCTGGCGAAACGAAGTCTGGAGTCAGAGATGGCTTATGTGCGCCGCTTTTACAAAGATGCGGATTTTCAGGCGGCATACGATGCAGCCCTCCGGCTGGAAGAAATCTCAGAACGGCTGGCGCTTTTCACAAGAAGGCTTCCGGCATATACTGGATGCCCTATGGCGGGAGCTGCAGTAGAAAACTGTATGGCAGAAAGTATTCCGGTTGAGATTGGCTTTACGGCAGATGGCTGGTTTGCGCTCCGTATTCCGGCGCTGCTTCCCAAAAAGTCTTCTGGTTCAGCGGATTATATCCGCTCTTTTTTATACCCTGCCATGCGGAGGTTTTTCCAGACACAGCCGCCGGTCCGGTACCGGGACTGCGTTTTGGTTTATCGGCATGTCTATAGCAGGGATCGGCCAGAGCGCCAGAAACGGGATCATGACAATATTGAGGTCAATATGGTATCGGACATTGTGGCATTGTATGTTATGCCCGATGACAGTCCGAAGGTATGCGCCCATTATTACTGCAGTGTGTCGGGGACGGATGACCGTACCGAGGTATATGTTGTACCTAAAAATGATTTTCCATTATGGCTGGTGACAGAGCGCGCTATGCCGGATAAGGGGGTAAAATTATATGAAACACGGTAGATTTAAGCGGAAAAACATATGTAAAAACAGGCAGATTTCTGTCCCTAAAAAATACATATCTTCCCAAAGGCAGAAAACGCCCGGTATTGCTGCGGTCTGGGGGCGGCACTATGCAGGAAAATCCGACAAAGAGAGCAGTCATGTTGTCGGAAAATGCTTCAAATCGGGAGAGGGTTAAAATGCTGCACTTCCGTCCGGGCAGTCAGGTCTGGCAGCTCATCACACTGCTTTCCGTCACGGGAGAGTTCCCGTTTCGCTCCATTCGGATGCTTGGGAAGGAACGTGTTCTGAAAGCTTTGGTGACAAAATTGACCATGCCCCAGACAATCCAAAATCCCCAGACTGAAACGGAAATGACCTGCAGATTGTTAACTGTTACTGGAAGAAGCAGTTCCAAAACAGTCCGTTTGTATAAGGCTGCGCTTCCCATACTGGAGTGGGTTCATCCGGCTGCATACCAGTATTATATGGATACATTCTGGAATCACCGATTCCCAGGGGACTCTGCCCACAGGGAGAGGAACCACAGGGTATCGGAAACGGTAATGCTCTGTATGCGGGCAGGAATAGAAACGAGGCCCTACCTGCTTCCCCATTTGCAAAACGGGGGACGGTTCTCTGTCATACCGGAGGGCAGTTCGTTCTATCTTGCAAGGGACATCAAGAAGATTGGCCAGGCGGAGATGAACAAAACCATGTTCACCCGGATGGTCGGAGCTATTTTTTCTCACGGCAGTTGTTATGCTGTTTACAATACACGCGCAGCCGCAATGAAATGGAGTGGGATGGGAGAATTTAAGGCGCTCCACAATTTAACCGAAGTCGGGCGTCTGAATGCCGGTACGGATCAGATTTCTTCAGCAGTGCTTTTCGGTGAGTCTGGTGAAATAGCCCTGAAAACATTGCTGGAGTCGGATAAGAGCCGGCGGCTTGAGTTCCGGTTTGATTCCATTTACCACCATATTTATTTCATGCCCATGGATGTGTGCGGCATGCGTCAGCTTTCTATTCTGTCTGTCCCAGACTGGAAAGAAAAGCTGCTTGATTTATTGTTTGAGCCTGAAGTCAGATCTTTTGACAAAGGTTTTTTTGAATACGATGCCTGTGTGGACGGCGTATATATTTTATCGCATCTGGACGGCGACATTGCAAGACTCATTCGCTTCCGGGAAGGCATCCGTGATCAAACAGGAAGGTTTGAAATCCTGTGTTTTCCTCACCAGACTGACTTCCTTCGTGAATATCTGGGCCGGATGGTGAATATCAAAACCATCGACATGGAGGCGGTGGAAGCAGAGCTTGGACTGGAAACGCCTTTCTAATATTCCGTCATGCCCGGAAGTACGTGTAGCCATAAGGAAAGGAGGAGTTTGTTTGGCAGATAAAAAGAGAAAGGCTGCCATAATCGCTGCTGCCATACTGGGATGCGCAGCGCTGTTGTATCTTGGCGGAATGCTTGGTCAATTGCTTGGAAATTATATGGACTGGATGGCGGCAGATGGGTTTGCTGGCCAGGTTGAAATGGAACCAGTAGACTGGAATCCATTGGCCTGCATCCCGCAGGCATTTACTGTAAACGGTCTCAAAGGGATGGCTGGAATCTTGATGGCTGGCGGGGCGGTGGTTCTGTATGTGAGGCTTCATGATAAGTTTGATGGAAAGAGCTATGATCCAAGAGGCTTCAAGACCAGCAGCAGCGGCGCTTACGGCACAGCTTCCTGGATGGAGGAAAAGGAGATAAAGACAGTTCTGGAGGTGACGGTTCCAGCGAAGGCAGAAGGTGTGATTCTGGGTGAGTATAAAGGAAATGCTGTTTGTATGCCAAAAGATACCAGACTCAACCGTCATATTGCTATTTTCGGCGCATCCGGCACCATGAAATCCAGAGCCATTATCCGGAATGCCTTATTTCAGGCCCTGAAGCGGCAGGAATCTGTCGTGATTACAGATCCAAAAGGAGAGCTTTATGCGGATACCGCAGAGCTTTACCGCCAGAATGGGTATGGGGTCAAGGTTTTTAACCTGGTAAACCCTGAGCATGGCGACTCATGGAACTGTATGTCAGACTTAAACGGGGATACGCTGATGGCGCAGGTGCTGACCAATGTTATTATCGGAAACACCAGTTCCGGAAAAGGCGATCATTTCTGGGATAATGGCGAGGGCAATTTGCTGAAGGCACTGATTTTGCTGATTGACCAGGATAGGAGCCGCAGTCAGGAAATGAAAAATCTTCCGGCGGTATATCAGATGCTGACGCAGAATAGTGAGCGCCAGCTGACGGCCCTGTTTGAGAAACTGCCGCTGGACCATCCGGCAAGGGCGCCGTTTAATCTGTTTTCCCAGTCCAGCGATACGGTGCGTTCCGGTATTATACTGGGACTTGGAACCCGCCTGCAGGTACTGCAGAACGATGCGGTCAAAAAAATTACCAGCCGCTCGGATATCGACCTGTCGGCGCCGGGCAGGCAGAAAAGTGCATATTTTATTATCCTGAGCGACCAGGATGCCACGATGGCGTTCCTGTCATCGCTCTTTTTTTCATTCTTGTTCATAAGACTGACCCGCTATGCAGACAGCTGCAGGGACGGCCGCTGCGATGTGCCCGTCAATCTCATACTGGATGAGTTTAACAATGTGGGACGTATCGGCGGGGCGGAGGACGGATCGGATTTTGCAAGGTCTTTAAGCGTCATCCGTTCCAGGGATATACGGGTCATGCTGGCGGTGCAGAGCCTTGGCCAGCTGCAGAACCGGTATCCAAATAATCTGTGGTCCGAAATTATCGGCAACTGTGACATCCAGCTGATGTTGGGATGCACGGATGATGTGACCGCGAAATACTTCTCAGACCGCAGCGGGGACATGAGTATTGAAATCAATTCTACTATGACAGTAAGGAAAACAATTGCGGTTGCACAGGTGATTCCGCAATACCGACAGACGGAGGGCCAGGGGCGCAGGAAGCTGCTGACTCCGGATGAGGTTCTGAGATTGCCCAACGAGGAGATGCTCTGCATCATACGTGGCTGCAACATACTCAGACTGAATAAGCTGGATTACACAAAGCACCCCATGGCCAAGCAGATGATAAAGACATCTGTGATGGATTACTGTCCGTCTGTCGCTGCACCGGTATATACCATGTCGGTTCCCGATGAGTCTGACCGGCAGGCAGAGCCAGAAAAGGAGAAAAAGCCGGCTCGCAGAAAAAGCTTATACAGTTCGGCAAAACCGCCGGCTGAATTTTAATTCATGATAATAGAATCCGGGATTCTATTGTATTTAAGAAGGAGGATTTTTTATGGCAACAAAGAAACAGGAAGTTCTTTCGGAGGAGCGGACTCCGATGGAGGAAGCAGCTCCTCAGACCGAGATGAATCCGGAACTGGAGGAGATGGACAGAAAGGAGATGCATGATGCAATTGCTGCAGAGAGCCCGCCTCCCCAGACTGAAAGAGAAATGACAGAAACGGTTGAGAATTCAGCAGATCTTAATGCCAAGGCAGATGACGAAGGGGCTTTGTCCCAGACTGAAACGGAAGAGCCAAAAAAGGCCCGCGGACGTAAGAAGACCGCGGAAAAACCGTCTGAGTCTGACACAGAAGCACATTCTGATCATAAGGATGTCGGCGACGGCGTCGAGGAGACGCCTAAGCCCCGGAAAAGGAGGGCTTCTGCCAGATCCAAACCGGTGGTGTCCATTGATGAGCGGCCGACCGTCGAGACTGAAGCAGACAAAGCGAAAAATGACCTTCTCGACTTACTTGAGTCACAGAAAACAGGCCGTATCCTGACCGGCACCATCCAGGGTGTGGAACGTCCGGCCGATAATCCCAGCCGTTCTCTTGCAGTCATTTATCATGGTGAGTTCAAGGTGATGATTCCTGCAGAGGAAGCTGTGGAGCCCCCAGCGGATTACCGAGGGAGGCTTCCGGAGGATGTTCTGCATTATATGCTTACCAAGCGGCTGGGCGCTGAAGTGGATTATATTGTCAAAGGCATTGATCCCAAATCCGGTCTGGCAGTAGCAAGCCGCCTTGAGGCGATGAAATCCAAAAGGAAAGCCTATTATCTCGGCACGGACAGGGATGGGAATAACCTGCTGTACTCCGGCGTATGCGCAGAAGCCAGAATCGTATCCGCTATCCGTGCAGGCATCTTTGTAGATCTGTTCGGTTTGGAGATTTACATTCCGCTCAGGGAACTGAGCTATCAGAGGTGGATGGATGCGGCAGCCTATTTCCAGCCGGGACAGCGTATTCTGGTGAAGGTTCTGGAGGTTGACCGCAGTGACCGCAACCAGATTAAGGCAACGGCTTCCGTGAAGCAGGCGGGAGAAAATCCTTATGAGAAGGCTCTGCGCAGGTACTCTGTCGGGAACCGTTATGTAGGTACGGTGAGTATGGTGGACACCAATGGTGTGTTTGTAGCGCTGGACGGGGGCATCGACTGCCTCTGCAGTTATCCGAAACGGGGCAGACCGCCGAGGGGTTCCCGCGTTACCGTCCGTATCTTGGGAATCAACAACGATTCCAATCGGATATGGGGAGCAATCACTCATATTGCAGCAGCCAGGTAACTGGTTTTTACCATTTACAGAAAGAAAGGGGGTGAGGCCAATGACCCATTGCGACCTGAGTGCCGCCGAACAGCAGCACCGCAGGGAGACTGCTGTGCGTACCCGGAAAATGGTTCTGACACAGCTTACTGCTGTAGAAGATGATGACACGTCTCTTATGACAGACTATCATGGTTATTATCTGCAGATTTCTTTTTCAGAGCTGCATCCACTGATGGTATTCTGTCTGGCAAAAGCGCTTGCAAAACCAAGCACAGCAAAGCAGCGGCAGATGACTAATGAACTGAATCTGAGAAGTATTCTTGGAAGCCATGCCATTAACGATGAAGTTGGGTGCTATTCCTACCGTGCAACGCACTGGCTGGATACTGAGATGGAACCACAGCGTTTTTTTGAGATTCTTGACCGGTGCGTCGATGAGGCAGACCGCGGGTTTGGTAAGCTTACAGGATAGGCGTTGTATTCCTGCAGTTTGTATCGTGTAATATAAATAAACGATGACTGGAGGAATGCTTTATGAAAAAAATTCGTGTATTTATTGTATTGCTGGGATTATTGCTTCTTGGTGCCTGCGCTGCGTCAGATTCGGCTGAAACTCTCGTACCTTCAGAAGAAAAAGATACCCGGTGTCCGGAATACGAAGAGAAATCCGAGACTGATTCCAAAAATCGGCCTAAGATCCCGGAACTGAAGAAGACAGAACTTAAATTGGCGGATAACTCAGACCGGAACAAAAACAGTGAAGGAAGCAAAACTTCAGCCGCTCCTCAAAAGGCAGAGGAGAGTGTTGCTGTGAAGCAGCAGGAAAGCAGCAGCCGGTCAGGGGAGGATTCCCAGGCGGCAGCGGCATCTTCAGAAGCAAATCAAAATGAGTCTGTCAAAGTGGCGGAAGAGCCGAAGGCGCCGGAAACGCCCGCAGAACAACCAGCAGTGGAGCCGCCTGCCGAACCGCCTGCAGTAACACAGCAGCCGGAGCCGGAACCTATCGTCCCGGAAGAACCGGTACAGCCGCCTGCCCAACCGGAAATACCAAAAACTATCTATGATTTTGCCTTTGACGCAAATGCCATCCGGGCAGAGCTGATTGCGATTGGACAGTCCATGGGCCTTGCACATATTACGGAGGATGACGGTATCCCCTGTACGCCGGATACCTGCTCCTGGGCAGCTCCGGTTACAGCATCCGAATCTTTTCAGGGAGATAACCTGAAACGGGCGCTAAAGGACTATGTAACATCCATGCCTTCTATCATTGGCTCCTATGGGGGAGCGCAGTTAACCAGCTTCACGATTTACGTGCAGGATAATGGGGGAGGAAGTTATACATTTTATTTCTTATACTAAAACCAAATAGGTGAAAAAAGGGCTCTCTGTTTTTGCAGGGAGCTTTTTTTGTGCCTGAAAACGAAAGGAAGGTTTACCTATATGAAACATTTATTCAGAAAAAGAGGAAAGCGCCTGCTGGCGTTGTTCCTTTCTATTTTGACCGTTGTTGGCGTCATACCGACAACGGTTTTTGCTTTTTCGCCGTCTGAGGGACAGACGGTTTCTTCCCATTATGGGGGCAATTTTGTAGGCTCCGACGGGGATTATTATTATTCAGCGGATAGCTACAGCTATTTGGTGTATGACAGCAACGGGAATACGACTGTAAGGACCAGCTCAGGCGGGAATCCCAGAAGGAAATATATGATTTCAAACGGCTCAGAGGAACGCCAGGTATATTGCGTTGAGTCCGGCATTGCTTATGGGACATCCACAAACGGCTATACTTCCCAGAGCGGAAAAAACAGTTCATATTTTCAGAACCTTCCGTATGCCGCCCAGTATGGGATCATGCTCACCAGCGTCTATGGATGGCAGCCAGGAAAAGGTTCGCCGGTACCGGGAACCAATGAGGATGATTATGCAATTGCGACGCAGATCCTCATATGGGAATACCAGCAGCAGTTAAGGACCAGCCCGCAGGATCTGCATCCCAGCCCGGCAGGAATCCGTGGGGACAATTATCTGCGCACGATTGACGGCCGTCCAGCAAAGCAATGCTATGACTGGATTCTGGCTCAGATGGCGCAGCATGCGACGATACCCAGTTTTGCTTCCGACAGGAGCAGCTCTGCGCAGGTCCATACCTTAAAATACAATCCGGAAACAAAAAAGTATTCCCTTACTTTGACGGATACGAACAATACTAGGGCGGATTTGAAGTTTTCCGGCGGCAGCGGCATCAGTGTGAGCCGCAGTGGGAACAAGTATACCTTTACCAGCAGCCGTATGCTCACCAGTCCGGCATCGCTCACTGTCCAGAAAAATGTTCCGGGAGTCGGAAATGATATGCTGATCTGGGGACGTGTCGGATTCCAGACAATGCTGTGCGGAGCAGATGATCCGGTTGTATTCTATGTGAAGGTCGATACGGAGACTTATGGTACCGGACGTATCCGCAAGACTTCTGAGGATGGCGTCGTATCCAATATCAGTTTTCATATTACCGGAAACGGCGTGGACAAAACAGTGAAGACAAAAGCAGACGGTACTGTGGACGTCGAGCTTATGCCGGGAACCTATACGGTAACGGAGCAGGACATTGACAGATATGAGCCTCAAAAATCCCAGAGAGTCACGATTGTCAGCGGGCAGACTTCTACCGTAACTTTTAATAATAAGCTGAAACGTGGTTCGCTGGAGGTCATCAAGACATCAGAGGACCAATTTGTGCAGGATATGACATTCCATCTCTATGGCACGTCCCTGTCGGGGCTGCCTGTGGATGAGTATGCCGTAACAGATGCGTCCGGTGTGGCTCGTTTTGAAAATGTGCTGATCAGCGGAAGCACCCCATATACTTTGGAAGAGGTCAACACCCCTGTCCGGTATGTGGTTCCGGCTGCCCAGACGGCGCCTGTCCAGTGGAATGTCGTCACCAAGCGCAGTTTTACTAATATCCTGAAAAAATTCCGTGTAGAAGTGACTAAGACAGACCGGAAGACCGGATATGCCCAGGGGGATGCCAGCCTTGCAGGGGCGGTATATGGCGTTTACCGGGGCGATGAGCTGGTGGCATCTTACACTACAGACGCAACCGGTTCTTTTATCAGTGATTATTTTATCTGCGGCTCCAACTGGACATTGCGCGAAATCAGCCCTTCTGAGGGATACCTGTTGGATGAAACAGTCTACCCGATTCCGGCAGATCCCGGTAATTATACCGAGGAACTGAACCAGATTCCCATTGGTGTTACCGAACAGGTTATCATGGGGCGTATCCGCCTGGTTAAGCATATTGATGCGGAACTGGAGGATGTAGAAAAAGTAGAAACCCAGACAGAGATGCCGTCTGAGAATGGCGCAGAACCGGTAGAGGAGGAAAACGGCGAAGTTTTACAGGCTGTTTCCACAGTAAGCGGCGGAGATGCCCAGACTGGGATGGAATTGGAAGCAGATGAGGCATTGTCTCAGGAAGCTGAAGAGGGAAGCGACGCAGAAGCAGCCGTAAATGGCGAAGACTCCCAGACGGATATGGAAACGGATGCAGATGGGCAGCAGTCACAGGATACAGAAGAAACAACAGAAGATAATGAATCGGAGATGGTTCCGGAAACAGAGCCGGAAACGGATCCTTTTGCACCCGTTCCGATTCCGCCGGAAGATATCGAAGCGCCCGGACATGAAGGAATTATCGAAAAACCGGAGGAAGGCGCCGAATTCCAGATTTACCTTGCCAGTGCAGGAAGCTTTGATGCGGCAAGGGAGGACGAACGCGATATATTGATTACAGATACAGACGGGTTTGCTGCTTCTAAGGATCTTCCTTATGGACGTTACGTGGTACACCAGATAAAGGGGCAGGAAGGACAGGCATTTATTCCGGATTTCATTGTATATATCCGTACAGATGATCAGACCTATTCTTATATACTGAACAATATAACAAAGGCCAGCCTTATCCGTGTAGAAAAGCATGATGCAGAAACCGGGAAAATTATTCCTGCAGCCGGTGTCGGGTTTCAGGTCCGTGACCTGTCTACAGGCGAACTGATTGCAGAAACAATTTATTACCCGACGCCTGTTATAATCAACACGTTCTTTACCAATGAGGAAGGATGGCTGATGCTTCCCAATGAGCTGCCGCATGGCCAGTATGAACTGATTGAGGTAGAAACCTGCTATGGCTATGTACTGGACAGCGAGCCGGTTCCTTTCACGGTGGACGGGACACAGGATGTGGTGGTAGTTGAAAAGCATAACATGCCGCAGAAGGGTAAAATTGTTGTTGCAAAGAACGGCGAAGTGTTTGCTTCCGTCACGACATCCGATGGGGCCGACAAGGATGGGGTGGAAGTCCTTTACCAGCCGGTTTATGAAATCCATGGCATGGAGGGGGCAGTCTATGAAATCCGTGCGGCAGAAGACATTATTACGCCGGATGGGACCTTGCGTGCTGAAAAGGGCAAAGTGGTGGATACTGTTACAACCGGTCCTGGAGGCGCTGTTTCCAGCAAAGAACTGTATTTGGGCAAATATGAGATTGTTGAAACAAAAGCTCCTTACGGTATGGTGCTGAACAAAGAGCCGCATCAGGTGGAACTGGTCTATGCGGGCCAGGAGATTGACCTGACGGAAACAGCCGCCGGCGTTTATAATGAACGTCAGAAGGTAGAACTGGGTCTGGAGAAGACGTTGGAGCTGAACGAAGCATTTGGGATTGGCAATAACAATGAGCTTGCCAACATTACGTTTGGCTTGTATGCAGCGGAAGATCTTACTGCTGCAGATGGTTCTGTCATCCCGGCAGACGGGCTGCTTGAGGTTGTAAGCGTGGATACAGACGGCAGGGGCGTTGCCAAGACTGATTTGCCGCTGGGCAGTTATTATCTGAAGGAACACAGCACGGATGCGCATTATCTTTTAAGTGATGCCAAGTATCCTGTAGTATTTGCATATGGGGATCAGGACACGGCAGTTGTGACAATTGCAGCCAATGACGGTGAGCCGATTGTCAATGAATTGGTTTATGGTTCCATATCCGGTAAGAAGCTGGATGAGGATGGGGAAGGCTTAGGCGGGGCCAAGATTGGTCTGTTTGCACCATCTGCCGAAGAATTTACAGAAGAGTCTGCAATTTTAGTGACAGCTTCCGATGAGGATGGCTCTTTCCGGTTTGAGGATGTCCCATATGGACTGTGGATGGTACGGGAAATCGAGCAGCCGGAGGGCTTTGTACTTTGCACGGAGCTTTTCCCTGTTGCTATTAATGAGGATGAGCAGGTCATTGAGGTGGAAATTACCAATGAGTTTATCCGTGGGAACCTCCATCTGACGAAATTTGACAAAGATTATCCGGAAAATAAGCTGAGCGGGGCTGTATTTGAAGTATACCGTGACGTCAATGGGAACAAAGAACTTGATAAGCATGATGAGCTTCTGGGTACCATGGAGGAAACCGAGACGGGCCAGTATGAGATGCGTGACCTGCTTTACGGCGGCGTGCTTGTCAAAGAGAAAACCGCGCCGGACGGTTTCTATCTGGATGAGAATGTTTATTATGCCATGATTGATACAGATGGGGAAACTTATGAGATTGAGAACGAAGCTGGCAAAGGATTTTACAACCAGGCCCACAGAGGAAACCTCAAGATTGTAAAAACTTCCTCTGACGGCCGCGTGGAGGGCTTTTCATTCCGCGTGGTTGGGGACAATTATGACCAGACATTCCAAACGGATGCCAGAGGTGAAATTTTTATTGAGGACCTGCGTGTCGGCAGATATACGATAACCGAAGTGGAGGACAGCGTCAGTGCAGGGTACAAACGTCCAGATCCTGTAACAGTGGAACTGGTAGTGGATGAAACCCTGACGGTCAATGTACATAATGATAAGATTACTGTGGATGTGCCGAAGACAGGAGATACTTCCAATCTGTGGCTGTGGTTCGGTCTGATGGCAGCAGGAGCTGGAGGCATCGGAGCTTGTGCCTATAGTCTCAGAAAGCGTAAAAAAGGACTGAGATTCCACAGTAAGCGATAAGATTTCCGGTATTTTGTATGAAAGTAACTAAGAGGAGCCGGCAGGATGATTCCTGTCCGGTTTCCTCATTTTAAAAAGAATTTGGAGGTAGAAAGCCATGAGAGTAAAGTATAAAAAGCATGTTTTGCTGTTTTTGACCATGATATGTATGTCCTTTTTCTCTGTAAGACCGGTTTTTGCACAGCCGCAGGGGACCAATGGCACCGAGCTGCAGGTTGCCCAGCCTGAACAGCTGGAGATTCAGCTGGGGGCGGAGTGGGCAGGAGTGGAGTTCCAAATGAAGACTGATGCCGGATTATATCCGGATACCATACCTGTAGGCCAGGATGGGGTACTCCGCCTGGAAATTGGCGGCAGTAAAGAGTATGTTCTGACCTGTATGAATTCCTCTGCAAAAGCTCCTTCCACGACGCAGGCCCTTGCCACAACAGAAAGCCCGTCAGAAGAACAATCAGAAGAGATTGTGACAGAACAGTCAGAAGAAATCACAACAGAGCAGCCGGAGGAAATCACAGCAGAGCAGCCGGAAAAGGCAGAAGATGCTTTGGTTGCAGGCATACCAGTGCTTCATCTTTGCCTTTTTATCGGAGGCATGATTCTTGCGGTGGGTGGATTGGTTACGATGCATATCATCAAAAGGCATAGAGAAGATGAGAGTGGTTACGAGTACGATGAGGAGGAAGAAGAATAGCCTCCAGACTAAGACAAAAAGCTAGATATAAACCTAATAGGAATAAAATAAAGAATAAAATATAATAATATTCCCAAAAGGCTTGACATCTAGCGATTGATTTGCTATACTAAAACCGTGGCAGGGGCTTGCGTTCAGGCTTTCGGTACGTTTGGTATAGCGTCAGACTTATCCGGAGGAGGGTAAGGAACCGTTACGGATTTTGCGCACTGAGCGAATCCACAATAACGCAAGCCACAACTGAATATGTAGGCCGGAAGGCTGCTTAAATACTTACAGAGTCAAATGTTGGACGAGACACCCAAACGCCAACGCACTGGCTCTGTATGCTTTTTTCGCAGAGCTTCCGGCTTTTTTGATATAAAACGGAGGAATATAGATGAAGAATAAAAACAAAAAGAAAAAAAGAAAGGGATTTCAGGCAGGCAATATGCGTTGCCCCTATTGTGGCAGCACGGTAGTGTACCGGAGTGCAGACGGTATTTATTATGACAACAGTAAAGGGATGATGCTGTATGTGTGCAGCCATTACCCGCAGTGTGACGCCTATGTGCGTGTCCATGCAGGTACCAGGATTCCGGTAGGCAGCCTTGCCAATCATGAGCTGCGCACACTCAGGAGGACGGCGCACCAGTATTTTGACCAACTCCATCAGTCTGGGTACATGAGTAAACAGGATGCATACCAGTGGCTTGCGGATTTGATTTCAGCCCCACTGTCGGAGGCCCATATCGGGCATCTGGGGGAATATTACTGCAAGCAGGTGATTGAAGAAAGCCGCAGACTTATGGATCAGTATAGAGGAAGGAAAAATAAGAAACAGTTCCGCATGGTGAGAGGAGGTGCAGCATCATGACATTAACGGCCATACAACAAAGAAAAGTGGAGGAGAATATGGGCCTGGTACATCAGGTGATTAAGGATAAAGTACATGGTTACAATCAATGGGGATTCTATACTTATGACGATTTGTTTCAGATTGGGTGCGTTGGCTTGTGTAAAGCGGCAGCGACAGATAAGGGCGGGACTTTTTCCACTTATGCATATCGGCTGATTTGGCATGAAATATGTGATGCATTGATTCAGTCAACCAAACGGTATTCGGATGAAATAACCGCTGATGTGACGCCATATAAAAAGGTGGAAACCGAGAATGGGGAATTTTTAAGCGGGCTTCGTATAGATTTGTTCCAGACGCTCAGTTCTGCCAGAAGAGAGGCGCCGCCCTCAACTGCCAAAGGGATAGACGCAATGGTTATGATGTCCCAGGGATACACCAGCAGTGAGATTGGGGAGCGTATGGGAGCTTCAGCGAAGCTGGTGTGTGCATGGGTGTCAAAGGCACGGAAGTTTTTGAAAGAACGTCCGGAAACAGAGGCGATTGCCGTCTATCGTTCTTAAAGTGAAAAAGGGATGCTGGAACCAAAAGGTTTTCAGCATCCCGCTTTTTTTAGTTACACGACAGTAAAGTGAGGATTGTTATGAGGAGATTATTGAAAAAGACAGGAAATTGGCTTTTTCCTGCAGTTGTGATGCTTTTTACATTTTTATTTTTGAAGTATATGTTTTTGTTAGGGTACGTGCCAACGGAATCTATGGAGCCGACATTGAAAAGAGGAAGTTATATCATTGGGTGCCGAATATATTCCGATTTGGAGGCAGGAAATATCATTATATTCCGACATGATGGGAAACTGCTTGTGAAACGGATCGCTGCAGTCGAAGGTGAAACGATTGAAAGAAATGGAGCCATTTTGACAGTTCCGGAAGACTGTTATTATGTTCTGGGGGATAATGCGGAACATTCATATGATTCACGCTTCTGGTTGGAGCCATTTGTGGAAGGGAAGCATGTGGTGGCAAAGTTATTTTGTTATTAGGGTTGAAACGGATGAATGCGATAAGCTTTGTAAATAAATTATTTTTGCTAACTGGCTAGAATTGCAATTCATCCGTGTGTTCCTGACCACCAGCCTAATATATACCAGTTTAAATTGTATTCAAATTTTCCTGCATCATCAACAGGAATTTCTCAGCAGGTTTGGAAAAGACCTGATATTTTTTCCAGATCATATACATCTCAACTTCAATTTTGGGGGTCAGGGGGCGGAAACATAGCTTACTGTCGCCGGAAGTATTGATGATCCTGTCAAAGCAAATGGCGTATCCCAATCCTTCTTCCACAAGCAGGGAAGCATTGAACAGCAGGTTATATGTCATAGTGATATCCAGTTCCGAGAGGCGGCGCTTCATCCAACGGGAGATCCTTCCTCCCTCTGTTTCCTGCTGTGAAATCAGTAATGGCTGATTCCACAGATCCTCCGGGGAGACAGATTCTTTTTCTGCCAGTGGGGAGTCCTTTGGCATCAGCACACCCCAGATATCCTTTGACGGGAGCTTTAATGATTCATATTTGGTGGAATCCGGAGTTCCAAATATAATCCCAAAATCAATCAGTCCTTTATCAAGCTGTTCTTTGACAAAGACAGCATTGCCGCTGGAAATATGGTAATGGATTCCCGGATAAAGCTTTTTTAAATTTCCGGCAGCTTTTGCCAGCAGGCGCATCCCATCTGTCTCACCTGCGCCAATATAGACATCCCCGATCACAACATGGTCGGAGCAGGTAATCTCATTCTCTGTTTTCTTTACCAGATCCAGGATTTCTTCTGCACGTTTCCTGAGAATCATTCCTTCTTCCGTCAGCGTGACCTTGCGAGAACCTTTTGTGCCGCGGATCAGCAGCTGTTTTCCAAGCTCCTCTTCCATATTCTTAATCTGCGTGGACAGTGTGGGCTGGGAGAGATGAAGAGACTCGGCGGCCCGTATGATGCTCTGTTCTCTTGCGATGGCAAGAAAATATTGCAATACCCGTATTTCCATATTTACGCTCCTTCTTATTGTTCTGATCTGTTTACAACGCTATTTTTATCTTTAAAGGAAGCTTTGCCTGAGGATACCTCTATGCCATTCGGCAATAACAAGGAAACCCTGAATACATCCTAACACGAATTTCAATAGGTTTCAACTATGAAAATGGATTATATATAAATATTTGCTATTTTACTTATACGGGTTTATATTGGAACTATCAAAAACATCAGGGGGTGGTAACATGATGGCCATAGGAAGCCGGGAAGCTGTCATACAGAACCTGGAAGATGCCGGATGTGAAAACGAAATGATCCAGGATTTTTTGGGATGGTTTGACAAGGGGCAGCAGACGAAGCAGCTGGAACTGTTAGAACATCAGAGGGAGTATCTGCTTGGCAGGGTCCATAAGGATGAAAAAAGGATTTCCTGCCTGGATTATTTGATCTATCAGATTCAGGGAAAACCGGCAGGAAAAAGATAACTTTGAGAGAAAGAAGGAAGAGAAAATGAGTAAAAAAATATTAGTGGTTTCAACCAGCCTGAGAGCAGACAGCAATTCGGATTTGCTGGCAGAGGCGTTTATAAATGGTGCCAAGGAAGCGGGCCATAAGGTGGAAAAAGTGAGCCTGAAAGATAAAACCATTGGATTCTGCAGGGGCTGTCTGGCCTGCCAGAAAACAGGGAATTGCGTCATCCAGGATGATGCCGGTGGAATTGTGGAAAAGATGCTGCATGCGGATGTACTGGTCTTTGCCACGCCCGTTTACTATTATGAGATGAGCGGACAGATGAAGACGCTGCTTGATCGGGCAAATTCTTTATATACCGCAGATTATGCGTATCGGGCGGTGTATCTTCTGGCGACAGCGGCAGATGAGGATGAACATGCCATAGAGGGAGCGAAGAAAGGACTGGAGGGATTTATTGCCTGTTTTGAGAGGGCATATCTTGCGGGATATATCTTTGCAGGCGGCGTTGACGCTCCGGGAATGGCAAGAGGACACAGCGCTTTGGAGAAAGCCCATGAAATGGGGAGGCAGGTATGAAGATTTTAGTGTTAAATGGAAGCCCTCGCCCAAACGGGAATACGGCGGCTATGGTAGAGGCTTTTGCGGAAGGTGCAAAAGAGAATGGGCATGAAATCATTGTAGTGCCGGTATGCCAAAAGAAAATTGCAGGCTGTCTGGCCTGTGAATACTGCCATACCAAAGGAGAGGGCAGGTGTATCCAGCAGGATGATATGCAGAAAGTCTATCCGGTTCTTTCGGAGGCAGAGATGATTGTGCTGGCCTCGCCAGTGTATTATCACAGCCTGACGGGACAGCTTCAATGTGCCATTAACCGTATTTATGCTCTGGACAAACCGGCAAACCTGAAAAAAGCGGCGCTGATTTTAAGCTCTGGGAGCGACCAGGTATATGACGGGGCGATCTATGAGTACCAGAACTCATTTCTGGATTATCTGCAGCTGGAAAATATGGGAATCTTTACAGCATATGACAAACAAAACAAATCAGAAGAAAAACTGGCAGAACTGAAAGCCTTTGGAAAAAGTGTAGTTTAGAAATTGTTTAGATATTCTTGTGAATTCTTTTATCCTGCCATGCTAATCTGAACACAGGGTGGAATGTGAATGGATAGAAAGCCAGCAGGAAAAGGAGAACATAGAAAGTGACCATTAAGAAAAAAATCAGATTGTCCAATATTATGATGGTTCTGATACCGATTCTGTTTACATCGGTAGTGCTCATTGTGTGCCTGAATACCTCTCTAGGAAGCTACTGGCATACTTTTATGGATATGTACAGCGATGAAAATGGAATGCAGTTTGCCCAGAGCATGATCTATAACTACCAGCAGGAGCTTTGGGAAAACAACTGGGGACAGTGTCCGGAAATGGATGGCTGCCAGGCAGAGATCCGGCATAGTGATGAAATGACACATCTGGAACATAAACTGTCCGGACTGGGCTACCGTTTTATGATTACAAAGGATGGAGAAAGAATCTATTCCAACCTGTCCGACGAAGATCTGGATACGGCCCGGTCTGTGGCAGGAGATGCCATTGATTATGCAAAAATGCTGACCGCCAGCCGGTATGAGGTGTCCGTGATCAAAAGCACTTTCTGGCACGGGGAAAGTATTTTCTGTATTACGGCTGTCCACCCACAGGAAACCGATGGAACGATGGTAAATTATCTGAAAAACGGTATCCTGCGTTATCTGGCCGGCATCCTGGTTCTTTTTGTAGCTCTGACCGTGTGCATCAACGGTATTCTTTCCTGGTGGATTTCCGGCAGTATTTTAAAACCTCTTGGGAAATTAAGCCTTGGCACAAAAGAGATCCGGGAAGGAAATTTGGATACGCCTATGCAGTATGAGAAAAAGGATGAGTTCGGCCAGGTGTGCAGGGATTTTGATGAGATGCGTGTTTACCTGCAGGAGTCTGTACAGCAGCGGCTGAAGGATGAAAAGCGCAGGCGGAACCTGATCACCGGGATCTCCCATGACCTGCGGACGCCATTGACTACCATTATGGGGTATCTGGACGGACTTTTAGACGGCATTGCGGACACACCGGAAAAACAGCTTCGTTACCTGCAGGCCATAAAGACAAGAACCGGGAATCTGGTCAGCCTGGTAGACAGCCTTTCCGAATACAGCAGGCTGGATGCCGGTTTCCGGTATCATATGGAGGACACGGATTTTAAAGATTATGTGGAAAAGTATCTGGAGCTTGTGCGTCCGGATATGGAAAACCAGCAGGTACAGATTGCATATTCCTGCGGGAAAGGCAGTTTTTCGGTCAGGCTGGACAGAGAAGAATTTAAACGTATCTTTAATAACCTGTTTGCCAATACGGTGAGATACCGGAGAAAAGAAAATTCGAGAGTCCTTATTTCCATGAAAAGGAAACTGGAGGGAAACTGCCTGGAACTGGTATTCCAGGATGACGGCCCCGGAGTGCCAAAGGAGTGTCTGGAACAGATATTTGACAGCTTCTACCGGGTGGATGATTCCAGGAACAGCGCAGAAAAAGGAAGCGGCATCGGGCTGGCGGTGGTGAAAGAAATCATCCTCGGTCATGGAGGAACCATAAGAGCAGAAAACAGGGGAGGGCTGGCAGTGATAATTAACATTCCGGTTACAGATGGAGAGAGGGAATACGGGAAGAATTAGGGAAAGGAATCATCTGCGATGGAGAGGATACTGATTATAGAGGACGATGAGCTGATTGCGGAATTGGAGAGGGATTATCTGGAAGCGAATGGATATGAGACGGATCTGGCCTTTGACGGAATCACAGGAGAACAAAAGGCAAAAACAGAAAAATATGACGCCATTCTGTTGGACGTGATGCTCCCCGGCAAAACCGGGTTTGATGTCTGCAGGGAGCTGCGAAAGAGTCTTCGGCTGCCTATCATTATGGTGACAGCCAAAAAAGAGGATATCGATAAAATACGGGGATTGGGACTGGGGGCGGACGATTATCTGGTAAAGCCTTTCAGCCCTACGGAGCTGGTGGCCAGGGTAAAATCCCATATCTATATTCATAACCTGCTTTCTACCACGGAAGAAGAGGAACAGCAGGAGACAGAGATTACCTACCGGAACCTGACGATCCTGCCGAAATCAAGGAGAATCTATCTGGATAAAAAGGAAGTCATACTGGTCAACAAGGAATTTGAGCTGCTGTTGTTTCTGGCGGAGAATCCCAATCTGGTGTTCTCAAAGGATACCCTGTTTGACCGGGTGTGGGGGATGGATTCTCTGGGAGATGCGGCAACCGTGACGGTACATATCAACCGCCTGCGGGATAAACTGGGGAAAAATGAATCAAAGAATCAGTTTATCGAAACCGTATGGGGAGCAGGTTATCGGTTTCGGATTGATTAAGGTTATGGAAGGAGGGATGCTTTGATGAAAAAGAAATATTTGCTTTCTTTTGCATTACTGTTGTCAATCGTGTTTTCCGGCTGTGGGCGAAATGCGGAGGGTCCTTCTGCGGAAAGGCCGGAAATAAATGAAAGCAGTGCAGAGGTGGTACAGGACAGACATGAGGAATCGGATTCCGAAATGGAGAGCGGTGCAGCAGAAATATCGGGAACAGAAGAATTGCCGGAAAACACATCAGAAGATATGGCAAATCGTGATCCGGAAGCATCAGCCGCAGAAGGCCAGAACGGAGAGACAGATACGCCGGTGGTATATATGACAACAGATTTAAGCAGTCAGGGACTCATGGATATTTACCAGGCGCTGTCTGCATCTCCTTCCGGCAAAATTGCCGTAAAGCTCTCTACCGGTGAGCCGGGCAGCAATTACCTTCGGACGGAACTTATTGGTGAGCTGGTGGAGTCTCTGGAGGGAACCATTGTGGAGTGCAATACCGCCTATGGAGGTTCCAGAGCAAATACAGCCATGCACTATCAGGTGGCAGAGGAGCATGGATATACCGCCATTGCGGATGTGGATATTATGGACGAGGAAGGCTCCATAACGCTGCCGGTAACGGGCGGGGATAATCTGACGGAAAATTATGTGGGGGCGCATTTCGCGAACTATGATTATTATGTGGTGCTGTCTCATTTTAAAGGACATTCTATGGCAGGGTTCGGAGGGGCAATCAAGAATATCTCCATTGGAATTGCATCTTCGGAAGGAAAATCCCATATCCACAGCGGCGGCACAGGCGGGAGTATGTGGGGCGGCAGTCAGGATGCCTTTCTGGAATCCATGGCTGAGGCCGGGAAATCGGTTGTGGACTATCTGGATGGAAATATTGTGTATATCAATGTGATGAACCGTTTGTCGGTGGACTGCGATTGTGACGGAAGCCCTGCGGAGCCGGATATGCATGATATTGGTATTCTGGCCTCCTACGATCCGGTGGCGCTTGACCAGGCCTGTGTGGATCTGGTCTATGAGGCAGAGGATGGGCAGTCACTGATCGACCGGATAGAATCCCGCAACGGCCTGCACACTTTGGAGCAGGCGGAAAAAATCGGTTTGGGATACCGGGAATACAGGCTGGTAAGTATAGATGGCTGACATGCTGCACCGTGAGGCGGTTTATCTCTGGTATTATTTCAGTGTCCAGCTGGAGCAGATTTTTAAATACTGGGTATTGGGAATGGTGTTGGGCAGCCTGGTCTCCGTTTTCCTGAAAGACCGCATTCACAGTGCGTTCCGTTTTATGGGCGAAAAGCGGCTGGGGATTTTGGGGATTGTCATCGCCAGTGCATTAGGGATTGCCTCGCCTCTTTGTATGTACGGGACAATTCCTATTGCCGCATCTTTTTCAAAAAGCGGAATGCGGGATGATTGGCTGGCGGCTTTTATGATGAGTTCCATTCTGCTGAATCCACAGCTGCTGATTTACAGCGCAGCCCTGGGAGTGACCGCTCTGGCAGTGCGTCTGGTATCCTGTTTTTTATGTGGCGTTTTTGCCGGAGGGCTGATACGGCTCTTTTACCGCAACCGGTCCTTTTTCTCTTTTAAAGGTTTTGAGGAAACAGGGAGCAGGGATACAGATTCCAATCTGCTGTTTCGCTTTCTCAAAAATCTGGCCAGAAATGTGAGGGCTACGGGATGGTATTTTCTGGCGGGTATTGCTTTATCTGCATTGTTTCAGAGGTATGTGCCTGCGGATACGGTAGCCGGGTTATTCGGCGGCAATGAGGCATTCGGCGTCCTGATGGCAGCAACCATTGGGGTTCCCCTTTATGCTTGCGGCGGGGGAACCATACCGCTTTTGCAGGCGTGGCTCATGGACGGCATGAGTTTGGGGAGTGCCGCAGCCTTTATGATTACCGGGCCGGCTACAAAGATCACGAATCTGGGAGCGGTAAAGATTGTGTTGGGAATAAAGCGGTTTACACTATATCTGGCATATATCATGCTATTTTCTTTTCTGACCGGGCTGATGGTCAATTCTATATAACTTTGGAATGGAGGACAATCGATGGAGTACAGAATAAACAAAAGGACAGGCGACCATATCAGTGTGATCGGTCTGGGAACAAGCTATATTGCAGAAGCGGAGGAAAAAGAGGCAATCCAGGCACTGGAATATGCTTATGAAAATGGCATCAACTATGCTGACCTTGCCACAGCTGATGCAAAGACATTTATCTATTATGGGAAAGCCTTTTCATCCGTCAGGAAAGATATATACTATCAGGTACATTTTGGCGCAAATTATGAAAGCGGCGCATATGGATGGACTACGAATGTGGAGACAATCAGGCGTTCCGTGGATGCCCAGCTGACAGCATTGCATACTGACTACATAGACTATGGGTTTATCCACTGCCTGGATGAAGAAAAGGACTGGTAGGCTTATCAGGAGGGCGGCGCGCTTAAGTATCTTTTGGAGTTAAAAAAGCAGGGAGTGGTACGGCATATCGGGCTGTCTTCTCATACGCCCGGCCTTGTGACAAAGGTACTGGATGCCGGAATTGTGGATCAGCTGATGTTCTCCATCAATCCCGGATATGATTACAGGCATGGAGACTATGCAAACGGCAGTACCGAAGAGCGGATGTCGATGTACCGCAGATGCGAGGCGGACGGGGTGGGCATTTCCGTGATGAAACCCTTTTCCGGCGGGCAGCTGCTGGATGATAAAACATCGCCTTTTGGCAGAGCGCTGACACGTTACCAGTGCATCCAATATGCATTGGATAAGCCGGGAGTGCTGACGGTGCTGCCGGGTATCCGAACTGCGGAGGATGTAAAAAATCTGTTGGGATTTTTTGGGGCTTCTACCAAGGAAAGGGACTACTCCACTATCGGTACATTTACGCCAGGGGAGGCTGTGGGAAACTGTGTGTACTGTAATCATTGCCAGCCCTGTCCTGCAGGCCTGAATGTGGGACTGATCAATAAATACTATGACCTGGCAGTGGCGGGGGATTCCATGGCAGAAAGGCATTATGGAAATCTGGAGAAGAAAGCCTCCGACTGCACAGGCTGCGGCCATTGTGACAGGAGGTGCCCATTCCATGTAAGGCAGGGTTCCAGAATGAAAGAGATTGCTGCCTATTTTGGAAAGTAGGGGAACGCGGTCAGGAGTATGAAATGAGAAAAATAAGATTGAAATATATTATATATGTTATTTTGATTTTGCTATTCGCTGTAATTATTATTCTTGTGATACTTTTCCAGAGAAACATACGGACGGCTGCCAGTGTCAGAAAGCTGGAGGATGGTCTGTATTCCATGGAATATAAAGGTGATTATAGGCTTGATTTGTTTCTGGAACAGGGCGGTGCGGCTGATGACCTGGCGGTAGCAGAATTTGTGATACAGGATGTGTTTCACGGTCTGTTTCCTGTGGATTTAAGGGGCACATCCTTTGGCTGCAGCACCATTTCTGCCAGGACGTCCGAAGGTGAGGCGGTATTTGGCAGGAATTTTGACTGGGGAACCTGCACAGCGTTGATTGTACAGACACGTCCGGCGAAAGGATATGCGTCTGTCTCCACGGTCAATATGGATTTCCTGAACCTGGGACTTCGTATGCCGGAAGAAACGCAGATGCGCCTTCTGTCAGTGGCGGCGCCTTTTGCCCCTATGGACGGGATGAATGAAAAAGGATTATGTGTGGCGGTTCTGATGATTCAGGACAGTCCGGGATTCCAGCAGGATACAGGGAAAACGGACCTGACCACAACAACGGCGGTACGCCTGCTGTTAGATCAGGCGGCTGACGTAGAGGAAGCCGTGGAACTGCTCTCCCAGTATGATTTGCACGCATCTGCGGGAATGATGGTACATTTTGCTCTGACTGATGCCACAGGACATTCTGTTGTAGTTGAGTATATTGACAATGAGATGGTGGTAACAGAAACAGAGGTTGTCACAAACTATTACCTGTCTCCCGGAGAAAAATATGGTATTGGGACGGAAGAATCCAAAATCCGGTATGCCATGCTGAAAGACCTGCTGCAGAGCAGTTCTTCATTGGATATGGATGGGATACGAGATGCGCTGGACAGTGTAAGCAAGCACAATTTTGATTCTGAGTTTGCGTCTACAGAGTGGAGCATTGTCTATAACCAAAGTACCGGGGAGGCACGTTATTACCATAGGGAAAACTATCAGAAGTATTATTCTTTTATAGCAGGCAGTCCATGATAACGCCAGAAATAGCAAGGAAAGAGCCAGAAGAAAAGGTTATCCGCAGCAAAAAATAAACAACAATAGTAGGAGGAAAAGAACATGAGCGGACATATTTTAGAATTATCACAGAATGTGGAGAGGAAAAAAGTAGTTTACAGGAACCGGTATGGGTTGGATATCACAGGAGAACTGTACTTTAAAAAAGGAATCTCTCTGAATCAGAAACATCCTGCCCTGATTATCGGTGCGCCTTATGGCGGAGTGAAAGAACAGGGACCATGCGTATATGGCAATGAACTGGCACAGAAAGGATTTATTGTGCTGACCTTTGACCAGTCCTTTATGGGAGAATCCGGGGGCTTTCCCAGAAATGTGTCATCACCGGATATCTTTGTAGAGAATTTCAGTGCGGCGGTGGACTTTTTAGGGATGCAGCGGTTTGTGGACAGGGAAAAGATCGGTGTGATCGGTATCTGCGGTTCCGGCGGTTTTGCACTTTCTGCGGCACAATGCGATACCAGAATCCGTGCGGTTGCCGTTATGAGCATGTACGATATGAATGTGGCGGTCAGAGGGAATATGAACAAGGAAGAACTCCAGGCTGTAAAGGAACGTTTGTCAAATCAGAGGTGGCTGGATGCCGAAAACGGATACCCGGAATACCTGCCTGGATTTCCGGAGCAGCCAATAGACAAGGTGCCGGAGGATATACCGGAGCCGGGAGCAGAGTGGTTCCGCTTTTATGCCCTGAAAAGAGGACATCATCCAAATGCCAGAGGCGGTTTTACCACTACCAGCGAGCTGGCGATTATGAATTTCCGGCCCCTGGATTTCATTGATGAAATATCACCCCGTCCGATTCTGTTCGTGGTGGGAGACAGGGCACATTCCCGGTTTTTCAGTGACGCAGCTTATGAGCGGGCCTTGGAACCAAAGGAAATGCTGGTTGTGGAGGATGCGGAGCATATCGACCTGTATGACCGGAGAGACCGTATTCCCTTTGACAGACTGGCAGAATTCTTTACAGTAACCCCCATGCCCCGCTTAGGGCATCACCATGAATGAAAGGGGATTTCTGTAAACCCTCCGGGGGATGTGCAGAAAACGGGTATGGAAGATGTCGCTTTGCGACCCCGTTTTCGCACAGCTCAACGACGGAGCGCTGAGCTTTCACAGTAAATATGCAGTGACAAAAAAGGACAGCCCTGTTGGATTTGAAATTTTAGAAAATGATATGGATTATAAGGAGAAAAAAATGGCAGTAAAACAGACCGCAGGCAGAGATGCCCTGGGCGAATTTGCCCCGAAATTTGCACAGTTAAATGATGATGTATTATTTGGAGAAGTATGGAGCAGGGAAGATAAGCTCTCTTTGAGGGATCGCTCCCTGGTGACCGTGGTTTCCCTTATGGCTCAAGGACTTGTGGATTCTTCTTTTCAGTTCCATCTGGCCAGTGCGAAACAGAATGGAATTACCAGAACAGAAATCGCGGAGATACTGACTCATGGGGCTTTTTATGCAGGATGGCCCAAGGCATGGGCAGCATTTCGGATGGCGAAGGAAGTCTGGGCAGAAGAAGGTTCCGAAGCGGATGCGAAGTCCGCACATGCAGCGTCCATGTTGTTTCCTATAGGAAAGCCCAATGATGCGTTTGCACAGTATTTTACCAGGCAAAGCTATCTGGCTCCCATTTCTGCCGATCAGGTTGGGATTTTTAATGTGACCTTTGAACCCGGCTGCCGCAACAACTGGCATATCCATCATGCAAAGAGTGGGGGAGGACAGATTCTGATCTGTGTCAGCGGACGTGGATACTATCAGGAGTGGGGGAAAAAGGCGCAGGAGTTATTCCCCGGTGATGTAGTAAATATTCCGGCAGGCGTAAAACACTGGCATGGGGCGACGCCTTACAGCTGGTTTTCTCATTTAGCTGTTGAGGTTCCGGCAGAAGAAGGTTCCAATGAATGGCTGGAACCGGTGGATGAGGATGCTTATATGCGTGCATTGTGCTGAGAATGAAAGTATGTAAAATTGGTTGTTTCAGAACAGGAAATACACTAAATTGCTGAAAATACCAGTTTGGCGCGAATGACAGATAGAATTCTGCTGTTCATGTCAAACTGGTATTTTTGCGTGAATGGATGTTTTATGAACAGGTGATAAAAGTGATAAATACATGAAATATATAGATAATTCCTATTCAAATAAATAAAGTATAAGTATTTGCTATTTATATGCTATCTTGTTACGATATATTCAGGATTGGAAAACAAAAAGGAATTGAGAAATCTGCAAGAATTCATTTAGAAATTGTTTATTTTTCTGTTAGCTTGATGTTATCTGAGACAGGTAAAGTATACCCTATAGGGCACACGTAGTCACAGAGAGGGAGGACGGAAAATGAAAAAAAGATTCTATATATGTCTGCTGCTTGCGCTGGGAGTATCGGGCCTGATGTCAGGATGCGGAAAAGACTTTGGTGAGCGGACAGAGATAAACAGTCATAATGAGGAAAGCTGGGCAGAGGAAGAAGCAGTCAAAGAAGAGACGGTAAACGGAAAAGAAAGCAGAGACCAAAATGCAATCCGGATTACACCAACATCTGAGGTCAGGGAACTGGAAACCGGGCTGTCAATCGTCCGATATGAAGGGGAATATGGATTTGACGCATTTTTAGAGCAGGGAGGCGCCGGTTCGGATGCGGATGTTGCAGCATATATCACTTCACTGCTGGATCAGGAAATCCATATGGAAGGAAGTCCTTTCGGATGCAGTACCCTGTCGGTAAAAAATCAGACAGGAGGATACCTGTTCGGAAGAAATTTTGACTGGAACACCTGTAATGCATGGATTGTCAGCGCCAGACCGGAAAACGGGTATGCTTCCGTTTCGACGGTAAACATGGATTTTATCCGGGCAGGTGGAGTAGACCTTTCACAGTTACCGGATTCGGCGCAGGCTTTTGTCTCCCTGTATGCACCGTTGGATGGCATGAATGAAAAAGGGCTGGCGGTTTCCGTGAACATGATTCAGGACTCACCAGGCATCAGCCAGGACAGCGGAAAGCCTGCTCTCACCACTACAACAGCAGTCCGGCTATTGCTTGATCGGGCGGCAGATGTGGAAGAAGCGCTGGAACTCTTACAGCAATATGATTTCCACAGTTCTATGGGAATGATGGTGCATCTGGCTATAGCAGATGCGGACGGCAGGAGTGTGGCAGTGGAATATGTGAATCATGAAATGGTTGTGATCGAGACGCCCGTTGTCACGAACTTTTATCTGGCTTCGGGAGAAAAACAGGGAATCGGTACCGCCCAGTCCCATACTCGGTATGAAATCCTTACCGGGACATTGGAAGAACAGGAGGAGATGACTGAAACTGGGGTGCGGGATGCACTGGACAGTGTGAGCAAAGATAATTTTGGTGACTCCCAATCTACAGAATGGAGCATTGTGATGAATCAGGAGACAAAGGAGCTGATTTATTACCATAGAGAAAATTACGGAAGGGCATATGTTGTTCCAGTGGAATAGATGAAGTCGCAAAGAGACTTTAGTGCCATCGCACAGCGATTTTAATAGGAGGAAGCGCCCTTTGAGCATACCTATATGCCAAAATACGTGGCAAGAAGGAGGAAATTATGAATTACTTAAAAACTTTAACGGATTTATACAGATTAAAAAAGAATGTTAAGTTAAGCGCAAAAAAGATGAAATCCCTACAGGATGGAAAACTGCGTAAACTTCTCAGATTCGCATGGGAACATTCTGCTTACTACCGGTCAGCTTTTGAGGATGCCGGAATTACAGAAGAACAGCTAGACACACTGCCACTTTCCTGTTTTCCAACCATTGACAAGCAAAAGTTTTTGGAACATTTTGATGAACTGGTCACAGTGCCTGATTTAAAGCAGGAAAGCCTGCGGGAATTCGATGCAGGGGAAGCTGTAGACCGAAAGCCCTATCAGGGAAAATACCATGTCGTCCATTCCTCTGGCAGCACCGGAAAGCCTGGATATTTTGTATATGATGAAGAAGCCTGGAACCAGATGCTGTCTGGTATTATCCGGGCGGCTCTATGGGGGATGTCCATGCTCCAGATTTTAAAGTTGCTGATAAAACGCCCCAGGATTGTGTATATTGCAGCCACGGATGGGAGATACGGCGGGGCTATGGCAGTAGGAGACGGCATTGATGGAGTAGGCGCCAGCCAGCTTTATCTGGACATCAAGACACCGGTTGCGGAATGGATCAGGCAGCTAAAAGAATTCCGGCCCAACATTGTCATTGGTTATCCATCGGCGGTTAAGATTCTTGCACAGTTGATGGAGGACGGGGAAGTCAGCCTGGATGTGGAACGGGTGGTTTCCTGCGGCGAGCCGTTGGGGGCAAGTTTACGGAGCTGGCTGGAAAAGATATTTGGGACACAGGTTGTCAATTTCTACGGCGCCAGTGAGTCCCTGGCTCTGGGAGTAGAAACTGATCCGGAGGATGGGATGCTTCTGTTTGACGATATGAATGTCATTGAGGTGGAAAACGGAGTGATGTATTTTACTTGTCTTTATAATTATGCACAGCCGCTCATCCGCTATCGTCTTTCCGACCGCCTGACTTTGCAGGCGCCGGAAGAAGGGGAACAGCCATTTACCAAAGCGGTAGGGCTTCTGGGAAGGAATGAAGATGTCCTTTGGTTTGAAGATGGAAGGGGAAACCGGGAGTTCCTTCATCCACTGGCGATTGAAGGGTTCTGTATCGAAGGGCTGAAAGATTATCAGTTCCGTCAGACCACGAAAGATACCTTTGAAATGTACGCAGAGACAGAACATGATGCATCCAGGGATCGGATCAGGCAGGAAATGCTGCGGCAGATGGGAGAAATTCTGACAGAGAAAAAATTGGACTATGTGCAGTTCTATGTGAATTTTGTAAATGAAATCCTGCCGGATACCCGGACGGGGAAGAAACCTTTGATCTTAAAGGGAAAGGTGGCATAACAAATGGCAGATACCATATTACAGGGAGAAAAGATTACAAAAATTTTTCATCAGGGAAAGGCAGAAGCAAAAGTCCTTGACGGAATTGACATCAAAATATATGAAAAAGACTTTACGGTTATCATGGGGCCATCGGGAGCCGGGAAGTCCACCCTTTTGTACAGTTTAAGTGGCATGGATCAGATAAACGGGGGGCATGTGCTTTATCGGGGCAGGGAAATCAGCAGCCTTTCGGAAAAACAGATGGCAAGGCTCCGGGCAGAGGAATTCGGGTTTGTATTCCAGCAGACTCATCTGGTCAGCAACCTGACACTTTTGGAAAATGTGCTGGTGGCAGGGTATGTGGGCAAGAAGGACAGTGCAGAAAAAGTAAGGGAAAGGGCAAAGAACCTTCTGCAGCAGATGGATGTGGAGGAAGCCAAAGACAGGCTTCCTGCCCAGGTATCCGGGGGCGAAGCGCAGAGGGCGGCTATCGCCAGAGCCATGATCGGAAGACCAGGGCTTCTGTTTGCCGATGAGCCTACAGGCGCTTTAAACCAGGCAAATACCCGTGAGGTTTTAGGGCTTTTGACTGACCTGAACAGGGAGGGCCAGAGCATCCTGATGGTGACACATGACCTGCGGGCTGCATCCAGAGGGAACCGGATTCTATATCTGGAGGACGGAAAAGTCTGTGATGAACTCTCTTTAGAGCCTTACAATGAAATGGAAGAAAAGCAGCGGGAAAGAGAGGTCAGCCAGTGGCTTTCCGGGCTTCGCTGGTAGGAGGTGTATGGTCAAATGTTGGAAAATCGAATGATAATCCGGGCAGGAGTGAAAAGAAATAAGGGAAGTTTTTTGGGGATCGGAATCCTTCTGCTTCTGGCGGCGCTTTCTCTGACAGCCGTACTGATAACTGTCCTGGCAGGAAACAGCTATATACGGGATGAGATGGAGAGGGTGGGCTTTGGAGACCTTACCGCATGGGCATCGGATGTGCCGGATATAGAGTTTTTGATGGAAAGCATACGGGAGCAGGAAGGTGTAGAGGCGGCGGAGGCCCAAAGGCTGATTTTTTCCGAATATGAGGCAAACGGTGTGGAATCTGACAGCCAGGGGCAGATGATTCCCTGGACGCTTTCAGGCAGCAGGTACCGCTTTTTTCAAAATAACCTTTCCGGCTACCGAGAGGCTCCGGAAGAAATCGGGGGACAGGAAGTGTATGTTTCCCCTTCCATGAAATCCATGATGGATCTGGAACCTGGCGACACGGTTACCTTTCCCATAGCCAGAGGTGGAAAAACGATCAGCCTGACGGTGGCAGGGTATTATGAAGACCCCTTTATGGGCAGTTCCATGATTGGGATGAAAGGGTTTCTGATATCGGAGAAGACTTATGAAGAAATAGGTTCCGTCATAGAAGAAACGGGGATGGATGCCCTGGCCAGGGATGGGCTTATGATCCATATTCAGGCGGAGGATGGCATTACGGTTTCGGAAGTAAACAGAATCCTGGTGGAGAACACGCCTCTTTCCATGTATACGGAATTTATCCACAGTGCGGATACGATGGCAGGTTTTATGGGGATTCTCCAGAATGCTTTTTCTGCAATATTAGCGGCTTTTGCGTTGGTGCTGTTTGGAGTGGCTATGGCAGTGATGGGGCACAGTATTTCCGGTCTGGTGGAGCAGGAATGGAAAAATCTCGGTATTCTGAAAACCATGGGTTATACCGGAGGGCGGCTGACGGGGCTGTTGACAATACAGTATGGGGCTGCTATGGGAGGTGGCGTTATTCTGGGAATGCTTCTGGCGGTTCCGGCAGCAGGGCTGATCAGCCGGATGACGGTCACAACTACGGGTGTTCTGATTCCAGTTCATTTTCCGGTTCTGCCCTGTATGGGGGTATTCGCTATTCTACTGCTGGTTCCGGTGAGTTTTTGCATCCTGCGCCTTCGGAATATCAAGAGGATTGCTCCTATGGCTGCTATCCGTGGGGAATTGGATACCGTATCTGCGTCAGAAACGAAGTTTTTCCGTAACGGGATACAGGCAGGTGGGCTTTCTTTTCATCTGGCGCTGCGGCAGGTCCTGACAGGCAGGAGGCGTTACATGGGCGCCTGTCTGGTAGCGGTATTTCTGGTATTCTTTGCTTCCCTGGCAGGCCGGATGAATGGCTGGCTGGGAGAGGATGGGAAAGGAATGATGGATGCCTTTAACCCGGCAGACCTTGACTTGGGTGTGCAGGTTTTAGGGGAGCTTGGGGCTGAAGAAATGGAGCAGATGGTACTTTCCTATACGGATATTACAGACAGCTATCTGCTGGCCATGCCCAGTGTTTCCGTGAATGGAACGAATTACACGGCAAATGTCATTACAGAGCCGGAACGGTTCCACATCAGCAGAGGGCAGACCAGTATGGGGGCAGACCAGGTAGTTCTGACAGAGGCACTGGCATCCGATCTGGGAGCAGATGTGGGAGATTTCGTTACGATACGGGGAAATAAAGGCAGCGGGGAGTTTACGGTTTCAGGGATCTATCATTGTGCCAATGATATGGGGGCGAATCTGGGAATGAGCAGAGAAGGCTACCTTTCCATCGGGGAAGATGACAGCCGTTTGTGGTGTTATCATTATTTTCTGGAAGATCCTTCACAGAAACAGGCCATTACCGAAGCTCTGGAACAGACCTGGGGCGGGGATGTCCATGTCCATGAAAATTCCTGGCCGGGACTGTTTGGGATTATTTCTGCCATGCATATGCTGATTTTTTTCCTGTATGGAGTGAGCGCTGCATTTATCTGTGTCGTGACTGGAATGGCAGGAACAAAGATTCTGGATGCGGAGCAGAAGGATATGGGAATCTATAAATCCATCGGATGTTCTGTCAGGATGCTTCGATTCTCCTTTGCTTTCCGCTTTGGAATTGTGGCAGCAGTCGGGGCAGTAATCGGGACACTGGCAGCTATGGGATTCACAGACCCTGTGGTATCCACCGTTATGCGGCTGGCAGGAATCAGTAATTTCGCATCGGGGAATTCGCTTGGAAGCGTCCTCCTTCCGGGGAGTATGGTAATACTTTTATTCTTTGGGTTCGCCTGGTTGTTATCAGGCAGGATCAGAAGGGAGGATATGAATGTGTTGACAGCGGAAACATGAAAGGTTTTGTATCAGACAGGAAAACTGAGACGGAAGGCAAACAGGAATGAGCGCTGCGATGGTGCGATGGCATGCGCTGAAAAGACAGGAAAGAATAAGTAAACACCACAAGGATGTACCATTATGCCCTAAAGAGAAGGGCAGGAATAAGGAAACACCACAGGGGTATACCATTATGCCCTGAAAAAATGGGCAGAAATAAAGAAAGGATGAAAATAAAATGAAAAACAACAACTACAGAACAAATATGGGAAAAAGGATAATGGGATTGATGGCAGCCATAGCGCTTTCTGCTTCACTTTTGGCAGGGTGCGGCCAGAGCAATAGAGATGCGGAAAGTGTAAGGGACACCGTATCCATCGGAGAGGAGGGGACGGAAGCACAAAGACCGGAAAGCAATACCGGAACAGGCGATTTTTCTGAAAATAGTATAGATACAGGGAATATAGAAAATCAGACTGGCGGGGATCAGACAACGGAAAGTGGAGGTACACAGCTGGAAGTCCGGTTCGGGGATAGCGGTGAGCCATTTATGATGACGCTTTTAGACAATGAGACTGCCGCAGCTATTGCGAGGTATGTAGGAACTTCTGACTGGAGGCTTCCTATCTATGAACGGGATGCAGATGCGGACTACAGCGTGCTGCAGTATTATGATATTCCCAGCAGGTATGAGATTCCCTCCAATTCAGAAACGGTGACAGAAGCAAAGGCAGGAGACGTATTTTATTCAGATCCGAACCGCATCGTATTATTTTACCATGATGCAGAGATTTCAGCAGAATATACAAAGATCGGCACATTTGAGGCGACAGAAGAATTTATAACGGCAGTGGAAGAAAATCCGGTACTGGAAGGATGGGGAAACAAGATTATCCAGATTTCACAACCGTAAATGAAAAGCAGAGTGAGGAATGGGTATGGATTTATTGATATAAAGATATCATGCGAGGCAGGCAGACAAAATGGTGAAAAAGATGAAAAAGACAGCAGGTGTTCTTGCGATTGTGATATTTTGCATCGGAATGTTGACGGCATGTGCCGGGAAGGAGGACATTGACACAATAACTTCTCATACAGAGGAGTATTTGGCTGAAGAATTGGATATTGGTGGGATGCAAGAAACAATGGTGGATGGTACAAAGGCAGATACAGAAACAGAGGAATTTACATATGAAACACAGACATTATATGCCATGAATGGAGAAAAACAGCTTTATGGTATTGTATATATCCCTCAGAATGCAGGAGAGCAAATGCCCGCTGTTATTTATAGTCACGGTTTTGGAGGTACGCATCACAGTGGAGCAGCTTATGCGGATATACTTGCAAGAAATGGATATGTAGTTTATTGCTTTGATTTCTGCGGCGGCGGACCTGGAAGCAAAAGCGATGGTTCGATGACAGAAATGTCGTTGCTTACAGAACAGTCTGATCTGGAAGCGGTTCTTAGTATGATACAGGAACTGCCTTATGTAGATGGAAACAGCATTGCTTTATTGGGAGAAAGTCAGGGCGGAGCAGTATCAGCAGTCACTTCCGCAGCACACAAGGATGAGGTGGACGGACTTATACTGCTGTATCCTGCTTTTGTAATGGCGGATAATACAAGGAAAGAATTTAGCAGTCTGGAAGATATTCCCGAAACATATACCCTAATGGGAATGACTGTCGGCCGCAGATATGCGGAAGACCTGCTGGATTATGACTTTTATCAGGTGATTGGGCAATATGATAAAGATGTGCTTTTGCTGCATGGAGACTCTGACAGAATTGTACCGGTTTCCTATTCGGAAAGAGCAGTTCAGGTGTATCCGTCAGCACAGCTTGAAATATTTTCAGGAACCGGGCATGGCTTCTATGGGAATGATGTGGAGAAAGCCGCTGATTATATTTTAGAATATTTGAAAGAACAATTCGGATAATCAGATTGGTTGGAGGTTATGTTGTTTGTGATACCAGAATGAAAAAGGAGGAGAGCGTATGCAGTATAAAGATTACAAAGATAATATAAAATTATCAAGACTTGGGATGGGTGTCATGCGGCTCCCGGTAAAAGACGGAAATGATTCCCTGATTGACTATGAAAAAGCAAAGCGTCTGATTGATCTGTGTATGGAGCAGGGGATCAACTATTATGATACAGCATATATCTATCATGGCGGAAAGTCAGAGGAATTTTTGGGAAAAGCATTGGCAGCTTACCCAAGAGACAGTTTTTATGTGACAGATAAATACAATTTTCAGGTAGAACCAGATTATAGGAAGCAGTTTGGGGAGCAGCTTACACGCCTTGGCATGGAGCGGATTGACTTTTATCTGCTCCACGGTATTCAGGATCATTTTGCGGAAAAAATGGTCCGGAACGGATGTATCGCATACTTTGATGAGCAAAAACGTCAGGGAAAAATCCGCTATCTGGGCTTTTCTTTTCACGGAACCCCGCAGATGCTGAAATTCCTTTTAAAGCTATATACATGGGATTTTGTACAGATTCAGCTAAACTACTATGACTGGTATTTTCAGGATGCGAAAGAGCTGTATGAAATTTTAGAAGAAACAGGAATACCAGTGATGGTAATGGAACCGGTGCATGGCGGTTTGCTGGCAGACTTGACAGAGGATGCGGCAAAGGAATTGACGGCAGGAGATACTGAAAAATCTCAGGCGTCCTGGGCCATGCGGTGGGTGATGGCTCTTCCGAATGTACAGGTGGTACTCAGCGGCATGTCAAATGAGAGCCAGGTCATAGATAATATCAGGACTTTTTCGGAGGCACAGCCTCTTACAGAGGAAGATCAGGAAAGGATAAAGAGAGCAGCCAGAATTCAGCATTCCGACCTTGCGGTGGCTTGTACCGGATGCCGCTATTGCACACCGAACTGTCCACAAGGGCTGGATATCCCCTTTTTACTTAAAAATTATAATGAGGCAAAGATTGGGGGTGTATGGCGTATCAGTCATTTGAAAGAACTGCCAAAGGAAAAGCGTCCTGAAGCCTGCATCGGCTGTGGTGTCTGTGCAGGGCATTGTCCCCAGGGATTCCATATCCCGCTAATTTTGAAAGAACTGAACAAGATGCTGGAAGAAATTTAATATCTTTTGACGGAGAGAATCCCTGTTGCTTACAAATACAGCAGAGGGGTTCTTTTTATAGTTATTTACTATTGAAATTGATTAAATATAAGTATTTACTATTTGTTTGATGCTTCTATATACTAAATTCAGGATGAAGAAAGAGCAAGCACCGCCAATGCTTTTTCGCAATCAAAAAGGAAGATCAAAGAGTACAGGAGGATTTTATGACCACAGAAACCTTTATTGAAATTATGAATTCCGGGGAAAAGATTTTGTGCGGCTCCGATGTACATCAGTATATGGGAAAGCTGAGCCAGGAGGCAATGAAAATAACCGCCATGATAAATTGCGGTTATCGTGAGCCGAAGGAAATACGGGAGCTGTTTTCCCTTCTTACAGGCAGGGAAGTGGATGAGAGTTTTGGAATGTTTCCACCGTTTTATACGGACTGTGGAAAAAACATTCATATCGGGAAGAATGTTTTCTTTAATGGAGGATGCCGGTTCCAGGATCAGGGAGGCATCTATATTGATGACGGGGCATTGATTGGCCCGATGGTTGTTCTGGCTACTTTAAACCATGAGCAGAACCCGGAGTACCGGGGAGATCTTTTTCCAAAGCCGATTCATATAGGGAAAAATGTTTGGATTGGAGCAAATGCCACAGTATTGCCGGGAGTCACCATTGGGGATGGGGCAATCGTAGCTGCCGGAGCAGTGGTTGCGAAGGATGTTCTGCCCGGTATAATCGTGGGAGGTGTGCCTGCGAAGATAATCAAAAAGGTGGAGGCGGATAGCCGGGTGAGTTGAGAAATCTGCAAGAATTCATTTAGAAATTGTTTATTTTTATGTTAGAGCCATGTTATCTGTGTCCGGTATCCTTATCATAGAGTTCAGGAAAGAACAGCAGGATGAGAAAGAGAACGCAGAGAATTGTGTTTAAAAATTTTAGGAGGAAAAAATCATGAAGACAAGAGAAATCAAACAGGAGTATTTGACAGGAGAAAGAGCGTTGTTTCAAGGGGCGGATCTGAAAATCTATGACAGTATCTTTGCAGATGGGGAATCGCCGCTGAAAGAGAGCCATGACATTGAGCTGGAGAACTGCATGTTTAAATGGAAGTACCCCTTCTGGTACGCCAAGAATATCACGGCAAGAAACTGTACCTGGTTTGAGATGGCTCGTGCAGGCGTGTGGTATACGGATCATATTACGGTAGAGGACGCAGTGATCGAGGCTCCCAAGAATTTCCGCCGCTGCCGGGGTGTAAACCTGAAGAATGTAAACCTTCCCAATGCGGCTGAAACCCTCTGGAACTGCGAGGATGTGGAGCTTGACCATGTGACGGCAAAAGGCGACTATTTCGCCATGAACAGCCGGAATATGGTGCTTAGGGACTTCCAGCTGGTGGGCAACTACTCCTTTGACGGGGTAAAGAATATGGAGATCCACAATGCCCGTATGCTTTCAAAGGATGCTTTCTGGAACACGGAGAATGTGACGGTATATGATTCTTTTATCTCCGGTGAATACCTGGGCTGGAATGCAAAGAACCTGACACTTATAAACTGCACCATCGAGAGCCTGCAGGGGATGTGCTACATTGATAACCTGGTAATGAAGAACTGCAAGCTTCTGAATACTACCCTTGCTTTTGAATATTCTACAGTGGATGCAGAAGTTACCGGGAAGATTGACAGCGTGATGAACCCTTCCGGTGGGGTAATCCAGGCAGACAGCATTGATGAGCTGATTATTGAAAAAGATAAGGTAGATCCGGAAAAGACAAGGATAATTTGCAGAAGAGAACTAAAGGAGGCAGTATGAGCCTGCTTTTGAAAGGGATTCTGATTGGATTGCTCTTTGGTGTACCGGTGGGGGCAGTAGGAGCCATGACCGTGCAGAGAACCTGGGAACACGGGATAAAGGCCGGCCTCCTTACGGGAATGGGTTCCTCTGTGGCAGACTGCATTTATGCAGGAATCGGGGCCTTTGGACTGACCATAGTTTCCGATTTCCTTCTGGAACATCAGACGGTTATTCATCTGGTGGGCGGAGCAATCGTGCTGTATCTGGGAATCCGCCTGTTCTTCCGAAAAGGAGAAGAGACGGAGGTTCCAGAAGTATCGGGAAGATGGAGGATGTTTCTGACATCATTTGCAGTAGGAATCACAAATCCGGCAGCAATCCTGACCTTTCTGTTTGCCTTCTCCTGGTTCGGCATTGCAGGAGGCAGCACAAAAGGGAATGGCTGGCTGGTAGTTCTGGGAGTGTTCCTTGGAACCTATCTCTGGTGGGGAGGACTTACTGCTGCAGTTTCCCTGGCCAGAAAAAAGAAGAGAAAAAACAGTTTTCAGAGGGTGAACCGGATTTTCGGGGCAGTTCTAAGCCTGTTCGGAGTCCTTGTCTTTATAAAGGCACTCCCCATATGAAACGATAACATAGAAAAAGAGGAGCAGGTAGGCTATGAAAAAATTTTGGGCTTTGCTGTGCATGGTGATAGTTATATTTTCGATGGCAGCATGTGGAAATATACAGGCACAGATGCCTGTTGACCAGGCAGAATCTCCCCTGGAAGAAGGGGCACCTCTGTCTGATTTTTCTGAAGAATCAGAGAATGCAGATGTTCAATCCGAGGCTATGGATTCCACGGAAACTAAGGCGGAGGGAATGCAGCCAGACACCATTTCCAATGAGTCAGAAAACATGACAGAATCAGCAGCAGATACGGAGGATGGGGAAACTGTACCGGAAATGGAAATGAGTGAAACGGTTGGCACAGAAGCAGATATCCAAAATGGAGCAGAGGAGGCTGTAATGAATATGAAGGTACAGGTTGGCGATGCAGTATTTTCAGCCACATTAGAAGAAAATGAGGCAGTAGCTTCGTTTGTGGAAATGATGCGGGAAAATCCGGTGAGCATTCAGATGAGTGATTATTCCGGCTTTGAAAAGGTAGGTTCTTTGGGAACAAGCCTTCCTGCCAGCAACAGTCAGACCACAACCCATGCAGGAGATATTGTCTTATATAATGGAAACCAGATTGTTATATTTTATGGCTCCAATTCGTGGAGCTATACAAGACTGGGGCATGTGGATGATCTGACCGGTTGGGAGGAAGCCCTTGGAAGCGGGGATGTGACGGTGACATTCTCGCTGGAGTAAGGTCCACATGACCTTTGGCAGTCAAATGCACGCTGCAGGCAGCGGGGTATTTGATTTTCGCAAATCAATTTGACAGAAAGTTTGGAGGTGCAGGATGCCTTACGATTTTGATAAACCTGTAGACAGGAGAAATACCCATTCACTGAAATGGGATGTAAAAGAGCATGAGCTGCCTATGTGGGTGGCAGATATGGATTTTCAGACAGCGCCGGAGATTCAGGCAGCAATTCAGGAGAGAGCCGCCCATGGTGTATTTGGCTATTCCATTGTGCCGGAAGAATGGTATCAGGCTTATATGGGCTGGTGGAAACGGCGGCATGGTTTTTCCATGGAAAAAGAGTGGCTTGTTTTCTGTACAGGGGTGGTTCCGGCCATTTCCAGTATGGTACGCAAGCTGACGACAGTGGGGGAAAATGTGCTGGTACAGACACCGGTTTACAATATTTTCTTCAATTCCATTGTGAATAACGGAAGAAATATTGTAGAAAGTCCGCTGCAATATGACGGAAACACTTATCATATGGATTTTGAGACTCTGGAACAAAAACTTTCCGATCCGCAGACTACCCTGATGATTTTGTGTAATCCCCACAATCCGGTAGGAAGAATCTGGAGCCGGGAGGAACTGGGGCGGGTTGGTGATCTGTGCAGGAAACACCATGTAATTGTGATTTCGGATGAAATTCATTGTGACCTGACCAGTCCCGGCCAGGAATATATCCCTTTTGCTTCTGTTTCGGAAAGCTGCAGAAAGTGCAGCATTACCTGTATAGCTCCCACAAAAGCCTTTAATCTGGCGGGAATGCAGACAGCAGCAGTGGCCGTTCCTGATTCCAACCTACGGCATAAGGTCTGGCGGGGACTGAACACGGATGAGGTTGCAGAGCCGAATTCCTTTGCAGTAGAATCGGCGGTGGCGGCCTTTACGAAGGGGGAGGCATGGCTGGATGCTTTGAGAGAATATATTCAGGAAAATAAAAATTTTGTAGAGGATTATCTGAAGAAAGAGGCACCTCAGATCAAGCCGGTTTCCTCGCAGGCGACCTATCTCATGTGGCTGGACTGCCGGAAAATGCAGGGGTGTGCAACGGAATTTACACGATATCTGCGGGAACATACAGGATTGTACCTGTCAGAAGGACGACAGTATGGTGAAAGTGGAAGTTCGTTTATCAGAATGAATATCGCCTGCTCCCGCAACCAGCTGGAAGAAGGGCTGAAGCGCTTTGTGGAAGGAAGCAGAGACTATGAAAAATGGACACTTGACATGTGCTGATACCGTTTATAGACATGATATGTAAAACAATAAGATGTTAACTTTCGTTAGGAGGAAAACAAATAACAAAGAAGAAAATGTATGAATCTGATTGGATCTATTGTCCATTATGCGGATACAAGACCCGCGATAAAATCAGGGCAGATACAACCATGAAGAATTTCCCTGTATTCTGTCCAAAGTGCAAACAGGAAATTCTAATAGATGTGGAACAATTTCAAATAACCGTGATTCAGGAGCCAGCCGCTAAGCCGCAGAGCCAATGAATTTGCAGATGATGCAGATTCTTGGTTCTGCGGCTTTTCTATATATAGCATATAACAGAGAGGAGGCGGTGGATTTTTCAGATGAAAGAATACAGTTGGAAATGGAGGGATGCATATAAGAAGAAAATAGAAATGTTCTTCTCCTTATGATGCTCTGAACATAAAAACTGAATATTTGGCAGCCCGTTCAGAAAGCATGAATAATCAAAATCCGACGCCTTGTATACAATGGATGCAGGGTGTCGGATTCTTTTATGCTTTAGTCTCAGGAGTAAATGCCAGCCATTTGGAGCCGTAAGTATCCAGATAAAACCGGCTCCCATACTCATTCTCGACAAAACGGTCCTTGACACGGTACCATCCCTGTAGTTCTTTTCGTAAATCCGAGTCTGGGGAAATCGGTTCCAGCCAGATTTCCTTTTGCCTGTTAACCTCAGACCGGGACAGAGGTTGCTCGTTCGGCGGTTCTGCTTCAGAAAAGGGAAGGGCAGAGGTAAATAATTCACCGACTATGTCCATAAAAGGCAGGGTATGGCCGTCAGGAAATGTCAGAACCCTGTCGGCAGCATTCACCAGCAGCCATCCATATGTGGCAGACCATACCGGCCTGCCATGAAACGCTGGCAATGACTGCAGGGAAATGGGCTGACTGGAATCCTGGATATGGGATTCACAGCGGCCAAGCAGGAAATCGGCGCTGACCCCGTAAAGATCGGCCATATTTTCAAGGCTGTCTATGGAGGGAGATTTCCTCTCCCCCTCCCAGGCGCTGAGCGTTGGCTGGGAAACGCCAAGTTTTTCGGCAGCCTCAATTACCTTTAATTTATTGATTTGTCTTGCTGTTTTGAATTGCTTTGGCATTTTCAACCTCCTTTACTTTAATATAATCCATTTGCCGCGAGTAGAGCCTTCTCTGCGGATTTGCCCTTTATCCTTTAAGGATCGGAGAACCCGTTCCACAGATGGTTTTGAGATACCGATTTGAGACCCGATCTTGGCGGCAGACAGGCCTGGGTTTTGGGTTATAACCTGTAATACAAGCATTTCATTCTGTGTGAGATAGCCATCATTACCATCAAGATTGCCATCATTACCATCAGGATTGCCATCAGTTTCTATCTGTAGAGTCAGGACAACACGGTCAGGGTCAACCGTTTCAACGAAAGAAGGTTTCTTAAACCCATTCTCGTCCCAGACATGGTATACATCGCAAATACCTGTTCCAGAACGTTCACCCACATTAATAAGGGCAAACATATTAAAAATCCTCCCGTTCCGCGCATCGCTGATACCGCCTGCGATAGCTTCGTCAATGCTGATACGGAATGTGCCTGGGTTGGCAATCGTGATTTTACGGAATTCTTTGTCAATCACAATGCCGCGTCGGCCATAAAAATCGGCGTGGATCAGGGCATTTGCGAGACATTCCCTCAGGGATTTATGGATAGGCGTATCATCTATCCGCAGTAAATTGGAATCCAGTTTGAACGGTTTTTTTACATCTGCAGTCAGGCGGTCTATTACTTTGTAATAAAAGTCGAAGATATTGCCGCTCCAGGTGCCATCACCGGAGCTTACACGGTCAGACCAGCGTGTATCACCTGAAAGGCGCTCCCTGTAATCAAGAAAATAGTTCGGAAGCTCATCGGTGATAGTGATAAAATCTCCGAAAAAAATCAGGCCGCCGAGGGTGGGATGGATTCTGCCGTCATTCTGGCTTTTCCTTGCGGCGCCGATTTTCAGGAGGAATTCCTCATCGCCCAGCTTTGACCAAATGTGGTCAGGTTTCAAGTTGTTAAAAAGAATCCGGTATCGGTGGACAGATTCCTGGTTCAGGTCGCCAATCAGCAGATTTTCAAGCACAAGGGCATCTTGAGTGGTATCCGCCTGGTCGCGGAGCATGGATTTTACCTCTTCTGCAGAGCAGTGGTAGTCTCCTTCATGGTTCCTGCGGAAAGTCCCTCTGAACATATCCTGCCCAACATAAACAGGTTTGTCCCGGCGGTCGGCACGGGGCACTTCAATTACGATAAATGTCATTCCTTTATAACCAGTATGGTAAACATGATGATCAAGAAGAATGTTTGTGTTGACTTTCTGCCGGTTGTTCAGTGTGTTCCAGATATCTGAGAGCATTTGCTGCGGATACTGAATGCCTCTGGGGATAAATTCTTTTGTTGTTTTATCCTCCTCTATACCAAGGATGATTGTGCCGCCAAATGTATTGGCAAAGGACGAATAGGTTTCCCAGATGCTGTTTGGAATTCCTTTGCCTGCTGCCTTTACTTCCATGTTAACATGTTCTTTTGAATTTAAAATAGAAGCCATATCAATCATTCTGCCTGTTCCTCCGTTTCAATCTTGGATTTTATATATTTGCCACTCTTAATGCGTGCATCGGCGGGTTTTTCTGCATTCTCCGGGATGAGCCAGGTGTTTCCGGTTTTCTGCACATCAGGAATCCGCCCTTCACTGCAAAGGACCCCAACGCGGCGGGCAGACAGGTTCCACTTTTTACCGGTTTCAGTTGTTGTCAAAAATTTCATTTTCCGGTTCCTTTCTTGTTTTTCCATAACAGATTTTTGATGATAGGGTTCACGAAACAGCTCTTATAATATATTATATTCAGTTTGCGGAATAATATCAAGAAGATTACGGGAAATATGAGCCATGAAAGAAATAGTATGGGGTAAGAATACAAAAGCAACAAACCTGTTTAAATGGTTTGCTGCTTTTGTATGTTATCATCAAGATGCAGGTATTTCGTTTTATGGTTGCGTTTTCTAAATCTGCCGGTTATATGAAGTAAAGTCTTGTCGCTCAGTCGATTGTGGCTATAATCCGGTTTTTAAGACGCTGCGGAATATCAGATTCGGTATCCCACATAATCGTATTTTTCTGTGCGACATCAAAATGCAAATTCACACCAGTCCTGCAGAGCTGAATCACAGGTTTACCAAGCCCCATTGCATAGCCTTCTTCAAAATAAGCCCCGTTATTTTGATGTGTAAGATCCACAACTACAAATTTACTGTTTTTTATGTGTTTTAATAATTCGGGCGTAATAAAATCATTATGTTGCACTTCATCTATAAAAATTGCAATATATCCAGCATTGCAGATGCCTGTTCGAATGGCTTCCCGGAGCGGTTTTGTATCTTCTCCAAATTTCATGGCAACTAATACGTTTTTACCATTCGCTGTACTCTTTTGTAACTCGTCGATTCTTGCATAACCTTCTGGCAATAGAGACATTATGGTTGTATTGTTATCGCTCCACCAATTGCCTCCTATGTTACTGCGTATGTAATTTCGGTCGGCTAAGTAGTCTAACATATAGTTTGCCTGTTTTAATTGTATGTCCGTATCTCGTTCTTCCCGCTTTCCTGTGCTGTAATCAAATCTATCAACAAAAAAGGCGCTGTACAGTTCTTCCTTTGATAAGGTAACATCTTCACCAATATGTTTTATTTCCTTATTTAAAAATAACAAAATTCTGTCAATTTTTTCTGAAAATATTTTAGGGTACCAGTTTTCAACGTTTTCTTTTGATAAAAAGACGGGATGCCCATGTGTAATATCGCCTTCTTTACATTTGTTACTCCATTCATCACACCATTCCTTATCTCTATTGGAATAATATCGGCGTTCGCTTATCCCATATTTAAAGCCGTTATAGATAAAATAAGAACCCAACTGATTCAAGTCAAAATCAATTTCATCTGAGGATAAATCAAAATGGATTTCGTATCTTCCACATACAGGACATACATAAAATACAACTAAATCGTCATAATCTGACTGCTTGCTGGCATCTGAACTGCAAACATTTATTGAGCCTCCTGCTAATATTTAAATTATTTCCTACCGAGTTCTATCAGTATTCATTTATGTGTGTTCTATTATACAATATTTTCATGGCAAGAGGAATAGCAGTCCATAAGTAACATAGAAGTTTTTAGGGGGAAAATCTACAGTATAGCTTAAACATAATGCTAATTGTGTTTAACTCATAGGCAATGATCCGATTGTTTTACATATTCAGTTAAACATAATCAGCGGATGATGCAGATGAAATGAGTTAGACATAATCAGAAGATGGAGGCAGTTTGCAGTTTGCGTTGTAATAACGGCTCGTTTCCCGTGTAATGAAAAGTATGAGGAAGGAGCGTGGGAAGATGACAGACAGATTTGCTTTATATATGCAGAAGCTGGGGAAGTCCCAAAATACAATGGCAACATATATCCGGAATATCCGCCAGTATTTTGAGTGGTGCGAATTCAGTTTTGGGAATGCGCCGCCGCAGCTGTACCGGGCAAATGTGCTGGAGTATATTTCCTATATGCGGAACCTGAAAGGCTATTCCCCGAAATCCGTAAATAACCATTTATCTGCGCTGCGGTGCCTGAACGAGTTCCTGATAGCCGAAGGAACCCAGACTGAAACGGTAATCCTGAAAACAGATTTTATGAAAGTGCAGCTGCAGTATGCGAGCCCTTGTACCGTTGAAAAACGGGATGTGGATGCGTTCCGACAGAGGCTTTTGGAGAGCGGGAGCAAACGGGATTATGCCATTGTCACCCTGTATGCTTATTCGGGGCTTCGGAGAACGGAGTGTGTCGGTTTATTATTGGAACAGGTGGACCTGGTATCGAAAGAGATCCGTGTTGTAGGGAAGGGAGATAAGCAGAGGCTGGTCTATATCAATGACAAAATTGTCCATGCAATCCGGGAATACTTAAAGGAGCGCAGGTCAGAAAGTCCATATCTCTTTGTCAGCAGGCAGAGTGGGAAACTCTCTCCTTCCAGGATTAATCAGATATTCAACCAGTATTCGGATTGTATCACGCCGAAAACGCTGCGGCACTATTTCCGCGGGCAACGAGCCATGCGGACGTGCTTGCACGTCCATTTGGCGACTGCCGCGAGAGACGGATTCTTTGAATCCGTCTGCTCACATGCGCTGGAGAGTGGGTATTCCATCCATGAGATAGCGAACCAGGCAGGGCACAGTAACGTCCAGACAACTTTGATTTACAGTAACCCTACAGCAAAGGAGATGAAAGAGAAAGCCAACCGGCTGTGAAGAATTATGAAAAAGAAAAGATTATATACAATACTCATTTTAATTTTTACAGGGATTTTTATGTTAGGCGCCTTCCAGATTTATCGGCAGCTGAAGGAATATGGTGAAGGGGAATCCTCCTATACTGAGATAGAGCAGTATGTCTGGGTGGATGAGGCCCCAGAAGACAGCGGAGATGAGGAAGAAAATGGAAGCCAGTCTGGAGAGGGGGAACCTGACCTTCGCTGGCCGGCCGTAGATTTTGATGCACTTAGTGAAATCAATCCGGATATTGTGGCCTGGATTTATATTGAGGATACAGAAATTAACTATCCGGTGGTGCAGGGGACGGACAACCAATATTATCTGAAGCGTTTATTCAACGGTAAATGGAATGGTTCGGGATGTATCTTCCTGGACAGCCGGAACTCGCCGGATTTGTCAGACCGGCACAGCATTATCTATGGGCACCACATGAAAAACGGTACCATGTTTTCTGGATTGACAGAATATAAAAAGCAGGGATTTTATGAGGGGCATCCGGTTGTTTTACTGATGATGCCGGAACAGAATGTCAGGGTTGAGATTTTTGCCGGTTATGTGGCAAGTGTTCAGGAGAATGCGTGGGAAATCGAGCTGGAATCTGACGTGGAGTTTGGGGAATGGCTGGAAGAGGCAAAAGAACGCTCCTGTTTTAAAAGTGAAATCACACCGGCAGTCACAGACAGGATTGTGACGCTTTCAACTTGCAGCTATGAGTTTGATAATGCGAGGTTTGTGCTGTTGGGAATTATGAAGGAAAATTAAATTTTGAATATAAATGGGTAATGTGAAGGTGCAAATGAACACAATATGTAAATTTGCACTTTTTTATATTTTTAGAAAGCATAACAAGGATATAATGTTAAATTTGCTTAGGATATTTTAGATTTTAGGTAGAAGGAAACACGAAGACATGGTAAAATAAAGAAGAAATTTGTAGATATAAAGAAGATGAGAAAATTACTGAGACATAAAAAGTTTTAATAAAGCTAAAATTATCATTGGAAATGATGCAATATGGAGGAATGAAAAAATGATTTTATCTGATAATGAAACGAAGGTTGACTTGCTTAATAATGAAGCGATTGCAAAGACAATAGTTTCTCTTATAAGGGATAGTAAAGATCAGCCAATCTCTATCGGTATACATGGTGACTGGGGTGCTGGTAAGTCCAGTATCCTTGAAATGGTAGAGAAAGAGGTAAGTAATGCTCCGGCACAACAAGGAAAGAGATATTCATGTATTCGTTTTAATGGATGGAAACATCAAGGATTTGAAGACTCAAAAATAGCCTTGATGAGTTCAATTATCTCAGAACTTGAGAAAAAAGAGAAACTTGGTTCAAAAGCTGGAGAGATATTAAAAAAGTTATGGAAAAATATAAATTGGATGAGTGTCGCCAAGACAGCAGGAAAAACGGCTTTAGGAATTGCTACTGGAACGGTACCAATTACCTTGTTATCTTCAGCAATAGATACTCTAAAATCTACTGTTACAACTGAAGAAGGAGTCACAGGAGCGATTGAGACTATAGGTGGTTATTTAAAGGATGCAAAAATTACTGAAGATACATCAAGCAATAAAGAATTCTCAGAGTTTCAAGAAAATTTTTCCGAATTACTGGATGATGCATCCATTGATAAGCTTGTTGTGCTAATTGATGATCTTGACAGATGCTTGCCGGAGGTGGCAATCAATACTTTGGAAGCTGTAAGACTGTTTATGTTTACAGATAAAACAGCGTTTGTAATTGCAGCAGACGAAAGTATGATTCGCTATGCGGTAAAAAAACATTTTCCTGATGCTACAGATGAAAATAAATATAATATAGGTGATGCTTTTGCAAATAAGTATTTGGAAAAGTTGATCCAAATTCCTTTTAGGATCCCGGCATTAGGTGAGGTGGAAGCTTGTATATACATAATGATTCTTATGGTAGGTTCTGTTTTATCAGATGAAAATGAAAGTTATAAAAAACTACGGGATGAGGGATTATCTAGGATTAGAAAACCTTGGAATGTTGAGATACTTAAAGTTGATGATATTAAAGAAATCATCGGAAACGATTATGAAAGGTGTTCAAAAGAGGTATTGATAGCCACACAAATATGTCATTTATTAGCTCAAAATACAGAGGGGAATCCAAGAAAGATAAAGCGTTTTATAAATATGTTGTTGTTGCGTTATGAAATCGCTAAGAACCGAGGATATGATGATGAATTGGAACTAGCAATTTTAGCAAAAATGATGTTGGCTGAATATTATGAGACCGATTTTTATAAAGCATTACCGAGCCATTTGGATTCAGAAGGGAAATGGGATGAGATTCCAGAAATACTTGAGGAAATAAAAGCTATGGCTGAAGATAATGCAACAATTGAAGAAAAGGAACGATGGTATGATTTTAATAAAATCTATAAATGGCTTGCTGCGGAACCAGAAATTACTGGTAAGGATCTGAGACCATATTATTATGCATGCAAAGAAAAAATAGATTATTTTTCTGGAGCAACGTTTAAAAGTAATCTGTCAGAAATTATTGATTTACTTTTTAGGGATGAAATGGTTATCGCAGGACGTATAGATGAAATGAAAAATTTGACAAATCAGGAAGCAGAACAGGTATTTGGAATTGTTGCTCAAAAGATTATGGAGAAAGGTCAATTTGATATAAAATCAAAAGGAATTGATGGATTAACTATTTTGGTTCAGAATAAGCCTGAACTTCGTAAAGATTTGGTGAATTTCATAGATACGATTCCAACAGATAAAGTTGGGATATGGATTATAAATGGATGGGACAAGGCCATTCCAAAAGATTGTGAAGAAAGAAAAGCCTTAAACAAATATTTTGAGAAACTAAAATGCAACGGTACCAGGATTGTTAAAACTACGTTGCAGAATATGTGAGGTGATTATGCATGGGTACATCGACACATAATGGAGGACAAAAGGGAAGCACACCTTTGGTGCCATCATGGTTAGATCAGCCAGATGAAGGTACAACAAATGATAGTACGCAAAATTTTGGTAATGTTCAAATTCCACCGATTGGTGATGCGGAGCGATTTAGGGAACCACGTGGAGAGTTTACCAGATATATAAATTCTGGGGGAAGAAATAGTAGTTTGGGACGGAAAAGTGTTTCAAATTATATAAGAAATTCCTTAGGTGGAAGTTCAAATGCAACACGGAGGATGGGTGCTGCAAGAAACAGTTCTGCAAGATTATTGAATGTTGCAAGAGTATTTGCTTCAGGTGGTGCAAGAGCCGTTGAAGAATATCTTTCTATTGAAAACCTATCCAAGAAAACAGCAAACGAGGCCTTTATTGCTATTACTGATTTTGTCTGTCCAGATGGAGGTCCACAGGATGAGGGTATTGCAAGGTCAGCTTACATTTCTGCAATAGAAGAGTCGCCAGAAATAGCTGAAACAAAATTTGAAGATTTAAACTCGGATCAGATTATGGTAATTGTGGAGCGAACTATGGCAAATGCAATTTTTAATAGAATTACAAATGATATTGGCAATAAGATTATTTTGCTTCCACAAGAACGCTCTATATCAGATAACTTGATTATTCAGGTAAAAGATTTTGTTAAACGCTCTGTATCTGATGCGATTACTGATCTTAAGGTTAAGGCGGGCAATATTCGACAAGGTGATTCTTTAAAAATAGTGGATCAAGTATATAAGACAGCTTTTGATATTATGGTAAGTGCAGGTGAAGATGAATGAATAGATATAGACTAAAAGCGAATTATGAAGTTGAAGAAATAAATTCGTGCGAAGAGGACGGAAAGATCATTGTTGATGTTCCTATGCTTTCCAACGGAAAATTGAATTATGGTTTAAGTCATATTAGGAAAAGTTTATACAAAGAGAAGGTATATCCCTCAGAACTAGGATTTGATGTCATATCTCTTGCTACAATGGTGTACTTGGCAGATACTAGAATCGAAAGAGCCATGCATGGACAGGATTCTTGGACAAGAGAAATAGAAATTGAAGTGCCAGTGTCAAACGTAGGCTTATGGAACCATGAGGTTTCTATTATCGAACGTATGCTTAAATTTCTTACAGGAGATTTGTGGAAAATTACATTTTCCACTAGAATGTGGCAGTTTATAGATTTGGAAGAAGATGAAAAGAAATCGAATAAGTTTGATAGGGTATCCTTGTTTTCAGGTGGAATGGACAGTCTTATAAGTACTATTAATTTGATGGAATGCGGGAAAAATACTTTGCTGATAAGCCATGCTGGAGAAGGACTAACGAAGAATGCGCAAGAGAATATCATAGATAGATTGGATTCGATATATCCAGATATTCTACATACCTGGATGGATTTATGGATGGTATTTCCAAGCGATTATATTCCTGGAGGGGGTAATGATAATAATACAAGGAGCAGATCGTTTCTTTTTATTGGATACGGAATTTTTGCAATGACAGGTATGGATAATGTTAGAGAACTGTTGGTTCCTGAAAACGGATTGATTGCTTTAAATGTACCATTAGACGAAACAAGAGTTGGCTCATTTAGTACGAGAACTACACACCCATTCTACCTTTCTTTATGGAATGAATTGCTTTCGAATCTGGGATTAAACATGTCTGTGAAAAACCCTTATTGGAATAAAACAAAAGGTGAAATGGCAGTAGAGTGTAAAAATAAGGATGTCTTATATGAGACTATGAAGCTATCATTTTCATGCTCATCGCCAGGAAAAGCAAGATGGAAAGGCCTTAGCCCACAACATTGTGGTTATTGCGTTCCTTGTATTATTAGAAGAGCGGCAATGTACAAAGCCTTTGGAAATGATGGGACTATTTATACAGAAACGTCAATCCGTAAAATGCAAAATAAAAATTCAGAAGCGATGGGAATACAATTACGTTCTTTTCAATATGCGATAGACAAAATAAAAAAGAATGAAAAGAACGCTTTGTTATATATACATAAGCCAGGGCCGTTGCCACAAGGGGATGTATATTTAAACGAATTAGCTGATATATACATACGGGGATTGTTGGAAGTAGATGCGTTCATACAAGATAATTTAGAAAAAGAGGATGAAAGTGATGATTTGTGATGCGCATTGTCATTTGGATTTAATGGATGACATGGTAGAATTTATAGATGAGATACAGAAATCTAATATAAGTTTATTTGCAGTGGGAACTACACCGAAAGCATATAGTAGAGTAGTACAATGCTGCAGAAGTTCTAAAAATATTTATGTGGGTTTAGGAATGCATCCACAGTTGATCTCTAGTGGTTATGATGATATGCAATTATTTGAAGCTTTGTTCAGGCAAAGCCATTATATTGGTGAAGTAGGGTTGGATTTTAGTAAAGAATATATTCAGACTAAGAAATTGCAGATAGAGGTATTTAGCGAGATTATAAAATTGTGTGAACAATGTGGCGAAAAGGTAATATCTATTCATTCTCTTAAATCGTCAAATAAGGTATTGGAAATTTTAGAGACATACAAAAGACAAAAGAGCAATAAATATATTTTCCATTGGTTTACAGGGTCTATTCCACAGATAAAAAAAGCGATTGAAATGGGATGTTACTTTTCAATAAATCCAAGGATGATGAAAACAAAATCAGGAATTGAAATAATAAAAGCTATTCCGTTTGAACGCATATTGTTGGAGACTGATGCTCCATTTGCGTTAAAAACAAAATATATTGATGTGATTAGGAAAGAACTTGAGGGAGTAGTGGCAAAGATATCCGATATAGTTGGAAGCGATGTTTCACATATAATTAATGAAACATCAAAAGAAATTTTTCAGTTCTGAAAAAATTTGTAGAAGCTTGCAAAACTTGGATGAATTTGCTATAATAATTACATTAGTTTCAGTAATTGCATTACAGCGATTATAGTTTTCCGGTTACACAGTGTCTGAGAGTTTTGCTTTCAGGCACTTTTTTTGTTTCTTATGCTTCTTTCGTTAAGAGGCACAAATCTAAGAAAGCAGGGGAGTTCTTCCCTGCCCTTCCATTTTACAAATTTCATACTGGCCCCTGGGCAACAAAAGCATTCGGAGAATGATTCCATTCTTTGCGTGCTTTTTTTATATAGATCTGGAACCGGAAGGTTCCTTTACTTTTCATTCCGGGAGCCTTTGGCGCACCCGTATCTATAAATATTTTTAGCAGACATGCAGAAAGGAAATGATTTGATGATTCTTTATTTAAGCGTCAGTACCGATTTGGAGGACCTTGTGATTGACTATATTGAGGTCAAACTGGCTACGGGCGCAACAGTATCCCTGAACTGGGATGAGAGTGATATCGAACGGTTGGACGGCGGTTTCCGTGCCCGTTACAAAGGCGTTTATTTCAATGAGGAATACGCTAATGGAAAGATTGGCAGTCTCCGGAAGATGCAGATTGACAGGATTGGCATTTATGCTGAATCCGGGAGTTACTCAGATATCGTCATAACTGAGATGATTTTTGAGGATGCAGGGGAGCAGTATGACATGGAATATCTCCTTCCATATGCCACAGGCATGGGGAGGTGTGAAATGCCATGAGCAATGAACTTTTAAAAGAAATACGGGGCTGTATGACTCGGTTTGAGGCATTGACTCCAGAGCTGCTCCAGTCTATGTCTTGTGATGGACTGACCTATGAGGAGCTTTCCGCACATATGAAACAGGCTGGCCTTTCTATTGAAAAGGTTGTCTGTGATCCGGCGCGGAGGCTGCAGAATGCTTTTTATGCTGATTATGAGAATGGCCGTTATTTTGAGATTTACCTGCAGCGTTCTTATCTGGACATATTGCTCAAGATTGCAATGATGAACTTTTCAGAGGGCAGTGGAAGCAGGCTTCTTGCCAAGAAAGACTGGCGTGGGTTTTACTCCCGTGATGTCCCGGTTCCAATGCAGATTTTTGATTTTCAGAAACGGTATCGGGATATTGACACAGATGAGGTTTTTCATGTGTGGCTGTCTATCCATATTCGGATTGATTATGCCAACGGGCTGTGGCGCGATGATGTTTTGGAGTATGTTTTTTCTTATGCTCCGGCTCCCGAACTGCCACAGACAGAAACGGATGGCAGGATTACGGTTTACCGGGGAATGGGGGAATTATCACAGCCGCCGGAAAAGGCAATATCATGGACCACGAATCCAATTAACGCGCTCTGGTTTGCAAATCGCAGCGGGCGTGGCACAAAGCTGCTGGTTGCCCGTGTGTGGCCGGAACAGGTTGTAGCTTATCTGCCAACTTTCCGCAATGAGAATGAAATCATTGTAAGGCCTGGGAGCATAACTGAATTTTTTGCAGAAGATATGATTCCTGCTACCCAAGATTATGTTCCCGCAATGCTAATGCCGGCAACGGCTGATTTCATGCGGTACAGCAGTGCAGCCAAAAAACTGGGTTATCCCATCGAAAGCCCGTTTCAGTATCATGGGCTGAAGCACATTTTCCGCGTTTTGCTGCTCTCACTGCTTTATTTTTATAATTCCGGTGAAGAACTGACAGAAACGGATAAAGGGATATTGATCTATTTCAGCCTGTTCCATGACATCGGGCGTGATTCGGAGGGTGAGGACGAGTTCCATGGAGACAAATCAGTCCAGTGGCTCCGGAATAAAGCCATCTGGCTTGGCGGAATTTATCTGTCCCGGAAGGAATACCGCATGGCGGAACTGCTGATTGCATACCACTGCCGGGATGATGAAACCGGGATTCAGGCAATACAGAGCATATCCGGCTTTTCAGATGCTGATAAAAAGCGCACGTGCAGGCTTTATGCCATTGCCAAAGATATGGACGGCCTGGACAGGGTGCGCTTTAACGGGTTGGATTACCGTATGCTGAGGACCAAGTATGGGCGCTGTCTTCCGCTGATAGCAGGATATCTGCTTGAGGAACCGCTTCTGGAGAAGCTCTGCACGTCAGGCTGGGAGGAAAGCGTATCTGCACTGACAAATCGGAAAGGAGAGGGAATCCATGAAGGATGAATTTACAATTGTTATGCTGCCGTATTTTGCGGAACTGATTGTGGCGGATATGACTGATTCAGTCAGGAATCTGCGTTTTGACGCGATGAGGCAGGTGCAAGATTATCTGCACCATTATGAGATGCTTGGCTATATGCCCGGCCTCTTATGTGTAATTGCGGAAAAGAAATGCAGATACATAATGGCGGCTACAACGAAAGCGGACATGGAGCAGATTATTAAGCCTCATTGTCCACATTACGATGGCAACAGGTTTATTCCGGGACCGTATAGTATTCCGGAAGAGGAGATGATCTGCTGGAGTGAAACATCAATGAAAGAACCATTAACTTCGGTAGGCCTCGGACGCTATCTGGAGCTATTCCACCAGGTGTTCCCGGAGGAAAGCAAGTTTTTGCCGGTCTGAAAGGAGCAGTTATGGAATTATCAGGAAAGAGTGGAGAAGATATTACCTTTGCAAATTTGCGTGTCCATTATGGGACTGGCCGTTCCATTCATGTTTCCGGTACTGGCCGTGACAAGAAATTCCGGTACCGGTATGGCGCAATGACGGATCTGGGCGATCTGGAGATTTCAAAATGGAAATCCCTGATAAACGCCCTGATTGAACAGCATGGGGAACAGGAAATCCAGCGGCAGCTTCGGCAATGGAGCAAAGCGGAATGTCCCTGGCTTCGCAGCGATGACGAGATTGAGGAATATGCATTGCGGCTGCATGCTGCCAGGATATTCGATGATCCGGCATGGGCAGGTTATATCACGTTCAATCGCCAGCACCGGCCAGAAGTGTTTGAAACAGCCAGGCTGGTCTGGATTAAAACCTCTTGCTGCCAGAAAGCAGGACAGATTACAGAAACACAGCTGGATAAGGCAATTTATATGGATGGTTGGACACGATGCCCACATTGCGGCCGGTTCTCCAGTTTCCATATCTGCACTCCAGAAGAAATTCAAAAAGAAAAGGAGATTTAAAAATGGGTTATTGCATGGAAATGAAAGGCAGCAAATTTTTTGTGCCGGCAGAGCATACAGGGCTTATTTTTGCCATGACAAAAGGGCAGCCATACGATTTTCAGTTGGATTCGGATGGGAACATTTCGGAACTGGAATTTACAGGTGAGAAGCTCGGCAGTGATTTTGAGCTGTTTCAGTCGATTGCGCCTTATGTGCAGGACGGCAGCTATATCTGGATGCTTGGCGAAGACGGCAGCCAGTGGCGCTGGGTGTTCCAGTCAGGGATATGCAAGGAAGTCAAAGCAAAAGTGGAGTGGCCGGATGAATAGACGGCAGATAATTACAGGAAAGGAGCTTATGTATGGGAGCAAAAGAACACAAAGCAAATATTAAAAGAATGAAGGAACTGACTGCTAAAATCCGGGAGGCGGATACCGCCTATTACAGAGATGACAAACCCATTATGACAGACCGGGATTATGATGCTCTGACAGATGAGCTGAAGAGCCTGGAACAGAATACGGGTTTAACGCTTTCCGGTTCACCGACACAGAGGGTGCCCGGTGAAATCTTGGAAGAGCTGACACCAGTACGCCATACCAGGCCGATGCTGTCTGCGGATAAAACAAAGTCCGTTGATGACCTGGTCAAGTTTGCAGGTACGAGGGATGTTGTGCTGTCATGGAAACTGGATGGGCTGACACTGGTGCTTCGCTATAATTATGGCAGACTGCAGCAGGCGATTACCCGCGGCAGGGAAGGAATTATCGGAGAGGATGTTACACATACCGTCCGTACTTTTCTGAATGTGCCGCTGACGGTTCCTGTCAGGGAGCCGTTTGAGGTTCGCGGTGAAGGCGTCATCTCATGGGCAAATTTTAAAAAGATCAACCTGAGTCTGGAGGAGCCGTACAGCCATCCCAGGAATCTGGCGGCTGGCAGCGTGCGGAAGCTGGATGCAGCTGAGGCCGGGAAACGGTTCCTGGAATTCTTTGCTTTCGACCTTGTGACAGATTTGAAAATACAGACAAAATGCTGGCAGATGGATTTTATGGAGACAAACGGTTTTTCAGTGGTGTCTCATGTAAAGCTGTCCCGTATGGATGCTGCTTCTATTAAGGCAGCAGTGGAACAGATGGATCCCAAACATTATGGCTATCCGGTAGACGGGCTTATCATGGAATATGATGATGTCAGTTACGGGAAAAGCCTGGGAGCTACTGGACACCATGAGAACCGTCTGATTGCCCTGAAATGGCAGGACGAGCTGTTTGAAACAAGGTTTCTTGGGATAGAACTGGCGACAACCCGTACCGGCATGGTGAGTATCACCGGCTTGTTTGAACCGGTGGGAATTGACGGAACGGCAGTTAGCCGTGCATACCTGCACAACCTGGATATCTTTGATGAGTTCCAGTTTGGTGTGGGAGATAGGATACAGGTCTATAAAGCCAATATGATCATCCCACAGATTGCCAGGAACGATACACAGAGTAATACATTTACACTGCCGATGGTTTGCCCCTGTTGCGGCGAACCACTTGCAGTCAGGACAACATCCGGGGGTACCCGTCAGCTCTTCTGCGAAAATCCACACTGCACTGCCAAATTGGTTCAGAAATTTGACCACTTCTGTGAGAAAACCCGTATGGACATTGAAGGTCCTTCAGCGACTACGCTGGAGAAATTCATTGGCCATGGGTGGATTCGCAATTTTGGGGATTTATATGACCTGGAGCAGTACCGTGATGAGATTGTAAGCACGGAGGGCTTCGGTGAAAAATCGTTCGAGCGTCTGCAGGCGTCTATCGAAAGGAGCCGTAATTGTACGCTGGCCAAGTTTATTGCCGGGTTGGGCATTCCGATGGTAGGAAGACATGCCGGCCGTGACCTGGATGCGTATTTCCAAGGTTCTTGGGATGAGTTTGAGGCTGCTATTGTAAGCGGCTTTGATTTTACGCAGCTGCCGGATTTCGGAGAAACGATGCACAAAAACATATATCAGTGGTATCAGGATGCGGAGGAAGCAAAGCTTTGGCGTCCGCTGTTATCTAAAATCAATTTTATAAAGGAGAGTTCAACTATGAATACAAATTATAATACACCGTTCTATGGAAAAACTGTTGTTGCGACTGGGAAGCTTAAGAACTATACCCGTGACGGGATACAGATGAAGCTGTTAGAGCTTGGCGCAAAGCCAGCCAGCTCAGTTACAAAGAAAACAGACTACCTGATCGTTGGGGAAAAGGCCGGAAGCAAGCTTACCAAAGCGCAGCAGCTCGGAATTAAGACTTTGACGGAAGCGGAATTTGAGGACATGCTGGCAAAATGATGCCGGAATAACAGTGGCGGAGCAGGAGACTGCTCCGTTTTTTGGAAGGGATCAAAATATGGAAAACATAAAATATCGCTGCCCGGTATGTGGCGCAGAATGCTTTGAGGTTACGGCCCATGTCACTCAGGATTGGAAGATTGACTGCAATGGCAGTTATATGGAATCCATGGATGAGTGTGTGGAAGTTACCCATTATCCGGATGAGGATGATATTTGGAGTTGCGCAAACTGCGAGTTTTATGCAGCGGGAAGCATGTTCCGGGTACCCACTGATGGGCAGAAAGGAGAAGGGGATGCGACGTAAGAAAATAGGCGTCAAAAATTTTCATGGCAGTGTGGATATTACGGATCCTTGCTATAGCAGGGATGTATGGTGCCGGATGAATGATATGAAAATCAAAGAAGGCGAATATACCTGCATGGTTTGGTATCACACGGCGAAAGGGGATTGCAATGGCAAGCCATACGCGTACAAAGTGGTTGGCATTATCGGTATTTATCTTGACGGCAGGATACCAAACCAGAAGACAATGAAAGAAATCGGCAGTATTGGCGTTGATGCCGGTCTGGCCGGATTCTTCCACAACAAACCCGACTACGATGATAACGCCTGGAGCGCTTTTTGCGATATGGTCTGTCATGGCGACGCCTGGATTACCGCAGATGGGTTTTGCAGTTCATCTGGATATGGGGACGGCGGCTATGGTGTATATGCCCAGGAGCAGAATGGCGAAATTGTCGCATTGGAAATCAGATTTATATAAAGGAGGCAAAGGTAAGGATAACACAAAAAAGATGCTGGAGATTACCGGAAGCCTGGTTTATCCGATTACGGTTGGTGAATCGGCGTTTATCCATGAGGAAGAAGGCATCCGCAGGACAAGCACTGTACTGAGTATGGAGAAAATGTCCCCGTCTGAGGTGTGCTTTGAAACGCGGAATACAAAGTATTTACTGCATATGTCTTCAGGGATGGAGGTGAGTGCGGTATGAGCAGTGAGATTTTTTATGATAAAGCATTTATCCGTGTGGATGACAGGTATATCCCGGTTGTCAATCATGGATCGTCTAACTGCTTTGATTTTGACAGCCGTGGACGGGAGATTCCGGAAAAGCATTGGTCTGTTCTGAATTACACCCGCCGTGACAGCCAGATCTTCACTGCAGAAGAGATGCAGCATATTGCAGAAGTCTATGAAGCTGCCAGTATGAATAACCGTGGAGGAACCAGGAAAAGCCGAAACCGTTCCTTTGAGGAGGGTGAGTTTGGCCGCTGGATTCTTGCCGGCATGAGATTCGCCCATACGGTGGAGGAGTACAAGGAATATGGCAATACGGTGGTTGTGATTGATTACAGCGATTCCTATTGGCAGAAGCATTCGGTTTACACGACAGAGGAGTTGATGGAAAAGCTGAAGGAACTGGAAGGCCGCAGTATTTCCGTGTCCTTCTGGGATGACCGCCATGTAACCCATCCGCCCATGCGGCGTAAGGGACAGCCAACGGATTTTAGCTTATTGCCGGAATTCTATGTGCTGCGTGCGGAACAAGGATACTTTGCTAAGCGCAGCAGTCAGAGAATTTGGTTTTCAAAGAATGAAGACCCGCACTCTCAGTCTATTCGCAAGTTTAAGACCGAGAAAACGGCGCAGAAATATCTGGAGAATAATCGGGAATTTTTTTCGAAGTGTGCGTTTGAAATAGCGCGTATACAGAACGGAGGTGTTCCCGCATGAAGGCTACCGACATTCTTTGGGATGTTGATAATGAGGAGGAATTGGAGTTACTGCCGAAAGAGGTTGATATTCCGGTTGAATTGACAGATGAGGAAGAAATAAGCGATTATTTATCCGAATTGACCGGATACTGTCACTGTGGTTTTTCCTTGTCTACGGATTCGCCTCCAGGAAAAAATAAAGCGAATGACGGTGAAAAGGAATCAAAAGCCAGCCAGTTTCGCAGTGTGGCGCAGACGCGGGTGAACAAAATCATCAAAATGGTGCGTCTGCTTGGAAACTGCTCCAACCCTGCAGTGTATGCCTTTACAGGCGAACAGGTACAGCAGATTTTTGCCACATTGAGGGATGAGCTGGACAAGGCACAGAAACGGTATACGCAGTCGTATGAGGAACGGTTTTCTCTGTCAGAGGAGCAGTCAGCTGCCTTAACAGAGCTTCCTACGATTGTATTGCCCCTGCCGGATGGTTCCAGGCTTAGGGCGGTTGCCTATGGGGGTGACAGCTTCCCGGCTATCAATATCTACTGGGATACAGATTTACACAATTTTGACGGGCCAATCTGCTTTGCAGAATACAATCCGGAACGCAGCCCCTGCCACGAGGTTTGCATCGGAGCATACCACTCTGACAAGGATGACACTATTTATTACAGGCCATATATGGCAGAAAGGGATTCAAATGAAGAGGATTAAAATAAACGGCGCAGAGCTGGACATAGGAAAATTGAAGAGCCGTCAGGAGTTGATGGCATACTTCAATGAAAACGGCCCTACTCATTCCGCATTGATGGATTTTTGCGAGGAATATCGTGAGAAGTACGGAAACGAGCTTTGCTGGAGCTATCCGATTTCTGACGGCAAACACCTTGGAACCTTTTTGGTTCTGGTGAAGGAGGGAATTTTGAGCCTTCCCTATAATGATGCGGATAAAGTAGGCTATGAGCTGTTCTGCGTAGATGATGCGGTAATGTTTGAGGACTATGGGGACATGGAGATTTTCATAGATGACTGGAATACGTTCCATACCGATCTGCTGCAGGCAATGAAAGCTATGCGGGATTATCTTTACAACGAGGAGGTGGCTGAAGATGGCAAAAATTGATTGGATCATTCATTGCTGCGCCAACGGCGTGGTATGCGATAAGTGTAATAAGATAGAAACGGGGTTTCTGGAAAACACCTGCAATGCCCATACGCATGGCATGGAAAAGTATCACCACATGGATTTCCAGATGGTGCTTTTCCTGCCGCCAGAAGAAATCGGCCGGATCCTCAATACATTAGGGCTTCGTGTCCAGGCCGGCGAACGGTTCCATGACGGTGACCTGGTCTCCGGCATTTATGAGGATTGCAATATCCGGCTGAATGAGTATGAGGAAACCGGGAGGACCGTGCTGCGTGTGATCATTCCCGATAAATACAATGTCTTTCCGGAGGACGCACGCTGTATGCCGGTTTACCGTCTGCAGTTGCTGACAACGGAGGGGCTGTGCCGGGAAGGCGGTGGTTCCCTGTGAGAGTGGTTTTGTACCAGATTGCGTTGGAGGAGAAGAATGCCCGGTTGCTTTTCCAGGATTTGCAGTCCATAAAAGCGGCCAGCGGCAGCCGGGTTCCGGCGGAGGCATATGAAGCTGTATATCATGGTGAAGTGGATGCCAAAACGCTGGAAGATATTTTCTGTATTTTCAATATGGCGCATCCGAAAGGATACTGCGGACGGTCTCTTTCTGTATCCGATGTTGTGGAAGTTTTTGGCCCACTGGGAAACAGTGACTTCTTTTTCTGCGAACCGGCAGGGTTTGCCAGGATTGAGTTTGATAAGAGCCGTACAAGAAGGATGTAAGGAAAAAATGGGTATAGGTGCCGCCACGGCACAGAAAGGATTTGAAGATGGAAAAATTGACATTAAATTACAAGGGGCGCGACAGCTGGAGCCGTCCGGTATATGAGGCAGGAGGAAACCTTTATGTGGACGTTGATCCGCGTAAAGACCGGAAACCGCATATCTGCACAAAATACAACAATGAATTTGACGGCGAGCCAGATATGCCGGTTTCAGAGGATATCCAGTTTACGTTTGTACCGTGCCGTGACACATGGAATTAGGGAGGCGTAATAATGGCAATTACAATGATTTGGGATTTTGACAGTGATACACCGCTCTCGATCAGGGACAATATAATGCGAGTAGACTGGTACAACGCAGGAGAAGGCCTTTGCGGGGATTATGACCCGGATGACCCTCAAGACATAAACCTGTTGCGGTTTGATGTATATGTTCTGGGGGAAAAGGAAACGGAGCATGGATCTGATGATGGCTGGAAAGAGGTTGAAGACGCATCATATTGTACGAATGTGCCGGCAAATTCAGCACATGAGATTCTTGAAGAATCGTTAAAATATATTTTTTCCGAGTATAGAGGGATCATAGATCAATATCCACACAATTCATTCCGGAGACTTGGAGAAAGGCTTAGTTGGATTTCTGATTTAGATTTCGTATCAGAAGCTCAGAAAGGAGTATCATGAAGGAATTTATGATGAAGATGGTTCCAGTGGAGCCAAAAGAGCATTTCCCGTTTCACTGCCAGCAGTGCGGTGCGTGCTGCCGCCATGTAAAAGAAAGCGTCCCTCTGGAAAGTCTGGATGCGTTCCGTCTTGCAAAATATTTGCGGGACAGAGGGGAAGCTATCCAATGTATGGACGACGTCCTGGCAAGGTATGCCGTACCGGTTTTGCTGCATGAGTCTGGATATATGGTTTTCATGCTGGGTACGGTGGGTACGGACGATGCGTGCATTTTCCTTAGGGATAATAAATGCACCATACATGCAGCCAAGCCAAAAGCGTGCCGTACATATCCAGTTTCGGTGGGGCCGGCTGAACGTGGAGGCTATGAGGCGTATCTCAGTATGGAGCAGCCGCATCATTTTAACGGGCCGCAGCAGTCAGTCAAAAAGTGGGTTCAAAAGCGATGCTCGCGACAGGATTATGACTTCTGGAAAACGGATATTGGATCAGCGCAGGAGATTGCAAGGCATTTGGAAAAGCTGTCCCTTGAACAGAAAAAAGGGGCGCTCCTTCAGTTCCTTCGCTATAAATATTCAGAGTTTGACCTGGACAAGCCTTTTACGGAACAATTCACAGAAAACAACCAGAAGCTTTTAGAAGCTTTAAGGAATCAGGCGCAGAAAGGGGATAAAGAATGAGGATTACGCAGCTAAACATGGAGATATTACAGGCACAAGCCCGGTTAAATCTGGCGCTGTTTGAATATTTTACGGCTGGCTCTGGTAATTATCGTCCGATAGAGGGGACAGAAGAGCTGAATGATTCCAACCGTCAGGTAATACTGGCGATGCATGCTGTTTATGGCGGGGTATATTTAGGATCATTTTCGGATGCAGCGCCGCTGGCTCCATATGAAGGGCAGGAAATTACGAATTTTAGTTGTGATTTCTGTGTCCCATGTTACAGTGGCGAGTTAGAGCGGCTTATACGTGACTGGCGTGAAAATGTCAATAGCAAAAGCCTAGATAACGCCATGAAATTAGTGGAACAGTTGCAGGGGAAAATCCTTTGCTGGTCGTAAGGACAGGAGTGGCACATGGACAAAAAGATAAATACCTTTACCATTGAGCAGTTAGAAAAGATTATGATTACCCGTGGAGCAGTCATCAGGGCTATTCCCATGGAAGTGACGCATGTATTAGAAAAATGCCATGCAGACAGATATCCACATAGCGAAATCCTTTATCTGGAGGAATACAAGCGGGAGATGCTTCTGGTCAGGGAAATACCGGTTCTTGCCGGGAAGTTTATGCTTCAGGAAGAAAGGAATACCGGGAGTACCGTAAAGTTCCATACTCCTGCGTTTTTTGGTTCTATTGCAGAGATCATCCGATGCCTGCAGGAGAATGGTTAAGTCATTATAAAAACAATCAGGTCAGTATGACACAAGCAATGAGGCGCCAGTTTCGGCGCCTCTGGCTATTTCATGAAAACAAAATTTTATAGATACGCAGATTCAATTATATATAGGAGGAGACAAATATGGATCACAGATTAAAGGACATTGCAGAAAACCTTGACAGAATGACTATCGGCGTGGATGAGCCGTTTAAATTCAATTGCGATATGTGCGGGAAATGCTGCATCCACAGGGAAGATATCCTGCTGAATGCAAAAGACATCTATCATATGGCAAAAGAGCTTCAGATGGAACCGGCAGAAATGTTCCAAAAGTATTGTGAAACTTATATTGGGGGATCTTCCAGGATACCTATCGTCAGAATCAAACCGCGCGGACCGATTATGAGATGCCCGCTGATGAAGGAGCGTAAATGTTCCGTACATAAGGCAAAGCCGACAGTGTGCGCAATGTTCCCGATCGGAAGGTGCATAAAAATGGAAGCAGACGATAAGAACCCTGCTGTCAGTACCAATGAAATCACATATATTTTTACAGATCCCGGTTGTGGGGACGGCTCTAAGACCCATACGGTTCGGGAATGGCTGGGTGAATTTGGAATCCCACTGGAAGATGAATTCTTTTTCGCATGGAATCATCTGATTGCCGAGCTTGGCAGTATATTCCGTGCAGGGGAACAGGTTTTAAGTGAAAGGACCATGAGCGCCGCATGGCAGCTGACTTTTGTGAAAATATATCTTGATTATGATTTGGGTAAGGATTTTATGCAGCAGTTTCAAGCGAATGCAGAAGAGGTTCTTGACATTATGCGCAGGATGCCTGCGAAGAAGGACAAGAAGAAAGGTGGGAAATAAGATGGCGGAAGACCGCAACCAAAATCAGATTATCCGCAAGGATGCCCGTAACTGTTTTGTGGAAAGCCTGAACGATGCCTTTGAGATTGGGAGGATTCATCTGGCGTTTGCCACCTATGACCTCAGTAAACCGGCAGGGCAAAGGCAGACCAATAACATCCATATCTATATCGCAGTGGATGAGTTCCTGGAACTCTGCCGCAAGATTGCTTGCGGGGAACTTCGGTATATGATGCAGAACAGAAAGAAAAGCGGGGATAAATCTCCATTGTATCAATGTCTTGGAGGAACATCAGCAGAAAAGCTTGCCAGGCAGGGACGTGCCCGCAAGGATGGCATGAGTCTGTCGCGGACAGCGCAGCTCTTATGCGGCAGCAAATCGGATTTCCTTTTTGTTGCAGACAGCGGGCCAGGTCAGACGGATGCAAAAGGCCTGATTGTTCCCAGGTTTGGAAGCAAGCCGGAGAACCATGTGGCCATCAGTATGAGCTATGAGGTTTTCAGTGAACTGATGATGCTTACAAAAGTGCATTTTGAAGCTTGGCTGTCTGCATGGTATATGCAAAAGATTCAGTCAGGGAAGCCTGCGAAGAATAAGCCGCAGGCAGATTCCCAGTATCAGGAGAGCAGTTATGAGCCGGAGAATGCTTCGGAGCAGATGTTTTAAAGTATTATAAATTAAGAAGCGGTGCAGCCTCAAATGATAAGGCTACATCGCTTCTTTTTAGATATGATGGGTAGGTCTGTGTTTTGTGCGGATTGCTGATTTCGGATTCACTTTCAGATATTTTGGTAACTGCAAAATGAAATAATCTATGCGGTATAGGTAGCTGACATATCGAATTTTGAGTGGCAAATGGTTATCTATAAGTTTATTGTGAGCATAATCAAGCCTGTTCATTGGAGACTTTTCGAGGTATAATAAAAAAAGGAAATTATAAAAAGCAACGAATGATGATTGATATATTATAAATAGATGGAACAATATGAGGAAGGAATAGAAATGGGTACAAATGTAATTGCGGAAGTGCGCGAACAGGCACATGATGCTAATGTTGCAAATAAGATAATTGATTCTTTGAAAGGATTGAAACAAAATTCTGATGATAAAAGCCGTTGCAGATGGGTTTGGGAACTTATCCAGAATGCTAAGGACGTAGTCAATAGCACTGGCGGCGTTGATATAAGTATTGATTTTAATGAACAGGAAAGAACATTACGGTTTTCGCATAATGGGAAACCATTTACGATACAAAATATTGTTTTTCTAATAGAACAAGTTTCAACGAAAGATAGGGATGAAAAATCCTCAAGAAGTACGGGGAAATTTGGAACAGGATTTATGACCACACATCTATTATCGGAGAAAGTAATGGTATCAGGTGCTTTGCAGAAGGGACAGGATGAAATTAGAAAAGTAGAATTAGAAATAAATCGTTCGGAAGGAACAAAGAAAGGAATTATAGAAGGAAATAGAAAAAGTTTTGAACAATTACAAAATGGTATTGATAATGGAGAGGTAATGGATGATTTTGAGGAACAATCTTTTAATACATCTTTTACATATTGTCTTGATCAAACTGGAGTTGCTATTGCAAAAGAAGGATTAAACAGTCTTTCTGTTTCTATGCCATATGTTTTTATGTTTGTACCAGAGGTAAGATCCGTCTCAGTAGTACAATATGAATGGGAGTTTAGAAGAGGCCGTATCCAGTCATCACAAAAAGATAATATAAAAGTGCAGGAGGTTGTAGTAAAGCGGAATAAAGAAGAAAAAATCCTTTATATTGCTAGTATTCAAAGCGAAAATGTATCTGTAGTTACTGAGGTAGAGAGGAAAGAAAATAGTGTTTGGATAAAGAAGTTTTCAGAACAGTTACCAAGACTTTTTTGTGATTTCCCTTTAATCGGAACAGAGGATTTTGCTTTTCCGGCAGTGGTTAATAGTTCAAAATTCAATCCGACTGAGCCGCGAAATGGTATTTTTTTAAAAGATGTAGATGAAATTGAAACAAATGAAAATAAGAGCCTCATGGAAGAAGCTGTGAAATTGTATGGGGAATTTTTATCTTATATATCAAACAGAGGGTGGAAGGGAATCTATAATTTTGTGAAAATTCGATCACAGGGAGATAAGACATGGCTTAGCACAGATTGGGTAGGAAAAAATATTGTAGATGAGTGTAAGAATATAATTAGCATCATGCCAATTATTGATAATAACGTAGAAACAAGGGTAGCTCTGCAGGATGAATGGGGAGAAACGAATGTCTGGGTAATTGATGATACAAATTCGAATATACGAAAAGAACTGTGGAAATTAGTTTCAGAGCTTATGCCAAGTATGGTAACGAATGAATCTGATATTGATGCATGGTACAATTCATTGTGGAGAGGATGCAATAAATTTACATTACAGAGTTTGGTGCAGTATGTACAAAAATTAAAAAATATAAATCTACTAGAAGAAAAAATATGTAAAAAGGGAGAAGAATGGCTTAACAAATTCTATAATTTGATATCAAAAAACAAAAGCATAATGGAGTATATAAAAACTAACCATGTGAGTATTTTTCCAAATCAAAATGGTTGTTTTTGCACGTTAGATACATTATCAGTTGATTTAGGTATCGATGAGGCATATAAGGATATCTTAAATTATGTTCAAGATGATTGTCGAAACGGTTTTCTCGATAAAGAGATCGTTGTTTTAGAGTGGATGGATATACCCAAATGTTCAATACAAGATATTTTTGAGAGAATAACCAATGGTTTAGCACAGGGTTCTGAACAACAGGATAATATATATAGCCAGTTGATTGTTCTGTATGCAAAGGATGGTAATCTATCTGATCTCAGAAAGAAACAGATATATTTTTTGGAATTTGCGGACACAATATTTCCGGATAAATTTATGGAAAAGCATGGAGTTTCTATTATTTCGGAAGAATTAATCGAAAAATCAATAAAATATTTATGTACTAAGCTCGTAGATAAAATAAGTGAATATAAAAATTTGGAAACTCTTGATTTGATTGTTATTGATTCAGAAGAAAGTGTCGAAGAATGGATTTCCAAATTTATTGATTTTATAAAAAATTCAGGATACAGTTTCTTATTAGATAGAAAAGAAAAAACAATTTTGCCAAACCAAAACGGCCAATTTAAAGCAAAAGAAGAATTGTTTACAGATAATGGTGAAATGGACGAAACACTAAAAAGTATTTCGTCTGTTGCGGGATATGACATCAAAGGAGAATTACTATTAGCTGAAGTTTTTTTGCAGTTACCCGATAATCGAATGAAAGGAATTGCAGATGTTGCTCCGCATATTATATCGTATGTAAGAAATAACCAGGGTTCTGCTAAAATTCAGGATCCCATTGTGATGGATGTATTTAAAAAACTTTATTATTGGATAAAGGATAATCCGGATGCAGCAATGAAATATTTTAAAGATATACGTGAAAATATACATTGGCTATATAATGATGAAGAAATAGCCGAAAATATGAAAAAAGCCGAACAAATAGACGCTATATTAGAAAAATATCAGATTAAAGATATTAGTATTTTAGAAGAAGCATTTGTAAAAGTGAATCAGGATAAGAGCTTAAGTAAAGATGTTATTTCGAATGATGTGGAAAGTGAAGAAGAAATATTGATTCAATATGGTATTGCGTCAGAAGAACAGTATAATGAAGCTCTAAATTTGCAGGTTTTTAAAGAGAATTTTATTTATGAATCCTCCCATGATGTTTCAAAATTTATCTTTGCCAATCAAATACTGGAGCGTGCTAAGAATAATATCATAGAATTTTTGGGGAAGAAACCAGAATATGATGTTTCAAATATTATAGAGATTGACAAAACCATGTTTATTATTGAAAAAAATAAGGAGCAAATTTATTTGATAGCACGTCCTTCAGATTACAGTTATGTTGCAATACATTATGATTCTGAAAGAAACATGCTTGATTATAATAAAGATTGGGAGTTATGGGTTGAGGATGGAAAGAAAGAGCCAGAAAAGTTAACATTTGGAAAGATTTTAAAACTTACAGGAATCAATAAGATACCGTTAAAGAGGATATAAAGATGATTGAAATAAATAGTGTATTAAAAAAGTTGTCTGACGGTGCGGATGATGTTATTGGTAGGGAATATGAGCTGCGGCCGCAGGTAATTGCACAATTGATTGAATGCGTATCTAAAAGAACGAAAGAAAACGGATATGTTATTATTGGTGCTGTTAATAAGAATAATGGTTACAGTTTAAATGGGATTGACATGGGGATAGATATTGAACGACTTGTAAAATTAGCTATACAACAGATTTGCCCCCAAATACAAGTCGAATATTTGATTCAATTTATGGGAGGAAAAAAGATATGTATTATACAAGCTAAAAAATATGTGACTGACGAGAAGCAGCTCAGTAATGAAATAAAGGTTGTAAATAGAGAAACAGTATTTAAAGATCTGTTTAATGCTTGTATTAAATTACAGAAAAATTCAACCTTTATTAATGTTTTGGAAGATCAGAGAAATGATTTTATCAGAGATATTTTGGAAACAGGAGGTTATCAAATAAAGGATCAGACGCGTCAAGGCAAGTCTGCTTCTGGCATATTATCTGGAGAAGTAGATATTTTACTTCATGATAAAGGTAGGCCGATATCAATTATTGAGGCTTTAAATTTGAATGGGTTGAAGGAGACATATTTAGATGAACATATAGACAAAGTATATAAATATGACACATTAGGAAACGCATTTAATTTTTTGGTTTCGTATGTTAAGGTGAAAGATTTTGGAAGGTTCTGGGAAAAATATGTTGCACATATAAGAAATTATAAGTACCCATATGAGTTAGTCTGTGTAGATGATAATATAACAAAGGAGTATGACTATGCTGATATAAGGTATATAAGTACTATACATAATCGAAATGGAAAAAGAACCATTTTGGATCATATATGCCTTAAGATTATAGAATGATTTATTTCTCTTTGTGGGATAAGTGAAGGAGCGCATCATGCCTACAGAGAACTGCAGGAGCAATGCGCCCATAGAACCCAAAGTCGCCGTGGTATCGGGAATGGAGACGGTGGGATATTATTATTCGAGTGTCAGGCCAAAATTCCGTAAGATACGGTAGCTGTCCAGGAGACCGGCCATATAGGCATTGGCGATATACTCAAAGTCGCTCTCATCCTTTCTGGCCAGGACAGTATCTATGATGTCACGCTGGGCTTCTGTGAAATCTGCACCCTGGTAAAGCCCATAGGCCTGCAGGTATTCAAGCCGTAGGGCTTGATATTCCGTGTCTTTAGAGAGAAGGCTTTGCAGGGTGTTGTTTTTCAGGCTATCCATGCACAGCTTCAAAGTTTCTTTTATTCCTTGGATGGTGTCGCTTTCTGTGATGATGGAGAAGATTTCTTGTGTGGTTTGGTCTTTTTTCAGCATTTGTTTGCTCCCTTTCTGCCGCAGGCATTGTGAAAAGTCTGTTGTCAGGTGATGCTTTCATTTTACACAAAAACAAGCGGGAAGCATGGCGTGGAAGGGGCTTTCTGGCTGCCATATAAAAAGGGACAGCGGTGTGTTCCAGTCAGCTATCCCTCATTTCCTTATACTTTTCATAAAGGTTTTAACAATCTCTTTTTCTTCCAGCTTTAAGCCGTCCCATAACAGAAGGAGTTCTTTCTGCTCGTCAGACAGGTTCGGAATGCTGTCGCTCTTTGTGAAGAACTGGGCAATGGTAATTCCAAATGCTGCACAGATTCTTTCAATTGTGACCAGAGTTGGTACATTTTTCTTTTTCACGATATCTGACAGTGCAGACTGTGAAATCCCTGTCCGGCTGGATAGCTGGTATCTGGTGATTCCGCCTTTTGAGCAAAGCTCTTCAATCCTCATTGGAACATAATCTTCTATACACAAGCACTATCCACCTCTTTTCCGAAGTATGATACTGCTATTGTACGTGCATTTCTGCAAAATTATTAGAACCAAATCAAATTAGCAAATACTTATCTAAAGAGAAGTAAAGGGGTAAAAAAATAATTGCTTTTCGCTAAGCAATAGCTGCCATGCTGTATTTATCAGCCTGTTTCTTTACCTGTATTTTATCATAAACGGACGGAAATTGATATTATAATCGTTCAACAAATAATCTGTTAAAAATACAAAAGGCGACAGGTTATGACAAATCTATGCTCTGATATGCCGCCTCTTAGGTGATTTACCTGCTATCTCAGCTTAATCTCATCACTGTCCCCCACCAGCCATTCCATGGTGACCTCCAATGCTTTGGCGATCATACGCAGCTCTGCGTCACAGACATGCCGCTGGTTCTTTTCGATTCTGGAGATGATTAATGGAGTCATGTCTTCCATACCCATGAATTGGAGCTTTTTTGCCAGATCTTCCTGTGTGATGGGTGGCTTTTGAAGAGCCCTTCCCAATCGGACTCTTTCTGAGCAAATATTTCCTTTTATTGTAAACATACTCTTACCCATGTGAATTAGCCCCTTTAATATATCTACTTTCGATATTTTTCATCTGTTCTATTGATTTTATACAGAAAACAGGTATAATGTTGGATAAACTAGATATAAAATATCTAGTTTAGATAGTTTTGAAAAATTTTTTGAGGCAGGAAATGGGGAATATGCTTTATCGGATGAAAAGAAGGCCCAGCCCCAAATGGTATCAAGATAAATTTGTGACAATATATAAAATAACCTGGGATTGCCACTATGGAATGTATGGCAGAAAAAAGGCACAAGTATGGCAGAGCATTGCCGATGACATAGGAAAAGAAATCTGTTATACTGCTATCGTCTACAAGTGGATTCAGGAGAGTCCGCTTGTTTTTTTATTCCAATAAATCAAAGGAGCGTGATGTAATTATGAAATATTGTCCTTATTGTGGCGCCGACCTGCCGGACGGTACAGTATTATTTTGTCCAGAATGTGGAAAATCTCTTCCGGGTGAAAAGAAGAATAGTGAGCAGCCGGATGCAAAAAAACATAAACCGGAAAAGAAACTGCGTTCAAAGAAACGTGCCAGAAAGCACTCAGAGCCGGTTTTGGATACTTCTTCTGATGAAACACAGACAGCAGATGATTATGATGGATATTATGATGATATCCTTCCAGTAGATGAAGGCAGACAGAGAGAAGGGATTGACCGGTCAATTGTCAAAAAAATAGCGGCGCTGGTAGGCGGGCTTGTAGTTGTTATAGGAATCTGCATTGCCCTTATGTATCTGCTGTGAGCTTTTGTTGTAAATATCTTTGCCACATCGTGTAATTTAAATAAAAGAACATGAGGTGATGAAGATGATCTATATATCCAAAGGAATTGTGGGGAAAGGCTTTACAACAGAATTAATTCAGGTGATAAGGGGCGGCCGGAGTATTTACCTTTCCGGCAGAGAAGCTGATTTATGGCTGAAGGGACGCTTTTCATTTTCCCAGACAGTTGAAGAGGAGCGTACATTGCATCATCTAGTTCGTATGGGTCTGGCAGAAATGGAACCAGAAGAAAGCAATGACGCAAGATATCAAATCCTTACAAGATGTATTTGCTGCCCTGCAAAAGCGGCAAAAAGAAAGATGGGCTTATCGATGGAAGAAAAAACCGTGCTGTCCTGGCTGGTAAACGCCGGGATCAGGCTGTCTACGGCAGAGCTGGTTTACTTGATTGAAAATAAGGTGGAAGCAGGGCCAAAGTTTTTTTATCCGGATAACAGGCAGGCATTGGTAGAAGCGATTTATACGGTTGATACCATAACGGACAACATTCTGGAAAATCAAATGGCAACGGCAGGGTGCCGTGACCGTGTTGTGCAAAGCATTCTTTCCTTATTAAAGAAAAAGAAACTAATGATATTGTGAGGTGGTGGGATTGAAAAATGAATTTAGACGTGTTCCGGAAGCCATGCAGCGTCAGGTTGTGCTTCGGCTTGCTGTCGGCGCAGGATTTCTGTTCTTGTTTCTTGTATTGCAGATTTGCCTGGGTGATATCTGCTTTTCGCTTCCATGCCTGCTGTTTGGCGGTGGGATGATTGTAAATGGAGGTCTGCTGTTTTATAATGGCATCAAGGGCAATTTCATCCGTATCCAGGGCATATGCAGGCAGATTGAAACGACAGGAATACGAAAACGGATAAAGAACCTTTATATTGATATGGAGCCATACACATTAAAAATGCCTGTTCGCCACAGAATAAGGAATTTAATCAGAGGCGATACTGTAATTATATATTTATCAGAAAAAACACCAGTGTATGAACAGGATAAAGGATATCTGATTTGCAGTTATTATGCGCTGGAGATTAAGAAAGAGGTGTAGTTTATGGAAATATCGGAACGGGAGAAAATATATTCTCTGGTGGATGAAATCAGGACATTGATAGAAGAAAATGAAAAAGAAGACGGGACATTCCGTTTTGATCCGATACGTGCCATGATTGCTTTGGATTTTGCGAAAACTGAGATAGCCAAAACAATTGATGCACCAGATTTGAAATAATAATTTTGAATGAGTTTTCAGGCGGATTGACTATTGAAACAGGTTATGCTATAATGCATATATCATTTTCAAGGTTTTCCAGAAAAATCCAAAGTTAGCAGAGTTTTCACAGTGTCAATTAACACATGAGTGTTGGTTGGCACTTTTTTTGTTATATAGGGTGCGCCCAGCTAAGGGCTTGGAATTCGGTGGGTGAAAGTCCTACGGTGTAAGGTACAAGCTATACCGTACCAAGCGAGTCTTGGGTGGACAGCAGAGATGCTGTCTGCTAAGCGTAGACAGCGAGATTGCAGGGCATAACTGCACATAGCTTCGATATGAAAATGAAAGTGGGAAGGCAGAGGTGCTCCTATACACTGAAAGCAACATAACTGTAGTCACTAAGAGCGAGAATACAGTTGCTTCCCCGGAGTTTTGAGGTTGGTCATGCAATCAAGGATTTCAAGTCAACTGGAGGAGGTCTGTCTGGTTCCAGATGAGTTGCGTACATCAGGTATGCGGAACAACTGTCGAAGGGAGAACCGCAAATGGCCAGCAGAAGTCGGATGGCCGAATAGTACACGGTAAAACATACAGTGGAAGTCGAGAAATGCCTGTCCTCGCAGGCTAGCCATGCAAAGTCATATCAAGGAGGAAACATAGACTGTACGCAGAGACAGGAGGAGCTATGGAAACGAAATTGGCGAGAATATCACAACTATCAGGCGAACATCCAGACATGGTATTTACGTCCATAGGGCATTTGATAAATAAGGAATTATTAAAAGAGTGCCACAAGGAAATGGACGGAAAGAAAGCAGTAGGAACCGATGGGATAACCAAAGAGGAATACGGGGCAAGGCTGGAGGAAAATCTGGAAGAATTAGAGGAAAAGCTTAAGAAGAAAGCATACAAGCCCAAGCCAGCAAAAAGAGTGGAGATACCGAAAGAAAACGGAAAGACACGGCCGCTCAGTATCTATTGCTATGAAGACAAACTGGTGCAGGAAGCATTGAGACGAGTACTGGAAGCAGTGTTCGAACCGCATTTCTATGATGAAATGATGGGATTCCGACCAGGGAGAAGCTGTCATAAGGCATTAAGAAAGCTGAACGGAATGCTGGAAAAAGAAAAGACAAACTGGGTATTGGATGCGGATGTAAAAGGATTTTTCGACCACTTGGACCATGAATGGATAATAAAGTTCATAGAATCAAGAATTAAAGACCCAAATATCATCAGGCTGGTACGCCGGATGTTAAAAGCCGGAATCATGGAAGATTACAGATATGAAGAGACAGAGGAAGGAGCCGGACAGGGTTCGGTCTGCTCACCAGTAATCGCAAACATATATATGCACTATGTACTGGTGTGGTGGTTCAAGGAGAAAATGCAGCCGATCATGAAAGGGTACGCAGGGTTGGTGGTATATGCGGATGATTTTGTAGTCTGCTTTCAATACAAAACAGACGCAGAGATGTTCTATGAATATTTAAAGCGCAGAATGATGCACTTTGGACTGGAAATGGAGGAGAAAAAGACGAGGCTGATAGAATTCGGCCGATTTGCAGAAAGGAACCGGAAAGAACGTGGAGACGGGAAACCGGAGACCTTTACATTCCTCGGATTCACGCATTACTGTTCGCATGGAAGAACGGGAAAGTTCAGAGTGAAGAGGAAGACCAGTAAGAAAAAGCTAGCAAAGAAAAGCAAGGAAATAAATGCTACGATAAGAGATATGAGATTCCTACGCATAAACCAGATAGTAAAGAAGCTGAATGAAATCTTAACTGGTTATTATCATTACTACGGAATTACTGACAATTCAAGAAGCCTGAACTCATTTTATAATGTAGTATGGTTCAGGTTATTCTACTGGCTGAATAGAAGAAGCCAGAGAAGAAGCTATACAAAGGAAGGATATAAGGAATTGATGAGACAATTCCCACTCGTCCGACCACGTATCTATGTCAGTATATACGGATAGTTGTAGATGTATTAGCTTTGCAGGGAGCCGGATGCGGGAAAGCTGCACGTCCGGTTCTGAGAGGGGTAAGCCCCGCAAGGGACTTACCTACTTACCAAACTTCGTTCCCTATATAAAAACCCTCCGGGCGGATGCGCACTCGCGCGAAGCTGAAATTTGTCGCAAGCGACCGCGCACGGTGCAGGAATGTGCTTTGCACATTCTATATTCATCCAATGGTTTCTGCCCCAAAAGCGGGTTGAAATAAATAAATGATATGGCAGGCGATCCCTGCAGGAAAGGAGAATTACTATGTTAGACGTAATTGCAACCAGTGCCGTTGTATCCAGAGGCTATGAAGGTGCAGCAGCGCTCAAATTTTCAGAGAAAGGAGATGCCGTAAGGTTCCGTATTGGAAAGAAGGTTTATGATTCCCATGCTGAAAACAATACCCGTTGGATTAACCTCTCGGTTAAGGCATTCGGGGATGTATGCAAGAGGATTGCCAAAATGCAGCTGAAAGAAGGCTCGTTTATCAATTTCCGCGGCAGGCTGGACGAAGATAGTTGGACAGACCAGCAGACAGGCGAATCCAAAAGTGCAATGGTCGTTATCCTGGACGACATCGAGTATGCCGGCGGCAAGCCTAAAGAGAACCAGGATGCGAACCAGCAGCCAAATGGCACAGCTCCTAATACCGGGAAAGCGGCAGCGGCACAGCCTGCAGCGCAGTCTGCAGGAGGACAGATGCCGGACGGCTTTACAGGCTATGAAGCGTTTGGCGGCGGCTCGTTCTTTGACGAGAACTGAAAGGAGCAAAATTGAATCAGGCGTATTGAGACGCACATGGGTTACATTCTGTAATTTCATGTGCGTTTTTTTGCGTCCTGCATTCCAGAAAGGAACCAAAAACCATGGATAACAGAGAAAAACAGGTCCGGTTTGTCCATGAGGCGCTTGTTGTTATGGGGGTATTGGCGCTACTGTGCTTTGTCTGCAGGCTATGGCCGATTCTCCTCCTTGTGATACTGGGCGTCCTGATTGCGGCAGTCCGGATGGTATTTCTGGCAGCAAAAAAGGTGGAAACCGTAGAACCCATGCCAGCGCCACAGCCACAGCCGATACCGGTACCGACGGAAACAGATGTGAAAGCGCTTGCCTATTCTGTCATACTCAGACGGATTACTGAGCTGGTTGCAGCTGAGTATCCGGAGGCGAGATGGGTATGGGAAGCGCCTAATGCGAAAGCCTTGTTTGAAACGGGCGCCGATTTGTTTGTGCTGCTGAACCGTGCGGGCGGGTACCGACGGGCAAAGGTCAATATCCACAATCTTCAGGTTCTGGGCATCGAATATGAAACGGCTGCAGAGCCAGCTAATCCAGAGCCGGAACCGGAAGAGCCAGAGCAGCCTGGAGAAAATGAAAAGGAGAGCTTAAAGCTTATCGCCTTTGAATGGGCGGAGGCGCACATATTTGAGCTGAACACACGGTGTAACGAGGCGATTGGGCAGAACCTGTCGGAACTGCTGATCTATGCGGATGAGCTTCCAGCGAAAGAGAGCTGGGAGGATGTCTGTGGCGAGCTTGTCAGGGCTGGCCTGGAAGATGCCTGCTGTGTGCCGGAAGGAATCAAAATCAATCTTACGCAATGAAATGCAGAAAGGAAATGAAATATGAGTGTATCCATAAACAATATTTTTAACTACAGCCGTCCGCTCCCGGAGCCTTTTGATACCATTACCAACAAAAAAGTCAAGGTTTCTTCTAAATATGGGGATGGAAGCACGGCTTCAACGCTTTGCGCTACGGTCATAAAAGCAGTGCATGCAGTCTGCCGCTGTATGAATGGCAGCGGGGAAGGCGCGGTCGGCGTGATTGACCACCGGACTGTGGCAGAGTACAAATCCTCCATGGGACCGGATGCCTACCATCTGGTCGTTTATGACAGCAATTCGGGTTCGGTGACGGCAAGCGTTTACGATAAGAACACGGAGGTGTTTGAGAGTTATACGCTGAACGCTTCCGGCCGTGACGGGGCTGCCGTCATGATGGCGCTGATGCCGATCCTGCAGGGGGATGATGAGTTCCAGGAAAATCTGGAGCAGTATTACGACCAGTTTCACAGCGGGTATCCAGATATGGCGAAGGCCACGGAATGCATGGCCATGCTGTGCGACAATGCTTACCGCCGGATCAAGGATCCTGCGTGTTCCGCCCATATCAAGGTGGGCGTGGACAAGTCGGGTAACCTGATGCGCGTTTCACAGGCGCAGTTGGATTCTGGGGCGTTTGCACCGACCAGCGTATCGGCAGGCGAATTTACCATATTTGCCAAGACCGGGCCGGCAACAATCAAGAAGGCGGTTTCCCTTGTGGAGCATGAGGACTTCGTCGGTAAGTATGGGCTTCATAAAAGGGCATTAAACGCAGTGGAGGAGAGCCTTGTCCCGAAGCTCCCGGAATGGTATATCATTCCGCAGGAGGTTGTGGACATCTGCCGGCATGCACAGGCAACAACGGGCAGATCCATGCAGATGCGTAATTTCCTGTTACGCGGGCCGGCAGGCACCGGTAAGACAATGGGAGCCAAAGCGATTGCTTCCGGGCTTCATCTGCCTTACATGAAATATACCTGCTCTGCCGGTACGGAAATATTCGATTTTGTCGGTATGATTTTCCCGGATTCCGATTCAGCGTCAACCGGCGATGCACAGCTCGATAAGGAGAAGGAAACCTTAAAAAGCATGGGCGGCGTGAATTACGCCAATGTGTCCAAGCTGATGGGACTTCCGGATTTGGATGATATGGACTATGACCCGTCAGGCGTTTACCAGGCTTTGACCGGAACGGAGAACCCTGCGGCAACCTCACAGGATTGTATGCGGATTGTTTTGGACAAGGTGACGGAAAAGGTGCGTGCGCTTTCAAAGCGGGATGAGGCTTCCAAAAGCAGCGGGCAGACCTACAGTTATGTGGAAACGGATTTTATCAAGGCTCTGAAAAACGGATATGTGATTGAGATTCAGGAGCCATCCACGATTGTGCAGCCCGGTGTGCTGGTGGGCCTGAACTCCCTCTTGGAGCAGTCCGGTACGATTACCCTGCCCACGGGCGAGATGATTGAACGCCATCCGGACGCAGTGGTTGTAGTGACAACAAATACCAGCTATGAAGGATGCCGTGGCATGAACCAGTCCGTCCTGGACAGAATGAGCCTGGTGCGTGATGTGGAGCTGCCGGAACCGGAAGTAATGGTCCAGCGTGCCATGTCAGTTACCGGCGCGACGGACGAATATCAGGTATCCCAGATGGTGCAGGTGGTAAATGATATGGCGGAGTATTGCCGTAAGAACAGTATTACAGACGGCTCTTATGGAATGCGGAGCCTGATTGACTGGATTATCAGTTCTGAGATTACCGGGGATGTCTACCACTCGGCGCTTTACACGATTATCAGCAAAGCGACTGCCGATGAAATGGACCGGGAGGCATTGATCAGCACCGTACTGGAACCGATATTTGCGCCGCCAAGAAAGAAAGCGGCAGTATAAAACAAATAGGAAGGAGGATTACCCTATATGGCAAGGGTGAATCACAAACTTGTGAAGCAGCGCCTCAATGAGAAGCGCAGCAAAATTACTGACCGCCAGTTCTTCTCGTCCCGTATTCTTGCGGGACACTTTGAAGATTTGGCGGCAGCGCAGACACGGCGATATCATTATAACCGCCGTGTGCGCGTTAACCTGTATTGGAAGCCGAAGGACCCGTTCCTGGCGGCGACGGACAATATGTACATCCGTATCAATTCGGGGAACCCAATGGTCACGAAGGTAAGGGGGCGGGAGAACCGCTACCAGATTGTGTGCGGTACGTTTGCGCATGAGCTGGGGCATGTCCTATATACGGATTTCCTTGCCGCACAGACCCATACCAATTATCTGGAAAGATACAAATGGTACCCCTATCCGCCGGATCTGAAGACATCCGCAGATGCAGGAAAAGAAAGGGCGTTCTGGGATTATGTCAAAACAGACACTAAGAGCCTGGAGGCAGTGCAGTTCATCGCACACCAAATCTCAAATGTCATCGAAGACGGGTACATTGAAAACCGTGTCCTGACGAACTTTCCAGGTACGATTGGATATGGCCTGGAAGAACTGCGGAAACAGCATTTTGCATCGATTCCAACGGTAACGCAGTTAATTGAGCAGGAGGATGACGGCAGCAGGCATATTTTTGAAAGCATCCTGCAGGTTTTGCTGTCCTATGCAAAATTCGGTGAGATCAAGTATGGCGACGAGCCTCTCAGTGATGAGCGGATCCAGACAGTATTCAAGCTGATTCCAGACATTGACAGCGCACTGATGAGCAAATCCGGAAAAGAAAGATTACATGTTGTCAATCTGATCCTGGTACGCTGCTGGGAATACATAGAAGAATTCTGTGAAATCTGCAAGAAGCGTCAGGCGGATGCCGCAGCGGCAGGCTCTCCTGCAGGCATTGGTGAAACAATGGCTGAAGTGTTGAAGTCAATTGCAGGTGGATCTGAGATGGGCGAAGGAAGCAGTACGCCGGTACCGGAGGCATCCGGAAGTTCTGAAACTTCGGCAACGGCAGGCGCGCGGGCAAAAACGCAGGAAGATGCAGAGGAAAGCAATAAAGAGGAAGAACCAAAAGAGGAGGATGGAAGTTCTCCCCAGACTGAGACGGAAAATGAAGAAAATCCATCTGAGTCTGGAGAGGCTGAACCTGAAACTCAAGAGGAATCCGAAGGCAGCGTTGGTGGCTCCGGGGCAAATTCCGGGAAACAGGAAACGACGGAAAGCGAAGGCGGAAGAATCCCCTATCAGCAGACAGAGTCCCTTTCCGAGCCGCTCGGAGGAACAACGGAAAAGAATGAGTCTTACGAACGGGAGCATTATGACCGTGCTGCCGCCGATATTGAGCGTATGCTGGATAAAATGGCAGAAAGGGCGGCCTGCGAGCAGCTGGAGAATGAACGCATCCAGGAACTGAATGATGTTGCGCAGAATATTTCTTATGGAAATATCCATGCCGGCGTCAGCATCCGGATCAACCGGATTTCCAGTGTGGATGAGGAATTGACGGATCAGTACGATATGATATCGGCGCCGTTAATCAATATCTCGCGCCAGCTGCAGAAAAGCCTGGTCAAACAGCTTAGGGAAAACCGCCGTGGAGGAAAGCAGACCGGTCTGATTATGGGAAGGCGTTTAGATGCGCATGCCCTGTGCCGGAATGACGGCAAGGTGTTTTATAAGAACAGCCTGCCAAATGAAATTCCGGAGCTGGCAGTGGGATTGCTGCTGGATGAATCGGGTTCCATGTGTTCCTGTGACCGCATCGCCTATGCAAGAGCGTCAGCGATCATCCTATACGACTTCTGCCAGAGCCTTGATATCCCGGTAATGGTTTACGGACATTCCACCGGATATGACACAGTGGAGCTGTATTCTTATGCAGAGTTTGAGGGCTTTGACCATGACGATAAGTACCGGCTCATGGACATCAGCGCCCGCGGAAGCAACCGTGACGGCGCAGCCCTGCGGTTTGTGGCGGAACAGCTTTCCAAACGGCCGGAAGCAGTGAAGATACTGATGCTGGTTTCGGACGGACAGCCGGCAGATTCAGGATACGGCGGCTCTGCAGCAGAAGAAGATCTCCGCGGCATTAAGCAGGAATACCAGCGGAAAGGCATCCTGTTTGTTGCGGCTGCTATCGGCAGCGATAAGGAAAATATCGAACGGATTTACGGGGATTCCTTTTTGGACATTACCGACCTGAACCAGCTGCCCACGAAGCTGACCAGTGTGGTCAAGCGGCATATACGGGTATGACAGGTCAGGGGGAGATTACAGATCCCGCCCCACCTGGAAATCAAAAGAAACTTATAATAAAACAACAAAGAAAGGGAATAAAAACATGAAGGCAATCAGTATTGGAAAAAGATATGAAATTTATGACGACTCGCTCAAGGCTTATGACAGGCTGCCGGCGAAAACCTATACCGTCCGTTTTGAAAAGATGTCCGGATTTTTTCTGGAGACGCGCACAGACCTTGCAGTAAAGGAAAAGGTCTACGGCATCCATCCGGAGAAAGCAGACAAGGTGTTCCAGGCATTTACGAAATTTGAACGGAACCTGGGCGTTATTTTGAGCGGAGACAAGGGGATTGGGAAATCCCTTTTTGCCCGGATACTGGCGTCAAAGGCTGTGGAAGATGGATATCCTGTCATCATTATTGACCAGTTTATTCCTGGTATTGCCTCATACATTGAGTCTATTGAGCAGGAGGCTGTTTTTCTGTTTGATGAGTTTGACAAAACCTTTGGCAGCGCCAGCTCCGGAGACAATGGAGGGGATCCGCAGTCCAGGCTCTTGAGCCTGTTTGATGGGACATCCCAGGGGAAAAAACTTTTTATCATTACCTGTAACAGCCTGCGTAAGCTGAATGACTATCTGGTAAACCGTCCTGGGCGGTTCCATTACCATTTCCGTTTTGAATATCCCTCCTCGGAGGAAATCATGGAATACCTTACAGATAAGCTTGGGACACAGTATGTCAGTGAAATCCAGAAGGTAATCCTGTTTTCCAAGAAAGTGGCGCTGAACTTTGACTGCCTTAGGGCGATTGCGTTCGAGCTTAGTATGGGAGGCGCATTTGAAACGGTGATCCAGGACCTTAATATCATCAACACCAGGGAAACGGCTTATAATGTTACCCTTCATTTCAATGACGGGACAGTCATGAAATCAAACAACTGCCGTTTGGATATGTTCAATAAAGAGGGCAGGGAGATGGTGTATCTGGATGACGAGAAGGGCAGGAACATGGTTACGGCTGAATTCAAGCCGTCTGCGTGTGTCTATGATCCTACGCGCAGCGCAACGATCCTTCCGGCGGACAGCATCATGCTAAGCTATAACGATTACTATGGGGATGAAGCACAGGAAGAAGTGCGGAAGCTGATACCGGAGTATTTATCTATAGTCCGTGCCGCAGAAAGAAACATTCACTACCTGACGGCATGACAGAATGCGGGGAGGATTCCCTGATTTGAGCCAGCTGCCCACTGGGGCCGTCCTATATGGAAGAACGGCATTATGGGTATAACAACATCAAAATATAAAAATATGACAGATGGGCAGCTAAAAATACAGTTGCCCATCTCTGTCTTCAAGAAAGGAAAATAGAGATGCATTTTAGAACATTGGCAGCTGTACAAGCTCCTATTACTATAGAAGAGGATAAAGCAAAGGATTTAGAAATTGCGGCTGTGCTTGCAGAGCTAAAAGCAAGAAAAGACGCGGAAAAAGACAATATTATGTTAGGCGTTTACATGGAGGAGTTAAAGAATCTCCGTTCTTCATTTGCAAGAGCAGTCAATCGTGAAATTGTTGGGATTATGGATTTTTATTCTGCAGATCCGATAAATCCGGAATACCTGTCTTTTGAAGATTACACGGAGGAGCTGCGCAAAGAGTATAATTCAACAGCAGATTGTATCAAGCTTGCGCAAGGAAAGATTGTCGAAGCAAACGGATATCCTTTATGGGGGCGTTTCGTGATCCGGAATGGAAAGGTATTTCAGAGAGAAGCCGGTCCATTAAAACATGAAAAGCGGACAAAAAGGGCTAAGCGTATGAGGGCATTGCCTGATTATCCCAGAAAAAAGCTGTATGCCAGCTTTGCAGATTATGCGGAAAACGGGCGCGGATTTTCATATGATGAGGAACATGGAGGCTATGGCTTCATTTACAATCCTAATGCTATGTGGGACTGGTATCAAATCGGCGGCAGATGGCCGGAGATGTTTTTAGTCAAAGATTCGTGTACCGATTATTCGGTTGGCGAACGCAGCTGGTGTAATGAGGATTATGAATCCGTTGCGCCTGAAGGATATATCTGGGTATGTGCTGCTAAGAAAAAGGATATTGAGTGGCAGGCAATGCGCGAGTGGCGCGAGAAAAAAGCCAGGGAGCGTTTCTCAAAATTAGAGAAAATATTTGTTACGGGCCAGTATGAGGAAGGCTTCAGAGGAGCCATTACCCCTCAAGGCGTTTTTTATCATGGAGAAATGGAGTATTTCAAGGGTGAGGCAGTTGAGGATTATCTGAAACGGAATGACATCCTTGATAATCGGAAGTATCCGGTATATGTCCACGATATCGTAGACGCAGACAATTGGTTTAACAGAGAGGACTTTGAGTGGATAAATAACGGCGCTGTTCCTGTTGACTGGCCGGAACGCATAGACGAGTACATTGATAGTCTGGAAGACGAGGATGTCCTCGTAGGCGTGGACTATCATATTTAAGGGAGGGATCGGAATGATTATAAATCGAATTGGCGCTGAATTTGAGTATGAAGGCGTTACTTATGTGATTGGCGCATCCATTGTGGGTACGCCTGAAAGTGAATATGAAGGCTTGTATGGAAGCATTACGGAAATCCGTGACGGTGGGGATAAAGATACGGAAAATGAAACGCCGGATATTTATTGCTCCTTTGAACCTCCGGTGATTCCTTACGATGTAAAAGAGCTGGAGGAGAGGTTTTCGGAATTGTACCAGAATCCAAAGACCATTGACGATATTATTTTGGATTTGGTTATCATGGCGCCGGAAATGATATGCCCGCTTGATGACCTGAAAGAATGCCGTCATCATCCAATGGTATTCATCCTGGCAGAAGATTGGGCGGTAGAAGGCGAACATGGCAGTTCTTCCAAAGTGTATACGGATTTCGACGATGCCAAGCGCCTATTGGTCCAGAAATTAGAGGAAGAATTGGAAAACGGATGTATTCCGCAGTGGGCCGGTTATGGGAATTTCGTGGTGCATTCCACTGCAGATTCCTATGAATGCTACATTGACGGGGAACACTGCGAAAACCATTATTCGCTTTCAATCATTGCCCAAAAACTTTGCGCGTCCAACCGGTTTGTGAGGGAGCTTGCTGAGATTCATAAAGCCTCCTGCCAGCTTGAGGATTTTGTTTCCCAGGTGTCAGACTGGGATGAAATTGCAAAGCTTACAGATGAGAAGTATGGACGGATGGTTCATGACCCACGGTTCCCGGAGAGGCTTCAAAATGCACTTGGTAAGAATGACCACTACTGGGAATCTTACTGGGAAACTGTGTCAGAGGTTGCACACGAATTGGTAAATGAGTATTTGGAAAAACCAGACTGCTATAAGCCGGAAACAGATAATCCCTATCCCCTTTGTGTTGGAAACGGCACAAAAAAATGCAGGGAGTGCTGTCTTTGGGTTGATTTACAGCCTGACATAGAGTAGGAGGGTAATTGTATGAGCTATACATCTTGGCATACCTATGGGTACGGCATATGCGTCTCCGACATCAGAGAGCATTCTGTGGAGCGTATCCAGAACTTGCTGGCAATGGCGCCGGTATTGCAGAAGAATATTCAGGAATGGCTGGATGAATGTGGGGTTTCAGATCCGGATTATGACGACTATATGGAGTTCGATCAGGATTTCAGACTCGGATTGGCCACTATTCTGAAAGAAGTGATTCTGGAGGCGGAAAATGTCCGGCTTGAGGCTTGTGACAGCGTTGATGGAAAAGATTATCTGCTGTTTGGCCCGGATTACCCATGGAATCTGGCAAATCAAAAACAAATAAAGACGGGAGAGGAGGTTGCCGGGATTTTTAAAAAGTACATCCCGGTTCTGACAGACGAGCCGATTGACATAGATTATCAGTCGGTCGAGAATGGGGGATAAGAAGACGCCATGTATAAAACACAGGATCAGGAAACGGCTCTGCTTAGGGAGGAACTTTCAAAACTCTTAACAACCCTGAAGCATAACCGGGAGAAGGTTCCCCTTGACGTGCTGAAGACAAAGTACAAAAAAGGTTATGACACGTTATGCGTAAGCATTAAGCGTTCTGCATCGGACTATGCAAAGCGGACGGCTCTCTGCGGTATCCGTATTCACGAGGATTATCTTGATGAGGCAGCCGCTGTCATCAATGGGACGATTGAACGCTGTGGGATTTTAAAGCTGCTTTCCAAAGCGGCTTTTTCCCATCAGGACATAGATGAATTTGATTCCCTTATCGGGACGCTGCGGGAGAAGATCCTTGACGGCCTGGAGCCTTTCTATAGGAAGCATCTTGGGCTGTACATCACGCCGGAATGTCTGGAGAATCCGGATGTGGCGCCGCTCATTTACTGCACAGCAAATGACTGTGTCCTGCAGGATGGAAAATGGATTCCACTGGAGCTTTATAAAACCGGCTCTGCGCGCCTGCAGGAAAAATGCGTATAACCGTCAAAATGAAATATGAAATGGAGGTGGCATTATGCCTGAAAAAAGCGAATCAAGGCCGCTTACCAGCATTGTATCCTATCCGGAACGCGGGGAGGGCGGCAATAACCGTTACCGCGGGAATTGTTCACCGAAGCTGGTTGAGGATCTGCTTGGCTTCTTCCGCCCGCAGGAAGTCTGCGACTATATGTGCGGGAGCGGGACAACGAAAGCGGCTGCGGACAGGCTAGGCATCAGCAGCCATCTGTACGACCTGCACAGCGGATTTGATATCATGAGCTGTGAAATACCGGAGCGGCCGGAATTTATCTTCTGGCACCCTCCATACTGGGATATCGTGACCTATTCAGATGTCATGTATAATGCGTCGGAGGTCCAGAGCCGGTATGGGTATGATCCAAAGCAGTCTGACCTGTCCCGTATAACGGACTGGGAAAGCTTCGTCGGGGCAATGAACTATGCCATGATGAAGCAGTATGCTTCTATGGAAAAAGGCGGGCGGATGGCAGTCCTGATGGGCGACATCAAGAAGAAAGGCCGGCTTTACAGTATGCTGGCAGAGATCGTGAAGCCAGGGACGCTGGAGAACATTATTATCAAGGCGCAGCACAACTGCTTTTCGGACAAAACCAGGTACAGCGGTTCTTTCATACCGATTCTGCATGAATATGTGATGATTGTCCGGAAAGACAATGCACTCATCTGCCCGATCCTGATTTCGGAGAAAAAGCAGGCTGACATACGTGATATTCCGGGGGCAACCTGGCGGGATGTGGTGGCGGCTGTCCTGGAACAATGTGACGAGGCGGTTCCCCTTACCTATTTATATGGGCAGATTGAACCATACCAAAAGGTTAAGGGACACAAATGGTGGAAAGAGAAAATCCGCCAGACACTGCAGTACCATCCGGAGCATTTTCAGCATGCAGGCAGAGGGCTCTGGAAGCTGCGTACAAAAACGAATTAAGGAGAAAATGAGTATGGAGGTAAAGCGCGTTTATTATAACGATGACGGCATTCTTATCCCTGGACACCTCATGAAGCGGAGATTCCGGAAACCCGTGTTTTATCCGTTTGATAAGAAATGTGGGTTTGATTATGAAATCATGCGCGATGAAAAGCTGATTGTTGAATACAGCCTGGAAGCGTATCGAAGATTTTATAAGGATGCATATCCGGAAGGAATTCGGATCCTGTTGATTGAAATGAAGGACGATCCGCATCCAATACCAGCCGGGACGAAAGGGACAGTAGATTCTGTCGATGACGCCCCGACAATCCATTGCAGGTTTGACAATGGAAGATATCTTGGAGTCATTCCTGGGGTAGATGTGTTCCGTAAAATTACAGAGGATATTTGATTATCATAGTCTGGAGATAGGGGGATGCTGCTTTTGCGGCATCCCTTTTGTCGTTCTATGGCAGGAATTTGTATTATTTTAATAAACCATTTCGGGCGAACCACAAATTTGAAATCAACATGAAGTAAAGATTGCCTTTTTGATAATATTTTGATAAAATTAGGATAGAATAATGATGAGAAAGGAGCGATTAAGTATGATACAGATTCGGCCCGTTTCTGACCTTAGGAATAAATTCCCGGAGATTGAGACCATCGTAAACAATGGGGAGCCGGTCTACCTGACAAAGAACGGTTATGGTGCGATGGTCGTTTTAAGCCTGGAGGAGTATGCAAGCCTGACAGACAGTATTGAAATGAAACTTGATGAAGCTGACCGGCAGGCATCTATATCGGAAGAGAGGCTTTCCCATGAAACAGTCTTCCGTAATGCAAGGGGTGCGGTGCATGGAAAATAAACCTTACCAGCTCCGGTATTTGCCGATATTTGAGCAGGATTTGATCAATACGGCGAATTATATTACAAATGTTTTGAAAAATGAGGATGCAGCGCTTCGGCTGATTGATGATGTGGAGTCTGCTATCCTGGAAAGGTTGGATAATCCTGTTGCCTTTGAGCCATACCGTTCTGTAAAAAAGCGTGACCATCCTTATTATCGAATTTATGTGAGAAATTATGTTGTCTATTATGTGGTGATTGGTGACGTGATGGAGGTCCGGCGCCTGATATATGGTGCAAGGGATACCGACAGGCACTTATAACGAATACAGGGTTCAGGGCAGTTTGTCATTGATGATTAACTGCTTTTTCCATTTTTGAAATAAGAATTTATAGAATTTGAGAGAATCAGTTATCGAACAGAATTAAAGCGAGTTGGTATTAGTTTTTTGCTCTGTTTCAGAAGAGCATTTTATAAAATTATGATAGTGAGTTAAGGCAAGATAAACCGAAACGGGATGTTTTGCCTTTCATTTTGTTATGCTATGCTGCCTTTACGGTGGCATTTTTTATATTTTCAGCAGGAAGGAGGCAGGATAGAGATGAATATTATTTGGTTTTTTGCAGGGATTATGATAGGAAGTATGGTTGGGGTAGTATTGATGTGCTTGTTACAGATAAACCGACATAATCCTGAAAATAAGCAGCAGTAAACCCGGCACCTTTCGTTTTCGGACGGATTGACGATTGTGATGAATTCTGTTATAATGCATATATCAGTATCAGTTTTGGTTTTAGCCAAAAACAGTTTAACAGAAGTTTCACAGTGTCATTTGCTTTTTAGCGGATGGCACTTTTTTTGTTTTCCGGCCTTATTTTGGCACAAAGCAGGCAGTCCTTTTGGGGTGCCTGTTTTTGTTATATACGCGAATCATGATCCAGGAAGAAATGCTTGCATTTCTATCTGGCGAATATCGCGACACCGGGCAGGTTTCCTGCACGGATATCAAGGCGGTAAATCCGTCAAAAAAATGAAAGGAGCATGTATTATGCAAAATTGTCAGGACAACTACTCTACAACCTTTAGTTCTTACAGTGCGATGTATGATTACCATGATGAGCAGACGAAGAAAAGCCAGTGGATTACCTGCAGAGTTGATGAGCTGCAGATAGAGCCTCTGGATGCCGCTTCCCCTCTTTATGGAAATCTATCTGCATTCGCGCTGGGAACCAGTCTGGATGCTGTGGAAGATACAGCATCTAACCTTGGGCTTGCCATGCGCGTCAATGGGAATCTTTATCCATTGCGCATGACAGCTAATAAGAGCCTGCTTGACCGGGCGAAAATCGGAGGCACGGCATTGCCGAAACTCAGCCGCAGTGTGCTGGCTGAGGTGTTGAATGCTTGTTTGAAGCTTTATTCATCTTCAGCCCTGCTTCTAATCCGTGATGAAAAGGTATCAGCTGTACACTCCGGTGATTCGACAGACTATTCGATCCTTCCGATCAATGAGCTGCTGGGCACGCTAAAGGCAAAGCTGGATGCCCGCTTCCCCGGAAATGAGTATGAGTGCGGTTATTGTGATCATTCTCTGGTCAGCGCTTCATGGAAAATGCCAGATCAGAAAGAAGATCTGCTGGGAGCCTATACAAAGCTTCTGGCATCCCAGGGAAAAACGGCGATGGCGGATAAGCTGATGCCGGGTATCCGTTTTATCACTTCGGATACAGGTGTCGCTTCAGCAAAGGTATCGGCATTGCTGGTCGGCGGGCAGCACCCAATCCATATTGGAGGCTGCATTGCTGTAGACCACAGGCACCAGAAGAAAGTCAGCGATTTTGACGCGGCGCTTGATCAGCTTTTTGCCCAGTTTGGCGATTCCATTGCCAAGCTGCAGAAACTGCTGGAGGTGCATCTGGATTATCCGGTCAATGCAATGACTCGTATCTGTAAGAAATTGAGTCTGCCGAAAAAAGCAGCCGTTGAGGCAATCGCTATGTTTGAGATGGCTTATGGCGGCGGGACGGCAACGGCACATGATGTGTTCCTCGCCATGCAGGAGATTCCTTTTATTCTCAAGACTGAGAATACGCCAGAAAGCAAGCTCCTTGTTGTCGAGGAGAATATGGCCCGTGCGCTTACCTTTAAATGGGGCGATTTCGATCTTGCAAAGGCGGTGAGTTACTGATGGCAAAACCGATTATATTATGTGATACTGCAGGAATGACCAATGACAGATGGCTGGAGTGCCGTATGCATGGCCCAAAAGGAGATATTCCCTATACAGTCGGTGGAAGCGATGTGGCAGCTATTTTTGGAGTTTCACCGTGGACAACACCCATGGAACTGTGGCTGATTAAGAAAGGCCGTATGAAGCCGGCAGCCAAAAGCAATTCCAATCAGCTGATGATGGGACACCTGCTGGAGCCGATTGCCGCATACTGGTATGGGCAGAAAACAGGAAATGCCGTGACAGAGGACACACATCTTTACCAACATGCAGACCATCCATATGCGCTTGCAAACTTTGACCGCAGGTTTACCCGGAAGTCAGACGGCGAGCCAGGAATTTTAGAGTGCAAAAGCTGTACCTACCATAAGGCGGACGAATGGGCGGATGATGCAATCCCGCTGCATTATGAGTTTCAGCTGCGTTTCTATCTTGCAGTTGCGGATGTGGATATCGGCGCTTTTTCAGCGGTCTGGGGCAATAACCCGGACAATGATTTAGCTCTCCCGGAAATTGTCCGAGATAGGGCAAAGGAGGATATGATATTTGAGCGCCTGGAGGAATGGATCTGGAGCCTGGAAAATGATAAGCCGCCTACTATGGCAGACGTGGCGCCAAAACTTGCACTGCAGTCACTTGCACGGATTTACGGCTCAAGCCAGGGGGGATTGCCCACAGTGGAATTCTCGCACAAGTATGAGCCTGCGCTCCGTAAGATTGCGCAGCTTCAGGGTAAGGTTACAGACTGCAACAGAGAAATTAGAACATATGAAAAGGAGATTGAGGCACATAGCGTGCGAATTGCTGAAGTCATGAAGGAGCATGAACATGGGGTTCTGGAAACCACCACAGATAAGCTGCTGATTGATTTCATCACCAAAACTACCCGCCGACCGGATTCAAAGGCCTTGAAGGAAAAATATCCGACCGTATATGCGGATGTCCTAAAGGCTTCGGAAAGCAGGAAAGTGAAAGTATCGGTACAGCCGATTTAATGGAGGAAATGCTTATGGAAACTATTTTTACTGAGAACTGGGAACAGCGTTTGGAAATGCAGTTCCTGAAAAATGGCAGGTGCAGAAAACGTGCCTATATATGCTCACCACTCAGCGCAGAAAAAGATGTTGATTTTCTCCGCAATATGCATTCGGCAAGGGCGTATATGTATTACGCCTTTGAAAAAATGGAGATGTACGCCAGGGCGCCGCATGCTTATCTGCCAATGCTTTTGTGCGACAGGATTCCGTCAGAGAGAGACCTGGCTCTTAACTTTGGGCTTTCCCTTTTGGAAAACAGTGAGATTATCCTCATTTGTGGAAACCGTCTCAGCAGCGGGATGAAGGGAGAGATTGCATATGCTGCCTGGTTCCAGATGCCTATGGTGGTTTTTGATGAAGGTCTTTATCCTGAAGTGCAGAAGGAGATTATGGAACATGGAGGTAATCAACAATGTGTGCAGCTTGACCGTGAAAACTATGTCATGGGATTTTCCACGCCGGTAACGTATCTTGAAAATGCAGCGATGCTCAAATGAATGCGCTGCGGTTCATAAACAGCTCCTGAAGTGCGGCAATGCTGCCTTTGGGAGTTTTTTATGCACAATATTCCGCAGAAAGGAGTAAAGAATTTGTTATGCCAATTTGAGAAAATGATTTATCCGCCGAATCCGGCGCAAGCAGATCCGGGTAGCTACATGATTGCCCTGTACCGCCCTTGTGAGAAAATCAAGGATGCATCGGGGCAGGTTCTTACGCAGGTAAAGGCAGTTGGATACTGCCTGCCGGTTGCAGACCACTTGCGTTATGAGATGCAGGGACACTGGAGCAGGCATCAGAACCACGGGCTTCAGTTTGAGGTTGAAAGCTATGACGAGGTACTAATCCCATCCAAGGAAGGGATTATTGCTTACCTGTCGTCCGGTAAAATCAAAGGCATTGGCCCGAAGGTTGCCGAACGCATTTATAGGGCTTTTGGCCTCCGTACACTGGATGTGCTGGATAAAGAGCCGGAAAGGCTGCTGTCCATACCCGGTATCGGTGAAGACAAACTGAGAAAAATATGTGATTCGTATCTTGAGAACAGGGGCGCACGCGATGTGGTTGCTTTCCTTGCGCCGCATGGCATCACGCCAAACCGTGCAGTGAAGCTGTATAAGAAATATGGAAACCAGGCGATGGAGATTGTCAAAAACCATCCGTACCAACTTTGCGAGATGACCGGTATTGGCTTTAAAACAGCGGATAAAATTGCCATGAACATGGGCGTTAATCTGCTGTCAACTGAACGTGTGGATGAAGGGCTGCTGTTTACATTGGTGGATGCAGAAAGCAAAGGCCATCTGTGTATGGAGAAGCATCCGTTTATAAAAGCGTGTCTGAAAATCCTGAATACGCCACAGCTCACAGAGGAAATGGCTGCAAACCGCGCCGCAAGGCTTGTATACAGCGGCCAGCTGGTGTCATACAGGGGGAATGTTTACCGGGCAAAAAATGCATATGCAGAAACACAGCTTGCAGAACAGCTTTGCCAGCAGATGAGGACAGGGAAAAAGAATATCTGTACGAATCTGGATGATGAGTTGGATGAAGAGGAGCGGCTGATGGGCCTGAAACTGGCTCCAGAACAGCGCGATGCAGTAAAAATGGCGCTGACACAAGGGCTGTCCGTAATTACCGGAGGTCCCGGCACAGGCAAAACCCTGATACAGAAAGCAATTCTGGACATTTACCGGCGCCAGTATCCGAGGGCTGCAATCTGCTGCAGCGCTCCTACAGGACGGGCAGCCAGGAGGATGGAGCAGCAGGCAGGCTGCACAGCCTCGACGGTTCATAAAGCGCTTGGGCTGGTTGCAGATGAAGACGGCAGCTATGGGGAACCGGAAATCATAGAAGCGGATTTGATCTTAGTAGATGAGGTTTCCATGCTGGATATTTATCTGGCAGGCTTTCTGTTTGGGGCGATTGAGTATGGGAAACGGATTGTCCTGATTGGCGATGCGGACCAGCTGCCCTCAGTCGGGCCTGGGGCGGTACTTAGTGAAATCATTGCAAGCGGCCGCATTCCTGTCGTCAGGCTGGATAAAGTGTTCCGGCAGGATTCCGGAAGCCGTATCGCAACGAATGCAAAAAAGATTCGCCATGGGGATACGTCATTGGAATACGGGGATGATTTTCAATTCATCCCATCCCCCAATATGCAGGTATCGGCTGAGAAAATAGCAGAGCTTTATCTGCAGGAAACAAAAAAGTATGGCATTGACAACGTAGCTCTGCTTACGCCGTACCGCCAAAAAACGGAAACCGGGGCGAATGCCCTGAATGAAAGATTGCGGGAACTGGTGAACCCAGGTGGTTTGGGAAAGCCGGAAATTATCCGCGGCAAACGTATTTTTCGTTGTGGGGATAAGGTCATGCAGATAAAAAACAAGGATGACGTCAACAACGGCGATATTGGGTATATCCGAAATATCTCCGGCAGTGGCGAAGACACAACCGTACAGGTGGATTTTGGCGATGGACGGATGAAGGAGTATGAACCGGCAGAACTGGATATGTTGGATTTTGGCTATGCATTTACTGTCCATAAATCGCAGGGTTCCGAATATAAGTCCGTTATCATCAACCTGCAGTGCGCACATTACAATATGCTGACAAGGCCGCTTATCTATACGGCAATCACCAGGGGAAAAGAACGTGTGGCTATCGTCGGGGAAAAACGTGCGCTTTGTATTGCCATCAAGAAAACTGATACTGAGAAACGAGGCACCTGCCTGGCTCAACGGCTGCAGGAGCTGATCTGACAAAGAAACACCGAAAAAGTGTCCCTTTATACCGAAAGAATATGGGCAATATCAAAGAAAGGAGCTAACAATGGCTACAATTTTAGACAAATACCGTGAGAAGCAATCCATCATCCAGTCCCAGATTTCCGAGAACAGCCTTCCGCCGGAAGAGCTGCTCCAGATGCAGGAACTGAATTACCGGGTCTGTGTCCTGGAGACGTTCCAGGCATTCTGCAAATCAGCCCCAATTACCATGGACACCCGTGTCATGGGGTACCACTTTCAGCTTGTGGACGCCTATGTGCGCTTCATACTGACAGAGAGAAGGTTCGGGCTGAAAACAGATGCGGAGGGGAAAAAGAAACAGGAGACAGCGCTTACATCTTTTGAAAGCGTTGTCCAGGATGGGAGGAAGCGTTTCTCCAGCTTTGCTGCTGGTACGCAGGAGCAGTATAAATCCTGTATCAGCCAGTATATCAATACGATCCTGCCTGTTTGGATGCAGTATCGGAACACTTACAATAATATCAATCTATAAGGAGGCTTTGTTATGAGTCAGAATAACTCGAATGATAAGGCGGCAATGCACGCCATGATTGAAAAAATCAATGAGGTGTCAGGGTTTGACCCGGCTCCGTTTGCGGTGGACTATACGGATTTGAATACAGGAGAGACCCGGAAACGTCTCCCTGTCATGATTCAGATGGCGTGGTTTCGGATGAAGTACCCGGAAGGGAAAATAGCGGTTCAGGTTACTCCTGCAAAGGATTGCTTTGTGGCTACCGCCAGGGTATACCCCAAGTACAGCGATCCTGCGGAAGCCTATCTTGCGGAAGCAACGGCATCCAGGGGCTATCTTGCAGACAAGCCCTCCGTGTCCCCAAGGGAATGGGCACAGACGGCTGCGGTCGGGATAGCGCTCCGCAATGCCGGCTTTGGACTGCAGTTTGCCATGGCAGGCGAAGAATTTGAGGAGAATGCGCCCGATGAACTGGGTATGGCAGAAAATGGCGCAGAGAATCAAACGCCGCAGTCCTCCAGACCGAACCAGACGCAGCCGCCTCATCCCAAAGAGGAGGAATACACGGCGATGCCTACGCCTCCCAAGGAGCTGACGCAGGAGGAAAAGCTACAGCAGGCTATGGCAAAGCCCTGCCCGATTACAAAGTTCAGTGGTAAAACGCTCGGTGAGGTATTGCCGCTGGATCCTGGGGCAGTCACATGGGTTGCCACAAAATTCAAGGGCGATGAAGAAATCAGCGCGGCAGCGCGGTTTATCTGCGAATATGCAGCGCAGCAGGCTACTGCCTAATATAATATCACAGATATGGGGATGGCATCCTGCCATCCCCGGAAACCTGCAAGGGATACCTCTATGGCCAGAGTCTGGTCTGCACTACGTTCCGGTCGTTGCTAAACAAGCGCCACTGGCGCTTAGCAACCCAGCGTAAGCGAGGGCATTCGGCCGAGGTTAAGGAAAGGAGGACGTATGGAGATATTTCACATGTGGGATATTGTTTCGCTGCTTGGATTGCCTGTGCCGACAGCAGGCAGAAGCTCGTATTACATACAATGCCCCTGCTGTGACGAAAATCCGAGAGAAAAGCATCTAAATATCAATCTGAAAAAAGAAGTGTTTCGCTGTCCGAGATGTGGGATATCCGGAGGTATTTTTGATTTATATGCACTTTACACAGGAGCGTCGCGGGATAAGGTCAGAAAAGAACTGGTCGAACGGATTGGACCTCCAGAGCTTATGGTCCGTCCGAAGAAGAACATTGTGGAAAAGCAGAAAGAAGAATGCCCGCTTGCTGACATTGAATCGCGGAACAGCGTCTATACGGCGCTTCTTGATAAGCTGTCATTGGCGGCAGACCACAAAGAAAACCTTATGAACCGCGGACTGACGGAACAGGATGTTGAACTTCTGGAATATAAAACGACGCCAGTTGTAGGTATGTCAGCGATTGCAAAACAGCTGCAGTCGGATGGCCTGCACCTTGCTGGTGTTCCAGGCTTTTACAGGGACAAAAGTGGAGCGTGGACATTTATCCATGAGAAAAGGGGTATTCTGATTCCAGTCAGAGACCGGATAGGAAGGATTCAAGGCTTGCAGATACGAAGGGATAATGTCAGCAGACGGAAATTCCGCTGGGTATCCAGCACGGAAATGGAGGATGGATGCAGGGCGGAAGGCTGGACGCACCTTGCAGGAGCGTTACAGTCCACGATGCTGCTGACGGAAGGACCGATGAAAGCGGATGTGATTCATGCATTGACAGGGATGACAGTATTGGCAGTACCAGGCGTAAATTCTCTGACACAGCTGCAGATGACGCTTGAGGATTTAAGAAATGAAGGATTGTTGGAAATCAAGACAGCTTTTGATATGGATTTTGCAACAAATCATCATGTGCAGAACGGGTATAACAGCTTACTGCAGCTTCTTGGAAATATGGGTTTTACATTTGGAACTTATCTGTGGGATCCGCGTTATAAAGGACTTGATGACTACATTTGGGAATGCTGCCTTCAAAGGCAGACACAGTAACGAAAAGAGGGCGGGGCTTTGTTGGCTTCGTTCTTTTTTTATGGAGAATTTGCGTATGAATCAGAATAGGAATTTTGGATAAAATAACACGTATAGAAGTTAGCTAATTTCTTGACTGATTAGGGAAAAATAAATATAATAATATTAGGGAAAAGAAAGAACAAACAATATATTGGCATAGGAAGATATTTGTATAAAAGGAAGGTGAAGCATTATGATGACAGCAACAGCAACAGAAGTACAGAATAATTTTGGAAAATACTTGCAGATGGCACAAGCCGGCGGGGAGGTTATTGTTGTAAAGAATGGAAAAGAGGTTGCCCGCCTGGTTTCCTATGATAGAAGCGTTTCTTTCCTCACGGATTCACTTACCGGAGTGCTGAAAGGGGATTATGACGAGAAACAGATCAGAATGGAGCGTATGGGCAAATATGAAAATACTGATTGATACAAACATTATTCTTGACGTTTTGTGCAAACGGGACGATTTTTACAAGGATTCTGCTATGGTTTGGAAGCTTTGTGAGGTCAAAAAGATTACTGGTGTAGTGTCTGCCTTGTCGATTCCCAATATCATATATATTATGCGAAAGGAATTGGATGCAGAAAGGACGAAGGAGATTTTGAACAGTATTTCCCTGATTTTTACGATTGCCGACCTAAAGGCGGATGATTTGAAAAAAGCAGCCAGCATGAAATTTAAGGATTATGAGGATGCGGTTCAGAGCGCCTGCGCTTCCCACATCAGGGCGGAATATATTATAACCAGAAACATCAGGGATTTCAGAGAGAGCAAAGTAGCCGCCATAAAGCCGGCAGAGTTTTTGGAAAGGATATGACTTTTATTGATTTCAAGAGGACGAGGCGTTAAGCTTCGTTCTTTTTTGCATTTCTTTTTTATAATGCGTATTTCAGTTGTAAATGCGTATATTAAACAGTGTAATGATTATATAGCTTATGGGAATCTGCAAAGCAGATTTCCATAAAAGGCGCAAATGCGCCGTCCATCTAATGACAGGGTTCGCGAAGCGGTTCCTGGAATATAGCATATCTGATTATGGAGAACTGCTTTTTTCCATAAGTATAGAAAATATTTGAAATATAGGAGGTTTCATTATGTTGGTATCCATTGATCATGGCAATTATGCCATAAAGACACCGAACGACTCGTTTGTCTCCGGCCTTTCCGAGCATGCGGCCAGGCCGCCCATGGCAGAAGAGATATTGGAGTATGATGGGAAATTCTGGACATTGAGCGGGCAGAGGCTGAGCTATATGAGGGACAAGACCTGTGATGACCGTTACTTTATCCTCTCTTTATTTGCAATAGCAAAGGAAATGGAGCGGACCGGGCGTTATTCTCCGTTGGAACAGATCCAGTTAGCAGTTGGGCTTCCTCCCGAACATTATGGTATACTGAAAGATAAGTTTGCCAGTTATTTTAAACGTGGAATGATTCAATTTGCATATAAGGACAAGCCTTATGCAGTGCTGATTAACCGTGTCATGGTATTCCCGCAGGCGTATGCTGCCGTAGTGCCACAGAGCAGCCTGGTAGTCCATACGCTCCGTATTTTTATTATTGACGTAGGGGGTTACACGACAGATGTGCTGCTCCTTCAGAACGGGAAACCGGATCTCCAGTTTTGCCGTTCTCTTGAGACGGGCATTATTACGATGAATAATGAGATTATCCGTAAGGTTGGAGCTTTGCATGATATGCTGATTAGCGATGAACATATCACGGCCGTACTGCGTGGGGAAAACAGTGTTATTCTGCCGGATGATGTTAAAACGGCAATCTATGAAGCGGCAAAGCAGCATGCAAACGATATTCTAAACCGCCTTCGTGAACTACAGGTAGACCTGCGTGCAAATCCCGCCGTGTTTATCGGAGGGGGAAGCATCCTGCTCCGCCCGTTTTTTGAGGCTTCACGTCTGGTGGCAAAAGCAGATTTCGTGGAATCTCCCAATGCGAATGCCATTGGATATGAAATGCTGGCAAGGAAACAGCTCGCCCTTCGTCCTACCGTATAATGGGCGGAGGGATGCATAGTGAAAAAAGATGGAAAATATCGTTTTACCCTTCAGTTTGGGGCTGATTCAGAGGAACAGATTCGGGTAGGGGAATTTCTGGAAAGCCTGGGCAACAAAAAAAGCGCCGTTATGGTGGACGTGCTGAATAAGTATCTTTTGTCCCATCCGGAATTGCAGAAGGGAAACTGCAAAATAGAAGTGAAAGTGACATCCGGTTATAATCAGGACAGGATGGAACAGATCATACGGCAGATTGTAGAAGAACGGATTGCCCGGTTGCAGCCAGGCGGAATCCCGGCAGACATCCCACAGGATGAAATATCAGAAACAATGGAAGACGATATAGCACAGATGCTTGACAATCTTGATCTGTTTCAGTAATAGGATAAGTGGACCTGCTAAAGCTATGGCAGGTCCATACGCTTTATAAATATAAAAAGTCCATAAATACCATATAAATTCCACTTATAGTGCGTGTGATGGAATGGTGGATTCTTCAATTCCAGTATAAGCTACTGTAAAATAAGAATATAAGGAGAAGATGGAACAGTGGACTACATAACTTTAGGAAAAAATGTAAGGAAGTATCGTTTGATATTTGGATTCAGTCAGGAAGAATTGGCAGGTAAATGTGATTGCAGCAACAGCCACATCGGCCAGATAGAGAATGCCCGCGGCATTCCCAGTCTGGATATGGTGGTGAGGATTGCAAACTCACTGTCTGTAACGGTGGACCAGCTGCTCAAGGAATCCTACTCTAATCCGGAAGTGGTGTATCTGCGGGAACTTGCAGAACGCATTGAGAAATATCCGGTTGCAAGACGGATTCAGGCCTGTGAAGCTTTAATGGCTTATCTTGATTCGCTTGAGAAGTTCAGCCAGTAATTGAATACAGATGCTTAAGCCTTACAGGAACAGATAAGATATGACTCATTTATGCGGATAAGACCGATAGATTTATTCGGTTGATTATTCATGCTTAAGAACGGCTATGCCACACGAAAGTGCGGTATGGTCGTTTTTTGCTTGCCTAAATCAAAATTAGACTTTTATGGAAAGTCTTGTAGATTTCAGGTAAAGGAACACAGAACACGAACCAGGCATGCCATCATGGTATGTCTGGTTCCCTGCTGTGGTGGCGTGCCCCAACGAAAAGGAGGTACACGATGGACCATCAGCAGGAATACGATGATGTATTAAGGGCGAGGTTTACAAAATGGCTGGATACCGTTATTTACAGAGCTAAGCTCAAATATCTGCGGAAGACGGAAACGAAGCTTGATACAGTTTCGCTTGAGGAACTGCCAGAGCGCATTCTCCCTGTTTATGAGGATGATTTAAGACAGATTGATTCAATGGATGCGTTTGCTTTTGAAGAGGAGCGGCTTGCTGACGCTTTTGCAAATCTTCCAATTAAGCGGCAGCGGATACTTACTATGCTGTTTGTGGAGGAAAGGAAACCGGAAGAGATTGCAAAGGAATTAAATTGTTCCCCGCAGCATGTATATGACCAGAGGTATCACGCATTAAAGAAACTGCGAACAGAACTGATGGAGGAAGGTGATGGCAGATGAACCCCGAAGAATTTGGTAAGATATTAGAAGAGGCTACGCTGGGCAGTCATCAAGCATTGGAGAGGATTTTTGAGTTATATGACCCGCTTATCAGCAAGCATTGCCGGATAGACGGCAAGATAGATGAGGATCTGAAACAGTACATACTGATACATATTGCCCTCAATATTTCAAAATTTGATATTTAGGCCTTGGCGGTTCTGGATTTTTCAGAGCCGCTAAATTTTTTTTGGTGAGATTCGAGAAGTACGGAATCAAATGGCTTTTTATAAGTGAAGGCATCCCCAGCCAAACGCACATTGACAATTACATAGTCCATCCCGGTACATTCCCTGATGAAGAGCGGCTATCCGTCTGCCTGGCAAGCAGAACCACGAGCACTGATATATGGATGGCTTCCATATAACGCTATGATCTGTCAGGGGCATAATGAGACTTCCGTAATTCGCGGCCCGGCTACAATGAAAGCGGGGAGATGAAATTTCTATGGACCTGTTCGCTGCAGGCGCCGGGAGGACGTTAAATGATACTGATTCTGCCTTGTGAATAGGAGTGGATTAAATTGGTAATAATGAAAACAGAAACAGAAGCATCCTTTGGGTATCCCGTGGTGACCAAAGGAAAGGACAAGGAAATACCCTTTGGGTATACCTTGATGTCCAAAGAAAAGGACAAAAAGAGGAAACACCCTTCGGGTATACCTTGATGTCCCCAAAAGAAAGGACAATAATAAGGAAAGGAGTTTTCTATGGAATATGCAACTGCAAAAACAGTGGACCGCTCCCAGTTAAAAGATATACGGGATGTTGTAATAGACACCTCAAAATCCTGTGAAGAACGTATTCAAGGTTTTATAAAGCAGATTGGAAATCCGTATTGTTATATGGATGACGGAGTTGTAGTGGAAATTGGATACGCAAATACAGGGGTAAGTTTACAGGAACGGTTGGTAGCCTATGCGAGCAGCATAGATCAGGATTTTGGGAATTTGCGGTAACTGGTGCAATCCTATTGACAAGGTATGAAAAGTCAGACATAATATGGAATATCAGCTGCGGGAGCAACTGATATTCCAACGAGGAAAAATACGCAGTATTTTTTCGAGTATCTCAAAGTAGGAGCATACGGTCAATGAGATGGCCCGGTCAGCCATCTGGGATAACCGCCAGAAACAAATGTCCTGAAAGAATTTTAGGAGGTTTGTTATGGCAGTTAGAAAGAAACAGGTTCCAGACCTGGAAGAATATAGGGCAATGGCATACTATCGTCTGTCTAAAGATGACAAAAATGAGGACAGGGGCAGGGATAGTGACGGTGAAATCAGTGACAGTATTCTGAACCAGCGCAAACTGGTTCACGCGTATCTTAAGAATCATCCCAATATTACACTTATTGATGAAGCATATGATGATGGTTATTCCGGAACGAATTATGATCGTCCCGGTTTTCGTTCTGTCCTTGAAAAAGTTCAGTCCGGAAGCATTAACTGTGTGATTGTAAAAGATTTATCAAGGCTTGGAAGAGAGTATATTGAAACGGGAAAATATCTTGAAATGATATTCCCGTCTTTTGGTATACGTTTTATTGCCATTAACGATGATGTTGACAGTGAACACAGTACAGCGGGGGATGATATTATCATTCCTATTAAAAATATAATGAATGAGTCCTATTGCCGCGAATTATCCAAGAAGCTGCGGAACCAGTTTCGGATTCAGCGTGGTAATGGAGAGTTTTTAGGTGCCTTTGCGAGCTATGGGTACTGCAAATCCCCTGATGATAAGCATAAGCTTATCGTTGATGAGTATGCAGCCGAAGTCGTGCGGGGCATTTTTTCTATGAAAATCAAAGGGCACAGTCAGTCTGTAATAGCAGATTTTCTGGATCATGAGCAAATATTGCCGCCATCAGAGTATAAAAAGAGCCTTGGCATGAAATATAAGACCGGTTTTCAGGCTTCCTCACAGTCAAAATGGAGTGTTGTTACAATCAACAGGATATTAACAAACCCGATCTATATTGGCACGCTTGTGCAGGGCAAACGTGGCACACCGAATTATAAAATCAAAAAGATGAAGGTGCGCAGCGAGGATGACTGGGTGGTAGTTGAGAACAACCATCCGGCAATTATTGATCCACTCATGTTTTCTACTGTGCAGAAGATGATGGAGCGTGATACCAGAAGGCCGCCGAAAAAGGATACCCTTCTGCCGTTGGCCGGAATATTGTTTTGCCCAGACTGCGGGCGCACTTTGCAGCGCAGAACCGTAACGAGGGGAAAGCGGAAACACTATTATTATGTATGTGCAACTTACAAAGACGGGAAAGGCTGCAGCAGCCACAGCTTTGAGCAGAAAAAGCTGGAAGAAACGGTTTTACATGCTGTATCCAACCAGATACAGATGGTTGTAGAATTAAACCAGCTGGTTCAGGATATTGGGTTAAACAATATTGACCAGATCCGACAGGGACGCATTGATGTTATGATTGTAAAAAAAGAACAGGATCTGGACAGGGATAAGGAATTCCGTATGAAGCTGTATGAAGCGCTGAATGAAGATTTGATTGACAGGGATGAGTATAACAAAATGCGGATGAAGTATTCAAAGCAGATTGAAGACACGGAGAAAGCAATCCGTAAGCTCCAGCTTCAACGGGAAGAAATTTCATCCGGCAGCAGTGCAGACAATAATTGGATTATGCAGTTCATAAAATTTAAAGGGATTTCCGAGCTGACCCGTGAGGTAGTTGTAACATTGGTGGACCGTATCTATGTATATGAAGATAAACGTATCCGTATTGAATTTAATTACCGGAATGAAATCGCTGCATATCAGGAGATTTTTCAGGAAAGAGCAAAGGAGGTAGTCTAAATGGCACGAAAGAGCAGAGTGAACAGATTAAAAGAAGCTGCTCCTGAGGAGGAAATATTGATACTTGCCGGTGAATATGGACGTCTTTCCGTAGAGGATGGAGACGATATAGAGCAAAATTCCATCGGTAATCAGCAGAAAATCACCCTGCATTATTTAGAAGAGCATCCGGAAATAAAACTGGTAGATACCTATTATGATAATGGTTATACAGGAATGAATTATGAACGTCCGGGATTTATCCGGATGTTTAAGGACTTGAAGAGCGGCCGGATAAACTGTGTGATTGTAAAGGATATTTCCAGACTGGGCCGGCATTTTGTAATGACAAGCGAATTTGTAGAGCGGACATTCCCTGAAATGGGTGTCAGACTCATTTGTATTAACGATTCTTACGACAGCATGGATGGGAACGCAGACGCCTCTGCATTAACCATGCCTTTAAAAATGGTCATGAACGATTATTATGTAAAGGATATCTCCAATAAAATACGTTCCAGCATATCGGCAAAAATGACAGGGGGCGAATTTATTCCAGCTGCAGGCAGCATTCCATATGGGTATGTCAGGAATGCAGAATTTACTACCTACGACATTGATCCGGAACCTGCGGAAGTAGTGAAAAAAATTTATCAGTTAAGAGCCAGCGGTGAAAGCTTTAACGCAATTGCCCGTATATTAAATGAAAAAAATATCCCTTCGCCGGGGAAACTCAGGCTGCTTCGGGGCATCACCAAGGCTAAAAAGTATGAAAATGCTCTTTGGATTCGAGGGACGATCCGTAAAATCTGCTCCGACCAGGTCTATATAGGAAACCGGATTCATGGAAAAGTAAAGAGGGATAAAGTCGGTCTGGAGAAAAAGCGACGGAACGAAGAAGAGTGGCAGGTGATTGAAAATGCCCATCCGGCAATTATTTCTGTTCCATTATATGAGAAGGTCCAGCAGATAAATAAGGAAGAACTGCAGCGCAGGGGCAAGTTTGAGCATAGAGCAGAATGCGGTAATGATTACCGGGATTTATTCCGCGGTATGGTGTTTTGTGCAGAGTGCCAAAGCCCTATGGGCGCAGGAAAAGGATGTGCCAGGCCGAATGCCAAGACGCCAAGCCGCATATTTTACGATTGCAACGGATACAGATATTCTGCCCATACGCAATGCAGCAGCCATTATGTGAGGCAGGAGACATTAATGCAGGCGGTGACTGACACCTTAAACCAACAGATCCAGGTAGCCGTAGATGTAGAACAGCTTGCCGACAGGCTGAAACGTATGCCGAAGGTTGTTTGTTATCAGAATGATGCAGAAAACCATTATGCAAGCGTTTCTGCAAAGCGTAAGAATGTGGAAGCTAAAATGGAACAGCTTCTGATAGAACTTACACAGAAGGTCATTGACCGCAGGGAATATGATTATATGAAAAAGCAGTATGCAAAGAAATATGAAGAGCTTTTGCAGGAGGAAACGAAAGCCTTATCTGACATACGAGCGAAAGACGCTGCCCTTAGCGTTACAGAAAAATGGCTGGATGCTATCAAAAAATATCAGAAGATTCCAAGTATTGAACGTGGGCTTCTGGAATTATTGGTAGCCCGGATTGAAATATCAGAAGACAGGACAATTAAGATTATCCTTAATTACGAGGATCCATACCAGCCAATTTTGGAGTTTCTTCAAAGAATAGAGGTGGTAAAGGATGTCAGCTGAGAAACAGGATTTCTATTATCTGCGGCTTTCAAAGGAAGATGGGGATATAGAGGAAGGTTCTGCAGAAGAAAGCTGCAGCATCACTTCCCAAAGAGACTGCATTAAAAGGTATTTGCAGGAACACTGTTTTCAGGCAGATGAGTTTGAGGAAATTGCAGATGATGGGTACTCCGGAACCAGTATGAACCGGCCTGGAATGAGACGGCTGCTGAATCTTGTGGAAAACAGCAAGGTACGGACAATTATCGTTCGCGATCTTTCCAGATTTGCCCGGAATTACCTGGAGGCAGGCCATTATCTTGAATTTGTATTCCCGGCTTATGGCGTGCGGTTCATTTCCATCAACGATCAGTTTGACAGTGAACAGCTTGGCGAAAATACTGCCGGACTGGAATTGGCAATAAAAAACCTGCTGAACCAGATGTACAGCAAGGATATCTCGCGGAAAATTAAGAGTTCTGTGGATTTAAAAAAGCTGAGCGGGGAATATGTTTACGGGACGGCGCCCTACGGATACAAAAAGGGTGAGAAAAAGAATACGATTGTGATAGATAAAGAAGCGGCCGAGATTGTGAAATCTATTTTTGAATGGGCGGCAGCCGGAATTACGATTACCCAGATTGCCCGGAAACTCAACGAAGCACAGGTGGTGACGCCTTCTGTCTATCTGGCATCGGTAAGGGGAAAATACAAGACACGGGCGGTATGGACCTTTGAATCAGTCCGAAACATTTTAGCCAACCGTATTTATACCGGGGACACAGTGCCCTTTAAATCCCATGTGGTTCGTGTGGGCAGCGACAGAGTGAAGCAGATTCCGGAAGAACTCCAGCAGGTGATTCCGAATACCCATGAGGCGGTCATCTCCCGTGAGCTTTTCTACCAGGCCCGAACCGTGATAAAATCAAAGAAAAAATCCAAAGCCTCACCACGTCCCAATCCATTCAAATCTTTATTGGTATGTGGCTGCTGTGGAAATCGTTTATCGAAAAGCAAACCGCAGAACAAGAACTGGATATGTGTAACACATAGATATAATCCCGGATCAGACTGTGAGAAGGTCAGGTTCCGTGAAGATAAGCTGACAGAGATAGTCCTTCGTGCAATCAATGTCCGCTGTAAACTGCTGGATGCAAAAATAAAAAAGATGAAGGAGGTGAGCCACTCGGCAAAATCCCATGAGCAGATCCTTCAGACAGAATGCAGGACGCTGCGCAAACAGATCGACGGATTACAGGCTTTAAAGATGCAGCACTATGAATCTTATGTAGAAGGCCAGCTGAGCAAAGAAAATTTCCTAATAAAAAAACGGGAAATTTCGACAAAAGAAGAAGATTTAAAAATCCAGCTCAGTGTGGCAGAACACAAACAGATGGAGCAGGCTGAAAAGATCAAAGCCAGCGCCACGCAAATGGAAACCAGCAAAAAAATAATAGAGTACCAGGAGATTACAGAGCTGACGCCTCAGCTGATGAAAGAGCTGGTAAAAAAGATTATCATACGTCCGGACGGCTCTATTCATATAGAATGGAACTTCTGTGATGAAATAGGAGAGGTGATTCCATTTCACAGCAACTTGGCCCTGGAAGAAAAAACCATATGAAAAATTAGAAAAAATGTTGTCCTTTACTTGACACACTCATGAGCGGTTCGCCGATCCTCCAGGACGGAAAGCTTGTGGGCGCGGTGACCCACGTATTTGTCAATGATCCGACAAAAGGTTACGGCATCTTCGCAGAAACCATGGTCCGTGAGGCGCAGTAAATCCTGTGTTTCACGGCGGTGGGCGCAGGCGCGTAACGACAGGAACAGACGGCCGAAGAAGCCCGTTTTCAGCAGGATATCCGTTTATAAAAATCGGCAGCTTCCGGCAGAAAGCGTGAAAAACTGACAATTCTTCGACATTACATGTCGAATCATCACGGTAAAATATCCTTGATTCTGTAATCTTGTGTAGATATAATAAGACTTGATAGTGGTAATTCTGCGGTACAAGAAACCTGTCTGGAGGAAAAGGTATGGAACAATTGACCGTTGCTATCGCTGACGATAATGAAAAAATGCTCAATATGCTTGAAGAGATCATTAGTATCGACAAAGAGCTTAGTGTAGTAGGTAAAGCGAAGAATGGCGAGGAAATGTGTCAGATCATCAAAGACAAACAGCCGGATGTTGTCCTTCTTGATCTGATCATGCCGAAAATGGATGGTCTGACGGTGATGGAACATATCAATCACGAAAAGACCATGGCGAAGCCTCCCTATTTCATTGTCGTTACAGCAGTCGGACAGGAAAAAATTACAGAAGATGCTTTTAATAAAGGTGCAAATTACTATGTTATGAAGCCGTTCAATAACGAGATCTTATTGGACAGAATCAAGACTGTAAGAAAGGTATTTCGAAACCACGAAAGGAAAATAGAAGAAGTTATTGAAAATACACAGATTCGAGAAGATGACCTGGAAAATAGAGTTACAGATATGCTTCACGAAATTGGAATACCAGCCCATATTAAAGGATACCATTACCTGAGGGATGCTATCATCATGTCAGTCGAGGATATGGACGTCCTAAATGCGATTACAAAGGTGCTGTACCCAACTGTAGCGAAAAAGTACCAGACTACTTCCAGCCGGGTTGAACGAGCCATTCGTCATGCCATCGAGGTTGCATGGAGCCGGGGGAAGCTGGATACATTGGATGAACTGTTTGGGTATACTGTGAGTAACGGAAAAGGCAAGCCGACCAATTCTGAATTCATCGCATTGATCGCAGACACAATACAGCTGGAGTACAAGCATAGATAAAATCAATTCTATTCAAAGGCACGATTTCACAGTTCAAGACATAATTCCCAAAAGAAAAACAAAATTTAGCCAATATTCCTGCAAGATAAATCTTTTCAACGTACGAAAAATGAGTTATAATAGCAATAATCATACTATTTTAGGAGATACTAAGAAAGGGTCAGAGGTTTGTTAGCTATGAAAAACATTTTATTTGCAACTTCAGAGTGCGTTCCGTTTATTAAGACAGGAGGGCTTGCAGATGTGGCGGGATCTTTGCCAAAATATTTTGACAAGGATAGGTACGACGTGCGCGTTGTGCTGCCGAAATACAACTGTATGTATCAGAAGTGGAAGGATATGCTGGAATATGTAGACCACTTTTACATGAATCTTGCAGGGCAGGATCGTTATGTGGGAATCCTTAAGTGCGAATACGAGGGTGTGAAGTTCTATTTTATTGACAACGAACACTATTTCAACGGATTTGCGCCCTATGAGGGAGATCCTAAGTGGAATATTGAGAAGTTCGCGTTCTTTTCGAAAGCAGTGTTAAGTATTCTTCCGGTGATCGGTTTCCGTCCGGATCTGATCCACTGCCATGACTGGCAGACAGGACTGATTCCGGTATATCTGGATAATTTCCGCTATGCAGGGGAATATTATCGCGGGATCGCAACGGTCATGACAATACATAACCTGAAGTTCCAGGGCGTATGGGACACCAAGACCGTACGCGGCATCACAGGACTTCCGGAGTATTATTTCGTCCCGGACAAGATGGAGGCTTATAAGGACGCCAACCTTTTAAAGGGCGGTATTGTCTATTCTGACAGGGTGACCACGGTAAGCCAGACCTACGCGGAGGAGATCAAGACGCCGTTCTACGGGGAAGCACTGGACGGTCTGATGAATGCACGCTCCAATGTGCTCAGCGGGATCGTAAACGGACTGGACTATACGGACTGGAATCCGGAGACCGATCCAAGGATCGCCAAGAATTTTAATATTGAGAATTTCCGTAAGCTTAAGCAGATGAACAAGCTGGCTCTTCAGGAGGAACTGGGACTGGATAAGGATGCCCATGTGATGATGATCGGTATCGTATCCCGTCTGACGGATCAGAAAGGCTTTGACCTGATTGATTACGTGATGGACGAGCTCTGTCAGGACGCGGTGCAGATCGTAGTGCTGGGTACCGGAGATCCGAAGTATGAGAACATGTTCCGTCATTTTGCATGGAAGTATTCCGGAAAGGTTTCCGCAAATATTTATTATTCCGACGAACTGTCCCATAAGATCTATGCTTCAGTGGACACGTTTTTGATGCCGTCCCTGTTCGAGCCATGCGGACTGAGCCAGCTCATGAGCCTGCGCTACGGCACCCTGCCGATCGTGCGTGAGACAGGCGGACTCAAAGATACGGTGGTGGCGTACAATGAGTATGAGAAGACGGGAACGGGATTCAGTTTTACCAATTACAATGCACACGAGATGCTCAATACGATCCGCTACGCGGAACAGATCTACTATGACAAGAAGAGAGACTGGAATAAGATGATCGAGCGCGCTATGGCAGAGGACTTCTCCTGGAATAATTCCACGAGACAGTATGAGAATCTCTACAAAGATTTGCTGGGAGAATGATATGAAGATCATAGACAGGCTGAACGAGGACAGGATACACATTTCATTTGAGGTATTTCCGCCGAAGACGGATGCCGGGTTTGACAAGGTCATGGATGCGACGGACAGGATTGCGAAGCTGAACCCTTCCTATATCAGCGTTACCTATGGAGCAGGCGGCGGGACCAGCAAGAATACGGCAAGGATCGCTTCCCACATCAAGGACGACCTGGGGGTACTGAGCCTGGCCCATCTGACCTGCGCGTCTTCCACAAAGGAGGAGGTACGGGGCGTCATCGACAATCTCAGGCAGCTTGGCATTGAGAATATCCTGGCCCTTCGGGGGGATATTCCCGAAGGCATGGCATTCCCCACAGAGGATCGTTTCCACTATGCATGGGAGCTGGTGGAGGAGATCCGGAAGCACGGGGACTTCTGCATCGGCGCGGCCTGCTACCCGGAAGGGCATGTGGAGAACGACCACAAGGCGGATGACATCCGCTATCTCAAGCAGAAGGTAGACAGCGGCGTGGATTTTCTCACGACCCAGATGTTTTTTGACAACGATATCCATTATAACTTTTTGTACCGAATCCGGGAGGCCGGGATCACGGTCCCCGTACTTCCGGGGATTATGCCGATCACCAGTGCCGTGCAGATGAAGCGCAGCCAGGAGCTGTCCGGAACCGTATTCCCAAGGCGTTTTCTGGCCTTGCTGGATCGGTTTGGAAGCTACCCGGAGGCGATGATGCAGGCGGGGATCGCTTATGCCACAGACCAGATCATTGACCTGCTGTCAAACGGGGTGAAGAATATTCATATTTATTCCATGAATAAGCCCGACGTGGCGGCAAGGATCATGCAGAATCTGTCGGAGATCATAAAGTGTTAGGAGAGCTCACAGGAATGGATCAACGGATGAGAGAGGCTGTCCGATACCTGGGGTATGGAAAAAATGCGGTAGATGATCAGACACTGCGGCTGATCGCAGAATCCTTTGAGAGACTGCGGTCCGTTGCCGGCAGGAAGTCGGTCTACCGCATCTTTGATTTAGAGCAGCCGGACGCGGAGACCGTCCGGTTCGGAAGCCTGACTGTAAAGAGCAGGAACCTGGGGAAAAACCTCCGGGGCTGCGATAAGATTGTTTTATTTGGAGCCACCCTGGGAATCGGGGTGGATCAGCTTTTGTCCAGAACATCGAAAACAGATATGGCATTGACCGTTGTGCTGCAGGCATGTGCTGCAGCACTTTTGGAGGAATACTGCGATGCGTGCCAGGAAGAGATCCGGGCAGAGCTAAAAGCAGAGGGCCGTTATCTGAGACCCCGCTTCAGCCCGGGGTACGGGGATTTCCCCATGGAGTGTCAGAAGGAACTGACGCAGATGCTGGACTGCGCCAGGCGCATCGGGCTGACGGTTACGGAGAGCCTTATGATGGTTCCGTCCAAATCCGTGACGGCGGTGATTGGGGCAGGCACCCTTCCGGTGCATTGCCACGTCCAGGGCTGTGAAGCCTGCGAAAAAACAGACTGTATATATAGAAGGGATACCTTATGATAAGAGAAGACTTGGGAAAAAAACTGCTTTTTTTTGACGGCGGCATGGGCACGCTCCTCCAGGCAAAGGGATTAAAGCCGGGAGAACTGCCGGAGACATGGAACGCGGAACGCCCGGAGGACATCATCGGCATCCACCGGGCCTATATCGAGGCCGGCAGCGATCTGGTCCTGACCAATACCTTTGGGGCAAATGCCTTAAAGTTCCGGGACGGAGGCTATCCCCTTGGGGAGATCATCGAAAAGGCTGTAGGCCATGTGAAAGAAGCGGCCCGCCGGGCCGGGCGCAGCGTCTATACGGCACTGGACGTAGGCCCCACCGGGAAGCTTTTGAAGCCCATGGGGGATCTGGAATTTGAGGACGCCTATGAAGCCTTCCGCCAGGCCATGGTCTGCGGGGAGCAGGCCGGAGCGGACCTGATCCATATTGAGACCATGAGCGATACCTGCGAGATCAAGGCGGCGGTGCTGGCGGCAAAGGAGAACACAAAACTGCCGGTGTTTGTGACGGCTGTTTTTGACGAACGTAGAAAACTGCTCACCGGTGCGGATGTTCTGGCGCTTGTGAGCCTGCTGGAAGGACTCAGGGTGGATGCCCTGGGGGTAAACTGCGGGCTGGGGCCGGTGCAGATGCTGCCCGTTCTGGAGGAACTGCTGTCCTATGCGTCCGTTCCTGTGATCGTGAAGCCCAATGCAGGACTTCCGAAACAGCAGGGAGGGGAGACCGTTTATGACGTGCATCCGGAGGAATTTGCCCGGACGATGAAGGTCATCGTGGAGAAGGGGGCGGCCCTCATCGGCGGATGCTGCGGAACTACACCGGAGCATATCGGGCATATGATCCGGGAATGCAAAGGGATGTCCGTAAAGCCTGTCTGCAGAAAAAATCTGACCATGGTTTCTTCCTACGGGCAGGCGGTGATCTTAGGCAGCGGCTCCAAGATCATCGGGGAGCGGATCAACCCCACCGGAAAGAAGAAGTTCAAGCAGGCGTTGAAAGACCATGACCTGGATTATATTTTAAAAGAAGGAATCCTGCAGGAGGAGAACGGGGCCCATATCCTGGACGTGAACGTGGGCCTGCCGGACATCGACGAGACGGCGATGATGGTGGAGGCCGTCCAGGGGCTGCAGAGCGTCACCAGCCTGCCCCTCCAGATCGACACGGTGGATATCCGCGCCATGGAGGCGGCGATGCGGATCTACAACGGAAAGCCCATGGTCAATTCGGTCAGCGGCAAGCAGGAATCCATGGACGCGGTCTTTCCGCTGATCGCCAAATACGGAGGAGTCGTGGTGGGACTGACCCTGGATGAGGAAGGGATTCCAGGTACGGCAGACGGCCGAATCCGGGTGGCGGAAAAGATCATCCGGGAAGCGGCCAGGTATGGGATCGAGAAAAAAGACCTGGTGATCGACGTCCTGGCGATGACCGTCAGCTCAGAGCCCCAGGGAGCTGCCGTGGCGTTGGAGGCGCTGGGCCGGGTACGGAAGGAACTGGGAGTGCATACGGTGCTGGGCGTGTCCAACATTTCCTTCGGCCTTCCCTGCCGTCCGATCCTGAACGCCAATTTCTATACCATGGCCATGTACAGCGGGCTCAGCGCGGGGATCGTGAATCCCTCCTCCGAGGCTATGATGGAAGCCTATGACGCGTACCACGCCCTTCTGGGCTTTGACGAAAACTGCGGCCGTTATGTGGAAAAATACGCAGGCCGGCGGGTTCGGGAACAGGCGGCTGTAGGCCAAAGCCCTTCCGGTTCTGAACGGGGGCAGGACGTTTCCGCTGATTCCGGGGGATCAGGAGCAAAAGGAGGCACTGTCATGGATCTGCGGGCAGTGATTGAGAAAGGGCTGAAAGAGGACGCCCACCGTATTGCCGGGACGCTGGTCCAAACGCAGGAGCCGCTGGAGATCATCAATACCCACCTGATTCCGGCTCTGGACTGTGTGGGAAAGGGCTTTGAACAGGGAACCGTCTTTCTGCCCCAGCTTCTGATGAGCGCGGAAGCGGCCAAGGCCGCGTTTGCCGTGTTGAAAGAGCAGATCGCCGAGGGCGGTCCTCAGGCGGAGAAGAAGGAAAAAGTGGTTCTGGCGACGGTGAAAGGGGACATCCATGATATCGGAAAAAATATCGTGAAAGTCCTGCTGGAAAACTACAGCTTTGAGGTCATCGACCTGGGCAAGGACGTGCCCCCGGAGGCCATCCTGGAGGCGGTAAAGGCACAGGATATACGTCTGGTGGGCTTGAGCGCGCTGATGACCACGACGGTGGTGAGCATGGAGGAGACGATCCGCCTTTTGAAAAAGGAGGCGCCGAATTGCAGGGTCATGGTCGGCGGCGCGGTGCTGAACCAGGAATACGCGGACATGATCGGCGCGGATTTTTATGGGAAGGACGCGATGCAGTCCGTTTATTATGCGCAGAAATTGCTGAAATAAAAGCTGCATTGCGGAAATAAAACTTGCTTTGCGGAAATGAAGTGAACGTTTACAAACGCGGACCGCTGTGGTATGATGAACAACAGCCATATAGAGCGGAGCGATAGGAGGATGAAATAAATGCACCAATATGGAGTGAACCAGTTGAGAAAAATGTTTTTGGAGTTCTTTGAAAGTAAAGGGCATCTGGCCATGAAGAGCTTTTCGCTGGTGCCGCATAACGATAAGAGCCTGCTGCTTATCAATTCGGGAATGGCACCCTTAAAGCCGTATTTTACAGGGCAGGAGATTCCGCCCAGGAGACGGGTGACCACCTGCCAGAAGTGTATCCGTACGGGGGATATCGAGAATGTGGGAAAGACGGCCCGCCACGGCACATTTTTTGAGATGCTGGGAAATTTCTCTTTTGGAGATTATTTTAAGAAGGAAGCCATCGAGTGGTCCTGGGAATTTTTGACCCAGGTTGTGGGGCTCAATCCGGACAGACTGTATCCTTCCGTATATGAGGAGGACGACGAGGCGTTTGAGATCTGGAACAAGCAAATGGGGATTCCGGCGGAGCGGATCTTCAAATTCGGAAAAGGGGACAACTTCTGGGAGCACGGTTCCGGCCCCTGCGGCCCCTGCTCGGAGATCTATTATGACCGCGGGGAGAAGTATGGATGCGGCAAGCCGGACTGTACGGTGGGCTGCGACTGCGACCGGTACATGGAGATCTGGAACAACGTGTTTACCCAGTTTGACAATGACGGCAAAGGAAACTACAGTGAACTGGAACAGAAGAATATCGATACCGGCATGGGGCTGGAGCGTCTGGCTTCGGCGGTACAGGATGTGGACTCCATCTTTGACGTGGATACCATCAAGGCGCTGCGTGACCATGTGTGCAGCCTGGCCGGCAAGGAGTACGGAGCAAAATACCAGGACGATGTGTCCATCCGCGTGATCACCGACCACGTCCGTTCCGTGACCTTTATGATCTCCGACGGTATCATGCCCTCCAATGAGGGAAGGGGATATGTGCTGCGCCGTCTGCTGCGCCGTGCCTGCCGCCATGGACGGCTCCTGGGAATTGAGGGCAGCTTCCTGCCAAAACTGGCTGAGACGGTCATTGCAGGCTCCAAGGACGGATATCCGGAGCTGGAGGAGAAGAAGGACTTTATCCTGAAGGTGATCGCGAAGGAAGAGGAGCAGTTCAATAAGACCATAGACCAGGGGCTGGGGATTCTCTCCGACCTGATCAAGGAGCTGGAGGGCAAAGGGGAGAGCACCCTGTCCGGGGATCTGGCATTTAAGCTCTATGACACGTATGGTTTCCCGCTGGATCTGACGAAGGAGATCCTGGAAGAAAAGAAGATGGATGTGGATGAAGAGGGCTTTCGGGCCGCCATGGAGGTACAGAGAAAGACCGCCAGGGATGCCAGGGAGGTCACCAACTATATGGGAGCCGACGTGACCGTATACGAGTCCATTGATCCCAGTGTGACCAGCACCTTTGTGGGATACGACCATCTGAGCCGGGAATCGGAGATCACGGTCCTGACCACGGAGACCGAGCTGGCGGACGCTCTTTCCGAGGGAGAGACGGGAACCGTCTTCGTAAAAGAGACCCCCTTCTATGCCACCAGCGGCGGACAGGAGGCTGACACCGGGATCATCCGCACCCCGGATGGAGAATTTCAGGTTGAGGATACGATCAAGCTCTTAGGCGGCAAGATCGGACATGTGGGCCGGGTCGTTCGGGGCATGGTAAAGACAGGCGATCTGGCGAGCCTGGAGGTGGATGCAGAGAAGCGGGCATTGTCCGCAAGGAACCACAGCGCTACCCATCTGCTCCAGAAGGCGCTGCGCACCGTTCTCGGCACCCATGTGGAGCAGGCAGGCTCCAGTGTAAACGAAGACCGGCTGCGGTTCGACTTTACCCATTTTTCCGCGCTCACGGCGGAGGAGCTGGAACAGGTGGAAAATCTGGTCAACGAGAGCATTGCGGGTGCGCTGCCCGTTGACATTCGGAATATGCCCATTGAGGAAGCACGGAAGACCGGGGCACAGGCCCTGTTCGGGGAGAAGTACGGGGATGTGGTCCGGGTGGTGAATATGGGAGATTATTCCATCGAGTTCTGCGGCGGTACCCATGTCCGGAATACGTCCGAGATCATGGCCATGAAGATTGTCAGCGAAACCGGTGTGGCGGCGGGCGTGCGCCGAATCGAAGCACTCACCTCCAAAGGGCTTCTCAAGTACTACGCAGGGCTGGAAGAGAAGATGCGGGAAGCGGCGAAGCTGCTGAAAGCCAGCCCGGAAAACCTGGGAGACAAGATCAGCCATATGCTTGCCGAGAACAAGGCCCTCCATGCAGAGGTGGAAGGCTTGAAGAGCAAGATGGCAAAGGACGCCGCAGGGGATATCCTGGATCAGGTGCAGGAGGTATCCGGCGTGAAGCTGCTTGCGGCACAGCTTGAGGAAGTGGATATGAACGGCCTTCGGGACCTGGGCGACCAGTTCCGGGAAAAGCTTGGGGAGGGCGTGATCGTGCTGGCCTCCGTAAGCGGCGGGAAAGTCTGCCTGATGGTGACGGCCACGGAAGGAGCCATGAAGCAGGGCGCCCATGCGGGCAATCTCATCAAGGCGGTGGCAGGCTGCGTAGGCGGAGGAGGCGGCGGACGCCCCAATATGGCGCAGGCCGGCGGGAAGAACCCGGCGGGTATTCCGGAAGCGCTGGAAAAGGCGGCCAAAGTCCTGGAAGAACAGCTTGCTTAAGAACAAAAAATGCTTGCCGGAGTACGGGATATCCCGTCACCGGCAGGTATTTTTTTACAGCAAAAGAGGATGCCGAATCTCCGGCACCCTCTCAGTTGCACATATTAATTATACTTCCGCTTTCTAGCAGCCTCAGACTTCTTTTTACGTCTTACGCTTGGCTTCTCATAATGCTCTCTTTTACGGATCTCCTGCTGAATGCCCGCTTTCGCACAGTTTCTTTTGAATCTGCGTAAAGCACTATCCAACGTCTCGTTTTCTTTCACGATTACATTTGACATAGACTCACACCTAACCTCCCCTCCAGCCTTGTATTGTGCATCATACGACTGTTCGGGTATATTTAGCACTACAGAAGATTATAACATATTTTTTCGTTCAGTCAACTGTTTCTTCACAAAAATTTCATGAAAGTCGTTGTATATGCATATTTTGCGACAAAGTTTTTATTGACAATCCCGTATTTAGCTTATAAAATAAACAGGTAGGCAAAATGTCATAATATTGCAGCAGCGCGGCAGGATCAGGTTTTTACAGCCGGGCGGCCGCATGATATCCGCCGGGCGGCTTTGTCTGTCCGGCTATTTATGTTTAGGAGGTAATGTAGAGTATGTCATATGTTGATGAAGTCATTGAATCAGTTGTAAAGAAGAATCCTGCGGAGCCGGAGTTCCATCAGGCTGTGAAGGAAGTTCTGGAGTCTCTCCGTACCGTTGTGGAGGCGAACGAGGAGAAGTTCCGCAGGGACGCCCTTCTGGAAAGGCTTGTAGAGCCGGAGAGACAGTTCAAGTTCCGTGTGCCGTGGGTGGACGACAATGGACAGGTTCATGTCAATACAGGTTACCGCGTACAGTTTAACAGCGCCATCGGACCTTACAAGGGAGGGCTTCGCCTTCATCCGTCCGTAAACCTGGGAATCATCAAATTTTTGGGATTCGAGCAGATTTTCAAAAATTCTCTGACCGGGCTCCCCATCGGAGGCGGAAAGGGCGGGTCTGACTTTGACCCCAAGGGAAAATCTGACAGAGAGATCATGGCTTTCTGCCAGAGTTTCATGACAGAGCTCTGCAAATATATCGGCGCGGATACGGACGTTCCGGCAGGAGATATCGGAACCGGCGCAAGGGAGATCGGATATATGTTCGGACAGTACAAGAGAATCCGCGGTCTCTTCGAAGGCGTCCTGACTGGAAAGGGGCTGTCATACGGCGGTTCTCTGGCGCGTACCGAGGCCACCGGATACGGACTGCTCTATCTGACACAGGAGATGTTAAAGCTCAACGGCATCGACATCGCAGGCAAGACCGTAGCTGTTTCCGGTTCCGGCAATGTGGCGATCTATGCCATCGAAAAGGCGCAGCAGCTGGGCGCGAAGGTGGTAACAGCCAGCGATTCCAACGGATGGGTTTATGATCCGGAGGGCATCGACGTTGCTGCATTGAAGGAGATCAAGGAAGTGAAGCGGGAAAGGCTGACTTCCTACAAAAACTATCGTCCCAATTCCGAATACCATGAGGGAAGAGGCGTATGGACCGTCAAGGTGGATATCGCCCTGCCCTGCGCGACCCAGAACGAACTGCATCTGGAGGACGCGAGAGCCCTGGCTGCAAACGGGTGCATCGCGGTTGCGGAAGGCGCGAACATGCCGACCACCATGGAAGCGACAGAGTACCTGCAGCAGAACGGCGTCCTGTTTGCGCCCGGAAAAGCTGCCAATGCGGGCGGCGTAGCTACCTCCGCACTGGAGATGTCCCAGAACAGTGAGCGCCTGAGCTGGTCCTTTGAAGAGGTGGACGCGAAGCTGAAGGGCATTATGGTGAATATCTGCCACAACATGGCTGACGCAGCCGAAAAGTACGGATGCAAAGGCAATTATGTTGCAGGCGCGAATATCGCCGGATTTGAGAAGGTGGTAGAGGCAATGACCGCACAGGGGATCGTGTAATTTGATGTTACTGTGAATAGTAATCTTTGATTGATCATTACTGAGTCAGACCTGCTCATTTACGGGGCGGGCCTGACTTCTTTCATACTTGCAGCCGCAGTTTTTTAGAAAAGGACGGAATACAGGGCTTTTGCTTTTGATCTTATCTTATAAATCTGCCTGATATTGGAAAGAATAAGGTGAGACAGAAGCGGGGGTGTATGGAAGGAGGAGTTCATATGAGTGAATATTACCAACTGCCGGGGAAGGAAGTTATGCGGAAGGTGAACGGTTCGGAGGAGCCGCTGACCGCCGGACAGATCCGGGAGCATCAGGAAAAATACGGGCGAAATGAACTGGCGGAGGGAAAGAAGGAGACCATTCTGCACATTTTCCTCGGACAGTACAAGGATTTTCTCGTGATGATCCTGATCGCAGCGGCAATTGTATCCGGCCTGCTGAGCGATGTGGAGAGCGCGGTCGTGATCCTGGTCGTGATTACGGTCAACGCGGTTCTTGGAACGCTGCAGACAGTCAAGGCAGAGCAGTCCCTGGACAGTCTGAAAAAGCTGTCCGCGCCGGAGGCGAAGGTGCTGCGGGAGGGGAATCTGGTTCAGATCCCGTCGGCGGAAGTGACCGTGGGGGACATTGTACTGCTGGACGCAGGGGACTATATCCCGGCAGACGGGCGGCTTTTGGAGTGCGCAAGCCTGAAGGTGGATGAGAGCGCCCTGACGGGGGAGAGCCTTGGAGTGGAGAAGGGCACCGAGCCCGTGACGGGGGAAGTGCCTCTCGGAGACCGTACCAATATGGTTTACTCCGGCTGCTTTGCGACCTATGGGCGGGGGACTTTTTTTGTGACTGCCGTGGGGATGGAGACAGAGGTGGGCAAGATCGCGGGGCTTTTGAATAAGACCTCGGAGAAGCAGACGCCTCTTCAGAGGAACCTGGATCAGTTTGGAAAAAAACTCTCCATTCTTATCCTGGCCTTCTGCGGTATCTTATTCGGCATCCAGGTCATTCGGGGCGGCGACGCAGGGGACGCCTTTCTCTTCGCGGTGGCCCTGGCGGTGGCGGCGATTCCTGAAGCTTTGAGCTCCATCGTCACCATTGTGCTTTCCTTTGGGACACAGAAGATGGCCAGGGAGCATGCCATCATCCGGAAGCTGCAGGCGGTGGAAGGACTGGGAAGCGTGTCGGTGATCTGTTCGGATAAGACAGGGACGCTGACCCAGAACCGGATGAAGGTGGAAGATTATTATGTAAACGGAATCCGCATCCGGGGGGAGGAGATTAACCTGGAGGACCCTCAGGAGAGCATGCTGCTTCTGAGCAGTATCCTCTGCAACGACGCCTCCAATGCGGACGGCACGGAGATCGGCGACCCCACCGAGATCGCGCTGATCAACCTGGGAGACCGGTTCGGGCTTCATGCTTCGGATGTAAGGGAAAAATATCCCCGGTTTGGGGAGAACCCCTTTGACAGCGACCGAAAGCTGATGTCCACCCAGCATGTCATGGAGGACCGTCCCACCATGCTTGTAAAGGGCGCGGTGGATGTGCTCCTTGACCGGATGACCTACATCCAGACCAAGGACGGCGTGCATCCAATGACAGATGGGGATCGGGAAAAGATCAAAAACCAGAACCAGGAATTTTCCAAAGAGGGGCTTCGGGTGCTGGGCTTTGCCTACAAGGAGATCCCGCCGGATCATGAGCTGATGCTGGAGGATGAGCACCACCTGACCTTTATCGGGATGATCGCGATGGTGGACCCGCCCCGGGAAGAATCGGCGGAGGCTGTGAAGGAGTGCAGACGGGCGGGAATCCGTCCCATCATGATCACCGGGGACCATAAGGTGACGGCCACGGCGATTGCCAAAAGGATCGGGATTCTCAAAGACGAGTCTGAAGCCTGCGAGGGGGCGGAGATGGACTCCCTTTCGGATCAGGAGCTGAGGGATTTTGTGGAGGATATCTCGGTCTATGCCAGGGTGACTCCGGAACATAAGATCCGGATCGTCCGCGCATGGCAGGAGAAGGGGAACATCGTGTCCATGACCGGGGACGGGGTGAACGACGCCCCGGCGCTTAAGCAGGCGGATATCGGCGTGGCAATGGGAATCACCGGAAGCGAAGTGTCCAAGGACGCGGCCTCCATGGTGCTGACCGACGATAACTTTGCGACGATCATCAAAGCGGTGGAAAATGGTCGGAACGTCTACCGGAATATCAAAAATTCCATCCGGTTTTTGCTGTCCGGCAATTTCGGCGCCATCCTGGCCGTGCTGTACGCGTCTGTTGCGGCCCTGCCGGTTCCCTTTGCGCCGGTGCACCTGCTGTTCATCAACCTTTTAACGGACAGCCTTCCGGCCATTGCGCTGGGGCTGGAGCCCCATACGAAGGACGTGATGGAGGAGAAGCCGCGGCCGGTTGACGAATCCATCCTGACGAAGGAGTTTCTCCAGAAGATCGGCATAGAGGGACTCTGCATCGCGGTAACCACCATGGCGGCGTTTTATATCGGATACCGCTCCGGCAGCGCCCTGCTGGCAAGCTCCATGGCTTTCGGGACACTGTGCATGGCCCGGCTGGTGCATGGATTCAACTGCAAGGATGACAAGCCTGCGGCGTTTTCGAAAAAAATGTGGAACAACGTGTACCTCTTAGGGGCCTTTGCACTGGGGCTGTGCCTGATCACGGCAGTGCTGATGATCCCGGCGCTGAAAGGCGTATTTAAGGTGCAGACTCTGACCTGGACGCAGCTTCTGACGGTGTATGGACTGGCAGTACTGAACCTGCCGGTGATACAGCTGATAAAATGGGCCTGGGGAAAGAAAGAAGAAAAAGAAGTAACGAAGTGACGGAAAGTCTGCCCGGCAGTGCGCCGAGATCGGCCGCTGCCGGCACGATGGCCTTATAAACCCGGGCAGGAGGGTGAAAGATGACAGATAGGCTTATGGAGTGCATTACAAATCCGGTGAAATGTAAATTACTGCTTGAAATACATTCACAGGGGAAAGCAACTGCGAAACAGTTAGCCGATATTTATACCGACATTCCCCAAGCTACCTTATACCGGCATCTCAAAAAAATGTTAAGCGACGGTATTTTACAGGTGGTGGAAGAAACACAGGTGCGCGGTACGGTAGAAAAAACTTATTCGCTGGCCCACAACCTCAGCAGCGATATAGAAACAATCGTCGAGAAAAATTCCGGCGAACTTTATATGCAGTATTTCATGCAATATTTCATTGGGTTTGCAAAACAGTTTCAGGAATATTGCCACTCTCCGAATATCAATATCAAAAAAGATATGACGGGATTTTCTCTTTCCCCGCTATATCTTTCTGATGATGAATTGACTTCTCTTATAACAAGTATTTCTCAAATAATCAGCGCAGCAAAAAGCAATGCACCCAACTCGGAACGCAAGCTGCGGACGATAGGCGTAATCGTATCTCCGGCAGAAAATACAGATAAATAAAATGACCGTCCCAAATCAGAGGGACGGTTTCTATTGACTTTATATTATCATTATGATAATATTATTAAAACGATAAAATAGGAGGTAAAAATATTGAACACATTATTTGAAATTCTGTCATTACTTGTTCCTGTTCTGCTGATAGACATTGCTCTTGCAGTAGCAGCAGTAAGACACATTCTACGACACCCACGCTATCGCTTTGGAAACAAAACCATGTGGCTTGTAATTGTTGTAGTCCTTTTGCTCTTTGGACCGATTATTTATTTTGTCTTTGGAAAGGTGGAGAACGAATGAACATCCTCACAATACAAAATTTATCAAAAAGTTTTGGAAAGCAGAAAATCATTGACAATCTTAATCTGTCTGTTCCAGAGAGAAGTATCTTTGGCTTCATAGGGAAAAATGGTGCTGGCAAAACAACGACTATGAAGATGGTATTGGGACTGTTACAGCCCGACAAGGGAGAAATCCATGTCTGCAATGAGCCTGTTTGTTTTGGACAGACAAGGACAAATCAATATATTGGATATTTGCCGGACGTTCCAGAATTTTATAACTATATGACGCCGATACAGTATCTAAAGCTATGCGGAGAAGTCATTGGTCTATCAAAAACCGAAATTTCAAAAAGAAGTGATGAACTCCTTTCCCTTGTCGGTCTAAACGGTGCAGCAAAGCAAATCGGCGGATTTTCTCGCGGTATGAAACAACGATTAGGAATTGCACAGGCGTTGCTCACACAGCCCAAATTACTGATTTGTGATGAACCGACAAGCGCGCTTGACCCCGTAGGAAGAAAAGAGATTTTGGATATTCTTTATAAAATCAGCAAAACGACAACGGTCTTATTTTCCACGCATATTCTTTCTGATGTGGAGCGCATTTGCGACCATGCCGCCTTTTTGAATGAGGGAAAAATCGCTGTTACCGGAACACTTGCAGAAATTAAGGCTTTACATGGACATGACAGCTTGCTTTTAGAATTTTCGGCGGATCAAGATTTACTGCTTTTCAAAAAACAAAAATCCATAGAGCCAATGCTGCTTCATTCCGAAGAAAATAACAGGGAACTTATTTTGCATAGCCGAGATATGGTAAGTGTGCAAAAATTATTGTTTCGCGTACTTGCGGAAACAGGGATTTGTCCCGTAAAAATAGAACTTATGGAGCCGTCCCTTGAAAGTTTGTTTTTGGAGGTAGTGAGATGAGTGGATATATTGCTTTTATAAAAAAAGAATTTACGGAAAATATGAAGAACTATCGTTTCCTTATCCTGTTCGCAGTCTTTCTGATTTTCGGTATTATGAGTGCGTTTCTCGCAAAGTTTACGCCGGAAATATTATCGGCTTTGGCCGCAGATATGGAAATGACCTCTGAACCAGTTGCTTTGGACGCATGGAAACAATTTTACAAGAACATTTCCGGCGTTGGTTTCAGTGCATTTATCATTTTGTTTGGAAGTTGTCTGTCAAATGAATATTCCAAAGGAACCTTAGTTTTAATGGTTACGAAGGGATTATCCCGTAAAGCGGTTATCCTTGCAAAATATACGGCAGCCGCCGCGCTTATGACAATCAGTTATTGGATTGGATATGCTGCGGCATACGGTTATACAGCCCTTTTATGGAATGATAACCACCTTTCAAATGTTGCTTTCGCGGCAGTTTCCCTTTGGATCGTCGGCTTTCTGTACTTGAGTATTTTAATGATTGGGTGCGTGATATTCAGACAGACTTTCACAAGCATACTCTTTACAGGCGGCATTGTTGCCATAATATCCCTGCTCGGAATGATAGAACCGATTGCGAAATTCAATCCGTTCATTTTAACTTCAAAAAATATAGATTTGATTTCCGGCGAAGCTGTTCCGGCAGAATTTATGATACCTGCTGTTATTTCCATTGCCTTATCCATTTTGGGGGTGCTGACTGCCATTCGCCTTTTCAATAAAAAACAGCTTTAATTGTCGAATTTGCAACGATTTGAAGAAATACTCTTATGTATAAACAATTTAACATCTGCGTAAATCTGCCGGACGACGGCAAAAGAAAAAAGCCGTCGTCCGGCAGACGTAACCTCTATGCTCCCTCGTACAGTTTCTCACTCGCCTTTTTCTGCACCCTGTATGGCAGCTACCCTATTTCAGTTTGTTGGTTGATACTGTTTTATGAGTAGCTACCATTCGCGCGTTTTTTTGGTATATGATCGTGTGCGGAAAAGAGAGAGCGTTCATCAGGTGTACCGCTTGATGGTCTCTTTCAGCACATATTTTTTGTCGTTGTACCGGTCAAAGATATAACTGTTTGCCTTGTGCTCCAGTTCGTCCGGCAGCGGTTCCAGCCGGATCTCTTCCCCATATTTTTTCCGCAGCGCCTTTTCCAGCAGATAATCGCATACGTGAGGATTTTTCGGAAGGAGAGGACCGTGTAGGTAGGTGGCGATGACGTTTTTGTAAACCACCCCTTCATAGCCGGATTTGCCTGTGTTTCCCAGGCCGAAGAACACCTTTCCGAAAGGCGTGTGGTTTCCGATGTAGGTGCGCCCTCCGTGGTTTTCAAAGCCCACCACCGGCCGGTCGAAGAGGGGGCTGTTCAGGATGATATTGCGGATCATCCGCTCCGGCTCCCATTCCGTATAGATGTCCAGGATTTCCAGACCCTGGATGGTCTTGGTTTCTGTTTTGTAGTAGCTTCCAAGGAGCTGGTAGCCGCCGCAGACGGCCAGCACCACACCGTTGTCCTCTACATACGCCTGAAAATCTTTTTTGATCCCCTGTAAGGACTGGCAGACCAGTTCCTGCTCCCGGTCTGAGCCGCCGCCTAGGAGCACGATGTCCAGCTTTTCAAAGTCAATCGGATCCCCGGAGAGGAAGGGGATCACCTCGGCTTCCATTCCACGCCATGTCAGACGCTTGCGGAAGCACTGGATGTTGCCCCGGTCGCCGTAGAGGTTCAGCAGATCCGGATAGAGATGTCCGATGGTCAGTTTTTTCATGGCTGTCCAGCCTCCTTCCTGTTGTCGTCCATTCCGGTCAGCAGGCGGTTGGTGCGGTAGAGTCCGGAATAATTTACAATCACATACAGATTTTTCGTACCTGTCTTTGTCAGCGTTTCGATGGTGCCTTCCAGATCCGTGGTGGAAGCGCAGTCGATATCTTCGTATTTGAGCCGCAGCCCCATGTCGTGCCGGCGGGTGCCGTTGGTTGTGATGGTGGCCGCGTTGGCGTCTGCCAGATACTGGAAATCCACGTCCCACAGCCAGGAGATATCCTCGCCGTCCTGGTAGGTGTCATTGATCTGTATGATCACGTCCTTTGGATTGGGGTCTTTTAACACCAGGGAGATCTTCTGCTGGAAGCCGATGGGGTTTTTGGCCAGGTGGAGCTGCACCCGTGCCCCGTGGATGGTGAAGATGCTTTCCCGGTTGTTGCCGTAGTCAAAGGACTCGATCATCGCCTGAAAATGTCCCATGGGCGCGCCAAGGGCTTTCAGCGCGGCATAGGCAGACAGGGTGTTGTAAATGTTGTAGGGCGTCCGCGCGGTGGAATGAATCCGCATCCCGTCCAGATCGAAGGAATAGACTTCCTCATGGAACTCTACGCCGGATGCCGTGTAGTCAGGCTCAGGCCGGGCCAGGCCGCAGTTTGGGCAGCGGTAGATTCCGAGCTGTCCGTAGTGGAAAAATTCGTAGTCCATTTTTTTTCCGCAGGAGCGGCAGAAAATGCTTTCCCGGATCTCCGAGCGGGAGATGTCGTCAAAGATCTGTTCGCTGATTCCGTATGTGACGTAAGCGTTTTTGCTTTCCGCGGCCAGTGTGTAGGAGAGCACGTCGTCGCAGTTGATGATCAGGGTGCTGTCCGGGACGCTGGTGACGGCGGTCTTTAATTTCTGAAAGGTAATGTCCACCTCTCCGAAGCGGTCCAACTGATCCCGGGAAATGTTGGTCAGCAGGGCGCAGTCCGGCTTTAACTGGGGAAGGACCCGCACGGAGGCGATCTCGTCGCACTCGATGCAGGCGTAATCCGCGTCCAGGCGTCCGTGCCTGTCCGTGGCCAGGACGAAGGCGGAAATGATGCCGTTGAGCATGTTGGCGCCGGTGCGGTTGATGATGACTTTTTTGCCTTCTGCTTTGAGGGCATGGTATAAAATGCTGTTGGTGGTCGTCTTTCCGTTGGTCCCCATGGTGACGATGGTCTTCTCCCGGACCATGCCGGACATGACGGTGAGGATCTTCGGGTCGATCAGGCGTGCTACATAGCCGGGAAGGGTGACGCCGCTTCCCCGGTTCAGCTTCTTGATCAGTGCGCTGGTGGCCTTGGCACAGGTGATGGCTAATTTGCTTCGTAAGTTCATAGTGTTTTTCTATCCTTTTTGTAATTTGAAATGGTGGCTTTGTATATTATACGGGAAGACGAGGGAGAAAACAAGGGGGGAATTGGTTACTGTTTACACCCTGGCCGGGTGCTCACAGTAACGGCATCCAGCCCATTGAAAAGTCGCCTGCCGGCGAGGGGCTGGATGCCCGCCCCACCACTGAATTGGACGGATGCCGTGCAGCAAGTGCACGACACCGTGTGAACAGTAGCGGGAATTGATTACTGTTCACCCCCTTCAGGTGCTCCGGCCGCCAGGCCAAGCCACTGGTTCAGGGAGAGGGTTTTGGCGGCGGCCAGGGAGGCGATGGCGGCTCCAACGGCGGCTTCCTCCTGGTGGGGGACGATTTCCAGGGGCATTTGGAAGCGGGATTCCAAAATCTGCCGGAGGGCGGGATTTTTGCGGATGCCGTTTCCGGAGGCGATGAGCCGGGTTTTTGCTTGGCTGGTTTCCCGTATGATGTTGGTGTAGAGGGCGTAAAGCTCTTCAGCCATTCCGTTCAGGGTGCCCCGAATCAGGGAGGCGGGGTGGAAATTTTCCAGGCGGATGCCGGTGACAGAGCCGGAATCGGCGGGGTGTTCCCTTGTGCCGGAAAAGGTGGTTCGGACATTCCAGCAATCGGCAGAAAGATCCGTCCCTTCCAGGAACCGCTTCATGGTCTCGAACTGGGGGACATCCGGAGCGCCGGCTGCCGCGGCGTATTCCCGGAAAAAACGTTCCAGGGCGGCGAAGGCCAGGCCCCCGCAGAGGGCGGAGCCGGCAAGGAGGAAGGCGTCCCGGGTGAGGGGGCGGGACTCGATGCCGAGGGCTTCGCAGTACCGGTCGGAGAGCATGGAGATCTGGGACCCGGTTCCGATGTTGACCAGAAGGGAATGCTCTGCGTCGCGGACGGAACCCAGGAAGCTGGCCTGGTTGTCCCCCACCGAGACGCCCACCAAAATCCCGCGGAAATATCCAAGGGGCAGGAGATCCGGGGTGACGCAGGGAAGCGCCGGGGGCAGCGCGTTATGTTCCCTTAAGATCTCTTCCTGGAAGGTATGGGTACGGCAGTCGTATAAGCCCAGGCTGGCGGCCTGGCTGATGTGGAGCAGGGGCAGGCTGCGTCCGGTGAGCGCCATGCCCAGATAATCGCTGATGGTGCAGAAGGACACGGCCTCCCGGGGGACAAGTCCCTTTTGGACATTGTACAGGTGGGTGACCATTCCGTAACCGGAGGCAGCCTTGACGCCGTAATCCTCGGACAGACAGGCACAGACGCTTTTACCCTGCCGGAAATCCGGCTGGTTTCCCCGGCCGTCCTGCCAGGTGTACAGAGGGCTGACCGCAGTTCCTGCCTGATCCACGTAGACGATGCCGTGCATCTGCCCGGTCAGTCCGATGGAGGAAATATCCGGGGTACGGTCCAGGATTTCTTCCAATGCGGTTTGGGTTTTGCGAAGAATCCCGGAGACATCCTGGATTCGCTCCCATGGGCGGGAGGAGGGGAGGAAGGCCCCGTTGTCCAGGGTGCAGGATTCTTCAATGGTAAAATCAGCGGTATTCATCACAATGATGCTGATGGTGGTGGTTCCGATGTCGATGCCGATACTTTTCATAAGTGTGATCACTCCTTTATCTCTGCCGGAAAGGGCGCAGTATCTGATGATGGGACCTGCTGCTTCCAGTCCCGGATTTGTTCCAGACGTTCCCTGGCCTGCCGCTCCTCGCCCTGATCTGTAGGGTGGTAATAGGTCCGGTCCCGGAGGGATTCGGGCATACATTCCATGTGGGTCAGTTTTTCCTCCGTATCGTGGGCGTACTCGTAGCCTTTTCCGTAATTCAGCTCCTTCATCAGCTTTGTGGGGGCGTTGCGAAGCTGCAGGGGGACCGGCTCGGCACGCAGGGCTTTGATATCCTGCTTGCAGGATTCGCAGGCCTGGTAGAGGGCGTTGGACTTGGGGGCCAGCGAGAGGTAGGTGACGGCATGGGTCAGGTGTACGTCGCATTCGGGCATACCCAGGAAATGGCATGCCTGGTAAACGGACACAGCCACCTGCAGGGCATGGCTGTCCGCCATTCCGATGTCCTCGCTTGCAAACCGGATCAGGCGTCTGGCAATGTAGAGCGGGTTCTCGCCCCCTTCAAGCATCCGGCACATCCAGTAAACGGCCGCGTCGGGATCGCTGTTGCGCATGGATTTGTGGAGGGCGGAGATGAGGTTGTAATGTTCTTCCCCGTTCTTGTCGTAGAGGAGGGATTTCCGGCTGATGCACTGGGAAAGCCCTTCGGCGGTGACAGTGATCCCCTGCGCGCTGATCTCACCATTCAGAACCGCCATTTCCAGCGTATTGAGGGCGGCTCTTGCGTCCCCGTCGGCAAACGCGGCGACGGCACGGATCTGCTCCGGGGTAATCCGGACGTTCTGGGTGCCGAATCCGGCGGGATTTTTCAAGGCGTTTTCAAGCAGCTCTGCCAGGTCGGTTTCTTCCAGCGCTTTCAGGACAAAGACCCGGCAGCGGGAGAGCAGGGCGGCATTGACCTCAAAGGAAGGATTTTCCGTGGTGGCCCCGATGAGGGTGATGCTTCCCCGTTCCACAAAGGGCAGGAAGGCATCCTGCTGGGCCTTGTTGAACCGATGGATCTCGTCCACGAACAGGACGGTGCGAAGCCCCATGCGCCGGCTTTGCTCCGCCTGGTTCATGACCTCTTTGATCTCCTTGATGCCGCTGGTCACGGCGCTGAAATTGATGAAATCGGCTTTGGTCCGTCCGGCGATGATGCTGGCAAGGGTGGTCTTGCCCACACCGGGAGGCCCCCAGAAGATCATGGAGGAGATCTGGTCCCGTTCGATGAGCTGCCGCAGCATCCTGCCGGGGCCCAAGAGGTGCTTCTGGCCCACAAAATCCGACAGGGATGCGGGCCTGAGACGGCTGGCCAGGGGCGCGTTTTCTTTTCGGTTATCAAATAATGTCATCTGTTCCATTGCAATAGTCTGCCTCCTTGGATTTTTTGGGACGGGCCGTGAACGTATTTTGGGGCTTTTTCAAACCGCTTCGCGTTTATATTAAGTTTATCACAGGAATATGCGATATTCTATTGAAATTTTATCGGATTTTATGTAAAATAGCATTGTTGGGTTGCAGAACATGGGGTTATGCAACAAAAAGCAGCAGGTTCTAAGGGGAGGAGAGATCGCAATGAAAAAATCTATGAACCAGTCCACGTTGACCATGATCCTGAACGGCGGGTCTATTTTTGCCCTTGTTGTCCTGATCATTCTTTTATTTGTATACGGGAGTGTGAGTGATCAGCTGGATCAGGCGAATGAGGATCGGTTTAATCTTACATACAACGCGAACCGTTTTATGAACGGGTCGTCCTATCTGACCAATGAGGTGCGCGCATTCGCGTCAACCGGGGAGAAGGAGCATTATGACAATTACTGGAATGAGATCAATACTCTGAAAAACCGGGACCAGGGGGTCGAAGCCATGCAGGAGATCGGGATCACCGAGCAGGAGCAGGCGATGATCGACGAGATGTCCGCCCTGTCCAATGAACTGGTTCCTCTGGAGGAAGAGGCGATGAACCAGGTGCAGGACGGGAATCTGGAAGACGCGCTGGATTATGTCTATGGAGCGGAATACAGCACGGCCATCGGGAAGATCAATTCTTTGAAGGAGCAGTTTTTATCGGCTCTGGATGAACGGACCGGCAATGCGGTCAGCGGCCTGGGAAAAAAGGAGGCTTTTATCAGGCTTTTCATGATTCTGGCCATGTTATTGGTAGGGGTATTCCAGATCACCAACCAGACGGTGACCAGGAAGCGGGTCTTAAAGCCTGTTATTGCGGTCAGGGATCAGATGCGGGAGATTTCCTGCGGAAATCTTTCGGCGGAATTTACATTGGAGCCGGATACCTCGGAGATCGGGATGCTGGTGCAGTCCATTCATGAGACGAAGCAGGAATTAAAAAAATATATCAACGATATTGACGCCAAGCTGGCCCAGATGGCACAGGGCAATATGGATGTGGTGATCGGCGACGATTACCGGGGAGAATTCCAGCCGATCCAGAAGGCCATGCGCCAGATTTTAGAAGCGCTCAACTCAGCACTTTCCCAGATCAACCAGTCGGCAGAGCGGGTAACATCGGAATCGGAACAGGTGGCGGACGGTGCGCAGATCCTTTCCAGGGGGGCCATGGATCAGGCTTCCGCGGTGGAGGAGCTGACGGCCAATATCCAGGAACTGTCGGGACAGGTGGACAATTCTTCAGCAGATGCAGACCATGCCCGGAAGAGTTCCATGGACGCGGCCCGGCAGTTGGAGCTGTGCAATGCAAAGATGGAAGAGCTGACCAGGGCAATGGAGGATATTTCAAAATCTTCTTCCGAAATCGGCGGAATTATCAAGACCATTGAGGACATTTCTTTCCAGACCAATATTCTGGCGCTGAATGCGGCTGTGGAGGCGGCACGGGCCGGTGAGACAGGAAAGGGATTTGCAGTGGTGGCAGATGAGGTGCAGAGCCTGGCCAATAAGAGCTCGGAGGCTGCCCAGAATATTACGTCATTGATCGAAGAGTCGATCAAGCTGGTGAAGGAGGGAACCGCCCTCTCGGCGGATACGACGGAAGCCCTTTCGGCAGGCGTTTCCGGCGCGCGCAGGTCTACGGAGCTGGTGGAGCGGATCGCGGAATCCGCGGTACAGCAGGTGGAGGCCCTGCGTCAGCTGACCCAGGGGATGGAACAGATCTCGAATGTGGTGCAGACCAATGCCGCAACGGCAGAAAAATCGGCTTCTTCCGCGTCGGAATTGCTGGAACAGGCACATGACCTGAAAGCTTCGGTACAGAAGTTCCGGCTGCGCCGTTATTAAAAAATACAGAGGATCATAAAAAGGATCACAGCAGCCAAAGCCGGCAGGTAAGGATTATTTCACCTGCCGGCTTTTTTAGAGTCCCTGGTTTTTAAACAGGTTTGCCATTTCTTCCGGGGATTCCAGCATCCCTCTCTGGAACCATACCTCAGACCAGCCGTATAGGCTGTACGCGGCAAAAGCGGCGGCGTAGGCTTCCGGCGCAAAATATTCCGGCTTTGGGCCGCAGAGCTCCATAATCACGTCTTTCAGCAGTCCGACCAGGTTTCTTCGATTCAGAAGACTGTAAAAATCCCGGTATTCTTCATAATGTAAAAAAAGGATGCGGATCATTTCATGCAGGGAACGGTCCGGGCTCTTTTCGCATGCATCTATACAGGCGCGGAATATTTGCCGGACGTATGCCTTTAAAATCCCTTCCTTGCTGTCAAAATTGCGGTAGAAGGACGCCCTGCCGACGCCGGCATGGCTGCATAATTCGCTGACGGAAACGGCTCCCATCGGCTTGACGGCGAGCAGCTCGAGGAGCGAGTTTGTCAGATGCCGGATCACATAGGAATTTCTCCCTTCGTTGCTCATTGGTGATACATTTTGCGGAGTCTGTCTCATTTGTTCTCCCCCTGTTGACAATCGAGTAATCTGAAGATACAATGCTATCGATGAAACAATTGTATCACCGATAGTTTAGTACAGTTCCGGCATATTGTCAAGACATATGCTGCGGGCAGCGATAAGCGGCCTGACCGACCGCGAACTGCAATTTGGAGAGGAGATTTGAAAAATGACACAAAAACGTGGGATTATTCTGATCCTGGTGATCATCGCGGGCGCGGTTCTGGGGCGTCTGGCAGTACGGGCTGCTATGAACTTCCTGCTGGGCGGCAGTTTGTTTGGAGGAAATTTCCTATGAAAAAGGGAGAGAAGGGAAGGATGATGTGGGGATGGATCTATGCTGCAGCGTTTGTCACGGCGTTTACGGCATCTGCGGTTCTGAAACTTTTCTGTAATCCTCTGGCGAAAAAGTACGCCGTCGCATGGAATGACGACATGGGAAACATATATACGGACCTTCCCTACGGCGAGGGGGAGGCAAATAAATTTGACCTCTATGTCCCGGCGGACAACAGCAGGAAGAGCTATGGGCTGGTGGTCTACCTGCATGCCGGAGGTTTTACTTCCGGGGACAAAAGCGACGACGCGGATATGCTGAAACGGTTCTGTTCCATGGGGTATGTGGCTGCCGGGATCAACTATACGCTGTTCGGCGCCGATCATCCGCAGGCCAATATTTACACACAGTCCCAGGAAATCAAGGCGAGTATTCCGGCAGTCAAAAAGGAGGCCGAAAAGCTCGGCTACCCGCTAGAGCGAATGGCGGTATCGGGAGGCTCGGCGGGAGGCTGCCTCGCCCTGCTCTATGCCTACCGGGATGCGGATACATCCCCGATTCCTGTGAAAATGGTGTTTGAGATGGTGGGACCGGCAAGCTTTCATCATGAGGACTGGGCCCCCTACGGCCTGGATCGAAGCCCGGAAGCGGCCGCGAAACTGTTCAGCGTGATGTCAGGCAGAACCATTACAGAGGAAATGATCCGGGAAAACGACTACGATGAGGAAGTCAGGGATATTTCTGCCTATATGTGGGTGGATAAAAATTCGGTGCCCACACTGTGCGCTTATGGAGCATATGACAAGGTATGTCCCTTCGGCTCGGCAAAGCATCTGATCAACGCGCTGGAACAAAATCAGGTGCCCCATGACTATATTGAATTTCCGCATTCCGGACACGGCCTGCAGAATGACAACCGGATGTTTGCGGTATATATGGAAAAACTGAATGCATATCTGGAACGGTATATGGGAGTGGGAGAGTACAGGTGACCTTCCGTTACTGTTTACAAGGTGTCCTGCACTCGCTGCACGGCATCCGGCCAATAACAGTGACGGGGCGGGAATCCGGCCAATACAGTGACAGGGCGGGAATCCGGCTAGAATTTTTTACAAAAAACGGAATCCGTCTTGATTTTTCTTTTCTGGTGGCGTAATATTATTTTGATGGCCCGGCGGGCGGATTCTGCCGGGACATGATTGATTATAAGGAGGACTCCAATGTCAGGCCGTACATATTATCATGTTCTTGGAGTTTCCAGGGAAGCAACCCAGGAAGAAATCACAAATGCAAAAAATGCTTTGGCAAAAATCTATCATCCCGATGCCAATATGCACAACGATATAGATACAACGAAAGAAATGCAGGAGATTCTCGAAGCATACCGGGTGCTCTCCAATCCGGAAAAGCGGAAGGCATATGACCGTAAGCTGGGCGGAGGGAAGGGCCGGGTATTCCGCACATTTACCGTGGAGGAGACAGAAGAGACGGAGGAATCGCTTTCCTTTGTATCCTGCTGGAATGCCGCTTTAAAGCTGCAGGAGACGGTAAAAAGAAGCTCCTGGCTCTTAGAGCGGGAATCAAAGCGGAAAAACCTATCCGCAAGGATTTTGGAAAAGTTTGGAAAAAGCAGCCGCCTGGAAAAGGAACTGCTCACACAGATGGACGAGCTCTGCCAGGAGGCGCTGGAGTACACGACGGTTTTAAAAAACGCGGAGATTCCGGTGGACTACTGGAATGCGGAGGCCATGAACTGGGTGATGGTCCACTGGGGAAACAACCGGAATGCCAATTATCATACGCTGTTTGCCCAGTATGACGCCCATATCAACAAAGATAAATCAGGGACGGAACGGCTGCGCCTGAAATCCCAGAACCGGCAGTTCCATCACAATCTGAAAAGACTGCTGAGTTATGCACTTTAGAGTCCGGGGTTCGGATTCTAAAGTGCAGTGCGGTCGGGGGCAGGCGGTACACTAGTACAGCATTGCGTATATAATGGTGAATAATGTGCCTGATATTTTTGTCAGGACAAGGCGGAGGAAAGAGGCGATGCGGTGGCATCGTTGATTGACGACAACGCAGTGCTGGCAGAAATAGCAGGTGCAGTATTCACCGTTAATTACGCAATGCTGTACTAGGAGCGCAGCCGCAGCCAGCAGTCCTGCAGGAGCGCTTCACAGCCTTCTAAAATGTCCTCGTAGGTGACGTCAAAATTGCCGGTATACCAGGGATCTGCAATGTCCCTGGGACGGTCAGTGAAATCCAGCAGCCTGGACACCTTATGCTCGGGATCGTTTCTCAAGATCCGCAGCATATTCCGGATATTCATCTGTTCCATCCCGATCAGATAGTCATATTTTTCATAATCGTCTTTCCGAAGCTGTACGGCATATTTACCCTCCGTGGAGATTCCGAATTGCTGCAGCTTCCGCCTGGTGCCATGGTGCACCGGATTTCCGATCTCCTCCGTGCTGGTGGCGGCGGACGCAATAAAAAAGTCCTTTTCGGCACCGGCTTTTTTTACCATATCCTTCATTACAAATTCTGCCATTGGGGAACGGCAGATGTTGCCGTGGCAGACAAATAGTATTTTGATCATCTTTTTCATATCCTTTCTTTTTTTGATGTATGCTCATAAATGGCGGTTTTACGGGGATTTTGGTATTTTATATAATATTACTTTCTTTTTAGAAGTTACTGTAATATAGTATATTTTTTTACTCTAAGGTGCAAATCTGGGTGTAAATCAAGTCAGTTTGCACCCAAAGTATTTTTACTGATACATTACACATCTTTTCAGTTACCGGTTATCCTGCGCATTTCTTCAATGGCGTCTTCAAATCCAAGATGCGTATATGTATTCAGCGTCACACTGATATCACTGTGTCCCATAATATATTGAAGCGTTTTGGGATTCATCCTTGCCGCCGCCATTCTACTACAAAATGTATGTCGGCATACATGGGGTGTTACTTTAGGCATCTGATTCCTATAAATCTGATTATATTTCTGACAAATATGCTGAAAATATTTGTCCCAATGTAATGCAACTGTCGGCATTCCGTTCTTGTCCAGATAAAGGAAACCTGAATACCCATCAATCATTGGTTCCACTTTTGGGTATTTTCTGGATTTAAAAATCTTCCGGAAACAATCTGCTACTTCCTGTGTCATTGGAACCTGACGAATACCGCTTTCTGTCTTGGGTTTCTCGATTCGATATCCGATTTTTGCATATCGCTGCAATTGATGATCTACGTTGATTTTCATATTCTTAAAATCTATATCTGCCCTTGTAAGTCCCACAAATTCCGAGATACGAAGCCCTGTATTAAAGAGAATATAAATACCTTCATAATACTTTTTGAAGTGGGAATCCTCCTTTACAAATTTTAAAAAGTTCCGTTCATCTTCTCTGGTAAGGGCCTCTCTTGTAATACTATCATTATAAATAACTGTTGCAAGCTCAAAGCTGAACGGATTCTTACGGATTAAATCATCGTCCATTGCCATTTGGAAGGCAGGTCTTAATATACCTCTGATAGTGCGGATTGTGCTAAATCCACGTCCATTTTTTTGGAGCTGTATTAACCACAGTTTAGCATCAGAAATTCTCACACGGTCAATCCGTTCTCTGCCGAAATTCTCCTTTTTGAGCATATTGATAACCGTCTTGTAATTTGCCCTTGTAGAAGGGCGTACCCCTGTCTTTAATGAAGTATACTTTTCAACCAGTTCAGTAACCGTCAGACCTCCTCCGTCAGGTATAATCTTATCAAAAAGATCAGCGGCTATCTGTTTTTCTTTTTCACGCAGAGATGGTTCCGGCTTTTTACCTGCAGGCATCCTGTCGTTTTTATCCAGACGCCATGAATAGACATATTTTGTTTCTCCAAATAGGTCTATGTATTTATATCTATAGCGTCCATCTTCTGTTTGTATCTCTCCATTTCGTAATATTCTTCCACGTTTATCTCGTCTTTTTTCACTCATATCATTTAAACCTTTCTATTGATCAAATTATTGTAATTTGGCCGAATATAGCTTCGGCATATTGATGTACCGAAGCTATTTTAAAAGCTCTTATTAATTGTTCTACCCCAATTTATTTTTTCTAAATAACGGAAGCATTGTCGATAAATTCTTCAAATTTTTTGCGTTTGATTTGAATACGGTTGCCGTTGGAGAGAATAAAATCGGCATCCGGGTTTTCAGATGCAATTTCGCGAAGTCGTGACCGTCCGATTCGGAAATATTCAGCCGCTTCCTCGATGGATAATGTATATTTTTTCCAAACTGGGATATCAATTTTCATAAATTTTCTCCTTTCAGAACTTATATAATTTTTACATTTTTATGCTAAATTTCTTCCAATCTTTTTTGCGCCAATTCTTTAATTATGTATAAATACCGAAGATGGTTACCATGCTGAATGGGCAATTTTCGAGCGCGTTCACGCTTTGTGCCATTCTTGTAAATGTCAAGAATTTCGAGCCTTTCTAAAGCAGTAATTATTTCGTCTTCATTGGTAAATATGACATCGATTTTGTAATGCAAACAGTATTCTTCGGCAATTTTTTTCAGTGCTTTTGTCTGAACAAAAATTCGGAAATCATCTTCATAAAGAATATACTTTAGTGGGGATGTTTCGGTATTTAGCTTTGTGGCCGATAATTTTCTGTTTTCGATGGCTTCAAAAAGTGCCTGTACCAGAATAAGCCCTTTATCGGTTTTTTTCAATTTCGTCTCCATATTTCTTAAGAGGGATAGTGTGAGAGAATCGCATTCATGAACAAATAAATCCGATTCTTCACAATTCCAAAATCCCCTGCTCTGAGCATAACATCCGATCAAAAATGCTACAATGTGAAATACAGCAAACATCTCACCAAAACGTTGATATTCAAATACATACTGTGTACGCAGACACGGCATATGATTTGAAATTGTCTTCATTATGAAATCTTGGCATACGGTTTCCCATCGAATGAAATCAAAAATATGGCTTGACAAAATCCACGGCTTTTGCTGATAATGCAGCAATACATCGTTTTGCACTTCATTCTTATCAATTTCGACCGTCATCATCCTGCTTAAAGATGACTGAACCCCAACAAGAATTTCCATTGTTAAGACGCAAAGCCCCTGAATCGGGAAAAATTTATTCGTGTTGGAACTATAGTCGTCCATTCGTTTTTTGGGCACTCTATTCCCATAAAAACGTACAAGTGCTTCAAGCCGTTCATGGAGTTTTTGTTGGTCAGCACGTGTTTCGGCTGGACGGAAATCATCAATTAGTATGACGGCATCCTTATATAGTGATAGCGTTTTTTCTATGCCGGCAGAGGTTGCCGTAAATTCTGCGTCAGCATTTTTTTTGCTTTTGTTTAGAAACCTTCCCATTTCAAGCGCTAAACTGGTTTTTCGACTATTTGTAATGCCAACAACAGCCAAAACAAAATTTATGGGAAAATTGACTTCCGCAAAGAATGTTTGCATAGTTGAAGCATGTGTAAACAATAAAAGCATCGTGCTTGCGGAGCAGCTTTTGCATATTTTTCGCATTTCCATTGCTTCCCGAAAGATTTCGGATTGGTCGATTTTATATGTGGGAAAATGGAATTTTTCGTTGCATTTTCTGGTATGAATGTTGCTTCCATCAACGCCAACTGCCCCATCACCATAGACATATCTCCAACCACTATTGGGGAAATGTCGCCACCCAGCGTTCGGATAGATTAATTCTACTGGTACATCTTGAGTTTCAATGCAAGCTTGCACCATTTCGTCAAATGCAATTTTATCCTCCTTTTCTCTGGGGATTTTGGCCAAACTTTCTGTAGTGCGAGTAATCCAAGCAAAGGATTTAATTTTGTCGCTTTCTACATCGGATTCAAAATTTTTGACTTGCCCACTGCTGAGGTATAACTCGATACTAACACGATAGGAAATTTTTTGGACTTCGCCATTTTCCGTATCTAAAATGCTTATAATTTTTTTTCTTAAGGTTATCCGAAAGTTCAAATTAACACGATGCTTGTTTTGGCAAATTGCAGGTAAAACGCAAGGAATTTGGTTTCCATCATCTATGTAATTTTGCAATGCAATTCCGACATGTCGGATCAATTCGACCTTGTTTTCGGAATTTGATTGCAATGGCAAACAGAGATTTTCAGCAATTTCGCCAACGTCTTCCCGAAGAAAATAAAAAGGAACTTTCATCGGGATTTCTGAACAATCAGATGTAATGCAAGTATGGCAGTGGCAGTCCGATTTTTCATCAATCATTTTAGGGTCAATTGAAAATGGCTTAACGGTTTTTTGGGTTTCAAAATAAAATGGACGGATCATGTTTTTTCCTCCTCAAAATTTTTTCCTCTGCGCAGCGGATGAGTCTATTTTAACAGAAAAAAACGCATCCCAAAAATCCAAGGGATGCGTTAGAAAATTTAATTAAATTTGACTTTTTCTATCTTATATGATATAATAAAAGATTAAATATGTTGATATACTTATTTTTCTCTTTTATATCTGTATTTTCAAATATTACATTTTTGTAGCCAGATAATAGGTATTGCCTTAAAAAATTTTTAATATGTTTACTATCATTTTTTGTTTTTAATATATCATATATTTTTTCTTCTTCCTCATCATTATAAGTCTCCGTACAGCATATTTCATTATGCTGATATTTGAATTTACCTTCTCTAATATCATAGCCGGATTCTATCGTAAACCAACCTTTTTTTTGTATTTCTTTTACTAAATCATTTATATTTTCAGAATATATTTTATTACCAAAGCACTTTTCTATATCTGATATACTCACATACTTATAATGAATAGCATCAAATTCCATAGGAAAAATCTTGAGTTTTTCATTCCTAATCGTATTTATATGCATAACTTCTTCTTCTATAAATTTCTCTTTAAGACTAGAATTTACTAATAATTTTTGGAAAGAATCTAAAGAATATTCTTTCTTAATGCTACCAATCCATTTTTCAATATCAAGTTTTTCCCCTTGCTCTTTATTCAATCTCCAATATGTAATAACCGATAATTCTAAAACCGCTCCTTGTATATATAGATATTTTTTATTAATGCTTTTTAGTATATCTCTTAATACACATAATTGACCACGGGATATCTCCCAAAGTGTACTATGCTTATATAAAACTGAAATAGCAAAAAATATTTTTTTTAAAAATATTAACCTTGTCAAAATGTTAGGCATTTGCTCAATCTGACTTAATAAAGTATTTGATCCTACTGAAATACTTTCTATAAATTCATATCCTGCTTCTATAGTAAATTTTCCATTTAAGGTAAAATCGACCACAAATTTAGATATAATATTAGCGGCATTAAAATTTGTCATTTTTTCCCATATATAGTGCAATGGTATCTCATTATTTTTATTTAATATTTCGATAAATTCCAATAAATTATCAAAATATTTTTGAGATTTTTCTTCATGTCCTAAAAACTTTTGAAATTTTTCATTTGCCAAGTATAAAAAATTCAATGAAGCAAAATCAGATTCCAAAAAAAGATTCTCTCCGTCTAAACAACCAGAAAAACAAACTTTCGACTTAGGTGGTTCAAGTCTTTGGATTCCTGGAAGCAAATCAATAGCGGGATCTTTATCCTCCATTTTTCTTCCTGATGAAAACAACGCACCATATTCATCCCATATAATTTTGTAGTCATCTTCCGTACCTTCTTCATTTCCTCCAAGGTTATACATATCGTGTTCCTCTTTTGTACATCGGTACAGGTTATATTCTATTTTCTGTGCGACATCAAATTCCAAAAATAGTTGTTCCGAATAGAACTCCGAAACAATATATTTTAATTGAGGAGCTAAAAAGGAATCATCTAAGTCAACTTGTATTTCCGGTCGGTATTCCTTGATTTTTTTTAAAGCGGCTGTTATAATGAAATGCCAAGTAGCATCTTTTCCGTCTCTTTTACCTTTTTCTTGATATTTCGTTTTATACTTCTTTGACAAATTTTCTATGTCTTGAATTAGTTCTTCTATTTCATTGTTATTTTTTAAGAAATCCTCAAAAAAATTATTATTAAACTCTGTAATGAATAATCCTTCTTCTTTCAGCCTCTTCTTTCGCTCGTACATTAAATCTACCTTTCGACAAATACATACTGTTTCTTTCCATCCCTGTGTCAGGCTTTCGCTACAATCCCATAGTTTTAAAAACTCTTTCTGCCGTGTTTATTCATTCCGCTCCGTTGATAAATTAGCAATCGTAAGTTCAACTATATGTGATTTTTTACTGGTGTTCGAGTTGAACACCAGTAAATCTTACTTTCTATAGCGTTTGCTTTTTCTTATAATTATACTGCAAAATGCTTTCGTTACAAGTAAAATTGTAATGAAATTCTACATTTTACCACAGGAACCACCTGTTCCAAATCTACAGCCTTAAGTTATATGTTTCACCTGCAATACACGTATCATTTTTTCATACGATACTATACACTACCTCTCAATCTGCAAAAAGTTCCATTATTAGGTGTACCGCATCTTTAAATCCAAGGCTGTATGCAATCCTGCCGTATTGAGAATCGTGGTAATTGCATATGGATAATGCGTCGTCTACCGCATTCAATTGTTCCTGATCCAGTCCCATCCGGTCTATTTTTCTTAGAGCTTCTTCTACTTTTTTTTCTTTTCTCTGGTAAAGTTGATCCTTTTTCAAACTTTCTTCCAGTGCATGTGTTGACCTTGTTTCAAAAAGAGTATTTATCATCGACTTTGTTCCTGATTTACTGGTGAACGATTTCTTATGCGCCTTATATCTTTTTAGAAGCGGACATTGTATATCCGCACTCGTTTTTTTCTTTTTATTCATAGATCCCTCTTTCTGTGATAATAGTTATCTGCAGGTGATTAATTCCAAGATCCGGTCCTGCTGAATGGTGTTCGAATCGAACGCTTTTCTGAAATAATAGATATTATCAGAAAGTTTTTCCTCCTTCTCTACCTGTTCCCGATTGATATACTCCACAATTTTCCTTAGCATTTCTGCTGAAAAGATCCCCTTGTCCAGAACCAAAATACTTTCATGTATAGAAGCTGACAGAATAAACTTTCATGCGGCATCTTTTGTCTTCGTCTTTTTCAGCCCGTTCAGCGCCTTTGCATAAATATCCGGTGTCATCTGCTCCATACTTGATATATGGTATCTGGATAGTACCGTTTCCATAGGAATCCCGGTTCGTTCCAGTTCCTTTTCGAGCAGTATGAACTGTTTGTCTGAGGCAGGCTTCTCCTGTGTTTTTTGGCCTTCTTCCGGCTTTTGTTTCGTTTCTTCTGTTTTCCGTTTTTTATCCGCTGAATCCATTTTCTGTTCTGTTTTTCGCTCCGGTTTCTGTTTCATCACAAACACCTTCTGCCCATTCTGGTTGACTACTGTAAGGGCGGATATTTCCCTTTGCAGATTATAGCTTATAGAATGCACACAGAATCGGTCAGAAGTAGTATAGCGGTCGCCGTTCTTCTGGATATTTACTTTTGTTGCCGGAACCCAGATAAACGGCGCTGTATACAGCTCCCTTCCAAGCCCCCAGTTAAAACAGGCCCGCTTGAAGGAATCAGACGCCTGACCTTTTTCTTTTTCAGAGTGGCTGGTCGTGCCCACATCTTGCTTCGCGATCCACTGCCGTTTTTCTTTGTCCCAGATTTCGACGGTGCAGTACAGATTCCCGTCAATGCACTGGTGCGTCCGCTTCCATCCAAACGGCGTAAATGTCTCGTCCAATATCCGCTGGTCTACACGGGCATCCTTGAACAGCAGGAGGCTCATTCCTTTTTCATTGATGGTGGATACCCGGCACTCGATCTCGTCCGCCCTTAACAGCCGAATGACTCTTTTATCACTGTTTGAATTGATCATAGCATCCGGTTCCGATATCTGCTTCTCTGACTCTGGTATCTGCATCTGCTTCTCTGACTCCGGTATCTGCATCTGTTTCTCTGGTTCTGTTATCTGTACCTGCTTCTCCAGTTCCGTTGTCTGTACCTGTTTCTCCGGCTGTTCTTCTTTGATCGCTCCGGCTTTCTTTGCCAGTTCTTCTTTTATATTTTGCTTTGCCAACTTTATTTCTCCTTCAACAAAATTTTGATCGCCCAATATAAAAGCCTTTCTCTCCAGCTCATTTTTTTATGCCGCTTTTACCATGAGCCGCCTGCTCTGGATCACCTTCTGGTACTGTGCATAAATCTCAGGCTGTTCTTCTTTCAGGCGTGTTTCATCGACCCGGTTGCTGGAAACAGATTTCCAGGAGACTCTGTACCGCTCATTTTCAGCCAGCTCCGCTTCTCCGAGATAGAGCTTCAATTCCTGCTCGATCTTCTTTTTCTCCCTCTCCATCTGTTCCATATCCTCTTTCAATTCCTGACGGCGTCTTAGTTTATCATCAAATCCTTTGAGCGGCAGGATCTCTGCCACGGAATTTTTATAATATTCCGCTATCACACTGTCCGCAAGTTTGGAACCGTCCGGTTCAGGAAGGATTCTTTTCTGCACATGGTTCTCCCAAAAATCCTGTTCGATTCGAACCAGATCTGCCAGCATGGATTCATCCCGTTCCAACCGATAGTGTTTAAAATCTCTGCCGTAAATAAGTACGGCGATATACCATGCATCAGCGTTGCAGACCGTCATATAATGGTAGCACTGTATCTGGTAGGAGAGCGGAATCTTTCCATCTTTCCAATGCTCCGCCATAAAGGGGCTTGCAGTCTTGCATTCCAGCCCTGCGTTTTCCCCCACTACCATCCGGTCTACATCTGCCAGCATGAACGGATAGGATTCGTGACAGAACATAGCGTTTGCCCTGCGTACTTTCTTTCCGGTGGCTTCCGTAAATCTTCTTGCAACATAATCTTCAAATTCCCGTCCCTGACGCATGGCTTCATTGTCGATCTCCTCAATCGTGTCTGAGGTCTTGTCGTTGTATACCTGCATTGCAGTGCGGTAGGGATTCAGGCCGCATACGGCTCCGGCATCGCTCCCTCCGATCCCTTTCTTGCGGTATTTCAGCCATTCCTTTTTATCCAGGTTCAATGTCGATACTAATTTCTTCATGCGATTTCATCCATCCTTTCCGTCCTGTAATAATTTTTCAGGGATTCCAGTTCTTTATGTTCCAGTTTCATCCCGTCACCTACGCTGCGTATACCATCTGGTATGCCTTGTCAATCAGCGGATTCCCTTCCATTGTCCTTGCAAACAGGTTTTCCTTGTAATTCGCAGTCTTTCGAAGCGGTTCTGCATGGGTGGCAAAATCAGATACCGCATTTACAAAGCGGTACGCATTCTTTCCTACATGCTGCAGGTCCGGTGCGTCAAAATAGCGCATCTTCATGTCCTCCCTGAGCTTCCGGATGTTTTTGGTCTGCTGCGGGGTGGAATTATCTTCCAGCGGGAGAAGGATTTCAATGTATTCTGTCACCTGCCTGTCTGAGAGTTTCTTCATGCGGAGGTTTTCAAATTCCTGCCCCAATTCCTGCATATAATTTTCTGCCCTGAGCAATGTGTCCCTAGCCTCCTGCATCTTTTCATGGATATCCCCGGTGTGGATCATGGACCAGCAGCGATTCGCTTTTGCCAATGCCAGATTCAGCGTGTTCTGACATACCACACGGATCGGAGTCAGAGCGACCTTGATTGCGCCGGAACCATCGTGGGTGTTAGAAAATACCAGGTAGGGGCTGATCTGTTCCCCGGAAATAATGTACTCCCGGGGCATATGTGCCAGTAACCAGACTTTTTTTCCTCCCTGCAGGCTTCCGGCTGTCTCATACCGGACTCCTTCGCCTAATAATTCATCCGTGAAGGCAAAGGCTTCGTTATTTTGGATGACCTTGTATCGGTCAGTCACCACGCCCAGGGCTTTCCTGTCCGAATCACGGACATTGACCTTGTAGCCCTCAATCGGTTCACTTGCGGCTGTGAAGATCGGCTCCTGGAGCACCTGCCAGTTTAAGCCGGCCAGGATCAGTGCGTCATTGGATGCGGGTGCTTCCTTTACCTTTGTTCCCAGGCTATGCCACGGTGTTTCCCTTACATAAAACATACTTTCAACGTTTGCTGCCATACTCTAAATCCTCTCTTTCTTTTGTTTTTGATCTGTATTACGTAGTTGCAGATGCAGGGGATAAGCGGTTATGCCTGATCATCTTCTAAGATTTCTTCGAGTACGATAGCCGCAACGGCTATCAGTGCCTTTAAGATCTTTTCCATTGAATCCCTCCTTTTTCCGGTACATAGAAAAGGGCAGAAACAAAGAGTTAGTTTCTGCCAGGTGTAAGGTTTGTTGATTATTGGTATCACTATTATAATATATAATTGTATTTCTCTGCTTTTCCAGAGTATGAAGAAACTGATGACAGTATAGCGGAAGGAGAAAGTCCCGCAAATTCTAAATGAAAACCGCCGAACCGTCTGAACCGTCAATGTTCAGACAGAGAATGGATAATGCTGCAGGGGAGAGGTTATATGACGGTTTGTATGGTTTAGCGGTTTATAAAGCAGATGTATATGTAGGAAGAGGTATGAGACACTTTGCATCAAGTAATGCAGGAAATTAAGGAAGAGTGATGACCATGAACAAATTTCTGGATGTGGTCTTGACTGATTTATAAATCGCTTGAAAAAAAAGAATAATTCGGTTGTATATTATAAATATGAAGAAACTCATGCCAGGGTCAGGATAATAATATCCTGGTATTAATTTATTTTAAAGGAGGGTTGTGTATAATCGGCATATAATTACAAAAAGTTTCGCACAAAGTATAATTTATTAATTTTACAGAATTTAGATATACTTGGAAAAATTAATAAGTGCTGTAAAAAGGATGCTATGTTTTTATATAGCTCGCTGGAGAACACTCAATATGCATTGGGTTCTGGATATCAAACCGCTAAACCGTCTGAACCGTCATAATGATCAGACAGGAATAGGGGGGATGTGTGTGGGCCGTTATATGGCGGTTTGCATGGTTTGACGGTTTGCAGAAGAGAAAAGAGTTGAAGGATGTGGAGGTGAAAGCGTTTAAATCGAGGATCTTCAAACCAGCTATGTTTTTAGTATGAGGGATGGTGATATATAAAAATTTAGATGAGGGTGTATTTATCAGGAACGTTTTCTGATACAATATAACTGTATTCAAGATACAGGTCTATTATTTAGGAGAAACACATGGATAAAAAAGGAAAGAGAAAGAACGATATTACATATCACAATAAGGATGTACTGTCCAAGGTCATGGCGGAGAATTTTAAGGATAAGTCCTTGAAGGTTTATGGAATTGATGTTCTAAAATCATACAGGTTTTACCGACAAACCTTCCTGCGATTCAGGTCAATGAGATACGGATTGACAACCTGTTTCTTTTAGAGGACGGCTCTATAGCAATCATAGATTACGAAAGTTCTCTAAAGTGGGAAAATTATTTGAAATACCTGAACTATATTGTACGCATTCTGGAACAGTATAAGCAGGAAGCGAAGCATATCCGAATGATTGTGATTTATACGGCAGATATTGAGCAGGCAGAAGATGAATTTCATGCAGGCTGCCTGACTTTGAGACTGGAACAGGCATATTTAAGGAAGGTAGATTCCAAAAGCATAAGGGATGTATTAGAGGAAAAACTGGAAGATGGCGTACCGCTGTCAGATGATGAACTGATGCAGTTTATCATGCTGCCGCTTACTTATAAAGGAAAAGAAGCGAAAAGAGAGGCGGTCAAAGACATTGTGGATCTGGCTAAGAAGATTACGGACAAAAAGAACCAGATGTTTGTACTGTCAGGGATTCTGGTCTTTGCGGATAAGATCATTGATGCTAGAACAGCGGAGCAGATTAAGGAGGTGATTCGTATGACACAGGTTGCACAGTTATTATTAGCAGAGGAAAGGGCAGAAGGGATTAAAGTATTGGTTGACAGTCTCAGGGCATTTGCCGTTCCTGATGAAGATATCATAGGCAAGCTGATAGAAAAGTACCAGCTTACAAAAGATGAAGCGGATAAATTTATTAAGCAAAACTAAATCATAGATGTGTTTATTTATTGTATACTAGTAGAACCGGGGCAGAGATGTCCTGGTTTTTTTATGCCTTGAAAAGGTGTTATTTTCGAACACAAATCAAAAAGCAGTACAGAAAGTAGAAAGAAGGTGGAGTTGATGAAAAAATTTATGGATGTAGATCTGATCCAATCTCTGAAAGCTGTCCTGCAGCAAAATACAGGATTCTATCAGAGCGATTTTGAGATCGACAGACAGATTCTGGCGAGGGCGGCGTCTGAACCGGAAGGCAGGGACAAGACGTTCCTGTGGCTTTCCCGCCCCTGCGGAACGCATTGCCTCAGGGAACGTGAGGTGTTTCTTAAAGGCTCCCCCGCATACGGCGTATGGCAGTTCTTTGGAAATCGAAACCATAACGGGGTGCTTGCTTATGCGGCAGAGATTACGCACGATGAGGGGGATAAAATCCTGGGAAACCTGTATGAACTGGATTTTGGGCAGCACAGCAGGCATGTGGAGGATAAAGCGCTTCCCACGGACTATGTGAGAGTAGTTTATGAGCATGGGAGCAGGAAACAGCCTGTAACAAAAACTGTTTCCAGTGAGGAGGATCTGCTGTTCGGAAAGTACCTGTATTCTGAATACCAGACAAATGAATCGGATGCACACAGACATATCCTGTGGGAAGAAAAACAGGATCGTGACCGTTTCAAACAGGGGGATTTTCAGAAGCATATTGTATCTCTGCGGATCGGCAGGATTGAGACAGAAGCAAAGCGGATTGTTGAAAAAATAAGAGCTCTTGAAAAGCCAAACAGTTCAGATGGAAACTATTTTATGGCGGAGCTTTCAACAGTTTTTACTGCACTTGCATCCAGTGAGGATTTGGAGTCTCTCGATCATATGATGCCGTATAAAGAATACTCTTTTTCTGAGATAAAGGGGTGGCATGGCAGGTATATTTTCGTTGCAAAAGAGGAAAATCGGAATCGAAATATCCGTAAAATACAAAGTAGAAAGAAGGAAAGAACATGAAGACAATCAGTTTATTGAATTTAAAAGGCGGTGTCGCGAAAAGTTTTTCAACAGTAAATATTGCGTATGAGTTATGGCGCAGGGGTTATAAGGTCTTACTTCTGGATAACGATAAGCAGGGGAATTTAAGCAAGGCATACCAGAGATATGACCCTGAGAATATAGCTCCGATCACAAACCTTCTCTGCGGAAACTGGCAGAATCCAAAGCAACTGATACAGCCTACCGATTATGACGGCATAGACATCGTAACGGCTAATATGTCGCTCTTCGGAGCGGTCTGGAACCTGATAAAAGGCGAAACAGATAATCTTGCAGGGAAATATAAGAAGTTCATGGAAGCCATAAAGCCGGAAGAGGAGAATACTGCAGAAAATGGTTCTGCTGCAGGATATGATTATTGCATCATTGATAACCCGCCAGATATCAGCCTGAATGTAATCAATGCCCTTGCGGTCACGGATGAGGTCATTGTGCCGGTAAAAATTGACGAGGACGCTCTGGAAGGGCTGGATATCGTTGCAGAGCAGATTGAAGATGCAAAGGCGCTGAACCCTTCTCTCCAACTGCGCGGCGTTTTAGTCACTGCATACCAGAATACAGATGGAGAGAAAGCGGGCTTGGAATGGCTGGAAAAGGAGTGGGATAATGCGGACAGCCGCCTGTATCGGAAATATCCGGTTTTGGGAATTATCAGATATTCACGGAAGGTTGCGGAAAATTCATTTCTGAGAAAGCCGATCTATGAGTACAGCCCATGCTGTGCCGCCGCACAGGATTATAAGCGGTTCGTGACAAACTATACAGGGAAAGGAAGGTAAGAGAGATGGCAAAATTCGGAATCAACGACATTATGGATATCAAGAGCAAAACTTCCGGTGCAGACGGGGCAAATGATTATAAAGAGATCTGGCTGAACCCATACGAGGTGAAGCCATCTGACAGTAACTTTTATGCCCAGGAAAATATCGAGGAGCTTGCGGACAGCTTCCTTGCGGTGGGACAGCAGCAGCCGACAGTCCTTGGGAAGGTGGACGGCCAGTTCTGGATCGTAAGCGGCCACCGGAGGAACCGTGCCAATATCCTGAATATAGAAAGGGGGCATCAGGAATACCAGCAGGTACGCTATCTGTATAAGGATATGACCCAGCCCATGCTGGAGCTTTCCCTGCTGATGGGAAACGCATACAACCGGGAACTGACGGCGTGGGAGAAAACCCAGCAGGCAAAAAGGCTGAAAGAGGCATTAATAAGGGCCAAGAAAGAGGACGGCCTGGAAATACCGGGAAAATTGAGGGATGTGGTCGCGGGCCTGATGAATGAGAGCAGTTCAAATATCGCAAAGATGGAGAGCATTACCCACAACGCAGTGCAGGAGATACAAGACCAGTTTAAAAATGGGAATATTGGAATATCCGCCGCATATGAGGCGGCAAAGCTGTCACCGGAGGAACAGAAAGCAGTCGCAGAGAAAACCGCAGAGGGCAAAAATATTTCCGTGAAAGAGATTGCAGGGAAGCGTACAGCAAAAAAAGACGGCGGAAATAAAGGCGGCTCAAAAGAGAATACGCCGGATCAGTCAATTTCAGAGCAATCAATTCCAGAACAGGAAATCCAAGAACGGACAATCCAAGAACGGACAATCCAAGAACAGGCAATTCAGAAGGAGAAGCAGAAGGAAGGGTTCGAATCGAACACGGTGCAGCAGCCGCAGAAAGAAGAAAAACCGGTGGAAAAAATGTCACATACGGAGAAGGTATTCCAGCATAAGAAAATCTTGCGTGAATGGGAGAAGCAGAGTACAGTGATTACCCGCACGACAAAAAGGGTTGCTGATGCGATAAAAAAGGTGTCCGAATCGAACACCGCACCGCAGAAAAACTGGAAGGATATCGACTGGACCGTATTCCTTACGAAGGCAATCATGCACCGGGCAGACCAGGTGAGCGAAGAGGATCTGTACCTGCTGCATGATATCATGAGCCGCTGTCAGAAAAAGAACGAAGGGAAATAAGGATGGATGAAACCATGGAGAGAATAAAATTTATTGAAAGACGTCTGATTTTTGTAGACGACCTGAAAAATTTATGTGCGGATAAAAACTTGTATACGATGGGCGATGAAAAATGCCTGGGGAAGATGCTGAACAAATGCAGGAAACCGAATATCACAACGGAGGATATCATCGAAATTGCAAAGGATATCCATATATACAGCCACCTGCCTGAGGGTATGGATTTTACGGATCTGTGCTCTGAAATAGCGGAAATCTCGCACTCATTTTTCGAAAGGATCGCGATGGATTGACGGATTGTGCAGGTGGCGTAAAACTTCAAAAAATCAGTGATATATTATAAATGTGAAGCAAGCTGATTAGCGCAGGAAAAAACTTCCTGTAAAATGGATCTGCAAAAAGGAGGGCAGTATAACGACAGCAATCAGCAAAACATTCAGAAAAATAAATCGAAAGGAGATATGCGCTCCATATAAAAAATGTAAAAGCAGACACGTATATGTGCATTTGGAATTGACATTTCCAGCCAAAGGGCATTATAATTGTTTATAAGATATTTCAAGTCTACATTCAGTATTGGATCACCAGATTGTCTTTCCCTGTCAGATTATCGGCAAAAAATCAGAATCCACATTTCAGAAACATTAAAAAAAAGGTTTCGTCTGTATTTTCAATGTATCATTTCAAACGCACAAACAGAAAATTTGGAAAATATTATGTTGCGGCGGACAGGACGGGTTGCCCTGTCTGCCTAAAAGAAGGGGGGATCATGAACGAGTCCATTGCGATTATTTTTTGAAAGGGGGCGGTATTTAGAGTAAATTCAGATTAAAAAATATTTTTGGCAAACCTTGAAAACACGATAACTCATATAGTATACTGAACATATCAGAGAAAGGACCACAAGATGTCTGATAAAATACAGAAATTAAAACCAGATACAGTATTGAAAAATTACTGGCGTAATAACGAGCAGTTTGCAGATCTCTTCAATGCGGTTTTGTTTGACGGGGAACCAGTCATCAAGCCGGAAGAGCTGGAAGACGCAGATACAGAAGAATCATCCATACTTGAGCATAGGGGATATGCGGAGAGCATCCAGGCTTCCAGGGACAATATAAAAATAAGGAAGAAATCTGTAGTTCACGGAGTGGAATATGTACTGCTTGGAAATGAGAGTCAGCAGCATATTCATTATGCTATTCCTATGCGTATTATGGGGTATGATTATGGCACATACAAAAAACAGTATGACGACAATGCAAAAAAATATAAGACCTCAGAAGGAATGAATGAGGATGAATATCTGTCAAGAATGAAAAAGACAGACCGGTTTATACCTGTGATCACTGTATCTGTCTATTATGGAGACAAAGTCTGGGACGGTCCGACTACCCTGCATGGGATGCTGGATATCCCGGAGAAGATCGCCAGATATGTAAATGATTACAAGATACTGTTAGTAGAAGCAAGACGGAATGCCTTAGTGCTTCATAATGCAAATAATGTGGATTTATTTAATCTTTTGGAGATCATTTTGGATAAAAGCACGCCTAAGAATGAGGCAAAGAAAAAGGCAATACAATATGGTGAGGAGCATCAGGTCGATAAGTCAGTTGTTATGACTGTCGCAGGCGCAACGAACAGTAAGATTGATTATAATGCTTTTGAAAAAGGAGAGGTGACTATGTGTACTTTATTTGAAGAAATTGCAAAAGAAAATGTAATAAAAGGAAAGGCATTAGGAATGATTGAAACAGGGTTTGATTTTGAACTTTCTGAAAATGATATACTGATCAGGCTGCAGAGAAAACTGGATATCACTTTACAGCAGGCACAGGAATATTTGAACCTGTTTAAAAAGCAGGCTGTATAATATTGGGCAGACTGGCGGTATGATTTGCCAATCTGTCAGATTCTATTACCGCTCTGCTTTAAGCAGATAAGAAAAAGGACTGGATAACCACAGTCCTTTTTTAGTTGGCCTGACATCTTTTTTGGATAAAGGTGGTCACGGACTGCCTGGGAATTTTCCACGTTCGTCCAATACGAAAAGCAGGAATCTCTCCATTGTTTAACAGTCTGTAGGCAGTATTCCTTCCGACTGCAAGTGTTTCGCGAAGCTCTTCTACAGTTATTAAGTCTTGGTATGATTCTTCATTCATCACTGAATCCTCCTTCGGATTATATATTTCCTTAATGTTGATAGTGATATCAATAAATTTAAAGTACGAAAAGGGACTGGGAGGGACTAGCAACGCATAAAAAATCAAATATAATCAACATTAAGTTAATCGATGCTTGGATAAGCTGTTAACGATGAGAATGCATTCAGTATAGCACAAGTGTACACTTTTGCTATACTGGCTGAATGATGCAAAAAAACGAATCTATAGTCTAAATAGGAGAAATCTAATAATCTAAATGAGAAATGAAAGTCCTTAATTAATCTAAGAAAAAAGCATAGAAATGAGTAATTCGTTTTTTTGCATCATGGAGGAATAAGTGAAAATATATAGTGAGGAGTTGAATGTTTATTAGAGAACAGTAGGAAGGTCATATGCTATAAAACTTATTAGTTGATTGAATTTAGATTCAGTCAGAGATCTATCTTCTGGATTGGGAAAGTAGATAAAAAATTAATATGTCTGGATCATATAGTAAAGATGAAAGGAAGGAAAAGAATTATGAAGAATCAAGTTAATAAAACGAAAAAGACCAGGGAAAGAAAGACAAAGGATATACATGTAAGACTATCAAATGAGGAATATGCTTTGTTTGAAGAAAGGAAGGAAAAGAGAAATTTAGACACAAGAAATTATATAAAGTATTTAATAATAAATGATAAAGATGACTTTCAGTGTTCAGAAGCAGCAGATGCTTTGAATAAAATATCTGCTGCAGCAGAAGGTTTATCAGAGAACTGTTATAGGTGTCAATGTGATAAGGAATGTATGATACGTCCATTTACTATAGATATCATGGAAGGGGTAAAAGAGTTATGGCGATATTCAAGATAGCAGCAGAAGAGAATGGAAAGACGGCTGTATACCGGACAGAAAAGGATCTGAGGAATTTATTATTTTATGCATATAACCATAGTAGCTATACGATAATGGAAAATCTATATTCTATTGGAGAAGGGATTATGGAATGCATCTATAATCAAATGATGTATCTGCAATGGAGAAGGGTAAAGTCGCTTAATACAAGAGCATTACATTATATCTTAAGTTTTGATACGCAAAGATGGGAGAAAGATGTAGATCCAAGTACGATGATGGAAATTATGCGTTTTCTAAATCTTTATTTATTTGGAGAATACCAGAATATATTATTCTTACATCTGGACAATATGTCCCATCATCATATCCATATGATTGTCAATCCAGTAAATATAAATACATTACGTTTATGCAGGGATACTTGGAAGGGGATAGGATGGAAGATAGCAGAATTACTTGGGCAAATGTATAATATTCCGCTGCAGTGTTTTACATATCGGGATTATGATGGGATCGTGAGATTCGGGAATGAGACGGGAGTGGATTTATATAAGGATAAATGGGTTAAAATGCTTGGGATTGAAAATAGAATCCCATATTTAAAAGAATGAAGCGGCGGAATAACAGTGCTTAATCTGGCTTGTTCAAATATAAAGAGTACGAGACTGTCTGCTTATTGAAATTGGAGAAATATCATAGGCTAATAGTGTGGATATCGATAGATTTCAGTAAGCAGACAAGAGTTTCCTTATAGCAAACCGTCAGGCTGAATGGTTATGTATGAAGGTGTTCAAACCGAACACTTTTTGAATATATAGAAAAAAGGTGATAGGATGAGCAAATAAATTTCAGGTTAATGTAAGAGAAGTTCTATATGGATGGAATGATTATGAGTAGAAAATAAATGAGATACCATGCAGAGGAATTACGCTATGAGAGGGTAAGGATATTTGAAAAAGAAGCATTTATTACCTGTGACAGAATACAAGAGGATTCTGTACCGGAGGGACTATATCAATATGAAGTCCGTCATGATGATGATGGATTTGGCAATCCAGTACAGATTGCAGAGGGCATACTGGTGAATTTTTATGGGAGCCTTTTATGCAGAGAGAAATTGGAGGATGTAGAAACGCAGGGGACTATCTATATTTCGGAAGAGGACTGGAGTTGGATGTCAGATAGAAGTATCACTTTAGATGAAGTATTGAGGAGGGAGACAGAGGAACATTTATAAGTTCCGAAGAAAGCTATGAATAAAAAAATTACAGAAATCTACAATACCATGATACAGCGTACAAAGTTTACAGATGAAACCAGCAGGGAAATGGAAAAGAAACTCAAAGAATTACTAAAAAAAGAGGAAAGTCAGATGGAACCGCTGGAATATGAGCAATACCGGAACAAGCTGTTTCAAGCAGCTTCGATTGCAGAAGAAGCAGGGTTTATTAAAGGATTCCGATATGCTGTATTATTGATGGCAGAATGCTTTGTGACGGATGATATGGCTGTAAAACAATGATGGTTGTTGAAAGGGACGGTAAAAATTATACTTATTATATCTAACCCCGAAAGATGTATAATATGCACTTTAGCGTCAGTACAGGCTTGAAGCCAATGTATGCTTATTGGAATATCATTATACGACTTTAGGAAAAAACAGTGTGAATGCTGTGAAATTCTTGAATTTGAGGCAGAAAAATGATACGATTAAGACACAAAAAGGAAAGGAATAAGATATGGCAACTATATATGACGGAGCGTTCCGGACAATCTTAAATGACTGCCGGAAGCTGATCATCCCTGTGATCAATGAGCTTTTCGGGGAAATGTATACAGGAGAAGAAGAAATCCGTTTTTTTCCCAACGAACATTTTTTAGATCAGCAGGATGAAGCAGATAAAGAACGGATTACGGACACAAATTTCACGGTTTTTGGAAAGATACCTAAGAAATATCATATTGAGTGTGAAAGCAGCCTGCCGGATGGGAAAATCATGATAAGGCTTTTTGAATATGACGCACAGATAGCGCTTGACGAGGGCGAGGCTACAGAGGAAACACTGACTGTAACATTTCCTAATACGGCTGTTTTGTATCTTCGGACTTATAAAAAGACGCCGAATAAAATGAAGTATGTTATAGCCACGCCGGGCGGGACAGTCCAATATGATGTGCCGGTTATGAAAGTGCAGACGTATACTCTGGAGGATATTTTTGAAAAAGGTCTGCTGATGCTGATTCCGTTTTACATTTTTTCACATGAGAAAAGTTTTCCGGAGTATAATAGTAATGAGCAGAAACTTGCGGAATTAAAAGCAGAGTATCGGATCATCTTAGAAAGGCTTGATGAACTGGAACAGCAGGGAGTGATCGGGGCGTTTGACAAGCGCACGATTATTGATTTGTCGGGTGATGTGATTAAGGAAATTGCACAGAAATATGAGAATGTGCAGAAAGGCGTAGGTGACATGATGCGAGGTGCATTGATTGAAACAAGTGCAAGAACGATTTTAAATCAGGGGATTAGCCAAAATCAACGAGAAACGGCACTTAGAATGCTGAAAAGAGGAAAAATGACGATTGAAGAAATAGCGGAGGACACCGGTCTTAGTGTTTCAGAAGTAGAACTGCTTGCAGGACTTCAAACAGTGTAGAACAGCTAAAATTGAGTCAGGCAGCCATGCACTTTTTGGATTTGCCCTCTGCAGAACTTGAGAATTTGTATGGACAATGAAGGGGCAGAAGATTCCATTGAGGAAATTGGATTCGATAGAAAAACGGTTTTCGGGAATAAGAAAAACTCAACCATACGGATTTGATAAAAGGCATTATTGTTAATATACGGAATGGAGAGAACAATAATCCTAGCGATGGCAAAAAGAAATCTCAAAACGTGTTGATATCTATGGTCGAAGAATTGCTTTCTGAGAAAGATGCTGTAGAAAAGAAATGTATATTAGCAGATGAGTATGGAATGATAATGACTGCTGAGTTAGAAGGGAGAATCCAGATTATGTGTAATTTGTCAGAGAATATTATTGAACGGGAAAGAATGGATGCTATTAAGAGAATGATCAGGGCTAATATTACAAGAGAACAGATATTATCTATAGGATATACGGAAGCGGAATATAAAGAAGCAGAGAGTGCATTATACGCAAATGCTTAGTGGCGGATCTCGGTGTTATAATATTGGCTGGTTAAAAGAATCCAGTAAAATCAAGGGGGGAGTAACTTTCCCCCTTATTTTTTGGCAATTGGTGATGGATTTGAAGTTTTTTGACACTGCCTTAAAGGGATGGAGTGCCGATTACAGAGAAGTAGGGAGAAATCTACTTCTCTGTTTTTAGATATGGGATTAGGACGGTTAAAATATCAGCCAGTGCCTCCCTGTTTTCCTTCGGTAAATTATTGGTAAGTGCGGATAACCGATCTTCAAGAGAATGACTGTCTTTTGAGTATGGCATGGAATTTCCCCAGAAAAGGAAATCTATGGACTGATGCAATGCGATAGACAGTTTTTCTAATGTCTGTAAGGACATGGCTTTAGAGCCACGTTCTATCTCATAGATATAGTGTGGTGAGACATCAATGAGTTCTGCCAACTGCTCTTGAGTCATTCTGGCTTCATGCCTGGCAGATTTGATTCTTGTTCCAATTTCATCTAAATTCATATAGCCCCCTTTCTTCTGCTGTTTGGAGCGATTTATTCTTATGGTAACAAAATATATCTTTTATCCACACAGAAACACTATCCAATTGCTATAAAAAATAGAAATATGTTGCTAATAGATATATTAAGTAGTATAATTATCAAGAAATAGGATTCTTAAACGTTATTAGATTGGAAGAAGATATATGGAAAGGGGATTTTTTATGGAGTAAGGGTATATATTATTGGGAGGAAAATAGTTAGGATAAGTTTTAAAAAGATCCGTAAGTGGAGATATGTACAAAAATTGTAGAAAAAATACTAGGAGTAAAACAAATGAAGAGAAAATTATTAACTGTGTTATTGATGTCTGCCATGGTATTGGCAGGCAGTACAGTGGCAAAGGCGGATGATGTGTTCGATTCGAACACGGAAGAGTCATCACAAATCGATATGAACATGGAAAGACAATCAGAAGTAAATCCAGAAGATACAATAAATAATTTAGAAAAAATTGCGGAGGAAGAATCCGAGAAAGAAAAGAGTGCAGAAGATCTTATAGATACATATGCTGACGGTATTGCTATTGATGAAGGGAATTTTCCTGATGAAAACTTCCGCAAATATTTGAAAGATAACTTTGATGAAAATGGTGATGGATATTTTAGCCAAGATGAAATTGACAGTATAACATTTATGACTATATCTAATGGTGTAAAAAGCCTTGATGGAATCAATTACTTTACAAGTATGACATCATTGGATTGTAGTAATAATCAATTAACATCATTGGATGTAAGCAAGAATCCCAACTTGACTACTTTGAAATGTTTTGGTAACCGATTAACAGCACTTGATGTAAGTAAAAATCTGAATTTACTGAGTTTAGATTGTTTTACCAACCAATTAACAGAATTGGATGTAAGTAAAAATCTAAACTTACGTTATTTAAATTGTGGTGGTAATAAATTAGAGTCATTTGATGTAAGCCAAAATACAAATTTAGGCTCTTTAATCTGTCACGGTAATGTAGGTAATCCATTAACAGAATTGGATGTGAGTAAGAACTTAAATTTAGTTTACTTAGACTGTAGTTATAACAAATTAAAGTCATTGGATGTAAGCCAGAATCCAAACTTACGGAAGTTGTACTGTAGCAATAATCAGATTACCATATTGGATGTAAGCCAAAATCCAAAATTATATACTTTAGACTGTAACAATAATCAGATTACCGTATTGGATGTAAGTAAGAATCCTGATTTAGATTGTCTGTACTGTATGAATAACCAAATTATTACATTGGATGTCAGTAAAAAAATGAATTTACGATATTTGGATTGTAGCAATAATCAGATTACCGTATTAAATATAGGTGAAAGCCCTAAGTTAGTTACTCTGAGATGTAATAATAGTCAAATTGCTGCATTGGATGTCAGCCAGAGTCCAAATCTAAGCGAGTTGAATTGTATGGATAACCAAATAGCAGAGCTAGATATTAGTAAGAATCCGAATCTAAGCGAGTTGAATTGTGTAAATAACCAAATAAAAGTGTTAGGTGTTAGTCAAAATCCAAATTTGAGTACCTTGAAATGTGATGGTAACCATTTAACACATTTAGATTTGTCTTATAACAAAAGTATGTCAGTAAGACGCAGTGTAACTATGGGGCAGGGTGATGGAACTTATTCTGATATGGTGATAGTTTTATATGGAGCATATGTGACACCACAAAATATCACTGCAAATATTGTTTCTCAAAATGGTAAATGGACTCTGGATTTAGCAGAAATTGTGGGAAAGGAAAACCTTGACAGGGTTACGCTTGCAACTAACGGGGCGCAGATGTCAGCAGATGGGATTGTAACCTTCTCTGGAAGCAATATTCCAGCAAAGCTGGTATATAATTATAATACAAAAAATCCTACAGAGGATACACCTATGACCGTCAATGTTGCATTGACGAAAAAAGTCATTGATGACCAGACAGGAAACGATATCACGGTAGATACAGATAATCTGGATTTAGACAGTATATATAAGGAGAATGGATTGAATCCAGATAGTGATGACATTAAAATTGTTCTGTCACAGGATAATCCTTCAAAAGAAAACATTGAGAAGTTGTTACAGGCTGTAGGTGTAGATGGCTACTCTGTTGCATCCACTTGTGAATTTTTGATGTCGTTATATTCAAATGGGCAAAAGATTACGGATATTAATGATAAATTTGGAAACCTAAGTCTAACATTCCAGTTGAATCCTTCTTTTTCTGGAAAAGATGTAGTTGTTTATCAGCTTCATAATAATATAGAGGTTATCGTTCATGATGGATTGACCGTAAATACAGATGGGACAGTTGAAATTTCTGTTGACAAACTTTCGACATTTGCAGTAGCGGTCAAACCATCCTCAAATAATACAGGGAAGCCAGGGGCGGATCAGTCTGGCACAAAAAAACCAGATTCTAACAGGCCGGACACAAATAAACCGGATTCCAACAGACCGGACACAAGCCAGCCAGATTCAAACCAACCGAATACAAACCAGTCAAATGGAGGCCAATCGGATGTAAAACAAACAAATACAAATCAGCTTTCACCTAAAACAGGAGACAGTACAAATCCAGCATTTTGGCTGCTTGTTGCCATGGCGGCATCCATAACAGGTATCTTAAACAGAAAAAGATTTTATAAGCATTGATCGCTTTTAGTCTTGTGAACACCAAATATTATGCAGGTAGAATCAATGATCAGATTCTGCCTGCATTTATGCCTTGATAGGAGAGTTGTGTATAAAATGATATCAGATATCTCCTGGAAATGAGTTTTTAACTTGAATTTTGAAAATACAGTACACAGATAAACAATAAACGAAATAGGATGTTCTTTTCGAAATGAATATCCTATATTTGGACGAACGGAAAATTATTTATCAGGTCAGCATCCATTTCCATCATGCTTAAAATACGGCTTGCAGTTCCAGACGGATGATTCGTACCAGCTTCCCAAGCTTCAACTGTCTTTAATGAAACTCCCATATAGCTTGCAAATAATTTCTGCGATAGTCCGGTTTTTCTTCGGATATCTTGAATTTCGTCTGCATTATAAACTTTTACAGGGATTACAGAGACTACCCGTCTTTTTAATTTTTTATCCTTACTGCCTGCATCTTCGAGCGCTTCTGTCAGACCAGTCATAATGCTGTCGTAAACACTTGCCATTGCGATACCTCCTTCACATTGTCATAATGTTTTTTCCAAAGCATCAATCATTTTCTTGATATTATTGCATTCAGCTTTTGTTAAATTATCTTTCTCATTTTTAGGATAGATGGTAATTAAATATACTGTTTCCAGTAAAAGAAAATCCACATAACAAATGCGTGTACTCCCGCTTTTTCCTTTATTTTCAAAGGAGAAGCGCAATTTACGAAGCCCTCCGGTTCCTCTGATAACACTTCCAATCTTGGGATTCTTTAATATTTCCAACTCAAGTCTTCTCATGTCATCATCTGTCAGACCTAATCGTTCCCAATTTTTAACAAATTCATCAGTCTGGATAAATGTCCTTGTCATTAGTTGACCTCATATTATTTATAATATACCCTATTTAATAGGGGGTGTCAATATATTTCACTTATTAAGAATACTTTATGCAGATGGTTTTCATTTTCTTCCACAGAAGGTGCAAATGAGGTGCAAATCCCATGTATAGATTACAAAACCCCTTGATTTATCTGGGCTTACGGTTTGACATGCAGATATTGCCGTGGCAGACAAATAGTATTTTTATCATATGTTAAACCCTCCATATAACTATTTTATACAATTCATAATTACGCTTATCATCATTTCTTTTTCTTCTGGATTTGATTCCGCAATCATAATTGTGAGTGCAACAAGTGTATGATCATCAATTAGTTTCTCTCCGTTTTTAAATAAGGCATCATTCTTATCCAAAAAATATAGGAATATTGTTGCACCATGTATCTTTTTCCATCGGAAGCAGTTGTCGCAAATTTTGCGACAACTGTATTTTGCCCGGATAATTCTTCTTTTAGAGCATTATTAATATGCTTACCGATTGTTTTTATGTCGCGTTCAAACAGTTCTGACAGTTGATTTCTATTAAGCCAAACAGTTTCATTCTTTACCATAACTGGCAAAGATATCATTCTGTCCTCCGTCTCAAATAAAATAATTTCATTATTATTTTTCTCTGGCTCTCTCCTGTCCGCAGGATTCTTCCTTTATTGTCTTTTCGCTTCTCGGACATTGTCAAACTCCTTTCCGTGATGGAAAGAGCCTTGATATGACACGTCCATTATATCATATCAAGACTGATTTTTACATCACTAAATTTAAATTGAATACTCTTGCTCAATAAACTGGTCGAACAGCCGGCGTTTGATTAACCGTTTATTACCTACCCACAAAACAAACCGGCAGTTTCTGTCACTGGTAAGGTCACGCAGCTTGTTGATACCGATTACAGAATAAGCAGCAGCTTCTTTTAAAGTCAAATTACTCTTTTCACAAATGGGAATTTTTTTCATAGGCTCTCCTTTCTGTTCAGCAGCGTTTTAAGCTGTTCCATTTTCTCCCTTGCTTTGGTTTTTTTGAAATTCTCCCCGGTAATGCGGACGGGGGTACATATTTCTGTAAGGCGGTCATAATGCGGGCGTGAGCGGTGTCCTCCGGGTTCTGCAATTCCTCCAGCGTCAAATTTGTTGTCACGATTAAGGGCTTGCCGCTTCGGCATCGGCTGTCAATCACGTTGTAAACCAGTTCAAGCCCGTATTCCGTGCCACGCTCCATGCCGAAATCGTCAAGGATAAGCAGAGGGAAGCTATGCGGTAATCGTCACGGGGAAGAAGCTGCCCGTTTTCATCAAGAGTGGGCTTCCCTCAATACCTTTAGTGCCGCAAGCGGGGATTTTGCCAAAGCTACGGCGGCATTTCTCCCCCTACTACCTACAACATCACGCAAAGCAAAAATGACGGTGATTTGTGGAAATTTCCCTTTGCACGGTATAATACTGGCGATTTTTCAAAATGTCAAAAATGGGCGCAAAAAAACAGGAAACCTTTTCTTGATTTCCTGTTTCAGTGTGCCGGTTGTATGTATGGCAGTTATTCAATTTTTTGCTAGTGGAAATTCTACAAACATAAATTTATCAGTTTATAACTAAGTTCTCCATTGATTTTTGACCTGTCACCTGTTCGCCCAAAAAATTCGCCCATTTTTCTGTAAAAAAAGAAAAATAGGATATACTTTTTGCCTTCCGTTTTATATTGCAACAAGGCAAAAATCCCCACAATGTTGATGGTATTCCTATTATGATTAGATATAATGGACCTAAAATAAGTGACTGTATAGTGTGACCATATTCATGCACAAGAAGTCGTTGAGAAAGTTCCTCTATTGTATATTCATTTTTCAGCTTATCATAAAAATATGGTTCTTTTGTTACAAACACAAACATTCCCAAAGAAACGCTTGACTTCGCGTTCCACTCGGTTACAACTGCACCATGATAAAAATAATGTCTTTCTGAGAAATAGAATATAAAATAAATCACACCCAATGTGGATTGTACGACACCCCAAGTACATTGTATTAAATAATATAAAGCAATTCGCATAATGTCAATCTCCAATAAATTTATTTTTGTTGTTTGCTATATATCCGTTTCATCAAACCGGAACTTGAATAGCGCAGCAACAAGCCGGGATTTTATGCTGTCCTCGGTATCCCTGTCGATATGCCCGTTTTCAATGGCAGTGATTCGGATGCGCTTGCTGTAATGCCGTAAAACCTCGTCCACGGCTTCTGGCTCGCCACCAGTCGCCCGGACAATCGTTTCATAAGGCAAAAGGTTCGGATTCCCCATGTGAAAGCACCTCCATTTTCCCTATTTCCTGTTGTGTATAATCGCCGAAAAAATAAAGGAATATGATTTCCCAGTTTCTCTCCGGCAGGGATAACAGGGCGGCGGCAAGCTCCCCGTTGGTGAGGATAACTGTCTGATTTCAACGCCCATCTATAATTTTATCAATTAACCCAAAATCCATTGCCTCTGTTGCTGACATATAATTATCACGTTCTGTTGCAAGGGCAATTTCCTCAATGCTTTTTCCAGTATTCCCTGCTAAAATAGAGTTTAGGCGTTCTTTGCTTTTTTGTATATGGTCGGATGTTATTTTTATATCTGTTGCCTGTCCTTGAATACCATTTCCATGAATTGCCGGCTGGTGTATCATTATTTCTGCGTTTGGCAAAGCGATACGTTTTCCTTTCGTTCCACCAGCTAATAAAAAAGCTCCAAAGCTGGCGGCAAGACCAATACAAATAGTTGAAACATCACATTTTATATATTGCATTGTATCATAAATAGCAAAACCAGCTGATACAGAACCTCCGGGACTGTTTACATATAACTGTATATCTTTTTCGGGGTCTTGTGCTTCTAAAAACAACATTTGAGCAATAATCAGACTCGCTGACATATCGCTTACTTCTTCCCCCAAAAATACAATTCTGTCGGATAGTAACCGTGAGAAAATATCGTAACTTCTTTCTCCACGGCTTGTTTGTTCAATAACATAAGGTATTGTACTCATGCAGCAATCTCCTTAATATGTTGGTAAAACCTGTAACTAGAGATATAAGAACAGCACAAAGAAATTCGGTTTTGTTTCGGCATAAAGATTCCCATATCCCTATAAATTTTAGGTGGATATAAATATATTTGTTTAAAGGCAAATGAAAATGATTGTTGTGTATCATATCCGGCTTCATACGTAATTTGCATTATTGGCTTATCTGTTTTTACCAGCTTTTCAGCAGCAACAGTGAGCCTACGGTTTTGTAAATATTTATATATGGTAATTCCTGTATGCTCTGTAAAAATGCGATTAAGATAGAATTTGGAATAACCAATATTTTTTGATATATTATCTAAGTTGATTTTTTTCTCTAAATTCTTCTCGATATAATCTATGACTTTTTTTACAACTTCTTTTTGGCCTTTCATCATATATCCTCCTTGCGCTCTTATCTATTATAGCAAGTTTAAATATATGTGTCTTAATAAAAAATGCTATTTTGGTACCAAATTTTAAAATTTATACTCTTTGATATGAGGAATGAGAGGGATTCCGTAGTAGTCGGCATTGTGTGGTGCTGGCGGTCTATCGCTTGTTTTCGGTTACTTGCTTCTTTACCATACATGAGCATTTGCACAAGGTACATAATCTTATGAAAAGCGGCAGCCCTTTTCATAAGGTATAAAATTTCCAAATTAATTCCTTTTTGCTGTCTTTGTCTTATCAAGGCTCTAACTACTCCTTGGATGCATTGTCGGCATGCAGCGATATGGAATTTTTTACGCAGTTACAATTCTACAAACAGGAATTGGATTCTCTCTTTTTGTACACAATGATCTCAGGCTCTGCGCCATTGCATCCATATTCACATACAAGTAAATAGTCGTTATCTGCAACAAGTCCATAGCACCGATCACTGTTTGCTTTTTCGACTTGATAACCGAGATATATTTTTGAATCATCAAGCAGTTTCATTTTTTCTCCGTTAGGAAGAGTATATTCCAAATTAACATACGCACCGTTTAGCTGAGAGAGAGCAGTTATCGTGGGCATATCCGAAATTCCAAGAGCATTGAACTCTTCGATTAAGCGCTTTTTGTATGCAATAAAGCAGCTTTCGCCGCCTGATTTGTAACACTCGGCAGCAATACAATCACCGCCAAAAGGGCGTCCGTTTGTTTCTGCACATCCTTTACAGTTGTCTCTAAAGCCGCATCCGCTGCAATCAATTCCACAAATTGTTTTCATTTTGCGTTTCCTCCATCAGATATGTAATTTGTTGCTGCTTGGTTGTATATTCTTTTCCTCAAATATGAAACAGGCTTTTTATTCTTCACAGCGTGCTTCAAAATATTCTGCTTTATTATCATACCATAAATTTGACACTCCGCATAGCTTTGCCATAGGATATAGGTGATTTGTATCTCTGCCTGGTTACTGTTCACGGTGCCTTGCACTCTGCTGCAAGGCATCCGGCCAGTAAAATAGCGGTTGCGTGCATCCAGCCCCTCGCCGTCAGGCGACTTTTCAATGGGCTGGATGCCGTTACAGTTCGCGGCCAGGCCGTGAACTGTATCTCTGCTTTCTGATATTTGTCAGATTGTCAATTTACATCAAAATTTTTTTATAAACACAGAATTATATAGAAAATACAGATTATGAAACTGTTCTAAAATGCATTCCCGGATACTATATTGCTAATAGACGATTTAGCGGAGGGAGCTTTTTTATGAAGGCATTTCTGGCAGTACTTTTGAGTTTGCTGACAGTGACAGGAGACAGTGCAGGGCATTTGATTTCGAGACAAAACAGCGGAAGTATGGGCGTGTACGCACAGAATGTACATATTCTACAGGAGGAGACGGAAGCTGTCAGCAAAGAGCAGAACCCAGCGGAGGAAACGGCGGCCGGTCATGCAGGCCAGGAAGAAGAGGAGAAAGCCGGAAGCAAAGACGCGGAACAGGAAGCAGAAGCGGGGGCACAGACAAATGCGGAGGCAGACGCGGAAGAGAGCAGCACGGCAGGCCCGCAGGTCAGCGCTCCGTCGGCAATCCTGATGGAAGCGTCCACGGGAACCGTGATCTGCGAAAAGGATGCGGATACCCCGCGTCCCCCGGCAAGCGTGACGAAGGTAATGACCATGCTTCTGATCTTTGACGCGCTGGAGAGCGGAAAGATCAAGCTGGAGGACGAGGTGACGGTCTCGGAGTATGCGGCTTCCATGGGCGGCTCCCAGGTGTTTCTGGAGCCGGGGGAGACGCAGACTGTGGATACCATGCTCAAGTGTATTTCCGTGGCAAGCGCAAACGACGCCTGTGCGGCGTTTAAAAATAGCAGACCGCCGGGAAAAGAGGAAGCAGGGTTGTCTGGTACCGTCAGAGCGGCATGGAAGTATCAACCCGCCTGTGCAATCAATCGGCGAATCTGTTCCTGATCAGCATCCTCCAATTTGAGAAACTGACAGCCGTATTCAAACCGGGACGTTCCGGTCTGTATCACACGCAGCACCTCACAATACACAATAAAGATCCGCCTGTCCCCAAACAGATCTGCCTTTAAAAAGAACTGATCCCCCTTGTAATAGCGATGATCCAGGGCAATACAGGCACCGCCGACGCTGATATTCAAAAGCCTGCAGGCCGTCTCTTCGGCACCGGCTTCATTGGAAACCATAATCGCTGCATCTATATCCAGATCCAGGCGCGGATCAGAACGCTCATTTTCAATTGCAGTAACGTTCAGATGTTCAAGCTGCCATACATGGTTCTGCCTGGGGATCATCATTCCCTCCATAAAAACGGCGGTTCTTTTGTTCTCGTTGTAACCACGGATTTTTACGGGAGCAGGAGCGGTGTTCAGATACATTTGAGTATCCGTCTCCTGAAAAACTTCCATTTCAGAATACTGGAGCAGTTCTGCTGTTTGGCTCTGCAGATTCTGCAGTTTCGCAATAAAAAGCAGCGTTCCGTCCGGATGCTCCACCAATACGCGCATACCGGAATAAATTTCAAGTTCCCTTGTGTCGTGTCGTCTCCTGTGCTCTCCGGCTGCATCGTTTTCTGCCTTTTTGCTGAGTATATCAAATAGTTTCAAATCAGACTACCTCCTCCTGAGTATTCCCTCTGCTGCGTTTCACAGCTTATATTTTGCACCGATTTTCGTCAGAAAATGGATGACCTGCTTTGTACATCAATGCAATACATTATACCACAAGCCGGTCGGTATTTCTACTCATTAAGACGAAAGAAAGTTCGTATAATATAGGATGCTGTACGCATAGAATATCAAAAAAAGCGGTTCGTTCCTATGCAGAAATCAATGGATGGAAAAAAGCAAAGCAGCAATCGAAAAGAAGGGGAAGAGATGGGGAAACAAAAGGAAACACACATCCCCGTCGCAAATGTTTTTTATGGCACAAAAGAGCTGGTTGACTGTATGCGGTCGGCGATCAGGGCCCATACGGCAAACTGAGCTGCGGGAGGGCTGTGAAGGCGCGTCCTTTGCCGCTCTGGGAACGCATAACAGAAAAAATGGATGGGGATGGATTATGGAAGAAAAAAAGAAAGCGGCGTTATATCTGCGTTTATCGAAAGAGGATCAGGATAAGCTGAGGAAGGGGGATGACAGCGCAAGCATCCAGAACCAGAGGCTTCTGCTGACAGATTACGCCTTAGAGCGGAACCTGGAGATTGGGGAAGTATATTCCGACGACGATGAAAGCGGCCTGTTTGATACCCGGCCGGGTTTTGAGCGGATGCTCAGGGACGCCAGGCTGGGAAAATTTCAGATCATTCTTGCAAAGTCACAATCCAGGTTTTCCCGGAACATGGAGCATATCGAAAAATACCTCCACCATGATTTGATCAATCTGGGAATCCGGTTTATCGGGGTGGTGGACGGGGCGGATACCGCCAACAGGGGCAACAAGAAATCACGGCAGATCAACGGGCTGGTAAATGAATGGTACTGCGAGGATTTATCCAACAACATCCGCAGCGCGTTCAGAGCAAAAATGAAGGCCGGACAGTTTTTAGGCTCCTCCTGCCCGTACGGCTATATCAAAGACCCAAAGGACCACAACCATCTGGTCATAGACGAGTATGCGGCAAATGTAGTCAGAAGAATTTACGGCTTGTATCTGCAGGGGCATGGGAAAGCGAAGATCGGGAGGATTCTTACGGAGGATGGAATCCTGATTCCAAGCCACTACAAAAGGGAGGTTCTGGGTATTAGGTATCACAATTCCCGGGAACTGGAGACGACCAGAAACTGGTCATATCAGACGATACATACCATATTGAACAATGAAGTTTATTTGGGGCATGTGGTGCAGAACAAGCACAGCAATCTGTCCTACAAAGACAAACGGCATGTCCCCCAGCCGAAAGAAAAATGGATCAAAGTAGAAAACCGGCATGAGCCCATCATAGATGCACAGCTTTTTTCGCAGGTGCAGGAAAGGCAGAAGATCCGCACAAAAGCGGTAAGGAATGAACAGAAAGAAAACTCGGTATTTTCCGGCATCCTGGTGTGCGGGGACTGCAAACACACGATGGTGCGGATGTATGACCGGCGGGGGAAACACGGATTCATCGGTTATTGCTGCAAAACCTATAAGACGCAGGGGAAACAGGCATGTACAGGCCATGGGGTCAATTATGAGCAGCTAAAAGCCGCGGTACTGAAATCCATAAAAAAGGAAGCCCGGCAGATCCTCACTCCAAACGACATCCGGGAACTGGACACCGCAGAATATACAGGCAGCCTGGGCGCGGACTACCGGGCGCAGATCCGCCAGGTAGAAAAAGAAATGGGGCAGAAATCAAAATATAAAAAACTGACCTATCAGAACTATCTGGACGAGGTCATTTCCAGAACAGAATACAGCGCCTATGTGAAAGAACTGGATGAGGAGATTTCCAAGCTTCAGGGGAAGCTGGACCATCTGCAGATGCGGATCAAAGAACAGGCGGAACTGGAATCCGAAAACCAGATATGGACAGAGCAGTTTAAAAACTATATCAATATAGAGGAGCTGACCAGGGAGGTGGTTCTGGAATTGATTGAAAAGATCGAGGTGAACGGCGACGGTTCCATCAATATCTTCTACAGATTTCAGAATCCGCTGGTTTGCCGGACGGGAACAAGTCCTGATTTTGTTTGATATCGGGCGGGGGCTGTGGTAAACTGTATTTCATAAGGAAAGACGATTGTGTTTCCCATTGGAAGTGGAGATGATTTGGAAAGTGAGGTGCGGTCTGTGGGAATTTACGTGAATCCGGGAAATACGGGCTTTTTGGAATCCATCCGTTCCGAAATCTATGTGGATAAGACGGAGCTGATCGGGTGTACGAATCGATTTCTGGGGACGGAGGATAAATTTGTATGTGTCAGCAGGCCCAGGCGTTTTGGCAAGTCGATGGCACTCAAGATGCTGGCCGCTTATTACAGCCGGGGCTGTGACTCCGCCGCTTTGTTTAAAGGGCTTAAGATCGAAAAGAATGAGACATTTCAGGAATATCTGAATCAATATGACGTGATCTTTCTGAATATGCAGCAATTCCTCATTGAGGGGGAGTCCGGGGAGACAACAAAATACCTGGAACAGGAGCTGATGGAAGAACTGTCCGAGGCATACGGGGATGTATTGAACGGGCGGGAAGTAAGGCTGGCTCCTGCATTGCGGAAAATATATGCGAAAACAGGGAAGCCGTTCATCTTCCTGATCGACGAGTGGGACTGTGTGATGCGTGAAAGGCAGGAGTCAGAGGGGCTGCAGAAGCAGTATCTGGATTTTCTGAGAAACCTTCTGAAAGATCAGCCCTACGTTGCGCTTGCCTACATGACAGGGATTCTTCCGGTGAAAAAATACGGACAGCATTCAGCATTAAATATGTTTTGGGAATACTCCATGACAGAGCAGTTTGTTTTTGAAGAATATACCGGTTTTACGGAAGACGAGGTAAAGGAGCTGTGCGTCCGGTATGATATGGATTTTGACCAGGTCAGCAACTGGTATGACGGATACAGCCTCAGAAAATTCAGGCATATCTATAATCCACGGTCTGTCGTGGCGGCTGTGAGAAATCGGGTGCTGTCCAATTACTGGACCTCTACGGAGACCTATGAGGCGTTAAAGCTTTATATGGACATGGATTTTGACGGGCTGAAGGCCGCGATTGTGGAGATGCTCGGCGGACGGCGTGTGAAGATCCACACATGGAGTTTCCAGAATGATATGTGCAATTTTCAGACAAAGGATGACGTCCTTACACTGCTGATCCATCTGGGATATCTGGGGTACGATCCGGAGACGGAGGAGGCCTTTATCCCCAATAAAGAGATTATCGGGGAGTTTGAGAATGCCATGAGTGTGAGCGGCTGGCCGGAGGTGATGCGTGTCCTTAAGGCATCGGAACAGCTTCTTGTGGATACGCTCCATGGAAATGAGGAGGCCGTTGCCAGGGGACTGGACAGGGCGCACATGGAGGCTGCTTCCATACTGGCTTACAACAATGAGGATTCACTTGGATGCGCCATCGGGCTTGCCTATTACAGCGCCAGAAAGGAATACAGACTCATCCGGGAACTGCCTTCCGGGCGGGGATTCGCGGATGTGGTATTCCTGCCGCTGCCGTCTGTGAACAAGCCTGCGATTGTGGTGGAATTAAAATATGACAAGACTCCGGGGGCAGCCATACAGCAGATCAAAGACCGGCAGTATACCAGGGCTCTGGAGGGATATTCCGGGGAAATCCTGCTGGTGGGGATCAACTATACCAGGGATCATAAGAATAAGCCCCATAGCTGCATCATAGAAAAGGTAAGAAAGCCCTGCCCGTGACGGGATTGCAGGGAAAAGGAAGAGGCCGCAAAGCCTCTTTTTTTTCTGCTATTTTGAAACGACGCCTGTGTGGCCATGTCGGAATACATAGCCGGAAGCGAGGAGGAGTTCGTCCGACAGATGAACGAGCGGGCCAAAGGGCTGGGGATGAAAAACACGAATTTCGTCAACTGCAACGGCCTGGACATCGACGGGCATGTGACGACCGCCCGGGATATCGCGCTGATGTCCAGGGAGCTGATTACAAAATATCCCCAGATCCATGATTACTGCATGATCTGGATGGAAAATATCACCCATACCACCAGGAAGGGCAGCAGCGAATTTGGGCTCACCAACACGAATAAGCTGGTCCGCCAGTATGAGTATACCACGGGCCTGAAAACAGGATCTACTGGGCTTGCCAAATTCTGTGTATCTGCCACGGCCAAAAAAGGAGACGTGGAGCTGATCGCGGTGATTATGGCGGCGGAGGATTCCAAGGCAAGGTTCAAGGACGCCACCACACTTTTGAACCACGGATTCGGCAAATGCCAGATCTATCGGGATGAAGACTTAAAGCCGCTGGGAGAGATCCCGGTGAGAGGAGGGGCTTCGGAGTCCGTCCCCTGTGAATACGGCGGGACCTTCACCTGGCTGGATACAAGCGGGTCGGATTTGTCAGCCATCACAAAAGAATACCGGATGGAAGAGGAGATCACGGCGCCTGTGAAAAAAGGGGATCCCGCGGGCTGTGTGGCCTATCTGTTAGACGGCAGGGAAATCGGCACCGTGGATATCCTGGCCGGCAAAGATGTGGAAAAAGCGGGATTTGTGGATTATCTGATCCAGACGTTGGAAAAATTCCGGGCATAGGATGGCCGGCTCCATTCGGATCGCAGCTTTTTTCAGGGAGGGCAGGGCGCAGATCCCTTGTATGGATATTCAGAGGAAAAAATGAGATAAATGCAGGTAAAACAGCACAAAATCGCAGAGCGCGCTCTGTAAAAATCAGAGCGCACTCTGCGATTTCCAATAAGTGGGATAAAAATAAAAGGGGTTCTTTACTTTATGGTAAAAAAATGGTAGGATATATTAGATTCTGATAGGAACGGACGGAGTATACTTGTATACAATCCGGATAAAACGATGAAGTGCGGAGGAAAAAAGATGGACTATGCGGCATTGATCGATCATACGATACTGGCCCCCCAGGCTACGAAGGAACAAGTGAAGCAGTTGTGCGGTGAAGCGATGGAATATGGATTCCATTCGGTCTGTGTAAATTCCAGCTTTGTCTATTACTGCGCACAGCTTTTAAAGGACAGCCATATCAAGGTCTGCACGGTGATCGGCTTTCCGCTGGGCGCCATGTCCACGGCCGGCAAAGTGGCGGAAGCAGAGCAGGCCATGGCAGACGGGGCTTCGGAGCTGGATATGGTGATCCATGTGGGGATGATCAAAAGCGGAGACTGGGAGTATGTAAAGCAGGATATCTCTTCGGTTGTGGAGGCGGCAAGGGGAAAGGCTGCCGTGAAGGTAATCCTGGAGACCTGCCTGCTGACAGAGCAGGAGAAGACCCAAGCCTGCCGGGTCTGCCGGGAATGCGGGGCGGATTTTGTGAAAACCTCCACCGGATTTTCCAAAGGCGGGGCTACGGCTGAGGATGTGGCGCTGATGCGCAGGACGGTAGGCCCGGAGATGGGCGTGAAGGCATCCGGCGGCATTCGGAGTCTGGAGGACGCCAAGGCGATGGTGGAAGCCGGGGCCAACCGGCTGGGTACAAGCTCCGGGGCGGCCATCGTAAAGGCGCAGGAGTAAGGCGTTTCGGAAAATCTGCCGCCTGTACGGCTTTGGCGGCAGAGACGAAAAAGTATGTAAATGAGGAATCCTATGAATTGGTGGAAAAAGTTGACCCTGTCAAGCGTTGGGATGCTGTTCCTGGTTTTGGGAGAGGGGATGCGGGAATGCCGCAGGTTCCGGGTCACCCATTACACGCCGGGAGCTTCCGAAAAGAACCCCGGCAGTCCTGCAGAACGGAGAATCGTTTTTTTGAGCGATCTGCACAACCAGGTCTACGGCAGCCGGAATGACATTTTGCTTGAAGAGATCCGAAAGCAGGAGCCTGGGCTGATTTTGATCGGCGGGGATATGCTGATCGGAAAAAAGAATACTTCTCCCGCCCATGCGCTGGAGCTGATCCGACGGCTTCCGGAGATCGCCCCGGTGTATTATGCTTTGGGCAACCATGAGCAGCGGCTGAAGAACTGCGTGGAAAAATACGGAGACGTGATGCATTATTATAGGAAGGAACTGACGGCGGCAGGTGTGCATTTTCTGGAAAATGAATCTGCCCATGTTTCGCTGTCCGGCCGGGAACTGAGGATCACCGGCCTGGCGCTGCCGCTGGGTTCTTATGAAAAAAAACATACGCCTGTCACAGCCGGGAAGATTGAAAAGCTGGCGGGGCCCTCTGATGGGACCTGCTATCAGATTCTGCTCGCCCATAATCCGGGATACGTTGCCGCATATAAGGAGTGGGGCGCGGATCTGGTGCTGTGCGGGCATCTGCACGGCGGCGTTATGCGGATTCCGGGATGGAGAGGAGTTGTGACCCCCCAGGCGTCCCTGTTTCCGAAATATTCCGGGGAGATGACCGTGGAAGGCGATACGGCGGTGGTGGTCAGCAAGGGACTGGGAACCCACACCGTGAACCTGCGCGTGTTCAACCCGGCAGAGGTTGTGGTGATCCATCTATAGCGCAGGAAGGGACGGCTGCAGCCCGGAAAAAAACGGCAATGCCTGGCATGTCCGCATAGAAGAACGGGCTGCAGCCCGGTAAACAAGTGGCAGTGCCTGGCATGTCCGCATAGAAGAACGGCTGCAATCCGGCAAAAAAGCGCATACAACCGCCCAAAAAACGGACTGGATGATGAAAAAAGGGGAATGACATGGGGATACCTGTAAAACTGGAAGTATTTGAGGGGCCGCTGGATCTGCTCCTGCATTTGATTGATAAAAATAAAATAGACATCTATGATATACCGATCGTGGAGATCACGAACCAGTATATGGACTATATCCGGCAGATGCAGCGGGCAGACCTGAATGTAATGAGTGAATTTCTTGTCATGGCGGCCACGCTGCTGGACATCAAATGCCGTATGCTCCTTCCCAAGGAGGTCAATGAAGAGGGCGAAGAGGAAGATCCGAGACAGGAGCTGGTGGAACAGCTTCTTCAATATAAGATGTACAAGTACATCGCGTTTGAGTTAAAGGACAGGCAGTTGGACGCGGATCTGGTCTTGTTCAAAAAGCCCACCATTCCTGAGGAGGTCCGGGAGTACGAGGAGCCGGTGGATCTGGACGAGCTGCTGGCCGATGTGACAATTTCCAGGCTGAGCAGGATTTTCCGGGACGTGATGAAACGGCAGAATAACAAGATCGACCCGGTTCGAAGCAAGTTCGGCCGAATCGAAAAAGAGGAGGTGCCCCTTCCATCCAAGATTGCCTTTGTGGAAGGCTATGCGAAAGCCCACCGGAAATTCAGTTTCCGGCAGCTTCTTGAGGGGCAGAAGAGCACCATGCACCTGGTCGTGACGTTTCTCGCCATTCTGGAATTGATGAAGACAGGAACGATCCGGGCGATACAGGAAAATACATTTGGAGAAATCCTCATTGAATCATCATTATAATATACGGCAAGGGCGGGTGGATGATCATGGAAGACGGAAAGGAACAATTGGAGCCGATGGAAATAAAAAAGATGCAGGGAATCATAGAGGCGATCTTATTTACCATGGGGGAATCTGTGGAGCTGGGCAGAATCGCGTCTGCCATCGAGCATGATGAGAATACGACCAGGAAGCTCATTCACAACATGATGGACCGATATAACAAGGAGGACAGGGGCATCCGGATTCTGGAGATGGATGATTCCTTTCAGATGTGCACCAAAAAAGAAGCCTATGAATATCTGATCCGGATTGCAAAGCAGCCGAAGCGGTACGTCCTCACCGATGTGATGCTGGAAGCACTCTCTATCGTGGCATACAAGCAGCCGGTGACCAGGCTGGAGATCGAAAAGATCCGCGGGGTCAAGACAGACCATGCGGTGAATAAGCTGATCGAGTATGGGCTGATCGAGGAAGTGGGAAGATTGGACGCCCCGGGACGTCCCCTGCAGTTTGGGACGACCCAGGAATTTTTCCGGCGTTTCGGCCTTCAGTCGCTGGATGAGCTGCCCACCCTGGATGAAGAACAGATTGCCCACTTTAAGGAAGAAGCGGAAGACGAGGCGCAGCTTCAGTTGGACATCTGACCAAGACTTTATCATGGAATCCATGTCCTGATACCGGTTCTAAGAACAGAAAGCAGTACATACATATAGGATAAAAGTGTGTATCGCGGAGCTTTGTACAGGATGAAAATGGATGGGAAATGTGGAAAACTCTCAGAGGTATGTGGAAAATTTCTGAAAGTATGTAGAAAAACTTTTGCTGCGTGCGGAAAACATGTGGATAAAAGAGAAAGCAGTGTGGATAAAGAGAAGAAGAGTGTGGATAAAACAGGGAAGAATGTGAATAACTTCCGGAATATGGTCAGAACATACGGATTATGCCTTGTATTTTGCGCTGGAACATGGAGCGGCATGGGTGCAGAGGTACATGCAGAACCGGACAACGAGATCAGGGAACCGGAAGGCTTATACGCCCAGTCGGCTGTGTTGATGGATGCGGACAGCGGGCGTATTTTGTTTGCGAAAAACGGCCGGGAGGAACGGGCCATGGCCAGCACCACCAAGATCATGACCTGCATTCTTGCCCTGGAAAACGGCAATCTGGACGATACGGTGACTGCCAGCGCAAAGGCTGCGTCCCAGCCGGAGGTCCATTTAGGCGTCCGGGAAGGGGAGCAGTTCCGGCTCCGGGATCTGCTCTATTCCCTGATGCTGGAATCCCACAACGACGCGGCGGTGATCATTGCCGAGCATATCGGGACCAGTGTGGAAGGGTTCGCGGATATGATGAATGAAAAGGCAAGACAGGCCGGATGCACCCAGACGCATTTTGTCACGCCCAACGGGCTGGACGCCGCAGATGAGGAGGGGGCCCACCGCACCACGGCGGAGGATCTGGCCAGGATCATGAAATACTGTATCATGGACTCGCCGCAAAGAAATGCATTTCTGGAAATCACCCGGACGGAAAGCTATACGTTTACCAGTGCGGACGGAGGCCGCAGCTTTTCCTGCGTCAACCACAACGCGTTTCTGAAAATGATGGAGGGGGCCCTCTCCGGCAAGACCGGATTTACCGGGGAAGCGGGCTATTGCTACGTGGGGGCGCTGAAAAGGGATGACCGCACCTATGTGGTGAGCCTGCTGGCCTGCGGCTGGCCCAACAACAAAGGCTATAAGTGGTCGGATACCAAAAAGCTGATGTCCTACGGGATTGATTCCTTCCATTATCAGGATGTCTGCCGGGAGGTGGATACAGGCACAGTGCCTGTCCTGGGCGGCATTCCGGACGGAAACCGCTTTAACGGGGCGGCTTCGGTACATACCTGCGTAGATCCCGGCCGGCAGGAAACGGAGGAAAACATAGGAAATCCGGAAGGAACGGAGGAAAATGAGGGAAATCCGGAAGGAATGGAGGAAAACAAGGAAAACGGAGGAAATCCGGAAGGGGCCGGGAAAAAAATCCTGCTCCGGGACGACGCGGAAATTTCGGTGAAGGCAGAAACAGCAGAAAGCCTGGAGGCGCCGGTTTTAAAAGGGGACACGGTGGGAACGGTGTCTTACATGCTGGGGGAGGAAGTGCTGTACACCCAGGATATCATCGCCGATGAGACCGTGGAGGTGCGTGATTACAGATGGTGCCTGGAAAAAATGGCGGAGATTTTTTTCCTCAGGATTTGATAAATCAAATGATATGTTAAAATATATCAATAAAAATGATTAAAAACGTCACTGGATTCTAAGGGATAGATGTGTTAGTATAAGCAAAGATAAAAAAGAACAATTACATTGATAAAATATAAGGAGATGTGAAGATGAACAATTTTGAGAAATACGCAAGAGCATATTTTATGCCGCCGGTTGACTGCTATGACTGGGTGAAGAAGGATTATATCGACCATCCGCCCACCTGGTGCAGCGTGGATCTGCGGGACGGAAACCAGGCGCTGATCGAGCCCATGAGTCTGGATGAGAAGGTGGAATTTTTCCAGATGCTTGTAGACGTAGGGTTCAAGGAGATCGAGGTGGGATTTCCGGCGGCATCGGAGACGGAATACCAGTTTATGCGCACCCTGATCGAGCGGGATATGATCCCTGAGGATGTGACGGTCCAGGTGCTGACACAGGCCAGGGAGCACATCATCAAGCGGACGTTTGAGGCAGTGAAAGGCGCTCCGCATGCAGTGATACATGTATACAATTCCACCTCCGTAGCACAGCGGGAGCAGGTGTTCCGCAAAGATCGGGAGCAGGTGAAGCAGATCGCCATTGACGGGGCGAAGCTTTTGAAGGAGCTGGCCCAGGAGACGGAAGGCAATTTTACCTTCGAATACAGCCCGGAAAGCTTTTCCGGCACGGAGATGGAATATGCTATGGAGGTCTGCAACGCGGTGCTGGACATATGGCAGCCCACCTCGGAAAACAAGGCCATCATCAACCTTCCGGCAACCGTGGAAAACGCCATTCCCCATGTGTTTGCCAGCCAGGTGGAATATTTCCACAAATTCATGAAATACCGTGAAAACACGATCATCAGCCTTCATCCCCACAACGACAGGGGAACCGGCGTGGCAACGGCGGAGCTGGGCATCCTGGCAGGGGCGGACCGGATCGAGGGCACCCTGTTTGGAAACGGGGAGCGGACCGGAAACGTAGACATCATCACGCTGGCCATGAACATGTTTTCCCACGGGGTAGATCCGGGACTGGATTTCTCCAATATGAGCGAGATCAGTGAAGTCTATGAGCGGCTCACAAGAATGCAGGTATCCCCCCGCCAGCCTTATGCAGGCGAGCTGGTATTCACCGCCTTTTCCGGATCCCATCAGGACGCCATCGCAAAGGGAATGTCCTGGAGGGAGGACGGACATACACAGCAGTGGTGCGTTCCCTATCTTCCTATTGACCCGAAGGATGTGGGAAGAAGGTACGATTCGGACGTAATTCGGATCAACAGCCAGTCCGGCAAGGGCGGCGTAAATTACATCCTGAAGCAGAACTTCGGCATCAGCCTGCCCCAGAAGATGCGGGAGGAAGTGGGATATCTGGTGAAGGACGTTTCCGACAAAGCCCATAAGGAGCTGTCTCCGGAATGGATCTACCATATATTTGAGGACCACTACATCAACGCGAAGAGTCTGTTTACCCTGGATGAATGCCATTTCAAACAGGAGGACGGCATCGTGGCCACCGCCACCATCCTTCACGGGGGCAGGCAGCAAGTCATCACCGGAGTGGGCAACGGCCGCCTGGACGCGGTGAGCAACGCCATCAAGCATTATTTTGACATCAGCTATGAGCTGTCCGTCTACGAGGAGCATTCCCTGACCAAAGGTTCCTCCTCCAAGGCGGTTGCCTATGTGGGGATCATCTGCAATAAGAAAAAATACTGGGGCGTGGGAATCGACCCCGATATCATCAAAGCCTCCATCGCGGCTTTGGAGGTGGCGGTCAACAAGATCGAAGAGATCAGAAACAACGAGGAGAGCAAGGACGAACGGCTGCTGCAGATCACCAATTACATCTATGCAAACTATAAGACCGTGACGCTGGATGACCTTTCGGAAGAGTTTTTCCTTTCCAAGCCTTATCTCTCCAAGTACATCAAGGAAAAATCCGGGGAGACCTTCGGGGATATCCTGAAAAAGGTACGGATGAAAAAAGCGCGCGCCATGCTCAAGAGCAGCAATGCGACGGTGGAGAGCATCGCGGAGTCTGTAGGATATCAGAATGTAGAGCATTTCAACCGGATCTTTAAGAAAATGTATGACCTGACGCCGGTACAGTTCCGGAACAGGAAGTAAGCAAAAAAAATACGGATCTGCCGGCAGGACGCGGGCAGATCCGTGTTTTTTTGACATATTGTATTTGATACGATTGTATGCAGGAAGTCGGATCAGTCTTCCAGCTCGGCCCAGAGGTCGTAGAGCTCCTCCAGCCTGGCGGAATGCAGGGCCTTTTCCTCTGCAAGCTCCTGGCACTTTACGGAGTTGGAGTAGACGTCCTCATGGGTCATGAGCTCGTCGATCTCCTGGCAGCGTTTTTCCAGAAGGGAAATCTGTTCTTCTGTCTTTCTAAGTTCATTTTTTCGTTTCCGTTCCCGGGCCTGGACTTCCTTTTGCTCCAGCCAGCTCTGCTTTGACGCGGAAGCCTGGGAAAGCGCGGCGGCTTCGGATTCTGCCGGGCCGGCCTTCTGGGCGTGGAAGTAGGAGCCTTTTGACGCCCCTTTTGCGTCCGCTGTTCCGGCAGGGGGCAGCCCTTCTTTTTTCTCCAGATAGTAGTCGTAATTGCCGATGTAGTTGACAAAGGTCTGGTTGGCCAGCTCCAGGATACGTCCGGCGGTCTGATTGATGAAATAACGGTCGTGGGACACATACAGCACGGTTCCGGTATAATCGTTCAGCGCCTGCTCTAAAATCTCCTTGGAGGTGATATCCAGATGGTTGGTGGGCTCGTCCAGAATCAGGAAATTGGCCTCTGAGAGCATCAGCTTCGCCAGGGAAACCCGTCCCTTTTCACCGCCGCTTAGATCCCCCACCAGCTTGAACACATCGTCCCCGGTAAACTGAAAAGCGGCCAGGGTGCTGCGGATTTTGGTATGGTTGAGGGCCGGATAATCGTCCGAGATCTCTTCGAAAATGGTCTTCCGGTCGTGGAGTACATGGTGCTCCTGGTCGTAATACCCGATCTGTACCTTGGCGCCCAGGGAAAAGGAACCGCTGTCGGCATCGGCTAGGCCGTTGAGGATTTTGAGCAGGGTGGTCTTGCCGGTTCCGTTGCTGCCGATGACCGCCACGTGCTCCCCGCGCCTGATCTCAAATTCCGCGTCGGAAAATAAGACCTGCCCGTCGTACTGCTTGGAGAGCCCCTCTACGGCCAGCACATCGTTTCCGCTGACGCAGGCGGGCTCCAGGGAAAAATGGATCTCATCCGTGTCGCTTAAAGGCTTTTCCACCAGCGTCATTTTATTCAGCATTTTTTCCCGGCTCTCGGCCCGCTTGATGGACTTTTCCCGGTTGAAGGAGCGGAGCTTTTCAATGACCGCCTCCTGGTGGCTGATCTCTCTCTGCTGGTTCAGATATTCCTTCATCCGGGCGTCCCGGATCTGCTTCTTCTTGTCGGAATAAGCCTTGTAATTGCCGCTGTACATGCGGATATTCCCGTGTTCGATCTCCACCACCTTGGTCACCACCCGGTTCAGAAAGAAACGGTCATGGGAGACGATGAACACGGCTCCCGGATAGTTCAGAAGATACGTCTCCAGCCAGGAGATGGAGTTCAAATCCAGGTGGTTGGTGGGCTCGTCCAGAAGCAGGATATCCGGGTTTGTCAGAAGCAGCTTTCCCAGAGAGACCCGGGTTTTCTGTCCACCGGACAGGGTATCGGCAGGCTTTTCGAAGTCCTCCTCCTGAAATCCCAGCCCTTTGAGCACGCCTGTGATCTCGCTCTCGTAGGCGTAGCCGTTTTTGGATTCAAATTCGGACATAAGGCGGTTGTAAGTCTCCAGCCGCGTCTCCAGCGCTTCCCCGGAAAGCGACTTCAATTCCTGCTCAATGGAACGGATCTGCTGTTCCAGCAGGATGATGTCAGCCTTTGCGGTTTTGAGCTCCTCGTAAATGGTCCTGCCGCTTTGGGGATTCTGCTGCTGGGCCAGATATCCGATCTGCTTCCCCTTTGTGAGAATAATATTGCCGCTGTCTGTGGGTTCTTCCCCTGTGATCATCTTAAGGACCGTGGACTTCCCGGCCCCGTTGACTCCGACAAAAGCGGCTTTTTCGCGTTCCTCTATGTGGAAAGAGCCATCCTTGACGATGACCCGCTCCCCAAATGATTTATTCAGATTATGACATGCAAGTATCATGAAAACCCTCCTTACTGCTCAGCCTTTTGACGCGCCCCGGTTTGGGTGCGTATTCGTAATGATAGCCGCAGGCCGCGCCCTGATCGGGCGCAGCCGGTAACTAATTATACGTTACAGTTCACGGCCCAACCGGCCGCGAACTGTAACGCATCCAGCCCATTGAAAAGTCGCCTGACGGCGGTCCTAAGCGCCAGCGACGCTTGTTTAGGACGGACCGGAACGGAGTGTAGACGGGCTGGATGCCCGCCCCATCACTGAATTGGCCGGATGCCGTGCAGCAAGTGCACGACACCGTGTGAACAGTAACAATTATACTACAATCGGCCCGTATGGGCAACAAAGAAAAAAATTTGACTTTGAGCAGACAATTCTATATAATAAATATAATTTGTTTGGAGGTAGATTGAAAGTGGAAGAAAAAGAAATATCAAAAGCGGTGATCAGCAGGCTGCCAAGATATTATCGGTATTTGGGCGAGTTGACAAACGCAGGGGTGGAACGGATCTCATCCAATGACCTGAGCCGGAAGATGCGGGTGACGGCATCCCAGATCCGGCAGGATCTGAATAATTTCGGGGGATTCGGACAGCAGGGCTATGGATATAATGTCAAATATCTCCGAACGGAGATCGGTAAGATACTGGGTCTGAACCAGAGCCACAGCATGATCATCATCGGCATGGGGAATCTGGGGCAGGCATTGGCCAATTATGCTTCCTTCGAAAAGAACGGTTTTCTGGTGAAGGGGCTTTTTGACGTGAATCCCAGGCTGGACGGCAGGGAGGTACGGGGCATCCCCATCCGTATGCTGGATGAGCTGGAAGCGTTCTTAAAAGAGAATCCCATCGAGATCGCGGCCCTTACGATTCCCAAGACCGAAGTGCTCAGGGTTTCCGAGATCCTGGTAAAATGCGGGATCAAGGCAATCTGGAATTTTGCGCATACGGATCTGAACCTGCCGGAGGACGTGATCGTGGAAAGCGTCCATCTTTCCGACAGCCTGATGCGGCTGTCCTACAACATCACCAGCTATCGGAAGGAACATGGCGAATCGTAGGAGCTGTCCTGCCGCCGATCGCTTATCTGCATATAATGGTGTACAAGATATCCTGCAGGAGCGGCTGCAGGGTATCTTGCGTTTATGAGGGATTCGTTTATGAGAGATTATTGAAAAGAAGCGCCTTGGGCGTCAGACAAAGAGACATTTACCGGGAGGAGAGAAGAAGATGCGCTATTTACCAGACGGAACATGGATGCAAAAAGCGGATGCACATACGATTCGGGAGATCGGGATTCCATCCGTGGTTTTGATGGAACACGCGGCATGGAGCACCCTGGAGGCCATGGAGCGGGAAGAGATCGACTGCTCCCGGGTGCTGGTGGCCTGCGGCTCGGGAAATAACGGCGGGGACGGGTTTGCCGTCGCAAGGCTGCTGGCAGGGAAGAAAGCCCAGGTGGACGTTGTCTTTGCGGGGCGGGAAGCCTCCCTCACAGAGGAGTGCCGGATTCAGAAGCAGATCTGTGAAAACTTAGGGATCTCCATATATCGGGAACTGCCGAAAGGGGAGTATACGGCGGTGGTGGACGCCCTGTTCGGAGTGGGGCTGAGCCGGGAGGTGGGAGGCGTTTACGCAGAGCTTTTAGAGAAGCTCAACGCCATGCCCTGCCAAAAAGTGTCGGTGGACATTCCGTCGGGAATCTGCGCGGCTTCAGGGGCAGTGCTGGGGTGCGCCTTCCGGGCGGATCTGACCGTGGCCTTCCAGTGTGAAAAGCTGGGGACGGTCCTGTTTCCAGGCAGGGATTATGCAGGGAAGGTCATCACCGCGGACATCGGGATTGATACGTCCTTTTTTGAAGGGAGGGCAGATATTGCCTATACGCTGGAAAAAAGCGACCTGCCGGCACGGCTTCCGGTGCGGAGGGCCGATTCCCACAAGGGGACGTACGGCAAGGTGCTGATGATCACCGGAAGCCGGGGGATGGCCGGGGCGGCCTACTTAAGCGCCAGGGCAGCCTACACATGCGGCGCCGGGCTGGTGCGGATCTACACCGAAGAATCCAACCGGGCCGTGCTGCAGCAGTTGTTGCCGGAGGCAATCGTGACCTCCTACGAACGGTATGACGGGGAGCAGCTTTTGTCGCTGCTCCAATGGGCGGATGTGGTGTGCATCGGCTGCGGCCTGGGGCAGGATGGTACTTCGGAGAGTCTGCTGAAAGGGACCCTGAGAGGAAGCCGGGTGCCCTGCCTGGTGGACGCGGACGGCATCAACCTGCTGGCCTGCCATACCCGGCTTCTGTCGGAGAGCCTCGCGCCCCTCATCCTGACCCCCCATATGAAGGAGATGTCCGGGCTTTTAGGATGTTCCGTGGCGGAACTGCAGGAAAGCCGTATGAGCCGGCTTCACGAGTTTACAGAACAGTATCCGGTAATCTGCGCCCTGAAGGATTCCCGCACCATCGTGGCACGGCACAAGAAGCCGGATTTTGTCAATACGGCGGGCAATCACGGGATGGCGAAAGGGGGCTCCGGGGATGTGCTCTCCGGGGTCATCACAGGATTGATGGCAGGCGGCCTTGGAGTATACGAGAGCGCGGTTCTGGGAGTCTATCTCCACGCCTGCGGCGGAGACGCGGCCAGAAAGAAGCTGGGAAGCTATTCGATGCTGGCTGAGGATCTGATCTGCGGGGTCGGGGAATGCCTGAAAGAGGCGGAAGAGCAGAACATCAAAATTTCCAGGCAGAAAAGGAATCTTTAAAAACAGCCTTTAAAAACAGAGAAAATCGGGATGGCGGAGGAAAGAAAACAGTGAATCAGCACAATCGGGTTTATGCAAAAATAGATTTGCATGCCATTGCATATAATATGAAACAGATGAAGCACAGGATCGGCGGCGGCGCGCAGATGGCTGCCGTGGTCAAGACGGACGGCTACGGGCACGGGGCGGTTCCCATCGCGCAGATGTTTGAACAGACAGAATATGTATGGGGGTATGCGGTGGCCGCTTTGGAGGAAGCATTGTCTTTGAGGGAGGCGGGCATAAAAAAACCGATCCTGGTCCTGGGATGCGTGTTTCCGGACCAGTATGAGGAGATGATCACCCACGAGATCCGCGCCGCCGTCTATACCCCGGAGATGGCGCAGGGTATGTCCCAGACCGCAGCCAGGCTTAACAAAACAGCGTATTTCCATATCAAGATCGACACCGGCATGGGCAGGATCGGTTTTCCGGTATCGGAGGAAAGCGCAGAGGCTGTTGCAGAGATGGCCGCCCTTGAGGGCGTCTGTCTGGAAGGGATGTTCACCCATTTTGCAAAGGCGGATGAAGCCGACCAGGCATTTACAAGGGAGCAGTACCGGAGATTTTTGCAGATGCAGGAAGCGCTGGAACGCCGGAATATACGGATTCCCTGTCTGAGCTGTGAAAACAGCGCGGGGATCATCGGGTATCCCGAATTTAAGCAGGACCTTGTCCGGGCGGGGATCGCGATGTACGGCATATATCCGTCGGACGAGGTGGACAAAGACGCAGTACCCCTTAGGCCGGCCCTGGAACTGGTCAGCCACATTTCCTATGTCAAGGATGTGGAAGCTGGGACGCCCATCAGCTACGGGGGGACCTTTGTCTCGGACCGGAAGATGCGCGTGGCCACGATTCCCGTAGGGTACGGGGACGGCTATCCAAGGTCCCTCTCCGGCAGGGGGGAAGTGCTGATCCGCGGGAAGCGCGCAAAAATCCTGGGGCGGATCTGCATGGATCAGTTTATGGTGGATGTGACCCATATCCCGGAAGCCGCGTTTATGGACCGGGTCACGCTGATCGGGCCGGACGGGGAGGAGCGGATCACGGTGGAGGAGCTGGCCGGCCTGAGCGGACGGTTCCCCTATGAGTTCGTCTGCTGCCTGGGGAAACGGATTCCAAGGGTATACAGCCGCTGACAAAGGACGCCCGGGCCCGCGCTTTTTGAAGATACCGGACAGATCTGTGAATATTTCCCCGAAACCTGGGAATACTTTAAGTACCATTCGATGTAAGTACAAAGAATCGGAAAAGAAGGAAGTTCGGAGTGTGAGAAATTTTGACGATCAAACGTGGAGATATTTATTATGCGGATTTAAGCCCGGTGGTGGGCTCGGAACAAGGAGGAATCCGTCCGGTATTGGTGATACAAAACGACGTAGGCAACCGGCACAGCCCGACGGTGATCTGTGCGGCGATCACGTCCAGGATGAATAAGGCAAAGCTGCCGACGCACATTGAGATCAGCGCCCAGAGATACCATATCATAAAAAATTCGGTGATTCTGCTGGAACAGATCCGGACCATCGACAAACAGCGTCTGCGGGAATTTGTCTGCCATGTGGACAGCCGGCTGATGGGCAAGGTCAACGAAGCGATCCGGATCAGCCTGGAACTGCATACATAGTCACAGGCGGTACAGTAACCTGCACGGAATCCGGCCGGGACAATGCCTGGATTATAACTTTACAGATGGAAAAAACCGTGGTACACTGTAACTGTTCAGAAAAAACGGCTGGAAACAAAGCACGTATAAAGGAGATTTGAGAAGATGTCAGGACATTCAAAGTTTGCAAATATCAAGCATAAAAAAGAAAAAAACGACGCTGCGAAGGGGAAGATCTTTACCAAGATCGGACGTGAGCTGGCAGTCGCGGTGAAGGAGGGGGGCGGCCCGGATCCGGCCAACAACAGCAGGCTTCGGGACGTAATCGCCAAGGCAAAGTCCAACAACATGCCCAACGACACCATAGACAGGAACATCAAAAAGGCGGCCGGCGAGGGCGCAGGGGACAACTACGAGCACATTACATATGAAGGGTACGGCCCCAACGGAACCGCCATCATCGTAAAGACGCTGACGGACAACAAGAACCGCACTGCCTCCAATGTGAGAAATGCCTTTACAAAGGGCAGCGGCAACGTGGGAACCCCGGGCTGCGTGTCCTTTATGTTTGACGAGAAGGGACAGATCTTTGTGGCCAAGGAAGACTGTGAGATGGACGCCGACGAGCTGATGATGCTGGCATTGGACGCAGGGGCGGAGGACTTCTCGGAGGAGGAGGAGAGCTTTGAGATCCTCACCGCTCCCGCAGACTTCAGCGAGGTGCGTTTAAAGCTGGAGGAGGCAGGCATCCCCATGGCCGAGGCGGAGGTGACGATGATCCCCCAGACCTATGTGGACCTGACCAGCCCGGAGGATATCAAGAATATCCAGAAGACCCTGGACCTTTTAGAGGAAGATGACGACGTCCAGGATGTGTACCACAACTGGAATGAAGACTGATCAGCCGGAACAGGGCCAGACAGATAGAAGAGGAACAGAAGAGAAACAGCAGGAGGAATTGAACATGACTGACTTCAGGATAGAGACAAAATGCATCCAGTCCGGATATGAGCCGGGAAATGGAGAACCGAGGGTTCTGCCGATCTACCAGAGCACCACCTTCCGGTATACGAGCAGCGAGCAGATGGGAAGGTTATTTGACCTGGAGGAGTCCGGCTATTTTTATACCCGTCTCCAGAATCCCACCAATGATGCCGTGGCGGCGAAGATCTGCGACCTGGAAGGGGGAGCGGCGGCCATGCTGACATCCTCCGGGCAGGCGGCAAGCTTTTATTCCATCATGAACCTTGCCCAGGCGGGGGATCACATCATCTGTTCCTCCGCGCTTTACGGCGGCACCTACAACCTTTACGCCCATACCCTTAAGAAGATGGGCGTGGAAGCCACCTTTGTGGACCCGGACTGCACAGAGGAAGAGCTGAACAATGCGTTTCGCGAAAACACCAAGGCGGTCTTCGGGGAGACCATCGCCAACCCGGCGCTGGTGGTCCTTGATCTGGAAAAGTTTGCCGCTGCGGCCCATAAGCACGGAGTTCCGTTTATTGTGGACAACACCTTCGCGACCCCCATCAACTGCCGTCCCATCGAGTGGGGTGCGGATATCGTCATCCATTCCACCACAAAGTATATGGACGGACATGCATCCTGTGTAGGCGGAGCCATTGTGGACAGCGGCAATTTTGACTGGGAAGCGCACAAGGAGAAGTTTCCGGGGCTGACGACGCCGGACGAGACCTACCACGGGATCGTGTATACCCAGAAGTTCGGAAAGCTGGCGTATATCACCAAAGCCACCGCCCAGCTCATGCGCGACCTGGGTTCCATCCAGTCGCCCCAGAATGCGTTCCTTCTGAACTTAGGGCTGGAAACACTGCACCTGCGGATGGCGCGCCATTGTGAAAATGCGCTGGCTGTGGCAGAATATCTGAAAAACCACGAGAAAGTGGCCTGGGTATCCTGTCCCTCCATGCCGGGCGACAAATATTACGACCTGGCGCAGAAATATATGCCGGGCGGAAGCTGCGGCGTGATCACGTTCGGACTGAAAGGCGGAAGGGCAGCGGCAGTAGAGATGATGGACAAGCTGAAACTGGTTGCCATCGTGACCCATGTTGCGGACGCCAGGAGCTGCGTGCTCCATCCGGCAAGCCATACCCACCGTCAGATGAACGAGCAGGAGCTTATGGAAGCGGGGGTTCAGCCGGATCTGATCCGCTTCAGCGTGGGAATTGAAAATATAAATGATATCATTGCGGATGTCCGGCAGGCGCTGCTTTGATTTGAATGGTATGGATGTATACAATTTACATCCATACCATTTTTGGTGAAGGGGATTTTCATAAAAGTGAATTAAGAAACAAAATAGTGTATAGCCCCGCCTGTTTTTTCACATACTACTGCTGAACAAGAGCAGAAAGGTTGTGAATATGATGGGACAGACGCAGGAGAAGAAGGAAGAAAAGCGGGAGGAGATCAAGGAAACCGGAACGCTGGAGCTCAATCAGAGCCCGGACCGGCACCGAATCCAACTGATGACGATCATCGGGGAGATCGAAGGGCACGAAGCCGTATCCGGCAATACGAAAGCCACCAAATATGAACATCTGCTGCCCAGGCTTGCGGAGGCGGAGGACAGCGAAGAGGTGGAAGGCGTTCTGATCCTTCTCAATACCCTGGGAGGGGATGTGGAGGCAGGACTTGCCATTGCGGAGATGATCGCGTCCTTAAGCAAGCCCACGGTTTCCCTTGTACTGGGAGGAAGCCATTCCATCGGAGGGCCCTTAGCCGTCTCGGCAGATTATTCCTTTATCGTGCCCAGCGGGACTATGATCGTGCATCCGGTGCGTTCCAGCGGCATGTTCATCGGGGTCTACCAGAGCTACCGGAACATGGAGAAGACCCAGGATCGGATCACCGGTTTTATCGCCGAGCATTCCCGGATCAGCCAGAAACGGCTGGAGGAGCTGATGCTTGATCCCACCCAGCTTGTGAAGGACGTAGGCACCATGTTAGACGGGGAGGATGCGGTTCGGGAGGGCCTCATTGACGAGGTGGGCGGAATCAGCCAGGCCATGAAAAAACTTCACGAAATGATTGACGAGAGGCGAAAAATGGAGTAAAAATAAATGCGTGAAAGCGGAAATAAAAATTTTATGATGACAGTATTTTGAAATAATGCTATACTGATTTGTAGTATGTTCAAAAATACAAGGGGGAAGTATAATGGCTGCAAAGTCAACCAAAAAAAGAAAATCTACAAATGACAGGACGAAAAAAGCGCAGGGAAGCCCGGCACTGCAGGAGGAGATCATCATCCTCTGCGTGCTGGCTGCATGCATCCTGATGCTGATCAGCAATTTCGGACTTGGCGGGCTGGCAGGGGAGGTCTGCTCGGCAATCCTGTTCGGGATCTTCGGCTGGATGGCCTACCTGATCCCGGTTCTGCTCTTCGGGGCAGCGGCATTTCTTGTTTCCAACAGGGGCAATGCCCACGCTTACATAAAAGCGGCAGCGCTGCTGATCCTGCTGGTGGTGCTCTGCGCGCTGCTGGAGCTGATTATGAATCCTTACACGCCTGGAATGGGTCTTATGGCCTATTATAAGCAGGCAAGCATTGATAAAAATTCCGGCGGCCTTCTGGGAGGCTGTCTGGTCAAGCTGTTGTGTCCCACCATCGGGGTGGTGGGCAGCTATGTGGTCCTCATCGTACTGGGGATCATCTGCGTCATCCTGATCACGGAGCGGTCGCTGCTAAAGCCTTTGGGCAGCGGCAGCCGGAGGGTGTACGAGGGTGCCAGGCAGCGCCATGAGACATCCATGATCCGAAGGGAAGAACGGATGCAGGAGAAAAGGCAGCGGCAGAAGGATGACGACAAGCCGCGCAGGTCTTCTGGCTCCAGGCGGAGACAGAAGGTGTCAGGGGTGTCCTTTGCCACCACCCTGGCTGACGGGCCGAAATCACCGGAGGTTCACGAGCTGACAGTGGACAATCACTCCCCAGATCCGGCAGTTTCCCTGGATCTGGAAGAGGAGACGATTCCCGCCCGGGAGGAGAAGTCCGGGGTTCAGGCTTCTATAGAACCTGCGTTTGAGGAACTGGTCATCAGCCGGGCGGAGCCCCAGGAGGACAGGGATCAGGAGGACGCATCCCCGGAAGCAGAACCGAAGTCTGCCGTCTCTGATCCCCTGCCGGCCAGGAAAGAGAGCGTCCGGCAGACTGCGGAAAAGAGCAGCCCCAAAAAGACGGAAAAAGAAACCATATCGGATGTGGAAGCAGAAGCCCGGGCCGTGGAACAAACGATCCGGGAACAGCAGGAGACTGTGCCTAAGGAATACCAGGTGCCGCCTCTGCATCTGCTGAAAAAGGGAAAGAAGACCGGGGGCGACTCGGACGCGCAGCTTCGGGCCACCGCCCGGAAGCTGGAGCAGACGCTGCAGAATTTCGGCGTCAAGGTGCATGTCACAAACGCAAGCTGCGGGCCTTCCGTCACCCGGTATGAGTTGCAGCCGGAGCAGGGCGTCAAGGTCAGCAAGATCGTGGGCCTTGCGGATGATATCAAGCTGAACCTGGCGGTCACCGACCTTCGGATCGAGGCCCCCATCCCCGGCAAGGCCGCGGTGGGGATCGAAGTGCCCAACAGTGAGAATACGGCAGTCATGCTCCGGGATCTTTTGGAGTCCGGTGAATTTCAGCAGAGCAAATCCAGGATCACGGTTGCGGTTGGAAAGGATATTGCCGGAAAAACGGTGGTGGCGGATATCGCAAAGATGCCCCACCTTCTGGTAGCGGGTTCCACCGGTTCCGGAAAATCCGTATGCATCAATACGATGATTATGAGCATCATCTACAAGGCGGACCCGGAGGATGTGAAGCTGATCATGGTCGATCCCAAGGTGGTGGAGCTGAGCATCTACAACGGCATTCCCCATCTGATGATCCCGGTGGTCACCGACCCGAAGAAGGCGGCCGGCGCGCTGAACTGGGCGGTTGCGGAAATGATGAAGAGGTACGACCTGTTTGCAAAATACAATGTCAGGGACCTGAAAGGCTTCAATGAAAAAGTGGAGCATCTGGAGGGGGAGGATGTGCCAGGGAAGATGCCCCAGATCGTCATCATCGTGGACGAGCTGGCGGATCTTATGATGGTGGCTCCCAAGGATGTGGAGGGTGCCATCTGCCGTCTGGCTCAGCTTGCAAGAGCGGCCGGGATTCATCTGATCCTGGCGACCCAGCGTCCCTCCGTCAATGTCATCACCGGACTGATCAAGGCCAACATGCCCTCCCGGATCGCCTTTGCGGTGTCCTCGGGAGTGGATTCCAGGACCATCATCGACATGTCCGGCGCGGAAAAGCTTCTGGGAAAGGGCGACATGCTGTTCTATCCCACGGGGATTCCCAAGCCCATGCGGGTACAGGGCTCTTTCGTATCCGACAAAGAGGTCCAGAAGGTGGTGGACTATCTCATTGAGAACAATGGAAATGCCGATTACAGCAATGAGCTGGAAGAACATATGAATGCGGACATTGGGGGAGAGGGCGGCACGCCCATCTCCGACGGAGAAGGAGACGGCGGAAACGCCCGGGACCAGTATTTCGCGGAGGCGGGAAAGCTGATCATCGACAAGGACAAGGCGTCCATCGGAATGCTGCAGAGAATGTTCAAAATCGGATTCAACCGGGCCGCCCGGATCATGGACCAGCTTGCGGACGCAGGCGTGGTAGGGCCGGAAGAGGGAACCAAGCCAAGGAAGGTGATCATGACGGCGGAGGAGTTTGAGGAGTTTTTACAGTAACCGACACAATTGCATACATTCAGGAGGGATACGAATGAAGACAGATATTCAGATTGCACAGGAAGCAGTGATGCAGCCAATTACAGAGGTCGCAGAGAGAGCGGGGATCGCGGCGGAAGACCTGGAGCTTTACGGAAAGTACAAGGCAAAGCTTTCCGACGGGTTCTGGGAGAAGGTCAAGGACAATGAGGACGGGAAGCTGGTTCTTGTGACAGCCATCAATCCCACCCCTGCCGGAGAGGGCAAGACCACCACAACCATCGGCCTGGGGCAGGCCATGGCCAAACTGGGAAAAAATGCCGTCATCGCGCTCCGTGAACCGTCCCTTGGGCCCTGCTTCGGGATTAAGGGAGGGGCGGCCGGCGGCGGCTATGCGCAGGTGGTTCCGATGGAAGATCTGAACCTGCATTTCACAGGGGATTTCCATGCCATTACCTCCGCAAACAACCTGCTGGCGGCTATGCTGGACAACCACATCCAGCAGGGAAACGCGCTGCAGATCGACCCCCGGCAGGTGGTGTGGAAGCGCTGCCTGGATATGAACGACCGGGTACTGCGCAACATCGTCGTAGGGCTTGGCAATAAAATGGACGGAATGGTCCGGGAAGACCATTTTGTCATCACCGTTGCCTCGGAGATCATGGCGGTTCTCTGTCTGGCGGACGACCTGCAGGACCTCAAAAAGAGACTGGGCAGGATCATCGTGGCCTACAATTTTGCCGGGGAGCCTGTCACGGCAGACCAGCTTGAGGCAACCGGAGCCATGACGGCCCTCCTAAAGGATGCCATCAAGCCGAACCTGATCCAGACCCTGGAGCATACGCCGGCGCTGGTTCACGGCGGTCCCTTTGCCAACATTGCCCACGGCTGCAACAGCGTGCGGGCCACGAAGACGGCTCTGAAGATGAGCGACATCACCATCACGGAAGCAGGCTTCGGAGCGGACCTGGGCGCGGAAAAATTTTTGGATATCAAGTGCAGAAAAGCGGGGCTGAAGCCGGATGCGGTGGTTTTGGTTGCAACCGTGCGCGCTTTGAAGTATAACGGCGGGGTTTTGAAAGCGGATCTGGGTACGGAAAATCTGGATGCCCTGAAAAAAGGAATCGTGAATCTGGAGAAGCACATTGAAAATATACAAAAGTACGGCGTTCCGGTCGTGGTAACCCTCAATTCCTTTGTCACGGATACGGAGGCGGAAAACCAGTTTATCCGCCGATTCTGTGAGGAAAAAGGCTGCGAATTTGCCCTTTCCGAAGTCTGGGAAAAGGGCGGGGAGGGCGGCATCGCCCTGGCAGAAAAGGTGCTGGAAACATTGGAGACGAAGAAGAGCAGCTTCCATACGCTGTATGAGGACAGCCTGTCTCTGAAGGAAAAGATCGAGACCATTTCCCGGGAAATCTACGGCGCAGGAAAGGTGGTCTATGAGCCGGCTGCCGAAAAGCAGCTTGCCAGGATCGAAGCCCTTGGCTTCGGGGAGTTCCCCGTCTGTATGGCGAAGAACCAGTACTCCCTTTCCGACGACGCGTCCAGGCTTGGACGGCCGGAGAATTTTGACATCCATATCCGGGAGGTCTATGTCAGCGCAGGTGCCGGTTTTGTGGTCGCGCTGACGGGGGCGATTATGACCATGCCGGGACTCCCGAAAGTTCCCGCGGCAAATCAGATCGACGTATCCGCCGACGGAAAGATTACAGGTCTCTTTTAGGAGGAAAGCAATGCGGAGCATTTTTTCATGCTTTCCGACGATTTGCCCTCGAACGAATGTGAGGGGGCGCTGCCTTAGATTTAGGCGTTGAAGAAGTTTTTGGAGTTGAAGGAGAAAGTATATGGCACAGTTGATAGACGGAAAGCAGATTTCCAACGAGATAAAAGACGAATTGAAAGCAGAAGTAGAAGCGCTGAACCGCCAAGGAAAGGAGATATGCCTTGCCGTGGTGCAGGTAGGGCAGGATCCCGCCTCCTGCGTATACGTAAACAATAAAAAGAGGGCCTGTGCCTATATCGGAATCCGTTCAGAAGCCTATGAGCTTTCGGAGACCGTGGAGGAGGAGGAGCTTCTCGCCCTGGTGGAGAAGCTGAACCAGGACGGGCATGTGAACGGAATCCTGGTGCAGCTCCCGCTTCCGGCCCACATCGACGAAGACAAGGTGATCCGGGCCATTTCACCGGACAAGGACGTGGACGGGTTCCATCCGGTCAGCGTAGGAAAACTCTGGATAGGGGAGCCGGGGTTTCTTTCCTGTACGCCTGCCGGAATCATCCAGCTCTTGAAGCGTTCCGGCATTTCCATAGACGGGAAGGAATGCGTGATCGTGGGGAGGAGCAACATCGTAGGCAAACCGATGGCGGCGCTGCTTCTGCGGGAGCATGCCACGGTGACCGTTGCCCATTCCCATACCAGGGATCTGAAAGAGATCACAAAACGGGCGGATATCCTCATCGTGGCCATGGGAAAACGCCGGTTTATCGGCGCTGATTATGTGAAAGACGGGGCGGTGGTGATCGACGTGGGAATGCACCGCGACGAGAACGGCAGGCTCTGCGGAGACGTGGCGTTCGACCAGGTGTCTGAAAAGGCATCGGCGATTACACCGGTTCCGGGAGGAGTAGGGCCGATGACCATCGCCATGCTGATGAATAATTGCGTAGAAACAATGCGGTAGCACAGTGCGTAAATAAGGGGGAAGCACAACATGAGATGTAGAAACTGCGGCGCTGAGATCCCAGAGGGTCAGCTGATCTGTCCGGCCTGCCATATGGAAGTGCAGATTGTACCTGACTACAATCCGTTGGAGGATGTCCTTGCCCGCGAAGTAAAGGGCTCTGTGGAATATGCGACTCGTCCCATTGATTCCAGTGATCTGAGACGTTACCGGAGCCGTGAAGAACGTGAAAATGACTATGCCACCCGTGTGCTGAACCAGGGGGAGTACAGAAGCTCAACGCGGGTGCTGAGCCAGGGAGAGATGAGCCGAATCCGCTCCCAGTACACCCGGACGCCGTCCCAGTCCCGTTACGGAAACGGCAATACATCCGCCCGGGGAACGGATTACGTGCCCAGGAATCCCGGGAATACTGCCTGGGATTCCGGTTACGCCGGGCGAACCGCCGGAAACGGGATGCGGGGAACCGGCTATACAGGAAGAACTGCCGGAAGCGGAATGCGCGAAACCGGCTATACAGGAAGGAATACCGGAAGCGGAATGCGCGAAACCGGTTATGCCGGGAGAAACACCGGAAGCGGGATGCGCGAAACCGGTTATGCCGGGAGAAACACCGGAAGCGGGATGCGTGAAACCGGTTATGCCGGGAGAAACACCGGAAGCGGGATACGTGAAACCGGCTATGCCGGAAGAAACACCGGAAGCGGAATGCGTGAAACCGGCTATGCCGGGAGAACTGCCGGAAATGGGGCCCAGGGATATACCGGAGCCTGGAACCGGGACGGCGGTTATGCCGCAAGAGAGGCCGGGGCCGGCCTGAATGAAGGCTATGACCGGAGAGAGGGTTCGGACATGCGCCGCAATACGGGCAGCCTCCGCCGGGAGACGTCGGGAATGCATCAGACGGATTCCGAGGGCAGAAGGCAGGGCACCGGGGAGATCCGGCAGGATGCCCAGGGAAGGCAGCAGCGGCGGATGAGGAAAAAGCGTTCCGCAAAGAAGCGCATGCAGAAAGTACTGGCCGTCTTCTGTATGATCCTGGCGGCGGGCGCGGTGCTGGTTTTCTTCCTCTACCAAAATTCCTATGCCGGCGCGGTGGGGAAGGGACAGAAGGCCCTGCAGTCCGGAGAATATACCTCTGCGGAGAGTTATTTTGAACAAGCCCTCAGAAAAGACGTGAAAAAGGCGGAAGCCTATACCGGACTGGCAAAGGTCTACATCCAGCAGAAGAACCTGGACAAAGCGGAAGAGGTCTTCATTACGGCCATTGATTCCCAGCCGGAAAACGCAGACCTTTACGATGCGGCGATCCGGTTTTATCTGGAAACGGAGCAGACCGAAAAGATCTCTCCGCTGCTGGACGGCTGCGATGCTTCCGTGCTGTCCAAGGTTTCGGACTATGTGTCCGAGGCACCAAAGTTCAGCATGGAGGAGGGCACCTACAAGGAAGTGCAGGAGATCGCGCTGACAGGGGACGGGGACATTTATTATACCGACGACGGGAGCACGCCTACCCAATCGAGCACACCCTACACGGAACCCATCCTCTTAAATGACGGAACCACCGTTCTCAAGGCGGTCTGCATCAATAAAAAAGGGATTCCCAGCCTCACAGCCACCAGGACCTATACGGTGGAGCGGGAGGGAGAGGGAGCCCCGGCGGTGAATCCGTCCACCGGAAAGTACAGCGAGGCGTTCCAGATCTCTATCCAGGTTCCGGAAGGGTATACCGCCTATTACACCACCGACGGAAGTACGCCTTCCGCCGCGTCGCAGATGTATACCGGGCCTCTGGACGTGACCGAAGGGAACGGCAGCCTGATCTTTTCCGCCGTGCTGATCAGCGATGCGGGTAAAATGACACCGGTGACAAAGCGGAATTACACCCTGCAGTTTGAGTAGGATAATTCGTATAAATTTCATAGAATTTTTTCGAAAATTTTAGTAAATCTGCTTGTGTTAAAAGTTTCACAGTGCTATAATAATTATCGTTAAATCCATAACATTATAGAACATACATAAGGAGATGTGTAGCATGAGCAGATTTACATTACCAAGAGACGTGTACCACGGAAAAGGATGCTTAGAAGAGCTGAAGAACCTGAGAGGAAAGAAAGCCATCCTCGTTGTGGGCGGCGGCTCCATGAAGCGTCAGGGATTTTTGGACCGGGCAGTGGGCTACCTGAAAGAAGCAGGCATGGAAGTAGAATTGTTCGAAGGCGTTGAGCCGGACCCGTCTGTTGAGACCGTAATGAAAGGCGCGGAGGCAATGCGCGCGTTTGAGCCGGACTGGATCGTATCCATGGGCGGCGGATCTCCGATCGACGCGGCAAAGGCTATGTGGGCATTTTATGAGTATCCGGACGTAACCTTTGAGGATCTGTGCATCCCGTTTAACTTCCCGGAACTGAGGCAGAAGGCAAAATTCTGCGCGATCCCGTCCACATCGGGAACCGCCACGGAAGTGACCGCATTTTCCGTAATCACGAACTACAGCACAGGCGTGAAGTATCCTCTGGCAGACTTCAACATCACGCCGGATGTGGCCATCGTTGATCCGGATCTGGTAACCGGACTTCCTGTAAAGCAGGTTGCATACACCGGAATGGACGCTTTGACGCACGCTGTAGAAGCCTATGTATCTACGCTGAACGGACCGTTTACCGATCCGCTGGCGCTGCAGGCCATTGAGATGGTTCTGGATTACCTTCCGGCTTCCTACCACTGCAATATGGATGCCAGGGAGCAGATGCACTATGCACAGTGCCTTGCAGGAATGGCATTCTCCAACGCACTGCTTGGGATCGTACATTCCATGGCGCACAAGACCGGCGCGGCATTCTCCACAGGACATATCCCGCACGGCTGCGCAAATGCCATCTACCTGCCTTATGTAATCAAATACAACGCAAAAGAACCCACCGCTGCAAGCCGCTACGCGGAGATCGCACGGAGAATGGGTCTGGAGGGAACATCCGAGAAAGCGCTGATCAACAGCCTGTGCGCGAAGATCGACGCATTCAACGTAGAGCTGAATATTCCGAAGACACTGAAAGACTTCGGAATCAACGAGGATGAGTTCAAGGAAAAAGTTGCAAAGATTGCAGAGCTGGCAGTAGGCGATGCATGTACAGGATCAAATCCGCGGGCCATTGATCCGGCAGCAATGGAAAAATTACTGACATGTACATATTACGGAACAGAGGTTGATTTTTAATTTCTGACAAGGGGCAGGCACACGGTGTCTGCCCGTTACAGTTCACGGCCCAACCGGCCGCGAACTGTAACTAAACTGTGAGCAGTTTCAAAAATTAACAGAAAACAATACTTGTCAACAGATGAGGAATATCGTATGATATGTTATGGCAAGGGCTGCTGTTTCTGGCAGCCAAATAGATGGTTATAATACCAGGAGGAAGAACATGTACAAGATTTTAAAGGCAGAAAAACTGGCTGATAAGATTATTCTCATGGACGTACTTGCGCCGCGTGTTGCAAAGCATTGTCAGCCGGGACAGTTTGTGATCGTGAAGATGGACGACAAGGGAGAGAGGATTCCGCTTACGATCTGCGATTATGACCGCGAAGCGGGAACAATCACCATCGTATTCCAGGAGGTTGGGGCTTCCACCACGAAGATGGCAGACTTGAAGGAAGGGGATGCGTTCCGTGATTTCGTAGGACCGCTTGGATGCGCGTCTGAATTTGTAAATGAAGCTCCCGAAGAACTGAAAAAGAAAAAGATGCTCTTTGTGGCAGGCGGCGTGGGGGCTGCCCCTGTATATCCACAGGTAAAATGGCTCCACGAGCACGGGATCGAGGCGGATGTGGTCCTGGGCGCCAAGACAAAGGATATGGTCATCCTGGAACAGGAACTGGAAGCGGTTTCGGGAAATCTGTACGTGACGACGGACGACGGCTCCTACGGCCGTTCCGGTATGGTTACGGCTGTGATTGAGGATCTTGTGCAGAAGGAAGGCAAGAACTACGACGTGTGCGTGGCCATCGGACCGATGATCATGATGAAGTTTGTCTGCCTCCTGACAAAGAAGCTGGGGCTTCCCACGATCGTCAGCATGAACCCGATCATGGTGGACGGAACCGGCATGTGCGGCGCCTGCCGTCTGCAGGTAGGAGACCAGATCAAGTTTGCATGCGTGGACGGGCCGGAATTTGACGGACACCTGGTAGACTTTGACCAGGCGATGAAGAGAAGCCAGATGTATAAGACAGAAGAAGGCCGTGCAATGCTCAAGCTTACGGAAGGCGACACACATCACGGCGGATGCGGAAATTGCGGAGGTGACAACTAATGGCAGATGTATTGAAGAAAGTGCCTGTCAGAGAACAGGAGCCAAAGGTACGTGCGGCGAATTTTGAGGAGGTTTGTCTGGGCTACAATCAGGAGGAGGCCATGGAAGAAGCTTCCCGCTGTATCAACTGCAAGAATGCGAAGTGCATCAGCGGATGCCCGGTAGCCATTGACATTCCGGGATTTATCAAAGAAGTCAAAGAAGGAAATATCGAAGAAGCATATAAGGTGATCGGAAAATCCTCGGCGCTGCCGGCGATCTGCGGACGCGTATGTCCTCAGGAATCCCAGTGCGAAGGAAAATGCATCCGGGGAATCAAGGGCGAACCGGTATCCATCGGCAAGCTGGAGCGGTTTGTTGCGGATTACGCGCTGGAGCACGACATCAATCCGGAAGGTCCGGAGACGACCAACGGACATAAGGTGGCGGTGATCGGTTCCGGCCCCTCCGGCCTGACCTGCGCGGGAGATCTGGCAAAGATGGGATACGAGGTGACGGTATTCGAGGCGCTCCACGAACTGGGCGGCGTGCTGGTATACGGGATTCCGGAATTTCGTCTTCCGAAGCAGAAGGTGGTTGCAAAGGAGATCGAGAAGGTGAAAGAGCTGGGCGTCAAGTTCGAGACAAACGTGGTCATCGGAAAGTCCACCACCATCGACCAGCTCATTGAGGAAGAAGGCTTCGAGGCCGTATTTATCGGTTCCGGCGCAGGGCTTCCGATGTTCATGGGCATCCCCGGGGAAAATGCCAACGGCGTATTCTCCGCAAACGAATACCTGACCAGAAGCAATTTGATGAAAGCCTTTGACGATTCCTACGATACCCCCATCGCGGGCGGAAAGAAGGTGGCGGTCGTAGGCGGCGGAAACGTGGCCATGGACGCTGCAAGAACGGCGCTGCGTCTCGGCGCGGAGGTACATATTGTCTACAGAAGAAGCGAGGCGGAGCTTCCGGCCAGAGTGGAAGAGGTTCATCACGCGAAGGAAGAGGGCGTGATCTTCGACCTGCTCACCAACCCGAAGGAGATCTTCGTCGATGACAGCGGCAATGTAAAGGGCATGAAAGTCATCAAGATGGAACTGGGCGAGCCTGACGCATCCGGAAGAAGACGTCCCGTGGAGGTTCCGGGGTCCGAGTACGAGATCGAGGTGGATACGGTGATCATGTCCCTGGGCACATCCCCCAACCCGCTGATCTCCTCTACCACGAAGGGGCTGGAGACCAACCGGTGGAAATGCATCGTTGCGGACGAGGAGTTCGGCAAGACCTCCAAGGAAGGCGTATATGCCGGCGGAGACGCGGTGACAGGCGCGGCTACGGTGATTCTTGCCATGGGCGCGGGCAAAGCCGGCGCACGGGGAATTGATGCATATTTAAAGAATCGGTAATTCCATAATAAAATGAAAATTACAGTGATTGCCGTAGGAAAAGTAAAAGAAACATATCTGAATGACGCAATCCGGGAATATCAGAAAAGGCTGGGGGCATACTGCAGATTAGAGATCGTGGAGGTTGCGGATGAAAAGACGTTAGAGCACGCCAGCGAAGCCCAGGAGCGGATGATCCTCTCCAGAGAGGCAAAGCGCATCCTAAAGCACATCAAAGAGGACGCCTGCATCATCACCCTGGAGATCGGCGGGAAGCAGCTTTCTTCCGAGGAGCTGGCCGCTAAGATCGAAGGGCTTGGGGTGCAGGGGACGGGGCATCTGATCTTTATCATCGGCGGCTCCGTGGGGCTTGGAAAAGAGGTTCTAGACAAGTCTGATTTTGCGCTCAGCTTTTCTCGGATGACCTTTCCACATCAGTTGATGCGGGTGATCCTGCTGGAACAGATTTACAGGAGTTTTCGAATCATCCAGGGGGCTCCTTATCACAAATAAAAAAGGACAAGCATTTGGAGGTTATGATGAACGACTATATTATTTGTATGGACGCTTCCGGGGACCTCATCCGGGAGGTCGCCGCTGACAACGGGATCGAATTTGTCCCTATGGAATATTCTCTCGGAGAGGAGATGCGCACATCCCAGGGGTGTGAGAGCGAGGAGCTGCTGAAAAAGTTTTACGACGGCCAGCGAAACGGGGATCTGACAAAGACGTCCCAGATCTCCCCCTACATGTACGAATCCTATTTCAAACCATTTCTGGAGAAGGGAAAATCCGTCCTGTATTTCTGTCTCTCCAGCGGACTGTCGTCCACCTATCAAAGCGCCATGCTGGCCGCGGAATCGCTGAAAGAGGAGTATCCCCAGGGGGAGGTATACCCGGTGGATACCCTGGCGGCGACAGGCGGCATCGGCCTTCTGGTGGAAAAAGCCGTAGAGAACCGGAAGGCGGGCATGTCCATCCGGGACAATCTGGAAGCTGTCCGGGCGGTGATCCCCAAACTCCGCCATTACTTCATGGTACAGGATCTGATGTACTTAAAGAGGGGCGGACGTGTAGGCGCGGCAACCGCCATCGTAGGTTCTGCGCTCAATATCAGGCCCATGCTGGTGGTCAATGAAGAGGGAAAGCTGGAAACCGTGGATAAAAAGCGCGGCAGCAAGGCGGCTATGTCGTCTCTGCTTACGTTTTTCAAAGAGAATTATAATCCGGAGGTGGATACCAAGATCTACATCTGCGATTCGGATACGCCGGAGCTTGCCCAGGGGCTTGCGGACAGGATCAAAGAGGCGGCGCCGGAGGCAGTGATACGCCGCACCATGCTTTCTCCCATCATCGGCGCCCACACCGGCCCGGGGATGGTGGCCGTCATCCTGTTCGGAAAGTAAAAAGACCGGCGGCAGGCAAGGAGAGGATAAGATGATAAAAAACATCATATTTGACATGGGAAACGTGCTGCTCCGTTATGACCCGGAGGTCTGTCTGAACCGCTTTGTAAAGCGGGAGGAGGACCGGGCTTTGATCCGGCGGGAGCTCTTTGAGGGGCCGGAGTGGGTTCAGGGAGACTTGGGCCACATCACCGACGAACAGCGCTTCGACGGCGTAAGCCGCAGGGTTCCCCAAAAGCTTCACACAGAACTGAGGCAGTGCGTGGAACAGTGGCACATGTGCATGGAGCCGGTCCACGGGGCGAAAGAGTTCTGCGCGTATGCGAAGGAGCAGGGATACCGGCTGTATGTGCTGTCCAACGCCAGCAGTTCGTTTTATCAATATTTTCCCAGATTCGCGCCCTTCGAGTATTTTGACGGGCTGGTGGTGTCCTGCGACATCCACATCGTCAAACCGGATATCCGCATTTACCGGTATCTCCTGGAAACATACGGCCTGGCGCCGGAAGAATGCTTCTTTATCGACGACATGGCTGCAAATGTGGAGGGCGCCCGAAAAGCGGGGATCAGCGGGGCAGTCTTTGGCGGAGATTTTGAGGAGATCCGTAAGAAGCTGTAACAAGAATAGAAAGAATCGTCAGAAAATATTGCACCCGGAACCCGAAAGTGATACAATTATTCGTAGAGAGCGGGGGATCGTCAAAAAATATTTGGAGAGGGTTCCTAATAGAATGACAAAGGAGAAAGCGCTATGAGTAATATGATACTAGAAGTTGTACTGAAAGTCCTTCCGGTGATCCTGATTCTGCTGGTGATTCTCATCATCCTGGCATCGGGATATGTGAAGGCGTCCCCGGACACGGCTTACATCATCTCTGGATTGAGAAAGCAGCCGAAGGTGCTGATCGGGAAGGCGGGCATCAAGATCCCCTTCCTGGAGAAGAAGGATGAGCTGAACCTGCAGCTGATCCCAATAGACGTGAAGACCTCCAGCGCGGTGCCCACGGCGGATTATATCAACATCCGGGTGGACGCGGCGGTAAACGTGAAGATCAGCGACCAGCCTGAACGTCTTTCCCTGGCGGCCCAGAACTTCCTGAATCGGCCCACCGATTACATCGCCCAGGTGTCCAGGGAAGTCCTGGAAGGAAATATGCGTGAGATCGTGGGCAAGATGAACCTGGAAGAGATGGTATCCGACCGCCAGAAGTTCGCCACGCTGGTCAAGGAGAACGCAGAGCCGGACCTTGCGGCAATGGGGCTGGACATCGTCAGCTTCAACGTACAGAACTTCGTGGACGGCAACGGCGTAATCGAGAACCTGGGTGTGGACAACATCGTCAAGATCCAGAAAAACGCGGCCATTTCCAGGGCCGACAGTGAGAAGGAGATCGCCAAGGCACAGGCCAAGGCCAAGAAGGAAGCCAACGACGCCCAGGTGACCTCTGAGCTGGAGATCGCCAATGCCAGGGCAAGGGCCCAGAAGGAAAAGGCAGTGGTGCAGGCACAGGCCAACCAGGAGGCGAAGGAGGCGGAGATCAGCGCGGCAACTCTGATCGCCCAGAAGGAGAACGACCTGGAGATCCGCAAGGCAGAGCTCCAGAAGGATGCGGATACGAAGAAGGCCATTGCCGATTCCGCATACCAGATCCAGAAGGAGACCGAGCGGAAGACTGTGGAGATCGCTACAGCGGATGCCAACTTAGCACGCCAGGAAAAGGCCATTGCCCTGCAGGAAAAGGAAGTCGAGCTGACCGAGCGCAACCTGGAAGCCACCGTCAAGAAACAGGCGGAGGCAGAGCGCTATGCGAAGCAGCAGGAATCCGACGCAAAGCTCTATGAAGTACAGCGCAATTCCGAGGCGCAGCTCTTTGAACGCCAGAAGAACGCCGAGGCGGATAAGTTTGAGCGGGAGAAGGAAGCGGAAGCGCTCAAAGCCACCGCCGAAGCCCAGAAGTTTGCCATGGAGCAGGAAGCGGAAGGAATCCGCAGCAAGGGGCTTGCGGAAGCCGAGGCCATCAAGGCAAAGGCGCTTGCGGAGGCGGAAGGAATCGAGAAAAAGGCGGAGGCCATGAAGCAGATGGGCGAGGCCGCCATTCTGGAGATGTACTTCAAGGCGATGCCGGAGATTGCCAGAAATATCGCCGAACCTCTTGCCAAGGTGGATAAGATCACCATGTACGGGGACGGCAATACCGCCAAGCTGGTGAAGGATATCGTGGGAACCTTTACCCAGGTATCCGACGGGCTCAAGGAATCCACAGGCGTTGACGTGCAGTCCGTCTTATCCGGATTTCTGGGCGCAAAAATAGCGGACGGAAGCGACAAGGCAAGCCAGGGCTGACGAAGGACTCCCTTTGAAGCCGCAGAAAATGACAGGCCGGAACAAAACCCGGCCAAGATGCAGGTATAGGACAGGAGAGCCGCACATATACTTTTTATAAAGGGTGTATGTGTGGCTATTCTTTTATGGAACATGAACGTCAAAACGAAAGGCTCAAGAGCCGTCTTGCCTCTGCAGCCGGCATGCCGAAGGATGTGGTGCTGGGGGCGGCTGTCGTCACACTTCTCGGCGATTCCGAGGTGTGCATCGAGAACTACCGCGGAATCCTCGAATACACCGAATGCCTGATCCGGGTGCAGGCAAAGGGAAAACAGATCCGTCTGCACGGAAAGCATCTGCAGATCGAGTATTATACCAACGACGAAATGAAGATCACCGGAACCATCTGTTCTCTGGAATTTTGTAAGTGAATGTCCAAAAGAGGAAAAGAAGGAAAAAGAGAGGTGACCATCTGTGATACAAGCAATCTTTCGTTACATACGCGGATATGTCAAGATCCGGGTTCAGGGCTATTCCCCGGAGCGTTTCCTGAATCTGTGCCGGTATCACCAGATCCTGATCTGGGGACTGATGCCCAGGGGAAACGCCTATGAGATGTACCTGTCCCTGGACGGATTCCGCAAGCTTCGGCCGATCATACGGAAGACCCATACAAAGGTGGCGTTGCTGGAACGATACGGGCTTCCTTTTTTTATCCGGAAGCACCGGAAACGGAAAGCATTTCTGATGGGAGTGCTGCTTTGTATCGGGCTTCTGTTTTTTTATTCCAGCTACATCTGGGATATCCATTTTGAGGGAAACGAGAAGTGGACCGACCAGACCCTGCTGGAATTTCTGGACACAAAGGACGTATCCCCTGCAATGCCCAAGCGCAGGGTGGACTGCAGCCGCATCGTCAAGGACGTCCGGGCGCGGTACGACGACATCGTATGGGTTTCCGCCTCCATCGACGGGAGCAGGCTGCGGATTCAGATCAAGGAAAATGAGGACACGTTCCGGGAGGAGGAGACGAAAGGGGTACCTTCCGGGGAAACCATGGAAAGTACGGCAGCCGGAGGGGACAAAGACCATCCCACCGACCTGGTGGCGTCTCAGGACGGGGTGATCACCAGCATCATCACCCGCAGCGGGGTTCCCATGGTCCATGAGGGGGACGAGGTGAAAAAAGGGGACCTGCTCGTATCCGGGCGGGTGGAGGTGAAAAACGACGCCGGGGAGGTGGTGGGCTATCAGTATCAGCAGTCGGACGCGGATATCTACGCGGATACCCGGATGACATACCAGGATCAGATTCCCCTCACCTATCAGAAAAAAAAGTACGACCCATACAAACAGAGGCGGCTCTGGTACATACGGCTTGGCTCCTTTCGGATCTCGGCCGGCACCCTGTCCCATGATTTTTCAAAGTGGGAGACTTATACACAGGAGCACCAGCTCAGGCTGGGGGAAAACTTCTATCTGCCCGTGGATTACGGCATGGTTTCCGTCAAATCTTATGAAACGGAAGAGAAAAAATACCCCAAAGAAGAGCTTCAGAAGATTCTGACACAAAATTTTGTACTTTTTTCGAAAGAATTGGAAGAAAAGGGTATTCAAATTTGTGAAAATAGTGTTAAAATACATGTGTACAAAAATTCTGCCTCTGCCGCGGGCACGCTGTATCTGAACCAGAAGATTACGGAGACGGCAGATACGGAAATTCTGACGATGGAAAGGAACGAACAGGATGAGTCTAACGGAACTGGTGGTTGACATTCCAGCAGAACATGAGAATAATGTATTTGGACAGTTCGATAAATATGCGAAGAAGCTTGAACGTACTTTCCGGGTGACGCTGATCGCCCGGGACGGAGTGGTGAAGGTGCTCGGAGAGGGAGCCGCGGCCGAGAAGGCCAGGCGGGTCCTCACCCAGCTTACGGAGTTGTCCAGACGGGGCAATACCATCACCGAACAAAATGTGGATTATGCCATTTCCCTGGTATTCGAGGATCAGGAGGAGGAGCTTGTGGAGATCGACAAGGACCTGATCTGCTATACCCTCCAGGGAAAGCCTGTGAAGCCCAAGACACTGGGACAGAAAAAATATGTAGACGCCATCAAGGCCGGGATGGTCACCTTCGGCTTAGGCCCCGCCGGAACGGGAAAGACGTATCTGGCCATGGCCATGGCAGTGACGGCCTTTAAAAAGAACGAGGTGGGCCGGATCATCCTCACCCGGCCGGCCATCGAAGCGGGGGAGAAGCTGGGCTTTTTGCCGGGGGATCTGCAGAGCAAGATTGATCCCTACCTGCGCCCGCTCTATGACGCACTGTATCAGATCATGGGAGCCGAGAGCTTCCTGAAAAATTCTGAAAAGGGGCTCATCGAAGTGGCGCCTCTGGCCTACATGCGGGGCCGGACGCTGGACAACGCGTTTATCATACTGGACGAGGCCCAGAACACCACGCCCGCCCAGATGAAGATGTTTCTGACCCGGATCGGCTTCGGGTCCAAAGTGGTGATCACCGGGGACTCCACCCAGAAGGATCTGCCCTCTGGTTCGGCCTCCGGGCTGGATGTGGCGGTGAAGGTGGTAAAAAATATTGAGGACGTAAGCATCTGCATGCTCACCAGCAAGGACGTGGTCCGCCATCCCCTTGTCCAGAAGATCGTGAAGGCTTATGAGGACTATGAGAAAAAGGAGCTGCGTTCCGGCGGAGGCACCGGGCGGAACAAAAGGCGGCGCACATAAAAGCGGTGCAGGAAGGAATAAGGCACAGGTTAGAGCGTGTCAAAAGGAAGAAAGGCAGCGCCCCTGAGAAAGCGCCGCAGGGAACAAAAGCAGTGTGCCCGGCGGAATCGGCGCATGCCCAGGGAAAGGAGAACTACCGTGAGTACAGTGAGTTTATATTATATGGAAGAGGGCGGCACCCATCTGCCCTTTAACCCGGAGAAAACCGCAAGGGTAGTCATCGAGAAGGCGCTGGAATATGAGGGGTGCCCCTATGAGGCGGAGGTCAGCCTTCTGGTGGTCACAGACAAGGAGATTCGGGAGATGAACCGCGCCCAGCGGCAGATCGACGCCCCCACGGACGTGCTTTCGTTTCCCATGCTGGAATATGGGACGCCGGGGGATTTTTCCGGCTTTGAAGAGGAGGCAGACGCCTTCAACCCGGAGACGGGGGAGCTGCTTCTGGGGGATATTATGGTTTCCAAGGATATGGTTTTGAAGCAGGCGGAGGAATACGGGCATTCCCCCTTAAGAGAATTTGCTTTTCTGATCGCCCATAGTATGTTACACTTATTTGGATATGACCATATGGAAGAGGACGAGCGTCTGGTTATGGAGCAGAAGCAGCGGGAGATACTGGAGCAGCTGGGTATTCTGCGGTAGGCGGCCTGGGCGGATCAGGCAGATGCCGTTAGTGCGGCCTTAAGAAGGCTTGGGCTCCTAAAAGAGGGATGCCTTTTCAAGAATTTATTTTCGCTGTGCACAGCAGGGGTTACGGAGGATATCATGTCTGAGATACAGGGAAGAAAGCGAAAACAAAAAAAAGATGATTTTCTGATGCAGGGCATGATCCTCGCTGTCGCAATGGTTCTGACCAAGGTCATCGGCGTGGTCTATCGGATTCCGCTGACCAACATCCTGGGGGATGAGGGAAACGGGTTCTACGGCTATGCCTTTGAGGTGTATGCCATGACCTTGATCCTGTCGTCCTTAAGCATCCCCACGGCCGTTTCCAAGCTGGTGGCCGCAAGGGTCGCCATGCGGCAGCGGCGCAACGCATTTCGGGTATTCGTCTGCGCATTTGTATTTTCGGCAGCCGTGGGCCTGGCGGTCACGCTGCTGATCTTTTTCGGCGCGGACACCATTTCCCTGCATATGATGAAGTCCCCCTTAAGCGCCTACGCCCTGAAAGTCTTGTCAGTGGGCTTGGTGGTGGTGGCTGTATTGGGGGTACTGCGGGGGTATTTTCAGGGGCTTGGGACCATGCTTCCCACCGCCGTATCCCAGATCATCGAGCAGATCATCAACGCGGTGGTCAGCATCGTGGGTGCCAGCATCCTGTTCGGGATCGGGACGGACGCCGCCTTAAAGAACGGGGAAGAACTGCTTGCGCCGGCCTACGGGGCTGCGGGGGGGACCCTCGGAACGGTGGCGGGCGCGCTGTTTGCGCTGTTTTTCCTGGGATTTTCGTTTTTGATCTACCGTCCCGTCATTTACCGGCAGATCCGCATGGACCATATCCGGAAGCGGGAGAGCTACGGGCGGATTCTGAAGATATTGCTTTTGACGGTGGCGCCGGTGATCTTCAGCACGGCCATCTACAACATCAATCAGATCCTGGATCTGACGATTTTTAACAGCATCATGTCCGCACAGGGCTATACGGAAAAAGAATATATGGCGATGCAGGGGATTTTCACCGGAAAATACAATACCCTCATCAGCGTGCCCCTTGCCATGGCAAACGGACTGGCCGCGTCGGTCATTCCCAGCCTGACGGCGGCGGTGACCAAGAGGGACCGGAAGCAGATCCACGCAAAGATCTCCCAGACTCTGCGTTTTACCATGGTGATCGCCATGCCTTGTTTTGTGGGATTTACCGTGCTTGCCTCACCGCTGATGGTATTTTTGTTCAACGATGACAGCAAGACCCCGGCGGCGCTTCTGATCATGGGGTCCATCACCGTGGTGCTCTATTGTTATTCCACCATCGCCAATTCCATACTTCAGGGATTGGACGAGATGGGGGCGCCGGCGAAGAATGCGGGGATCTCCCTGATTATCCACCTGGGGGCTTTGTTTATCATGCTGGTGGTGCTCAAATGGAACATTTACGCGCTGGTAGGGAGCAACATCGTTTTCTCCCTGTGCATGTGCGTTTTGAATGCCCGGGCCATCCGCGGTGCCTGCGGCTACCGCCAGGACATCGACCGGACATACATCAAGCCGCTGACGGCGGCCCTGATCATGGGGATTTTCACGTATCTGGTGCATTTGATACTGGATATTGTGATTGGAGGGCGTTTCATCCCGACTGCGGTGTCGATCCTGGTCTCGGCCCTGATCTATGCGGTTGCCGCTTTAAAGCTGGGGGTATTTACAGGACAGGATATCAAGGATCTTCCCCAGGGGAAGAAGATTTACCGGATCTGCAGAAAATACCGTTTGCTGCCGAGATAACCGTTTTTTTGTATAAATTTTCGTAAAAAAACCAATACTGTGTAAAAAAGGAGTGAATCCTTATGAAGCAGAAGTATTATATTGGTTTTTTTATGGCGGTGTTTTTTATCGCATCTATGCTTGGCATCGGGTACCAGATGAGCTACCAGTACGTCATGGACAGGCATGAGGCCGAGGCCCAGGCTAAGAGGGAAGAGAGGGCGCCGGATCGTCCGAAGGAGGAGGAGCTTGTCACCACAAAGGGGGCGGCGCAGAAGAATGAAGGGTACTATCTCTGTGAGCTGCAGGGATATGTGGTGGTGTACTTAAGCGACCATGAGACGATCTACGAAATGACGGAGATCCCCCTGGACACCCTTCCGGAAAATGTCCGGGCGGAGGTGGAGGCCGGGAAGTACGTGGAGACAGCCAGGGAGCTGTACGGATTTTTAGAGAATTATTCCAGTTGAACGAAGGAAAGGACGGACAGGTGATGGAGGAACAAAAGATAAACAGGATCAATGAACTATACCGGAAATCCAAGGCGGAGGGCTTAAGCAGCGAGGAGCGAAGAGAGCAGAAGCTGCTTCGGGAGGAATATCTGGAAGCCATCCGGGGAAATTTAAGAAGCCAGCTTAACAATATTGACATCAAAGAGAAGGATGGCCGGATCGTCAATCTTGGTGAAAAATATGGCAGCAAAAAAGGAAATTAGAGCCCGTGCATTGAAAGAACGCAGAGAACTGCCGCCGGAGGTGAAAAGATCCCATGACCGGGAGATCCTCAGGCTGGCGGCGGCCCATCCGTTTTTTCAAAATGCCCGGGAGATTTATTGTTATGCCTCTTTTCGGGATGAGGTGCCCACCGCCGGCCTGATCGAACAGGCGTGGAGGGATAAAAAACTGGTTGCGGTTCCCCGTGTCACGGACGGGCTGCGGATGGAGTTCTGCTACATAGAAAGCTTCCGCCAGCTTCGGCCGGGGTATTTCGGCATCCCGGAGCCAGAGGCGGAGCTTCTGGAGAGGGCCGCCGCAGACCGGGACATTTCCCAAACTTTAGGGAGGGGCTTGCCGGAAACCGGGGAGGATGATATACTGATGATTCTGCCGGGTGCCGCCTTTGACAGGATGGGAAACCGGATCGGATACGGAAAGGGATTCTACGACCGGTATCTGCAGGATTTTCCCCGGTGCCGCCGGATGGGGCTGGCCTATATGGTTCAGTGTGTGGAAGAGATTCCCGCCCGGGAGTGGGATATCCGCGCGGAAGTCGTCATAACAGAGAAAGGAAATTTTGTGACATGCAAAACCAATTGCCGAAAGACCCAGTGATTTTGCTCAGCGTGATCAATACCAGGCTTAGGGATTATTACTCCTCGCTGGACGAGCTCTGCCGGGAGACGGGGATTCAAAAAGAAGAACTGACGGACGCCCTGGGGCGGATCGATTATGAATACAGCGAAGAACAGAACCAGTTTGTATGAACAAGAGTCTGCCGGAAGATTTAGATATACGGTATTTCACAGTGAGGATTTATGGAAAGAAACATAAGTGTTATAAAAGATGTGAATGGGAATCAGATTGTCATTGTAAATGACATTCGATTTAAAGGGAAAAGAAATATAGACTGGGATGAAGTGGAGCAGTATTTAAAACAATATGTTGGAGAGTTCATAGAAATTGCCGAAAGTAAAGAAATTATTTATATTGGAAGTGACCTGCCTGATGAATATTCAGGCTCAAAGTATACTGCGAAATTAAAAGGAACTCTGGCAAAGGCCAAAGCAAATGCCGCACAGGGCATTCCAGAGATCATAGAAATCGCGGGGAACAGAAGATTTCGGGAAAATCTTGATAGGAAACATGACAGAAATGCAAAATATGGCTGGTATCGATATGATTCCAGATTTGCAATACCGGTTTTTGATGAAAATAATGATGTTCTGCGGTATAATGTATTTCATGCAGAGTTGGTGATAAGACACTCTGAAAATAAAAAACTGTATTTATATGATATTATAAACATAAAAAAAGAAACGAGCACCCCGCTTGAGCCATAAGGCTGTACGGTAAAAAACCCGCTTCATTTTTATTTATAGTACGATAGAAAGGTAGAAAAGTCAAGAGAAATGTACAATGAAATTGATTTAGACAAAATAGATATAACTTTAGGCCCTCCAGCTAAAGAACCCGCCAGACAGTATTATTTCATTGCCAGATGCCGGGAATGGGTAAGAGATTTTGAACAAAGAAACGGGCGCGTGCCTAACTCCTGTGTGACCACCTTCGGCTGCCAGATGAACGCCCGGGATTCGGAAAAGCTGGAAGGCGTTCTTAAGCAAGCCGGCTTTGCGGCGGAGCCGGATGAAAGGAAGGCGGATTTTGTCATCTTCAATACCTGCACCGTGCGGGAAAACGCGAACCAGCGTCTGTACGGGCGGCTGGGCCAGCTTGGCAGAAGCCGGAAGCGCAACCCGGATATGAAGATCGCGCTGTGCGGCTGCATGATGCAGGAGGCCGGGGTGCTGGAGAAGCTGAAAAAAAGCTACTCCTTCGTGAGCCTGGTTTTCGGCACCCACAATATCTACAAATTCCCGGAGCTTTTGTCTGCCTGCCTGGATTCGGACCGGATGGTCATTGATGTGTGGGAGGATACGGATCAGATCGTGGAGGACATTCCCAGCGAGCGCAAATTCTCCTTCAAATCCGGGGTCAACATCATGACCGGGTGCAACAATTTCTGCAGCTACTGCATCGTGCCCTATGTGAGAGGGCGGGAGAGAAGCCGCAGGCCCGAAGATATCCTTCGGGAGATCAAAAGCCTGGCGGCGGACGGCGTGGTGGAAGTCATGCTGCTGGGGCAGAATGTCAATTCCTACGGGAAAACACTGGAAGATCCGATCACCTTCGCACAGCTTCTGACCGAGATCGAAAGGATTGACGGGCTTGAGAGAATCCGGTTCATGACCTCCCATCCCAAGGATCTCTCCGACGAGCTGATTCAGGTCATGGGAAGCTCCCAAAAGATCTGCAGGCACTTACACCTTCCGGTTCAGTCCGGAAGCACCCGGATTCTGGAGCGGATGAACCGCAGGTATACGAAGGAACAATACCTGGAGCTGACAGAGAAGATCCGCCGTGCCGTGCCCGATATTTCCCTGACTACAGACATCATCGTGGGATTTCCGGGGGAGACAGAGGAGGATTTCCAGGAGACTTTGGACATCGTCCGCCGGGTGCGCTACGACGCCGTGTTTACGTTCCAGTATTCGAAACGGAGCGGCACGCCTGCAGCCGTTATGGACGGGCAGGTGGCGCCGGAGGTGGTGAAGGATCGGTTTGACAGGCTGCTTTCGGAGGTACAGTCCATTTCCGCAGAGGTATGCAGCGTACATACAGGTTCCGTCCAGGAGGTACTGGTGGAGTCTGTAAATGACCATGACCCGTCGCTTCTGACCGGGCGCATGAGCAACAACCTGCTGGTACATTTTCCGGGGGATGCGTCCCTGATCGGGAAGCTTTATTCCGTCAGGCTGAAGGAATGCAGGGGGTTTTATTACCTTGGCGAAGGAGGACAAATTATTTCGTGAAACGGATAAGTGAATACCTTTTTATCTGGGCCCTGGGAGGGATTATATACTATACCATCGAGGTGGTGTTCCGCGGGTTTTCCCACTGGTCCATGTTTGTGCTGGGCGGCTTCTGCCTTTTGTTCTTCGGATGGCAGGGCCTGATGCAAAAATGGCAGGACCCGCTCTGGCTGCAGGTGCTTCGGTGCACCCTGTTTGTGGGGGCGGGGGAGTTCATTACCGGGATGATCGTCAATAAATGGATGAAATGGAACGTATGGGATTATACCAACCAGCCCCTGCAGCTTTTCGGGCAGGTCTGCGTCCCGTTTCTGATCCTGTTTTCCGGGCTGTGCGCACTGGGCATACTCATGTCCGGATATCTGCTCCACTGGATTTACGGGGAAGAAAAACCCCATTTTCACGTGCTTTAGTATACGAAAGGAAGGCAACAATTTGGCAGAGTTAACACCAATGATGCAGAAATATATGGATACGAAAGAGGAATACCCCGGCTGCATCCTGTTTTACAGGCTGGGGGATTTCTATGAGATGTTCTTCGAGGACGCAGTTACAGTGTCCCGGGAACTGGAGCTGACCCTGACCGGGAAAAGCTGCGGGCTGGATGAACGGGCGCCCATGTGCGGCGTCCCTTATCATGCCGTGGACGGGTATCTGAACCGTCTGGTGGCAAAGGGCTACAAGGTGGCCATCTGCGAGCAGACAGAAGACCCGAAGCAGGCCAAAGGGCTGGTTCGGCGGGAGGTGGTTCGGGTGGTCACGCCGGGCACGATCCTGGACAGCCAGATGATGGATGAATCCAAAAATAATTATATCATGTGTATCGTATACCTGGCGGACCGTTACGGGGTTTCTGTGGCGGATGTGTCCACAGGGGATTACTTCGTGACGGAGCTGCCCGACAGCGGAAAGCTTAAGGACGAGATCTCCAGATTCAGCCCTTCCGAGATCATCTGCAACGAGTCTTTTTATATGAGCGGGATGGATCTGGAAGACCTCAAGGAACGGCTTAAGATCGCGCTGTATGCGCTGGATGCCTGGTATTTTGACGATGGGATGTGCAGAAAAAACCTTCTGGAGCATTTTCAGGTGAAGACACTGGACGGGCTGGGGCTGGGAGATCTGGACTCGGGCGTCATCAGCGCGGGGGCATTGCTTGGCTACCTTCTGGAGACACAGAAGAACAATCTGGCCCACATGACCCGCATTACGCCCTACACCACGGGAAAATATATGATGCTGGACAGCTCCACAAGGCGGAACCTGGAATTGTGCGAAACGCTGCGGGAGAAGCAAAAGCGCGGGTCGCTCCTCTGGGTACTGGACAAGACCCGCACCGCCATGGGGGCCAGAACCCTCCGGAAGTACGCGGAGCAGCCCTTAATCGAGCGGGGGGAGATCGAGCGGCGGCTGGACGCGGTGGCGGAATTAAAAGAACAGGCCATCTGCCGGGAGGAGATCCGGGAATATCTCTCCCCGGTCTACGACCTGGAACGGCTGATCACGAAGATCACCTACGGCACCGCCAATCCCCGGGACCTGACTGCATTTTCCGGTTCCCTGGAAATGCTGCCCCATGTCCGGTACATATTGGAGGAGATGCACTCCGAGCTGCTCTGTGAGATCCGGAATCGGCTGGATACCCTGGAGGACTTGTGCACCCTGGTAAAGTCGGCCATCGCGGAGGACCCGCCCCTGGCCATGAAGGAGGGCAATATCATCCGGGACGGCTACAGCGAGGAGGTGGACACCCTGCGCAGGGCCAAGTCCGAGGGCAAAGGGTGGCTGGCCAAGTTAGAAGAGGAAGAACGGGAAAAGACCGGTATCAAGAATCTGCGGATCAAGTACAACAAGGTCTTCGGCTACTATCTGGAGGTGACCAATTCCTACAAAAACATGGTGCCCGACTATTTTATGCGCAAGCAGACGCTGGCCAATGCGGAGCGGTATATCACGCCCCAGCTTAAAGAACTGGAGGATACCATCCTGGGGGCCGAGGACAAGCTGTATGCTCTGGAATACGAGCTGTACTGCAAGGTCAGGGATACCATCGCGGGGGAGGTGGAGCGAATCCAGAGGACGGCCAGGGCCGTGGCGGAGCTGGACGTGTTTTCCACTCTGGCGCTGGTGGCGGAGCACAACCACTATGTGCGCCCCCAGATCAATGAGAAAGGGGTCATTGATATCCGGGACGGCCGCCATCCGGTGGTGGAGCGAATGATCCCGGACGGCTCCTTTATCTGCAACGACACCTTCCTGGATGACAAAAAGCAGCGGATCTCCATCATCACCGGGCCCAATATGGCGGGAAAGTCTACCTACATGCGGCAGACCGCCCTGATCGTGCTGATGGCCCAGATCGGATCCTTCGTGCCGGCAAAGAGCGCGGACATCGGCCTGGTGGACCGGATTTTTACCAGGGTAGGTGCCTCCGACGACCTGGCCTCCGGGCAGAGCACCTTCATGGTGGAGATGACGGAGGTGGCCAACATCCTGCGGAATGCTACGGCGAAGAGCCTGCTGATTCTGGACGAGATCGGAAGGGGCACCAGTACCTTTGACGGGCTGTCCATCGCCTGGGCGGTGGTGGAGTACATCAGCGACACCCGGTTTCTGGGAGCCAAGACTCTGTTCGCCACCCATTACCACGAGCTGACGGAGCTGGAAGGGAAGATTGAGCATGTGAATAATTACTGCATCGCCGTGAAGGAAAAGGGCGATGATATCGTGTTCCTGCGCAAGATCGTCAAAGGCGGGGCGGACAAGAGCTACGGCATCCAGGTGGCCAAGCTGGCCGGCGTGCCGGATCTGGTCATCAACCGGGCCAAGGAGATCGTAGAAGAACTGGCGGAAGGTGATATCACGGGCCGGGTCAGCGAGATCGCCGTGAAGGGCTGCCAGAAGCCGCAGAAAAAGAGCAGATCGAAAAAGTACGACGAGGTGGATCTGGCACAGTTCTCCCTCTTTGATACCGTTCAGGACGACGATGTGCTGGAGGAGCTGAAAACCATCGACGTGGGCAACTTGACCCCTATTGATGCGCTGAATACCATTTACCGGCTGCAGAATAAGCTTAAGAACCGATGGTAAAGAAAGCTCAAGGAGCAATGATTTTGTTTTCCGGGCAACATTTTTGAGAAAAAGGAGCGGGTTTTATGGCACGGATTCAGGTTTTGGATCAGATGACAATTGACAAGATCGCCGCAGGGGAGGTCATCGAGCGGCCGGCTTCGATCGTCAAGGAGCTGGTGGAAAACGCCGTCGATGCCGGGGCTTCCACTGTTACGGTGGAGATCGAGGACGGGGGGATCGCCCTGATCCGGATCACGGACAATGGATGCGGCATTCTCCGGGAGGACATCCGGAATGCCTTTCTGCGCCATTCCACGAGCAAGATCCGGTGTGTGGAGGACTTATCCCGGATTTCCTCTCTGGGATTTCGGGGGGAGGCGCTGTCGAGCATCGCCGCCGTGGCCAAGGTGGAGCTAATCACCAAGCCCGGGGAGGACGCCTTCGGAACCCGGTATGTGATTGAGGGCGGCCGGGAGGTGTCCATGGAGGACGCCGGGGCGGCCGACGGGACCACGTTTTGCGTGCGGCAGCTGTTTTACAATGTGCCGGCCCGCAGGAAGTTTTTGAAGACGGCCATAACCGAGGCCGGACATGTGCAGGACCTGCTGATGAGGCTGGCCCTTTCCCATCCGGAGGTGGGCTTTCGTTTTTTGAATCATGGCCAGGAAAAGCTGAGAACCTCCGGGAGCGGGAAGCTGGACGAGGTGATCTACAGCATCTACGGCCGGGACGTGGCCTCCAACCTTTTGGAGCTGGATCACAGGGCTCCCGGCATCCGCATCCGGGGATACATCGGGAAGCCGGTGATCACCCGGGGCAACCGGAACTTTGAGACCTTTTTCGTGAACGGCAGATATGTGAAAAGCGCCATGATCTCCAGGGCGCTGGAGGATGCCTGCAAGGACTTTATGATGCAGCACAAATTCCCCTTTGCGGTGCTGGCGTTTGAGATCGACGGGGAGCAGGTGGACGTAAATGTCCATCCCACGAAGATGGAGCTCCGCTTCCAGAAGCAGCAGGAGGTCTACAACACGGTCTTTGAAGGGATTCACAGAAGGCTGCTGGAACCGGAGCTGATCCCAAGGGTGGAGGTGCCTGAGCCAAAAGCCATGCCGGCGGAAGAACCAAAACCAACGCAAATCCCGGCAGGGAATACAGAGCCGGAGAGGATGCAAAAGGAGAGTCCATTTTTGCTCAGGCCGAAAAAGACGGCGCAGGAGCAGGAGAACCTGGATGAGGAGTATTTTATCCGAAAAATGCGGGAGCGGGTGCTTTCAAGCCACGGCAGAGACCAGGAAGTCCAGAAGACACAGGAAAAAGCAGACGTGGAGCAAAAGCCCCATTCCGGCTTGGAAAAAGCCGCGTCTTCCGGCTGCCTGTCTTCCAGCCCTGAGAAGCAGCCGGAAAGCAGCCAGGGAAAGCAGCCGGCCCAGATCCGGGAGACGAAGGACTACCATGTACCCGGGAAGCCTTCTTTAGAGGAGGACGGCAGCAAACAGGCAAAGCAGCTGGATCTTTTTGAGGAAAAGCTTCTAAAACGGGACATCCGGGCGGAGTACAAGCTGGTGGGACAGGTATTTGACACCTACTGGCTGGTTCAGTTCCAGGACAGTCTCTACATCATCGACCAGCATGCCGCCCACGAGCGGGTTTTGTACGAGCGCACCCTGCGGGAGATGAAAACCCGGGAGTATACGTCCCAATACGTAAGCCCTCCGGTGATCTTAAGCCTTTCCATGCAGGAGGCGCAGCTTCTGAACGAACATATGGACCGGTTTCAGAGGATCGGCTTTGAGATCGAGCCCTTCGGCGGAAAAGAGTATGCGGTGCGGGCCGTTCCCGCCAATCTGTTCGGAATCGCGAAAAAAGAGCTGCTGATGGAAATGCTGGATTCCCTGTCGGAGTGCGTCAACCTTTCCATGACCCCGGAGCTGATCGATGAAAAGGTGGCGTCTTTGTCCTGCAAAGCTGCGGTCAAGGGAAACAGCCGGCTGTCCGCCCGGGAAGTGGATGCCCTGATCGGGGAGCTTCTCCTTTTATCCAATCCCTATCACTGCCCCCACGGGCGGCCCACCATCATCGCCATGTCCAGGCGGGATCTGGAAAAGAAGTTTAAACGGGTCATTTGAGCATAGGAAAGGTGAAAGAACGCATGAAACAACCATTGATCATACTGACAGGCCCTACCGCGGTGGGGAAGACCAAGATGTCCTTAGCCCTGGCCAGGGCGGTGGACGGGGAGATCATTTCCGCGGACTCCATGCAGGTGTACCGGCAGATGGACATCGGCTCCGCGAAGATCCGGCCCGACGAGATGGAGGGGGTGAGGCATCATCTGATCGACGTGCTGGACCCGGACGAAGCCTTTCATGTGGTCCGTTTCCAGGAGATGGCCAAGGCGGCCATGGCGGAGATTTTTGAGAGAAAGAAGATTCCCATCCTGGCAGGCGGAACCGGGTTCTATATCCAGGCCGTCCTCTACGACATCGATTTCGCGGAAAACGGCGGAGACAAAGCTTACCGGAGGGAGTTAGAAGAGCTGGCCCGAAAACAGGGCGGGGAAGTTTTACACGCCATGCTCGCCCAGGCGGACCCAAAGTCTGCGGAGGAGATCCATGCCCGCAATGTGAAGCGCATCATCCGGGCGCTGGAATATTTTCACCAGACCGGGGAAAAAATATCCGACCACAATCTCCGCCAGAGGGAAAAGGAATCCCCCTACAATTTTGCCTATTTCGTCTTAAACGACCAGCGGCAGCGACTCTATGAACGGATCGACCGCCGGGTGGATGAAATGCTCTCATCAGGGCTTGTAGAAGAGGTATCCCGGCTGAGAGCCCAGGGCTTTACCAGAGATATGGTTTCCATGCAGGGCCTTGGCTATAAGGAGATGCTGGATTATCTGGAGGGACATTGCTCACTGGAGGAGGCGGTCACCGTCATCAAACGGGATACCCGCCATTTTGCCAAGCGTCAGATCACCTGGTTTAAGAGGGAGAGGGAGGTCATCTGGCTGGACAAGGGACAAGCTGGCTATGACGAAGGGGCGCTGTTGGAACAGATGCTTTCAGAGCTTAGAAAACGGCAGATCATTGCGTGAGAAAAAAGGAGAAAGAAATGGAACAATTTGAAATCTACAAAACCCTGGGAATCTCGGAGGAGGTTTACAAAGCCGGAGAACGCCTGGAACAGGAGCTGATGCCCCGGTTTCTGGAATTTGACAAAACAGCGGAATTTAACCAGCTAAAGGTGCTGGCGGCCATGCAGAAAAACCGGGTCAGCGCGGAGTGCTTCCAGTATGCCACCGGCTACGGATACAACGACAACGGGAGAGATACACTGGAGAAAATCTACGCGGATACCTTCCACACCGAAGCCGCCCTTGTCCGTCCCCAGATCACCTGCGGAACCCACGCCCTGGCCTTGGCGCTTTCCGCCAACCTGCGGCCCGGGGACGAACTTCTCTCGCCGGTGGGTAAGCCCTATGACACCCTGGAGGAGGTGATCGGCATCCGGCCCTCCAGAGGCTCCCTGGCGGAATACGGGGTTACCTACCGGCAGGTGGAACTCAAGGCAGACGGATACTTTGACTATCCGGCCATTGAGCAAAGCCTGAACGAACGGACAAAGCTGGTCACCATCCAGCGTTCCAAGGGCTACCAGACCCGTCCCAGCTATTCCGTGGAGCAGATCGGGGAGCTGATCGCCTTCATCAAAGGAATCCGGCCCGACGTGATCTGCATGGTGGACAACTGCTACGGAGAATTTGTGGAGACGCGGGAACCCAGCGACGTGGGGGCGGATATGGTGGTAGGCTCCCTGATCAAAAATCCGGGCGGGGGACTGGCGCCCATCGGCGGCTACGTGGCAGGCCGGGAAGACCTGATCGAGAACTGCGGCTGCCGTCTGACCTCCCCTGGGCTTGGCCGGGAGGTGGGGGCTTCCCTGGGCGTGATGCAGTCCTTCTACCAGGGCTTTTTCCTGGCTCCGGTGGTGGTTTCCAGCGCCTTGAAAGGAGCCGTATTCGCGGCGAATATCTATGAACGGCTGGGCTACTCCGTGATTCCAGACGGCCGGGAATCCAGGCACGATATCATCCAGGCGGTGACCCTTGGGAGTCCGGAGGGCGTCATCGCATTCTGCAAAGGGGTTCAGGCCGCAGCCCCGGTGGACAGCTACGTGACCCCGGAGCCCTGGGCCATGCCGGGATACGACAGCGATGTGATTATGGCTGCGGGAGCCTTTGTACAGGGTTCCTCCATCGAACTGAGCGCCGACGGCCCCATCAAGCCGCCCTATGCCGTGTACTTCCAGGGCGGGCTGACCTGGCCCAGCGCAAAGCTGGGAATCCTCCAATCCCTTCAGTATCTGGAGAATGCCCGTCTCGTAACCAAAAGCCAGATCGAATCCATATAAAAGAAAGGGCGTCAGCAATGGGAAATATCACAATCGTGGGGGGCGGCGCATCCGGGCTGATGGCTGCGGCCACCGCCGCTGCAGCCGGAGCAGAAGTGACCCTGATCGAGCAGAACAACCGGGTGGGAAAAAAGCTCTTAAGCACAGGCAACGGGAGGTGCAACTACACCAACCTGCGCCAGGAGCCTTCCTGCTATCATTCCGAAACCCCCTCCTTCCCGTGGGGCATCGTCTCTCAGTTCGGCGCGTCGGAAACCGTCGCTTTTTTCCGGGAGCTGGGAATCCAGCCGAAAAGCCGGGAGGGCTACCTCTATCCAAATTCCGACCAGGCATCCTCGGTGCTGGACGTCCTGCGGATGGAATGCGCCCGCCTGCAGGTGAAGGTGCGCACGGACTGCCGGTGTACGGACATCCGGCCGGTGAAAACCGGTTTCCGCCTGAAAACCTCCTCAGGAATGGTCACGGCAGGCCGGGTGATCCTGGCATCCGGGTCTTTCGCCTCAGTCTCAGCCGAAAGCGGTGATTCCGGCTATACCCTTGCCAAACGCCTTGGGCACCGGATCGTACCGGTGGTGCCTGCCCTGGTGCAGTTAAAATGCCGGGAAGACTTTTACAAAAGTATCTCCGGGGTGCGGGTGATGGGAGAGGTGGCCGTCTATGCAGACGGAGCCTGCATCGGCAGGGACCGGGGGGAAATCCAGCTCACCGGCTACGGGATATCCGGCATCCCCGTCTTCCAGGTGAGCGGAGCGGCTGCGGCCGCGCTCCATGAGGGGAAGTCTGTAAAAGCGGTGCTGGACTTCATGCCGGAACTGGAGTGGGAAGCCTTTCTGGCGTTTTTGAAGGAGCGGATCAATACCCGGCCCGAAAAGACGCTGGAAGAATTTTTTGTGGGCCTGTTCCCGAAAAAACTCTGGGATCTCTGGATTCGTCTGAGCCGGATTCCCAGAAGCCAGAGGGCGGGAGATCTTAATGACGGGCAGATTGAGAAGCTGGCGGGGCTGATCCGCAGATTTGAGACCCAGGTCACCGGAACCAATCCATTTTCCCAGGCACAGGTCTGCCGGGGAGGCATCGACACCCGGGAGGTGGACCCGAAAACGCTGGAATCCCGTCTGGTTCCGGGGCTGTATTTTGCCGGGGAAATTCTGGACGTGGACGGGCTCTGCGGAGGGTACAACCTGCAGTGGGCATGGTCCAGCGGCCATGTGTCAGGAAAGGAGGCGGCCCATGCTGAGGCTTAGTCAGATCCGGCTGAAACCCGGTCACAGCGGGCAGGAGCTGGAAGAAAAGATTCGGAAGCTTCTGAATCTCAAACAGACAGATCCGTTGGAATACCGGATTTTCAAACAGTCCATCGACGCCAGGAAAAAGCCGGAGATCTATTACACGTATACGGTGGATGTGACGATCCATCAGGAATCCCGGGTCTTAAGCCGGCTCCGTAAGAAAAAGCTGAAGGCCGGACAGGTGGAAGCGCTGGAGGAAGTCCTTTACCGTCCGCCCCAGGCCGGAACAAAGCGGCTTGGGCACAGGCCGGTCATCGTCGGGGCCGGGCCTGCCGGACTGTTCTGCGCCTGGATTCTGGCCCGGGAAGGGTATGCCCCTCTTTTGCTGGAGCGGGGGGCTCCGGTGGAGGAACGGATTCGGGATGTGGAACAGTTCTGGAAAACCGGCGTCCTCAAGCCGGAATCCAACGTCCAGTTCGGAGAGGGCGGAGCCGGCACCTTTTCCGACGGAAAGCTCAATACGCTGGTCAAAGACCCTTACGGCCGGAACCGGCTGGTTCTGGAGAGCTTTGTCCGCCTGGGCGCGCCGGAGCAGATTCTGTACGAACAAAAACCCCACGTGGGCACGGACATCCTTTCCCGGGTGATCAAAAACCTCCGGGAGGAGATCTGTAAGCTGGGCGGGGAGATCCGGTTTTACAGCCGCCTCACCGGAGTGGACTGTAAGGATACGCCCGCAGGAAAGACCCTGTGCAAGGTTACGGTGAATCACCGGGAGCAGATCCCGGCGGAGGCACTGGTCCTTGCGCTGGGGCACAGCGCAAGAGATACCTTCCGGATGCTGTATGACGCCGGACTGCCTATGCAGGCCAAGGCATTTGCGGTGGGGGTGCGCATCGAGCATCCCCAGCAGATGATCCAGGAAGCGCAGTACGGCAGGACGTGGGCAAAAAAACTTCCGGCTGCGTCCTACAAGCTGTCGGAAAACCTGGAAAATCATCGAGGGGTGTATACCTTCTGTATGTGTCCGGGAGGGTACGTGGTGAATGCTTCTTCCGAGGAAGGGCGGCTGGCCGTCAACGGCATGAGCTACCACGGCCGGGCCGGGACAAACGCCAACAGCGCGGTGATCGTCACCGTGTCTCCCAAAGATTTTGGGAAGGAACATCCCCTTGCAGGGGTGGAGTTCCAGCAAAAGCTGGAAGCCCTGGCATACCGGGAAGGACAGGGACAGATCCCGGTCCAGTGCTTCGGAGATTTCTGCAGAAACGAGAGGACGACGGCGCTGGGGGCGGTTGTCCCGCAGATGAAGGGAGGCTGGCAGATGGCCAATGTACGGAACATTTTTCCGGAGGAGCTCTCAGAATCCCTTCAGCAGGGGATCTGCGCCATGAACCGAAAAATCCCCGGGTTTTCCAGGGAGGACGCACTGCTTTCCGGGGTGGAGAGCCGGACATCTTCCCCGGTGCGTATGCTTCGGGGAGAGGCCATGGAAAGCCAGATCCAAGGCATCTATCCCTGCGGCGAAGGAGCCGGCTATGCAGGCGGAATCATGTCCGCGGCCATGGACGGCCTGAAAGTGGGGGAGGCGCTGATTCGCCGGTTTGCCCCGAAAAACCAGTGATACAGCCGCTTCACAAAAATTTCAGTTTTCCAAACCTGTACACATTTTTCAAATTATGGTAAAATAGGTCTTGCGTGTTGCGCCATCTTCACAGCAAAAAACTTATGAAAAGAATAAAAGAACTGAACACAGAAGAACGCCCTTATGAAAAATGTGAGCGTTTCGGCCCGGAGAATCTGACAGACAGCGAGCTGCTGGCGGTCCTTTTGCGTACAGGGACCAGGGGGGAGAACTCCCTGGAGCTTGCAAAACGGCTCCTCTATTCGGACCATTTCCAGGGGGGACTGCTTGGCATCCGCCGCTGGTCCTATGAACAGCTTACCCGGATCAAGGGGATCGGGAAGGTAAAAGCGATCCAGATCCTCTGCCTCTGTGAGCTTGCAAGGAGATTGTCCAAGGCAAGCGCGGGGCCGGAGCTGAAATTTGACACTCCAGAGACCATTGCCCGCTATTACATGGAGGATCTGCGGCATCAGAAGCAGGAGGCCATGAAGCTTCTGCTTCTGAATACAAAGTCGCGGCTCATCGGGGAGAGCGACATTTCCAGGGGAACCGTCAACGCGTCGGTCATTTCCCCCAGGGAATTATTCGTAGAAGCCCTGCAGAAGGATGCGGTTTCTATTATCCTGCTCCACAACCATCCCAGCGGCGACCCCGCTCCCAGCCGCGAGGACATTCTGATTACCAGGAGAGTGCATGAGGCGGGCATGATGATCGGCGTGGAGCTTCTCGACCATATCATCATCGGGGACAACCGCTACAGCAGCATGAGGGAGGCTGGAATCCTCAAGTGAGACCGGGTGGGAGCTAAGGATACGTGCGCAAAACGGCGCAATTTTTCCGCGTATGTTTCAGAAAGAGGGAAGGATCGCTTATGTTCCGGAATATTTATGGACTGGATTTGGGAACTTATGAGATAAAAGTATTCGATAAAAAGAGAGACTATATCTGGAAAGAAAAGAATGTCATCGCGAGAAAAGACAAAGATTTTCTGTACGCCGCCGGGGATGAAGCCTGGATTATGTTCGAGAAGGCGCCGGAGAATATCGAAGTGCTGTTCCCCATGCAGGGCGGAGCCATCGCAAAGTTCAATGACATGCAGTGCCTTCTGGAGTCCCTTCTCAAAAAAGAACGGCTCTTTTACGGGGGCGCGGAATATCTGGTAGCGGTCCCTACCGATGTGACTGAGGTGGAGAAGCGGGCGTTTTACGACCTGGTGTACCATTCCGCGGCCCGCGCGAAGACCGTGAGGATCGCGGAGAGGGGCATCGTGGACGCCCTCGGCTTCGGGATCAATGTCAACCGCACGGAGGGGATCTTTATCGTGAACATGGGCGGCGGCTCCACGGAGATCTCCATACTCGCCCACGGCGGCATGGTCATGAACCGGCTGATGAAGCTGGGCGGGGAGCATCTGGACCAGGCCATCCAGAACCTGGTACGCCATCACATGGATTTTCTCATCGGACGGCGTACGGCGGAGATGCTGCGGCAGGATTTCGGCATTTTTGAGGATGCCACCTGCACCACCATCAACGTATCCGGGAGAAATCTGCGCACCGGGATTCCGGAGCACCGGGATATCCCCGTGAGCATGGTCCGTGCGGCCATGAAGAACCCGCTCAAGGAGTGCGTGTCGGAGATCGTGGCCATGTTCGAGCGGACGCCTCCCACCGTGCGCACCGGGATCGAGAAGAACGGAATCTGCCTCACAGGGGGGCTGGCAAATTTAAAGGAGCTTTCTACATATATGGAGGAAAGCACCGGACTTACGGTAAAGACAACGTCCCGTCCGGAACTGTGCGTTGTGGAAGGGCTGCAGAAGATCATCCAGGATAAACGGGTATACAGGGAGCTGACGTATTCCCTGCTGGATGGAGAATATAAATGGTTCAGATAAGAACGCAGGGGGAACGATCATCAATATGAAGAAAAAAAATCAGACATCCAATATCAATAAATATCTGCTTGCCGGATTGACCATGGTCTGCGTCCTGCTGATGTTTTTGTCCGTATTTTACGTCAGGGCCGCAGGGCCCTTCCGGGTGCTCGCCAATCTCACGGTCATCCCGATGCAGCAGGGCTTCAACAAGGTGGGAAGCCTGCTTGTCGATGTCAGCGAGAACCTGGGGACGCTGGAGGAATCGCGCAAGCTGAACAAAAGCCTGCAGGCAAAGATTGACGAACTGATCATGGAGAACAACAACCTGCAGGAGGAAAAGTACGAGCTGGAGCGGCTCAGGGAGCTCTACAAGCTGGACCAGAACTACGCGGAATACGAAAAAGTGGGCGCCCGGGTGATCAGCAAAGACCCCGGGAACTGGTTCAGCACCTTTACCATTGACAAAGGGAGCATAGACGGAATCCGGGTGGATATGAACGTCATCGCGGGAAGCGGCCTGGTGGGGATCGTCACCCAGGTGGGGCCCACCTGGGCAACGGTCCGTTCCATCATCGACGATTCCAGCAATGTGGGAGGCATGGTTCTGTCCACCTCGGACACCTGCACCGTGCGGGGGGATCTGTCCCTGATCAACGACGGGAAGATGCGCTTTGAACAGATGGAGAACAATGACAATAAGGTGGAGGTGGGGGAACAGATCGTCACCTCCCATATCAGCGATAAATACCTGCAGGGGATTCTGATCGGCTATGTCAGCGAGGTTCAGGTGGATTCCAATAACCTGACCCGATCCGGGTATCTCACGCCGGTTGTAAATTTTAAAAAGCTCCAGGAGGTGCTGGTCATCACAAAGACCAAGGCAGATCTCACCGGCACCGGCGCCGCCGAAGAACAGCCGGCAGGCGAAGCAGGGGCGCCGGCGGAGGACGGAGCAGGCGAAGCAGCGCCCCCGGAAAACGGGGCAGATGCGCCGGCAGAAGAGGGAGCCGGAGCGCAGCCCCCGGAAAACGGGGCAGGAGCGCCCCCAGAGGATGGAGCAGGTGAAGCAGCGCCGCCGGAAAATGGGGCAGGAGCGCCCGCAGAGGACGGAGCCGGAGCACAGCCGCCGGAAAACGGGGCAGGAGCGCCTGCGGAAGATGGGGCGGGAGCGCAGCCGCCGGACCAGGGGGCCCCTGAAGAAGGGGCGGCCGAAAACGAGCCCCAGGAACCGTGATCCGCAGATGAAAGGAGGAGCCTATGAAGTTAAAGATCAAACGCGTCATCGTGACGGCGCTGGCGGTATGCATCTGCTACGCGCTGCAGTGCACCCTGTTTCCGAGCCTTGCGCTGGCGTCTGTAAAACCAAACCTGATGCTCATACTGACGGCTTCCTTCGGGTTCATGCGGGGGCCGAAAGACGGGATGCTGGTGGGCTTTTTTTCCGGCCTGCTGACGGACATCCAGTTCGGGAACATTCTGGGGTTCTATGCCCTGATCTACCTGCTGGCAGGCTATGTGAACGGATTGTTTGAACAGCTGTATTACGACGAGGATATCAAGCTGCCCCTGGCGCTGGTGGGGGCTACGGAGTTTATCTACGGCCTGGTGGTGTACCTGCTGATGTTCATGCTGCGCAGCGAATTTGATTTTTTACACTATCTGAGACATATTATCATACCGGAGCTCATATATACTATAGTAGTGACACTGGGGCTGTATCCCCTCATACTTTTCATAAACCGCCGGTTAGAAGCAGAAGAAAAAAGGAGTGCAGGCAAATTTGTTTAAAATCATCTGGAAAAGGATAAAAAAGACGGTTCTGCAGATCTCGGAATCCCGGCTGCTGGTCCTGATATTGGTATTTTGTTTTTTATATGCGATTCTGATCAACAAGCTCTTCAATCTGCAGATCGTGAAGGGCGAATACTATATGGAGAACTACAAGCTCCAGATCCGCAAGGAACGAAACCTGCAGGGGACCAGAGGAGCGATCTACGACCGGAACGGAGAACTGCTGGCCTACAATGAGCTGGCCTACTCGGTGACCTTTGAGGACAATCTCTCAGGCGCCGTGGACCGGAATGAGACGCTCAACCGGATCATGGATCAGGTGATCCAGATCGTGGAGGCCCATGGGGACAGCGTCATCCACAGCTTCGGGATCGTGCTGGATTCTGCGGGCAATTATCAGTTTGCCCAGACCAACGAGACACTTCGGCTGCGTTTTGTTGCCGACGTCTATGGTCTGCGGACCATCGACGAGCTTGAGAAGGAGCAGAAAAACGCGTCGGCGGAGGACCTGATCCATTATCTCTGTACGGACGAGCTCTACGGGTATGAGCTGGACGATGAGAAGCTGGACCGCCAGTATATCCTGAAAATGGTCAATCTACGCTATGCCATCAACCTGAACAGCTTCCAGAAGTTTATCCCCACCGTGCTGGCATCCGACGTCAGCGACGAGACCCGGATCGCGATCATGGAAAATCTGGACAAGATGGAAGGCGTGGGCATCGAGGAGGAATCCCTGCGCAGATATACGGACAGCCAGTACTTTGCCTCGCTCATCGGATATACCGGGAAGATCTCCCAGGAGGAGTATGACGCCTTGGACGAGGAAGTCAAAGAGCGCTACGCCTTATCCGACATCGTCGGAAAATCCGGGATCGAGCAGGTCATGGACAATGTACTCCAGGGAGACCGGGGGAAGAAGATCTTCTATGTGGACAGTGTCGGTAAGGTGACAGAAGAGGTCAGCTTCGTAGAGCCGGGAGCCGGAAACGACGTGTATCTGACCATCGATAAGAAGCTGCAGCAGCAGACCTACCAGATCATCGAAGAGAAGATTGCCGGGATCGTTCTTTCCAAACTGAGCACGGTCATGAATTACGATCCCAGCCTGGAAAAAGACACCATGGATATCGTTATCCCCTCGGACAATGCCTACCATGCCTTTATTGCCAATGAGATCATCGACGAGCAGCATTTCGGCAAGGAGGACGCAGGGGCCACCGAGAAGGAGGTTTACGCAATCTATTCCGCGCGCAAGAGCACGGTGATGGACGAGATCCTGGCGGAATTAAACGGCACCACCCCTTACCAGAGCCTGTCCGACGAGATGAAGGGATACATGGATTATATGGAAAGCATCCTGCTCGGCGGGATTCTTATGGCAGACGCCATTGATGCCTCGGATCCCACATATGTGGCATGGTCAAAGGATGAGACCATCAGCATGAACCAGTACCTGAACTATGCGATCTCCAAGAACTGGATCGATACCTCGCGGCTGAACGAGTATATTTCATCCGAATATTCCGATGCGGCGGAGGTGTATCAGGCCATTCTGCGGTACCTGAAAGATTATTTGAGTTCGGATATGAATTTCGACAAACTTCTCTACAAATATCTTATAAAATCAGGGAGTGTCAAAGGTACGCAGATCTGCGCCATCGTATATGAACAGGGGGTGCTGCCCATGGACGAGGGAACCTACAACGGCCTCAGGTCCGGTGCCGTGGATTCCTTCGGCTGGCTGCATACCCAGGTACAGACACTGGCCATCACGCCGGGGCAGCTTGCTCTGGAGCCCTGTACGGGCTCGGCAGTGGTGAGCGACCCCAATACGGGCGAGGTGCTGGCCTGCGTATCCTATCCCGGGTATGACAATAACCGGCTGGCCAATACCATGGACTCCGATTATTATACCCAGCTTGTGACCGGGCTGTCCCGTCCGTTTTACAACAATGCGACCCAGGAGACCACGGCTCCGGGTTCCACCTACAAGATGATCACTTCCGTGGCCGGGCTGACCGAGGGAACCATCAAGGGAGATTCGTATATCTTCTGCGGAGGCGCGTTTGAGGGAGTTACCCCCAATCCCCACTGCTGGTACTGGCCGAACGGGCATGGAGGGCTCAATGTAATTGATGCGCTGAACCATTCCTGCAACGTGTTCTACTATACCATCGGCTTCGAGTTCGGCAAGGACCGGGACGGGAACTATGACAGCGACCGGGGAATTGAGGTTCTTCGGAAGTACGCGGAGGAATTTGGCTTAGGAGAGACCTCCGGCCTTGAGATTCCGGAAACCGAGCCGAATATTTCGGATACGGACCCGGTACTGTCCGCCATCGGACAGGGCACCAACAACTATACGGTCAGCCAGCTGAACCGTTATGTATCCGCGGTGGCCAACAAAGGGACGGTCTACAAGCTGACGCTTTTGGACAAGACCACGGATGCCAACGGAAAGATCATCAAGAAGTATGAGCCGTCTGTGGTAAATAAGATAAAGGGCGTGTCCAAAAACACGTGGGATCTGATCCATGACGGAATGGTGGCCATGATCAACAACACAAGCAGCTACGGCGGTGTGGGAATCCAGGTGGCCGGAAAGACCGGAACCGCCCAGCAGAGCGCGGTCCATCCGGATCATGCTGTGTTTGTAGGGTTTGCGCCGGCGGAATCTCCCGAGATCGCCATTGCCGTGCGTATCGCCAACGGATATACGTCCGCTTATGCGGCGGAGATCGGCAGGGATATCGTGAGGGCACACTTCGAACTTGCCGAGGAGGAGGAACTGATCACCGGACATGCCGCAGAACTGGGAGATTCGATTTCTGATTAGAACTTAGGAAGTGAGAAAAATATGGACAGGCTTGTTACGATCAAGAGCTGCAGATACGGTGTGGAGATCTATCTGGACCCGGAAGCGTCTTTTGAGGTCCTCCTGGAACACATCCGGGAAAAATTCTGCAGTTCTGCCAGATTTTTTGAGGGAGCGCAGGTGGCGGTCTCCTTTCTGGGGCGCAGGCTGAACTATACGGAAGAGCAGGCTGTCTTGAGTCTGATTTCGGAAACAGCAAAGATGGATATTGTCTGTGTCATTGACCAGGATCGGGACCACGAACTGGCATACAGACGCATCGTAGAAAAGACATTATCCGATATTCCGGTAAAGGACGGGCAGTTTTATCGAGGCACATTGGGAAAAAGACAGGTGATCGAGTCGGATACCAGCATTGTGATACTGGGAAATGTAGAGCCGGGGGCCTCCGTCATCGCGAAGGGCAACATTGTCGTGATCGGCGCCCTGTGCGGAAGCGCCCATGCCGGGGCCGCAGGCGATACAAACGCCTGCATCGCGGCTCTTTCCATGCGGCCGAAATCGCTTCGGATCGGGGACGTGGAGACGCCGGGGCCGGCAGCCTGCCGGGAAGGCTTTTGCGGACACGGCCCGAAGATCGCGGCTATGGACGGCAGGAACCGCATTTATCTCGACCCGCTTGTAGGGTAAGCATGAATCCGACAAAACGCGTCACTGGCGCGTTTTGCTGGATACTTCGTAATCAGAAATTGCAGGAGGACAGCAAGAATGGGAGAAGTAATTGTCATTACATCAGGAAAAGGCGGGGTCGGTAAGACCACTACAACGGCAAATATAGGCGTCGGACTGGCACGTTCGGGCAAAAAGGTGATCGTCATTGATACGGATCTGGGACTCAGGAATCTGGATGTGGTCATGGGACTGGAAAACAAGATCGTATACAATCTGGTTGATGTCATTGAGGGAAACTGCCGCGTCAAGCAGGCGCTGATCCGGGACAAGCGTTTCCCGGAGCTGTATCTGCTTCCCTCGGCCCAGACAAGGGACAAATCTTCCGTTTCCCCGGAGCAGATGCAAAAACTGGTGTCGGAGTTAAAGCCGGATTTTGACTACATACTGCTTGACTGCCCGGCCGGAATCGAGCAGGGCTTCCAGAACGCCATCGCGGCGGCGGACCGGGCGGTGATCGTCACCACGCCGGAAGTCTCCGCGATCCGGGATGCGGACCGGATCATCGGCCTTTTGGAGACCCGGGGGATCAAGAAGAACGCCTTGATCATCAACCGGCTCAGGATCGACATGGTGCAGAAAGGGGACATGATGTCCGTGGATGATGTGACGGAGATCCTGGCAATTCCCCTGATTGGCGTGATCCCCGATGACGAGCAGATCGTCATCGCAACCAACCAGGGCGAACCCATCATTGGTACGGACAGCCTGTCAGGCCATGCTTATGACCATATCTGCAGGCGGCTTTTGGGCGAAGAGGTGCCGATCCCGGATTTCAGCCGTCCGGACGGACTGTTCTCACGTATCCGCAGGATGCTGGGTAAAAAGTAGGAGGGCCGCGGCATGATGAGTGTACCTTCCGTTCAGATTGCGAAAAACCGGCTCCATGACCTGCTCAACGCGGACCGGCTGAAATGTACGCCGGATATGGCTGAAAAGTTGTCCTCTGACATATACTACACCATATCCAAATATATCGAGGTCAGACGTGAACACTTTGATCTCAGGATTACACGTTCAGATATACATATCAAATATACGGGAGAGAATGATTGAAGACTTTTATCCAAAATATAAGACAGCGGTATCATTTGAAAGATTATAAATTCAGCCTTGTCGCACTGGTGCTTACGATCTCCGTAATCGGAGTGTTTATCGTCGGCAGTGCGCAGGCTTCCTCGCAGGGAAAGCAGGTGCAGGGGGTCATCTTAGGCGTCATTGCCATGGCCGTGATTTCCCTGATTGATTATGAGTGGGTGCTGAATAATTTTTACTGGCTCATGTATGTGGTGAACATCGCATTTTTAGTTGCCGTTCTGTTGTTTGGAGTCAATACGAACGGCGCGACCCGGTGGCTGAATCTTGGCTTCATCCAGTTCCAGCCTTCCGACCTGACGAAGATTATAACGATTCTGTTCTACGCAAAGCTACTCTCAAAGTATGAACAGGCGATCAATCATATGCGTTTTATTATTGTATCCGTGGTTCTGATGCTGCCTTCGCTGGCGCTGATTTACAAACAGCCGAACCTGTCCAACACGCTCTGTCTGGCAATGCTGTTCTGCGTGCTCATGTATATGGGCGGGTTAAGCTACAAATTCATCCGGACGGTGCTTGTGATATTCGTACCTCTGGCAGTGGTTCTCTTTATCATCGTCATACAGCCGAACCAGCCATTGATCCACCAGTACCAGCAGAACCGCATCCTGGCCTGGCTGGAACCGGAAAAATATGAATCCGAGGAAGCCTACCAGCAGTTAAACTCGATCATGGCCATCGGCTCCGGTCAGCTGACCGGAAAAGGATATAACAGCGACGCGACCACCTCCGTAAAGAACGGAAATTTTATCTCCGAACCGCAGACAGACTTTATTTTTGCAATTATTGGTGAAGAATTGGGATTTGTGGGTTGTTGTGCGGTGATAATTTTGTTATTATTAATAGTAATAGATTGTATTTTGATTGGAATGAAGGCAAAGGATACGGCAGGGCGCATTATCTGCGCCGGAGTTGCCGCGCTGATCGGCATACAGAGCTTCATCAACATCAGCGTGGCTACCATGTTGTTTCCGAATACAGGGATTTCCCTGCCGTTTATCAGCTATGGCATGACTTCGGTCGTATGTTTTTATATGGGGATCGGATTTGTGCTAAACGTCGGGCTTCAGCCGAACAAATATCAGTAGAGGAGAGGGCATATCATGAATATTGGACTGGTTGCACATGACGCGAAGAAAAAATTGATGCAGAATTTTTGTATTGCCTACAGAGGGATCTTGAACAGACACGATCTGTATGCGACTGAGACAACGGGGATTCTAGTGGAAAGTGTGACAAATCTTAACATCCATAAATATCTGGCGGGACATCTCGGCGGCAAGCAGATGCTGGGAGCGCAGATTGAACAGAATGATATGGATCTTATGATTTTTTTCCGCGATCCATTGAGTCCCAGATCGCATGAACCGGATGTAAACGATATCGTCCGGCTGTGTGATGAATATAATATCCCCATCGCCACAAATATCGCCACGGCAGAGGCGTTGATCATGGCACTGGACAGAGGAGATCTGGACTGGAGGGAACTGTACAGATGAAAGGCGGATACGCATGAACAGAGAGCAGCAGGATTTCCGGCAGAGGCCGGCCCAAAGAACAAGAGGGACAGAGCCCGGGAGCAGAGACATAAGAAACCCGCGTGAAGCCCGGAGCAGGGACATAAGAGGCCCTCAGGACCCCCGGAGGAAGAGTCCCAGGCAGGAGCCCTCCGACAGGATGCGGCAGGGCCGCGGGGAGCGGAGACCTGCCGGGAGAAGGAAGCGGCGCAGGCGCAATGCCGTGAAGGGGATGCTGTTATCGTCCGCCCTCCTGATTGTCCTGATCGCTCTGGGCGTGGCCGGATTTCTGTATTACCGTCAGAAGGGAGAGTCGAAGATCCAGTATGCGGCCCTCTATGAGACAAGGCACTATAACCAGAGCCAGTTTCAGGGAGAGCTTTTCGCGCAGGATCTGTGCGTGACGGCAGGAGATGTGGCTTTGGACGGATTTGAGGGAGACCCGACGCTTCATGCAGCGGGCTTATTTGACGTGAACCAGAAGCAGGTTCTGTATGCGGACCGGATGTTCGATGAACTCTATCCCGCAAGCACCACCAAGCTGATGACCGCGTACCTGACGCTAAAGCACGGCAATCTGGAGGATATGGTGACGGTCAGCGAGACGGCCGTGTCTTTTGTAGACCCGGAGGCATCGCTGTGCGGCCTTCAGGTGGGCGACCAGCTGACCCTCTACGACCTGCTGTGCGGCCTGATTCTCCATTCGGGTAATGACAACGCGGCGGTGATCGCGGAGTACATCGGAGGCAGCCAGGAGGGATTTGTGGATATGATGAACCAGGAGGCGCTCTCCATGGGAGCCAGCAAGACCCACTTTCTGAACCCCCACGGCCTTCATGAGGACGGGCACTATACCACGGCCTACGACCTGTATCTGATGTTCAATGCCTGCATCCAGGATCAGCGGTTTCTTGATATCATTGCCATGAAGTCCTACAACGCTACAGTGACGGGTATCGACGGAAGTACCCGCAGCGAGGTATGGCATGCTTCCAATTATTATTCCTCCGGACTGGCCGAGCCGCCTTCCGGGGTGCAGGTCCTGGGCGGAAAGACAGGAACCACGGATCAGGCGGGATCCTGCGTCATCTTGTATCATCTGGACAGCACGGGACGTCCCCTGATCTCGGTGGTGATGGGGGCCAGTGACAAGGAACTGCTGTACAATGATACGACCCGGCTTGTGACGGCGGGAAGCGGCAGTTAAATGTATTTTGGATATGTAATGCGGACAAAGGCGTGCTTTGTACGCCTTTGTCCGCATGATCTGTGTGTGTCCTGACCGGGTCAGGAAGATGTACTGTCAGACATGGTGTCCATTCTTCCATAAAGGCTGATCAGGTAAAGTCCGCACAGTCCAACGAGTGTATAGATAATTCTGGCAAACCAGCTTAGATTTCCAAAAAGGAAGGCAACCAGGTCAAAGCGAAAGATTCCGACCAGGAGCCAGTTAGCCGCACCGATGATTACAAGAGTCAGGGCAGTGTTGTCAAACCACTTCATGTTATTTCCTCCTTTTCACTAGGCTATGCTTTCATTATTGTCAATTTGAAGTGGAAATATACATATAAAAGTGATATACTTTTGTTACGGTTTCCGGCTTTTTTTCAGGCCCGGGACAGAAGCTTTTTTCATCAGATGCAAAGTAAAACAAACAGGAAAGAGCCGCGGAATCTTTTGCGGCACAGAAACCGGAGGAATATGAATTGGCATTTGGCAGGAAGAATTTTGCTAAGATCAGCCAGTATAAGACCCGGCAGGAGATGAACATTGGCATACTGATCTTTACATTGATTTTGATTTATCTGATCGTTACGATTTTTACATACGCGACTTCGAAACGGATCTCCACATACGAAGTCCGCCGGGGAAGCATCGTCAGGGACAATTCCTACAACGGGCTGATCCTAAGGCAGGAAGTGACCGCGGCCGCGGAGTCGAAAGGATACATCAGTTTTTTCCGCAATGAGAACAGCAAGGTAAAGAAGGGAAGCAATATTTACGCCATCTCGCCCATGCGGCTGGATACGGAAGTTTCTACGGAAACAGAAGCGTTTACTCCCGGGGATGAAGTACAGAAAAAACTGACCTTGAAGACGCAGAATTTTAATGAAAATTTTTCACCGCAGAAGTTTTCTTCAGTCTATACGCTGAAGAAAGAAATGACGGAGATCCTAAGCGACGCGTCAAATCAGTCGAAGATGATGCAGCTTGATACATTGATCGCGCAGAACGGCGGCAATATCCATGTCTCCCAGAGTGCGTCAGACGGCATTCTGGTGCGAACCATCGACGGATATGAGAATGTGTCCGAAGGGGCTTTGAAGGCGGAGGATTTTGACCGGACCAGCTACTCGGCCGTCCGGCTGGAGGATCAGGCCGAAGTGCAGGCAGGGGAGATCGTGTACAAGCTTGTGACCGGCGAGGAATGGACGGTCTATATCCAACTGGACAAGGGCACGGCAGAGGAGCTTGCGGATACCACGTATATCAAGACAAGGATTGACAAGGACAATGAGACGGTCTGGGCGGATTTTTCGATCCTGCAGATCGACGGCAGCTACTATGGAAAGCTGGTGTTTGATAACTCCATGATCCGCTATGCGGAAGACCGTTTTTTGAATATAGAACTGATTCTGGAGCAGGAGAGTGGATTGAAGATTCCAAAAAGCGCCGTCATAGAAAAGGAATTTTACGTGGTTCCTGCCGAATATCTGGCTTCCAACAAAAGCGGCACGGCCCAGGGAGTCATGATTGAGAAAAAAAATGACGAGGACGGGACTGTTGAGTCCGTCTTTCAGGCGGCGGATATTTATTATATGACGGAGGACGGGGATTTTTACCTCAATCCGGATGATTTTCCGCATCATACGTCCCTGTTGAAGCCCGGTTCGTCGGAGACGTTTCTTCTGAGGGAGAAAAAGAAGCTCCCCGGCGTGTACAATGTCAACCAGGGATACTCGGTATTCCGGCGCGTCCTAATTCTGTGCGAGAATGCGGATTACTACATCGTGGAGGAGGGAACCTCCTACAGCCTGTCAAATTATGACCACATCGTCTTAGACGGCAATATGGTGGAGGCTTCCGAGGTGGTATTCCAGTAGGGACGGGCTTTTGCGTATGGGTGAAAAGAGATTAAAGGAGAGTTTGGATATGATAAGGGAACAATTGCAGGAAGTGGAAGCGCGGATCGAAGCCGCCTGCGCGCGCGCAGGGCGGAAGCGGGAGGATGTGACCCTCATCGCGGTCAGCAAGACGAAGCCCGTAGAAGCGCTGCGGGAGGCTTACGACCTGGGAATCCGGGTGTTCGGAGAGAATAAGGTTCAGGAGCTGACGGAGAAGTACGACGCGCTGCCCGGGGACATCCGATGGCATATGATCGGGCATCTGCAGACCAATAAAGTGAAATACATCATCGACAAGGCGGAGCTGATCCATTCCGTGGATTCCATCAGGCTGGCCGAGGCCATAGAGAAGGAGGCGGCCAAGAGGGAACGCACCGTGAGAATCCTGGCGGAGGTCAATGTGGCGGAGGAAGAGAGCAAATTCGGCATCCGGATGGACGAGGCGATCCCCTTTATTGAAAAAATTGCCGGGTATCCGCATATACAGGTGTGCGGGCTTATGACAATTGCGCCTTTTGTGGAAAATCCCGAAGAAAATAGGCCAATTTTTAAAAATTTACATAAATTATCTGTTGACATCGCAGGGAAAAACATTGATAATGTTAACGTAAATATACTTTCAATGGGGATGACCAATGATTATGAGGTTGCGATTGAAGAGGGGGCAACTATGGTTCGGGTTGGGACCGGAATCTTTGGTGCCAGGGATTATACGGTCTCTGGTTAGGAAAGTAAGGGCAGCAATAATATTGATTGGAGTGTAAAGATGAGTATTTTTGATAAATTCCTTGACATCATGAAATTAAATGATGATGATGACTACGATGATGATTTCTATGATGACGACGATTTTTACGAGGATGAATACGAGGAGAGGCCCAGGCGTTCCTTTTTCAATAAAAAGACGAACAGTAAAGACAGTTATGATGATTTTGATATGCAGCAGGAGAGCAGCAGGGTGCCTGCACCAGCCAGCAATGTGACTCCTATGCGGCAGCCGGCTTCCAGAAGGGGCGGCGGCATGGGCGCCGGGATGGAGGTCTGCGTGGTGAAGCCGATTTCCGTGGATGACTCCCGGGAGATCACGGAGACCCTTCTTTCGGGACGCACGGTGATCCTGAATCTGGAGGGAATGGATCTGGAGATCGCCCAGAGGATCATTGACTTTATATCCGGGGCTACATTCGCGATCAGCGGCAACCTTCAGAAGATCTCGAATTACATTTTCCTTGTGACTCCGACAAACGTAGACATCACAGGGGATTTGCAGGATCTTCTCAGCAGTTCCATGGATCAGCCGACCGTACGGGGCAGATATTGATGATGAAGGATGAAGAGCTGCTCGCAAAACGGCTGTCGGAACTGTCCCGGCAAGCGTTTCATCGGGGAATCATTACATATACGGATTTTTTGAATCTGAATGAACAGAGTATTCTGCATGCTCTGCCGAAAAATTCCTTATATACGGAATATGTCCTTTTTGGCGGGTATGATGGTGCAGAGCGTCAGATGGCGGCATTCCTGCCTGACGATGCTCTTTCTTTGCGTTGCAGATACGGTGCAGAACAGGAACGTGAGGGCGGCATTCCGCCGGAAGGGGAATTGTTTTCAGACCGGATCGCCGTGCTTGAGATCTCGCCGCTCCATGCGAAGTACGCGGACGAGCTGACCCATCGGGACTATCTGGGGGCGCTGATGAACCTGGGGGTGGAACGGGGAAAGATGGGGGACATCCTGATGGACGATCCCAAGGCTCTGGTCTTTTTAGATGCGAAGCTGAAGGCGTTTGTCATGGAGGAGCTGACCCGGATTCGCCGTACCAGTGTGCAGACGGCGGAGGTGGACTTTCAGGATTTTTCCTATACCCCAAACGTGCAGGAGATCAAAGGCACGGTGTCTTCCGTCAGGCTGGACGCCCTCCTTGCCCTTGCGTTTTCCTCCTCCAGAAGCAGTCTCACCGGATTGATCGGGGCAGGAAAGGTCTTTGTAAACGGAAGGCTTACGACGTCCAACGGCTGTCATATCCGGGAGCAGGATATCATCTCGGTCAGGGGGATGGGGAAGTTTCGGTTCGCAGGGCAGCTTTCTGTGACAAAGAAAAACCGGATCTGTGTATTGATCCATAAGTATATCTGACATGGTGGGGCTTTTGGCTGCCCCATGTCCAAGGAGGAAAAAGGAAAAATGGATGGGCAAAGAGGAACTGTAAGAGACTATCTGACGGCCGCCGTCTGCTGCGCCGCGGCGGTGCTGCTGGATCAGGTTACAAAGCATCTGGCGGTGGTGCATTTAAAGCTGCAGGAGGAGATCGTCCTGATTCCGGGGGTATTTGAGCTGCGTTATCTGGAGAACAGGGGAGCGGCATTCGGCCTGTTTCAGAACCGGCAGATGTTTTTCGCCGCAGCCGCGGTGATTATTTTTGTCCTGATCGGCTTTTTCTATGGAAAGATTCCCGGAGGGCGCAGGTTTCTTCCTATGCGGATCTGCGCGGTTCTGATCTGCGCGGGCGCGGTGGGCAATCTGATCGACAGGATACGCTTTCAGTATGTGGTGGATTTTTTCTATTTCAGCCTGATTGATTTCCCAATCTTCAATGTGGCGGACTGCTATGCGGTGGCTGCCTGTTTTTTGTTCGGTTATTTGATCCTGTTCTTCTATAAGGAGGAGGAACTGGAGTGGTTTGCATTGTTTAAGAGCAAGTGAGCGTAAGAGGCAGCAAAATTGCGCCCGGTAAGGAGTATGGATGGCCTGGAATGACGAGGGAACCGTGTTTGAATTTAGAATGGAAGAGGGCGGATCGGAGCGGATTGACAAATTACTGTCTTTACGGCTTTCGGATTTTTCCAGATCCTACCTGCAGAAGCTGATCCGGGAGGGGGCTGTCCTGGTCAACCAGAAAACGGTGAAGGCCAATCACAAGGTGAATCCCGGGGACTGGGTGCGGGTAACGGTACCAGAGCCCGAACAGCCGGATATCTGCCCGGAGAAGATCCCTCTGGACATCCTCTATGAGGACGAAGAAGTGTTGGTGGTGAATAAGCCCAAGGGGATGGTCGTACATCCCGCGCCCGGCCATTACAGCGGGACTTTGGTCAACGCCGTCATGCATCACTGCCAGGGGAAGCTGTCCGGGATCAACGGGGTGACCCGGCCGGGAATCGTCCACCGGATCGACCGGGATACCACAGGCTCTCTTGTGATCTGCAAAAGCGACCGGGCCCATCAGTCCCTTGCAGAGCAGCTCAAAGAGCATTCCATTACCCGCAGATACCGCGCCGTCGTGCTTGGAGTCATAGAAGGGGAGGGCGGTACAATCAGCGCGCCCATCGGACGTCATCCGGCGGATCGGAAAAAGATGAGTACCCTTGGAGGCAAAAAGCACGCAGTGACCCATTATACGGTGCTGGAGCGCTTTTACAACGACAGCCTGCCCGCAGTACGCCGCTGTGTCTTTGGGGGCTCTAAGGGGGGAAATACCAGGGGATACACGTATGTGGAATGCACGTTAGAGACCGGGCGCACCCATCAGATCCGGGTGCATATGTCCAGCATCGGACATCCCATCCTGGGGGATGAGGTATACGGCCCGGCCAAATGCCCGTTTTCCCTTACAGGGCAGACGCTGCATGCAAAGACATTAGGCTTCCTTCATCCGGTTACCGGGGCATATATGGAATTTGACGCGCCGCTTCCGGATTATTTTGAGGAGCTCCTCTGCACACTACGAAATTGATTTCGTAAGAATTAGACAAAAAATTGCGAAGGATTCTTGTAAAATATGTTCATATTCGATATAATAGAAAGAAAAGGCAGTTTATAGACGTAAAGGAGAGTGGGTTGCTTATGAAAACAAACACAATTATCACAATCGGCAGACAATATGGAAGTGCGGGAAGAGAGATAGGCTATAAAATTGCCGATGACCTTGGGATCAAGCTCTATGATAAAGAGATGCTTGCAAGAGCGGCGAAGGAGAGCGGCATCTGCGAAGAGATCTTTGAAAACCACGATGAGAAGCCTACCAACAGCTTTTTGTATTCCCTTGTGATGGATACCTATTCCATGGGCTATACGGGGAACACGTATACGGACATGCTGATCAACCATAAGGTATTTTTAGCCCAGTTTGACGCCATTAAGAAGATTGCGGATGAGGGGCCCTGCATTCTCGTCGGAAGATGCGCCGACTATGCACTGGAATCCTATGACAATGTTGTAAGTGTTTTCATACATGCGGATATGGACGCCCGCATACGCCGGATTGCACGGATCTACGATCTGCCGGATAACAAAGCAAAAGATAAGATCACCAAAACAGACAAGAAGCGCGCAAGCTATTACAATTATTATACGAATAAACGCTGGTCGGATGCTGTCAGCTACGAATTGTGCTTAAACAGCTCCCAGCTTGGAATAGAGGGCACCGCCCACATTATTGAGGAATATATTGCTAAGAAAGAAAGTATCTCTTCCGAGCAGAGGAGAATTTAATATAGAATCTAATATAGAATCTGATAGAATGACAAAACAGATATGAATAAAGTCCCGGCAGACGCATAAAAAGGTCAGGCCGGGGCTTTTTTGCGCCCCTCGCGGGGCGGCTTTTTGGTACAGATCCAGTATGGTTTTTATTCAGGTTGTTTTTTTCGATGTGTATTTGGGAAACGTTCCGGCCATCCTTGTATATTCCCGCTTAAGACGGCACGAAACATCCGTTCCCTGGCCCCTGGATGCTCCTGGTTGAGTGTTAGCACCAGTTCTTTTGCATATTGGCGTTTGGTATATCCGTCAACGGGGCATTTTTTCTCTGCTGCGGGGAGCTGATATTTGTTTTGGAAACCGACGATATCGGCCTCCCCCAAAAACATCAGGGGACGTATCACCGTCAGGTCCATCCGGTCCAGATAGGTTTTTGGGGAAAAGGAATGGAACCGGCCCTCAAAGATCAGGGAGAGCAGCATGGTCTCAATGATATCGTCCATATGGTGGCCGTAAGCCACCTTATTACAGCCCATTTCCTTTACAGCCTGGTTCAGGGCACCTTTGCGCATTTTCGCGCACAGGGAGCAGGGATTGGACTCTCTGCGCAGGTCAAAGAGAATATGGTAGATATCCGAATCTACGATCCGGTAGGGAACCTGCAGGTCGGCGCACAATGCCCGGACCGGCTCCAGGTCAAAATCCGGAAAGCCAAGATCCACCGTAACGGCGCTCAGCTCAAAATGCTTAGGATAGAATCTTTTGAGTCCATGGAGGGCGTAGAGCAGGGTCAGGCTGTCCTTGCCCCCGGAGATCCCGACCGCAATATGGTCCCCCTCCTGGATCATCCGATATTCATCAACGGCTTTTCTTGTAATACTCAGTAAACGCTGCAATTGCATCCCTTATCATCCTTTCGTAATCTGATAGTAAAAAGCGGTGTCCGGCGTCAGGATTTCGCCCTCAGGCGGTTTTCGGCGGGCCTGATAGATGGGCTTTTATATCCGCAGTGCCGAAGGTGGCCGGAGACTGCCCGGCAATCAGGGTTCCCGAAGCTTCACGGCACCTGCCGCCTGCCGTCTGCGGTTCTCATCGATGGCCGCATAGTGCTTCTTCGTGGTGTTGACGTCCTTGTGGCCTAAGACGTCCGCGACCAGGTAGATATCCCCGGTTTCCTTGTACAGGGCCGTGCCGTAGGTACTGCGCAGCTTATGGGGCGTAATTTTCTTGTTCGGGGTGACCTCCCGGGCATATTTCTTCACCATGTTTTCCACGGCCTGTACGCCGATTCTGCGGCGCTGGGTGGAGAGAAACAGGGCGTTTTCATGGCCGGACAGGGGAGTAATGGCCTTCCTTGTTGTGTACAGGTACATTTTCAGTGCGTGTTCCACTTCCTCACCAAAGTAGACAACCATCTCATTGCCGCCTTTTCGGACGACTTTGATGCCGTTATTCTTAAAATCCACGTCCTGGATGTCCAGACCTACGCATTCCGAGACACGGATGCCGGTGCCCAGCAGCAAAATAATGATGGCGAAATCCCGGTTTTTTGTCTTTTCGTAGTAGCGTTTTCTCTGTCCGGTGAACTCGCTGCCTCCATGCTCAATATAGTCCAAAAGCATGGCCACCTCGTCCGTATCCAGGCGGATGATCGCCTTGTCATGGAGCTTCGGCATGTCCACAAGGAGGGCCGGATTCTTAGAAATGACCTGGTGCTTGAAAAAATATCCGTAAAAGCTCCTCAGCGCGGACATTTTGCGGGATAATCCCTTTTCGGCATTGGTAATCTGTTTTTCCTCCGGATTTTTGTAAACCTTCAGATATTCCTGGTATTCCTCGATATCAATGGGCTCGATGCGCTCTAAGTCCTGTACCGTGAACTGATCCACGGAATACTGCCTGTAGACCGGGTTATTCTCCATCAGAAAATGGAAAAACACCCGGATATCGTAAGCATAAGAAATCCGGGTCCGTGTGGATGTCTGTGGTTCCACAGCCCGGAAATAATCCTTTGCAAACGGAGGCAGCGTCTTTAAAATCTCACGTAAGCGCAAGGTATCGTCAATATAAAGCTGTTCATGATATGTTTTTGTATTTGTATCAGCCATGATAAAAACCTCCCCGGATTTTCTCGATTTCCCGATATTATAGCATGGATCTCTCTTTTTGTCTACATCTTTTGGAAAAATCGGTATTTGTCGTATAGATCTATTTTAGAACTATTGCTGTTTACATCTATTTTCCTGATAGGCATAGTCGGACGAAAAAAGCAAACAGATACGGCGCAGAGTCCGCTGGAAAATGATTTATAAAATGATGGATCCTCACAGGGATTTGCAGACAGCAAAAGCCGGTATGCCGATTCCGGTCTGAGAGTCCGGGAGACATACCGACTTTATACAAATATTCCACCTGTACGGTTGCTAATTCGAAGTCGCACTTTCATTACAATAAATTGCATAAAAATGTGACTTCGGATTGCAACCGTACAGGTGGCAAATATTCAAAGGTGAGTATGAAAAGGCATGTACGCAATCCTTTTCATACTGGAAGAACCTGGCCGCCGGATCTCAGCGGCTGGTTCCGGTCCGCAAGGCAATTGTCTTGTGTACATGTGGGGACATGCGCACTGCTGGCTCATTGCTTCGCGGGAAGGGCTACTGCTGATTGTTCATCTGGTCGGACGCCGCGCGAACCTGGTAAAAGGTGCATGACGCTGTAAACAGTAACCCGAATACTGATGTATATCAAATAACGTGGGGACGTCTATTGATATCTGAAAAAATAAGGGGTTTTAAGCAAAAATACTGTAAATTCCTATGGAATGTATTATTGTATACAAATTCTGGAGTGCTTTTCTGCAATTTGGAATTTGTACTCAAAAACGGCTGTTCAAATTGTATACATGTATTCTTTTGAAAGCAAAATAAAAAAAGTGAAAACTCACCTGCAGGAAACAAAAAAGTATATAAACAAATGTTCGCACCTGCATTATCAAGTATATATCAGGAGATGTTACTTGTCAATATTTATTTTAGAAAAAGACCAGGAATCTTATAAAATTCTTAAAAAAATGAAAAAACGAACATATTTTCGCAACAAGTGTTTGCTTTTTTTGGCCGACTATGCTATCATGAAAACAGATAAAAAATCGTCGATCCAATGATTCATATGACTAGGAGGTCTGTTTATGTCGCAGGGAAAGATCACAAAAAAGCAGGAAGAGATTTTAACATACATAAAGTCCCAGATTTTATGCCGCGGTTTTCCGCCTTCGGTACGGGAGATCTGTGAAGCCGTCCATTTGAAGTCCACCTCTTCTGTCCACTCTCACCTTGAGACCCTGGAGAAAAACGGCTACATCCATCGGGATCCCACCAAGCCGCGGGCGATTGAGATACTGGATGATACGTTCAACCTGACCAGGCGTGAAGTGGTGAATGTACCGGTGATCGGCCATATTGCGGCAGGTGAGCCGCTTCTGGCCCAGGAGAATATTGAGAATTATTTTCCGATTCCTATGGAGATGCTTCCGAACAAACAGACCTATCTCCTCATCGTACAGGGGGAAAGCATGGTGAATGCCGGGATTTTAAACGGCGATTATGTCCTGATCCAGGAGCAGAACACGGCTTCCGACGGGGATATGGTGGCTGCGCTGATCGAAGACGGCGCCACGGTCAAGACCTTTTACAGGGAGAACGGCTACATTCGCCTGCAGCCGGAGAATGACTATATGGATCCGATCATCGTACAGAATCCGCTTATCTTAGGCAAAGTGATCGGCGTATTCCGCTTCTTTAAATAGAAAAACTATTTCCAACCGCACAGATGGGACTATTTTCTATAGAACAAAAACCCTCAGCAGTCGCTTCTGCAATTGCTGAGGGCCGATGATGCGTCCTTATTCCAGATTTTCGATTTCAATACTCTTTCCGTCCCGCCAGATGCGTTCCAGATCATAGAACAGACGGTTTTCCCTGTCAAACACATGCACGATGATGTCCCCGAAGTCCATCAGGATCCATCGGCCCGTTCCGTATCCTTCTCTCTGCTTTACAGAATAGCCCGCCTTTTCCAGTTCTTCTTCCACGTTGTCTACCATTGCGCGGATCTGGCTTTCATTGGAGCCGCTTGCAATGAGAAAGTAATCGGCAAGCACGGAGATTCCTTCGATATCGATGATCTTAATATCCTCTCCCTTTTTATCCTCCAGTGCGCGGTACGCAATTTTGGCCATTTCTTTTGACTGTTCCACGATAATCCTCCTTCCATCCGCATTATTTCAGCGCTGTTTTATAGTACTCGTAAGTCCTCTGCGTCATAGGGTCTATGGAACGCTTCGAATGCTTTAGATACTGCAAGGTTGCTTCGGCACACCGGCAGACCGCCTGGTCGATCTCCGTAAAAGACAGCTTCCGGATCTCAGGCAGGCCCGGGATCATCTTCCGCCCCGGCTCAATATAATCGGCCAGGTAGATGATCTTTTCCAGCATGGACATATCAGGCCGTCCGGTGGTGTGATATCGGATCGCGTCCAGGATTCTGGGATTGTCAATCCCGTATTTTTTCTCGGCAAGGCAGGCGCCGAGTTTGGCATGGATCAGAGCGTGCACTTCTGCTTCTGCCCTCTCCAGCCGGATCTCATACTTCTGGCACTGCCGGAGCTGCTTTTCGATGGAGGGATATTTTCCGCAGTCATGCAGAAGTCCCGCGCTCAGCGCTTCCTCCAGATTTTCCCCATACCGCATGGCAAGGGAGCCAGCCGTATACATGACGCCTAACGTATGCTGATAACGCTCTTTTTTCAGTTTATGCTTCAGTTTTTTCTGAATCTTCTCCAAATCTGCCATCGTCTGCTTCCCTCTTCTGATACAAGTGATTTTTTCTGATATATTCCGCCACAGCGTCCGGCACCATATAACGGATGCTCTGCCTCCTAGAAGCCCGCTGGCGAAGGGTGGTTGAAGAGATCTCCAAAAGCGGCGCCTGAAGGATGCAAACCCTTGCCCCATAAGCCTGCTCCAGATATTGGATCTGTCCCTGCATATCCGTTATGTCCTTGTCATCCCGCATGGCGGCCAGGATGGTACATGTGGGAAAAATCTCCCGAAAACACTTCCACGTCTCAATGGAAAACAGAGAATCCGCCCCCAGGATGAAATAAAAATCATTCCCGGGATAGAGCGCATTCAACTCTCCCATCGTTTTATAAGTGTAGGAATGCACCGATTCATCTGCTTCATGCAGACAAAGCTTAAAGTAAGGCACATCCCGGATTGCCCGGCGGATCATCTCCACCCGCAGCTGCAGGGCGCACTCGTCTTTACGCCGCTTATGGGGGGGATTGCCGTTGGGCAGAAACCAGATTTCCCCCAGGCCAAACTCCTCATATGCAAATTGTCCCAACAGCAGGTGCCCGATGTGGATCGGGTCAAATGTTCCGCCCATGATACCGATCTTCATCCTGTCACCTACTTCTGATTGAACCCGCGTTTTCTGCCGGCGGACTGTTTCGCTTCCGGCTCCCGCCTGCCGGGATCGGAGGGCCAGAGGATTTTCTTTTTGTCATCCTTGCCTTCCTTATATAATACAATCTTCTTCCCGATGACCTGCACCACCTGGGAACGGGTGCGCTCTGCCACCAGCTCGGCAAGCTCCCTGGGATCGTCCGCGCAGTTCTGAAGCACGCTGATCTTGATCAGCTCCCTGGCTTCCAGCGCCTCCGCGATTGCCTCGGTGAGCCCCGGCGTCATGCTGGATTTTCCGATCTGGAAGATGGGCTCCATGGTCATGGCAAGGCTTTTTAAATAGGCTCTCTGCTTTGTTGTCATATTTATATTTCTCCGTTTTACAATTCACTCTTTAAGTATTCAAACTGCAGGCCGTACATCCGCACCGTATCCCCGTCCTGGATTCCGGCTGCCTCCAGCTCGTCCAGGATGCCGGTATTTTTCAGGAAACGCTGGAAAAATACGAAGCCTTTTTCAGCATCCAGGTTGGTATATCCGAGCATTTTTTCGATCTTCGGCCCTTCCACTACATACATGCCGTCCACAAATTCCACGCTGTACGGCAGTTCCTCATAGATCAGCTCATCCTCCGGGAAATATTCCTGTTCAAATACGACCGGCTTGTGATCCATCTGCTCCAACTTCTCCGAGACATAATACAGCAGTTCCTTAAGCCCCTGGCCGGAAACACCGGAAATGGGAAATACCGGAATCCCCTTCTGCTCAAATTCTGCCCGGAGACGTTTTACAGGATCCTCATCCCCGGAATAGATCAGATCCGTTTTGTTGGCTGCGATCACCTGCGGCCTGTCGGCAAGCTCCTGGTTGTAGGCCCGCAGTTCCTGGTTGATCTTATGGATATCATCTACAGGATCACGGCCTTCGGTTCCCGCCGCATCCACCACATGGATCATGAGCTTGGTCCGCTCAATGTGCCGCAGAAATTCATGTCCCAGCCCAACTCCCTCGGATGCTCCCTCGATGAGGCCGGGGATATCGGCCATGACAAAGCCCTTTCCATTGTCCAGATCCACCACGCCCAGATTGGGATTCAGCGTCGTAAAATGATAGTTGGCGATCTTGGGATCCGCATTTGTCACCCGGGACAAAAGCGTGGATTTTCCAACATTTGGAAATCCGATCAGCCCTACATCCGCAATGACCTTCAGCTCTAAGAGCACCTCCAGCTCCATGGCCGGCTTTCCAGGCTGTGCGTACTTGGGTACCTGCATGGTGGCTGTGGCAAAATGCTGGTTTCCCAGTCCGCCCTTGCCACCTTTGAGCACGATCTGCCGCCGGTTGTCTCCGGACATGTCCGCAATGACCTTCTGCGTCTTTGCTTCCTTCACCACAGTTCCCTCCGGGACCTTGAGTACCAGGTCTTTGCCGTTCTTGCCGTGACAGCGACGCTTGCCGCCCTCTTCCCCGTCTCCTGCCGCATACTTCCGTTTGTGCCGGTAATCCACCAGCGTATTCAGCCCTTCATCGACTTCAAAGATCAGATCGCCGCCCTTGCCGCCGTCTCCGCCGTCCGGTCCTCCATTTGCTACATACAATTCCCGCCGGAAACTGCAGTGTCCGTTGCCGCCCTTTCCGGAGCGGATCGATATTTTTGCCCTGTCCGCAAACATACATACTCTCCTATCACCAAAATTCAAACAATCCTGAAATGGTACGCCAATAGAAAAACCTGCCGCCGGCAGCTTCTGCATACGATACATACAAAAAACCTGTCACCGGCAGCCTTTCTTTATACGATGGCATAGATAAACAAGGCAGGAAATGCTTCCTGCCTTGTAGGGACTCACTTATTCTGCCTTCGGATAGATAGAAACCTGCTTCAGATCTCTTCCTTTTCTCTCAAAACGTACAACACCGTCAACCAGGGCAAACAATGTATCATCGCCGCCGCGACCTACGTTCATACCCGGATGGATCTTTGTTCCGCGCTGTCTGTAAAGGATGTTGCCAGCCTTGACAAACTGTCCGTCAGCCCTCTTGGCACCTAATCTTTTTGACTCGGAGTCACGTCCGTTCCTTGTGGAACCAACTCCCTTTTTATGAGCAAAAAACTGAAGGTTCAGATTCATCATGATAATTACACCTCCTTGAAAATGATATCAATGTATGGTTCATATTCGCTGTTCTCTTCCAGACTCTCCAGACCAAGAATCATGGTATTGATCAGCAGATCCGCATCATGCGAAGGCCGTCTGCGGAAGCGGAACTCAATGGTTCCCTCCTCCTCATCGCTGACGTGGCTTGTCTCATCCTCGGTAAAGGCTTCCATGGCATTCATCGTATTGATGACAAGCATGGAAACCGCCGCGCACACGACATCCTTTCCGGGATCCGAAAATTCGGCGTGGCCCTTCACGTCAAAGCCTGTATATACATGATGTTCATTTACATAAATGGTTATCCGGATCATCTGGATTATGCGTTGATCTTTTCAATCTTTACTGCTGTGTACTGCTGTCTGTGGCCGTTCTTTTTGTGGTATCCTGTCTTCCTCTTGTACTTGTAGACAATGACCTTTTTGCCCTTTCCGTCGCCTAAAACGGAAGCGGTTACGGTCGCGCCGTCTACCACAGGATTCCCAACAACAAGACTCTCATTATTCACCGCAAGAACCTGGTCAAATGTATAAGTCTCCCCAGCTTCCACACCAAGCTTTTCTACTTTAATGATATCGCCTTCGGATACTTTGTACTGTTTACCACCTGTTGCTATGATCGCGTACATATGGCACCTCCTATTATCATTACTCGCCAGCTTCGGTGTCTGCAGATCTGATCCCGGCTCATACAGCTTCCCGAAAAAACGGGACTGCAGCCGGTTCGGAAACGCAGAACTTCAAAAACCCCGCTGTGCGGCATACTCATAAAATATACCATGCAGACTTTACAAAGTCAAGAGTTTCTTTGCATTTTCCGAAAGAATCTGCGCTTTTTCTGCATCGGCCAGATCCAGCTTTTGGAAATACTCCAGGGACTCCTTCTGACCGGACCAGGGGGAATCGGTGGCAAATAAGATCCGCTTTGTTCCATGGTTTCTGCAGATGCGGATCAACTGCTCATCCGGAATCCGGCCGAATACTACGGCCGTGTCAAACCAGACATCCCGTCCCACAAGCTCCTGCTCCACCTCGTCCCAATGCAGGAAGCCGCCCAGATGCGCAAGCACCAGCCTGTCAGGTGCCACCTCGTCTATGACCTCTCTTGCCATGGCCGGGGTGCAGTGTACGCAGTCCGGATATCCGGGATCAAAGCCGGCATGTACGGAGACGATCATTTCCAGCTCGCTTGCATAGGAAATGATGCGCTTATACCGGATGTCATTGAAAAAGGTCCCCTGGTAATCCGGATGGAGCTTGATCCCGATAAATCCATGGTCTCTCAGATACCGCAACTTCCCCTTATAATCTTCGTTTTCCGGGTGGATTCCGCCGAAAGACAGGATGGGCCCCTCGCGGTACTGCTCCGCGAAACGGTTGACGCTCTCAAACTGCTCCGGATTCGTGACCACCGGAAGGGCTACGCAACACGCAATCCCCGCGTCCTTCGCAGAAGACAGAAGTCCCTGGGGCGTGCCCTCTGTAAAGGGAGCGGTTTTGCATCTCTCGCTTAGAAACCGGAGGGTCTTTCCGGCAATCTTTTCCGGAAACATATGTGTATGAAAATCGATCATTTCTGCCTCCTAATTATACCGGAAACAATCAGATCCGTGTCTCTACAAAGATCTCATACAGGGCGCGGATCGCGTTTTTGAAGTCATCGTGGCGGACGCCTACGATGATGTTCAGCTCACTGGAGCCCTGGTCGATCATCTTCACGTTGATATGGGCATGTGCCAGGGAGGAGAAAATCCTTCCGGCTGTCCCGCGGGTGGCCTTCATACCCCGGCCTACCACGGCGATCAGGGCCAGATCCGACTCCAGTTCGATATGGTCCGGATGGACGGCCTTGTGAATCCCGGCAATGACCTGCTGCTCCTTCTCCTCAAAGATATCCTTGTGGACAAAGATGGTCATGGTATCAATCCCGGAGGGCATGTGCTCGATGGAGATCTCATTTTCTTCAAAGACCTGCAGCACCTTGCGGCAGAAGCCTACCTCAGAATTCATCATCGCTTTTTCGATGGTGATGGACACAAAGCTGTCTGTGCCCGCGATCCCGGTGATGGTGTATCTGGGCTGCCGGCAGGTGCCCTCCACGATGAGGGTGCCTTTGTCCTCGGGCTGGTTCGTATTGCGGATATTGATGGGGATACCTGCCTTTCTCACCGGAAAGATGGCATCCTCATGGAGCACGCTTGCCCCCATGTAGGACAATTCCCGCAACTCCTTATAAGTAATGGTCTCAATGGCCTTTGGGTTCTGGACGATCCTGGGGTCCGCAATGAGGAACCCGGATACATCGGTCCAGTTCTCGTACAGGTCCGCCTGCACGGCCAGGGCAACCAGGGAACCGGTGATATCGGAGCCGCCTCTGGAAAAGGTCACAATGGTACCGTCCTCCATGGCCCCGTAAAATCCGGGTATCACCGCCCCGGAGGAATTGAGAAGCCTTTCGGCCAGAAGGGTGTTGGTGGTCTCCTCGTCGAACAACCGGTCCATGTCGAAACGAACCACCTCCGCGGCGTCGATAAACTCGAATCCAAGATAAGCGGCCATGATCTTGCCGTTGAGGTATTCGCCTCTGGACGCGGCATAATCCCGCCCGATCTTTTTTCCGAAATTTTCCCGGATTGTTTTAAATTCCTCTTCCAGAGAAATGGAAAGCTTCAGGCCGTCGATGATCTCCTGATAGCGGGCCTTGATGGCCTCCATCTGCTCTGTAAAATCCTTTTCCCGGATGGCTGCGCCGTAGCAGCTATAGAGCATATCCGTTACCTTGGTATCCTCTGCATAACGCTTTCCCGGTGCGGAAGGCACCACGTAGATCCTGGTCTTGTCTGCCCGGATGATCCTTGCGGCCTTCTTAAACTGCCCTGCGCTTGCCAGGGAGCTTCCTCCAAATTTCACTACTTTTTTCATAATTCCGGTTTCCTCCATGTACCTGTTGCCAGATGTTTCCTAAGAAGCATTCCTAAAATAACTGAATTTGAATCTGTTCCATACTGCCGCAGATTCCATCGGCTGCAATTATTTCAGGAATGATCCATAGCAGCATTCGCTGTCGCCGGCACGCTTTGTATATTTTGATTCATCGATGTAAAGAACCGCCCTCCTCCAGTCAAAACGGATGTATGACGGTCGAATCATATTATAACGCTTTCCGAAAAGGTTGTAAATCAAAACTTTTATTTTTGCAGCACATCCGCATATTCCGCGCCGGCGGCGCGCTTTAGATCCTCCGGGCTGAGTTTTAACTGCATCCCGATCTTCCCGCCGCTGACATAGATCCGGTCAAGTGTCCGGGCGCTTTCGTCCAGAACGGCGGGAAATTTTTTCTTCATCCCGATGGCCGTGCAGCCGCCCCGTACATATCCGGTGACCTTCGTGATCTCCTTCACGGGCAGCATTTCCACAGACTTCTCTCCCACTGCCCTGGCCGCCTTTTTCAGATCCAGCTCCGCCTCGATGGGGATCACAAATACAAAATGCTCCCCGCTTTTGCCGGTAGTGACCAGCGTCTTGTAAACCAGCTCATGGGGCAGGCCGGTTAAGTCCGCGGTGGAAATGCCGCTTACAAACTCCGGGCATTCATAGGTCAGGTATTCATAAGGAATCTTCAGTTTTTCCAGCATCCGCATGGCGTTGGTTTTCAGTTCTTTCTTTCCCATTTGATGTCCCCCCTTATCAAGGCAGATTGTTTGACCCGCAGCACTCATGCAGCGGCTTTCTGAGCTTCTTTCTGGTTACCTCCACAAGCTGCAGCGCGGTTACGTCCACCAGCGTGGTCTGGATCGGGTCCAGAGAAAGAACTTTTCGAAATTCCCGCAGCAATAGCTGCATATCCTCTGCTTTTTCCATGTTGATAAAATCCACCACAATGATCCCGGAGAGGTTCCGAAGCCGGATCTGCTTGGCGATCTCCCGGGCCGCTTCCAGGTTCATCTGCAGAAAGGCATCGGGACGGCTCTTTTTGGAGACGCATTTTCCGGAGTTGACATCCACCACAGTCAGCGCTTCGGTAGGCTGTATGATCAGATAGCCGCCGTGCTTTAACCAGACCCGCTCCCTCAGTGCCCCTTCCAGGACGGATCGGGTGCTGTAAAGGTTCCCCAGGGACAGAAGTGGGTCTTCATACAGGCGAAGCTTTTCCACAAATTCCGGCTGCTCCCGGCGGGAATATTCCAGGATCTCCTCATAGAGCTCCCGGTCTTCCACAAGGATCTCCGAGAGTCCTTCGGTATATACGTTTTTCAGATCCGTGAGATACGGCCTGGCGGCTGTATACAGGCAGGAAAAACAGGTTCGGGAGAGGGAGATGCGCTTTAATTCCTGAAAACGGCTTCGAAGCTTGGAGAGCTCCTCCAGCACGGTTTCGGAAGGCACATCTTTGGCGTTGGTGCGCACGATCACCCCGTATTCCTCGTTTTTCCAGTCCTGCAGGCGCTCTTTATAATCCTCCCGAAGGGGCCTGGGAAGCTTGGCGGACACGCCGATCCTGGTGTTGCCGGAGGTCAGCACCGCATAACGCCCCGTCAGGCTGATATTGCTGCTGACCGTGGGCGCCTTTGTCTTCACCGCTTCCCGGCTTACCTGCACGAGAAGCTCATCACCGATGCACAGCGGCTTTTTTCCCGCTTTTTTGGTAAAGATGGCATGGGAAACCTGGCTCACATCGTAGTAGCAGTTGATGCCGCCGATGTCCACAAACGCCGCCCCGATATTGGCCACGATGTTTTGGACCTTTCCGATATAAATATTGCCCAGCACGGCCTGCTGCCCCTGCGTCTCCTGCTGAGGGCCCGGATGGATCTCCACGATCTCCCCGTCTTCTATAAAATAAGTACAGATGTATTCCTCTTCTTTAATGATCAGAATTTTCCTCGTCATTCCATATCCTTCCCCAATGCGTCCAACGGTACGAGCCTGCGGATGCCGGCCGCTTTTTCCGTCTCAGAGGCCAGATCCGCGTACATCTCCAGCCTGTGCCGGCTCAGTCCGGCAGAAGCCTCACAGATTCCGGCAAACTGATACAATGCACACATCACAAGCTCCGGTTTCAGGTTCTCCACGCTTCCCGCGGCGAGCTGGAGATATATGCCGGATTTCGTAAGCTCCATCCGGTAGATCAGCGGACGGATGTTGACCTCCTGTTCACTGCGTTTGGTCTGTTTCAGAACCACAATCTCCTGCTGCCGTAAAAAATCGGTGATTATTTTCTCTGTAATAGCCGCCCCATCCGTTTCATTTTTAAAGCCCACCAGATAATCGGCCGCCGCCACGATGGCCATGCCGGTCATTTTCTTTTCCTCCGCGATCTGCCGGAAGCTGACCACTTCGATTCCTTCGGCCGTCACCTCGTTCATCCTTCGAACGGCTTCAGAACTGGAAATAGGTTCTGAGAGTTCTATATCAAAATATTCCCCCTCGCTGGTCAGTCCGATCCCCAAGGGACTTGCAAAGGACATGATCATATGGGGGTTGTACCCTGCCGTAAAGGCGATGGGGATCTGTGCCCTGCGCATCACCTTCTGGAAAAAGCGCATCACGTCCAGATGGCCGATAAACCGGAGACTTCCGTATTTTTTAAACTTCACTCTTACCTTCATGACATACCCCTCCTCCAAAGCCGGATGCCCCGCAGCCGGAACACTGCTGCCGGCAGTTGGGCGTTACGGTTTCTTTCATGGCAAGCTCCCATTCCCTGCGTAGAAACGTCCTGCTCACGCCGATTTCGATGAAATCCCAGGGAAAGAGCTCCTCTTCGCTCCTGCTCCGCAGGGTGTAAAAATCCGGATCTACGCCGGTATTTTCAAACGCCTGCATCCAGGGCTCATTGTGGAAAGTCTCTGTCCAGGAATCGAACAGGCAGCCCAGGCGGTAAGCCTCTTCCAGGACAGGCCCCACCCTCCGGTCTCCCCGGGCGAAGACGCCTTCCAATATGGTCACCTCGGCATCGTGCCAGTTGTACTTTAGGCTCTTTCGGTTGAGCTGGCCTGCAAACGCGTGCTTCACCACGGCGGCCCTGCGCACATACTCCTCTGCCGGACACATGGAGGCCCACTGGAATGGAGTAAAGGGCTTGGGCACAAAGAAGGAGGTGCTGGCCGTGATCTGGCATTTTCCATGCCGCTGTTCCTTTGGAATCTCGTAATAGGTCCGGGCTACCTTGTCCGCTAAGACCGCGATCTCCTGCATATCCTCTTCGGTCTCCGTGGGAAGCCCCAGCATGAAGTACAGCTTCACCTTTGACCAGCCTCCCGCAAACGCCTGTCCGGCTCCCTCCAGGATGTCCTCCTCGGTCAGCCCTTTATTGATTACGTTGCGCATCCGCTGGGAGCCGGCCTCGGGCGCGAAGGTCAGGCTGCTCTTGCGGATATCCTGAACCTTCTGCATGGCATCCAGGGAAAAAGCGTCTATCCGCAGGGAGGGCAGGGAAATGTTGATCCCCCGTCCCTGGTATTCCTCGATCAGGAACGTGACCAGCTCCTGCAGCCCGGAGTAATCGCTGGAACTCAAAGAGCTGAGACAGATTTCCTCATGCCCGGTATTGTCCAGCATGGTTCTGGCATACTGCTTCAAGGTCTCTGCGCTCCGCTCCCGGGTGGGCCGGTAGATCATCCCGGCCTGGCAGAACCGGCATCCCCGGATGCACCCCCGCATGATTTCCAGCACCACCCGGTCCTGGGTGGCCTTGATAAAGGGAACCACAGGATTCATGGGATACACCGCTTCGTCCATGGCCATGACGGCCTGCTTCTTCACCTTTGCCGGGGCATGGGGGCTTAACGGCCTGAAATCTGCCAGGGTGCCGTCCTCATGGTAGGACGGTTCATAGAGCCCCGGGACATAGATTCCTTCAATCCCGGCCGCGCATTCCAGAAATTGAAGCCGGCTGTTCCCTTCCCGGCGGCAGCGCTTGTAGGTATCCAGGAGCTGGTCGTAGACCGTCTCCCCTTCCCCGATATAAAACAGGTCGAAAAACTCCGCCAAAGGCTCCGGATTGTAGGCGCAGGGCCCTCCGCCGATGACGATGGGGTCCTCCCAGGTGCGGTCTGCGCTGTGCAGGGGGATCTGGCTTAAGTCCAGGATCTGCAGCACATTGGTATAGCACATCTCATATTGGAGGGTGATGCCCAGGAAGTCAAACTTACGGACCGGTTCCTGGGATTCCAGTGCGAATAAGGGGATCTGCTGCTCCTTCATGATCTTGTGCAGATCCACCCAGGGGGAATAGACCCGCTCGCACCAGACGTCCTCCCGGCGGTTGAACATGTCGTAGAGGATCTGGATGCCTAAGTGAGACATGCCGATTTCATAGACGTCCGGAAAACACATGGCGAAGCGGATGTCCACTTTTTCAGTGTCTTTCATGACACTGTTCACCTCGCCGCCGGTATAGCGGGCGGGTTTCTCGATATTCAGTAATATTTCATCAGTTAAGGCTAGTTTTCTCATAGGATTCCTTTCGGTTTTTGTATATAGTTTACGATATTCTCCGGCATTGCCGTTCAAAAACAGACAGCATCTGTTGGAACTCAATTGCCAATATTATATACATTTTAAGGAAGAACTTCAAGCAAATATCCTAAATGTCTTACAAGTTCCCATACTATTCTTCTAATATGGAATTTATTGCCCTTATCCAATCGTAATCCTCTTTCATCAAATAGTCCATTTGGGAAGTCTATTCTTCATCTCTCGGAACTCCCCCTCTCCTGTTTCCTTTCAAATCTAACAGCGAATGAAACAATTCAGGATCCGGCAAAGCGCCCAATGCACCCTTCCTGTATTTTTCCATAATATCTGTTGTATCCCGCACACCCTGCTGTGCAGTAAAATCCGCCAATGAATATACATACACGCCGTCTTCATCCTTATGGACAAACCATATCTGCTCTTTTCGGAACATTCTTTTACAATCCATCAAATTAATATCATGCACTGTAAAAATCATTTGTGCTTCTGTATTTAATTCATTATTGAACATCGCTACAATCGCCCTTGTAAGTTTAAAATGAATACTACTGTCTAATTCATCTATTACAAGAATTCTTCCTTGTTCCAATCCCTCAATAATATAACTTGCTAACGCTGCAATTTTTTTCGTTCCGGTAGAATCAAAAAGGATACTAGGAACTGAAATCCCTTTATATACAGAAACTAAACGGATCTTATCAATAATTTCATTCTTAATAGCCAGAACCTTTTCGTCAGGCTGCTCTTTTCCTTCCTCTACTATCAAATTCAATTCATCCATATCAACATATTTGAAATTATCCATATATAAATCGGCATTTTTTATAAAATTCACTACTTTGTCCTGGAGGTTGTTTTCATTCTTCATAAGATTAATCGTCTTCTGAAGCGGAATATTATTCATATTTATAATATCAATTTTTTCTGCAAATTCTGTAATAATTTTCTTCATTTCTGCTAAATGCTCAAACTTATTAACATCTATAAGATAACAAAGAAGATGATTCTGGGTTACTATTGAAATCATTGGAATAATTTCCTTATCAATGCATTCATATTGCATGTTCTCATTGTCTTTCAACAACCAAACATCAACTTTCTCATTAGAATACGGATCTTTCAAAATCTCTCCGAACTTTTCGTAAACATATTCTTTCTTTTTTATATTATATTTAATATTATAAAAAAATTCTCTGCCACTGCTAAGGAATGTTATACCCAGTTCGCATACCGGATTTTCAGTAAATAGATTCTCCATAATTCTTGTATCGTGATTTAATAATATATTCTTTATCTCACGAATGCATTTAACCAGACAAGTCTTCCCCGCATTGTTAGGTCCATATATACCTGCAACTTTTAATACATTAAAATTATTTTCTCTGTGTACATTGGAAGAAAACTTTTTATTTCTCATGTCAGCTTTCATTGAAAAGATAATCTGATCCTCAAACGCAAAACAATTTTTTGCTCTCAACTCAATAATCATTGTTATTCCTCCCAAATAATCTTTTTAATTATATCTATTGTATCACGTTATATTTTTTATGCAATATTTTTCCATAAAATATTTTTGCGACAAATCATAAAAATCTCCAGGCAGACACCTGGAGAACATTTTTATCTACTTCTGTAATGGAATTCTATCAAAACCCCACTACCTTGTTTTCTAGATTTCTATTATTTCTGGCTAATATTCCACACCCTTTCTTTCTGTTCAGGTTTTATCAGCACTTCCTTCTCTTTTTTATTCTCCTTGCGAGATTCCCGCTGCTCTTTTGTAAGCAGACCATTTCTGTAAAGAATATTACTAATTCCAACACCTGCAATTAACATAAATAACATTTATCGTGTTAGTTTAATATGATAAAACGCTTCACAGCATATTCTGGATCTGATGGCTGGGGATTAGCTCCGCTAGTATCAATCTCCAGGTAGATTTCCTGGCTGTTCAATATGTCATCCGGCATAAAAAAGACCACCGGATAGCTTTTCATCTCACCTGCTGCAAAGGATTCCTTAAAATAATTATGGCCGTTCTCTCTCGGTGTTTCTTCTCCCAGATATTGCACCTCACTGATAAATTCCCCCATATCAAAAGCCTGCAATGTCAGGTAGCCCCACAGACCGTCCCCCGTAATCGGCTCATCTGACAGATTCTCCACCGTAATATTTGCGATCACATTGGTAAATTCATTCGTAATGTTTCCATTTGCATCCACTTGCGGAAAATCTCCGTATGCATTAAAATCCATCCCTTCCGGCAGCGCGTAGCCAGGAGATTCTTTTGAGGCCCGCCAGCTGTCTACCGTAAAAGAATAGTTCCCGCTCGTGATCGGGCTGCCGACGGACGCTATGTTTTTGGGGTCTACCGTCAGCCCTGCTTTTTCCTGTAATTCCTTTGCAAATGCTTCTGACTTCTCGTCAATCTCCCCCTCCTGCCCCGGCAGCATCAGATTTTCCATCCTTTTATCATTCTCTTCCATAGACTTCTGCTCTTCCTTTGAAGGGCTCTTCCTTTGCAGGGCTTTTCCCTGGAACTGCATATAACTGATTCCAATCCCCAGAATCACAAGGACAACCATTATTCCTGAAATAACCGCTTTCTTCATACCTTACCTCTCTTTACAAAGTGTATTTTCAGCAACTCAATCTAACACAATGAAATTCAGATTTCGCATAGATTTTACCATCTCCCATAGTATTCAAACACAAGTGAAAAAAATACAGCAGGGAATGCTTTCAATTCAAAACATTCCCTGTGATCTGTTTCTTTACATACTTGTATATACCTGCTTACACAATAACTGCCTCTTGTATAATTCAGGGCATAAGTCACTTTTAAACAGTTCTTATATCAAATACTGTCCGGACTCCACCATCCATGCAAATAGCATGATCCTGCTGGCGCAGGAGTCAAACGTAAACAGCAGCTACTCTTTCCATTTTCTCTTACATAATTTGGAAGATATGAGGATGTTCCCACAGCCACATAATAGGAACTACCATTGGCTGAGTAATTCACCCCTCCACTGTAAACCCCTGCATATACCGCTCTGTCTCCTTCATGTAAAATATATGAAGATGTATAATCCAGCTTTGATCTGACTGGCGTAGAATAGCCGCTCGCACCGACAGTTGCACTATAATATCTATCTTTGGTATTTCCGGCAAATGCCGTTATTGATCCCATCAGCATCAAGCCAAGCAGTCCTGCGCCAATCAATCTTTTTCCATGTTTTAATTTGAGAATCTGTTTTTTGAACATAATGTTTTTCTCCTTTACTTTTTTATTTTTATAAACAGTACTGTTTCTTACAAGCATTACTATACATCATTTTTATTCAGAAAAACCAAAATTGGATTTTTTTCTAATTTTCTGACCCTGAGACTTTTTTACCAGATAATCACGTTCTATTACAGTCTCTCGTGTTCTATATAACCCAATCAGAAATACTTCTGTGTACAAATATCATAGCCATGAGGAACTCTACATTGTTTCTCTGCATTGTAACGACAAAAAGCTAAATAATACGCCAAAATATAAGTGGGCTGTCGCATCAGATTTACTTAATGCGACAGCCCTTGAATATGTATAAATCATTTTTAATCCTGTTTCAGGCAGTCAGAACCGTTGCCTATATAACAAATTCATTTTCATCCAATATCGAATAATGTCCAAGACGAAAGCGATAAATACCAGTGGTTTGTTTTGGAGAAGAAAAGCCAGTGCGAAGCAGAGGTAAGGCTCTGCACATAGTATTGCCTGTTCCATTTTAAACAGGGGATAAAGAATTATTATATAAACTGGTTATTTTTTTCTTGCAATCATAAAAATGCCGGCTGTAAGCAATAGGATCCCCACAACCATCCCTATCACTGCTGAAGTGTCTACTACTTTTCCGGCAAGAAAAATGGAAGTCGGTCCGTCTGCGCCACCAATCACAGACACCGACCTGGCTACGGACGTTTGTCCATTCACTTTAAAAACCAGATTGATTGCTGCCGTTACAATTCCGATTACCGCCAAAATAATTCCTACAATCTTCTTCATGCATTGAACTCCTCTCAATCCTGATGTATTGATTTCTCTACTCTAATTCTTATTGCTGCCAATTCTTTGTCATAATCCAGACCCTGCACCGCTTTTTATAACATGCAATTCCATATTTCAGTATATTGTCTACCCCGTCGTCTTCCAGATCCTTTTCATATCTGGTATACTCGATCTGTTTCAAGGCTTCTTTGCATGCTGCGTCCAGATCTCCGTCATGGGCATATTTTACTTCTATGATAATTCCCATATCCCCGGTGTCCGGTTCCGCAAGGATATCCGCGTATCCCTCGCCCATCTCCCGGTTGGAGGAGATACCCCATCGGTTCTTCACGCCCAGGATTCCCAAAAGAATCCCATGGTAAAAGTTTTCCTTCATGTCCGTCCGTACGGCTGTGTCACGGATACAGATGGTTTTCCGCAGATATTCTGCGAAAATCTGCTCAACGGTTTCCGCATCCCCATGCTGCAGGGCATCACAGAAGCGGTTCAATGTATCCCCGTCTTCCCGGACATTCTCCTTGAAAAAATCCATAATCTGGGTCACAAACACATCCCGGACTGCCAGATTGGGAATGGCCAGTTTCATCTGCCTTCCCTCCGCTTTTCCGCGCTGGGTCAGATAGCCGGTTGTAAAGAGCAGGCTCCAGATATTGTCAACCGTCTGATAGATCTCCGGGTACGTAAGTTCCTGATGGATTTCCTTTATAATGGTTTCCCCTGCTACCAGACGTTCGATGTCCCGTTTTGTTGCCGCATTTGCCGATTCCTGGATAAATCTCTTCACCGCGTCGTTGCTGCTGGTGTTGATCCAGTAGTTTTCCGGCTGCGCATCCCGGCTGTCTCTGATCCTGTCGCAATGGTTCAGCACATCCCACGGGCAGTACACCTCCGTATTTCCGAACTGGTATCCATCGTACCACCTTTTTACGGTCTCATAATGATCCGATACACCATAATATTCCAGAAGTTCTTTCACTTCTGTATCCGTAAAACCGAAATACTCATCAAAACGCTCGTCTGCAATGGTCAATACCTTCAGATTGTTAAGCCCGGTAAAAATGCTCTCCTTCGAGATCCGAAGGCATCCTGTCAGTACTGCAAATTTCAAGCTGTTATTTGTTTTGAGTGCCTCTCCAAGCAGACTTCGGATCAAAGAAATCATCTGGTCATAATATCCATTCGCATGTGCCTTTGCCAAAGGGACATCATATTCATCAATCAGCAGAATCACTTTTGTACCATAGTGTTTTTCCAACATTCCTGACAACCGTTTCAGGCTGATGCCAAGCATACCTTCATTCATATTTTTATCCAGAAGCTGTTCGTATTCTGCTCTGTCATGATCATTGAGTTTTTCGCTGTCTAAAAGGAAGTAGAACTTTGCGGCAGCTTCTATGATCACTTGGACTGCCATCTGATATGCCGTCTCATAGGATCTCGCGTCAATCCCTTTCAAAGAAATCGAAACAACCGGATACTTCCCCATATATTCCTTACAAAGCGAAGCTTCTTTTGAAATTTCCAGCCCATCAAAAATACTCTTATCCCCATCCAATGAGAAAAAGCGTTCCAGCATACTCATCGTCAGAGTTTTCCCAAATCTTCGCGGACGGGTAAAGAGATTTACCGCTCCCCAATTCCGAAGTAATTCAACAATAAGCCCTGTTTTGTCGGCATAATAAAAATCTTCTTTTCTGAGTTCTTCAAAATTTTCAATTCCGATCGGGAGTTTCTTTTTCCACATCACCATCGCTTATAGACTCCTTCCAATCCCCTCCAGATTTCGTTAGACGTTTCACAGCATATGGATAGTATAGCAATTTTGGATTGCCGATTCAATGGAAATATTCATATATTCATAAAAAGCAGTTTGATGATGATCCGAGATCCATCCTTCTGTGACATCATCACGGTCATTTCCAATTCCATGCATTATACTATATCCATCAAACAACCAGGAGGTACAACCATATGGGTTTATTCGATTTTTTACGTTCCCCTGATATCAATCAGGGCTTAAAGGATTACAGTGCCGTCCCCGGCGCCGTTCTGCTGGATGTCCGCACCCCGCAGGAATACCGGGAGGGGCATGTCCCCAAGAGCAGAAATGTGCCGCTGCAGTCTCTGGAGCAGGCAGCCGGCGTGATCAGCGATAAAAGCACCCCGGTCTTTGTATACTGCTACTCAGGAAGCAGAAGCAGCCAGGCAGTCAGCCGGCTTATAAAAATGGGATATCAAAATGTGAAAAATATCGGAGGCATTGCCTCCTATTCGGGAAAGGTGGAGATGTGATATGAAAATTGTGATTGTAGGCGGCGTCGCAGGCGGGGCGACCGCGGCGGCCAGAATCCGCAGGCTGGATGAACAGGCGGAAATCATCGTGTTCGAACGTTCCGGGTATGTTTCCTACGCAAACTGCGGCCTGCCCTATTATATCGGCGGAGTCATTGAAGATCCGGAGGATCTGACGCTCCAGACGCCGGAAAGCTTCTTCTCACGCTTCAGGGTCGTTATGAAAGTACGCCATGAAGTCATTGCCATCCATCCGGATGAGAAAAAAGTCACGGTGCGCAATCTGGAAAACGGCTCTGAATTTGAGGAGAGCTACGACAAGCTGCTTCTCTCTCCCGGAGCAAAACCGACCCAGCCCCGGCTTCCCGGCGTTGGCCTGGAAAAGCTGTTTACCCTGCGGACGGTGGAGGATACTTTCCGAATCAAGGACTACATCCAACGGAACCAGCCAAAATCTGCCGTGCTGGCAGGGGGCGGCTTTATCGGCCTGGAACTGGCGGAGAACCTGCGGGAATCCGGGATGGACGTTACCATTGTCCAGCGGCCCAGGCAGCTTATGACCCCCTTTGACGCGGATATGGCCGCCTTCATCCACGGCGAGATGAGGAAACGCGGCGTCCGGCTGATACTTGGGCATACGGTGGAAGGCTTTGAGGAAAAAGACGGAGGTATGGATGTCCTGCTGAAAGACGAGGCGCCCCTTCATGCCGACATGGTGGTGCTCTCCATCGGCGTCACCCCGGATACCGGGCTGGCCCGGGATGCGGGGCTGAAACTGGGCATCAAAGGCAGCATCCTGGTCAATGACCGGATGGAAACCTCGGCGCAGGATATCTATGCGGTGGGGGATGCCGTACAGGTCAAACACGCCGTTTCCGGGCAGGATGCCCTGATCTCCCTGGCCGGCCCCGCAAATAAACAGGGCCGCATTGCGGCAGACAACATCTGCGGCGGAGACAGCCGCTACGTTGGGTCTCTGGGCAGCTCCGTGATCAAAATATTCGATCTGACGGCGGCTGTCACCGGATTGAACGAGCGAAACGCAAAGGCAGCCGGTATTGAGACCGACCAAGTGGTCCTCTCCCCCATGAGCCATGCCGGCTACTATCCCGGCGGCCGGCTGATGACCATGAAAGTCCTTTTTGAGAAAGGCACGTACCGCCTTTTAGGCGGCCAGATCATCGGATATGAAGGCGTGGACAAACGCATCGACGTGCTGGCCGCGGCCATTCACGGAGGGCTGAAAGCTACAGAGCTTAAAGAGCTTGACCTGGCCTATGCGCCGCCCTATTCTTCTGCCAAAGATCCGGTAAATATGGCGGGATTCATGATTGATAATATCGCAAAAGGGAATTTGAAGCAGTTCCATCCCAGGGATGTGGCCAAACTGCCCCGCGACGGAAGCGTAACCCTTTTGGACGTCCGCACCCCGGAAGAATATGAGAACGGACATATTGACGGCTTTGCAAACATTCCCGTGGACGCGCTGCGGGAACGCTTAGGAGAGATTCCAGACAAAAAGCCGGTCTATGTTATGTGCCAGAGCGGACTGCGCAGCTATATTGCCTGCCGGATACTCTCCGGATACGGCTTTGCCTGCCGAAACCTCTCCGGCGGCTTTCGGTTCTACAGCGCCGTGATGCATGACCGCCGCCTGACAGAGACTGCCGCGCCCTGCGGGATGGAGCACTGAGATGTGAAAATGAGATACTCCAAAGAGCAGGAGGGCCTGTACAGCAAGAAATGGACTGCGTTTATTCCTTGCTGTACAGGACTTTGCAGCTCTTTTTACAGCATGCAATGCCATACTTATGGATAATCTGCATATTGTTGTTTCTAAGTGCCGTCACATATCTGCCATCTTCAATCTGATGCATTGCTTCACGGCATGCACTGTCAAACGCTCCGTTTTCTGCGTATTTTACTTCAATAACACAGCCGATATCCTTTGACGGGATCTCAAGCATAATATCTGTATATCCGATGCCGGATTCTGCGTTGGATCTGACCAGCCATCGTCCCTCTGCTGTCAGCAGACCTAACAAAAGGCCGTGATAGAAGTTTTCTTTCATTTCCTTTCGGACAAAGGTATCCCGGATACTGATGGAATCCTCCAGAAACGTGTTGAATATCCGTTCTACTTCCTCTGCATTTCCTGTCTCCAAAGCCGTGCAGAATTTCTGCCATTTTTCTGTATTGCCCGTCACTCTAACCCGAAACCATGAATAGATTCGGTCCTGGTAAATCCCGAGAACCTCCTTATTGGGAATAACCAGTCTGTGGATTCGGCCGTCAGGTTCCCCGGAATCTGTCAGATATCCGGCGGAATAAAGAACACTCCACAGATAGGACTGCCGGAGGCCTTGATCCTCACTGTCCAGATCTGTATAAGTCAGTTCCGGAATCAAAGTCTTCTCAATACAACCTCCGGAAATCAATGTTTCAATCTCCGTTCGTGCCGCGTCCGTGGAATCCTGAATCAGGTCTCTTACAATCGCGTTACTGCTGCTGTTTTCCCAATGGGATTCCATAGGGCTGTTCTTTTTTGCACGCATTTTATCACACTGGTTGATTACGTCCCACGGACAGTACACATCTGTATTTCCAAAACGATAACCGTCATACCATTCTTTTACATCCGCAAAACGGTCTTCCACCCCATAATATTGCAGCATTTCCCTGACTTCACGATCCGTAAATCCAAAATACTCCGCAAAATCCACATCTGAGATCGTCCGCACCTTGAAGTTATTCAGGCCCGTAAAAATACTTTCCCGCGCAATCTGCAGGCATCCCGTAATCACTGCAAAATACAGGGATTTATTGGTTTTAAGCACCTGGCTGAATAAGGAACGGATGAGCGCGACCATCTCCGGATAATACCCATGCCGGTATGCCTTATCCAAAGGCACATCATACTCATCAATCAGAACGATTACAGGAATCCCGTAATACGTAAAAAGCAATTCTGTCAAAAAGCCAAGGCTGTTGTAGAGATCAATTTCTTTCTCGAAATCGCCCTTCATCAGGCGAATCAACTTTTCTTTCTCATACGGCATCAGTTTATCGCTTTCCAAAAGAAACTTAAAACGCCTGGCTTCTTTGCCGGCCGTAATCCCCAGCATGCCGCATGCTGTCTGAAAATCCAGCCCTTCCACATCCTTTAAGCTGATGGAGATAACCGGATACTTTCCCAAATGCTGTTCACAGAGTTCCTTCTCCCCGGCAATTTCCAGGCCATCAAATAAAGACGGATCTGTCCCGATCTCGAAAAAAGTCTTCAGCATATCCATATTCAGACTTTTGCCAAATCTCCGGGGTCTTGTAAAAAGATTCACACTCCCTCTCGTATTCAGCAGATCACGGATGAATCCCGTTTTATCGACATAGTAAAAATGATCTCTCTTAAAATGTTCAAAAAATTCAATCCCTATCGGAAGCTTTTTTCGTCCCATAGTATCTATGGCCTCCTTCTTAAAACGCTCGCCCTGGATGAAATCCGTTTTTCCCAGATGTATTATTCCGTACAGAGTCCGTGCAGCTTCCCCCGGTCTAAAATCTCCACCGTTCCCCGGGACAGCCGGACCATCCCTTCGCTCTGGAAATAGCGGAGCATCCGGGTGACCACTTCCCGGGGATTGCCCAGGTGGCTGCCGATGATCTCATGGGTGATCCGCAGAAAATCCGTCCCTTCCAGGGCGCTTTCCTCCAGAAGAAATCCGGCCAGGCGCTTGTCGAAGCTTTTCCACAGGATCTGTTCTAAAAGCCACATTACCTCCGAAAAACGGGAGGCCATGATCTCGTTCGTAAAATTCGCCGCAGGCGCGGATTCCTCCATGATCCCTTTGTAGATCTTGGCGGGAATGACCAGCAGGTCCGTGTCCTTTTCCGCCTCGATGGTGACCTCAAACTGGATCGAGCGCATGATGCAGGAGGCGGAGAACAGGCAGATATCCAGGTCAAACAGGCGGTACAGGGTAATCTCCCGCCCTGCCTCGGAGAGGATATAGGCCCGAAGCTGTCCGCTTTTCACGATCAGCAGCCCCGTACAGTCCATACTGCCGTTGTGGAGTATGGTTCCTTTTTTCACGGTACGCCTTGCCGTGCTGCCGGAAATCTGCTGCCTCTGGGCGGCAGTCAGTTTGTTCCAGACAGGAAGATAAGTTTCAAACGGCAGATCCATCGTATCACACATACCCTATACTCCTTTCCAAAGCTCTGATTTATGACTGGGGTTTCCTGGATTGAGTTTCAACTGCCGCCTGAATCGCGGCATTGATTTTTTCCCTGGCCTGCACAAGGTAGGAGGCATTCTGCGGATAGGCGGTGAAGGTGATCTCCCCGTATGCTTCTTCCATCAGACATTCCATCACCGTTTTTTGGTCTGTCAGTGTTTCCAGGCAGTCCATGGCCCGCAGATCCGACATGGCCCTCTCCATCAGCATGGACCGGATGGAATCCACCGGCTGTCCGTCCCTGCCCGGATATACCAGAAAAGGATCTCCCGAAGGAAACGCCCCGTCCGCGTCGGTGCATTGATAAGGATCAATGGGATATCTGGAAAACTCGCTGTTATAAAAATTGTATCCCCAATGCAGAAACCCATCGATGGCATATTTATAAAGCTGTACGCCCAGGATTCTCGTGCGGAAACCCGGAAGGGCGATGAACCGGTTGGAAACGTCCAGATGCTGTGCGGTGCAGTAATACGTCCATAGCCTGGGAGGACGGTTTTTCAGAAACGGCTCAATATGGTTGCTGGCGCATACCGGCTCTTTTACAGCCCCCTGTCTATAAAAATCGTAATTGGAAAGCGCTTCGATCATACGGTATCCGGACAAATACTCTTCCACCAGATGTTTGGCATCCAGGTAGGACTCCAGATCCTGTTCCTCCGGTTCATCGGATATGTGGAAAAAGCACTGCGCCCCGATCCCAAGCCGTTCAATCTCTTCCGTAAAAGAAGAAAGAAATGCCCGCAGAAATTCCCGGTATTCTTTGCCGGAGGCCCTGGTCTCCCATCCGAAGATGTTTCGCTCCTCTCCATTTACATTCGCGACGATCTTAGGCGCCGCCTTGGCGCCCCACTGGCTGAACAGATGGGAAATCTCAAAATACTTGATTTTGCAGCGCCTGCACATGTCTACCCAGCGTTCAAACCTGTCATATCCGAATGCATACCCCTGGTCGGTCACGGTCACATCCACCAGCTGTACGGTAGGGCGTTCCCCATTTTTTGCCGTATCCAGGGGCGGTGTAAATACAGGCGTAAGCAGCATATTGCAGCCCCGTTTTACCGCATGGCGCACAAAGTTTTCGATGATGCGCCAATGAGGCTCGCTGAATATCTCTGTTTTGTAATAGTCCGCCAGGCAGTCACAGTGGAACCATTCCGTATGTATCAGGTTCAGCTCCGGAAGCACTGCGTCGATCACCTCCGCCGTTACGCCTATCTTCGCGGACAGCGGCTTCATCCCCGGCGCGCAGGCCGCGCTTTCCAGTGTGAGTTCGATGGGGTATTCGCCGGCCGGCGTGGTTTCACTGGTCTCCACCTCGATCCAGAGGCTCCGCCACTGGCCGGAAATAATCGGAAATCCAAATTCCGTTATGTCCTCCAGGACGTCCGGATACATCCCAGGCTCTGCTGTCAGATATCCCTCGTCCCGCTCCCTGTGGCATGGATAGGCGCAGGGCGAAAGCCCTACTTTTTTTACATGGACGCAGATTCCGTCGGGAGCTTCGACCCGGATGGTTCCCGTCTGCTTTCGCTCCACATCGCCATAGTATGCGATCTGAAAGGAAGACCTCTCCCCTTTCAGGACGCTCCATCGGCTGACCGCCCCGTCCCCTGAAGGCTCCCGGGTGGGAAGTACCTTTTCCATCTCGGAAATCAGCCTGACTTTTAACATATGTTCCTGTGCTTCCATAGATTTGCTCCTTCTCAATACTCAAAATTTGATCTGTGTTCCTCTTACTTACACAATATATTAATCGGTATTTCCCAAAAGGTCAATCCTCTAGTACAGCATTGCGTATATAAGTTACTGGTTCACACGGCGTCCGGTCAATAAAGTAACGTTTGCAATACACCGGCGCTTTTTATATAATAGAAAGGCAATGGAGTACAACGAAAACGATCAGGAGCAGGGACTCACAAGCCCTGCATGAAGGAGATACACTATGGAAAAATTACCGCAAATTTCAGAGGCGGAGTATGAGATCATGAAAATCCTCTGGGCCAGGCATCCGCTCAGCACCAACGAGATCTGCGAAAAGGCGCGGCAGACCCACGACTGGAACCAGAAAACCATCCATACCCTGCTGTCCCGTCTGACGGCCAAGCACGCCGTCTCTTATGAGCAAAGGGGACGGATGTACCATTATTTTCCGCTGATTTCCCAAAGCAGCTATCTGGAGCAGGAGAACCACCATTTTCTCGACCGTTTTTACGATGGCAGGGTGGGGACGATGTTTTCCGCCTTCCTCTCCGATTCGGAGCTCTCTGACAGGGAACTGCAGGATTTATACGACCTGCTGGACGCCAAAAGAAAGCAGGGGGAACGGCCATGAATTTTCCGGTTCGTTTTTTTATCTGCAATCTGTTTATCAGCCTGCTGCTTGCGCTTTTTTTGGTGGCAAAGAAGAGGCTGAAAAACCATCTGACGCTGAGCATGCAGTATCGCCTCTGGGGGCCGCTTCTGCTTGCCCTTGCACTGCCGTTTGTGCCCTATAAATTGTCCTGGCCCGAAAAAATCTTCCGGGAAATCCGGCTTTTTTTCTCTCAGGCGGCTTACGGGCCGGACTCTGCCGTTTCTGCGGCGGCGGGCAGGGATCTGCTGCCATTAGACCTGGGTATCCGGGATTTTTCCGCAGGGATCACCGGTTCCCATGTGTGGCTTGCCGCCCTTTGGGGCTGGGTATGGGCCGCAGGTATGCTTACGGCAGCAGCGTTTCTGATGGTTACGGTATTCGGGATTTACCGCCTGCGCAGAAACGGGGTACCCGTCACGAAAGACAGCGAACCGGCTTTATACGGCCGATTCCAGGCATGCATGGGGGAGCTTCGCATCAGGCGCAGGGTTCGGCTGTACGCCTCCTGCGGGATTCAAAGCCCCGTCTCCTACGGCTGGCTTCGGCCGGAGATTCTGATTCCCCAGGATCTGGACATCCGGTTTTCAGATGAGGAAATCCGCTATATCCTTCTGCATGAACTGCAGCACTGCCGCAATCGGGATACCCTGCTCAATGGGGCCGCATGTATCCTGCAGATTTTTTACTGGTTCAATCCCCTGGTCTGGTACGGATTCATGAGGATGGGCAGGGACCGTGAGGCGGCCTGCGACCATGCCGTCATCCAGGTGATCGGAAAAGAACTGGGGGCTGATTACGGGCGCACCCTCCTCAAATATGCGGGGCATATGCGCCGGGGCGTGTTCCTTTCTCCGGTATCCGGCATCGGCGGGAGCAGGCACATCCTTCGGCAGCGAATCCAGGAAATCGCGGATCACCAGGCTGATTCCCTGTCCCGAAAAGCCAAAAGTATGGGAATCTTTCTTCTGACGCTGCTGATTGTTTTTGGCTTTAGCCCCCTGTATACGGCCTATGGCGGCGGCGCTCCGGTGTTCCGGCTCTCTGACGGGGACTGGGAAGCCATAGACCTGTCTTCAGATTTTGACGGGATAAACGGCGCTTTTGTATTCTACGATACAGCCGGTGACCATTTTCAGATCTATAACAAAGAACTCTGTGAGCAGCGTGTATCGCCGGAATCCACATACAAGATTTACAGCGCCCTGTTTGCCCTGGAGGAAGGGGTCATTGCGCCTGGTTCCACCGCCCGGACATGGGATGGAAGCCCGCAGCCCTTTGCTGCCTGGAATCAGGATCAGACTCTGAGGACGGCCATGGAGAACTCCGTAAACTGGTATTTCCAGGATTTGGATGGGCAGACCGGCCTTCCGGCGCTGTATCGCTATTACGACCGGATCGGATATGGAAACCGGGATCTGGCCGGCGGGAGCAGCTCTTACTGGACAGGCTCGTCCCTGAAGATCTCTCCGGTAGAACAGGTCGTTCTGTTGTCCGGCCTTTTGGAAAATAAATGGGGGTTTCAGGAGGAGAATCTCCGTGCCGTGAAAGAGGCGCTGTTCCTGGCCGAAACACCTGCGGGAACGCTGTACGGAAAGACCGGCACAGGAAGGAAAGATGAAAAAAACGCAAACGGATGGTTCGTAGGCTTTCTGGAACGGCCAAACGGACAGACCTGCTGCTTTGCGGCAAACCTGCGGGATTCAGAGAAAGCCACAGGCAGCGCCGCCTTTGAAATCACATGGGATGTCCTGCAGAAGCTTCTGTAAACAGGCTCAGCCCATTGTCAGAAACCTTCATGCCCTCCGCAGTGATGTCCGCCGCATCCATGGGGATTCGTTCCGCAGTTGTGGCCTTCCCCATGGTGTTCGTGGTGGCTGCAGCGGACATCCGGATTGAATGAGAGCGTTCCGGCAAGGAGGGCTTCCACCGCCTCGTCCGCACTGCCGGATACGCCGCCGTAGAGCCGGATATTGGCCTCTGCCAGCGCATTCTGCGCACCTGCCCCGATTCCGCCGCAGATCAGCGTGTCCACCTGCAGGGCCGAAAGCATCCCTGCCAGAGCCCCGTGGCCGTTTCCGTCTGTACCGACCACCTGGGCCTTCTCAATCTTTCCGTCCTGGATCTCATAAACCTTAAACTGCTCTGTATGCCCAAAATGCTGGAATACAGTTCCGTTTTCATAAGTGACTGCAATCTTCATTTTTCTGTTTTCCTCCTTTTTCGGCCTGGCTGCGTCCTGTACGGACTCCTGCCCGGCCTTGCTGCATTTTTTTCCACAGCATCTCCATGCCGAACCGTCACAGAGTGCATAATTGCCGCCGGAAATGCAAAGTGTCTTCCCATGGATCAGACAGTCCGCTATTTTTGACCTGGCCCGTTCGTACATTTCCGTGACCGTGGTGCGGGAAACGCCCATCTGTCCGGCGCACTGCTCATGGGTTCTCTTTTCCTGGTCAATGAGCCGAACCGCCTCAAATTCATCCACTGTCAGAACAATCTGTTCCGTCCCTTTGGCCCCGCAGGGGGCAAAGCTGTCATACTTTGGTTCAAAACAAATTCTCCTGCATCGTGCCGGCCTTGCCATGACTCCACCTCCGTTTCCGACATATGACGATAATATCATAACACAGCAGAATGTGAAATTCAAGAAAAAAGAATGCTCAAAGGTTGTTCGTCAGATGTTTTTTCAGCATAAAGCAGACCGGCAGCAGGATGACACAGATCAGCAGCGGATAGACCAATGAAATTATAGCCACCGACAGATCCAGCGTGAGCCAGCCCAGGGATTCGATGGACGAAAGGTCTTCCATCGAACGAATGCTGGAGCTCATTCCTATGAGAAAGCCCAGGAATCCAAACAGACCGGAGATTCCCATCACCATTTTAACCGCCAGCAGGCTTTCCCTGTATGAAACAACGGAACCGTCCCTTTTGCCGAACGCAAACAGGAAGGCCCTTCCGAACGCTTTGAAGGATTGGGTGCAGAATAAAATCAGCACACAGGGAACCAGAACAAACATCCCGGTGAACCCGTCCATATAATTCAGCAGTGTTCCAAACCCACCTCCAATTCCTCTCAGAATCCAGAAAATAATTCCCGCTAAGTAAATTCCGTAAAACATAATTTCTACTTCTCCTTTCCACGTCTAAACGTCCGAATTACAAATTTGAATCCTGCCTGCGAAAAACGCGTCCTGATGTCCCGTTTCAGCAGGCATCCTATTCTTTAAATGACTCCGCTCCAGACCAGTTCGGCCCCTTCCCTCTGTGCGTCAAACTCTTCGTCCGAAAGATGGTCAAACCCTTTTACGCTCGGCAGATAGTAAATCTCCCGTTGGATCGGCTGATCGTCTGTATTGGCATTCCGGAAAAGATGCTCTTCATAGACGGCTCCCTCGGAAATCATAGCATTGACAAAGGTGTTTTTATCCGAAAGCAGACTGTTCCACAGCGTTTTGGTATAACAGTAATACACGACCCTTACAGTCTTGCCGTTCCGCTGGATCGTCCGGCCTTGGGATGTGAAATCATTGATCCTTAGAGTCCTCTGCTGCTCCTTTGACAGATTCAGGACAAAACATAGTCTCTCCCTGGTTTCATATTCCCCGGAAGCTTCTGTTTTGCCCGTGTCCGGTTTCAAAGCAGCCGCCTCCGAATCCTGCGTCCCTGTTTCCTCTCCTTCGGCCGCGTCCGGCTCCGAAGCTGTCTGATCAGCATCTGTTTTCCGCCCGGCCGTCAGATCCTGATACTGCCATTCCCGAAGGCCGTACTGGTTGGGCACATATGCAGCCTCAAACACTTCCACCGTCATACAGGCGGAGTCATAGGGAACCGGAATTTTATAATCTTTGAGAAATATAGTAGTTCCGATCAGCACGGCGCAGGTGGAAAGGGCGACGATCACGTATTTCCGGTGCATACGTTCTTTTAACATTTTCAGAAAATCAATCTCCTCTTCCGCCGGCGGTATTTCCACGGGGATTTCTTCTGTCATCTGCCTATAAATCGTGTTGCAGGCGCTGCAGTTTTCCAGATGTATTTTCACTTCTTCATTGGTCTCTTCGCTGGTCAGACCGTCGATATAGCCTGGCAGCAGGTCTTTTACAATGCAGCACTTCATTTCTCTGCCTCCATTTCTTCTATGATTTTTTGTTTTGCCCGGTAAAATGTGGTGCGCGCCCAGTTTTCACTTTTTCCCAGGATTCTGCCGATCTCCGCGAAGGAAAATTCTCCGGTCAGCCGCAGATAGACCAGCTCCCGCATCGGATCGGGAAGGGTGTGGATTGCCTGGTACAGCGCGGTCTTTTCCATGTAAAGCAGGGTGGCTTTCTCCGGTGATTCCTGACAGGGCACATCCTCCGTAAGCTCCACCTGATTCCAGCGGGAACGCTTGTCGAGCCATTGATACCAGAGGTGCTTTGCAATCTGACAGAGCCACACCGACAGCTTGCAGCTTCCGTCGTAACGGTCGATGGTGCGCATGGCCCGGAAAAAGGTCTCCTGCGTCAGCTCTTCCGCCAGATCTTCGTCGTGGGACAGGCTTAACAGATACCGATATACGTCCTTTGCATGCTTTGTATAGGCTTTTTCAATCTCTTTCAGGGCGCTCACCTCCTTCGAAACGGAACCCGCAGATGTCCGGCCGGTACGTCTGCCGTATTCGTATCCAGAGAATACATCAGGGCCGCCCCCCAACGGGCATGCAGCACCGCGTGAACCGGTCATCTGTATTCTCCTCTATATATCCGAAAAAACGAGGGTTCGTTACATAAATTATTATTTTTTTTAATAAATTTGCAGCTTCGGGGAAAGAACGTGTGTATTTTTTTCCTGTCTGCATATACTGAATAGGAATCGAAGTGGTTGACAAAGCCTCTTTTTTTTGTTATATTGTGTTCAGTGATCGTACCGGAGAAACTTGTGAAGCCTTCGGTCCGGAAGGCTCCTGTGGGAGCCTTTCGTCATATATAGCACAAAGAGCTGAAACATTGTATAAAAAAATATCTTCCCGATGAAACGATTCTATGGAGAATGGAATTCCCCGAAAACTGGATGTCCGTGTTACGATTAAAAATGTAAAAGTATCGCCCCTTGCCAAAGCATCTCCCGTTCGGAAAAATGAGGCAGGCCAAAGCCCGCCCCTTTTGACCTTTCAGAACCGAGACGGTAAGGATACGCGGTACACCGCCGCCTGGTTCGTCAATGGACTGCGGTTCTGGTAATCAAACAAAAGAATTTCCCCATTCACCCGCTCCAGATGCGTCATTTTCCGAAGTTGCCTCTTGTCATACTGCTCATATTCCAAGAGATAGCGGTGTTCCGCCGCTTCCTGCCGGTAAAAGGCTGTCTCCTCCTCTTTCGTGACACTCGGGCTCCCGGCAAAGGCGGGCCGGTTCTTTACATTTTCCCGCAGATACAGGTCATAAGTCAGCAGTTCCCTGTAGGCGTCTGTCTGCGCCCCGTCTTCCTCTGCCGCAAAATCCAGCAGGATCTCGTACCTTCTGACCCTGGAATGGCTGACTCCGCGAAGGCAGTGCCTTTCATAATACGCACGGAGCCGGTCATACATGGTAAACGCATCCGGAAAAGCCTGCTCCATGCGTTCCATCGTATGTACGAACTGCCCGCTGTTGTAATAGACCTCCACCATCTCTTCAATCCCCTTGAGCCGGATCACATCCCCATAGGAAAGCCATCTGGTAGAGAGGACTTCAAAAGGCGGTCTGTCCTGGTAAAGAAGCCGGTAGTTTCCGGCCTGTTCTTCCATGCATGCCCCTTTGAGCACCTTCAGAAATCCAAGCTGGAGCTGTTCGGGATGCAGCGCGTAGACATCATTAAATGACTTCTGAAAGCTTTTTATATCTTCGTGGGGAAGCCCGGCGATCAAATCCAGATGCTGATGGATGTTTCCGCAGGCATGAATATAGCTGACTGCGGCCCGCACCTTCTCAAAATTCATGTTCCGGCGGATCGCCCCCAGGGTTTTGGGATTGGTGGACTGAACCCCGATCTCCAACTGGATCAGTCCCGGGCGCATGGATGCGATCAGCCGTAGCTCTTCCTCATTGAGCAGGTCCGCGGCCACCTCAAAATGGAAATTGGTCTTTCCCCTGTCATGCTCCGCCAGATAGGACCAGACGGCAAATGCATGGTCATGGCGGCAGTTGAACGTCCGATCCACAAACTTTACCTGAGAAACCTCCCGGTCAATGAAAAACTGCAGCTCCTTTTGAACCGTCTCCAGCTTCCGAAACCGCAGGCATTTGTCGATGGAGGAAAGGCAGTAACTGCAGGAAAAAGGGCACCCCCGGCTGGACTCATAGTAAAGGATCTTATTGCGGAAGCGTTCCATCTCCTCCCTGTCCCTTCCAGGTGTCCCGGAATCGACAGAAAACTCGGGATGGTATACGAAGGGGACCCGGTTCAGATCCAATACCCGGCGGGCTGGATTTTCCGCGATTTCTCCTGCCTGTGCATACACGATCCCGTGGATTTCCTTCAGCGAATGGATCTTGCCGTGGTAATAGTCTGCCAGCTCCAGGAAAGTCTCTTCCCCTTCCCAGCACATCACGCCTCGAACCTGGGGCATCCGCTTTAGCACATGTTTGGGATGGCTGGAAACCTCCGGCCCGCCCAGCCAGATTTCTGTATCCGGAAGGACTTTTTTAAGCTCCTTAACAAGCTGCTCCACATACACGATATTCCACAGATAGCAGGAAAAGCAGAGTACCTCCGGCTGCCTGACATAGAGATCCATGAGGATCTCATCCACCTGCTGGTTGATCGTATACTCCGCAATCTCCACGCACGTTTGATACTCCTTCCTCTCCTGCAGGGCAAAGGCGCGCAGGCTGAAGACCGCAAGGTTGGAATGGATATATTTCGTATTGATGGCTGTCAGTAAAATCTTCATCCTCATTCACTCCCTTAAAAATGCTTCCACCGCCCGGTTGAATCTGTCAGGGTTCTTATTTGCGATAAAATGATCCCCCGGCAGGATCACAAGCCTGGCATCTGGCAGATGATCATAAATCTGCCGTGTATGGGACTCGCGGATCATATCCTTTGTGCCCACGATCACAAGCGTCTTTGCCCGGACTTTTTTTAGCTCCTCTGTCCCGATATCCGGGTCATGAACCATCAGCCCCAGGAGTTCCGCATGATTTCTGGCCTTCGCACTCTTTCCTGCGAACAGGGAGGTAATATGGTATCCTATGACGATGGGGATCTGGACAGAGGGCTTTACGCCCCCTGGATTCAGATTGGCTCCGTTTAAGATCAGCCGCCTGACCCGCTCGGGACAGAGGATGGCAAAGGTCAGCGCGATATTTCCGCCGTCGGAAAATCCGAGAATATCTGCCTGCTCGATCTGAAGTTCATCCAGAAAGGCACGCAGATCCTCCGCAAACTGCCGGATGCCAAAAGGGGCCGTTCCCCTCGGGGACTTTCCGTGGCCCCTGGTATCTACGGCGATGACCCGGCGTGTTTTCGAGAAATGGGATGTCTGATGGACAAAATAGGTTCCATCCTCCCCGTTTCCATGGAGCAGGATCAGAGGGTCGCCCTCCCCTTGTTCCGTATAATGCAGTTTGATATCCATTTTCTGCGTCCTCCTTCTTTTGTATACTTCATGAAATGGCCGAATGGCCATAATGGGTATTGTAGCGTATACTTGTATACAATCTGCTGATTTTTTCCGTTTTTCAGGATGACCGACCATCCTTCCGGAAACATTTTGAGGGAACCGGACTGCTCGAAATCAAAAAAAAATGGTGTCCCTATGAGCACAGAATGCTTTTCTTCATTTTCTTCATCCCGGAATCTGGTTGGAAGGTGGATAACAGGTGTGATTTTTACACACGTAATAGGTCGTCTTTCCATTTAACAGTGTGTATCCGTCCGGACACGGGGGCAGTCTCTCAAAGGTTGATGAATCCGGCATTTCCCGGTCAGGACTTATTTTCTCGGAAATCCTTGGGGACGCTTTGCCCCGGCTGCCCGAAAAGTTATCCACACTTTTCACACAATTCACACTTTCCGTTATTCTTGCATTTTCCACATTATCCACATAGATTTTCACATTCGAGCAGAGCGGAAGCCTTGCCATAATCTCCTCAGGAGAGTCCTCTTTTGAGAGCACAACGGTGATTTCCTGGGGTGGATTTTCGTACAGAAGCCAGGCGGTGAGAAACAGACTGTATCCCATGGGGTACTGCCGCGCTTCCCCTGCCATAAATCGAAGCTGTTTCTCTGCCGCCTGCCGGTAATCACGTTTCCGATCTGCGGTCTTTGCCAGGCAGTCACCGGTATCCGCCCCGGCATGGTTTTCCGGCCCATCTGCCCTTTTACGGCTGCCACCTGCCCCCGCCCCGGCAGAGCTCCCGGAATCGCCGGTAAGCTGTGAAAGCCGGACCAGGCAGTAGGCCATGACAGAGTTTCCGCTGGGCAGCGCCCCGTCGTAGCTCTCCTTTGGCCTGGTGATCAGCGGGCTGTTTTGGTGTCCGTACAGATAGAAGCCTCCCTCCCCGGCTTCAAACTGGCTCCTTGCCTCGCCGCAGATCTGCTCTGCACGTTCCAGATAGAGAGATTTTCCGGAAGCCTCGTAGAGGCAGAGCAATGCGGCCGTGTAGAAGGCGTAGTCATCCAGAAATCCCTTTACGGACCGCACCTTGTTCCGGCAGCTCACGTAGAGCCGGCTGCCCTTTGAAAGATTTTGTTCAATGAACCGGTGTGCCCGCTCTGCCGCCTGAAGGTAACGCTTAGAGCCCGTGGCCCGGTACAGCACGGACAAAGCGCAGATCATCAGGGCATTCCACGCGGTCAGAACCTTATCGTCCAGATGAAGGGCCTCCCGGCATTTACGGTAATCATACAGTGCTTTCTTCTCTTTGTCAAATCCGTCCCGGAGGGAATTGCCGTTCAGCAGGTTGGGGATATTCCTGCCTTCAAAATTCCCTTCCTCCGTGATCCCGAAATACGCGCAGAACTTTGCGCCCCTTTCATCTCCCAGAACCCGGCAGATTTCCTCACGGCTCCAGACGTAATATTTTCCCTCTTCCCCGCCGCTGTCCGCGTCCTGGGCCGAGTAAAATTCTCCTTCCGCTCCGGTCATTTCCCGGAAAATATAATCCGCGGTTTTTTCCGCCGTATCCAGCAGCTCCCGGCTGTTTTTTGCTTTGGCCGCGGCGGTGTACGCCAGAATCAAAAGCGCGTTGTCATAGAGCATTTTTTCAAAATGGGGCACCAGAAAATAAGGGTCCGTGGAGTAGCGCGAGAACCCATAGCCGATCTGGTCGAAGATCCCGCCTCTGCGCATCTTGTCCAGGGTGGTCAGAACCTGCGCCATCGCCGCTCCGTCCTGTCTGCCCCGGGCGTACAAGGTGAGAAATATCAAATTGTGGGGTGTGGGAAATTTGGGAGCCCGGCCGAATCCGCCGTGGGCCGGATCAAAGCTCTGTGAAAACTGCTTCGCTGCCTCGTCGGGCAGGTTCCGGCCATGTTCCCAGGAAAGGGAACTCTTTTCTGTGTCTTTTGGGCTTTGAATATGGGAAAGGATCTGCTCTGCAGAGCGCAGCAGGTCGGATCTGCCGCTCTTCCACTGCCGGGCAATGGCAAGCAGCAGGTCCGAAAACCCGACGGCGCCGTATCGTGCCCTGGCCGGAAAATAGGTGCCTGCGAAAAAAGGCTTCTGGCCGGCTGTCATGAAGATACTCATGGGCCATCCGCCGCTTCCGGTCAGGGCCTGGCAGACCTCCATGTAAACGCTGTCAATATCCGGCCGTTCCTCCCGGTCCACCTTGACGGACACGAAATACCGGTTCAGAATCCCGGCGATCTCAGGGTCTTCGAAACTTTCATGGGCCATCACATGGCACCAGTGGCAGGTGCTGTAGCCGATGCTCAGAAACACCGGCTTATCCTCCCCTGAGGCTTTTTCAAATGCCTCGTCCCCCCATGGATACCAGTCCACAGGGTTTTCGGCATGCTGCAGCAGATAAGGGCTGCTCTGGTCTTTTAAACGGTTGCTCATACCATACTCTCCTTTTGAAAACGTTCATTACGCATAGTGGTATTTTTTCCGTTTTCTTGTCAAAAATACGGCTGTCACAAATAATGCCAGCGATTCCGCGGCCACGATGGCCAGCCAGACCCCGTCCAGCTTCAGGAAAACAGGCAGAAGCAATACCATCGACACCTGGAACAAAAGCGTACGCAAAAAGGAAATAAGCGCGGAAACTCCCCCGTCCCCCAACGCGGTAAAGAAGCCGGAGCCCCAGATATTGGTACCGCTTAACAGGAAGGAAAGGGCGTACAGCCGGAATCCGCGGCAGGTCATGGCAAAAAGGTCCGGGTCGTATCCTACGAATACCCGGGTCATGGGGTAAGAAAGCAGCTCGGCCAGGATCGTCATGGTGATTCCCGCACTGCCGATGGCCACAACGCTTTTGCGGAAAATATTTTTCAATTCCTTTTGGTTTCCGGCGCCGTAGTTGTAGCTGACCACAGGCGCGCTTCCGATGGAATACCCGATATTCACCGCCGCAAAGATAAAGGTTACGTACATGATGACCCCGTAGGCCGCCACACCGTCTTCACCGGCCAGGCGCATAAGCTGGTAATTGTACAGGATATTGACGATGGAGGAGGAAATGTTGGTCATCAGTTCCGAGGAACCGTTGGTGCAGGTTTTCAGCAGAACCCTGCCGTCGAAGCAGGGCTTCCCTAGCCGCAGCAGGCTGTTGTTTTCCCGTGAAAAATAAAGGATGGGGCCCAATCCTCCTATGATCTCCCCCGCAGCCGTGGCCGCCCCGGCGCCTGCAAGCCCCCAGCCGAACACCACGATGAACAGGTAGTCCAGGATCACATTGGTGATACCCGAGATGAGGGACATCTTCAGGCTCAATTCCGGTTTTTCCGCCACAATAAAAAAGCTCTGGAACGCGATCTGCAGCATGAATCCCGTGAGAGAGACGCACAGAATCCTTCCGTAGAGCACACAGTATTCGATCATAGCATCGGTGGCGCCGATGGCATAGGCGATGGGCCGCATCAAAAGAAAGGCGGTGACAGCCACCGCAAGCCCGACGCCGATGAGGATATAGATCAGCATGGAAAAATATGCGTTGGCCTTTTCCCGCTCCCCTTCCCCCAGCTTGATCGCTACCAGCGCGCTTCCGCCGGTCCCGATCATAAATCCCACGGTACTGATCCCCATAAGCAGCGGCATCATCAGGTTTAAGGCCGCGAAGGGCGTAGTTCCTACATAGTTTGACACGAACAGTCCGTCCACGATGCTGTACACCGACGTGCAGATCATCATGATGATGGACGGAATCGTAAAACGAAGCAGTCTCTTATAAGTAAAATGGTCTGATAATTGTATTCTCATGTTTTCCTCCTGTTTTTTTCTTGCTCGTTGATCTTCTCACGGAGCCTCACCAGGTACAGCTCGGTCAGCCGGAGCAGCTCGCTGCTTTCCTGTTTGGACATCTCCGCGAATACCTGGTTTTCTGCATCCGCGGAGGGCAGTATCCGCTCTCTGGCAAATGCCTTTCCCTGGGGGGTGAGATACACCCTCTTTTCCTTTCCGCTGTCCTGCCCGAACACGATCAGGCCGGCCTTTTCCAGATTTTTGATGGAGGAATGGATGGTCTGCTTGCTGATGGAGCACATGCCGCAGATGTCCTTCTGAAGGCACCCCTCTCCCAGCTCCAGAATCGCGAAAAGTATGGCATGGGCGCTGTCAGACACCCCCGCCTTCCGCGCGATCTCATGCCACAGCATATCAATCTCCCGCCAGAGGGAATTATATTCTTTCAGCGCTTTTTCCTGTTTTATTTTCATCTTTGATTATCACCTCTCAGTCCGAAATCATACTAAATCACACTATGTGATTATAGTACGATTTCAGACTTCTGTCAAGCGGTTTAAAAAAACAGGGTTCCGGAGGTTGTTAATATGTGTTATTGTTCACAGTAGCTGGCAGTTGCCAGAACTCGGAGAGTTTGATAGAATATTTATAACTGTATGATAGATCTGCAGAATATCTATACAAGGAAAGGGAGTGCTTTCATTGCAGTATACCATGACTCAGGATGAAAAATACCGGATGATGACCGAAGCACCGATTCCCGGGCTGATCGGGAAGCTGGCGGTACCGACGATCATCAGCATGCTGATTACCTCGTTTTACAATATGGCGGACACTTTTTTTGTAGGCAGGCTCGGAACCAGCGCCACAGCCGCGGTAGGGGTCGCCTTCCCTGTGATGGCGGTCATTCAGGCATTGGGATTTTTCTGCGGGCACGGCTCCGGCAATTCCATCTCCAGGAAACTGGGGGCTCAGAAGAACGATGAGGCCGGCGAACTTGCGGCCACCGGATTTTTTTCCGGCCTGTTCCTGGGCGTTCTGGTGCTGGTACTGGGCCTTTTGTTTCTTACGCCGCTGTCCCGGATTCTTGGCTCCACGGACACCATTCTGCCCTATACCAGGGAATATCTCAGGATCATTCTTGTGGGCGCGCCCTGGATGACCGCCCAGTTTGTCCTCAATAACCAGATCCGTTTTCAGGGAAATGCATTCTACGCCATGATCGGTGTGGGCATCGGGGCAGTTCTCAATATCCTGCTCGACCCGATCCTGATCTTCGGCTTCGGGATGGGGATCTCCGGGGCGGCCCTTGCCACCGTGATCAGCCAGCTCATCAGCTTTTTCCTGCTCCTTGCCGGAGTCCGTTTTTCCGGATGCATCCCCATCCGTCTGAAAAATCTCCGCTGGAACCGGGAGCGTTTCCGGGAGATCGCCGGAGGGGGACTGCCGTCCCTGTTCCGACAGGGGTTAGGAAGCGTTGCCGCCATGACTTTAAACATTGCCGCCAATCCGTACGGCGACGCGGCCATTGCCGCAATGTCCGTGGTGAGCAGGATCTTCATGTTCGCAATTTCCGCATTGATCGGGTTCGGCCAGGGCTTCCAGCCGGTCTGCGGATTCAACTACGGTGCGAAAAAATACGGCCGGGTCCGGGAGGCGTTCTGGTTCTGTGTGAAGGTTTCTACCGTATTTCTGCTTGCCCTGGCGATTCTCGGCTTTCTGCTTTCCGGACATCTGATCGGGATCTTCCGGGACGACCCGGAGGTCATCGGTATCGGGACGGTGGCCGTGCGCTTCCAGTGCGCCACGCTTTTGCTCAACGGCTGGATCGTGATGAACAATATGATGACCCAGACCATGGGAAAGACATTCTATGCTTCCCTGCTTGCCTCCGCCAGGCAGGGGCTGTTCTTTATCCCTATCCTTTGGATTCTTCCCAGGATTTTTGGGCTTGCAGGCATCCAGTCGGCCCAGGCCGCGGCGGATGTCTTTGCGTTTTTGCTGTCTGTATTCCTGTACCGGAAGGTCAGCGCGGAACTGAAAAAAGAAGAACAAACAATCTAAAACAGAAAAGAGGTCAATTACTTATGGAATTTGAAACAAAACCAATCCGGCGGCACTTCAACAGCCTGGGCCTGATGTACTTTTTCGGGACACTGCTCATATTCGGGGTACAGTATGCCGAAGTCTTCCTCATTGAAAGGCTTCCTCTCACCGGGATCTATGATACGGATGTCTGGCTTCTCATCAGCACCGTTCCCATGTATCTCATCTCCATGCCGCTGATGATGCTTCTGATCCGGCGGGTGCCGGCCGTTTCCGTGGAAAAGCACCCCATAACATTCCTGCAGTGGCTGACTGCGTTTTTCATGTGCTATGCCATTATGTACCTTGGGAACCTTGTAGGATTGGGGCTGACTTTTGTCATCGGCATGGTCAAGGGATCCCCTGTGGACAACGCATTGGTGGATATCGCGACGGACATCAGTCCCTGGACCGCTTTGGTCATCATGGTACTTTGCGCCCCTGTCTTCGAGGAGCTGATTTTCCGCAAACTGCTCATAGACCGTACCGTAAAATACGGTGAAAAAACAGCCGTCCTTTTTTCGGGAATTTTTTTCGGACTGTTCCACGGCAATCTGAACCAGTTTGCCTATGCGTTCGGGCTGGGAATATTCTGGGGATTTATCTATGTAAAGACCGGAAAGATACGCTACAGCATCTGCATGCATATGGCGGTGAATTTCTTAGGCTCCGTAGCCAGCGTCTTCCTGCTCAAATCCGCTGCCTATGAAGAACTGATCGCAGTTTCCGCATCCGGGGATATGGGGGCGCTGATGGGTGTAGTCTCAGAGCATCTCCCGGGGCTGATGCTGTTCGGGCTCTACAGCCTGGCCGTGCTCGGATTTCTGATCACCGGCATCGTATGTCTGGCCGTCCATTTCCGGAAAATGAAGCTAAAGCCCGCAGAACTTCCCCTGCCGAAAAGGAAGCTGATGTCCGCCGCATTTTTGAATGCGGGTGTGGCCCTTTTTTCCCTGTTCTGGATCATTCAGATCCTTTTACAGCTCATGGGGTAGTGTTTTTTCAGTAAAATAACGTAGACATTCGTAGAAAACCGCTTAAATCGGGCGAATCCGCAGAAATTCATTGACTTTCACTGCCAAATATGCTATGTTATGTAAGTATTATTGATTTCCATTAGCAATAATACAGACACAATATTACTTTCATTATATGGAGGGCAACACAATGACAGGTACAGTAAAATGGTTTAACAACCAAAAAGGTTATGGATTCATCTCTGACTCTGAGGGGAACGATGTTTTTGTACATTATTCAGGGATTGTTACAGATGGGTTCAAATCCTTAGAAGAAGGCCAGTCTGTCGAGTTTGAAGTGACAGAAGGCGCAAAGGGACCTCAAGCAACAAACGTAGTAAAACTTTAATCAGAATTTCGATTGTACCTTTTAATATATAAATTAGCCTGGAATTAATATTTTAAAAGCAATACAGAAAATGTGATTAGGAAAAAGAACCGGATTTGATTCCGGTTCTTTTTCCTTGAAAAACCGCAGTGCGGTTCCCCCAAGGTTTTTTGTTTTGCAGGAGACGAAGTTTCCTATAAGTAAAAGAGCGGGCCGATCTGCGGTCCGCTCTTCTGTAAAACATCATTGCCTGATATTCGATACATAAGCCTCCGACGCCTCCCAGACGTCAAAGCCGCTGCCCCGCAGGATATCCACGACCTTGCCCGGGTCGTCGCATTTCAGGACGGCTGAGGCGTCCGCGCCGTTTGCGAAAGCATACATATATTCCACGTTCACTTCCCCTTCCACGATGGCGTGCATGGCCTTGGCAAGCGACCCGCTCTCGTGGGGCACCCGCAGCGCCACCACATCGGTCAGCATGGCGGTGATCCCGTTTTCCTTGAGCACGGCCCGCCCTTTGTTTGGGTCGGATACAATCATCCGCAGCATGCCGTAATCCGACGTATCCGCCAGGCTCAGCGCCACGATATTGACATCGTTATTTCCAAGGGCCGCCAGCACCTCGTCCAGACGTCCTTCCCTGTTTTCCAAAAAAACTGATAACTGTTGAATCGTAATTCCCACAGCGCTTCCCTCCTATTATGAGTATTTAGCGCCTGTTTTTTAGGCGCTTACATACGAGTTATAATTACCCGCCCACTTAGTGAGGTATTTTCGAGCTTAGTGGCGGTGTAACTTCCTCTTACATCGTCCGGTTGTCAATGACACGAACGGCCTTTCCTTCGCTTCTCTGAATGGTCTTGGGCTCTACCAGCTTTACCCGCACCGATACGCCCAGCGCCTGCTTGAGGACTCCGCCGATCTTGTCCCTGAGCGCGTCCAGCTTCCTGATCTCGTCGGAGAACATGCTCTCGTCCACTTCCACCATAACGGTCAATACATCCATGTTGTTCACGCGATCCACGATGAGCATATAATGGTTCGCAACGGCTCCGCCCAGGCTCAGCAGCGCGGTCTCAACCTGCGTCGGGAATACGTTGACGCCGCGGATCACCTTCATGTCGTCGGTACGTCCCGTGAACTTGGAGATTCTTGGTGTCTTTCTTCCGCACTCGCAGGTCTCATAGGTGATGCTGGTCAGATCCTTGGTCCGATACCGCAACAGGGGCATGGCTTCCTTGGTCAGCGTGGTAAATACAAGCTCTCCGGTCTCCCCGTCGGCACACGGCGCATGGGTCGCCGGATTGAGTACCTCCGGATAGAAATAGTCATGATGGATATGAAGCCCCTTGTGGTGGATGCAGTCCTGCGCCACGCCCGGTCCGAGAATCTCGCACAGACCGTAGATATCGAAGCAGTTGATATGTAAAATGCCCTCGATCTTTTTGCGCATCTCATCGGTCCACGGCTCTGCTCCGTGGATTCCGGCCTTCAGGTTCATATGGTCTACCACGCCTGCCTCCTGCATGGATTCCGCCAGGTACAGCGCATAGGACGGCGTACAGGCAAATGCGGTAGCTCCCAGGTCTTCCATGACCATCATCTGGCGCTTGGTATTTCCCGCGGACATCGGAAGCGCCATGGCTCCCAGCGCCTTTGCGCCGAAATCCAGTCCAAGTCCTCCGGTAAACAGTCCGTATCCATAGCAGACATGGATGATATCATCCGCCGTCAATCCGGCCATGGTCAGACACCTGGCCACACATTCTCCCCACAGGTCCGCATCATTCTGGGTATAGGGCACGACCGTCAGCTTCCCGGTTGTTCCGGATGTCCCCTGTACACGGGCCACGTCGCGCTTGGGAACCGCAAGCAGTCCGAAGGGGTAATTCTCCCGCAGGTCCTCCTTTGTCGTAAAGGGAAGCTTGCCGATATCTTCGATCCCCTTGATATCTCCAGGCTCTACCCCCAGATCTTTCATTTTGTTATGGTAAAACTCCACATGCTCATAGACGTTCTTTACCACCTTGACCAGACGTTCACTCTGCAGGGAAGCCATCTCATCCCTGCTCATGCATTCCATCTTCGGGTCTCTGATCCGTTCCACCCAGTTCTCTAAAGCAATTCCTGCCATCTCATCTTCGCTCCTTTATTATTATAGTTCTTCATCGTCCACAAGCGTGATCCCCGCTTCCTTCAATACGGCCCGTGCCTTCTCGTTGTCGTCCGAATGGAGGACCATGACCGGCGCCCGGTTCTCCCGGATCACAAAGGAATAAATGTAGCCGATGCTGATCTCCCCGTCAGCCAGGATCTTCAGCATCTGGTTCAGATTGCCTTTCTCATCCTTTAACTCCGCGCCGATGACATCCTGCACCCGTACCACAAACCCTTTGGAGGTTAAGTAGTCCTTGGCCTGAACCGGCTGGTCCACGACCAGACGGAGGATGCCGAACTCGGGCGCATCAAAGGAAGAAACCGCGCGGATGTTGATCTTCGCCTCCGTAAGCGCGTTGGTGACCCGCATCAGGCTTCCCGGCTGGTTTTCCACAAAAACCGATATCTGTTTCATTCTCGTTTCACCTGCCTTTTATCTTAGAGTGTATATCCCACATCAAATGCTTTTTTATTGATCTCAATGGTCTTGGGCGGAACGGTCTTTTCGATCACCTCATACCACTGCTCCTTTGAAAAATCCATGTGCTGCGCCGCGATCCCCAGAACGATCAGGTTGAATACCCTGGGATTTCCCAGCTTCCTGGACTCCTCCGTGGCGTTGACCTTGTAGACCTTGTGCTCTTTTTCCAGGTTTTCCAGGATATGCTCCGGATATTCTGCCGCCCCGATCACCACCGGCATGGGATCAATCCGCCAGTCGTTGACGATCAGAACCCCGTCTTTTTTCAGAAAATGCGCGTACCTGAGCGCTTCCAGGCGTTCAAACGCGATGATCACGTCCGCCTGCCCTTCCTCCACGATGGGCTCCGCCACTTTTTCCCCGTAGCGCACGAAGGTCACTACGCTGCCGCCCCGCTGGGCCATTCCGTGAACCTCGGAGAGCTTCACGTCAAAGCCTCCCGCAATGGTCAGATTTCCTAAGATACGGCTGGTAAGCAGGGTTCCCTGTCCGCCTACGCCTACGATCATGATATTTTTTACTGCCATTCTCTATTCACCTGCCTTTACCAGTTCTATGGCGCCGAATTTGCACAGATCGGCGCACAGCCCGCATCCGGTACACATGGTATCATCAATCCGTACGGTACCGTCCTCTGCCTTTGTCATGGCAGGACATCCGGGCTTCATGCACATCCCGCACTTCTTGCATGCATCGGAATGCACCGTATACAGCGGCTTCTTTGATTTATCCAGGAGCACGCAGGGAGATTTCGTAATGATGACCGATAACTCATCCCTGGCGGTTTCTTCTTTGACCGTCTTTTCCAGAAGCCCGATGTCAAACGCGTTGACGGTCACCACATGCTTCACACCTACCGCCTGACACAATGCAGGGATATCAATGGCATGGGCAGGATCTCCCTGAAGGGTTTTTCCGGTGGCCGCATGATCCTGGTGCCCGGTCATGCCGGTGGTGGAATTGTCCAGAATCATCACCGTCCCGGTTGCATGATTGTATACCATGTTCATCAGGGAATTTACACCGGTATGTAAAAAGGTGGAATCACCGATCACTGCCACCCAGTTCTTGACATACTCTTTTCCTTTGGCCTTCTCCATGCCGTGCAGCGTGGAAATGCTGGAGCCCATGCACATAGTCGTATCTACCACGCTTAAAGGCGCCACCGCTCCCAAGGTATAGCAGCCGATGTCTCCCGCGGCGTGCATATTCAGCTTATTGAGCACATGGTAGACACTGCGGTGGGGGCATCCGGGACAGAGGATCGGGGGACGCTGGGGTGCCTCTGCGGGCGCTTTCGTCTTTGGTTCCTCCTTGAGGATGGCCCTGCGCAGCATGTTGGCGCTGTACTCGCCCTGTACGGTCAGGATCTCCTTGCCGACCGCGCGGATTCCCCAGGACTTCACCTGTTCTTCGATCACCGGATCCAGCTCTTCTACAATATATAAAGTCTCAACTTTGGAGGCAAATTCTTCGATCAGCTTCCGAGGAAGGGGGTTCACCATCCCCAGCTTTAAGACGGACGCCTCCGGCAGCGCTTCCTTGACATACTGGTAGGGGATTCCGCTGGTGATCACGCCGATCTTCGTGTCCTGCATCTCTACCCGGTTGATGGGCAATGTATTTGCTTCTTCCGCAAGTTCTTTGTTTCGCTTCTCAATCTCCACGTGGCGGAATTTGGCGTTTCCCGGCATCATCACATGCTTGCGGATATTTTTTTCATAGGGCTTGTCCTCCGGCTCTGTACGGCCACACAGCTCCACCAGCCCCTGGGAGTGGGCCAGCCTGGTGGTGGTCCGGAAGATAAAGGGACGGTCGAATTGTTCGCTGAGTTCAAACGCAGCCTTGAAAAAATCCTTTGCCTCCGCGCTGTCGGAGGGCTCAATGACCGGAATCTGGGCTGCTCTTGCCACCATCCGGGTGTCCTGCTCGTTCTGGGAGCTGTAGAGCCCGGGATCGTCGGCCACAACCAGCACCAGACCGCCGTTGACGCCCATATAAGAGACAGAATACAGCGGGTCTGCCGCCACATTCAGTCCTACGTGCTTCATGCAGGCCATGGAACGCACCCCTGCGATGCTGGCGCCTACGGCCACTTCCGCGGCCACCTTTTCATTGGGTGCCCATTCTTCATAGATATCGTCCTTGTATTGTACGAGAAATTCGCTGATCTCCGTGCTTGGGGTTCCGGGATAGGCGGAGCTTACCTTGACTCCCGCCTCATAGGCCCCCCGGGCGATCGCTTCGTTTCCCAGCATCAGTACTTTATCTGCCATATTTTACAGTCCATCCTTTCGTAAATCTGTGACCCGTTTTGCCTTGCCCTCAAACCGCTGCAGGGAATTGGGCGCCACCAGCCTGATCTGGGTGGCAAGTCCGAGCTGTGCCTTCAACGCGGATCTGATCCGTTTTTCCAGTTCGCTTAAAAGTGCATAGCTGTCCAGCAGGCGGTCGTCGATGAGTTCCACCGTAATGGTCATCACATCCAGGCGGTTCTTTCTCTCCACCAGGATCTCATAGTGAGGCCCGATCTCCGCGATCTTGAACAGTACCTCCTCGATCTGTGTGGGGAATACGTTGACGCCCCGGATGACAAGCATATCGTCCGCCCGTCCGGAAAGGTTTTCCATCCGGCAGGTGGTTCTTCCACACTTGCAGGGCTCGTACATCAATCTTGTCAGGTCTCCGGTGCGGTAGCGGATCAGCGGAAGGGCTTCTTTTCCCAGGCAGGTCACAACCAGCTCCCCGTGTTCGCCCGGCGGCAGCACTTCTTCCGTCTTGGGATCAATGATCTCCGGGATGAACCAGTCTTCGTTGATGTGCATACCGCAGAGCTCCGTACACTCTCCGGATACGCCCGGTCCGCAGAGCTCGCTCATGCCGTAATTCTGGGTGCAGACAAACTGGTCGCCCCAGACCTTGTGCATCTCCTCCCGCATGGGTTCGGTCATGCCTTCCCCGCCGAAAAGCCCGATGTGGAGCTTCAAGTCCTTCTTCGGGTCCAGCCCCCGCTCCCGGATCTGCTCCCCTAAGTGCAGCGCATAGGAGGGGGTGGCCACCAGAAGGGTGACACCCAGATCCTGCAGGAACATGATCTGCTTGTTGGTATTTCCCGAGGACATGGGGATCACCGATGCCCCGATCTTCTCCAGGCCGCCGTGAAGCCCCAGCGCCCCGGTAAAGGTGCCGTAGCCGAAGGAGATCTGGGCCACATCCTCCGCCGTGGCGCCGCCCATGCAGGCGATCCTGGCTACGTTGTTGAGCCATACGTCCAGGTCATGTCTCGTATAGCCTACCACCGTAGGCTTTCCGGTGGTGCCGGAGCTGGCATGGTAGCGCACCAGGTCCTTCTGGTCCACCGCAAACAGGCCGAAGGGATAGTTGTCCTTAAATTCCGACTTATATGTAAATGGAAGCTTTTTCAGATCATCCAGTGTCCGGATATCTCCCGGCTTCACCCCTGCCCTGTCCATCTTCTGCTGGTAAGGCTCCACCCGTTCATAGATGTATGCCGCCGTCTGCCTTAATTTCTCAAGCTGGATCTTCTCGATCTCCGCTCTGGGCAGCGTCTCTTCTTTTGCCCAAATCATCTGTTTACATCCTCCTTTAAAACCGCCCCTGCGGAAAAGCTGCGCGGGGCAGCCCTCCGGCGGAACCGGTATTTTTCTGTGCTGGCCGGAAGGTACACGGCCGATGGAAATTATTATATCATATTACTGCGGCAAATTAAAGCATTAAATTTTCATTTCGATAGCCTTTCCGCATATGCTGATATAAAAATCCCCCGCAGCCGGCTGCGCTTAAATCAGCTTGCTGCGGGGCAGATCAAATCCATTTTTATGGTGATGGTAATATATGATGCTTATCCAGTAATTCTTTCAGCCGTACAAGTTCAGCTTCTTTTTCTGCAAGTTCAGCTTCCTTTCTGGCAAGAGCGTTCTCATTTTCGAGACGCATCTCTTCCAGCATCCCTTCCAGCTTGGCGCGCAGTCTCTTTTCGCGCACACTGGGCAGTTGGTCATACAAGCTTGTCATTTGGTGTACCCCCTTTCGGAATTTGGAGTGCTTTTTATCCTTAAAAATCTTATCGGCAGCAAATCGGAAAAGATTGAGATAATCACTGTACTCCTGCTGCGTCAGATTTCCCTGTTCCAGTTCCTTTTGTAATATAACTATAGCTTCATTCACCAGGTCTGTCAATTCCTTTTCGGTCAGCGGATTCTTCCGGTTCGGGTTCAGCTTGGGACGCAGTCGAAGCAGAACGTAAGGGATAAAGATCAGCAGATGTTTGTCACAGATTTCCTGCATGGAATAAGACTGAATCCTGACCGTAGGAATCTGGTAGATATGTTGGCTGCCATCCTGGAAAATGATCCGGCACCGGAGGGTTTCCGGAAGCTCCCGGTTCTTCTCCGGATAAATCACTGCGGAACTCGGGAAGCGCATAATGAACCCGCCTTCCTGTTCATCTTTGGAAGTCGAATGCTGCATTGCAAAATGTATGTCATATGTAATCATGCGTATGACCATATACTCATCATTGTGCATCTGGCATTCCAGATGATAATAGTCGGTTCCGTTTACCAGAATCGCCGTATCGGAACGCCGGGAACTGGGCGGTGCGTCAGGGTCTTCAAGATAGGTGGAGGACACGGTAGAAAGCCGGATGACAGGCGTTCCTTTTGGATATTCCTTTCCATACACCTCTTTGAAGAGCGGAAACAACTGCTCCGGCATGACATCCACAATCGTATTGAAGATCTCATCCCATAAATTTTTGTCTTCAAGTCTAAAGTTTTTTACCATAAATAAAAATCCTTTCTTCTGTAAATATAGAAATCAATGGGCTGCAATTACTGTGAAATATGGCGAGACGCCAGAATTGCCGGACAGCCAGAAAAGCACGATCCGATTTGTATTCACCTGTTCAGTATAGCAGACAAGGCTGTGAATGTAAATACTTTTTGAGATGTTATTTCGGTCCGCCTTTCCTCTTTTAAAGTAATATTTTCCCGCTTGACTTTTTCCTGTTTTCATGATAATCTAAGTGTACTAATACAGATAATACACTATACCCTGTACGCATTCGTGGATTTTCCTTCGCTGCCATACAGTTTTCTTACAGCAGCCCCATGAGTGTCCCAACCCAAAGGAGGTGCCCTATTGATCACGATTGATTATCAAAACCGTGCTCCCATCTACGAGCAGATTGTAGAGAAGTTCCAGATGCTGATCGTCAAAGGCGTCCTGGAGCCGGGCAGCCGGATGCCCTCGGTCCGCTCCCTGGCTGTGGAACTGTCCATCAATCCCAACACCATCCAGAAAGCCTTCGCCGTCCTGGAGCAGGAGGGATATATCTTTTCCGTCAAGGGCCGGGGCAATTTTGTATCCGAAAGCGCATCCCTGTTCGAGAAAAAGAAGGAGTCCTGTTTAGAAGAGCTCAGACGTCTTCTGTTTCGCGCAAAAGAACTGGGAATCCTGGAGTCTGACTGCACGGCAGTATTCGCCCAGATATACAGATAAAGGAGGTGCCTTATGATTGAATTAAAACACGTCAGTAAATCCTTTCAGGATACGCCTGCCCTGGCCCAGGTTACGGCCCAGATCCAGGACGGCCTGATCTTCGGCCTTGTTGGCAGCAACGGCGCGGGCAAGAGCACGCTGCTTCGGCTGGTCAGCGGCATTTTAAAACCCGAGGAGGGGGAGATCACGCTGGATACCATCCCTGTGTTCGAGCATTCAGAGGCAAAGAGGCAGATCTGCTTTTTGTCCGACACAGTCACCTATTTTCCCAATGCCACACCGGAATCCATGGGAAGCTTCTACCAGCTTGCCTATCCGGCATTTGACATGGAGAATTACAAAAGCCTTCTGCAGAAGTTCAATATCCAGCCAGAGAAGAAGCTCCAGAACTTTTCCAAGGGACAGAAAAAACAAGTCTCTCTCCTGCTGGGGTTTTGTGCAAACACCCGGTATCTGCTCTGCGACGAGACCTTTGACGGGCTGGACCCTGTCGTACGCCAGGCCATCAAGAGCCTGTTCGCGGCGGAGCTGTTAAAGCGGGAATTTACCCCTGTTATCGCGTCCCATAGTTTAAGAGAGCTGGAGGACATCTGCGACACCATCGGACTGCTCCACCAGGGGAGCCTGCTCTTTGCTAAGGATCTGGACTCTATGAAATGCAGCCTCTGCAAGATGCAGTGCGTCATACCGGACCATGCGAAGGAGGAACAGCTTCTCTCCGAGCTTTCCGTCCTCCAATACGAAAAAAGCGGATCCCTTTTGACGGTTACTGCCCGGGGCTCCAGGGCGGAGGTATTAAAGCTCGCCCAGGAAAAGGAGCCGATCTTTGCGGAAGTACTGCCATTGTCACTGGAAGAAATCTTTATCAGCGAAACGGAGGTCGCAGGCTATGACATCAAAAATCTCATACAGTAAATTTATAAAAGAAGATATCCGCCGCCGCGGCTGGCTTCTGGTCCTCTCCGCAGTGCTCCTGTTCCTGTGCGTTACGGTCACCACCCTGCTGATGCTGGAAGCCTCCTTTGCCAATATTTCACAGGACGAACTGGCGGAGCAATGGAACATCTACCGCACCGTTTTTCCCGGGCTGCTGAACGGAAGCTATAATCTGCTGCTCTTTGCAGCGCTCCTGCTGCTGGGCGGATTGTGCGCGGTAACCGGGTTTTCCTACCTGCATTCCAGGGAACAGACTGATTTTTACCACAGCCTTCCCCTGTCCAGGCGGCAGTTGTTCTTCATCTCCTACCTGGGCGGGCTTCTGGTCTTTCTGGTTCCCTATCTGGCGGCCTCATTGCTGGCCGTCCTGGCAGGCTTTGCGCACGGGTTCTTTACGCTGCCTGTACTGGGCCGATGCTTTCTCTCCGTACTGGGGGGCACCCTGGCTTTCCTCATGGTCTACCACCTGATGATTCTGGCCATGATGCTGACCGGAAAGGTTGTGACTGGCATCCTGGCGGCCGTGTCCCTGTTTTTTTACGGATCCATCATCGGCGTCCTGGCGGCTGGCCTTCCGCTCCAATTTTTCTCGACTTACTATACGGGAAGAGGACAGTTCTTGGAGAAGCTTTATGATTTCCTGTCTCCCTGGCCCATGTTCGGACAGATTCTGGGAAATACGGCCAACTACAATGTAGCGGATGACAGATATAGATATATTTCATCATTATCATACTACCTGCGCCGCCTGGCCCGGCCGGCCAACCCCTATAGCCTTGCCGCCACATTGGCTGCTGCTGCGGTGTTTCTGGCGGTACTTTTGCTTCTGGCCCTTCTTCTGTATCAGAAACGGCCCTCTGAAGCGGCAGGAAATGCCCTGTCATTTCCCATCACCGCGCCGTTTATCAAGGTACTGATCTCTGTGCCCACTGCGCTTTGTATTGGGATTCTGGTGGGCTCCATGTACTCCGGCGGCACGAAATGGATCATTCTGATGAGTATCCTAGCGGTGATCCTGCTCTGCGGCCTGATTGAATTTATTTATCACATGGATGTACGCAGGCTGTTTGCGGGAAAATACTCCTCCCTCGCTTCCCTTCTGGGAGTGGCAGGAATCCTGTGCGTCCTGCAGTTTGACGTATTCGGCTATGACACCTGGCTTCCCGAAGAGGACAGCCTGGAAAGCATGTCCCTTGACGTCAGCCAGATGTACGGCTATTTTTCTTATCCGGACACCGTTTCCCGCAGTACGGATCATCCCCAGTATCCGGATCTGCTGAACGGTGAAATATGCCAGATACAGGAGTTTGCCCCCATCTATGAGCTTGCCAGGTCAGGAGTTGAAAATGCCGGAAAGGGAGCCGACAAAATGGCCGGCCGGGAATTGGAGTCCCTGAATCAATCGAGCAATGCCGGCACCAGAGAAACCGAAATGAACGGCCGGGAATCAGAGCCCCTGGACGAACAGGTCTATATCACGATCCGCTATAATAAAAAATCAGGATCATCGGTTTACCGCAATTATAGAGTCAGCGCAAGAGAAGTCCTGGATACACTGGACATCCTCTGCCAGGAGGAAAGCTACCGGAAAATACTGTTTCCTGTCTTTTATGCGGACTATGAAGACATCAGCGCGGTCCGGCTTACGGACATTTACTGGGAGCCGAAAATACTGGATCTGACGGAGAAAGAACAGGATGCGCTTCTCGACGCTTATAAGCAGGATGTTCTGAACGTGGATATCCGGGACCTGCAGTTAGAACGGCCGATCGGGGAATTGTCCATCGACATCCCGGAAGGGATGCAGTTTGTCGGACAAATGGCATATGATTCCAAATACAATTTCACCCTGGGCGGTTTTTATCTGTACGAAGGCTACGAAAACAGCCTGGCGCTGCTGGAAACATACGGATATACTCTGCGCCGGGAGATAGACCCTGAGGACGTGGAACAGGTCAAACTGGCAGAAACCATTTACACGGAGGAGGCTCCTGCAGAGGGAAAATTCTCCGTTCCCGACACCAGTGAGCGGATCGTCACGGATTCGGATGAGATCGCCGCGGTTCTGTCGCAGGTACAATACACGACCAGCAGGCTTCTGATCAGTACACATGCGGCCGGAACGTCCGCAGAAATCCTGCTGACCGGAAACAAAGAACCCACATACTATACCTTAACGGACGAAGTCCGCCCGTCCCAACGGGACGTGAATTAAGGGGTGCCCTTGGGTATACCTTAACGGACGAAGTCCGCCCGTCCCAGCGGGACATGAATTAAGGGGTGCCCTTGGGTATACCTTAACGGACGAAGTCCGCCCATAGAACAGCAGGCGGCAGCCGTACCTCAAACCATCCGGTACGGCTGCCGCCTGTCTGGCATCCGATTCATTTCTAAACAAGCAAACCCCTGATTTTTTATGCTGTGCTCCGGGTAGAGAGTCCCTCCTAATAATACTTCACGGTGACCGTCTTCCCCATCTTTTCCACCACGGACTTTAACTGCTCCACCAGATTCATCCTGAGACTTAAGTCAAAGGTCAGGTCCGATTCCTGATGGGCTTCGTTGATGGCAGTCCCAACAAACAGGTTCAGCTCCGTACATTCCTCGATGAGCATTTTCGCCAGCTTGGAAGCCCCGTTTTCGGCATCCAGCTCATCGAAAAATTCCACGTCAAATTCATCGTTTTCATACTGCTTGAGAAGCTTTAGAGACCGCCCCATGGTGAGCACGCCTTCCGTCACCAGATCCAGCCCCTCAATGGAGGACATGGGCGGGACATCCGGGTTGTTTCGGTCTACCTTTGTAACGATCTCCCTGTGCAGGATTCGGGAGGCGATATTGGAGCTGGTACCGCCGGACACCACCTTCTTTCCTTCCATGTGCATAAAATCATACATCAGCTTTTCGTCATCCTCCTTGCTCTTCGGAGGCCCGGTGAACAGGTTCACCACCTTGCGCTCAATGACCCTGGCCACCGCCACCGTGGTATCATCCCCCGGCTTCTGGATGTACAGATCGTCGCATGCCTGGCTGAGCATGGCCGCCAAACGGGAGGCGGACAGGGTTTCCTTCGTACATTTCAGGGTATACTCGGACATATTTTCCCAGGTCCAGCCCTGCAGGTCCAGAATATCCCCGGCCCCGGCATAGATGACGCCGTCGCTCATCAATACGAAGCAGTCATTCTTCTCCACTTTGAAACGGTATTCGTGTATTTTTTTTCCCTCAATCTCCCGTATTTCATAAGGGTATTTCACGATTTTTTTATTCCGGATAAACACACAGTCCGGGTTGTCGTATTCCACCAGGTAGGCGTCGCCGTTGTGGAAAATCTGCAGAATGCTGAAGGTCGCGTATGCCACCTTCCGCTCCTGGCAGATGGGGAGCGTCCTGGCAATGGTCTCCACGCAGGATTCAATGGCCGCCCCTTCGTGCAGCATGGTGGCCAGAATCTTGGAGGTCAGGGTGGAAAGGATGTTGGCCTTGACCCCGCTCCCCATGCCGTCCGCCAGGATCAGGATATCCGAATCCCGGGTCTTTACGATCTCCACCTTATCTCCGCACAGCTCTTCTCCGTGTTTGTTCAGGCTTTTCCAAGCCACGTCAATACTTACGCTCATATTCATCAGGCATCCTCCTCATTGAGAATGGAATCCCGCAGTTTGGTCAGCGTCACCTTGGTCTCGGCGGTGGTCTCTCCCAACAGTCCTGCAATCTCCTGGGCTACCATCATCTGCTTGTCAATGACCTTCTGGGCCATCTCCATGGTCTCAACCTTGAGATTGTAATGCTGTTCCTTCATCTTCTCTTCCCGGGTCACATCCTGGAACGTCACCAGGACGGATTCCAGATTTTCGATATAAACAATGGTCTCCTCCACCGTCATCCGGCCATGCTCGAGCTGGATCTTCTTATGGAATACGGTTTCCTTTGTCCGCAGTGTCTCCTCAATATCCCCGGCGTCCATAAATTCAAATATGTAACGCTGCAGCGCTTCCTCCTTGCCCACGCCCAGCAATTCCTGCCCCTTCTTGTTGCATTCCCGAATCCGCAGTTCGCTGTCTACAATGAAGATCATGTTGGGGGTCACATCCATGACCACGTTGGACATGGACTCGGCCTGCATCAGCGCGTAGGGCATACACATGGAAAGCTCCGCCTTGTTCTGGAATACGGCCACCGCCTTTTCCCGGCAGGTGGAATACCCGCAGGCGCCGCAGTTTAACTCGTCCTCCCTGGTATATTTTCCCACGGATCGCAATATTTCCTGAATCACCTCTTCAGTCGGAACGGCTTCCTTTATGCTGCGGTCTTCAAATGTCTTTGAGAGCTCTTCCGAACTCATATCCGGCAGGTCATGGGCCGCCTTGCGGGAAACCTCCCGTTCAATCTTGATCTTTGCCTTCACATAAGACATATTCCATCTTGCGGAAGCCGGGCCTTTGGTGCATCCGCCCTCGCACACATTGGCCTCGATGAAGCAGTGGTCCAGCTCGCCCCGTTTCAGGCATTCCAGCATTTCCATGCAGTTGGCCAGGCCGTCCACAAATACCTTGTGGTAGGAGTCCATCTCCTCCTCCGCAATCACGGACTGGACTACGCCGCCGCTGATGGGGTACATCCGGTTGATCTCCGGGTCCGGGTTGCCCATGGGGGCGTCCTCGCAGTCAAAGATCCGGATCTTCGACTCATCCAGCCAGATCGCCAGCTCCTCAAAGGTCAGTATGGCATCGATGGCTCCTGCCACCCGCTCGTCCCCGATGGCCTCCTGCTTTTTCGCGATGCAGGGGCCAAGAAATACGACCTTCACATCGTCTCCGTACAATTTTTTGATATACCGTCCGTGGGCCACCATGGGGGAAACCACCGGGGCCATCAGAGGCGCGCACTCCGGATAATATTTTTCAATCAGGTCATTGACGCTGGGACAGCAGGTGGTGATGATGTTGGGCATCTTGTTTTCCCGGATGATCCGCTGGTATTCCCGGGTCACCATGGCCGCCCCCTCCGCCGTCTCCCTTACTTCTGCAAAGCCCAGTTTGAGCAGCGCATCCACCACCTGTCCCGGCCGGTCAAAATCCAGCACGCCGATATAGGACGGGGCGATGGAGATGACGGTACGAAGCCCCTGCCGCAGAAAGCCCTTTACCCGCTCCATGTCGCTGGCAAAGGTCTTGGCATTTTGGGGGCAGATCTCCATGCATTTTCCGCAGTTGATGCAGTGGTCCGTCAGGATACGGGCCTGCTCCTGCTGGACCGTGATCGCCTTCACCTGGCAGTGGCGCACACATTTGTAACAGTGGCGGCACTTCGCATCCTTAAAATCAATTACCTTCATGTACTCTTCCTCCTTGTATTTTGTTTGCTCCTTTTCTATTTTGATCCATCGCTCTTTGGCTGTTTATCATTGGTAAGATCCCCATTCCCGCTGACCGGTATCACGTCCCCCAGAAATGTGGGCCTGGGCTTTAGGATCGTATAGCCGAAATCCTTCACTCTGGCAAGTATTTCCCGCAGTTTCCGGTATCGGTCACCGCGGTAGACTGCCTGGTCACAGGCAACCCCCGCCGCCTCCATGGAAAATGCCCGTGCGTCATAAACGGCCCGGTACAGGTGATACTTCTGCGTTACGACGATCACACGCTCTGTCTGAAAGATCTCCTTCGCCCGGTACATGCTCTCATAGGTGGAAAATCCGGCGTGATCCATGAAAATATCCTCCGATGGGACGCCCTGCTCCACCGCGTAGTTCTTCATGGTATTGACCTCGTCGTAGTCCTCCCGGCTGTGGTCCCCGCTCATGATGATCTTCTTCGCCAGTCCCCGCCTGTAGATCTCGATCCCATAGTCCACCCGTTCTTTCAGCATGGGGCTCATCTCTCCGTCGGCTTTCACCTTCGCCCCAAGAACCAGCACCGCATCCGCTTTTTCTTCCCGGTTCTCTTCCAGACGTTCCTGCAGTTTTTCAATGGTTGTGATTTTTTTCCCGGCGGAATGCTTTACATAAACATTCACCGTGCACAGGGAAAACAGTCCCAATATGACCAGGCCGCCGGATACCGCCGAGATCCGCAGAAGCCACTTCCGGCAGCAGTCTTTGTTTCCTTTACGAATCATGTTTTTATCACTCCGAAATCGAATCTTGTTCCGTAAGTCTCTAAAGGTAAGTATACTATAAAACAGCCGAAAAGTCATTTGAAAAATCTAAAAAGACAGACCTGCCGGATTGCTCTTCTCCCGCAGGTCTGCTTTCTTAAAACAGGGTTTAGTTGATACTTCTCTTCACATAGCTGGTATGCAGCACATGATGAGCTTTCTCGCTTCCCGGCTCGCCTAAGTATTCCTCGTACAGCTTCTTGATGGACGGATTGTCGTGGGACTTCCGAAGGGGCTTCGCCGCATCGTTGTCATACAGGACCTTCGCCCGGATGGCACGCACGTCTTCGAAGTTACGCACGTCCGCGTGTACCTGGGGCTGGCCGCCGCCGTTTACGCATCCGCCCGGACAGCACATGATCTCAATAAAGTGATAATCTGCCTCCCCTGCGCGGACTTTTTCCAGGATCTGCTTCGCGTTGGACAGTCCGGATGCCACCGCCACCTTCACGTCCATGTCCGCCACATGGTAGGTCGCTTCCTTGATCCCGTCCGTTCCGCGCACTTCCTGAAATTCCACGTCTGCCAGTTCTTCCCCGGTCAGCGTCTCCACTGCCGTCCGAAGAGCCGCTTCCATTACGCCGCCGGTGGCGCCGAAGATCACGCCTGCTCCGGTGGACTCGCCCAACGGATCGTCAAAACCTTCCTCCGGGAGGCTTCGAAAATCAATGCCCACCTTGCGGATCAGCCTTGCCAGCTCCCGGGTGGTGATGGAGATATCCACATCCGGCACGCCTGCCGCGTCCTGGTCGTCTCTGCCCACCTCGAATTTTTTCGCCGTACAGGGCATCACGCTGACGCAGACAATATCCTTCGGGTCAAGCCCCATCTTTTCCGCGTAATAAGTCTTGGTCACCGCTCCGAACATCTGCTGGGGCGACTTACAGCTTGAAAGATGATCCAGAAGATCCGGGAAATAGTGCTCGCAGTACTTCACCCATCCCGGGGAACAGGAAGTCATCATCGGCAGCACGCCGCCGTTTTGTACTCTCTCGATAAATTCATGGGCTTCCTCCATGATGGTCAGATCCGCGCTGTAATCGGTGTCGAATACCTTGTCAAATCCGATCCTTCTGAGGGCTGCTGCCATCTTTCCTTCCACGTCCGTTCCCATTGGATAGCCAAATTCCTCGCCCAATGCCGCGCGTACGGAGGGCGCAGGCTGAACCACCACATGCTTTGCGGGGTCTTCCACCGCTGCCAGAACCTCGTCCACGAAGTCCTTCTCATACAGCGCCCCGGTAGGACAGGCCGCGATACACTGACCGCAGGATACACAGCTTGTCTCTCCCAGCCCCATATCGAACGGAGATCCGATAAAGGTGGCAAATCCACGCTGGTTCGGTCCGATGACGCCCACTGCCTGGGATTTTTCACAGACTGCGGAGCATCTCCGGCAGAGGATGCATTTGTTGTTGTCCCGTACCATATGGGCCGCGCTGGTATCCAGCTCATAATGGTTGGCTTCCCCGGCAAAATACTGCTCGTCCGCGACGCCTAACTCCTGGCAGAGCGCCTGCAGCTCACAGTTTCCGCTTCTCACACAGGAGAGGCACTTCTTGTCATGGTCTGACAGAATCAGCTCTAAAGTACGCTTTCTCGCTGCGATCAGCTCCGGAGTATTGGTCCGCACCTCCATACCTTCATTGATCGGATGCACGCAGGCCGCCACTAAGTTTCTTGCGCCCTTTACTTCCACGATACACATACGGCATGCGCCGATCTCGTTGATCTCCTTGAGAAAACAAAGGGTAGGAATCTTGATTCCGGCAATATGTGCAGCCTCAAGAATCGTTGAACCTGCCGGTGCGCTTACATCAAGGCCATTGATCTTTAAATTCACATTTTCCATTCTCTCACTCCTCCCTTACTCTTTGTAGATCGCGCCGAAGCGGCATTTTTCAATACAAGCGCCGCACTTCAAGCACTTCTCGGAATTGATCATATGCGGCTCTTTTACGCTGCCCACGATGGCCCCTGCGGGACAAACTCTGGAACAAAGCGTACAGCCTTTACATTTATCTGCGTCAATCTTATACTGCAGCAGGTCTTTGCAGACGCCTGCAGGACATTTTTTATCCACAATATGGGCAATGTATTCATCCCGGAAATACCGCAGCGTGGAGATCACCGGATTGGGCGCGGTCTGCCCCAGCGCGCACAGGGAATTGGACTTTAAGTGGTAGCACAGCTCTTCCAGCTTGTCCAGATCCTCCATGGTAGCCTGTCCCTTGGTGATCTTCTCCAGGATCTCCAGCATCCGCCGCGTACCGATCCGGCAGGGGGTACATTTTCCGCAGGACTCGTCCACCGTAAATTCCAGGAAGAATTTGGCGATGTCCACCATACAGTTGTCCTCATCCATGACGATCAGCCCGCCCGAACCCATCATGGAACCGATGGCCAGCAGATTGTCATAGTCGATGGGCACGTCCAGGTGCTCGGCAGGGATGCATCCGCCGGAGGGGCCTCCGGTTTGCGCCGCCTTAAATTTCTTGCCGCCGGGCACGCCGCCGCCGATCTCTTCCACGATCTCCCGCAGCGTCGTCCCCATGGGGATCTCCACCAGCCCCGTGTTGTGGATCTTGCCGCCCAGGGCAAAGACCTTGGTTCCCTTGGACTTCTCGGTGCCCATGGAAGCGAACCACTCCGGGCCGTTGAGGATGATCTGGGGAATGTTGGCGTAGGTCTCCACATTGTTCAGGATGGTAGGCTTCTGGAACAAGCCTTTGAGCGCCGGGAACGGCGGACGCGGACGGGGCTCCCCGCGGTTTCCTTCGATAGACGTCATCAGCGCCGTCTCCTCCCCGCATACAAACGCGCCGGCACCGAGACGGAGCCCGATGTCAAATTTGAAGCCGGTTCCGAAAATGTCATCCCCCAGAAGGCCCAGTTCCCTGGACTGGCTGATGGCAATCTCCAGACGCTGCACCGCAATCGGATACTCCGCGCGTACATAGATGTACCCCTGTGTCGCACCGATGGCGTAGCCGGCAATGGTCATGGCTTCCAGAACCGCATGGGGATCGCCTTCCAAAACGGAACGGTCCATGAACGCGCCCGGGTCGCCTTCGTCCGCGTTGCAGCAGACATACTTCTGATCCGCCTGGTTGGCAGCCGCGAACTTCCACTTCAGTCCTGTGGGGAATCCCGCGCCGCCGCGTCCCCGCAGGCCGCTGTCCGTGATGAGCTGGATGACCTGCTCCGGGGTCATCTCGGTGAGCACCTTGCCCAGCGCTTCATAGCCGCCCACCCCTATGTATTCTTCGATATGCTCCGGACTGATCTCCCCGCAGTTGCGCAGAGCCACCCTGTGCTGCTTCTTATAGAAATTGGTCTCCTCCAGAGGCAGGATGTGTTCGGTCTTGGTGGTCTCCTCATACAAAAGCCGCTTCACCACATTGCCGTTTTTGAGATGCTCGGAAACGATCTCCGGGATATCCTCTTCCTTTACCATGGAATAAAAAGAGCCTTCCGGATGTACGATCATGATCGGCCCCAGGGCGCACAGGCCGAAGCATCCGGTCTTTACGATCTCTACATCCTCCTCCAGGCCGTTGGCCTTGATTTCCTGTTCCAGCTTTTCAATGATCCTCAGGCTTCCCGAAGAAGTACAGCCCGTACCTCCGCACACATGGACACGGTAACGGCAGGCATGCTTCTTCGCTTTTTCCCTGATCACACGTAATTCTTCAAGAGATTTCATATATGTCCTCCATTTTTCTCAAATTCTGCGGATATTCTGAAACAATGTTTTATTCATATTTTGCCAGGATATCGTCAATATCATCTACCGTAAGACGTCCATATACCTCGTCGTTCACCATCATAACCGGTGCCAGTCCGCAGGCCCCCACACAGCGGCAGGCATCCAGGGAAAACTTCCCGTCCGGCGTACACTCCCCGCCGACGATGCCCAGCTTTTCCATCAGCGCATTGTAAATGTCCCCGGAACCTTTTACATAGCAGGCTGTCCCGAGACAGACTGAGATCCGGTACTTGCCCTTGGGACTTAAGCTGAACTGCGAATAGAATGTCACCACTCCGTAAATCTTCTCCAGCGGAATCCCGGTCCCGTCGGAGATCATCTTCTGCACTTCCATCGGAAGATAACCATAGATATCCTGCGCCTTCTGCAGGATCGGCATCAATGCCCCCGGTTCGTCTTTCAGCCCGGCGATCACTTCTAACAAAGCTTCTTCCTGTTCCTTTGTTCCTGAGAACGGAACCGTCTGTTTCTTTTCAGGCATTACTTTACCTCCATTTCTTAAATTAAGTCATTCTGTGGTACATTTTATCACAATATGTTATAATTATCTACAAAATAAATGAAACTTTTGCAAAATGTGACTGCGGCTTGTAAAAATTTTCCATTTTTTTTGAATTTACTGCAACAAAACCGTTGTTTTCGTACTCTGATATAATATAACAGTGTAAAGTATCGTATGAAAAAAATAAAGGAGGAGACACTTATGAAGATTATGAAAAGAAAATCCCACAACCTTCTGATCCTGTTTCTGATCACAGTCCTGGTCTTGTCGGGCTGCGGCGCAAAGGGCTATGACAGCGCGTCCGGAGAGAGAGAAGCTGCCCAGATCGTGGATGCGGAAGCGTCAATCCCGGAGGAGGGAGCAGGCGAAGGCAATTCCTCTTCCCCGGAGATATCCGGGCAGGATCTGTCTTCCCGGAAACTGATCAAAACCGTATCCCTCACCATGGAAACCAGAACCTTTGATACCCTGAAAAAGCAGCTTGAAGACTCCATCGCTTCCTTCGGAGGCTATGTCGAGCAGTCCAGCTATGACGCCCCGGGCGGCCAGAGCTACCGCTACTACTACCTCTGCGTGCGCATCCCCTCCGAACATCTGGATGACTTTGTAAACAAGGCGGGGAAGCTCGGCACGATTACAAACCAGTCGGAAAACGTACAGGATGTGACGCTGGACTATGTAGATAAGACCGCATACAAAGATTCCCTGCGGACCGAATATGAGCGGGTGATGGAACTGCTGGAGCAGGCAAAGGATCTGGAGCAGATCCTTGCCCTGGAATCCAAGCTCTCGGATCTGCGCTATGAGATCAACAGCTACGAATCCCAGCTTCGGACCTATGACAACCAGATCGACTACAGCACCGTCAATATCAACATCCGGGAAGTGGAATATGAAAAAGAGACCTCCGACACCGTCGGCAGCAGGATCAAAGGCGGCTTCCGAAACAGCTTGTACGGAGTCCGGGACTTCTTTGTAAATTCCTTCGTCTTCCTGGTGTCCAACCTGCCTGTACTGGTATTGTTCGCGGCGGCGGCAGCCCTTACAGTGCTGTTCCTGAAAAAGGGACGGAAAAGGTTCCGGAAAAAAGCTCTGAAAGACGAAAATGGCAGCCGGGAAGTGCCGGAAAAAAAGGAAACATCCGAAGAGTAAATAGTGTGAAAAAATGATGGAAACTGAAAATGTTAGAGTTTATTTCTGCCCCGGAAGCAGCGAAAAAATGGGACATTTCAGAAAGACGGGTACAAAACCGTATACCGGGTGGGGCAAAATTCAGCCGCTTTTGGCTGATACCAAAGGACGCTGAAAAACCAGCAGATAAAAGAAAACGGAAGGAAAACAGAAAGTGAAAATATTTGTTGTTGAGGATGAAGCAGAGATTTGTAAAGAATTGTCCGTTCTGCTGCAGAAATATGGTTATGTTTATGAAAGCAGCACTGATTTCGCACATATTACAGACCATATTTTGAAAGCAGAAGCAGACCTTGTACTGCTGGATATAAACTTGCCATATCAGGACGGATATACTATATGCCGTGAGATTCGGAAACAGTCGGATATTCCCATTATCGTTCTGACAAGCAGAAATACAGACTTTGACGAGTTGATGAGCTTGAATATCGGTGCAGACGATTTTATATCAAAGCCTTATAATGCACAGGTATTGATAGCACGTATTCAAACAATATTAAAAAGGACTTATGAAGCACAGGTTCATTCTGTCCTGACTCATAAAGGGCTGACAGTCAATCTGCTGAAAGCTGCTGCTGTTTATGGGGATAAAGAGGTAGATTTAACAAAAAATGAACTTGGCATACTGCGTTTGCTGATTGTAAACAAAGGCAATGTGATACCGCGGGACTCGATCATAGATGAATTATGGCAGAGCGACGAATTTATAGACGAAAACACGCTCAATGTGAACATTGTTCGATTGCGTAAAAAGTTATCGGAGATTGGTGCGTCCGATTATCTGGAAACAAAACGTGGATTGGGGTACAGAGTATGAAACTGACCGATTATATCACTGACCGTCTTTTCTCTGTTATACTGTTTTTGGCAGCCGTTATGTTTTCGACGGGGCTTCTTTGGCTAATGGGGCTGCGCTATGAATTTATTATTTATATCGAAATCATATTTGGGGGTTCTTTTCTTGCGGCGCTGCTATGGGATTACACAAGAAAAAAGAAATATTACTGCGGGTTTATGGCTTTATTTGACGGACTTGACGACAAGACTTTATTGGCAGAGCTTGCAGAAAAGCCGGGATTTCTTGACGGGAAATTGCTATACCAGATTCTGCACCTGTCTCATAAGTACATGAATGATAAGCTGGCAGAAGCACAAGCCATGAATCAAGAGTACCGGGAATATATCGAAATGTGGGTACACGAAATAAAAACGCCGATAACCTCTGCCCATTTAATCATTGAGAATAACAAGAATATTTCTACAATCCGCATAGATGATGAATTGAATAAAATAGACCATTTTGTAGAACAAGCCCTTTTCTATGCGAGAAGTACAACATTGGAAAAGGATTTTAAGATAGAAAAGACAACCTTGAAAACACTGGTACAGGAAGCGTTGAAAAGCGATTCCAAACAGATTATCGAAGCCCGCGGCAAACCTGTATTTGTCAATTTAGATATTCCGGTATTTGCCGATCGGAAATGGTGTGTATTTATTATAGGGCAGATCATAGCTAATTCTGTTAAATATGCAAAAGAAAATCTGATTCTCACTTTTGAGGGGATTTCTTTTGATAACGGGTGCAGCCTTTCTATCTCCGATAATGGAATCGGTATAACCGAAGCAGATATTCCAAGGATTTTTGATAAGGGGTTTACCGGGGAAAACGGGCGTAAATTTGGAAAGTCAACAGGCATTGGGTTATATTTATGCCGGAAATTGTGCCGTAAGATGAATATGGAAATATCTGCAGCAAGCAGCTCTGAAAATGGGACAACCGTGAAGATCACGTTTCCCAAAGAAAATCTTTATGCATGACAATAGAAGACTCGCGAAGCGTGGATTCCAGTGTTTGACATAGGAATATCCTGCAAAGCGGGATTGTATGAGCAGGCATGAAAAATGCCTGCTTCTTTTCTCCCCGAAACCTTACATTTTGGTAATGTAAATGTAATCTTATTTAATGGTGCATTTGAATCTCGGAATGTACAATATCAAAAAAAGGAAAACGAAAGGAGCAACATTATGAACACCCCGATTTTAGAGGTTTCTGATATTCAAAAATATTATGGAAACAAAGGAAACATTACCAAAGCTGTTAATCGTATTTCCCTGTCTGTCTGCAAAGGGGAATTTGTCGGTATTATGGGTGCGTCCGGCTCTGGTAAGACAACATTGCTTAACTGCATTTCTACAATCGACACAGTAACCAGCGGGAAAATATTAGTGGAGGGAAAAGACATTACTGCTTTACGCGGAAAGCAGTTGTCGGCTTTTCGGCGCGAAAAGCTGGGCTTTATCTTTCAGGACTTTAATCTGCTAGATACATTGACTGCATATGAGAATATATCCCTTGCCCTGTCCATTTCCGGCATAAAAGCAAAAGAAATTGATAAAAGGGTACGGGAAATTGCAGGAGCATTGAATATCACGGAAGTCTTGGAAAAATACCCCTATCAAATGTCCGGCGGACAGCAGCAGCGCGTAGCCGCCGCCCGTGCAATGGTAACAAATCCGGCTCTTGTTCTGGCGGATGAACCTACAGGCGCACTGGACTCCCGTTCCTCCCATATGCTTTTGGATATGCTGGAAGAATTGAACCAAAACCTTTCTGCAACAATCCTCATGGTAACCCACGATTCTTTCACAGCCAGTTATTGCCGCCGTATTCTTTTTATTAAGGACGGGAAAATTTTCAGCGAAATTCACCGCGGGGCAAAATCACGGAAAGAATTTTTTGAAGAAATCATGGAGGTGGTTTCTGTATTGGGAGGTGAAACCAATGACAAGCGTTAACTCTGTAAATACGGGTAAATTGATTATTCGCAATGTGCGTAAAAATATACAGGACTATATGATTTATTTCTTGACGCTTACGGTTTCGGTCAGTATGTTTTACGCTTTCAATTCCATTCAGAGCCAGCCGGCATTCCATGATCTTGACGCGACAAAGCAATTACTTTCTGACCAATTAGGGATATTGCTTTCTGCATTATCTGTTGTAGTGGCTGTTGTACTTGCGTTTCTTATCCTGTATGCAAATCAGTTTCTATTAAAACGCAGGAAAAAGGAATTAGGGATTTATACATTGTTAGGAATGGAAAAAGGAAAAATATCAAGGATTTTTGCCGGAGAAACCTTATGCGTGGGGATTCTGTCGCTTGTGTTTGGGCTTATATCAGGGCTGCTTTTGTCACAGGGACTTTCCATATTTTCTTTACGCCTGTTTGCAATAGATATGAGTAAGTTTCAGATTGTTTTTTCCATGAGCGCGCTGAAAAAGACGATCGGCTGTTTTGTATTGATTTTTCTGATTGTCATGATTTTTAATGTGCGCACGGTTTCTTCGGTCAAGTTGATTGACCTGTTGACCGCCGGCAGGAAGAATGAAATCATTGCGCTGAGTAACAAAGCCGCCGGGATTTCTTTAGCCGCGCTTTCTATCCTGTGTATTGTTTCTTCCGGCGTGATTATTCAGCGCTACGGTATACTTCCCAGCCGTGAAAATTCGTGGTTTCAGATTGCAGCAGTTTTGTTAGCGGCAGGGACGGCGCTTTTCTTCTTTTCTGTATCTGCAGTATTGCTTACAGCGGTACAGGCAAATAGAAAAATTTATCTGAAAGGGCTGAATGCCTTTTTAAGCCGGCAGATCGGAAGCAAGGTGCAGACGGATTTTATGACTATGAGCGTAGTATGCGTTTTGCTTACCATATCCATTTGCGGTATATCCGTGGGGATCAGTTCTGCTTTAACCATGAATGAAACGTCCAAGGCTGCGCTTCCTTATGATCTGAATGTTGTAGCGGATATGGATGTAGCGGGAGAAACAGACATTGCGGCATATCTGAAATCAAGGGACGTGGATCTGGGGATCTATGCAGACAGCATAGCACAGATCAGCCTTTATGAAGCAGAAATAACCTATGGAGATTTGTTTGAGGGACAGGACTTAAACTTATGGCACATTGACAGCGCTATTCCCGAAGTGGGCGTCAGTGTCGTTCCCATTTCAGACTTTAACCGTGCATTAGCGGTTCAGGGGAAAGCGCCCATAAATCTTGCCGATCATGAATTTCTTTTGAACTGTAATTACAAAGGTACTTTGCAATATATAGATTCATTTTTGCAGTCCTGTACAGAAATTGACTTGAATGGAACGACTTTACAGCCGGGCAGGAAGAAGCCGCTGGGTGAAACTGTTTTGATGACTTCGGTAGGAAATAACGACAGGGGGACTTTGATTGTTCCCGATCGCATCGCTGCGTCTTTAGCAAAAGACATGAATATTTTGTTAGTGCAGTATAAACCCGGCACAAATACGGATGAAGTATTGCAGAAAATGATACCGATCGGGCTGGAATGGAAAACAGAGGGGTATCGGTATACTGAAAAAGTCATGTTGAGCAGTATGTACTACGGTTCCTGCGCGCTGCTGGTATTCTTATGCTGCTATATCGGGCTGGTGTTTCTGCTGATATGCGCCGCGCTGCTGTCCCTAAAACAGTTGACGGAAACCGCAGATAATATTTACCGATACGGGTTATTACAAAAGCTGGGAACAGACAGCAGGCTGCTTTTCGGAGCTTTATTCAGGCAGACGGCAATATTTTTTGTTGTACCGCTTTTACCTGCAGGAATTTTTTCGGCATTTGGAATCGGAAAAATCACAGCGATTGCAGAAGAATTTCTAAATATGCACATATCTGCAAATATCGGCGTTACTGTTTTGATGTTCTTGATTGTGTACGGTGGATATTTCATTGCCACTTACCTGTCATGTAAACATATGGTTATGGAAAAACAAATTTTTTTCTGCAATTAGAAACAGGACTGCCTGAAAGCACTCCGGTTTTTCACTGCCCCGGCTATGGCATATCCCCCCAGCATCAAAAGGTTTGCAATCACCACGCTGGCGCCGGCAGGCGCGGCAAAAAAGTAGGACACGGTGATCCCGATGCAGAAGCAGACCACCGACACAACGGCGGAACTGACCGTCACGGAGCGGAAGGTTGTGCACACCCGCATGGAGGTCAGGGCCGGGAAGATGATCAGGCTGGAGATCAGCAAGGTTCCCATCATCCGCATGCCCAGCACGATGGTCACCGCAGTCAGCACCGCGATCAGGGTATTGTACAGCCCCGCCCTGACTCCGGTGGCCTGGGCAAAGGTCTCATCAAAGGTGACGGCAAAGATCTTGTGATAGAAGAATACATACAGGATGAGGACGGCCAGGGAGAGCAGCACGCTCATTTTCACATCCTGGCTGCTCATGGCCAGGATACTTCCAAACATATAGTTATACACGTCCGTATTCATTCCGGTAGTCATGGAGATGACCATGATTCCCACGGCCAGCGCACTGGTGGAAATCAGGGCGATAGCCGCATCCCCTTTGATCTTACTGTTTGCGCTGACCCGCAGAAGCAATACCGCCGCCGTGACCACCACCGGGATGGCCACCGTCAGCGGCGCGGCATTCAGCGCGGCGGCAACTGCCAGAGCGCCGAACCCCACATGGGAAAGCCCGTCCCCGATCATGGAATACCGTTTGAGCACCAGGCTGACCCCAAGCAGCGCGCTGCACAAAGACACCAGGATTCCCACCACAAAGGCCCGTACCATAAATGGATAGGAAAGCATTTCAAACACCGTATCAATCAAAACCTGTACCTCTCTTTTCAGAAGTTTCTGTATACGCAGGCATTCCGCCGCCTGCTATTTCTGTATTTCCCGCAGGCTCCTGACTCCCTCCGGCCATTTCTCCGGGCGCTTTCGTACGCTCCAGAAACATCCGGCCCACCAGGCTTTCCCTGTACGCTTCCGCTTTTCCGTAAAACAGCGCGGTTTCCTGCAGGTGGAGGATGTGGGAGGCGTCCCGCACGGCGCTCTCGATGTCATGGGATACCATCACCACCGCGATCCCGGACCTTTGGTTTACTTCCTTGATGAGCTGGTAAAACTCTGCTGTCACAAGGGGATCCAGCCCCGTCACCGGCTCGTCCAGAAGCAGCATCTTTTTCGTCGCGCAAAGCGCCCGGGCTAAGAGAACCCGCTGCTTCTGCCCTCCGGACAGATCCCTGAAACAGCTCCGTCTCAGCCCTTCGATCCCCAAAAGCCCCATCATGGCCTTTGCCTGTTCCCTGTCTCTTGAGGTGTAAAAAGGCTTCATTCCCCGGCTGTTCAGACGGCCCGAGAGAACCACCTCCTGGACGCTGGCCGGAAAATCCTTCTGGACGTCCGTCTGCTGGGGCAGATAACCGATCTCCTTTTGCTTTAACCCGTCCCCCAGCACGATCCGCCCCTTCAAGGGGGCTTTCAGTCCGAGAAGGCTTTTCACCAGGGTGCTCTTGCCGGAACCGTTTTCTCCCACAATACAGAGGTAATCTCCGGGATGGATCTGAAACGACAGATCCCGGACCACCACCTGTCCCTCATATGCGATTGTAAGCTCCTCACACTGTACCAGTGCCATAATCCGTCCATCCTCCCTGACCCGATTCTCTTTTTTGCCCTTCCCGGCGCTTCTCTTGTCAATTGCTCTTGTCATTGTCCCAGCGCCGCCTGCAGGGTTTCTGCATTTTTACGCATCATGGAGAGATAGCCCTCCCCGGCTTCAAACTGCTCTGCAGTCAGGTTGTGGCAGCTATAGAGCACCCGGACCTCTGCCCCGGAAGCCTCGGCTACTGCCCGGGCGATCTGTTCAGAGCTCAGCTCCATTTTCAGGATCACGGGGATCTGCTCTTCCCTCGCCTTTCGGATCAGAAACGCCATCATCGCCGCGCTTGGCTCCGTATCCGCCGCGCACCCTGGAAATGCCGCGTAATATTGCAGTCCGTACTCCTGTGCAAGATAGCGGAAAGGAAACCGGTCTCCGAACAACAGCAGGTCCTGTCCCCTGGCCGCAGCCTTTTGTGTGATTTCCCGGAACTGACGGTCCAGCGCTGCAAGCTCTTCCAGATAGGCGTCCAGATTGGCCTTATATTCTTCCCGGCCTTCCGGATCCAACGCGGAAAGCTCCTCTGCGATCCGCTTCGTGATCTCCATGGCATTTTTCGGGGAGGTCCAGACATGCTCGTCGTTCTCCTCCTCTTCTTCCTCTGTCCCCGGGCATAGCTGCCCCTTATGCCGCATCCCTTCCACATGCTCTTCCTTTAGAAGCGCTGTGCAGTCCACCAGGCGTAGCCTTCGCACCTGCTTCATCTCCGGGGCATCCAGGATGTCTTCCACCCACGCATCATTTTCCCCGCCCACGTAGATGAACAGATCCGCATTCTGGATGGCAATGATATCCCGGGGCGTGGGCTCGTAGGAATGGGTCTCCTCCCCCGGTTTCAGCAGCATCTGAAGGGAAACCCGTTCTCCGGCGATCTGCCGTACAAAATCATACTGGGGAAAGATGGTCGTGACGATCTTAAGAGCAGAGCCCTCCCTGCCCTTGGAATCCGTTTCCCGAACAGGCCCGGACAAAACACTGCCTCCGCCCGTACAGCCGGACAGAAGCAGGGCCGCTGCCAGCAACACTGTCATGGAACATCGATACCAGTTTTTCCGTTTTTTCTCCGCTGCCGGATCATGCATCATACTCACCACTGTTCGTTTTACTCAAAGCTTTTTGTGCCGCTTTTGCGCTCATATTTTGTAAATACAAATTCCAGGTCAAAGCTTGTCTGCTCCTCGCCGGCCTCTGTCATCTCCCATTCCGGCATCTCATCCAGATTGGGGAAATGGGTGTCCGCATCGTAGGCGTGGTCGATCTTTGTCACATATGCCGTATCACAATAGGGCAAAAACTGCCGGTAAATGCTTTCTCCGCCGATGATGAAGATCTCCTCGGAAGCATAGCCTTTCAGATGCTCCAAAAGCTCCTCCATGGTATGCACGGCCAACGCCCCTTTTACCTGATAATTTTTGTCTCTGCTGAGCACGATATTCGTCCGCTGTTTCAGGGGGAGGCCGTTTGGAAAGCTTTCCAGAGTCTTCCGGCCCATCACCACCACATGTCCGGTTGTTTTTTCACGAAAAAACCGCATATCCGCCGGAATGCTCCACATCATCTTATTATTCTTCCCAATCGCCCAGTTTTTATCTACCGCAACAATGATATTCATTCTGTGTTTCCTCCTTCAATGCTTCGCATTTGACTCCCCCCTGTTAAGGTAGCGCCCCCTCACCTGCGGTTCGAGGGCAAGTCGTCGGAAGGCATGAAAGAAATGCTTCGCATTTGCCTTCCTCCTCTAAACAGCAACCGGTATATTTTTGATTTGGGGGTGGGTTTCGTAGTGATCCAGGCGCACATCTTCCGGGGTGAACCGGTAAAAATCCGTCACCTCCGGATTCAGCCAGAATTTTGGCGCGGGAAGCGGCTCCCGGGAGATCAGCTCCTCCACCAGTGGGATATGGCGGTCGTAAATGTGGGCGTCCGCGATCACATGCACCAGCTCCCCGGCCTGCATACCGCAGACCTGGGCCAGCATGTGCAGCAGTACCGCGTACTGGCAAACATTCCAGTTGTTGGCCGTCAGCACATCCTGGGAGCGCTGGTTCAAAATCCCGTTTAAGGTCAGATCCTCACTGTCCCTGTTTTTTGTCACGTTAAACGTCATACTGTAGGCGCAGGGGTACAGGTTCATCTCATGGAGGTCCTGGTGCACATAAATGTTCGTCATGATCCTCCGGCTGTAAGGGTTGTGCTTCAAGTCGTAGATCACCCGGTCCACCTGGTCCATCATGCCCTCTTTGTATTGGTGCTTCACCTGCATCTGGTATCCGTAGGCTTTTCCGATGGAACCGTCGGCATCCGCCCAGCTGTCCCAGATGTGGCTGTTCAGGTCATGGATATTGCTGGACTTCTTCTGCCAGATCCACAGCATTTCATCGGTACAGCTTTTGATCCCGGTGCGCCGAAGCGTCAATGCCGGAAATTCCCTGGACAGGTCGTAACGGTTTACCACCCCGAACCGCTTCACCGTATAGGCGGAGGTTCCGTCCTCCCACACCGGACGTACCTTCTCCCCTTCCGTGCTGGTGCCGTTGTCGATGATATCCCTGCACATGTCTATAAATACTTTATCTGCGTAGCTCATTGTGATTTCCTCCTTCACGGGTCTGCAATGTTGTACAGCATTTTCTCAAGCGCCCGGGTCACTGCCGCGACCTCCTTCTTCGTCATCCCCATGGTCAGCCGCTTATCCAGCTTTTTCCGGTCTGTTTCCATCCGCTTCTGGATATCGTACGCTTTTTCCGTCAGATAGATATTTTTCCTCCGCTTATCCTCTTCGTTGGGCACGCAGAGGATGTAGCCCTTTTCGTCCAGACGCTTTAAGATCCCGGTCACCGTCGGATTTTTCAGGTTCAGGTTCCGCTCCACGTCCCGCTGGTTCACCGCTTCCTTATTGGAATGGAACAGATAGTCCAGCACCGCGCACTGGGAGGAAGTGACGCCGATCGTCCGAAGCCTCCCGTTGAGCTCCTTTTCAAATACATTATTGATCTGCTTCACAAGAAATCCTATCGGCTGTTTTCGGCTCTCCATATGCCTCCTCCTTTGTACTTCCTAATTCGGCCGGCCCTGCTTTCGTTTCTCCAGGTAGCCCAGAAGAAGCTGATACACCTCTTCCAGATCCCCGTTATCCACTTCCCCGAGAAGGGCATACACCGTCTTGCGGTTGATATAAGGGTTGACATGGATCATGATATGCTTGATCTGCGGAAATGCCTTCTCAATCTCGTCATGGACATCCTCCGCGATCTCATGGGATTCATTCAGCGACAGATGGCCGTCCGCCGCGATCTCCAGATCCACATAGATTTTATTTCCAAATTCCCTTGTCTGCAGGGAATCCACCCGCATCACGCCGCGCTGCCGCTTTGCCAGGGCGCGGATCTTCTCCACGGTCTCCTCGTCGCAGGCTTTATCCACCATCTTATCCACCGCATCCTTGAAGATCTCATAGGCCGCCTGGAAAATGAACAGGCAGATGATCACGCTTGCCAGGGGGTCCATCACCGGAAATCCCAGCCTGGCCCCGATGATGCCCGCCAGGGCGCCGATGGAAGACAGGGAATCCGAACGGTGATGCCAGGCATCCGCCATCAGCGCCCCGGAATTGATTTTTTTCGCATTTGCCCGGGTGTACCAGAACATCCACTCCTTCACCACAATAGACAGGACTGCCGCCCCCATGGCAAGGATTCCCGGAACTGCAAGGTCCTCAAAGGAACCGCCTGCGATCTTGCGCAGGCCGGAAAAGCCGATCCCTGCCCCTGTGAGGGCCAGCACCGCGGACAAAAGGATGGCTGCCACGCACTCCATACGCTCATGCCCGTAGGGATGCTCCTTATCCGCCTTTTTTCCGGCCATCTTGATTCCGATGATGACCACAAAGGTACTGAACACATCGGACGCGGAATGAACCGCGTCGGAGACCATGGCCTCCGATGAAGCCAGGATTCCCGCAGCCAGCTTCGCCAGGGACAGAAGCGTATTCACAAGGATGCTGGTTTTTGACACCCGCATCGCAACCTGTTCCATTGACATCGTTTCATGTTGATTCATAACATGCTCCTTTTTTGATGATAGTAAAGTATATGCCTGAGTATGCCCGAAAATCAGTTCTGCAGCCTGTATTACTGTTCACGGTGCCTTGCACCCTGCTGCAAGGCATCCGGCCAGTAAAATAGCGGCTGCGTGCATTCAGTCCGCTTTTTTCTGACATTCCCTCCGGCCGTTCCCCGGGCAGACACATTCCTGTCATCCGGCAGGCGCTATCCGTTCTTCACCTGCTTCCCACGTTTGATCTGAAGCTGCAGGTTCACGCCGAAGGGATTGACCACCACGCCCGACGTCTCCGGCGCAAGGAGTCCCGGAATCTGGTCCGCCGGGAGCACCGCGGACTTGATCTCCTTCTCCTGCTGCATACTCAAAAACTTTTTATATTCCTGAATATCCGTAAAAACAGGCTGGAAGACCTGTCCGTTTTTCTGTTTCATCACCAGCGTTCCGGCGTTTTCTTTGACCGGGATGATGTATTTCCCGCGCTGATAATGTACCATCATTTCCTCATGGAGCTCTTTTAATTCCTCTGTCAGCTCCACTTTCTGCGCTTTCCGCACCGACTGCATAAAATAAAGGGCCGTCAGATGGAGCTGGGGATTCTCGATCAGGACCTTCCCCTCCTCTTCCGGCTCCTTCCTGCGGATGATCTCATGGAGCTGGATGGAGATCTCCACCGGCGTATCCCGGTTCACAAAGATGCAGTTGACCCCCAGAGGCATCAGGCTGACATAGAATGCCAGCAGATCCTTTTTCTCGATCTTCACCGCCTGCACAGGCTCCTTTTTCTCCAGCAGCTTTTTCACCGCCGCCTTTGCCGCTTCTTCCTCAAAATACAGAAGGATCTCATCGTCGTAAGTGGCCTCGTCGCAGACCACATAAGGCATTCTGGTGCAAAGGGACAGGATCATGTAGACCGCCTCTGCCTTCCGGAGCATCTCGGCGGCTGCCCGCTTCACCGCAATATCATCATTATTATTATTCTCACTGCTCATGGATTTCACCCTCACTCTTTGACTGATTTCGTTTCACAAGGTCCGTTTCCGGTTATATAAAAACATGGCAACGGCCATGGAACAAATGATCCCGTACCCGATCCAGCTCAGCGCGTCCGGTATCTGCCCGAACACGAAAAAACCCAGGACTGCCGAAAAAAGGATCTGGGAATAATCATATACGGATATTTCTTTTGCAGGGGCGTGGAAATACGCCGCGGTAATGCTGAACTGCCCGCCCGCCGCAGAAAGCCCCGCCAGCAGAAGGCTCAAAAGCTGCCCTCTTGACATAGGCTGAAAATACAGCAGGAGGTAAGGCAGCGTCACCGCGCAGGAAAAGGCGGAAAATACAAATACGACAAAAGGCCCTTTTTCCCCCTTCGTCCCCAGCACCCGGACATAGGTATATGCAATTCCGGCCCCCAGGCCGCCCAACAGCCCGATCAGGGCCGCAGGGGAATGGAACACCGCTTCCGTCGGTTTGATGATCAGAAGGCTTCCCGCAAAGGCGCATCCCACGATCAGCGCCTGGGGAAGCCGGATCTTCTCCTTCAGGATCAGGTAACTGAACACGATTGCAAAAAACGGCGACATCTTATTCAGCATGGATGCGTCCGCCAGCACCAGATGATCCACCGCGTAAAAGTTGCAGAGGATTCCCAATGTTCCCGCCCCAGAGCGCAGAAGCAGATACCGGATATTCTCCCGTTTTCCCGAAAACCACGCACCCTCCCGTTTTAAGATCGCAGCGGCAAAGACAAGGGATACCAGGTTGCGGAAAAAGCTTTTCTGCACCGACGGCAGGTCTCCGGACAGCCTCACAAACATATTCATCAGCGAAAAGAACAGCGCGGAAAGCAGGATGTAAATGACTGCAAGAGCTTTCTTTTTTTCTTTCACAATTTTGACACTCTCCTCCAAAACAGATCAAAGTCCGCATATTCGGACAGATAGATATCCGCCGTATTCCAGATCTTGCCAAGCTTCCCGTCGTTGGCTTCGTCGTATACAGCCACCGTCCGGAAGCCGTATTTTTTTGCGGTCAGGACGGCGTGGTAAGCATCCTCAAAGACAAGGGTTTCCCATGGCTCCGTATCCAGCTGCAGGGACGCGGCCAGATAGATGTCCGGCCGGTTCTTGTCGGTTCCCATCTCCGTACAGGTCAGCATCCCATCGAAAAAATTCAGCACGCCCAGCCGTTTCAGCGCGGCCTCTACATTTCCCCGGTCGCTGGAGGTCACGATGACCATCGGAATCCGATATTCCCTCAAACCCTCCAGAAAATCCCGGACTCCCGGCTTTAAGGGAACCTTCTGGGCATAAAAATCCCGAACCTGCTGGTTGATGCCGTCCAGAACCTTGTTCCGCGTCTTCCCCAGATGGTAGTGCTGGATCAGATAATCCGCCCCCTGCGGCAGGCTCATGGCAGACAGTTCCTCGCCCAGCCCCGGCTCCGCCTCGACCCCGACGGATTTCAGGTAAAGCTCGCCTAAATTTTCCCAGACGGGCATGGAATTCAGCAGTGTACCGTCTACGTCAAATATCGCACCTTTAATCATAGCAGCTCCTTTTCCTGTCGCTTTATCCAAAAAATCAACGGATGGATGACATTGGAAACAAAATCCTTGCTCATCCGCGTATTATGAATGTAATACCGCTTCCAGTTTTTGTCAACTATTTCATTATATCATAAAACTGTCCACAGTGAAACAAAATTATTTTTCGATAAACAGTATAAAACAGTTGACAACTGTTTATTGCTGTTATATACTGTTTGTACAGAAGGAGGGATGACAGTGAAATTGATCATCAACAATTCTTCCATGCAGCCCATCTACGAACAGATCGTCTCGCAGATCAAGAAGTTCATCATGAGCGGGGATCTGCAGGAGGGGGCCATGCTCCCATCGGTGCGCACCCTCTCCAAGGAGCTGAAAGTCAGCGCGCTGACCGTAAAGAAAGCCTACGACGCGCTGGACGCGGAGGGCTTTGTCGTCACCGTACACGGGAAAGGCAGCTTTGTCACGCTGGCCAGCCAGGAGCTGATGCTGGAGGAGAAGAAAAAAGAAGTGGAGGCCGACCTGGAGATGGCGATCCGGAAGGGCCGAAGCTGCGGTATGAGCAACCAGGAGATTACAGATTTATTTCAGATTGTATTGGAGGATCAATAAGATGTTAAGACTAGAACACGTAACCAAGCACTATAAAGGATTTGATTTGGAGTGCTCCATGGAGGTCCGCAAGGGCTGCGTCACCGGCCTGGTGGGGAAGAACGGGGCCGGAAAAAGCACCACGTTTAAAGCGATCCTGGGGCTGATCTCCCCGGAGGGAGGCTCCTTACAGATCTTTGGAAAACCGGCCCAAGACCTGGATCTGCAGGATAAGGCCCGGATCGGCGTGGTCCTGTCGGATTCCGGCTTTAGCGGCTCTCTGACGGTTCAGGAGCTGATTCCCATACTCCGCGCCATGTATCCCGATTTTCAAAAGGATAACTTCCTGAAAAAATGCGAAGAGTTTTCCATTCCCACAAAGAAGAAGCTGCAGGAATTTTCCACCGGGATGAAGCAGAAGCTGCAGGTCCTGACAGCCATTTCCCACAATGCCCGGCTGCTCGTTCTGGACGAACCCACCGCCGGACTGGACGTGATCGCAAGAGACCATCTGCTGGATCTGCTGCGGGAATACATGGAGCCGGGAGACCGTTCCATCCTGATCAGCTCCCACATTTCCGCGGATCTGGAAGGCTTCTGCGACGACCTGTATATGATCCATGAGGGAAAGATCATCCTCCACGAGGACACGGATGTGCTGCTGGATAGCTACGCCCTTCTCAAGATGACAGAGGAGCAATACGACGCCCTGGACAAATCTTACGTCCTCCGGTATAAAAAGGAAACCTTCGGGTATAGCTGCCTGACGGATCAGAAGCAGTTCTATCTGGAAAACCACCCGGAGATTACGGTGGAAAAAGGCAGCATTGACGAGCTGATCTTGATGATGATCTGCGGGAAAGCCCTCGGATAAAGGAACAAACCAGGAATATGGACTCTGAATCAATCAATAGAAAGAATAGAATGAAAGGATTATAAGCTATGAAAGGATTATTGATTAAAGATTTTCAATTATTAAAGAAGCAAAAGATGCTGGTTGTTTTATCCATGGTGATCTCGTTTGCGTTTTTGTTATTCGGCACCAGCGGCATTCCCTTCATCATCGGCTATATCACCATCATGTTTTCTTTGGCATCTACGTCTACGATCTCCTACGACCAGCACTCCAACGGGATGAGCTTTCTTCTGACGCTTCCGGTCAGCCGCAGGGGCTATGCAATGGAAAAATATGTCCTGATGCTCGTTACGATGGCCGGATCACTGGCGGTCTCCTCCGTGCTTCTCCTGGCCGCGGTCTGCACAAACCGTATCCCCTTTGATCCGGGACTTATGCTGCGGGCTCTGCTGTCATGCGCCCTTTGGTCGGCGTTAGTCCATGCGCTGATGATCCCCATCCAGCTAATATTTGAAGCCGAAAAAAGCCGGATTGCATTTGCCGTAATCATCGGAATAGCGTACGCAGTCTTTTTTGGTGGGATTGCGCTGGCAAGGCATTTCCATATTGATGTTCCCGGGTTATTCAGGAGTCTTGTTTCCCGAATGGACACGGCAGTCCTGACACTGCTCCTTTGTCTGACCTCGGCCGGAATACTGGGGATCTCCATTCTGGTCTCCCTGCATGTTATGAAGAAGAAGGAATATTAAAAATCCGATAGAAAACCTGCCGCTGTTCTGTGCAGAATCGTATCTGGAACAGCGGCAGGAAGAAAGGTCTTTCTCCCGAAAATAAACCTCTAAACTTTTCTAAACCCGCAGATAATCCATAAATAATCCCTCTGAAAAAAACAAGTTGAATTATCAAAGGAGTTGTAGTATAATCTTTACAATTTGGGAATGCGGACACCGATCGTTCCCGGATACCGCTGCCCTCTCCCGCCGGGAGCCGCCGGCAGTTGACTGCTACTACAAGACGAATACACACGAAGGGAAAGGTGAATGGATGAAAGCGTTTCTCATTTTAGAAGACGGAACTGTGTTTACAGGTACAAGCATCGGTTCCACAAGAGACATGATCAGCGAAATCGTATTCAATACGTCTATGACAGGATATTTAGAGGTGCTGACAGACCCTTCTTACGCGGGACAGGCCGTTGTGATGACCTATCCTTTAATCGGCAATTACGGAATCACACCGGATATGGAATCCCGGAAGGCATGGCCGGACGGCTATATTGTGCGGGAGCTGTCCCGCAGGCCCAGCAATTTCCGCTGTGAAGGCACAATTCAGGATTTTCTGGCGCAGCAGGATATCCCGGGGATCGCAGGCATCGACACCCGCGCGCTGACCAGGATTCTGCGGGAAAAGGGAACCATGAACGGTATGATCACCACCAATCTGAATTACAACCGTGAGGAGATTCTTCCTCTGTTAAAGTCATACCATATCGGGGACGTTGTTTCCAGGGCGACCTGCCGCAAAAAACAGGTTCTTCCGGGGGACGGCAAAAAGGTAGCACTTCTTGATCTAGGGGCAAAACAGAACATTGCCAGATCTTTACACGAACGCGGCTGCGAGGTGACCATCTATCCGGCGCACACCGCCGCGGAGGAAATCATTTCCGCTAATCCGGACGGTATCATGCTTTCCAACGGGCCTGGAGACCCGGCGGACTGTGTTTCTATTATCGAAGAAATCAAAAAAATATATCAGTCGAATATTCCTGTATTTGCGATCTGCCTCGGCCACCAGCTCATGGCCCTTGCCGCAGGCGCTAAGACCCACAAGCTCAAATACGGGCACCGGGGCGGAAACCACCCGGTCAAGGATCTGAGGACCGGACGGGTCTACATTTCCTCCCAGAACCACGGCTATGTGGTGGATACCGACCAGATGGATTCGTCCGCTGCCGTTCCTGCCTTTGTCAATGTCAACGACGGCACCAATGAAGGGCTGGAATATGTGGGCAAACCGATTTTTACGGTCCAGTTCCATCCGGAGGCGTGTCCGGGGCCCCAGGATTCAGGATACCTGTTTGACAGATTTTTGGAAATGATGGAGGGATCAAACAATGCCTAGAGATATGAGCATCAAAAAAGTACTGGTTATCGGCTCCGGCCCCATCGTCATCGGCCAGGCCGCAGAGTTTGACTATGCAGGAACCCAGGCATGCCGTTCCTTGAAGGAAGAAAACCTGGAGGTGGTACTTTTAAATTCCAACCCGGCCACGATCATGACCGACAAGGACATTGCGGACAAAGTCTATATCGAACCCCTGACGCCGGAAGTGGTGGAGCAGTTGATTTTAAAGGAACAGCCGGACAGCATCCTTCCCACCCTGGGGGGACAGGCGGGCTTAAACCTGGCCATGGAGCTGGAGGAATCCGGTTTTCTGCGTGAGCACCATGTGCGTCTCATCGGAACCACCTCCGAGACCATCAAAAAAGCGGAGGACCGGCTGGAGTTCAAGGCTGCCATGGAGCGCATCAGCGAGCCCGTTGCCGCCTCCCTGGTGGTGGAGTCCGTGGAGGACGGACTGGCCTTTGCACAGAAGATCGGCTATCCGGTGGTCTTACGCCCCGCCTATACCCTGGGCGGAAGCGGCGGCGGGATTGCCCGCAATTCCGGCCAGCTCATGGAGATTTTGGAAAACGGCCTGCGCCTCTCCCGTGTGGGACAGGTTTTGGTGGAGCGCTGCATTGCCGGCTGGAAAGAGATCGAATACGAGGTGATGCGGGACGGCCGGGGCAACTGCATCACCGTATGTAATATGGAAAATATCGACCCTGTAGGCGTCCATACCGGGGACAGCATCGTTGTTGCGCCATCCCAGACTTTGGGTGACAAGGAGTACCAGATGCTGCGGACCTCCGCACTCAAAATCATCGACGAGCTGAAGATCACGGGAGGCTGCAACGTGCAGTACGCCCTCCATCCGGAATCCTTCGAGTACTGCGTCATCGAGGTCAATCCCCGGGTGAGCCGCTCTTCTGCCCTGGCTTCCAAGGCCACCGGATACCCCATCGCCAAGGTGGCGGCAAAGATCGCCCTGGGGTATACGCTGGATGAGATCAAAAACGCCATCACCCACAAGACCTATGCCAGCTTCGAGCCCATGCTGGACTACTGCGTGGTGAAAATCCCCAGGCTTCCTTTTGACAAATTCATCAGCGCCAAGCGGACGCTGACCACCCAGATGAAGGCCACCGGGGAAGTGATGAGCATCTGCGACAATTTCGAAGGCGCCCTGATGAAGGCCATCCGTTCCCTGGAGCAGCATGTGGACTGCCTTTTGTCCTATGATTTCACCGGCCTGGATCGGGAAGAACTGACCGAACAGCTTTCCATCGTGGACGACATGCGGATCTGGCGGATCGCGGAGGCCCTCCGCAGAGGGTTTGAGTATGATACGATCCACGAGCGGACCATGATTGATCCATGGTTCATCGACAAGCTTGCCATCCTGGTGGAGATGGAGCAGTCCCTTCAGACAAGCGAGCTGACGCCGGAGCTTTTAAAGGAGGCGAAGCGGATGGAATTTCCGGATGCCGTGATCGGCAGGCTCACCGGCAGGACTGAGCGGGAGATCCACGACATGCGCCATGCAAACGGCATTGTGGCGGCCTATAAGATGGTGGACACCTGCGCCGCAGAATTTGCCGCCGAGACCCCCTACTACTACTCCGTATTCGGCAGTGAAAATGAGGCGGCAAAAACCAATGACCGGAAGAAGGTTCTGGTTCTGGGCTCCGGCCCCATCCGGATCGGCCAGGGCATCGAGTTTGACTTCTGCTCCGTGCACTGTACCTGGGCATTTTCCCGGGAGGGCTATGAGACCATCATCGTGAACAACAATCCGGAGACCGTCAGCACGGATTTTGACATTGCGGACAAGCTCTATTTTGAACCCCTGACCCCGGAGGATGTGGAGAGCATCGTGGATCTGGAACAGCCCGACGGCGCGGTGGTGCAGTTCGGCGGACAGACCGCCATCAAGCTGACGGAAAGCCTGATGAAGATGGGGGTTCCGATCCTGGGAACCTCGGCAGAAAATGTGGACAAGGCGGAGGACCGGGAGCTGTTCGACCAGATCCTGGAGGAATGCGGGATCCCCCGTCCCTCGGGCGGCACCGTCTACACCGCGGAGGAGGCCAAGGAGGTGGCAAACCGTCTGGGCTATCCGGTCCTGGTAAGGCCCTCCTACGTGCTGGGCGGACAGGGCATGCAGATCGCCATCAACGACCACGATATTGATGAGTTCATCGGCATCATCAACCGGATCGCCCAGGATCATCCGATCCTGGTGGACAAGTACCTCAGCGGAAAAGAGATCGAGGTGGACGCGGTCTGCGACGGCGAGGAAATCCTGATCCCGGGAATCATGGAGCATATCGAACGGGCCGGTATCCATTCCGGGGACAGCATCTCCGTGTATCCGGCCCAGAGCCTGACAAAGGCGGCCAAGGAAAAGATCGCGGAGTATACCCGGCGGCTGGCAAAAGCCCTTCATGTGGTAGGGCTGATCAACATCCAGTTCATTGTCTGCGGGGAGGAGGACGTCTATGTGATCGAGGTCAACCCCCGTTCCAGCCGGACCGTGCCCTATATCAGCAAGGTCACCGGTATCCCCATCGTGCCCCTGGCGTCCCGTGTGATCACAGGCAGTAAGATCCGGGAGCTGGGATATACGCCGGGCCTGCAGAGGGAAGCCGAATACTTTGCAGTCAAGATGCCGGTATTCTCCTTTGAAAAGATCCGGGGTGCGGACATCAGCCTGGGGCCGGAGATGAAATCCACCGGAGAATGCTTAGGCATCGCATCCACCTTCGACGAAGCCCTGTACAAAGCCTTTCTGGGGGCGGGGATCAAGCTGCCCCGGTTTAAGAATATGATCCTCACGGTGCGGGACGAGGACAAGGAGGAGGCGGTGGAAATCGGCCGCCGGTTCGCAGCCATCGGATACCGGATCTTCGCCACCGCAGGCACCGCCGCCGCATTGAAGGCCGGCGGGGTGAAGGCCATCGCGGTGCGTAAGATCGAACAGGAATCCCCCAACCTGCTGGATCTGATCTTAGGCCATGAGATCGACCTGGTCATCGACACCCCGGCCCAGGGGGCGGAGCACGCAAAAGACGGCTTCGTGATCCGCAGAAACGCCATAGAGACAGGGGTCAACGTCCTGACTGCAATGGACACGGCCCGGGCGCTGATCACCAGCCTGGAGAATACGGATATCAAGAAGCTGACGCTGGTGGATATCGCGGAAGTGAAATAGAGACTGCCGTAAGCATTTCTGCATACATGGAATACAGAAAACATGCCGCTGGCAGCGTTTCTGCATACAATGGAATCAAAAAAAGACAGACACTGAAAGGGCCTGTCTTTTTTGATTTCGTCTTATTGTTCATTCATCTTTGCCAGCTTGGCGCTTTGGTCCGCGGCGATCAGGCTGTCGATGATCTCGTCCAGATCCCCGCCTAAAACGGTGTCCAGCTTGTGCAGGGTCAGCTTGATCCTGTGGTCTGTCACCCGTCCCTGGGGGAAGTTGTAGGTTCGGATCTTTTCCGAACGGTCCCCGGTTCCCACCTGGCTCTTCCTGGCTTCCGCCTCCGCGTCATGCTGCTTTGCCAGCTCCAGCTCGTAAAGTCTGGCCCGAAGCACTTTGAGCGCCTTGTCCTTGTTCTTGAGCTGGGACTTCTCGTCCTGGCAGGAGATCACGATTCCTGTCGGAATGTGGGTCAGACGCACCGCGGAATCCGTCGTATTGACACACTGCCCTCCGTTTCCGGACGCCCGGAACACGTCGAATTTGCAGTCATTCATATCCAGCTCCACATCCACCTCTTCCGCTTCCGGCATGATGGCCACCGTGATCGTGGATGTATGGATACGCCCGCCGCTCTCCGTCTCCGGCACGCGCTGCACACGGTGCACCCCGCTCTCATATTTTAAACGGGAGAACGCCCCCTGTCCGGTCAGCATAAAGACGCATTCCTTGAAGCCGCCGATCCCGTTTTCATTCAGGGAGATCATCTCCGGCCGCCAGCGTCGCCCTTCAGCATAATGCACGTACATGCGGTAGATCTCGGCCGCGAACAAGGCCGCCTCGTCCCCTCCTGCGCCTGCCCGGATCTCCACGATGACGTTCTTATCATCATTGGGATCCTTCGGCAGAAGCAGGATCTTCATCTCACGCTCCAGCTCCTCAATGCGCGCCTTGGCGCCGTTTAACTCTTCCTTGGCCAGATCCCTAAGCTCTTCATCCGATTCCTCTTCCAGCATGGCCAGGCTGTCTTCCACATCCTGCCTGCACTGCTTATATTCCTTATACGCTTCCACGATGGGGGCCAGATCGCTCTGCTCCTTCATCAGCCGCCTGAAACGATCCGTGTCATTGGCAACGTCCGGTTCCTGCAGTTCGCCCATGACCTCCTCATAACGAATCAGTAAATCCTCTAACCTGTCAAACATAATCTACTCCATCCTCCCAGCTATTGATATACACCGGATATGACCCGGTCAAGCCCTGCCAGGTCCTTTTTTACAGAAATATTCCCAAATCCTGCCTCTTTCATCCATTCCGCCACTGTCCCGGCCTCGTCATATCCGATCTCAAACATCAAATGTCCCTTGGGGAGCAGATACTCTCTGCTCTCCCGGATAATCCTCCGGTAAAAATCCAGCCCGTCCGCTCCGCCGTCCAGCGCAGAAATCGGATCGTGCAGCCGCACCTCCTCCTGAAGCGTTTCGATCTCTGAAGTCCGGATATAGGGCGGATTGGAGAGGATCATGGAAAACCGGCCCTTTACATTCTCAAACAGGTCGCCCTGGCAGAACTCGGCTTCCACCCCCAGACTCTTCGCATTCCCAGCGGCCACCTCCAATGCCGGAGCGGAAATATCCGCCCCCACTCCGCATATGGACAGCCCGCCCTCTCCGCTTGAAACAGCCTGCCCGGCGACGGGATCAAAATCCTTCCGGCTTTTGATCACATATCCTTGTTCCTGACACATCCATTTCAGGACACTGAGCAGAATACAGCCTGAACCGGTGCACATGTCAAGCACACGCAACGGCCCTGCTTCCTTTTTCAGGACGGACAGCGCCTCTTCCACCAGCGTCTCCGTATCCTGGCGGGGGATCAGCACATGCCTGCTGACCAGAAAGGAATATCCCATGAATTCCTGCACCCCGGTCAGATGCTGCAGCGGAATCCGCCGCCCTCTTTTTTCGATGAGGGCAAAATACCTGGCTTCCAGGGCTTCCTCCAACGCCTGTCCACCGTCTGAAAGATACCTGGCCCGGCTGATGCCGGTTATATGCTCCAGCAGATACCAGGCGTCCAGCGCCGCCTCCGGTATCCCCTGCCGCTCCAAAAGCTTTGTCCCCTTTACACAGGCATCCCGAACCGTCATGATACGCCCTGGGCATGCCCTGCCCTGCCGGCTGCGGCCTTAAAATTCTCCGCCTGATACTCTTTCCAGTCAAACACGGCTTCCACCGCCTGAATGGCCACTTCGATCATGCTGTCGTCGGGTTCCTTGGTGGTCATGTTCTGCACCCACAATCCCGGCTGGCTCAACAGGTTCACCACCGGATTGTCACTGTTCCCGGCCAGACGGATGATCTCGTAGGACACCCCCGCGATCAAAGGCATCAGCGCGATACGCAGCAGGACGCGCATAACCTGGGATTCGGCCGTAATAAAGAAACAGAAAATGATACTGACGATCATGACAAAAAACAGGAAGCTGGTCCCGCATCGCTTATGCTGCCTGGAACTGGCCCGGACATTCTCCACATTCAGATCCAGTCCGTGTTCGATGCAGTTAATGCACTTGTGCTCCGCCCCGTGATACATAAACGTCCTCTGAATGTCCTTCATACGGGATACCAGGGTAATGTAGCCCAAAAAGATCAGCACACGGATCAGTCCTTCCAGTACGGTGAGCACGCTTCTCGACATAATAAACCTCTTTAACAGCCCGCTTAAGAAATAAGGCAGAACCATGAATATCCCCACTGCAAGCAGGATGGAAAACACCAGGACAATGGACATGACCAGGGATTCCTTTTTCTCTTCCCTGGCTGCTTCGTCCGCCGTCAGCTCCCTTGCTTCCTCTTCTTCATCCTCTATAAATTCCGCCGAAAACATCAGCGCCTTCATCCCCAGTATCAGAGAATCTATAAAATTAAATACTCCGCGGATAAACGGGATCTTGCGGATTGCCCCGGGCACAAAGCTTTTGTGCTCCTGCACACGGACCTCAATCTCCTGATCCGGCCTGCGCACCCCCACCGCATAGCGGTCGCCGTTCTTCATCATAATGCCTTCGAGCACTGCCTGTCCGCCTATATTTGAAGACTTCATATGCATCATCTCCTATATTCTGCCGCTGCAGGCCGCCGGTATCCCCGGTGCCCCCGCGCATCCTGCGGGCGAACCGTTTTGGGATCGCTGCCATACAATAACAGGCTGAGATATGTTTACCTCAGCCTGCCGCTTGTTCTTTTTATTTGATACCATATTTTTTGTTGAACTTATCAACACGTCCGCGCGCCTGTGCCGCTTTCTGCTGTCCTGTGTAGAACGGATGGCATTTGGAACAGATTTCCACATGGATACTCTTGTTGGTAGAGCCTGTAACGAATGTGTTCCCGCAGTTGCAAGTCACAGTTGCCTGATGGTACTCCGGATGGATTCCTTCTCTCATGTCTTTCACCTCTCTATTTTCAAAATATTCATTATACTCTCCAAAACAACGCTGTTATTGTATCATACCGTACAAGCTTTTGCAAGAGATTTTCTGCGATTCCCGTCTGTTTTTTTCTTTTTCTTAAAGGAACTTCTGCCGGATGACCATCCGGGTCAGTTCGTCGTTGTTTTTTGTCCGTGAGAACATATTCAGAAGATTGTCCACCGCTTCGTCGGACTTCATGCTGTTAAGCGCCTTGCGGATGATATAGACCGCGTCCTGCTCGTCCTTGTTCAGCAGCAGGTCTTCCCTTCTCGTACCGGACTTGGGAATGTCGATGGCCGGGAACACCCTCCGCTCCTGCAGCTTCCGGTCCAGAACCAGTTCCATGTTGCCGGTGCCCTTAAATTCCTCGTATACAACGTCGTCCATCTTGCTTCCGGTATCCACCAGCGCCGTTGCCAGGATCGTCAGGCTTCCGCCCTCCCGCATATTTCTGGCCGCGCCGAAGATCCGCTTGGGCATATGCAGAGCCGTAGGGTCAAGACCGCCGGATAACGTCCTTCCCGAAGGAGGCACGATCACATTGTAGGCCCGCGCCAGACGGGTGATGCTGTCCAGAAGAATCATCACATCCTTGCCGTGCTCCACCAGACGCTTCGCCCGCTCAATGACCATCTCCGATACCCGCTTGTGGTGCTCCGGCAGTTCGTCGAAGGTAGAGTATACCACTTCCACATTGGGGCCCGCGATGGCCTCCCGGATATCCGTCACTTCCTCGGGACGCTCGTCGATGAGCAGGATCAGAAGATGGATATTGGGATCCGACTTCTTCACCGAAAGGGCGATGTCCTTTAGCAGGGTTGTCTTACCGGCTTTGGGCGGGGATACGATCATACCGCGCTGCCCTTTTCCGATGGGGGAGAGCAGATCCACGATCCGCATGGCCGTAGTACAGCCCGGCGTCTCCATACGCAGACGCTGATTGGGGAAAATCGGGGTCAGGTCTTCAAAATTGCGCCTCTTCTGCGCGTCCGCCGGACGCATGCCGTTGATGGCCGATACATAGAGCAGGGCACTGAACTTCTCACCCTGGGTCTTGACACGGGTATTGCCCATCAGGATGTCCCCGGTCTTGAGGCCGAACCTGCGGATCTGGGAGGGGGACACATAGACGTCGTTCTCACCCGGCAGGTAGTTGTCGCTCCGGATAAAGCCGAAGCCGTCCGGCAGCACTTCCAGAATCCCGGTGGCAGTCTTGCCGCTGTCAAGCTGTTCAATATCCGTAGACTCCTTCTTCTCCTTCATCTCTTCCCTGACTTCCTCTTTCGCTTCCTCCTGGGCCGCTTCCTGGCTGTCCTTCTCGTCCTGGGCAAGCATCGCATCAATCAGGTCGCTCTTCTTCATGGTAGAAACCCCTTTCATACTCCGCGCTTTCGCAAGCTCTTTCAAAGTAGCAAGAGGCAGCGATTCATACTTCTCTCTCGTCATAAAATTACCTTTCCTTTCTTCACTGTCGTCTTCTCTATTCGGTTGGTGTCTATGGATTTAATGGGTCAGATGGCAGAATTGCTGCTGAATACGGCCTGTCGCTGGTACATTCACCGTACAAGCAATTCCTTCTATCTCCTCAAGAATCTTAGTCTGAATTGACTCAAATGAACTAAAACCTGTTTGTATTATACACGAAGTTTGGGAAAAAGCAAACCTTTTTTTGAAAAATGTGGTAAATTAAACATAAAAAATACGGTAAATCTATTTTTTCGTATTTCCGCATTCGTCTTGCACAGTCACTTTAAGCGTGATATGATAGAAAAAGGGGCAGATTCTTCTGCCCCCATTTTCAAAGTCCGGAAAGGAATGATACGGTTTATGGCAGATTCGCAGAGCAGGCAGGTCCGCTGGGGAGAAAAACGCTACCATTCGATGGATTATGACCTGAAAAAGACCTACGGTGAAAAAGTATATAAGATCACGCTGGACGGCGGCATGACCTGTCCCAACCGGGACGGCACCGTCGGACGCGGGGGATGCGTCTTCTGCAGCGCCTCGGGCTCCGGCGATTTTGCAGGTTCCCGGGCCCTTTCCATTACAGAGCAGCTGAAAAACGGAAAAGCCGCCCTTGCCGGGAAGCGCCCCGTACATTCCTATATCGCCTATTTTCAGGCGTTTACCAATACTTACGCTTCGGTGGAATATCTGGAGCGGATCTTTCTGGAGGCTGTCCGGGATGGGGATGTGCGGATTCTCTCCATTGCCACCCGCCCGGACTGCTTAGGGAAGCCTGTGCTGGAGCTGCTGGAGCGGCTCAGCCGGATCAAGCCGGTCTGGATCGAGCTGGGGCTGCAGACCATCCACCCCCATACGGCCGCATACATCCGCCGGGGGTACGAACTGCCTGTCTTTGAAGAGGCGGTCCAAAATCTCCGCAGCCGGGGCATCGACGTGCTTGTCCATACCATCCTCTGCCTTCCGGGGGAGACCAGACAGCAGATGTTTGAGACATTGGACTATCTCAATCACATGGACATCCAGGGAATCAAGCTTCAGCTTCTCCATATTTTACAAGGGACGGATCTTGCCCTGCAATATGCAGAGCACCCCTTCCCGGTTCCATCCATGGACGAATACATCGGCCTTCTGGGAGCGTGCATCTCCAGGCTCAGGCCGGATATCACCATCCACCGTCTCACCGGCGACGGGCCTAAGGAGCTTCTCATCGCCCCGCTCTGGACAGGCCAAAAACGAACCGTACTGAATGCACTGCACCAATATCTGAAGGAACAGGATATCTGGCAGGGAAAGGACTATCATGAATGAGACATTGACCTTGTACAAACTGATGATCTTATATTTGCTGAAAAAAGTAGATTTTCCCCTGGCAACCACGCAGATTTCTGATTTTATGCTGGGAATGGAATATACCAATTATTTCCGGCTCCAGGAAGCCCTCTCCGAGCTCCAGGAAGCCAACCTGGTGGAAGCGGAAAATACGTACCGCCGCACGCTCTACCACCTCACCGGCGACGGCGTCAGGACCATCCGGCTTCTGCAGGGAAATATCAATTTTGAGATCCGCCGGGATATCGACGCCTTTGTGAAAGAAAATGAATTTCATTTAAGGGAAGCCCTCTCCGCCAAAGCTTCCTATTATCTGAATGCCAATCAGGAATACGAGGCGCGCTGCCAGATCCTGGAAGGCAAATACAGCCTGTTGGACTTAAAGCTGACGGTTCCCACCAGAGCCGAGGCGGAAGCCATCAGCAAAAACTGGAACGCCGCCAGCCAGGAGATCTACGGGGATCTCCTCACAAAACTGCTGTAGGATTTGCCCACAAGGGGCATCTCACGGTTTGGGAGATGCCCCTTTTACAGGCCCCGAAGCCTTTCCAGATGTTCCTTGATCTGTTTTTCATAACCGGAATCGCTGGGCTCGTAGAACCTGGCGTCCCGGATCTCGTCCGGAAGGTACTGCTGGGCCGTATAATGCCCGGGATAATTATGTACATATTGATAGCCGGTTCCCCGCCCCAGATTCTTCGCGCCTTTGTAGTGGGCGTCCTGGAGATGGGACGGCACCGTGGTTTTGGTCTGCCGCACGCTTTTCCCGGCTGCAGCGACGGCCATCACCGCGGAATTGCTCTTGGGCGCGGAGGCCACATAGAGAACGGCCTGGGAGAGGATGATCTCCGCCTCGGGCATTCCGATGCGCTCCACGGCCTGAGCCGCCGCCACCGCCACCACCAGCGCCTGGGGATCTGCATTTCCCACATCCTCGGACGCGCAGATCATGATCCTGCGTGCGATGAACTTGATATCCTCCCCTGCGTAGAGCATCTTTGCCAGGTAATAGACCGCCGCATCCGGATCTGTCCCCCGCATACTCTTGATAAATGCCGAAATGGTATCGTAGTGGTTGTCCCCCGTCTTGTCATAGTGCACCACCCGCTTCTGGATGCATTCCGAGGCCACCTCCAGGGTAATGTGGATCAGCCCGTCGTCGCTGCGGTCCGTGGTCAGAATTCCAAGCTCCACCGCATTGAGCGCATTTCTGGCATCCCCTCCCGAAAGATCCGCCAGAAAATCCAGCGCCTCCTCGTCAATCTCCGCATGAAAGGCGCCCATTCCTTTCTCCTTGTCATATACCGCCCGGCGCAGGATGGACTTGATGTCCTCCTTGTCCAGCGCATGCAGTTCAAAGATGCTGGATCTGGACAAAAGCGCCCCGTTGACTTCAAAATAGGGATTCTCCGTGGTGGCCCCGATCAGCGTGATGGTGCCGTCCTCCACAAAGGGAAGGAGATAATCCTGCTGTCCCTTGTTGAAACGGTGGATCTCGTCGATAAACAGTATGGTCTTTTTCTGGTACATCCCAAGCAGCTCTTTTGCCTCGTTTACCACCTGCTCCATGTCCTTCTTGCCCGCGGATGTGGCATTGATCTGCTGAAATTTGGAACGGGTCGTGTTGGCGATGACCTTTGCCAGGGTGGTCTTGCCCGTCCCCGGAGGCCCGTAAAAAATGATGGAGCCCAGCTTGTCCGCCCGGATCGCCCGATACAGCAGCTTATCCTTTCCAATGATGTGCTTCTGCCCCGCCACCTCCTCCAAAGTCACAGGACGCATCCTGGATGCCAGGGGAGACTCCTTTTCCTGTCTGGTTTCTCTCATATAATCAAATAAATCCATAATTTTTTATCCCTCTTTTGCTTTTTCTCATCAAACTGCCTGATGTCCGGCCGCCAGTGCGCGGATCACTTCCCCTGCAATCAGAAGCCCCGCCACAGGTGGAACAAAGGAAATGCTTCCCGGAACCATTTTGCCCTCTTTCGTCTCCTCCCCGGTTCTGTTTCCGGAGACGTCCACCGGCTGCTCCTTAGAATACAGCACCCTTAGATGGGTGATCCCCCGGGCTTTCAGTTCCCTCCGCATCACCTTGCAGAGCGGGCAGACGCTGGTCTTTGACAGATCCGTGATCTCAAACAGCTCCGGATGCAGTTTATTTCCCGTGCCCATACTGCTGATCAGGGGGAGGTTCAGCCTTACGGCGCACTCGGCAATGTTCAGCTTGGCGGTTACCGTATCTACGGCGTCCACGATATAATCCGGCCTGTTCTCAAACAGGTCGGACAGGTCTTCTTTCAGGATAAACCGTTCCAATGTCTCCACCTGGATCTTGGGGCAGATCTCATGGATCTGCTCCTTCATAACCTGTGTCTTATACTGCCCGATGGTCCGGTGGCTGGCCACGGACTGACGGTTGATGTTGGTCAGGGAAACCCGGTCGCTGTCGATCAGGGTCAGATGCCCGATCCCGCTCCGGGCAAGGGCGTCAATGCAGTGGGAGCCTACGCCCCCCACGCCGAATATCACCACCCGGGCCTGTTTTAAGCGTTCCATTGCCTCCGGACCTAGCAATAGCTCCGTTCTGGAAAATTCGTGTATCATCTTTTCTCATATCTCCTGTATCTCACTGGTCAAATATTACTCCAAAAGGAGTTCATCCACTGTCACAAACTGATAGCCCTTTGCCTCGAGAAGATCTACGATCCGCAACGCGGCCCGTACAGAGCTTTTATAACAGTCGTGTAACAAGATAATATCATTTTCTTCCACTTCCGTCACTACTTTATTTACAATTTCATCCTCATTTTCGGTGGCCCAGTCCAGCGGATCGACCGTCCACATCACGGGAAGCACATGGATCTTCTGCTCCAGCTTCTTCTGCCACAGGCCAAAGGGGGGCCGCATATATTCCACGGGCTGTCCGGTGATCCCCTGGATCAGGTCGTTGGTGGCCTTGATTTCCCGGTAGGCAGTGTCGTTGCTGACCCTGGTGATCTCCACATGGTTGTATGTATGATTGCCCACCAGATGCCCCTCCTCCCACTCCCGTTTCACGATTTCCGCGTTGCTTCCCGCCTCAATATTCTTTCCGATGAGAAAAAAGGTAGCCTTTACATTTCGTTCCTTCAACCCGTCCAGCAAAAACGGCGTAAACTGCGCGTTGGGGCCGTCGTCAAAGGTCAGGGCGATCTTCGGCTGTTCCAGTTTTTTCTCCGCCTCCTCTTTTTTGTCCTTGGGCCTGATCAGATACAATGCTTCCCCCGCGTCGTTCTGGGCGTTCCCCAAATCTGCCCTTGGAACGCAGATTCCCAGCAGCAGAAGGACATAGACCAGCGCGATTCCTTGCATCCACTTCTTCATACTCTGCTTTTCCTTTACGGCATGGTAAGCCGTATATGGTTTTCTTTTTAATATATGCATTGTACTTTCAATTTATTGATGGTATAATCGGGAAGGTATTTTGATTTTCCAGAAAAACATCCTGCATCAGGCTGTTTTTCCGCACACCATATAACAGATTGAGGAGGTTTATCTTTCAGATGCAGAATCTACAGACAAAAGAAAACAAGATGGGAGTCATGCCGATTCCCAAATTATTGATCACCATGTCTCTGCCCATGATGCTTTCCATGCTCGTACAGGCGCTGTACAATATCGTGGACAGCATGTTCGTGGCGCAGATCAATGAAAACGCATTGACAGCCGTATCCCTTGCGTTTCCCATTCAGAGCCTGATGATCGCCCTTTCCGCCGGTACCGGCGTGGGGATCAACGCCCTGCTCTCCCGCAACCTGGGTGAAAAAAAATTCGAGGACGCCAACCAGGCTGCCAAAAACGGGATCTTCCTTTCCCTCGTCAGCTTCGGAATCATGGCCTTCATCGGCCTGACCTGCTCTCATACTTTTTTCCGGCTTCAGACCCGGGATGAACAGATCGTCACTTACGGCACGCAGTATCTGACGATCATCTGCATCCTTTCCATCGGGATCTTTATGCAGATGACCCTGGAGCGCCTTCTGCAGTCCACCGGAAAGACCATTTATACCATGATTACCCAGGGGATCGGCGCCATCATCAATATCATCATGGACCCCATCCTGATCTTCGGCCTGTTCGGATTTCCCCGGCTGGAGGTGGCCGGGGCTGCCATCGCTACGGTAACCGGACAGATCGTCGCCGTCGCCCTTTCAGTCTATTTCAACTGCACCAAAAACCGGGAGCTGAATCTGAACCTGAAAGGGTTTAAGCCGGACAAAAAAATCATTGCCACCATTTACCAGGTAGGCATTCCTTCCATCATCATGCAGTCCATCGGTTCTGTCATGGTGTTTGGGATGAACAAAATCCTGCTCATGTTCTCCTCCACCGCAGCCGCGGTCTTCGGGGTTTATTTTAAATTGCAGAGCTTTATTTTCATGCCCATATTCGGGCTCAACAATGGCATGATCCCGATCATTGCCTACAATTTCGGCGCAAAAAATAAAAAGCGGATCGAGTCCACCATGAAATTGAGCATCCTGCTGGCGGTTTCCATTATGTTCGTGGGACTGGCCCTGTTTCAGATCTTTCCGGCACAGCTTCTGGGATTCTTTGATGCTTCTGAGCACATGCTGGAGATCGGGGTGCCTGCCTTAAGGATCATCAGCCTGAGCTTCATCTTTGCCGGGTACTGCATCATCGTAGGCTCTGTCTTCCAGGCCCTTGGAAACGGGATGTACAGCCTGATCGTATCCGCAGCGCGCCAGCTCCTGGTGATCCTTCCGGCCGCATACCTCTTTGCCGTACTGTACGGCCTGTCCATGGTATGGTGGTCCATTCCCCTTGCGGAGATCGTATCTGTGGCCCTTTCCACACTGCTCTTTAAAAGGATTCGGACTTTAAAGATCGACCCGCTGGGATAAATGGCTTTCTGTGTACGATGATACCAAAAAAAGGGTCTGTCGGGAAATTCAGCTGTTTCCTGACAGACCCATATCATCATATACAGAAAAGCTACCAATGGCAGGTTTTCTGTATATGCATTCCAAATTCTATTTACCACAAAACCTTGACATTATACATTGGTATTGTTCCGTCCTTTGTAATAATTATCAAGTTTTCTGCAATGGCCTGTGAAATAATCAGTCGGTCAAACGGATCTCCATGAATCGGTGGAAGCCGTCCAATTTCGTCCAGATGAAACGGTTTTATGGGAAGAATTTCAAATTGCTCGTTTTCGCAAGTTCCCACAATCTTAGAAATTGAACTTTTAATTTCCAATTTCCCAATGCTTGACTTAATCGCAATTTCCCACATGGAAACAATGCTTACACTGATTTTTTCATCATTATGGTAAATGATTTTTGATGCTCTTTTTGAAAGTTTTTCACTATCATATAAAAAGTATAACAGGGCATTGGTGTCCAATAGATACATTATAAATACTCCTTAAAACATTCTGGTGTTTCGTCAAAATCCTCTGCAATAGAAATAAATTCATCCGCTAACGGATTTACTGTTCTGCGAAATGTAATATCATTACTTATAGAATGTTCTGTCTGTTCCTTTTTCGATGCGTATTTCAAAAATCTCATAAAATTGATGATCTGCACTATCATATCTTCTGGAAGGTCTTTCGCTTCTCTGACTAACGTATCATATGCCATAAAAACACATCCTTTCAACTATATCTACATTTATACACTTTTAGGACGATATAAAAATCTTAAACTATACACCAAATATACTTTCTGCTGTTTCATACATTCTATACGATATCAATTAAATTATAGCAAACCACTACCAGAAAAACAATAAATTTGTAATTTCTACCTCAAAACAGAAAATGAAAATCACTCGTTCGGATAATAAAATAAAAATAAAGACATTTCAAAGAATGATTTCCTTGAAAAGCCTTTATTTTTAACTATTCCAAAGCTGCCTAGCGGATTTGAACCGCCGACCTCATCCTTACCAAGGATGCGCGCTACCTGCTGCGCCAAGGCAGCCTGCAACATATTTTTCTACTGCCAGATAAACCGGAGCATCATGTCACACAACATTAATACTATACACCATAACCTGGTAATTTGTCAATATTTTTTTCGGAATTTGTCACATTTTTTCCGAATCCAGCAGAATCGTAAACGGCCCGTCATTGACCAGGCTGACCTCCATCTCTGCCCCGAAGCTTCCCGTCTCCACAACCGGAACCTTTTCACGGCATGCCTGGATGATGTATTCATAGAGCGCGTTTGCCTTCTCCGGAGAACCGGCCTCGGTAAAGCTGGGGCGATTTCCCTTTTTACAGTTGGCATACAGCGTAAACTGGGAGATCAAAAGCAAAGCCCCGCCCACATCCGCCAGGGACAGGTTCGTCTTTCCGTTCTCATCCTCAAAGATCCGAAGCCCGGTCATTTTCTTTACCAGCCTGTCCGCAGTCTCCTGGGTATCCTCCTGGGAAATCCCGATCAATACCAGGAATCCTTTCCCGATCTTCCCGATGGTTGTCCCGTCCACGGACACGCTGGACCTGGTTACCCGCTGAATCACAAATCTCATAGTTCCTTTCCTCCTGATGTGCTGTTCTCAATCATTCTGTCATCTGCTCCGCAAAAGCTTCCCCGCCTTTGCCTTGATCCGCTGCAGCGCGTTGTCCACGGTCTTGGGGCTTTTATTCAGGATTTCCGCAATGGTGCGGTAATCGGTTCCCATCAGATGCAGATAGAGCACGTGGTTTTCCAGCGCGCTTAAGGAGTCCTTCAGGTTCTCAATAAATATCTCTACATACTCCTTCCCCACATACAGGACTTCAGGATTGTTGTCCACATCCGACCGGATCTTATCAATCAGCGGGATCTCCTTTCTCTCGTCTTCGTCCTCTTCCACCTCATACAGGGATACATAAGAGTTCAGCGGCAAATGCTTTTTCCGCTGGGAGGCTTCGATGGCGCTGTACATCTGGCGGGAGACGCACAGCTCGGCAAAGCTCTGGAAGCTGTTGCCCTGCTCCGGGTCATAGTTCTGCACCGCCTTCATCAGCCCGATCATCCCCTCCTGGATCAGATCGTCATTTTCCCCGCCGATTAAAAACATCTCCCTGGTCTTGCGGCGCACCATGGATTTATATTTTACCATCAGGTAATCCATGATATCCCGTTCCCCTCCTCGGAGACGGGATATGAGCTGCTCATCCGTCATCGTGTCATATATTCCCATGGTTCCACCTCCGTCCCCGGTATACCAGGCCGATGCCCCCGGTCATTCCCCGGCTTTGTGCAGCCGCTGCCGCAGGATCTCATAGGAAAGCACTCCCGCCGCCACAGACGCGTTCAGGGAATCAATCTCCCCTTTCATGGGAATCCCTGCCAGAAAATCACAGCGCTCCCGTACCAGCCGTCCGACGCCTTCCCCTTCATTGCCGATGACCAGGCCGATGGGGCCGGTCAGGTTCATTTTATAGGGAGCCTCCCCGTCCATATCCGCGCAGACAAACCAGAGTCCTTGTTCTTTTAGTTCTTCAATGGTCCTTGCCAGATTGGTCACCTTGGCCACCGGAGTGTAATTCAGCGCCCCGGCAGAGGTTTTCGCCACCGTAGCCGTAAGCCCGGATGCCCGGCGCTTGGGGATAATCACCCCATGGGCGCCCATCACATTGGCCGTCCGTATGATGGCCCCCAGGTTGTGAGGGTCCTCGATATTGTCCAGGAGGATCAGAAAGGGATCCTCCCCCCGTGACTTCGCAAGCGCCAGCATATCCTCCACCTGGGCGTATTCATAGGCCGCCGCAAAAGCGATGACCCCCTGGTGCTTTCCTGTCCCGGAGATCTGGTTGAGACGCTCCTTCCCTACAAAATTCAGGATCACATCGTGCTTCTTTGCCTCCCGGATGATCGTACGGATGGGGCCGTCCTGGCATCCGTCCAGCACAAACAGCTTATCCACCGGCTTTCCCGAGCGGAATGCCTCCAGCACGGCGTTTCTTCCCTCAATCAGAAGCGGCTGCTCCTGGAGTACATCCAAATCCGCCGTTTTTGTCTCTTTTTCTATATTTTTCATATCCCATCTCCTGTAAATTGCTGTGAATCGTAACCCTGTAACCCATCTGCGAAAGCAGATTCTCTCACATTGCCTATTCACAATCGCCCGCATTTTCCAGGCTGTCCAGCCCGATCCTGACCAGTTCCATCAGGCGGGCATATCGTTTCTTCAAAAACAGGTATCCCAGCAGCGCCTCAAATCCGGTGGCCCTGCGGTAATCCGTGATGCTCTGATTCTTCGCAGGGGAAACAGACTTGGTATTGCGCCCCCTGCGGTAAACCGCGTGCTCCTCCTCCGTCAGATGCTGCTGTATGGTGCGCATCATCAGAGACTGCGCCGAAGCCTGCACATAGCTGCTGGTTTCCTCATGCATCCTGTGAACCTGCTTATTTCCCCTGCTGACCACCATACTCTTGATGATCAGGTCGAACACGCAGTCCCCCATGTATGCCAGGACAAGGGGCGAAAAACTGTCCGCCTCCGCCTCCTTAAGCCCCAGTACATCCCGGATATGATCATAAAACTCAAACGTCATGCCCTTTTCCATTGTACTCCTTCTCGCGTATCCTTCAAAATGATCCCTCTCTCAAGCAGCTCATCCCGGATCTCGTCCGCCCTGGCAAAGTTCTTTTCCTTCCTTGCCGCCTGCCGTTCTGCGATCAAAGCCTCAATATCCGCATCCAGCAGCTCTTCCTTTTTCTCCACGATGATTCCCAGCACATCCGTCAGCTTCACGAGCATATCCAGAAGCCCCTGCAGGTATTCTTTGGAGCTCTCCCCGCCTGCCGTCGTATTGGCGTGCTTCACCAGCTCAAACACCGCCGCCGCCGCGTCTGCCGTGTTAAAATCATCGTCCATGGCGTTCTCAAAGCTCTCTGCATACTCCTGAATCTTCTCAAAGGCTTCCTTCTCTGATTCCTGTAAAGGCGTGGTCTGCGCGTTCTGAATTAAAAACCGCAGGTGGTCTGCAGCCGTCACGATCCTCTCCAGCCCGTTCTTAGCCGCTTCCATCAGCTCTCCGCTGAAATTCAAGGGGCTTCGGTAATGGGCGCTGAGCATGAAGAAACGCAGGACCTGGAGGTCATACTTCTCGCTGATCTCCCGGACCGTAAAGAAATTGCCCAGGGATTTGGACATCTTCCGGTTGTCGATGTTGAGAAAGCCGTTGTGGAGCCAGTATTTCGAAAATTCTTTTCCGTTGGCCGCCTCGCTCTGGGCGATTTCATTTTCATGGTGGGGGAAAATCAGATCCTCCCCGCCCGCATGGATGTCGATCTGTTCGCCCAGGTATTTTTTGGACATCTCCGAGCATTCGATGTGCCACCCCGGACGCCCTTCGCTCCAGGGAGATTCCCAGGCGGGCTCCCCTTCCTTTTTGGGCTTCCAGAGTACAAAATCCAGGGGATCTTCCTTCTCATCCTCCCCGGTCACAAGGAGGGAGCGGTTTCCGGAACGCAGGTCGTCCAGATTCTTATGGGAGAGCTTCCCATACTCCGCAAATTTCCTGGTGCGGTAGTACACGGTGCCGTTCTTTTCATAGGCAAAGCCCTTGTCGATCAGCGTCCGGATCATCTCGATCATGCCGCCGATCTCCTGTGTGGCAAGGGGATGCACCGTGGCCGGCCTTACATTCATCCCCTCCATGTCCTTTTTGCACTCCTCGATGTAGCGGCTGGAAATCTCATCTGCCGATACCCCTTCTTCCAGCGCCTTCTTGATGATCTTGTCATCCACATCGGTAAAATTGGATACAAAATTCACATCATACCCTTTATACTCAAAATACCTGCGCACCGTATCGAATACGATCATGGGCCGGGCGTTTCCGATATGGATAAAATTATAGACGGTTGGCCCGCACACGTACATCCTGACCTTATTCGGTTCCAAAGGGATGAACTCCTCTTTTTTCTTAGACATGGTATTATATAATTTCATGGCTGTCTTTCCTCTCTTCCTGATAGGTTATTCTATGGGCAGCGCCGGGGACAGATCTTCCCACAACCGCTGCTTCCTTTTTCCGGCAATCGTTCTTATCGTTTGTGCTGTCAGGAGCCCATCCGCTTCTCCAGCTCCGCCATCTGCCGGCGCAGCTGCTCGTTTTCCTGCTGAAGCGCCCGGATATCGCCGAGCACCGGGTCCGGCAGATGGACGTGGTCCATCTCCGTGCGGGGCACCTTCTGGTTGCCCATCCGGACGATCCGCCCCGGTACCCCCACTACAGTGCAGTTGGGCGGAACCTCCTCAAGCACCACGGAGCCTGCCCCGATCTTGGAATTTTCCCCGATGGTAAAGGATCCCAGGATCTTGGCCCCGGCGCTGACCATGACGTTGTCCTTCAGGGTGGGATGCCGCTTTCCCTTTTCCTTCCCGGTACCTCCCAAGGTAACTCCCTGGTAGAGGGTCACATTGTCCCCGATGATGGTGGTCTCCCCGATGATCACGCCGCTTCCGTGGTCGATGAACAGTCCCTTCCCGATCCGCGCTCCGGGGTGGATCTCGATCCCGGTCTTTCTTGCCGCCCTCTGGGAAATCCAGCGGGCCAGGAAATAATGCTTTTTCCGATACAGCTTGTGTGCCGCCCGGTAGCTTAAGATCACCTTAAAGCTGGGATACAGCAGCACCTCCATATTGGACTTGATGGCCGGGTCCCTCTCCCGGATCACCTGAATTTCCTCTTTGATATAAGATATGATTCCCATTTATGACCTCCCCATATGCCTGCAGGCTGCCGCCGGGCAAACGTCCTGAGACGCTATGTGCAGGCATTATACTATCTCATTGAGACAGACCGTTTTCAGCACCTGGAGTTTTTCCAGTTCCCGCTTCAAATGCTCTGTCATAAACACATCCTCTTCCCGGGCCGCCTCTTTTACACTCCGGTATCCGAACAGAAGTCCCGCCAAAGCCCCGATGGTGATCACGCCCTCGGAGTCCTCTGTCTCTTGGGCCAGCACCTTCCGGTTCGTGTCCGCCCCGCCCCGAATCCGCCAGATCCGGCTGTTCTGAGGCAGGATGGAATCCAGTACCGCAAAGGAACAATCCATCTCCTCCCCCTGCCGTACCTTCATGCAGGAAAGCATGGTCTCCAGATGGAGAAGCCTTGCCATGATCAGGGGCTGCTTTTTTGCGCCCCCTTCCCAGGCATACAGCTTTACCGCTCTGCCCCTCTCCTCCGCCAGACGGGCAGCCGCTTCCTGAAACGCCCACTCATATTCCGGAAGATAAAGAGGCTCCCGGATCTCCAGAGCGTCCTCGTCGCCATAGGCAAAAAGGCCTACAAGCCTTCCCTCCGCCCGGATCAGCCGAAGTCCGCCCCGCTCGCTCTGCTGCTCAAACATCAGCGTCTGGTAATAGGCTTCATCCCGCCTGGCGCAGACCTGAGAGTTTCCTGCAAAATGGGTCTCTGCAAACGCCGCGGCCTCCCGGGCGTCCCCAAGGGACGCATCCTGAAACAGGACGCTGGTATCCGGGGTACGAAGGAAATCCTCCGGTTTTAACTCCTCCGTCTGCCTCTGGTCATAGACAAACCGGAAGTCATAGGGGGTATAGATCCTTTCCGCGGCAGGCATCAAAAACGTAAAGGGCTCCTTCCTGCCGTACATTTCCTGCATCGCCCGGCGCAGAAGCATTCCCATATAGCCCCGCTTCCGAAAAGGTTCCCCGGTGGCAACCCCGACGATATAATGGCACAGTCTGAAATCCTCCTCAATCCGCAGCGTATAGGGATTGAGATGGATCATAGAACAGATCCTGCCCTCTTCCTCCATCACAAAGATCTCATTGTCCCTTGTCTTCAAAAAATAGTAATAATCCAAAAATTCTCTGGTATCCTCTGAAAACACGGTTTCCCACAGCTTTCTCGTATTCCCGTGTTCTTTTTGTTCCAGCTTTCGAAGTTCCATCCTGTCCTGCTTCCTTTATTCCCGCGAAGCAACCAGCCAAGCAGCCATGCTTGCATGGATATTTTACGATTGCTGCGGGGTATTTGACTCTGATTTTTCCGCCCCGGCGCCTATCCCTGTTCCTCAGAAATCCGGCGGCAGCCGGAACAGGTACTGCAGGCGCCCCCCGGTGTCACGTCGAAGCTGCTGTAGTTGGTGATCTTCTCCAGGAGACATACCGCCTGGGAGGAGATCCCTTCCCCTGTGCCGGTAAAGCCCAGCCCTTCCTCTGTGGTGGCCTTGATGTTGACCTGATCGACGGAAATCCCCAAAGTCTCTGCAATATTCTTTCTCATAGATTCAATGTGGGGCAGCATTTTCGGCCGCTGCGCAATGATCGTGGCGTCGATGTTTTCCACCAGGTACCGCTCTTCCTCCAGAAGCCGGCCCACATGCTCCAAAAGCCGGATACTGGAGATCCCTTTGTACATGGGGTCTGTATCCGGAAAATGTCTTCCGATATCTCCCAGAGCCGCCGCCCCGAGAAGCGCATCCATCACCGCGTGAATCAGCACATCCGCGTCCGAATGCCCCAAAAGCCCCTTCTCATAGGGGATCTTCACGCCGCCCAATATCAGGTCGCGTCCTTCTGTCAGCCGATGGACGTCATAACCCATTCCTACACGCATAGTCCATTCTCCTTTTTGTCATTTTTCCATTTTGCTATTTTTGCTATTTTGTTATTTTTTCCATACCGTCGTATCCGGCCCGACTGTCTGCAGCCGCACGGTTGCAGGACTGACGGACGCTTTTTGATCCTGCTCCGGCTTTGGGATAGAACCCTCCTGTATATCGCTGCTCTGATCGTCCTCATCTAAGAGGATCATCGGGGCAGTCCGAAACAGGGACTGGTCCCGCGCAGGCATGGCAGAATAGGGCGGATCCATCTCCAGCGAATCCGTCCGCTCCCGATTTTCCATGGTCCTTCTCACAACCCCCGCCAGAAGCCCGATCAGGTATCCGGCTCCAACCAGAATAAATACGGCCGCAATGCCGCACATCACCTCCTGATTCCCCGGACGCACCTCCAGAATCGTATTCAGCAGTGTCACACCTACAAATATCAGATAAGCCCCCACCAGAAGCTTCCATATAAATCCCAACCGACGCAATCGTTTATCCTCCGTATTCTGTTGCCGATGCTGCGGTTTACAGCCGCGTAAGGATCAGCCGCTTATCAATCCTGACTATTATAACATGAAAAATAGTTTCGGAAAAGGAAAAAAAGAAGAGTTCTGATCAACTCTTCTTTTTCAGTAGCGGAAACTGGATTTGAACCAGCGACACCACGGGTATGAACCGTGTGCTCTAGCCAACTGAGCTATTCCGCCATATAAACTTTTGAGAAAATCCTGGGGCCTATAGGGCTCGAACCTATGACCCTCTGCTTGTAAGGCAGATGCTCTCCCAGCTGAGCTAAGACCCCCTAATTCTCCTCGGGTTCCTCTTTCCCGAACCCGCTTTGCTATTATACTATTAAGAACGGCCAATTGTCAACACTTTTTTCCATTTTTTTTCATCTTTTTTTCATCAGAATTACAGAACCTGCTTTTGCCCCGTTTCCGCCGTTTTTTACATGGGCTTTAAAAGCGGCCGGGCCTTACCTGGTGGTGCTTCCGAATCCTCCGTTCCGCACGTCGGTGACATCGTCGTCCACCGTGATCCCGTATTCCACAAAGATTCCCTGCATGAAGCCTTCCCCCCGGCCGACCTCCACGGTCTTTTCTTCCCTGGAATCGTTGGTCAGCTTCGCAAAGATGTGCCCCTCGTTATCGGAATAAAAATAGTCGCTGTCAATGATGCCCACCGTATTGTTGAGCTGGAGCCTGTACTTGAATCCAAGGCCGCTCCTGGGATAGCACTTGAGCACCCAGTCCGTCTCCATCTCCACCCGAATCCCGGTGGGGATCTTCACCGTCTCCCCAGGGCCTAATACAATGTCCCCGGGCGCATAAAAGTCATAGCCTGCGGAGCCTGCCGTGGCCCGTCTCGGAAGCCGGATCTCCTCATAGATCCGGGCCGCCTCATCCCGGGCGCACTCCGGAAAGGTATCTGTCCAGTCCTCCAAAAACCGTTCTTCACTGACTTTATGAAATTTTGCTATTCTCTGCATATCGTTTCTCCTGCCTTCAAACTCTTCTGTACATCAATCACCCTTTGATTTTTGCTCCCCCGCCAGGGCAGCAGGGAATCCTTTTCGGCCTCCACATAGTGGCCGTCCACGACCGCGTCCAGATAGGGAACAACCCGTTCTCCCCGGATCTCCTCCCATTGGTATCCGGTATAAAGCCACTGGGTCTTCCGGGGATATCTTGCGCGGATCTCCGAGGCCAGCTCCGCGATGGCTTCCCGGTTACCTACATACAGCGGGTCTCCCCCGCTGTATGTGATGCCGTTGATATAACTGTGCTCCAGTTGGTCAAAAAGCTCCTGCCGGGCAGCCCTGTCAAATTCCAGGCCCCCCTTCGGATCCCACGTGACCGGATTATGGCAGCCCGGACAGGCATGGGAACAGCCCGCCACCCACAATACTACCCGAAGTCCTTCCCCGTTGAGCATATCGTCTTTTGTAATATTATGGTACTGCATTACATACTTTTCCTTTCCGCAATCTCTGCCATCTTTGCCTCATTCAGCCTGGTATCGCCTTTTACCCTGGAATAAGACAGATAGCCGTTCATCCGGTCGATCTTGGTCAGGTTCTTGCTGCCGCAGACCGGACACGTATCCATATCCAGCTCTTCGTGGCCGCAGTCGTCGCAGTAGGCCAGGGACAGGTTTACCCCCTCGTAATAGCCCTTTTTCATGGCTCTTCGAACCAGGGCGCGGATGGCCTCCTTGTTGTAGCTGACCGGATACTTCACATACTGGATCTTGCCGCCGTTGCTCAGATTCCAGAAGCGTCCCTCCAGGTTCTGCTTCTCAATGGGCGTAAGCTCCTCGCTGACATGGCAGTGGAAACTGTTGCTGACATATTCCCGGTCGGATACATTTTCAATGATCCCGTACTTCTTCCGGAACTGGTGGACCTGCACCCCGCAGAGGTTCTCCGCCGGCGTTCCGTAGATGGCGTACAGATGCCCGTCCTCCTTCTTGAACTGGGCCACCCTGTCATTGATAAACTGCAGTGTCTCCAGCGCAAACGCCCCGTCCTGAGCAATGGATTTTTTATTATAAAGCTGCTGCAGCTCGTTCAGGGCCGTGATCCCAAAAGACGCGGTGGCCGACTTGAGCAGCGGTTTGATCTTGTCGTACAGTCCCAGATGTCCGCCGTAAAATCCGCCTTCGCAGTAGGCCAGCGGATTGGTGGAGGCTTTCATCTCTCCCAGATAGTCATAGGTCCTCTGGTGGAGCCTGCGGATCAGGTTCAGGTAATAATCCAGCTCCTCAAAGAAGTCCCGGCTCTCCTGCCTGGCCTTTGCCAGGATCATCGGAAGGTGGAGGCTGATGGCGCCGATGTTGAACCTTCCCACAAAGATCGGCGTATCCTGCTCGTCCGCCGGTTCCATGCCGCCCCGCTCGTACCAGGGGGACAAAAAGGCCCTGCATCCCATGGGGCTGATGATTTTTCCGTACTTCTGATACATGCTCGGCACATAGCCCTCCCCGGTCAGGCTCAGCCAGTCCGGATACATGGTCTTGCTGGAGCAGTCGATCCCCGCCTCAAACACGTCCTCCAGGGGCTTTCCCGGCCCATGAAGGTTTTCGTCATATAAGAATACGATCTTCGGAAACAGCACCGGCTTCTTGTGGCCTGCCTTGCCCTGCCCTTTTTTGCGGACCTCCAGCATGGTTTTGGTCACAAGCTTTCCGTATTCGCTGGTCCGGGTGCCTGCGGTCACGGTGATGAAGGGATAATCCCCCCGGCTGGAGGATACCGAGTTGAACTTGTACTCCCATCCCTGGAAGCCCTGCTCCATCTCCTTCTCCAGATCCTTCCACGCCACTTCCTGAGCCTTGTCCGCGGCAAGCCCCAGATCCTGGTACTTTTGAATCAGCCGTCTGTGGGACTTCTCGGCATAGGGCTCTAAGATCTCGTCCACGCTTGGCACCGTAAAGCCGCCGTACTGCTGGCTCGCCGCGCTTAAGACAATATCCCCGATCACGTCAAACGCGGTATCCAGCGTCTTGGGCTCATTGTACCAGAGGTTCCCCATCTCGAATCCGCCGCTTAATACGTTCTGGACGTCAAACAGGCAGCAGTTCATCGTATCCCTCCTGGCAGACATGTCATGGATATAGATGTATCCGTCCCGGATCGCCTGGATCTCCTCCACTGTGAGGAAAAACTTTTTATATAATTCTTTGTTCAGTTCATTAAAAATCAGGCTGCGCTTGGTGGACACCAGGGCGCTGTCCGTGTTGCTGTTTTCCTTGTCCCCGATGTACATGATGGACTGGCTCTTCTTATAGACTTCATCCAGCATCTGCACAAAATCCTGCTTATAGTTCCGGTAGTCCTTGTAGCTCTTCGCCACCGCAGGATTGACTGCCTCCAGGGCGCTCTCCACCACATTGTGCATCTGTGCGATCCGTATCTCCGATACGTGCATCTTCTTCACACGTTCTTCCACGAACCTGCAGATAAAATCCAGTTCCTCATCCGTAAATGTGACCAAAGCCCTGTAGGCAGACTTATTCACTGCCACAACCACCTTCTGTACGTTAAAGTCCTCCTTGGTCCCATCCTTTTTCACCACACTGATCATGCGCTGCGCCTCCTGTTAAAAACTCTATATTTAGTGTCCGCATTACTATCCTGCCACAAGATGAAGCGGTTAGTATTTAACAGTGTACCACCGTTCCGCATTCCCGTCAACATGTAAAATTCCACAAAAATCCCGGCAGAAGCTTTCCCGCGTTTTCATCCGTATACCGTCTGTTCCAAACGGTACAGAGTCAGCTGAAATCCGGCGTCCCGTAGAGGTCGTAAGGCGTCACCTGGTATACATAGTAATTCAGCCAGTTGGAATACAGATTGTTGGCGTGGGACCGCCAGATCAGGTTCGGCCGGTTCTCCGGATTATTTTCCGGATAATAATTCACCGGCATCCGGATATCCAGCCCCTTCCCCAGATCCCGTTTGTATTCGCTGTCCAGCGTCATGCGGTCATACTCCGGATGTCCCATCACGAAGATCTGCCGGCCTTCCTTAGCCATGCACAAAAAGACCCCGGCCTCCTCGGAGTCCGCCAGGATCATCATGCGGCCGTCCTGTTCCAAAAGCGCCTGAGGAACCTCCGTATGCCTGGAATGGGGGGCATAGAACACGTCGTCAAAGCCTCTGACCAGCGGAATCCTGCGGTTTTTCACATGATGGGGGAAGATTCCGAATTTCTTTTCCGGCAGGGGAACCTTGTCAATCCCGTAGTGGTAATAGATCCCCGCCTGGGCGCCCCAGCACAGATGCAGGGTGGAGGTCACATTGGTCACGGTCCAGTCCATGATCTCTTTGAGTTCCTCCCAGTAGTCCACTTCCTCGAAGGGCATCTGCTCCACCGGCGCCCCGGTGATGATAAACCCGTCAAACTTCTGCCTTTTGATAGCCTCAAAGGGCTCGTAAAATTTGTAGATATGGCTGGTGGACGTATTTTTGGATACATGGTTGGATACCCTCACGAAGGTCACGTCCGTCTGCAGAGGGGTATTGGACAGGGAGCGCAGGATCTGGAGCTCCGTATCCTCCTTAAGCGGCATCAGGTTCAAAAGCCCGATGCTGATGGGACGGATCTCCTGGTGGGCCGCCCGGTATTCATCCATGACAAATATATTTTCCCGTTCTAAGACCTCTTTGATCGGCAGGTCATTTTGCACTCTGATCGGCATGTTTCTTTTCCTCGTCTTTCTTCAATTCATTCTCATTGGAATGTACATAAGTTCCGTCCGCATCCACATAACTGAACACATCATAGCAGTTCGTATCCATGGGAAGGGCTTTCTCCTCCAGCCTGTGGTTGATCAGCATCCGCACGATATAATAGATCACGGCAAAGGTAGGCACTCCCAGGATCATCCCCACAAATCCGAACAGGCCGCCCCCCAGCAGGATGGAAAACACCACCCAGAAGGCGGAGAGCCCGGTGGAGTTCCCAAGAATCTTGGGCCCGATGATATTGCCGTCCAGCTGCTGCAGGATCAGGATAAATATGATAAAATACACGCCCATCTTCGGATCCGACAGCATGATGAGAATCGCGCTCGGTATGGCGCCGATATAAGGCCCGAAAAAGGGGATCACATTGGTCACGCCTACGATCACGCTCACCAGGAGCGTGTAAGGCATCTCCAATATGGACAGGCAGACAAAGCACAGGACCCCGATGATGGCGGAATCAATGATCTTTCCGATGATAAAGCCGCCGAAGATCTCATTGCTCTTGATCGTCAGATGGAGGATCATGTTCGCCTGGGAAGGCCGGAACAGAGCGTAGATGATCTTTTTGGTCTGCATGGAAAAGGTCTCCTTGCTGAACAGCACATAGATCGAGACAATGAGCCCGATGACGGCGTTGAACAGTTCGCTGACCACGTTGATCACGCCCTCCGTCAGATTCGTCATGACCACGTTTGCCTGGGTCAGCATGTCCGTCTTCATCCAGTTCTGCAGCAGATCCGTCACCTCCATCAGCGTCCGGGTAAAGACCTGCTCCAGGGTGGAATCCCCTGCCAGCGTTCTCGTAATCAGATCCAGGGCGTCATTGAGCTGCCCCGGCACCGTCACGGCCATATCCCGGATGCTCCGGTAGAGTTCCGGAATCATCATGTTGCACAGCGCCACGATCACCGCGATCAAAAACATGACCGCGCAGAGTATCCCCACGCTTCTGCTGATCTGATGCGTCTTTTCCAGATTCGGAAATGTCTTTTTGAGGAAGGCGCTCAGATGCTGCTCCACGAACTTCATGATAGGGTTCAGCAGATAAGCGATGGCCAGCCCGTAGATGATCGGCTTGATCGTATGGACGACCAGCCACAAAAGCTTTGAGATCTCGTCCAAACGCAGCATTGCAAAATAGATCATCATCACGACCACAATGACAATGAACAATGACTTCTCCTTTGTCAGATGCTGCTTGAGTTTTGAAGGCTCTTTGCTTCCGAAGCTGGGGCGGTTTATGTAATACCCGCTTTTTTGCTCTGCTGTCTCGCCGCCTTCGTTTTTTTGTTCCATATTCTGATTCATATCGTATCTTCCTACTCCTGCACTTTTCTTCCTATTCCTGCACTGTTATCGAATATATAGAATTATACCGCCCCTTTGCTTGAGGGTCAACACCCAAACGCAAATACGGGAAAATCCGAAATTCATCCCGGATCTTCCCGCAGCGCTGCTGTTCACGGCACGCAGCCTATTCCGATCACTACACTCAGCCTTTGCAGTCAAAGGTCGCACATTCGGTAGATTCACAGCGGCAGGCATTGCTTCCTTCCACGCTGATCTTTCCGGCACGGCATGCGCACTTCTCATTGTACATGCAATCCTTTGCCTCGCAGTGGATATTCGTGGAAGCAGACGCCTCTTTTGTTACGTTGGAATACGTATCTCCCGATCGTTCCTGGAAACTGTCGCAGCAGGTCTCTCTGGCCTGCTTCGCGTCGCTTCCGCCCACCTGGATTCGATCCAGGTCACACAGGAAATTTTTGTTGTGTCTGCATGTCTGTACGGTACATTTTAATTCAGGCATAATGATTCCTCCTTTTTTTGAAATCAGTATCAGTATGCCCGAAATTCGGTTCTTTATTCTTTCGAAGCAGCGGCAAAGAAGCCCTGCCTGCACGGATATTTGACTCCTGCCGGCCGGCAGGATAGACTGCCTCCCCGGCGCTTAAGCCCTTTTAAGCATTTCTGCCGCAGCACTTTTTGTATTTTTTGCCGCTTCCGCAGGGGCACGGATCGTTTCTGCCGATTTTCTTTTCCTTGCGGATGGTTCCGGACTTCCTCTGCTCTAAGAACAAACGCTTTCTCGTCTCCTCGTCGAAAATGCTGTTCCACTGGGGCAGTTCATAGAGCCACTCTGCCCTCGCATCCACCATATTCTTATACAGCTTTTCCTTGTCAAAGGCCAGGCTGACTACGGTATCCTCCTCCATCGTCTCGATGGGGTTCGCCTCCTTCAGGCTGTCGTTGATCCCGTCCAGAAAACCGACCATGGTCATAACATCCATGCCGTATTTTTCAGCCAGCTCTTTGACGCTTCCCTTCACTTCCGTGTCCGGTTCGGCCAAAAGCTGTTCATAGACTCCCTTTTCCACCTCAAAATATGCATCCCACAGGCTTTTGAGCTGTTCTCTTGTCTTTTTCTGGTCATAAGCCATGTCCCGCCATTGTTCCAGTAAACTCTTATCACTCATCGTACTTAACTCCTTCATCATAAAATAAATCGCCTATCCATTATATACTAATTTTATTCTTACGTAAACTCTTATTTTAATCTATATGCATAATAAACGGCACTTTTGCTGCTGTCCATGCCCTTTTCATTTTCTGATTGAAGTTTCCTGCAAATTCAGATATAATTCATAATATATGGTTGCTTGTTGTTGTCAGCTTTTTCGCTGCCCGGATATCTGTAAAGGAGGGTCTCCCCTTATGAAAAAAGTAAAAAAATTCCTTGCCCTGCTCGGCGCCGTACTTCTGGCCGCCCTGTATATTTCCACTCTGGTCTTTGCTCTGTCGGACAGCCCCGTTTTCTCTGATCTGCTGAAGATCTCCGTAGCTGCCACAATCCTTGTACCTGTACTGCTGTATGCCTGTATTCTTGCTGCCCGCCTCAATCACCGGGACGGGGAAGACTGATCAGATCAGCATCAGTTCCGCCAACGCCAGCACGGAATACCAATGCCCGCTGTTCACTTTTGCGGCCTCGTCGCCTGCCGATTCGTTTTTCTCCCTGCTATGTAAGTCTTTTCCCTGTTCTTTCTCCTGCACTTCTTTTCCTTTGATTACGTTTCGTTTTCTCAAATATTCTTCCATTGTGATCATGGTATCCTCCAAATTTTTATTCATTGTCTGCTGCATAAATTACCTCCAGTGTGCATAAACCCCAGCTTTACTATTATATGTCCGCCCCTCTGGAATATTCCTCTTTTTTCATTTCTATACCAGCTTAACAGTCAAATGTGACAAGGACGTGACCCATTTCTTAAAATTTCCTAATAATTCTTAACAAAAAAAGCAGCCGGACAGACATCCTTTCCCGCGAAAAATGTCTGCCCGGCGCGCCGCCTATCTGTATATGATATCCTCTCTGCCCGGACCGTTGCTGATCATCCGGATCGGATATCCGATCTGTTCCTCTACAAATTCAATATATTTCCTGCAGTTTTCTGGAAGCTCCTCATAGGTGCGGATTCCCCGGATATCACAGTTCCAGCCCGGAAGCTTTTTCAGCACCGGCTTCGCCTGATCCAGCAGATGGGTCACCGGGAAGTCCGTGGTCACCTCCCCCTGGATCTCGTAGCCCACGCAGACCGGGATCTCCTTTAGATACCCAAGCACGTCCAATACCGTAAAGGCCACGTCCGTGGTACCCTGCATCCGGCATCCGTATTTGGAAGCCACGCAGTCAAACCAGCCTACCCTTCTGGGCCGTCCCGTTGTGGCGCCGTACTCTCCGCCGTCTCCGCCCCGGTTTCTGAGCTCCTCCGCCTCGTCGCCGAACAGCTCGCTGACAAATGCGCCTGCCCCCACCGCGCTGGAGTATGCCTTGCACACCGTGATGACCTGCTTGATCTCATAAGGCGGAATCCCCGCGCCGATGGCGCCGTATGCGGCCAGTGTGGAAGAGGACGTTACCATAGGGTAGATTCCGTGATCCGGATCTTTCAGCGATCCAAGCTGGCCTTCCAGAAGGATGTTCTTCCCTTCCTTAAGGGCGCGGTGCAAAAACAGTGACACATCGCCCACATAAGGGTCGATCATCTCCTTGTATTCCATCAGTTCCTGATATAACGCGTCCGGATCGATCAGCGGCTTGTGGTAGAGATGCTCCAGGAACACATTTTTCTGCTCTGCCACACGGGCAGACTTCTCCTTGAGCAGCGCATCGTCATAAAGTTCGCTGATCTGGAAGCCGATCTTCGCAAATTTATCTGAATAGAAGGGCGCGATCCCGGACTTGGTAGATCCGAATGACTTTCCGCCGAGCCGCTCTTCCTCATATGCGTCGAACAGCTTATGATACGACATCACAATCTGCGCCCGGTCGGACACCAGGATCTTCGGAGAGGGTACCCCCTGCTCCACAATCGACCGGATCTCCCCGCAAAGCCTGGGGATATCCAGTGCAACCCCGTTTCCGATCACGCTCGTTGTATGGCTGTAGAATACACCTGACGGCAGCGTGTGCAGCGCGAACTTCCCGTAATTATTTACGATCGTATGCCCTGCATTGGCACCTCCCTGAAACCGGACAATGATATCCGATTCCTTTCCAAGCATGTCGGTGATCTTGCCTTTGCCTTCATCGCCCCAGTTTGCTCCAACTACTGCTTTAACCATTTCAAACCCTCCTGCGTGATTCATATTAACGCTCCCTCACCGAAGCGCCGTATGCATTATACTATACTTTTTGCAGTCTGTAAAATACTTTTTGTAAGCAGCGGAAGGCTTTTACATCAGCGGCGCGATCAGCCGCAGGCTCCGGCCGAGAAGGGTCATCCGAAGGCTGATCTTTTTCAGGTCGGCTACCGAGATCCGGCGGCATTTTTTGAGGGTATTCTGAAAATCCTGCTCCACATCCCGGACCACCGGGTTGTTATAGAAAAACACGCCGCACTCAAAATGCAGATACAGGCTCCGGTAGTCCAGATTGATGGTCCCGATGGTGGCCGTATCGTTGTCGGACACAAAGACCTTGGCGTGCACGAACCCCGGCGTAAACTCATAGATCTTGACCCCTGCCTTGATCAGCTCTTTGTAATACGTCTTTGCCAGCGCAAAGGCGTACCGTTTATCCGGGATTCCCGGCATAATCAGCTTCACGTCGATCCCGCTCTTGGCCGCCCGGCAGAGGGCGTCCATCATCTGGCTGTCCAGGATCAGGTACGGGGTCATGATATGTACATACTTCTTGGCATGGTTGAGGATGTGGCAGTAGACCTCCTCTCCCACGTCCTCCTTGTCAAAGGGGCTGTCCCCGTAGGGCATCACGAAGCCCAGCTCCCTGTGCAGCTCTTTGCCCGGCTTCGTCAGATACCGTCCGTAGTGCTCAGGTCTGCGCTCGGTGGCATTCCACATCTGCAGAAACAACATGGTCAGACTCTGGACGGCATCCCCCTCCAGCATGACCGCGGTATCCTTCCAGTACCCGAACCGCTCCTCCCGGTTGATGTACTCGTCCCCCAGGTTGATCCCCCCGGTAAATCCCACCTTCCCGTCAATGACGCAGATCTTCCGGTGGTCCCGGTTGTTCTGCGCGGTGGTGAGCACCGGGCGGATGGGACTGAACATCTTGCAGCGGATGCCGAATTTTTCAATCATCTTCGGATAATTGTAGGGAAGAAGGGAGATGCTGCACATCCCGTCGTACATGAACCGAACCTCCACGCCCTGGGCCGCCTTCTGCTTGAGGACATTTAAGATGGAGCCCCACATGTAGCCCTCGGCCACGATAAAGTATTCCAGAAAAATAAACTTCTCCGCCTTTTTGAGCTGATCCAAGAGCGCCGGAAATTTTTCCTCCCCGCAGCTGAAATAGGTCGCCCTTGTATTGCGGTACACCGGAAAATGCAGGGACCGGTTCATGTAGTGGGCCAGGTTCGCGTTGGCCGGCTTGCTGGCGCGCAGATCCTCGATGATGGTCTTTTTCTGTTTCAGATAGGGCCAGGTCTCCATCTGCCGCTCCTTGAGCTGCTCCCCGAAAAAATGGGTGCCCAGTTCCATCTTCGCATACACATAAAACGCACACCCGAACACCGGAAAAATCAGGATCAGGAGAATCCATGTACGGCTGAACTCAGGACAGGTCTGCTCATTCATGATGTAGATGATCACTCCGGCCTGTATTACCAGCATCACGCCGTAGATATACACCATGTAGTCCCTCAGGATCGTGAGCAGCCCGGCAAAGGTTGACAGCTGCATCAGGATCAATAGAAGGATCAGGGCGGTACGGCTGAATATGACGCGCAGAACTCCTTTTTTGGCTTGTTTCCCTGCCTTTACGGCAATATTGTATCTCATAAAAAATCCTTTCCAAAACAAAATGAAATCCCATGGGAGCAAAGGCTCTCAGGGACCCCATCCTACTGTCAGATCTCTATGGCCGAAGAAGCGTCCTCATCCTCTGCCTCTTCGTCCGCCTGTTCGATTGCCTCGTCTGCCGCGGAATCCTGCGTTCCTTCCGAATCCGCGCCCCGGGCTTTAGTCTCTTTCTCTTCTGCTTCCGCCTTCTGAGCCGCCATGTCGGCCGCTTTATTGAGGGGCACGTATTCCCGCTCTGAAACAGGCTTTAAATCGCCGTCCAGATCAAAGTCGTCCTCATCGTCAAAATCGTCCTCATCAAAATCAGATATCTCGTCGTTTTTACGCATCACATAAGCAATGATCAGACCAATTACGGTCCCCACGACAGCAAGGGCTGTCAGCCATCTAACATTCTTTTTCAAAACAGAAATCTCCTTTCTTCCATACCGTGACTAGATCATTTACTATTTTAATACTTTTTAATCATAATTACAATCTTTTTTCACACCAATCAGCTCATCCACTCTTCTTCCAGTATCTTTACGGCCTCCATGATCTTTTCCTCGCTCATATTGGCATAGCCTAGCAGAATCGCCGCAGGCGCTTCCGGCCGGGGCTCCACGTCGTATTCGGACAGCCCGTATACCCGGACGCCGCGTTTTTTGGCACGGTCGATGAGCTCCTGTTCCGTCATGCCGTTTAACACATGGAGCAGCAAATGGACTCCCGCGTGCTCCCCGGAAATCCGAAACCGGGGGCCTGTATTTCCCCGGGCATCCTCCGTTTTTTTCCCCTGCCTGCCATCCCCGCCCGCCCTGCACAAGCCGCTTTTCAGGCAGGAAAGCAGGGTATCGTGCCGGCTCTTATAGAGGGCCCTTGTCTTATTCAGGTGCCGTTCAAAATATCCGTCCTCGATAAATTTTTTCAGGATCAGCTGATCCACCTTGGACACCGTGGAATTTAAAAATCCGCTCCGCTCCTGGTAGCGCTTCAGAAGGGGACGTGGCAGCACCAGATAGCTCATACGGATGGCAGGCGCTATGGCTTTGGAAAAGGTCCCGATATAGATCACCTTTTCCCGGCTGTCGCAGCCCTGAAGGGCGGGCACCGGTTTCCCCTTGTACCGGAATTCGCTGTCATAGTCGTCCTCAATGATATAGCGCCCTTCCTTCTTCCCCGCCCAGCGCAGCAGCTCCATGCGCCGCCGGATGGGCATGACGATCCCCAGGGGATACTGGTGGGAGGGCATCACAAAGGCGATGTCCGCGCCGGAGGCTTCCAGCTTGGCCGCGTCCATTCCCTTTTCATCCATGTCCACCGTACAGATCTGAAAGGACAGGTTTTCAAACAAACGGTATGCCTGTCGGTATGTGGGATTCTCAAAGGCCACCTTGTGATCCTGCCCGATCACCGTCGCAAGCAGCATCAGGAGATAGTCGTTGCCTGCACCCACGATGATCTGCTCCGGAGTGCAGTTGACGCCCCTGGCCTGATGGAGGTAGCTGCAGATGGCGCTGCGCAGCCCGTATTCCCCCTGGGGGCTGCCCAGCCGGAACAGCTCCGCCCGGTCGTCCACCAGGCTTTCCCGGGAAAGCTTTCTCCAGGCGTTGTAGGGAAAACTGTTCAGATCCACACCGTTGGGCGTAAAATCATAGGGCCAGGAGGGAGTCTGGGGAATCTCCGCGTCCCGGCCGGCAGGCACAGGGCCCTCCAGCTGATATAAGCCCTCCACGTCGGCGGCAAAATAGCCCCGGCAGGCTTTTGCTTCCACATACCCCTCCGACATAAGCTGTTCGTAGGCCAGCTCCACCGTACTTCTGCTGACCTCCAGATACCTGCAGAGGGCCCGGGTGGAGGGCAGCCTGTCGCCGCTTCGGATGCGTCCGGTCTGGATCTCCTGTTTGATGTAGCTGTAGATCTGTTCATAGAGCGGTATTTTCGATGCCCCGTCCAGGCTGATCGTCAGGTCGTTCACTGTATGAGCCCTCCCTTCCCTTAAAACGAACAGACCGCTTCCCGCCCCAGGGGATTTACTTCGGCAGTTTAAAGGAGCTTTTCAGGGATACGATCCGGTTGAATACCAGCGCGTCGGGCGCGGAATCCTTTGCATCAATGCAGAAAAATCCGGTTCTTACAAACTGGAAGCTGTCGTAAGCTTCTGCCTTTTCAAATCCCGGCTCCACAAAGCAGTCCTTCAAAATCGTGAGGGAATTTGGGTTCAGGTTCAAAGACCCGTCTTCCTTATTATAAACGCCTTTTTCCTCGTCCACCAGATTTTCATACAGACGGACCTCCGCTTTCTGTGCATAGGGGGCGGCCACCCAATGGATGGTTCCTTTTACTTTTCTTGCGTTAAACCCGCTGCCGCTTTTTGTCTCCGGGTCATAGGTACAGTGGACTTCCGTCACATTCCCTGCCTCATCCTTGACAAAGCTTTCGCATGTTACAAAATAGGCGGACATGAGGCGTACTTCATTTCCGGGGAACAGCCGGAAATACTTCTTCGGCGGCTCCTCCATAAAGTCGTCCCGTTCAATATACAGCTCCCGGCAGAAGGGAACCTTCCGTGTGCCCAGGGCTTCATTTTCCAAGTTGTTGGGGACATCCAGGTATTCCGTCTCTCCTTCGGGATAGTTGTCGATGATCAGCTTGATGGGGTGCAGCACCGCCATCATACGGGCTTTCTTCATCTTCAGATCTTCCCGGATGCAGTACTCCAGCATGGCGTAATCCACGGAACTCTGTGCCTTGGACACGCCGCACATGTCGATAAACATCTTGATGGATTCCGGTGTGAAGCCCCGCCTGCGCAGCGCAGCGATGGACACAAGCCTGGGATCGTCCCAGCCGTCCACGATTCCGTCTTCCACCAGCTTTTTAATGTAGCGCTTTCCGGTCACTACATTGGTCAGATAGAGCTTGGCAAATTCAATCTGGCGGGGTGGATTTTCGAATCCGCATTCCCTGACCACCCAGTCATAGAGCGGGCGGTGATCCTCAAATTCCAGCGTACAGATGGAATGGGTAATCCCCTCAATGGCGTCCTCGATGGGATGAGCAAAATCATACATGGGATAAATGCACCATTTGTCTCCGGTCCTGTGGTGGGACATGCGCGCCACGCGGTAGATCACCGGGTCCCGCATGTTGATATTCGGCGAAGCCATGTCGATCTTCGCCCGGAGTACCTTTTCCCCGTCCTGATATGCGCCCTGGCGCATCTCCTCAAACAGCCGCAGGTTCTCCTCTACCGTACGCTCCCGGTAAGGGCTGTCTTTTCCGGCCTCGGTCAGGGTCCCCCGGTATGCCCGGATCTCCTCCGCAGACAGGTCGCAGACATATGCCCTGCCTTTCTGGATCAGCCGGACGGCGCATTCATACATCTGGTCAAAATAATCCGACGCGAAATACAGGCGGTCTTCCCAGTCCGCTCCCAGCCATCGGATGTCCTCCATGATGGAATCCACAAACTCTACCTTTTCCTTGGTGGGGTTTGTGTCGTCAAACCGCATATTGAACGTGCCGTGGTACTTCCCGGCCAGCCCGTAATTCAGCAGTATGGATTTGGCATGTCCGATATGCAGGTAGCCGTTGGGTTCCGGCGGGAACCTGGTACATACATGATCGTACACTCCTTCCGCAAGGTCTTTATCAATCTCCTGCTCTATAAAATTCTTCGATACAACGTCGTTTTCCATAGTTTCCTCCTCAATCCTTCAATATCTGCCAACTATATTACCATAATTTGTATACAACGGCAAGGCTCAAAGCGGGTTTCCTGCGTGAAAAAAGCCGGCCCTTTGACGAAAACGTCAGAAAAAGGGCCGGCTTTTTCAGCAGCTTACAGGAACTCTGAGATTCCATTGACTCTATCGTAAATCCATGTCCAAAGCGAAATAGCTTTCCACCTCATCCAAAAGACCCAGATACTGCAGAAACAGTTCACGCCGGTCTTCCGCAAACAACGTGCAGGACGGAATCCCCACGCACTCGTCGTTGGCCTTATCCCAGTCCCGCTGCAGGATCTTTCTCAGATAGATCAACCCTTCGCCTCGGTCCTCCCGGGTGAGGATGCAGGTCTCAATGTTATTCTTCATGAAATCCAGATAACGGTAAAAATCCGGAACGTCATGATCCTGCCATTTTTTGACAAACAGCATGAGATCCTCCAGTGCATCTCGCAGCGAAACCAACTGTTCTGCTTTCAGGGTACCATAATTCATACTTTTCCTCTAAGACTTGCCGTATTCTTTGTATCATATGAAACTGCCACATAGGATCTATCGACACAGTTTTTGGATCGAGAAACCAAAAGCAACAAAACGCAGCAAATCCTGCCTTTGCACCGCCTGCATCCTGGAGCCTAAGCAGGATATGCGCTCTATATTTTAAAGCACCCCGATAAATCTGCGGAAGGCTTCCAGCCCTTCCTGTGTATACTTGTAGACTCCCGCGTCCTCCAAAACCTGGCAGAATACCTTTCCCACTTCCTTCTGCAGGATTTCTTCGATGTTGTCCGCATTGACATCCGGATACTGGGGCAGAAATTCCTCCACCCAGCCTGCGTGCTTTTCTATGCTTTCTTCCGAGCGGATGTCCTTTCCTTCCAGGATGTACTCCCTGAGAAGCTCCAGTTCCCCTTTGAGACGCGCCGGAAGCACGGCAAGCCCCATCACCTCGATGAGCCCGATGTTCTCTTTTTTGATGTGGTGCAGATGGGCATGGGGATGGTAGACTCCCAGCGGGTGCTCCTCTGTGGTTATGTTGTTGCGCAGCGTCAGGTCCAGTTCATACAGGCCGTCCCTCTTGCGCGCAATGGGTGTGATGGTATTGTGGGGCTGCCCTTCCGTCTCCGCGTAAATGAATGCGGCTTCATCCGTATAGCCTCTCCACGCCTTCAGGATATGCTCCGCCAGGTCGATGATCCTGGACTCATCCGCACACTGCAGGCGGATCACGGACAGGGGCCATTTTACAATGCCGGCCTTCACATCCTCAAAGCCCTTCACGGTAAACTGCTCCACCACAGGAGCCTTTGCCATGGCAAAGGTATAGTGGCCGCCCTGGAAATGGTCATGGCTTAAAATGGAGCCGCCCACAATGGGGAGATCCGCGTTGGACCCCAGGAAATAGTGGGGGAACTGCTTCACAAAATCAAACAATTTGACAAAGGCGGCGCGGTCGATCTTCATGGGGGTATGCTCCCCGTTGAATACGATGCAGTGCTCATTGTAATATACATACGGAGAATACTGGAATCCCCAGCCGGATTCGTTGATCGTGATGGGGATGATCCGGTGGTTTTCCCTGGCCGGATGGTTTGCGCGTCCCGCATAGCCTTCATTCTCCACGCAGAGTTGGCATTTCGGATATGCGGAATTTTTCGCGTTTCTCGCAGCGGCAATGGCTTTGGGGTCCTTCTCCGGCTTGGACAAATTGATGGTGATATCCAGGGTGCCGTATTCGGTGTCCACCGTCCACTTCCTGTCTTTTCTGACCCGGTAGCGGCGGATATAATCGCTGTCCTGGCTAAACTTGTAGTATGTTTGTGTGGCATGCTCCGGGGAAACGGCATAGTCCTCCCAGAACCTTTTCTGCACCTGTGCCGGACGGGGCATCAGGCAGTTCATCAGCTTCGTGTCAAAAAGATCCCGGTACACGATGCTGTCCTCAATGATTCCCCGGGCGCATGCCTCGTCTAAAAGCTCTTTGAGGACGTCTTCCAGGACGATGTCTGACAAATCGCAGTCCGTGTCCTCATAATCGTTCTCCTGGAACATCTCCAGAAGCAGATTCGTTGTATAGATCCGTTCACATTCCGGGGTCAGCCCGGTATTGATTCCGTATTGAACCAGTTTTTTGATATTTTCGTATAATTTCATCCTACCTGTCCTCCCACTTGTAACCAACCGGCTTCCGCCGGTTGCCTGCTGTCCGCCGCCTGTCTGCCCGGCAGTATCACGCGTCTGTTAGTCGATCTCTCCTGCGCCTTCTCCGATATCCACGGTGTAAAATTCTGCCTCGTGCCCTACCTTCTCCTTGTAGGAAGCCCCAATGGAGCTGATGAAATGATCAACCGCGTCATTTTCCACAATGCTCACGGTACAGCCTCCGAATCCGCCTCCGGTAATACGGGAACCGATCACGCCCGGAGTCTTCCATGCCAGATCCACCAGGATGTCGATCTCCTCGCAGGATACTTCATAATCATCCCGCAGGGATATATGGGACTGATTCATCAGTTCCCCGAAGCGGGTGATGTCATCGGCTTTCAGCGCCGCCACCGCCTCGATGGTGCGCTGGTTCTCCGCCACCGCGTGTTTTGCGCGCTTAACCAGAACCGGGTCTTTGAGCACATGCTGATGCTTTTCAAATTCTTCCACGGTCAGGTCGCCCAGCGTCTCAATGTCCGCTGCCGTCTTCAATGCGGCAAGCGCGTCCGTACATTCCTGACGGCGGTCGTTGTAAGCAGAATCCACCAGGCTGTGCTTCACTTTGCTGTTCACGATGACGATCCGGGCATTTTTAAGCTTTACAGGCGCATACTCATAATGCAGGGTGCTGGTATCCAGGAAGATGGCATTGTCCTTCTTTCCCATGGCCACCGCGAACTGATCCATGATGCCGCAGTTGCAGCCGTTGAAGTTATTTTCCGAATACTGGCCGATGAGCGCGATATCCACCATGCTCAAATCCGTGATGTGATACAAGCCGCAGAGGATCACACCTGTGAGCACTTCCAGAGAGGCCGAGGACGAAAGCCCGCTTCCGTTAGGGATATTGCCCCAGATCACCATGTCAAATCCGGTATCCAGTGTATATCCTTTTTCATGAAAGGCCCATACCACGCCCAGGGGATAATTTGCCCAGCCGTAAGCTTCCTGATTGGCCAGCTCATCCAGAGAAGCTTCGACTACCCCGAAGCGGTCCAGGTTCATAGAATAAAAATGAATCTTGCGGTCCGCGCGTTTCCGCGCAATGCCGTAGGTGCCGATGGTCAGCGCGCACGGAAATACATGTCCGCCGTTATAGTCCGTATGCTCCCCGATCAGATTGACGCGCCCCGGCGAAAAGTAAACTTTGGTTCCTTCAGTATTTCCAAACAGTTCCGCAAATTTTTTGAGCAATTTTTCTTTCATGTTCATCAAAGTCCTCACTTTCTGGTATGATTTTCCGCAGATTTTATTATAGATGAGCCGGGGAGCGAAATCTATATAAAATCCGTGCAAAAATATGCAATTATGTTGCTTTTGTGGTATCGCTTTTTTTCTGTCTGACTCTTCGTTTCTGACCGGGCGCCTTCTTCTTCGCCGCCGTTTTTTTCTTTTTTACACTGAAGCCGAATGTGCCAAGCGTCCTGCCTGCCGCCAGGTACTCGCCGTGGGAGTAGGCGATCAGTCCCGCACGGTTCAGTTCCAGCCGGCCCGTTTTGTTCAGGCAGCCCTCGTCGGCATGAACCGCTTTTACCTCGGCTATAAACATGTGATGGCTACCAAGCTCCCGTACTTCCGTCACCCTGCATTCTATGTTGACCGGGGATTCCGCGATCAGAGGCGCATAGCGAAGCTCTGCAGCCTTCTCTTTGTGGAGTCCGGTCTTTTCCCATTTGTCTTCATCCCTGCCGGATCTGACGCCGCAGTAATCCGCGGCCCAGGCCAGCTTTTCCGTGGTCAGGTTGATGACAAATTCCCCGGATTCCCGGAGCATGGCGTAGGAATACCGCTCCGGACGGACGGATATGTATACCATGGCCGGATTGGTGCAGATCGTCCCGGTCCAGGCGACTGTCAGTATATTGGTGCTGCCCTGCGCATCCCCTGTACTTACCATCACAGCCGGAAGGGGATACAGCATATTCCCCGGCTTCCATATTTGCTTTCCCATCTATGTACCTGTTCCTTCTATATAAGATTCTGTTTTGCATCGGGCAAAAAGGAATGATACCGCTTATGCGACCCGACGCAGACGGACAACCCTGCTGCTTAAGATTCTTTCTCACTGCTGCAGCGCTTCCACCAGCGCGGGTACAAGCTGTTTCTTCCTGGAAACGACCCCTTTTAAGTGCAGCTCCTCCATCTCTGAGCGCAGGTCAAACGCGTTGATCAGCTTTTCCCTGGCCTCCGGCCCGGCGCACAGAAGCTCGGAGGATTCCGTAATGATATTGGTGAGCATGAAAAAGATCATGTTCAGGCTGTGGCTCTCCCTTGCTTTTTCCAGATGGGGAAGCACCTTTTCCTTGATCTCCGAAAGCTCCTCCTCGCTCATGGAGTTGACCTGGCCTACGCCGAATACCATATCGCTGACCGTAAACTGCTTGAAGTCCAAAAAGCAGATCTCCTCCGCGGTCTTTCCCTTCAGGTTGCTTCCGGCGCGGAACATGGCCTGGGCCAGCATTTCGATATCCACCTCCGCTAGTTCTGCCAGCTTCCGTGCGGACTGTTCATCCAACGGGGTGCAGGTGGGCGACCGAAACATCAGGGTATCCGATATGATGGCCGCGCACAAAAGCCCTGCGGTGGTGGATGACACCTTCACGCCGTTCTCCTGGTACATCTGGTACACAATCGTGGCCGTACAGCCCACCGGCTGGTTGCGGAAGAATACCGGCCCCATGGTCTCGATGCTGCTCAGCCTGTGGTGGTCGATGATCTCCAGTACATCCGCCTGCTCAATCCCGTTGACGGCCTGGCTTTTCTCGTTGTGGTCCACCAGGATGACCTGCTTCTTCCGGCAGTTCAAAAGACGCCTTCTGGAAATGAATCCCAGGAACTTTCCCTTATTGTCCAGAACCGGGAAATCACGGTAGCGGTTGCGCATCATGACTTCCTTGACATCGTCCACATAGTCCCGCATTTTAAAGGAGACCAGCCCGTCCCTGCCGCTCATAAAATGGCGGATCGGGATGCTCTGGTTGATCAGACGGGCCACCGTAAAGGTATCCTGCTCCGTGGTGATGATCACGATTTCCTTTTCCTTGGCCTGCTCCAGAATGCCGTCGTCCAGCTCCGCTCCGGTGGAGACAATCATGCAGCTGACGCCCATGTCGATGGCCATCTGCTGTACCTCCTTGCGGTTGCCCAGGATAACCAAATCCTCGGGCTCCACAAACTCCGCCATCAGCTTCCGGCTGGAGGCCACGATTCCCACCTTTCCGTTGGACATGTAGCTGTGGGGGTTCCCTGTGACAATCTCCCCTTCAATGCAGGTGGCGATGTTGCGGTACTGGGTCCTGGATGTGGCCAGGATCGTACTGTCATACACATCCATGTAAGAGGTAGCGATATCTCCGATGGTGATCAGCCCTTCCAGCTTGCCCTCCCGTGTCACAGGAAGGGTTTTCAGGTTCTCTTCCTTCATCCTGGCCCAGGCAGACTTGATGGAGACCGAACCGCGCATCCCTTCCACCTCGCGCATGGCCACGTCCTTCACCTGCACCCGCAGATCCGTCAAAAGCGCCGGCGCCTTCACATTAAAATAATCCAGCACATACTGGGTCTCCTCGTTTAACTGGCCGGCCCTCCTCGGGTTGTGCCGCTCCCCGGTCAGCTCTGTCCGAAGCTGGGCATAGGCGATCGCGGAGCAGATTGAGTCCGTATCCGGGTTTTTATGCCCTACCACATAGATTTTATTGTTGATTACACCTTTTTCCATAAATTATACCAAGCCTTTCCGTGATTACAGTAACACCTTTTTACCAGCTTACCACTTTTTTTCAATTTCGTCACTTGAATTTGCAAGATTAGTTGTTTTTTCTTATAAACATATGGTATACTTGAGTTACCGTCATTACAAATTTAGAAAGATACGTTGAGGTGTAACCATGAATGAAGAATTAAAAACCGAAGAAATGACTCCTGAAAATGTACAGGCCGAGGAAACTGTAAACAGCCAAGCGGCCGCAGAAGCACCTGCCGAGAGCATGGCAGACTATGAGGAACATCTGGATGATGCCAACCCCTGGAATCTGGTCACAAAGTATATGGAGGAAAAGACAGTCCTCCCTGTAAAGATAGAAGGTGTTGTAAACGGCGGCGTCATCGCTATGGTCGAGGGCCTGCGCGGATTTATCCCCGCGTCCAAGCTCTCCCTGTCCTATGTGGAGGATCTGGAGACTTACCTGCTCAAGGAGATCGAAGTGCACGTGATCGACGTGGATCAGGCGAACAACCGTCTGGTGCTCTCCGCCCGCGACATCTTAAGGGCCAAGGAGAAAAAGGCGCGCCAGGATCAGATTGCCAGTGTCAAAGTAGGCACGGTGATGGAAGGGGTCGTGGAGACGCTGCAGAACTACGGCGCGTTCATCAAGCTGGAGAACAACCTTTCCGGCCTGGTGCATGTATCCCAGATTTCCCAGAAGCGTGTCAAGACGCCTTCCGATGTGCTCCATGAAGGGGATGCCGTGACGGTCAAGGTCATCGGGATCAAGGAAGGCAAGATCAGCCTGAGCATGAAGGCGCTGGAGCAGGCAGTGGAGGAAGTTCCGGAAAAGGTAGAGATTCCAAAGTCCGAGAATATCGGAACCAGCCTTGGAGATCTGTTCAAAAATCTCAAGCTTTAAGATACACAAAAACCCGCCGCCGGCAGTTTTTCTGCATAGGATGGTATCAAAAAAGTCCTTAGAAAGCGTTCTCTCGCTCCATAAGGACTTTTTTCATTTCATTTTTGTTTTATTTCTCTTCTGAACCGTGGCGTATGCAGCCGCCTTTGCAGTACTGGCAGTCTCCGCCGCAGTGGATGGATTTTCCGTTCTTTTTATCACGGATCATACTGCGGATGATGCATGCCACAATTGCCGCCAGCGCCAGGCTGACCAGAACAGTTCCCATATGAATCACTCCTTCCATAGTCCGATTCCGGACAAAATCCATTGCATCCTGCAGCCGGTGTGACTTCAAATCGCAGCCGTCTGCAGGATGTATCCCTGTCCTTCCCAGGCTAAGCTTCCGGCTTTACTTCGCGCCGGCCAGCTTCCTCATATTCACATGCAGCGCGGCACTGTCCCTGCCGGGTCTAAAGAGCAGGAAGAGAAAGCCTGCCAGCAGTCCAAATGCCGTAGCCGTAAAGATCCCGAATCCGCCTCCTGCCGTGAAGGTGCCGATCTGGTAGATGCAAAGCGCGGTCACGTAAGCCAGCAGGCACTGGTATCCGATGGCGAACCAGAACCATTTCGCGTTGTTCATCTCCCGCTTGATGGCGCCCATTGCCGCGAAACAGGGGGCGCAGAGCAGATTGAACACCAGGAAGGAATATCCCCCCAGTGCCGTCATGCTTCCCCCAAGCATGCCCCAGAACTCTGCGCCGTCCTCCGCCGCTTCCCCGACTCCGTACAGTATGCCGAAGGTGCCGACTACATTTTCCTTTGCCACAAGCCCTGTAATGGCGGCCACTGCCGCCCTCCAGTCTCCCCAGCCAAGGGGGATAAAGAGCCATGCGAACAGATTTCCGATGGAAGCCAGGATACTGTGTTCCAGTTCCATGCCGTCCAGCATTCTGAATTTCCCGTCAACCCAGCCGAAATAGGAGGTAAACCATACCGCAATGGTGGAAAGCAAAATGATGGTGCCTGCCTTTTTGATGAAGGACCAGCCACGCTCCCACATGCTGCGCAGCACATTTCCCGGGGTAGGCATATGGTAGGCCGGAAGCTCCATCACGAAGGGCGCCGGATCTCCTGCGAACATCCGGGTTTTTTTCAGGATGATCCCGGAACAGATCACCGCCCCGATCCCTACAAAATACGCGCTTGGCGCCACCCAGGAGGCCCCGCCGAAAAGTGCCCCCGCAATCAGTGCGATGATGGGAAGCTTTGCCCCGCATGGGATGAAGGTAGTGGTCATGACCGTCATCTTCCGGTCCCGGTCATTCTCGATGGTACGGGACGCCATGATCCCCGGAACCCCGCATCCCGAACCGATCAGCATGGGGATGAAGGACTTGCCGGAAAGCCCGAACTTTCGGAAAATACGGTCCATGATGAAGGCAACCCTGGCCATATATCCGCAGCTTTCCAAAAAGGCCAGGAACAAAAACAGCACCAGCATCTGTGGAACGAATCCAAGCACTCCTCCCACACCGGCCACGATTCCGTCCAGGATCAGGCCCTGCAGCCAGTCTGCGCAGTTGAGGTACACAAGCATACGTTCCACTGCCGGAGGGATGATCTCCCCGAACAGTACGTCATTGGTCCAGTCCGTAGCGAAAGTTCCCACAGTGGTGACCGACATATAATATACAAGATACATCACCGCCCCAAAGATCGGAAGGGCCAAAAACCGGTTTGTCACGATCCGGTCGATTTTGTCGGACACAGTCATCCCCGCTGCCGCCTTATGCCTGGAACAGCATTCCCCGATGATGGAAGAAATATACGTGTACCGCTCATTTGTGATGATGCTCTCCGTATCGTCCTCCATCTCCTCTTCCATCTGTGCGATCTCCGCGGAAATATCCGGCACATATTCCATCTGTTCTGCTATTTTATCATCTTTTTCCAATAATTTCACTGCAAAAAATCGTTTTTGCGCATCCGGTACCCCATTTTTGATCTTACGCTCCACAGACAAGAGCGCCTGTTCCACATTTTCCGAAAATGTATGAACCGGCCTGGCCGCTTTCCCTGCCGACGCCGCATGAATTGCCAGCTCCGCTGCCGCCTGGATGCCGGTTCCCTTAAGGGCCGAGATCTCCACCACCTGGCAGCCCAGCTTCTTCCCGAGCCGTTCTGTGTCGATCCGCCCGCCGTTTTTTTCCACCAGATCCATCATATTGACCGCCATCACCACCGGAATCCCCAGCTCCAGCAATTGGGTGCTCAGATACAGGTTTCGTTCGATGTTGGTTCCGTCTACGATGTTGAGAACCGCGTCCGGCCGCTCAGTGATCAGGTAATTTCTCGCAACCACTTCCTCCAGTGTATAAGGGGACAGGGAATAGATCCCCGGCAGGTCCATAAGGATCACGTCCTTCTTCCCTTTCAGCTTCCCTTCCTTTTTTTCCACCGTAACCCCCGGCCAGTTTCCCACAAACTGGTTGGAACCGGTCAGTGCATTGAACAACGTGGTTTTTCCGCTGTTCGGATTTCCCGCTAACGCAATTTTAACCGCCATGTTTCCTTCCTCCTGATAACAAATCATTTATTCTTTATCTGTTTTTCATTCCCGCAGGCGCGTATGATTTCGTATGTTCTGCATGTCTGTATGCAGTTTTAACTTATATTTATTAGTTTTATCTAACTCATGTATAAAAAATAAAACGCTACTGCACAACGATCATTTCTGCGTCTGCCTTGCGCAGAGACAGCTCGTAGCCCCTCACCGTGATCTCCACCGGGTCACCTAAGGGTGCTACCTTCCGCACAAAAATCTCCACGCCCTTTGTGATTCCCATGTCCATGATCCGTCTCCTGACCGGCCCTTCTCCGGTCAGCTTTGCCACCGTCGCGCTCTGTCCGCAGGGAATGTCCTTCAACGTCGCCATCGCTTCTCCTCCTTCATCCTACCATAATCTTATTTGCCATATCTTTTCCAATCGCTACCCGGGAATCCTTCACATTCACGATCAGATTGCCGCTGCTTTCGGATACCACCGTCACCTCCGCGCCGGCCACAAACCCAAGCGACTCAATGAAGCGTCTTGTATCCTCCCTGCCGCCGACCCTGCGTATCCTGTTTGGTTCCCCCTGATTTACCATTGATAAAGGCATCTTGACTCATCTTCTTTCTGTTTCAAATCAATCTATCAACTTACAAAAGTTAGTATAATCTAACACAAGAAAGTTGTCAAGAACTTTTTTTATAAAATGTAACAAAAAAACGCCTCTGCATTCGCAAAAGCGTTTTTTATCCTCTCTCTGTCAAAGCCGAAAATCGGACTCGAACCGACGACCCCTTCATTACGAGTGAAGTGCTCTACCAACTGAGCTATTTCGGCAAGGCTCAACAAACGAACCTTTACTATTATAACTACTTTTTATGCAAATTTCAACCACTTTTTTCAAAATTTCCAAAAAAATCTTACTGTTCACAAAACATGGATTCAGCTCCTTACCACGCGCGAACCAGATGGATGCAATCCGTTAAGCGCCGTCATCCAAGTGTACTGTAAGCTGGTTATAGGGAATCACGATCCCTTCCTCGTCAAACGTCAGCTTGATCTTCTCTAACAGGTTCCACCGGGTCGTCCAGTATTCATCCGTCTTGACCCAGCCCCGGATGCCCAGCACCACCGAGCTCTCTCCCAAGGAATCCACAAACACATACAGGTTCTCATCCTTCATGATGCTTGGGATATCTTTGAGCATCTGCTCCAGAAGCTGCTTCGCTTTTTTCAGGTCGGAGTCATAGGAGATTCCGATCCGCAGGTCCAACTGCCGCTCGGCTTTGGCCGTCACGTTGGTAAGGCTGTTGTTGGCCAGTATCCCGTTGGGGATCACGATGGTTTTGTTGTCCACCGTGGTGAGCTTCGTATAGAAGGTCTGGATCTCCTTGACCGTCCCCTCGTCCTTGTTGGTGTCTTCTATGATATAGTCCCCCACAACAAAGGGCTTTAGCAGCAGGATCAGCACCCCGCCCGCGAAGTTTGACAGAGTCTGCTGCAGAGACAGTGAAATACCCACGCCTGCCGACGCAAACAGCATGGAGATGGAGTTGATCTCAATCCCCAGGTTGGCCGCAATGATCAGGAACAGGACGATATAAAGGGAAATTTTTAAAAAGGAATCCGTAAACTGGGTCAGGCCCGCATCCGCACTTGACCGGTTCAGTGAATTGCGGATTCTCTTTCTCAGCCATTTGATCAAAAACCGCCCCAGAAAAAAGATCAGGATTGCGATCAAAAGCCGGATTCCAAAATCCACCATATTAGGAATATGTTCCTGGATAAATACTACAAATTCATTCATCTGTGTCTGTACCTTTTCCGCCGACTCCTCGGCTGATTCCTGCAGGATCTCTACTGTAGAATCCATAAGACCGCCTCCTTACGCCAATGCCAGAAATGCCGCCAGATTCCCCCTCTGATTTCCTGTTGCCCGATGGGAATAGAGCACGTCGCTGTTGCAGTGCGTACACACATTTGTCACCGCCATATGCTCCGGAAGAATCCCGGATTCCGCGAATACGATCTCATTGGCCTTCCACAGGTTGAGCTGGTATTTTCCGTTTTCTTTCTGATAAAACAGGTCGCTCCAGTACTGCTCCTCAAACTGCTCCCGGAATTTTCCGATCACGTCCCCGCTGACCTCATAGCAGTCCTGGCAGACGGACGGCCCAACTGCAGCCAGGATATCGGAGGGTCTGGACCCGAACTGCTCCTGCATCAGTTCCACGGTCACCCTGCCGATCTTTCCTACGGTCCCCCTCCAGCCGGAATGGCTCAGGCCAATCGCCTTTTTTACAGGGTCTACAAAAAACAGGGGCACACAGTCCGCATAGAAGGTCACCAGGCAGATCCCCGGAACGTCCGTCACCAGGCCGTCCACCCCTTCCAGCTTCCCGCCGGCCTCCACTTGAAAGCTTCCCGAAGCGCAGCGGCCCGGATTGTCTAAAGCCCGTTTGCTGTATTCCATGGGGCGCACCATGCCCATCCCCCGGTCTTCCTCCGTTGCCACCCATACATTGGTGGTATGGGTCTGCCGGGACAATACCATATCCTCGCAGCGCACGCCGATGGATTTGCCGATCCTACGGAAATTTTCCCGCACCGTCTCCTCCTCATCTCCCCGGTGGAAGCCCAGATTCAAAGAAGAAAAATATCCTTCGCTGACGCCTCCTAAGCGGGTGGAAAACCCGTGCTTTACAATCCCTGTATCCGCCAGCAGCGGATATTCCAAATACGGGGTCTCTGCTTCCACTTCCCTGAATATTTTATTCTGATTTTTATATCTTATACCTAAACTCATCCGGTTTCCTTTCTATAAAACATACACGGGGACTTTGGCTTTGCACCGCTCGTTCCATGGATGCCTGCGGGCTTTGACTCACCCGCCGTCAAACGCATTTTTGATGAGCGTGACCCGGGCGCCTTCGATCCCCACCACGTCGAACCTGCAGGGAATATCCCCCAGCCGTTTTTCCATCATATAGTACTGGGCGCACCGAAAGATCCTCTGCTGCTTCCGGAAATCCACCGCTTCCAGAGGACTGCCGCTCCCTCCGGTCTTCCGGTACTTGACTTCGCAGAATACCAGGCAGTCTCCGTCTTTCGCGACCAGGTCGATCTCCCCGACGCGGCACCTGTAGTTGTACTGCAGAATTACATACCCCTGCTGTTCCAGATAATACCCTGCCGCCTGTTCGTAGGCGGCCCCTGTTTTCCGTTTATTCAATCCATATGCTCCTTCTGCGTCCGCCCCAGGCGCGAGTTTCCTTTGCAAAACTCCTCTGCTCTGGCTCACAGGCTATCCGTCGCTCACAGTCCCGGTCTTTTATAAAAAATGTGTGATAAATGTCTTCCGGTGGATCGGGCATGGGCCGTGGGCCTTTAACGCCTCTATATGGGCCGCGGTGCCGTAGCCCTTGTGCAGGGCAAATCCATACTGCGGATACTGGGCGTCGTATTCGGCCATCAGGCGGTCCCTGGTCACCTTCGCCAGGATGCTGGCCGCCGCGATGGAGACGCTCCTTGCGTCCCCCTTCACGATGGAGACCTGCTCCATGGCAAGCCCCGGAATCGTCACCGCGTCATTGAGCAGCACCTCCGGAACCATCCCCAGTTGGCCTACCGCCGCACGCATGGCTTCGTAGGTTGCCTGCAGGATATTGATCTCATCAATCCGGGCAGCATCGGTAAGCCCCACGCCGACAGCCTCTGCCTTTTCCATAATCTCCTCGTACAGGGCCTCCCTGCGCTTCGGGGAAAGCTTTTTGGAATCATTCAGATACAGGATCTCACAGTCTTTTGGAAGGACCACTGCCGCGGCCGCCACCGGGCCTGCCAGAGGTCCCCGTCCCGCCTCATCGATGCCGCAGATCACCGCGCAGCGGGCATACTGCCGTTCAAACTCCTGCATCCCCCAGAGACGTTTTCGCTCCTCCAGCAGCTTTTCTTCTTTCCTCCGGAACTGCTGCAGAAGGCGGACGACCCCGGATCTTGTATCGGACGCGTACTGCTCCAACAGCCGTCCTCGTTCGCTGCCTGGGGCCTGCTCCAGTTCTCTTTTGATCTCCTGTATGCTCTTACTCATGCTTGATCGCCCCAAACTGATCCAAAGGCCAGATCCGAATCCAGGCCCTTCCCAAAAGGTCCTCCCGCCGTATCACGCCCACGCTGGGATCTCTGCTGTCGGAGCTGTGGTTCCGGTTGTCTCCCAGGACAAAATACTCATCCTTCCCCAGCATCAGGGTTTCCCCCGCGATTCCCGGATTCTCCATCAGTTCATTGCCGTAATGCTCGTCGAGCTGCTCCCCATCGATGTACACATAGCCGTCGATGACCTGCACGGTCTCCCCCGGCAGTCCGATGATCCGCTTGATATAGAATGTATTCTCCCTGTACTGGTAAGGGAATACGACGATCTCGAACCGCTTCGGGTCCCGAAACCGATAGGAGATCTTATCCACCAGCAGATTGTCGTTGTCATAAAGTGTCGTCTCCATAGACTGTCCGTCCACGCGGGTGCGCTGTCCGACATAGGTGATGATCACATAGGAAAACACCAGCACAAACAGCAGGTACAAAAGCCAGCTTCCCAACTCCCGCAAGATACTTTTCTCGTTACTTTCCTCTTTCATGTCCTGTATGTCCTCTTTCTATCCAACTTAACTTTTGTATCAAGAGCGGCTTTTTCTGCCGGACAATGGGACATTATATGCCCCGCGGCAGATGATCCGCATACGAAGGGGTTACACGTTCTGGGGAAATTCCAGCGTCACCCTTCCCAGCCGCCCGTTTCTGAAATCATCCAGCAGAAGCCGGGCTGCCTTTTCCAGATCCAGCTCGCTGCCCTTTAGCAGGCAGTGTCTGCTCTCTGCGATGCCCCGGAGGTTTTCAAAGCCGTCTTCTGCTTCCTCCAGCCCGTATTTTTCCGCCAGGGTTCCCGGAGCATGGGCCGCCAGAAACCGGGTCAGTCCAGCCGCCAGTTCTTCTGTCTGGAGCAGCTCCTCCTTGATGGAACCGATCCAGGCCAGCCGAAGCCCTACGGTCTGGTCTTCAAATTTTGGCCAGAGGATTCCCGGGGTATCCAGAAGCTCCACGTTCTTATTCAGACGAATCCACTGCTTCCCCTTTGTCACTCCCGGCTTGTTTCCGGTCTTTGCGCAGGCTTTTCCGGCCAGCGCGTTGATCAGGGTGGATTTTCCCACATTGGGGATTCCCACCACCATGGCGCGCACCGGGCGGTTCAGGATGCCCCGCTTTTTGTCCCGCTCCGTCTTTTCCCGGCAGGCTTCCTGGATGACCTCCTGGACAGACTTCATCCCTCCGCCTTTTTTGGAATTGACCTTGACCGCAAAAAATCCCTTTTCCTGGAAGTATTCGATCCAGGCCGTATTCCATTTTTCTTCCGCCAGGTCGGATTTGTTCAGCAGGATCAGCCTGGCCTTGTTCTTCCCCAGCTCATCGATGTCCGGATTCCGGCTGCTTAAGGGAATCCTGGCATCCACCAGCTCAATGATCAGGTCGATGAGCTTGATGTTTTCCTGCATCATCCGTTTTGCTTTGGTCATATGACCCGGATACCACTGAAAATGCATTGTTCTTCCTCCAATTGTGTGTAAATCCTCTCCCCGCTTTATACGGCAGGATTTCATTCCTTGATTCTTCCGAAATGATCCCCGCTGACTACAAACCACGCCTTTCCGAAAATATCCTTCCGTTTTACGGTTCCCACGTCCGCGGTGCGGCTGTCGTCGCTTCCTTCATGATTATCGCCGATCACAAAGTACTCGTTGGCCCCCAGCTCGACCGGCTCGGCGGCAACCCCGGCGGAACGGATATCCGATACGTGTATGCCTTCCGTACAGACCTGCCCGTCGATGTAAATGCTGCCGTTTTTGATCTGGATCGTCTCTCCGGGAAGGGCCGCCACCCGTTTGATCAGATAATGCGCGTTTTGATTGCCGCCCGGTTTGAATACGACGATATCCCCCCGCTTTGGCTTGACGGCGTTGTAGACCAGCCGGTCCACCAGCACCACGTCCCCGTTTTTCAGGATGGGGCTCATGGAATCTCCCGCGTTGCTGACCCTCTGCCCGTAAAAGAGCACCAGCGAGTAGGCCAGCAGGCAGGCGGCGCCGATCTGCAGCATCAGAAGGAGGGATTTTTTGACGCGGTTCTGATCAATGTGCAGTCCCTCGCTGGGGAAATGCAGTCTCGGCTTCTGCCGGTTTGTCGGTTTTTCTCTTTGTCTCCTTCTCTTTTTTCGGATCTCTTGCTTCTTCATTCGTTTCTGCCCTCCGTAGCTTTTTCCTGTTCCAAAAAGCCGGCTTGCATATATTAGAAAAGGGACAAACTACAAACTCTGTAATTGTCCCTCGCTTTTCCTTACTATTTTACTAATTCTTTTACTTTTGCCCTCTTGCCCACACGGCCACGCAGGTAATTCAGCTTCGCTCTTCTTACCTTACCTCTGCGGATCACTTCTACCTTCTCTACATGGGGAGAATGAAGCGGCCAGGTCTTCTCTACGCCAACGCCGTTGGAATTTTTTCTGACCGTAAAAGTCTCTCTCACTCCGCCGCCCTGTCTTTTCAGTACGGTTCCTTCGAATACCTGGATTCTTTCACGGTTACCTTCCTTGATCTTAGCGTATACCTTCACCGTATCGCCTACGTGGAACTGGGGAGCATTCTCTTTTAACTGCTCTGCTTCAAGATTCTTGATAATATCGTTCATTGTGTGACCTCCTGTTTATTTGACGTTCTTAACACTTTTTCGTGGGGAAATACGCTTCTTATCTCCATCTCCCCGTGCCAGAGGACCATCGCTCTTCTTTTCACAACTATTGTATGTTACCACATTTCCTGCCAACATGCAAGCGTTTCATACAGATTCTTCCGTTTTTTGACTATAGACTGCATTCCTCGTCTGCGAGAAGCCGCCGTTCTTCCTCCGTCAGTTTGCACTGCTTTAACAGGTCGGGGCGGCGTTCCCTGGTGCGCAGGATCGACTGCTCCCTTTTCCATTTCTGAATATTGGCGTGGTGTCCGGACAGAAGCACCTCCGGCACCCGTTTTCCGTGCCACACCTCCGGGCGGGAATATTGGGGATGTTCCAGCAGATTGTCCTGGAAGGATTCCGATTCTGCCGAGGTGTCGTTGTGGAGCACTCCCGGAACCAGACGGGAGATCGTATCCACCATGACCATGGCCGGAAGCTCCCCTCCGGTCAGCACGTAATCCCCAATGGACACATGGTCGGTGACGACCTCCTCGAGCACCCTCTCGTCGATCCCTTCATAGTGCCCGCACAGAAAGACCAGATCCTCCTCACGGGCCAGTTCCTCCGCCATCTTCTGGGAAAACACAGCTCCCTGGGGGGAGAGATACACCACTCTCGGTTTTCTGCCTTCAAGCTCCTCCTCCCCGGCCTCCCGGCGGCGGTTCCGAATGGATTTTGCGACGGCCTCATACGCCAGATACACCGGCTCTGCCTGCATCAGCATCCCCGCGCCTCCGCCGTAAGGATAGTCGTCCACGCTCTGATGTTTGTTAAATGCATAGTCCCGGATGTTGACGGTTTGGATCGACAGCAGTCCCCGCCCCGCGGCCCGGCCGATGATGCTTGTATTCAGCCCGGCCGATACCATTTCCGGAAATAATGTCAAAATATAAAAGTTCATTCCTTCAGCCCTTCCAGTAAATGTACCCGCATGCTGCCTGCCTCCACATCCACACTCAGGATGCACTCCCGGATGGCGGGAATGAGGACTTCCCCGAAGCCGTCGAGTTCCACCACATAGACTTCATTCGCCCCGGTTTCAATGACGTCTCTCAGCACGCCGGTCTCCCCCTCGTCCGTCACCACGTCCATGCCCAGCAGGTCCGCGATATAATATTCATCCTGTTCCAGCGCTACCGCGTCCTTACGGGCCACAAGGAGCTGCCTGCCCTTGTATGGCTCCACCTGGTTGATGTCATCGATTCCGCGAAACTTTACGATGACAAACTGTTTGGAAAACCGGACGCCCTGGATTTCTGCAGGGATCTGCTCCTTCTCCGAGGCCAGTATCACCTTTTTCAGCTTTCGGAAACGCTCCGGATCATTGGTGGTCGGAAAGACCTTGACCTCCCCCCGGATGCCGTGTGTGGAAGTGATCACTCCCACTTGAAAAAACTGCTCCATACCCACTCTCCTGTAATCGAAAAACCCTGCCCCAAAGGGCAGGGCCTTCCTTATTGAATGATGTCAACAACCACTCGTTTGTCGTCTCTGGCCGCCGCGGCCTTGACCACGGAGCGGATCGCCTTGGCAATACGTCCCTGCTTGCCGATGACTTTTCCCATGTCGCCGTCTGCCACGCGCACTTCCAGAACCGTCGTTCTCCCGTCCTGCTTTTCCGTCACGGTCACACCCTCCGGGTTGTCCACCAGTGCCTTAATGATTACTTCTACTAATTCTTTCATTCACGCGTACCTCCACGGGTCAGATTATTTTTCAATCCCTGCCAGCTTGAACAGCTTGCCTACCACTTCTGTAGGCTGCGCACCGTTGTTCAGCCACTTTTTAGCCGCGTCTTCATTTACCTTGAATACGCTCGGCTCCTGGTTCGGATCATAGGTTCCGATCTCTTCGATGAACTTGCCGTCTCTCGGGGATCTGGAATCCGCTACAACGATTCTATAGAAAGGAGCTTTCTTCTTTCCCATTCTCTTTAATCTGATTTTTACTGCCATTTTTTTGCACCTCATTCTTTCTTTGTTCTTTTATTCTTGTTGTTATTTTCATCTATGTGTCAAAAAGGAAGCCGAAACCTGCCTTTTTTACCACCGCCCATAAGTCCCGGAAGCTTCTTCATCAGTTTCCGGGTTTCGTTGAACTGCTTCACCATGCGGTTCACCTCCGAGATATCCACGCCGGCGCCTTTCGCGATCCGGTGCTTTCTCGGAAGGTTTAAGAGATCCGGATTGCGCCGTTCTTCCGGGGTCATGGAATAGATCATAGCCTCCATCCGCGCCATCCGCTTTTCATTTTCTTCGGAATCCAGATCCGGCATTTTTTTCCTGCCGCCCATGCCGCCTCCGAGCCCCGGCATCATGTTCATCACGCCGGAAAGTCCGCCCATTTTCTTCATCTGGCTCATGCTCTCCAGATAGTCTTCATAATCAAACTGGGCTTTCTTCATCTTTTCCGTCATCTTCCGGGCTTTTTCCTCGTCCAACTCCGCCCCCGCCTTTTCAATCAGCGTCAGGACGTCGCCCATGCCCAGAATCCTGGACGCCATCCGGTCTGGATAAAACTGCTCCAGGTCGGAAAGCTTCTCGCCCATACCTACATAGAGGATGGGCCGTCCGGTCACGGCTTTGATAGACAATGCAGCGCCGCCCCGGGTGTCGCCGTCCAGCTTGGTGACGATCACGCCGTCGATTCCGATCTTCTCATGGAAGCTGCCGGCTACGTTGACCGCGTCCTGACCGGTCATGGCGTCCACCACCAGGATGGTCTGGTGTACGGTCACTGCCTCCTTGATCTCCTGCAGCTCCGTCATCATATCCTCATCGATATGAAGCCGTCCTGCGGTATCCAGAATAATGATATTATTGCCGTTCTTCGCCCCATGCTCCATGGCTGCCCTGGCAATGTCCGCGGGCTTCACTTTATCGCCCATGGAAAAGACCTCCACGCCCTGCTTCTCCCCGTTGATCTGGAGCTGCTTAATGGCGGCGGGCCTGTATACGTCGCATGCCACCAAAAGGGGCTTTTTGCCTTTCAGCTTGAACTTTCCCGCAAGCTTGGCCGTGGTGGTGGTCTTACCTGCGCCCTGAAGTCCGGCCATCATAATCACCGTCGCTGCGCTGCCCGGCTGAAGCTGGATCTCAGTTGTCTCCGCCCCCATCAGGGATACCAGCTCTTCATTGACGATTTTGATCACCATCTGGCCCGGATTCAGCCCGTTCATCACGTCCTGCCCGATGGCCCTCTCCTGGACATCCTTGATAAATCCCTTGACCACCTTAAAGTTTACATCCGCCTCCAGAAGCGCCATCTTGACTTCCTTCAAGGCCGCCTTAACATCCTCTTCGGTGAGACGGCCTTTGCTGCGGAGATTTTTAAATACATTTTGAAGTTTTTCCGTTAAGCTGTCAAATGCCATTGTCCAACTCCTCTGTCCTGTCACAAACGGTTGCCGACGGGTCTGCCGTCATGGAAACGCCGTACTAGGAAATCCTGCATATCCGTCAGGGGCCCTACAGCACTTCCAGAATCGAACCGGAAAGCTCCCGAAACTGCCGCAGCAGTTCTTCCTGGTTCTCCCCCGTCAGTTCTGCACCTTCCAGCAGCGCTTCCATCTCGCGGACCTTCTCCCGGATGGAAAGAAAACGCCCCACCAGGTGCAGCCTGGACTCATATCCTTCCAAAGCCTTCTGGCACCGCTTCACCAGGTCGTGAACCCCCTGCCTGCTGATCCCCTGCGCTTCCGCAATCTCGCTTAACGACAGGTCTTCTAAGATGAACTGCTCATAGACCTCCTTCTGGTGGTCGTTGAGAAGCTCCCCGTAAAAATCATACAGCAGTGCCTGCTCTAAAATCTCATCCATGATTCATCACCTTTGCTATATTAACCGAAAAAAAATACTTTGTCAAGTATTTTCTCTTTACAAACTTTTGTTCGTATTGAACATATTACAGTTCACGGCTCAACCGGCCGCGAACTGTAACGCATTCAGGCGGGGCTGAAATAAGCCCCTGCCCTTTTCAAATTTTCAAAGGTATTGCAGGATGCCCTATTGGCAAAAGTGCAGTCTCTTTGACCGGCAGCAGACGCCAAAACCATTCTTTCCACAGTGAAGCGCATCAGAAAAAGCACCCGATACCAGCAAATGTACCGAGTGCTTTCTTACGCTTCAAAATCCCAGAATCATGGTTTCTAGCAAAGCGGATATTTTGCGGTCAATTCCGCTACCATGGCTTTTGCCTTCTCCACATTGTCCCCGCTCTCGATCACCAGGGAAATGATCTCTGCGATCTTTTCCATATCCTCTTCCACCATACCGCGGGTCGTCACGGCCGGGGTTCCCAGTCTCACACCGCTTGTCACAAAGGGAGACCGTGGGTCGTTGGGGATGGTGTTCTTGTTTGCCGTTACGTGGGCATCGTCCAGACGCTTCTCCAGCTCTTTTCCGCTGAGATCCTTTTCGGTCAGATCCACCAGCATCAGATGGTTGTCCGTATCTCCGGAGACGATCTTGATCCCCCGTGCCTGAAGTCCTCTGCACAGCGCCTTTGCGTTTTTCACAACCTGTTCCATATACGCCTTGTATTCGGGCTGCAGCGCCTCCTGGAAGCACACTGCCTTGGCCGCGATCACATGCATCAGCGGGCCGCCCTGTGTGCCCGGGAATACGGCCTTATTGAAGTTGAATTTTTGATTCATCTCCTCACTGCTTAAGATCATACCGCCTCTGGGTCCCCGCAGCGTCTTGTGGGTGGTGGTGGTGGTCACATGGGCATACGGGATCGGGCTTGGATGAAGTCCTGTGGCTACCAGCCCTGCAATGTGGGCAATGTCCACCATCAGGTAAGCGCCCACCTCGTCCGCAATCTCGCGGAACCGTTTGAAATCAATGGTCCTTGCATAGGCGCTTGCGCCTGCCACGATCAGCTTCGGCCGGCACTCCTTCGCAATTTCCAGTACATTGTCATAATCAATTACGCCGTCGTCGTTCACGCCGTAGAAGGTCACGTTAAAATATTTTCCGGAAAGGTTCACCGGTGATCCATGGGTTAAGTGTCCGCCGTGATCCAGATTCATCCCCATGATCCTGTCGCCGGGCTCCAGCATGGCGAACATGGCCGCCATATTTGCCTGGGCGCCGGAATGGGGCTGTACATTGACATACTCACAGCCGAAAAGCTTCTTCGCACGTTCCCTGGCAATATCCTCCACCACGTCCACGCACTGGCATCCGCCGTAATATCTCTTGCCGGGATACCCTTCCGCGTATTTGTTGGTCAAAGGACTTCCCATAGCCGCCATCACGGCCTGGCTGACCCAGTTCTCGGACGCAATCAGCTCAATATGAGAATTTTGCCGGTCCATCTCTGCCCGGATGGCGTCTGCGATCTCCCCGTCTGCCTTCCGGATCTCTTCAAAATCGTACATGATCTTTTCCTCCACATCTCTTCAAATCAGCATTGCTATTCACACGCTGCTCTGCACACATGCGCAGAATCCGCGTGCAAATGATGTTTTTCAACATTGACAGCATATCATTTTACTTTCCCGTTGGCAAGATAAATTTTTATGCCTGTGCGGTTATCCGGATTCAAAAAACTGACAGATCGGCGGCCCCACAGACGGAACTTTTTCCTAAGCCAGGTCGAACAGTGAAAGCTGATTGCTCTTCGGCAGGTCTCCGAAAAGCCCCAGATCCGCCATCAGGTCGATCACGGTCATGCTGACTTTGGTTCGCTCCCGAAAATCATCCAGTGACAGAAAAGGCCCGTCCTTGGCCGCCAGTTCTACCGCTTCCGCCGCTTTTTCCCCCATGCCTTCGATGCTGGCGAAGGAGGGCATCAGCTTCCCGTCCACAATCTGGAACTGCTTTGCTCTGGCCCGGTACAGGTCAATGGGCGTAAAATTCAGCCCTCTTGCGTACATTTCCTGCACAAGCCGCATGTCCTTCAAGGTGTCCTGCTCTTTGTTGGTCAGCGTATCCGACCGCTTCTTGTAATCCCGGATATAGTAGTTCAGCTTTTCTTTCCCCTGGCACATCAGCTCATAGGAAAAGGCGTCCGCACGGATACTGAAATAAGCCCCGTAATAGGCCAGCGGATAATTGATCTTGCAGTAGGCGATCCGGTACGCCATCATCACATAGGCGGCCGCATGGGCTTTGGGGAACATGTACTTGATCTTTTTGCAGGAGCCGATGTACCAGTCCGGCACATTCTTCTCCTTCATGGCCGCGATCCAGTCCTCTTTGAGCCCCTTCCCCTTCCGCACGCTCTCCATGATGGTGAAGGACAGCGCGCTGTCCACGCCCTGGTTGATCAGGTAGATCATGATATCGTCCCTGGTGCAGATGGCCGTGGAAATGGTGGCCGTGCCGGAGCGGATCAGGTCCTGGGCGTTCCCCAGCCATACGTCGGTTCCGTGGGACAATCCTGCCAGCCGGATCAGATCCGAAAGGGACTGGGGATTGGCCTCGATGACCATGCTCATGGCAAAATCCGTACCAAACTCGGGAATCCCCAGACACCCCAGCTTGCAGCCTTCGATGTCCTCCGGCTTGATCCCCAGCGCTTGGGTGCCGTGAAACAAGGACAGCACCTCCTGATCGTCCAGGGGGATCTGGGTGGCCACGAAGGGATGCTCCTCATCGTATGCATTTTCCAACGATTCCGAAGTGATGTATTCCTCCAGCATCTTGATCATGGTGGGATCATCGTGCCCCAGGATATCCAGCTTCAGCAGGTTGTGGTCAATGGAATGGTAGTCAAAATGGGTGGTCACAATGTCTGTGGTCATATCATTTGCCGGATGCTGCACCGGGGTAAACTCGTTGATATTGTGCCCGTGGGGCAGCACCACGATTCCCCCCGGATGCTGGCCGGTGCTTCTGCGTACCCCGGTACAGCCCTGGCTGATCCGCTCAATCTCACATTTCCGCTTGCGCTGGTTCTTTTCCTCGTAGTACCGGCGCACATATCCGTAGGCCGTCTTGTCCGCCAGCGTGCCGATGGTTCCGGCCTTGAAGGTATAGCCTTCCCCGAACAGCACCTCCGTATACTTGTGGGCCTTGGACTGGTAGTCCCCGGAGAAATTCAGGTCAATATCCGGCTCCTTGTCCCCCTTAAATCCAAGGAAGGTCTCAAAGGGGATATCATATCCGTCCTTGATCAGCTTCGCCCCGCAGTCCGGACAGAGCTTGTCCGGCATATCAAAGCCGCAGCAGCCGGAATAAGCCTTCACCTCCTCCGACTCAAACTCGCTGTAATGGCATTGTTCACAGTAATAGTGGGGACTTAACGGATTTACCTCCGTGATCCCCGCCATGGTGGCCACAAAGGAGGAGCCCACCGAGCCCCTGGACCCCACCAGATAGCCGTCCGCCACGGATTTCCACACCAGCTTCTGGGCAATGATGTACATGACTGCGTAGCCGTTGGAAATAATGGAATTTAACTCCCGCTCCAGACGGGCGGATACCTGCACCGGCAGATCCTCCCCGTACACCTCGTGGGCCTTTTTGTAACAGATATCCCGCAGCTTCTGGTCGGAATCCTGAATCACCGGGGGACACTTGTTGGGGTTCACCGGCGCGATCTTCTCCACCATGGCCGCGATCTTATTTGTATTTTCCACCACCACCTCATAGGCTTTTGCGGAGCCCAGATAGTCAAACTCTGAAAGCATTTCCTCGGTGGTCCGAAGGTAGAGGGGCGCCTGGTTGTCCGCATCGGAAAATCCTTTGCCGGCCATGATGATTCGGCGGTACACCTCGTCCTCCGGATCCAGGAAATGGACGTCGCAGGTGGCCGCAACAGGCTTTTTGAACTGCTCTCCCAGCTCCACGATCTGGCGGTTCAGATTTTTCAAATCCTCCTCGGTCTGAATGTCCGGCAGTTTGTCGCTCTCCAGCATGAACTGATTGTTCCCCAACGGCTGGATCTCATAGTAATCGTAAAAATCCGCCAGCTTGGCGATGGTCTCCTGGGACTTTTTATTTAAAATCGCCTGAAACAGTTCCCCGGCCTCGCAGGCGCTCCCTATGATCAGCCCTTCCCGGTGCTGGTTCAGCAGGCTTTTGGGAATCCTGGGCCTGCGGGCAAAATATTTCAGGTTGGAGGCGGAGATCAGCTGGTACAGGTTGTAGCGGCCGATATCATTTTTCACCAGGATAATAATATGGTAGGTGGGGAGCTTGCGGATCGCGTCCTCATTCGTATTTCCAAACTGGTTGATGCCTTTTAACGTGGTAATGCCCCTGTCTTTGAGCATCTCCACAAATTTCACAAAGATCTCTGCGGTGGCTCCCGCATCGTCCACCGCCCGGTGATGGTTTTCCAGAGAAATATTCAGCGCCTTTGCCACCACGTTCAGTTTATACTTGGACAGGGTAGGAAGCAGCACCCTGGCAAGGGCCACCGTATCCACGGAGATGAAGCGGGGCTCTATATCCTGGTACCTGCAGTTCTGTTCGATGAATCCCACGTCGAATCCGGCGTTGTGGGCCACCAGCACCGCATCCCCGACAAATTCCAGGAAACGGGGCAGAATGGTCTCGATGTCCGGATATTCCATGACCATCTCATCGGTAATGCCGGTCAGCTTGGTGATCTCAAAGGGGATGGGCCGGCGGGGATTCACAAAGGTACTAAAGGAATCCACGATCTCCCCTCTGGCCACCTTCACCGCGCCGATCTCGATGATCTTGTCCTTGATGGCGCTGAAACCGGTTGTCTCCAGGTCAAATACCACAAAGGTATCGTCCAGGCTTTCCTCCCCTGCTCCCGGGGCGATCTCGGTCAGGTCGTCCACCACATAGCCTTCCACGCCGTAAATGACCTTGAACGGGTCTGCCTTGTCCAGCCGTTCGATATAGTGGTTGGCGTCCGGAAATGCCTGGGCGGTTCCATGATCCGTAATTGCGATGGCGGGATGCCCCCACTTGTGGGCGCGGCCCACGATGTCTTTGACCTCGGAAACGCCGTCCATGTCGCTCATCTTCGTATGGCAGTGCAGCTCCACACGCTTGACGGGGCTTAAGTCCTCCCGGGACACGGTAAAATCCCCGGTCTTTTTGATTCCGGCGATGGAGCCGATGGTCAGTTCCCCGTCATATTTGTCGATGGTGGTAACGCCCTTGATCTTCAAAAACGCCCCTTTTTTCAGGTCGCCTAAAAGCTCCGCAAGCTGTTCGTTGCGGACAAACATTTTCACCGTGATGGTGTCCGTAAAGTCCGTAATGGAAAAAATAATGATGGTCCGTTCGTTCCGGATCTCCCGGGTCTCAAAGCTGATGACCTTGCCGTGGAGGGTGATCTCCCCCATCTCCGTGGCAACCTGATCCAGACGGATGGGCTCGTCCTCAAAGTCCCGCCCGTAGATCAGGCCCGGAGCGTCTCCCAGCTTTAAGGGGCGCACATAGTCTCTGCCGGACTCCTTGCGGAAGCCGTTCTTCCCCTGGCCCGCCCTGCCAGCAGAAAAACCGCCTCTTCCGGCAGGATTTCCGTTTCCGCCGCCGTTTTTTCCAAGGGCAGCCGTGTCTCTTGCGCCATAGGCCCCGCTTTTGCTTTCGCCGGCAGATCCATTTGCGCCTTTTCCGGATGAACCGCCTTTTTCTGCAGCCGGCCCGTTTCCGCTGCCTTCTCCCGGGCCTCCATGTCCGCCCCGGCCTGCCTTAGCCTGCTTCCCGGAAGCGCCAACGTCTGCACCTGTTTCCTCCCAAGGCGCCTCATAGCCGCCGGAATCCGCACCTTCCGATCCTCCATGGATGCTTTGATTCCTCCGGAAAATGGCGTTGATCTCCTGCTGAATCCGCTGCTCCTCAAATTCCCTGGTCCTGCTCTCGGGCTTCTCCCGGTAGGTAACGCGGAACTCTGCATGGATGCCGCAGCGCCGGTTGAACACCTCATCCAGCAGATTTACAATCTGCTCCTTTCTTCCCTCGGATACGATGGTGTCTGCCAGTTCCAGGCAGCAGACCCGCTCCTCCTCAAACCGAACCTTTGCCTGGTCGAACATATTGGCGGCCAATACGCTGCTGCTTCTGAGCTCCTGGGAAATACTCTCCCGGTACTCGGCCATCAGCGCGGCAGGCGTATACTGCTCAGACAGGCTGTACTCCTCTTCGATGTGGATATTCACCATGGAGGTGCCGAAAAGCTGCTCCTTGATCTTCTGCTCCATCTGCCATATCTGGTGTTTCCGAAACAGATGACGGCTGAATATGTATATGTGCAGAAAATCCCGGGTGGAATTGGTGGTGATCTTCTTCACCTCCACGTCCAAAAACAGCATGCGCACCGAGTCCTCCACTTTCAGAGTGGGAAAAACATCAAAAAATAATTTTGCGGTTCCTACTTGTTCCAATTGATCAGCTCCTATTGAAAGAATTTTAACGATATTCCCGGTTTCCGAATATGATACTTATTGTTCCCAGTTCTGCAGTTCCTGACGCAGGGTTTCCAGAAGCTCCTCTTCTTTTACCTTCCTTACGACCTCTCCCTTTTTGATCAGAAGGCCCTCGCCTATGCCGCCTGCGATCCCGATATCGGCTTCTTTGGCTTCCCCGGGTCCGTTTACAACGCATCCCATAACCGCCACCTTGATATCCAGCGGAAATTCCTGGACCATAAGCTCCACCTGATTGGCAAGCCCGATCAGATCGATCCGTGTCCTTCCGCAGGTGGGGCAGGATACCACCTCAATGCCGCCCTTTCGAAGCCCCAATGTCTTTAAGATCAGCTTTGCAGAGCGGATCTCTTCCACCGGGTCGCCGGTGAGGGACACCCGGATCGTATTCCCGATGCCTTCATAGAGGATGATCCCCAGCCCGACGGAGGATTTGATGTTTCCGGAATAGACCGTTCCCGCCTCTGTGATCCCCACATGCAGGGGATAGGGACATTGCTCTGCGATCTTCTCGTGGGCTTTGACACACATCATCACATCCGAGGACTTGATGCTGACCACCAGGTTGTCATACCCCATCTCCTCAATCATCCGCACCTTGTCCAGGGCGCTCTCCACGATCCCCTCAGCGGTCACGCCGCCGTATTTTTCCAGAAGCGTTTTTTCCAGGGAGCCGCTGTTTACGCCCACCCGGATGGGCACCTGGTGTTCCTTCGCCTTCTCCACTACGGCCCGGAGACGTTTTGATGACCCGATATTGCCCGGATTGATCCGGATCTTGTCCGCCCCGTTCTCGATGGCTGCGATGGCCATCCGGTAGTCAAAATGGATATCCGCCACCAGCGGAATACGGATCTGTTTTTTGATCTCCCTTAACGCCTCCGCCGCTTCCAGGGTGGGTACGGTACAGCGCACGATCTCACAGCCCGCCGCTTCCAGCCTGCGGATCTGCTCCACGGTTCCGTGGATGTCCTCGGTCCTTGTATTCGTCATGGACTGGATCGCCACCGGATGGTCCCCTCCGATCACCACGTCCCCGATGCGTACTTCCTTTGTGTTCTGCCTCAGCATGTTGTTCATTGTCTCCTCCTTCCAGTGTTTGGTCTCATTTTATGACACAAAACAGCCCTGCAGATCCGAACCCCAGCCGGACATGCAAAGCTGTTCTTCCATTACCGGAACACCCGCAGGGTGGGAACAGTCCCGTTCCTTTTCCTGCGCGTGATCCTACTCTTTCTCAAATACCATCTGATCCCCGTACTCCCGTTCTGTCAGTGTCAGTTCTCCCTGCTCCAGGCTGTAGTCATAGGTTCCTTCCATGGTCTCCGCTGCAAAACCGGATTCCGCCGACGTGTCATAGACCTCCTGGGGCGTCCCGTCTTCCTCTCCCTGATACAGGGTAAATGTCTTTGACTTCAGGTCCACATGGTACCGAAGCTCCTCCGAACCGTCCGTTTCATCCGGCCACTCCAGCGACGCAGTGCCGTTTCCCTGAATCCGCATGACCAGACCGCTGCCTTCGTTGATCCACTTTCCTTCCAGCGGATTCGAAGTGAAAAGCCTGATGCCAAAAAACACGGCGATGATGATGATCAGCACCGAAGAAACGGTCATCGCTATTCTCCAAAGTTTACTTCTTTTTTTCTCGTCATTTTCCGCAATCATGCTGTAACTTCCCTCCCGGCGGATTTCCCGCTGCCCTTCGCCCTGAGGCGGGCAGACGCTTTTATTATCCCGCACCGTCTTTTCCTTATTCATTATACGGATTTTTCAAACAGGTGTCAACGGGTGCAGGTACTATACGAAAATTCCGCCCAAGACCGCGTAAGACAGCACGGTCATCAAAAACGCCGCCAGGAATACGCCCAGCACGATTGCCGGAAACGCCTTCCGAAAACGGATGCCAAGCAGCGCCGCGATGAGGGAACCGGTCCATGCCCCTGTGCCGGGAAGGGGAATGCCTACAAAAACAAACAGCCCCCAAAATTCGTATTTTTCTATGTTGGAGCTTTTGCTCATGGCCTTTTTTTCCAGCTTCTCTACCAGCGGCTTCAGCCGCTTCGTACCCTTCATCCAGTCAAAGATCCTGGTGATCAGAAGCAGGATAAAGGGGATCGGAATCAGGTTTCCGACGATACAGATGGGAATCGCCTCCCACATGGGCACATCCAGAAACGCCGGTCCCGCGGTCAGAAGCCCCCCTCTCAATTCCAGGATCGGAACCATGGAAATGAGAAATATGATCATTTCCTTTCCTACTTTTCCGCCCAAATTTTCAATAAACCAACTAATCAGTGCTTCTTTCATATTCTAAACTATCTCCTGTTTTATTCCCGCGAAGCAACGAGCCAAGTAGCCATGCTTGCATGGATATTTGGCGACTTCCGCGAAGCCGGGTATCCTTGCTTTACAGGATATCTTAAAACTTGCATATTCTACGTCCTGTTCTTAAAATATGTCCGCAGCGCCGCAAAGAGCTGCTCCATCTCCTCCCTGGTCCCTATGGTGATCCGCAGATACTGCCGGATACGTTCGCTGTCCCAGTGGCGCACATAGATGTCCTGTTTCTTCAGAGCTTCGAACAACTCCCCTGCATCGTACCGGGGATGCCTTGCAAAGATAAAATTGGCTCTGGAATCCGGAAATTCAAAGCCCAGCTTTTGAAGCTCTTCCTTTGCCCATTCCCTCGTTTCCACGATCTTTTGGATGGTCTTTTGAAAATACGCCTGATCCCTCACCGCTTCTGCCCCGCAGGCGATGGACACCTGGCTCATGGTGTAGGAATTGAAGGAATATTTCACATCGTTCAGATACCGGATCAGGGACGGATTGCTGACGGCATACCCGATCCGCATCCCGGCCATGGAGCGTGCCTTTGAAAATGTCCGGACAACGATCAGGTTGTTATACCGGCCCAGCAGCTCCAGCGCGGATCTCCCGGCAAAATCAATATACGCCTCGTCCACGATCACCACCTCATCCGGATGATGCGCCAGAATATCTTCCACAAAATCCAGCTCCTCATAGATGGCCGTAGGCGCATTGGGATTGGGAAAAATTACGCCGCCGCTTTCCCTGCGGTAATCCTCCTTCACGATCCGGAAATCCCCGTCCAGCTTCGGACATTCATAAGGTATCCGGTATAATTCTGCCCAGACTTTATAAAAGGAATACGTAATGTCGGGAAACAGGACCGGCTTTTCGGAATTAAAAAAAGTCAGAAAACACATGGCCAGCACGTCGTCCGACCCCACTCCCACAAAGACCTGGTCCTCCCCTACGTGATGGTGCTCTGCCAGCGCACTCACCAATTTCGCCGCGGAGGGGTCCGGATAGAGTCTGAACCTGTCCGTATCCATTTCCGCAAGGACACGCTCCACCCCCGGAGCCGGCGGATATGGATTTTCATTGGTATTGAGTTTTACCACCCGGTTCTGGGGCTGCTCTCCCGGAACATAAGGCTCTACCTTTCGTATATTCCGTATGATGTTTGGATTCATTTCCACTGATATCATCTCCTGTCATACTCCCCGGCCAGTTCGGCAAACTTAGGCAGGGAATGAATGATCGTCTCATAGGACACGCAGTATGCCAGCCTGACGTATCCTGGGCACCCGAAGGAACTGCCCGGCACGATCAGTATGTTGTATTTTTTTGCCGCCGCGCAGAATGCCTTTTCGTCCGCCACAGGGGATTTTACAAACAGGTAAAAGGCGCCCTCCGGCTTGATGCACTCAAAGCCCAGCTCTTTAAGCCCGTTGTATAAAGCTTCCCGGTTCCGGTCATAAAAAGAGATATCCGTCTTTTCATTCAGGCAGTACTTGACCACCTTCTGCTGCAAAGTGGGCGCATTGACAAAGCCCAGAATCCGGGTTGCCACATTGGCCGCGCTGATCAGTGCTTCGCTGTCCGCCGCTTCATCGGGGATGACCAGGTAGCCGATCCGCTCTCCCGGAAGCGACAGGGATTTGCTGTAGGAATATCCCACGATCGTATTGGCATAGTATTTTGTCAGATAGGGCACCTCCACGCCGTCATAGGCCAGTTCCCGGTAAGGCTCGTCCGAGATCAGGTAGATGTCCGTGCCGTACTCTTTCTGCTTTGCTTCCAGGATCGCCGCCATCCTGCGGATGGTGTCCTCAGAGTACACGACGCCGGTGGGATTGTTGGGCGTATTGACGATCACGGCCTTTGTCTTCGGCGTGATCTTCGCTTCAAACTCGTCCAGCTTGGGCTGGAAATCCACGGTGTTCGGGGAGATCTCCACCAGAACGCCGTCATAGTTGTTTGTATAACTCCGGTATTCTCCAAAATAGGGCGCGAATACGATGACTTCGTCTCCCGGGTTTAACAGGGATTTTAAAATCACATTCAGCCCCCCGGCCGCCCCCACGGTCATGGTAATATTTTTCGCGGAGAATGCGGTGTGAAACCGCTCATTCAGGGAGTCCGCCACGGCCTGTCTCACATCCTCGTAGCCTGCATTGCTGTTGGTGTACCCGTGGAGCACCACCGGATCCTCCTCGCTTAGAATATCCAGAATCGCCTGCTTTACCGCCTCCGGCGCGGGCACGTTGGGGTTGCCAAGACTGAAATCGTATACATTCTCCTTGCCGTAGAGCTTCGCCAGACGGTTTCCCTCCTCAAACATTGCGCGGATGGCAGAACTGTTTGCCACCATATGTTCCATCTTTTTTGAAATCATTGTACCATCCTCCTTTTCACGATCCCTTTTTCCACCAGGAAGGCCGGATGGTAGGAAAGCTTGGCCTTGCGCAGCCCTTCCGCCCCGGTGTCTTCCTCCCGGTTTACGTATTGGTATTCCATGCATTCATGCTGAACAAACTGCTGGTTGATCATCGGATAGGCCCCTTCCACCCCGGCAAAGGCTTTCTCCACATGAACCACGAAGGTGTCCCTGCTGACCGGCTCCCCAACGCAGAATGCCACCACCTTTTTGTCTACCCGGATCAGGCCGCCTTTCATCTCCAATTCCCGGAACAGCCGCAGGAAATTCAGGGTCACGCACATCTCCGCGTTTTTTTCCAGATCCTCCTCACAGCCGTTCTCGTTGCGCCACTCCAGGGCCATCTGAAAGCATTCCTCCGCATTTTCCTCGGAAATCGGCTCATAGCTCCAGTCCGGATAGAGGTTTTTGAACTTGTTGATATGGTTCCGCTTGCCGTGCAGCTTCTTTCCCGCCAGGGTGGCGAGCTTCTCGGTCTCATACACATAGTCCGCCTCGTCCCGCAGATACTCGATCTCAAACTGTCCCGGATACCAGGCATCCATCTGGGCGAAATTTTCTTCCGTCACATTGTAGAGCACAAAGGGGACGTTCTGCCGGCTGCAATATTCCATCAGGTATTCCAGTGCACGCTTCACCGCCTCCGGTTCTCCGGCCGGATAGGCAAACGCCACATCCTCCCCTTCATCTCGAAAGACCAGCGCCCCTTCTATGACCGCATATTTTACATGGTAGTGCCTGGACCAGAGGTAAACATTGGCAAAGGTACGCTCGCAGCTTCTGCTGGGCGCCTTCTCAAAATAAGGAGCAATGATCTCCCGATCCTCCAGTTCCGGCCTTTTAAACAGTATCTCTTCCATTTTTATAATCTCCATCTCTTTTCTGTGCCTGTCCCCAGATTTTTCCAGCAGGGGGCGGCGCACATTTGTCAGTATAGCATATTTTGTGCAGTTCTGACAAGATTTATCAAAAAATCCTTCCACTAGTCAAATATCCATGCAAGCATGGCTACTTGGCTTGTTGCTTCGCGGGAATAAACGAGCTCTGAAAAATAGCCGTCCTGCTCTGGGCGTATCCGCAAAAGTCAGGAACGGCTATTCTGATTTTTCAGGATAAGGTATCCAGATCCCGAAGCTCCCCTGCATCTGAGATCGGAAAACAGGTTATTTTTTCCGGATATTTCTTGAGAATCTTCCGGCCTCCCTGGTCTTCTTTCAATTCCAGCAGTTCCGGAAAATAGCTATGTGAAAACCAGGCCGGATTTCCGGTCTGATCCCCGCAGGACACGCAGCCTAATTCCGCCTGGTTCCTTTCCATGTATTCCAGAAATGCCTCAGCGCTTTCTTCTGTAAAATATGGCTGATCCGCCACAAAAAAAGCGCATGCCTGCGCATCTGCGGCAGCTTCTAAGCCTGCGCGGATGGAGTAGGACACCCCTTTATGGCTCTCCGGAGACAATACCGCGCAGATATGCCTCTCATTTAAATCATCATATATCTGCGGATATTGCGTCACTGCAATCACTTCCCAGCCGTCATGGCGCGCGCAGAGACGGTCCAGCCGTTCCAGTAAATGAAGGTATAAAGGTTTCCCCTCCAGTTCATATAAAAGCTTGTTGGAACCAAACCGGCGGCTGTTCCCGGCCGCCAGGTAAATCAGACGTAATTTCATTTTTTTCTCCACCTATTCTATTGCGGTAATCGGATCATCAGGAAGCTTCCGCAGTTACAACCACCTTCATGTTCCCTTTCATCTCCATCGCCTCCCAGATTCTCAGTGCCGTATCGCGCCGCTCCTTGGTATCTGCTTTATTCAATATTACTGCATAATGCATCCCAAGCTCTACCCCTTTCCTTCCCCCCTGTTCACTCTGTAAGAGAGCTGCGATATCCCGGGGCGTCAGAATATCTTCCGTGGATTTCTTCAAAAAAGCTGCCATAAGCTCCGGCCGGAAGCAGACCTCTTTTATTTTTCTTCCAGGCGCATCCATGCCGCATACATACAAAACATGGGTAGTCTGCGGCAGAAAAACCGGTTCATGGTCTGCGGGAAATTTTGCTGGAAGCATTTTCGCCCCGTCCGCCTCAATCAGAACCGGATTGGGCAGCTTTAAAACAGCTTCCAGGACATCCGCGGAAAGCCGCTTTATCTTTCCGTTTTCGGCCTTTTTCCCGGCAAATACACAGCCCTCTTTATCAAGGACAGCAAGCAGCTCCTCCAGAGACGGATTTTCCAAAAAGAACGGCGAATCTTCCTTGAACATATGTGTAGTGGTTGTAACGACAGGCTTTTTTCCTGTGTCTGCGTATTCTGCCGCAAGCCTTTTTAATGTAGTGGTCTTCCCTCCTGCACCTGCTGCGGCAATCCTCGGCGCCGCTGTCTCTGTCAGGTTTAGTGCCTCCAGAAGCGACTGCTTTAAGACCAGCTTCCCCTCTGTTATTTCTGACAATTCTGTAAAAGATCCCATAATCCAAGCAGCTCCTGTTTATTCTATCGTCCCTGTGCCTTCAAACGTCTATATTTACGTTCTAAGACAAATAAGATCACACCTGCATATTCCTTTCGCTTTTCTGACTCTCTGATTGCCCTCATTTCTTTCTGCAGGCGTTCCGATGTAAGGTTTCCTTTTTTACTTAATCTTCGAATGATAGATTCCGCCTGCTCATAGGCATCCCGTCTTCCCTTCAGCAGTTGTGTCGCTGTATCCTGAACAGATCCGTCTTTTTTATGTTTTCCGTTCAGGCAAAGGACGTCATTTATCTCATGTTCTATTTTTTCTTTATTTTGATCCGACCAATTTCCCAAACCACGAAAATAGATCTGCCCGTCACTATAATAGCATATTTCCTTCATCATTTTACACATAAATAATGCTGCTCTTCCAGCAGATTTTTTCTGATCGTATCTTTCGGAAGTTTATCGAACCCTGCCTTTCGAACTGCTTTGGCATTACTTTCCGGAACACTTTTCCACTCACTGCTGCTGCGTATTTTAGCTTCCTCGCGGCTTACCGCAGCAGGAGTCTTATTTTTATGAATCCACAACATTTTTATTCCACTTCCAATTCCGCTTTTGCATTTTTCACTTTCGTGTTATCATCTCCAAATGCTTCTGCCATCTGTTCGATTACTTTTTTTGCCATTTCATAATTTTCTTCGTTGAGCGCTGTTTCAAACATCTGACACACCTTTTTCAGTTCCTTTGGTGTTCCGACACTCTCCTGCCTGAGTTCCAATACATCCTCTACAGAATATGCGTATGCTTCCGGGAGATAATGCACTTTTTGTTTTTCATCAATCTGTATCAGATTTACATTTCTGCTCGATGATATGATGATCGGAGAATGCGTCGCCATTATAAATTGTATTTTAGGAAATGTATCTCTCAATGCACCAATAACCTTCCATTGCCATTTTGGGTGCAGATGCATATCAATCTCATCAATCAAAACGACTCCTCCAATCGCTCCAAGATCTTCCTTTCCGGGATTTAACAGTGCGAGGCGGAACGCCATATTCATAATGATCCACAACAGCGATTGATATCCTGCGCTAAGATAATGAACTGGAAGCGTATTACCGTTTTCCGAATATACAATTGTCTCAAATGCCCTTGAATAATAAACCTCTGGTTTCTCCTCCAGCTCATTCATATGCAGCATAAAGTCCGAAACAATTTTTTTTAAAGCCTCATATTCTCTAATGCATTTTTTCTGCTGAAACGCAGCCATTTCCATCTTTAAACACCATGCCTGTATTGTTTTTATGTCCAGGTTACTTTCAAAACAGCCTATATATCCGCAGCGTCTATCATTCAGTTTATTGTTACTGGCCGTCCCAAAATCCTCCCTTTTCGGCGGCGCAAGCCTGGATGTGCTGAAATAGCAAAACAATGGCAGTTCTGCATGGATATCATTCACCAAAGTATTCGCATATTGGGCCACTTCTTTTCCCAAAAACCTGGTTTTAGAGCTGCTGGTTTCATCCTTCCTCGTAACCTCTCCCGTTAGCTTATTCTTTCCGTATTGAAATCGGGCTTTAATGATGACAGGAGTTGAATAAACTACTCCTTGGGAAGCATCGGAAAGTACATGTGTGTCTATCCGTACATCTGTAGATTTGACCCCTGTTTTTGCAATTTTGCTCAATCCATTCAGATAATCTCCCAGTGCAACTGTCATCGCTTCCAGAATGGTAGTCTTTCCTACACCGTTATCTCCGATTAAAAGGTTCACACCTGCGCCAAACTGAATATTCATTTCCTCAATGGCTTTATAATTCAAAAGATATAATTGTTCAAACCGCATTTATACACCTCCGCCGTGGCTCTTTATCCCTGCGTATCTTTTATTCTACTATACTTTTCTATGATTCACAACATTGCATTTCGGTATAAATCTGGTACAATATGTATAGTATTTCAAAACAGAATGACTTGAAAGGAGATCACCGCCATGCCCCCAACCGTCACCATCATCGTTCCCATATATAACGCCGAAAAACACCTCCCCCGCTGCATCGACAGCATCCTCAGCCAGGAGTATACGGATTTTGAACTCCTGCTGGTCAACGACGGCAGCACGGATTCCAGCGGCGATATCTGCGACGGCTACGCCGAAAAGGATTCCCGAATCCAGGTGATCCACAAGGAGAACACCGGTGTATCCGACAGCCGGAATCTGGCCATTGACCGGGCACGGGGCACCTACCTTCAATTTCTCGACAGCGACGACTGGATCACGCCGGACGCCACCAAGCTGTTCGTCGGCGCCGCCGAAGAACACCGCTGTGATCTGGTGATCGCGGATTTTTACCGGGTTGTGGGAGAACGGCTGTCCCAGAAAGGGGACATTGAGGAAGATTCCGTGATGACGAGGGAAGCCTTTGCCTCCCACATGATGGAAAATCCCGCGGACTTTTATTACGGCGTACTCTGGAACAAGCTGTACCGCAGGGAGATCGTTGACCGGTATCATCTGCGCATGGACGCGTCCATCAGTTGGTGCGAGGATTTTATGTTCAACCTGGAATATATCCGCCGCGGGGAGGTCTTCTACGCCCTGCAGGCCCCCGTTTACTACTATGTCAAGACAAAAGGCTCCCTTGCCAGCCAGGGCGCAAGTATCACCAACACCGTAAAAATGAAGCTGATGGTGTTCGAATGCTACAATCACTTTTACAAGCAGGTCCTGGACGAAGCAGATTATGAAAAAAAGCGGCTTCAAGTCTACCGCTTTCTTGTGGACGCCGCCGGAGACGGCATGGTTATGCCCTCCATCCTGCCGGGTTCCAAAAAACTGGGGGAGGAGCACACGAAGGTCTGCAGCGAAGCCATCGCCGGGGAAGGGGTTCTTATGGATGTGTACCGGGATAGGAAGCTTCTGGAATATTATCTGGAAACCGCCGCCAAAAAGAACCATCTGACTGTGCTCGAAGCCAGCCTGCTTCTCTGTCTGAGCCAGCCCCACCGGATCACCACCCGGGCAGAGCTGGCCGATTTTGCAAATATTTCCCGCCGGATGCTCTCTCTGGCCCTCCAGAAGCTGTCCGCACGGGGACTGCTCAAGGTGGAGGACATCCGCCGGGCCAGGCCGGTCTCCAAAGGAGAAGGAAACGCAGACAGGGCTTTTGCAGAACAGACTGCCGATCCCCAGGAAATGGATCGCAGTTCCAGATCCCGCCGCAGGCAGATAAAGATCACGCTGCTGCCCGAAGCCGACCCGGTCATCGAGGATCTGGCTGCTGCCCAGAATGACTACGATCATGCCCGCTTCCGGGGCTTTTGCGAGGAGGAGCTGATCCAGTACGCCCATCTATCCGCAAAGATCAAGGAAAATATACAGGCTGTTTTTGCCCGTGTGAGTGAAAGAACCGTGAATAGCAGCGAGTCATTCCCCGCTTCATGAATCACGCAATATCCTTCCTGCAGTATTTCACATATGCGGCCCCGATCCCGGCGGCTCCATATGCCAGCCCAAGCCCCACCAGCCCCCAGTCCAGGCCTACATTTGTCACGATATCCGCCCCTTCTGCGTACCCGAAGGGGGTGATGTATCTCAAGAAATCCGCGCTGTCCGTGATATTTGCGATCAGGTTCAGAAAATACAGGACCGCCGCCGCGCCCAGCCCGATCCCCATGCCCCCGTGCTTTAGGAAGGCGGAAATCCCGAAGCAGACGGCTCCGATCTCCATCTGCAGCAGCAGATAGGCCAGATGTAAAAGGGAGAGTTCCTTCCACGGGATCTCCTCCCCCACCGCCGCAATGGAGCCCATGGAAACAGCATACACCGCCCCGTTCATAAGCCACACCTGCACCATCACTGCAACCAGCTTGTCCGTAACAATAGCCGGACGGCTGACGGGATGAGTCAGAAGAAATTCCGCCGTATGCTCCTTCTCCTCCTTTGCCAGTGCCGACACCCCGCAGAGGGCTGCGAAAAACGCCCCGCCCAGTCCCAGGATGTTTCCGCATTCCACGGCATAGAACCCGGTCAGCGTGCCGAAGCTGACCTGATCCATCCCAAAGGCTTCGGTAAAACTCCCCATGGAAGCAAACAGATCGCCGGCTCCGTCCATCTCTTCCTGCATCTCCGGAAAGATCAGGATACAGACAGCCATCAAAGCCCCCACTGCCAGCGTCCACACTGCCAGGGAAATCCTGTTTTGTCTCAATTCATGCCTGATCATGGTCATGTTTCCTCACCTCCGTCCAGATAATAATGCAGAAAGATTTCCTCCAGATCCGGTTCTGAAATCGTCAGGTCCGTGATCTTCTGCTCCGAAAGAACCCGCAGAAGCGCCTGAATATCGCCGCCATACAAAAAGCTGGCCCCGCTTCCGGTCTGCTGCAGGTCCCGCACTTCTGTCAATGTGGATACCGTAAGCTCCCCCTGGACATGGACCCGTTTTGCGCTGGTCTTTGAGAGGGATTCCACGCTGCCGCAGGCGATCAGCCTGCCTTCCCGGATGATCGCTGCCCTTGTACAGTTCCGCTGGATTTCCGACAGTACATGGGAGGATAAAAAAATGGTGGCTCCCCTGGCATTGCGTTCCTTCAATATCTCAAAAAACTCCCTCTGCATCAGCGGATCCAGCCCGCTGGTGGGCTCATCCAGGATACAAAGCCTGGGCTGATGCTGAAGGGCGCATACGATGGACACCTTTTTCCGGTTTCCAAAGGACAGCTGATGCACCTTTTTTGAAGTGTCCAATCCCAGCCTTCTGCACAGCAGGTCCGCCTCCACGGCGCAGTCCTTTCTGCGCAGCCCGGCGGAAAGCCGGATCACCTCCCCCACCCGCATTCCCGGGTAGAACAGGGCCTCCGAAGGCATATAGCCTGTCTCCATGAGGATGCCGTTTTTTTCCGCTGCAATGTCCTTTCCGAAAATCCGGGCACTGCCGCCGGAGCCCTTGATCAGACCCAGAAGGGTGCGGATCGTCGTACTTTTTCCGGCTCCGTTGGGACCGATAAATCCAAAAAATTCCCCCTCGGAAACCGCCAGGTCCAATCCCACGATCCCCCTTGCTTTCCCATAAAACTTGGTCAGCCCTTTCATCTCAATCGCATTCACCGTATATCTCCCCTTTCGAATCGAATTCCTTTTCCCACGAAAAAGCAACCGAGCATAAATATCTTTGTTATTCTCTCAGATAGATCTTTTTCCAAAATTCGATCATCTTTGTAAAATCTTCTTCCAGCTTTTTGGCGTCCATCTCATCCTTCTGCATAAATTCCCAGAGATACCCCAGCGACGCCAGATACATTTCCTGATACATCATCGAAATGTCGATCCCTTCCCGGAACTGTTCCGGATTCAGGTTGATCAGGGTGATGTTGGCTTTGATGTCTTTATACCTTTTGTAGCTCTCCTGGATCTCCTCTCCCACATCCGGGTCCCGCTCATAAAAGACCTTCACCGCAAAGCGTCCCATATCGGGGCAGCGGGCCATGATCCCGATTTTTGCCTGCATCCCCCGGTAAATCATCTCAAACAGGTCTGTCTGCTCGTAGCATCTGTATTTCTTCAGATACTCGATCGTCACCTCTGCACAGTGTTCCCACAGGAACAGGTACAGTTCCTTCTTATTGCGGAAATAATGGAACAGCAGCGATTTGCTGATCCCTGCCTCCGCCGCGATCTCGCCCATAGGGCTTTTCTTATAAGAATTTCGGGAAAACACGCGGTATCCGGCATTGATGATCTTCTGCTGCTTTTCCTCCGGCAGCGAAAAAAATTTATCGTTCATAAGGATTTCCTCTCTTGTTACCATTGACCGTTCCGGTTAATATCCATTATATCCCGTTGACCGTTTTTGAGAAGACCTGTTTTGTATTTTCTGCACATGTACACAATCACCCCCGAACTGCATATATTTTATATAGAACATTTTTTAAACAGGGGGTACTATGGTTTATATTAAGGCAATGCAGGAAAATTCGGAAAATGACGCGGCCATGCGCAATCAGATTGAAAAAGGGCGGCTGCAGATCAACGTCACATCGGATGTGGACTCCTACCCGGTATCTGATGCCGTGATCTCCGTGTCCTACACCGGAGTACCGGACAGTACGCTTGAAGAGCTGAATACGGACAGTTCCGGGCAAACGGAGCAGATTGAACTGAACGCGCCGCCGCTGGAATACAGCCTGAACCCGTCCATCGAAGCCCAGCCCTACGCGGAGTATACATTGGACGTGCGGGCGCCCGGATTTGAGCCGGTGAGCATCTCCGGGGCGGAAATCCTGCCAGATGTCACGGCCATCCAGAACATCCGGCTTCGTCCCGCGGTGCCGGAGGATACGGGGGAGGAGGTCTTTGTCATCCCCGCCCATACGCTGTACGGGGAATACCCTCCGAAAATCGCGGAGGATGAGATCAAGCCCACCAACGAATCCGGGGAGATCGTCTTAAGCCGGGTGGTCGTACCGGAATATATCGTGGTGCATGACGGCTCTCCCCGGGATACTACGGCACAGAATTACTATGTGAAGTACCGTGATTATATCAAAAATGTGGCCTCCTCGGAAATCTATGCCACCTGGCCTGATGCATCCATCCGGGCAAATGTGCTGGCCATCATGTCCTTTACCCTGAACCGGGTATATACGGAATGGTAGCGGAATCACCGCTGATTCGTGGGCGCATTTTTTCCTTCTGAAACGGCCCCATGGCCGTCATGGGATGCCCTCCGGGTATGTTTCATCGAAATCGGAACCGGATCACGATCTGCTCCTGCGTCACCTGAATCCTTTCCGCCAGTTTTGAAACCAGTACCCGGTGCGTATCCGGATCTGCCTCCTGAAAAATCTGCTGCCAGGAGGGAATTTTCTTTTTGATCTCCTCCCATGCTTCATCGGTTTCTTCCGACTCCATCCCTTTGATCCGTGCTTCTTTTTCCCGGATGGCCTGTTCCTTCTCCGCCGTTTTTTTCCGGTGCTTCCGGATGGCCTCTGCCAGCTCTTCCATGGTCAATGCAAAGTCTCCTGCCATTGCTGCCGGGATACTGTCCTCCAGTGCTTCCATCCCTTTCAGAAGCTTCCCCCATTCCTCCTGTTCCCTTCGCAGCTCTGCTTCCTCTGCCATTTTCCGTTTCTTTCGATTTTCCAAAACCGCCTGGGCCGCATCCTCCTCTCCCAGCAGCCTGGCAATGTATTCCCCAAGGCATTGGAACACCGCCTTTTCGATCTTCCCTGCGTGAAATCTCGCTTTGGGGTGGCCGCTTTCAGACAGCCCATGCCGGCATTGGTACATGGGAGTTCTGGACGACCGCTTTTCTCCGGTTCCTTTGAGGGTCCAGTAATGGTACCTGCTTCCGTTTGTCAGCTTTCTGCCGCAGTACCCGCAGTACGCCGCATCCAGCAGCGGCAGGCCGCCGGCATTTCTTCGGATCACAGGAGCCGCCTGGTCTTCCGGCTTTCTTCTGTACCGGTCAGACCTGCGCTTTCTTTTTTCCTGCACCCGGTTCCACACTTCTTCGTCGATGATCCGAAGCTCCTGATTGGGCGTTTCTGCCCTGATCCAGTCCTTCTGATCCAGACGGTGGTATTTTCCGTTGACCCGTTCCCTGCGCTTGTACGCGGTATAGCCCGCATACACGGGATTGGTGAGGATGCTGGTGATCGTCCCGGCCTTCCAGATGTCCCGCGGTGCAAGCCCCCTGTAATATGCATCTGCATTCAGTAATTTTGCGATTGTTACAGAACCGTATTCCTGATTCAAAGATAGAGAATAGATGTGCCTGATTGTCTCCGCCTGCCGGGGAATGATCTTTAAGCGGTGCAGGGCGCGCCCGTGCTTGCTCAGTTCCCCGGATAATACAAGCTCATAACCGTAAGGCGCCGCCCCGCCCATGAATTTCCCCTTCTGCACCAGCTTCTGGGCGGTGTCCTTTACCCGCATCCCGGTATCCGAGCTGCTTTTCTGGGCGTTTCCATAGCGCAGGGCCAGCAGCATCTGGCCCATGATATCGTCCGCCTCCGGGCTGATGCATCCGTCCTTCACCGTATAGACGTCTACCCCAAAACGTTTCAGGGCCATGATGTAGGCGCCCATCTCCCACATACGCCTGCCTACCCGGTCGTCCTTGTACGCCGCAAGGATGTCGTATTCCCGATTTTTCGCATCCTCCAGCGCTTCTTTGAGTGTTTCTCTCTTGCACAGGGCATTTTTGTATCCGCTGGTGCTTCCCTCAAAATATTCCTTTTCATCCGCTGTCCAGTCTTCATGCCCCCGGATGTATTCCATGACGATCTGCCTCTGGACCGACAGATCCCCGTCCGCCTCCAACTGCTGGTGGGAGCTTACCCGCAGCAGCATCCTAACACGTTTCACAGACGTTTCGCTCCCCTTTTTGTTCCTGTTTTCCTAATATCTATTTCCGAAATGCCTGTCATATTCCTTCTTTGTTATCCGATGGTTTTTTAAACAGGCGGTTCCATGATGTTCAGCAGCACGCCGGTCAGGATTTCCCGGATCTCCTGTCTGACCTGTTCCCTGTCCTCTGACGTCCTGCCGCTGTTTTTTTTGTCCTGGGTCCATTCCCGCCCGGCGGGAAACTCCAGGATCACATGCATCCCTTCCGCCCAGGTACAAACCTGCTCATACTCGTTTCGGCACATAGATTCGTCCCCGATTCCTTGTGTGGTTCGTCTTTCTACTATCCATATATCGGAAAGCCGGAATTTATTCATTCTTTTCCACCTGTATGGATGAGTCGGTTGGAGGCTCTTTAGAGCATCCAACCGTACAGGTGGCATTTTTTCTAAAACCGGATCCTCCTGTACCGGATCATTATTACGCCGTCTTCTCAAACTGCGAATTATACAATTCCGCATAGAATCCGTCTTTTGCGATCAGTTCCTCATGGGTGCCCTGCTCCACGATGTCCCCGTCCTTCATCACCAGGATCAGATCCGCGTCCCGGATGGTGGAGAGCCGGTGGGCGATCACAAAGCTGGTCCTGCCCTTCATCAGCGTATCCATCGCCTTCTGGATCTGGATCTCTGTCCGGGTGTCCACGGAGCTGGTGGCCTCATCCAATATCAGGATCTTCGGATCCGCCAGGATGGCCCTGGCAATGGTCAGAAGCTGCTTCTGCCCCTGGGACACATTGGTGGCTTCCTCATTGAGTTCCATGTCATACCCGCCCGGCAGGGTCTGGACAAACCGGTGCACCCTGGCCGCCTTCGCCGCCGCGGTCACTTCTTCGTCCGAGGCATCCAGCTTTCCGTAGCGGATATTGTCCCGGATGCTGCCGTGGAACAGCCAGGTGTCCTGCAGTACCATCCCGAACATCATACGCAGCTCGCTGCGGTTAAAATCCTTTACATTATGGCCGTCAATGAGGATGGCCCCGCTGTTCACGTCATAGAACCGCATCAGCAGCTTGATCATGGTGGTCTTTCCCGCTCCGGTGGGGCCTACAATGGCAATCTTCTGGCCTTCGTTGATATTTGCGGAAAAGTCGTTGATGATGATCTTATCCGGGTTGTAGCCGAAATGCACATGGGAAAATTCCACATTTCCCCGGAGTCCGTCCACGGATACGGGATTCGGCACGGTCTGGTCCTCCTCCTCTTCCTCCAGAAATTCAAACACACGCTCTGACGCCGCCGCGGTGGACTGCAGCATATTGGCCACCTGCGCCACCTGCTGGATTGGCTGGGTAAAATTCCGCACATACTGGGTAAAGGACTGGATATCCCCCACCTCAATGGCTTTCCTTATGGCCAGGTAGCCGCCCAGGATGGCCACCCCCGCATACCCCAGGTTTCCTACAAACTGCATGATTGGCATCATCATCCCGGACAGGAACTGGGATTTCCACGCAGAATCATAAAGCTTCCGGTTGGTTTCCTCGAAGGCCTCTATGGTCTCCTCTTCCTTGTTGAACGCCTTGATGATATTGTGGCCGGAATAGACCTCCTCCACCTGGCCGTTTACATTTCCAAGAAATTCCTGCTGTCCCCGGAAATACTTCTGGGATTTTGCCATGATCAGGGAAATCATGGACACGGAAATCGGCAGCATCAGAAGCGCAACCAAAGTCATCAGCGGGCTGATGGACAGCATCATGATCAGCACGCCCACCATCTGAGTCACCGAGGTGATCATCTGGGTGGCGCTCTGGTTCAGGCTCTGCCCCAGGGTATCCACGTCGTTGGTCACCCGGGAAAGCACCTCCCCGTAAGTCATTTTGTCAAAGTAACGCATGGGCATCCGGCTGATCTTTTCCGAGATCGCCTTTCGGAAACGGTAGGTCGTCTTCTGGGAGATCCCGGTCATGATATAGCCCTGGATAAAGGAAAATACCGCGCTCACCCCATAGAGCCCCAGGGTCAGCAAAAGGATTCTGCCGATCTTTTCGAAATCCATGCCGCCGGTTCCGGACACCTTGCTTACCAGTCCGTTGAAGATCTCCGTCGTCGCTTTTCCCAGGATCTTGGGGCCCAGGATATTGAAGATCGTTCCCCCTACCGCGAAGACCAGCACAAACAGCATCTGGATTTTATAGACGCTCATATAGCGGACCAGCTTTCTGATGGTGCCCTTGAAATCCTTCGCTTTTTCTCCGGGCCCCATCCCATGGCCGTGCCCCCGTCCCATGGGGCCTCTTCTCTGCTCTCTACTCATGGTCTTTCTCCTCCTTCCCGGAATAGATTCCCGTCTGTCTCAGCTCCTGTTCCGACAATTGGGATTCCGCGATCTGGCGGTATACCCCGCAGGTTTTCAGCAGCTCCTCATGGGTGCCGATGCCGGCTGCCTCCCCGTCGTCCAGTACAAGGATCTGGTCCGCATGTAGGATCGTGCTGATCCGCTGCGCCACAATCAGTACCGTGCTGTGTTCTGTCTTTTCCCTCAGTGCTTTCCGCAGGGTCACGTCGGTCTTGTAATCCAGCGCGGAAAAGCTGTCGTCAAAGATAAACACGTCCGGGTGCTTTGCCACCGCCCTTGCGATGGACAGACGCTGCTTCTGTCCCCCGGATACATTTGCCCCGCCCTGTGAAATGGGGCTTTCATAGCCATTAGGTTTTTCTTCGATAAAAGCCGCGGCCTGGGCGATCTCCGCCGCTTCCCTCATCTCCTTGTCTGAGCCGTCCGGATTGCCGAACAGAATATTGGAGCCGATGGTCCCGGAGAACAGCACCCCTTTCTGGGGCACATAGCCCAGCCTTTCCCGCAGGTCGAGCTGTCGGATCTCCCGGATATCCAGGCCGTCCAGCGTGATGGAGCCTTCCGTCACATCGTAAAACCGGGGAATCAGATTGACCAGGGTGGATTTTCCGCTTCCGGTGCTTCCGATGATGGCCGTAGTCTCCCCCGGCCTGGCCGTAAATGTAATGTCGTGGAGCACGTCTTCGTCCGCCCCCGGATACCGGAAGGATACATGGTCGAAGCGCAGCACCCCTTCTGTGTGTTTCGGAAGCTGCTTCGGCTCTTCGGGGTCGTGGATCAACGTCTCGCTGGTCAGGATCTCATCCACACGCTCCGCCGCAACGGCCGCCCTGGGCAGCATGATGGAGATCATGCAAAGCATCAGGAAGCTCATGATGATCTGCATGGTATACTGGATAAACGCCATCATATCCCCGACCTGCATCTGCCCGTCCCCGATCCCGTGGGCTCCGGTCCAGATGATCAGGACGGAAACGCCGTTCATGATGAGCATCATCATAGGCATCATAAAGGTCATGGCCCGGTTGACAAACAAATTCGTCCTGGTCAGGTCCTGGTTTGCCGCGTCAAACCGCTTTTCTTCGTGCTTCTCCGTACTGAACGCCCGGATCACCGAGAGCCCGGTGAGTATCTCCCTTGTCACCAGGTTCAGCCGGTCTACCAGCTTCTGCATGATCTTGAATTTGGGCATCGCAACCGTAAAGAGCAGCAGGATCACCAGCCCGATCAGGAGCACTGCCAGCCCGATGATCCAGGACATGGACACATTGGTCCGAAATACCTGGTAAATCCCTCCCGCCGCCAGGATGGGCGCATACAAGACCATGCGCAGCAGCATGACGATGAGCATCTGGATCTGCTGGATGTCATTGGTGCTTCTGGTGATCAGGGATGCGGTGGAAAACTGGTCAAACTCGTTGCTGGAAAAGCCCACCACTCTGCGAAATACCTTTCCCCGCAGGTCACGCCCGGACGCGGCTCCCGCCCTGGATGCCAAAAGCCCTGCAAGAACGCTGGCCAGCATCCCTAAAAAAGCCAGACCGACCATCCTGGCCCCGGTTTCCACAAGATAACCAAGCTGCATCCCGTCCAGATCCATGCCCAGATCCTCATAAGCGGTCTTTACATATGAAATGGCGGCCTGCTCCCGGATCGTATCCGGCATTTCCGTTATCTGACCCTCTATCTCCTCCAGCATCCGTGTTACCTGCTCCTGGGGGATCATGCCCAGAATATCGAAAATATCTGCCCCTTCAGGCAGCATTTCCGCAGGAATTCCGGCCGTGATCTGTTGCTGGATCTGTTCTGTAACATCGTTACCGGAAGAAAAGCCCTGGATGAGCATCATGGGGAGGCTCATAACCTCTGAAAGCCGGTCATAGGCACTGCCCTCCTCTTTTGCCTCTTCCAGAATCCCGTCCTTTAGGATGTATGCCTCTTTCCCATAGACGGATGCATCCTCCTCATAGGCGTCCATAACCGTCTCCCGGTCCTTCGGGTCGGGAAGGAAGGTCAGAATCCGTTCCATCCCTTCCCTGGAAACGGCCTTCGGAACCGATTCGCTGATCCCGCCCTGCTGGATGCCCACATTGACAATGTCCGAGGTGTAGGCCGGCAGGGACAAATCGCAGTATGCCTGCACAATCAGGATCAGAAAAACCAGGAACACCGTTTTTCGGTACATTCCCATATATTGAAATAGTTTTCGCATCGTTGGTCTCCTTTCACAAGTCAGTTACATCGGCGGGTGCAGCCCTGAAAGCCCCTGCCCCTCCATCAGATTATCCCGAACCTGCATGAACAGCCGCTTTAGCAGCAATGTCTCTTCCATGCTCATCCCCTGAAACGCCATCTCTTCCATCTCCTTGCCTACCTTGCAGATCTGGTCAAGACACGCCTTCCCCTTGTCCGTAACGCACAGCCGCAGTACCCGCTGGTCCTTATCGTCCGGCTTGCGGCGGATGTACCCCAGCTTCTCCATCTTCTGAATGGCAGAGGTGATGGTGGGGGGCGTCAGGTTCATCTTCTCTGAAAGCTCCCTCTGGGAGAGCTCCCCTTCTTTGTTCAATATAAATAATATGCCCGCATGGCCCGGCTTTAAATCATGTTTTCCAAACATCTGCTTCGCCAGGCAATTGCTCAGATGGGTCACCTGGCCCAGCACCCCCAGAGTCTGCATATGATTCAATTCCTTATTCATACGATCTCTCCTTTTTAGTTAGACGTCTAACGGATATTTTATGGTTATTTACAATATTTGTCAACATATCTTTTTGTATTTCAGAATTGTTTTATACTTTTTAGCTAAAATTTAGTTTGATATCAAATCAAATATTCAATACAGGAAACCTGCCGCCAGAAGCTTTTTTGCATACGATGTCATCAAAAAAGGGGCTGTCGCAAAACAGCCCTCTTTTTTTCCGGTTCCTATTTTTTCCCGAACCGGATCACATTCCAGGAAGCCTTTTTCAGAACCAGCTCCGCCATCTGCCCATCCATCCTGACCTCCTTATCCCGAACGGGTTTTACATTTTCTTCATAGATTGAGTTTTCCGCCTTCAGGTCTTCGGAAACCAGTTCGATCTTTTCCAGTATCCCGTACCCTTCAAAGCTTCTGAGATCCATATGTATCTGCTGGTCCTCCTCCAGGTTTCGGTTCACCGCAAAGACCGTAAGCTCCTCCTCTTCCTCCCGGAAAACCGCCACGCTGACCACATCCGTCACCGCCCCGTGCCTGCTGGTCTCATGTACCGGAGTGTCAAGGATCGTCTGGATGACCTCTCCCCGGCCATACATGGACGCGTGCAGGAATGGGTAAAAGATGGTCTGTTTCCACACCCCGCCCTGGGGATCGGTCATGATCGGCGCAATCACATTGACAAGCTGCGCCAGACATGCGATCTTCACCCGGTCCGCATGCTTTAGTAGCGTGATCAGCATCAGCCCCACCACCAGCGCGTCCTCAAAATTATAGTGATCCTCCAAAAGGCGGGGGCCGATCTGCCATGGATGGTTCTGCATGATATCCACCTCCTGGTCTTTGGAGTGATACCACACATTCCACTCGTCAAAGCTGAGATGGATATTCCTTCTGCTGCGCTTCTTGGCTTTTACGAAATCGCAGACCGACACCACCGTATGGATAAATTCCTCCATATCGTCCGAAAGGGCGAGAAAATCCGCGCTGTCCCCGGCTTCGTTTCCGTAATACTGGTGCAGGGAAATGTAGTCTACATAATCATAGCTGCATTCCAGCGTGGTAGCTTCCCACTGCGGAAATGTAGGCATCCCCATGAAGGAGCTGCCGCAGGTCACCAGTTCGATGGAGGGGTCCATCAGCTTCATAGCTTTGGCGGTTTCCTCCGAAAGCCTTCCGTATTCCTGCATGTTCTTGTGGCCGATCTGCCACTCCCCGTCCATCTCATTTCCCAGGCACCAAAGCTTGATGTTATAGGGATGCTCTGCGCCGTGCTTCCTCCTTAAGTCGCTGTATTTTGTTCCGGAGGGATGGTTGCAGTATTCCAGAAGATTGCATGCGTCCTTAGTCCCCCTGGTTCCCAGGTTCACCGCCATCATCACATCCGTACCTGCTTTGGCCGCCCATTTTGTAAATTCTCCCAGCCCGAAGGTATTGGGCTCCAGACTCCTCCAGGCCAGATCCAGCCGTGCCCGGCGTTCACTGACCGGCCCGACACCATCCTCCCAGAAATAATTGGATACATAATTTCCGCCCGGATAACGCACAACCGGAACCCTTAGTTCCCTCACCAGCTCCAGTACGTCCTGCCGGAAGCCCTCCTCGTCCGCGCTTGCATGGCCGGGCTGGTAGATTCCTCCGTATACCGCCCTTCCAAGGTGCTCGATGAAGGAGCCGAAGATCCGTTTGTCCACCTGTGAAATCCTGTACGCCTTGTCTATGGTCATCTTTGTTTTTCTCATGTTCTCATTCCTCCTAAAGTCGTGTCCGGGACTGTGCTTTCCTTCATTATATGAAAAAACGGTTTTCATTTCAATAAAAACGAGAAGATGTTGAGTATTTCCTGTTGGTTTCTGCTGCGGTATCATCCAATTAGGGGCGGGAAAAGGCTGTTTTCGGGCTAATCATATACACAGGAAGAATAAACAGCAGCACGTCTCATTTTTACAACCTTCCTTCTATAAGATCGCTAGTAAAATCATGAAAAAGTGCTGAAAGTGAGACGTGTAAAAGGAGGAGTTATCATGCCGAAACCAAGAACACAGACAGGAGAAAAAAATCTTGTCAGCAAACATCTGATCGAACTTCGAAGGAAAAGCAATTATTCTCAGCGCGACCTGGCTTACCGGCTTCAGCTTGCAGGATATGATATGGATAAAAATGTGATCACAAGAATTGAGACGAACAAACGTTATGTCACAGACCTGGAGTTGAAAGCTCTGAAAGAGATTTTCCAGGTGTCTTACGATTATCTGATCGAAGGAACCACAGACCCGGAGAAATGAAATTAACTCAGAGATAGAATTGACCCCTTTTGCCCTTTTCCCGCATCCACCAGGCAGCCATCGAATTTTCAGCCCCGGCGGCGCCGGATATGCCCTCTATGGAATGAGCGGCGGTTTCGGGGTACCGAAACAGAGGCTACGACTTTACAATCACCTCTTCCACTGCCTTCGACCACAAATGGATTCCGGAACGGAATTATTTTAATACCATCTCCGCCATCGTGGATGAACTTTTCGCCAACTATCTGTCACGGCCCAACGTCCGGCAGCCCATCCTGACCCAGTACTGCGACGGGCAGCGGGTGTCCTGTCCCAACTGGATGCAGCAGTGGGGTTCCATGTCCCTGGGAGAACAGGGCTATTCCGCGATTGAGATCCTGCGGTATTATTACGGGGACAACATGTACATCAACACCGCCCAGGAAGTCTCCGGAGTCCCCTCCTCCTGGCCCGGTTATGTCCTGGAAAACGGTTCCAGCGGTGATAAAGTCCGTCAGATCCAGGAACAGATCAATGTGATCGCCGGAGCATATCCTGCCATTCCAAAAATCCAGGTGGATGGACGGTACGGCCCCGCGACTGCCGAAGCTGTCCGGGTGTTCCAGTCTGTTTTCGGGCTTCCTCAGACAGGTACGGTAGATTACCGTACCTGGTATAAAATATCAGAGATCTATGTAGGTGTATCCCGGATTGCCGAACTGACCTGAAAAATCCTGTCTACACCGAAAAGATGGGCTCCGCCGCAGTTTTTCTGATTCCCGTGCCGTGCAGTACAAGATACGGCACGGGATTGTCCGGCGGAGAAAAAGTCTACTCTGCCAAAGAGTAAATCTTCAGAGCCTCCTTACGCTCATCCAGATCCATTTTCACAAAATCCGTAAATTCAATATTCACGCGGTACATCGGCTGTCCGCAGCAAACGGCCCGTGCCTGATTGTTTGTATAATGGTATCTTTTGCATTTTATGCAGTAAAAAACATGCATCATTTGTATCACCTCGCAATAACATAAAAAAAATGAGGATATGTGGATAATCTTCAAAAAATTTGAAAAAACTACCACATAAATATAGAATATAACCAAAAAATGCGTTTGTCAATCGGCAGTTCGAAATACGCGGGAGATTGCCGGGGGAGATGTAAGAGATGGTTTACTTTTTTGAAAAGAGACTGTATAATTGAAGCAGAAAATCACAAAGGAGCCGCAATGAAAAGGAAGAAAAAAAAGCCGATTTTCCCACTGGTCTTTCTACTGCTGGTCTGTGTCGGGTTTTGCATATGGGGCGCCAGGGAAGCCGCAACCATTTATTTTCAAAAACTGCCGGAAAATGTCAGTGCAATCAAGAATGTCGTCACCCGGACAATGGAAGAATCCATCCCGTTTTCCGAAATCGTCATTGATGAGTCCGAGGTCGCTTCGGGCTTCTATTATCAGTTGTTAAGCGACGGGCAGCAGCTGGTCTATAAGGAAATCCTGCAGGCCGTACGGACGCAGGCCGAGAGCTTTTATATCCATACCGGGAATACAGAGGAATTTTCCATGGTCTACGAGTATCTCCTCTACGACCGCCCGGAGATCTTCTGGTGCACGGGCGGAACCCAGATCACCAGTTATACCGATTATTCCGAAGTCCGCCCGGTCTATATCTGCCTGGGCGAGGAGCTGCAGCAGCGCTCGGCGCAGATCGAAGCTGCCGCGAATGCCTGCTTAGCCGGCATTGCAATGGATGCCCCGGAGTATGACAAGATCCGTTACATTTTTGAATATCTGGTAAATACCGTGGATTACAACTTAGACGCGCCGGACAACCAGAATATTTACAGTTCCCTGGTAAACCGGGTATCCGTCTGCGCAGGCTATTCCCGCGCCGCCCAGTTCCTCCTCCAGAGACTTGGCATCGAATGCATTTACGCCATTGGGACAATCCCCCAGCAGGGCCCCCATGCCTGGAATATTGTAAAATGCAACGGACAATATTACCACATGGATGTGACCTTCGGCGATCCGGTTTTCCAACAGGGAGAAAGCGGGGTAAATATCCCTCTGGACAGCATCAACTACGGATATCTGTGCTGCGCGGATTCCGAGATCTACCGCAGCCATACTTCCGAGCCTGGTATCCCCTATCCGGAATGTCCTTCCATGGATCTGGATTATTATGTACTGAACGGAATGTTTTATGAAGGCTATGACAGCTATGCAATGCTGCTCAATATGAATCAGTCCGTCTATGAGAGAAGGCCCTCCTTTTCCTGCAAATTTGCCTATTACGACCTCTATCTCCAGGCACACGACGATATCATCAACAACGTAATCCCACAGGCCGCCCAGACCCTGGCGGTGAACTACGGGCTGGATACGGTGTGGTATACTTATGTGGAAGATCCGATGATGTCGGTGATTACGGTGTATTGGGGGTATTGATGGGAATGAGGGGGGCGGCTGTAGTTGTGTGAAGTTGGGGATAGGAAATAAGAAAGATAAAGGCCAGGATCATACGTTCAAATCCGTAATCCTGGCCGGTGTTTATGACATCAAAATGGCGATTTTAGAAAATATTAAACAGTGAATTACTATAAATATTTACAGTATCAACTGTTAATTCTGACGGAAGAACAATATCTATAGAAACATCTATAGTCCTATTGTTAACAGAGGAGATGGTTAATTCTCCATTAGCAGTAAATTGAGTATTTTGTGTCGTTAAGATTCTACATGTTATAGGAATTGCTTTATCTAATCCACTTGAAGGCGCTGTAGTAAATCCGGTATTTACAGTTGCAACGTTATCAAGTTTTATTCTTGAAGTGGTAGGTTGTTTACCTGCTCCGTATTGTATAGCCATAATCTGATTATAAATCCCTGAACTTTTAAAATATAAGTTCATGTTATTTTGGCACATATATTGGGAATAATTAGTAATTTCCCCGTCAGTCCATGTCGAAGTCCAAGTGTAGGGGGTTAATCTTTGTACATCACATCTATTATATAAGATGGCAGTAACAAGATGTTTAGCAAGTTCGTCAGTACCCTCGCTAATTGGATGAACCATATCTTCATTAAATAAAGTAATATCATTCATTACACATTGAGAGTTTTCTATGAATTGTCCACCATGCTCCACACAATTAGCATATGCACAAAGAGTAACATATGCATTTGCATAATAGGGAGAATTAAATTTTTTACTAAAAAATCCCACTTTAACTTTAGCATTTGGATAAACTTGCTTCGCATAGTCAATGAATGCTTTTATATTATTATTAATGCTATCATATGTCTGTCCATTTTGGTCATTAGCCCCACCAACTGTATAAATATCCGTTATGGAGTTTTTGTCGCCAGACCAATCAGAGATTAAATCTCGAAACGTTACTTCTGTAGTAGTTGGATTAAACCCTGATCCATTTTTTTGAACGATAGAATAGTCAGTTCCATTTACAAGCCCTAATGAATTACATGCTCTTGTAACAAAATTGTCATCTAAAACAGCACCATAGCTATCCATCACAAATAAATATTTTTTAATAACAGGTTGTAACGAGCTACTTCCGTTTTCAATTTCTGTACTATCTTTTGTTGTTGGCTTAATTTGTTTTCTTAACTGTTCAACATCTGCTCCTCCATTAGGATTCTTAAAAATTTTGGCACTAGCACGCCCCCCCCCAAATATACTTCCCGATTGCCGTATTAACTTTATTTCCATTTCTAGTATTTGCACGATAAATCACATCATTAGTAAGACAAAAACAGCCTACCGTACTCAGGATAATCAAGAATAACAATATCCAAAGCCATTGTATGAAATGTAATGTCCTTCCGTTTTTCCGAAATTTAGTAAACAAAATACCCCTCCCCTACTTTGGTTTATATGCCCCGAATGCATTCTGAATAAGGATTTTCATTAGCTCAGCATTCCCCTTAAAGAAACGAATCTTCGTGGGTATCTTTCCAGTTTGAGGATATGCTCTGGTAACCGGGATTTCACAGGCGTTCATCCCAATCTGGGTTGCCCTGACTGAAAGATAGGCCAGTAATTCGTATGTCATAAATATATTTCTGAACGGCTGCACACGCTCATCCAGCAAATATCTTGCAGAATATGCTCTGTAAGCATTTGTCGTATCGGTAAACTTCCGATGGGCTGTTAATGAGATGATCGGAGCATGGATCAATCTCACTGATACAGTGCGGATAAACGGTGTATTAATTGCTTTACCGCCTTTTACAAATCTGGACCCCTGAACCAGATCATACCCCTCTTCCAGCTTCTCGATAAACCGAGGGACATCTTCTATACTGTCCTTGTTGTTTCCATCAATGGTTATAATGCCTTTATATCCTCTCTGCAATGCCCACCAAATCCCCATACGGAGCTGGGCACCCTGCCTGCCTATATCTTGTTTTACGAGAAGTGTATTTACCTTTAGCTTGCACAGCATATTTTCTTCTGTACATCCGTCTGTTGAACCACCGTCGCAGATTACAATATCCGCATATTCTGGTACATTATTCCCGCAGGCACGCTCCAGTTCTTTAACGATTCTTTCACCCTCGTTAATAATTGGAATCAGAATAACATAGTTTTTAGATTTCTCTTCGTACTCGTTACATTCGAAGCGTGGGACGCCCATCTGTCTTTCATAAACCATGCAATCACTCTCCTTTTTTATACTTTGTGAAACGGCCGAATGGCCATGATGGGGTGCCCTTGGGTATACCCTGTAAAACAGCCGAATCGCCATATTCTGAGCATTCTTATTTCCGTGGTAGTTCTTCCATCACGGTATAAATGCTATTACAATGTACTTCCTTCAGATTCACAGATTTCTGTATATTTTAGTAATCTCATGGACAATACTATATATACATATCTGTACATATCCAAAATACCAAAGGACGTAGTTTATACTTGTATGAATATATGAGTGTGATTTTGCCAGCAGAAACCACGATACAGATGTTAGAAAAAAGACAACATACATTGTCAAAAGCTCTGTATTCATTTCCCCTTTCTTAAACTCATATCCGAAAATGCATAATGGTAAAATACATATTAAAGGGAACAAATTTCCATTGATACCTGTTACTATTTGTGTCGGGAAACGAAAATATTTGCAATATACTTCCCAGACAGATGCATTCAATGATTCCCAATATACAGCATCAAAATCATTCAAATTAGTTCCATAAGTCCTACGCAATACATCCTCTTCAAAAATATTTTTAATTCCCTCTACAATATTTCCCTCTCCTCTTAATTGTGCATGAATGCATAGAGCAACCGTAAATCCAATCAATGCAAAACTTCCAATCATTACCATTGTTTTCAGTAAAAGAACTGATTGCTTCTTATTCCTTTGGCGTAAAGCCAGTATAAAATCTGTAAGTAAAAATGCAATAAGCCCCATCATAATAGAAGAAATATACTCATATCCACAAAGACATTTTCCGGTGACAGCAATTAATGTTAAAATATAACTTATAACCCTATATTTTTTTTGATTAATCTTCCACGCACAAAATAAACCCACAGCCATGGGAATAAACCATGTAAATTCAACCCAATATAAATTCTTTGCGAAATTGACAATCCATGGAGACAGCCAAAAAGTCACAAAAAAGCATCCGGCAAAGATTTTATTGTATTTCAATGAGGCCAAAAACACAATTAAGGTCAATATGGTTGCTGTTGCAATACAACACAAAAGATGCAGATTCTCAATGACCTGATTCTCATCCATATATCTTGCCAAGTGCCTGAAAATTTTCCCTTGCAGTCCATACTGGCTTTTATATGCAGTAATCCTGCTTACTGGCATCCTGGTATGATTCGTATCAAAAAAAACAGCATCATTTAAGCTGCCATTCTTTGCATAAGAAAGCTTTTCACTGCTGTTCAAATATATACGAATATTGGTTCCATTATCGTCCACACGTATGATCCGATAAATATCACCATTAGCAAATTGCATATAGTTTCCTGCTACAGCTACTTCTCTACTATATATGTTAGAGTTAATTATGATTATTTTTTCTGATCTTGAATAGCCATTTAGCCAGTTATCATCTGTAATATAAGTTAATCCATATGATAGGAAGGTCCCTTTTAAATTATAATATACTCCCAGTCCAAACCCCCTTTCATCATCATCCCTGAAGTATACTCCATCCTGCTCGGCATAAATAGTCCCCGTGACCAGACTTTCACTGAATTCCTGAAAATTAGTAAATCCTACATTTTGATTATCCATAGAATTGTACATATAATTCCATGTTAAGACAGAAATTAAAAAAATACCCCCCCCCCGATAAAATAAAACAGTTTTTTAATTTACCGGTCATAAAATAACTATATAGAAACATCCATACAGAAATAATAAACATAATGATAATGATCTTATTTTGAAATGTAAATGTAGATTTTGCATATGCATATGATATCAGTATATTTCCAGTAACCGTTTCATCTGAAAGATAATCTTTTTTTACATTTTGCAAATGTGGTATACTTGTACAGTCAACTGCTGAAATTTTTAAGATATACTCTTTATCTTTTTTTAGTTTTGCGTCTGTATATACTTTATACCACGATGCGTCACGAACCTTGCTCAAATCTACAGAAATTGTGTCTAATACTTTCTTATTATCTAATATAGTCAAAATGATATTTCCGCTATTATCGCTAGGTTGATTAACCAGATATATTTCGAACCCGGATAAATATCTTTTCTTTGGTGTAAAAGACATCTTGTAGTCATCGTCCTCCAATGATACCGTATCAAGAAAATCATTTTCGTCTATTTGTCCGCAATCTATTGCATCAGTAAAATAACCATGTCTGAAGCCATCTATTGGACCTATATAAACGATAATCATTATCATAATTATTGTGATCGCAATGGCTCCTATTTTATTTTTATTCTCCGAGAACATAATTTATCTCCTTTAGCAAATTTGTATATTACCCAAATATGTTCTTTACATACCTCATTTGCTTATCTATGATCTGTATATCATCTAATTTACCTATTTCTATAGAAACAAATCCTCGGTATACTTCTGCCTCCAAAACTTTTTTCAGTTCCGTATGAAGTTTCCTTTCCACAATAATCTTAAGCCCAGGTTCACTGATATGAACATGATTAATCAAATCAACCTTCCCAATCAGATGAGTAACAGATTCCTGATTCTGAATCATTGTTCCAACATCAAGATTTAGTAAAAAGCCTCTGGAGTTAACTTTTTCAATTAATTCCAGTGCTGACAATGTATCATTAATATAATTTGTGTTATATATTTTTGGATTCGCTTCCATTCCTATCACAGTGCTATGATCTGCCGCATACTCCCCAATTTCTCTAAAAAATGTTACACCAATCTCCAAATCTGCTCCTTCTGGGAATTTTCGATTGTAGGGACATCCAAATACAAGATTTTTGCAATTAATCTCTTTTGCAAAATCAATCGCCTTCTTTGTATATTTAATGAGAATCTGACGTTCTTCTCTGGTTCCAAAAATCTTCTCCTGTCTGCCAAACCAAATTGACTGCATAGAAGGCACTGTAAATCCATATTTCTTCCTCAGTTTTTCACTCCATATTCCAGCCTCCTCTTTTTTTTCATAAGGAGTTTTCGGAAACACTCTGGTAGGAGCAATTTCTAAACCGGAAAATTGATATTTTTTCATCAATGTATATACTGAATCATCCAGTTCACTTCCCCAAGCTATATTTGAAATAGATAAATCCGCCATTTTTATTCATAACCGCCTTTCCCCAGCATTTTCAACAATTACTATTGTTAGTAGAATCACACCCATATTTAATAAATTGAATGGCCAAAAATATCTAAACTCTGCCCATCCAGTTGATAACAACAAACTTATAATGTGTCCTGCCAGGGGGAGAATAATAACCCAATATTTTCCTGCTCCCTTTTTTATTAATAAAAATATACCTGCAGTAAGACCTATAAATGTAAATAAACCACATCTCCATTCGATTGCGGAAATCCACTGTGAAGTAGCTGTATATGTTAATACAGAGGATGCAGCCGTATATAGACTTACATACTTTCTTTCAGGATAATTTTCATTCCATGTCTCAACTCCATCCATGGCTTCTGTATAATTTATACAGCCTAAAATCGTATCCTCCCCCGCATAGATATCCCAAAATGCATCTACTCGGTCTATAATTGCCCGCATCATCATAATCGGATTTTTAAGAAATGTATCAACATAATTAAAAACAAACTCTTTTACTCCAACATTCAAATCCATGGATTGGTTTGACCATGTAGGGTTATAAGAGTATTCAGCATTATTGTAATCAGTCATTCTATTTATCATTTGAAAAGTACTTGCAGATACTTCACCTCCGGCATAATATACACCTAAAATGTCTTGCCCCAAACCTACATACATTCCATGTTTTCCAGTATCTTGAACTTCAAAATAATTATATACTGGTCCTTTTATCGTAAGGATTAATGCAAAACTAATTGCTAATGCTGCTAAAAGCCTGATATTTTTTCTTAAAATAAATACAAGTGGAATTGTAATAATTATAAAAGATACCACTCCGTTCTTTCTATAGAGACATACTCCGACTAAGGCAACAATTATCTCCAAATATATATACCATTTACATTTATACTTTTCAAAATCAATACTTATTTTTGCTATGATAATCAGCGCCCAAAATAAGGATAACGTATATGGAATATCTTTCCATATAGTATTGATATGAATAATATTTCCGGCATTAAATCCTGTAAATAATATTACTGCTATCAGTATTGATTCTCGTATTCCCTTTTTACGTAGATATAGTATCAGCTCCAAGACTACATAGATCCAGAAAAAATATTGTACTATTATTATAGAATATGTAGAATTCCACACTTTTTCGATAATACTTAATATCATACAGTAAAATGCTGGATGCCAGTCCGCCATTCCCTGCAAATTCTGTGCGTTTGTAACCATTGTGACTACTGTATCCATTGAGGATATTCCAGGATTATAAGCAAATAAAATATATACTGCAGGTAATAAAAGAATAAGTACAGAGGCAGCCACAAATTTCCATGTTTTCATTTTAGGGATACTTGTAAAGGAATACAAACATACTTTTTCCATGTAATACAAAATACTTTGTACAACAGGAATGAACCAAAATATTGTACAAACAAAGACAAATAATCCAGCAACTGTAAGCTTTATAGATAATGGATAAATCCATATTCTCTGTCCAACTAACGCAAATGCTGCATATACATACAATAATATAATTAATACTTTTTTCCACGTATAATCAATTAAGGAACTTATATACTCTATTTTCTTAGTGTAATTGACAGTAGAAATCAGAGAAATAATATATAAGATCACTCTTGTCGGCGCTTGGAATTCAATTCCACTGCCAGCGAGAATAACTGCACATCCAATCAGCTCGAGAACTGTTACAAGAATCTGTGGCTTCACTTGCTGTAATAAGTAGTCCTTTCCTCTTCCTAAAACACTTACAATTGAGTCAAAGTAGTATAATCCAGCAAATAATAACATCCATAAAAATCCCCAAAGTGAAACCATGACTAGACGATCTGCTACACTGGGATATCTCAGATATCCATAGTTAACAGCAATTTGCCCATCAATATTTCCCCCCCCCGATCCTTTCCGTATGATTCTATTATCTCAGGTGCATATGCATTTTTTACAACTAACAGCTCTGGAATCTGAGTGCAGTCTTCCGTAGCTGAAACTACCATCTTATATTCCTTACCCGGGGATATTTCAGTATTAATAAATACTTTTTTCCACCCCCAGTTATTTATATTTGACAAAGAAATGTTAGTCTGATATATAAGTTTTTCATCGGAGTATATGCTCAAAACAACTGATCCTGCTTTGTCGTCTGCAATATTAGTAAACACAAACTCTAAGCTGTTCAATCTATCTTGATTACTAGAAAAAATCTGAACCGCATCTTTGCAGAGAATACTCGATGTATTGATTAAGTCATATTCTCCTGAAGTGTAATACTCCTTATCTACTTCTCCTCTGAATACGATGTATCCTATTCTTAGAGATATTACGACTGTTATGATTACCAGTATTACCTTTTTCCACTTTTCCATCGTTCTTCAAACTCCTTTATACTCTCCAAGACATCCTTTTTATGATAAATATATTGTTTCTCCCCTCCAAACAATTCCGCATGGATTGTTTTATAATCATAATTCGCCGGTATTCCACCCAACTTGTTTACGAACTTCTCTCCTGTCAGATATTCATACACTTCACCTGCGGATACAGGCTCGGTTGCCGGATGCCACACCGTTATACCTGCTTCCAAGGCAAGCTGCATATCTGCCCACAGTCTTTCAAGGTTATAAAATTGGTAGATACTTCTGCTGTCAGTAAAATTCAAAGCAGAAAATCCGAGCTTTCTAAAGCAATCTTTCAAGTATTCCCTGTCCTTCTCAGATACATTCACCTTATAAAAACCATTATTCTGAAGCTGATAATACCGTTTCAATTCCGGATTCTTTGAATTTAATTCTTCAAATTTCTCTACCTTAAGCATATACGGAATAATATTCATATAATCATATATAAAATTCTTCTTAATATTCTTGCCGTAGATTCCCGGTAATCTGATAATCAATGCATCCGGATACCTGTCGCGAACCCATATCTCCAACTGATATCTGTTATATCCATAAGCATGAAGTCCCTCTGTATTAATCACAGAATTTTCATCCACATCGTTTGGAATTTTGAAAACATCTATTGTGGAAATTAATACCAGCTTTCTGGGATTGATTTTTTGAATATTTTCCTCTGCCTGAATAATCAACTCCATATCCTTTTTCGGATCATTATTGGCCAGATACTTTTCGGCTCTCAAGCCCGCATATACAAGCAGATCCGGATTCGTTCCATATGCATCTTCTATATTTTTTGAATTATATACTGCATCAAAATCTCCGGAAGCATAAATATTGCTTCCAACAAAACCTGTATATCCAACTAATGCTTTCATAATTCACCTCTCTATTTTGTCAGCTTTTCTATGCTCTCAAAACTGTAGTGCTTTCTCTTGAATACCAGATTAACTAATAACTGTAGGTATTTTATTATGATAGTGAGTACTCCAAATATTCCAAAGAACGCTACAGACAAAAACAAAATCGTTGTTGTCCAACCTGCCACAGGGTTTGATGTTGCATATATCATAATAGAGTATAATGTCATAAATATAGACATAAGCATCATGAACACCGTCATTATTTTTGCAAAACTATACCCCACCTCTGTAAACAAAATAAGGGAATCTACTGCCAGCCCAAATCTGAATTTATGCTCTTTCTTATCTGATAGTACTATAGCGTGATCAATGGACTTGTACTTGATGTTATTCGTTTTTAGTCCGCAACTGGCATATATTGCCTTTCTGTATGGAACTGTCTTATTCATTGAACTGATTCTGTTAATCATTCTTCGGCTCAATACGCGAAAGCTTTCCGTTGTCATCTTATACGAAAGATCTGTATATCTATCAAACACCTTGTAAAATATCTTGGATGTAAATTTTTCTTTTCTATCGGACGAAGCACTCACAATATCGTATCCTTTAAGTAATGTATGATAGATATCCATTACAACAGAGGAAGCAAAATCCAGATATGTATTATCAAACTCAAAAACAAAATCTCCGATCGACATATCCACTCCTGCATTCATGGAGAGCTCTAACCCATGAAAATAACTCATATTAATCACAGAAATGCTCGTCGTTGATGCAAGAACACTTACTTTTTTAATTAAATTTAATGAATTGTCGTCAGACGAATCATTTACACAAATGATCTCTGAATGCTCAAAATTCTCTTCCATGACTTCCATTATTGTCGTCAGAAAAATTTCCACTCGATTTTCAGCATTGTGAATATAAACCACCGCCGAAGCAAAGTTTTTTTCTTTATTGGTCATCACTTAGTACCTCATCTAAATCATATACCGTATTTATTTTTCCTGAAAGAATACCAATAAATGTTGGTTTCTCGGAATATTTTCTAATCACCGTTGGCCTTGAATCGTCAATTTCAGAACTCATTAGTATCGGTTTCATCGAGAATAATGACTTTCTGTATTGAAACTTATAATCATCAAGTATATATTTGCATGCCAGATTAGCCATATATGGAAAAGCAGTGGCCGGTTTTACCGGGCAGTCATTACAGTTCCCCAAATGGATCGGCGAACAATTTCCTTTGGATGCTTCCTGACAGGAAAATACGGGTACTTCATCATAACTTGTTGTATGTGGTGTAAAAGTAACTGATGTCAAAGAATGAAAACCAGTCTTGCCGAATGGCATAATTGAAAAAAACGGACCATCCATAACAGTAAAACCAATATTTTTCAATCTCTCATTCACATCACATAAAATAATCTCACATAATTCATACTTGATCCTGAATTTCTCAAATCCGACCATATCCAATATCTGGTTTGTTCCAGCATATGTTGCGTTCAGTACAAAATCCGATTTATATGAAGACCCATCTGCAGTATAAATTTTAAACGAATCTATGTCTTTAACTATACTGATAATCCGGACCCCATATTTGATTTCTACAGATGTTGGGTATTCCTCCAGCTTTTCAATTAAATAATCTTTTAGAATCATCGCATCATACGTATATTCTCTAGTTTTAAATACCCCGTCGCACATGCCATCTTTGAAATAATTGCCAGGATGAAGTTCTTTGCATGGAATATCTGCTGCTTTACAGAATTCATAAAACTGTTTTCCATCTGACCATGAATAATGACTTGAAGTTGCATAGATCTGATCAAATTCTTTATTTATACAAAATGTATAATCTTTATTAAATCTCTCAAAGTATCCTGCTGACTTCATTGCCGTGGAAATAGATCTGGGATAATGATAACCTTGATGTACTCTTGCCTGATTAATATATGTAGCTCTTCTAAATGGTGTCGGATCACATTCCAGTACAATCACATGCTGACCTCTTTCACAACAAAACAGAGCTGAGTATAGACCATAAAGTCCCGCACCAATAATAATTTTATCGTAGCTTTCCATTTTCTCTCCCGTAAATGAAGTAAAGTTAATATTCCCATTTTTTCCAATTTTTAATATCTTCTATCAATTGTGCAGTCCTCATATCAGCTCCTTCACTGCTCAAATGATATTCTGAATCATAAAAATATTTGTACTCATACATATAATCTGTATATTGTGATATAACTTCACAGTCAAGTTTCTGTTCTAAATCCCTTTGGAAATTCACAAACTCATTCTCATCTGCTGTTAATTCTCCTTTTCCAATAGGATAAGAAGCTACCAACAGCGTTGCGCCACTTTCATCCATCCACTTTTTTAATTCATTGATTCGATTTATCGTTATTGCATTTATTTTTGGTGGTTCAACTCTTTTTTCAAAAGTATAATTGCCACCTTCGCGCTGCAGACATACATCTCCATATTTGTTAAATGCTCCTCTTCCATATACAATTCCAGGATCTATATTTCCAGAATCCTCAATATATAAGCTTAAACACTTTTTGAGATATACCGGAAAAGCTTTCAACATACGATAGAAATCCGAAGTCCGCAATATCTTCCATAATTCTATATGGTTTTCAAGAGCACTCCAGCAAAGTGCAGCGTCGCTTATTGTATCATCATCAGCAAAATCCGTATGACATATAATATAAATATCTCCTTCTGTAACATTATATCTTGACATTCTTTCATGGAATACATTGCCAGCCGACCCATGGAATCCCATATTCACCACTGGCATCTCAAGTTCCTCTTCTATCATTTCTGAGTTAATGCCAAAAGCAAGATTCGAATTTCCAAGTAACACAATTTTCGCTTCATCAATAGATTTTAAACGTTCCACTTTATCTTCTAGTGATGCTGTATATGCCCCTGCATACTGAGGCATAATATAAGCAAAATATGCTATTGCTATTAGTATAAACAGTAATACTTTCAGCATAAATAAAATATTTTCTCTAAAATTGGAAATAAATAAACTGTGTCTGTTCATATCCTGTCCCATATACCCCCCAATAAATAATGATCAGATAAATCATCCAATAGATGATCCATCTAAATATAATCTGTTGGCTAAAAATGATCTTTCTCACGTCAATTCCATTATAATTCAATATATCAATAATCATTACACATAACAATGAAACCGCAATGATCACAAAGTTATAAGTTGTTCCAAACACATTAAAAAATCCACTTGATATAAACCACTTGATTCTAAACTCAGCAAAAATCCTTTTCAAAATACCAATTCCTTCACGAAAAGAATTTACTCTGAAGAAGAGCCATGTCAAATCAATCATGGCAAATGTAACTATAGTCCGAAAACCTTTCCATAATACGTTTCTTTCATTTATTTTAAGTCTTGCTATCATTTTATGATAGTAAGGCTTTAGTACATCCTCCAGAACACTGAAAATTCCGTTTGCCCCCCCCCAAATCACATAATGCCATGAAGCTCCATGCCATAAACCAGAGCATAAAAAAACAAGCATTGTATTTATCTGCTTTCTGAATTTTCCCTTTCTGTTTCCTCCAAGAGGAATATATAAATAATCTCTAAACCATGATGTCAATGAAATGTGCCAACGTCCCCAGAAATCTTTTATACTTTTTGCCAAATACGGTGAATTGAAATTTTCATTTAACTGAAACCCTAATATCCGTGCACTTCCAATTGCTATTTGGGTATATCCCTGGAAGTCGCAATATACTTGGAATGCAAATAGAATCATTCCTGTTGTAAGTGCTATTGTACTACTGTCATTTGTGTTGTAATAAACAGGGTCGATCAAGAGCGAAAGATTGTCGGCAACTACTACTTTTAGGAATACACCATAAGCCATTGTCAATAATCCATACTCTGCATTTTTTACACTAAATCGGGTTGGTATTTTTAACTGTCTTAAAAGATTTTCTGAACGTTCAATTGGGCCAGCAACCAGTTGTGGAAAAAAAGACACAAACAATGCGTATCGAAACGGATTCCTTTCAGCATGTATTTTGTCTCTATAAATATCCATGGTATAACTTAGAGCTTGAAAAGTATAAAATGATATTCCTACAGGAAGTATTATATCAATTGTCGGAATATGTATTTCAAAGTGAAACACATTCAACATACGGTTTAGATTCAGTATCATAAACTCTAAATATTTAAACCAAAATAGAATTGCCAGATTTAATATAAAGCTCCCGATAACACAATATTTTTTATATTTAATTATTTTCCTGTCTTCCCATTTTTGTGCTTTGATTTTTTCAATAATCAATCCACTAAAATATGTAATAACTGTTGAAAACAGTATAAGTAATGCATATTTGGCATTCCAGCACATATAGAAAAAATAGCTTACAAATAATAACCATAAATATCTGATTTTTTCTGGTATTACAAAGTAGAATAAAATTACAACTGGAAAAAATATTAAGAATTGTATTGAATTAAACAGCATTTGTTTTCTCCTAAAAAATCAATTGACATAAGCAGAATGAATTTATCTTTATTCTGAAATTTTTTCTTCTTTATCATCAGCAAAACTAAATTCATACTTTTTCCCATCTGAGTTTTTTACTTCTATACTACATTCGCTGTTTCCGCCACCACTTAATTCAAAAGCAATTCCACTGTTATCTGGTATTTCTGAAAAAAGAATATTATCCACCTTACACCCAATCATTGTTATATATGTTTTTGCAGATAGTGGACTAAGGCTTGGAAATACACAGCCTTTATTATTTCCCTTAAATGTACAGCCTATAAATGTAATATTCCCAACTTTTTTCTGATCAATAGTATTATGAAGCGAAAAAGGATAGGCATCACCATATGCTATAAACTCTGTATTATAAAAGAAAAAATCACAGTCTCCATAAATTCCACTTCCATATGCTGCTTTTATTGTAGATCCATTATCAATAATCTTGCAGTTTCTGACTATTCTTGTATAATGTTCCGCATTCCAAGCCATATCATCATGGATCGCATATCTACACCCCTTTGCTTTAACCGTAATATTTTCTATACCTCCACTATTTTTAAAATTCAAAGGTGATTTTACGTCTGAATCCGGCTTACTCCCTCCGTTTTGGAATACTATTTTATCAACAGCTCCGATACCCACCAGATAACAATTGTCTGGTATAGTAAGCCCATAATAATAGTTCCATCCTACATCTTTTCCCTCGTTATTCCACTCTTCCTCCGTAAATAACTCTTCCGTGTTGTAAACTCCTTCTGGAACCTCAACATAATATTTCTCGTATTTATCTCCCATTGAATAAACATAATCAAAGCAGGCACGTATGTCCTTATAATCCGTCATATTTATAATGAGCTCATTACTATTTTCTGAAACTGTATCTATATTGGAATCCTCTACGGTTGCATTTCTACATCCACTGAACAAAATTACAATACACAAAATCATGAAATAAAGTTTTATCCGCATAGTATGTTTCATAGCCTCCCTCTGTATGAATCAGTTAAACCTTAATCTCTGCTTGATAATAGCTATTTAAACCTTTTATTTCCTCTTATTTTTACTAGATTTTGTAAAATAATTTTTTGAAATATTATATATTCTTTTGATCTATGCATAATAAATATTGATATAAAAACAACTAAAATAGGATAAATAAAAGCAGATATAATCCATTTTGTCCAAGATGTAATATCAATTAACCGATAAACAAAATAGCATCCAACAAATCCCGTACTACTATTAATTATCCATAAAATAATTTTTTTTATATAATATCGGTATGGGATATCAAAAATTTTTCTCGAAATAATAAATAATCGCCCAAACAAATAAATTAATGAAGTAATCAGTGTTCCAATGAGAGCTCCATCAATTCCTATTTTCTCTACCAGTATTGAGGATATCACAATATTCATAAAAGCTGATAATGCTATTATTTGTTTGTCATATTTATATAGATTATAGACTATAAATACTTGAGATGGTATTATTAATAATAACGTAAGTCCCAAATTAATGCTTAAGAAGAAAATAGTAGAGTCGTTCAAAATATATTTTTTTCCAATATACAACATTATAAATGGTTGTATCAAAAAACAACTGCAAAGAGCACATATATTTGATACATTATAGTTTATAAAAAAATATTCATCCACTATTTCTTTTTGTTTTTCTAAACTATTCTCTTTCACAATTAGTTTTCCAAATGTTGCTTGTAAAGCGCTAAAAAGTTGTGTTACAATTGATTGAATAGATGTAGTAACAAGTGTGTAATTTGACAAATATCCAGCCAAAAGTGAACCTTTAAAAATAGAAATGATTATATTATCTGTACTATAGTAAATATATGCCCCTATTCTGGATATAAATAAATCCTTTACATATATTCCAATCGCTCTTTTATATTTTTCCACTTCATCCTGAGCAATATTTCCTTTTAAAAATATGTGCTTTTTGTCACATTCCCTTGATATTATCAAATTTGATATTATATTTTTTATGACATTAATAACCAAATATATAACAAAATCCGAAAAAATATTGAGTGCAATAATTTGAACTACTGAACAAATAATATTCAGTATCATATCCACATAATTTGTAAAATATGATTTTTCCTCAGCAATCAATAACGTACGCTTATATGAAAAAAAATAAGTACTTACAACTGCCACTAAATTAATGATAAAATAAATTCTTAAATAATAGTTGCTACATTCAGCATCCTTTATAATAGCTGGTATTAATATTGTAATTAATGAACCAGCAAGTAACACTACAAAAGCAATTATAAAATAAATTTTTTTATATAAATACATTAAAGCCTTAATCTTAGTTTTATTATTCTCGGCTAGTGGTTTATATAAAAAGCTGGTAACCGCTACTCCAACTCCTAAATCTGCCAAATTAAGCATTTGTAAAATATTACTATATACAGAATTGTATCCAAGATATTTAACTCCTAGAGTATTTATAAATACTCTTTGTAAAATAAATCCGAGTAGAATACGAATTATCTGCGAAAGTAGAGTTACCAATGTATTTTTATATATATATTTTATATCTTTCATTCAAAAGAGTTATTCCTTCTTTTATTTATTTTTCTTTCAAAAAATGACTTTCCTCTTATAAATAATGTATATCCTTTATATAAATTACGCATTCGCAAAATATTTTTTTTCTGTTTTTTTGTTAATTTGGGATGTGATTCAGAAAGTTTAGTCGAAAAAAAGCGGATAGTTTCTGGTTGTAACCAATGTCTTTCATCATCTGAAATTCTATCCCGCATATCAACATACATTGGTGTTGATAGTTCCGGAATTACCCCATATGTCAGATAAGCATGTCCATTAAAACAGTGCGGCTGTCTGCATTTACCAATTGCTCTAAAATTAATTGGTTTATCAAAATCTGTGATTGTACCTAATACATCTCCACCATAACACTGCGAATAATTACCCGTGGCCAGGTTAAGCTGTATACTCCATAATCCTGCGTAACAAAATTCATTCCGTTTAACCCCAAAAATATTACTTTTAAAATCGAACATCGGAGAGTTAAATGATGACCAAGTATTTTTATATTCATCACTGCTCAAACTTGTAAGGAGCTCTATATTTTTAGTTTCTTCATTTCGTGCCACTGTAAAATGTGGAAAAGCTCCAAAATTCTTAATAGAAAAATTCTTAATCTCCTCAATATATGGAATCAAATCGTCATATGGAGTAATTTCCACAGAATAAGAAATTCCATTATCACGCATCTTGTTTACGTTGTCTACAAACTTTTCTAATAGTCCTTTTCTTTTCAATTCAATATAATGAAATGAAAACTTAATCAGTAGGTGTGCCCCAAACTCTAGTTCTATATTTGAAACAATTTCATCAAATTTCTTAGATAAAGTTCCATTTGTAATAATGTCACAATAATGTCCTTCTTTAATGAGTCGTATCACCAATTCAATGATTTCAGGATGTAAAAGTGTCTCTCCATTTCCACAAAAATTAAAATAACAAGGACCTCCCATTTTTTCAATTGAAAAATAATCTGAAATATACTTAGATGTTCTAATAAATGGAATAATTCCACCTTCGTATGGATGTGGATGCTGCCCCAGATAGCAATACCCACAACGAAAATTGCAAACATTGACTGGAACACCACATCCAATAAAATACTTTATCCCATTGTATTCCATAATCTATCACTCCTCACTTAATGCTTTAATTTCATTTCCAAACTCATCAAAAATATAATTATAATTTGAAATAGGTATACTCTTGATTTTTAGCATCTTTTTTATTATTTCATCTAAATTATTAATTTCTTCTGTTTTTAGAAATATAATTTGCGGTTCTTTTTCCACCCAACCATATGTACCTTTAATTTTATTATCTAAAGATGGTAGAACAATACAAGGTGTATTTGTTATTATGGAAAAAATCAAGCCATGAAGCCGATCTGTTATAATCAGTTTAGCACTTTTAAATTCCTTAATCATAGATTCTACTTCAATTCCTTTTATATTATCACTTATACTTCTAAATAATTGTGTATCAATAATGTGAACTCCTTCATATAGATTATATATATGAGAAATAAGAGAATCTCTATCTGATTCAATCACACTTTCAGTATCTTTTCTAAAACAAATCAATATTCGATCTCTAGACAATTCTTCAAATGCTTTTTTATATCTATTTGCCAAAAAAAATACCATATCTGGAAACATGATATTTTTACATTTATCAAAATATTTTTCAGAAAAAGAATATGAGTATTTTTCTCTAGTAGTTATTACTAGTTGATGATTCTTATTATATATATATTGTGATCTTTTTAGCTCTATTTTTCCCTTTAGACTATTTGTGAAATAAATCGTAGACGGTAATATAATAATAGTATTTTTTTTAATTTTTCTGACGATAAATCTTCTGGAAACCTCAACACTCTTATAAAGATTTCCGAAATTACCTCCTCCCTGAATAAAAACCAAGTCTTTTGGATCTATCGTTCTAAGGACTGCTTTCATTTTATAAAAAGTCTCTTGCAAATGGATATTAATAATAGAATACTCGTAAAAATACTTTTTGATAAATTCTATAGTTGCTATTTCAATTGCCTGATCACCTAAATTACCATATGTTGGAGTCAGAAAAAAATATATCTTTTTTTCATTTTTGTACTTTAAATATATATCTTTATATTTTTCTCCTTTAATAATAAACTGATATTTATAGTATACTCCTATCTTTTGTAAAAAAACTTTTAAAAGTTCCAATAACATTTGTATCATATTAGTTTTGTCCTTATTCTTTTTAATGTAGTTCTAATTCCAATAGGAGTAAATAAATAATACATAAATAACTTTATACAATTATTTCTTAAGAATAGCAGCAATTTTGCCATAAAAGGATATGATAAATTAAACTCACTCTTTTTTATATCTTCATAAACCACTTTTGTATAATCTCTGATTTCTTCAAATTGTATTACCTTCTTGCTATTGATCGTACAGAATATCATTTTATGAATTTCAATATCTGACATATTCGTCACACTATATTTTTGCATTATTTTCGCTGTATGCTCTTTCTGCTCTGTTTCGTACTTCTGGGATATTTGCCCTTTCGTCACTCTATACTTTAATAAATATTTTTGTAAATTTGCAGCATTTGCCTTTTTTTCATATATAAGACGACACCATAATTCATAATCCTCAGCGTGTATAAATTCTGGATTATAGCGGCATTGCTTCAATAGTACTGATCTTATCATAATTGTGGGATGAGCAAATATATTTCCATATTTTATCAGCTTTTGTATCTGTTGACTTTTCCCTGGGAACTCTTTGTGTGCAATTATTTTTCCTTTATTGTTAATATGAATACAATTTGTTCCACAAAAATCTATATCCGAATTAATTTCTAAAAAAGACACTTGTTCTTCAATACGTGTCAATACGGAAATATCATCTGAATCCATCCTTGCTATATACTTACCCTTAGATTTATGTATCATTTTATTTAATGTCTCAATTATTTTTTCATTCTTTTGATTTCTATATAGTTTTATTCTTTTATCTAATTTTGCAAGTTTCTTTAGTATTTCATATGTACCATCCGAAGAACAATCATCGGTAATCAAAATTTCCATATTTTGATATGTTTGGTTTACTATTGACATTACGGCTTCTTCAACATATTTTATACAATTATAACACGGAATTATTACGCTAACTAATGGACTCTCCATTTCATTCTCCTATGGCTTTTATATACCTATCAGTTTTCTTTTTAAATCACTTATTTTGATTCGTCTGCACACAAAATACAAAAATAAAATAAATACTGTTCCCCACACAAATGATCTGGTAAAAGAATCAAAATAACCTCTTACCCAAGAGATAGCTCCATAAACAGGCATAACCAGTACTGCAAATTCTATTACAAGTTTATTTTCTAAACAATAATCGCTCATTTCAGAGATTTTTCCTATAAATAAACCTACTAGAGGAGCAAAAGCATAAGAAAAAAATCCAAAATTATAGTATAATTCACCAATGTAGCTTCCTCCCAGATGAAACCTATTAGAAAATAACAAGGTATAAGAAATCTCTTTGCTTATTTGATTCAAAATACCATTAATATTGAAACCAACAAGCATCCAAGCTTTTATATAACTTTGGCCATTATGAAAATCAAGATAACGTGGAACCTCATCAAATGTAAAAATTACTGTTCCTACTGTGCCACCAAATTCATCTAACATCTTTAGCAAAAAGTTGTTTGAAGGATTGAAAGCATATTGTATTAAATTTGGTATATTAAACTCGTGTGTTGTCCGGATGAAAGAAATCGTAGTGATAAGCTGTAAAAAAACCACCATAAAAAAACACATTACCGTAATACTTATAAAATTGATTTTTATATCATTAATACGGATATAACATAGTAGAAGGATCAAAATTGATATTACGCCATAAATTCTTCCTCCAGAGAGCATACTCCATACAAAAAACAAACATGAAAGAAATAAAATAATCTTTTGCATCACTTTATTATAACTGTATGCAAAAAGAAGTATGACAAAAGCTATAATACAAAAATTTGATATTTGAATATATACACCACTAAAACCTTCTACTGTGGAACTCACATAAGTTTCGTCTTGAACTATATCGATTGCTGCTTTTATATATCTAAATTTCATTGGTACAGTAATAATACACATAATCCATCCAATTAATTTTAGCTGTGTATTACTAATCTTATTAAATTTTGGATTCATCCTTTCTCTTTTTATCTTAGAATATGTAGATAGAAGTATAAAAAAGGTTACTATTTGAATAATATTTAATGAAAATAATAATGCACTTTTTGTTAGTTGTTCCGGATATATCTTTATAAAATCTGCAGAAATATAGTTGTAATCTTTGAAAAAAGCATGTAGTATAACTTGTCCCATATGAAACAGAAAAGACAATGCTACAAATATGTATCCGACACTAAATATTTTTTTCCCTAGTATAATAAAAAAAATGGTATCTATTAAAAATAAAAAAACAGAAAAAACGGCCAGAAATTTTATCCATATTTCAAATTTTTGATTTCTCATAATACATAAAAACAGGTTTTGGAGTATAAAAAATATTATATATGCAGTTAATACTTTCATTTTCTTTATATTAATTCCCATTTTCCCATCCTTATTTCTTTCGTTTTAAATACCCTTTTTTGATAAATACTATTATTAAGATTATAATGTTGCTACTTCTTATATTTGATATAATCTTTCTAATTCATCTCCTAAATCTGAGAGATCATAATTCTGATTAATTATGGCATCTATTTTATTTTCTCTGGTATAATGCAAACATCTTTTTATCTCTCTTACCCAAGGGTCTATTCCTTCGTCAATTGAAATAAAGCGAACTAAATTAGTTAGTTTTATTTCCTTTGTTATATGATCAGAAACAAAACACATTAAACCTGCTGATTGAGCTTCAACCAGGGTCACCGGAAATCCCTCATAGAGTGAAGGCATAAATAGAAAATCGGCTGCAATCATATATTCATTTACATTTTTTACATTTCCGCAAAAAATAATATCCGTATTCAGGTTATTTTGGGCAACCCACTCTTCCAATTTATTTTTTTCATCCCCGTCCCCCAAAACGATTATCTTACTTTTCGGAATTTCATTTTTAATAGCTTTAAAGACTTGAAAAGCAAACAAATGATTCTTTAATGGAATCAAATGTCCTACAATAAGAAATACTACTTCGTTATCCATATTAAGCTGTTTTCTTAAAGAAACTTGCATCTCCTTATTATAAGCAAATTTTTTTACATCAATCCGATTTTTAATTATGCTTCCTTTTTTTGCAAAAAATTTTTTTCCGTAAAGATACTCCCCTGATTTTTTCCCACAGGCCAGATATTGTGTTGCATTTCTTCTGATTATGCTTCTCATATATGTTCTATATATGAAAGACAAAATAGAGAGCTTACAACGTCCATCACTTGTAGAATGTGCCATACTGATTCTTTTTTTTATATTACATCTTTTTGCCGCTCTCATGACATACCCATTATGAAACATAAGATGCGAATGAACAATATCATAAGGCCCATAATCTTTCATTACATCCATTAATACTTTTTGTAAATAGACTCTATTATGTAATACATTTTTTCGGATTACTCTTCCCCCCAGCTCAATAACTTCTTTTGTATATGGGCTATTCTCATTATCGTATACAAGATAATCTACACTGTATTTATCTCTATCAATGAATCTAAAACAATTCATTGCGGTATTTTCTGCCCCTCCAATTTGCAATGTTCCTATTACATGCAAAATTTTTATTTTTTCTTTCGAAATTTTGTTATCCATTTTATGATTACAATTCTCCTGATTTGTTTAATTCCATAAAAAATTCTTAAAAATATATAAAATTTAAACGATATTTTATTTCTCTCTTTTAATAATTTTATATTTCTTATATTGCCTTGATACATTTTTTTCAAATTAGCTGATAGCCCGCTTTCTCCAAATGATATCTTCTGGGCTCCTGTTATAATATAAATATCTGCTATATAATATAATTCATTTAGTATTGCAATCCGATTCCATAAATCTCCCTCTTCTGCATAGTGCATACTTTCATCATATAATCCTGTAATACTCAATAGTTCTTTTTTTATCAGAACAGAAGACGGTGACGGCCAATTTTTAATCAACAAATGCGTTAAATCAATCGAATATATTTTCCTTTTATCATCATATTTTCTTCCCCAATGGATATTCTCCTTATTCCGATTGCTGCCGATAAACATAATTTCGGGATGTGCGGTCACTGCTTCCCACTGTACTCTTATCTTCTCATCAAGCCAAATATCATCAGAATCTAAAAAAGCAATCCATTCCGATAGTGCAGATTGAATCCCTGCGTTTCTTGCTGATGAGACCCCTCCGTTTTTCTTCCTGATTACTTTTATCTTCTTATTCTCGGCATAATGTTCCGAAACAAATTGGCTGCTTCCATCTGTTGATCCATCATCTACAACAATAATTTCCCTTATCAGATCATATCTGGATTGGTTAATTATAGAATCAATACTATCGAAAATGGTGTCTTTGCTATTGTACATTGGAATCACAACACTAATCATTGCTATACTCCCTTTTTATCCAACTTCCAGTGGATGAATCATATACTTTAATGATTTTGGCAGGAACGCCGGCAATCATGCTATTTTCCGGGAAACTTCCCTTTACGACTGCATTCGCTCCTATAATGCATCCATCTCCTATATCACTTCCTGCCATAATCACAGCATTTTCACCAATCCAGACATTATTACCAATTTTTACTGGTTCTGTTACAATCCTCCTTTTATTCGGGGATATTGCAGGGGGATCTGAATCTTCTCCTTTATAACAACCGTGATTTGTATCACTGATAAATACCTTCGAAGCAGACAGGACATTGTTTCCGATTTTTACTCTCTCATGAGCTACAATATGAGTATAATCACCGATTTCGCAATCAACTCCTATAGTTAATGTCTGTTTTTTTGCTGAAAGATCAAATCTGCAGCAACGGCCCGTTGTCAAATTTCTGCCTCCCACAAACATTCCTCCCCGAATATAAACAGGCCGCCTGATCAATCGAGCCTGCGGTATCGTCAGCTTAGTCAGCATAAGAGAATATACTGTTTTTAAAAATTCGCTGAAGGTATATTTATTTCTCATTTCCCAGCACCTCGTATATCCAAGATTCAAGTGAGTATTTATTATAAAGCGCCTTATCCAGAGTCATATAATCCGATTTAAAATTCATATTCAAAGCAGGTTTCCTTCTATTAAGAATGCAGATATTTTCCGGATTATAAAAATCATAATTCCGGATATCCTGATTTGTTGTAATCATCTTCTTATTCATACCTATCATTTCGATTGTACGGATTGTCAGTCCGTTCTGTCTGGGATGCTGGATATCGATTACGATTTTTGACTTATCCACTTTTTTAGAAATCATATCACCGGATAGTTTTTCAAAATAAAATTCATCTATAGTTGAATCCCAAAACTCTGGTTTTATAAAACGATAAAAATAATAAATAAATTTACTTTGGAGATAAGGATAATAAAATATGCGAAGATTTTTCTCTTCTGACTGTCGTTTCAATTCTTTTAGAATCTTCCACCTGTCAGAATGGATTGTTCCTATGAAACAAAGATCATAGTCATATTCTTCCGTTCTTTTTTCTTCTCTTCTGTATTCATCACAGAAGTACAGAGGTCTAAAATGCAGCTCCGGATATGTTTCGCAATCTAAACGATCAAAGCTGCTGATAAAGTCAAAATACTTAAATTTATTTTCAATTCCCGGTATATTTTCGATTGAATCCCACATATGCAGACAAAATTTTGCATTTTTAAAACATTTTCGAAAGATCTTCAAAATGCGCTCCGTAGGCATGTCACATTTTATAAAAAACACATAGTCGTATTTTTTCGTTTTAATCCCAGACAATATTTTTGCATAATACTTCTCTGTTCTGCGCTTAAAAATATTTTGGTTCATCTTTAGTACGGAGCGTTCAAATGCACTGACTACAGACCTCACATCATAGGAATCTACCTCTGCCCCTAATTCCAGCATTTTATTCTTTATTTTATCCTCATACCCAAAAAAGGCTGGAGAGAAGAATAAAATTTTCTTCCCTGTCAGCCCTTTCCTTTTTGCCTCACTCACAGACATTTTTAAATTCCTTTTCTTTTTCAATATTTTGGATTCTTAAATCATCCCCCCATATAGCTTTGGAATCATATGGTCTGTCCGGAAATGCCCCGTATTTCAATACGATTTTAAACTGGTTCTCATGAATGAACCGTTCCACACGGTCGGATAGTTTCTCCGGACGTCCCGAACAGATATTTATAACTCCGTCAACCCGCCCCTGTTCAACTGTATCTGCCACATATTTACAGAATACATCATAATCCAGGAAATCAAACTGGTTCAGTCCCATTGTAAACGGAAATTCCTGATTTCCGGCACGAACTGCCTGCACAATTTTGGAAAATATGGAACACCCGTCCGCTGTGTTTCCTACTATATAAAATCCTCTCAGCCACTGAAATACAGTTCCGCATTCTCTGCATTTCAGCTCCACAAGTCTTCTGAGTGCATTTTTACTGATCCCATACAGACTCTGTGGATTGCAGGGCGTAGATTCATTAATGCTCCCTTCAAAGAATCCCACCTCATGCATGGACCCCATAACTGCCGCGCGTTTTACTCCGCCTTCTATCATGGTTCGTATAAATTCATAATGGCTGGGCAGATCATGAATATGGTTTACAGAATTATGGACAAAGCCATCCCTCCAAGCCATATGCAGAAGCACATCCGGGCATGAAAAATATGAATAGGGATCTTGAAGATGGAACAAATCTGCAGTTTTTATCTCCGCTCTTTTGTCAATCAAATTATCTCTAAAATCCGTAGCAATTACATGCATCCCATCATCTAAAAGCTGTTTTACAACACCTTTTCCCAAATATCCATTTGCACCTGTAACTAAAATTTTCAAATCTGAACCACCTGACTTTTTCTATTTATATTGACCGAATCCTCTCCAACACCCCTGCCGGCATCTCAACCCCAACTGCTCCCGCATTTTCTTCCAGATGCCGCATCGTTGTCGTTCCGAAGACCGCAGAGGAAATCAGCGGATTATCCAGCACATACCCAAGTGCGATCTGAGATCCGGACACGCCGTCCACTTGGTTGATAAATCTGTATTTCCACCCGCCAAAAAGCTGCTTCCGGAAATTTTTCATCGCCCGTGCGAGATACCAGATATCCTTTTTTCCGCGGATCTTAAATACACGATTGGAATAAAGGGATTCGGCCAGTGCCGCTCCGGCCACTACACCTATGCCGTTATCATACAGCCTTTGTATCAATTCCTCCCTGTCCCGGCGCATAATGTTATAATCCAGCATAACAAAATCGAGCCGCTTTTCCCTGCAGATAAATTCCAGGACTTCAGTATCAAAAGAATTTGCTCCGACAGCCCTCACGATTCCCTGTTCTTTCAGTTCCTCCAAAACACCGTACAGTTCTTCTGTAAAATCGCTGATCTGCGGACCGTGGATCTGCAGACAGTCTATGTAAGAGATCCCCATACGGCCAAGACTCATATCCACACTTTCCCGAATCCATTCCGGAGAGACATCATGAACCAGCCTGCCGTTTACATTCCGGGTGCCGAATTTCGTAGAAATCACAATCTTCTCCCGTTTGACAATCTCCGATGTTTTTAAAATCTTTCCTATACGCTCTTCAGCATTTCCATAGCTGTGTCCGGTATCAAAATATGTGATTCCCAATTCATAAGCCTTTTCAAACAAATCCTGTGCCTGCTGGTCAGAGATCATATCCTTCCCCCAAACACTGGCGCATCCGAATCCGAGAGGTGAAAGGCTGATATCCGTTTTGCCTAACCTGCGGTGTTTCTCTGTACTTATTTTCTCAAATTCTTCCACAGCACATCTCCTGTTCTTTTCTCCCGTACCGCCTTCCACTACACCGTCAGAGTTCCATACACTCTGAATCGTTTCGGCAAAACATTTTACATCAAAAAACAGGGCCTTAAATCCGCCCTGTCTCAAAATCTTCACATATTCACCATCTAATTTCGCTTTATCTGTGATCTCCAGCTCATCCCTGCCTTTGATCTGGGCCAGCCCCGTAAGACCGGGCAGGACCGAATTTGCATCATAGAGTTCTCTTTGCTCCACAAGATCCTCCTGATTCCACAGCGCCGGCCTGGGGCCGATCACACTCATTTTTCCGCAGAAAATATCCCAGATCTGAGGAAGTTCATCCAGGCTTGTTCTCCGCAGAAATTTTCCCACTTTTGTGATATATTGTTCCGGATCAGAAAGCTGGTGCGTCGGAACGTCATGGGGCGCGGACATCTTCATGGACCTGAATTTATGCAGCGCAAAGAAATGTTTATCCTTTCCCACACGCTTCTGTGTAAAAAAAACAGGCCCCGGATCGTCCATGTATACGGCCAGTGATATCAAGACAAAAACCGGGGAAAGTACAGCCAGACCTGCAAATGCCAAGATTTTGTCCAGCAAAGGTTTCACAGAGTTCTCATAAAAACCGGAAACACAATCTGGTGTTCTATGCACCTCACCAAGACTGTCCTGCGAAGCAAGATATGGATTTCCTTCATCAATTTCTTCCGAACGAATCCTTTTTTTTGCCATGAAGTGTATTATTGTATACAATCCAGACAAAACCGCACCTGACATTATTAAATTTCTGACGGTATTTTTCCCATCTTTTTTTTCCACGATGTACCACCCTATCTGCCAAAAAACGTATTTAAGCTTTTTTTCTTTTTAACCAAAAAAAGGACATGCTTCGCCATTTCAGAATTTTTTGATTCTGAATCTGATCCCACTGTGTCCATCACCTCATGCACAGCGCGCGAAACGTCAAATGCGTTCGGTAATTTCATATATAAAACCCACTCTATACCAAAACCTGTCTCTGGAATTTTTTCCCGGAAAGTCAAACGAACATTTTTTTATTCCTTTTTCTCCACAACCCCCAGCCCCAGCGTCACTTCCACAGCCTGTCCAAGTAATGGAACCTCCATCACCACCAGCCTCTTATGCCGCAGGATCTTCTTCACCTTTCCTTCAAAATCTTTCAGAGGCCCGGAAGTTACTACCAGCTTCTGCCCTTCCATATATCCTTCCGAATATTTCACCACATGCCCGTCTCCGCCAAGCCTCCTCAGATACGCTTCCTCTTCCGGATGGATGGGTGTCATGGCTTCTCCGGTTCTGAGCACCTTCGTCATCGCATAGATCCGGTTTAAGCGCCTATGAAAATCTTCGATCTGATCCGTCTCAATAAACACATACCCGGGAAACAATCTGGATGTGATCAGCGTCCGCTCTCCGCGGATCTTCGTCCACCGTTCCGCTAACGGCACAAATACATCCTCGCCTTCGATCATCACTCTCTCGCGGCACTGCCGGGCAATCTCCAGCTCCCGGCCGGTATAGACCTGTATGACATACCACATATTATGACTTCTCCGTGATTTCCAGGCCGACGCCCACCAGCTTTTCTTTGTCATCCAGCCGCATGCTGAGAAATCCTTTTCGCTTATGGCGGTCGATCTTCTTGATCCTGGATTCCATTCCGGTGAGCACACCGGACCGAACCTTTAAGATTCCGCTCTCGATCACACCGTAGGACATTCCGATTTCATCCTTCCCGTTGGTCAGCCGGATGAGCAGTTCTTCCTCCTCCGGCCGGATCGGACAAAACTTACTTCCGGTTCCAAGAAGCCTTGTATACTCAGTAATGCGGTTAAGCGCTTCGCCTGCGGGTTTTGGATCATCTGTCACCAAAAACATATATCCGGGCAGAAGACGCTCCCGCTCCTCATGCCACTCTCCCAGGTATTTCTTCTTTTTTACGTAATACAGGATCTTGCATTCCTCAAAGGAATCCTCCGGAAGCATCCGTTCCACCCGCTGGCGCATGGGTTCTTCCTGGCCTGTTTTCGTCTGTATCACATACCACATCATCTGCTCCTTTGCTTCTTCGCATTTCTGCTGGCTGGCAGCCCACAGGATGCCCGGCTTTCTCTCAAAGCTGCGGGATATGGCATAAAAAATCAAAGACAGCCCATAAAGACATTCCGATTATGTGGCATTTGTCTGTGCATCTGCTTCTGCTCTTTTTCCTGCCGCCCGGTTTTAGAATCCCTTTAAATCCTGCATTTTCAGGGCAATCGTGTGGGGAAATAACTATGGTTTATTCCCCAAAAGGTCTTGAAAAAAAATGTTCGATGTGCTAATATGATTTCGGTGATTTGCAGAAAATAATGTTTGATTTGTGTTGTTTTTATATAGATAACGGATATTTTTTGTGAATTGATTTGGATTTTTCTTAGAATGAAGAATGTAAATGAGTGGGGAATAAACCATAGTTTTTTCCCCACTCATTGTCGTAAAAAACTGGAAATTCTAACTTCCAGCTTTTGTATTTCCCAGGTTTCCCCGCACTAATTTCCTCAGAACAGCCTCATAATATCATTATACATCACCACAACCATCAGCACCATCAGCACTGCCAGCCCTGCGAAATGCACCATGCCTTCCTTCTCCGGCGGCACCCGTTTCCCGCGCACTGCTTCCACGAAGAGAAACACCAGCCGCCCGCCGTCCAGTGCCGGGATGGGAAGCAGGTTCATGATCCCCAGGTTGGCGGTCAGCAAAATGGCAAAATTCATCAGATTGAGTATCAGGATCTTGATTCCTGCGGATCTGGAGCTCTGGTAAGTCTCGTCTACCGCATCCACGATCCCCACCGGGCCGGACATATCCTGGATGCCTACCTTTCCGCCCACCAGCATTTTCAGGCATTCAATCGTATAATTGATCCAATACCGTACCGTATAGGCGCCGTACTGCAGGGAGCCAAAAAAACCTGGCCTTACAGACTCCGCCGTGCTGGTGATGCCGAGCCTTTTATTCAGGTCTCCTTCCAGGGCACGGGGTTCTAAAACGACCGTGGTTTCCTTCCCGCCGCGCAGATAGGTAATCTCCATCTCTCCGCCTTCGGTGTTCATCAGGTTGGCAAGGGTGATCTCATTCCAGAGGTAGATCCGCCTCCCGTTAATCTCCGTGATCGTGTCGCCGGCCCGTATGCCCTGCTCCTTGGCGGAGTAGCCGTCCGACACTTCCCCGACTGCCGGAGCCCGGTATCCCACCCAGGCAACCAGGATCACACAGAGTATCCAGGCCAGAATCAGGTTGAATATGGGACCTGCAGCGATGACGGAGATCCTTGCCCAGACAGGCTTGCTGTTAAAGCTGCCCTCTGACATATCATCGGCCTCGTCCTCTCCCATCATACATGCCCCGCCGAACGGAAGGAGCTTGAGAGAAAATTTTGTTTCCCCGATTACTTTTCCAAACAAAGTCGGGCCCAAACCCAGTGAAAATTCATCCACTTGTATTTTGTTTGCCTTTGCCAGCAAAAAATGTCCCAACTCATGGAAGATGACGATTGCACTGAACAAAAGTATCGCTATGACAATTCCCATTTATATTACCACCTCTTCATTTTTTTGAATCCTCACGGCTTCTGCCAGTCTCTTCCGGCAATATACGCATACGTCTCCTGCTCTGTCTCCAGGATCTGTTCTACTGTAGGATCTGCAATATTCTGATGCCGTTCCATGCAGTACCCGATCATTTCCGGAATCTGCAGATACCCGATCCTGCGCTCCAGGAACATGGCCACCGCGGCTTCATTCGCCGCATTCAAAACCGTGGGAAGGGAGCCCCCCTTCCTGCCTGCCTCATAGGCCAGCCTCAGCCCGTAAAACGTCTCCATATCCGGCTTCTCAAATGTAATCTGGGAAAGCATGGAAAAATCCAGACGCCGGCCCGGCAGATACCTACGCTGGGGATAGTACAGGGCGTACTGGATGGGCAGCTTCATATCCGGCGTCCCAAGCTGTGCGATCACCGCCCCGTCCACATATTCCACCATGGAATGGATGATGCTCTGGGGCTGCACCACGACCTCCACCTGGTCCACGCTGACGCCGAAGAGCCATTTTGCCTCTATAACCTCCAGCCCTTTGTTCACCATCGTAGAAGAATCGATGGTGATCTTGCGGCCCATCGCCCAGTTGGGATGCTTTAAGGCATCCTCCACCTGGATCTTTGAAAGCTCCGCCCAAGTCTTCCCCCGGAAAGGGCCTCCGGACGCCGTCAGAAGGATTTTGTGCAGCGCCTGTTTCTGTCCCCCCTGGAGTGACTGGAAGATGGCGCTGTGCTCGCTGTCCACCGGAAGGATGGACACGCCGTATTTTTCTGCCAGAGGCATGATGATATGTCCCGCCGTGACCAGCGTCTCCTTATTGGCAAGCGCAATATCCTTGCCCGCTTTGATCGCTTCTATGGTGGGAAGGATTCCGATCATCCCCACGATTGCCGTGACCAGGATCTCCGCCCCTGGCATGGCCGCCGCTTCCAGCAGACCCTCCATACCGGATACCACCTTTACATCCAGATCCCGGATGCGGCTTTTCAGTTCCCGGGCTTTTTCCTCCGTCCATACCGCGGCAAGCTTCGGCCCAAACTCCCGGATCTGCGCTTCCAGCAGCGTAATATTGCTGCCTGCGGCCACAGCCAGGACTTCAAGATCCCCGTTTTCCCTTACGACTTCCAGTGTCTGGGTTCCGATCGAACCGGTGGAACCCAGAATCGCTATTTTCCTCATAATAACCCGTTCCCCTCTTCTGTAACAAACTGAACCTGAATAAACCAGAAAAGCACGCTTCTAAAGCTTTGCCCTTTTCCGCAGAAAATTGTTGTTAAGCCTAAGATATCAGCACTGCCAGATAATAAATAATCGGCGCCGTAAAGATCACGCTGTCAAACCGATCCAGTATCCCGCCGTGCCCCGGTATCAGCTTCCCGTAATCCTTGATTCCGTAAATCCGTTTGATGGCGGAAGCGCCCAGATCCCCCACCTGGGAGATCATCCCGCCTGCCGCGCCGATCACTGCAAAAGATGCTGCACTGACCCCTGCATTTCCCCAATGGTTGATGGCCAATGCATAGAGCACGGCGATCAGGGCCGCCCCTGCGATGCCGCCGATCCCGCCCTCCACGGATTTTTTCGGGCTGAGCCTGGGTGCCATCTTATGCTTCCCGATCAGCATTCCCACGCAGTAGGCGCAGGTGTCGCACCCCCAGGAACAGATGAACACCAGCCACACCGTATAGGCGCCTCCCGGCAGGCCCCGGATCTGATAGATATAGGACAGCATGACAGCCACGTAAAATACCCCGAAAAATGCCGCCATCAACTGATCCGCATGGTATTTCGGATAGGAAAATACCATGACCGCCATCAGAGAGATGATCAGAGCCATAAACAGGCCCATAAACCAGTCTCTGGACTCTCCCGGAAGAAATCCGCCGTTTAAGGCAAACAGCAGAATGTCATACAGGATTGCAGACAGATAGCCGCATATCCCCGGCAGTTCGTTTTCCATATGGAAGGGCTTATATAGTTCCCGCATCCCGATCAGGCTGATCAGGGTAACCACTGCCCACAGCACGGAACCTCCTGATATGATCGTGACCAGAGCTATGATGACCAGAAGGATTCCGCTCAGAAGCCTTGTCTTAAACATCCCGTTCCTCCTTTATTCCGCCAAATCTCCGCTCCCTACTATTATAATGCTCAATAGCACGGATCAATTCCTCTTTTGTAAAATCCGGCCAGGGAACGTCGGTAAAATAAAATTCCGAATAGGCAAGCTGCCACAGCAGGTAATTGGACAGCCTCTGCTCCCCGCTTGTCCGAATCAACAGGTCCGGATCCGGAAGCTCACAGGTATCCAGGTAGGAAGCATACAGCTTCTCGTCAATCTCCCCCGGCTTCACCTTCCCGTCCGCACAATCCTGCGCCAGCCGTTTCACCGCGCGGATCATCTCATCCCGGCTCCCGTAATTCAAAGCGATTGTGAAATTCAATCCGCCGTTGTCCCGGCTTGCCTCCTCCAGTTCCATGATCCTCTTTTGGATATCCGCATCCAATGGCCCGATATCCCCGATGACCCGGATCTTCATGTCGTTCTTCTCCGCCGTTTTCAGACAGGTTTTCATATAATTTCTGAGCAGCTTCATGAGCGCGTCCACTTCCGACTTCGGGCGCTGCCAGTTCTCCGTGGAAAATGCATAGACGGTCAGGTATTTGATCCCCATCCTCCACGCTTCCTCGCAGATCCGCTCCACATTCTTACTCCCCTGGGCATGCCCGTAGTTCCGGGGCATCCCCTTTGACTTCGCCCAGCGGCCATTCCCGTCCAGGATGATTGCCACATGCTGCGGTACGTTCATCTTTGTTCCCTCCTTGAGCCTGACAGCAAAAGGGGACTGAGATACCATGTCCCACTCATACACAGATCTCTCAAATCCCCCGTCAGCTCCGATACTATCCTGATATCATGCACGCCGATACCATAATTATACCGTCATAACCTCTTTCGTCTTTGCCTCTACCTCTTTGTCCACTTCTTTGATATACTTGTCCGTCAGCTTCTGAAGTTCTTCTCCGAGATCCTTGATCTCATCCTCCGAAACCTCTGTCCCTTTCAGCTTCTTAAATGCGTCGTTCCCGTCCCGGCGGATGTTGCGGATGGCCACCTTTGCCGCCTCGCCTTTCTTCTTCACATCCTTTGCCAGGTCTTTTCTCCGTTCCTCGGTGAGCTCCGGAAATACCAGGCGGATCGTGGAACCGTCGTTGGTCGGATTGATTCCTAAGTCCGATACCTGGATGGCTTTCTCAATCACCTTAAGCATATTCTTCTCCCATGGCTGGATCTGGATCATGCGCGCTTCCGGTACGGAAACGTTGGCTACCTGCTGGATGGGAGTCGGGGAACCATAATAGTCTACCACAATTCGGTCCAAAACATGCGGATTTGCACGGCCGGCACGAATCGCGCCCAGTTCTCCGCCCAGATTCTTCATTGTCTTCGTCATTTTTTCATCGTATCCCTTTAATTTTTCATCCATCTTCCTGTCCTCCTGTTTTTTGATATCTATCCGGTCCCCGCACCCGCCGCCGTCCCTCCCTGGCAGCGCATGCCTCGTCCTTCTTTAAACCGTAACCTTTGTCCCTGTGAAGCTTCCGCTCATAGTCCTGACGATGCTCTCCTCCTCATTCAGCCCGAATACCAGCATGGGCATCCGATTCTCCATGCAGAGGATGGACGCAGTCAAATCCACCGCCGCAAGCTTCCTGTCGATGACCTCCTGGATGGAAATCTCATCGTACTTTTTCGCCTCCGGATTCACCTTCGGGTCGCTGTCATAGATTCCGTCGATGGCCTTTGCCAGAAGCATGGCATCCGCCTCAATCTCCACTGCCCGCAGCACCGCGCCGGTATCCGTGGAAAAATAAGGATGCCCGGTGCCCCCTGCGAAAAAGATCACCTTTCCTTCTTCCAGAGCCGCAACGGCGGCGTCCTTGGAAAACAGCGATGTAAACGCCCCGCATACAAATGGAGTAAACACTTCTGTCTTCATCCCTGCATACCGGAAGATCTCCGATACATAGATGCAGTTCATCACCGTCGCCAGCATCCCGATCTGATCCGCCTTCGTCCGGTCAATGGTCTCGCTGGTACGCCCTCTCCAGAAGTTGCCGCCCCCGGTCACCACTGCGATCTGGTATCCTTCCTCCGTCAGCTTTCTCACCTGCTGCGCGACTCCGATGCAGGTAGCCTCGTCAAATCCGGTCTTTTTGTCCCCTGCAAGGGCCTCGCCGCTTAATTTCAGCAATACTCTTTTCATCTCTTATACTCCTTCATGTCCGGCCGGACATCCATGCCAAATACTGCACGGCCTCCGGCCTGTCTGTTGCCTGTCCGCCGGCCTGAAACCATCCGGCAGTCCCTAACATGCAGTATACCATAACTTTCCCCTTTTGTCATGTATAGTTTTTCCCGTCCTCACCTATGCTTTTTCCTGCAAAGCGTCCTTCTCTTCCGCCGGCCAGATATCTCTCCAGCAGGATCTGGTTCATGGGCTTCGGAAACAGCAATTCTGACACGATATAGGCGGTCAGGCAGACGATGCACAGGGACAAGAGCTGGCTCACCAGTCCGGACATCTCAAAGAGCAGTACAACCGCCGTAACCGGCGTCCGCAGCACCGCCGTAAAAAGCCCCGCCATGGCAAGCAGCACGAAGTTGTTAAGGTAAACCGGATCCAGTCCGAATAATCCGGAACCGATCATGGAAAAAGCGGCTCCCAGCATCGCCCCCAGCGTCAGCAGAGGAAATATATTCCCTCCCGGCGCCCCGGAGCCAAAGCAGAGCGCGGAAAACAAAAACTTCATGACAAGAAGCAGCGCCACCTCTCCCAGAAGCATCTCTCCATTTGTCAGGGAAGCGATCAGCCACCCTCCGCTGCCCAGCACCTTCGGCAGCACTGCGGCAAACACTCCTGCCGTCAGAAAGACGGTCAGCATCCGCCCCGGCTCATCCAGAAACCGGGCCTTTTTATACAGGCTCTGGGCCGTTAACATGGCCCGGCTGTAGAAAGCACCTGCCGCCCCGACCAGGATTCCCAGAGGGAGCAGCATCCAGTAATAAGACTGGGGAAGAGCGCTGGTCAGCCCGAACTGGAAGATCGGCGCATTACCTATGACGGTGATGGAGGAAAATGCCGCTGCCGCCGTGGCTGTCAGCACGGAAATAAAAGCCGGCATGTCTCCCCCTTTGTACAGCTCCTCCACGGCAAAAATCATTCCCGCAAGAGGCGCATGAAACGTGGCCGCCAGCCCTGCGCCCGCCCCGCAGGCCATCAGGCTGCGCTCCTTACTCTCTCCCCGTTTCAAAAGCCGCGAGACCCCCTGTCCCGCCATGGCCCCGAGCTGGATGGAGGGCCCGCATCTTCCCATCGACAGGCCGCCCAGGATACATAAGAAGCCGCCCCCGAACTTCGCCGGGATCACCCGCATCCAGCGCCCAAGCAGCGTCCCCTCGATCTCCGCCTCCGCCTGGGGGATCCCGCCCCCTGCGATCAGCGGCTCCCATTTCATCAGAAAACCCACGGCCAGCGCAAGCAGCACCAGCACAGCGAGCCATCCCGGAGTCCAGATCGGATGTGCATAGAGAAACTGAAGGATTTTTTCCAGCAGCTTCCCGGCATATCCCAGGGACAGCCGGTATAAAAGCGCCGTCACTCCCGCGGCCACACCCACCAAAAGTCCCTCGGCGATCATCGTCAATGAAAGCCGCCCGTTCCGATCCTCTGCCTGCATCCTGTCTCTTTTCATATATCCCCCTCTAACTACTGTCTGTAACCTGCATAATGTAGTGCGCTCTGTTATGATTAACGATACACCCCCATTTCTGAAAAGTCAACCAAATGATTCCCGGCCGACGTTATGATTTGTAATATCCGGCCGATATAAATTATAGATAAGTTTCATATGACCGGGCTAAACAGCAATCGCTTTTTCATTATAGAAGGAGGTGCCTTATGAATTTTTTTTCGGTTCAGTCTTTGAACTCATATACGAAAAATATGGAAATGCAGATGAAGTGGCAGAAAAGAAAAGATACCAATGATTTCTCTGCAGATGGGACGACGACCATCGACGACTGGGTGAAGCAGCAGGCAGACGAGATCCGGCAGTCCAATCAGGATGGTTCCGCCAAGCTCCAGGCGCAGATCGACCTCAAGTTAAAGTGCGGCCAGAGGCTTTCTGCGGAGGAGATGGAGTATCTGAGGAAAAATGACCCGGAAGCCTACCAGCATGTAAAGTCCATGCAGTCCGAGCAGAAGCAGTATGAGGAGGAGCTCAAGCGCTGCAAGACCAAGGACGAGGTGGAGCGGGTAAAGATGCTCCATACGGCCAGTTCCTTAGGCGCCGTCAACAGCATTATGAACAATCCTGCCATTCCGGAAAACAAAAAGTTCGAGCTGGTGATGCGGGAGCATCAGAAGAACGCCGCCCTCCAGCAGTCCACAAGGGAATTTGTGGAAAGTGGAAAATATGCCCAGCTCCCCACCGAGCAGGAACGGCTGAAGGCGGAGAAGGATCTCAAGGAAGCCAAGGAAGCCGAGCAGAACATTGACGACCCGACCCAGGATACCGTGGAAGAAGTCGTTGAGAAGACACAGGAGACCGACCAGGAGGAGCCCCAGGATTCCGATGTAAAAGATGCGCTGATCCGAGATGCGAAGGAAGTGCTCAGCCAGCGGGAAATGACCCGGGCTGAGGCGGAACTCACGCCGGAAGCCCTTAAGGTCAAGCGGGCTAAGGCCCGATCCGCATACGGTGCAGCTGGTGCGGTTGCCCCGGCCCCGGTGATAGACGTAAAAGCCGATTAAAAACAATCGCCGTACCGGCTCCGACAGGCATCCGGTGCGGCTTTTTCTGGCCATACAGAATTGTCTGAAATTTTTATAAAAATTCCAACAATTAATTTTTCAAAAAGTGTTGACATACAGAGAATCTTGTAGTATAGTATGTATTGTTCCGATACGGAATACAAAAACACAGAGATGCGACAGTGGCTCAGTTGGTAGAGTACGACCTTGCCAAGGTCGGGGTCGCGGGTTCGAACCCCGTCTGTCGCTCTAGTAAAAAAGCTTTCGGTTTTTCGAAAGCTTTTTTATTTTCTTAAATAAATTTCATCTCCTATACCTTGTGGAACAGCCGGATGGCTATGTTGGGATGCCCCTTGGGTATACCTTGTGAAATGGCCGTATGGCCATAATGGGATGCCCCTTGGGTATACTTTGGAGATGGCCGAATGGCCATAACGTCATGCCCCTTGGGTATAAAAAAACAGGAGCCTCCCTCGGAATCTCCTGTTTTTTATCCTCACAGCTTATTCATATTCTGATATGTGATGATTCTTTCGAAACTGACAAAGTACCAGGTCAGCCGTTCCGTCTCCTTTCCGCTCAGCCTTCCTCTGTCTCCTCCGCAACTTCTGTATCCTCTTCCGCCAGGGCCAGCCCCAGTTCCAGAAGCTGCTTTTCATCCACCTCTCCCGGCGCGTCCGTCATCAGACAGGACGCGTCCTTGATCTTCGGAAATGCGATCACATCCCGGATACTGTCCTCCTTCGCCATCAGCATCACCATACGGTCCAGCCCGTATGCAAGCCCAGCGTGGGGCGGCACCCCATACCGGAATGCATCCAGCAAAAAGCCGAACTGGCTGTGTGCCTGTTCTTTCGTAAACCCAAGCACCTCAAACATCTTTTCCTGGATCTCATTCTGGAAGATCCGGATGCTTCCGCCCCCGATCTCATTTCCGTTCAGGGTAATATCGTACGCCTTGGCGCGCACCCTGCCCGGGTCGGAATCGAGATACTGCAGATCCTCTTCCATGGGCATCGTGAAGGGATGGTGCATGGCCGTATAGCGGTTCTGCTCCTCGCTCCATTCCAACAGCGGAAATTCCGTAATCCAGACGAAACTGTATTCATTTTTATCCAAAAGCTCCAGCTGTTTTGCCAGTTCCACACGCAGGGCGCCCAGCACGTCCCATACCACCTTGTTTTTGTCCGCGGCAAACAAAAGCAGGTCTCCTGCCTCTCCCGCCATGGCGTCGATCAGGTTTTTGGACTGCTCCTCGGTCATAAATTTTGCAAATGAGGACTTAAAGCTTCCATCCTCCTGGATGGCAATATAGGCCAGTCCCTTTGCGCCGTAATCCTTTGCGAAGCTGACCAGCTTGTCGATCTTCTTGCGGGGCATGCCGCCCTGCCCTTTGACATTGATCCCCCGCACACTGCCGCCGTTTTCTACGGCGCCTTTAAATACGACAAAGTCAAAATCCTTCACGGTTTCCGTCACATCCGTCAGTTCCATGCCGAACCGGGTATCCGGCTTGTCGGAACCGTACCGGTCCATGGCCTCCTGCCAGGTCATCCTGGGAATCGGCAGGCTCACTTCCACGCCCAGCACGTCCCGGAACAATTTTGCCAACAGGCGTTCATTCACATCAATCACGTCGTCCACATCCACAAAGGAAAGCTCCATGTCAATCTGGGTAAATTCCGGCTGCCTGTCCGCGCGCAGATCCTCGTCCCGGAAGCATTTCGCGATCTGGAAATACCGGTCATAGCCGGAACACATGAGGAGCTGTTTGAAGAGCTGGGGCGACTGGGGAAGCCCGTAAAAACTGCCCGGATGCACTCTGCTCGGCACCAGGTAATCCCTTGCCCCCTCGGGCGTGCTCTTTCCAAGGATGGGGGTCTCGATCTCTAAAAATCCCTCATCCGCCAAAAACTGCCTCGTCAGGGTTGCCACCTGGCTGCGCATCATCAGATTCCTCTGCAGATCCGGCCTTCTCAGATCCAGATAGCGGTATTTCAGACGCAGCTCCTCCTTGGTCCTGGAATTTTCTTCAATCGGGAACGGGGGCGTTGCGGACTCGGACAGCACGCGCAGCTCCGACGGGATCACCTCGATCTCCCCTGTGGAAATGTGCTCGTTCACTGCGCCGGAACGCTTTTCCACCTTTCCCACCACCGCAACGACGTATTCCGAACGAAGTCCGGCCGCTTTTGCAATCAGATCCGCGTCTGCCTTTCCTTCCTCAAACACCACCTGGATGATTCCGGAACGGTCCCGCACGTCTACAAATACAAGCCCGCCTTTATTCCGGTTCTTCTGAACCCATCCCATGACTGTGACCATTTCCCCCGCGTTTGCAGCCGAGAGCTCGCCGCAGCGGTGGGTACGATGTAATCCTCTCATTGATTCTGCCATAATGTACCTCTGCTCCTTTTAATCATAGATTTCCACAATTTCCTGATATCCCTGCCGAATCAGCTGTTCCTTCTGGAATTTTTTGTTTTTCTTCATGTTCATGACCATGACCTGCATTCCGGTTCCCCGTTCCGCTTTTGACTGTTCCAGGACGTCCAGCAGTTTTTCCTGGGAAAGGTTCTTTTCCAGCAGGTACGCCTTCTTCTTACCGCCAGTTGGTATCTGGTACTGCCGTTCCAGCAAAAGCATGACGATCCGCTCAAAGCCGATGGAGAAGCCCACGGCCGGGGTAGCCTGCCCTGTAAACCTTCCGATCATCTCATCGTAGCGTCCGCCGCCGCCTACCGAGCCGCCAAATTCATCCATGGAAATTTCAAAAATGGTTCCCGTGTAATAGGACATGCCCCGAACCAGCGTCGGGTCGAAGCTGATCTTAAAATCCGCTTCCTTTGCGCGTTCCACACTGCTCATGATCGTTTCCAGCGATGCCGCCGCGCCCTCCGGGAGATAACCCTCCAGCTTCTCGCCGCACCTGCGCACGCCTTCCACATCATTCGTAATCTCCTGAAACATCCGCAGATATGTTTCCACTGATTCTTCCGCATAGCCGTTTTCCTCTAATTCTGCCCGGATTCCGTCGATCCCGATCTTGTCCATCTTATCCAGGGTAATAAATATTTTCTCATAATCCGCTTCGTCAAATCCGCTGTATGCCGCCATCGCCTTGAGGAAACGCCGGTCATTGATGCGGATCGTAAAATCATGGAAATCCAGCTTCCCAAGCAGCGTGGTCGTGGCCAGGATCAGCTCGATCTCCGCCAGGTTTGAGGATTCCCCCAAAATGTCGATGTCGCACTGCATGAACTGGCGGAACCGCCCCCGCTGGGGCCTGTCCGCCCTCCAGACATTGCCGATCTGCAGCGCCTTAAAAGGGGACGGCAGTTCATTTGCATTGGCCGAATAATAGCGGGACAAAGGAACGGTCAGGTCATAGCGCAGACCTCCGTCTACCAGGTCCGCCTCCTCCTTCGCCTGATCCAGCTTCAACTTCTCTCCCCGCTTTAATATTTTAAAGATCAGCTTTTCATTGTCTCCGCCCTGCCTGCTGCAGAGGTTTTCAATGTGTTCCACACAGGGCGTCTCCATGGAGCAAAATCCGAACGACTTGTAGGTCTCCTTGATCAGCCCCACGCAGTAATCCCGGATCTCCATCTCCTCCGGGAGCATGTCCTTCATCCCGGTAACGGGCTTCTTCTTCAATGCCATATTGATTCTTTCTCTCCTTTCGGTTACTATAAACATTCTCTCTGAACTTTTAGCAGCTTCCTGAAACTCCGCGGCGCTCCTTTTTATGGAGCGTCCCGCATCCGGATTTTTCGGGCATGAAAAACCGGAAAGCGCTTTATCAATCATTGGCTCTCCGAAAGATATAAAACTTCAAAATCATTATACCTTGTAATTCCGGCTAAATCAATCGGAACTTTTTCGATACCGGGTCTTACCACGTTACAGCTCACGGTGCCTTGCACCATGCTGCAAGGCATCCGGCCAGTAAAATAGCGGTTGCATGCATCCAGCCCCTCGCCGTCAGGCGACTTTTCAATGGGCTGGATGCGTTACAGTTCACGGCCGTTTAGGCGTGAACTGTAACCTTTCCACTATCTCCTGTTTTCACCTATCCATTTCACGGCAAAATCTACCAGTTCCCTTTGGCTCATCATGGAAAGCATCCCATTTCCTAAAGGTGCATGGCGCACCTTCCCTGTCTGCTCAAATGCCTCTCCTATTGTCGAAAAATCTTCTCCGTCTACGGCTAACGTCTCATAGGATTTCCAGATCCGCTGTCCGTCATGCAGTACGGCGCTGCTTTCTATGACCGTATGCTTGCCCGGATATTCAGCCCTTACATCTGCCAAATGCAGGGACGTGTTCTTGTCATAACCAACCCCAGCCAGTAAAACAAATCCGTCAAGCGCATACAGCCTGCCAACAGGTGAGCTGTCTCCGAAAATATCCGACAGGTCGTGATTTTCTGTCAGATACTGTGCGTAACGTCCCCATGCCGCTACTGACCTTGCGGGATGATCGCTTCTAAGCGTCCCCGGCCATTGCCGGAACATTTCCGACACAGCGCCCATTGTATTTGTCGGTGTAATCCGTTTGTCATAGGCAGGTATGTGCTCACGTATGACCGGCCACCATTCCTCCGGTTCCTGCCAGTAAACGCCTGACGCCGGATCTAAATTCTTCCATGACTGTGTAGGCATCATAATCGTACCTTCATCACCAACGCTCTCAAGCAATGCTTCAATAACCGACTGGGCGCCGCCGCACACATAACCCAGACTGCTCAGCGATGTATGCACCATAATCGCCTGCCCTTTTCGGACGCCAAGATCCTTCAAAGCAGTTTTCATATCATCCGGGGTTACCAGCTTCCTTTTTTCCATTTTATCATTCCTCCAATCTACTTACAGCAGTTATTATCATAATAAAATGAACCTGGGAAAACAGCAATAGTTAAACGCATAACCCATTCCAAAATTCAGCCTCATTGTTTGTGCATTTTTACGTCGCGCACACTGTCACGCTCTATGAGAGTTACAGGCAGAATTACATTTTTATCCCGGCAGTCTCCGGTTCTTAATTGTTTTAACATTTTCACTGCCAAAGATGCCCTTTGCCTGTTATCCTGTTTTATCGTAGTCAGCGCCGGTACAAACTTTTCACATTCCCTAATATTGTCAAACCCGACTACCGAGAGTTCCTCCGGAACGGATACCCCCGCACTTTTGAGGAATTGGATGAAATCCATTGCATAATAATCAGATACTGCGAACACTGCTGAATATTTTTTTATTTCCTCGAAATGATCCATATAAAAAATGGTGCGCGCTTTCTGCTCCATAGGTATAACCATAAGCTCCGCATTTGGAATCTCGCTTTTTAATCCCATAAATCTTTCCATATCCATACAGATATGATTATCCGATATGCAAAGCACATCCCTGTGTCCCATGCGTTTCAGATAACGTCCGGCCTGTACCCCGCCGTCAAAATGATTGACCTCAATATTTACATGAATTCCGGAACTTTCCATATAACCGTCATATATCACAAACGGAATATGCATCTGTTCCCTCAATTTTTTATAATCCTGTTCACAGTAGCCAATCAGCACCATTCCCTCCATATTCCACATAGAAGCAAACTTAGGGATTTCATTCCATTGATCCGTAACTTTCAGCATAAGAAATTTTCCTGCCCGCTCTAACTCTTTTGCCAGTGCGTTCACTGATGCGGAAATAAATTGATCCTCCAGCGCATGGCCTTCGTATTTTTCATGGTCATTGATCACCACCCCGATAATTTTAGAATCATTTTGCGCCAGAAGTATCCCTGCCATACTCGGAATGTACTGTCTCTTTTCCAAAAGCTCCTGCACGCGTTTCACCGTTTCATCTGATATTTTCTTTGTCTTCCCATGAATCACATTCGATACGGTGGCTGTACTTACTCCCAGTTCGTCGGCAATATCGACAATCCTGATTCTTCTGCGCTCCATATACATCCATCCTTTCTTTCCCGTATAATTATCATAGAAAAAGCCTATCCTGCCGGCAAACGGGATAGGCGGTGTTCATAAAGACATTTACACTTTTTCTCCGGAGGCATCCGCTTTGGAAGCCGGCGCACCTATAAGCACTCACCATTTTTCCAGCAGCCTTTGCTTATGCTCTATTATTTCGTCGATTGTTCTGATATAGGAAGCCACATCCTTTACATTTTCCTGGCGGATCAGATTGGTCTCTTTTCCATTGTCCAAACGGATTTTTTCCGGCAGCACAATCTTGGTCGTTGTGCCTGCGCCTGCCGCCAGTATGGTCTGTTTCTCCTCCATAATCAAAATATTGTAGATCCCGGCTTTGTCAGCCTTTGCATACCCCACATTTTCAAAATTCCCGGCAATGTTTTTCTGCCGGTACAGATAATAGGGCAGCAATCCCATCCGGGCGGCCGCCTTCTCGCTGTCTCTGACCATCCGTGAAATCTCCGCATACGCTGTGCCCGCTTTGGCCATTTCCTGCTCCTGCCCCATCCGGGCAGCCCGCTTGATGGCAAGGGAATGCACGGTCAGGCTGTCCGGCCCCAATGCCTCGATCTGCCGGAGTGTATCCTGCATGTCACAAGCTGTCTCCCCCGGCAGTCCTGCGATCAAATCCATGTTGATATTGTCAAATCCAAGCTCCCTGGCAAGCCAAAAACTTTCCGCCGCATCCTCCGCCGTATGGCGCCTGCCGATGCGCTCCAGCGTCTTTTGCTGCATGGTCTGGGGATTCACCGAGATCCGGCTGATCCCGTGCCGCCGGAGGACTTTCAGCTTTTCCTCCGTGATACTGTCCGGACGTCCGGCCTCCACCGTGTATTCCAGGATGCCTTTTCCTCCCGCTGCGTCTGCGAAGGTCTCCTCGATCACAGAGAGCAGCCGGTCCAACTGTGCCCCTTCCAGCGTGACAGGCGTTCCGCCGCCGATGTACACCGTATCCAGCTTCCTGCCTTGGCCGAGCGCCCCCAGCGCCCGGATCTCCCGGAGCAGCGCATCCAGATAGTCTTCGATCCGGTTCTTCCACAGGCCGATGGGCGAGGAACTGAAAGAACAGTATGTGCAGATGCTGGGGCAAAAAGGGATTCCGATATACAGGCTGAATCCCTTCTGACAGTCCAGCCTGCCAAGCAGCTCCCTCTCCCGGACGGCGATCTGCGCCGCAAGCCCCGCTTTTTCCTCGGACACCCGATACTCACGGCTTAAAAAGGCCCTGATCCCTTCCTCATCGTCTCCGGCCTCCAGACGGCCCATGGCAAGCTTCACCGGACGCACCCCGGTAAGCATCCCCCAGGCAAGCTGCCGCCCTGTATAAGCGGCCAGAAACTCATAAACCTGAAGGGTCACCCATTTCTTCCGCGCCTGCCTGTCTGCCTCCCAATCCCCCTTGCTCCCGGTAAGAGACGAATCATCTGTACTCCCGATCAGCCACGAATCTCCTGTGCTCCTGGCAACCCCAGAATCCTCTTTATCCTCCGGAAGCCCTGCACCGTCCATCGCCGACTCCTGAGGGTTTGCATCCTTTCCGTCGTCTTTCGTCTTCACGCTTAGATCCGGCATAATGGAAAAGAAAGAACCTCCGTCCAACACAAGGTTTACCAGAGGTTCCTGCTCTTCATCCACGGTCTGCCTGATCTCCGCATCCGGGAAAAATGCCTTCACCATATGAAATAGATTGTAGGTATATACGGTTTCTTTACATGAAACCACAGCCGTTTTACATAAATTCCGAATCATAAATCTCCCGTTTTCTTTTGGGTCTCCTCTAAAAGTATGGATTATACTTCTTCTCGTCCCCGATCGTCGTCCTTTCCATATGCCCCGGATACACCGCCGTTTCTTCAGGCAGTGTGAACAGCTTCTCCCGGATGGAACGCATAAGCTGTCCGCCGTTTCCTGTGGGAAAATCCGTCCTTCCGATGGATTCCCGAAACAGGGTGTCCCCGGAAAACAGCACCTTCTCTTCCTGCAGATAATAGCAGCACCCGCCGATGGTATGCCCCGGCGTATGGATCACCTGAAACTGCATCCCGGCCAGGTCAAGCACATCGCCGTCCTCCGCATAAGCGGCGCCGGAAAATGTATACTGTCTTCCAAATTCCAGGGATGCATTCATGGAGGCATCCTTTAGGAGCGCTTCCTCCTCTCGGTGCGCATAGACCGGAATTTCCGGAAATTCTTTCCGGAATCCGTCAATCCCCATAATATGGTCAAAATGTCCGTGGGTCAGAAGGATGGCCCGCAGATCCAGGCCCTCCCTGCGGATCTGCTCCGCGATCTCCCCGGAATACACTGCCGGATCAATCAGAATGCACTGCTTTTCCTCTTCATTGACCACAAGGTAACAATTGGTACCCACCATGCCAAGCACAAAATTTTGAATCTTCATGTTCTGTTTCCCTTTCGCCTTTTCCTTATCAGGCAGGCATCCTTTCTGATGGGTTCTGCCTGAAATCAGCGCCTCCTACCCTGCCGTCCGCTCAATGTCAATCACGCCGTCGAGCTGGCGCACCTTCTCGATGACCTTCTCCAGCTCCTCCCTGCCGTGAACGATAAATCCCATGTCAAATGTGGCCGTTCCCTTTTTGCTCGTCCTGACATTCATAGACTTCACATCCAGCTTGCCTTCGGTGAAGATCCTGGTGATCTCCATCAAAAGCCCCTGCCGGTCATCCGTGAAGATCTTAAGCTCCGCCAAATACTGCCCGCCGCTCTCATTCTCCGGGGTCTCGCCCCACTCTACCTCAATCAGGCGCTCCCGCTCCGTATCGGAAAGATGCAGCATGTTGACACAGTCCGTCCGGTGGATCGTCATGCCCTTCCCGCGGGTCACAAACCCGACGATCTCATCCCCCGGCACCGGGTTGCAGCACCGCGGGAACCTGACCGCCACATCGGAAATCCCGCGGACCATGATGCCGCTCTTGGACTTGGCCACATGAACCTTCTGGCTGCTGTTCTCAAACATCCTGCCCAGGATCAGCTCCTCGGTCAGTTCCTTCTTGTGCTCCTTTTCGTATTCCTCCTGAAGGCGGTTCACCACCTGGCCTTCCTTTAAGCCGCCGTGTCCCACAGCCGCAAGTACGGCATCCCAGTCCCGGAATCCGTATTTTTTCTGAACCACCTGCTGGTATTTGGGCTTCAGGACATCCGCCATATTGATTGACTTCATCCGGCAGTAAGATGCGATCAGATCCTTCCCCCGGACAATGTTTTCTTCTTTAAATTCCTTCTTAAACCACTGGTTGATCTTGGACTTTGCCTGAGGACTCTTCACAATATTGAGCCAGTCCCTGCTGGGACCCTTGGAGTTCTGGGAGGTGAGCACCTCGATCCTGTCCCCGTTCTGGATCTTATAGTCAATGTTCACCAGCTTTCCGTTGACCCTGGCCCCCACCATCCGGTTCCCCACCGCGCTGTGGATGGCGTATGCAAAATCCACAGGTGTAGAGCCGTTTGGCAGGCTTTTGACGTCTCCGTTGGGGGTGAAGCAGTATACATCCTCCGTGAACAGGTCCAGATCGCCCTTTAACAGGCTTAAAAACTCCCGGTTATCCGACATGTCCCTCTGCCATTCCAGAATCTGGCGCAGCCAGCTCAGCTTCTCCTCCTCCCGGGTCTTGGTGCTCTTGGTTGAATCTCCGCTCTCTTTATATTTCCAATGGGCCGCGATTCCGTATTCGGCCGTCTTATGCATCTCCTCCGTCCGGATCTGGATCTCAAAAGGCTGTCCGGATGGCCCCATCAGCGTCGTGTGAAGGGACTGGTACATATTCACCTTGGGCATGGCGATATAGTCCTTAAACCGCCCAGGGATCGGCGTATACATCTCGTGAATGACGCCGAGCGCCGCATAGCAGTCCTTGACCGAATCCACGATGATCCGCACGGCAAACAGATCGTATACCTGGTCCAGCGTCTTGCTCTGGAGCACCATTTTTTTGTAAATGCTGAAAAAATGCTTGACGCGGCCATAGACCTTTGCATGGATATGGGCATTTTCCATATGCTGGGAAACCTCCGCCACGATCTGCTGCACGAACTCTTCCCGCTTTGTCTTCCGTTCGTTTAAGTCGCTGACAAGCTGTCCGTATACCTCCGGCTGGGAATACCTCAGCGACAGATCGTCCAGCTCAATCTTGATCTTGGAGATCCCCAGACGCTGGGCAATGGGCGCATAGATATCCATGGTCTCCCTGGCCTTTTCCTGCTGTTTCCTGGGAATCATAAATTCCAGCGTACGCATGTTATGCAGGCGGTCCGCCAGCTTGATGATGATCACCCGGATATCCTTGGCCATGGCCAGAAACATCTTCCGCAGATTCTCCGCCTGGATCTCCAGCTTGTCCTTGGAATAGCTGAGCTGCCCCAGCTTGGTGACCCCGTCCACCAGAAGGGCCACTTCCTCCCCAAATTCCCGGGAGATATCCTCCAGAGTCACATCCGTATCTTCCACCACGTCATGGAGCATCCCCGCCGCAATGGTTTCCTTGTCCATCTCCAGATTGGCCAGGATGATCCCCACCCACATGGGATGAATCAGATAAGGCTCCCCGGACTTGCGCACCTGGTCCTGGTGGGCTTCCTTCGACAGCTTGTACGCCTTCTCGATCATAGAGATGTCGGCGGAAGGATGGTACTTCCGAATCCGGTTTACCAACGCCTGGTATAAAACGTCAGGGTCTTGATAATCCTCAGGATTCATGACCGCGTGTCCGTCAACCATTCCGAGACTTTTATTCATCGTTTCATATTCCAATATCCCTGCCATATCAATTCCCCACTTCCTTTCCTGATTCAGCCGGAGTCTGGCTCCTGTCTGGTCCCTGTCCAACGCCCGCCCCGGCTGACCTTTTTCTGCACAAATATAATTTTAAGTATATCATTTTTTTTCAGATTGTAAAGCCGTGAATTTCGATTTTTATAGGGGCTGTGAACGTTACTGTGAGCGCCCGGTCAGGGTGTGAGCAGTAACCTGTGAACAGCAAGAAGCCCCAGGCAGCAGGACGTCGGCGCCGGACAGAGCGTTCACCCGCTTCCGCGCGCCGGATATCCGCCACTTCTACCGGTAATTGACCACCGTGATCTGCAGGCTCCTTCTCCCCATATACTCATTTACCGTAGGGTAATATGTAAACGACATCCGTTTCTTCTGTCCCATATATTCCATACAGGCACGCACGTCTCCGAAATATACCGCGTCCATCCGAAGGCCCCTTGCGTCCTCCACCTGGAATTTGAGCACGTTCTGGTTTTTTCCCAAAATTCGTGGGGAGATCACCCGCAGGTTTTTCTCCGCAAAAAGAGGCTTCGTGTTCCCTTTCCCGAAGGGCTCCAGCCGCTCCAGCTCTTCCACCAGCTTCTGGGACAGATAGGCGATGGGAAGCTGCATGTCGATGGACACCTTTTCTGTCAGATCCTCCTCCGTCAGAGTTGCCAGCTCGTTGATCCGCCTCCGGAACTCATCCACATGCTCCTCTTTCATGGAAAGCCCCGCCGCCAGCTTATGCCCTCCGAACTTTGTAAACAGCTCCCGGCACCTGCACATTTCCTCGAACATATGGTAATTCTCGATGGAACGGCCGGAGCCCTTCACGCCCTCTTCCGCGGAGGTCAGCACGAAGACCGGCCGGTAATACCGCTCCCGGATGCGCCCCGCGATGATCCCGGCGATGCTTTCATGGCAGTCCGGCAGGTACACCACCAGCACCCGGTCCTCTTTCAAAGAAGATTGTTCAATCATCTCCACTGCCCGCTCCACGCCCTGCTCCGTCAGTTCCTTGCGGCTGTCGTTTAACTCCTTGAGCTCTTCCGCAAGCCGGGCTGCTTCTTCCGGATCCTTTGCATTGAGAAGGGCCAGCGCGCGCTTGGCCGTATCCAGCCTGCCGCTGGCATTGATGCAGGGCCCGAGCACAAACCCGATGTGGTAGGCGCTAAGCCGCTCCACAGGAACCCCGGTGCATTCTATGAGGGCTTTGAGCCCTTCATTTTGGGTATGTTTCAGCATTTCCAGCCCGGCTTTCACAAAAATCCGGTTTTCCCCGCACAGATCCATCACATCGCCCACCGTGGCGATGGCCACATGCTCCATCAGACGGCCGATCCTGGACAGATCCGCCTCCATGGCCCGGTAGAGCGCCTCCACCAGCTTATAGGCCACCGCCGCCCCGCAGAGCCCCGAAAAAGGATATCCGCAGTCCGGCCGGTGGGGGTCCACCACCGCATCCGCCGGGGGCAGCTGGTACTGCCGGCCTTCCTCGGTTTCCAGATAGGGGATCTCGTGATGGTCTGTCACGATGATGGTCAGCCCCTGCTCTTTTCCGTAAGAAATCTCGTCCCGCGCGGCAATTCCGTTGTCGCAGGTAATGATCGTGTCGATCCCGTCTTCCAGCGCCTTGTCGATCAGCATCCTGTTCAGGCCGAAGCCGTCCCGGATACGGTCCGGAATATCCGTGTCCACGTCCGCTCCCAGCCCGGACAAACCGTCCTGGAGGATATAAGAAGCGTTGACCCCATCGATATCATAGTCGCCGATCACCCGGATACGCGCATGCTTCCCGATCTTCTCTCTGAGGATCTCCACGGCCCGGTCCATGTCCTTCATCTGCATCCCGTCGTGCAGATCTGACAGAGTCCCGTTCAGATACTTTTCGATCTGGGCATCCTCCACCACATCCCGGTTGCGGATCAGCCTGGCAAGGATCGGGGAAATGTGATACCTCGCGGCAATCCCGTTAAAATCTGCTTTCTTCATCGTTACAAACCATTTTTCCATGATTGTGATCCTTTTCTTTCCTATGATGAAAGAAGAAGCTGTCTCCCTCCTGTTCATCATAGGAAAGAGACAGCCTGTCCCTCTTTATACCGGCAGATGCCATAATGCATGCCGATTTATTTTGCAGTTTCCGCTTTCCTGCCCTCACGGTTCTTCATGATATACCACAGCGCGCCTGTGATGCATACCGAAGAATACGCGCCGCATATGATACCTACCATCAGCGGCAGGGCAAATTCCTTGATGGAGCTGACGCCCATGATAAACAGCACCAGCACCATGACAAAGGTGGTCAGGGAGGTGTAGATACTTCTTGTCAGCGTCCGGGTAATACACCGGTTCACCAGCTGGTCCATCCCCTCGTTCTTTTTCTTCGTGCGGAGTTCCTCACGGATTCGGTCGAAGATAACGATGGTCGCGTTGATGGAATATCCCACGATGGTCAGCATACATGCGATGAAGGTATTTCCCACGGAAACCCTTGCCACCACATAGAATGCCAGCACCACCAGCACGTCATGAAGAAGCGCAATGACCGCGCTTGTGGCAAAGCGGATATCCTTGAACCGGAACCAGATGTAGAGCAGCATACAGATCGTTGCCACGATCACCGCCACAATGGCATCCTGCCGCATCTCGGAGCTGACGGTTGCACTGATATTTTCTGTGGCAATCTTGTCTTCATCCGCCTGGAATTGACTGCTCATTGCCGTATTGAATGCCTCACGCTTATCCAGATCCAGTGTCTGTGTCTTGAAGATCACCTGGCTGGTGCCTTCCACCTTCTGCACCTGTACGTTGTTGTCCCCGGTTACGTCCTCGATCACAGGAACGATTTCCTGGTCGATCTCTTCTAATGTATATTCCTTGTCAAAGGTCACACTGGTAGATGTGCCGCCTTTAAATTCCAGGCTGTAATTCATCACACCTTTTCCCTGCGCCCCGTTGATCCCCATAAATGCGAACCCGGCCACGATCAGCAGGGCGGAGATCCCGAAGAACACCGTTCTCTTTCCAAGGAAGTTCACCGGCTCCTTTTCCGCCTTCTTTGCATGTCCGTAGAACTTCTTGTCACGGATGCCCACCGCAAAGAAGGAATAAATGATGATCCTGGTGATGAACAGCGCCGTAAACATGGATACCACAATACCCATTGCCAGTGTCTGCGCGAATCCTTTGACCGTGCCGCTTCCTAACCACTGCAGCACAAAGGCTGCGATCAATGTGGTGATATTGCCGTCCAAAATCGCGGACAACGCTTTCTGGAATCCGGCGTTCAAAGAGGTCTTGACGCTCTTTCCTTCCGCTAACTCCTCCCGGACTCTGGCAAAGATGATGACATTGGCGTCTACCGCCATACCGATGCCCAGGATGATACCTGCGATACCAGGCAGGGTCAGCGTGATATCAAATGCATTTAACAGGACAAGGATCAGTCCTGTGTAGATCAGAAGCGCAAGGCTGGATGCAAATCCGGGCAGCAGGTATGCGATGCACATGAACACAAATACGATGGCAAGTCCGATGGCTCCGGCCTTTAAGCTGGTGCTGATGGCTTCCTCACCGAGCTGTGCGCCTACCACGTTGGAGCGCAGTTCTTCCAGTTCCAGGCTCAGCCCGCCGATTCGGATGGAAGAAGCGATCCGCTCCGCCTCCTCAAAGCTCATGCTGCCTTCGATGACTGCCTGGCCGCTCTTGATCTCCGCGTTGACGTTGGGCACGCTGATAAATTCGCCGTCATAGTAGATTCCGATGCTCTCCTCCGCTTTAAAGGCCCGCTTGGTAGCCTCCGCGAATTTCTCCGTCCCTTCCGGGTTCATCTCCAGAGTGACCACGTTCTGATTTGCATTGGTCAGCTCGTTGGTCTGCACCTGTGCGGAAGCGCTTTTCACATCCGTACCGGTGAGTACGATGGAGCCCTCCTCCTTCTGCAGCTCTTCGATGGTTTTATTTAAAACATACTTTCCATCTTTATAAGTATAGTTCTCTTCTCCCTCGCTGTCGGTCTCCGAAATAAAATACAGGGAACCGGGCTGTCCCAGCTCATCCAGGATCTCGTTGGCATTGGTCACGCCCGGGATCTCGATGCTGATCCGATCTTCCCCCTCCTGGTATACGGTCGCCTCGGTGCTGTACTGCTCCACACGGCGCTGCAGCTTATAGATGGTGTCTGCCATATCCTCCGCCGACGGCGTGCCGCCCTTTACCTGGTAGGTGATGCTGACACCCCCTTCCAGATCCAGGCCCAGCTTGATATTCCTTGCTGCGCCCGAACCGCCCTCTCCAAACCCGACCGCGGTCGTAAATCCCAGCAAACCGATCAGGACTACGATCAGGATCAGGCTGATAATGCCTTTACTTTTTTTCATGACTATCTTTCCTTTCTGTAATTTCTATGACTCATCCTCTGCATGGTCAGCCAGCGCGGCTTTGATCATAATAGCGCATTCCACCCGCTTGCGTTCCATCTCGCAGCTCACGTCGTAGGTGTCGTGAATGGTGTGATGGAATTTGTAAGAATTTGCCATACAGCCGCCGCTGCAGTAAAAACGCGCAAAGCACTTTCTGCATTTTTCCTTGGAGTACACGCTGCAGCTTCGAAATTCCCCGGCAATCTCCGGCCGGGTAATGCCGCTGTCCACCGTTCCCATGAGGAACGCTTCATCCCCCACAAACTGATGGCAGGGATACAGATCCCCCCAGGGCGTCACCGCCAGGTATTCGGTGCCGGAACCGCATCCGGACAGCCGCTTTGCAACGCACGGGCCGCCTTCTAAGTCAATCATAAAATGAAAGAACTGGAATCCCTTCCCCTTACGCTCATACTCGATCATCTTCTCCGCCAGAGCGTCGTATTCCTCGAAGATCCGGGGCAGGTCGCTCTCCCGGATGGCGTAAGGATCTGAGTCCTCTCCCACCACCGGCTCAATGGAGATCTGCTGAAAGCCCAGATCCACATAGTGCATCACGTCTTTGGAAAAGTCCAGGTTTTCCCTGGTAAATGTACCGCGGATGTAGTATTTTTCCTGGTTCCGGCTCTCGGCGAGCCTCTGGAACTTGGGCACGATCAGATCGTAGCTGCCGCTGCCGTTCGGGAAAGGCCGCATCCGGTCATTGATCTCCTTCCTCCCGTCCAGGCTCAGCACCACGTTGTCCATCTCCTGATTGACAAACTGCTGCACCTCGTCGTTTAAAAGCACCCCGTTGGTGGTCAGCGTAAACCGGAAATGCTTCTCATACCGGCGCTCCAATTCTCTGCCGTAGGCCACCAGCTCCTTCACTGTCTTCCAGTTCATGAGCGGCTCCCCGCCGAAGAAATCCACCTCCAGGTTGCGTCTGTTCCCGGAATTTTTGACCAGGAAGTCCAGCGCCTTCTTCCCCACCTCAGGGGACATGACGGCGCGCCGCCCATGGTACTCCCCTTCCTCTGCAAAACAATACCTGCAGGCCAGGTTGCAGTCGTGGGCGATATGCAGGCACAATGCCTTGACTACGGTTTTGCGCTGCTTCACTTCATCTATATAATCTTCATATATGTCCTCTGTAAACAGTTGTCCCGCCTTTACAAGCTCCGTGACTGCTTCCAGCACCTCCGACAGTTCCTCCTTCGGATACCCGGGCAGCGCCTTTACAAGCCCTTCCAGCGTCTCCGGGCTTTCCAGCGTGCCGCAGGTATGGGAGGGGTTCTGCCGCTCCAGGCAGGCAATCACATCGTAGGCGATCTTGTCCACCACATGGACCGAACCGCTGTTCACATCGAGAACGATGTTATAGCCATGATTCTGATATTGATGTATCACTGAAGATACCCCGCTTTCTGCTTCTAATTGCGTCCTCCCTCCATGTTCTTGCAAAGCTTCATAACATGTGCCGGAGCCGCAAATCTTTATACATGGATAAAGCAGCGACTCGGGCCGCTGCCTTAACAATCCCGCATGTCCAGCAGATCCTTATCTGTTCTGAACACTTACGCAGATTCCGTACTATTTTTTATGCTCACAGGTCTGGTTCCCTACCGTACAGGAAGTCTTGCATGCGGACTGACAGGATGTCTGGCATTCTCCGCATCCGCCTTTGTTCACTGTATGGTTCAATGTCTGCGTATTGAGTGTCTTAATGTGCTTCATCTCTTCTCCTCCTATCATCATGCTTCGCGGCAGCGCCGTACGTTCCCGCTTCCTCCCAAAGCGCTGCCCTGGACGGATTGCGGGGCTTTTGAACCGGCAGATACCGCTGCTCCGCAATATTATAGCACACTGCCCTCTGATTTTAAAGCATTTTTTTGTAAAATGCCCTGTAACCTTTCACCGCCTCGTACAAATCCGCCTTGGAAGTCACCTCCCAGGGGGCGTGCATGCTCAGCACCGCAAGGCCGCAGTCGATCACTTCCATCCCGTATTTTGCCATGATATAGGCAATGGTTCCTCCGCCCCCCTGGTCTACGGCGCCCAGCTCCGCGGTCTGATAGGTGACCAATTCCTCGTCCATAATCCGGCAAAGCTGCGCCATATATTCCGGATTGGCGTCATTGGCCCCGGATTTTCCGCCGCTGCCGCTGTATTTGTTGAATACCAGCCCGTTTCCCAGATAGGCCGAATTTTTCTTTTCAAAATATGTTTCGAACATGGGGTCAAAGGCCGCGCTTACATCCGCGGAAAGCATCCGGGAATGCAGTAGGGTCCGCCGCAGACGAAGGTCAAAGGGAAGCTCCCCCGGCCCCTGACTTTTCAGGTGTTCCCCGGTGAGGAACAACAGCTCGGCCACCGCATTTTCAAAAAAACGGGACTTCATGCCTGTGGCCCCGTTGCTGCCCGTCTCCTCCTTGTCCACCAGCAGGCAGCAGGCCGTCCTTACGGATTCCTTTTCCTGATTTGCCTTTTCCGGGGAGTCCAGAAGCGCCGTCAAAGCGGCAAAGGCGCAGCTTCGGTCATCCTGTCCGTAGGAGAGCACCATGCTCCGGTCGAACCCGCATTCCCTGGCCCCGCCGGCAGGGACGATCTCCAGCTCCGCGCTGAGAAAATCTTCCTCCCGGATTCCGAACTGCCCCGCTAGAAGTTCCAGAACATACTCCTTGGCCTCCTGGTCTTTCAGAGGACGGTTTCCGATCAGCAGGTCCATTTTCTCCGCGTTGAAAAAATCCTTCACCTTCTCTTCGTTCCGCTCCCTGCCCAGATGGGGCAGCAGGTCCGTGAACACGAACGCCGGGTCTTCTTCCTTCTCGCCGACGGATACGCACACCCGGGTTCCATCCTTTCGGACAATGATTCCGTGGAGGGCCAGAGGAAGGGCAAACCACTGGTATTTTTTGATTCCTCCGTAGTAGTGGGTATCCAGGTACACATTGCCTGCCTCTTCATAGCAGGGCACTTGTTTTAAGTCCAGGCGGGGGGAATCCACGTGGGCGCCGATGATATTCATGCCCTGCTCCAGAGGGGTTGTCCCGATCCGGAAAAAGGCGGCGGATTTTTCCATAAAGGAAATGTACGCCTGATCGCCTGGCTGCAGCCGCTTCCCCTCATGCACTGCCTTAAGAAGGTTTATAAAGCCTGCCTCCTCTGCCATCCGGACTGCCCGTGCAATACATTCCCGTTCTGTTTTTCCTGCATCCAAAAAACGGCGGTATTGAATACTCAATTCTTCTACCGCCGCCAGATCTTCCTGTCCATAAGATTTCCATGCGTTTTTTCTCTCCATACTATCTGCTCCTTTTCTTCTTGACTTGCATATATGGTATGGAGAGATTTCCCTTTTTATACTTCTGTAAAAAGTGTATATCCGTATTATTTCATATCCCGTAAGAACGCGCAGTACCCCCGGTACGCTTCATACACATCCGCCTTGCTTGCGATCTCCCAGGGAGCGTGCATACAGAGGATGGCGATCCCGCCGTCGATCACTTCCATGCCGTAAGCTGCCAGTATGTACGCGATGGTGCCTCCGCCGCCTGCATCGATCTTTCCCATCTCCGACATCTGGAAGCCCACTTTGTGTTCGTCGAATACCCGGCGCAGCTTTGCGATGTATTCCGCGTTGGCATCATTGGAGCCGCTCTTTCCCCGGACTCCCGTATGCTTGCAGAAAACCGGACCCCTTCCGAAGAAGCTGGACGACCGTTTTTCATATACGTCCGTATACATGGGATCGTAGGCCGCGCTCACATCGGAGGAAATCATCGTGGAATGCGCCAGGGCACGGCGCAGCTTTAACTCGGAAAAGCCTTCCAGCTTTTCGCAGAGCTCCGCCACCGCATTTTCAAAGAACCGGGAATGCATTCCGGTTGCGCCCACGCTGCCGATCTCTTCCTTATCCACCAGGATGCAGCAGGCTGTCCGGGCCGTATCCTCCGTATCCAGCATGGCCGCCAGGGAGGTATACGCACAGATCCTGTCGTCCTGCCCGTAAGCCATGATCATGCTCCGGTCCAGGCCGCACTCCCGTGCCTTTCCCGCAGGAACCGCCTCCAGCTCCGCAGACATCAAGTCCTCTTTCTCAATGTGGTATTTGTCCCGGATCAGCTTTAAAATCTGCGCCGCCGCAGCGTCTTTTTCCTCTCCCTTTAAGGGCCTGCTTCCGATGAGGATGTCCAGGTTTTCCCCTTCCACCACCGCGGAAGCCTTCTTCTCCAACTGCTTGGAAGAAAGGTGCACCAGCAGGTCAGTCACCGCAAAAACCGGGTCCGTCTCCTGTTCCCCGATGGATATGGTTTCCCTGGTGCCGTCCTTGCGCACGACCACCCCGTGGATCGCCAGGGGCACCGTCACCCACTGGTATTTTTTAATCCCCCCGTAATAATGGGTGTCAAAATACGCCAGTCCGCTCTCCTCGTACAGCGGGTTCTGTTTCAGGTCCAGGCGCGGGGAATCGATATGCGCCCCAAGGATGTTCATGCCCTGTTCCAAAGGCTCCGTCCCCACCCGGAACAATGCGATGGATTTTTCCATCCATGCCGCATAGACCTTGTCTCCGGGCTGAAGAGTCTGCGCCGTGTACAGGTTTTGGTAACCCTTTGCCTCGGCCTGCCGGATGATCTCAGACACGCACTCCCGCTCCGTCTTGCCGGCGTCCAGAAAAGCGCGGTAATCCCCGCACACCTTTTCCAGAGCGTCCAGTTCATCGGCTTCGTATTTCAGCCACAAATTTTCCTCTTTCATCTTTTGTTTCCTCCTAAGCCTGGGAACTCTATGGAAATGTAAAGCCCAGTCTGTTCCAATGATTTTCCTGCAATTCCTTAAAATCTGAACTTCTCCTCAAAATAAGCCTTCAGATCCTCGATCTTCACCCGCTCCTGCTCCATGGTATCCCGGTCGCGCACGGTTACGGCACCGTCCTCCTGGGAATCAAAGTCATAAGTCACGCAGAACGGCGTTCCGATCTCATCCTGACGGCGGTAGCGTTTTCCGATGTTGCCCCGGTCGTCATATTCGCAGTTGTAGTATTTCGACAGCTCCGCGTAGACCTTCTCCGCCCCTTCGTTCAGCTTCTTGGACAGCGGCAGCACGCCCACCTTCACCGGAGCCAGGGCCGGATGGAAATGAAGCACCGTCCGCATATCTCCGCCTTCTAACTCTTCCTCGTCGTAAGCGCTGCACAAAAATGCCAGCACCATACGGTCCGCGCCCAATGAGGGCTCGATCACGTAAGGAATGTACTTTTCATTTTTCACGTCGTCAAAATAGGTCAGATCCTGTTTGGACACTTCCATGTGCTGGGTCAGGTCGTAGTTGGTACGGTCCGCGATTCCCCACAGCTCTCCCCATCCGAAGGGGAACAAAAATTCCACGTCCGTGGTGGCCTTGCTGTAGAAGGACAGCTCTTCCTTCTCATGGTCGCGGTAACGCACCTCATCTTCCTTGAGCCCAAGGGAACTCAGCCAGTCCAGACAGAACTGCTTCCAGTACGCAAACCACTCCAGGTCTGTGTCCGGCTCACAGAAGAACTCCAGCTCCATCTGTTCAAATTCCCTGGTGCGGAAGGTAAAGTTGCCGGGCGTGATCTCGTTCCGGAAGGACTTTCCGATCTGCGCGATGCCGAAGGGGATCTTCTTTCTGGAAGTCCGCTGTACATTTTTGAAATTCACGAAGATTCCCTGAGCGGTCTCCGGCCTCAGATACACGGTGTTCTTTGCATCCTCGGTGACCCCCTGGAAGGTCTTGAACATCAGGTTAAACTGGCGGATATCGGTGAAATTGTGCTTTCCGCAGGTGGGACATGGGATCTGGTGCTCCTGGATAAAGGCGGTCATCTGCTCCTGGGGCCATGCGTCCACACTGCTCTCCAGGGTGATTCCCTTTTCCTCGCAGAAATCCTCGATCAGCTTGTCCGCGCGGAACCGCTCGTGGCATTCCTTACAGTCCATCAGCGGGTCGGAAAATCCGCCCAGATGCCCGGATGCCACCCATGTCTGGGGATTCATCAGGATCGCGCAGTCCACGCCTACGTTGTAGGGGGATTCCTGAACGAACTTCTGCCACCAGGCTTTTTTGACATTGTTCTTCAATTCCACGCCAAGATTGCCGTAATCCCATGTATTCGCCAGACCTCCGTAGATCTCGGACCCCGGATATACGAAACCTCTGGATTTTGCAAGGGCTACAATCTTTTCCATTGTCTTTTCTACCATATTATCTGTTCCTCACATTCTTTTTTTCATCTTCTACTATATAAACCATAGTCATTATAACGATTCCGCTCAGATTTGTAAAGATGCACCATCTATAATTTTAACTCCGCCTGTTTCTGCGCATGTGTGCGAAATGGCTGTAAATCGTAACCTCTGCCTTACAGCAGCGTCTCCAATATCTCCAGCGATTTGAATTTCTTGTCCACGTACACGTCCATATACCGCTCCATGGCCCGTCCCAGTTCTTCCAGCACAGAATCGCTGACCACAAAGGTATAGAGCTTTTCGATGGTGCTGCTCTCCACGTACTGCATACAGTACAGCGTGGACGTATCCAGCTCCATCCCGTCCGCCGTATCCGCCCTGCAGCCGGCACACACAAGCCCGCCCTTTTTCACGCTGAACAGTGCGGGATGCTTCTGATCCCCGCAGGAAACGCAGGCGAACACCTGGGGGCCTTCCCCGTTGATGCACAGAGCCCGCAGCTCGAATATGTACCGGATCAGACGGTTGGGGATCTTCTTATTGAGGAGTGCCCGCATCGTCTGATACAGAAGCTTTAACATTTCCCGCTCGTCATTCCCTTCCTTTGCATAAAAATCCGCAAATTCGAGAAAATAGAATCCATAGTAGGCGCCGATCATGTCCTCCCGCAGTTCCCCGAAATAGTTGGAGATCCGGGCGGATCTAATCGTATAGGACGACCGCCCCGCATACAGGTCAAATTCCCCGAAAGAACAGGGATTGACGGCGCCTACCAGGGGGCTGTTGGGTTTCCTCGCCCCTCTGGCAAAGGCGGCCACCTTCCCCTGCTCCCTGGTCAGGATCACGACCCGCCTGTCATATTCTCCCACCGGTGCCGTAGAAAGCACCATGCCAGTTACCGTTATCTCATTCAAAATCCTCGCCCCTGCCGGCACTTCCTTCCTGGCCGCCGGCAATGATACGCTCTAGTGCAGTGGCTCCAGCCTAATGTCTGCATTAAAAAGACCGCCCCGAAGGGATCTTACGCCGTATCATCTTCCTGTTTGTACAGCGGTATGATCACGGATTCCGGATTCTTCCGCACCCGCTGCTTCTCTCTGCCTGCCTGTTTTTGGTTTTCACCGTGTCCGTATACTTCCATCTTATATTCCAGATAGTCACAGACCCCGCCTGTCTTCGTAAACTGCTCCCAGTATCTCTGCTCCATCGGATCACCTCTTCATCTGTCCGGGCGTTTTTTGTTCCATCTTTCCCGGCCCGCCGCCGCGGCAGGCTTTTCGCAAAAAACACCCTGTGTTATTGTTTAGGTTTTCCGATTTCCTCCGGGGCTATACCTCGTAAAATCTGGCAGCGCTTTTCCAGGGTTTCCCCCTTGACAGCCCTTTTTTAAGGATGCCCCTGCTGGCGGCTTACATCTCGTCGTCGGTGTATCCGAAATTTTTCATCATATAGTCGCTGTCCCGCCAATTTTTCTGCACCTTCACCCAGAGCTTCAAATTGGCCCTGCAGCCTAACATCCTCTCGATCTCAAACCGGGCCGTGCTTCCGATTTTTTTCAGCATGGCGCCCTGCTTTCCGATGATGATTCCCTTGTGGGAGTCCCGCTCGCAGATCACCGTAGCGTCAATGTGCATGACCTTGTTGTGCATCTTCATCCGGTCGATGGCAACCGCAATGCCGTGGGGGATCTCCTCCTCCAGGCAGTGGAGCGCTTTCTCCCGGATCAGCTCCGCCACGATCTGCCGCTCCGGCTGGTCCGTCACCGTCTCCTCGTCGTAAAACTGGGGCCCGTAGGGAAGGTACTGCATGATTACCCCAAGCAGCTCTTTTGTGTTCTCCCCGCTCCGGGCGGAGACCGGGACGATCTCCGCAAAGTCATATTCCTTCCGGTACGCATCAATACATGCCAGGACCTCTTCCTTTTTTACCATGTCGATCTTGTTGATCACCAGCACCACCGGGGTGTTGATTTTTTTCAGCTGTTCGATGATGTGCCGCTCCCCGGCTCCGATAAACGTGGAGGGCTCCACCAGCCAGAGCGCCTCGTCCACATCATCCAGGGAATTTCTGGCGATGGTGACCATATATTCCCCCAGCTTGTTCTTCGCCTTATGGATTCCCGGCGTATCCACGAACACGATCTGCCCCTCCTCTGTGGTCAGCACGGTCCGAATCCGGTTTCTGGTAGTCTGGGGCTTGTTGGAGGTGATGGCCACCTTCTGTCCGATGAGGGTATTCATCAGCGTGGATTTTCCCACGTTGGGACGCCCGATCAGTGTCACAAAGCCCGATTTGTAATTTTCCTTCATCCTCTGTTCCTTTCTCTTAAAACAGCGTCTTCACTTCTCCAAACAGTTCTTTTTGAGCCTCGATCTTTTCCTCGCTTCCGATCACACAGAGCTGGTCTGCGCGAAGCAATGCCTCCACCACCGGCGCGAGCCTGCGGATGTCCTCCTGTCCGGCATGCAGCACCTCCATCCGCTCCCTGCGGATCATCTCCGCGGACACGTGGTTCATATACAGGTTCATGGAACGGTCTCCCTTGGCGGAAGGCGTCATGGGCCGGTCTATATTGCTGATGGTGCCGATGATATATTTGTTCATGTCCCGGTCATTGACCGTGAAGTTTTTCAGATAATCCACCACGCCCTCGTAGACCTCCATGGTCTTTTCCAGGTTCGGGTCCCGGTAAGAGATCAGATAGCCTTCCCCGATCCGGTTGAAGTTGCACATACATCCGTATGCCCCGCCCTTGACCCGGATATTCTGCCACAGGTAGCCGTAGCTTAAGATCACCTTTAAGATCTGCAGGGTGCCGCTGTAATCGGCGCCGCCGTCGATAAAGTTGCCCACCCTTGCCACATACTGCACCTTGGAGGAGGTCTTAAAGCCCTCGTTTTGTTTCGTACAGTGCAGGATGCACCTGGATTCCTCCTTCTCTCCTGCCGCATAGAGCCTGTCCTTCATCCCGGAAAGCTCCCGGCAGACTGCATCCAGACCTTCTTCTCCGCAGGTCAGGCTGACCATCAGGTTATCCCACCGAAAGATGTGGGACGCGATCTCTTTCAGGTTTTGGATCAGTGTTTCTTTTTGTTCCTCAAAATGCTCCTCCGCTTCCTTCACGGCCTGGTAGTAGCCGATCCCATCCGTATCGTCCTTGAACTTGGAGATGGGGGAGGAATAGGACAGGGCACGCAGCGCCGCCGTCGTATGGCCGGAGGACTGGAAGCTCATCTGCAGCCTGGATTTGAGCATGGCAAGAATCTCCTTGAGCCGCTTTTCATCGTCCAGCCTGGACTCCATCAGGATTCCCTGCATCATCCGGAACAAAATCTCCATCTTCGGATACAGGGCCTTGCCCTTGATCTCAAAGGTGGCGCAAAACGCCTTTTCCTTTACGTTTTGTACATCCGGGTACATTTCCAGGGAAGTCCCGATGCCGCCTGTATGCACATTGATCTCGTTGAACAGCTCCCCGTATTCGTAATGGGTCGTATCAATGATCCCCAGCACTGCCTGGAGCATCCCCACATAGGGCAGCTTTTCCTCGGGCACGCCGGACAGGTCAAACATCAGGGTCACGTACCCGATGCCGTTTGTGTCGATCCGGTGATGCACAAGCTGGATTCCCTCCACCTCTTTCACTTCATTATAGATGGGCGCGATCTCCCTGGAAATGTCCTCCCGGCTGAGGATCGGAATCTTCTCCCGGTCCTCCTGAGAGTCCTCGCCCTCCTGAAAATCTTCCAGCGCCTTCGTGTCCGCCGCCAGCTTTTCCAGCTCTGCCTCGGTGAGGCTGTTCTTATAGGCTTCCAGACGCTCCTCCAGCTCCTGGTCCAGGCGCGCCGTCCTGCCCCGCTCCGGCTTCACAACCACAATGGAGCCGTGAGTGTTGTCCAGAAGCCACTTCTGGATGAGCCCCTCGAAATACCCGGTGCCCACCTGCTCTTTTAGAAATTCGAAGAGGGGGATCGCCTGCATATGGATAAAGGGCTTCGTCTCGTCGTAGAGCCAACTGTCAAACAACTGCAGGCCGTACATCAGCCCCTTGGGATAGCTGCCGAAATCCGCCTCCCGGAACCGGAACTCGTGGTAGTTGATCCCCGCCTCCAGCGCTTTCTTGTCTATCCCCTTTTCCGCGATCTCCCGGAGTGTATTTTCCACCGTATCAATAAACGCCTGCTTCTGTTCCAGGTTCGCGTTTTTCGCGATCACGGAGAAGATGGGCTGATAGATGCCGTTGTCGTAGGACCCCATGATGTCCTTTCCGATGCCGGATTCCACCAGCGCTTTTTTTAAGGGCGCCCCCGGGGCGGACAAAAGCGCGTAATCCAGCACCTGGAAGGCCAGGTACAGCTTTTCATCCAGGCTTGTCCCAATCACCTTGTTGTAGGAAAGGAAGGTGTTGTCCTCTTCCGGCTCCTCGCTGGAAATGGAGTACTCCATCTCCACCTCCCGCATCTGCTCAAAGGGCTCCTGGTAACGGATCGCGGAATCCACTTCCTTTTGGTCAAAGGCCGACAGGTAGTTCTCATCCAGCCATTCCAGCTTTTCGGCCATATCCATATTTCCGTAGAGATAGATATAGCTGTTGGACGGGTGGTAATATGTTTTGTGGAAATCCAGGAACTGCTCATAGGTCAGCTCCGGGATCACGTCCGGGTCGCCGCCGGACTCATTTGCATAGGAGGTATCCGGGAACAGGGAGTTTAACACCATCCGGTCCAGCACGCCTTCCGGCGAGGAGAACGCCCCCTTCATCTCATTGTACACCACTCCGTTGTAGGAGAGCTGCCCCTGCACATCATCCAGGTGGTAGCTCCAGCCCTCCTGCCGGAAAATCTCCGGATGCCGGTAGATATTCGGATAAAAGACCGCGTCCATGTAGACGTGCATCAGGTTCTGAAAATCCTTGTCATTGCAGCTTGCCACCGGATACACCGTCTTATCGGGATAGGTCATGGCATTCAGGAAGGTGTTCAGAGATCCTTTCACCAGCTCTACAAACGGGTCCTTCACCGGAAAGTCCTTAGAACCGCACAGCACGGAATGCTCCATGATGTGGGGAACGCCCGTGGAGTCCGAGGGCGGGGTCCGAAAGCCGATGGCGAATACCTTGTTCTCATCCTCATTGGCCATCAGCAAAACCCGCGCGCCGCTTTTTTTGTGCCGCAGAAGATACCCTTTTGATTTTAAATCCGCCAGATCCTCCGCAAGGACCCGCTCATACGCATCCAGCTCCGGCAGCCCCCACTGGTTGGCACTGCCGGATTCCATAGACTCAAACTTGCTCATAGTATACCTCTCTTCTATATCGTGTTTTTTTATATTTGCCGCTGTAAACCTGATTATAACATCTTCTGAAGGGCTTTCAAAGGGGCAGTTTCTGTTTTTTCTCCAAAAACCGTTTTCCAAACTACCGCGCCCTCTTTCTTCCCTCCCATTTTTTCTTCCCGTAGCGAAACAGAAGAACCCCGGTTCCTGCAAAGAGCAGCAGACGGATCACTGCGGAATATCGGTCCAGATATACGAGCACGGTCTCCCAGGACGCGCCCAGCGCAGCGCCTAAGCAGACCAGGATGATATTCCATACCGTGCTTCCGATGACCGTGTATACGAGAAACAACGGTATCTCGATCTGGGCCATCCCGGCGGGCACCGATACCAGGCTTCGGATGATCGGAATGCAGCGCCCGAACAGGATCGCTTTTTTCCCGTGCTTTTCAAACCATCCGATGGTTTGTTCCACCTCTTCCTTCTCAAAGCCCAGCAGGCGGAACAGTTTTCCGTTTGTCAGATTCTCCAGCTTTTCCGGAGTCAGCGCCGTCCCCACCCAGTACAGGATCAGCGCCCCGATGGTGGAGCCCAGGGTGGAAAAGATCACCACCCCGGGAACCGTCAGCCTGGTATATGTAGTCATAAAGCCCCCGAATGTCAGGATCACCTCCGATGGGATGGGCGGAAACAGATTTTCCACCGCGATCAGAAAGCAGACTCCCAGATATCCATATGTGTTCATGATGTAGATCATAAATTCCTGCACGGTAAACCTCACACTTACATGCTTTCGTATCAATATATGACCGCATCCGCAAAAAAATGTATCTCTTAAGGCTCATGCACTTCAAGGGACTGCTCCGCAAACAGATCATTTACCGCCGCCTCATATACGGGCAGCTTTTCCGCCTTCTTGATCCGCTTGGCATACTTATGGCAGTCGGTAAAGGCCGGGGCCAGAAAGCTCCACAGCTCCTTCATCTTAAACAGGACCGTCTTGGCTCCCGGCAGCACCCCCTGATAATCCCCGTAAAGCTTGTCATGGAAACGCCGCAGCGTCTCCTTGTCAAGCCCGATTCCCTGCCGGATCTCCCGGCACAGCCCCGGATTCATCAGAAGCCCCCTTCCAAACATCCAGGTGTCCACCTCCGGGAACGCGGCCGCGGCGCGCCGGTACGCCTCCGCCGAAAACAAATCCCCGTTATAGCACAGCGGAATCCGGCTTTTTTGGCATGCTTCCCGGAACACCTCCCAACGTGGACTGTATTTGTACTGATCTTTCTGAATCCTGGGGTGGATGATCAGCTCCTTCACCGGATATTTGCCGTAGATCTCCAGAAGCCTGCCAAACTCCTCAGGGCTGTCCTTTCCGATCCTTGTCTTGATGGAGATCTCCGCCTCCGTCTGTGCAAACACCCCGTCCAGAAACCGGTCCAGCTCATCGGGAAAGGCCAGAAATCCGGATCCCCGCCCCTTGGACACCACTGTACCGGAGGGGCAGCCCAGGTTCAGGTTGATCTCCCGATACCCGTATGACTGCAGTTTTTCCGCAGTACGCACAAAATCGTCCACGGAATTTGTCAGGATCTGCGGAACCGCGTACATGCCCTGGTTATGTTCCGGCAGTATGTCCTCCTTCTCCCTGGAACTGAAATGCCCCCGCTGGTTGGGCTTGATAAACGGGATAAAATATTTATCCGCCGGCCCGAAGCATTCGTTCAGCGCGGTGCGGAACACATGTCCCGTGATCCCCTCTAAGGGCGCCGTGTATAGTCTCATTTTTGCTTCTCACTTTCATTAAGATTGGATGACGCGTCTGCTTTGTTCTTGAATCAGGCGCTCATTTATGATATGGTAATAACCGGAAACCCGAAATAGGATTTGATCACAAATGGAGGTAGGTTCTGATGAAAAAAAAGTTATCACTGATCACCATAGTTGGCATCTGCTGTTCTGTACTGCTTGGCGGGTGCGGCAAAAAAATGACCCTGGAGGATGTCCCGGTCTATACACAGGCCGTTATAGATGCCCGCTACAAAGCGGATTACAGCGGTTATATGGAATATAAGAAGTGTGAGGAATACGAAGCGTCGCAGATCCATGAAAACGGTCTCAACGCGGTTCTGAACACCACAAAAGTCGGCGGCGCCTCGATCAGCACAGAGCTAAGGGACAAATACCGGCAGCTTTTCACAGATCTCAATGCCCTCTGCAAAATCACAGTCGGAGAGGCCAAAGAGGACGGGGACGGATTTTCCGTGGAGGTCACCGCGGAGCCCTTCGCCATGTTCGACGGCATTGACCAGAGCCTGATCGACGCCCTCGCCGAAGCGGATTCCAAGACCCTGACCAACGATGAAGAGATCCACCAGTTTCTCTATGAAAAGATGTACCAGCTTATCACCCCCAGGCTGTCTTCCCCCAAATACGGGACCCCGGAAACGATCACCCTGCATATCCAGCCCAACGCAGACAAGGTCCAGACCATCAGTGAGGAAGATCTCAACGCCCTGGACGCCATGATATACGGCGCATTGCTGTAGCCGGTTTCTGATGAGGGCAGCCGGTTTCCTATTCGCGAAACAGGCGCCCTCTCATCTTTCCCCACAGTTCCCTCTGTACATATCCGTACGCGCTGTCATACAGAAACAGTCCCGCCTGGCCCGCCGCTAAAATCACTGCCGTCATCTGCACGGGTAATTCTCCTGCAAACAGCAGATCCTGCAGAAACAGCACCGCCGGGACAAACAAAAGGTTAAAGACCGCATACCGGATGCCCAGAAATACGCGCGTTTTTTTCTGAATCGGAAGATTCCATCTGCCCAGCCGCTCCCAGGCCGTTTCTATGGCCAGAATATAGAACCCCATTGCCCCATAGGTGGCCACGTAGAATTTGTTGGGCGCCAAAATCAATCCCAGCAGGACCCCGGCCAGGTAGAACGCGGCTCCGGTACGCCTTCCAAACTCCCGGAAAATAATGCCCACAAAAAAGGATGCCGCCCCTAAGAGGAACAGGGTGCCTGTCTCGATGACGCTGCCCAGGATCATGCAGATCACCGTCAGCGCCAGCAAAAGCCCGCCGAACGCCATTTTCTTTGCCTTTACATGCATGAACAAAGGTCTCCTCCCATACATTCACAAATCTGGTCCGCAATGCAGAGGTCGCAGCACATATTTCCCGTACCGCAGGAATTTCCGCCCATGCCGTAGCCGCCTCCGTAAGGATAGTTCTGATACCTCTGCCCGCTCCATTCCAACTGGTTCAGAAGCTGGCGGTACTGCAGGTTATTGGGCTCCATATTCACTGCCTGCCCGGCATGGTCGCGGGCCATGATATTGTTGCCGATCCCCGCGTTGGCCGCGGCGCTCAGATAATACCACTCCGCCGTCCGGTTGGGCATCCCGCTCAGTACGTTCAGCGCCTCCCGGTACTGTCTTGCATTCAGATAATGATACACGGACTGCATCTGAGGGTTCTGCTGAGAACCGGAACCCCCATAGGACTGGTTCCAGCCGCCCTGGGAAGCGCTCCCCTGGGAGCCGTAGCCATAGCTGTAGCCGCCATGCTCCCGCTGCTTCATGATCGTATCATAGGCTTCCTGTACTTCCTTGAACTTTTCCTCCGCCAGATCCGCAAGCGGATTATTGACGTTCGCGTCCGGGTGGTACTTTCTCGTTAGATCTCTGTACGCCCTTTTCACCTCGTCATCCGATGCGTTTGACGGAATCCCAAGCACTTCATATGGATTTTTATTCATATCTTTTCTCCTCTATATCTGATCTTACACGATTATCATCATATAATAAAATCACCGAAATGTCCAGACAGAAGGTTATTTTATCTTACAGTTCACAAACCGCCGCGAACTGAAACTATTCTATCCTGGCACGCCTGTAATACAGGTATCCCGCCAGGTCGGCCAGAAGCCATCCGATGGGGACGGAGGCCCAGATCCCGGTCACGCCGATCCAGGGAACGGCGGACAGGATATACGCCAGCGCAACCCGGGTTCCCAGAGAGATCACCGTCAGCACCAGGGACATGCCGGGACGTTTGACGGCGCGGTAATATCCGTAGCAGAGAAATAAAAAACCGATCAGATAATAAAAACTGCCTTCGATCCGCAGATATTCCACGCCTTCCCGGATGATCTCCGTTTCCCGTGGATTCACGAAGATCAGCATCAACTGCCGCGCAAAGACAAAGACCAGCGCGCTCACCGACGCCCCGAAGAAAAAGGCGGTCTTTACGGCGCTTCGGATGCCCTCCCGGATACGCTCCGTTTTTCCGGCCCCGTAATTCTGCGCCACAAAGGTGGAAAACGCATTTCCGAAGTCCTGCACCGGCATATAGGCAAAGGTATCGATCTTCACCGCCACGGAAAACGCCGCCATGACCACCGCCCCGAAGCTGTTCACCAGCCCCTGGATCATCAGGATTCCGAAGTTCATCACCGACTGCTGGATGCAGGTCAGAAAGGACAACTGAAATATTTCTTTTAAAATTTCCGGCTGCCATTTCAGATTTTCCCGCTTCAGTCGAAGCTGCGGAAATTGTATCATTGTATACACCATGATCCCAACCCCCGCCCCGTACTGGGACAGAACCGTGGCCTCCGCAGCCCCCCGCACGCCCCGGTGGAAACAGATGATAAAGAGCAGGTCCAGCCCGATGTTGGACAAAGCCGCGATCCCCAGAAACAGCAGGGGGACAACGGAATTTCCGACCGCACGCAGCAGGGACGCAAAAAAGTTGTACAGGAAGGTGGCGGCAATCCCCCAGAAGATCACCCAGAGATAGTCCCTCATCAGCCCGTACACATCCCCCGGCACCTGCAGGGCTTTTAAAATCAAATCCATTCCGGCGAACACGGCAGCGCTCAGTAAAAGGGCGGCCCCTCCGATCATCACAAAGGACATAAAAATACCGGACTTCATCCGGTCATATTCCCTCTTCCCGAAGCAGATGGAAAAGCAGACGCCGCTCCCCATGCACAGCCCCAGCAGGATCGAGGTAAGAAAGGTCATCAGCGAATACGAAGATCCCACCGCCGCAAGCGCCTCTTTCCCAAGGAACTGGCCCACGATCAGCGTATCCACGATATTATAAAGCTGCTGCAGCAGGTTTCCCACCATCATGGGAAACGCAAACCGCAGCAGGGATTTTGTAATGTTTCCGGTTGTTAAGCTTGACTGGTTCATGTTTCTTCTTGCTCTTTCCTTTTTTCCTGGATTCGGTTGTACCGTCTCCAGACTCCCGTGTACAGTATATTGCGCAGGATATCCGCGTCCTGCAGGCAGGGCAGGTGTTCGAAAGCCGCCGTGCTCTCCGCGATCATCATGCAGAGGATCTCCCGGCAGCGTGTCTCATAGTCCGGCTTCCGGCTCAGCGCTCTCAGGGGATTGTAATTGCCCTGCGCCTTATCCTTTTCCAGATCCTCGTAGGCGTCCATGATATAGATAAATTTTCCCAGGAAGAAGCCCATCCTGCGCAGGCTCTCCTCCCAGGCGTCCTCCCTGTACACAAGCACCTCTTCCATCAGCCGGCCGAAGCACCCTGCCGCCTCATCCAGATGGGTGCTTTCTGCCGCTTCCATACGCTCCAGCTTTTTCAGCTCCCGGTACATCGCCTTAGACTGCCTGGGATACCGGCGGGCCGCTTTTTTCGCCCTGGGGCCCAGCCCGTGAAGCCCCAGCAGGCTCCCCGGCTTCCTCTCGTCCTGCCAGTCGTCCCGGAGATGGTAATAGGTCAGGATCACGTTCATGTCCGCCGCATAGTCCGTAATCTCGCTTTGGAGCATGTCCTGCTTTTTCACCGGGTGGGTCTTGCACCTGCGGGAGGAGCTTTTCAGTTGGGATTCGTAGAGGGAGTTCAGAAGTACGACAATGAATGTCATATCATAGCTCAGAGTCATCTGCCCCAGGCTCCCGTACCTTTCTTTCAGGGACCTGCACAGGCCGCAGTAATACGCCCGGTATCTCCGCAGATCCTTCACTTTCAGTTCCGGCTCGCAAACCGTAATATAACCAAACATCACAACTCTCCTATCGTCCGGCTGCCCGGCCTATCCGTCCTTCCTGGCCCAGCCGTAAGAACACGCCACGGCCCGCTTCCAGCCTTCCAGCATCTGCTCCCGTTTTTCGGAATCAATGGCCGGAACAAAGATCTTGTCGGTGGCCCAGTTTCGCTTCACATCCTCAATGTCCTTCCAGTATCCTGCCGCAAGCCCCGCCAGATAAGCCGCACCCATGGCGGTGGTCTCCACGCATCTGGGACGGTTCACCGGAGCGCTGCTTAAGTCTGCCTGGGTCTGCATGAGAAAGTCATTGGCGCTGGCTCCTCCGTCTACCTTCAGGGAGGACAGATCCATCCCGGAATCCGCCTTCATCGCTTCCAGCACGTCGTTCACCTGGTATGCCAGGGATTCCAGCGTGGCCCGTATGATATGGTATTTGTTGACCCCACGGGTCAGGCCCACGATGGTGCCTCTGGCGTACTGGTCCCAATACGGGGCGCCCAGTCCGGTAAATGCCGGAACCACATAGCAGCCATTGGTGTCCTTCACCCTCTGGGCAAAATATTCGCTGTCCGCAGCCGAATCAATGAGGCGCAGCTCATCCCGAAGCCACTGCAGCGCAGCCCCGGCCACAAAAATGGATCCTTCCAGCGCATAGGTGATTGTTCCGCCGATGCCCCAGCCGATGGTGGTCACCAGGCCGTTTTTGGAGAACACCGGCTTGCTGCCTGTATTCATCAGAAGGAAACAGCCCGTCCCGTAGGTGTTCTTTGCCTCCCCCTGGTCAAAGCATGCCTGGCCGAACAATGCCGCCTGCTGGTCTCCCGCCGCCCCTGCAATGGGAATCCGCCCGCCGAAAAAGCTGGGGTCTGTCTCCCCGTAGATCTCGCTGGATGCCCTGGCCTGGGGCAGCATGCTTCTGGGGATTCCCAGCTCTTTTAAGATCTCCTCGTCCCACTCCAGAGTGTTGATGTTGAAAAGCATGGTACGGGACGCGTTGGAATAATCCGTCACATGCACCGCCCCCCTGGTCAGCTTCCAGATGAGCCATGTCTCCACCGTACCGAAAAGGAGCATCCCCTTCTCGGCCCGCTCCCGCGCCCCTTCCACATGGTCCAGAATCCATTTTACCTTGGTTCCTGAAAAATAGGCGTCGATCACAAGTCCTGTTTTCTCCCGGAACTTTTCCGTCAGCCCCTTTTCCTTCAGGCTGTCGCAGTACTCCGAGGTCCTCCGGCACTGCCAGACAATGGCCGGATAGACCGGCTGCCCCGTATTCTTGTCCCATACGATGGTGGTCTCCCGCTGGTTCGTGATCCCGATGGCCGCAATGTCCTCCGCCGAAGCCCCGATCTTCGTCATGGCCTCCCTTGCCACCGCAAGCTGGGTAGACCAGATCTCTCCCGGCTCATGCTCTACCCATCCCGGTTTTGGGAAATGCTGCGTGAACTCCTTCTGGGCCACACTGCACATCTCGCCCCTCTCGTTAAACAGGATGCAGCGGTTGCTCGTCGTCCCCGAATCCAGGGCCATTACATACTTTGCCATACTGTTCTCCTCCTTTGTGTATATATATTGCATGATGGCTCAGAACAGAAGCTTGATCTTCGGAAAATATTCCATCTCCGCCTTTCCGATGATCTTCTTTTTCGCCACAAACTTATGATCCCAAAAACGGGAATCCCAGGAATCGTTCCGATTATCCCCCATCACAAAATACATGTCCGTCGGTACATAATAGGGGCCGAAGTCGCTGTCGATCTCCTCCGTCACGTAATCCTCCTCCAAAGGCTCTCCGTCCACCAGAACATTGCCGTTCTTTCCCTCAACCGTCTCCCCGGGCAGCGCGATGATCCTTTTCAGGTACACCGTTTCCTCATCGTCCGGAAAATAGAACGCGATGATATCCCCCCGCTTAGGCTTTGATACCGCATAGGCAATCCGGTTGATGATCAGCCGGCTTCCGGGCATGATCGTATCCTCCATGGAGCCGGTGGGAACCTGGGCGCTGGTGATCAATACCTTGCTGGCCGCAAATCCCACGATAAGGGCAATGAGGATCGTCCTGGACCAGTCTAAGATTTCAGAGATGATTTTTCTTTTCCTGTTCATACCTGTATATATCTCCTGTGTATCCTGGGTGCTTTTACGGTTCCAAGTATCCCCCCGATCCCTTTCCGTTTTCCAAGCACGTTCTCCCGGATATAGCGGAAGGTAAACTCCTCCCCTTTTTCTGCCAGCATACGCAGCAGCCCGGTGAGAAGCTTTTTCGTCTCCTCATGCATCACATAGTCGTCGGTGCCGCCCTTGCGGAAGTAGTCCAGGGGATCAGAATCCCGGTACGCACTCCCCTTATACACCTTGCAGGCCGCGATCCGGTCCAAAAACATCTCCACCACGTACTTCACCGGCATCCGCATCCCGATCAGACGCTTCGTTCCGTCCAGCCCGTAGTCCACCCAGTATTCATAGTGGTGCTTATTCCTTCCCTTGTGGTGCAGCCATGCCAGGGAGCAGCCCTTTGCCTTCCTCTCCGCGTTGTTGGGACTCTGGCTGCCCTGGTAGAACCGGCATCCCACCCGGAACTCCGTCCATGTATATTTTGACAGGTCATGGAGAAGCCCCTGGCGGTAGAGACCCACCTGGAAGCACTCCTTCATGACCAGCATTTTATGCTTTGTGATGGTGCGAAAATGCGCAGCCGCTTTGATCATATCAACCACTCTCTTTCCATATCACTTTGCCTTCCCGGCCGCTTTCTGCTCTCCGGTCAGGACCACAATGCTGCGCGCCTGCAGTTCGATCCGCTTCTGGTCTTCCTCCTGCCTGCCCGCGGCGTCCTCCTCCGTCCCGATCACCCGATGCCACTCCCGGTTCTTAGGCAGCGCCGGCAGCGCGAAGGAGTGCTTCAGCCAGTGCATATTGTAGGCGATAAAGCAGTAATCCTCCTCTTCCCCGGCCGCGCAGTAGAGCACCCCCAACTGGCGGCTGTAAACTTCCGCAGGCACCTGCCACGCGTTTTCCCCGTGGTAGGACACATCCGGCAGCCCGCATCCGTTCCGGTCCGTCCCGGTCAGCGGGGACTTCTGGCGGAGGGATGGGTGGGCCTTGCGGAACGCGATCAGCGTTTTCACATACTGAAACAGGCTGTCGTCCCGTTTCAGTCTGCTCCAGTCCAGCCAGGATGTCTCGTTGTCCTGGCAGTACACGTTGTTGTTCCCTTTCTGGGTATTCCAAAATTCGTCTCCCGCGAGAAGGCAGGGCGTCCCCTGCGCCGTGAGCAGGAGAAGCAGGGCATTCTGAATCTGCTTTTTCCGAAGCTTTACGATATAGCGCTTCCTGCTGGGCCCTTCCGCCCCGCAGTTCCAACTGTAATTGTAATTGGGGCCGTCCAGGTTGCGCTCCCCGTTGGCCTCGTTGTGCTTCGCCTCATAGGACACCAGGTCATTCAGTGTAAACCCGGTATGGGTCGTGATATAGTTGCACTTTCCATTGGCGTTGGTGTTCAGGCGCAGGGCATGGATCACCGGATTCACCATATCCTCGTCCCCTTTCAGGAACCGCCGCATGGTATTCTGGAACCCTTCATCCTTCTGCATGATCTTGGTTCCTTTCAGCAGCGGATCCCGGGTCAGGCAGTCCCATGACACATTGTAGGGATTGATCACGAATCCGTCGATGTGATATTCCAGCATATAATATTTGAGGCATTCGATGGCGGTCTGGGTCTGAATCCCCTCCTCGAAGGGCATCTCCAGCACCACCTCGATCCCGGCTCTGTGGCACGCCTTCACCATGTCCTTGAGCTCCGACGCGGCATGGCCCGACGCGCTGTAGGCCGCTTTGGGCGCGAAGTAATAACCGCCTCCGTAGCCCCAGTAATTCAGCCGGCTTCCGAAAGACTCGTCAAATTCGTAGATGGGCATACACTGGATCTGGTTGATCCCCAGCTCCTGCAGATAGGACAGCATCTCCACGATCCCGGCAAAGGTCCCTTTCTGTTTCACCCCGGAGGAAGAATGCTTTGTAAACCCGCGGACATGAAGGCTGTACGCCACCACCTCCTCAAAGGGCAGCTTCAATATATGGTCTCCCTCCCAGTCGTAGAAGGATGTGGGAAACCGTCCCCGCACCCGGTGCAGGTCTGCGTCGGGCACTTCCCCGAATTTTCTGGTTCTGGCCAGCTCCCGTACATACGGATCCAGCACGACTTTTTCATTGATCCGGAAATTGTATTCATATTTCTGCACATCCAGTCCTTCCACTGCCAGAAAGCGGATTTCCCCCAGTCCTTCTTCCTCCGGCATCTCATACACCTGAGCCGGTTCTGTCTTTCCTGCACGATAGAGCAGAAGCTCACATTTCTTTCCGGATGAAACGGAAACTGCAAAATTCACCTTGTCCTGCTTGATCGTCACACCCAACGGCTGCGGGTATCCTTCCACTTTCTTCATATGCCCTTCCTCCTATCAGTCTTTCCTCCAAGTGATCTAGTGCCCTTTACCTACTGCCAGCCATCTGTTCCGTACATCTCTACGTTTCCCTTGTCGATCAGAAATGTATCCTCATAAGTCGTTGTTTCAAACTTCTCCCCGTCCAGGATCGCGATCCCGGTCTCCGCCGCCGCTTTCCCGATCCGAATCGGCGACTGCGCCCCGGTTGCCGTCATGGGGCTGTCCGGCTTTGCGATCTCCTGCTTCACATCCGGCGAACCGTCCACGCCGTAGATCCGGATGCCTTGGCGCCCGGATTCTTTGACTGCCTCCAGGGCCCCTAAAGCCACCTGGTCATTCCCGCACATCACCCCATCGATCTTCGGATATTTTTCCAGAAATTCTCCCATCGCCTCCTTTGCCTTTTCCTTTTCTCCGTTCACATCCGCCCGGTCCAGCACCTCAAAGCCCGCATTCGCGATGGCCTGTTCAAAACCGGTGATCCGCTCGTTGATGGAATTTATGGAGGGGCATTCCAGAAGCAGGATCTTCCCGCCGCCGGGACAGCGTTTTTTCAGATCTTCCCCGCAGACATATCCGGCGTTCCGGTTGTCTGAGCCGATGTATGCCTTGGTCAGGCTTTCTTCCTTCACCTGGGTATCGATATTGATCACCGGAATCCCGGCCTCCTGCAGCGCTTCCAGGGCCGGCGTGACAGCCTCCCAGTCCACCGGACACAGAAAGACCGCGTCCACCCCTTCGTCCATCAGTTCCTGAAGCTGGGCAGCCTGCACCTGGGCATCGGAGCCCGGATTTTTGGAGATCAGCCGGTATTCATTTTCTCCCAATGTATTTTCAAGGGAACGCCGCAGAGTGTCGAAGTAAGGGTTGTCCATGTCGATACAGCTATATCCGAACACATACCCCGTATCCTCCTCTTCTTCTCCGGGTTCCTCCTCTACGATGGCATTGTCTTCCGGCGTCCCTACGCTCTTCTTACAGCCGGCCAGCATAAAACAGGCCAGAAGCGCCGGAAAAAACATACGGAATATTTTTTGTTTCATATCATACCTCCCAGTTTTATTCTAACCTGTTTTGAAGGTTTGTCAATAGAAGCCTGCTTTTATTCCTGGAAAATCATGGATTCCGGTCATCCGGCCGGGCGTCCTCCTTTTTCGGGAAGCAGTTCTTCTACAAAGCGGGACGGCGAAGCGTCCCTGCCGTTTTTTACCGTAACATAGGTGATCCTGAGCACTTCCTTTGCCCGGGTCATGGCCACATAGAAGAGCCGCCGCTCCTCCTCCTCCGCACCCTGCTCCTTTAAGGCCCGCTTGTAGGGAATCCTGCCTTCATTTGCCTGGATGATCAGGACGGTGTCAAACTCCAGCCCTTTGGAGGCGTGCATGGTCAGCAGGCGGACCCCTGTTTTTTGTTCCTGTATTTTCTGCTTCTGCTCTTTCAGCGCCTGAGTATATTCCTGCATATGGTCAATCCACTGCTCCCGGGACGCAAAGGGCCTGGCGGATTCTTCCAGCTCCCCCAGCACGTCGAGATATTCTGAGGGCTGGACGGCTTTCGACTCTGCATACCCCCGCAGGTAGTCCTCATAGCCCATCTTTTTCCGAAGATACTGGACTGCGGCATAGGGCGCCATTTTTTCCAGCATCTTTAAATCCCACTCAAACTGGTCGATCCGGTCCTGCATCCATTCCTTATCACAGTAAAACTTCCTGAGATCCTCAAAGGCCACGGTACGCCCCTCCGGCAGGGACTCCCGGGACAGGTAGCGCACCGGCCGGTTCATGACCTGCAGAAAGTCCGCCCGGTCCCTGCCGCCTCCTGCCAGGCGCAGGTAGGCCCGGATGTCCTTTGCGATAAAATGCTGGTAAAGGTCGGGCATGGAATCCCGCATGAAAAACGGGATCTTCTGCTTCACAAGCTGCCCGGCCAGCGCCCGCGCGTCGGTGTGCACCCGGAACAAAACGGCGATCTGCTCCCCGGGGACTCCCTCCTCCAGCCTTTTTTGGATCTCCGAGACCACATAGGCGGCCTCGTCCTCGGAATCCAGCGTCTCCTGGATATGCAGCGGAGTTCCCGCCGGCTTCTGGGTCCGGATCTTCTTTTCAAACCGGACCTCATTGTGGCCGATGACCTGCAGGGCATGGCGCACAATGTTGGCCGCGGAGCGGTAATTCACGTCCAGAAGCATCCTTTTTGCCTCCGGATAGTCCTTTAAAAACCGGAACATCAGCTTCACATCCGCGCCTCGAAAGCCGTAGATGGACTGGTCGTCGTCCCCCACTGCGAACAGGTTGTGTTCCGGCGCCGCAAGCATCCGGATCACATCGTACTGCACCAAATTGATATCCTGAAATTCGTCCACCAGTATATACCGGAACTTCTCCTGCCACCGTTTCAAAAGATCCGGCCGCCTTTTGAATAGATCATAACATAAAACCAGCATATCATCAAAGTCTATTTTTTTCGCTTCTTTGCGCATAGACTCATACTCCCGGTAAATGCTGCAGAAGGTTTCCGCCGTGCATTGCCCCGGCTGAAATTCCCCGGGGTCCTGGCGGCGGTTCTTGAGAACGCCGATCTCCGTGGCGATCCCCTGCAGAAATTCTTCCTCGTCGAAGATCTCCGTCTCCTGCCTGCTCACGATCTGCCGGAGCATCCGGTACTTCTCCTCTTCGGAAAGAATATTTTCAGGGCCCAGGCGGTAGGCCCATTTCAAAATCCCGTAGTAGATCCCGTGAAAGGTCCCCATGGTCACCGAAAGCCGCCTGCCTTCCATCAGCGCCTTGAGCCGAAGCCGCATCTCCTGGGCGGCATATTTTGTAAAAGTAATGACCAGAATTTCTTCTGGTCTTACTCTGCGTTCCTCTATGAGATATTTGACTCGGTTTACGATGGTCAGGGTCTTCCCTGAACCCGGTCCTGCCAGCACAAGGCATGGACCCTCTCCGTGGGCAGCCGCCCGTTTCTGTGCCTCATTCAAATAAATTCCTGCTCCTTTTTTCTCTACCTGCTTTTCCTCCGCCGGATCACAACGTGCCCTCTTATGCTTCTTCCAGCTTTACGACGGCATCGCGGATGCGCTTTAAGGATTCCCCTTTTCCCAGCACGTCCATGATCTCCGTAGCGCCGCCGGGGGTGTTCTGCTTCCCGGAAACCGCGGTGCGGATGGGCCACATCACGTAGCCGATCTTGTATCCCTTCTCCGACGCGTAACCCTTCAGGGTCTCAAACAGCGCGTCGTTTGTGAAATCCTCCTGCCCTTCCAGTACCGGCAAAAGCTCCTTTAGCACGGCCAGGGAGGTCTCCGGGCTGGTCTTCATCTTCTTATGCGTATACATGGACAGGTCATAGTCCAAAACCGCCTCGAAGAAATCGATCTGCTCCCGGATATCCGGTAAGATCTCGATCCGGGTTTTTACCAGCGCCGCGATCTTTTTCAGATCCAGGTCTTTAGAAACCGCTTCCCGGATATAAGGCTTCGCCAGCTCATAGAAGCGTTCCTCTTCCATGGCCTTTAAATATTCCCCGTTCATCCATTTCAGCTTCACCGTGTCAAATACGGCCGGTGATTTGCTCATATGGGTGTAGTCGAATGCCTCCACCAGCTCCTGCAGCGTGAAGATCTCCCGGTTGTCGGACGGACACCAGCCGAGCAGCGCCACATAGTTTACCACCGCTTCCGACACAAAGCCCTGGTCGATGAGATCCTCATAGGAGGAATGGCCGCACCGCTTGCTCAGCTTCTTGTGCTCCTCATCGGTGATCAGCGGGCAGTGTACGTACACCGGCACGTCCCAGCCAAAGGCTTCATACAGCCGGTTGTACTTGGGCGCGGAGGAAAGATATTCGTTGCCCCGCACCACGTGGGTGATCCCCATCAGATGGTCGTCGATCACATTTGCAAAATTGTAGGTAGGAAAGCCGTCCGACTTGATCAGGATCATATCGTCCAGTTCCTGGTTGGGCACCGTGATATCCCCGTAGATCTCGTCGTGGAAGGTGGTCTCTCCCTCGTTTGGGACATTGAGCCGGATGACCCAGGGCTTTCCCGCAGCAAGGTTGGCTTCCACCTCTTCCTTTTTCAGTCCCAGGCAGTGCTTGTCATACACCACGATGTCCGTTCCGTCCGCGGAAACCGAGGTCCGCAGGGAGTCCAGACGTTCCTTGTCGCAGAAGCAGTAGTAGGCATCCCCCTGCTCCACAAGCTGCTTCGCGTATTTCAGATATAAGCCTGATGCCTGGCGCTGGCTCTGCACATAGGGACCCACCCCTTTGTCCTTGTCCGGCCCTTCGTCATGAACCAGTCCCGTCTTTTCCAGGGTCCGGTAGATGATCTCCAGGGCCCCTTCCACAAACCGCTCCTGGTCGGTGTCCTCAATCCTGAGAATAAAGTCTCCGCCTTCATGTTTTGCGATCAGATATGCATAAAGCGCCGTCCTCAGATTTCCTACATGCATCCTCCCTGTAGGGCTGGGCGCAAATCTTGTCCTTACTTTTTTCATCTCTTATCTCCATTTCTGACTGATTATACGTTGATCTCCGCCTTCAGGCCGAGAAGCTCTTTATTTTCCTCCAGAAGCGGACGGATCACCTGCTCCAGATAAGCATCCACCTGCTCCCTGGCGCGTCCCACGTATCTGGCAGGATCCATGGCCTTCTTCAGATCATCCAAACTCAGGTTGAATGCCGCGTCCTCCGCGATCAGCTCCAGCAGGTTGTTGTCCATGCCCCGCTCTTTTACATTTTTCCCTGCTTCCATGGAAAGCTCCCGAATCCGTTCGTGGAGCTCCTGCCTGTCGCCGCCTGCTTTCACCGCGTCCATCATGATATTTTCTGTTGCCATGAAGGGCAGCTCCGACATGAGCCGCTTCTCGATCACCTTCGGATAGACCACCAGCCCGTCCACCACATTCAGGCACAAATCCAGGATTCCGTCAATGGCCAGAAAGCCTTCCGGCACGCTGAGCCGCTTGTTTGCCGAATCATCCAGCGTCCGCTCAAACCACTGCGTGGCGGAGGTGACGGCCGGATTCAGGGCGTCGATCATCACATACCGGGAGAGGGAGGCGATCCGCTCGCTGCGCATGGGGTTTCGCTTGTAGGCCATGGCCGAAGATCCGATCTGGGTCTTTTCAAAGGGCTCCTCCACTTCTTTCAAATGCTGCAGCAGACGGATATCATTGGAAAGCTTATGTGCGCTGGCAGCGATGCCGGCCAGTACGCCCAGCACCCTGGTATCGGTCTTTCTGGAATAGGTCTGCCCGGATACCGGATAGCATGCCGAAAATCCCATCTTCTCCGCGATCATGGGGTCGATTTGCTCAATCCGCTCCTGGTCTCCGTCGAAGAGCTCCAAAAAGCTGGCCTGGGTACCTGTGGTTCCCTTGCTGCCTAAGAGCTTTAAGCTGCCCAGCACATAATTCAGGTCTTCCAGGTCCATCTCAAATTCCTGCATCCAGAGAGTCGCCCGTTTTCCCACGGTGGTAGGCTGGGCCGGCTGGAAATGGGTAAACGCCAAAGTGGGCTGGTCTTTCTGGGCCTCCGCAAACTTTGCCAGTTCCGCGATCACATTGACCAGTTTTTTGCGCACCAGCTTCAATGCCTCGGACATCACGATGATATCCGTATTGTCCCCCACATAGCAGGAGGTGGCGCCTAAGTGGATGATTCCCTTTGCCTTAGGGCACTGCACTCCATAGGCATAGACATGGGACATCACGTCATGGCGGACCATTTTTTCCCGTTCCTTTGCCACGTCATAATTGATGTCATCCGCGTGAGCCTTCAGCTCATCAATCTGTTCCTGGGTAATATTGAGTCCCAGCTCCTTCTCCGTCTCGGCAAGGGCAATCCACAGCCGCCTCCATGTCCGGAACTTCTTGTCCGGTGAAAAAATGTACTGCATTTCCTTGCTGGCATACCGCTCCGAAAGCGGGCTTACATAGCGATCCATACTCATATCTGTCTCCTCCATACTCTATAACCGGTCTGCCCGGCAGATGAACTGCCTGCCGGCCGCGGCCGGTTTCCACCGCAAAATGGCCGCCGAAATCTGTTCCGTCTCCAGGACGATTATAATACATGCCCCCATGAAAATCAATACGGAAAACCCGCCCCCGGACATTTTTCTCCATATAAAAGCATATAAAAAAGGAACAGGAACCGCAGATCCGATACATGGACATACCAAATGTCCGTGCTGCTTCCCTGCGGTTCCCTGTGATTAACCCTGTGTAAATCTTGACAAAAACTGGCGTGTCCGCTCCTCCTTCGGATGCTCAAACACCTGCTGCGGATCGCCCTGCTCCAGAATGTATCCGTCGTCCATGAAGATCACCTGGTTCGCCACATCCCGGGCAAAGGCCATCTCATGGGTGACAATGATCATGGTGGTGTTCTGGTCCGCCAGCTCCCGGATGACTCTTAAGACCTCCCCGGTGAGCTCCGGATCCAGCGCGGACGTGGGCTCGTCAAAGCAGAGGATATCCGGCTGCAGCGCAAGCGCCCGGGCAATGGCCACCCGCTGGCACTGGCCTCCGGAGAGCTGATGGGGATAGTTGTTCCTCCGGTCGGAAAGCCCCATCTGGTTCAGCAGGGATTTCGCCTGCTCCTCGATCTCCTCATGGATTTCCTTTTTTTTCGCCTTATAGTCCGGCTGCTGTTTTGCCAGCAGTTCCTTCGCCAGCATGACGTTTTCCATGGCCGTGTACTGGGGAAACAGGTTGAAGGACTGGAACACAAGACCGAAGTGCAGGCGCTTTTTCCGGATCTCCGACTCCTGCATGGTCAGGGGATCATCCCCGTCAAACAAAACCTCCCCGTTGACCCGCAGGATTCCTTTGTCGGGCCGCTCCAGGAAGTTCAGGCACCGAAGCAGGGTGGTCTTCCCGCTTCCCGAAGAGCCGATGATGGAAACCACCTGCCCTTTCTCCAGGGAAAAGCTGATGTCCTTCAAGACTTCTGTATGTTCAAAGGATTTGCATATATGTTCTACTTCTAATATGGGCATCTTCTCCATTCCTTCCCTATCTGAAATAATCCAGCTTCTTTTCCAGCCGTCCCAGCAGCATGGTCAGGATTCCGTTCCAGATCAGATAATACACCGCTGTAAAAAACAGGGGCCAGATGGCGCCGGAAATCCCCTGGGAGCCTTTCATGAACGCCTGTCCCGCCCAGATGATCTCCTGCAGCGCGATGATCCGCGCCAGGGACGTATCCTTGACCAGCGTAATGATCTCGTTGGAAATGGGCGGAACGATCCGTTTGATCATCTGCAGCAGCGTGATCTTGAAAAAGATCTGGCTCCTGGTCATTCCAAGCACCAGCCCTGCTTCCTCCTGGCCCACAGGAACGCCCTGAATGCCGCCCCGGTAGATCTCGGAAAAATAGCAGGCGTAATTGAGGATAAAGGACACCGCCGCCGCCAGAAACCGGCCCCCCTCACCGCCGCCCCAGATGGGGGTATGAAGCACAAGGCCGGGAAAATAATAGATGATCAGAAGCTGGATCATCAAAGGGGTCCCCCTGATGATCCAGACAATAATCTTGGTGACAAAGCTCAGCGGCTTAAACCGGGACATAGAGCCGAAGGCGATCACAAGCCCCAGCGGAAATGCGCCGATCAGGGTCACAAAAAACAGCTTTAAGGTCTGTATAAAGCCGACGTTCAGCGCGCGGATGACAATCGGCATCTGTTCTAAAATCAATTCCATGTATGTATCCTGCTCTCTTAAGACTGCTCCACGATTGCGGCATCCACTCCGTATTTTTCCGCAGTTTCCATCATGCTGCCGTCTCCATAGCTTTCCGCGAAGAACTCATTGAGCGCCGCCGCAAGGTCGGAACCTTTCCTGAAACCGACGCCGTATTCTTCGCTGTTGAGCCCTACTGTGTAAGTCAGATCCCCGTAGCCTGTCCCTTCCCCTACCATGGCGGCAGCCATCAGGGAGTCAATAACCGCGGCACCGGATGTACCGGAAGCCACCTCCATCAGTGCATCGGACTGTGCCTTTACGGCAGTATATTCCAGTTCCAATGCGCTGACCTGTTCCTCGCCGGCGCTTCCCGCCTCCACCGCAAAGGTCAGATCCTTCAAGCTGTCTTTGTCCTGATACTTGTCCGCCACATCCGCGGGCACAATCACGATCTGGGCATTGTTGCAGTAAGCCTTGGAGCATTCCATGGCGCTGGTCACCTCGCTGGTGAGGGTCATGCCGTTCCATACGCAGTCGATGGTCTTGCCGTCTAACTCCATGATCTTGTTGTCCCAGTCGATCTCCACGAACTCCACTTCCACGCCCAGGCTTTCCGCAAATGCCTTGGCCATATCCGCGTCGAAGCCGATCCAGTCTCCGTTCTCATCCTTATAGTCCATAGGCTCAAATTCCGTGATCCCTACGACCAGCGTTCCCTTCTCCTTCACATAAGCCATATCGCTGTCCGAAGCGGAAGCGCCGTCTTCCTCCTGGCTTTCGGCAGCGCTGCCTGCCGTATCTCCATTGGAATCCCCTGCATCGTCCGAATTGCCGGAATTGCCGCATGCCGCCAGGGAAGCGATCATAAGCAGTGTCAACATCATAGCAGCTAACTTTTTCATTCTCATCTTCTCCTTATTGTATCGATTCTTTGTTTCTGTCATCTGTCTGTGCGCAAAGCACTTTTATATATTAGCAGTTTACCAGATTAAAGTCAACATAAAAATGCGTATGTATTATCAAAATACCTGACCGGCGGGAACCGTTGCCCGGCCAAGCTGTCTGACCGGAATCAAAGCAGCGTGAAAAAGCCCGGCGGGAGGCTGCTGCACCCCCTTCCGGGCCTGACGATCCGTCTTTTTTGTTCCGTGACATTTCTGAGGTCTATGAGATCATTCCGCCCAGCATCCCTCCTCCCGCGCAGAGCAGGAACGTGGTCACCACGTTTGCCCCGTCCCCCTGCAGGGAACGGTAGACTCCCAGCGACACCAGCAGAAGCAGGGCAAAATAAAGGATGCCGCAGGTCAGCCCCCATAAAAATTTCCGGGTGCCTGACAGTTTCCCGATGATAAATCCTCCCACGAAGGTGGATACCACGTAGATCATGATGATCCCTGCCGCCACCTTGCCCTCGTTGATGTTGAATTTATAAAGCAGAAACGTCAGAAGCAACAGCAAAAGACCGCTGATTATGTAAGCGCACAATAAGGATTTCAGCATCCAGATCACCAGGTTTTCAATCTCCTGCCCCTTCTTTTTTTTATCCATACTTTCTCCTCCCATTCCACCTTCACCGGTATCTACTGATACAGTCTATGATGGCTTTCGAAAAAATATGCCCTTCCGGGGACATTGATTTTTACCGGCGGACACCTTCCGCCCGCCGGCAGCGTTTCATAAGGTATACCCAAGGGCACCCCGTTATGGCCATTCGGCCGTTTCATAAGGTATATATTACTGTTCCATCTGCCGTCCCAGAAATCCGGCCGCGCTCATGGCCACCTTCTGTTCCGTCTCGCCCATTTTTTTCTTTTCATCCCGGTTTAAAAAGACCACTGAACCGATCACGTCCCCTTCGCAGAGGATCGGACACACGGCCTCCTCCTGATAATCCACGTCGCCGTCCGCGATCCGGATAAATTTGTTGCTGTCCGCCTTTGCAAGGATATGCTCCCTCTGCTGGATCACCTTTTCCAGATCCTTGCTGATATATTTGTCCTGGAGCTCCTTCTTTCCGTTCCCCGCCGCCGCCACGATCTGGTCCGTGTCCGTGATGCACACCGTACAGTTCATCGTCTGCGCCAGGCTCTCCGAATACTGCTTCGCCAGGGCGCCAAGCTCCCCGATGGGGGAATATTTTTTCAGGATCACTTCCCCTTCCCGGTCGGTAAAAATCTCCAGCGGGTCGCCTTCCCGGATACGGAGCGTCCGACGGATCTCCTTTGGAATCACAACTCTGCCCAGATCATCTATTCTGCGTACAATTCCTGTAGCTTTCATAATTTATGATACCTCCATCTGCAAATTCTGTCGTGATTCTATTATTTGTAAATGAAGGCATTTTATACCTGATTGCCCTTTTCAAAAAAAGAAAAATTTTCACCCCGGCAAGGCCGGTTTTGTGCGGATATGCCTCAAAAAAATCCCTGCAGGATTTCCCGTCTGGTAATGGTACGATAGGAATGCGAAAACTATTCGTAAACCTCCCAATAACCGTATCGTTTACCACCCTTGCGCTCTATCGTCCCTTTACTCTTTAATACATCCAAACCTCTCTGAATTGTTCGTCTGTTAACAGACAGCTGCCGGGCCATTTCAGTAGAAGTAATAGATGCATTTTCTTTAATCAAAGCTAATATTTTTATTTCTATTGCGACATCCTTTGTGACATCTTTTGTGACATTTAGGGCTTTGGTATCTAAAACTTTGGCACTTTGGAAGGCAGAAAATTTCACCATGATATCTTCTCCATGAACAATATACTCAGGCTCATCCGCTCCAAGACTTTTGCATGCATCCCGAATCTTCTGAATACCTCGTCCCCAACTTTCAATATATCCTGCTCGATAAAATACTCTTGCAATATCAGGATTGTATGGCTTTGATACATGTGTGCTTAAAAGTGTCTCAGCCGTCCAGCCAAAGGGTAACATACTACAATTACTGATATACATAGCATCCTCTTCAATACGTATCTGTACTGGAACATTGTCTGCCCAATTACAATGAATCAAAGCGTTAAAAACGGCTTCTCTTACGGCATCACGTGCAAAAGGATATGTTTCCACTCTGGTTTCTTTGTAATAAGAAATTGCCGCTTTCAAATATTTCAAATAAATCAGGTCAATCACCCTGTCTGCCAAAATAAGCAAAGAACCATGCACTTCATCCTGATATAATAACTCACTGCCTTCAAATTTGCCAATTTTTACATAGCATCCACCAATAATCTTTTCCGGTTCACGGTAAAAACACAATGCCCCTGCACGTTTAAGTTTTCCATCTACTACTAAGTCCAGTTTTTCCAGTAATTCGATATTTGTAATATCCAAATCTTCTTTTGTCATACGCCCGCTTCGTAAAGCTTCTCTTCTAAAAATATCAAAGCTTTCCTGATCCAAATTATCTACTCCGATATTGGATATTGTTGCCGCATCCCATTTCAATCCAGTCTTGGTCATCAAAAAATTTGTCAATACATTTCCCCGAAGCAATTGTTTTGTACTGCCGCTTCTGTAATGATATTCTCCGTTATAGTTTACAGGAAATGACCATGGATTGACGACAATCTCAATATAATCCAATCCATCTTCAGTAAGCAGATTCACATCCGCCATAATTCCTAATTTATTTTGAATTTTGTTCGGAATATCCTCTAACAGCTTTTTTGGATTATTGACTCCAATTACTATTCCATCATCTCGTGTTCCAATATATATTTTGCCGCCCTGCGCGTTTGCAAATCCACATATCCATTTAAGATATTCGTCACGCCACGATTCTTTCCATTCTATATTTTGACTCTCTGCCATTTTATAGCCTCCACCTCAATCCTGATATTTTTAGTGCTATTTTTTATGTATACCGTTTATACCATTCCACCAAATCTTTTCTGCTCTCTTCAAAGCACTCTGTCGAAATGTATATATTCTTTTCTATAAGGTATTTGGGCACCCCAATCATGTAAATACGATAATCTAAAATAAATTATACCACAAAAGCATGGTGCATAGCATGAATTTTTATCCTTTCCATACAACAAAAGAGTCTCCTTACGGGAAACTCTTGAAAGATTATATACAAAGCAGTTTGCTGCTGTTACGCCGCTTTCTGCAAATGTCTCTGTTTTACATACCCATCATTGAAAGGGTGGATGCAGAGAAAATCATTGAGAAAACCAGACCTATTATTGCTTTGGCCTGGCCTCCTTGTAGCAATTTTCACTTACAAAGTCTTTCTGAATCCTTACGGCAAACCTTCCTTAACCTCCCTGCAGCATTTTCAAACGATCAGCCTGCTGGCCAATACGATGATCGGAAGGGCGATCAGAGTCCTTTCCATGAAGATCACCGCCAGTCTTTTTAAGTCTACCCCCAGCTTTGCCTGCAGGACCACCGCGCCCACCTCCGTGATATAGATGATCTGGATCAGCGACAGCGACGCAATGACAAACCGTGTCCTGACACTTGCAATCCCCGTCACCAGCAGCGCCGGGATGTACATGTCAATGAAGCCTGCCAGCGTGGCCGGAGCCACCGCAAATGCGGACTCCACTCCCAAAAGATGCAGAATCCACCCCATCGGCCACGAGAGCCAGCCAAATATGGGCGTATAGTTCACCGTAAGCATCCCTAAGATTCCCCATCCGATTCCGATGGGCATCAGGTTCAGGAGGATGGATGCCATGGTATTGATCCCTGTTTTCCATACTTTTTGCAGCGAAAAATCTTCAGCCGCCCCGCAGCCGCTTGCCACAGCCCTGCTGAAAAAATTCTGTTCCCCTGCCTTCCTTCTTTCCGGCCTGTCCGCCACATACACGTCCTCCAGACGGTTCAGCGGATAGATCCTGGGCAGGACCATCGCCAGAAAGATTCCCAGCCCGCAGAGCAGAAGGTACATGGGCAGAAAATACGGTTCCACCTTCGCCGCCTCCGCGACGACCATGCAAAACGGGATGGATACCAGTGAGAAATTGCACATCACAATCGCCGCTTCCCTTTTGGTATAATACCCCTTCCTGAATTTTTCGGCCGACAAAAGCACCGCGGCATTGGACGCCCCCACCCAGGAGGCGATCAGATCTAGCGAAGCATCCGACGGCACCCGGAACATGGGCCTTACAAAGGGCCGGGTAATCTCACCGAAAAATTCCATCAGCCCGCCGTCTGTCAAAAACGAGAGCAGAAAGCTCAAAGCGATTGCCAGGGCAAGCAGTGTGCTCCCCAGCTCCACCATATCCTGCGACGCGCGGATGACATGCTCCGGCAGAAGATGAAAGTTGCACATAAATACCATCACCAGCGTAAAGATCTTGCTTGCCAGATAAATTCCCGAAACACCGAAACGTCTGTGCACCCATTCCGGTACTTCCTTTCCTTTTTTCCCCATAACGTAATCGTAAGAAGACCCCGCCGCAGATCCCGCAATCAAAAGCAATACGACAGCTTTTGAGACCGGTGAAAGCAGGCGTTTCACCAGGGTCGTTAAAATTCCGACCAGAATATTCGTGCTCCCCTCAAAGTGAAATGGTATCAGAAAACTCACAACACCTATGCAGGATATGAACAAAAATTTTCCAATGTTTTTCTTTCCCATATGGTACCCCCAATGCGTTTTGCATCTGACTGCTCATATACAGCCAGAGGAGCCATGATGGACATGGTTGCGGCGGCCAGCCCCGTGGAACTCGGCATCAGGGACGCAAACGCGAAATAGAAGACCATGCAGACCAGTACAAATACCACCGGCGGAAGGCTTGAAAGCGTGGATTCCCCAAAGTGTAAAATGGTGGATGTGATTCCTCCGTCTGACATCAGGACCTGGATTCCTCTTGCCATCGGCACTACCAGGGCGGTGGGCACAACCGACGCGGCCCCCTGCATCACGATGTCGATGATCTTATTCATATCCAGGCGGTGGATCATTCCCACAATGAAGGTCCCTACAAGCACCAGCAGGCTGATCTCTCCGAAATACCAGTCTCCGAACGGTGTGATGTTCCTGCCCAGAACCGTTCCGAGTACCGGAACCGTTCCGATCCATGTCACGAAATCCTGGAAGAACGTAAAGTTCTCGTTCAAGGATGTCCATGGGATACAGCCTATAATCAGAATCACGAATACCATGATGAATACGATGATGGAATACTTTTGCTCCTTTGTCGGCTTCTTGTCCCCGTCCATTTCGATGGGATACTTTTTGATGTCCTCCTCCCGCCTGTAATACTGGGAAGATTTTGTAGGATCTGCCTTCACCTTATCCGCGTACCGGCAGATATAAATGGAAATCAGGCTAAGTACCACAACGAACAGGATGATACGGGTCAGCATCCCCTCCCCGGGGCTGATTCCCGCGATTCCGGATGCCACGCCCACGGCAAAGGGGTTGATGATGGAGGCAAGGCATCCGCCCTGTGTACCGAATACGATGATCATAACCGTTACCACCGTATCCAGACCGAGGGCCATGATGATGGGCATAAACATCAGCATGTAGATGATCCCTTCCTCATAGCAGCCTTCCGTCGTCCCCATCACTCCCATGATAAATACCAGCACCCAGATCAGCACATGGTAGTTTGTCTGGAATTTTTTCGCAATGTTGCTTAAGTAAATCTTAATGGCGCCTGATTCATCCATCATCTGCAGAAATGATCCGAACAGCATAATGGAAAGCGAGATCGCGATAGCACCATTCATTCCGTTGATGGGCGCCATTCCGATATCCCAGATTCCCTGCGGGTTCGACTCTGCGCCTGCATAGGTTCCGGCAATGGCATTTCCGGCCTCATCCAGTTCATACACGCCTCCCGGAATGATCCAGGTCAATACCGCCACCACCACCGTGATCAGGAAAATCACCACATATGCGCTTGGCGCCTTCTTTTCTTTTTTTGTAACATCCTTGGACATGTTACCCTCCTTCCTTTCCTCTCCATACAGAAAACCTGCCGCCGGCAGCTTTTCTGCATGCAATGGTATAAAGAGCAGCCCTGCTCCTATGCAAATGTAACCACAGTTCCAGTTCTCCCCTCCAAAGCCTGCACTGCCTGGTCCAGAGATGTAATGATCGCTTTTTTACTGGGATTATAGCGTACGAATTTCATCGCGGCTTCTACCTTCGGCAGCATACTGCCCGCCGCAAAATGTCCTTCTTCAATATACGTTCCGGCCTCGGCCAGGGTCATATGGGAAAGGTTCTTCTGATCGGGCTTATGAAAGTTAACCGCCACCTTCTCCACTTCGGTCAGGATCAGAAGGATATCCGCGTCTACCTGCTCCGCGAGAAGCTCTGCCGCAAAATCCTTGTCAATGACCGCGTCTACCCCCTGGGTCGTACCGTCCGCATTTTCCACAACCGGAATGCCGCCTCCTCCGCATGTGATCACGATCGTATCCTTCCAGAGCTCCCGCACCGCATGGATCTCTTTGATCTTCCTGGGCAGCGGGGATGCCACCACCCTTCTCCAGCCGCGTCCCGCGTCCTCCTTCATATTGTAGCCTTTTTCTTCCGTCAGCTTCTTCGCTTCCTCTTCCGTATAAAACCCTCCGATGGGTTTTGTGGGATTCTGGAATGCCGGGTCTGCCTTTTCCACGACCATCTGCGTCGTCAGCGTCACAACCGGCACATTCCGGTTTCTCTTACTCAGCGCGTAGCTGAGCGCCTGCTGCAGATGGTAGCCGATGTATCCCTGCGACATTGCCCCGCATACATCGAAGGGCATGGGCGGCACCACATCCTTTGCCGTCTCGCTGGCAAGGATGATGCGGCCTACCTGGGGTCCGTTTCCATGGACAAGCGCCATCTCATATCCTCTGCCGCTGATCTCCGCAATGTATTCACAGGTTCTTTTTACAACTTCAAGCTGGGCCTCTGCCGTCGGGGCCGTCCCCTTTGACTGCAGCGCATTGCCGCCCAGGGCGATGACAATTTTTGTTTTCTCACTCATAGCTTCCTCCTGAAAAGATGCCGAAAACGGTCTGTCTTTTTCGGCATCCTTGTCTCTTACACTTCATTTACAAGCCGGAATACGTTTTCCTTCTCACCCTTTACAAAATGTACAATATTCTCGCAGGAAATTCTCTGCATATCTTCGAATGCCTCCTTTGAGAAAAATGCCGCGTGGGGGGTGATGATCAGATTCCTTCTGTTTACAAGGGGATGGCCTTCCAGCTTAGGCGTCTCGTCAGAGAGCACGTCCAGCCCGGCCCCGCGCAGAATGCCTTCGTCCAGCGCCTGAGCCAGATCCTCCTCGTTGATGGACACCCCTCTGGCCATATTCAAAAAGATGGGATGCCTTTTCATCCTGCGAAATTCACGGATCGTAAAATAATCCCGGTTCCCTGCGCCCAGATTCATATGGTTGGAGATCACATCCGCGCGCTCATAAATTTCCTCTGCGGTCACCATCTCCACGCCAAGCTTTTCTGCCTCTTCTTTCTTGTCGGCAATGTCCATGGCGATCACCTGCATTCCCAGTCCCCGGGCCATTTTTGCTACAGCTTTTCCGATTTTTCCGAACCCGAAAATGCCCAGCGTCTGATTCGAGATCCGCGTCGGTATGTTGGATATGCTGTACTCCCAGACATGTTTTTTTTCGATGTCATAGGTGTACTCTTTCAGATTCTTATTCAATGCCAGCATCAGGGCAATGGTATGTTCCGCCACGTCCCAGGTGCAGTATTCTCCCACCGGGCAGACCCCGATGCTCCGTTTTGTCGCCTCCGGCAGGTCCACGCAGTCATATCCGGTGGCGTTGATCGAAATCACCTGCAGATTCGGCGCATGTTCAAGGGCTTCTCTGTCCATCCGGATAAACGCGGTCAGAAGGGCGTTTGTATTCTGCAGTTTCTCATAAAATTCCGCCCGCTTTTCATCTGAATACTCGTATACTTCGATCTCCGCATCCGGCAGCCCTTTTCTCAGCACCTGGATTTCATAATCGTGGGAGGGCATCATAGATGCCCTGTAATCGCTTATCAAAATTTTCATATTTTAAGCTTCCTCTAATATGTAACCAATTTGCACAGCAAATGGATTGCCTATACGATACTTTACGCTGTCTTTCTTATGCCCTCTGAACCGGGAACGTCATACAGTGCGGGCCGCCGCCTGCTTTGAGGATCTGGCACAGGTCTACCTCAATGACGTCCAGGCCGATGGCTTTCATTTTGTCATTGACGGATTTGTTGTTTTTGATTGCAAGGACCTTGCCCTCTCCAAGCGCCTGCACGTTGCAGCCATGCTTAAATACCAGCTCGCTTTCCACCGGAATGATCTCAAAATTGCGGCGTTTGAGCATTTGGATAAAATTGTAGGGCAGTTCGTCTACCGCCGCGATGCAGGTCTTTTCCGCGACAATGTTGAACACCATATCCAGATGCAGGTTTGCAGGCGGACAGGGAACTCCTACTACGGTATAACCGAATTTCGCAAGCTGCTCCCGCAGGTTCGCAATGCCGGCCTGATCTGTACGGTCTACTTCTCCGAATGCCAGCGTATGCTCGTCGATCATCCAGAAGTCTCCGCCCTCGAAGCAGCCTGCGTTGCAGCGCGCGATCACGGGAACCCCGATCTCTTTTAACTTCGCCTCATAAGCCGCCGTCTCCACCTGTCTTGCCGGATGGCGGAATTTGCCTATGATCGCCCCTTCCTTTACACATGCGCCGAAGTCTCTTGCAAATGTCTGGACTTCCATGGACGGGTCCGGCGTCATCTCCACAACCTCTACCCCGTTGGCGCGGTACGCGTCCATCAGTTCGTTCCACTCCTTGACCATCAGGTCATTCTGCTCGGTCTCTCCCTTTTCCATCCAGCTCTTTGTAATCTCATTGATGGCGTTGAATACATAATATTTCGGTGAGCAGACCAGCACCTTTTTTAATACGTTTGTTGCGTTTGATACGAATACTTCTGACATGTCCTCTTCCTCCTCTTATCTTGCCACCGCGGCCAAAATTCCCTTGATCGAGTGCATTCTGTTTTCGCCCTGGTCCCATACTACGGACTGTTCGGATTCCATCACTTCATCGGTTACGTCGATTCCCCTATATGCCGGCAGGCAGTGCATGAAGATGGCGTCCTTCTTTGCTTTTTTCATAGCCTCCATTGTCACCTGATAGGGATGGAAAGCTTTTTTCAGACGTTCCACCTCTTCCGGAGCCTGGCCCATGCTGTAATGGGACATGCCGTATACGATATCCGCGTCTTTTAATGCTTCGTCGAAGTCGCTGGTGAATACGATCTTAGCGCCTGTAGCTTCCGCCCTTCTCATGGTCTCCTCATAGATCTCCTGAACCGGTTCCATTCCCTCCGGCCTTGCCACATACAGGTCCATTCCCAGTGTAGCGCACATAATCATGGTGGTGTAGCAGACATTGTAGAGATTTCCTGCGTAGCAGATCTTGATTCCTTTGTATCCGCCTTTTTTCTCTTTGATCGTCATCAGATCCGCGATCCCCTGTGTCGGATGAGCCAGTGTGGTGAGCCCGTTGATTACCGGATGATCCATCCATTTTGCATATTCCTCCACGATCTCATGTCCGAAGGTACGGATGAACAGCCCGTCATAGTAGCGGTCGAACATACGCGCCGTATCTTTCAGCGGTTCCCCTCTTCCGCTCTGGAGTTCGTCCGGACGCAGGTACACGGTGGTGATGCCCAAGTCTGCCGCCGCACGCTGGAATGCGTTTCTTGTTCTCGTAGAATTTTTTTCAAACAGCGCCGCCCAGACCTGTCCTTTCAGATATTCGTGGGGTTCGCGCGCCGCCCATTTCTTTTTAAAATCAAGAGATAAATCTACGATAAACTCAATCTCCTCTCTGTCCATATCCTTGAATGCAAGGTAATCTTTTCCTCTGAATCTGTTTCTCATGATGCATTCCGACAGGCAAAGCTGGCGGCCTCCTTTTTGTCAGGCTCCAGGAAAAAACTGCCCTATATGTTTTATCAGGACCTTGGCATGATCCGCTATTTTTTCAACCACGCCGGGGAGCTGGATTATCCCTTTCTGGAGGAATTGATCGGAACATATATCACGCCCCTTGAAGACTATGACCGAAAGCACCATACCGAGCTGCTGCGGACGCTGAAACTTTATCTGTCCAACAACGGTTCCAAGAAAGAAACGGAGCGGGAATTATTCATTCACAAAAATACCCTGCGCGCCAGACTGTCCACCATCAGCAAGGTTCTCAACTGCAACGTGGACTTGCTGGAAGACCTGTTTGAAATCCAGCTGGCGTTCCGTTTGAAGCATTTGTTTGAAAAAGATGGAAATTTTATATCTTGAAAACCGCGCTTTATTCTGCTAAAATCAGAAGAGCAAAAAAGCACACAGGATGGAGAGATTTTTATGAGTCTGACAATACCCATTGAGACCTCCGCACGCCACATTCATTTATCGCAGGAGGATTTTGAAACACTGTTCGGCCCCGGCGCCAAGCTTACCTATATAAAGGAGCTCAGCCAGCCGGGACAATACGCATGCCAGGAACGGCTCACGGTGGTGGGGCCGAAAGGCAGTTTTGAAAATGTCATTGTACTTGGCCCCTGCCGTTCCAAAACCCAGGTGGAAGTATCGGTAACCGATAACCGGAAGCTGGGGATTCCCAGTGTGATCCGCCAGTCTGGGGATATCAGCAATACCCCGGGATGCACCCTGATCGGCCCCTGCGGGACGGTGGATCTGACCGAGGGAGTCATTGTTGCAAAGCGCCATATCCACATGACGCCCATTGACGCCATCCGCGCCCGCGTGAAGGACAATGACATTGTGTTCGTCATCACCACTAGCTTTGAACGTTCCCTTATATTTTCAGACGTGGTGGTCCGGGTCAGCCCTTCCTTTTCCCTTGCCATGCATGTGGATACGGATGAGGCGAATGCATTTGCAAATGAGGACAACCCCACAGGCGTGATCCTGAAGCTGTTCGACGGGCACACCTACAGCCTGCAGTCCTGGGCGGAGGAGCTGCAGTCCGGCATCAACCGCTGACGCCGCATAGTTTTAAGATATAAAAGCAAGGAGGACTTGAGCATGAGTAAGATTGAAGAAGTAAGAAAAGATATGGTTGCCGCCATGAAGGCGGGGGAAAAGGAAAGAAAAGCCACATTATCCGCTCTTCTGACCGCATTGAAAAACAAGGCCATTGATAAGCGTGCCGACCTGACCGAGGAGGAAGAGGTGCAGGTGATCTTAAAGGAGATCAAGCAGACAAAGGAAACTTTAGATACCACCCCGGCTGACCGCACGGATATCATCGAAGAGTGTACGAAGCGGCTCTCTGTATTGGAGGAATACGCGCCGAAGATGATGGACTCAGAGGAAATCAAAGCTGTCATCCAGGGGGTTCTCTCCGACCTTGGAATCGACGCTCCCACCGCAAAGGACAAAGGCCGGATCATGAAGGAACTGATGCCGAAGGTGAAGGGAAAAGCCGATGGCAAGCTGGTCAGCGAACTGGTCGCGTCCCTGTTTTGACAGTCTGCATTGGAATTTGAGGCAGCAGCACTCTAAAAAAAGTCATTTCGATCTGAACCCCTGCGCCCTGGGCTGCCCCATGGGGGCAGCTGTTTCATACGCCGGTTCACGATAAGCCCCGCAGCGCGATATCCGGCGGACATCAATTGTATACATGTCCGCCGGATATCGTTCTGCGGGAAACTACAGTATAGAAAGGATCTTATCCATGTTTATCCTGATTATGAATCAACTGATCAAAATGTTGTTCATTATGATTCTTGCATTCATCTGTTACCGCCTGCATATCATCAACCAGGAAGGAAACCGGAATTTTTCCAACCTTCTGCTGATGGTGGTAAATCCCTGCCTGATCATCACCGTCTTTCAGACAGATTACGATCCGGGACTGGTCCGGGGACTGCTGGCCGCATTTGCTGCTGCTTTGATCGCCCATGTGATCGGCTTTTTTATTGCCCATTTTCTGGTTCCCGAAAAAAACAATCCGGACTATGCCCTGGAACGTTTTGCCGCTGCCTACTCCAACTGCGGTTTTATCGGAATCCCCCTGATCAACAGCGTGCTCGGAAGTAAGGGCGTTTTCCTTCTGACCGCCTATATGACCGTATTCAACATCCTGACCTGGACCCACGGCCTGATCCTGCTGAACGGAAAATTCTCCGCAAAGCGCTTAAAAGAAGGTCTCCTTGCCCCCATCGTAGTGTGCACGGTCATCGGGGCGATCCTCTTTTTCCTGCAGATCCGCATCCCCTCGCCGCTGATCGACTCCATGGAATATATTGCGGATATGAATACCCCGCTGGCCATGATGATCGCCGGTTTTTCCGTGGCCCAGACAGATCTGAAAAAAATCTGTTTTCATGTGCGCACCTACTGGATCAGCTTCATCAAGCTGATGGTGATGCCCCTTGCCGTGCTCGTATTTCTGGCATTCTTTCCGTTTGACCGGGATGTGGCCTATACCACCCTGGTGGCGGCCGCCTGCCCCACCGCGACGACCCTGACCATGATGGCCATCCGGTTTGAACGCAATTATACTTATTCCTCCGGGATCTTCTCCTTCAGCACGGTTCTGTCCGTGTTCACCATCCCGGCGATCACATTCATCGCAGATTTTGTCCTGTAGCAGAAAACGGCCCTGGGGAAGTGTTTGGATTTATAAGTTCTTCGAAAGAATAAAACACTGCTTCAATCCGGCATACTTCGTATAATCTTTACAACATGTACAGTCTCATGATTTACGGTAAATTTTACCTCCAGGTCTGCATACCGCATCCCGTATACTCTTGCAGGGTCCTGCTGGTATGAGGGCCTTGGGTCCTGTGCCAGAAGCTGGCAGATGATACGGCGCTCCTCCTCTGTCACTTCCGCTCCCAGTTCCCTGGGAAAATCCACCTCCAGCCCATACTCCTTTACCCTGTCCGCAAAGCCTCCCGCCGCTTCCGGGTGGCTGTCCACATGGGGCAGGTAGGGCTTGATATCCAGTATCGGAGTCCCGTCCAGCAGATCCGCCCCCAGGACATGCAGCACCGGCCCTTCCGGGGTATCCAGTTCCACTTTTTCCAGCCGGACGCAGGAAAGGCCGATGGGATTGGGCCGGAACGGGGATCGGGTGGCGAACACGCCCTTGCGGATATTCCCTCCCAGGCGCGGAGGCCGCACGGTAGGAGACCACTGCCTGCCTAAAGTCTCTGAAAACTCCCACACGAGCCAGATATGGGAATACTCTTCCAGCCCACGGAACGCCTGTACATCCCGGTATTCCGGTTCAAAGACAATGTTCCCCCGGGTATCCGCCAGCCCGCCCTGCCGCGGGATTCCGAATTTTTCCGGGAAACTGCTTCGGATATGTGCGATTGCGTTCAGTGTGATGCGATGTTCCATACATCCCTCCTAGTAAAAAAATCTACCTTCTCAGTCATTTCAAAATGCATCATCCATCATCCTTTTGTTAAATTCCTCTAATTTTTCTAAAACCAATAAATATAGTTCTTCATATTCTGTCTTCAAATCCCCAATTTCTTTTGATAAGGAGGACTGATGAACTATGGTTTGTTTGTGTGTTCTTATATAGGAAATACGATCCAGATTTATGTTCGGATATTGTTCAGGTTCCACTTTCACATCAAAATCAGGATCTATGTTTTCTTTACGAGTGATGGTTGATACCGGAAGGATTGTATAATCATTATTTCGCGGTCCGCCGGTGATCAGCACCGGGCGGCGTTTAAAAGAATTGATGCACTTTTTGCTGTCATAAAATGGTGTAATGGATGAATAAATCTTTCCAATCATTCCATCACCTCATCTTCAAATTCATCATAGTACATGTCCCATACATAGTCATATGGTCTGACTTTTTGAGCATCTTTTCTAATATCTTCAAGTTTTAGCCTGCGATTCCCATTTTCTCCCTGATCAAGTCCAAGCCTTGCATTTTTCCAAGATAGTTCCTTGTGTGATAATTCACTTAATTTCCAGGATGCAAGCGAACCGTATTCCAAAATCACATTGTTGACAATATACTTACATTCATCAGACACATCACCAAGCACATCAATGATGCCATCCGGTGTAATTGAGTTCCGGATTTCTTTACATACAGGCCCGTATTTCCAACCCTCAAATTCACCATCAAAAAGAGGCGTATCGGTAATTGCAATCGCTTCTCTCTGTGCAAAGTAAAGCAGCTTCTGGAGTTTCATCTCATCAATTACCTCTCCTGTCACTCTTTTGTATTCTTGAAAAATATACTGCGCTACGTTGATAATTTTTTCCATTCACTCACTTCCTTTACTGCAATTTTTCTTTTCTAGTTTATGCTCATTCCGTTATTTTATCAATAATCATTCTTCAATTATATTTTATACAAAATCCCCGTCTATTTTCCAATAGACGGGGGAATATCTAAAACTATATATACTTTGCAATGCATTCAAAGGTGCATGTATTCAGGATACCCTTTTGAATGATTATTTACTTGCAATAGCCGCCTGTGCCGCTGCCAGTCTTGCGATCGGTACACGGAACGGTGAGCAGGATACATAGTTCAGTCCAATCTTATTGCAGAACTCTACGGAAGAAGGATCTCCGCCGTGCTCTCCGCAGATACCAATATGCAGGTTCGGATTCACCGGCTTGCCAAGGCTGATGGACATCTCCATGAGCTTGCCGACACCAGTCTGATCCAGCTTCGCAAACGGATCGTTCTCAAAGATCTTCGCATCATAGTAACCATCCAGGAACTTGCCTGCATCGTCACGTGAGAAGCCATATGTCATCTGAGTCAGGTCGTTTGTACCGAAGCAGAAGAAGTCAGCTTCCTTTGCGATCTCGTCAGCAGTAAGAGCTGCTCTCGGGATCTCGATCATTGTACCAACCTCGTACTTCAATTCCACGCCTGCTGCTGCGATCTCAGCGTCAGCGGTCTCAACAACAAACTTCTTTACATATTTCAGCTCTTTGATATCGCCGATCAACGGAATCATGATCTCCGGGCATACATTCCAGTCCGCGTGCGCTTTCTTTACATTGATGGCCGCACGGATCACTGCCTTTGTCTGCATCTTCGCAATCTCCGGATAGGTCACTGCCAGACGGCATCCGCGGTGTCCCATCATCGGGTTGAACTCATGCAGGCTGTCGATGATCGTCTTGATCTGCTCTACAGTCTTGCCCTGTGCATCAGCCAGCTTCTTGATGTCCTCCTCATCTGTCGGAACAAATTCATGAAGCGGCGGGTCAAGGAAACGGATGGTAACCGGGTTGCCTTCCAGAGCCTCATACAGCTTCTCGAAGTCTCCCTGCTGTTCCGGAAGGATCTTCTCCAGTGCAGCTTCTCTCTCTTCTACAGTCTCAGCGCAGATCATCTCACGGAACGCATCAATTCTGTTGCCCTCGAAGAACATATGCTCTGTACGGCAGAGTCCGATACCCTCAGCGCCCAGCTCACGAGCCTTCTTCGCGTCTGCAGGTGTATCCGCATTGGTACGTACCTTCATGGTTCTGTACTTGTCAGCCCATGCCATAATCCGTCCAAATTCTCCTGCGATGGTTGCATCCACAGTCGGGATGATTCCATCGTAGATATTGCCGGTAGAACCGTTGATGGAGATCGGGTCTCCTTCATGATATTCTTTTCCAGCCAATGTAAACTTCTTATTCTCTTCGTCCATTGCGATATCGCCGCAGCCGGATACACAGCATCTTCCCATACCGCGGGCTACTACTGCCGCATGGCTTGTCATACCGCCGCGTACGGTCAGGATACCCTGTGCAGCTTTCATACCTTCGATATCTTCTGGAGAAGTCTCCAGACGAACCAGAACAACCTTCTCTCCTCTTGCAGCCCAGTCTTTCGCATCGTCCGCAGAGAATACGATCTTACCGCATGCAGCTCCCGGTGAAGCTCCAAGTGCCTTTGCGATGGGTGTAGCAGCCTTCAAAGCGTCAGCGTCAAACTGCGGATGAAGCAGTGTATCAAGGTTTCTCGGATCGATCATGGCAACAGCTTCTTCCTCTGTCCGCATTCCCTCGTCTACCAGGTCACATGCGATCTTGAGAGCAGCCTGAGCGGTTCTCTTACCATTTCTTGTCTGAAGCATATACAGCTTGCCGTGCTCTACGGTAAACTCCATGTCCTGCATGTCTCTGTAGTGATTTTCCAGCTTCTTGCAGACTTCTTTGAACTGTACAAAAGCTTCCGGGAATTTGTCTTCCATCTCGGAAATATGCATCGGAGTACGTACACCTGCAACTACGTCCTCGCCCTGTGCATTGGTCAGGAACTCGCCGAACAGACCGTTCTCACCTGTAGCCGGGTCTCTGGTAAATGCAACGCCTGTACCGCAGTCATCTCCCATGTTTCCGAATGCCATCATCTGTACGTTGACAGCAGTTCCCCAGGAATACGGGATATCATTGTCACGGCGGTATACGTTCGCTCTCGGGTTATCCCAGGAACGGAATACGGCTTTGATCGCGCCCATAAGCTGTTCCTTCGGATCTGCCGGGAAGTCTTCCCCGATCTTCTCTTTATATTCCGCTTTGAACTGTCCTGCAAGCGCTTTCAGGTCATCTGCAGTCAGTTCTACATCCTGCTTCACGCCCTTTTCCTCTTTCATCTTGTCGATGAGCTCTTCAAAATACTTTTTGCCGACTTCCATAACGACATCGGAGTACATCTGGATAAATCTTCTGTAGCAGTCCCATGCCCAGCGCGGATTGCCGGATCCTTCCGCAAGTACGTCTACAACCTCTTCATTCAGACCCAGGTTCAGGATCGTGTCCATCATACCGGGCATAGAAGCTCTAGCACCGGAACGTACGGAAACCAGGAGCGGATTCTCCTTGTCACCAAACTTCTTGCCGGTAACCCCTTCCATCTTCGTGATTGCTTCCATGATCTGGTTCATGATCTCGTCATTGATCGTTCTGCCGTCCTCATAGTACTGTGTGCAGGCTTCTGTTGTAATCGTAAAGCCCTGCGGTACCGGCAGACCCAGATTCGTCATCTCAGCAAGGTTTGCACCTTTTCCTCCGAGCAGGTTCCTCATGGTGGCGTCACCTTCGGTAAACATATAAACCCATTTTGCCATGTCCTAATGACCTCCCTAATATATATTTTGCTAAGCTTGTTTAAGTCGCATTCTTATTTTAAAGGTTTTGTCGTATCACGTCAAGATATTTGTATCTAAAATTGGCATTATTTGTTATTGTCCGTTACCGGTCATCCCACGGCCACGCACTGCGCTGACTGGTCGTAAGACAGCCTATATATGGCTTCTTCTGTACTGCCGCTTCCACTTCTCCAGAAGCACGTCATTCAATTCCAACTGCATCCCGTTGCGGATATCCTCCATCTCCTGGCGCATCCTGGCATTGATCTCCACATAGTTCTCGTGCTTGGTCAGCAGGATATGGTATTCCTCCAGCGACATGTACTTATAGGACGCATAGAGATAGGGCTTGAGGAGATTCGGGTCTTCACAGATCTGATACGCCCGGTCAAACATCCTTGCCGACTCCTGATACAAAAACAGCCTCCCGTAAGCCGCGCCTAAGCCGGCGTAGATCCTTCCGTAAAATTTTGCATCCACGCTTTCGTCCTTTTCCTGGTTCAGGATCGCCTGGTAGACCAGGATCGCCTCCTCGATCTCCCCGCTCTCCAACAGGTTGTCCCCTTTATACTTCTGCCGCTCGATGTCCTTCTGGTTTCTCAGCCGTTCCAGCACGTTCTGGATGCGGATCATTTCCGTATCCCGGTAGATCCTGGAGTCTTTCAGGATCGTCAGAACGAATTTCTCAATGGACCCATGCAGACGGATCACATCCCGAAGCTGCCCGGCCAGCTTTCCCATCCCCAGCTCTTCATCCAGCCATACGCACAACTGCTCGTTCATGATCGTATAATCGATCAGATACAGGTTGTTGCAGAGGTAATAGCACAATTCTTCGATGGTAAATATTTTACAGTGGATTCGTGTAATCTCATAAGGATGCGTCGCGTGTCTCTCATGACAAAGAACCAAACTTCCCATCATTGCCTCCTAAGTGTATAATCTTCTCCTCATGGAAATCCGTAGGCAGGAAAAACTCTCCGAAGCCCACATCCCGCACTGTGATCTTGCAGGTCTTTTCATCCAAAAGCAGTGTTTCTATCTGAAGCCGCATGGAATATTCCGCCCGTTTCGGAAATTTTTCCAACGAGATCACTTCATTCCTGAGAGACCCCTGTACCAGCGATTCCACATGCAGTTCAATACTGTCCAAATCCTCCACCAGCACTTCCCACTGGTTGTTGCACTCATACCACTGGGCGCCCCAGGACACGATGGGATACCACATCTCCTGTCCGTTCACCCGCATATTGACCGTGATCTGATCCGTCAGCTTGCTGGCCGAAAGGTAGACCGGGTTCTCGATATGCATGTACATCTTGCGGAAAGCCGTATAGCAGGCTCCCTTGCTGTACAGGTTGTTCCCGATAAAAGCCCGCCGCCCGTTGCATAAGACCCTAAGCGATTTGGGATACCAGTTGTTCTCAAAGCCTTCTCCCGTCAGAAAGACCGAGGAGACGATCCGCTTGTCAAAGACACTCTGGATGAATTTGCAGAACCGGGTATCGGCCTCCTTCGCCTTGTCCTCGTTCAGCACCGGATACACGGCCGCCAGCTCCTTCATATGGGCGCTGGCCACCTCGTCCACCGTGACGAACGTCGTCTTGCCGCCTCCCAGCCCCGGCTTTAAGCGCCTGAGCATAAACGCCTTGATCTCGTTTCTGTCGCAGCAGAACAGCGCCGCGTCGTACTGCCACAGTTCTTTCGGCTGATAGAACAGGTAATTGCAGAAGCTTTCCTTATAATCCTGTATGAAAATATGCTGTTTTTCGATCCCCATCCGCACCGCGATCCCGCGAAGCATCTGGGCTAACTCCTCCGTCAGCTCCGGCACACTGAACACGATCCCGTCAATCTCCAGAAACTGCTGCAGGGACAGCTGGATAAATTTGGATAACAGCCAGACCGCATCGTATGTCTCCTCCCCGCAGTCGATCTTCTCTCCCGCAAGGCTCCGCTCCAGAAGCCTGGTCACCACAAAGCCCTCCTTGATGGTGACCAGCCGCTTGGCCTCTTTTCCGTAGGCCCAGGTATCCCGAAGCCTTCCGATCAGCAAGGGGATCTGGTAGTTGTCGGAATCCACCTCCAGCGTTTCAGGCTCTGACTGTTGGTCATTATAATAGCTGATCTGGCACATTTTTTCCGTGATCTCATACCCTATCATACTTCTCTGCCCCATACAAATCAGCCTCCTTCACACATTCTTAAGATTCGTTTTCAAACATATGGGCGGCGATCATATCCTCCTGTGCATATGCTTTCATCCTGGCTTCCCGGGTGCTTCCCTCCGAAAGCAGGATATCGTTCAGCCGGCCGTAACGCCCGTTCTCGCCCTCTTTGATCTCCTTGCCGCAGCTCTCTTTCTCACTGCGGTAGGAATTGCCGTCAATGGTTTCTTTAAAATAATACTTCAGGGTTTCATTTGCAAACAGGACAAACTTCTTTACATAGATATTGTCGTACATCGGGGAAAGCACCTCCGTAGAGTAATCCACGCTTTCGGAATTTCCCTTCTGAAGCTGGTAGTACAGCATGACACGGCTGCCCTTCTGCCCCTTGTACTCGATCAGCGTCTTGTCCCAGAGCTGCAGTTCGATCAGCCAGTCCTTCTCATAGGACAGGTAGAACGGGAAATAAAGCTGCTTCCCGCAAAGTTCCTGCAGAAACTTTTTCAATGTCCTGCGCTGAGAAGGCGTATAGTCCTTGTCCGCATAATATTTCAGCACCGCGATCTTGCAGATGTCGATGGTGTCCTCGCCTTTTTCATATTCCCGGCAGATGATGTCGATGACGCTTCTGCTGATCTTCCGGTCCTCGGCCACGTATTCCCGGGACATGTAGGCCAGATACGCCTGCTGCAGCCGGAAATATGCGCCTTCCGCATAATAATCCTCAAAGACCGGAGCCTCCGCGAAGATCTCTTCTGCAAACAGCATCTGCGTCAGAATCCTCTCGCCAAGCTTATGGGTATGGACCTCAAACTCCTTCGCCTCCCGCCAGAGCAGCTTCATGTCCGTGGTCGCTCCGCAGTAATAATTGGCCAGATAGGTCAGCGTCACCTTGTCGTACTGCCCCTTCTTAAACAGCTCGAAGCAGATGTACGTCAGGAAATCATCGCATTCGTAATTCGTTTCCCGGATGGTCTTGCTGCTGAGCGCGAACAGTTCTTCCTCTGTATACTGCTCTACGCCTACAGAGCGGACCGTCTCCAGCGTCAGCTCCTCAGCTTCCTCTTCCAGCCGTCTCAGCCGCATCCCGTTGATGTATCTTTTGCACATATCCAGGTAGCGCAGTTCATAAAACAGCCGCTTGCTTTCATAGGGAATCGAATCCGTATAGTGCCGTCCGTTCCGGGCCTCCCATACCAGCCGGTCCGTCTTGGAATACAAGAATACCTGCGCCCCGTCTTCCGTATAGGGAACCGTCTGGGTAATCTTTCCGTCCTCGGCCACCACATGGATGCACTTCATGTTCCGCACCTTGGTGGTGATCTCATAGGCATGGCAGATGTCGTACAGCGCCTTCACCCGGTCTGGATTCATGAGCCTTTCCGCCACAAACCGCTTGTAAATGATCCGCAGGTGTTCGTCGATATGCCTGCGCTCCATCTGGTTCCACGCAAAGGCTTCGATCTCATCCCGGTAATGGGCATAGATCTCGCTTCCCTCATCCACATAGGAAATCAGGTTGGCATACAAAAAGGCCAGTTTGTGGTAATTGAGGGAATTGCCGTGCATAAAGTACAGATAGACCGACCGCGGAAGTGCCTTTTTAAACTGCGCCTCCTTCACCGAAGCCATATAAAATTCATATAGCTGGGCGATCTTCTGCTCCGACTTCACTGCTTTTTCATACCAGCGGAAATAGATGTTGTCCACACAGTTCCCCTTAATCAGCAGGGTGCAGATCGCCGTCAGGATCATGGATTCGGGATACATCTTATAGCACAGCACCAGCGTATTGTATAAATGCTTGTCAAACGTCTTGAGCTGGCTTGCCAGATTCGCCGTGTACAGAGCCAGTTCCTTTGTCATCAGCTTGTACTTTGCGGCAAAAAACAGAACCCGCACCTCGAACATTCCCAGCTTTTTCAGGGACGTGCTCTTCTCCCGGAAGCATCGGAACACCACCAGATAGAAGATCAGGCTGTGGGGCTTTTCTTCATAAAACAGGTTCTCCATCACCCGCAGCCGTTCGCTTAAGATCTTATATTCCGAATCCACCTGTACCAGCATGCACAGGATCTTCCAGCTCTCCGGATGCTTCATGTAGTACTTGGAAATCTCCTCGGCCACACGTCTCTGTCCGATGGAATCATTGCTCAAAAGGGTCGTCAGATAGAGATAATAGGAACTCAGCTCGGCATTTTTTCCAATCGCAAACCGGTTGTAATTATAAGATTCCAGAAGAAGCTTCGCCTCCTCCATCCGGTTTCCGATCAGGCTGATATGGGCGTTTACCAGAAGGTACATATCATTTTTGTCGCTCTTCTTCCGCAGGTGTTCCACCCGGCGCAGGGCTTCCTCCGTCCAGGTGGAAAGCTCCTTCTTCCCTGCCTCATACTGGAGAAAGCCTTTCAGAATCCCGGCAAACTCCTGCTCCTGGGCATGGTGCTCCTCATCCCGGTCTACGTTCTTTTCCACCACGATCTCATAAGTCAGCGTCTCGTAGGGGGACTCCAGGATGATCTGTCCGAAGTTGCTCCCCTTGTGGAGCCTCTCGTCATGGATGATGTACTCCATCCGGTAAGAATTTCCGATGAACTCTTCTGTGGAAATTCTGGTCCGCTCTATGGATAAAAAGTCGCTTTCCGTATGTACGTCGATGAGAAGATGCCCCCAGGTATTCTTCTTGATCGTAAAGATCTCCTTCCTGGTCTCGGTCAGGGAGATGAACGCCCGGCTCTCCTCCTCCAGCGTCAGAAATACCTTCTCCTTCTGCTTGCAGCCTACCAGAAATTCCTCCAGCGCCTGCTGGTCCAGCTCCCACTTGCGCATGTTGTCATAAAGCGCCTGGATTCGTTTATCTTCATATTTTAAAATCTCATAAAAATCACGGGATCGAAACAGCTTCTCCGCCTCGGCCGGATCCTGAAACGACAGCTTCTTAAAATCCTCCAGGCTCTGCACCTTGCCGTAGCGCGTCATGACAAACGGTTTCTCGATGATGGCCGTAAACGCGATGTCAAATTCCCCGCCGTTGCACACGATGGTAAAACGGCCGTGCTCCACATGCCCGGGCACCAGGCCGGTCCCGTCATACACATAATAGATATTCACCGGATTGCCGTCAAAGCCTGTCTCTTCGCAGCGCATACGGAAAGAAGAAGGATACACCAGCCCGCGGATGGTTCCCTCCCCCTGATTCTGCAGGGAAAAACTGCCTTTATATACCTCGCCTTCCCCCACACGCATGGTAATGTGGGTCTCGGAAAAGATAATATCTGGTTGTGGAATATGAAAGTCTCCTTTAGAAAGACGTTTAATCTTATTCTTCAAATTCGTCACCTACTTCAAAACATTCTAAACAAGCCGCCCTCTGGGTATACTACTAAGGATTATAGCATTATTTTACCGATTCTTGCAATGGTAGAATCATGAAATTTTCATGCCTTTGTTACTGTGAGCACCCGGCCAGGGTGTGAACAGTAACACTTCCTCAGCCTGTCTGCTTTCTTGACAGCAGACATACGCATTCCGTATGGACGGTCTGGCAGAACTGATCCACTGCCGTACACTTCACCAGTTTATATCCCCTTCCCTGTATCATCTCCAGGTCCCTCGCAAGGCTGGTCACCTTACAGGAAATGTAGACGATCCGGTCCACCCGGTAATCCAGGATCTTCGGCAACGCCTTCGGATGGATTCCGTCCCGGGGCGGGTCCAGCACGATCACGTCCGGCTTTTCCGAAATCTCATCCAGCACCCGGAACACATCCCCCGCAAGGAAGCGGCAGTTGTCCAGTCCGTTGTGCTTTGCATTCTCCCTGGCCGCTTCCACCGCCTCCTCGACAATCTCCACACCGATCACCTGCTTTGCCACCGGGGCCAGCACCTGTGCAATGGTTCCGGTCCCGCTGAACAGGTCAAAAACCGTCTGATTCCGGATATCACCGATGTATTCCCTGACCACACGGTACAGCACCTCGGCGCCGCGGGAATTGGGCTGGAAGAAGGAGAACGGCGTCACCTTAAAATCCAGTCCCAGAAGCTTCTCCGTAAAATAATCCTGTCCGTAGAGCAGCTCTGTCCTGTCACTTTTTACCACATCGGAGAGGGAATCATTATAAATATGAAGGATTCCCGCAATCCTCCCTTCCAGCTCCAAGCCCAGAAGCAGCTTTGTCAAAGGCCCCAGGTCCATCTCCTCCTGTGTGGTCGTCACAAGGTTGACCAGCAGCTCGCCGGTGGCATCCCCCCGGCGCAGAAGCAGATGCCGGAGATATCCCAAATGCTGCAGCTTCTTATAATAGGAAGTGCCACGCTCCTGAAAATACGCAAGTACGCAGCTTAATATCGCCGTCATGTCCCTGTGGACCAGCCTGCAGTCGGCTGCGGTCAGCACATCATAGGTGCTCCCCTTTTTATGGAGCCCCAGGGACAGCGGGCCTCCCTTATACGCGTCTCCAAAAGAAAATTCCATTTTGTTCCGGTAGCCAAATTCCTGTGGGCTGCCCAGAATCCCTTCAAACACATAGCTGCCCTCTGGCTCCAGAGCCTGATCCAGAACCCGTCTGACCTGGCCTGCCTTCATCTCAAGCTGGGCCTCATAGGACATGGTCTGGTACATGCACCCTCCGCAGGCCGGAAATTGGCTGCAGACCGGCTCCCTTGTCTCCAGGGGCGACTTCTCCAGCACCTCCAGAAGGCTCCCCTGGGCGCTGCCCCGCTTACACTTCCGAACCGCGAAGCGGACCTTCTGCCCCGGAATCCCGTTTTTTACCACTACATGCTGCTTTTCCCCGTCCAGATAGATATTTCCCTTGTTCGGAAAATCTACGGACTCAATGGTCCCCTCATATATCTGCCCTTTTTTCATCTCTTCCCCTTATCAATCATAGCCGGATGTCCCCAAAGGCTGTCCATTGCAATTCCCGGATAAAGCGCAACGCAAAAAGAGGCAGAGTGCAACAGTACATCCTGCCCTGAGCCTTTGACTCTCACAACAGCCGCCAATATGACCTGTCCGTCAGGAGAGCGCCCTTCCCTGCCGTGATCCATAAAGATCCGCGATCCGAAAAGAGCAGCCCGCCTGGCGGACAGGTCATCTATGTGCAAACACATCCCTTGGGCCTGTGCCCGCAGGAACACTCACCTGATTACCGCAGATTATACCTGGTCTTCCTCACTGAAATAATCATCGAAATCGTCGTCAAAATCTTCCTCGAAGTCTTCCAGATAATCCGGTGTCACAAACTTATACACGGCAAATGCAATCGCCGCAACCGCCGCGATCGCTCCAATGATCGCCAATGCCCATACAACTGCGTTTTTCTGCTTTTCCGCCTCGTTCCTGTGAAGCAGTTCCTTTAACTTTGTCTCCGCGATCAATCCTTCCACCTTGCTCATAGCATCCATATTCTTTCCGTCCTTTCCCATCTTTGAATCTAGATTCACTTGTTTTTTATTATAGCACTATCCTTTTCAGATTACTACTAAATTATATTATTTTTCAAAAATTTCACAAAAATTTGTTACTATTCATAAAAATTAAGAATATGGACACAAAATATTTTCAGGATAACTCCTCGATGTTTCTGTACGTCTATCCACAATTCTCCAAGACTTTTTCCATCATTTCTCCGGTAAAATGCCCTCCTGAAAGCATCATCAGCCAACGAAGCGGTGTAGTATTGTGCATATTTTGAATAAGCTCCGGGTTCTGTTACCCAGCTTGCCTTGTCCGTATGATTCAGACCGGGGGATTGTTGTGTGCGGATGTGGCACGGATGTCCGTATCACAAGTAAAGGCGAAAGGAATAGATGTTCCCGAGAACAAAAGAGAATAAGAGTTGTATTTTTACCCCATAGGAGTTTGTTGCTTCCATGGTGGGCGATTATGACTTATAACAACTTATCAAATGGTTTGTATGATTGTCATGGTAATACATTCAAGATGCATATTCAGAAAGGAAAAGGTTTTTGATGTAATTTGAGGCATTTTATGCTACAATTCGTATTAAATGTATATATGAGATTCTATTAGGAGGAATGACTATGGAAAACATCTTGCAGGCAGCCGACAGGCTATTCCAAAACCGTTATATTATCTCTATAAAAAAAGCGTTTATCATCACGTTGCCAATAATCATCCTGGGATCTATAGCATCGCTGATCAATAATATGCCCATTGACATAGTGCAGACAGGTCTGTCTACCCCGGCTGGACAGGTGATCCGGGTGGTAAATGGCGCGATCTGGCTGGGCAGCACAGCTATCATGGCGATTTTGATTGCATGGACTTTGGGCTATTATCTCGGTAATACCTATAAACTTAACGGTACGCTCTCGGCCCTCACAAGCGTATCTGCCTATCTGACCATTTGCGTCAGAACTTCGGATGGCGGCATCTCGCTAAGCCAATTGGGTTCCAGTGGGCTTTTCGGGGCTATTTTAATCGCGATTATGGCCACCGAGCTGTACCATGCATTTTCCAATCTTAAAATCAATATTTCGGAGGATACGGCGGAGGAGGTGCGGCAAATGTTTGCGGCTCTTTTCCCCGTCATGCTGTCCGTTTTCTGCATTGCCTTCACAAACGGCATCATATTGACGACCTCCGGCAAAGGGATTGACGAGTGGATTTATACTGCCCTGTCGCTTCTTTTTTCAGCGGCCGATGGTGGCGGACTTTCCGGTACCTTGTTACTGGTATTCGGCATTCATATTTTCTGGTTCTTCGGTATTCATGGCGGAAATGTGATGGACAGCATCATGGTTAGTGTCTTCGGCGAGAATCTCATCCATAATACCAGCCAATATGCTTTGAATCACGATGCTTTTGACAAGCAGCTTGACATTATCAGTAAGGGCTTTCTGGATACTTTTGTATTTATGGGGGGAGCGGGCACATCGCTGTGCATCATCATCGCGGTGTTGATTATTGCCAGGAGTCGGTATATGCGCAGCATCGCCAAAATGGGCGGTGTATTCGCACTCTTCAACATGAATGAAATTGTGTTGTTCGGCTTTCCTATAATCCTGAACCCCATTTTGCTGATCCCTTTTTTGCTCACGCCGCTCACGATAACGCTGGTTTCATGGAGTGCGATGTCTCTCGGTTTGGTTGCCCGGGTTGTAACCGAAGTGCATTGGGCGATGCCGCCTTTGATCAGCGGTTATCTGGCAACTGGCGGGCACCTGTCTGGCAGCGTCCTCCAGGTCATCAATATTGCTGCAGGCATTCTGATTTATCTGCCATTTATTCGCTTAATGGACAGGCGGGCGGTGCAAAAAGAAGCCCAAAAGGACGACAATACCGCTCTGCTAAAAAATACACTGAATACAGTGATTGAGAAAATCAATAACTCCACGGGTGAGGTCAATGGGGAGATTACGGATTTTTCAATCGTCCTGGAAAGCGTCGTCAGAGATTTGAATATGCTCTCTGCTCAGATGCAACAACAGATGCAATTGATGCATACCTGTGATGAATATACGCGGATCATTGATACCTCGGTGGGCAACACAGATAACAGTATAAAAATTGTCTTGCAGAATATGGAAAAAACAAACGGTCTGTCCATGGAAGGCGCACAGAGCATGCATCAAATGATGCAAAAGATGGAGGAAACTTTCCTCTCCACACAAAAAAACAATGAACTGGCCAGCCAGCTTAATCTGCGCTGTGAGCAGATTGAGGGAATGTTAAAAAGTATTGAGGATATGTTCTTGCAAACGGCTACTCTTTCACACAATGCCTCCATTGAGGTGACGCACGCCGGTGTTCATGGCAAAGAGTTTTCCGTGGTGGCCGCCAATATAAAAGATTTGTCGGAAGCAACAGCGAAGGTCGTTTCCGATATTGAGGGTTTGTTACAGGGGATGAAGGCGGATACATCTGATATGATTGAGCGATCTGAAGTCAGTTTGAGGCAGGTAGAAACCGGACTACAGAAGGTGATTGGCGCCAACCAGCTGTTTGATGAAATTGTACAGAATATTCACAATATTCAAGTACAGTGTCATGCGGTTCTTAAGCACAGCGGCGAGGTGATCGGCAAATTACAACAAATCAATGAACAAATCCGGACGACCAGCCATTTCTTTGCAGAAACGGCATCACATACGTCCAAGGTGGCTGAACAGGTTCGCAATAGGTCGGATGAGTCCAAAGAAATGGTGCATAAGCTGCGGAAGCTGAATATGGAAACAAGCCTTATGACAGTGAATGCGCTTGAGAACCTTGAAAGTTAGGTAATTGCGGATATAGAGAAAGGTGAGAAAATATATTATGAGCAATCACGAGGGAACATTTGAATCATCTGAAGCGTAAATCAAGCACAAACTCAGTGAGGCTCCGGAGCATGCGAATTATACATTAATATTCCTACTCACGTTTTTTTGTGCTGTCCGTACAACTTGTGGTACTACATTACGTCACCAGGGCAGAGTTATTTCTGGTAAGCGATTCAAAACCTACCATAGGTGTGGAAGCAATGATGCCGTGGAGCGAGTTTATAAAGGAGCGCTGTACCAGGGTGATGGATACAGAAACAGAAACACCGGAAAACAGGGGGCAGATACCGCTCTGAGAGGAGCCGCCCCCTATTTTGTGATGGAAACAGGATCTCTGATAGAAGAGGATATTTTGCTGACAGTACTAAGGCCCGATCGGGCTTTCCCACGTTTGAAAGATAGATTTTCGCATGTATCATTTACAATAAACTTTACATATTCTTCCATAGGCTATTCCATCTTGAAATTTCTTAACCCCTTATTTGTCAAACGCCTGCCGCCATCACAGCTTTTTCAGCTTTGCAAACCCTGCAAACATCTTGCGCACTCCCGCCGTGTCAAATTCCACCGTCACCTCATAGTCTCTTCCGCCCTCTGTGATCACCTTCACCGTGCCCTGGCCGAACTTCACGTGGCTGACCCGGTCTCCCACCGTATAATCCAGCCCCTTCTCCTTCGTCACCGCGAACTGCTTTGCACCCTTTGCTATGGAACTGCTCTGGAAGGGCTGCTGGTGAAAGGCCCGCCTTGCCTGCTCCTTTGCGCTGGGCGCCGGAGCACTTCGCTGCTCCTTTTCAAAGAGCTTTTTCTCCGTCTCGACCAGCTCCGACGGGATTTCCTTCAAAAACCGGGAGACCGGGTTGAAACGGATCTCCCCGCGGATCATCCGCTGGCTTGCGCAGCTTACGGTCAGCCGCTTCTGAGCCCTTGTGATTCCCACATAGCAGAGACGCCTTTCCTCCTCCAGATCCTCCGGGTTGTCCGTACTCATGGAACTTGGAAACAGCCCATCCTCCAGGCCCGCCAGGTACACATGGGGAAATTCCAGACCTTTTGCACTGTGGAGCGTCATCAGCACCACATAATCCTGGTTCTCATCCAGGCTGTCAATGTCTGCAACCAGCGCCACCTCTTCCAGAAATCCGCTCAGCCCCGGTTTTTCTCCCGCCTCTTCACAGGCTTCCTCATAAGACACGATCTTGCTCAGTAATTCGTCGATATTCTGGATTCTCGCTTCCGCGCCTTCCTCATCCTCCGCTTCCAGAGTCTCTATGTATGCCGTCATCTCCAGAATCTCTTCCATCAGCTCCGAGATGCTCTCCTGGTCCGCCCTGCTCTTAAAATATTCGATCAGCGCCACGAAGGAATCCAGCTTGGCCGCTGCCCGCCCGATATTCGGGATCAGGTCCGTCCCCTGCAGGGCGCCGTAAAATCCGATGCCCCGCGCATCCGCAGATTCCTGCACCCGGTTGATCGTAGTCAGGCCGATCCCCCGCTTTGGCACGTTGATGATCCGCCGCACTGCCAGGTCGTCCCGGCCGTTGTCAATGGTCTTTAAATAGGCCAGCAGATCCTTGATCTCCCTGCGGGCATAGAAGTTGATCCCCCCCACGATCTTATAAGGGATATTGGAAGCCACAAACTTTTCCTCAAAAAGGCGGGACTGTGCGTTGGTTCGGTACAAAACGGCGCTGTCCTGATAGAGCATGCCCTGGCGCACCTGGCTCTGGATATCCTCCGCAATGAACTCTGCCTCCTCGTATGCATTGTAGAACTGACGGTACAAAATCCGCTCCCCTTCCCCGTTGTCCGTCCAAAGGGTCTTGTCCTTCCGTCCCCGGTTGTTGCGGATGACCGCGTTCGCCGCATCCAGGATATTGCCGGTGGAGCGGTAATTCTGCTCCAGCTTGATGACTCTGGCATCCTGAAATTCCTCCTCAAAATTCAGGATATTGCGGATGTTCGCCCCGCGGAATTTGTAGATCGACTGGTCGTCGTCCCCTACCACGCAGAGGTTCTGATACCTGGCCGCCAGGAGGCTGATAAACCGAAACTGCACCGTATTGGTATCCTGGTACTCGTCCACCATGATATACCGAAACCGTTCCTGGTAGTATTCCAGCACATCCGGCTGGGTCTCAAAAAGCTGCACCGTCTTAAGCAGCAGGTCGTCAAAATCCAGCGCATTGCTGCCCCGAAGCTGGCTTTCATACTCCCGGTATACCCTGGCGATGTTTTTCTTTCCGTAATTGCCCTCCGCCTGCTCCTCATATGCATCCGGGGTAAGCATCTGGTCCTTTGCGGAAGAAATGGCCGACAGCAGTGCAGTTTCCTTATAAGCCTTTGTATCAATATTCAGCTTTTTACAGATCGCCTTCATCAGGGTCTTCTGGTCGTCGCCGTCGTAGATAGTAAAATTATTTTCATAGCCAAGCCGGTCAATATGCCTTCTCAGAATCCGCACACAGGCCGAATGAAACGTGCTCACCCAGACGCTCTCCGAGCCAAAGCTTACCAGTTTGTCCACACGCTCCCGCATCTCCCCCGCCGCCTTGTTGGTAAAGGTAATGGCAAAAATATTCCATGGATTGACCCCTTTTTCCTCCATCAGATAGGCAATCCGGTGGGTCAGCACCCTGGTTTTTCCGGAACCGGCCCCTGCCAGGATGAGGAGCGGCCCCTCCGTATGAAATACCGCCTCCCGCTGCTGCTCATTCAGTGTATCATATATACTCATTGTAATCTCCTTCTCGTATCGTTTCTCTTAAAAACGGATTCTGCCGGCATATCCTCCCGACATCCGGGCCGGCACAGGCACTTCCCCTTCCCAGTCTCTCACGCTTTTTTGCGCCGCATCCGTATCTCCCGCGGGGTACAGCCGTAAACCTCATGGAACATCTTGTTAAACAGCTTGTAATTCGTAAACCCATGATTTTCCGCCAGTTCCATGATCCCGGACTCGGTATTGCATATTTCCTGATAAATGTGCATCAGCCGCACCTGATTGACATATCTGGTAAAGGTCACCCCCATATTTTTCCGGAAAAAGCGGCTGAAATATTCTCTGCTCAAATAAAAATGAGAGGCAATGCTTTCCAGGGAAATGGGTTCCTTATGGTGAAGCTCGATATATTCGATCATCTCCTCAAGCCGTTCCAGGTTCTCCCGCTTTTCTGGCTTTTGCACCCATTCCCCGATCTCGGCGAACTGATTGACCAGTTCAAAAAAGACCTCCATGGCGATGGCCTGGCTTTTCAGCCTGTACCCGGTTGGATGCATGACATACAACGGCGGCAGCCCTTTCAAAATCTCACAGATCGAAAGGTAGGCTTCCAACTGCCCCTTCTGGAGCTCCGCCCTGGCGCAGCGAAAATGATATTCGTCCAGATTCGGGATAAAATTCTTCATGCTGCTGCGCGAAAAGTGGATCACCACCATCATGGACTCGCCCCTGCATCGAAATTCATGTAGCTGGTTCGAATCAATGACAACAAATTCTCCGGCCACAACAGGATAGTCTTTTCCTTCTATCATGATCTTCGCGTTCCCATTTAGGATATAAATCAGCTCCACGGCGGAATGCCAGTGAACCGGATTGTACTTTCTCACATTCGTGTAATAATGGATCTGTACGCCGGTCCGTTCCAGTTTAAATAACGGCTCATAAATCATACTCCGGTCTGCCTTTCCCTGTACTTGAAAACAGCAGGAACCGGATCATCCGGCACCTGCCTCTTCTCTATAAAATCTTGGATGCCTGTCCGCGGATTCTTTACGCCCCCCGCGTCAAAATTCCACTCTCTTCCAGGCACTGCGGTTTTTCCCGCTCTTTTAAATCTCCCTGGCTGCCTCAGCCGGCACTAAGCCCTGGCCGCGCCGTCCACGGACAGTACCTCGCCTGTCACATAGGAGGCCATGTCGCTTGCCAAAAACAGGAACGCATTGGCAACGTCTTCCGGTTCCCCGACCCTGCGCAGCGGAATGGTCGCGATCAGCGGCTGGATCATCGCGTCCGGAAGCGCCGCAACCATGTCGGTCTTTGTAATCCCGGGAGCCACCGCATTTACACGGATATTGCTCGGTCCCAGTTCTCTTGCCAGAGAAAGCGTCAGCCCGTTCACCGCAAACTTGCTTGTGGGATACGCAACGCCTCCCGGCTGTCCGGAAATGCTGACCATGGAGCTGGTATTGAGGATACATCCGCCGCCCTGCTCTTTCATGATCTTCACAACAGGCTGGATCGCGTTGAAGATCGCGCTTACGTTCAGCTTCATCACCTTTTCAAACTGCTCTGCTTTATAGTCGTCGATCTTGGTACTGTCCGAAACACCGGCATTATTTACCAGGATATCGATTCTTCCGTACTGATCCTGAATGTCCTGAATTGCCTTTGCCATCTCCTCCGCGTTGGTCAGATCCGGATGCGCGCCTTCCACCGGCCAGTCCGGATTCTCAGCCTTGAGAGACGTAAGCGCCTTCTCCACGGTTTCCGCCCTGGAGCCGAACAAAACGACCTTTGCGCCGTTCTCAAGATACTTTTTTACGATGGCATACCCAATCCCTCTCGTACCGCCGGTTACAACCGCTACTTTGTCTTTTAACATCCTAAATACCTCCTCATTGCATGAAACATTTGCACTAAGATTAGCATAATTTCATATAAAATGGAAGTCTTTTTGTGAAACTTCAACAACAAATCTTTTCCTTGCTATCTGGTTTTAAATACTATATAATAGTTCCATCGAGGTGATAACATGAAAATAGATTCCAGAGATATGCTGAACAGCATTTTGGAGAGCCTTTCCCGGATTGATTATATCCATGCGGACGACATTCCGAATATCGACCTGTACATGGATCAGGTGACCACGTTTATGGATACGCAGCTCTCCTCAACCAGGCGGTATGATCAGGACAAGATCCTGACCAAGACCATGATCAACAACTACGCCAAGAACAACCTTCTCCCGCCGCCGGTTAAGAAAAAGTATACAAAAGAACATGTACTGATCCTGATCTTCATTTATTATTTTAAAAATATCCTTTCAATCAAGGATATCGAGTGCCTCCTCCACCCTCTTACGGAAAAATATTTCCATAAGGAGGACGATTTTGATCTCACTTCCATTTATGAGGAAGTCTGCTCCATGGAAAAGTCTGATGTGGAGCCGCTCATGGAGGAGATGAAGGAGATCTATGCCCGGGCCATGGATTCTTTCTCGGACGCCCCGGATGAGGACCGTGCGTACCTGCAGTTTTTTTCTCTGATCTGCAGTCTCAGCTTCGATGTGTATGTAAAAAAAATGATCATCGAAAAGCTCATCGACTCCATGCCGGAGCTGAAATAATACAAAAAACTGCCTTTTTGCTTACGATGGCATTGCAATGCCTGTACCATCACTGTATCGGCCGGATGCCGTGCAGCGAGTACCCGGCACCGTTAACTCTAACCAATGCTTCGCCCGCCAGAGGTTCCTTTTTTTCCGGTTGGAAAATGAGGTACCCTGACGGGCGAAGCATTGGTTTTTTACACTCTTTCTATTTTAAAGAGAGGGGTCTGTCTCCTGGTCAATCCGCTCGAACACCATGTCATATCCGTCGTTTCCATAATTTAAGGAACGGTTTACACGGCTGATGGTCGCTGTGGAGGCCCCTGTTTTTTCCGCGATCTCCAGATATGTCTTTTTTTCCCTCAGCATTTTTGCCACCTCAAACCGCTGTGAAAGGGACAGCAATTCGTTGATGGTGCAGATATCTTCAAAAAATGTATAACACTCCTCTTTGTCCTTTAAGCTCAGTATTGCGCTAAATAAATAATCAACCGCCTCTGTTCTTATCTTCTTGCTCATATAGCCCTCTCCTTTGTTACGATCTCTATGGCCAGACGTACCGTTTACGTCTCCCAATATGCTGATATCCGGCATCGGCCTTTTCCATTTTAGCACAGTAAACTTTTAAAGTCCATACCTCCATTTCATTTTGCAAAATTTCACGTTTCCAGATTGCAATTCACTCTCCCCCCCGAATCCAAAATCAAAGTAACCATTCTTTTTTCCTGACATATAGTAATAAAGATTGAGACATCATTTTTCAGGAGGATTTATGAAAAAGCGCTTATTTACGTTACTTCTTACCACAGCCTTCGCGGTCCTGACCTTATCGGCCTGCGGAGAAAAAACAGCACAGGAAACGGCCGGCAATGCCGAAGAACCTGCGGCGGCTTCGAAGCCTGCCCCCAAGGAAGAGCTGTCTGACGTGACATTGAACGAAGTCGCCCACTCCATTTTTTACGCGCCCATGTATGTGGCCATCGAAGAAGGCTATTTTGAAGATGAAAATATCCGGCTGGAGCTTGTCTGTGGATTCGGAGCTGACAAAGTGATGACCGCCGTCCTCTCCGGCGAAGCGGATATCGGTTTCATGGGGTCGGAATCGTCCATTTATACCTATAATGAAGGGGCCAATGATTATGTCGTGAATTTTGCCCAGCTCACCCAGCGGGCAGGCAATTTCCTCGTCGCACGGGAGGAAATGCCGGAATTTTCTTGGAATGACTTGAAGGGGAAGACAGTTCTTGGCGGAAGAAAAGGTGTAGTACATATATAAATGTAAATTTAGAGACTATTATTATTCTATGTAATTGGGCGGATAAAATGAAGCGTATGAAGAAATTGCAGATGGCAGGGGTTCAATAGAGTTATGAGTATAATACGAACCATTTGTTATATTTTCAGGAAAAGACGAACCAAAACTTTCGTGTACAATTTCAAAAACCATCTTGGTTCGCAGTTGGATTTCGGTTATAATAGAATCAAGGTAATGGTTCCAAACAGCTATACAGAAAAAGGAGAGTTGATTTATGTCTGAGACAATCAGAAAGCAAATTAATTACACCGTAGTCTGCGTAAACGAATTTGCACGAAGAAAAGCGCTGCACCCCCGTATTGCATTTTTATATCTATATAATTATAAAGGAATCGACTTTTTAAAGGAAAATTACGATATAGAGCACACATTATCACTGGATGATGCCATAGAAGATTTAGATATCATCTGCAGGAACAATGGAGGTATGTTGGAATGAAACTGTATCATGGTTCAAATGTAGAAATACATGAAATTGATTTGGCGAAATGCCGGCCCTACAAAGACTTTGGACAGGGCTTTTATCTTACTGCTCTGCCGGAACAGGCAGTAAAAATGGCAAACCGTGTTTCCCGTATCTACGGCGGCAGTCCCTGCACTACCGTGTTTGATTTCGACATTTCTTCATTGGAACACCCGGAGCTCAACACCCGCATTTTTCAAAAACCCAGCAAAGAATGGGCATTATTTGTAATCAATAACCGGAATCGGAATTTCAAAGATTATTCTGATACAGAGTGTAATTTTGATTTAAAGTACGATCTCGTCACAGGCCCTATCGCCAATGATGATTTAGCACTGCTTTTCCGTCAATTCTCCAATGGATTGATTGGGGTTGATATTCTGGTAAGGGAAATGAAATACAAGAAGCTGACCAACCAATATTCTTTCCACACGCCAAAAGCCCTGGCGTATCTTAAAAAGGCAGGTGTACTACATGAGTAAAAGGGAACAGTTGATGGAATATATCACGCAGGATGTTGTGGCTTTTTTGGCGGAGGACAGACAGTTGGATTTTGCAGAAGCAATGCGGGTCTTCTACACATCTGAAACTTACGAAAGAATACTGGATGAGGAAACCGGGCTGTATCTGGAGGGGTCAGCGTATATTTATGATATCTTAACAACAGAGCTTGATCATGGCGGGCTGACACAGCTCGAATACTAAAGTGAATCACATTTTCTCTGACAGCAACGTATGACGTGTAACTTCCAGAGGTTGGATACAGAAGGGGACTGATAAAGTGATCTGTCATTTTTATCAGTTTAAAACAAAAATTTTAGGCATTAACATTGCGATTATAGTAGGCTTGTCCATTGCCATGAACATAATTATTAAGATGAACACTAATTTCTTGAAAGCTATCCTTCCGACGATACCACACAGCGGTATCTTTAAGCTGTGGTGCTGTCGCAACAGCCTTTAGTACCTGCCCTATCTGGAAGTCCAACAAGTCATTCTTTAGCCACCTTGCAATTTGGGCTGCCATAGATTTCGCCTTTTCGGAATCTGCATCAAGGCTATTATAAACAGAAATATAGAGATAGAAGAACAAGTCATCTCGGTATCTGCGCAAGAGCGTGTTAGCGTCTGCGATGCATGCACTCTCACAACATTAAGTCATCCTAATTCTTGCTAAATGGTAAACTTACACATAAAATATAGAACCGAGAATGCATTAACGGCTCTCCCGGTTCTATTTGAATACACTCAACTGTTTATGCGCAAATCTTCAACTTCCTGATAGGTCAATCCGGTATCTTCCACAATTTCATCAACTGGTCTATTCCGCTTAAGGAGTTTTTTGGCTATTTCAATATCTCTTTCCTTTCTGGAATTATACAATGCCTGTGCCTCGTCATGTCTTGCCTTCGCACGCAACCTTTCCTTCTCACGAAACTCTGACGAAGCAGTAATCGTATAATAAGCATTAATCGCCTGACTCATAACCGGCACCTCCATTTCTTTAATCTTTTCCAATTCCTCTTCTGTTTCTGCCCTGAACAGCGAAAGCCACAACAGCAACATATTATCCTCGCTGACATCGGCGGGAAGCTTTGGTAACTCGAAAAAATGAAATCCCATTTTATTTGACAGCAACGTATAGCGTGTAACTTCCAGAGGTTGGAAGAATGAATGATATTCTTCACATTCAAACAATATGAAATCTATAATACTGATAACAATCGTGCGTGGCAGTGTAGAATATCCCTGTCCTGTAAGCAACGCTGACGAAAACTCTCTTGCCCAGTAATACATTACTCTCTCTGGGTAATCTCCCTCATTGCTGACCTGCACTTCCAGATCGACACGCTACCCGTTCACGGTCATGTTAATATCCAGCCTGCAGAATTTGTCTCCTAGATTCTCAGGCGGCATCTCCGGATTGCGTATCACAAACTGCCCGATGCTTTCCAATGAAATCCCAAGCAGATCTGCGACCAGTTTCTTCAAAAGTTCCGGATACTGCACAAACAGCATTTTAAACAGCGTATCCGTCTTAAACGTATATTCGAGCTTTCTCATGGTATGTCCCCCTTAAATCTTATAATCCCCTTACTATTAGTATAGCATGCGCCATGGTTTATTTCCATAAAGATTTTTGCAGTAATTCTGGAATAACGGGAATCTTCTCATTTAACCTACGTACCAATATTTCCTCCGTCTGAATCATCCGGTTGATTTCCCGGATCTCGGGATGGTCTTCTGGAAGGAAACCATCTAATAAAGCCTGCCTTGCTTTTCGATAATGCCGCAGGCTGTCTTCCGGGAGTCTTTTCGATTCTATGACAGCAAGTGATCTGTAAAGCTGCGCCAGAAACAGATTCATCCCTTCTATCTTTTTAGAAAAACGTATCAAGGCAAATAAGCGTTTTCGTGCTTCTTGCCAATTTCCATTTGCCGCAAGCATCTGAGCATAAGAAAATCCCTGCACAAGCGTATCATGAGAGGAAACCGTTCCATACTTCTGTCGAATCGAAATGGCTTCTTCTATAGCAGAAAATGCCGCCTGTCTCTCTCCCAATGCAAGATATGTCTGACCAAGATTATTTTTCAAATTTGAAACCAAATCAGCATTCACCGGATGGAATGGTTCAAGCAGTTCTAACCCATGAAGATAATACTGTTTCGCTTTTTGATAATTGCTATTCCTATATTCAACGTATCCTGCATAGCAGTCACAAATAGCCGTGTGGCGCGTATTTTCCCCATAATCGGGCAAATTTTTCATAAGACTAAGAATCGTTTCAACAGCTTCTATTCGCCCGTATTTAGCCAGATACGCCATCATAGTGTCATAAACATTGTAGCGGATACTGCATCATCCAGCGTAATATTGCGGTAAATACTTTCTATTGTATTCAGTAATGCGTTGTAGTAAGGTACATCCATGCCATACACAATACAATTCTCAAAAATCCCCTTTAACAGATTTGCACATTTTGTAATAGATGGAGCTGTTTCTGTTAATAAAAAAGCATACTGAAACAGGCAGAAATAATATTCCACCTGTGACATTGCCCCAATTTTACGATTATCTAATATGATTTTTGATATAACAGAAAAATCCAGTCTATCCCTCAAATCAAATCCATCCCATTTTTGCCAATTTTATGCCAAGTCTGTGCCATTCAGAAAAAATCTCTGTTTTTATATACTGAAATTGCAGCAAGACCTCTTGGAAAATTATATTTGGTCACCAACCGCCAGGTTGATGACCTGCGCACGCACCAGTGTACTCCTTAATTATAGCTGTTACAGCCGGATTTTTCAAGAAACTGCTGCTTGTTCTTTGACAATTTCATACCGTTTCTTTCCGATAGTACAGGCACAGCAAAAGATTAAGACTCATATATTGATTTAGAGAGGATGTGATAACTTGAAAAAGCCGACTTATTATCTTTGGCGTGACGATTATGCTACACAAGAAGAATATATAAATGAAAAAAAGCGATACACAAGAATGGGATTCCGGGTTGTCACATTCATAGATGGCCCAAAGGATCGTGATATTAATGAAGGAATAAAAGCAGTGATCAAAAACCATATTTCGGATTATTGCCGTTGACTTGGGTGCTTTTTGTTATATACTATATTTACATAATAAAACAATTTATATTTACTTTTAAATATCATTTTATATGCCACTAAGTACTATATAAAGGAACAAATAACAGGAGAAAGGATGTGAAACTATGAATGCAGGATATGTCCGCTTATCCAGAGATGACGATAAACGGAATTATTCTTCTATCGAAAACCAAAAGTTGATCATCAATCAATATGCGGCTGAACACAACCTTGTGATCGACCGCTGGTATGAGGATGACGGTGTTTCCGGCTATATCTTTGACCGCCCCGGTTTTAAACAACTTATGGATGATTTAAACAAAGATATTGATACTGTCTTTGTAAAGGATTTTTCCAGATTAGGCAGGCATAATGCGAAAATACTGCTTCTGCTGGATGAATTTCAAGAACGGGGCAAACACCTGATCGTAATTGATGATCATTACGATAACGAAGTGTCCGAGGATGACACGATCGGTATCACCACATGGTTTAATGAACGTTATGTCAAAGATACAAGCAAGAAAATCCGCCATGCATTAGGCGCTAAGCAAAAGGAAGGTACACTTATGACACAGCCGCCATTTGGATATCGAAGAACAGGAAAAAAGAAAGAAAGTCTTGAAATCGTACCAAAAGAAGCAGAATGTATCAAATTGATCTACGATTTATATATTCAAGGCTGCGGTTATCGGAAAATATCTACTTATCTTACACAACAGGGAGCGCCTACTCCTTCCATGATCCGTAGAGAACGAGAATTGGAAGAAGGCAGAAACACGGATCGTCATGTCGCTGCTGTCTGGTCTGATGGTATGGTCAAAGACATCTTGGATAATGATTTTTATATCGGTACTTTCCGTTTACGGAAAAGAGCCAGAAATACCGTTCATGGAAAGGACAAGCGCGTCCCGAAAGACGAACAGTATGTTTTTGAAAATCATCATCCGCCGGTCATTGACAAAATGACCTATGATCTGGTACAGGAATTAAAAGAAAAGCGTACAAAATCCCGTTATAAGGGCAGCCGTGGACAATGGATCGGGTCTGAAATACCCAATCCATTTGGAAGCTGCCTTTACTGCAAAGACTGCGGCAGTAAACTGACGTCTATTGAACGGCAGACATCAGCAAGAGTGCGTAAATATTATATTTGCAGCACCTATAACACAAAAGGGAAACGTTATTGCTCTAAGGCACATTTAATTGAAGAACAAGACCTTATGGAGGATGCAGTGAGTTATATTCGTATGTGCCGTAATGCCCTTTGTGAAGTGATAACTACCTATGATATGAAAGACTTCGCGGCAGAGCAGAAAACAATAGAAGAAAAATGCATTGCTATCAGAGAAGATATAGATGAGGTAAAAAAACAGCTGCGAACCCTATTTTCTCAGAAAATCAAGGACATTGCCAGTAATCCGGACAATGAAGATTTAATTAAGGAAAGTTATGAGTCCATACAACAGGATCTAACAGCACGAGTCCACGCTCTTGAATTAAAGCATGACGAGTTGAAACACACAGAATTGGAAACTCCGGATGTAAAAGACAAGCTGCATACAGCTCTTGAAGTTGTAGATAAGATCATCCAGAAAGGAACAATGAACCGCAAAGATATAGAAATTTTAATAGAACGGATTGAGGTTGATGAAAATGGCTTGCCGGAAATCAAATTAAAATATGGTTTATCTGATTTAGTTCATTACAGTGCAGCTGAAGAACTAAACCGTCACGAAAATGAAGTTATCCTTGCAGCTATGTGTTTGATCAGAGACGATGACAGAGGTTTTACCTCTGCTAAATATCTTTCAAAACATCTTACAAATATGGGCTATCCCAAATCCACGAAATCTGTACTGCCATATATTACAATCCTGATTGAGAGAGGGATTATAGAACCTTGTGAAGATAAGCTAAAACCCTATACAATCGTAAAAAGTAAAGCAGAAATCGAGGAAATGGTTACTAATTTACATAATAGTGATGTCAACAGGTGGTATGCCGGAAATGGTATTCGAGTATATTCTGAAAGAGAACGGCATCGACCCGAGTTCAGACCTGGAGATCAACCAGAGCATTGATTTCGGCGCTACAGCGGCGGCATTTTCTGAAAATCTGGGAGATTTTACGGTGGAATTTGAACCAGGAGCAACCGCTCTGGAGAAAGAAGGAAAAGGCTATGTCGTGGCCTCCCTCGGCGAGGACAGCGGATACGTTCCCTACACGGCTTTCAGTGCAAAGCAGAGCTTTATAGACGAAAATCCGGATACAATCCAGAGCTTTGTAAATGCCCTTCAGAAGGGAATGGATTATGTTCAGTCCCATTCTCCGGAAGAGATTGCAAAAATCATAGAACCCCAGTTTCCCGAATCAGACCTGGAGACCATCACCACCATCGTAACAAGATATTATGACCAGGATACCTGGAAAGAAAACCTGGTCTTTGAAAAGTCCAGCTTTGAACTGCTCCAGGATATTCTGGAAAGCGCCGGGGAATTAGAACAGCGCGCCCCCTACGAAGACCTGGTTACAACCAGTTTTGCGGAAAAGGCGGCAAAGTAAAATAACCTGCAAGCATGGCTGATTGGCTCGTTGCTTCGCGGGAATAAACAGCATCCCACACAGAAAAACCGGGTCAGCTCCGCGATTCTTCATCGCCGGAGCTGACCCGCAGAGATTACTCTCCCGGCCTTCCCGGAAGACCGTTTTCTAATTATTCTTCCATATTTTGACTTCACAAAATATTATAGGTTTGTTTACAATCCGTTCAAAAATGTATCACATTTTTTCCACAACTCAAAGATATAATGTAATTGTTCGAAGATAAGAACACTTTTTCATAAACTTTTTCCCCCTTTGAGTCACAGCAATGTGGCTCTTTCCTTTTGCCCTCCGATACTTGCAAAGCGCAATACATCCATCCGCCTGTCCCAATGCTCTGAGGAAACGCCTGCCCCCGCTGCTTCGCGGAAAAAATGGGCCATAAAGCCTGTGCAACAAAACCTTATGGCCCATAGGTCTGCTGTCTGCCGTTGTGTTTCAAACGGATTTGCAGAGATGTATTTGTGCTTCATCTCATTCTAACAGATTTATGGATCTATTATTCATAATCATCTTCAAATGGATCGTCATACTCGTCGTCATCCTCATAACCGTCCGAATTTCTTGAGACAATTCCCAGCACGAGGAAAAGGATGCCTGCCACAGCCGCGCCGATCGCACAGAACAGGAACATCTTATCATCCTGACGTTTTAAGAACGTAAATACGGCGGCTCCGAAGTAAAAGAGCATGGGCAGGATAAACGCGAAGATCGTATTGCGGTTCTGCATAATCAGCAGGAGCAATCCGGAAACAAGCATACAGATTGCGAATATAATGAATGTGGTTCCTGTGGAAACCGTACTTCCGGATGCAATATTTTCCAGTCCTTCAAAAAATCCGCCGTATGCGAAAAATCCGGCCGCCAATACGGATATGACTCCTAAAATGATTCGGGGAAGGCGGAATCTTGCTTCGGTATATTCCGCGTCGTCATAATCCATCTCGTCTTCATCTTCATACTCGTCTTCTAAGCTTGCCTTCGGATCCGGGCGCTTTTTCACAGGCACGGGCCGTTCCTTTTTTACGGGCTGTTCCTCCTCGGGAAGAGGCTTTTTCTTTTTCGCCGGCTTGTGGTTCGGGTCCGTGGAAAGCATGTCCTCATATCCTTTTCTGACCGCATGCTCCTTTTTCACCCGTACTTTTTCCGGGGGAATATTCCCGTAGCGCTGTTCCTCTGTTTCGGCAGCGCTCTTACGGACGGGCCTTTTCTTCGGCGCGCCTGCCCCCTGAACTTCCGTCTCCGGGTTTACCGGGCCTCCGGGCGCTCTCTTCTTCACAGGCGGTTTTCCGGAACCGGGCCTTTCGCCAGGGGCCTTTTCCGAAACCGTGCCGCCGGACGGACGTTTTCCGGAAACCGGCTTTCCACCCTTTGCCTTCTCTCCGGCGGGCTTATGGGCTTCCGGATTCCTGGTGCCCTTCTCAGGGGACGGGCCTCCTGCAGGCGCTCTCCGAGGTGTCTGTCCCTCGGCGGGAAGACTTCCATCGGCCGGCTTCCTTGCACCCTTCCGGTCGGAAGAAGGCTCTCCTGACGCCGGTCTGCGGGGGCCGCCTTCGGCCGGAGCATTCCCAGGCGCCGGCTTGCGGACTGGTTTTACCTCTGCAGAAGCGCTTCCCTGAGCCGCCCGTTGGCCGGCCGGGGCTCTGCGCCTTGCCTTCTCCTCCGGTAAAGCCGGATCTGCCGCAGCCTTCGACTCCGCCGAACTCTGTTCCGCCCCGGCTTTATGCCGGGACTCTCCTGAACCTGGATCTGCCGCCGGCTTTTTCCGGGGATCTCCTGAACCTGGATCTGCTGCCGGTCTTTTCCGGGGCTCCCCCGGGCTCATATCCGTGGCGGCTTTCTGCGGCGCCTTCTTCTCCGGGAGCGGCCTGCCTGCAGATGGGGCCGAAACTGCTTCTTTTGAAGAACCCACGCCCTCCGCCGCGGTTCTTTGGGACACCGCGCCCTCCGAAGGCGCTTTCCTGCGCACCGGCTTTGAGGGCGATACATGATCCGCCTGATTGGATTCCTTCTCCGGCATTACGGCAGAAGGCTCTGCCTTTCCGGTATTGGCCGCCCCATCCGGAGCTGCTTTCCTGGCACGCTGCTTGTCAAGGTTCCACTGCTTCTTACAGTCACGGCATACTGCATATTGATGAAAGACCGGTGCGCCCTGCTCGTCGACACCAACCTGTTTCTTCTGTAACTCAACATCTTTTCCACATATCGGACATTTCATGATGTGCATTTCCTCTCTTTTGTATTCGCCAATTCAAAGGATAAAACATCTGTTTCGATTTTGGCTAGAACCATTATAACATTTTATACCGATAAGAACAATGACAAAATAAAGAGTTTCTTTTTTTATTGCTCCCGATCCGATTTGGATTTTTTTGCAGAGATCACCGGCGGTTCAAATTGATATACATCGTTGTATGCTTCCAGTTCTTCCTCGGACCTGGGAAGAAATGGGATCAGCCCGGTACAGTCCCGTGCGGACGCCGCATTGGACAGGTAATCATAATCATCAATCAGTTTTTCGTTTTCTTTCGGATTTAACATATTTTATCACCTCGGTTTTATTATTTGGCCAAAAAGAATTTGTATTCGAGGAAAAATGTGGTAAACTATAATTCTGGTGATCCAAGATTGCTTTTATCAATGAAAGAAAGGAATGATCAAACACATGAATATAATCGCAGATACACATGCACATACACTTGCCAGCGGCCATGCCTACAGCACCATACACGAGATGGCGGCCGGGGCGGCCAAAAGGGGGATGCAGTATCTCGCCCTGACCGAACATGCGCCGGAAATGCCGGGCACCTGCGGGCTTTTTTATTTTCAGAATCTCAGGGTGATCCCCCGGGAAATGCACGGAATCCGGATGCTGTTCGGCGCGGAGCTCAACATCATGGACACAGACGGGCGGGTGGACCTGCCGGAATCTACCATAAAGAATCTGGATATCGCGGTGGCAAGCATCCATGTCCCCTGCTTCGGGGCCGAACACACCCGCGAGGAGGTCATGAGCGCTTATGTGAACGCCATGAAAAAAGATTACATCCACATAATCGGACATCCGGACGACAGCAGGTTTCCCATGGATTATGAGCTGCTTGTAAAGACGGCAAAAGAAACCCATACCCTTCTGGAAATCAACAATACTTCCCTCCATCCGGAAAGCTTCCGGGAAGGCGCCCGGGAGAATCTTTTGACCATGCTGGACCTCTGCCGCCGGTATGAAGTCCCCGTTACCACGGGAAGCGACGCGCACGTGGACGCGGATGCAGGCAATTTTACCTTTGCCCGGGAAATTCTGGAGGCCTGCGATTTTCCGGAAAAGCTTGTCGTGACAACGGATTTTGAAAAACTCAAAGCTTATCTGAACTGCAGACGATAGAACAGGACGTGCCGCTATGATCGATAAAAAATTAATCCCCGTGGGCGGGCTGAAAAAAGAACCCTTCTCAGGAGGCCATCATGGAATGCGGTATTTTTTCCGTTCGGATGAAAGCAAGGAGACGTTTTCCGTATTCGTCTATCCGGAGCCCTGGTCATTTGAACAGACCGAGGACGAAGAGAAATGCAGCGCATCCTTTCCCATGTCGGAAGAGGGGATGGATGCCGCCATTGCATGGCTTTTTGAAATGTATGAATCCAAAAAAGAAAGCTGGACAGCCGCAGAAAAGAACCGGATGCATATTGTAAACGCAAAATAACATTTGGGCAGCGGACGCTGAATCGGTTTATTTTGATTTTAGATTTTTCATAATTTCTTCCATCTCTTGTCACATCCGATTCACAAATGGCTGTTATGATGTATGCATACTTAAAGAAGACGATGGCTGCGGATGCAGCAGGCATGTGCGGCCATTGGACTTCGCCTAATGAGGACTCAGTATTGCATTACTTAAGATTATTTTCTAAATTTTGATAGATTTCCCTTTTCTCCGAGCTGTCCGCATCACCTGCGGCAGCTCTTTTCTTTCTGAAGGCGGATCAAACGCCGCCTCACGTAAGTCGAGCCTGCTGCTTCACAAGACTAAAAGAAGCAGAGCATCCGATTCCAAAGAACCCTTTCGCTCTGCCTCTGTTTTTATCCTGTACCCAATGGCATCCCCTTATAGCCAGAATCAGGCCGGTTATCGGATGTATCCCTGCTGGTACGCCATGTTCCGGTTAAATGTATACAATTCCGCTATGGTCGCCTGATAATAGGGCTCAACATAGAACACGCCTGCGATCCCGAAGGTGATCCCCTCCAGCAGACGCCAGCCGATAAAGGACAAATCCAGCACGAATACATTCCACTTCTGCCCCATCATCATCCGCTTGCTGATCGCAAATGCCTCCCGTCTGTCCATCCCCGGATTTTCCGCCAGGATATAGGGAATCATCAGATATTCATAGTGCTTGATGATACCGGGCACCACAAACAATAGAGACCAGAGGCCAAGAAACAGCCCCTTCAAAAACATCGTCACGACGATGTTCCCATACTGCCCGCTCTGGAAGGCTGAACCGAGCACGCCTGCCCCTGGGGTTCCCGTCTGGTTGTCTATAAAGAAGCGGCTTCCTCCCACCAGGAGAAGATTGCCCACAAATATCTTCAGTATCATAAAAAAGATGCTGATGATCCCCACCACCGCCGCAGCCACCAACGCGAACATTGCGGCTGCTATAGATTCAGAACTGCTCATATGATAACCGTAATGACCGCTCTGCGCAAAATCAAAGGCATCCGTAGCCCGGGAAGTATATCTTGAATATGAACTCCCTATGAAAAGCGCCATGACAAGCGCCACCACCACAGACGACCAGTAATTCCTCGTGAATGCAAGCTTTCCCCGCATTTTCAAATCCATTCTGTTCCACATAGTATACCCTCCCTTGTGTTCCACTTACAGATCCGTCCCGGAAATCCGCTGCGTCTCTGCATTCGAGCCTGCCAAACGGCGTTCCGTCAGATCCGGTCTGCTGTCATTTAGTATAGCACATTCTCCGGAATCTTAAAAGACTTATATCAGGATTTAAAAAATCACGTGAAAATCACGCAAAAGCTTTCATTGCGGTTCCCCCCTGACCGGGTGTAAACAGTAAGGTTCTTTCCCCTCTTGCATATTGCCGGATTTCATTTTATGATATCTGTATACCCAGGCCCCAAAAGTGCCGATTCACCACGAAGCTGCATATCCCTATGGGGCCGTGCCCGGGCGCAGACTGCGCGGATTTTTGCCTGCCTGCGTCCACACAGTAACCGAACAGCGGAGGTACATCCATGATCATTCAAAATTCCTGTAAAGCCGCCATCCAGTCCTGTCTTGATACGAAGACCTTTGCAGCGGCCCATTTGTATAATGACGAGAAAACCATGAATATCCACATCCACGACTGCTACGAGGTTTACTATTCCATCTCCGGCGGAAAGCAGTTTTTGATCGACAACCGGTTCTATGATTTCCAGCCGGGGGACATCTTTTTTATCAACCAGTATGAAAGCCATTATCTTTCTCAGATCGACCGCGTGACCCATGAGCGGATCGTGCTGTCCATATATCCAGACTATCTGAGGAAATTTTCAACCGGTCAGACCGATCTGGACGTTTGTTTCACCCGCAGGGACGCCTCCTTCGGCCATAAGCTGAGTCTGTCTTTGGAGGAACAGAAACGGTTTTTGTATTACATACACAAGCTCTCCAAAGAGGAGGACTACGGGCAGGACATCCTGGATCTGAGCGCGTTTCTGGAGCTGATGACCTGCCTGAACCGGATCTTTTTGCAGCGCTGTGAAAGGGATCGGGCGCCGGAAACTCCTGTGCCGAAAAAAGCCCCCGCCGCCCATACCGAACAGATCAACGCCATTTTATCCTATGTGAACCTGAATCTGACTGAAGAACTGACCATCGGAAAGCTTGCGTCCCATTTTTATCTGAGCAGCTCCTATCTGTGCCGGATTTTCAAAGACGAAACCGGAACCACCATCAACCGGTATATCACCGCCAAGCGGATCACCCGCGCAAAGGAACTGCTGTCGGAAGGGTATTCGGTCACCGAAACCTGCGGGATGTGCGGCTTCCAGGATTACAGCAATTTTCTGAAGGCGTTTACAAAGGCCGTGGGCATCTCCCCGAAAAAATATGCCATGTTTGAGCAGTAGAAAAAAGTGTGCGTCTTAACGCACACTCGAGGCGGATGTCCGAAAATGTCATCCCTCTATCACGGCTGTTTCCCGATGTATGCCAGGATTCCGCCGTCCACGTACAGAATCTGCCCGTTTACAAAGTCGGATGCGTCGGACGCCAGAAAGACCGCCGGCCCCATCAGATCCTCCGGGTTCCCCCACCGGGCCGCCGGGGTTTTGGAGAGGATAAACCGGTCAAAGGGATGCCGGCTGCCGTCGGCCTGCACTTCCCGCAGCGGCGCCGTCTGGGGCGTGGCGATATATCCGGGGCCGATGCCGTTGCACTGGATATTGTATTCCCCGTACTCGGAGCAGATATTCTTCGTCAGCATCTTCAGCCCTCCCTTTGCCGCCGCATATGCAGACACCGTTTCACGTCCCAGCTCGCTCATCATAGAGCAGACGTTGATAATCTTTCCGTGCCCCTTTTCGATCATATCCGGCAGCACGGCCTTGGACACGATGAAGGGGGCGTTCAGGTCGATGTCCACCACCTGGCGGAAGTCCGCCGCGCTCATCTCCGTCATGGGAATCCGCTTGATGATGCCGGCATTGTTTACCAGGATGTCGATCACACCCAGTTCTTTTTTGATACTCTCTACCATCTCTTGGACCTGCTCCTCGTCCGTCACGTCGCAGAGATACCCTTTTGCCTGAATCCCTTTTGCCTCATAATCCGCCAGCGCCTTGTCCAGGTGCTCCTGCCCCCGGCAGTTAAACGCGATTTTCGCCCCTGCCATGGCATAAGCCTCCGCGATGGCAAACCCGATGCCGTAGGCGCCGCCTGTAACCAGCGCCACCTTTCCCTCCAATGAAAAACGTTCTAATATACTCATATCCATTTCTCCTTTCTCTTGATCTGTATTCCGGTGCAATGTCCGCATTCGTTTTGACAGAACATGCCGCACCCCCAGCTTTTCCCGCCCGCTTTAATGCAGAAGCGCCTCCGCCAGCGCCAGGATCACCAGCGCCTGCCCGTAGGCCATGGGGGCGATCAGGATGTTTTTGTAGTGCTCCGCGTCCATCCCCATGCCGGTACCCCCGGACACCTTCAATACCGTGCCGTCCTCGTCTATATTTTCCAGAATAGCCCTGACGGCCCGCTCGGCGCATTCCAGATAGGAATCATCCAGAATCCCGAACCGGATGCCTTTGAGGATGCCCGCCGCGATGGCCGCCGAACCGGACACCTCCTCATAGCTCTCAGGATCGGTCAGTACCGTATGCCAGAGGCCGCTCCTGTCCTGCAGCTTTTTCAGCGCCGCAGCCTGAGCCTTGTAGGTGTCGATGACCAGTGTCTTCACGCCCGGGTTTAGGTTTCCTCTGGACATCTCGATGTATTCCATGCTTCCCAGGGTGAACCAGCTATTGCCCCGGCACCAGAAGACGCCGCCGAAATTGTGGTTTCCGTTGAAGGTCCACCCGTGGTAAAACAGGCCCGTCTTTTTATCGTACAGGTACTTGATATGCATGAGCATCTGGTGGATGCCCTCGTTGACCCACTCTTCCCTTCCGTACTTCTGCCCCATCTCATTCAGAAACAGCACCGTCATGAACAGGGTGTCGATCCACATCTCATTTTCATTTAAGCGGACCCCCTGCCGGTCCCCGTTGGCGCTGGTCACATGCTGGAAGCCCCCCTCCTTTGTCCTGGGGATGCAGTTCATAAGCCAGTCCGCCCAGTTCAGGCAGAGTTCCTCGAACTTCGGGTCGTGGTAATATTCGTTCAGCTCCGCCAGCGTCAGAAGAGGGGTGGTGGTGTTGATGTTGCGGGAGGGCAGGCCCAGCTCCATGTTCCCCGAAAACCAGTTGTGCAGAAATTCCTTATATTTCTCGTTTTTGTCGTACTGCATGATCCGGAGCAGCCCGTAAAGGCCCACGCCCTGGGGCCAGTCCCATTCCCGGATTCCGAAGTCCCGCTTGAAAAATCCGATCGCTTCCCCGCCGGTTTCCTCCAGTTCCTTCTCGTTTTCCGGTCCCCCCAGATTCAAAAGCTTCTCGATCACCAGATCCAGTTTTCTTCTGAGTTCCGTTTCGTTCTTCTTCATTTTTTTCCTTTCCTCCGATATGCTTTGCAAATTCATGTTTCCTATTATATACTCTTTGTAACAAGGTACAAAAGAGAAAGCAGGTGATATTTTGGAAAAAGTAACCTACTATGCCTCCATCGACGGTATTTCCCTGGAACATATGGTCCGCTACGGCAAGTTTGATATGCGCGTGAAGCATTTTCACAACGAATATGAGATCTTCTATATCCTGGAGGGCGAACGTCTCTTTTTCTTCAATAACCGCAATTTTATTGCCTCCAAAGGGGATCTGATCCTGGTGGATACCAACCTGATCCACATGACCAAATCCGTTTCCGAGGACGACACCGGGCACAACCGGATCATCCTCTATGTAAGCAGCCGCCGCATGCAGGATCTGGACCGAAAATATCCGACCCTGCAGCTGGTGCGTTTTTTCCATCAGCACTACGGCGTCTATCATCTGACCCCAGGGCAGCAGGAACAGTTCATGGATCTGTACTACCTGTTCAAGCAGGAGTGCAGGGAAAAGGAGCACAATTACAAGCAGGCGGTAGAGCTTGCCGTAACCTCCTATTTCCTGCGGCTCACCCGGGAGCTGGACTATCAGGCGCAGGAAGGCCCCCTCGGCCCGGACATCGGCAAGTACCGGCATGTGTACGAGATCGCCGATTACCTGTCTGAGCACTGCGAAGAGACGCTTTCCCTGGATGATCTGGCCGCCAGGTTTTTTCTGAGCAAATACTATGCATGCCGGGTCTTTAAAGAGGTCACCGGCTATACCATCAGCGAATACATCAACATCCACCGGATTCAGAAGGCCAAACGGTATCTGGAAGAGACCGACCTGAGCGTGGCCCGGATCGCCGACTTGGTAGGCTACGGCACCATGACCCATTTTGAAAAAACCTTCAAGACTTACATGACCGTATCCCCGTTAAAATACCGCAAGACTCTGAACATTGTGACCCACACCAACCACCCTGCCAATCCATGACTGTTTCTGATTGCTTACAGCCGCGGCGCGGTCACAGGCTTTTGTACCAAAGCCTGCCTGCGCCCGGCGTTTTTTTACCCCAATGCCCTGTTACATCAGCCCCAGCACCGTAGGAAGCCAGGTGCTGAACGCAGGTACGAATGTGACAAACAACAGCGCCGCCAGGATGGCCGCAAAATACGGGATCAGCCTGGAAATTACGTCCTCCACTTTCAGCTTGGCCACGCTGCAGCCTACGAAAAGGACGCTTCCCACCGGCGGTGTCACCGTTCCGATGGACAGATTCATGACCATCATCACGCCGAACTGGATCGGGTCCATGCCGATATTCGTGATCACCGGCAAAAAGATCGGAGTGAAGATCAGCAGCGCCGGAGCCATATCCATGAATGTCCCTACAATCAGAAGGATCACATTGATCAGCAGCAGGATCACGATCTTATTGTCCGACACGCCCAGCATCAGGCTGCTGATCGCCTGGGGCAGCCCGGTAAAGGACAGCACAAAGGACAGGACGGAGGATGCTCCGATGATCAGCATGACGATGGTGGTCATCACTGCCGCGTCCACCAGGATCGCTTTCATGTCTTTGAGCTGAATGCTCTTATAGATGAATGCGGACAGGATAAAGGCATAGATAACCGCAACCCCGGAAGCCTCCGTCGGTGTAAAGTACCCGGACAGGATTCCGCCGATGATGATGACGATCAGCAGAAGGCTTGGGATGGCTTCCCACACGACTTTTGCCGCTTCAGCGCCGGTCAGCTTTTCCCGTTTTACAACATAGCCCTGTTTCTTCGCGTACAGAAACGCAACGATCATGCAGAGGAACGCCCACAGAAGTCCCGGAATCCATCCTGCCATAAACAGCGTTGCCACCGAAGCGCCGCCGCTTGCCGCGGAATACACGATAAACGCGTTGGTGGGAGGGATGAGCTGTCCCACCGGAGCCGTGGCGATGTTGGTAGCCGCCGAGAATCCCTCGTCATAGCCCTGTTCCTTTTCCAGAGGGTTCATGACTCCGCCGATGGCCGTAGCCGCCGCGATTCCCGAACCGGACAGGGAGCCGAACATGGCGTTTCCCGCGATATTGGTCAGCGCCAGGGAGCCGGGCACCTTTCCAAGAAACAGCTCCGCCAGGTTAATCAGCCTTCTGGCGATCCCGCCGCTGCTCATCAGCTGTCCCGCCAGTATGAAGAACGGAACTGCAAGGAGCGTAAAGCTGTCAATGCCGCTGACCAGCTTCTGGGCGGAGATGAACATTCCAAACTGTGGCGTCAAAAACATGATGATGGTGATCATTGCCGACGTAATGATGCAGAATGACACGGGCACGCTCATAGCCAGCAAAAAAAAGAATAATATGATCAATACCAAAGCCGCTTGTAACTGCATTTATTTCCCCTCCTTTTTCATGTCCGAATATTCCTTTACAAACTGCAGCAATCTTTGTACCGAATAGGCCGCCGTCAGAATCCCGCAGATGGGCACGCCGATGTAGTAGAACTGCATGGGGATCTGCATAGCCGGGGATACCTGTCCGGCCGCATTCACAGATACCATGATCCCTCCTGCGATCATCACAAACACGCTCAGGAACAATACCAGAATTTCAATGAAGATCTGGTTTTTCAGCGTTCCTTTTTTGGTAAAGGTGCCTGTAATGAACCCGATGGAAATGTGCTGCCCTCTTCCATAGGCATAGGGAACTCCCAGCATGGTCAGCCAGATCAGCGCATACCGCAGAAGCTCCTCCGTCCATTTGCTCGGGTTATTTAAGATAAACCGGGTGAAGATCTGCCAGAAGCATCCGGCCACCATGACCACCACCAGAAACGCCAGTACATACTCAATGATTTTATTGATCAGCTTCATCCTCTGTCCCCCCTATTTCGCATATTTCTGGATATCTTCATAAAGTTCCCGGTAGCTGTCCCCGCGTCCGCAAAATTCCTCGTGGATGGGGGAAACCGCCTCGATAAATTCGGACTTGTCGATATCCCTGTATACCTTGACGCCATGGGACTGGGCTTCTTCCATTGCCTCCTCCATCATGCCGTTGTAAAGCTTCTTAAAATTGTCATTGGTTTTTTCCAGGCACTCCACCAGGTAGTCCTGCTGATCCGAAGACAGCTTTTCCCACGCCTTTGTGCTGATGATGTAGATATCCGGGGAATACTGGTGCTCCGTGTATGTATAGGATTTGACCAGATCCTGGTGCCCGTCCACGGTCAGCGCAAGCTCTGTATTCTCCGCGCCGTCCACAATCCCCTGCTGCAGCGAGGTATAGGTTTCGCTTGCGGCCATGGGCACCGGGGAGCCTCCCATCCGGGAGATCATATCCATGGAGGTGGAGCTTGGCATGGAGCGGATCTTTTTGCCCTTGAGGACGGATGGATCCGTGCAGGCTTTGTCCTCTTTCAGATAAAAGTTGCGGGAGCCGTTGGCATAGTATCCGATGGCGATGAACCCGTCCTTTGCTGTGGAACGGAACAGCTCCTTCACCTTCTCGCTTTTTTCCATGGCCGTATAGTAGTGGTCCTGATCTACAAAAAGATAAGGTACCGCAAATATGGCATATTCATCGGCAAACTGCCCCAGGGTATTGGAACTGACCTTCGCCATATCCAGGATTCCCGCCTGGACCATCTCAATCTCTTCCTTTTCCGTCCCTAAAACGCCGCTTGCGTAAATGTTGACATTCAGGTTTTTTGATTCATCCTCGGCCGCAAATTCTGAAAACATTGCGATGGAATCGGCAATTTCCGATCCGGCGGATTGATTGTGCGCCAGACGGATTTCAACTTTGTCGGTGCTGTTTGCGCTGACCACAGATACGAATGTAACCGCCACTGCCAGCAGACCGGCTGCGGAGACCGCAATCCCAATCTTTTTCTTCATGCTTCCCATTTTTTACTCTCCTTTTCATTTCGAGAATCCGATACCCCGGCGGACGCTTACGCGCCCTCCTGCATGGGTTTCCCCTGCAGGCTTCCGATTTCTGCGGCCGCCTGGAATCCAGGCGTATCGTGTCTCCTCTTTGATTCATTTGTATCTCGTGCACTTTATGGTATTATTCTAGCATAAAAAAATCCGGGATTTTTCAACCATATTGTTATCATTTTCCTGTTTTCAAACTATATTGCTCTCAATTTCTGTCTATCCTGTCCATTTTCCCTTTTGAAACTATCTCATTTTGGTCAGATATTCTCTTTTTTATTTCCTCCTGTATCACCTGTCCTATCTTGAAAACATCTTTTTTTCCCTTCTGATCCGCTATGCCGCATTTCAGAAAAAGGGCTGTCGGAAATGCCGCGTTTGCACATTTTATATTCCGTTGCTTTATAAACAACCGCAATATACAGTGTTTTCGCATCATGTCCAGACAGCCCGGGTATGCTTGCTTTTATAATTTTCTCATAAATTCCAGATCTTGCGCCGCTGTTTCCGGGTTCATCTCTTCCCGCAGAAGGAAGAGATCAGGCCGGTTTTCGTGGAGCCACCGGGAGATCTCCTGGTATTGGATGACCCCTTCCCCCAGCAATACAGGGCAATATCCGCCGTTTTCATCAAAATAAAAATCCTTGACGTGCACGGCTTCGATGTATTTTCCCGCATATTTCAGCCATTCTCCCCAATACGCCTTCTGATCCGTCGTATCCGGGAACTCCAGCAGGTTCGACGGATCAAAAATCATCCGAAGGTGCTCCGGCTCGCCCACCTTGTCCATCACGTCCAGCAGGGCCTCCAGGCTGTCCAGCGGATGCCAGTACACCGGCTCTATGGCCAGCTTCACATCCAGCCGCACGGCTTCCTCCACGGCGCGCCGGATGCTGTCCGCCATATAGGGATACCACTGGGCTTTTTCCCGCTGGTTCAGATGGGGGTACGCGGTCTCCGTCCCCACCACCCCTGCGCCCACCTCTTTGCCGTAGGCCAGGCATTTTTTCAGAGTCTTTACCCCATGGTCGCGGACCACCGGGTCCGGGTTTCCCAGATCCATATAGCATCCAAATACCGGGATCTCCAGCCTGTTTTCCTCAAAGGCGCGCCGAATCCGTTCCAGATGCCCCGGCGTGATATCCTCGTATCTGCGGATTCCCTCGAATGCCTTGGGCAGGGCAAGCTGCGCCCCGTCATAGCCCTGGGCGCGCAAGACCTCCGCCAGCTTCTCAATCTCCATCCGCCCATAATCATGGGCGCGTACACCAATTTTCATCCTTCTCACCTCTCAGCTCCGCACTCCGGCACCGGCTTTTCCTACATCAGCTCCTGGTTTGCCACAGCGTCCATATCGTCAAAGTCCTGGTTCTCTCCCACCATGCCCCAGATAAAGGTATAGTTTCTGGAACCGCTTCCGGAGTGGATCGACCAGCTTGGGGAGATCACCGCCTGCTCATTGCGGACGACGATGTGCCTGGTCTCCTCGGGCTCTCCCATATAATGCATCACAAAGGCATCTTCGGGCATCTCAAAATACAGGTACACTTCCATCCTCCGGTCGTGGGTATGGCAGGGCATGGTATTCCAGACGCTGCCCGGTTCCAGGCTGGTCATTCCCATGACCAGCTGGCAGCTCTCCACCTGTCCGGGAAGGATATATTTGCAGATCGTGCGGTGGTTGGAATCTTCCAGGGAGCCCAGCTCCACCTTGTTTTCTTCCTTCACGATCACCACGCCCTCTTCCGGTTCTCCCTGGGGCCGAATCAGGACCGTGGGATATGAGGTGTGCGCCGGAGCGCTGTTCAGATAGAACTTGGCCGGGTTTTCGCAATCTGTGCTGGAAAATGTGATATCCTGAATGCCCATGCCTAAGTACATGCCCTCTTTGTGCCCTACCGTGTATTCCCTGCCGTCTGCCAGGATCTTTCCGGTACCGCCGATGTTGATTATGCCCATCTCGCGCCGCTCCAGAAAATGCGCGGCCCGCAGCTCCTCTCCCGCTGTCAGCGCCACCGCTTTTTTCACCGGCATCACGCCTCCTGTAATGATCCGGTCAATGTGGCTGTACACCAGCTTGATCTCATCCGCGAAAAAAAGCCGGGGGATCAGAAATTCCTCTCTCAGTCTCTGGGTCGTGTAATGCTTTACGTCCTTCGGGGACGATGCGGTTCTCAATTCCATTGTAAAAATCCATCCTTTCTGAAAACTTTGATCTGTAAGAACTGTCTACAGCATACCATACAAAGAAACCCATTTTCCTGTGATTTCTTCTCAAAAATGTTGCAAATCTTCTACAAAACCATCCTCCGAAGGACGAAAAACTTCCATCGAAAACCACTTCCCCCATATGGCTTTTAGTGTTATAATTAGAAAGGCGGGTTGTGAGTGCTCTGTAAAAAAGCACTCTTTTGTACAAAGGAGGAAGGTAGAATGAAGTTAGTGATTACGATGAGCCGCAGGTTTGGTACAGGCGCAAGCATTATTGCCAATGATCTTTCGGTAAGGCTTGGTATCCCTGTATATGATAAGGCATCCATTGAGCATAAGCTGGATGAGCATGAGTACGAATCCGAGGCCGAGGCCATCCGCAAGCTGGCGGAGAGCCCCTGTATTATACTGGGACGCTGTGCTTCGCACATCCTGAAGGACCGGATGAACGTCCTGAATATCTATGTCTGCGCAGACAAGGAAGACCGTATCCGGCGTATCATGAAACTGGAATCTCTCTCTTACGAAGAGGCAAAGGAAAAGCTGGAGCGCACAGATGAGCAGCGTGCCGCCTACTATCATGAACATACCGGCAGGGCGTGGGGAGATGTCAACGATTACCATATGATCCTGGACACTACGGAATTAGGGGTTGGGAACTGTGCCAATATACTGATGCAGTATTTCGAAAAGCTGGAATATATTTAAAGACGGAACCAAAAAAGACAGGGAAGTGCACGTTTGCCGCTGCCCTGTCTTCTCAATTTCATTCTGCTGGGAAGCGGCCCTCTCACCTAAGCCCGGCCCCATCCCTGCTATTCTTCGTCCGAAGTGTCTTCCTCGGAGTCCGAAACGTCTTTTTCCTGATCTTCATCGTCCGCGTCATCCGCATCGTCCTTTTTCTCGTCGGAGGAAGCTTTCTTGTCGTCCTTCGCATCCTCGTCCTCAGCCTTGGGGATGGCGATTCCCTGGTATGCGAATCCGATCTTCTGCCATACCTCGGCGTTGACGGACATCTCCGTATCCTCCCTCCACTTTTTCAGAAGAGAGTCGTACTGTTCGTCCTTCCGCTCCTTCACGATCCGCTCTTTTTCCTGATCCGTTGCTTCCCGGTCAAAAAGGCTGGTGACCTTTGCTACATACAGACCGCCATCGGAATCGATGGCATCCGTCACCTCATTCTCCTTCAGCTTATCCGCAGCCTTCACAACATCCACATAAGGAGCGGTCATCTCGGAATTAAAAGATGCGGTCTCTACTTCCAGGCCCTCTTTTTCCGCGGCTGCGTCGATGTCCTTCTCCTCGCTGTCCTGCAGCTCCTTGGCAAACTTCTCCGCCTTTTTCTTGAGATCTTTCTTCTCATCATCCGACATGGTCTCGCTCTGGCCGTCTTCCCCTTCCTTCGCGTATTCAAAATACACATACTTCATGATCTTCTTGGCCGCTTCTTCGTCGGAAACCTCCTCGTCCACGCCTTCTCTCATGGAGACGTCCATCTTCTCCTCGATTGTGGCGAGCCTCAGATATTCCTCGATATATTTTTTATAACCGGACACCACTTCTTTTGCTTCCAGCGCATTGCCTTCTTCAAAATCAGCTGCTGCCTTCGCGATCGCCTTCTCTTCCTCTTCCGTCACCGTCACGCCGTATTCGTCCGCGTGCTGGCTCAGAATGTAGAAATTCTCCAGATCCTCCATGAGCCCGCTCTTGACGTAGTTCTCATAGGATTCCTCTCCCCACTGCTGCATCCAGAACTCCGCCGGAGTCTCCCCAGTCAGGGTGGTATAGTAATTCTCATAACGGGACTGCATCATCCTTGAGTAAAAATTCGCAACCCCGTAGGAAACCTCGGCATCCCCGATGACTGCCACCACCTCGTCATGATTCACCTCCGGGGTGCTGCACCCCATCAGCAAACCTGCTGCAAGCGTTCCTGCCGCTGCCGCAGCTACACATCTTCTTTTCAACACCTTCATGTTATCCTCCTAAAGTATCTTATAAATGAAATACCTGTGCGGAACCTGTCCGCATACAGTATGATTATAATCCGTTTTTCCTATTCTAACAAGCCTTTTATTGCATTTAACAGGTTTTTCACAAGTTCCAGGATGTCCTCATCCTTTTCTTTGCCCGACTTATTCCGCTTCCGATAGATAAAACAGGGCGGATTATCTGCCCTGAACACCAGATTGCCGCGCCATGCCGCGATCAGCTCCGGAATCTTCTGAGGCTGTACCTTGGCCCTCTCGTACATGATCAGCTTTAGTTCGCCGCCCTTTTCCTCCACGCTGGTCACGTAGGCCGAGTGGGCCAGCGATTTCAAAAGCGCGATCTGAAGAAGCTGCATCACCTTTTTCGGGATATCTCCAAACCGGTCGATCAGCTCATCCACCATGTTTTCCATCTCTTCTTCGTTTTCCACGGCCGCGATCCGCTTGTAGATATCCAGCTTCTGGTACTCGTTGGAAATGTAGGAATCGGGGATGTAGGCGTCCACATTCAGATCCACCGACGTTCCGAAGATCTCCATCTCCAGCTCTCCCTTCTCCTGCTTCACCGCCTCGTTGAGCATCTTGCAGTACAGGTCGTATCCCACCGACTCCATATGCCCGTGCTGCTCCGCCCCGAGCAGGTTTCCCGCGCCGCGGATCTCCAGGTCCCGCATGGCGATCTTGAAGCCCGAGCCCAGATCCGTGAACTCCCGGATGGCGGCCAGACGCTTTTCCGCCACCTCCTGCAGAAGCTTATCCTTCCGGTACAGCAAAAACGCATATGCCATCCGGTTGGAACGCCCCACCCGCCCCCGGAGCTGGTAGAGCTGTGACAGCCCGAACCGGTCCGCGTCGCGGATGATCATGGTATTGGCGTTTGGAATGTCCAGCCCGGTCTCAATGATGGTGGTGGACACCAGCACGTCAATGTCCCCGTTGATGAAATCATACATGATATTTTCCAGCTGCCGCTCATTCATCTGCCCGTGGGCAAAGGTCACCGCCGCGTCCGGCACCAGCTTCTGCACATGGGCCGCCACGTCCGCGATGTCATTGACCCGGTTGTGCACATAGTAGACCTGTCCGCCCCTGGACAGCTCCCGCTCCATGGCCTCCCGAACCATCTCGTCGTTGTATTCCATCACATACGTCTGGATCGGCATCCGGTCCATGGGCGCTTCCTCCAAGACACTCATATCCCGGATTCCGATCAGGCTCATATGCAGTGTCCTGGGAATCGGCGTGGCCGTCAGCGTAAGCACGTCCACGCTCTCCCTTAGCTGCTTGATCTTCTCCTTGTGGGTCACGCCGAACCGCTGCTCCTCGTCTATGACCAGAAGCCCCAGATCTTTAAAGCCCACGTCCCTGGACAAAAGCCGGTGGGTGCCGATGGCAATGTCCACCAGTCCCTTTTTCATATCCTCCACGGTTTTCTTCTGCTCTGCCGGAGTCCGAAACCTGCACAGCAGGTCGATCCGCACCGGAAAGTCCTTCATCCTCTGGACAAAGGTATTGTAATGCTGCTGGGCCAGAATCGTGGTGGGAACCAGATAAACCACCTGGCGGCTCTCCTGAACCGCCTTAAAGGCCGCCCGGATGGCAATCTCCGTCTTGCCGTAGCCCACGTCCCCGCAGACTAAGCGGTCCATGATCTTACGGCTTTCCATGTCCCGCTTGGTATCCTCAATGGCCTGAACCTGGTCCTCCGTCTCCTCGAAGGGAAACATCTCCTCAAATTCCCTCTGCCATACCGTATCCGGCCCGTATACATAGCCGTCCGCCTCCTGCCTCGCCGCATAGAGCCGGACCAGGTCCTTGGCGATGATCTGAACCGCCCGGCGGACCTGCTTCTTGGTCTTCATCCACTGCCCGGTGCCCAGCTTGTTCAGCTTGGGCTTGGCGCTGTCTGCCCCGGCGTACTTCTGGATCAGGTTGAGCTGGGTTGCCGGGATATAGAGGACGCCGCCCTCCGCGTAGGCGATCTTCATATAATCCTTGGTCACCTTTTCCACCTGGATCTTTTCGATCCCGTGGTAAATGCCCAGCCCGTGGTTCTCGTGCACCACATAGTCCCCGGGCTTCAACTCGGTAAAGTCCTGGATCTTCTGCCCCTCATAGGTCTTCCGCCGCTTTTTCTTCTTCTGCCGTCCGAAAATATCCGTCTCCGAGATGACCGTGAACTTCAGAAGGGGATACTCATACCCCTCCTCCACATGACCGTAGGCCGCCAGGATCTCTCCGGGCTTCACCTCCCGCTCCAGGTTCTCACTGTAGAAGCTGCTCAGGTCATAATCCCTGAGATCCTCCGCCAGACGCCTGGCCCTGGTGCGCGACCCGGACAGAAGCACCACCCGGTAGCCGCTGCGTTTCAGCCGCTTCAAATCCCGGGTAAGCATCTCAAAGCTGTTGTTGTAGGGGTTCACTCCCTTTGTCTCGATGCGGTAAGTCTTGCGCAGGCTAAAACCGCCGCACTTGGATTCCAGCGTTGTAAAGCCGATCCCTGAAAAGCGGTTCATCCGTTCCACAACCTCCTGGGAGGAAAAGATCTTCAGCTTCTCCTCCTCCGGTCCCATCCCGGCCTTTTCCCGGTTCTCCCGGCTCTCCCGGTATTCCTCCTCCGCCTCTTTGGCCCGTTCCAGAAGCCGGACAGGCTCATCCAGCAAAAGGATCATCTCCTCTTTGGGAAAATAATCCAGGAAGGAAACCAGGCTCCAGGAATCGTCGGAAAGCTCCGCCGCCGGGTAGAGATCAATGGATTCCAGGTTCTCAATGGAACGCTGGCTTTCCACGTCAAAGGCCCGGATCGAATCGATCACATCCCCCCACAGCTCCAGCCGCACCGGGGACTCCTCCGTCAGCGGATAGATATCCAGGATTCCGCCCCGCACGGCAAACTGCCCCGGGCTGTCGATCTCCGTCTCCCGGTCATATCCCATGCCTGAAAGGTCTGCCTGAAGCCTGGAAAAATCCACGCTCTCCCCCGCCTCCAGATGAATCTTCCGGTTCAGAAGCTCCTCCCGGGAAGGAAGCCCGTCCAGAAACGCATCCATAGTCGTAATGATGGCCAGGCCATTTTCTCCTTCTGTCTCCTTCTTTCCCGCGCCGTATTCCAGCAGCGCGCGGGCCACCTCCATCCTTTGGCTTAACAGATACTTCCCTTTGATGTCCGCATGGTAGAACAGAAGGTCCCTGGCCGGATAATAGAGCACGCTTTCATCCAGAAAACGGTACTCCTCCCACGCCTTTTTTGCTTTTTCCTCACTGGAAAAAACGATGAGTCTGTATCCATACCCATCGCCCAATTCATACATCAGATGTGTCTTTTGAGAATTCACGCACCCTGCGATCTGCAGGAGCCCTTCCCCTTTTTTTCGTTCCTGTATAATCTCTTCATAATCCGCAAGCTCATGCAGCGGCGCCAATAAAGCTCTCACGATCCCTACTCTTCTTTCTTTTTTCGATTATACTCATTCATTGCGGTTTCAATCCTTCCCTCCATAATCGTCTCTGCCGCACAGACCGCCATCTCATATCCTTCTTCCATCAATTGCTGCTCTGCCTTGGAAAAATGCCCCAGCACATAATCCGCCAGATCCATCTTCGGCGGCTTCTCTCCGACCCCCACCTTGATGCGCGGGAAGAACTGTCCCCCGATCTGTGAGATGATGTTCTTGATCCCGTTATGGCCTCCGGCGCTCCCCTTTGCGCGAATCCGAAGCTGCCCCGTACCGAGACTGACATCATCATAGATCACCAGCAGTTCCGTGGCCACGTCCACCTGGTAAAAATTGACCAGGCTGCGGACACTCTCCCCGCTCAGGTTCATGAAGGTCTGCGGTTTCGCCAGAATCACCTTCTTTCCATGGATCATGCCTTTTCCCATCAATGCCCTGTGCTTCTTTATATTTACAGAAATATTATATTTTTCGGAAATCCGATCTATAACCTCAAACCCCGCGTTATGTCTTGTCCCTTTATACTCCCTCGAGGGATTGCCCAGTCCCACAATCACAAACATCTAGACTTGCACCTCCATTTTTCTGTCCGTACAGGCGCCCGGCCTCTTTTTCTCCCGTTTCCGGCCGTTTCACAAGGTATGCCCAGGGGGCACCCCATCATGGCCATTCGGCCGTTTCACAAGGTATACCCAGGGGGCATCCCATTATGGCCATTCGGCCGTTTCACAAGGTATACCCAGGGGGCATCCCATTATGGCCATTCGGCCGTTTCACAAGGTATATTTCTCTTCTCTTTGTCATACACTATAAAAAATGCACTTTGGGAGGTTACTTTCATGAGTTCCAAAACCAAAATCATAGTTCTGCATATGAAAGAAATCATTTACACTGCCATATTCGCCGCACTTGGCATCCTGCTCATCATCCTGCTTGTCTTTATGTTCCGTCCCGACGGAAAAAAGCAGCCTGCAGGCGCCTCTGCGGAGAAGCACTATACCCCCGGAATCTATACCTCTACACTCACACTGAACAATGCCGATCTGGAGGTAGAAGTATCTGTAGATGAATCCCGCATCAACTCCATCCGGTTCTCCAATCTGGATGAAAGCGTCACTACGATGTTTCCGCTGATCCAGCCGGCCATCGAAGACATCGCCGAGCAGATCTATGATACACAGTCACTGGAAAACATTACGCTCTCCGGGCAGTCTCCCTATACATCCCAGGTCATACTGGATGCCATTGCCGAAACCGTAGAAAAAGCCGCAGTCGATTAGGCTGCGACTTTTTTCTGCTGCCTTTGCCATATGGCTTCAAACCAATACCGCCATACCACGTTCACTTAGCCTTCTACGATCAGATACTGCCCGTTCGGCAGTGAGAACACCTCGGATGCCTCTTCGATCTCGTCTTTCCCCATGCTGCTCACATCAATCCCGTTCTCCTCGAGATATTCTTTTACATCATCCAGCGTATCTACCACGACTGCCATGCAGTCCTCCAAAAACGCCTCTGCCTCTTCCATCGTGCCTGCAACCGGTTCGTCAAATAATTGAGACTGCTTCTCCAAAAAAGTCAACAGACATTCCTCACTATATTCACCCATCTTTTTTAACCTCCCTATTCCTTGATCAGCTTTATGATCTCTTCCGGAGAACCGGCAATATGCTCTGCGCCTGCCTCCAAAAGAACTGAGCGGCCCCGGAAACCCCATGTCACACCGATGGTCTTCATATGTGCGTTGGTTCCCGTTGCAATATCTACCTCCGAATCCCCGATATATACGGTGTCCTCCGGGGAAATCCCCAACTCCTCCGCGATCTGCAGAGCCGCCTGTGGATTCGGCTTTCGGGGTATGTTCTCCTTCTGGCCCTGGATCCTCCAAAATACATCCCTGCCGAAAACGGCTTCCGCCACATGAACCGTCTGACGGTGGGGCTTATTCGAAAGCACCGCCAGCTTTAACCCCTCCTGCCTCAGCGCTGTGAGCAGTTCGGGAATCCCTTTATAAGGTACTACATGATATGTGCAGTTGGCGTCAAATATGCGTCCATAGATCCGCATCGCTTCATCAAGCCTGCCCAGGTCGGTCTCTCCTGCTTCCAGAAGCGACCTCTCCATCAGAACCCGGGCGCCGTTGCCTACAAACTGCCGGCACTTGTCCGCCGTCACCGGCAAAAGCCCCATCTCCTTCAAGGTCTCATTCACTGAAAATGTGAGTGAATCCAACGTATCGGTCAGTGTTCCATCCAAGTCAAAAATACAAAGTCTGTACATGGCAGATCATACCCTTCTTTTTATATAGTTAATCATAGTATGAAGCCATGGAAATTTCAACTAAAATTTTTCATTTTTTTCAATTTATCGTCTTCTTTGTGCTATTTTCCCAGTAAATACTGGCGCATCACCTTCAAAGCATTCTTCTCCAGGCGGCTGACCTGGGCCTGGGAGATCTTGATTTCGTCCGCCACCTCCATCTGCGTCTTTCCCTCAAAAAAGCGCAGCCTGATGATATAGCGCTCCCGCTCGTTGAGCCGTTCCATGGCCGCTTCCAAGGATAATTCCTCGATCCAGTTCTCCTCCCGGCTCTTTTTATCGCTGACCTGGTCCATCACATACAGGGCGTCCCCTCCGTCGCTGTACACGGGCTCATACAGGCTCATAGGCGCCTGGATGGCATCCAGGGCAAAGACGATGTCCTCCTTGGCGATCCCGATCTCCTCGGCGATCTCCTGCATGGTCGGCTCCTTCATATATTTGCGCATATACCCTTCCTTGGCATAGATGGCCTTATAGGCCGTATCCCGCAGAGAGCGGCTGACCCGGATCGAATTATTGTCCCGCAGATACCTCCGGATCTCGCCTATGATCATAGGCACCGCATAAGTAGAAAACTTCACCTCCCGGTCAGGGTCAAAGTTGTCCACCGCCTTCATCAGCCCCACGCATCCGATCTGAAACAGGTCGTCCGCATTTTCATTGCTGTTCGTAAAGCGCTTGATCACGCTCAGAACCAGACGGAGGTTCCCCTTGATATATTCTTCCCTTGCCGCTTCGTCTCCCTTTTTAATGCGCGCAAACAAAGCTTCCTTCTCTTCTTCTTTTAAGAGCGGAAGCTTCGCCGTATTCACACCGCATATTTCTACCTTGCTCAACGCCATCGTTCAAATCCTCCTGCCAGTTATCTTAAAAAATAATCTAGTAGAATTTTTCTCACTCTGACGATTTGTTATTCCTTTTGACACGGAATTAAAAAAACTTTTAGCCCTTGACAAACATTCCCGTTTTCTTTTGTTTTCCTTTTCCGCCCATAATATCAGCCATAGGCCGGCAGTCTGCCTGCATCGGCCCATGGCTGCTTCTCACCGCATATGCGGCGTTTTGTTCGTTATCTGATCTCCCACTTATCCGCAAGGTTCAGAATCTGGGATTCGAACTTTGCCTTATCCTTATTGGCCATGCCCTCGCATTTTGCAGCCACTTCCATAAGCCATCTGGCTGCCGAAAGCAGACGTTCTGTCGCCGCATCCGCTTTCTTCTGCACCGGTTTCTTCGTCTTAACCGGAATCCGCACGCCCTCGGAAAGGATCTCATCTGTGATCAGATCCGCCTCGCCTCCCGGGAACGGCGCAAAAGCCGGACAGCCGAACTTCTCTTCCACTGTCTGGGCAAATTCCTCGGTCACCGTGTCCTCGCCGTGTACGACAAACACACGCTTCGGGGTCTTTTTGAAGCCTTCCAGCCAGTTCAGCAGTCCGTCCAGGTCCGCATGTCCGCTGATGCCCTTCAGGCTTTCGATCCGCGCACGCACCTCAATGGTCTCGCCAAAGAGCTTTACTTCCTTCTCCCCTTCCAAAATCCGCCGGCCCAGCGTGCCTCCCGCCTGATAGCCCACGAACAGGATGGTACATTCCTCCCGCCACAGGTTATGCTTCAGATGGTGGCGGATACGCCCTGCCTCGCACATGCCGGAGGCGGAAATGATGACCTTCGGCCTCTCAATAAAGTTGATCTGCTTGGAATCCTCACTGCCTGTAGAAATCTTCAGTCCCGGGAACACCAGCGGGTTGATCCCGGAATTGACCAGCTTCAAAGCCGCCTCGTCAAAACAGCCTTTCATATTCTTCGTGAAGACCTTGGTGGCCTCAATTGCCAGAGGACTGTCCAGGTAGACCTCAAAATCCGAATATTCCGGAAGCAGGTTCTGCTCCTTGATCTCACGGATGAAATACAAAAGCTCCTGGGTGCGCCCCACCGCAAAGGAGGGAATCACCACGTTGCCTCCCTTGTCAAAGGTCTCCTTAACGATCTGCGTGAAGGTCCCGATATAGTCCACCTTCTCCGTGGAATGCAGCCGGTTCCCGTATGTAGATTCGATGACGACGTAATCCGCTTCCTCCGTATATGTGGGCTCCCGTAGGATGGGCTGGTTATGGTTGCCCACGTCGCCGGAAAATACGATCTTGCGCTGCTCCCCGTCTTCCGTCACCCAGACCTCGATACTTGAAGACCCAAGCAAATGTCCCACGTCTGTGAAACGAACCTCAATCCCCTCGCAGAGCTGGATTCTCTGCCCGTAGCCGCACGGGCTGAACAGCTCAATGGCATTCAGCGCATCCTCCATCACATAGACCGGTTCGTATTCCGGATAGCCGGCACGCCGGCCTTTTCTGTTGCGCCACTCCGCCTCAAATTCCTGGATGTGGGCGCTGTCACGGAGCATGATATTGCAAAGGTCCGATGTGGCGAACGTACTTACCACCTCTCCTTTGAACCCATCCTTCACAAGCTTCGGAATCATCCCCGAATGGTCAATATGCGCATGTGTCAGCAGCACGTAATCGACCTCATCTGCCGCAATCGGAAGCCCCGGATTCTCATACAGATCAATCCCCTGTTCCATACCGCAGTCCACCAAAACGTTCTTCCCTGCCGCCTGCAGCAGATGACAGCTTCCTGTCACCTCGTGAGCAGCCCCTACAAATGTCAGTTTCATACTCTTCACCACGCTCTCCTGCAGTCTTTTCCCTGCAAATCAAAATGATTAGTCCTGTGAATATTATAGCATTGTATCGGTGAAGCGTAAAGAGATTTTTGCCGCAGGTTTGCCGGTTTACTGGTATCGGACCATTTCCCGTTTGAGGCGCTGCATGATCTTTTTCTCAAGCCGGGAGATATACGACTGGGAGATGCCAAGGTAGTCCGCCACCTCCTTCTGGGTCTTCTCCTCCCCGTCCGGGTTATCCAGGCCGAAGCGCATGCGCACGATCAGTTTTTCCCGGCTGGACAGCTTGTTGATGGCTTTCACCAGGAGCCGTCGCTCCGCCTCATTTTCCAGATCCTTGGTAATCGTGTCCTCCTCGGTCCCCAGGATGTCGGAAAGCAGCAGTTCGTTGCCGTCCCAGTCCACGTTTAAAGGTTCGTCGATGGAGACTTCCATCTTCGTCTTATTGTTCCGCCGCAGGTACATCAGGATCTCATTTTCGATGCATCTGGAGGCATAAGTCGCCAGCTTGATATTTTTATTCGGGTTGAAGGTATTGATCGCTTTGATCAGCCCGATGGTTCCGATGGAGATCAGATCCTCCACCCCGACCCCTGTATTGTCAAATTTTTTTGCTATGTATACGACCAGGCGGAGATTGTGTTCGATGAGCAGCTTTTTCGCCTGCTCATCCCTCTCGGTTCCAAGGTTCTCGATCACCTCCGATTCTTCCTCTGTCTCAAGCGGCGCCGGAAGCACCTCCGATCCTCCGATGTAGTGGATTTCCTTCTGATTGGAAAAGAAAATCCCCCTGAAATCCGGTATGATTTTCAGCTTAAACTGCCGTGGTACCGCTACCTTAACAACCATTCTTTCTTCCTCCTTTTTTCAGTCACAGATATTTCAGTATGTCAGGACATCCGGATTTAAGATCATCTGGTACTCCTCCTGTCCGGAAATTGACCCTTCACAGATTCCGATGATCGGACGCTGTATTCGAAACTCCCCCTTTTTTCCGGACAGAAAGACCTCCATCTGTTCCGCCCGGAATACCGGCATGACCCCTTCCCCGCCCACCGTGCGGTAAGGGATATACCGTACCCCTGTCTGTTCTCTTTCTTTCTCCAGTATTTTCTGTGCGCAGGCCGGGTCGATCACGCTCACCGGCTCTCCGGATACGGGGTCGGTCAGGGCGTTTCCCGTATCCAGCAGCGCATGCATCCTGTACTTTTCAAGCCCTGTATGCAAAACCACTTCACAAAGCCGCTCTTTTTCGTTTCTGAGGCGGGCCAGGTACTGCCAGGCCCCGCAGAGCAGATAGTATATGGGGACTGCCGCGGCAAAAAACAGGCTTCCTGTCCGAACCCAGGGCTTAAGGATCATGAGCATCCCGCCCATCAAAAAGGCCGACACGTACAGCAGGCCGAAGGCCCTCACAAACTCCCTTCCCTTACGCACCTGCAGGCCGATCCGAAGCATCACGCTGCTGATACCCGCATAATAGATAGGGATCTTTACCGCGGACGGCAGCGGCAGCCACACAAGCGCACAGGTGAGGGCTGCCCCCAATGCGCCTCCCAAAAACACGCGGCTGTTTCTCACCGGACATCCCAGTACCCTTTTTACTGCCAGAAGAAGTAGGGAATCCATCATAAAATTGATCAGGAACAATACATCTATGTACAGCTCATAATACATGTTTCATTTTCATCTCCCGGACAACCTCGGAACAAGTCCTCATGCAAAACATATTATATGCTTATCCAAATCGAATTTTTGTCAGATGCTGACGAGACTTTTAGATTATATTTCGACAAGATGCGCGGTTTTAGCGCAGACATCTTTTCTGTCAGGAATCGAAAAAATCCGCCTTTCCGAAGTCAGAAAGACGGATCTGTGCTTTATTTCTTAAAAAAATCCGGTATCTTGATAGACTGCTCCTTGACGCTGCTTGCTGAAGCTCTGGGCTGAATCGTAGGAGACGGGCCGCCTATCGGCCTTGTCCCTGCCGGCGCTCTGGTGCCCATATTCCGCATTGCACCGCCGTCCATAGGCATCCGGTTCACCATATCACCGGAGGGAAGGATGGAACCCATCTTCTGCTGTCCTTCCAGCCTTGCTTTCAGCTTGGAAGAACTGCCGCCTACGTTATGTAAGCCCGTGGCAATTACGGTAATCTTCGCTTCGTCAGACTTGGAGTCATCATAAGTAGCACCGAAGATGATGTTGGCATTCTCCCCGGCGAGCTCCTGTACAAATTCTGCCGCATCCGACGCGTCCATCAGAGTGATATCGCCGGATACATTGATGATTACATGGGAAGCACCCTGGATCGTGGTCTCCAACAGAGGACTTGCCACTGCCTGCTTCACAGCCTCAAGCGCCTTGTCGTCCCCGCGTCCCTCACCGATACCGATGTGGGCAATTCCCTTGTCCTTCATAACGGTCTGGACGTCCGCAAAGTCCAGATTGATCAGGGACGGCACGTTGATCAGATCCGTGATGCCCTGGATACCCTGCTGCAGTACCTCATCCGCCTTCTTCAGAGCCTCCGGCATGGTAGTCCTTCTGTCTACCACCTCCAGCAGCTTGTCGTTTGGAATGACGATCAAGGTGTCCACACTCTCTTTTAACTTATCAATCCCAGACAGCGCATTGGCCATACGGGTCCTGGACTCAAAGCGGAAGGGCTTGGTCACAACGCCCACCGTCAGCGCGCCCTGGTTCTTCGCGATCCGCGCAACGACCGGAGTAGCGCCGGTTCCGGTTCCGCCGCCCATGCCGCAGGTAACGAAGACCATGTCCGCACCCTTGAGCGCGGCAGAGATATCCTCCTCGCTCTCCTCCGCAGCCTTTTCTCCTACCTCAGGCTGCGCTCCTGCCCCAAGACCTTTGGTAAGCTTCTCACCGATCTGCATCAAGGTCGGCGCCTTGCATAACTGCAGTGCCTGCTTGTCTGTATTGATCGCAATAAACTCCACACCTGCAATCTGTTCGTCAATCATACGGTTCACAGCATTATTGCCGCCCCCGCCAACACCTATAACGATGATCCGTGCGGCAGCTTCTGATTCGTTGGTTTTAATTTCTAACAAGAGTACTTCCTCCTTTATCATCTATTATCAATACTCTAGCATTCCTGTCTACCATTGAATGATACAATCCAATAAGTATATAATAAAGTCTTTTCGGCAAATAATCAATAGATTTTTATGTATTTTCTGATTTTTTTAATCAATTTATGCAGCTTTTTTCTGTTTTATGGGTCCGCCGGCTGTGCTTCAGGCTCTGGTTCGGGCTGCGGCTGGGCCGCGGTGTCCGGAACGAAGCGGATAGAACTCCCGGAAACGTCATAATTTTCCAGATGGAGGACCCCCGTCTGATCCGCGTAGAGCTCCGTCAGTTTTTCCAGAATCGGCGGCACCTGGGCCAGCCTGTCCGCAAACTGGCTGTTGCCGATCTGCACCCGGACGCCTCCGAAGTGGAGGGTCAGATCCGTCCCCGCGCAGCTAATCTTATCCGGGGACAGCCCCTGCTTTTCCAAAAGCGGCATCAAAGACTCCAGTTCCTCCAGAATCTGGCCGTCCGTAACCGGCAGCCCTTTACCCAGCCGGACCTCCTCCAGGCTGATCTCTATTCCTTCTATATAAGGTACCCCTTCGATCAGGGTGTCCGTGACCAGGGACGCGATCCCATCCCGGTCAAAGTATAAAAAGGCTTCCTGATAGTCGATCCGCCCGCTGAATGTCTTTTCCTTCACATGGACCTGAACCTCTTCCATGCTTTTCAGCCCTATCTTCGTCTCTTCAATGGCCGGAAGCTGCTTTACATCATTCTGGTTGTATTTCCACAGCAGGTAAAGGGAATTGCCGGAGTACTTGTCCGCAAGGAGCCAGTCAATGATCTCCTGTTCCGAGCAGTACTGGTTGCCGGTCACCGTAATCTTTTTTGTCTCAAAGAGGGAAACGGCGAGAAATCCCAATCCGGACGCCGCCGCAATCCCCACCAGAATCCACAGCAGGATCTTCCACCCGGTTCTGCCCCTTGGGGCCTGCTTTTCCCGGCGCTTTGCCTCCGGCTTTCGGGCAGCTTCCCGGTTCTGCCTTGGAGGGCCGCCTCCCTGGCCTCTGGAGGAATGATTTTGGACACCCTCCCGGTTGGGCCTGGCCTTCCTTGGCCTTCCCTTGGTTCCTTCGGGTCGCTCCCCTCTCGGAGGGGCGGCGCGTTTTCCGGCCGGGCGGTTGTTTTCCCGGTTCCCGGGAGGCTCGGAATTTCCGCGGCTTCGTTCCGGCCGGGCAGTTCCAGCGTATTCTCTGCCTCTTTGATTGTCATAGCCTTCTTTCCGGTCCCTCCTCCGCGCGGGAGGGCTGCCGGACGGAATACGCCGGGTGCCGTCCTTTGGACGTTTCTTCGCTGCCATGAAATTCCTCCCTTCCTCCTACGGTTCCCCCACTATTTTATCAGATTGGATACGCTCAATACAAGCCCCATTTCCAACAGCAGAAACAGCACGGAGGTGCCGCCGTAGCTGATAAATGGGAGCGTGATGCCGGTATTGGGAATGGTATTCGTCACAACGGCAATGTTTAAGATCACCTGGATCATCATATGCGCCATGGCCCCCGACGCGATCAGCGCGCCTAAAAGATCCTTTGCCTGGGTTGCAATCACGAAAAACCGCCAGATCAGGATCAGAAACAGCAGGACGATCAGGCTGGCCCCCACCAACCCCAGCTCCTCGCAAATGATGGAAAAAATCATGTCGTTCTGCGCCTCCGGGAGAAATCCCAGCTTCTGCACGCTCTCTCCCAGCCCTCTGCCGAACAGCCCTCCGGAACCGATGGCGTAGAGCCCCTGGAGCGTCTGATACCCTTTTTCATACTGTTCCGGATTCCGCCAGATCGCCAGCCTCTCCAGCCGGTAGCTTTCCAGCGCCAGAAAGATTCCCAGAAATCCCACCGCCGCCGCTGCCATGGCAATGAACTGGAGGTATTTGGGGCTTGCCACGAAGATCAGCACCGCGGCGATTCCCAGAATGATGATGGCCGTACTCAGGTTGCTGGCGCCCACCAGCCCTACAATGGGAAACACCGGAAGCATGACCCGGATCATTGTAGAAAATTTTCCCATGGTCTTGACATGCTTCGTCACAAGGCATGCCAGGAAAAAGATGATCGCCACCTTGGCAAATTCCGAGGGCTGGAATGAAACAGGGCCCAAAGACAGCCATCTTTTGGACCCATTGTATTCGTCTCCCACAAAAATGACCGCAACGGACAGAAGCACTGCCGTCAGGTAGCCCAGGTTGGCCAGCGGCACCCATTTGTGATAGTCAATCCCCGCGACAGCAAACATGCCTGCCAGTCCCAGTATCGTCGCAAATCCCTGCTTTTTCAGATAGTGATAGGGATCATGGAACTTGACCTGTCCGTTGTAGGAGCTGGTACTGTAAAGCAGCACCAGCCCGATCACGACCAGCAGCATAACCGCCGCCAGCAAAGTATAATCGTACTTCCTCCTGGTATGCCGTGTATGCGGGTCTGTGATGTGGGGATTCCTGGGCATATAAATTCACTCCTTCATGATTTGATATACAAACGGCAAATCACGGTTCAGTGTGATCCGAATTGCCGTACAAGCTCTTTGAATTTATCTCCCCGTTCTTCATAATTTTTAAACATTCCCCAGCTTGCGCAGGCAGGGGAAAGCAGTACCGCGTCGCCGGGCAGAGCGAACCGCATACAGGTTTTTACCGCCTCCTCAAAGGTATCCACCAGAATCGTATCCTCGAAGCCCAGCCTGTGAGCCGTCGATGCGATCTTTTCCGCGGTCGCGCCCAGAAGCACCAGCTTTTTCACCTTCCCGCCGAATGCCCTGATCCAGTCCTCGTAGTCGGAATTTTTGTCATATCCGCCGCCTATGAGAAGGGTGGGACGGTTCATCGCCTGTACGCCCCGGATGGCCGCGTCCGGATTGGTCGCCTTTGAGTCGTTGTAGTAAGCCACGCCGCCTGTCTCGGCCACAAATTCGATCCGGTGCTCCACCCCTTTGAATTTTTTCACGGTCTTCTGGATGATCTCCATGGGAACCCCGTATGCCGCCGCCATGGCCGCCGCCGCCATTACGTTTTCATAATTGTGGATCCCTAGAAGCTGCAGCTCATCCGTGCGGCAGATCAGCACCGGCTCCTGATCCCGGTAAATGATCCTTCCGCCCTCCAGGTAGATCCCTCTTTCCAGTTTACGCCTGCTGCTGAAATATAGAACCCGGGCCTGGGTATTTTCTCCGAAGCCCCTGGTCACCTGGTCTTCATAATTGAGTACGCATGTGTGCTCCGCCGTCTGGCTGCGGAGGATATTTTTCTTAGCCTCAATGTATGCCTCCATCGTATGATGCCGGTTCAGGTGGTCCGGAGTGATGTTCAGAACCGCGCTGACAACCGGGCAGAAGGTATGTATGGATTCCAGCTGGAAGCTGCTCATCTCCGCCACGATCACGGATTCCGGCTTCGTCTCGGAGGCCACACAGGCATATGGGTTGCCGATGTTTCCCACCACATACACGCTTTCTCTGTAGTTTTTCATGATCTCGCCCAGCAGCGCCGTGGTGGTGGTTTTCCCGTTGGTCCCGGTAATGGCAAGCACATCTCCCTGTCCGTATACATAGGCCAGCTCGATCTCTCCCCACACCGGGATCTGCATCCTGTACATCTGCTTCACCACCGGCAGGTCCAGAGGAACGCCGGGACTGACCACCACCAGGGCCAGGGAGTCCAGCTCCTCCTCCGGAAACGCCCCCAGGATGACCCGCACCCGTCCTGCCAGCTCATTTTTGTCCTCCGAAAGGGAGAACCGGCCTTCCGCGCCTTCTAAAAGCTCTGCCCTTAGCATCGCCCCATCCAGGGAGGCATTGCCGTCATACAGGATGACCTGGGCTCCCTGGCTGAGCAGAAGCTGTCCCGCGGCCACACCGCTGATTCCAGAACCAAATACCAATACTTTTTTTCCATTGAAGTCCATGCTCATATCGTCATACCCCCATCAATGCGATCAGGCACAGAACCGCGGTTGCGATGGAAAATACGGCAACCACCTGTGTCTCTGACCATCCACACAGTTCAAAATGATGATGGATCGGCGCCATCTTAAAGAACCTTTTTCCGCCTGTCTTCTTAAAATATGTGACCTGGATCATAACAGACAGCACTTCTGCCACATAGATCAGCCCTACGATGATGATAAACAAAGGCATCTGCATCATATAGGCCGTCCCCGCCACAAAGCCGCCCAGGGCCAGGGAACCGGTGTCCCCCATGAATACGCTGGCCGGATGCACATTGAACAGCAGAAAGCCCATCAGCGCACCTACCACCGCGCAGGTGATCGGTTCGATCCCGCTTTTGGAGCCGATCGCCACCACGGTAAAGAAGGTGGCTACCAGTACCGTCACGCTGGAGGCAAGCCCATCCAGCCCGTCTGTAAAATTGGTTCCGTTGACCGTTCCGATGACCGCCACGAACAGAAGCGGCACGGCAACCCAGCCGATATCCAGATACTTGCCGCCGGAAAAGGGGATCAGAAGCACCAGCGGAACCTGCGCGATCCGGACCAGATAGAAAGCAAACACCGCCGTCACCGCGATCTGCAGCGCCATCTTCTGCCCCGGATACAATCCATCGGAACGCTTCATCACAACCTTCAGGTAATCATCTAAAAATCCGATCAGTCCAAACCCCACCGTCAGAAACAGCACCGGAATGATCTTCGGATAATCCTTCACATAGAACAGCGCCGTAATGATCACACTGGTCAGGATCATCACCCCGCCCATGGTGGGAGTCCCCGCCTTCTTCAGATGGGACTTCACTCCTTCCACACGCTCCGTCTGCCCGACTTTCAGCCTCCTGAGAAAGGGAATCACAACGGGTCCCATGATCACACTCAGCGCAAACGAAATCAATACTGGTATCACGATATGTTCTGCCATATATCCACCTCACATCTCTTTTGTCTAACCGTTTACAGTATACCGCATTCCCGGATCTTTTTCAATCATGAGTTATCCTGCGGCCCAAATGGTTACCGGGAAGCCGTTTCCTTATTTTCATTTTTTTCCGCAGCCTGTTTCGGAATCCCCAGATAGGGAAGCACGTTGTCATAGATGCTCTGCAGCACCGGCGCCGCGATGGTCCCGCCGTAGTAGACGCCCTGGGGATTGTGGATCACCACCATGCCGATGACCTGGGGATCGTCGGCCGGCGCAAATCCGATAAAGGAGGCAATGTATTTGTGGGCGCTTCTGGGCAGCGTCTGGGAGGTGGCGGTCTTGCCGCCGATCCGGTAGCCTTCGATGTATGCCTTCTGGCCTCCTCCTTCTGACACCACGCTTTCTAAGAGCGCCCGCATGGTTGCCGATGTTTTTTCCGATACGATGCCCTTTTTCTCCTTATAAGAAATTTCTTTGATCCGGGTGCCGTCCCGATCCAGAACCGCCATCCCTAAGTGTGGCGTCACCCTTCTGCCGCCGTTGATCAGTGAACTGACGGTGGTCAGCATCTGGATGGGGGTGATCTGGAAGGACTGGCCGAAGGACATGGTGGCCAGCTCCACGGTCCCGATGTCCTCCTTCTTGTGCATGATCGTCCCCGCCTCTCCCGGAAGATCTACGTTGGTCAGGCTCATCAGGCCGAACTGCTTAAAATAGTCATAGAAGCGGTCCGCCCCCAGCCGCAGGCCGATGTCGATAAACACGGGATTGCAGGAATTTTGCAGGCCCTGGACAAAGCTCTCTGCGCCGTGCCCTCCCACCTTGTGGCACCGGATCTTCCGATCCTCCACCATCCGGTATCCGGGACAAGAAAAGCTGTCCGAAAGGCTCACCACCCCTTCCTCCAGGCAGGCCGAGGAGGTAATGATCTTAAATGTGGAGCCGGGCTCGTAGGTATCGTTGATGCATCCGTTCCTCCACATCTGGTTCAGCAGGTTTTGTTTTTCCTCATCACTGACCGCGGCCCCCTCCGTATTCAGCGTAAAGGGGTCGTTCAGATTAAATTCCGGCACATTGACCATGGCCAGTATCTCCCCGTTCTGAGGGTTCATCAGGATCACCGACACGCTGTCCGCCTGCTTTTCCTCCATCACCTTCCCTGCGGCCTGGGCGCAGAAGGACTGGATATTGTAATCCAGGCTGATCTGCAGCGTATTGCCCGCCACCGGCTCCACCCGATCCTCCGCCACTCCTTCCAGCTCGATGCCCCGGGCGTCCGTCACCGTAAGGATGGTGCCGTTGCTCCCTTTGAGCTCTTCCTCGTACTTTACCTCCAGCCCGATGATGCCCTGATTGTCGCCGCCGGTAAATCCAAGCACCTTGGAAGCCAGGTCGTCGTAGACGTAGTACCGTTTGAAATCCTCATCCACCTTGACCCCCGCCAGATTGCAGCCGCGGATCAGATCCCCCGTCTCTTTGTCCACATTGGTTTTGACCTTCTCCATGGAGGAGACTTTTTCCACCCGTTTGCGTACAGTGCCCTCATCCATATCCAGTTCCCGGGACAGGGTGCGGATCACCGCTTCCGGGTCTTCGATCTGGCTGTGGATGACGGAGATCGTGCAGACCGTTTTGTTGGTCGCCAGAACGGTGCCGTTCCTGTCCACAATCTCTCCCCGGGCCGCCTTGATCTCCCGCTCCCTCTCGTGAAGCGCTTCCGCTTTCTTCTGGTAATACCCGGCGTCGAAGATCATCAGGTACACAAGACGGACGATGAGGCCCAGCACGATCAGGCAGGCCGCACAGAATACGACAAGCATCTTCTTCTTATTATATGTCCTGTTTTTCATAGAAAAACCTTACAAAAGATATTTTTTTATAACATATTATCTCTTTTGTAAGGTTATGCATTATATCCTTCTTTATTCCATATACTCATCCGGATAGGGCACCTCATATTCGACCGGCATCCCTTCGGCCCAGCCGTCCAGATCCGGGTCGTAATTCTCGTCGATATAGGCCCCGTCCTGGTTGTCATAGGTTTCCTCGTAGTTCTCACTGTAGGACGTGTATTCATCCTGCGATGCGTCCGCCGGCTGGGTTTCGTCCTCCGCGGTGGTTTCCGGGGGAACATAGTCTTCCTTCATGGTAATGTTCAGATACGGAAATGCCTGGGACATGATCTTCTGGGACAGCTCCAGCACGTACTGGCTGGTCTCCTGTCTCGCCACATTGGGCTCGTCGATCACCACGTAGACCACCACCTCCGGATTCTCCAGCGGCGCGCAGCCGATAAAGGAGAGCACATAGTTCTCCGCTTCCCTGGGAAGCTTTTCCGCCGTTCCGGTCTTGCCGCCGATGTCGTATCCCGGAACCATGGCGTTAATCCCAGTCCCATATTCCATCACCGCACGCAGATAGGGTTTGATCTGCTGTGACGTTTCGGCCGAAATGGTCTTGCGCAGAAGCACCGGATCCTTGATCTCCACCACTTTGCCGTCCCCGTCCTGGATCTGTTTGACCACATGGGGCTGGTAGTAGTAGCCGCCGTTTACCAGGGAGCAGAAAGCCGCCGCTACCTGGGTCATGGTGACGTTGAACCCCTGTCCGAAGGAACAGGTGGCCAGGTTCACGTCCAGCATATTTTCTTTCGTAAACAGAAGCCCTTCCGTGTAGGCTTCCCCCGGCAGGTCAATATCCGTATATTCCCCAAACCCGAAGATATGCTGGTATCTGAGGAAATTGTCCACCCCGATCTTTTCCGCCATGTGCATCATCGCCACATTGCAGGAAAAGGCCACCGCGTCCTGCACGGTCTCGGTTCCGTGTCCCGCCCTCTGGTGGCAGGAGATGTCGTAATCCCCCACATGAAGGCTTCCGTAGCACCCGTAGGTTTCGTCTCCCTGCAGGGTTCCGGATTCCAGCCCCGCCGCCACGGTCATCGGCTTCACCGTAGACCCGGGTTCGAAGGTATCGCTGACGCAGAAATTTCTCCACAGGTCGTTCATGGCGTTCAGCTGCTCTTCCTCCGACATGGCCTTCCACTGTTCTTCAGAATACAGGATAGACAGGTCTCTCGGATTGTTCAGGTCAAAATCCGGGTAAGACGCCTCTGCCAGAATCGCGCCGGTATTCGGATTCATAATCATGACCGCCGTATTTTTGCTGCCGAGCTGCCCCGGACGGGCCTCCCCGGCATGCGCCTCGTTAAATTCCCGGATGCATTGCTCCACCATGCTCTGCAGTGTCAGGTCTATGGTGGACACCACCGTATTGCCGTTTTTGGCCGCCTTCACGGTCCGCTCAATGGATGCGTCGTCGTTGAAATAGCCGTACTCCCGCCCGTTGGTCCCGTTCAGAATGTCGTTGTAGGCGCTTTCGATCCCAATCGCGCCTTCATTTGTCCCGACCACAAAGCCGATCACATCGCTTGCCAGAGAGCCGTAAGGATAGCTTCTCTGGTAGTCCTCCTCCAGCCAGATCCCCCGCACGTCCGGGTATTGTTCCTCATCCTCTTCTATGGCCTCGAACTCCTGCGCCTTTTCATAGGAAATCTTTTTTGCAAGGATCTCATACCGGCTGTCCGGCCGTTCCTCTATGATCCCCTGCACCGTCTCCTTTGGGATGCCGAAGAGGCTCTCCAGCACTTCCATCGTAGGCTTGGCATATTCCTCCTCGGACAGCATCACATATACATCCAGGATCACATTGTAGACCCGCTCGCTGGTGGCTATCCGGGTTCCGTTGCAGTCCACGATGTCCCCCCGCTTATAGGGGATCGCCCGGCTGTCATACTGCTGCTGTTCCAGTACGATCTTTGTGTACCCGCTTCCCTTGGAGGCATTGATATAGGTAATTTTGCCTATTAATGCAACAAAAGCCAGTACAACTGCCATAAAGACCATTACCAGCTTTTCCTGCATCCTTTTTGGAAATTTTTTTGTAAGAAAATCAAATCTGTTTCTACGTTTTGTTACCGCCATCTATTGCTCTTCCTTACTCTGTCAGGCTTCCTGACTTGGCCAGGACGCCGTTCTCCGGAATGTCATTGTACTGCTTCACACAGTCTGTCGTCGGGTTTTTGTAGGATACTACGCTGCCCTGGGACGCATATACCATTCCAAGCTGATTCACAGCCCTGTCCCTTACAGTATTCAGATTGACCGAATCTGCCGCCGCCTGATACGCGGCATCGTTCTTCTCCGTCAGCTCCGCAAGCTCCCGCTGCAGCGCCGTGATGCTCTCTGATCTGGCCACAGTCTCTGACTGCAGCCTGAGATACAGAAAACAGATCACTACGGCAAAGATTGCCGCAGATGCAAGAAATACCGCATAAGCCGTATTCATGCTCAGCGCCCGCCTCCGGTTCTTAAGAACCTGGCGGCTTGTCTTTTGTCTGTACTCCGGTTCCCCAACCGGAACATGTACGGGCGGAACTTCTGGCTGACGGGCAATGTTGTCGTACACATATGCCTGTCCGCTCTGACTTCCGTGCCGCGCGTCGCCGCTTAACGCCCCTATGCGGGTCGTCGCCTGGTATGCGCCGCTTCTGCCCTGAGACAGATCCAGATTCACGGTATCCCCATGAAAAGAATCTTCATGCGTTTCTCTTCCGTAAATCGAATATATGGTCGTCTTTGTCGATGCCATCGTTCTTACGCCCCTTTCTTTTTTATCAGGATTCTCCCCTTCCTGATAAAATCTATCTTATATACTCCTTTTCACGCCCCATACTCTCAGGCACGCTCAAAGACCCGCAGCTTCGCGCTCTTTGAACGGCTGTTTTGTTCCAGTTCCTCCTTTCCAGGAAGGATCGGTTTATTCGTGATCACCTTCCCTTTTGAAACGTTCCCGCAGACGCAGACCGGAAAATGACTCGGACAGGTGCAGGGATTTTCCTGTTTTCGGAATGTACGCTTGACGATCCGGTCCTCCAGGGAATGGAAGGTAATGATACAGATCCTTCCGCCCGGATTCAGCAGGTCAATCATCTCATTGAGTGTGCCCGAAAGCACTTCCAGTTCCCGGTTCAGTTCGATCCGAAGAGCCTGAAACGTCCGCTTGGACGGATGCCCCGATGTCTTCCTGATCTTCATCGGTATGGCATGCCGGATCACTTCATTCAGCTGTTCCGTGGTCTCGATCGGCGCCTTTTCACGTTCCATCGCAATGTGTTTTGCAATATTTTTGGCAAACCTGTCTTCCCCGTAGTCGCGGATGATACGGTACAGGTCCTGCTCACTGTAAGAATGAATGATATCCTTTGCCGTCCGATCCTGCCTCTGGTCCATCCGCATGTCCAAAGGCGCGTCCAATCGGTAAGAAAATCCCCGTTCAGCCTGATCAAGCTGATACGAGGATACTCCCAGATCTAGAACAATCCCATCGACTTTTTTAATTCCGACAGCCTGAAGCTCTCGTTTGATATCACAGTAATTGCTTCGAATGACCGTGACCATCTCCCCAAAGCCCTGCAGGCGGACACTGGCTGCTTCGACCGCAGCAGCGTCCTGATCTATCCCTATGAATCTCCCCTTGCCGCTTAGACGACTGCACACCTCAAAGGCGTGTCCGCCTCCGCCCAGTGTGGCGTCTACGTAGACTCCGTCTGGCTTCACCGCCAGAGCGTCTACTGTCTCTTTCAGTAATACTGAAATGTGTTGAAATGCCATCCTATCCTCCTTAGATTCGGATACCGATCGCTTCCATACGTTCCGCGATCGCATCCAGATCTTCCTCGCTGACCATGCTTCTCTCTTCCCAAAGCTCCTTATCCCAGATCTCCACACGATCCTGAACTCCCACAAGGACAACGTCCTTTTCAAGATGTGCCGCTTTTCTGAGGGAAGGCGGGACAAGTACTCTCCCCTGCTTGTCAAAACTGCCCTCCGAAGCACTTCCGAAGAAATACCGCTTAAATATTCTGGCATCCTTGTTCATACGTGGCAGGGTTTCCAGTTCCTGGACGAATTTGTTCCACTCTTCCTGGGAGTACACAAACAGACAGCCCTCCAGACCATTGCAGATCACGAAGCTGTCGCCCAGATCCTCCCGCAGCTTTGCGGGGATAATCAAACGGCCTTTTTCATCTATGCTGTGATTAAACTCCCCTAGTAACATTGAGAACTCCTTCTGTCAACGGGCTCCACTTCTACCCCACATCACTCCACTGTCCACCACTTTCTACCACTTGAATCCATTGTACCCCACATCACTCCCTTTTTCAACCCCTTTTTTCATTTTTTAAGTCCTGCACAATGCAGTACGAAAAAAAAGAAGCTGTCTGAAGGGCTTACACCCTGGACAACTTCTCCATATATTCAGAAGGGCTGACTCCCTTAACCGCCCGGAATATCCTGCTGAAATAAAACTGATCTGCATAGCCTACCATAGCTGCAATATCTTTTACAAACAATTCATTTCTGTTATTCATGATCTCACAGGCTTTTTCGATTCGAATCTCATTCAGCATCTTACTAAAGCTTTTGGAAGAGTAGCTGCGAAACAACCGGCACAGATAGGTCTGAGAAATCCCAAAGACCCTGCATATCATCTGGGGAGACAACGGATTAGCGAGATTCTCTGTCATATAGCATAAGATCCGTTCAAAATATTCCTGTGTATCAATTTTCCCCCTTGCCATTTCCTGATTACTGTTTTTCCCCAGTATCTGTAAAACGCTTTCTGTAAGTCTTTTCATATTTTCCGCATAATAAAATGCATCATCCATGTAATAGCCACACGCTTCAACTGACTCCTCCAGCATATGATGTCTCCGAAATAACCCGAAAATTTCACGAACTTTATCCTCTATTACCAATTGTGTGTACTCCCTTTTCTCCCACTCCGCAAAGCAGCGCTCGACTTCCCCTGTCGCTTTGCGCCGTTCACCTTGCCTGAGCAGGTGTCGAAGATATTCCAGGTCATTTCCTTCTTCCAGAACTCTGGCTTGCTGTTCTTCCTGATCCGGAAGCATGATCGTTCTGCTTTTCCCGATAACCAGGCAAGAATCCAGTTTCTGATAAAGCCGCTGGATGGCAGGCGGCAATTCTACAGGAGGAACCGCTTCGCCCAGAAGCACAAGTGTATAATAAGAAGCTGATCGTTTCTCCTTTTCTATTATATGCTGCATCAGTTCATAAAAACTCCCATACACCATCAGTTCTTTCGGACATATGCAAAGCGTTTCCATCTCATCTCTTCCATATACCATGATCTGTTCCTCAGGAATGGAAAATATCTCTGTCTCTCCTGTATTCACAAATCTCTGAGGAAGTCCGTTTTTTCGAAACAGCGCCACATAATATCCTTCTTCCGAGAAAATTCTTGAAAATTCTATTTTATCTATGATATCCGTATCAGCTGTAGAGATCTTATGAAGCATCCTGTTGCGCAATGTATAATAGGACTTATCCAGCTTTCCGCGTATTGTCCTCATGCAGTCCTGAAACACAGACGGCTTTACCGGTTTTAATATATAGTCACACACACCTGCCTGAATTGCCGCACGCGCATAATCAAATTCCTGATAGCCACTGATAATAACAGATAAAACAGAGGGATACTTCTCTTTCACTTTACAAACAAGTTCAATCCCATCCATTAACGGCATCCTGACATCTGTGATCAATACATCAGGAAGCTGCTTTTCCATCTGCTCAAATGCGGTCTTTCCATTATCTGCCGTACCTGCTACTTCAAATCTTGGGCATTTCAATTCAATCAATGTAAGAATATGATTCAATGCTGCCGGTTCATCCTCCGCCACAAAAATCCGATACATCTTCATCCATCCTTCCTATCATTTCCTCTGCGCTCAACATTTTTCCGCCCACCAGAATCTCTGCGCCGTTCTCCCAGTTTCCCGGCTTAAATATCGTATGTTCCCCCTCCAGAAGATACAATCTGGCATAAAAGTTTATCAATCCCATGCCTCCGATCTCTAATTCAATATAGCTTCGTTCCTCACCCAAATCCTGTTTTGCTTTCTGGAGCTTCTGATAAAGAGCTTCAAGTATTTCCTTCGAAAAACCGTCCCCATTATCTCTTACCCTGATGAACCAAAGTTCCCTGTCCGCCCATCCTTCTACCATAATATTCATTCCGCCAATAGTATTTTGAAATCCGTGTAAAACACTGTTTTCTACCAGCTGCTGTAAAAAAATCCTTGGGACCTTCTGTAGACGAACCTCTTTTTTGATTCGTACCGTATAATTCAGCTTCTGCTCATATCTATATTTCAGCAGGGCAAAATACTTATCAAGATGACTGATTTCCTGGGCAATCGTTGCATATTTTTCCTTTGTGTTTGTTGCATAACGAAGCATCCAGGCCAGATCATCACAGATATCGCAGATAATTTCATCCCCAACCTTTATTCCTCTGGCAGAAATAATATTTAATACATTAAAAATAAAATGGGGATTCACCTGGGCCTGAAGAAGGTCAAACTGCGCCTGGAGCTGCAGGACAGATATATATGTCTCACGGATGACAGCCTCATTCAGCCTTTCACGCATATCCGCATAGGCTTTTCCTAAATCTCGAAATTCATCTGATGAATCTGGGATTTTTATCGGTTCCCCCAGCGTTTCAAGGCTTGTATCCTGAATCATCTTATGCAGCTGTAATACCGGTCTGGTAAGCTGCTTCGAAGCAATCAAAATATAGGATAAAGATAAAACCAGAAATCCTCCTGCCAGCAATATAGTCAATAAATAGATGTTGTCAAGTTCGGCTTTCATCACAGAAATATCTTCTGAAACAATTATATATATACCTTCTGCTTCGTCGAACCTTACCGATGTCAGCAGCGTCCCTGTTTCTGTCTCAATTTCTCCGGTAGGAATTTCTGTTCTTCCCAAAAACTGCTGATAAAATTCCATATCTAATTCTGCATCGGTATGATACAGAATCCTCCCTTCTGCATCCATAAGACAGATCATCATCTGCTCATCAGGAGGTTCGAACAGCTTATCCATTTCCGCCTGTGCTACCTGAACCTCAAAGAAACCCATTGAATCCCCCTGGATTTTTTTTATTGTTGAAAACACCTCCGGAAATGTATACTTTCCCCATACATCTTTGTGTATTCCCGATATGATCAATTTTCCTTTATTGTCTTTTACCTGAGCATACCATTCAAAATTTTCAAGTACCGGAACCTCCTTTGTCGCTTTATCGCCAAAATCTGCGGTAGAGATCTTATCCCCCCGCTCATTAAAATAAATGATCCTGTAAAATTTCCGCAGCAAATAGTCCGAATTCATAAGAATGCGAATCGAATTCTTACTTTCCATAATGACTTTGGGATTTTCCAGGTTCCGTGCTTCCTGAGTTAAAATTTTAATGGATGACAGTACACTCGGATTACTCAGAAGATATCTGCTGACATCTTCCATCGACCGCAAAAGATCACTATACTGCTCTGCGGCCTGCCGCGCTGCAGAATTCAGATTCTGATACTCCCGCTGTTTAAAATTAGAAGCACTCACATAATAGTATATCCCGCCCGCAATCACAGAAATCAGGACTCCAAACACGGCATATACAGCAAACATCTTCTGCTGAAACTTCATGTGACGTCTATGAATAAATCCCATACACTTTCCCTTTCCGCTGTTATGAACAGTCACCCTTCATTATTATAAATCTTTTTACGCAATCTGTCATGGACAATACTTTCGTTCTTTCGTTTTTATCCTTTTATAGATCCGGCTACCATACCATTCACAATCTTTTTATTGAAAATAATAAACAATATAAACATTGGCAATGTGATTAAGATCACATCCGCAAACAGCAAATTATACGAACTGGAAAATTGTCCGGTAAAATTATACAGGGTCTGCTGCACAGTTGCGTTTTCTGTACCAGGTAAAAAGTAAAGTGGATTCGTAAAATCATTGAAAATGGTCACTGCGTTTAAAATAACTATTGTGGAAGTAACTGGTTTCAGCAGCGGAAAAACAATCTGAAAGAAGAGACGTCCGTTTTTGCATCCGTCAATACGCGCTGCCTCTTCGAGCTCAACCGGAATTGTTCCTACAAATCCCTGGTACAGCATAATGTCAAATGGAATTTGCAGCGCAATCTCAATGAGGATCATCCCAAACATGGTCCGATATACATGCAGGCACTGCATGACCCAGATTGTCGGAATGACTGCAGGAGGAATCATAAGTCCAAGCATCAGCAGTATATTTACAATTCTGGTCATCCTGTCATTTCTTCTCCGTATAATATATCCCGCCATAGACGAGACGACAACCAGGCCGATCACCGAAAAAAACGTCAGTAACATACTGTTTTTGAAAGCCTTCAGTAAAACATAATCATTTGTCTGGAATACTTCCACATAGTTTTCCCAGTGAAATACCCTGGGGATGGAGAGGTTTAGAAGATTTGCTTCCCTTCTTTCTTTCAAAGAATTAAGAAGCATGAAGAGGAACGGAAATACAAACACCAGGATTGATGCAAGAAGTCCTGACATATCTCCTAAAAGTGTTGACCTTTTTTTATATTTCATTCTAGTTTCTCCTCCTTTGATAATAGAAAACGCTGAAGCGGAAATGCAAAAAAACCAATCAAGAAAAACATGATCACATTGCCTGCCGTGGACAGGCCGTAATACCCTGCCGCATATTCCTTATATATAATAGAAGCCATAACATCTGTCGCAAATCCCGGTCCGCCTCCGGTCATAGACCAGATCAGATCAAAACTTCTCAACCCGCCTATAAAAGAAAGTATAATCACCGAATTCATTGCCGGAAGACATAATGGCATGGTGATGCTCCTAAGCTCCTGCCATCGGCCCGCCCCGTCTATTGCCGCCGCTTCATAATATGTTTTATCAATAGATGCGATTCCCGCTATATAGATTACTGTTGCAATAGAAATCCCTTTCCATATATCTACAGCTGCCACCGAAAAAAGAGCAAGATCAACATTTCCAAGCCAATTCGGTCCTTTTCCGCCAAAAAATGCAATCACCTGGTTAAAAACGCCCTTTGTCGGATGCATCAATGCCGTAAATGTCAGTCCTATTGCTACAGTACTGACAAGATTTGGGAAAAAAACAATGGAGCGTATCAGATTTTTTGTATGTATTTTTCCGGTAAGAAAAACCGCAATAAAAAACGCCAGAACCACCTTCGCACCGGAAGTAACCACCGCATACATCAGGGTGTTTCTGATTCCGATGTTTAAAGACCTTTCTGTCAAAAACATTTTAAAATTGTCCAAACCCACAAAAGTATAATTATCAAAATTCCAGACTGTCATGCTAAAGAAAAGTGACATCAGCATTGGTATAATAAAAAATATGATAAAAATAAGCATTGCAGGGAGTAAAAAAGATATAGAATACCGACTTTTTTTATTCATTTCAGAGCCCTCCTGAAAAAAAGAAACCAATACCGCACGATCGGGTACCGGTTTCTTTTGCCCAACTATTCACTAGTCCCATTTGAGTCCAAGCTGTACTGCCTGCTTTTTGCAATCTTCATCATATGCCTGGGCAGTCTCTTCCGGTGTAGACTGTCCACTTCCCAGTTCCTGACATAAAGACTCACAGTTGATCCCTTTTACAGGTGTCAGAAATTCCAGTGCCGGAGCTGTTTTACCTTCATCAAAATATTTCTGCATGTCTTCCTTTACTGCCGTAAACGACTCTTCCGGAAGCTTATATCCATTGTGATATGGCCCTACCGCAGGAACCTCTTTTACAAATGCCGTAATCGCATCGTCGGACGTCCACCATTCAAGTAAAGCCTTTACAGCATCCACATTCTCACTGTTCTTATTCCCATAAAGTGCATTCGAACACCATACGGTTGCTCCTGTTTCCTCCGCCGTATCACCTGGTGTTGCAAAAAATCCAATGCCATTTGCTGTTTCCTGTCCATACAGGCTGCTGATCGTATTCAGACAGTTCGACTGGATAAAGTAGTGGGCTCCTTCACCATTAGCCAGCATGTCACAAGCATCGTTATAGGTGCATGCAAGATAATCTTCATTATAATAAGGCGTAAGTGCCGCCAGCTTTTCGAAACTTCTTACTCCGGCTTTTGTAGCTGCGAATTTTGCAGCCCCATCCGTAAACTGCTCCGGGAAGTCCGGATTTTCATAAATCATGGCATAGTTGTCTGCAAGAAATGGAAGCTGTGTCGTCCATACATCTCCAAAAGATCCGATTACCGCTGTTTGTCCGGATTTTTTAATCTTATCACAGTTCGCAATAAAATCATCCCATGTCTGAGGAACATCCAGATCAAGCTCTTCATAAATCGTTTTATTGTAAAATACCCCGCCAACATTACTGCACTGGTACGGGACTCCGTACAACTTCCCGTCTACACTTGCCGCCTGAACGAATCCATCGTCCAGGGATGAGGAAACTTTCGAATCTGACAGATCAATAAAATATTGTTCTGGATTGACAGAAGAAAGTAAAGACCCCGTATTATAATAAATAATATCCGGAGCTTCGCCTGCCGCAAGCCTTGTTTTCATAAGGTTTTGCTGTTCTGTTCCAGAAAGGCCTACTTCAACCTTCACCTTAATTCCGAATTCCTTCTCAGCCAGGTCAAGCACAGCTTCATAACCCTCTTTACCGGTCGCATTATCTACCAGCATACTAAGTTCTACGCCTTCATAAGGTTTACTGTTTTCAGAACTTTCTGCAAGTTCCTCTTTTTTATCGTTTCCGCACCCTGACACCATGCCGACTGCCAAGGCCGAAACAAGTAAAACGGACATCAATTTTTTTCTTTTCATAAATTTGCTCCTCCTTGTTTTTGTTGGCATAATCATAGCATATCAGCAATTTTCCTTACATGGACAATTTTACATGATTCAATATATAAATTTCTTATTCTCTGCCCATACAGAACTTTTTAAACAAATTGTCCATCCTTTTTATAATATTCTCCATTCTCCCCTTCGTTCCTATGGATCTTCCAAAATTTTACAGGCCCGGTAAGCCCACCCGGAGCGATCTGTATATACTCCGAAAATCTATCATGGATACGATGCGCCAGTGTGTTCGCAGCTTCAATTACAATCCTGTTCTCGCCTTGATGCACGGCTTGCGAAATGTTCCAACGGTATGGAGGACTGATACGCATTCCCAGATCCATTCCGTTTATGCTTAATTTTGCCGTGCCGCCAACATTTCCAAGATCAATCCCCCATGTATTCGCCTCAGCAAGATTAATTTTCGTTTCGTAAAGGATTTTCCCTGAAAAATGCGGCCAGCCATTTTTTCCGGTGATGGAAAATAGTCTGCTTTTTTCCCGGACTTTTCTGAACTCTGTTTCATTTCCCAGCTCCATCAGATAAATATCCCACAAAAGTTCAGGCATCGTCTCGCCGTACCATGTCTCCATGCATGGCAGCGATTCCCACCACTCTTCCTCAAACTCATCAAAAAACAGCAATTCTGACTGATAGGGTGTCAAAAATACCTCTACGGTTCCATCTGACGTTGTACCTTTTGTAATCTGTTTATTTAAGAGATCACATCTGATGAATTTTCCTTTGCACGGAAGCTGTATCATCGTCTCTACATTCCTGCGGACATCTTCCCAAAACAGCATAAAACAGATGGTTTTTCCCTTCTTAAAATGTGCGATCCTTAAATAAGGAGAATTCTCTGTATAGCAATGCACAAGAAAACGCTTACTGATTTCTTGAATCAATGTTTGCGTTGTCACGGTCTGCATACCCATTGTTGATTTGTCCCTTTCTGTTTCCCCGGATTCAAACCAATATACCGGAATGTTGTTTTTCAGTATTTTAAAAATGCTCCGATACAGTTTATCCGGATACATTTTTGCGGCAGGAATGAGTAAAAAACGATATACATGCCCATTTACCTCAAACCAATTTTTCCGCATTTTTGCATGTTCTATAACTTCCAGTGGAAGAATATCAAAGTCTATATGAGCATCATACAATATTTTTGCCGCGTCATTCATGCTAACATATTCTGGAGAACTCATCCATTCTGCTTCTGCCGGATACAGGATTGCCCCATCTGTCTGCAGATCGAGCCCTTCCAGTAAATGGCAGGCTTTATTGGTATACCGCATCAACTGTTCAAATCCCGGGAATTGCGGATTATTTCCATTCGCATAGAAATGTGGGGGACAATCATCATCAGGAAAGGTATCCGTAAACGCATGTGGTACAAATCGGTTCACTCCCCTGATCAGCAAAAAATCAATCATCCATTTCATCATTGTCACACTTTCCGCCCAGCCATATGCCCCAAACACTTCACACATTGCACGTCCCTTCATTCTTGGTTCTATCCTTGCAAGTGAAACCGCAAGCTTAGGCAGAATATAGTGAAAAAATCTCCTGTCCGCCCTTCCGCTTTCCGCCACAGAAGCGACATCATAGTCCGCATACCCCGGCATAACCTGATGAAGCACGATATCCACGCCACTTATATCCTGCCCGCCAAGAGCCCGGAAATAATGGCCTGCACCGGACCCAATCCTCTGATGCGCATCCATGTCCTCTATAATATGTCCCATATACTTCACACCATGTGCTCTGCACCAGTCCCCGATCTGCATGGTAAAACAGCGTTTCCAAAGCTTTGTGACCGCGTCCATATAGGCCAGACGCATATACGATCCATTTTCCGCCGCATACCACAATTCAGGAAGCCTGCATAATACCTGTCTTTTTTCAAGACCGTCTCTCTTTTCTTCTCCCTCCTGATACATGGTCTCATGCTCCAACATCATTGATATGATCGCATCTTCCCACGGCAGTGCCAATCCAGGCTGCCCGACCGTATGATTATAGTCACCCTGATCATACCCCCAATGCTCCGTATGCTGAGTATAAAATCCAGGTTCATCAGAGAAAAAACCAGCCAGAGTATTTCCAAAATACTCTGAAAAATGCTGATAATGAGGTTCGTATACTGCATGGATCAATTCACCGACAGATTCTCTGGATAAACCACTGATATAATACTGCTGACTTTTGAGGCTCCCTTTACGTGTTTTTATTAAAAAGAAAATTCTGAAAAATCCTTCCGGTACATCCCAGTATAAAAATCCATCAAATATCTGGCCTGTCAGGTCAATGTATTTTCCTTCCAGCCTGTCCCCACTATCGCCGCGTTTATATGCGGCAGCTGCAAGAATCTGTTCCTCATCCCCAAGGGCCGGAACCAACACTGCCGTCTCTCTCATTGCTCCAATCACATCTACATGATGTTCTCTTAAGAACCATCGTCTATGCTCTGTCTTTTCCTTTTGCAGCCGTCCGTTTGCATATCCTGTCGGAAAATGCTTATCATCCAGTATCCAGACCTTCATATCATACCTACGCGCTTCTTTTAATATAATGTCTAAGTCCTTCCACCACCCATCTTCGCAAAATTCCTCATGCGGTCTTGATTCTATGCATAATGCCCTGCATCCGCTTTCGTATACTTTTTTCACCCTTTCGGGCAGACCTTCTGTTTTACCTGCATGCATCCAAAAAAAAGGAAATAAATAATTATCTTCTTCATTTTCAATTACCTGTCTTATTCTGTCGTACATAGCCATCCTCCTCTTTTATCCGTGACCGTTTCTCCTGAATTCCCCTTTGATGTTTTCGATACTGCAAAGGCGGTATTCCGCTTTCTTTTCGGAAAACATTTGAGAAATAGTGCGCATCTTCATATCCAACCAGTTCTCCAATTTCTTTGACAGACAGAGATGTATCTCTCAGCATTGTTTTCGCCGCTTCCATTTTCTTTTCAATAAAGTATTTGTATGGGGTCATTCCGAATTCTTCACGAAAATGACGGATCAGGTAATCCGGTGAACGATAAATAAGTGCAGAGAGCTCATCTATCGTGACAGAAACAGATACATGTGTTTCCAAATAGTCTTTGATCTTTTTCATTTCATCACTAATCCCTATTGAGGACTTTATTTTTTGTCCGAGAATATGAAAAATCTCATGAATCAATATTTCTGTCTTAAAAATCACATATGCATCTTCTAAATTCCTGTTCTGCATCATCGCATATATTTGAAAAAAGCGTTCTGCAACCGCCTGCTCCACGCCTGGAAATAATACAATCCCCTTTAAATGATATGCAGATGCCAATCCATCTGCAACTGCGCCTCGAAAATTAACAAACGTTTTTATCCAGGGTTCTTTCGCATCAGAATAATAACAATGCCTGCTTCCCGAAGGTAAAAGATATACATCACCTTTCTGGGGATAATAAACTTTCCCGTTTATTTCAATGCTTCCCATACCTGAGGAAATATATTCTATTACCCAAAATTCCGAACACTCCCGGAAAATTCGATATGACCCGTCACACCATGATCTTCCAGAAATTATGATTTCAAACGGTGCTCCTTCATCCCGCAAAAAATAACGAATGTCCTCCTTCAAAATAATATTCCTCACTTTTTATCCTATATTTTCTCTTTTATAGTGTAATTACAAATAATATAATATATTTATTATATACAATCATTTTAAAAAGTCAACGGATATCTTTCTTGGAATCCCGAAAATTTCCCCAGATATTCGCAGGCACATAGGAGGAATATTATAATGAAAATTGAAAAAGCTGCTGCAATCCCGCTATTTACACATGACCCCTATTTCAGCATTTGGTCCACATCAGATTTTCTGAACGATTCCGATCCTGTTCATTGGACCAAGACAAGGCAGAAAATGAACGGCTATCTGGTGATTGATGACATTCCTTATTGCTTTCTTGGAGAATGTGGTTTTTTTCAGAAACTTCATCAGACAGAAGTCTATGTCACAGCAACAAGTACGCAGTACGTGTTCGAGCACGAAAAAGCCTCTTTTACTATTACATTTACTTCACCATTGCTTCTTGATGATCCTGTTTTAGTCTCCCGTCCATGCTCTTATGTAAATATGAGCGTTGTGCAAAAACTTCCTTCCAGCATCAGTATAATTTTCCAGTTATCTGCCGATCTGGTTGGTGAAACTCCCGGAAAAACAATCGGAGGTTCTAACACATACAAGGATTTCCGATTCGCTTTTATGGGAAAAGCATTCCAGCATCCTCTGGGACACAGCGGAGACCATACATGCATAGATTGGGGATACCTGTACCTTGCTTCTGATTCTTCGGATGTCTCAGTCTCTTATTCTTCTGATTCAGAATCTTTGCAGGGCATGGCCAGGCTTTTATCCCCGGATATGACAAAGCATACTGCATCCGTCAACTGGATAGTCGCTTATGATGACCTTCTTTCCATCTGCTATTTCGGAGAATGGAAAAAAGCATACTGGACGACAAAATATCACTCTATACTTGATGCTATTGACGCAGGCTTTACTGAATATGAAGAAGTCATGAACAAGTGTAGCCTTTTGGACAGCCAATTAGAAAAGGATGCCTTTCAGTCAGGTGGCGCTGATTATGCATTTTTGTGCTGCATGAGTTATCGGCATGCCATCGCAGCCCATAAGCTGATTGCCGATGAAAACGGGGAGCTACTCTTTCTGTCAAAAGAAAATGATTCTAACGGCTGCATTGGAACCGTTGATGTTGCTTACCCTTCCGCACCACTTTTTCTGATTTATAATCCGGAACTTCTTAAAGGAATGTTACGTCCAATTTTCCGTTTTGCAAAATGTCCTATCTGGAAATATGATTTTGCGCCTCATGATATTGGACGTTATCCCTATGCGAACGGACAGGTTTACGGTCTTTCCCAAAATGCCGATTCCCTTTATGTTATGGACAACCATGCCATATATCCGTTTTTCTATCAGTTTCCGGAAGAATGTGATATATACGATCTGAACGAACAGATGCCGACGGAAGAATGTGGTAATATGATTATTTTAACGGCTGCCATATGTCTGCGTGAAAAATCTGCCGCATTTGCGCTTCCATATAATAAAATATTAAAGCAATGGGCCAACTATCTGATCGAATATGGAACCAATCCCAGTAAACAACTCTGCACTGACGATTTTGCTGGGCACCTTGCCCACAACACAAATTTATCCATGAAAGCCATATTGGGGATTGAAGGCTATGCGCAGATTTCCCGCCTTCAAGGAAGGCAGGAAGCCTACGAGAACTATCACGCCCAAGCTCTTGAAATGGCTCATAACTGGGAAGCCTCTGCCATTACGGGAAACCATTATAAGCTTGCGTTTGACCATGAAAATTCATGGAGCCTCAAGTATAACCTCGTATGGGATAAGCTTTTTAATTCGCACCTTTTCGGCAAAGAGGTCTATGAAAAAGAACTGCTCCATTATCTTTCAGAACAGAATGCCTATGGAGTTCCTTTGGACAGCCGTGCCGCCTATACAAAAAGTGATTGGATCCTCTGGTGTGCTTCGCTCACATCAGACCTTTCTCAACGACATACATTTATAGCTCCAGTCGCAGAATATCTGAAAAGCACAAATAGCCGGGTTCCGTTTTCTGACTGGTACGATACGGTCAGCGGTGACTATTGTCAGTTTATTGCGCGTAGTGTGCAAGGCGGAATTTTTATGCCCATGCTCATGGATAAAAAGATTTTATAATTTGAGAAATATTACCTGGTAAGAATATAAGACTATGGTAAAAATAGAGGATATAGCTCACAAGAACCATATCCTCTATTTTTTGAGATATTAATGTGTAACAGTTCCTTACTCTTCCGTAAGATCAATCAAATAAGAATTTACCGCTTCATAATTCACCGTCGTAATATCCCGGCTCTTGTTCGAAGAAAACTTGTCGTATGCCGAATATCCCAGCCAGCCAACCAGCGCCAGCCCCGCCAGAGTCAGGGCACCCTTGCGCGCCCAGCCCATCATACGCTGCTTCTTCATATTCTTCTTCCGGTTCGCTTTTTCCTGTTTATAACGGTCTATCTTTTCCTGACTCATTGTTTTGATCTCCTTTTTATGCTCAGGCACCCCCATCACTGCTCCTCTGCAGCATGGAACCAGAAACGTTCGGAAAGGCTTGTCCAGCCGTTTCCCGAATGCCCGTCTCATAAGTATATCACATTTTTTTTCAAACTACAACAATTATTCCGCCGTCATTGCCGTACATGCTGCTGATGCCCGCCATATCCACGATAAAGCTGGCCTTCACCTTCATCTTACCAAGCAGCAGCTTCTGGACTTCCAGTGCCCGCTCCCGGCAGTTGCAGTTGGAAATGGCCAGGATCTTTTCCTCCGCCCCCTGGGTTTCTTCCACAATGTGATCCACCATCTTGGACAGGGCTTTTTTGATGCCCCGGGCCTGGCCGATCTGGCAGATCGTGCCTTCGGGGGTAGCAGCCATCACCGGCTTGATATTCAAAGCGCCTGCCACCAGGGATTTGATCCCGGTGAGCCGGCCGTTTTTGCGCAGTGTATCCAGGTTCTCCAGCACAAAATAGGTGTGCTGTCCCTCTATATACCGCTCCACCGTCTCCACCACCTGTTCAAATGTCATGCCTGCTTCTTCGCATGCCTGCACTTTCAGGGCGATCAATGTCTCCCCCACAGACGCGGAACAGGAATTGAAGACGTGGATGTTTTTCTCTCCGTATTCTTCTATATATAAGTTCTTTGCCAGCACCGCGCTGTTGTAAGAACCGCTCAGTTCAGCCGTCAGCGTCACCGCATAGACCCGCTCTGCCTCGCAGCGGTACTTTTCCATATAATCCTCGGGCGACGGGCAGGAGGACTTCGGGCTTTCCGGACAATCCGCAACCCTTCTGAGGAAATCTGCCTGGTCAAAGGTTGCATCATCTATGATGCGGACGCCCCCCACCTCCATCGTCAGAGAGGCCGTCTCAAAATTTCCGCTCGCTTTCATCTCATCGGTCAGTTCCCCGCAGCTGTCAACAATCACTTTATAACTCATAATCTGTCCCAAGCCTTTCAAATATGATTCTATTTCATATAGTATTCATTACTACGTCTGATTATATCATATTTTACCCGGTCTGAAAAGATTTATTTTTCCAAATTATGCATCCTTGATCTTTATCTTCCGCGCAATACCCAGTGCAATGCCCATCTCCACCATGAGAAACAAAAGAGAAGTCCCTCCGTAGCTGATAAAGGGCAGCGTGATCCCTGTGGTAGGGATCGTATTGGTCACAACCATCACGTTCAGGATCACCTGCAGCGCAATATGCGCAAAAATCCCCGTTGCCACCAGGGAACCGTATAAATCAGGCGCATTTCTGGCAATGAACATCAGCCGGTAGAGCAGCAAACTGAACAGCAACAGGATGATGATGGAGCCGAATACCCCCAGTTCTTCACAGACAATGGCAAGAATCATATCGTTCTGCGCTTCCGGAATCACCCCCAGCTTCTGGGTGCTGTTCCCCAGCCCTTTGCCGAAAAATCCGCCGGAGCCGATAGCATACAGCCCCTGCATGACCTGAAACCCGCCGGTGTCCGTATGATTTTCCGGGTCCAGCCAGGTAATGATCCGGGAGAGACGGAAATTATCGCTCTCCGAGATGGACGCGGAGAGGAAGCTGATCAAAACTACCGCCATGACCACCCCGCCCACCAGCATGGCCAGAAATGGCTTTAACTTTGGATGCACTACAAAGTAAAGGATGCAGGTGATGGCCAGCACAATGACCGCGGTGCTCAGATTGTCCGTCAGGTATCTGACGCCCGCCGCCGCCGCGATGCCGAACGCAAAGACGCGGACGGCTCCCTCCCTTGCATGCGCCTTATTTCCCAGACGGCAGAGCTCATAGGAGATGAACAGGATCACCGCAATCTTCATGATCTCGGCGGGCTGAAGCGTCAGATTCTCTGTTATCCGAATCCACCGCTTGGCGCCGTTGGCGCTGTGGCCGAGAGGCGTCTGCACCAGCGCCATCAGAAACATGGCCAGCAGATAGCATTCAAAGGAAAACGCCCCGTATATGTGGTAATCAATCTTGGATACCAGGAACATCACGCCGAAGCTGGCGGCCCCGAAGATCGCCTGCTTTCTGAAATAGAAGGTTCCGTTTTCATAGGAACTGGTACTGTAAAGCATGATCAGTCCCAGGCACATCAGAAAAATGATCACCAGCAGCAGATCATAGTCAAAATACTGCGCATCGGTGACAAAGATCCTGGAAAGGATTCCCCGCTTTTTCCGTTCTTCCTTTCCCTCTCCCGAATGCCGCTCCCCCTCGAAGGGTATGTTGTAGACACTGTGCTGCATACCGTAAGCGTGTTCTGCCTGGGGCGCGGCACGTCTGTTTGTCGGGGCGCGCCGAACCCGTGCCTGGCTCCCCGGATATCCGTAACTGCTCTGCATAGCCCCTGCTCCGTGTTCCCGCCGCTTAAGCGGGCGTACAGTCCTGCTTCTCATAGATTCTCCCCTTATTTGCTGCTGTGAATAGCTGCCCTTATTTATGTACGGCCCCAGGATCAGCCTTGGCTTTGATCCCGTGCCGGCTCCTTACAGATTGCTGCTCCTTTCAGACCGCCGAAAGCCTGGCCGGATGAACCGGCTTTTCATGCCCGAAAAACCGGTCATACCATACGAGAAAGATATACACGGACCAGATTTTCCGGCTGTCGTCTGTTTTTTCGTTCAGGTTCTTTCCGTTCTTATGTCCATCCAGCATTTTTACCAGGATATCGGTATTGAAAAACTTCCTGGCCGCCTCCGAAGTGAACATTTCCCGTACTCTTTCGTAATACGTTTCTTCCCTGAGCCACACCCGGATGGGAATCGGAAAGCCCAGCTTCTTCTTCTCCGCGGTCTTGCTTCGGATAGCCTTCTCCGCCGCCCCCCGCAGCGCCACCTTGGTCTTGGGCGCCCGGACCTTATAGTCCAAAGGCAGGGTCTGGGCCAGCTCCAGCACCTTTTTGTCCAAAAACGGCACCCGCACCTCCAGGGAATTTGCCATGCCCATCTTATCCCCTTTCATCAAAATATCATGAACCAGCCAGAGGTGGAGGTCTACATACTGCATCTTTGTAACCGGGTCCTTCCCTTTCACACGTTCGTACAAAGGCTTTGTCACCTTCTGGATTCCCGGCGCGCAGCCTTTTTTCAGAAGCCGGTGTGCTTCCCGCTCTGTAAAGATGTTGGTTGCATTTGCAAAATACCGTTCCTCCAGTGTCTTTCCATGGCGCATCAGAAAACCTCTGCCCTTCATCCTCCGGGGCAGGCAGTATTCCGCAAATTTTCCGAGGGCGCGGCGCAAAACCATGGGAATCTTGTTGAAAGCCGTATGCTCCAGCGGCTCGCAGTAAATGTTATAGCCCCCGAACAGCTCGTCCGACCCTTCCCCGGAGAGCACCACCTTGACTTTTTTTGCCGCCTCCTCGCTCAGAAAAAAGAGGGCGATGGCCGCCGGGTCCGCCACCGGCTCGTCCATATAATACTGGATATCGGAGAGACGGTCCCAGTATTCCTCCGGAGTGATGACCCTGGCGTCGTTCTGCATATGGATGCTGGCCGCAAACTCCTTTGCATCCTGGATCTCGCTGTATTTTCCCTCGTCAAATCCCACGGTAAAAGTACGGTCCACCTGTCCCAAATAAGTCAGATAACTGGAATCCACGCCGCTGGACAGATAGGAGGCCACTTCCACGTCGCTGATCTTGTGCATTTCCACGGATTCCTTCATCACCGCTTCCACCTCGTCCACCACTTCTTCGAAGGATTTTGTGCAGTCGCCTGTAAAATGAGGTTCAAAGTAGCGCGTGATCTCAAGCTGCCCGTTCTCATATACGAAAAAATGTCCCGGCTGCAGGCAGAACACGCCTTTAAAAAAGGTCTCGTTGGTGGGCACAAACTGGAAGGACAGGTAATTTCCAAGAGCATCCTCGTTAAAAATCTTGTCAAACCGCGGGTGTTCCAGAAAAGACTTGATCTCCGAGCCGAATAAAAGCGTCCCGTTCATCTGTGCATAGTAAAGAGGCTTGATGCCGAAAATATCCCTGGCCGCAAAGAGCCGCTTCTTTTTCCTGTCCCAGATTGCAAACGCATACATGCCCCGCAGCCGGTCCAGAAGCTTCTCCCCCCATTCCTCATATCCGTGGAGCAGTGTTTCCGAATCCGTGTTGGATACGAACACATGGCCTGCTTCCACCAGTTCTTTGCGCAGCTCCTGATAATTGTAGATCTCTCCGTTGAATACCAGAACCTTGCTTTTATCTTCATTATATAAAGGCTGATCCCCGACCTCCGAAAGATCGATGATGCTCAGGCGCCGAAACCCAAGCGCCGCGTCCCCATCCACGAACTTCCCCTCACTGTCCGGCCCCCGGTGAATGATGGTGTTCATCATATCCACAAGCACCCGCTCCCGGTTCTCAACCTCCCCGACAAATCCTGCAAACCCACACATAAATCCTTATCTCCTTTATCCCGTAATCTGGCCTGAATCATCCATTTGTAAAATATTCAAATCATAGTATTCCCAAAAATTCTGTTTCCACGACAAACACAGATCGACTGTCCTGTTTTTTTACTGGAAACTTTTTTACCAGAAACCAAAAATAGTGCCTCATTGTTTCTCTTCATTTTAGTATTATAGCTTTTTTTATTTATAAAAACAATGTTTTTCCTTTTTCGCTTCTGAAATTTTTGATAAGTGGTTACAGTTCACGGCCTAACCGGCCGCGAACTGTAGCGGCATCCAGCCCATTGAAAAGCCGCCTGACGGCGAGGGGCTGGATGCACGCAACCGCTATTTTACTGGCCGGATGCCTTGCAGCGAAGTGCAAAGCACTGTGAACAGTAACGATAAGCGGGCCCAATGCCGCCGGGAAACAGGCGCAGCAATCGGCGTGGTCCGGTATGCAGCGAAAGGAACCTTTTTTGTACTTCTTCCATAGTATATATATTGTAAACCGAATCTTGGAAGGAGTAATCGCAAATGGCGAATTATCAGAACAATATGCGCTATGGCCGCCAGGGCAATATGCGGCCTATGCGTCCCATGCCCGGCATGCATACGGGATGCCAGCCCTCTGCCCCGCAGATGGATACGCGCTGCTGTGACCCGGCGCCCAAAAGGGACGTGACGCACAGGGAGGACTGCGGGTGCCGCGCCCCGGAAACGGATCGGATGCACAGGGAGGACTGCGGATGCCGCGCCCCTGAAGCGGATCGGATGCACAGGGAGGACTGCGGATGCCGCGCCCCCGAAGCGGATCGGATACGCAGGGAGGACTGCGGATGCCGCGCTCCCGAAGCAGACAGGATACGCAGAGAAGACTGCGGATGCTGTCCTCCGCCGCCGGAGCCGAGAAAAGCGCCCGAATGCAGGGAACGCAAAATGCCGAAGAACTGCGAATGCATGATGGATGACCCGCTTTATGATATGCCCATCGCCATGGCATACGTCCCCTGGCAGACCTGGTGCGGAATCAGGGATATCTGCGAAGGCTTCCGCTGTGGCACCGTCTTTGAGGAACTGGATCAACCATTTCTTGGGAGAGGGGGCTGGAAACGATGAAAAACCACACCTGCAGGGAAGATCTGCTGAACCACATCTACGAAGTCAGCTTTGCGGTCGATGACGTGAAGCTCTACCTGGATACCCATCCATGCGATGAGGAAGCAATGGAATTTTTCCGAAAATACAGCTGCATGCGCAACGAAGCGCTGAAGGAATACGCAGAGAACTTCGGACCTCTGACGATTGACACCGCGGTCTGTTCCGACTGCGAAAAATGGAACTGGATCAATGAGCCATGGCCATGGCAGGAAGGGGGATGCTGATTTATGTGGAATTATGAAAAAAGACTGCAGTATCCGGTGAAGATCACCCAGACAAATCCGGAGATGGCACAGGTGATTATATCGCAGTTTGGCGGACCGGACGGGGAATTGGCAGCGTCCATGCGGTACCTCTCGCAGAGATATACGATGCCGTATAAGGAAGTGACAGGAATTTTGACAGATATCGGTACGGAAGAACTGGCACATATGGAGATCGTCTGCGCAATCGTTCACCAACTGACCAGAAACCTGTCTCCTGAGGAGCTGAAAAAATCCGGATTCGACAAATACTATGTGGATCACACCCTTGCACTCTGGCCCCAGTCCGCAGGGGGCTCCCCCTGGACCGCCACCTACTTCCAGTCCAAGGGCGATCCGATCACGGATCTGCATGAAGATATGGCGGCCGAACAGAAAGCCAGAACTACCTATGAGAATATCCTCCGGCTCATAAAAGACCCGGAAGTATGCGACCCGATCCGGTTCCTGCGGGAGCGTGAGGTGGTGCATTATCAGCGTTTCGGTGAAAGCCTCCGAATCGTACAGGATCATCTGGACAGCAAGAACTTCTACGCATTCAATCCGGCATTTGATATGTCGTCAGACTGCGGATGTAAATAAGAACTAAACAGAACATGCTGCGTTATCCCGGATTTTTTCAATCCGGGATAACGCAGCACATCCTATATGTCATCATTCAATCCGTTCCCAGCCATTGAAGCAGCCTGAGCCCATTGTCCACATTGGACGCATTGTTCGCCAGCCCGGCCACCGGCTGTTCGATCTGTGCCCCGGGAATCCCCGGGATATATCTGCCAAAACAAGTCTTGGGCCCGGTGCCGGTTACATTGCCGTCTTGATCGTATTGCGCCAGACCGCACAGGAAATTGGAGGCCCCATCTTCTTCTGAACCCTGTTCAGAAGCTTTCATGTCGCTTAAGTCTTTCAGATATCCGGCCTGGGCATATTCTGTCATCTGTGTTTCACCGCCGATGACCACATCCACCACTTCCGCCCGAATCCAGGTCAGCGCCACCGCCTTATTGGCCTCAATGCCCGAGGAAATGGTCCGGATCTCTATTTTTTCGTCCTCCCCCGCGCCCAGCGCCTCACGCACCTGCTGCTCCAGCGCGGAGGTGTCCTCCATAAATTCCAGAACCAGCACGGAGACCGCCGTCTTTTGATTCTGCACGAACATGATATTGATAAAATAGGCCAAAACCAGGAGAATCCCGCAGACCGCCACAATCCTGACCGCATATTGTTTCAGGAAGCGCAGGACGTTGTTTTCATTTTTTTCTGCCATATGTCTTACCCCTGAATCCTGTCCGCCTGCACGGCTGCAATCATACAGGCGGAACCATTTTGCTGTGTTTCGATCTCTTCCGGCGTCCCTGCCGGATGCTTTCATTCTTCAATAAACTGCATCGCAGTCACGTCAAACATCCCGGATTCGGTCAGGCGCAATTCCGGAATCACCGTCAGGGCCATGAAGGAAAGGGTGATAAACGGGTCTACCCCTTCCGACACTCCCATGTCCCGCGCCTTCTGAACCATTTCCCCGGTCTTTTCCTGCACCTCCTCGGCAGAGTTCACGCTCATCAGCCCGGAGAGCGCAAGGGGGAGCTCATCAATAACCTTCCCCCCCGAGGCGATCACATATCCGCCCTGGATGCGTCCCAGCTCCCTCACCGCGCACAGGATATCCCGGTCATTATCGCCTGCCGCAATGATATTGTGGGAATCGTGGGAAATGGTGGTGGCAATGGCGCCGGAGCGGATTCCGTATCCCTTCACCGGGCACACGCCTACCTTGCCGTTCTTTCCGTGCCGCTCCATTACAACCAGCTTTCCATAGTCCTGTGCCGGGGTAAATTCTCCGTGCTGTCCGGGCACTTCCTCCACCCGGTGCAGGGTCAGCAGTTCATTGGGCACCAGCTCCAGCACATGATTCTTTTCCTTTTTCGTGAGAAACAAATCTTCTTCCGACAGGCTCCGAATACACACCGTATGCAGCAGGGAACGGTCTTTCAGCTCATATGCGAAGGAGGACAGCCACGCGTCGTCCACCACCGTTCCGTTTTTGATCACCATGGAAGGCACCGCCTCCCTCAGATCGTCCACAATCAGCAGGTCGGCCCGGTAGCCCGCCCCCACCGCCCCGGCATGCGGGATTCCGTAAAACCGGGCCGCATTCCACGAAGCCATTTTGTATGCCTTCACCTCGGGCACGCCCAGGGCAATCGCCTTGCGGACACAAAAGTTGATATGTCCTTCCTTTTCGATGTCCTCCAGATGCTTGTCGTCCGTACAGAACATACAGTTGTCCAGGGACGCTCCTTTTTTCAGGAGGCCGCTTAAGATGCTTTCCAGGTTCTTCGCCCCGCTGCCCTCCCGCACCAGAATGTGAAATCCGGCCCGCAGCTTCTCCAGCGCTTCCTCACCGGTGGAGCATTCATGGTCATCCTGGATTCCGGCCATCCGGTATGCCTGGATCTCTTTTGAAGAAATTCCCGGCGCATGGCCGTCCATCACCATATCCGAAAACGCGTCCAGCTTGTCCATCGTCTCCGGATCCTCCCCAAGCACGTCCACGAACCGCATCATTTCCCCCAGGCCCAGAACCCTTGGATGGGATTTGTACTCTGCCATGTCTTCGGCCAGAAATTTTCCGGCGCCGTTGGTATCAATATTGGTGGCGGGAACCGAGGAAGGAACCATCACATATACGTCCGCCGGCACATGCTCCGAGGCGTCCAGAATATAGTCCATCCCCCGCTTTCCGCTGACGTTCACGATCTCGTGGGGATCTGCCACGATCCCGGTGGTTCCCTTTCGCACAATGTACTTCGTAAACTCCAGAGGGGACACCATGGAGGATTCGATATGTACATGGGCGTCAATCAGCCCCGGGGCGATATATTTTCCCGTACAGTCGATCTCACGCTCTCCCTGGTAGCTTCCCAGACCGACGATCCATCCGTCCACCACCGCCACGTCGCATGTGACAATTTCTTCCGAAAATACATTTACCACATTACCGTTTTTCAGCACCAGGTCTGCCGGGATTTCTCCCTTTGCAGCCCGGATCATACTCTTTTTCATCGCAGTTTCCTTCTTTCTTTTCTTTGTTTTTGCAGAAATCATGGCGGTCCTATGCGCCGCCGTTTTGCGGGAATAAACAGCTCTTTACAGAATCCCTGCAGACGCATTCTGGTTTTAAACGGATCTTCCGCGGAAAATCCGAGTAGTCCCCCTGCATCCGCCGATACAGCAGATCCACGGCCGTATCCGCCATCTGTTCCAAAGGCTGGCGCACCGTAGTCAGCCTGGGCCGAACCATCACAGACAATTCGAAGTCGTCAAAGGATACGACGGAGAGTTCCTCCGGCACACGGATGTTCAGGTTGTAGACAGCCGCCATGGCCCCCAGGCACATGTCATAATTGCTGACAAATACCGCCGTCGGCTTTTTTTCCAGTTCCCACAGCCTCCGAATCCCCTCGTATCCGGATTTGTATGAAAAATCTCCCTGTATCATGTATTCCTCCCGGATGGGACAGCCGTAGTCCTCCATCACCCGTAGGTAGCCGCGCAGCCGTTCCCGGGAAGTCAGTTTGTAATCCGGGCCCTTGATGACGGCGATCTCCCGGTGTCCTTTCTCGATCAGATGCTCTACGATGAGATAGGCGCCCCCGCTGCAGTCCACCTGTACGCAGTCCGCCTGGTTGCCCGCGCTGTTCTCTTCCAGTATCACCACGGGAATCTTCTGTTCCGCCGCGCTTTTCAGATAATCCTGCCCGGTCCCGATGGGGGTGGAGATGATGCCGTCCACGCCCCTCTCCACCATATAGTCCACATACTCCTTGGCCTGGATTCCGTTCTCCTCGTGAGTCGCGAAGGTGACGGAGTATCCCAGGAGCCGAAGCTTTTTCTCAATCTCACTGAGGATGCGTGCCGTATGGGGCGAGAACATCTTCCCGGTCACCAGGCCGATCATGTAGGTCCGGGAGGTTCTGAGTCCGCGGGCCGTATGGTTGGGCGAATATCCCAGCTTGCGGACAGCCTCCTTGATCCGTTCCCGGTTCTCCGGCCGGACCGTGCCGCCGTTCATATACTTTGAAATTGTCGAGATCGCAAGATTTGTCTCCCGCGCCACGTCCTTGATCGTCACCGCCATATCCGATTCTCCTTACCCTCCGTGCCATGCTTGGGAAATCGCCGGTATCCTTCCGCGGCCTGCCTCTTTTGTTCCTGCAATAGCATTTTTTGTCTCATGTTCCTCATTGTAACACATGTGAACTACCCATTGTCTAAAGCCAATGTGCTTCCTGCTTCATAGACCTCGTATACCCATAGGGCACTTACCTACTATCTCCACAGGCGTTAATTCGGGCTGAACCGTCCCTATTTGTATTTTATTATCTTATGCTATCTGCCGTAATCCTTCTGCTAAAATATTTTTCGCAGCATTGATATCTCTGTCATGCTTTGCTCCACATATTGGGCACACCCATTCCCTTACTGATAAATCCTTCATGTCCTTGTTCTGATACCCACAATTAGAGCAGATCTGGCTGCTGGCATAAAATGTATCTATTTTTATATATTTCCTCTCATTCCATTTTGCCTTGTACTCTAACTGCCTTGTCAGCTCATGCCATGACACATCGGATATTGATTTTGCCAGATAATGATTCTTTACCATCCACAGTCCATGTTGTAAATGGCATTCGTCAGGGCAAATTTGTCCACTTCTTTCAGCCACTCATATTCTTTCTTTAATTCCCTGTTACAGTAATTATTACAATCTGTTTTACTGACGGACTTCTTTTCTTTTTCGTAAGCTTCTTTGCGGTATGCCAGTGTCTGGTTATAAACAAAACGGCAACAGCCAAATGTTTTTGCAATCTGTATTTTTTGCTCCTTATTTGGATATATTCTGTACTTATATGCTTTTAACACTTGCTATCACCACCTTATATCCTTGATTTTCTATCTATTTACGCAGCATTTCTTCTGGAACATTTCCCACACTACACGCAAAATATCCGTCTGTCCAAAAGGTACGCTCTTTCCAGAATTGCTTTATATGATAGTTTGGATATCTTTCCCAAATATGATATGTAGTATCACTTTTCATCAGGTTAACGATTTTACTAATAGACATTGTTGGTTCTCCACAAGGGATACTTCGTAATGTTTCTATCATATAATGGATATGGTCTTTATCTGTTTCCTTGTATTTGATAATGACGTTATGTTTTTGGCATATCTCATGCGAAAGCTGTTTTATATCATCTGATATTTGTTTTGGTATCAGTAATTTCTTTCTGTATTTACACACGAATAGTGTGTGATACTGTAATAAATACTTGTGCCTGTTTTTTGATTTCCATGTTCCCATGACGCAAGTATAACACAAACTGCCACTTTTGGCTACCTTAACCCACCGTCTAAAGCCAGTGGGATTGCGGTAGCCTTTTTTCAAAAGGACTGTGAAGAGCAGCGCCGTCTTTTCGCTCTACTAAAAACGTTTCGCGTTTATGTCCGCACCTGCTTTCACTTTTCTCTGGTTGTTAATTTGAGGATTTCATGGTAAAATGCCTGTGACAGAATGCCCGCAGGCATGACAGATCGGAGGAACAGATGAAAGTCACGATCAAAGATATCGCCAGGGAGACCGGCCTTTCCCTGGCCACGATTTCCAAATATCTCAACCATAAAAAAATCAACGAGAAGAACCAGCGCCGCATTGAGGAAGCGATTGCCCATCTGAATTATAAGCCCAACCATACCGCCCAGATCCTGCGTTCCAGGCACACCATGACGGTGGCCATCCTCATATCCGACCTGGGAAATTATTTCTGGGGCCCGATCATCAGCTCGGTCTCCCAGTATTTCGTCAAATACGGCTACACCGTCATCACCTGTTCGTTCTGCCATGACGAGGAGACGGAAATCCAGGCCATTCAGGATCTGATCGTCCGCAACATCGACGGCGTGATCATGCTCCCCTACAATTCCCGGGACAATCACTACCATCTGCTGCTGGATCAGAACATCCCTGTGGTGGTGCTGGATCAAAATCCCGGAGCTGCAGACCAGATCCAGAGTGCGGTAAGTGCCGGGACCGAAGGCCAGGCTCGGAGTGCGGTGAATCCCGGAACCAGAAATCAGGCCCGGAGTGCGGCAAGTGCCGGGACCGAAGGCCCGCCCTTTGGCGCGGCGGATCTGGACAGCCAGCCCTCCCTTCTGTCGGATGGAGGGCCGGTTTCGAAATACCGCCCTGTAGACTGCGTGATATCGGACAATTACAGGGGCGGCGCGATGCTGGGCCGATATCTGCTGGAAAAGGGCCATAAACGGGTCCATATTCTGGACCATGCCTCTTATTCCACACCTGTGTACCAGCGTATCAGAGGCTTTCAGGATGCGTTCGGGCAGGCACAGACCTGCATTACCATGTCCGGCCCCATCCTGTTTGGGATCAGCCAGAAGACCATTGACCTGGGAAAGGAGCATTTCCGGCAGATTATGGAGAGCGGTGATCCGCCCAGCGCCGTCTTTTTTACAAATTATTTAAGCGCCATGGGCGGGCTCATCGAATCCAGCGCCTGCGGCTACTCCATCCCGGAAGATGTATCCGTTGTCACCTTTGACGACGACCCTCTGTTCTCCAGCATGTATCCGCCCATCACCTCTGTGGCACAGGATCTTTCCCGGATCGGGGAACAGGCTTCCGGCATCCTTTATCGAAGGATACAGGGGGATTATTCCGACTTTCCGCTGACCGAATGTATTGATGTGCATTTCCAGGAAAGGCAGTCTGTAAAAGACCTGGGGCTGACAGGCAGATCCTGATCCCCATGACGGACAGCGGCGGGCTTTCCGGGATTTTCAGGGAGCGGCCCAGGCTGCGGGGCACGCCTGCCAGGTATAACCTGCAGCCAAAAAAGGGCCGGGGAACGAATGCTTTGGGATACAAGATTTCTGCAAAAGGCAGTCTTCTCGTACCGCACCCTTCCCCGGCCTCTTAACTGCAAGACGGCTTACGTCCCGCCCTATCCGATAATGGGTTCAAAAATCGGCTCTTCCTCTTCCATTTCCAGACAGATGCTGTAATTTTTCCTGTCAAAATATTCCTCCGGAACTTCCACCTCGATGGAGCTGCAGCCTTCACAGGTCGCTCCGGTCTCAAATTCCAGCGGCCTCTTATCCGCTACTAGATAGGCGCCTGTAATCCGGTTTCCGATGTTCAGAAGCTCCACCCGCCTTCTCGGTTTGAATACATGGACATAGAGCTTATGGTCCTTCCGGGTCAGCATGCCCCAATCCAGCTCATAGGCATAGATCCCGACCCGCTTGGTACCGAAAATGGCTTCTTCATTCTCATTGACATACTTCCCCACTTCATCCAGTATCTTTATGCTTTCCTCCGGCACATGCCCGGAAGCCTCCGGCCCGATGTTGAGCAGATAATTTCCGCCCCTGCTGTTGATCTTTACCAGGAGATGGATGATCTCCTCCGCATCTTTCCAGTTGTGGTCGTCCTTATTGAAGCCCCATGTATCATTCAGCGTTGCCGGAACTTCCCAGTCCCCTTCATAGGGCAGGCGCGGGATAAAGTTGTCCCCCGTCGTCATATACTCTCCCAGCCCATTGCCGATCCGTCCGCTGACGATGCAGTTCGGCTGCAGTCTCTTCACCAGATCCACCATCTCCTGGCTCTCTTCCCTGGTCGTGCCCATGGGGGTATCAAACCAGATCAGCGCAACCTCCCCGTACTCTGTCAGCAGTTCCCGAAGCTGCGGGAAACACTTCCGCTCCAGATATGCACGGTAGTTCTTTCCGGAGTTGTCCTTTCTGTGCATGTAGCCGTCCGGGTCGTGCCAGTCCTGGGCCTGGGAATAGTAAAAGCCGAGCTTCATGCCGTGCCTGTCGCAGGCTTCACGGAACTGCCTTACGATATCCCTGCCGTAAGGAGTCGCCTTTACCACATTGTAGTCGCTGCACTTGGAATCCCACATGGCAAAGCCTTCGTGGTGCTTGGAGGTAAATACAATGTACTTCATCCCCCACTCCTTTGCCTTGCGCACGATCCCATCCGCGTCAAATTCCACCGGATTGAACTGTGCGGCCAGCTTCTCATACTCTTCTGCCGGGATATCCAGGTCGTTCATGATCCACTCTGCGATCCGGTCCGTCTTTTTCCCGTTGTACTCTCCGGCCAGGAGCGCATACAGCCCCCAGTGAATGAACAGGCCGAACTTGGCCTCCTTAAACCACTGCTGTTTTGTGTCTTGCATTTTTTTGTCTCTCCTTTTTTTTGTTTCGCGAAACGTTTTACTTTTGATGTGATTTTATTATCCTACATCTGTGTGAAAATGTCAATCGCGGAATTGGAGAGACAGATCACTTCTGGTTACTATTCACAGCACAATTCTGCTCAAACATTTTTTACATGGTTCTCAATGACACACTCATGTCCCTTTTTTTCAACTATTTTAAAAAGTTTTACTTACATCTGATGCACCAGCAACCAATGTAAAATATCTTTCTGTTGCTTCCTATCTTCTGCTACATCTAATATTAAATCTGATAATTCTTTCTGGGTATATACCATCTCATAACCATTTAATGCCAAAAAACTAACATGGCATGGCACCCGATTCTTTTGTTGCCATCTATCATTGCATGATTTTTAACTAATCCATAACAAAGTCTTGCTGCTTTTGCCTGTATGCTTGGATATAATTCCTCTCCTCCGTAAGATTGGAATGGACTTTCTAATGCAGACTCAAGCAGACCCACATCCCTAATCCCATCACTTCCTCCGGTAGTCTGTATTAAGTGAGTGTGAAGTAACAGAATTTGTTCTTTTGTCAGCTTTATCACTTTGCAAGCACCTCATAAGATTCCTTATTCTTCTCAATCAATCGTTTCGATATGGTCAATACATCTTCATTTGATGCAACAGCATCATAATCTGCTTTGCTAAAATCTACGACAAGGTATCTTGGTACATTGTTTTTCAAAATAACAGCCGTTCCATGCTCATCCACTAATCTTGCTACTTTTGAAAAATTCTGATTTGCTTCCGTAATAGAAACCATTGTATTTGTATTTATTGTCATCGCTTACACCTCCTTTGATAGTTTTATTATATTTAATTTATAGTATAAATTCAACCTATTTCAACCCTATAGTTCTCTTTTTTACACTATCTCCAAAGGTTCTCCTTCCCGGTGATCATCTCATACAGCGGCTTTCCTGGCGGGACAATGGGCATGACATTTGCCTCCCGGTCTATGATAAATTCGATCACCACCGGACCTTTCTCGTTCTGTTTTGCGCTTCGCAAAGCATCCTCCACTGCGTCGCTTTCCGTCACCCGAATGCCCTTCGCCCCATAGCTTTGTGCCAGTCTTACAAAGTCCGGGGTATAGTCCGGGCAGTTTTCTCCCGGCCGTTCACAGGCGGACGGACAGCTTTTCCGGTAACGCATACATGTGGACGAATATCGTCTGCCGTAAAACAGTTCCTGCCACTGTCTCACATTTCCCAAATATCCGTTGTTGAGTATGCAGATGATAATCGGCAGTTCATAGACTACGGCTGTCGCCAGTTCCTGAATGTTCATCTGCATGCCGCCGTCACCGGTCACAACCACAACCGGTTTCCGGGGATTCCCGATCTTGGCGCCGATCCCGGCAGGCAATCCGTAACCCATCGTTCCCAGACCGCCCGAGGTCAGCATCTGCTTCCTTTCATTAAGCGCAAGAAACTGGGTGGTCCATAACTGGTTCTGCCCCACATCGGTGACAATCACCGCCTCCGAAAAGAGATCATTGATGGCCTGGATCACCCTCTGAGGGGTCAGTCCAAAATGTCCCATATCAATCGGATATTCTGCCTTCCATCTGCGGATCTCCTCCCTCCACTCCCCGATCTCCAAAGGCTCTGCTTTTTGAAGCAGGATATGGATCGCATCCCTCGCGTCTGCCACAATCGGCACATCCGCAGCAATATTTCTGGAAATAGAAGCCGGTTCAATATCAATGTGGACGATTGCCGCATTGCCCGCGAATGTTTCCGGGCTGCCTGTGATACGGTCATTAAACCTTGTCCCGATTGCAAAAAGAACGTCGCATCCGCTGACCGCCATATTGGCGGCATAGCTTCCGTGGATTCCGATGTTGCCTGCGTACAGGCTGCTTGAGGTGGGAATGGCCCCTTTTCCCATGATTGTCGTTACCACCGGGACGCCTGTTTGCTCCGCAAGCCGCAGCATTTCCTTCTGTGCCCCGGCAATCCTGACGCCGCCTCCGATCAGGAACACAGGTCTGCGGGCGCGGGCCAACAGTGCGGCCGCCTGATCCAACCGTCCCTGATCTTTCCCAAGATCCGGCCGCTCCTCCCTGGCCGCAGTTTCAGCCGGATAGATGCCGCTTCCAAATGCCCTCTGGATATCCTTGGGCAGATCCACCACCGCGACCCCGGGCTTTCCGGTTTTTGCGGCGTAAAATGCTTCTTGGATGACGTATGCCATATCCTCCCGCTTCTGCACTGTGACAGCATATTTTGTGATGCTCCGTGTAATCCCTACAATGTCCACCTCCTGAAAGGCATCCTTTCCGATCAGGTTTCGGGGCACCTGGCCGGTAAAGCATACCAGCGGAACACTGTCGTAATTGGCCGTCGCAATCCCGGTCACCAGGTTGGCTGCCCCCGGCCCGCTGGTCACCAGGCAGACCCCCACCCTGCCGGTAGAACGGGCATACCCGTCCGCCGCGTGGATCAGCCCCTGCTCATGGCGGGGCAGGATCACTTCCATATCCTGTTCCTTGTAGAGGGCGTCAAAAAGGTCGATTGCCTGCCCGCCCGGGTATGCAAATAACGTTCTGACCTGCTCCTCTTTTAATGCTTTGACAAATAAATCCGCACCTGTAATCTGCATATTCCATTCCTCCACTTCTCTTACTTTCGTCTTATGAATGCATGTACTTGCTTGCATAAAGTTTATTTTTTTCGGCACTGTCAGTCAGTGCCGAATTTCATCCATGCATGATTCCATTGATCAAGACCTGCACGCTGTTTTTTATGTAGTCTTCTTTTTCTACATCCGTCAGCTTTTTTCCAAAGGACGCATTCAGAAATGTATATCCAAATGCCGTAGAAAATATGGTCAGGGCAAGGGAACCAAAGTCCTGCTCGGGAACCTTCCCCTTTTCACACATTCTGTTCAGATAATCCGTAAGCGCAGTGAGAAACACCTGCGGAACCTTCATAATATGGGGCGCCGTCTCCTCATAGATCTGGGGCGCACGCAGTCCGATGGACAATTTGACAAAATCAGCCGTCATCCGGTCCATATACGTTCTCAGAAACATTTCCAGATCTGCCTGCAGGTCCCATTCCACACGCGAAAATGCATCCGGTGTGATATTGGCCCTCCACTCCGCCTGACTGACCCCCTGTAGAATGATCTCCTTTTTGCTTTTGAACTTGCGGAACAGTGTACATTCATTTACGCCTGCACGCCCGGCAATCTCTCTGGTCGTGGTCGCAGCGTATCCCTTTTCCCGGATACAATGCATTGCCGCGTCAATGATTTTCTGGCTTGTGTCATCCAAATCTGCCACCTCCATGCAAGTAATTGCTTTCATTTTACACGCTTTTGAAGGAATTTTCAAGCTGAAAAACAAGCGTCACTTCCCGCTGTCCTCACGATGCTCTAAAAAACATCCATCCTCATGGGAGTAAATCACTCCAACGGCCTGCAGGTACGCATAAATGATCGTTGTCCCGACAAAGGTCATCCCCCGCTTTTTTAGGTCCTTTGACACCCGGTCCGAAAGCTCTGAGGATGCGAGCCCTTTTTCGTAGATGACCTTCCCATCCGTCCAGTGCCAGAGATAGTCCGAAAAACTCCCGTATTCCTGCCGGATCTCCCGGAATACTTTTGCATTGGCCGCTGTGGCACGGATCTTCCGCTTGTTGCGGATGATGCCCGGATTTTCCTGCAGCCGCTCAAAATCCTGTTCCGTATATGCACATACCTTCTCCAGATCAAATCCGTCGAAGGCTTCCCGAAAAGCCTCCTGCTTATTCAGTACGCATTCCCAGGAGAGCCCGGCCTGGAACGATTCCAGGATCAGCATCTCGAATAATTTCCGGTCGTCATATACGGGAACGCCCCACTCTTCGTCATGGTAATGAATGTACGTTTCATTGTTGGGATTGGCCCAACGGCATCTTATCTTTCCATCACTCCACTGCATAGCCGCATTCCTTTTATTCAAATCTCACCTTGATATACGCCTTTATCTCTTCCACGCATTTCTCAAATCCCAGCTTTCCACTGTTCAGGCACAGGTCATAGTTCCTTGCGTCTGTCCACTCCCTGCCGGTATAGTGCTTATAAAAATCGGAACGGTACTTATCCGTGGATGCAATGAATTTCTCCATCTCCGCCGTTGTCATGCTGTTGCGTTCCATGGCCCGGGCCAGATTAAATTCCGGCGACGCATGGACAAATACGCTGACCACGTTGGGATAGTCCTTCAGTACATAATCCGCCGCGCGCCCGATGATCACGCAGGTCTCACTTTTCGCAAGCCGCTTGATGACCTCCGCCTGCCAGTTGAACAGATTTTTAGCGGATACAAAATCCTTGTGCCCCGGCGGGATGACCTGCCCGTCGTAGAGATCTGTCGTCATGCGCAGCAGCAGGTTATTCCGCAGCTTTTCGTCAAACTGCATGAAAAGCTGTTCATTGATGCCGCTCTCCTCCGAAGCCATTTTCAGAAGGTTCATCCCATAGCAGGGAATCCCCAGCTCTTTTGCGTACATTTCCCCCACGGTCTTTCCGCCGCTTCCGTACTGCCTTGCGATCGTTACTACAATATGTTCCATCTCCGCAGTCCTCCTCTCTTCTGCCAAAAAAACGCTGTCATGCATCGAATCCCGTCAAAACCATTTTCAAATGCAGACAGCGTCCTGTTATTTTATCCATTCCCTTTCACCGTTTTATTCTCCCAGATATGCCTTCTTGATGGAATCGTCGTTCATCAGCTCCTTCGCATCCCCGTCCAGGACGATCTTTCCGGTCTCCAGCACATAGGCCCGGTCCGCGATGGATAATGCCTTCTTCGCGTTCTGCTCTACCAGCAGCACGGTGGTCCCGCCTGCGCTGACCTCCTGGATGATATCAAAGATCTCATTCACCAGGATCGGGGACAATCCCATGGAGGGCTCGTCCATCACGATGATCTTCGGATGGGACATCAGCGCCCGGCCCATAGCCAGCATCTGCTGCTCCCCGCCGCTCAAAGTCCCGGCAAGCTGGTTTTTCCGCTCCTCCAGACGAGGAAACCGCTTGTAGACCATTTCCAAAGTCTGGGCGATCTCCGCCTTGTCCTTTCTCGTATAGGCCCCCATTTTCAGATTCTGGTAGACCGATAGCTCCGCAAACACGCGCCGTCCCTCCGGCACATGGGCCATTCCCAGGGACACGATCTTGTGAGCCGGAACCTTCGTGATATCCTTTCCCTCAAAGACCACAGAACCTTTTTTCGGAGACAGCAGGCCGGTGATGGTGTGCAGGATCGTCGTCTTTCCCGCTCCGTTGGCGCCGATCAGGGCGATGACCTCGCCTTCATTGACCTCAAAGGAAATCCCCTTGATGGCCTGGATCACGCCGTAAAATACTTCGATATCTTTTATTTCAAGCATTGCCATGATATCACCCCCTATTCTCCCAGATATGCCTTGATGACTTCCGGATTGTTCAGCACGTCGCCGGTCTTTCCCTCTGCCAGCACCTGGCCGAAGTTTAACACCGTCAGCTCCTCACAGATCCCGGACACCAGCTTCATGTCGTGTTCGATCAAAAGGATCGTCATGTCAAAGGTATCCCGTACGAAACGGATCGTTTCCATCAGTTCCTTCGTCTCATTGGGATTCATACCCGCCGCAGGCTCGTCCAGAAGCAGCAGCTTGGGCTTTGTCGCCAGCGCCCGGGTGATCTCCAGCTTCCTCTGCTTTCCGTAGGGAAGGTTGGATGCCAGTGTCCGTGCCTCCTGATCCAGATCAAAGACCTTCAAAAGCTCCATGGCTTTTTCGTCCATTTCCTTCTCCACCTTAAAATATCTGGGAAGGCGCAAAATCCCCTCCACGGTGGAATATTTGCAATGATTGTGCAGGCCCGCCTTGACATTGTCCAATACGGTCAGATCCTTGAACAGACGGATATTCTGAAATGTCCTTGCAATGCCTGCTTTGTTGATCTCAATGGTCTTTTTCCCGATGATCGGTTCCCCGTCCAGCGTAATGATCCCTTCATTGGGCCTGTATACCCCGGTCAGCAGGTTGAAGACCGTGGTCTTTCCCGCGCCGTTGGGACCGATCAGGCCGTAGAGACAGCCCTTCTCGATGTGCAGGTGAAATTCATTCACCGCCCGCAGTCCGCCAAAGGAGATTCCCAGATTTTTCACTTCCAGTAATGCCATTTCTCAAACCTCCTCTGCCTTTGCTTTTTTCTTGGAACGGAATTTTTCCGTGTATTTTTCCCGCCACTCGATGGCCTTCGGGCTCCAGTTGAAGAGCATCATCACGATCAGAACCACCGCATAGATCAGCATCCGGTAGTCGCTTAAGCTCCGCAGCAATTCCGGAAGCAGCGTAAGCACAATGGCCGCAATGATGGAACCCCGGATATTTCCGATGCCTCCCAGCACTACGAATACCAGGATCATGATGGACATGTTGTATCCGAAGTTTTTCGGCTGGGCGGTCAAAGTCGCCAGGTTGTGGGCATAGATCACGCCCGCCACCCCGGCCAGCGCCGCGGAAATGGAAAATGCCATGAGTTTGTATTTGGTCACATTGATCCCGATGGACTCCGCCGCAATCCGGTTGTCCCGAATCGACATGATGGCGCGCCCGCTCCGGGAATGGATCAGGTTCAGCACGATAAACAACGTCAGCAGGATCAGAAGCACTCCCACCGTAAATGTGGAATCCTTGGGAGTTCCTGTGATCCCCTGGGGACCGTTGATGATGACCACCCCGTCAGGCTCCATATTCAGCGCCATCACGTCCTTCGTGGAAAAATGAAATCCGTTGGCGTCTCTGCCTACAAACAGGATATTCATGATATTTTTGATGATCTCGCCGAAGGCCAGGGTCACGATGGCCAGGTAGTCCCCTTTCAGGCGAAGTACCGGGATTCCGATGAGAATGCCGCAGATCCCCGCCGCTGCCGCCCCGATCAGCAGGGCGATAAAGTACCGCACACCCGCAGCCGGAATCGACGCAGCCGTACATTTGGAGAAAAAGGCGCTGAAAAAGGCGCCCACGCACATGAATCCGGCATGCCCCAGGCTCAGTTCTCCGAGAATCCCCACAGTCAGGTTCAGGGAAACCGCCAGGATCACATAGGCGCACAGGGGTACTAACAGCCCCTGCATCAAACTGGAAAGGCTGCCCGACATGATCATGGCCTGCACGATGATATAAAGGACGATCACCAGCACATATGTGATCAGATTATTTCTTGTAATTTTATTCATCTTTTTCATCCCCTCCCCCTACACTTTCTCCTGAATATTCTTGCCGAGGATTCCGGCAGGCTTCACAAGGAGCACCACGATCAGCACGCCGAATACGATAGCATCCGCCATCTGGGAGGAAATGTATGCTTTTCCGAAGATTTCAATGATGCCAAGCAAGATCCCCCCGATCATGGCTCCCGGAATGGAGCCGATCCCGCCGAATACCGCCGCCACAAACGCCTTGATACCGGGCATGGCCCCGGTGTACGGAGTCAGGGTCGGATAGGCCGAACAGAGCAGGACGCCTGCGATGGCCGCAAGCGCGGAACCGATGGCAAAGGTCAGGGCAATGGTTCCGTTCACATTGATTCCCATGAGCTGGGCCGCCCCTTTATCCTCGGACACCGCCCGCATGGCCTGTCCTGCCTTGGAGCGGTTGATAAATAAGGTCAGGCCGATCATGATCACGATACACGCCCCGATGGTCATGATGGTCTCCCCGGAAATGGTCAGATCGCCCCCTGCAAGCACCAGAGGCGGAATCGGAACCACCGAGGTAAAAGATTTTGTGTTTGCTCCGAAGATCAGAAGCGCCAGGTTCTGCAGCAGATAACTGACGCCGATCGCCGTGATCAAAACCGCCAGCGGGGAAGCCGCGTTACGCAGGGGCTTGTACGCCACCCGCTCGATCAGCATTCCCAATACCGTGCAGAATACAACTGCCGCTAATACCGCTGCTGCAGGAGGAAGCCCTGCGCCGGTCATGGCGGTCAATACCACATAAGCGCCGATCATAATGACATCGCCGTGCGCAAAATTCAGCATCTTCGCGATACCATATACCATCGTGTAGCCCAGCGCAATGATCGCATATACGCTTCCCAGGCTGATACCATTCACCAAATACGATATAAAACTCATATATCCGTCCACCTGTCTCTCATTTTTTTATCTTGATCTGTTTGATACTGCCACAGGTACGCCCGCAGCCCCTGAAACACTGCTTTTAGCAGCGGGGACCTGATCCACAGCCACATAAGAATAAGCACACCATTCCTACTCTTCCCGATCCGTCTGCTTATTCTTACATCGCTGTGGATCAGACAGAAATGATACAAATAGAAGGCTATCCCGAAAGATAACCCTCTATTATTACATACAAACATCTGTCCGGTACCTTCTCAGATACGTTTCCATAGCCTCTAACTAAATTTTTCCAGCCCTACAGGCGGAATGCATTATTCTACTACCGCATAATCTCCGTCTGCAATCTTCACAACCATAGGCTCTTTGCTGGGCTCGCCGCTTGCTTCCCATGTGAGTGACTTGGCTGTCACGCCGTCGATGGTGATCTCTGTCATGGCTGTCTTCATGGCGTCGCAGATATCGGCCGGGCTCATGTCTGCCGTCACGCCCGCTTTTTCCATTGCCGCCTTGATGGCATAGATTCCGTCATATGCGTCTGCAGCAAACTGGTTCGGTGTTCCGCCGTAAGCTTCCTTGAAATCCGTCACAAAGGTCTTGATCGCTTCTTCCTCAGAAGTCGGTGTAAAGGGGCTCAAAAACATCAGATCCTGTGCCATGTCCGCATCAAATCCGTCTACACCCAGGATACCGTCCATACCGTCGCATCCGAAGAAGATGGGCTCATAGTTGATGCCCGCTGCCTGCTGAAGCACCAGCGCAGCCTCGGAATAGTAGAACGGCAGGAATACCAGTTCTGCACCTGCGTCCTTTGCCTTCTGGAGCTGTACGGAGAAGTCGGTCTTGCTCTCTGCCGTAAACGCCTCTGTCGCTACCAGTTCCAGTCCCTGGTTTTTCGCCTCTGCCGCAAATGCCTGGTAAATCCCTGTGGAGTAAACGTCAGAGCTGTCATAGATCACCGCCACCTTGGATGCCAGCTTATTCTCTCCGATATACTTTGCGGACTCCAGTCCCTGCATCGGGTCAGAGAAGCATACACGGAACGCATTGTCATACTGTACGCACTCTACCGCGGTTCCTGAAGGTGTCAGAAGGAACATGTTGTCCCCCTGCGCCACGTCGCCTACCGCCACACAGGGAGCGGAGGTAACGGTTCCGAGCAGCGCCTGCATGCCCCAGTCCTTCAGGGTGTTGTAAGCATTGACTGCCTTCTCCGCGTCATTCTCATCATCCTGGAAATTAAATTCGATCTGAACGCCGCCTATGCCGCCGTCCGCATTGATCTCATTGACTGCCAGCTCCGCGCCGTTCTTAACCGCTTCGCCGTAGATTGCCGCCCCGCCTGTGGTCGGTCCGATCCCGCCGATCTTGATGACCGCGTCGCCGCTTCCGGCATCGCTGGTGCTCTCGCTGCTGTTGCTGCTTCCGCCGCTGTTGTTGCTGTCACTGCCGCCGTTGCTGCCGCATCCGGCAAGCATTCCAACCGTCATAGCTGTCACGACTGCGGCTGATAAAAATCTTTTCCAATTTCTCATATCATCTTTCCTCCCAAATAACAGAGTACGCTCTGTTCTTCTTTTCTCAAAAATCATATCGTGGATTCGGGGTTTTGTCAAGTATTTTATCTAAAAAAAGCAGAGGCTGTCATCCCTCTGCTTTCCACTTCTCCCCCAGAATTTTCTCCCTGCACGCGCTGACCGGATACCAGCTGCATCCGTCGCAGATATCTGAGAGCATCTGGGGCGTCATTTCTTCCCTGATTTTTTCCACAAGCTCCTGATATATATACTCCTTCTCTTCCAGATGAAAATATTCCATCACTTTCCGGTCAAACCGTTTTACCTTGTCGTTGGTGCTGCACAGGTCTGTTCCCAGCATATTGGGACATTTGGCGCACAAATCATCAGTGGAGCATGTCAGACGGACCTTTACCGGCTCTCTGCTTCGCAGCTTCCGGGTGATTTGGTTCATATTTTCCACAAATTCGCTGCTGTATCCTTTTCCGGAATACCCCTGGGTACAGAGGAGGTGGTGAGGTCTTAAGTCCATTGCATTACCTCCCCCAATCGAACCTGCAGCTTCAATCCCAGTACGGAGGCCGCAGCCGCTTTGATCACCGCGGTAGGAAGGAAGGGCAGCACACAGGCCGTAAATCCCGTCCAGAAGGATGCTTTCATCAGAATGCAGAACATCAGCACGCCGACGGCATAATTGGCAGCCGTTCCGAAAATCAGAAACAGCAGGAACATCCCTTTCTGTTTTCTCAGCTTTGTTCCCACGCCGATCAGGTACGCCATAACCGGGAAGGATAACAAAAATCCCCCGGTCGGCCCGATGAAGTGCTGGAAACCGCCGCTGAAACCGGCCAGCACCGGAACGCCGACTGCCCCTAAAAGCACATAGATTATCATGGAGATGGCTCCCCTCCTTGCCCCAAGGACGATCCCTGACAAAGTCACGGCAAAGGTCTGCATGGTAAGCGGCACGCCCATCGGCATGGGAATGGAAATCTGCGCCATGACCGCTGTAATCGCGGTCATAATGGCGATGCTGCATATGTCCTGAACGGAAATTTTCGAATTTTGCATAATAGATGCCCCCTGAAATCTCATATGTATTCGTGATTTCACTGTATCCTTCTTCTACAAGTAAACAAGTGAATCCTTTTTCAGTATAAAGGCATATGCGTAGATTGTCAACTATTTTAAAACTTTAGTTAACATTTGTACAACAATACTCCAGGATCAGATACAGAAAACTCCCTGTTTCTGCCTTGCAAAACTGATCGAATCATCTTTTGGCTCCTACTTGAAAATTTTGAATTTTCTTCAAATCCTAAAGCTTCCCAAATGCCAATGAAAGTTGAAAAATTTTATTCAGTAAGTTTTGCTACTATTTTTTTTAATGTAAATATGCTATGCTATATCCTGCAAGAGAGATGGTATAGTGTCGATTGGTGAACACATAAAAAATTTTGCTAAGGTACTTATGCAAATAATTAATAGACTTTTCATTCATAAACAAAAAACAGATTTTAAAGGAGTTTTTTGCTTCTACTCTGCACTTCAAACAGAAAGTGAGGAATACATTATGGCTTTTGACGGAATCGTCGTGGCGAACCTGGTCCACGAATTAAAAGAACAGCTCCTTGGCGGGCGAATCGCCAAGATCGCGCAGCCTGAGGCAGACGAACTGCTGCTGACCATCAAGACGCCCGCAGGACAGAGGCGTCTCTACCTGTCGGCCAGCGCGTCCCTGCCGCTGGTCTATCTGACAGAGACCAACAAGACCAGCCCCATGACTGCTCCCAATTTCTGCATGCTTTTGCGCAAGCACATTGCAAACGGGCGGATCGTGGAGATCTGCCAGCCCAAGCTTGAGCGGATCATCCGCTTTACCATCGAGCATTTAGACGAGCTGGGCGACCTGTGCCGAAAGGATCTGGTCGTGGAGATCATGGGCAAGCACAGCAACATCATCTTCTGCACCGAAGAGGGCGCCATCATCGACAGCATCAAGCATGTGTCCGCCCAGATGAGTTCTGTCCGGGAGGTGCTCCCCGGACGGCCCTATTTCATTCCGGATACCATGGAGAAGGAGGACCCGCTGTCCGCGGATTTCGAAGTCTTTTCCCGGGCCCTCACCGCAAAGCCTGTGCCCTTAGCAAAGGCCATCTACACCAGCTTTACCGGGGTCAGCCCGGTGACGGCGGAGGCGGTCTGCTCCATCGCCCAGGTGGATTCCGGCCTTCCGGCCTCGGCATTTTCAGAGGACGTCCTGCGGCATGTATACAACCAGTTTGACATTTATTTTTCCGGCGTAAGAGAGCAGAAATTCTCTCCTGCCATTTATTATGAAGGGAAGGAACCCAAGGAATTTTCCTCCCTGCCGCTGCCCCAGAAGGGATGGGAGCGGGTGGAATTTGATTCCATTTCCCAGGTGCTTGAGACCTACTATGCGCTGAAAAACACCATCACCCGGATTCGGCAGAAGTCCACGGACCTGCGGCATATCCTCCAGACCGCCTTGGAGCGGAACCGGAAAAAATACGACCTGCAGATGCGGCAGCTTAAGGACACGGAAAACCGGGACAAGTTCAAAGTCTACGGGGAACTCATCAATACCTACGGGTACAACCTGGAAGAGGGGGCGAAGAAGCTTGACGCCCTGAATTACTACAACAATGAAATGGTCTCCATTCCGTTGGATTCCACCAAGACGGCGCAGGAAAATTCCCAGCGCTATTTCGAAAAATACAACAAGCTGAAACGAACCTATGAGGCGCTCTCCCGCCTGATCCAGGAGACACGTGAGGAGATCACCTACCTGGAATCCATCCGCACCTCCCTGGATATTGCCATGAGCGAGGATGACCTTGGGGAGATCAAGGAGGAGCTGATCTCCTCCGGGTTGATGCGGCGCAAGTATTCCAAGAAAAAGGTGAAGATCAAAAACACGCCCCTGCATTTTGTTTCCAGCGACGGCTACCATATGTATGTGGGAAAAAATAATTTTCAGAACGACCAGCTCACCTTTGATTTTGCCGTCGGCAATGACTGGTGGTTCCACGCCAAGCAGGCCCCCGGCTCCCATGTCATCGTCAAGACAAACGGGGACGAGCTGCCGGATCGTACCTTTGAGGAGGCGGGACGGCTGGCCGCCTATTATTCCAGTATGCGGGGTGTGGAAAAGGTGGAGATCGACTATGTGGAGAAAAAGCATGTGAAAAAGCCAAAGGGCGGAAAGCCTGGATTTGTGGTCTATTACACAAACTACTCCCTGGTCATTGACAGCGATATCAGCGGGATTCAGGAAATCCGGTAAAAAACAGACGCTGAAATCCACATAGAAACATGCGCTGAAACGACATTTGATCCATGCCGTTTCGGCGCATGTTTCTAATTGTACCGCTGCAATTCTCCAGCCCGCTTGTATACCCTTTATTGCGATACAGGTGAGCGGCCTCTGAAAAGAGCGGCCTGCCAAAAACCGCTGCCCCACCAGAGCTCACCCGGCTGCCGCCTTGACCTCCTCGGGCACCCGGATCTCTTCCACTTCCCCGTATTTGTCAAAATCCAGCTTGATGCTGTAGGAGTTGACATTCGTCGTCTTCTCAAACTGGTCGTACAGCCCGTTCATAGCCTCCGACATATCCACCACGATCCTGGCCGGAAGCATCTTTTCCTTATAAATATTGAAGGTAATGGGGATCACCAGCTCCGAGACCGCGTTCTCGTCGGGCAGCTTCACCAGGCCGTAGGCGTTGAGCATCTGCCCCCCGAGAAGCCCCTGGAGGTTCTCCCCGGTGACTTCCCCGTACATCTGATAGCATTCCTGGCCGTTGACGTCCACCGTGCCCTCTGCAATGTGAAAATCATCCACAGAATCCGACATCTTGGCAAATAAACTGTCGTCGATGGTGATGACGGACCCCTTCGTCTGCTCCGACACCTCCTTGCTCCAGTTGTTGTCCAGGCTGCTGTATGTTGCCCGGCGGCCTCCCTCCATCACCTGGTAGACCTCCAGGACGCTTTCCAACTCCGCCCCGCGCATCTTGACATGGGCGCGTCCCAGGGCATGTCCCGCTTTCGGGTCCGACGTACTTTCTAGGCTGATATCCATGGAAACCGACGTGGTATACAGTACGTCCTCCAGTTCGATATCCAGCTTCACCTTGTTTGCAAAAGAGGTGATCCCGGACATATTTTGCGACATTGACTCCATCAGCGTATGAGGAGTCAGCTTTTCTTTGCATGCCGTCAGCACGCACATGGACAAGAGCAGCAGAGCAAGGCATCCGGCCCGTTTCCATACAGATTTCCATTCCCGTACCATATTATACTTTGCTTCCTTTCACATGATTTCCCGCGTCTGTTCCGGATAAATAATCGATAAACTGCTGTGCCGTCCTTCCGGAAAGCCCTCCGTGGCTCAGCTCCCACCGGTTGGCCTCCAAAAGCAGCGTCTCCTCCGGCATGTCGATCCCGTTTGTCCGGGCCAGTGTCCTGACGATCTCCTGAAATTCCTTTTTATCCGGGGAACCGTAGTAGATCGTGACGCCGAACCTGGCTACCAGGGAAAGCTTTTCCTGCACCGTATCGTTGGTATGCAGCTCTTCGTCCCGGTCCGCCTTGTCCCGGAAGGTCTCGCGGATCAGATGCCTGCGGTTGGAAGTGGCATAGATCAGCACATTTTCCGGCTTCTTCTCCAGGCCGCCCTCGATCACAGCCTTGAGATATTTATATTCTGTCTCAAATTCCTCGAAAGACAGGTCGTCCATATAGATGATGAATTTGTAGTTCCGGTTCTTGATCTGCGCGATCACATCGTTGAGATCCCGGAACTGGTGCTTGTAAAGCTCGATCATCCGAAGCCCCTGCCCGTAATACATATTCAGAATCGCTTTGATGGAAGAAGATTTTCCCGTTCCCGCGTCCCCGTAGAGCAGGCAGTTGTTGGCCCTTCGCCCCTCCACAAATGCCCGGGTGTTGTCGATCAGCTTTTTCTTGGCGGTCTCATAGCCCACCAGGTCGTCCAGGCGGACATGGGCGATGTTGGAAATGGGAACGATCCGCGCCGCCTCCCCTTCGGGATGCTCCACCCGGAACGCCTTGTGAAGCCCCAGCTTTCCAACCCCAAATTCCTGATAAAACCGGGTCAGGCAGTCCCCAAACTCCTCCGCCCCGGCCGCCTTCCCTAAGGACCTGCTCAGGCCGCAGATCCGATCCCGGATTCGTTTGTTGAACACCTTGCCTGCGGCATCCTCATTCTGGTAATCCAGCAGGATGGCAAAGCACTCCGCGTCCAGCGCCTTCTGCATCGGCCCGAAATCAAAGTCAAACAGCTCTTTGAGCACCTCAAAATCGTGAAGCACGATCTGGTTGATGCTGCCCCCAACCTGCCCTACGATCTCGCAGGACGTACTGTAGGCGTTCTCGTGGTTGGCCAGAAGGAAGGTCAGGTAAGCATGCCACAGATTTCCCTCAAACCCGTGCCGCACCGCGATCTCCAGCAGTTCATTGACACACTCGAACAGAAGGCTCTGCAGATCCTCCCGGTTATAATATTCGTTCTCATAATTCTCCATCAAAAAGGTCATATCCAGCAGGATATCCCCATGTTCCATGTTTCTATAGAGCATCAGTTCATTCGTACGCATCTTCTTTTTCCCCATTCCGGCCGATTAATAATTACCCAGGATCTTTAGGTTGATCGCCTCTTCCCGCAGTCCGCGGATCGTATTTTTTACGGCAGCGTCCCCCATATTGCCGTCAAAATCCACGAAAAAGCGGTATTCCCAGCTTTTCCCTTCCACCGGCCTGGATTCGATCCTGGACATGTTCAGGTCGTTATATATGAAATGTGACAGCAGGCGGTACAGTGAACCGCTCTGGTGGGGCACCTCAAAGCAGATACTGATCTTGGAGGCATCCTTTAAAAAGACCTTCTGATTGGTGACCACAATAAAACGGGTGGAATTATTGCTGTCGTCATTGATCTCATCCACCAGCACCGACAGCCCGTGGACCTGGGCCGCATAGGCGCTGCAGACCGCCGCCTGGGTGGAGTCCTTGTCCTCCAGAATCTTCTTCGCGGCCACCGCCGTGTTGACCACGCTGATCTGCTCCCAGTCCGGGTGATCGGACAAAAACCGGGTAGTCTGCATCAGCGCTTCGGCTTTGGAATAGACCCGCCTGATCTGATTCAGATCCGTTCCCGGAAGCCCGGCCAGAGTATGCCGCACCGGAAGGATCGTCTCCCCTACGATATAATTTTCAAATTCCACCAGAAGGTCGTATACCTCCGTCACTGCCCCTGCCGAAGAATTTTCAATCGGAAGCACCGCGTAATCCGCCGCACCGTCCTCGATGGCCTCCATGGCGTCCCGGAACGTCCGCACATGGAAATTGTTGCAGCCCTCCCCGAAAAACTTCAGCATGGCGGCCTGTCCGTATGCGCCTTCCACGCCCTGGTAAACCACCCGGGCCGTATCTTTTTCCAGAGAGTCGATGCCGATGAAGGGGAGCCTTCCCAGGGCGCCGGCCTCCACCATCTGCTGGTACTGCAGCTTCCGGCTCATGGACATGAGCTGTTCGTATAATTCCTGAATCCCTTTTCTGTTAAAGTCATTGGAAACCCTGGACGCCACATCGTTCAGCTTATTGCGCTCCCGCTGCCGATCCAGCACGCGTCCCCAGGACTTTACCTTTAATTCGCCCACTTCCTCGCAGACCTTCATCCGCTCCTCGTAGAGCCTGACGATCTGCCCGTCGATCTCATCCAACCGTATCCTCAAGTCATCCAGTGCAGCCATACTCTCTTCTCCTTTGTCCCTGTTTCTTACAGTCAATCTGCGCAGCAAACGGATCGACTGTTTCAACTCATTCTTATTAGTATAATATATTTTTTTCATAAATGCTACTATTTTAACAAAACATATTTTTCAAAATTATGATTGACAAAGGAGAAATTATAAGATATTGTAGGTAGAAGAATTAGTATCCGGAAAGGAGGCATACAGATGAGTGGCAACAGATATCATATAATCCGCAACGTAATACGAAGGCGCAGACCCAGGTCTTTTTGGATTTGCCGTTGTATTACTGTTCCTTTTATTTCTGCTTTTTCTATTCCTGTTTCCGGAAAGATTCTCCATTCATTTGTTTTTTTGTTTTTTTCAGCTTTCCTTTTCCCAAAACCATACAGTTCTTAAAAACAGCATTATTTAGCAATTGCAGTGATCATTCACACGAACTACGAGGAGGTATTTTATGAGACACTTGATGAGCCCTCTGGATTTATCCGTTGAGGAACTGGACACTCTTTTGGAACTGGCACAGGATATCGAGGCGCATCCCGCAAAATATGCTCATGCCTGCGAAGGGAAGACGCTTGCCACTTTATTTTACGAGCCAAGCACCCGTACGCGTCTGAGCCATGAGGCTGCCATGCTGAACTTAGGTGGCAGTACAATGGGATTTTCCTCGGCGGATTCCAGCTCTGCCGCAAAGGGAGAGAGCGTTTCCGACACGATCCGGACCGTTTCCTGCTATGCGGATATCTGCGCCATGAGACATCCCAAGGAAGGCGCTCCCATGGTGGCCTGCCAGCATTCCGGCATCCCGGTGATCAATGCGGGCGACGGCGGACATCAGCATCCGACCCAGACCCTGACCGACCTTCTGACGATCAAGAGCCTGAAAGGACGACTGGACAATCTGACGATCGGACTCTGCGGGGACTTGAAGTTCGGACGTACCGTACATTCCCTGATCCATGCACTGGTCCGTTATACCGGCATCCGTTTCATTCTTATTTCCCCGGAGGAATTAAGGCTTCCGGATTATATGCGCCAGGACGTCCTGGATCGGAAGCAGATCCCCTATAAAGAGGTGGTCCGCCTCGAAGACGCCCTGTCGGAATTGGATATCCTGTACATGACCCGTGTCCAGAAGGAGCGTTTCTTCAACGAGGAAGACTACGTGCGCATGAAGGATTTCTATATCCTGGACCGGAAGAAGATGAAGCTGGCGCCTGAAGAGATGTACGTGCTCCATCCCCTTCCCAGGGTAAATGAGATCTCCGTGGAGGTGGACGACGATCCCCGCGCCGCATATTTCCGCCAGGTGCAGTACGGCGTGTATGTGCGGATGGCGCTGATCCTGACGCTTCTGGATATCCACGTGGAGTAAAAAACGCCCGTCAAGTGTAACCGGAAATAAAATAACCGCGGCTGTTCCTTCCATAGACGTTTCGCAGAGGGATACAAAAACAGCCGCAGATCAATAAAAGAAAGAGGCCGAAATATGGTAAATAGTACATTGAATGTTGGAAAGCTTTCCGAAGGATTTGTTTTGGATCACATCGAAGCAGGGAAAAGCATGGAAATCTACAAATACCTGCATCTGGATAAACTGGACTGCTGCGTTGCCATCATCAAAAACGCAAAGAGCAGCAAGATGGGCAAAAAAGATATCATCAAGATCGAGTGCCCCATCGACTTCATGGATCTGGATATTCTTGGATTCATTGACCACAACATCACGGTCAATATCATCCAGAACGAGCAGATTGTAGAGAAGAAGCTGCTCCGGCTCCCCAGGGAGATCAAGAATGTGATCCGCTGCAAGAACCCGAGATGCATCACCTCCATCGAGCAGGGACTGGATCATATCTTTATCCTGACGGATGAAGAGAAGCAGGTTTACCGCTGCAAATACTGTGAGGAGAAGCACCGCAATATGAAATAAAGCCCCTGCCAGGGCCTGCCGAACCGGCGGGCCCTTTTCTTCGGTCTTTTCAGCACTTCTCCGCAATCTCTAAGATCAGCCGCTTTGTGTCCTCCCATCCCAGGCAGGGGTCTGTGATGGATTTTCCGTAGACCCGCTCGCTGTCGATGCTCTGGCAGCCCTCCACCAGGTAGCTTTCGATCATGACTCCTTTGATCAGCTTTTTCAGCTGTGGATTGTAGCTCCTGCTGTGGAGCACTTCGCTGGTAATGCGGATCTGCTCCCGGAACTTCTTGTCCGAATTGGAATGGTTCACGTCGATGATCGCCCCGGGATTTTTCAGATTCATGCGCTGGTACATATCCAGCAGGCGCACCAGGTCCTCGTAGTGGTAGTTGGGAATACAGGTCCCGTATTTGTTCACGCCGCCCCGCAGGATCACATGCGCCAGGTCATTTCCGGCGGTGGTCACATCCTGCCCGCGGTAGATAAACCGATGGGAATTTTGTGCCGCGATGACCGAATTGAGCATCACGGAAAAATCGCCGCTGGTGGGATTCTTCATCCCGATGGGGATATCCATGCCGCTGGCCGTGAGCCGGTGCTGCTGGTTCTCAACGGAGCGCGCCCCGATGGCTTCATAGGAGAGGATATCGTCCAGGTAGCTTCTGTTCTCCGGATAGAGCATCTCGTCCGCCCCTGTCAGAGCGCTCTCTTCCATGGCCCGGATGTGCATCTTCCGGATTGCCAGGATTCCCGCATAGAGGTCCGGCGCCTTATCCGGCTCCGGCTGGTGCAGCATCCCCTTGTAGCCCTCCCCGGTAGTCCTGGGCTTGTTGGTGTAGATCCGCGGAATGACCATCACACGGTCTGCCACCTCCTCGCTGACCTTCGCAAGCCGGGTCACATATTCACAGACCGCGTCCTCGTTGTCCGCAGAACAGGGGCCTGCCAGTACGATGAACCGGTCCGACACTCCGGTAAAAATATCCCGGATCTCACGGTCCCTCTTCTGTTTGATCTGACGGAGTTTTTCTGTCAGAGGATATTCTGCCTTCAATTCTGCCGGCAGAGGAAGCTGTGCATTTACAGTCATACCCATGTTTGTGCCTTCTTTCTTTGTGATTGTATGGTACTTTAACACCTTAACGCAAAACAGCGCCCGGTGCAAAAAACAGGAACTGTCCGAATCTGTCTTGGGACAGTTCCCCAGACCGGATCTTTCAGATCCGGCAATAGATCTTGATTTAAGCAAAACGATAAGCCGGGTTATGTCGTTGGACAATCATCTATCTAGGCCCAGCGTTGCCGCCGGGCTCAAGCGACCTACCTAAAGCGTGACGGGCCGCCACATCGCTTTCTTCCGGTCTTGCTTCGGATGGGGTTTACATGTGCCCTCCCTGTTACCAGGGAGGCGGTAGTCTCTTACACTGCCTTTCCACCCTTACCTCATGCCGTGGCATGGGGCGGTTTATTTCTGTTGCACTGGCCTTGGAGTCACCTCCACCGGACGTTATCCGGCATCCTGCCCTGTGAAGCCCGGACTTTCCTCGTCTGCTGCCTTTCGGCCTCTGCAGCCGCGATTGTCTGTCTTACTTAAATATTCTCAGCCGGCGGTTCAAAAACAGCGGCTATCCTTTGTCCTGCCGTTTTTCCGAACCGTCAGCAGATTCGGATCATTAACACATTACACCCCCGGATCATGGAGCAGGCCCTCTCCATCCGCTGCCCTAGTCGCCAGCTCGTCGCACCGCTCATTCTGGGGATGCCCGGCATGGCCCTTGATCCAGTGGAATGTGACCTCATGGTCTTTTTTCGCTTCCAGAAGCCGTTTCCAGAGATCCACGTTCTTGACCTCTTCATTCTTTCCCCGCTTCCAGCCCTTTTTGATCCAGCCCTCGATCCAGTGCTGGTTAAAGGCGTTGACCACATACTGGGAATCCGAATAGACCTCCACCCGGCAGGGACGGTTCAGGGCTTCTAAGCCCACGATCACCGCCATCATTTCCATCCGGTTGTTGGTGGTCTTCACATACCCCTGGGAAAGCTCCTTCCTGTGCAGCTCCCCCTTCGGGTCCACATATTCCAGCACCGCGCCGTATCCGCCCGGTCCGTGGGGGTTGCCCCTGGCCGAGCCGTCTGTATATAATTTTACCTGCATCTGCCTTATATGTCCTCCCCTGATCTCAAATCTTTCCCCACAAAAATTCCTGCCCCGGCTCTTTGATCTCCATGATCCGGTTCCTGTACTCTTCCGTACACGGCTCCTGCCTCAGCCGGTCAAAAATCCCGTAGTCCTCCCAGAAATGCATGGGGAATACCCGATCCGTCCGGGTGTGCCGCATGAAGAAATCCAATCCTTGCGCATACTGCCCTTCCAGCCTGGGGTCCACGGGAACAAATGCCGCGTTGATGAACTCCCCTTCAATCTTCTGGATCTCGCGCTCATAACTCCGGCGCATCATATTTACATAATCCTCGCCCTCTTCCTCCCAGTACCACGCGTTAAGGTCCCCTGCATGGTAAAAGGTGCGCCCCTGATACTGTACCAAAAACGCGACGCCCTCGTCTGTGGAGCGCAGGGTCCGAATCCGGCACCCTTTTGTCTCCAGCTCTTCCTCCGGCCCTACAAACCGGATGCGTTCTTCCAGCCCACCGTTCTTAAGCGCGTCCCGTTTCACATCCTTTGACAAAATGTAAAAGGTCTCGGGCATCTTCTCCTGAAACTGAAAAATCTTCCTCTGGTAATGATCCAAATGGGCGTGGCTCGCAAAGATGAACAGCTTCCTGTCCGTATCCAGCCCCGGCAGCTCCCCGCGGTAGTAATCAAACAGGAAATATGCGTCCTCCAGCTCCACCAGAAATCCACTGTGTCCTATATATACTGTTTTTATCATACGTTCAACATCTCCACTGCCTGCACCAGCTCCGGCAGGATATATTCGATTCCTTCCTTCGCCAGCTTCGCGCTGTCCGGAAGGTTCACCATCACCGTCCGGTTGCGGATGCCGGCTGCCGACCGGTCCAGCATGATCTTTTTGGAATAACGGATGCAGTACCCGCGGATGGCCTCGGGAATCCCCGGAAGCAGCCGTTCCGCCGCATCTGTCAGTGCATCCGGCGCGCAGCTCTTTCTCAGAAGCCCGGTAGAACCCACGGTCAGGATGAGCTGCACCGCCCCCGTATCCGCCAGTTGTCTCAAGACCGCTTCCACCACGGTCTTGTCCTCGGGCAGTACCCCTGCCTTGACTTCAAATCCCACCTGCTCTACGACCCGCTTGACGGCCGATCCCGACGCGCTTTCCTGCTTCGCCTTGTATGCTCTTGTACTGACCGTAAATACTGCTGCCTTCATGATACCTGTCCTCTTTATATCTGTCCTCTTTACTTATAAATCCGCGAAGATCTTCTCCGCATATTCATTGGCTTTTGCAAAAATCTCTTCCCGGGAGGAATCCAGATAAAATTCCCCGTCCCGATACAGCACCTTTCCACCGATCATCGTCATCTTCACATTGCTCTTGCTTCCGCTGTAGACCAGGTTTTTGTCCAGGTTGCGTAAGGGCTGCATGTTGGGCTGGTTCAGGTCGATCAGGATCAGATCCGCCTTCTTGCCCTCCGCGATGCTGTCGCACTCCGGCAGGCCGCAGGCACGGGCCCCGTTGACCGTGGCCATCTTAAGCACTTCCCTCGCCGGAACCGCCTCCGGGTCGTCGCAGACTGCCTTCTGCAGCCCGGTCACCAAAAACATCTCCCGGAACATGTCCAGACAGTTGTTGCTGGCCGCCCCGTCCGTTCCGATGGCAACCGGAATGTCCAGATCCAGATACCGCTTGATCGGTGCGATACCGCTTGCCAGCTTTAAGTTGGAAGCCGGGTTGGTGACCACATAAATGCCCCGCTTTTTGAGGATGTCATAATCCGTCTCGTCCATGTGTACACAGTGGAACAGCGTGCCGCCGTAGCGGAACAGCCCCAGGGAATCCATAAGGGCCACCGGGGAGCAGCCATACCTCTCCCGGCACTCCTCCACCTCCTTGCGGGTCTCGGAGCAGTGTACGGAAACCGGTGCCTGGTGGCGTTCTGCAAGGGCCGCGATCCCCTCCATCAGCTCCCGGCTGGTGGTATACTCTGCATGGAAACCGATCCGGTGGCTGATCAGCCGGGAACGGTCGATATTCAGGCGGAGGAAATCCTTTTCCACCTGATCCACGGTTCCCCCGAAATTGTTGATGCTGTCGCAGAACACATACCTGAATCCGGCGTCCTTTGCCGCCCTTGCCCCGTCGTCCACATAGAAATACATGTCGTACGCCGTAGTAATCCCGCTGGTCAGATACTCCATAAATGCCAGCTTCGTAAACCAGTAAAGGCTTTCCCCCGTCAGCTTCCCTTCCGCCGGAAAGACCTTGTTGAACAGCCATTCATCCAGCTTTAGGTCATCCGCGTGGGAACGCAGGAAGGTCATGGCCGAATGGGTGTGGGCGTTTTTGAAGCCGGGCATCAGAAGGCTGCCCTCTCCGTCAATCTCCTGATCCCATTCCTTCTGATCCTGCCGTCCCGGCCCTACATAGGTGATGGTGTCGTCTTGAATCCATACCTCTCCCTGAAAGATATCTTTCCCATCTTCCATGGTCAGTATTCTTACATTATAAATTCTTGTATTCATGGATTGTTTGATCCTCACTTTCACAGCTTTCTGATGATCTGCGTCACCAGCCGCTCAAAATCCTCTGCCCGTTTGTCCGCCGCGATCTGCACATCCTCATGCTTAAGCTTCTCCTTGGAGATCCCGCTTGCCATATTGGATACACAGGAGATCCCGCACACCCGGATGTCCGCGTGACGGGCCGCCAGAGCCTCCCCTGCCGTGCTCATACCCACCGCGTCCGCGCCCAGGGCCGCAAACATGCGGATCTCTGCGGGGCTTTCGTAATTGGGCCCGGAGGTCTGCACATAGACCCCTTCCTGAATGGGGATGTGCTCCTCCTCTGAGGTCTTCCGGATGATATCCTGAAGTTCCAGGTCGTAAATCTGGGTCATATCCGTAAACCGAAGCCCCAGCTCCGACACATTTTCCCCGATCAGCGGGGAGGGGACAAAGTTCGAGATCTGGTCCTTGATCATCATGAAATCCCCCACCTGGAAGTTCTGGTTAATCCCGCCTGACGCGTTGGTCAGAAACAGAACCTGGATTCCCAGCAGCTTCATGACCCGGATGGGCATAACCACCTCCTGGGGGGTATACCCTTCGTAAAAATGCACCCGCCCTTTCATCACCACCGCCGGCACGTCGCCGATGTATCCGAACAGGAACCTTCCGTCATGGCCTGCCACCGTGGAAACCGGGAATCCCGGAATATCCCCGTAGGGAATCTCGCACTCCACCTTCATATTCCTGGCATAATTGCCAAGCCCGGAGCCCAGGATCAGGCCCACTCTGGGCTGAAAATCCGTCACTGTCCTGCAATATTCATAACATGCTTTTACTTTTTCATACTGTATGCTCATCGATATAATCTCCTTTTTTGTTACCATGTTTCTGTGTCTCTGCACAGACGCCCTCCAAATCAGGCAATGCTTCCGGCGCCGTTATCGGGAGCATTTCCATACCAGCTCGTCCCATCTCCGGTCTACTTCCTTTTGAAACTCCTCAATCAGGTATTCGTTTTCTTTCCGGAAGAGGTGCTTAAACCGCCCCTGTTTTACCAGGAAGTCTTCGATGGGAAGCTTCTTTTTGGGCTCGTAATTGAGAATCCATCTGCCATTCACAACCTCAAACAGCGGCCAGTAGCAGGTCTCCACGCCCAGCTTGCAGATCTCCATGATATCCGGCGTATTGTACCTCCATCCACGGGGGCATGGCGCCATAATATTTAAAAATGCCGCTCCCGGCGTATAGATCGCCTTCTCCGACTTGATATGCAGATCCTTGAAGTTCTGCACAAAGGTGGTCTGCGCCACATAGGGAATGTCGTGGCTTGCGATGATGGCAGCCAGATCTTTCCGGTTCTGAGGCTTTCCGCTGCTCTTTGTGCCTACCGGGGTCGTGGTCGTATCCGCATACATGGGAGTCGCGGAGGAACGCTGGATTCCGGTATTCATGTAGGCGCCGTTGTCATAGCAGACATACACCATGTCATGGTTCCGCTCCATGGCGCCGGACAAGGACTGAAAACCGATGTCATAGGTTCCGCCGTCCCCGCCGAAGGTGATGAACTTGTATGTGGCATCCAGCTTCCCTTTTTTCTTCAATGCCTTGTAGGCGCCCTCCACGCCGCTTAAGGTGGCCCCTGCGTTTTCAAATGCATTGTGGATGTAGCTGTCCTCCCATGCCGTGTAGGGATAGGTAAATGTAGAGACCTCCAGGCAGCCGGTGGCATTGCCGATCACGGCCTTATCCCCTTCGTGAAGTCCCCGCAGGACATTTCTCACTGCGATGGTCCCGCCGCAGCCTGCGCACATCCGATGGCCGGGAGCCAGACGCTCCGGCTTGTTCATGGTTTCTTTAAAATTGTAGCTCATACTTTCCCCCCTATTCCCGAATCCCCAGATAGCGGTAGGTTTCCCCTGCGTCGCCGTCTTCTGCAATCTGTCTCAGGGCTGCAAAAATATGTTCCATATCTTCCACGCGTACGTCCCGTCCGCCCAGTCCGTAGATATAATTCACTGCCAGCGCCTGGGAGCGCGCACGGTACAAAGCCGACATCACATCCGCGCCCAGAGGCCCGCCGTGGTTCGTATAACCCTCCGCCCGGTCCATCACCGCGACGGCCTTCACCCCTGACAGGGCTTCCGCGATCTCCTCCGCCGGGAAGGGACGGTACATCCGGATCTTCACCAGTCCCACCTTCTCGCCCTTTGCCCGCAGACGGTCAATGGCATCCTTGGTCGTGCCTGCCGCGGACCCGATCATCACAACGGCCAGTTCCGCGTCTTCCATGCCGTACTCCTCAAACAGTCCGTATTCCCTGCCGGACAGCGCGGCAAATTCCTTCGCCACCTCCAGCACCACCCGGCTCACATGCTTCATTCCCTCGGCCTGGTTCCGTTTTGCTTCCATATAATAATCCGTGATGGAATAGGGGCCCACCGCCATGGGGCAGTCCGGGTTCAGCAGGTAGTTCTCCGGCTCATATTCGCCTACAAATCCCCGCACCTCTTCGTCATCCAGAAGCTCCATATTTTCCACCGCGTGGCTGGTTATAAATCCGTCCTGGCAGATCATGATGGGCAGCCTCACATCCTTGTGCTCGGAAATCCGGTATGCCTGCACCATGTTGTCGTATGCCTCCTGGTTATTCTCCGCGTAAATCTGAATCCAGCCGGAATCCCGCGCGCCCATGCTGTCCGAATGGTCGCAGTTGATGTTGATGGGTCCTGACAGGGCACGGTTCACCAGTGCCAGCGCCAGGGGCAGCCGGTTGGATGCCGCGATGTATAATTCCTCCCACATATAGGCCAGCCCGCAGGAGGACGTGGCGGTCAGGCTTCTTGCCCCTGCCGCGGACGCTCCGATGGCCGCGCTCATGGAGCTGTGCTCGCTCTCCACCGGGATAAACTCCGTATCCACCTGTCCGTTTGCCGCAAAAGCCGCAAAGTACTGAGGAATCTCCGTGGACGGTGTGATGGGAAATGCCGGAAATACATCCGGGTTGATCTGGCGCAGCGCAATGGCAACTGCTTCATTTCCTGATAAACGGTCTCTCTTTGCCATGTCAGTTCACCCCTTCCATTGTAATCGCGCCGAAGGGACAGGCTTTCACACAGATCCCGCAGCCCTTGCAGTGTTCATAGTCAAATGCCCCCCGCTTATAATCCGCAACCGGGATACAGCTGTCCGGACAGACCGGCACGCACAGCAGGCATTGTTTACATTTTTCCTCGATAAACTCCGGCTTGTCCGTGGACCACTCGCCGGTATTGAACTCCCTGGATGTGCCGGCTCCCGGGATCACCATACCTTCCGTCAGGTCCTTCCATCCAGCTTTCACACCTAATTTACTGATATCTGCCGCCATCTACCGCACCTCCTGCAATGCCATCTTCAACGCCGCCATGTTGCCCTCGATCACTTCCGGCTTTCCGGCAAATTTGTGGGAGAAAGACGCCTGCATCTCTCTCAGAAATGTCTCCTCCTCCATGATTCCCGCCACTTTCACAATGGCCGCCAGCATGGGGGTATTGGGAAAATATTTTCCCATCGTCGCCATGGATACCTTGTGGGCGTCGATAATATAGACCTCCCCCTCGTATCCTTTCAGATGGGGAAGGATCTCTTCTTTCGTGCGCCGGGTATTTATAAGGATCGCACCGTCCTTCTTCAGGCCCGCGGTGACATCCACCGCTTCCAGAAGAGACTCGTCCACAACCACCACGTACTGAGGGTCATAGATGTTGGAATGCACCCGGATCGGCTGATTGCTGATCCGGTTATATGCGGTAATGGGCGCGCCCATACGTTCCGGGCCGTATTCCGGAAAGCCCTGGACATATTTTCCGGTCTGGAATGCGACATCCGCCAGCAAAAGCGCTGCTGTCTTGGCACCCTGGCCGCCCCGGCCGTGCCATCTGATCTCTGTCAGGTTCCTCATGTTCTTTCTTCCTTTCCTTTGTATTCACCGGTCTATACGCATACTGGCAGTGTCTTCAAAAACCAAAAACACTGCCAGTTTTCTTCTCAGTCTTTTCTCTATTTGATCAGTAATGACTTTCCTGTCATCTCTGCCGGCTGCGCAAGCCCCATCAGCTCGATCAGGGTAGGAGCGATATCCGCCAGGCATCCGCCCTCACGAAGCTTGTAAGCCGGGTCTGCATTGACCAGGATAAAGGGCACCGGATTGGTGGTGTGAGCGGTAAACGGTTCTCCTGTCTCCTCGTCGATCAACTGCTCCGCATTGCCGTGATCCGCGCAGATGAACATCTGGCCGCCTGTCTCCTTCACCGCGTCAACTGCCCTGCCGACGCATACGTCCACCGCTTCGATGGCCTGGATCGCAGCCCCTTCCACGCCGGTATGTCCGACCATATCCGGATTGGCAAAATTGATGATGACCACGTCGTAGTTTCCGGACTTGATGGCATCCACCAGCTTATCGCATACCTCGTATGCGCTCATCTCCGGCTTCAGGTCGTAGGTGGCAACCTTGGGGGATTTTACAAGGATACGGTCCTCGCCTTCGTTGGGTTCTTCCACTCCGCCGTTGAAGAAGAAGGTCACATGGGCGTACTTTTCCGTCTCCGCGATACGCGCCTGCTTCAGCCCGTTCGCTGCAAGAAATTCTCCGAAGGTGTTGGTGATCTCTTCCTTCGCGAAAGCAACCAGCTTGTTCTCGATGGTCACGTCATACTCTGTGAAGCATACATAGGTGGTCTGTACCCGGGGACCTCTGTCGAAGCCTCCGAAACTGTCGTCGCAGAAAGTCCTTGTGATCTCCCTTGCACGGTCCGGACGGAAATTGAAAAAGATGATGGAATCATTGTCCTGAATCGTAGCCACCGGAGCGCCGTTCTTCATCACAACGGTGGGAAGGACAAATTCATCCGTCGCGTCTGCGTCATAGGAAGCCTGGATTCCTGCCGGCCCGGACTGTGCGGTCTCGCCGATGCCTTTTACCAGGGCATTGTAGGCTTTCTCCACGCGCTCCCAGCGGTTGTCCCGGTCCATAGCGTAATAACGCCCCATCACGCTTGCAACCTCACCGACACCGATCTCTTTCATCTTTTCTTCCAACTGTTCTACGTATTCCTTGCCGGAGGCGGGAGGCGTATCTCTTCCGTCCAGGAAGCAATGTACATAAACCTTCTGGATTCCCTGCTTCTTCGCCAGCTCCAGCAGGCCGTAAATATGTTCGTTGTGGCTGTGTACGCCTCCGTCGGAAACCAGTCCGAACATATGCAGCGCGGAGTCGTGCGCCTTTACATTTTCACAGGCTGCCAGAAGCGCCTGATTCTCAAAAAAGTCTCCGTCCTGGATCGCCTTTGTGATCTTGGTCAGATCCTGATATACGATCCTGCCCGCGCCCATATTCAGATGCCCGACCTCGGAGTTCCCCATCTGTCCGTCGGGAAGCCCTACTGCAAGCCCGCTTGCGTTTCCTTTGACAAAAGGATACTCTGCCATCAACTGATCCATGACCGGAGTTTTTCCCTGTGCAACGGCATTTCCGGTTGTATTGTCATTCAATCCATATCCATCAAGAATCATTAATACGGTTGGTTTTTTGCTCATTGTCCTTCTCCTTCTATACCCTGAAATTGTAACAGTTCCGTTACCTGAAAGTCCAGTATCTATTTTACATGCTTTTCATGATTTTTGCAAACATCTTTTCTGCGAAAAGTAAAAAAATATCCCCCGCTTCGCGGTGAAGCGGGGGAACACTGTCAGATTCTTATTTGTAATTGACGATCTTGCCGAAGTCAGCCTTCAGGGAAGCGCCGCCTACCAGTCCGCCGTCGATATCTGCCTGTGCAAACAGGTCCGCCGCCGTTGATGCATTTACAGATCCGCCGTACTGGATGCGGATTGCTTCTGCTGTCGCGTCGTCATATACTTCCGCGATGCATGCACGGATTCCTGCGCAGACTTCCTGTGCCTGCTCGGTGGTAGCGGTCTTGCCGGTTCCGATCGCCCAGATCGGCTCGTAAGCGATGACTGCTGTCTTTGCCTGGTCTGCGGTCACGTTCTGGAATCCAACCTTTACCTGCTGGCGGATGAAGTCCATGGTCACGCCCTGCTCTCTCTGCTCCAAGCTCTCGCCGCAGCACATGATGGGGGTGATGCCGTGCTCAAATGCCTTGAGGACTTTCTTATTCACGTCTTCGTTGGTCTCGCCGAAGTATTCTCTTCTCTCGGAATGTCCCAGAACCACATACTTCACGCCTGCGTCTACCAGCATATTCGGGGAGATCTCTCCGGTGTACGCGCCGCTCTCCTCAAAGTACATATTCTCAGCGCCTACCTGGATGTTGGTGCCCTTTGCAGCTTCCACAACCGGAACGATGTCGATTGCCGGTACGCAGAATACAACGTCTACTTCGTCATTTGCAACCAGCGGCTTCAGTTCCTCCACCAGAGCGACAGCCTCGCTGGGAGTTTTGTTCATTTTCCAGTTGCCTGCGATAATTTTCTTTCTTGCCATAATTTGGTCTCCTTCTTTATAATAAATGTACTTTTTACTTATCATTAGCTGCCGCAACGCCTGGCAGTTCTTTTCCTTCTAAAAATTCCAGGGAAGCGCCGCCGCCGGTGGAGATGTGGGTCATCTTGTCGCCGTAGCCGAGCTGGTTGACTGCTGCTGCGGAGTCGCCGCCGCCGATGATCGTCACTGCGTCTGTATCAGCCAATGCCTTTGCCACTGCTTCGGTTCCTGCCGCAAACTTGGGCATCTCGAATGCGCCCATGGGTCCGTTCCATACAACGGTCTTTGCTTCCTTCACCGCGTCCGCGTAGATCTTTGCTGTCTCAGGCCCGATGTCCAGTCCCTGCCAGCCGTCCGGGATCTCGCCGCTGCCTACGATCTTTGTGTTTGCATCGTTGGAGAAATCATCCGCGATCACATTGTCAACCGGAAGCAGAAGCTTCACGCCCTTGTCCTCCGCCTTTTTGATCATATCCAGAGCATACTGGCAGTAATCTTCCTCCAGCAGGGATTTTCCTACGCTGCCGCCCTGTGCCTTGCTGAATGTGTAGGACATGCCGCCGCCGATGATCAGGGTGTCTACCTTTTCCAGCAGGTTCTCGATAACGGAGATCTTGCTGGATACCTTTGCTCCGCCCAGGATCGCCACGAAAGGACGCTCCGGATTGTTCACCGCGTTGCCCAAAAAGTCGATCTCTTTCTGCATCAGATATCCTACCGCAGCGGTATCTACGAACTGTGTCACGCCCACGTTGGAACAGTGCGCCCTGTGTGCGGTACCGAAAGCATCGTTTACAAATACGTCACAGAGGGAAGCCAGGTCTTTGCTGAACGCTTCTCCGTTCTTTGTCTCTTCGATCCTGTAACGGGTATTTTCCAGAAGAATGATCTCACCGTCCTGAAGGGCTTCTGCCGCTGCCTTTGCATTGGGTCCCACCACTTCCGGATCTGCCGCGAACTTCACTTCCTGTCCGAGCAGTTCAGATAATCTTGCCGCAACAGGAGCCAGGGATAATTCCGGCTTGGGCTCTCCCTTCGGCTTGCCCAGATGGGAGCAGAGAATGATCTTTCCGCCGTCCGCTACCAGCTTCTTGATGGTAGGAAGTGCTGCAACGAGACGGTTCTCGTCGGTAATCTTGCCCTCGATCAACGGCACGTTGAAATCGCATCTTACCAGGACTTTTTTGCCCTTTACATTTATATCGTCTACTGATTTTTTATTAAGCATGTAATTGCCTCCCTGTTTTCATTGTAATCCGGCAAAACACGTCATCGGCGTGTTTTGCTGCATACATACAGAAAACCTGCCGCCGGCAGCTTTTCTATATACGATGGTATCGTAAAAAGGGATCCGGTCCATTATAAGACCGGACCCCTTCGTGAGTCTATTTCAGAATCAAATCTGACGGATTCAGTTTTCTCTGAAAGCCTGTCCTACAGTAATGTTCCAAAATGCTTGATTGTTCTTACCATCTGGCTTGTGTAAGAATTCTCATTGTCATACCATGAAACAACCTGTACTTCTGTTGTACCGTTGTCAAGCGGCATAGCCATTGTCTGAGTAGCATCAAACAGTGAACCAAATCTCATACCTACGATATCGCTGGATACGATCTCGTCTGTGTTGTATCCGAAGGACTCGTTGGAAGCTGCCTTCATAGCCTCGTTGATCTGGTCAACGGTAACAGTGCCGTCTACAACTGCTGTCAGGATTGTAGTGGAACCGGTCGGAGTCGGGATACGCTGAGCAGCCCCGATCAGCTTGCCGTTCAGTTCCGGAATAACAAGTCCGATTGCCTTTGCAGCGCCTGTGCTGTTCGGAACGATATTTACTGCTGCCGCACGGGATCTTCTCAGATCGCCTTTTCTCTGCGGTCCGTCAAGTGTCATCTGGTCGCCTGTGTAAGCGTGGATGGTGCACATGATACCGGACTTGATCGGTGCAAGGTCGTTGAGAGCCTTTGCCATCGGTGCAAGGCAGTTTGTTGTACAGGATGCTGCGGAAATAATCTGGTCTTCTTTTGTCAGCTTGTCATGGTTTACATTGTAAACGATCGTCGGAAGATCATTTCCAGCCGGAGCTGAGATGATAACGTACTTCGCACCTGCCTCGATGTGAGCCTGTGCTTTTGCCTTGGATGTATAGAAGCCTGTACACTCCAGAACAACGTCTACGCCGATCTCTCCCCACGGAAGCTCTGCTGCGCTTGCCTTTGCGTAAATCTTGATCTCCTTGCCGTCAACTGTGATAGAATCTTCTCCGGAAGTAACTTTGTCCGCTAATTCATACTTACCCTGTGTTGAATCATACTTCAACAGGTGAGCCAGCATATCCGGGGATGTCAGATCGTTGATCGCTACGATCTCAAAACCTTCTGCTCCGAACATCTGTCTGAATGCAAGACGTCCAATACGTCCAAATCCATTAATCGCTACTTTTACTGCCATGATTAATTCCTCCTAAAAGTTTAAAATATTAACTGTAACACAGTTATTCTGGTGAACTTCCAACAAACCTGAATCAGGCGCAGTTTGTTAAAGATTCATCAACTAGAAATATTGTACTAAATGGAAAACAAAAATTCAAGTACTAAATCTATTTTTCTGGAAGTTTGTGTAAATCTTATACCGTGCCTGTAAATCCTTTAGTTATTTTTGATAGACAACGCTGCCTGATCCGTCCAATCTCCATATCCCCGAGGTCTGTCCGGGAGATTTTAACGGGCCGGCTACAGTTTTTGAAACACCGGTTTCCTCCCCGAAAATTCCGTATAATACCGGAAACCGCACTCCCGCAGAACCTCCGCGCCCCGGGCAAATTCATAGGCAACGTGCTCCGGCCGGTGTCCGTCCGCCCCCACGGTGATGATCTCACCGCCCAGCTCCCGGTAGCGCCTGAGCACCTCCGGATGGGGGTGGCAGAAGCCCAGCCCGTATTTGAGGCCGGCCGTGTTCAGCTCAATCCCCTTCCCCATCTGGATGACCCGCTTTAGAATCGCGTCCAGACAGGATGCAAACGCCTCGTAAGAGTATTCCTCCGCCTGGTATGTACCGTAGCGCACGATGTAGTCGATATGCCCCAGCACATCGAAGGCGTCCGCAGCCATGAGGCACGCATACATCTCCTCAAAGGTTTTCTGGTACAGTTCCCTGTCTGTGAGATCGGAAAACAGATCTCTGTAATAGGGGTCTTTTCCGTCCACCACATGGAGGGAGCCGATCACAAAGTCAAAGGGATATTTCTCCGTGATCTCCCGGCAGAATCCTCCCAGGTGGGGCTGCAGCCCCAGCTCGATCCCGATGCGCACATCCAGCCGCCCCGCATATTTTTCCCGCAGCTCTGTCAGTGTTTGAAAATAGGCGTCCGTATCGAAGAGGAAGGCATCCTTTCCCATATCCTCATTCAACGGATAATCCATGTCCATATGGTCTGTAATGCAGACCGAGCGAAGCCCTCTCTCCAGCGCGCCCTCCAGCATGGTCTCCGGCGGGGCGCTGCTGTCCGTGGAAAATGAAGTATGCATATGGCAGTCGCTTGTAATCATGACTATTCCTCCTTCTGCAGCAGATTTGCCCGCCGTCTGCGAGGCAGACTTTCGATGCAGGCCTTTTCATCGTTTACTTGATCCTTCCGCCTCCCAGGATGTACTCCCCGTCATAGAACACCGCGGCCTGTCCCGGTGTGACGGCCCGCTGGGGTTCCTCAAAGGTGCAGGTCACCTGGTCCGCCCCGGTCTTCTCAATCCTTCCCCATACGCCCTTATGGTTGTAGCGGATCTTCACAAAGACGCGTCTGGGTTTTTCAAGGTCTTCCACAGACATAAAGTTCAGATCCGACACCGTCAATGACTCTGCCAGAGATTCCTCATAATTTCCGATGACCACTTCCCGGGTATCCGGCCGGATCTCCAGGACAAAGGCGGGATACCCAAGCGCCAGGCCCAGCCCTTTGCGCTGCCCCACCGTATAATGGATGATCCCCTTGTGGGGGCCTAATACCCTGCCCTCTGCGGTCACAAAGTTCCCTTTGGGGATCTCCCTTCCCGCGTGCTTCTCGATGAAAGACGCATAGTCTCCGTCCGGCACAAAGCAGATGTCCTGGCTGTCCGGTTTTTCCGCCACGCCCAGGCCGATTTTCTCCGCAATCCTGCGGATTTCCTCCTTGGAAAAATCCCCCACAGGCATCAGGGTCCGCCTGAGCTGCTCCTGGGTCAGGCTGTACAGCGCGTAGGTCTGATCCTTGGCCGGGACGGCGGAACGGCGGATGGAATACCTGCCGTCTGGAAGCTGCTCCACCCGCGCATAATGCCCGGTGGCAATATAATCCGCCCCGATGGCCAGGCTCCGCGTAAGGAGGGCTTCCCATTTTACATGACGGTTGCAGGCGATGCAGGGATTGGGGGTGCGCCCCTGGAGATATTCTTCCATAAAATAGTCGATCACCTGCGTCTGAAACTCCTGCCGGAAGTTCATCACATAATAGGGAATGTCCAGTTTGGCCGCCACGCGTCTGGCGTCTTCCACCGCGGACAGGCCGCAGCATCCCCCGTTTTCCTCCTGAAATTCCCTGGCTTCCTCCTGCCAGATCTGCATGGTGACCCCGATCACCTCATGGCCCTGTTCCTTTAACAGATATGCGGCCACGGAGGAATCCACGCCCCCGGACATTCCCACTACTACCCTGCTCATCAGTATTCCTCTTCTTCCTCTTCTTCGCCCTCATGGATATCTGATTTCGGTTTTTCCAGCCCTTCAATCTTGATGCCGTTCTTTTCCGCATAATCCCAGAGCGCCGCATGGATGGCCTCCTCCGCAAGAAGGGAGCAGTGCACCTTCACCGGCGGCAGTCCGTCCAGCGCTTCCATCACCGCCTTGTTGGTGACTTCCATCGCCTCCTGCACACTCTTGCCCTTCACCAGCTCCGTGGCCATGCTGCTGGTTGCCACGGCGGCGCCGCAGCCGAAGGTCTTGAACTTGACGTCGCGGATGATCTGGTTTTCGTCGATATCCAGATAAATGCGCATGATGTCCCCGCATTTTGCATTGCCCACCGTGCCTACACCGCTGGCATTTTCGATCTCCCCTACATTCCTTGGATGCTCAAAGTGATCCATTACTTTTTCTGTATACATAAGTCCTTCCTCTTTTCTTTCCCAGATTTCCAGGCCCGCTCTTTTCAGGACCGGCTCTTTTCTTTTTTTATAAAATCCTCGTACAGAGGGGACATTTCCCTCTGAATCTGTATGATCTCCTTCAATGCGTCTACCACGTAATCCGCGTCTTCCTTCGTAGTCTCCTCGCTCAGCGTCATGCGCAGGGAGCCGTGGGCAATCTCATGGGGAAGCCCGATGGCCAAAAGCACATGGGAGGGATCCAGGGAACCGGATGTGCAGGCCGAGCCGCTGGACGCGCAGATCCCTTTTCTGTCCAGCCGGATCAGCAGGGATTCTCCTTCCACAAACCGGAAGCTGAAATTCACGTTATTGGGAAGCCGCATGGTGCGGTCCCCGTTCAGGCGGCAGTATGGGATCTCCTTCTCAATCCGGGAGATCATGTAGTCTCTGACTTCCCTTTCCCGGGCGGTGCGCTCCTCCATGGTCCGTGCTGCACGCTCCGCAGCCGCGCCGATCCCTACGATACCCGGCACATTTTCCGTCCCGGCACGGCGCTTTCTCTCCTGGGCGCCGCCGTGGATAAAGGAGCGGATCTTCACCCCTTTGCGGATGTACAGAAAACCGATCCCTTTAGGCCCGTTGAACTTGTGTCCGCTTGCACTCAGCATGTCGATGTGCATCTCATCCACGCAGATGGGCACCTGGCCGAATGCCTGGACCCCGTCCGTATGGAACAGGACGCCGTGCTCATGGGCGATCTGCCCAATCTGTTCCACCGGCTGAATGGTGCCGATCTCATTATTCGCAAACATAATGGAGATCAGGATTGTATCCTCCCGGATGGCGGCCCTAAGCTGCTCCAGATCAATGAATCCCGCTTCGTCCACATCCAGATACGTCACCTCGTAGCCCCGCTTTTCCAGATACTCGCAGGTATGCAGGATGGCGTGGTGCTCGATACGGCTGGTAATGATGTGCTTCCCCTTGGCCGCGTAAGCCTCTGCTGCGGCTACCAGCGCCCAGTTGTCGGACTCGCTTCCTCCCGCCGTAAAATAGATCTCCTCGGTCTTTGCCCCCAGGATTCCGGCGATCTTCTCCCTGCAGCCGGTGATCACCTCTTTATTTGCAGCAGCAAATCCATAGATGCTGGACGGATTGCCGTAATGCTCCGTAAAATAGGGGAGCATGGCCTCCACCACCTCCGGCGCCGTCTTGGTTGTGGCCGCATTGTCCAGATAAATTCTTTTTTCCATATCCCTATTCCTCCTGAAATGTAATGCGCTGTTTTTTGTAAAACTGTAAAACTCCGGCAGCGAAACCCTGTGTCTGGATCCCTTCGCCGCGGTTCTTTAATTTTTGCAGATATTCCGGTCAGGCGCGTCCTGGCAGCCCCGTTTGCGGCTCTCCGCCACCAACTGGTCCAGCATGATCTCATCCACTGTCCGGTTGATGCTCTCATTGATCCTCTGCCAGACATACTTTGTCACGCAGCTGTCCGCGATCTGGCAGCCCTCCTCCGGGTTCAGCCCGGAGCATTCCACCGGGTCCAGGCTTCCTTCCAGCGCCCGCAGGATATCCCCCACGGAAATATCCGCAGCGTCCCTGGCAAGCACATAGCCTCCGCCCGCGCCCCGCAGGCTTTTCACAAGGTCGCCTTTTTTCAGCATCGACATCAATTGTTCCAGATAACGCTCCGAAATATTCTGCCGGTCCGAAATGCTGGTGATGGATACCGGCGCTTCCCCGCTGTACTGCGCAAGGTCGATCAGCGCGCGCAGCCCGTATCTGCCCTTTGTTGATAATTTCAACCTTATGCCCTCTACTTCCCAACGTTTTAATTCCGATTGTTTCAATCCCTAGCATTTTAATTCCTATTACTTTACTAGGATATCTTTCCGTAATGTAGAATAACACCTGTCTCATGTTCTGTCAAGACAAAATTCGGAATATCCTGTAAAAACAGGTTACGATTCACAGCGAAAAAAATCTCCGGGCACATTCCAGGCTGTGAATATTTTCCATCATATGCGAAGGAGTTTTCCATGTCCAGAAAACAAACCATCATCCGCGGGACCATCATTCTGACCATCACCGGATTTTTAAGCCGGTTCATGGGCTTTTTCTACCGCATTTTTTTGAGCCGCACCTTCGGGGAGGAAGGCGTAGGGCTGTACCAGCTCATTTTTCCCGTTTATGCGCTCTGCTATTCCCTCACCACCGCCGGGATCGAAACCGCCATCTCCAGAACCGTGGCGCGTAAAATTTCCCTCGGCAGGGAGCGGGAAGCGCGGGAGTTTCTTCTCACCGGACTTTCCCTCTCCTTTTTCCTGGCCTGTATCTGCATGGTGGCCATGCAGAAAAACGCAGGTTTCATCGCCTCTGAGATCCTGGGCGATGAACGCTGCGTCCCTTTACTTACCATCTTATCCTATACGGTTCCCTGTTCCGCCGTACATAGCTGCATCTGCGGGTACTGCTACGGGCTGAAGCAGACCTCCATTCCGGCGGCCGCCCAGCTGATCGAGCAGAGCACCCGCATCGCCGGAGTCTATCTGCTCTACCGGGTGCTGATCCGTAATCAGGGAAATGCCCCTGTCACCATTGCCGTCTGCGGCCTTGTGATCGGCGAATTTTTTTCCGCCCTGTACACCACCACCATCCTGCCCGGTTTCTTAAAAGGCCGCAGCATCACCCAGATCCTGCGCCGGCGGGCTTCCTCCGGGCTCCCGGCAGGGCGGGCATTTCCGTCCATGACGACGGGAATCCTGTGCCGGAGGCTGAAAGAGCTGCTTCCCCTTTCCGTCCCCCTGACCGCAAACCGGGTGCTGATCAACCTGCTGCAGAGCATCGAAGCCATCTCCATTCCCGGACGTCTGCAGCGGTTCGGGCTTGACACCTCCCAGGCTTTGAGCCTCTACGGCGTGCTCAACGGCATGGCACTGCCCTGCATATTGTTTCCCTCCGCGGTGACCAGCTCCATTTCCATCATGCTGATGCCCACGGTGGCTGAGATCCAGGCTTCCGATGACCGCAGCGAGATGCTCGACATCATCAAAAAAGTGACCGGGGCCTGCTTTACCTTGGGACTCTTCTGCTGTCTCACCTTTCTGCTGTTCGGCTCCTGGATCGGCCTTGCCCTGTTCGGCAGCCGGACCGCCGGAAAGTTCATCCTCACCCTGGCCTGGATCTGCCCCTTCCTTTACACCAACAGCGCCCTCTCCAGCATCATCAACGGTCTGGGAAAAACAGGCAGCACCCTGTTCGTCAACACATTCAGCCTTCTGATCCGGATCTTCGGGGTGTTCTACGCCATCCCCCTGTTCGGAATCCAGGGATATCTCTGGGGACTTTTGATCAGCCAGCTTGCCGCCACCCTGCTGTCCGTCTGGATCATCTATCAAAACACAGGAAGAAAGGGGGCCCTCTGATCCGCCTTTTTACACCTCCCCTTACGCGCCGGCCGTCGTCCGCACCAGCCTTTCGCCCATCCGGCTGAGCAGCTCGTTTGTAATGCTCTCCCCCCTTTCGGCCAGATCCTCGGCCCTCACCTGGAGTTTGTTGTCCCTGCCGATCAGCGTGGCCGTATCTCCCACACAGACCCCTTCTATGCCGGTGATATCCACCATAAGCTGGTCCATGCAGATCCGCCCCACCACCGGCGCGCTCTGCCCCCGGATGACTGCCTTAAGCCGGCCTGCGGAAAGGTTTCTGGGCAGTCCGTCCCCATAGCCTGCCGGAAGCACCGCGATCCGGCTCTCCCTGTGGGCGGTAAAGGCTCTGCCGTAGCCTACACTCTCGCCTTTTTCGATGTGCCGGATGAGAACCACCCGGGATTTCAAAGAGAGCACCGGCCGCAGGTCCAGATCAAGCCTTGTCTGTGCACCCAGGGAGCTGTACACGCCGTAGAGGGCGATCCCGGCCCGCACATAATCACAGGACAGTTCCGGATAGTTTAAAAGCCCGTAGCTGCTCTGTATATGTACCTTAGGAATGGAGATCCCGTTTTCCTCCAGCATTCCCAGCAGTTCATAGAAGCTCCCGATCTGCCCCTCGGTAAACCCCACGTCCTCCTGTTTTAAGCTGTCTGCCGCGCAGAGATGGGTGTAGATCCCCTGGATATTTAAGTTTCTCATGGAACATACCCTGACGATCTTTTCTGCGTCCTCCTTGTCGAAGCCCAGCCTGTGCATTCCTGTATCCACCTTGATATGGACCTTCACAGGCCGCCTCTGCCGGTTTAAAAGCCGGGCGTACTGATACCCGATCAGAGTCTGGGTCAGGTCGTATCCGGCCAGTTCCCCGGCCCTTTCCGGATGGGTATACCCCAGGATCAGGATTTCACCGGAAATGCCATAGCGGCGCAGCCGGATTCCTTCCTCGATGGTGGCCACCGCAAACGCACGGACGCCCATCCGGGCAAGCGTCACCGCCGTCTCATACATGCCGTGCCCGTAAGCTTGTGCCTTCAGCACTGCCATCAGCTCACATCCTGGCTGCATTGCCTTTTTTAGGGTTTCTGCATTGTGCCTGAGATTGTCCAAATCCAGTTCGATCCAGGCCCTCTCCTTCCCGGGAACCCGGGAAATGCCCCTGTTTCGCTTCCTCCTCTTGGACAGGGCTGCGGCTCCGACGGCAACTGCGGCGGACAAAAGGACGACTGCCAGGAAATGTACCAGACTGTTCTCGATCAGCAGCTTTTCCAGGCCGGAGAGCTTCGCCCCAAGCCGGACTCCCACGATCAGAACCGGATGGATGATATAGAGCACAAGCGCACAGGTCCGCAGCCCTTCCCTGCGGCTTCCCCGCCAGGCAATGAGCAGCCGGAACAGGAAGTACATACACGGCAGCAGAAACAAGTACATGCTGTCGTGTCTGGGAATGCCGGCTCCATGGAGCAGCGTCCCCTCCCAGCACATCAGCAGGAAGGAAAGGAAGAAGCCCGCCCCGGCGGACTGCAGCGGACACCCTTTTCCCCGGGCACATTCCTCCGCCGCCATTCCGCCCATCACGAAAAATACAGGTGCAAAGAAGAGGCCGTTTCTCGTATAATCCATCACCTCAAAAAGCTGTCCGTAAAACCCGTTCAGCGGCGAAATCCCCGCAGCCAGGCCGTAATAGCTGTCCCCAAACAGCCCGATCCCATAGAGAAGCAGCGCCGTCAGCAGCGCCTTTTTAAGTCCCAGCTTTCTCACGGCAAGCCAGGCAATCCCGGCCCCCAGCATGGAGGCGGGAAGATACCACAGGTGATAAAGGGTGCCGTCGAAGATCAGGTCTTGAAGCAGCTTCGGCAGAAGGTGCGCCCCGGAAAAATATCCGTTATACAAGTTCAGCGGAAGGCAGACTAAGATGGAAATCCCATAGATCACCGCCGTTTTTTTGAGAAATGTTTTTAGTTTCCGGTTGTCGAAGGCATATTGGGAGATCAGGAAAAATCCCGATGCCATCATGAAAAAAGGCACTGCCACCCGGGCCGCGATCCGTGTCAGAAAAAAATCCGCCCCTTCGCTTATGGAGGCCAGGGGAGAGGTGTGGATTGCAATCACAAGCAGCGCCGCCCCCAGCCGAAAATAATCAATTCCTGTATATGCTGTTCTGTCGTTCATATTCTCATCTCCAATTTGATAGTATATAGAAAGGCGGCAGTCTTTCCGTGTGGGGACAATTTCCGTCTTTGTTTTACAGATCCCCCGGCGCGCCCGCTGCCGGCAGCGGAATGGTCACGATAAACCCGTCCACGTTGTTTCCGGATACCATATAGAGCGAATCCTCAGGCAGCTCGATCTCCGTCGTCCCCTGTTTGTCTGCCTGTATAAAAAAGATTTCCGCAGGCCGGCTTCCCTTCATCCACCGCAGCGGGCTGCCGGGAGAATACTGCCTGATAAACGTCATGTATTCCTCCAGCGTAAAACCGTGCCGGCTCATGATCTCGGAGTGGGGATACCCCACATACCGGAAATGCCATGGCTCATGTCCGATTCCCGTGACTTCTTCCTTCCCCTTCGGATAGCGCTCGATGAAACCGTAGCCCGGAGCCGTCCTGCGGAATTGGCCGCAGATCCCCTCGTAGGGAAATTCCGGGCAGATAAAGTCTATGACCTCCTGCTTTAATCCCAGATCCACCGCCAGCCCGGTCTGGTGCTCGCTGTGATTGGGAACCGCCACAAATCTGCGGGTAAATTCCTCCCCGTTTTCCTCCAGGGACGTCTGGAAGATCTCGGTCTGTTCCGCTGCGGAGCGGTAGCCGCTTACCGGCACAATGGCGTCCCCGCAGCCAAGCTTTTCAAAAATCAGGTGCAGAATATACACCGCCTCCCGCATCATCAGGACGTCGGGATATTCCGTGTTGACCGGCAGCAGCCGTTCCTCCCCGCACTCCCGCAGGGGGTGGTCCGCGTTGACCAGAAGCAGGCTTCCTTCGTATATTTTTTCTTCCGACAGTTTGATATGCATCATTCGTACAGTCCCAGCAGCCTGTCCAGCAGTTCCCCGAAGGTCAGGCCGATTCCTTTCATCATATTTGGATAACGGCTGTGGGCGGTGAACCCTGGAATGGTATTCACTTCGTTAAAAACGATCTCCCCCGCACCGTTGAAAAACATGTCTACCCGGGCAAATCCGGAGCATTCCAGCGCCCGGTATATGGTCTTTGCGGCCTCCTGAATCCGCTCTTCATCCTCCCTGCTGATTCTGGCCGGCATATGGATGCTGGATGTTTTCAGTGTATATTTCTCCGTATAATCGAAAAATCCGTCGGTCAGCTCGATCTCATCCACCCTTCCTACAAGCAGCTCCTTTGTTCCCAGCACCGCGCAGCCCACCTCAAAGCCGTCGATGCCCTCCTCAATTACCACCTTGTCGTCGTGCTCCAGGGCAAGCCTGAGAGCCGGTTTCAGCTCCGCTTCCCCGGAAATCTTCGTGATCCCGAAGGAGGATCCTGCCCTGGCCGGTTTTACAAACAGGGGATAGGCCAGTCCCTTTACCGCTTCTCTCAAGTCCTCTGTGCTGCATCTGGAGAGAGTCACCGACTTAGGCACCGCGATCCCCGCCCCTGCAGCGAGCCGGTGGGCCAGATCCTTGTCCATGCACAGTGCGGAGGACAAGGTGCCGCATCCCACCACCGGAATGCCTGCCAGTTCAAACAGCCCCTGTACCGTGCCGTCCTCCCCGTTTTTTCCGTGCAGCACAGGAAATGCCAGATCCAGCCGAATCCTTTTGATCCCCTCTGGACGCAGTTCCAGCAGGCCGGGCCGGGTCCGGCTCTGGGACACCGCCGCAGGAGTCAGATTCCCCCCATCCCTGTGCCAGGAATCATTCTGAATCTGCGCAATGCCGCCGTTGTAGCGGTACCAGTCCCCCTGTCTGGTGATCCCGATCTTGACTGCCTCATACTTTTCGGCGTCCAGGTTCGCCAGAACCGAACATGCGGACTGCAGCGATACCTCATATTCCGTGGAGCATCCTCCAAAAATGACAGCGATTGTTTTTTTATCCATTTTTATTCTCCTCCTATATCCATACATCCAGTCATACAGCAGGGCGCGCCGCGCCTTGCACAAGGCCTGTTTGATGCAATGGAGGAAAAAGAGCTCCTCTCAACGCGCTTTTTCATATGCAAAAACAGCACCCTTTGTTCTGACACAGAAATTGTATCAAAATAAAGAGTGCTGTTTTTTTGTTTATTCCGAATGTTTTCCTACTTTTTTATTCCGAAATTCTTAGGATTTTCTTAACATAAGTATTATTTCAGACACTCGACGATATTACAATAATTTTACCGCAATCCCTTGTAAATACTGGGCTTTCGGAACATTGATAACCTCTTTTCACTTTATGAAAATATGAATAAACTTTAAATACGTTAGCGACAAATTAGCGACAAAATCTTCGGCCCGGAATTGAACTTTATTCCGGGCTGTCAGTTATCTTTTCTTGTGTGCAAATAAGGACACATTATTGCTCGTTCTTCTTAATAAACTCCGCCAGACAGACAGGATTCGAACCTGCACGCCCTGCCGGGCGGCTGCCGGAATCGGCACACCTTACCATTCAGTCACTGTCCGGCTTCGGGCTTATCACGCCCTTGATCGTCTCGCCCAAGTCCATCCCAAACACGTCCCGCATGGCAATTCCATTTTCCGTCATATCCCGGATCTTGGATGCGTCCAGTTCTCCGGTATACTGTCTGACCAACGCCATAGACTGCGCCACATCGTTGATATCTTCCCCATAATTATTCCGGTGCAGGTCATCCATGACGAACTTGTAGATCCGCATCTCTTCCGTGGTCGCTCCTGTGCTTGCCCGGAACTGCTTCTGCGCTGTTTCCAGGCTCATCATGGACTGCGCCGCGGATACCGCGGTATCTTTTACCACATTGACCATCGAATTGACCAGGTTTGTCTTTACAACTGTACCAAAGTCAACAGTCACTGCTTCCGCTTTCTTGACTTCTTTCCCGAACTCATCAATAGAGGAAGCGCATTTGTCCGTGGAATTGCGGGCTTCATCCATATAAGCCGCATTTTTATTCAGCGCCGCAGATGCGCGAATGGTCTGGGCTTCCGCCGTGTTCAGCTTCGTCTCCCAGTCCCGGATCTTGTTTCCCGCAGTCTTATAGTTCTGCTCTCCTTTGGAAATGGCGGCATTGACTTCTTTCAGTGCCGCCTCTTCCTTTTTCAGTTCCTGGGACAAGGCGTTCACCGCTTCTTCCTGGGCTTTCATAGCATCCTCAGAAGCATCCCCCGCCTTCGTCATCTCCTCCAGCCGATCCGTGGCGGTCTTATACTCTGCTTTCAGCTCCTCCACTCTCTTCGTATGAGTGTCCTGCTCTTTGTTCAGAACAGAAAGGCCGTCAGCCACCTTCTCATAATTCTGCTTTGCGTGCTCTAAGCCTTTGCGGACTTCTTCTTCCTTTCTCTGCTGCCCTTCACACTGCGCTTTCACCAGTCCCATTTCTGATTTTAAGGAGGATAATGTCTTGTTGCAGCTTGTGACATTCTGGTTAAACTCTTTTTCACCGTCCAGCGTAATCAGGGCGCCTATCTTTTTTGCCGCCAATTTTTTCACCTGCCTTATCTACATGAAAACACCACCCATTTCTGAGTGGTATCTGCTTTTCGCTGTTTTTGTTTTTTTCTACATAAATTTCGGTTAAAAAACTAATTCCTTTTTCTTGACATACGTATTCACACGTACTATAATTCAATTATAGAAAGGAGCATGTATGAAAACCTCGGAGCTACTAAAAATACTTAAGAAAAATGGCTGCTATCTTCTCAGGCATGGCAAGCGTCATGACATCTGGTACAGCCCGATATCCAACAAAAAATTTTCAATTCCAAGGCACAAGGATGAAATAAAGTCCGGAACACAAAAAAGCATTCTGGAAGATGCGGGAATCCAATAATTCCCCATTCTTCTCTTAATAGAAAGGAGTTTTAATCATGGCAAAATATGCTTATCCTGCAGTTTTTACTCCAGAGGAAGATGGAGGATTCTCCATCAAGTTTCCTGATCTGGAAGGTTGTTATACCTGCGGTGACGATATGGTCGATTCCATTGCAATGGCAGAAGATGCCCTTGCTCTTGTCCTTTATGAATATGAAAAAGATGGAAGGGAAATACCATTTCCGTCCAGTGAATCCTCCATTTCTCTTTCAGATAATGAATTTATAAATTTTATTGCCTGCGATACTTTAGAATACAGGAAAATGTACAATAACCGATCGGTGAAAAAAACTCTCACCATTCCTGAATGGCTAAATGAAGCCGCTGTTGCAATGGATTTAAACTTCTCGCAAGTTTTACAGGAAGCCCTTATTTCCAAAATACGAATATAGCCCTGTCTCTCTCCTGGATAAAAAATGTTCAAAAAAACCACCTGATTCAAAACAGGTGGTTTTTACAATCTTATTTTCTTTTCCTTTTGATCGTCCCGATCGGAACGTGCCATAATCTCTTCCCAATGTAGAAAACAACCAGTCCGATGAATACCAGTACCGCAAATTCAGGAGTACAAAACATGCACAGCAGTAAAATGATTCCCGTGATCAACTGTATCCAGGCTTTTCTTCTCTCCTTCATGCTTCATTCCTCCCCGCTTATTTTGCACATGTAAAATTAGTTTACGAATACTGGAAGCAATTAAACTTTCCTTATTTTTCTCTTTTGGACATTCAATAGATATTAATTTCCCGTCAATATATGTTTCTCTGAATACACAACCAGTTTCATAATATAAATCCATAACTGTTTTATTTCCTTCTACATCATACTTGATTTTATGCACCCCTTCTCTCACACCACCTCCTTCTCTTCCACACTGACACACCCTTGCATAAGATAATCCATACTTGTTCCGAAGATTATTGCCATTTGTTTTAATTTCTTACTTGGCACATCTCTTTCTTCATTTATCCAGTTATAATAGGTTTTCAGAGAAACATTTAGTTTTTCAGATAAATCTTCTTTAGTGAATTGATTTCTTACTCTTTCGGCCTCAACATTTACCAGCATTAGGTACCCTCCTTTCATCGTTATCTATCTGTTTCAAGTACCTTTTATTATCTTTATACACTTTTTTCAGATACATATCAATACTTTTTTTGAAAATATGTATCTTTTTTTGGTACATTTATGTTGACATTTTGAAATTTATTACATATAATCAAACCGTAAGGAGGTGCACAGCGTATGAGTTTTGGCGATAGACTTATAAAGACAAGAAAAGAACACGGATACACAAGAGAAGCATTAGCGCAAGAATTAGGAATTTCTAAATTTACCCTTAGAAACTATGAGCTAAATGCAACCGAACCAGGTCATACCTTTTTAAAGCTGATTTCAGATTTCTTTAACGTTTCTGTTGATTATCTGATGGAATTAACAGATGAAAAAGAAGTACTACATACTTTCCGATTACGCTCTTCCGAACAAAATATGATAGAACAATACCGCACTCTCGACCCTCACGGAAGAGACATGGTAGATACAGTACTTCAAAAAGAAGTCGAGCGCATGGAGTCACTGGAAAAAGAACCGGCGCCTGACCCCACCGCGCACATCTACCCCTACCTCGGAAAGATCGCCTGCGCTGGTACCGGTTTCTACTTCGATGACATCCCAACGGACACGATCGAGGCCCCTTATGTGGAAGGCGCTGATTTTATCATTGGGGTAAGCGGCGAATCCATGGAGCCAGATTACCATGACGGTGAAAAGCTCTACGTCCGGAAAGTGGAATACCTTAGGAACGGCGATGTAGGCATCTTCACCATAGGGAATGAATGCTTCCTGAAAGAACTTGGCGAAGATGGCCTGATATCCAGAAATAAGAATTATGATGATATACCGGGAGATGAAAAGGTTCGGCTGATAGGAAAGGTAATTGGGAAGGTTGAGGTATAACCAATTTATTAAAATCCAAGTAAGAAAGGAGATTGTATTATGAGTGAAAAAGAACAGTTAAAACAGATTATAGACCGGCTGCCGGATTATAAACTCGCATATGTCGCAAATCTTATTATGGGCATTGAAAAGACTAACATTGAGGAAATAGAGCCGGATGAATGGGATTTAGAAATGATAGAGCATGCAAAAAAGATAAATGACGGCCACGGTATTCCAATAGAAACGCTAGCATCTGAATTAGGAGTAAAACTATGAAATATAAAATTATCATCCAAAAAGCTGCTGAAAAGTTTCTTAAAAAACAACCCAGAAAAAACCAAGAACGATTGTTAATCGCAATATACAAACTGCCAGAAGGAACAGATATAAAAAAAATTGCAAGGTCATAACATATATAGGGATGAGAGTCGGAAATATGAGAATTTTATATACTGTCGATGAAATAATCAAAATAATATCTGTGGAAGAAATAGACAACCGCGGGGACATCTACAAAAGATTATAATTGAACGTGACCGAAGAATATCTTCTGGAATGTATAGAATGCTACCAGGATAAATATGGAACGATGAAAAGCATTGATAATTATACTATATGCTTCATCCCCTATCCTACAGTGATGAAAATGGTATGACATAATATTCTATATCTAAAGGGGAGGATTGAAAGAATAATGCAAATACAATATAGCAAAAAAGCAGTTAAATATATAAATTCTGCTGACAAACCAACAAAGAAGAGATTAAAGAGCGCAATTGAAAAAATTCCATTTGGAGACGTCAAAAAATTGCAAGGCGTAGATGATGGTTACCGGCTTCGCGTTGGGGATTTAAGGGTACTATTTTCAATGGAAGATGACAAAATTTTTATTGATAATATAATACCCAGAGGTCAGGCTTATAAAAAATTATAGGGAGGCATAGCATGAGCAAAGAAACACTGAAAAATTTAATTGAATTAGTTCCAGAAAATGATATTGATGTTCTTTATAGGGTTATTATAAAATTCATTCCAGAGGTAAAGCCCGAACCAGATGAGATTGAAGCTCTTTTGGAAGGCAGAAAAGACAGAGCTGAAAACGGAACAATTCCACATGAAGCAATAAACTGGGACTAAACCATAAAATTTATAAAATAGGAATGTATTTATCGCGAATGCTTTATATGAATGATTCTGATGCAGAAAATGTGTGTAATATTGGATATAAAAGTTTTCAGACATCAATGTTAATCAAAACAATATTGAAAGGACGTGACCACATGCCATTACCACAAAAACAAGTTTACACATCAGAAGACTATTGGAACCTTCCGGACGGCCAGCGTGCGGAGCTGATCGATGGGAAGCTGTATGCCATGGCACCGCCGAATCGGATACATCAAAAGCTGGTCATGGAGCTGGCATCAGTAATTCATAATCACATAAAGAATAAATCTGGTTCCTGTGAAGTATACCCAGCCCCATTTGCAGTGAATCTTAATGCAGACGACAGCACTTGGGTTGAACCCGATATCAGTGTTATTTGCAACAAAAGCAAACTATCTGACCGCGGATGTGACGGCGCCCCCGACTGGATTATTGAAATCATTTCCCCCAGTACACAAAGCCTGGATTATCTGAAAAAGCTATGGCTCTATCAAAAAGCTGGTGTTCGGGAGTATTGGATTGTCAACCCTATAACGCATGTTGTAAATGTATTTGATTTTGAATATGATGAAAAAAATATACAATATAGCTTTGATAATACGATCCCTGTTTGCATTTATGAAGATTTAAGCATATGCATATCTGATTTAATATAGAAAACCGCCCCTGCGCCAACAGGAACGGCTTTCAGATTCATCCGGAGATGATACCATGGCACGTAAAAAGAAATACCCCAAACTCCCAAACGGCTACGGCTCCATCAAAAAACTGTCCGGAAAGCGCCGGAATCCCTATGGCATCTATCCGCCTGCCACAGATCTGATCGCCCCCGGCCAGTACGCCCCCGTGAAAGCGATCTGTTACGTGGACGATTACATGAAGGGGTTCGCCGTACTGACTGCCTGGCATGCTGGAACCTATTACCCGGGATTTGAGCGTACCCTGAACGGCTTCGATCAGAGCCGAACCCTGAACAGCGCCATGGACAATATCCTGTTGGATTACCTGCAGTCAGCAAGGGTTGAACAGAACAAAGAGAAAACCGCTACCTTTGCGGAAGTGTATGAGGGATTTTATAGAGATAAATATGAGGATTCGAAAAAGACATATTCCAAGGCAAGTATGAATTCCACCCGTGCAGCTTTCAAAAATTGCGCCGAATTACATGACAAGCCTTTTGCTGACCTGCAGAACGTCATAGATAATTGCCCAAAAAAGCATTCATCTTTAGAGCTGATCCTGTCCCTCTTCCACCAGATGTACGCTTATTCTGAAAAGTTTGAGCTCTGTGAAAAGGATTATTCTGTACATGTCAAGATAAAGAAGGCAGAGGATGACGAACACGGCATCCCATTTTCTGAGGATGAGCTTGCAATACTCTGGCAGCACAAGGAGGATCCTGTCGTGGAATTTCTTCTAATCATGTGCTATTCCGGGTACCGGATAAAAGCGTATGAAGCCATTGAGGTAAATCTGAAAGAAAAATATTTCCGGGGCGGAGTAAAGACTGATGCCGGAAAAGACCGCATTGTCCCGATACACTCCGGAATCTATTCGCTAGTGAAGCGCCGTACAAAGAATCAGGATGTAATTCTCGATGTAACTCCAGGTACCTTTCGGAACAGGATGTATGAAACTCTGGAACGGATCGGGATACAGAGACATACTCCCCATGATGCCAGGCACACATTCTCCATGCTCTGTGAAAAATATCAGGTGAATGAAAATGATCGGAAGCGTATGCTTGGACATGCTTTCCAGGATATTACAAATAAGATCTATGGACACAGGACGGTTGAAGAACTCCGCAGAGAAATTGAAAAGATTGAAATTCCTGTAAAAAACAGCACATAAATTTACTTACGTTAGTGACACGTTAGCGACAAATACAACGAAAAAGCCCATAAATACGGGCTTTTTAAAATTTCATCTTAGGATTTTCTTAACAGGCCGAATCGAAGGTTCATACCGGACAGACGCTTCCCTCCCCGTCCGGGTCATTCAAGCCGCACCGCCCGGGATCGTCACCTCAAATTCGATGCTCTCGTCCTCGCTCCTGGCCGCAATCGTCCCCTGGTGCAGTTCTACGATCTCTTTCGCAATGGCAAGTCCCAGGCCCGCGCCGCCGCTTCGGGAGCTCCGCGCGGAATCTAGACGGTAGAACTGTTCAAAGATCCGATCCAGCTTTTCCTTCGGGATCGTATTGCCGCGGTTGAAAAAACTGATCCTGAGCTGTTCTCCCTCCTGCTGCACGCAGATTCGGATTGTCCCGCCTTCAAAGCTGTAGTTGACCGCATTTCTCAGAAGGTTGTCAAAAACACGCTGCATCTGGTTCACATCGCACCTCAACGGGATATCCGGCGCCGCCTCCAGGCTGCAGGACAGGTTCTTCTCCAACAGCATGGGCCGAAATTCGTAGGTAAGCTGTTCCAGCAGCCGGGTCAGGTTCACATTGCTATATTCCAGCGTAATGCCTGACAGGCTGAACCGGGTGATTTCAAAAAATTCATTGATCAGATCTTCCAGCCGTTCCGCCTTTTCCAGGGAAATGGACAGATATTTTTCTCTCAGCTCCTCCGAGATCTGCCCCTCGTCCCGCAGCAGGGTCAGATATCCGATCACGGAGGTCAGCGGCGTTTTCAGATCGTGGGCAAGATAGACCACCAGGTCGTTTTTCCGCTGCTCCGCCGCTGCCGCTTCCGACTTCCGCCGCTCCAAAGTATGCCGGATGTGATTGATCTTCCGCTCTGTCAGGGCCAGTTCCGGCGAAAGGATAATTTCTCCGGAGAGTTCCTCCACCAGGGCGTCAATGCCGCGGTTGATCTCGTAAAAATATTTTGTAAAACTCTTCAGATAGATCCACAAGCTGACGAGAAACACTGCGAAAAAGGCGAATGCCATAAACCATTCCATATAGTTTCGAAACACCTGCTGATAAAGGTCCAGTGCTCTGTTATAATCCCGGAAAACCACGCGGTCCAGAAATCCAACCACCCAGTTCGCAAACCGTCCCCGCAAAAAAGCATCCACAAAAATATACAGCAGAACCAAATCCGCAAACAGGAGCAGCATTGTACGAAAAAATATCGTCATCCGCATCTGCCTGTACTGGCTGCTGTCTCTCTTCTGCTTCTCTTCTCTGCCTGTTCCTCTTCTCTTATTCAACCGTATACCCCACTCCCCACACTGTTTTTATGAATTTTGGATGCCTGGCGGGTTCTTTTAACTTTTCCCGCAGCCTCCCGATGTGCGCCATTACGGTATTGTTGTTGTCAATATAGGCTTCCCCCCAGACTTTCTCGAACAGCTCCTCGGAGGAGATCACATTTCCCCGCTGCCCGCACAGATACCAGAGAATGGAAAACTCAATGGGCGTCAGCGCAATTTCCCTTCCATACAGCGTACATTTATGGGTATTTTTGTTGATCACCAGACCCCGGATATCATACTCCTCTGCCGGCTGCGCGCGATCCTCCTTAGAGGCTGCGCCCTGGTTATACTGCACATACCGCCGAAGCTGGGTCTTAACCCTTGCCACCACCTCCAGCGGGTTAAAGGGCTTTGTAATATAATCGTCCGCCCCGATGGTCAGACCCATGATCTTATCCATATCCTCTCCCCGGGCAGTCAGCATGATAATGGGGTAATAATACCGTTCCCGGATCTTCTGGCAGATCCGAAATCCGTCGATATCCGGAAGCATGACATCCAAAATGGCCAGGTCAAAGGGCTTTGATTCGATATATTTCAGGGCTTCTATACCGTTATAGCACTTCTGTACCGTATAACCGTCATTCTGAAGGCAGACTTCGATCAGGTCCGCAATTTCCTTTTCATCATCCACAATCAGTATATTTCCCTCCATAGATCTGTTTCCTCTCTCGTTTTCTTATTTTAAAGAATGCCTAAAAATGCTTTCATCCATACCGGATTGACATAGGACTCCAGGATCAGCCCCATCATCAGCATCAGGGCCACAAACACCGTTTTCTGGCGGTTCCACCGGTTTCTGGGATACATCCAGCAGTACCAGAGCACTACGATGCAGGCCGGGATATAGCACAGGAAATGGGGCAGAATCCCCACGACGCAGAGGATGATCCCCTTCACGCCCATGCCCACCACGGCCATGGTCAGCAGCATCCCGCTGGAAAAGCCCGTCCAAAGCAGGAAAATGACTGCCGCAATTTTCCGCATCCTGGTAAATGCCAGGCCGGCCAGCAGCGCAGCCGGAAACAGGCGCACCCTCACCAGATACAGCATATATTCCCCTGCGATAATGTCCACAGCCGCATACTGCCTGAGAAAATAGGTGCTGAAAATTCCCGGCTCCGCGATATACTGTTTTACTATAAAGTTGACATATAAGATCCCCAGCAGAAATCCCGGCAGAAAAAATGCCAGCATCTGCTTCTTGGAATGAAGTATCTTCACAGAATTTCCTCCCATCGTCCCGATACTTCATTATATGCCGGTCATGGTTCGTAAATGCCTGACCCGAAGAAACTCCTGCGAACCTTGCAGCGGGTTTCATGTTACTATTTTTATCCGACTGTGAATAGTAACGTTTAATGCAACTCCGCAGAATTTTCTCATTGGCAATGCCAAGGGAAGAGACAATGCGGCTGTATCACCGATTAATGCCATACCGTACAGGCAGAAACAGCAGATGCAGGCTTCACCGTTCATCACGCAATACTATTTCAGGTATACTTAGCCGCATATGCAAGCAGGGAGGATACGGTCTTGCCGTCCTCAATCTCTCCGGAAAAGATCTTTTCTTTCAGTTCCTCAATCGTGAAGGCTTCCAGGTCAATGAACTCGTCCTCATCCAGATGCTGTTTGGAAGGGATCAGGTTTCTTGCCACATAGACTTCGATTCTCTCGTTGCAGAAAGCCACCGTCGTGCGGAGTGTGAGCAGCCATTCCAGGTTCTCGCAGCGGTATCCGGTCTCTTCTTCCAGCTCCCGCCCCGCGCACACGATTCCCGGTTCATCCTCCGCGTCCAGCGCTCCCGCCGGGATCTCCAGGGTATATCTGTCCAGCGCGTTCCGGTACTGCCTGACCATCAGGATCTTTCCATCCTTCGTCACCGGTACCACAGCCGCCGCCCCTTTATGTTTGATGAAATCCCACAGCGCCGTATGGCTCCCGTTGATCTCCATTGTATCCTGATAAAATTCAAGGATGGTCCCTTTATACTTCAATTCTCTTTTTATACGTTTGATCTGTTCACTCATAATGTCTGCTCCTGTTTTTGTTTTTCATCCGGGATTCCCTGCGATCGTGTAAAGAAAAGCCCCTGTCTTACGACAAGGGCTGTACTTTCATAAGCCGGTTCGATCACTGCTACTTCGCATAGTCAGTCACCCGCGATTCGCGGATCACATTTACCTTAATCTGCCCCGGATATTCCAACTCATACTCAATCTGCTTTGCAATATCCCTGGCCATAAGTACCATATCATCATCCGATACCTGCTCCGGAACTACCATAACTCGAATCTCTCTACCTGCCTGAATAGCAAAAGACTTGTCTACACCTTTAAAATGATTGGTGATCTCTTCTAATTGTTTTAATCTGTTTGTGTATGTTTCGATGGTTTCTCTTCTGGCCCCCGGCCTTGCCGCCGAAATCGTGTCAGCAGCCTGGATCACACACGCAATCAAAGTCTGGGGCTCTACATCTCCGTGGTGGGATTCCACCACATTGATCACTGTCGGGGATTCCTTATACTTCCTGCAGAGATCCGCGCCAATCTGGATATGTGATCCCTCCACGTCGTGGTCGATGGATTTCCCGATGTCATGTAAAAGACCCGCACGCTTCGCCATACGGACATCCAGCCCGATCTCCCCGGCCAGCAGACCGGAAAGCTGCGCAACCTCGATAGAATGCCGCAACGCGTTCTGCCCGTAGCTTGTACGGAACTTCATACGTCCCAGCAAGCGGATCAACTCCGGATGGATTCCCGGCACGCCAACTTCCAGCGCCGCCGCTTCTCCTTCTTCCCGGATCATTACATCCACTTCCTTCTGCGCCTTTTCCACCATCTCCTCGATCCTTGCCGGATGGATACGGCCGTCTACGATCAGACGTTCCAGCGCAATCCTTGCAACCTCTCTGCGAATCGGATCAAAACCGGACAGTACGACTGCTTCGGGCGTATCGTCTATGATCAGTTCTACACCTGTCAGCGTCTCAAGAGTACGGATGTTCCGTCCCTCCCTGCCGATAATCCTTCCCTTCATCTCATCGCTTGGAAGCTGTACGACTGAGATTGTGGTCTCAGCCACATGATCCACCGCGCATCTCTGGATTGCGTTGACAACGTACTCTTTTGCCCGCTTGTCTGCGTCTTCCTTCGCCTGCATCTCCAGATCCCTGACCATCCTGGCCGTGTCATGCTTCACATCATCTTCAACAGTTTTCAACAGATATTCTTTTGCTTGTTCGGAGGTAAGTCCTGAGATTCTTTCCAGTTCCTGTACTCTCTTTTGTTCGAGCTCCTCCACTTTGATCTCTCTCTGCTTCAGTTGCTCTTCCCGCGCTGTAAATTTTGCTTCGCGATGTTCCATTGCATCTGCACGTTTATCGACAGACTCTTCCTTCGCTAACACGCGCTTCTCATAGCGCTGCAGTTCGGTTCGCCTCTCCTTCGTCTCCTTCTCAAGGTCATTCTTCGTCCGGATGGACTCTTCTTTGACCTCCAGCAGAGCTTCCTTCTTCGCTGCTTCAGCAGTTTTCACGGCATCGTCGATGATCTCTCTCGCCCTGGTCTCCGCATTCCCGATCTTCGAGTTCGCATCATTCTTCAGCTTGGAGACTGTGGCACGATAGGTGACAACGCCTGTTATCAACGCGAGGGCTACAGCAATAACAATACACCATGCTATTGGTATTGGCACAGGAGCACCTCCTTATTCAATTTTCATTGTACATTTAAAGAAATACAACAGTTAAATTTTATACTGTTTTCACAACTCTGTCAAGCATTCTTGTCAGATTTTTGGTAAAGGTTTTAAAAATGCGGTTAAAACGGGATGTCAAATGCCTTAAGCGCCCTGCTGATCTCCTCATATCGAAAGCCTTTTCTGGACAGATATCCGCAGAGCTTCCTGATCTCTTCCCTGGAGGCATGTTCCGGGTCCACCCGCTTCTTCTCCAGAATCCGGCGGATGGCGTCCTGCTCCCCTTCTTCGGGATAACAGCTTTCGAACGCCTCCCGGATCTGCTCCGGCGGCACGCCTTTACTGCAGAGCAGGGCGTAGATCTCTTTTTTGCTCTTTTGATCCTTCCTGCTCTCAATAAAGTGCTCCGCATACCGCAGGTCGTCCAGATATCCGAAGGAGCGGACATAGGCAAGCGCGTCCTCCACGATATCCTCCGGATAGAGCCCCTGCCTGAGCTTCTCCCGCAGGCCCGATTCTGTCCGTGCCATATCCGTAAGCAGGTGCATGGCGCGCAGCTTCGCCCGCTTGAGAACCACATCCTTTCGGATCTGCATACAGGTCTTTTCTTCCAGATCTTCCCCTTCCCGGATTCCGAAATGCTGCAGTTCCCTCTTATATAATACAAAGGCAAACTCTCCGTCCAGATCCACCCTGTACTTCGCCTTTGTCAATGCTTCGACTTTTGTTACAATCATACACAAACCTCACTTTGGGGACGCCCCAACCGTGTCGTACAGTTTACAGCTGGCTTACTCCTCTTTTCCCTCATCCTTCGACTCGGCTTTGGAAGCAGCCTTATCCTCCGGCTTTGGGGCGCTCTTCGATGCAGACTTGCCTGATGCCTTTTCCCCGCTCTTCTCCTCGGCCTTTCCCGATGCGCTTCCCTTGGGCTTTAATTTCAAATCGTCAGCTCCGCCGACCTCAGCCGGCTCTTCCAGGCTGTAATGCTCCCGCACCTTCTTCTCGATCTCCTCCATGACCTCCGGATTGGTCTCCAGGTAAGTCTTGGCATTCTCACGTCCCTGGCCGATCTTGTTCCCTTCATAAGCGTACCAGGAGCCGCTCTTCTTGATCACGTCGATGTTGGCCGCCAAATCCAGGATATCCCCGGATCTGGAGATACCTTTTCCGAACATAATGTCAAACTCCGCCTCTTTGAAGGGAGGTGCGATCTTATTCTTCACGATCTTGATCCGGGTACGGTTCCCCACCATCTCCCCGCTCTGCTTCAATGTCTCAATCTTGCGCACGTCCATCCGGACGGAAGCGTAGAACTTCAAAGCGCGGCCGCCTGTGGTGGTCTCCGGATTCCCGAACATTACCCCCACCTTCTCACGGAGCTGGTTGATGAAGATCACGACGCAGTTAGACTTGCTGATCACCGGGGTCAGCTTCCGAAGCGCCTGGGACATCAGACGCGCCTGCAGTCCTACGTGGCTGTCCCCCATATCCCCCTCAATCTCCTGCCGGGGCACCAGAGCCGCAACCGAGTCGATGACGATGATGTCAATGGCATTGGAGCGAACCATCGTCTCCGCGATCTCCAGCGCCTGGTCTCCGCTGTCCGGCTGGGAGATATAGAGCTCGTTGATATCCACGCCGATGTTCTTGGCGTATACCGGGTCCAGCGCATGCTCCGCATCAATGAAACCGGCAATCCCGCCCCTCTTCTGTACTTCTGCAACCATATGTAAGGTGACCGTGGTCTTACCGCTGGACTCAGGCCCGTAGACCTCGATCACACGTCCCTTGGGCACTCCGCCCAGCCCCAGCGCAAGATCCAGGCTCAGACACCCGGTAGGCACGGTCTCCACGTTCACATGGGCGCTGGAATCCCCCAGCTTCATCACCGTACCTTTTCCAAAATCCTTCTCCAGCTTCGCGATTGCCGCATCCAATGCTTTTTTCTTATCTTCAACTACATTTGCCATAATCCATTCTCCTCTTTTCGAACAATTGTTCGTTCTTTTCTTATCTTATTATATTTCCCGCAAAATGTCAACCACAAATATTTTTTCTCTTTTAAACCATTCTCTCCACCGCCTTTCCAGGTTCGAAGGAAAACCGGCAGACCCACTTTTCCCGCCGCGCTTCCTGTCGTTTTCTTCTCTTGTTCTCTTCTCCATATGCATCAGGGGATTCTCAATGAATATCAGATGATATAAAGCAGAAATCCTGCCGTACAGCAAGAACCGCTGTACAGAAACCCCGCCGCGTGTTGCGGCTGTCTCTATCTTACCATACTCCCCGTCTGTCTACAAGAAAATTTTATGTTTGTTTTTTATTTATTTTTCTGATTATATCTATGATATCCATAAATTTTCAGTCTTTTAATTTTTTTACATTTTCCCTTGCATTTCCAGTCATTCAGTATTATAATGATTGATGTGCAGATATAGTTCATTGGTAGAATGCTAGCTTCCCAAGCTGGAGAGGCGGGTTCGATTCCCGTTATCTGCTCTGTCAGACTGTCGGTTTTACTGGACTTCCATTATTTGTAAAATCAATAAACCAATAAAAAACCTATCAAGCCGATATTGATAGGTTTTTTATTGGTTTATTGATTTTATGCACTTGGAGGTCTTTTTCTATACGGAAAACCTGCCGCCGGCAGCTTTTCCGCAAACGATGATATACAAAAAGGCAGTACCCTTCCGGCGCTGCCTTTCAAAAAACTCTTCCACTAATTCGCTTCCAGCGAACGTTTCTTTGTGATCGTCACCTTCTCGTCATAGCATACGAAGATCGCATCCACCTTTTCCTTCTCCTGCTTGGGTGTTACCAGGCTTACCGCCGGCACCACGATCAGTCCCGCGATCATAGCGGCCGCTCCCGCATTGATGGGGGATGCGATGTATCCGATAAACATATTCGACACGGTAATGCCTACCCCTGTTGCAAAGCTTGCCCACACTGCAGCCCTGCTTACCCCCTTCCAGTACAGTCCGTACAAAAACGGAGCCAGAAACGCGCCTGCCAGCGCGCCCCAGGAGATCCCCATGAGCTGCGCGATAAATGTAGGCGGATTCAGTGCGATCACCACAGATACCACGATGAAGAACACGATCAGTACCTGCATGGTCACCACCTGCTTCTTCTCGCTCATGTCCTTCATAACTCGGTCCTTGAGCAGATCCAGCGTCATGGTGGAGCTGGATGTCAGCACCAGGGAGGACAGGGTGGACATGGACGCAGACAGCACCAGTACCACCACGATCCCGATCAGGATATCCGGCAGTGTGGACAGCATATAGGGAATGATGCTGTCATAGATCACCGCGCCGGTTTCTTCGTTATAGAGGGACGCGTTGTCGAACAGCCGTCCAAAGCCTCCAAGGAAATAGCATCCTCCGGACACCACCACCGCAAACAGTGTAGAGATCACGGTTCCCGTATTGATCGCCTTTTCATCCTTGATGGCGTAAAATTTTCCGATCATCTGGGGCAGTCCCCAGGTTCCAAGGGAGGTCAGTATGACAACCCCAAGCAGGTTCAGCGGATCCGGCCCGAAAAAGGAAGTGAAGGCCCCCGGCTGTCCCTGGGTCACCGGTACATCGCTGGGAATCTGTGCCATGGTCTGGATGGCATGCAGGAAACCTCCCTGCCCGCTTAAGACTGCGCCGATCACCGCCGCAATCCCCACCAGCATGATGATCCCCTGAATGAAATCATTGATGGCGGTTGCCATGTAGCCTCCCAGGATCACATACACCGCGGTAAACACGGCCATCACGATCACGCAGACCGTATAGGGGATGTGAAACGCCATCCCGAACAGCCTGGACAGTCCGTTGTAAACAGAAGCCGTATAGGGAATCAGAAAAATAAATACGATCAGGGAAGCCGTAACCTTTAACGCATCACTTCCGTACCGCTCTCCGAAAAAGTCCGGCATGGTCTTGCATTTCAGATGCTGGGTCATAACCTTCGTCCTTCTTCCCAGCACCACCCAGGCCAGAAGGCTTCCGATCACGGCGTTTCCCAGGCCGATCCAGGTAGAGGAAAGTCCGTACTTCCACCCGAACTGTCCGGCATACCCGACAAAGACCACCGCAGAAAAATAGGAGGTTCCGTATGCAAACGCCGTCAGCCAGGGCCCCACGCTGCGTCCGCCCAGGACAAATCCGTCCACGCTGGTCGCGTGCTTCCTGGAATACATGCCCACATAAACCATCACCCCGAAAAATACAATCAGTAAAATCAGTTTAATTGCCATATCCTCATCCTCATTTCTTTTTTTGATGCTAATTCACTTTAAAGCGTTGAACTTTAAAGTGTTAAAGCGTCATGTCATAGTTTAACACGGAGTTTCCTCCGTGTCAACATGTTGTTCCTAAAAGTTCGCTGTAATAGATTCTACCAGATCTATTTACTTCCGGCAGCAGATTATTTCATCCGTTCCACCCGGTCCTGGATGGTCTTGTTGAAATTCTCAATCTTCCGGCTGTAGGGCTCGCTCATATATTTGGAGCTGAGCATAAAGTCCGCCGTCGCCAGGTTATTTGCGATCGGGATGTCGTATACCACCGCAATACGCAGCAGCGCCTTGACGTCCGGATCATGGGGCTGCGCTTCCAGCGGGTCCCACATAAAGATCATAAAATCAATCTTGCCTTCCACGATCTTCGCACCGATCTGCTGGTCGCCTCCCAGCGGGCCGCTGCAGTAGCCTTTGACCGGAAGTCCGGTTCTCTCCGCGATCAGCTTTGCCGTTGTCCCGGTCCCGCAGAGAAAATGTCCTTTCAAAATGTCTTTATTCCGGTCGCACCACTCCACCAGTTCCTGCTTTTTACCGTCGTGGGCTACCAAAGCTATGTTCTTTGCCTTGCCGATCTCCATCGTCACAAACTGTTCATTCAACATATCCATATACCTCCTTCGTAAATACAGCCAATCCGGGCAGCGCCCTGATGCCTGTATCTCTCATTATAGATCGCCTGAAACCGCCCGCCCCCACGGACGCTCACAGCGGCAGCAGTCAATCCATCTGTTCCATGGTATCAAATCGGAGAGATGCAAGTGCTCCCATCACTCCAGTTACTATGATACTATAAATCAGGATAATTGGAAAGACCAAATTGATATTTATAAGGATTCCGGCCACAACCGCAGCCATGATGCCGATCCCGATGATAAACATCTGCAGGAGCATCCGGATAATATCCTGGCCTGTTTTTCCCAGAAAATCCCCCACCAGGCACTGAGCTACCACTTTGGCATACAGCTTATTGGCCTGCAGCACCGTATAGATCAAAATATTCAGGCATATCAGCCCCGGTTCTACGCCCCACACTACCCCCATGGGGACGCACAGCATGATTCCGTCTCCGAATGCTTTTATATGTTCCATCAGTGTGGCGTACCAGAGCTTCCGAAAAGGCGTGTCCGGGATCAGGAACAGGTAAGGGTTTTTCAGCTCCTTTTCCCATTTTCCTGTAATCCCTGAGAACACCAGCGTCATATAGGCCGTCATTCCCAGCAGAAAAAACTGGGGAACTCCTGACCAGGCCACATTTTCCCGAAGGGCAAAGGCCATAATCAGGGAGGCGGCCAGGTTGATCAGCGTCACCTTGGTCAGGATAAAATACCGCTCCTTTTTATACTCCAGAAGCTGCCGGTAAAAGACCGCCTTAGCCCCGCTTGCCCGGTAATCCCCCGAGATCCGGCGGAATTTACGCTTCTTTTCCCCGATCCCAACGGCCATCTCGCCGCTGTTTTTCTTCTTTCTCATCTCCGCGTAATCATCTGCAAACTTTGCAGCGTCCTCATAGTAGGCCCCCTCGCAGCGCATACGGCTTGCCGTCAAAAACGCGGCTGCCACCGAGCACACGTACAGGGCCGTACAGACCATATTCAGGGTTGTAGGCCCTGTCAGGATCAGGCGGTACGCCGCAATACTCCACCCCATCACCGGAATCATCTGCAGCCCCGGCCAGTCAAAGAATGCGGAAACCGTTTCCAGATTAAAACCCTCCCGCCGGAAATACAGGAACAAAAACAGCGCCATGACTCCGAGAAAGATTTTCATTCCCAGGCCGAGCCCTTTGATAAACCTTTCTGAAAGAGATTCGTTTGTATACAAGAATACCATCAGGCTGACTTCCAGCAAAATCTCCAGGACACATCCTACCAAAAAGAACAGCGCCATCCGCCAGGGTTCCACACAAAATACCGTCACACCGGCCAGCACGAACAGCAGGCCGACAACGATTGAGAGCAGATAATTCAGCCAGGCACTGTGAATCAGAACCAGCTTGGGGCTGATGGGAGCCGGAAATACAAAATGCGTGTGCCCCTGCCGGAATATGACTCCTTTTCTGGACGAATACCCAATGAAATTCGTCAGAAACATATAGATCGTCCACACGGAAACCAGGGCCACCAGGCCGTCCACAGAGTCAAACCGCAGTTCCGTTACCAGACTTCCCGCCATAAACAGCACATAGGCTGCATAGGCCCCCAGAAAAATGATCAGGATCAGGGTGACCGGTTTTCTCACCGCCCGCTTCACATTGTTGACAAAAGATCTCCACGACAGATATAACAACGCCTTCATCGCTTCTCACCGCCCGTCATCTCAAAGAACAGATCGTCCAGATCCTTTTCTCCCACGTCCTCTTTTCGATAAGATCCGATAATATGGCTCTGATCCATCACGAACATGACATCCCACAGCTCTTCCACCATCTCCAGCATATGGGTACTGATGAGCACGGTCACGCCCTGCTCCTTTAGTTCCAGCACGATCTTTTTCAGTTCCTTGATGGCCTGGGGATCCAGTCCTACCATAGGCTCGTCCAGCAAGATTACCTTGGGCTTGATGGCCAGCGCACAGCAGATGCTGACCTTCTGCATCATTCCCTTGGACAGTTCGTTTCCCAGCTTCTCCTGCTTGTCGGCCAGTTCAAAGCGCTGGAAGAGCGCCTGCACTTCCTCCTCCGTAATATCACTGTCATACGCCTTGCGGATATATTCCACATGCTCCCGGACCGTCAGCGCGTCAAACATGGCCGGAATCTCCGGCACATATCCGAAGATTTTCCTGGCCTCCAGCGTCCTGGCAGACATGCCCTGAATCCCGATCCTGCCCTGATACCGCAGCAGACCGGCAATGCTTTTGATGATCGTGGATTTTCCCGCGCCATTGGGGCCAAGCAGGATTCCCACCTGGCCGTCGGGTACGAAAAAGCTGACCCTGTCAACGGCCAGATGCTTTCCGTATGATTTGCTCAATTCCTGAATCTCTAACATGCTTTTTCAGCCTTCTTCCGTCTCTGTTTTGTAATTCAATTTTATGTTCCGTTTATAACACTTCTGTCTCTTCCGTCTCGTCTTCGATCTGGATGGGATCGTAATACTTAATCAGGGCCTGGGTTCCCAGATCGCCCATGCCTTCTGCTTCCAGCTCCTGGCAGCCTGCAAGCACGGTGCTTAAGACATCCAGGGACAGCCCGCTCATGTTTGCCTCAATCAGCGCCAGCCGCATATCCTTGATAAAATGCTTCATAAAAAATCCCGGCGCAAAATCCTCTTTCACGATCTTCGGCCCCAGGCTGTCCAACTGCCTGCTGCCTGCCGCGCCTGACGATACGGACCGCAGCAGTGTGTCCGGGTCCAGCCCTTTTTCTCTGGCATAGGCAATGGCTTCGCAGACGCCGGAGAGCGCCCCGGCGATCATGATCTGGTTGGCCAGCTTGCAGTGCTGTCCGCAGCCTGCCTTGCCCTGATAGTTGATGTTGGTTCCCATGGCCTCAAACAAAGGCATGCAGGCTTCAAAGTCCGCCTTTTCGCCGCCTACCAGGACCGAGAGGGTTCCCGCCCTGGCCCCGGTGTCTCCCCCGGTCACAGGCGCGTCCAGGACATGGCATCCCTTTTTGCCCCCTTCCTGAGCGATCTTTTCCGCAAGCTTGGGACTGGTGGTGGTCATATCGATCAGATAGGTTCCCTCTTTCACATTGTCCAGGATCTTTCCCTCATCAAAATACACCTCTTCCACATCCTGCGGAAATCCCACGATGGTGATCACCGCGTCCCGGTCCCTGACACACTCCGCGATGCTCTCATGAAAGGCCGCGCCCTCTCCGACCACGTCCTCCACCTTGGATTTTGTCCTTGCATAGATATGCAGGTCAAAGCCTGCCTTCATCAAATTGCGCACCATGGATTTCCCCATGATCCCGACACCGATAAATCCGATACTCTGTATCTGTCCCATGATCCCTGCCTCCGTTCTTCTTACAAATCTTTTTCCTGCTCCATGCAGCCGGCCGTGCTTCTCCGCAGCGTCTCTCTGCACCATACGGCCAGCCACCTTTCTCCGCAGCGTCCCCTCGCACCATGCGGTCAATTACAAACACTCAATCCCGTTTCTCTACAACCTCGCCCTGCTTCTTATAGATGCTGCCGCCCGGTACAAAGCCTCTCACCGAAGACAGGGGATAAATATTGGTATGAGCGCCCACCACGGTTCCCGGGTTGAGGACGCTGCCGCAGCCTACCTCCACCTCGTCGCCCAGCATGGCGCCGAATTTTTTCATCCCGGTCTCAATCATCCCGTCCGGAGCCTTCACCACCACCAGCTTTTTGTCCGACTTTACATTGGAGGTGATGGAGCCTGCGCCCATATGAGACTTGTAGCCCAAAATGGAATCCCCCACATAGTTGTAATGGGGAACCTGCACCTTATTGAACAGGATCACATTTTTCAGCTCTGTGGAGTTACCCACCACCGCGCCTTCCCCTACGATGGCATTTCCGCGGATAAACGCGCAGTGGCGCACCTCCGCGTCCTTCCCGATGATGGCCGGGCCGTTGATAAACGCGGTGGGAGCCACTTTGGCCGACTTGGCGATCCAGATATTCTCCCCCCGCTTCTCGTATTCCTCCGGAGAAAGCCCTGCGCCAAGCTCCAGGATAAACGCGCTGATCTTCGGAAGCACCTCCCAGGGGTAGGTCACCCCGTCAAGCAACGGCTTTGCAATCGTTTCTTCCAATGTATAAAGTTCCTGTACGGTTAATGCTTTCATAAATAACCTCCATTTTCGTTCTGATTGTCCACGGTTTTCGAGTATCACAAGGCTGCATGCGGCGGTATCAAACAGTTAGTTTTTTTCATAAAAGCGGGCCGCCTGGTCATAACATGCCTTAAGCTGAAACTGGTTGCGCAGGTTCTTGACCACATCCGTTCGGCTGAAAATAAAATGGCTCAGCTTCTGCATGTATTCCTCCGGCGTGATCTCCCCCTCCGCCACGTAGGACAGCCCCTTTTCCCAGCTTGCCGTCAGTTCCGGATTCAGAAGGGACCGTATGGAATGGTCCACCACATCGTAGACCATCTCCCCCTGAAGCGTCGGGGTAATGATCTGGCTCTTTTTATTTAACGCCAGATACTGGATATTCATCAGCTTTTTCAGGATCTCCGCGCGGGTGGCGCTGGTCCCGATTCCGCTCCCCTTGATCTGGGCCCGAAGCTCCTCGTCCTCAATGAGCTGCCCGGCGTTTTCCATGGCCAGGATCATGGAGCCGGAGTTGTACCGCTTCGGCGGCGTAGTCTCCCCCTCCCGGATCTCCAGCCCGTCTACCGGAAGCACTGCTCCTTTCCGGATACCCTGAACGGCCTGGAACAGGGCGCTGTCCACATTCTGCCGGTCGCCCCCTTCCGCCTCCTTATCCCCTTTGGCCGCCTTCTTTGCCTGGGGGATTCCCGCCACTTTCAGGTAGCCTTCCTCCGCTAATACCTTGAAGCTGGAAAAAAAGCTTTCTTCCTTGATCTTTGTTACAATGGATATCTTCTGATATACTGCAGGCGGATAAAAAATGCTCAGGAAACGCCGCACAATGCAGTCATAGATCTTCCGGGACATGTCTGAGACAGAGCCTAAGCTCTGCAGACCCTGCCCGGTGGGTACGATGGCATAATGGTCCGTGATCTGCTTGTCATTCACATACCGGGTCTTTGCCAGATTTTTATGGCTCTGAAACTGCAGGATATCTTGCAGGTACGGCGCCGCCGCCTGGTATTTAGAGAGGCCGTTTAAATTGCGGCTGATCTCCTTCGCCGCCGCGGTGGACAGCACGCGGGCATCGGTACGCGGATAGGTGACAAGTTTTTTTTCATAGAGCTCCTGCACGATCCGCAGCGTCTCATCAGGGCTGATCTTGAACCGTTTGGAGCAGTCATTCTGTAATTCGGCCAGATTGTAGAGCAGGGGCGGGTTCTTCTTCTCTTTTTTCTTTTCGATGGAAGCCACCTGGCAGGCCACCGGCCCGCCCGGCGCATCCGCCCCCTGCCCGTCCGTCAGGTACGCGATCAGTTCCTCCGCCTTCTCCCGCTCCTTGAATCCATTTTCCTTATAGAGGTCAAAGGACTCAAACCACTTAGAGCCCTGGACGGCCTTCCATTCGCCTTCAAAGGTCTGGTCGTTTACCCGGATCGTGCTCAGCACGCGGTAGAACGGCGTTTTCACGAAATCCCGGATCTCCCGCTCCCTGCGCACCACCATACCCAGCACGCAGGTCATCACCCTGCCTACGGAAATGGCCGGCCGGTCTTTTGTGCGCAGATAATTGGAAATGCTGTCGCCGTATTTCAGAGTCAGCAGCCGGGAAAAATTGATCCCCATCAGGTAGTCCTCTTTTGCCCGCAGATAGGCAGACTCGCTCAGGTTGTCGTACTCCGAGAGATCCTTTGCCTCACGGATTCCCCGCAGGATCTCCTCCTCGGTCTGGGAATCGATCCACACCCGCCTGCGTTCCTTTCCCTGCACATGGGCTTCCTGCTCCACCAGACGGTAGATATATTCTCCTTCCCGCCCGGAGTCAGTGCATACATAGATGCGCTCCACATCTTCCCGGTTCAGGATACCGCTGACCACCCGGAACTGCTTTTCCACAGCCGGAATGACCTCGTACCTGAACTTCTCCGGCAGAAAAGGCAGAGTGTCCAGACTCCACCTTTTCAATGCCGGGTCATATTCCCCCGGGTAGCTCATCGTCACCAGATGTCCGACGCACCAGGTCACAATGGCGTCTTCCGACTCCAGATAGCCGTCCCCCCGCCGTACATTCAGTTTTAAAGCCCTGGCAAATTCCTGCGCAACACTTGGTTTCTCTGCTATATATACTGCTTTCCCCATAGATTTATACTACCCGTTCCTTCTGTCGTTCGTTCGGAAACGATATGCCGTCACCGTATGATAAGCCTGCCCCGCCTTGCAGATGGAGCTTGGAAAATTCGCGTGATGGACAGCATCCGGAAAAAACTGGGTCTCAAAGCAGACCGCAGCCCGGTACGGATAAACCGCCCCGTCTTTTCCGGATTCCTGATTCAGGAAATTGCTCGTATACACCTGAATGCCTGGCAGGTCGGTATACACGTCCATAACGATGCCGCTTTCATCTGCGGCCGTCTCAGCTACTTTAGCAAATTTTCCGCCATTTTTCAATACCCAGTTGTGGTCATATCCTTTTCCCAGGCGGATCGCTTCAAAATCAGAGTCGATCTCATCCCCGATCACACGCCCATTTCGGAAATCCATGGGAGTGCCGGTTACGTCCATGATCTCCCCTGTGGGAATGGACTCGTCGTCCGTCAGGGTAAAGGCATCCGCGTCCACAACGACCCTGTGGGAAAGGATGCTGCCGCTGTCATGCCCGTTCAGATTAAAATAACTGTGGTTCGTCATATTGATCACCGTGTCATGGTCGGGCACCGCGTGGTATGTAAACCGAATCTCATTCTCCTCGGTCAGGGTGCAGTTGATCTGCATGTCCAGCGCCCCCGGATATCCCTGATCCCCGTCCGGGCTGTGCAGCAGAAAGATGATATGGTCGTCCTCTGCCTCCGTCACTTCCCAGAAACGCTTGTTATAGACATCCGGCCCGCTGTGCAGGTTGTTGCAGCCTTTATTGGGGGTCAGCTGATAAGTCACGCCGCCCAGTTCAAAGGAAGCCCCTCCGATCCGGTTTGCATTACGCCCTACCGGAGCGCCGATGGATTCCGTGCCTGCCTCATATCCGGCCGCGTCGTCATACCCCAGCACCACGTCCCGAAGCGCTCCCTCACGGTCCGGCACATAAAGCCTTACCAGCGACGCACCGTAATCCGTAAATTCCGCCGACATCCCGGCGTCGTTTGTGAGGGTATACAGCTTTGCTTCCCTCCCGTCCTTTACCTTGCCAAAATTGCTGACTTTGATTGCTTTCATTTGTTTTTCCTCCATACATTACCTTCATTTTTCTTTTTGACCCCAAGCACAGGCACTGCTTCACGCAGCCTCGTAAAAACCGTCTTTTTTTCCTCAATCCTCTGGGGACGTTTTGCGTGGAGCGCCTCCTTCATGAAAATCTCCTGGGCGCAGATCTTCCGTTCCCCGCCCTTCTTTTTCTGATAGGTGCCGTCGCTGGTCATGACCCGTGCCTTTACATTGTCCGCGAGCATGATGCTTAAATACCGGATCAACTGCTTTTTGATGGCCGGATCGTAGATCGGGCAGGCCACCTCCACACGCTTCTCCGTGTTTCTGGTCATCATATCCGCGGAGCCGATGTACACCTGCTTCTCATCCCCCGAACCGAATACAAATACCCTGGGGTGCTCTAAATATCTTCCTACGATACTGGTCACAGTCAGGTTCTCCGTCTCCCCCGGAATGCCCGGCAGCACGCAGCAGATCCCCCGCACGATCAGGTCGATCTTCACCCCGGCCCTGGACGCCTCGGCCACCTTCCGGATAAAGTCGATGTCCGTGACGGAATTCATCTTCATCAGGACTCTCCCGGAACTTCCCTTCTTGATCTCTTCATCCATCAGCCTCAGGACCTTCTGCTTCAAGCTGGTGGGGGACACGATCAGATGCTGGTAGGCCCCGTGGAGGTTGCTGATGGCCATATTTTTGAAGAATACCGCCGCGTCCTCCCCGATGGCCTGGTTGGCCGTCATAAGGGAAAAGTCGGTGTACATTTTCGCCGTCTTTTCGTTGTAATTGCCGGTGCCGATCTGGGTGATATAGCGGATCTCACTGCGGCTGCGGTATGTGATCAGGCAGATCTTAGAATGCACCTTGTACCCTTCAAAGCCGTAGATCACCCGGCAGCCGGCCTCCTCCATACGCTCCGCCCAGTCAATGTTGTTCTGCTCGTCAAACCGCGCCCGCAGCTCAATCAGGGCTGTGACCTCCTTGCCGTTTTCCGCGGCCGCACAGAGATATTCCACCAGCCTGGTCTTCTTTGCCAGCCGGTAAATGGTGATCTTGATGGTCATGACATCGGGATCCACCGATGCCTCGCGGATGAGCTGCAGAAACGGCTCCATGCTCTCGTAAGGGTAGGACAGCAGGATATCCCGCCGCTTCACCTGAGCCATCACACTGCCCTCCGCCACCGATGCCGACGGCTGGGGGACAAAGGTCTCATCGGTGAGGGAGCGCTTCATGGAATCGGGCACCTTCTCGATCACGGAGAACACGAAGTCCAGAGTCATGGGCATCTTGGTCCGGAAAATGCATTCCTGGGTGATGTTGAATTTCTCACAGAAAAACTTTTCCATCTCTTTTCCCAGAGGGCTGGCCACCTCCAGACGGACCACCGCCATCCTCCTCCGCTTGTGCAGCGCCTTCTGCATCACGAACCGGAAATCGTCGTTATCCGCAAAGGAGTCGTCATCGGGGGAAATGTCCGCGTTGCGTGTGACGCAGATATAATTTTTGTCGGAAACCTGATACTGCCCGAAGATCGTCTCCATGTATTCCAGAATCACCTTTTCGATCCGGATATAGCGCACGTCATGTCCCGGAAGGTACACGATCCTCGGCACAAACTGGGGGATGGGGACAATGCCCATCATAGTCCTGTCCTCCAGCTTTAAGTTGGACACAACATAGACTTCCTTGTTGAGCAGATGCGGGAACGGGTGGTTCACGTCCACGATCTGGGGGGAAAGCACCGGCAGAACCTGTTCTTTGAAATACTTCTTGATGTACTTCTTTTCCTGGGGCTCCAGCTCCTTGAAATTCATACTGCTGATCCCATAGGTGGAAAGCTGCTTTTTGATCTCCGAATAAGTCTTATCCCGTTCTTTATAAAGGGGCGCCACCGCGCCGTAGATCGCCCGAAGCTGCTCCCCCGGCGTCATACCGGATTTTAAATCCATTTTTTTGTTGTCCACAGCCGCCATGTTTAAGAGGTTGCCGACCCGGATCATGAAAAATTCGTCCAGGTTGCTGGTAAAGATCGAGACGAACTTCATCCGCTCCAGAAGCGGAACGCTCTCGTCCCGGGCCTCCTCCAGGACACGCTGGTTAAACCGCAGCCAGGACAGTTCCCTGTTTTGTGTGTAGCTCATTTTCTCTTTTCCCATCTTCTTTTCCTCCATTTGTAACCAATTTGCGAAGCAAATTGATTGCCTGCTGAATGCAACCACTTGCATAGCAAGTGATTGCTTGCCCGCCATCTGCGAAGCAGATTTTAAATGCGGCAATACCCGTATCATTTGCAACCGCCTTCGGTTATGCTTCCAGATACTTTATAAGCCGGTCGTATTCCCGCGCCATCAGGTTGTAGCCGTGCTCATAAAATCCGGTCAGGATCTCCGCGTTGCGCTCTAACCGGGACACAGCCTTTACCTGGGGACGCAGAACAAAGATCCGCCCCTCCTCTTCCAGACCCTCGATCTGTTCCATCGTACGGTTGTAATACAGGCTTCTTGTCATGATCGCCCGCAGCAGGTTTGGATAAGACCGGTAGGCTTCCCGGTATACCCTTGCCATCCCCTTGGATACCCTTTTTTTCCGGTAGCCCGGATTCCGGGTCAGGATCACGACGATCTTCCGGTTTCCATAGGTCATGGCCCGCTCAATGGGCACAGAATCCGACAGCCCGCCGTCTAAGCAGGGAATCCCGTCCACCCGCACGATGGGGGTAAGCAAAGGCATGCTGCAGGATGCCCTGCTGATCTTCATCAGCCTCGCTTTGTCCTGCCGTTCATCCAGATATTCCGCCTTCCCGGTGAGACAGTTTGTCACCACGATCTCACACTTCATCTCCGAGCGGAAATAGGTCTCAAAGTCAAAAGGAAATGTTTCATTCGGATACGTGTCAAAGATCATATCCATATTCATAATGCTTTTTTCCTTGATAAACTTCCGGAATCCATAGACGTAATCGTCCTTTTTGTCTGTCAGGATCATACAGTCCTTTGTCCTGCCCGGCTGCCTGGACACATAGTCCAGCGCGTTGCAGGAGCCTGCGGACACTCCGATGACATGGGACGTATACAGCTCCTGCTCCATCAGATAATCCAGGACCCCCGAGGTAAACACCCCTCTTGTGGCCCCGCCCTCCAGTATCATTGTTGCTTTCTGCATATGCAAAACCTCGCTTTTTCAATCCATTTCATATTGCTGTCTGTCGTATTTTATCTGCAAGCCGCCTCTTTTCCTTAAAATATGGAGATATAGCCCTGTTCCTCTACATCTCCATAAGCATCATTTTTTCCAATTATAGCACAGATTTTATACAGAAAGTAGCCCTTTTTGTTGAAAATGTAGCTGCCGCAATGATTTTCCTTGAAAAAGAAAAGGTTTTATGTATAATATAGAGGAAGTGACAGTAAAACTTGACAAATTCCAGGCGGACGTCCCTGCACAAAGGACGGCGGATGTCTGGAAAAATTCAAAAAAACAGAGGGTTTACAGTATGATCAGTGCAAATAATATTACGTTAAGAGTGGGAAAAAAAGCTTTATTTGAAGAGGTGAATATCAAATTCACCGAAGGAAACTGCTACGGCATCATCGGCGCAAACGGCGCGGGAAAATCTACATTTTTGAGGATTTTGTCCGGACAGCTGGAGCCAACCAACGGGGAGATCGCCATTTCTCCCGGGGAGCGTCTGTCCTTCCTGCAGCAGGATCAGTCCAAGTACGACGACTATCCGGTACTGGACACGGTCATCATGGGAAATGCCCGCCTTTATGAGATCATGAAGGAGAAGGACGCCATCTACGCAAAAGAGGATTTCACCGATGAGGACGGGATCAAGGCCAGCGAGCTGGAGGGCGAATTTGCCACCATGAACGGCTGGGAAGCTGAATCAGACGCTGCCTCCCTGCTGAACGGCCTGGGGATTGATACGGAACTGCATGACAAGCTTGTAAAAGACCTGACCGGACCTGAGAAGGTAAAAGTCCTGCTGGCCCAGGCGCTGTTCGGCAACCCGGACATCCTGCTTCTGGACGAGCCCACCAACCATTTGGACTTAGATGCCATCGCATGGCTGGAAGAATTTTTGATCAATTTTGAAAATACGGTGATCGTGGTGTCCCATGACCGTTATTTCCTGAATAAGGTCTGCACCCAGATCGCGGATATCGACTACGGCAAGATCCAGCTCTATGCCGGCAACTATGATTTCTGGTACGAGTCCAGCCAGCTTCTCATCCGCCAGATGAAGGAAGCCAACAAAAAGAAGGAAGAAAAGATCAAGGAGCTGCAGGAATTTATTTCCCGGTTCAGTGCCAACGCGTCAAAGTCCAAGCAGGCCACGTCCAGAAAGCGCGCCCTGGAGAAGATCCAGTTGGATGAGATCAAGCCGTCCAGCCGGAAGTACCCCTACATTGACTTCCGCCCCAACCGCGAGATCGGCAATGAGGTGCTGGCAGTGGAAGGTCTCTCCAAGACCATTGACGGGGAAAAGATTCTGGACAATCTGACCTTTACCCTGGGACACGACGACAAGGTGGCCTTTGTGGGCAGCAATGAGCTTGCCAAAACTGTATTGTTCAAGATCCTGATCGGGGAGATGGAGCCGGACGAGGGAACCTACAAGTGGGGGATCACCACCTCCCAGGCGTATTTCCCGAAGGATTTCGGAGAAGAATTTGACAGCGATTATACCATCACGGAATGGCTTACCCAGTATTCGGAAAATAAGGACGTCACCTATGTCCGCGGTTTCTTAGGAAGGATGCTTTTCGGCGGCGAGGACGGCGTGAAGCGGCTGAAAGTGCTCTCCGGAGGGGAAAAGGTACGGTGCCTGCTCTCAAAGATGATGATCTCCGGCGCCAATGTACTGCTCTTTGACGAGCCCACCAACCATCTGGACATGGAGGCCATCACCTCTCTGAATAACGGAATGATCAAGTTTCCGGGAGTGCTTCTGTTCACCTCCAGAGACCACCAGATCGTCCAGACCACAGCCAACCGGATCATGGAAATCGTGCCGGGAGGCAGGCTGATCGACAAGATCACCACCTATGACGAATATCTTGCAAACGATGAGATGGCGAGAAAACGGCATACTTATACGGTGCAGGTTGAAGAAGAAGATTGATCAGAAATGGGGCTGTCAGTGACAGCCCCATTTCTGATCGGCCCGCTTCCTATTCTATATTCCAGCGTTTTACAGGTTCTTTGTAATATACCTTACTCTCCTCCAGGATGGCCGGCACGCCTTCCTTCACCTCCACGGTGGTCACCGCGCAGTTGGCGGGCACATGCCATTTCCAGAAATCCGCTGATTCCAGGTTTCCCCGGATGTGATTCAAAAATGCGGTCATAGCCGCCCCGTGGGTGGACAGCAGGATGTGCTTTCCCTGCAGATCCGGATTTGTACACAGCTCTCTCAGAAAGCTGCCCGTCCGTTCCATCACGTCCGCGATGCTCTCCCCGCCCTCTGCCGGCACAAAATTGCCTGTATCGGAAAAGAATTTTTGAAAGGCTTCCATCTCCGCCGTCTTTTCTTTTCCGGTGACGCACATCCCCTCATAGGCCCCGAATCCCATTTCCTTGATCCCGTCGGATTCAATGAGAGGGATGTTCCTGCCTTCCAGGATGATCTCCGCGGTCTCCCTGGCCCGGATCAGGGGGCTTGTGTAAGCCAGGTCAAAACGGATCTCCTTCATCCCTTCCGCCGTCTGACGCGCCAGATGCCTTCCGTATTCATTCAAGGGGATATCGGAAAATCCCTGTACCCTGCGCGCTTTATTCCAATCTGTCTCTCCGTGCCTTACAATATAAAGTATCATCTCTTTGTCTCCTCTGTCTGTTTGCTGCTATGATGCCATTGGGTATACCTTGTAAAACGGCCATATGGCCATAATGGGATGCCCTTGGGTATAAGTAAAGTATATACGTTTCTGCTCACAATTTCAACTTATAGAGAATCATTCATATTTCCCAATTGACGCAGGCTTGATTTGCCGATATAATGATTACATTGTCCGGAGCGCCGTCTCATTCTGCCTGAACCGGGCGCTCTCACAGTGCTTTATGATGATGCTTATTCAAAGAAAGGACATTGACATGGCAAAAAGAACTCTCAAAGAAATCCTACTGCGGATCGTCATATTATTCGTCGGACTGACCATCGCCCATCTGGGCGTCACCCTGTTCCTCCTGGCCGACCTCGGCGCGGACCCGTTCAACGTGCTGATCCAGGGCCTGTTCCGGACGGCGCAGCATATGACGGGATGGACGCTGCTTACACACGGCCGGGTACATATGGCGATCTGTTTTCTGATCATCCTGGTCCTGCTGATCGCTGACCGCAGCTATATCAAGATCGGCACGATCCTGTGCATGGTCTGCGGCGGACCCATCATTGATTTTTTCACCCTGCTTTTGGGCGGGCTCATCCATTCCGGCAATCCGTTTGCGGTGCGTATCCTGGTCCTGGCGGCCGGCTGCGGAATCCTGGCATTCGGTATGACCATCGTAATGAAATCCGACTCCGGGGTAGGCCCCAATGACCTGGTGGCAATCGTGATCAGCGACAAGCTGCACCGGCCATTCAGTGTGACCCGTATCGTCGTGGATGTCTGCTTTGTGACAGCCGGATTTTTCATGGGCGGAGCCGTGGGAATCGGGACGATCATCTGCGCCGCTCTGGTGGGGCCGGTGGCCGGCATCTTTCTGCCCCGCAGCGAAAAGATGGTGGATCGTGTCATCAAAGCTGTGATGAAGTAAAAGAAAAAAAACGGGGAGCCGCCGACCATGTGTCAGCCTCCCCGTTTTTTTTCGGAACAAACCTCTTTACAGCTCTATTTCATCCAGATAAGGATTCTTCGCTTCATAGAACCGCTCTTCTTCCACCACTTCAGCAATCGCCGGATCAATGGGCATCCTGCCGAGTACGGGCACGCCTAATTCTCCCGCGATCTCGTCAATGTGGCTTTCTCCGAAAATCCGGAGTTCCTTTCCGCAGTCCGGACATTTGACATAGCTGTAGTTCTCCACGATGCCAAGCACCGGGATGTTCATCTGCCTTGCCATGGTGTATGCCTTTTTGACGATCATCTGCACCAGATCCTGAGGAGAAGTCACGATCACCACCCCGTCCACCGGAAGCGACTGGAATACGGTCAGCGGTACGTCCCCGGTTCCGGGCGGCATATCCACAAAAAGATAATCCAGGTCGTCCCAGATCACATCCGACCAGAACTGAGTCACCACGCCTGCAATGATAGGCCCCCGCCAGATCACCGGCGCATCCTCATCCTCCAGAAGCAGGTTCACAGACATGATCCTTGTCCCGTCCTTTGCGATACAGGGATAAATGCCTTCCTCCGTCCCCTTTGCCTGCTCGTGAATTCCGTACATCTTCGGAATCGAGGGCCCCGTGATATCCGCGTCCAGGATCCCTACATTATATCCCTTTTCCTTCATCATCCGGGCCAGGGACGCGGTCACAAGCGACTTTCCGACGCCACCCTTCCCGCTGATGACACCGATCACCTTCTTCACATTGGAATATGCGTTGGCCGGAGCACGCAGATCCTCTTTCTTGCTCTCACAATTTCCGGCATGGGCGCATCCTGCACAGGATTCCTCCGTGCATCCGCCGTTATTTACTTCTTCTGACATGATTTTCTACCTGCACTTTCTTTTTTTATCGTGATGCCTGGGTGTTACAGGCATACCGGTTCAGCTCACCCCTCTGGTTTACATTTTACCTGAACCTGTCCCATATTATAACAGAATTTCCGCAGATGGGGCATTCTTTTCTTCATTTTTTTCACAATATGCAGAAAACCTGCCCTGGCAGCTTTTCTGCATACGATGGTATCAAAATCCAATCAGCACCGCGATCACCATAACCAGAGACGCCCCTGCAAACAATACGCCCTGCATTTTAATCTGGAACTTCGCCCATTTTCCCCATTCCAGCTTCGCAACGCCGAGTGTACCGAGCAGACATCCGGAGGTGGGCACGATCAGGTTGGAAAAGGCGTCTCCAAGCTGGAATGCCAGTACCGACGTCTGTCTGGACACGCCTACCAGGTCCGAAAGGGGCGCCATGATCGGCATGGTCAGCGCAGCCTGTCCCGAGCCCGATACCACGAAGAAATTGAATACGGTCTGGAATACATACATCAGCCACGCGGAGATCACTGCCGGGAAATTCTGCATCCCGCTGCTGATCCCATGGAGAATCGTATTCAATACGGTGGGGGAGGAAGCATCCGTCCCGCCCAGGATGATGATGATTCCCTGCGCCATACCAACTACCAGGGCCGCCCCCACCAGGTCAGCCGCGCCGCTCTGGAAGGAAGATGCAATGTCGTTAACGCGCATGTCATTGAGCTTAAAAATCACCGCAATGATTCCGGATACCAGGCCCATCACAAAGAACTGCGACGCGATCTCCGGAATGTAGAAGCCTTTCGCAACAACGCCCCATACCGTCCAGATCATGGTGGCAAGGATCACCAGCAGGATCAGCTTGTGGCCCAGCCGGAAATCTGCTTTTCTCTCGTCATTTTCCTGAAATTCTTCCCTGTACCGCGCATCGCTGTCATAGGCAACGGAAGCCCTGGGATCTTTTTTGATCTTAGCCGCATAGAACATGGTAAATGCCATCCCGATACCCGTAAATACAAACCAGAGAACGATACGGAAGCCCGCGCCGGAGAGCACCGGCACCTCCGCGATCCCCTGGGCAATCGCCAGACTAAAAGGGTTCATCCAGGATGCCCCGAATCCGATCTGGGTAGCGCAGTAGGTCACACAGACCCCTACCACCGCGTCATAACCCATGGCAATGAACATGGGCACCAGGATCATGGCAAAAGGAATCGCCTCCTCGCCCATTCCGAATACCGCGCCGCCCAGGGAGAACAGGGCGAACAAAACCGGAATCAGATATTTTTCCGTTCCCTTTGTCCTTTCGATCATGGCCAGAATCCCCTGGTCCACGGCTCCTGTTTTCAGCACGATCCCGAACGCGCCGCCGATGACCAGGATAAATGCTACAATCCCCACTGCGGAGCCCCATTTGTCCCCGACGGTCAGCCCTTCAAATACATAGTTCAGGATACCCTGCCCGCCGAAATCCTCGGTTCCGAACAGAGGGGCGGTGTGAGTCATTTTTCTGCCGTTCTCATCCGTCACATATTGGAAGCTCTCCGGATCGAGTACGGTTCTGGACTTCTCCTCCCCGTTCTGCATATACGTGATCTCTTTTGTCTCATACTGCCCCAGAGGGACAAACAGCGTCAATACCGCCGCAAATAAGATGACAAAGAAAATGATCACATAAGTGTGCGGCATCTGTATCGTTCTTTTTTTCGTTTCCATAGCTTGCTCTCCATTCCTTTATTTAAAGATTTTCAAAAGTCCCTTTTCTGACTGCCTTCTGTTTATATACCATGAGATTTCCCTTTGCCATCACCGTGTCGATCTCCATGGTATCCTCCTGCACAAGCACCAGGTCGGCGTCCTTTCCAGCGGCGATGCGTCCCTTGCGCTCCAGTTTCAGCAGATCCGCCGGGTTTGAGGTGACCGTTTTCAGCGCCTGGGTCAGCCCCACCCGATCTGTCAGGACCGCGTCCCGGACCTCCCGGTACAGAGACGTCACCTTGCCCACTCCCAGCCCGACAAATTTTCCGTTTTTGCCGAAGATCGGTATACTGCCCTGTCCGTCCGATGAAAATGTGATCTGATGCTCCGGCACCCCCTCATCCAGCAGCATTTTCAGACCGGTGCTTGCCTTGACCTCGTCCTCCTCCAGATAATCCGGATCAGAGCTTGTGGTCAGATCCAGAAAACCGCCCAGGGTTTTCGCGTAATCCATCCCCTCCTTTAAAAGCCTCATGCTCCGGTTGATGTGGGTGGGCAGCATGTTGGAGGGCGGGATCTCCGTCTCTTCCACCACATAACGCAGGTATGCAAGCATCCGCTTCCCGTCCCCCATATGGATGTTCACCACTCCGGCCTTTCCGGAAAGGATACCGCCTGTCCTTGTGTCTCCCACGATCCTGGCAAATTCTTCTTTCGTGGGCTGGGACGAGCGGTGGTCGGAAATTGCGATCTCCCCGCAGCCTATTGCCTTGTCGATCAGGATCAGGTCGTCCATCAGGTTTCCCGTCAGTGTGCGCACCGGGATCTGGTAAGAGCCGGTATATATGTATGTGGTAATCCCTTCCTCCTCCAGTCCCCTGGCTTTTGCCAGCAAGGACGCCATATTCCGCGTCGTACCGTCGGTTCCCAGACAGCCCACGACCGTAGTCACGCCGCCCGTGGTGATGTCTGTCAGCATGATCTCCGGCGTCCTGGTATGGTAACTGCCCTCTCCGCCGCCTCCTAAGATATGTACGTGGCTGTCGATAAATCCCGGGAACAAAAGCATGCCTGTCCCGTCAATCGTTTGGACATCGTATTCCCGGACTTCGGGGATATCCGGCCCGATCTTTAAAATCCTGGAATCCGCGGTCAAAACATCCTGTACGCCAAGATATTCCGGCGCATAGATTTTCGCATTCCGAATCAATGTCAGCATGGGGGTTCTCCTCCTTTCTTTTTGTTCAGCTCCATGATTGAATACTTTTTTGAATATTTTTGTCTTTCTGGTTTGCCTGTTCTTTCAAACAGGTGCAGGAACTTGTGACACTTTACCTTAGTATACTCATAAAGCAGCATGTTATCAATCATAAAATACGGTTCAACCAGAAAAAAAGAGACCCTCCGAACCCGGAAAGTCTCTTTGTTCCCGTCATTAATCAACGGAAATGATTTCTTTTTTGTTGTATGAGCCGCATGCCTTACATACTCTGTGAGGCATCATAAGTTCTCCGCACTTGCTGCACTTTACCAGGTTCGGAGCGCTCATCTTCCAATTAGCTCTTCTCTTGTCTCTTCTGGCTTTTGAAGATTTATTTTTTGGACAGATCGACATCGGTTACACCTCCTTAAAATTCTTAAACAATTCACGGACAACGGACATCCTTGGGTCAAGCCCTGTATCCTCGCAGTCACAGCTCCCTTTATTCAGGTTCTGACCGCATACATTGCAGATTCCCCTGCAGTCTTCCCCGCAGAGTACCTTCTCCGGCCAGCACATCAAAATCTCCTGAAAGAGCATCTTGTCCACGTCAAGATGATATCCGTTGATAAAGTCAGATTCGTCGAATCCTTCTCTCAGTTCAGCATCCGAACACCCCAAATCCACATATCTGGTAAAATGAAGCAAAAACTCATACTCCACTTCTTCCAGACAGCGGTCACATGGAATCCGAAGCGTAACCTTCCCATCCGCCTGAATCTGCAGCTCCCTGTCCTTCCTGTGCGCGACAGTCACATGTACCGGTTCCTTCTGGATCACCGGATATACCCTGGACTTAAGCTGAATGGATTCCAGCTCCGGCAAAACCGTCTCGTCTATGGGCCTGTGCTGTTCTGATAATACGCCTGAAAGGTTCATCAACATTGCTGTTTACTCCTATTCATACCTAAACTATTATATCATGAGAAATCTGTTTGTCAACAAAAAAATCAGGTTTTCGCAAAAATTCTGTTACGCAGCTCCCTGCTTTATTTTACAAGCGCTACAGTCTCTCTTGCAATGGCCAGTTCTTCGTTGGTCGGAACCACCAGAACCTTTACCCTGGAATCCGGAGTGGAAATGATCACTTCCTCGCCCCGCTTTGCGTTTGCCTCTTTGTCGATCTCGATGCCCAGATATCCCAGATATCCGCAGATCCTCTCACGCATATCCCCGTCGTTTTCGCCGATGCCTGCGGTAAATACGATGTTGTCCACGCCGTTCATGGCCGCCGCATAGGAGCCGACGTATTTTGCCACTCTGTAGCCGAAGACCTCCAGGGCGATCTGGGCCGGCTTTTTGCCTTCATCCGCCGCCGCGCACAGATCACGGAAATCGCTGGATACGCCGTCGGAAAGTCCGTATACGCCGGATTCCTTGTTCAGCATCTTCATCAGTCCCGCAACGTCTAAGTTCTCCTTCTTTGCAATGAACTCCAGGATTGCCGGATCAATGTCCCCGGAACGGGTTCCCATCACCAGACCTTCCAGCGGGGTCAGGCCCATGGAGGTGTCTACGGATTTTCCATTCAGTACTGCACAGATGCTGGCGCCGTTTCCAAGGTGGCATACGATGGTCTTGGTCGCCTCATAGGGAACCCCAACGATCTCCGCAACCCTCTTGGATACGAAGCTGTGGCTTGTCCCGTGGAAGCCGTAGCGTCTTACTTTATACTTATCATAGTATGCATAGGGCAGGCCGTACATATACGCCTTCTCCGGCATGGTCTGGTGAAACGCCGTATCGAATACGCCTACCATGGGGGTGCCGGGCATCAGCTTCTCACAGGCATTGATTCCGATCAGGTTTGCCGGGTTGTGCAGCGGCGCAAGGTCGTTGCACTCTTCCACTGCTTTTTTCATTTCCTCTGTAATGACTGCGGAGGACGCAAATTTTTCTCCACCATGTACCACACGGTGTCCAACCGCTCCGATCTCGTCCAGGCTCTTAACTACGCCGGTGTCGGGATCTGTCAGGGCGTCGATCACAAACTGAATGGCCTCGGTATGGGTCGGCATTGCCTTGTCGGACTTTACCTTTTCGCCGCCTGCCGGCTGATAGGTCAGGCTTCCGTCAATCCCGATCCGCTCGCAGAGTCCCTTTGCCAGGACTTCCTCGCTGTCGGAATTGATCAACTGGAATTTTAAAGAAGAGCTTCCGCAATTTATCACTAATACATTCATTTCCTTATGTTCCTCCTGATATTGATAATATCTTTCTTATACTGCCGAATGCCGCGCTGACAGAGAGTGCATTCTCATTGCCTCAGGGCGCACCCGGCCGTTATGCAGTCCACAGCGTGTTTTCAGCCCTGTGCCTGTACGGCTGTGATCGCAATCACGCCCTCGATATCTTCCGCGCTGCAGCCCCGGGACAGGTCGTTGACCGGAGCGGCGATTCCCTGGGTAAGGGGCCCGTAAGCTTCCGCCTTTGCCAGTCTCTGCGCCAGCTTATATCCGATATTGCCTGCATCCAGATCCGGGAAGATCAGTACATTGGCATGTCCTGCTACCGGGCTGCCCGGTGCCTTGGATTCTCCGACAGAAGGAACGATCGCCGCGTCAAGCTGCAGTTCCCCGTCCAGTTTGAGTTCCGGCGCCAGCTCCTTCGCGATCCGGGTTGCTTCCACAACCTTGTCCACGTCCGCATGCTTTGCGCTTCCCTTTGTAGAATGGGACAGCATTGCCACGATGGGCTCCTTGCCTGTCAGGATACGGAAGGATTCTGCGGATGAAACCGCGATGTTCGCCAGCTTTTCCGGATCGGGATTCTGTTCCAGGCCGGAATCGCCGAAGATGAAGGTTCCGTCCGCGCCCATGTCGCAGTTCGGCACTACCATCACGAAAAATGCGGAAACCAGCTTTGTGCCCGGTTTTGTCTTTAAGATCTGCAGGCAGGGACGAAGGGTGTCCGCCGTAGAATGACACGCACCGGATACCATGCCGTCGGCATCGCCCATCTTCACCATCATGACGCCGTAGTACAGATAATTGTTCAACAGAAGTTCTTTTGCCTGCTCTTCGGTCATGCCCTTCTTCTGACGCAGTTCCACCAGCTTTGCGATATAGCTCTCTGTCTTGTCGCTGTCCGCCGGGTCCACGATGGTCGCTCCGGTGAGATCGTATCCGGCTCCCATCTTCTCAATCTCTTCCTTGCTTCCTACCAGGATCAGCTTCGCTGTCCCTTCCTTCAAAACTGCCTCAGCAGCCTTGTAGGTCCTCTCGTCCTCCGTCTCCGGAAGCACGATTGTCTTGATGTCTGACTTTGCTCTTGCTTTGATTTCATCAATAAATCCCATAATTAAAAGCCACCTTTCCTTTTTCTGCCTATCATTATAACGCAAACGTTTTTTGTATACAAGATATTTCCATGTCTATTTTTAAGAACAATCTCCACGCTGGCAATGAGCAGTGCGAAAAAGAACAGGAAAGAGGCTGCGTCGTGCTCGCACGTAAGCAGAATCTTTCCTGTTCTTTTTCATAGGGCGCATGCCCGTGAGCGAGATGAAGCGCAGCGTAATCGAGCTGCACTGCGGACGGAATCACTATAATCCTACTCCCTAGGTCAATTGAAACCATCTCCCCCATTCACCCTCCCAACCGGAAAAACGCCGTTATAATCGTAAAGTACATCAATATCGTACACGTATCCATAATCGTGGAAATCAGCGGAGCCGCCATGATCGCCGGGTCCACCCCGATCTTCTTCGCCAGAAGCGGCAGCGTGCACCCAATACATTTTGCCATGACGATCACCGCGATCATGGTCACCCCCAGCGCAAAGGCCAGCATGATATCCTGGTTATACATCAGGTAGATCCGAATCCCGTTGACTGCTGCCAGAAGAAGCCCTACCACAAGCGCCACGCGGATTTCCTTAAAGATCACCCGGAGGAAATCCCGGAACTCGATCTCTCCCACCGCCAGCCCGCGGATCACCATGGTGGAACTCTGGGAGCCGCAGTTTCCGCTGGTTCCCATGAGCATGGGAATAAACGTGATCAGCACCGGCATCACCGACATAGCCTCCTCATAATGCCGCAGGATCTCTCCGGTCACGGTGGCCGAGAGCATCAGGAGCATGAGCCACAGAGTACGGTTCTTCGCGTGCCGGAATACGGAGGTTCCGAAATAAGAATCCTCATTGGGGCTGACACCGGCCATGATGCTGATATCTTCCGTTGTCTCGTCCTGCAGGACATACATAGCGTCGTCAACCGTTACGATCCCCACCAGGCAGTTCTCATGGTCGATGATCGGCATCGCCACCAGGCCGTACTTCCGGATGGAAGAAGCCACCTCCTCCTGGTCGTCCAGAGTCTTTGCGCAGAGCACATTTTCATCCATGATCTCCTCAATCAGCCTGGCCTCCCCTGCTGTCAGCAAGTCCTTCACATCCACCACGCCGATGAGACGCTTCTTTTCCGTCACATAACAAGTGTAAATCGTCTCCTTGTTGATCCCCACCTGACGGATCTTTAAGATGGCCTCCTCCACCGTCATCTCCCTGCGCAGGCTGACGTAGTCTATATTCATGATGCTTCCCGCGCTGTCCTCAGGGTACTGGAGCAGGGCGTTGATCTTTTTTCTCGTATCCTCGTCCGTCACCATCAGCAGACGGTCCACCACATTGGCCGGCATCTCTTCCAGCACGTCTACCGTATCGTCCACATACATCTCGTCCATGACCTCTTCCAGCTCGGAGTCCGTCAGCGTATTGATCAGGTATTCGCGCATGTCGCTGTTCATATCCGTAAATACATCCGCCGCCTCTTCCTTTGCCAGAAGCCGGAAGATCAGGATCATCTGCTTCTTGCTGATATCTTCAAGCATTTCCGCAATGTCCACTGGATGCACGGTTTCCAACAGTTCTTTCAGTTCTTTAAATTTTCTTTCCTCAAGCAATGCGAGTATCTGTTCTTTGATCATCCCATGCACCCTCTTTCCTGTAAATAAATTGCCTCCCTCACAAAAAATCATGAACCAAAGAACCTGATATAGTAAGTAAATTCGAGCAATTTCCGGCTAAAGCAATCTATTTTTTCACAATACAATGTTTTTTTCTACATTTTGTACTTATTGAACTACTAATGTTCAATAAGATATAGTATAATGGTTCTCAAAAGGATATACAAGGAGTTTCTCATGAAAATTGTCGGTTTGATCACAGAATACAATCCATTTCACAATGGGCACCAATACCATATACAGGCTGCGAAGGAGGTCACCGGGGCAGATATTGCGGTGGTCATCATGAGCGGGGACTACGTACAGCGGGGCACCGCCGCCATCATGCCCAAGCGGCTGCGGGCCGAGATGGCGTTGAAATGCGGCGCCGCAGCCGTGTTTGAGCTGCCCGTCTGCTACGCCACCGGAAGCGCCGAATTATTTGCCTATGGGGCGGTTTCCTTTCTCGACCAGCTTGGGATCGTGGATTCCCTCTGCTTCGGAAGCGAATGCGGCGACCTGGAAGGAATGGAAACCGCGGCAGACATCCTTCTGGAAGAACCTGAAGCATACCAGACCCGTTTAAAGGACTGCCTAAAGCAGGGCATGTCTTTTCCTTCCGCGCGGGAGGAGGCCCTTACCGCCTGCATGGAAACGGAACCATATTCGATTCTGCTCCGCGACCCCAACAACATCCTGGGCGTCGAATACCTGAAAGCACTGAAAAAGCGCGGCAGCAAAATCCGTCCTTACACCATCCGCCGCAAAGGCTCCCACTACCACGACCAGGATCTCAAATCCCCTTTCGGCTCCGCTTCCGCCATCCGCTCCCTGCTGGCCTATTCCGGTTGTGCGCTGAGCGGGGTATCCTCCGCGCACACCTTTGAAAACACGCCCTTCGTAAATATTCTGGGCGAGCTGGAGGAGCAGGTTCCCCAAAGCTGCCTGGAGCTTTTAAAGGATTACCACAGGGTCAAATATCCGATTTATCAGAATGATTTTTCCCTGATCCTAAAATACAAGCTGCTGAACAAACGGCCCGAGACCCTTCCGCGCTATATGGACGTGTCCAGGGACCTGGCAAACCGAATCTGCGGGCAGCTGAATGATTATTTTAATTATAAGCAGTTCTGTGAACTTGTAAAAACAAGGGACGTGACCCAGACCCGGATCAACCGCGCCCTGCTCCATATCATGCTGGGCATCAAGAAAACGGCGGTCAATGAATATCTGGAAAACGGCCCCCACTTTTATGCCCGCCTTCTCGGATTCCGCCGGGACTGCGAAAAGGTCGTCTCGGCCATTGCCAAAAAGAGCCCTCTGCCGCTGCTCACCAGGCCCTACGATGACCAGGGAATCGAGCCTGCGGGCAGAAAAATGCTGACCCATGACATCCTTGCCTCCAACCTTTACACCTCCGTTGTCACAGACAAGTATAAGACGGCATTTGAAAATGAATATAACCAGGGGATTCTAAAAATCTGACGCATCCAATTTTCTTTTTTTTGTGAAACCTTTTTCCGGTTTTTTTTATCTAATAACTATCAATCGGTTGAGAGATATAGAAAAACGTACCAAAGAAAGGAAGTGTTTGTGTGGCAAATCTGGTAAAACACGTCAAACTTGCCCAGGCCGGCGACAGCGATGCCTTCGTGGAACTGATCGGCCAAAACCGGCAGACCCTGTATAAAACAGCAATGGCGATCCTGAAAAATGAAGCAGATGCGGTGGACGCCGTCCAGGACACGGTGCTGAGATGCTATGAAAACCTGCGGTCGCTGAGAGATCCCAGGTACTTTAAAACCTGGCTCACCAGAATCCTGATCAATCAGTGCAACCGCATTTTGCGGGGACGCAAGAATCTGGTTCCCCTTCATGAGCATCCCGAGCTGGAATATCAGAATCCTGATACCTCTATCCAGGAGTTTTTGGAGCTTCTGAATCTCCTGAAAGAACCTTACCGGATCGTATTATATCTTTATTATGTAGAGGAATTTACTATCCGGGAGATCGCAGCCATACTGGATATGAAGGAAAACACGGTAAAAACAAGGCTTTCCAGAGGACGCCGCTGTTTTAAAAAGCTCTACCTCAAAGAGAGCTGCGCGTCCCCGAATCCTGCCGCTTATTGTCCCGCAAACCCTGGCAGCAAAAAGTGAGGTGTAAAGAATGAACAGATCTGAACAAAACTATTTTCATAAACTAAAAAAAGAGGTGGCCATCCCCCAGGCGATGGACGACCGCCTGGAAGACATATATGCGCAGATCCGAAACGGACAGATCCTGATAAAAGCCCCTGATCCGAATATGCAGCGCCGCCCTGCCTCCCGCAGGGAGGATACACACGAAGGGACTTCGGAAAGCTGCTTTTCTGTCAACCGAAGGTTTTCGAAAAACGCTGTCTGGAAATGGACCGCAGCCGCAGCCCTATGTATGATTTTTCTCCTGTCCGGGCTCTGCTTTGCAAATCCTGCCTTCGCAAAAGACCTTCCCATCCTGGGAGATGTATTTGAACGACTGCTGGAAAACAGGGCAAACAGCCTCATCGGGCACAAGGACCAGACTGCCCTCGAAAGCATCGCAGAGCATTCCGCGCCTGTGGACGAGGCGCCGGCCGCGCCGGAAAATGAAGCCAGCGTGACGAACCGCGCGGAGGATGCCGGAATTGTGATGACGGTTTCCGATGCGTACTGCGACGGATATGACCTTTATTACACATTTTCCGTTCAGGCAGAAGATGCAGAGATGAACCAGGCCGATTACCTGCTCATGCTGCGGTATGAGGAAGGCGATCCTTTCCCCTACGGAAGCATCCATGGATCGGTCAACGGGTACGAGACGGAGGTCACACTCCAGGGCAGCGAAAAGTCCGGGGACGGCGCGTTTGTATCTCTGGCCCGCGTAAGCTCTGCAGAGCTTACCAGAGAAATGCTTGCAGAAGAAATGACTGTGGAGCTGGAGATTGACGGAGTCGGCGCCCATCAAACGGATCTGGTTTCGGATACCATGGCCGGATACAAGACCGTCCGCGGAAACTGGAAGCTTCGGTTTCAGGTTCGCATGGATACTTCCAATAACCGAACCGCTCTGATTGATTCGGAACAAAATGGCTTCCGCGTTCAAAAGGCCGTACAGACTCCCAGCAACACCCATGTGGAATGCACCGTCCCGGAAGAATGGGCCGAAAAAGGTCTGGTTTTCATATTAACAGACGACGGCGGAAACCGAACCCATGTAGAATTTACGCGGTACAGCCGCCAGGACGACGGCAGCTCCCTCTATGATATTTCTTTTTACCGGTCTGAGGCAGACCATCTGACCTTACAGGTCTACGACAAAAACGGAACCGCCCAAGGCCAGGGGGATATCCCGCTGCCTCTTCTGGCGGAGATTCCTTTGGATATGACCGCAGGAGCGGTATCTGACTGAAATCCGGAGTGTAAAGGCGCTGCCTTAACTGTATGTAAACAGCGCTTATCGTGGAGATACACCAATCTGGAAACTCATGCATGATTTTTCATGTACGAATGCGGCAGATATGCCTTGTGAAACAGCCGTATGGCCATGATGGGGTGCCCTTGGGTATGCATTATGAAACAGTCCGGTAAAAATCCAGGGCCTTGAAAAAGCCTAAATTTTTACCGGACTGTTTTTTCTTACCTATCAGGGGGATAAAACGGAATTTATCCCTTTAATCCCCTTGCCTGTCTGTCCATATCCTCCACAACAATATCATAAATTTCCCCGATGGATGCACAATACTCCAATACTTTCCACGGCTCATTCGTATGGAAATGGATTTTTATTAACTCCTCGTCGCCAACCGCTAACAGACAGTCTCCGTTAAAATGTGCAGTAAAGTATTCACTGATTGCATCTTCATCCAGATTTTCTCCTTCTATCAGTAGCTGCGTATCATATCGAAATTCCAGCATAGTGTCTCACCTCCCCTTTCCATAATTCGAATCAAAATAAAGTCACATCGATTCACCTGACTCAACTTCTCCCTCATATATTTCAATATTAAACATATTGAACTAAATATTTACAAGTGAACTAAAAAATGTTATAATCATAGACATAAAAAGAGCAACCACCCACAAAGTGGTTAGCCTCATAAGTAAGTTATAAGCCTATCTGAATCGGCCAAGAAACAAGGTAGGCTTATTTATTTTCGCTTGTTCTTCCTATCTATGTAGGCAAGCAGCGCAATTAAAAATGTTGCGAACAGCATTAAATCCTGAAACGTAAACATTTCCATCCACACCACCTCCCCTCTTTTTCAAGTGTAGGGAGGCTTTCCACCTTGTAACACGATCACTCCTTGGTAAGATTCTACCATATATATTCCCTTCTGACAACTCATATAGCGTCCATATATCCATGAAAAAAAGGATATCTATTTAGGTTCAATAAGTGTTATGGACAGTTAAAAATCTGATTTCGGGAGGCATAAGGGATTTATCCCTCATACCCTCTGACCGCTGTCTGCAGAGCCTGTATCATCAACTCTTTTTTGATTCTAATTGTCCACACAAGAGCCTTCTTTTTCTTCCACTTTCTGTTTTCTGCCTGCGGTGGATTTTTGAAGCACAGGGCTTACAGTATTTTGCCCGGTTGGAACCGGGAAGGAATGGCTGCCCGCAGACATCACAGCATTTCATACTGGCCCGATACAGCAGTTCTGTTTCCAACGGCCTATCCAATGGAAGGACGGCAATACGGAACCATTTGCAGATCAGCGAATAGGAAATACTCTGGACACAGACGCATCCTTCCCCACTGTCCAGTGCGATACAGCTCCCGTTGTCATAGTTGCAGCATTCATGCACCAGCTTTCTTGCCTTACGGTATTGTGAGTAGGTCATGGTTGGTATTTTATTTTGGATAGGCATATCTCCTTTCTGCAATCTTCTAAAGCAAAAGGTCAATCCACACAAGGCAGATTGACCTTTTCGGAGCAAGTGACACGCTTACCTTGTACGAAAAAAACATATATGTTTAATCCACTCTTTCAAGTGTCACTCGGAAATCCTCGTCTATTTCTGAGATAACATCCATTCCAGAATCAATATATCCCAACATAATCAAGCTATCCGAATACCGGAAATCCTGATAAAAAATTGAAAGGTTTCCCCACAGAGCATAGAGGCACAAATCACCTACATCTGGATCACAGCCATCCGGTTCACCCTCCGTCGGCAATTCCTGCGAAAGATAACTGATTTTTTCAATACCATTGAAATCCTCAAAGTTCAAGTCCAGTGGGAGCATATCATATAAAGCATTTGCAGCAGGTGTATCATAAAGAGTACTCGAAATCTTCTGACCGTCTACAATCATTCTTAATTTCCGCTCTTTCACACTTTCTGAATTGGTTTCTGCAACAACAAAGCCGAGATTATCCAGCCACTCGTTGATTGCCGTTTCTGCCGAAGTAATGTCTGCTCTATAAACACCAATCGGCTCCAATACTTCCGCTGAATCAGGGAGGGCCGCCGTAGTATCCCTGACGCTGGCTGCAAGCCCTCCGGTTCCATGCGCACAGAACGGTACAACAATTTTACCCGACAAATCATATTCTTCTATAAAAGAAAAGACTGCCATTGGAGCAGTATACCACCAGTTTAGGGAATCCAAGAAAAACCACATCGTAATCATCCATATTATCAATATGATTCACCAGCTGCGGGCGGGCATTTTCTGCCTTTTCATCCGCAGCCCGGTCAAGACATTCATCATAATCACTGGAATATGGTTCTGTTACTGTAATGGAGAATAAATCCCCTCCTACCCGCTGCCAAATCCACTCTGCCATCTGTGCGGTATTTCCGGGCGGAAGCACACTGGCGGATGTCGTTGCATCCACTCCATCATAATCTGCCGAATCACCGACAGAATCATAATGGGAAAGGGCAGACTGAACCGCTGTGTCCTTATCCTCTACATTCGTATTATCCGCCCATGTAAAATAAGCAATCAATATGTTACTTCCGGTATATGATTCCGTTTTCGCTATGTTTTCGGATATTTCCTGAGCGCTTTCCTCTGATAATGCCTCCTGTGTATCTTTCAGCCCGCCGCCTGCAGATTCCTCCACTTTACCCGTACCGCAGGCGGACAAGGCAAACAGCGTACTACATAGGAGAAGTATTGAAACTGCTTTCCTCATACCAATCCTCCATTATTTTTCTGCTGTTACTTCATTTATACAGGAAATCGCATTTAATGTCCTCGGAAATCCAATAAACGGCAGGCATTGGGTAATTGCTTCAATCAGCATTTCACGGGTATTGCCCACGCTTAAGTTTGCGCCCGCATGAGCCTTCGCCTGCGGCTCACAGCCGCCGAGACAGCAAATCGCACAGAATGTAACCAGCTCCCGCATTTTCAAATCCAAAGTTCCTCTTGTATAGAAAGCGCATTTTACCTTTTCCACGCCAATATAAGGGGCGCACTGATACAGCGTTTCTTTGATTTCTTCCGGCGCTGCTCCCATGTCCAGCGCCGCCAGCACATATTTTGAAAGTGGTTTCCATGTCTGGCTGGCCGTCAAAGCTGTAAGCATAACAAGCGCCCGCTGTACATTCGACAATGTACCATGAACGAGGACATCACCGCAAAGAAATTTCCTGACAATCTCCTCAAATTCAGGATCATATTGCTGATCGGAAAAATAAGGACCTCCGAACCAGTCCTGATGATTCTTTTCCGCAATATTTAATCGTTCCATTCCAACGCCTCCCGCAGTCAAATTTTCTGGTTCCCTGCAGACCACACATGACTTTCCTTTGCAGTATCCTGTGTATTCTGCGCCATCACGCCCACCAGTTTGTGAGGTATATAAAGTTCCTCCAAATAGAAAATTTCTTCTTCCGATAATTTAAGCTCCACCGCCTTTGCCGCGCCCTCCACATGATGAAGTTTCGTTGCGCCGACTATCGGCGAGGTTGCTTTTGCCATAAGCCATGCAAGAGAAATCTCCGTCATAGAAACGCCTCTTTTCTCTGCAAGGAGCGCAACCCTGCTGATAATTGCGCCGTCCTGCTCTGCGGTAGCGTCATATTTCAGCCTTGCATAGCTGTCCTCCTGCATACGCTTTGAAGTTTCGCCGGGATATTTCGCAAGTCTGCCTCCTGCCAGTGCGCTGTAAGGTGTCATGGCAATCTGATCTTCACAACAGAGCTTTGCCATTTCCCGTTCTTCTTCCCGGAAAATGAGATTGTAATGATTCTGTACGGATATAAATTTTGCGAACCCTTCTTTTTCCGCCAGCGCATTTGCTCTGACAAGCTGGTAAGCATAACAGTTGGAAATGCCGATATAGCGGGCTTTTCCCGCCTTCACTACATGATCCAGTCCCTCCATGATGTCATAAAGAGGTGTTTCATAGTCCCACATATGATAGATATATAAATCTGCCCGTGTCAAGTAAGGAACAAAAATTTTTTAATCTTCTTCATCATAATATTTTAGTTCTTTATTTACCATGTAATTATCAAATTTTGCAAACGTTGTATCACCATAAAGCATTGCTCCTTCTGTCAAATTTACAGATGGCTGATAACTTGCATTTTGTCTATAATATATATCATAAATATAAGATCCCCCCTCGCATTTAGCATAAGATTCTTTTGCCTGTTCCGAATAGATTTCTGGTTTTGATATTTTAAAACATCTTGATACAGTTCCATAACCTTGATCTAAATGTTCCTCATAAATAGGAATTGCAATATTTACACCTATTTGAAGTTGCAAATCATGTTCCACATGTTTTGATAAATATGCAACTCCGTCAATACCAAATTTCTTTAAACTACGCATAACTAACTCTGGTATAATATATTCCACTTTATCTTCATGTGAATCCAAATATTTGTACGATGTGGCCATTACTAAGGGCCAAAAAGAAATCATTTTATCTTGAAGTTCTTTTCTCCTTATATTCTCCTTGTCAATTGGCGCATTATAAAATCCATTAACCATCTCTTCTATAATCACTAAATTTAATATACGTAACATTTCGCCACGCTCATTAGGAACAAATGCAGAAACATAGAAATCTTTTTTAGGTTTTCCCAACTCAAGCCAGCTTGTATAACTTGTAGTAGATAAATATAATGCAGGCATTCCTTCACATGTAAATCTCTGCCTTGGTATTTTCTCATATTTTTTGTAAGGGCGATGTAACATTTCCTTCCGCTGACATAGTACTTGTTTGGATATTCTACCTCGATATAATGTAACAGGATGTTGCTCCATTTCTGAATAATCAAATCTTTCCATTTTTAATTCATCATAACCTGCAATCTGTTTAATTCCATATGCCTTTTTCAATTCAGTAACAAAAAAATCGTCATCAGCATATCTTTCCAGTAACAATTCTATCTGTTCTGTTGCCTTCTTAATATTTCCTTTTTGATACATATGCCAAGCAGATTTAATATATCGTATATTTCTATTTATTTCATTCAGTAATTGCGAATCAGCATTAAAAGCAATTTTATTTTTAAAGTACTGTTCATATGCATCTAAACGTTCCCACAAATTATTTTTAATGTCAACATCACCTGTACATTTTGTTATTGATGGAAATCCATTAACATTTCGATCATTCTTTTCATAATCAAATTCTATTATATTTTTTAAATCCTCTGGTAACTCATTATGTAGCATTTTTGATATATCATCGCATATCTTATCCATAGCATTCATATAATCTTCATTTTCGATCATCTTTTTCCTCAACAAAAAATATTCTTCTTCAGAAATGATAATAAGGTTTTCTTGCATGTTTTTATCTTTCATTAGCATTTCTACAAGCACAGAATATGGTCTAACTATCATTCTACTATTATAATTTTTATCAAATTCAAACAACGCATCACCAGTTTTTTTATTTACCAATACACATGCCTTATCTTCCATTATTAATCTTTCCTTTCTGCATTAATTATTTTAAGCCACAGACATTACCTGCCCATGGCTCAATTTTATCACTACTTTCCCCAAATTGAAACTATCTTTCAAGCAGAGTTTTCATTCCTAAACGGATTCCCCACCTTCCACACAATCTCCACGGCATCCTCCCCATAAACAATCACTTTCTCAATCAGCCCCTTCAACCTATCCTTATCAAAAATCTCCAGCTCGGAAAGACCGTTCAGCTCCTCGTCCGGTATTTCCTCCGAACCGGAAACCTCCTGCATCCGTTCAAACTCCGCCTGCGCCTCACGCCTGATCCGCTCCAATTCTTCCACCCGCGCCCTTCCTTCTTCAATCAGCGCCATATATTCCTCCCGGCTAACCTCCCCGGCCTTATACCGCTCATACAGACGCATTTTCGTCCCCTTCCACTGCGCCAGCTCCTTTGTACTGTCAGCAACCACCGCTTCAAGCTCCGATGCCTCATTACCTTTCCGTGCCTCCCTGCGGATATCCCTATCTTCCATCAGCATACCCGCCATCACCTTCACCTGCTCCAGCACCGCATCCTCAATCTCTTTCCTACTGACCTCCACCCTCTGGCAGTCATTCTCCAACTCCTGCGTCCGGCTCCTGCAAAGGTACTTTTCCTTCTTCCTGTCGGAAAACCGCAGCCCCTTCCCGCAGTATCCGCAGACAAAGAACAGATTCCTCCTGCCCGTCTTCCGCCCGCTCACGTCAAGCCCCGCCAGGTTGTCATTCGCCCTCTTAAAAACCTCCTGGGAGACAAGCGCCTCATGCTGCCCTTCTATCACAATCCACTTCTCCCTGGGCTGCTCCACTCGTTTCTTATCGGTATCCATCCCGCACTTGGCACGGTTCCAGAACAGCGTCCCCAGATAAGTCTCATTTGTGACGATATCCCTGACCGCACTGTTATCCCATTTCTTTATCTTCACATGGGGCTGTTTGTCCGGGAAATTATCGCCTTTCAGTTTATGATACATATACCTTGTGGGAATCCCCTCTTCATTCAGCCGCCTTGCAATCTCCGAATGGCTGATCCCCTCTGCCGCCATATGAAAGACCTTACGGACCACCCACGCCGCATCTTCATCAACCAGAAGCTCATGCTTATCCTCCGGGTTCTTCCGATACCCATACGGCGCAAACTGCCCGACAAACTCCCCGTTCCTCACCCTCGTATCCCTGGCTGACCGCACCTTCTTTGACAAGTCCGCGCTGTACATCCCATACACCAGGTTCTTCAACGCAACGCTCATACCGCCGGTAGCCCCGAACTTATCGGCACTGTCGTAACCGTCATTCACGGACACAAAACGCACCTGCAGGATAGGGAAGATATATTCCAGGAACCGCCCCACCTCCAGATAATCCCTGCCGAACCGTGAGAAATCCTTTACAACGATCATATGGATATCCCCGCTCTTTGCCGCCTCAATCAACGCCTGCACTCCCGGCCTGCGGAAATCAACGCCAGAATACCCGTCATCACAAAACTCCGTGATACCGTACTCCCGCCCCCGCATCAGTTCCTCCGTATGCCTTGTCAGAAGCGCCCTCTGCGCCGAAATGCTGTCGCTCTCTTCGCCCTTCCCTTTATTACGATCCTCATTGGAAAGCCGGAGATATATGGCAACCATAATCCTGCCCATTTATAACGCCTCCCTCTCTGCCCCAAGGCTTAACAGCCTGTCCAGCGCATCGTCATATTTCAGATGTATCTCAACACCCGCATCCTCATGTACCTCCACCTTATCAACAAACGCCTGTACCATTTCCCCCGTCAGCCTGTCTTCATTCAGATACCTGTCCACCACAGCCTTCCAGCCGCTGTCAACGCAGTATCCGCCGGAATATTCCTCCTGCGCTTTCAGCATCTCTTCCAGCCTTACAGACAGCTCCTTTACTTTCCCGGCATATTTCCCGCTGATCTCCACATACTGCTCTTCATCAATCAGCCCGCTCTTGTAATCCTCAAAAATCCCTGCCTTGACCTCTGACGCCTTTTGCAGCTCCCTCTTTATACGCTCCGCCTCTTTCCCGTAAATATCATATCTCTCCATGTTCCGGCCCCTGGTATTGGACTGCCTGACAGCAGCCTGCGTGTCCAGGCAGAGCCTCATATGCTCCCGTATCCTGCCGAACACAGCCGTTTCAACCTCCCCTGCGGATATCTTATGGGATGCACACGCCCCTTTTCCCATGCCCAGATAAGACCTGCACCGGAAAAAACCTTTCTGATGTTTCATGCCTTCCGTCCTGAAACCCATGACCTTCCCACAGTCCGCACATACAATCTTCCCGCCAAACAGATTGAACCGTGCATGGTCAAAACCATTCTCCCCATGGGTCCTTTTGAAATCCTCCGCATTGCTTTTCAACATCTCCTGCGCCCTGCCGAAAACCTCCCTGGAGACCAGCGGCTCATGCGTATCCCGGATAACCACCCACTGCTCTTCCGGCTGCAATACCTTCCCGTACTGGCCAAACTTTGAACGCTTCTGTTTATTGTGAACATAATCCCCTGCATAGACCTCACTTTTCAGGATATGCCTTACCGTGGTGCTTTTCCACGGGAGCCTGCCATCTTCCCCGGACATTTTCCCGCTTTTCATCTTTTTATAATCGGCAGGACTCAATACGCTGGATGACAATATCCTGCCTATCTCCTTTATTGAAGTGCCTCCAAGGAACATCTCAAATATCCTCACCACCACGTCCCTTGTCTCCGGGTCCGGTATCAGATGCCTGTTCTCCTTCTGGTATCCATAGGGAACCTTGCCGGAGCAGAACTCCCCGCTGTTCCATTTTGCCCTGTAAGCCGTCCTCATCTTCCTGGACAGATCCTTCACATACATCTCATTGACCATATTTTTCAGCGGCATCACCAGTTCCCCGCCCGGCTTCTCCGAATCATACCCGTCCGTCACCGCAATAAACCTCACGCCGAAAAACGGAAACACCCGCTCAATATAATTCCCCGTCTCCACATAATCCCTGCCCAGCCTGGACAGATCCTTCACAACGATACAGTCAATCACCCCGTCCCTCATGTCCCGCATCATTTCCCCAAATCCCGGACGCTCAAAATTCGTACCCGTGCAGGAGATATCCGCATACTCCTTTGCAACGACCATATCCTCCCGCTCCGCCGCAAACTTCCGCAGAAGCTCCATCTGTGTCTCCACCGTCGCCCGCTCCCGGTTCTCTTCCGTTTCCTCGGAAAGCCTGGCATACAGCCCCGCCTTATAACAGGCCGCCCTCACCGGAGCCGGCACGGCGCCGGCCTCCGGCAAATCGTTCACATTCACAAAATCCACTTTCTTAGACTTCCTCGCCATGCTATACCGCCTCCTTCCACTCAAACCGGACCCTGCCCCGGCTGTCGCAGACCACCTCACAGCCCGCATGTTTCAGCCCCTCCAGGACCTCCTTGTAACAGTCCCCGAAGCTGAAAACCACTTCCACCGTATCCTTATCCACGACCTTCACCCTGTCGATCAGCTCCACCGCCACGTTCCTTGTCAGCCGGTCAATATTCCTATGCTCCGCAAAATAATCCAGCCACCGGTACTTGTCCGTATTGGAAGCAAGAATGTCCTTAATCTCCTGCCTCATCTTCCCCACTGCTTCCTCCGCCATGTCACGCCTCTGCGTATACGCCTCATGCAGCTCCATATAGTCCTCTTTGGAGACAATGCCGTCCTTCATGTCCTCATAGAGCATATTCCGCAGTTCCTTACACCGTAGGACCTCCGCTTCCTTCTGCTCAATCCGCTTCTCCAGCTCCCGGATGTCCAGCTCCTGGAACGGGATTTCAGAGACCTTCTCCATGGCCCGCTTCAAATCAAGGATATTGCCAATCTGCACTTTCAGAAGCTGCAGGACCGCCTCTTCCAACTGCTCCGCCGCGATCCTGTGGCTTGCGCACTCCTTCGTCGCCTTATTCCTGGAACACACATAATACCGGTACTTCCTCTTTCCGGCACACACATTCTTCCTCACCATGGCCGCGCCGCAGTCCGCGCATACCACCATGCCCGCCAGAGGGTACACCTCCGCCTGCTCCGGGGACATCCTCGTATCCATCCCCAGAAGCCTCTGCACAATAGCAAAATCCCGGTCCGAAACCACCGGCTCATGGTTCTTCTCAATCCGCACCCAGTCCTTCTCCGGCTTCACGATGGGCTTCTTCACCTTATGGTTCGGCGTCGTCTGCCTGCCCTGCACCAGATTCCCGATATAACATTCATTTTCCAGAATCCGCCGTACCGTGACCGAACTCCACAGCGCCCGCTCCCCGGTCTTAAAGCCGGTCCGGTAATTGCTCCCGGACGCGCTCTTATATTCCATCGGAGACAGCACCCCCGTCTCATTCAGCCTGCCCGCAATAGCATCCTGGCTCATGCCGTGCAGCTTCATACGGAAAATATCCCTCACAATACCAGCCGCCACCGGGTCAATGACCAGCCGGTTCCGGCACCCCTCGTCCTTCTGATACCCATAAGGCGCAAAAGAACCGATAAACTCCCCGTTCTTCCGCTTCACCTCCAAATGGCTCCGTATCTTCACCGAAATATCCCGGCAGTATGCGTCATTTATCAAATTTTTGAACGGAATGATGATCTCGTCTGACTGGTCCTTCCCCTCCAGGCTGTCGTATCCGTCATTGACGGCGATAAAACGCACTCCCAGAGCCGGGAACAGCCGCTCAATGTACCTGCCGGAATCAATATACTCCCGCCCGAACCTGGACAGGTCCTTGACCACCACGCAGTCCACAACGCCCTTCTTGATATCCTCCATCATCAGCTTGAAAGAAGGCCGCTCAAAACTGGAACCGCTGTACCCGTCGTCCACCCGTTCCGACACCACCACAATATCCTCTTTGTCCTTCAGGAAATTTCTGATAAGCTCTTTCTGATTAGAAATGCTGTTGCTCTCCGCCTTAGACGCACCGGCAACATCGCCATCCTCCTTCGACAGCCGGACATAGATGGCGGCATGATAGATTTTCTTGAATTGTTTGTTTTTCATGTGCTCCCGCTCCTTTCGTTTTCTGCCAGAATCACCTGCAAAATCAAAAAGGCGGATGCACTAACTTGTCCCTAAGACAATCATAGCGCCTCCGCCTAAAAAAATCCACTGTTATTTTAAACATTCCGCAGCATATTTTCAAAAGCCTCTTCAAAAGAGGCCCCGTCCTCCGCAAACCGTACCCTGACCTTCATATCCCCTACCCGTACCGCATAAGGATTCCCCACCGCTTCCAGATAGGCCCTCTTCCTTTCCTCCAAAGACAGGCTCCTGTCAACCTCTACCTCCCGGATATCCACAAGCGCCTCTTTCTCCACGGTCCTCACATCCACACCTTTCAGCGCGTCCAATTCCTTTGCCGTCATAATCCCTTACCTTTCCTTTCCAAAATTCATACCAACGGCATGGTATGTACCGCCGGGGAATCCCCGGCTGACGCGCCGCACAAAGGCCCTCAACAAAAACCCGCCTCCGGCAGCCCCATACATCAGGACAAAAAAGAAGGCATCCCTGCCCCGTCCGCAAAAACGCCCTTACAGCCTCGTAACAAAATCCAGCGAAATCCACCCGTTCCGCTCCCGCTTATATGACTTCAAAAGCCCCCACTTCCCGGCTCCTTTCCCGTCCGCTTCCTCCACGATGGTAAACGTGCCCGCACCCGTAAACAGCCCCGTCCGGGCAAAATCCGTCCCCGGCCCCTTACGGATATTCAGATCCGGGATATCCACCCGCACCAGATAAGAAGACTTCCCCGGCAGCTTCTCCATGAACATCACATACTCCGCATCCGCCGTGATAAAAAGCCCCGATTTCAGCCTGTACCACCGCTTATCCAGGCTGATGCCCGTCACCGTGTAAATCCCCTCATACACCACCCGGTCCACATTGTCCCCCATGCAGGGGGCAGTCCGCACATTTACGCCGTCCCTGCCCTTATAGAACACCTTCACATACCCGGACATGGGCTGTACCGGATTGTCCGGGCTGTCCGCACCGTCCCCGGCGCTCCCGGCCTCCCCGGCAATCTCCTTCAAGATAGACAGAATCTTCTCCCCATACCCGGCCCCCGCAGCCCAGCCTTTCCCCTGGGGATTCTCCCGGATACCCAGCCACTCCACATAAGGCGCACAGCCCCTTACAACATACTTAAAGCGTGGGTCTATATTTTCGTTCACCAGAGCCTCCGTACAGGCATAGGCTTTCAGGTGCTGCACCTGGCACCGTATCCCAAGCTGTGCCGTATCAAAGGACAGCCCTTTCACCCCGTTCCGCATCACACCCATACCCGCAAAATTATTCTGCTCCAGCGTCACCGCCGAACCGGAAAACGTAAAATTCCCCGTCTCCAGGCAGGACTGGGCAAAAGCCACGTCACCCCTCACGCCTTCCGCCTCCCCCTCGGACAGATACAGCGGCACCATATCCAGAACAGCCTGCGCCACAGAGGGATTCTTCCGCTTCACATACTCCCGCATCTGCTCCGCCGTCGCCGCAGCCTTCCCCATAATCCCCGTAAACCCGGAAACACCCGCGCCGGAACCGCCGTTCCCGCCGCTTACGCTCCCGGTTTCAGAACCGTCCATAGCCGCCCGAATGTCTTTCCGAAACTGCCCCATGGACAGCCCAAACCGCTTCCAGATATGCTCCACGTCCCCGTGGTTGCTGGCAATCCCCCTCTTACACCCTTCGGAATGGGAGATTACCACCCCATCCGCCAGAGGGTCCAGCCTATACATCCGGCACAGATAAGCAAACAGCTCCACCGCATACCCATAAGTCGCAAACACATGGTTCTCCGTGTTCCTCCCGTCCCCGGTCTCCACCCAGTCCGAACCGCCCGTATACCGGATCGTGGCAGGCTCTGTCATCTCCACGCCTATATGCGTCCCGTTTGCGTCACCTCCGCAGTGCCATCCCCGGCAGTCCCAGGGCAGGAGCTGGTACACGTCCCCTCCCGGCTCCACAATGGCATGGACACAGGTCCCCGCGTCCGCCTTATCCCAGTTACTGATAAAAGCAGAAGCCTTCGGCTGTGGACACCCCACCGAATGGATCATCAGCCCCTTCACCGCAATCTTCCTCCCCGCCCGGTAACACCCGGACTTCGTTAAATATCTTTGAATCAGCTTCATACAAAACCACTCTCCTTCTCCCGTTCCACACTCGGAAACATTCTCAAAATTCTCCGCACGAAAAAAGGCACCAGCTTTTCACACTGATGCCCTCTCATAAAAATCCCAAACCATATCCCCTGCCACACTCTACTGCACTTAACCGCATTTATCCTCCATACCGTCTCCTATTCCTTCCCCTTTTCCTCCCGCAGCTGCGCCAGAACCCCTTTCAGCTTCTCCGGCACCGGAAGCCCGATCCTGGCCGCATTCTCCAGAATCGAAATCCCCTCATTGGACAGATAAAAGAAAATCACCGCCGTCCGCACCGCGCTCCCGTTCCGGATGATATGCGTATCCAGGATATGCCCCAGAGCCACCAGGCAGAATACCACGATCTTCTTAAAAATCCCTCGAAAGCCCACGCCGCTGGACAGCTTCTTCTCCACCGCCGCGGCCATCAGCCCCGTCACATAATCCACCGCCACAAACACCACCAGGGCATACAGGAAACCATCAAACCCTCCCATGGCCCAGCCCAGGTATCCGCCCATAGCCGCAAACCCGCACTCTATCACACTCACAAACTCCTTCATCTAAAATCCCTCTCTTTCTCTGCTTTTCTATATGGAAAAAGCGGCCCGTTCCCAAAAGCCGCCGCCCTGTTCCCAATCCCATTATCAGAACATCATTCCCTGACATTCCATGCCATTTTCACACATCCCAAACCATTTCCCAGTACCTCATATCATTCTCCCATATCTCAAATCATTTTCAGCACCTCATACCACTTTACCCCCGCCGCTCACGCCCCGGCATCCTCAACCTCCGTCAGCGTATAAGTGATCTTCATAGTCTTATTAGCGTCTTTCACCACCGCCGAAGAAAGATTGTTGATCGTAGCCAGATACGGCGTCAGCAGATACATATGCCGGTACTCATTCCCGTAACTGCCTCCCCACCCCACCAGAAACTGCTTATACTGGAACAGAGGCGTGGCCGCACTCCCCAGCCTCGCGCTCCCCTGGGTATGGATCACCATGTCCTCCACTGTCACCTGAAAATCCCCGCCCACGATCAAATCCCCAACCAGCGTCAGGAACAGCTCGCAGGTTCCCGACTCGCACAAAGGCTTCATCTTAGACGTAAACCCAAACTCAATCAGCGATACGTCCGCCGTATTCGCCACATTGATCTTATAAATCCCCTTCTTGTCATAGGCCGGCACATACAGATACCCTTTCCTCATACAGCACCGGCACTTCCGCTCCGGATAGCTCCCGGTCATGTCCCGCTCCCCCACAGCCATCATCTTCGCATTGGAAAGCGTCCACTCCCCCTCCGTCATGGAATAGTCCGTTTTGGAAACCCTCACCCACAGCACCCTGGCATTCCCCGAAGAATTGCCCTCATTGGAAAACCCGTACCAGTACCCGTCCTGCCCGTCCAGGAACTCCCCGTACTTCGTATAGCTCCCCAGGAACAGAAACGTCTCCACCGGAACCACATGATCCTCCAGCACCGTATAAGTGGAATCGTCCAGCCTCTCATTCAGCCCGATACTGAAAACCGGAACCCTCACCTTCCGCACCCGCACACTGGAATCCTCAAACGTAATGGAATACAGCAGGTCCCTCTCAAAATCCATCTCCGCCGCCTCAAACAACACAATCTGCTTCGCCTTCCCCAAGTCCCCGATATCCAGCTTCTTGATCTGCAGAAAGGCGCTGGCATCCCCCACCAGGCTCCCGTACCCGTTCTGCCCGCCCTGGGCGCTGGTCAGCGCCACCGCCGCAATGGTTCCGTTCCCCTGGCTCGGCGTAAACTCCCACACAAACTTATACCCATTCTCCAAAACCTTGCTCTCCGTCTGGTTCAGGCTCCCCCTGGCCGCATTCGCCGTAGTATTCACGTTGTTGGAAGCATAAGCCACCGGCAGGTTGTCCGACATCTCATAGATATGCCCCGCGTCCTCTTCCAGCGTCTTCGGGAACAGCAGAATCCCCCCTATCATGTTGGGGCAGACCGGCAGCATGGTATCATTCCACGACATCACATCCGCCAGCCGTTCCTCGGAATAGAACACCCCCATGGGATTCATCCCCAGGATATTGTTCACCGCCTCCGTCACCATGTTTTCCTCCGTGACCGTCTCCACGTCCCCCGTGGCCCCATCCGTCAGTTCCAGAACCATTGTCCCTTTCAGCTTCATACGCATCCGCTCCTTCCTATGCCAAATCAATGGGTTTCCCAAATGCCCCGATCAGCGCCTTCCCGATACTGTCCGTATAACTCTTCCGCACCAGCTCCATGGTCTCAATCCCCATCTCCCCGGCAACCCCCTTCATGCCCAGGCCGCCGCCAAAAGCAAAGCGGGAGACATATTCCTCCATCGTAACCGTGCCGTCCCATGCGGCCGCTGCGGCCATGCCCTGCCCGCTGATGGAAGCAATGCACCCGCCGGTCCCAATCTCCCCCGTACCGTTCTCCATCCGCAGATACACATTGAACGTGTTGGTAATGTTCGGCACAAGATTGTCAATGGGATAGTACAGAGACAAAATGTGCTTACCGCTCCCCCAGGTCTCCGCCGGACAGTGCGCCAGAATCTCCGAATCATTAAACTCATAAGTAACATAAGCCACGGCCTTCCCGTCCTCCGTCCAAGTGACCGGAAGCTCCACCTCTACAGTAACATCTTCCGTGCTTCCCCCGATTCCGGAACCGTCCCCTGCACGCCCCTCATCTTCTCTGGTACTGTCCCCGTTTCCGCCAGTTCCAGCCCTCTCCCCAGCCATGCCGCCGTCTGCACCACTTCCGCCGTCACCGGTCCCGACAGCCTCCCCGCTGCCCGCTCCGGCTTCCGCCGCCGGAAACGGAACCACGATACTCCCGGACGCGCTGGCCGTCCTCTCCGCCTGCACCGCCCTCACGTCTACAACCGCCTGCCCGAAAAACTGCACATGGGTCTCTTCCTTCGCCGCAAACTCGATACTGATGATCCGCACATTATCCTCCGCCACCGTATAAGCAGAAGCATTGGTAAACGTATGAATCCCCACCTTCCCGGCCTCAATCTGGTTCAAAAGCCCGGAAATATTCTTATCATTCTTAGACTTCGCCTGGGCCAGCCGCGGGTTCTTCCCCACACATTTCAGGCTCTGCCTCCCTCCGATCCTGCACTGAAAAGACGTGATACAGGTCACCTGCTCCCCGTCCGCCTGCCCTCCCGAAAAAGTCAGCACGTCCCCCAGGTCCAGAGCCGGGTTCCCTATAGTGCTGGAATCAAAAGGCACATAATTCACCACAGACAAATCATTCAGGATATTCTCACACAACTGCCTCCTGGTCTCTTCCAGACCAAACTGCAGGAGCGGGTTCACACCCAGGTTCATGGTCAGCCCGTCGTCCGTATCCAGCGCATAATACTCCGCTGTTTGTGTCCGCAGGTTCGTGGAACTCACCGCCGTATACCTGGTAATAAAATCCGAAAAACTGCTGGAAAACCTGTGCCTCCCCTGCACCTCCATCACCGGCTCCGCCCCGTACTTCCGAAGCTCCAGCCTTCCCCTCCGGTTGATACAGAAAAACCCGCCCAGCACCTGCCCCACAAAAAACAGCACGTCCCGATACGTCCCAATATCATTCTCCGGATAAATGGAAAGCAGCTCCCTCCCGTTGGGCATACCCTCAATCTCCGCCCTCGTATTCTCCATCTCCACGCCGCAGGCCTTACAGCACAGCTCCAGAAAAGCCCAGGCATTCCCCACAGATTCAAACCCGTTAAAACTCTTCTCAAACCGAAGCATGTAGTCATAGGCTTTCAGTTCCAGGCAGTGCAACCTTCGGTTCGCCTCGCTCACCTCAAAAATCCCCATCGGCACTTCCTCAAAACTGCCGTCCGCCACCCGCAGATGGTAGAAAAGCTCCACCTTCGCCCCGTCCAGCGTATACCGGTCAATCTGCGAAAACAGCGTAACGCCCATCTCCGCCGCATACACCGTCCCCAACTCGATCTCCGCGCTCCCGCAGCACTGGGCGGAAACATACCCGCTCCCCTTCACAATATCCTCATACCCGAACGGATACACCGCCCCGCCCTTTGTGGTGATCTTCCCCGTCCAGTAATACCTCCGGGTATTCTCCCGCACCGCCCGCAGGAACGCCTCGCTCACCGGATACATGAAAACACCCCTTTCCACGCAAAAAGCACCAGCCATTCCTGACTGATGCCCATTGATACTGCTATTCCCGAAACATCTTTGCTTTTTATATTGCCAGCAGAATCTATTCCCGCCAAAACCCAAATCCAGCAGGTCATTCAACCCAAAAAACTCTGCCATCCTTACGCTCTGCGGCTTTGGGAATCTCCCCGTCTATATAGCCAACCGCACAATGGCCTATACCTTCCCACTCGCCCTCTACACCAATATCGGAAAGGAACTGCTGCCATTCCCCGGTTTCAAATTCCTCTTTTGCCCTGTGAATCCAAATACTTCCCAGTCCAAGGGAATGCGCCGCCAGCATCATATTCCCCATAACAAGACTCCCGTCATAAACGTGGTTCGCCCAGTTCTTATCCGCAAGCACAATCAAAACCGCCGGTGCGCCATAAAACGGATCAAATCCTTCTTTCCAGCCTCCAATCCTACAGTTAACAGCAGAAAGTCTATCCCTGACTTCCTTATCAGTAACTGCAACCGTTATGACCGCCTGTTTCCCCATTCCATTGGCAGCATAAAGCCCTGCTTCAATAATCTGCTCCAAATCCTTCCTAACCGGCATCTCCGGCTTGAACCTGCGGATGCTCCTGCGTTCCTCCATTGCCTGAATGATCTCATTCACTGCTTATCCCTCCATATCCATTCTCTCAATTTTAAAGATGACCGGCCTTGTTCCGTCCGAACAGCAGGCTATCATTTCATTCTCCTTTTTCATCCAGCCTTTCATGATCGAACCGCCCTGCAGCCCTGCATAAATGTACCGCGCAATAGCGTCCCACGCCTCTGAACAATGCGGCATCTTCGGCCCGCCTGCCACAGTATCAGGGTCAGCATCCGTCTTCACAAGCGTATTCAGTCCGCCATGCCAGAAATGGTCATTTTCCTCATCCCTCTCGAAGATAAATTCATCACCCACATTGTAGCAGGGACATGCGCCGGAATTGGGGTCAGCACAATACTTTTCCTGCAATTCAGGATACAGCTTTTTATCAATCACCGTCACCTTAACTTTATATTTCATAATGCACCTCCGTAAATATAAACCTTTCCCTCATTATACGGCATATCCCACAAAAAATCATCCATTATCTGCTCCCGGGATTCTTTCCAGGGATTCTTTCAATGCATAACAGAAATTTCCCTCGATAAAAGTACCCTTACGTTTACAATCTACACCCATTCAAAATTTTCTTTCCCTGCGCCAAGCTCAAAGTGGTATTTCACCAGACCGGTATCGACACCGGAAAAAATGCCATTTTCACATTGGATGGACACTTTCTTTCCCGAACCTTTTATCATAAACGCCTGTTTTGCCAGTGCTGTCGGCGCCAGAAGCGCGGCATCGATCCCCCGCCTGAACCATTCGGGTTCTTCCCCGCTGTAACTTCCTACCTGCTCCGGCTTTTTGGTCTTATGGGGAACTCCCTGCGTCTGCCCATATCCCACAGCAACCACACCAACTACTCTGTTGCCATGAGAGATCTCTGCCATCCGCTTTCTGCTAAACGTGCCTCCTACCCACCATGTATTCAATCCCAGTATCTGCGCGTACAGCATCAGCCCAGCCCCACAGTATCCAAGCCGTTCGTCCAGATCTGGGGCATCCTTCCCGGCCATGATAAAAAAATTCCGAACCCCTTTCGCCAATACCAGCTTTATGACTGCATGGAACGCACTGCTGTCTTCTGTTTTCAGTTCCACGGACAGACCATAGGAGCGGTTCATTCTGCCAATGTACCCATCCAGCTCCTTCACAATCTCTGCCGAAAGCGGCCGGTCCGTGTACCTGCGTACCATATGCCGCTGACGCATAGCCTCTTTGAAATCCATTTTTATCCCTCCTCCAGATTCTGATTGATCCTCCTGATTAGTCTGACCATAAACGAAACGGTATCCTCGATCTCCCGCTGTCTCTGCCCATCCAGCAGATCCCCCGCCGCACGGATGTATTTCTCCTGGATGGACTCGGCAAGTTTTTCATAGCTGCGGGCTTTCTCCGTAAGATAGATTCGGCGTTCACGCCCGTCTTCTTTGGACCTTACCCTGTCCACAAACCCTTTTTCCTCCATATTTTTCAGTGTGCGGGTGATGGCGGCCCTGTCCACAAGAAATTCCCTTGCAAGCTCATCCTGCATAATACCATTATTTTGATACAGATACCCGATATACATAAATTCCGTGGCATTGAGCCCCGTACCTACAAGCTCACGGTTTAAGAAAATGTTAAACTGACGGTTCAATATCCCTATGTTCTTTCCAATCGAATACATACGATCTCTCCTGTTACAGATTATCTTCTATCCAGTCAAACAGCCTCTCCGATGCTGACGCATAACATCCCATCTGCGTGTGTGTCTGCCCCATGGTCTCATCATCAAAAAGCATATATTCTTTCGGACAGTTTATGGCATCATAAAACTTTTTCGCCTCTCCCGGATTGATGTCAGCCGAAGCGTCCATGACCAAAGTCCTGCACGTCAGCTTATCAAGGATATCACTATTGTCATATTTTTTAAGCTCCCTGATCACTGCATCTATACTGTTTTCAACACCATGTTTCCACGCATAATCCCTGACAAGCCCATCCACCATGGACGGACGGAGAGCCTTGGGCATCTTCTGTGCCATTTCTAACGCGCCGCCAATGGATTTTCCCCAGCTTATATTTCCGGGATTCGCTATGCACAACTTGATCCTTTTTTCAAAAGCAGCCGCCCTGGGTACAAGATAACCTCCAAAACTGATTCCCATAAGAGCAATCCTGTCCATGTCAACGCCCGGAATCATTGCGGCATAATCCACGATCGGGGACACCACTTTTTCCCAGTCTTTTCTGAATGGTATCTTTTTAAGCCGCAGCGCTGCACCCTGTCCCGGTCCTTCCACTACGATACAGTGTATCCCTCTTTTCAGGGCTTCGTCATACACCCACACCGTATCCTCTCCAAGCGTATCACGGCCAGGAGTAAGGATTATAAGCGGGGCTTTTTCCCCCGCCGCAGGCGAACGGTAAAAATATCCTGATAAAACAGTATTCTCATAAGGAATCTCAATCGCTTCCCCAGGATATCCCGACAGCCCAAGGTATTTCCGGTAACAGGAAATGCTCTCCCTTGTATATTCTTCCATGACCGGATCGTTTACATCAGAAAATGAAGCAAGAGCAAACCTGTAATAAGAAGCGGCCCTCAGATACGCACTTGACGCTGACACTTTCTTACCACGACTCTCTGACCTGGCAGCATTTCTTTTTAACCTTTCCGCCATGCCGCCCCATGCGAGTGCCCAGTCCCTTTCATCCGCACTCTTCATCTGCCCCATTACCTCAAATACCTCCCCGGCATCAGACATTCCATATCTGGATAAACCAAGGATATGCTTGATCAGGGCATCCGTCATCATGTGATCATAAAACTTTAATTCTGACCAATGCTTCCCGGAATAAACATATTTGTCCATGTACATTTTCTTTTTCATCTGTTTCATAGGATTTTCCTTTGCCATGATCCTGACCTCCTCTTATTTAATTGACACGTCAACTATATCACGTATATAATTGATATGTCAACTATTTTAAAATCAATCCGGCAAATTATCCAGTCAGAATTTTCCATTAGACAGAAAGACAGACCTATGATATTTCAGCTCTCAAAATCCCTGATCAGATGCCATACATTATACTGCCTCTCCCGCAATTACCTTCTGTATTAAAACTCCTTTAATGTAAACGACACCTTCCACAGCCCCTTATAGGACGTATCCTTCACCAGCACCGCCTTATATCCCTCAATAAACATCTCCGTCTTTTTCATCTCCAACGTCTCCGCATCAAAATACTCCACCGCTATCTTCTCCTTCTGCTTAAACCCCGTCAGCATTTTCAGCCACTTAGGAGAAACCGAAAAACTCACCGGGATAGACACCACCCCCAGCCTTACCACGTCCCTCTGGGTAGTCCCGGCCTCCGTCTCCCCGCCGGAATCCGCCTCCACGTCATCCATCTGCACCTCATAAGAATCCGGCAGAGGAAGCGGCACCCCGTCAAACACCAGATACTGTACAAACGCCATCCCTATCTCCCTCCTGACCTCAGATTCTGCCTCGCCTGTGCGTCCACCACCACTTCGTCCAGCAGCGTGCCGCCCACATACACCGGAATACAGATCGTCCCCATCCCGTCTCCGCCCTGTATCCCCGCAAACATCTCCTGCAGGCCGGAAACCATCTGCCGCACAGTTTCCACGGAAGCCCCCTGCGCCTGGACCGCCTGCATATCCGCCAGCTTCGGGCTGACCACCATATCCCCGGCCACGCCCTCCACAGCCTTCCTCACCAGCCCCCGGCTCTTCTCGATCCCTCTCGCCAGACCGCCCATAAAATCCGGCATCCAGCTCTCATAATCCGTCAGAGGCCCCACGTCCGGCACAGAGAAATGCAGATAAGACCGGATGGCATCCGCCACATCAGAAACTGCGCCCACCACGTTCCCGATGGCCCTGCGGACACCCTCCGCAATCCCGTTGATAAAATCCATCCCCCACTGCAAAGCCCTCCCCGGCAGCGACGTGATAAAACTGATGGCAGACTGGAACCCGTCCTGCACCACGCTCCCCAGAGAAGACAGGGCCGAACCAATCCCCGACACCATCGCCCGGAAAGCCTCCACCGCCGACTGCTTCAAATCCGACGCCGTGGACACCACCAGATTTTTCAGTCCGTTCCAGGCCGAAGCCGCCGCAGAGGACACCGCAGACCACAGGTTCCCCATGAAATCCCGCAGCCCCGACAGCAGGATAGAAACATGGTTCACCAGCCCCTGCACCAGAGAACCAACCATCTGCTGAATGCCAGACCAGATCGTGGAAGCCGCCTGCTGAATGTTCGTCCAGATATGCAGCGCGTCCTCTTTCAGCTTCGTAAAATTCCCCGTCACCAAGTCAATCAGCAACAGAACCGGCCCCAGAATCACATTCTTAATCAATTCCCAGGCACCCGAAGCCGCCGTCTGAATCCCCTGCCAGATGCCCTGCAAAGCAGTGGAAAGATTCTCCCAAAGAGACCGTATCATATCCACAATCCCGGACAGCACCGGATTCTCCATCATGCCCGTCCAGACATTGTTAAAAAAGTCACCCACCGACTGCCACAGCCCGGACCACCAGGCCGGAATCCCCTGAAAAAACGAAACCAGGGATTCCCACGCCGCCGGTATCGTCTCCGTAAAAAACGAACAGATGACCTCCCAGGCAGAGACAAAAAAGTCCCTCACCTGCGCCCAGACCGCATTCACCGCGTCCCGGAACCACTCACACTTATTATAAAGCAGCACAACAACCCCGATCACCGCGGCAATGGCAATGGGAACCCACCCGATAGCCGCCACAACCGCCGACAGCGCCGGAATCACCGTCCCCGACACAAACCCGGCCACGCCGGAAACCGCCCCCGCAATCTTCGGAATCACCGTCAGGATAGTCCCCACAGCACCTACCACTTTACCAATCACAATCAGCACCGGCCCCAGGGCCGCAGCTACCAGAGCCACCGTCACAATGACCTTCTTCGTCCCCTCGTCCAGCCCGTTCAACCAGTCCACAAGCCCCTGAATCCATCCCACGATCTGCCGGATGGACGGCATCAGAATCTCCCCGATAGAGATCGCCAGTTCCTCCAACTGGCTCTTCAAAATCGTAAGCTGCCCCGCCAGATTGTCCTGCATGGTCTCGGCCATCCGCTCCGCCGTGCCGTCACAGTTGTTAATGGCGCTGTTCAGCTTCTCAATATCCCCCGGAGCCGCATTCATCACCGCAAGGAACCCGCTCATGGCGTTCTTCCCCACCAATGCCTCCGCATTGGCCGCCCGCTCCGACTCCGACATCTGCGCGAACGCCGCCCGGCAGTCCGTCAGGATATCCCCCAGGCCCCGCATACTCCCGTCCGCATTGGTAGTCTGCACCGTCAGCTCCCCGAACGCATCCCCAACGAAAGTCACTTCCCCCGTCAGGCTGGTCAGCATGGTCCTCATGGCCGTACCGGCCTGGGAAGACTTGATTCCCGCATTCGCCATCAGCCCGATGGCTTCCGCCGTATCCTCCGCCGTGAACCCCAAAGCCCCCGAAACCGGCGCACAATACTTGAACGTCTCCCCCATCATAGATACGTTCGTGTTCGCATTAGAGCTTGCCGCCGCAAGAATATCCGCAAAATGCCCGGAATCCGCCGCCGACAGCCCCAGAGCCGTCAAAGCGTCCGTCACAATATCCGAAGTAACAGCCAAATCCTCCCCGGAAGCCGCCGCAAGGTTCATGATCCCCTCAATGCCGTCCAGCATGTCCCCGGTCTTCCACCCGGCCATGGCCATGTAATTCATAGCCTCCGCCGCCTCGGAAGCGGAGAACTTGGTCTTGCTCCCCATCTCCCTGGCCTTGTCCCGCAGGGCATCCAGCTCCTTCCCCGCGGCCCCGGACACCGCCGCCACCTGGCTCATGGCAGAATCAAAATCAGATGCCACCTTCACCGCAGCCGCAGAAAGCCCGCCCACAGCCGCCGTGACCGGCATCAGCTTCTGCCCGGCCCCCTCAATGGCAGAGCCCACGCCCTGCAGCTTCTCCCCCGCAGCCCCGATCTTCTGCAGAGCCACCGATGACTGCTCCGCCTGCCGCTCCAGGTCCCGCAGGGCCTGCTCCGTCTCAATGATTTCCCTCTGCAGGGCATCATACTGGCTCCTGGAAATCTCCCCCTTCGCCAGCGCCTCATTGGCCTGCTGCCCCGCCAGCTTCAAAGCGTCCAGTTTCTCCTTCGTCTCACTGACCGCCTGGAACAAAAGCCTCTGCTTCTGCGCCATCAGCTCCGCATTGCCGGGGTCCAGCTTCAACAGCTTGTTCACGTCTTTTAGCTGTGCCTGCGTGTCCCGGATCTCCTTATTCACCTTTGAAAGCGCCGTGGAGAGCTTCGTAGTATCCCCACCGATTTCCACCGTGATCCCCTGAATCCTGGATGCCACGAACCCTCACCCGCCTTTCTCCAACGAAAAAAGGAGCCCTCACTGGCTCCCATAAAAATGCAACAAAAAAGCGCCTGCCATTTCTGACAAACGCCTATGTATCTATTCCTCTTATTATTTCTGCTCGAAAGGCATTACCTGTTGAAAATCTATTCCTAATTTTGTAACCGAATAGACTTTAGAATGTAAGCGATTCAAAACCTACCGTAGTGCATAATCTCTCTTTCCCTGCTATACTGCTTCTAAAAGAGCAGAAGGAGGAATCAGTCAGTGAATGTACATTACAGCCATGAGGAATGGAGGATGATCTTTAGCCAGCGGCTCCAAAGTGGTCTCTCCGTTCGTAAGTGGTGTGAGAAGAACAACTTCAAATATGATACCTATAAATACTGGGAGAAAAAGATCCGGAGGATGGACACCGAACCAGAATCCTTTCCTGTTGCAGAACAGCCTTTCATAGAGCTCCCGCTCTTCCACCAGGAATTGCCAACGATACCGGAATCCCTTTCCCTAGAGGTCCGATACCACGAATTTCATGTGGGCATCCACAAAAACGCAGATATGGGACAGGTTTCAGGAGTACTGCGGCTCCTGCAGTCCCTATGCTGAGCATGATCACCCAGGGGGCGGAACATATCTTCCTCGCCTGTGGTGCGACGGATTTTCGAAAACAGATTGAGGGGCTCGCAGCCCTCGTTACTTTGAAATACCATTTGGATCCCTATTCCCCGGTCTGTGTATTTTTGTTCTGCAATAAAAAACGAGATTGTCTGAAAGCACTCCGTTTTGAAGGTGGAAACGGATTCCCCCTGGCAACAAAGAAGCTCCTGCCGGACATGCGTTTCCAATGGCCCAGGACACCTGACGATATCAAAGACATCACTGCGCAGCAGGTACGCTGGCTCCTGGAGGGGCTGTCTATTGAACAGAAATATGCGCATAAGCCGGTAAAGATACAGCCGGAGGATACCTGCTTCTGAGCAGAAAAAATGACGGATAACCCACGGATTATCCTTAAAAAATCAGCATTTTTCAGGTCAAAAAAAAAGCCTGGAATGCTGATTTTTTCATAAAAAGATGTTAAAATGAAGGAAATGCGGGGAGGGAGGAAGAGCCATGCAGACAGCAGCACAACAGGAAGAAGTAACCAGACTGCGGGAACAGGTGGAATCTCTGAAAAAGATGCTGGGAGAACGGGATGCACAGATCGAAAGACAACGTATCCAGATCGAGAACCTGACCCAGGCAGTTTTGCATGCGCGTAAAAAGATGTATGGCCCATCCAGTGAGGCCACCCAGGTTACAGGACAGCTGAACCTGTTTCCGGAGCAGGAGCAGCTCCTGCAGGAACTGGCAAAACAACAGAAAGAGATCACAGTACCGGAGCATACACGGAAAGTACGTCAGGCAGGTGTGCGCTCAGAAATGCTCTCTTCTCTTGAAACAGAGATCGAACGCTGCGTAGTAAGTGAAGAAGAAACCTGCCCTGTATGCGGTGCACAACTGACAAAAGTAGGAGAAAAAGTAGTACGGACCGAAGTGGTATATGAACCAGCGAAGCTGAAAGTAAAACAGTATGTGCAGGAGATAAAAAAATGTACAAAATGCGGCAGCCAAGACAGTGAGAAGCTGTCCCCCACATTCGTAGCGGCCAGAGTCCCCAAAGGTTTGCTCCCACATTCGATCGCAAGTCCATCCCTGGTTGCAGGGATCCTATACCAGAAATATGATATGGGAATCCCCCTGGCAAGGCAGGAGAGGGACTGGTACCGCATTGGGCTTAGTATCTACCGTTCCACCATGTCGCATTGGGTGATCCGATGCAGTCAGGAATGGCTGGAGCCGATCTTCCTGAGGATGCACCAGGCCATCATGGAGACCTGCTCCGTATTGATGGGTGACGAAACCCGGATCCAATGCAACAAGGAACCGGGAAAGAAGGCCAGCAGCGAATCCTTCATGTGGGTGGTGCGGACCGGAAGCTTTGAAGAGATCCGCGCAGTGCTCTTCCACTATGCAAGGACCCGTTCCGGAGCAGAAGCAAAACGGCTGTATACCGGATTTGCTGGATATCTGGTAACAGATGCCTGCGACAGCTACGAAAAAGTAGAAGGAGTCAGCCGGGCTCTGTGCTGGTCGCATCTGCGTCGCTACTATATAGAGAGCATCCCGCTGGACTCTGCGGGAAAGGAGCTAAAGGGGAGCAAAGGAGCGGAGGCGCGAGAATGGTGCGACCAGCTTTTTAAAATCGAAAAAAAGATTCAGGGCCTAGAACCGCAGGAGCGGCTGGAGAAACGCAAAGAACTGAGCCAGCCGGTACTTGAGGCTTTTTGGTCATGGGTAGAAGAAACGAGCGAAAAATATACTGCCAACGAATCTTTGAAAAAGGCGCTGCAATACAGCCGGAACCAGAAAAAATATCTGAATACCTTCATGGAGGATGGAAGGCTTCCGATTTCGAATAATGAGTGCGAAGCCTGTATACGTCCCTTTGCAACCGGCCGTAAATCCTGGCTGTTTGCGGACACACCGGAAGGGGCGAGAGCCAGTGGGATTGTCTATTCACTGGTAGAATCATCGAAATTGAATCAATTGGATGTATTCCGATATCTGTCTTATCTGTTGGAAAAGATGCCGGAAATTGATTACCAGTATCAAAATGATCCAAGTATTTTGGATCCATATCTGCCATGGTCCAGGGAACTCCCGGAATACTGTAGAATTCAGAAAAAGATGAAATGATCTGTTATGGAAGTATTACCATAGCAGATCATTTTTTACAATACGGTTTCTTTTGCATCGCTTACCTTTAGAATTGGTTATCTTATAATTTTTACTTTTAGTTAAAGGATCTGCCTCTGTATCAAACAGCACTATATTTTTCCCTTCCGGATTTAGCGAACTATAAAACCTTATTCCATCAAACCCCATTTCCTTAATATATTCGCATACATATTGAGTCGCATAATAATTACTTTCATCCCCGAAATTGGGCATTGAAAACGCAGACGAAATTATACCCAAGTCAAAACTTTTGCCCATTTCACTTTCACTTGGGTCAGTATAACAAAAGTCAAACAATCTTAGATCCTTTGTTATCTTAACAGTTGCCACGCTAACTTCCTGTGTCACATTCGGCCTCACCTCTAAAATTGCTGTCTTCACATCCTCGGCAATATATAGATAGCTGATATTTCTAGGATTTGCCCGTCCTCCTGATGTCTTTTCTTTTGGCGGTGCATCTGACTGTTCCGCTCCATAACCCCAAAACCTCTTTTTCTTCCGAAAAATTCTCTCAAGCTCATCACATAACGGCTGATTGTCTATGTCCAAACAAGACATTGCGCCAAAAAGAAATGTTACGTCTGACATATCCCTTAAATCAAACTGGGCATCCTTATCTTTTACATTTGGATAATACTTTGTTATTGCATCTGTAATTTGTTTCAGTTCTTTTTGATAATACTCATAAGGATAAGAAAATAATCTTGCTCTATAAAACGTCTCTCCTTTTTTTATCTCATGTACTGCATATTTTTGTATCCTCTGTAATTCACCCAATAATTCACCTTTGGGAAAAAAACGATTATTATATTTAATCTCTTTCTCGAAATCTCTCCATATTTTAGTTGTTTTCTGTAAGAACATCCAAATAATCAACATCCAGTCTTTAGCTTCTTTCACAACTTCTGTACTTTGATCATCCATGAAACCAGCCATCCTTCCTTGTTAATAGTATCGCAAAAAAGAAATCTCTATTTCATGCCTAATTATAGCAGGAAGCAGAGATTTCTTCAATCAGATTTCAGAACCGGTCCATATCCTCCTGCGTCCCCAGCTCACAGTACCGATACCCGTCATTCACCTGCTCCGTATACATATCGTTCACCAGCCCAATAGACAAAAGCTCCGTATCCGCCATAGACAACCCCAGCTGCACGCACCTAAGCAGGAACAGCGGCGTAGTCATCTCCCGCTCTGTAGGGCGAAGTTTTTTTTAGCCTCCGCATCCGTCTGCACATTCAGCCCCCACAGCCTGATCAGCTCCGGCAGCACCTGGTAAATAGAAAACGTATTGAACCCGTCCAGCCATTCCTCCACATCGTCCGGGATCGCCGGGTCTGCATGCTTTGCCATGGTATAGGCAATATTCTCAAACATCTCCAGAGAAAATAAATCCAGATTGGAATGTTCCTCATCCCCCTCCCCAATGCTCTTCTCCAGAATCCGCAGGTCCTTATAAATGTCCCTCTGGAACTTCAACCGGTAAATCCTCGGGATTGCCGCCGATGCCTTAAACAGCACCTCTTTCCCGTCAATCCCCACCTTCTTCACAATGCTCATACCCTTTCAGCCTCCTTACCCCTGACCTTCCGTATCATCTCCACTGCCGCCCGTCTCCGCCTTCGGGACCGGCAGATACACGCTCTTATACCACCCCTCATACGTCTCAGCCGAAGTCCTGTTCCCCGTCTTCGCCTTCACATACCCGCTTGCCAGCGGCCTCGCCTTCACCGTCAGCGTCTCCGTCTGCACCTCCCGGCTTTCCTCATTGGTCTTCCCCTCGATCTTCGGCCTGCTGGCAGAACAGTTATAAAGCACATGCCGGATCTTCCGGACATCCCCGTCAAACTCAAACAGCAGGGCAAAAGCCCCGGTCTCCGAATTGGCATTCTCCACCAGCACCTCATTCCCGTCCGCTTCCTCCTTCAGCACGTCCGTCCGGAAACTCTCCGGGATCAGCGCCAGCTCCAGGTCCCCGTCATAACCCATATTGTTGGCAATGATATAATACTCAATGCCGTCCGCATAAAAAGACTCCGGCTCCCCGTTGGGGTCCAGCGCCAGCGAAACCGCGCCCGGCATCGCCACCGGCGTATCAAACGCCATCTCCCCGTCTTCCGCCGCCCTCTGCAGCGCATAATGGCAGTTGCAGATATTGAACTTCACCTTGTTATTCATCGTCTATACCTCCGTCTCATACAGAACCTCATACAGCTTCTCCGACTCGATCCACACCTCGCTCTTCCCGTAGAAAATCCCGTGCCTCAACAGCACCGCCTCCACCGCCTCTTCCAGCTCCGGGTCCTTCAAGTCCGTATACAGCTCAATGTCCAGCTCATTCTTCTTAAAATACGCAATCCCGTCCGCCGAAAAATTATCGGCCCTGGGATACAGAAACACCGCAAACGGCGGCTCCGGCGCCTCCCCTTCCACGAAATGGTCATAGGCAAAAGGAAGCCCCATTTCCTCCATCATTTCCAGCACGCCCTCATGGCTCATTTAGACAGCCCCCTTTTTATCCCCTCTTCCAGCTCCCGGATACCCTTTTCCTCCGCCGGGGCAATATGCGGAACAGCTCTCACCCTGCCGCCGCCCCGCTTCGCATGGCCCTTCTCCAAAAGATGGGTAAGCTGATACCGGTTCCTGCTGTGTACCACCACCTCCAGCGTATTGGAAGTCTCCCTCTGCCGCTTCACCGCCCAGCTCTTCTTATACTTCCCGGTTCTCACCGGAGCGCCCGCCTGCGTCTCCTTCTTCACCGTGTTCCCGGCCTTCTTCACACAGCCCTTCATCACGTCCGCGGCAAGCTCCGCATACTCCATAAGCCCGTCCATAATGGCATCCGCCATCCGGTCCACAGACACCCTCCGATTGTCAGCCATCCCGTCACCTCTTCGCCAGAGAAGCCCGCAGCTTCAACGTCCTATTCTGATACCGCACGTTATCAATAAAAGAAATATTATAAACCTGCCCCCTGAACAGAATCCGGTAATGCTCCGTGTCCATATCAGCCACTTCCGAACAGTACCGGATAATGAAATACATATCCTTCTGTGCGTTCATCTGCGCCGCCTCCCAGTATTCCTTCCCGGAAAGACTGTTCGCAAAAGCAGAGCAGGAAAAATGATCCTCCCAGACCAGCACATGGTTCCCTGCCTTATCGTTCCCCAGGGAGCTCTTCTGGATCGTGATCCGCTCCTTCCACTCCCCCAAAGGATACCTCTGCCGGAAACTCCCGCCTGCCCCGCTGTCCCTCCATTCCTCCGCCATCAGAACACTTCCCTCCTGATACCGAACAGCAGGGAGCGTAAAGTCTGCACCAGTTCCTCATGATCCGCCTGCTCCCTGTGCTCATACAGATAGGCCGTGACATACAAGACGGCAATCCGCGCCATGGGAAGATGCCCTTCCAGCTCCCCCGCTTCCATACGCGCCATATCCGCGCACATGCTCTCCCCGGTCTCCAGCAGCCCGGAGATAAATCCGTCCTCGTCCGCGCTGTCCACCCGGAGATACTGCTTCGCCTCTTCCAGCGTCACAACCGCCATCCTGCATCCCTCCCGCCTTTCATACTTTATTTCATGCCGGGGATTTCACACCCACGGCATCACTCATTCACCATACGCCGGAACCTTACGCCCCGGAGCTGCTCCCCTTGATCGCCATAGTCTTCACAGCCTCCGACAGAATCAGCTTCCCGTCCACCCTCTGGCTTGCCAGGAACCCCACCTGCCCGTTTGCCGCAAACAGCTCATTCAGCCTCTTAAAAGACCTCCCCTGCCGGTCCGCGATCCAGTAATAAGAGAAATCCCCGAAGGCCATCACCTTCGCCCCCGCCGCAACCTCCGGCACATAGGCGGAAGTATGGTACGGACGGTTCAGGATCATGTCCGGCTGCCCCACCTGCACGGACGGCTGCCAGATATAATTGCCGTTATTGTCTTTCAGCTTCCGCAAAGCCTTCACCGTGGTATCATTCAGCACCCAGACCGCCTTCTTCCGGTACGGCGACTTCACCGCATAGAACAGATCCATCACATCGTCAAACGTGATATTCGCCGCTGCCGTGGTCACTCCGTCAGAAGCCCCGCCCGCAGCATTAAAAATACCCGTAGGCTTGCCCTTCCCGTCCCCGGTAAAGAACGCCTCTTCCTCCTTCGCCCCGATCCTGCGCCCGAACTCCTTAGAGATATACGCCTCCAGGTCAAACACGCTGTCATTCAGAAGCTCATCCGACACTTTCAGCATCGTCGCCACCTTGTACGCCCCGATGGAAACCTGCCCGAAAGAATCATCCGACTCCGGATAAGCCCCTTCCTCGTCAATCCAGGAAGCCGTCCCCTTCGTGGCAACCACCGGAATCTTCCGGTCCCCGCTGGAAGTCTGGATCACCGTGGCGATACTCCGGAAAAAGTTCTCTTCCTCCAGAGCCTCCACCAGCGTATGCTCAAACTCGTCCGGCACCAGATACCCGCCCTCGGAATCCGTCCCCACCTGCAGGGCATTCTCCACGTCATAAAAATTCTTCCTCCGCATGGCGTTCCAGAACGTCTTTTTATACTTATCCGTCGCCCTGCCCTTCTTCTCTTCGCCGTCCGGATTGTTGTTCGGCTTATTCGTGATCGGCTCGGAGACAGGCTTATTCAGCTCCGCATCAATCGCCGCCTGCCGTTCCAGCCGCTCAATCTCCTTCCCCAAGTCCACAACCTCCTGCTCCATCTTCTCATAGGCAGCCGTATCCTCCGCCGACAGCAGGCCGTCCCCGCCCCGCTTGCTGTCCAGGAAAGACTTTGCCGCCTCCCATGCCTTCGCACGCTTCTCCCTCAACTCCAAAATCTTCTTCATCTCCATACCTCCGTCAATATATTTTTAAAACCTCAATGCCGCAGAAGTCCCAGCCGCTTCTCCAACTGCTCCACCGGAACCCTCTTTTCCGGCTCCTTCGGCACCAGCTTGGACAGCAGGGAATTAGTCACCGCCATGCGCGAAAACATCACGCCCTCCGGCTCCGCACCTCTCACCGCCTCTTCCGTACCTTCCCCTTCATGCAGAACCCCGTCCGCAAACCCAAGCTCCACCGCCTTCTTCGCATTGAACCAGCTCTCCGCATCCATCAGGTGGGAAATCCTCGCCCGGCTCATGCCCGTCTTGATCTCATAGGCGTTCATGATGCTCTCCTTCACCTCGTCCAGCATCTCCCCTGCCCTCTGCATCTCCTTACTGTCCCCGATAGCGATAGTCATAGGATTGTGGATCATCATCATACCCACCGGGGACATCAGAACCTCCGTCCCAGCCATGGCGATCACAGACGCTGCCGAAGCCGCCAGAGCGTCCACCTTCACCGTCACATCCCCTTTGTACTCCATCAGTATGTTGTAAATCTGCGCCGCCGCAAACACGTCCCCGCCCGGAGAATTGATCCAGACCGTGATATCCCCCGTCCCTGCATCCAGCTCCTTCCGGAACAGCGCCGGCGTCACCTCGTCCCCGTACCATGTCTCATCCGAAATCTCCCCATTCAATACCAAAGTCCTCTCCCCGTCCGTCCCATTCCGTATCCAGTTCCAAAACTTTCGCTTCATCCCTGCACCTCACTTTCCGCTTCTTCCAACACTTCCCGCCGATTCTCATAAACCGGCGAACAAAAAAGCCAGCAGATACATTCACCTGCCAGCTCTCAAAACACCTTTATCCAGCTATTATTCTTTTATGCTTTCATGTTCCCACGCCTCACTGCCCCTGTCCGGGATAGCCCTGCCGGGGCATCCTCCCGTCCGGCGGCTCCTGCTCCTGCAGGTTCTTCCCCGCAAACAGCCCCGCATCTTCCAGCTTGCACAGATTCCCGTTCACCAGGTACAAGTCCCCGCCTTCCTCCGCCGGGATCGGGTTCATGTCCTCCATCTCCCTGATATCATTCGCAGACAGCCACCCATTCTGCCGCCCCACAGAATACCCGTTCATACGGCTCTGGTAATCCCCCCGCAGAAGCCCGTCCACGTTCAGCTTCACGAAATACTCCCGCTTCTCCTGCGGCAGCAGGAGCGCTTTCTGTAAAGACTGCTCCCACCGGATCACCCATGGGTCCAGCGTATACTTCACAAACTCCAGAGACTGCTGCTCAATATTGGAAAAACTGCTCTTATCCAAATCCCCCACCATATGCGGCGGAATCCGGTACAGCCTGGCAATCTCGTCCACCTGGAACTTCCTGGTCTCCAGAAACTGCGCTTCCTCCGGCGGAATCCCGATCTGCTGGTACTTCATGCCCTCTTCCAGAACGGCAACCTTCCCCGCATTCTTAGAACCCCCGTAGACAGCGTGCCAGCTCTCCCGCACCTTCGCCGGGTCCTTCAACACCCCCGGATGCTCCAATACACCGCCCGGCGTGGCCCCGTTCTCAAAGAACCCCGCCCCGTATTCCTCACAGGCCAGCGTCATCCCCACCGCATTCTTCGCCATGGCAATAGGAGAATACCCCACCAGCCCGTCAAACCCAAGCCCGGGGATATGCAGCACATCCTCCGGCGCAAGATACACCCTGCCGTACTCCCCAAAATTCGGGTTCTCGTCACTGCACCGGTTATAGACATAATAAAGCTCCCCCTTACCGTCCCGAACAACCTCCACCTTGTCCGGCAGCAGCGGGTACAGCCCCAGCACCCGGCCCCCGCCGTCCCGTATGATCTGCGCATAAGCATTCCCCCAGATCAAAAGATGGCTCATAAGCGTCTCCCGGAACACAAAAGAAGTCATCTCCGGGTTCGGCTCGTCATGCAGGAGATAATACAAAGGATGGTCATACACCCGCTCCTTCCCCCTCCCCGCATACCGGTACAAATGCACCGGCAGGGAAGCAACCGCCTCCGACAGAATCCGCACACAGGAATAGACCGCCGTGGTCTGCATGGCCGTCCGCTCATTCACGACCTTCCCGCTGCTGCTCCGCCCAAACAAAAAAGAATAAGCCGTACTCCCGTAACTGTCCCTCGGCTTATCCCTCGCTCCCCTGATACCCAAAATCGACGCCAGCTTCATACACACCTCCTAAAAATACGCAAAAGAAAAGCACCTCCGAAGAGATGCCTTCCCCCACAGAATCAATCCACGGAAAAACCGGAATCTGTACATGCCTGTTATTGTGTCCCTGTCAATCTCTGCACTGCCTCTTCCTTCGTTGACACAAAGAAAAAGTCCTTCCCATGGTTCGACTCATAGATGAAATCTTTCAGCGGCTTACTTGTATAATGCGAATAATCCCCGTAAACAGCCACCTTCACATGATAATTCATAAACTTCTGGAGAATCTCGCCCGCCATGCCTGTACTAAGGACGAAAAAATCCTCGCACACCGCATCTTTATCAATGACAATCCTCTCCGCGCCTGTCTCATACTTCACAGTCATCGCCAGGTCCAGAGCCGACTGCGTATCAACGATCACCATCTCGTCACCGGAAACGACTGCAATATCAATCCCGTTATCCTTCAAATGCTCAATATCCATAATGTCCTCCTTAACTCAAACCTGCAGTACAAATTCCGGTTGAGGATAGATTCTACAGGACAACGCATAAATTGTCAAGCACCGTTTTCCTCCAGATCCTATTGTTTACGCAGTATTTTATCCATGGCCTTCCCTCTGGCAAGCTCGTCGATCAGTTTGTCCAGATAACGTATCTCCCGCATCAGAGGCTCTTCAATGTCCTCCACCCTGACACCGCAGACCACCCCCTTAATCAGCCTCCTGTTTTCATTCAGCTCCGGAGCATTCCGGAAGAAATCCCCATAAGGCACCGGCCGCTCCAGCATCCCTTCCAGCTCCGTCTGGCCGTACCCCGTAAGCCACCGGATGATCTCATCCACTTCTTCCCTTGTCCGTCCTTTTCTCTCCGCCTTATCAACAAGGAGACGGTACACCTTTGAAAGATCCATCTGATATACTTTTTCATTTCCCATAAGACACCCCCTCTGATCCGTATCCCTGACACCTCTTCTGCCGCCCGGCAGGTTCAGCGTTTGCCGTCCGAAAAGACAGCCGCTTCCTTCACCCACCCCATCAGCTCATCATCTATCTCCCCTGCCCCGGAGACCAGGACGTGATGCGTGAAACGTCCGGGGTACGGCTCCACCGCCGCATCTATGCGCAGGGACCGGACACGGTATCCAAGCCCAAAGGTCACGACAATATAAACCTCCGGCCTCTCCTTCGCCTTCCGCACCGGCAAAAAAGAAACAAAAGCAAAATTATGCCTGTTGGAAAAAGCAATCTGCGTTTTCTGCACTTTGACCTTCACGCCGCCCACCTCCGAAAAAACTCTTTCTTCAAAAGCCTCATACAGCGGCAGCGCCTCCGGCTTCCCGTCAAAAAAATACAACACATTCTGATCCATTCTCTGCCCCTTTCCAATACCTTCCGGCCTTACGGATGGTTCCCCGTCTCATGACACCACCTGGCAATATCGGAGATCAGTTCCGCCGGAACCGGCCTGCTGTATGGAAGCTGTATAGTCCCCTTGCTGGTCCTGTACTCTTTCAGACGTTCGGCAAACTCCCGGACAGCTTCCGGCCCCGGATACAGGCCCACATGGTTTTTAAAACCGGCAAAATGGATAATATTATGCCCCTTCCAATAAGTCGGCATACTCCATGAGATCCGTTCCTCCGCCTCCGGCAGCGCCGCACGCAGCACATCCTTTACTTCTTTCAGATACTGCCGTATCCCCTCCGGCTGCATGGCAATGTATCCCTCAACCGTTTCCGGCGCTTTCCCGCAGTAATGGTCCTGTTCCCGCTTCTTAAAAGTGCGCCCGCACTTCGGACATGTCCACATCTTCCATTCCTCCTGCCTCATTCCCGTTCCCTGACCGTCACCAGAACCCTGTCCCCCGGCTGTTTCCCTATCCGGAAACGGATATCTTTACGAACGCCTATGACATAACATATGTTCCCGTCAGCGTCCCGCACTCCCATATTCACAATGCTGCCGTCATACGGCTCCCCGTCAAACGCAGCGTGGACCTTCACCCGTCCCCGCCCAAACTCTTTCCTGATATCGTAAGGGAAAATGACATAAGCGCCGCCCGACTCTCCAGCCTCATAGATCAGGGATTCATACTCATACACTCTGCTGTTCAATGCCAACACCTCACCCAAACCGTTTCACCCAGTATACCAGAAAACCGTCCGCATTAAAAGGACAAAATCCCCCTCTCATCATACACGCTCCCCGTGCTTCCTCCATGCCTGATTGCCCGGTCAAGCGCCATGATCGCCGCCACCGCGCCGTCAATCTTCTCCGTGGACTTCTCCTTATCCGGCTTGATATTCCCCGCCGGGTCCGTCCGCACAAAAATATTGTCCATCATCCACCGCAGCACCGGATGCCCGCCGTGGGCAACATTCCTCTCCAGAACCAGCTCCATCAGCCTCTTGGACGGCGGCGACATATCCTTGAACCCCTGTCCGAACGGAACCACCGTAAACCCAAGCCCTTCCAGGTTCTGAACCATCTGCACCGCTCCCCACCGGTCAAAGGCAATCTCCTTTATGTGAAATTTCTTCCCCAAAGCCTCTATAAAACTCTCAATAAACCCATAATGAATCACATCCCCTTCCGTAGTCTCCAGAAACCCCTGCTTCTCCCACACGTCATAAGGCACATGGTCACGCCTCACCCTGCGCACCATGTTTTCCTCCGGTATCCAGAAATACGGCAGGAACACATACTTCTCCGTATCGTCCCTGGGCGGAAACACCAGCACAAAAGCCGTGATATCAATAGAGCTGGACAGGTCAAGCCCGCCGTAACACTCCCGCCCCAGAAGCTCCCCCTCGTCCACCGGGAAAGCACAGGCATCCCACTTCTCCATCTGCATCCACCGTGTAGACTGCTTCACCCACTGGTTCAGCCGGAGCTGCCGGAAGATATTTTCCTCCGCCGGATTGTCCCTGGCACTCATACACGCATTCCGCACCTTGCCAATATCAATCGTATGCCCCAGGGACGGGTTCGCCTGGTACCACACTTCCTCCGAAGTCCAGTCCGCATCATCCGGAGCCCCGTAGATCACCGGATAAAATGTCGGGTCCGCCTTCCTTCCGCACAGAATATCCTCCGCCTTCTGATGCTGCTCAAAACACACCGAATGCCGGTCCGTCCCCGCCGTAGTGATCAGGAAGAACAAAGGCTGTGTCCTGGCATCCCCGGAGCCCTTCGTCATAACATCGAACAGCTCCCGGTTCGGCTGGCTGTGCAGCTCGTCAAAGATAACCGCATGGACATTCAGCCCGTGCTTCGTATAAGCCTCCGCAGACAGCACCTGATAAAAACTGTTCGTCGGCTTATACACCAGCCGCTTCACCGACATCACCGGCTTGATCCGCTTCTTTAACGCCGGGCACTGCTCCACCATGTCCACCGCCACGTCAAACACAATAGAAGCCTGCTGCCGGTCAGAAGCACAGCCGTAAACCTCCGCGCCCCACTCATTGTCCCCGCAGGTCATGTAAAGCGCCACTCCTGCCGCCAGCTCCGACTTCCCGTTCTTTTTCGGAATCTCCACATAGGCCGTATTATACTGCCTAAAGCCGTCCTCATTCACCGTCCCGAACACGTCCCTGATAATCGTCTCCTGCCACGGCAGCAGGTCAAACGCCTGCCCCCGCCATCTCCCCTTCGTATGTTTCAGGCAGCGGATAAACTCCACCGCCCTCTGCGCCTTCGCCTCGTCAAACACTATCCGCCGCCTCCCTTGAACAACAGGAGCTCCATGGCATCGCTCTCCTTATCCTCCCCGGCATCCGCCACAATCCGGCTCCGGGAAGAAGGCGTAAGCCCGAACTGCTCACAGAACCGGTTCATGATCTTAAGGTAGGTCTGCGCAATGGACACCTGCGGGACCTGCTGGCAGTACCCGGAAGGCGTCTCCATGATCGCCCCATGCTCTGAAATATATTCCTCCGCTTCCTTCCATCTGGCATACGCCTGGCAGTATCCCGCAAAAGCCGCCATGTCAATCTCCGTCAGAATCCCAAGCCGCTCCATCTGCTTCGCCATCCGCTTCCATTCCTTCTTCGCCTCCGCTTCCAGCCATGCCGGACACCTGGGAGCCTTCTTTTCCGGCTTCGGCTCCCCGGCATTCATCCCCCGCTTCCCAGGGTTCCCCTCCAGCATCTTTACCGCCGTAGGCTTCGGCTTCCGCCCTCTCTGCGCCACCGCACTCACCTCCCTCCGTACTGGCTCACGCACTTTTCAATTCAGAAAATCAAAATCCTCATCAGGCCCTGTCCCGGAATCCCCGGACAGACTGCCTGCCGTATCCCCAAAATCCTCCCATGCCGTGTCCTGCACAGTATTATCAATGTTTTCCCATATCTCTTCTTCCGCAGCATCAGCAAAATCTTCCCACGCTGTCCTCTGCACGGAATCCCCGAACTCTTCCCACACAGCCTCCATCTGCGCCAGAAGCTCCCGGCTCTCCGGCAGTGCCATGGCGACCGCATAAGCCACCGTCGCCGTGACCGCATTCCCGGCCTGCTTGTAAAGCTGTGTCTCCGAATTGACAGCCGCCGCCCGCTCATACAGCTCATCCGGGAACCCCTGCAGGCGGAAGCACTCACGGGGAGTCAGCCTCCGTATCTTTCCGCATTTTGTCACCGTCCCCATCATGCACCCCGTATCCAGTGTCTGCGAACAGCCCTTTCCAACCCGGCCCCGCCGGGATTCACTCTTCGGATACGACAGGCACACGCCGTCCCCCGGATAAGCCAGGTCATACCCCTGCTTCGTGCCGTTCCTCACCGGCAGCGCCGTCTCCGCATCCCCGGACGCATCTTCCGGCAGGTACACCCCGTGCTGGTCCTGTGCCGTCAGCGTGAACATCGGCTCCCCGGCTTCCTTCATCCGCCTCCCGTTCTGCCGCTTCTCCACCCGGCCCGGCGTCAGCACCGCCCTGGCTTCCGGCACACCGGCATCCCCATCTCCCGGCTCTGTTCCTTCCGTTTCCAATATCCCGGAATTGACCGCCCGCCAGTTGATCAGCCTTCCGGTATAACACGCCACCAGACACCGCGCAACCTCCGTGACCTTCGGATGGTTCAGCGTCTGGTCCACAAACACCTTGCTCCCCTGCCCCTTATTCACAGTGACAGCCGGCGCAAGCCCCCTGGCATCATAGACACAACCGTTCATCCCCTTACCGCTGGGATTCACATTCCCCACGCAGTACAGCCCGGTCTTCGCGCCCATGCCCCCGCCGTTCGCCCCGATACTCACCGAAACCCCGGACGGATCATACACCCGGTATCCCTGCATCCCGCCTATAACCTCTTTAAGAGCTCCGCCGTCTTCTCCGGAGACAGGTAATATTTCCCGTCCACCTCTGCTTCTAAGAACTGCGATAAGGAATACCCTCTCCCGGTTCTGCGGGACTCCGAAGTCTTTAGAATTAAGCACCTGCCACCGCACGTCATACCCTGCCTCGTCCATTTCAGAGAGAACGGCGGCAAAATCGAATCCTGCATTGACTGATAACAGGTTCTTAACGTTCTCAACAAGTAAGTATGTGGGCTTATCGCCTTCCTCTTTGCCTTTGATGAGGTCAATAATGCTGTAATAGATTCCACTTCTTTTTCCTCTAAGCCCCCTCTGCTTTCCTGCGATGGAGATATCCTGGCAGTTGTGGGCTGCCAGCCCTCCTGCTGTGTATGAATTGTCATCTTCCACCTCCATGTTGTAGACATATCCATCAAACGGGACCTTCCTGCTGCCCCTGAAACGGCACCAGACATATCCGTCCATGAAAAAAGAGCCGTCCCTTTCAGACCGCCCTTCCTTGAACCTCACCGTATAAAAATCATGCTGCCGTACCTTCCTGCCCTCGATCACGCAGGTCTCCGGCATCTTATTTCTGTAAACCGCACAGGGCATACGGTACGCCTTATGCACACAGTCCCGGATTCCATAAGCAAGCTCCCTGGAAATCGTGGATGCCTGATGGTATTTCCCAACCATGCACCCGTCCGTCTCAAAATACCCTTCCAGAAACGCCCGCAGCAGATCCTCCGGCAGATTGAAAACCGCATCTGTCAGCCGCTTTCCTCCCGCGCCTTTCCCAAACTGCATCAAAAATACCGTCAGCTCTTTATTCGTAAAATGCACCTTATAAACCGTCCGTTCCTTCGCCACGCTGTAACGGAACATTCCGTCCACATGCCTTTTCAGCCGTTCCAGCTTTTCCTCATTACAGGCAACCACCACCCGGTAATTATCAGACGCATTCTTCCTCCTGGTGACACGATACCAGCCGTCTCCCATATAACAACCCACGAACCACCAGAAATCCCGGCTCCCAAGGTCAAGGCCGTCCAGCCTGCACTCCTTCCCGCGCCGTTCATAAGTAATGCCGTCCCACTCCGGTAGCTCCGCTTTCCGATTCACCGGAACCGCAATCAGATCACCTGCCTCCAGTTCCTGTACCGCTTTCCATTTGGCAGAATCCCCGTCTTTTACCAGAAACGGATGCTCCCCGGTCACTCTTAGATTCTCCACGCCGAAAACGTCCAGCTCATAAATCTCCCCGGCCTTATGCTTCATGGGCCTCACCACCGGGCGGAACCTGTTCTTATGTGTCAGCACCTGGTTCCCGGCCTGGATATGCTCAATACACTTATATCCCTGGTCCGTCATCACCAGCGTCCCGGCCTCAAAGCAGGGGAACCCAAAGCACCACGCATCCGCATAGGGGATCTCTTCCGGCGTCAGCTTCGTCACATCCTCCGCCTTCCATTCCCCCTCCGTGTCATACATGGCCTCATAGGAAGCCCTCGCAAACTTATCATACTCACAATACCCAACGCATTTATGCCCGGCCCATTCCAGCCCCAGCCGGAACCCGCCAATCCCCGAACAGATATCCAGAAATGTAAGCCTTCCCATGGTCACTCCGCCTCCCCGTTTTTCTTTCTTCCGTCTCCCTCCGACTCCAGGATAACGCTGCTCTCCACCTCGTTCCCCCATGCTTCCCAGCCGGGGACACGCTGCCTTGCGAACAGCTCCACTCTCGGAAGGTCTCCCATCAATTCCACGATCTTCTCCCTCGTCTCGTCCGGCTTCTTGCTGTGCGCTTCCAGCGGGGAGATGATAAACTGGTGGACACGGGCAGACCTGCGCCTCGGATGCCCTTTCACTCCCAGCAGGCAGATCTCCGCGTTCCCCCTGGTCCAGAACCCCAGCCCATAAAACCAGCCCAGAGACTTCCGGTTCTGTTTCAGCCACACAAAAGCCACCGTCTTGTACCGGAACCCCCAGCTTTCCATCACACGCAGGGCCTCCGGCAACTGCGGGAACGTAACCCATAAGAACAAAGTACAGTCTTCCGCGCAGATATCCGCCACGGGCAGCGCACAGATATCCTCCGTGCCCATCGTCCCGTAATGCTTCTCCGCTCCGCCCTGCACCCGTTTGTTGTCATACCGCCACGGGGGATCGGCATAGACGATATTATATTTCTGCTCTGTCTCCATCCCTGCCTAACCTCCCATACAGCTCCTTAAAAAATTCCTTCCCCCGGATACGCTTTCCCTCCCGTATCCGTTCTTCCTCAAACCGGAACCGGACCTCCAGCTCCTGCACAGAAAAATCCTTCCGGAAATTCCGCCAGGTTTCCGCCTCCCAATCCAGAAGCCGGCTCCACAGCTCCGGAAATTCCCGGCGCAGCGTCCGCAGTTCTTCCAGTCCCTGCAGAGGACAGCACCAGCAGGACACCCGGTCAAACAGCCGGTACAGCCCGCCCCAGTCATACCCCCGCTCATAGCAGTAATCCAGACAGTCCTTCTCCGTCATACCCCATTCCACCAGGGGATACCGGTACTCCCTCACCCTCTGCGGCTCATCCGCCGCTATGCCGATATACTGCACGATCTCATATCTCTTCCTAAGCCCCGACAGATATTTATTGATCACCGCCGTCTTCAACACGGAAGTACACCAGCGGTTCCTAGGCCCTGCCCAGCTCATGCCCGGCTTGCCCGCATAGGGAGAATCCGGGTCCTTCCGCTCCGGCGTATAACGGAGCAGGTAATACTCAAAGCCCTTTTCCTCTTTCAGACGCACCACCGGGACCAGCAGGGCCTTTTCCAGCCTTTCCACATGCTCATACATCTGGGGAAATTCCAGCCCCGTGTCACAGAACATCACAAAATCCAGAGGCCAGCCTTCCTCCACCAGCCGCAGAACCATGGCCGTGGAATCCTTCCCGCCGGACAGCGAAGCCGCATACAGCTTTTCCTTTCCGCAGTCCTCATGCATCCGACATGGCGGTATCCTCCGCCATCTCTCTCTGCAGGTTCAGCTTCACCGCTTCCCCATAGCCTTCCATCCCGTTCGCCTTACAGTAATTCCTCACAATGTCACGGGACAGCCCCACGGCAGAAGCAGCAGCTTTATAGCCCTTCCCCTGCATACGAAGCTCCCTGATCCGCTCCGCCTGTTCCTTCGTCATACCTTCACCCCCAAAACAAAAAGAGCCAAAAAACCACCTTTTTCCGATAGTTTTTCAGCCCCAAAATGCAGGATTTATAAAGATTCCCTGAATGACTTCATCCCCGGAAATCCTTATAAATCCTGCATTTATGTATGCCGGGATCATGCGCCGCCTATCCCCCCTGTCAATTTCTGCGAAAATTCACGTTTGAGGGGGCGGCGGTATCCAGGGATACGGCTTCTGGAGATTTCCACCGCCCCTCCCCTCCGGCTATATGCAGAACCCACAGCTCACAGGAAAAATCTTTGTGGAGATCACCGGCCGGATTTTGCTGGAGATCCGCACGTTTCCCCGGTAAAATAATAGTCAGTACCACACCAAATCTAAAGGAGGCACACATCTATGAAATCAAAGCTGATCAAAGTAATCACTTCCTCACGCCTTACCTATCCCAAGAACCCTTTCTATGAAGACACCAAGTATATCCGGACACCAAAAATCCAGATAGAGGGAAACTGGCTGGAATCCCTCGGCTTCCACATCGGGGACCGCCTGCAGGTGGACTATGAAGAAGGCTCCATACATATCCACCCCGCGCCGCCGGAATCAGAATGTCCCGCCGAACCTGCATGATAAGAAAGACTGTACCGCAAAAGCCCTGAAAACTCCCAGGGCTTTTCTGCCGTCAGTACCTGTATTCCTGATATCTGTCCTCGGTCATGGTCTTGCTGTCATGGCAGCTCTTACAGAGCGCCTGCCAGTTTCCCTCATCCCAAAACAGCTTCTCATCTCCTCTGTGCGGCACGATATGGTCAACCACTTCCGCTCTTACGAACCGTCCCTGCTCCCTGCACTTCTCACACAACGGATGCCGTTTCAGAAAAAGTTTCCTTGCCTTCCGCCACCTGCTGTCATACCCGCGCCCGGAAGCGTCCGCACGATCCGCCCTATGCAGTATCGCATGTTCCCCACAGAAATCACCGTCCGTCAGCCCCGGGCATCCCGGATGCTTACACGGCTTTTTCGGCCTTCTCGGCATGATCACCACCGCCTCACTCCGCCGTAATATTTATCCGCTATGGCGTCCTGCTGATGCTCCGGCAGGCTCCTGAGCCTCTCCCTTGCTTTCTCCAGGGACAGCTCCTGTTCCTCCTTCGTCTTATGAAAACCGCAGGGCTTCCCCTGGCACTGCCTTCCGATCACGCCGCAGTGCCCATTCCCGCATAACGCAAAACAGTCCATCAAACTCTCCCTTCCATCCTCTCAATCTCAAAAAGGGCAGCGGTGAAAGGATGAAGCCCGCCGCCCCGCAAAGACAAAAGAAAAAGCCCCATGGACATATCCACAGAGCTCCTTACAGTTCTTCGCATTCTAAGAATACCACAGCTTCCAATAAACTTTCAATAAACCATTACTGTACCTTTACTAAACCATTACCCAACCATTACTAAACCAGGCCCCGGCGGTCAGTCCAGAAGATACCGCCCTGCCGTCTTCTCCCGTATCCGGTACAGCTCCTTCATCTCCGCCAGCGCTTTCTTCCGGTACTTTGCTATCATCGTTTCGCTCACATTATACTTTTCCGCCATCTCCCGCCACGTCATATCCTCCATCACCATATCCCGCACCACCTCCGGCAGCCTCCCGCTCAACTGCCCCACGGCATACTCAAAAAATTCCAGCTCTTCCTTCACCGCCTGATACCTCCCAAGCAGGTAATCAAACCAGTCATCGTCCAGACGCTCCTTCACCTGCCGGTACTTCACCGCCGCATTCCCGGTCTTATCTGAAATCCCGCCGCCCTGCACCCGCTCCCCCTGGGGCTGCCCCAGGCACATGCTCTCTATCACATCCTCATACGGAACACCCTCAAACCGGGACAGCTCAAACTCCAGAAGCCCCATGTCCTTCTTCCAGTTCCGGTATTCCTTAAACAGTTTCTCTGTCTCCATCCTTTCCGCCTCCAATCCTCGCCCTCACCGCTTCCACAAGCGCCGCCTGCCCGCAGTCCTTCTTCTCCAGGGCCGCCATCACCCTCTCGTCCAGCGTCCCCTTTGCAATCAGATGGTGGACCACCACCATATCCTTCTGCCCCTGCCTCCACAACCTTGCGTTCATCTGCTGGTACAGTTCCAAAGACCAGGTAAGCCCGAACCATACCAGTGTGGAGCCTCCCGCCTGCAAGTTCAGCCCGTGCCCGGCAGACGCCGGATGGATCACTGCCACCGGCATCTCCCCGGCATTCCACCTCCGCATATCCTCCGCCGTATCCAGCTCCACAGCCCCTACCCTCTCCCTTATCCGCTCCAGGTCATGCCTGTACCAGTAAGCCACCAGCACCGGCTTCCCGTTCGCCGCCTCTATCAAATCCTCCAGAGCTTCCAGCTTCCGGTCATGGATACGCCTCACCCTGCCGTTCTCGTCATAGACCGCGCCGTTCGCCATCTGCAGCAGTTTGTTGGAGAGCCCGGCGGCGTTCACTGCGTCAATGTCGCCGTCCGCAAAAGGCAGCAGCATATCTTTCTCCAGCTTCCCATACAGCTCCATCTCCTTCCCGCTCATGGCAACCTCCACCCGGTTATACACACACTCCGGCATATCCAGATAGTCACACGCCCTCATGCTGATACAGATATCAGAGATCAATCCATAGATCGCTTCCTCCGCCCCGTCCCTGGGCTTATAGGAGAACACCATCTGCCCGCTCCGCTTATCCGGAAGGAAGAACCGCTCCCTGTATCCGCCGATGAACCGCCCAAGCCTCTGCCCCATGTCCAGCAGCCCGATCTCCGCCCATAAATCGATCAGCCCGTTCGGCGCCGGCGTCCCGGTCAGCCCCACTATCCGCCTCACTTTCGGCCGCACCCTCTTTAGCGCCTTAAACCGCTTCGCCCTGTGGGACTTGAAAGAAGACAGCTCATCGATCACCACCATATCAAAATCCCATTTATAATTTTCCACCAGCCACTCCACATTTTCCCGGTTGATGACATATACCTGCGCCTCCCGCCCCAAAGCCGCCAGCCGCTCCTTCTCCGGACCCAGCACCTTTGACAGCCCGATCCCGGACAGATGCTCCCACTTCTCCAGCTCGCCGCCCCAGGTATCCCTCGCCACCCGCAAGGGCGCAACCACAAGCACCTTCCGGATATCAAAATAATCAAATAAAAGCTCCCACACCGCCGTCAGCGTGATCACCGTCTTCCCAAGCCCGCAGTCCAAAAACAGCGCGCTCACCCTCTCCCTGATGATAAACTCCTTCGCATACTCCTGGTACTCATGGGGAACATATCTCATCCAGCACACCTCCAATCTGCTCCGGGCTGTCTATCACATAAACCGGAAAACCCAGGCCCTCCAACTGCCGCTTCCTCTTCTCCTGCAAGGGCCTTGGCTTCTTCCCAGGGGCCTTCAGCTCCACAAAAGCAATCTTCCTCCCCGGCAGTAAGACAATCCGGTCCGGCACCCCATCCAAGCCGGGAGAAACGAACTTCACCGCCATGCCTCCCATCTTTTTCACTGATACGGCCAGCCGCCGTTCAATCTCATTCTCCCTCATCCAGACACCTCCGTCCCGTCACGGAACAAAGCCCGGAACATGGATACAAAAAATCCCTTATACCTTATACGTGTATATAACACGTACATATATGCTTCTTTTTCTTATTACCCATACCCCACTAAGAGATTCTTGTTCCTTTGTTCCAGACTGCCCCGCAACCCTTGATTTTACGGAATCCCCTGTACGGGAACTACCGTCAGAACAAACTCCCTCTTGTTCCGCTCGTTCCGTTCCGGCTTGTTCCCATACAGGCAGACTTGTTCCGTCTATTTCCTGTCTTGTTCCCGCACATATGCCCGCTGTTTTCCATAGATTGGAAAGCCGGACATCCCGTTCTTCGTCTCCGTATATTTTCCCCAGCCCTCAATCTTCCGCATGATGCCGCTGATCTCATAGGAATCTATCTTTTTCAGCGCAGAGGACTCCCTCCCGAAGCACTCACACCAGATCTCCATGTTGCACACCATCGTCCGGCGCACCGTACCCGTCTGCCGTTCCTCCCCAAACTCGCTGCCGTTCAAAAAATTCCTCCGGTCATATAAGCTCATGGAATCCCAGTTTTCCGGCAGGAGCGTGTCCAGGTACGTCCGCACCAGCCCTTCCCGGTCATCCGTCTCCATGGCCTCCGCCTGCTCGGAAGTAGCCATGGCCGCAACTTCCCCTTCCAGGTACAGCCGCTCCCCACTCTCATAGACGGCCTTCGCCTCCGCCCATACCTGCAGCACGTCCTCCCCGGAAATCTGCCACGGCTTCCTCACGCTCTCACCGTTTACCCGCACCGGCCAGAAACGCCGGTTCCCGGTAATGTCACGCAGGAACCCGCTCTCCGTATTTGTACTGCCCACGATCACGCACTGCCTTGGATGGCTCTCTACATTCAGCCCATAGCTGGCCCGGTACTTGTCATCCACCCTGGAAAGAAAAGACTTCACCGTCTCCACGTCCGTCTTCTTCATCCCGGCAAGCTCTCCAAGTTCCAGTATCCAATAGCCCTGCAGCTTCTCCGGCCCGGACTTATCCCGCATATCCGTAAGCGTCAGGCTGTCGGAAAACCACGTCCCTGCCAGCCTTGCAAAAAGCGTGGACTTCCCGATTCCCTGCGGGCCGTTTAAAATAAGCACACTGTCAAACTTCGTCCCCGGCTGGTAGATTCTTGCCACAGCCGCTGTAAGCGTCTTTCGGATGACCGCCCTCGTATATGCGGTATCCTCCGCCCCCAGATAATCCGTCAGCAGCGTATCTATGCGTTTCACCCCGTCCCACTCCGGCAGGGAATCCAGATACTCCTTCACCGGATGGTATGCCCGCTCCGACGCCACAGCCAGCAGAGCGTCCTTCGTCTTTGTGGGCGCATACACCCCGTATCCCTTATTCAGATAAACTTTTAAAGACGCAAAATCAGAATCATTCCACCCCGGCTTGATCTGCTTCCAGGGCAGGCCTTCCCCGGTGTCAATCCCGTCCCGGTGCAGGTTGAAGGCGATGGACTGCAGCCCTATATCATGGCGGATTGCCAGCACCAGATTGTCCAGCGTGTCCTTCACCTTCCCCTGCCGGTCCAGTTCTAGCCCTTTATGCCAGTCATCCTCCGCAGAAAATTCCTTCTTGGCAGACTGCGCCCTGTCCTCCGCCAGCGTCAGCTTCACCTTTTCGTCACTGACCGCAAACTCGCTCATAGCCTTAAAAGACGGCAGCCTGGAAGCCTCCGTATCCTCCGAAGCCCTCACGTCCAGCTCCCCGAACTTATGAATCCGCACCATATCAAAAGCATTCATCAGCTTCCCGCAGGCCGGGTCCGTGGCATGGTGGGAATAGGCAAACTTCCCCTCATAAACCACCACCCCCGCCTGGGAATCCGCCGGGATATAATCATACCGCCCCTGCATGGCGCTCGGCTTATACACGTCCGCCAGGAACACCTCCGCCGCTTCCTCAATGCTGTACGTCCGGCAGAACGCCCCGACCACGCCCTCCTTGGAAAGCGGGTCCGCCTGCTTCTTCATCTCCCTCAAGACTACCGCCTGCTGCCGCCCGCTCACCGGCCACTCCGAAGAATCCCGCCAGTCCTTATACCTGGAGAGCACCGTGTCCGGATCCAGTATCTCCCCTTCGATATCCCGGAATACAAACTCCCCGTCCGCAGACGTGGACGGCCAGTACATCAGGCGGGACGGCTCATAAGTGGTATCGTCAAACAGCTCCATGCCGATGTCCTCCGCCACCTTCCTTGCCACCGCCGCGTACTCGTCCGGCGACACGTTCCTGGACAGCGGGACCACCAGCCGGAACCTGGGAGCCTCCGGCGTATGCTTATGGGTGGAGTAGATCAGGCACCGGAAATCAAAGAACAGCTCCATCTGCTCCGGGATATCCGCCGTGGCATGGTCCATGTCCAGCGTCAGTGCGGACCGGAACACCACGCAGTCCTTCTTCCGCCTGCCGCCCTTCAATCTCCCCATGACGAAACCGCCCACATCCTTGATGGAATCCTGCTTTGCCTTGGACAGCTTCCGGTACTGCTCCACCGTCTCCGCCGTCCGGATGGTCTGGGAGATACGCCGGATAAATTCCTCCAATTCCATCTCCGCGCCGTTCCACCGTTTCTCCATCCTCGAATTACCCGTAGAAACATAAACCTTCATACACACATACCCCCTGTCTCTCTTCCCGCATCATTCCCGTACCCCATGGAAACGTCCTCCTACTGTTTCTGATAAAACGGGCACTCATACCCATCCGCCCGCAGCGGCAACCCCTCGGCCCAGGAAGGCCGCACCACCATCACCTCACACATCTCTTCCACGGAACCGCTGCCCTCCGGCACCTCCGCAATGATCTCATCATGGCAGTGCATCACAATGGGATAGCCCTTCCTCTCCACCCGCAGCATGGCTTCCGCCAGCAGGTCCCTGGCCGTCCCCTGCACGATATTTTCCACCAGCTTCGGCCCGTAGGTTTCAATCCGTCCCCACTTCTTATTTTCCAGAATCCCCTCATAAGTCAGGCCCTCCCGCCCGAACTTATTCACCGCCATCCTGGGCTTCACATACGCCAGCTTCCTGCCGGACGGGAGCGTGACAAACAGAATCCCGCTCCGATACTCAAACCCGATCCTCCCTGCCCGTGTCTTCGCCCTCTTCGTCACAGCCTCCACAGCCGCCTTATCCACGTCCCACCAGAACTGCGTGATATGCGGGTTCGCCCTGCGCCATGCAGCCACCAGGGGCGGCAGGTCATCCTCGGAAAGCCCCATATCCAAAGCCCCCATGGAAACCAGCGCCCCTGCCGCCCCGCCGTATCCCAGGCCAAGCTCCGCGATCTTCCCCTTCTGCCGCAGAGGGGAACCCTTCGTCACTTCCTCCACCGGCACATGGAACATGGCAGCCGCCGAAGCCTCATAAATCTTCCCATGGGAAGAAAACACCTCCAGCCTCCACCGCTCCCCGGCAAGCCACGCCAGCACCCTTGCCTCAATGGCAGAAAAATCCGCTACTACAAACCGACACCCCGGCTCCGGCACAAACGCTGTCCGTGTCAGTTCCGAAAGCACGTTTGGCGCGGAATCATAAAGCATCTCCACATCCTCAAAACTGCCCTCTTTCACCAGGCCTCTTGCCAGTCCCAAGTCCTGCAGATGGTTCTGCGGGAGATTCTGCACCTGCACCAATCTCCCCGCCCATCTCCCGGTTCGGTTCGCCCCATAAAACTGCAATAAACCATGTACCCGCCCGTCCGAACAGACAGACCGCTCCATGGCCTCATATTTCTTCACGGAAGTCTTCGCCATCAAAAGCCGGAGCCGCAGAAGTTCCTCCACTTCCCCGTCCGATTCCTCAATCATATCCGCCACCGCTTTCTTGGACAGGCTTTCCGCCTCCACCCCGTTCTCCCCCAGCCAGCCCTTCAACTGCGCCACGGAATTGGGATTCTCCAAACCGGTAAGCTCATACGCCCGCCTCGTCACAACCTCCTTATGCAGCCGCTCACACTTTACCGCCTGCCGCACCAGCCCCATATCCACCAGCACGCCCCGGTCATTGATCCTCTGGTCCAGCCGGTACAGCTCCATCTCACTTTCCGGAACCGGGAACTTATACAACTTCCTCCGTATGGCCTTCTCCACATCCACGTCCCTCATGCAGTAAGCCTTGAACAGCTCCCACTTCTCCGGCGCATGGCAGGGCAGGTTCCGCCTTCGGCCGCCGTTGGCCTTCGTCGGCTTACACGGCACACAGAAATACCGGATCAGCTCCTTCCCCTCCTTCATCTTCTGCTCGTCCAGCCCCAGCACCGCGCCCACGTCCTCCAGAGACCGGGGCAGCGCCAGCAGTGCCGCCTGGACCGCGCTGCAGTGCCAGGAATCCGGCGGAAGATACCTCCCGAAATGCTTAGAAAGGCACGTCCGCTCAAAATTCGCATTGAACGCCGTCTTCACCACAGAACCGTCAAAAACCGCCTCCGCAACTTCCCCCGGCAGTTCCTCCCCCTGCGCCAGATCTATCACCCTGGTCTCCCCACCGTCAAAAGAATAGGCAAACAGCAGGACTTCAAAAGCAGGGCTGTCCGCATAAGCGTAAACCCCGCACTTAATCAAATCCACATCCGAAAACGTCTCAATATCCATCTCTAAAATCCGTCCCATAACGCCACGGCTCCCTTCCTCCTGTATTTCTCCCCATCGGGAAACGGGCGGCAGTTTCCCGCCGCCCTGATGCATCTACCCAAGGAAATCTTCCTCTTCGTCCACTTCCACCGCGTCAAAATCTTCCTCTGCGCTCGTCCTCCCGCCCAGGGATTCCCCGTCACGCAGCTTCTGGATATTCCCAAGCCCCACGGCAATCCCCTTATTGCCATTGGTAGAAAACCCGTAAAAATTCACGCTGATCCGCCCATAGCACCCGGAATATACCTCCGACTGGTCCAGGATTGGTTGCACATTCTTGTCCACCACCTGCGGCGCCTGCCTGCTGTTGGCATTAAAGAAATAACTGTCCGCATAAGCCTCATCCTCCGGGCGGTCAATATCCCCGTCCCGGAGCGGCAGCTTCAAATTCGCCGGGACCTTCCCGCCCCACTTGGAAACCGAATCCTTCTTCGCCTGCTCAATGGCCCTCTTAATCTTCCCAATGGTCTCCGTGTCCGACTTCGGGATGATTGCCGACACCGAATACTTCGGGTCTCCGTCGTTCACCGCATTGGGCTCCCAGCAGTGCAGATAGGAAAATCTGCACGGTACGATCACTTTTGTCAGGTTCACATTCTCATTGCTCATTTTATTCTTCCTCCTTAAAATCCGCCTCTGCGGTTGCTGCCATTACTTCCTGCCTCTTGTCCGATTCCGGCACCAGCGTGATCTTGCCCTGGGGCTTATACACCAGCTTCCCAAGAACCTCCGCAAACCTCTTCCTGCCCATCAGCTTCTCCATCTCCGTAATCCCGATCAGCGACTTCTTATAGATATCCGTGTACCCGGCAGCCACAGCCGCCTCCGCCGCCTCTTCCTCGTCCGTATATTTTCGGCAGGTCCTGCCCTCCACCAGCTTGAAGCCGTCCCACTTCTTCCCCCTGGTCACAGCCTCGTCCTGGGCATAGGCATACACGTCCGCAGACCACCTGGCAAGCTCGTCCGCCACTTTCAGCACCTCCGCAATCTCGTCATCCGTCAGAAGCGCCGGCGCCTTAAACTCCATCTGCGCCAGTTTCAGAAATTCCTCCGCCCTGGCCCTGCAGGTATCCTTCGCCTTGCAGAACCGGCACCAAGAACCGCTCTTAAACTCTCCTTCCCCATTGATGGCAAGCGCCGCCTTCGGCTTCAATTCCTTCTCCACCCACTCCATCAATTCCGGTACGGAAATCTCCCAGGTACTCACCGATTCCAGCCTTGGCTGATAGATGGTCATACGCACCATATCAATATCATAGATAGCCCCGAACAGCTCCAGCGCCCCCAGGCCATACAGCATCATCTGCGGGTTCCGCTCCGCGTCCACGGCAACGCCCTTCCCGTACTTCAAGTCCACCACCGTCAGCACCCGGTCCGCCACGATCAGCAGGTCCCCCGTGCCGAACCCCTCCGGCACATAGGCCGAATAATCCAGTCTCTGCTCGATCAGCACCACCGGGTCCTTACACTCCTGCCTGGCAAGCTCCACCTGCTCCATGGCATAGGACACATACCCGTCCGTGCATTCCTCCATCTCGTCACACTGGTAATCCGACACCGGACGCTTAGAACGCCGTTTCAGGCTCCGTTTCAGCTTATGCTCCGCAAGGGCATGGGCGGCAGTCCCTTCCTCCGCATATACGCTGTTCCCCGTCTCTTCCGCAAACTGCTCTTCCAGCCGTGCGGACGGTGTACAGTTCAGCCACCGCTTGGAAGAAGACGCCGACAATAACGCATGTCTCCCCATATCAAAGCACCTTCGCTTCCTTCAAAAGCGCCGGGTAATGCGCCGGGCCCACCGCCGACAGCTTCACCGCCCCATACTTCTGCAGCAGGTCCTTGATCTCCTTCGACTTCCCCTCCTGGGTCTTCTGCGCCATCACAGTCCGCACGTCCTCAATGGCAACAGACTTCTCCTTCTTAACATCCGCCTTCTTATCCTCCTTACCGGTCTTCTGCTCCTTCCCGGCATCCGAAGCGCCGGCCGCTCCGGAACCCGCTTCCGCATTCCCGTCCGTATCCACGGCTCCTGCGCTCCACGGCACAGCCGCATCCTTCTCCGCCATATCAACAGCACCATTCCACTCCATACCGGCAAGCCCTCTAAGCCCATCAGCCACCATGGAAAACCCGTCCGCAATCCTCAACAATTCATTTCCCATCATCACAATCCCTCCATATCTTCCAAACGCTCTATCATTTCCTCGGAATACATCGCACACACCAGCAGCTCCTTCCCGATCTCCGGATGGCTGAAATACTGCGCCTTCTCCCCGTACATCTTCCGTACCTTCGCCTCCATCAGCCTGCGCCGCTCGCCCCGCTCAAAGCCGAACACCCAGATACCGTCCGCCTTCTCCATCAGCCGGGAGACCAGGATGCCCTCCACCGCGCTCCCAAGCTCATCCTTGAAAATGCCATGGAAACACAAAAACGGGCTCACCGGTATCTTCCCCTTATGGGCCGCATACCGGCAGTATTCCTCCGCCCTCTGCCGGTCCAGTTCCTCACTCCCCGTCAGATGCGTCAGCACCAGCACCATCTCCATCAGCGCCGCCTCCTTCCATGCTTTCCGGCTCCATGAACCGCACCTCAATCCCATGCTCCACGGCAAAGGCAATCTCCGAAGCCATCCCTTCCGTGGCCTCCCCGAACACCCACACCCCGTCACAGCAAAGGAGCAGTTCCAGCCCCATGGCAAGCCCCGCCTGCCGCTCCGCCTCGATCCCCTCATTCAGAAACTGCGGGAACAGCAGATGCGGCGCAATCGGCAGAACCCCTTTTTCCCAGGCCGTCCGGCAGTACCCGGCCGCCTTCCTCGCATTCCCCTCCATGTCCCCACGGAAAGGGCTGCAGATAAACACCTTTTTCCTTTCAGACATACCGTCACTTTCCTTTCTTCATTTTCCTTCTGCCCCGGGCCCCTTCCCCGGCGGACTCATACGCCCTGATCTCCCGGTCAATCTTCATCAGCTTCACCGCAAGGCTCTTCGCCACAATGCTGATCGCCTGCAGAATCCCGATCAGTTCCTGCGAATTTTCCATAAATCCCGGCCTCCTTCCTTCCCGTTTTGAAAGGCAGCAAAACTTACCCCTCTACTTCCCGTAATGACACTTTTTTCAAATGTGACGAACGATTTTCAAAACTTTTTCAAAAACCATTCGACAAGCCTGTCCCTTATTGTCGAACCGCCGGCCGGCTCACACATCCAGCCCCTTCCCCCGGAAAAACTCCCGCAGCTTCCCCAGCACCGACACCTTCCGGGAAGACACCGTTGTCCTGGGCTCACCCCGTTCCTTCGCAAATTCGCTCACCGGCACCTGCTCCCCGAACACTTTCAGGGCCAGCTCCCTTTCTTCCGGCATCAGGGAATCCAGCGCTTCCTCCAGCACCCCAAGCAGCATCTCCTTCTCCAGCAGCTCATCCATATCCGGCTGCCCCGTATCCGCAATCCCCATATCCTCCGCCGCCTCGTCCCTCCACGCCTCATAAGACTCTTCCGTATACCCCTTTTCCTCCATCGCCTCCCGGTTCCTCTGCTCCCTCTTCTTCTGCCGCCACCACGGGCGGAAATACCTCTGGTACTCTTCCTCCGTAACCTCCATCCGCACTTCCTCGTTCCCTGACCTGATGGTAATGATCCTCTTTTCAGACATAAAGCGTTCCTTTCTTTACGCCTTCGTAAAGCCAGAAACGCCGGAAGCTCTATATGGGACATTACCGTAAAACCAAAAAAAGGCCGGAGTAAGCTACTTGATCCCTAGCTTTACTCCGGCCATTCGGTGACTCGACACTATGCGGTCCCACTCGCTCGGTCGTAAAAATACATTCAGTTTTTCAACCCTGCACGGGCTGGCAGCACAATCCTCACAATCTTCCCGCAGTGCGGACACCGCAGTTCAAAAATGACCTCATATGCCCGGTCCCGCTTCACGTCCAGGAGCCTCCTGCCGCAGAGCGGACATACCTTCGTTTCTCCCACGCCGCCTCCTTCCTGCCACTGCAGGTACAGCGGCACGGCATCCATGCCATAATTTTCCATGCATAATCCAAGTATTCCCCGTTCCCGGCAGGATAATCACCGCCGCACAAAAAAAGGACGGCCCCCGCATCCTCGCAGAAGCCGTCCCTCCTATGTACCTATTCCTTATCTTTCTCTTTCCTCTTACTCTTTGGTTCCCAGTACACCGTAACAATATGATTGCAGCTCGGGCACCTGGTCTGTGCCTCTACTGGCTTCGGGGATTCCGTGCGGATATCCATGACACGCTTTCCGCACCTTGGGCATTTCAGTCTCTCCATTCATGTCCACCTCCTCGTATACAGCCCCGGTTCCTGGCTGCCGGGGCTCTAACCTGGCGATTGTCTCATTGTCTACCTCCTGTCTGATCTCTCTTAGCGCTCTCCCGTCAGGAAAGCCTTCTTCCAATGTTCCTCTGTCTATCTCTTCCGTCCTATCATAAACACGTCCAAACCGCCGCCCATGCCTATAATTCTTCTGAATCTCTCTCCCTCCATTCCGGCATATATTTACGCATTATTCCTGATCAAATCCGTATCCAGATCAAACCATGATACCTTTATCTGGCCGTGTTATTAACGTAATCCTATTATACCCTTTATCAGTTTATTACACCACCTTACTTTTCATCCAGTTTCTTAAAAAAACCTGTGGCAAGCAGCCCGATCACGCATACCACAATCCCCGAAGGGATCAATACAAGATACACCGCTCCATGGAACCTGTCGAACAAAAATCCATATACCATCTGCCCAACCGGCTGGGCGCACATCGTAACAGCGGCTGTATAAGCCATGATCTTCCCGATCAGCCCATCCGGCGTATTCTGCTGAATCATGGATACCGCAAAAATAGAAAAGATACTGATTGCGGCCTGCATGCCAAAAAAACCAGCAACAATCACGGCATATCTGATCAATGCGCTGGATGGGAAAAGGAATACAACCCCTGCCGGAATGATACAGACACCGATTGCCGCAAGCACATACGATAATCTGCCGGATCTTAACTTCCCCGTAAGAAGCCCTGCGGCAATACTTCCCATAATAGTTGCCACCGCCAGCGCGCTCTCCGCCCCGCCATAAAACTTTGCGTCCAGTCCCAGCACGGTCCGCACAAGAAAAGGCAGCCCGACCAATGTAACCCCCATGACAAAAAAGCGTGAGAATGCTGTCAGAAGCAGCGTCTTCATGATATCCGGCCTCTCCTTTGTAATAAACCGGATACTGTCAGAAAAATCATCTTTTACCATGGACAAAATATTCCCCTTGAAATCCCTGGTCTGACGGCTCAATTTAATAAAACATTCAAACAACGCCGTTATTAAAAAGCATACGACACTTGCGTACATCACCGGCTTCAAACCCACTGCCGCATACAGAATACCGCCCAGCAAAGGCGCGATTAGATAAGAAATGGACGCCACCTGGTTTACAACCGCATTTCCCTTAATAATGTTATCACCTGACAGCATCTGCGGGATACAAGCCTGCACCGTAGGCGTCTCAAATGCCCCAAGGACAGAGAGCACTACCAGCAGCACGCCGATCACCACAATGGCATTCCACCCGGACAAGAAAACTGCTGCGCATAAGACAGACATCCCCGTCAACGCATCCAGCGCCACCATGATGTTCCTCCTGTCTGCCCGGTCAGCCAGAATACCGCCCACAGGCGATAAAAGAATCGTGGGAATTGTCGCAATGGATAAAATGCCCGCAAACACAGCCGCCGAACCGGTCACTTCCAGAACATACATAGACAGCGCCAAACGTAATATATAATTTCCAAACAAAGAACTTGCCTGCCCCAGTACAAGGAGCGTAAAATTTCTCGTAAACAGTTTCTGCCCCATACGCTACTCCTTCCTTTCTTCCCCATAGCCTCCCAGTATCCGCTCTGTCCGTCCAACCATCTCATCCTCTATGATCGGAAGCCCCATTGCCGAAAGAACCTCCGCGACAAACCGGCACTTATGCCGGATCTCTTCCGCATCAGCCGGAAACACGGACGGCATCAGCCAGAAATTAACAAGGGGAAGCAGTTCGGAAAGCTCCTTTGCATACTCCGTCCGGATAGAACCGTCACGCCGCCCTTCCTCGATCAGTTCAAGCCATAAAGGAGTCAGCACCCGCCGGTTCGCCTCCACCGCGGCCGCCAGAATGCGCGGGTCTTTCAGGATAGGGATTGCCTGTATATTGATCTCCTCCCGCTCTCCGTCTGCCCTGTCAAAAGCAAGCACTTCCCGGATCTTCTGCAACCCGTTCAGGTCCAGGCGCCCCCTGACTGCCTCAAAAGGATTATTTTCCAAAAACATCTGATCCCCCAAAGCGCGCATGACCTCTTCCTTGCTCTGGAAAAAACGGTAAAACATCCCCTTTGCGCCGCCTGCCAGCTCCATAATATCCGTAATGGCAGTTTCCTCATATCCTTTCGATAAAAACAACTCCTTTGCCGCATCCAAAATCTCTTTCTTCCATTGTTCCGGCTGTTTTTTCACTGGCCTTGCCAATTTCCCTCCTCCTCCCTCAATAGTTATTGACTTGAAGTCAATAACTATTATACAAAGAATCTGCTGACATGTCAATCACTTCCGCAAACAATTTCCCTTCCAAATGGAAAAAAGGCTGAAAATGCCTTCCCAGCATTTTCAGCCCTTTTTATAAACTTACAATAGAATTTTGATCATAAAATCCTGTCCAAGATTCTATGATATGACCTCGCTTCCACACCTAAAACGATTCCAGATATCTCTGGAGCATATCCGCAAACTGCCCAATGTGTATCCCATCCACAAAAGAATGATGCGCCTGGACAGATACAGGCATGACAATTTTACCGTCCTTCTCATGATACTTCCCCCAGTCAAACAAAGGCGTCGCATTATCCTTTTTCCCGGAATTGGTATGTGAGATATGCGTATAGGTGATCCAGGGCATAGGCGAACACTGGAACACATCATTTCCAAGGGGACCGGTAAAATATTCCTTCTGCTCCCTGGCAATCCTTCCCGCCGTCTCCACATATTCCTGAATACTGCCCCGAAGCGGCACATTGACCACTTTGAACAGCCCCGTATCCTGATTCAGATAAGTAAACGCACTATCAATATGGTCAAAAAGGATCACCCTCCCGTCCAGGAAACGATACCGGAACGCCTCAATGTCATTCGCGCATTTACATACCGCATACACAAACGCCAGCGTAAAAGAAAGATTCCGCGCCCTTACTTTCCGCCGGAAATTTGTAATATCAGCCTCAAATGTCACACAGAAAGCAGGCTCCACGCTTTCCCTGAAAACCATACAGTGCATGGCTCTCTCCCAGTTTTTTTCATCTATAACCTGATAGGTATTCATTCCATATCCCCCCTTTCCAGATTCTTTTTATAAATCTCCAATTCATAAGTTTTCCCGCTGCGCTGGTCTGTCCTCCGCTCCGAACACTGATAAGTCAATCCACAGGATAACGCCAGTGCCCTTGAGGCAAGATTCCCTGCCCGTGTAGAATAATAAAATTCCTGCCCGCCTAAAGAAATACAGTATTCCATCAATAAACCCAGGATTTGTTTTCCATATCCCCTTCCCACATACTCCGGCCCCAGGGCAATACCAGTCTCATGAAAAATACGCGGCTCTGATTCCTCCACTCCGGCAAAACCAATGGCCTGCCCGCTGCCCCTCTCATACACCAGCCACGCATCATGGGTCTCCTGCCACGCAATCGTCCTCTGTATCCTCTCCCTGGCCCCATCCTCATCAGCCGTCACTTTCCATACCATATATTCTGCTGTTTCCGGCCTTGACCAGACATTCCGGTATATCGATCTCTAATCCTCATATTTTGCCTTTCCCAGAATAATATCTTCTGACTCCATCCTGCCTTCATCCCTCATAAACACCCCCATCACAGCCAGACCGCCCAGTCTCCGTAATCAAAAGTCCCGCTCCCATGACGCAGTTTCCCGCTCTCCTTCAATCCCCGGAAAGCATCCCTCATACGGCCGATAATCTCCGGCTGGATATCCAGGGAATGGTGCGCCGGGAATACCCTTTCCACAGGAAGAAGTGCCATCTTTTCCAGTGAGGAAAGATAAGCTCCCGGATCTGTAGATGGATAATACGCAAACAAGGTATCCTTGTAGATCAGATCCCCTGTAAAAAGATATCCACGCTCCGGTTCCCAAAAGCACATATGCCCCGGTGAATGTCCCGGCGTATGAAACACCTTTATCATCCTCCCGCCAATGTCAATCTCTTCCCCGCCGCGCAGGACCACGGACGGCCTCCCCTGGAACATCTCATAGCTGCCCACATTATAACCTTCCGGCAGTTCACAACGGTCAACTACCATGCCCCTGACCGTTTCCATAGACAAAGGGAACCCGCCCGACAGCCACCCCAATTCCTCTTCATGGGCATAGAAATCCGGAAAATATTTATGCCCTCCGATATGATCCCAATGGATATGTGTAGCAACAGCCGTAACCGGCTGGTCTGTCAGCTTCACCACCTCGTCATAAATATTACAGATCCCAAGCCCCGTATCAATCAATAGACTGCGCCCGGAACCATTCAGCAGATAACAATGTGTTTCCTCCCAATGCCGGTATTCGCTGATGATGTAAGTATCCTCATCTATCCTGTCAACCGTAAACCATTTATCCATCTGTTCCCTCCTGAAAATCTTTATCCCTTTCCACCTGCCACCTTTTCCATTGTATGGTAACAGAGATAATCCCCGCCCTCTGTCTTAATCTTCTCATAAGTTTTTATCCGGTATCCCCGTTTCAAATACATGCTTTCCGCCGGGAAAGACGCATCAATATGTACCGCCTGATACTGCTGGAAAACCGTATCCTCCAGGAGATCCATCAGCCTGCTTCCGTAACCTTTTGCCTGATATTCCGGTAAAATAAACAGCCTGCAGATCTCATTCCCCCTGATACTCCCGGTTCCTACAATCTCTCCCTGCACCGCCGCGAAGTAAATATCTTCCCTGGCAAACGCTTCTCTTATCCTCTGTTCGTTATGCAAATCCAGAAAAAACCATACTGCCCCGGAAGGATAATAATGGGGATAGACGGCCCTTATTGTCTTCTCCACAATCTCCGCCACCTTCACCGGACATTCCGCCCGCTTCAACTCCATACAAAAATCCGCATTCCTCATCTGGCTGCCTCTTTCCGTCCAATTTCTATCATTTTAACATATTACCCTTTTCATCCAGCTATTTAAAAAGGCAATCTGTTCATCTGTATGAAACCAATGTTCCCCATTTTCCATCACAGTAAGAGCCGCATGATGACTACTGACAAACATGTCCACTGTCTGCCGGGATATAAGAGTATCATTTCCTGCATATAAGATCTCCGTAGGAATATTCCATGTTATTGGATTAGCCCTGACAAAACATAAATATGCCCATGATAGCTTTTCTCCAAAATCAGTAATAATTTCCTCCTTTTCGCACAGTTCCTTCTCCGATACATCCGCCCACTCCATCATATCCAGTATAAGTCTTTCCATATCAAGTACAGGCGATATAAAGAAAGCCTTCTCAATATCACAAGTCTGTAATGTGTACATTGCAAAGTAAGCTCCTATACTATTCGCAATGATATAAATATGGTTGTATTTTTCACAGGCTTTATCGTATGCCGCCCGAATCTGATCCTGCACAACCCACGGGACATCATCCTGGTAGTCTATCCCGATCATATCAAAGCCCATACAATTTTTCCTGTACTGTTCAACTTCCATATAACTCCCATTTTTTCCATGAATATATAAAATTGCTTTTTCCATAAAACCGCCTCCATATAGCCAGGCTCATCCCTTTCTCTGCTCCAATAGTTTCATTCCTAATAGAAAGCTAAACCCACCAAGCAATACAAAGAATGACCATACCGCATTCCAATAAATTGAGTCTACGTCAAACATCCACAACAAAAGTTTATTCCAAAATTCCAATCCGGCCGCAATCGCATATAGATCAAATAGCACATAAGCGCCGCCAAACAGATATATCCATCTCCACCAATAGTTGTTACCCCGGCATTTCGTAAAAGTAAAGATTCCTAAAACACTCAATCCTGCCAATACTCCCATCAACGTAAAATAAAACACCCCTTTACTTTCCAATATGCCCACCCAAAATCCGGCATAAGAATCTCTGTCTATCAATCCCCATATCCTGTGCAGATGAAACAGCCCAAAAGTCATGAAGAACCATGGTTCCCATATTAACACTTTTTTCTCCATTCTATTCTCCACAATGCCCAATCCAAATCCTGAAATTCATATTTCCTTTTTTAGCAAGGAATACATTTTCATATCGATCACTTTCCCGTTTTTTACCGCATTATTTCTTAACGTCCCCTCATACTGAAAACCTGCCTTTTCCAGCACACGACAGGATGCCTTATTATACGCAAATGGCTCTGCGTAAATACGGATAATATCACTTTTATCAAAAACATATCCGCAAATCTGTTTCACAGCCTCCGTCATGATCCCTTTTCCCCAGTATCCTTCCGCAATATAATATCCCAGCTCGGCTGTCTGCCTGTGGATATTCCCCTGACGGAAAACACCAATACTCCCCACCACACGTCCATCTGCAGTTATAGCAAAAGCAAATGTTTCATTTTCATCCGCAGACAGCATGGCAGAAATAAAGTCCACCCCGTCTTGTTCCGTATAAGGATACGGCAGCCCATCTCTAAGATTATCCTGCACTTTTCTATTGGAAAGAGCCGCCGCCAGATCTGCCGCATCTGCCAGGGCCCATTTTCTTATTTTACAGATCATTTTTCCGCCTCCCTGATTGATTGCCTTTCATAACAAACTCTATTATACAGCATATTCCCATCTAATGGAACGGGCTTTCTAAGAACTCATTAAAAACCCATTGGCATATTTGCATCCACAATATATACATAAGAAAACTCCGACATATGTCAATATGCCAGAGCTCTCACGATTTCCTCTTCATGCCATATATTACGAACGTCTCCTGCCGTTCATCTGGAACACGTCATGCCCCTTGATACTCTTCACTGCCTGCCGCAGATTTCTGGCCCTGCCATGCTGATGATACGGATGGGAAGCCCTGTGCTTATGGAAAATAATACACTCCCCTTCCCCCGGATACTCCGGGTTATGGATATACCAGATATGCCCCGTATTCTTAGACTGGATCGTCACATCATAGTTCTCCGCCAGGATAATGTTAAAATAGGACTTATCCAGCTTCTCTATCTCTTCCGCCTGGAACATCTGCATCCCCTCCCTTCCCGAACCATGCCGCCAGCGCTTCCTCCACAATCCCTGCCACGTCCGCAGGTTTCACACCGGCAAAATACCTCTCATACACATCCGCCGGCAGCTTGATAGGCTTTCCGGCAAAATCCTTCTTCCCTTTCCCACCGTCAAGCGTTTCCAGCACCCTCTTCTCCGTCACACTCCCGGCCATGCCCCTGACGCGCTTCGCCGTCTTCGCATCCAGCTTAATCTTCCCCTTCTCCGCCAGCCCGGACACCACCTTCTGCTCCTTCTCCGACAGATAAGACAGATCCACTGCCGCCACCAGAGGCAACGTCCCCTCGTCCAACCGCTCCTTCAAAGGTTCCTCCAACTGCTGCACCCGCATATACCTGGCAATATTCCTCCCGGTCATCCCGTACTCTTCTCCAATAGTATCCCGGCTCTTCAACTTGTGGACATCATGTCCACAAGTCCCCGCCGTGTCCTGCCCGTTCAGCCTTGCAATCTCTTCCAGAATGTCATTCCGCCTCCCTTGGCTGCTGACCTTCTCATACCGCTCCGCCAGCACCGCCGCCTTCTCGGACGGCAGAAGCTCCGCAAAGCCCCTCTGTATCACGTTGGTCTCAATCACATACACATAAGCATCCTCTTCCGTCAAATCCGTCTTCACGATAGCCGGGATCTCCGCCAGCCCGGCCAGCTTCCCCGCCATCTGCCGGTTATGCCCGGTCAGCATCTCATATTCCTCTCCCTTCTGCCACACGATCACCGGATTCAGAACGCCATGCTCCCTAATGCTCTCCACCATATCCTCCAGACGCTCCCCCTCATACAGCCGGAAAGGATGCTTCCGGAACGGGCGGATACTGTCAATGGGCAGAAACCTGATCCCGTTCTCCGGAGCGGAAACCTCTTCCGCCCCTGCCAGAAGGTCCACGGCGTCATTAAAAATCTTCCTCTTCGTCCCATTAGCCTTCATACGAAACCAACTCCTTTGCAAACTTTCTGTAAGCCATCCCCGCGCTCGCCTTCGGGCTGTACTCCGCCACCGGCAGGCTGTAATAAATGCTCTCCCCCACCTTCACCGTACTGGGAATCCTCGTCTCAAACACCCGTATCTGCTCCTGGAAGCTCTCCGTCACTTCCTCAGTCAGAACCCTGCACAGCTTCGTCCTGGACTCGCACATGGTCATCAGGATACCCGCAATCCCCAGCCCCGGATTGATCCACTTCCTTATCTTCACCACCGTCCGCAGAAAGTCCTGCATCCCCATCATAGCCAGAAGCTGGGGGTTCACCGTGATAATGACCTCATCGGCAGCCGCCAACGCATTTATTGTCAGAGTCCCAAGGGACGGGCAGGTATCAATCAGGATATAATCATACTTCTCCCGCAGCGGCTCCAGAATCCCGGACAGCATCTTCTCCGCCCCCATCTCCAGCCGCAGCTTCGCATCCACCACCGACAGATAAATAGACGATGGGATGAAGTCCACCCCGTCCTTCGTCCGTATGTACTTCTTCGGGGACGGCAGCTTCATATCCTCAATCTGCGCCATCATCAGATGTCCGATAGTATCATCCAGCACTCCCGTATCCTCCACGCCGAAGCACGTTGTCAAATTCGCCTGGCTGTCAAAATCCACAGCCAAAACCCTCTTTCCCATCTTCCGCAGACAATACGCCAGATTGAACGTAGTTGTTGTCTTCGCCGTACCCCCTTTTTGTGAACCGATCATATAAATCTTTCCCATATATCAAAACCTCACTTTCCTCTCTGCCACCATGCTTAACTGCTGTTCCTCAAACACATCAATGTAATCCACCGACTCCCTCGGCTCAATGACCAGCTTCCCTTCCTCACACCGGACCGTCAGGAGCGTCCCCGCCCCAAAGCCCAATTCCTCCAGCCAAAGCCCCTTTAATGTAATCGTAGGCGTCGGCTTATAATTATGGCCGCTCTGCTCATATACCTTAAATTTTCTGACATCCTTCTTCATCTGCTCCCTATCCTTTCACCGGCCCAGACCGGGCCTGCCACTGATTCTCTGTTACTGAACTTCCCTATGGAATTTTACAGGAACCGCTCCCAGGCGCACCGGCCCGTGCCTTTCCCTGTAAAAAAGAAATATTTGTTTCCGAATGAAACGATAAGCTAATCTATAAAAAACCATCACAACAATATGGGCGCTGTAAGTTCCCCGGCTTTCCGTAGTTAAATCTCATTTATGCCCATGGTACAGAAACACAGGTTTAACCCTCCCATGGCGCCCGGTTCACATTAAACCCGGCCGAAACCTGTCAACCATCATTACAACGCCCCGTTGCAACCCGTCAGCATTTATAAGGACTTCGGACCTTCAAATCCATCATCAGCGGATGGTATGGTTGCTTTAATCGCTATCAGACTTTCATACTGCTGGCCAGCAATATATGTACGGCTCCCAGATGGAAACCAGAAATGCGGTGATTCCGTTTGCCCTTTTAAGGGCAAAAAAATAAGGGGACAAGTTAGTGCAACCCCTTGATTTTACTGGGTTCTTCTAACTTGTCCCTATTATAACACGGGCATCTACATAATCCATGCCAAGATTGATAAGACTTTTGTTTATCATCCGCTCGATATGCTGCTGCCCGGTAATGCCTGCCTTGATTTCTTCCTGTGTGCGGGGAAGAAATTTCGTAGCCACAACCACCTCGTCACGCCTTGCATAATCCCGCAGCGCACGTCCAAGATACTGCTCGCTGGTTCCGCTCTGGTATCCTATGGCTGTATCAAAGAAATTAACGCCCAATTCCAGCCCCCGGCGGATGATTTCACGGGAATGTTCCTCGTCAATCGTCCATGTATGCTGGCCGTTTCCCGCCTCGCCAAATCCCATACACCCCATACAAATGCTGGAAACATTCAGCCCGGAAACGCCTAATTCACAGTATTGCATAATCTCAACCTCCTAAAATCACAAATCCATACTTTCTACCCAATAGTACACTTAAATAACCTGAAAGTTTTTCCATCTACCGGACTTTTGCCGCAGAATAAAGATAACCGCCCGGATCATCCAGTCGCATACCATAGCAGCCGCAATGCCGATGACTCCCATATCAAGGACAACGCCGAGAAGCCAAGTCAATAACAGCCGGCCTGCAATCGTGGACGCAATGGAAACATACATGGTAAATTTCACGTCCCCCGCCGCCCGAAGCCCATTGCTGACCGCGCCGGAAAACGGAAAGGCCGCCGCATTGAATACATTATGAATCAGCACCAGCCAGACAACAAGCCGCTTTGTCTCCGGTTCCAGTGCATAGAACCTTAGAAAGAGCGGTGTCAGAAGAAATACAATCAGGTTCCATGCCGCGGAAAGCAAGAGCGTAATCCCTGTCAGCTTTTTGAAATAATAGTCCGCTCCTTCCGTATCCCGGTTTCCCATACACTGTCCGATCACTGTGATAAATACCGGCCCCATCGCCACACCTGCCAATGCTGCCAAAGACCAGATACTCTGCGCCACTCCGTTAGCCGCAATCTGATAAGTTCCAAAAAGGGCCACAATGCTGCTAAGAGCCACCTTCACCAACTGGAATACACCGTTTTCCAGACCATTGGGGACAGCAATCCGCAAAATTTTTTTCATGGAATCCCCGCTCCACTTAAAAATCCATTCCCGCTGATAAAACACCTCATTTTTTCTGCGAAAGCACAGCCATGTAATCATCACAGCCGAAAATGTCCGGGCAATGAAAGAAGGATATGCGACACCCGCCACTCCTGCATGAAGCACAAATACGCCGATTAGATTTCCAATCACGTTGACAATATTGGAAACCACGGACAGATACATGGTTACATTCGTTTTCCCAAGACTGCGGCAGACTGCTGCGCCGGAATTATAAACCGCCAATGCCGGATAGGAATATGCCGAAATCCGAAGATAGGTCACACAGGCCTCCATGACGGAATCCTCGACCTTGCCGAACATCAGACGCAATATCCATTCATTTCCCAACAGTACCAGTCCTGCCGCAATACCCGAAAAAACGATGGAGAACAACAAAAGCTGACTGGCAGAAGCTCCCGCAGCACCCTTTTCATTTCTGCCGATATACTGGCTGATCACAACCGCTCCACCGGATGCCAATGCCGTAAACAGATAGATAAAAATTGTATTGAATTGATTTACCAAAGAAACACCGGAAACGGCTGCTTCCCCCGCATAGCTTATTACCAGCGTATCCGCCAGTCCCACCAGCATAACCAAAAGCTGCTCGAAAAACAGCGGGACAATCATTCCTTTTAATTGCTTATTAGAAAATGCTTCTGCTTTCTGATTCATTTCTTGCCCCTTCGCCTCGCTTTCGCTTAAATTTTGCTGCTGATAATTTTCCCAACACTTTTGACACATAGAAGGCGATAAACACCCACAGTCCCATCATCGCCATATATTCTGCAAAGATGAAAGCGGCGCTTTTTTCGTAATCAAGAAATGCAAACTCCACTTTAAGAAACATATAGGACAAAATATCCGCCTGATAGAAGGAAACTGCTCCATACGCAGCAATCAGGACAGCTATCAGCCGGAGGCTCCATCGTAGAACCTCAGATTTTTTTTCGCCGGAATGTTTACAAATCATTCCTGTTATCATACTCCAATGAAGCCCAAGATGAACGCTCATCAGTACAAATCCCCAGTAGGAGCCTGCAAGGTGCAGCACTCTCGCCACTGCCATTCCACCATTAATCGGAAGTGCAGAAAATACATGACGGGACATAACAATACCACTGTAAGCAAGCGCAAGCATTACTACAAAAACAGAAAAGTTGATTACTGTCCGAAAAATACGAAGAAGACTATAGTTTCCTTTCATCAAACTCCCATACCACCGGATATTCAAAAGGTTATGTGCCAGAAATAATACAGCCATTCCCGTACCGAGCCATTCATGGAGCTTTTCTCCTGTGGCTTGATATGCCATCAGCATGAGTACAAACACCGTCATCAAAATGTCAATGAACATTTTCACTTTCATTTTTGTTTTCCCAGCCCAAGACCGTTTACCCATTCCATAACCGTTTCCTCCGAATCACTTCCGTTCAGCCGCCGTCCATCCAGCCAGTCAGCGCCACTGGTAAGCTGCTCCAAATTGGAATCGCTGGAACCAATACCGCTGCCGCCGGAAGTGCAGAAAGGAACAATCGTCTTGCCGGAAAAATCATAGCTTTCCATAAAGGTGCTGACGATTCTTGGCGCTTCGCCCCACCAAATCGGATACCCTATAAATACAATATCGTATTGCTCCATGTTCTCCACCGAACCGGAGATAGCCGGACGTGCGGAAGGGTCATTCATTTCAATGGTACTGCGGCTGTTATCATCGTTATAGTTCAGATCTGCTTCTGTATAAGGTTCCTCCGGGACAATCTCATAAAGGTCTGCGTTCAGACCATTTGCAATATGTTCGGCCACACCCTCTGTTGTATTGGTGGCAGAGAAATAAGCTACCAGTACCTTTGCCCCTTCCATCCCGGTATCCGTTTCAGGCACAGGCTCCGTTTCTTCCGTTTCACCGGGCTGCGCAGTCTTGTTTTCTTGTTCGGATTCTGCTGCGCTGCTTTCCGGTTCGGACATTTCCTCTGCTACGCTGTTCTCCACATCAGACGAACCAGTTTCAGCCGGTTCACTGCTCCCGGCACATGCCGTAACGGATACGGCCATCAAAAGAGTAAGTAATAAAGCTGCAATTTTTTTCATAGGTCTCCTCCAATTTTTTTATTTAGGAACTTGTGTTCACTCTCTATTCTGCCAGTGAGAAGGTAATTTCCACCCGGCTTTCAAGGTTTTCAAAAACAGATAAGTCCGAAGTCACTCTGCCAATCGGAATGACATCCACGGAAAGCATGGGATTATCTGTCTGTGCATAAAAAACCGCCATGTTATGATGAGCCTCGCAGTAAGTAATATCGCCATTGTCAAAGGTGTTTCCGCCGCCCGCCAGATTCTCCGCCGCAGGATAGAAGTCTACACCGCCATAATATTCCCTCCCTCCAAAACCACTCATGGAAATCGTGAGGGGAAAATATTCTTTTATTTCCTGTGCCAGCGCAGTATCATAAATCACCCCATCAAGCACGATGTCGCCAATCGTGATTGTAATGGCGGTCTCCGTCATTTCTGTTCCAGCGCTCTTTCCCCTGATACCAATTTCTTCAAGCCATGCAGCAACGGTATTTTCAGCAGTCAGAACGTCTTTTGCTTCAACCGCCAGACCATCCGGCGATTCTGCAGCATGGCTGGCCTCACGGATTGTTTCGTAACTGCCGCCTGCTCCGTATCCATCGTGCGTACAAAACGGAACCACTGTTTTTCCGGTAAGATCATATTCGTTCAAAAAAGAAAGTACAGCCTGCGGAACTTCTGTCGCCCATACAGGATAGCCGATGAACACAGTATCATATCTGGAAGTATCCAGATTGCTTTCCACCAAAGCAGGCAGATAGTTCTCCGCCATTTCACTGTGGTTCAAATCCCGAAGCTCATCAAAATCGGTCGGATAAGGTTCCTGTGTCTGGATAAGGTGAAGATCGCCGCCGACATTTTTCCGTATCATACGGGCCATATATTCTGTAGTTCCGTAATTTTCTTCATCTGCCACAATGCTGGCAGATGTCGTCGCATCCACGTCATTGGGATACTCTGTGTTACCCCATCGTGAAAAATAGACAATCAGAATATTACTTTCATTTTCTGCGGATTGTTCCGGTTTGCTGCTTTCCGGCGTCGAAGCCGAAGATTCCTCCGTAACCAACTGAGATTCTGTTTCCTCCGCCTTACTTTCCTCTATTTGATTCGTCGGATTATTTCCACAGCCGGAAAAGGAGTATGCAAATAACAGGCAAAGCAGCGGAATCCATAGTTTTTTCATTGTCTGCCTCCTACTTCAATTTGCTGTAATCTGTATCTGAAACTGCTTCCAGCCATTCATTGGAAGTACCCTCGCCGGGAACCTCTATGGCCACATGGGAAAACCAGCTGTCTTTTGCCGCCCCATGCCAATGTTTCACGCCCACAGGAATTGTAACCACATCTCCGGCCCGAAGCTCCTGTGCTTCTTTTCCCCATTCCTGATACCAGCCCCGCCCTCCGGTAACGAGCAGAATCTGGCCGCCGCCGTTCTCTCCATGATGGATGTGCCAGTTATTCCGGCAGGCAGGTTCAAAAGTTACATTTGCAACACCTACGCCATTTAACTGTGTCAGCATTGCCAGATAGGATTGTCCTGTAAAATACTCGCCAAAAGGATTGAGGACGCCTTTTTCAAAAATAGTCTTGTGTTCTGATCTTTTCATGTAGAAACCTCCGAATCTTTCTTAATTTCATGGATCATATAATCCAACTGGTCTAATAATTGCTGCTTGGAATGTATTTCATCCAACAGTTGTAATCTGCTTTTTCTTAAAATCCGTATCTGATCCTCCTTTGTCTTTCCACACTTTTTTACCTGTCTGGTTACTTCCTCTAATGTCATCGTCAGCCTCCCTTATTTAATAGAAAGCACTTTCTGCAAACTTTCCGCCACAAAAAAGCAGGTGCAGAAGAAAAGCGGCTACACTTTTTTCTACACCTACATTATAATTTAGGTCATTGGTTATATCAAATGCTTAGTTTTTATATTCAGGTTATGCCTAAAAGGTATCTCATGTGTTCTATGAATTTTGTCGCAGCCAAACTAAACGGCTGTTGTTTTTTCCATGCCAGCACACTGCTTGCTGTCAGTTCCGGTGATAATGGCCGGTAAATAATTTTTTCTTTATCCCAAAAGGGTACGGAACCCTCAATTACAATGGAGTATGCCAGCCCCCTCTGAACCATAAGGGCGCTGTTTGTGGCCAGATTACTGGTAAAGAGAACCTGTTTTTCCTGAAAAGAATCGCCGAACCAGTGGGATAATTCGTTCCTCACATTTGTCCGTCTCGGAAGTATGAGAGGCTTATTCTCCAAGTCTTTTGCACTCACAGCTTCTTTTTCTGCAAGCGGATCGTCCGGGCGCATTAAAACAACCCATCGCTCTTTTCCTTTCAGTCGAATAAAATCAAACTTTTCTATATCAACCGGCTCCAGTAAAACGCCAATATCAATCAATCCTTTTTCCATCTGCTCCTTCACCAGATCGGCATTTCCTGTAAAAATGTCGAAAGTTACAAGGGAATATTTGTCTCGGAAAGTTTCAATGATTTCCGGCAGCACCTGCATGGCCGCCAATTCCCCACCGCCAATGACGATTCTGCCTTCCACCATCTCGTCCTGTTCAATCAGCTCTTTTTCTGTCCGGTCAACTAAAGACAAAATTTCCTCTGCTCTCCGCCGCAGTAAAACTCCCTCGTTTGTTAAGGTAATCTTTTTTGCGCCTCTGTAAAACAGCTTAACACCAACTTCTTCCTCTAACTGTGATAGCTGGCGGCTCAATGTCGGCTGGGTAATATGTAAGACTTCTGCTGCCCGATTGATTCCCCCTTCGCGAACAACAGCAAGAAAATAGCGAAGCACCCGTATTTCCATTGCAATACCTCCTGCATAAATAGCTTTTATTATTATATCTGAGGTATGCTTAAAAAGCAACTGTCTGCTATTACTGTTCACAAAATGTATAGTTTAAAACATACTGGCAAGCAATGTGGCTGTTGCACCAGAGATCAAAAAATCTCGGATGTAACAGCCCCTTCTTCTAAAAAGAGTAGTTTTTTTATTGAAATTAGAGAGGTATTCCCCGTTGTTTTTTTAGATGGACGCACTTTCCCAGGCCCTGTCACCAGACAGGGCCTGAGTCTTTTGACTGGTCTATTTTTATGCGCTTTTCTTTAAAGGAAACTGGTGATTCCCGGTTCTGTCTCCCTGAATCTTATGGTGCAGCTTATTGATGTTATGTGCAAATGCCAAAAGTATCGCTTCTGCTTTCACATTCTGGCTCCCACGGCACAAAAATCTACGGAATCCACTGTTCTGTTTTAGTTCCCCGAAGGATCCTTCCACCTGGATACTTCGATTCATCTGGAGTTTTATCCCTTCTTCACTTTCGATCCGCTCCAGGTCTGCTTCCCGGTATTCGAGCAACTTTTTTGATACATACAGGTTCTTGTTCCGATCCTCCAAGGGGGTCTTACAGTGGTTCCCCTTGATGCATTCCTTCTTATATGGACATCCACCGCATTCCTGGCAGGTATAAACTGTTGTCTCCCGTTCATATCCAGTCGGGTTTTCTCTTTTTTGATGCTTTCCTTATGTAATTTTTTCCCATTATGGCACGTGTAGGTATCCGTTGCTTCGTCATACTCCATGTTTTCTACCCGGCCGATGTCTTTTTTACATTTCCTTGTTTTTGAAATCTCATAATTTGCTGGTTTGATGTATGGCAATATCCCACTACCGTCCAGATACCCATAATTTTCTTCGCTTTCATATCCGGAATCCGTCACTACTTTTGAATAAGAAAAGCCAAGATTCCTTTCCATAGATTTCAAAAATGGAATCAATGTTGTGGTATCCGCTGGCTGTAATCCCAGGGTCAGCCATGAAATATATTCACTGTCTACGCCATGCTGGAGATTATATCCGGCCTTGAGCTGTCCGTTCCCCATAGCGTCTTCTTTCATCCTCATAAAAGTCGCGTCATGGTCGGTTTTGGAATAACTGTTGCGTGTTCCGCAAATATGCTTCATTTTCACCTGATTCTGATACACCACCTTGATCCCGTAAGTCTCCTCGCAGAGTTCTACAAAAACAGCCAGTTTCTCCAATAATTTTCCCAGGTTCTTACTGACCGCTTTCTTCCATACAAAGGTATACTTGTTGGCGCATGCTTCGATTTTTGTGCCGTCTATGAAAATGGTTTCTCCGGACAATTCTCCCAATTGATACAGAAACTGGGACATTTCTGCCATGATCGGCTCTGCGCAGAGACCGAAATGCAGAGTACGAAATCTGGCAATAGTGGAATAATGGGGTGCCTTTGCTCCTTCCAGAAGCCTCATGAAATTAATATCCCTGAGACAGGCTGCGGCGATCTCCCGGCTGGAATAGAGATGGTTCATGTATCCATAAACCAATATCTTAAGCAGCTGACGCGGTGTCGGTTCGTTTGCGTGCCCCTCCCGGCAGTAAGTCCGATATAAATCTCCTAAAGGTGGACAAAGGGACGAAAACACCTGTAAATCCGGTGATCCACAGCTACTATGCCGGCAAATGCAAAAACAAGAAGAAAAACGGGGCTGTCATGCATAAAATCTGCAACATTATTTTTGCCATGCTCCGAGATAATAAGCCGTTTAAGATCATCACCCCTCAGGAACACTGTGAGCAGTATTTTGCAGCGCATCCTGGCAAGGCACAGAACGCAGCTTAACAGGTTCTCATAAATTTTTAAAATTTCCACATAGGTGGGTTTATTAAAGTTACACTTTTTTACATCAACTGCTTTAAAAAAACTTTTTTAACATTTTTCATTTTACCTATTGACATTTCTTAGCTGGACTTTATTCATGAGGTTCTTTTTATTGATGTAAAATATTCCATGTACAAAATACTCTTTATACATGGAATATTTAAAATTGTATTTGTAATATTTGTCTGCTTAAATACAAGAAGAAATAACGTTATCTGCCAATTCCGTGAATCGGGTATTAAGCTTATCAATTAGAGTTATTTGCCGAGGAGCCCATGAACCTTTGTCTTGTAATGTTTTCATAGGTCTGTAATCTTTCAAAGAAGCAACCGGTATGCTTTGCCAAATACTGTTTTGAATTAAGACATTCATATCCTCAATTTCACCTGCTTTAATTACACTGGGGATCAAAATCAATCATTAGAACCTTTTTCCCTTTTCTAGCAAGAGCATTAGCCAGATTCCAAGCAATAGTGGTTTTTCCTACACCACCTTTATTGTTGAATATAGATATAATTTTTGCCATACATTACCCTCCCTCGTTATTTTCAATTACATAATTCATATTTTTTGTAATTTTCTAGCTTGTATCTCTTTGTGAACTTCCATACCACGAGTATTATAATAGTCCATGCGTTCCTGTCGGCTCATATCTTTCGTCTGATAGTAGTTATATTCTCTCAATTTGTGAATGTCTTCAATGGTAAAATTAGGACTTAAAATAGGTCTGCTCATAATCATTCCTCACTTTCTAATAACACAGATGGGTTTAAAATCTCAATTGGTTTATGGCCTTTCAGGTTAGTAATTGCCCGTACTCCCCGTATTGTTTTAATATTTACAATATGCTTAAAATTCCATGATATAATGCAATCACATTCACTTACAATAGCAGCTCCGATATGCTGGCAATCATCATAGCTTTTCTTTGTTAGTATTCCCATTTCAATAATCTGATGTGAAATATCTGCAACATTATCATCAATTTGAACCAAAGTATAATCAATAAGTCCTAAATAATCGAATAATTTGCTTTGTTTTGGTTCTGAACATCCTTTTAGTTCTTCAAGCGTTACAGTAGAAAGATATACGTCATACTTTCCATTGCGAAACATTTCCCATAATTGTCTGGTATCAGCCATTTTTTCAGGCACATCCTCCTGAAGTAAATGACTAATCACTGAGGTATCCAGGTAAACTCTTAATTTTCCCATATCTACCACCTCCAACAAGCATTCTCATAATTAGATTATACAAAAAAACGCATATAAAAACAATGGAGAATTGAAATTTTGAATTCTCCACTTGACAATGTGGCAAAGACCGTAAATACGGATGGAACCGTTTCTATAAACATACGATTTGCATCAAATGGAACAGGGATGCTGTAACGCCTTATGAACAAAATACCTGTGATCAATATGACGAATACCGCCGACATACTCCTTCTTTTTCTTTTTTGTATGCCAGCTTTCAGATCCTTTACCAGATCCATGTCCTTCTTTTTTTCCGCGGCATCATATCTGTCTGACGAACGCAGATATTCATAAACTGCACAGCAATTCTTGCAGTCCGCAACATGCCTTTTGATCCAATTCATATGCCTTTGCCTTATATATCCAAAAAAATGAGATTTCGTTACAAAAAAAATTCGATTAGATAAAATAAATCAATCAAAAGAATCCGTTATCAGGTAACTGATATCAAACTAAAACCTGCCGATGACAAACCAAAACGGAGGCTATCTATTTCCGACAGCCCCCGTCAAAGAATCCTGCTCTGAATCTGGTTTTCTCCCCCGCTTAAAGCTCCTTCTTCTGAAAAATACGCACCGTCAGCAGAAATGACAGGAAGAATGCGAGCAGTGCGCACACCAGGATAGCCGCCCCTGCCGTCATGATCTGAAAGGCAGTCATGTGGGGGCCGAACCAGCGGTTCATCAGTGAACTGGCTCCCATAATCACCCCAACGCCGCCAAGCAGGCTGACCCCGATGAGTATCTCGCTGCGTTCCTCTCCTCCGAGATAAAACAGCGGGAAAAAGATGGCTCCCATAAACAGGCTGAGCCCGATCCCCACAACATACACCATAAAAATGTCCGTGTCTTTGTCAAAAGGGAATCCATAAAACAGGATGGACAGTGCCGCCGCGGTTCCCGCAAGCAGCATTCCTATGCAAAGCCAGGCCATTTGACTTAGAAAATAGCTTTTCACAATATCCGTACGCCTGATCGGAGCCGTCAGCTTGTATTTACTCCACTTTGACACGCTTTCCCTGCGCAGGCTTGCCGCAGCTATGACAGAAAATCCTGTCATGCACAGAAGCATATAGCCGATGATAAAAATCTGCGCATCGTGATCTATCCCAACGACGAAAATCCCAAGCACCAGCATCATGGCCGAAAACAGCTTCGCATTGGACAGCACCGCATAAACATTATTTTTCAGAAGTCCCTTCATACCCGTTCCCCCTTTACCAAAAGCAGCATGATCTCATCCAGCGAAGCATGGTCCAAAACCGCGTCCCTGTACTTTTTTTCTGCTTCTTTGCCGTCAGACACCAGCACGTCAATCTGAAAATCCCGTTTCCGATAGGCTATGATATCCCCCCGGTCCAGCGCGTCAAACTGGCTCTCCTTACAGCGCATGACCGCGTAATGATAGGCCAGGTCATTTTTGGAAGCGGTCAGGAGCACGTTTCCCTCATGGATAAAGGTAATGTAATCCGCAATCTTCTCCAGGTCGCTTGTAATGTGGGAGGACAGCAGGATGGAATGGTCCTCTTCCTGCACAAAATCCAGAAATACGTCCAGGATCTCATCCCGCATAACGGGGTCCAGACCGCCGGTGGGTTCGTCCAGAATCAAAAGCTTCGGGTGATGTGAAAGCGCCGCAAAAAGCGCCAGCTTCATCGTCATCCCTCTGGAATAGGTCTCGATCTTCTGTCCGGCAGGCAGGTGAAAATCCTGCAGGTATTTTTGAAACAATACAGGGTCCCACGCCTGATACAGTCCGCCCATGATCTCCGACAACTGCGCCGCCGTCAGGTATCCGGGAAAATTATCTCCGTCATAGACCACGCCGATCTTTTCCCTTATGGCCGTGTCCTGATCCCCCATCTCCTGTCCAAACAGCCGGATCGTTCCGCCGTCCCTGGAGGACGTGTTCAGGATGCAACCGATGGCGGTCGTCTTTCCCGCACCGTTTTGTCCGACCAGTCCCATAACTGCGCCGTAAGGCAGAGAAAATGATACCCTGTCCAGTACAAAACCGTCTTTCGGAAATCTTTTCGATACCTGATCCAGTTCTAAAATATAGTCCATATCAATCATCCTCCTCGTAGAATAATGCCAGAAGCTCCGTCAGCTTTTCCAGGGAAATGCCGCTCATCCGGCCGATCTCTGCGGCAGCCTGTAAGTGCTCCTCCGCGATCCGCTGCTGCTCCTCCTGGTAAAATTCCTTGTTCTGTGCCGATACAAAACTTCCCCGGCCGACAGTGGTTTCGATAAATCCATCCCTCTGCAGATCCTCATATGCTTTCTGAACCGTGATCACGCTGACATGGATCGACTTCGCCAGAGCCCGCATGGAAGGGATTGCGTCCCCGGCCTGCAGCTCTCCGCTCATGATCATGGCTTTGATCTGGGATGTAATCTGTTCATAGATCGGCTTATTGGCATTATTGCTGATAATGATCTCCATGCTCCACCGCCTTTTCTTTTTTATATGTAAAGTGTACTTATTGTACAAGTACATTATATCATCCTGAATCTTTTTGTCAACCACTTGCTTCTGTATTTCATATCTGCTAAAATATTTATCGAAAAACCATATTTCCGGATGCACCGTGGTTTTCCTGCCTGTCCATCCATTCATCAATAACATGCCGGCGCAATCCTGCGTCCGCTGAAAAAGTTTCTGAAAATACAAAAAAGCTTCCGAAAATACAAATGAGGTGTATGATGCATATAACAACAATATTTATCTGGTTTATTTTATACAGTATTCTGGGATGGATCTATGAAACGATCTTCTGCAGTGTAAAGACTCTGAAATGGGACAATCGGGGCATGCTCATCGGGCCCTACTGCCCGATCTACGGCGTAGGCGCGGTACTGGACGTGCTGGTCTGCAGCGGGCTCCCCAATTACGGCGCGGTATTTCTGACCTGTATGCTCGGCTCCGCGGTCCTGGAATATACCACCTCGTATACTACGGAAAAGCTGTTTCACGCGGTATGGTGGGATTACAGCGATCTCCCTCTGAACATCAAGGGCCGGATCTGTTTGCCCTGTTCCCTGGGCTTCGGCGCGGCCGGACTGATCGTGCTGTACGGCATCCACCCTTATATGGTGCGTGTCACCGACTCCCTTTCGCTTTCCTGGCAGGAGCCTGCCGCATTGCTTCTGATGGCGGTTTTCTCCGCGGACTGCGCGCTGACGGCAGACTCCCTGATCGCGCTGAACGTCAAGCTGGAGACCACCATGAAGGCCATTGACTCGCAGATTTCGGAGCGGTATGACGCATGGATTGAGAACACAAGGCAGAACCTTTCCGAAGGGCTGGAAACCCTGAAAGAAAAAATTTCCCTGGAAGAATTTCGCGAACGCAGGATGATGGAGGAATTAAAGCATACGCTTTCCACCATGAACTGGAACCAGACCCGGGCGCTCCGCTCCTCCGTATCCTTCCGCCATGCGCGGTACCGCGAACTGGGAAGCAGGATGAAGCATGCGCTCTCCTTCCGCAGGAAAGAGACAGAAAGGCAGGATCTGAAATGAGATTGACAAAAAAAGAACGATCCGAGATCAGAAAACATCTTCGTGGGCTGAATCTAACAGAGGAGGCCCAGCTTATGAAGCGTTTTATCCAGCATGGGCGCATTTCCACCTATGAACATGTACTCAGCGTAACCCGGTTCAGCTTTTATCTGAACCGCCGCCTGCACCTCGGCGCGTCGGATTCCGAACTGGTGCGGGGCGCGTTTCTCCATGACTTTTATCTGTATGACTGGCACATAAGCGATTCCCACGAGCGGCTCCACGGATTCCATCATCCGTCAGTCGCCCTGAAAAATGCCATGCGGCTGTATACACTCTCTCCGGTGGAGCAGAATATCATCCAAAGCCACATGTGGCCCCTGACGCTGTTTTCGCTTCCGAAGTGCAGGGCCGCGGTGATCGTCTGCCTTGCAGATAAGATCTGCTCCACTTATGAGACGCTTGTACGAAGCAATCCTTTTCCTTGCTGAATTGCAGAATATCATCTTATAGATATCCAGAAAAAGATGCAGCACAGTTAAAGATTATTTGACTAAGTGCCGTTTTGCCCTTACATACCCAAACAATTATTTTGTAACTTTCCAATGTCCGCTTCTATAAAAGCCGATATTCTCAATTACTCCTTTATTTACCAATTTTTTCATTGTTCTTTGTACTTTACTTCTGGAAAGGTTTAATTGTTTTTGGATTTCTGACTGTGTTATTTTGGGAATTTCCTTCAATAATTCACACAAATTTCTTTCAATTTCCGTTAAAACAATATTTTCAGCTTCATTTTTAGCTTCATTTAGCAGCATTTTATAATTCAAATTTTCAATGTCACCATAAACATCACTCTGTCCGAATAAAATCCCGGCTCCATTCCAACCTCATAATTCACCGCATTTTCATATGCCTCACGGATTTTGTTGAGTCCGCTGCCCTGACGTTCCATATATCCCAACCGTCCAAATATATCCGCCAGCACCGGATTTCTCCTTGTTGAAGGTAACAATAAGCACCTGTGCAATCGCCTGCTGGATGACCCGGTCTACTGCCGTTGGCACAGCATTCTTTTCTTCCCGTTATCCTTTGGTATTTCTACCCTTCGTACCGGGGCTGGCTTATATTTCCCTGCCAGCACAAAATATAAGCCGTCAGAAAACGACTATTTTTGCAAACATGGGTAGGTGATGCCGCTACAAGGGTCAGTCAGGCTTTTTTTGACAAGTGCCTATCTATTCGCAATCACATGGCGGCATCCTCCCATTGCCGCCGATGGGCATTGAAAACGGCGGCTTTCGATTTCTCAAAAGCCGCCGTTCGGGGCGTAGCGATTTTCCTGCTTGTACGACGGCTTTTTTCTTTTGCCGTCGTGTGGCAGACATTAGGAGTATGTATATGTAGCGTGCTGACGCCTATATGTGTCATTGTCCTTTTGGCTCAATTCTTTTTCTATCTGTGCCAATTTTGCTTTCAAATCCTCTGTTTTGCTTTCATCTGTTTCCCTGTTGATTTGCTGCTCCAGCTCTTGTTTCTGCTTTTTTAGTTTTTCAATCTCACGGTCAACCTTGTCGGTATTGCAGGTGCAACTTTGCCCATCTTTGTCAGAGCCGCTTTTTTCCGGCCCTTCCGCACTCTTGTCCCGATCAGAAGCATCTGGGGCATCCTCTGCCCGCTCCGGGTCAGCGAAATAGAATTTAGGCTTGCCGTCCTCGTCTTTGCCAAGCCAATAACGCCCTGATGGTTCCGTTTTTTCCTCCGGAACATATTCATCCATCACAGGTTTTTGGTAGCGCGATTGGGTTTCATCTTCGGGCCGCTGGACTTTTTTCGGTTCCTCCACACCAGCAAGCGGCACAGACGGCTGCGCTGCGCCAAAGTTTATTCCAGAAATAGACTGCATAATATATTCCTCCAATCCACAAGATAGGCAACTGATATTGCTACTATCAGTTTACCCCGTAAAAAAAGAATTTCAAGGCTTTTGTATTGAAATGCTCTCTGGATGTATTGAAATGTTCAGCAACACGTTCAAAGAGAACCTCCGTTCAATTTTCTCTGTCAACATCGCACCGTGATATTTCTCTGCTACAGCTCTGATATTGGAAAGGCCGGTTCCCGTTGGCGGCAGCGGATTATCTGAACAGGTATTTTCAAATGCCAGCATATAGAAGTCGCCCTGCCGCTCTCCGCTGATGCGAATTGACCTTACTCCCTCAATGGATTGACACGCACTGATCGCGTTGTCCAAAGCATTGGCAAAAATCACACATAAATCAAAATCATCTATTCCGCAAGGGGGTGGAAGGAACAATGAAACCTCAGCTGTAATCCCATCTGCTTTTGCCATCTTTAACTTTTCTCCCAGCAAAATATCCACCACTGAATTACCTGTCTGACAAGGAAATGACAACGTGGTTGAGACTGTTTCCAGCTTTTGCAGATAGGCTTTGCTCTCTTCCAATTTGTTATTGTTAAGCAGGGCGCTCAATACAGAAAGATGATTTTTAATATCGTGGCGGAATGCTTTTGTCTGTTCATAGCGAGTTTGTGCCTCGGCAATATATATTTTCTGTGCCTGGACTGCTTGAGACAAAGATTGCATTTCTGCTTTGGTCTGTAAACTGCGGCATAGGTGACGATAGGCATACAAGGTACAGAGTAAAGCTCCCAGCCCTAGGGCTTGCAAAAACAGCAGCGCAGTATGTTCCAACAGAAGGGCAGGAGACAACACATCATAGTAAATCTGTGTATATGAGGTCTGCATGATATACAATTCTGCGGTAAAGAAAAACAGAACAGGGAACAATAAGCAGCCCATATATGTCATGTGTCCAATTTCTTCTGGCGATATGGATTTTACTACGCTTGTATAGCAGGCAATACTTATGGCCAGGGAGACCGCTGTTGCCGCTGTGACCATTGAGTACAAAAGCAGGGTGTTCGTCACACGGGGAAATATCACCGCCTCCACCGAGTTGATAAGCCCAAAGGAAAACTGGGAGATGTAATTGGCGAGGATTGCCGCAACCCAGGACGCAGAGGGACGATTGCCCAGAATAAAACGGTTTACCCCATACAAAATAAGCAGTTCTATCCCAATCACTATGATCCATGGGAAAGAAAACTTACTTGCAATCCAGTCCAAAATGAAGAAAATGAAAATGTATATGGCAAAATGATATGCCTTCTGTTTTTTCCCGGTGAGGCTGGCACAAAAGTAAACGTGCATAATGCCTTGGGCTATCAGGCAAAAAATATTAAGCCCTATACTAAAATAATCCATAACAGCTATTCCTCTCTTTCATGCAGCGCAAGAGGGCCTGTGGCAAATCTCGTTCACGCAGTCTGGAAACAGGTGTTTCTCCGAGCAATTCTGATATTATCAACTTTATTTCCCTTTCTTGAGTTGGTCAGGCAACGTCTGATTTTTAAACAAACAGACAAAATCTAGACCTCTTAAATACAATAGCTGCTTTACCGTTTTACCGTAAAGCAGCTATCATCCCTTCCAGCCATTCTTCGATTGCAAAATGCCTGCCCTTACTGAAATGTGTTTAACCCTCGTCTCTTATACCTTCTTCGTACAAGTCACTGCCATGGCTCCTGCCCCGATATGGCAGGCAATGCTCAGGGAAAGCGGGTTTTCCATGATCTCATACTCCGGGAAATGGCTGTGGATCTCTTCCTTCCACTCTGCCGCCTCTTCCTTCCCGCAGGTATACGCCATCCCCAAAATCAATTGGGACTCCTTCCCCGCAAACCGTTCCTTGATATCCTTCTCAATTGCCTGCAGCATGGTCCGCTTTGCCGCCTTCCAGCCCCGCACCTTTGCAAAGGCATCCAGCTTTTCTCCCTGGATCTGCAGTACCGGCTTTAAGTTCAGCACGGTTCCCAGAGCCGCGGCCGCAGGAGTGATCCTGCCGCCTTTTTTCAGATATTTCAACGTATCCACGGTGATGTAGATGGTGGATTCAAATTTTTCTCTTTCTAAGATTTCCCGGATCTCCGCCGCCGACTTTCCTGCGTCGCGCAGCTCCATGGCGTCTATGACGGACCGCTCCTGGGTCACGGAAATCCTCTGGTTATTCACCACCTGCACCCGCCCGTTGTAGTCCTCTGCCAGTGAAACGGCGGTCTCGCAGGAACTGCTCAGGCCGCTGGACATAGGGATATGCACCAGCTCGTCGTATTCTTCCAGAGCCCTGTCCCACAGATCCATGACATCCCCCGGCGACGGCTGGGACGTGGAAATATCCGCATCCTCCCCAAGCCGTTTGTAAAATTCCTCCTGGGTCAGGGTAATGTCTTCCAGAAAGAGTTCCCCATTGATATAGAACGGCATCGGGAGGACATAGATCCCCATCTCCTTTCCCTTTGCCTGTGTAATCCCGCTGTTGCTGTCTGTTACAATCGCTATCCTGCTCATTTTATCGTCTCTTGCTCCTTTAATATTCCTGCAGTCCCAAAAACGTTCCGCCGGACTGTTTTCCGAACTGTTCCCGGCGACTGCATCAATTCTTAAAACTATGGATCGGCGCCGGAATCCGTCCTTTCCGGCTGATGAATGTGTCGCATCCAAATTCATTCACCGGAATAATGGGCGCATAGCCCAGAAGCCCTCCAAATTCCGCCGTCTCGCCCACATCTTTTCCGATCACCGGGATCAGCCTTACCGCCGTGGTCTTCTGGTTCACCATGCCGATGGCCATTTCGTCCGCAATGATCCCGGCAATGGTGCTGGCCTTCGTCTTGCCCGGAATCGCGATCATATCCAGGCCCACAGAACAGACGCAGGTCATGGCTTCCAGCTTCTCCAGCGTCAGGGAACCGACGTTCACCGCGTCGATCATTCCCTGATCCTCGCTCACCGGGATAAATGCGCCGCTTAAGCCCCCCACATAGGAGGAGGCCATCACACCGCCCTTTTTCACCTGGTCATTGAGCATGGCCAGGGCCGCCGTAGTCCCCGGCGCGCCGACCCTCTCCAGGCCGATCTCTTCCAGGATCTCCGCCACGCTGTCCCCGATGGCCGGAGTGGGCGCCAGGGACAGATCCACGATTCCGAAGGGAATCCCCATCCGCTTCGATGCTTCTCCTGCCACAAGCTGGCCTACCCGGGTCACCTTGAAAGCAGTCTTCTTGATGGTCTCGCAGAGTTCCTCGAACCCCTTGCCCCGCACCTTTTCCAATGCCTTCTTCACGACGCCCGGCCCGCTGACTCCCACGTTGATGACCGCGTCCGCCTCCGTCACGCCCAGAAATGCCCCTGCCATAAACGGATTGTCGTCCGGCGCGTTGCAGAATACCACCAGCTTTGCACAGCCCAGGGAATCCCGGTCCTTGGTGGCCTCGGCTGTGGCCTTTACGATCTCCCCGCAGAGGCGAACCGCATCCATATTGATCCCGGTCCTGGTGGAGCCTACATTGACGGAGCTGCAGATCCGCTCCGTCTCCGCCAGCGCCTGGGGGATCGACCGGATCAGGTATTCCTCGCTTTTCGTCATTCCCTTGGACACCAGTGCGGAATATCCGCCGATAAAGTTTACGCCTACGGTCTGCGCCGCCCGGTCCAGCGTCCGGGCGATGGTCACAAAATCCTCCGGGCATCTGCACGCCGCAGACCCCACCAGGGAAATGGGCGTAATGGAGATCCGCTTGTTGACGATCGGAATGCCGAACTCCTTTTCAATGTCCCGGCCTGTGCTGACCAGATCCTTCGCCACCCTGGTGATCTTCTCATAGATCTTTTCATTCAGCGCTACCAGATCCGAGTCGATGCAGTCCAGCAGGCTGATCCCCAGCGTGATCGTACGCACGTCCAGGTTCTCATGCTCGATCATTTCGTTTGTCTCTGAAACTTCATACATATTAATCATATCTGTTTTCCTCACCTTTTGCGGCTGATTCTGTCTGTCGCAGCATTCTTTGTTACAGCCTGTGCATTTTCTCAAAAATTTCTTCTCTCTGGCAGCGGATATTGACCCCGATCTCCTTGCCCAGCTTTTCCAGATCATCACAGATCTTTGTAAACTGGGTATCCTTCTCCGTCACATCCACAATCATCATCATATTAAAGTATCCCTGCACGATAGTCTGGGAAATGTCCAGAATGTTGATCCCATTTTCCGCAAGGTAGGTGCATACCTTCGCGATGATCCCCACGGTATCCTTCCCCAGCACGGTTACGATGCATTTCTTCATGTCCTGTTCCTCCTGTAATATATAACCAATTTGCGCAACAAATTGATTACCTTCTGAATGCAGCCACTTGCGCAGCAAATTGATTGCCTTCTGAATGCAGCCACTTGCGCAGCAAATTGATTGCCTTTTGAATGCAGCCACTTGCGCAGCAAGTGATTGTTTGCCGGCCATCCGGCCCTTTCAAAAAGAGTATATCTCCGATACCTCGTCCCGTTTCGCGACGGTCATATCCAGATCTTCCCCTTTATAAGCGTTATCGCCCAGCGTCACTTCCAGCTTCACGGTTTCATACGCCAGCTTCACATAATTATTTTCCTTGCTCAGATGCCCCAGGACGATGTGCTTCAAATTATCATGTAGTATATCACAAAGAAGCCGTCCTGACAATTCATTTGACAAATGTCCTTTCTCCCCCAGAATCCGCTGCTTCAGATAATAAGGGTAAGCCCCTACCTCCAGCATATGTATGTCGTGGTTTGCCTCTAAGAGCACCGCGTCCAGATTTTTCAGCTTGCCCACCACGTAATCCGTATACATCCCCAGATCTGTGGCCACGGCCGCCGCTTTTCCTGCGCACTCCATCCGGTAGCCGGTGGGCTCGTTGGCGTCATGGGAAATGGCAAAGGGGTCGATGGTGATATCCCCAAGGGAAAATTTCTCATCGATCCGGATGGGATGAAACAGCCCCTCCGGCATCTTTCCCAGGCTGGAATAGCCTTTAATCCCCTCAATGGTTCCCGGCGACGCATAGATGGGAATCCCGTATTTCCTGCTGAATACGCCCAGGCCCTGGATATGGTCCGAATGCTCGTGGGTCACCAGGATTCCCGTCAGTTCCTCCCCTTTGATGTCCAGTTCCTTCAGACCCGCTTCGATGCGCTTTTTGCTGATCCCCGTATCCACCAGAAGATGGGTATGGTCGCTGCCGACGTAAATGCAGTTCCCGCTGCTCCCGCTGGCAATGCTGCACAATCTCATAATAATTCTCCTATCTGTTTCTTTGTATTTTCAAATGCACCGCTGTTGTCAATGACCGCCGTGCAGATTTTTCGAAATGCCGCTTCAGAAGGCTGGGACCGGATCATCCCCCGGGTCCGCTCCTCTGTATATCCCCGGGAGCGCGCCAGACGCAGGCAGCGAACCGATTCCTCCGCGTAGACATACCACATTTCCCCGCAGAGATCGCCGTAATCCACATCGGGAAACAGCGCCGACTCCAGCACATACAGTTCCTCGCCGTCCCTCTCTTTTTGGGAAATGTCCTGCTCCACCCACCGCCGCACTTCCGGGTGGACGATGGAATTTAGAAGGGCCAGTTTTTGGGGGCTGGAAAACACGGTTTCGGCCAGCTTTCCCCGGTCCAGCTCTCCGTCTGCCCCCAGGATGTCCCGGCCGAATGCCTCCACGATCCGTTCATAGCAGGGCTGCCCCTTTTGCTGGAGACGCCTTGCCGCGTCATCCAGCGGGGAGACCACGGCCCCGTACGCTTCCTGCAGAAATTGGAGGACTTCACTTTTCCCGGAACCGACCCCTCCGGTAATTCCCAGTATTTTCATCATTTTCCGCCTGCCTTACTTCGCCTCATACCAGTTCTTTCCGGTATGCATATCCACAATCAGCGGCACCTGCAGATCTGCCGCCTGCTCCATCTGCTCCTGCAGGATTGCTTTTACCTGCTCCAGTTCTTCCTCATATGCCTCGATGAGCAGTTCGTCATGCACCTGCAGAATCAATTTTGACTTCAAGCCTTTTTCCTTCAATTCCCGGGCTACCCCGATCATCGCGATCTTGATCACGTCCGCCGCAGTCCCCTGAATGGGCGCGTTCATAGCCACCCGTTCCCCGAAGCTGCGCTGCATGAAGTTGCTGGATTTCAGCTCCGGCACCGGCCTGCGCCGCCCAAACAATGTCACCACATAGCCGTTTTTCTTGGCATGGGCCACCTGCTCGTCCAGAAACTGTTTGACTCCCGGATAGGTATCAAAGTAATTCTCGATATACTGGGCCGCTTCCTTTCTCGTAATACTCAGATCCTGGCTCAGCCCGAAGGAACTGATCCCGTACACAATCCCGAAGTTTACCGCCTTGGCATTGCGCCGCTGCAGGTCCGTCACTTCCTCAAAGGGCACGTGGAATACCTGGGACGCCGTGGTCCTGTGGATGTCCTGGGCCTCCCGGTATGCCTGGATGAGCTGGGCGTCCCCGGAGCAGTGGGCCAAAATCCGCAGCTCAATCTGGGAATAATCCGCATCCACGAACACACAGCCCTCCTTCGGCACAAAGACCTTCCGGATCAGCCGTCCCAGTTCCATCCGAATGGGAATGTTCTGGAGGTTCGGGTCCGTGCTGCTAAGACGCCCGGTCGCCGTGATGGTCTGGTGGAATTTTCCGTGAATCCTTCCGTCCGATCCGATAAAATTGGCCAGCCCGTCCGCATAAGTGGACTTCAGCTTTGCAAGCTGGCGGTACTCCAGAATCTTCGCCACCACCGGGTAATCCGGCGCCAGCTTTTCCAGTACATCCGCCGCCGTGGAAAATCCGGTCTTTGTCTTTTTGCCGCCTGTAAGCCCCATATGCTGAAACAATACCACCCCGAGCTGCTTGGGCGAATTGATGTTAAAAGTCTCCCCCGCCAGCTCATAGATTTCCTTTTCCAGTTCCAGTATCCTTGCGCCCAACTGGTCTCCGTATACTTTCAGCGCCTCTCCTTCGATCTTCACCCCTGCCTGCTCCATCTCATAGAGGGTAAACAAAAGGGGCATCTCAATCTCCGTAAACAGGTCATACATGCCCGCCGATTTTAGCTTCACTGTCAAAGGCTCCGCCGCCTTGTAAGCCGTATATGCTTCGTAGCAGGCGCGCATGGAAGCGTCTGCCTTTTCGTTGATGAGCAGGTGAAGCTGCTCCCTGGCCACGTCCTCGTATCCGTAATCATTTTTCAGAGGATTCAGCAAATACGCCGCCACCGTGGCGTCAAAGCAATGCTCCCTGCGGGTGATGGGCAGCTCCGGCAGATATTTTTTCAGGTCAAACATCACGAACCGCTCCACTGCGTCCGCCACTTCGCACAGCTTTCCGAACAGGTATCCCATATCCATGTCCATATCACATGGTATGGAATAGATCTGCTCCTCCCCATAGCAGACGGCGATCCTGCCGTATCCCGACGCATGGGCAAACAGGGGCAGCACATTTCCCCCGTCCTCGGAAACCGCAATCCCCACCGCGGCCGACTTCTTTGCCTCCTCAAAAATCCGTTCCAGCAGGCCGGTATCCGTCACTTCCTGAAAATGATCCTCCACCGCATTGGTATCGGCCTCCACATCAAACCGGCTGAGCAGATTTTTGAACTGCAGCCGCTGGAAATAGTCGTGGGCTTCCTTTGTGTAAGGATTGCCGAACCTGGCCTGCTCCAGATCAAAACCGATCTCTGCCCGGGTATCGATGGTGGCCAGCGTCTTGCTCATACACGCCTGATCCCAGTACTCCTGCAGGTTCTTGCTGGCCCTGGGGGGCTTGATCTCCGCCGCATGGGCATAGGCATTTTCAATGGAGCCGTATTCCTGGATGATCTTGGTGGCGGTCTTTTCCCCCACTCCCGGCACCCCCGGGATATTATCCGAAGCGTCTCCCATGAGCGCCTTCACGTCAATAAATTCCGTGGGAGTCACCCCGTAAGCTTCCTTCACATCCGCGGCATAGTAATCCGTCACCTCAGTTCTACCCTGCTTTGTCCTGGGAATCCGGATCTTCACATGCTCCGTGGCAAGCTGCAGCGTATCCCGGTCTCCGGAAATGATGGACACCTCCATCCCCTTTTCCTCGCAGGTTCGGGAAATGGTCCCCAGCAGGTCGTCCGCCTCCAGCCCGGCCTGCTCCACAATCTCGATCTGCATAGCCTCCAGCACTTCCTTGATCACCGGAACCTGCTGCCGCAGTTCTTCCGCCATGGGCTTTCTCGTCCCCTTGTAGTCCGCGTACATCTCATGCCGGAAGGTTGGCGCGTGGACGTCAAAGGTGACCGTCAGATATTCCGGTTTTTCCTCGTCCAGGATCTTGAACAGGATATTCAAAAACCCGAAGATGGCGTTGGTGTGCAGCCCTTCCGAGTTGGTCAGGTCCGGCACCCCGTAAAATGCCCGGTTCAGAATACTGTGTCCGTCAATCAAAACAATTTTTTCGTTCATAGGAGCTTCTCCTTCTATATAAATTTCACATCTTTTTCCAAATCATACAAGATAGTATACACTAAAAGAAATCTTTTTAAAAGGAGTTTTTTTCCCTCCCATTCCGTCCGCGGATATGTTATAGTAGGAAATGGCTGGAAGTGTAAAAAGTGAAAAGGAGAATCGGATATTATGAATCAGCAGAATACTGCACATTTGGACGGCATTATATTTGACGTGGACGGAACACTGTGGGATTCCACGGAGCAGGCCGCCCAGGTTTGGACCCGGGCCGTGCGGGAGCATACGGATCTGGATACCCGGGTGAGCGCAGACCGCCTGCGGAGCCTCTTTGGAAAGACCATGGCGGAAATCTCCGGCGCGTTATTTCCCACCTTGTCAAAGGCCCAGCAGGAGAAAGTCATGGAAGCCTGCTATGCTTACGAAAATGCATATCTGGAAGAGCATCCCGGCATACTCTATGAGGGCGTTGCGGAGACGTTCCGCACATTGGCGGAGAGAACCAGCCTCTACATTGTCAGCAACTGCCAGTGCGGGTATATTGAACTGTTCCTGCGTGCCGCGGGACTGGAGGACTGTGTAAAGGACCATCTCTGCCATGGGGAGACGCTGGTTTCCAAAGGCCGGACCATCCGCCTGCTGATGGAGAGAAACCACCTGGAGCATGTGGTCTATGTGGGGGATACCCAGGGCGACGCGGATGCCTGCAGGGAAGCGGAAATCCCCTTCATCCTTGCGGAATACGGATTCGGCGACGTGCCCGATGCCAGGCAGCGGATTCAAAAGATTTCTGAATTGTGCGAGCTGCTGAGTGAAAAGAAAGGAAATGCTCATGAAAAATGAAATACTGAAACAATTAGCAAACCGAAAATCAGTAAGGGTTTTTGAAGACCGGGAGATTCCCAAGGAGGACAAAGCAGCCATCATCACAGCCGCCGCCATGGCTCCCACTGCGGGCAACCAGCAGCTCTACACCATCCTGGATGTGACCGACCAGGAATTGAAGGACCGTCTGGCCGACCTCTGCGACCACCAGCCCTTTATAGCGAAAGCCAACCTGGTGCTGGCCTTCTGCGCGGACTGTAAAAAATGGTACGACGCCTTCGCTGCTGCCGGATGCAGCCCCCGCAGGCCGGGTGCCGGGGATCTTCTGCTGGCAGTCGATGACGCGCTGATCGCCGCGCAGAATGCGGTCACCGCGGCCGAAAGCCTTGGGATCGGCTCCTGCTACATCGGCGATGTCATGGAAAACTGCGAACAGATGCGCGACTTGCTGCAGCTTCCCAGGTATGTATTCCCTGCTGCCCTTCTGGTCTTCGGCTATCCCACCGAACAGCAGAAGTCCCGGAAAAAACCGCAGCGAATCGACGAAGCATATCTCGTCCATGAAAATACCTACCATACGATGTCTGACCAGGAGCTCTCTGATATGCTCTCCTTCCACGCCGGGGAGAAGGATTATGATGCTTGGATACAGGCATTTTGCAATCGGAAGTATCATTCTGATTTTTCAAGGGAAATGAGCCGGTCTGTAGGGGTATATCTCCGGGATTTTCTTGACGGTGCGGAAGAATCGCGCGATGAATAGTACCAGAACCACCTGTTATTTCAGACTTACAAGTCGAAAACTTTGATTTTGCATAAAGTTTTCGGCCTGTGAGTCTGAAATTTTGATTTTGTACGATATTTTCGACCTGCATGTCTGAAGCTTTGATTTTGTACGGTATTTTCACCTGCAAGTCTGAAATGATTCCATGCCGTTTTATGCCCGAATATCCAGTCCTCCCGCTGTGCCAGATTTCCCGGATACCATGGACGTGATGCTCTCGTCTGCAAAAACCTCATCCAAAACACCCGCAGGAATCTGATCTCCATATGTCCAGCCGGGTACCTTCTCTTTTACAGCTCCTGCCACCTTTCTTGAAACGCTTATTTCGAACTGTCCCAAAGTCCATGCCGCAGCCGCACGGTCGCTTTTCTTTAACGTTTTATAATAGGCATTCTTTGCCTGCGCCATCTCTTCCCATTCGGCTTCATTGTCGCCGGACATGCCGTTATATTTGTAAAACGCATCTTTCACGTTGTCAAAAACACGCTGCTTCATTTCATCCGACACCTGGATGATCTTTCTTGCGTTTGGGTTGTTTGTGACGCACATTCCTTCAACACCATACGAATTTTTGTAATGTCCGGTAAGCAAATCCTCCAGCGTATTCCTGCCGCCGGCGTTGGGTCTTCTGGATGCCCCGCCGAAAAGCGGCATGTTCGCATGGATTCCGCGTCCATGCATTCCTGAAAAAAGCCGCATGATTCCCTGATAGTAATTTCCTATATACATGTTCAATCCCTCCTGTATCTATTCAAATCCAGCCGGGTTCCAAACTCCATCCTCATCTCTCCTCTCATTTTTCATCATCACAGACAGGATAAACACCCTGCCGTTCACCTTAAAATCCATCGTCCCCTGGTATTTCCTTGCCGTACTTTTGATATTGGAAAGCCCGATCCCATGGGACTCCCTGTCCTCCTTGACAGTTTCCGGAAACTCATCCTGCCCTTTCTTTACCAGCCGTCCGTCGAAACTGTTCTCGATCTTTAAAATCAGAAGATTTCCTTTCCGCAAAGAACCCAGCCGAATGAAAGCGTCCGCCCCCGGTTCTTCCGCTTTAAGCCTTCTGCACGCCTCAATGGCGTTGTCCAAAGCATTTCCCAGGATAATGCCCACATCATAGCTCTGGATCTTAAGCCCCGGCGGGAACAGCAGCCCGTCCGCCTCCAGTTTCAGATCCGGAACTTCCCGCAGGGCTTCATAATATTTCATATTCAGCAGGGTATCCACAATCCCATTCCCTGTCCGAAAACGGACCTCCAGCTTCTCGAACGTCCGGTTCAACTCCGCCATATAGTCTTTCAGTTCCGCATGCTCTTTTACACCGCCCTCTGCCAAAAGCCGCTCCATCACTAAGACGGTATTTTTCATATCGTGCTTCATACTCCGGATGCCGGAATAGACACGCTCCATCTCTTCCATGTGCTCCTGCAGGCCCGCCACCTGTTTTTCCAGGATGATCCTGCTGCTCCTCTCCCGGTTCAGATAGATCATATCCTGAAACAGCTTCACCCCATACAAAATAGAGAGCAGTGACAAAAGCAGGATGGCGGGGATGACCGCCACCAATATCGGATATCTGTCATACAAAATTTGGGGGGCGCCGTCCTCCATTGCGACTATGATGATGCGCAGCAGCAGACAGAGCATCAGCCCCACAGCAGACGGAGTAAGGAGAAATAAAAGTTCTGTCCTGCGGATACCGTATTCTTTTTCACGGAAATCCCTCACAATCTTTCTCAGAAGCAGATACAAAGCCAGCGACATCATCAGGTATTGCAGAATCCATCCGCCGATCAGCCCGGCATTTACCGCGGCGGCAAAAGACCTTTTCGAAACAAATATGCCTTTCCCCGCGCACCAGTTCCAGAAGTCCAGCATCCCGTCCCCAAGCTCTCCGATCCATATAACCGCCATATAACGGCTGATATCCGAAACTGCCTGAAACGTTACCACAAGAAACGCCGTGATCAGGCAAAAGGCTTTATAAAAGCAAAAGGCAATAACCGTCAAAAAACACAATGCCGCCGCCAGTCTCCAGGCTGCTGCCCTGTACTCCCAGCTCTCCAGCTCTTCCACCCGGGACAATGCCAGTTTCAGCACCGCATACGAAGCCGCAGCCGCCAGTCCATTCCACCGTTTGTCCCTGATCCTGCCCTTTAGAAAGCTTCCGTAAAAATACTGCAGGCAGCATCCCTGGGAGGTGTAAAGCAGTACCGGAAAAAGAATGCTTATGGCTTCAGACACTGGACACACCTCCGCTCTGCAGGTGCCACATATACGCCTTTACGAACTCCCCGTATTTTTTCTTTGCCAGATACACTTTGTTGCCTCCGGTGAGGCTGATGCTGTCACTGGCGTATTCCGTGATATAATCCATATTCACGATATATGCCCGGTGGCAGCGGTAAAAGCCCTTCCCGAGCTGCCCTTCCAGTCCTTCCATGGTCCCGTAGATCTCGATATTCTCTTTTTCCCCGGCCGTATGGATCTCCACCTTCTTGCCCCGGCTCTCGATATACAATATGTCCGCCTGATCCAGCGTCAGATTTCTCGTTTTTATGAATAATCCGCGCTTCTCCTGCTTTCTTGCCGCTTCTCTGACCGCACGTTCCAGCACCTCCGCAAATTTTGTTTCATCCACAGGCTTCAAAAGGTACTGAAAGGCGTACAGATCTAAGGCTTCAAACACATATTCTTTCATTGCGGTGACAAAGATCAGCACCGTTTCCTCCTGGCTCTTCCGGAGTTTTCTCGCCGTTTCAATGCCGTCCATCCCTTCCATCTGTATATCCAGGAACACCAGGTCGAACCGCTTCCCGGATGCCAGCAGGTCCGCCCCCGCAGCATAAGCCTCTATGCGGCTTTCTGGCTTCTGCCCCTGGATCAGCCTGCACAGATATTCCCGGATCACTTTTTCATCCTCCACAACTGCTATATCCAACATTCATCACCTCAGATCCCAATCCGGATAAACCGGAACCAATAGATTCTATTTTGTACAAGATCCTGCTTTGAAATCCCGAAAAGGGAGTCACATGTTATATCGGCAGAAATCCGCCATTTTTCAGTCCTATGGAATGAAATGACCACTTTTCGGGAACGAAAGGAAATATGTTCCTGAAAAGTGGTCTGCCCATCTATAACACCCTGATTTGAATTGTGGTCATTTTATCTGTTCTTCGTAGTCTCCCGGATGATCAGCTCCAGCTCAAATGCATTTCCCGTATTTTTGCATTCCCGGTTTTCCATCTGTGCCACCAGCAGCTCCACAGCCTTAACGCTCATTGCCTCGATCGGTACGTTTAAGGTCGTCAGCCTGGGATTACAGTATTCCGCCTGTTCAATATTATCAAAGGATGCCAGCATGATATCATCCGGCACCTGAATCCCGTGGTTGCGCAGACAGTTCAATACGCCGATGGACATGACATCCGTATCGCTCAAAATCGCATCGGGGAGTTGTCCGCTCCTGAGGATCTGTTCCGCCGACTCATAGCCTGTCTGCATCGTATATTCCTTTTCCAGGCGCACAATACTGTGGGGTTCCAGACGATGCTTTTCCATCGTCAGCATAAATCCCTTGAGCTTCGGGTCCCGGAGCTGGTCTTTCGTCCTGCAGCCTATATACGCGATCCGGGTGTTTCCCAGGCTGATCAGGTATTCGCATACTTTCTGGATTCCCTGTGTAAAATCCGCATGTACAATTTTTTCGGAATCATACTCGTCAAAATATCGTTCCGAATTGGTCATGATCACCATAGGCACCTTGCTGTGTCTCTTGGCAAAATCAATGGACTGCTCCATATCATGAAAATAACAGGATATCACCCCGCTGAAATAATGGATCGGCAGTGTCTCAAACAACGTATCGAAATTTCCGTTTATATCATTCAGAGAATACAATACCACCGAATAATTATATTTCATCGCTTCCTTCCGGATCGTATTAAACAATGCCGCGTGAAACGGATTCCGGATTTCCTGTGCAATGACTGCGATCGTTTTTGAATCCTGTACCCTCAGATTCCTGGCAAACAGGTTGGGTTTATAATTCAGTTTTTGGATTGCGTCCTCTACTGCGGCCCTCTTGTCCTCCCTTAACAGCTCCGGAGTATTCAGGTATTTTGAAACAGTTCCCACCGAAACCCCGGCCAGCTTTGCAACATCCTTTATAACTGCCACAAGTATAATCCCTTTCTCATTCACTTTGATTCCTTTTTTGACCATGGCAAGTCCGGAAAACGTACACAGCGTTTTCCGGCATTCTTCCATGCATCGTCAGTATTATAACAGAAATTGCATATTTTTACAGCAGAAAAATGCACTTTTCGGATATTTTCAACAGACTGTTTTTTGTAAAAACAAAAGCCGCCGGTAAACCAAAACCTGAAGCAATTACGGGCGCAGCATTACTTTCATCGCCTGGGGGGCCTTCTCAGCCGCTTCAAATGCCTCCTCCCACTGTTCCAGCCCAAAGGAATGTGAGATCAGACCTTCCGTTTTGATCAGCCCGCTTTCTATACCTTTGATCACGGAACAAAACGTCAGGGCCGACAAATGGGAACCCCGGATGCTCAGTTCCTTGCCGTCGCCGATGATATTCCAATCCGCTTTTACCTCCTCGGCAAACACTCCCATCTGCACGTATCTTCCATGGTTCTTTAAAGACTGCAGCCCCTGGGTCACACTTCTGGGGCTTCCGGACGCCTCAATATACACATCGCATCCATATCCGCCCGTACGCTTTCGGATTTCTTCCTCTACATTGCATTCCATAGGATTCAATACATAATCCGCACCGTACTTTTTTCCCATTTCCATCCGGAACGGTTTTACATCGATCCCGATGATCTGCTTCGGAAGATATAATCCGGCCAGGTTGACCATTGAGGTTCCGATAGCCCCCAGTCCCGCGATCACAACCGTGTCATCATGCCCGATCTCCGCCATTTCCACGGCGTGCATTCCGCAGGCAATGGGTTCCACCAGGACGGCCTGTTCCGGTGTAAAGCTTTTCGGCAGCTTATGAATCCTGCTGTTTTTATGCAGCCTGATATATTCCGCAAATCCGCCGTGAATGTGCTGCTTGAATCCGTAAACCGCGGATTCCTGGCACATCCAGTATTTTCCCTGACGGCAAAATTCACATTCCCCGCAGGGGGCAATCTGCTCTGCCGTTACCCATTCCCCCAGGGAATAGCTGTCCATCCCTTCTCCGATCTCCACAACCTCCCCGAAAAATTCATGTCCGCCGATCACCGGCGCTTCGATATATCGATTTTCCAGGCTGGTTCCCCAGATCCGGATTCCGCCATGATATGACTTGACATCACCTGCACAGATCCCGCATCCAAGCACCTTTACAACCAATTCCCCGGGACCGGCAGAAGGAATATCTGTTTCCTCCAGCCGGTTATCATAGGGTGCGTAGGAAAATAATGCTTTCATCTTCGCGTCTCTTTTTTCCATCTTATTTCTCTCCTTCCTGTGCTTCTTTGTCTTTTCTCAGTTGCTTTCATCCGTTCTTTCTTGCATGCTCATATGCCAGATATGTATTCTGTACCTTGAACATCCCTCCGTCAATTCCGATGATCTCACCGGTCACGTATCCGCCCTCCGGGGAAGTCAGAAATCCGACCAGCGCCGCCACGTCTTCCCCTGTCCCAAACCGGTTCAGGCACAGGTCCCTGACCTGCTCGTCCCCCCGTTCCTGAATCATGGCGTCTGTCATATCTGTATGGATGATTCCCGGCGCATAGGCATTGACGCTGATATTGTACGGTCCCAGTTCTGCAGCGCCAATCTTCGTCATCATATCCACTCCTGCCTTGCTTGCCGCATACGCCACAAGGCCGCAGTCCGCAAACCGGCCTGAAATGGAGGAGGCGTTGGCAACTCTTCCGTAGTGGTTCTTCTTCATATATTCCGCAGCATTCTGCAGCATGAAAAACTGGCTTTTGAAATTGGTGTTCAGGACACGGTCCAGATACTCCCCGTCCATTTCATCCATAAAGCGGAAGTCAAAAATCCCGGCGTTGTTGACAAGAATATCAATCCTTCCGAATTTCGTTCCAATCTCACTGACAAACCGTTTGATCTCCTGCTCCTGTGAAACGTCTACCTTATAAATTCCGCTCTCCGGTACAAGCTCCTGTATCTTTTTCAATGTTTCTTTGGCGCTCTCTTCATTGGACCTGTAGGCCGCGCAGACAATATTGCCTCTCTTTGCAAGCTCAATGCTGATGGCCTGTCCCATCCCTCTTGTTCCGCCTGTCACAATTGCCACTCTTTTTTCTGTCATGATTCGATTCTTCTCCTTTTCCTGATGTCTTGATAAGCTCTGTTTTTTCCACAGCACAAACTATATTCTCCATCTTAATTCTCATAGTACGGGATCACCGCAAACGACTGCGCCGCCCCGTCAATCCAGTTGAATCTCGCATATTCTACCACGATCTTCTCACTGCTTGTAATAATGGCCGAATAGCATACGGATGTGGGAATCTGAATCCCCCATTCCTCCAGTTGGTCCATCCGCAGATGCTTTGTCCCTGCCGGCCCTACCTGGATTCCCTCCAGCTTTTCCGAATGCCTTCCGTCGTCAAACAGCAGATCGATCACGACCTCTGCCGTACGGTTTCCTGTATTCAGCAGCGTAATGCTTTCATGGGAAGGCGTAGGCATCGTTCCCGGCTCCTTCATGTATAAATCCGGAATACACCATGTTTTGTGTCCCAGCGCTTCATTCATCGTTCTTCCTCCAGTCATTGTATCTTTTTTCAGCTCGTTTGTTTCCGCCGCTCAGGCTTTTTGGTTTCTTTTTCTGCGGATCACGTCCACAATCACTGCCAGCACAATGATTCCGCCCTTTACCATACGCTGCGCGCCCTGGGGCACGTTCAGCAGGTTCAGACCATTTGCCACGATCCCGATGATCAGGGTTCCGATGAGCGTCCCTACCAGCGTCCCCTCGCCGCCGTTCATGGAAGTCCCGCCGATAACCACTGCCGCGATGGCGTCCAGCTCCGCCCCGTCCGCATTGGTGGGGACGGCCGAATCCAGCCTGGATGTCAGGATGATCGCCGCCACACCGCAGCAAAATCCGCTGATCACATAGGCCAGGCATTTTACCTTTTTCACATTGATACCGGAAAGCCGTGCACAGTTTTCATTTCCTCCGATTGCATAAATATATCTTCCGTATTTGGTATATTTTAAGACATAGGCCGCAATCAAAAACAGGACCGCCATGATCAGGATTGTAAAAATCGGAACTCCGCCGTATCTTCCCGTGATTGCAAGAAATCCCTCGGGAAATGTATAGATCGGCTGCCCCTGGGTGATCGTATAAGCCGCTCCTCTGGCAATCGACATCATTCCGAGTGTCGCAATAAACGGCGGCAGTTCAAATCCGGTGATCAAAAGTCCGGTGGCCATTCCGATTGCGGACGCAAATACCAGCCCCAGCAAAATGCTGACCAGCACCGGCAGATTCCAGCTTTTCATCATCAGTCCCATCATCAGCCCTGTGACCGCAATGATCGATCCGACGGACAGGTCGATCCCGCCCAGCAAGATGATAAATGTCATACCGATGGCAATCAAGAAATTGGTGGATATCTGCTGTGAGACATTGAGCAGGTTCGATACCGTCAAAAAACTGCTGCTGGCAAAGGATAATACGACACACAGCGCCAGCAATGCGATCAATATTCCAAGATAGCTTGTACCTTTTCTTTCTTTTACCTTATTCTTCATACTTATCATCCTCTTTCCTTTTCCATCGTTTCTGTTTCCGGCTGCTTCCCATCCCCGTCTCCGGATGATGTGCTTTGAGCTCCTACCGCCATGGTCATGATCGCTTCCTGATTCGCTTCTTCCCTGGAAAGTGTTCCGCTCACTCGGCCTCTTGCCATCACCACAACTCTGTCGCAGATTCCCAGCAGCTCCGGAATCTCCGATGTGATCACCAGGATTGCTTTCCCTTCCTTCGCCAATTCGTTGATCAGGTTATATACTTCGATCTTTGCGCCTACGTCGATTCCTCTTGTCGGTTCGTCCAGGATCAGCACCTTGCATTTTGACAGCAGCCATTTTGCCAGAACCACTTTCTGCTGATTTCCTCCGGAAAGATTTTCCACCTTCTGAAAAATGGAAGGAGTCTTGATGTTTAATCTCTTTACATAGTCCCGCACCACATTTTTTTCGTTCCGCAAATTCAAATGAACGCCGCTGCGGAACTGATCCAGCGCCGCCAGCGTAATATTTTCCCCTACGTCCAGCTTTAGTACCAGCCCCTCGCCCTTTCGGTCCTCTGTTACATATCCGATGCCGGCTGCGATTGCATCCTTTGGACTCCTGATATTGCACGGCTTTCCATCAATGATGATTCTGCCGTCCGTTTTCTCATCCAGTCCGAAAATTGCCCTGACCGTCTCCGTCCGTCCCGCGCCCACCAGGCCGCCGACGCATAAGACCTCGCCCGCCCTGACATGAAAGCTGATATTCTGCACTTTCGTTCCTGCACACAGATTCTCCACGCGAAATACCACTTCCCCGATCTGTTTCTCAATCCGGGGATACTTTTCTTTCAATTCGCGCCCTACCATCAGACGTATCATTTCATCCATGTCGGTTTCCGCAATATTCAGCTCCTGGATCGTACAGCCGTCCCGCATGACCGTTGCGCGGTCGCAGATTTCCAAGACCTCCTCCAGACGGTGGGAAATGTAAATGATCGAAACTCCGTTTTCTTTCAGCTTCTTTACAATCCGAAACAGGTTCTTCGTTTCCCTTGCCGTCAGAGGCGCCGTGGGTTCGTCCATGATAATGATGCGGGCATTCATCGAAAGCGCTTTTGCCACTTCCACCATCTGCTGCTGCGCGATTCCTAGATCCCGTATATAATCCGTGCTCTTTGCATCAACCTCCAGATCCTCCAGCAGCCGGTTTGCCTCTTCGTAGACTTCTTTCCAGTTGATCTTGATCCTGCTTCCCATCTTGTACCGTCCAAGAAATATATTTTCTGCCACGGTCAGGGTCGGAATCAGGTTCAGCTCCTGGTAAATGATGCCTATCCCCAGGTCTTCCGCCGCTTTGGGATTTCCCAATTCTGTTTTCTGTGAGAAAATTTCAATGCTGCCCTCATCCTTTACATAGGCGCCGGCCAGAATCTTCATCAGGGTACTTTTTCCGGCTCCGTTCTCCCCTAAAAGTGCGTGAACCTCCCCCTTTTTTACCTGCAAGCTGACATGATCCAGCGCCAATACTCCGGGAAAACGTTTCGTAATATCAGACATTTTCAAAATAAACTCTTCTGCCATATATGTTCTCCTTATCTGAAAAGGGTGCCGCATCTTACAGCACCCTTAGTTCTTCATCCAACAGGCTTAATCATTGCAGTTCACGGCTGGCCGTGAATCGCAGCGCTTAATCTGCCTCCGATGGGAACTGATCTGCATTTTCCTCCCATATGATCTCCGTATCTACATTGACGATTTTTTCGACCGACTCGCCTTTAAAAAGCTTTTCCAATGCTTCTACACACATATTTCCCGTTCCCGGGCCTCCGATGGAAACCGTCGAAACCAGATCCCCTGCCTGGATACTTGCCACTGCGTTAGGATTTCCGTCAAAGCTTACCACTTTGGCATCCGAGCCGGCCTCCTTGACCGCCTGCACGGCACCGAGTCCCATCTCATCGCACAGCGCGAAGATCACATCAATGTCCGGATTGGCCTGCAGCATATTCGCCGCCGCGTTCATCCCCTTTTCACGCTCCCAGTCTCCTGCCTGACTTGCCACAACTTCAATACCAGGATGCTCCTCTTTTGCCTTGTCTACGAAGCCGCCCATTCTCTCTGTCGTATGGTCTGAGGGAAGTCCTTCCACGATGGCTGCTTTCAGTTCTTCTCCAAACTGTTCCGCAACAAAATCACACACTTTGCCGCCGGCCTCGTACTGGTCATATCTCACATAGCATGCAACATCCCCGCCGGCAAGTTCATTCTGCGTATTGAACATCACGACCGGAATGTCCGCTTCATTGGCTTTCTTTACGGCTGCAACGATGGCGTCGCTGTTGATCGCGCAGAGGATGATTCCGTCTACCTTCTGTGTGATCATGTCTTCCACGATCTGAACCTGTGACGCATAATCAGATTCTGATTCCGGAGCCAGTGTTTTCAATTCATAACCCAGCTTGTCGCATGCCTCCTGCGCACCGGATATCACAGACTTATAATACGGTGAGATCATTGCCGGAGGTACCAGCGCGACGGTTTTTTTCCCGCTCTCTGTCTGGGTGTCTTTGCTGCCGCCCTCTTCTCCGGATGCATTCCCTCCGTCAGAACTATTTCCCCCGCAAGCCGCCAGTGACAAAACCATACCTATTGCTAAGATAATCGCTAAAATTTTTTTCATGACTTTCCTCCTTTTCCATCAAAAATATATCAATTCATTTTAAATTGAATTTATCCTTATATTATTTGGTTTTTTAAAATATGAATCGATTCATTTTTCATGCTTTTATATTATCATACAGGATCATGGAATGCAAGCTATTTTTATATTTTCAACAATGGCGACAAAATTATGCATTGGTTTTTATGAAATATGCACAATGGAGACTGCCGGTGGTTTCGATGCGGTCCGGCAGAGAAAATGGAAAAGCCACAGACCTCTCTTTTAGAAATCTGTGGCTTTCCATACTATATTCTTAGATATACAGCAGATCCTCTTTGGCTTTTTGTCCATGATAACGAGTTACAAATTCAGCCGTTTATCTTTCTGCTAACATGACCTTACACCGCTTTTTATAACATGCAATTCCGTATTTTAAGATATGCTCTACCCCGTCGTCCTCCAGGTCATCTTCATATCTGGTATACGCGATCTGTTTTAATGCTTCCTTGCACGCCGCATCCAAATCTCCGTCATGCGCATATTTTACTTCTATGATAATTCCCATATCTCCGGTATCCGGTTCCGCGAGGATATCCGCATAGCCTTCGCCCATTTCCTGGTTAGACGAAATGCCCCATCGGTCTTTCACTCCCAGGATTCCAACTAAAACACCATGATAAAAGTTCTCTTTCATATCTTTTTTTATAAACGTATCCCGGATACTGATTGACCTTCTTAGATATTCAGTAAAAACTTTTTCTACAACCTCTGCATCTCCCTTCTGCAGGGCATTACAGAAGCGGTTCAGCGTATCCCCATCCTTCCGGACATTCTCTTTAAAGAATTCCATAATCTGTGTCACATAAATATCCCGGATCTCCAGATTTGGAATCGCCAGTTTCATCTGCCTTCCCTCTGCTTTTCCCCGCTGGGTCAGATAACCGGTGGTGAAAAGCAGACTCCAGATATTATCAATCGTCTGATAAATCTCCGGATACGTAAGTTCCTGATGGATTTCTTTTATAATGATTTCCCCTGCTACCAGACGTTCAATCTCCCGTTTTGTCGTAGCATTTGCCGATTCCTGGATAAACCGCTTCACTGCATCGTTACTGCTGGTGTTGATCCAGTAGTTTTCCGGCTGAACATTCGATTCGCTTCTGATTCTGTCACAATGATTCAGCACATCCCACGGACAATACACTTCCGCATTTCCAAACTGGTAGCCATCGTACCATCTTTTTACCTCATCATAATGATCCGCTGCATCATAATACTCAAGAAGGCCCCTCACTTCTTTATCTGTAAAACCAAAATATTCATCAAAACGCTCATCTGCAATCGTCAATACTTTCAGATTATTAAGCCCGGTAAAGATACTCTCCTTAGAAATCCGAAGACATCCTGTCAGAACCGCTAATTTCAAACTGTTGTTTGTTTTGAGTGCCTCTCCAAGTAGATTACGAATCAATGAAATCATCTGGTCATAATATCCATTCGCATGAGCCTTTGCCAAAGGGACGTCATATTCATCAATTAGCAGAATGACCTTTGCGCCATGATGCTTCTCCAACAATTCCGATAGGACTCTCAGGCTATTACAAAATACCGCTTCCGACATATTATCATCCAGAAGTTTACAGTATTCCGCTTTGTCCTGTTCACTTAAGGCATCACTCTCCAAAAGGTATTGTACTTTTGCGGGAACTCTCTTCATAATCTGAACTGCCATTTCAAATGCCATTTCATAGTTCCGTGCGTCAATCCCTTTCAAGGAAATCGAAAGAACTGGATACTTCCCCATATATTCTTCACAAAGCGAAGCCTCTTTTGAAATTTCCAGCCCATCAAAGATACTCTTATCCCCATTCAATGAGAAAAAGTGTTCCAGCATACTCATATTCAACGATTTTCCGAATCTTCTCGGGCGGGTAAAAAGATTTACCGCCCCCCAATTATGAAGTAAGTCAGCAATAAGTCCCGTTTTATCCACATAGTAAAAATCTTCTTTCATCATATCTTCAAAATTTTCAATTCCTATCGGGAGTTTCTTCTTTCGCACATCCATTTCTTTCCACACTCCTTCCATCATTCATTAGCCGCTTTCCTTCTGCCTATTCGTTCGAATGCATTGTATAACAGCCTTTTTCTATATCCAAGATGAATAATCATCACCACTACGCAATCTATTATACTATGATTCTCGCCCAAACACAATTATGGTGTTAGTTATAAAATGGGTTCTAAAATGGGTCGATGGACATACTATTTCCGGTTGTTTGTGATCTCTTTGCGGGAAAGTGAAAAATCATCCCGTTCTTTCTGCAGCTTTTTTATTGTATTACTTTAATCAAGAGTATATTGTCTACGGTAGGCATGACTATCACGATAGGTATCTGTATCCTTCCGTTTAAGTTCTTGAATTACTCGATCGAGTTCTACCTGTATATCTTTTTTCTGTTCTTCTGCTGCCGAATTCAATTTCTGTTCTAATTGTTGTTGCTGTTGTTTCAATTGTTTTATCTCTCTCTCAACAGCAGACAGATCTAAGGTCGTCACCACAACGATGGGCTTTTCACCATTCCTTTCACTATTTTTATTATCTTCTTCGCTTTTATCAACATCCTCTATATTATCAAATGCATTAGAATCTTTGTCTTCGGGATGATTAAATCTGATCTGCGGTCTCCCGCTTTCATCTTTTTTCAATTCATAAATTCCGGCTGACTCTTCATTATCTTGATATTCTATTATGTCGTATCGCTTCTGCATTTGCGACAAACCAGCAGCTTTTTCCTGCTGCGTAGTATTTTCTACCACGTCTTCTTTCTAAGCAACTTGCTTATATAAAACGTTATTTATTAATGGATTTTCTGTAATATTTCTGGTCATATTCATCACTCCTGATTTTTCAGTAAGAATCACAGTGAAATACAGCTAAAAAGTTTCCACTTTGATTTATCAAATAGGAGTCAATCGGTTTCAATGATAAATTCATCCTCACACTCTCCCCCTTCCCTAAACTATTTTTGAAATCCAACCACCCCATCATATACTGCTCATAGATGCTTCCGCTTTGATGATAAGAACCTGTTTTTCGATCTGATGAATTTCCGAAAAAGTCATTCCAATAAGATCCGCTGTTCTTATATCTGTAAATCCAGATTCGCGCCAACCTGCGGCTGATCTTTTATGGTGGTTTTGCCCGCATCCTCTTCCTTGGTTGCTTCGATGATTGTTTTCATATCTGCGTCATTCAGATAAATCGTGCCGTCTTGGGAAGCAGACATTTTTTCTTCTAAGAGCTGCTCTGCTTTGTTATAGGCTGATCCATCCCCTGCCTTTTCCGCTTTCTTTTCTTCTAATGTTTCCGCTAATTTTTCCTTCCTTTCTGTTGCCTTTTCTTTTGTCTTTTCAAACAGTTTCTCAGAAATTTTCTTCCTTTCTTCCCGCATCTTAGCACTCATTTTTAACATACCATCGTTTCTGGTTTGCATTCTGCAATGATATTTTCCGTTCTCATCAATATAACTGTGCTGATACACTATAGTCCATCCAGTGGCTTTCGCCATGCCTTCTGCCAATCTAGACATAGACTCAACGCCTTTTATCATGTCTTTCATATCCTTCTCTTTTTCGGGATCATTCTGCATTTTTTTCAAAAGTTGGGGATTGACGGTCAGTGACTTGCCACTTTTGGCTGATGAGCAGACATTTCCAACCTTAAAATCTACGCTTGGAACAAGTTTGGCCAGTTCATTCGCATACTCTGCTGTCTTCTTGAATTTACTGTTTTCTGCCGTCTCCTGTGTTTTTTCTGTTTCCTTCTTTTTCGTGCTGCCTGCAGCAGAGTTTCCCGCCATACCCTGCGCTACATAACTTCTGTAATTGTTTGTAATCTCCATTGCCATAATTTTTTCCTCCTTGATAATAAATTTATTTGAAAACCATTTCAACTGTACAGTTGGCCTATAATATTTCAAGCAACTCATAATACCAGTAATTCCTTATACTTTCATAGGGAATTTGTATTATCCTGTCTTTTGAACTGCTTTCATAAATACAGGATTCCGCTATGCCAGCCAAACCCGGAAGTTTATAAAATCCGCCGAAGACAATCCAAATTTCTCCTTCTGCATTGTTTTCTTCTAAAAAATCCTCAAAGGCCTGCCTTTCAACATAAACGTATCTGTCATCATACGAAATCATCTGGCTTAATTCCTCGGTATCATAAGAAATAACTTGAGGTTCCCCGTCATAATTTCCAACTAGAATGTCCCTGCTTTCATTGCAGCGGGCATAGGAATGTGTATGTACCGCCAACAGCATGGCCGCAATCATCAGAAAAGCTGTGGCTAACATGCCTACGCACAGTTTTTTCCGGTATGGACGGAAACTGGCAATTTCGCCCATCCTCCTTTTCATGTCTGCAAATTCCCTTTCCCCCGCATAGGTGACGGCAGGCGCCGTACCCTCCGATTTTGAACTCAGCAGTTTCAGGGTTTTCAGCAGCACCATGCCATATTCATGAGCCGTCCTTCTGCTGCTTTGTATGCACACCCTGTCGCAGATATCCTCCATATCTGCACGGAAATGTTTCTGGAAAACTGTCAGTAATGGGTTGATCCACAGGAGGCATCTGAGCATATCCCATGCAAAGCCAAACCATAAATGCCCTAACCGGATATGCGTCTGCTCATGCTGTATAACAGACTTAAGCTCATCTTTGCTGTAACTGTCCGCCATCACTTTCGGCAGGACGATTTTCGGCTTTAACAGCCCGACGGTAAATGGCGTGATATTCATGTCTGTAACATAGATACGGACATTTTCAAACATAACTTTTTCCATTCCGGAAACAATTCTTTGAAGACGTATCCGTTTTCCAAATATACAGATGGCAGTCACCAGAATGCCTGCCATATAAATGCGGTCACCCCACAGCCATGAAGCCGTTACTGCCGTAATCCTCCATGTTGCTTTTAGTACGGCGGCATTTTCATAAAACATCTTCAATCTTCCAAGAAACGGGATGACCAGGAACAATGCCCACGACATTCCCCTTAAAAAAGTCCGTTCCGAAAAAAATATCTTCCGGAGCAGCATCACAAGCCCGATCAGCACGAAGGAAAATGCCGCACACCGCACAAGCTGGGTAGTGTAATAAGCCGTGCAAAAATTTATAAGGCTGGCTAATTGTCTCCAGTCGGGCATGGCCATCACTTTTTATCCAAGGATTCCGCATTCTGCCCCTTGCTTTTCTCCAGAATCTCCTTCAGTTCCTTTATCTGCTCATCTGTCAATGCGAAGCTCTGCAGCAGTGCCGCCATCGCATTTGTCCCGCTGCCGGAAAAATAGCTGTCCACAAACTTCCTGCTTTTCTCCTTCACGCATTCCTCCTTCTGCTTCAGCACATAGTAGTGGTAAACCCTCGAATCATGCTCATCCACGGTGTATCCGAGGATATCCTTCTGGTTCAGGCGGTTCATCAGCACCCGCACCATCCTCATCGACATATCCACATTCCCCTGCATCCTCTTGTAGACCTCAGAGGATGTCAGCGGCGTATCGCTTGCCCATAGAACTTCCATGATCTGCCATTCGCTCGGTGTAATCTCTTCCTTTGCCATATCTCTGCCTTCCTTTCATTTTATTTCGACACTTTATATATCGGTCAATTATCGTTAATCATTAAGAGCCATTGACGTTTTTATATGATATGGGTATGGACAGATCATAGTTAAGCACTTCCCCTCTTTCCAAGTAATTTCCGGCCTGCCTACAGAAATAACAGACCGCCGCATATAGAGAATAAGTCCACAGCGGCGGTCACTACCCGGTTATTTTGGTTTCAATTTTGCTTCTACCAACTCCTTATGGTAAAAATAATTTATATGTTTTATTGAATGTTCAACGCAATATTCCTCAATCTCAACAGAAAGATTGTTCCAGAACCCCATGTTCCCTTTTACATATATTTCATCATATAATTCCACTAATTGTGGGTAGGCATTTTTTATGTAGCTGAGGATATCCTGTTTATAACTCCCACGCAGGTTCAGATTTTCAAACCAGTATTCATCCACGAATCTGTGTATTTTTACTATTATTTCCTTATAATCTGTTATGCCCGGAAAGATGGGCGACATGAACAAAACGGTATATATGCCGTTCTCATGCAATGTTTCTATCGTTTCAAGCCGTTTTCCGATGCTGCTGGCACGATCCATATCACTTTTAAACTGCTCATCCAATGTATTGACCGAAACCGAAACTTTCAGATTTTTACACTGTTTCAGTAAATCAATGTCCCTTAAAATCAGTTGGGATTTCGTTGAGATATTCAGTTCACAATCTATGGAAATCAATTGCTCCAATATCTTCCGTGTATTTTCGTATTTTTCCTCAAATGGGTTGTAACAGTCCGTTACAGATGACAGGAATACCGACTTTCCCTGCAGTTTCTTTTTGCTTATCGGCTTGTCACACCGCTTAATGTCAATAAAACTCCCCCATGCCTCGCTATGGTTCGTAAACCGCTTCATAAAGCAGGCATAACAGTACCTGCACCCATGAGGGCAGCCTACATAAGGGTTTATCACATAATCGCTTGCCGGAAGATTTGATTTTGTAACCAGATCTTTTACTACTACTTCTTTTTCTACCATGTTCATAAGATAGTCCCTCCGTGGAACATACAGGCGTATACCTTTTTCTGCCTACAATATATCCGTTCCTCTCCTGAAAAACATTCAAAATCACCCTGCACTTGGCACTGGTACATATAATCGCCTTTCTGATAGAATTCCGGCCCTCGGAACGGCATGGAAACCGACACATGGGAAAGCGCTTCTTTCAAAAATATAATATCAAAATTCTCATCCAGGCTCTCCCCGTAATAATTCATAGCCCACACTGCATGATTCCTTATCCAGACACGTTCCCCGCCTATGAATTTCTGCCCGCCAAGGTAAGTATCCATATACAGGTAATCACCATCTTCATAACGGAAATCGTGGGAGCCAGGCTGTGACGGCATGATTTCATTTTCATCCGTGATATATGTGTTATTTTTTGCCCTGACTAAAAAAATCCTGATATCCTGCATAGGATATTTATGTTCATAAAAGAGGCTGATTGTACAGATATCATTTTCCTTCACAAGCCTGTCTATGGAGACTTTAAAAATCTCACTAAGCTGTATAAGGTTCTGAATATCCGGAAAAGACTGTCCATTCTCCCATTTTGTTATAGACTGTCTTGATATATCCAGCCTGTTAGCAAGTTCTTCCTGTGACAGTTTCATATTTGTTCTTAGTAATTGCAATTTTTCTTTAAATTCCATTCTGACATCCTCCAGACATTCATTATACTTTAGCGTTTTTCCATAATCAATCCACCTATGTGTTCCAATCCGGCAACTGTTGGTTGCTTTCCAAAAAACAATTGTTCACTCTCTCTAAATTGAAAGGGACGGCTGCCCCGAAAGGCGGCACAAACGCAAACCGCCGTGTAAGCATATTACCTCTTATTTCCCCGCTTTCCAACTAATTTCCCTTATCAGGCCGCCCGGCCTGCCTTCTGAAAAGGCAGACCGCCGCATATGGCGGTTAGCCATCTGCGGCGGTTAGCTTTTGTATATCCTTTATCTCAGCAGCGCCATACTTCCTGTCAATTTGTTTACTTTCTTTTTTGTCCCGCAGATAGCAATCCCATAATAATTCAGTTCCGTTTCTGAAACATCCTTCATCTTTTCAATAAACTCATCATAGGTCTTACACCCCTGCGCAAGGTCTGAAAAATCCACCACCGTCAAGTCCGAAAACTCCGGCTCATACAGCTTTTCACGGATAGACTTGATCACCTCCACATTTCCCTTTAAGATTGGTACCGGAAACTCTATAATCCCCAAATGCCCGTTTCCTGTCCTGTCATACACATCCGCACCTACGACCTCCGGCATCTGCTTCCCCAGCGTGATGCCCATGATTGCCGCCGTGTTCGCTATGATGCCAAGCGGCAGGTTCCCATCAATCACCATGACACATTTTTCATTAACATAAGAATGATTAACTTTATAATTTTATTATAATATAGTTTTACAAAGGTTACAATGTACAGAAATACTTATATCAAAGGAGTACCCCCATCCATGGAGCTTAATTTTAAAGCCATAGGTAAGAGAATCAAAATAGCAAGACTTAAAACCGATCTGACTCAGGAAATTATGGCAGAAAAGATAGGAGTTACACCTCAGCATGTCAGCAATATTGAAACCGGTAATTCCAGCGTCAGCCTGACAACGCTTATTGCTATAGCAAATCTTCTAAAAGTGTCGGTCGATGAGTTGATATGTGATACGGTATTGAAAACTAAATATGTATTTAGCAAAGAAGCAAATGAAATCTTTAGAGATTGTAATGAATATGAGATACGCGTTTTGGTAGAAATACTGAAAGCGGCGAAATATTCCATGCGTGATGTGAAAATGTTTGAGGCCAGAATAAAAAATAATGAATAAAATCGAAACAAAGCCGGCAGTAGGGAACTCCCTGCCTGCCGGCTTTGCTTATACCTCATCTTCCCAAATTTATTTTTCCTTTTCAGGCAGCAACGGTTTCACCCAGATTTCCATATACGCCATATCTTCTGCATCCCGGAAATACTTTTCTACCGAAAATGGTTCTGTAGTGAGGTTGTGCCGAGGCAGCCATGTGCTGAATAGATATTTGTTTGCCTGGTCAAGCTTCACCGTTACCAAGTCTTCAAAATTCTCCGCCTCGATTCTGCTGACAATATATTTGCCCGGCAGAAGTTCCTGCTTTACGAATCCCTCCGGCAGCTGCTCCGGCATTTTCTGGATCATTCCGCCCGCAAAATAATTGAACACCCCTTGTGCGAAATTTCCCATATGGGACATCCCTATTTCCACCCTGCCGTTGAGATTCGCTGCAAGCAGTTCTTTTTTCGCATGATACTGTTTCCAAAGCTGTCCTGGCACATCTATGCCGGTGCTTTCACCGACGGGTATTTGTCTGGAAATTTCAACTTCTGCTTCAAAGCCAAGATAAATTTCCGGTTTTTCCAACGTCTTTCTTTGGATCTCCAGGACGATACCGCCCACCACCAGCGGAACCCCTTCGTCCACCAGTACATAATTCATAGAAATTTCCGGCTTTTCAAAAGTATTAAGCATCGGTAAGGTCTTCCTGTATTCCTCCGGCGTAATCCCATATGTCTCCTTGAAAGCCCTAGTAAAATTTGCATGGCTTGAAAAGCCGTAGTCCAAAGCAATATCCAGAATCCTTCGGTCCGTATCCTTTAACCCCTCAACCACTTTTGCCAAACGGCGGAGTTTCGCATACTCCTGGACCGGTTTTCTGACCAGACGTTTAAACAGACGCTGATAATAAAATTGGGACAAGCCAACCATATCGGCAAGCTCCTCTGTAGAGATTTCTCCTGATAAATGTTCCTCGATATAATTCAATGACTGGTCTATAGTTTCCCATGCGTGCATTGCGGCACCTCCTTTATTTGATGCTCAAATCATACCACACTGTTTTTTATCAGGCTTTTCACCCTATGCCCTTTTTCATCACAGCTCCCATATTCAATATTGCATGATGTCAGATATCAGTCCTGTTCTGCTCAAAGTTCCCGCAAATCTATGCGGTTATTCTTTCGATACATCAGACATGTTATCCCCAGAAGCAGCACACACAGAACAGCCCGATATCCCCCGGAATATCCTTCCGGAACCAGACAGGCGCCCGCGCCGCCAAGGATTGCAAGGACAGCCCCGCCCATGCCGCCAAGTACGGCTGAAGCGCTCTGTTTGACCACGCTTACCTCATTCTCCCAATCCAGAACCGGGAAATGCAGATTAACGGTAATCCCGTATACACAGGCAAACAGCAGGATCACCGCCGGAATCACCATCATCCAGAAGCTATCCTGTAATCCCGGCTTTAATGCAAGGATCAGGAAAACCTCCGACACAAGGTAAAAAGGCAGAATCAGGATCAGATTCATCAAAAGCTTTGCGTCCAGGACTGTCCGTGCCGGCAGCGGCAGGCTTTTGGCAAGCCACCACTCCTTCCCTTCCATGGAAACAGATGTGGCTGCAGTTGTCATCATACAAAAAGTGCCTGCCAGCAGAAACGGTGCGATTACTGCCAGATCAACCGGAACCGGCAGGAGCTCTTTCACCCTCGCCGGGCCTGTAAAAAGAAGCGCCCCCGATATGACACAGCCCATAAGCGGTCCGATGATCGTATTGGATACATAAATACTCGATGAGAAATACCGTCGGAATTCCTTCCTGCACAGGGAAACCAACGCCGAGTCTGCTTTCAAATCTCCCATCTGATAATCATGCCTTGCCGCCGTTGTATACAGATTCCGGCAGATGGACTGAAAACAGGCGGATACGGCCGCCGCCGCCGCGGCAAATACAGACAGAAATAAACCTGTATACATCAGGCACCGGCTGATTTCCCCATTTACAATCGCCGTCCCAAGCAGCACAGCCGGAGGATAGAATCTCTCAAGCATAGCCGAAATCATTCCGGACAGTTCCTCCATAATCTCCAGACTTTCCATCCCTTCCACTGACGTAAGACGCGAAGAACCATACATAATGGCAAAAACAAATACTATCGTAAGCGTTGACGCTACCAGGCTTTTATGCCGCATCCTGGAAGAAATTCCCGTAACCAGAGCCCCAATAAGGATCGCCACTGTCATTGGCAGTAACGGCACTGACCATATCCCAAGAAACGCACACAGATAGAATGACACATCCGGCCTCATCTGCCATGCATACACTGCAATCCCCGGAAGCAGTACCAGGGCAGCCATCAGCAGATTTTCCGTATACATGCGCAAAAACCGTCCAAGCACTACTGCGCCTTTCCTTACAGGCAGGGATACTACCATATCATATCCCTGTCTCCGGAAAATGATGCTTCCCGCCTTTAAGATTCCAAATACAAAAATGAGCATGCTGGATATGGCGATGACATAAGCCGGAACATCTTCTCCTGCTCCAATCTCCACCAGTCCCCAGGAAAGGCCGCCCACATAAAATAGCAGCATAATAATCAGGAGTATCCAGAGGACAGAAAGCATTACGGCCCTCTTCTTTTTACGCTTATCTTTCGTGAACCGTAAAATATTTATGCCAAGGAGATTACATAGCTCCAGCCTGGCCATAATCCTAATCTGCGCCAGCATTATTTACCACCTCCATAAAAATGGACTCCAGCGTATTGCCCTGCTTTACAACCTCCTCCATGGTGCCTTCGGCAATCAGGCGTCCCTCCTTGATCATCGCTACCTTGTTACAAAGCTTCTCAGCCACCTCCAGCACGTGGGTGGAAAAGAATATGGCGCCCCCACCGGCGCAAAGTTTCCTCATCCTCTCTTTCAGAATAACGGAAGCTTTCGGGTCAAGCCCCACAAAAGGCTCGTCCAAAACCAACAGCCTTGGTTCATGCAGCAGCGCAGATATAATAGCAAGCTTCTGTTTCATACCATGGGAATAAGAAGAAATCAGATCCCCAAAGGATTCCGTTATTTCAAATTCATCCCCGTACCTTTTGATCCGTTCCTTCCTCTCTTCTGCCGGAACCTTGAAAATATCGGCAATAAAGTTCAGATACTGGATGCCTGTCAGATACTCATACAGATCCGGATTATCCGGAATATATGCCGTCATCTGTTTGCACACAAGCGGATCATCATGAAGGCTGATTCCTCCGATCCGAATCTCTCCCGCATCATATCCATGGATCCCGGCAATGCATTTCAGCGTTGTTGTCTTCCCGGCTCCATTATGCCCGATGAATGCGCAGATATCACCCGGCATCACATGAAGGCTCAGATCCGTGACGCCCTTGCTGCCGCCCTTATAGTGTTTCGTCAAATGATTGATAATAAGCATTGTTTTCCTCCTGTTTTATGAGAGCAGTCTCTGTAGCTGCTTCGCATCTGCCAATCTTCTATGTGTCAGTTTTTGCAAAATGCTGCAGTATTTTCTGGAAATCAGCATTCTCTTTCAGAGCCTCAAAAGCCGGGTGGCTGAATGCTTCCTGCAGATTCTGAAAAACGAATTTCCTGCTTCTTGGAGCCATTTCTCCCAATGGAAGGGCTTCAATCCATGCGTCTAAACGGTCAAAATATTCATCTCCGTGGAGTACAACCCTCTCTGCCCGTAAGAGCCCGTCAACACATTTCTCAAAAAGGAAGAGGGCCTTCAGCGCTTCTTCCTCCTCCCCGACCGCTGCATACATGACTGCCGCCTGATAATGGAACTGTGCAGCAAGATTGGGATGGAGCTTCTCCAGCAGGTAGGCTTCCATTACATTTCTGATCCTGCATACTGTCTTTTTGCACCGCTCTATGTCATCCTGATATAAAGCCAGGGATATCGCGGCATCACTGACCAGGTTCAGAATATCCAGCCATTCCCTTGCCTGGATATAACCTCTTGCCTTCTCATGTTCCCCCGCCATCTGATATGCCTGGACCAGTATGGCTCCGTCCTGCCCTGCAAGACGGGCGGGGTCAGAAGAAGGCTCCAGCATAGTTATCGTTTCAGCCGCTTTCCCAAGCCATAAGCTGATGCCAGCCTTCAAAACCAAAGCATCACTGCATATGCTTACATCGCTGCAGCTTTCCAGAATATGGTCGCACCATGAAGCCGCCTCCTCCAAAAGCTGTTTTTGTTCCTCTTCTGACTCTGCCAGCATGTAATGATTCAGGTACAATACAGTAAGCTGCAGCAAAAAGGCATGGCAGGAATAGTACCTGTGGGCCAGAGTGCGGGTCTTTTCAATGGCCTCATGAAAAGGAAACCTGGCAAAATCCTTTACAAGCTCCGCATAGAAGCGGCGGATCTGCTCTTTGGAGAGCTGGGCTTTGTACCCGATCAGCTCGTCTATCGTTGTGCCAAAATAGGCAGAAAGTTCGAGCAGAAGCATAAGATCCGGTGTGCTTTGGGCATTTTCCCACTTGGATACTGCCGCCTTACTTACTCCGAGGAAGTCTGCAAGCTCCTCCTGGGTAATCCTCCGCTCGCGCCTTAGCCGGATAATATTGTCCGATAAATTTAGTCTGTCCATACTGTTATTGTTCTCCTTATCCTCTATTGTATTACCTCTTTTCTTCATTATAATAAAAAGGGGATTCCCTATCAATCGAACTGTATTCCACTTTTTCGCAAAAAGTCAACCGGGGAGAAACTTCTTCTTATTACTAAAAACGCTGGAGTAATTATTTTATGTTTGATGTGATGACAGAAATAAATTCACTAACAAAGATTGAATGAAGTAACTTTTTCATCTAGTATCCAACTAAAAGTAAATATATTTTGACAAAAAACAGAAGTGGAATTGTTGCACATTCATCCACTGATAAAGTACCTAATTCCACCTCTGAGTTTTTCATATATTGCAGTCTTGCATGCATATTGACTTTACCTCAAAAGCCTTTAGAGCAGAACTTACAATCCATCTCGCCTGACTTCACTCCCCGTATTCATCATCTGTTGAAAAATTCTCAATAAATCTACCAAAGTTGGTGCTTCCTTCTATCGTATTATCAGATGGCAGCTTTTCCTTTAAGGTTTAATAAGGATTGGATTAGTTCCGGGTCGGGCAAGGCGTCTATCCAGTCCCTCTTTGTAAATCCTAGCTCACTCAAATCTCCAACCTCCTGTTAAACTCGTTTTAAAATCTGACTCACTCTTTCACTCCGCCGTCCATCGAAGCCGATCCTTCATCCGCAGCCTGCAACAATTTCTTTAAATGTTCCATCTGTTCCTCATTTACATTAGAACAAAATCCATCTGGAAGAGTTGTTCCAGAGAGAATACAGTTGTCAAACTTACTACCCTTAATGTTTGCTCCTGCCAGACTTGAAAACCTAAAATCCGCATTCTCAAAATTACAGTTTACCAGCATCGCATTTGAGAAATCTGTACTTGCAAGAATCGTATCCGAGAAATCACAGCTCAAAAACTTTGAATGATTAAACATCCCATACCGTAAATCTGCCTTTTTCATATCAAACAAATTAAAATTGGCATATCCTGCAACCGGAATACTGTAATCTGACGTTATTGTTACAGGCGTCCTGATAAAAACAGGCTTGAACAAAAACGGCAGCCCCTCCATATCATTCATTTCTGAACCTGCATTAAAAAACCATTCCAACCGTTTCTTTCCCCTGACGGCATATGGTTCATAAATATGTCTGTATATCTGCACTATGCACCTTAATACATTTATATTTTCCTGAAACAGGCTGCGTTTCCCATCATACCGGTAATCATGAACCGCACCATGGAAGAACATCTTCTCAAAAAAATAACCTAAAAACTGGTACTTTAATTCCTGCCGGATAAATTCTTCTTCCTCGTTAGATAACATCTTATACAAAGATCTGTAATAGATAAACTCAGATACCTTATCACTGACATCTGAATCAGCAAACAGACGGCTGAAAGCACAGATAAATGCTTCAATGACCGTACTACGCTTCTGCTCATCCCTCATGCATTCTTCATCAAAAGACTGATAAATGGTTTCAAGCTCATAAAATATCTTTTCACACAGGAAGAAATCTCTTATATTATTGTGATAAAATTCAGCAACGCCTCTTTTACCATCATTTTTCCAATAATTACAAAGCGCATAACACCGTCTTACAATCTGCCCTGTCTGTTTTGATTCCAGCTGCAGGCCGCGTATGATTTCCCCGATATCATCCTGTGTTACATACAGCTTCTTATTCCCGGTCGCATACATTTTATAAGCAATCTCAGCGCCAACCCGATACAAAACATCCTTATACCTGCTAATCATATGTGTATAGGAATCCCTTGAAAACAGCTTGTTATACTCCGTGTTGCTCAGCTCCACAGAAAATATCTGATGGTATAAGACCCATGGATTATCCCATGCCTCATCCGTAATCTTCCCTGCCGCAAGCATATATAGAGCCAACGGGGTATCACAGATTCCATCCGAAGAATCGTCCTCAATCCCAAGGATCCGATCAAGCCGCGGAAATTCTTCCCGGTCACACACCTTCCGGTATTTTTCAATCCATTCCTCCCGCTTTCCCGCATTGAAATGCTTTAACAATACATAGGCGATGCCGGTGCCGATTCCCTCCTCTTTCAGTTTTAATACATCAATAAATTTGGGCCTCGTTGTTATGATAATATGGCTTTCCGAGAATCCTCTGATGATTTCACTCAAAATCTGCTCCGCAAAGTCCGTCATTCCGTCAATCATGCATAATTCATCAAATCCATCCAGAAATAAGACCGATTTCCCTGCCTTTTCTGCAAACACTTCATATGTCTCAAATCCCAGCTCTCCCAAAATGCCCTTAACCGGTGCTTCTATAAACTTTTTGCTCATAGTCAGATTCCTCAAACGGACACAAAACATTGCGCATCCGTCAAATATGCCGTTTTCGGATTCTTGCATGGCCTTCTCATTGCCGAAAGCAAGATGTGAAATCAAGCTGCTTTTTCCTACACCAGCATCACCTTCCATCACCATAACACGGTTTTTCCTATCCGCCGGAAACTCAGCCAGAAGCTTCTCAATATCTGGCCGACTTTCCCATAATCTCATGGAACTGCGGGGTGCAATATCATAATCCGGCCTGACATATGTATCCTTCAAAGTAATAGCCCTTTTGTCTTCTGCCTTATGCAGAAACAATACACTTCCGTAGCTTTTGACATAACCATAGTAATCCTGGTTACATTCTGACTTTTCTTTTCCCTCCAACATCCGGTATATATCATCACACACGATAGAGGCATGGAGACTTCGTAGTTCCGGATCATTCTTTACCAGCCTATCCATATGGCGGTAAATAAAATCCACTTCTTCCGGCGTAACGATACTGTCCGCCTTTTCACCATACTGGACAGGGGGAAATACATCCTTTCTTGGAAGGAAACCTTCCATCAACCACTGCGTATAAAACTCAATGTTTTTCTGCCATATAAATAGACTGCTATTACTGCATTGATACTCCTTTTCATATATCTCCTGTGCAGTCTCAATCACATTTGTAATCCTGTCCTGCAGGTTTTCTTTTGTAATATAGTCAAATATCCCCTGTATCCCATTTGTAACAAGACCAGTTACGATACTGCTGATATAACCATATATCTGTTCATTCATCTCTCGTTCCTCTTTTCAGGATGTTTTCTGCTGATTTGATATAAATGTTATCATGCAGGTATAGAAAAAGCAACTTTCATTGACATTAATCAAAAAAAGTGATAGTATAACTATCATAAAATCCAGACAGACAGGAGAGATTCTTTATGGGAGAATCTATGATTCGGAAACAGCAGATGGAGCGGCGCACGCAGCAGATACTTCACACTGCTCTAAAGCTGTTCTGTGAAAAAGGGATTGAAGACACATCAGTGGAGGAGATTGCGAAAGCCGCCGGTGTCGGACCAGCTACAATCTACCGTTATTTTGAAACCAAAGCCCAGCTTGCGATCTCGGCAGGGATTGCATACTGGCAGAAGGTTGCAGGGAAATATCTGGAGTCCCTGTCCCAAATCGCATATCAGAAACTAAGCGGACTCCAACAGATGGAATGTATTTTCCATATCTTTTCAGAGATTTTCCAGGAGGAACTTCTATTTCTGAAATTTCTCCAGGAGTTTGATATCTTTGTCCAAAGATATCACATTTCAAAAGAACGGCTGGGCGAATATGAAGAATACATTCTGAATCTGAAGCCTTATATGACAAATGCTCTGGAAAAGGGTCTCAGGGACGGAAGCCTGGCCTTTTCATATACAGCAGATGAAATATATTTTTCCGTGACACATACGCTGATAAGTCTGATGCAGAAGCTGTCCTTAAATGGGCACATCCTTTCATCTGACGAGCGGGTCGGCCTGGCATTGCAGGTAGAGATTGCGGGCAATCTGCTCCTTAAGGGCTTGGCAGCAAAAGAATGATAACATAGAGGGAACAAGGAGGATACATATGAAATCACTATCTACAGGTAAAATATGGCTTTTCGCAGCCGGACAGTTTGGATGGTCTTTACTGTCTGGTCTGATTTCTAATTGGCTGGTATACTTTTATCAGCCGGATGAGGTGTCTGTGGCACAGGGACAGCCGCTGTTTATTCCCCAGGGGTTGGTTATTCTCGGAATCTTTACGGTAATCGGGGGCATTACTGCCTTCGGACGGCTTTTTGACGCATTCACAGATCCGTTGATCGCATCGCTTTCAGACCGCTGTACCTCTGAAAATGGCCGGCGAATCCCATTTTTGAAATGGGCGGCCCTGCCTCTTTCTCTGTCTACCATACTGATATTCTGGTCCCCGGTCAACAGGAACAGTTGGGCCAATGCCATTTTCCTGTTCGTAATGGTACTGGTATATTATCTGTCAATTACAGCTTACTGTACACCGTATAATGCCCTGATTCCGGAGTTGGGGCACAACCAGCAGGAACGCTTAAATATTTCCACTGTAATTTCTTTTACTTTTATTGCAGGAACCGCAGTCGCCTATCTGGCGCCGGTCATCTGGGGAGCCCTGATCCCGGTATTTGGCCGTGTAGGTGCTATCCGCACAACATTCACAATTATGGCTGTCATCGCATTTTTCTGTATGCAGATACCGGTCTGGTCCATACGCGAAAAAGAATATGTCAATACCGTCCCTTCACAGGATACTGCGTTTTCTTCTCTTGTTTCCACATTCCGCAACGGAGAATTCCGGAAATTCGTAGGTTCAGACATCCTGTACTGGATTGCCATTACCATGTTCCAGACAGGCCTTCCGTTTTTCGTCACCAGCCTGCTGAAGCTTCCGGAAACAATGACCACGCTCTATTTTGTAGGCATGACGGCATTGTCACTGATATTTTATATCCCAATCAATAAGCTGGCGCCGAAGCTTGGCAAGAAAAAACTGATAGTTGTGGCATTTGTAATCTTTTCGTTATCCTATCTTTATACCGGATTCCTTGGAAGGATCTCGTTTATTTCCGCCAATGCGCAGGGCCTGCTCCTTATGATTGCGGCTTCGTTGCCCATGGCGGTCTTTGGAATCCTTCCGCAGGCAGTAGTCGCCGACATTGCCCAGAGCGATGCGAAGCGCAGCGGCAGCAACCGGGAAGGCATGTTCTATGCCGCAAGGACTTTTGCCTTTAAGCTGGGCCAGAGCCTCTCTATGCTCCTGTTTACAGCGGTTTCTACAATTGGGAATGCATCGGGGACTGGATACCGTATTGCAGCATTTTCAGCCGCATGCTTCTGCTTTTTAGGTGGAATTGTATTCCTGTTTTATGATGAAAACAAAATCAACCAGGATATACGGTAACTGTGCAAATGGTTACAAAGGAGATTCATAAAATGGATAAAAGAACAATTCATAATCTGATCATACCGGCAGAAAAATATGCGGAAAGGATGGAGTCGATGGTTCTGCCCTATCTTGCAGAGAGGAAAACTGAAAATTACTGTGAGCGGGAAAAGGGAAAAAAGATTTTTTACCTGCGCTGCCTTGCAGACCATCCGCAGGGGATTGTCATCCTGTCCCACGGCTATACGGAGACAACCGATAAGCATCTGGAAAATATCTATTACTTTCTCCGCGGCGGGTATCATGTCTTCATGCCGGAACACTGCGGACACGGCCGCAGCTACAGATTATGCAGTAATACTGAAGATTTTTCTCTGGTACATATTGATGACTATAAAAGATATGTAGAGGACCTGCTCTTCGTAAGCCGCATTGCGGCACAGGAATTTCCCGGCCTTCCCATATGCCTGTACGGCCACTCTATGGGCGGCGGAATCGCCGCATGTGCAGCCGCGCAGGACCCCCGGCTCTATTCCAGGCTTATCCTCTCTTCACCAATGATACGCCCAAACACTGCTCCGACCCCCTGGCCATTGGCATGCCTCGTTGCAAAGGTGTTCTGTATGGCCGGCGGGGAAGAACGCTATCTGCCGGGAAACCACCCTTATGATGGAACGGAGCAATATGCCGACAGTGCGTCCGCTTCTCAATGCAGATTCCTGTATTATCAGGAAAAACGCAGCAAGGAGCCGTTATTTCAGATGAACGCAGCCTCCTATGGATGGCTTTGGCAGGCGCACCGGTTAAACCGTAATCTTCAAAAGAAAGCATGGCGTCGGATTTCCTGCCCCACAAGGATTTTTCAGGCAGAAAACGAGACCTATGTTTCTAAAAAGGAACAGGAACGGTTTGTGAAAAAATTATGCAGAAGGAAACGTATAGATGCAAAGCTTATCCGGGTAAAGGGGAGTAAGCACGAAATCTTCAATTCCGATCCGAAAACCTTAGAAGCGTATTGGGATAAAATTTTATCATATTTCAAAGCATAACAAGCCACCCCATTTATGCGGAAGTTTTAGAACGGACAGTAAACCACCTACTGTCCGCTCCCCCAATATGCATCCAGCGCGTTCATGTCTTTACTGACTACATACCCGCTGCCGCCGATTTCTTTTACATTCTCCACCATACTCACGATCAGCAGTGAATCCTCCGCGTCCTTTTCTGCGGTAAATACGGCGAACCAGCCGATCTCTGTCCCTTCAGTGTCCTCCACAGATGCCTTGATCTCTGCCGTCCCGGTTTTTCCGGCCAGCACGATGTCCTCACGATGTGCCGCATAGCCGGTTCCTTCCGGGTTGTTCACCACCTTTTTCATGCCTTCCAGAACCTGCGCTGCAGTTTCCACCGAAAAAATCTGCGGAAGCCAGATTTCAGCGCCGGTATTGCTGCCCGCGTCCATGTCAGCTTCATCTTCATATACCAGCCGCGGCGTCAATGCATTTCCCCCATTACAGAACGCTGTATACAAGCCGGCCATATGCAGTGGGTTGATCAGGATCTGCCCCTGGCCATAGCCGCTGTCCGCAAGCTGAATCTCCGATTCGATATGCTCCGTATTGGAATACTGTGATGGGGGCATCACAATCTCGAAGGGAATCTGCTCCCCAAACCCCATGATGTTCAGCTCTCGTTCCAATACATCTGCACCAATCTCCAGCGCCGCTTTTGCAAAGTAAATATTATCCGAATAGATCAGAGCATTTTCCATGGTCACAGGCTCATACGCATAAAGCGTCGTTATATAATAGTCTCCCCAGGAAGCGTCCTTCTGCCAGCTCAGCCCCTCATTTCCAAAGTCCTCCTGCCAATCGACCGCACCTGTTTTCAAACCGATGGACGCAATGACCGGCTTTAACGTAGACCCGGGACACCAGATTTGCCGGAAACGGTTCAGCAACGGTTTTCGTTCATCCTCATTGAGGGCATTCCACCGGGCATCAGACAGGCCCAGGATAAATTCATTGCTGTCAAAGGAGGGTGTACTGACCAGTGCCAGTACCTCTCCCGAGCAGGGATCCATCGCAACGGAGCAGCCTGGATCTTCCTGGAACTGCTGATATAAAGCTTCCTGGAGCTGCATGTCGATAGTCAGCCGGACGTCCTGCCCGTTTTGCACCGGAAGATTCGCCAGTACAGACTTTTTGCTGCCATCCTCCCTTTCTATATAAATGCTGCATCCGTCCTGCCCCTTCAATTCCTTTTCAAACAGTGCTTCCAGGCCGCTTTTGCCGATCACGCTGTTTTCGTTGTAACCCTCCCCCGCATGCTCCTCCAGATCCTCGGCGGTCACATTTCTTACATATCCGGTCAGATGCCCGGCTGCAGCACCGAATGGATATGTCCGCACCTCCACGTCGCTGATCATGACACCCGGGATGGCAAGCAGTACATCTTGCCGTGCTTTCTCCGCAAGCACATCTTCCTCCGGCTCCAGCGCCATCAGATCAAGCTCACTGACCTTCGGAACCGTTTTGAGCGGAACGAAGGAATCCTCCGTCACCCAGGCTGCGTCCAGACAGTTCCGGATTGTTTCCGAATCCATATCCAACAGCCTGGATAACTGATGTAAGGCATTTTCCCGATCCTCCAACCTTCCAGGTACGAGTCCCACTGATGAGGCGGTTCCAGGCCCGGCAAGCATCCGTTCATTCCGATCCAATATTTTCCCCCGCTCTGCCGGACTCGATTCGATACGCACCTTGTCTTCGGAGGCCAGTTCCGGGAAGATCAGGCTGTCATGCCAAATGATTTTATATCCATCCTCCGTATCTATAAATTGCATTTCGTTTTCAAACCGGAGATTGCCGGCAAGGGTGTCAAAGGACATCCCGTAAGCTACGTTATCCTGTTCCCTGCTATTATTTCTGTCATTTTCCAGTACCTCGACCCGGACATTTTCAATCTCTATTCCCTCATAAATGGCAGAATTCCGTTTTATAAAAGCTTCCTTGTCCGTATATGCGGAATGGGCCGGATCCGTCATCCGGTACATTTTCTATATCTGCAGCAATGCTTTCCTTTGAATGAAGCCCACGGAAAAATTCAACTACTCCTTGAGGATAATATAAAGGATAAATAGCGTTAATCGTGTTCTGTACCAATTGATAAATTTGTTCAATGTTCTCTTTTTTTGCTATTTCGTATTTCATTAACACACCTCCATTAGCCAATTATGTCCATTCATAGCATAACTTGTAAATTTACTGCATTTATTAAGCTTTCCCTTTTTCACTTGGGGTAAAAAAGCGAAGATTCTCAAACTGTGTGTATACCGCTTCACTTTCCACTTTATGTGCATGATACCATTCCCGGTTATTATTTACTTTTCAATCTTCATATTTTTGTCATCCCTTCAAATCATTCTCTGCTTTTTCCAATGGAGCCAGTGTATACCTTCTTCATAACCTACCTTTCTGTAGAAGTCATCACCGCCGCCAGTCATGTATTCTGCCCCTAAACGTTCCAGCCGCCTGAGTGCCTGTTCTGTTGTAATCGGCCTCCCGGAAGAAACTGAAAGCGTATGGAAGGATCCCCACTTTCCGTCTTCCTCCTGCATGGCAATAATCTGCTTTGCCCATTTCGTATCTTTATGCATGGAACCTCTCCTCCCCAATCTGCCTGCCAGATAATTTTATGCCATGTATATCAAGAAAAAGCTAACAGTATCCTGTTTTTCTTAACGAATTACTCCAACACTCCCGCCACATCTTTCAGATACTTCCGAACCTGCAACGGATTGCCCCTCCCGTCTGAAATACCAAGAATCCCCGAAACAATTCCTAACTGCTTCCATAAGGCAGCTTCGCAATAAAATGGATAATTCCCGGTTCATGCTCTGAATACACTGTTCCGCCATAGCGGGCTGTTATCTTCTTCACGCTTGTAAGACCGATACCTTCATGCAGCTGCTTGGTTGTATAACCAGGCGTGAATATCTTCTGAAACTCCTTATCCGATTTTTCACAGGGATTTGACACTTTTATAATATGGTATCTGCTCCGATGCATTACCAGTAACCTGATAAACTGCAGATCAGCCTCTTTGTTCTCTGTCTCGTCTACCGCATTCTGCAACAGATTTCCAATGATCGTATTCATCTCATACGTTGTACATACAGCCCGGCTCAAATCATCCAGAATCTGTACCTCCAGGCGGATTCCTCTGGAAGCCGCAAGCTCCGTAAAGGTATTGATCAAAGCAGAAACCGCAGGATTACTGAGCGGCAGCAGATCATTAAGCCTGCCTACATTTTCCACCATTGTCTGCACATACCGACTGCATTCTTCATAGCGTCCATTCTCAATCATACCCGCAACAGCCTGCATATGAAAATTAAAATCGTGTCGTTGGGATCGTATAATCTGCATATAATTCAACATCTCCGCCTGATATTCCTTATCAATGAGAGTCTCTATCCGCTCATAAGCACTCTTTACAGACAGATTTTCAAAATAAATGATCTCAGCCACTCCTGTCAGCGAGAAAAAGAAAATCAAAATCTGTTCCCTTATATCAAAATGCTCAATACAAATCACCAAAAACAACAGCCATGCCAGGTATAACAGCCATATCGTGGTTCCAACCCATACATGTACCCTGATTTTTCGTTGTTGTTTTTTATCAGCTGGAAATAGTATCTCAGACTCCTCCGGCAACAGCGACAGCCGCATGAAAAAAACAATGCACGCTCCACCAAAAGCCAATGCAAAAACTGCTGAGTAAACCCATATCGGCCTCCAAATCTGTTTCCCAACCTTACCAGCCAGAATAAAAATAACCAGCCATACCCATCTTCCCGCAGGATACCGAACGCTTCCTTCCAAACCGTATACCTGCCAGACACAAACTAATACTGCCAGACATAACTGCCAGGCCTGCCATGTATACACATGCCGGTACCATTCTGCCTGCTAATTTTACAACCTCATCCATTGCTGTCTTCCCTTCGCCAAATCCTCTGTAAACGTACTGTCATCTTCATCACCTTCCTTCCACTAATAAATTCTTGTCCCCTGTCTTTGAAGAATCTCCTTAAGTTCATAATATCGTCTCCGGCTTAGAGGAATCTTCTTATCTGTTCCTCTGAGGCTAAGGCGGTACGCCCTGCCGAAACGTTCCTGTTCAATTCCCAAAATCTCTGACAGTGGGACAAGATAGGATTGATGACATCGGAAAAAGCCATAATCCGTCAGGATCTCCTCCATCTCCTGCATAGAATTCCCCGACCGCACCCCTTCCCCGCTCTTATCAACAATGCTTACCTTCCGCTCTTCCTTTTCCAGATACAGAATATTCTCCACATCATACAGACAGTATCCCTTATCCGTATAGAATCCAATACGCAGTTTTCGGGTCTCATCACTGATTCCTGCAAGCTTTCTCTCCACCCGTTTTAGAGTCTGGGCAAACCGCTCATTAATAATCGGTTTAACAAGGAAATCCACCGGTTCATAATCATAACCCTCTAATGCGAAACCTGCATGTCCAGTCAGGAATACCATCAATATCTGCGGAAAATACTTCCGGATATAGGAAGCCAGGGCAAACCCATTCTTTCCTTTCATCTGGATATCCAAAAACGCAAGCTGAACCTCTTCTGTCTGTAAAAAGGTAACTGCCTCTTCCATACTCCTGACAGCTCCTGCCACCTCAAATCCCTGCCAATTCAAAAATCTTTGCCTCAATTGTTCCAGGACCAGGGGTTCATCATCTACCAGAAGAACACGGATCGGAATTCTCTTCATTGTAACCTGCCCCTCCCTCACTTTTTGTAAAAGCATAACATTTTCAACTGCATACTGTCAAGAAAACTGCCGCGGGAGCATCTCCCTGCGGCAGTTTTCTATTACTGTTTTCTTATCACATTCCCTGTTCCATAAGCTGCCTGACAGCCTTCGAAAGTTCATTTGGACAGGAATCTGCACCATGGCATTCAATTCCTTTCAGGCGTTTTTCCACGTCTTCTATACGCAGTCCCTCCGCTAATGCCGCCACTCCCTGAGTATTCCCCCGGCATCCTCCAACGAACACAACATTGTGGCAGACTCCGTTTACTACATCAAAATGAATCTCTCCAGCGCACACTTTACCGTTTGTCTTATATACAACATGCTGATCTTTCACCATTTTCCTTCTCCTCCTAAACTTCTTCATACAACAATACGCTTGTAATTGTTCTGTCTTCAGATCTTATTCATCCATATCTGTTATACTCTCTGCAGATCCACATAACGCCTGTATTTTTCATTGTTCCTGTACAGGCTGTCATGAGTTCCTGTACTGACAACCCTTCCTTTTTCCATGAATATAATGTGGTCTGCATGTTTTATAGTACGCAGATTATGCGCCACCACCACGCTGGTCCGGCCTCTCATCAGAATTCCCAACGCCTTCATAATCCTGCTCTCATTATGGGCATCCAGGCTTGAAGTTGCCTCATCTAACAGGAGATACTCCGGATCTTTGAGTATCATCCGTGCAAGCGCGATCCTCTGCCTTTCCCCGCCAGACAACCTGCTTCCCACATCTCCTATATCTGACTCCATTCCATCCTGCATGCGCTCAATAATTTCTCTCACATTAGCGGCCTCTAAAGCCCTATCCATTTCTTTCTCTGATACGTTCCCTTCTATGCCGTATGTAATATTATCCCGGACAGTCCCGAACAGTAACGGGCTGTTCTGCGGGACCATCCCAAATGACGCACGCCATTCATCCAGATGAATGTCCTCCGCTTCCCTGCCGCCAAACATAATCCGCCCGGAATCCGGCTGATACAGCCGTTCCAGAAGCTTTAACACTGTTGTCTTTCCCGACCCGGATGGTCCTGCAATGGCTGTCACTTTTCCTCTAGGTATCTCCATACTGACATGGTCAAGCACCTGTTTTTTATCTTCATAGGCAAAACAGACATCCTCCAGGCGCAAATCTGCATCCGGAATGGCAAAAGACTGCTTCCGCTGCATCTTCTCCGGCTCTGTCTGCACAAGCTTCCCCGCCGTTCTCGCGGCGCCCTGGGACTGTTTGATATTCTGCCAGCAGAAGACAAACTGATAACAATATGTCGGAAGCATAGCAGCATACATGAACAGGGAAACCATTACTTCACTGTTGATCTCACCTGCATTCAGCAGATATCCTCCATAGATCAATACCACTGCCTGCACCACGGCGTCCATCCCGTATATCAGCGGCTGAGAGATAAAATCTAGCTTTGCCAGTTTGATTCTGGCTCTGAAACAAGCCTTCGCCGCCTCATCATTCCTTATATCTTCTTTTTCTTCTGACGCACATACTTTAATCTGCCGCAGCGCACTGAGACGCTCGGCCAGAAAATTCGTATAAGAAGCTGCGGCATTCTGCTGTTCATCCCGCGCATGGTACATAAAGTGAGACGGGATGTTGGCAAGCATTATACATGGAACCAGAAGTCCCATCATCAGAAATATCTTCATGTTCATACCTGCGATCGTGATCAGCATCAGTACCAGGCTATATACGTTATTGAACATGGAAAATATATAGCTGAGCGTATAGCTGATTGTCGATGTGTCTGAAGTCACACGGCTGACCAGAGAAGTCGGCGGCATGGCGTCAACTTCTTTCATAGGCAGATGGATAATCCTTTTCCACACGATTTTGCGCAGATTCCGGTCTGCCCGCAGAGATATCCAGGAATCCAGAACCGAAATCGGAAGACTTGCAAAGGCGCCCCCTATCGTCACTGCAATATATAAGGCCACCAATCCCGAATCAAATATCTCCCCTGCCATGATCTTACCGGCAACCTGGGGCATCTTCACCATTACTGTAGAACAGACAAGCGATGCAGCGATATTAAAAACATACCATCCCCAGGGTAGCTTTGCCTCCTTCAGCAGATGAAAAAACGGTTTCCATTCTTGTTTTTGTTTTTTATTCTGTCCCATTCTTTTCACCTCCTAAACTGCAATCCTCTCTGCCTGAAGATCTACCATCTGCCGGTACAGCTCATTCGACTGCATCAGTTCTTCATGTGTTCCGCTTCCCTGGATACGGGTGTGTTCCATGACAATAATCTGATCTGCATCTTTAACCCTATCCATACGATGTGCAACCATCAGTATTGTATGGTCTTTCCTCAGTTCCTTCAGGGTCTGTCCAATAGCATATTCCGCCTCTGCATCCAGATTTGACGTTGCCTCATCAAGGATAAGTATACGTGCGTTCATCAGAAGCGCTCTGGCAATCGCAATACGCTGTCTCTGCCCTCCGGAAAGTTTCGTCCCGTTCTCGCCTACCTCAGTATCAAAACCCTTCTCAAAACTTTCGATAAACTCAAGCGCATCCGCCTGCATGGCTGCCCTTCGCACCTGTTCCTCACCAATATCTCCAGTCACTCCCTGCATGATATTTTCCCGTATAGTCCCGGCAAACAGCTGAGCATCCTGCGGGATATAGCCAATCGCACGGCGCCAGCTGTGCAGTTCATATTCCCCTGCCGCCTTCTGCCCCCAGAGAATCTGTCCCTCATCCGGCGTATACAAACGTTCTGCCAGATGAAGAATCGTCGATTTACCGGCTCCCGAAGGACCCACCACAGCAGTCATTTTTCCGTAAGGTACGGTAAAGCTTACATTATCCAGTACCTTTTTCTCATGATAGGCAAATGTTATATTTCTAAATTCCATATCTCCGCTTATCTCGCCGGCACCAAGGGTTCCAGGATTTTCCTCGGCAGGGATACCGGTCACGGCGGCAATCCTTGCACAACAACCTTGATTCCGCTTCAGTTCTCCCCAGATATTCATAATAATCGTGAAACTGTTATTCAGCATATTCGCATACATATAAAAAGCAATCCAGTCTCCAATATCAATAGAACCGTCTCGTACCAACCATACACCCATCAGTATGATCACCAGCGTCTGCAGAACAGTTGTCATCGTAGTCGCAAAGGAAACCGCTGTGGAAACCAGCGTATTACAAAAACTTGTTTTATAATAACGCTCAATCCAGTCCTCACCGTTTTTTTCTTCACGGTTTTCCTGGCCGAACAGCTTAACAAGCGTAATATAAGGAAGAACAGCCGAAAAATATCTCGTCATATCCGCCAGTTTTCCCTGCAGCCGATTGTTCATCTTAAAGTAATACCGTCCAGCGATCACACCGACTATATAACACAGCGGCAAACACACTGCCATAGACGCCGCAAGACGCCAGTCATATCCAAAAATCAAGATAAAGGCCCCCGCAAAACCATATACTGTGCTCAGAATACGGGAAATACCATAAGACAGAAATTCACCGACCGTCAAGGTATCTTCTGTGTTCCGACTGATCAGGTCTCTTGGTTCATGCTTCTCAAAATACGATAAGGGAAGCCTTGAAAGCTTTCTCCATATATAATTCTGGAAACGCATCTGATTCAGATGCGAAGTATATCTCCCCACATATTGATACACAGCCATACATAAGGCTTTTCCTAAGACTACTGCCACTGCCGTCCCCGCGATTTCTCTGCTGAAATCACCGGCGTATATTTTCTCCGTATACTGCGGGAACAAAAGCCCCAACTGGCTCTGCAGCAGATTGACCAAAGTACACACAATGATCAGTGCCCATGGAAGTTTCACTGAACGCAGCAGATGAAAAAATGGTTTCCAGGATTGTTCCTTATTTTCGGTCTCGATTCCCTTCTCATCACTGGACATCATCTGCAGACGATTGTTATCTTCTACTCTTTTCATTCATACACCACCCTGTACTTATCTTCATATTATTCCTGAATACGCCCGTTCAGATAATCTGCATAGGCTGTCTTCTGGTAAATCTCATAAGTAAAGCATTCCTTCAACACTTCTTCTGTAGCTCCCATCTCTATATATTGCTTCTTCATCTCTTCATAGGACATCTGGAATCTTTCCGCCCGTTCCCTGACTTCCTCTTTAAACTCTTCCTTGAAAGCCGTAATTTCTTCATTCAAATCCCCAAAAACACTGGATCTTGTCAGTTCCTTTAAAACCCATGCATTCACACCTCCGGATTTACGCATCTTTTCCTCTGAGATCATCTCCTGCTTCAGATATGCCCTGTATTCCGGTATCGTGTTAATACCTTCTATAGACAGCTGCTTTATGATATCATCCGTTAGCTCCGGATAGACTCTGCGCTTTACCTGCATGATGGTTCCCGGCTGATTCTTTCCCCGTTTAGGGAGCATCACCTGTTCCCCTGTCTTTTTCCCGACCAAAGACTGTTCCCACTTAAAATCATAGAACCCTTTTCCGACATTAACCTGTATATGTCCGGGTACAATCTCTGCCCGGTCACGGTAATCAGCGCCGTTATCTCCCTCATCAGCCGGCGCTGTTTCCACAACCACAAAGTCCCCTTCCTTTATTCCTCCGTCTGTCATCTCGATTGTCAAAAACCTTCCTGCCGCCTCTGCAACAGCCTTATCCAGCCTCTCTGTATCCACGGTGATTTCCAGCAGCTTTTCCGGCAGTTTAAAACTGCGGAAATCATATAATTTCATCAACTTTCTGTTTTCCATATCATTTTCTCCCATCTAAAGCTTTTCTATCTGCGTGATTCCACATTTTTCAATCTGCATAGCGCCGCCAACCACACATATATTCTCATGATTCAGCATATCCTCAAGGCTTTCCGCCATCCCTGCCAGCTTCTCCGGTGTCATCGATAAGATCTCATTCCTCCGTCTGCACCGTTGCTCGTAAGATACTCCTAACATCTGCTGACGGTCGGCAAATGCCCCCTGCTCTCTTGACGAGCGAAGCGGTGCATCCTCCGCCAGTGTCCCTAATATGACACCCGTGATATTCTGCTGCCCGCCAGGAATTTTCCTCATAACCTCCGGCGCCTCCCGGTACACGCGCAGGCTTCCGGCTGCATCTGGATCGCGGTAGGAGTAAAAAGAAACCATTCCGCTGTCGCTGACCTGCAGCCCTGTACCATATGCACCGCCCTGCACCCGTATACGGTTCCACAAATAGTTTAAAGTCAGATATCTCGCAAGCACCTTCATCCTGCCGTATACCGTATCTTCCGTCATGCCGGCACTGCATACGGCATACGCTACCTCCGATGGAATCTCAATTCCTTCCCTGTCAAGGCTCTCCGGTTCATATACGGCGTATGCCGGTTTTTTCTCCCCTTTAGGAAATACGTTCCAAAGCCTTCTCGCAAATTCACTGTCGTCCCCGCCGGTCATACTGATAATCAGGCCGTTACACGTAAATATTCTCCGGCATAACAGTCTCCAGTCTTCCACAAGATGCTCATATTCTTTTTCATAATTTCCAGAAATTCCCCTCATCCACTGATAACAGGTCATTCCTCCGCTGTACTCCGCAGCCGCCCCTGACGCTGAAATATGTGCTCCTGCGCGACGCATAGCGGCATGGTGTCCTGCCCCCAGAATATTCTGACGCATACCTTCAATAGCCTGGATCAAAATCTCCCTGACACGCTCTTTTTCATCAAACTGCGTACCCAACAATATTTCTGCTGCATATTCTGGTATTTTCCCCAGCTTCTCCTTCAACACACTGAAATCTACCTGGAAGTACGCCTTGCATCTCTCCCTGCACTCCTGATCCTGATAATACTGCATGGAAAAATTCAACCGCCCCAGATCGGTCTTTGTGTTTAGTTTTAACTGCTCGGAACTCATTCCTGCCGTCCTAAGTTCACCCAGAAGTCCGCACAGAAAAGATACTTTTGAAAGTTCTTCTTTCTCCAGTAACGGAAGCGGAAAATAAAGCGTCACATACACGATCCCTCTCGTCGGCAGCTCATGTATCCACAGTGTCATTTCCTTTTCCTGAAACTGCTTCATCGGCAGGTACTCCGGTTCCGATTCCACATCTGACAGTTTTAAAGAGGGAATCAACGCGAGCTTGTCCGGTTCGTCCGGCGTCGTCTGACGCTACTTCAGCTTCCTAAGCTTATGTGCCTCCTCCCCCTTTTCCTGTTCACTCCATCCTTTGGTCATTCCATTAATCTCTTTCTTCTCCCGCAGAAGCCGTTCGCCCATGATATCCTCGCTCGGAGTCAGACAGACAAACGCCTGATTTTCACTGGACAGAATCATTTCTTCTATTATATTTTCAAAATATCCGTTCTCAAGACTCCCCCGAAGGAATGTAAATACCGATTCACTTTTAAGATCCTCCATGATATCCAATCCATACATCCAGTCCCCCATCAGCTTGAGTGCCAATCCAACTCCCTCAGGAACCCAACCGAACTCCTGCTCTCTTGCTTGAAACTCCATACGGTTCAACACTGCTTTCATTCGATCCTTATCGATTCTGCATCGGACTATACCCTGCAGTGTCTCCCGAAGTACTTTGCTGATCTCATCTCTACGGTTCTTATCTGTATTACGCATCAAAAACAGCAGGAACGGCTGCTTTATTCCATCATATAGAAAAACCTCCACATCCTGTGCAAGTTCCTGTTCAAGAATTGCTTTCTTAAGAGGTGCATCCTGATCTCCTGCCAGATACTCCGCCAGCATTGCCGCCGCACACAGTTTCTCCTTCTCATCAAAGGTCCCGGCCACATAACCAAATCCCATCTGTGCCGCCTTTTCTTCAGGAAGACCGGGTATGGACGGATATGGCACGACCGCCTCAGCAGGTGCTGTTTTTTTCTGAATAGATATTTCCGTCTCTACAGGCTCCCTTTTATATTGTTTCAGATATTCCATGTCTAAAATAGACAAAATCCTCTCCACAGGAAGCTCTCCGTCCAAAAAAATATATGCATTTGAAGGTCGATAATATTTCCTATGATATTCCACAAGCTGTTCATAACTTAACCTGGAAATATCTTCCGGAAAACCTCCCGCCTCATAACGGTAGCAAGTATCCGGATATAACAGCCTTTTCATCTCCCGCTGCAGGATAGCATCGCCCGAAGAATATGCTCCCTTCATCTCATTAAGCACTACTCCATTTCGGATATACCCGTTTCCAGATGGCTCCGGCTCATAGTGCCAGCCCTCCTGATAAAATATCTCTGGATTCTCTACAACCAGAGGATGCAGCACCGCATCCATATAAACCCGAACCAGGTTTTCAAAATCCTTCTCATTGCGGCTGGATACCGGATACAATGTCCTGTCCGGAAATGTCATGGCGTTGAGGAATGTCTGCATAGAGCTTTTCATTAATTCTACAAAAGGCTCCTTCACCGGATAACGCTTCGAGCCATTCAGTACCGCATGCTCCAGGATATGGAACATCCCACAGTCATTATCCGGAATGGTTGCGAATCCGATACAAAAGGTTTTGTTTTCCTCCTTTCTCGATAACCATGCCAACTTTACTCCTGTACGATCATGTGTAAACTCATAAAGCACCCCGTCCTGTTCTACTGCAGGACGGATGTCGTTGACCGAAAATCCATAAACTCTATCATTACAATGCAGTATCATATATATCTCTCCTTCTCATAAAATCTGTGATAAAGCATAAAAAAAACGACAGAAAGTGTCAATCTCTGTCGTTAATTCGGAACAAATACGGTTAATTTGGTCCCTATAGTCTATGAAATTCCTATGATTTAAAGCTGTCATCCGGCTGAAAAAACGAACCTGCAGGCAGTTTACTCATCCGGCTTACACGGTCCCTGACGTACAGCTTCGTGGGCACCGTCACTTTCACGCTGATCTCTCTGCCGCTTACGATTCGCTCTTCCAACATACGTACCGCATATTCTCCCATTAACTCCATGTAGAACCGTACCGTGGTAAGCGGATCCCGGAATAGAAATCCCGAGCTCATACGCCGCCTTATAACACCCGACAGCCATAGAATCATTGGCAACGAACAGCGCTGTCGGGAGCTCCCCATAGACCGATTGGAATGCGTTCGCAAATTTGCTGGCAATCCTTCATTTTCATTTCACTAAATGAACAGAATTGGAAAGACTTCTTTGTTTCCATGTTAGCAGACTGTCGCTGCATAATAACCGACCAGAGTTTCCCTCCCCACAGTTTTTTATATTCATCATACGTCTGCCTCCATACTCATACTGTCTTTATCCGATATCGGTTTTCCGAAAATGTGCAGCACCTATTGCCAGAGGCAACAGTGTCCAGATAACCGACATCAAAATTCCACGAACCAAAAATCTCAATGGAAATGCTTCTGTGGGGCAATCTGTCATAAGATTCAGTATCCAATATCTGCTGATTGATATTTTTAACCGCAGCGCAGATAGCAGTAAATCCATTACCTGTACCAGCAACGGGGAAAATATGAGCACTGCCATCGTAATCCCAATCCCGGCTGCCATATTTCGGCTCCACTCGCAGACAGCAATGACTATACTGCTGATAGCGGATCCAAACAGCAGCTGGAGGCCGAAATAGATAAGCAGATCCTGAAAAAATAATCCGCCTTTGTCCGGCATTCCGATCAGGATTAATCCGATTGTCAAAATCACAAGGAAAATGATCAGATTCATAATCAGAGTGATCACCGTTCCGAACAGGTGCTTTGCCAGAAATACCTGCGTTCTGGAATAACCTTTGCCAACTACATTCTTCATTGCTCCATGGGTATAATCGCTTACCACCCAGATGCAGAGAAAAATTGCACCAAACATCGTTACAAGCCCTCCGCCTGCAAACTGCGCCGCCATGCCGGAAATACCGGTTTCCTTCAAAACATCCCCGGTGGCACCCATTGCCTGACCAGCTGCCGTCATGGTCAAATATACAAGAAGTATCATGCCCGATGCAGATAGCAGGCATATCCAAAAAGCTTTATTCTTTTTCCATTTATACCATTCACCATATAAAAGATTACGCATTGAAACCACCTCCCGGCAGAGAACTCACACCCGTTCTTTCCATGAAGTAGCTTTCTAAATCCTCCCCCGCAAAACGGCTTTCTTTCAAGGCAATTCCACTTACTGCGACTGCATAATTGATTTCTTCGGTTGTGTCTAGCTTTTCAAAAACACATACAGTATGCGAATCCATGACAGTACTTGAAATACCCAGTTTTTCTGCCAAAATCACTGCCGTCCTCTGAGCGTCATCCACTGTAAGCTGGAGATACCGCCTGCATGTTACGTCCAACTGCTTAGCACCAATCTCTTCAACCAGTACACCGTCACGTAAAATGCCATATCTTGTCGCAATCTTTGACAATTCCCCTAAAATATGTAAGATGTGTCACACAGAATTAAAACATGATTTTAGGAGGACATGCCAATGCTCAATATATCCGAAATCGTAAAGAAGACTGAGGAAATGTTTGACCTATTCAATCAGCATTTTTACAGCAATGAATTGACCCGCCCGGCCACCGCCGAAGCCCACGGCCTGCATATTGACCACCAGAACCGGCCAGCCAATATCCCCACGGCTGGCCGGTTCTATCTTTTTTACATTGTCTACGGTAAGCATGACTATCACGATAGGTATCTGTATCCTTCCGTTTAAGTTCTTGAATTACTCGATCGAGTTCTACCTGTATATCTTTTTTCTGTTCTTCTGCTGCCGAATTCAATTTCTGTAACGTATTCTTTCTGAATAACTTGCTTATATAAAACGTTATTTATTAATGGATTTTCTGTAATATTTCTTGTCATAAGTAAATTCTTCTCTTATACATTTGTACTTACCCAATTTCCACTTTGATTTATCGAATAGGAGTCAATCGGTTTCAATGATAAATTCATCCTCACACTCTCCCCCTTCCCTAAACTATTTTTGAAATCCAACCACCCCATCATATACTGCTCATAGATGCTTCCGCTTTGATGATAAGAACCTGTTTTTCGATCTGATGAATTTCCGAAAAAGTCATTCCAATAAGATCCGCTGTTCTTATATCTGTAAATTTCCTTCATATGACTTGATTCCATTTTTTCTGCATATTGTGCCCTTCCAGATTCCGCCCCTTTGATCAATGCTTCCATCACATTACCGGAAAGGCGGTACTGCTCCATTGTTTTATCGTATACGCTCCACACAGCATTCTGATCCAGTCCGGCATTTCCCTGAATATCATATGCGGTTCGTGCATTCTTCCGATTATTTTCCAGCTTACGGCTGAACTCCTCTAAAAAGGCATTCAGATATCCGCCCAGCGCTTTCTGCAAGGTCGCCTGAAACGCAGAGCTCCTGTTTCCTTCTTTCCCTAATAGATCCGTTTTCATTGCAAGCACAGCAAGATCCAAACCGATTCTTTCCTCATTCGTCTCATAGGGATTAGCCTTTGCCGCCATTTCGGAAAGGCTGGAAGCATATTGCCCCAGCGCATCCAGTTCCTGGAGGGAATACTCTCCGCTTTTTGAAGCATTTGCCCCGGAAATATTCCCCTGAGCACGCAGCCTGGCCGCAATGTATTCATCATCCTTCAAAAGCCATTCGTCTTCTGTGCCCTCTAATCCTGTAAAGCCCTTGTTCTGCTCCAAAAATGTCCTGTACTCTGCGGCCTTCTGATCCACACCGCTTTTGAAGGATTGGTAGATCTTTTCCTTCTCCCCGGAAACACCGTAGTCTTCCAGAATGCCTCCTACGATCTCAGAATAGCTTTTTGCCGCTCTTTCCAGGGTCGTCTCATACATCTCATTCAATCGGTCCAGCCGCTCTTTTTGCTCTGTTCCTGTATAGGTTGTTTTGATCTTATCCTCCATGGCCGCATAACGCGAAGCAAGGTACTCTACATTTTTACGAAATTCTCCGGAAGCTACGGATCGGTAAGATGCTCCTGATTCGAATCCAAGTCCGGAAAACTCGAATTTGAGCATACTGAAATCGGTATCGCTCACTTCGTCCAGCAGACCGCCCTGCCGGAGCATTTTTTCCACATCCCCGGCACTTAAGGTCCTGTTCGAAGTATCCGCCGTACCATTTAAAACATCGAACAGGTTCACTGTATTCATCTTTCTCCATTGCTTATTGACTGCATCCGCTTTTGAATAATCGGAGCTGTCGGCGGCATATAAAGATTTTGTCAGAGAAGAATACGTTTCTGTCGATGGTGTCGATTGCTCTGTGTGGCCTGTCACACCGGACGTCCGGCCATTCTCCGGCTTTGCCTGGGTTAATTGCGCCTGAAATGGTTCCGCAATGTTCACTGCCACAGGCAATCCGGCAATTTTTTCTGATATTGTCATGACTCGTCACTCCTTTTTATACTTCCATTTTCCTGCCAAAATCAAACTTGCTGTCAGCAAAATTGTATGGTATCCATATCATTCACCTCTCTTCCGTTTTTCTTAAATAATACCACCTTGTCTTCCACAAAAATCTATCTTGGTGAAAACGACCTACATTTTTGCAGAAATTGACCTTTTATAAAATAGAGCTGCTCGAATGAGTCAGCTACACTTAAATATTATTTTAAATTTGATAAATATAAAAGAACTTGTACTTTGAACCTTTCCTGTGAATACTCAATATTCATTTCTCCGCCATTTTCCTGTACTATCTTCTTTACATTTTCAAGTCCAATTCCATGTATCGCGAGATTTTGCTGTGAAGATTTGATTTTATTATCATGCATCATAATCTTGCCTGCATAACTGTTTTCTATAAAGACCAGCAGAATCCCCTGTTTTGATCGGATATTTATTTCGAGATATTTTTCTTCCGACTTACCAGCTTCGCGAATCGCATTATCAACCAGATTGCCTAAAATTACACAGACATTAAAATTCGTCCAGTAAATTTCATCCGGTATGGTGATTTTTATATCTACATGTTCTAAAATTTCATATGCTTTTTGAAGCAGATAATTCAGCACACCATCTATTTCATTATTTCCCGTTGAAACATGCTCTTTCTGATTCAGCATAAACTTTTCCATTCCATGTAAATATTCTATAATTTCATTTCCTTTTTCCGCTCTCGCCAGAGCTGATAGTTCTATTATATGATGCTTCATATCATGCCGTAACGCATTTACCTGTTTCTGTGACTCTCTGACTAGATCGAGCTGATTCGCATATACTTCTACCATCTGCTCAAATAACTGCTTTTCGATACGCGCAGAATAAAAATGTTCTAACGAGTTATATAAATAAAAAATCAGGAGATTTATAAATAATATTCCTGAGGAAACTATAACCGCTTTCATCTTTTGGCTTATATCAGCCATAACTGTATAGTGGATACAGAAAATGCTCACAGTTGGAACACATCCAAGCGCTATCCTGTAAAGCGTTGGCAGGTTACTCTCATTTTTCACCAACATTGTCTTTTCTAAGATAACGGCTACTATTAACATTCCCAAACTTGTTACACATCCATAAACCTGATCCACTTCTCCTCCTACCGTATATTTTGCTAACGAAAACACAACAATAATATCAATCAAAATATTTACTGCATACGTCAAAAGGACAAGCACGATTTTTCGCGACAGTTTGACCTGATATGGCAGTACTACAACAAAAAACGCAATCAAATTTGAAAAAATATTGTAAGCCGGAGACCTAAAAATATAGTATATGATGATCGTCCAAAAATTGGCAATGCCATACAAAATCTCCATATGTCTACAGCTGCAACCTTCTTTTGCAAAAAAAGTATCAACAAAACGCTTTAACGCATAAAATCGAACTATATTACTCACTAAAATGAGAATCACATCACTAATTTCTAAATTCATCCGTTTCTCTCTCCAATATCTTCCTGCGTACTGCTGCCCTGTTTACCTTACTGATGTTCAAGATATCTCCATTTATCATTTTTACCCATTCATACGTGTATTCTTTTACATAATTATAGTTAATCAAATATGATTTGTGGATGCCCAAAAATACAGCCTCAGGAAGTTTTTTTCCGATATCCGCGAGTTTTCCATAAAAGCTTCTCATTTCCTTTCTCATGACAGTCTGTATCTTTCTGTCAACACTTTGAAAATACAAGATATCCCCATACGGAATACGAAATACGTTTCCTTTATTCTGATACTCAAAGCAATGATTGCTTTTTCCAGCAAGCCGATAAATCTTATCAAGTACATGAAATATTGTTTCTTTCTCCAATGGCTTTATCAGAAAATCAAACGGTCTGTTTTGGAAAAGCCGCAATGCATACTGTTCCTTAGAAGATATATAAATAATATAAACCTGTTCGTTTTCTAGCACGCTCCGTATATAATCACCGACTACGACCCCATCTGCCCCGGGAAGCTCAATATCCAGAAAAAGAATATCCGGAGCTTCCTTTTCACGTAAATATGAAATCATGGAATCCCCTGAAAAGAAAACATCCACGTCTAACTTTACTCCCCGCTCTAAAGTGTAGCTTATCAATATCTGCTCTAATTCTGTACATGTATTTTTTTCATCATCACATATCATGGCCCGCATGATTTCTCCCCCCTTTTAGCCAGATTCCCTTTTCTATATTGTTTCAAAGCTGCTGAAGTTGATTTTTATTTGAAAAGGAATCGGGCAATCCTCATATATTAGAGAGTAAATACTTTTTCTTCCACATTTCTTCACTCGCTATCCATAATATACTTTGATAATCCTCTATGTTATTGTTTGCTGCCATATCTAATTTAAAGCTGTTCTCTATAGGCTGTATCGACTCGCTTTTTGATGTTATATCCACTTCCTTATATAAATCTTCCATTTCTCTGATTAATGATGGCGTTATATTTTTCTGCCAGGGTTCTTCATAATTATTTGTCCCATGAGTCACTGAACAATTATATCCTATATTCCCATCTGCATCTACTGCGACAAATTGGTTCATTCCCAAAGTACATCCAGGTATTAATTGCTCATTGATCATAATTTCTCTTTGAAAAAAATTATCAACTTTACTAAGTATATCATTTGCATATTGTATATCTTTTTCCATTCTGTCCTTTACATCAGGATGAATCATAACTGCACGTGTTCCTTTTGGAATGCGTTCCCTGTCAGCTTGAATATAATCTTCGAATCCTGTAGGAATATTTGAGTTTATCTTTGGTTTCCATAATGCCAATTTTTCTAAATCGATATTTTCCTCAAAAAGTTTTGATACTGGAAAATCCTGTCTATATGGTATTAAATTATTTTTATCAAGCATTGCAATATCACCCACATTATATACTACATCGGGATATTTATTCCGTAATATCTGCCATGGATCTGTTTTAATATCAATCCTTTCATTTGCTTTATAAATATATTCAGAGAACGAATTTGGCTCTTTAGTATTATAGCAATATGGTTTTGCATTTAACCCCTGATTTTCAATCCTATCTATCTTCATATTTTTAGCTGCTCCTTTTACATTACTTAGAGAAAAAAATGCCGAGCTGCCCCTTCCCTTTGCTTGAGATACCGCCCCGATACCTTTTACTTCTGCAGCTTCGGCTTGTGCTCGGGCCAGTCTCCCGCTGTTCTTCTATCTTATTTTCCAAGTTCTGCTTTCGGAGCATTTTCTTGCCATACCAGATATCATCCGCTCTCTTGCTGCTTCGGAATATAGTTCCAATTTTCTTTTATTTTCTTCGGCAAAATCACTGAAAATATCTGGCCCCAATTCAATATGGTTTCCAATCCGATCCGCCCTGGTACGATTTTCCGTGAAGCCAAGCACGAAATCCAGATCCTTTTCATGCCAGGCGGCTTCTTTCGATAAATGCAGCCTGCTGCAGGACGCAAGCCTCTCCCGAATCATGGCAACAAAATCAAACCGTTCGTTTATCCCCACATCTTCCTTCCCATAGAGATTGCTGGTACTGATCTTATGATACTCTCCCGGTTTAAAATATGCCAGCGCGTCTATTTCAAGAGGGGTGGTATTGTAAGGATCAATCTGCTTCACATCTATTTTTTCTTCAAATAACTTTCCATGCTCATCTACACCTCTTGCAACCAGTACCGGATTCTCCTCTGTGGATTCGGCCGCATGAAAAAATCTGTATTCTATCCCTGGAGCCTTCCAGTGCCATCCAATCGCTTTTTCATCCTTGAGCGCATACTTACATGGTATTTTATCCACTTCGGCACAGGTTTCAAAATTTCCTCTCGATACAGTTTTAATATAGCGCTCCTCATGAGACACATTTGTCCCATAGGTACCGTTCCTGCTGCTTTTTTTGCTGCTATTCGCTGCCTGATATTTTAACTGCCCTGCTGCCGAAGAATAACTCCCATAAGAAACCCCTACCATCAATAAATACCTCCTATACCATTCACAATAATTTCTTTAATTCTTCTGCCTCTTCCTCAGACAATTTTTTGTCGCCTATAAAGGCAGCAAACAGCCGGCTGATGGAATTGTCAAAGCATTCCTCTACTAAATGACGTGTCCAGTTATGGATCAACTCCTCCTTGCTGCACAATGCATAATACATATAATGTGTAGAACTTCTGTCTGTTCCTACCATTTTGATTTTTTGTAAATTGATCAAATACGTATTTAAGGTTTGTGCTTTCCATGTTTTTTTCCATTCATTTTGTGCTACGTCCATGATCTCTTTAAAAGACATAGGTTCCCCCGTCCGCCACAGCAGCTCCATAATCAGCATTTCCGTATTAGATAATCCGTAATTTCTTCCCATACAATCTTCCCCTTTCCTTCATCAATGCGGACATTTTCCATACCATTTCAGCACAATTTCATCACTTGTTTTTACATAGCCGCAAGAAGTACACCTCTGCGCTTCATAAGTTGTCGCCGAACAGTCTCCACTGCTGTTTTTACTATGGAATGTTGTTGTCCCAGCAGCATATTTGTGTTTGCAGTCGTCCCTTGTATCATTGTTATCATCCTTTATCTCATAGACATTTCCGGCATCATCAACAAAAAAATGCTCATATGGAAGTTCTTCAACCTCCAGCTTTAATTCCCCCACGGTAAACTGAAAATCAAATCCCTGTTCGGCGTAGACAGGCCCATGATCCGTTATATTCACCGGCGGGTCATACGCGCAGACCGTAATCCCGCCCATCACACCGATCAGCGCCGTTATCAGCGCAGACAAAATTCTTTTGTTTTTTCTAACTGCTTTCATTTCTACGATCCGCCTTTTAAAGGCTCTCTTACTGTTTCCCCCTAAAATTCCAACAGAAAATTCATTACCGGCCATACTTTTCTGTACCGCAAGCTTCAGAAGCAATTCTCCATATGCTTTGCGTGCCGGTTCTTCTTTTCCTCTCAGCACAATATTGTCACAATATATCTCACTGATATTTAAAATCTCATTGTACAGGATATATGTAAACGGGTTGAACCAATGGACTGCTATCGCCGCCATACCTAAAAATCTTATAAGAACATCCCGATTCTTAACATGTACCAGCTCGTGCTTCAGCACATCATGATATAAGTTCTGATCAGCCTCATCCCGATTCCATGGAGGTATTATGACCGTCGGGGAAGCGATTCCCATCGTGATCGGCGCCTTACAGTATTCAGAGCATAAAAGCTTTACATTTCTCCTGATATCCAATTCATTTTTTATCGCATGAAGCATATCCTGGCGCTCTTGCTCCACTGGTATATTTGAAAATTCCAGACATGTTTTTCTCCTTTTCCAATATTGAAGGGCATACCACGAAATAACAACAAACGAGAGAACTCCCGTCCCAAGTATGAATATGAGCATTTTTTCCAACGCTGATGATACATATAAGGAACCGCCATCTGCATAAAATGCATAGCTTGTATTCAAAAGACTGACCGGCCGGCTTAACAGCTCAACCACCCGTGGACAAAATCCAACTATCGAATCCTTGATTTCAGATAAGATAACCGGAAACGGAATCAGATAAAAAGCAAGCGCAATCTTTAAAATACGATATCTCCATGACACTGAAAAATACCTTTTCGCAATTGGAGATACGAGTAAATACAAGAGCAAAATAACACTTCCCGAAAGTGACATGATCAGCAAAAAATTATTTGTCATTCCACCACATCCCTGTTGTACTAAATATTCTTAATATAAATTATATTTAATTCAAAAAATAATGTCAATAGCAATTTTCAAAAAAATAATAGGGGGAATCTGCTTCTATCCCCCCTATCGCCTTGATTCGGCATTCACATCCGGATGATTTTCGATTTTTATGCTGACAATCCTTTTAAAGTTTTTCTTGTCTGAATGGCAATTACAAGCGATACAACTCCCGAAAAGAGAACGGCCGCATATTCACGTTCTTTGCATATTTCAAACAGAATACCGTAAAATGCATTGCCCAGGGGCTGTGCACACATGGAAACGGTAAGAATGACCGCAATCACCTTTCCAATTAAATTCTGCGGGGTTTCTGTTTGGATAAAAGACATCATCTGCACGGTGAAAAGCGCCGAACATGTTGTAATGGCAAAGCTGCATACGGTTATGACGATATAATTTACGATTGCAGACGAAAACAGTACCAATGAAGCGCTCATAGGAAACACGCAGACCGCACAGGCGACTATGAAATTGCCCGATTTGCGGACCGCCAGTTTGTTTGCAAAAATGCCTGCTCCGATCCCACCTGCCAATCCGCCTGCTGCCAGCGCTCCCTCTGCAAATCCATACAGCCTGTTTGCCTGTGAAGCTTCGAAAGCCAATACCTCCGTGACCAGATATGGAAGTGCGACAATGAGCATTGCGGAAAGGAACAAATTGATTCCGCAGACCGAAAGAACGACCTTTCCAATCACAGGCTTTTCCTTTCGGATCAATCGGATGCTCTCTGCAAAATCGGTTCTGACTGTCTTCAAAATACCGCCCTCCGAAGCCTGTTTCCGGAACGGTATTTGAATGAAAATTTCCATAACCGCCGACATCATAAAACATACCATGCAGACCCACAATACCGGCTTTAATCCATATACACTGTATAAAACCCCTCCAAGTACAGGGCCGATCAAAGACGCAAAGGAGCTGATCGTATTGATGATGGAATTTGCCGCCATAAAATGCTCCTGGCTGGTAAGCGCAGGGATGCTTGCCTGCACGGACGGCTGATATGCTCCCGCGATGCCGTACAGAAGCATCAGCGTCACCGTCAGAAGAAACAGGAGATTCACTTCATTCATAAGCAGAGAAAAAGCCAGGATCACTGCCGCCGTAAAAAAATCCAGGATTACCATAATATTTCTTTTATTGACCCGGTCCGCTACAATGCCGCCGATGGGCGACAGCAAAATAGCCGGAATAAACGCGCATGCCGTAACCGTTCCGTAAAGCGCCGATGAACCTGTCAAATTTAATAAATACAGCGGCAGCGCAAACCGGATTGTCGCATTGCCGAATAAAGAAATGATCTGACCGATGACCACCAATGTAAAATCCTTTGAAAATAATTTTTGATTCATACTTGAAACCTCCAGTTTTTGTTTTTCCTGCTTCGTAACTGTCTAAATATCTCTTTTTAATACCGCACGCCGGTATGTATGATATATTAACATACTGTTGGTATGTTTGTCAAGATATTTCATTTTCCCTACCCGTACCTGTTTTACTATAGTTGACATATCAACTATTTTCCTGTATGATGAGTTCATCAGCCAACCGGAGGTGAATCTACACGTGATAGGAAAACAGATCAGCATCTTATTCCGCCAGCTCAATTTGTATTTCAACCGTGAATTAAGCGATATCCATATTTCCTCGACGGAGCTGCTGTATTTATCCTCACTTTATGCAAACGACGGCATCCCCCAGGACGACCTGGCCCAGGAATATACCGTGGACAAAGCCGCTGTCACAAGAACTATACAGCTGATGGAAAAAAAGGGGCTGGTACTCCGCCGGACAGATGCTTCCGACAAACGGGCAAAAAAAATTTATTTGACGGAAAAGGCCCGTTCTCTGGAACCAAAGCTGCGAGAATTACAAGCCCGCTGGATCTCTGCCATGACAGAGGGGATGAACACATCGGAGATCGCTCATTTCACCAAACAGGTTCATACGATGGCAGAACGGGCGAAACAATTAAATCAAAAAGAAATCGGAGGAGAAACATGAAGGCATTGATTATCTACGCTTCCGTACATCACGGAAACACAAAAAAAGTAGCGGAATACATGGCAGATGCGCTTCCGGCGGATCTGGTTGATATCACCCGGGAGCAGGCCCCGGACCTTTCCGGGTATGATATAATCGGATTTGCGTCAGGCGTCTATTTCCATTCATTTCACGACAGCCTGAAACACTATATCCAGAATGCCGATTTTGAGAGACATCAGAAAGTATTTCTTGTGGCTACATGCGGCGTTGGATACATTGATTACACGAAGAGCATACAGAAGCTGCTTCGGCAGAAAAACGCCGACTATATCGGAAGTTTTCAGTGCAGGGGATATGACACCTATGGTATCTGGGGAAAAATCGGCGGCATCGCAAAAGGGCATCCGAATCCAAAAGACTTAAAGAACGCGGAATATTTTATCAAGGGCATCGTGAAACACCGGTAACTTTATAGAAGGGGACGCAGAGATGAACAATATACATCATATTGAATTTCATACCGGAAGCAAGGAAGAATTATTTCCCGATTTTTCAGTTGATTTCCCCTATATCGCCTCAAGGGCGGAGCTTGACAAATACGCCGGGCGGTTTGTGCCCTGGCACTGGCACAAGGCAGTGGAGCTTTTTTACATGAAAAGCGGGAGCCTGGAATATCATACGCCCGGAGGGAAGCTTTTATTTCCTGCGGGAAGCGGCGGCCTGGTAAATTCCAATGTACTCCATATGACAAGGGCCATGCCGCAGACCGAGGAAAACATCCAGCTCCTCCATATTTTTGATCTCTCCCTGCTTTCCGGGGAACCGGGAAGCCGAATTGAAAAAAAATATATCACCCCCATTGCTGCAGCCCCGCAGATCGAACTGATTCCTCTTTTTCCCGGAAATGCGGCGCAGGAAGCCATTCTGAAACGCATCACAGAAGCATTTCGTTTTTCCGGTGAGGAATTTGGCTATGAAATGAAGCTGCGGGAAGCCCTGTCGGAAATATGGCTGATGCTTTTTGAACTGTCCCGCCCTATGCTGGAAAACGGCCGAACCCACAGCAAAAGCAACGATAAGATCAAGCTGATGATGATCTACATTCATGAGCATTTCGCGGAAAAACTCTCCATCGCGGAGCTGGCTGCTTCTGCCTTCCTGAGTCAGCGGGAATGTTTCCGGGTGTTCCGTGAATGTCTCAACATGACGCCTGTGGAATACCTGAACACATACCGCCTGCAGACGGCCTGCCGGATGCTGGCAAGGGGAACGGAGCCGGTGACGGTGATCAGCCATGCCTGCGGCCTGGGGAGCAGCAGCTATTTCGGAAAGGTTTTTCGGGAATACGCGCATTGTACGCCCTCAGAATATCGGAAAAGATGGCAGGATTGTGATACATAACGGCGGAAACGGGATATTTTTTTCATACTGACCTGCACTATAATGATATCTGCAAGAAACAATAGAGGAGATATGAAAATGGAGTTCAACAGACAGAATGCAGAGCTGGCGCTGAAAGAAGCGTCAAAATCCAATCCGGGGGCCTGGACAGACCATTCCCGGTACGTGGCAGAAGCCTGCAAACATATTGCGCTGCACTGCGGACATTTATCTGCCAATCAGGCTTATCTTTACGGGCTGCTACACGATATCGGGCGTTATGCCGGGGTGACTTCGGAAAGGCATTTGATCGACGGTTACCGCTTCTGCATGGAGCGTGGTTGGGAAAAAGCAGCCCAGATCTGCATTTCCCATGCGTTTATGATCCAGGATATGAACACCTCCATCGGGGAGTTTGACGTCAGCGAACCGGATTACCTGTTTATAAAGGAATTTGTTGCAAACGCGGTCTATGACGATTACGACCGGCTGGTGCAGCTATGCGATTCTCTGGCTATGCCCACCGGCTTCTGCCTTCTGGAAAAACGATTTGTGGATGTGACGATACGCTACGGCGTCCACCCGGCGACCATCGGCAGATGGAAAAAAATTCTGGAAATCAAAGCAATGTTTGAAAAGAAGATGGGCTGTTCTGTCTATAGCCTGCTTCCGGGCATCGTGGAAAATAGTTTTCGTTAGGAGTGAACATGAAGTACAGACATATCGTTTTTGACATCGACGGGACGCTGATCGATACGGAATATGCGGTTCTGCATTCCCTGCAGGATACCCTGCGGGCAATATCCGGGAAAGAACTCCCCGTTTCTGAACTGACTTTTGCACTGGGCATCACCGGAAAAGACGCGTTGGAAATTCTTGGAATCAAAGACCTTTCCAGGGCGCAAGGTCTGTGGGATACTTATTGGCGCGGTTATGCAGATACTGTTCGGGTATTTGACGGAATCATCGAATTGTTGGATCATCTTCAAAGACTGGGGTGCCGCATGGGAATCGTCACGTCACAGACACGGGAAGAATTTCGGCAAAACTTCTGCCCCTTTGGTATCCGTCCTTATTTTAAGACCATCGTCCGCGCGGAGGATACCCGGGAGCATAAGCCAAGTGCCGCTCCCCTTTTTAAATATCTGGAAACAGCAGAGGCAGACGAGCGGCAGGTACTCTACATCGGAGACAGCCCCTATGACAGCCAGTGCGCCGAAAATGCCGGTATCGATTTTGCCCTGGCAGTCTGGGGCAGCCGGCAGGAGTCTATCCGTGCAAATTACTTTTTGAAGAGTCCTTTGGATCTGATAACGCTGATTACATGACAAAAATGACTTTGAAGATCCGCATCCAATTCTTCAAAGTCATTTCTTTGCCCATTGAGAATCCTGAGACATTCTCAGCCTCTCTTTACGCCTCCCGAAGAGATTCCCTGCTCAGAAGTCCCCCGGTGATGATCAGGGTCACTGCCTCCGTCACAGGCGCCGCCAGCCAGACCCCGGTCATCCCGAACAGGGCCGGCAGCGTGAAGATACAGGCCAGCAAAACCACCAGCCCCCGGGAGAAGGAGATTGCGGCCGACTCCGCTGCCTTTCCGACGGCGGTAAAATAGAACGATGTAATGGCGTTGATCCCGGAAAAGAAAAAGGAAACCATAAAAATCAGAATCCCCGACCGGACCATCCCCGCCACATGTTCATTCTGTACGAAAAGACCGCCGTACCAGTCCGCGCTTAAGGCCATCAGCAGGAATACCGCCGCCCCTGCCCCGAAAACATACCGGTTCGTCCGTTTCCGGATATCCGAAGCCAGCATTTTCTCCCCGGCCCCATAGCAGAAGCTGATCAGCGGGCTTGATCCCTGGCCGAATCCTACGATGACCATGCTGAATGCATACGCCGTATACCCGACAATGGTAAAAGCCGTCACCCCGTCCACGCCGATCTGTCTCATGATCACAAAATTGTAGGCAAACATTGTAATCCCCGTTGAGATTTCCCCGATAAACTCCGAGCTTCCATTGAGAAGCGCCTGCACACAGACCTCCCCGGAAAAGCGAAATTTCCCCAGGCGGTAGATGCGGGCTTTTTTCCAAAAATAGTATAACAGAAAAAGCAGGGACACCGCTGCGGAGATCAGGGACGCAGCCGCGATCCCGGCCGCCCCTTTGTGAAAGCATCCGGCGAACAGGTAATCCAGCAGGATATTCAGCAGCACGTTCAAGATCGTAACTTTCATAAAGTACCGGGGACTGCCCTCTCCCCGGATGAACATACCGAGAGAAGAATTGACCACCATGATCGGAAGTTCCAGCAGCATGATCCGGTAGTACTCCTGAAAATAAGCGATTACCCTTTCATCCGCATGCAGGATACGCAGCATCGGCCCAAAGCCGAAACCTATAAGGACGCTGATCCCTGCCGAAAGGAACAGAGTGAGCGCGATCGTCTGGCGGAAGACCTGATTGCCGGTTTCCCGGTCACCGGCGCCAAGGGCCATTCCGGCAATCGCCACCCCTCCGATGGATACCATCAGCCCCACGCCCAGGTACAGATACACGATAGGCAGCCCCAGGTTCACGGCTGCGATCGCCTCCTTCCCCACATAATTTCCCATAAAAAATCCGTCCGCAACGGTGATCCATGACGTAAGCATCATGGCAATGATGGACGGTATGGAAAACTGCAGGATCATGCTTGACGTACTGTTTTTAATCTGTTTCAGTTCCATAATAAAACCTCCTACAATGAATCCCTTTTGATACGGTATCCATTATAAGGAGGAGATTGATTATATACTTCTGGATTCTTGCCCTCCGGGTATGGCGCATCCCATCCGGGCTGCTGCAGGGTGGGATGTACGGTCAGCTTTTCGTTACTGTGAGCACCCGGCCAGGGTGTGAATATTAACAGCTTTTCACCGGAAGGCAGATGTCCAGTTCCATATACATGGTTTCACAATCTATCTTATGATAAATGTCGAACAGGCTCCTGCCGGAGTCCAGTTCACGGCGGGTTCCGGGCAGCCATACCAGAAACAGCGTCTGATAGGCGGCGTAAATATATTTTGCATGCCCTTTGAAATGATACACAAAGCAAGTGCCGCCCTGAATCCGCAGCGTATTTTCCAGCGGGCAGCCTTCCGGGACGCTCATGCAGATATCATAAAGGCACTGCTCCTGAGAGGTTACCGCCGGGTCGTCATAGGTGCGCTCCAAAAACTTCGTTTCATCCGTGATATACTTCTCATATTTTTTGATAAATCCGTCCCAGTCTCTGGAAAGCCGCTCGTAACTGCCGATCCGCCTTTCATAGATTACCTCGTAATCCGGGATCTCCTCCACTGTGATCTTGGCGTTACATTCCTCAAAGCTTTCCGTATGCCATTTCTCATGATGGAAAAACGGGTGCTCTATGGAAGATCTGCGGCATTTTTTCCGAAAAACAGCCGGAGCCATGCGGTAATGCTGACGGAATGCGGAGCTGAAATTGGACGAACTGTAGCCATAATCCGCCCCGATCTCCGTGATCCTGCGCTCCTGCTCCGTCTTTAAGCGGAACGCGCTCTGTTCCAGACGCAGCCGCCTGATAAACGCATATACGCTTTCCCCGGTCTGCTCCTTGAACAGACGGCTGAAATAATATTTGGAAAAATGGCAGTATTCCGCTACGTCGTCCAACGTCACATCCTCTTCCATGTGGCGCAGTATATAGTCGATTGCCTGGTTGACGCTTTCATTTGTAATCATAAATCCTTCAGCCTCCGGTTCCTCGTCAAAACGCCTTCCCACTGCTCCTCCGTCAAAAACTCAGGCCGTTCCATTTCCTCCACCCTTTTCAGATCCATTCCCAGCTCCTTCTGGGCCGCAGCCGCCGATTCGTACAATGTCATCTGCTCTCTTCTGGTCTGTGAGAACACATGGGAGTAGCCGGCGAAGGCATGGTCATGATCAAACAGGGGACAATATCCTGTCAGCCTCCCGGTTGCATTTTCCATAAAAAATCCCCAGTTCTGCTCATGTCTGTCATTGTTGTTCAGAATATAATCTGCAATCTGCATTTTCAGATAAAACTCCCTGTCCGCTTTTTCGGCTTCCTCATAGGCATCCAGCCCGTAATTTCCGCAGAATATCTGAAATTCCTCAAATGTCACCATAGAAACCTCCTGGGAGGTAAACAGCTCTGCATTCACAACGGCATCACCCACGCTTTCGATCCACTCTCTCCGTTCTTCCGTCAGATAGGAGCAAAGCTCTTCCTCTGATGAAATCCGGTAATGGATGTGGGGGATATCCAATGCAGTCAATATCCGGTCTGCGGGAATTTCGTATTTTCCGACTTTGTGCAGATAAAGAGTCCCGTTCTTCCGAATCCAGCCTTTTGCGCTTGCCCCCAGTGTGGTAAGCTCCGGCGTATGGATGTCCTGCCGCCTGTCAAGCGTCTCCCCAGAGCAGTGTACGCTGGCTCCGGAGAGGGATATCTCGGTGATATATAAAGATAACGGATTTTGGAACAGGTTCACCTCTTCCCACACCCTTTTATCCCCGTCCTGCCGAATCCAGTACGCATCCTCCAGGCTCAGCCCCCGGCATGCCTTGCACACGGCATATCGGTTGGTCTGAGAGAGCCGGAGCGCATTCAGTATCTCCTTGGCAAAACTCCGTCCGATGGACAAGGTACGGTTCGAGGCCCACTCGATGAAATCTATAAAAGTAATATTTTCTTTCCTGAGAGAAAACGGAAGCCGGTCAAAATCCAGAATCGTACAGGTTCCGTTTTCCCCGATATCCAGAAGGGGAATGTCCTTTAATAACAACTGCATAGGCCACCTCAAAATGCGTTCTTTCTGCGGGTATGAGTCCCGGATGAGACTCTTTGAGTCCTCTCTTTTTCTCGGGGGTGAATTTCGGATGGAAGTTCTGCCCTTTTTCCTATTATACGTTTTTGCGGACCTCTTTACAACTGGAAATCCCGGATGTTCGTCTCTTTCTTTTTTTATTTGTCTGGTGTTTTTTAATACATGCGAAGAAAAAATTTCCAGGCCCTTTATTGAACTGCCTCAATGCCCCTAAAATAATGTAAGATTCTTAAAGCATACCCACTATATACTCATAATTCACAAATATATAAATGGTTCTTTTGCATCCACAAACGTAATGGGGAGTTTTGGAAATCGTTTCTGCAGCCATGGCACCAGATACTTCATTCCTGGTTCTTCACTCCGTTCATGACCAAGGGTCAGCATGGCACGATGGAACCCCATCTGATACGCATCATTAATATAAGCACACACCGTCCACTCCGTAATATCTCCCACGATCAGCAGATCCAGGCCGTTGCGCTCCATCACCTGCATCGGCATTTCCTCTACACCAAGCCCAAGGCTTCCGCCGCCGACCAAAATGCCTGTACGCTTCACCTTCATTTCCGGGGAACCAATAATCTGTATGGTATCCATGTCCAGCCTTTTTTTGAAAAATTCTGCTAGTTCCCCTACCGTAGTCTCCGGCAGTTCATAGATCCACGGCTGCTTTTCATCGGGCTGCAGATACCCGCGCCAGTCCAATTCCTCTATCAGCCCCTCATAAATATAATCCTTTTCCGAACCGATATGCATATGGTCATGAAAACGCCATATCGTAATATCATGCTCTTCCAGGTATTTCCGTTTCGCCAGATAAATACTGTCGTCTTTGCACCAGTCTGTCGCATCATTTCCGGTAAACCAGGTTGGTTCATGGGAAATAATAAAATTCGCCCCCAGGTGCACTGCCTCCTGAATCACATGAAATGTAGGCATAAATGTAGTTACGATCCCTGTCACCTCATTGTCCGGACTTCCTACAGTAATCACATCACAGGTCTGCTCGAACTTCGGACCGCCGCACATATCCTTTAAGATTCGATCAATGACCTCCTGAACTTTCAAATTTCTTTCCATATTTTCTGACATTCGATTTTTCTCCTTCCACTATGAAAATCGTCCCCCCGGATTACAAAATATTATCCTCTGTCAATTTCCTGCCTTTTGGGCAGCTTTCCGCTCTTTGATTTCTTTTATGAATTGCGGATTTTTTGTTTCTACATCCAGGAACCAAATATCTACCAACAGGATGATCGCCACAACCAGCGGCCCGAATTTGAAAAATGCGTCAATACCTGAAACGGTAGAGGCGGCCTGTGTTTCCAGAGCCCCGTTATAACCGATGGCGCTCAGCACAAAGCCAAATGCCGCAGTCAGCGCGCCCTGTCCTACCTTGGCACCGACCGAGCTTGCGGAAAACAGAACAGACTGAACGCGGATACCGGTCTTCCACTCCCCGTAGTCAATGGTATCCCCAATCAGCGCCCCTGCCATCCCCATGGCGAAGCCCATTCCAATCCCGCGCATAAGCGCAGTCACGAACAGAACCGTATTGCTCGTAGGCAGTAGGATAAACGCAATCTGCGCCGTCAGCATGCATATGGAACCGAACAGGACCATCTGGCGTTTGGTAAACTTCCTGAGAAAAAACGGCGCGATCGCAGACAAAAATACGCCTGGAAGGTTGGAGCAGGCCACAAAGGTTCCCATCAGCGCCATGTTTCCCAGAACCGAATTCAGGTAGTAAACCGAGACGGACAGATTGAAGGTCAGAATAAAGTTAGCCATCAGGTTTACTACAAATGCCATCCACCAGTATTTATTCACAACCGCACACTTTACGCCTACGATCAGATTCTCCGGCGGTACTTCATTTTCCACCCGCTCCTTGACAAAGATCACGTTCAGTACCAGGGGAATCAGGCCTATAATACCGAATACCAGGATGGATTTAATCCAGGCAGACTGCTGCCCCTGCCCGCCAAAGAACTCTACCATGGGCATCATCGCAGAAGCCATAATGGTCTGGGTCAGCGCGGAAAACATCATATTGAAGATCAGCATCTGAGAACGATCCACCGAGTCATTTGTCACATAGGACGGCAGGGAACCGAACGCCATGCCGACATACGTATATAATACCGTATTGAACAAGTTGTAGGTAATAAAAATATAAATAATTCGCAGCGCAAGGCTTCCGTCCGGAACCAGAAATACCAATATGACAGAAAATATCATGGGAATGGACCATTTCAGAACAACCGGGATACAATGTCCCCTTTTGCTCCTGTGGCTATCTATAATCTGTCCGGCAATCAGATCGGAAATGCCGTCAAAAATCTTGGAAAACGCGATCACTGCTCCCACCAGAGCCGCATTTAACAGAATGACATCCGTATAGAAAAACAGGACATAAGTGCTGAATAGTGTATACAGGGCGTTCATACCAAATGCGCCGGAACCATAGATTAATTTTTCAAATAAACTGATTTTACTCGTATCCTTTAACATAGTTTTCCCCTTCTCTCTTTAGTTTTCTCCAACCAGAAATACAAATGCTTCTTCCAGATGCTTATTCCAGAAATCCCAGTCATGACAGCCGCTGTCCTCAATGTATACAAAATCTGCATTCTGTTCCTTTAAGAAGTCGCGCACAGTATGATTTTCCTTCAGCAGGATATCCTCACTGCCTTCGGCCATATAGATCTTCGGAATTTCTTCTCCGTTCCTTTTCAGCTCCTGATAAATAAATCTGGGATCCAGATCGCTTTCTCCAATCTTCTTGGGATCTCCGAATACCCTACACTGATATGCCGCGTCAGAAATGCCGTCATCCGCAGGGACTCCTCCTCTATCCACTATACGAACCGGCACATAAGCCCCAGAAAGCGCAATTATTTTCGAAAAATTGCGGGTGTATTTCAACCCGTTGCGCATGGCTCCGTAGCCTCCCATGGACAGCCCCCCGATAAACGTATCCTCTCGCTTGTGAGACAGATGGAAGAGCCTGCGCGTATATTCTACCAATTCTTCTCCAATATATCTTCCAAAATACCGTTTTTCCACAGGATTGTCCACATAAAAGCTGTTGTCGCCGTCTGGCATGACCACAGCGATCCCATATTTTTTGCTTAGCTCACGTACCCGGGTATTGACCAGATAATCCGTCTCATCCCCGGTATAACCGTGCAGCAGATACAGTGTCCTCATTTTTCCGGTTATAAAATCCGGTTCTCCATACTCGCTGAATGCCCCGTCATTTGGAAGCACTGCCGTAAACGGCACATTACGCATCAGACAGTTGGAAAAAAATTTTACTTGGATGATTGCCATAGTTTTCGTCTCCTCTCATTCTATACTTTATGATATCACATGCGAAAAAACTACGCAGACAGCTTTTCATCTACTGTGGTATCCAAATATTTACGGCCGTTTTTTCAATTCTTATTATATAAAATAATATGGTTCCATGGATGTGATTCCATGCGGAAAAAAATGTAAAATATTGATATTTTTTGCATTGACTTTTCCAAGTAATTATGCTATTTTCCAGTCATATGAAGTTTTCGTAAAGTAGCTTTCCCCGAGGAGGTAAAAAATGAATGCATTCCATGAAATCGTGGTGCCGCCCGATAATTTTCCCGCGGTTATACTGATTCATTCACCTGAAAATACAACCATCTGTGAGATGCACTGGCATGAATGCATGGAACTGGTTGCTTCCCTGGATTCCCGCCTGTATGTTACCTGCGGCCAGAACGAAGTCACTCTTATGGAAAATGATGTTACAATTGTCAATAGCTCCATGATCCACCGTGTCACCCCTGTGAAAGGGCATGCCATCGTAAGCCTTTCCCTCCGTCTGGATCCCGGATTATTTAAAAACTATTCAAAAGAAAACCACAACTGGTTCGACCTGAGCCGAAACGAAGAAGCGCGCAGAGATATCGCCTCCTGCTGCAGGAACCTTTATGAACTTTATGCGGCGAAAGAAGAAAATCCCGGATTGCTCCTGGAGGCAAATGCCCTTGTGTTCCACATCGTATATCTGATGATCACATATTGCTGTGTCTCGCGTATGGGCAGTCCCCAGGCACATTCTGAAAAATATTACGGCCGCTACCGTGAGCTCATGTCCTACATGGAGGAACACTACAGCCAGCCGCTTACCCTGGATGAAATCGCGGATTTGCTGCATCTATCCAAAGAACATATCTCACGGGAGTTCCGCTCCTATGTGGGTGAAGGGTTCCGGGAGCATCTGACGAAGATCCGTCTGATCAATGCGCAGAAGGATCTGCTTGGAAGTGATCTTCCGCTAATTGATATCGCCATCAAAAACGGCTTTCCGAATCTGCGGGCTTATAATCATTCCTTCCAGAAATACTATGATATCCCGCCGGCGCAGTACCGGCGGAACTACAAACGCCGGAACGACAAAGTAGAATATGCGGATGTCCTGCTTGTAAGGCAGAGTGAAAAAAAGAATCCGATCGGAGTATAAATCCAACCAGTAAAATAGGTTACTATTCACAGTCGATTTAAAATTATAAACACCAGTAGACCAAGGGATTTGAAATAGTCTCTTGGTTTGCTGGTATTATGAACTGACAGTTTATGCAAAGATTTCTTCAACAGTGTAAGGAGCTCCGGCACATAATCTTGAAAGTGCCTCCATTTCGTTTATGTGATTCTTTCTGCACGTTTCCACATAGGTCTTCACTGTCGCATAATACTTTGCGGTTTTTTCGCTGTCAAATTGTCCTGAGATCTTCATATGGGATTTGATTCCGCGCAGCCCTCGCTCGCTTAAATTATCTGTTGTCGGCAGGCGGAAATCCTCTACCCATCTGAAATAATTCTCCTGATATTTTTCAATCCGATCCAAAACGGTCCTTTCGAAGGAAACAGCATACTTGTTTTTGGATTTTTTGTTTTCTTTATCCCCTTTCTTCAAAAAACGTTCCACTTTCGTTTTAAAACTTTTTATCTCCTGGTCCGGAAAGGACTCTATTCCTTTCAAGATCAGATCCTTACGCTTCTTTATTGTCGATGATATCAGTCCTTTCATACCAATTGCCCATTTATGGGTCGGATTATCATCCGCTATCTTTTGAAGGTCTCTTTCCAGATGCTGGTTGCACTCAATGTTCTGAAAACAAAAAAGTTCGTTATAGTTCACCCTGTTATGGTCATGCATGACCGTTGTTTCCGGAGTGAGCGCTGTAAGGATCTGGTCATCAAGCATGCCCTCCAGGTCCTTATGCTCATGGGCGGTATAGTACGAGATCGTTTCGTCTCCATAAAAACGCATACAGGCTCTTTTCGTCTGTATCATGACCACAGTGTCATCCCAGTAAAGGAGTGCCCTTGTAATCAATACCCTTTTCAGGTCAGACATAAATGCCTGAAGATTCCCCGAGGCCCTTTTATACAGCTTGCAGATAAAGCCTTCACTTGGACACATCAGCCCGTCCGTCATACCACTGACCAGCATACGCGCCTTATTAACCGCTACATTTCCGGTAGCCATCATAGAAAGGGCCAACGCCTGTACACGGCTTCCATATTGATTTTGTTCTTTCAGACGTTTCTCAATCGGCAGGCGTACTGTCGCGCCGCAGTCCACGCAACTGTAAATATGGTATTCATGCCTGCGTTTCACAACTTTGATCTCTACATCGAATTCGTCTTTTGAAATGGACTCCCCTGTATCTATGAGTTTCCCACCACAAAAATCACAGGTTTCAGCAGACAGGTCAAGCTCATGGGAAATGGTCTCCGTAATATCGGAATCTTCAAATTTTTCCATCCCATGCTTCTCATGGCCCGGCTGTCCGCCCTTTTTTAAACTGCTTCCACGCCTGGAATTGGGGATCACTTTTTTCTTGTTGATTGGCGTAGTAGCAGTAGACATTCCCGTGTTTGTGCCGTCATGAGCCGCTACAGCTTCAAGATGCAGCACCTTATTTGTTAGTTCCTTGATGAGCGCGTCTCTTTCGGAAAGCATTTCCTCATAAGCGGCTTTCATTTTTTCTTTTGATTTTTCACATCTGGCCAGGGCATTGGTGAGGGAATGGCAGCGTTCCTGATAATCCTGTATCCTGTCTTTTAGATTTATGATTTCAGCGGACATTCGCTCCAGGCTGACACGTTTGCTGTTACTGTAGATCACGATAGCTGCTCCTTTGATTACTGGGATTCCAGTTTATTCCTGAGTTCCCTGTTCTCGATTTCCAGGCGTAATATTTCCTGTTTTAGCTCAGAAATCTTCATGCCTTTTAACCGGTTTAAAATTTCATCCTGTTCCGTCAGCTGTACGGTTTGATAAGGGCTATTTTTTCGGCATCGTCCGTCTGTTTTTCTGATCTCGCCGGTTTCCGGGTCAACCCTGCCGATCAATGTTCTTTTAGAACGGGATTGCTTTTTTTCGCTGTCCCAGTATGCTTTCGATTCATAAGCATAAGTAATTCCAGATCTTTTGTCCGTCTGATAAACAATGCTCATATAATATTCCTCCTCATATCGGTATGTGTTAATTATAACACATACCGATATGAAATACAAGAAGAAAATCACTAAAAACAACATTTTTTTCATTGTTTTAGCGACTTTCTAAATAGAAATTTTCTTGTTATGTTTGTACTCAAAATTTCTAGTGGATAAGCCTTTGGTTTAAATCAACTGTGAATAGTAACTAAAATAGCGATTCTCTTCCATTTTTTTCTTGACATTTGGCAGGAATCAGGGTAAACTAGCGGCAACGGTATAGATATCCCTGCATTTCCATGCAGGCAGTTATACCCAATAAAAGGGAGTAGCTTCCATTGAGAACAACATCAGGGCCTTTGTTTTTTCACATCCCTGCCTTTTCGTTCTCAGTGTGATACGAAATCGTCACCACGTTCATTCCTGATATGATCCGGTTCGTATTGTCAATTAGCAAGACTTTTATTGCAGGATTACATAACAGTTGTAACTCTGCAGTAAAAGTCTTTTTTTGCTGCAGGCCACACAGACAAAGGGAGGAAAAAAATGGTATATGTATTTTTAGTTCTGGGATTTGTATTGTTGATCAAAGGCGCGGATTTTTTTGTAGACGGGAGCTCCAGCGCGGCAAAGCTTTTGAAGATCCCGACGATCATCATCGGGCTGACTGTGGTCGCGTTCGGGACCAGCATGCCCGAAGCCTCTGTCAGCGTCACCGCCGCTCTCAAGGGGCAGAATGGACTGGCCGTGAGCAATGTGCTGGGCTCCAATATTTTCAATCTTCTGATTGTACTTGGCTTCAGCTCTGTGATCCGTCCCCTGAAGGCAAGCCCCACTGTCCTGAAAAAGGAATTTCCTTTTTCCATCCTCATCACGGCCGTACTTGCACTGCTTTGCACCGGCCTGTCCTTCGGCGGACTCTTCGACGGCACAGGCAGCTTTCATCTGGATCGGATCGACGGATTGGCGCTTCTGGTCTTATTCCTTGTCTTTTTAGTTTCACAGGTCAGAGGCGCTTTGAAGGCCCGAACCGATGAATCCGGGGAGGATTACGAAACCATGTCCCCCCTGAAAAGCGTCCTTCTTGTCCTCGTCGGGCTGGCCGGAATCATCCTGGGCGGAGATCTGGTCGTGGACAGCGCATGCGAGATCGCCCTGCAGTATGGGCTGAGCCAGTCCTTCATCGGGCTCACCATCGTCGCCATGGGAACCTCCCTGCCGGAGCTTGTCACCTCCATGGTCGCCGCCCAAAAGGGTGAAAATGACCTGGCTCTTGGAAATGTGGTCGGCTCCAATATTTTCAATATCCTTCTGATCCTGGGAATGAGCGCGGCCATCTCCCCCATCACAGTCGATGGAGAAGCCATCTTTGATATGCTGCTCCTGATCGTTATGAGCGGCATTGCTTATGTATTTACCAGGAGCAAGGGGGTGCTCTCCAAAAAAGAGGGGTTCGTCTTCCTGTTGATGTATGCCATATATTTTGTCTATATTTATCTTAGATAATCACAGTTCAAAGGGGGCTTCTCCGGTACAATCGGCGGCAGCCACAAACATATGGCGCGGCACGAAAAGTTCTGTTATAATGAAATCTGTGCAGCGGTTCAGGACCTGCTGCAATATGCGCCGTTACTGCAAATCCTAACTGCGCACCACATACATTGGCGGAGGAAAAGAGAAACATGCTTGGAGACAAAAGAGGAAAGAAACGGAATCAATATACGGCAGACTATGTAGTTTTCGACCTGGAGACCACCGGAACCAGCGCGGTCAATGATGCGGTCATCGAGATCTCTGCGATCCTGGTGCAAAACGGCAGAACCGCGGATGAATTTTCAACGCTGGTGAATCCGGAGAGACCCATCCCCTATCATGCCTCAAAAGTGAATCATATCTATGACGACATGGTAGCGCAGGCGCCCTTATTTGAAAAAGCGCTGGCTGATTTTGACGCGTTTATCGGAGACCGGATTTTGGTGGGACACAACATCCATACCTTTGACATGAGGTTTCTCTGGCGTGACGCGGAAAAATACTGGGGAAAGACCCTTGCAAATGATTACATCGACACGCTGCCCCTGGCCAGACAGTGCCTGCCCCAGCTTTCCAACTACAAGCTGACGGACCTGGCCTCTTATTACCATATTTCCACAGACGGGGCCCACCGTGCCCTTGCCGACTGCAGCATGAATCAGAAGATTTTCGAAAAGCTGGGCCAGGAGCTCTCCTCTCCGAAGGCTGCGCAAAATCTAAAAACCTGCCCCAGGTGCGGCCAGCTTTTGAAAAAACGCAGTGGAAAATTCGGAGACTTCTGGGGATGCAGCGGGTATCCGGACTGTCGATATACGGAGAATATCTAAGGCTCTCCTCCAGGGCTTCCGGGAAAATGGAGAAAATTTCATACCCATTCCACATTCCCATGCTACACTGTCCCCAAGGAGGTGCTACAATGGCAACACTATTAGTAGTTGAGGACGACCGCAAGACCAACGATGCAATTTGTGAATACCTAAAGCCCGCAGGCCACAAGGTTATCCCGGCCTATGATGGCGGGGATGCGTTACAGTTTTTCCGTGAGAACAGCATCGATCTTGTTGTGCTGGACATTATGCTGCCCCATGTCAGCGGCCTGTCCGTCCTGCACGAGATACGGCGGACAAGCACAACACCCGTTCTGATGCTCACTGCTATTGAGGACGAATATACCCAGGTCATGAGTTTTGACGAGCAGGCTGACGATTATATGACAAAACCCTTTTCTATGGTACTGCTGGGGAGGCGGATCACCGCTCTCTTGCGGCGAAGTGGACAGGCCCCGTTACCCCAAACTATAACCTTTGGTGATGTGACCATCAATTTCTCCGGCTACACCGCCAGCGACAGCACCGGAAAAATCGACATCACGCCCAAGGAAATTGATCTGCTCCGACTGCTGGTGGAGCATAAAGGGCTGGTGCTGACCCGTTCGCAGATTTTGGACGAACTATGGGGGGCTGACTACCCGATCATCGACCGAACCGTGGACACCTACATCAAAAATCTGCGGAAGAAGCTGCGACTTGACTGTATCGTAACAGTTAAGGGGATCGGTTATAAATACGAGGTACAGCCATGAAACGATTAAAATTATTTCCAAAAATATTTCTGTATACCATGAGTATCATGCTCTTTGTCGTTGTTGTCACACATGGGCTGATCTATCTCCTTGCCCCACGGTTGCAGCTTGCGGTGAGTACCCCGGATGATGTTGTTGTCAGCATCAGACAGGAGCAATTTGTGACCGAGGCAGTAGAAAAGGCCCTGCCCGTCTCTTTGAGCTGTTCTTTGCTGATTTCCGTTGTCTGCTCTCTCCTGTTTTCTAAAGCGATTGCTGACCCTATCAAGAAGATTTCGGCGGCAACCGAGCAGATGATGAAATTAGACCATGGGGTGAACTGCCCGATTCATACAAAGGATGAAATTGGTACGCTGGCGCGAAACGTCAATGATCTATATTCTGATTTACTATCCACGATTGAACATTTAGAGCGGGAAAAGGACGCTGTGCGTGATATGGAGCAGACCAAGGTTGACTTCCTGCGGGCGGCATCCCATGAACTGAAAACCCCTGTGACGGCTCTGAACGCCACCCTGGAAAATATGATTTTAGGCGTTGGGAAGTATCAGGATTATGCTGCCTATCTCCCGGAGTGTAAAGAAATGGTGGAGCAGCTTTCAGGGATGGTACATGAAATTTTGGAAACCTCCAGGCTGAACACCACCGATGAACCAGCGAAACCGATTGACATAGCGGAACTGATGGCGGAACTGTGTGCACCGTATCAGATGATTGCGGCAGCACATCAGATCACCTTCTCACTTGATTTGCCAGAACAATTTCCCGCGAAACTTCCGGCTGGTCGGTTTAGCAAGGCGGTATCAAATGTTCTCGCAAACGCTGTCACCTATACGGAGGCCGGGAAAGCCGTTTCCGTCTGCATGGAAGGGCGCAGTCTCATGGTAGAAAATGAGTGCAGGCCTATCCCTGACGATGAAATCCGCCGTCTGTTTGAGCCATTCTACCGTCCAGACTTCTCCCGAAGCCGGATAAGCGGCGGCAACGGCCTGGGCCTCTATATCGTGGATACGCTCTTGACCTCTATGAATATCCCCTATTCCTTTGTGCCCATGAATTCTCCGCCTGGGATGTGTTTTACAATTCAGCTATAAATACGGAAAACTCCCTGGCCGGGGAGTTTTTCATTTCCAGAAAAATTCCATATACGTTTCATCCCCATTCCACATTGGGGTGTTATTCTGCGGGTGCGTTCGGAAGAACAGCATCACGATATGGAGGTATCGAACCATGAGCATTTTCAAGAGGGCGTTTCTATACGTCACACGAAAACGAGGGAAAACCATTCTCCTGTTCACTATTCTGATGATTATGGCAACCTTTGTCCTGACAGGGCTTTCCATCTGGAAAGCATCCGAGGCCGTACAATTTGATTTGCGGCAGAGCCTGGGCGGCAAATTTGACGTTTTCGTGGATTGGAGCAATAGCCCTTATGTAGTGAAAGAACCCGTCAAAGACGAAGTGGACGAGGAAACCGGCAAGACATCAAGCAGTTTTCTCATGTATTCCACCGTACAGCTTACCCCGGAGAACATTGCGGCAATCAAAGGTCTTTCCGGCGTAAAGTATTGCAGTGCAAGGCAGGACAATCTTTTGCCGTTTGATGGACTTTCCCTTTTCCCCGGCACGATTTCAACAGATGCGAAGTATCAGGGCTATACAAAGGTGCTGGGCGTCTGCAGCACGGAGGATGATGAACTTTTCACCACCGGCACACTGACGTTGGCAGAGGGGCGGCATATCTCCGCCGATGATACCCATGCGGCAATCATCAGCCAGGACTTGGCAGAGCGGAACGAGCTGAAAATTGGGGACGATCTTACCGCCCTCAGTTACAGCGTGGAAGATCAGGGTTTTACCGGGCAGGAAATCAAGGTACAGATCGTCGGGCTGTTTACCCCGAACGCGGTGGAGCAGTTTGGCGAAACCGTCACTACCTACGATAAAATCCAGAACCGGATATTTGTAGACTTGCAGACCTCGAAAGAATTTGACGGCGGAGAAATCAACTACGGCTTTTCCGCCCTCCATGTCACCATATCCGACCCGCAGGACATGGCGCAGGTGGTGGCCGATGTAAAAGCCCTGCCGGGTATCGACTGGAAAGCCTTTACCGTTGAGATTGACAATGAAACCTACGAAAACGCCGCCGCTCCGCTGGCTACGCTGAATGAATTGGTCATGACCCTGCTGGTGGTGATTATTGTTGTCAGCGCCATCATTCTGGCCCTGATTTTGACCCTTTGGACAAAGACCCGCATCCATGAAATCGGCGTGTTCCTGTCCGTGGGGATCAAAAAAACGGCCATCATCGGGCAGTATTTGATTGAGGTGCTGCTGATCGCCGTCCTCGCCTTTGGCCTGTCCTACTTCACCAGCAACGCAGTAGCGGGGCAGATCGGCAACCACCTGCTGGAGCGGAGTATGCAGACGGAGCCGGAGGACGATAACGACCTTGTAACTGCCGCCGCTGCGGTTGATGCAGGTGCAGATAACCTTATTCAAAAAACCCTGCCCACGGAGGACGGCATCCAGGTGTCCGTTGGGCTGGATCACCTTGCACAGCTCTGCCTGATTGGCCTTGCCATTATCATTGTGGCCGTCAGCGCATCGTCTATCATGGTCATGCGGCTGAATCCCCGTGAAATCCTGTCGAAAATGAGCTGAAGGAGGGACGATTATGTTTACACTGGAATTGAAAAATGTTTCTTACGCCTATGAAAAGGGCAAGGCGGTTTTGCAGAACATCAGCGGGTCGCTGGAAACCGGGAAAATGTACGCCATCCTCGGCCCGTCCGGGTCTGGCAAGACTACGCTGCTGTCCCTGTTGGGCGGGCTGGATGTGCCAACACAGGGCAGCGTCCTGTTTGACGGCGGGGACATAACGGCAAAGGGCTTGGAACATCACCGAAAAAACCATATCTCGCTGATTTTTCAGAGCTACAACCTGATTGATTACATGACGCCCCTTGAGAATGTGCGGCTCACCGCCAAGCTGGACGCCGCCCCCATTTTAGAACGGCTGGGGCTTACAAAAGATGAAGCACAGCGTAATGTGCTGAAACTGTCCGGCGGACAGCAGCAGCGGGTGGCGATTGCGCGCGCCCTGGCCTCCAATGCCCCGGTCATTCTGGCAGACGAGCCGACCGGAAACCTGGACGCCGATACCGCCGAGGAGATCACGGCCATTTTGAAAGAGAGCGCCCATGGGTTCGGAAAATGCGTGGTGGTCGTGACACATTCTGGCGTGGTAGCAAATCAGGCGGACGTGGTGCTGGAGATCAAACGGGGACATTTGAAAGAGAGGGACATGTGATGAAAAAAAGAGTTTACAAACAGGGCACAATGCGTAAATAAGACCTTAACTAAAGCCGGGAACCTATGAACAGATTCCCGGCTTTTGCTATGCCGGATTTTTGAATATTCTGTTATTATTCACAGCCATATACTTTTGAAATATCCGGCTGCCCTTCGAATATCCGGATCTTATACTTCTGCAATGTCCAGAAGTTCTTTGAATGCCTGGATCTTATAATCTGCCTTCCCGTACCCTGATGCGTCCCCGATGCCCACGGACTTCATCCCTGCCGCCCGGGCCGCATCAATCCCGGCGTATGCGTCCTCCACAACCACACATTCTTCGGCGCCGATCCCCAAAAATTCCCCGGCTTTCACAAACACCTCCGGATCCGGCTTGGAATGGGTGATGTTGGTGCCGTCGGAAATTGCGTCAAATGCATCCAGAAGCCCCACCCGTTCCAGAATGAATTTCGCATTTTTGCTGGAAGAACCGATGGCCAGCCTGTAGCCCGCAGCCCGCAGTGCGTCCAGCGTATTCCGCACCTCGTCCGAAACATCTGCGGGAGTCATGGTATGCAGCAGCTCCCGGTAGGTGTTGTTCTTCTCCTCCATCAGTTCCGCCTTTTTTTCCTCCGTCAGCACTTCCTCACATTTTTCCAGAATGATCTCCAGGCTCTCCGCGCGGCTCACACCACGCAGACGGTTATTGATGACCTCATCAAAATAAATTCCCATCCTGTCCGCCATCTTTTTCCACGCCTGATAGTGGAACTTGTCCGTAAATACAATCACTCCGTCCAAATCAAAAATAAAAGCCTTCATGTTCTGTCTCCTTCTTAATTTTATATTCGTGCGTCAACACACATCCGTATAAAAGTCTCTCAATCTCCGTCTCTGCAAAAAATCACTCAATTTCCATCTCTATGTAAAAGTCTCTCAATTTCCGTCTCTGCGAAAAAATCACCGGATTTCTATATCTGCGCAAAATCACGCAATCTCAAATGATGCGAAATCCACCGTTCCCTCTTTTACAAGAAAATAAAGCGCATGTTTTCCTGCTTCCACTTGAAGTCCGGTCGTTACATGCTTCCAGTTCTTTGAATCCACTGCTGCCGACCCGACCATAGTTCCCGCCTGAGGATCGGGACTGTCCGCCCGCACCTCCAGGCATCCAAGGCCCCGCAGCTCCACGGTAATCCGGGATTCCGTTCCTTCAAACTGAAAGTATTTAAAGCCTGCCGCCGACCCGGTACGCAGGTTGCGGATATACGGTTTCAGCCCCTTCTCTCCCGTCTCGTCCGCCTCTTCCGTGATATACGGCATTTCCTCCGGCAGTTCGGGCACTGCCTCGCCCGGGCCGCTCATCACAACCTGCCCTACCTGTTCCCGGTCTGCCTCGGTGAGATGGCAGGCGATGCAGGAGTCATACGCCCCTTTCGCAGGCAGCGGGCCGTCATGGAGTCCGCAGCTTGTAATCTCAATCTGGGGAATGGTTCCGTCCTCCAAAATCTTCACCGCATCCGCGCACCCCTGTCTGGAAAATGCGGTTCCATGGGTATGTCTGTGCCAGAAAATATAGAGCCGGTCCCCGATCCTTTCCAGACCGCCGTGGTTATTTCCTGTATAATTCACTGCAAGGTTATTTCCCTCATATCCCAGGTCTCCATTGGATACGATCACCCCTTTGTACGCAAAAGGGCCCTCGGGAGTATCCGCCGTCCCATAACACAGTTCATGCCCCTGCAGGCTGGAATAGACAAAATAATACCGGTTTCCCAGCTTCCGGATGCTGGACGCTTCAAAAAACGGATGCGCTTCATAGGAAGTCCCCTTTGCCGTATCTATACCATTTGCCACACACTTCGGCTCGCTGATGATGGTATGCATATCCTGTGCCAGCTTCACCATCATGGCCCCCGGAAATATCACCTGCTCCATCCCCGGAAATTTCCGGGCCGGCGCGAATCCATAATAAAGATAATTCCCGCTTTCCTCCGAGAGAATGGCCGGATCGAACCATCGCCCCGCGTCCGGGATTGTACCGTCCTCCCTGCGCACGAAATCCAGAAATTCGTATTGTCCTGCAGGCGTATCACAGACTGCCACGGAAATCACATTTACAAAATCCAGCGCATAGTACAGGTAATATCTGCCGTCCGGCCCCTGCGCCACATCCGGCGCATATAAAAGATGCGGATTTTCCTCCGTTCCCAGGGGCATTCCGATCTCAGGCAGCGTTTTTCCGTAGGGTGCGCCGTTCAGCGGATCCTGCATTTTTTTATAGATAACACCCTCACAGGTCCACACGCCCGGCTCCTCAACCGGTGCGCTCCAGCACACATAATCCTCTTCACAGAATGAGGTCCCTCCAAGCCGGTCATGGCTTCCGTAAATGTAGACCCGATCCCCAAACACATGGGGTTCACCGTCCGGAACAGTCTCCCAGAAAGGAAGGTATGGATTCAGTCCTGATGTTTTCATGAAATTCCTCCTCGAGATTTTTTCAAATGCACTTCAATACTTTTTCATGATAGCAACAGCCGGGGACAGAATCCATGTAGTAATTTATTCAGAATCCGACCTTTTTTCAGTTTGTTTCCCGGCCTTCAAAAATCCTGTGCAGAGCACCTCCTGCCGGCCACTTTTCTGGATATGGCGGCATACAAAAAGCGGCAGAGATAAGTCGAAACTAATGGTGGTAATCCCCATTACTTCCGACTTATCTCTGCCGCTTGCCCTATTCTATGATTTGGATATCTTATGCTGCTTCTTTTCTGTCTATTATAGCTTTTTGCCGGACGGCCTGTCCTTTTGTTTGATTTATAAAAATATCATACTGGATTTTTGCGAAAAATTTTTTAAGCGGCAGAGCTCATCGTTCTTTAGGCCAATCCATTACTATTTATAGTCATGCATCTGCACTTCCTCAAAACTCCGCTCCCCATACCCCGCAGAACGGATCCACCGGATTCACACCCTGAAATGCGGACCTTCCCACGATCTTATCAATCACCTGATCCACCACTTCCTCTGTGGGCGTGTACCCGTTGATAAACGTCCGAAACATGGGCGCATCCAGCAGATGGTATGGGTTTGCGATGGAAATGAACATTGCCGGAACCTCGTTTAAAAACCAGGGTGCGTCCGCCGCCATCAGGTGCAGCCAGTCGATCCTTCTCACGGACTGGTTGCTGGCCGTATCCAGGCATGCCACGTAGACCGCCAGGTCGAATTTGCTTTGGATGTCCTCCACCCCGCCTTCAAACATCTCATGAAAATCCGGTCTGGAATAGTCAAACAGCGTTACCTCAAAGCCTTCCTTTTCCAGCTTTTCCTTTACCAGTCCGATGGCCCCGTCTCCATCCTTGAAGCCGCCCTCCAGGCGGTCCTCCAGAAGGTAAAGGCGGATTCTTTTATATGTATCCGGTGAGATCGGGAGCAGATTCTGTGTATCCTTTACGAGAGTCACACTTTTATCCGCACATTCTCTCGCCCATGCCCGATGCTCTCCGCAGGCAACAACGGACAGCGCCTCTTCCCCGGGCACAAGAGTCCCCCTTTCTTTTTTTCCGGGCAGATCCATGGCCGCCTTCATGGCCAGTATCCGGGTCACGGCCTCGTCCACCCGTTCCATGCTCAGACGGCCGTCTGCGATGGCTTCCTGCACAAACCGGTAATCCTCCCGGATGTCCTTGTTGAACAGGATCATGTCGCACCCTGCTGCCAGTGCTGCCGGGATTGCCTGGGAGCGTTTCATGGAGGTATTGAAGCCCACCATCGGCGTCGCGTCCGTTGTGATCATGCCGTTAAAGCCCAGTTTCCCCCGCAGCAGCCCCTGGAGGATTTCTTTTGACAGGGTGGCCGGAAGGATCTCTTCGTCCTTCAATTCCGGATTGATGTACTTGCTGTACGCAGGCTGCAGGATATGTCCCACCATGACGGACAGAGCCCCTGCGTCCACAACCTCCTGCCAGATGGCCCCGTAGGTTTTGTCATAGTCTTCCACCGACAGGCTGTTCACAGAGGCCACCAGATGCTGGTCCCGTTCGTCCACCCCGTCCCCTGGAAAATGCTTGACCGCCGCGGCAACGCCCTGGTCACTGAGTCCCTTTAGCTGCTCCCTGACAAATGTGGTGACCCGTTTCTGGTCGCTTCCGAAGGTCCGCACGTTGGTGATGGGATTGCGGAAATTCAGATCCAGGTCGCAGATGGGCGCAAAGGCCCAGTTGCATCCCACGGCCATGGCTTCTTTTCCCGCAATCGCCCCCAGGCGGTAAGCCTGTACCGGGTCATCGGTAGCCGCCGCCCCCATGGGCCTTGCAAAATACGTCCCGTCCGAGCAGATCCCGTTGCCGCCGGATTCCAGGTTTGCGCCGAAGAGCATGGGGATTCTGGAATGCTCCTGAAGAAAGCGGTGTGTCTTCTGGATCTCTGCCGCCGGCATGGGCCGGTACATGATCGCGCCGGGTTTGTACTCCTCCAGAAATTCCTTTAAGAAACCTTCCTCCGTATTGCCGCCGACGGGGCAGAACATCTGCCCGATCTTCTCCTCTGTGCTCATCCCCGCCAGTGTGTCGTAGACCCATTTTTCCATTTTGTCATCCAGAAAAAACGGATTTGCTTTTAAATCCAACATCTCATCTTCCTCCTTAACCGCTGCAGCCAATTCTCACGGCATGCTTTTTGGAATCCCTCTGTCCTGATTCTATATACAGCATACGCCTGCAAAAAGTGGAATGCAATGTATTATTTTTTTCTGAATCCGACATTTTTTCAGTGTATGATCGGATGCGTTCGGCTTTCCTGGCTGTTTTCGGTTCGAAGAACAAAAAAAGAAGGAGCAGCCTGGAAATAGGATTTATACACAACATACCGCGCATGTTTGATGATTCGCGATATACTGTAGAAAATCAGCTATTTCCTGACTGCCCCGCCTTTTTTAATTGTAAATTATGAAAGCTATTCTTTTATCTTATCAAGCTCTGCCAAATGAATACCACAAGCTGTCAAGATTACTTTTAATTCAATATACCGATCTTTCATAACTTTATACATACTCTGTTTTACCACTCAAATACTTTCTTTACCGCCTTTTCCTCATCCATATTATAATAGGTCTGTTCTTTCACCGGAGCCTCCGTCTGTTCTCTGGACGCAATCAGCACCCAGTCATGCTCCGGGCCGGAATCCGGGGCGGATACGCTGAGTTTCCCTCCGGCTGCCTGTGCAGTCTCTGCTGCTTCTGCCCTTTGCCCGGCGTGGGTATAGAACTTCCCGTCCCTCGGATTATACCACCACAGGCAGACTTCCCCGTCAAATTCCCGTGGCGCTTCCGGCTTCCACACATTTCCCAGGTTCAGGACAGCCCCGCCCCCGCTTGGAAAATAGACGCAGGCAAACCTTTCATCCAGGCAGGTACATGCCTGCAGATGCAGATCCAGCACATCCTCCCCCTCGGTCTGAGGCAGTATCTCCCGGGCCGGACGGGCGGTCATGATCTGCAGGCTGTCAGAAAACTGCCGCAGATAGCGGATCTGTTCAGAGCCCTCGGACTGCAGCGCTTCATACCATGTCTGGCTGCTGATGGGGCTTTTCTCCTGCTCGGAAACGCAGCACCATACGGAAGCGTGCCCGTAGGTATACCCAAACGCGCCGGAAAACAGCGACCAGTAGGCCCGTTTTCTTGTCATCCAGGAGCCGTGCATCTTCGTTTCCGGAGTGATGGGCCAGGAGGTGGGCATCATCTCGTAGGCAGGCTCCCCGTCCCATACCGGCATCACTTTTTTGCGGCTGTATTCCTTTTCCACCAGTTCATAATTTTTCGGTGTCAGGCCATGGCCGGACTGCAGCATGATAAAATCAATCCAGGCTTCCTCGTCCGTCCAGTAGGACATGGTGGAGCATTCCCCTGTCTGCATCTCGTGGCATGCGTGGTAGGTCATCAGGACGTCCTTCCAGGCATCGTCAGGCTGGTTGTACTTTAAGTCCTGACCCAGCACGCCTTTGGCGATTCCTTCCGCCAGGCGCCTCCACACATTTTTATAATCCACCCCGTCATGGATGGGCTGGCGGTCTCCTCCAAGACACCAGAGGATATGGTTTTTCTCCCGGTAGCGGTTTCCGATCCACCGGCCGTAGCGGTACGCGTTTTCTTCGGTAATCGTCTTTTCATAGGTACAGCCGCTCCAGTCGCTTCCAACCACCAGCTGGCCCCACACGGGCAGGAGCAGGACATAGAAGCCGTACGACTCCGCCTTGTCCAGAATCCAGTCCAGGTATTCAAAATAACGCTCGTTTGGCGTATCCGGATCGTCATTTAAAAGCGCCTTCTCCCCGGACGGGCTGTGCATCTCTATATCCCGCTCCGGGTCCAGCGCCACGATCTGGAGCACGGTAAAGCCCTGGCTTTTTCTCTTTTTCATCAGATATTCCACATCGTCCCATTTCAGCCTCTGGGGGATCGTCCAGTTCGTGTCCGCAATCCATGTAAACGGCCTGCCGTCGGCAGTGACAAAATAACGCCTGTTTTCTGAAATCCTTAATTTCTCCATCATTTCTCCCTCTTTTATTATATGCAGTCTGCAAAACAGATCTTTATCTATTCCTTTATAAGCAGTCAGCAGGACAGATTTTGATACAGTACTTTACATCACGGCTCAGGACAGAACCTTTTTTACAGCACGCTTCCATCCCTCGTATTTTTTATTCCGTAATTTTTCCTGCATGTTCGGTGTATATTTTTTACGGCCCAGCTTTTCAAAAATGGTTTCGTCCCAGACGCCAAGCGCCAGTCCGGCCGCATAGGCGGCCCCCATCCCGGAGAGCTCATCGGAATCCGGCACCTGTACGTCGATCCCGGCAATGTCGCTCTGAAACTGCATGAGATACGCGTTTCTGGTCGGCCCGCCGTCCACCCGCAGCTCATGGACCTCCACCCCGGAATCCTCGCTCATGGCCCCGATCACATCCTGGATCTGGTAGGCAATGCATTCCAGTCCGGCCCTTACGATCTCCGCCCGTCCGGTGGTCCTGGTCATTCCGGTGAGCATGGCGGTGGCCCGGCTGTCCCAATAGGGCGCGCCCAATCCGGAAAATGCCGGAACCAGATACAGCGGATCGTCTGGCGCCGCCTGCTCTGCCAGGGCCTGGGTTTCCTGGGGACTGTCGATCATTTTCAGGTCGTCTTTGAGCCAGGTAATCACGGCCCCCGTATAATTTAAGTTTCCTTCCAGCACATAATTGACTTTGCCGTCCATGCTCCATGCCAGGGACGTGACCACCCCGTGGGTGCTTAACACAGGATTCTCACCGATGTTCATCATGATGGACGATCCGGTGCCGTAGGTGGATTTCATCATGCCCGGCTGCAGGCAGCCCTGTCCGAACAGCGCGCCGTGGGAGTCGCCCAGCACGCCGTGAATCGGAACCGGATTCGGGAGCAGCCCGTCAAAATCCGTTTCTCCGAAGTTGGAATTGGAGTCGCACACTTCCGGAAGATTGTTCGGATTGATTCCGAATATTTCACAGATTTCCTCATCCCATTTCAGGTCAAAAATGTTGAAAAGCTGTGTCCGGGACGCATTGGAAAAATCGGTTTTATAGGAGGCTTTGCCGGTCAGCTTGTAGATCACCCAACTGTCAATGGTTCCGTGGCAAAGCGTTCCTGCGTCTGAGAGTTCCCTGGCGCCTTCCACATTTCTTAAGATCCAGGCGATCTTGGATGCCGGAAAATAGGGGGACAGATTCATGCCTGTCTTTCGGCGGATTTTCTCCCCATGGCCCGCCGCTGCCACCTGGTCGCAGAGATCTGCGGCCCGGGCGCACTGCCACACCACCGCAAGCCCCACAGGCTCCCCGGTGATCCGGTTCCATGCCAGGGAGGTTTCCCGCTGGTTGCTGATCCCCACACCGGCCACCTTGTCCCTGTCGATCTGCGTCTCCTCCAACAGCCTGGCGGTCACCGCAATGATATTCTGGTAAATCTCCATTGGGCCGTGGGACACCCAGCCCTTCTCATCGATGATCTGCCGATGGGCCTGATCCACCCTCCGGATCAGGTTTCCGGCCGAATCAAATAATAATGCTTTTGTTCCCTGGGTACTTTGATCAATACTGATTATATATTGTTCTGACATCATTCACCCCATCCTTCATCTGGATGCCAGTATGCTGATTCCTGCCATCCCTTCCTATTTTGATTGAAGCCACATCAGAATCTACGGACAGCATCCTTCTGATGTGGCTATCTATGATCGTCTTTACAGCAATTCCATGGCTTTCTTTGCGATTCCTTCCGCATTCAGTCCGTAATGGTCAAATACCTCCTTTGACGTTCCGGTGATCACCGGCGCGTCAGGCAGGGCAAGGTTGACCACTTTTCTCGGGCATTCGCTTCCCACCACCTGGCTGACCATGGAGCCCAGTCCTCCGAAGGGCGCATGCTCCTCCACCGTGAGCACTGCCTTTGCCCCGGATGCCGCTTTTACGATGGCCGCTTTGTCCAGAGGCTTGATACAGTACATATCCACGACTGCGGCATGGATGCCCTTCTCTTCCAGAAGCTTTGCCGCATCCGCCGCCGGCTTTACCATTTCCCCGCAGGCTATGATGGCAATATCTGTACCTTCCCTCAGAACCGTTGCACGATCCATTTCAAAGGGCACGTTTCCTTCTTCGTAGACATCCTCCACCGGATTTCTGCCGACCCGGATGTATGCCGGCTTCTCATCCTTTAGCAAAGCCTTGAATAAATGTTCTGTCTGCAGGCGGTCGCTGGGGATATAGACCCGCATGTTGGGAATGGAGCACATAGCCGCGATATCCTGGGCGGAATGGTGGCTCATGCCGAGAGCCCCGTAGCTGACGCCGCCGCTGATCCCGATCAGTTTTACGTTGGTGTTGGAGTAGGCCACATCCACCTTGCACTGTTCGTAGCTTCTGGTGCTTAAGAAACTGGCCGGCGAGGACGCATAAGGCTTCTTTCCGCATTTTGCCAGACCTGCGGAAATGCTCACCAGGTTCTGCTCCGCAATCCCCACTTCCACGAACTGCTCCGGATAGGTGTCCGCAAATTTCGTCATGGACGCGCTTCCTCTGGAATCGCTGCAGAGCGCCACCACATCCTTATCCTCCTTTGCCGCCTCAACCAATACGTCACAAATGACCTGTCTGTTCGCTATCTTATTCATGGAGCAGCGCCTCCTTTCTCTCCTTCAGATCTTTTCTGATCTGCGCCAGTTCCTCCTGGTTCGGTACCTTGTGGTGCCATCCTGCTTTATGTTCCATCACCGGGGAGCCTTTTCCCTTGACCGTGTTGGCGATCAGTACCGTAGGTCTCCCTTTGGTTTCTTTTGCTTCCTCGAAGGCCGCCTTTAACTGGGAAATGTCGTTGCCGTCCGCTACATCGATGACATGCCAGCCAAATGCCCGGAATCGTTCGTGGAGGTCGTCATGGGCCATCACGTCCTCTGTATTTCCGGAGATCTGGAGGCGGTTTCGGTCTACCACTGCGCACAGATTATCCAGCTTGTAATGGCTTGCGGCCATGGCGCCTTCCCACACGGAGCCTTCCGCCAGCTCTCCGTCGCCCATTACGGTATAGGTGCGGTATCCCTGCCCATTCATCTTTGCCGCCAGCGCCATGCCCACGCAGACCGGCAGCCCGTGTCCCAGAGAGCCGGAGTTCATCTCAATACCCGGCAGCTTGTTGTTGGGATGGCCGATGTATTTGGAACCGAATTTGCTGAATTTTTCAATCACTTCCTCAATCGGGAAAAATCCTTTTTCCGCCAGCACCGCATAGTAGGCTTCCATGGAATGGCCTTTACTCATGACAAATTTATCTCGGTCCGGATCGTCCATATTTTCCGGGCTGATATTCATTTGGTCAAAATACAGCTCGGTCAGGATCTCCATGACGCTCATATCGCCGCCGATGTGTCCGGTTTTCCCTTCTACGATAATGTCAATGGTGCGTTCCCGCATTTCATAAGCCAATGCTTTCAAATTGCTCATAATGCAACGTCCTCCCCTCTCAGGTATGCTTTTACGTCTTCCTCGATCGGATCGTACAGATCCGGTGTGACTCCGATATATTTACATGCTTCGTATAAGACCGGCACTACATTTTCATGAATGCCGACGCAGTGGTGGATGTACGGGCCTTCCACGATCTTCGCCTCCAGGCGTTTGATGTTGTCCACCTCTACCCAGAGGTAGGTGCCCATGCCCTTCGGCCCTTCGATTCCCTTCGCGTTTCCAAGGAGCAGGGAATAGTCGCCGTGGTCTCCGTCAAATCTCACCAGACTCACCTTGCCGTGGTGTGCCTCCGCGGTGATGCTGCCGGGATGATCAAATGCTAATGGATAGGTGATCTTCGGTGTTTCCTTTGCCACCGAAATGGGCCATGGGCCGCAGTGCTGCAGCAGTTCCCCGTTTGCCACATCCGGATGGCGGATGGTCCAGTCCGCGAAGAAGCTTCTCTTCTCTCCCAGGCTTGCCGCTTCGGTGATCAGAGCGGTGACGGCTCCGTGGATGTCTGTCTCGCAGACCACCGGAATTCCCTCCTCGTTCATCAGCGCATTTGCCGCGCAGGGCATAATGCCGATCTCGGACTGGAGCTGGTTCCAGCACTGGATGGCCGCTGCCTGGCAGCCGTATTTGTTTACCAGGCGCTTCATTGCCACTTTGAGGGCCGCTACGTTTTCCAGTTCTTCGTCCTTGACGCAGATCTCCATATGGTCCCGGCAGTACTGGATCACTTCCGCTACCTCCCTGCCCTCTTCCTTTGCCTTCTTCATCTCATCGGTCAGCTCCGGCATAGGGATGGGGGTGAGCTGGATGTTGAATTTCTCCAAAAGCTCTCCTTCGTTGCACATGGTGGACCAAAATTCATAGGGTCTTGTGGAAATCTGTAAAATGCGGATGTTCCGGAAGGTCTTCACCACATTGCAGACTGCCAGGAAATCCCGCAGGCCCCGCTCAAATACCGGGTCTTCCAGGCGGCAGTTGGTCATGTATGTAAAGGGGATGTTGAATCTCCGCAGTACCTTTCCTGTCGCGAACAGGCCGCACTGGGTATCCCGGAGCCTGGTGCCGTCCGCTTCCGGCCGCTCGTCCAAGGGTCCCCACAAAAGAACCGGTACGTTTAAGTCCTTGGCAAGGCGGGCACATTCAAATTCGGTTCCGAAATTGCAATGGGGAAGGAAAAGCCCGTCGATGTTTTCCCGCTTGAATTTTTCCGCAATTTTGATGCGGTCCCCGTCATCGTAGAGCAGACCCTCTTCGTTGATGTCCGTGATGTCCACAAAATCAATGTTCAGCTCCTTAAGGCGCTGCGCCGTCAGCCCCCGGTATTTTACCGCGTCGGGCGCGCTGAAAATACTTCTTCTTGTTGGTGCGTAGCCGATTTTTATCGTTGCCATGTTTGTTCCTCCGTTTCTTTGATTGCATGTTTTGGTTACAGTCCCCAGTCGATCCGGCTTTGAATTGCAGCCTGCCTTCTGTTCACAGCAAATGCCGCGAAAAACAGCGGATCATCTGCATCCCGGACAGATCTGTGTTCTTCCGTTCCCCTTATCTTGAATCTGGTATCATCATAATACATAATTTTCTAAATTTCATTCGATTATTAAGTGTTTTAAACTAAATTATTACTAAATTTCATCTACTTCTATTGCATTTCTCAGGTAAATCATGCATACTGATTGTAAAAACATGTTACAATTCACAGTCAATGTCATTCACTTAAGGCTTTGCCATGCCAATATCGCACGTATTTGCGCATATGTCTGATCATGCAGAACTGCCCTTGACAGCTAAGTCAGATCCGTCAAACGCTGCTTGCAAAAAGCGGATTGGCAGTTTTTATCTGGCTGTGAATCGAAACAAAAGTAAGGAAAACCTGCCGCTAAATATGAAGGAGATTTTAGATGAAGATTACCGCAAAAGAACTCGCAGCAAAACTGAATTTATCGCCGGCCGCTGTCAGCATTGCCTTAAACGGCCGGCACGGGGTCAGCACAGAGACCCGCAAACGGGTGCTGGATGCCGCAGAAAAATACGGCTATGATTTTACAAGGATCTCGGAGAAAAAAAGGGCCTCCGGAACGGTCTATTTCTGTATCTATAAAAAGCACGGCGCCGTGGTGGGGGACACGCCGTTCTTTTCCCAGGTTTCGGAGGGGATTGCCTCCGGCTGCAAAAAAGCGGAATTTCGGATGAAGGTGACTTATCTGTATGAGGATTCGGAGCTGGAACGGGAGATCGAGGAGATCCAGTTCTCTGACTGTGTGGGCATGATCCTGCTTGGAACCGAGATGATGCCGGAGGATTATACCCATTTTTCCCATCTGCCTTTTCCGGTGATCTTTTTGGATACGTCCATGGAAGGGGTTGCCTGCGACTGTGTGCTGATGGACAATGTCCTGGGGGCGTTCCAGGCGGTCAGCCACCTGATCAAGCGTACCCGCTGCCAGCCCGGTTACCTGCATTCCTTCTATCCGATCAGCAACTTTAACGAACGGCAGGACGGTTTTTACAAGGCGCTCCGCACCCACGGCCTGTCCACCTCCAGCTCCATCGTCCACCGGCTTCCCCCGTCCATGGACGGTGCTTACAGCGATATGCTGGAGCTTTTGAAGGCCGGGACGCCCACCGCTTCGGCCTACTTTGCGGACAACGACTGGATCGCCTTGGGCGCCATGAAGGCTTTTAAAAAGATGGGGTACCGGATTCCGGATGATGTGGCGGTGGTCGGGTTTGACGATATTCCTTTCTGCACCGTCATCGAGCCGTCCCTTACCACCATACGGGTACCCAAGCAGTCCATGGGGGAGGCTGCCGTTTCCCGCCTCATGACGCGGCTGGAGCAGCCGGGGGCGCCGATGGAAAAAATCCGGCTCGGTACGGAGCTGGTTCGGCGGCGCTCTGTAGCCGCAAAATGATTTTTCCTTGCAAAAGAGATGCCATCTGCTATAATTATTAAGTGAAGTATCAGATTCAGAGCAGATTAAAAGAGCAGCTCTGGAAAAACACAGAACTGCTCGGAATCTGATTCTTCGCAATTGTAGCAAGTCGCGGACGTTTAGCCGAAAAAGGTATGGGGATTGTATCCTCCCGGAGAGCCTGAAAATGAAAAAACAATCCGAAAACCTATGAAATCCAACAGGATGCTGAGGGCTCAAAATAAATTTGGGCATGCTTCGCAGACCTTCCCTTGGAAGATCTTAAAAAAACAGTATGGATGGGAAGGCACTTTACCGCGGTTTCGCATAAACCCTTCCCAGGTGCTTCATGTTCATACAGCCGCATTCCGGACAGACCCGTATATCGAAATTCCAGACTGCCTTGAGCAGTTCCGCTATGGACAGATCCTGATACCGGCGTTTAAATCTCTGATATCCTTGCAGCTTGAAGATCAGTTTCAGGTTTTTGGATTTCATCCGGTTGTTGAGAAATCCATAGTAGCGGATCCTTTGAAATCCATGAGGAAGCACATGCATCAGGAAACGCCGGATGAATTCTTCATTTTTCAGAGATATCTGCCGCCTGTGTCCTCCGGGGTTCTTTGCCCTGGCGGAAAATGTAGTTTCGGAATCCGTAACAGAAAGGATCCGGCTGTTTGAGATCGCGATTTTATGTGTGTAACGGCCAAGATACTCAAGGGCGTTGCCGAAACCGCGAAAGGTTTCTTTTATAAAAGGACACCAGTCTTTTCCGTAAAGGAGGTCTTTGAATTCTTTCCATTCGTAAGGATTCCGCAGCTTTTCACAGGAAGCGGAAAACACAAGCTTTCCGCAGCGGTAGTATTCCTCCAGAAGAGAGAGGTATTTCCCTTTGAACTTCTCTCTGAGGACACGTACCGGGATAAAAAATGTGCCCTTTGAAGTTTTGACCTGACGGTTTTTTGTGAGTCCGCCGCCGGAAACAATACAGTGCATATGTACATGGTAGGAAAGCTCCTGGTTCCATGTATGCAGGACCTGGATGATGCCGGGGACTGCCCCGAGGTATTTCGGATTCTGTGACAGATCTAAAAGTGTTTGGGAGCAGCATTTGTGAAAAAGGCTGTATAAAAGTGTCTGGTTACAGTAGAGCAGGGGGTTCAACTCATGAGGAAGTGTAAATACCACATGAAAATATGGGGAATCAATGACCTCCTCCCGTCGCTTGTCCACCCAGATCTCGTTTTGTACCGCCTGACAGTTGGGACAGTTCCGATTCCGGCAGGAATTATTGTGGATTTCTATGTGTCCGCAATCCTGGCACCGGGAGACGGAGAATCCCAGGCTGCCGGTCTTGCAGTTCATGATGGCATGTGCTGCCTTCTCCTGAACAGGGAAGGGAGCCGAGGAAGCACAAAAGGATTCCCAGTTTTGCTGAAAGATCTTCTGTATCTTATACTCGGCCACGATATTCACCTGCCAGTCTGTCCAGGGGGCTTACGGCACAGGTTGTACCATTAGAAGCCAGATGGACGTAGATCGTGGTAGAAGTAATAGATTTATGTCCAAGCAGGGCTTTGATGGTAAGCAGATCCGTGCCATTCTCATAGAGGTGGGTACCGAAAGCGTGCCGGAAGGTATGGCAGGAGATCCGGTGTTCCCATCCCAGCCGTTTTTCATGCAGAGCGATATGATGTGGGATATGCTCATGGTTGAGGGGCCTGGTTTTATCCCGCTGCTGTGTGAACAGCCAGTCCCTTGGGCGAGCCCCTGCCGGGAAGGAATACCAGTATTCCAGGATGGTATCCCATGCGGTATCCGAAAGGATGGCATATCTGGAGGAACGGTTTTTGGCCTGCCGTATAAAGATACGCTTGTTGGAATGCTCAATATCAGGGCATTTTAAATTCCGGACTTCGCAGGAACGTAATCCAGCCGAATACAGAAGGGTGACAAAGGCCTTGACCTTAAGATCGGGAATGGTGGAGATAAAAGTCCAGGTGTCTTTCTGGGAGGGGACATAGGGAAGATATTCGTCAAACCTGCGCCTGGGAAGCTGGGAATCATCCCATGTTTTGTGGAGCACATAGATGGTAAAAAAACGGAGCTGTGAGATGACAGCGTTCATGGTTCTGTCCGAAAGGGAACGGACTTTCTGTAGCCAGCGGATAAAATCGCGGAGTTCCTGCCAGGAGACATCTTGAGGGTCTTTGCATAGGAAGACGGAAAGATAATCCAGATAAGCAGAAATATAAGTGGAGTAGGATGTCACTGTGTGGTGTGTAAGGCCGCGTAGGGAAATCATTTCCCGGTAAGAATTCAGATAATTGTCCATAATGGGACCTCCTTTGTAAGATAAAATGTAAAAAGTGACAGTTCATCCAAAGGAGGTGGACGCGAAAAGCAAAAAATGTAGTTGTTAAGAGTAAAGATCCATGATAAACTAAGCATAGCAGTTCCCGTATAATGCGATTGTTTTGGTAGGGGTATCTTAACAATACTACAAAAATATGGAAACTGCTACTTTTTTTGGGAAAATGTGGCGGCTTTATGTAATTGGGGCTAGCCGTCGCGCTAGCGACTTGGTACAATGGAAATATACTGGCAGCACATTTTTTCTGCTTATACGCAACTGGGAGGTATTATGCCATACTATATAACCTACGGTGAATTTCAGTATCACCTGCAAGACTACTTTAAACGAACGGGAAGCCGGATGCAGTTTCCGGAGATGACGGACTATCTGTTCCGCAAGGGGATGATGTCCCCCACTCCGCCCCCGGAGCTTCCCACGAATAAGATGTTCGGAGATTTGACGGATGAGGAATTTGACAAGGCTGTCAATTCCTTTGTCCTTGCACTGACTCCATACCAGTCCGTCTCCTCCGATGTTCCGGAGCATGATATCATCCCCCTGGCACGGGACGTCTACATCATCCGGCATCCCCGTTATACGCGGCCGTACAAGCATACGCACAATTATTTTGAGATCAATTTCGTCGCCTCCGGGGAATGCGACCTGGCGTTTGAAAATGAGCAGAGAGTTTTAAAAGCCGGAGAGCTGTGTATCATTGCGCCCTCCTCTAAGCATGACGTGATCATCAATGACGACGAATCCGTTGTATTTACGATTATGATCCGGAAGAGTACATTTAACACGACTTTTTTCTCCCTGATGTCGCAGAAAAACCTGCTCTCCCACTTTTTCCGCACGATCCTGCAGGGGGATGCCCACTCCAACTATCTGCTGTTTTACTCCGACGATATCCACTGGCTGAAGATCATCGTCCGAAACGCCATGGCCGAATGCTACAAGCAGGATACGTTCAGCAACAGCAACGCGATCAACTGGATTCACCTGTTTTTTTCACATTTACTGCGGGATTACAGTAAAACGGTGCAGTTCTACAATTACCAGCTTGGAACGGATTTTTCCCTGATCCTGCAGTATATCCAGCACAATTACCAGACGCTGACGCTGGCGTCGCTGGCAGAATTTTTCCACTACAGCGAGCCCCATCTGAGTACGCTGATCAAGCAGAATACCGGCTGCGGCTTTACGGCGCTGATCAAGCAGCTCAGGATGGCCGATGCCACCTCGTTTTTGATCAATACGAAAATGAAGATCAGTGAGATTGCGGAGTGCGTGGGCTACAATTCGGCGGATCATTTTTCGCGGATCTTCCGTTCGGAATACCAGATGTCGCCCCAGGAATACCGGAAGAAGCACCAGAGCGCGGAGGATCTGTTCCAGCCCATGGCCCAGGTGAATTGATTTCTGATAGCGCGAAAAATCTGTCTCCCTTTTTTACATACACGGATATACAGAAAACCTGCCGCTGGCGGCTTTTCTGCATACGATGGTATCCAAAACAGCAGCAATCGAAAAACAGACGTCTCTGGTTTGCCGGGTCTGCATTTTCGATTGCTGCTGTTTCAAATGGCTGCTAATTTTTTTCTATATCCTATTCTTCCTCATCGTAATCTTCATCGTAGTCTTCGTCATACTCTTCATCATATTCCTCATCCCACATGGGGTATTGCATCGGCGCCGGATTTTTTGACTTGACGATCACAGGCTTTGACACAGATCCGTCTGCAATTTTGACCACCTTGATTTCAAACCACCAGGAATCTCCGAAATCAAACAGATAGGTAAATTTCATCCCTTTTCTAGGAGACAGTTTTCCCAATGCAGTCTTATATACGGACTCTGCCGCTCCCGAACCCATAGATTCCGGGACAGAGTATGTTTTTTGAAGCGGCTCTTTCCCGACATAAAATTCATACAGATGGTCGTTGTCAAAGTCGAACGCTTCCTGGATCATCATATGCAGGTCATACAGGGAGTTCCTCTGATTCATCCGGATCGTGCGGCTGCAGTCATAATATCTCATACTGACTTCCAGATCTACGGTCTGATCCAAAATCTCAATCTGAGCTGGCATAAAAATCTCTGACAATGTATATTTTTTCTGTCCAGGCTCCAGAACATCCATTGATTTGAGAAAGAAGCTTTCTATTTTCTTCTCTTTCTCCCATATGCCTTCTTCTCTGATATGGATCTCATGATACAGACGGAAAGCTGCATTCAGAGCAGGAAGCACTTCGATTTCCCAGGGAACAAACGCTGCTTGCATCTCCCCTTTTCTCTGTATCCTGATCAGACGAAGTTCTTCCAGATGAGCCGTGATTCCTTTTTCGGAAGAATACTCATCGGGAAACACCCCATACATACACGGATATACGTTTCCTGTCTCGGGTTTTGTTGTTTCATACCATTGGAAGAATGGCCGGATATGAGATAGGGCATACTTGTCTCTCAAAAAATTTACATCATACAGGAAATTGAGAAGGAACAGCGTATATCGCTCCAATATGGGAGCATTTTGGAACAGGGTATAGTTCCTGCCATACACCATACCGGTTTCCGCCGCGTTTAACTCCAGAATATGATACTTTAAGGCAGCGTAGTAAAAAAAGTGAATCACAGGATAATGCTTCTGAAACCGGGTCGCTTTTTCATATTCTTCTTTTCGATGGAAAAGCCTGTTCAGTTCAAAGCAATCTTTTTTTCCGATATGCGCAGTGGTTTTAGAAAGCTTTGCCTTATGTTCAACGAGATACTTACAGAACGCTTCAAAATCCCGGCAGATGATTTCGGCATCGCCGGATGGAATTTGAATCGCGGGGGTCTTCTTTTGTTTTGCCATGGGTAATCTCCTTACTTTATCCGTTTTTGTTTTTACTATATCTTATCCGGAGTTCCATTACAAGACAAACATGATAAAAACGCCGGCTCCCTTCGCAAGGATTTGACAGACTCTGCCAATCCGTCTATACTGGAATGAAAAGATGTATGAAGCCGCAAAGAGATAAGGAGGAAAACTATGATTACCCTTTTCAACCGTAGAGAAGCCTATATCACCTATTCCATGCAGGAGCAGAGCGAGATCCGCAGCTTACTGGCGCAAAACGGGCTTGACTATTCCGTAAAGGTGATCAACCGAAAGAGCCCGTCTCCTGCGGATGCAGGCTCCAGGGCCCGTATGGGAAGCTTTGGCGAAAATCCCGGTCTGATGTATGAATATATCTTCTATGTCCATAAGGACGATATCGAAAAGGCCAGGCGGATTGTACAGGCCCGTGGGAAATGAACGTCTGGGCTGGAAGCGGCGCAATGTCCTGGTTTTTGAATGTCAAAGGCATCTTTCCTCGGGATCATGGCCGCTCCGCCATAATCCCGGGTGACTGCTATACCGTCTTTCCGGCTGTTCCCATCCAGTCTGAAAATTTTCTGTACGTCCGAAGCTTCACCTCCCCGGTCATGCCGTAGTCTCTTACTTTCGCAGTGATATGGAACATAGAATCCGCCGATGTCTCCTGTGCCTCTCCGCCCTCTTCCGTGACCTCCAGCGCATTATTCGCGCTTGCGGCAAGCTCTTGGGAAGACGCATTCCCGCTTTCATAATAATTCCTCGCCCGCAGCCGGTTATTCAGGCTGGTGGACACTTCTACCAGGAGCTTATTCTTTCCCGCATGCAGCAATTCACTGATATCGACTGACAGGCGGTCTATATCCACAGCCCTCGCCTTTTTATCGTTTACAAAGACTGCTGCCGTGTGCCGGTTCAGGGAACCGATCTGCAGCAATGCGCCGCATTCCTCATCCCAGTCATCAGGAAGCTCTGCTTCTGCCGTATAATATCCGATTCCGGAAACTTCTTCTCCGACGGCCGGAATGTCTTTCCATGGCTTTAGTTTTATTTCTCCCGTCTTCAATCGTGTTTTTTTTGTTTTGTAGTAAATCTCTTTTGTGATAAAGCCTTTGCCCCGGTCTTCCACGATACTTTCTTTGTCCCCTTCATTCCAATCCTCCACAGTAAGGTTCCAGACCGGCAGAGAAATATCCTCTGGCACCTCTGCGGAAAATGTGCAGCTCCTTCCATCGGAAAATTTCACTTCATAGTCCCCGGACTCGAAGACAGATGCCTGGAATCCTTCTCCGTTTTTCTGCAAGCCTCCGGCATTTGTATATACTGCATGGATCTCTTCCCTGCGTGACAAATCAATCACATAGATGCATGCCTCGCCCGGAGCCAGCGAAACCTCAAATTCGGTCCGTCCGCCGCGGAATATATACACACCGACTTCTTCTGCCTCTGCATTCCAGCAGTCGATCCGGTAAGGCCGGCCCTCGCCCTGTACTTTCAATACAAATGAATGAGGCTGGCTTTCCGTATATTTCATGTTGTATGTATATACATAGATTTTACTGCCATCCTGTCTTACATGGGTCAGGATATTCTGATTGCTTTCAGCAAATTCTGCCGCAGGAAGGATTCCCATTTCCCTCAACGCCCGGCATGTGTCTTCCTGTTTTTCCACCACCCTCACATTTGGCAGAAGCTTTACCTCCTCCATAATATTTTCTAACTGCTCATCACTTTCTTTCAGGAACGGGGTCTTGGATGCCGCCCTCCGATGGGTTTTGGATACCCCGAAAGGACGCAGTGTTTCATTGACCCCATTTACCAAAAGAACCGGAAGTCCTGCTCTTGCAAGGGATAAGAGCTTTTTGGCCGATTTCAGCGGAAGCGCCTCCTGATAAATGATCAATGCCCGATACCCCGGTCCGTCCGGCAAAAGTCTGCCATCTGAGAACTGCACAAACGCTTCTTCCAGAAGCTGTGGGGCGAAATAATCCCATGTATATCCCTGGTTCTGCAGCCTCATATCTTTCCAGTACATTCCTTCATTACCGCGCATCATCTTATTTGCGTAAAAGTCTTCTTCCTCATATCCTGCAAACACCTGATTGTTGATATAATAGTCCAGACGCAGTATCCCAAGATCCATCCGCGGCTTTCCTCTGCGCAGCAGCATCTGGAAACGGGCCAGCATGGAGGTCCAGTCATTGTAATGCCGGAAAGCAGGCTGGCGGCTGCCGAAGCGTTCTGAGAAAATGGGCCACATCCCCTCGTGGCCGGGCCACTGGGTCGTGCCTTCCGTCCCGGCAATGCTGGAATATCCATGTAAGACCGTTTTCGTGACGCCTGCCGCAAACTGTGTATAGATAATCTGTGTATAGAAATCCAGCCCCATCATATAATTCAGGAAGGTTGCCCCGGTCTCGCTGGAAAATGTCTTATTGTAAATATGTGCCGCTCCTGCCATGCTGCGGTAGGATTCGATCTGGGATGCAAATTCCAGTGATTCTGTCTCGATACCGTCTACATATTTTCCGGGCTGTGAGATTTCAAACGGCAGCCCGTAGGAAATTTCCGCGCGCAGAGTCATGCCGTGGCCATGCAGCCAATCCTGCATCGGATGGAGCATATTTTCCATATATAAGTCCGTCATAGTCTGGTAAAAATCATTGTGCAGCTTTTCAATAAACGCTTCATCCCTGCAATGATAATGGTATTCAAACACGAACTGCATCATCCCGGATTCTTTCAGAACAAAGGGCAGATACGGCGTCAGATCATATCCCCTTCTTTTTTCAAATTCCTCCAGATAATGATATCCCCAAAGCTGGCCGCCTTTGCCAAATGTACCAAGCTCCAGAGAATCCATATACATCATGCCGCGGCCGTTTTTATGCAGGTTCTCTTTAAGTTCTTCCGTCAGGACCGTGCTGTCCCAGTATTCTTTAAAGGCTTCCACCCCATATTGATCCATATAATTGATCGTATAAGATGTGCTTACGGATGGCTGCGCTGTCTGTCCGGTTCCATGGAGCCAGAAGTAAAACAGCATATAATCCCCGTCTCCCGGCGCCTGCCAATCCAATTTTCCGTCCTTTACCCTGCTTGTCAGGACAAAGATGCCGTTTCGGTCCAGATAGATCTTTCCTTCCGTCTCTTCTTCTATGCGTGCCGCCACAACTGCCACTAGTTCCTGCTTTGTCACGCCCGGCATGGTCAGCACAGATCTCAAAATTTCCCCATGTCTTTCCGTTTTTGACAGAACACGTTCTTCTGCCACATCCAGTTCCTTTGATGCCGCCCTGTCATCCGGCGTGATCGTGATCAGATTGGCATTTGACCAGTTCGTCCCGCTGGTCATGCTGACGCCCATATTGCGTTTTGTAGTCTCCTGCACGATGGTATGTGTATCATGAATCCACTCCTCCGACCCCCATCCATACACACTGGAATCCACTCCCTGTTCTTCCATTGCAAGAAATTCCACAGCCCCAAAACCTGCCTTGTACAAAGAACGGATTTCCGTTTTCAGCGTCTGATCCGTATGGAATCCCTCTGCCAGCCACCAGCGGATGTCCGGCCAGTATTGGATATCCGGTTTTTCTAATTCCCTGATTTTTATCATGTCCTTTTCTCCTTAACCAATTCCTTTTTATCCTTTCGCACGCTGCTTTTCCAATACTGCATTCTGCTCTTCCAGCTTTTCCTTTGTCAGGGGGTAGCATTTTGCGAAAACTGCCGCACCAATAAAATACAATATGGACGGGATTACAATGACACAAAGCACAATTGCGGAATTTACTCCTGCAGGCTGTGTTGTCAGTGTCTGGTCAAATCCCACTGCTGCCAGAATATATCCGGGTATCGCCCCGCCAATCCCCATACCACATTTTGTCACGAAGCTGGATAAAGAAGCAATGGCCCCTTCCGTACGCTGTCCTGTAACCAGTTCTACATAATCCGTATTATCTGCCTGGATACCGTACATGATTGGCGTAATCAGTCCGTTAGCACAGCCTCCAAGGAACGTTGCCGCTAATAGGATCGGTATATTGGTTACATTGACAAGCCGTAAGAGCGGCATGATTCCAAATCCGACCAGACCGATGCAGTAAAGCTTCTTTTTCCCAAACCTTGCGATCAATGGGCCAATCATTGTCATCATCGCAATGGATGGAATCAGCGGCAGCATGGAAACAATGCTCAGCATTTTCAGATCTCCCAGCACATAGCTGTAAAAATATACATTTGCCGCATTTACAATATTCGTCCCGACCATGTAGCATAAATTCATCAAAAATGTAACCCCGACCGGTTTCCGGGTGATGATATGGATCAGGTCCTTTAGTCCATAACGTTTCCCCGACTGCGGCAGAACCCGTTCTTTCATCCCGAATGCGCCTAAGATAGAAAACGCCATAATAATCACAATTGCGATCACAATCAGCTTCACATATCCATCCGCATTGGAGGTCTCGCCCAGAATGATCGGAGCAAGCATGGTAAATCCTACATATCCCAGTGTATATGCCACGCCTTTGATGCTGCTCAAAGCATTGCGCTCTTTCATGTCCGCAGTCATAACCGGAAGCATACTGTTCAGCGAAATATCCATAACCGGGAACAGTACGCCGATCAGGAGATAGGAAATATACGCGATGACCAACTTTCCGCTTGTCGCCATCATAGGCCCGAACCAGAGCAGCGCGAAGTTTGCCGAGCATAAAATCGTTCCCACCATCAGGGTCGGCCGAAAATGTCCCATCTTCGTGTTCGGCACATGGTCGATGCAGAATCCTACCAGCGGGTCATTAATCCCATCCAATATCCGCGCCACTAAAAACAATGTGGCACAGGCTGCCGGATTCAGTCCGCAGACATTGGTATAAAAGATCAGCAGATAAGAACCGATCAGCGCCTGAATTGGAATATTTCCCAGATTTGCTAATACGTAGGATATTTTTTCAATCCCGCTTACTTTTTGTGAAATATCTTGCTTTTTGTTTTCCATAAGTTTTACCTCTTTCCTCTTTCTGTTTTTATTGCTTTCTTGTGGAAATTATAGTATTCTATAGAGGGAAATAGTAGAGAATAAATTGGCAGAAAACAGCATTATATTGTCAGAATAAATTTAAAATATAAGCATTATATTGCTGTTTTGAAGGAGGGTAGGTTTATGTTTGATCATATTCATTTACATAAAACAGTATATCGGAGAGGAGAACAGCCTTTGTCCAGGATTTCTCCTGAAACCCTGCCTGTAGAGCGTTTACTTGAGCTGCCGGATGATACGGTCTTTTTCCAGGATTGTTCCTACTGCCTGGAAGGCGTCGGCTTTTCCTGCTCCAATCATCCGCTGACAGAATTTGCCCTGAAAAATTTTTTCTATATCCAGTCCTTTTCCATTTTGGATGCCGGGGCAAGCTATTACACCCGCAGGAAAAATTTCCATTCTTATTTAATTTCCTATACATATGAAGGGGAAGGCTATCTGGAATATGAGGACGAATCCTGTTCCGTAAAAGAAGGGGAAGGATTTTTTATCGACTGCAGAAAGCCCCATTATTACCGCACAGAAGGGACTCACTGGAAACATAGCGACCTGCATTTTTCCGGTTCTTACTCGGAGTATATCTACCAGCAGTACATCAACGGGGGCAATGCACATTTCTGCCAGCCCTTAGACGGGGAATTTCTTCCCATGCTGGAACGGCTCATCGAACTGCACGAAACCATTGCCCCTTGCCGTGAACTGCAGATTTCCAGCCAGTTGGAAAGCCTGCTTGTACTTTTGCTGTGCAAGACCCCGAAATATGAGAATACTGTCAAAAAGATCCCGGAGCATTTAAAATATCTCATCAGCTATATTGAGAATAATTATGCCGGCCCGCTTACCCTGGACTATCTGTCGGAATTTTCCAGTATCAGCAAATACCACCTCTGCCGGTTATTTAAAAAGTATCTGGGATTTACGCCGAACGAGTATATTATTCGGCTCCGGATTGAAAACGCAAAGAAACTGCTGAAAAATACGATGCTCCCGGCAAATAAGATCGGAAGCATCGTAGGAATCCAGGATGAGAATTATTTTTACCGGATGTTTAAGCAGCGTACCGGACTGTCACCGCATGATTATCGTGAACATGGCTGAATCCATTCGTTTACGTTTTTTACAATCCAGTCAGCAAGTTCATCCATGCCCTCTCCTGTTTTTGCGGAAATAAAGAGGATCTCAATATCCTGATTTCTCTGCTTTGCATACCCGGCCGCTTTTTCCCTGTCAAAATCAAAATATTCGATCACATCCATTTTATTGATCACAAGGAGATCGCATGTCTCATACATCAGCGGATATTTCAGCGGCTTATCGTGTCCTTCCGGAACCGAAAGAATGGTCATGTTTTTGACCGCTCCTGTATCAAATTCCGCAGGGCAGACCAGATTTCCTACATTCTCCAGGATCACCAGTTCCAGGTCTTTACGGTCAAACTCTTTAAGCCCCTGCCTTGTCATATCCGCGTCCAGATGGCACATCCCTCCGGTATGGATCTGGATCGAAGGAACACCCGCGTCCCTCATCGCCTCTGCATCGACTGCAGAATCTATATCTGCTTCCATGACGCCCCATTTGATCCGGTCTTTCAGCTTATCCGCAAGGGCAAGAAGCGTTGTGGTTTTTCCTGCTCCCGGAGAGGACATGAGATTTAGTAAAAAAGTATGTTCCTCTTTCAGTTGGCTCCGCAATAAATCTGCGTCTTTATCATTATTCTCAAAAATACTTTGTTTGACTTCAATTACTTTTAAATCTGACATTTAGACTCCTTATCCGCAACTGTTTCGATTCCTTCACTTGTTCTGCCTGTTTTTTGCACCTATGTCCCGTATACCTTCAATTCCTTGATATTGCACTCGTTTCCGGTAAGCAGATAGGTTCTTCCACTTCCGCAGTGCGGACATATGCGTCCGTATTGGACAGTTGCATACTTTTCTTTACATTCTTCACAATATGTAACAGCCGATAAAGTCTCATACTGTAATTCGGCTTCCGTCAGGACAGGATATCTTTTTCTGAAATAATTCCAGCAGTCCTTCAGATAATCCCCTATAATCCCGGAAACCTCTCCGATTTCTAATATAACTGCCCCGACCTTCTCGATGTCCTTTTCCTCTGCTATTTTTGTCACAGCTTTCGCCACATAAGTGACAATCCCTAATTCATGCATATCCTTCTCCCGAAAATTTGGCCCTGCGCCCCCGGATATCCAGGAAAAGATTCCGGGAACGTATCCGTTTCACTGCCATGGTCATTTCCTAACCCTGGTTCATCTTAGAGATGATTAACTGTTTGCGTTTCATCGCATACGGCATGATTGCTTTCGCCAGGCCCTCCTCAGAGCTGTACATCTGGGAATTTTCCGGAAGATCCCTTGACAGATGAATGGCGTCAAATTCGCACCTTGTGGTACAAAGGCCGCATCCGATACAGCGGTTTTCGTCCACAGTCGTCGCACCGCAGTGGAGACAGCGTTTTGCCTCTGCCTTCACCTGTTCTTCCGTCAGCGGCAGGCGCATATCTGCAAATGTTTTTGTGACATCTCCCTCCCGCATCGCAGGCTTCTGACGTTTTGACGTATCGTAAGACTCTATGGAAATATCATCTCTGTCCAGTTCAATGAATTGCCTTAAATCTCTTCCAATCGTAAGGCTCTGCCCCGGATGTACAAAACGGTTGATGCTGACCATGCCTTCCTTTCCATCTGCAATGGCGTCAATGGCAAATCTTGCGCCATGGTAAATATCTCCGCCTACAAAAATATCTTTTTCTGCTGTCTGCAGAGTAACCGGATCTGCTTCGGCAGTACCGTTTCCTCTGACCACAACCTTAGATCCGTTAAGCAGGCTGCCCCACTGCGGTGACTGTCCAATAGACATCAGCACGTTATCACAGGAAATCGTCATAACCTTCTCTTCGTCATACTGGGGACTGAATCTGTTCTCTTCATCGAAGACACGCACGCATTGCTTAAAAACGATTCCTGTAACTTTTCCATGTTCCGTCAGAATCTCTTTCGGCCCCCAGCCATTCTTAATCTGAATACCTTCCTGTTTTGCTTCTTCTACTTCATCCCCGGATGCGGGCATCTCATCACATCCTTCCAGGCAAACCATAATCGTTTCCTCAGAGCCTGCGCGAAGCGCGGTTCTCGCCACATCTACGGCCACATTCCCGCCGCCCACAACCACCGTTTTTCCGGCAAGCTTCTGCGCCGGATCAAGGTTCACTCTTCTTAAGAAATCCACGCCTGTCTCTACGCCGTCCGCGTCTTCTCCCGGTACACCGGCCAGCCTTCCGCCCTGCATGCCGATGGCGATATAGAACGCCTGATAGCCTTCCGCGCGGAGATCGTCTAAGGTAATGTCTTTTCCAACCTCCACGCCGCACCGGATGTCGGCGCCCATTGTCCGGATAATCTCGATTTCCGCATGGATCACATCTTTTTCAAGACGGAAGGACGGGATTCCATAGCGGAGCATACCGCCCGGTTCCTTCTCTTTTTCAAATACAGTGACCGGATATCCTTTGGTGCGCAGATAATAGGCGGCAGTCAGGCCTGCAGGCCCCGCTCCGATGACAGCGATCTTATATTCATCCCCCCACTGTTTTCCTTCATCATTTTCACAGACCGGGATATAGCGGCCTTCCGCCTTTAATTCCTGCGCCGCAAGGAACTTTTTGATCTCATCGATCGCAACCGGCTGGTCGATAGTTCCCCTTGTACAACGGTCTTCGCATCTGTGGTTGCAAATCGCGCCGCAGACTGCCGGGAAGGGATTGTCCTGTTTGATCAGTTTCAGAGCCTCCATATATTTTCCTTCTCCGGCCAACTGCACATACCCCTGAACAGCAAGGTGTACCGGACATGCGGTCTTACATGGCGACGTGCCTGTTTCATAGCAATGGATCTTCGCGTCCTCCCGGTAATGGTAATTCCACTGATCCACGCCCCACGGGGTCTCATCCGGCAGTAATGTCTTCGGATATGTAACCTGGCTCTTGTCCTTTTTACACAGCTTCTGACCAAGCTTTGCCGCACCTACCGGACAGACCTCCACACATTTTCCACAGGCCACACATTGATCAGCTTCAACATGGGCGCGGTAGGCTGATGCGGACATATTCGGCGTATTAAACAACTGCGAAGACCGAATCCCGTTGCAGACCCCGGGTGCGCAGTTACAGATGCCGACCACCTTGTCCTCACCGTCTACATTTACAATCTGGTGAAGGAATCCTTTTTCTTCGGCACGCTCCAGTACTTCCATACATTCCTCATAAGTGGCATAGCGGGCTTCTTTGCCTGACTCTACCACATATTCCGCCATATCGCCAAGTGCAATACAGAAGGCCCCTTCAATATCACCGGTTCCTTCGCCGCGGATTCTCTGCTGTCTGCGGCAGGAACATACTTCCAAAGCATATTTATCGTATTTCTTCAGCCAGTGGGAAATATGCTCTACGGAAACTGACTTGCTTTCGGCAGGGATTGCCTCTTCTACCGGAATTACATGCATTCCCAATCCCCCGCCTCCGGGCGGAACGTTGTCTGAAATCGGTCCTGCGGCCTGTGCCATAAGGCTGAACAGCGTTGCGATCTCCGGATGCTCTTCGATCAATTTGTTATTCATCATCATATACTCGCCGGAGCCTACCACAAACTTTGGAATAAAATAACGTTTGCTTTTATCCGGTGTGTCTCTGTCAAATTCCAGAATACCGGTTCTGCAAAGACCGTCACAGTAGGCCTGTGCTTCTTCTACTGACATATTGTTCTTCCCGGCCAGTTCCTCTACAGAATAAAAATTTACCCTTTTCTTTTCAAAAGACAGCATGAATCTGATTTCATCTTTACTCATGATCATATCCAGCGCCCAGACCTCCGGATCGTTCTCTGTAATGGCTTCCGGGCTGGCCTTGTCCCTGCGGTCTGTAATGATTGCCCCCAGTTGTTTTAAAAGCTCAAGCTTTTCTTTATCATCCACATGATAATCGTCCGGAAGGAAATCCTTTTCACATACCATATAGTTTTTTAATGACTCATTCGACATACTTTGTCCTCCTCGTGTTTGTTTCATCATCCCAGGATTAATATAATGAAATTATAACATTAACTATATGGATACAGGTCTGCTTATTATTTCGATTTAGGTCTTGACTTATTCGATTTTGGAATAAATAATATAGATACAGAAGGGAGGATTATCTATGGATATTTCTTATGTTTTAGAATTTGTCGTGCTTGCTGATACAAAAAGTTTCAGTGCAGCTTCCTATCAGCTTCATATGTCCCAGGCAGCTCTTTCCAAACATATTCAATCTATGGAACGAGAACTGGGACATCCGCTGTTTATCCGCACGACCCGCAATGTAGAGATCTCTGAGTATGGACAGATTTACCTGCCCTATGCACGTCAGATTTCAGAAAATGTCCGTAAAGCCGAGGCAGCTAGAATTGCTTTTGAAAAACGGTCTGATGCCAGAACAATCATTGGGGTGGTGCACAATCCTGACCTGTTTATGGCAACAGAACTTATATCGGGATTTCGGCGGGAATATCCGGGGATTCCGATTCAGATTTTTGAGGGGTCTCTAAAGGAGCTCCGCCGCGAGTTCCTAATGGGGCGGCTGCATATCATCAGTATGGCATATTCAACATGGGAAAAAGCGCAGAACCATTTTATTCCTGCCGGCAAAAGCCGCCTGACCGCCCTGATTCCCAAAGACCATTTTCTTGCTGAATATGAAAGTATCCCTCTCAGGCATCTGGGAAATGTTCCTCTCCTGGTTCCGGAGCAGACCTCTTTTCCTTATCAATATCTGCTGCATTTCTTTCAGCAGGAGGAGATTCATCCAGATATCGTGTATCAGGGGAACACTACAGGGGTAAAGCATCTGTTAAAAGAGGGCATGGGAATCTTTATCCAGGATGAGGCCATTGCCAAAACACAAATGGATGAAAATCTCGTCATCCGGCGCCTGGAACCGGATATTTCCTACACCTTTGGACTGGAATATCAGGATCATCTTACCAAAAATGAGCGGATCTATGTGAACTATATCAAAAAAATGTTGGCAGTATGAGATTTTTATGCCCCTCTTTCTGAAATGACCACAAACATTTTTCTTTGAGACAGTTTCTTATTTTCTTTTCAGCCGCCGGTACTGGTTCGGCGTGATATGATGATTTTCTTTGAAAATCTTGCAGAAATAGCTGCCGGTCCCAAACCCGGTCTCCAGGGCGATCTCCAGGATACTCTGATCCGTATTCCACAAAAGCTCCTGGGCCTTCTGCAGACGTATCGAGACCAGAAATTCCCCGGGCGTGATGCCCAGTATTTTCCGAAAGACACGGTAGCATTCCCGCTCGCTGATGTGCACCGCGTCTGCCAGCATGGCCGCGGTTATTTTTTCACTGTAATTCTCCCGGATCAGGGAGAGCATTTTCTTGATCCTTGCATCCTCTTCCGAATCAAATGCACTGTCTTCTTCTCTGCCTTCCATTGCCCAGGAATACACCGTCTCCCAAAGTTCGGAAAAAAGGCTTCTGACACGCAATTCGAAAAAAGGTGCCTTTTCCTGACTGAGCCGGATGCCCTCCTGCAGTCTCTCCAAAAATACCGCATCTGATGGATTTCCCTGATACAGGGGCCTGGCATCCAATCGCTTTCGTTCCTGCACGGGCATCATGTATTTCAGGTCGTATATGCTGCCGGAACTGCCTGCCAGGAAAGACCGGTCAAAAAACTGGGAACACAGCGCCATCTCTTCCGCCGTCTCCTGCCGATGCAGTGAATGCAGCGTACCGGAATTGATAAAGATGCCGTCTCCTCTGCGGAGGGTGTACTCATGATGGTTCGTCTTATACAGGATCGAGCCGCTCACGATATAGCCAAATTCAAACTCATCATGCCAGTGCCACGGAATGTCCGTCCAGTAGCATTTTTCCGGTTCCGGCATGTACAGTCCATAGTGCAGCAGCTGGTTCTGGTAGATGATCCTTTCTTTTTTTGTTTTGTCAATCTGGAATTTTGACGTCTCTTCCATTGTTCCTCTCTCAGACTCTGCAGTATGCGTTTTGGGTGGCAGAATCTTTATCTCTTTTGCTGGCTGAGCCTTCCTTAAAAAATGTCATAAAGTAGATTTTGAAGTCTGACAGCTTTTCCTTTAAACGGATGGGACTCATCGTAAGCAGCTGCTTCCTCTCTGATTTCTTCCATATTCATGTTTTTGAAATATTCTTTTCTCCAAATTGTATAATCAAAGCTTTCTCTTTTGATCATTGCAATAAAACGTTCTGCATTTACAACGCCTAATTTCTCTACTAAGCAAGCAAAGCCTGTATCCATAATTTCAACCGCATTACTCATCATCTTTCTCCTCCATCCGTCTGATAAACTCTCCCGGAGTCACGATTTCTATTTTTTCAGACTTATATTTTAAGACCCTGTCATCTGTGGTAATAAAAAAATCGCTTTCCGAAAAAATTGCACATGCAATATGAAATGCATCCATGTCCTTAATTCCTGTCAACTTTATGTTTTCCGCAATTTTTGCTACTTCTTTATCCTTTTCCTTTCCAACATAATATGATGCATTGGCTTCCATATATTTCGAAATAGCTTCTCTTTTATGCGCAAATCGATTTTTTGCATTTTCATAAGTCAGAGCAAAAGAAGCAACCAATTCCAGATCCCCTCTCCTTACCATATCCTGGATATGAAGTTTTGCTTCTGTTTCTAAATGAATCCTCATTTGTGATTGATCATCATAGGGGCGGTTATATCAACAGCTTTTCCGGCAGAATCTTTATATTTTTTGTCTGTATCCTTATTTAAAACAATCGTTCTTTGCAGTATCATGATATATTATAAACCAAAGACAGGAGGTTGTCATCTATGATTTATTATGTATCTGCAAATGCTTCCCATCGAGGAAGCGGCACGAAGGAAAACCCTTTCCCTACGATCAGCCAAGCTGCCAAAATCGCACGCCCGGGAGATGAAGTGATCGTTGCTCCCGGAATCTACCGCGAATATGTGAATCCGTTCTGCGGCGGCACCGACGAAAATCATCGGATCGTATACCGCAGCGAAATTCCTCTGGGGGCAGTCATCACCGGAGCCGAGCCTGTCAAACACTGGACGCCTTATGAGGGACATGTGTGGACGGCCCGGATTCCAAACGGCCTGTTTGGAAACTACAATCCCTACACCACCGTGATCCGGGGAGACTGGTACAATGCGGTCACACCTGCCCATACCGGGGAAGTCTACTTAAACGGAAAATCCCTGTATGAGGCCGCTTCTCTGGAGGAGGTAACGCATCCTTCCAAATATCTCAGTTCCTGGGACCCGGATTTTACAATCTACAAATGGTATACAGAGCAGGACGGAGACCACACCGTAATCTATGCCAATTTCCAGGGCGCAGATCCCAATGCGGAGAATGTGGAGATCAATGTACGCCGCAATTGCTTTTACCCGGATCAGACCGGAGTGGGATACATCACCCTGTCCGGATTTGTAGTAAAGCAGGCCGCCACCACCTGGGCTCCGCCCACCGCTTATCAGGAGGGCATGGTCGGCCCTCACTGGTCAAAGGGCTGGATCATCGAGGACTGTGAGATCTCCCATTCCAAGTGCTCCGGCATTTCTCTGGGAAAATATCTGCAGCCGGAAAATGAAAACAAATGGACTACCCGGCTTTACAAGGACGGCACCCAGACCGAACGGGACGCCATCTGCCAGGCTCAGAGGGAAGGCTGGACGAAGGAACGGATCGGCTCCCATATTGTGCGCCGCTGCAATATCCATGACTGCGGACAGACCGGGATCGTGGGGCATCTGGGGGGCGTGTTCTCTGTGATCGAGGACAACCATATCCACCATATCAACAACAAGCAGAACCTTGCCGGAGCCGAGATCGGCGGCATCAAAATGCACGCGGCCATTGACGTGACCATCCGCCGCAACCATTTCCACCACTGCACACGGGGGCTTTGGCTGGACTGGCAGGCACAGGGCACCCGGGTCACACAGAATCTGTTCCACGACAATGTACCGCCGAAGGGCACAGAGATTGCAGACGGGCTTGCCCTTGGGGAGGACATTTTCATCGAAGTGTCCCACGGCCCCACCCTCATCGACAACAACCTGCTGCTCTCCGACTGCGCCGCCCGCATCAGCACCCAGGGGATCGCGTTTGTCCACAACCTGATCACCGGCTCCTTTACCTGGGTGGGACAGGGGACGGACAACGGGGGACGACGCCTTCCCACACCGCGCTACACGCCCTACCATGTGCCCCACCGCACAGAAGTAGCCGGGTTTATGACCATCCTTCACGGGGACGCCCGGTTTTACAATAATATCTTCGTACAGAAGGAGATCCGGCAGGATCTGGCCGTATATGCAGAAAACAGCGGCATGGCCGCAATGTGTCAGTTTGTGTGCGGCACCAGACCTTATGACGGCTATCCCACGGCGGAGGAGTATTTTTCCAGATTCACGCCGGAATCTGCGGTGGATCACTGGGGAAAGGATATCTACTATGACCATCTTCCGGTGTATACAGGGGGAAATGTGTATTTCAACGGTGCGCAGCCCTGCGGCTGTGAGGAAAATTACCGGGTTGACAGGGAGCATCACGTCACGGTATCTCTGAAGGAGGAAAACGGCGGATACCGTCTGGAAACCAACCTGTACGAGCATCTCCCGGAATTTGAGATTCCCTTTGTCAGCACGGAAACGCTGGGGGAGGCATTTGAACCGGAGCAGAAGTTCGAAGAGCCTGACGAGACGCCGATTGTGTTTGCATATGATTACTTTGGAAATAAACGGGGCGTTGTACCGATCGCCGGGCCGTTTGCCGGCAGGGGTACGAAAGATGCGCTTGCCTGATCTGTAACTGTGGCTGCCGGGAAACAGCGGGATTTCCCGGCAGACCTTTTATGACTTGTTTTATTTTAAGGCATCATAGGATGCATCGTCTACCGGGTATTCCAGTTCTCTTTTACGGCACCTTCATTGTGTTCGCATATCAGTGATCAGCTTTCCTATATTGCTGCCTACACAATTTTCTAACTCTGCAACATCTTCACAAAATTCCTTTTCATTACTAATAGCCTTATCGATGTCCTTCAATAATTTCTCTGCCTTATAGGAGCTCTTTTTATACCCTGGCCAAAGTCTTCGAAGTTCTTGTTCTACATACCTTCTTTTTGCTGTCACTTTTGGATTTTTCAACAACTTTTCTCTATCCAGTTCAAATACTCCATCAAAATGTAACAACAGCCAAAATTCAAAACATGGGTTTGTGACATATAACCCAAATCCCATTTCTTCACACTTATCAATTACATACTGATACTGATTATTTCTGCTTTCTTCCAAGTTTTCAATAACCCGATCCAATATTTTTTTTGGATTACTCCATCCGTCTTCACTATAGCTTCTAATAATTGGAATAATCTCAATCAATGGGTTTATCTTCATTTTTTCACGCAGGGAACTAACTGCATCAAAATAGATCGCTTCTGTTTCAGAACCTTCGTATACGAGGAAATACTTTTTTAGAGTTTTATCCGACGCGAATACCTGTGTCCGCTCTGCAAATGTTCTTTTCTCTCTCATCCCTATACCTCTCGAATCGGAAATATAGTATTGAAAACCGGAACACCTCCATAACGTCCTTCCAAATAAGCTTTATCAATTTTCTGATCAAATCTGGCATTGTATTCCTCTAAAGAATAAATATCGGTTTCTCCGGATTTCCTTTTATTTACAAACCAAATTTCATCACGGCGCAGCAAATCAAAATCTAATAAGCGTGATTCATGAGTTGTTACAATTAATTGAATATTTTTCTCGGATGCCAGTTCTAAAAATGTTTCGACAAATTTATATGTCAGACTGGGATGCAGACATCGATCCAGTTCATCAATGATATATGTTTTGCTTTTACCTGATAACAGCACTTCTAATAAATCTAAAAGTCTTACAGTACCATCCGATTCCTCTGACAATTCAAACAAAACATTCTTTTTTTCATGTGAAAATTTAATTGTTTTGCAAATAATGTTTTCTTCCTTATCAATGTTGATCATGAAAAAATTTCTGTAACTTCGCATTACAAATCCAAATCCACCTAAATCCATATCCTCCTTCATCTCCACCATTTTCTTTTCAATATCCGCAAGCAAGTCCTCTTGAATCTTCTTTGGTAAATGTCCTAATACCTTCTCAACAGGAACTTCCACCATCTGAAAATCTGTAATCCCTGTCCCGAACGCTGCTATAATTCTACAGATTTTTTCTACATTTTCTGTTTCCGCCATGTAGGAGTAATCGGAAATAGGTCTGTTTGGATAATTAATATCCAAATTATTTTTTATCCACATATATACATCCTGAAATATGACGGCCTGCTTAAACTGTTGATACAAAGTCTTCTTATTTTGATTCATAACTGATAAAAATAATGCACTGCCATCCTCCTGTATATCCTCTGCATAAACATTCAATTTTTCTATTAATCCTTTTGCCTTTACTTCTCCGCCAAGTTCATAAGTCCCTTTGTTGATATCACGGCTGAAAATTAATTTTTCCCTATTATCCGATGTTAACTCTACTAACCATTCTGATATAAATCGGCTTTGGTTTAAAATCACCTCAAACCCATAAGCATAGTATTTATTATTTAATAAAATTTCTAATTCAAAGCTGGATATTATGGCAAATGTTACTTTATTGGCTGGACGCCGTGCAGCAGGGTGCACGACGCCGTGTGAACAGTAACCATACCTTGCCTCCCGATCATATCCCATTGAAAAACAGATAGCACTCGCAGAAAAGATATGATACTATTGCAGTATGAACCAAATAACAAGCGAACAAAGCAAATAACACATATTTTGAGGTACGATATCATGACATCTGTTTATCATTATCATTCGCCCCTGGGCGGTATTACGATTTCCGGCAGCGGAAACGAACTCACAGGACTATGGTTTGACGGCCAGAAGTATTTCGGCAGTACGCTGCCAAAAGAATATGAGGAACAGCCCCTCCCTGTGTTTGAAGAAACCAGGAAATGGCTTGACATCTATTTCAGCGGCAAGGCTCCGGATTTCACGCCGCTGCTGAAAATGGAGACAACGCCTTTCCGCAAAGCCGTATGGGAACTATTGCTTACGATTCCATTCGGGCAGACTCTGACATACGGCGGGATTGCGGACCGCATCGCAAAACAGATGGGGCTTCCTCACATGTCTGCCCAGGCGGTGGGAGGCGCGGTGGGGCACAACCCCATTTCACTGATCATTCCCTGCCACCGGGTGGTGGGAACAGACGGAAGCCTGACAGGCTACGCCGGCGGGATTGAGAAAAAGCTGCATCTGCTTACTATGGAAAACGCAGAGATTGTTCAAAGGTAGCCATACGTTTTCCTATGCTTCCAGAACATCCCCGCCGACAGCACCAGCGCCATCAGCTCCGCCGCAGGCGTGGCCAGCCAGATTCCGCTGACCCCCAGAAACAGCGGAAGCACCAGCATGGTGACCAGCATGAATACAAAGGATCGAGAAAATGCCAGAACCGCCGACACCACTCCGTTAGACAGTGCGGTGAACATCCCGCTTGCAAAAATATTAAATCCGATAAACATAAGCGCTATGGTGCAGATCCGGTTTCCTGTCACGGCCAGGTCATAGACCGGATTATCCGGCCTTGCGAACACGGATACCAGCGGTTTTGTCAGTGCAAAGGATGCAGCCAGTGACAGGACGGAAATGCAGGCGATCACTTTCAGGCTGATCCGGATCAACGTTTTCAGTTTTCCGTGGTTTTCTTCCCCGTGATAATAGCTGATCATGGGCGCCACCCCGTAGGAATATCCGGTATACAGGGAACTGACAAACATCAGCACATACATGATGATCGTCACCGCCGCCACGCCGTTTTCCCCCACATATCTCAGCATCGTCCAGTTGAACATCATCGTGATGATCCCGGTAACAAGTGCTGTGGCCATCTCCGAGCATCCGTTTGACGCCGCGTTTACAAGCACCTTGATACGCGGCACCGGTTTGCGGAAATGGAGAAGGCTTGTTTTCCGGCTGAACACGAACAGTCCCACAACCGCTGTCACAGAGTATCCCATCCCTGTCGCCACGGCCGCGCCGCCGATCCCCATATCCAGCATCCCTATAAATACATAGTCCAGCACCATATTCAAAACGCCCCCCGTCACGGAGCATACCAGTGAAAGCGTTGCCTTTTCGCTGGCGATCATGTAAAGGGTAAAGTTATTCATCAGCAGGATCGGAACCGTAAACAGCAGATACCGGCTCAAGTATTCCACACAGTATCCGGCCACCTCCGCAGACAGATTCATCCCCGCAAATACCGGCCCCATCGCCAGATAGCCCAGAGCGCACATCACAAATCCCACCGCCGCGTTGACCAGGATCAAAAAGGTAAAGTCCTCCCTTGCCTCCGAGACCTTCTGCTCTCCCATTTTTTTCATGATCACCGCGCTGCCTCCGGTGGCCAGCATGGTGGAAACGGCGGTCACAACCTGGATGACCGGCGCCGTCAGGTTAATCGCAGAGAGCGCGTTTGTACCGATCAGGTTGGACACAAACAGGCCGTCAACCATGGTGTAGAAGGACATAAATACCGTCATGGCTATGGTGGGGACGGCAAATTTCAGAATATGCTTCAATGTGACCGGCTTTTCGTATAAAGTTTGATTTTCCATTGTGTTTTCTCCTTGCTTTTATAATCTGTATATAGTATCATAGACCGTACAGTAACTGTACGGTCAAGGAGATTTTTAAAAAATGATTCAAAACGAGAAATTGCTCACCATCGGCCAGTTTGCGGCCATGCACGGAATCAATAAGAAAACACTGATGTGGTATGACGAGATCGGGCTGTTCCGGCCGGCGGCCGTCAACCCGGAAAATGGATACCGCTGTTACAGCTATCGTCAAAGCGCTGTCTTAGAGACCATTCTCCTGCTTCGGGAACTGGACGTATCTGTCAGCGAGATTCAGGATTTTATGAAAAACCGTTCCGCCGCCAGCCTGAAAATCCTGTTGGAAGAAAAAATAACGGCCCTGGATCAGAGTATCGAACATCTGAGGTCGCTCCGGAAAACGTTATGCAGTTATCATGAACATATGGAGACCCTGCTGACTATGGACCTGTCCCAGATCCGTATTGTGGAAAAGGAAGAACGGGCCTTAGTGACCGTTGAGATCACCGGGGAGACCTCTTTTGAAAAAGAGGTAGAAATGATCACCGCTGAGACGAAGAAATGCCAGCTCCGCCGCCTGCACGACGCCTCCTACGGGACCATGCTTCCGGCGGAAAGCATTTACGGAGGGCATTTTGAGGACCATACCCGCCTCTTCATTGAGATTCCCGATCCCGGGGCATCGGTTTTTACGGAAGAATCCGCAGAACCCCGCCCCCGGGAAAGCGCATTCCATATACAGCCCGCCGGCAGGTATATCCAGGCTTTTCACAAGGGGCCATGGAAAGAGATCCCCCGCAAATATCGGGAAATCCTGGATTTTGCCGAAGCGCAGAACCTGACGCTGTACGGCTTTTCTTATGAAATGGGGATCAATGAAAATGTGATCGAGAGGATGGAGGATTATATTACGCAGATTGAGATTCCAGTTTCGTAAACATTCCCTTTTAGTATCTGATTCATTACTAATCGCGTCCAGTTAAGCCGTGAATTATAACTATAACTATAATCAAAAAATTTTCGTATTACAAACGCTTGCTTTAAGCACACAATAGTAATATAATAGACATATAAAGAGTGAAAGGAGATGTATCTATGGCACTGGCAACTTTAACCGCACGAGTAGATGAAAATGATAAAACCAGCTTTGACACATTTTGTTCCAATGTCGGTTTAAATACCTCCACTGCTATTAACCTTTTTGTGAAAGCAGTCTTACGTGAAAATCGGATTCCCTTTGAAATTACACAGTCACCTGATCCTTTTTTTTCTGAAGCAAACATCGCTTATGTAAAAAAATCTGTACAGGAACTGAAAGCCGGAAAAGGGAAATCCCATGAACTGATCGAGGTGGACGATGAGTGAAAAAATATGGTCTGATGATGCCTGGGATGATTACCTCTACTGGCAGACACAAGATAAAAAAACAATAAAACGTATCAATCAGCTTATCAAGGATATTGAACGAAATGGCTGTATGAATGGAATCGGAAAACCAGAACCTCTGACAGGCGATTTGCAAGGGGAATACAGCCGTCATATCAATGATAAAGACCGCCTTGTGTACCATATGGAAGACGAACGAATTTATATTGCACATTGTCGAGGCCATTATAAAGATACGTAGTTTATCTGGCAATGAGGCTGGTCATCCTCTGACCAGCCTTCGTCTTTTTCCCTAATCGGATTCCATATTTCCCAAGATTACTCTTCTTTCGTAAACCGTTCTTCCTCCGGATATTCCTTCTTTTTCACAACCACGCAAATGACCCCGTAGCATACAACGATAATCGCCGCATAGACGGCCGCATAGATATAACTGCCTGTCAGCTTCCACAACGCGCCTGTCCCCACAATGCCTCCCAGCACTGTAGAGGAAAAAGCGTTCGTACCGGTAACCGCTTTTCTTGAAACCTCCAGCTTCCTTTCCCAGACCAGCCGCGCCAGGCCAAATGCGGGAAGGATCATAGCAAACATATACAATAGACGTTCCGCTTCCATAGCGACTCCTTTCTGCCGCATAAAAACGGCTGAAACGAATTGATATTTGTTACGTTCATTTTACTCTGAACCGCCGGATATGCGGGCAGAAATTCCTCGTACCGCAGAGGGATTCCAAGCAGGATCAAAACCTGCGCGGCAGGCAGATGCTACAGAAGCTCCTGCATAACGACTCTGCATTTTTTCTTATGACATGCGATCCCATATTTCAGAACAGGCTTACATCCCTTTGCCTGAAGCAGCGCTGTATAGTTTTTCTCTTCCATCTGCTTCATCGCCTCTCCAATTGCTGCATCCATCTTTTCTGACTCCGAATATTTCAGTTCTATCACTATTCCAAGCCGCGTACTCCCTGGTCCGTACTCCGTCTCAATGATGATGTCTGCAAATCCGTCCCCGGATTCCCACTTTCCAAAGCGCTGCACAAGATATCTATATTTTTTCCATCCTGCCTCTCATTTTCAAAAAACTGTTCTAAAATCTGTTCTGAAAATATATTTCTGATTTCTGTATTTGGAATCATGAGCTGCCGCTTTCTACCCTGGGCTTTTCCGCGCTGTGTCAGATATCCGGTCATAAACAGCACACTCCACATATTTTCAATCGAGTCATACATTTCTTTATAGGTCAGTTTATCCTGGATGGTCATTGTTACAGCTTCCCCATCCATCAGCCGCTCAATCTGCCGCTTCACCGTAGCAGGCTTTGCCTTCGAAAGAAATGTATGGATGATATCATTTCCGCTTGTGTTCATCCAGTATTCCTGCGGATCAGCGATGCCATTTCTTCATAATATCCGCTCTGCTGTGCCTTTGCCAGAGGTACATCATACTCGTCAATCAGTATCAAGGTTTTTTTGCCAAAATGTTTGTACAGAAGCCTGGATAATAAAGCCAGCGACACCATCACCGTTTCCTGTGTTTCCATCCTCAGCAGTTCAAAATAATTGCGTTTGTCTGTCTCCGTTAATCTGTCGCTGTCTGCCAGAAGCTGATACCGTTCGGCTTCCCTTTTCAGTTCATAGCGCAGCATTCCTTTTGCAGTCTGAAAATCCGCTCCTACAATCCCCTTAAATGTGACGGAAATCACAGGAAATTTTCCCATATACCTTTCGCACAGCGCATGCTCCCCTGAAATTGCAAGGCCGACAAACAGTTCTTTTTTTGCGCCTGTTTCAAAAAAACTTTTCAGCATACTCATATTCAAAGACTTTCCAAACCGCCTTGGACGTGTAAAAAGGTTCACTTTTCCCCATCCTTCCAACAAATCCCTGATCAAATTTGTCTTATCGATATAGTAAAAGCCTTCTGTACGAATCTCTTCAAAACTTTCGATGCCAACAGGCAGTTTGATTTTTAATTCTGCGGACATACCGGATCACCTTCCTGCTATCATGCCTAAATCATAAATGCTGTTCCTTTTCTTTATCATGTCACAAGAAGTATCTATTGTCAACCTGCTTTCCCTGTAACCGCTATTTTACCGGCCGGGTGCCTTGCAGCAAGGTGCAAGGCACCGTGAACAGTATGTGCCTGCAACTAACAAAACTCTACCGTTTTCAGCACCACGCTGCCGCTGACAGCTTCTATTTTGATGACGACACGTTCCCCGCTTCCGGTTTTTCCTGCCGGAATCGCCGTGATTTCATTGGAAACAGGTACGCTGCCTTCAAAAATGATCTTCTCCCCCTCGGAAACCCGGATCTGATTCTCTCCCGCTGCCATCCCATGGAGCCGCACCGAAACAGGCTCCTTTGCCTCTCGGACCGTATAACTTGCGCAGTCGCCTTCCTCCAGCCGGAGCCAGATGTGGGGATAGTCGCCATACTTTTCCGGATGGGGATTCATCATAGCAAGTCCGCCCAGATCGTTTGGCATATATCCCGGTTCGTAAACCAGATGCATCCTGTCCTCCCGGCGGTAGCCGCAGTAAAGCGCATAAGGCCACGTCCCGCTGTACTCCTGGTCCGTATCGTATCCACTGGCCAAAACCCGGATTCCCGGGCGCCGCAACATGGCCGCCACCCGGTCTATTTGTTCCGTGCAGTTTTCCAGTTTGATATTCTCCAGCAATTCATCAAAAATCTTGATTGCCTTTGCATAGCCCGGTTTCGCCGTACCTTTCGCACAGTAATCCACGATCTGCCGCCACCCTTTTGGATCGGGGCTGCAAAAAGAAACCGAATAGGCGGCATCCACGCCCTCCAGCGCTTTCGCACACCAGATATTGTAGCTGATATGATACTCCATCATCATTTCAAATGTCACTGCCATCCAGGTGCTGCCTGCCTCGGGATTGGCCGGGCTGCTCCCTCCGGTCTCCCCCATCCACACCGGCACATTCCACTGCGCCCGTTTTTCCAGGATCGGTCCGAACAGGGCCAGATCCGGAAATGTCTCATAGCAATGGGTACAGATCGCCCAGTTGTGATATTCCGGATCATAATCGTGGTCAAAAATATCCAGCCGATTTGCAAAACGGTTTCCCTGTATAAACAGAATATGCTTTTGATCCACCTGGCGGACCGCCGTCACGAGCCGGTCATAGAATGCTTTCAGTTCCGGGATCAGGCAGTCAAATTCCGGCAGTGAAATAGGCTCGTTGAGCAGGTCGTATCCCGCAATGATCCAGCGGTCCGCCCAGCGCTCGGCCAACTCCTGCCACAGGCGAATGGTGCGGTTTGCCCCTTCCTCATCCAGGAAGAGGTGGGGTTGGTTGTCTACGCCGTTGTCACAGGAGACTGCGCTCTGCCCCGCACAGGCCGCATGCATGTCCAGAATCACATACATGCCGTACTTCTCGCACAGGTCCAGATAATGCTCCAAAAATTGAAAATGCTCTTCGATAAAATGATAGCCCGGCTCCTCCTCCAGCAGAAGCCTCGCATCCAACGGAAAACGGACCGAATTAAATCCCTGCTCCTTCATCTTCCGAATATCCGCCTCCGCAAAATAGTTGTCTACCCACTGCTTCCAGAATTTCTTTTGATAAGACGGGCCGCACAGCTCGGCTACAAACTGATCCATCGTCCGTCCCCGGTCAAATTCGCAGGATCTGGCAAACCGTCCCATCACCCCGCCAAAGGGAGCACCGCCGAATAAAAAGCCTTCCGGGTTCAGCCAGTTCGCCACGCCAAGGCCGCGCAGGAGCACCTCCTGTCCCTTCTCATTTATAAAGATCTGTCCGCTGGTTTTCAGCCAGCCGTCTACTGTTTGAAACATATTCAATCCCCTCCTCTTCCATGTGCAATGATTTCATCTATTTTTATCCGCCTTTATATCCCGCCGTTCTCCAGCAATTTCTCGAAAGAGGATTTCTCCGGCAGCGGCAGCGCAAATCTCTTTTTCAGCCACGCGCCCGCCAGATCCGCCCATTTTGCCGCATCCGGATATACCTGCGACAGGGATTCTGCCGAAGACTGGTCCGAAAGCGCCAGACCGTGGGGACCTTCCTCAAAAATATGCAGTTCAAACGGAATCTTCTTGTCTGCCAGCGCGTGTGCCATCCGGATCGAATGCTGCACCGGGACCAGTTCATCCTCCGCCGTTGCCCACAGAAAGACAGGCGGCATATGCTCCGTCACATTTCTTGCCGGACTCACTGCTGCCAGAACCTCATCCGAAGGCTCCGCCTCTCCCAAAAACGCCGTATTGGAAGCCGCAAAAAATGCCTGATCCATAGGACTGGCGTCCTTTACGGCCTCTTTCATGTAAATATAATCACTGAGCATATACCCCAGGATGGCTGCCGCAGGACGGAACAGTTCCTTCTCTTTTCCGAAATGTCCGCTGATCATATCCGTGTGCCAGTTTGCGGCATACATTGCGGCATTGTGCGCCCCGGCAGAGAAGCCGCAGACCGCGATTCGGTCTACATCCACCAGCCACTCCCTTGCATGCTCCCGCACGATCAGCATAGCCTGTCCGATCTCCCGCACAGGCACAGGATTCTGACAGTGTGCTTTTGCGGTCAAAGGCTTCGACAGATCCGGGAACGCGCCCGTGCCTTCACAATACGTAGAATATCTCAGTACAAACGCATGATATCCCATGGAGGCAAATTTTAACGCAATCGGCTCCGCCTCACGGTCTGAGCAGTTAAAATATCCGCCGCCCGGGCAGATGATCACTGCTGGCCGGTCTTTCCCGTTCAGAAGCTCCGGGGAATCCTGCAAGATGTATGTTGTCAGTGTCACATCCTTCCTGTCGTCATATAAATAGATCACATTACTCTGCATCGCTTTCTCTCCTTTTCTTTTTTACAAATCAGAACAAGACCGCACAGCGCCTGAGCGATCCTGTTCCAAACATTGCATATACAGTCAGCGCCAAACGGCTCTAACCCATATCCGTCACTCCACAGCCAGCTCCGACAATTCCTCAACCGCCTGCCCCAGCTTCTCCGGCTCAAAGGGCAGAAATCCTTTATGGGAAATATCCTCCAGCGTATTCGCCCCCAGCTCCGGATCGCCGGACGCTGCAATTCCCGCGATTGCAGGCGCATATTTTGCCAGCACTTTCATAGCATTTCCATCCGCCGCGATCCGGTTCAACGTGGTATCCTTGCTGTATGGCTTCCGGTAATCCGTCTCCGGCACATAGCAGTATTCATAGGTCCCTGCCCCCAGTGTCATGCTCTTTTCCGGATAGCCCGGAAGCTCCACAACCGCCTCACAGTTGAACGGCACTTCCACCTGCACGCGCATCTTTCCGTCCCCGCAGATTTCATAATTGCAGACATAGTTTCCGGAAACTGAATTGTAGCTGCATTCTATTTTTCTCAGGCGGATGTCCGGATGGGGCGCGATCACCGCTTTTGCAAATCCCGGCTCCAGCGGACGGATGCCGGCTGCGTAAGCGTATACAAATTCCATCACAGAGCCGTAAGAATAATGGTTCAGGGAGTTCATCCCGGTGTCGCTGATGGTCCCGTCCTCTCCCACAGAGTTCCACCGCTCCCAGATGGTGGTAGCCCCCAGGTTGACGCTGTAGAGCCAGCTTGGGAAACCTTCCTTTAAGAGAAAATCATAGGCCAGCTCAAACAAGCCGGCTTCCGCCAGCACGGTGCACAAAAGGGGCGCCCCCACGAAGCCGCATTTGATCTGATGGCAGTCCTGCATCAAACGCTGCTTAAACTGGCCGATCAGCTTCTGGCGGTCCTTGTATACATGGAATTTCAGCGCAATCACATAAGCTGCCTGGGTATCAATGGCAAGCCTGCCGCTGGGTGTATAGAACTCCCGCAGAACCGCTTCATAGATCTTCTCCTCCAGCTCCTGATACCGCTTCGCGTCCTCTGTTTTTCCCAGACGCCCGGCCGCCTCCCGGACGATCTGCACGGAGCGGTAATAGTAAACGGAGGCAATGAAGTCGTCGTTGGTGCTGCCCTTGAAGCTGGTAGGCGTCGGCCCGTCCAGTGCCAGCCAGTCCCCGAAATGAAATCCGAAGTTGTACAGGTACTGCCTGCCGCCCCTGACCGCGTCCTGCCGGTCGATATACTCCACCCAGTCCCGCATCATCGTGTAGCAATACTCCAGCTCTTCGGCGCTTCCGTAATACTGATACAGCACATAGGGGACAAATGTGGCCACATCCCCCCACACGCTCCCGCAGTCCGGCTTGTGTCCGATGTTGGGCACATAGTTGGGAATCCCGCCGTCCAGAAATCTCTGCTCATCACGCAGATCTTTCATGAATTTGTGGAAAAATGCCCTGGTATCCATATGGTAGCTTGCCGTAGGCGCAAAGACCTGGGCATCGCCTGTCCAGCCCAGGCGTTCGCTCCTCTGGGGGCAGTCCGTGGGCATGTCGATGAAATTGCCTTTTAAACCCCACACCGTATTTTCATACAGGCGGTTGATCTTCTCATTGTTTGTCCGGATATAACCGGTCCGTTCAATGTCCGAATACAGCACCTTTCCTGTAAACGCTTCTTTTCTGCATTCTCCCGGCCATCCGGTGAGACGGATATAGCGGAATCCGAAAAATGTAAAATGGGGCCGGACTTTTTTCGCTGTGCCGTCAGAAATATAGGTAAATGTGGATACTGCGTCCCGGTAATTGCCGTGGTAAAAATTCCCCTCCTGCAGGATCTCGGCACATTCCAGCGTAATCTTTGTCCCCTTCGGAAACGCTGCGTCAAATTCCACAAATCCGGCAAAGTTCTGTCCGAAGTCCAGCACGGTTTCTCCCGCCGGGGTGTGAATGATCTCCTGTACCGCCAGTTCTTCCATGGCCAGCACCGGAAGACTTAAGCGATCCATGAGGTGACTCTTCACCAAATTTTTCGTCCCCTCATTTTCCTCCGGATGCTCCAGGACATTCACCGGTTTCCAAGGGTTCTCCTTTCCCTCCCAGAGCAGTTCATTGTAGATCTCCCCATCGTAAATACCGGAATCCTCGATCATAGAACCTCTGTATTCCCAGCTTCCGTCCGTGCAGATAACATCCTCTGTGCCGTCCTCGTATTCGATGTGCAGCTCCCCGATCGCCGCCATCCGGTCCCCGTAGTTGTGTTTCTGCAGCTCCAGGCCGAATACGCCCATGTACCAGCCTTTTCCAAGGAGAAATTCCAGCGTGTTTTCTCCCTGCGCCAATCCCTCTGCCGGGAAGGTCAGCACCTGGATGTTGGTCTCATACTGGGTCACATAAGGTGCAAGATATTCCTGCCCCAGCTTTTCCCCGTTCATGTACAGCTCGAACAATCCTACGCCGGTACCGTAGATCCTGGCCCTTCTGACCGGCTTTTCCACGGAAAATACTTTGCGCAGCACCGGGTGAAAGCAGTCCTCTTCTGCCGCTGCGATCCACTCCGCCTGCCACGGCTCCTCCATCTTTCCGGTCTCAAAGCTTCCGGTTTCACTGACCGCCGAATCCCCCTGATCCCCGGTCACCGCGACCCGGTAATAATATGTAGTCCTGGGCTTAAGCTCCATACACAGGGTTTCCCCCTGCTGCTTTAAGTCCGCGCCTTCCTTTGTGAAAATTATTTTGCAAAAATCTTCATCCGCACTGACCTCTATTTTCACGTTTGCCTGTTTTTGACTCTTCGTATGTGTTACTTTCCACGAACAGATGATACTGTCCATGTGGAATCCCACTGGATTATTTACTCCATTGATTTTTAAATCCTGAATCTGCATTTCTTTTCTCCTCTTTTTGTTCTCCTGTATGATTCCGCTACTTTTCTGCGCTGATGACCACGGCGGCAAATCCTGGGCGGAACATATCTTTTAACGTCATTCCATCCAGCGCACAGACTTTTGGCTTTGTTTCTTGGGCAAAAAAACTTTCAAAGGGCTCGCCTTTTTCATAATCTGCTTCTGACGCAGCCCGGATATACAGCTGGAAATCCTCCTTGTGCATTATTTCAGGATTATGTGCGCCGATATATCCGTCCGCCTGCAAAGCATACATTTTTTCCAATGTATGGATATAGGTTTCACGGCTGGTTGTCTCCTTCGCAAACAGCCAGACAAAGAATCCGGCGGCATCTCCGATAAACAACAGGTTCTTTTCGCGGTAAAGCACGGAAATTCCTCCCCTGGTATGTCCCGGCGTCTCCAGGATTTCCATCGAAGCCTTGCCAAGCTCGAATAGGTCCCCTTCCTTTATTGTCTGCAGATTTCCACAGCTCCTGTTAAGATATGTTTCCATTTCAAAATCTTCCGGCAGGGCATCAAACATTTCACCTGTTTCATAATTCAGACTGTGTTTTGCCTGTTCCACATTCCCTGCACGTATTTCCCGATTGCTATGCTCATAGCAAAGCGCCAGATCCTGTTCATGGATAAAGCAGCTCTCTTCAAACTGTCCGTTTCCTCCCACATGGTCGCAATGTCCATGTGTATTTATGATAACCAGAGGCTTATCTGTAACAGACCTCACAGCCTCCCGCAGATTTCCATATCCAAACCCCGTATCAATCAGCATTGCCTTGTCTGTTCCTTCAATCAAATAGCAAAATACATTTTCCGGGCTTCCAATCCGGAAATATCCGTCCATTTTTTCAATATTATAATACATATTCCCTCTCTCCGCATTCTTTTTCTCCAAATCTGCGGTCCGCAGATATGGGAAAAGAGTATCCCACCGGTCGATCCCCGTGAAATACTCTCCATTCCCGTCTTTCCATCCGCAATCGGATATCAATGCTATTCTGCTCCGTTTGTTTCGTGCTCCGCAGCCATTTTCTTCTTCATCTCCGCAATCTCCGGGAAATATTTCTTCAATGGATAGAAGATCATGATCACCAGGATCGCAGCGGAAACCAGCGCCGGAACGAGAAAACGGACCATATTGGTACCCGCAACCGCTGTCTGGGACTGTCCGAACGGTCCTAACTGCGCGTCGAATCCGCAGATCGCCAGAATTGCCAGCATACCGGAACTTGTAACGGTATTGCCGCACTTCTGCGCAAATCCCTTCACAGATGAGATGATGCCGTTCAGTTGTTTTCCTTCCTTGAGCATAATGAAGTCAATCGTATCATTTACAAGCACATTCACCAACGCATTTACCATAGAGCCTACTGCCGTTGCCACAAAGGACAGGATACAGCAGTACATAAAGTTCATACGCCCTGTAAAATACAGGATTACATAGCATGCAATCGTCAGAATCTGTGAAATGATCATCGCCTTGTATCCTGTCTTGAACTTTTTCAGGAAGATCGGCATCAGCACCACCATGGAAATCAGCGCGCCCATGGAGATGAATCCCATATAAGTGGAAATGGTGCCTCCGATCGTTGCCCCGATCGCCGCCTCGTCCATCGTCGCAAAATCAACTCTTTGCCCTGCCAGAATATACTGTGCATAATATACGGAGGAGGTAAACATAAATCCATAAGAAACTGCCGCCAGACACCATACCACCATCACCGGCCAGATTTCTTTATGACGGAATACGTAAACCAGCTGCTTCAATCCGCCTTCCCCTTTTTCCTTCGGCATGACATAGCGTTCTTCCGATGTCTTGTACAAGCCCCAGAAGGAGATGATCGCGAATACAGCGTAAAAGCACATCAGGTTCCGGTAGCTTCCGAAGATTTCAACCAGCTGTGTGGAAAATGTGGAAGCAATTGTAAACATCAAGGCACATACGCCAGCGCCCTTTGCGACCACATCATTGCGCTCCTCATCGTCCAGCGTCATAGCCGGGAGGATTGCCATCTGCGGCATGGTATATGCCGTTACGATCATCCCGTAGAACATGTAGGTAATACACACGTAAATACATTTTTTCATCGGGCTTCCCTGGATGAATCCCGGGTTGCTGAACAGCAGGAACATATCAACCAGCAGAAAGATCGGTGTAAATGTAAACCAGGTGCGGTACCGCCCCCATCTCGGTTTTACCGTATCACAGATCACTCCCATGATCGGGTCATTGATGGCATCCCACAGGGTACAGATCAGCAAAATGACCGATAACTGCGCGGCCGTGATTCCGATGGTCTCCTGTACATACAGTGAAAAATAACTTGCGATTGTCGCCGCGATCGCCATTGCGCCGCCGTTTACGGATGTGGCATGGAACCAGATAAATGGTTTGCTGAGTTTCCCTTGCTTTGCCGGGGTTTTTGTTGCTTCATTACTCATTTTCTTCATTCCCTTCTCTTTATTTGATACAGGGGCAATTCTTTTTTCCGCCGCCCTTCCTCACATGCGGCCGGCAGTCCTTCCTGTTCGCTCCCTGTATCTTATAAACCTATGATACACAATGGGAATCCCTTTTTGAATGTAGTTTTTTCATATATACCCGACGTTTTTTACCATCAATCTACTTTAAATCATGCAAATCCGGCGCTTTTTCATATTTTTCCGACATTTTTTCATATCCGCTGCGGCCGTAGGAAAACTTCCGGGGATGCGCACTGCGCGCATAAGGATAATAGCTGCTGTTGCAGCTGCGCTTCGGCGCAAGTGTGCGTCAAGACGCACACTTTTCTTGTTCTTAATAGGAAACTTCTCCGAATTTTCCTATAGAACAATAACCCTCCGGGGGATGCGCACTGCGCGCATAAGGATAATAGCTGCTGTTGCAGCTGCGCTCCGGCGCAAGTGTGCGTCAAGACGCACACTTTTCTTATATGCGGATTTCCCGGCTCAGTTCCGCCCGGGAGTCTCCTCCCACATAGACCTTCAAGATGCCCTCGCAGGGAACCTTCTCCATATTCCAGTCGTAATAGCTCAATTCCGCAAACGGAATCACAAAATCCACCGTTTTTGTCTCACCTGCCCTCAGGCTGACCTTCTCAAACCCTTTGAGCTGCCGTACCGGGCGCACCCGTTTTGCGGCCGCATCCTGTACATAGCACTGTACGATCTCGTCCCCGTCCCGGCTGCCTGTATTGGTCACGGATACCGATACATGCACTGCTTCCCCTGTCTGTTCTGCCGCCAGATTGTCATAGGCAAAGGTCGTATAGGACAGGCCGTAGCCGAAGGGATAGACCGGCTCCACCGGAGCATCCAGATATTTGGACGTAAACTTGGATTTTCCGCCCGGCCTTCCGGTGTTGATATGGGCATAATACATAGGGCACTGCCCCACCGCCGCAGGGAAGGTCGCGGTCAGCTTGCCGGAAGGGTTCACTTCACCGAAAAGCACGTCCAGGATGGCCGAACCAGCCTCCACCCCCGGATGCCATGCCTCCAGAATGGCCGGTACATGCTCCGCCAGCTCCGGGATGGCTAAGGGCCTGCCGTTGAACAAAACGACTGCTACCGGCTTTCCGGTGGCCAGCAGGTCGCGGACCAGCGCCAGATCCTCTTTTCCCAGCGTAATGTCTGCCCGGCTTGCCGCCTCGCCGCTCTCTTCCTTCTGCTCTCCGATGGCCGCCACAAGGACATCGGAGGATGCAGCGATCTTGAGCAGGTCTTTCCCGTCTTCACTGTACTGATAAGAAATGCCCCTTGCCCCGCAGGCTTCCACGATGCTGACACAGTCCTCCGGCCTTGCCCCGATGGCCCAGGCTCCGGTCATCTGCCCTTGATCTGCCGCCAGCGCGCCGAAGATTCCGATTCTGGCGTCCGCTTTTAAGGGCAGTATATGGTTTTCGTTTTTCAGAAGTACCATAGATTTTACGGCCGCTTCCCTGGCAACGGCCCGTGAGCCTTCTGTCAGCATGGCGCCGCGTTCCCTCTCTTCACTGGTCTGATAAGGGTTGTCAAAAAGTCCCAGCTCGAACTTGATCCGAAGGACATCCGCTGCCGCCTCATCCACCACGCGCTCCGGCACCTCGCCGCTTTCCACCAGATTTTTCAGATATTCGGCATAGGAATTGGAGGACATGTCCATCTCCATCCCGGCCTGAATGGCCTGCTTCGCCGCATCCCGTTTATCCTCCACCAGACCGTGGTCCACGCACTCTGCAATGGCATTGGAATCACTGATCACCAGCCCGTCGAAGCCCCATTTTTCCCGTAAAATATCTCGCAGCAGCCAGGGATTGGCCGTACAGGGCACGCCGTTGATATCATTGAAGGCGGGCATGACCGCTCTGGCGCCGGAATCAATGCAGGCTTTGTAGGGCGGCATGTATTCCTCCCACAGCCTCTGCATGGACATGTCTACCCGGTTGTAGTCCCGTCCTGCCTCTCCCGCGCCGTAAGCCGCGAAATGCTTCACGCAGGCGGCCATGGCATCCGGTTTGGACAAGTCGTCCCCCTGAAAGCCTTTGACTTTTGCCGCGCCGTAAGCGCTGTTCAGAAGCACGTCCTCCCCGGCGCCCTCGCTGATACGCCCCCAGCGGGCGTCTTTTGCCACATCCACCATGGGAGCAAAGGTCAGATGTACGCCTGCGGCGGTGGCTTCTTCTGCTGCCACCCGGCCGGTCTTTTCCCAGAGAGCAGGCTCCCAGGCGCAGCTTTCCGCCAGGGGGATGGGGGTCACCGTGCGGAAGCCATGGATCACGTCATAGCCGAACAGAAGCGGAATCCCTAAGCGTGTCTCCTCCACCGCGATCTTCTGCAGACGGTTGGCGGTGGCAGCATCTCCGATCCCGTTGTAGGAGCCGATCCTGCCTGCCCGCAGATCCTCCTCATGGAAATCCTGCTGGGCCGTGCCCATGAGACGGTCAAATTCTTCTTTTGTGATGCGGCCGTCAAACATCATATTGAGCAGCTCGTCGAAAGAGACGTCGAAGGCGCCTACCAGGGAAGGGCCGCATTGCTGGAGCTGGCCGACCTTTTCCTCCAGAGTCATATTCGAAAGCAGGGTTTGAATGCGTTGTTCGTATTGTTTCATTTTCATCCTTTCTCCTTTCCTGCCCGCCATCTGCAACACAGTGTTTGAATGCAGGCAGTTCCCGTTTCATTTTTACAGACAATATTTCGCATCAGATCTCCAGGCAGCTTTCCGCCAGACCTTCTCCGGAAATCCGAACTCGGATGTTCCCGTTCTCCCCGGTCTTTTTGGACAGTTTCAGCACCGCCAGCGCATGTCCTTCCCCGGCGGTTGTGTCTGCCCCTTCATAGCCCTTATGATGCCGGGCTCCAAATCCACCAAAGCCCAGCAGCCGGGCCGGGCCGTCCAGCTCAATATGGAGCTTTACGGCAGCGTCCGCCGCTAACAGGCCCTGTGCGTCCACCACATCCACATTGACAAATGCAAGGGTATCGTATGTTTCCGCGGACAGCCTGACCGCGGCCGGGGTTCCTGCGGTGCGCAGGCTGGCGCGCCCGATCTCTTTTCCGTTTTCATAGGCGACGGCCTCCAGCTCTCCCGGCTCGTACACCGTGTGGAACTCTGTCTCAAAGCCGGTCTCTTTCCCGCATGCCTGCTTTCCGAGAGATCTTCCGTTGAGGATGAGTTCCACCGTATCGCCCCCCGCGTAGACCTGGATCATGATGGGCTTCCCCTCCTGCCCAGGGTAAGAATAGCCAAATGTACAGTCCGTATAACGCCACGGGCCGAAATTCCGCGGGATGCCGTAGCTTGCCGGATTCTGCACCGCGATGCAGGGCTGCTTTGTCAGACCGAATACGATCTCCCGATAGTAAGAAACAGGACGGCGGGTTCCGATGATGGAAAGATCCCCGGCCGGGTTCATGAGATCCGGGTACACGGAGGAGACCTCACCCAGATAGTCCCATCCGGTCCAGGTGAAATCCCCGATCACCGCCGGACATCTGCTGACAGCGTCCCAGTTCTCCGCGATCTGCTTCGGATAGGTCTCGGTTCCCACCATCACCCGGTCGGTATACGTTTCAGCGTCTTTTAAGTAGCGGGAGGTCATATAGTTATAGCCGATCACATCCATGGTGGTCTCCAGCTTTTCCAGAATCCCGCTTAAGATGGGGTGGGAAACGATCCCCGGCATATCCCGTTCCATGGCGGCCATGAAGACATTCACATCCCCTTTTCCGGTATCAGCCTGGCCGTCGGTGATGTCGTCCACGATCTTCGCCAGATTGTCCCCTGCCGCAAACGCACCGTTGATGCCGTTGGTGGTATAGCGTGTGGCGTCCAGCGCGTGAAACCGGTCGCTTAACATCCGGCTGGTCTCGAAGCCTTTTTCCGTACAGATCTCAAAGATCTCATTTCCGGTGGAATACAGTATCACCGAGGGATGATTGTAATCCGCGTCCACCATATGTCCGATATCCTCCTGCCAGCTCCGCTCGAAGTCGATGGCATAGTCATAGCTCACCTTGCTCTTGTTCCACACGTCCACCAGCTCATCCATGACGTAGACCCCCAGCCGGTCACAGGCATTGAGAAGGGCCTGGGATGCCGGGTTGTGGGCGGAGCGAATGGCGTTGAAGCCTGCCTCTTTCAGACGTTTCACACGGCGGTACTCATAATCCTCATAGGCGGCCGCGCCGAGAATCCCCTGGTCGTGGTGAATGCAGGCCCCCCGCAGTTTCACGCTTTTTCCGTTTACCCGCAGGCCATGGCGGGCATCCACGGACAGCCTGCGGATGCCCGAGGTCACCGCGGTCTCATCCAGTACCGTGTCCCCTTCCAGGATCGTCAATGTGATCTCGTAGAGATTCGGAGCGTATTCATCCCACAGCTTTGCCCCGTCTATGTAGACATTTTTCCGGAAATCCAGAACCGAACGGCTGTTGATCCTGACCGGATACCGCTGATCCACCGCGGTGCGGCCCTCCTGATCCCGCACATGCACGGAAACCGTCAGCGTCTTTGCCGCCAGCCCGTCGTTGTGGATCTGGGCGGATACACAGGCAAGGGCCCCGTCCGCATCCACGTCCAAGGTGGTAAATTTCAGCCCGTAAGGCTGCACAAACGTCTCCCCGCCGCGGATCAGCCACACATCCCGGTAAATCCCCGCGCCGCTGTACCAACGGCTGCTCCTGGTGCCGCATTTTACCGTGACTAGCACCTCATTTTCTTCGCCGTATCTCAGATAATCTCCCGCCTCCACGGTAAAATCCGTGTAACCGTATGCGCAGCCCCCCACTCTGGACTGGTTGACAAATATGCCGGCATTCCGGTAAATGCCTTCAAACTGCAGCATCACATGCCCGCCCCGGTATTCCTCCGGCACAAAAAATCGCTTGTAATACTTGTACTCCCCTGCGTCAATATTTCCGGTATACCCTCCGCCTGCCGCGCCCTGCTTCTGCTCCTCATGGAACATGGCGTCGTAGGGGAGATCCACCTCAGCCGCGTCCTCCGGCACATGAAACACCAGTTCAAATGGATCCAGGTCCTTCCATACTTTCCATCCGTTGTTGAACTTTATCTTTTCCATCTCTTTCCTCCTGCTGCTTCTATATTTCAATCTTTATCCCTATTCTGCACGATTTTGAAAAAATTTTCTACTGCGTATTTTTCTATAAAACCGACTTTTTTTCCGGTGATCACGAAAAAGAGCCCCTCTCGTCTCAAGAAGGGCTCTTACGTAAAGCTTTGGGGTCTGTCCTTGTTATGTTTGTATGTTCCATATCACTCATCGTCTGTCTGACGCCACTGCTTCATCTCATCGCCGCACCAGACGACCTGATTTCTTCCATAGCGCTTTGCGTCGTACAGCATGGTGTCCGCAATGTTCAGGTATGTACCGTACTGGCTGCTGTCTACAGGAAGGACGGTTACCCCGCCGATGCTGACCGTCACCCACTCTCCGGCAGACGGTGCGTGGGGAATTTGGAGTTCTTCGATCCCCTTGCGGATCTGTTTCATATATTCATAATTGATTCTGGCATCCCCGCCCATGATGATCGCCACAAACTCCTCTCCGCCGTAACGCGCCACAAAATCCGTTGTACGCCGCATAAATTTGGAAAGGGTTTTGGCCACGGCAATGATGACCTTATCCCCGGCCGGGTGTCCAAAGGTGTCGTTATAAGCTTTAAAATGGTCTATATCAAACATACAGATGGTAAACGGGATCTTCAGCCGGGCAGCTTCTTTCCATTTTGTCACGCTGTAAAGGTCATGACGCCTCCGGTTGGCAATCCCCGTCAGTTGGTCGGTCATGGACTGATGCTCCACCTGCTTCCGGTACCGGTACAGCTTGATATGCGTATTGACCCTCGCCTGTACGATCACCGGGTGAAACGGCTTCGCGATATAGTCCACCGCCCCCAGCGTAAATCCGCGCTGTTCATTTTGGATATCAGAAAGGCTTGTGATCAGGATCACCGGAATGCTCCGGGTAATGATCTCCTCCTGCAGTCTCTTCAGCAGCATAAACCCATCCATCCCCGGCATCACCACGTCCAGCAGGATCAGTGAAAAATCCTGGGAGCTTGCAAAGCTGAGTCCGTCCTCCGCTGTCTGGGCAATCGTAATCTCATAATCTTCCTCTAAAATTGATTTTAACCGGGCCGCCTGGATGGCGCTGTCGTCAACAATCAATATTTTATCCATATCACTCTTCCTCCTCTTATGAGTTTACAAAAACAAAGAGGATTTTGCAACAACTTTTTGCCTTAATTCTTCCAAAACATCCTATAAAATATGTTCTTTGATTTCTGTGGTGTCATTTTTGAGTAAATATAAGATTTTTTCGGATTCTGTTTTAAGCTCCGGAAGGAGTCTGCCGTATTGTTCTGCAATATGATCCAACAGCCGTTTCTCTCCGCCCGGTCCGAAATCCTCCACCCGCAGATTTTCCCCTGCCAGGAAGTTTTCAAGCGCCTTCCTGTTCTCCCTTTCTCCGCTGCGGACCGACCAATTCCCCAGCTTTGTCTTTACCTTCCTCCCGTTCAGGTAATACACTTCCAGCCAGACATATCGTAACCCATGGTGGCGATGGAAGTGGCAGTTCAGTTGGGCAATGACGGCCAGTCTTTTAGAAATGGCTGTTCCATCCACTACAAGCCAGTTCATACTTCTGTAGATCGGATGGAATCTGTTCAATGCCTCGTTAGAAAATTGAACGCGCTGGAAATGTTCTCTTTCCATCAAGCCGTCCATTTCCTTTTTGGACAGGATCCGGTTCAGGCGCGGCATGGAATGGTACTGGAGCAGGAGGTATCTTGCCACCGGCACAGATGAGGCGGCTGTCAGCAGGCAGATAAAGAGGGTAAATCCGATATCCTCCGCGTCCCATACAACCAGCATTCCTGCCAGAACATAGACCTGAAATGCCCTGGCGCTGACAACCGCACAAAGCAGCCACAGCAGAGCCAGGATCAGCTTTTTCAGAGGGTAGAATCTGATCCACTCAATCTGTTCCATCCGGGTCTTTCGCCTTCTGCCGGAGCGTTCTGCCCATGGTTCCGGGTCTACAAGCGCTCTCCGACCGATCTTCCCGCTGATGAATGAGGGCAGCCATGCACAGATCACTAAGATTGCAGTGATCACTGCGAACATGCACAGCAGGATGATTCCTGCTCTGAAAGCAGCTTTGTAATAAATCAAATGAACACCTTCTTTTTATAAAATGATGTTGGGGTCACAACCCCAGCTAGAAATGAGTCGTTCGTGGCTTGGTTATCGTTCGAACCTTCAAACTGGTAAAACGTCCTATAAAATTTGTTCCTTCTTCGCCCTCTTCCTGTAGGAAGCTGGTGTCTCATGGTAGATCCTCTGGAAGCTCTCCGAGAATCCCCGGGTATCGCCGAATCCAACCTGCAGCGCGATCTAATAAGCCTTCATGTCCGTAGATACCAGGAGGGACACCGCATGCTGAACGCGGATCCGGCTGAGATAGTCCTTAAAATTTTCCCCCGCATTTTTCTTGAAAAAGCTGCTGAAATAATAAGGATTCATGTGCACCTCCCCTGCCAGAACCTCCAGCGTCAGATTCTCGTCATGCTCCGGATGAGGCAGCGCCAGATTGCGGAATTTTTCATCCAGCACACGGACTGCCGAACACTTGATAAATTTTTCCGCTGCTTCTTTTTTTGCCGGATCCTGTGCCGCCTCCGCGGAAACCGCAAGTCCGCCGACCACCAGCGGCGCCATATCTCCCTAGTATCAATTTGATATTTCTGTTTCATTTTCTTCCTCCTGTTCCGTGGCAGCAGTTGACCGTCACCCCGTCAATGGCGTTCTGGGCGGCGAAGACGGACTCTCCTCTGGTCTCCACATTGGCCGACGCATGAGGATAGCAATTCTTAAGGTGATGCTGGTCGCACACATTGACCGCCAGATTGCGGTAGGTATCCACCTCAAACCTCTTTGCGGCCTGCACGCATAAGAGATGTTTATTTCCGTAAAATGCCTTCGGAGACAGGTTGATGCGTTTTTCTCCAAAGGGCAGGAGATAAGTCACGTTACCGGTCACATACACAAGAGACCGGCCCACCGCCCGGGTCTTCTGATCAGCATCTAAAATCTTCAAACATAATTCCATGGGTTCCTTCTTTTTTCCATTCATGTTCCTCTCTTCTACCATAGCAGGATTCCTTCCTTCTTGATCTTATAAATGGCTTCTATAAAAATAGTAGTCCGCGTAAACCATGGTCATATGGTGCGAGGCATCATGATAGGCCCCGCTGCAGTTCTGTACAATGGCGTCACAGTCCTCGGACCAGTCCGCCCTGTTTTCCTCGATCGCCTTCAGGATTTTTACTGCCGCCCTCCGGTATATGTCCTGCTCCTGCTCCGGACAACATAGTTTGACGTCTGTCCTTCGCTGGCCGTCCCATCAGCAACATTCAATTACGAAGGATTACTGTTCGGCACAATATGTTAGTATAGCATATGAAGCTTCATAGAAAGGCATGCGTTTTTCCAATACGTCTAATACCAGATTAGTATCTATCAAAACGACCATATTTTTCATTACGCGCCTCCTCTAATTCCTGTTCGTAGTTAAAATCTTCTGGCAGTGTTCCAACGAAGGACTCTAAAATACGCAGACCTTCTATACTTTCAGAAACCCTATGTTCATCTTCCGCCTTTATTGATGCGATTTCAGAAGAAATTTTATATGCATCTGAATTTATAAACCGCACAAATGCATAAATGGTTTCAATCTTATCATCCGGCATCGTTTCTAACAATCCGATGGTTTTTTCTAAAGTTGACATAGACAATTCCTCCTTTATTAAAATAAACAGAGCATCTTTATTATGACATGTAAACTGATTCTTGCTTTTTCCAATGCTTTTCCTCTCCTATCCCCCCACTGAAAAAGAACCCTCGGTTGAACATATCTGTTAGCACAGGAGACGTTTTTCAATCATCCTCCAATGTATAAATCCATTTTGGTGCAATGGCATGGTCAGTGCTTTTACTCATAACAAGTCTGAAATACGGATAACCAAGTCCTCATAAATGCATGCAGAAATTTCATCATCAAAGCTGTACTGCCCGTTTTTTTCATCGTATTCAAAATCGTAAACGCTGACCGTCTTAAGCCTCGGGTTTACCGTCCAGTATTCTCTTACTCCGGCAGACCGGTATTTAAAAAGTTTCATTCCGCAGTCCGTGCGTTCCGTACTAGGTGAAAGAATTTCGATGACCCAATCAGGCGCGCCGTTGCATCCCCTGTCATCCAGTTTGTGTTTATCGCATATGATGCTGATATCTGGTTCAACGTAATTGATCTCGTCATCATTTAAAAATACTGCAAAAGGAGCAAGAAATACGTCGCATTCACCGTTTTTCTTATCAATATAGTCAGAAATCCTTCTGGCCACAGAATAGGAGATTTTTTGGTGAATCGTATTAGGCGGGGCCATCATATAGATCCGTCCGTCAATCAGTTCCGCCCTCTGACCTTCCGGCAGAGCGTAAATATCTTCAATGGTATATGTCTTTTCCTGCACCAATGCCATAATATCACGTCCTTTCCTTATGCAGTTTAGTATATTGTACAAAATGGGAAAAGTCAATGCACTAAGAACTGCAGGAGACTATTTCTGAACCTGAAAGCAGGGAAAATCCCCATAGTGAATCCCGTTGATGTCACTACTGATGTCAAACCACCAAAAAAGAGCCCTTTCCATGCCTGAAAGGACTCTCTTAAAACAACGAAAACCCTTGTAAAACAAGGGTTTTCGTAAGGCTGCGGATGGTGGGACTTGAACCCACACGAGGTCACCCCCGCAAGATTTTGAGTCTTGTGCGTCTGCCATTCCGCCACATCCGCTCATCTGATCTGAAAAGAACTTCCTCTTCAAACCAGAATTTATCTTAACACATCCAAATCATTTTTGCAATACCTTATACCAGTTTTTTTCCAATTTCAAAGCAATCGAAAGTTGCAAAGTAGTCTGCAGGCGTCTCCGCGCGGCGGATCAACTCCACACTTTTGTCCTCTTTGAGCAGCAGTTCCGCGGATTTGAGCTTTCCGTTATAATTATACCCCATTGCAAATCCATGCGCCCCGGTATCGTGGATGACCAGGTAGTCCCCGATCTCCACCTCCGGCAGCATCCGGTCGATGGCAAATTTGTCGTTATTCTCGCAGAGGGAGCCTGCCACGTCATACCGGTGGGTGCAGGGCAGGCCTTCCTTTCCCATCACCGTAATGTGGTGGTATGCCCCGTACATTGCCGGCCGCATCAGATTCACCGCGCATGCGTCCACGCCGATGTATTCCTTGTGGGTATGTTTCTCGTGAATGGCCTTTGTAACCAGGCAGCCGTAAGGCCCCATCATATAACGGCCCAGTTCCGTATAGATCTCCACGTCGCCCATGCCTGCCGGAACCAGCACCTGTTCATAGACCCGGCGTACGCCCTCCCCGATCCTGCGGATGTCGTTGGGCTCCTGGTCCGGCGTATAGGGAATCCCGATCCCGCCGGACAGGTTGATGAACTTGATATGCACGCCGGTCTCCTTCTGCAGCCTGACCGCCTGCTCAAACAGCACCTTCGCCAGCATCGGATAATACTCGTTGGTCACCGTATTGCTGGCGAGAAATGCGTGAATCCCAAATTCCTTTGCGCCTTTTTCCTTCAAAATGCGGAATGCCTCCCCGATCTGTTCGGTAGTCATGCCGTATTTGGAATCCCCGGGATTGTCCATGATGTCGTTGCTGATCTTGAACAGGCCGCCCGGATTATACCGGCAGCTTATAGTTTCCGGAATATGCCCGATGGTTTTTTCCAGAAAATCAATATGGGTGATGTCGTCCAGGTTGATGATCGCCCCCAGCCGGTCCGCCAGCGCAAATTCCTCCGCCGGGGTATCGTTGGAGGAAAACATGATATCCGCCCCTCTTACGCCGATGGCGTCGGACAGCATCAGCTCCGTATAGGAAGAACAGTCGCAGCCGCAGCCGTATTCCTGCAGGATTTGGATCAAAAACGGGTTCGGCGTGGCCTTCACCGCAAAATATTCTTTATATCCGGGATTCCAGGAAAATGCCTCTTTCAATGCCTTCACATTCTCCCGGATTCCTTTTTCGTCGTATAAATGAAATGGGGTCGGATACGTTTTCGTAATCTCATCCAATTGTTCCTTTGTTACAAATGGGATCTTATTCATGGTTGTTCTCTCCTCATCTTGTTGTATTCACACTTTTTCAGTTTATCTTGCTAAAGGATTATTTACAGAAACACTATAATCGCAAACCTGAAAAATGTCAACCAAAAGTTATGATCCCTGAGGGTTTCTTTAAGGGTTTTCCTTACGGATCAGATGATGATGCACACCAGCCCTCCGTTGCTGTCATTGACGATCTTCTGCATGGTATCCTGGAGCTTTACCTGGCTCTCGTCGTTGATCATGGTGATCTTATTACGCATACCGTCCATCACCAGCTCTTCGATGGATTTTCCGAAAATGTTGGTGCCCCATACGCCTTCTTCCGTCTCGCTCTCCGCCTTGATGTATTCCACCAGGTCCTGGGCCTGTTTTTCATTTCCCACGATGGGGGCGATCTCCGTCTCGATATTTGCCCGGATCATATGGATGGAAGGCGCCTCGGAGTGGATCTTCACGCCGAACTTGTTGCCCTGCTTGATGATCATAGGCTCCTCCAGGGCGATCTCCTCCTTTTTCGGACTCACGACCCCGTAGCCTTTCATCTTCACATCCGCAAATGCATCCTTGATCTGGGTGTACTCCTCTTTCATTGCCGCCAGCTCCTTCATCACGGAGATCAGCTCATACTCTCCCTGGATCTGTGTTCCGGTAAGTTCGCTTAAGACTTCATAGTAAAACTGCTCCGCGAACCGGATCAGGATGCGGATCTTTCCGGTATCCATCTCAATCCTGTCAACCACGATCTTCTCTATGTAAGGGCTCTCCACCTCCGGAATCCCGGCCGTCACGCTGCGGATATCGTCCAGCTCTGTCATCAGAAACTTCACGGCCGCCAGAAGGTCCTGCTTGATCCGATGCTCCCTGGAAAGCATCTCCACCCATTTGGGAACAAAAAATTCCACCTCGGAAATGGGAAATTCATACAATACCTGGCGCATGATGTTGTTCACATCTTCTTGTTTTAACTGCTCGCAGTTCACCGGAAGCACGGAAGTCCCGTATTTTTCTTCCATTGCACTCTGCAGAGCCTTCGCCTCATCCGTATAGGGCTTCGTGCAGTTCAGAAGGATGATAAAGGGCTTCCCGATGGACTGCAGCTCCTGAATCGTGCGTTCCTCCGCCGCCACATAATTTTCCCGGGGCAGGTCGCAGATGCTGCCGTCCGTCGTGACCACCAGGCCGATGGTGGCATGGTCGTGGATGACCTTCTGGGTTCCGATGGCCGCCGCCTTTGTAAACGGAATCTCGTATTCAAACCAGGGTGTTTTCACCTGCCGCTCCGTGTCGTTCTCAATGTGCCCCGAAGCGCCCTCCACCATAAAGCCCACGCAGTCGATGAGCCGGATCTTCACCTCCACATCCTCCGATAGCTGGATGGACGCCGCGTCCTTCGGAACAAATTTTGGCTCTGTCGTCATGATCGTGGTGCCGGACGCCGACTGCGGCAGTTCGTCTCTTGTACGCTCCCTGCTGTTTTCATCGGTCATGTTGGGAAGGACCAGCAAATCCATAAACCGTTTGATAAAGGTTGACTTGCCTGTCCGAACCGGACCGACCACGCCGATATAGATTTCCCCGTCGGTCCTTGCTTTCATATCCTTGTATAACTGAAATGAGTCCATAAAAATACCCCCTTGTTCTGCTGATAACAATCTATGCAGAAAAAAAGAGGGGTATGATAAAATCCAAAAATATGCTATACTTTTTTTACAATGAAACAAGAAAGGAATCTGAATATGAATCCTGATATGAATGCTGTTTTTTCTAAAATATCGGAGGAACTGTCGCGCCGCCATGACCTGGTGCTTGTCACAATCACTTCCAAAAGCGGCTCCTCCCCCCGGGGCGCCGGAGCCCAGATGCTTGTCGGCCAAAGCGGGCGGATCTGCGGTACCATCGGCGGAGGCGCTGCGGAGCACCGCGCGGAGGAGACGGCGCAAATGCTCCTGCAGAAGCGAAGCTCGGCGGAGTACCGCTTCCCCCTCCATGAGCAGTCCGAACATGACTTAGGGATGGTCTGCGGCGGCGAGATTTCCGTCTTTTTCCAGTATATTGATTCTTCTGCCGGGGAATGGGCGCAGCTTGTCTCCCGGGTGCTGTCCATGCTCTCTGCCCATCAGCCCGGATGCCTGGTGCTTCATCTGGACGGCTCCATTCCCGTACTGCTGGACGGGGAAATGAACTGCACCAGGACAAAGGAGGCTTTCTATATGCCCCTTCCCGTCCTGGACCGGGCCGTGATCTTCGGCGGCGGGCATTGCACCCAGGCGCTGGTTCCTGTACTGAGCAGGGTAGGTTTTCGCATCACCGTCATGGACAATCGGCCGGAGCTTTCCCGGCCGGAGCTCTTTTCGGAGGCGGAGCATGTCGTCTGCGGCGATTATTTCCGCATTGGGGATTTTCTGGATCTCACGCCGTCAGACTACGTGGTGGTCATGACCAACGGGCACAGCCATGATTTTGACGTGCTGCGCCAGATCCTGCAAACGCCGCCTGCCTATGTAGGCGTCATCGGCTCCCGCCGCAAAACAGCCTTTGTGAACCAGAAGCTGCTGGAGTGCGGGATCGAACGGGAGGTGATCTCCCGGGTACACGCCCCCATCGGTACCGCCATCAAGGCAGTGACGCCTGAAGAGATCGCCGTCAGCATTGCCGGGGAAATGATCTATGAGCGGGCGCTGTTACGAGAAGCCGCCGGGGCTGCTGCCCTGCATGACTGCCCGATGCATTAAAAAAACTGCCCCTGGCTGCTTTTCTGCATACGATGGTATAAAAAAACCTGCCGCATCAGATCCCACTGGTGCGGCAGGTTTTCTTCATGATTCTATTCTTCTTCCCAGGGCATCGCCGCGTTCTCGCTGCGTGAAGCCCGCATCATCAGTCCGTCCACGGCTTCCGCCGGGTTCTTTCCCTCAAACAATACCTCATTGACCGCCTCCACGATGGGCATGGATACCTGGTACTGCTGAGCCAGTTTTTTGGCCGCTTTGGCGGAATATACCCCTTCCACCACCATCTGGACCTCTTCCATGGCCTGCTCCATGGTCCTGCCCTGTCCCATCAAGAAGCCTGCCTTCCGGTTCCGGCTGTGGACGCTGGCGCAGGTCACGATCAGATCTCCGATGCCGGTAAGCCCGGTAAAGCTCTCGATCCTGCCGCCCATCTTCACTCCCAGCCTTGCGATCTCCGCAATCCCCCTGGTGATCAGCGCCGCCTTGGTGTTGTCGCCGTAACCCAGCCCGTCCGCGATTCCGGCCGCCAGGGCGATTACATTTTTCAGGGAACCGCCCAGTTCAATGCCTAAAATATCCGGGCTGGTATAGACACGGAACACCTTGCTGATAAATACAGACTGCAGATATTCCGCCGTTTTCTTCGTCTTCGCCCCGATCACGCAGGTGGTGGGCAGGCCCCGCCCCACTTCCTCCGCATGGCTGGGGCCGGACAGCACCGCCACGTCCGCCTGGGGGATCTCTTCCTCGATCTGCCGGGAAAGGGTCATCAGGGTGCTTTCCTCAATCCCCTTTGCCACGTCCACGATGATCTGCCCCTCTGCAACGAAGGGGTTCATCTTCTTTGCCGTTGCCCTGGTAAATGGAGACGGCACCGCAAGAACCAGAAAATCCTTTCCCTTTATGGTTCCTTCCAGGTCCCCCGTGATCTGCATGTCCTCCGGCAGCTTCACGCCGGGAAGCTTTTTTTCGTGCTCCCGCTTCTCTGTAAGCATCTGCACTTCCCCGGGATCAATGGACCACACGGTTACTTCGTTTCCGTTATTATGAAGCAGGACGCTGAGCGCCGTTCCCCAGCTTCCCGCACCGATCACACCTATTTTCGCCATATATTTTCACCATACCTTTCATTTCTTGCTCCTGAACGGGTTTTCCGTGCCTGCCAGCAGCCTTTTGATATTCTCCTTATGCCGTACCCAGGCCAGTACCATCAGCAGGAAAACCAGCACATACAGCTCCATCCGATACCGGAACGCCATGCCGAAGCCTCCCAGCTGCCCATAAAACAATACCTCCAGAAAAAACATGGAGGACGCCAGGAGCGACCCCAGAGATACATATCTGGTCAGCAAAACCGCAATCAGAAACGCACTCAGCGGGATGGGCACCATCACCAGCCCTGTGGCCAGGATCAGCCCGGCCAGCACCGCGATTCCCTTGCCCCCTTTGAACTTCAGATAAAACGGGAAATTGTGCCCCAGGGTGGCCCCCATCCCCGCATACATGGCCAGCAGCGGCACATACTGGGTATCCCGGTAAAGATACCGTGCGATGAGGACCGCCGCCAGGCATTTGATCACATCGCCTGCAAAGGTCATGGCGCCCGCCTTCCAGCCCAGCACCCGGAGCGCGTTGGTGGAGCCTGCGTTGCCGCTCCCTTCTTTTCTGATATCCACGTGGTTCATTTTTCCGACCAGATAACCGGTCTGCAGAAGCCCGCATACATAGCCGATTGCCAAACAGATGATACGTTCCATGATCCTACCGTCCCTTTTCCTTTCTTTCTCTGATGTAAAATCTCAGCGCCGTCCCCCGGAACCCAAAGGCTTCCCGGATTTTGTTTTCCAGATACCTTGTATACGAAAAATGCATCAGTTCCCTGTCATTTACAAAGATCACAAATGTAGGCGGCTTCACCGCAACCTGGGTCATATAATACAGCTTCAGCCGTTTTCCCTTGTCTGACGGGGGCTGCTGCATGGCCACCGCTTCGGTGAGGATCTCGTTGAGCACCCCGGTAGCCACCCGAAGGGTCTGGTTGGCGATCACCATATCAATCCGGTCATACAGCTTGTTCAGCCGCTGTCCGGTCAGGGCCGACACATACATGATCTCCGCGTAAGGCATGAAGGACAGGATCTGCCGGATCTGGTTCTCATATTCCCGCATGGTCTTATCCGTTTTCTCTATGGCATCCCATTTATTGACCACGATGATCACGCCCTTGCCGCGTTCATGGGCGATCCCTGCGATCTTGGCGTCCTGCTCGGTGGCCCCTTCCACCGCGTCGATGACCATCAGCACCACGTCCGCGCGCTCCACCGCCGTCACCGCCCGGATGATGCTGTAGCGTTCCAGCTCTTCCTTGATCTTGCTCTTCCTGCGAAGCCCGGCAGTGTCGATCAATACATATTCCCTTCCGTCATATTTTACCACGGAGTCGATGGCATCCCGGGTGGTTCCGGCGATGTCGGATACAATGGCCCGGTTCTCCCCAGCCAGCTTGTTGAGGATGGAGGATTTTCCCACATTGGGCTTTCCTACAATGGCGATCCGGGGACGTTCGTCCTCTTCCTCTGTTCCCGCCCCTTCCGGAAAATGGGAAATCACCACATCCAGCATATCCCCCAGCCCCAGCCGGGAAGCCGCCGAGATCGGTATGGGGTCGCCGATTCCCAGATTGTAAAATTCGTACACGTCGGGCATAAATTTTTCAAAGCTGTCCACCTTATTGACCACCAGCACCACCGGCTTGGCAGAACGGCGGAGCATGTCCGCCACCTTGGAATCCGCGTCTGTAAGCCCCTGCCGCACATCGGTGATAAAGATGATCACGTCCGCCGTGTCAATGGCGATCTGCGCCTGTTCCCGCATCTGGGAGAGGATGATGTCCTTGCTGTCCGGCTCGATTCCGCCTGTATCAATCATGGTAAAATCCCGGTCCAGCCAGCTCACATCCGCATAGATCCGATCCCTTGTCACCCCCGGCGTGTCCTTCACGATGGAGATCATTCCCCCCGCCAGGGCGTTGAATAACGTAGACTTCCCCACATTGGGACGGCCTACCACTGCTACTACTGGTTTACTCATCTTTATATAATCCTTCCTGTATTCTGATTCTTCGTTTATCTGATCCTGTCCAGAATTGCGTCCAGCAGATCCTGACCGCTTGATTTTACAATATTCAGCGGGACTTGTAAAGCGTTCTCCACATCAGAAACCGTAAAATCGTCTAAAAATACGTCTTCCTCCGCCCGCAGCATATTGCTGGGCAGCAAAAGCCGCTCTGCCAGATCCTGCCCGGCAAGCTGCTTCACAAGGTCCTGCCCGGTGATCAGTCCCGACACTGTGATCTGCTCCCCGAAAAATTCATTTTTGATGGGATAGACCGTAATCTCCGTACGGGGAAACTTTTCCCGGAGCTTTAAGGCCATCTGCCGCAGATAGGGCGCGGCTAAAAGCCCGGTGGCAAGGGAAATCCTGCGTTCCTTCCGGTCGCCCGTCTCTCCATCCAGAGCCTGGGAAAATTCGTTCTGAAGAAGCCGCAGCATTCCCACCCCGTTTTCCAACTGCAGATAACCGTCGTATGTCTCCTCCCCGGGCAGCTCTTCCCCCGCCAGGATGTACCACTCGTCGCTGGCATGGATGAAATGCAGGCCGTGTTCCGGGTAGAGACGCTCCTGCCACCCGTGGATCAGCTCTAGCACCTGCCGGGCTTCTTCCTTCGTAAACGGTTCCAAAGGCTCCAGTCCTTCCCGGAACCGGGTGAGCCCCACAGGCACCACGGAAACGCTGCGCAGATGGGGCAGATACCGGGTCAGCTCCCGGATACTTCGATCCAGCTCTTCCCCGTCATTGAAGCCTTTGCACAAAACGATCTGGCCGTTCATTTCGATTCCGGCCTCATAAAGCGTGTCCACTTTTTTCAATGCCTCCCCGGCGAACCGGTTGTGGAGCATCCTGCAGCGCAGGTCCGGATTCATGGTCTGGAAGGAAATGTTGATGGGCTCCAGGCGGAATCGGATGATCCTCTCCAGATCATGCCCGCTCATGTTGGTCAGGGTCACATAGTTTCCCTGGAGGAAGGACAGCCGGGAATCGTCGTCTTTAAAATAGAGCGTATCCCGCATCCCCGGCGGCATCTGGTCGATAAAACAGAAGATGCACCGATTCCGGCAGGAACGGTACTCGTCCATCAGCCCCTGCTCAAATTCCATTCCCAGGTCTTCGTAACTCTCTTTCTCAATCTCCAGCTCCCACTGCTCGCCGTCCGGCTTCTCGATCAGCAGCACAAGCTCCTCTTCCTCTATATAGTAGCGGTAATCAAATACATCCTCGATCTCCTGTCCATCCACTGCCAGCAGCTTATCCCCCGGCTCGATTCCCATCTCCCAGGCAATGCTGCCCTGCTGTACGGAACAGATCCTGTGCTCATGTGCCATATGCTCTCTCCTGATCCTGGTATTGTTGCAGTTCATGCTTACGGTGTTCACCTCTTTTGAGCATTAGAGTACTCTCGGAAACTCACAGCCCTTGAAATCACTGCGTTTCCAGAGTTCCCTTATTTTTCTTCACCTCCACTTTTCAGTGGGGGCTTACATTTTTTATATTTTTATCAAAAAATTCCCAAATTCCTATTGACAAATCTGCCAGTTTGTGCGGCCGCGTTATTCATTGCAAAAAAATGCAATGAATAACGCGGCCCTTTGGTTAAGAAGAACTATCCACTTTTCAACCATACCAAAGGAGGACACATATTATGTTAATTCACTGGCAGTCCCATCAGGAATATCTGGCTTTCCTGCATGAGACAAAAGTACATCTTGACTCTTCCCAACGCATAAGGCTTCATTCTGAATTTGCCGCTGTCCGGGAAAAACTGCGGATTCTTAATCTGGATCCGGTTATGGAGGATCTCTCCCAGTTCTATTCCCACACCGGACGGCCCGCTATCAACCAGGTGCAGATCATTCGCTCCCTTATCCTCATGGTGATGCTTCGCTTTACCAGCCTTACCGCCTGGGTTGAAAAACTCAAAGCCGACAGCCTCCTTGCTGTCCTGGCTGGCTTTGCCCCCGCATCCCTCGCCCCGCTGGGTTCTTACTTCGACCTGATGGACAGGCTCTGGTCTCAGCCAACAGCTTTGCAGAAGACGGGACGCAAAGATCTCTTTCCCGCACACAACAATAAAAAGCCTTCCAGGAAACCCGGCAAAGGGAAAAAGCTTCCTAATAAGCATTCTGGGATTACCGATACCCTGGCCACTTATGCCCTGAACCATGATTCGTTCCCTTTTCATTATGAAGAACGGCTCCAACAGTTTTTCCGGCTTGCAGCCCTCATCCCTTCCTTACGGGACGGGCTTTTCCCCGCTGACGGCGTTACCCTTTCCGGCGATGGCACCTGTGTCCATTCCCATTCCTCCCCTTACGGGCATAAAGTCTGCAAATGTAGGGAGAATGGAATCCAGCACTGCTCCTGCAGGCGCCATTTCTCTGATCCCGATGCTGACTGGGGCTGGGACAGCGATGAAGAGGTCTTTTATTTCGGCCACACCCTTTACATGCTCTGTTCCCATAATCCGGACATTGGCATTGACCTGCCCCTGCATATCCGTTTCCTGAATGCCAGGCGGCACGACAGTGTAAGCGCCATTGTTTCCCTCCGTGAATTTAAAACGGTCAATCCGGATATCCCCATCCGGGATCTCTGCCTGGATTCCGCACATGACAACTATCCCACCTATGGCCTCTGCCAGGAATGGGACATCCGGCCTTTCATTGACCTGAACACAAACCGCGGCAGGCCGACTTCCATTCCGGACTCCCTCTCGATTGACCAGGATGGCACGCCCCTATGCATGGCTGGCTACCGCATGGTCAACTGGGGATACATCAAACAAAAACATTCCCGGAAATGGCGCTGCCCTTTTGCCTGTGGCAAGGTGGATTCCTGTCCATGTAAAGAAAAATGTTCTCCTTCTGCTTATGGCCGATGCGTCTACACGAAGCCGGAATGGGATATCCGCCTTTATCCCCCCGTCGCGCGGGGCACGGATGAATACCAAAAGATTTACAACAACCGGACTTCCTGCGAAAGGGTAAACAACCGGGTTCTGAATGACTACCATCTCCATGATATGGGAATCCATACCAGAAAACGGTATTCTTTTTTCACCATGGTCATCTGCATCAACATCCATCTGGATGCCCGGCTGAAGAAACGGCAGAAACTGGCTACATAAATCTGCTTTCCATTTCTATCTGTATTTTTCAAAAACCTGCCATAAGGGAGGTCTTAAAGTCATGCCCTCTATTGATAAACTCCGCCACAATATCAGGCACGCTGTTTCTCTGTCTGCTTTTTCTCCAAATCTGATACACAGAATCCGCTATTTTTTTCTCTGTACAGTAACTTTCCGAGACCACTCCATTATACCATAATATCTTGAATTTTCCATTACTTTATGTATTGCAGATCTCCATTTCTTAACATTTGAAATTTTCCATCATATAGATCATCAAACACCTGCTGTATAGGCACTCTTATACGTTGCTGTCCTGATGCAGACCAAACCCTATACTCCGTCTGATTCTTCAAAAAGGCAGACAACCTATTGTAATATTCCTGCATTTCGGATTTGCCATGCCCCATCTTCATCAACTTATAAAAAACTCCTAAAATACTAATGCAATGAACAGGCTTTGTTAAACTGGTTATACTTCGCCTTGCTCTAAAATCGTCAGAACAAAATACATATACCCGATTACTATGCAGAATCTCCATCATTTGGATTAGTACGTAAGTCTTTTTCTCTCCCATACCATTCTGAGAAGGAACACCGTCATCGCATGTTTTTAATACTGCAAGAAATATTTCCACATCTTCCAAATTATCCATATCACTCATCGAGCCATAGTATTTTTCGAAAAATCCAGTATTAAATGTATCACAACTTGTCTGTAGCAATGTTAGATACATGCTTGTTGCAGATGTGCCATATATTTTTCCAAGTTCTGTTACTATGTCACGGTCTGAATATATTTTTACTGTTCCACTCTGAATTTTATCTTCGAGCCATGGGTTCGGATCGGGAACCACTTCGTGTCTTGTCAGTTCCTCTTTAATCATTTCGTGACAGAAAAACTCATAATCTGTAAACTCCATTACAAAATCTGTTAAGGTGTGGTTCGCTGCATTTCTTGCTACATGCGATTTGTATAAAAAGTCCGTATCCAGCAAGGCATATTTCTTGTCAACTCCCATAGACATTACCGCACTGTTTTCTTAAACTTTTTACAATTTCATCTAATCTGATCTTATCACTCTCTAATCGTTCATCACGAGCTGCTTCAAATTGTTCAACATTGTACATCAGCTCTGATAAGCTCCCAAACCGAATGAAATTATTAGGAATTTCCTGCCATCTTAAAGCTTTTCCTGTAAGTTCCATTTGTTTTGCAATTTCTGTCACATCAATCTGCAATAACATCCTTGCCGCCTTTATATCAATTTTATCCTCTTCCAAAAGCCGAAGCACTGCAGCCTTGTATGGAATTGCAAAAATATCCATTATTTTAAGAACTGTTTGTACAGAAATGTTTTTATAGGATAAATTATACACATCTGTCTGTTCATCAAGGCGATCCTTTGGTGCTAATAAAATCGCAGCAAAAGCATTTGCTGCCATATCCTCAATTTCTTTTGCTTCTTCATCTATGGTATCAGATTCCAAGATTGAACCTGATTGCAACAAAATTGGGTCGTTTTCTTCAAAATAACAATAAATATGATACAACTCATGTGCTGCCGCAAAGATTTGCTTCGATAATGGCAGCGATGAATTAATCATTACAAACATACGGCCTTGGCGAATAAATGTACATGCACATAATTCCGCATCTCCTATCGGATATCTCAACATATCAAATGGCATATTGTGACGCGCCACATAATTCTCCAACACATTAAAAATATCATCCTGAATGATGTTGTTTTTATTATAAAGTGAATTGAAGCTGATTGCACATTCACTTATTTTTGTGTATTTATTTCTATCCCTAACAAACAGACTGTAATTCAAAACCCGGCACATAACTTTACGCCTCCCATGGCTTCATCATTTCCTCAGCATTTTCACAAGTACGTGCATAAAAACAAATAAGATCTGCAATCTCATCTGCAATTTGCAGTCCTTTTTTTGCTTCCCGAGATTCCACTTTACCCATAAATGCTTTTACTGCATTTGTTTCCGGAAGAACCTCTGGAACCTTAACCAAGCTTTCCATGGAAACGCTAAGAAATTCTGATATTTTCTGCAGTTCAATAGCATTGATTATTCTTGCACCACTAAGCATCTTGCTTACAATCTGCTTAGACACACCTAGATAACCTGCGAGGTCAATCTGCTTTTTTCCACTCTGCTTCATAATATTTATAATATTGTTACTGATAATCTCATTCATATTTACCATCACAGCTACCTCCAACATAATTCAGAGTATTATTCTCCCTTATACACTTTCATTATATTCAGGAGAACTCCAAAAATCAACATTTTCTTGACTTTTCTCGCCATTTACTTTTTTGGAGTTCTATTTTGGGCTACATTCCAAACATTGTATCAACATTTCAAGAAATTTTGACTTTTTTCCAAATTCATATATTGTGTGTATGCCGGCTGCTGTCCAGCGACACAGAAGTTTGACAATTTCTATACAAGGATTCTGGAGTCTTGTAGCAAGCGTACTTCTTACAAGGCAGCATCGGAGTTTTTAGAGAAACCTTCTTACAAACTCCATGATGTGTACCGGGCATTGGATGTTCTTGGGGCTGTTTATGGACGGGGATGCAATTATATGGGGGAACAAGCTTATATTGTAACTCAGTCCATCAAAAAGCTGAAGAAAGGAGAAAAAGAATCGGCTTTAAATCCACAGGGTTTTATTTCTGAGGAGGCTGGGTACGACGGACTCTATGCAGTATGCACAGACCTTTTGGATGATGAGGTCAGTGATATCCTGAAAGTGAGTGAGGGCAGATGGCAGATCGAGGAATGTTTCCGGATCATGAAAACAGATTTTTCTGCAAGACCTGTTTATTTACAGGATGAAAACCGAATCAGAGCACATTTCCTGATTTGTTTTCTCGCATTAACACTCTACCGTTTTCTTGAGAAAAAACTGGATTATAAGTACACCTGCGGAGAATTATTAGATACGCTAAAAGCCATGAATTTCGCCGAAATACAGGAACAGGGATTTATCCCACTATACAGACGGGAGTTTATCACGGATGCTCTCCATGAAGTCTGTGGTTTCCGAACGGATTATCAATTCATAACCAAAAGCAGCATGAGAACCATTCAGAAAAAAAGTAAAGTGAAAGAATAAATTACTATATTTCGTAACAACGACAATAATCGCTGTAACCCAGAAAATACAAGGGATACAGCGATTGTTTAATCTACTAACTGTCAAAGACAGGATTATAGAAACATATTTTCGTCAATACGTTTTTATAATTTCGTATAAAAATATTTTATAGGATTCGCTTCACCCTTTCGATATAAGTTTGCAATAGATTTTTCTATGTATTTATCTCTAATATTTTCTTCCGCTACCTCTCCAACAAACTCAAATCTATCTCCTGGCGTTTCGGCATCTGGAAGTGTTGGTCTTGGTATCGTACCTGCTGGGAGCCATTCTTTTATTTTGTATACTTCTTTTATAATGCCTTTATAAATACTAAAAGCATACTGAGCTTTTTCTGCTCTCTTAACATCTACTTTCCAATATCCTCTTGTTGCTTCATATAACTCAAGCTCTGTCATATTTTCTCTATATGCCTGATTGATTTTTATAGCAATAACATTTTCCGTTATATCTTCACGCATCAAAATATTATTTTCCATGACGAATCCTCCTGACTAAGCATCTGAAATATCCATTATAATAACACAGCTTTCCTGCTCTTACAATGTTTCCGCTGTAAGCAGGAAACAAAAAGAAAAGAGAATTTATTTTGATTTTGCTTCCACATCGATTCTACTAATTCAATATTAGTTTCTTCTTTATTGGCCCTCAAAATGATATAGTGTACTTCATAACCCTCTTGAACAATATCTAACCACGGTTTCAAAAACCACGGACCAATAATCCCGTCTACAATCACGTCATAGCCGCCACGGGCATACCGTTTTGCAGCTTCTAAAAAAGCCTCGATCACAATTAAATTCTGCTCACTTGATTCCGGTAAATGTGGTGCTATTGCACCTTTGCTAATAAAATGATAAAAATCATCGGTATACATATGAACAGATTTTTCCATATCGGACTTTTGAGCAATGCTTTCTGATGCTGCACTTTTTCCAGTCCCCGGTGCCCCGGTAATCACAATAATTCTTCCTTGATTCATTTAGCTGTCCCTTCAAGTTCCAATTCGGTGTGATTTTCATATTGTCTCTCTTACGAAATCAATCAATTGCCTTTATCCCCTGTTCAGACAATTTCCTGAGATTTTCCAGCATATTATTCAATATGTCTGGTGAATGCCCTTCCCATTTGATCACCTCTGCTACAATCTTTAGAGGCTGTTTTGATCGATACGATTTCGTTGGGTTTCCCGGAAATTTCTTGTCTGTAACATTCGGGTCGTCTTCAAAATCGCCTGTCGGCTCGACAACATATATTCTTTCCTCCCCCTCCCCTTCTGCCAGTTCTGCTCCCCAGATTGCCGCATCCAAAGTCCCTGCAAAGTAAACATATTCAGATTTTCTATCATCATTATAATTCTTTTTCTTCCCTGTAACTATCAGATCTCCTATTTTCAAATCTGCTTTTGTTCCATGAAAAAAAGAACCCCTGCTAAATACTATTTTTTCGCTCATCTGTTTTTCTCCTTGACAACTACCAGTTTTTCGGTCACTTCCAGCATTAAAATTATATCTCAATTATTCGCAAATTTCCATACACAATAATACTATTTTCAATTAGGCTTTTGGGGATTTGCCTGAATATTTTTTCCCTTCGTCCAGGTTTTTGTATATCTGGAAATAAAGGTATCCCACCAGCGTCATTACGATATGGCAGGGAATATAGTTGTATTTTGTACTCTTGAAGTCTTTCAGCTTCCAGAAATCCTTCAGCTGTCGGAAATCCTCTTCGATTTCCGGGCGCAGCTAAAAGACTTATTGAAGGTAAGTAAAAAAGTCTGCTTGATTTTTTCAGGTAAACGTTATACCATTATGGCACATATATTAAAAGGGGTGTGAAGCAAAATGTCTGTCACAATCAAGGACGTCGCAAAGCAGGCCGGGGTATCGATCGCAACGGTATCCAAAATCATCAACAACAAGCCTTCCATTTCTGAAGCTACAAGGCAGCACGTATTCCAGGTCATGAAAGAAATGAACTACCTGCCGAATGCACAGGCCAGCAATTTTGCCAGAAAACGGTCGGATAATATCATCTTTCTCGCCGTGACCAAGAAGCATACGGCTTTTCATGATCCTCATATGTTCGAGATCCTCTGCGGCGCCCAGAATGAAATCTGGGAAAAGAGATATCATTTCAGCTTTATCGGCACTCCGGATAAGGAAACCGCGCTGCAGGAAGCGGAACAGCTCATCGGAAGGAAGGCCGCGGACGGACTGCTGATCCACGGTTCCGCCACTTCACGCCCTCTTGCCGACCTTCTGACAAGAACGGAATTTCCTCATGTGATCATCGGACGGCCTCCCTTTTCAACCAACACCTGCTGGATCGACATCAACAACCATGTCTCCGGAGAGATGGCGACCAAATATCTGAGCAGCTGCGGGTATTCAAAAATAGCGTTTATCGGCGGGCAGGAAAGCGACGAAATTTCCAGGCACCGTCTCAAAGGCTATGTCTCTACGATGCGGATTCAGGGGTTTCCTGTCCCGGATTCCTTTATCAAATACGGCACCTACAGTAAGGAAAGCGGATTTGACATGATGGAAGAACTGCTGCGTGGAAGCAGCCTTCCGGATGCCGTGATCTGCGAAGACAACCAGATCGCCATCGGCGCGGCAGACGCAATCACAAAGCACGGCATGACGATTCCCGATGATATCGGAGTCCTCACCTTTGACGACTACCCGTTGTCCCAGCTCATTGATCCTCCCCTCACAGTCGTAGACATTGACGTACATGAAATGGGGAGGCAGGCAGCATCCATCTTACTGAAAAAGATCAAAAATCCGGCTCTGCAGGTACAGTCCTTTGCGACCCTTCCCTCGCTGATCGTCCGGTCCTCTACCCGCAATGTATAAGTTATTTCCATACTGTTCCTAAGCCCTGGGTATGAATATACGTACATATAACTACAGTCGAGTAGGAGGTAGGTGATTCATTCACCTACCTCCTACTCACACCATATTGCGTGCCCTGATTGATACAAATATTTCTTGGGGGCTATCGTTCTTTTTTGCACCCAAAGGATTACTGTGGTTTTTCCCTAATAAGCACCTTCAATGAAAAATTATCAGCGGCACTCGTTTTCGTCTCTCTTTCCAATTCCACGCCTGTAATTCTCCAAACGATGTTTATAAGTCCTGGCAATCAAACTCTTTTCAATGATACTTCCATCTGAACTAATGAAGCAGCCACCTTCATCGTTCCACGCCTTAACCGCTATAGCTGCCAGTGGTTCTACAATCCTCATTGGCAATTCGTCAAGATTATCAATTGAAATCCATGGAAATGCACGAAATTTTTTGTCATCGCCGATAAGAAACATATAGCCTATCAGTTCCTTATCCCGGAATACAAAATAAAATTGTGGCATCTTCTCTCCTGCGGATTTATCCATTGCCCGCCGCATTGTTTTTACACCACCATATGCGGGGGAAAAGCCAATTGAGCTTAAAGCGCCCAAAGCCGATTCCCGCTGTTCCGGTGACATATCTTGGTAATTATAAAACTGCTCCATAAGCTGTCCTGCCTTTCAAACATATTTAATTTGCTGCCATAACTGCTCTTTTTCATCATCTCTTGGTGTGTGTAATACCCACAACAGGGGCACTGATATTTTTTCACTGTTCTCCATTCCTTCCATGTAAAATTTTAACACCACCAGCATAAAAATTATACCTCAAACCCTGATAGATATCCACCCTGTCCTTTCATCACCGAAGCCCGACAGGACACATCAAAATCCGCCCCCTGAAAACTTTCAATCTCCATGCGGAGCAGCTCCTCATCCCATGCCCTGCGATAACAAATATTTCTACCGCCCTCCACCATCATTCCTCACCATCATTCTGTTTTCATTTTGATTGACATTGTAAACCATATCGTATATAATAAAGAAAAAGGAGGTAGTCAAATGGCAACAACACCAACTCAGATTCGAATCGATGCCAGCATAAAACAAGAAGCTTCGGCTCTTTTCAGCCGGCTCGGACTGGATATGTCCAGTGCAGTAAATATGTTCCTGTATCAATGCGTCCTTCGCGGCGGACTTCCTTTTGCCGTGGAGATGCCGGCGTACAGCCAGAAAACCCTTGATGCTATGGCAGAAGCCCGCCGTATTTCCCGCGATCCTGACGTCAAAGGATATTCCAGTATGGAAGATTTAAAAGCGGCTCTTGATGATTGATGTACCAGGTCAAATTTACCACAGCCTATAAAAAAGCTTATAAACTCATGAAAAAACGTGGGCTGGATATCTCTTTGCTGGATGAAGTTGTCGGCTTGCTGCGTCAGGGCAGGCAGCTCGAAGAATGCTGCCGCGACCATGGGCTGACCGGAGACCTTGCAGGTTTTCGTGAATGCCATATCAAGCCGGACTGGCTGTTAATTTATCTCATCGAAAATGATATTTTAACGCTGACCTTAATCGATACCGGTTCACACTCAGATCTTTTCAGGAAATAATGCACAGGCAGGTAATTCCATCTTTGTAGGTTTTCCTGCCTGTTACTTTTTCTGCCAGCGGCAGCTTGTGGTGTACTTCTTCCACCGGCCGCAGCAGCCCCTTCCTCTGGCACTCCTCGCAGAAAGGATGCTTTACGGCATAACGGCCACGGATTCGTTTCCATGCCCGCCCGTACCTACGGCGTACAGCCGGGTCGCGGTCGTACTTCTCATAGCAGCGGTTCTCCTGCTTTCCATGCTCCTCACAAAACCGCCCCTCTGTCAGCGAATATCCCGCTGTTCCTATTCCGTTAATACCCATTTCCTTCAATCCTCTATTTCTTTCTTATGGCAGCCCATCTGTCAGTCAGAGCCGCACCCGCTCCCTTGCAATAAGTCCGAGCGGTTAATTGCCCTATAAATACATTGCACCTAACTTCCCCGGCCTTCACCTCCAAATGCTCCCCGGCAGGGGCGCATGGTTTTTGCGCCTCTGCGGAATAGGGTGTAAAGATTATATCTGTATATCCAGCCCTTTGCTGCCTTTAGAGTACAAGGCATTTACACTGTCCTGATAGATAGTATCACCTGCAAAAATCTCATCCAGTATCTCATGGGAAATTGGTTTTCCGGCTGTCCATGTAGGGTCTTTTTCCTTTACAGCCTGTGTTACCCTTCCAGAAATTTCTAAATGGAGTTGGCTCAACGTCCACGGTGCAGCACGGCGGGTACTTAAATCTAATGACTTCACATAGGAATGAATCTTGTCATAATATGCATCCGTCTCAGCAGTATTATCACCAGACATCCCACCATACTTATAAAACGCCTTTTTAACATCTTCATAAACGTGCTGCTTCATTTCATCTGATACGTTGACGATCCGTTTCCAATCTGTCCTTCCTGTGATTCCCATGCCCTCTACTCCATAGGAATTTTTGAAGTGTCCGGAACGCAAATCATCAATGGTATTGTCACAATAGTTTCCTTTCGATGCCCCGGCGAAAGGCATATTCGTATTTGCCTTGCCCCCATTCATCCTTGATAAAAGCTGCCAGATTCCCTGGCTGTTATTTCCTATACGCATGATAAAATCCCTCCTTCTATATGGTCAAATCCAACTGTGTGCCTTTGCCTTCTTCCTGCACTTTCACAGGCTGGCTTGTTCCCGCCTTTATCTGTTCCATCAGTTTTTCCACGGATTCAGCCTTTGCCAGCTTCTTCTCCTTTAAGGCTTCCTCCTCTTTCTTCTTCGCACGTTTTTCCGCGATCTGCTTCTGTACCTTTTCTTTATAAACCGTGCCAGGGTTCTCCATTGTGTCCCTGCTCCTGCCAGCCATCCAGTAAGATACTTTCCCATTTTTGTCAATAAGGGCACCTGCACTGAGTATCTCGTCATTGTTCTCCCTTGCAAACTTCTCAATCCGCTCCGAATTGCCGGGTATTTTTCTTTCAGACTATTCAGGTATGCCTGCGAATCCCCGTTAAGGGAACTGCTTGCGTTTGCCCTGTCTGCCGCATAAGTGTTTGTGTAATCCGTTACTCCTAAAATTACCATAATGATCATCCTCCGCTTTGAAATCTTACCGGCGTACCCGTATATGTAACTCTGCCTATATCTTCTTTATGGCTGACAAAGAACTCCGCCATGCTCCTTTGCTTATATATGATCTCCATCTGCTCTTTCCGTTCATCCGCCGCCTCCTGGCTGCGCTCCATACTCGCTTTCCGCTGTGCCGCCTCTTTCTCCCGCTTTGCCTTATTGATGGCATTCACTTCTGCCACACGCTCTGGGGAATCGCTACAACCGCCGATATAGGTAACGCTCCCATCCTCATGGACGACTACCCCGCACGGCTGGTAGTCAAGCCCCTGTGCCGCAAAAGACGCTTTCAGTCTCGGAGTGGCATTAAAGAAATCATCTATCTTGCCCTCATAGTAAGCTGCCTTTCCCGGGTCATCTGCCATCTGTTCCAGAATGTTCGGTGCAATAACAACATCACTGCCATTCATGCTCTTTCCCACCCTGTCAAGGCTCTGTTGGTCTTTCCCGACACTCTGGATTCTCACATTGCCATACTTTGACCGGAGGTATTCCGTGTATACATCCACCTTTGACGTATCTGCCGCTTCTCCCGTTTTCAGCAACTGCTCTGCAAACCCTGTCTTATTCGTGCCCGTTTTCTGTGTCCTGTTCGCATACTGATATGCGCCCGCCAAAGTACCGTTTACCCCTAAAATGCTCATAATAAATCTTCTCCTTCCAAAACATATTTATATCGCAGCCATCTGTCATTCAGGACTAAATACGCTCCCTTACAATAAGTCCAAGCAACTACTCCCTTACTTCAAAATGCCCGCCGCCTCATATGCGGCAATCGAAACTGCCTTACTCTGGTAATATCTTCTGTCCGTTTCCTGTGCCAACATTTTGCTTTTCCCGCAGGCTCCTTGCCACCTCTATGCCGTTCATGCCCTCCATCTGTATGTCAAGGAAAACGATGTCAAACCGCTTTCCCGATGCGAGCAGTTCCTCGCCCGTGGCATAGGCTTCTATGCGGCTTTCCGGCTGCTGTTCCTCCACCAGCCCGCATATATGCTCCCTGATCGCTTTCTCGTCATCCACAGCTGCAATATCCAAAATCCATCACCTCAAATCCATATAGGCATTCACTTCTTATATCGGCAGAAATTTTCCGTTTTTCGGGCGGAGGGAACGAAATGACCACTTTTCGGGAACGAAAGGAAAAGCATTTTTAAAAAATGTATAAATCAGCCCTAAAGTTTTTCGCCATTCGTCCGATATAGGGGAAACTCAAACCGCCGTGTAAGCATATTACCTCTTATTTCCCCGCTTTCCAAGTAATTTCCGTTATCAGGCCGCCCTGCCTGGAAAAAAGCAGACCGCCGCATATGGTTGTAAGCCATCTGCGGCGGTTTGTCTTTTGTAGTATTCATAAATATTCGCTCTCACATACGCTGCTGATTATGTGAGGAATTTCCCGCATATGGGAACAATGGGTCTGCCAGCCGGAAACTGAAACTCTCTCTGTCTACCATCCCCACCACGTTTCCGCTGTCATACAATTCAAGCAGGAATCCCGCCATCTGTTTGTCCGTATGGTATGTTCCGAAAGACTTGTCATAGTCGTATTCACTGACATTGTTTGCTATCATTCCGAACTCTGTCTTTGTCGCCGCAGGTGCCAGTACCTTTGCCTTCATTTTCGCCCCTGTCTCTTTCAGTTCCCATGCCAGTCCCTCCGTAAATGTGCTGGCATAAAACTTTGCCGCACAGTATGTTACAGCCGTAGGCACAATGGTATAGCCTCCGCATGAAGATACATTGATAAGCTGTGTCCCATCTACATCCTTATAGTCGCGGACAAACAGGGAGGACAGTATTGTCAGCGCCTCAATATTCAAGTGCAGCATTGTCCCGATTTTTCCCAAATTCTGATCTGCCACATTTGATAATCCTCCTTCGATTTGGTATAATCCAACCATACAATGTAGAGTGAACTCTATGTCAAAAGGATTGGAGTGATTTTTTATGGAATATTCTATCGGGGAATTTTCAGAACTGACGGGGCTGGGTATCCATACCCTCCGCTATTATGAACAGGAAGGGCTGATTGCCCCGAAGCGCAATTCTGGCAACCGCTCAATGAGCAGATTGCACGGCTGCAGGATCATAAGATTATGCTTTCTGCCAGAGCAGCAGAGGCATCCGCATGGGCGGGAACGAACATAGCTGCTTCCATTCCCTCCACCATATCCAGTGTTTTCAGATATGCCTCCACATCATAAATGAACGAAACGGCATACTTATCCAGCGTCTCCCTGCTGCTGATGCAGTCCGCAAGGAACGCCACATTGTCCGGCATACGGAAACCAACCATGTCAAAGAAATGCCCCGGAAGCGGTATCACCTCGACCTCCTTCGGGAAACTTTCATCTGAGAAATCCGTCACATCACTTTCCTGCGCCATCAAAAACTTATGCTTCAAATCCTTACACGGATAACCGCCATATAGGAAAGACGGCTCCAAGACCGGATATTTTGTAAAAGCCGCCTCGATACCGCCGGAATAAATCTTACATCCCGTCTGCCCCTGCAGGTACTTGTTTCCGCCGATATGGTCTGCGTTGGAATGGGTATTTAGGATTGCCACCAGATGCCAGCCGTTCTTTTCCAGTATCTGCCTGACCTTCCTTCCGGCATCCTTATCATTTCCGCTGTCAACCAGATAGACATTATCCTTGTCCGCAACATAGACGCCTATCTTCGCCGGGCAGTTTATGTAATAGCATTTCTCACTGACTTGAACCAATTCATACATTTTCCGTTTCCTCCTTATTCTGCTGCTTCCTATTACTTCGGCAGAAAGCCGTTCCTGCTAAAGCTAAAGCGTTCTCTACTTCCCCGGCCTTCACCTCCTTCCAAATGCTCCCCAGCAGGGGCGCATGGTTTTTGCGCCTCTGCTGAATAGGGGGTAAGGATCATATCTGTATATCCAATGTGCTGCCCGAAGAAGACGGTGCTTTTGTGCCTGCCGCCAAGTCAGACTGTATCTGCTGATAGGAAACCGTACCTTTCGCATTCTCCCCGTATTCCTTTTTCAGCCGTGCCAGTTCATCATTATAGATGGAAGTGAACACCCTCGCTCTCGCAAATTCCTCCTCCGTGCTAATGGCCTTCCAGTTCCTTGATTCGGGATTATAAGATAATGTCTTGTTCCCGTTATTGTCCCAGAACATACAGGCCGCATTCATCTTTCCACCCGTTTTCCTCATGCTTGATTCATAGATGGCTTTCCTATCTGGGGAAACTGTCTCACCATGCTGCATACACAGCTTTCTGTATGCGGCATCATCCCTCTTCCCGGTGGCGAATTCCTTCTGCGCCAGCTCCTTGATTGCCGCCTCGAATTCCTCCTCCGACATTGCAGGCTTATCACGCTTCGTCATGATATTATCCCAATTCGGCTTTGTGAACTTGATGTCAACTGGCTTGAACCGCAATGCAAAATTTCCATAGTCGCACTGTGCCAGCGGATTGCTGGAATTTTTCTTATTGCCAAACATCTGCTGTACCATATTGGCATACTGTGAATAGTTATCCCTTGTTATCTGCATATCGCATACCTCCTTGATAAAATTTTTTTGAAATTTCCCGCCTCATAAAATCCATCGGCAGTTACACCCGTATTTCAAACCACGATTGCACCAAGTGACTATAAATTGCACGAAATGACCATAAAGTTTATAACATAACCACCGCCTGGAACTTTTCCTCATCGCAGGAAACGGCAAAATCACCTCCGTATTTATCTGCCACTGCCTTCACATTCGACAGGCCGGTGCCTTCCGTGACCCGCACTTTTTCTTCTACGGGGTTCCTTACGGAGAAGATCAGCTTCCCTCCCTCCTGCACCAGCTTGACCTGGATGACGGTCTTCCTCCCCTGCCGCACCACCTTCATGCACTCATGAATGGCGTTATCCAGCAGGTTAGAGAGCAGGATCACCGTCTCCTCCTCATTAAGCCGCAGCCCACCCATATCGCCCACCCGGAACGTCATGGACACGCCCTGCTCCCTTGCGGCGTGGAATTTCTGGTTCAGGACTGCGTCCACCACCGGGTGGTTCGTATTGACCGCCGCCATCTCCACCGAAATACTCTCCGTCAGCCGTTCCGCAAGCGAGGCGGCAGCCTGCGTGTCGCCTTTCTTCAACAACACCTGTATTGTCCTTATCTGGTTCTTGTAGTCGTGCATCTTCATCCCCTGCCGCTCATAGACCGCCTGCATATCCCGGTAATGGGCAAGCTGGCTTTCCTTCTTCTGGCCTGCCAGTGCGCTCTCCCGGAGCAGTTCCTCTTTTCCAAGGATTCCCTGCATCAGCTCTATGACAAGGATGTTGATGAATATCAGCCCCACCGACAGAAAAAGGTATGCCGTCTGCACTTTTGTTTCCGTACTGCTACAGAAGAACATAAGCATCATGGATGCCACAGTGAGCAGCGGGATCATGGAAAATTTCAGCCACTCCTTACGGGAAAGTTCCCCGTAATTGTTTTGTCCTTTCCATATTTTCCGGACTATGAAAACCACACAGAGCCATGCCATTTTTGAGGGCAGGAGAAGAAAAGTAAGCACATCGTTTTTGGAAACAAACATATTCTCCATTTGTAGCATAAAAAGGTCTGTCAGAAACAGCAGCGAATAGTTTAACACCGAAAAGAAGATGCGCTGTTTCCAGTCTGCCTCATAAAATACTGCACAGAATGCGATAAAAACAAGGATTATCAGCCTGGCCTTGATTCCCATCAAATCAAAATAGTCTCCAAATAGCGCCACTACCATGCTGGCAAAATACAAAACAACATATCTGTACTTTCCCCACTGTCCTATACTTTTTTTCTTCAAAAAGGTATCAAAGAAATATATGCTCCCCCATGCCTCTATCGCCATGATACAGAATGAAAGTACCCACAATGCCATGATCACTCCGCCCCCTTAAACAATGTGTACTGCCGCTTCACTTCCGGGTATCTTGACTTCGGCACGGATATCTCCTTCCCCGTGGTCAGAACCATGACATAGCTGCTGAGTTTCCCGATGTACCTCATGTTGATAAGAAAGCTCTGGTGTATCCGCACGAATCCCATCCCCGCCAGTTCCGCCTCCAGCTCATCCATCTTCCTATAGATGCTGTACGCCTCCCCCGCCGTGTAGAATACGTTCTTGTGTTTGCTCGTCTCAATATAGATGATATCGTCCACCCGCAGGCGCACGTTCCCCTCCACGAAACTGAACTCCACCACCCGTTCCTCCCGCAGGATGTCATCCACGCACTCCTGCAGCGTCTGCTCCAGGTCATCCTTTAAGAGGAACCGGCTGGCCTTCACCTTGTACCCGTCCAGCGCATAGTTCACATAGGCGGTCACCAGCACGATATGTACCTTCGGGCATTCCGCCTTTATCTTCCCCGCCGCATCCAGCCCGTCCATGCCCTCCATGTTGATGTCGAGGAACACAATGCCACATTCCCGTACATACCCCATATCCGCATAAAGTTCCTCCCCGGAACCGTATTCCCTTATTTCAAAATCATAACCGCAGGCTTCCAGCAGCTCCCTCAATTCGCCCCTGTCCTCCCTGCTGTCATCACATACCGCTATCTTCATACGCATTTCCCTCAATTCTGTGTTTTTTTCCACTATAAATTATATCGGATTATGGGTATCCTATCAAATCCCATTGCACGAAATTCCCACAAATTGCACGAAATGACTATAAGCACACAGCCGATACTGGCCGTGTAAACATATTACCTGTTATCTCCCCGCTTTCCAAGTAATTTCCGTTATCAGTCCGCCCGGCCTGCCTGCGGAAAAGGCAGACCGCCACATATGGCGGATGAAGTCCATAGTGCGGCGGTCTTGCTTATGATCCTTTTATTCAGTTCAACATAATGCAGGCATAAACTTGGCAAACAGATATAACCCCTCTGAACCCGCATCGATTTCTTTTACCCCACCAATGACTGTTTCATAAGGAACATATGTAAATAAAAGCTTGCCAGTAATCGATTCGTAATCTTGCCGATATATTTCCTTGTCCACAATTTCTGCCAAAACGTCATTGATACATACCCCTGTTTTAGCAGACGGACAGACTGGAAGAGGCTCCCGCAGGCTCTGAACTTCCTGAACAAGTCCTGACAAAGATGCATCCGGCTTAGTGTATTCCATAATCTTGTAGATATCATATAAATGCCGGGAATGCCGGTCAATCTTATCTGACAAATAATAATCACAGATGGCAAAGACCTTATCAATCAGAGTCCGCTCAATCGCCTGCGTTGTGATCTCAAAGGGCATGATGTCAAATTCTTCTGCCAGTTCTTCCTGTTCCGTCATTTTCAAGAAACGGTATATATAATTATCGGCCATTAGGAAATATCTATATCTTCCGAAAAGCGATCCAAAATCTGATAGCATTTTGTCAGAGAGGTGCCGCCTTTAAAAACCATCCCCTTTACCCTGGAGGCCAGCTCCTTGAGAGCAAGCGTAACATAATAATCCTTTTCAATAATTCCGGGAGGTATATGCAGTTCGTTAGAAGCAGCGATGATAAATTCGCTAAATGCTTCGTGGTCATGATGTAAATTCATAAATAATTCCCCATTCAATCAGTTTTTTTGCAGTAGGACCTGTAATGCCAGACAACACGCTGGAAAGAAGTTCCTTACTATAATTTTGTTGTTTTGCATAGTTTCTCAGAAGATTCCCGGTTTCTAAAGCAGAAAGCTCAGAATACTTTTCTGCCTGGGAAACGGCATCCAAAAGCTGGAGCAGTGCAGCGTTTTCCGATGTTATAGTCGTGGCGGGCCGTTTCAGCCGGATGGCCTGGGAGCCTACAGTGACTGTACGCCCCTTTGTCGATTCTTTTGATGTGATGATCTCCAACATTGCCGGCATCTGGGTTGTCAGGCCGATCTGATTGGCAAAAGTAGCTCCGGCGAAGTATCCGTAGATTTCTGTTGTACTTTGGATATATTTGCGTATAATGACTTTCATGGGATCTAAATAACTTTTTTTCAGCAGCCGTGACGCTTTGGGGAGATAATAAATCCCTGTGTCAAAACGAGCCAGGTCGCCTGACTTGAGCATCCGTTTGAAATACTGGCGCAGGGCATTATCAAATACTTCCTGGGCGCTTTTTTAGTTGATTCTGGATGTACGCTTTGATCGCAGCTGTATTCTTCCCCACCGTGTCTACATAGGCCGACAAAAAAATTAGACCGATGAATCACAGGAAAAGCCTTATTATACTTATATGTTCAAATTAATTTATCGGTCTAAAATCTCACTAAGACTGCCCTTTAATCTTGTTCCCTTCATCCGGGCTTAATGACACATATAGATCCTCCTGATCTTCTTTAGATATCTGTTTTAAGGAGTCTCTAATCATATCTATATCAGTTTCAACATAGTACTTATGACAATCTTGCTATAAGTATTATGTACACATGCTTCTGGAAAAACTGCGTAAATCGGTCAAGGTTGACTGGAAACAGCTTTCATCAGTCTATGGGGAGGGCCTGGTTACGCGACAGTAGGGGAAATGCAGCCCCACTGTCAACCACAGGCTGTCGGATATCCGTGGATTCTGCCGCTACCTGATGAAAAAAGGTGTGATTTCATCTTCACATATGGATGTATCTGTTGTGATGAAGCAGAGGTATTCCTTGCGCTTATTCCGGTTGCGGACATACACAACCCTGGCCGGGATCGCTTCCCCGTTTTTGATGACTTCCACATCCACCGATAAGAGGTATCTGGAACGTCCCCTGCGTTTTTTATTCCTCTTGTAGATATCAATAAGGGAGAGTTCTTCTCCATTGTATCGGAAAAACATTTTCGGGGTTTTCTTAATCATTCCAATCACTTCATAGCCAAGATTTTTTACGGCATGAAGCGATTTAGGAGAAGAAAACCAGCTGTCAAAGAGGACATATTTTGCAGGAATCCCCACTGTTTTGGCGGCTTTGAGAAGTTCCAACATAGTTTCGCATGGTCGTAAGTTTTTGCAAGGAATTCCACCTTCTTGGAGCGATTTCTTTCAAACATAGATTCATCAATGCAGAGAACATTTTCCCTGTCTGCATTATTCAGTGGGACAATGGCCTCCTTGATAATTCTTGATGCAAGTATGGTTGTGAACCTGATCCAGTTGATCTGTGTTGATTTCATAAAGCGGTATACCGTATCTTTAGCAAAAGCCGGCGTATTTCTTCCCGACAGCAGATGCATGTACATGCTTCTGTTTGAAAAGATCAGAAGAAACAGATACTGAAAAATCTTTTGATTGTTTATGAAAAGCATTGATTCTATTAACTTTAGCCTTATCAATACCACTGAAATATACAATTAAATTGATTGATCTCTTTTTATGCTCTCAATGATTGCCCCGATATTACAAGTCACTTTCCCCTTACACTTATGAATATCTTCATTGATCTGCTTCTCCTGTGCAATGGCTATATTCACATTCTCTGCCAGTTCTCCAATAGCAGGATTTTTCTTGGAATTCACGCCTGTTCTTGCTAACAGAAGTTTATAAACGAATGTCTGATTACCGTCCTTCTCATTTTTGATAATCTTCTCTTCATTCGGCTTAATATCTTCTTCATAAGCATTTTCAAAGTGAAGAAGTAAAAACAGTTCAAATGCCGGATTACTTACCGCAAGGATATTTTCCGCCTCTCCCAAAGCTACAACCTCATCATAGTCCTGTACTTTTTCTTCAAAAATATCTGCGTCAAACACGATAATCATTTTATCTCGCTCTTTATCAAAGGATATGTCCTCATTTTCTTTCTGACTCTCTGCAAAGGCAATCAGCTTTCTTGGAAAACTAATATCCTTATCTTCCTCTGTTTTCTCAAGCAATCGAATATCTATCAATGGGTGAATATTCAGAGATTTGCGAATATCTATCAGTTTACGGAAGTACCATGTTTCTGTATTTGCCCCTTCACAAATAAAGAAATATTTCCGATATGGCTCTCTTTGCTCTACATGATCTGTACTTCTGCTGTTCCAATTTGTATACCCAAGGGCACCCCATTATGGCCATGCGGCCGTTTCACAAGGTATAACTTCTAACAGGGGACATACCTATTCCTCCTCTCTGAACTCGAACGTGCTAAATACTGGAACAGCGCCATATCTGCCTTCCAGATACGCCTTACTCAAAACTTTATCATACCTCTCTTTGAAACGGTCTAAGGAATAAATCACACTTGCATTGTCTGAATTACGTTCAATAAACCATATCTCATCTCGTCTGAAAATACTCTGATCCATGATAGAAGATTCATGCGTTGTAAAAAGTAACTGCATACGTTCTTTCTCATGCAACTGCATGAACAGTTGTAAAAATCGTTCTGTCAATTTCGTATGCAGGCTTCTTTCTAACTCATCTACCACATACAGCATATCTTCTCTTTTATTAAGCAGCATATCCATTAAATCAAACAAACGCCTTGTACCATCGGACTCTTCCTCAAAACCAAAATCAAAAAAGGACTTCACATGATTCAATCGAATTGTTGTTACTTTCGGCTCTGAATGTCCTTTGACTTCGATATTAAAGAAACTCTCATTTGATCTCATCGTCATTCTAAAAGACGGATTTTCCTGTTCCTCAATACGATTCTTTACATGACGCATAACCTTATCAAATACTGCTTTCGGCATAGCATTGGATAATTCATCCAGGGAGATTTCCTCTATTTTTACTTTACTGATTCCTGTATCAAATGTTTCAATTAGTTTATTGATTAACTTTAGAGAGTCTGTATCATAATAATACTCCAAATCAATCAGAGGAGTATTTGGGGTAATTACTGCAATGTGATTCTGTATCCAATCATATACCTGTCTGAAAAATATCAGTTTAGAGCGTACCGTATATTTCTTGCTGCGATTCATTTCTGTTAAGAACAATGATGTTTCATTGCCTGCAAAATCATCTGCATAAATCTCAAATTTATTTTTCTCCGTATTTGACAGGGTAATAGATTCATCTAATGCCGGACGTTTCTTTCCTTCTCTTTCAAATAAGCAGCGTGCTGAACCATTCTGGTAAAGTTCATATAACCATTCCGCTGTAACTTTTCTTTTACTTAAAATCGCAGAAAAACCATAAGCATAGAATTTATCCTCAACAGTAATCTGTACTTCAAAACTGCTTTCTCTCTCTTTGTTTTCTTCTCTGTTTTTACAAAACATACCTACCGCTTCCATTGGAATACCTTTACTTACACACTCTTTGAAAAAGCGGAAAAATTCTACCAGATTTGTTTTTCCGGCAGCATTTGCACCGTACACTACACCATGTTTTAATAACTGTGTACTCTTTATCTTCAATCTGTGGCTTGCGTTTATCCGTATTTTGTTGGAAGAAATCATTGTCAACTCGATTGCACTATCAAAAGATTTAAAATTTTCTATACTAACTTTCACTAACATTGTTATACACCTCCACCATTATTATATACAGTCATTCTCACAAAGTCAATTTTAATCCGTTTTTTGGAGTTTTTTTCGTCAAATAAACGACTATTTCTTTTATTTTGACATTTCATTTTAATTTATACTCTAAAATCGACTTTCCTTTTGGCATTTTGGCTTTTGTAAGTGTACTTAACTGTTCAAGTTCACTATAAAAAGATTTTCATAAAAGAAATATTGAAAACCGTTTCTCTCCACCACGCCCCCCTGTCATTGGCTATATTCTTCCCCGCCCCACTACTGGGCGGATTAGGGACTCTCACTCATTAGAACGTGCGCTCGCCGCACGAAAAACCGGGCAAAGATACCTCATAAAATGTATCTCCGCCCGGAGCCTTACCGTCCTTTGTCCCTAAGCCAGACCCCATATCCTCCCTGTCCGATCCAGCCTTCCCGGCATTCGTTTTCCAGCAGAACTCTCCGATCTCCCATTTCCGGTACTGCACATGCGTCTCCCGGGTTCATGACCGCAGTAATCTCACATCCCGCATTCTCCCTGGCAAATGCAAAGACACCGGAACGGATCATCCCCCAGACCGGGTGATAGCCGGTTGACCCATCGATATATTCTTTCCGGATTCTGATCAGTTCCCGGACAAAATCACAGACATCCTCCTTTTCCTCCCAGGCCATCCCCTTCCGGTACTCGTTTTCCATTATCCCCTGGATCTTCCGCTCATCCCCGTAGAAAAGGCTGGGCACGCCCGGCATCAGCATGAGCAGGATGCAGGCCATCTTCCACTTCCCCAGGTCCCCCCGGCAAAGAGAAAGGAACCGCGGGACATCATGGCTGTCGATCAGATTCAACTGCCCGTTTACGATATTCGTCGGATATCTGAGACGCATCTGTTCAAACTGGCAGGCCGCAGATCTCCCATCCGGTGATCCGGCTGCAAGATAGTCCCTGCAGATCCTGCGAAATTCATAGTTCATAGTAGAATCAAAGGCATCCCCCCGCAGCCAGGTCTCCGCATTTTCCCATACTTCCCCGATCAGCACCGCATCCGGATCGGCGCTTTTTACGGCCGAACGGAAGCTCCGCCAAAAATTCCGGTGGATCTCATTTGCCACATCCAGCCGCCAGCCGTCCACATGGTATTTTTGAATCCAGTACGCCCCTACATCCGCAAAATACATCTGCACTTCCCGTTCCGCCGTATTCAGCTTGGGCATTCTCCTTTCATATGCAAAGCAGGTATAATTGGGAACTTCGTCCGCATTTTCCGGCTTTCTGACAGGAAACTCCAGACCGTAAAACCATTTACAATATCGGGACGCCCTGCCCTTGGCCGCCACGTCCTCAAACGCAAAAAATTCCCAGCTGCAGTGGTTAAAAACCCCGTCAATGATGATCTTCATCCCCCGCCTGTGAAGTTCCTCCACAAGCTCCTGAAAATCCGCTTCCGTTCCCAGGCATGGATCGATATGGTAATAATCCAGCACGTCATATTTATGGTATTCCCCGCCCGAAAAAACCGGATTCAGATAGAGGCAGGTAAATCCCATTCCCTGAATATAATCCAGGTTTTCCCGGATTCCTCTCAGAGTGCCTCCCAGCCTTGACCGGCATATTCTCCCATCCTCCAGGCGCTTCTCTTCTGCCCTGTTCTCCAGGCTTCTCTTCCCGCTTGCAAAGCTGTCCGGGAAAATGTTGTAAACAACGGCAGTTTTGAACCATTCCGGTACGTCCGGTATCTCCTCTTTCAGGATGATCGGGTATTGGTAATATTCACTTCTCCCATCCACCACCTGATCCCCAAGATAAAAATCCGCCAGCGTTTCCGTAAATCGGTCCCCGTAATAGTAGGCCCATTCCTGCCCTTTTATCAACTTAAAATAATAACAGATCCGGTTATAGACGGAATGAATCTCCGCCTCATAATATTGGAAGCAGGCATCCTCTGCACAGACATGCATCGGAATCCTGTAAAACTCGATAGGCGTTTTCCTGCATGCCCGGTCCCCATAATACAGGTCGCATCCGGACAGGTCTTCCTTTTTTGCCCGTATCCGGATCACCAGCGTATGTTCTGATTTTGCAAATGCATACTGGGACAGCGGAATATGCAGAACCGCCGCCCGATCCATCCGTTCTTCTTTGATACTCATCCTTTGACACCCCCTGCCGTCAAACCTGACACCATATATTTCTGAATGCAGAAAAATACGATCAGGATCGGGATCGATACCAGGATCGCCGCCGCGGAAAATAACGGCCAGCTCCTGCTGTAATCACTGGTCTGGAGCTGGTATAATCCGGCCGCCAGCGTGTAACTCCCTTCATTCATCATAAAGGTAGTGGAAAACAGGTACTCATTCCACACAAAGATCAGCACCATGACCGATGTCACGATGATCGCCGGCCTTGCCAATGGAAGCACCACCTTCATCAGGATCTGTCCGCTTCCCGCGCCGTCGATCCTGGCCGCCTCCTCGATCTCCACCGGGATCGTGTCGAAATACCCCTTCATATTCCAGATGCTGAAAATGCACATGCTCCCTGCATAAACGATGATCAGGCCGAGATAGGAATTGAGCAGATGGAAGGTCTTAAACAGGCGGAAGATCGCGAACATAGATAAAATCTGGGGAAATGCATTCAAGATCAGAAGAGCCTGAAGCACCCCGTTCCTTCCTTTAAAACGGTATCTTGAAAATGCATAGGCCGCCGTGACCGCCGTCCCCATTGCCGCGATCATCGTTCCCACACTCAGGACCGCGGAGTTTTTAAGCCAGAGCAGGAACGGTTCTTCCATCAGGATTGCGGAATAATTCTTCCAGGTGGGATCTTTGGGCCAGAACGACAGATCGGAACTTAACCCGGAACCCCCATTGCAGAATGACAGGGAAACCGCATACAGGATCGGGATCAGCGCGAGCAGGCAGATGATGATAAAGATCAGATTTAAAACTGTAAGCCCCGCCATACGTTTTATTTTTTTCGTACTCATGCCTCCTCCTTTACTCCCCGGTTCGTAAACAATGAAAATACAATGATAAAACCAAAAATCACAATGGACACTGCCGAGGACAGCCCATAATTATTTGATACAAACGCATTCTGGTGCGCATAGGTAATGATCGTCTGCAGCGTTGCCCCGGACAGGGAGCCTTTCTGCATGGTGAGCAGATACACGATATCAAATTGCTTGAATGTCGTAAATGTGGTCATGATGACGGAAGGCAGAAGGATCGGTCGGATCGCGGGAACCGTGATATACCGGCACTGCTTCCAGAACCCGGCTCCGTCCAGTCTGGCGCTTTCGTAGTAGCTCCTGTCCACACTCTGCAGCGCGCCGTCCATCATCATGATCATAAACGGCAGCGCCATCCACAGGTTCAGCACCATACAGGAAAGAAACGCCGGGATATTTTCTGACAGGAAATTCATCTTCCCCAGGCCCAGGCTTAAAAGGATCTTGTTCAGGAATCCGAACTCTGTGTTAAACATCCCCACACGCCATAAAAGTATGGAAACATATGCCGGCATTGCCCATGGAAACATGAGGAGCGTCTTATAGACCCTTGCCAGCTTCATTTCCCGGACATTCAGGCCAAGGGCAATGAAAAAAGCCAGGACCACCTGTATCACCATGTTAAAAACCGTCCACAGGACTGTTGTGAGCAGCGCTTTCAAGAATCCCGAATCCACTTTCAGCAGAGCCCGCCCAAAATTATCCAGCCCGATCAGTTCGTAATTGTCCCAGTGATAAAGGTTCATGTTCGTCAATGAGATATAGCCTGTGTATAAAATGGGAAAGACGACGATCAACCCTACCAGCGTAAGCGCAGGCAGACTGTAGATCCATGGACGTAATTTCTGTCTGTTCTTCATACTGTTTCCCCTTTCAAAAAAGTGTGCGTCTTGACGCACACCCGCGCAACGGGCAGCTTGCATCCCTGACCGGATGCAAGCTGTAATGCCCTGATACATCTATGCTACTGCATATCCGCGATCGCAGTCTCTGCTTCTGCCTGATATTTTTCCGCTGCTGCGTCCAGATCCTCTCCGGATTTGTTTACCGCTGCCAGAAGGGATTCTGCCGGCCCCCACATCACACTCATCTCCGGAATATTCGGCATAGGTTTGGCCGTCTCCGCAGTCCGCTTCATTGCCGCGATCATTTCGTTGCTGCTTACAGAATCCTCATCGTATGCCTTCTGGTTTGCCGGCGCGCAGCTTGCTTTTTCTGCAAGCGCAATGCCGACTTCCGGGGCTGCCAATGCGGCAAGCACCTTTGCAGCCGCATCCTTTTTCTCCTCAGCCGCATGCTTCATGACTCCGATCCCCTGAATCCCTGAATAGGGTGCAAGGCTCTCCCCGCCCGGCAAAGTAAAGTCTGACAGAGACTGGATTCCCAGGTCTATCCCGGCATCTTTGATCCCAGGTACCAGCCATGGCCCGCCGATGATCGCCGCCGCTTTCCCTTCATTAAACAGTGTTGTTACCGTATTATAATCGCCGTCAGCCTGCAGTGCGGCGAATTTTTTATTGTACTCAATGGCTTCTTTTGTTTTTTCATCCGCCAGCCCCGGGGCAGCATCCTCATCAATGATATATCCTCCGAACCCATGGATGAACGGGGATACATTATAGGCTGTGGAATGCTGGTTTACCAATGCATATGTGCCTGCCGCCGTATCCGTATGCGCTTCCATATATGTATACAGGTCTTCTGTTGTGGACGGAACCTCCCCTTCCCACAGATCCTTATTATACATAAAGAGCAGTGTTTCAAAATAGACCGGAAGCAGATACTGTTCCCCTTTGTATAATCCGGCCTCCTGTGTCATGGGAAGCATGTCGGCATAGACCTCTTCCCCGACGATGTCCGACAGGGGCGAGAGCACTCCCATCTCTACAAAGGTACCCAGGGAATCATGTGCATACATATACATATCCGGGCCGCTCTCCCCATCGCTGCCATAGAGCTTGATCTGGTCTGTCAGGCCGCTTTTCTTCTCAAACTTCACTGTAATGCCATCCCCGCCGAGCTTCTCATTCACCTAGCTTTCAATGACATCCATGATTGCCTCGTCGCCGTCGTGCCAGATGCTGATCTCCTCTGCCTCCGCAGTCTGCTCCTCACTGCCTTCGTTTTCAGCAGCATCTTCCTTGGGCTCCGCCCCGTTCCCGCCTGAACTGCATCCGGTAAATAACGATGCGGCCATCGCCGCGCAAAGCAGCATTGCGATTCTCTTTTTCATTGATTCCTTCCTCCTTTTTGATAAAACACTTTCCTGCTGTATTTGCTTTCATCGGATATATATCAGATATTTAAGTAGTTTTTACCATATATTTTGATCGTTTACAATAAAAAACAGAGATTTTTACCAAGAAAAGAAAGAAAACGTTTACCTTTTTTCCAACCGCACAGCCGGAAAAAATTTCAGGGGCGGAACATATATCCACCCCTGAATGGCCCCATGATCTCCTGGAATCTGTCTACGGGGGCGTCATAAGTACGTTTGTCATTCGGGTCTATCTTAGAGAACGCCTCTGTGATCTCAGAGATCCTCTTTGCATTTGATCCCACCGGCATTGTGCTTGTTCCTCCGAAATAGCAGCCCTTCCAATTCAGCTTCTGTATAACCAAAAATCTGCTATTTCACTCCGCAATGATACGCATACTTCCCAATCTGCCTGTGGATTTTCGGCTTTATTTCTCGTGTTATCTTGAATTTCGGCAGAAAAAATGATATAACCATATATGGAGACAAATTATACAAAAAACTAGTTTTTAAGGCACCGCATTGTAAAAAGTATGCACAAAGTACAGGAGAGAATTTATGTCAAACATCGAATTATTAGAAAAAACCCTCCCGGTCGCACCGCTGAAGCTCGTTGCTATGGAAAGCTGCAGTGAACTTGGACAAAAGGTGAACGACCATATCGTATCGTTTCGGAAAAATACGATCAATGAAGTCTCAGAATCCCCCTTGTATGTGAATTACCGATCCAAAAATTATCTCGTAGACTGCTGCTGCCCCCGCTTCGGAAGCGGCGAGGGAAAGGGTATCCTCAAGGAGAGCATCCGCGGTACGGACCTGTTTATCATGACAGACGTGTGCAACCACAGCCTGACCTATACGGTCAACGGACATCCGAACCATATGTCCCCGGACGACCATTTTCAGGATCTGAAGAGAATCATCTCCGCGGCTACAGGTAAGGCCCACCGAATCACGGTGATCATGCCCTTCCTGTATGAGAGCCGCCAGCACAAGCGGACCAAACGGGAATCCCTGGACTGTGCGCTGGCACTGGAAGAACTGGCGTCCATGGGGATCGCCAACATCATTACCTTTGACGCCCACGATCCCCGGGTTCAGAACGCCATCCCGCTCAACGGATTTGACAGCTTCAATCCCCTTTACCAGTTCATGAAAGCGCTGTTCCGCGAGGTGCCGGATCTGGCCGTGGATAAGGATCATCTGATGGTCATCAGCCCGGACGAAGGCGCTATGCACAGGGCCGTGTATTTTTCCAATATGCTGGGCGTAGATATGGGAATGTTCTACAAACGCCGGGATTATTCGAAGATCATAAACGGAAAAAACCCCATCGTAGCCCATGAATTTCTCGGGGACGATGTGAAGGACAAGGATGTGATCATCATTGACGACATGATCTCCTCCGGAGAAAGCATGCTGGATGTGGCCAAGCAGCTCAAGGAACGGAAGGCAAAGCGGGTCATTGCCTGCACCACCTTCGGCCTGTTTACCGATGGTTTTGAAAAGTTCGATGAATACTATGAAAACGGATATCTCAACAAGGTCATCACCACAAACCTGACCTATCTTCCGCCGGAAGCAAAGGAGAAGCCTTATTTTATCATGGCGGACTTAAGCAAGTACCTTGCCATCATCATTGATTCCCTGAATCATGATACCGCGATCGGATCTGTCATGACGCCGACGGAGAAGATCCATGCGCTTCTGGAAAGGCGGATGAAAGCAGAGTCTTAAATCCCAATAACATAAAAATCCGGTATCTTCAGCTAATCTCTGCGGATTGGCTGATGATACCGAATTTTTTCTTCCTCCCTCTAATTCAATATCTCACCGACCACTCCCCCGTCCAGGGCATTGATCGTCCATTCCAGGTACTGCATATCCCGGCCGTTGACCTGTTCCATAACCTGAAAGTTCCATGCGGGAACCATCCAGACGCAGTCTGGTTTTTCATAAGCCGGAATATACGTATATCCTATTTCCGCACCTATCACCGGATAGGAAAATCTCATATTTTCCTCAGGGGGAACCTTTTTTTGGGTATACCAGTAAGTAATCTGCTTAAAGAGCCATTCCTGGATTTCTTCAAATTCAAGCAGCTCCGTATTCTCCGCCACAATTGCTGATTCTTCGCTTATGCCTTCCCAGGAAAACGCCTGAACCCCTTTTTCCGTCACCGTAATCTGCACGGTTTCTACCGGAAACGGCGGCGCGTATACTTCCCCGGTGCCATTCAGCGCCATTCCGCCCCGGATCAAAAAGAGTCCGTTTGTTTTCCGTGTAAACGTATACCGGTATCCGGCCGCTGCCTTTGACAGGTCTGCCTGCCACAGGAAATCCTCACTGTTCCCGGGGGACCCTTCTTCGGGGATCGAGCCCTTCGGAAACCATAAGATCTTTTCCAGGGAGGATACCCTCATCTCCGGCAGCTCCAGCTCTTCCATCACCTGTCTCGCCTGGACTTCCCCCTCTTCCTCCGTCACCGTTTCTTTTTCCAAAGCTGCATGGAATCTCTCTGCCAGTTCCTGAAAACGCGCTGCATATTCTGTATTTCCACTTTCATTCCACCGAAGATAATATTGAATATCCAATTCATCTGACACAGCTTCTCCTGTTTTCCATGAAAAGGAGCTGTCATTGCCTGAATCCGGGTCATAGGTCACAGCCTCAATACAGGACTCTCTCCCTTTTCCGATGTCTGCCACGAAATAGCTCTCCTGCTCCTTTGTTTCAGCGGCCCTTCCTTTTGCCGCATTTCTGGCGGCATCTTCGCTCTTTTTTTGAAAAACAACCTCCGCTTTCTGGTCTGGCCCTGACGTTTCCGGCGCAAGTTCCAGCCCTTTTTCTACATAGCCCTTGATCTCCATATTATAGAGATCGCCTTCGTTGCTGTAGGCTCCCTCCCCCTTCTCTATCCGGTCCAGGATTTTTTGATACACTTCCTTCGTATCTGCCTTGGGTACGAACAGGTCCTGGCCCTCCGCAAAATAATGAACCAGCTTTTCCAGCTCCTCCTGTGTTATTTTGTGGTTCTTCATCTCCAGTACGGGAAGGTTTCCCAACTGCGGCGCCTCTAAGTCCAGATCCGCGGTGATTGTCATTTTTCCGTCGCTGCTGGTATGTTTTGCGCTCCAATGCTTCGGCATGTCTGCCTTCCTTGTCTGCCCTTCCTCTAACGGAGCTGCAATGACTGACTCGTCGAGCCCGTCAGCCTTGCTGACTACCGCGCTTTTCTCCGGTGTTTCCCGGCAGCCTGGCAGAAAGCAGGCCGCTGTGCCAAGCGCAAATAACGCCAATACTTTTTTGAATTTCATCTTCTCTTTTTCCATAGTGTTATCCTTTCGCAGTAAGTGAGTTTGATGACGATTTGCTGGTTGCTATTATAGTTCACATCCATGCTTTCCCAATATAAGTTGTAGTAACTTACGTTCTTTTTGTTGTAAATCAACGCGTAAAAAAAGAGAAGAACGTGCATCGGGTCAATCCCCCACTTTCTTCTCATTCTGATCTGAAACATATAATAGCATCGTCAGGGTAAAGACCTGCCGCTCCGTATGAACCCGCATAACCCCGCCCAGCTTCTCTGCCGCCTCTTCCATATTTTTTAATCCGAGCCCGTGGTTTTTCTGATCCGCTTTGCCTGTCCTGAATCTCCCGGCGCCTTTTTCATCCAACCGGCCCGAAAAAGGATTGCTGACCCGGATCAGCAGCCGTCCTTTCGTATATTTGATCACCAGGCTGATGCGCTTTTCCTCCGTCTTTTCCGCAGCCTCAAGGGCATTGTCGATTGCGTTTCCCAGGATCACAGACATTGCATAGGAGGAAACCTGCAGATTCTCCGGTATCTGGATCTCCAGGTCAAACTGAATATGACGCTGTTTTGCTTCCAATAACTTATAGTTGACAATGCTGTCAATCGCTGTATTTCCTGTCTGGATTTCTTTCCTGCTGTCAACCCTATCGTTCATCAGATCATGCAGATATTCTTTTGCAGCACGTTCTTCATTTTCCTCCAGCATTCCCATCAAAACAATCAAGTGATTTTTCAGATCATGCTTTAATTTCTTCCACACGGCTATGGACTGCTTCTGGTTTTCCAACTGTTTTTCAAAATACAGGTTTTCTTTCAGCAATATTTGCTTTTCATATTCCTGATCCATTGCCTGGATGCTGAAATCATACAGCCAGAAAATTCCGATATTCAACAGGAATACGATGAGCACCGTCATATCCAATACCCGGTTCAGCATCCCGTCTCCACTGATGTACAAAATGTCCGACAGCAGGTAGCAGCTTCCCATCGGCAAAACTGCCATAAAGATCCATTGGGGAATCGAAACCTTCACTCCCTTTTGCCGTTTCTGAACACTGGATATGAATAAAACGACTGTATAAACCGCGATTTTGGACGCGTAAATTCCGAACACGGCAAGTCCCGTACTCCCCATATTCCTGTGTTTGTCCAGATATTTGAGCAATGTCAAAACAGCCGGTTCTGCCATCCAAAGAACCAGCAGGATTACAAGTATGGCCCCTGGATTTTTCTTGAAGTTTTCCCTGTAAAGGGAGGAGACCGCCGCCAGACAGACCAGATTGCAGCCCAATATAGCCGCGTCGCCGGTTCCTGAAACATGCAGGAGCATGGCGGCGGCAAAGCAAAACAGATAAATCAGGATTTCAAGGCATCGTTTTTTTGCCTTCTGCTCCGGGTAAAAAATGTGAAAAAATCGGTATACCATATATTCCTGAAACGCATTTCCCATGATATAGACGATCTGGTATACATTCAGTTCCATCTATAGATTCCTCAATTCCATATCCAACTGCATTTCTTTTACTTCCTTCCTCCGTGCCTGACTGATTGGTATAACGCTCCCGTTCTCCATAACCAGTTGATTGGGCTCAAATATTTTCACTTTTTTATAATGTACAAGAAAGGACTTGTGGCAAAAGAAAAAGCCGCGTTTTGTCAGCTCCCCACCGATCTTCTTTAATGTCCCATAAAAAACGTCTCTGCCTTCGTTTGTATACATGACCACTTCCCTGTTGTTGGCTTCAAAGTAAAGGATATTCGAAAGAAATTCTTTTTTATATGCATGGCCTATTTTATAGCAGAAGGTTTCTTCGCTTCGTCCAATGATCCTGGCTGCTTTCCGAAATACGTCTGCAAGTTTTTTCTCGTCTATGGGTTTCACAAGAAAATTCAGCGGATGAGTCTCGAACAGTTCCATGGCGTAAGACTGTTTCGCTGAAACGTATACGATCTGCAGATAGTCATTGCAAAGATCGTTTCGGATAAAATCCGCTAATTGGATTCCGTTTTTGTTTCCCAGTTCAATGTCCAGAAACAGCAGGTCCACTTCGTTCGTTTCTCTTATGTACTTTAAGCATCCTTCGAAAGAATCCATGACTTCTATATGAATGTCCAGCCCCTCTTTAAATGCTTGCTGATACAGGCATCTTTCTATATAGGAGCCCATGGATACATCGTCTTCACATACTGCAATATTCAGCATGTTTCTGACTCCCTTTTGTATTCCTCCCATCTACACGACCGCCTCAATCAATACTTTATCCCCGAGAACAATACGTTTAACTCCTATTTCTTTATTTTTATTAAAATTAAAACTCAGCATATATCCTTTTTTCAAATGGTAATGCTCCAGATATTTCATAAGCTGCTGCTCTCCACGTTCATGATACGTATTTCCCCGCCAGAGCTTTAACTCAACTACAATCTGTTCCCCACAATAATCTATAATCACATCTGTCCGCTCCATATTGCGGGTTCTGGATTCAATGTAATAGTTTCCTGTACCATTGATGATTGGCCTGAGGTACAGCAGAAAATACCGCCTTCCATCCTCTTCTTTGAATGGATGGGGAATATCGCCGTACAGATCGTCAAAATGTTCCACAAATCGCTCCAACAGCAAGTCCATGTTCAAATGTCCGGCGTAAATAAATTGATTTTTATCTGCTATGGCAGCTTTATAAATATCCGTATTCTGGTTCTCCGCAGAGGTTAGAAACAGATTGTAAAAAACCATTTCAAAAATTCTGTTTGCTATGGCAACCGTACCATTCACATTCTTTATAAAACCAAACATTTCTGCCGTTCCGATTGCCTGATCCAGCGCATTATAAGAGTATTCCTTTCCCGTAAATAAGATAGAACAGACCATGTCTCTCAGTTCCGTGTAATCATAGAGTTTATTTACCATAGACTCAAACAGTGTATTCTTTTCTCCAAGAAGAGTCTGATACGCCTCCATAAAACCGGCATATGTCCATGCTGCCTTCAGTTCCGAAAACTTCTCTCCGCCCGCAACCTCTTCGGCAATCAGTTTGCATAATTTTGAGACAAGGAATGGATAACCGGACGTATATTCGTAAATCAGTTCGGACATCTCTGCAATATTCATTCCTGTGGCATGCTCGTCCTCGTAATCCGTCAGCATACCTGCAATCTCCTCCGCCGTAAAGCTCATGCCCACTTTGAAATCTACCGCAATATTCCACGGGCTGTTCAGCTTATCGTCCTCCCCCGGACGAAATTTCCTCTTCAAATTCTTGATATCGTATACGCCTGCCAAAATAACCGATTGAAAGGCAGGTGATTTGTCCCTGTCAATATAATGACCTCTTAATTGGGCCAAAAAGTCCAGAAACACCTGATTATTTGCCGCGCTGTCAATCTCATCAATCATCAGAACCAGAGGTTTGTCTGCTGTTCTGCAGATATCGCTCAGATATTGAAACAGCTCTACTAATTCCAGGTCTTCCCTGTTCTCCCGGGTTGCCCTTTTCAGGTTCCCAACCGCTGTTTTCATCGCCTCTGGAAGGGCAATATCCGGATCTTGGATGATGCGGACGAATGCTTTTGCAAATGCAGCTGAAAATGCATTCTCACTGCGGAACTTTGCGTAACTCATCTGCACCTGAAAGTCCATGCTGACTACATAATACTGATCTTTTAAATATTCTTTCAATGCCCGGAGCGTTGTTGTTTTTCCATATTGGCGTGCCCGGTTTATTGTAAAATATTCCCCCCTGTCCACATATCCTTTCATCCGGGCCAGGCGGGAACTGATATCAACCATATAGTGCAGGCCAGGTTTGCAGTCGGCAGTTACATTGAATATTTTTCCCATAATGTTATACCTTGTTTTCCTCTTTTGATTTCAGTATAACTGATTTTTTTTATGCGTACAACTCTAATTTTCGATGGAGCCGTCATATGCTGTTGATATTCAGGCTGTGGCAATCCACGTATTTCCGGCCGGGGACAAAGATCATGTAAAATTCTTTTGAGCGGAAAAGGCAGTCGCTTTGGACGGCGCGGCTGCCTTTTTACAGATTGAGTTAGAAACCATAAGTTAGTAATTGATATAACAATTCCAGATATAAGCATAAAACGCTTCCTAAACGTTATAAAATAATTTCATCAGCGCCTTTGCGTAAACCGTATGGCCTACAATAGACGGATGGTTGATCCCGTTTGCAAGCAGCTCTTTCAGTGGATACCCTTTTTCCGCATACGTTTCCCATATTTTGTAAACATCTGCCAGACACACATCCTTCTCCTTTGCCACCCTGCGGATTGCCTTTATCCTGTCTTTCAAGGAGGAATGAGGATTGGATGCCGGATTGCCCGGGAGTTCCATATTCGGTGTAAGTAAAATAATGTCTGCATCTGTCTTATCTTTTACTTCCTGTACAGTTTTAGAAAGCACATCATAATACTCTTCATCGTCACCGTCCTCTTCCCCCCAGTTCAATGAGCCGTTGATGATCACCAGATCAGGCTGGTATCGTATAACATCCCGTTCCAGACGCCGGTACATTCCATGCATGGTATCTCCTGCGATCCCTGAATTTATCACGCTGACCGCTGTCTGATCGTAATGTTCAATCAGCATTTTCCGGAACTGATCCGCATAAGAGCGCAGTACATCCGTAGCCTCAATCACCTGATCCTCGTCAATCTTCTGCGTTTTCAACTTTTCAAAAAAATCAGCCATATCCCCATTAAACTCAAAATGCCCTGCCGTCACGCTGTCTCCCAATACAACAATAAGTGGATTTTTTCTTTCTAATCCATCTTCTGTTTCCATGGAATAAGGACTAAGCTTATTGATAAATCCTCTGTTTTCTTTCATTACCTTCATAAAGCGCAGCGGCTGTTTTTCGTTCTCTGGCTCCTGCATATCGGCAATATGCAGGATGGCCTCTGCATACTGATCCGGCGTTTTAAAACTTGTCTTCATCTTTTATTCCTTCATATTCATTTCGTATATTTTCTTCTGTTTCATATATACAGCAGATCCATTTTAATAAACATCTTTCCACTCGTCAATATTGGAGGGATCAAATTTGAACGGAGGTCCAAGGATAATCTCTGTACCGCCGTCACCAGCCGCTGTGATTTCATACTCTCCCAGTTCTCCTGCCGTAAATGTCTCGCCTTCTGCTCCTGTTATCTTTTCCTCAGCCAGAGCAATGGATGTGTAAGCCCCTAGACGGCCTACGTCAATTGGGTTCCAGAGATACATATAGGGACAGGAATGGTCGGCATCATCTCCGATGTACTCCGCCATTTCTGAAGGCAGTCCAAGTCCTGTCAGTTTCACAGAAGAGGATTCATCCTGCAGAACCTTTGCTGCCGCATTGATCCCGACCGTTGTCGGCGCACAGATCACTTTCAGCTCCGGATATTTCGACAGCAGAGCCTGAGTCTGGTCCGTGGATTTCTGGGGCTCGTCATCGCCATATGCCACCTCTACCAATTCCAGTTCGGAATACTTTTCATCTGCTTCCATAATCTCCTTCATGGCATCAATCCACGCATTCTGATTGGATGCCTGGGAGGTTGCCGACAGAATTGCCCACTGTCCCCCGCCGCCGGAAATATCAAGTACCGCGTCCATCAAAGACTGCCCGATCTCTTTGATCCCTGCCTGATTTACAAATGTCTGGCGGCAGTCCGGATTCGTCTGGGAATCCAGACAGGATACTTTGATTCCCTCTTCCATTGCTTCCTCCAATGCCGCCTGCAGAGCATTTTCATCATTTGCCGCGATACAGATGGAATCTACTCCCTGAGAAATTAAGGATTGAATCACAGAGACCTGCGCATCAGCGGTTGCTGCTTCGGGATGGCGCACGATGCATGTATTTCCCTCCGCCTCGATCACCTCCTGAAATCCTTCCGCTTCCTTCTCAGCATATGGATTTCCAGCCGAACGTGTGATGATCGCATAAGTCTTTCCCCCTTGATCCGTCTTTTCAGACTGAGTATCCTTTTCGGAACCAGCCGTACTCCCCACGCTGTCGCTGCATCCGGTCACAAATGCAAGGGTCAGTCCTGCGCATAATAGTACGCATAATATTTTCTTTTTCATAGCGTTTTTCTCCTGTTATAAGATCATTCTTGTTCATTTATTGCTGTCTACACTGATTTGATTCGCGAATACTTTTTACATTATATGCAATATATGTCTCTCTTTCAATTCTCATTCTTACTCTATAATATAAAAATATTGTCCTGTTTCCAGCAAAAAAACACTTTTGTTTAACAGGACAATATTTTTATATTTTTCGTATTCTGCATTCACTGTCTTTACAGTAAATCTTTTATCTGAGCACTCTGTTTTTCCCTGTATGCTCTTGGTGTAATATTCTCTTTCCGCTTAAACTGAATAATAAAATTATTCAAGGAGGCAAATCCAATCTTCTCCGCAATCTCCGAGATGGAATAATCCGAGATCCTGAGCATGATCTTTGCTTGGGAAATCCGATAATTCAGCAGGTAATTATAGGGTGTCTCTCCTGTAACACTTTTAAACCGTTTAATCATATAATGTTTCGACAAATGAACCTTGTCTGCCAAAACCTCCAGAGATACTTCCTCAGAATAATGATCCTCAATGTATGTTTTTATACTTTTGATCACATTTCTCCCCGCATCTTCTGCACGCTTTTCTTCGCCAAGATCTTTATTCCTGATCAGGCATGTCAGTATATTCGACAGAATATTTGATACAAAATAGCTTTGCTGAAGATCCAGCACTTCTGGAAGCCCCAATAGTTCTTCAAAATCATTCGTGATTTCACGGTTATCTGCTTCAAGTTGTATTTGAACCAATTTATCAGAAATATAACCGTAATACTGCTCCATGGCAATACCGCTGAAATGAAACCAGTAGTAGTTCCATTCCTTCTCCAATGTCTTCACATAAAACTGATTCTTACAATTGATCAAAATTGCCGTATTGGGTTCCAGCAGTTGTTTCTTATCATTATAATGACAATACCCTGCCCCGGATACCGTATACATCAGGAGATAATTCGGAATATCCTCTCCTTCCGTAAAGAAATCTCCTTTGGCGCAGAACATCCCGCATTCTTCCAGACGGAAGGGGAGATAATTTTCAATCGCGCCTGCCGAATAAATGACCCATTTTGATTTTTTATCTATATCCAGTGTATAATCCTTCCGCATGTTTCGCCTCCTGAGTGTATCATTCCTTCGCATATCGAGGACTGACAGAGATCAAGCTGATTGTTCAGAAATTTTATACACAAATTCAAGAGAGATGTCAATACTTTTTGAAAATTTTCTGCTCCTTCCCCCCTTTCACTCCTTCAAATATTTTTTTACTACTGCCTCAATTGAGGTAAGCATATCCCTTTTCAATTGAGCCCTCGCGCGCTGTATCACGTTCAGATCCCCGATATCTTCTTTTAACACGGTCTCTAAGAAAACCGGCATATTGCTGTAAGTGAAAAAGCCGGATATCACGATATAGCTATAACTATTGGCCCAGAATCTGTCTGTATTTCCCGTTACCACCATCAGCAATTCCGCAAAATAATAATATACCTGCGCAAGCGGCTCCAGCATTTGACAGATTCCTTTCGTAGGATAGAGCAGGTCATGATTGATCAGCAGAAGTTCATATTTATATTCTTCATTCAATACCCATTCTGACAAATGCCCTACCGTTTCCACGATATAATTCCACGCCATACTTTTATCAAGCAGGTTCTGCTTCCTGGCATCCTCGATTTCTTTGAGCAGATGTTCATAATCATTCATCACCAGTTGAGAAATTCTGCATACGGCTGCCTGATACAATTTTTCCTTTGATTCGTAGTAAAAAGGGATGGATTGCAAATTTGCGTGGGCTTCCGCCGTGATCTCCCTTGTCGTCGCGCCTTCATAACCATGTATGGCAAACATCTTCGTTGCCGCTAATAATAAACGCTCTTTTGTGGACAGTTCGTTCTTTTCCTGCATGTTCATGCCCTCCCGGTTTTCATACACTCGTATGGGTACTATATCACTTTTCCTTAAAGGCATCAAGAAAAGAATGCTTACATGAACTGATCCTACCGGTTTAATGCAAGCAGGGAACGTTTTATAAGTGTTTTTGCAATCTGGACTTTATACGAAGTTTCCTTTAATGGATCTGCCCCCGCCAAAGCCAGCTCTGCCGCCTGGTCCGCTGTTTCTTCGGAGATCTTTTTCCCGGCCAGGTATTGTTCCGCTTTTTCACAGGACACAGGAACCGGTGCGACTGCGCCCAATACAATTTTTGCACGTTTCACAATCTGATTTTCTGTTTCATATACGGCTGCGCAGGCTACTTCCGCGAAATCAATGGATGCCCGTTCTCTGAACTTCTCATAGCCTGCTTTTGCGCCGTCCTTCATTGCCGGAATCCGGATCTCTGCAACGATCTCTCCGTCATCCAGGATATCATGTACCCGCGGCGTCCTCTGGAAAAATTCTTCGGCCGTATAGCTGCGCAGATTCGTAACTACAGAAGCATCCAGGCTGACCAGGACGTTTGCGATATCCGACGGATTTACCGCAAAGCATCCGCAGTTGAAGCAGCGTCCTGCTTCCTGCCTTACTTCTTCAGGCGTAAGTCCGAAATCATCCTCCAAATCTACCTTCCGTTCTTCCAAAGGACGCACATGCGTCGAAATGACATGCTTACACTGCCGGCAGTCATGGTCGTATCTGAGAAAACCGCCCTCCGGCAGCTCTTTCACTTTATCCCGCGTGCCCTCAAACATATGGTTCATCGCCTGCGCGGCGCGCCGTCCCGCAGCCAACGCGGCTACCACCGTCGCAGGGCCGGTGACAACGTCTCCTCCTGCATATACATCTGCATCACTTGTAATCTGTGTAAGCCCGTCCGCCACAATCCGTCCTCTGTTTTGTTCAATCGCGAAATCATCGCCCAGGAAAGAAAGGTCTGTCTGCTGGCCGACACACATCAGTATGGAATCGCTGCCGACTTCTTTTATATCATTGTCATCGTAAACCGGGGCAAAGCGTCCTTCTGCGTTCCGTACGCTGACACACCTGCGCAGTCTGATGCCGGTGACCCGGCCCTCTTCTTTCATCACAGCTGCCGGTCCCCAGGAAGGCATCAGGACAATCCCTTCTTCCTCCGCCCTTTCTAATTCTTCTTTTGTCGCAGGCATCTCCCCGCGGCTCTCAAGGCTGACCATTGTCACGGAAGACGCACCGAGACGTTTTGCCGTAACCGCTACGTCCACGGCCACATTGCCGCCGCCGACAACTACCACGTTTGTTCCCGCCTTTCCGGCCATCCATCCCTTTACTTCCATCAGAAATTCCAGGCCGAATCTGGTCATCTCCTCATGATCTATGCCGATGACCGTTTTCTTCCATGCGCCCGTAGAAAGAAATACTTTATCATAGTCCGACGCAAGCTGCTCCATGGTTATATCTTTTCCGATCTCTACGCCGCATTGAAATTCAATCCCCATGCCCTCCAGCGCTTTGATCTGCTTCTGTACAACTTCTTTGGGCAGGCGGTATGCCGGAATTGCATACATGAGCAGCCCTCCGGCTTCTTCCATCCGGTCATAAACCGTTACTTTGTGCCCGGCTTTCCTCAGATAATACGCCGCAGAGAGTCCGGCAGGCCCTCCGCCTGCCACCGCAATCCTCTGGCCGCTTTCTGTTTCAGGAGGCGGCATCAGACGGGAGGCGTTGTTCAGAATATAGTCTCCCACATAACGCTCGATCTGTCCCACTCCCACATGCGTATCCAGTTCCCCCCGGTGGCACCCTTCCTGGCAGAAATGTGTACAGACTCGGGAGGTAATTGCCGGCAGCGGGTTTGCGCTAAGCAAAATTTCCGCCGCTCCTTCCAGGTCATTTTCACGCACCTTCGCAAGATATGCAGAAATATTTACATGCGCGGGACAAGAGGCCGAACAGGAAGGCCGGTCCACCCGCATAGCACCGAAAACAGAATGGTTTCCCCGCTCCCCAGTGAAGGCATAGCAGCCTTCCCCGCCTTTGCGCACACAGTTTACGCGCCCGCCGATCTGATGCGGATAGCGGTAATACCAGCAGCGCACATCCTGGCAGATATTTCCGCCTATGGTCGCGCTGTTCCGGATCAAAGGCGATGCGACGCTTTTTGCAGCCTGCGCAAGAGAAGGGTATTTTTCTTTTACCAGCTTATGGTCCTGCAGATCGGACAGCTTCGTCAGCGCCCCCACAACCAGCCCTTCTTCGTCCTCCCTGATCCCGGACAATCCGTCAATTGTCTTCAAATTGACTACCTTCTCCGGGTAATCCGGCATAATTTTATCCTTTAACGCGCCAAGTAAATCCGTACCGCCGGCAATTGCCGCCGTATGTTCTTCCTTCAGCAGTTCACTGGCTTCTTTCAAGCTTTCCACGTCAATATGTTCGAATTGTCTCATATACTATCTCTCCTCTCGCTCTTTCAATGCATTCTGAATATCTCCCGGTGTAATCGGCAGATGGTTGAACCATTTCCCGGTTGCACAGCGGATCGCCATGACAATTGCCGGAATACCGGGCGCCAGGCTCGGCTCTCCGGCTCCAAATGCTCCGAACGGCCCTTCCGGAGTCGATGACGGCGGCGTTTCTGATATCACATTCTTGTGTTTCGGCAATTCGTTCCATGTCCGGGTCTTATAATCAATCATATTGGCGTTTACAATACGTCCGTCCTGATCCCAGCGGGTTATCTCCCGCGTAGCCATGTCGATTCCCGGGAAATATCCGTCCAATTGCCCTTTCAGTCCGGTGGGATTGATGATCTGCCCGCAGTCCGTAGCGCAGACCTGCTCCATAAGCTCTACCTTGCCGGTATGCTTGTCCACGGCAATCTCCACGAATTGCAGCTGCTGCAGCGGAATCGAATAATTGCCGCCGAAGTGCCCCACTCCTGTAATGGAATAATTGGGCCCCATGACTGCAATCCATGGAAGCATCAGCTTTTCCGGTGCATCCGCAAAGAAAATCATACCGTCACGGGTATCCAAAGCCTCCGGCGGGCAGTGAAGCATACCTGCAGCCTGCTCCAGCAGCTTGGCCCGCGCCTTTTTTGCCGCGTCGATTGTCGCGCATCCCATGGAATATGTGCTTCTGGAACCGGTCGATCCCCATTCAGCAGGAACCGCGTCTGTGTCGCATTTTGTTACCTTGACTTTGTCCAATTGTACATTCAGCACCTCAGCCGCAATTTTCCTCATAACATCCCGGGTTCCCGGTCCAAATTCCGCCGCACCGCAGAATACGATCACGCCGCCGTCATAATTGAGCTGTACATTCTCATTCGAAACCTGTTCTCCTACGTCACTTTGCCCGGTATTTCCCACACCCACGGCATATATCTTATCCTCTGTCTCATAGCTTGGCCGATCCCAGCCTTTGAACCGCTCATACCACCGGAATGCTTCCGCCCCTTTCTGGATGGTCGGCAGGATATCCGGGCCGGAGCATGTTTCAAACCCGGCGCACATATACGCATGATAGATCGGGTCGCCCACCTGCAGGCGATTATGTTTAAAATAATCCACAGGGTCCATGCCTATTTTTTCAAGCCCCTGGTACAGGATATTGAGGATATGGCATGTATTCTCAAGATAGCCGAACCCTCTGTAAGGCCCCGTGGGCATTGTGTTTGTAACGACCAGGCTCGTCTGAATATTGCAGTGGCTGGTCTTTGCAAGAATCGGCTGGCTGATGAGCCCCACCCCGATCATATGCCCCTGCTCCGCAGACGCCGCGCCGCAGTCGCAATCCCATTGTCCGGTGATGGCAGTCACAGTGCCGTCTTTTTTCAGTCCGATTTTATAGTGGGCTTTGGATTTCAGGCGGTTCATATACACCGAAAGATGTTCTTCCTTTGTATAAGCAATTCTTACCGGACGTTTTGCAGCTTTCGCAAGGGCTGCCGTGTACATCACGATCTGTCCGCAGATCGAAATGACTTTTGAACCGTAGCTTGCCCCTACAGTAGAGGGAATCACCCGCAGTTTGCTGTGTTCCAGGCTCATGGCAGGGGCGCTTGATAATTTCAGAGCCCCCGGCGCATGGATGGAACCGCGGATCGTCAGTTCATCCCCTTCCCACTCTGCGATCACCACCGGCGGTTCCGGCGGGAGCGGATTCTGCGCGCTGGTCACAGTGCTGTCTCCCTCAACAATCTCGTCTGCTTCTGAAAATCCTGTCTCCGGATCTCCAAATACGCTGCAGTCAAACGATTGGTGCGCCTCTTCAAACAGTTTTGTGGGCACACGATTTCCCGGAAAATCTTCATAAATCTGCGGGCTGTCCGGATGAAGCGCCTCGTCAATCGACAGCACCGGCTTTAGCTTCTCATATTCTACTTCGATCAGTTCGCATGCTTCCTCTGCAATCTCCTCAGATACGGCTGCCACCAGAGCAACCCCGTCTCCGATAAAGTATGCCTTTTCATCCAAAATCTTTTTATGGGGTATGGGCATTCCCAATTTCCACGCCGGAGCGTTCTTATATGTAAGTACCGCCTGTACCCCCGGCAATGCTTCCGCCCTGGATGTATCTATTGCTTTAATCCGACAGTATGCATATGGGCTTCTTAAAACTTTTCCATACAGCATTCCCGGAATTTTTTCATCCTTCCCATACACTGCACGGCCTGTCACAAAATTACGCCCCTCTAATCTCGGCTGATCCACGCCGATATATCTATATTGTTTTCCCATCTGCTACACCTCCTGCCCAGTGAATCTTAATAATGTTTCAATCACCTGATGATGGCTGCCGCACCGGCAGTAATTTCCGGAAAGAGCCTCTTTCATTTCTTCTTCCGTAGGCTTTGGATTCCGGTCAAGCAGCGCTTTACAGGTAAGTATCACGCCCGGAGTACAAAAGCCGCACTGATAAGCCGTTCCGTCTAAAAATGCCTGCTGCAGCGGATCTAACTCCCCTGTCGCGGGATCTTCAAGCCCCTCGATCGTCAAAATCTCTTTTTCTTCGCATTCCACAGTCAGAGTCGAACACGACGCCGTCGGTATGCCGTCTACCAAAACCGTACACGCCCCGCATGCCCCCTTATCGCAGCAGACTTTCGTTCCGATCAGGTCCAGCTTGTCATGCAATGTCTGTACCAGCGTTTCCGATGGCGATACCTCATCCGGCCCGCTGCCCACATAAAGCTTATGTGCTTTTCCATTGACTGTTAAAACCATAAATTTCTTTTGCTCTTGCTGCATCACTTCATCTCCTTATTCACATATTTGCATTTCCTAATCCCTGCAGGACTCTCGCCGGCGTCAGCGGCATCTCATGAAACCGGACTCCGACCGCGTTATACACCGCGTTCAAAATCGCAGGCGCGGAAGCGGAAAGCGAAGCTTCCCCCATGCCGCGTGCGCCGAAGGGCCCCTCCGGATCAGGATTTTCCAGAATGATACTTTTTCTTAAAATATCTCCGGTGTCTGCAAAAGTCGGTATTTTATAATCCAGCAGATTCGTGTTTAAAATCATGCCGCCCCTGCTTTCGTCCATCGCCCAGTTCTCCATCAGCGCATATCCGATGCCTCCGGAAAGAACCGCCTGCATCTGGCCTTCCACACGGGCCGGGCTGATGATCTGTCCGCACTCCGTTCCCTGGATCATATCTGTGACTTCTACCTTTCCGGTTTCTTCATCGACGGCTACCTCTGCAATGCATACCATAACAGTGCGGGGCGAACATTTTGCCTCCGGGAGAAACCAGCTTCCTTTTCCAAGAATTGTTTTTACACCGGGCATCCTGACGATCTACGACACTAAGACCCGCTTCACAGGATTGCCTTTCACATAGATATGGCCGTCCTCTATCTCCAATTCATCCTCTGCCGCTTCCAGGACAGGAACCGCATGTTTCAAAATCTGACGTTTTGCATCCAGTCCCGCCAATCGGACCGCATTTCCGGTCATCATGGTCGTCGAAGAGGCCACCTGATGCCCGGTGATCGGAGCAATCGTATCTCCCCATAGAACATGGATATCTTCTACCTTCAGCCCGATGGCTTCCGCCGCAATCTGGGCAAGCCCTGTAGCCTGGCCCTGTCCGATGTCGGTGATGCCTGCCATGACCAGCGCCGTACCGTTTTCCCGGACTTCGATTGACGCATTTCCGGTCACTACAAATTCCGGAAGGGTGCTCCTGCCCATCGCATGCGCCGCCGCAATGCCATGCATACGTCCGTCCGAAAGACGTTTTTTTCCAGGCCGGTGCCATTTCTGTTTCCACCCGATGCGCCGGGCGCATTCCCGTATCACATCCCCGATTCCGGATGTGGTGAGAGGCACCTGGTTTGCTCCTACAGGATCTCCGCGCTCTGGTACATTTTTTATCAAAAATTCTACAGGATCCATTCCCAGCTTTTCAGCCGCCAGATCCAATGCCTGCGCCATGGCCGTACCGCTCTCAAAGTAACCGAAGCCGCGGAAGGCGGCGCACAGCGGAAGATTGTCATACACGCTCCAGCCCTCATACCGCACATTGGGGCTTTTGACGTAAGTCGGAACTACATAATCCGTACTCCCTGCCAGAAAATTCATCTGGAGGGAGGTATGAGATCCTCCGCTGCGGAGCACTTTCATATCAATTGCATGGATCGTTCCATCGTTTAAAACCCCCACCTTATACACAAAATCTGCGGGATGGCGCATGGCAGTCAGTGTTTCCTCGCTTCGCTCGGGAACATATTTTACCGGCCGCTGTAATTTCCGGGACAACATTGCGGCCATGTAGTATTCCTTGCAGGTATTCTCTGCTTTCGAGCCAAAGCCTCCTCCTACGAACGGGCACTTTACCCGTACTTTCTCTATGGGCAGTTCCAATGCCCGCGCCAGATTCACCTGATCCTGATAGATTGCCTGGGTGCTGATATAAGCGGTCAGCGCTCCCGCGCCTTTCTCCCAGTCCATTACACATGCATGAGGTTCCAGGCAGACATGGTACTGCGCATGGGTATGAAACTCGGTCTCTGCCACGATGTCTGACTCTGCCAGCGCGCGTTCGACCTCCCCTTTTTCCCAGTGGTCGGAGCATCCCTTTTCAGAAGTCTTCGGCCCTTTCCATGACGCTACATTCCCCGTATGGCGCACGGCCGGCGCATCCGGACACACGGCCGCAAGGGCATTGAGTACCGCCGGAAGCTCCTCATATTCCACGCGGATCAATTCCAAAGCGTCCGCCGCCGTATCTTCCCTGAGCGCCGCCACCGCCGCGACAGCCTCTCCCAGATAACTGACCCTGTCGTCCAGCATATCATTATGTACCCGCAGCCCCGCCAGATCCAGATGTGATAAAACGCCCAATACTCCCGGCATCTTTTCGGCTTCCTGTGTGTAAACTTCTTTCACACGGGCATGTGCATGAGGGCTTCGAAGCACTTTCATATAGATCATCCCTGCAAGGCGTATATCTACGGTAAACTTTGCGCTTCCGTCTGCTTTTGCCCGGCCGTCCAATCTGACCGTATGTTTACCGATTGCGGAAAAATGCTGTTCATTCGTCATCTTGGTTCACCTCCCTCATACGGCGGGCCGCAAGAAGCACGCCTTGCACATACTTTTCATAACCTGTACACCTGCAGATATTTCCGGCAAGGGCATCACGGACTTCTGTTTCCGAAGGATCAGGATTGCGGGCCAGCAGGGCCAGGCTGGTCATAGTAATCCCCGGCGTACACATCCCGCACTGAATTGCGTCCACATCCAAAAATGCCTGCTGCAGCGGATGTAAGCCGCCGTTTTCTCCATGTACTCCTTCTATTGTGGTAATCTGGCGGCCGCCGCATTCCACAGCCAATGTGGAACATGACAATATTGGTATTTTTCCGTCCAGCAATACGGTACACGCCCCGCACTCCCCCCGGCTGCATGGAGTTTTTGTGCCGGTCAGCCCCAGAATATCCCGCAGGACATATGCAAGTGTATCGGAGTGAGCCACCTCCCCGCCCTTTCCTGTTTTCATGCTGTATAATACTCCATTCACCGTAAGATGAAGCATCTCCGGTTTGTCTTCCATTTATTTTCACCTCCCGCCTCCATGATAATTACATGTTTTCATTATAATTCATACAAATGAATTAATCAACAAAAAGCGACTTTTCGCACAATACAATTCGCTGTTTACAGCACAAATATTCCTTATTTCTTCTTGACTTTTCCAAAATTGTATATAATAATACAATTGTATTATAAACCCGTATATTACCGAATGGAGGTGTCAAAATTGAAAATTATTCAGGTACTGTCCCGTATATTTGTAGAAGATTTGAACAGGTCTGTTTCTGTCTATGAACTTTTATTCAGCGAATCCTGTAAAATGCGTTTTAAGATTCCCCAGGCAAACGTAGAACTGGCACAGGTCGGAACTGTCCTGCTCTATGCAGGCGAGGGGATTGAGCAGGAACGTCTGATTGATATTTCTTTTGTAGCGGATAATCTGGAAGAATGGCGCACTTACTGGCTGGAACACGGCGGTGCGGTTGTCCGGGACCTGTGGCCTGTAGCCGGCGGAAGAAACATGGTTTTACGCCATCCCGACGGCACCGCTGCAGAATATTTAGAGTTTTTCGAAGGAGGACATCCTTGCAGAGAGTAATGCCCGAACATTCAGCGGCCCTGATCGCCGCCGCCGGAAAACCGGCGGAACCCGGATTTTTCGATCCCACGCAAAAAATCGGTGAGCTCAGTATTTTGGAACGAGTGATCACCACCTTTCAGAAAGCCGGAATCCATGAAATCGTCATCGTCACCGGGTTCGCGGCAAAGAAAATCGAAAGGCACCTGTCCCGTTCCAGAGTCATCTGCCTGAGAAACGACAGTTGGAAGAACAGCGATCTGTTTGCCTCTGCGAAAATCGGATTTTCTTATTTGCAGGATCACTGTGAACAACTGCTGTTTACTCCGGTCAATGTTCCTCTGTTCTCCGTTGATACAGTCACGCAGCTGCTCGCGGCGGAGCATTCTGCCTGTGTTCCTGTTTTTTGCGGGAAAGAAGGTTATCCCTTGCTTTTAAAACGTCCGGTATTAAAAGAAATCACAGAGTACAGCGGATCTGAAGGGCTCTTTGGGGCGCTGGCTTTGGCCGGCGGCATAGCTTCCATTGAAGTGGGGGATCAAGGCATACTCTTGAACCTCCAAAATTCCAAACTTTCTCCGGAAACACTTGCACCTTATCTGCGCCAGCCTGTTATGCCGCTCTTAAGCCTTGCTCTGATCCGTGAAAAGATATTTTTTGATGAAGAGACCTGCCTGCTCCTGAACTTGATCAGCCGCACGCATTCTGTACGGCTTGCCTGCCAGCAGATGAATCTTTCATACAGCCAGGGATGGCGTCTGCTAAACCGGCTTGAACATCATCTGGGCTCCCCTGTCATCGAACGGCATCAGGGCGGCAAGGACGGGGGATGGTCCACATTAACCGAATACGGCTTCATTTTTTTAGAACGGTATATGCTTATGCATCGGCAATTGGATCTGGTGATGCGTGAAAAATTTGAGGAACTTTTTTCGGATGTGCTGCTTTGATGCGCGCAGTGCCATGAGGTATACCCAAGGGGATCTCCCGCTGAAAACCAGGTGTTCAGACACCGGGCTTCTGCGGGAGATCCTGATCTTGCTTTAAGAGTTTTTAGCCTTTATTCGTTTTGAATGATCTGCAGTTTTGTTCCGTCCGGATCTGAAACGAAAAAGCAATGCAGATTCCCGCCCATGACCATGGGTTCTGACAACAGGATTCCGCATTCTTTCGACTTCTGATACATGTCGTCGTAATGATCCGTGCAGACTCCAATATTGGCTGCTGAAGGATGAGCTTCCCCTTTCGCTTGATCATCGCAGATCAATTCGATCTGCATCCCCCTGTCATCGCCTAAAAAGCAGATGGTTTTTCCGGGAGCAGGAGAAAACTCCCTTTGTTCTTTCAATCCCAGAAATTGCCCATAGAAGTTTTTTGATGCTTCCATATCATTTACCTGCAGCGTAATCCATTTTACATACATAGCCGTTTTCCTCCGCTCTATTTCTGAATCGTTGAATATACAAATGCAACCGCGTTTTCCTGACATACGCTGATACAGTTCCTGCAGTTCTGGCAGGCACGGTTGAAATAAAGCACATTCTCTTTCTTTCGATAAACCGCCTTTTTATTTCCGCAGTGCAGACATCTTTCTGCCTCATATTTTGCCGTATCTTCTGCTGCTTCTGTACGCGCTTTCACTGCATAATATTTTTCAGTATGATCTGTGTCTTCGATCCTGCGTTCGGGATCAGCCTGCTTATCTTCTCCGAAATACCTCTGAATCCGCTCAGCCGCTTTACGCCCGTCTGCGATATTTCCGGATACCGTTCCCGCATTGCAAAAATCCGTAAAATCTCCCCCCGCAAATATCCCCGGCCTGTGCGTCTGTTTCATATCATCCACAGGCACAAGGCGGTCGTGTTCACCTGCGATATCCGGCGGCAGCCATTTGAGGTCGGCTCCCTGCCCGATTGCAGTGATCACTGTATCTGCAATCAGCTTTTCATCAGACGGCGCGTACCGGGGATGAAACCTTCCGCTTTCATCACGCAGGCTTGTACAGTTCTTTAAAGAAACGCAGATTCGTCCATCCCGTTTTTCCAGCGCCGCAGCGCCTTTGCCGTAGATAAAGCCAATGCCTTCCTCTTTCGCGGCAGCTATTTCTTCTGAAGAAGCAGGCATCTCATATGCTTTCTCCAGACTGATTACAGTCACTGAAACGGCTCCTGACCTTTTTGCTGTCCTTGCCGCGTCCAGCGCCACATTGCCGCCTCCTATGACTATCACTTCCCCTTTCGGACATTGTGCAGCATCCTGATGAGACTGTTTCAGAAAATCCAGTGCAGAAACCGCATATTCCTCACCGGCCGCGTCCAGTTTAAAGTTGTTCTGCCGGCCGCAGGCAAGATAAACCGCATCATACTCTTTTATCAAAGCATCCAGGCTTTCATCTTTTCCGACGTTCACATTCGTTTTTACCTGAATCCCCACCGAGAGCGCCCGGTCAATCTCCGCATCCAGCACCTCCCCGGGAATGCGGTAATCCGGAATCCCATATCTCAATACTCCGCCGGGCTTTTCTTCTTTCTCAAAGACTGTCACATCATACCCGTTCTTTGCAAGGAAAAATGCGCAGGAAAGTCCCGCGGGGCCGGAACCGACCACTGCAATTTTTTTATCTTTTTTCTTCCCGGCCGCAGAAAAGGCGAGCTGTTCTGCAATCGCAGAATCGCCGATATATTTTTCAAAACCATGCAGATTGACCGCCTCATCCAGATGCCGTCTGTTGCATCCGGTTTCACACGGATGACTGCAGACGCGTCCGGTTATGGCCGGAAACGGATTCTTTTCGGCAATCGTATAAAATGCGGTCTCTTCTCCCATTCCCTGCCCAAACTGATAAAGAGCATATTTCACATCATTTTCACACAGGCATTCTTTTTCACAGGCTGAAATCTTCTGCCCGCAGTCTGTGTGTACCATGTCAATAATACGGGAGGGACATTCCATCGCACAAATACCGCATCCTGCACATTTCTCCGGGTCAATGACAACTTCCAGGCCATAGGACCTCCCGCCTACAGGGGCCATATGATCAAACAGTATTTTATCTATCTTGTTTTTCATGATTCGTCCTCCCTTTGCGCATACATTTCCTGAGAAATTCCAAGAGACTCTGCCAGTAAAAGCGAGATATCATTCACTCTAAGGTCCATGCCCTCAGCCTTTGCCGTAAAACGGAGCTGATTGTAGCATACCGGGCAGGCGGTAACCACTTCTGCTGCTGCCTTTGCCGCTTCTTCCGCCCGAACCCTCCCGGTCTCCGCGGCATAATCCGGATAACAATTCAGGGCAATCTTCGCTCCGGAACCGCAGCAATATGACCAACGCCCGTTCCGTTCCATTTCTGTCAGGCAAAGCCCCGGAATACTCTCCAAAATTTTTCTGGGCTGCTCATTCACCTGTGAACGCAGGAAACAGGGGTCATGATATGTAATATTACGTTCTACCGGAATCTCAGGGGTCAGCTTTCCCTGCCGGATCAGTTCACTGAGCACTTCCGTTATATGCAGCACTTCAAATGGAAGCTCTTCCTGCATAGCCCACGGGTATGCTTCTTTCCACGTCTTATAGCAGTGGGCACAGCTTACGATTATTTTATCCGCACCTGTTTTCTTGACTTTTTCAATGTTTGACAGAGCTATCTTGCGGAATAACTCTGTATTTCCGGCCTGCCTTGCGACCTCGCCGCAGCAGGTTTCATTCTCCCCAAGGTGGCATACGTCCATACCTGCCTGTTTTAGAATTTCCGCATTTACGTATCCGATCTGCGGAAGAAGATAGGATGTGTAGCAGCCGGTAAAATACAGGTATTCTCCGGTTTCCGGCAGCTTGGGAACCGCCCTGGCTCTTTTGTCCAAACCGAACAGATTCCCGGCAGTGTCCATGTTCTCAAACAGTTCCAAAAGAGGCTCGGGCAGTTGTTTCCCTCGGGAACAGATATCTTCTTTTGCAGCCAGGATCACCTGCATCGGCTTATATGCAGGGCAGATTTCATTACAGATGCCGCAGGACGCGCAGGTATACATAATATTTGTCAAGCTGTCCGTAACCTGTATTTTGTCCTGAAATAAATTGACCGCTAATGCCAGCCTTCCCTGCCCGGCAAAGGTTTTGAATTTGTAATATTCCAGTGAAGGGCATTTATGCTCCGGAGAGCTCCAATTCGGAGGCGGCAGTTCTTCATTATTGTGCGGTATGATCGGGCCATGGGCAGCACATGCGCCGCAGTTGATACAGATATCCTGCCATTCTTTAAACTGATCCAGCGTCCATTTTTCCTGAACCAGGGTTTCTCTGTCATTGTACGCCATTTTCTACACCTCCATCTCGAATGTCGCCGGGCTGCAGATATGATTGGGATCAAGCGCCTCTTTAAATCTCTGCAGCATTTTATAATGTCCCGGCTGATTTTTCCATTCATAATCCGGTCCAAGCGGCGGGACTGTCATCTGATTGGTGCCGCCCATGGAGCCAAACCATTCGCGGAACTCCTCGCGGAATGCGAACACCCGGTCAACCATTTCCTGATCCCTGGTGTTCAGATATGTCCATGTCTGGGTGCAGACAGTCTGCCCTTTGATCGGAAACGCGTCAATGACAGATACGGCCGGATATCCCCAGAACCCATATTTTTCAAACAATTCCTTCATTTTCAGATATACGATATCAAATTTTGATGTAGGATAAACGATGCTGTCAAAAATAAACTGATAGTTAAACTTACCAATCTCGTACACGGAGCCGAGCAAATGGCAGAAAAAGTGGGGAACCGAATGCACGGTCGGCCATTTTGCAAAAAATTCTCCGCCCAATTCATTTCCCATCTTAACTCCGCCGTACTTTTCCGCCAGTGCATCCATCTGCTTTAATTTTGCGTCCATTTCCTCCTGGCTGAACGCTGTCAATGTACTCTCAATAAAGAAATACGCGTCTTCCGGAAGGAGATCAAGAAGTCCCGGCATTTTTTTCTTCGCATCTTTTCCCCTGGTCGGAAGATCATATTTCCACCGGTCATTCATATGTATGTCATATACTTCCATTGCAGTTGCCTCTGACATAAACTCCGAGCAGGCTTTTATTTCCGATTCTTTCCAGAAATAAGAGGCTCCCGACCAGACCGGAGGCCGTTTCTGGCATCCGTAAGCAACTTTGGTCACAATGCCGAAAGCGCCGTTTGACATAATATATAATCCGATCAAATCCGGACCGCAGATATATTTTGTATATGGCCCGAACTCTGTATCATCATATGCCAGGGAACCAAGCCGGCAGATTTCACCTGTCGGCAGCACTACCTCAATGCCGTCTACCAGCTCGCAGTTCCTTCCATATCTGGTTTTGCCGAATGCAATGGCCGGAGTGATCAATGAGGCTGCAGCATTCGGGCCGCATGTATACTGCGTCGTGGGAATCATCATTCCCTGCTTGAATATCTCCTGGGACAGCTTGAAAAAGCTGCATCCGGCTTCTGCTACCGCTTTCATATCTACCGGATCTACCTTTATCACTTTATCCATATAAAGCAGATCCAATAAAATGCCCCCGTAAAAGGGTCCGCCGTATCCTCCCCCGGATACTAAGCCTTTCGGCGTGACCGGGATATGATGTGCATTGGCAAATTTCAGTATTTCTGATACCTGTTCTGTACTTTGAGGCTGCACAACAAAATCAGGAATGTGCTCATACCTTGCGGTAAAAGACGTACTATAGGCATATGACCTGCATATTTCCGGAATATCTGTCGCATGTTCATTGCCTACGATTGCTCGTAGCCCTTCCAATATACTCATATGCAATCTCCTCCTTTTCATTATGTGAATCAATTGATTCATTCTGTTTTTATAGAATATCACAATTCCAAAAAAACGTCAATGTTCCAAATTATTTTTGGATATCATTTGATTCACCATGGTTGGTGTAAACAGTAACTCATCATACGTATGCCGCAAAAAAGGAGCTGCTGCAAAATAACCGCTATATACGAAATATGGCATCCGGCTCAAATAAAGCGCATCCATAAATCATATATAATTTTTATTTTGCAGCAGCTCCCTGTCTCGTCACTATACCGGCTGCAGCGCGTTCATAATCGAACCATCTGCACTACTTGTTCCACCTGTCCAGATTTGTGCGTATTGCAGACAGCATAAAATTTTTCACGTATACTTTTACCCGTTCCTTATTCTCCGGAAGCTCAACATCACATCCAAGCACGCGGCCCAAAACCCGCGGATAATTTGAATGGTCAAAAAGTGTCATTACAACGCTGAAGCATACAGATTTTATCTCAAAATCATTCTTTACATCTACAAGCATTTTTAATAATTTTTCATAATAATAGAACATATCATAAAGTGAATCCGGCAATTGTTCAAATACTTCACTCGGATTCTGCAGTTCCCGCTGAATCAATAATATTTCATATCTATACTCATCACAGAATGCCCATTCTACCATTTTTGCGGTTAACTGGACAAGTAAATTCCACGCCGTCTCTTTATCCAGCAGTCCCCGTTTATCCGTTTCATTAATTTCATCTAAAATGGATGCGTTCGCGGTATAAAAAAACTTTGTCGTTTTTTCCACTACCGCGTAATATAGATTTTCTTTTGACTTGAAATGAAGCTGCAGCGAGGCAAGGCTGGCGTTTGCTTCCGCCACGATCTGCCTGGTTGTTGTACCGGCGTATCCTTCTTTTGCAAATAATTTCGCTGCCGCAGCCAGAATCCTTTCATATGTAGATTCTTCTGAATGTTTCATATTCTGCACCCCTTCATCAATATTATAACAATTATACTGATTTTTGGGGTTTTTTGCAAGAAAAACGGTGCTGTCACGCATCAAAGACTCGGATGCCGGTTACTGTTCACACGGCTCCGAACAACGAACGTTAGTATAGAAGCCTCTTTTATTTTGGGCGAAAAGGATATATAATAAAACAGCAGCAAACTTATGATACGAGGAGTGATAAAATGGACAGACCTATTACAACATTGTTTATGCTGATGTCGGTTGACGGAAAAATAAGCACCGGCGCAGTGGACGATTTAGATGTGGACAAAGATTTCCCCAAAATCGCAGGGGTTAGAGAAGGCTTGCACCAATACTATGAAATCGAGCAAACGACAGATTTGTGGTCGATCAATTCTGGCCGGGTTCAGGCCAAAATGGGGGTCAATACAAAAAAAATGCCGAATAAAACGCCGGTATCTTTTGTGGTAATAGATAACAGGCATTTGGATGAACATGGTATACAATATTTTTGCGCTTTATCAAAAAAGTTTGTGTTGATTACGTCAAATGCAGAACACCCGGCATTTCAAATAAAGGAAGATAATCTTCATATCATCTATCAAAAAGAATTATCGCTGGAAGACGCGCTTAGAAAGCTCAAATCAGAATATGGCTGCGAACGATTAACGGTGCAGACCGGCGGAACGCTAAACGGCTTATTTCTTCACGAAAAACTGTTTGATTATGTCGATATTGTTGTTGCTCCGGTTCTGATTGGCGGCAAAGATACATCTACTTTAATTGATGGGAACTCTTTGTACTCACAAAGCGAATTGTCAAAATTAGGCGTTCTGAAACTGCAGGAATGTGTGATTTTGGAGAACTCATATTTGCGGCTGCGTTATGAGGTCATTCACTGATCAGTTCTTCTGGTTTGCGGATATTTTCTGCCTTATATTTCTGGCCGCGATGGCGGCCAGTTGAAACAACATGAAACGCTGCGTTTTCCTACCGTCAGTAAAACCTGTCAGCGAATATTCTTTTATAATCAGGCAGCGTTATAATCCACAACTGCAATTTCTGTCAGCGCGTTTTTTACCCTTTCCAAAATATCTTCTATCTTTTGAAGAACAGCTCCGTTAAGGTATTCTTCCCCACACTGTGTACATTTGGAGCAAGGTACATTTTTGATAATAATAAAACAGCCATTATGTTCTGTCATATATGAAGTTGTAGACTTTTCAACATTTCCTTTACATGTAAAGCAATTCATCAGCCCTTCTCCTTCCTGGTTTTTAAATCACTCTCCCATTTCTGTAAATCGGGGAAATATGCAGTTACAATCCATAAAGTAACCCTATTGCTGCCTACAACAACATGAAGCTCATTTTGTATACAAGATATTCCCAAAATAAGGCAGCTTGGAAATGGATAATCATCTGGATATTGCTCTATGATTTATCCATTTTTTATACATTCTATGATATCCTTAAGTAAAATCCCCCGTTGCTCCAGACGTTTTGCAGCATGTAAAGTTATTTCTATATTTTCAATTGTACATATTTTGCGCAGTTTTTCAATACATAATTCCATGTAATAAACCTTTCTATTTTTGTATTCATTCAGTCACTACAGTTAATGTAATACGCTACTTTCAAACCTCAAGCCAGCAAAATTTAGCCGAACGAATAGAAAAATATCACTACAACATCGTAATTTCGTATCTACTATATCATTACACATCCAGAATGATTTCGCAAGTATCTTTCTCAATAATTATACCCAAGGGCACCCCATTATGGCCATAACAGGCCCACTGGGTATACCTGTCAGCCAAATTCCACCGGCATCACAAATTCCACCCCATAACTCCCCTCTTCATTTCTCACAAAATCCGCGTGCCCTCCATGGGCTGTGATGATCTGCCGGACGATCCGAAGTCCCATGACATGAACCTCTTCCCCTGGCCCGCTGGCTTCCCCCTCCAGAGCATCCACCACCTTTTCCGGGATTCCAGGCCCGGAATCCCAAAGCCGCCAAACGATCCATCCCATGTCCTCTGAAAGCTGAAGCATGATCCGACAGCCTTCCGGATTGTGCCGGATGCTATTTCCGATCACATTGCGGAGCACACGCTTTAAGAGGGGGACATCCCCCTGCTGCCGAATCCGCTCTGTCTGGTGCGCTGCCTGAACCGTGATCTCGTATCTTTCGTCCAGACCTTCATTGTAGTACTCTGCCACCGTCTCCCGGAGCAGGACTGCCGGGCAGTATTCCTGCATGCGCAGGGGCTGGGCGTGGTATTCCAGCTTGGATGTGAGGTTCAGATCTTCAATAAGCTGCCGGATCAAAAGGCTCTGCTTTCGGATGGCTTCGGCCTGTCCGCGGGGTTCCTCCCCCAGCTTTGGATTTTCTGTGAGCGCCTCCGAATAGCCCATGATCAGCGCCAGCGGCGTGCGGATGTCGTGGGAAACCCCGGCGATCCAGCTTGTCCTCGCGTCATCCCTCTGCATAAGCTTCTGATCCTGTTTTTCCAGGATTCTGGACGCCTGGTTCAGCCTGGCTGCCAGCTCTGCAGTCGTCCCTTTCTCCGCCAATAATACCGGAGTCTTTTCCGCAAGCGCGTCAATCCCGGCGCAGACCGGGCGCAGGGAGTAGTAAAAACGGTACGCGAACCAGAGGGACAGCGCCAGAAACAGCGCCACGTTCATTCCCACAATGACGGACAGATATTGGGGAATGGAACGGATCTGGTTCAAAGGATACATCAGGCTGATCTTTACCGCGTGCTCCTTTCCATACCCGGATACAAGCAGCATCCCGTCCATCTCCCACACACGGACCGGATAATCCATCAGATACCAGCGGCTGAACTTGGCAACATCTGCCAGTCCGTAGGAGCCTGGGAGTTCCCCGGGAAGTCTCCAGCTCCACACCACATTTCCGCCTTCGTCCAGAAGCATGGACCACAGGAAATGGTACTCTTCCAGGTAAGCGTACCCTTCTTCGGAAAGCTGATACCGCGCCCTGTTTTCCATGGTTCCATGGGCTGATACCGTGAACTGTGCAGCCACATTTTCCAACTGCTCCCCCGCGCCCATGCGGCTCTCGCCAAATCTCTGAACGGCCTGAAATCCTATAAAAAACAGCACTCCTATGTTAAAAAGCGCTACGGCCAGAGCCAGAACCGCGGCGCTGACCACATATCTCCTGATAATCTTCATAAGGCTTTTCATATCTCTAATCCTCTTTTTTCAGACGATATCCAAGTCCTCTGGCAGTCAAAAGCCATTTGGGCGATGAGGGATCGTCTTCGATCTTCTCCCGCAGATGCCGGATATGGACCATCAGCGTATTCTCGTATCCGTAATAAGCATCCCCCCATACGGCCATGCATAGCGCGTCAAATGTGACAATCTTTCCCCGGTTTTCGTTCAGCTTTTTCAGAATCTGCAGCTCCTTTGCCGTCAGCGAAAGGGTCTTTTTGCCGTATACCACCGATGCATTGGAAAACGAAATCTCGTGCCCGCCCAGTTTGAGAACGGGCTCTTCCTCCGCACTCCCCGGCCCCGTTTTTCCCGGCATAAAGTAAGCCCGCTTCAAAACTGCCCCTACCCGCAGGATCAGCTCCTGGGACAAAAATGGTTTTGTGATGTAGTCGTCCGCACCCAGGCCGAGACCGAACAGCCGGTCGTTGTCCTCATCCTTTGCAGATAAAAACAGGATCGGCGTCTCCGCCTTTTCCCTCATTTTTCGGAATAAGGAAAACCCGTCCCCGTCCGGCAGCATGATGTCCAGGATCACAAGCTGGGGCTCCTCCAGGCAGAATTTCCGCAGTCCTTCCACGCAGGACTCCGCACAGTCTACATGGATGTAACCGCTCCTGCGCAGGATATTTTGAATCATTGCCGCCAGTTCCCGGTTGTCGTCTACCAAAAGAATTTTGCTGTCGTACAGGTTCATTTTGATTCCCTCCTTAATTGCGGTTGATACGCGCTATGGTGCTTTTTTCATTATAAGATGTTTTTTTCCCAGTTTCCAGATGCGGTCCGAAAAATTAAGGTAATTTTAAAAAACAATCATTCCATTTCTATCTCGCATAAAGAATTGGATAAATTGCTTCCAGATTTGATAAAAAAATTTGCGTAATCCCTTTGTCTGCAAGATAAATCTCAAGAATTTTGTGATTTTACATTTACATTTTCTAAATAATATTGTACTATTTGGATGAGTGGTCTCGGAAAGTTACTGTACAGAGAAAAAAATAGCGGATTCTGTGTATCAGATTTGGAGAAAAAGCAGACAGAGAAACAGCGTGCCTGATATTGTGGCGGAGTTTATCAATAGAGGGCATGACTTTAAGACCTCCCTTATGGCAGGTTTTTGAAAAATACAGATAGAAATGGAAAGCAGATTTATGTAGCCAGTTTCTGCCGTTTCTTCAGCCGGGCATCCAGATGGATGTTGATGCAGATGACCATGGTGAAAAAAGAATACCGTTTTCTGGTATGGATTCCCATATCATGGAGATGGTAGTCATTCAGAACCCGGTTGTTTACCCTTTCGCAGGAAGTCCGGTTGTTGTAAATCTTTTGGTATTCATCCGTGCCCCGCGCGACGGGGGGATAAAGGCGGATATCCCATTCCGGCTTCGTGTAGACGCATCGGCCATAAGCAGAAGGAGAACATTTTTCTTTACATGGACAGGAATCCACCTTGCCACAGGCAAAAGGGCAGCGCCATTTCCGGGAATGTTTTTGTTTGATGTATCCCCAGTTGACCATGCGGTAGCCAGCCATGCATAGGGGCGTGCCATCCTGGTCAATCGAGAGGGAGTCCGGAATGGAAGTCGGCCTGCCGCGGTTTGTGTTCAGGTCAATGAAAGGCCGGATGTCCCATTCCTGGCAGAGGCCATAGGTGGGATAGTTGTCATGTGCGGAATCCAGGCAGAGATCCCGGATGGGGATATCCGGATTGACCGTTTTAAATTCACGGAGGGAAACAATGGCGCTTACACTGTCGTGCCGCCTGGCATTCAGGAAACGGATATGCAGGGGCAGGTCAATGCCAATGTCCGGATTATGGGAACAGAGCATGTAAAGGGTGTGGCCGAAATAAAAGACCTCTTCATCGCTGTCCCAGCCCCAGTCAGCATCGGGATCAGAGAAATGGCGCCTGCAGGAGCAGTGCTGGATTCCATTCTCCCTACATTTGCAGACTTTATGCCCGTAAGGGGAGGAATGGGAATGGACACAGGTGCCATCGCCGGAAAGGGTAACGCCGTCAGCGGGGAAAAGCCCGTCCCGTAAGGAAGGGATGAGGGCTGCAAGCCGGAAAAACTGTTGGAGCCGTTCTTCATAATGAAAAGGGAACGAATCATGGTTCAGGGCATAAGTGGCCAGGGTATCGGTAATCCCAGAATGCTTATTAGGAAGCTTTTTCCCTTTGCCGGGTTTCCTGGAAGGCTTTTTATTGTTGTGTGCGGGAAAGAGATCTTTGCGTCCCGTCTTCTGCAAAGCTGTTGGCTGAGACCAGAGCCTGTCCATCAGGTCGAAGTAAGAACCCAGCGGGGCGAGGGATGCGGGGGCAAAGCCAGCCAGGACAGCAAGGAGGCTGTCGGCTTTGAGTTTTTCAACCCAGGCGGTAAGGCTGGTAAAGCGAAGCATCACCATGAGGATAAGGGAGCGAATGATCTGCACCTGGTTGATAGCGGGCCGTCCGGTGTGGGAATAGAACTGGGAGAGATCCTCCATAACCGGATCCAGATTAAGAATCCGCAGTTTTTCCCGGACAGCGGCAAATTCAGAATGAAGCCTTATGCGTTGGGAAGAGTCAAGATGTACTTTTGTCTCATGCAGGAAAGCCAGATATTCCTGATGGGACTGCCAGTGAATTAACATAATATGTGTCCTCCTTTGGTATGGTTGAAAAGTGGATAGTTCTTCTTAACCAAAGGGCCGCGTTATTCATTGCATTTTTTTGCAATGAATAACGCGGCCGCACAAACTGGCAGATTTGTCAATAGGAATTTGGGAATTTTTTGATAAAAATATAAAAAATGTAAGCCCCCACTGAAAAGTGGAGGTGAAGAAAAATAAGGGAACTCTGGAAACGCAGTGATTTCAAGGGCTGTGAGTTTCCGAGAGTACTCTTTGGATACAAAGAGAGGTGAAATCAATGACTTTTGGTGAGAAATTAAAAGCCGCACGAATAGAATCCGGATTAAAACAATCAGAATTGGCAAAGAAACTTAATACCACGGGAAACACTATAAGCAACTGGGAAAACAATGTGAGTAAACCTGACTTAGATACTCTTTCATATATTTGCGGAATTTTACATGTGACCGCTTCGTATTTTTTACAAGCTACAATTCCAGAGGATGAGGTATCTATTTCAGAATTAAAACTCGTTAAAAAATATCGTTACATAACTGAACATTCTCCAAGTGGTGCAAAAACAATTAACGCAGTGTTAGAGAATGAATATGCTATAGCTGAACAGTTAGAGAAACAAAAAGACCGTATAGAGGAACTAGAAACCTCCCAAGCCGCCGTTATAGACATCCAGCCCCGTCTGGAGGACAGCACCCGGCTCATAGAGTACCACCACAGCGCATCAGACGGAGCTGATCTCATGGAACCCGGACGCTGATAATATCATAATTTCTGAATATGATAACATTGTCTGTATGGGTAAAGTGGTAGGAAAGTATTGAAATGTAAACGTAAATTGAAAGGAGTTTATATGAGTAATAAAGAAAAAATCGTCCAATTATTAGATACTGTACCTGATTATAAAATGGGATATATACTGGCATACGTGCAAGGAATTACTATTGACAGCCTTGACGCAGCAATGGCACCGCAAGACGAAAAATATACAGAAATGAACAATATGTCGTGTTAGGTGAGAAAGTATATAATTTGCAATAAATATTACCGCCCAAATTCATGAAAGGAGCGATATTATGCCATTACCACATAAACAAGTTTATACATCAGAAGATTATTGGAACCTTCCAGACGGCCAGCGTGCGGAGCTGATTGATGGGAAGCTGTACGCCATGGCTCCGCCGAACCGAATCCACCTGGAATTAGTTATGGAACTTTCCACAACAATCCGACAGTACATCAAAGATCTTAGAGGAGATTGCAAGGTTTATCCTTCCCCATTCGCAGTTAATCTTACTGCGAATGATAAAGTGTGGGTAGAGCCGGATATCTCCGTCATATGTGATAAAGATAAGCTGTCAGATCGTGGATGTGAAGGGGCTCCAGACTGGATCATAGAGATTGTCTCTCCAAGTAGTTCTAAAAATGACTATGCTATCAAATTATTCAAATACCGCACTGCTGGTGTTCGGGAATACTGGATTGTCAACCCAATGAAAAAAGCTGTTCAGACTTACATTTTTGGAGATGAAGAGGACTCGGATTTATTCTCTTTCGATGATGAAATACCAGTTTATATATTTGATGGTTTGACCATCAAAATTACTGATTTATTATAGTAAAAACCGTCCGGTGTTGCCAGCACCGAACGGCTTTCGGATACATCCAAAGATGTACAATCAAAATTTAGCTCACACGTATTGTATCATCTTTGGTGACGGCCTGCAATAGACAGGCTGTTATTTTTATACCTTTTTTTCAGGAAGGATGAAAATGATCGGAAGCGTATGCTTAGACATGCTTTCCAAGATATTACAAATAAGGTCTATGGACACAGGACAGTTGAGGAACTCCGAAAAGAGATTGAAAAGATTAAAATTCCAGAGAAAAACAGTACATAAATTCGTTTACGTCAGCGACACGTTAGTGACAAATTTATCCAAAAGGCCCGTAAATACGGGCTTTTTTCGTAGCAAATTTAAGGTAAAAATAAGGCTGTATTCATCGCCCCATAAGCCTGCTCCTGTATGATAGAAACTGCGCCGGGGAACAATCCCCCGGCCAGGCAGAAAAAAACAATCGTTTTGGAAAGGAGCAATCCACTATGGAACATATCATCACCACCCAGGCACTGACAAAAAATTACGGCTCAAAACCTGTCGTCCGAGATCTGACGCTTAAGGTCCCCCCGGGCAGCATCTACGGTTTCTTAGGTCCCAACGGGGCGGGAAAATCCACCACCATGAAGATGCTGCTGGGCCTGGTCAAACCCACCGCCGGCTCCATCTTCATCCTGGGGAAGCCGGTACTCGAAGAAAACCGGCTGGAGCTTTTAAAAAACACCGGCTCCCTGATCGAGTCCCCCGCCTACTACGGCCACTTAAGCGCCCGGGAAAACCTGCAGATCGTCTGCACCTTAAAAAATGTCCCGGAAACGGGCATTGACAGCGTACTGCGGATCGTCCGCCTGGAAAAGCAGCAGGACAAAAAAGTCAAACATTTTTCTCTGGGGATGAAGCAGCGCCTTGGGCTGGCCGCCGCCCTGCTGGGGCATCCAAGGCTCCTTCTTCTGGATGAACCCACCAACGGGCTGGACCCGGCCGGAATCCAGGAAATGCGCGAGCTGATCTGCTCCCTCCCTGGAAAATATGGAATGACCATCCTGGTATCCAGCCATTTGCTCAGTGAGATCGACCAGATGGCGACCCATGTCGGGATCATTGAAAAGGGAGCCCTCATCTTCCAGGGCAGCCTGGAAAGCCTGCACCGCCACAGCCGCGCCAGAATCCGCCTCCGCACCACCGACAACGGGCGGGCCTTTTGCGTCCTGAAAAACGCACAGCTCCCGGTGGCGGCAGACAAGGACGGGCACGGGCTTTTCCTGCATTCTACAGAGGATTCCCGAGTGCTGCAGTGCGGACGCCTTCTGGCGGAGCAGGAGATCGGCGTCCTGAGACTGGAGGAAATGCAGATGAGCCTGGAAGAAATCTTCCTGAAACTGACGGAAAAGCAGGCTTCACTATAAAATCCATTTGGAAAGGAGTTCTTTATGAAAACAACCTGGTCACAAACTCGTTTGGCTTACAAAGCAGAGATACAGAAACAGCGCTGCCGGAAGGTCTGGATCGTCCCTCTGGGGTTCTTAACCGTCCTTACACTGTGGGTATCCGTCCCCATGTTCCATTTCACCGCCCAGGATCTGACAAGGGGTTATCAATGGCTGTTCTATCAGATTTCCCTTCTGAACGCCATCTTCGTACCGATGATGCTGGCTGTGACCGCGAGCCGGCTCTGTGATATGGAGATCAAGGGCAATACCTTAAAGCTTCTTTATACACTGGAAAAAACCGGCCGTTTTTACGACATAAAATTCCTGGCGGAGGCCAGATACCTGCTTCTCTTTTCCTTTGGGGAGGTTCTGGTCATCCTGCTGCTTGGAAAACTGTTTCACATCACGGAGCCGGTACGGCTGCTGCCCTTCGGGGAGCATTTTCTTGCCGTCTCCGCCGTGGGGGCTGTGCTGCTGAGCTTCCAGCACCTGCTCTCCCTGATGTCCGACAACCAGATTCTTCCCCTCTGCGCCGGACTGGCAGGCTCCTTCCTTGGCCTGTTCTCCATGTATTTTCCCAGAGCCGTCAACCTGTGCATTGTATGGGGATATTTTTCCATCTTCTCGGTGTCCGGCATCAACTGGGGACAAGTACCAGAAGGCGCCGACTACAACGATTACATGCAGTATCTGGATTTCCCCCTCCCCGGTTTTCTGTTGTTTTCAGCCGTGGGAATCCTGCTTTATCTGTTTGAAAAAGGAATTTTTATGAGAAAGGAAGTGTAAATCATGCTTTTGAAATGTATCCGTGCCGAGAATCTGAAGCTCCGCCACTCCTGCATCTGGGCGGCCTGCGTCCTGATCCCGCTTATTCCTGCTGTCATGGGCACCTTCAACTACCAAAACAACCTGGGGGTTCTGACCCGTGAGTGGTATTCGCTGTGGACCCAGATCACCCTGTTTTATTCCAGCCTGTTTTATGCGCCTTTGATCGGGCTGTACTGCTCCTACCTGTGGCGGCTGGAACACCTGAATAACAACTGGAACGTACTCATGACCAATCCCGTGCCCGTAAGAAATGTATTTCTGGCCAAATTGGCAGTCGTATATTGGGTCACACTGCTGACCCAGCTCTGGATCGGCGTACTGTATTTTTTGTGCGGGAAGCTCTGCGGCCTGCCCGGCATGATTCCGGGACAGATCCTGGTCTGGCTGCTCCGGGGTACGTTAGCGGCAGCGGCTGTGGGGACACTGCAGCTTTTGTTATCCATGGTGATCCGCAGCTTTTCGGTACCCATCGGCATTTCGCTGACAGGCAGCATCCTGGGTTTCATCATCAGCAATAAGGGCTACAGTATGTACTGGCCCTATTCCGTCATGCTGCTTGGCATGAATGCCAACAAATCGGAAGATTCCCTACGTCATGGCCCCATTCCCTTCCTGGTCAGCCTGTGTGCGTTCTTCCTGCTGTTTACCGGAATCAGTATTTGGTATCTGAAAAAGAAAGATGTGAGGGCTTAGCCCCCACATTCTTTTTTGTTCCGGCACCTGCGTTGCTTACATCAGCGAGGCCATCGCGAACTCATCCAGGCCGCCCTGTCCGTTTTCCCGGCTGTTCTCCTGGGGAACCTGGCTCATGCGGGCTTCTGCCCTGCTGATCAGCGCTTCCACTTTGGCGATCTCTGCTTCGTCGCACCAGCCCTTCTCCAGACCGGCCTTGCAGTCGGCAAGATCCTTCTGCAGCAATGCCAGCACCTGCTGAACCTGCCCCCGGCTTTTTGCCGCCGCGATCTGCCGCATCCGTTTGCCCTCGTTGACGCCTACCTTGCCGCCCTGCTTTTCGGATGTATCCGGACCATCCACGCCTTGCTCTGCGGCTTCACCCGAATCTTCCGCTTCCGTTTCTCCTGCTTCGCCCGGACCGTTCACATTCAGCCCCACGGATATACCTGAATCTTCTGCTTCCCCTGCGATAAAACCGGAGTACGCTTCCTGCTCTTCTGCGGCAGCCAGACGCCCTTCCAGTGAGATTTCCAGGCTGTCTTCCCGCTGACCGGAATTCTCCCGGCCGTCTTTTTCCGTGATTGCCCTGGTTTCTCCTGTCTCCGTTTTTTCCGAAGCCTTTACGCCAAACGTTTTTGCTTCGGCTTGATTTCCATATACATTGCCCAATCCTGAAATAAACATTTTGCATTCCCTCCTGTTATCCTGTTTTTGATGCTTCCTTTTTACTGTCTATATCTCCTGCTTTACTGTCTATGTCTCCTGCACCATGACCGTGATCCTGAATACCCGGTCCTCCAGGCTGATCTCCATCTCTCCCATGTATTTCTCCGCAATCCGCCGCACATTGGACAGGCCGATCCCGTGCATGGGAGCATCCGCTTTTTTGGCTGTTTCAGGCAGTCCGTCCCGTCCGAAGGCGATCTCCCCTGAAAAGGAATTTCTGACCTCAATCAGGAAGAAACTCCCTTTTCGTTTTCCCGCCAGTGTGAGAAACCTTTCGCTCTCGGGTACCTTTTCACAGGCTTCCAGCGCGTTCTGAAGGAGATTTTGAAGAATGATCCCTACGTCAAAGGCGTCGTAATGTCCGGACTGGGGATAATGAAATTCCACCTGAAAACGAATCCCCATTTCCTGGCATTGTCTCCGCCTGTCATTGATGATCACGTCTGTCACCGGATTCCCTGTCCGAAGCGTCAGTTCAAAACCGCTCATGCTCTCATCCAGCCGGGAGATATATTCCTCCACTTCGGCGTACTCTTTGCTTTGCACCAGCCCCTGGATATTGGTCAAATGTCCCCGCATTTCATGTTTTAGCTGGCGGATGCGGCTGTAAAATTGTTCCGCTTCATGAATCCGCGCCCGGATCGCCCGGGTCTGCTGCCGTTCCACGAAGCCGGCTGCCTGTTCCTCCTGCAGCGCGGCCATCCCCTGCTGGAACAGTATGGTGAGATAGGAGCCTGCATAAAAGAGCAGGGCCAAAATCGGCACTGCCGCCACAAAGGCCGGATGCCGTTCATAAAGCTGAAGCAGCTCGCCGTCCCTGATCTCAAACAGCAGTCCGGCTATGATCTGTCCAAACAAAATCCCCGCCGCCGGCACCAGGCTGATATAGCATATCTCCAGCCGTCCAAGGGGCAGGGGCCGCCTTTTCAATCGGCGGCAAAACGCATAGAGCATCGTGATAAACATTGCGGCATGGGACAGAAGAAGCAGTGTCAGCCTAAGCGCCGTCTGCAGATAGACTTCCTCCGGCGCCACTGACCGGCACGGCAGAACCTGCTCCGCGGCAAAATACAGGCTGTCTGCAATCAGACCGCTGTTCACCCTGGTCTCCCAGTATAAAAGCCCCAGCAGGAACGCCCTTGGCCTTTCCAGATCCAGCACCCCGGCCCCTGCAGTCAGCAGCAAGGTCACGGTCAGGACAAACGTCCCCCGGGGAGCGGCAAGCCGATCACAGATCCAGGACAGAAACAGGTAGGCGGCAAAGACAGCCGCCCCTTTTCTCCACCGGTATCTCCCCATCCTCATAAAGGGCTGCAGAAAAAATGCCAGTGAGGAAGCGTACAAAAACTCTGCTGCAAAAGCATACCCATGATTGAACATCAAAAATTTTGTTTCACTCATAGATCCATCCCCTTTTTCAAGAAGCGGAGATACGTTTTTACAAAATCCTGATACTTATATTTTGAGAGCAGCAGTTTTTCTTCATTCGTCAATGTCACTTCTGATTTGCTGTATCCGCACACATAGGAAAGGTTCACCAGATACCCCTTGTGGATGCGGAAAAACTGCTCCTGCAGTTCTGATTCCAGATCCCGGATTTTTGCGTAGCAGGCAAACTCTCCGTCTTTGAGGTGCAGCACGACCTTGTGATTGCTGCTCTCAATGTAATAAATGCTGTCCCAGGGTATGACCTTATTTTCATTTCCGGTCCGAAGCGTAAGCGTACGGACCTTCTGTGGAGCGTTTTTGCGTGCTGAAACCTGCGCTGCCGCCCTGGCAAATACCTGGGCAAACTTTTTCTCGTCCACCGGCTTTAGCAGGTATTGGAAGGCGCCCACGTCAAAGGCGTCGAATACATATTGGTCATAACCGGTTACAAAAATAATGACCGGCTGCGCTGCCAGATCCTGTTCCCTGATCTTTTGTGCCAGAGCCATCCCGTCCTGGCCCGAGCCGGACCGGCCCAGTTCTATGTCCAGAAAAAGCAGATCCATCCCGCAGCCGTCCGCAAGGCAGTCATCGGCGGATGCGTATTCGATAATCTCGCAGCTGTAGGGCTGTGCCTGGATCAGGGCTGAGAGATAGGCGCGGGTCTTTGTTTCATCGTCACAAATCGCGGTTTTTATCATATCTTTATTCCTCTATGTCTGTTTGTTTATTCGGTCAGATCTGCACCGGTGAAAACCGGTTCGGCGTAACCGGACCGTTTGAGGGCGCAACTGGCACGGCAGAGTCTGACCGCCCCCTTTTCGCTGACTCTTATTATATTGCCAAACGATAGTTCTTACAAGTCAAAGACCCTGGAGCGCCGTGTGAACAGTAACGATGTTTAACTGCTGCGAGCACCGCAGGCGTGAACAGTGACAATATTTACGCCGTTAAACCTGCCGTTTGCGCCATTTGTCTTTTTTGAATCCCTACTTCATACGATATACATTTATAGCGGAACTTTTCCTCCGGCCGGAGGGGAAGGCGTTTTATCATCCGATTTCTATGTTTTGGAACAGATACGGCGATTTTATTACAGGAAAGGAGTATCAAACATTTTGATGAGCAGCAGGATTTATACCGATTACGGCAAAAACGAAATGAACAGGACAAGGGCAGGGGCGCGGACCGCCGGACCACAGACGCAGGCCGCCATAAGCTTTCTCGGTCTGGCAGCACAGGCGGGGGCAGGCCGTCAGTCCCTGCAGGGCTTATGCCCTATGGCTTACGGTACAGACGCCCCAGTTTCCAAAGTGCCTGTGCAGGCCGCCCTTTCTTCCGTTGAGGCTTACCGGAGCGCCATGGTTACCTCCGCGTCCGGGCTTCGCACGGAAGAGGCCGCGCCGGCCCGGCCCGCCACTTTGGAGGAGATGCTTAAGGCAAAATATCCCGGCATCAAGTACCATGTATTTGACGCCGGCAGCAGTTACTGGAGAACAAGAAATGACTATCCCCATTATCTGCTTTATCAGGATCAGATCGACACCGACGCCATAGAGAACTGGAAGCCCTCCGGGCCCAATCCGCCCTATACCCCATTTCAGGCTTCCAAGGAAATCCACGCCCTGGGCGCGGTGCCGCCGGGCAGCAAGGCGGTGGTCATCCATCCCAAGGTGCAGGCGCGCATGGATCAGGATCCGGAATATACACAGGAGATCCTGACACGGATCGAGACCTGGTTTACATTTGATTCGGTGAGAAATGAAGCCATCCTGCCAGGCTGTTCCATAGGAATGTCCCAGGCCGTTGCCATCGGTGAGGACGGCTGCATTGTAAACGCAGTTTCTTCCAGCCAGCCCCGGCTGACCAGGAGCAGCTCCGATACCGAGGACTGGTGGGATATCCGAAAGGCACGGCACGCCTACTATATGAGCCTGATCACGGAGACGCAGCTTGAACACCGGCTTCTGATGGCCGGGCTGTCGGCAGGAAGCAATCAATCCTTCTCAGGAACGGGCGGCCTGATGCCCTCCTTTTCCGGAGCCGGCTCCCTCCTGGCAGATCCGGACGGCGCTGACTCCCTTCTGGGCGGCACCAGCTCCCTTCTGAGCGGCCTGGGCACTTATCAATCCTCACAGGCAGCAAAAGAACAGCTTGCAGAAATGATGAAGGGAAGCCGCCTGCGGGATATTTTCGGTCCCACATTGGGCGGCGCCTCCACGGACTTTGTACTGGAACATACCAGAAAACTTGTATGGGGCGGCTGAAACTATAACGTCAAATATTCATCCAAGCGTGGCTGTCTGGCCCGCTGCTTCTCGTGAATAAACAAGGGGTGTTGGAAAACGGTCTTTGTACCCAATCGACGGTTTTCCAACACCCCATTCTTTTGTCTATATACAGATCTTCTATCCCACCATCAGCCGATAACACAGATACACCACGATCAGCACCGCCACCGCAATTGCTTCCGAGAGAAGAAGCTTTGGAGACCTTCCGCGGAAAATGCTTCTGTGCTCTCCCGGCTCCAGCAGGATTCCCCATGGACTGTGCTTCTGCATTTTCAGGGAGATCCCTTTTTTCTCATTCTCCCCGATGGACTTAAGAAAATCCCGCCAGTTCTCTTCTAAGATCCGCATCCCCCGCAGCAGGTCTGCCTGGATGCTCTGGTTTTTGAGCAGATTCTGGAAAAAACCGGCCTGCTCGAGATAAGCCGCCTGCTTCTGGGCCTCCGTGTTTTCCTTTTTTTCCTGAAACAGCCTGTAGGCGTATTCCAGACCTTCCTCCATGGCCCTCTGGGAGCTGCCGGTCTTTTCATATACGTTGGTGGTATAATCGTAAACCTTGTAAATCCCTTTACGGTTCAGGTAATAGTCCACCATCTGGTTGACCGCGCTTTTGATCGGGACATTCATTGCGTTCTGCCTTCCGGAGGATGCCGCGTACATCTCCCCTTTGATGGAAGTGACGGCCGCAAGGTATCCCACTACCTCCTCATTCCTGGCACTGATGCCAGAATGGTTTAACAAATTGCCGCTGCCGTTGATGTGGGCGGCGAACCGGTTTGCCCTTGCCAGGTCATTTCCTGTAAATGCGGTTCTCCCGCCGGAAATACTGGCATTTGCAGAGCCTCCCCCTTTGCCGCTCAAAGCCTGGTTCCGCTGGCTCATCTGCATCTCGCCGGATTTTCTGCTGACGTCAAACGCCTGGTTCATCCGGACATTTCTCCCTTCCGTCAGCTTGTAGATGGAGCCCTCCTCCGCCCCGTGAGAAGAATAAGCCGCTGCCGTGGACCGGGCGCGCGAACTATCTTTCCCGTTGGATTCCGGCATAAAAAAGCGCAGGTTGCTTGAGCCGGTCGGCTTTCCCTTTGCATAGAACCGGTCGGCCGCCCTGGCGGAAATGGAGGTTCCGGTGGTCTGCTTATAAATGCTGGATTTTACATTCTGCAGTGTATCCGTCTGCCCGGTCTGTTTCAGAAAATCCATCAGTTCCTTTAAATCGGTCTCCATCAAAAGCGTCAGCTTCTGAGCAAGAATCTCATCCAGCCTTGCGATCTGGGCCGCCTGTTCGTCCCCCATGGTATGTGTCAAAATGGCCTCAAGGAGCGCAAGATACAGGCGGGACAGCTCGTCAAGCTGCTTCGCGATATCCCCGTTTCCGGAAGGCATCCATTTTAAAAGCGCCTCAAAAAGCTCCTGTTCCATTTCCAGAACCCATCGGATGTCCCCATTCTCCAGAAGCTTCCCGTCGATCCCGAACCATTTGCTCTGCTTGGAAAGCTCCGACGTGTCGCGCTTCTCCGTCTGATCTTCCCGCTCGTAATCGTTCTCCTGTTCTGCACGTTCCTTTTCCAGATTTTCCTTTGCCTCGGCCGCCTGCCTTGCCGCCTGCGCGACCATCACCTGGCCCGCCTCCAGCTCCGCGCTTTTTCTTGCCGCCCTGCCTGCCGCGGCCGCGTCGGAGGCCGACATGGGCGGAGCGGACGGAGTTTGATTTTTGGTCGGAGTTGGTACCGGGGCTGCGCCTATTTCTTTTACACCTGCCATAATTTTTCCTCATTCTTTATAGGTCGGTTTCCGGAAAATGCCTTTAGTGCAGAATCTCCTGAAACCTTTTATTCTGTCATAAAGTCAATGCTGCTGTTTTGTTTCCCTATATTAAATATCGGCTTAACGGCAAATGTTGTAACAGCCACTTTTGTAATTGTACAAAAGCGGCTGCAGCAGTCTACAATTCCCGCGTCAGATCTTTCACCCATATGTACTTGCGGTAATGGTACATCACCCATGGGATTTTACCTACCTCATCTAAGCAGGTGCAGGCGTACACTACCGGCACAGGCCAGTTCAGGAAAAAGGTTCCCGCCACTGCAAGCGGAATGGCGATCCCCCACATGCAGACCGCCAGGCTGTACATATCGAACATGGTGTCTCCGCCGGCCGCAAAGATTCCGTTGATAATAATCGTATTCACGGTACGCCCGATCATGTAAAACGCCATAATGACCATCATTGCAATCAGGTGACGCTCCGCCTGATCCGTCATTTTCACAAAACCGGTCACAAAGGGAGTCACCGCAAGCATGATGGCAGTGGACAAAAAACCGGTCAGGAACGAGATTTTCACGAGCCGGTCTCCGTACAGCTTTCCCCGGTCCAGATGTCCGGCCCCAAGCTCATTTCCCACCAGGATTCCTCCGCCGCTTGCAAGGCCGTTGCACATACAGCATACCAGATCCCGCACCACTGCGGCGATGGAGTTGGCCGCCGCCGCATCTGTCCCCAGGTGCCCCATAAATGCGGAATAGGACGTAAATCCGATCCCCCAGAACAGACAGGCCCCCAGAAGCGGAAGCGCGCATTTTCGGAAATCACCAAAAAGCAGGCGGTTTCGTTTCCAAATCCGGCTCCAGTCCGGATGAATATACCCTTCCCTGTAGGAAAATGTGATCACCCAAAAGAGCTCAATGACCCTGGAAATCAGGGTCGCCGCCGCCGCTCCCTGGGCTTCCATTGCAGGCGCTCCAAAAAACCCGAAGATCAGCACCGCGTTGAGCACGATGTTGATGAGCACCGCCCCAGTGCTGACCACCGCGGTCTGGGCCGCGTGTTCGCTGACCTTCATAATGGCGAGGTAGCACTGGGAGATACCGGTAAGCAGATAGGACCATCCTGCTACTTTGAGATAGCGCACCCCGATCACGATCAGCGCCTCCTCATTTGTAAAGATCAGCATCAGAAACCTTGGGAAAAAGACGCATCCGGCAAAAAAAAGCAGAGACACCCCGACGCACAGGCGAAGCCCGATGCAGAAGATGTCGTTCACGGTCTTTTCATCCTTCTTCCCCCAGTACTGCGCGCCCAGAATCACGATCGGCGCAATGATAGCCGCAAGTATCATATTCTGAATAAACTGGATCTGGGTGGCCAGCGACACCGCCGCCATGGAGTCCTGCGTCACACGCCCCAGCATCAGCGCATCGGCTGCCGCCACCGATGCAAGCATCAGATTCTGAAACGCAATCGGCAGTGCAAGCTGCCACAGCTTTTTTATAAAGATTTTATCTGAAAATAACCTCTCTCTCATTCCTGAAATCTCCTTATTGACATTTTCATTTAGTGTATCACAGCGGTTACTGTTCCGCAAGGATAGGATTTTGAAAGTGCCTGATGCCGTGTGTCCTGCAATCACCCCCGGCATTCTGCACAAAATCCCCTTTCAAAAACTGTCACCTTTTCACAAATCGACAACGGAACGCAATTATTCAATTTACAAATTCATAAACTTGTGTTATATATTATATCAACATGTACAACAAGTTATCATAAAGGTACAACAAAATAATCTAAGGAGGATCACACTATGAAAAACACAAGAAAAAAATGGGTTGCGCTGTGTCTCACAGCAGGTATCGCAGGAGGGCTTCTCGCAGGCTGCGGCGGCTCCGGGGACAAGGATTCGTCCGAAACCTCAGGGGCTGACGGGAAGGCGCATGTAGGCGTCATCTTTACGGAGGCCGGACTGGGAGGCAACTCCTTCAACGACCTGGTTTTAGACGGGGTGAAGCGGGCTTCTGAGGATTACGGGATCACCTACGACGAAGTGGAGCCAAAATCCGTTTCCGACGAGGAGATCATCCAGGACGAGATGGCATCCTCCGGGGATTACGACCTGATCATCTGCGTGGGCGCGGAGCAGATCGACTCTCTGACCAACGTAGCCACCATGTATCCGGAACAGAAATTTGCGCTTCTGGATGCCACCCTGGAGCTGGACAACGTGGCGTCCTACTCCTGTAAGGAACAGGAAGGTGCCTTTTTAGTAGGCGCGCTGGCTGCCATGGCAAAGCAGGAGCAGATCAGCGACAAGCTGGGCAGCGACAATGTGATCGGATTTATCGGCGGCGTGGACAATCCGCTGATCAACCATTTCGCAGCAGGCTACCAGGCAGGCGTCCAGCACATTGACTCCGAAATCAAGGTGCTCATCGACTATGTAGGCGGCTTCAATGACCCCACCACTGCCAAAACCATCGCCAATACATTTGCGGAGAAGAATGCGGACATCATCTTCCACGCTTCCGGCGCATCCGGAATGGGCATGTTCCAGGCGGCAGAGGAGAAAGGCTTCATCGGCATCGGCGTGAACCTGAACCAGAACTCTATCGCCCCCGACTATATCATGGCCAGCATGCTCAAAAAACTGGATTCCTGCGCATATCACGCCATCACCAGTATTGTGGAGGACACCTACACCGGAGAAAACCAGGTGCTTGGACTGGCCGAGGAAGCCGTGGACTATACAGTGGAGGAAAGCAATATTGAAGTTCCGGAGGAGATCATTTCCAAGCTGGAGGAATTGAAAGAAGAGATCATCTCCGGCGAGATCCAGGTTCCGGAGGAACTGTAACCCAAAAATCCAGAAAGTCAAAACGGAGGATAACATGGACGCAATTAAAATGATCGGTATCGTCAAATGCTTCGGCAGTGTCCGGGCAAACGACGGCATAGATTTTGTTGTAAAAAAGCAGGAGATCCACTGCCTGCTGGGAGAAAACGGGACCGGGAAAAGCACGCTGATGAACATCTTATTCGGCCTCTACCATCCGGACGCAGGCGAGATCTATATCAATGAAGAAAAAGCCGTGATCTCCAATCCCAACGACGCCTACGGCAAAGGAATCGGCATGGTTCATCAGCATTTCATGCTGGTCAGCCAACTGACCGTGCTGGAAAATATCATCCTTGGAAAGGAAGCAGGCAATTTTATTTTAAACCGGAAGGAAAGCCGGAAAAACGTCCAGGAGCTGGTGGAGCGCTTCGGCTTCCGGATTGATCTGGACGCAAAGGTGGAAAGCCTCTCCGTAGGCATGATGCAGCGGGTGGAGATCCTCAAGACGCTCTACCGGGGTGCGGACATCATCATACTGGATGAGCCCACCGCCGTGCTGACGCCCCAGGAGGTGGACGAACTGTTCAAGATCCTGCGCCAGCTGAAAAGCAGCGGAAAGACCATCATTTTCATCACCCACAAGCTGAACGAGACCATGTCCTTGTCCGACAGGGTTACGGTCATCCGCAAGGGAAAGGTAGTCTTCCACTGCGATACCAAGGACACCAATGAAAAAGAACTGGCCACCCAGATGGTGGGCCGCCAGGTGGAGGAGATCGTGGCAGGCCGGGATTCCAAACCCGGAGAGGTGCTGCTGGAGCTGAAAAATGTCCGTCTCCATTCCCGCGCCGCATCCGCCGTCAATTTGACCGTCCGTGCCGGAGAAATCTTAGGCATCGCGGGCGTGGACGGCAACGGCCAGCAGGAGCTGGAAAACCTGATCACCGGCAACCAGAAGCTGACCGAGGGCGAGATATACCTCTACGGCACCAACGCGGGAGCTTTGTCCATCCAGGAGCGCAAAAAAATGGGTCTGGGCTACATCCCCTCGGACCGGCACAAGAACGCCATGGTATCCGATTTTTCCATCACGGAAAATTTCCTGCTGGGCTACCAGGATTCCAAAGAATACTGCAGAAACGGACTGGTAAATTACCCGGCCCTGGCTGTGGACGCCCAAAAGCAGGTGGAGACCTTTGAGATCAAGGTAGCGGGCATCGACCAGCAGATCGGCCAGCTCTCCGGGGGAAACCAGCAGAAGGTCATCCTTGGCCGGGAGATCAGCCACGACCCGGGGGTGGTGCTGGTGGCCCAGCCTGTCCGCGGACTGGACATCGGCGCCATTGAGCGGGTACATAAGACCCTTCTGGACCTGCGGAACCAGGGAAAGGCTATTTTGCTCATCTCCGCGGAGCTTTCCGAGATCATGAACTTAAGCGACCGCATCGCCGTTCTCTACGAGGGGGAAGCCTGTGCCCAGTTTGAAAACGGAGCCTACACAAAAGAAGAAATCGGTTTATTTATGGCCGGAAAAAAGCAGGAGGTATCCTAACATGAAGAATCCAAAAAATATTTCGGAGCTTGTGAAGTCACTGGCAGCGATTCTGCTGGCCCTGTTGATCGGAGCATGTTTTATTCTCATATCCGGAGAGTCCCCGCTGATTGCATACGGCGCATTGATCGAAGGCGCCCTGGGCTCTCCCCAGGCGCTGGCCAATACCGTCAGCAAGAGCATTCCCCTTGCCTTCACCGGGCTTGCGGTGGCCCTGGGTTCCCGCTGCGGCATGCTCAACATCGGAGCCGAGGGACAGCTCCACGCCGGAGCCATGGCCAGCGTCCTGTTCGCCCTCTGGTTCTCCTTCCTGCCGGCCCCCCTTTTGTTGGCTGTCAGCATCACAGCCGGAATCGGGGCCGGAATGCTGGTGGGCTGCGTCCCGGGTATTTTTAAGGCAAAATTCAATACCAGCGAAGTGATCGTGGCCATCATGCTGAACTACATCTGCACCCTGTTCACCTCCTGGCTGGTAAACGGCCCTTATAAGGTGGAGGGCTCCACCGCCCAGACCGAGCTGATCCCGGAATCCATCTGGTTCGGCCGGCTGCTGCCCAGGACCCAGCTCACCTATGCCCTGCTGCTGCTCATCCTGACGGCTGTCCTGATGTACATTTTCCTCTGGAAAACCTCAGCCGGCTTCAAGCTCCGGGCCGTAGGCGCCAACCCCAATGCCTCCCGGACCGCGGGCATCAAGGTCAACATGTACCTGATCACCTCCATGCTCTTAAGCGGAGGGATCGCCGCGCTGGCCGGGGTGACGGAGGTCTTTGGAAAATACCACCGGTTCATCGAAGGCTTCTCCCCTTCCTTTGGATTTACGGGAATCGCCGTAGCCATCCTGGGCAGAAACCACCCCGCCGGGGTCATGCTGACCGCATTCCTGTTCGGCATCATGGACATGGGCTCGCTGCGCATGAGCCGGGAAACCATGGTTTCCACCAATATGGTGACTGTCGTCCAGAGTCTGGTCATCCTGTTCGTGGCGGCTCCCGAACTGATCAAATGGCAGAAGCAAAGCCGTGCAAAACAGCACTGATCCGAAACAGCAGGCCGCAAAGCTGTCTGCTGCCAAAAAATAAAGAAGAGAGGGAAAATTTATGGAGATCATCAATAACTTTTTAAGCCTGACTCTGCAGCTTTCTGTTCCCATCGTGCTGGGCGCGCTGTGCGGAACCATTGCCGAGCGGGGCGGCGTCATCCTCCTGGGCGTGGAAGGCATGATGCTGCTGGGCGCATTTGCAGGCGTCGCGGGTTCTTTTTTCACCGGAAATGCCCTGGCCGGAGTTCTGTTTTCCATCCTCCTGGGAGGGCTGGCTGGATGGCTGTACGCCCTCTTCTGCCTGAAATGGAAAGCCCACCAGTCGGTGGTCGGCGTAGGCGTCAACCTGTTCGCCAGCGGGATCACCGCGGTGATGCTCAAAGCCATCTGGCAGAAGGAAGGCATGTCGGAAACCGTAGCTTCCATTCCCAACATTACGGTTCCGGGCCTGAGCCGCATTCCCGTCCTGGGAGCATTGTTCCGGGATCAGTCGCCTTACCTGTATCTCATGTTCCTGATCGTGGGAGGCGTCTGGCTGGTCTTCTACCGGACCAAATACGGGCTGCGCTACCGCGCCATCGGTGACCAGCCCTACGCCGTGCAGACCGCAGGCGTACCGGTGAACCGCTACCGCTACACCGCCATGATCGCAGCCGGGGCCATCGCCGGGCTGGCCGGATCTTATCTGTCCGTTTCCCAAAACAACCTGTTTGTGGTGGACATGACGGCAGGCCGGGGATTCATGGGGCTGGCGGCCAATATCTTCGGCGGCTGGCAGCCGGTGGGCTCCTTAGCGGCCGGCATGGTATTTGCGGTGGCCCAGTCCGCCCGGTTTTACCTTACGGATCTGGAGATCCCCTCCCAGATCGTACAAATGCTCCCCTACGTGGTCACTTTGCTGATCCTGCTCTTTGTCGGAAAAAAAGTAAAAGGACCCGAGGCTCTTGGCAAATTGGTAAATTAGTTTTATACTATTACCAGACGAAGGATACGGCAGGAACACGCATCAAACGGCGGATATGCGGAATCTGCAGCCGGCGCGCTGCCGTATCAGAACCAGGAAGGAGCATCACGGCGAATGAAAGACACAACCTTAAACGAAAAAAATGTAAAGATACCACTGTATGTGACAGTATACGGAACCATCCGGCAATGGCTGATCGACGGAAAATACCAGCCGGGGGAAAAGCTGCCGGGGGAAAATATCCTGGCCGCCCAGCTCGATGTCAGCAGAGGTACCCTTCGCCAGGCGATGCTCCTGTTACAGGAAGACGGATTGATCATGAATCATCAGGGAAAGGGAAATATCGTGCTTTCCAATCAGGATATCTGTAAAAACGGACTGGAAAAACTGGGCAATCCCATTGCGGATTTCTGCATCCAGCCCATTGTGCGGACGGAGACTACCATCGGCTTCCAGCCTCCCACCAAAAAGCATCAGGAGGTGTTGAAGCTGCGTCCCTCCAGCATCGTGGCTGTGATCAATATTACTTATTATACCGAGGAGGCTCCGGCTGGCTTTGCCATGATCTATATGCCTCATGAAATTCTGGACCAGCACAATGTGGATCTGGAGGACACCGACGCGGTGTATGCATTTTATACGAAATTCCTCCAGACAACCGGGCTCTACAGCGAGTCCCGTTTCCGGATGGGGCTTACCAGGGAACGGCTCTCCGGGATTCTGCAGATTGAGGAGGAATATCCCCTCCTGATCCTGGAAGAAGTCCTGTATTCGGAATTTGACGTCCCCGTGCTTTCACAGAAATTATTTTTCAGTCCCAACCAGCACGAACTGCCTATCCGCAGAAAAAATGAGCGGACGATGAGCATGTCATAGTACCCGGCGTCGGAGCCTCACCCGCAGGCTCCCCGTCTGCCGGACAGATTTCATAAAGAGGACGAATCACATGAACACATTTCACAACGAAGCGGAGGCCGGGCAAATCGGGAGTACTGTCCTGATGCCCGGGGATCCTCTGCGCGCAAAATACATTGCAGAACATTATCTGACCGACGTATTCTGCTACAACAGGGTGCGCGGCATGAACGGTTATACCGGTTACTACAACGGAAAAAAAGTATCGGTGCAAGGAAGCGGCATGGGCGTTCCGTCTATGGGAATCTATTCCTACGAGCTTTTCAACCATTACCAGGCGGATACCATCATCCGCATCGGAACGGCAGGCGCCGTCCACCGGGACGTGGAGGTAGGGCAGGTCATCTTTGCCATGGGCTGCTGCACCAATTCCAATTATACGGCCCAGTACCATCTGCCGGGAAGCTTCGCCCCCATCGCGGATTATGAGCTTCTGGAGCAGGCGGTACAGGCCGCCAGGGCGCAGCACATCCCCTACAAGGTGGGAAACGTCTTCTGCTCCGACGTATTTTATGAGGACAGCCCCGGAGAAAAAGGGCTCTGGGAAAAAATGGGCGTTCTCGTCCAGGAAATGGAAACGCTGTCCCTCTACTGCAACGCCGCAAGGGCCGGCAAGCGCGCTTTGAGCCTTCTCACCGTGGGCAGCAGCATGCACCACGGCGGCGCGCTGACCAATGAAGAAAGGGAAACCAGGCTGGATGCCATGATCCGCTGTGCGTTGAGCCTGGTATCGTAAAGCATGAGTAAACAAAATCGAATCAAAATACTTTTAGATGTGGATACCGGGGTGGATGATTCTCTCGCGCTTCTGTACGCGCTCAACAAAGAGGATGTGGAAATCGTCGGGATCACCACCGTATGCGGCAACGTGGAAGCCCGGCTGGCGGCGGAAAATACGCTGAAGATCCTGGATCTGGCCGGCGCTCCGGATATCCCTGTGGTCTGCGGTTTTGAAAAGCCCCTGGAGGGCGAGTGGGACGGCCGGACCGCCTTCATCCACGGGGATAACGGGCTGGGCAATGTGGAGCTGCCCTCCGGCAGCCGGACGCTCCTTGAGGAGGATGTCTGTGACTTTCAGATCCGGCTGGCGCAGAAATACGAACACGAGCTGGTCCTGGTCACCCTGGGGCCCCTGACCAATATCGCCCGTACTCTTGCCAAAGCCCCTTCTTTTGCGAAAAAGATTAAACGCTGTGTGATGATGGGCGGGACGGTCTACATGCGGGGAAATGTCTCCCCCATGTGCGAGGCCAATTTTGCCTCCGATCCCGCTGCCTGCGACCGGGTGTTCCAGTCCGGCATGGAGATCCTCGCCGTGGGCCTGGACGTGACGGAAAAGGTCCGTTTCACCACCGGGGCCATGGACTGGCTGGACAAGTGCTGCAGCCCCCATTCCCGCAAGGCCGTGGACTATATGAAACAGGCCCTTACGTACTACTGGGAAGGCAACCGGAATCAAAACTACTGTATCGGGGACTGCCCGCTCCACGACCCGCTGGCCATGATGGCCGCCGTCGTCCCGGATCTGGTGCGCGTGGAAAAACGGAAGGCGCGGATCGAATGCGGCGGCACTTACTGCCGCGGAATGGTGGTCACGGATCTGCGGGAGCAGCCCATCCCGGCGGAATATGTGGGCTTTGCCCTGGACGTTGATCCGAAACGGGCGCTGAGGGAATTTCTGTCGGTATTCTGGAAATCCCAGGATTCCCTTCCGGCGAAAAACATGATAGAATAGTTCCAATGGTTCGGAAACGCTGCCGCCGGAATCATGATTTACTATTATCGCAAAGGAGATGAACAACATGGAACGATACCGACGTATCTTTATCATCGTGCTGGATTCCCTGGGTGTGGGAGCCATGCCGGACTCCCCCGCCTTCGGGGATACAGGGGTGAACACTCTGGAACACATTTCCCAGTCCACGGACACCTTCCAGATCCCCAACCTGCAGAAGTTAGGGCTGGCAAACCTCTGCCCCTTAAAGCAGGTGGAGCCTGTAAAGACGCCGCTGGCATATTATACGAAGCTGAACGAACGAAGCAACGGGAAGGACACCATGACGGGACACTGGGAGATCATGGGGCTGGAGGTAAAAACCCCCTTCCAGACATTTACTGAGACAGGATTCCCGCCGGAACTGATCGCAGAACTGGAAAAGCGCACCGGGAAAACAATCATCGGCAATAAGAGCGCCAGCGGCACGGAGATCCTGGAAGAGCTGGCTGAAGAAGAGATCGCCACAGGGCATATGATCGTATACACCTCCGCGGATTCCGTGCTCCAGATCTGCGGCAATGAAGAAACCTTCGGCCTGGATGAGCTCTACCGCTGCTGCGAGATCGCAAGGGAGCTCACCATGCGGGATGAATGGAAGGTCGGCCGGGTCATCGCAAGGCCCTATGTGGGACGGAAAAAAGGCGAATTTCAGCGAACCAGCAACCGCCATGACTATGCGTTAAAGCCCTTTAACGCCACCGTATTAAATCTGCTTAAGGACCATGGGCTGGACGTCCTCTCCATCGGCAAGATCAAAGATATCTTTGACGGGGAAGGCATCACAAAAGCCTGGAAATCCAAGAGCTCCGTTCACGGCATGGAGCAGACCATTGATGCCGCGAAGGAGGATTTCCACGGACTCTGCTTCGTCAACCTGGTGGATTTTGACGCCCTCTGGGGACACCGCAGAGATCCCGGCGGCTATGCCCGGGAGCTGGAAAAATTTGACGTAAACCTGGGAGTTCTTCTGAACCTGCTCCGGGACGACGACCTGTTGATCCTGACGGCGGATCACGGCAACGACCCCACCTACACAGGGACGGACCACACCCGTGAGAAGGTGCCCTTCCTTGCCTACTCTCCTTCCTTACAGGGAAGCGGCAAACTGCCGGAGGCGGATACCTTTGCCGTCATCGGGGCAACCGTGGCGGACAACTTCGGCTTAGAGATGCCGGAGCATACGATTGGAGAATCTCTGCTGGAAAAGATCCGGTAATACAAAAAAGGTGCCAATGGCACCTTTTTTGCATATGAAGATATATAAAATGGGCTTAAATCTGTCGTAAGCGTAAAAATGTCTCCATAAAAAATCGAAAGCATTTTGCACTCCTTATATCCGATTAACTCAACACAATTTTTTCCATTTTTAAAAGAACCGCTGCTTTTATTTTATCATTCAAATAACGTGTATTCAGCTTCTTTTTGGAATACGCAAGATAACTTCCCTTTGTTTTTTCAATCAGCAAAGCGGTGAAATATCGCTCCCAGCTAAAAAAATCTTTACTCTCAATGTAGTCATACGGCGTACTTAAAATTTCCCTGATTTCATTGTCCGTCCAAATATCAGACGACAATATCAGCCATTCGAAAGATTCCGGCAGATATAATGCAGAATTTTCTCTTTCTGTCAACAACTGCAACACCCTATCCATTTCCGGCCCAAAGGCTGCGCCGTCGGCAATCACAAGTACCCGTTCCTCTTTCCTCTCTTTCAGCAGACGAAAAATGTTTGATTTTCCATCTGCCGAACAGCACTCCAAATCATGCTCACTGCATATGGACTGAAAGAACTGATAACCCGAATTTCGATCCTCTGTAATGACTGTTTCCGGTTTTACCTCTGTTTTCACAGCATCTGTACCATAAATCCTGTAAAATTCATGATAGCTTTGTTTTAAGGTCCCATATTTTCCGGATGTACGGATGCCGTATATTTCCTCTACACTATACGGTAGCGCCGGAAGCGCTTCACGGGATACGATTACATAATAATTATCCGTTCCCTGTATTTCTTTTGCAAAGTCAGCTGACCGTACAAACTCGTTTCCTTCGTCAATAAACACGATACTGTCCCGTATCCCTGAAAGCTGTTCTTTCCATAATGTGCCTGTCAGCACAGAACAGGTTTTATCACAGACAAGTTCTACCGGACTTCCGGAAGGATTGTTGGTATATTCCCAGATCATATCAACAAGCGTTGTCTTTCCTGTTGCACTGTCTCCGCGAACAATCGTTATATTGCGCCTTATCTGAAAATCGTAGCGAAGCCGTTTTGAAGAAACGACCACTCTGTGTACTCCCCGCATTTTCATCCTCCCCTTAGACAAATTCCCCGGCTGCAGGCACCAATTCTTTCGTCGAATGTACGATCTGGCCTGTATTTAATATCCGAATTGTAAAAGGTTCATCTCCGAACCGCAGTAAATGCCGCAAATTGATTGTCCGGTCTTCCTTTTCCGCTATTTTCAGAAGCCAGCGCGCGCAATTATCACCGCATGTCGAAGCATTAAATATCTTCGAATGATTAAATTTTATCAGAATCAGCGTTTTCACGCCGCCGGAAAGTCCGAGGGGCGGAATTTTTCCAAGGACAGGGCTGTCAATCACGCCGCTGTCCAGTACGGTCGATTTGTCCACATCCAGGATCATTTCCTTCACAAATGGATCTGTAATCCAATCGTCTTCATAATCATATTTAAAATATGCCGCAGTATTATACACCGCCTCCGGCATGTCTCCATAAAAAATCGAAAGCATTTTGCACTCCTTTCAGGCGTCGGATTTCTGGCAGGCTGACCCCATTCATCCGCAGCGGACGGATTTTTTTCAGTATTTCCATATTCATTATATACAAAAACATTTCCTATTACAAGGCGTTTTCACAGGCGGAGCAATGGGGAATGTTATACGGAAATATCCTATGCCGATGCCGCGGTCACTGAATTGGAATTACTTTTACATTTTGGTTACAACTTGTTGATGACTTGATTACATAACCTTTAGTATAATAAAACTGTCCCCAAAACAACCCGGGTTCAAAAAACAAACACACTTTTTTTGCAGAAACAAATCGTTGATCATATAAGGAGGTATCATCTATGAAACGCAAACAACTACTCTCCCTGCTGCTCTGCGGCGCGCTGCTGTCCGGAATGGCTCAGGGATGCGCGCAGCTGTCCGGAATAGCTCAGGGACACGCGAAGACGCCGGAGCATCCCCTTGTCCGCGAAAAGAAGGGGCCAAGCCTGGAGAATTATGAGAAAGCCGATCCTTTGGAGCCTGCTGCCGACGGCAGTACACTGGCCAGGCATCTCCAGGTACCGGATACATACGAAGCCTCGGCGGCCAGCGACGACAACAGGTTTCAGCTTTCCTGCCATGCGCAGGTCACGGTTCCTGATGTGACCCAGATCCCGCTCTGGAAGGTCAGCCAGAAGCCCTTTGACGAGGCATGGATCTCCCAGGTGACGGAGACCTTTTTCGGAGACGCCCCTATCTATGACGGAGATTCCTATTTTCGGTTTTCCAAGGAACAAATCCAGGAACGGATAAACGAGCTTAAGGCTTATGAGGCCGAAGGAAATCTGGACCCGTACGGATACATTGCCTATGCACAGGAGGAAGGCTGGGAAAATCCGGAGCAGTATTTTAACCTGCAGGAAAGCATTTCCATATATGAGAAAGAGTATGACAATACGCCGGAAACCATCGAAAAAACAAAGGTAACTCCTGTCCTTTCCGAAGACGATACCGGAGATTCCTCTTCCAGATATTTCGAAGGCGCGGTGGAGCTGGATGGAAGCGCGTACCGTTATTCTATGAAGGCGGGCCCTGCAAATTCCATGGACATCAAAATATCCCGGGCCGGAACGGATAACTCCCCACTGGAATGGAATTATTCTTTGTATGATTATCAGTTGGAGGGCGGATATTATTCTATGGAAAATGATTTTCCTTCCCGGGAAAAAGCAGAAGAAATGGCCGGAATCACTGAAAAGCAGGCGGTGGAGATCGCAGACCGGTATATGGAAAAGCTGGGACTTACGGACTTCTCCGCAAAAAACACTGCACTGAGCCTGGGCCGGCTCCATCCCAGCGGCCCCCCGATATCCTATCCCTATTCGGAAGCCGGATACCGGATCAGCTACACAAGGGATATCCAGGGTTTTCCCGTCACAGATGAAGTTGATCCCGGCCTTTCCATGCCATCCATGGACAGCACGACGGCACCCTGGGGCTATGAAAAAGTGTACTTCTGTGTGAACAAAGACGGGCTGCAGCAAGCGGAGATTCTGAATCTTTATCAGGTGGAAGAACAGCAGATCGACAATGTCACGCTGCTTTCCTTCCCTGAGATTGCAGATATTTTCGAGAATATGGCCCGGATCAAATACTCCGACTATGTCTCACCCGGCGAATCCATCAGGCTGGACGTAACAAAAGCCGTGCTGGGTTATACAAGAATCTATGATCCGGATACGGACAATACAAGCGGTATCCTGGTTCCGGTCTGGGATTTCTTCGGAACCAAAGAACGGCTGGTCAATGAAGAGTCCGGAAACAGCCGCACGAAAGAAGGTATCCCTGACCAAAGTTTCCTGACTATCAATGCCGCCAATGGAACGATGGTGGACCGCAGTCTGGGATATTGAGCCCTGAACCGCCGGGTTTCCGGCAGAAGATTTTTCCTTTACACAAAAAAGCAGCCATGCGTAAATTCCCCTCGGCAAGAAGTGAATCTGCACATGCTGCTTTTTTATTTTGCTGCTGTTCCACCGTTATTCCATATTTTTAAACAGCCGGTCCTTTGACCTGGGCTTTTTATTCCCTTCGATCTTAGGCGGCATCGGTTTATAATCTACGTGTGCTCTGAGCAGCGGCATCCGTTTGTGGTGCTTCCGCAGATACAGAAGAAGGATGCCCGTCAGCACCACCATCCCCCCCGCCAGAAGCTGAGATACCGGCAGCGTGGTTCCCGGCAGGAACAACTGGTCTGTACGGATGCCCTCGATCCATACCCGGCCCAGCCCGTAGCCGAATAGGTAGAGCAGGAACAGTTCGCCCTCGTATTTTTTATGCTTCCGGTAAAAGAACAGGAAGAGCAATACGCCTAAGCACCAGAGCGATTCGTATAAAAATGTAGGATGCACCTGGATATAGCTGACCCCGTCGATGACCTCCATGTATTGGCGCATTTCTTCCGTCACATCCCTGCCGCGCACCGCATCCAGCGGCAGCCGCATGGCAAGCAGGGAGTCCGTATATCCCCCGAACACCTCCCGGTTGAAGAAATTCCCCCACCGTCCCAGCATCTGTCCGTTCACCAGCGCCATGGCAACCGTGTCCAGGATCTGGGGTGCCGAAAGCCGCTTCACCTTCGCGCAGACCAACACGGAAAGGATGGCTCCGATGATGCCCCCATAGATCGCAAGGCCGCCTTCCCGCAGGTTAAATACGCTGAGAAGGTTGTCCTTGTACATATCCCAGGAAAAGATGATATAATAGATTCTGGCTCCCGCGATCCCGCAGATGACGCCGATCAGCCCCATATCCATATAGTCTTCCGGGTTCTGCCGGGTCCGCCTTGCCTCCGCAGTGGCGATCCCGAATCCGATCAGGATTGCCAGACCGATGATGATTCCATAAAATGCGATCTCAAAGCCAAAGACCGAGATGGATTTTCCCACATGTTCAAATTCGATTCCCAGATTCGGAAAAGCGATACTTTCATGCATATTCTACACACTCCTTCCAGGTTCGGTATCTCTACGGCGGCCATGCCGCCTCCGGCAAAGGCTGGTTGTTCCCGCCGACGCCCATTTTGGTGATGCACCAAACCTCCATACCCTCATGCCGGCCTTTGCGCATTCAGGATTATACATTAAATCGGAACAAAATGATATCTCCGTCCTGTACCACATATTCCTTGCCTTCCAGCCTGACCAGTCCCTTCTCCTTGGCCGCCGCGTGCGTCCCGCAGGCCATCAGGTCGTCGTAGCTCACGATCTCCGCGCGGATAAAGCCCCGTTCGAAGTCTGAGTGGATCTTTCCCGCCGCCTGGGGCGCCTTGGTCCCTGTTTTGATGGTCCATGCCCGCACCTCCGGCTCTCCCGCCGTCAGATAGCTGATCAGGCCCAGCAGGCTGTAGCTTGCTTTTATTAGTTTTTCCAATCCGGACTCTTCTAAACCTAAATCTTCCAAAAACATTTTCTTTTCTTCGTCGTCCAGCTCCGCGATCTCCTGCTCGATCTGCGCGCAGACTACGAATACCCGGCAGTCCTCCTGCTCTGCGTACTCCCGCACGGCCCGGACGCCTTCGTTGGATGCGCCGTCGTCCGGCAGGTCGTCCTCGGATACATTGGCTGCAAAGATCACCGGCTTCGCGGTCAGCAGATTGTACTCCGCAAGCCAGCCTTCCTCGTCCTCATTTTCCGCCTGAAATGTCTTTGCCAGCTTGCTCTCTTCCAGATGCGCCCTGACCCGGTTCAAAAATTCCAGTTCTTTCGCGGCCGTCTTGTCATTTCTCGACATCTTGGTGGTCTTGGCGATCCTCCGCTCCAGGATTTCCAGATCGGAAAAGATCAGCTCCAGGTTGATGGTCTCGATGTCCCGCAGCGGATTGATGGAACCGTCCACATGGACAATGTTGCTGTCCTCAAAACAGCGGACTACATGGACAATGGCGTCCACCTCCCGGATATTGGCCAGAAACTGGTTCCCTAAGCCCTCCCCCTTGGAAGCGCCCTTCACCAGACCTGCAATATCCACAAATTCGATGACTGCAGGCACGATCTTTTTGGTATGGTACATCTCCCCCAGGACGTTGAGCCGTTCGTCCGGCACAGTCACCACGCCCACGTTGGGGTCGATGGTACAGAACGGATAATTGGCCGACTCCGCTCCTGCCTTGGTCAGTGAGTTAAATAACGTACTTTTTCCTACATTGGGCAAGCCCACAATACCTAGTTTCATATTTTGTAAATACCTCCTTGAAATGCTTTAAAAACGGCATTCTTTATAATTCTTGTTTTGTATCCCTTGTCTCCATCAAAATCACTTCCCCTTTCGGAAAAGAGATCTCCACCTCATCCTCCGCAAATTCATTGCTGACGCACAGGCTGTCGTAGGGTGTGAGCAGATGGTGGCGCAGCGGATACTTCGCCCCGCTGATGTTAAAATCCTCTACCGCCCCGGCCAGCGGAAACACCGAAAAATAGGGCCCGAAGGCATCTTCCCTGTGTAGGGTAACGGCATGGTTCAGCAGGCGGATCTGGTTGCAGCAGTCCAAAATCCGCGCCTTCACTCCCGCATCCATTGCGATCTTCAATGTCTGCACATTGGCCCAGAGGTGATCCGCCCGGTTTCCGGTTGCCCCCAGGATCACCACATTCCCCCTGCCCAGCTCCAGGCAGAGCCGCAGCGCAATCTCCGTATCTGAAGCGTCCTTCACCGGATTAAACTTCCGAATGGGGATCTTCGTCTCCCTGCGGTAATAGGATAGGACCTCCTCCGGCGTGCTGTCAAAATCCCCCACAATATAATCCGGAAGGATCTGATGCTCATACAGGAATGCCAGGCCGCGGTCTGCCGCTACAATAAATTCTGTCTCTTCACTTTTCAAAACATCCAATACAAACGCTTCCTCCAGCAGTCCTCCGCTGACAATCACTGTACGCTTATTCATACTTCATACCTCTTAAAACGGCCGAATGGCCATAATGGGGTGCCCTTGGGTATACCTCATAAAAACGGCCGAATGGCCATGATGGGGTGCCCTTGGGCATACCTCATGAAACGGCCGTGCATCCATGTCAGGAATCCTGGGTATACTCTTTAAAGATCTCCATAAAGCCTGAAACATTTTCCAGAATATCCCCCCGGAATACGGACGATCCGGACACGATCACATTGGCTCCCGCATCCAGGACTTCCCGGACATTGCTGTGGTATACTCCGCCGTCCACCTCCAGATCTGCATGAAGCCCCCGTTTCTCCAAAAGCGCCCGAAGCGTTCGGATCTTATCCAGCGAAGAGGGGATAAACGCCTGTCCCCCCAGCCCCGGCTCCACCGACATGATGAGGAACAGCTCTGCCTGGTCCAGATACGGCACAAGCACCTCCACCGGCGTGGCGGGCTTAATCGTGATCCCCGCTTTCCGTCCCCGGCCGTGGATCTTGTCCAGGACGGCCTGAAGATCGCCGCAGGCTTCATAGTGGACATTCACAATATCCGCCCCGGCGTCGCAGAACTTGTCCACATAACGGATGGGGTCCTGGATCATGAGATGCACATCCATCACCATCCCTGCGAATCCCTTCACACATTCCAGCACCGGAATCCCAAACGAGATATTCGGCACGAACATCCCGTCCATCACATCAAAATGCAGATATTCGGCTCCTCCGTCCGCACAAAGCTGCATCTGCTCTCCCAACACCTTAAAATCCGCCGATAAGATCGACGGAGCCAAAATTCTTTTCATCTCAAACTCCTTCTAATATTTCTTCTTTTCCTTCAGCTCCCGGTACATTTCCAGATAATTCTCATACCGGCTTCTGTGAATCTGCCCGTCCTCCACAGCCGCCTTCACCGCGCATCCCGGTTCATGGACATGGCTGCATCCGTTGAACCTGCAGCGCCCTTCAAAGGGCACAAATTCCCGAAAATACATTTTCAGGTCTTCCTCGCCAAAGTCATTGACATACAGGGAACTGAACCCCGGCGTGTCCATGATGTAAGAACCCTCTTCGATATAGATCAGCTCCGAATGCCGGGTGGTATGCTTTCCCCTGGCGATCTTCCGGCTGATGCTGCCTGTCTCCATCCGTGCTTCCGGCTGCAGCAGGTTGATCAGGGAGGATTTTCCCACCCCGGAAGGGCCGGCGACCGCCGTCGTCTTTCCCCGCAGCGCCTCCCGGATGCCCTCCAGGTTCTCCATCGTCAGGGCGCTGGTCAAAATCACCGGATAACCGCAGGCTTTGTAGATCTCCCCAAGCGCCGCGGCTTCCCTGGGCTTCGCAATGTCCTTCTTGTTAAAGCAAAGCACCACCGGGATCTCTTTCCTCTCCATCATGACCAGAAACCGATCCAGCAGATGAAAATGGGGCTTTGGATCGGTGACGGCAAAAATGACCAGTGCCTGGTCGATGTTCGCCACGGCAGGCCGGATCAGTTCATTTTTCCTGGGCAGGATACGTTCCAGATTGCCCGTCCCCGCTGTTTCGTCCAATATCTCGATCTCCACCTCGTCTCCGACCAGGGGCTTGATCTTTTCCTTTCGGAAGATCCCTTTTGCCTTACACTCATAAAGGCCGGATTCTGCCACGTTAACGTAGTAGAATCCGGCAATCCCTTTCACGATCTTTCCTTTCATTCAAGTCCTTTCGTCTCTGCAAATCCATGTTCCGGAAATGCTCTGGTGCAGCATCTCCGGAACACTTCTTTTTGATTTTAATTCTGGCTGACCACCAGCCCCACCGTTCCGTCATCATATAAGGTCTGTGAAATGACATAACCGGAGATCATCGTACTGTTGGTTTCATAGTCGATTATGCTTGCCGGATATCCGTAGCTGTCCAGTATGCTTATTGCGTATCCGGCCTCCATGCCTTTGACATTCGGCATGTCGCCGCCGCTGCTGCCCGGATATCCCGGACGGTCGGGATCTTTGTCTTTGTCGTCGTCCTTATCTTCCTTCCCTTTGCTCACCACATATGTGATCGGCGTATTCTTGGGCACTTTCTCCCCGGCTGCAGGGCTCTGGCTGATGATCTTGCCCTCTTCCACATCGTCGCTGAACTCTTCCCCGGATACGCTTCCTGTAAGCTCCATACTCGCGAGCAAGTTGGCTGCCTGCTCCTTGGTCATGTCTTTCAGGGACGGCACCGTCACTTTGTTGGAACCCTTGCTGACATAGAGGATGATCTTCGTGCCTTCTACCACCTCGACGCCGCCTGCGGGCGCTGTGGTAATCACCTTTCCTGCCGGAACATTGTCGTCTTCCCGCTGTTCCACTTCCACCACAAAGCCGCTGTTGGCCATCATATTCTTGGCAGCCGCCTCATCCTGTCCGGCCACCTCCGGCACCTTTTTCTTCTCAATTGCCTTGCCGATGCTGACCGAAACTAAAATCTCCGTATTGACGTCCACCTTCTGATCCGCTTCCGGACTCTGGCTGATAATCTGTCCCCGCTCAAATTCATCGGACTGTACTCTTTCTGATACGCCATACCCAAGCCCCTCCTTGGAAAGCGCATCCTTTGCCTCGTCCTCCGTCAGACCGATCAGATAGGGCACGCTGACCTGCTTCGTCTCTTCCTCCTCCTTGATGGGGCTGTCTATGGACATTTTGTCAAAAAATCCCTCGGACTTTACAACCATAAAGATAATGACCGCCGCAATGACAATGATTGCCAGCGTCACCACCACCTTCAGAACCGTGCCGACCACCGAACCGCTGCCGTCGCCGTTTCCGCGGCTGCGCTCATAGTCGTCCTCGTAATCGTCGTACTCGTCGTCGCCGTAGCCGTCATCCCCGTAACCGCCGCCATAGTCCTCTTCTTCCTCGTAGTAATCCTGCTGGTAATTATTCCTGTTCTGGATTCGTCTCTTGTCTTCATCTGACATCATGATCGTCTCATCACCTCCAGGTATATATTCCGGGTTATTCACAAAATCCCCTTCCGGGTCTACCAAGGAACGCTTCAAGTCCATGATCAGCTCCTGGCAGTTCTGATACCGGCGTTCCGCATTCTTTTGCGTACATTTTAAAATGATGCATTCCAGGCTGTAGGGGATCTCCGGCACCTCCTTCACAGGGGAAGGGATCTCCTCCTGCAGGTGCTTGATCGCCACGGATACCGTGGAATCCCCGTCAAAGGGCACATGTCCGGTGATCATCTCATACATGGTGATCCCGGCGGAATAGATGTCGCTCTTCTCATCCACATTGCCGCCCTTGGCGTGCTCCGGCGAAGTATAGTGCACCGAGCCCATCACGTTGGTGCTGATGGTCTGGGTTGAGGTGGTGGCCCTCGCAATGCCGAAATCCGTCACCTTCACTTTGCCGTCTATGGAAATGATAATATTCTGGGGCTTGATATCCCGGTGGATAATATGCTGGTCGTGGGCCGCCTGGATTCCGGTCGCCATCTGGATGGAAATGCTGATGGTCTCATTTGCCGAAAGCTGTCCCTTTTTCTCGATATAGTCCTTCAGCGTGATGCCTTCCACCAGCTCCATGACCATATAGTACAGGCCCCGATCCTGTCCCACATCGTATACATTGACCACATTGGGATGCATCAGGCCGGCCGCCGCCTGGGCTTCGCTTAAGAACTTCTGGATAAAGATCTCGTCCGAGCGGTAATCGCTCTTGAGCACCTTCACCGCCACATACCGGTTCAGCTTATGATCCTTCCCTTTATAAACATCCGCCATACCCCCTGAGCCTACCCGCTCAAGAATCTCATAGCGTTTTCCTAAAAATATTCCTTCCTTCAACATATAGTCACCTCATCCGTAAACGGTTCCGTCAGCACGACTCCAATATTGTCGGTACCACCGTTTTCTTTTGCCGCCGCCACAAGGGATGTGCCTGCTTCCACGATATCCCGTCCCCCCTGCACAATATGGAACAGCTCCTCGTCCTCCACCATATTGCTGAGTCCGTCCGTGCACATCAGTATGATGTCCCCTTTTTTCAGACGATGCTCGTAAAAATCCACATCTACCGTATCCTTTGCCCCGATCGCGCGGGTAATGATATTTTTATCCGGATGGTGCTTCGCCTCCTCCGGCTTGATACCGCCGAGACGTACCATTTCTTCCACCAGAGAGTGGTCCTTCGTAAGCTGGGTGATGCCCTGGTTGATGAGATACAGCCGGCTGTCACCTACATTTGCAAAATACATCATCTGCCGGACGATCGTCGCCACCACGACCGTCGTTCCCATTCCCTTGAGATGGGGGTCCTGGGACGCCTTTTTGATGATCTCCTGATTTGCCTTTTTGATCGCGGAGACGAGAGCCTTTTCCACATCTTCTTCCCGGCTCTGTCCCAGTTCCCTTTTCAGCACCTCTACCGTATACTTTGAGGCGTAATCTCCGGCTTGATGGCCTCCCATTCCATCCGCCACCACAAACAGATTCGGAAGAGGGCCCAGCGGATTGTCGGTTGTATAGACATAGTCCTGATTCACCTGTCTTACCATCCCTACATCAGTGATTGAAAATGTCCTCATATCTCTGCCTCCTCTATCCGTGTCTGTACATAACTTCTTCTGAGCTGGCCGCAGGCACCGTCGATGTCCGCGCCCATTTCTCTTCTTAGTGTAACATTTATCCCATATTTTTCAAGTTTATTTTTGAAATTCTGTGCATTTTTCCTGTCAGGCTGCTTCAGATTATATTCTTTTACCGCATTTACGGGGATCAGGTTCAAATGGCAATTTCTGGGGCCCAGAATCCGAATCAGTTCCCGGGCGTCATCCTCTGTATCGTTGACCCCGCGGATGAGGCTGTACTCGAATGTGATCCGCCGTCCAGTTTCCGCAAAATACGCGTCGCAGGCCGAGAGCAGATCTTCCAGGCCGTACGCGTTTGCCACAGGCATCAATTCCTTCCTTTTCTCCTGGGTGGCACCGTGGAGGGAGATGGCCAGCGTGATCTGGAGGTGCTCCCCGGCCAGATCGTAAATCCTGGGAACGATCCCGCAGGTGGACACCGTGACGCTGCGCTGGCTGATATGTAATCCGTGTTCCCCGGTCAATATGTGAAGAAACGTCAGAAGATTGCCGTAATTGTCCAGCGGCTCCCCGGTTCCCATGACGACCACGTTGGAGACCCTCTCCCCCATGATCCTCTGGAGCCGGTAGACCTGTCCGAGCATCTCCGAGGGGGAGAGGCTCCGTTCCAGGCCGCCGATGCCCGAAGCGCAGAAGCGGCAACCCATCCGGCAGCCGGCCTGGGAAGAGATACACACGGAATTGCCGTAACTGTAGCGCATCCATACGCTCTCCACCACATTACCGTCCCAGAGCCGGAAAAGGCACTTGCAGGTCCCGTCCAGCCTGGATTCCCGCTTTTCCAGCAAAACCACGGGAAGGATCTCATACGCCTCCGCCAGCCTGGCGCGGAGCTCCCTGGAGAGGTTCGTCATCTCCGAAAAATCCTCCGCCAGTCGGACATGCAGCCATTCATAGATCTGCTTTGCCCTGAATTTTTGTTCCCCCATGGCTTGTATCTCTGCCTGCAATTGTTCATATGTATATGCACAGATATCCTTTTTCATGTTTCCTGTTTTTCTTCCTTAATTTGATCTTTGCGGCAGCCCTTTCTCCATACATGCCAGAAAAAAGCCGTCGCTTTTATGGATTCCCGGCAAAAGCTGCAGACATCCCTTTTCCTGCACATCCCCCTTTAGCTCTTCGCAGAGGCTTTCCCGGATATCCCGAAGCGCAAATTCCGGATTCTGTTCCAGAAACCAGTGTACGTTTTCCAGATTTTCCGACGGGTTTATCGTGCAGGTGCTGTAGACAAGCTTCCCTCCGGGCCTGACATAAGCCTTCGCCGCTGTCAGGATCTCTCTCTGAAGCTTCACCAGGCTCTCCAGGCTTTCTTCTGTGACGTTGTATTTCAGGTCTGTTTTCTTCCCCAAAACACCCAGCCCGGAACAGGGCAGGTCCGCGATCACAATATCCGCCTTTTCAGCAGAAGCGGCGTCCAAAACCCTGGCGTCCATCTGCCGGGCCTGTATGTTGGACAGCCCGGACCGATCAATGTTCTCCTGGATCAGCCCTGTTTTATAAGCGGTCAGATCCCGGGCCTCCACAGATCCCGTACCCCGGAGCATTTCCGCCATGTGAACGGCCTTTCCTCCGGGCGCGGCGCAGACATCGATGACCACGTCCCCGGGCTTCGGCGCCGCCATCTCGCAGACCAGCATGGAGCTTACATCCTGTACGGAAAAACGCCCCTCCCTGAAACTCTGCAGATCCCCCAGATAATCCTGGCCTGAGAGATAGCAGGCATAGGGCAGATAGGGATGGGGTTCCAGGCGGATTCCCTCCCCTTCCAGCTCTTTCTGCAGTTTTAAGACTTCCGGCCACACCGCTTCTGCCCCCGTCCCTCTGGGAGGCCGTCCGCCGCCCTCCCCGATGTTCTCAAGAGAGGGCCGGACACGGACGGTCAAGGGCTTCTCCTTCTGAAACTCCTCCAGCATGGTTTCCACCGTCTGCCTGTCATAGCTCTGCAGCCAAAGCTTTAAAATCCACACAGGCATGGAATACCGGACGGAGAGCCCTTCCACAGGGTCTGACGGGTACCGCACCTGTCCAAGCCCTGCGGATGTGCTCCGCAGGACGCCGTTGACAAATCCCCGCAGCCCCGAAAAGCCTTTTTTCACGGCCAGCTTAACCGCCTCGTTGCAGACGGCGGAATCCGGCACCGTATCCATGTATTTGAGCTGATAGACCGCGCTCCGCAGGATGTTGCGGATCACGGGCTTCATCTTTTTGACTTTCACTTTGGAAAACTGGTCTAAAATGTAGTCCAGTTCGATCATGTGCTCCAGCGTGCCCTCCGTCACCCTTGTGATAAAGGCCCGCTCCTTTTTATCCAGATACTGGTACTTTCCCAGGACGTCCCTAATGACCAGGTGGCTGTACTGCCCCTTCTCCGTCACTTCCATGAGGATTCCCAGCACCAGCTCCCGCTCATTGACGGGTTTGATTTTAGTCATTCCTTCTTCTTCCTCCGATGATGATCAGACGTAAGAGCTGCAGGATAGCAGATGCCGCGCTTGCCACATAAGTCAGGGCCGCCGCGCCGAGCACCGCTTTCGTCTGCCGGATCTCCTCGGGATACAGCATGCCGCTTTTCTCCAGCGCATTCACGGCCCGGTTGGAGGCGTTGAACTCCACCGGCAGGGTTACGATCTGGAACAGCACTGCCGCGGAAAACAGCAGAATCCCCAGGTCAATAAACAGAAACGCCGAATTGCTGTTGATCACCAGCCCGATCAGGATCAGCGGCCAGGCTATGGCGGAACCGAAGTTTGCCACCGGAACCAGGGCGCCCCGGAATTTCAGCGGCGCGTACCCTGTGGCATGCTGCACCGCGTGGCCGCATTCGTGGGCCGCTACGCCGATGGCCGCCACCGAAGCCGAGCCATAGGTCGCATCCGAAAGCCCCAGTGTTTTATTTCTCGGGTCGTAATGGTCCGTCAGGTTTCCGGGAATATGGCGCACTGTCACATCGTAGATCCCGTTTGCCCTGAGGATCTTCTCCGCCGCCTCCCTCCCAGTCATCCCGGAACGGCTCCGGACAGAGGAATATCTGCGAAACACGCTGTTCACGCGGGATGATGCAAGGAGACATAAGGCCACTCCGATCAAAACCAAAATATACGTTGAATCATATCCCAAATAAAACATTCCCATTTCTTAATTCCTTTCTGTATCTGCTCTCGGCCGCGCACTCAATCGCCGGAAGCCAGCACCGTCCCCGGCACCACCGTATTGCCCCGCAGAAATGCCTGGACCTCCATGTGCTTCTTTCCGGGAAGCTGAACCTCCTGAACCACTAGCACGCCGTCCCCGGTCTGTACCGAAAACGAGTCCTTTTCCACCTCCAGGATCGTTCCGGGCGCCGCCTGCTGCGTAGTATCCCCGCTTTGAGCGGATTTCACACCGGTTTTCCAGATTTTCATGACTTTTCCGTTCCAATGGGTATAGGCGCTGGGCCAGGAATTGAGTCCCCGCACCAACCGTTCGATCTCGGCCGCAGGACGGCTCCAGTCGATGCTTCCCATCTTTTTATCCAGCATTTTCGCGTAGGGGGTGGGGCTTTCTCCCTGCTTTATGGGACGCAGGGTTCCCGCCTCTAACTCCTCCAATGTCCGCACCGCAAGCTGCGCGCCTGCCGCTGCAAGCTTATCGTGGAGACTCTCCCCGGTCTCTTCCGGGGTGATGGGCACCTCTGTCTTAAGGAGCATATCCCCTGTGTCGATGCCTTCATCCATCTGCATGGTGGTCACGCCCGTCACCTCCTCACCCCGGAGGATGGCCCACTGGATGGGCGCCGCCCCGCGGTATTTCGGCAGAAGCGAGGCATGAACATTGATGCAGCCAAAGGGCGTCATGTCCAGAAGCTCCTTTGTAAGGATCTGGCCGAATGCCACAACCACGCACACATCCGCCTGGAAGCTTTTCAGATATTCCACGCTTTCCGGCGTCCGCACCCTTTTAGGCTGAAAAACGGGAATCCCGCGTCTCATGGCCGCCTCCTTCACCGGCGGGAACTGCATTTCCTTCCCCCGCCCTTTGGGCTTATCCGGCTGGGTCACGGCCAGGCACACTTCATGGCCTGCGTCCGCCAGCGCTTCCAGCGTCCCGACGGAAAAATCGGGGGTTCCCATAAACAGCACTTTCATCTATTCTTCCTCCTCAGGAACGGCGTCATGAAGCCCGTCCTCTGTCTGATATACGTACAGCTTCCCTGATAAATGATCGATCTCATGGCACAGGGCCCTGGCTAAAAGCTCTTCGCCTTCGATCTCGACTTCTTCCATATCCTCGTTATGGGCCCGCACCTTCACGTAATAGGGCCTGGACACGATTCCGTATTTGCCCGGCACGCTCAGGCAGGCTTCCTCTCCGGTCTGGTCTCCGGAACTCTCCACCACCTGGGGATTGATCAGCACCAGCGGGCCGTCCCCGATGTCGATTACGACGATCTGCTTCAAAATCCCCACCTGGGGGGCCGCCAGTCCCACACCGGATTTTTCATACATGGTATCCAGCATATCATGGATCAAAATTTTCGTGCGGAGGGTCATCTTCGGAACCGCCTTGCACGGCTTTGTCAGAATCTCGTCCCCGATCTCACGAACCTCTCTTATTGCCATACTCTTCATATCCTCCTAGTCTAATCATAAATGTATTGCCCCGCCTCTTTAAAACACCTGCATGGGGTTGAAGTCAAACTGAATCCGCATTGTGTCAAATCCGGCGTTTACTTCAATATATTGTTCCAGTCGATTTTTCATCCTTACTAGTGTATCATATCTTTCTGCTTTTAGGTAGAGTACTTTTCGATATATATCATTAATTTTTCCGATTCCCGGGCTGGCCGGGCCGATCAGGTCCACCCGCTCCCTGCCCGTGACCCGGACGGCATATTCCTTTAAAAATCTGCAGCCGGTTTCCAGATGCGCCTCGTCCGGGCAGCTTGCCAGCACCGCCAGCAGATTTTCCACCGGCGGATAGCCCATCAGCTCCCGGTAACGGATCTCCTCCTGGTAAAAAGCTTCGTAATCCTGGGCCGCAGCGGTCACGACGGCATAGTGCTCGGGGCTGTAGGTCTGGATCACCGCCTCCCCCCTTCTGCTTCCTCTGCCTGAGCGTCCCGCGGCCTGGGTCAGAAGCTGGAAGGTCCGCTCCCCGGCCCGGTAATCGTCCGCGTACAGGGACATATCCGCGGCCAGGATGCCTACCAGGGTCACATTGGGAAAATCATGCCCCTTCACGATCATCTGGGTTCCTACCAGCACGTCCGCTTCCTCATTGGCAAATGCGGAGAGTATCTTTTCGTGGCCGTCCTTTTCCCGGGTGGTGTCCATATCCATCCGCAGCACCCGGGCCTGCGGAAACTGTGCCTTTACAATGTCCTCAATCTGCTGGGTACCGGCCCGAAATTCCCCGATGTGCCGGGAGCCGCAGGCCGGACAGCGCTCCGGCTTTTCCTCCTCGTATCCGCAGTAGTGGCAGACCAGCCCTTTATTCCGATGGGAGGACAAAGACACGTCGCAGTGGGGGCATTTTGCCACATGGCCGCATTCCCGGCAGGACACAAAGCCCGCATATCCCCGGCGGTTTAAAAACAATATGATCTGTTCTCCTTTTTCCAGACGGTCCGCCATCAGCTCCTGAAGCCGGATGCTCAGTATGGAGCGGTTTCCGTTTTTCAGTTCCGTCCGCAGGTCTGCGATATGTACCTGTGCCAGTTCCTGCTGCCCGGAGCGGTTTTTCAATTCCAGCAGCGTGTACTCTCCGGCTTTTGCCCGGTACATGGCTTCCAGCGACGGCGTGGCAGAGCCAAGCACCACGCTGGCATGCTCCATCACCGCCCGGGCAATGGCCGTTTCCCTGGCGTGATAGCGGGGGACCTGCTCGCTTTTGTAGGTATTTTCATGTTCTTCGTCGATGACCACCAGCCCCAAATCGGGAAACGGGGTAAACAGCGCGGATCTGGGCCCGATCATTACGTCGATCTTCCCCTCCTTCGCCCGCATCATCTGGTCGTACCGCTCCCCGGCGGAGAGCCGGGAATGCATGATAGACACCCGGTCCCCGAAGCATCGGTAAAACCGCATGACGGTCTGGAAGGTCAGCGCAATCTCGGGAATCAGCACAATGGCCTGCCGCCCCGTCTCCGCCACCCGGCGGATCATCTCGATATAGACCTCCGTCTTGCCGCTTCCGGTGACGCCGTGGATCAGGTAGGTTCTGTACCGCCTGTTTTCATAGTCTTCCCAGAAATGCTCCACCGCATTCTGCTGTTCTTCTGTAAATGTGATCTCCTTTCGAGCCTGCTCTTTGTGCTTCACGGGATTCCGGTATACCCGCTCCGACTCCAGCGCGGCCACCCCCTGCTCCTCCAGCGCGCGGACCACGGACAGGGGGATGTTCAGCTTTTTATGAACCAGCTCATAATCCAGCACCGGGTCGTCCAGAAGCGCGGAAAGCAGCCTGGCCCTTGCCCGCTGGTTTTTGTGCAGGTAAAATTCCAGCTTCTTCCTTCCCTCCTCCTCATCCAGAAGGAGACGGAGCCTTTTCCTGACCTTTTCCTTCTCCTGCTGCCGGATCGGCAGAACCATTTTCAGCGCCTGGATCATGGTGCCGCCGTAATGGTCTTTCATCCACGCCGCCAGCGCCACAAGCTTTCCTTCGATGGCCACGCCCTTTCGGGAAATATCCTGGATCTCCTTGATCTTTGCCGGATCGTAGCCGCAGTGTTCTGCGAAGCCCACCACATAGCCTTTGGTCAGGCGGTTCCCTTTTCCGAAGGGCACCACCACCTCCATACCTGCCGACAGGGAATCTTCCAGCCGGGAAGGGATGCTGTATTGAAAGATTTTATCCAGTTTTTCATGGGTGATGTCTATGATAATATTTGCGTACACAAAAATCTGCTGTTTGGGCCCACAGCGGCCGGCGCTCTTTCCTGCCGTGCGCAGCATCGCTGTGAACCGCAACCTTTCTCTCTATTTTTTACCAAGCTCTTCCAGAACCTCCGCGATCAGGACCCGTTCATCCATGGGATATTTTTTTCCTTTGATCTCCTGGTAATCCTCATGCCCTTTCCCGGCCAGCACGATCACATCCCCCGGCTGTCCGTTGGCGATCGCGTATTTGATGGCTTCTTTGCGGTCGCAGATCTCCACATAGGCCCCGGAGGTTCTGCCGATGCCGGTCTTGATGTCGTCGATGATATCCTGGGGCTCCTCGTCCCGGGGATTGTCGGATGTAATGATGGACAGATCCGCCAGTCGGCCGGACACCTCGCCCATCTCGTATCTGCGGTCCTTTGAGCGGTTGCCCCCGCAGCCGAACAGGCACACCAGCCGGGCCGGGTTGTATTCCTTCAATGTCATCAGCAGGCTTTCCAGGCTCATGGCGTTGTGGGCGTAATCAATCATCAGTGTAAAATCATCCGAGACCTTGACCATCTCGATCCTGCCTTTCACCTTGGCCGCCTTCAAAGCCCTGCGGATCACATCCTGGGATACGCCGAAATGGCCGCAGACCGCAATGGCAGTCAGTGAATTGTATACGCTGAAGGTTCCGGGAATGTCGATTTCCACATCAAAATCCATCTTTCCGCTGACATGGTAGGCCACTCCCAGGTAGCCCGGTCTGGACACCAGATGGGTGTCCAAAGCCTGCAGATCCGCTTTTTGGGAAAGTCCGAAGGTTTCTACCTGGCAGGCGGCCCCCCGGAACACATCCTCAAACCAGGGATCGTCCGCGTTGGCGATGCCCAGCCTGCACTGCTTGAAGAGCAGCCCCTTGCACCGCTTGTAATCTTCAAAATCCTTATGTTCATTGGGCCCGATATGGTCATGGCCCAGATTGGTAAAGATCCCGATCTCGAAGGGAATCCCCGCCGTCCGGTGCAGCATCAGCCCCTGGGAGGATACTTCCATGACCACGCTGTCGCAGCCAATCTCCACCATCTCCGCAAAATATTTGTGGATGGTGTAGGATTCCGGGGTGGTATTGGCCGCCGGGATCTTTTTCTCCCCGATAACCGCCTCGATGGTGCCGATCAGCCCCACCTTGTGTCCCACGTCCTCCAGGATGGATTTGATCATATAGGTGGTGGTGGTCTTGCCTTTGGTTCCGGTGATTCCGATGATCTTCAGTTTTTCCGCAGGGTAGCCGAAATATGCGGCGGACATGAGTGCAAGCCCATAGCGGGTATCCTTCATCCGTATGACGGTCACATGCCGGGGCACATCCACCTCTTTTTCCACGATCAGGGCAGAAGCGCCCTTCTCTGCAACCTCCCGGGCAAATCTGTGGCCGTCCGAGACCGCCCCGCTGATGCAGACAAAAACCGACCCCTGCTGCACCTGCCGGGAATCGTTGATCAGTGTGGTAATCTCCGTCTGGTCACTGCCCTGTATCTTTTCGTATTCTAAACGTTCTAATAGTTGGTTTAGCTTCATGTGTGTTCCTCCTGAAGTTTTCCGTAACGGCCCGGGGCCGGCAGATATGCCCGCGGCGTCGGACCGATACATTTTTCCTTGTATAGAATACCACAAAGACGTGAATCATGCAAATAAATGCGGCGGCAAAGATGAAGGTTGGTTACTGTTCACACCCGCCGGGTGCTCACAGTAACTGCTGTTTACAGCAGACACTTTACAAATCCGGTATTTCGTGGCATACTAAGGAGCGATGAAACAGGTCCTGAAAACAAGATGAATATTTTGCATAATGGAGTGATCATTTATGAAACAGATTATTTTTTTCTTTTTGAAACCCTTGTCCTTTCTTCCGGCACTGGCCATGATGTACGTGATCTACGGCTTTTCCGCACAGGATGCCTCTGCCTCCGGCAACCTGAGTTTTAAAGTCAGCTATAAGATCGTGGAAATCGGAAACGAAGTGCTGGAGAGGGGACTGGATGAAACCGAGATTGAAGTGTTTGCAGACCGGATCGAATATCCGGTCCGAAAGCTGGCCCACATGACAGAATACTTCATGCTGGCCGTGGCGGTTTCTTTTCCCTTCTATGTATATGGGCTGCGGGGATTTCCGCTGATGCTGGTGGCCGGGCTCATCTGTGTGGCCTTCGCGGCCGGGGATGAATACCACCAGTCCTTCGTGGCCGGCCGGGGGCCTTCCATAAAGGACGTGGGCATCGACAGCATCGGCGCCTTCTTCGGAATCCTGACCGTGCAGATCATCTGCTGGGTCTTTCTGGCCCCGGCCCGGTCTGCCAGACGGCAGGAAGAATTTGCCTACCGGAAACGGGCTAGACGGGAGGAGGCCCATCGGCGGCAGGAGGCCATACGCAGGGAGGACGCCGCCCGGCGCAGACGGAGGCGTTACTATTAGAAAAGAAGGCATACAAAAAACTGCAGGCGGCAGTTTTTTGTATGCCTTCTTTTTACTTTTTCTTCATCCGGCTGGCCTTCATCACCGCGTCCTCCCCGTACCGCTCCCGTATCCTGCTCATGGCCGCATCCAGTCTCCGGCGCTTCTCATCCACCGGCGGGGGCGGCTCTAAGTCAAAGATCGACAACTGTTCCGGCTCCCCGGCGTCCACCAGCTTTGCCGTGCGGATTCCCAGAAGCCGCACCGGTTCCCCGCTCCATGCCTCCTCAAAGAGTCTGCAGGCGGTCTCCAAAAGCACCTGGTCGTCGCAGGTGGGCCTGGGCAGCCTGGTCTGGTGGGACATAGACTGAAAATCATGGTACTTGATCTCCATGCTGACCATGTTCGCCTTCTGCCCCGCCTTTCTCAGACGCCTCCCCACACTTTGGGCAAGCTCTGCAAAAACCTCCCTTACCTCCTCGTAAGTGGAGGCGTCCTCCGCCAGTGTGGTGGAATTGCCGATCCCCTTGGCTTCCGCCTGTTCCCATTGGACAGCCGAATGGTCGATGCCGTTGGCAAATTCCCACAGCATTTTCCCATGGCTTTTCAGATGCAGCTCAATCAGGGCCGGATCTGCGCCTGCCAGGCCGCCGATGGTCTCAATCTCCAGCTTTTTCAATACCTCCACGCTGGAACGTCCCGCCATAAACAGCTCCCCAACGGGCAGGGGCCACATTTTTACCGGCACCTCCCTCAAAAACAGGGTGTGCACCTTGTCCGGCTTTTCAAAATCCGATGCCATCTTTGCCAGAAGCTTATTTTCCGAGATCCCGATATTGACCGTAAAGCCGAAACGCTCCCGTATCCCGTTCTTCATCAAAAATGCCGCGTCCAGCGGGGAGGGAAAGCGATCTCCGATCTCGGTAAAATCCAGATAGCACTCGTCTACGCTGACCTGCTCGATCTTGGACGTAAATCCCCGCAGGTATTCCATCAGCTTCTCGCTCTTTTCCCTATACATCTTATGGTTCGGCGGCTCCATTACCAGATTGGGGCATTTTCGGAACGCGTTGACCACAGGCTCCCCGGTGCGGATGCCGTACTTTTTGGCGGAAATGGACTTTGCGAGAACCACGCCGTGGCGGGACTTTTTGTCTCCCCCGATAATGGCAGGAATCTCCCGCAGATCCACCTCTGCCCCGTTTTTTAATTGTTCCACCGCCGTCCAGCTTAAGTAGGCGGAATTTACATCTATGTGAAAAATCACAGGTGACATTGTTTTTCCCATACTCCGATTCCCCATGGCCATTCCTGGCCGCCTTTTTTCGGAAGAAAGCCCTTTACGCATCCCGATACGCTATAATGACCTCGCATATCTCATGTCCGCCGTGCAGAAAGGTCTGGTCATCCCGCGGCTTTTTCTGATTATCGCAGAAGCTCAGCATATATCCTTTCTCCACACCCCTGGCTTCCAGATACCGTACCAGTTGGTCGTATCCGCTCCGCTCATACATTTCCCCCCGCCACACCTTTAATTCTACAACAATTTCCTGATTTCCGTAAAATACCTGAATGTCCATCCTGTTGTTTTTTCTCGTCTGCGGCTCTACGGCATAATGCCCGGTTCCATTGATGATCGGGCGCAGAAAGCTTAAAAACAGCAGCCGTCCGTGATTCTCGATAAATGTCCCGTCCTCATCCCGGTATTCTGCCTTCATAAATGCGGAAAAGCGGCGCAGCACCCGTTCCATATCCAGCACTCCGTCCCGCACATACTGGCTTTTTTCCACATAACCGGAGGAAGTCAGGGCATACGTCGAACGGACAGACACGAAATAATTGATAATCAATGTCTCAAACAGAACATTCGAGACCGCCGTCCTTCCGTCCTCCTCCTTCAGTATCCCATACATAACCCCCTGCTGGATGGTCGGGTTTCGGATCTCAAAAGCCACCTGCGCCCCCCGAAGCACGATCTGCTCTGCCAGATCCGAAAATTCCGGATGATTGCGGATATTTTTTATCACATCATCAAAAAGCGTATTATTGGCTTTCAAAAGCTCCTTCACTGCTGTGCGCAGTCCGTTTTTATCCCAGGGCAGATTTTTCTCATCCATGAGCTTACACAGACTGCTCACCAGAAACGGATACCCGTTTGTATATTCGAACAGCCCCCCTGCGATCTGCAAAACGTCCATGCCCGTATGGGTATCCTCCTCATATTCCCGGAGCATACTTTCGATCTCCGTTACAGAGAGACCCATATCCACATCAAAATCAGCGGAAATGTTCCATGGGCTGTTATAATTCTGTCCCTCCTCCGGCCGGATTTTCATTTTCAGGTTCTTGATATCATGCACACCGGCCAAAACTACGCTGTCAAAGGTGGCGTCTCCTCCCACTCTCCGTCTCAGATACCGCTCCCGCAGCATTCCGAGGAACGTCAGGAACACCTGGTTGTCCGCAGCCTTGTCCACCTCGTCGATCATCAGTATGACCGGTTTCCCCGCCTGTCCGCACAATGCGGTAATCCGATCCCCCAACACTTCCATTGCCAGCGTCCGGCAGATCTCTTCCCGGAAAATCTCCGCAAGCCTGGGATGCGCCTTTCTCAGAGTCTTATAAAAGCTGATGTTCAAGCCTTCCGCAAAGTTCTGCAGGGAGGTAAAATACTCCTCTTTGCCTTCAAAGCTGATGCTCAGAACCACACAACGGTCTTTCAGTTCCTCCTGCAGCAGATACAGGATCGTCGTTTTTCCGTACTGCCGCGCCCGGCTGATCGTAAAATATTCGTCCTGGTCTACGTATTCTTCGATGATACGGTTTACCTTGTCCCTCACATCCGCCATATAATGATACTTTGGAATGCACAGTCCCGCCGTATTAAACCTTTTCCGCTTCTGCAAAATGCCTCTTTCCATCCGCACACCTCCGCTCCGGCTGCTGTCTCCGCCTTTCAGTTCTTACCTGAATGTTTTCTATTTTGCAGCGGTATCACTTTCTGTATCAGGTACCCGCCATCTCCCCGATCTTCACCCGCTCCTCCTTCACAAATACGGACCGGTACTGCTCCAGTCCGAATCTGCGGACAAACAGCTCGCATTTACAGAGGAAGAAATAATAAGGGTTCACGCCCTCCCCGAAGAGGCTTTCAAAATTCCCCTGTCCTTTGGAAATGACCAGGTCGGCGTCCAAAATGAGCCTTCTCGTCTGCCTGCCGAACCTTTTGAGGACCGTCCCCGGGGCCCCGTTGCCGTTTCCCACGCAGGGCACCAGATCTGTAAGGCCCACTTCCCGCGCATCCTCCATGGTGGCATCGTTGATGACCTCTTTTCCCCTGACGATCACCGTGATCTGCAGGTGCGGGTACTCTTCTTTCAAAAAACGGATAAACACCTTGTCCAGCACGATCTCCCCACAGTTGTCTGTCAGATAGACCAGCTTCTTCGCCTTTTCCAGATCCTTCCGAAATTCCCGGTATTCCTCCTGGGGCACCGTCTCCCCGCCGGCCTTTTCCAGCAGCTTTTCAAAGGTCTGCTCCGTCACATGCTCCACCGCGGAAAAATCAATGTAATTTGCCGCGCAGACGTACTTGACGCACTCCTCCACAGGGTCCTCCGACCCGCGAATCCGCCGCTCGATCTCCTGTTCCTTATCCAGCAGAAGCCGGTTGTACCTGTGCTTGATCTGGGAGTAATCTTCGGCCTCCCCCCAGAAGTTCTCATACAGTTGGTCAATCTGTTCCGCAAGCCACGGCGCCGATTCTGAACGGCCGTGCCTGTAAAGTATTTCCAGCACCCGATGCATATAGTCAGATTTTTTATGTTCATCCGAAAACGGCCTGATCTGCCTCTCCTGCTTTCCGATCATGCAGGAAATACACATGGAATTTGCTTGCATCTTTTTTACCTCCCTTTGTAACCAATTTGCAGGGCAAATGGATTTGTACAACGATTCCTCTTTGTATTTTACTCCAAAACCTGGCAAAAATCACCTGTTTCTTTTGCAGAAATCCGTTTCGCTTCCTCCGTCATCTTTCCCCGGTCCATCTGGTGTCTCAGCTTCCGGTTCTTTACGCTGTCAAAGATGATGGAAAAATCGTAATCCTCCGGGTACAGTTCCTCCGCAGCCACATGCAGCTTGATCCGCTTCTGGTTGATCCAGATCTTCTTATTCTGAAGCTGCACCTGCAGGATACCTTTTTCATCCATCGGCCGGCATACGATCCCGATCTTTTTGTCCGGGTACACCATCACGCTGTCCCCTCTCTGGAACGCCCTTCCTTTCGGCTGCGCCGGCGCCTGCGGCTTTTGCCTTCTGATTCCCGGCACAGAGACTTTTTCCAGCCTGTTTTCTGCCGTCACCTGATCCAGGTTTTCCGGGATTTCCCGGCTTCCATAGGCAGCCTCCATGGCCGTCCGCAGCATGTCCCCGGGCATCCCCATCCTTCCCGCGATATAAAACGCGCAGCTTTCCCCTGCTTCCCCGATCACCAGCCGATAAAGGGGCTTTAAGCTTTCCCGGTCAAATGTCATCCTGGCGTTTACAATCTCTTCTCTCTGACTGGCGTACTGTTTGACCTCCGGGTAGTGGGTGGTTACCAGAAACAGCGCGCCGCTTTTCCGCAGCTCTTCCAGAATCGCCACTGCGATCCCCATGCCTTCCGCCGGATCGGTACCGGAACCCAGCTCGTCCATCACCACAAGGCTGTCTTTGTTCACCCTCTTCAAAATATCCAGCACATTCGCAATGTGGGCGGAAAAGGTGGACAGGTTCTCGGACAGGTTCTGTCCGTCCCCGATGTCGCACAGGAAATTGCTGTTCATGCAGATCTCCGCCTCCCGGCAGGCCACGTGCAACCCGCATTGAGCCATCATGCAGTTCAATGCCACGGTCTTGATGGCAACGGTCTTTCCGCCTGTGTTGGGCCCAGTAATGACGATCCCCCGGAATTGCTTCCCGATCTCAAATTGCAGCGGCACACACTCTTCGGGCTCCATCAAAGGATGCCGCCCGTCCCGGAATACCATGTACCGATCCGTATTGATCCCGGGCTCTGTTCCGCCGTATTCCAGGCTCAGACTGCCTTTTGAAAAAATATAATCCAGCTTTTCCATGGTGCGGATGTTTTGTTCCAGTACCTCGGCCTGGTCTGCGATCATGGCAGAAAGCTCATAGAGTATCCGGCGTTCCTCATTTTCCGCATATACATAGAGAAGCTGCAGCGCCTCAAAATAGTGCCCCACAGAAGCCGGCTCTATGAATAAGGTGCTTCCCGTGGAAGACTTGTCGATCACGGCCCCTTTGATCTGAAACTTATATTCCTTTTTCACCGGAATGCAGAGATGTCCGTTCCGCACGGTGCTGAAATTGTCTGACAGGCATGACTTGTTGGCGCGCATCACCGCGTCTGCCTTCTCCCGCATCCCTCTCTCGTTGATTTCGATCTCGTCACGGAACGATTTCAGCAGTTTGGACGCATTGTCGTCCACCCTGCCGTTTCGGATCTGGAGGCCGATCATGTCCTTCACATCCTCAAGGCCGTCCAGATTTTCCTCATAGTATGCCAGAGAAATCTCCCACTGCCTGGAGCGGCTCAGGTAGCTTTTCAGCCGCATGACGGCGGCAAGGGCCTGCTCCATCTCTTCCAACTGGGAGACAGACAGGCAGTCCCCCCTCACCGCCCCGCGGACAGCTTCCCGAATCCCCTCCATGGGGACCAGCGGCGGATTTCCGTGGATCTCAAGCATCTTTTTTGCTTCGCTTGTTTCCCTCTGCTTTGCGCGCAGCTCGCTCTCGGAGAGGAAGGGCTTCGTATTCCATATGGCTTCCTTTGCCCATTTGGTATGCGCCAGCTCGGCCCACCATGTTTTGATTTTGTCAAATTCTATGATTTCTTCTATCTGTATCATGTTTTAATCAACCTTTCTTTGAAAAATTCCCATTGCCTTAGTGTTTTTTCTTCCACAGGAAAATTCGGAAATGCTTCCTGTAAAATAACGCTGCTTCCTGTAGACTGAATCGTTTTTCTGCAGATGAAAGGAGTTTTTGCAGAAAAAAATAAGGTTTCCGCCCGCTGCATACAGACTGAAACCATGGATTTGACCCGCGCAGCAGCCATCGGGCCTAAGCGTACATGCAGCCATGTACGCCCTTCCCGTTCCGCTGCTTCGCGAAAACAATATAAAAAAGTATGACAATTACAGCCATACTTTTCCCGTTCTCATTTCATCAAAATAAGAGATCTATTCCCGGTGTATGCAGTATTCTGTAAGGCAGAAACAACCGGCATGTTATTATGCCGAAAAGGGTACTCAAAAAAACACGATTCTCCCGTGCTTGCCCTTTTGTAAAATTCAGTTGTTTTTTTCATTACAGAACGACTAACATCCACACACCTGCCTTCCTTTTATTCTGTGATTAGTTTAACCTGATACGGTATGTTTGTCAATACCTTTTTTTACCGGCTTTTATGTGCATCCTCCTGAGAGAACCTCTACCGCGCAGCTATGCTTCTTATCGACCTTTCGATATGCAATCCCAACAGCCAGAATCCGTCCCGTATACTGTCCCGTTTCTCCCAGCCTGCCCTGAAATTTCAGGGCATACCCGCGGTCTCTGATCTGACGGATCGCCTCCTCTGCCGTACTGTCCACTTTCAATTCCAGAATGATACAGTCATCCGCTTTCCTTCTCGGATAAAAAATAAAATCCACATATCCGGTTCCTGCCTTATCCTCACGCTCAATCTGGTATTCATCCCGAGCTTCCAGATAAACAAGCCGTACAATCGACGCCAGCTCCGCTTCATTGCTGTAGGACAGCAGCGGACTTTCTGTATTGTGTGCATATTCCAGGATTTCCACCATAGTCCTGGTATCAGCGTTTTTTGTAGCTTCCAGCATCCTTCCAGACTCCTTTGCAAGCCGGTGCACGTACCCCAGGGAAACTTCCTTTTCCACCATATCCGCAAATTTGTCCATCAGTTCTTTATTGGGAATCGAAACACAACCATCTTGATAATTCAGGAATCCATATACGACCATTGCAGAAAAAATCTCATCCTTTGTCGTCAGATTCATGGAAGTAGACGCGTACTCCCTCACTTTCGCCGGAACTGGAATACCGGAGATCATCAGCGCCAGGGCATCCCTGACCTGTGAAATATCCTTTTCAATATAATAGAAGATTTCGTCATAAGGGCCGGAGCTTGTCCAGTAGCCTGCCAGATTATTATTCATCAACGAAAAAACTACGGACCGCGGATTATATATCCTCACCCCTGATTTCGTTTGGTAGCCGTCATACCAGAGGCGAAGCCCTTCTCTGGTCACATGCTGTATTTCCGGATTCAGCCTTTGGTAACGTTCAAACAGATCATCTACTTCATTTTCTGTAAAGCCAAAATATTCCGAATACTTTTCTTCCGCCGCCATCGTATACTCGCAGAACATGTTCAGTTCCGAACCGCTGGAATATTTTGCAATCGGAAGAACCCCTGTCATATAGACCAGCTCCACGTAACCTTTTCCCTTCAGCAAATTACTTAGAAACTCTATAAATGCCGCTTTGTCCTTTCCGTTGGCAAATCCTCTGTTGAAAATATAATCCCACTCATCCAGTACAAAAATGAAGCGGCCATCTTCCTCCGTCTCATAAATCTGAGTGAGGATATCCCAGATTGCATCGTCATTGGTGATCTCCGCATTCGGAAACGCTCTTTTCAAGTCATTGCGCAGAATCCTCTTAATACGTGAAATGTACTGTGCATATGCGGTACATTCATCCGGCACCTCGTTAAAGCTGATATAGATCACATTATGCCTGTTGATATGCTCTTCAAATCCTTTGCAGTCCCCGATCGCTAATTTTTTGAACACCGTCCGGCTGTCTTTTCCTTTTCCAAAAAATGAGGCAATCATCGTTGCCATCATGGTCTTGCCAAAACGCCGCGGCCTTGTGATGCATAGATATCGGTAGTCTTTTTCCTCCCGTGTCTGAGCCTCTTCATTTGAATCCACCAGCGGGATCAGCCCGCCGAGCATTGAAGATTTATCGATAAAATACGTCTCCGCCGCCTCATTGCAAAATAACTGAAACGGGGTTTTGCTGTTCAAATAAATACCCATATCGCTGCTCCTTCCCGGATTCCCTGAATCATTTCATCCCCTATTCTCTCCACTATCATTATTGTACTACAAACCCACTGCAAAGTCATTGGATTTTTTCCGAAAAAAAGGACTCCCCGAACGCTCTCAGGAAGTCCCTTAAATTTAGAATCTCTTATTCTGCTGTTTCCTCATCTTCTGTTTCTGTATCTGTGCTTTCCTCATCTGCTGTCTCACCATCTGCGGTCTCTGCATCTGCAGCTCCCCCTTCTGTGATATCCGCATACATGAAGTGCCAGTATCCATACGGTGAATGCCAGGAGCCTGTGATCTTGTCGCTCTGCAGCCAGAAGTCATTGTAGTAAGCTACCGGCACGCATCCGGTTTCTTCCATAAGGATATCCTCTGCCTCATGAAGTGCAGTGGAACGCTCTACCGGATCAAGCGTAGTTCTGGAAAGTTCCATAGCAGCATCATAATCCGCGTTGTTGAACTTACCGTCGTTGTTTCCGTTTGTAGAATACAGCAGGTCTAACATATTGGAAGGATCGCTGTAGTCGCCAACCCATCCGTTACGGGAAGCATCATAATCTCCGTTACGACGCATCGGTGTAAAGCTTGCCCACTCTACGATATCAACCTTAAGGTCAACGCCTAACTCTGCCCATGCTTCCTGCAGATACTCAGCAACTACCTTGTGGTAACCTGCGTCATTGGTGGAGTAGGTGATGGACGGAAGTCCTTCCCCATTCTCATAGCCAGCTTCTTTCAGAAGCTTCTTCGCCTCTTCCAGGTTTGCTTCATGGTTGCTGATGTCAATATATGGCTGTCCGCCGTTTGCATTTTCCATAAATTCCTTGCCGTCTGTGTCAATCCAGCCAGGTCCCATGAAGTTGCTTGCCGGTGAATAAGTTCCCTGCATCAGTGTATTCGCAACATAATCACGGTCGATTGCAAGGCTCAGAGCCTTACGAACGTTCTTATCTGTGAACGGCTCTCTGTTCAGGTTCAGGCTCAGATAATAGGTTCCGATGATCGGATCTACATAATAATCATCATTGCCTTCCAGAGACGGGATTTCCTCGGTCGGAACGTCTTTGATCATCAGGACTTCACCTGTCTGGTATGCGCTGTAGGATGCGTTCGCATCTTCAATCAGGTTGAACTTGATACCGTCCAGCTTAATTGCGTCTGCATTCCAGTAATTCGGGTTTTTGCTCATCAGGATGTGTGATCCCGGAACCCACTCGGATACATAGAATGATCCGTTAGAAATATAAGTTTCTGCTGAAGTTGCCCATCCGTCGCCGTTTGCTTCGATGGTTGCTTCCTGTACCGGGCTCAATGTAGCAAATGCTGCAAGGCTTCCGAAATAGGTACATGGAGAACTTAAAGTAACAACCAGTGTCTTGTCGTCCTCTGCTTTTACCTGAAGTGCATCCAGTTCGCCTTCAATCGCTTTGTCATAGCCTTCTACCATACCCAATACGGTCTCCGCATAAGGAGCTGCAACCTCCGGGTCACACACACGCTTCCAGCTGTAAACGAAGTCATTTGCTGTCAGGTCGGAACCGTCAGACCATTTCAGGCCGTCTCTTAAATGGAAGGTCCATGTCAGGCCGTCTTCGCTTGTATCCCAGCTTTCTGCCTGTCCCTCTGTAAGCTGTCCGTCCTCACCAACGGTCAGCAGACACTCGAAGGAGTGCAGCAGCATGTTTCCGCCGTCTACCGCGCTGTTCAGCGCCGGGTCGATGGTCTCCGGGTCAGGTCCGATCTGTACGGACAGGATCTTCTCTTCGGAACCCCCGCCGGCATTATCGGTACCTTCCGTACCATTCTGGGATGAACTATTATCCCCCCCCTGGTTATTGCCGCCTCCGCAGGCTGCCAGGCTGAAAGCCATTGTAGTCGCCAGTAATAAAGCGATTACTTTCTTTTTCATTTGATTTCCTCCTTTTTTACTTTGAGCGCTTCCGGCACAGCCGGGCACTCTGTTTTCTATAAACAATACGGACGCATTTTCCTGCATCTATATATGTTTATCCTCACTTACGCGCCGATCCTCAAATCTCTACTCCAAACGGTCAATGTGATGACAGGCGGAAAAATGTCCTCTGTCCACTTCACGCCATACAGGAGCCTCATGGGCACAGCGCTCATCCGCATACGGACACCTGGTACGGAACCGGCAGCCGGACGGCGGATTCAAGGGACTCGGCACATCGCCCTGAAGGGCGATACGCTTGCTCTCCTTCGCGATCTTCGGGTCTGCGATGGGGATCGCGGAGATCAGGCTCTTGGTGTACGGATGCAAAGGACGGGTGATCAGCTCGTAGCTGTCCGCCAGCTCCACCATCCGGCCAAGATACATGACGCCGATCCGGTTGGAAATATGCTTCACCGCGGAAAGGTCATGTGCAATGAACAGGTAGGTCAGCCCCATCTCCTCCTGCAGGTCCTCAAACATGTTGATCACCTGCGCCTGGATGGACACGTCCAGAGCCGAGATCGGCTCGTCGCAGACGATAAACTCCGGCCGCACCGCAAGGGCTCTCGCGATCCCCACACGCTGTCTCTGTCCGCCGGAAAACTCATGAGGATACCGGTTGGCATGCTCGGAGTTCAGTCCTACCCTTCGCAGCATTTCTATAATGATATCATAACGTTCCTGTTTATTTGCCGCCATCTTGTGAACGTCGATCGCCTCGCCGACGATGTCCCCCACCGTCATACGCGGGTCCAGGCTGGCATATGGGTCCTGGAATACGATCTGCATCCGCTTCCGGTATGGAAGCATGTCCACAAACTGCTTTTTCTCCACATCAAAGATCACTTCATTATCGTAAACAAACCTGCCCCCGGTGGGCTCATACAGCCGGAGCAGCGTACGTCCGGTGGTGGTCTTGCCGCATCCGGACTCCCCTACCAGCCCCAGGGTCTCGCCCCTGCCGATGGTAAAGGATACATCGTCCACGGCCTGGATATATTTTTTATTCTTTCCGAAGCCGCCTGCCGGGAAATACTGTTGCAAATGTTCTACCTGTATGAAGCTGTTCTGTTTCTCACTCATTTTGCAGCTCCTTTCTCCATTTCCTCCTTCTGGTTCAGCCAGCACTGGGTATAATGAACCCTGTCAAAGTTGGTAACCGGAGGCATCTCCCGCAGGCAGATCTTCATGCACGCCTCGCACCGGGGCGCAAAGGGACATCCCTTGGGAGGATTCAGCATATCTACCGGAGTACCTTCGATGGGAATCAGCCTTTCATGCTCTTTCGCGTCGATTCTCGGAATGGAGCGGATCAGCCCCTTCGTATACTGGTGCTTCGGATTGTAGAAAATATCCTCCGTCGTACCGTACTCGATCACCTTTCCCGCATACATAACCGCGATACGCTCGCACATGCTGGCTACCACGCCCAGGTCATGGGTGATCATAATGATCGCCATGCCCAGCTTGTCCTTCAATTCCATCATCAGCTCCAGAATCTGCGCCTGGATCGTCACGTCCAGGGCCGTCGTGGGCTCGTCCGCGATCAAGAGCTTGGGCTCGCAGGCCAGCGCGATGGCAATCATGACACGCTGCCTCATACCGCCGGAAAGCTCATGGGGGTACTGTCTCAGACGCTTTTCCGGCTCGTTGATTCCAACCAGCTCCAAAAGCTCCTTTGCCCGGTCCCTGGCCTGTGCCTTCGTCTTATCCGTATGGAGCAGGACTGCCTCCATGATCTGGTTGCCGATGGTGTACACAGGATTTAAGCTGGTCATGGGGTCCTGGAAAATAATGGAGATTTCATTTCCGCGGATCTTGCGCATCTCCTTGTCTGTCATCTCTTCCACCTGATGGCCGTTGAAATACAGGCTTCCCCCGATCAGCTTGCCGGGATAGGCCGTCAGCCCCATCAGGCTGTATGCAGTTACGGATTTGCCGGAGCCGCTTTCGCCTACGATCCCCAGCACTTCTCCCTCTCTCAAATGAATGGACACATCATTCAGCGCTTTCACTTCTCCTGCAGGTGTGAAAAAGGAAAGCCGTTCATTTTTTATATCTACAAGATATTCTGACATATATTCCTCATTTCTGCATAGCTTAGGCTATGCTGCTTTTCCTAATTCTTCTATATAAGACCGCCGGTCCCGGCAATTGCCTGATCAGGCCGCCGTGCCCGGACGGAACAGATGTCTGTTCCTAATTCTTTAACTTCGGGTCAAACGCATCCCGAAGTCCGTCACCCAGCAGGTTGAAACTCAGGATGATCAAACTGATCAAAATTGCAGGAATAAACAACAGGTACGGATACGTATTCATACCGTTGATCGCGTCGCTCGCAAGACTTCCGAGGGACGGCAGCGGAACCGCCACACCCATTCCAAGGAAGCTCAGGAAACTCTCCGTAAAAATCGAAGAAGGAATCTGCAGCGTCGTAGTTACGATCAATGTTCCGATACAGTTTGTCAGCAAATGCTTCTTAATGATCTTGCCGTTGCCCACACCCAGTGCCCTGGCTGCCGTTACGTACTCGCTCTCTTTGAGCATCAGCACCTGGCTTCTGACCATTCGTGCCATACCAACCCAGTACAGCAGGGCAAATACCACGAAAATACTGATCAGGTTCTCGCCTACGATCCCGACCCAGCTAAAGCCCGGCACATCCTTGAGACGGCTTAAGGGGTCCTTCAATGCAAAGGACAGAAGTACGATCAGCAGAATATCCGGGATCGTATAGATGATATCCACAATCCGCATCATCACGAGGTCTACCCATCCTCCGAAAAATGCGGCGATCGATCCGTAAGCAGAACCGATGATCAGGATGATGCCTGTGGCGATCAGCCCTACCAGAAGGGATATGCGGCTCCCCATCATCACACGGATAGCATAGTCGCGACCCAGTTTATCGGTTCCGAACACATGGGGAAATACCTTCTCCCCGGCATCGATCCTTGCCTGCTCATCCGCCGAATACTCCATGGGAGCCAGATTGTTGCCTCCCTTGATCTGATCCTTATAAGAATAAGGATAAAACGAAGGAACGATAAATGAGAAAATCATTACAAGTATTACAACCACGATACTTGTCATTGCTACTTTATTTTTTACAAGGCGGCGTCCGCCGTCCTTCCAGAAGCTCACACTTTCCCGCATGATGACCTGGCTTTGCTTCTCTTCTTCTGTTGCAGGCAGGAAATCCTCAGGATTAAGTTTCAGTTGAAAGCTGACCGGATTCTCTTTCATGATCACTGCACTCCTTACTTTAGTTTAATTCTCGGGTCTACAATCTTATATACGATGTCCACGGCCACGTTCATCACGATGATCAGCGTCGCGAGGAAGATCGTCGTACCCATGATCAGCGTATAGTCACGTCCGTTGATGGCGCGGATGAACTCACCGCCAAGTCCCGGGATCGTAAAGATCTTTTCCACAACAAAGCTTCCTGTTACCGTATAGGCAAGCATCGGGCCTACATAAGTCACTACAGGAAGGATTGCGTTACGAAGGGCATGCTTAAACAGAGATACAAATCCCGACACGCCTTTCGCTTTTGCCGTACGCATATAATCCTGTCCCAGCACGTCCAGCATGGAAGACCGCATCAGTCTCATGATATACGCAGTAGGATAGAAGGACAATGCCATAACCGGCATGATATAGTGCTTCCACGTTCCGATTCCAAGCGTCGGAAGCACTCCTAATTTAACACCGAAAAAATACAGGAGCACCGTGCAGATTACAAAGCTGGGAACCGCAATCCCGCAGGTTGCAACTACACTGATCAGACTGTCCAAAAACTTCCCTCTCTTCAGGGCTGCGATACAGCCAAGGGGGATTCCCAGCGTCAGGGCTACCAGTACGGAGATACCTCCCACCCTTGCCGACACAGGGAACTTCGTTGAGATAATGTCCATCACGGTACGGCCGCGCTGCTTTAAGCTGTCGCCGAGGTCACCGTGCAGGGCATCGCCGATATACGTTAGATATTGCTGAAATAAAGGCTTGTCCAGGCCGTACTTGGCCTCTAACGCCGCTGTTGCCTGCGGGCTGATCGCCTTCTCCGAAAGGAACGGCCCGCCGGGAACCATATTCATCAGAAAAAATGTAATGGTTGCAACTGCCCAGATCGTCACTATGGCAAGACCGATTCGCTTTGCAATGTACTTTAACATGCTTTCCACTCCTTATCTTCCTGTACCCCCGGATTCACCTTGTACACACTCCTGAGAATACATCCTATTAAAAATGAGGAACACTTCGTTTAGTCATGACAAACACTCAGCGTTCCTCACTGCGAAATATAATAGCAAATTAATAATGATTTGTCAATCCTTCAAAGTGGTAAAGCAATGAAATAGCGACAATTTTTTTCAAATAAATCCGCTTTTTTCTTGCATAATGCTGTTATTTTTTACAAACAGGCCGGATTTTATAAATCATTCCCCGAAAAAAGGAGAGATGGAAGCGGATTCTCCGTTGATATTTACCTCCCGTGTATTTTGATTACTGCTTTCACAATATCCGCCTTATGATTCAGCGAAACCTCCATTGCTTTATCAGCCTCATCCAGAGAAAACTCATCTGTCACGATCCCTTTCAGATTGACTTTTCCGTCAGCCACCGCCTGGATCGCCATGGGGTAAATATGCCGATAACGGAATACCGTTTTAAAATTCAGTTCTTTATCCAGCGCAAGACTCATCGGAAGAGACACTTCGCCGGTTGGGCTGTATCCTACAAACACGATGGTAGCGCCCTTTCCGGCAATCTGGACTGCCTGCTTCGATGTAATCTCTGCTCCCGCCGTCTCAATCACCAGATCTGCGCCTTTTCCGCCGGTCAGCTCTTTGATTCTTTCAGCCACCTCTTCCTTTTTGCCGTTGACCACCCCGGCAGCCCCAAGCTCCATCGCCTTTTCCAGGCGCTTCTCCATAATATCTACTACATAAACCTCCGACACACCTCTCGCCTTCAGCGCCATCATGGAAACCAGGCCGATACACCCTGCCCCCATAACAACCGCTTTCTGTCCCAGATGCGCATCTCCCTGAACCGCCGCATGGAAGCCGACTGCCAGAGGTTCGATCAAGGCGCCTTCCAGCGTGCTCACATGATCCGGCAGCTTGAAGCAAAGATCTGCCTCATGGGCAACATATTCCTGAAACACCCCGTCTACGGGCGGAGTTGCGAAAAAGATCACATCCCTGCATAGATTGTATTTTCCTTCTCTGCAAAATTCACAATGCCCGCATGTTTTTCCCGGCTCCAATGCAACCCGGTCTCCCACCTTCAGATGGCTTACAGCCTGTCCGACTTCCACAACCACGCCTCCCGGCTCATGTCCCAGAACGAAAGGCGGCTCCACCACATAGTCTCCGATTGCGCCAGTCTCGTAATAATGCAGATCCGATCCGCAGATCCCCACATAATCCAATCTTACCAGGACTTCATCCTCTTTCGGCTGCGGTATCGGGCGTTCTTCAAATCCCATCTTACGAATCCCGGTCATTACAGCCACTTTCATCATACCTTCCATTTCTCCTGCCTCCTATTATAACCTCGTTTCAGCGTCTCTCCAGCATATATACTTTCACTTCTTCTGCTTCCAGGGACAGTCGCAGAACCGCTCTGTCATTCGTCAAAACACTGGTCTTATCTGCTGTAATGTCCCGAAGCTCCGTATACACTGAGCATGGAAAAGCAAGCTCAAATTCCGCGCTTTTGTTCTCATGGTTGATCACAAAAAGGAACGCTTCCTGCTCCCCGTACAGCATACGGACTTCGACTAACTCCCCTCCGGGACATGATATCTGAGCCGCCGGCCGATACTCGACCTCTTCCATCAGCTTCCCAAAAAACGCATTCGTATGTTTCGAATAATTCCACATGGCATTGGCAAAAAACAGAGTTCCCACATATGCCGTTTTTCCTTTGCCGTACCCATTCGATACCGCTGCCGGCCTGCCGTTTTCGAAACTGGCGAATACATCGGCTCCCTGCTTCACCTCCATATGTTCTGCTGTCACTTTGGCTATATTCTCATATACATGGCCTGCGTCCTTTAGATTTTCTTCGTTGATCACCTGGTAATCGCTTTTCACATCCAGCCCGAATACCTGGTCCAGACCTCCCGCAGGGCATATTTCGGCTCCCCATGCCTCGTCGGTAAAATACCCCAGCATCCCGTCGCTGATAATCCTGCCCCCGCCTTTGACATATGTTTCGAGAGCCGCACCCAGTTCCGAAGTGACGCTCACTCCATAGGGTATAATCAAAAGCTTATACTTCTCTAGTTCACCGTTCTGTGCTCTTTCTTTATTTATAAAATCCGGCTGGATCAGATTCTTCATGCACAGCTTATAAGCGCCCATAAATGCGAGAGAATCTTTATAAAACCGGTTCTGTTTTCGAATCAGACAACTGCCGGACGTCCCAAGCGAAACCAGCCCTTCTATAAAGATACTGTCCAGATTATATAAAATAGCCACCTCGCTCTCCGGGGCCATAGCCCGTGCGATCTTTTCTTTATATTTCCCAAACAGACCGGTAAACTCTTTCAGCGCATCGCACCGCTCTGTCCAGTCGCCATTTCTTTCCGTAAACCCGAGCGAAATCGTTTCTACCGTAGACAATTCCGGACGCCAGCCCCAAAACAGGATTCCCTTTGCTCCCCTGGCAATCTGTCCCCAGGTCTGCCGTTTGATCGTTTTTCCTGATATAGGCAGAGAAAAGCAAAAGCTGTCTTCTGTACGCTCACCCACAAATACATACATCGGCCCGGCCCCTGTACCTGTTTCTCCAATCCAGTAAGGGCCGTTATGATTTACGCTTCTCAGAAGATCGCATACAAATGCGGTTATCTCTGGATTCACGGCGTCATACATGGAACTGCCGATCATATCTGTGGTTTCTGCCAACAGATAATGGTCGTTGGACGTCACGACCGGATGGCCAGTCTCGTATATGGCCGTATGTACAACCGTACAGCGGTCCTCGTCATAAGACTTGATTGTATCACTGAGGAATCTCATGGCATCTGCCTGTGCAGCGGCGCGGAAATATTTCCAGTCCAGCCAATCTGTATACATGCCTACGGATCTCGGCGGCTGTACCTGCCCCCAATTCTGATACTGTCTTGTCCACACCTCATTCAGCCGCTCCAGATTCCCATATTTCTCTTTCAGCCAACGACGGAACTTTTCTTTTGAGTACTCGCAATAGCAATAGACCAGTTCTTTCCAGTCATTCTGATAATATTGCTGGGAGGGTTCTTCTGTCGGTTCATGAAAAATATCGAACGCAATGATATCCTCGTTGCCTTTATAGTGCTCCGTAAACGCTTTCAAAAAATTCCGGATTGTCTCCCTGTGGGGTTCGCTGTCCAGACACAGTCCCGGCCAGCCTCCGGTGGATGCATCCGACTGCTGATGGGGCGTCCATACAGTCTCTCCCGCCGAGACATACCTGCTGTCTGGATGTTTTTCGAACACCCATTCCGGCGTGCAGACCAGATATAACGTAAAAATCACTTTCAGGCCGTGGCGCACGGCAGCCTCCGCAATGCGGTCATAATATGTAAAGTCAAACCTGTTTTCATCCGGTTCAATGGTTCCCCATGTAGCATGAACCCTGACCGTATCCATACCGCAGGCTTTCATGTTGGAAAAATCCTTTTCCCAATGCCTGTCTGTCCTGTCCCTGTAAGCAGAATATTTCGTCCCGATGGGAAAAATCTCCTGCAGCTTTTTTGTATGATCCATCTAGTTCCTCCATTATAAAATCTGTCTCACTTCCAGCTTCCTGCCTTCTGGATTTTTTACATAAACTGTTTTTATCTCACCAGGCAGGATATCAAAATAATTATCAGAACATTCCATATCTCCGGCAACATATACACCATGCGCAAAGCCGGAGCAGGTCATCTGAATACAGGTTTGATCCTGTTTCTGATTCTCTGAGAGAATTTCCACCCTATTTTTGGAAAATCTGAGCTGCTTCATATCCTCTAACTGCAGATATGCGCCTTCTGCGCAGCTTTGTCCAGGCAGATACATCATGATCCCTGCTTTATAATCTTCTCCGGCAAGCTTCTCCTTTTTACAGCACAGCCTTGTCGCCGGCGGGATCGTTACCGTCAGGGGGGCGGTTTTTCTGCATGCTCCGTCAAATGATACATATCCCCATTCTCCCGTCACGGTGACTTCCTCCAGAGTGTCATTGCATCCCATCAAAATCACATTCCCCTCTTCTAAGCGAATGATGAATTTCACATGGGACAGCGCTCTTTTCACAAAGTAGTAGGAAATCTTTTTCCTCAGGTAATAGTCAATAATCGTCCATCCATTTTCACCCCAGGTATCATTGTACATCCAGAACAATGCCCCATAGCATTTCTCTTTAAAGCGCATAGCTTCTAATGAATATCCCAGGATATGCCCCTGTACCATTCCGCCGTAAAGAAGATATTCTTCCATAGGCAGATTCTGTACATGATCCAGATAATGCTTCTCAATTCCTGCCAAAACCGTATTTCTCTCGAATACGTTACAGTGCATTTCCCATATTTTTCCCGATCTTTCGAGAGCATGGCCGCCCATATATTCTCTGGTCGATTCCAGGCAGCAAGGCCCAATACAGCCATATTCGCTGACAAATTTGGATTCCACCTGGTCATAAAGCCTCGGTTCAATGCGTTCTTCCATGTTCTGGCTCATATAGCCGTTATGCCAGCGGTGAACATCTCCCGCCGTATCGTCATTCGGAAGCCGCCCCCCATAAGGAGAACTGTTCCAATATGGAATCTCCGGACAATTATGGCGTATGATTTCCTTTGTCATATGGTTGGTTATATACAGTCCCAGTGCCCTTTCGTGTCTGAATTCTACATTCCATCTTGGATTGTCATATTTATTAAAAAGCCAGTGGTTCTCATTGCTTCCGCAGAACAGTGCAATACACGCATAATTCCCAAGCCGTTTTGTCTGGTAGTCCAGTTCCTTTCTCACCAGTTCCTGAAAGGATTCCAGATGATCCGGATAAGCAGAGCAGGCAAACATAAAATCCTGCCATACCAATATTCCTTTCTCCGCGCAGGACTCATAGAACCGGTCGCTTTCATACAGGCCGCCTCCCCAGATGCGCAGCATATTAAAATTAGCGCCTGCTGCCTCCTTTAGGAGATACTCTACTTTTTCATCTGTGACCCTGGCATAAACAGAATCGTTGGGAATCCAGTCACCGCCTTTGCAGAAGATGGGAACTCCGTTTACAACAATCTGGAATTTTCTGTTTTCATCGTCCAGGCGCGCAGTATCAAGCGTCAGTTTTCGAATACCGACGGCTTTGAGCCGATGCTCATCCCTGACTCCTTCGCACTCAATCGAGCAGACCACCTGATACAGAGGCTGTCCGCCGCAGCCGTTTGGCCACCACAATTCCGGGTTCTCAATTTTCAGCTCAAAGTCAAAATAATTATCCCCGGAGGTCAGCAGGCAGTCCCTGTATTCTGATGCCACCTGTTTTTCCCCTCTGCAGACAGAGACAGATATACTGCAATCCCGGGTAGACAGCATATCCAGATTTTCTATACACACAGAAGCCGAAAGGACTGCCTGGCCTTCCCGAATATCCGAAGTATACACATGCATCTGCCGGATGGCCGCTTTACTCATACAGCGGATGTATACATCCCCGGTTATCCCGCATGTGACAACCCTCGGCCCCCAATCCCAGCCAACGGTGTATTGGGGCCTTCTTACAAAAGCTCTCCGGTAATCACTTCTGTCCTTTCCCCCGTTATCCTGCTCCCGGCATACCGCCCAGTTAATCTGTGACAACTGCTGATCGTCCACATGTTCCAGTCCCGTTGTCACCCGGACAATGAGTTCATTCCTTCCCGGCCGGATATACTCTTTGATCTCCTTCACAAACGGATAATGTACACTTTTCTGGCATCCGAGAAGATGCCCGTTTATGAAAACGGCAGCATCCGTATCCAGCCGTTCCAATACCAGTTCGATGACCTCTGCATCCAGATCCGCTTCACTGCATTCAAAGGTTTTAAGAAACCACCAGGATTTCTGTTCAATCCACTCAGATTCAAAGCAATAATCCGCTTTTACAGGGTCACGAATCAGCCCGTTTTCCATCAGGGGCATGCGGACATCCGCCGGCAGCCGGCATTTCATCCATTCATCTTCTTTTTTTCTCACCTCGTCCGCAAAGGTGATATCCCAAAAAAGAGGCGCACTGCAAAGATTCCAATTTTCGTTTAAATTCATCTGCTTCATATTATATAAACTCCCTCTTTTTACAAAACCGCAGATCGCACACATGAAGCCGAAAGCTTTTCACAGAAACCTCCCATGATTTCCGTATACTCTCTGTATATCCGCTTCTGTTTCTCATACACCTCATCCATATCGTGCTTTGCTTCAAAATCTCTTCTGTCGTTCACAAACTGTTTTGCCGTTTCTTTCATGTCCGGGAATATGCCGACCGCATGCCCGGCCAGAATTGATGCCCCCCACATGGATACGTCATTTCTGTCCAGCGTTGTATGGGTGATCCCTGTAATGTCTGCGCAGATCTGGGGCCACAATTTCGATTTTGCCCCTCCTCCTGTCATTTTCATACAATCCCACTTATATTCCGGATATAAAATTCTGACACGGTCTAATGCCAGCGAAAAATCATAGGAAAAGCTCTCCAGCAAAGAACGGTAGAAATGGCCCGTGCCGTGGCTCCAGTCGAATCCCATAAAAACCCCTTTCAGGTTTCCATCCAAAGGCATGGAACTCCCTCCAAGCAGCCCCACCGCCATCATGCCGCTGCATCCCGGAGATACTTCCGCCGCCATATGGTCCGCCCTGATAAACGCGTCTTTCAAATTTTCCTCCGGGCCTCTCACAAACGTGTTGACGGCCCAGTCCAGGGTGATGCCGGAACCCGCGGCGAAGTGTGTCGCATAATACAGTCCGGGGATTGCGGCGGCCAGGACGTCCAGCCTCCGCTCTTCCATATCCGGCCGGTATTCCTCCACACAGCAGCTTATCTCCCCGTAGGATGAAGCTTCAAATATAGAATCTCCGGGTTCTACGATCGCTGCCCCAAGACAGCCTGACACTTTATCCCCTGCCCCAGCCACCAGCGGAATACCTGATTTTAATCCAGTCAGTTTTGCATATTCCTCTGACAAACTGCCGCAGATATAGTCTGACGAAACCATACGCGGAAGATATTTATCTTCCAGACCGATCGAACCGCAGATTTTTTCCGACCAGACGCCTTTATTCATATCCGCCAGCCCGGTCCATGACGCATAGGAAGTATCCATTACAGCCTGGTCTATGTCCAGTTTTCCTAATTTTCCGATCACGTAGCCGCTGATCATCAGATATTTTTTTATCTTTTTTGATTCCTCCGGAAATTCTTCTTTAAACCAGATGTATTTCGGCGCCATCTGCGGAAAATTGGTCCCTCCGGTTTTCAAAAATTCCTCTTTATGAAGTTCCATTTGCTCTTTGGCATACGGCATATATCTAGAATCAAGCGAACAGGACCATGTGGTAATATCATTCCAGTTTTTATCTACGCCCATAAATCCTGACATCTGGCCTGTAAACGCAATCGCTTCAACCGTACCCCCTGTATTCTCTGCCCGGGCGCACGCCTGCTTCATACAGGCAAGGACCGACGCAAACAAATCTTCCCCTTTCTGGATAAATATCCCCGGCCCCGGCCTTTCATCCCGAACCGGCTCCATTGCTTCTGCGATACACTGTCCCGATATATCGTACAGGCCGCTCTTAATAAAACTCGTGCCCAGGTCAACTGCCATCAATAATGCTTTTCCCAATCCTCTCACCTCTCTAACAAAGCAACTGCAGAGCTTGTTCCAATCCTGGAACACCCCTCCGCCAGATACCCCTCCAGCGCCTCTCTTGTTTTGATTCCTCCTGCCGCTTTGATCCTGACACGCTCTCCGATGTATTTTTTGAAAAGGCGGATATCATCCATCGTGGCCCCGGCTGTTCCGAACCCTGTGGAGGTTTTGATAAAATCCGCCCCTGTTTCAGTAATAATCCGGCACAGCTCTTTCTTTTCCTCCTCCGAAAGATAGCAGGTCTCAATAATCACCTTGAGAACACACCCGCTGACAGCTTTCCTGACCGCATAGATCTCTTCCTGAACCCTGTCAAATTCCTTATTTTTGACATCCGATATATTAATCACCATATCAATTTCTGCCGCACCCTTATTCATTGCATCAGCCGCTTCAAAAACCTTTGTCTCTTTCGTGGCATATCCCAGCGGAAATCCAATTACTGTACAGATTTGGATCTGTGTTCCAAATTCCTCCTTCACCCGTTCAATATAGCATGGCGGGATACACACGGACGCCGCTCCATATTTTACAGCCTCCCGGCATAATTGGTCGATTTCCTTCCAGCCTGCATCTGGTTTCAATTGTGTATGGTCAATGCTGTTCCATATTGCCTCTGCTTTCATTCTTTTTACTCTCCTCTATCCTTCCATCCCAATCCCATTCGGGTAAATCATGATCTTACTGAATAAATAGTTTCCTTCCGCGATTTTAACAAAAATATCCGGAACCTCTTCCAATTTGAGCCTGTGGCTGATTATATTCCTGGAGGTCATCCCATATTTTTCAAATAACTCTATCGACTCGGTCCAGTCTTTTCCCGGAAACGGTTTTGTAAAAGAATTCCAGGATCCTGTGATGGTAAGCTCCCCGCGCATGATATAATCCACTTCTTTTTCCGACCAGTTCAGTCCCTGATGTGAGATTCCCAAAAAGATGATGCGCCCCTGTTTCGCCGCATACCAGATACATTGTTTCTGAGCCGCCGGCGAACCGGAAAAATCAATCACAATATCAAGGCCAACCCCTTGTGTCAAAGCATGTATTTTTTCAACCGGGTCTTCCTTTTTAGAATTAATGATAAAATCAGCGCCTGCTTCCTTCGCCATTTTCAGTTTTTCATCCCAGATATCAATGACTACGATCTGGCCTGCGCCTTTGATCTTTGCATACTGAACCGCAAACAGCCCGATCGCTCCCGCCCCATTGATACACACCGTATCCCCTTTCTGGAATCCGGCCTTATACATTGCGTGCAGCGCGTTGGCACAGGGATCAGCCGTTGCCACATCCTCAAACTTCACGCTTTTCTTTACTTTGAGCAAATTGCTTTCTTTTACGGCAATATACTGTGCCATTGCCCCGTCTCTTCTTGACCCATAATAGTCATAATGATCGCACAGTGAATACAGACCTTTCCTGCACCAGTGGCATTCCATGCAGGGAATCAGGGGCGGCGCGGTAACATGATCCCCCTCCTGAAACCTTTTTACAGCTTTTCCTGCCTTTACAATGATCCCGCCAAATTCATGTCCGAGAATAATCGGAGATACATGGGCGCCATATTTATTTGCCCTTGGGATATCAGAACCGCAGACGCCTACCGCCATCACTTTCACCAATACCTCGTCTTCCTCGATCTCGGGGTCCTTCACTTCTTCTACGCGCAAATCTCCCGGTGCATACATTCTAACAGCTTTCAAACCTCTCCCTCCTGACTCATCGTAATCACCACTTTCATCATCTGCCCTTTTTCTGCATCCGCAAAAGCTTGTTCGATCTCTTTGAGCGGATACTTAGCACTGATGAAATTTTCTGCATCAACAATCCCGTCCCGGATGTATTCCATTGCTTTTTTGTTCTGTTTCGGTGTGGAGGCATGTACTCCGTATACAGACAGCTCTTTATAATGGATCAGATTGCTGTCTATAAATCCCTTTGTTTCTCCGGGAAGCCCTCCGAACAGAGAAATTCTCCCTCTTCGTGCAAGCAAATACATCCCCTCCTCCTGCGCTTTTCCCACAGAACACGCAACAATTACGACATCCGCACCTTTTCCTCCTGTCAATTCCATCACCCTGTTTTTCAGGTTTTCCGTTCCGGAACAAATGCCGATTACTTCCGGAAGCTTCTGTTTCACTTCCTCCACTCTTCCCTCTGCCACATCCGCCACCATAACCAGCCCCGCCTTCTTATATAAAGAAAGGCCGGCATGCATGCTGCCGATGATACCGCTGCCAATAATCAGAACATCCTCCCCCTCCTGAATATTCAGGTAAGACTGGGCGTTGATCACACATGCAAGCGGCTCACTCAAGGTATAAATCGTATCGTCTTCGGATTCCGGCAGCCGATATACGTTTCCTCTTTCAAAAGCTTCTCCCGGAATCCCCATATATTCCGCAAACCCGCCGTCGTATTCAAAACCGATTGTTTTCAGGCCGCTGCACATATTCGTATGGCCTCCCCGGCAGCTATGGCATTTTCCGCATCCAATGGCAGGCGCCATAGCGATATGGCTTCCGACGGGAAACGCCTCCTTCCACTCCTCTGATATTTTTTCGATCCTGCCTACAACTTCATGGCCTAATATAGTACCTTCTTTTATTTTAGAATTGCCGAAGCGGTATGTACGTATGTCTGTTCCGCAGATTGAACACGCATGAACCCGTACAATTGCCCGGTAATCCTCTCCCAGATCCGGAATCTTTTTTTCTTCCAGAACAGGCTTCTTTCCATCACGATAGCAGTACGCTAACATTCCATTCCCCTTTCTGTTTCTTCCAACAGCACTGAAGCTGTTTCTTCATCAATAATCAGCACATTGGGATATCCCGCATCCAGAATCGCTCTGAGCGGCTCCAAACGTTCTTTTCCAAGGATGACCGCAATACGGAAATCACATGTCTGAAGCTCTTCCATCGGCACAGCGACGGTTCTCTCATCAAGCTCCCTGCTTACACATTTTCCCTTTTGATTGATAAAATGCGTGCACACCTCTCCGATCGCCCCATCTCTGATCAGCGCCTGAATCCCTTCCTCCGTAATATATCCCGACCGGACCAATGAGCTGTCCATACTGCACTGGCCCACGGTAAATATGGCAATATTTACATCATCTAAAACCTTCCGTACCTGGCGGATTCCCTGCTCCTGATAAAAGATCTCTTTGTACTGCCTGCTTTCTACAATAGCCGGAATTGGGAGGCTGTAGGAATTGGCATGAAACGCATCGGCAAAATTTTTAGAGATCTCGCCGGAATATGTACTGTTCTGGCTCTGGCTTACACCGCCGCAGATCTGCACCACTTTCACATCCCGGAACGCCGTATCCGTATACAGATATTTCGAGCATTCGTATATGGTCTTTCCCCATGCTACGCCAATCACATCTCCATTGTTTAAGATCGTATTTAAAAATTCGTTCAGTTTCTCCCCAAGCTCTTTCCCGTAAGGGATCGACTCTCTCCGGCAGTTCACTTCTTTGGAAACGATCATCACCTTTTTCAGGCCGTAACGGTTTTTCAGTATCCGTTCTTCTTCCGTTTCTGTCAGCCAGGGATTTTTGCTTTTAAACTCAATCAGCTTTTCCTTCCTCGCTTCTATCAGCAGTTTCGATACATACGAACGTGAAATCCCCATTTTCTTCGCAATCTCATTCTGATTCAAATTTTCAAAATAGTAAAATCGAACGACTTCCAGTTTCAGATGCTCTCTTGTCATAATATCCACCTCTGTATTTTTTTCTAACCTTTCACAGAGCCAGCCACCATCCCTTCCATAATCTTTTTATGGAACATAAAATAGATGACGACTACCGGCAAGGTTGCTATAGTAAGCCCTGCCATCATCGGAGTATACTGTACGGAATGCTGTCCTGTAAAATATGTCAGTGCAATAGGCAGAGTTTTAAGCTCCGGCTTTCCCATTAAGATCAGAGAAAATGGAAATTCATTCCATGCATCAAGGAAGCTTAAAATTGTAACCGTTGATAAAACCGGCTTTGAAATCGGCAGAAATACCTTAAAGAAAATATCAAATGTATTTCCGCCGTCCATGATCACTGCCTCTTCGATTTCCCTTGGTATTGTCGCCGCAAACGTGGTTACCAGAAAAATCGCTTTCGGCAATCCGAACGCCGTGTAGATCAGCGCCAGGACAAACCGGTTATTGATCAGCGAAAAGAATTTTAATTCAATAAAAACCGGAATCAAAAGGCTGTGTACGGGAATCAGCATTCCTGATAAGAACATCGTATACAGCAGGGTTTTCCCTTTGAAAACGTATCTTGCAAAGATCACGCCGGCCATAAAGGCGATAAAAATCAGAAGGACTACCGCCGTAACACTGACCAGCACGCTGTTTACAAATGCAATATCCATTTTTCCAGTTTTTATTGCTGCCAAATAGTTCTCAAAATGAAACTCTGTAGGCAGACCTACTATATTTCTTTTAAAAGCCGCCTCATCTTTCACGGATGAATAGAGCATCCAGGCAACAGGAAACAAACAGAACACCGATAAAGCAGCTATCATCGCATTTACCAGAGCAGAAACCACTGCGCCTGCCCCTTTCTTTTTCCGCTTTCTTATCTCTTTATTCATATCGTTTCTTTCCTTTCCCAAATATTATATTGCACATCGCGACCAGAACCAGGCTCACAACCATGATCCCTACGGAAATCGCAGAACCGTATCCGAACTTCTGCTTGATAAACGATGTTTTGTACGCATACATCGCGCCAACCGTAGATGCGGTTCCGGGACCTCCCCCGGTTATGATATAAATGTGCTCAAATATTTTCATACATCCCGATACTGCAAGAATCACTGATATTTTTACGGTATCCAATGTCATAGGCCAGGTGATATAAATTGCCTTTTTTATTCCATTCGCCCCGTCTAACGCGGCACTTTCAAAGATCTCCTCCGGTATATTTTTCATTGCACTTACAAAGATTACCACATACAGCCCGATCCACTGCCAGACGATGGGAACGGTAATACTTTTCATTACGATCCCCACATCATCCAGCCATGGCCTTATCCAGCTTTCCTGATTGATACTCCGAAGCAGGAAATTAAGTAATCCATAATCCTGATTATATACAATTTTCCATAAAAATCCTACTACTACCGGCGCTAAAACTACAGGCATAAAAATAGCAAATTGGTGAAACCCTTTTAGTTTCAGCATTTTCGAACAAATCAGGGATGAAATAATGAATGCAATCCCTACCTGAAAAATCACACAGCACACTGCCAGAAGAAAATTATTCATTAAAGAGTCATGGAATACGTCATCTCCGAGCAAACGTACATAATTTGCAATGCCGATAAATTTTTTATTCTTTCCGCCCGACCAGTTAAAAAAGGAATAATAAACCGCCATGCCCACCGGTATGATTGTAAATATCAGAAACAGCGCCACACTCGGAAGCATACATAAAAATAGGATTTTCCCTTTTGGCCGCAAGATTTTATTCTGCTCCAAAACGATACACCTGCCTTTCTTTCAAGCATCGAAGTAAGCAAATGGGCTGTTGCGCTAAACAACAGCCCATCCTGTTATTCCAGAGTCATCTCATATTCTTCCTGAACGCGTTTTCCCCATTCCTTTGCATCAATTTCTCCTAAAAGCAATTCCTGGAACCCTGTATTCATCGCGTCAATTACAGATGTATCAAAATGGCAGTCATACTGCGGTGTCTTTGCAGCGCTTTCTTTTAAGCTTACATATGCATCCAGGATCGGAGAAGTCTGACCATAGTCATACTCTACGCTCTGCCCTCCAAAATCTCCTTTTTCTGCAAGGTCAAGGCACCATTGTTCATCCGAAATATACTGGATGAAAATGCGTGCAGCTTCTTTTTTGGCACCTGTCAGGTTCGCATTGTATGCCTGTCCCCATGCAGAACCGCCGGGTGTTGCCGGATATTCTCCCTTTGCGCCGTCAAATGTCGGAAATACAGCCACGCCTGACTTTTCCACAATACTCTGGTCGTCTCCCGCCGTTGCGATGAGAGTTCCAAATGTCCAGGAGCCGTCCACATAGGATGCATATTCTTCGTTGATATACGGCGGCATCACCTCAAACTGGTCGATGCTGTTCATGTTGGAATTCATGAATCCTTTCTCCGCAAGCTCAGCCATTTTTTCTACACCGAGCAGCATATTCTCATCCAGGAAACCGTCTCCCGTCCCATTCATGATATCGTCATACCAGCTGTTTCCGGCGCCCCGATCACCGAATGCGCCAAACATACAGGAATTTGCAACCCATTGTCCGCTGTTTCCCATTCCCAGAGGTACATATCCCGCATCCTTCAGCTTTGTAAAGCAGTCCAGCAATTCATCCCAGTCTTCCGGGAAATGGTCATAACCAACCGAATCGTAGATTTCTTTGTTATATACGATCAGAGAACAGCATAGATCCTGAAACGGAGCTCCATAATAATGGCCGTCGTATTTCATATCAAACAGCATATCTTCACTGAAGCCGTCTCCCCATTCTTTGTCCTGTTCCAGAAATTCATCTATCGTTCCCAACTGACCGTTTTCAACCATTCCGGGTATCCACGAACCTTTTACATTAAACACATCCGGAAGCGTGTCCGCTGCCGCATAGGTCATCATGATCGTCTGATAGTCATCATGTACCGATCCGTCATAGTTGATCGTAATATTCGGATAATCCTTTTCCAGCCGTTCGATTGCACGATTCAGCGCATAGGATTTCGCATCTGTGGTACTGTCAAGAGACCACATCATTGCCACATCCAGCGTAACCTCTTCTGTAAATTCCCCATCCGCTTCCGGATCTGCTGCTTCGCTTTCCTGATTTTCTGTCTGCTCTGTATCATTCGTTTTATTGTCTTCCGCTTGGTCTGAACCACATGCTCCCAGCATGGAACAAACCAATAATAATGACATAATCACAGAAATTTTTTTCTTCATAATTTTCCTCCATCATCACCCTTTTCCAAGGGTATTCAAACATTGACAGCATAGCTCTCTTTCCAGTTCTTCTTTTGATATCACGCTGCTCATCTCGCCTTTCCTGATACACACTGTCTTTTTCTGCCCTGGCGACAGATCAAAACAATTGTCCGAAAAAATTGCGTCCGCTTTTTCCAAATCCAGGAAGATGCATTTTGTATACACATCCGTCTGCAGCTCTATCTGAAATTCCTCTCCTTCCTCTTTGACATGCCAGGACAGTTGCGGGGCAAGAAACTGAAAATGCTTCGGTTTTACAAACAGATGCGTATCGCTGCTGATCGTCATTCCCTTGCAGTCGGTGATCTGAAACTCCAGATAACATTCCGTTTTGCTCTCTTCATTGATACTGTCTGAAAAATCAAGTGTCCGCACCAACTCTGAACTGTCCCCTTTTACAAAGACTTCTTTCTCATCACATTTTATACATATCCCGTCATTCTTCCTCAACGCCCATTGAACCTTTGCATCAAATCCTTCCTGACCGTCATGTACAACATACAGATCTATCATTTTTTCATGCTCAGATGCACTGATCATTGTATTCTGATAAAATCTTTTTGCATAATAATGAAGGATTTTCCAGCGATATTCATAGTCGATCCCCGACCAGGTCGTCCCAGGAAAACAATCAACGATCTGCCAGTAAAGGCTTCCCATACATCTGGGCTTCATTCTTCGAAAATGACAGGCTCCATATTTAATCCCTTCTGCCTGGGCATATTGCGAGGCATATACATACTCCCTGAAATTTTCAGGCGGCCTGACCTCCTGAAAAATATAGCTCATAATCTTGCCGTTTCCCATGTTGCAGTGGTTATCGCTGCATCTTTGCATAAAGTCCATCACTTCAGAATTTGGACTCATATCTTCCGGTTCCATATAATGGCAAAGCGTCTTTATGCTCTGAAACGATTCCAGTCCAAATTCGCTTACGAACCTGGCTTTGCACTCCCTGTAAAATGTATATGGCTTGGCAGGCAGATACCAGACATACCAGCAGTGCACATCGCCTTTTTCATATCCGTTCGGATCTTTATATCCGCCGCCGCTGGAAGGGGAGCTTGGCCAATACAGCCGGTCCGGATCATACTTTCTGACCACCTCTTTCAAATGAACTTCATATTGTCTCAGATTATCCATGCGCAGTTCATATGTAAGCCCTTCCAGTTCATGTTCAAAATCATGAAACCACTCATTTTCATTGCTTCCGCACCAGAGCATCAAGGAAGGATGATTTCTCAGCCGTATGACATTATCCCTGGTTTCCGCACTGATATTATCAACAAATGCATCCGTCACATGGTACAGGGCACATGCGAACATCAGATCCTGCCATACCAATATTCCATATCTGTCACACAAGTCATAAAACTCATCATCCGGAAATACAGCGCCGCCCCAGACACGAATACAGTTGAAATTTGCCTGCGCACAATATCGAATCAGGTCTTCATGCCTCTTCCCTCTGCAGAGTGTCAAAAACTTATCTGGCGGTGTATAGCATCCGCCTTTTGCGTAAACCGGAACATCATTGATATAAAATGCGAATGATTCTCCCCATCTGTCCGGTTCTTTTCTGACTTCTGCTTTTCTAAGGCCGATCTGTATCTCTGTCCGGTCTTCTGCCTCTCCCTCTTCCAATTCCTGCACCAATGCTGCCGACAATTTATATAATGTCTGCTCTCCGTAACCGTTTGGCCACCAAAGCTGAGGATCATCAACCGCGATATTCCAGATCCCTCTCCCATCGGCAATGCTTACATTCCCCTCTGCTTTCAAGATACCGTCCGGGTCCTCCAGCCGCATATGAACCCGGTATTCTTCAGAGGGAGACTTTCCGGATAATGCTCCTGTTTTAGAAGGGCATATACTCAAAGATGGCCTTTGGGTATATTGATCCAGATACACCTCCGCGTCCAGCCAGACTTTTTTATCCTGATGCCGCTGGCGCACATATATATGATCCAGCTTCACCTGGTCATAAGCTTCCAGATATACGTCTCTCCAGATCCCCGAATCCGGGACAACAGGCTCCGCATCCCATCCAAAGGAACTATGAATCTTTCGGATCTGGGAAAATCCGTGGGGACTTGCCGTATTAAACTCCGGAAGCGGATGCGCTTTATGCTGTTCTTCTATATACTTTACAGGCGAATAAAAAAGGATATGTATTTCGTTTTCGCCCTGTTTCAGCAGCCTCCCCACTTCAAAACGATATGTACGGTGCATATTATCTGTGTCCGCTATTTTCTCCCCGTTCAAAAAGATAGATGTAATCGTATCAAGCCCTTCAAATACCAGAACCTGATTCTCTTTCTTTTTTATTTTTTCATCTACACAAAATACGCTTCTGTATTCATAATCCCTTTTCGCCAATTCGGCGAACTGCCTCTCATTAAAACGATAATAGGGATTTTCTATAATGCCATTTTGCATCATATCTAAAAACAGTGTTCCCGGAACACAGGCTTTATACCACTTTTCATCTCCGCACGCGCGGAACTTCCAGGAAGCGCCGCCTAATTTACATCTTATCACTGATCAGTCCTCTTCTATCGTGGTGAATCTGGTAATGGCAGGGTCTGTATACACATCTGTTCCGTCATCGCTGTATGATGAAAATTCTGAAACAACCGCACCCTCCGGGCCTGCCTGGAACCAGTGCTTCGTATTTGGAGCCAGAGTATACTGTTCTCCTTTTTTCAGAACAATCTCATGCCATACCGTATACACATCTTCTTTTCCTGCCGGAATCTTCGCCTTGGGATTCAAAGTAGGCTCACCCGGAACATGAATATATACTTCTCCGTATCTGCAGCGGAATGTCTCCTCTTTTCCTGGGTTCTCCGGACTCAATGGCGGATGTCTGTGTTCCGCACAGATCTGTCCGGGCAGCATTGGCAATTCTTTCGCACAGCATCTCTTTGTATTCACATAGACATGAAGCATGAGCCCTTCATGATACGGATCATTTAAACCAAAATCCGTCACTTCCATTCTCTCTTCTTCATCCGGCGTAAGATACAGCCCGCTCTTGCGCATCAGTTCCAGCCCTTCTTGTTTAATTTTGTTATATTCACTTCGTTTCATAGGATTTCCCTTCTGTGTCATATGACACTTTTAATTTTTTGTTTCTTGTTTCTATCAGCATGCATTCCAACAATATATTGTTTGTATTTAAACAGTATCACATTTCTTTTCTCTAGTCAATTGTGCATAATATACAATAAAACTTTACAAATTTCTACATTTACAACATTTCCAATTTTTTCATAATTTTCCTTTTTGTGTCATTTGACACAATTATTATTTATAACAATTGATTATAGACCCCAAAAAGAATCCAGCACACCCACTGCCAAAGTGTTTCAAGCAGTATAAAGGACATTTCAGGCAATCCTCCCCTCTTTTTTCACACATCCTTTATAATGATCTTATCGCTGAAAAAAGAAGGAGGATTTTTATTTTATGAAACAAAATGAAATCGCATGTAAAGAAGCTTTCAAGACCGCCCTTTTCTTCACCGTATGCGCTTTGGCCGTATGTGAGATCCTGCCTGTACCGGGACGTTTCCATATTCCGCTGTACATGCTGCTGATCAGTCTGGCGGTGATATTCACCGCTGTATATTCGGTCTCTTTTTACGCATATCGGCAGGCGGAAAGAGGAACATCCGGCGCCTGGTTCTGCATTGGCTACTGCAGCCTTGCAGGGCTGGAAGAAAAGCTGAATGCGTGGGGAAATGAAGGCTGGATCTGCGAGAAGGCCCGTCCGGGCCTGTCCCTGTTTAAACTGAGGTTGACGGAAGATAGTCATTTTTACAAGGCTGCCTATGTAAAGACTTTCGAATCCACAAGCTTTAGGAAATATATACTGGAACACCGTGAAAAAGGCTGGGAATACATCCACTGTTCCGGCCATACAGGCATCACAGCGATTGCTTTATTTTCCGCTTCTGATCCGGATGGCCGCCGCATGGAACCAGGCCATGGAGCCTGAATACAGCGCTTCGCGGAAAATAAAAAAGCGCGTCTGCTGTCTGATGACAACGAAAACGCACTTCTTGCTGCAGTCCGCCGGTCTGATGCCGGCGAACTGCAGCCTCTTTATTCTCTTATACTGATCATTACAGAAACCTGCACCTCAATGGGAGCACCGCCCTTCCAGCTTTCCGTCCGCCGCATCAATCACGATCCTGTCGCCCCGGCCCACATTTCCTGCCAGGATCAGCTTCGCGGCCAATGTCTCCACGTGTTTCTGAAGGTACCTCTTCAGCGGCCGCGCGCCGTACATGGGATCGTAACCACCTTCCACCACAAAGCCTTTGGCGCTTTCCGTCAGCTCGATGGACAGTTCCTTCTCTTCCAGCCGCTTGTTGACATCCGCCACCAACAGGTCAATGATCCCGCTGATATTGGATTTTGTCAGCGGCTTAAACATGATGATCTCGTCCAGCCGGTTCAGAAATTCAGGCCGGAAATGCCCGCGCAGTTCGTTCATCACCATGGACTGGCTTTCCTCTGTCAGCGTACCGTCTCCCTGGATGCCCTCCAGCAGGAAATGGGCACCGATGTTGGAGGTCATGATCAGGATGGTATTCTTAAAGTCCACCGTCCGCCCCTGGGAATCGGTGATCCGTCCATCGTCCAGCACCTGCAGAAGTACGTTGAACACGTCCGGATGCGCTTTTTCCACTTCATCAAAAAGCACCACGGAATAAGGCTTCCTGCGGACTGCTTCGGTAAGCTGGCCGCCCTCGTCGTATCCCACATATCCCGGAGGCGCTCCGATCAGGCGGGATACCGAATACTTCTCCATATATTCGCTCATATCAATCCGAACCATATTGTTTTCATCGTCAAACAGGCTCTGCGCCAGCGCCTTTGCCAGTTCCGTCTTGCCCACGCCGGTAGGCCCCAGGAACAGAAACGACCCGATGGGCTTAGACGGGTCCTTGATGCCGGCCTTGGAGCGGATGATGGCCTCTGTCACAAGCTCCACGCCCTGTTCCTGCCCGATCACCCGCTTATGCAGCTCGTCCCCCAGATGCAGAGTCTTGCTGCGCTCGCTCTCGTTCAGCTTCGCCACCGGGATTCCCGTCCACCGGGAAATGATCCTGGCGATCTCCTCATCCGTCACAGCCTCATGAACCAGTGAAAGCTCCTTCTCCCTGACCCGCTCCTCTTCGGTCTCCAACTGCTTTTTCAGCTGAGGGAGACGCCCGTACTGGAGCTCCGCCGCTTTGTTCAGGTCATAGTCCTGCTGCGCCTTCTGTATCTCCTTGTTGACCTGCTCGATCTCCTCCCGGATCTTCTGCACTCTCTCCACGGAGGATTTTTCATTATCCCACTGGGCTTTTTTGCCGGAAAATTCTTCCCGCAGTTCGGCCAGTTCCTCCTGCAGATGGACAAGACGCTCCTGGCTCAGACGGTCGTCCTCTTTTTTCAGCGCTTCCTCTTCAATCTCCAACTGCATCACCCGGCGGCTCAGTTCATCCAGCTCTGTGGGCATGGAATCCAGCTCCGTTTTGATCAGCGCACAGGCTTCGTCCACCAGATCGATGGCCTTATCCGGCAGGAACCGGTCGGAAATATACCGATCGGACAGCATGGCCGCCGCCACCAGGGCGCTGTCCGTAATCTTCACGCCGTGGAACACTTCATATCGCTCTTTCAGTCCGCGGAGGATGGAAATCGCGTCCTCCACCGTCGGTTCCTCTACCAGTACCGGCTGGAACCGCCGCTCCAGCGCCGCGTCCTTCTCGATGTACTGGCGGTACTCGTCCAGCGTGGTGGCGCCGATGCAGTGCAGCTCCCCCCGGGCCAGCATGGGCTTTAGCATATTTCCCGCATCCATGGCGCCGTCTGTCTTGCCTGCGCCTACAATGGTATGCAGCTCATCAATAAACAGGATGATCCTGCCGTCACTGTTCTTCACTTCCTCCAGAACGGCTTTCAGACGTTCTTCAAATTCTCCCCGGTATTTTGCGCCGGCAACCAGCGCGCCCATATCCAGTGAGAAAATAGTCTTTTCTTTCAGCCCTTCCGGCACGTCTCCCTTTACGATCCTCTGGGCAAGCCCTTCCACCACGGCCGTCTTGCCGACCCCCGGCTCCCCGATCAGCACCGGATTGTTCTTCGTCTTTCTGGACAGGATACGCACCACGTTCCGGATCTCCTCATCACGGCCGATGACCGGATCCAGCTTCTGATCCCGGGCACGCTCCACCAGATCCTGTCCGTACTTGTTCAGCGTGTCATAAGTCGCCTCCGGGTTGTCGCTGGTCACCCTCTGGTTGCCCCGGACGGAAGACAGCGCCTGCAGAAATCCTTCCCGGCTGATACCCATTTCCTTCAAAAACGCTTTCATCTCCCGTCCGGCATACTTCAGAAGCGCAAGGAAAAGGTGCTCCACGGAGACATATTCGTCCCCCATCTGCGCGGCCTCATCCTCCGCGTGGATCAGGACATTGTTCAGATCCTGCCCGACAAAAACCTTGCCACCCTGTACCTTGGGGCGCTTTGAAAGCATCTCCTCCACCCGGTTCACGACATAGGATGCCTGGAATCCCATCTTTTCCAGTAATTTTAAAATCAGGCTGTCGTCCTGCGTGATCAGCCCATACAGCAGATGCTCCTGGGCGATCTCCTGATTTCCATAATCGTAAGCCAATTTCTCACAAGCCTGCACGGCCTGCATGGAATTTTGCGTAAATTTATTTATATTCATACCAAAACCTCCTCGTCTATTTTCCAGAAGTACTCTTAATTTTTGTTGTGTTGTTCTACTGACAATATAACAATAACACGCATTATTAGCACTGTCAACCAGTGAGTGCTAATTCAAAAATAAAAATTTTATAAAGCCTCTATCTAAAATTCAGCCCAAAAATTGTACCGAAAACGTACTCCCTTCCCCCACAGCCGACTTTACCGTCACATAGCACCCCTGCGCTTCCAGAATCTGGCGGGTCAAATAAAGCCCCACGCCGGCTCCCGGCAGATTGTGGACAGAGGGCGCGCGGAAAAATTTGGAAAAGACTGCCCCCTGCCATTCTTCCGGAATCCCCATCCCGTGATCCGTGATCAAAAGATATACCCCGGCCTCACGCATTTCCACACGGATTTCTATGGTTTCCGCCTGCGCAGAATACTTTACCGCATTGTCCAGAAGGTTGAAAAGGGCCTCTTCCGTCCACTTCGGATCATGCCGGACGATCAGCGGCTGAGGACAGTCCACGGTGATCCCGATCTCCTTCTGGCTTGCCCCAGCGCTCACGCTCAGCAGCGCATTTGCCAGGGTTCGCGCCAGGTCGGCCTGCTCAGGGAGTATCTGGATCGCACCGCTTTCCAGCCGGCTCATCTTAATAATGGACTGGATCAGAAAATCCATCTTATCTGCCTCATGCAGTGTCCGTCCCAAAAATTCCTGCTGCCTTTTGGGAGACATCTGTCTTTTGGAGAGCAGTTCCAGATCCATCTTGATATTGGCTACAGGAGTCTTGATCTGATGAGAAAGGTCTGCGATCATCCCCTGCATCACACGTTTTTCCTCGTCGGCATTCTCTTCGGCAACACGCATGGCCCCATAGAGCCTTGACAGCTTCGAAACAAATCGGGAAAATACATTCTCGTGATCCTCCACTTCCGGGAGAAAAACATCACTTCCCATGGAAAGCATCTGATCCATTCCTTCATTGACCTGGTCAAAAAAGTCTGTCACCTTGCGCTGGTATGCCTGAAACAGCAGATAAAACGCAAATCCGCCTATCCCGAGAACCACATAGGCAGCCCAATCAAGCTGAAAAAACATAAGAACCGGAATTGACAGCAGCATCAGAACGCAAATGCAAAGTGCGCAGCGGTTCTCTCTTCGAAATGAATACTGCTTTGAAACGAATCCCCTTCTCATCCGCGCTCTCCCTCCCACATATATCCCATCCCATATATGGTCTTGATATATTTGTGCCCGTCCTTCTCGATTTTTCCGCGCAGCCTTCCGATATTGACCGTCAATGCGTGTTCATCGACAAAGTTTCCGTTGACATCCCACAGCCGTTCCAGGATCATCTGCCGCGTCAAAACCGTTCCCCGGTGGTCTATAAACAGCTTCATCAGCTTATATTCCGTAGGGGTCAGGGGCAGAGCTTTCCCGTCCAGCGACACATTTGCCGTATCAAAATCTGCCGTCAGATATCCGTCCGAATAGACCTTCTGCTCCTGATTACCGCCGGCACGCTTCAATACGGCCCGAATCCGTTTGTGAAGCAGCACCATGCTGAACGGTTTTGTAATATAATCGTCCGCGCCGCAGTCAAACCCCCGCATTTCATCCTGCTCCAGGTCGCGGGCGGTCAGGAAAATGACCGGCACATCCTTTCTCTTTTTCATCCGGCTGCAGAGCGTAAATCCGTCGCTGTCCGGCAGGTTGATGTCCATCAGCACCAGATCCATTTCCTGCATCCTGAACAGCTCCAGGGCCAGCGAGGCTGTCAGAGCGGAACAGACCTCGTAACCTTCCTCCTGCAGGTCATATACAAGGCCGTCGTTCAGCCCTCTGTCATCTTCCACGATCAGAATTTTTTTCATCATCTATCGAAACCTTTCACAGTCATTTTTCGTCACATTTTCCCTTCTGCCATTATACATGACCTGCATCCTTTTCTCAACACGGAACAGCCGAAAAACTGCCGACCTCCCTCAAAAATATATTGCTGATCACACCTTTTGGATACTCCGGCAACAGCATCCAGCCTATTCATCCTGCTGGACATTTTTAAGGCCGTGCAGACCTTCCCCTGTGTGGAACGTCTGCACGGCCAAGCTTTTTTTCATGAAAACAGCAGCCTGCTTCATACAGATTTTTTTACTACTTGTTGATATATTTTACGGCAGTTCCGTAGGCCACCACTTCCGCCGCGCCCTGCATGATCTGTGAGGAACCGTATTTTACCCCGATCACCGCATCCGCGCCGAGTGCTTTCGCCTCATCCACCATTCTCTTGACCGCAATCTGCCGCGCCTCGTTGAGCATTTCCGTATACCCTACGATCTCTCCGCCGACCAGTGTTTTCATTCCGGCCATGAAATCCTTTCCGAAATTCTTTGACTGCACAACCGTTCCTTTTACCATATCCAATGCCTCAATTTCCACACCCGGAATATATTCAATACTTAGAAGCTTCATCCTCTTCTCCTCCTTCGATTTCTCTTACTCTTCCGATCATTGCCGCAATCACGCCAATGATCACTGCCGCCGGTATCCCAATCATAAACAGCATTACCCCGATTGGAACCGGATCCTCCATACAGCCCCAAACCATGAATCCGATCATCGCAGCCATAAACACGATCATAATCCCGCCGCCAAGGGCTGCACCCATGATTTTCTTCTTATGAACATCTGTTTTTCTAATATCCATAAAATTTGTTCCCTCCTTTTCCAGACGTTCCATTTGTTCCAGACACTGGGGCGCGTTGAGCGTCTCCAATGAAATATCCGCATTCAGAAGTTCTTCGCAGAATGCCTGAATCTGCCGGAGATTCTTTTTTTGGCGTTCCATCTCTCCCATCTGAAATTCCAGACAGCTTCTCAGGCTTTTTTCTCCGCCGTACATCTGCCGCATATCTTCAATGGGAATGGCCAGCTTCCTCAGCAGCCTGATCTCCTGCAGACGTTTTACATCCTCCAGTCCATATTCCCGGTATCCGTTGTCCGCACGCTTCACTTCCAGAAGCCCCTGGTCCTCATAAAACCGGATATTCTTTTTTGTGATGCCAACCAACTCTTCAACCTGCTTGATCTTCATGTCTCAGCTCCTCATCATACCCTTCGTGTCTTTTGGAATGTTCCCGGAAAAACCGGCCCGGCAACGGGTACAGGTATTTTCCGCTCCCACTCCGATACAGTCTCTCAAAATCCTTTGAAATCCAGAGAAATCAAGATGTTTTTGAAAGGCTATATCTGATTTATACAGCTTCCACAAGGTGGAAAGTCAAGTGTTTTTTTATTTTTTCTATTTTTTGTGTTACTATTCCAAAATCAATTCCGGTTTGAAATTGAGATAGTCGCCGGAAACAAGCTTATACTCAATCCCGTTCACATAGCCCTTAAAGCTGTCGTCAAATCTCGCCTTTCCATGACAATGGGAATAGACCACCTTTGCGGCCCCGTAGGCTTCCGCCATCCTGGTAAAGGGGCTTGACGCTTCCCCGATGCTGGTAGGCGGGTAATGCAGAAACATGATGTACTTCCTGTTTCCTGCCGGGCGGATCTCCTCCGATCCAAAGGCAGGAGAAATACCTGCTTTTTCCCCACTGATTCCCGACATACGGGCCGCCTCAAAGGAAATTCTCAAACGTTCCAGTTCCCGGTCTCTGATCTTTTCAAAATGTTCATAGGTATCCAGACCCTCGTAGCAGTACCCCTTCGTCCCGACCAGCGCATAATCTTCATAGGCAAACCAGTTGTTCTGCAAAAATTCCAGCCTGCCCCGGAATGCTTCGTTCAGCCGCTGCGTCTTTTTGGCATCCCAGAACATGTCGTGATTCCCCCGGAGCAGGATCTTCCTTCCAGGCAGCTCCGCGATAAACTCCAGATCCTTCCTGCTCTGCTCCAGGTTCCTTCCCCAGGAATGATCCCCGGTGACCACCACCGTATCCCGGTCCGTCACCCGCTTGTTCCAGTATTTCCAGATCTTCTTTTCATGGTTCTTCCAGACTCTGCCGAAAACATCCATCGGTTTATCGACGGAAAAGGACAGGTGAAGATCCCCGATCGCGTAAAGGCTCATGGCATTCTCCTTGTCAGTTTATTACTCGTTTTTCCCACTTCACCTGCGCGGCTTTTCCGAAATGCGCAAGTCCGATGTAATACACAACGCCTGTCATCTCCGCGTCGTATTTTTTATCTTTGATCTGGCCGATGGCTTCTAACGCAAGCATCTCCAGATCCTCACCCTCATCCTTTGTGTACTTAAACTCCAGGATCATATGGGGCAGCGGCCTTTTCTTTGCGTAGAGCAGAATATCGCTTCTCCCGATGCCTCCCTCCCGGTTGCTTTTCACGTCATAATACCGGTACATAAAGGCGCACATCCCCAGCATCATCATATGGTAGCTGTTCTCGCTTTTCAGATCGTAATACGACGGAAGCCGCAGCAGGATGCGCTGGTACTGCTCGGCAAACTTCTCCATGGCCTCTGTCCGCAGACAGCTCAGCATATCGGATATATAGCCGTCCTCCAGCTTCAGATAGAAGGCAGTCAGCCCCTGAAAGGCTTCCCGTACCTCGTAATTCGGGATACGGAGCCTGCAGTTTTTGTCTCCCATTTCTTCCTGGATGGTAATCATCCCGGCATTGAGCAGAAGCCCCCAGAGCGACGCGTCATCCGGCTCCTCATAGTAGGACACAGACAGCTCCACCCTGGCGTCCACCGCCCCCTTCTCGATCAGTTCGTTGTATTTTGCAGCAAAGGACTCTCCTCTCTGTTCGAACGCATTTTTAATGATGCTGTTCTCACTGGTATTCACCCAGTAAGGCTCCAGCTCCTTCCTCGCCGCATAGCAGGAAACGGACCACGGGTTATAGACGTCTGCCGTCCCGAACTGATATCCGTCATACATGGACCTGACCTCCTCAGTAAAGTCCACTCCGCAGTAGTCCAGAAGCCGCTGCGTCTCCTCTTCCGTGAAGCCGAAGCAGTCCGAATATTCTGGATCTTTTACCGTACAGACGATCAGATTGTTGAGATCCGAAAAAATATTTTCCTTTGCCACTCGCTGGATTCCTGTCAGGAGCGCCCTTTCCAGGGACGGATTTCCTTTCAGCGAGGAGGTCAGCATCTCTGCTAGGAAATCCCGCATCTCACCGTAATATCCCTTTGCGTTGGCAGCAATGAACGGGGTATCGTATTCGTCCAGGAGAAGGTACACTTTCCTGCCGTAATATGCTTCCAGCACCTGGCATAATTCGGAAATCGCACGGCTGATGCAGCCTTTCTTCTCTTCCTCACTGCCGGCTTTGCAGAGGCGTTCATAATTGCTGTCAAACATGCTTTTGTGTACGGCCGGCAGAGAGCCGTCATTCACGATGGAGAGGTATCTCTCGTATTCCCGCTTCAGGGTAATCCGTAATTCGTCCAGCATCCTCTCCGCACTGCCGCCCTTTACGTTCAGGAAGGAAAGGAAGATCACCGGATGCCGGTTCATCTCCTCCATCACATAGCTGCCGCTGACCCTGGTGCCTGCAAACAGATCCGCAGAGTCCTTCGTACAATCCAGAAATTCCGCAAGCATGGACATATTCAGTGTCTTCCCGAAACGTCTCGGCCTGGTGATCAGCGTCACCTCATACCAGGATTCGAGAAACTCCTCTACCATCTGTGTCTTATCTACATAATATGCCTTCCGCTCCCGCAGCTTGCGGAAATCCTGGGTGCCGATCGCAAGCCTTCTGCCCGGTCCCCTCTGGGGCGCCTTCACATGGACATGATAGGGGGCCGCCCCTTCACTGATCCTGTTGGCATGCCACAGGAGCGGCCTTCCGAACAGCTCGTCCAGGGAGCAGTCCAGGATCTCGCTGATCCGCTCCAGACCATCCAGATCCGGCGAACGGTTCCCCGACTCATAATTCGTATAGGTGGAGCGGGAAATCTCCAGCTTCTCAGCCATCTGTGCCTGTGTAAACCCTTTCCGCTTCCGAAACATTGTCAGATATTCATGAAATTTTGTTTTCATTTCCGCACCACTTCTTTCCTTTTTATTCATTATAACCCAAGAAGTTTCAAAAAGCAACTATTTCTTATGTTTCTTTTCGAAACTTTTCCGACTCCCGCATACAAAATATCCCTGCGGCATGCTTTTACAGTGATGCGCTATTTCTGACCGTTTCGAATTGTCACTCAAAGTAAAACAGCTCTTCAAACTTTTTGTCCAGCGCAATACACAGAATCAGCGCCAGCTTTGCGGTCGGATTAAACTGGCCGGTTTCGATCGAGCTGATCGTATTGCGTGAGACGCCGACCATCTGCGCCAGCTTTGCCTGGGACAGTTTTTTTTCGGTCCGGACTTCTTTCAGATGATTTTTCAGTATTAATTCCATATCCGTTCTCCTACAGCATTGCTGCGGCGCCAAGCAGGTTCCGGAAATACATCGCAGCCTCTAGCAGAACCGCCCCCCAGCCCGCGGCCGCCGGCAGAATTTCCTGCCAGCGCTTCTTCCGGCTTGCTTTTAGCCTTACCGTATATCCCGCCGCCATCAGGCTGTAAAACATCGCCCACAGTTCGTATCTTGCCCTGTCATTCACATACATTTCGATCAGAAATAGAACTAAAGCCATGATAAGCACCACATAAATTCCGACTTCGCCGCCTTCTCTCACGATCTCCTTTTCATATAAATCCTGCCCCGCGTTTTCCTTTCTGCCTTTTTCCAATATCTCTTCTCTCTTCATAACCAGTCCTCCAAAATTTGAACCCCACCTGCGCCGCAGGTCTTTTGCACGCTCCGCCTGCCCCCTCTGCCGTTGGCCTGCCGGCGGATGAACAGCAGCTTTCATACAGAAGGCGCATTTAAGAAATCACACCGAACATCTGACAAAAGTGCAGAACGGAACAAAGGGCCGTGCAGATCCACCAACCCGCAGCCTTTTTCACATCCTGGCTTTGCTTCTGCCTGCGCGCCTTCACCGTATAAACCGTCGCGGAGAATCCTCCTGCCAGAACAAATACGGCATAGTTCCATTCACGGCACAGCAGCATCTGCAGCAGGGCAAACACTGCCGCAAAGATCCACACTGTATAAAATCCGGCTTCTCCCCCGGTTTTCATGACCTCTTTTTCATACAGGTCCTGCCCGTTGTTTTCCTTCCTGCTCTTCTTCAATATTTCCTCTTTCTTCATATGCAGATCCTCCATATTTGCAGCCAAAGGCAGCGGCACAAACAAAATTCAAAAATCAGTCTGCCAAGTTTTCTTGTATATTTTTATTATAGCACGACAAGTTTTCTTGTCAAGTATTTTTCTGCATACGGGGATATGAAAAAATGACTATTCGCGGCCTGAATTTTTACTATTTATCCGCGATGCCCTGCGTCTTGCTGCAAAGCAATGGTCGAATCACATGTTACTTGCTCTATCCGTTCAAGTCTGCTGCACCTTTCCGAAAAATTTCCGAAATCCCCTCTGCATATTGATAATTTCCCTATCGAAGCTTATAATTTTATCCGAACGGCTGAAATTTCGCGCCTGAACGACATTTTCCGCCGGTCAATTTTATATGTGAGGTACAGCCATGGCTCAGATAAACAACCAGACAATGTATGATACATCGCCGGACGAAGTCCGCCCGCCCCGCAGGAATCCGGATTATGGGATGCCCTGCAAATATACCCTTTCAGGTAAAATCGTATATGGGCAGGGCATCGGGAAGCTGGTCGGGACGCCGACCGCCAACCTGCAGATTCTGTCCAGGGATGCGCTGCCCCCGGTAGGCGTATACGTCACCGAGGTACTTTTAGAGGGGCAGCTCTATTACGGGGTTACGAATATCGGAACCTCTCCCACAGTCAACAAAAACAAAGAAATCTCCATCGAAACGCTGATCATGAATTTTTCCAAAGACATCCATGGACAGCAGATGGAAATCCGGCTTTTCAAAAAGCTCCGCTGTCCGAAAAAATTCGAAAATCTGTCCATGCTGCTGGATCAGATCCGTATGGACTGCATCGCAGCCCAGGAATTTTTCGGAATCCAAATGACCTCCTCCAAGCTGCATATGAGTGTCAGAAACCATCAGACCACCATCAACCAGCAGGAGATCTATCTGTCCACCAAGGAATTTGACGTGCTGTATATGCTCTATTCCAACCCGGATATCACCTATACCAAGGAACAGATCTACGAAGCGGTGTGGCATGAGCCCTCCGGAGGGTACTGCCACGCGGTGGAAAATACGGTTTTCCAGATTCGAAAAAAATGCAGGAGCGTTGCAAAGGATATTGATTTTATTAAGACCATTGCCGGATACGGATATAAATTTCACGCGGGTTAAACCACGGGCCGAAGAAATACTACCGCCGCGGGAAGTATATCCCTTTTCAGGCATGCCGGAAAACAGATTATTTTCGCACAGTTTCTAAATATATGGAGGTGATCAGATGCCGGAGGAACAGTATATGCGCCGCGCCATCAGACTTGCCGGGCTGGGGCTCGGCTGGACCAGTCCAAATCCCATGGTGGGGGCGGTCATTGTAAAAGACGGCCGCATCATCGGGGAAGGGTGGCACCGCCGCTGCGGCGAACCCCATGCGGAGCGCAATGCCCTGGCTTGCTGTACTAAAGATCCTGCCGGAGCGGTCATGTATGTGACGCTGGAGCCCTGCTGCCACCAGGGCCGTACCCCGCCCTGTACGGACGCCATTCTGGAAAATGGAATCGCCCATGTGGTCATCGGCTCCCAAGACCCCAATCCAAAAGCGGCAGGGGGCGCGGAGGTTCTGCGCAGAAACGGGATCACCGTGACGGAACAATTCCTGCAAAACGAATGCGATGCGCTCAATGAGGTCTTTTTCCACTATATCACAGCCGGACGGCCCTATGTTGCAATGAAATACGCCATGACCGCCGACGGAAAGACTGCCTCCTGCACCGGCGCTTCCAAGTGGATCACCGGCCCCGATGCCCGGGCGCACGTCCACACCCTGCGCCATCGGTATACCGGGATCATGGCCGGAATCGGCACGGTGCTATCGGACGATCCGCTGCTCAACTGCCGGATATCCGAATACAGGCAGGAGGGACCCTGTCCTGCTGCAAAGCCGCGCCAGCCTGTCCGCATCATCTGCGACTCCCATCTGCGGATTCCACTGGACAGCCGAATATGCCGCACTGCCGGGCAGTATCGGACCATCGTCGCCCATACCCACAAAGACCCGCAAAAGCAGGCTGCCCTGGAGGCAATGGGCATCACGGTCCTGGAGACTGCCGATGCAGAGGGGCGTATCCATCTTCCGTCCCTGATGGATGCCTTGGGGCGCATGGAGATTGACAGCATCCTGCTGGAAGGCGGCGGCACCCTCAACGAAGCTATGCTCCAGGCCGGGCTGGTTCAAAAGGTATACACCTATATGGCCCCGCTGCTGCTGGGCGGGAAGGACGCAAAAACCCCCGTAGAAGGACTCGGATTTCCCGCGCCCGGAGACGGAATCCGACTGACCTCCCCCGCAGTCACCCCCATTGGAGACGACCTGCTTATCGAATTTAACGTCCCTTCTCCTCACCCGGAAAGCAGGGCATGAGAAGGCCATGTCAGGAAATATCATCCATATGCGAATCACAGGCAGACAGGCGATTTGTCGTAAAAACAGATTAGCAATAAAGAGGTGAACCCCATGTTTACAGGAATTATAGAAGAGATCGGCCAGGTGCGCCATGTGGTTTCCAGCCGCACCTCCGGGGAGATCTCCCTCCAGGCCGGCAGGGTTCTGGAAGGTACCAGACCGGGAGATTCCATTGCGGTCAACGGCGTATGCCTGACAGCCGCAAAAATCCTGCCGGACGGCTTTGTTGCCGACGTGATGCCGGAAACCCTGCGCCGGACGAACCTGGGGATGCTCTCCCCGGGAAGCAGCGTCAATCTGGAACGGGCCATGGCCGCAGACGGCAGGTTCGGCGGGCATATCGTCACCGGACATATCGACGGTACCGGGACCATACGCGCCGCCCGGCGTGAGGAAAATGCAGTCTGGATCACAGTGGACGCCCCACGGCATATTCTGGATCTGATTGTAGAAAAAGGCTCCGTCGCCATCGACGGCGTCAGCCTGACCGTAGCGGAACTGACGGAACACAATTTTTCCGTTTCCCTCATCCCCCACACCGGCGAACGCACGATTCTTCTGTCCAAAAAAGCAGGCGACCCGGTGAATCTGGAAAATGATGTAATCGGGAAATATATACAAAAACTGATCACCGTCTCCGCCCCCGCGCGGAAACCGGAAAGCAGGATCACGGAAGCATTTCTGCAGGAGCATGGATTCTGACATCCTGCTCTGGACATGCCCCCGGAAAGCATGGATTCCAAACTAAGATTGAAAGGAGACACTTTCAGATGAATTTTTCAGCCATTGAAGACGCACTGGACGAGCTGAAATCCGGCCGTATCATCCTCTGTATTGATGATCCCGACCGTGAAAACGAAGGCGATCTGATCTGCGCCGCCCAGTTTGCCACTACCGAAAATGTAAATTTTATGGCGACACACGCCAAAGGACTGATCTGCACCCCCATGTCCGAGGAGACCGCGGCACGGCTGGGGCTGGAACAGATGGTAAAGCTGAACACGGACAACCACGGGACGGCGTTTACCGTTTCGGTGGATCATATCACCACCTCCACAGGCATTTCTGCAGAGGAACGGGGCCTGACCTGCCGAAAATGCGCTGACCCCCTGTCCGGCCCGCAGGATTTTCGTCAGCCCGGACATGTATTTCCGCTGACCGCGCGCCCCGGCGGTGTGCTGGCGCGTCCCGGGCATACGGAGGCCACCGTGGATCTGTGCCGCCTGGCAGGGCTGGAACCATGCGGCCTGTGCTGCGAGATCATGCGGGAAGACGGTACCATGATGCGCACCGAGGAATTGCTGGAGCATGCGAAAGCCTGGAATATGAAGGTCATTTCCATCAAAGACCTCCAGGATTACTGCCGGCTTCACGATCAGCATGTCGTAAGGGAGGCCGCCGCCAGGATGCCCACCCATTACGGGGACTTCATGATCTACGGCTACACCGATGATCTGACCGGGCAGAGCCATGTAGCCCTTGTAAAAGGGGAGATCGGCGATGGAAAAAACCTGCTTTGCCGGGTTCACTCCGAATGCCTTACCGGAGATATTTTGGGAAGCCGGCGGTGCGACTGCGGCCAGCAGTTAGAAGCCGCCATGCGCATGATCGAAAAAGAAGGCCGGGGGATTTTGCTGTATATGCGCCAGGAAGGCCGGGGCATCGGCCTGATCAATAAGCTGAAAACCTACGAACTGCAGGAGCAGGGATATGATACCGTGGAAGCCAACATAAAGCTTGGATTCGCCCCGGATATGCGGGAATACTGGATCGGCGCGCAGATCCTGCGGGATCTGGGCGCAAGAGAGCTGCGCCTTCTGACCAATAACCCGGACAAGATCTACCAACTGAAGGATTTTGGACTGAACATCACGGAGCGCGTTTCCATCCAGATGGAGGCCACCAGGGAGGATCTTTTTTACCTGCGTACCAAGCAGAAAAAAATGGGGCACTTCCTGAATTATTCCACGGCGGCAGGCAAATTGGTTTCAAAGGAGGACTTATAATGAAGATATTTGAAGGAAAACTGATTGCGGAAGGAATCCGGGTCGGAATTACGGCCGCCCGGTTCAATGAATTTATCGTTTCCAAGCTGCTCAGCGGATGTGAGGATACGCTCCTCCGCCACGGCGTACGGGCCGACGATATTCACACTGCCTGGGTTCCAGGCGCCTTTGAGATACCGCTGATCGCCTCGAAAATGGCAAAATGCGGCAGATATGATGCCGTAATTGCCCTCGGCGCCGTCATCCGGGGGAGTACCAGCCACTATGACTATGTGTGCAGCGAAGTCTCCAAAGGCATCGCAAATGTGGCTCTGACAAGCGATATCCCGGTGCTGTTCGGAGTCCTTACCACCGATACCATTGAGCAGGCCATCGAACGGGCCGGCACCAAGGCCGGAAATAAAGGGTCGGAATGCGCCCAGGGCGCTATCGAGATGGTAAACCTGATCCGCGCCTTAAATGTCTGAACAAAAAAGAGATCTGTCCGGCTTGGCTTTCCTGCCGGACAGATCCTTTTTCGTTCCCCTGATTCACATTTCAGGCTGCCGTTCGTGTCTGATTTACAAAAATTCTTCCGGCAGCTCCGCCTGATGATCCATCCACCGGGTCATTTCCGACGCGCCGGACAGGTTGGCAGCCGCCTCGTGGGATAACACCGTCACCGTATACTTTCCGTTTCCCTGCACATAGACCGTGCCGTCCCTGCCCCGGATGGTGACCGTTTTTCCCTCGTCGTCCTCAATCCGTCCGCTGCAGGAGAGCCGGTTCAGCGCGCTGTCTCCCGTCACGATCCAGGTACTCCCTTCCTCAATATAGAGATTGCAGTACCCATCCTGATTCTTGTCCGCATTACTTTTCTCATGCAGAACCGCTCCTTTGAGGGTGCTTTGTTTGATCATATAAAAATCAAGCTGACTGATATCGTCCCAAAGAATATCCCCCTCCATGTCCTGGTTTTCCGCGGTAAACAGGCAGTCCGCCCCATTGGCGCCGGCTTTCCCCCAGCCGCCCTGGTGGTCGTTTCCCGTACATTTCAGGAAAAAGTCCAGAACATCCGGATACAGGATCTTTACGCCTGACAGCGTAATGGTGGATTCCGTATTTGTGGTATAAAAGATTCCGCCGTTTTTTGCCGTCAGGCTTCCGCCCTTCATCTCAAAGATGCCCTTTCCCGGTTCAAAATTTCCGGACGTTCCATGATAAACGAGCACGTTCCAGGCGCTGTCGTTGTACAGGTCATCCCCCATATTTCCTGTCAGTTCACAGTCGTACAGGTGCAGTGCATTTCCGCCGTCAATGCGGGCGGCCTCGGATGCATCCGCCGTCAGCAGGGCTTCACGGATGGCAATGTCCGCCCCGCAGTATACAGCCGGCGAATCCGTGCCGAGCGTCCTGTAAATGCCGCCCTCCGCCGCTATTTTGCCGCCGCCCCGGCCGCTGCTTATGGCCGCCGAGGATGCTCCGGAGGTCTCCACCTCCAGATTCCATGCATAAAGCGTACCGCCGCCTGCCGCATGGATACCGCCGGATAGATCCTGCCTCGTGGCGACCGCGGTATCCATCGCATAAGCCAGTGCATTTCCATAGGAAAATATCCCCGCGCCTCCGGGTGCATCCGTCGAAATGCGGCTGTCCCTGATATAGGAAATGCCGTTGGTTGTGAGCAGGGCCGATCCGATGCCGTAAGATGCGGCCGGGCTTCCTCCGGTGCTGTCCCTGGAAGTTCTGGTGATTTCAACATTTTTCAGGAACGCCCGCGCCTCCCCGTATACGTGAACCGCATTCTCATCGGTTCCTGCTGAACCATAGGTTTCACCGTCCGTCACAATATCCACCGCAAATTCCGTGGCGGCGTCATAGTCTTCCGCCTCCCTTAGCTTCCCTGCGCCCCTCGATTTTGCCTGGGAAATGACCAGGATTTCCGATGCCCTTCCTTTCTGATCCAGACTGGCGGAGATCACATCCCCTTCTAAAATGTCAGCGGCTGAGAGCTCCTCCTGGGCATCCTCCGGCGTCTCCGATTCATCCTGTTCGGCTTCTTCGAGTTTGCCAGGCCTGACCACCGTATCCTTTGTGAGAGTGATCTTCTGCTCCTCCCCTGTGAACTCCTGGACAGGATCATGTTCAGCTTCCGTTTTGTTTTCATCTGCATCCGCTCCGTCCTCCTCCGGGCTTTCCGTCCGAATAAGGATAGAATCCTCCGTTACCTGGCACACTTCTCCCGTGACTGTCTCTTCCGTGCCCAGAAGAAAGAACGGGATTTCAAATTCCCCGGAGCAGCCCGCAAGTGCAGGCATTCCCAGCACAAGTACAAGCATCCCGGCTGCGTTTCTTGCTTTCATTCCATCACGTTTCCTTTCCGCAAAACGGATTGCTGCGGCCCTCTCCCACAAGGTGTTCACAGCAATGAATCCTGCTTATTTGAATTTTCCATGCAGGAGCATACACCGCACTGCGATACCCGGAATGCATACTGCCAGGCGGCCTTTTGGCCTGACCGTTATACTTCTTCCACGATGCGGATGATATCCCTTTCAAACAGCTTCTGCATAAATGTTCCGGGCTCTCCGTTGACGCTCAATGTCACCCTGCCTTTCGGCTGCTTCAGATCAATGCCGGAATATTCGATCATATCCATCAGGTAATAAGAATCTCCGTCTTTTTTCAGCGGCAGGCGCAGCGGCGCGTCATTCAAATAGAACAAAATCGTTCCTGACCTGGAGGAAGGCGCACTGCCTGGGCTGGGAATGGTTCCCGTTTTGGCGGACATGTTTCTGGGAGGCGTCTTTCTCACTCCTCCCAATCTATATGTGGATGCATCTTTCTGCATCATGGTTCCTTCCGGTTGAGATGCTCCTCCGGACATCGCGGGCTCTCTGGACTGGGCCGGCGCTCCCGGTATGGCGGGCTCTTTGGGCTGAACCGGCGCTCCCGCCATGGCGGGCTCTCTGGACTGGGCCGGCGCTCCCGCCATGGCGGGCTCTTTGGGCTGAACGGACTCTCTCGGCACATTTGATTCCTTCACCGGGGAATATCCACGCAATGCCGCAGGCTCCTTTGCTGTGGAAAAGCCTTTGGATGCGAGGGCTTCCTTAATAGAAGGAAATTTTGATGTACGTTCCTTCGCGGAAAAAATGCTGCGCTGTGTATAGTTTCTTTTCGGCGGCACGGCGTTGGCCGCTGACATGCTGTCTGTTTCCGATTCCAGATTCAGAGTTCCCTGCACCAGAGATTTTTCATCCCCGTCATATAACCGATCCGCCAGACTCCGCATTTCCCCTGCTGCCTGGCCGGACTGAGGCGTGGGTTTGGCTGCCGTCCCTTGTTCAGGCTGCTGTCTGTATCCTTCTCCCGATGCCGACAGGGTTTCTGATCCCTGTCCAGTCTCCGATAATCGGATTTGCGGATTCCATGTCTCTTCTGCCATGGGCTCGGCCTGGGACGCCAGCAACTCTTCTGTCATAGACTCTTGCTGAACACTCTGTGGCTCTGCTGACATTGCCTTTGATTGAGTATGAGTACTCTGCAAATCTTCCGGCATAGGTTCGGACGGAATGCTCTGTGGCTCCATCGGCATCGGCTCGGACGGAACGCTATGCGGCTCTATCGACATTGGCTCGGACGGAACGCTATGCAGCTCGGTCGGCATCGGCTCACCCTGAGCATTGGACAATTCTTCATGCATCGGCTCTATCGTCAATGTCTCCTGCGCGTTTTCTTTTTCGGATAAGTTCTGTTTTGCTGCCCTCACAGAGTTCATTGCTGACGCAGATCCCACTTCTGACACCGGTATTTCTTCCTTTGCCGGCTCCATTTTACCCGCAGCCGGATTTCCTGCTTCCGATATATGTTCCGTTTCTATTTTATGTTCCGCTTCCGGTACATATTCTGTACCGATTTCAGGTTCCGTTTCCGATACATGTCCCGCAGTGATTTCATATCCTGCTTCCGATACATGTCCCGCAGTGGTTTCATGTCCTGCTTCCGGTACATGTTCTATACTGATTTCATGTTCCGCTTCCGGCTCATCTCCCACAATAATCTTATGTTCCGATGCCGATTCATATCCAGCAGCGATTTCTTGTTCTGCATCTGATACATGTCCCATATCGATCTTATGTTCTGCTGTCGATACATGTCCTGCATCGGTTTCATCCGCTTCCGATCCATGTTCCGTACCGTTTTCATATCCCGCTTTTAATGCGCGTTCCGCTTCCGGTTCATCCTCTGCTTCTGACGCATATCCCGCCTCTATTTCACGTTCCGCTTCCGATCCACCTTCCGCAGCGATTTCATATTCCGCGTCCGATCCATCCTCTGCTTCTGTTTCATTCCCCGCTTCCTCCAAATCCTCTTCCTGTTTCGCCTGCGCTTCCGCCGCTTCCTCTGCAGCCTTTTTTTCTGCCTCACGCTTTCTGGCTGCCAACTGTTCGTCGGAAAGCATCATCAGAATAATATCTCCGTTTTTCAAAGGGGTTTCCAGATCCGCGGGCTGTCCGTTGAGTGTCAGTTCCAGGCATTCCGCGGCGCCTTCGACGTCACGCACGCAGGGTTTTGCGGAAAGCCCCTGGACAGCCGGCACAAACTCGATGTGATCCCCGGCACGGACGATATCCGAAAGCCTGCCTTCCTTTTTGTTGATAAACAGCGACGCCGGCTGCGCTGCCATACCGTAAAAAACTTTCCGTTTTCCGTTTATCCGTACGCTAACGCTTGCCCCGGAACGTCCCAGCATATCCTGGAAGCCGTAGCCGTTCATCATCAGGAGGTTCATGACTGTAAAGCTGCCGCTTCGAAACAGCTTAGCCGATTTTTCGTTCAAGGTGACCCGAAAGCTGTCATTGATCATATTCAGCCCGGAGGAAATGGCAATCCCCAAAGGCGTGGCATATTCCGGATTGTTCAGATCATATTCATCCGAAAATGCATTGGTTCGGAAGTTATTTCCTGCAATGGCCACACGGTTCTGATCCATTTCCAACGCCGCCGTAAGCCCGTCCCTGAGTCCCGCCAGCTTGCTTCCGCCTCCCGCCAGGAACAGAGCGGAGGGTGCGCTGCCGTTGACCTCCAGAACCTTTTCCGCAATCTCCATGCAGAGGGATTCGGACATTCCCTGGATACAGCGGAAAATCTCCTCCCGGGAGCACTTTCTCTCAAATCCAAGGATATCCGTAAATACCACCTCTTCCTGCTGCTCAATCTGCGCCTTCATATTCTCCGCAGTCATGAAATCCACAAGAAATTCTTTCATGATGGATTCCGTGATTTCGTCCCCGGCAATGGTGGCCATCGTATATCCGGTCACGCTGCCCCCGGTGCAGGCCGCAATATCCGAGGTTCCTGCACCGATGTCCACGATCACCAGGTTTAAGAGCCGCAGATTTTCCGGAATCGCGGCATTGATGGCCGCAATCGGCTCCAGGGTGATGCTTGCAACCTCCAGGCCGATCTTGTTCATCGTGGTATAAAGGCTTTCCACCACCTCGCTGGGCAGGAAGGTAGCGATCAGATCCACTTTGATATGCTTTCCCCGGTGATCCTTTAAGCTGGAGATCATATACTGGTCCAGATAATACTGACAGACCGTATATCCCACCAGGTAAAAACGGCGGGTATCCTCCTGGGCTTCATTTTCCGCGTCAAACTGCGCTTCCGCCTTGCTGATCGCCCCTGCTTCCAGACGGTTGATCACCTCATCATCAATGATCTGGGGCCCCTGCAGCACCATCTCATAATCCACCCTGCTGGTCCGAAGGGCGCGCCCTGCCGCCGCGACGGAAACACGTTTCAGCTTTGCGTGGACTTTATCCTCCAGACGCTTCTTCACCTTCTTTGCCAATGCAGATACTTTTTCTATATTTTCAATCTGTCCATCGACCATCGCCCGCTCCGTATGTTCCTCTTTTTCAATGGCAATGATCTTCACCTTGTCTTCCTCAACAACTCCCACCATTCCTATGATGCTGCGCGTCCCGATATCCAGGGCAAATATCATATTATCCGCCTGTACCTCTGTCTTTATCTTCGGCTGCGCTTTTGGCTGTACTTTCGCCTGTACCTTCACCGGAACTTTTTTCGTTTGTCCTTTCGCCATGACGACCTCCTTATTTTTACCGGATGCCCCGGAAAATCACAATATTCTGGAATCTATTATATCGGAATTTTTTATCTCTGTACAGAAAAAAGTTCACAGTCCTAAAATATTTTGGGCAATGTGAAGTAAAGGTAAAATTCTGCGCCGGAAAGCTGTGATTGCATAACCTGTAACCAGAAATTCTTTTGCGCAGCTAAATCTGTATTTCAGGTATTTGGGATAGATACATCCATTCAGATATGGTAAGATAGAAGCAGCTTGATATAGAAAAGGAGGCGTTTTTTATGACACTGAAAGATCTCAGCACCGGGCCGGACTGGGTTCAATGGGCAGTGCTCGTTATTTTCGCACTGTTATCCATCCTTTTCCTGTCCGGCCGCGGCTCCTGCCTGATCGCAGGCTATAACACATCCAGCAAGGAGAACCAGAGCAAATACGATGCCAAAAAGCTGTGCCGGGCAGCCGGGGGCGGAATGGCCGTGATCACAGTATTCCTTTTCGTGATGTCCGTATGGGAAGAAGCGCTCCCCGCGGCCATTGCGTATATATTTCTGGCGCTTGTGGCGGTTGACTGCGTAGTTATGATCGTGTTAATGAATACGATCTGTAAAAAGTAAAACACCTCGCTTCGCGGGAATAAACACCGTTTTCACTGTGGCAGCTCCATCTCTCCCTCCATCCGGACAAAACCGTATGCTTCATAGAGCGGTCTGCCTGCCGCGGTGGCTTCAAGGGATATGCTGTGTATCCCCCTCTCTTTTGCGTCCCGGACGAGCAGATCCAGAATTTTCGCGGCGATCCCTTTTCGTCTGCTGCCGGGCTCGGTGTACATATTCATCACATACGCCTTTTTTCCGGATGGATTGTGAAATGTAGGCATCACCGTATAATAGCTGATCCCGCCTGTCCCAATCAGCGTTTCCCCGTTCAGCACCAGATACGCGGTATGGCTTCCATCCACCAGCGCTTTCCGGTAATATGCTCTCGACTGTGCTTCCACCTCCGACATATCCTGCGAATCCTCCAACTGATTCGCCGCCCGCAGAACCCGGACCCTGGTTTTCGTCAGCATTTCCAGATCCTCCAGAGCGGCCTTTTTGAAGTTCAGTTCCATGGGCGCTGTGCCGGTTTGAGCGGAACTTGCTTTCCCGCACAGTGTACAGTTCCCACCATCCGGCCTTTTTTTCTTCTCATACTCTTCTTTCAGAATGGAATACCAGGTCTGGTCGCAGATTCCCTGGTTGTTCACGCCGCCGGCCCTCCGGGTTCCTTCAAGTGTCATGCCGCATTTCTTCATGACCCGGCCGGAATTGGGGTTGCGGGGATCGTGGCAGGCGTTGACGCAATTTGCTCCCACTTCCCGAAAGAAAAAGTCCATCACCGCCTGCAGGGCTTCGCTGGTGACTCCCTGCCTCCACCAGTTTTGTCCGATGCAGTAGCCTATGGTTGCCGATTCGGTCTGGTCGTCAATCCTTACCGCAGTCATGCTTCCGATCGGCTCATTTGTCTTCTTCCATTGGATAGCCCAGTTGTAGTTCTTCGGGTCCTCATAATGTTTGATCCACTCATCCAGTACCTGTCCTGTAGCCTTCACATTTTCATGGGGCGGCCAGGTCAGAAATTTTGTCACTTCCGGATCTGACACCCAATTGCGAAACATCGGCTCCGCGTCTTCGGCCCGGAATGGTCTTAACCGCAATCGCTCCGTCTCTAAGACTTTTGTACCTCTATGGTTCATGAAAAATCACCTTGTTCCTTTCCGTCTTTGGTTCATTTTCTGCAGCAGCATTGCCGGAGCAGGTATTGCCTTTGCCTGCCCCGATGCGTTGAGCAAAGTTTCATACACCCCGGTAATCTATTTTTTCTTAGCCTTCACCAACAGCATCATCGGCCGGCGCAATTCGTCCTTCATTCCCGGAATATGCATCATTTCTTCAGACGGTTTCGCCTCCTCAACAGCCTCAAGTTCAAAGCCGTTATTCAGCAAGCCCATCAATATTTGGGTAATTGTGTGGTGCTGTTTTACTACATGACATCCCAAAAAGTGCGTGCTCCGCTCTCCTGGAAGGAAATAATCATCCACCGGCCAATATTGAGGTTCTCCGGCTTCCGTATATACCCAGTCTTGTCCGACTCCCGCGGTAAAAACCGGATGTTCTATATTAAAAATAAATACTCCGCCTGGTTTCAGTGTTTTATGTACCTTTTGGAAGATATTCTCAATATGTTCGATGTAGTGCAGCGCCAGATTGGAAACAACGCAGTCCCACATATGTTCCGGGTACTCATACTCCTCTATTCCGCAGACGCGGTACTCGATTTCTTTTTCTGCGTTCCGCTTTTTGGCTTCCTCAATCATTTTTCCGCTCAGGTCAAGCCCCAATACCCGTACCGCCCCCTGTTCCGCCGCGAATTTGCAGTGCCAGCCGTAACCGCATCCCAAATCCAGCACTGCTTTTCCAAGAAGCGAAGGAAACAAGGGCTTTAGCTGGTGCCATTCTCCCGCCGCGCTCAAGCCCTCTCTGCTGCGGGACATTTTTGCATATTCTTCAAAAAAACGTTCTTGATCGTATTCATTATTCATGGCCAATCATCCTCCTGCTCCGATATTCCCTGAACCCTCTTTTCTATTCTACCATAGATCCGGGAGTACGGAAACAATCAGTTTTTCAGCCGCTTATTTTAATGTCATTTTTTTAACATCACAAAACTTTGCGGATACAAAAGAAACCGTATTACATTTTTCCGGTTACTTTTCCCTCCCCTGTGAAAAGCAACCCTGAATACCAGTTTTTATATGCATTCTCCCGACCAATCAGCGTAGTGGGTGGTCAGGGTACGGCCTGTAAAGTCAAGCCCGGATAGCCGAACAAACTGGAGTTGGAATAATATCACAATATACTAAAACCGAATACGGAAAAATCTGGTTGTGAAAAGACAGATTAAAGGGTATAATGTAAAATAGATTGCCAAGGAGGTATGGCCATGCCACAGACAATGCAAAGCTTGATAGAACAGTACATTGCAGAAATCAAAAAGATATACGGTACGCATTTGCGTAAAGTGATTTTATTTGGGTCTTATGCCAGAGGAGATTTCAGGTCGGATTCAGATGTAGATATTATGATATTGCTTGATATTTCTGATGTGGACTTAAAGGCATACAGCCAGCAGCTTTCTTATATGACCTATGATTTTAATCTGGACAATGACCTTGATATAAAGCCTATTGTCAAGAGTGAAGATCATTTTAGAAAATGGGTTGTTAATTATCCATTTTATGCAAATATTAATATAGAAGGAGTCGTTTTGTATGGAGCAGCATAAAGAGGATATTGGAACGAGAAAAGATCTTATGTTCTATCGGCTTCAGAGTGCAAAAGCCGATTTAAAATCTGCAAGAATACTTTTGGCTGCGGAGGAATATAAGGGAGCAAATAATAGAGCTTACTATGCTATTTTTCATGCCATCAATGCTATTCATGCGTTGAGCGGAAAGGCTTATAAACGCCATAAAGATGCAATTGGAAATTTTAATAAGGACTATGTTAGAACTGAAATCTTTCCCAGAGAAATGGGGAGGAAAATCGGCGAAGCTGAAGAAATTCGTCATGCCAGTGATTATGATGATTTCTATATTGCCATCCGGGAAGAATCCGAGAGACAGGTTGCTGTGGCAGATGAATTTATACAGTTGGCCGAAAAGTACTGTATGATGCAGTTTGAAGCTCCTGAAATGTAAGATTCCGTTATAGAATGAAACGTAGAGAATCGCACATAAAAAAACAGCCGCCACTATTCGCACTAGTGACGGCTTACTTATATGCAGAAAACCTGCTACTGGCAGCTTTTCTGCATACGATGGTATGAAAAGCATCGGTCAAAAACATAACAAAGAGTTTCGCAAGCGAAACTCGCGCCTGCGGCGGCCGCATTGCGACATCTACCTCATACGCCGCACAGCGCTCTCCCCGGAGGGTTCTTGTTCTATGGGAAAATTCAGAGAAGTTTCCTATAGAACGAGAAAGTATTATAGAAAGCATTATCCCTTCGGATCATGATTGGCCGCTGCGACAACATCCTGCATCAGCGACAGCGGCGTCTGTCCGCCGCCCTGCTGTACCAGCCTTACCAGCGGCGTATTCATGATGATGCTGAACGTAAAGAGAAATCCCGGATCGTTTTCATCCCCGCCGTATCCCTGGAGGATTCCCTGTTTCATTCCCTCCAGAATCTGCTGCACGGCCGGGTGGTCCTTCATATCGTGGAACGTGTTGAGCATCGTATACTGTCCCGGTTTTTCCAGCTCAAAGGGCCGGATCTTCTGTCCGTACAGCTTTTCAAAATCTGCGACAGACGGTTTCCCGGACGGCCGGATATACCATTGCGGGATATCCTCGCCCCCCATGGAAGAGAGGGTTCCCCGGATCTGAACCTGTTCTGTCAGCCGGATATCCGCACTGGATACCCCGACCTGGATCTGATAATTTCCGGACAGAACTTCCCAATTCCTTGTTTTGACATCATAGTGGGCAAACGCCCTTTGTCCAAGCGTCATGCTGACCCGCTGTTCTTGCCCTGCCTCCAGATACACTTTTGCAAAGCCCTTTAATTCTTTTTTTGCTTTAAATAGATTCGGTGTCTGGTCTGCCACATAAAGCTGTACCACTTCCGCGCCTGCTCTGCTGCCGGTATTTTTCACATTACAGGACACTGTAAACTCCAGACTGTTCGTTGATTTTACATCCAGACCGGATATCTCAAACCGGGTATAGCTCAGTCCGTGCCCAAATGGGAACTGCACCGGAATCCCTGCTTTTTCATAATACCGATAGCCGACATAAATGCTCTCCGCGTATTCCACCTGCCGCGGATTCACGCCGAATGTTTCGGCGGAAGAAACATCGCTGTATGAAACCGGATAGGTCTCCGCCAGTTTTCCACTGGGATTTTCCTCGCCGTAGAGCAGGCCCGCACCGGCTTCACCGACAGCCTGTCCGCCCAGATAGAGGTTCAGCACCGCCTTTACCTGATCCAGCCAGGGCATTTCCAGCGGACTGCCGCCCATCAAAACGACTACCACATTTTCGTTTACTGCCGCGATTTCAGAAATCAGCTCGTTGTGGCTCTCCGGCATGGACATGTGCGCCCTGTCATACCCTTCGGATTCAAAAGAATCCGGCAGTCCCGCCACGACCACGGCCACGTCCGCCGCTTTTGCTCCCGCAACTGCCCTCGCCAATGCTTCTTCATTTCTTCCGCCGTCGATTTCATATGCCGGATAATATGCAACGCATTCTCCTATGCTTTCCATTGCTTCCCGAAGCCCGGAAAGCCTTGTCGGATTGATATGGGAAGAGCCTGCGCCCTGATAGCGGACTTTTTCAGCCATTGCACCGCACAAAGCCGTCTTTGCCGATTTTGAGAGCGGCAGCAGCCCGCCTTCGTTCTTCAGCAATACCGCGCTTTCACAGGCAATCCGTTTTGCAAGCGCGTGATGGGCTTCGATATCAAAATGGGACGCTGTACCCGCCCGTGCCTTTGTTTCCTGTGCTTTGAAGGCTTCTTTCAGAATCCGCTCCACGCATGCGTCAATCTCCGTTTCCAAGAGACACCCCTCTTCGACCGCCTGCTTCACTTCCCCGTCAAAAAATCCGCAGCTATTGGGCATTTCCAGATCGCATCCGGCTTTCAAAGCGGATACCCGGTCGTTCATTGCTCCCCAGTCTGTCACCACCATCCCCTGAAATTCCCATTCCTTGCGCAGAATATCTGTCAAAAGCCTTTGATTGTCACTGGCAAATGTACCGTTGATTTGATTATAAGAACACATCACCGTATCCGGCTGCGCCTCTTTGACCGCCATTTCAAATGCCGGCAGATAGATTTCTCGAAATGCCCGTTCATCCACCATGCTGTTCCCCATCATACGGTCCTGTTCCTGATTGTTGGCCGCAAAGTGTTTCAGGCTGGTACCCACGCCCTTACTCTGAACGCCTTTGATCCAGCTTGTGCCCATCACTCCGGCCAGATACGGATCTTCGCTGAAATATTCAAAATTACGCCCGCACAAAGGATTGCGTTTGATATTTACCCCCGGCCCCAGAACAATGTCCACACCATAATACAGCGCTTCCTCTGCGATGGCCTCTCCCATTTCCTTTAAAAGCCGCGGATTCCACGATGCCGCGCTTGCGCTGGCCGTAGGAAAACAGGTCGATTTTTCGCTGTTGTTGATACCCAGATGGTCGGCCTCTCCTTTCTGTGTACGGAGTCCATGAGGGCCGTCCGACATAAAGACAGATGGGATCTGGTGCTGTTCCATGCTTTCCGTCTCCCAGAATGTCGCGCCGGAGCAGAGCTTCACTTTCTCTTCCAGAGTCATGTTACGGATGATTTCCTGTATTTGTTTCATGAATGCGATTCCTCCTGTTCAGAAGGCAGGAGGCGCCCTGCCATCCTGCCTGAATTATTTCCACCTGTATGGTTGGATGCTTTTTTACTTTCCAGCTTTTCTTTCCTTCAATGCCGTCACGATTTCTACATAATGTTTTTCAAGATCATATTTGTGGAACAGAACGGCCATAATCACAAACAGCCCCAGCGGAATATAGATTGCAAATGCGAAAATTGCGATATTTACGCTTCCCGGCTGTGAAGCCGCGGCGGCATTGTAGCCTGCAAGCGCCAGAAGCCACCCGATCAGCGAACCGCCGATCCCTGATCCGATCTTGCCGCCGAAAGAGCTTGCGCTGTTGGTCATACCGACCATACGTTTCCCATATTTCCAGTCGTTATACTCTACACAATTGTTTACCATCGGTGCGGTCAGGCACATCATGGGAATGGTCGCAAAGCTTGAAAAAAGCCCGCATCCAACGGTTGTCACGATGCTGTATGGTGTAAAGGCTCTCACAACCATTGCCACAGCCCCGATCAGCGCCGACACTTTGCAGGCTCCCGCCATACCCAGCTTTTTCGTCATCGGCCCTACAATGATAAATCCTATAAACGTCGGAAGCAGTCCGACCGCTCCCAAAAGGGCCACGAGGTTGTCGTTTCCAAGGATATATTTTGCAAAATATGTACCGCCTCCGGTAGATAATCCGTAAGAAATATTTACGAGCAGATTCACCAGAAGCATGATCACCCAGTACTTATTTTGGAAAAGCATCCGGATCGCCTCCGCAAATGGTACTTTTTCTTCTGTATCCTGGGGTTCCTCCTCTGCCGCCGTTTTGGAAGTTTCACGCGATGTTTTGTAAAGGATAAACAGGCTGGCAGCCGAAAGCACCGCAAATACAACAGATACTTTGATCCATGCACCCTGATCCCCGCCCAGCATATTGGTAATCGGGATCAGCAATATAGCAATAACCATGCCGATCACATATCCGAATATGGTACGGACAATTCCCATCCTGCCCCGTTCTTCCACGCTTTCCGTGCGGATCGCCATGATTGCCCCGTATGGGATTGCGACTGCCGTATAGACAACGGCGCTGAGCAGTATATTCGTGATCAAAACGTATCCCATCTGCAGACCGCCCGGCGCGTTTTTCGGCACAGTGAACAGCATGATAATGATCACAGCCGCCGGAATCGCCATTCTTAAAAACCAGGGACGGCATTTTCCTTTCGGGGAATTTCCCATATCCATGATCTTCCCCATAACCAGATCAGAGAACGCGTCCGCAAATTTTGCTGCTAAAAGCATCGTTGCGACCATCCCCGCCGCAAGTCCCACCTTTTCTGTATAGAAATAGGTAAGCTGGCCTACCAGATTTGCCATCACGTTCAGCGGAAGCTGTCCCAGGCCGTCGCCCAGATAATCTCCCAGGCGCATCGTCTTTTGAATGCCCATGCTGTCTTTTCCCAATGGTTTCCCTGCCATAATTTCATCTACCTCTCATTCTTCATTTTTTTAACATTCTTCTTATCATTCTTTATTTTTTTGCAATTCACTTGTTATAAGCGCTTATTTCAATTTGTAATTGTATTCTACAGAAAAAGCGGGTTCCTGTCTTGTAATATTGAGCTATATATTGTAAAATTAAGCCAAATCAGAAGCATCACCTGTTTGATGAAAAGAGAATGCGGGAGGGATTCCTATGAACGACATGATTTCCTACTTAAAATTAGTGTACCAGAGTATTTATCTGCCCATCCATTACTACAAAGAGGGCAAATGCCTCCTGCAGATTCCTGAGCCGGAAGAAGAGTTTGATTTCACGGAAGTATTTTTGCCTCTTCTCAAACAAACGGAAAAGAAGATGCATTATATCATCTCCGATGAATTTCTTTATTTTGGAATCGTACGCAATTTTTCAACAGGGGAAGATGTTGTTCTAGGACCGGCCGGCACCGCGCACATTGGGCCAAACGAGCTGCCGCGCATCATGGCGGAATGTTCGATTTCTGCGGAGCACAAGGATGCCGTCAAAAATTATTTCCAGATCCTGCCTCCTGTTTCACACGACCGGTTTTTATACCTGCTGGCGCTCATCAACGCCGGCTTAAACCAGGAAGTGGAGGAGCCGTTTTGTTATTTCGGATATGCCGGAGACCATTCGGACACGATCAATGAAAAACATACTTCTATGCTGTATGAGGCGAAAGAAAAAGAAGTCTTCCATAATTCCTATCAGTATGAACAACAGCTTTATCATTATGTAGAAACCGGAAATGTGGAAGCGATCCAAAACCTTCCTTCCATGAATATCACGACCGGCACCATCGGTAAAAATTCCCTCCGGCAGGCAAAAAATCTGTTTATCACCCTGGTCACCTTATTGACAAGACACGGCATCGCCGGCGGCCTTGACGTTGAAACAGCCTACCAGTTAAGCGACACCTATATCCAGGAATCCGAACGTGCACAGTCCGTAGACACAGTAAAACGTCTGTCCTACACTGCCATTTTGGATTTTACCAGAAGGGTGGCTGCAAACAAAATACCCCTCGGCATGTCTCCGGATATTTTCCAGTGTATCCAATTTATATCCACCCACACCAACCAGCCGCTTTCCATCGAAGATGTGGCGGAAGCGGTGGGCCTGAGCCGCTCCTACCTGTCAAAGAAGTTTAAAAAAGAATTGGGATTTAATCTGAGCGATTTTATTATGCGCAGAAAATTGGAGGAAGGAAAAAGCCTGCTGGCTTACTCGGAAAAATCCATCAGTGAGATCAGCGAATATCTGTGCTTTTCCTCCCAGTCCTATTTCCAGAATGTTTTTAAGAAAAAATATCATATGACGCCTTATGAATACAGAAAATCCATGCGGTAAGCCGCATGGACCTTCTGTATCCGTATGTTGCTGTAAATCGTAACATCCGCATCCATTTTTCACTTAGAGTACTCACTTATTGCTCCTGTTCATTCAGCGCATCAATGACCGCTTCATACAGCGGGCGTGCCTCCGGCGCCGCCCCGAGCATCTCCGCAAAGGTCATCTGATAAGCGAATTGGATCATCGGGCCTTCCAGCATTCCCGGCGCCATCCGGTTGAACATTTCAACCGCAAGGGGCTGTGCCAGCACTTCCGAGAGCGTACTGTCCAGACTGAAGCGTTTTACTTCCAGGCTGGTATCTGTTTCATATTCATACGCATAGCTTCCGGAACCAAGCCTGATCTCTCCCTCTTTTTCCGGCAGGATCAGCACGGCGGAGGTGTTGGCCGGCACCTGCACATGTACGCGGATCTTTCCGTTTCTGCAGGAGGTCTGCACCTCAATTTTTCCATATACCGATTCAAAGCTGACCCCGGTCTCCTCTATTCCCTTCACAAACATGGGCCTGACCAGGAATTTTTTATACCCCGGCTCAAGCTGCGATAAGCCCGCAGCCTTCCTGTACAGCCAGTCCCCCACGGAGCCGTAGGCATAGTGGTTCAGTGAGTTCATTCCCGATTCGTCAAAGGAACCGTCCTGCTTGATGGAGTCCCACCGTTCCCATATCGTCGTCGCCCCTTGATTGACAGCATAGAGCCAGGAGGGATAGTCTTCTTTCATAAATAAAGTCCCTGCCGTCTGATGGGCCCCATTTTCCGACAGGGCATGGCATATGTAGGGCGTCCCTACAAACCCTGTGGACAAATGATTTTTGTGATTTTCAATATTGGTCAGCAGGTTTTTTAAGATTCTCGGCCGATCCTGCTCCCGTGCCAGATGAAAATACAGTGACAACACAGCCCCTGTCTGGGTCTCGCTTACGATGCGGCCGGTGGGTGTATAATATTCCTTCCGGAACGCCTCCAGCGTCTGCTCATAAAGCTGCGCGTACCTCCGCGCCTCCTCATGCCTGCCAAGAACTTCTGCGCTTCTTCTTACCAGATCCGCGGCATACAGATAATATGCGTTGGCAATCATGTATTTGTCCGTGGCGCCTGTGCGGTCTGCACTTTCTTCCTTATCCAGCGCCAGCCAGTCTCCATACTGGAAGCCGGACTGCCACAATCCGTTTTCTCCGCAATGGCTCTGGATATGATCCACCCACTCATGCATACATTTCCAATTTTCCTCAAGAATCCGCCTGTCTCCGTAAATCTGGTAAACCACCCAGGGGACAATCACCGCCACGTCGCTCCAGGCCGCCGCGCTGTACTGCCTGAGGATATCCGGCACGACATGGGGCACTCCTTTTTCCAGAGAAGACTCTGCCGCCACATCCCGCATCCATTTGCTGAAAAACAATGCCGTGTTTCTGTTAAACGCCGCTGTCCACGAAAAGATCTGCGCGTCTCCGGTCCATCCCAGGCGTTCATCCCTCTGCGGGCAGTCTGTTGGAATATCCAGGAAATTGTCCCTCTGGCTCCACGCAATGTTGCTCTGAAGCTGATTTACTTTTGGATTGGACGTCCAGAAGCTTCCGGTCTTTTCCATGTCCGAATGCAGCACACATGCGGTAAACTGCCCCGGCTCCATAGTCTCCATCCCCTCCACGCAGATGTAGCGGAATCCATGAAACGTAAAATGGGGATGCAAAATCTGATCCTGTCCGCTGCAGATATAGGTATCCGCAGATTTTGCCTGCCGGAGTGTTTCCGGATAAAAGTTTCCGTCTTTATCCAGGGTTTCCGCATGGCGGATCTGAATTTTCTGCCCCTTTTTCCCGTGTACATGAACTTCGGCAAAGCCTGTGATATTCTGCCCGAAGTCCACCAGCTTCTCACCCTTTGGCGTAACGATCAGTTTTTCGGCAGGGATTCTTTCCGTAATTCGAACCGGTTCGTTCTCCTGAGCGGTAAGGACGGATTTGTCAAAATCCATAACCGATACCTGTCCTGTCTGGATCTCCGGGGCGTCTGTGTCAACGGTCTCACCCATATAAATCTCGCTGTAACGAATCTTTCCGGTCCTCACACCCCAGCTCGGATCTGTTGCAATGCTCTCCCGGCTCCCGTCTTCATAAACAATACGCAGTTCTGCAAATGCAGATACTCTGTCTCCGTATTGGTCCGGCTGACAGTAAAATCCCAGGATGCCTTTGTACCAGCCATTGCCCACCGTCATTTCAATCCGGTTTGCACGGGAAAGCTGCTCTGTAACGTCATAGATCTGATACTGAAGCCTGTGGTGATAGCTTGTCCATCCCGGAGCCATGTAGTAATCTTCCACCTTTTTTCCGTTCAGACAGACTTCATAAACGCCGTGAGCCGTAGCATATAGCCTTGCCCGGGCAACCTTTTTTCCGATGGAAAACTCTTTCCAGAACACCGGGCAGGCCGTTTCTTCTCCGGCAAAATCATGCGTGATCATGTCCCCGTGGAAGCCCTGATTGTCAAAGATCCCTGTCTCGAATGTTGTGTCCGCATATGCCCTGTTCCCATGGTTATCTTCCGTCTGGATTCGGACATGGTAGACGCATTCCGGTTCCAGCTCTGTCCCATCATACTCCAGAAGAACCGATTCATCCGACTCTGTCACACCGGTATCCCAGACGATTTCTTCCAATTGCTGCTTAAGCCCGCTCCACGGCCCTGCCCCTTCCGGCCGGGAGTTTAAATCCGGAATGCATTTTTTTACAACAATCTGATAACTCTTCTGTACAGTCTCTTTCTCATCCGACTCCATTTTCCATGAAAAGCGGGGTCTTTTTACAGAGAGCCCTATGGGATTCTTACGGTATTCTACTCGTACGTCTCTTAAATTCATCATGGATGCTCCTTTTCCTTTCGTGCAATTGTTTTCTATCAGTATAAACAGATCTGCAGGAAAAGTATTGTAAATTTACGCTTTATTTTGTAAATTTGTGTCTTGATCCAGAAAACCTGACGCGCGCCCTGGATACCGGATTTCTGTGCATCCTAAAGTCCGCTTCCAGTCACCCCTTCCTGTTCCCTCTGCCGCAGATGCCTGCCGATCACCAGCAAAAATGTAGTCGTTGACACAGCCGCTGCCGTCACGTCCATGATGGGCTCCGCGTAGAAGGCAGCCTTTGCAGTCAGCGCCGCCGGAAGCGCCAGGGTCAGCAAAACATATCCTGTTTTTCGGAATAAGGACAGGCACAGGGCCGTCTTGGTTCTGCCCAGCGCCGTCAGGCCGTCTACCAGTACATACTGGAAGCTCATCGGAATGACTCCCAGCGTAAACACCCGGATTCCCCACACCGCAAGGCCGGCCAGCTCTTCCTGCCTTGTAAAGATCATGACAAAATACGGCGCGGCCACCCGTGTCAGCAGAAACATAATGGTGGTAAAGATGATCCCCATCCGCAGGATGCTCCACTCCGCTTTTTTCACCCGTTCCGTCTGCCTTGCCCCGTAATTGTAGCTTAAAATCGCCTGTGTCCCGCCGCTGATGCCAAGCAGCGGGCCGGATATCAGCATCATATAGCTCTGTACGATGGTGGCTCCGGATATCAGCAGGTCACCCTGTCCCGCCCCGCCGTATTTCTGGAGCACCGTATTGGTGACCAGTATGATCGCACTGTCCGTTGCCAGAATCATAAACGGGGAAAAGCCGACCGCAATGATTTTCAGCATGGTTTTTCCCGAATAATTTCCGAAACAGATTCCGATGGGCGCCTTCTTTCCTGTTAAAAACAGAACCGCAAACAGGCAGGACGCCGTCTGCGCGATCACCGTCGCGATGGCCGCCCCTGCCACCCCCATATTCAGTCCGAAAATGAACACCGGGTCTAATACGATGTTCGTGACCGCGCCTGTCAGTACAGTTGCCATTCCGACGGTGGAAAAGCCCTGGCATGTAATAAAATAATTCAGTCCCAGCGACATCAGCGCGAAGAATGTGCCTGCCGTGTAAATCGTCATATAGGTATTGGCATACTCAAACGTAACCTCGCTGGCGCCGAACCACATCAGCAGCCTGTCCTTGAGCAGCAAAAATGAAATTGTCAGCACAGCCGCAAACACAAGCAGCATCAAAAAGGAATTTGACATCAGCTGCCTTGCCCGCTTTTCATTGCCCTCCCCCTGGCGCATTGCCATCAGGATAGAGCCTCCCAGCCCCACCAGTGTTCCGAAAGAACTCAAAAGTGTCACGATGGGGCCGCAGATGCCCACGCCCGCCAGAGCCAGATCCCCGATGTCCGGGATATTTCCGATGTACATCCGGTCTATAATGCTGTACAAAATATTGACAAACTGGGCAATCATCGTCGGAACTGCCAGCCGGAGCACCAGCCGCCCAATCGGATCCCTGCCCAGATCATTTTCTTTTCTCACGGTATTTCCCCCCTGTATTCATGCAGTCATACTGCGGTTTTCTCTCTATGAATAGTAAAGAGTACATTACATTAGCATACCTCATTCCGCAATGAGACGCAAGAACAAAAACAGGGCTGGAATTTAGGTTGATTTTTAAATTTCAATTGCGTATACTATAGCCATGGATCATACAGGATTGTTAGAGAGAGCGCTTGCCGCTGATAGTTTTCAGGAGGTTACCTATGAAAGTAGAAGAAAGATTTCTAAAATACGTCTCTTATTGGACCACGTCCTGCGACGGGCAGGAGCAGATTCCCAGCACGGACCGGCAGTTTGAACTTGGCCGCGCCCTGGCAGAGGAGCTGCGTGAACTGGGGCTTTCCCAGGTAAAATGCGACGAACACTGCTATGTATACGGCCTGCTTCCGGCCACAGAAGGGTATGAGCACAAGAAGGCCGTGGGATTGATCGCCCACATGGACACAGCGCCGGATTTTTCCGGCAGAGATGTGCATCCGGTCATCATCCCGGATTATGACGGCGGGGACGTGACCCTGCAGGCCACCGGGGACGTGCTCCGGGTATCGGATTTTCCAAGGCTGTCCTCCCGCAGGGGGCAGACCCTGATCGTGACGGACGGCACCACGCTGCTGGGCGCGGACGACAAGGCCGGGGCCGCGGAGATTATCACCGCAGTGGAGCAGATTGTCCGGGAGCAGATTCCCCACGGGGATATCTGGGTGGGAATCACCCCCGACGAAGAGGTGGGGCGGGGCTTCGAAGCCTTCGACCTGGAGCACTTCAAAGCGGATTATGCCTACACCGTAGACGGGGATTATGAGGGCGAGATCTCATATGAGAATTTCAACGCAGCCGCCGCCGTATTTCAGTTCAAAGGCGTTAACGTCCATCCCGGCAGCGCCAAGGATATCATGGTCAATGCAGGCTCCATTGCCTGCGAGCTGCACCGCGCGCTGCCCACGGAGGAAGTGCCGGAGCACACCGAAGACCGGCAGGGCTTCTACCACCTGACCGACATGCAGGGGGAGGTGGCCCATGCAAAGCTTCAGTACATCGTCCGGGACCACGATCAGGAAGCCTTTGAAAAACGGCTTGCCTTTCTTAGAGATCTGGAAGCCTCCTTCAATGAAACCTACGGACAGGGCACGGTGACCCTGACCATCACCCAGAGCTACCGGAACATGCTGGAGGTGGTGAAGGAGCATTTTTACATCATAGAAAAAGCCAGGGCTGCCATGAAGGCCGTCGGCATCACGCCGGAATCTCCTGCCATCCGCGGGGGCACAGACGGCGCGGAGCTTTCCTTCCGTGGACTTCCCTGCCCCAACCTGGGCACCGGCGGAGAAGGGTTCCACGGGCCCATGGAGCATATCACGGTGGAAGCCATGGAACAGGTGGTAAAAGTTTTGATTGAGATTGCAAAAAACCCGGCTGACTGAACAGCCGGATCTTTCTGATTCCTATTTTCCGCTGCAGTTATGTATCTGCACAGTGTTTCACAGCCGCGGCGGAATTTCGATTCTTTCATTGAGCAGGCAGATTCGAAATTCCGCCCCTTCTCCTACCTCTGACTTTACTTCAATATACCCCTTCTGCAGTTCCACGATCTTTCTGGCAAGGTACAGCCCGATCCCCACCCCTTCCTGCTCGTGAACCTCCGGTTCCCTGTAAAACCTGGTAAAAATCTCTGCCTGCCGTTCCGGCGCGATTCCCTTTCCGGTGTCCCGAATGCGGATCTGTGTAAAGATTTCCTGCACCACGGTCTCGATGCGGATAGAACCCCCTCTTTCCGTATATTTTACCGCGTTGTCCAGAAGGTTGAATATGGCTTCCTCCGTCCATTTCCCGTCGTGGCGGACCCGGATTTCCCGATCACACTCCACATACAGCCGGATCTGCTTTTGCTCCGCCCTGGGAACGACCGCAGCCACCGCCCGTCCGATGGTCGCCCGAAGATCGGTTTCATGATCCCGAATCCGAATGACGCCTGTTTCCAGACGGGAGATCTTGACCATGCCCTGTATCAGGAAGTCCAGCTTTCCAATCTGGCTCTCCATGCTTTTCAAAAATTCCTCCGCCCGGTCCGACATGGGTTCATCCTGGAGGATCTCCATGCACAGCTTCAGATTGGCGGCCGGCGTTTTCGTCTGGTGGGAAATGTCCGAGATCAGCTCCTTCATTTTATTTTTTTCGGACAGGCTTTCTTCCTCTTTTCTCTGCCAGACATGGTTCACCCGCCGCAGCTTTTCGCAGACCATTCCCCACAGCGAATCCTCATCCTCCCAGTCCCGCTTCGGCTCTTTCCCGGAAAGGATGTCGTCCAGGCTTTCTTCCAGCCGTTTTGCAAACCGGTAAATATCCTGTTTCAAAACATACAGCTTCCACCCCAGAACTGCCGACAGAAGCAGCGCGCACGCAGTCAACACCATCATCCCAGCCATTGATACCCCATCCCATATACATTTGAAATATACCGGTGCTCCTCATCCTCGATCTTCCTCCGAAGCCGATTCACATTGACGGCCAATGTGTGCTTGTCCACAAACTGCCCGTTGCTGTCCCAGAGCCGCTCCAGCAGTACCTCATAGGTCAGAAGCTGCCCCCGGTTGGTCACAAACTGCTTTAAAAGCCGGAACTCCGTGGGGGTGAGCACACATTCCTGTCCCCCCGCTTCCGTTTTTGCGGTTTCAAAATCTGCCTTCAAAAAACCGTCGTCAAAGCACAGATGCCCGTCCGTTTCCGTCCTTTTCAGAATTACATCAATCTTTTTCAACAGGATTTTCATGGAAAAGGGCTTCGTCACATAGTCCTCCGCCCCCAGCTCATACCCGTTCAGCGCGTCCTCCTCCAAATCCCGCGCCGTCAGAAACAAAACCGGCACCGCCGCCTGCGCCTTCACCCATCTGCAAAATTCAAACCCTTCCCCATCCGGCAGGTTCACATCCAGCAGAACCATCCGCACGCCGCCCTGCATGTAGGCCCTCTTTGCTTCCTCTATAGAATAGGAAGAAACCACGCCGTACCCTTCCTTTTCCAGCGCGTAGCACAGGGCGCGGTTCAGCTTCCTGTCATCCTCTACTACCAACAGTTTCTGCAATCCCTTTTCCTCCTTCACCTGGTTTTTTTCCGTTCACCCGTTTCATTGTACCACAACGAAATCTTTTTTCTACAAAAAAATCATTTTCCCTGCACCGAAACCGGTCCCTTCCCCGTCTAATAAGTATAAAACAAAACAGAAACGGGGTGAACACTTTTGAACATGCTTCTGATAAAACGGGCGCAGAAACACGACACTGATGCATTTATCCAACTGATCGATGAATACAAAACCGCGCTCTACAAAGTTGCCAAGACCTATTTAAAAAATGAGGAGGACGTGGCGGATGCGATACAGGATACAATCCTGTCCGCCTATGAACACATCGGGGAGCTGAAAACCGTGTCCTATTTTAAAACATGGCTCACCAGAATCCTGATCAACCACTGCACCGATGTAGTCCGCCGCCAAAAGCGGACCGTGTCCATGGAGCAGGCCGAAGAACAGGCAGGTACATGGATCGAAAGCGACTACGAGTTTTATGATCTGCTGCGGGAGCTTCCGGAAAAGGATCGTTCCATATTTCTTCTATATTATGGAGAGGGTTTCAATATACGTGAAATCGCGGAGCTCCTGGAATGGAACGAAAACACGGTAAAAAGCAGGCTTCAGAGAGGCCGGAAAAAGCTGGAACAGGTATTATCATGCTAGTGCAGTGTCTGCATAAGATGGTATTTTCACAGAATACGGCCTGCAGGCTATGAACCTGCCAAAACAAATCAATTACAAAAAACAGGAGGACAGACTATGAGATTTTCAGAACATGAAATGAAGGAAATTTTAAGCAAGGATATTCAAATATCAGATACGGTAAACGAACGGATACAGCACACCTACAAAATGCTGCGGGCAGATCAGAAGCTGAAATCCAAAACTCCCCGCCGGAGATTTTCCTATGCCGCGGCCGCCATTGCCCTGACCGCCTGCCTTGCGGTGCCGGGAGGCGTATATGCGGCAGCAAACCTGGATTTCTTTGACGCAATGTTTGGAAACAGTACCAAAAAATCCACCCCTGTGATCGAGACAGAGGCAGATACGGGAAAAACGAATGCGGACGGATCTCCCCTGATGACCCCGGTCACCATCCCTTCCCACGAATTTGTTTCCGTAGATCCCCAGCAGGCAGAGGACCTCACCGGAGGAGGGTGCATGAGCGAGCCTGTGGTAAAGCAGTTGGGCGACCACACTCTGACCGTCGATAATCTGGTCTATGACAAAAACGGCGCTGTCATTACCTTTACGCTGGAACGGGCAGGCGGCGTGACTCTCCTGGTCGGAAGCGATGATACGAATGTACGAAAGGGCGCTTATCTTGCCGAGGACAGAAACTATGGTTTCTCCTTTGGAACCACGGGCGATATCTTCGGCGGTGAAAACATTTATGTAGATACAGAGAAGAGCACAGCCGACAAGATGTTCTGTACTGCTTATATCCTCTGGAACAAGCCTCTTTCAAAAGGGGTATTCCCTCAGCTTACCATCACAAAATATCCCTGCTCTGTAAAGGATATCAATCCCGGCGACCTGTCGGAAGAAGAATGGAGCGAGAAATATGCGGAAATCGAATCTAAAACCGTGACAGAAGACATCGTGCTGACAGACCAGGACGGCATTCCGGTACAAAACCTCGAATGCATCACCTATTCCCCGATTTCCATCGGTGTCAACCTGCAGGAGGGACTCGGGCTTTCTGCAAAACAAGCCTACGATCCCGGAAATCTCAAATATCTGGAGATCAAGTTTAAGGACGGAACCAGCTATGTCGTCCGCGATGTCGAAAATAACATTGCAAACAGCGGGTATTCCGTGGGTGGCGCAGGCAGCTCAGAGACCTGGTATATGACGGCCTTCAACCGCATCGTAGATATCAATGAGATCCAAGAGATCGTTGTAAATGAAAAAACATTTCCAGTGAACTAAAACGGCGCCATAGTGCTGCCGGCTGAATTTCCTGCTTCCCCGGTCCCTGCCGGCCCGCGTTCCCTGTTTGAAATTCGATACAGACAGTGTTTCTGTATACGATAAGCTTCAAACCAGGGAACGCGGTTTTTTTTCCTCGGTTTCTTCTGTTTCTCGGCTTGCTATTTACCCTCACTTTCGTTTCATGTAAAACATATATTATTTAATGATTATCATTAAAAATATATTGACTTTCATATAATTACATGGTATTTTTTAGATAGAATAGATAGAAGTTTTTTAGTATAGATCAGAGGACGAATGGTAAATAGAATTTTTACAGGCAGAGTTTTTTGGTCAGAGGACGAAAGGAGTTGATTGAACCGTGTTATTCAAAAGGAAGAGTGAAGAAGAACGCAGCGAACGGCATTTTACCCTGACAAGGAGGATTTATTACATATACATCCTTGTTACAGTCTATGATCTTTTCATGTATCTGGCAGGACTGGTCTCTGTTTTGTCACGCCCGGCCGCGCAGACGGAGATTATGGATACCGGGACGCATCTGTGGTTTTATACTCTGGGCGGCAATTTTGTGCGGTTCCCCAAGGAATATCTGCCTTTTGAGGTGGATGCACCGTCTGTTGATGGAAAACTATTTGCCGCCGCTTTTCTGTTACTGACATTTATGGCAAAAAAACTGCCCATATTCTTCATTGTGTGGAAAGGGTATCGGATTCTGCGCGCCATGAAACGGTCCTATACTCCGTTTGTGCCGGAGATTGCCGAACATATCTGCTGGATCGGCCGGACTGCCCTTTTCATCGGCCTGTTTGGGAACCTGACCATACAGGGGGGAATGTCTCTCATGTTCCAGCACAACTTTTGGTTCGAGAATCCAATGGAAGTGTCCTGGACCCTGGCAGGCCTGATCCTGCTGCTGGTCAGCGATATCTTCAAAAGGGGCTGTACCCTTCAAAAAGAAGTCGATGAGACGTTGTGATAAGAAATGCATACAAAAAGTCTGGCTGTATGGGGAGGTATGATAATGGCGATCATATTGCGATTGGACCGGGTCATGGCTGACCGGAAGATGTCTTTGACCGAGCTGGCCGTCCGGGTCGGTATTTCGAATGTAAACCTTTCGAATCTGAAAACCGGAAAGGTGAAGGCGGTCCGGTTTTCCACACTGGATAAAATCTGCGACGTGCTGGACTGCCAGCCGGGAGACATACTGGAATATCAGAGAGAGGAAGAATGAATGAGGTAGGTTGCTAATCCGAAGTCGCACTTTCATTGCAATAAATTGCATAAAAATGTGACTTCGGATTGCAACCGTACAGGTGGAAAATATTTGCAGAATGATTGCAGGGGATAAACGAAAATTAGTCTTTTCTTCGTCTTCAATCTATGCTACAATAAAAAAACAGGACGCTATAAGCGATGACTATTTTGAAACATAGGGAGGATGAACTGATGGATGATATGCATGTTCCAGAGGGCAAACTAAAAGGAAAATACAAACGAATCGGAGCAAAAGTCGGCAGAGTCGTCATCATCATGCAGGCAATTTCTATTGTAGTGGTCATGTTGGTGTGTATTTTTATGTACAACTCTCTGGTCACAAAGATGCAGACAGATCGCTGTACCAACGGTACAAATATGCTGGCCTATGAACTCGAAAAGCTGTCCGAGGGCGACGACCCCAATCAGCTTCTGGATGAATTAAAAAACCGCATGGGCTGTGAATTTACTATTTTTGAAGGCGATACACGTGCTTACACGACCGTGACCCAGGACGGGCAGCGGGTGGTAGGTACCCAGCTCTCTTCTGATCTGAATAAGATCGTACTCCAGCAGGGAGATACATATGTAGGCGAATCGGAAATCCAGGGAGCCAGCTTTCTGTGTTCCTATGTTCCCACCAAAGGGGACGACGGAAAGATCAACGGGCTGATCTTCGCAGGTATTTCCAGGGAAGAGGCCAAGCAGGAAGTCGTTCTCGTGATTGCCCTGTCGATCCTGGTCAGCGCGGTTGTAATCGGTATCTGTATTATGTTCCTGACCGGTTACATGAAGAAACGCGTGTCCCATCCGCTGGGCAAGATCACCAGCGCCGCCGGACGGCTGGAACAGGGAGATCTGGGGCTTGCGGACAATGAGGACATCCGGATCGACATTTCTTCCAATGACGAGATCGGCACACTGGCACAGATGTTTGAGGACACATTCGGCCGGCTGCGGTCCTATATCGGGGAGATTTCCGATGTGCTCGAAGCAATGGCCGGCGGAAATATGACTCAGGGCGCTACACAGGATTATCTGGGTGATTTCCAGTCCATCAAAAAATCCCTGGACAAAATCCAGTCCGCGCTGAACCATACAATGGGACAGATTTCCACCAGCGCGGAACAGGTTTCTTCCGGGGCGGAGCAGGTTTCCAGCAGTTCCCAGGCTCTGGCTCAGGGTGCTACCGAGCAGGCCAGCTCCATTGAGGAGATTTCCGCTACCATGGCAGAGATTTCCCAGAACGCCAAGCAGACCGCAGAGGCTGCCGAGAAGGCCGGCGAGTATGTCAACGAAGCAGGTTCCCATCTGGGAGTCAGCATCGGCTTTGTGGATGAATTGAATGTAGCCATGAAAAATATTTCCGATTCTTCTAAGAAGATCGGTACGATCATCGCCACCATTGAGGATATTGCATTCCAGATCAATATTCTTGCTTTGAACGCTGCTGTTGAGGCTGCCCGCGCAGGCTCCGCAGGCAAGGGCTTTGCCGTGGTAGCAGATGAGGTCGGCAATCTGGCATCCAAGTCGGATAAGGCTGCCAAGGCCACCAAGGAGCTGATCGAAAGCTCTATCATTGCTGTCACGGAAGGCGGCAATATCGTAAATAAGGTAACAGAGGCGCTGGATCAGACCAGCCAGAGCGCAGGACATGTGACCGACCAGATGTCCATCGTGGTGGATGCTGTAGAGAATCAAACTTCTGCCCTCTCTCAGGTTACCGACGGAATCGACCAGATCTCTTCCGTAGTGCAGACCAATTCCGCCACCAGCGAGCAGTGTGCCGCTGCCAGCGAGGAATTGTCGTCTCAGGCAAGCCTGCTGAAGAATCTGATGCGTTCCTTCAAGTTGAAGAATATACGCTAGGATCATTTTATAATTGCTGTGTGTTGTGAATAAAAAAACGACTGATTCCAGTCAGATAAAAACTGACAATCAGCTTCTTGCAAGCCGCGCTTGATGAATCTGACCGGCAGTATTTATCCGACTGTGAATCGTAACAAAAAAGACAGACTGCGTAAGTTTTCTTACTGCAGGCTGTCTTTTTTGTTATGCCTTCTTAAGATGCCGAACGTTTTATTTCTGATATACGATGCGTCCGTCGGATATCGTATATTCCACAGTGATGTCCGAAATCGCCTTTACATCGCAGGTCAGAGGATTGTCTCCCAGAATGACGAAATCTGCTTTCTTTCCTTCCTCAACCGTTCCCACGATATCGTCCATATGCGCCCCGTATGCCGCGTTGACCGTGTACATCTGCAGCATTTCATAGACCGTCGCGCTCTGCTCGGGATTGCGGATGTATGCCGGATCGTCGTCTTCGCCTTCATAAGGGGACTGCTGGGTTGCCCCTGCCTCAATGGCGTGGAGCGGCGCAAAGTCCGCGGTTACCGGGTAATCGTTGGAGCCTGTAATGATGATGCCTTCGTCGATCATGTCCCGGATGTGGTATTCCTGCTCAAAACGCTCTTTTCCCAGGTTGCTCTCCTCCTGGGCGGAGAAAAACGGATCATAGTAAAACCACAGCGGCTGCATGGCTGCGATCACACCCTCGTCTGCCATACGGGTCATATCCTCTGTTGTCAGAAGGTTCACATGGGCAATCTTGTTGATCACGCCGTCCGGTGTTCCCCCGTTGGCCTCTGCCGCGGCCTCAAACGCATTCATGCTGCGCTGTACGGAAGCGTCTCCCATAGCGTGGGTTTCCACGCTGTAGCCGGCCGCGTTCATTGCGGTGACAAATGCTGTGAGGTCCTCTTCCGTGGCCTTCTGGGTTCCCGCATAGCCCTCTTCCTGGCCGGCTTCTTTTGTATAAGGCTCCAGCAGCGCGGAGGTGGCACCTTCGGGTACGCCGTCCAGGGAGAATTTTACCTGGCAGACGCGCATAAAATCAGAAGCATATTTCTGGTAATCATCCAGTAATTTGATCAAACGTTCCGCTTCTTCTGTTCCCAAGGGCTGTCCTGCCCATGATGTGGTATTGATGCGCAGTGTCAGTTCCCCATCCTTTTCCATATCACTTACTACTGCGTAATTGTCGTCCGCACCGCCGGAATCAATCGCCGTCAGCCCGTAGCTGTTTGCCAGCTTCTGGAACATATCATAAGCTTCCTTGATCTGCTCTTTCGTATACTCAATGGTCGGCAGGGAATCCAACATGCTTGCCGCATCCGAAAAATACCCTGTCAGTTCTCCGTTTTCATCCTGGAAAACCTTTCCGCCTTCCGGAGGCGTACTGTCTTTTGTAATGCCTGCCATTTCAATCGCAATCTTGTTTGCCAGCCTGCCATGCTTGGATGTATCTGATAACACGACAGGTTTATCCGTATCCAGTTCTTCCATCCAACTGTTCTCCGGAATGTTATTCGGAAATGCCTGTAAATCCATACTTGCCACCTGATAAATCGGGAAATCCGGATTGTCGTCTATAAATTCCTGAATCGCTTTCTTGTACACGTTCAGATCCGGATTTCCTTCCGGCAGGATCAAGGTCGTGTTTTCCGTCAGGAAATTGCCTGGCTCATGGATATGCCCATCAATAAAACCAGGCATCAATGTCTGTCCGTCCAGATCGATCACTTCTGTCTCATCGGAGATATATTTTTCTATACCTTCCTCATCTCCGACATAAACTATTTCGCCATCCTTCACTGCAACGGCAGAATTGTCCATATCGTCTTCCGACAGCATAGTAAGGATTGTTCCGCCGCGAAATACCATGTCCGATTCTTCTTCATCCCCGTTCTCCTGTTCCGGTTCTTCCTTTTTTTCTTTCTCTGCCTGAGAGCTTTCCTGACTGTCGTTCTGGCCTGCGTTTCCGCATGAAACGATTCCTGCCAGCATGCCCATTGTGACTGCCGCGGCCAATAGCCGAAGTACGTGTTTCTTTTTCATTGTCTGCTCCTCCTGATTTAATTTTGTTCGTTTCCGGATCCCTTCTGTCACCGAATTGATGAAGTCAGTATACAAAGAAAATGAGTATTTATGAATCGAGAAAATGTATGAAATCCGGTATGACTTTTTCTCATACCCGCCGTCAGGACGCCATGCAGCGCTATCAAAGATCGCCGATGGACTAATCCCTATACATTCCAGGTCATTCCGCACGAAAAAACGGCTTTACAATCCCCCTGGTTTCAGATATCATTGTATGTAAGATATGTTTTTACAAAAGAGGGCGGGGAGCATCATGGATTATTTTTTATATTTTTATAATATCATATTGGTTCTGGTCTACGGTCTCCTGATGTTCTTATACTTCCAACTTTTTGTTCAAAAAAAGGAGCGGCTGCATCTCTGGCTGGCTCTGCTGTTTTCAGTTTATCTGGTGGATGAGCTTTATTATTCCTCCCTCGAATTTATAAAAGCGCTTCCTGTGTTATATCAGGAGTTCCCCATATTCAACAGAGTTTTCCTTCTGGTACTCAATATGATACTTTTAATCTGCTACCGTATGATCCTCGCCTGCATTCTCCATGTCCTGCCTTCCAAAAAAGAGCGCGGTCTGATGGCACTTTACAGCTTCTTTCGGCTCGGAGTTACTTTTTTGCTGTCTTTTACTGCAATACCGCGGTGGGCGTCCGTCTGTCTGATTACAATCAATCTCCTGCCCCATATTTGGATGATTTATCTTAGTTTTCGATACGCAGAACATATCAGAAGCGATCTTTCCCCTGCAATATGTACGCTCCTCAAATCGTCTGTGGTACTTTGGTCGTTTCTCTGCTTTGGCTGTTCATATTCGTTCTATTTTGGGAACATTTCCGGTGTTCGGATCGTATTCATAGAAATCATCAGCGGAATTGGGATATTTTTTGCAATCTGGCATCTACTTTGTGTTTCCCGCAGCCGGAAAAAGGAAAATTCCATGTCTGTTTTATCCGAAGCGGATCTGGAGACTTTATTTGCGAAACAGTATAAGCTGACCCCGCGGGAGATGGAGATTTTCCGTTATCTGATGGAAGGGGCGGACAACGCGGAGATCTGCGAAAAAGCCGTCATTTCCCAGTCCACCACCAAAACGCATATCTACAACATTTTCCGGAAAGTCGATATCAAACGGCGCAGCCAGGCCGCCGGAAAATTTCTGGAATTTTGCAGGGAATATACACAAGGGCATCCCTTGTGAAACGGCCGCATGGCCATGATAGGATGCCCCTTGGGTATAAAAAGTGGAACGCCAAACCGTAGGATACTTCCCGGCTGTACGGCGTTCCTCTTTTTTGTCTGTCCTTCTACATTCCTTTTTCAATCCAAGGATTCACTATTTTTTTCCATGCAATATGACACCCGGCAGCTTTTTTTATAACATGCTATCCCATATTTATGGATGATCTGCATCCCGTCTTGACGTAGAACCTCAGCATACCCATCATCCTCCATCTGTTTCATCGCTTTTGTACAAGCTTTGTCGTACTGGCCATTTTCCGCATATTTCACCTCGATGATGCAGCCTGTCTTTAATGCTGGAATCTCCAGCCGGATATCTGTATATCCGATTCCGGATTCCGCGTTTGACTGAAGGTTCCAGCTTCCCTCTGCCTGCAGAAGTCCCAGCAGCATACCATGATAGAAATTTTCCTTCATTTCCTTTCGGGCAAATGTATCTCTGATGCTAATAGAAGCAGCCATAAACTCATTAAATAACTGCTGCACTTCCACAGCATCTCCCGTCTTTATGGCTTCACAGAATTTTGTCCATCTGACCGTATCGCCGGTAACCCTGACTTTAAACCAGGAACGAATCCTTTTCTCGTAAATATTCATCACTTCCCTGTTTGGGATCACCAGCTTATGGATCTCATTTCCGGGTCTCCCAGCATCCGTCAGATATCCTGCTGCAAACAGCACACTCCACAGATATGTCTGGCGAATCACCGGATCGTCATTTTCCAGATCCGTATAGGTCAATTCCGGTATGAGCACTTTTTCCACTGCCTCTCCGGAAATCAACGCCTCGATCTGGCTTTTCGTTGTTTCTGTGGCATCCACAAGAAGATCCTGCACAATGGCATTACTGCTGCTGTTTTCCCAATGCGCTTCCATCGGCGCTTCAGGCCAGGCACGAAGCTTATCGCATTGATTGATCACATCCCATGGGCAGTACACGTTTGTATTTCCAAAATGGTATCCGTCATACCATTCTTTTATCTGTTCATAAGCATCCTCAATCTCATAGTAGCAGAGCATCTCCCTGACTTCCTGGTCCGTAAAGCCAAAATATTCTGCAAAATCTACGTCGGAGATCGTCCTTACCTTGAAATTATTTAACCCTGTGAAAATGCTTTCCCTCGCAATGCGCAGGCATCCTGTGATTACAGCAAAATATAAATTTCCGTTTGTCTTAAATACCTGGCTGAATAAAGAACGTATCAGATTGACCATCTCCAAATAATAACCATTCTGATAAGCCTTATCCAGTGGCACGTCATATTCATCTATCAAAACAATCACTGGGGCTTCATAATGCTTGAAAAGCAATTTGGTCAGAAGCCGCAGACTATTGTGAAGATAAACAGGATTCTGAAAATCCCCGTCCATAAGACGAGTCAGCTTCATTTTCTCCGATGGGGTCAGCTTATTGCTCTCCAAAAGAAACCCGAAGCGCTCCGCCTCTTCACTGACCGCAATTCCCAGCATGCCGGAAGCCGTCTGGAAATCCATCCCGTCCACGTCTTTCAGGCTGATGGAAATGACCGGGGATTTTCCCATGTACTGCTCACAGATATCGGTCTCCTTTGAAATCTCCAGCTCGTCAAATAAAGACGAATCCGCACCAATTTCGAAGAATGTTTTCAGCATATCCATATTCAGGCTTTTCCCAAAACGCCTCGGCCTTGTAAACAGATTTACGCTCCCTCTCAAATCGATCAGGTCGCGGATCAGACTGGTTTTGTCCACATAGTAGAAATTGTCTCTCTTGAAATCTTAAAAAAAACTCGATTCCGATCGGAAGCTTTTTCTTTTTCTGCATACTGTCTCCTCCATATCCATCTCCGCTTCCATGCACGGCTTGATTTACACAATATTCTAACATATTCCGGAATCTTTTTCCAGAAACTGTCCGAATTATTATTCCAATTGTCTAACACGCGGATAATTTACCAAAATATTCAGTATCCATCATGGTTTGATGTTCTAAAGTTAACAAAAAATATTTTTGTATTCATAAATTTTTTTGAAATCCGCACCATTTTGTAATATAATCCCGTTTTAAACACTTTGAATTAATAGAAGAAGGCGAAACCATTGAAAACACGAGGTTTTGCCTTCTTTTTGGTGTTTTGAAAATGTTGTATGGAAATCCTAGCTTGAAATTTTTTTTATTCTTTTATTTAGCTCTTTTGGCTGATAGTATTTTTTATCCAGACCAAGCTCATAAATGCTATTTAGTGCAGTGCACAGCTTTGACCCCGTATAGGTCGACATATAGTACATATCCTGGACATTTACAACATTCATATTTTTCAGCATCTCAATGATATTATCAATGGTAAAATGCATTCTTTCCGCAGGATCATTGTGGTCAATACCACACCTGCGGTCATAATCTTTACAGTAATCTTCAAGCTGCTTTTCCATCAGCCGGTAGATCAGCAGTGCTGTGTAGCATATCATAAAATGAGCGGTGATATGTTCTTTGGTATGATGATATACAGGACGGCCGGAAAAATTTGTCTTCATAATCCGAAAACAGTCTTCTATTTTATACCGTTTTGAAGATATCTCAAGAATCTGGGCGGCATCATCATCCAGACTGGTAGCAACCGCATAGTAACCATCGTATTTTTCTTCTTCCCTGATCCGTTCTTCATTAATCTCGTAAATATCCTTCACGCTCCCATCCGATACCCTTTTGATAAATCTTGTCACATCATTTGGGCCTTTTTTATATGTTTCAGGGTCCAAATCCTTTAGCAGGCGCTTGGCTCGTTCAACCTGCCGGTTGCGGATATAGCGCTGATATTCCATGGTTTTTCTGGAAAACGTGATGATAATCTTTTGTTTGAGCATCCCTTTGGCTTTTACCTGTCTCTTTTTTCCATTTTTACATATTTTTTCTTCATAGAAACCCAGGTCTTCCAGACGGTCAGCATTTATTATTTTGTATGCCTTGTCCTGATAAAGACGATAATTTTCTTTTTTATGATGGTCAAAGCTTTTCATGCTATCAATCGTAACCGGATCATCGGAAGAAAGAAGCCGGTAGTCGCAATCGTTAAAAACAGCTTCCTGCAGAGTGCCTGCCATTTTTTTGATTGACTGGGTCACAATAAAAGCCCGCCCACCCATGGAATTAAAACGTCTGATATTGAGTGACCCCAGCCCTGCATCTGCACAATAAATAAACGTCTTCCCTTTAAACATTTTTGTCAGTTCTTTTTCCAAGGGGATGGCAAGTGTCTGTTCATTATCTGACCCCGGGGCAAGACACATGGAAAGAGGAATCCCGTCCGCGTCCATGAAGAGTCCCATCTCTACCAATGGTGCGGGCTGATGCTGTTTGGAAGGGCCGTATTTACGGAAGCCTTTTATAAATTCCCCGGTCACTTCATCAACATAATCATCATCAGGCGACTCAACTTCAAAATAAAAATTTGTGCAGTCAAAGTAACATACGGAAGTATTACGCCTGACAATCCTGCAGCTATATTGGAAAAGGTTCTGGAGATATCCGGTATAGTTTTCAGCCAGAAGATCCAGTGTCCGGTGGATATGCTGGTACCCAATTTCCGGCTGCTCATAATAACGGCCCAGATGGCGGAGCGTAGCAAACTTGGATTCTGGTTCCAGTATTCTTGCGCAGGTCAGAAACCGGTTCACAAGGTTGGGGTCGAAGGTGATCCGGGAATCAGCGGATACTTTTTTGAGGAAGCTGCCAATTGCAAGGTTATGATAAACGGACTGCAGGAAAAAGTAGCCGATATTGCGGCTGGTGTCCGATGAAATAAGGTCATTTGATGCTTTGATCTTTTCGTCAAAGTCGATTGTCACCTCCATAGAGACCTTACTGTTTTTCATCTGCTCGTTATATTCGGCAACTTTTTGCTTGGCATAAGCAAGGGGATCATCAGTGATCTTAAGAAGATCCAAGTGTTTACCGATCACAGCTACATTTCTGGTAGAAGTCTTTTTGCCATTGCGGAATCCTTGCTGGATAAAATAAGTTGGGTTTTTTGATTTTCTGTCATAATTCAATTTCATAATACCATTATAACACAATATACAACTCCGTACAACATATAATTTTATAAAATTTGACATAAAAAAAGCCGCATTTTTGCGGTTTATGGCGTTTTTTGCGGTTCAAAAGTGTTTAAAACCCGTCCATCTCCGCTTCCATGCACGGCTTGATTTACACAATATTCTAACATATTCCGGAATCTTTTTCCAGAAACTGTCCGAATTATTATTCCAATTGTCTAACACGCGGATAATTTACCAAAATATTCAGTATCCATCATGGTTTGATGTTCTAAAGTTAACAAAAAATATTTTTGTATTCATAAATTTTTTTGAAATCCGCACCATTTTGTAATATAATAAAAAGTAATACTTCGGTTTATTGCGGACGGTGATGTGTTATTCTTGGACGACAACTTGGTGGATTAATAGGTTTATTTGGAGGTGAACACTGATGAGCGATTACAAACCGCCATTTCATATGACGGATAAAATGACATTCCTGATTGCGGAAATCAGCGAACAGGTCGGTCGCATCACGGTATTGCAGGAGGGAGCGATCAGTCCGCACTTGCGGCGCGAGAACCGCATCCGGACAATCCACTCCTCTCTTGCGATTGAGCACAATTCGCTCTCACTGGAACAGGTGACGGCGATTCTCGACGGCAAGCGCGTCCTCGGCAATCCGAACGAAATTAAAGAGGTGCAGAACGCTTACGAGGCATACGAGCTTATGCTACGCTTAGACCCGTCATCTGTAGATGACCTATTAAAAGCGCATAAACTGATGATGAACGGGCTGGTTCCAGAGAATGGAAAGTTCCGCTCCGGCGGTGTAGGTGTGTTTGACGGCGAAGTGCTGATCCATATGGCTCCTTCGGCAGAATTTGTGCCGGAGCATATCCACAACCTGTTTGCCTGGTATAAGCATTCAGAGCTTCATCCACTGATCAAGAGTGCGGTTTTCCACTATGAGTTTGAATTCATTCATCCTTTCGCAGACGGCAACGGACGCATGGGACGAATGTGGCACAGCCTCCTCCTCGGTAAATGGAAAGAACTGTTCTTTTGGCTTCCGATTGAGGAACTGATCCAGTCCCGTCAGAAAGAATACTACGGTGCCCTCAGCGCGGCTGACAAGCAGGCAGACAGCGCAGGATTTGTTGAACTGATGCTTGAAATCATCAGAGGCAGTCTGAAAGAGGTCACTGTTGTTGATCGCTCCACCGACCAAGATAGCGACCAAGTAACCGACCAAGATAAATCCCCGGTTGACCGTCTGCTCTCCGTTCTCGGCAATGATATGCTTTCCGCTACGGAGATTATGGAACGGCTCGGTCTTTCTCACAGACCGACTTTCCGTAAAAACTATCTGAATCCCGCTTTGGAACAGAATCTAATTGAGCGCACGATTCCAGACAGGCCGAACAGCAAAAATCAGAAATATCGAAAACGCAAATAAGCAATCCGTGAGCGCTACACTATACATAAGCGTAGTGCTCATTTTTTCTTCTTGCACACACCTCTGTGTGAGAAAGACGGTAATTTCTTTGTATCGTAAAACGCCCTAACGAAAACAGACAGAAATCCGTGTATCATTCACGCAACGGTTTCCTGCATCCACTTCAACCTACGTTCAAGTTCCTGTGCCTCCTGTTGAGTGGCTTTTTTTATTTTTGCTTTCAGCTTCTTGATTTCTTCTTTCCAGTATTCCTGCACATAATTGTACATACGGACACAGGTAACCTTATTCAGACAGACAAACATAGCCTTTCTGCTTGTCTACATCAAGATCCGCATTTTCAATGGCGTTCCGGTAAATCCGATACGTGCTGCAGTAAGCAGTAATTTCATCATATGATCCGCAAAAATGCCATACTGGCTGCGGTAAGCTTCGTCAGACATAATGATTATATCGTGGTCAGGATAGATCGGTTCTGCACTTGGTTTGTTAAACTTCTGAATAAGCGTAAAAATAAGGCATCGCCCATCTTCATCTGTCACAGGATGAAGTATGGCTGATGCCGTTTGGCTTGTTGCTGGATCTTTGGGAATGCCACAAGCAGTATCACGGTATGGCAAAACCAAAGCGTGAAATGTATATTGATGACATTATCCCGGACGGAATCTAATTTATACACCTTGTACTTACGACGTAAATGTCGTAACTTTATTATGAACTTTCTGTAGTGCTATTGATAATTTGAGAAATTCGTGGTATACTATACAAGAAAGTAGCGACGCAATTGTCGCAAGTACGAGGTAATAGTAATGATTAAACGAGATTATTATCTGAATCGTATGATTCATCATATGTGGAACGGCGAGGTCAAAGTCATTACCGGTATCCGCCGCTGCGGAAAATCGGTACTGCTGTTTGATTTGTTCTATGAATACCTTCTCTCGCAGGAAGTTCAGGAAGACCACATCATAAAAATCGAATTGGACCAGAGACGTTACTATAAGTTCAGAAATCCAATCACGCTTTGTGAATATGTCGAGAACCTTGTTTCGGGAAAGAAAGATGGGAAGTTCTATCTTTTCATCGACGAAGTCCAGCTTACCACTAAGGTTATCGACAAAGAAAATGGTGATATTGAGGTTTCTATCTATGATATGCTCAATGAACTCAAGGCATATAAGAATTTGGATGTATATGTTACCGGCAGTAACTCAAAGGGATTGTCAAAAGACATTGCTACAGAGTTCCGTGGCCGTGCTACTCAAATCCATGTATTCCCTCTGTCCTTCGAGGAGTTCTACTCTCATGTAGGCGGTGACGAGCGAAAGGCTCTGGACACCTATATGCTTTACGGCGGCATGCCACGCCTGCTGGCATTAACAGATGAAAAGGACAAAAAGGATTACCTGTCCTCTCTCTGCAGCGAGCTGTATGTCAAGGATATTGTAGAACGCAACGGTATCGAACGTGAAGATATTCTGAATGACATTCTGGATTTCCTCGCCTCACAGATTAGTTCTCTGACCAATCCTACGAATATTGCCAATGCGCTGACCAGCATCAAGAACGAAAAGGTTAACTCCACTCTGGTTTCAAACTATGTGCAACACATCATCGATTCGTTCCTTATTTCGATGGCAAAACGCTATGATATAAAAGGAAAAACCTATTTCAAATATCCGAACAAATACTACTACACGGATATCGGTCTTCGTAATGCCCGATTAAATTATCGCCAATACGATCCCGGTCACATTATGGAGAACATCATCTACAACGAACTTCTGCGTCGAGGATATTCCGTTGATGTTGGTGTTGTGACCGACCGTACCGGCGGCGCAAATGTACAGAAGGAAATTGACTTCGTTGTCAATGATGCGGATAAAAAAATCTACATCCAGTCAGCTTTCCAGATGGATACGGATAAAAAAGAATCCTCTGAACTGGCATCGTTGATACTGACAAAAGATTTTTTCAAAAAAGTCATTGTCCGCATGGATATTCCTCATAACTTCTATGATGACAACGGAATTTTCCATTGCAATCTGATAGACCTGCTGCTTGGTCGTGTAGAATTATTCTAACCAACAAACCAAGCTTGATACCATTTAGGAGTGGCCCTTCGGGGTTACTCCTATTTAGCACCGTCTACTATATTCTTGCGTCGTATGCGTCGCAACTTTCTAGTGGAATGATACTTTTTTATGCCATTAAGAGAGGTGGCTGTTTTGGGATTTCAGTTTAACGGAATCACATCAAAGAATGTGAAAATCAAAACAAGGCTGACCTCTTGGCAGGCATCTCCGACCTTGCGTAATTTGCAATAAGAAATTGCAGGATATTCTCGTAATTGGGAAAACCATAGAACGGGATGGCTTTTTTTCTGCTCATCTGTCATCTTGAGCCACCTGCTCACCATACAGAGATTTGAACCGCTGAACGCAGAAACAGGGGCTGTCGGGAATTTACCGACAGCCCCCTATAACTAATTTTATGTATTTACATCCAGCTTTTTGTTTCTTTACTCCATGTCTGCTCAAAGGAATTGTTGTTATGAATTGAATCCACGATGGGCAGCAATAATTCTTTTAGTAGTTGCATAGTTTCTTCAAATTCTACTTTCACCAGTGCATTCTTCTTTTTTGATAAAGGCTCTCCATCTTCCCTGCCTTATCTCATCCTTGGTAAAATCATCCGTGCATCCTCCCAACCAATCACTTCGCTCCCTCCGGCTGTGCATCCGCAAAGATGATCTTATTTACCACAAAGAATACCACCATGGACACGCCGCCGTTTAAAACTGTAGTCCCGATATTGTAGATAAAATCCGGAACCAGCTGGCTGGCGACTGCAACCCATACGCAGTTGATGGAATTTACGATGATGGTGATCACCACCCATGCCAGGAAATATCCGGCGATCTGGGGGCCAAACTTCCCATGGCTGCGGAAGGTAAAGTTCCTCTGCAGCGGGAAGTTCACACACTCGCCCAGGAAGCTGGAGATCAGGTAGGCCAGCAGGTAGGCCATGCCGCCCTGTTCCACGCTGTATCCGATGGCATTCCATACGAAGTCGATGCCGAACAGGCTCACATCGACGGAAGGCCATCCCCAGCCGATGTCCGCGTAGCCGGAAAACATCGCCGGTAAAAACTGCAGCATGATATATTTTAAGAATGTCACTACATAGCTGAAAATAATGAACAGGCCGCCTTCGCGCATCCACTTCGCCGCGGAAGGGTGTTTCTCTGAAAAGCCTCCCCACCATTTCATCACAGGATTCTGACTCATTGTTTGCCTCCTTTACTTAGGAACTGTGCAAAAATAATCTTACCATTTTACTTGTCCAAATCTTCATACACTGCGTTGTCGTCAATCGACGTACCCCGGTACGCCTCATTCCTCCGCCTTGTGTCTGAAAATTTGTTCTGCGCAAAAAGGCAAGTTATTTTTGCACAGTTCCTTACTTCATCCCGTTTGCCTTCTTCATTACCTTTCTCTGCCGGAAGAAGCCGGAAATGATCTGTCCCAGTCCTTTGAAGAACTGTCCGTTCACTGCCTTTACCATTCCTTCCACCATGTACTGGCTGCACATGCCGCCGGCCATTTTTCCGATGCCCCGGAAGGGCATATTGTAAATGAACATGATATTCAGATCCGGTTTTCCCTTTGCCATGCTCCTATCCAAAAGGCCGGTCAGCACCTTGTATGCCAGCCTTCCGATCCACCGCTTTGCATAATAGAGCTGGCAGATGGCATCGTTGATATCCAGCTCGCCGCTCCATCGTCCGTCCGGGATGTCATGCCCCAGAAGCACCTGAAACTCCTGGTCCGAAACCGCCAGAATATTTCCTGACTGATAGGAGGGAAGCTTGGAAATATCCCTGGGAAGCGGCGCTTCACTCCCTGCTGCGGTCACCGCTGCTGACAGACGGATATCCGCGCAGCTGGCGCCGATCAGGATCTCATACTCCCCGCCTTCCACCTCAAACCGGCCCGTCGTTTCGTTGAAATAGCGAAATGCCTTGTCATCCAGCGGAATCGTTACCTTTTGAGATTCCCCCGCTTTCAGGAACACCTTCCGGAATCCTTTCAGTTCCTTCGCAGGACGGTACACACCGCTGCATTTCGCGCGGACATAGAGCTGCGCCGTCTCCGCGCCGTCCATTTCTCCGGTATTGGCCAGGGTAAAGGACGCCTCCTGTTCATTCACCGTCAGATCGCTGTATGTAAAGGTGGTGTAGGACAGTCCGTATCCAAAGGGGAAACGGACCGGCTTTCCGACCGTCTCAAAATATCGGTATCCCACATACAGCCCTTCCCTGTATTCCGCGTTCCGCTCCCTGGATGGGAAATAAGGCGCCGACGGAACATCCTCATAGGCCAGAGGATAGGTTTCATTCAATTTTCCGGAAGGATTGACTTTTCCGAGGATGGCATTCAGCATGGCCGCCGCGCCTGCCTGGCCGCTTAAATATCCATGGATCACCGCCTCGCACTGTCCGATCCAGGGCATCTCAATCGGCGAACCTCCGGAAAGCACGGCCACCACATGGGGATTGGCTTCCGAGACCATCTGCAGCAGCCGGATCTGGCTTCCTGGCAGCTTCATGTTCGGGCGGTCCAGTCCTTCGGATTCGGAAATCTCATCCAGTCCGATGTAAAGCAGCACCACATCCGCCTTTTTTGCCAGCTCCACCGCTTCTCTCTCCAATGCCGGATCTGCCGGGCCTGTTCGGTGATAGCCTGCCGCAAAGCCTGCCGTCTGCAGCGGAAATTCTTTGATCACATCCAGCGTAGAATCCAGCTTCGTCGGATTCACAACGGAAGAGCCTGCCCCCTGGTATCTGGGTGTTTTCGCAAAATCTCCGATCACCGCCACCTTCGTCTGTTCGGCCAGTGGCAGGATCCGATTTTCATTTTTCAGCAGCACGATGCTCTGCTCCGCTGCTTTCTGCGCCATTTTATGGTGCGCTTCCCTGTCAAATTCTTTCCCTTTTGCCTTGTCCACAGCCTCCCTTATGGGCAGCACGGCGGCCAAAAGCTCTTCCACCCGCCGGTCGATCAGTGCTTCACTGATCCTGCCCGATCGCACCGCCTGGATCAGTTCCTCATCCGAATCTCCTCCGGTGGTGGGCATTTCCAGGTGAGAGCCTGCCGCCACGCCTGCCGTATGGTCATTGGAGGCCCCCCAGTCGGAAACCGCAAATCCGTCAAATCCCCATTCATCCCGCAGGATTTCCTGCAGCAGATGTTCATTTTCATTGGCATACACGCCGTTGATCCGGTTGTAGGAGGTCATGATCGATCTGGGCTCCGCTTCCTTTACCGCGATCTCAAAGCCGGTCAGGTAGATTTCCCGCAGCGTCCGCTCATCCATTACGGAGTCGCTTGCCATACGGCGCAGCTCCTGGGAATTTGCGGCAAAATGCTTGGGACACGCGCCCACGCCTTTGGACTGAATCCCACGGATGTAGCCTGCCGCCATTTTCCCTGTCAGGTAGGGGTCCTCGCTGAAATATTCAAAATTCCGGCCGCACAGCGGACTTCTCTTGATATTCATTCCCGGCCCCAGCAATACGCAGACATCCTGGGATGCGGCCTCAATGCCCAGATGTTCCCCGATCTCTTCCCCAAGCTCTGGATCCCAGCTATTTGCAATCGAAGCCGCCGTCGGGTAACAGGTGGCCGGAAGGCTCCCGTTGAGCCCCAACTGGTCGCTTGCCCCCTCCTGCTTCCGGATTCCGTGGGGTCCGTCTGAAAGTGTCACATTCGGAATCCCCAGACGTTCTACAGAACGGGTCTGCCAAAAATCTTTCCCTGAGAGCAGATAACATTTTTCTTCCAGGGTCATTTCCCGGACAATCTTCTTTATTTCCACGTCTCTCACCTTCTTCTTTAAATTTTTGCATATGACCGTATTCAGAACAGCAGGCTCATCTGCGGCCCGCTGTTCCAAATCGTGATTCACCCTGATCGTTTACTCTGCGGAAACTGCCTTCTTCTTTTTCAGATACCGCAGGATTACGATCGCTTCCACTCCCAGGAGCACCAGCGCAACGATCACATCCACTGTCAGGAAGATCTTTGTCATATTGGTCATAATACCTGCCGGATCTTCATCCACCGTGTAGTATCCGCTGTTTCCGATCGTATACAGGATATTCTTACATGCCTGCCGCATGGCTTTGACCGCGGTCGCGCTGTGGTCCTCCAGAAGATTGGATTCCGCGCTTCCGAAGCCCAGCATCAGATCATTTCCATTGCGGATGCTGTGGTCAGTGATCATGTATCCGTAAGAGCCGTCATAATCCGTCTCTACCATACCGACGAATCCCCACTCGTCCCGAAGCACATTGTTCAGCAGATTGCTGTTCGCGCAGCTCGGCACCGTGCCGATCCAGTTGAAGGAGGACATCACCGCCTGGGAGGTTCCTTCAAATCCCTTGACCGCGATCTCGAATGGTTTCAGATAGATTTCCCGGATGGCCTGCTCAGAGGAAAATGTCATGAGCATGGAGGTCCGGTTGATCTCCTGGTCATTCAGCGCAAAATGCTTGATGTATGCATATACGCCGTGTTCTGCCGCGCCGTTGACCTGATTTGCCGCGATCCGTCCTGCCAGCACGCCGTCCTCGGAATAATACTCGAAGTTCCGTCCTGCAAATGCGGAGCGGTGGGTATTCATGGCCGGGCCGTACCATCCGTAGTTATTGGCTTCTTTGTATTCCTGTCCCATACACTGTCCCAATTCATAGGCCAGGCTCTGGTTCCAGGTCTGTGCCATCAATACTTCGGACGGATATGCCGTTCCGTATGCCCCGGTCACAAAGTTGCTTAAGCCTGCCGGGCCGTCGCAGTCGGAGGTAGCGATCTTGCCCACGGATTTTACTTCCGTCGTCTGCCAGCCGCCGATGTTGATCAGCTTCGCCATATCGTCGAAGCTCAGCTGATCCAGCAGTTCCTCCCACTTGGGATCATTATAATCCAGACCGGTGAGCTGGTAAAGCGTCAGTCCGTTGTCCGCTTCCATGGTGGGCATTTCATCCCCATCGTCATTATATTTCGTACCGTCGTAGGTGCCTACGGCGCTCTCGATCACCTTTTCCCGTACTTCGTCGGACATCACATACTGTTCCTCTGCCGGAGCCGCACATGCTTCTTCATAATTTGCAAATCCATCTTTCCTGGACAACTGCTCGAAATCGCCCCGGGCATACTCCTGAAACTGGTTCACAGCCGTTTCCATATCGCTCTCCCGGCCGTCCTTGCTGTAGTCGATGTCCTTTTCCACCTGAAAGGTTTCCTCATCCTCCACCGTATGGGAATCGGAGCGGACAGATACTGTATACTCGCCTGCTTCCAGGATATAACCGCCGTCCTGGATCTTGATGCCTTCCGAATCATAGGACGCCATGTCTTCCTTCGCGATCTCAAAGGAAACCTTTGCGGAAGCCCCGGGCTCTAGTTCCTCTGTCTTTTCAAACTGGATCAGGTTCACGGAAGCCTTTTCAATTCCTCCGTTTTCATAAGGCGGTGTGAAATAGATCTCCACCACGTCCCGTCCTGCCACGTCGCCGGTATTGGTCACTTCCACGTCAAAGGAAATGGTATCGCCGCTGTCTTTAAAATTCTGAATTTCCTTCTCAAATGTGGTATAGCTCAATCCGTAGCCAAAGGGATACTGTACATAATCTTCATATTTCAGCAGTCCTTCTTCTGCCGCTGTCTCGTAGAATTTGTAGCCCACATAAATGCCTTCTACATAGTTTACAAAGGAAAGATTTCCCATGGAAGACGGGTCCGCCGCCACTCCCTGGTCGTTCAGATCCTTCACATTATTGTAAGAATGATTTCCAATGTTGTTGTAATAGGGTGTCGCCGTCAGGTCTCTGACAAACGTATCTACCGTCTTTCCGGATGGATTTACGGTTCCGTTGATGATCTCGCCCAGAGCCGCAAAGCCGGAGGCTCCCGTACCCGGCGCCAGGATCACCGCGCCGATCTGTTCATATTCATCCACCCAGCTCAGCTCCATCGTGTTATTCGCGTTCACCACTACGATCACATGGTCAAATTCGGAGCAGACCTTTTCCACCAAATCTTCCTCTGTCCTGGAAAGCTCCAGATAGGATTCCCCTTCTTCAAAATCATCATAGGAGCCGTTATTGGTATAAGCACATCTTGTAAAATCAAAGTTATCCGGCGCGCTGGACACCACATTTGCCAGATCATATGTACCGTGGATCACCCCGTACATGTCTGTCGGCAGGTCCGCGTTTTCCCCGCCGGAGCGGCCGATCACGATGACTGCCGTGTCGGAGAAATCCTTTGCCTCGCTCATGATGGAGTCCGTGTAGGCATCTGCGGTCGGCTCCGGAAGGGTCCAGTCCTGATAATGCATACTCATCTCCGGACGTTCTGCCCGGTACTCCGTATACAGGTCGGTCAGAGTCTGGTTCGTCTCGTAGCCTGCGTCCTGCAGCGACTGCAGGATTCCCACCGCTGAGGAGGAATCCGAAGATCCGGAGCCGATCCCGCCCAGGATCGGATTGGTAGAATCCCATCCGAATACATTCAGCTTCTTCACGTCAGATGCCAGCGGAAGCATCCCCTCGTTTTTTGCAAGGATCAGTCCCTCTTCTCCCAGCTTCTTCACCATCTCCCTGCTCTGCGCCACGGTTTCGTCAGACAGGTCTACCTTCGACGCATTCAGAAAACCGGACACGTTGCTGTACATTGGGCCGTAGCAGATCATATTGACCATCACCGCGATGATCGCGACAAACGCCAGCACTGCCTGCCAGCGGACCACATGCCGGAATCCCTTCTTTGCCTTTTGGGCCAGCACCAACACAATGACCAGCACCGCCAATAGTGCCAGTGTAAAATACACGTAGCCGCTAAGCTGTGTCAGATATGCCTGAAAATCTGCTTCACTGACGCCGTAGTTCACAAATACAGGTCCCAGTACTTTTGCCAAAAAATCAATCATTTCCCTTTTCTCCTCCTTTTGATCTCCTCCCTGTTCCGGATCTCACCGCGCCTGATTTTGTAAGCCGTACAGGGAGGTTTTTCTGTTCTGGAAGGAATCTTAGCATACTTTTTCCGATTGTGCAGATTTTCGCATAAACTGCTTGATTTCTGCATAAATTGTGTTCGCTTTGTATAATCTGCACAATTTTTATATTTTATTTTTGTCTGATTTGCCCAGAAAAAGACTCATCTTGCCGTATCGTCTTCTCTGCGGCTATAAGCCTTTTTTTCTAGTACATGTATAAGAAATCAGATCGTTTCGAATCTTCCATCGACAAAATGCAGGAAATATGTTATGCTTATAGCTGCATAAAAAACGAAAAACAATGAAGGGCGGTGAGCCTGTGGCTAAAAAAAACAAATATCAGTTTGATAGTAAAATTCATATATATCGAGCCACAAAAAGAATGACACAACAAGAGCTTGCCGATTTGGTGGGTGTATCGAGGCAGACAATCATGCAGCTTGAACGAAATCGTTATAATCCCTCTATGCTGCTTGCATACAGTATAGCAAAAGTGTTTGGAGTTACGATTGAAGATTTATTTGACTTTAAGGAGGAATGTTAAATGATTGAATGGTTGACTCGTTTATTTGACAACAGAACCTTTATGCGGATAAATGCACTTTTTGGTTTCCTGTTTTTAGGTTATTTCCTATTCTTCTATTTTTCGAAAGAGGGAAGAGATGAAAGAGGACGAGGGCTGGTCGCTACGGCTTCGCTGATTTCTTATGTCGTGTTGTTTTTCCTCTTGAATATTTTCGCATATTTTCTGCCGTGGGCTATGGATAACATCGTTCGGTTAGCAAATGGGATACAGACAGTTTATAGCCTGTTTCTTTTAACGACTGATATTGCATTGCTGATTTTAAAGAAAATCAGATAACGTATACTTCACATCATCTTACGCCATGCTCTTGATCCCCTGAATGAGGATGGTATTTTCTTTCCTTTCATGTATAAAATACCCAACATTTATATAAAAATAATTTATATGATATACAGAAGCGGCTTACACTTCACAGCGATCTAGGAGGATACATCATAATAAACACTGATGCTTAAAGTGGGCGGCGGCATTTTTGCTGCCGCCCTTTTGATTCCCCACCTGCAAGGACAGGCGAAGCTGTCAACAGCAGCCCGCAGCGGCGCTCATCTCGCTGTTGACTGTCTCGGCCGGCTTTGCTGATTGTGGTAAATTCTGCAAATAAGAAAACGTGTTGTCCAGGTTTTGCCTGTGCCAATTGATGGACTTCCAGCTCTCAGTAGCTGCGAATCCTCCAACATTCAGAAAAGTGTTTCCTGTTGCAACGGTTCCAGAGGTACGAAATTCGCTCCATTCTTTTTTATGCACTGAGAGGCGTATGGTGTCCGTATCTGTTGTGAAGGCGACTTCATAATTCAATGTTTTTTCGACCTCGGTAATCTTTACAGACCGGAGTGTATCATACGGGATCTGCAATGCAATTTCTTTCTTCGGAAACATACCTGCACCAACGATCGTTTGGAGGGGCAGAAAAACAATTTCTTTTTCACACAGCTGCATGATGTAATATTTCAAAGTAAAAAAATTGGATAACTTGCTGCCTAAAGAATCGTCGGGTGCATACTTTACAACGATACAGGCATGTTCTTTGGGCTCAAACCCTAATTCTTTCATGATTTTGCTGACATTTTTTTCGCTTGCCATTGATGTATAGCTCCTTTCATATTTCATAATTTGATAAACTTTCTTATCGCCCACATTATAAACTATTCCATTCTAAATGTAAAGTATTTATTACTATTTGGCACAAAAAAATTCTTGCTTATCTTTTTGATGATAAGCAAGAACAATAAACATCAAACCGGACAGGCTGTTCTTCCGCCGCTTAACGCTCACAACGGAATTAATATCTTCAATCTGAACCATTGATCCTCCACATCAATATCCACTTCGCCGCCATATTTATGCACCGTATGTCTCAGGCTCTTCAGCCCATATCCATGAAATTCCGCCTGTTTCTTCGTGGTCACCGGCAGATTCTGCTCGAAGTTCAGCTCCCCTTCGCAGTAATTTTCAAACCGTATGATCAAAAATGTCTGCTGTACGAACATGGACACATGAATCATCCGTTTTTCCGTCTCCGGAATTTTCTTCTCACATTCAATGGCATTGTCCAGGGCATTTCCGAAAATCGAGCAGATGTCCATCACATCCATGAAATCCAGTCTTGCGCCGTCCACCACATAGGTCAGCGCGATCTTTTCCCGCATACAGTACAGGCTCTTGGCAGTCAGAAGCGTGTCAAGGACCTGATTTCCCGTTTTATTCTGCGCCTCATAATTCCGGATCTCATCCTCCATCTTATCCAGATAGGCATTCCGCTTTTCCTTATTTTCCTCTGCCCGAAGGGCGATGATATGGTGTTTCAGATCATGATATTTGTAATTGATCAGATCCAGCGTTTCCTGGGACTGCTGGTACTGGGTGTACTGGTTGTGCAGGATCATCTCCATACTCTCCAGATCATGCTGGGCCCGCAGATGCAGCCGCTGGATGTGGTAGGCCACCAAGATCGCCAGACCTCCCAGGTCGATCAGAGTCCGCACATTAAAAATATCTGAGGCATATCTCCCGCTGAACGGAGTCTGGGAATAGACAAACCCGATATTGCTCATCAGAAATACGGAAAGACCGATGACGGAGGCAAACAGCAGCTCTCTCCCGGTCGTATCCATCTGTTCTGTCCCGGAGATATAACGGCTGGAAATCCCACGCGCCACGAGACAGGTTCCTCCGTAAACTGCCAGCAGGAGCAGCAGCCCCGTCCAGCCGCTTTCATATCCCATTCCATAATAGAAAAAGCAGTGGAGCTGCCATTCCAGGGAAGCCATAAACTCCGCAAGGACAAATGCCTTGACACAGACATACCCCACATCCAGACCGCTGCTCCCACAGCTGATCCGCAGAAAACAAAACATCAGAAATACGGCTGCCGCCATGCACATCAGCCAGACCGGCCCTTCCAGCCCTCCGGTCAGGATCAGAAACACGGACTGTATCAAAAATGCAGTTCCCGCGATTCCCCAGAATCTCCATCCGGAAAAACGCCGGACCAGCTCCCGCATACACAGAAGGCAGGACAGCCATTCTGCCAGAGCCGTATAAAACCGCGGGATATCCGGAAGGATCTGCCCTGCCGCCCAATCTCCCATCTCTACTTCACCTCACTCCAGTATTTGGTCAGGTCCTGCATAAATGCATTCATCCTGGGCCTGCTCAGCAGCAGGCTCTCTCCCTTTACAACCGCGCACTTGTCCCGAACCCCTTCCACATGCTCCAGATTGATCAGGTATCCCTTGTTGCCCCGTGAAAAATGCATGTCCGCCAGGGCGCTTTCCGCACTCTTCATCGTCCCGGCGGATATAAAATTCCCTTCCCGGGTATGGTAGACCAGATTGTGGCCTTCGCTTTCGATATAATAAATGTCCGATACCTCCACCCGCTGAACTCCGCCTTTTATGGGAACGACCACAAACTTCTTTTCTCCCCGCTTCAATCTGGATATCGCGCGCTTGAGCTTCTGGGAAAAGGCGAAATAGGAAACCGGCTTTAAAATATAATCCAGTGCGCCCACCTCATAGCCCCGGATCGCATACTGGGGCATATTGGTGATAAACATGATCACCACCTGGGAATCCACCCTGCGGATCTCCTCCGCCGCGGTCATCCCGTCCACAAATTTCATCTGGATGTCCATCAGGATGATGTCGTACTGCGCCTTATAATTTGCCGTGATCCCGTCCCCGTCCCGGTATACCTGGATACTAAATTCTTCCTTTTCTTCCCTCTGGTAATCTTCCAGGTGCTTTAAAAGCTGGGAAATATAAAGTTCATCGTCCTCCACAACCGCTATCCGTATCATCTCATTCCTCCTGCCATTTTCTATAATGGAAGCTTTTTAAGTTTTGCCTGCTTCTGAAAGAATGCGGCTCCGTAGCAAAGGATCTGTCCGTATCCGTATACCCCTTCGGCGTACTTTTGGCTAATGATCTGGCCGATTGCTTCATCGCAGTCCGCATCCATATCCGATTCCCGTTCAGATCGTTTCGCCTCAATGATGATCGCCCTGCGATGATCCTCATCCTTCAATAAAATATCCGGCCGGCCAAGCCCTTTCTTCTTATTGGATTCCACCTCATAGCCCAGTCCGACAAATGCCCCGGCAAGAAAAGCATGGTAATAATCTTCGTGATAATCGTTGTAACTGATGGTCTTCCACAAAAGATCCGATATCACCTCAGACGCCGCCTGCTCATCCTGGTTCCAGAGCGCTTCCATCATGGATTTCTGCACACTGTTATCGATCGTATTCTGAAAATATGTCACAACCGTATCTTCAAAAATAGACGCGATCTCTCGATTCGGTATCTTAAGACTGACCCTCCGGCCTTCTTCACCGGCATCCGCCTTTGTGAGATATCCTGTCATCAGGAGCACACTCCAGAGATGCTCCTCTGAAGAATATAGTGTATCATAGGCCAGTTCATCTGAAATGTTCTGGACGATCGTCCCGCCGTTCATAAGCGTTTCAAATTTCCCTTTCACTTTAAAATCCGTTCTTTTTACAAATGAGAGAAGGATCCCGTTATGGCTGGTATTCTTCCAGTAATTCTTGGGTCTTGCGTTTTTTCTCTTCTTCAATGCAGACATATAGTTGATCACATCCCACGGACAGTATACAAAGCTGTCGCCGAATACGTACCCATCGTACCACTCCTTTATGACATCGGACTTATCCTGTCTGTCAGCGGCAGCCAAAAGCTCGCCCACCTCATCTCCTGAAAAGCCAAAGTACTCTGAAAAATCCTCATCCAGTACAGAATACGACGCAAAGTTATTGGTTCCTGTAAAAATGCTTTCCTTCGCTATCTTAAGACATCCTGTGATCACGGCAAATTTGAGATATTCGTTATCCTTTAATGCCGTACTCATGAGACCTTTGATCACATCCAGCATGGAAGAATAAAACGGATTCTGCGCCGAATCTTTCTCGCTTGCTTTTGCAAGCGGAACGTCATACTCGTCAATCAGAAGAATGACCTTTTTGCCATAGACAGCATACAGCATGCGCATGATTGTTTTTAAGGAATTTTTCACCTTGTCTTCATCCGCAGACGTATACATCAGCTGCCGGAAGATTTCAGCGTCAGCTTCATTCACAACGCCCTCTTCCATGAGATCGTCCAGTTCCTTACACACATCCGCAACTGTGGTTTTCAGCATTTTGTATGCACCGTCAAAGGTCAGTGCCTCCATATCCTTAAACGATATAGACAGAACCGGATACTGGTTCATCCAGGCGTCGCAGAACTCTCCATATTCCGTGATCTTAAGTCCCCCGAAGATCTCTCTGCTGTCTTTTCTAATATTGAAGAAATTCTCTATCATACTGATCATCAGCGTTTTTCCAAACCTCCGCGGCCTGGTGAACAGAGTGACCTTGTTGTCTGTATCATGTACCAGTTCATAGAGTATTTTTGTTTTGTCCACATAATAATTATCCGACTTACGCAGATCGGCAAAATCCGACTTGCCGACACCAACCTTAAAATCCATGCGGGAACCTCCTGCTTTTGCTATAAATTATAACGACACATCCTTATAGTGTCAATGTCAAGCAAACGCATGAAGTAAAAAATTTACCGCATTCCCCTTTAAAATTTACAAGTATTTTTTTACAGAAGTGGTAATCTGTTTAGAGACAGCAGATTATTTCCATGCGGATCTGACACAGGCGGAACAGTATATATTTCATATATGCAAAAAAGCCGGAAATACAAATCTGTTTGTTCTCCGACTTTTTTTCATGATCGCAATAGTGAAATCTTTCTGAATCTATAATAAGATTCATTTAGCACTGTTCTCTACTACGGTGTTCACATCAGCAAATCCATCCTATCTCTTCATTCAGCCTTTTGGCAAACGCAAAGGACTGACGGAATGCATAGCTTTTAATCCCGACAGGCTTATAAGCCATGCCCATTTTTATTCTTTATCTTCTCTGGGCCACTCAGACCTCACGATCATCCATCCCTTATCCCTCTCATTTCTGAAAACCAACCCTTTCCTGCGCATCCGCTATTGTGTTTCCGAGACCACTCTTTCCTTTGGCTTCTTATCAGGCACAACTGCACATTTTACAATGATGCTTTTCCCGTCCGGCAATGATCACCTGGCCTTTTGCCTTTTCATCATCCATGATAAGCTCCCCCAGCTCCGGTGCGCAAATCCGGCCGGATCTGGGATTTTTGATACTGTCCACTTTTGTTGTAAGGACCGCTTCCACTTCGGATTTTTCAAAAGCAAGATCCGTGCCGACCATTTCACAGTCAACCAGTTTTAAATTTTTACAGTAACACAAAGGCTGGGTTCCGACGATCCTGCAGTTGAGCAGGGTCAGCCCGTCGGAATACCATGCCAGATATTCACCTTTGACCACGCTGTCCCTGACGGTGATATTTTCTCCGTGCCAGAACGCGTCCTTTGTATCGAACACACAGTTTTCGAAGACAGCGTTTTTGATATACTGGAAGGAATATTTTCCTGTAAAATGAACGCCTCTGAATGTCAGATCCTCCGAGCGCATCATAAAATACTCACTCACCGCCGTGGTGTCTTCCATACGGATTCCCCGCACAGACCAGCCAAATTCCGGAGAAATGATATCGCAGTTCCGGATGAGGACATTGCTGCATTCCCGAAGCGCTTTGATCCCGTGCAGCTTCGTATCTGCAATCACCACCTGGTCACAATACCACAGCGCGGCTCTGCAGCCTTGGGTCATTTCTGAATCCGTGATGGTCAGCCCCCGGTCATGCCAGAAGGGGTAACGGAGATTGAAAAAGCAGTCCGATACCTCAATCTGTTCTCCCTCTTTAAAAGCGCTCTCGCCGTCTGCCGGCCCGTCAAAAGAGCAGTTCCTTACTGCAATCCCATTACATCCGTAAAGCGCGCGTTCCATGTCAAAAGTCTGGTTTTCAATTACTTTCATTGTCTGATTTCCTCCGTTTCATAAAGCTACTATTGTTCTGATTCCTGTCATCGGCATCGGCTGATCTGATATACCAGATAATCCAGACAGTCAATGCGTTTTTCCTCTTCATGCACTTTGTGAAGAAGACTCTTTCTGTGATGTTCCAACTGCTTTAAAAGTTCTGCTTTTTCCCCGCAGTCCAGAGAGGCCATGCAGCATTCAATCGTATCCTGGCTGCATCCCGCATCTCTCAGATTTTGAATGACTGCTTCTTTTGACCCGTAGGAGGCTATGTTCTCCAATCCAATCCTTCTGTTATCCATGTTCATTCCCCCGAATCATTTTAAGCCTGTTTATCAACTATCCCTTTTCTGTATCTAATTATAGTTGTCTCTTAAAGAAATAGCAAATACCTATTGTTTATTCATAACCATAGTTTTTTTCTATATGTATTTCATGTCATGCCCAAGGGCACCCCATTATGGCCATCCGGCCGTTTCATAAGGGGTGTCCTTGGGTATACAAAAAGCACACCATCTCCTATTTCGGAAATAATGTGCTTTCGCTATCATACTTATATGCAATACGGTCTTACCTAGTGTACTGACCGCATTATATTCCAATAAACCTCCTTGTCTGATTTTCCATCGGACTGCGTTGGCTTCAATCGACGTAGCTACCGGCTACGCCTCATTCAGCCGCCTTGCCGATGAAAAATTATCCTGCGGAGTTTCATTGGATATAATACGGTCAGTACACTAGTACATCATTGCATTAATTCCGAAGTAAATAGCATCTGATGTTTACAGCAGCGCAAGACGGAGGAAGGAGGCGATGCTGGTAGCATCGTTGACTGACTCCAACGCAGCGATGGTGTGAACAGCGGGCACTATTTACTCGGTTATTAATACAATGATGTACTAGTATCATTAAGAAAGCCCAAGCCATCCCTTTACTGTTTCCACAGCATAACCAACTGCCTGCGCAATCTTATCTGTATCAAGCCCCATTTCATACAGCTTTCCGGCTGCTTCCCTGGCTTTCTTCAATTCGCCGTCCTGCTCACCAATTTTCCGCTCTTCCATCCGAATTTCTCGTATTGCCTGGCACATCAACCACCTCATTCTTTTCATCATATTTTTCCCACTCTTCCGAGCTAAAAAGTATGGTCACTGTGATGGATGGTATAGTCTGTCTTCCGCCCAAAAACCGCTTAAAAATTCACCTGCGCTTGGTTTTTTCCTGTCTTCTTCAGCAGGCGTTTCCCCCTGTTCCTTTTTCCGTTTCATTTCCTTCCGGTGTGATTTTGCTGCCTCTTCCACCTGCCCTGCATACTCCAGCGCATCATAGAGATTGTTCTTCACAGCCATAGCATAATGGATCTCCGCCTGATTCTCCGCGCCATAAAGAACATACTCCATTTTCCCGTCCGTCATCGCGGCATACAGCTTCTGCACATCGCGGAATTTCTGGACTGGAACTGCAGCCTCATCCGCGCCATATGGCAGCGCAATCTTAGTGGAATCACGCTCTGTAAGCTGTTCCGGCAGGATCACTTGCCGTCCGCCGTAGATATAGTAATTAAAAATGTCGGCAAACACGCCTGCATCTTTTACGTAATCCTTTGTAACCGTATCTGCTTTCAACGCATCCACCGCCTTTCTGCATAAATATATGGCAGGCATTCATTTGATAAAAACTTACCATGCCACGATTTCATTTTGCTAAACAAAGGGCTTCTTTTATATCTGCCAAGATAAACTTACAAACTAAATTTTTATAAAATCACCCATTTCCAGTATAATAAGCAAAAATATAAATAGTAAATACTTGTATATAATCCATTTGTCTAGTTGAAACCTATTGCAAGGCATGTTATACTTTATAAAACGGCCGAATGGCCATGATGGGGTGCCCTTGGGATACTTTGTAATACGGGCGAATGGCCATAACGGGGTGCCCTTGAGGATACTTTGTGATACGGCTGTATAGCCATAACGTGACCCTTGGTGTATAGAAATACAGAAAACCTGCCACTAACAGCTTTTCTGCATACGATGGTATTCATACGAAAGGAACAGATCAAACAGATGGAATTGCGTGTACTTCAATATTTCCTTGCAGTGGCAAGGGAGCAGAGCATCATAAGAGCGGCGGAATCCCTGCACCTTTCACAGCCTACGCTTTCTACGCAGATCAAAGCAATGGAGGAAGAACTGGGAAAGCAGCTTTTGATTCGGGGGACGAAAGGCTCAAGAAAAGTCACCCTTACGGAAGAAGGCATGATCCTTCGGAAACGTGCCGAAGAAATCCTCAATCTGGTTCGGAAAACAGAACGGGAAATCACCCTCTCCGACCAGGTCATCGTGGGGGACGTTTATATCGGAACCGGCGAAACCGATGCGGTCCGCTTCATCGCGAAAGCGGCGCGGGAGCTTTACAGGACTTATCCCGGCATCCACTATCATATTGCCAGCGGCAACGCACAGTTTGTATCGGAACAATTAGATAAAGGGCTGATCGACTTCGGCATCGTGTTCGGCCCTGTAGACCACGCAAAATACAATTCCGTGGAAATGCCCTTTAAAGATACCTGGGGCGTCTTGATGCGGAAGGATTCCCCTCTTGCCGCAAAAGCTGCCGTCTCCCCGGAAGATCTGTGGGACAGGCCGCTGATCGTATCGCAGCAGGGGGATAACCATGGTGCGCTGTCAGACTGGATGCAGAAAGAAATGTCGGAATTAGAGATCATCGCAACCTATAACCTGCTCTTTAATGCCTCCCTGATGGTGGAGGAAGGATTGGGATACGCAATCGGATTTGATAAGATCATCAATACCTCCGGCAGCAGCAGCCTGTGTTTCCGTCCCCTCACCCCTAAAAGAGAAGCAGGTATGAGCATGATCTGGAAAAAATATCAGATATTCTCCAAGGCTTCTGAAAAATTTATGGAAGAGATCAAAAAAATGCTAAAATAACGAGCAAAGATCATATGCAGAATCATCAGCAAACGCTTTTGTGATGAGGTTTTATAATGGAAATCCGGGTACTTCGTTACTTTTTAGCAGTGGTTCGAGAGGAAGGAATCAATCGGGCAGCAGAAGTCTTACATATTACCCAGCCGACATTGAGCCGCCAGCTGTCACAGTTAGAGGAAGAAGTTGGTGTTAAGCTGTTTCACAGAGGTGCAAAAAAGATTACTTTAACAAATGAGGGAATTTTACTGCGGCGGCCTTTCCGTTTTCCGGCGCGGTCAGCAATGGGCTTCGGGCGGCGGGGGACGTGAAATTTACCATGTATGTTTCCATTGCGTCCACGATTGCAGGCCGGCTGTTATTGACTTGGCTTCTCGGCGTTGTCCTTGATATGGGAGTCATCGGCATTGCGGCTGCTATGGTATGCGACTGGATGATCCGGGCGGTTATCTTTATTCTGCGGCAAAAGTCCGGTAGATGGAAAAACTTTCAGGTTATTTAAGTGTACTATTGGGTAGAAAGTATGGATTTGTGATTTTAGGAGGTTGAGATTATGCAATACCGTGAATTAGGCGTTTCCGGGCTGAATGTTTCCAGCATTTGTATGGGGTGTATGGGATTTGGCGAGGCAGGAAACGGCCAGCATACATGGACGATTGACGAGGAACATTCCCGTGAAATCATCCGCCGGGGGCTGGAATTGGGCGTTAATTTCTTTGATACAGCCATAGGATACCAGAGCGGAACCAGCGAGCAGTATCTTGGACGTGCGCTGCGGGATTATGCAAGGCGTGACGAGGTGGTTGTGGCTACGAAATTTCTTCCCCGCACACAGGAAGAAATCAAGGCAGGCATTACCGGGCAGCAGCATATCGAGCGGATGATAAACAAAAGTCTTATCAATCTTGGCATGGATTATGTAGATTTATATATCTATCATATGTGGGACTATGAAACACCTCTTTATGACGTCATGGAGGGGCTGGATCATGTAGTGAAGGCGGGAAAGCCCGCTATATCGGCATTTCCAACTGTTATGCTTACCAGCTTGTCAGGGCAAATGCGCTGGCGAAAAAAGAAGGGTTCGCAAAATTTATATCCGTACAGAATCATTACAATCTCATTTTCCGGGAAGAAGAACGGGAAATGGCAAAGCTCTGTTGTGAAGATCAGATTGCCATGACACCTTACAGCGCACTGGCAGGAGGCAGACTTGCGAAATATCCCGGCGAAACTTCAAAGCGTATGCAGGAGGACAGCTATGCAAGGCTGAAATATGACGCTGCCGCAGAGCAGGACGGCGCAATTATCAGCAGGATTGCGCTCCTTGCAGAGAAAAGAGGCGTTTCTATGACGGAGATTTCTCTTGCATGGCTTATGGCAAAAGTAACCTCGCCGATAGTCGGCGCAACGAAACTTCATCATGTGGAGGCCGCGGCAAAGGCGGCGGAGCTTAAATTATCGGAAGAAGAACTTTCCTATTTGGAGGAGCTTTATATACCGCACAAGCTAGTGGGCGTGATGGCGCAGAATACACAGGATACAGCAAAGGAAAGTCATGTGTGGTCTGCAGGGAACCAGAAAATTTGACTGCGGGAGGCGTTGGAATGGAACGATTAAATATTGCGGAAAAGAATCATCAGGACTGGTTCGGAGGTCCTTATTTTTCCGATCAGCAATATGATCCTGAATTTGAGGAGATTGTCAGGAAATTTCTTTGCGGTGATGTCCTCGTTCATGGTACATTGTCCAATGTGCAGCGGGCGCTTGTTATGCTTACAGCTTTGACGGCCAGCCAGACATGGAAACCACTTTCAAAATATGTGCTGGCGGCGCTGGACATGGGAGCAGCGCCGGAAGAAATCAAAGAAACGCTGTATCAGTGCGCCCCTTATATTGGCGTGGAAAAGGTAAAATGCGCTTTCTATACAAGAGGAACTTTGGATTTGAAAATGCGGGAGCTGGTTACATTCTGTGCGATTTGCTGTCTCGGCGGCTGTGAGCCGCAGGCGAAGGCTCATGCGGGCGCAAACTTAAGCGTGGGCAATACCCGTGATATGTTGATTGAAGCAATTACCCAATGCCTGCCGTTTATTGGATTTCCGAGGACATTAAACGCGATTTCCTGTATAAATGAAGTGACGGCAGAAAAATAATGGAGGAAGTGCCATGCTATCTCCTTCAAACGAAGACCGTATTTGCGCCATGTTCGATTCCTTCTGCAAAACGGTGTCGCGCAACTTTGTCAGAAATTTAGACCGGACCGTGGGCAACCGGGACACGCATTTTTCCGACGAACCGGTAGACTATCTTCTGGAAACATTCGGCCGCAGGGATGAATACCCTTCCGAGTCTTTCGTGCTTTATGTGGACGGAAGCGCTTCGCCAAGCGTTAATCTGTCCAGCTGCGTTCCTACATGAGCTGTTTTATGCGTTTCTGGTTACAGTTCACGGCCCAACCGGCCGCGAACTGTAACGCATCCAGCCCATTGAAAAGTCGTCTGACGGCGAGAGGCTGGATGCACGCAACAGCTATTTTACTGGCCGGATGCCTTGCAGCAGGGTGCAAGGCACCGTGAACAGTAACCTTTCAGAAATAGAATAACTGATGAACGCTGACAAAAGGCTTGAATTTGTTCTCCGGCTATGCTATATTATACATGAAAAGAGTGCTACCGATAGACGGTTAGCCCGGATTGTAATTAGCTAAAATAGCCGCTTAGTTTTCCAGACTGGGGCGGCTATTTTTGCGTCTTGTTATTATCTTTACCAAATGTATATCCGATTCCAAAGCATGTCAAGCCGAAACTCAACACGGCAATAAGTCCCAATATATCCACGTGGTTCAGCCCTCCTTTCCCAGATTCCCCTTTTTTCGAGGTTTCTATGTAAACAGAGGGTCGCAGTCCCTCCGCAGAGGGCTAACCGCCTACCATCTTGGTAGCACCCATATTGGCAGTTTATCATGAATCAATACCATTTTCAACATTTTTCAATCAAAACAGGGATAATGACATGAAGAAAGAAAAAACAAAATGCTTAGGCGTTTTGTTTTATCTGTATCCTTTTGCTGCAAGTGCAATGAAACAGATGCGGCTGTTTAAAAGCATCGGGCATTTGCGCCGTTCCAATACAGGGACTTCAGCTATGATACTGTTTGCTGCCGGATTGGCAGTTTGGATCATTTCTTTTGAAATATCAAAAAAGATATCTGACAGGAAGGACTTAGTATAAAGTATACCCAAGGGCACCCCGTTATGGCCATAACGGGGTGCCCTTGGGTATACTTTGTGAAACGGCCGAATGGCAATCGGACTGCCGGGAGCACCGGAAGGTACACCACCATCGCCATCCCGATGGAAAAGCACAGACACATCGCCGGAAGCATATACTGCCGGAAAAATCCAATCAGCCGGTTCAGAACCAGGTTGATCAGGACGCCGAAAAGTCCGTATACAAACGTGGATATCCCGGCCATGAACGGGGAACCGATATTTTTTGCCGCCATATATGTAGACATGCCGGACAGCACCGGGTAGAGGGCCATGGTAAGGATAAACTGCAGCGCGATGTACACCAGGATCTTCCAGCCTTCCGGATTCTTTTCACCGCCGCCCTTTTTCCGGCGCTCCGCCACATTCTCAGATTCTGCCCCAGTCTTCGGTTCTGATCCCGTGACCTTCTCTGGTTCTTTTAGATAAAAGGTCACCAGCAGCAGTGCAAAAACCGCAAGCAGATTATACAGAAACGGCGCTTTCCAGCTGATCCCGGCCAGGATGCCCACCACCGGGCCGGCGATCATGGCGCAGGCATTCATGGCGCTGGAACCGTACCCGATCATGGCGGACTTCTTTTCCTCCGGCACACTGTTGATAATCAGCGCGTTCCGCATTCCGGAGAAACCCACGCCGATTCCAAGCAATGTCCGGAATACAAGGATCATGATCCAGCTTTTATCAAAGAAAAACGGAGCCACACCCCCCACAAGGATTAAAATGGTTCCAAAAACCGCGCAGAACCGATAGCTTATTTTACTTCCCGCCAGCCGGCCTGTCAGGATGGCCACAGGCAGCGATACCAGACACGGCAGCGAGGTGACCATCCGTACCATGGTCACGGAAAGCTCCGGCCATGCCTGGATCATCGTCTCCATAGCGGCATTCATAAATGTCCCGCCGCCGGAGAAGAAGAAGATTGATAAGATTGCAGCATAATTTAAAAATGTCAGTGTTTTTTTATGTTCCATGAATCTCACATTCCTTCCTGATCTTTTACTTGATATCGACGGTAAATGTATACCTCCCGCTTCCAATCTCCTCACGGATTCCAGGCAGCGCCACCTCCGCAGTGGTATTTGCGGGAATCTCCACGTGTACGATTGCCCGGCCATCCAAAAGCTCCCAGTCCACCGCCGCTTTCCCGTAAGGCGTTTCCTCGGAAACACCTGCAGAAGTCAGGCCGCAGTCCAGCGCCGGCGCGATACGCAGCTTTTTATATCCCGCCTCTGCCATCTGCAGGCCGCCGATCTCTTTATACATCCATTCTCCCACACAGCCGAATGTATAGTGATTGTAGCTGTAGGTGCTGACTTCCCCGTTTTCTCCGACAGCTCCCCAGCTTTCCCACATGGTGGTGGCGCCGTGTTCCACTTCGTACAGCCAGCTCGGGCACCGGGTCTGGAACAGCAGGCTGTAAGCCACATCCCGCTTTCCGTTTTCGCAGAGCACATCCATAAGGAACAGGACGCTCAAGAACCCGGTATCCAGGCAGCCCCGGTTCTTTTTGATCATTTCACAGAGATGTTCTGTCATCAGCGGCCGTACCTCATCCGGAACCAGCCCCATCTTCAGTGCGATCACATACAGCCCCTGAAAATCCGCGTCCATGGTTCCGTCTGTATGGACATATTCCTTGATAAATGCATCCCGTATCTTTTCATAAAGTGCTTCATATTTTTGTGCATCCTCTGTTCTGCCCAGCACGTTTGCCACCTTTACCATGTTCATGGCGCTGAACGCGTAATATGCGGGAGCCACCGTTTCCATGGTTGCCAGCGCGGTCTGCATCATGGCGGCTCCGTCCGGATTGCCCAGGACAATGCTTGGAATCAGCCAGTCCCCGAAATGGAAATCTGTGTTCCAGAGGTAACGGCTCCTTGCCTTGTGTTCCTCATCCCAGCTCTCATACGCTTCCGGATGATGGTTTGTCGCACGGTCTGCAATGTAGTCCATCCATTTTTCCATGGCGCCGTAGTTCTCTTCCAGAATCCGGCGGTCGCCGTATGCCTGATAGACCGCGTAAGGCACGGCGATCACCGCATCCCCCCAGCCGCAGCTTGTGACGCTGCCCTGTCCGGCCATCATAAAGATCTCGTAGGCTTTCAGAAACGGCACGATATCCGGAACCGCTCCCGAATCCAACTGATCTGCCCGGACATTTGCCATCCAGCTCGTCAGAAAGGCGTCCGCCTTCCGGTTGAAGCACATGGTCGGCGCATAGGCCATGATGTCCCCGGTCCATCCGGCTTTTTCCCTCTGGGGGCAGTCTGTTGGGATGGAAATGGTATTTGCCGTCTGGCTCCACCAGATATTTTCCTGCAGCTTGTTGAGCCTCTCATCGGATGTATGGAAGGTTCCGATATCCTCCATTTCACTGGAAAACACGTGGGCCTTCACCGCATGTTTCGAGATACGCCCCGGCCATCCTGTGACGCGCACATACCGGAATCCGTGGTAGGTAAAGGAGGGGCGGTAGGTCTGATGGCCCTCCTTTGTGATGTAAAAATCGGTCTGCTCCTTGTTGGTTCCGAGAATGTTGTTGAAGTAATTTCCGTCGTCTCCCAGCACCTCCGAATGCTCCAGTTTCACCTGGATGCCCGCCGGCGCGTCCAGCTCAATCTCCAGGACGCCTGCCATGACCTGTCCCATGTCGATCATGGTCTCCCCTGCCGGTGTGGTAAAGATCTCTGCCGGTTCCAGCGTTTTGATCACCCGGACCGGAGGCGCGCACTGGCCGGTCAGATTTTCCATCGGATATTCCGCTTGATGAACCGGAATCCAGTCCCCATCGTCAAAGTCCGGCGTATTCCAGCCCCTGATCTCTTTTCCCGCATCATACTTCTCCCCTACGAAGAGGTCGGAAAACAGGATCGGGCCTGTGGAGGATTTTCCCTGTTCCCCGGTGATCGTCTCTTTGCTTCCGTCCATATAGTCCAGATCACAGTCCAAAAGCAGCCCGGTCTTGTTCCCGTACTGGCAGCTATCGCCGGATACGCCCACCCGGCCTGCCCACCAGCCGTCCGCCAGAATCACGCCGAGCACGTTTTTTCCTTCCGAAAGCAGAGACGTCACATCGTAGGTCTGGTACTGCAAAACCTTATGATATGAGGTATTTTCCGGCGCAAATTCCCGCGCGTCCGGCCTGGTTCCGTTTACATATACCTGATAAATCCCGTGGGCGGTCATATAGATTCTTGCCTTTTTCAGACCCTTTTTTACCTCAAACGGAATCCTGACATACTGGGCCGGGCGAAATTCCGCAAAATCCCTTTCCTGATCCGCAAATGCATTGACGGATACGGAATCGCAGTCCATCTCTTTTCCCGCCAGGCTGTCCGGGGTCGGCTCCTGTTCTGGCTCCGCCCACCCGGATACAAAGGGGACGCCAAGCCGCCCGGTCTCAAAGCAGCCTTCCAGGGAAGCGGTTTCTCCGTGATTGTCCCAGACGGTGACTTCCACCTGGTAGGCGGTCTTCGGTTCTGCCCGGAAGCCCTCCGCGGTGACCTCAATGCTGGTGTCCCGATCCAGTTTTCCCGTGTCCGCCGCCAGTTCATTTTCTTTGTAAAGCCGGATCTGATATGCAGTCTGGTGAACGTTCTTCTTCCCGCTTTCCAACTTCCAGCCAAATCTCGGTTCCGATACATCCAGACCGATCGGATTGGTCATATGCTCCACTGTCAGCTTCTTTACTGTAAGTCCGTTGATATTCCTCATTGTATGTTCCTCCTTAAGATTTGAATTGTAAGCCATTTCTCTTTGCCGGCTTTTCGATCGCCGGCCTCTCATGTTCCAGGTGATCCATGCCTTTCTTTATGTTGTGGATATTATAGATCTGTTTTCTTTTTCCTGGTAGGATTCTGCTGAGTCTGTTTAGCTGATTTCATTTTTAGAAATTCTGACTCAAAATCATATTATAAATTGACTTTATTTCATCTCCGGATTATACTGATATACAGCCATGAACGCAGAAACAGCCATTTTCACGGCTGTCTGCCGTCACATGCCGCAGCCCGGTCAGGAAAGGAGGAACGCAGCAGTTCCAGACTGCAGAGCGGATACCCACCTGCTGTTTGGGACCGTTACGGTAAGAATATGAACCTGAACTATGATATGGTCATTGAAAGCTTAAATACCTGGAACAAGGACGAATTGCTGTTTCAAGAATATTATGAAATGGAAAAGACACCGGAAACGATTTTTGCATTTTATGAAAAGCATAAGGACGACCCCTACAACACCTCCATCGTCATGCACCCGGAGCTCCTGCCGTCCAGGCAGGACGAGGAGGCCTTTATGCGCGTTTCTCAAAACGCGGTGCTGATCAAGCATCCCCGGTACTGTCCTTTTTATTTTCATGAACATGGCTATTTTGAAATGATCTATGTAATCTCCGGGAGCTGCATGCAGAGCTTTGGCAGAGACCAGGAGATCGAACTGTCCGAAGGGGATCTGTGCATCCTTGCCCCGGATGTGGTTCACGGCATTTCTGCTTTTCGCGACTGCCTGGTCATGAATATCCTCATCCGGCGCAGTACATTTATGGATATCTTCATGAATACCATCCGGGATAAATCCCAGATCGGGTTATTTTTTATGGAAAATCTGTTTGCAAAAAAGAAATACCCTTACCTGCTTTTTCATACAGGTAAGGATATGGTTGTGCGCAATTATATATTGGATATGTATTTGGAACAGACCAATGAAGATGAATTTTCGGACCGCATCATCTGCAGCCTGCTGACGATCTTCTTTACCCAGCTGACCCGCAGGCATAAAAAGACGATGGAACTCTCCTCTGCCGGGAAGAGCAAACGTGGAAATGAGGAGGCGCTGGTAAACTATATCCTGAACAACTACCAGACCGTCACCCTGGAGGAACTGAGCAGAAAATTCTACTACTCCGTCCCTTACTGCTCCAAGGTAATCAAAGATTTTTCCGGCTCCACATTTTCGGAGCTTTTAACCTCGGTACGGCTCCAGCAGGGGGAAAATTTCCTGCTGCTGACTCAGATGAGCGTAGCGGATATCAGCGCACGGCTTGGATATAAAAATCCGGAAACTTTTATCCGGGTCTTCCAGAGATATCACCATATGACACCCAGCCAGTACCGCAGGCAGAATGCATTCTGAGTGACAAGCGGCTTCTGCCGCCGAAGCAATGTATTTATATACAGCTTTCCAATCTCTTAATTCTCCTGCCGCAATTTCTTTCGGATCTCTGCCATCTCCTGCATGATCGCAGGCACATCCAGACTCTGGGGGCAGTGTTCCGTGCAGGCGCCGCATCCGATGCAGTCCTCCGGCCGCTTCCCCTCCGGCATGGAATCCGCGAAATTGGCCCTCCACTCCTCATTTACCAGCTTCACGTCGTTATAAAGGGAAAGAACCTTCGGGATGTCGATCCCAACGGGGCAGTTCGGAGTACAGTAATGGCAGGCTGTACATCCCACCGCAATCTTGGACCGGAATGCATCCAGCGCTTTTTTTACCAGCTCCTCCTCGTCCTCCGTCAAAAACGGTTTCTCCGAAAATGTCAGCAGATTGTCCTCCACCTGCCCCGGATCGGACATGCCGCTCAGCACGACCTGCACCTGGGGACGGCTCATCACAAACCGCATCGCCCAGGATGCGATGGAAGCCTGGGAATCCGCTTCTTTGAACATTGCTTCCGCCTCAGGCGTCAGGCTTGCCAGCTTCCCTCCCCGGACCGGTTCCATGATGATCAACGGGATGCCTGCCTCCTCCAGAATGTCATACAGTTCCTTTGCGTCCCCATAATACCAGTCCAGATAATTGAGCTGGATCTGCACGAAATCCCAGGGATATATTTTCAGCAGCTTTTTCATGGATGCCGGCGACCCGTGGAAGGAAAAGCCCAGATTTTTGATCTTGCCCTCTTTTTTCAGTCCGTCAAAATACCGGAGCGCACCGCATTCCAGAAATTGGTCCATCCATGCGTCCTGAATGCCGTGAATCAGATAGAAGTCGATGTATTCCATGTTCAATCTGGACAGCTGTTCCGGAAACTGCTTTTTATAATCCGGCTCTGCCTGCAGGTTGAACTTGTCCGCCACATAGTAGCTGTCCCTGGGATATTCTGCCAGAGCCTTTCCCAAAAATTCCTCGGACTTTCCGTTGTGGTAGATGTACGCCGTATCATAATAATTGATCCCGCCCTGGTAAGCCTTGTCGATGACGGCTTTTGCCTTCTCGTAATCAATGTTTCCCTGATCCTCGCCCACCACCGGCAGGCGCATGGCGCCCATGCCCAGCATGGACAGCTCCTGGGTATCCTTGAACTTTTTATAACGCATATCATTTCCTCCTTCGGCTGTGTGATGCGCTCCCGGAATCCCTGAGGCAGGAATCTGCAGAAGCTCATGTTGTTTTTATCATTATACAGAATCGCAGAGGAAAACTCAATGACTGTGGCCATTCTTTTGATTGACTTTATAAGTTCTGCTGGAATCTGCTAATTTAAAAGATACCTCACTTTTTCCCCAGGTTAAATGGAATCCGGCCGCAGAGATAGAGAGGAACCGAATACTTTCTATCCGCAATTCCGCCGTAGGTATTTTTCAGCTGATAAACAAAATCCAATTTTCCTCTTTCCAGCAAGGCATTTGCTGTGTTTGCCCTGTTTTTCCCTCTTTTTACTTCCAGGCCGTAATCCATATTGTCAATTCGGCTTCTGACATAAAAATCCAATTCACCGCTTGTTTTTTTATCTATGGCAAACCATGGCACCTGGCCGGCTATTTCCTGTTTCCGAATCCGTCTGACAAGCTCAAGGTAGACAAAATTCTCACACAGAACCCCTTCAATGATACTCAATGGTTCTCCTGTCAGTTTCAGAAAATAGCCTGCTACACCCAAATCATTAAAGTAATAACGGCAATTATCTACAATATCCAGATTACTGCAATCCACACTCATACTGCAGTAGCCAATCTGGTGTGATAAAAACAACCAACTAACAGCATAGTTCGTCATTTTTTTTGTGATTCTCCCGCTTTCCTCCTTAAAAATGATCTTCGTAAGATCCGTTGTAAGATCCGGCGTTCCCTTTTTTTCTTTCAAAAGAGTCGCTGCAATCGAAGAAAAAATCTTTTCGAACATTTCCAATTCTAAAGGACTGTCAAAATATCTTGAAGATTCTTTGACAAATATCTGAATCAGATTGCTTATCATTGCTTCACAATCTGGAATACTCCTGCTTTCTAAATATGTGGTTACAACTTCCGGATATCCGCCTATTTGCAGGTAAATATGAAAATAGGACTTTAATTCCTCATATCCGGCGTGATCCGATCCTCCATATAAATCGATTGCTTCGTATAATCCGCGCTTATGGAAAGCATCCAGAAATTCTGGAAATGTAAGCGTGGTCATAGTAAGCACCTCTGTGTCACCGGCTGAAAGAAAATACTCTTTTTCCCGTGTTTTTCCAAGATAAGACCCTGTTACAATAAAATGTGCCTTAAAATCTCTGGCAAATTCCCTTATCTTACTATATACAACGGATGATTCCTGGATTTCGTCGATCACGATCACCAGATCTTCACAATCTGAAAAATCAGGATCGTATAACTGGAACGCTCTATAAACCGGATTTTTTTCCCGCTTCTTCCCCGGCTCCCAGCTTGCAGCCGTTTCGAGACATTGCAGAAAATCTTTGCCCGAAGATCCAATCATATTAATATAGAGATGACTCTTATACTCTTTTTTTGCAAACTTATCCAGAATATATGTTTTTCCGACCTGACGTGCTCCCTCAAGTTCCAAAACCTTATGATTGCTTTTACTTTTCCACGCAAGTAATTTCCTGTAAATGTCACGTTTTAGTTCCATACTCCCCCTCCTTCTTTGTCGACTGTTCTAAACAATGAATTTCCTACATAAAAGAATAGCACAAATCCGTAATGTTTACCACTTCAAAAATTCATTCACTCCACCCCCGCAGCCGGCACCGCAAAGGGCACCTTCCGGTAATTGTAAATATTTGAGATACTTGTATGGGTTTCTTATAATCCCGTCTTTGACAGTAAAAAAAGTAAAAACCGCTATATCCCTTATATTTACTGGGGTATAGCAGTTTTTTGTGTTGTCATGGACTTTGGTAATTTATTCCCGCCCTTTACTTTTTTCTGGATTGACTTTACTATCATAGAAAGTTTGTTTTTTCAAAAGAATCGTGTATAATATAGGCAAAGGAGTGATATTATGGCATTACCACAGGAAAAAATTTATACCATCGAAGATATCTACGCCCTGCCGGAAGGCCAGAGGGCGGAACTGATCGACGGACGGATTTACAACATGGCTCCGCCAAATACGATACATCAAAAAATCAGTTGGAAGCTGCATCAGGCAATCGGAAACTACATCAGCTCCAGGCATGGAAACTGTGATGTTTATGCTGCCCCATTCGCTGTTTTTCTAAATAAAGATGACAGAAATTATGTGGAGCCGGATATTTCCGTCATCTGCGACAAAAGTAAAATGAATGACAAGGGATGCGTCGGAGCCCCCGACTGGATCATTGAGATTGTTTCTCCCTCAACGCAGCATATGGATTACGGCATAAAGCTGTTTAAGTACCACACTGCCGGAGTCCGGGAATATTGGATTGTCAATCCCATAAAACATACCATAAATGTATATGACTTTGATCAAGACAAATTTACGTCTCTATACAGTTTTGACGAGGATGTCCCTGTCTGCATTTTTGAGAATCTAATCGTGAACATGGAGCTTCTGCTTTCGTAAAAAAACGCCCGGCGCTGCCTGCGTCAGGCGGTTTTTTAGCTGTCCTCCGGCTTTTTTTCACTCTATCATCCAGCTTCCCCTCCTCCGTTTTTTCACTCCGCTCCCCGCAGCCGCTCCACCACCGTCCCTTTTTTCTCCATACTCCGGTAAGCCATCAGCGGCACCGCCGCGCATACAGCAAGTACAAGGGCCGAAGCCGCCGCCATGGGCGCAGCCGGCACCGCAAAGGGCACCTTCCGGTAATTCATGGACTGGTACAGCGTATAAGTCGCCGCCAGCCCGACAGTCCAGGTGACGCACAGGGAGCCTCCGGCGAATAAAAGCCCCTCCATCACCAGCATCCTGCGTACCTGCCTTCTGCTCATGCCGATGCTTTCCATGACCGAGATCTCCGTCTCCCGGCTCCGGATATTTCCCACCAGCGTATTCACATAGTTCAGAATCCCGATCAGCGCCAGGATCAGAACCATCCCCAGCCCCACTTCCATCATGTTTCCCTGGGCCTTTTTCACCGTCTCCATCTCCTCCAGCTTGGATTCACAGGAAATGTTTTTGGCGCAGCCGCTGTTTTCCACCAGCTCCCGCAGCTCCCCTTCTGTTTCCCGGTCGTATTCCCGGCTGTAGCGGAGACTGACCTTGTAAACAAAAGCTTCCTCCGCAAATTCCCGCAGCGCCCCATCGCTTACGATCAGCGTGGGGGCACACCCGGGCGACTCCCCGGTATAATCATTCACATCCGTAAGCCCTCCGACCTGAAATGTCCGCCTATGCCCCGGGTCTTCAAAGTCAGCGCAGGTCACGCTCCTCCCCCGCAGCTCCCCGTCCGTAAATGCCAGGCCGTTTCGGTACAAGATGCAGGTCTGCCCCTCCAGAAATGCCTGTTCATCCGCAGGCTCCTCCAATGTGCTGTTCAGGCAGGAAAACTCGGTTTCATTGATTCCGACGATGAAAGAGCTGTATTCTTCCGGATGGTCCTTATAATTCTTCCGGCCCTCGTCCTCATAGGAAGACTGCACCATCCACATATCGTAAAACTCTTCCATCCACATGTCCGAAAAATCCGGTTCCCAGGGCACCAGAATCTCCCTGCAGCGAACCTCATAGATCTCTTCCAGCCCCTCTATTCCTCTCAGCTCGTCGAGAAACTCCCCGTCCATCACCTGCCGGCGGTCCTCCCGGTTCTCCTTTTTCAAAGTCTTATTCTCCAGCACCATGTCCATATCCATATAATTGGATACTATGGTGCGGGCCGCCTCGCTCTCCAGCAGGGTGACCAGGCAGAGGAACAAAGACAGACCGGCAGACAGGGACAAAATCACGATCCCGGCTTTCTTTTTATCCTTTGTAAGCTGCTCCTTTGCCAGACGCCACAGGACACCTCCCCGTCCCGTCCTGCGGCTGCGCTTTCCTGCCTGGCAGGGACGGTAGCCCAGGGCTTCTACAGGGGATATGGCCGCCGCGGCCCGGGCCGGTTTCTGTCCTGCGGCAAAGACCGTCAATGCAGCCAGAAGCACCGACAGCAGTACGATCCATGGATGAAAGGCCACCCGGACGCTTTCCTGTTTTCCCAGATACACGCCCATAGACTTCACCACCGAAGGAATGAGCCAGAAGGAGACACCTGCCCCGATAGCCAGCCCTCCTGCGGCCCCTGCCGCGGCCAGGATCGAAAGCTGCCGCCCCACCAGACGGCGGATCTGCTTCCCGGTCATCCCCACCGTCTGCAGCAGCCCGTAATACCGGATATTTCCGGAAACGGAAAGATACATGATATTGTAGATCAAAAGGCAGGCGCACAGGCAGGCAATCCCGGCCAGCCCCGCGGCTCCCGCCAGAACCTGGACGGCGTTCTCGTATTCCATGTTGAAAAACAGGTTCTGCTGCTTTTCCAGATGCAGGCTTTCGATAAACGCCTCCTGCTTTGCCCTGGTCATCAGCTTCGGTTTGAAGTCGATCATATACCGCCCGGAAGCCACGCTGGACAGTTCATGCCCGGACTGCTCATAAAATGCTTTGGATACAAAGACGACATCCTTGGCACCGTACCCGTCCCACATGCCGGAAATCCGAAATTCCCCTGTAAATTCCCCCAGCGCCGTGCCGTAGGTCATGGTAAAGGTGTCCCCTGTTTTCAGCCCTTCCAGGCCGCAGCTTTTGAGGCTTTCCCGTTTTACCAGCACTTCATCCGCCTTCTGAGGGTAATGCCCCTCCATCCAGGTCCGGCCGGGCTTTCGCATCTCCTCCCAGCAGGTCTCGTCTGTCCAGAGCAGCCCCGCGTCCGGGGTATCGTTCTGTTCTGTCTCCACCACATAACCGGCCACCGCCTCGATTCCTGACCGCAGAATATCCGGATTTTCCCGGCACAGCTCCTGCTGTTCCCGAGTGAGCCCGTACAGGTACGCGTCATACTCCGCGCCGTGCAGCCGGATGCCCTGGGTCTGCTGCATTTCAAAAAAAGTAGCTCCCCCCGTAAATATACAAAACGTCAAAAATGTAGAAAACAGGACTGCCAGCAGGATGCTGATATTCCGCCGCCGGTTGGTTCGAAAGGAACGCTTCGCCATGTTTTGAATGACTGTGGTATTATGATTCTTCAGCATGGCTTGGCCTCCTTTCATGTTCCCCGCGCTCCACGATCCGGCCGTCCTCGATCCGCACGATCCGATCCGCCAGCTGGGCGATGTCATTGTCGTGTGTAATCAATACCACGGTCTGCTGAAACTGCTTTGCCGCCATCTTTAACAGCCCGATCACGTCATGGCTTGCAGCCGTGTCCAGGTTTCCCGTAGGCTCGTCCGCCAGCAGGATGGCCGGCTTGGAAACGATGGCCCGGGCGATGGCAGCCCTCTGCTGCTGCCCGCCGGAGAGAATACCCGGAAGAGCTTCCTTCTTCCCGGAAAGCTTTAGAAATTCCAGAATTTCCTCCGCAAATTCCCGATCCACGCGGCGCCCGTCCAGCTCCACAGGGAGCACCACGTTTTCATATATATTCAGATCCGGCACCAGATTGTAGTTCTGGAACACAAAACCCACCTTCCTCCGGCGGAACACCGCAAGCTGCTCCTTGTTCATCTCGTTTAAGTTCCTGCCGTCCACGTACACCTCCCCTTCTGTGGGAACATCCAATCCCCCGACCATGTGAAGGAGCGTGCTTTTCCCCGATCCGGAAGTTCCGATGACCGCCACAAATTCCCGCTCCCTGACGAGAAAATCCATACCGTCCAATGCCTTCACCGTGTGCTCCCCAAGCTGATAATATTTTTTCAGATTCTTTGTTCTGATGATCCATGATTCCATATCTGCCACCCTTTCCTTCTCCAAATCATCCGCAGCAGCGGTTATATAGAATATATCCCAAAAAAATCACAAACCAGTCTCATTTTTGAATTTTCACTAAATTGTGATATAGTCTATGAAAAAAAGTCTGAAACTCCTCTTGGGACTTCCAGACTTTTTTGTGTTTCAGACATACCTCCGGGCCGCCTTTTACAGGAACGGGTTCCAGTACCGTCCCCCATTGACCGCCTGCAGCACAAAGGAGATCCCGATCAGACCGAAACCGAGGGCAATGGTTCCGTAATCCAGCCCGGTGAACTTTCTCTCCCGGTACCAGGTCCGCTTCGGCTCCTTCCCAAAGCAGCGCAGCTCCATGGCGTTGGAAACCACCTCGATCCGGTCCATGCTGGAGAGGATCAGCGGCATCAATATGGCCGTCGCCCCTTTCAAACGCTTGATGATACTCTCCTTCCCGGACAGCTCCACGCCCCTTGCCTGCTGGGCCAGGGAAATGGAATGAAACTCGTCCATCACATCCGGGATATAGCGGAGCGCCAGCGACACGGAATAGGAGATCCGGTAGCTGACCCCCAGCTTATTCAGCGACGCCGCAAATTCGCTGGGCTGTGTGGTGGAGACAAAAAGGATCACCACCGGGATGGTAGCAGTGTATTTCAAAATCACATTTGCGTGGTACAGCAATTGCTGCGCCGTAATGCTGTACCTTCCTATCAAATGAAGCAGTTCTGTCCTGATTCCGTAAATGCTGACCCCGTGCTCCGGTGAAAACAGGTAGATCAGCAGATTATTGAGGAACAAAAAGACCAGCGAGAAGATCAGGATCACCTTCACTTCCCCCACTTTGATCCTAGATACCCGAAACAGCGCCAGCGCGCATACCGTAAGCAGGATCAGGTAGCGGGTGTCAAAGGTGATCATAGCCGCCAGGACCCAGCAGAGCATACACGCCAGTTTGGCCGCTCCCGTCAGTCTGTGAATCGGAGAAATTCTGTCAATGTAATTGAATAACTGGATCATCCTCTCTTTTCCTCCTTTTCATAGTCTATAAAATGCTGGACAAACACATTGGAGTCCTCAATCCCGCAGAGCAGGGACAGATCGTAGAGCGACGTCTCCTTTAAGTTCGCCCGCTCAATGATCTCCGGGTTGGTCAGGATATTGGCGGAGGTGTCGTTTGCGATCACCTGTCCTCCCGAAAATACCACGGCCCGCTGCGCGTATTCCAGCATCAAATGCATATCATGGGTGATCATCACCACCGTAATGCCCCGGCCGTGCAGCTCATTGAGAAATTCCATGATCTCCGTGTAATGCCGGTAGTCCTGCCCCGCCGTAGGCTCGTCCAGTATGATCATCTGAGGGTCCAGCGCCAGTATGGATGCGATGGTGACGCGCTTCTTCTGGCCGAAGCTCAGCGCGGATACCGGCCATTTCCGGAAGGGGTAGAGCCCGCAGATCTTTAAGACCTCCTCCACCTTCGGGGTGATCTCCGATTCCGGCACATTTCTCTGGCGCAGGCCGAATGCCACTTCATCAAAGATCATGGGCTTGGAGATCATCTGGTTGGGATTCTGCATCACATACCCGATCCGGTCCGCCCGCTCCTTGATGCTGTAATTTTTCATGTCCTGCCCCTGGAAGGTCAGCGTCCCGAGCTGCTGCTTCTCAAACCCGCATACCACCTTGGAAAATGTGGATTTTCCGGCGCCGTTGGTTCCTACGATGGCAAGCAGTTCCCCTTCATCAATGGAAATGCGGATATCCTTGAGGGCATGAAACCCGTTTTCATATGTAAAATCAATTTTATCGGCTGTCAAAAGGGCTTTGCCCTCCTGTTTTTCTTTTCCCCTTTTTCTTGCGTGAAACCAGTTTCGGACTTTCTTTTGATCCTCCTCCGTCAGAGTCAGGCTTCGGATGCTCCTCGGCCTGCACTCCGGAGTGATTTTGACCCCGGCATATTTGAGGGCAGTCAGGTAGAGCGGCTCCCGGATTCCGTTTTCCTGCAGCACGTCTGTGGAAAGCAGCTCATCCGGCGGCGCGTCCTTCACGATCCGGCCGTCTTTCATCAGTACGATCCGGTCCACGTCCCGCCAGAGCACGTCCTCCAGGCGGTGCTCAATGATGACGACCGTAGCCCCGGTTTCCTTCTGAATCCGGTCTATAATCTCAATGGCCTTCTTCCCGGTGGCCGGGTCCAGATTGGCCAGAGGTTCGTCAAACAGCAGGATACCTACCTCGTTGACCATGACGCCGGCCATGGAAACCCGCTGCTTCTGGCCGCCGGAAAGGGCGTCCGGCGAGTGCTCCAGATGGCCCTCAATGCCCACCTGGCGGGCCACCTGCCTGACGGCCTTTTTCATATCCTCCTGCCCCACACAGGCATTTTCCAGTGCAAACGCAATATCCTCCGCTACGGTCAGGCCGATGAACTGGCCGTCCAGATCCTGCAGGACCGTTCCCACCATCCTGGATATCTCAAAAATGCTCAGTTTTTTTGTCTCTTTATTCTGGATCGACAGCTTCCCTGTAGATTCCCCGGGATATGCAAATGGAATCAGCCCGTTCATGCAGTGGGTCAAGGTAGACTTCCCACAGCCCGACGGCCCCGCGATCAAAATCTTTTCGCCCGGATAGATCTCCAGATTGATATTTTTTAATGTAGGCTCTGCCTGGGCATCATACTGAAAACCAAAATCTTCAAATTTTATGATAGGCTCCTTCACCTGTTATGTCCTCCTGTCCGCGTCAAATCGCCGTTTTCCGGCCGCCCTTTGCGGTGCGGCATGCCCCGCCCGCTTTTTTGGGCCCCTGTTCTTTTTTGGTGTACTGAAAAAAGGGCAGCAGAAACCACCCCTTTTTACACCTGCGTATTAATCTTCCTTTTTCAAAGATCCTTTTTTCGCCCTGGTGGATGCGTATGCAAAGCACAGGATCGTACCAACGACTGCCGTAGAAAGAATATTTCCCACGCTGCCCACTGCTCCCTGCAGGAAAATCTTTTCCATCGGTTCGTTGTAGATCAGAATGTCCAGACCCGGCGCGATCAAGCCCCAGGAGATCAGATGCGCGATCACCTGAACCACGTTAAAGATCACTGCGCCTTTTATTCCAAATTCCCCATTGGACAGTTTGATCTTATATCCTACGAATCCCATTGCCAGACCGAAAAACGCGGAGCCTGCAACCCAGCTCCACCATACGCCCCAGCCGCTTGCCAGGTCGCTCAGGAAATGTCCGATCAGCCCCATCAGGCATCCTGCCAGAGGGCCGAACAGCATAGCCATCACGCCGACCACCGGATAGTGAACGCTCAATTTCAGATTCGGAACCGGAGTCGGGATTGCAATATAGGTGCTCAGTACAAAAAATAACGCTGCCCCGATACCGATTGCTACGATTGTTTTTACTGCAAAATTCTTCATGTGTAAAACCTCCTCTTTTTTGTAACTCTTTCCTTTTAAGATACCTTGTGAAACGGCCGAATGGCCATTACGGGGTGCCCTTGGGTATACCTTGTGAAACGGCCGCATGGCCATAACGGGATGCCCTTGGGTATACCTTGTGAAACGGCCGCATGGCCATTACGGGGTGCCCTAAGGTATACTTTGCTGCATATTACACCAGGTCAGGGTGTCACTTCTAGGATCAGCCCCGTGAATCTCTCCGGATGGCGATGTGCCAGCTATTCCCGGTTCCGATATTGTAGGCTCTCGCAAAGCTTCCCTGATTGATCGCCACTGCCATGCAGTTCAGGGAATTCATATACAGCAGCGGTTCCCCCACATACACATCCGCGAAGGAATGCCCGTATACCATAGTATTCCGGTACAGCGTCCTGGTGTCGTTGCTGATCATGATCTCCACCCGCTCTCCGAATGAGATACCCAGTTTTTTAAACAGCTCCACAGGAATATTGGTCCAAAGGCTTCCGAAACGCACATCCAGCACGTCGATGGTACCTTCCACGCCGCCGTCCTCCGTCTCCCTTGCAGGAATGGTGGGCAGCTCCAGTACGCTTTCCGGATCCATCTCCTCCCCCACCTGTTCGAAGGTAATATCCCCGGAGGCCAGCTTTGCCCCTGTAAACGCGTAGACATCCCGGCCGTGGAAGGTATAGGACTCCTCCGACCCTGAACGTCGGTTGGTGGACTCATCGATGATTCGGGCCGCCTCGATCCCCAGGTTGCGTTTTACAAAGGTCAGCGTCCCATTGTCCGGGGTCACCACATATTGTCCGGTCTTTGTCCTGACGACAATGCTTCTCCTGGTAGAGCCCACACCCGGGTCCACCACCGATACAAATACGGTTCCTTCCGGCCAGTAGCTTACGGTCTGAATCAGACGATAGCTGGCTTCCCATGTGTTGTAGGGTTCGATGCCGTGGGTCAGGTCATAGATCTTCAGATCCGGTGAAACGCCGTACGCCACCCCGTACATCGCGCTCACCGCCCCGTCCTCCATGCCAAAATCCGTCTGGAACACCAATGCGTTTTTTTCCATTCTCATTTCTCCTTACTCAATATATTGCCGGGTTTTGCAGCGGCTTAGGGAAACAGGACGAAGCCGGCCGTTCATAAAACGCTTTCCGCTGTTGAGCAGCCATGCTGCTTTTCCGCAGCCCTTTGCCTGTATAGATTGTGCAATTTGTTCACGAAACGCTCTGTATGATCGTTTTATCGCAGCACTTATTCTATTCTATTTGATTCTGAGTGATCTGTCAATATCTTTTCCGCCGGCCTGTTCAAAGCTGCCTCACGTGGTGTTACAGTTCGCGGTCGGCTGGACCGTGAACTGTAACATTACGTGCAGTGCAATGCACGGCCCAGGAGTGAACAGCAGGCTTTCATTCCCCCGGAAACAGGATTCCTGCCTTCTTTCTCGCATCCTCCAGAATCTCAACCACATCAATCATCACATCCAGCCGCCCGTACACCGCCTCATAGTCTCCGGCAAGCATATACTCTGTCAGCTTCTGCACCTCGTAGAACCTCCACTCCGGATTCTCCTGCAGGTTGATTGTTTCCTCCGAATCCTTTGTGACGACCCGTACCTCCGCGATCCCGTTGCTCCCGTCTTTGATATAGATGTGCCCCTTCTCGCCTTCGATCTGGAAATAATTGACTCCCCAGGTATCCTTCGCTCCCGCCAGGCTGCCCACAAATCCGTCATACTGCATGACCAGGACTCCCGACGTATCCACCAGTTCCCCCCATCGGTTGGGATAATAGACGAATGATTTCGGCTTTCCGAACAATGCCGTACTCAAATACACATTGTAAAAGTTGATATCCATCAGGCACCCGCCCGCATATTGCGGATTGAATACATTGGGCACCTCCCCTTTGAGTACCTGGTCGTAGCGGCTGGAATACTGGCTGTAATTGCCCAGCACAAGCTTCACCCTTCCTACCTTCGGAAGCTCCTTTTTCAGCGCTTCCAGATTCGGCAGGAAGGCGGTGGGTACGGCGTCCGCAAGGAACAGTTGTTTTTCCTTCGCAAGGGCGGTCAGCTCCCTGGCCTGCCCCGCCTTTGTGCAGAAGGGCTTCTCACAGATCACATGCTTTCCTGCCAGAAGCGCTTTTTTCGTCTGTTCATAATGCAACAGGTTAGGCGACGCAATATAGACCGTGTTCATCTCCTCGTCCCCCAGGAATGCGTCCAGGTCGGTATAGACCCGTTCTGCCCCGTATTCTGCCGCAAGCTGACTTCCCTTTTCCTCCGTCCGGGAGTAGACCGCTGTCAGACGGATACCGTCTACTATTTTTACATTGTCCAGTATGGTATGGACGATCGAACCGGAACCGATGGTTCCTAAGCGCAGCTCTTTCATGTGTGTTTCTCCTTTTCAATTCACAGATGGATTTCAATCAGGAACGGAACCGTACGGTGATTATTCTTCGATCAGCCCGTCGATGATTTCTTTCCAGGCTGCTTTATCCTTAGCCCCCACCACGGTATCTAAAAGCTTTCCTTCCTGATTATAGAAAAATGTCGTAGGTACCCCTGTCACGTCCGCGAGCATCCCGTCAAGCAGCGACTCATTCAGAAGCACATGGGGATAAGCCGCGCTGGTCTGCTCAATCAGCACTTCCACGAGTTCCAGAGACTCCTCGTCCGCCCCTTCCGGTACATTGCTGACAATCCCGATGATCTGAAAATCTTCCGGATCATATTCCTGCGCAAGCTCTCCCAGCTCCGGCATCTCGTTCAGGCAGGGGCTGCAGTAGGTGGCCCATACATTGATCATCGTCAGCTTTGACTTGGAAAAATCATCGGAAGAAACCCGATTCCCCTCCATGTCCTTTCCCTCAAAAACAGCCTGTGCACCGGAAGCATCTTCCTCTGCGCCGGCGGTGCTTTCTGTCTTCTGCGCGCCGCTGTCCTCTGTCTCCTGTGCGCCGCTGCCCTCTTCTGTTTTTCCTGCGCCGCCTCCTCCACAGCCGCACAGCAAAACAGCCGACAGAACCACAGGCAGTATACATTTCTTAAATGGATTCTTCATGAATCAACCTCCCTTTATGGCTGGGGAACCGAACCTGGTCCTCTTACAGAATCCGCTGCTGCCGGTTCCCCGCATCATATTCCTGATTATAACAGAAATCCCGGAAAAAGAAAATCTTTTTAAAACGGAAATCTGTACCGGAGCAGGAATCCAGTTACTGGAGCACCCGCAGGGTGTGAACAGTAACCGTATCCACCGTCTATGGATCTTTCATACTGCCAGCAGCATCCCAGGCTCCTCCGTCAGGCTCTGTTCCTGTTCGGCAGCCGGCCGTTCCTGATGATATCGGAAATAGGATTCGCATCCCCACCGGCTGATGAAGGCCATGCTGTCCGCTCCGTTGGCCAGCTCTGCCAGAAAGAAGGCCATCTCCTGATGGTTTCCCCAAGCCTTTTCGATCAGGGAAAACGCCTCCTCCAGCATGGACTTCACCTGCACAATCTGTTTTTCGTGCTGCCTGGTTTCTCTGACGAACTGCTTTTTCAGTTTTTCAAAGTCTTTTTTCAGGTCCCCTGTATCGAGATTCCGTGCATACTCTGTCAGCGTCCCCAGAACCGAAAGATACTCTTTCCGCTCCCTTCCCGTCAGATTGTTGGCTGCCGTCCGCTCCCGCAAAAACCTCCGGATTCCGTCCGCCTGCTCCTGCAGCAGCAGGGATACGGGTATCTGATCCTCTTTGACCGCTTTTTTGATGCTCCTGAGCGCTTTCGCCGTCATCTGCAGGATACGCTCCCGGCTGACCGTGTTTCGAAGTCCCTCCCCCAGCGTTTCCATAAGCAGCCCTAACACGGAAAACCGCTCTTCCATGTCTGCCTTCCCCAGCTTTTCGATCCGTTCTCCGCTGCCCCTGCCTGATAAAATATCCCCGATCCGGTAATCTGCTTTGTATTTCTGAAAAAGATCATAGTAAATTCCGAACCTTTCCGCAGTCTCCTCGTCCGTAATGTACTGCCCGATGAGCCGCCGGCTGATCGGAAAGCCCTTCTTCTCATAAAGCTGCATCGCCGCGGACAAATCTTCCCAGCCCCGGGCCGTCACATACCGGGGCCCCTCCGCCGTGGAGCAGATGGAATAAAAGCACTGCCGGTTGATCTCCAGAAATGCAGTCACAGCGGCGTGGATGCCCTGCTCATAAGCATATTGCTTCCAGACCGGAAAGTCTTCCGTAATCTCAATCCGTTTCAGGCGGTCCATGTCCGCCGCTTCAAATTCTCTGGCTGATTTATGGTATCGGAGAGGGCTGCCTGCCGTAACAATAGTCCATCCCTCCGGCACCTGCCGGTTTCCGAAGGTCTTATACCTGAGGAACAAACATATGGCCGGCGCCAGTGTCTCGTGGACACAGTTGATCTCGTCCAGGAATAATATCCCCTCCCTTTTTCCGGAGTCCCGCATCACGTGATACACGGCGGCAAGGATCTCGCTCATGGTGTATTCGGATACCGCGGTCTCCGTCCCGTCAAAGTCCCGGGTCTTGATCACAGGCCGCCCCAGCGCGCTGTGCCGCGTGTAATGGCTCATGGAACAGGATACAAGCGCGATATCCAGCTCCGAAGCAATCTGCCGCATGATCGCCGCTTTTCCGATCCCGGGCGCGCCCACCATGAAGATGGGGCGCTGTTTTGAAACGGGGATCGTATACTCTCCAAATTCGTTTTTATCCAGATAAATCTCTACCGATCTTTTAATCTCGTTCTTCGCTTCTATTATGTTCATTTTCTACCTCCTCGTTTTTTCTGAGATCGTTCTGCATCAGCAGATCCATGACGCGGCTGCAAGATTTTGTATACCGCCCCTCATTGTATACTGATAAGTAAATTATATTATACTAAACAAGCCAGTTGTTTTCAACCCAAAAATATAATAAACTATATTTATAAATATAGTCGCCGGGAGGCTGTTTATGAATGATTACAATTTAGACCAATATAATTTTGAAAAGATCGGAATGGAATTAAAGCGTCTGAGGACGGAGCATTCCTACACCCAGGAGCAGATTGCCGGAGATCTGGGCTGCACCGTTTCCTTTGTAAGCAATATTGAAAATAACCGTGCAAAGCTGAATCTGCGCGTTCTGATGTATTACGCAAGGCTGTGCAATGTCACCATTGATTCTATTTTAAATGCAGGGCAGAATGAGGACAGGCAGCAGGATATTTCCGAGGCCCGGGATGCCGAGGCCCTCAATATCCTGCACCAGTTCCCGCCGGACAGGCAGGAGCAGATCATCAGAGTTCTGAAATATATCAAAGAAATGGAAGCCGGAAATACAAGTCATGATCAGAAAACGGAACGTTGATTGGCAGCACGAAAATCCGCAATCATTACTGCGAAGGCAGACGTTGGCAGACAACACGAAAATTAGCCGAAAAGAGAGGTTATGTGTCACGCTGGTGGCTCTCTCCTCTCTTTTATTTTGACCCGCTGCAGTATTTTGTCAGAAAGCATTCCTCACACTTCGGATTCCGCGCCGTACAGATGCTGCGGCCAAATGTAATAATCTGGATATTGTACAGAATCCAGTGGTCCTTCGGCAGCTCTTTCATCAGATCCTGCTCGATCTTTTCCGGTTCCTTATTCTTTGTCAGGCCGAGCCGGTTGGAAATCCTCTTCACATGAGTATCCACCACCACGCTTGCGTCATGATAAATATTTCCCCGGATTACATTTGCCGTCTTGCGCCCTACGCCTGCAAGAGAAGTCAGATCCTCCAGGCTTCTGGGTACTTCACCGCCGAACCGGTCCCGAAGGGCGCGCATACAGGCAATGATATTTTTTGCCTTGTTGTGATAGAATCCCGTAGGCTTGATGTCCTGCTCCAATTCCGCCAGATCCGCCTTGGCAAATGCCTCCACCGAGGTATATTTTTGAAACAGATCCTTTGTCACAATGTTGACACGCGCATCCGTGCACTGGGCGCTCAGCATCGTGGCGATCAAAAGCTGCCAGGGCGTCTCATAGTTCAGATAGCATACATACTCCGTGCCGTACTGCTGATCCAGAATTTCAAGAATTTCTTTCGTACGCTTTTTCATGAAAATATCCTCTCTCTATTATATCCTGTTTCTATTCACAGTCAGATCAGACTGCGGATCTTTGCATATCGTTCTGTCACCTGTTCCCTGTCCCGGATTCTGCCCGTCGCCCCCAGCCCTTCGATGCAGATGGATGCCCCCGCGTTTGCAAAGCTTCCGCATTCCGGCAGCTCCATCCCGCGGCCCAGCGCATCCAGAAAACATGCGGTAAAGGTGTCCCCGGCCCCGGTGGTATCCAGACAACGGGCATGGGGATACGCCGGAATCCAATGCCGCTGTGTCTTTGTTTTGATAAAGCAGCCCCGGCTGCCGGCCTTTTGGACGACACACCCTACCCCGCAGCCAAGAAACGCATCCGCGATCTCATCCCAGTCCGTCAATCCGGTCAGAAGGCTGGCCTCCTCGTAGTTGGGGAAAATGTAATCCAGCAGCGGCAGGCTGCGTTCCAAATCCTTTAAGGTCTCGCCGTTTTTCCGCTTGGTCATGTCCGCGCAGAGAACCAGGCCATTTGCCTTTGCCCTGGAAAACAATGCGGCAAGGGCAGCGTCGTCAAATGCCGGAAATACAAATATACTGGCAAAGCAGAGATACCGTCCGCCCTGCAGGGCCCTGTCCGGAATATCGGCCGGGCAGAGTTTTCTCAGGCTTCCGCTCTGCGACGTGATGAAATGCCGTTCTCCATCTTCATCCACCAGCACCAGGTTCACGCCTGTTTCCAGCGTTTTTGCTTCCTGCAGAAAGGACGTGTCCATTCCGGCCCGTTGGCAGTAATTTTGAATGTAATTTCCGGCATAATCCGATCCCACTTTGCTGACCAGCCTTACGGAAGCTCCCAGCGCGGCGAGGACTGCGGCTTCATTGAGCGCGTCTCCTCCGGTATGCATGGCCGTATGTTCTGCGGACACCGAACCCGTCTCAAATACCTCCGCCGAAACGGGCTGAGTGAGCACATCCAGGATGGATGCCCCGATGATAATAAAATCCGTCTTTTGTTCCATCATATGATTCTCACTTCTTTTAGAATGAAAGCTATTCAATCCCTAATGCGGCAAGCGCATCACGGAGGCGGCGCCACTCCTCCAGCAGGTTTTCCCGTTTTCTATTTCCTGCTTCGGTGATACGGTAATATTTTCTTTTTGGGCCGTCGGAGGTCTCCCCCTCGTATTGTTCCGTACAGCCTTCCCTGCATAAACCGCGGAGCAGCGCGTAGATGCCGCTTTCCTGGGTACCGGGAAAGCTTTCGCGGATACGGCGCAATATTTCATATCCATACAAATCTTCGTTGGACAGGACGTACAGCAGGCTCAATTCGATGAGATCTTTTTTTAACATAAGGATACCCCCGCGCCGGCCAGCCCTATAAAACCGATGCCCCCCATGATGCCGGCATAGGAGACCCACCAGCCGGAAGACGCGGCATCCAGATCCATACTGACCAGGGCGGCAGTCACCAGGACGCATTCCGCCAATACCGTCAGCCCCGTTATGTACAGGGCACGCCAGCGCCGGTCGGAGATTCTGGCTTTTACGAGCCCGAAAAAACCAAGCACTGCCGCGGCCGTACCGGCCAGGCTCATAGTCCAATACGCCGCGATTCCGTACAATGCCGGAGGGAGCTCTTTCCAGATCTCTGCCGCCAGACCGGCCAGAATCAGTGCGGCCGCCGCAAGGATCACCAGCAGGCAGGCCAGCATAGGACAAAGACCTTTCGGCAAATGCCGTATCTCCCGTTCTCTTCGATGGATGCCGAACCACATCAGTGCCGCCGCTGTCCCTGCCGCCAGCAATAGAAACATCATTCCCGCCGGATATCCGTAAAACCTGGCCCGCAGCAGCAGAAACTCGGGCAGCGCAAGGCAGAAGGACATCCATCCAAATGCGGCAAGCCATCGGCGGTATCGATCCGGCTCCGTGAGCAGCCGGGCAGCCTGCAGCGGTTCCCCCAAATCCCGGATGATCCGGTCATCGGCTTCTGCCGGACGCTGGGAAAAGATCTCCTGGTAATCGGACAATACATCCTCTGCCTCCGGCCCCGGCAGCCTCCAGTGCAGGGCGCAGGAAAGTTTTTTCAGATAGGTCTGCTGATCCATGGTGATCCTCCTTTCTCTATTGTGAAAATAGCTATTGTAAATATTATAGTAGTTTGAGTTCAGTATAGCATATGTATGGAAGGGATGTCAATGCTGTATTTTGGAAACAAGATGTTAAAATGGGCTGGATAGGGTTACAGGACACCTTGACCAGGCGTGCCCTGTAACTCAGGCCGCCATTTAAAATTGCCTTCGGCAATGGGCGGCCTGAATACCAGCTTTTATGTGCATCCTCCCGACCAATCAGCGTGGTGATTGGTCGGGGTGTGACATGTAACTGGATAGGTTACTTTCAATGAACAGCTCATAAGCATCCATTGACATTATTTTGTTTTATAACGTATAATATGTTCAAATCAGGGCTTGACCGTCCGTGAACCGCAGCCCCTGCAATCCGCGGCACAGCCCGCAATTTTACTCACCGAATTTATCCGTCATGAGGTGTATACGAATGAAAAAGAGCATGCATTTGCTGAATGAATCTCTATTGTCAAAAATCAGATGTGTTGTTAAGGATGCTTCACCTGATTCCATATTGACCGGGAACAGGTGGTGCAGACCGCAGCCGCCATGCTGTTCACAGCGTCCCTGTCCGTGTTCGGTTTGAAGACCGCGGAACTGCCCCAGGAATTTCCGGATACCGGAATCGCGCTGCAGAGTTTATCGGATGCCGCCAGTCCGTCCGGGCAATCTTCTAAGACCGGGGCCCTGCTGCAGGGCTCTTCACAAACCGTGGTCACCCTTCGGGAGGATTCAAGTACCGGGCTTACGGAAATTCAGGATTCGGTCTCGTATGCGTATGTCCAACCGGATCTGGACATTCTGCTGTCGGCCGTTGCCGCGCTTCCCGACGGGGAGGAACTGTTCTGTACCCGTCCGGAGGTCCTGCTTTCCCCTCAGGCTGAACATGTCCGAAGCATCATTCAGGGGTTTCAGGAAACGGGCCGCAGTCTCGGTTTTATTTTGCTGGATCTAAATTCAGGGGATTGTTTCAGCTTCCATCCCGACGGCCGTTTTTACAGCGCAAGCACCATGAAAGGGCCTTATGTCGCGGCGCTCAATAAATTCAGCCCGGAAGCCGCGGACGAATACACCAGAGACCTGATGGAAAATACCATCGTCTGGTCAAGCAATGAAGACTACGAGACGCTCCACCACCTGTATGGAAATGATGTGATGTTCGATATGACCGAGTATACCGCTGTTTCGGATTCCATCATTGACGATTACAACTGGTATCCTTATCTGACCGTGAAAGAGCTGGCGCAGCTTTGGATCGGCACTTATTTTTATTTCTTTGAGGATACCAACGAGCAGTCAAACTGGTGCCGGAGCCTTTACGCCGACACTGCGGAATCCTTTATCGGATCGGCACTCGGGGAGGAATATACGGTGTATACGAAGGCCGGCTGGTATACCGACTGGGAGGATACCGCACGCAATGACGCCGGCATCCTCCGGGCAGACAGCCGTGATTATATTCTCACCATCATGTCGGATTCCTTTGATTCTTATGACGAGCTGGAAGAACTGGCCGCCGCGCTGAACGAGACCCGGCGGCTGTATTCCGGCGAAATAGAAATGACAGAAGCGGCGGCAGACTGCCCCTGAGCCGGGCCGATATTTCTGCCTGATTCGATACCCAAGGGCATACCGACGGTACACGGCGCGGTTAAACCGCCCGTTCCTTCGTCTGGCTTCTCACGTCCAGAAGGCCGGATTTTAAGAGTACCGGGCGGAGCACATTGTAGAGGAAGGCTACAAGAACGGTCGATACGACCGCATTTACAAATGTTGCCGCCGCACTCCATTTTGCCAGCACCTCCGCCATCTGCTGGGGCTGTCCCAGGACGTACTGCTTATAAAAATATCCCGCCACCGGGTCCGCTGCCACGTTAAATCCGAGTCCGGCCACCGAAGCGATCACGCTCCAGCGGAAAATGTATTTTTTATCCGTGCTTTCGTTGATCTTTGCCACCCTGTGAGCCACGATCCCTGTGATCAGCCCGATACAAAGCTTTAAGACAAATGTCTTGGGCGCCCCGGGAAGGTAGACCGGATCCATAATATCCGCGATTGTCATCCCCACCGCGCCTGAAAGTCCGCCGTAAAACCCTCCCAGCAGCAGCGCCGCCAGTACGCAGAAGGCATTTCCGATATGGATGGACGTCGCGTCTCCGCCCGGCATGGGAATCTTGATCTGCAGAAAGGTAAAGGATACAAAGCAGAGCGCAGCCAGCAGCGCGGTCTGGGCCAGCTTGAGAACGGTTTGGTTTCTCTTTTCCATGATAGACAACCTCTTTTCTATATTCTATAAACCTGATAAAAATTCTCTCTTATCCTATCACCAGAGTGACCATATGAAAACGGCCATTTTCGTTATTTTTATACAGGCCAGTTTTGTTTATCATGGAGAGAAACGACCTTGTATGCCAAAAAAGGCCCCCCGCGGTGCCGCTCAGATGTCTTCCTTCATCCCCTTAAGCAGATCCAGGTCTGACTGCCGTACCTTGATGTTGCTTTCGAACTTCTCCCCTTCCGGCGTCTCCACCCGGATCTCGATCACAGTCCCCTCCCGGATTCCCGCTGCCTCCACCGCCTTGATAAAGGGCAGCACCTTCGGGTGCGTATCGTTAAACTGTTTCCATGCCATCTGCATTTTGAATAATTTTTTCGGATTAATGGCCATTGCCGTCTCCCCCTTTTTTACAAATTCATCCTCTTTCGTATCCGGCCTGCGCGTTCACAGAGACGCCCGCTCTGCCAGCATCTCCTTCACGATTTCTTTTGCCCGGCAAAATTCCGTATCCTCCGGATTTACCTGCAGCACATAATTGATCTTGCCCAGAAGCTGCTGCAGAAAATGTACGCAGTCCGCTTCCATCAGCCGCTCTTTCTCCGGCGCCTGTCCTTCCCTGCGTCTCTGTAAATGCGACTCTACGCCGTATTTGCTGCAGTAATGGATCTCTGCCCGCAGTTTTCTCCGATACGCGCGGCTGACCTGGGGCTTTTCATTGACAACGATGCCTGTGACCGTCTGTCTCTGGTGTGCTTTCTGCACCCGGGTCTTTTGTTCGTTCAGTTCAAATCCGTATGCGGCCAGGAAACCGCGCACCTTATTTTGAACCTCACGCCTGTCAAACTCCCCGGAAAAGGTCATATCGTCGCAGTACCTTGTGTACCCGATCCCCCGCTCCTGACACCAGTTCCCCATATATTCGTCAAAGGGCTTCATGACCAGGTTGGAAACCGCCGGAGAGGTGGGCGCGCCCTGGGGCAGCGAATCCCGGCAGCAGCACAGGTTTGCCAGCATGGTGCGGATTGCCGGCGGATAACAGGTGGAAGGAAATGCCTGCCCATAGACCTGAAAAAATGTGATGCTGTCAAAAAAATGACGGATATCCAGCTTCAGCAGTTCTTTCGCGCCCACATGGGGCTCTGCATTCTCCACAATGGAGGTTCCGGGTTTATATGCGGCGGCATACTCCGAAATGGGAAACTCCGCCAGTACATGTCTCAGGATATTTTTCTGAATCCGGCACAGCAGCGGATCTGGGACAAGAAGTCTGCGCACTCCCCCGCCTTTCTTCGGGACGGAGGCCGGATGATAGTGCTGCTCCGGATGGTTGCTGACCGCATACAGGCAGGAAAAATAATTCTCCTCCCGGATGTGCACGCCGTCCAGAAGGCGAAGGGAACGAAGCGCGGCGCGAACCTGTTCCTGGGTACAGTATTTCCATAAATCCTTCCCGCCCATTTCATGCACTTCCTTTCCAGTGATGTAATTCCAAAGCCCGCCCCTTCGCGGGAGCCGCGGCCTTTTTGATTTTCGAAGTAAGCGCGTTTGATTTTCAGGATAGATATCATCTGCAGGAACAATACAAAAAATGGATTCCGCAGGATGCGCAGGTGTACCAAGGCTATGCCGGAAACGCACACGGTAGTGTGCAGAAGTACATCGGAGCATCCGAAGGTCTTCTGTCCCTGATGCTCCATCCGTTCTGCCGGATGGAGCGCTGTATCGGAACTGCAGAAAAACAACTCAGACATACATGGATGCAGGAGTTATTTTCTGCAGTTCTCTATTGCTTCCAGACGGCGACTCGCCGCCCTGCCGTTAGGAAACGGTTCAGAATTATTTTACGAACCGTTCCTGATCATTCCTTTCGGATGAAAAACGGATATGCTATTGTCCCTGCAGATTGATTTCTATTGTTTCTATATTCAATGCAGCTTTCTGTTTGTATCTTTTTCTACTTCAGTACAACCTTTCGGAAATTCTTCTTCCCCTTTTTCAGGATCAGCCCGTCGCCGGAAAGCATTTCCCTGCTGTAGGCGGTCTGGATATCGGACACTTTTTCACCGTCCACGGCCACGCCGCCCTGCTGCACGGCGCGTCTTGCCTCTGCCTTGGAGGGCACCAGGCCGCTCTTTAACAGCATGGTGAGAATGTCGATGCTGCCCTCTGTCAGCTCCGCAGTCGGCATGTCCGCCGCATTTCCCTGGCTGAACAGCGCCCTTGCGCTGTCCTGGGCGCGCTTCGCTTCCTCTTCCCCGTGCACCATACTGGTCAGCTCATAGGCCAGGATTTCCTTTGCCTTGTTGAGCTGGCTTCCTTCCCACGTGTCCATCTCGTCGATCTGCTCCAACGGCAGGAAGGTCAGCATACGGATGCATTTCAGGACATCCGCGTCCCCTACATTTCTCCAGTACTGGTAAAAATCAAACGGGGACGTCTTGTTGGGGTCAAGCCAGACCGCGCCGGACTGGGTCTTGCCCATCTTCTTGCCCTCGGAATTCAGCAGCAGGGTGATGGTCATTGCGCTGGCGTCCTTTCCAAGCTTCCTGCGGATCAGCTCGGTTCCCGCCAGCATGTTGCTCCACTGGTCGTCCCCGCCGAACTGCAGGTTGCAGCCGTATTTCTGGAACAATGCATAAAAGTCATAAGCCTGCATAATCATGTAGTTAAATTCCAGGAAGCTCAGGCCCTTCTCCATCCTCTGCCTGTAGCATTCCGCCGTCAGCATGCGGTTTACGCTGAAATGGGCGCCTACCTCCCGCAGCACCTGGATGTAGTTCAGATCCAAAAGCCAATCCGCGTTGTTCACCATCATAGCCTTTCCCTCTGAAAAATCAATAAACCGGCTCATCTGCTCCTTGAAGCAGTCGCAGTTGTGCTGGATGATCTCCGGGGTCATCATCTGGCGCATGTCCGTTCTTCCCGACGGGTCTCCGATCATGCCCGTGCCGCCGCCGATCAGCGCGATGGGACGGTTGCCCGCCATCTGCAGGCGCTTCATCAGGCACAGCGCCATAAAATGTCCTACGTGCAGGCTGTCCGCCGTTGGGTCGAAGCCGATGTAAAACGTGGCTTTCCCGTTGTTGATCAGATCTGAAATCAGTTCCTCGTCCGTCACCTGGGCGATCAGGCCCCTGGCCTTGAGTTCATCATAAATTTTCATGATTTTTTCTCCTTATTTGTTGTAATAGAAAAAAAGAGCCCCATGTCCGGAAAAGGACGAGGGCTCTTACGCTCGTGGTACCACCTTTATTCACAGACAACTTCCGTTGTCTGCCTCTATGAGTTGATCTTCCCGTGCCCGTCCTGCCGCCGCATCTTCCGGCTCCGGTTCAATCACTCCGTGCGTTAACGTGCACTGCCCCGTCACAGCCTACTTGCCCGGGATCGCTTCGGAAAAGTCCGTCCGGCTTCTCTTTCGCCCCCCTGCTTTGGGTGTGAAGCTCCGAGATGTATTCACAAGGAATGGGATCATGCGCCTCTCACCAACCGGCAGCTCTCTGTCTTCTCCTTGGTTCCTGCTACTTGTTCTCTTCATCGCTTTTTTCGTATCTGCGATTCATCTTACCCCAAGGGGGGCAGATTTGTCAAGCCGTAATTCGGAAAATTTCCCACCTGTACCGTTGCAATGTTACTATTCACAGTCCAAATGGCTTTTTTGCAACACAAATGGACCGGTATTTCGCCGGCCATTTGTTTCAAACAGGCTGAATGCTTTTATGGCTGGGATGTTTGAGAGAATATTTCTTCTATAGTATAAGGATTCCCGTTACACAACCTCGTCAATGCGCTCATCTCATTGATCCCATTCCTTCTGCATGTTTCTATATAAGTTCGGATTGCCGCATAATTGTCTGCTGTCCTAGCTGAAGCGAACTGGCCTGACACCTTCATTTTTGTCTTCACACCACGCAACGCCCTCTCACTCAAATTGTTGGTTGTGGGCAACGAAAAATCTTCCACCCATGCAAAAAAATTTTCCCGGTAATCTATAATCCTCGCAATAAGGGCACGCTCAAATGGCCCGGAATAATCGGATGTATTGGCTGCGGCCTCCCCCTCTGCTTTCCCCAGCAGTTCCGTCATCTTTTTGTTAAAGTTTTCTATATACGCCTCCCCAAAGCTTTCCTCCCCCGACAGGATCCGGTCATTTCTGTCCCTGATCGTGCCGGAGACCAGCTGTTTGATCTCAAGTAATACCTTATGCCCTGTTTCGTCCGCACTCTTTTGGAGGTCCCTCTGCAGGTGTGCATTGCATTCCAGATTCATGAATACAAACCTGCTGTTGTAATTGATGGAATTGTGGTCATGCATGACACTTGTCATTTCTGTGAGCGCCTCCAATATCCCGTCTGCCAGTATGCCATCCATGTCCTTTTTGTTATGGGCAACATAATAGGCGGCTGTCTCATCCCCGTAAAAGCGCAGGCATATCCTGGACTTGTCAGCCATCACCACAGTGTCATCCCAATAGAGGATGGGGCGTGTGACCAGGAGCCGGAAAAGATCCTCCCTGAATTGTTTTAAGCCCCTGGCCGCCCTTGGCTGGAGTTTCGCGATATACCCTTCACTGGGACATACCTCCCCATCCGTCAGGCCGCTGATCAGGAGGGGAACCTTGTTGATGGCCGCGTTTGTGGTGTTCATCAGCGAGAGGGACAGCGCCTGGAGAAACGCCCCATACTGGCACTCGGCCCGTAAGGCCGGGTCAATCCCAGTACGGACAATCTGCCCGCAGTTTCTGCACTGGTACACCCAAAATTTATGGAGCCGCTTTATGACTTTGACCTCGATATCAATCTCGTATTTTTCCTCACATTCACCGGTAAAGGTAAAATCCCCGCAGCCGCATTCCGGACAGAATTCCCCGTCGCCCACCGGATGGCTTACTTCCTCGTCCACCTCTTCCGGCCCAGGCTTTTCCAGGGTATGGCGCTCGTGTCCGCGCTGCCCGCCTTTCGGCTTCCCTGTATTCCTGCGGCTGTTCGGGATATGCCTGTCTTTCCACGGGGGTGTCTGGCCGGTTGGGGTGGAAGTATTTGTGCTATCCCTGCCGAGCAGGGCTGCCGCATGGGCGAGCTCTGCCGCCAGCCCATGGATCACGGCATCCTTTTCCGCAAGCTGCCCCTCATAATCCTGGATGATGGCGGCAATCTTATCATCGGATGCTTTCAGGATCTCCCAGTTTTTATCCATCAGTTTTTGGATCTTCTGTTCTTTCTTATTCAATTCGGCCTGGTATTTTTCCCAGTCTGAGTCACATTCCCCAAACCAGATGTTCCGGATGGTAACCGTGGCGGCATGGGCCTTTGCCAATTCTTTTTTTAACCGTTCAATCTCCTTGATATACCCGGCAACCACCTTGTGGTGGTCTGCCTGCAGCTTTTTATATCTTTCCCCGTTCCGGAAAGCTTCTAATTCCCGGCGCATGGCCTTATTCTGGTATTGGAGTGTGGTATATTCTGAAAACAGACGGTCCATGGCTGCCTCCTATAGGTATCCTGTTTACGCTTCCGGTATATGGGAAGCGATTTCTTTTATACGTTCCAAACTGGAACGCAGCAACTGGTTGCGGTGTTCTAAAACTTTGATCCTGGCATCTTTTTCCGCGCATTCCTTTTTTAATGTTTCAGCAAGGAACCGGTAGTCGGTTTCTGGTTTTTTCTTTTTGCTATGGCTGGAATTGTCATCCGGTTCCTTTTTTCTGCCGCGCTTTCCTGACGACGGGATCAGTTCACCTGTCTCCGGATCTTCTGTGCCAAGATATTTCCGGATCGGCCTGGATTGTTTTGTTTCCGGGTCATAATGGGAAGTTGATTCATAGAGGGCAACCCGACCTGTTTTTTTATTCACATATCTTACGATTGACATTTTATCTTCCCCTTTCTACATATTGGTACTATATATTATAACACATACCAATAAAAATATCAATATGTTATTGGCATGTTTTTCAAAAAATACCAATAAACTAACAGGGATGCTGGTTTAATAAGCCAAAGAGGGCCCCAAACCATAGATAAACACTAGGTTTGAGGCCCTCTATTATAATTGGATTTTATACTTTAACCAGACTGTGAATAGTAACGTTGCAATCCGAAATCACATTTTTATGCAATTTATTGCAATGAAAATGCGACTTCGGATTAGCAACCTACCTCATTAATGAGTAAAATGTGACTGCGTTAGCAGGCACAAAAGTGCGAAGCACGGATTTTACGAATGAATGAGGTGGGTTGGATGCTCAAAGAGCATCCAACCGTACAGGTGGAAAATTTCTACATGCTCAGCGCCGCTCCCAAGGCTCCGGCGTATCTCCCTTCCGGTTCTGCCTGCACCCGGCAGTTCAGTTTTTCGGATAAGGCTTCCCGGAGATACGCGCATCCGCACAGTCCTCCCGTGAGACAGACCGTCTCATTGCAGACGTTCAGCCGGCTTGTCTGGGACACCACCTTGCTCACGATGGACTCCACCACGGCAAACGCAATATTTTCTTTGGATTCCCCCCGTCCGATCAGGCTGATCACCTCGGACTCCGCAAAGACCGTGCACATCGAGCTGATGGACGTCCCGCCGCCCAGACGCGCCAGCTCACAGACCTCATCTGGCCGCAGGGCCATCGTATTTGCCATGACCTCCAGAAAACGCCCGGTTCCGGCCGAGCACTTATCGTTCATCACAAAATCCTTCACCCGGCCGTCCTCGATCCGGATGATCTTCGTATCCTGGCCGCCGATGTCAATGACCACCAGCTCGCGGGCATCATGAATCCACATCGCGCCCCGGGCATGGCAGGTGATCTCCGTGATCATTTTGTCCGCGTAAGGGACCGAGATCCTCCCGTATCCGGTGGCCACACATGGGGACTGCTCCGGGTCGATCCCCTCCTCCAGCAGTTTTTGCCGGATCGACTCCGCCGTGTCCACACTGCTCCATCCGGTGGGCTGCAGGGATCGGAACACCAGCCGGCCCTCCCCGTCCAGAACCGCCAGCTTGGCGCAGGTAGATCCTATATCAATTCCGATATGATATTCCTGTTTCATCGCTTTCCTCAACTTCCTGTTCCAAAATCAACAAATCCATATGTTCCAGTATAGCTTTGATCCCCGGATTCGTCTAATTGGAAAATCACATATCCACCCGGATCTATAGTTTTTTTCTATAAGCGGCAGAATCAGAATTTCGACTTCCAAAAACCCGGCAAGTATGCTATACTCTCTTATGTACAGAACGCCGCCTCAGGTAGCTTTTGGGCAGGCTGAACTATTTTTCAAGAGGATTTACCGGCTTATGAAAAGAAGATCCGTACTGATTACCGGCGCCTCACGGGGCATCGGCCGGGCCTGTGCACTGCGCTTTGCCCGGGCCGGTTATTTTGTATTTATCAATTGCAGACATTCCACAGCAGAATTATATGATCTCAGGAGTCAGCTTCTCGCAGAAGAATATTTCTGCGAAGCCGTTCCGGGAGATGCGGGCCGTTCCGACGACGTGGCGCGGATGTTTTCCGCCATGCGCAAGCTCTGCGGCGGTCCCGACGTCCTGGTAAACAATGCAGGCATCTCCTACATCGGGCTTCTGACAGACATGACCGACCAGGACTGGGAAGACATTCTGCATTCGAACCTTTCTTCCGCCTTTTACTGTTCCCGTGCCGCCCTTCCCTATATGATATCCCAGAAAAGCGGGAAGATCATCAACATCTCTTCCATGTGGGGGAGGGCCGGCGCCTCCTGTGAAGCCGCTTATTCAGCTTCCAAGGCAGGGCTCAACGGGCTGACCATGGCTTTGGCAAAAGAGCTGGCGCCAAGCAATATCCAGGTCAATGCCATTGCCTGCGGAGTCATTGACACCGCCATGAACGCAGGCTTCTGCGAGGAGGAACGGCAGGCCCTGATGGATGAGATTCCGGCAGGCCGTTTCGGAACACCCGCAGAGACTGCGGAGCTGGTCTTTGATCTGGCGGAAAACCACCCTTACCTGACCGGACAGATCATCGGTCTGGATGGGGGCATGATCTGAGCTTCATAAAGGCCAGGCAATTCCGACAGACGTTACCATTCACAGTTTCACTCACATGTGCAAAAACAGCCAGGAAGAAATCACCGCATTTATAAAAAAGACAGGGAGAACCATCATGAAAAAAAGAGCAGTCATCGCACTCGGGCACCGCGCTCTGGGCACCACCCTTCCGGAGCAGATGGTGGCCGTAAAGAAAACCGCAAAATCCATCGCCGACCTTTTGGAGGAAGGCTATCAGATTGCCATCACCCACAGCAACGCCCCCCAGGTGGGCATGATCCATACCGCTATGAACGAATTCGGCAAGGCGCACCCGGACTATACCGCCGCGCCCATGTCCGTATGCTCCGCCATGAGCCAGGGCTATATCGGCTACGACCTGCAGAACGGCATCCGGGAAGAACTGCTGAACCGGGGCATTTACCGCACAGTCAGCACCATTCTGACCCAGGTCATCGTGGACCCTTATGACGAGGCATTTTATACCCCTACCAAAGTGCTGGGCCGGTACATGTCCGTCCAGGAGGCCAACGAGGAACGTAAAAAAGGCAATTACATCATTGAAGAACCGGGCAAGGGCTTCCGGCGGGTCGTGTCCGCCCCTAATCCGGTAGAGATCGTGGAACTGGACGCCGTCAACGCCCTGCTGGACGCGGATCAGCTTGTCATCGCCTGCGGCGGCGGCGGGATTCCGGTCATGAAGCAGGACAACCACCTGAGAGGGGCCAGCGCGGTCATTGAAAAGGATCTTGCCGCCGGAAAGCTTGCGGAGGGCGTCAATGCCGACATTCTGATCATCCTGACAAGCGTGGAACAGGTGTTCATCAATTTCGGACAGGAAAATGAGACCAAGCTGGGGGCCATCACGGTCAAAGAAGCGAAGGAATACATGGAGCAGGGACATTTCGGCATCTATAACATGTATCCCAAGTTCCGGGCCTCCGTAGAATTTATCGAAAAAGGCGAAGGACGCAGCGCGCTGATCACCTCCTTCGACAAGGTAAAAGACGGCGTCCACGGAAAGGCGGGCACCAGAATCCAATGATTATCCGCCCTGTATAATTGATGAAAGATCCTTCAAAAATCTAGCAAAATGGTATAAAAACAAATATCCATTTTCTGCATATATATGATATAGTATAAGTAGCGGTCAGGCCGTGGTATGAAATGTCATTCTTGACAGATATGCAGTACACTCAGTCAAGGGGAGAAATAGGGGTTTTTGGTATTACCTGCCATCCGCAAGAATGAGACCTTGACTGTAGCAAAGGAGGATTATTTCACTATGGAAAACCAATTGGTTTGGAAAGACGAGTACAGTATCGGGGTGGATACGATCGACAAGGAACACAAGCGTCTTTTTAAAATCATCAACAAGCTTTTCGCGTTCAGCGAGGAAGAAAAGAAAAGTCAATGGGCGTGCCAGGAGGGGATCAAGTTCTTCAAAGACCATGCAATGAAGCATTTTGCCGAAGAGGAAAAATACATGGCCTCCATTGACTACAAGGACATTCAGACGCATAAGCACATTCACGCCGCTTTTCGGCAGAAGACGCTTCCGGCCCTGGAGGAAGAACTGGAACAGTCGGATTTTTCCCCGGAAGCCGTCGATCATTTTCTGGGCGTCTGCGCCGGCTGGCTGATCGGGCACACCCTGACGGAGGATCGTGCGATCACAGGGGAATCCAGCAGCAAATGGGGGGAGCTCCTGCCAAGCGACCAGGTCAATGCCCTGGAAAAAACGATTGTTCAGCTTATATATGATATGTTCCAACTGGAGTCCCGTGCGATCAGCGAAGTCTACGGCGGAGAAAAGTTCGGCAGAGGCATCTATTACCGCCTAGTCTATGGTACGAGGCAGGACGAAAAGTGGGAGATCGTTCTGGTCTTTGAGGAAAAGCTTCTGATCAACACCGTCGGAAAGGTGCTTGGGCTGCAGACCAACAAGCTGGATTCCATGCTCATCAACGCCGCCAGATATACGGCACAGCAGTTTGTCGGGCGCATCAGGGAACATCTTCCGGATGCGGATCTGGAAGAGATGCAGGAGGAAAACCTCCTGACCTATGAGCAGTTCCAGAAGCTGTTTGAGAAAGAACAGCCGCAGGTCAGCCTGCTGTTCGATACCGGCGCCGGATATTTCGCGTTCTGCGCCATTGCGCCGCACCTGCTGGAAAACGGAGTGGGAAATGCCATCAGTTCGGACAACGCCATCGCCGAGATTGAGGAGTATCTTACGCAGCATGAGGCCAGCAAGGCCGCGCAGAAACCGAAGATACTCGTGATCGATGATTCCCTGACCATCCGCCAGGGTATGAAGCAGCTGCTGGAGGAGAATTACGAGATTTCCATGGCCACCTCCGGATTAGCCGCAATCCGCTCCATCACTCTGGATCGCCCGGACCTGGTGCTGCTGGATTATGAGATGCCGGTCTGCGACGGCAGGCAGGTACTGGAGATGATCCGTTCCGATGAGACGCTGACCGATCTCCCTGTCTTCTTCCTCACCGGCAGGGTGGATCCTGAGAGTGTCAAAAAAGTCATTCCTCTGAAGCCGGAGGGATATTTGTCAAAATATTTAAAACCTGAAGAAATCAAAAGTAATATCGACAAGTTCTTTGAGAGAAAAAACGGCTGAGTATTTCTGCCTGGGATACATTGTCTGAATTTTTCTGCCGGAGATCGTATGATTTTGTCCGGGCTGTTGGGAAGTGGATTCATTTCCCGACAGCCCGGATTTTTTTCCGGATAAATTTTCCTTGCATTTTGGGAATAATCGGTGTAATATATGAATATAATCAAATGTAGTATCGAAAACTACTTGTTAACCATTCATGTATTCAGGAGGCGGTTTTTATGACAAAACAACATATCAAAGATCCAGGCAGCGCAATCACTCATTTCATCGGCATGCTGATGGCTATTTTCGCGGCAGTCCCGCTTTTGATCCGGGCAGCCCACGAACCGGGCCAAATCTACGTAATTTCCCTGGCCGTCTATGCGGCAAGCCTGATCTTATTGTATGCGGCAAGCACCACCTATCATACCTTTGATCTGTCAGAAAAAATAAATACTTTATTAAAAAAAATCGACCATATGATGATCTTCATCCTCATCGCGGGAAGCTATACGCCCATCTGCCTGCTGGTGCTCAAAGGACGGACAGGGATCACTTTACTGTCCCTGGTCTGGGGCATCGCCATCGCAGGTATTTTGATCAAGGCGTTTTGGGTGTTCTGCCCTAAGTGGGTGTCCTCCATCCTGTATATCGGCATGGGCTGGACCTGCGTACTGGCATTTACACAGATCCTCAATTCCATGAGCGCGGCGGCCTTCGGCTGGCTTTTGGCGGGCGGCATCATCTATACGATCGGCGGCGTGATCTACGCCTTAAAGCTTCCGATCTTCAACAGCCGGCATAAAAATTTCGGCAGCCACGAGATCTTCCACCTTTTTGTGATGGGCGGAAGCGCCTGCCACTTTGTGGTCATGTATGCCTACCTGCTGCCGTAAAAAAATGCGCGCTATGAGACACTTTCGCACCACAGCGCGGCTGCAGCCGTTTTCCTTATGGTCGCAGCCCCACATCCCCCCCCGAAGCGTTTCTTCCCGCGAAACCGGCTTACTGTTCCGCGGGACGTTCCCGCTCCCGGGGTTTCTGGTTCTTCCATTCCGGATTGGAGTACAGGCGTTCCAGCTCCCGGATTCGCTGGTCGATCCCCCGGCTGCGGATATAATCGCTCACGGTTTTGGGCACATACTGGAACCAGTCTCGGTTCTCCGCCACCATCTTGCGTACATCGTATCCCGTGGGCCCGCAGTCCTCGCCAAGCCGCTGCCACAGGATCTCAGTCTTGAGCCCCTGGCGCTGGACGGCCTGCGCCTTCTCTTCGTCCCACTCCCGGCAGATACTCAGGTAATAGGTGGCGTCCCTGGGCGCATACTGCTGGATTAGATCCGGCTGTGTCACCGGAAAGGGAATGATGTCAAATTCCTTGCGCCTGACGCCGAAATCCAGCAGCGCCCCCTGGATCATCTCATGGCGCTCCAGATAGGTCAGCGGATTGTCCTTTTTCGTAACCCCGTGCCGGTCCAGGGACGAGGTAGCCGCAAAGGACACGATATCCGCATGCGTGATCCCGATATACAGCTTGCGGCAGCGCATCTTCGCCGCCAGAATATACTCCATGTGTTTTAATGTAAAAATCTGAAATCTTCCAAATGCTGCTCCTGTTTCAACCATAATATTCGTTCCTCTCTGATTATTTCCGATACTGCATCTATCATAACAGATTGTGTATTTTTTTCAAACATTTTTTATTTCGGCTGATTTTATAGACTTTCTCTTCCCGCTGTGTTATACTTACAGAAACTTGTAAACAGATACCCGATAAGGAGGTTATAACATGACAGACAGCCAAAAACTTGATCTGATTCTTTCCGAAGTGATCGGTATGAAAGGGGACGTTGCAGTTCTTAAGGAAGACATGGCAGTCCTCAAAGAGGATGTGGCAGTCCTTAAGGAGGATGTGGCAATTCTCAAGGAAGATGTGGCAGTCCTCAAAGAAGATGTGGCAGTCCTCAAAGAAAAGGTCTCCGTCCTTGAACAGAGAGTAACCGGCATCGAAGTGCATCTTGAAAACCAGACAGATAAGAACATACAGTTAATCGCCGAGAATTTTATCGAACTTACCAATAAGCTCAACCAGGCCATTCCGGTAGCCGACAAAAACCTTGCCTATGAAGTAAAAGTCAATTACCTGATCGAAAAGGTACAATTTCTTGAAAAGGACTTTCAGGAATTTAAGTATCAGATGGCATACAGCTAAGAAGAGCTTTCATACACTGCTCTTTTGCAGAGCAGGCGGGGTCTTCGCATTTCCCCTCCTTCTCCGTTTCTTCCCTCTTCCGCCAATTCTCTTTTTTTGAAATATTTTTTTATAAAAATAACTAGAAAATACCAGAACTCTTCGTTCATCTATAGTATTGTTTCACCGAATAAAATGTGTTAAAATAAAGACGATTTTAAGGAAACATATTCATAATTCACTACATAAGAAAGGAATCATAGTATGTTACACGAAAATAATACCATTGGAGAAGTAAAAGACGAAGTGCTCTATCAGGTTGCCAAAGCGGCCTTTGAGGGGAACCTGCACAAGATTGAGGCGACCCTGCCCTACGAGATCCTGCCCGGGACCAAGCCGAAGTTCCGCTGCTGCGTACATAAAGAGCGGGAGATCGTCCGCGAAAGGATCATGCTTGCCAAGAACATCAACCCGGCAGACGGCGAGCCATGCCACAACACCGTCAAGATCCTCCCGTCAGCCTGCGAGAACTGCCCCATTACCCGTTTTTCCGTGACAGACAACTGCCAGAAGTGCATGGGAAAAAAATGTATGCAGGCATGCCGTTTCGGAGCCATCACCATGGCAAGGGACAAGGCGTACATCAATCCGGAAAAGTGTAAGGAATGCGGCCAGTGCTTTGACGCCTGCCCGTACAACGCCATCGTGGATATCATGCGCCCCTGCCGCCGCGCCTGCCCGGTAGACGCCATCCAGGCGGACGAAGACGGAAGGGTATGGATCGATGATGAAAAATGTATCCGCTGCGGCTCCTGTATCAGCAAGTGCCCCTTCGGCGCTATCTCTGACAGCTCCCGTATGCTCGAGGTCATCGACTACTTAAAGGGCGACCGCCCGGTATACGCGCTGGTAGCCCCCGCCGCGGAGGGACAGTTCGGCATGGATATCACCATGGAATCCATCCGCAAGGGCGCGAAGAAGATGGGCTTCAAGGATATGGTAGACGTGGCCATCGGAGCGGATTTCGTATCCGATTCTGAAGCAAAGGAATGGGCGGAGGCACATGAGGCCGGCAAGAAGATGACCACCTCCTGCTGCCCTGCGTTCGTGCACCTCATCCGCCGCCATTTCCCGGAGCTTGCGGACCACATCTCCACCACGGTATCCCCCATGGCCGCAACGGCAAGGCTGGTCAAGGCCATGTATCCGGGCGCGGTATGTATCTTCATCGGACCATGTATCGCGAAGAAGAGCGAGGCCGGACAGGATCAGGATAAAGAAGGTGAAAACGCGGATCTGGTACTGACCTTTGAAGAATTTCAGGCCATGCTCCGTGCAAAAAATATCAAGCTGGAGCCTGTTACCCTGGAAGAACCCCAAAACGGCAGTATCCATGCCAAGGGCTACTCCAATTCCGGCGGCGTGACAAAGGCCGTAAAACAGGCTTACATCGAACACGGCGGACAGAGCGGCCTGAATGTACGCCAGTGCAACGGCGCGGCGGAATGCCGGAAGGCTCTGATGCTTTTGAAAGCCGGAAAGCTTCCTGAGGATTTCATCGAAGGAATGGCCTGCGAAGGCGGCTGTGTAGCCGGCCCGGGAAATATCCAGGAAGAGCGGGCGTTCAAACGCGAGCGCGACAAGCAGCTCAAAAAAGCGGATGACCGTCTGGTTACGGATACGGTTTCCGAATACAGCAAATACGATTTCTCCATGCACCGTCACAATCAGACCGAGGCATAATATAATATAATGTAATATGATCTGACAGAACTGCCGGAAAATGACTTTTTTACGCAATCGTGCAGCCGCTTAAGGGGCAGCCTGCTGCGTACAACGGTCATTTCCCGGCAGTTTTTTCGCCCCGCGCAGGGGCGTTGTTCCTTACCGCATACCCGTGGGCACCCCTTCATGGACATTCGGACGTTTCACAAGATATACCCAAGGGCACCCCATTATGGCCATGCGGACGTTTCACAAGGTATACCCAAGGGCACCCCATTATGGCCATGCGGACGTTTCACAAGGTATACCCAAGGGCATCCCATTATGGCCATGCGGCCGTTTCACAAAGTATACTCTTTAAAATACCGCATACTCCTGGTCAGATATTTACTCTTATGGTATACCAGGCAGCAGGAACGTTTCCCATGGTTTCCCGCGACCTCCACCGTCCGAAACTCATTCTCCTCTGCCCATCCTTCTGTCATGCTTTCCGTCAGGATCAGCAGGCCGAAGCCGCACCGGCATATTTCCTTCAGGCTGTGGACGTCCGAGCTTTCCATCACGATGTTAGGCCGCTCCCCTTCCATGGCAAACCACTGCTCCAGGATCTGCCTGGAACCGCTGCCTGTCTCCCGGACAAGAAGGGGATGCCTTTTGAACTGTTCAAAGGTCACTTTCGCCTCAATCGGATACTCCTTCGCGCAGACGATCCGCACCGCATCCTCCCGGATCTTATGGCTGATAAACGCTTCCGGCTGTGCGGGCGCGTCCATGAACCCAAAATCCAGTTCATTCAGCAGAAGTTTGCGTTCAATCTCCTGGGAATTTGCCACCTTCACGCAGACGGGGATTTCCGGATATTTCTTCACAAACCGGCCCAGCAGCTCCGGCATCAGCTTCTGGGCGCAGGAGATATTACTCCCGATCCTCAGCTTTGCGGTCATTTCCCTGTCCTGGAGCACATCCCTGGCCTCGTAATACTGGCTGATGATCCCATCCGCATAGGAAAAAAGCTGCTCTCCGGCTTCGGTGATATAGAGCTTCCGGTTCATCCGTTCAAACAGCCGGACCCCATAATAGCTCTCCAGCTCCCGGATCACCCGGCTCACCGCCGGCTGCGCCATATTCAGGCTGTCCGCCGCTTTTGTGATACTCTCCATCCTCCGCACTTCTGCAAAAATTTCCAAATGCCGCAGCGTCATATTCCTATCCCCTCTGTTTTTAATTTACATAATATTTTTGTTATATATTTTATAATAACATAATCATTGTTTCACGTCTACTTCCATTTTACAATAAAAACCGGAATGAAGACGAAATGTTACTGTGTGAACAGTAACGATGAAATGAGGGAAAACTATGGTGTTACTTATCTTTTTTGCAATCTGTTTTTGTGCGTCCGTCATCGGGGCAATCTGCGGGATCGGCGGCGGCGTCATCATCAAGCCGGTGTTGGATGCCTTCCATATAATGGATGTCTCGGTGATCAGTTTTTTGTCCGGCTGTACGGTCCTCTCTATGACTGCATATTCCGTTGTAAAAAGCAAAATGAGCAAAGAATCGCACATTGACCGGAAGATCGGGGTTCCCCTGGCAGCCGGCGCTGCCTTCGGAGGACTTGCCGGGAAATGGATGTTTTCCCGTGCGGCTGCGTTAAGTCCTGACCCCGGCAGGGTGGGGGCGCTCCAGGCGTCCTGCCTTCTGGCGGTCACCCTGGGCACCTTGGCCTATACGATCTGCAAAGCAAAAATTACAACGAAGCATGTAGAAAACCCGGCGGTCTGTGTCCTCATCGGACTTTTTCTCGGCATCCTCTCCTCCTTCCTGGGAATCGGCGGCGGCCCCATCAACCTGGTCGTTTTATTTTTCTTTTTTTCCATGACCACGAAGGCGGCTGCCGAAAATTCGCTGTATATCATCCTGTTTTCCCAGATTGCCAGCCTGGTGTCCTCGATCGTGACGAAAACCATCCCGGATTTTGAGATTCCCATACTTGTGCTGATGGCGTCCGGAGGAATCCTTGGCGGAATCACCGGCCGCTCGCTGAACAAAAAAATCTCGGACCGCAGGGTGGATCAGCTTTTTCTTAGTTTCATGGTTGTAATTATCCTCATCAATATTTATAATATATATATCTATTTAGGATAGCCGGAGGCAGCGTCTGGCTTCCTATAAGAAAAGGAGATGATCACTATGCCTGCCGTCAGTGTACTTATGAAGCCCGCTTCAGGCCTCTGCAATCTGTCCTGTGATTATTGCTTTTACTGTGACGAGGCAGAAAAAAGGTCGCAGAAATCCTTCGGATTTATGTCCCTGCAGACCTTGAAAAATGTCATACGCAAGACGATGCTGCGGGCGGAAGGGACAGCTGGCTACGCCTTTCAGGGCGGGGAGCCTTCCCTTCGCGGGCTTGATTTTTTCAGGCAGGCGGCTGCCTGGCAAAAGCAGTATAATCAGAACCATGTCCGGGTTCAGAACGCATTTCAGACCAACGGATATCTGATCGACGAGGAATGGTGTGAATTTTTTCGGGAACACCAATTTCTGGTGGGGCTCTCCCTGGACGGGACGCCCGAGATCCACAATTCCCTGCGGCATGACCGAAAAAGCGGCGGCGCAACCTTCGACCGGATCTCCTATTCGGCGGATCTGATGGATGCATATGGGGTGGATTACAATATTTTGACCGTGGTAACCCCCGCTGTGGCGAAAAACATCGCAGACGTTTACTCCTATTACAAAGAGCGGGGATGGAATTACCAGCAGTACATTGCATGCCTGGATCCTTTGGGTGAGAAACACGGACAGGCTTCCCACTCCCTGACGCCGGAAGTCTACGGGGAATTTCTGATCGATCTGTTTTTCCTCTGGTCCCGGGATCTGAAAAACGGGAAACAGCCCTATATCCGCCAGTTTGAAAACTGGATTGGACTGTCCGCCGGATATTTGGCGGAGTCCTGCGACCAGCGCGGGGTCTGCGGCATCCAGAACGTGGTGGAGGCGGACGGAAGCGTATATCCCTGCGACTTTTATATGCTGGACGAAGACCGGCTGGGAAATTTCAACGAAGACCGGCTGGATGCCATCGACGCCCGCAGAGAAGCGCTTGGTTTTGTGGAGCGCTCCAGGCAGCTTGACAGCGAATGCCGCCAGTGTAAATATTACAGGATCTGCCGCGGCGGCTGCCAGCGGAACCGGGATTTCAATCCGGCAACCGGACTTTATGAAAATTATTTCTGCCCTGCATACCGGATGTTTTTTGACCGGTATTATGGGGAGATTACAGAGATTGGAAAACAGATCGGCAAAAGGTAAAGGAAATCTATTTGCTGCGCAAATTGGTTACATATTATGGAGGATATCAACATGAACGAAACAACCAAACGAATCGCGGAACGTTTTCAGTGCAGGTACACGGTATTTGAGAAGGGGACTTCCCCGGAAGCGGCGGAGCAGGCCTACAAGGCCGCATTGGAAAGGGGACGAACGGATGGCTTTTATCCGGCCCTGTTTTTGCTGGATGACTATGCGGTTGAATGGCTGGAAGATGTGGTTTCCCAGGACTATGACAGGGACCAGATCATTGCGTCCTGCGGGGACAACGGCAGGGAGATTCTGGAAGAACGCTACCAGGAATACATGGAAGATTTTAATCTGGACGGGGAAAATCAAGAGGAGTTCATCGGAAATGAGACCGAAGGCGAGGAGCTGCATCATTTTATAGGGTACTGCTCCTTCTCCGACAGGAATCTGGAGGCCGACGTATTGCTCCTGGAACTCCCGGTCAGCCATCCGTGGGAGATCATCGGATATCTGCCCATGGGCGGCTGGAACGAGTGCCCGGCGCCGGAGGAGATGATCTCCATCTGCAAATACTGGTATGAGAAATATCAGGCCCTGCCGGCCGTATTTACCCATGATGTGATGGAATTTTACGCCCCCGCCGGGCTCAACGGCGCGGACAGCCTGGAGGCTGCCAGGGAACACTATGCGTTCTGTGTGGACCGGGTGGACCAGGGGACGCAGACTTATAAGCTGTCCGAGCTGGCCGCAGGGCTGGAAGGGTCAAATGTCTGGTATTTCTGGTGGGATTAACGGGATGCATGTTTTGGCATCATAATAATACGGGGTCTGCCGCGCCTGAGCTTTTCGGGTCTGCCATACCTGAGCGTATCCGCTCTGCGGCAGGGCAGACCCCTGTCCATTTTTCTCCTGTTAATAGCCAAGCTGACGGTCTATAATCATTCCATCAGATGCGTTAATTGTCAGAATACTTTCATTGGGCTCAGCCCTTTTGAACACATAGTCCTTCTGCTCTTCCTGAATTTTGCTGCCATAGCTTACTCTGCTCCCGAAGAAATCCCATACCGGAATCAGGATGCCTCTGGTATGATCCACACCCGGGTTGTAGACCCGCATATACCCAAATTGCACACGATCAATACGGATGTCCGTTTGAAGCGCGTCCGTATTTTCATAATTCATCTGGATCGCCTGCTCAAAAATCTCCGCAATTTCCGGAAAACTCAGCAGTTCTGTGTCTGCTGCCTGCTGTTCCTCGATGCTGTACATGTTGTTGAGCCTGAACTCCTGCAGCCCCTCCTGATTGACAAAAAATTCCACTTTTTCATATCCCCATTTTGGCAGCTCATCCAACCCCGGTTCAGTCCAGATGCCGTTTCTTTTTTCGTCCGTAACAGAAATTCCCTGGATCTCCCGTGTGCAGCTCACCAGATAACCTGCATCAATATATTGAGCATCATTCGAACCATAGACATTGCCGGTATAATAGCGGCATACACCCAGGCAGGTATTTTGCGGAGAAAACTCATCCATTTTCAGCCTTTTTAAATATTCCTTTGCGGTCTCCTGCGCCTGTTCCGGTGTGATTCCTGCAATCCTTTCTGCCTCTTCCCTGGAGGGTCTCGGATAAGCTGTCGTTTCCTCTGACTGGTAATAGCCGGAGTCCCAATACAATACCTCATTCAGCGCTTCCGTCTTTTTTCTTAAAATATTGATCTGCAGACTGTCGTTCTGTACCCACCTCAGCTTATAGCTAAAAAGAGTTTCTTCCATTTCCGCAATACCGTAGAAATAATAGCTGTTATATTCTGGCGATTCCGGCGGCTGCTCCGAATCCTCCAGCCTTGGACACGATTCCTTTTTTTCCATGGGGTTTTCAACGTCGTTCCCAAAAATCTCCGGGTCCGGTATATAGGAATCCCCTTCATAAATCGGAGCATTTCCGAAAAACGTCTCCGTCACACAATCAATCCATTCCTGGTCAATTTCTTTATGCCCCACTTCAAAAACCGGAATCCGTGACGCGTCCGGCAGCTCAATCCCGGCATCGCAGGTCAGTTGAAAGGTACCATCTTCAGATTGTATGGATGCTTCATATACCTCCGGCACCAACAGCCGTTCCGCCAGGGAACCGCCGGACGCACCGCCGGACACATTATCGGAGCCGCCCGCACCGTCGGACACATTACCAGAGCCGCCTTCACCGCCGGAGTCTCCCGTACTGCCGGAACTCTCCCCGGCTTCCCGGTAGCTGTCTGCGCCTGGTCCAGGGTTCTCACGCAGAATGCGGCTGTTCCGCGCCCCCGCGCAGGACACGGAAACGAACACCAGCAAGGTACAGCAGAAAATCACTGCTTTTCGTCTCATCAGTACTCTCCTCCTCTCATATTCCCTCCGGGCCGCTTTTGTGATCAGAATATCGGATATCCGGCTGGCCGGATGTACTCCCCATTTTGCCTTCGCCCTCCGCAGATACACGAATCCCGATCCTGCTCCCCTCCCCCGGGGCGCTTCGGATCTCCAGCGTTCCTCCGTGGAGCCTGGCGATCTGGCTGCAGAGCGCAAGGCCCAGCCCGGCGCCGCCCTGTTTTCTGGAACGGGATTTGTCGATCATGTAAAATGGTTCCGTCACCCGGCGGATCTCTTCCTCCGGTATCCCGCAGCCTTCGTCCTGGACAAACAGCCCCTCCCCGGTCCCAATCAATCGGATGCATGAATCCGCCGGGCTGGCCTTGCAGGCATTGTCAATGAGGTTGGTCAGAAAGCTGAGCAGCAGATCCCGGTCGCATTCGATCCGCAGCCCTTTGTCCTGGCGGATCTCCAGACGGATGTTTTTTTCCTGCAGGCGGAAACGCGTAATCTGCCTGGCCTGTGCGAACAGCCCTTCCACCCTCTGCCAGGTCTTTTCGATCACGGTCTCGTCGGAAAGTTCCGTCAACTGCAGCATTTTTGCGGAAAGCCTGGACAGGCGCCTGCACTCCTCCTCGATATAATGCAGGAAGTCGGATTGTTTTCCCAGTGGGAGCTTTACCCGCTGCAGCAGTTCGGCGTAGCCCTGAATGCCGGTCATAGGGGTTTTCAGCTCGTGGGCAAGGGAGCCCAGAAGCTGCCGCTGCTTCTCATTCATTTCCGCCAGTGTTCGGATGTGTTCCTCGACCCGGTCCGCCATCCGGTTAAAGCTCTGGGAAACCTGTCCGATCTCATCGCTCCCGGGACGGTCCACCCGTCTCTGGTAATCCCCGTCCGCGATCACATTTGCCGCATCCCGAAGCTGGTAGAAGGGGGTCAGAATCCTCCGGATGGTCAGCATCAGCACGGCCGCCAGAATAACGGAGAGGATGCACGCCACCAGAATCCCCTGATACAAAAGCTCCCTTCCGGATTGGAATACCGAGGTCACATCCCGGTAGTGGAGAAGCTGAAACTGATCACTGCTCCCATAGAGAATCAGAAGCTTTGTACCGTTTAATTCCTCCAGAAATACGTTGATCGGCGAGTCGTTCGGAATCACGTCGCTTTGGTACGGGCTGGAAAGCGTTTCCGCGTGTTTCATATCAAAAATATAGGGAGTACGGTTGTCAAGCTCTTCCTCTTCATAATACAGGATGGCGTTTTCACTGAGTCCGGAACGGAAAACGCTTTGCCCTGCATACTGCATCCCCTGGGAATTATGTACGTTCCTGGTGCTGAGTTGATTGGAAAAGCTGTTGATGTCGCTCTGGAGCTGCTCCGATTCAAAGAGCAGGATATTGTCTATGATCTGGCGCTGTGTCACCGAAATGTTCCAGATGGAGAAGATCTGGGACAAAAAGAGCATGGAAGCCGTTGCTGCCAGGGTGATCTTTGTCTGCAGTTTCATGGTCTGATTCCTTTCCGAGTCTGATTCCTTTTCGAATGCTATATGGCAGACGAATGCATGTACCTCTTTTAAGCATGCGCCGCCGGCTTGTACCGAAAATGATCTGGGGATGGTTTTATTTTATATCACGGGAGCGGGGTTTTCAATTGGGGGACTGTAACCATTTTGTAAAAGAAAGCCGAGGGATAAGAATATTTTTGTTTGAGGGTGAAATACAGACGCGGCTGTTTGAAAATGCGACGGTTGAAATATCTGATTTATTGTCATTCGCTTGCCGCCGGCAGCCTTTCTGCATACGATGGTATCAAAAAAGCAGGTCACAGCTTCCACGTCTGTAACCTGCTCCTTATCCGTTATCTGTTTCTCACCTTTTAATCAGCACAACCGCCACATCATTTACATTGGTGCCGGTCGCTCCGGTGATGATCAAACCGCCGCTTTTTTCCAGCGCATGGTACGCGTCGTTCTGCCGCAGCACCTGGTAGATATCGATCCCCTGCTTCTGGAGCGCTTCTTTCGTCGTCCCGTCGCAGTATCCTCCGGCGGCGTCGGTGGGCCCGTCGGTTCCGTCGCTCCCGACGCTGAACACCGCGGTATCCGAAAGCCCCGCGATCCCTTGGGCCGCCGCAAGCGCCAGCTCCTGGTTCCTGCCGCCCATCCCGGTTCCGGTCAGATGCACCACGGTTTCGCCGCCTGCCAGAAAGGCCAGGCTCTTTTCGCTCTCCTGATGGCTCTTTGCGATGGCCGCCAGAAACGCCCCGGCCTCCCTTGCCTCGCAGGACAATTGGTCGGTAAGCACCACCGGCTCATATCCAAGCTCCCGGCAGGCATCCGCAGCCGCCCGGCAGAGGTTGCGCACGCTGCCTGTAATCACAGTCTCTACGTTGCGCAGCGTCTTCGGCGTCTCCTGCCCCAGCAGCTCCCTGGCCTTTTCGCTTAATTTTAATTGATACTTTTCCGCGATGGCCGCCGCCTGGGCACAGGTGGTCGAATCCGGATAGGCCGGACCGGATGCGATCATATCCAGGGGGTCCCCCAGTATGTCGCTCAAAACAATGCCGAATACCCTGGCCGGCTCACATAGTTTGGCAAATTTTCCGCCCTTTACCGCGGAAATCCGCTTCCGGATGGTATTGATCTCCACGATATCCGCGCCGCAGGCCAGAAGCTGCTTCGTAATATCGGCCAGCTCCTCCTCCGGGATCAGCGGCTTTTCAAACAGCGCGCTTCCGCCTCCGGACAGCAGAAACAGCACCGTATCCTCTTCCCGGAGATTTTCCACCAGCTCCAGGGCCGCCTGGGTTCCGGCAAATGAATTTGCGTCCGGAACCGGATGTCCGGCCTCGAAACATTTCATCCCCGGGATGTCACCCTTTACATGGTCATATTTCGTCACGGCCACACCGGCTTCCATACGGTCCCCCAGAATCTCCGCCGCTGTGTTTGCCATCTGCCAGGCCGCTTTTCCCGCGGCCACCACATAGACTCTTCCGTTTCCGAAATCTTTTCCTGCCAAAGCGCGGGATACCGCCTCATCCGGCAGCACCCTCCGGATGGATTCCCGGACGATCCGATCCGCGTCTTCTCTCAATCCCATATCTGCTTTCCTCCTGATCTATGAATGGATCATGCCTTATGGACGCCTGATCCGCTGCCAAAGCCGCTTTTGTCCGAAAATGATTCTTCTCCCTATAGTTGTTCTCCCTGCGGCCGCTCTTTACAGGAACAGTGAAAGTATGAAGATGAATACGATGGAACAAATGCCTTCCACCAGCGTCACTGCCGTCTGCGTCTTATATCCCTGATCCGGCGTCATTTCACCGAAGTTCGTAACTACCCAGAAATAGGAATCGTTGGCGTGGGACACGGTCATTGCTCCGGCGCCGATGGCCATAACACAGAGCACGGACATCACCGTAGAATCCATTCCCAATGCTCCCATCAGAGGCGCCATGATTCCCGCGGTCGTCGTGATCGCAACCGTAGAGGAGCCCTGCGCTGACTTCAGGATCGCCGCCAGCAGGAACGGGAAGAAGATCCCGATGGACTGGAGTACATTTGCATGGTCCGTAATAAAGGTCACAAGGCTGGTAGAGGAAATGATCTTTCCCAGCACGCCGCCTGCCGCTGTCACGAACAGGATCGGGCCTACCGTCTTTAACGTATCATTTGTCAGATCATACAGCTTCTCAACCATTTCCGCCTGCACCAGGACAATGATGCCGAATACCACGCCAACTGCCAGCGCGATGATCGGTGTGCCCAGGAATGTACAGGCAGCCGCCAGACCGCCGCTCCAGCCCAGTATGGAGGATACGTTGGACATCGCCATCAAAATAATCGGTATGATAATCGGCGCCAGCGACATAAATCCGGACGGAAGCTTACCGTAGGAAGCGACCAGCTCCTCATAGCTCTGTACCACGCCTTCATGATCCGACTCATCGTTGGAATGCACCTTTTTCCCAATATATTTCGCATAGAACCAGGCACCCGCCAGAGCCGGTACGGAAACCAGCGCGCCGAGCCCCATCACCAGAAGCAGGCTGTTTCCCACGCCCAGCGTATTGGCTGCCGCAATGGGCCCCGGTGTGGGCGGGATAAATACGTGGGACGCGTACAGACCTGCGGAAAGGCAGACCGTCATCGCCACCGAAGAAGCCCCTGTCCTCTTCACCATCGCCTTACGGATGGGATTGAGCACAACGAATCCGGAATCACAGAACACCGGAATGGATACCACCCAGCCCATCAGCTCGATGGCCAGCTCCGGGTGCTTCGGCCCCACCAGCTTTACCACCATGTCGGCCAGCTTCAATGCCGCCCCGGTCGCCTCCAGAAAGGTTCCGATCATAGCGCCGAAAATAATGACGATACCGATGCTGGTAAATGTGGATGAAAATCCGCTTCCGATGACCGTCGCGATACCGTCCACAGTATTGCCGTCCGCATCTGTAACGGCCGCAAAGGGAATCCCCCCGATCAGCCCCAGCAGCAGTGAAACCAGTAAAATGGAAAGAAACGGATGAATCTTAAACTTACTGATCATCACGATCATGACTACAATAGCCACAACAAACACGATTAAAAATGGAACTCCTGTCATATCTCTCTTCCTCCTTTGACTTTTACGCACAAATCAATCGTCAAAACGCACAATTTCCTTATATTTTATGCATTTTCTTTGTGCTTTATGTCTTAAAGGATATCACATTTCACTTTTTCGGTAAATGTTATATGACACAAATATTTTTATTTATTTTGTTATGCGTAACATAACCCTCGAGATTCCGCCAGATTTTTGCACAGAAAAAAGGTCTGTTTTTTCAAAAAAACCGTTAATTTATCCAACTTTTTTATCACTTCGCCATATCCGGAAAATGCGTCCGTTCCATATGCAGTTTCTGATAAAACGCAAGCGCCATGTAATAGACCGCCGCGTCCGACGGCCTGCGGATGTCCTTTCCTGTAACCTCGGCCAGCTTTTTCAGCTTGTACTGCAGCGTGTTTTTATGCATAAACAGCGATTCCGCCATCTTTCCAACAGCGCCCTCGTAGGCAAAATACTGTTCAATCAGGTGCATATAGTCCCCCAGCCGGTCCCCGGAATCCCGGCCAAAAAGTTTATCCAGGTATTCCAGCATTGCGGCCTCCGAGATCTCATTGATAAATAACTCGATGTTCAGGTCGTCATAATAATAGAAGGGCTCCTTCCAGGTCACCGCATGGGACGCAGCCCTGAACGCCTCGGCACAGCCCTGCGCAATGTCCTCTCCGCTGCCCTGTCCGCTGTCAAAACCGGCAGCCACATCCCGGTCATATTTCTGCCGGATCATCCCGGACAGCTTTTCCGCCGTCTTTTTCATCTGCGCGTCGCTGCATTTCGGAATCAGGCAGATCTGTCTGGGGGGCTCCCGCAGATAAGGGAATCCGCACCGCTCCATTTCATGCCTTATGGACGCCTCCATTTCCTCCAGCAGCTTCTGCCCCTCCAGAGTATCCGACAGTTTGTGGTAGTCCCGGAAATACAGGACCATCACCCGGTAGGGCCTCTCAATGTCAATTCCCAGATGCCTTCCCCTGTCAATCAGATTGCGGCTGTAAAAACCGGCGGAGGATTTTTCAATCCACTCCTCTATAAAACGGTACCGCACCCTCTGGTCGTACCGCTTTTTGTCCTTCTGGATGCTGTCCGTCACCATGATCTCCGTCATGCGCCGGACGATCTTTCCGTAGCCCATCACCCGTTCTTTTTCTCCGGTAATGCCGACCACTCCCAGAATCTCCCCGCGCACCACCAAAGGCAGGTTGATGCCCCGCCTGGTGGTCTCCGTCTCCATGTCCCCGGAAATATATAATTCCGGCAGCCCCTCCTGGATGATCCGCCTGGCGCCTTCGTGCATCTGACCGATCCTGGCGGAATTTGTGCTGGCAATAATGACCCCCGTAGCGTCCATCATATTGATATGTTCGTGGATCTCCTCCCCGATTTCTTCTACAATAGCCTGCGCGGCAATTTTGGATATATACATCTTCTTCACCAGCCTTTATGATTTCGCCTGTTTTTCCCCTAAGTTCCGGCTCGATTTCAAAAGCAGCGCCGCGCCCCCGGCGCAGATCCCCGCCCCAAAGAGAAATGCCCCCGCCAGATGCCTCTCAGCCAGTACGCCGAACGCCAGATTGGTTCCCGCGCCGATGCTGTCCAAAAGCATGGCCTGGATGCTCAGCGCGGTGGCCCGGTATTGGGTCCTCACCTGCCGGTTCTGCATTTCCATCTGAAAGGGCAGAAACAGGCTGTTGGAGACGCGCAGCATCAAAATCCCACACACCGAAGGCCGCGCCCTCTTCGTTCCCGCCAGTACCAGGCAGGAGACCGCGGAAGCTGCGCTCAATATGGCGGCCGACGCCGGGATTCCGGCCCGCTTTGTAAACCGGGCGGACCAGACTCCGCACATTCCCAGCACCGTGGCTGCGATGTAGATATATCCCATGGCTGCATTTCCCAGGCCGCATGCTTTATATTGGAGCTGGTTCAGAAATACGGTGACCGTCTGGTGGGTTTCATTCAAAAGCGCCGATCCGATCAAAAACATCAGAAGCTGCCGGCTGCCAAATGTCTCGGACAACGCTTCCCGAAGCCCTTTTGCACCGCTTTGCCGCTCCCCTTCCGGGGCCACCTCTATAAGGGCCAGCGACAGCGCCGCCGCGATCCCGTAGCTGAGCACCGTAAGCAGCCCGGAGAGCGGATAATTTTCCCGGACAAGCAGGGAAAATACCGCTGCCGCCGTAAGCAGTCCCGCCGTCTGCAGGCTGTGGTAGATCCCGAACACTTTCTGGCTGTTTTCCCCTTTGCAGGAAAGATAGAGGATGCTGGTATCCACACCTGACATGCCGGCAATCACCACACTGAGCATAACGCGCTCCGTTAAAAATCCGGCAAAGCCCGACGCCCGCCAGAATACGAGCTTGGATAAAAAATAGAGGATGCAGCAGAAGATCATGGTTTTCCGATACCCGATCTTGTCCGCGGCGATTCCCCACGCCGCCTCCAACAGGATACACAGAATGAGAGAAATGCTTTCGATCAGGGTGATCTGGAATACACTGACCCCCTGCGCCTGCCGGTAGAGCGTCGCCACCGGCCCGTAAAATACCATGCCCTGCAGAAATGCAATGGCATACATGAGATAGATATTTCGTTTCATGGATGAATACGTCCTTTCTGTTTTTTAAAGCAGTCGCCTGTTTTTGAATACAACAAAAAGACACTGGCAGAACCAGGATCCGCTGAGACAAAGCGGCCCGTAACCCTGCGGTACAGCGTCTGTGTCGCAAAACTATGCAGCTGCAGATCAAAACGGACGATTCATCATGTTATCCCTCCCGAATAGATGTTTACAGCATACACTCCATCGGAGGGATTGTCAAGTTAGAACTCACGGTTCTCTGTTTGATAGATCATGCCGTGTGAACAGTAACATTATGCCTTAACATCCAAAGATGCCCTCGGTTTTAATGAAAATTCGCTGTCGCCTTTTACAATGCGGTTTTCTACATCTTCGCGGGTAATATTGCGTACAATGCTTGTATCAAATGGCTGCCCAAGCTGCCAGTTGGGGTTTGCTTCTCTTACAGCTTCGTAAAATGCTTTTGTATACATTCGCTCATATTGTCCAAGTGTCCATGTACCGCTTAACCGATCTGATTTTTTAACGCTTAACTGATAGCGTGTAAAAACCTCAGTACGCTTTGTTGTATCGCCATTGGCGACTCCTTTTTCTTGTATGAAATGGCGCATCGTTTCATCAAACATATCTTGACGGGCAGTTTCGGAAACATCGATTATTTTATGAAATTCAGACGGGTCTTTCCCTGTAATGTCCATTCCCGCTACACCATAGGGATTTACGAAATCACCGTCCTCATCAAAGAGTCCCATATAATTACGAATAAATGTTTCTTCGTCTGCTTCAAGCGGATTTTTAAATTTTAAATCAAGGTCATCATATTTTTGCCCAAGCATCTGCTTAAGCATTTTCAGATTCTGCAAATCTTTTTCAACCTTCACTTCCGCAGCAGACTTCGTTTCTTCTCCGTTGGGATGTCCTTCGTCATACATTGCTTTCGCACGTTTGTATCGTGCGCTGTTTGTATTAATTGCACCTGTATAAGGCTTATAACCTACAGCCATTGACATAACGTAATCCTCCTTACATATAAATTCCTTTTGGCTATGCACTTTACTAATATATCGTCAATTTAGCAGATTTTTTTAAGGAAGCTTCCCCAAATTGTTGATTTTGATTGAAAAATTCCGATTCACTGAACTGACAGCCCGTGTGAACGTCGAGATATTGTCAAGTGTGTTTGTAAACTTTCTGCATACTTGTTTTTCATCTGCCTCTCCATCTTCTGATGTTTTCAGACTCATTATTTTCTAAAGCCTCATTGACCTTCTCATTCAACTGCTCAGGAGTCATATTTTTAATAATATCAGGGGTATTTGTGAAACCGCACTGAAAAAGATACGGAAGCTCTACGGCGGCATACTCACATACAGGAAGGAAAACAGCCTGCCAATGACACTTGACGAAAAATATTTTTTGGAAAACGAAGTACAGAAGAAAAGGACATCGGACAGCTTGACCGATGACAAGTAGCTGTTTATAATAGTAAGAAATATTACATCAGATGATGTGGCAGGATTGATGGATTGAAAAAGATTTTGGGCAAAAAATTTATTTGAACAGCTTATCATTGATGCCGTAAATGTCGGGCTTGCCGCCATGCACAAGGCTCCGGAAAAAGAACTGAAAGAAGCCTTTGTCGCAAGCCGGAAGGGAAATGAATTTTGCAGCCAGAAGTACAAGAACCTGTTTAATGTCTACAAATCAAGCGAAAAGAAAAAGGTGAATAAAAGAGATGATTGAAAACAGGAATGTAAATATCATAACCGATGCGGACGATAAAAAACTGGTCTTGATTAACGATATCCGTTTCAAGGGCAAACGTCAGATTGACTGGAATGATGTAAAGCGGTATCTCGAAGGATATGTCGGGGACTATTACGAAATCACTGAAAATGCAGAGCATATTTTTATCGGGAGTGAACTGCCGGAAGAATACACGGAATCAGAAAGCCGGAAAAACCTCATGGGCGCAAATGCAAAAGCTAAAGCAAATGCCGCCACTGCGATACCTGAGCTGATCCAGATAGCATCTAACCCGGTTTTTGAAGAAAACCACAAGGAAAAACACAATAAAAACGCAAAATACGGCTGGTATAGGTATGATGTCCGTTTTGCCCTCCCGGTCTATGAGGAAAATACGCTTGTAAGATACAATATCTTCCATGCCCGGCTTTTGATTAACCATGCTTAAAATGGCAGGAAATATCTGTATGATATTTTAGCAATAAAAAAAGAAACGAGCAAGCCGCAGCAAGATGTACGGTGAAAACCCATTTCTTGCTTTCAATAATAAGCAATTTCTTCCGTCCTGTCAATCCCCGATTTTAAATTTTTCAAAATCATACAAATGCGTTCTCATCCGTCCATACTTCCCGATCTGATATTCCGTTGTATCCGAAAGTTTCAGGTCGGGAATCAGATAGTCGCCTTCCCAATGATGAGCTGGATACGTTACAATTCGCTCTTGATCTTTCCCCTTTTTCACTCTATAATAACGGACAGGCTACGTTCGATACGATGCCCTTTGGGTATACAAAACACGAAGGAGACCGGATAAACCATGAATACAACCATCATGTGGATCATGGCCGCGGGTGCGGCGGCCGGCGGCCTGGACAGGATCTGCGGAAACCGCCTGGGGCTTGGAAAGCGGTTTGAAGAAGGCTTTATGCTTCTGGGCGCCACCGCCCTTTCCATGGCAGGGATCATCTGCCTGACCCCACTCCTTTCCGGGCTTTTGAAGCAGTTCCTTGTCCCGCTGTGGAACCTGTCCGGACTGGACCCGGGAATCCTGGGCGGGATTCTGGCAATTGACATGGGCGGCTACCAGCTTTCCATGGAACTGGCGAACGCGCCTTCGGTGGGACGATACGCCGGGATCGTGGCAGGGGCTACCTTCGGGTGCACCGTCACCTTCACCATTCCCGTTGGGATGGGGATGATTTCCCGGCAGGAGCGGCCCCTGTTCGCCAGGGGAATACTCATCGGCCTGGGCATGATGCCTGTGTCGCTGGTCATGGGCGGGCTGTTCTGCGGACTGGGTATCGTGGAAATTTTACTCCAGAGCCTTCCGGTTTTTCTGCTCTCCCTGATGTTCATGTCCGGAATCCGCTTTTTCCCGGATCAAACGATCAAAGGCTTCGGATATTTTGCGGCAGGCATCGGGTTTCTGACGACCGTCGGGCTGACCGCAGGGGCGGTGGAATATATGACCGGCTTCCGTCTCCTCAAAGGGCTTGCCCCCATCGAGGAGGCGATGGCCGTGGTGTCTTCCATCGGCGTGGTGATGCTGGGAAGCCTTCCTGTTGCGGAAATCCTGCGGCGGCTTCTGGAAAAGCCCCTGAACTGGGCGGGCCAAAAAACCGGCATGAACGGAAACAGCGTGGCGGGCCTTCTCATGGGAATCGTAAGCCCGGTTCCCGCCATCGCCATGATGAAGGAGATGGATGCCCGGGGCAAAGTGGTAAACGCCGCCTTTCTGGTGTGCGGCGCTTCCGCACTGGCGGCCCACATGGGATTCACCTTCGGGACGGAACCAGACCTGATCCTCCCGCTTCTTCTCTCCAAATTGACGGGAGGGCTCTGCGGCGCAGCGGCCGCGCTGCTTCTGACCGGACAGGCAGACGGATCGAACATTTCATTTCAGAAAGGGGAATGTGACAATGATAACCATCCTAAAATTACGGGAGCATGAGGAACTGGCCGAAAAAGCCGCGCAGTGGTTTCATCAGAAATGGGGAGTCCCCCTGGAAGCCTATATAGAAAGTATCGACGAATGTCTCTGTCAAAAGGCGGCGGTACCACAATGGTATCTGGCATTGGAGGGGCATACCGTCGTGGGAGGTCTGGGCGTCATTGAAAATGATTTTCATAACCGCAGGGACTTAGCGCCCAATGTCTGCGCCGTATATGTGGAGGAGGACTATCGCTGCCGGGGAATCGCGGGTGAGCTGCTGCATACGGTCTGCACGGATATGAAAGAGCAGGGAGTGGATACGCTTTATCTTGTTACGGATCATACTTCTTTTTATGAACGCTATGGCTGGGAATTTTTCTGTATGGTACAGGGAGACGGCGAACCAACGCTTAGCAGGATGTATATTCACAGAGAGGCTTAAAGACTTTCCCAGAGGTCCGGAATCCCGAAACCTCTGGGAATTATTTCCAGATGTGCGGTTGCGTTAGCAGACGTAAGAGTGCGTCAGCACGATTTTTGCGAATGGATAAGTGGGTTGGATGCTCCCTGGAGCATCCAACCGCACAGCTGGAATTGTTTTTATTTCATGTCATGTTTCTGTTCGTATCAGCATATCATTAATTAATACTTAAGCCGGCGCTTGCATATCCTGCGACTGTATTGAGCAGCGTCAGACCGCTTGCTGTCGCTGAAAATACCAGCATCAGCCGGGTTTGAGCCGTTACAGGAATATTCAGTCCTGTAAGTGAACCGTTCAGCAGTGTACCAATAGAGACGATTCCCGTAAGCGACGGCGTCAGGTTGATCAGTGTTCCGGCAATCGGAGAAAATACATTATTCGGCGTTGCGGACTGATAGATCTGCGCTCTTACTGCAACTGTGGAACCTGGCAGCGAAAGTCCTACTGTGGTACTGAAAAATGCACTGAACGAGGTAATGATTCCGGCACGCGGAACCTGGAATGCAAAGTTCGAAAGTGTTCCGCTTGCATTTGTGATATCAATTGAGGCTCCCAAAACCGTAAGCCCCTGCGCACTGCTTCCAAATCCAACGAATGCTGGGATTCCCGCGAGCCCTCCGGCGATTGTTGTCAATGAAACCGGCAGCCCGGATGCAAATGGAATGATTGCTCCCGTACCAGCAACACCAGTGGGGCCGGTGGCTCCGGTCGCTCCATCGGCCCCGGTTGCTCCGGTGGGACCAATTGCTCCATCAGCTCCGGTCGCTCCAGTGGGACCTGTCGCTCCATCGGCTCCCGTTGCTCCGGCTGGACCTGTTGCTCCATCGGCCCCAGTCGCTCCGGTTGCTCCGGTGGGACCTGTCGCTCCATCGGCCCCGGTCGCTCCGGTTGCTCCGGTGGGACCTGTTGCTCCATCGGCCCCGGTCGCTCCGGTGGGGCCTGTCGCCCCATCAGCTCCCGTTGCTCCGATGGGACCTGTTGCTCCATCGGCCCCGGTCGCTCCGGTGGGGCCTGTCGCCCCATCAGCTCCCGTTGCTCCGGTGGGACCTGTTGCTCCATCAGCTCCGGTCGCCCCAGTGGGACCTGTTGCTCCATCGGCCCCCGTTGCTCCGGTGGGGCCTGTCGCTCCATCAGCTCCGGTCGCTCCGGTGGGACCTGTCGCTCCATCAGCTCCGGTCGCCCCAGTGGGACCTGTTGCTCCATCAGCTCCGGTCGCTCCGGTGGGACCTGTTGCTCCATCGGCCCCGGTCGCTCCGGTGGGGCCAGTGGCTCCATCGGCTCCGGTGGGACCTGTTGCTCCGGTAGCTCCATCGGCTCCGGTAGGACCGGTAGCGCCCATCGGACCATCATCTCCCTGGCATCCTTTCGGTCCCTGGGGGCCGTTTGGACCGGTTTCACCCTGAATCCCCTGCGGACCGGTCACACCCTGCGGGCCCATAGGGCCGGTTGGGCCGGTGGCTCCGGTTGGGCCCTGAATCCCTCTTGGCCCCTGAGGTCCCGCATCTCCCTGGGGTCCCACAGGTCCTATCGGTCCCTGGGGGCCTGCCGGTCCCTGGGGGCCCGCATCTCCTTTCGGACCTTCGCATCCCGGATCACCTTTGGGGCCAACATCACCGCGGACACCCTGGATTCCCTGAATACCCTGCGGTCCGGCATAACCTCTCGGGCCGGCATAGCCTCTCGGCCCCGTGTCTCCGGTAGGCCCTACCGGCCCCGGATTTCCTCTGGGTCCCCGTGCTCCGGGAGTGCCTGGAATCCCCTGCGGTCCCATAGGGCCGGGATCGCCTTTGTCACCCTTCGGGCCGGGACAGCCGGTATCCCCTTTGATCCCCTGCGGGCCTGCAGGACCCTGATCTCCCTTGGGCCCCACAGGCCCTCGTTCACAACGGGGAGGATAGCATTGATTCTGACAACTGCTGCATGAATTTCTGTTATCCATAAACATCATATCCTTTCCAAATTATCTGAAAAAACACTTAAAAAGTATCTTTTCATACAAATATTTTATGGTCAGCGGAAATATTTGTTACATTTTTCCAGAAAAAACAGAATATATTTTATGTTTGCCCTCCCAATCAAGAAATCTGCAGACTGTCAAAATACTGTTTATTATAAAGATATGCTTTGGAATAAGGTTTACACGCTCCCGCCCTTTCGTTGTATTCTTTCGCTTTTTTTCTGTCCCCCATTCTGTCAAAGCATACACATAGCTGCAAAAGAGGAACATAATCATAGCAGTCCGGCTGGACAAATCCATTGGAAAAATGATTTTTCGGTCTGTTCAGCGCAGTCTCATACCAGTAGACCGCAGTATGATAATCTCCGCGTTCCAGAAAATGTTTCCCGATTTCGCAGCACAATTCCGCTCTTGGCAAATCAAAGCTCATGCTGCGCAGAAGAATATCCAGCGCGGATTGTTCCTGCCCAAGATGGTAATAGCAGTTGGCGCAGACCGAACAGGCTTCTATTTTATTTTCAACCCATCCATCCGCCGAGAGCAGGAATTGTTCCAGTACAGAAACCGCCTCTTCATATTGCTTGTGATAGTACAGCTCCCGCCCAAAATAGTACTGATGCCGGGGCTCTAAACGTTCTCCCCTGTCAAGGAGTTTGCGGTAAATATTCAGATTCCGGTCAGGGTCTCCGGACGTGATTTTTTTGTGGCAGACCGCAATATCCGAATAAATGATATTTCCGCTTTGCGGAATCACCTCATGGACTGCACCTACCCAGCGGAATTTTGAGCAGTTCCTGATCCATCTTTCCCTGAAGTAAGAAAAAGAAGGATTTCCGGCTTCATCAAAAGAAATATTATATTTCATCATTACAATGTCTGCATCCGGCGGCAAAGTCTGTTTTAGCTGCAAAAACTTATCCTTTTCCGTTTCCTCCAGAATGTCATCCGCGTCCAACCACATACAGTAATCCATAGAGGCCTTGGAAAAAGAATCATTTCTTGCATCGGAAAAATCGTCCTTCCACGGATACGAATAGACATTGGATGTATACTCAGACGCTATTTCGACTGTCCGGTCCGTCGAACCGGTATCCACAATAATGATTTCGTCCACAAGCTCCGCTGCACTGTCAAGGCAGCGCGCAAGATGCGTTTCCTCATTTTTGACGATCATGCAGAGACTGATTGTCGGCATGTCGATTCACCCTCCTTGTTCGATTATTCTCTGTAAAGCTTTACGATACTCATATTCATATTGATTTTGGAAACGCATGATGATGTCCATGAAAAAAACAGCGTGGACGCATCGGGTATCCGGACGATAAAATATCTGGATAAAACAAGCATTTCCTTCCTTTTTGACGCCTCTGCGTATGCGGCATATACCGTCTGTACACTGTCGTTAAAGATTGGCGCAAGCTTGATAAAACCATGCCTTTTCATGACCGTAGATATATAGTAGCAGACCGCATAGCAGCCGGGCGTCAGCGATACGGAATACTCATTGCACAGAGTGATATTCCGGGTAACATCCGGTATATCTGTCTTCAGCGGAAGGCTGGTTTTTTCCGGCAGGATCACTTCCTGACCTAAAAATGACGCAAAGATACTGTTTTGCGGGTAACCGGGCGGACCTGCCGGCCCCCGTGCGCCTGGATCTCCCCTGGGTCCCTGGGGGCCTGTTGCTCCCTGCGGCCCCTGAGGCCCGGTGACACCCTGGGGTCCAATCTCCCCCCGCTCTCCGGGACATCCCGGCGGACCGGGTTCCCCTCTCGGCCCCTGGGGGCCAGTCTCTCCCCGCTCTCCCCGTTCTCCGGGGCACCCCGGCAGACCGGGCTCTCCTCTTGGTCCCCGGGCCCCTGGCTCTCTGCATTCTCCGGGACAAACCGGCACACATGCGTCTGCACAGTCTCCGGGGTATCCCGGCACACATGCATCTGCACAGTCTCCAGGGCATCCCGGCACGCATGCGTCTGCACAGTCTCCGGGACATCCCGGCAAATCCGGCGTTTCTGTCTGTCCTCCCGATCCATGCTTATGACCGCAGGAAAAATCACACCCCTCCGCGCCTGCGCGATCTGAATATAGGGAATGCTCGGGTTGGGCCATGTTCGGCTCAGGCGCATTGCAGGCGGACGGCCGGCCCGTGTTTCTATTACAATTTCTATTGCAATTTCTTCCCATGCCGGACCGGTTCGGCGGATGAAACATCCAGTTTGCATTATAGTTATTCAATCAAAACCACCTCATTTATATTCGGTATCAAATTTGATTTCCCGATGGGTTTAATAAATTATATGCATAAAATATAATTATGCCCGAATTATTCACGGAACAGTATCTGAATTGATAACTGTACCATGAATCTGAAAATTGATCCATACAGCCATAACATTACTCAATGCCCCCGTCAAAAGGGCATAAAATCCCTGTGACAGCATTTAGAGCAGTTGTTAAGCTGTCAAGGTTCGTTAATAGCTGCTATTCCAGCTGTACATTTAGCTTACCGATATTTGAAAGTGTCTCATTGAATTCGTTCTTATAAGGGCAACTGCTACACAGCTTGAATATGATATATCTTGCTGAATGAATTACTTTCGCAGCAATCTTCAGCAGTTTTAAACGGACGGTATCAATGCGTTGCTTTCGCATGTTTGCTGATAACGCCAATCGTCTAAACCAATTAAATATGTTATATGCAAGAGCGTGTGCCTGAAGTCTGTTGGCATTTACCATTCTGGTATGACTGCTTACGGATGCAAAATCAAAACCGGATTTGCCTTCTTTGATGAAGTTTTCCATCAGCCCTCTCTTGCAGTAAAATTTGATGAGATACTCCGGTGAAGAATCCATGTTTGTGACAATAAATGTGTATAGGTAAACCATTTGGTTTTCCGGTTTTTCAACTTTGCATACCACGCGCCTTTCATAAGGCCATGAACCTGCTTTGTACATAAATTCACCATAAACTACCGCATAATCAACTTTGTTATTCCTTGTGCTCGCATCAAGCTCATCCACAAGATAGGAGGCTTTTTCACGGAGCATGCCATTTTCTTTCAGCCGAATCACATAGCCTGCGCCATTTTCCTCGCACTGCTTATAAAGGTCAGGCGTAGCAAAACCGCTGTCACCACGAAGCAGAATACGGATTTCCGGATAATCATTCAGGTATTCATCAAGTATCGGCTGCAGGAAGTCAACCACTCCGGTGCAGGAATACTGTGTTCCGTCACGAAGTTGGATTTTTATCAGATCTCCAGTCATTCCATCATAACAAACAAGTGGATGATAACCATTGCTTTGATAATGAAAGTTAAAGGCTCTGCCTTCCTGTTTGCCGTATGCATCAAGAAGAGTGGAATCCAGATCCAGAATAACAGCCTGAGGCATCTGAATACTGTAAATTTTATTCCGAAGTATTCTGCCAATCGCAAGAAACTGGTTTAAAGTATTTTCATCCATACGGTTAAAGAATCTTGAAACAGTAGGCTGTGATGCAAGGGCATCTTTTTCAAGTATGGACTTGAATACGGGGTCATTCGTCAGTTCATCGGAAGCATCATCCTTGAAATAACCGGCAATGATCATATATATCATCTGGAGTAGGTTTTCCTGATCCGTATGGTATCTGAATAATGCAGAATCATTGGTCTTGAAAGCTTTGCCTAATAGCTTATCAATACCAAGTTTGCTTACGAATTCTTTGATGAGAAGTAAGCCTGCATCGGAGGATAAATCTCCTCCGTCAAAATTTATTTTAATCTGTCTATTGCTTTCTAATGGTAAGGTGTTTACAATACTCATAAAGGGCTCCTTTTGTTGGTATTATTTGAGATTAGACACCTTAATTTTATCACAAGTGGATGCTCTTTTTTCATTCACTTGACAGGTGAAAAGCAATATTCAGTTAAAACATAGTAACTATGTGGCTTTCAGCCACTTTCACGGCTGTGCCGTGAATAATCTAGGTTATGTTTTATGCGCTCCCAAAAGAAAATGAGGCAATGCTGAACATCCTAAAATGATTGGAACATGAGAGGATCGCTGAAAAAGCTGCACAGTGGTTTCATCTAGAGATGGGGAGCCCCCACGGAAACGAATATAGAATGTATGAAAGAATGTCTGCGCGTATATATGGAGGAGGAATATCGCTGCCGCGCAGTCAGCATTCCCCGGTCAGTCCGTACAGCAGCTGACCGGGGATAAAAACAGGCAATATCCGTTATTCAACTTCTATTTCTACAGACACCGCTTCAAGCCCGTCCGCCTGAGCAATCAGCCGGATCGTCCCGGAATCCTCTCCCGAACGCACCACCGCCATAACCCGGCCGTAGTATGTGGTTCTGCTTTCATCGAAGAAATTCTCCTCGGACCATGGATCTGCGGAGCTGAATCCCTGCACATACCCGGCGCCTTCCACTTTCAGGCACACTTTGCGGTCTGCCGCCGTCTGCAGCGTTCCCTTTGCGTCGCGAAGCTCAATGGCCGCATAGACAAGGTCGTCTTTTCCGATCCGAGCCCGGTCCGGCGTCATGCACAGGGATACCTCATCTTCTGCCGTACACAGGCAGTACTCCTCCCTGGACCCATCTTCATAATAAGCCGCCGCTTTGATCTCGCCGGGCGCATAAACCGTGTCGAACAGGACGCGGTAATCCTGAGCTTCCCCGGCAGGCTTGCGGCCCGCACTGTCTCCGTTTACAAACAGCTCAACTTCCGGCGCGTCGGAATAGACCTCCACCACACAGTGTTTCCCTTCATGCCCTTTCCACGTCCAGGAGGAAACCGTCTCAGGCAGCGACCAGGGCGTGCACATGGGTTCTATGCCGTAATGCTCCGGCGGCTGCACCGCGATATAGGGGGCTTTGCGCAGCCCGAATACGATTTCCCGCAGATAACTCATGGGCCGGCGGTATCCGGTAATGTCAAGGTCACCGCAGAAAGCCAGATACGCAGGGTAAGGCTTGGCAAATTTCAGCCGGCCGTCGTAAGTCACAATGCCGATCCCGGCCTCCCCGAGATAATCCCATGCCGTCCACGTATAATCCCCGATGCAGGCCGGCAGTTCTTTTACTTTTTTCCAGTTCGGCGCGATATCCGGCGGCAGGGTTTCCGCCCCGTAAAATACACGGTTCGGATATTCCTTCATCTGATCGTACACATCCCGCATGTAATTTAAGCCGATCAGGTCAAGCGTTCCGTAGGCTTCCTTTAATCCCTCTTCCACCTTCGGGTGGGAGGAAAGGTAATTCATCGCTCCCATCAGCGCGGTCATCGTATCGTTGATTCCGCCCCCCGGCGTCCTCTCCGGCACAGTCATTCCCATATCCTCCATCACCACCGGCAGGTCGCCCATAATACCGATCATGCCATTGATCGCATTGGTCACATAGCGGGTGGTGTCAAGGCTGCGGATTTTTTCTGCCAGCCTTCTGCTCCACTGGGCGCCGGCCGGGGTGTGGATCTCCTTGATCTCATTTCCGGTGGAATACATAAACACGCAGGGGTGGTTGAAGTCTTTCTGCACAATGTCCTCCAGGTCTTTTTCCCAGTTGTCCGCAAACACCAGGGAATAGTCGAAGGGCCTTTTGGTCTGTGTCCACATGTCAAAGCTTTCTTCCATCACCAGCATGCCCAGCCTGTCGCACGCGTCCAGCAATGCCTTCGAAGAAGAATTATGGGAAATGCGGACCGAGTTAAACCCTGCCTTTTTCAGCAGTTCGATTCGCCGTTCCTCCGCCCGTTCCAGGGTCGCCGCCCCCAGCGGGCCGTTGTCATGATGGATGCATCCGCCCCGGAGCAGGATCTTCTCGCCGTTGAGCCGCAGCCCATTGACCGGATCCAGTTCCAGCCTGCGGATGCCGAAGGAACTCTCTGCCGTGTCCAAAACCGTCTCCCCGTCCCAGAGGGTCACTCTGCATCGGTAAAGACAAGGGTTGTCCACCGACCACAATGCCGGCTCTTTTACATAGATCCGCTGGGTCTGCAGGGTTTTGTCCTGCCCGAACAGCGTCATGGGGGAGCTCTCGCTTGCCGCAATACTTCCGTTTTGCGCAATGATTTCGGTTTTCAGTACGACCGCCTTTCGAATCTTCTCGTCGTATCTGACCGTCGTCTCCACTTTCACCGCCGCAATCCCCTCGGAAATCTCCGGAGTGGAAATCCGCGGGCCGTCCGCGTCGATCCTGATTTTTCCGCCCTTGTACAGGTACACCGGCCGGTAAATGCCGCTGCCCGTATACCACCGGCTGTTGGGCATGGCCGTGTTGATGGCTTTTACCAAAACCAGGTTTTCCGCTCCGAAACGAAGGTAAGGCGTAATATCAAGAAGCAGTCTCCTATAGCCGCCCTCCACGCTTCCTGCCAACACGCCGTTTACATACACATGGCCGCTGTGCTGAATCCCTTCAAATTCAAGGAGGAACGTTTCCTCTGTTTCTGCCTCGTCCACATAAAAATTTTTCACATATTCATAATAGCCGCCTGCATAATAGCCGCCTGCGCTCCCAGATGCGTATGCCCCGCTGCGCTCCTCCCAGACCATGGCGTCATGGGGCAGCGTCACTTTGTGCCCTTCGCTTTCCGGCACGGAAGCTGCCAGTCCCCGGGGTACTTTTTTTACCGTCCAGTCACGGTTAAAATTTAGTCTCTGCATATGCCTTTTCCCTTCTACCTTTCTATCTTTCTGCTTTCATCCTCTTATTTTCTTCCTCTACTTTCATAAAGTAGAACAGAACCGCCGCAAGAACCATCGGCACGATCACCGCCAGCAGGTAAGACCAGTTGATCGTCGCCACCGCCCTTGCCGTCTGTGTCTCTGCCATTCCGTCAAATCCGCCCAGATCCAGGATAAATCCGCAAAGCGCCGTCCCAAGTCCTGTTCCTACTTTGATTCCGACAGAAGAGCAGGAATAGATCATTCCCGTCATCCTGCGGCCGAACTTCAGATGACTGTATTCATCCGTTTCCGCGATGATCGCATTCATCGCCCCTGTCTGGGGCGCGGAGGTAACCGCCCTGATCACCATGCCGATGAGAACCAGCGGAAAATTACCGGTCAGGCCGCCTATAACGACCGGAATACAGCCCAGCGCCCCCGCAATATTGGATGTCATTACCGCTTTGCTCATTCCGAATCTGGAGGTCAGAAGCGGGACAAAGGGAAGCGCAACCGCCGACGGAAGGATACCCGCCAGGCTCAGTGTGCCGAGCAGAGACGCATTTCCTAACTGATAGGTTGCGAAGTAAATGCCCAGGCCGGCAGTCATTCCGCTTCCCATGTATTTCACCAGATAAAGCGCAAGAATCAGCAGGAAATACTTATTTTTAAACAGCAGGGCAATCCCCTGGAAAAATCCGAACTCGTCTTTTCTCTGATCCATCCCCGAAGCTTCCCTTAACGCTTCTTCCGGCAATTCACGTACCGCGAATACCGGCACCAGCAAAAGCACCAGACAGATGATTGCATAGATCAGGGATACGGCCCTCCATCCCTTCTGCCCGCCTCCGAAATATTCCAGCAGGCCGCTGGTACAAAAGCTCAGGAACAGGATCGCAACACCGGCAAACACATATCGGTAGCTGCCCATCTGTACCCGGTCTTTTGGATTTTTTGTACACAGCGCGGTCAGCGTGGAATAGGCGATATTGTTCATGGTATAAAATACCGCCCCGATCAGGGTATAAATGACGAAAATAAAAGCATACTTCGTATTTTCCGTAAAGCCGGCCGGCACATTAAACAGGATGAATGTGAAGATCGCCACCGGGAAGGAGCTGACAAAGTACCAAAACCTTGCCTTTCCCATCTTGCTGTGTGTGGCATCGATGATACGTCCCATAAAGATATCTGTGATACCGTCCAGGACCTTGGACAGCATCATCAGCGTCCCCACGACCGCAGCGCTGATTCCCAGTGTGTTCGTACAATAAATCATGATAAAGGACGCAACAAATGTCCAGCAGAAATTGGAGCCCGCGTCTCCTACGCCGTATCCGATCTTGCGGATCAGCGGTAAGCTTTGTTCTTGATTGTTCTGATTACTCATAAGTAAATACCTTCCTCATTTTTCATTCCATCTGTTCTATTCGCGCGCTTTGAACTTCTGTTGTATTTAATGTACCTTGTCTGTTTTTCGTTTTCAATGTCAAAAACAGTCTTTCAGGACAAAAAAGAATGCAAAATCCGTATTCTAAATTCATTTCACTTTTCATTTTTTTACAAAACAGATACAATAAGACGCAGACAAACGATACCGATTATGGATTGACAAGGAGATTTCTATGAATCCTACAAATGAATCCCATTTAAAAAAGAACCTCTCGCTGACCGAGCTCCACATAGATAAACGGGCAAGCTTTTATGCGGAACAGTACAGGATGAACGGCCCCTATATGCTGATTTATATGAATTATGACCTGGACCATGACGAAATATTTTACTCCTTGATTGCCCCGGGCTTTTCCAAAACCAACACATCCCGTATGAAGTCCGACTTTGTAAGGAACCGTTCTATGCACCAACATGAGTTTTTTGAGTTTATGTTTGTCATCCATGGACGCATCATACAGAAAATCGAAGGAAAGACCTATACGTATCAGGAAGGGCAGTGCTGCCTGGTCAACCAGAATATCCGCCACGTAGAGATTGCCCAGGAGAATGCGGAGCTGATGTTTCTCGCTGTCTCAAATGACTTTTTCCTCAATCTCATCCGTTCCGATATACATTATGATGAAACCGGACATGTCATCTCACAGGAAAACCCGATTTACGACCTGGTTCGGAAAACATGCCAGACCGGGAATGCGGCACAGAAGCAGTATTGGGATTTTATACCGGCAGGCTCTCCGGATGCTGCCGTTTCCGAATTTGAACAAATATTCGGAACCATCATCCGGGAAACCGCAGAACGCCGTCCCGGCCTGCTGCCCCTTGTTTCCGGTCTGGTTTCCCGGATTTGTTCGATTCTGCTTGATCCCGGACAGTACGCCTTGCAAAAGTTCACGCTGCCAAGCGACAAGGAAGAATATCTGTTCCTGCGTATCCAGGAGCTTTTGACGCAGACAAACGGCTGCATCAGCCGCCAGGATCTGGCCGCAGAGCTGCACTACGATCCGGATTATATGAATAAGATCGTCAAAAAACGTACCGGCATGTCCTTATTAAAATACGGGCGGAACTTCTCCCTGAAAGAATCCGCCCGCCTTTTGGCGTACACTGACATGAGCATCTCTGATATCATGCAGCGGCTCGGCTTTACCAACCGCAGCCATTTCTATGCGATTTTCCGGGAAAAATTCGGCCTGACACCGAAGGAATACCGACAGAAAAAAAGCCGGGGGCCATCTTGAAACAGATGATCCCCGGGTGCGGTGAGTGGAAAGATTTCCAGCTGGGCGGTTGGATACTCTAAGAGTATCCTGTCCTTCAATCTATATTTTGACTGCCGTTCTTTTCATAAAATATATTTTTCCCGGCCTTCAATTCCGTAAGTTCCCCGTCAGCCCCCAGCCATGTTCCGGTCATCCCTTCGGGGAGGGAGATTTCATAGCGTGTACATCCGTCCAGGCGGGAATACCGAAATTCAATGCTGCCGTATTCCGTCGCAGCCGCGCCTTCCAGATCAGGGAGATTTCCCATGTGGGGCCGCACCGTCACTGCCTTCGGATTGCCGGTTTCCCTGCGGATTCCTGCAATCACGTTAAGCAGCTCATACATCGGAAGCGCGCTCCAGCCGTGGCATTCGCTCCGGGAATCCACCGGAGTCTCGGGGCAGGTCACGCAGTGCTCGTCCAGCAGATGAATCCACCACTCCATCCGGCTGCGGGTCAGCTCATAGCAGCCTGCTGTTTCACAGGCCCGGAACAATTCGAAGCAGGTGGAAAAACCGCACTGCAGTACATCCGGCTCTTCAAAAGTCCTGCGCAGAAGCCCGGCTGCCTCCCGGCCCTCGGCCAGTCTGCACAGCACCGCCCAGCTCTGCGCATGCTGCGTAAATTCCGGATAGGACGGCCCCTCCCGGTACATATTTCTGTCTTTGTCCCAGCACAAAGCCTGAATCCGATCCGCGATCTGCTTCTGCCGTTTTCGGTACTCCTTTGCCATCCCCGGCCTCCCGGTAATTCCGCAGATTTCGGCGCCGTCCAGAAGGGCCTTTCCATACATCAGGTTGATGATCGTGGAGGGGCCGGCAGCCGCAGCCCCGGGACGGCCCTGGCTGCCCTTCCAGTTCTCCTGCCAGTCTACAAAATCCCAGTATCCCAGATTTTCTACCAGCCCCTGGCCGCCCACATGCCTGTCGTAATATTCCAGTATCGCGTCCACATCTGACCGATACTGCCTTAGCAGCGCGGCGTCTCCCGTCCGCTTATAATATTCCAGCAGCATAAAAATATAATGGAGCGAAAATGTGCTGATGACCTGTTTCGGGTTGGAAGGGGCGTGCCCCTGGATCAGCCCCATAGGCAGCATGGAGTCGTGAAAATCCAAAAGCGCCTTCCTGGCCAGGGCGGTATCCCTGCTGCACGCATAGGTAAACAATGCCTGAAGCCTGGTATCCATGGGATACTGCATTTGCTCCCAGAACGGACAGTCCATGTAGGCATCCGTCATACATGCCTGGAGGGTACGGACACACATGGTATACACCTGCTCCACCCAGGAAGCGCCGGAGCGGATATAGGACTCCGGATGCAGCGGGTATCCTGTGGCAAGATACCGGGGGCGGTAAAACACAAGCTCCTCCTCCCGGGTTTGGATCTCCACCTGGAGAAACCGCATAGTGCGGTACCAGAAGGGCTCGTAAGTCAGATCCGATCCGTCGGCAATGATCCTGTCCTTCTGCCCGTTGTCCCCGATCTCTCCGTTTTCAAAGTCGTCCCTACGGAACACCTCCGCCCGCCCGGTTTCTACGTTTTCAAAATCATCCCGGCGGAACACCTCCGCCCGCCCGGTTTCTACGTTTTCGGAATCATCCCGTGGGAGCGTTTCCGCCTTCTTCGTAAATTTTTCAAAATACGTGAATGTAAGCTCTGCCCCCGCGCCTCCCGACATCTGATACCGGAAATATCCGTTCAATAATGTATCGCCTGCAAATAAAATGGTCTGGTGTTCGTTGGGCCCGATGGTGACTGACTCCGCTCCCCCCATCACAGGTCTGCCCAATTCCCCGGACAGCTCTCCGGGCGTCTCATAGAGAAGCGGGATGGGGCGCTCTTCCAGGGCAAGGGTTTTCTGCAGTCCGTACAGGCTTTCCATACCCGGCGCCGCCTGTTCCAGCTTTTCGCATTCCTTCCAGCGTGTATCGTCGAAGGAAATGCTTTTCCAGTCGGAGCATGTTTTTGTAAAATCAATGTGCTCCGTCAATGCCCCCATATTGTCGTTGATCCCAGGCTCGCTCACCAGATACCATGTATGATCCAGCCAGACCTTCCATCCGGCCCGGCCTGTGGTCACATCCGCCGCAGGGGAGCCAGATCTGTCCCGGACAACGCCTTCCACCGCCAGTCGATGCCCTGCCGGCGGCGCTTCCACGCTGAACAGGGGGAGACGCCGGTCTCCCAGCCAGCCGTTTGTATACATACCGTCGCACAGAAGCACCTGCACCGCAAATACATTGACGCCCGCCCGCAGATATCGGCTCACATCCACCCTATCATAATAATGCCTGTACGCGCTGCTGCGGCATGGGCCGGAAAGCACCGGCTCTGCGTTGATCCAAAGCCTGTATCTGGAATTTGCGGAAATATCCATGACCAGCTCTCCAGGCTCATCCAACTCTATTTTCAGCCGGTAAAGGGCGAACCGGCCGTTCATATCCCCCTGATAAATCTTTTTCTCCTCAATTTCTGCTCTTGGAACCCCAAGCCAGCTTGCTTCCTTCCACATAACCTTGCTCCTGTCTATTCTATGTTTTTGTAACTGTTCAAAACATCAGGCCGCAGTCCCGTCTGCCGGGCAGGCAGAAAGCCTGCCTTCCAAAGAATATCCTGATACTGCCCGGATTTTTCCCGGCCGGCCCTGCTGCATTGCTCTGCAAAATCCTCACCCGCGCAGAAACGCGCCGATCTCTTTCATAGCCTCCTCCGTCTCCGGCAGCGAAAAAATGCAGAAGCTGTGGAACATTCCTTCCCACACCCTGACGGTGATATCCACGCCGGCCTCCTCACAGAGCCGTTTGAGTTCCATACTGTCGTCAAACAATACCTCCTCCGTGCCCACATGGACCATCACGGGCGGGAACCCCTGAAAGCTGCCCCGGATCGGGGAAGCATAAGGCTGCTTCTCATCCTCCTTCGTAAAAAACCTGCTTGCCGCGTCTCCCTGCACCATCGGGTCCCGGCCGTTCCTGGAGATCCTCGACGGCAGAGAGTTGGTCACGTCTATAACCGGGCTGAACGGACAGATCCTGCCCGGCAGCGCCTGCCCGTGATCGTTGAGATACATGGTGGTTGCGATTGTCAGGTTTGCTCCCGCCGATTCCCCGAAAATGCGGATATTTTCCGGGCGGTAGCCTTTCTTTTCCAGCCAGTGGAAGGCCGCTGTACAATCTTCAAGCGCCGCCGGATACATGGCCTCCGGCCACTGCCGGTAGCTCACCGCAAATGCGTCCATTCCGGCTGCAAGCGCCACCTGGCTGCAGCAGTTTCTTCTGGAAATCACGGACCCGGTCTCAAAACCGCCGCCGAAAATAAACAAGACGATCTTATCCCCGCTTTTTCCCGGGGTCAGGTTATGGTGAAATTCCCCCATGACGCCGCCCTCATGGATATCCTTGATTTGGATGCCTTCCGGCAGCGGCGTATTGTTCATCTGCGTATTCAGTTTTTCTCTGAGTTTTACTGTTTCCTCGGGCGATAAAGACTGCCCTTTGGATGCTTCCTTGCCCTCGCGGAGCATGTTCATCAATTCCTGTGCCTGTCTGCTGATCATATTTTTTGTACTCCTTCCGTATTTTTCCGTCTTTGGGTTTCTGTATCCTCAATATAACACACGAAATCACCGCACACTGTTTTTATCTTGTCTTTCTTTGCAAAATATTGACAAGTTCAGTCAGAAAATTTATACTCTATGAAACGGCCGAATGGCCATAACGGGGTGCCCTTGGGTATACTCTATGAAACGGCCGTATGGCCATGATGGGGTGCCCTTGGGTATACTTTGTGAAACGGCCGTATGGCCATGATGGGGTGCCCTTGGGTATACTGAACAGCAGCAAGGAGGATAAACCATGCGGAACTTTGAATTTTTTCTGGATAAGCTCAGTGAGCTGGGGCGGGTGGAGATTACCTGCTACTCACATGGGCAGTTTTGGGATCTTCATACACACACAGGCTTTAATCCGCTTCGGGAAAATACGGCGCTGAGAGACCGTCTGATCGAAATGACAGCAAAGCATCCCCAGCTTCCGGCCCTGATCCGGGATGCCCACGACGTCCTGTTCGCCGCCATCCTCTGGGAGGACGATTCCGTTTATAATTCGGAAATCGCAGCCGGCGAATCCTCTGCTGGTGGGATTCATGGGGATGTAATTTCTCCGGCAGGAGGGGCCCATCAGACGTTCCCTTCGGCGGCAGAAGATCCCAGCCAAAAATCCGGTTCGCCGGCCTGGTTTTTAATCGGTCCCGCGGCACTGCACTCCATGGACGTTCTCGAACTGCATCAGTATTACCGCACTTACGCTGACAGTTCCGTCACGGAAAAGCATCCGCCTGTGTTATCCTTCGCGCGCTTCATCAGCATGGTCCAGATTGCGGCCATGGTGCTTGGAAAACGCACCGATGAGGAAGAGATCATCCGCAAGAATCATCTGGATGCAGGGATCAGCGCCGGCCTGGCAGCGGACCAGGTTCAATTCTCCCTGCGGCAGGAGGAAGAGGAAAGCGCCCACCATACATATTCCGATGAGCAGGCTTTACTGAATTATGTCCGGGAAGGCCGCGCAGAGGAAGCGCTGCACCTGAATATGCGGCTCGACCAGCAGCTTGGGCAGATGTCGCAGAACCGGATCATGCAGTGGAGAAAGCTGGTCACCGTTTCCGTGGCGCTGGCCTCCAGGGCCGCCATCGATGGAGGGGTATCCCCGGGGGAAGCGTATAAACTCAGCGATTACTATCTGCAGAAAAGCGATACGTGCATGGATGTACCGGCCCTCATCGCATGCCGCAACCAGGCGGTCCGGAATTTTTGCGAACGGGTGGCGGCGCAGAAAGAGCGCCGCGCATGCAGCGGTTATGTCCAGCAGTGCTGCGAATATGTCTGCCAGCATTACCGGGAAAAAATCCTTCTGGACGATATTGCGGACCATCTCCATATCAGCCCCACCTATCTTTCCAGAATCTTTTCCAGGGAAATGAAAATCCGGCTGCAGGAATACATCTCCCGGTTCCGGGTGGAACGGGCCGCAAATCTCTTAAAATACTCCGATGAATCCATTGCCAGGATCGGAGATTATGTGGGGTTTCCGTCCCAGAGTTATTTCGGCAATACGTTCAAAAGGTATACGGGGATGACTCCCGGGCAGTATCGGGAAAAACATCAGAACAGCAGCTTTCGCTGATACTTTTATGCCAGCACATCAAAGATCCGGATCTCCACTCCCCAGTCCATCCCCTGCACTTCGGAGCGGAACCGCTGCCGGCAGAGGTATGCTCCCAGCGCCGGGCTGTCTGTCAGGAACCGGGGAACCGCATTGAAATGCGGGTCCTGCCGGTTCATCGGCTGCAGATATCCGTTATTTTCAACATACAGCTTACAGTCATTGCCCTGGAAATCTTTTCCCTGAAACATGTATTTCGCACACATATTGCGGACATGGTCCGGCGTTTCCACCTGCACATCCACCGCTCCCGGAAGCGTCTCCCCGGTAAACAGCTCCGATTCCACCTTTGCCGTAAACGGCACAAATGTCACACATCCATATGGACTCTGCAGGTCTGACGGGGTACCTTCCCCAAAAACCTGAATTTTCATGATTAATTTTTCCATGATGAACCTCTCGTTTCATTCTGTATTCTCAATCTTTACTTGCCTTTGAACAGCCTGTTATATTCCGGACTCCAACACATATATCCCTCATCATATCTCCTGATGAATGATCCTGATCAATTACATACCCAAACTCATCCAACTTCATATCCTTAGACTCTTTTATAATCTCAGCCAGAGGAATGCAGCCTTCACCAATTGCGGTAAAACAAGCATTTCTGTTTTTGGGAGATGCACCCTCGGAAATATCTTTGAAATGAATCATCCGCACTCTATCTTTATACTTCCGCATGATTTCTGAACAATTCTTTCCAGCATATTTCACCCAGCCCACATCAAGTTCAAGCCGAAGCTCCGGTATTTCTTCCAATAAGACCTCCAGGACACACGTTCCCTGATCGTCCTGCAATTCCGTTTCGTGATTATGTATGAGCAGTTCCACTCCGTTCTCTTTCAGCACTTTTGCGGCTTCCAAAATCCCTGGAATTTCTTCTTTTACCTTTTCGATAGAGCTTTCATTCAGGCTAAGCACATAATATAGAATCTTCTGTTCCTTTGCAAATACAACTGCCTGATCCAGTAAAGGCTGTTTCCAACCGGGGCCATACATATGTACGCTGCGGATTTGCAGTCCCGCATCACGGACAGCCTGTATTTTTTCTCCCGCCATCCATTTCGGCCACGCGCCTCCTGTCATCTGCATCTTTTCGGCCTCCTGATATGCCTGAAGTGCTTCTTCGCTCTTTTCGTTTTCAGCAAAAATAACCATTGGTTCAATTGACGATATCCCGGTTCTTTTTAATTGCTCCAGGGTTCCGTTAAAATCTTTTATCATATATTTAGAAAGTCCATAGGTATTAATCCCAATCTGCATAATAGTCTCCTTTGTTTTTTTATTCTGTAACTGCTGCTGTCATGACTATTCATTTTGTTTTATTCTTTATGAAAATTATATTCTATTCCTCTCTTTACTCCTCTTCAAACCCATGATTGCGTATAACTTCTGCGTACCAGAGCGCACTTTTTTTCGGTAGCCGCTCCATCGTCTCATAGTCCGTATAATACAGTCCGTACCGTGCGTCAAATCCCGCCGACCATTCAAAATTATCCATCAGAGACCATGCATAGTAACCCCTCACATCAATCCCCTCCTGCATCGCACGATGAAGCGGAATTAAAACGCTTTTCATATAGTCGATCCGCTCCTGGTCATCCAGCGTGTCTTCCAGACTTTCACCCTCATCTACCGCAAGACCGTTTTCCGTAATATAAATGGGAATATCTATGTGGTATTTTTCCACCAGCATATGAAGCACATCATACAGCATCTCGGTGTGAACCTCCGGCCGTTCCTGATAATTTCCTCCTGTCTGGGTCTGCTCTCTGTTCCTTTTTGTATCTTCATCTGCGTTGTCAAACAAACCGTTATAGAAATTCAATCCGTAGAAGTCCAGTTTCTGGCAGATCGTTTCCATGTCCCCTTCCCAGATGTCCGGAACCATATCATGCTTCTTCATATACTTCATATGCACATCCGAATACTGTCCCAAGAACAATGGATTTAAAAACATCCCGTAACCTGCGATCTCATTGTTGTACAAAACAGATGCTTCGTCAGCCGGATTTCCTTCCCGGGCCGGATAATGCTTCCACACATCTACCACGATTCCGATGCGGGCATTTTTCAGCTTCCTCTTTCGAAACAATTTCACAGCTTCACCGTGGCAGATGAGCAGATGATGCAGGCACTTCCGGGCATAAGCTTCATTTTGCAGTCCGGGGGCAAACCAGCCCATTGCGTGTCCTACATAGACCGCAATAGGTTCATTGAAGGTCACCCACAGATCCACATCTTCTCCGAAATTGTCCAGAAGTACCTCCGCATAATGTATAAACCATTTGACAATCTCCCGGTTTCCAAAACCGCCCATAGTCTGCAGCGCATAGGGGAGATCCCAGTGATACATAGTCGCATTTGGCATGATTCCCGCCGCTTTCAGGCTGGCGATCAATTTCTTATAATAAGCGATTCCTGCCTGATTGATCTCCCCTGTACCATTCGGGATAATCCGAGACCAGGAAAAAGAAAAGCGGTACGACTTTACCCCCAGCTCCTTAAGTTTTTCCACATCGGTTTCATATCGGTGATAAGAGTCACAGCATACATCCGGGACATCCCCATGCTTGATGCTGCCCGGAATCCTTGAAAATACATCCCAGATGGAAGGCCCTCTTCCGCCCTCAAAGGGCGCGCCTTCCACTTGTGCTGCCGCTGTTGCCGTACCCCATACAAAATTCTCAGGAAATTCATATCTCATTTTTTGTCCTCCTTCTGTACTCCCTGCCAAAGTCTATTTTCACAGGCTGACGGGTATTACTGTGTTTGTCAAAAAAATGCCCTGTGAAACATATTTGCAGGACATTTTTTTATAATTTGATCCAACCGCACAGCTGGAATTTTATTTACTTGCCGCTTTCGCTTCATTTTCTGCAGCCAGAGCCTGCATCTTATCTTCCAGATCATATTTTGCCAGGATAATGAGCATGATGACAAACATTGCCAGCGGGATATAAATATTCAGTGCGTAAACTGCCGTGGTAACACCCTTTGTAATCTCTCCGCCTGCCGCTACCGCATCGAAACCGCCTGCTGCCAGTACCCAGCCGATGGCGGAACCGCCGAGGCCGTTTCCGATCTTGCCCACAAAGCTGTTGGAGGCATTGGTCATTCCTGTGATGCGGACGCCGAAATTCTTCATGTTCACTTCCGAAGTATTCAATACCATAGCCGGAAGTACGGAGATCAAAGGAATGGTCGCATACATGACAACAGAGCCAAAGATCAATGTAACCGGAACGCTTGACGGGAAAATACATCTTACAGCACTGCCGGCGATGCCGATGATGCTTGCATATTTTGCAGTCCTGGCCAGGCCGAATTTGTTGATCAGGATTCCCACGGTCAAAAATCCGATAATAGAAGGAATCAGATTGATCGTATTGATTGTGCTGTAGAATCCCATATCCCCTACGATGCACTGCGCATAATAAATCGGAGCGGCCATGATCATGGCGTACATCACATTCATACATACCCCGAATACGGTGATCTTGATCCAGTATGGATTTTTCACCAGCATACCCAGTCCCTTAAGAATCGAGACTTCGTTTTCCTTCGCCTGCTCTTCCCCCTCTTCCGCAAAACGTTCCTTAGAGCCTTTGAATGTAATGAAAAGACCCACGCCTGAAAGGATCGCCAAAATTACCGCGAATTTGATCCATGCCCCCTGGTCGTCCCCCAAAGCCGTAGTAATTGGAATCAGGCCGATCCCGAGACCTACGCCGATGGCATATCCGACTGCGGAACGGAATGTACCCATCTTGCCTTTTTCTTCGCTGCTCTTGGTCTTATACGCCATCATGGTGTAATATGGAACAGCGATCGCCGTATAACAGATCGCGGACGCAAAAATATTGGTGAGCAATGCATAAATGTACTGGAAATTGCCTGCGCCTTTTGGAACGGTAAACAACGCTACGATCGCGATCATCGACGGAATGACCATCCGAAGCAGCCAGGGTCTTGCTTTTCCGTATTTTGTATGGGTCTTATCCACGATTTTTCCCATGAACAGGTCTGTGATCGCGTCGAAAATTTTTGCGATCAGAAGTACCGTGCCGACTGTGGCTGCCGCCATCCCCATCTTATTCGTATAGAAGAAGGTCATCTGACCCGCAAGGCAGCTAATCGAATTCAGCGCGATCTGCCCCAATGCGTCCGACGCGTAATCCGGCGCGCGCATGACTTTTTGTATACCGTCTTTATCTTTTCCTAATTCTCTTGCCATTTCTTTTCTCCTCTTCTCCTTTTTGGATTCCATGTTTCTCTTTCCGGGATCTCGGCCGCAGTCCCGGTTTTTACAATCTTCGTATACGTTCTTGCTGAGTATATCTTACACAATCTCAGGTTTCTGATATATCTATATTTTTGTTTTTTTGTATTTATCTTGCCCTGTTTTCGATAATTCTGTCACCAGAATCGCTGTCCCTTCTTTCGCAGGCAGACTGACTCTCACATCTCCGCTGAGATCCTCCCCGATCATTTCCCTGGTCATATTCCAGATGTCGATCACCTCGGCTCTATATTTTCGGTTCTTAGCCAGGTGAAGGTCTGCATATACCGGACGGTTCCGGTTGAAATATTCCAGATACCACGTCTCCCCTTCCAGCCGGAGCGGGCGGACTACGGCCATAAATGTTTCCCTGGCTTCCTCCGGAGCGTCCGCAAGCCGGTTCAAAAACGGGCGCAGGCTGTCTTCTTCTGTATCCTTTGTGTCTGCTTCATTGGGATTTTTCCCGTCCATTTCCGCCAAATGCCGCTTCCCGGGCAGACTGTAAAGAAGCGCTTTTAAAAACGCAATCCTCGGCGCGCTCTCCCCATAAAGCCTGCCGCCCTTTGCCCACCAGAGTATCTCGTCCTCCCTGTGGAATGTCTCGCCATGCGTGCAGAAGCCGCCTCGCAGCATGACCCACCAGAACCTGTGTACCATCTCAAATGCCGTCAAACTTCCCCAGTTAAAGGGCAGATCCCCCTCATAGCCGCACTCGTCGATGACCACAGGAATCTGATATTCCTGCCTCCATCTCAGCACCTTGTCAAGATCAGAAGCCTGGTACTGGATGGAGCAGTGGGTCATCCATTTCCGTTTCGGATAGGGCGCGAATATATTGTGTACGGAAATCAGATGCCCGTAAATATCCTGCTCCTGCAGCATTTCTCCATACGCGTCCCAGTCCTCCGCCGACTTCCGAAACAACATCTCGTATTCATTTGCCAAGCTCCACCAAATATTCCGATACGCAGCCAGGCGGGCAACGCAATATTCCAGATATGTCAAAGAGTCCTCCTGGCTCAGTTCCGCAAAGCCCCAACGGTCGTATGGATGGAACAGGATCAGGTCTGCCTCGATCCCCAATTCTCCAAGCTGCATGATTCTTTTGTCCAGCTTTTCCCAGAATACCAGATCGGGACGGTTTACATCCCAGGCTCCGTCTTCCTTTTTCAAAAATGGGTAGCAGTCCGGGTTGTTGTTATTATAGGGCATGGATTTTGGGAACACACACATCCGGATTTTATTAAACGGAGATTCTGACAGGCTTTTTATGGTCTGCTCCTGCAGCTCCTCTGTCTGATGGATCCAGGCATAACAGGTGGTTCCAAAGGGGATATAGGTTTCGCCGTCCGTATACCGGAAGCAATCTCCGTCAGCCATGACTTTTCCATGATTCTCTCCGGTATTCGGCACGCATTGGAGGGTTCCTTCCTGCTCCCTGCCGCAGATAGAAATCTGATAATTCCACAGCCCCTCTTCTTCCGGCATGAAGCGGATTCTATATTCCCCTGCCCCTGTCAGAAAGGCATGCACCTGCCGCACGGTTTCCCCATTCCGGAATGTGGCGGCCCCTTCCGTCGGGGCAGAAGACGGCACTCCTTTTACAGTATATTCAAAGATCCCATATTTCTCGATTGTTTCCATATTATCCTGTCTCCTTCCTCTATTGTACTGTCAGACCTCATAAAACCGCAGGTCTCCCCACACGTCCATCAGTTATTTCCGGCGCGCCAGCCTTGTAGTACGCCGGTCTCTCCTTCCCACTGGATCAGGGATCCCCCCACTCCGTAATAACATTCTGATAACATTTCCTTTATCCTCCTGTGCTTTTCTGCATATAAGGTAACAAAAAAAGACAAAAACGGATATCCGCATTTTGTCTTTTTTGTTTTTATTATGTCCATTCTCCATACATGGTTGCCATGGATGGAACATCAAATCCAGTCAGCCACATATCTACAACAATCGCAATTTTCAAAGGACTGTCATTATCTTTAAATTTTTTTGCTAATTCATCCTTATGATGCTTATTTCCAATTACACTGCGCCACTCTTCCGGATCTTTGTTATTCTCCGTCAATTTCTATTTATATTCATAAAATCCCTCTTGACTGTAGTCAGACCATTTCTTATACATTTCTTTATAATGCTGTTTTATAAAATCTTATATTTTTCTGATTTCCCTGTCCTTCAATCTCCCCCGATTCTGTAAAACTGAATCTCCATTATCCTTCACAAAAAATTTCGCGGAACCAGCTTCCGTAAGTTTTTGATCGCTTGCATGCGCATGTATACATTCAACAACACAAAATGATGAAAATACAAATAGTATCCTGCCACTTTAAATTCATAGTATTTTGGCATCTTAATCCTCCATGTATTTTCTATTTTCTCTTAAATAATCACTTACAATGCTGAGTTCAATATCATCCATGCTTGTCTCAAGCACCTCACCTTCCTGAGAAAATACTGCCGCCTTATCACTCCGGTGTAAATTTAGCACACGATAGCCATTCTCATAACGATTAAATGCATATCCATTTACAATAATGTCTGCATCATCTGCTATTGTTTTAATATTAAGCATATATACCTACTTTCATTTCTGTTTATCAGTTGATTGACGGTAATCTTCTTATCAAGCATATAAAGATATTCTACAATCTTTCTTTGCACATTAATTTCTGGAAGAAACAACGTAATCGCATTCAAATTAGATTGACTTAACTTGGGTTGAGCTGATCCAGTAATATAACCAGATAAATCTATGCTATTCAATAAAATAGCATAGATAGCGAGTATCACAAAGTTTATTTCCTTGGACGATATGAGCGTGATGATTCCTAAGCCTAACCTCAATACCGCCAATCTGCAACCTGTCATAAGTGGCCTTTAACGAAACAAACAGCGCCTCGTTATCATCTGTTCGTCCTTCAAGATATTCCTGCAAATGTATCTTTGTTCCCGCATCAAAGTAAACGATGCGCTCTTTGCTGTCTTTACCAAAGACTACACATTCCCGCTCTTCAAAATTTATATCCTCCCGATTCAAAAGAACTAATTCCCCAACACGCATCCCTGTCGATGCAAGCATATCAATTAAAGCTAAATCTCTTGGATTATCGCAGCCATCCCTCATGACTTCTATTTCCTCATCAGAATATGTCTCCTTTACTACCGTAGCAGCCTTAACCTTATGTATCCTTCGTACAGGGCTTTTTAATATATAATCCTCATCCTCCAGCCAAGTAAAAAAACTTGACAAGATTCTCCGAATGTTATCGATCGTTACCTTGCTGGATTTCTTTTCTTCCTGGTAATTTGTCAGATATTCCCTCAAATCTTCTGTCTTGATATGCAAAACTCCTTTTCCAATGGTTGCAAGCATCGCTTCTATCGTTGTTCGATAATACTTTAAGGATTTCTCAGAACAACCCTCAATGTCTTTCCTCCTTCGTTTTTTAGAGAAAGGCTACGAAGTGGCAGTCCCAAGCTTTGACTCCCGCCACTCACAGAGAGGTATAGAACAGCAAATAACTTCTATAATATCTATTAATTAATTCGCATATTCTGCAATTCCACTTAATTTTTTGATATCATCATTACTCCAATATTGATTACTCCAACGATAATATACGTCTTTGCGTTTCTTAAATATTCTGAACGGTTCCTGCGTATTATCATATATGTGCAGGATATCGCAAATCTCAACGAACTTTGGAATCAGCGCCAGCGCTTTATCATATCTGGATCTAATTTTTTCTTCCGGAACGCCATGCCCTCCCAGCGCTTCTCTTGCATTCACTCTTGCAACATTGATATCTGCATTGATATACTCACCTCCAATCTTTGCCATTCGGGTGATTGTTGATTTGCCGCTTCCATTTAGACCGGCAAATACAATGACTTCTGGAAGCCATACCACATCATTTCCCGACATATTCGCGCCTCCCGTCCGGATATTCAAGGTACGCCTTCTGAGTTTTATCGTCATATCCTGCAATAGGCAAACCCTTTATTTTTCTAACCTCATTATCAATCCTTATAGATTCCCTGAATCTTACCGTTAACTCCTCGTCAGAGAGTCCACAAGTGGAATCTAATTCATTTAGAATCGTCATTCGTTAATCTCCATTCTGAATCTTGTAATAGGAATACCTGCTGGAGCAAATGTAGAAACCTTTATATTAGAGCCGAAAGGTCCCATAGCTACTTTTTCAGCAATATCAAGAATTGTAACTGTTGGCCAGTCTGACTCATCAAGCAGATGCTCATATAAAGCGATTGCTTGTTGAAGTAAATTATCGTTCTTTCCCTCTCGGCATGTCAGCTTGTACTTTCCGGCAAGTTGTTCATTCAGAAAAGCCACATCAATCCCCCAAATCTCTTCTCTGCAAAGCTGACTGAATGTATCCATAATCGAGTTTTGCTTCAGCAGTTCAAATTCCTCTGCCGTTTCCCACATCACGGTATTGTCCTCCTCTTTATACAGGGAAATATACTGAACATCAATGTCCGCTCCGCGTTTTACTTCAATATACCTTGCCAGGAAATAATCATGTGTGGACACAAATACCTGAACGCCTTCACTTTCCAACATAATCAGCAATTCTGCCAAAACCGGAATATATTTTGGATTGATATTAGCCTCCGGTTCATCCAAAAAAGCTCAGAACCTCCCAAAGTCCCATTTTTAATTAGCAACCATAGTAATGCAAGCTTTCGAATCCCCTATGCCGCCAAGTTGAACTCTAATTTAGCCTGTGTACCTGATTTTAAATAAAAACGCTCATCACACAGTGCCACATTCCCGGTACTGATTTTCTATAATACATCAAGTTGTTTCTTCTTTGCGGCTGAATCTATGTCTCTGGAAATATTATTCTTATCAGCCTAACATCTTTTTTCATACGGTTGGTGTAAACAATTTTATACATAGGTCAATCCTCTAACATAGATGCAACAGCATCCTCTGCATTGTCAAAAGGACCGTTAAGATTTCTCCGAAACCGGCTGTCATAGACGGCTTCCTGAAGAGAATAAGGTATGGATTTATGCTGAACAGGAAATGGGATTCCGTCATTTTCTATAGAAGCATTCAAAAAAATGCGTATTGCTGTTGATGTATCCAAACCAAGACTGGAAAACAAAGTATCTGCTTGCTTTTTTAATGTATCATCAATACGGATTTGTAGTGTAGCCATATTGTACCTCCATTGATTTTGTAATAACATTGTATCATAAATGTAATACAAACACAATGTTGATTTAGTGTCTCCTTTTTTATTCCTTTTAGGTTCCTTTCTTATTTCGGTACCACCAGACACCCAATACCGGACTGGTCCGGCCTGAACGACATCCTTGTTTTCTGCGAAGTTTTTCTATACGGAAAACCTGCCACCGGCAGCCTTTCTTCATACGATGGTATCAAAAAACGACAGATACGGGATTTCCTCCCACATCTGCCGTTCTTATCCCCAACCCAGGAACATCCCGATTCCCACAATCCTTATACGGTATACTCCCGCCTACTCCTCCATCTCCCCCAGCATCTTCAGCGGCTCCTTTTTCAGCTCCTGCCTCATCACCCCAAAGCCGATCAGCGCTGCCCCCAGGAGCATCCCGATTCCCGCGGCGGCGGCTCCTGGGCCGTGCTTCTCCTTTGCAGCGGGCAGCATATTCTCTTTTGTATCCGTCTGGACGATCACCGCGTTGCTGAATGCGGCGTCAAATTCCGTAGTCTGCTCCGCGGCCTTCACCGCCCGGCCCGTGGCCATCTGGCCCGCCCCGCAGCCTGCCCCCGTGCCTGCTGCCGCAAGCAGGAAAAATCCGGTCAAAAGGGAGAGGGCGCACTGCCGTTTCGTCTGTCCCAGCAGCCGCTCCACCGCGATCCGCCCTCGCTGTCCTGTGATGAACAGATGGCTGAAAAAACAGAGGATCAGCACCGCCAGCACACATCCGCCAGTCAGAAAGATGACCGCCATCAGCTTCCTGCTCTCGATCCCGTTTTTTAAATCGGAATACCCGCGGTCGTAGAATCGGATCTCCAGCCCTTCCACGCCCTGCTTCTCCCATGCGGCCATAAAGTCCCCGATGGTTCCGTTGGGAATCTGGAAAGAGGTGTTGAAGCCCCGCATGGGCCCGTTCCCCGCGATGTTATCCGCCCAGCAGTTTTCGGGTATGGCATTCCAGGGAACCACGACCTGATGGCGCCCCATCTCATATCCGTTTCTTGCTCCCGATGCGGCCGTATAGATCCCGACGATCTCATACTCCTGCTCGTCAAACACCGGATAGACCTTTCCCTGGGCATTCAAAACAGACGCTGCCTGAATCCCCATTTTACTCACCTCGGAATAGGTTGCATAGTAAAGCGGAAGCGCAAGCCTGTCCCCGACCTCTTTCCTGAGAACCAGGGACAGCTCCGATGAGATCAGGCAGACCGGTTTTCCTTCGGCATACTCCTCCTCCGTGATGTCCCTCCCTTTCGAGATCTGTGCCTCTTTCCAATAGAAAGGCATCAAAAGCAGGGTTTTGTCCACCGGGGTCACCGGAATGGTATAAGCCTGGCAGTCGAATGATCTTACAAGCTCCAGCCAGCGCCTGCCCCGCGCTGTCTCGTAAAAGCCTTCCGTGACCACGTCAAAGGCCGTCTCGTCCTCCGCTTCAGCTACGGCATCGTAAATCAGCTCCCTGTCCATCGTAAACTGGTAAGAGGCCACACTGTTGTCCGGCATATATTCCGGCACACGATCCTCCGGGGCAATGTGCTCCACCCTGGAACCATGTACCTCATTTACGTGGCCCAGAGTCATAATATACGTTGTTCCCGCCTCAAAACTCCTGGGTTCTTCCCGGTAATGGTCGCAGATATAAAAAATATCGCCTTCCTTCAATACAGCTTCATCGCCTGCCAGAACCTTTTCGGCGCGCATGGGAAATGATTCGTCCGCCCTGCCTGACTCTACGGGCGCTGCCTCTACGATCAGAGAATCATAGACGCTGCCCATAACCCTCTGATCCACCAGCGCTCCAAAGCTGGGCCTCTGCTTCGCCTCCAGAATATAACCGGCCCCTTCGAAATCCATGACCTCATCGGAAATCCGTTTCCCGTGTACTGCCCGCTGATCATATCTGTCATCCGTTTCTGCGTCCCAAATTTTATAAGTCTCTACGTGGTCGATCTTCTGCTCCACCGTCCCCACCGTAACAAATATCTCCTCAAATTCCTCCAGCATGGCAAGGTTGACCGCCCAAAGATTGCCGCCCAGCGTCAGCAGAAATGCCGAAACACCGGACAGCAGAAGGAACAGGGTGCTTTTCACGGGGCTGCGCAGGATCTGCTTCATGCTGTAGTAAATCGTCATAAACACTCCCTGCGCCCGAACCTTGTGTTCTACTCTGATTTTTTCCATTTGCGTCCCCCTGATATATCTATTCCTCCAATTCCCCCAGGATCTGCAGCGGTTCTTTCCTCAGCGCCTGCCCCATGAACCCGGAGCCGATCAGCACTGCTGCCAGAACCAGCCCGATTCCAGCCCCAACCGCCGTCCCCGCATCTGCCTTCTGCCCTGCCCCGGAGATTTCTATTTCTTCTGTATCCGCCTGGGCGATCACCGCGCTGCTGAAGGCTTTGTCAAATTCCATGGTCTGCTCTGTGGCCTCCACCGCCCGATCCGCGGCCATCCGTCCCGCCCCGCAGCCTGCCGCCGTGCCCAATGCCGCAAGCAGGAAAAATCCCGTCAGAAGGGAAAAGGCGCACTGCCCTTTCGTCCGTCCAAGCAGCCGTTCCACCGCGATCCGCTGACGCTGTCCGGTGATGAAGGTGTTTGCGAAGAAGCACAGGATCATCAGCGCCAGTATACACCCGCTGGCCAGAAAGATGACCGCCATCAGCTTTCTGCTCTCCAGTCCGGTCTGCAGATTGGTATACCCGTTGTCATAGAACCGGAGCTCCAGCTCTTCCACGCCCTGCTTCTCCCATGCGGCCATGAAATCCTCGATGGTCCCGTTGGGAATCTCAAAGGAGGTATTGCCGCCGGTCATATACCCCATTCCTGCGATATGATCCACCCAGGAATTTTCAGGAACGGCATTCCAGGGAATGATCACCTGATTGATACACAATTCATATCCATTTTTTGTAGCCGACGCGGCCGTATAGATCCCAACGATCTCATACTCCTGCTCATGGAATATCGGATATGCCTTTCCCTCGGCGTTTAAAATGGAAGCCACCCACATCGCCTCTTTCTGCGTTGGGGAATAATCTGCGCAATAGAGCGGAAGCGTGAGCTTGTCTCCGGCTTCCTTTCGTAAAAGCACGGCCAGACTGGAAGAAATCAGGCAGACCGGTTTTCCTTCTGCGTACTCCTCCTCTGTAATATCCCTTCCTTTTGAAATCTGCGCGTCTTTCCAATAGAAGGGCATCAAAAGCTCTGTCTTGTCTATAGGCATCACAGGAACCGTATAAAACAGATAATCCCGTGTTTTTGCCATTTCCAGCCAGCGTTTTCCCCGCTCCGTCTCGTAAAAATCTTCTGTTACAATATCAATGTCATACTCCTCTTCCGCTTCTGCTACAGCATCATAGACCCGTTCGCCCTCCATGGTATACTGATACGAGGCCACACTGTTTACCGGGAAAAATTCCGGCACAAAATCCTCCGGGGCAATGTGTTCCACCTTTGACCCATGAACCCAGCCGGCATAGTTAAGCATCATGATATATGTCGTTCCTGCCTCAAAGCTCCTGGCTTCCTCCATATGGTGGTCGCAGATGTAAAAAATATCTCCCTCTTTCAGTTCATATTCATCTCCTGAAAGAACCTTTTCCGCACGCATGGGAAATGACTCATCTGCCGTCCCCGACTCTATGGGCGTCGCCTCTACGATGATAAACATGTATGGCATAGCTCCCGCCTTCTGATCCACCAGCGCGCCAAAATTGGGCCTCTGCTTCGCTTCCAGTATATAACCGGCCCCTTCAAAATCCATGACCGCGCTGGGAATCCGTTCCCCGCGTATTCCCGTCTGGCCGTATTCATAACCGTTTCCGGCGTCCCAAATTTTATAAGTCTCTACGTGGTCGATCTTCTGCTCCACCGTCCCCACCGTCATGAACAGATCCTCAAATTCCTCCAGCATCGTGCGGTTGATCTCCCAAAGGCTGCTCCCCAGCACAAGCAGAAACGCCGAAACTCCGGCCAGCAGGAGGAACAGGATGCTCTTTAAGGGACTCCGCAGGATCTGTTTTATACCATAATAAAGCGTCATCTTAAACCATCCTTCCGTCCTTCATTGTTATGCATTGATCTGCCTGCCGGGCGATCTCCGGATTGTGGGTCACTACGATCACCAGATAGCCCCTTTCATGGGCCAGCCTTCTCAGCAGCTCTACAATATGCGCTTCATTTTCCGAGTCCAGGTTCCCGGTAGGCTCGTCCGCAAGTAAAATTTTCCCCTGCGCCGCCATGGCCCGGGCGATGGCGACCCGCTGCTGCTCCCCGCCGCTCATCATTTTGGGGTACTGTTTCAGGATCTTTTCCCCCAGCCCCACCTCTTCCAGGCACTCCGCCGCCTGCTGCCGGGCTTCCCGGCGGGACAGTCCCTGCAGCTCCAGCGGGTACATGACATTTTCCAGGGCGTTTAAAAGCGGAAACAGGTGGAATGCCTGGTAGATCATGGAAACCTGTTTCCTCCGGTAGGCATCCCGGTCCATTTCCAGAAGATTGTCCCCGTCTACCAGGATCGTGCCGGATTCCGGACAGTCCAGACCTGCCAGGAGGGACAGGAAGGTACTCTTCCCTGAGCCGCTCTCCCCGGTGATGGCATACATATTCCCGGCTTCGAAGGAACAGCTCACTTCCTTCACCGCCTGGATCTTCTGATATTGATTCTGATAAGAATAACTCACATTTTCTACTCTGATTTTTTCCATTGATGTCCCTTTCTATCACTATGAAACCCATTTACACAGCAAATGGATCGCCGAATCCTTCCTTCATCTATCCCTGCCGCCTATTGATGCGTCAGCACAGCCGCGATGCTCATTCTGCCAAACATCCATATAGCCACAGCCGCTCCCAGGGCGTAACAGCACAAAAAGAGTATCCACACCATACATACCGTCAAAATGTCCGCGGTTCCGAAAACCGCGCCCAGCACCGTTCCGGCCGCGCCGCCGGCCGCCGCCAGTAGCATATGCTCCGCAAAAAAGATCCGCGTACAGCGTTTTCTGCCTGTTCCCAGTGCACGCATGATGGCGTATTCACCCTTCCTGCTCTGGAGCAGCAGGTGGGGTACGATATACCCGGAGAGCCCCACAATCAGCAGTACAAAGGGCAGAAACCCTTCCAGCAGGGAGATGCTTTTTTCCAGCCCCAGGGCCGCCTGGATGAATACATCGTCCTCCATCCGCAGCGCGCAGCCCGCGTAATTCTTCGAAGATCCGGGAACTACGGAAGTCAGCCCGGGTTCTTTCAAATCCTGCTTCAATTCGTTCAGCTTCATCGGCTCTTTCACGGTAAATCTCAGGGAAGACGCGAAATAAACCTTGTCATTTTCTTCATAGATCTGCCGCACCGCCTCCAGGGAAAGCACCACCTCCGCGGCCGTGGATTCCCCGGCTTCCCTGTCGTCAATCACCCCGACGATCTCCATTTCCAGCGGTTTCAGCTCTTCCCGCTCCAGAAAATTATATACCTGGATGTAGTGTTCCAGAGCGCAATCCAGACGGTCTCCCGGCTCCAGATCCCGGCCCTGCAGAAATGTGGTTCCCACGATGCACACTCCGGTGCTCTCCTGAAACCGGTCCCAGTCCCAGCCCTTTGCCCAGGTCAGATCCTTTTCACAGTCCTCAAAGACAGATTCCAGGTCGTTGACGCCCAGGATTCGAAACTCGTCTGTCTGCAACGTGTCTCCTGCTCCGCTTCCCCCATCTTTTTGCGTATACCCGATCAGTTCCGCCGTCTCCCGTATCTTCCATATATAAGGGGATGCATAGACCGTGTCCAGCACCTGCTGCCGGATAAACAGTCCGCTGTTCAGGCTTCCTTCCGCGTTCAGCACCGTAGCCCGCACCGGGATCGCCTCCGGCAGCGCTTCAAACTGCCCCCTGGCGCTGACCAGGTTTCCCAGATAAAATACCAGCACCACCACGGTCATCATACTGATCGCCCCATTCAGGACGCTCTTGAAACGGTGCAGCCGGATATTGGTTCCCACCGAATAGATCCCCTGAAGCAGGGCTCTTCGGTTTCCCCTGATCTCCTTTTTTACCTTCTCGTCATCCTTTCTGCTGCAGATGATCCGCGTCCGGGGTTCCTTCGTCTCCTGGTCCTGCTCCACCGTGCGCGCTGCCGTATAGGAGACCCCATCCAGGGTAAATTCCGGATACTTGCCCGGACGGACCATTCGGAACTTCCGCTGTTCCCCCTTGGCCCATTTCCGCAGTTCCTCCTCAAACATCCCCGCCGTATTCACCGGGTGTTCCGTATAGAAGGAAAACTGCCGCTGCCGTTCTTCCTCCGCCACCTGCTTGTAATCATCCACGATCCGCGCGAATACACTTCCGCTTTTCGCCATATTCTCCATCCGGTCCAGGTAGCTGTCCACGTCAATGACCTCTGATTTTTCCTTTCGGATATTCGTGCAGACCTCCACCGCGGCCTGGATCTGCTTCTGCTGCTGCAGGAGGGCTTCCTGCTGTCTTGCGGCGGCCTCCTTTAATGGAAGCGTTCCGTCCAGCACCTGCCCGATCTCCTTGATCGGCATGTCCAGCATACGGAGCATTTTGATCAGCTTAAGCCTCCTGAAATCTTCCTCGGAATAATCCCGGTATGCATTGCCTGTATCCCTGGCCGGCTCCAGCAGACCCTGCCGCTCATAGTAACGAATGTTCTGTCTGGTAATCCCGGTCAGCTCTTCAATCTGTTTTGTGTTCAAACACACACCCCCTCGTCCATTCGGTAAAATCCCGTGTTTCTTGTACATATTTTAAAGTATATACCAGGTATACAGTCAAGTATTTTGTGAAAAAAAAGCTTTCTGAGGTTACTATTCCTTCCAAAAAGGTATATAATGGAAAAAATACAGCACTAGGAGGAATACTTATGACAGAACAGAAAAGTTGGATCAAAGACCTGGTCGTTTACCAGATCTACCCCCGAAGCTTTTATGATTCCAACGGGGACGGCATCGGGGACCTGCCCGGTATTTTGCAGAAGCTGGACTACCTGGAGGAGCTGGGCATCAACGCCCTGTGGCTTTCCCCGGTCTACCGCTCGCCCAATGACGATAACGGCTATGATATTTCCGGCTATCAGGAGATCATGGAGGAATTTGGCACCATGGAGGACTGGGACCGCCTGCGGGACGCCTGCAGGCAGAAGGGTATCCGCGTGATCATGGACCTGGTGGTAAATCATTCCTCAGATGAGCATCCCTGGTTCATCGAATCCCGGTCGTCCAGGGAGAATCCCAAATCCGATTATTACATCTGGCGCGACCCGGTGGACGGCCATGAACCAAACAACTGGGCTTCCGCTTTCGGCGGGAGCGCCTGGGAATATGTACCCGAACGGGGCCAATATTATTTCCATTACTTTTCCAAAAAGCAGCCGGACTTGAACTGGGCCTGCCAGGAGCTTCGGGATGAGGTCATTGGAATGATGAACTGGTGGGTGGACAAAGGGGTGGAAGGCTTCCGGGTGGACGCCATCAGCTACCTGGACAAGCCCCTGGATTTCCCCGATTCCACGCTGCCGCCCCGGCCGGACGGCTACTCCTTTCCGGACTGCCTGATCTGCCGTCCGGGCACACACGCCTATATCCGGGAAATGAACCGGCGGGTGTTTGCCCCCCGCAATATCCTGACTGTCGGCGAGGTAGCGGCGCCCACCGTAGAAGAGCTGGGCAATTATGTGAAAACGGACCGGGAAGAATTTGACATGGTGATCCCCTTCGTGCTTCCGAAAACAGAGATCGACACCTGGTCGCCAAAAAGGCTGAAAAAGGATATTGAGGAAACCTATCAGGCCATGAAGGAGGACGGCTGGTGGGCAAGGTTTTTCAGCAACCACGACAAGCCCCGGCAGGTGTCCCTCTACGGCGACGACGGGGAGTACTGGGAGGTCTCCGCGAAGTTTCTGGCCATGTTCCTTCACAGCCTGCCGGGCACGCCCTATGTATACCAGGGCGAGGAGATCGGGATGACCAACGTAAAACTGCCCTCCATCGAAGATTATGACGATCCCAGCACCAGGGATCAGTACCAGCAGTACCTGCTTTCCGGCATGACCCCGGAGGCCGCCCTGGCCCAGGCGCAGCTTGAAAGCCGGGACAATGCCCGGACTCCCATGCAGTGGGACAATTCCGAGACAGGCGGCTTTACTTCCGGCACCCCCTGGCTGAAAACCAATCCCAATACCAGGGAGATCAACGTGGAAACCCAACGCCGGGATTCCCACTCGGTCTACCAGTGCTACCGGAAGCTGATCGCACTGCGCAAAGAATCCCCGGCCTTATCCCGGGGGGATCTGGTTTTCCTGGAAACAGGACAGGAAGATCTGTTCGCTCTGACCAGAAGCACGGCAGAGGAAACCCTGCTGGCATTCCACAATTTCTCCCGTCAGGAGCATGAGATCCCGGCCGCCCTGCTGGACGGCGCCGGGGAGGTTCTTTTGTCCTCCTACGACCGGGAAGGCGGCTACCGGGGGCCTGTGCTCCGGCCTTATGAATCGGTGATCTTTCGGAAGTAGGGGGATGGATTTTTTGTGACTATTCGGAATCGCGGCCGGCTTTAGCCTGCGGTTCCGGACCTCTGCAGGTTTCTTTCATCAGCTTGGCATACTGGCTGGGAGAGATTCCTTCGTGGGATTTGAAAACCCGGCTGAAGTAAAACGCATCCGTGTATCCGACCATCTCAGCCACATCCTTTAATAAGAGATCCGGATTATTGCGGATCAGCTTCCGGGCCATGTCCAGCCGGAGGTTCCCCAGATATTTGATGGGTGAAATCCCAAATTCGGCCTTAAACAGGGTAGAAATATATTTTTCATTGTGCCCGAAGATATCCTGGAAAATTTTAAACGTAATCTGAGACGTAAAGTTCATATCCAACCAGTTCCGCACCTGTTTTGCAAGAGACTGCTCGCTGTTTGCCAGGCCGGGCGTATTGAGGTTGCAGAGCCGTTCCAGTTCAAAGAACAGATCCTGTTCCAGTTCCTCATAAGAAAAACAGGAGGAGACGATTTCCGCAGCATCCGGATAAATCATCTGCTCATCCAGAGAACCAGGGACCACCGTTTTGATGAAATAGCGCAGATCGGACGTGAGCTGAAGCTGGGTAACCTTTTCCTCCCGGCAGAGCTGAAGCATCCCATGAATGGCTTCACGAAGCGTTTCCTGGTCAGGGTGCTCCCCAATGTCCAGGCAGATCTGCCTGATTTCTCTGGAAATGCGGATCTTATCGTCAGGGATCTGCCTGACCATGTCAATCTGACCGAAGCCAAAAGGATTCCGCAGCAACGCATACAGGTACATGTTTCGCGACAGCTCATGGATTCCCCTGCCGTCAACGGCCTGTTCCGAAATGAACAGGTTCCTGTACGTGCCGGAGGAGGGAAAGGAGGCATACAGCTTCCTGGCCGCCGCTTTTACATCGACAGGCTGCAGGTTTGGAGATACAAGGGCGCAAAGACATTCATTATAGTGCCTCCCCCGAAGCGGGAAAAAGGCGGCTTGAAATGTGTCCTCTATCTCCTGCCTGATTCCCGTATCTATAGATACCGGAACGGAATCAAACAGCACTTCATTATAAATATTGCCGCAGACCGGGCCGGACAGGACCAGCATCAAGGTACATGTATAACCGGTAAGCGGATTTTTCATATCCGACGCCCCAGAGCTGTGGTGCATGCAGCGCTGCAGATATTCTGCCTGCAGAATCCGCAGTTCCTTCTGGTTCTTTTGCCTGCAGGAAATCAGGATCTCATCCAGTGTATCTGACGAGATGGGCTTTAAGAGAAAATCCGTAACCCCCAGATGGATGGCGGTGCGTGCATATTCAAATTCCGCGTATCCGGTCAGGATCACACACCTTGTAAAAAAACCGGCTTCCTGAACCTGGCGGATCATATCCAGCCCGTTCATGACCGGCATGTTGATATCAGCGAATATAAGATCCGGCGTCAGAGCGAGAATTTTTTGAACCCCTTCTTTTCCGTTTCCGGCCGTACCGATCACCTGAAAGTCAGGATAATTCCGGCTGATCATCAGGGACAGCCCCCTGGCAATCGCAGGTTCGTCTTCTACGATCATAACTTGTATCATGCGTTCCTCCTTTGAAAGTTCCCTGGACAGCAACAAACGGTTTCTTTGGATGGAGCGGCCCGCCGATGGTCACGGCCGTTTCTCCCTGCCTTGTCGTACCTGCCCTGAAATATTGTTCCCCCCGGTAATAGATATTCAGCCGCAGGATCGTATTTTCAAGGCCAAAGCCCTGGTGTGCCTGCAGAGTGTTCCCCATGTCTTCTTCATATTCCGGAAACCGGAACTGTTCCAGCCGCAGGCGCAGGCGCTCCAGATTTTCTTCTTTAAAAGGCGCGCCGTTATTGATCACGGAAAGATACCAGCAGGTATCGTCCTGAAAAGAGCGAATCCGGATCTTCCACGGCGGGCAGATCTCCTGCTCCGTCTGCTGGAAGCCGTGATGAAAGCAGTTCTCAACGAGCGGCTGAAGGATCAGCTTGGGGACGGAGATCCTGTTCAGTGAATCATCCAGCTCCCATTCATATTCCAGCTTTTCTTCGTATCTCATTTTCATGATATAGAGGTAGCTCCCGGCATTGGTGATCTCCTGTTCCAGCCGGACGCTCTGCCCGATATAGGACAATGAGTAGCGGAGCAGGCTGGACAGTTGGCTGCACATATCCGAGACCGCCGTATTGCCGCCGCTTAATCCTGTCATACCGATGACTGAGAGCGTATTATACAGAAAATGCGGGTTCAACTGTGCCTCCATTGCGTCGTAGTGTGCCTGGAGCGTGCGCCGGTGCGCCTCCGTAAGCCGTTGGTTCTGGTCATATATTTCTGCCAGAAATGCCTGGATTGCGTTCGCCAGAATTGTGATCTCATTATCCGAGGATACTGCCTGCATATTGATATTTCTTCCCGGTTCCAGGTTCTTTAACTGGCTCACAAGCTGCTTTAGCGGCCTGGTCAGCCCGTGAGACATCAGGAACAAAAAAGCGGCGGTGATGAGAAACAGGATAAAGAACATTGCAGCGGCAATGACCAGCGTAGATTTTTTTGAAACCAGGTATCCCGCGATACTGCTGCTGAGTATAAACGTCCACCCTGCTGCCCCGGACACTTCCAGGCCGCTGATACTCATTTGGTCACAGGAAAAGGTTCTGCTGCGGGACTGCAGCGCTTCCCTGCAGGACTCATAAAAGTGTTCCTGATCCTGCTCTGAATCGCTTGAATATACGAAGTTCTGCTCCTCATCCAGTATGGCAATGGAAAAATCATCCGGATTTTCAAAATCCTCCAAAAAATCTGCGAAATAAGAGATGTCAAAATCCAGAATCAGAAGCCCGTATCTGTGGTATGTGTCACGCATAACGCGGACTACGGAAAATACGGTTTTTCCCTGTCCCCAGTAATCCTCATGGGGCGGAAGGTAAGAGGAAAAGGAGGTGTTCTCCATCAGGCTTTCCAACTCCTTTATTTTTTTCAGATTCACTTTGGAAATATTCCTGGACGCACCGGCGGAAGCGGACACTCCGACGTTGTCATAAAAACCGCTTATATAGCTGATGGACCCTTTCAGATTCTGAGAAATCAAAACGGAGCGGAATGCATTTTGAAACAAATATCTCTCAGAAACATGATTGGCAAAGTAGTTTTCGGAGGAATCCCCGATATTTCTGGAGATCGAGATCAGGGAGGAATCCGTCTGCAGATCTTTTAATGTATTGTCTCCAATGCGTAAAAGCATATCCAGCTCCTTGCACAGCATGGATGCATTTCCTACGATCGTGTCCTGCGTATTTTCCCTGAGAGAATCTGCCGTATAGTAATAAAAGAAGATCGAACAGGACAGCAGAAGAACCAGATTCAGCGCAAAGCAGGAAATATATATTTTTTTCTGAAATGACAGTTTTCTAAATTTCATAAATCACTCCAATTACGGAAAAACTAATGTTTCATGATGTATTTCTGCTGCTTATTATACCACATTCCAATCAAAAAAAGACGGCTAATATGCAAATCAGCAAAAAGTACATGTGAAAACCGACAAATGTCCATGGTGGAAAATATTCCGTCTTTGTATAATATTGCTAAATCACAGAACAGCAAGAGACGGTCTATGCTGGAACAACTGTATTCCTGTCCTGCTTGCTGTTCGAAACCAATACGTTTAAGGAGGAAAAGACATGAAAAGAAAAATGGTGCTGCTGTTGACAGGTATGTTGGCTGTTGTGACTCTGTACGGCTGCGGAGGAGGCAGCGGGGGCGGTTCCGGAAGCAATGGGGAGAGTTCTGAACAGGCAGAGACAGAAAGCGCTTCCAATACCGGCGGCGGCGTAACCCTGACGCTGTACTGCAATGCAGATGATATGGCCAAGCCCTACATGCAGAAGATCATTTCCCTCTGGGAGGAAGAAAGCGGAAACAAGATCGACCAGCAGGGTCTGGATACGGATAATGCGGAAACCATCGCGCTTACCAAGTTTACCACCGGCGATATTCCGGATCTGTATGTACACTTCGGAAACAGCAATCTGAAAAACTTCAACCCGGAGGAAAACTTCGTAGACTGGACGGACGCCGAGTGGGTATCGGATATCCAGGATTCCGTACTGCCCCAGGCGACCTACAATGACAAGATCATCGGACTTCCTTTCTGGGAGGCTTCCAATTCGGGATGCTTCTACAACAAAAAAATCTTCGATGAGCTTGGAATCAGCCAGCCTAAGACACAGGAAGAATTTGACAAGGTCTGCGACAAGCTGCTGGAAAATGATATACAGCCCATCTATCTGGCGGCTGCGGACAGCTGGCCGATCCTGTACCAGTTTGCGCTGGACCCGGTTTTGGAGGAGCATCCGGAATATATCGAACAGCTCAACGCCGGGGAGCTTACCTACGCGGAAATCCCGGAATTTACCTCCATGTGTGAATGGTTCCTCTCTGCCGCGGAAAAAGGCTACTTTGGAAAGAATTTTGCATCCGACACATGGGATTACTGCAGTGAGGTCTTAGGCACCGGAGAAGCGGCCATGCTGTTCTGCTGGGATACCTGGTTTGATACGGATTATGACAGCGAATCCTATGATTATGCTGGGGAAGATTTCGGCATTATGCCGGTATTTATGGGAACCTGTGAGGAAGGAACCTATGAGGGCGGCAATGTCAATCTGATGATGGCAAATAAAAATGGAGATCATGTAGAAGAAGCCAAGGATTTTATCAACTTCATGTCCGTGCCGGAGAATTATAATCAGGCATTTGACGGAATCTCCACGGCTGCCGTATTCAAAGGTCAGACTACAAATGTAAACTCCACCCAGTATGAGGAGAATAAGGACAGTGTAGACCAGTTGATCCGCGCTTCTTCAGCACAGCCCAAGATCGTAGGATACAACCAGGGGGAGGGCGGCAAGGCGCTGCTCCAGTTGATGTCCGGCGACATTACAGTCGAGGAATGTATCAAGCTGATCGACGACGACCGGATCGCCACATTGAAATCATTTGAGCAGGAATAAATAGGATAAGAGATAATCATGTTTTCAGCAGTTTCAGGTTTGAGGATATCTCAAACCTGAAACTGTAATATACGCTTTGTTTTACTGAATTGGAGGTACATATGAACAGAAAAAAGATCTATCCGCTTTATCTGGCCGTCATTCCTGCCGTCGTTTTTACAATCTTTTTTATTATCCCGTCTACAGCCGGATATTATTATGCATTTACAAACTGGAGCGCTGCAAGGACGAGTGACCTGAAATTCGTTGGCCTGGAAAATATTTTATCTATTATCCAAAGCTCTAAGGTTCCGGTCGCTTTTGTCAATACGCTGATCTATGCAGGGGTCAAAACAGTGATGGTCACGCTCCTGGGGTTTGTGTTCGCGTATATCCTGAACAGAGATATAAGGAGCCGGACTGCGTTGCGTACGGTTTATTTTATTCCGTCGGTTTTTTCCTGCCTGGTTGTCGGCCTGATCTTCAGCGCGGTCTTCCAGACAAGGCACGGCACTCTGAACAATATTTTAAATCTGTTCGGAATCGCCAATATCCAGTGGCTTGGCTCCAGAGGGACGGCGGTTTTCGCCATCAGTATGGCGGAGGTCTGGAGAAATGTGGGGTATGCCATTATCATCACGCTGGCGGGCATGCAGTCCGTTTCTTCTGACTATATCGAGGCGGCCATGCTGGACGGCGCTACCGAATGGCAGATGTTTCGCAAAATCACACTGCCGCTGATCATGCCTACGGTCAATGTAAACATCTTATTCAGCCTGATCTATGGGCTGAAAATGTTTGACCTGATCTATGTTATGACCGGCGGAGGCCCCGGAAACGCAACGGAGAGTTTTGGAACCTTGATGATGAACGAGATGTCGGCGGGAAGGTATGCACAGTCGGTAGCTGTTAATCTGGTGTTTACACTGCTGCTGATCATCGTATCCATGCTGTATCAGAAGTTTAGTTCCAGATGGGAGACGGTGGAGTGATATGAAGAAGAGAAAAAATACGGTAAATCGAATTTTAGAGGTTATTTTATGGATATTCAGCATTGTTACCATTTACCCGATGCTGATGGTTTTGCTGACTTCCTTTAAGAGCAAAGGGGAGGCTTCTTATCTGAATATCTCCCTGCCGGGAGAATGGCATCCGGAGAATTATGTAGCTGTCCTGGAAAAGGATTTTTTCAGATCACTCGGGAACAGTGTGTTTATTACTCTCCTGTCCGTCATTCTGATCACGTCCCTGTCGGCATTTTTAAGCTTTATCATTGCCAGGAGGGACACCAGGGGATGCCGAATCACCTATAAGATCATTACCCTTGGAATCATCGCGCCGTTTACGGCACTTCCTACGATCCAGCTTTTACAGAAGCTCGGGATGTACGGCAGCCGGATCGGATTATGCCTGGTCTATGCCGCTTTGTATATGCCCTTCACCACGATGATGCTGAGCGGGTTTATCAAAGGGATTCCGAGAGAACTGGATGAGGCGGCAGTCATGGACGGTGCGGTAGGATGGAAGCTGTTTGTCACCGTCGTCTTTCCGCTCTTAAAGCCGGCCCTTGCGACCACGGGGGTATTGAATTTTATGTGGGTATGGAATGAACTGCAGATTCCCATGTATCTGTTAAATTCATCTTCCAAGTGGACCCTGCCCCTGTCCGTATACAATTTTTACGGGCAGTTCAGCCGCAGTTGGAACCTGGTCTGCGCGGACGTGGTGCTGGTTTCCCTGCCGGTCATTCTGGTTTATATCTTTGCACAGAAATGGGTCATTGCAGGCATGACTGCGGGGGCAGTCAAAGGGTAATACAGAAAAACGGAGCCGTGTGAATACCAAAAAGTCACCGGCTCCAAACAGAGCAAAAGAAAGGAGCATGTATTTGCTATGAATGAAACAAGATATACAGGAACCTGGGAATCCGTGAAACAGCATACGGTTCCGGCATGGTATGAAGACTGCAAATTCGGAATTTTTATCCACTGGGGCATCTACTCCGTCCCGGCATTTGCACCGAGGACATGGGAATTGGGAGAGGTAGACAGCGACGAACAGTGGTTTTGCAATAACCCTTACGCAGAATGGTATTATAATTCGGTCAATGTGGGGAGGGGCCCCACTTACGAACACCACATGAATACATATGGCAGGGAGTTCCGGTATGAGGACTTTATTCCCATGTGGAAGGCGGAAAACTGGAATCCCGGGGAATGGGCGGAGCTTTTCCAAAAAGCCGGCGCACAGTATGTTGTGCTGACAACAAAACACCATGACGGTTTCTGCCTGTATCCCAGTGAGCATACCAAGTTTCATGCGGGCCGCATGGGACCCTGCCGGGATATCACCGGCGATCTGACAGAGGCTGTCCGAGGTGCCGGCCTTAAGATGGGATTATACTATTCCGGGCTGATCGACTGGCAGTTTGCCAATGATCCCATCTTTGTGGAAGGAGAAAATTTTTCCAACGCCTGTCCCACCTTCGAGTATGCGGACTATTCTTATAAACAGATGAAGGAACTGGTGGACAAATACAGGCCCTCCGTACTCTGGAATGATATCGGCTGGCCGAAGCAAAGCGAGCATGCCATGCCTTATCTGCTGGCCCATTATTATAATACGGTGGAAGACGGAGTGGTCAACGACCGTTTCAATGGGCTGTACCATGATTTTCTCACAAAGGAGTACCAGTACGGAAAGGCAGACCGAACACAAAAATGGGAAATGTGCCGCGGAATGGGGCTCTCCTTCGGGTATAATGAAAATGAAGGGGACGACCAGCTCATCAGCCTTCCCAAACTGATCCGCCTGCTGGTTGCCACCGTGGCAGATAACGGCAATCTGCTCCTGAACATCGGGCCAAAGGCCGACGGAACAATTCCCACGGAACAGGTAAAGCGCCTTCTGACGCTTGGCAGATGGCTGCAGGTGAATGGGAAAGGGATCTACGGCACCCGCTGCAGCAAAAGGCTTTCGGAACACAGGGCGGATGGAACACAGGTGTATTATACCAGAAAAGGCCGGGATCTTTATTTCTATATAGACGGCCTGAAAGAAGGCTGCAATGTGGTCTCTCTCCCCGGACTCCATAGAACGGTAACCGCCCTGAATCCTGCTCTGGAAGTGGAACAGGACGTATCGGAGAACGGACTGCGGCTGACTGTAAAAAACTACCGTTCGGATCTGTATCTCCTTGGCTTTGAAGCAGCGGGACAGGAATAAAACTTCACTGTCAATAGGCAAAAAACAATTTATAATTTTTTCGTCTATTGAGTTGATTTTGCATTGCAGATTGTGTATATTATACATACAGTGAAATGCGAAAGGAGTTGACATCATGGCATCTACAACAAATTTCAGCGTCCGTATGGACAGCGAAATCAAAAAACAGAGTGAAAGCCTGTTCAGTGAATTAGGCATGAACCTTACCACCGCTATCAATGTATTCCTGCGCCAGTCTCTCCGCGTGGGCGGCTTCCCTTTTGACGTGAAGCTGGAGCAGCCCAACAGGGAAACCGTTGCAGCTATGCTGGAAGCGGAACGCATTGCACATGATCCGAATGTGAAGCATTATTCTGATGTAGAAGAAGCCCTCCGGGAGCTGAAAAGATGAAGCGTGATATTGTCTGGACCACAAAATTCAAAAAAGATTACAAACTGGCAATCAAGCGCAACCTAAATATTGACCTGCTGGATAATATTATCCGGGCTTTATCTCGTGGGGATGCGCTGCCGGAAAAAAACAAGGATCATGAACTGACTGGTGACTGGGCTGGGCACAGGGAATGCCACATCCAGCCTGACTGGATTCTCATTTACCGGATTGAAGATGATGTGCTGGTGCTGACATTGTCCCGAACCGGAACACACAGCGATCTATTTGACAAATGATTGTTACTGTGAGCGCTCGGCCAGGGTGTGAACAATAACAAATGATTTCTGCCGCTGCAAATTTTTTAAAATAGTACTTGCATTCCCACCCTTTTGTATGTATAATAGCACTGAACAAAACAGAAAGGGCACACGACAAGCGGATCTGCCGTACAGGTTTGCCAAGGATGTGTAGGGTGAGGACATGATTATTCGATAATTTGATTTGGATGCTGCAATGAAGTTATCTCTGCCTGTTGATACAGGTTGAGTTTGCGTATGCCGAATTAGATTATCCCGCATGATCTGTCTTTTTTTGTATGATCGTCCACAGCCGTGTCATTTTCTGTGTTCAGGACATATACAAGATTTATTCCCGCAAAAGCAGCGGGCCGGATATACATATCTGCGTGTATATTTAGCTGCTGCCGCGCGGTTTGACATGATTTGCGTGAGTCTGTTTTCGGGTACGAAGACAGGCTCTTTTTTGTTCTATAGGAAACTTCTCCGAATTTTCCTATAGAGCAAAAACCCTCCGGGGGATGCGCAGCTACGCGCGCGGAACAAAAGCTGCGCTGCTAAAAATGTAGCAACGCGGGAGTGTACGAAGCGCACTTTTGTTCTTCCCATACTCAAAGAAGCCTGTCATTTCCAGAAGGAGGTTTCTATGATACAAATAAAAAACCTGACAATCGTACACAAAAAAGACACAAGAGTGATCCTGGAGGATTTTAGCTGCGTGCTGGGCGACGGGGACAAGGCCGTGATCATCGGGGAGGAGGGGAACGGAAAATCCACCCTGCTCCAGTGGCTCTATTCCCCCGACAGGATCGGGGATTACTGTGAGGCCAGGGGGGAGCGGATCGTCCGGGGACATCGGATGGGATACCTGCCCCAGGAGCTGCCCGGGCAGGAAAAGGAAAAATCTGTTTATGAATATTTTATGGAGGAATCCATGTTTTTGGAACAGGACCCGAAAGACCTGAACCGGATGGCAAGGGAATTTGGCCTGCCTGTTGATTTTTTCTACCGGGAGCAGCCCATGGGGACGCTGTCCGGCGGGGAAAAGGTGAAGGCGCAGCTCCTCCGCCTGCTGGTGGCGGAGCCGGACGTCCTTCTGCTGGATGAGCCTTCCAACGACATCGACCTGGACACCCTGGAATGGCTGGAAACGCTGATTCTCGGCTGGAAGGGCATCGTGTTGTTCATTTCCCATGACGAGACGCTGATCGAGCATACGGCCAACATGGTCATCCACATCGAGCAGATCCGCCGAAAGACGCAGTCCCGCCACACGGTCGTGCACATGCCCTACCTGCAGTACCGCCGGGAGCGGCTGGCCCAATTCGAAAACCAGGAGCGCAAAGCAGCCAATGACCGGCGGGAAAAAAAGCTGCGGGAGGAAAAATACATGCGGGTCTTTCAGAGCGTGGATCATGCCCAGGCTGTCATCACCCGGCAAAATCCTTCCAAAGCGCGCCTGTTAAAAAAGAAGATGCACGCCATAAAATCCATGGAACGGCGGTTTGCCCGGGAGGATGCGCAGATGACGGAAATGCCCGAGGAGGAGGATGCAATTTTCTTCAAGCTGGGGGACGAGACCGCAAAGCTCCCCTCCAAAAAGACGGTCCTGGACCTTACCCTGGAACGGCTCGATACGCCGGACGGGGAGCGGGTGCTCTCAGAGCACATCCGCCTCTTGATCCGGGGCTGTGAAAAGCTGTGTATCGTGGGGTCAAACGGGGCCGGAAAGACCACGCTGCTCTGCAGAATCGCGGAGGAACTGCTCTCCCGGAAGGATCTCCATGCGGAGTACATGCCCCAGAATTATGAAGAACTGCTAGATCCCTCCTCCACGCCCTTGGATTATCTCTCCCGAACCGGGGATAAGAAGGAGCAGACAAAGATCCGCACCTTCCTCGGCGCGCTGAAATATACCGCCGACGAGATGAACCACCAGATCTCCCAGCTTTCCGGCGGCCAGAAGGCAAAGCTCTTCCTTCTGAAAATGAGTTTAAGCGGCGCCAATGTCCTGATCCTGGATGAGCCCACGCGGAACTTTTCGCCTCTGTCCGGGCCGGTCATCCGGCAGATGCTCAAAGATTTTCCCGGCGCAGTGATCAGTATCTCCCACGACCGGAAATATATCGCGGAGGTCTGCGACAAGGTCTGCAGGCTAACGCAAAACGGATTGGAAATCCTGGAGCCGGATGTACAGGCCGCCCTGTCTGCCCGACCCGCCGCTTCCCGGTCATAAACCGGGCGCTGTCGGGAAATCGCCGCATGTTCCGCAATATCTGCTGTATATAAATTCCGTTTCCCGACAGCTCCCATCCGCCCTATGGCCAAAAACAAAACAGGCTGCCCGCAGCGCTTTCCTAAAACAAGCGTTGCGGGCAGCCTTCACAATCGGCCCGTAATCTGACCCTCTCTCCCCGCTGAAATTCAGCAGTCCCAGCGAGATCAGGATACTGTTGATAAAGTACCTGCTCATGTTCGCCTCTCTCCACGCGGTGATATAGTTTTCAAACCGAAACACCTCCGGCAGCCCGAACGGATCAGAAAAGATCGTCCGGTTATCCTTCAGAGAAGCCAGCAGTGTAAAGACCATCGGCAGGATAAATACAGCCGCCATACTGATCAGAAACAAATATTTCGCCGTCGAAAGAAATGTAATTTTTTTCTTCATGTTCTTCCCCTCCTATGCTTTCTCTTTTCCGGATGGAAAAAGCTCGCTCAGCGCGGTTCCGGCCAGGCAGATCAGAAGGATCACAATACCGATGGCGCTGCCGGCCCCATAGTGGTCATACTTAAACACTTCCTGGTACATCAGCGTAGTCGGAAGGTTGGTCAGTCCGTTGGGCCCGCCCTCCGTCATGGAAAATACAAGGTCAAATATCTTGATGGTTCCGATGATGTCCATCAGGATACACATCTTGATGGTGGGCCCCAGAAGCGGCACCGTGATCCTGAAAAAGCAGGGCACCGCTCCTGCGCCGTCGATCCGGGCCGCCTCGTATATATCGTTGGATATGGTCGTCAGCCCGGCCAGCAGGATCACCATATAATATCCCACGCCGGCCCAGATATTTACGAAAATAATCGTATTCATGGCCGTCACCTCTTCCACCAGCCAGGAAACGGTCAGATTTTCAAGCCCTGCCGCAGACAAAAGCGCGTTGAACGTGCCGTCCGGCATGAATACATTGAAAGAACAGCTATTTGAAACATACCTCTTTTCATACAAAAAGCACCAGCCATTCCTGACTGATGCCCATTGATACTACTATTCCGAAAACACAAAAAACGATCTGCCCCTGTGCTTCCCGTTTCGTTTATGCTGTTCGTTCTGCTTTCAGTTTTTTCACTTCGTCAAGAGGAAGTCCGGCGTATTCCGCAATTTTTTCAAGTGTCAATATCCCATCTGTCAACATTCTTTTGGCAGTATTGATTGCCCCTTCTTTTACACCCTCTTGCAAAGATTCTTTTCTCATATCCTCCATGACCTTGCACATGATTAAAATGCCCTCCTTACTTTCCTTGAAAAAGTGAACTCTGTCTGCCAGAGTCCCATAATACATATCTGCCGCATTCGTACATGAAAAATCATGCATGAGTTTCCCGATTGGGGTATCTCCACGATAGGCGCCGTTCTCTAGTAGATATGGGGATTACTCCCCATACCCCTATACAAAACCGTACGTGCGCTACTAACGCATACGGCTTTTCACTTTACATTCATATGTTATCTACCTAGCAAACTCACCCTGATTTGTGGCTGTATTAATGGAAAAGTTCTCAATAGTCCTTTGGTGAAAGCTTCCCATGTATAGCTCCTTCTTTGGCTTCTGCGGTTCAGCCACTTAAACAGCAACATCTTTGTATTGTGCAGATACAGGCATATTTCCTCCATGTTATCTGTCACTCCATAATACTGGTAATGTCCTCTTAGTTTGGCATTTACCATCCTGAATATCCATTCCAGCGGCATATCCCTGTGGCTCTTTATCCACTCTTTCATCGCCTTTGTCTTGCTGCGTAGTTTCTTACGGCTTGTCTTTACTTTACACCGGAAAAAGCGTTTCTTTGCATCCGCTCCACAGTAAAATGTAAATCCCAGAAAGTCAAATGTCTCTGGCTTCCCTTCGCCTCTCCTTTTCCTGTCTTCCTCCGCAAATCTCCCAAATTCCAGTATTCTAGTCTTCTCTTCCGCCAGCTCCAGCCCATATTTGGCAAACCGTTCCTCTAGCCTCTGACGGAACACTTCTGCCTCATACTTTTTCTGAAAACAGCAGACAAAGTCATCAGCATAGCGTACTAAATAACTCTCTCCCCTACACTGTCTTTTCACAATCACATCAAACCAGTTGTCCAGCACATAATGCAGGTATATATTCGCCAATATTGGGCTCGCCCCATTTCCCTGCGGGGTCCCCCTTTCACTGTCAAGATACCTGCCGTCTTCCATGATTCCCGCTTTCAGAAATTTCCCTATGATTCCAAGGAATTTTCTGTCCGCTATGTCATGTGCCAGCATCTTCATCAGCCATTCGTGGTTTACATTGTCAAAGAATCCCCTGATGTCTGCCTCTACCACATAATTCGTCTTCTGATACCTCACTGTCTCAACGACCTTCTTTACTGCCTTGTGGCAATTCCGGTTTGGTCTGAATCCATAGCTCTCGTCATAAAATTTCGGCTCATAAATCTGTTCCAGTATCTGTGCAATTGCGTTTTCCACCAGTTTATCCTCGTAACAGGATATGCCCAGCGGCCTCATTTTGCCTTTCGTCTCTTTCGGAATATAAACCCGTCTTGTTGGATTTGGGCTGTAGCTTCCGCTCTTCATTCTCTTTACAAGATTCTCAAGGTTTTCTTCCAGATTCTGTCCATATTCTTCTTTTGTCACTCTGTCTATGCCACTGGCCTTATTCTTATCCATAGCCTTATGGATTGCTTTCAGGCTTCCAACATTGATATATGACGCCAGATTCTGGACTTTTCCATCTGTTGCGTTCGCTTTTGCGATGTTATATTGTATTCCAAGTAATTCATTTATCACGTTGCCAGCTCTCCTTTGTCCGCATGACCCTGATTTACCTGAAGCTGTAAAGTGTACACCCCTTCCCTCCACTGTGATTGGCAGTTTCTTTGGTACTATGAGTGTATCGGACTTCCTGCTGTCCTTTTGGATTCCTGCCTCATTCCTTCGGTTTGGTTTCCATACCTTTTCTTTTCAAGGAGACAGCAGGATCTCGGCTGTTCTGTATAATATAATTATCATCAACCTCGCCAAGCTCTCAGACTGGGGGATGCCCTTATTCCCTCGCCCTATCGGTCATAAGGGTGTTGTCTGCTACGTATGTAAGCGCATCGACCATTTCCAACCCTATATCTATTTCCCAGCTCAATCACTTCACTTTCGTTTCGGCTCTGTTGCTCCCTGTCCTACGCTTAAGTCTGACGTTACCGCTTCGACTCCAAGGACTCGGTACAGGCGGTTGGCTAAACCTTACCTGACAGGATTCTCCTGTTTTATATTATCAGCTTACAAAGACAGGCAGAAGTATCTCCGCCTGCCAGTGGAAATCAGCTATGCTGATTTCTCAGCCCGCGCCACATACAGTATATGCGAACCGTCCTCAAATTTTTCTCCGGTTCCCAAAAAGCAGCGATCAACCGGATAAAGTGGAAGTCCTTTTCCTATCACGTCATTTTCCGTGATGAACACTACCCATGTTTCTGGAAGCTCGTCAAAATCCTGACCTTTCTTCAACAGGTTTGCGTCCATCATGCTGGAATTATACCTTGCTCTTTTTCTCCCGGCGCCTTTGTCGGCCCGTTGAATTTCAACATTTATTTTAGCATTGGTACTATCGGTGGCGAGAATGTCAAACCTTACCGAACGATTCAGCAGATTTTCCACAAATACCTGTGTACGGACGTCCAACACCTTCAAATCCGGCTTTTCCAGTACGATCTGCAATACCAGTTCTATGCTTGCCGTATCTCCCTCAAAACACTTAGTGAGGAAATCATCATCAAGCAGGCGAAAGCCTCTTAACCGCTGTAAATCTTCCTGATGTTTCTGGTCCATCTGTTCCGTCACTGTCAATCTTCCCACCTGCCTTCTCTTTCGTCTTGTACCTCCATACTAGCATAAACCTGCTGATTTTACAAGCTGTGAGTCAGCGCAGCGCATTTCTGGTTTTCTGGTCGTTACAGTTCACGGCCCAACCGGCCGCGAACTGTAACGCATCCAGCCCATTGAAAAGTCGCCTGACGGCGGTCCTAAGCGCCAGCGACGCTTGTTTAGGACGGACCGGAACGGAGTGTAGACGGGCTGGATGCCCGCCCCATCACTGAATTGGCCGGATGCCGTGCAGCAGGTGCACGACACCGTGTGAACCAATGTCATTTAGTTAAACAAAGCCAGACCGGTGTTCTATAAATTATTAGATATAAAGTGGACTTGTTTTCACAGCACAAGTCAGAACATATGTTTTTGCTTGTGTCTGAGAGACTGTTCGGATCATAATGAAAGAGGTGAAAATTATTTTTGGGCATGACGACTAAGCAGATCCGCATCTGCTTAAAAAAAATATCTATATTTAAGGTAAAAATGCTTTCAGGCTGCCCGGTATATAAGATATCGCGGCCTCCGGAAATGGGCTGTCTTTAGCCTGTGATACTGCCGTTCATTTCGGATCGGGATCAACCTGCGCTGAAGCAGGGCGGTTACATTGATTGAGCCTTCTTTCACAGAAGGACGTAGGAACACCCTGCAAATATGGGCTGCTGTACCAAAATGTATTTTGTAATCATGCTTTGTCTTCTTTTGATGGACCACAGCAGTATGGTTGATGATACTTTCTGTCAAGTTGTAGACGATGAGTTTTGCCCATATTTCCTGTTTGACAAAGTCCGGCTTATAAGAATGGAAATTGATCAATCCGATGGTATATTTCAGTTTCCGAAATGAGGATTCCACGCCTTATACGAAAGTTCGTAAAAGACATTACAGATGTGTTTTATTTCAGCAAACGGTTTAAAAAAATGTACGGCGTTCCCCCGAAGGAATTTATCGGGAGGATTTCCACATAATGTTTTGACAGACAAAAAAGGATAAAAATAAGAACCTGAAAATTATCCATACAGCGGTTCATTCGGCAGTATGCCAAAAAAAGACAAAAATCTGGGGGTATTTTGAACAAAGAAGCACAGTACCGGGAAACTCCTACGTGATAAGATACGGATATCATAAAACATATCTAAAGGAGGAAGTTATGAACACTCAAGAGGCAAGAGAAAAAACAAGTCCAAAGCTTGCATTTGGCTACAGCCTGGGGGAGGTTGGCTGTCAGATGTCCTGGTACATGGTCAACAACTATCTGACATTGTTTTATACAGACATCGTCGGTCTGACCGCGTCTGCCATATCTCTGATCATGCTGATCGCGCGTGTATGGGACGCAATCAACGATCCGATGATGGGCTCCATCGCGGACCGCACCAATACGAAATGGGGACGTTTCCGTCCATACCTGTATTTTGCGCCGCCGGTGCTGGCAATTTTCAACATTCTGACCTTTACCGTCTGGCCCATAACCGGCACGGCAAAAGCGGTTGCCTGCCTGATCTGCTACATCGGCACCGGCATGGCCTATACGGCTGCTTCCATTGCCTATCAGGCGCTGCAGAATGTAATCGCGATTGATTCTCAGGTGCGTATGAACCTGGCGACAGCCCGCGGCATCGGTTCTTCTGTAATCGGCATCATCCTTTCCATGGTGGCGGCTCCCACTTTGCTGGCCCTCTCAAAGCCAGGGGCAGAGGTGGCAGACGCACAAGGGTACTTCCGTTTCGCGATTGTGCTTTCCATACTGATGATTCCGGCATTCTGGGCTACGGCAGTGATCTGTAAGGAGAAATACACCGACCAGCTTCATAAGCCCACGGAACATTCCGAGAAGCTTGGATTTGTCGGCGCAATCCGGGAAATCATGAAAAACGACCAGCTTCTGATGGTTGTCCTGGCGACGGTACTTGGAACCATCTGTGTATCCGGCCGTATGGGACTTCTTACATATTATATCATCTATGTTGTCGGTGATTTCATGCACATCGCCACATTTTTCACGGTCATGACCGTGGCCCAGTTGATCGGCACGCTCTTCCTTCCGATCGGTACGAAAAAGCTGGGCAAAAAAGGCTATCTGATCTTTCTTCAGATGCTGATGAACGTTGGTTTCCTGGTCATGTTCCTGTTCCCCAACGCAGGGATTCCCTTCCTTCTCGTGGTATCCTTTGTATGCGGGCTCTGTAATTCGGCTGCTTCCGTATGCTACGGCCTGGTTGCGGACTCCATCGAGTACGGCGACTGGAAGCTGGGCAGAAGGCAGGAAGGCGTTGCGGCTTCCATGCTGAGCTTCGGCGTGAAGCTGGCTACCGCACTCTGCGGCTCCGTAGGCGTGCTTTTACTGGCGGCAGTGGGATATGTTCCCAATGCGGATCAGACAGAGGCCACAAGACAGGGAATCAATGCGGTTGTGAACCTGCTTCCCTTCGTGATCGGCGTCGTTTCCCTGATCCCGATGCTCTTCTACAAGCTGGATGCAAAGAGGGTATCGGAAATCCGCGCGGATCTGGATGCCGGAAAGCATGCATGGGATCAATAAAAACTGAAGATTATATACGAAAATCCCGGAGCCGGCCAACACCCGCTCCGGGATTTTTGGTATCATCCTGTACAGTAAACCTGCCACCGGCAGCTTTCTGAATGTCTAATCTTCCTCCCTGTCTGCAGCCGCCAGCCATTTCTCCCGAAACAGCCGGACCAGAAACAGGCTTCCCCGTATGCACAATTCCACGCACATCGCAATCCAGACCCCGGTCAATCCAATGCGCGGCGCGAGAAAAACCGCCATGGTGATTCGGATTCCCCACATACTCATCAGATTCATCACACTGGGCACCAGCGTATCCCCGGCCCCCCTTAAGGCGCCGGCAGCCACGATGGAACAGGCATAAAGCGGTTCCGCAAAAGCTTCAATCCGCAGCACACGGACCCCCAAATCCCGGACCGCCCTGTCCGGGGTCAGCATCGCAAACATCCCCGGCGCAAAAAAGAACATCAAAAAGGCGGTCATGGTCATCAGCACCGCTCCCAGCAGCACCGACAGGCGCGCAAAGCCGCGGGCCTGCTCCCTTCTCCTGGCGCCCACGCTCTGCCCCACCAGGGTGGTCGCCGCCGCGGCAATGCCGTATCCGGGCATATAGCAAAGGCTTTCCGCCGTCACCGCAAGCGAATTGGCCGCCACCGACACCGTCCCCAGCGGGGACACAATTTTCGTGGAAATAATCTGCGCCCCGCTGAGTACCCCGTGTTCAAAGGCCATGGGAAGGGAAATGCGGACTGCCTTTTTCAGGTATATTCCGCTCACGCCCCATCCCCCTTTCCCTGTGACCTGCATCACCTTGGAACGAAAACAGAGCATATACAGCAGCGCCAGGGCGGTCACCACTTCCGAGAGGGCCGTTCCCAGAGCCGCCCCTGCCACTCCAAGCCCGGCCCCGTATACGACCCAATGGCCGCTGCCGATCTCCACCGTCCTGGTGGGAAAGATCAGGAAAAAATTAAACAGGACATCCAGAACGCACATGGTCCCGTTCAGGATGCTGGGTGTTTTCATATCACCGCTGCACTGCAGCATACTTCCTCCAAGCTGGCGGAACTGAACCGCCGGAAGCGCGCAGGCATAGATGAAAAAATAACGGGACGCCTCTTCACATACCTCCGGCGCCCCTCCGAGCCAGCGCGGAAGAATCCCGCTGACCGAGATGCAGGCAAAACACACCAGCAGGGCAAACGCCCCGCAGACAAGAAGAGACTGCCGAAGCACGTCCCTGGCAGCCTCCTCTTCTTTTGCCCCGATATACTGGGCAGCCTGTACCGAAAATCCCATCGCCGCACTGATGCACAGGCCCCCTACAAACCACGTAGTGCTGGTCACCAGCCCGATGGACGCCGTGGCATTCTTTCCCAGGCTCCCCACCATGGCCGCATCAATATACTGCATCACAATCGAACTGATCTCCGCCAGAATTGCCGGGATACTCAGGCAGACCACAAGCCGGACCTGCTGTCCGAAGGACAATGCCTTCCCTCTGATCAATTGTAGGTTTTCTTCCTGTCTGCTCAAAATAACATCCCCTCAAATGCGGTTTCCTACATTCCGCGCTGTCCTTTTTTAATACTCAAACTGACGATAATAACGGCGGATCACCATGGGGTGCTTAAACTCATCTTCCAGATGGGCATCCACCCGGTTATTCACCGCATGCATCACCAGATGGGACAGGGAACCGCGGAACTCTGTGCTGATTCCTTCCAGCTCATAGTCCTTGCTGTCGATCACTACATAGTTTTTGCACACCTTCGGCAGGAACCCTGCCACGCGCTCTGCAAGCGGTCTCTGGGAATCCTCGCCCATGAACAGCGTCACCGGAGTCTCCGCTTCTACCACTTCCAGCATGCCGTGGAAAAATTCCGCGCAGGTAATCGACTTGGTCCGAATCCAAAGCTGCTCCTCCCAGTAACACATCGCGTAAGAATATGTGGCTCCCCACTGGTTGCCGCTTCCCACAAAATAATGGGGCATATCCGGATTTGCTTTTACATAGGCGTAAACCTCTTTCGCGTATTCCGCCGCCCATGCGTCCGCCTTCTTCTCTACATTCACGAGGGCCTCTGCCAGATGCTCCTCCATCTCTTTGTTATAACGGTCATATTCCGGAAATTCCCCGTTGTTGTACATCAGCCGGTTTGCCGTCATATAGAACTTCAACTGCTCGTTCTCCGGGTAAGAAATGCACCAGTCGCAGAGCTTCACAATCTCTGCCTCCGCCTTATCCACAAACCCAAAGACTTTCGCGCCGATTTCCTTTGCCTTTTCCACCGCCTTGACCATTTCTTCCGTATTTCCTGTTACAGATGAGAAGATCACGATGGAATCCTTTGTAAAACGTTTATTTCCAGTTGTAATGAACTCAGCCGCGTTTTCCACGTAGACCGGAAGCGCGCTCCTGCCTCTCATATATACTTCAGCCTGAAGGCTGGACGCCCAGGTTCCGCCGATTCCGATAAAATAAATCCCGTCGAAGCCTTTCTCCTGGATCTCATCCACAACCTTCTCAATCTCTCCTCTTAAGGCCAGGCCTCCGTTTACGCTGTTTATCTGCTTCTGCTCATCAAACTTCAACATACCAATGTCCTCCTATTTATGGAAATGGACCGTAAAATTGCACTTATCTCCTCTCGTATAAGATCTTGAATATTCTATGACCCTATCCTTGTCATCGTAAGTCGTACACGAGAATAAAAATACGGTCTGCTCTTTGTTAATATTGATCATCCTTGCGTCTGACTGGGTAAGCTGGGCCAGATCAAGCACCTGCCACGCCCTGGCAGGATTGATTCCATAAAACTTGTAGATCTCGAACATGCTGAACACGGAAATGTCAATATTTTCCACGTTGGGCACCAGATTATATGGAATAAATATCTCCTGGATCGCAATGGGCTCATCGTCCGCATAGTCCAGACGCTTAATATAATATATCAGATCCTCCTCATGGATCTTCAAAATGGACGCATACTTTTCTCCGGCCTTCCTCTGGCCTCTGAGCAAAATCTTTTTACAGGAACGGACATGCCGGTCTTTCATCGTCTGGGAAAAACCGCCGAGCACTTCCAGGTCGCGTTCATATTTTGCCATCACATAAACGCCTTTTCCCTTCACCCGCTTTAGCAGCCCTTCGTTCACCAGCGCGTCGATGGCGCTGCGCACCGTCAGCCGGTTGATGCCGTAGGTCTCTGCAAGCGCATTTTCAGAAGGTATCGCGGTTCCCGGGGCGTACTCCCCGTCCTCAATCTTGGAACGCACCACCTCCCGAAGCTGTATATACACCGGTGCAAGATAATCTACTCCTGTTGATTCCGCCAAAACAAACGTCCCCTTTCTTACCTTACCAGGCGCCGTTATACTCCAAAGTTACGCTGGAATTGGAAGCGCCTGCCTTCATACATTCTTCTACTGATTTTTCTTCCAGGATTCCTTTTAAGAAGCCTGCGATATAGCTGTCGCCTGCCCCCATCGTATCCACAACATGACAGGGGATGATACCGAACGTGGTATACGCCTTCCCGTCATATACAATGCTGCCCTTCTCTCCCAGGGTCGTGATCACAAGCTTCGGCCCCCGGTCAAAGATCTCTTTCATCTGCGCCCGAAGCTCAGGCGTATCCCCGTCGTCCGCCGCGAAAAACAGGTAATCCACGGACGGAATCGCAATCCGGGCCGCCTCGTCGTCCGGACGGGTTGCCGCGTCAAACGCGGTTTTTACACCCCGGCTGTGGATCTCTGCCAGGTCGGCATGGATATTGCCCCACAGGCCCGTCACAACCAGATCATGGCTGCACAAAAAGTCAATCTCTTCCTTTGTCAGCTTAAACTCCGCGAGAACCCCTTCCTCGTAATCTCCGAACACACGCTCCCCGTCTATCAGGTCCACATGTGTGATGGCCGTGCTGCCTTCCTCAAACCGGATATGTGAGACATCCACGCCTTTTTCCCCGATTTTTTCTTTCATCAGACTGCCGTACTGGTCTGTCCCTACAACGCCTGTATAAGAGGCTTCCCCTCCCAGGCGCAGGAAGTACACCGCCACATTGACCGGGTTTCCCCCCGGATAAGCCTTTCCTATATTTTCATAAACATCCATACAGTTATCGCCAACTGCAGCTAATTTCATTCCGAATCCCTCCATAATCATTGAAACCGGTTTGCGGTACAATGTTCTGGAACAGGCTATTTTCTGGTAAGCTCGCTGGCAAGACACACATACTCTGTACGGGTAATTTCCTTAAAACACTCAAAAACCCTGTCTTCATTGTCGCACGTAACCCCAGACTGGTAAAGGACAGGTGTCCCCGCCTCCACATGCAGATATCCGGCCTCTTTTTCGTCGCAATTGGAAATACTCAGATTTTCATAACCGCTCTTTACTTCCACGCCGTAACGCTCTCTCAGAATCACGTACAGGGATTCTCTTTCAAAATTGTGCTGATCCAGATCCGGGAAACGCCCGGCGTCCAGATGGATCACCGACATAGTCACCGGAATCCCGTCCAGCATCCGCACACGTTCCAGACGCCACAGCTTATGTCCCAGCGGCAGCTTCATCTTGCGCCCGATGTGTTTGGATGTCTCGCAGACAGACAGATCCAGCACCTGGCTTGTAATCTCTCTGCCCATATCCGCCGCTGTCTGATGCAGCCCTCTGGCATCCTGCAGATTCCGGACCAGCTTTTCCCGGGCCACATAGGTCCCGGAGCCGTTTTTATTATAAATTTTTCCCTGCGATATCAATTGCTTTATGGCGCTGCGCAGCGTCGAACGATTAAAATCCCACATTTCACACATTGCGCGCTCTGAAGGAAGCTTATCATCTGCCTGCAGCCTGTTCCTGATCATATAATTTTCTATCTTCTCAATCGCCTCGTCGCGGGGCTTCTGACGCTCAATTTTCATAGCAGATATTCCTCAATTTTCACATTTCAGATTGTTCATACAGTCTCTTTCATCTTAGAACATCCGCCCCAAAAAGTCAACTTTCGAATCCGCCCCGCCAACCGCAAAATCCGTCTTTACACTAATTTTCCAACTGTCTTTCCTTCTTGTTTTTGTTCTCCCAGAAATAGTATACCGGAAGCCCTGTCGCAACCGCGATCACCGCACAGGCAATCCCCTGCATCGGAGCCCAGATAAAGGTAGACCAGATCAGGGTTCCTGTTACAATCATGGCCACCGCTACCATCAGCGGCCTGAACGGCATATGATAGGTAGGCTTATAATTTTCTTTGTTGCGCAGCACAATGATCGTGCCGAATGTCATGAAGTTCTTTAACAGGCCCACCAGGGTAAAATATCCCAGCAGGTCAGACAGAGACGTGGCGAAAATCAGAACGATCGCAACCGCGCACTGCACGATGATGGAAAAATACGGCGTCTCATACTGCGGATGTACTTTTGCAAACGATTTGAAGAATAACCCGTCCTTTGCCATGGCGTATTCAATTCTTGGCTGGTACATGACACAGCTTGAAAGCGAACCGATTACGACAATCACGGCCATCACGGCAATGATGGTACCTGCATAATTTCCGATTCCAGGAATCTTCGAAGCCAGCAGGGCGATGGGCGCCTCCGAGGAGGCCAGTTCATCCACGGACAAAAGGCCGGAAGCTACCACCGTCAGAGCCACATACAGGCCGAGTACGGTAACCGCTGTCAGGATCAGTCCTTTGGGAAGGTTTTTCTCCGGGTCTTTGATCTCCCCGGACATGTAGCAGGGCGCCGCCATGCCGTCAAATGACCATGTGGTGGCAGATACGCCTGCCATCAGGGCCGCAAACCCGCCGGTTGCCGCAGCTCCCGCCAAAGGCGCCGCGGACATGAACAGATCGCCCTTGATGAAGAAAATTCCGATCCCGATGATCAGGATAAACGGAATGATCTTCAGCGCCGTAATAATGGCCTGGAATTTTCCTCCCCCTTCTACGGAACGCAGATGCATCATCATGAAGAACAGGACAAATGCCGTTGCGATCAGCCGCAGCACAATACCATGCACCGGAATGAAGAATCCCAGATAATTCGCAATCGCCAGGGCCATAATGGAAATGGACGGCGGGTCTGTCGCCCAGAAGCTGATCCATCCGCAGAGGAACGCCAGCGGCCTGGAACCTGCCTCTTTAAAATACACATACTGCCCTCCGTCCTCCGGAAAGGCACTGGCCAGCTCCGCATAGCAGAAGTTGGCAGGCACCTGGAGGATTCCTCCGATCAAAAATGCAAGAACCAGGAACAGGCTGCTGCCTGCCGCGGCCGCAACTTCGCTCAGCGACGAAAAGATTCCGGAACCCACCGTGGTCCCGACCCCTAAAGCAATCACGGCGCTTAGGCCCAGCTTCCGTTTCAGCTCGACACTCTGAGCCTGAGGTGTTTCTTGTGACATACTCATCACTCCTTTGATTGATATTTGGATGGTTTTAAGACGTCCCCGTCTTTTATCACATCATGGTTCCCCATGCTGCTCACTCTCCTGCCGCCTGGATCAGGACGGTTCTCTTCGCGGGACCGTCAAACTCGCAGAAATAGACCTCCTGGGCCCCGCCTTTGACCACCTCGCCGTCCTGGATGATCAGATGGCAGTGGTTCCCCGTTATATGGGCTTTCAGATGCCCCGTCGGATTTCCTGCCGTGGACCCGTAATCCCGAAGCATGCGCGCGTGGGCGTAGTGCCCCTCCTCCGGCGCCAGACGGCCCAGAAAATCCTCAATATCGCTCTCCAGACATTCCAGGGATTCATTGACCATGATCCCGGTAGTCGTATGCTTTGAAATCACATGGACCATTCCGTTTTGAATCCCGCTTTCTCTGACTGCATCTTCAATCTTCTCCGTTATACGGATAAATTGATTGTATGTTTCAGTCAGGATGGTAATCGATTTTAAAACGACCATACTTTTTCCTCCCTACAGACCGCCTAAAAATTCCACCGCGTTCTTGCCTTTTACCAGCTCCAGCGTGCTCTCGCGAAAGCCCAGCTTTGTGAGCGCGTCCGCCATACGGATCTGCTCGAATCTGGGGTTATTGCTTCCAAACATCACCTGATGCCGGAGGCTCCTGTCAATCCAGGAAGCCGGAATGTCCTGGGTAAATACCTTTTTGTAAAATTCCCAGGCATTGTCGAAATACAGGATGCCGGTGTCTGCATAGACGTTCGGATATTTCAGCATCAGCATGGCCGTCTCCTGCACCCAGGGCCATCCGAAATGGGCCAGACAGATTTTCAGCCCCGGCCTCAGCGCCGCCAGTTCTTCAAACTCCGCCGGCCTGGAATATTTGGATAATGTATTCGGCTCCCAGGACAGCCCGCTGTGGAAGACAATCGGTTTTTTGTATGCTTCGCAAATATCGTATATTTTTGCAAGCCTTTCATCCGACGGATAAAAGTGCTGTCTTGAGGGATGGAGCTTCAGCCCTCTTAACCCCAGCTCCTCAAACGCATATTCCAGATCTTCCTCCGCGTCTTTGTGAAGCGGGTCCACGCCGGCGAATCCAATAAACTTGTCCGGCGCAAGATCCACCAGGGCTTTGATCTCTTCATTTGCGACCAGCGGCTCCCCGTGCTCCCTCCGGTAGTCCTGTGGAAGCAGGCACAGGCGGTCCAGTCCCGCGCAGGACATCTGGTTGAAAATATGCTCCAGCGGCGCCGTTCCGTTCAGATGGATGTCCAGCGCGTCATGCCGCAAGTCCTCTTTTCGGCTGTCCCCGTTGATCGGTTCATAAAACGCCGGATGTACATGCATATCGATAAACATTTTTTTCCTCCTTGTCAGAACCCGGCCTCTTTCATATACGCCCTTGCCTGGCTGACGGCCCTTCTCGCGTACAGCCGCGGTTCATTGATGTATCCGGTGACCAGTTCCAGGGTTGCCGTCCCCTGATATCCGGCTTCTTTCAATTCCATGAATAATTCTTTTAACGGAATGGAGCCTTCTCCCGGAACAATATGGCTGTCTGTCCCCTGCTCCCCGTCTATAATGTGGAAGTGGTACATTTTATCTCCCAGCTTATCCAGGTAAGCCATGATGCTTTCATGCTGCACATAGGGGGGCACCAGGTCGCACATCCCTACTACATAAGGAGAATCAATCCGCTTAAAAAGCTCCGCCGCGTCATTCGCGCTTTTGAAGGCGTTGCTCTCATAAGGAGTCAGGGTTTCTACTACCAGCTTTACCTCCTTCTTTTCCGCGTGTTCCCCCAATTCACGGATCGTCTTTTCCATGCGGCTCCAGATTTCCTCATAATCGGCCTGGTATCCCGCGTGGGCCGGGCTCACCAGCATATAATCCGCCCCCAGCTCCTTTGCCATATCCAGGCAAAGCTTCAGATACGCAACCGCGTCCCTTCTCTGGAGTTCACTTCCAATCATAAAATTGTACGGATACGCGTTGTGTTCCGGCGTATAACCCAGAACCGGCATTTCATATTGTTCGATCAGGCGCTTCACATCCTCAATCTCCCCGGCCTTCAGATCCGGCGCATATGCGTGAGGGCGCCCGCCCCACAATTCGATGAAATCATACCCAAACCGTCTGGCATCCTGAAAACAATGCTCCAGCGGATTCCTCTGATAGCCTGACGTAAACATGCCAATTTTCATAACTTACACCTCTCTATTTTGTAACCAATTTGCGCAGCAAATGGATTGCCTGCACTTTACACAACCTAATTTACGGTTCCTTTTTTTGTTCTCTGTTTCCGAACTTAATCCTCCCACGGATTAAATGTGGAAACGACTCTGGCTGAAACTCTGGCTCCTGTGTCCAGACATTTCTCCAGCGGTGCGCAGTGTAGGACTTCATAAAGAAATCCTGCGATAAAGCTGTCCCCGGCTCCTACCGTATTTATCACCTCTGCCGGGTAAATGCCGCCCTCCGCAAACCGCTCTCCGTCATACGCCAGACTTCCTTTTTCTCCAAAAGTGGCAACCGCGATCTTCATCCCGCGTTCTACTTTATCTTTTAAAAAGCTTCTGATCTTCTCATCCTTCTCCCCGTGGCAGGAATAAAAACCGTAATCCACAAAGGGAAGCGTCTGCTCCACCAGGGCATGATCCAGCCGGTCTGCGTAATCAAAGCTGATCTGGCAATCCGGATTTGCCGCTTTGATTTTTTCCAGCGCTGCTTCCGCTTTTCCCCAGAGCGCCGTATGCACAAGGTCATGCCCTGCGGCAAAACGCACGTCCTCCTCGTCAAATACGATGTGTTCCAAAACCCCTTCCACATATTCGCCGTGCACCCGGTCCAGCCCGTTTAAGTCCATATACGTAATGGCCGTCGCACCTTCCCCTGTCTTGAAGTGGCTCAGATCCACTCCTTCTTTTCTCAATGACTCCATCATCCATTTCCCATTCGCATCCGAACCCGTTGTACTGATAATCGAAACCGGAATCCCCAGCTTCTGGATATTCACTCCCGTGTCAACCACATTGCCGGTTGGGTATCTGCGGTTGATACGCTCATAGACATCAATGCAGTTATCTCCTATTGCCGCCACTTTCACACCCACTTTTTCTCCTTTCTAAATATGTTTGTTATTTTTTCATACCACTTTGAACGAGTCAAATATAACATAAGATTCCATTTGTTGTCAATTTTGCATTTTTCACATATTATTCCATTTAATTTTAGCTAATTTCACCATTTTTAATTGTATATTTTCTCCAAAAATGACTTGTTCCGGTAGTTTTTATACCTCTTTTTCTTCCTATTAAAGGCAAACTTTCCCTATTTTCCAAATCCCTCTGTACGAGAGCGCTGGCAAACCATTTGTGCATTTTATATATATTATATTTGATTTTTTATACCAATATATCCATCATACTTCAATTTATAACTATATATATATCAGTATTTTTTAATCCAATTTCCGTTTAAAACGTCAATATGCATAAATTTTTTATGCATAATTTGTTATATTTGACATTTTTTATGCGTATTCATTCATTTTTATTGAATATTCCATTCTGTTATGATATGATCGTTTAAAATTGGTATGTTTTTTATATTAACTTATCAATCTCAAAAATGAGTGTATAAAAACAGCCGGCGGCACTCATGGAAAAGATTATTTGAAACAGCCGGGATAAAAAGGAGGTATTTTATGCGAAACGCAGACATGATCTTAAGATCAGACAATATTTTTACCGGGCGGGATCACTCTTGTATTGCCGGTTTTGTGGCTTTAAGCGGAAATCAGATCCTTGCCGTGGGCGCCGGCGGCGGAACGGAGTATATGAATGAGGATACCATTGTTTATGAGCTGGGAAACCAGGTCATCTGCCCTGGTTTTGTTGACGTCCACTGCTTCTTTACCGGGTGGCTTCTGACGACTGCAGGCCCGGATCTGCAGACCTGTACTACAGAAAGCAGCGTGCTTTCGGAGCTTTCCAGATATTCGGCGGGACTCCGGCCGGGGGACACCCTGCTTGCAAGAGGTCTGAAGCCTGATTTTACCGGATTGACGCGTGAAAAACTGGACGAGGTATTCCCGGACCATCCTGTCATCTTATTCCACGAAAACGGGGAAAGCTGTTATATGAACTCCTCCGCAGAAGAGGTTTATCAGTTTACACCGGAGACCTGCTGGTCTGAAAGCTACTGGAGGCTGCTGAGATATCTGTTAAACAAACGGGAGTTTTCTGTCCCCGGTTTCAAAAACTATATGAACATGATGAACTCCCGCGGGATCACCTCTGTAAAGGAAATGGGATTTGATGATTTTTATGGATTTACCGATGTATTAAAAGAACTGGAAGAACAAGACGAGCTGACGCTGCGCGTCCACTTCATGAGCCAGCCGGTGGGCGCTCCTATGGACCTGGAGCACGGAAGACGCATGCGCAGCCATTTTCACAGCCCCTTTTTACGCTTTTCCGGATACAACCAGATGACCGACGGCTCCATCAGCCAGCTTGAAGGGGAAATGAAAGAGCCTTATCTGCACACCCACACCTGCTGCAAAAAGGACATTGACTGGGAAACCCTGAAAACCGACGCCATCGCGGCAGATGCGGAAGGTTTCCGATTTTCCCTCCATGCCCAGGGCGACGGGGCCATCGGAAAAACCGTGGATATCTTTGCCCTGTGCAAAAAGGATGAGAAAGGCCGCCTGGTGAACCGGCACGCAATTACAGACCTGGAATGTTCCGATCCCGCCGATTTGGAGCGCATGGGGCAGCTTGGCATCATTGCCGAGGTTTATCCCCAGATCATGTCTCTGGCCGACCGTGAAAGCAAAGTCTCTATGATCCATGAAACCATCGGAAGCGCCCGGGGGAAAAATTACTGGAACCGCCGGAAAATGGCGGACTCCGGAATCGTCATCTCCTGCGGGACTGACCTTCCGCTTCTCTATGATGATATCCCGGAATCTGTCTATCACAGCACCGGCGCCAGATTTCCGGAGGGCGGCGAACCATTTAACCCGGAAAACGCGCTGACCCCAGGTGAATTATTAGAAGCATGGACCCGGGGCGGACAGTACAATCTGGGACAGGAGGAGATGCTCGGCACACTGGAAGCCGGAAAGACGGCCGATATTGCCGTATTGGACGGGGATCTGTTCCATACCCCTCTGGAGAACATCCGTGATATCAGCGTATCCATGACCATCGTAGACGGAAGGATCGTATACAAAAAATAACAAAGGAGATTATGTTTTGGACTCATTTTATGCAGGCTGGTTTTCCCTGATCCCGCCTATATTCGCCATCACACTGGCGCTTTTGACAAAAGAAGTGATTTTTTCGCTTTTTCTGGGCGTTCTTTCCGGTACATTGATTTATTCTTTGGGAATGGGGCTAAACCCGATCTCAGGCACCGTGGGAACCGCCTTTGACCTGGTCATCAAAAGCGCTGACCTGAATATCATTATTTTTGTATGTTTATTGGGAGCCCTGGTCTCGGTAATCTCTTTGTCCGGGGGCTCCAAAGCCTACGGAAAATGGGCTTCCTCCAAGATCAAAAACGGCAGGCTTTCCCTGGCCGCGGCCGCAGTCCTGGGCATCGTGATTTTCATAGACGATTACTTTAACTGCCTGACCGTGGGAACGGTGATGAGGCCCTTGATCGACAAGTACCAGGTATCCCGTGCAAAGCTTGCCTATGTGATCGACTGCACCGCCGCGCCGGTATGCATCATCGCCCCGGTGTCTTCCTGGGCGGCCGCGGTAGGGAGCAACCTGGAGGCGACCGGATATTATGACAATGGTTTCCAGGTATTTTTGTCCACCATCCCTCTGAACCTATATGCCATTCTCTCTCTGGTGATGGTATTTACGATTGTATTTACCGGAAAAGATTACGGGCCGATGGCGGCCTCGGAGCATTCGGCCCGCTGCCGGATGCCTGATGCCGAAAAGGATTCGGTCCGTCCGGCAGATCGCCCCAGGCAGGGAACCGTAGCGGATATGCTGGTACCCATCCTGGCGCTGATCCTTTTCGCGGTTACCGCAATGCTCTATACAGGCGGCTTCTTCACGGCCGGGGATACGTTTCTGGATATCGGCGCAGCCTTCGGCAGCTCTGAAACCTCAAAATCGCTGGTGTGGGCCAGCTTCGGAGCAATCTTGACGGCTATGGTGATGTTTGTCCCGAGAAAGCTGATGGATTTCAACGAGTTTATGAACGGCATTTCCAACGGTTTTCAGACCATGGTCCCTGCCTGCAGCATTTTGTTCCTGGCCTGGACCATCGGCTCCGTATGCAGAGACCTTTTACAGACCCCTGCATTTGTAAGCGATCTGCTGGCCGGAAGTCATATTCCCATGTTCCTGCTGCCGGCCATGATTTTTGTCATCGCCGCATTTTTAAGCTTTTCCACCGGAACGGCGTGGGGAACCTTCGCAATCCTCATTCCCATTATCGCGCCTGCGGCCCATGCGCTTGCGCCGGAATTATTGACCGTGTCGCTTTCCGCCACTTTGGCCGGAAGCGTCCTGGGAGATAACTGTTCTCCCATTTCCGATACCACGATCCTCTCCAGCGCAGGCGCCGGATGCGGCCACATCGAGCATGTGGAAACCCAGCTCCCCTACGCCCTGACCGTGGCGGTCTGCTGTATAGCAGGCTATCTGGTATCCGGAATTTCCGGCGCCAATGTCCTGCTCACCTTAGGCGTATCCGGCGGCCTGCTGATATTATGCATTTTCACCGCCCATACATTTTATGCCAAACGTGCCGGGGCCTCACCGAAATAATGCTACGACGGGGGTGCCGTACTCTTGTGCAGCACCCCCGTTGACAACCTGCCTTGCACATCGGCGCAATTCAGGATCACACTCCGAATTTCTTTAACAGCATTTTTTGAAATGCGTCTACTCCGATTCCCACGTACACCACTCCCGCCGCCATGGCCGCTCCGATCTGGATGGGAAGGGTCCCGAAATCCTGCACCTTCATGGGCCCTAAGATGGTCAGGCCGATGGCCCAGCCGCACAGCCAGGACGGCACGAAGATGAATTTGGAAAAGGACTCCCCGATGATGACCGCAAGACCGCCCAGCACAAACAGGGTGCAATACAATTCCACATTTGGATGAAAGGGCATTGCTTCCATGATCCAGACTGCCAGAACCGCCCACACATCCCCGCACAGAAAACCAACCGTAATTTTGAACGCGTCTTTTCTCTGGTTTCCGTTTGCTACATACAGCCCGGCGCAGATCAGCGCCACCGCCCCGGTGCTGATTCCTATGTAGGGGCTTAACACCGCCCAGACCGGCGGCATCAGAGCGATCCCGAAGGCCAGCGTAAGCATGCGTATTCTTTTTTCCTTTTTCGCTTCCATATCCTGACTCCTGCTCGATTTTCCATAATTATTCGAAATCAAATTTTTCCCAGACTTTTTTTCCGGTGTACTGCTTTAATTCTTCTTCCCCGTCCAATACGCGGGCGGCTCCGGCCGCCATGGCCTCCATCTCAAATTCTCCCGGGTAAGCGGTGACCGGCGCGATGAAGGAACAGGTCCTGGTGATCTGCTCCACCAGATCCTTATTATGCACCATACCGCCGCCCAGCAGAATGCCGTCCACTTTGCCGTGGAGCACTGCCGCCATGGAACCGATGCATTTCTCAATCTGGTAGATCATCGTATTCCAGAGCATATCGGCATACCGGTCTCCTTTTTTTGCCCGTTCGGTCAGCTCCAGGGCGTCGGAAATGCCTGTGTGGCTGATGAACCCTCCGTTTCGGGTGCACAGCTTTTTCACGTCCGCTATTTCCAGATCATTGTCCCGGATATAGGCCAGCAGGTCGGCCACCGCCACGCTTCCGCAGCGGGTGGGGGCCATGGGGCCTTCGCCGCCTACGATGTCGTACCCGTCCACCATCCGGCCCTGCCGGTGGGCGGAAACGGAGATTCCCCCGCCGATGTGGCAGACCACGTAATTGCATTGTTCATATTTTTTGTGGAGTACGGATTTGCTGTGGCGGATGGCGGTTTCCTTCAAGTTCAGCGCGTGAAGGTGGATGATCCGGTTGACCCCTTTGATGCCTGTCATCCGGGCCAGGTCCTGCAGTTCATCCACGTCCGGCGGGTTGACGACCATCGCCTTTGCCCCGTATGTTTCCGCAAATTCATGGGCAAGCTGGGACCCTAAGCTGGCCGGGTGGACGACCCCGTTGGCAAAATTGCGGGCATGATCCAGCAAAAGCTCTGTCACTTCATAGGTGCCGCCTTCCATGGCAAGCAGGCCGCCTCCCCGTCCGACGAATACGTCTACGTCCTCCAGCGTGATCCCTGCCTCTTTCAAAAGGCCCAGGATCATGTCCCGCCGGTAGGGAAGCTGCTCCGTCAGGTTATGAAACTTTTCCAGCTCCGCCGCATCGTGGGATACGTTTTTGGAATACAGGCACTGTTCGCCCTTGAACAGCGCGATTTTCGTGGATGTGGAGCCGGGGTTGACTGTTAAAATTTTATATTCACTCATGTTTACACCGCTGCTTTCTATGGTTGATTCTCAATTGCTTTGAGGCGCATGTGCCCTGCGTGTTTCAATCTCTCAATTGCTTCCGGACACATGTGCCCTGCGTGTTTCGATCTCTCAATTGTTTCCGGACACATGTGCCCTGCGTATTTCGATCGTTCAATTGCTTCCGGCCGCGCGTACCGCGCTGATCACGATGTTGCCCTTGATCTCGGAGACCGGCGCCCCTCTGGAGCAGTCGCATACCACCTTGTTGAAGCCCTGCAGCATGGGGCCGTAGGCGTCCGCGTGTCCAAACTGCTGGATCAGCTTGACTCCTACGTTTCCCACATTCAGGTCGGGCCAGATGACTACATTTGCTTTTCCCGCGACCTGGCTCTCCCGGTTCACTTTTTTCTCCGCAACAGCCGGGGAGATGGCGGCGTCAAACTGAAATTCCCCGTCGATGGCAAGATCCGGGCGTTTTTCGTTGGCAAGCTTCACCGCTTCCACCACCTTGTCGATCAGCTCTCCCTGTCCGCTGCCCAGCGTGGAATAGCTGACCATAGCGCACCTGGGTTCCCATTCCAGCAGCGCCTTCACCGTGTCACAGGCGGAAATCGCGATGTCCGCAAGCTGGTTCGCGTCCGGATTGGTGCACACCGCACTGTCCCCGATGGCCAGAAGGGAGCCTTCGCTTCCCTGGAAGCCCGGAATATCGCACAGGCCGATGCTGGAGACCGTGCTGATCCCTTCCTTTAGCCCAATGATCATCTGCCCTGCCAGAAGCACGTCCCCGGTGGTGTTGTCGATCCCCGCAAAGGTCACGTCCGCTTCGTCCACCGCCTGCATGACCATCGCGTAATACAGCGGATTCTGCATCCGGCGGTTCAGCGCCTTTTCCTTTAAAATGGTCTGGGGAAGGGCTACATATTTGTCGATCAGCGTTTTCTTATACTCCTCTTCGGTGATATCTACGATGGTAAATACGCCTTCGTCATAGCCTCTTTCCCTGGCCGCCTCCCGGATATCATTCCCATTGCCGACCAGAACCGGGATGATATAGCCCTCTTTTCCCGTCTCGTACGCGGCCTGCATCATTTTCTCGTTCAGAGCTTCCGGAAACGCGACTTTTCTTGGATTTTCTTTTGCCCTCAAATAAATCTGATCCAGTACGCTCATTTCCTACATTTCTCCTTCTATCAGGTCTACCAGGTCCCCGATGGTGGCGCAGCCGCTGGCGTCCGCAAGCATCAGCTCCACATCCAGCTCATTTTCAATCTCGGACACAAGTGCTACCATCTGGATGGACGCCCCGCCCAGATCCTCTTTGAATAATGTCGCTGTGGAGAGGGATGCCGCATCCTTCTTGTAAGAGGTTGATACCATATTGATTACCTGTGTTTCCAGTTCTTTTCTTTCCATGATTCTGATCTCCTTTTCTTTTTATACATCTAAATCAAAAACGACTGTTTTGTATCCGCCTTCCCGCTCAAAGATCGACGCGTGGCAGTTCAGCGGCAGCTTTGCGGACATTTCCGCCCTGTTTTTCTTGCTGATGCCCCGAACCACCGCATTCAGGCGTGTTCCTTCTTCCAGCTCCACCTCGCCGTATGCGTATTTGCCCAGCTTCTTATATTCCGGCTTTGAGGAAAGCGCCGCCGGAAGGACGATGGAGTGCAGCTTTGCCTTTCCGCTGATCTCATACCACTCGGTCTCATAACTGCCGCACGCATTGCAGGCATAGACCGGCGGGAACTCCACATTTCCGCATTTCGGACATTTCCGGCCGAGAAATTTTCCTTCTTCCAGGCCCTCATAAAACTTCTGCACTACTTTTTCTAATTTGATACTCATACATCCGCACCTCCTGTTTTCATGTAACGTTTCTACTCCAATGTCCGAATCACAACTGCCGCGACGTTTTGGGCGCCGCCGTATCCGCGGAGCATGGCCGTTTTCGGCATCTTTTTCACCTGACGTTGGCCGCATTCTCCCCACATCTGCTTGCATGCCTCGTACACATCCGCAAGCCCGGAAGCCGCATGCGCGTGTCCGAAGGAGGTCCGCCCGCCGTTGGTGTTGATGGGCCTGTCGCCGTCCCATGCGGTCCGTCCGTCGCAGATATATTTCCAGCCTTCGCCGTAGGGCAGGTAGCCCGCGATCTCTGCGGATACCAGGTGGGAGGTGATGATAAAGTCATTTGCGTAGAACAGATCCAGATCTTCCCCGGTCAATCCGGTCAGCTCGTATACCTGGCGCACCGCCTCTTCAGTGGCCCGTACTTCAAAGTGGGGCGTGGTCGCTTCGCAGGCCGCGCTTCCGATCCCGATCACCTCAATGGGCTTATGCTTCAAGTTTTTCGCGATCTCCGGAATCATCTCTGTGGCGCACACAATGGCGGCCGCAGCGCCGTCGCACTTCAACTCCACGCCGCCGGCCCTGAGAAAATCTCCCATGCGGGGGTTGTACGGGGAATCCATGTATTCTTCTAATGTCATGCCCGCCTCTTCGGCAAGGGATTCATAGGTCTTTCTCTCGATGGCCAGCGGGTTGACGGACGCATTTCTCCGGTTGTTGATGCACATCCAGTTCAGGGTATTGTTCATCTGCTCGGCAGTGATGCCCCTGGTTCTGACATACCACTCCGCCGCGTCGTCGTAGATCAGCTCCTGTCCGGCCATGAGACCTCTCGTATAGGTGCGGTCGTACAGCCAGGAGGTGGTTTTCAGGAACTTGTCCATAGTCATCTTATCCCTCTTGTAGGGATGCTTCGGGGTTTCCACGCTGTCCGCAGGCGCGGGCGTGCTGTCGCCGAACTCCACCGCCCCTGTGAGCACGCAGTTGTATTTTCCGGAGGCAACCGCATTGACTGCCTGCTCAATGGCCAGATATCCGGTACAGCATGCCTCCGAATGGTGGATCGAACCCTTTCCCTTCATACCGAACCAGTTTCCGATCTGGATGTTGGGGGTCAGGTAATTGGAACCGTTCAGCGGGCTTGCCTGTCCGTGAAAATAAAAATCCACATCCTGGGGATTGACCCCTGCGTCCTCCATCGCTTTCAGCGCTGCGTAGCCGAACATCTCCCCTTCGGTGAGCCCGTCTGTCTCGGGATTGTCCACCGTGTACATGAATGGGGTGCAGCCTACGCCGATGATCGATACGCTTCTTCCATACTTTCCTAATGTCGTCATAATCAACTTCCTTTCCTCTTTACGATTGTGCATTTATTATATATAATAAATGCAGTGTATTCATCGTATTTCTACCCAACATTTGCATTTAGCAAACGATACTTTTTGTGCGATCGTACAACGCAAAACCTGTATCCTGCAACGCATTTTTTTACATCCCCCGGATTCCCTATATTTTCATTCCGGGGCAAAAAGGAGGTCCTATGGAACATTCGGTACTATTGTCGGAACTGAAAGAAAAGGGGTATGAACCCCTGATATTTGGAAAGGAGCATCCTGCCCGGAACCTGCTGTTTGCCAGGCTCTGGGACCCTGCCCAGACCGTTTTTGACCCGGCCGCCCTTTATCTGGGCTCTACCTCCCAGATGCCGGATCCGGAAACGGACTCGGAATTTACATTTTTCTGCTGCGGAGAGCCGGTGGATTTTTCCCGCTATGGGCGCAGTCCCTTTACCCTTGCCTATTTCGGCAGCGCAGTCTCCCAGGCCGCGCTGTTCAACGCTTCCCTGGAGAGCATCTCCAGACTCCAGGAGATCAGCGCCGGCATGCACCTCCTGGTCAACGCCCTGTTCTCCGGAAACGGGCTGCAGTACCTGGTGGACACGGCAGCCCAAATCTTCGGCAACCCCATCTATGTGGTGGATCTGCAGCATAAATACCTTGCCATCTCCGCTGGCCTGATCCCGGACAACGCTTTTTTCACCGCGGAAAGCCAGTCCGGCTATATCAGCGAAAAAGGGATCGCCTCCATCCGCGCCAACCGCCTGGATGAAAAAGTCCGAAAATCGGGAACCGCCTATTATTATGTGAATGAACTGGTGCAAAAAGGGATGCTGGTGGATGCGGTCCGCATCCAGGGGATCGAGGTGGGGCATATCATGATGCTGGAATCGGAACGCCCCTTCCGGGATTTTGACGCGGATTTCTTCCACCGTTTTTCCAACCTGGTTTCCATGGAGCTGCAGAAGGATTCCGCCTATACGAGAAATAAAGGGGTGATGTATTCTTATTTTCTCTCCGACCTGCTCAAAAATCCGGGACAGGATGCCTCCAGAATCCGGGAGCGGCTGCGGCTTTTGGGCTACAACCTGAAAGACACCTTTTATATCGTGGCCATCCCACCTGCCGGGCACAGCACCTCGGATCTGCAGCTCAATGTGATCCTGGAACGTTTGATCCGGATTTTTTCGGGGAGTATCTATGTGATCTATGAGGATACGATTGTATTTTTTATCAGCAGGGAGTTGTTTCAGAATCTCAGCGAATATGAAATGAGCCAGCTTGCGGACTATCTTCTGGCCAACCAGCTAAAGGCCGGGATCAGCAATTTTTTCCGACAGCTTGAGGACATGCCCTCCTTCTACCGGCAGGCTGTGGATGCGGTGAAGCTGGGCTTGAAGCTGAACGACCCTTCGCCGGTGTATTATTACAGTGACTATTATGTGTACAAACTGCTGGAAACCGCGGAGCAAAACGGGGAAAATCTCCGTTTCCTGATCCATCCGGGGCTGATGCGGCTCTACCTCTACGACCAGGAGAAGGGGACGGAGTTTATCGCCACATTGAGGGAGTATCTGCACCAGCCGGGGCAGTCCTCCCAGGTGGCGAAGAATCTCCATATCCATAAAAATACGCTGCTCTACCGGCTGGGAAAGATCCGGGAGCTGATGGGGTGCGAGCTGGCGGTGGGTGAGGAATTTATGAATATGAATCTGTCTATGATGGTCTTGAAATATCTGGGGATGATGTGAAACAAAGCAGCATCGGCAGACAGCTTTTCTGTCTGTCTTTGCGCATGCAAGCGAAATGAATATAAATAAAAACAAAAATTACGTAAATTCCGTAAAAACATTGACATAATATTCAAAAATGGATATATTATAACAGAAAGGAGGGATAAAATCATGCTGGTTCAGTTTATGGCGAAGAATGTGCTGTCTTTTCGAGAAGAAACGATATTGGATATGACGGCAATTAACGCATATAAAGAACACGAATCCAATCTGATTGATATTGGATGTGGAGAAAAATTCCTCAGAGTAGCGGCAGTCTATGGGGCGAATGCCAGCGGAAAGTCCAATCTGTATCTGGCAATGTCTTATTTTCAGCGGATCATCATCGAATCCTTAAATAATGTAAGCGATCACACAGAGTCAGCCATTCATAAATATTATATTCCGTTTTCCTTTGAAGAACAGAAAGAAAATTCGGAATTTCAGGTTGTTGAGATTTTGGATGGATTTGAGTATTGTTATGGATTTGAGTACAATGCGGATTGTATCGTATCGGAATGGATGTATCGGAAAAATCTGAAAACCAAAAGAAAAGCCACTGTTTTTGAGCGTACAACGGAACATGCGGAATTTGGCGCATCTGTTCGAAAGGAATGCGATCTCTATAAAGAACAGATTCCGTCAGATGCGTTGGTGCTCTCTTTTTTTAATAAATTAAAATTAAAGACTGATATTTTCAGAAGCGTATATTCCGGGATACTGGATACGCTGGTGATTCCCTCTGATTTTTGTGAAGATACACGAATCCTTGAACGATATCTTCCGAATATAATCACGGAGCAAAAAGAAAAGCTGATCGAATTTCTGACTGCGATTGATATGGGCATAAAAGATATCATCTGCGATGATCATGAGGAGGATCTCCGGTTCTTCACCGTACACAGAGGAAAAGACGGCAGAGATTACGCTCTGAACCTTTATGCGGAATCCGAGGGGACGATCAAAAGCATCATACTTTTTATCTACGCGTCAATGGCAATTTGGAACAACGGTTCCATCTTTATTGATGAATTAAATACAAAACTGCACCCTTTATTGCTGAAATTTATCGTGGATCTGTTCTACGAGCAGAAATCCACCGCCCAGTTGATCTACACCACCCATGATACGACACTGATGGATAAAAAATTTTTCAGACGGGATCAAATCTGGTTTGTCCAGAAAGATGAATATGGGTATTCGGAACTGCAGGCATTATCTGAGTTTAAAGTCAGATCCGATGCTTCGTTTGAAAAAGATTATCTGGCCGGCGTATACGGCGGAATCCCGTTTCTAAAAGATTTTGAAATGATGGAAGGACAACAAAATGGGGTCGGATGACATTTTTAAAAAACGGAGAGAGGAACGAAAGCAGAGACGGCGCGAATACAGGATACCAAGGGCCAATTCTTTTCTGATCGTAACGGAGGGGAAAAGAACTGAACCCTTGTATTTTAACGGAATGAAAAAGCTGATCGAAGAAAAAACCGGCGGTAATATTCAGGTGGTGGAAAATCCCCTTATAGATATTTCAGGGGAAGGCTGTTCCACAGGAAAGCTGATCGAAGTGACGGACCGTATCGTAAAAGAGGCAAAGATCGTATATCAGAATATATGGGTGGTATTTGATAAGGATGATTTCGCAGACTTTGATCAGGCAATCGCCGAGGGCGCTGAGAAGGGATACAAAATCGCATGGAGCAACCAGTCGTTTGAATACTGGCTTTACCTACATTTTTACTATAGTGATTCCGCGCTTCACAGAGAAGAATGGTGTGCAAAGCTGGATGAGATTTTCAGGAAACACAGGCTGGGCGAGCTAAAATATCAAAAAAATTATGAAAATATATATGATTTGGTAAATATCGACGACGGGGTCAATACGGCGATCAAAAATGCAAAAAGACGGATGGCAGAGTATCACAAAGGGAGATACAAGCCCTCCCAATGTGATCCTGGAACAACAGTTTATAAGCTGACGGAGGAGCTGAAAAGGTATTTAGACGAATACTGATTCAGGGCTGTCTGGAATATATATCGCGCTTTATACCACAGTATATTATGTGCGGATACGATTTCCTGACAGCCCATCTTCCGTAAATACTCACATTTTTCTTACAATTCTTCCAAATCTTGGGGAGCATTAATCTCCACCGGCCCGTTGAAATTCTGGATATCGTAAAACATTTCATATGCTTCTTCCGTCCCATTTTGACGTAATTGCTCTTCTGCCTCTTCCCGGGTCATTCCGGAAAACATCAGATTTGCAATCTCGCCTGCCTTGGCCGCGTCGGTCATGTCAAGCCTGATCCTGACAACTTCGTTTTCGGAAAAGTCAATGTAATATTCCACATCCATCCTATAAGGAACCGCAATCTCCGTAACCCCGTTCCTCTCTTCCTCGGGCAGGCGGGAATAATCTGCCGCATACTCCTCTTCGAACCGGGCACGGTATACATAGGACTTCCTGCCGGAAATGGTTTCTTCCCTGTCAAAAACAAAGGGCTGTCCCTCTTTGATATATACGCAGCTTCCTTTTACGCCTGATTGAATCGTTGTCCAATGATTCAGAGAATCCGCTGTGGGCGCTTTGAAGTTGTACACCACCTGTCCATCCCGCGTATACCAGTACTGCTCCGTAATTCCCTGCTCCGAAGCATCCGCCGCCCGCTCGTACTGCTGATAGGGATCGGAAATCAATTTTCCCCGGGTCTCTCCATAGAGCTTTCTTTGTTCCTCACCGATTGTACTGTACACAGTCTGCGTATACTCATAATCTCCCTGCCAGAAATCATGGATGATCTCCTCCGCCCTGGCATCGGACGGCTGATCCCTGCCGCAGGCTGTAAGCATAACCGCGGCCAACAGGATAAAAACTGCTGCATTGCGTCTTTTAAAGCTTAACATATTTGCCTCCTTTCTGCCGCTGTGAAAACGGCATCTCTTATCACGACGTTTGTTGATTTTATTGTAGTCCTTATTTTCCATTGACGCAATAGAGTTTGCGTGAATGCAGCGGTTTTCGGTTTGAATGGAATGCAGGTGCGACCCTCTGATTGTTTTTCCGCACCTCTACCGTCTTTCCGTCCAACTACACCGTATCGATCCCAATATGGATCAGGATTTCTATGCCGACCGAAGCTTTCAGCCCGAATCTTTCTTCTTAAAAAATCCCATCATCGCTCCTCCTTTAGTCTCTTTGCTTTCTCCGCCGCTTTTTCTGCCATAGTTTCCGCAAGCTTTGCTCCGCATCCCACATAGTTTTCCGGACGGATCATCGCCTCTAATTCTTGTCCGGTAAAAAGTCCTGTCAGGAAATCATCTTCCAACAGGACGGAAAGGTAATCGCATCCCTCCAGTTCCACCTTCATGGCCTTTTCATACATCAGCTCGTGCGCCCTGTCCTTGCCTGTTTTGGCAGCCACGTTCATCATGACCCATTCACTGTTGTCCAGCCCCCTGTTTTTCCAGGCATTTTCATACATCCTGTCCTGATTCACATGAATGGTCCTCGTCAGCTCCTCCATCCGCATCAGCACCTCCGCGGTCAGCTCCAGCGCTTCCTCCAGCATTCCGTCATAAAGCATATAAGAACTGCTGTCGCCTTCAAACATTCTCACACTGGAAAATAGGCCGAGGGAAACCATGGAATACAGCTTCTGGGAATTGGCGATCATCCCCTTTGCCAGCTTTGGATTGATTTTCTGCGGCATAGTGGAGCTTCCCACAGTGCCCTCCTGAAAAGCCTCGCTGACTTCGCCGAACTCTTCCATTCCCGTATAGTACACTTCCTCCGCCATTTTATGACACACGTTGCACAGCAATGCCAGGTTCATAATATACTCTTCCTTGTGGCTGCTGATACTTCTGGAGGGAACCGGCATGGAGTACATGCCCAGCGATTCCGCAACCCGGCCCTGTACACGGATGCCCGCCTCCCCCATAGCGTTGAAAGAACCAACCGCGCCTCCCATCATCACCTGAAAGACCCGTTTCTCGCATTCCTCCATCCTCTCCGCCGCATTGAGCAGCTCGCTGATCCAGACAGAAACCTTATAGCCGTATGTGATTGGAACGGCATGTTTTCCATGGGTTCTCCCAGGCATTACCGTGCCCTTGTGTTTCACAGCCAAAGCAGAAAGGTTTTCCAGGATTTCACCGCACATCCGCAAAAAAATATGATGGACTTTTTTCATCTGGTAAAGCTGGGATGTCTGCTGGATGTTCTGTGTCGTCACCCCGTAGTGCAGATATCTCCCGGATTCTTCCGGACATGCTTTGAGCAGTACTTTCAGGAATGGAACAAATCCATGCCCTATCTTTTTCTTAATCCGCTCCATTTCCTCCAGATCCAGATTTTCCAATCTGCACGCCTGCCTGATTCCTTCGGCGGCCCATTCCGGAATAAACCCTTCTTCTGCCTGTGCTTTCGCCAGCTCTGCTTCTACCAGAAGCCAGCTTTTCCATTTTTCCGAATCCGACAGGATCGCTTTCACACCTCTGTCGCTGATTGTTTTGCTTTTTGAATCATACAATGCCCGCAATTGTAGTTTTCCTCCATTTCCTCATTTTTTCATAAGCTCATCCAATGCATTCCTGACAAATTCCACATGCGGCCCGAACACGACGTGAATATGGTTCTTCTGCGGAAAAAAGAAACCCGCGCAGCCTGAATCCTTTAAGCACTCCTGATTTACTTTTTCCTGGTCTGCCAGATCCACGCGCAGCCGTGAAATGCAGTTTTCCACCTTTACAATATTGGATTTTCCGCCAAGCTGTTCCACCGCGATGGCTGCGATTTCCGGATATCTTTTTTCTTTCAGCAGCATGCTCGCGGATTCGCTGACTTCAAATTTTTCTCGCCCCGGTGTTTCCAGGTCAAATCGTTCGATTGCCCATTTGAATACAACATAGAACACAGCAAAATTTACGGCCCCCAGCAGCACCAGGTTGATCCAATTTGTATGGTCGTACAGCATTCCAAAAATCCCAAAATCAAAAATCGTGCCTCTGATATAGCCGATGGAAATATTTAAAAAACCAAGGGGCAGCGAGAGCAGACCGCAGAGCAGGCAGTAAATCACGAATAACTGGGGCGCGATAAACAGGAAGGAGAACTCCAGCGGCTCTGTGATATTTCCCAAAAACGCGGTTAATACCACTGTCAGAATCACCCCTTTTGCAACCTTTCTGTTTTTTGCAAAGGATGTTCTATACATCGCAAGCCCGATTGCCGGCACACGGAACAGCGTATTGAGCATCTGCCCGGAAGCAAGGTAGCTGGTCAGCTTTGGCATCCATTCTGCCCACGCCGGGTCAGATGGCCCCAGGTTGAACAGGATTTCGTTTACAGCCGGAAGAATGCCCACGTACTGCTGGCCATGGATCATGTAGGTCCCGCCGGCTTCCGTAAACCGCACAATGGAGGCCAATACATGGTGAAGTCCGAAGGGAATCAATGCCCTGTGCATGATCCAGTAAATGCCATGCCCCACATAATCGTTCATAAAGATAAACGAAACAGAGATCAGCAAACGTGTCAGAATCCCCCACACAACCGGAATCACAAATCCGAGAGGAATGGACAGTATAAATGAGAGAATCGGTACCGATTTTTTCCCGCCGAAAAAAGCAAATGCCAGGGGAAGCTCTACTTTATAAAACCGGTCTGCTGTTTTTGCCGCCAGAAGCCCGCAGATGATCCCGCCTGCCGCCTCTATTTTCAGCGTCTGAATGCCAAGCACCATCCCCTGTCCAACCTGCGACATGGTCTCCGGGTCAGCCAAAGTTCCTGTAAGTTTCAGATAGGTGCCCATTGTAACATTCAATGTCAGGTAGCTGACCACGGACGCAAAAACCGCAATCCCTTTCTCGTTTTTGGACATCCCGTATGCAACGCCCATGGCAAACAAAAGCGGAATATTATTAAATATCATACTGGTGACCGTCTGAAGACTTACAATAATGGATTGTAAAACCGCATGATCCAAAAATGGCAGCTTCTCAATCATATACTGCTGGCTCAGCGCACCGCAGATTCCCATAAGCATACCAATCGGCGCAAGCACTGCGATGGGCAGCAGCAAAGATCTCCCGAATGTCTGGATGCCGGTTTTCCAGCCGCCTTTTTGTTTCCTTTTTTTCGTTTTCATCGTAACCTCCTCATGTTTTCTCTACTGTGATTTATAACATTAAGAAGATGCATCCTTTGTTATGATTTCATTATATATACAGTTTAAGGTAATTTCAAAGATATGATATTCTACTTTTCAAAGGAAAATAGTTGCCTTTATTTTCTGGATGCGTTATATTGATGTATATACGAAAAAGTCCGTTTTGCAGGGAAAGGAATGAAAAAATTATGGCATTATATCCGGAAAATTTGAGATTGCTCAATTACATACAGGATCAAAAATCCGTTTCCATAAAGCAGCTTGCATTGTATTTTAAAAAAGAGGTTTCTTCCATTCGAAAGGAGATCCATCATTTGAACCAGGAGCTGCCTTCCCGTTTTCAGATGGAAGTGCATAATAACCAGGTGACCTCGGCCATGAATTATTCCGACTATCTGCATTTTATTCAGAATCTGGAGATGTCTCTGTATCTTCCGTCCATCCGGGAACGGATCGCTGTCATCATACTGCTCTGTTTTCAGAACGGCTATGCCAATTTGAGCCGTCTCTACAGTGAATGGGGATTTTCTCTTACAACCAAAAAGAAAGACACCAGATACCTGAAAACGTATCTCGTGCCTTACGGTCTGGAATTAGTCGTATTACGCAAAAAAGGGATCGCCATCCAAGGGGATGAATTTCAGTTTCGGTTATCTGTATCCGGACTTCTGCTGCAGATTGCCGAAGTGGGCGAAGATCTCAAATTTTATGAGCGGCTTGCCAACTCCCCCTTTGAACATCTGCTCTACAGCCATTTTTCGGATATGCTGCAGGAAACCGAAGAACGGGCCATCCAACTGTACCGCAGGATTTTAGATACCATAAAAGCCGTCCCTTCTTATCCCAGCAAAAAACTGTTGTTGATCTATCTGGTTCTTCACTGCTGCCATAAGGAGCATCTCCATGAATCGCCGAAGTTTTTGATTGCTGCGCCGGACACCCCGTTTTCTTTTTCTGACTCAGCCTTTGAAAACGATGCCATAAACCATATTTTATCGATACTTGATTTTCGCCCGGCTCTTGCCGTGCCCCAAAGCCCCGCGCTGGAGGCGGATGTACGCGGATTTTTCCAGTCCGTATGTTCCGAACTCAATTTGAATTTTTATACAGAAAGGCAGGTATTTCAGGAACTTTATACCTATCTGTATAAAAAAATCTCGGCCCATTTCTATCATATTGAACTGTCGGATAAGCTGGTAAAACATACGGAGCAGCACGAACGTGAAATCTACGCCTGTATATCCGAATATGCTTCCTTCTTCCTGAAAAACTGGCAGTTTCAGATGAACCAGGACCACATCTCTGCAATCACATTGATGATGAAAAAGTGGATTTTGCGGAATAAAATCATCGGACGGGAAAAAATGCGGCTTATATTGATTACGAATACCATCCAGGAAAAGCTTGAATATTTTGTTGAAACACTGAAAGAATATTTTGATTTTAAAATCGTGGCCGTATTGGACATCAACGAACTGTACCAGATTGAAACCCTGTCCTACCAGCACATCATCACTTTATCCGACAGGACCTCCCTTGTATTGGAAAAACTGGGCTTTCCTTACATCCGGCTGCATTTTTTCCTTACGGATTCGGATATTTCCATCCTTAAGGGCCTTGGCTTTCCAACCAGGGCCAGCAGATTTATCGCGCATAATTTTATCAGCCAGATATATTCCGGTTGTTCTGAAAAAGATGCGGAAGAATATCTTTTGGAAAACTATGGGGATTATTTCATTTAAACGTCCGGGAGAAGGATTCTTTTGGGGCTTTTTCCATCAAGCCCCCGATTCGGAATAAAGGCTTGGTGGTACCTCTTTTTCTGTAAATCCAAAAAATCTGCGAATTTACCGCTTCCGTAAATGACAGATTTCCGGGATTTACATAAATGTCCATGGCTTCACTCCTCTATTTTATCACAATCTTCCACTCATCCTTTTCCACCACATACTGAAATTCACTGCAGCTTTCGTCAAGCATGACGCGGAGCAGTTCATGGAAGCCCTCCGCCAGATTGACATCGGACAACTCCTCTTTACCGACCCAATGCATCTCCCCTTCCTCAGAAGAGACCACCTCCCCGGTAAAATGGTCTGCCCGGAACAGAAAGACAATGTATCGCCCGCCCTCAATCGGAAACTGCTTGACCCCGCACAGCCTGGGGCGAACAATGGTCAGGCCCGTTTCCTCTTTCATCTCCCGGATCACCGCATCCACGAAAGACTCGCCCCTTTCCACATGTCCCCCGGGGAAGGTAAACCCGCTCCAATCCGGCTTCACCCTGTCCTGCAGCAAATATTGGTCTCCCCGGCGGATCAGGCACAATACCGTCAATTCCACCTCTTCCGTACGCCCCATAAGTTCCTCCTCATAGTCCCCCTGGCTGGTATGCTGTTTGGGACAATTGCTTTTAGTCTTCTTTTTGTATTTTCTCAATCAAACATGTATGATCCGGCTGCGGGCAGAGCAATTACGCTAAAATCTTCCGCACCTTCTCAATCGGAATGTCACATTCAGATGCAATATTCTGTTCCGTTTTCCCCTGCGCCTGCAGCCGGAATACTTGCTTTGCCAATTCGATGCCATGTTCTTCTCCGATTTTCCTGCCGTGTTTCTCTCCGATTTCTCTGCCGCGCCTCTCTCCACGCTTCTCCCCGCGCTTCTCTCCAATTCTCTGTGCACTGCTCAAAAATGAATTATGATCCTTCAGCGCTTTCTCTCTCGCTTCATATTCAAGGCGTTTCAAATCATCCGCGCTTAACTTCTGCAGCGCTTCATAAGCCTCGCCCAGATATTCACTCTTCTTCGCCATCTGTTCAAACTCCTCCTTATTTTTCCCGTTAAAAAAACGCATCCAGTTGACGATCTCTTCCCCGGTCTGTATCTCCTTCGGCAGCTTTTTCAGTTCCAGGATCTGTATCTCCAGCTTGTCGCTGTAAAGCTTTCCTGTCTTTCTTTTGCAAAAGCCGATCCTGTGATAGCACTCCTTATCCTTTGGAAAACGGATAAAATCCAGAATACTGACGTGTATACATTTTTTCAGATTTTCATAGTATTCTCCGGATTTCAGTTGATCCGAAAACATTTTACAAAGATAAAACAGGGCCCGCTCATCCCAAAATCCGTACCCCTTTACCTGCATCCCCATGTTGATCTGAGTACCGTCCAGCATGCGCACACGCACGTCCAGGATTCCCAGCTTATCGTCTGCGTAGCTGCGCTGCAGATGGGTAGGGAGCAGCTCCGTTTTCTCAACTGTTTCCGGGGAAACCCGCAGGATTGCGGCGCAGAAGCCTTTCCGAACCATCGGGTTCTCCATCAGCCCTGCAAAGCATACGTCAACCTTCGGCAGCATAATAAAATCTTGGTTTGTTTTTTTCGTTGTCTGAATCATTCAATTCTCCTTTCTCCTGCAGGACTTTCCGAGTGTTTACGCGAGGAGATGAGAGAATTTCCGTCACACTTCAGAACAGCCGGCAGGTCTGCGCGCGGCCGGCTGCTCTGAATCGCTGCAAATTTTATTTTCTGAACTAATCATAACACGAATCATGGACTCAGAAAAGTAAAATTCCTACAAAAACAGCCTGAAAAATATCCTCCTGGCAAATGAAACTCGAAAATCTGCTTTATAAAAAACTGTGATTGAGTAACCCGGCGATGTACCGGCAAGAACAAAAAAAGATGAATATCTTTTTGGATTCTTCCTGTTAAGGATAACATATCGCGGCCAAATACACAACCCCGAATGTATTTTCGCATCATGCTCTTTAAAAGACAGTAGTAGACAGATTACTATTTTATTGACATATTTGTTTCAAAAAGATTGCCGTTGGTATATTTATCTGTAAAAAATCTATGTAAAACCGATTCATTTATCTGTCATTATCTCTTTGACATTTCACATTTTACTACATCTCCAAAATTAAAAAACATCTTTTGATTATCCGGTATTCCAGGGTGCGCAAGATGCAATTTTGATTCGAAAATCAGCAGGAGGTTAGACTCAATGCCATGAACTTAAGGCCTTATCGCTCTGATCATTCCTTTCTCTTTCATCTCTTTGCTTTTTTACATAATATAAGCCACAGACCTCTTCCTTTAGAAGTCTGTGGCGTTCAAGTACCATAAATTGCTTTTAGTCTTCTTTTTGTATTTTCTCAATCAAACATGTATGATCCGGCTGCGGGCAGAGCAATTACGCTAAAATCTTCCGCACCTTCTCAACCGGAATGTCACATTCAGATGCAATATTCTGTTCCGTTTTCCCCTGCGCCTGCAGCCGGAATACTTGCTTTGCCAATTCGATGCCATGTTCTTCTCCGATTTTCCTGCCGTGTTTCTCTCCAATTTCTCTGCCAAGTTTCTCTCCGATTTTCCTACCGCGCTTCTCCCCGCGTTTCTCTCCAATTCTCTGTGCACTGCTCAAAAATGAATTATGATCCTTCAGCGCTTTCTCTCTCGCTTCATACTCCAGGCGTTTCAAATCATCCGCGCTTAACTTCTGCAGCGCTTCATAAGCCTCGCCCAGATATTCACTCTTCTTCGCCATCTGTTCAAACTCCTCCTTATTTTTCCCGTTAAAAAAACGCATCCAGTTGACGATCTCTTCCCCGGTCTGTACCTCCTTCGGCAGCTTTTTCAATTCCAGGATCTGTATCTCCAGTTTGTCGCTGTAAAGCTTTCCTGTCTTTCTTTTGCAAAATCCGATCCTGTGATAGCACTCCTTATCCTTTGGAAAACGGATAAAATCCAGAATACTGACGTGTATACATTTTTTCAGATTTTCATAGGATTCTCCGGATTTCAGTTGATCCGAAAACATTTTACAAAGGTAAAACAGGGCCCGTTCATCCCAAAATTCGTACCCCTTTACCTGCATCTCCATGTTGATCTGAGTACCGTCCAGCATGCGCACACGCACGTCCAGGATTCCCAGCTTATCGTCTGCGTAGCTGCGCTGCAGATGGGTGGGCAGCAGCTCCGTTTTCTCAACCGTTTCCGGGGAAACCCTCAGGATTGCGGCGCAGAAGCCTTTCCGAACCATCGGGTTCTCCATCAGCCCTGCAAAGCATACGTCAACCTTCGGTGACATAATAAAATCTTGGTTTGTTTTTTTCGTTGTCTGATTCATTCAATTCTCCTTTCTCCTGCAGGACTTTCCGAGTGTTTACACGAGGAGAGGAGAGAATTTCCGTCACACTTCAGAACAGCCGGCAGGTCTGCGCGCGGCCCGCTGCTCTGAATCGCTGTAAATTTTCTTTTCTGAACTAATCATAACACGAATCATGAACTCAGAAAAGTAAAATTCCTACAAAAACAGCCTGAAAAATATCCTCCTGGCAAATGAAACTCGAAAATCTGCTTTATAAAAAACTGTGATTGAGTAACCCGGCGATGTACCGGCAAGAACAAAAAAAGATGAATATCTTTTTGGATTCTTCCTGTTAAGGATAACATATCGCGGCCAAATACACAACCCCGAATGTATTTTCGTATCATACTCTTTAAAAGACAGTAGCAGACAGATTACTATTTTATTGACATATTTGTTTCAAAAAGATTGCCGTTGGTATATTTTTCATAAAATACCAACACTCAAAAATTTCTTTTTTTCAGGAAGCAGCACGATATTTCTATAGATACCCGCAGGATCATCATACTGAACAGTATCAGAATCACCGCTGGTACCGGGCGAATCGTCATTGTGCCGTGAATCATATCCAGCTTCGCCAGGCGGTTCAGTCCTGTCAGTACACATGTCGGAGCTATAAGCATTCCCGCGAACAGCACAGCCTTTATCTTTCCATACGAAGAGCGATAGTACAGCGGGAAACATATACCCCATGCCATTGATATGATAAAAAACACAATCGCGGCGTCGGAAAAAGTCAGTTTATATTTTGCCAAAGCAATCCCCTGGATTTTGGTAAACGACATTACCTGACAGCAAATCAAAGTAAAGAGATATATCAAAACTGCCAGAAGATATTTTGCTTCAACCATATTTCTTTTTTTATAGGGAATTACCATTAAGTAGAGGTTCCCCTTATATTTATCTTCCATTGCAAAGATACTGCTGAACAGGAAATAGCATGAAAGGCTGACTCCTGTCAGCAGAACATAAATACTGCTGAAGCGCGGCAGGTTCTGAGCGCTGAGAAAAACCGGCACTCCGACGGCACAGGCCGGCGAAAGCCAAAAATAATCGCCTGCTAATAACAGATCTTTTTTTAATAAAGTATACATCTTCATCTTATTTCCCCCTCCTGCGGATTATTTCCATCATCGCATCCTCAACGGTTGGCGGATTCTTTACGGATTCCATCAAAAATACCTCTCTGGAGCACTCCCTCAATATTGTTCCGTTATGAATAAAAACAATATCGTCACATATCCTGTCGATATCCGATATCGCATTTACAGAGAGTAATATGGTTTTCCCTTCTTCTTTCTGCGCCAGAAGTTCCCCGCAAAAAAACTGACGGGTTTTCGGATCCAGTCCGCCGGATGGCTCATCCAGTATCAGCAGCTCCGCATGATGCGATAAGGCTAACGCAAGGCTGTATTTCATTTTCATCCCCCTGGAAAGCGTATTGATCTGCTGTGTACGGGATAGTCCGAACCGCTCTATATATCCGAAATAGATACGTTCATCCCAGCTTCCATAGGCTCCCGCAATGATGCCCGTCATTGCTTCCAGTGTGAGCTCCTCGTAAAAGCATCCGCTGTCAAAGACAACTCCGATCTTATCTTTGTATTCCTGCTCATTCCGTAGCCCGGTAAGGCCGCCGATTGAGATCTTTCCTGTCTCATAGGGAACCGCTCCTAAGATACACTTTAATACCGTTGTTTTGCCGGAGCCATTCATTCCTATAAGGCCTGTAATCCTTCCTTCTTTTAATGAGAACGAAATATCATTCAGCTTAAAATTGTCATAACTCTTTGTCAGATATTTTACAGTCAGCATAAAACCACCTTCACCATTGTTTTAAAAAATATAATTTATGTTCCTTTGTCTTCATTTTATTTCATTTTTGTATAAATGTCTCAAAAATTGCATAAGAGGTATTTCAGAATGCTCAAACTTTATATGCCACAACTCCAAAAACATTTTTGAAAAGTTTATTTTCAGGAGTCTTTACCTGTTCTTTGCAATACAGACAAAAAAGATTAGAAAAAAATACGTTCAACCACTGAATTTATCAAAGATTGAACGTATTCTATATCATGATATTGTACGGAACGCCTGATAAGTTCACCGCTCCGGATAAAGAGCCACCCTATGTAAAACTGCTCAGATTCAGAGCTTTTGAATCACTATTGCATACTCGATAGAAATGAATCGAACATTTAAAACAATACTTTATTCTGGAATCCTGTTTCAGCATTTTCACCTGTTCAAAGCACTTTTCACCATCCATTGTCAGCATTTGAAATTGATCTGTAAAAAGACGGTATAACACTTCCGCGTCTAAACAAACCTCTGCCGGGATATGAAATGCGGTAAAGAACTCCGGATTGCTGCGAAAAACATCTAACAGGTATTTTATGTATGGTATCTCCACCAATGCTTCCGCCTCAATTCTTGATTCAAGCCTGCGATGGTTTCCGACGCAACGGATCAAATTGTATAAGATAGATTTCGTCAGCAAGACAGGAAGTGCGGATTCCTTCATCTCTATTTTATAACTCTGCACATGTTTTACCTTTCAGTTCCGTCATCTGCTCTTTTAGCGAATCTGTCAGCTCCGGCTGATGCCCACACCACCCACTGCATTGTGACAAAGAATGAACTGCTGTCCACAACGCGATATTACTTAAAATACTCAGTATAGATTTTTTCATGCGAACGCCTCTCCTTTCCTGATCGGCATTACGATATTGACAGCAAATTCCTGTTTTCCTTCCCGAATATCAATTTCTCCTCCATATTTGTGAACTGCCGCCGTTACGTTTGCCAATCCATATCCATGAATCACTTTTTTAGGGACATTTTTTATATTCCCACACACTTTATTATTTTTGACGCTGATGATCAGAAGATTATGCTCCTGTTTTGACGATATAGATATCCATCTTTTTTCCGGTTCCTCAATGAATCTGCAGGCTTCTATGGCGTTATCCAGCAAATTGCCAAAAACAGTGCTGAGATCCAGCGGTTCAATAAAATCAATATCAATCAGTTCTACACGATCTTCGATATGGATGCCATATTCCGCGGCTTTTGCGAGCTTGTCCTTTAAAATAATATCTACAAACTTATTGCCGGTTCTGTAGTAGTTTTCGTATTGCGCCATTTCTTTCCTTAGATTTTCAATCCCTGCACTGTGTCTCTCCCCCCACTCTTCTTCCAATAGCAGTAAGTGGTTCTTCATATCATGATAGATTTCTTTAATCCGCTCTTCATCCCTCATCTTTTCTTCGTAATATCTCGTCTGCGTTTCTAATTTGTAAATTGCCATCCTTTGCTGCTGCGCTTCATTTTCTATTCTGGAATATTTGTTGGAAAAGAAAACATTGATGATAAATGTAAACAACAAAACAACTGAACAGACCAGCAGCATATTATTATACGCTTCTCCTTCCGTATAAAGAATGTTAGCTAAAATAAATGTTCCCACAACCATATAACCAATATTGGAACATACAAAGAAAAACAATACTTTTATATCAAATCGTTCCCTGCTTACATCAGAAATTATCTTCTGTACCGTAATCAAAAGAGTGATATATATGATCTTACTTATGATAATATGTATAGTTGAGATTGACGCATCCTCTTTTAATCCTGGATTTATTTGAAACACCCATCCAATATTAATTATAAGAAGCTCGCTGGCCATGAGTAAAAAACTACCAATCATCATATAGAAAATGGACTTTTTCATGGGCAGCCCCAGAATCAAAAAATAAATGAGCACTACACTCCCACAGGTAAACACCACCTTGATCCTCAGCTCTGAAAGCGTGAATATCTGTGTCAAGCCAAAAATGATCAAAATATAAAATAGTACAAACAGTATTTGCCTTCTTTGCTGAACCTTCTCACTTTTCGCCAGATACAGCAAACAGCAGCCTTCAATCAAGGTAAAGACAATATCCAGAACCGCCTTCATAGCTTCCCTCCCATATATCTGGCAAGGCTTGTCATGAATTCTTTTTTCATTGCCCGGCTCAGGGGAATCTCCTCTTTTGTAACCAGGATGATCGTATTGCCGCTGATGGTATCAATATATGAAAAATTCACCAGATAGCTCTTGTGGCTCTGCCCGAAGCCATACGGTTCCAGCCTTCTTTTCAGCTCCTTTAATTTTTTATAGCAGACAATCTCTTTTTCCTCTGAATGCAGCAACAGGTTTCTCTCAGCCGTCTCAATGTATCGCAATGAAGCGATCGGAATCATAAACCGTCCCGCAGTATTCTCTACAAGCAGGCATTCCTGCTTCTTTTCCCTGTTCGTTTCGATCCAGCGGTCAATCTCCTTCGTCAGCTTCTTTTCAGAGACGGGTTTGATCAAAAAATTGGACGCGCGGACCCGATAGCCGTCCACAGCCCGCCCAAAGAGAGAGGTCAGGAAAATAATCGTCACATTGGGATCCCGGACGCGTATTTTCTCCGCCACCTTCACGCCGTCTATATGGGGCATTTTAATGTCCAGAAAGATGATATCATAGCTGCAGTCATACCGATCCAAAAGCATGACACCGTCATGAAACTCACTGACGCTGATCTCTGTCTGATTTACTTTACCATATTCCACAAGAATATTTTTGATCTGTGTTACAAAATGCTGCTCGTCGTCACACACGGCTATCTTAATCATCCCGAAACCTCTTTCCTCGTAATTTTCCCCTGTAAAACAGCCGGTTGGCCATCATAGGGCACCCCTTGGGCATATCTTAGTATATCACATTTTTTATTTTCTACAAATATGTGCCGGCCGGTATCCGATCCTTTTATTTTTTACAATCCCCAATATAAGGACCAGTGCGACGGCGCTTACGGCTGATGCCGCATACAAAGCCTCCACCGACTTCCAAATGTAATATATCGCCTGTACCATGGACTCATAGCCAAATGCTGAGATGCGTGCTTTTTTCTTATATCCTGTCTGTTCATCCACGCTGAGCGGCCTGCTGTGATCCTCAATCGGGGACACCAGCCAGATTACCAGAAAAGACATCAGGGAATACAGCATCAGCCCGTCCTGAAAACCCGCTCGAATCAAATATTCCGTTCCCAGCAGGATCATCAGAAATCCCACGGTAAATGACAGAATACACTTCGCATAGGTTTCCGCATGGATTCCCCCTGCATACATCCGGATGTGGTAAAAGGGAACCAATAAAAATATGGTATACCAGAACCGATGCAGGATCAGTCCCGCTCCTAATATGGCCACCGTGCTGCACATTGTCGCGATCAGCAGCTCCATGCCGTAGGCGCATACCCCTTCCTGTTCCTTCTGGATCACATTGTTTTTTACGCAGCTTACCGCAATCCTTTTCGCCGTTCTCTCGATCATCTTCTGTGTCTCAACCTCCTCCTTCTTTAGGATCTGTATCCGTTGTTTTTCTACAGCTCCTAAATTTCAATAATCAATTTACGGGTTCTGCTGTCAAAAATCAACATCTATTGACTAACAGGTTGTTTTGGCTGCTCAAAATGCATATTCTCTTCCTGATGCGTCAGGATAGCTGAAGCAATTTCTGATTCGGATACTGCGTGATCTGCAGCATGGGCGGATGTTTTTCCAGATATTCCGAATCTGGGGTGCTTCCGGAGATCAGCTGAAATACAAGCCATACTTCCTTTTCCGTCCCGGTTTGCAGAGAAAATGATATTGCCGGTATATCCGGATTCACCGCCTGGAACAGGGCCGGTGATGGTATGATAGAGTAATTCGTTCCGACCAGCATGGAGATCCCCAGCGGCACGCCCTGCTCCCCGACGTGTTGATTGCTTTCATTTTTTACAGACAGCTTTACCATATAAAAAGCATCGGCAATCCCCATATCCTTCACGTCATATTCCCTGCTGAACTCTTCCGCCGACAAGGTTCTGGAATCCAATGCCTGCACGGTGTAGCCCTCGCAGGAATCGCCCTCGGAGATATTATAGTCTGTTCCATACGGAACCGTCTCCCCCTTCTCGAATATCTGGCGGCCCGGGGTACTGATATCCGCGTTGACCGCATAGACTCTGGCTCCATACAGCCCTATCATGCAAAGCATGATCACGACAGCCGCAATTCTTTTTTTACGCATAGCCCTCTCTCCTTTCTCCGTCTCACTGTGCACTGTCCAGGCACAGGTGTTCCACAACCCTGCCCGCATCCAGCCTGAAGATCTCATCCGACAATTCTTTCAGTATCCCGATATCATGGCAGGACACGATCACAAGCGCGCCCCTCTGCTTCTGCTCTGTGAGGATCCCTTTCACCAGGCCGATCCCGGCTTCGTCAAGGGCATTGGTCGGCTCATCCAGGATCACGATGTCAGGCGCTTCCATGATCGCCGCGGCAATGCCGAGACGCTGCTTCATCCCGAGCGAATATTTTCTGTACTTCTTCCTGTCCATCGGATCCAGCCCTACCGCCCGGATGCTCTCCCGGATCTGCTCCGGTGCGGCAAGCCTCCGGATGCCCGCCAGCATGTTCAGATTGTCGAAGCCTGAATAGCGCCCCAGAAATGCCGGATTTTCCAGCAGGAAACCAATGCTTTCCGGAAATTCGATGTCCTTGCCCAGCACCCGGCCATTGATCGACACCCGGCCCTCCGAAGGGCGGATCAGGCCGATGATCATACGCATCAGCATGGTCTTCCCCGAGCCGTTCACCCCCTGCAGCCCGTAGATCCTTCCCTCGTGCATCACTGCAGTGACATCCTGCAGAACCGTATTTTTGTGGATCCGTTTCGTAACATGATCAACTTCTATTTGAACCATATCTGTCTCCTTCCTACTATTCTATTTCACACGTTATTCACTTTCCAATATGTCATATAACCAAAATCTCACAAGCCCTGTTAATGCGGCCAGAAGCAGCAGGATTACCGCTATCCTCATTCCAGCTTCCATCGAAACCCCCGCCTTGAGTACCCAGTCATACCGGAATGCCATGGCATAATTGCCGATCAGAAGCGGGGACAGCAGGTAGGCTGACGCCAGCAGCAGGACCGCCACGGAGAAAAAGCCGAACATCGGCCTGATAAACAGGGACACCGTCATCTGCAGCATGTTGATGGCCGCGGAAACCAGTACCGGCAGCAGAAATGCCGCGACCGGGAGCGAAGAAGGATTCCAGACCTCCTGATACCTGATATTGAATACCAGGTTGATAAAATCCATATGGATCCGGTTCGATATCTCCACCCCAAAGGCAAGGGACAGCACAAGCCCTGCCGCCTGTATGATCAGATGGTACAGGACAGTCCCGCAGAAATTCCAGCAGCATTTTGACAGCCACCACAGGGATCTCCGCCCGGAACGAACCAATATCTGCTGCCCTACTCCGTACATATCCCGGAACGGATAATTCAGCAGAATGAACGGAAGGACTAAAAATATCAGGATCCAGACAGCCGGAAACTGGAACGGGTTGTCGGGAGAGGGTATGTACTCGCACATCCCCCCGTACAGGTAAAACCAGTAGTCCCCATAATCCACCGTGCTTTGTATCATCCCCTGTTCCAGATACCGCCGCGCCTTTGCATAAAAGTCGAAAAATGTCACTGCCGCGATCACCGCCGGCACAAGCAGCAGCGTCCCGCTTCTCAGGATTCCCTGTCTGAAATCAAATACCAAGTCTTTAATAAATCTCATGCTTCCGCTCCCATACCATACTCACAAACATTGTTGCGGTAAACAGAACTGCCGCCTCCGCCAGGATCACTGCCCAGGAAGCTGTATATGCCGCCGCTACCGGGCGTAAAAAATACATCGGGGATATTTCCTTATATCTTATCGTACTCGAGGTATAGATGAACTGCCGGGAATAGTGGAACGCCAGCAGCAAAAACATCGGCAGGATCACGGTAACGGCACGGTGCCTGACCAGGCTTGCCGCACAGTAGCTGATACACGCGATCAGCCCGCAGAACACGAAGTCCACGCAAAGATACAGCAGCACATACAGCACCGGAACCGTATAATAGAGCGAGGACATCAGTGAAGAAAAAAACACTCCGTTGCTGGTACAGTATACAGGCGTTGGCAGGGTCGCCGGAATGAACAGCGACGTCAGCAGGAAATTAAAGAGCAGCGGAATGACCGCCCCAAGCCCGCCGGATAAAAAAACAGCAATGTATTTCGACAGATAATAACAGGTCTTGCCGCCGCGCGCCGCCGCCATCCTGACATAGCCGCACTGTTTTTCCTCGCAGTAGGACCAGCCATAGGGAATTGCTGCCAGCAGCGGGAGCACAAAAAAGTAAATGGAGGACCCCAGTGAAAAGGTTTCTCCCCCGCTCCAGTTATTAAATACATTCGAGAGTGCCTGCATCGGATTCCCGGCTGAGTGTTCCTGCATCAACAGCTCATTCTGATAAATAGCTATACTGTTCACAAAGCTGAGCATGGTGATGGAACAGCCTAGCAGGATTGTGATATAAAATAGTTTATTCTTCAAAGCTTTGCGAAGCTCTATTCCTATCATTCTTTTTAACATCTTTTTGCTCCTTCTTATAAGTCCAGCTTCCAGAGACTCTGTAAATCATAATCGCCGCCAAAATTATACGTCACATACAAATTTTCCTTCTTGTATTGCTCCAAATCTATCCACCATCCTATTTTTATATCCACACTTTGGCCTGCAGGTATGTCAAAGTCATAAAAGTGTCTATCATCCAGCTCATACACAGCTTCTGAATAATACGCCGGAAGACCTGTATGCCTCAGTTCCTTCCCATCTGATGTAAGACCTGTCACATTGAGCATGGTTATGTTCAGTTCCCCCAGATCCAGACTGATATTTTTTATGCTGACGTCACATAGCAGAAAACTTAATTTTGATGTATCTAACGGCGACACAGGAATTTCCGTCTCTATATCATAGAGGAGATCCCCTTCCGTCTGTACCTTCTTCTCGTCCAGTCCGGCCTCTTTCGGATTATTGTACAGCTTTGCTGCATTTACGGTACATTCGACTCCAATTCTTTTCGGATTATCTACCGTAGGAAAGCCCAGCGGCGCTGTCTCTCCCAACTGCAGAACCTTGTCCTGGCGGAACTCCTTTCCAGCTGATGATTCTACTGGTTCTCCCTCCAGTATGCCCTGTGCCCGGGATAGTATCCCCTCTGATTTTTCCTCTGCACCATCCGCGCTTGCAGAGCCCTCGGCTTCTACCTGACTTCCTGCTTTCTCGGAATTGTCCGGTTGTTCTTGACTGCTCGCATTCTCAGAGTTGCCTGATTCTTCTTGGCTGCTCATTCCTACTGGCGCATCTTGTTTCGTGCTGTAAGAGCATGCTGATAAAGACACGCAGAGACAGGCCAGACTGATTGCTGCTGTAAAAGTTGTCCATTTCCTGTTGTTTACAGACATTTTTCTTACCTCCTGAGTCAGGACAGACAGTACTATTTCCTGGCTCTGTCTGTCCCGCGTTTTTCATCATAGATTAATTGACAGTCGGTAATCTCTCATTGTTTACATATAAAATCTATGTAAAACCGATTCCTTTATCTGTCATTATCTCTTTGACATTTCACATTTTACTACCTCTCCAAAATTAAAAAACATCTTTTGATTATCCGGTATTCCAGGGTGCGCAAGATGCAATTTTGATTCGAAAATCAGCGGGAGGTTAGACTCAATGCCATGAACTTAAGGCCTTATCGCTCTGATCATTTCTTTCTCTTTCATCTCTTTGCTTTTTTACATAATATAAGCCACAGACCTCTTCCTTTAGAAGTCTGTGGCGTTCAAGTACAATAAATTGCTTTTAGTCTTCTTTTTGTATTTTCTCAATCAAACATGTATGATCCGGCTGCGGGCAGAGCAATTACGCTAAAATCTTCCGCACCTTCTCAACCGGAATGTCACATTCAGATGCAATATTCTGTTCCGTTTTCCCCTGCGCCTGCAGCCGGAATACCCTTTTTGCTAATTCGATGCCCTGTTCTTCTCCGATTTTCCTGCCGCGTTTCTCCCCACGTTTCTCTCCACGTTTCTCCCCGCGCTTCTCCCCAATTCTCTGTGCACTGCTCAAAAATGAATTATGATCCTTCAGCGCTTTCTCTCTCGCTTCATACTCCAGACGTTTCAAATCATCCGCGCTTAACTTCTGCAGCGCTTCATAAGCCTCTCCCAGATATTCACTCTTCTTCGCCATCTGTTCAAACTCCTCCTTATTTTTCCCGTTAAAAAAACGCATCCAGTTGACGATCTCTTCCCCGGTCTGTACCTCCTTCGGCAGCTTTTTCAATTCCAGGATCTGTATCTCCAGTTTGTCGCTGTAAAGCTTTCCTGTCTTTCTTTTGCAAAATCCGATCCTGTGATAGCACTCCTTATCCTTTGGAAAACGGATAAAATCCAGAATACTGACGTGTATACATTTTTTCAGATTTTCATAGGCTTCTCCGGATTTCAGTTGATCCGAAAACATTTTACAAAGATAAAACAGGGCCCGCTCATCCCAAAATTCGTACCCCTTTACCTGCATCTCCATGTTGATCTGAGTACCGTCCATCATGCGCACACGCACGTCCAGGATTCCCAGCTTATCGTCCGCGTAGCTGCGCTGCAGATGGGTAGGGAGCAGCTCCGTTTTCTCAACCGTTTCCGGTGAAACCCGCAGGATTGCGGCGCAGAAGCCTTTCCGAACCATCGGGTTCTCCATCAGCCCTGCAAAGCATACGTCAACCTTAGGTGACATAATAAAATCTTGGTTTGTTTTTTTCGTTGTCTGATTCATTCAATTCTCCTTTCTCCTGCAGGACTTTCCGAGTGTTTACACGAGGAGAGAAGAGAATTTCCGGCACACCTCAGAACAGCCGGCAGGTCTGCGTGCGGCCTGCTGCTCTGAATCGCTGCAAATTTTCTTTTCTGAACTAATCATAACACGAATCATGGACTCAGAAAAGTAAAATTCCTACGAAAACAGCCTGAAAAATATCCTCCTGGCAAATGAAACTCGAAAATCTGCTTTGTAAAAAACTGTGATTGAGTAACCCGGTGATGTACCGGCAAGAACAAAAAAAGATGAATATCTTTTTGGATTCTTCTTGTTAAGGATAACATATCGCGGCCAAATACACAACCCCAAATGTATTTTCGCATCATGCTCTTTAAAAGACAGATAAAGTACCAACAAAAAAATGGAGAACTACTTTTATAGAGCAGTTCTCCATGTGTTAATTCCCAATCCCCTTATTTTTCAAAGGTTATCACAATCAACAATGGCTTTTCTCTTCTAAAACAATCTAATTACATGAGCTGTGAATAGTGACCCTCATCCGCCGTATACTCAAAGAAATCAAAATCCGCATAATGCCTGTGCCTTGCCCGGTCCGCGCAGGTCATTCCCACGAAGGCCCCCGTAAATTCCCCGAATTTGCAGTACTCATCAGAAAACCTGGCTGTCTCAAATTCCCCGCCGATGGGCGTATACTCTTTCCCGTCATAGCTCCATTCGAAATGAAATTTCCGCCCTTCCAACCTGATCCTGAGATAAACCGGTACGTCCCTGACGCCGATCCTGGTATCCACCATCTCGTTCTTTTCGCCGTTTTCCAGATGGACGATGGACAGGGCGCTTCCTCCCAGCGTCTGGCTGTAATATTTCCGCAGATTGACATAGTTCATATTGTCGTAATAGAGGATCAGGCCCGCGCTGTGCTGATAGACCTCCGGGCAAAATTCCATTTTCGCGGTGACCGTGGCATAGACGCTGGTCAGCTTCCGGGCCAGGATGCTGACCCGGTTCAGGGAGGTTCTGGATTCCTGCCCCCGCATCCTGAGATACCCGGGGCGGGCTTTCAGATCCACGAAGCTCTCCGGCATAATCCTCGGCGCGTAATAGCAGGGCCTCAATTCCTCCGAGTCAAAATCATCAAAGTCCGGAATCCGGGGCATAGCCGCTTCCGGAAGCTGTGCCTCCTCCACTTCCATTTTCGCAAGGTTGCTTCCGTCCGCCATGCGCAGCCACCCATCCTTCGTCCACTGCATTTTCTGGATGCTTGTCTCCCGCCCCAGCGTGCAGCACAGTTCCGGTACGAAGGGCCTTGCGCAGAGGTGCACAAGGTAAGTCTCCCCGTTTGGCAGATCCACATAGCTTGCGTGGCCCGACTTCTGCAAAATGGAATCCGGGTTGTAATATTTCGGCTTCAAGTGGTCGGGATCATGCCTTTCGTAAGACTCTCCCGGCTGGCTGGTCAGAATGGGATTCATAGGGTCCTTTTCGTAGGGCCCCCAGACATGCTTCGAACGGCCCATGGTGACGCAGTGGTTGTATCCCGTGCCGCCCTCCGCGCACATGATATAATAGTATTCCCCCCGTTTCGTCAGGTGGGGCGCCTCGATGCAGCCCCGGTCGGTGCCCCCGCGCCAGATCCGTTTCACATGGCCTTTGACCTCCTGCTTTTTGGGGTCATATTCCACCATGCAGATCTCACCCGGCTTCTCATAGCCTTCCCTGGTCTCCCACTCCAGCGACACCACATATTTTTTTCCGTCCTCATCATGGAAAATCGACGCGTCGAATCCGGCGGAATTTAGGTATACCGGACTGCTCCACGGCCCCCGGATATCCTTTGCCGTGATCAGGAAATTGTCTACGTCAAAATACCGGGCGTTCATAGAATTCATCACGCCGTACACCACATAAAATAAATCCTCCGCTTCGCAGTAGGTCAGGCAGGGCGCCCAGATTCCCTTTGCACTGGGCAGCTTGCGCAGCTCCACCTCCCTGTCATCGGTCAGCACATGGGTGTACAGTTCCCAGTTTTTTAAATCCTTCGAATGGTACACCGGGATTCCCGGAAACCATTCGAAAGAAGATACCGCCACATAATAATCGTCATCCTTCCTGCAGATGCAGGGGTCCGGGTTAAAACCCTTGAAAATGGGATTTTGAATCATAACAGGATACTCCTTTTTTTGAAATATTTTCACACAGCAATTTTTATCGTTCTGTCGGAAACCAGCCGAAATCCGCGCATCTCCCCAGATCCCAGCTGTCCCAGCCGATCCAGCCTTTGTCGTTGACTGTATCCGTCAGCAGCTTGTAGCTCCAGTAAAAATATCCGCTGCCCTGGTTCCATGCATCCATCTGCGCCTCAGCCACAGCGCGGTAAATCCGCTTCTTCTCCTCCGCGTCCAGACGCTCCCCGCTGCTTCCTTCCACGCCGTTTAACACACTCTGCCCGCCTTTCGTATCGCAGCCGCAGGCCAGGGAGTTGAACAGGCACCACTCCCCGCAGATCACCGGAAAATATTGCTGCATTTCCCGGATGTCCTTTTTATAATGCGCTTCAATATAGTCCCGATACGCGTCCAGCTCCTGGGCGCACCCCTCGGCCTCCGCCATCATCAGATACTGGTGGGTGTCCAGCACCACATTGACGTACTTTTCCTCCCGCATAAAATCCTTCCATGCCAGAAGCTCGAACCCGTCGTGGATCACCACATATTTTTCCTCCGGCAAATACGTTCGAATCCGGTCATAAGCCCTGCAGTAAAAATCCCGCAGAAATTCCAGGCTGTTGGGGCCGGACCCCTCTGCCATCTCCGGTTCCGCCGCCGGATAGCGGTTGGGCACATCCATCAGCTTCCATGCATGTTCCGTGATCGGTTCATTCAGCACTTCGATGCCCCAGAGCCCTTTTCTCGTCCCATAACGCTTCGCCAGCCTTTCCAGGACAGACAGGACAAACTCCACCTCCTCCGGGCATTGGGACCATCTGCACACGCCGCAGATCCCCCCGTTGTCAAACCCGTTCTGCCCCATAGGCGCGGTGTGCAGGTCGATGAGAACCTCCAGCCCGTACTTTTCCGCCCAGTTAAACGCCTTATCCAGCTCCTGGATGCAGCCGATAAACGGCTCCCTGTCGCCGAATATGAAGTAGGGCACCGGAATGCGCACAGCCTCCATCCCCATAGCCTTGATGGACACAAAATCCCGTTCCGTGATATACTCCGAGCGGTGGATTTTGATCCTTGCCTCATACACCTCCCGGGAGAGCTGCCGCGGAAGATGGTACTCATCCTCCGCCGTTGTCCCCTCAAATAACGCCGGGCTCATCCATTTTTCCAACACCAGCCAGTTTCCAAGATTAACACCTTTTACCTTCATGATAGTTCCTCCTATTTGTAACCACCTGCAAAGCAGGTGATTGCCTGCTCACGTGCCATCACGAAGTGATTTTCATGCACGTGATTCCTTTTTTGTAACCAGTCTGTTTACACTTCCTGCTTGTTCTTTGCGCGGTTTTTCAGGTCTTCGATGATCCCGTCAAATTCCCGGTCCAGGTGATAGAATTTCATAATCACCAGCCCGATCAGATAGACAGCGACAGGAATCCACACAAAGCAGACCTTGATGGAAGCCAGCGCCGAGGCAGACTGTGCCGCCGCTTCCCCCACGTATCCGCCCACCTCCAGGATGAGTCCCAGCAGTGCGGAGCCGATTCCGTTTCCGATCTTATAGCCAAAGCTGCACGCGCTGTTGACCAGCCCTTCCGTACGCACTCCGGTCTTCCACTCCCCATAGTCGATGGTATCGGAAACCATAGCCCACATGGTGGCGCCGCCGCAGGCATTTCCCACGCCCCTGATGACGCTGGATATTACGATCAGGCTTATCGCGCCTCCGGAAAAATTCAGCACCAGCATACCGATGATGTCCAGCACCAGGCCCAGCGCAAATACGTTCCGCTTTCCGTATTTTTTTACCAGCATCGCGATAAAAAACATCCCTGCGATCTGAACCACATTGAAGATTCCATTGATAGTCCCCACCAGGTTTCTGTCTCCCAAAATATCCTTTGCGTAATAGACCGTCGCCCCGCCGTTTACAGAATACATCAGGAAAAACAACGCCAGCATTCCCGTCATCATGATCCAGTATTTATTCCGGAACAGAGCCTTGATTCCCACCTTGAAGGGAACCACCTCCGCATTTCCGGATTCGGATGCCACGGATCTGACCCGCTCCTTTGTCCCGAAGAAATTGACCAGAAACGCGGCCACCGCCAGCAGGCCGAATACGCAGAAAGTCTTGGTCCATGCGGAAGTATTATCTCCAAAATACTCCACCAGCGGAAGGGTGAATGTATTGATCGTAAGCGTCCCCGCCGTGGCCAGCAGATTTCTGAAAATGCTCAGTACCGACCGTTCATACGGGTCCTGGGTCATCAGCGCGTTCAGCGCGGAATAAGGAACATTGATGGCCGTGTAGATGACTGTGGAAACCAGGTTGTATGTAATGAACACATAGACCAGCTTCGGCGCGGACGCCCAGGAGGTGGGCACGGAAAACAGCAGTATCCCCGACAGCGCAAAGGGAACGCACATACGCAGCAGCCAAGGCCTGGCCTTTCCGTATTTTGACCTTGTGCGGTCCACGATCACTCCCATGATCACGTCGCTGATCCCGTCGAAAAACCGGGAGACCATCATGATCGTGCCCACCGCAAAGGCGTTCACTCCTGCATAGTCCGTATAGTAAAACAACAGAAACGCCGACATCGCCGTATAAATAATATTACATCCAAAATCACCGCATCCATAAGAAAAACGTTCTATGACCTTTGACATGGTCAATTTACTCCTATTTTCCATCAGAAAACCCTCTCTTTTTTCTTTTTCTCATCCTGCCGTGCGCACCGGACACCTTTTGTTTACGATATTATATTACCATATCCATCCATTCTGTCATAGACCGTATATTCTCCAAAAAACCGGTCGATATTCTCTTTTTACTGTTCATCCCCAACTGACTGGAAGCCCCCAGAAACATTCTCTTTTTTTCTTGAAACCATTCTGTTTATAGGGTACAATCATACATAAAGCCTGCCACTGGCGGCCTTTCTGCATACGCTGGTATGCAGACTCCCCTGCAAAGCACTGCTTCGCGGGAATGAAAGAAAGGAGTATCTATCATGGAGAAAAAATGGTGGAAAGAAAGCGTCGTTTATCAGATCTATCCTAGAAGCTTCTGTGACAGCAACGGAGACGGAATCGGGGATATCAGAGGAATCACTTCCAAACTGGATTACCTCAAAGAACTGGGCATTGATGTCATCTGGCTCTCCCCTGTCTATCAGTCCCCCAATGATGACAACGGGTATGATATCAGCGATTATCAGGCGATCATGGAAGAGTTCGGCACCATGGAGGATTTCGATGAAATGCTTGCGGCGGCCCATGAGAGGGGCATCCGCCTGGTCATGGACCTGGTGGTGAACCATACCTCCGACGAGCACCGCTGGTTTGTGGAAAGCCGGAAGTCCACGGACAATCCCTACAGGGATTACTATATCTGGCGTCCGGCGAAGGACGGAAAAGAACCGAATAACTGGGGCTCCTGTTTTTCCGGCCCGGCATGGGAATATGACTCAGAAACGGACATGTACTATCTGCATCTTTTCTCGAAAAAACAGCCGGATCTGAACTGGGATAACCCGGCGGTCCGGGAAGAGGTATTTCAGATGATGAACTGGTGGCTTGACAAAGGCGTGGACGGTTTCCGCATGGATGTGATCAGCCTGATCTCCAAAAAACCGGATCTGCCGGACGGTATTCCCGGAATCAACGGCTACGCCAGCTTCAATGAGCCGGCCAACGGCCCCCATGTCCACGAATATCTGCAGGAGATGCGCGAAAAAGTCCTGAACCGGGCGGACACCATCACCGTGGGAGAATGCTCCGGCGTCACATTGGAGGAAGCGAAAAAATACGCCCGCAGCGACGGCAGGGAACTCAACATGGTCTTCCAGTTTGAACATATGGATGTGGACGCGGACGGCACCAACAAGTGGTCGGAAAAGAAGATGGATTTAAGAGACCTTAAAAATGTCATGACCCGTTGGCAGAAGGGTCTCGAGGACATTGCGTGGAACAGCCTTTTCTGGGAAAACCACGACCAGCCCCGCAGTGTCTCCCGCTTTGGAAATGACGGCAGATACCGGGAGGCTTCCGCGAAAATGCTGGCCACCTGCCTTTATATGATGCAGGGAACCCCCTACATATATCAGGGGCAGGAGCTGGGCATGACCAACGTTCCTTTTGAGAACATCGAGGATTTCCGGGATCTGGACAGCATCAACGCCTACCATGAACTGACCGGGCAGGGCGTTTTTTCCAAGGAGGAAATGATGCGTTTTCTCAGATATAAGAGCCGTGACAACGCGAGAACACCGTTCCAGTGGAATGACAAGGAAAACGCAGGCTTTACCAGCGGCACTCCCTGGATCATGGTCAATCCAAATTACAAAGAAATCAACGCCCAGGAACAGCTTGCCAGAGACGATTCCGTATTCCATTATTTCCAGAAACTGATCCGGCTGCGGAAAGAACACGAGGTCATCGTGTACGGAACCTATGACCTGCTCCTGCCGGATTCGAAAGAAATCTATGCCTACACAAGAACGCTTGGAGAAACGAAGCTTCTGGTGGTGTGCAATTTCACGGCGGAACAGGCGGAATTTGAAATGCCCGGAGAATTTCTGGATGGGAAAATCCTGATCCGGAATTATGACGAACCGAAGGCTTCCGGGAAGGACGATATTTCCTCATCTGAAAATGGAAGCGCCGAATTGAAGAACCCGATGATGCTGATGCCGTATGAAGCAGTTGCCGTAATAGTATGAGGTGAGTGTATGCCAGAACCCCAGTCGAACCATATTTATGAAATGATCCAGGTTCCGGAGACAACCGGAGTCCGCTTTTTTACAGATATTGACCATGGAAGCTACTTCCCCAGCCACTGGCATGACGCCATCGAAATCATTTACATGGTTCAGGGAGAACTGGATATCACCGTGGAGAGCGCTGCCTTTCGCCTGCTGGAAGGGCAGTGCTTCCTGATCAATTCCTGTGTGATCCATTCTACAAAATGCACCACGCCGAATATCGGGATCGTGTTTCAGATCCCGATGGATTTTATCCGGCTGTATATCCCGGATGTGCAGCAGCTTCGGTTCGTCCTGGACGACCCAAGCCCGGACCCCATCCGGCAGACCAAGCTGAACCGTTTCAAGGAAACGCTGCGGCAGATGCAGATCGCCGACGACATCCGCCCGGATGGGTATGTTCTGCGCTTTAACAGCCTGCTGTTTGAAATCCTGTTCCAGCTCTACCACAATTTCAGCGTGAAGGTTTTCCAGGCCAATCTGAACCAAAGGACGAAAGATCTGAACCGGCTGAACGAGATCCTAAGCTATACCGCCAGGAACTATGACCGCCCCATCTCCATCGACGAGATCTCCCGGGTTGCCTTTTTGGAAGCCGGGTATTTCTGCCGTTTTTTCAAAAAACACATGGGACTTACGTTTCTGGAATATCAGAATGAACTCCGGCTGTCCCGCATTTATCAGGATCTCATCACGACGGAGGATACGCTGCAGCAGATCCTGGAGCGGCATGGATTTACCAATTATAAACTGTTCCGCAGGATGTTCGCCGAACATTTTCAGGCCACCCCTTCTCAGGTCAGAAAAAAATCAAAAAATTCTCTTGACCTTCACGGAAAGGCATAGTTTACGGTGATGATGCAAACCAGGTTTCGCCTCGGCGGAATACTGTGTTTTTCATCCTAGCTTCGGATCACTTTTTTCTCTCCGGCATCCTGAAGTTTACAAGCGCCTTGTTCAGGTAGTCATTGAATGGCTTCATGATCCGGAAGATTGAAGCCGCATGCTCGGCAAACTCCTCCCCGTCCGCAACCCCGGCATCCTCCAGAGGATACTCCAGATACCAGCTTTTATATTTTAAAAACTCCGCCTGGGGATGCTCCTTATCATACCCGGCAGGCACATTTTTGAGGGCCGTCCCCTGTACGGTAAAGTGCTTCCGGAAGTCCGGATTTTCCAGGATCTCCTCCCACTCCCGGCCGTTTGCCGCGATGTAGTCCCGGACCATTGCCGTGGCTTCCTTGAACATGTCCGCAAACAAGCCGCCCCCTAAAAACGACTGTCCGCCCGGCTTGATCATCAGATAATACCCCACCGGAACCGGCAGCTTCCCCATGGAGGAAATGTGGGCCCTGAACGCCGGATTGTAGGGGGATTTGTCATGGCTGAACCGGGTGTCCCTTACCAGCTTAAAGGTCAGGTCTTTCGGCTGGTTGTGAAGGACACTGCTGTCAAACTTTCCGATCTTCAAGATCAGATCCTGCACCAGCGCTTCAAACTCCGCGTTGGCCTCCCGGTACTCCGCCTTATGGGCATGGTACCATTCCCGTTCATTGTGATTGCTCAGCTCCGTAAGATAATGCAAAATCAACTGTGTATTCATCCTTCCATGCACCTCCTATACTCTGTCAGCATTCCCGGCCGCGGACGCATTTGTCACAACGGAACAGGATGCCCCGCCGAGAAAATCTTCGATGAACTTTTTCAGGTCTTCCGGCGGCTGATAAGTCTTGCAGAAGGAAAACACCTGGGACAGGCCGTCGATCTCTTCCATTGCCTCTTTTACCTCCAGGGCGGTCTGCCCGGAAATGGACGCGGAGGTGAAGCTCAAATGCTCCGGGCTGATCCGGTGGTTTTGGATCGCATAATTTACCCGGTTGGCGCACCTGCATTTGCCGCTTCCGTATTCGCCGCAGTATTCCGACAGAAAATCCGCCACCTTCCGTCTCACCCTCACCAGCCGCTGCCGGTATGCCTCCGGAGAGATGCCCAGGATATCCCCTGCGATCCGGCTGTCAATCTTGAACATGGTGCCCAGAATGAAAATGCACCGGCTCTCCGCGTCCAGACACTGCAGCATGACGTTGGTACAGGACAATTTCAGCTCTTCCGCCAGAATGGCCTGTTCCACATTCTGGGTCAGATCCGGCACATCACGAAGGTCTGCATTTTCAATGTCATTTCCATAATACTCGAAGCTCAGCGGAAATTTCGCAAACATATGCTTCTTATAGTTTTTCAGGTGGTTGGCCGCAATGCGGAACACCCAGGTGGAGAACGCGCTCTCCCCCTTGAACGACGACAGGTGGGTCATGACCTTCAGCAGAATGTCCTGGGACGCGTCCTCTGCATCCGGAAATGTCCCCAGCATCCGCAGGGAAAGGTTGAATACCAGATCCTGCACGCCGCAGAGCACCGTCTCCAGGGACTGTTTGTCCCCCGCAACCGCCTTCTCGATCAATGCCGTCATTTCTTCATTCGTCAGTTTACTCATGGTCTCCTCTTTTCCGGAGCGCGTCTGTTTTTCATACGGTACATAAGAGTCGGAACCTCCGGTGCGCTCCAGGGCAGAGGTTCCCCGCTGGTATACCCGAGGAACCTGCGTTCAGAGCTGCCCATGGCTATACCCGATCGGACGACGTGCGCCCGTCCCAAGGGGACATGCTTTTGAAATCAAGGATGCCCTTTGGGTATATAAGATTAGACAAGATTTTTCGGCATGTGTGACAGAAAAATCTAAAAAATATTCCCAAACATCCTGAGCAGCCCCAGCAGCCGGACGAGACTGGCCGATCCTGCGATCCCCGCCGCGATGCCGATGACAACGGCATGTCTCTTCCAGGTCAGCCGCAGGTAGCCGGCAAATTCCCGGATCAGCGCATTCAGCGTAAAATACCATTTTGTCTTTGCCCCGAATCCCACGCATGGGATTTCCTGCTGCCTTGCCAGAATCAGCGCCCTGAACACATGATAGGCGGTGGTGACGATGATGATTTTCGGATTCTCTTTGTCCATCAGTTCCCTGGAAAACCGCAGATTTTCTTCTGTGGATATGGATTTTTGCTCCATCCGGATTTTTTCCATATCCACGCCCCGTTCCACCGCGTAATCTGCCATGGCCCGGCTCTCCGGGATATCCTCTCCCGGCCCCTGCCCTCCGGACATGATCAGCAGCGCATCGGGATTGTACCGCAGAAGCTCGATCCCTCTTTCGATCCTGGCCCCCAAAAGCGGCGTGACCTTTGTTCCCAGGATTCCGGAGCCCAGTACGACGATGTAGTCCGCATTTCTCTTCTTTTTCAGATGGACCAGGTTGAGAACCGCGGAGATCGAATACATCGCCAGCAATGCCAATATATAAACCGCGGAAAAACTGATGACGCCGTAAAGCGTAGTGCCGAATGAATTTTTCTGTAAATTCCCGATTGACGGCCAGACGGCCAGATATGCATACAATAAGATGGAAAACAGCATGGACAGCAAATTGGAGGGCTTCATCCCCTCATGCCGGACGACCCGAATCCCCTCTATGAAAAAGACAAGAATCAGGACAGCCGGAAACGCGATCACGCTGATCACCGCCAGCATACAAAGGAACGTCAGGATTCCGATCAGCCCGGGATGGGCCGACAGCCATTCCGTATACTGCGCCAGAATCAAAAACAGAACGACGGCAAGAAACGTCATCATCCAAAAGAAGGAGACCCCGCTCCACAATGTCCTGGGGTCCCGTATCATAATTTTCACAAATATAAAAAACGGTATCAAAAATATAAGAAATGAAATCTGCCACATACTAAGCATCCCTCCTGCAACACACTTTCTGCCCCAAACAGTCATCCTTCCCGCTTCATCCGGGGCAGGTTCCAATGGTAATGCGCCGCCAGAAACCGAATCAGCACCACCAGCGCGGAGGATACGACCATAGCCGGGATCTGTCCGAAGCCGCGGTAGATCCAGACGCAGCACAAGGCCCCTGCCACAGAGGCGCAGGCATAGATATGTTTTACAAAAATGTAGGGCGGCATGCCTGCCATTATATCCCGCAGAAGTCCGCCCCCGACCCCTGTCAGCGTCCCCAGAAATGTCAGAAGAAACGTATTTTCCAGATATCCGCTGCTGATGCCTGTGGTAACGCCTACCACGGTAAAGATTCCAAGCCCCACCGAGTCCATCACCAGCATGGCCCTGTCATACAGTTCCCCGGGTTTTCCCCGGAGCACATTTCTCTTAAAATACAGCACCAGAAACACCGCCAGCGCCGTAAACACCGCAACCAGTACATACACCGGCCTGATCAGCGCCCCGGGCACATTTCCCAGGATCATGTCCCGCGTCATCCCGCCGCCCACGGCCGTCACCACGCCCAGGACGCACACTCCGAAAATATCCATCCCGCAGTTGATCCCCACCATGGCCCCGGACGCCGCGAACGCGATGGTTCCGGCTAATTCCATACAAAATACAATCAGTGTCTGAAGATCTCCCACGTGAATCCTCAAGCCTCCTTTTACTCTATGCCCAGTACATTTCTCCCGGCTCTTCAAAAATGATGATCTGCTTTAAGGCGTCTACCGTCTTGGTCAGCCCTTCATTCTGGCTCATCAGTCCGTCCTCGTGCTCAATGCTGATGACATGGTCGTACCCGGTCAAACGAAGCTGGGAAATGATATTTTTCCAATAGCCCAGGTCGTTTCCATAGCCGATCGAGCGGAAGGTCCAGGAGCGTTTTTTCAGATCATGGTAATTGCCGGTGTCCAGAACCCCGTTGATCCGGCAGTTATACGGATTGATCTGGGTATCCTTCGCGTGGAAATGGAAAATCGCGTTTTCCTCTCCCAGCACGCGGATCACTTCCACCGGGTCCATCTGCTGCCAGATCAGGTGGCTGGGGTCTAAGTTCGCCCCGATCTCCGGCCCCACCTCCCGGCGGAGGCGCAGAAGCGAGCTTGTATTGTATACGCAGAATCCCGGATGCAGCTCCAGTGCGATCTTTTCCACGCCGTGTTCCTTTGCGAAAGCGGCCTTTTGCTTCCAGTACGGGATCAGCACCTTTTCCCACTGCCAGGCAAGGATCTCGCCGAAATCATCGGGCCAGGAGCAGGTCACCCAGTTGGGCATCTTCGAGTCATCGTCAGCCCCCGGGCATCCGGAAAATGTATTCAGAACCGGCACGCCCAGCTTTTCGCAGAGCAGTATGGCATCTGTCAGGTCATCGTCAAATGCCTTTGCCTTCTCCGGGTCCGGATGGATGGGGTTGCCGTGGCAGCTCAGGCCGCTGATCTCCAGATGATGCCTTGCAAGCACATCCAGAAATTCCCTGCGCTTCTCCTCGTCATGTAAGAGCACCTTCGGATTGCAGTGCTCTTTGCCCGGAAATCCCCCGCATCCGATCTCCATCATCTGCACGCCCAGCCCCTCCAGATAGGCACATGCCTCCTCGAAGGTTTTGTTTTTCAATACCGGATTAAATACGCCTAACTTCATCGCTTTTTCATTCCTTTCCTACCTTATATTAATATGGATCTGTTTGATGCTGTTCACAGCACACGCAATACAAAAATACTACTATTTTCGGCAGTAAATGTCAAGATGCTGGTTATAGGTTGCAACAGGGAGCTGACGGCATCGACACATGGTCTCATACCATTCCCAGATCCATCTCCACATGGTTCCTGTCGCAGGCCAGTTCCCCATTCTTGCAGATCAGCTCTGCAGCCTGCAAGGAGGAGCGCCGATGCCGGTATTCCCATACAAAGTCCGGATCATTTCGTTCTTCCTCTGTGACCTCCGGGTGTGTAAAATAAAAGATATATGCACGTCCTTTATGCACCAGTACATCCGCATGCGCTCCGATCCCGCTGTCATCCCGGCGCAGTCCCGGTTCCCGCAGGATATTGGAGCACCTCTTCCAGTTTACCGCGTCCTCACTGACATACACCCCAAGCCCATGCCAGGGATCTGTGAGCATCCAGTATCTTTCCCGGAAGAAAAATACATTGGGTCCCTCATGGGGACAATCCGTAATCTCCGCGCCGCCGGGGATCCAATGATACAGATCCTTGCTGAGCGCGCTGTAAGTAAATCCCTGATCTGCCTCATTTTTGTACCACATCTTCCAGCGTCCGTCAGGCAGCCGGATGATACAGGCATCAATTACCCGATCCGAGGCCAGCTTCGGTTCTCCGACAAATGTCCAATTCCACAGATCCTTGCTCGTATAATGGAGTATTTTTCTTGGATATTCCCAGCTGAACGGAACCCCGCGCACATAGGATACATACATGTGAAATGTTCCTTCGTGCTCAATCACCTCCGGTGCCCACCAGGTATTTCTTCCCGGTTCAAACCCCAGCCCCTGAGCGGTTCCCCGGTAGATCCAGTTTTTTCCTCCGTCATCGGAGCTGGCGATCCCGATGTCGGAACCGTGCATATAGCTCACCCCGACTCCCGGAGAAAACGCACGGCGGTTGGTATAAAAGATCCACCATGCCTGTTCCATGGGATTCCACAGGATTGTCGGATCAGCGGCCCCATCGTAGATTGGATCCCGGAATAATGGGGCATTTGGTATGATATTCATATATAATCTCCTCTGTTTCTAATATTCATTTGCTGTGTCTAGCCCTTCACGGCCCCGCTTGTGATCCCGGCTACGATATGCTTCTGCATGATCAGATAGAAGATTACCACCGGGATCAATACCAGAACCATGGTTGAGAGCATCATGGACCAGTCATTGCTGAACTGCCCCACCCCTTTATACACCTGCATGACCAGGGTAAAGGACTTGTTGGAGCTGAGGAACAGGTACGGGTAGAGGAAATCATTCCACACCCACATGACCTCAAAGATGATAATTGTTGTAGTGATCGGCTTCAGCAACGGAAATACCACGAGCCAGAAGCATTTCCATGGGCCGCAGCCATCAATCATCGCAGCCTCTTCAATATCCATCGGAAGCCCTTTGAAAAATCCCTGATACAGGAACATCGCAAAATTGCACCAGCTCGAATATACCAGGATCAGCCCCGCAATATTGTTCAGAAGATGCATTTTCTGCAGCAGAAGGTACAGAGGGATCATGATGGTCTGTGCCGGAACCATATACCCCAGCAGAAAATAGGCCAGGAGTCCTTTATACATCTTGTGTTTTCTACGCGCAATAGGATAGGCCGCCATAGCTCCAAAAAGCACGATCAGCGTTACCGAGACCACTGTAATGATCAGAGAATTGCTAAAGCTGCGCACAAAATCCATGTTTTCAAATGCCTTTGCGTAATTTTCAAAGGTCACGCTCCGAGGAAGCGCCAGCGGCGAGCCGGACATTTCCTGAGGTGTCTTGAATGTATTGACTGCAAGATAGTAAAACGGAATCAGTATCACGATACACAATGCAAGCATTGCAATCTCGCCTGCTATATTTCTGACTTTTTTAGCGCTCATTCTTTTTCTGCCCCCGCTTTCTGCTGGATTGCCGTAATAAATGCTACAAATAAGAAGAATACGATCGCCGCTGCCATAGATCTTCCATACATTTTATCTACAAAACCTCTCTGAATGATCACCTGGGATATCATGGTCGTCGCATATCCCGGCCCGCCGCCTGTCAGCGCGAACGGGAGATCGAATACCTTCAGGGAAGAGATCATCAGCAGCATCACGCTGGTGACCATGGCCGGCTTTAGCTGCGGCACTGTGATCCTGAAAAATAACTGCAGTGTATTTGCGCCGTCGATCCGGGCCGCCTCGTACAGGTCCTCGGAAACGCTCTGCAGCTGTGCCAGGTAGATGCAGGCATGCCAGCCAAGCTGGCTCCACACAGTCACTACGATAACTGATACCATCGCCATCTTTGGGTCCGCCAGCCAGAGGACCGGGTCAAAGCCCAGCCCTGTAACCATCCGGTTCAGCAGTCCGTAATCCAGAGGCGACATAATATAGGACCATAAAAACCCCAGCACCAGCGCACTCGGAACCGACGGGAAGAAAAACGCCGCTCTCTGGATGTTGCTGGTCTTCATTTTGGAATTCAGGGCAACCGACAGCGGGATCGCAAGGATCGTAACCGCGATCGGCACGGCAATGGCATAGACCACCGTATTGGTGATGGAGATGATGATCTGCTTATCTGAAAAAACATCCAGATAATTTTTCAGCCCCACAAAATGAAGATTCTCAAAGGTAACGCCCTTCCAGTCCGTAAATGACAGCCCTACCGCCTGGAGCATCGGATACAGCATCAGCACGGTATAGACCAGAAACGCGGGAAGTATAAAACACAGGTACGGTAATTCTTTTTTTAATTTCATAACTGCTCAACCCTTTCCAGTCTATATACTAATTTGATAGAATGACCTCAAACTTGTCGTCTACCGCTTCCAGAGCCTCCTCCGGTGTGGATGTCCCTGCGATCACGCTCTGGCAGGCGGATGTATATGCCTCCAGGATAGAGGATGAAGACGGCCATTCCACAGTCTGCCAGTACACTCTGCCTTCCGCTACATCTGTCTTGAATGCCTCCAGACATGGGTCTACCGTATACTCTGCATCCGCCGCGTTCATAAAATTGTCGAACATGCCGGCCCAGCACTGAACACCGTCCTCGGAGGACAGATATTCCATAAATTTCTCTGCGCCTTCTTTATTTTTTGCTTCCTTTGCAATGCCGATTCCTACATTTGCCGCACCCTGCAGCATCACCTCGCCGTCAAATCCGGGAATCCCGAAGGTTCCGTATTCCAGATTCGGATTCTTTGACTCAAAATCCGGAAGGCTCCAAGGCCCGCCGATCATCATGGCAGCCTGCCCGTTTACAAACATTTCGATCTGCTGGTCATTGGTCAGGCTTAGGCAGGACTGTCCCAGGTATTTCGGCTCGATCACATCCTCATACCATGCGTCCATGGATTCCTTGTACAGCTCGGAAAATTTTTTACTGCCGTCCGCGAGCGCCGCTTCCACATTCGGATCCTTTGACGCCTCATTGGATGCGAATAATCCCAGAAGCAGTCTCCCCGCATCCTCGGACTGTGCGGTCATCGGGTCAATACCAAGCTCCTTGATCTTCGCCATATCCTCCACCAGCTCATCCCAGGTCTCCGGTGTTTTCTCAATCTTTGCCTGTTCAAAAATCTCTTTGTTGTAGAACATAAAGCTTGCCCAGGAATCCATGGAAAGTCCGTACACCTTGCCATCCGCGCCCAGCGTCCTTTTTGCGTTGTCGCTCAGCTTCTCCATGATCGGCATATCGGAAAGATCCTCCGCAAAATCTGTCGCAACCACGTCTTCCCGAACCTCCGGGCACATAAAGAACAGATCCGTAGGTTCATTCCCGTTCATCAGCAGAGTCAGCTTCTGGATATACTGTTCTGTCGGCGGTACAAACTGCACCTCCAGCTCCAGATCTGAATTGGCTGCTTCAAATCCCTCTTTCAGAGGCATCATCTGCTCCTCCGTATACCAGGAGAGCAATGTCACGGTATTTTTTGAGCTTCCGCCTTTTTCACTTTTTGCATCATCCCCGCTGCCTCCGCACGCCGCCAGGTTCAACACCATTCCTGCACACAGCAAAGCCGCCATTCCTTTTTTTATCATGTGTAGTTCCTCCCTTTTGTTTTTTATAAGTATATACTACTGAAATTTTCCTCCTTCGGAAATGCCGAAAATCACGAATCGTTGCTCAAAATCACTCTCATAAAAAAATTTCCACAAAAAAAGCATCAGGCAGATTTCCACAGGCGAAGCCCGTTCAATCTGCCTGATGATGTTTTCATTCTGCCGTTCTTTTCTCAACCGTTCCTTACAGGCTCCGGTATTCGTTGGGAGAGATTCCATACCGTTGTTTGAATTTCCGGCTGAAATGGTACTGGCTCTCATAGCCCACCGCTCTGCTGATGGCATACACGGTCTCCTCCGTTTCCTTCAACATCTGCCTGGCCTTTTCCATCCTCATGTCTGTTACATAATCCAGAAAAGCGATTCCTATTTCTTCCTTGAATACTTTCAGAAAATAATTTCTGCTCAGATGCACGGTCTCGGCAACCTCTCCCGCGGAAAACTCCGGATCTGCGAAATGTTCCCTGATATACTCCGCAGTCCTGCCCATCAGGGAATAGTTTCCTTTATTTTCTATCATATTTTTCACTGCGGTTCCGGTTTCGCGAAGCAATTCCTCCATCCGGGAAACGAGCTTCGCTTCGGTACGAAGCTTATGCAGATCCCATACATTCTGATGCCGCAGGATCAGAAAGGCCCGGTCCTTGTACAGCTTGGTAAGCTCGTTTTTCACCAGGAACAGCAGTCCGATCATCTCATCGGCCAGCCCGCCGGGAGCACTCCCCTGCTCTTTTGCATATTCCGCTATCCAACGTACAAGCTCTATCGCGTCCTCCGGCACTCCGTTGTAGATCAGCCGGCGCAGAGGCTTCTCCCCCTCCTCACCATATGAAAGGTATGCCTGCCCTTCCCCGGTCTTCACTTCACTACAGAAGAATACTCTGCTCTGCCGCTCATAGAAGCAGTATCCGCGGTGCCGGAAATCCCCGCAGTACCCCCGGATCAATTCCTCTGCATTCGAAAATGTCCGGTTGACCTGCAGGATATATTTCTTCCTGATGTGATGACTTTTCAGTTCCTCAAAGGCTTCCAGAACGGCATCTTTTTTTTCTTCCTCCGATATAAAACAGACGCAGTCATAGCCCGGAAAACAGTATTCAATCTCCCAGTCCTCCACCAGATAGAGCAGATCCCCGGGCTCCTCCGTTGGCGAATACATTTCATAGGAACGCAGCGCGCGTCCCCGGATCACGGAGTCCAGCTCCTGGGCTGCAGTATCCACTCCCGGCATTCCGGAATCCGGTTCCGCAGCATTCGATTTCAATATTGCAGTATCTGATCCCGGTATTGCCGCATTCGGCTCCGGCATCGCGGAAATGTCCCGCTTCTCAAGACATCCTGTTTCCAGAGCGGCAAATGCTTTTTCGAATATGCCGTTCTCATACTGTCTGCTTAAGAATCGGCTGTCATCCTCTTTTTTACGTTCCATATCCAGCTCTTCCCGGATCTGCCGTACCATATCCAGCAGTTCCGTTCTGGAAACCGGCTTTAAAAGATAATCCTTTACTCCAAGGGAGATTGCTTTCTTTGCATAAGAAAATTCGTCATATGCGGTGACGATCACGTAAACCGCTTTCTTTTTCTTCTGCTGCAGCTTTTCGATCATCTCCAGCCCATTCATCTCGTCCATACGAATATCTACAAACACCACGTCCGGCTCTGTTTCTTCAAATACCTGGATTCCCTCCGAACCGTCCAGGGCAATCCCGCAGACCCGAAAGCCATTTTCCTCCCAGTCAACGATCTTTTCCATAAGGAACAGGTTCTGCTCCTCGTCGTCTACAAACATGATCTTATACATGGATCTCCTCCCGCGGTACTGTGATGCATACTTTCGTATACTGGTTTTCCGCACTTTCGATCTTCATCTCCGCTTTTTCTCCATAAGTCAGCTTGAGCCTTTGGAACGTATTTTTCAGTCCGATAGACGAGAACTGCCGGTCTTCGGTATCTGAGATATAATTCCTCAGTTCTTCCAGTCTTCCAGTCTCGATCCCGTTTCCGTCGTCCTCTACCAGGATGCGGATATGTTCCTCCAGCCGTGAAACATCAATGACAACACGGCCTTCCCGTTTCAGCTTTTTAAAGCCATGCTTCATACAGTTTTCCGCCAGCGGCTGTATGACAAACTTTAAGATCGGATGCAGCTCCAGTTCTTTTTCCAGATGAATCTCATAGGAAAACTTATGGCTGTAACGCTGTCTGTACAATTCCAGATAGCTTTCCACATGGCTGCACTCCTCCTTAAGCGTTACGATCTTATCCTTGTTGCTCATCGTATAACGCATCATCCGGCTGAGCGATACGACGATCTCCTCAATTTCGTAATTCTCGCTCAATACTGCCTTTGCCTGGATCAGCTGCAGTACATTGAATATAAAATGAGGATTCACCTGGTTGACCAGATTTTCGTATTCCATGTTTTTCCGGTAGATTTCTCCCAGATAGACCTTATGTACCAGCTCGTTGATCCGCCGGATCATTTCCTCAAACCGGCTGCGTATCAGCACGAGCTCCCCTGGCTGGCCTGTAACTCCGGTCACCTCGACAGGCTCAAAATTCTCCTGCTCCACCTGCTGGATTCTGCAGATGATCTCGTCAATCGGCCGTTTCACAGAGCCTGCGATTGCCCGTGACAGCACTACCACCGCCCCGCAGCCCAAGAGCAGCATAATAAAACCAATCCGCTGCGCCGACACGGCCGACGCAATGATGTCTTTGTACAGATAGACCGCCGCAATATACCAGTCGCTGCTTTCCATTTTTGAGTAAACGATGAAATGGTCATCCGCCCTCAGTGAATCGCTCTTTTTGTCTCCCAGATAACGAATAAATTCTGCCGCCCCTTCCGTGTGGTTCTGCTTCGTCTGGAAATCGTAGTACTCCTTTGTAGAACCGTTGACCAGATAAGCATTCATATTGGCATCCTTGTGGATACTTTCCGGCAGGACAGCGGCCTTGTTCATCCGAATGTCGCACAGTGTATACCCAACCGTCTCGTTGCCGGACCGGATGGGCAGCACTACAGAAATGGCCTGGCTGGCCGGAGTCTTTCCCGTCTCATAGTAGTCCACGTCGTGGGGCAGGATATACTGGAACCCCTTTTTCTCTTTGTCCACACATTCCTGAAACCAGTCGGTTTCCATGAGGCTCCCGCAGATATTCTGCAGATAATTGTACTGATATCCGTTATTTCCCAGCACGAATACATCCTGGATGTAGCTTTTCATGGAGGTCATGGAACCAAAGCGTTTCTTCAATTCCCTCTGGCAAGATAAAAAATCTCCGTAATCCAGAACATCTTTCTCCATGGTGACCAGCCGGACCACATTTTCGTCCATGGAAAGGGTATTTAACAGCGCCTTTACGTCCGATGTACAGAAATCCATGTTCAGTTTAAAAGTTTCTGTAATATACTGGCTTCCCTCTTCGATATTTTTTACAAGACGCCGGGTGTATGTCCAGCTCGTAAGCAGGATGGTTACTGTCATGACGATGCAGAGGACGGGAACCATCAGGAAGGTAAGCTTCCTTCCGATGTTTTTGTTGATGTATTGATTGAATCCGCACATTTTATACCACCGCATTTCAAAACGTACTCCTCTCCATCGGAATTTCTTATTTTTCAATCCTATCCAGGATACTATTGTCTATGAAAACGCTCCCCGTCGGAGACATCAATATACACAAAATTACTGGATTTCTCCGCACGGAATACCAGATCACTTCCATCGACTTTGAAATAATTCTGAATCGGACGGTCTGACTCCCCTTCACCCAAAAGACAGAGGACGCTGCCGTCCAATTCCCATTTTCCGCCTCCTATGATACTGCTTAATACGCCTTCATAGTAAGAATACGTGTTGTCATCCTTGATTTCAATGGTAAAATCACTGCCAAAACCTTCCTTCTCGTAGACAAAGGATTTTCCGGCAATCTGACTACGTATATCACTGCGTATATCGCCGTCTCCCTGCCCTGCGCAGGCTGCAAGGGCAATCAGGCACATTGCCGTCACTATCAGCTGTACCCATTTTTTCATAGCGCTCTCCTTTCCATTGCTGTTCATACCCCATTGTTCGGACCGCGCCGTATACTTTACGCAGCGTCAGGCTCTAACGTAAACCAGTTCCGCAAACGATCCGTATTTCTTTACTTCCTTCAATGCAAACCGTTTGCGCCCCTCTTTTTGAGAAAACAGCGGAATACCGTCCCCCAGCAGTACGGGGGCGATCTGCAGGATCATACAGTCCACCAGATCCTCGTCCAGCAGCGGGGCAAGTATGGTGTTTCCGCCGATGATCCAGATATTTTTGTCCCGATCCAGTTGTCTTACAAACTCTGCAGCTCCGCAGTTTACAGGGATGAACCCCTTGAGAGGCAATGTCCCGGAATGTGTAAAAACGTAGTTTTTTGTCGTCGGATAGATCTCTTCCGAAGCTTCTGATTTTTCCAATTCACGGAAGGTCCGCTTCCCCATGATGGTAATGTCCATATTGTTGTAAAAATTTTCATAATCCGTTTCCTCCGTTGTGCCCGTCTGATAAAGCCAGTCCAGATTGTGGTTTTTATCAGCAAGATAGCCATCCATGGTTATGCATCCGTAAAAATATACGCTCATGTCCCGTCTCCTTTCCTTGTCACGGTTCCTGACCGGTGGTTCTGTTTTCTGCGTTTATTGTACCATAGAAGGGAGTTTTTTTCTATAAAGTTATAAGGGGTATGCCCCTCCCAGTTATAGCTTTTCTTCTGGCTTCTTCGATTCAGCCATTTAAATAGACTTTTCATCATCCGATACCCGAAGTCACTCAAACTCTGCGTGTTGTCCGTGATTCCGTAGTAATATCGGGCTATCCGACTACCTGCGTCCCGTTTGCTGCACTCCCTTCGTTGATTCACATACCGACCTTTTACACTAAAAGACGGAGGATACAGGTTCTCCCACAGTTGACGCAATGTCATTGTATAGCATAACTGGCGTTCCAACACCGCAGTGCTGTGTGGAATCTCACCATAGCGATAACACACATGTTGCCTTACGCACAGTAAACAGCGTCGGCACACTGAACTGTGATTTCGGTGCTAAATTCGCCCTGTAGCCCTACTACCTGGCTTCCTACGCTTAGCCTGATATTGTTACCAATACAGACCCAAGGTTCGCTACTGGTGATGTGTTTAGCATCTTACCAGATGGGATTTCCACCCATTAAACATTGCGCCCTTCTGGGCGCACTTACTGTTCACGGCCTGACCGGGCGTTCACAGCAACGGCAGCCAACCCATAAAATACCGCAAGAATCATGAAACATTCTCATTTCATTGTGGTACAATGGTGTTATTGTTCACAACCGGACGTACACTTTTTGCACACCCAGGTGCCGAAAAAAAAAGATACAGGAAGGAGGAAGAGAGATGCAGAGCCAGACAGTACGCATTGTTTCGCAGACCATTCGTTTTATCGAAGAGCATCTGGAGCAGAAAATTGATCTGAATACGGCGGCGGCCGCGCTGCACTATTCAAAATTTCATCTGCACCGGATTTTCACAAAAACCGTGGGCATGACCATTCACGATTATGTTCAGAGGCGGCAGCTTACGGAAGCGGCCAGGCTTCTTGTCGATTCCGATCAACCGATCCTGGCAATTGCCCTGGCCAGCGGATATGAGAGCCAGCAGGCATTTACAGACATTTTCAAAGCGATGTACAAAACAACGCCCGCACAGTTTCGCGAAGCGAAAGCCTACTATCCCCTGCAGCTTGAGATCCGCCTGAAAGGGGAGCCTGCGGGTATACATTTTACAAAAAAGGATATCCGGTTTGCCAGGCTTTCCGATGCGGACGACTGGATGGAGCTGGTCCGCCTTACCATCGACGGCTACCCCTGCCTGGACGAGACAGAATACGCCCACAATCTGCGCCGTTACATCGCGGAAAAGCGGGCGCTGATCCTGCGGGATGAGGGCATGGCCGTGGGAGTTATGGGGTTCTCGGTGGACTCGGGAAGGATTGATTTTCTGGCAATACATCCACAGTACCGGAACCTGGGAGTGACCGGGCTGTTTCTCGACAAGCTGGCCTCTGAGCTGCCGGAAGGCACGGAGCTCTCTCTGACCACATACCGGGCAGGCGACAAAGCAGATACCGGATATCGGGAGGAATTTTGCCGTCTCGGTTTTACGGAAAAAGAACTGCTCCTGGAGTACGGGTATCCGGTACAGCGGCTTGTGCTCTCCGGGGAACATACAATTCAGCCCCAGGGCAGGTAATTCCATACCCGCTGCGGAGGCTCTGAATCATTGATCGACTGCAGAAGGAGGAAACTGATTATGACCAAAGCACAGACAAACCCGCTGTCAGAGGATTTTCATACATTCTCACTGATCCGGTTTGCGTTTCCAAGTATGGCGATGATGCTGTTTATGGGGGTCTATACCATAACGGACACCATATTCGCGGCCCGTTTTATCGATACAAATGCCCTGTCCGCGATCAACATCGTCTGCCCTGTCCTCAATCTCATTGTGGGAATGGGAACCATGCTCGCAGCAGGCGGAAGCGCCGTCGTGGCGCGGAAAATGGGAAGCAAAAGAGCCGGGGAAGCCAGAAGCAATTTCACGCTGATCATCCTGACAGGCGCGCTCCTCGGCCTGGCTGTGTCGCTGATCGGATTTGTATTTCTGGAGGAGATCATCCGGGGATTGGGCGCAAGCGAACTCCTGCTCCCCTACTGCAGGGATTATCTGAGAATCCAGCTTTTCTTCGCTGCCGGAAATATCATGCAGGTCCTGTATCAGAATCTTTTTGTCACCGCAGGAAAGCCGGGACTGGGACTGGTTCTTTCGGTTTTTGCCGGAATTGCCAACATCGTGTTTGACTATATTTTCATCGTACTGCTGCAAATGGGCATCCGAGGGGCTTCCCTTGGGACCAGCATCGGATATATGATCCCCACCCTGGCCGGAACGGTTTTTTTCTTCACCGGAAAAAGCGATCTGCATTTCTGCAGGCCCAAAATGGATCTGGCCGTTCTGGGCAAAAGCTGTTCCAACGGCGCTTCTGAAATGGTCAGCCAGCTCTCAAGCGCCGTCACTACGTTTTTGTTTAACAGGTCAATGATGGGGCTGATGAAAGAGGACGGGGTGGCCGCCATCACGGTGATCATCTATTCCCAGTTCCTTCTGACCACGCTTTTTATCGGTTTTTCCATGGGAACCGCCCCTGTGATCAGCTATAACTACGGCAGCCAGAATGAGAAGCGGCTGAAAAAAGTGGTCCGCATCTGTTTCTGCTTTATCGGGGCGGTCTCGCTGCTGGTTTTCCTGTTTTCCCTTTTCGCAGGCAGGCACATCGCCGGGATATTTTCGGGAACAAACACCCATGTTTATGAGCTCGCGAAAGACGGATTCGCAATTTTTTCATTCAGCTTTCTGTTCTCCGGATGCAATATCTTTGCCTCCGCCCTGTTTACGGCGCTGTCAAACGGAAAGGTCTCGGCGGCCATATCCTTTTTCCGGACGTTTGGATTGATTACGGTCTTTCTGCTGGTGCTGCCGCGGTTTCTCGGGGTTGCAGGGGTGTGGGCGGCGATTCCCGGGGCGGAGATGGGGACGTTTGTGCTGACGGGGTGTATGGTCTGCCGATATCGGAAGCATTGAGCCTGTTTTGCGCCTGTAAGGCTTCGGTCTGCTAGTGCTGTTTTTTGTGAAAACGTTCCCCCCAGGGAGACGGACCGGATTTCTTTTCCGAAGCCTTACTTCTCCGCCACAAGTAAAAACCGGTGGATCGTGCCCTCAATCCTCCCCGCACGTTCGATCTCTTCCTGCATGTTCAGCAGCCTGTCAAAACATTTTTCTACGGAAAAACCGGGAAACTCCCATTCTATGATCCGGGCAAACCAGACAAATGCACCTACATCATAAAACCGGATCGGTCTGTATGCCTCCTCCCCGCGCAGAATCTGAAACCCGGCAGCCTCAAATACGTTTTGCTGCTCTTTCAGGTTCAGATGCGGGAAGGGCTTTTGTGTTCCGGGCAGCACCCGTTCTGCCAGATCCCGGTCATTATCGCCGCCAACCTGTTCGGTAATAAAAATTCCGCCTTTTTTCAGTAAACGGAAGCATTCCCGGGCATCAAAATCTCCATGTCTGTTGATGATGATATCAAAGGTCTTGTCCTCATATGGAACTTTGGATGGGTCTGTGCATTCCTTAAAATGGATTCCCAGCGGCAGCAGTGTTTCCCTGCACAATTTCACATTCGGCCCATACCCTTCCGTCGCAGACGTCCGCTCAAAAGGATGCCCTAAAGATAATAAAAATTCTCCGCCTCCGGTATCATAGTCCAAAATATCCAGGTCACTTTTCAGATATTGTCTTACGATCTTTTCATAATCCCACGGTAAATCCTGCTCTTCCTCATATCTTCCATGAATATGCGAGAAATCCCATCCGTGGATATGGGCTGCTTCCTCTTCTTTTTTCCAAAAAGCTTTCAGCGCTTTTATGTTCATATTCGACTGCATTCCTTTCCTGCATCCAAGCTCCCCCATCCTATGGCTCTGCGGTTTATTTTAAAGTCAAATCCCCCGACGCAGCCGCCAGATATCCATACAGGCACGGCTGCCTGGCTCGCTGCTTCGCGGGTATAAAAATTTGTATAAGGGTTGCTATTGTCTATGAAAACGCTCCCCGTCGGAGACATCAATATACACAAAATTACTGGATTTCTCCGCACGGAATACCAGGTCACTTCCATCGACTTTGAAATAATTCAGCCGCACCCATTTTTTCATAGCGCTCTCCTTTCCATTGCTGTTCATACCCCATTGTTCGAACCGCGCCGTATACTTTACGCAGCGTCAGGCTCTAACGTAAACCAGTTCCGCAAACGGTCCGTATTTCTTTACTTCCTTCAATGCAAACCGTTTTCGCCCCTCTTTTTGAGAAAACAGCGGAATACCGTCCCCCAGCAGTACGGGGGCGATCTGCAGGATCATACAGTCCACCAGATCCTCGTCCAGCAGCGGGGCAAGTATGGTGTTTCCGCCGATGATCCAGATATTTTTGTCCCGGTCCAGTTGTCTTACAAACTCTGCAACTCCGCAGTTTACAGGGATAAATCCCTTGAGAGGCAATGTCCCGGAATGTGTAAAGACGTAGTTTTTTGTCGTCGGATAGATCTCTTCCGAAGTTTCTGATTTTTCCAATTCACGGAAGGTCCGCTTCCCCATGATGGTAATGTCCATATTGTTGTAAAAATTTTCATAATCCGTTTCCTCCGTTGTGCCCGTCTGATAAAGCCAGTCCAGATTGTGGTTTTTATCAGCGAGATAGCCGTCCATGGTTATGCAGCCGTAAAAATATACGCTCATGTTCCGTCTCCTTTCCTTGTCACGGTTCCTCACCGGTGGTTCTGTTTTCTGCGTTTATTGTACCATAGAAGGGAGTTTTTTTCTATAAAGTTATAAGGGGTATGTCTACTCGACATGGTACATTTTAATTGGTAATGTTGAAATGAAAAAAATCTTGACAACAAAGTGGAATCAAACTAAAATGAAAATGTGGAACAGATACGCCGATCGGGCGAGTACTTTTGAAAACACATAAAAAAGGCACTACCAGAAAGCAGAACGGTTTGCCTTGAAATTAATTCGTTACAGAAAGTAACTGTTTAGTTTATCAGGCTAAGGACAGTTACTTTCTTGCATTTTTTCCAAGTTCATATCCTATTTTATACGCCGCTCCGCATAAAATACTTGCAATGCCTAACGCATAATAAATAGTCTGCAATGAACGCCCTGTTCCTTGCCGCCAGGCATACGCTCAGCAAAATTGCAGCTTATTTTTCTGCTTTCTGAAACATTCTGATCAGAATACTGGTCAAAACAAATCCAACGGCGCAGAACCCGATCAAAGAGCCAAACATCACTTTGTACCCCGCCACTTCCGACATGCTGTCGATGATCTTCCCATAGACGGAGAATAAAAACGCATCCGGCGCAAATCCGATCACACTCACCACACCGGCGGCAGTCCCCAAATACTCAGCCGGAATTTTCGCCTCATCCAGAGGTACAAAGTATACCCCTCGGACTGCGGTCTGTACAAGCCTTACGGATAACCCCATGATGATCGCTGCCATTAAGAAGGAAGGCACGCCCGGCACTGCAACAAAAATTGCAAGCAATACCGCCATAATCACAAAACACCATTTCAGGAATCTTGTGGATGATTTCATCTTATCTGTGATCAATCCTCCGGCAACTGCTCCCACATTCCCTACGCCGTAGGAATTAATGATACCTACAATACCTGCTGTCGCGACTCCCATCTTAAATACGGAGGTCAGATACGGGGTCAGCCTTCCCATGATTGATCCGACGGCATAGCCAAAGAAAATGATAAATCCGATCAGCCATACCAGGGGATTCTTCAGCACATAGCCAAGTCCAGCAAAAATATTGCGCTTTTCCGCTTCACCAGTCTCGTCATTTGGCAGAAACATAAAACTGATGATTCCTGTCACAATATACACAATGCTGTAGAATATTACGACATTTCTGAAATTCTCCCCGCTGCGTGTAAAAATGAACATCGCTGTTGATGAGAAAACCAACGCCCCAAAAGAGTTCAGCGCTTCCCTGAAACCAAACAGCCTTCCCTGTACATCGCTGTCCCCCAGCAGCTTAACCGCTTTGATCGTAGCCGGCCAGTACGTAAAAATCGTCGTAAATGACCAGATCACGCTGATGATCATCATAGCCGTATAGGATGGAAACGTCGCAAACCAGAATCCGGTGATTCCGGTTACAACCAGGGAAAATGTAATCAAAATCCGGCTGGAAAACCGGTCTGCAATCATACCGCCGATAAAATAGGCAATCAGGTTCAGCGCCCCATACACCGACATGACATTTCCCATCTGGGTATTGGTAAACCCAAGCTCTGCCATCATGCTGTCATAAAACGTATACTGCAGATACGGAAAGATATAGATGATACTTCCCCCCAGGCAGATGACGATGAGCATCAGCCACATATTTCTTTTTTTCGTCTGCTTCATATTATTTTACCGTTCCTCTCTCCTCAAATACTTTTACAAACCATTCCCAGAACGCATCCAAATCAATATCTTCCGCACAGTCCACATTTTTCTCGTGATCCGGGCATACATCCCTGAAATCCGCTACCGTCATACCCCGGGTAATGGTTCCTTCTGTCTCTACATCCACATAGTAGCGCTTCAGCTTCAGAACTTCCGGATGGACGATGGCACAGAATGCGACTACATCGTGCAGATTTGCCACGTCGTATCCAAATTCTTTGTTCCTGATCAGCATAAATTCAAAGACCTGGACTGCAAGCTGTGCTTCCGGCGTGTTGATTGCCGCGATCTTGTCCTTTACCCACATCGGCAGCTCTGTCTGCAGCGTTACGTCCAGGCCGACCATCGTCACATCCACACCGGAGCGGAACAAAATCTGCAGCGCCTCCGGATCAACATATGCATTGAACTCCGACGCCTGCGTCATGTTTCCTCCTACCAGGCAGCCTCCCATGATATAGACCTTCCGGATCAGCTTCACAATATCCGGGTATCTCTGGATCGAGAGTGCCAGGTTCGTCTGGGGCCCTGTTGCCAAGACTACCAGTTCTCCCGGAAATTCCAACGCCGCCTCATAGATTGCGTCAGCCGCGTCTTTCTCATAGTACGCTCTTCCCGAATCCGGAACCGTCACATTTCCAAGGCCGGTTTTCCCGTGGGAAATTGCACAATGCAGTTCTCTTTTCAACGGCTTGTCCGCGCCTTTCGCAACGATAATATCGTCGTGTCCCAGCATGTCCACGATGTTTCTTGTGTTTGCGGCTGTTGCCTCAAGGGGTACGTTTCCCGCTACCGCTGAAACCGCGCGGATATCCAGGATGTCCCTGTGCTGCAGAGCCGTAATCAATGCGATGGCGTCGTCCGTCCCTGTGTCAAAATCCATTACAATTGGTATTCTTTTCATCTCTGTCATCTCCTTATACCTCCCATTACTTATCCTGTTTCTTATCTATCGCATCAACGGGCTGGCCATTACCCGCAGATACCAACATTATATTTTTCAAAAGCGATATCCCTGACAGAAGGAGGAGAAACACTGCCGGTATCCCTCCGATTACAGATATCATCTTAATTCCCGCGATTCCTTTGGAACACACCATCAGAATCGACATCGCTCCCAGCAGCACGCCCCATACGACCTTTACAAAAATCATACCGGCTTCCTGTTCCTCTCCCTGACAGCAAAGATTCCCCAGCACATTTGTCGTAGAATCCGCTGCCGTTACGACGCTGAGCAAAACGACAATGACAAGTACCGGAACAAGCACCATCCCTGCAGGCAGGTTTTCAAGCATCGTATACACCGCACTTTCCATTCCCGCGGATTCCATCTTTCCATACAGATCCACGCCGTGAAGCTGCTGGCTGATTGCGGTTCCTCCGAAAATATTGATCCAGAGCCCGGATGCTGCGGCAGAGGCAAGTATATTGATCCCGATGAAAGAGCGCACGGAATGTCCGTATGAGATTTTCCCCAGGAACATCCCGGTGACCGGAGCCCATGCCATCCAGTTCGCGAACGTTGAAATTGTCCAGAAATAAGACCAGCCGCTTCCGCTTCCCGCCCCCATCATCAGGCTTCTTGTAAAAAAGTTGTCTATATATACCCCAAACGATTCCAGCGACAATTGAATGATATACGCGGCAGGCCCTGCTATAAATACAAACAGAAGCAGCCCCAGCAGAAAAACGGTATTGATATTGGAAATCCATTTGATTCCTTTCAGCACCCCGCTGCACGCTGAAACAGTAAAAACCACAGCAATCGTAATCCCGATCAGTATCCAGGTTGTTTTGGATGCCTGCCTTTCTGTTATTTCGGTAATTCCGCCTGCGATACTGAGGATTCCCTGTCCAAGAGACGCGATCATTCCCATCACCGTGGAAAACACACACAGGGAATCGATGATTGATGCCGGCCGTTCTCCGCCCGCTTTTGGAACCGCCTCCACTATACAGGAAGAAAAGCTGAATGCCCGGCGGCGGTTATAAACCGCAAAAGCAAAGGCCAATGCCGGAATCCCGTAAATCGCATAGGGGGTGATCGTCCAGTGCAGAAACATGGTGGTCATCGAGAACACCGCGCTTTCGTGGCTTCCCGGCTTCAGCCCCAGGAACTCCGGCGGCTCCATCAAATGATAGATTGGCTCGCATGCCCCCCAGAAAATCAGCCCTGCCGCAATTGTTGTACATAATACCACCGCGAACCAGTTCCACGTGGACAGCATCGGCTTTGCTTCGCTGCCCCCGATCCTGCTTTTTCCAAATTTTGAAAACAGGGCAAGCGCCGTTACAATCACCAGGAACAACGCCACAACCAGGTAAAACCATCCCAGCGTCTGATTAAATGCTTGATTCATCCAGTCTGACGCTTTGCTGACAAGTTCGTCATTGAAAAGATAGCATCCAGAAAACGCAAGGATCATCAGAACCGTAGGATAAAATACATTTTTACGAATCTTGATATCAAACACCTCCCGGCACTTCAGCTCTCCATGGTATTGACGTCTGCGCGCCATGCCTGCCGACTACAATAGAAGAAACAGTCTGTGCAAATTCGACCGCGTCCTCAAATGGCCTGTCTTCGCATAATGCCGTAACCAAAGCGGCCAGAAAGCTGTCCCCTGCTGCGGTGGTGTCTACCATTTCCGCTTTCTTCGCCGGGAAATGAACCGCTTCTTTTTCCCGGACCATCAGGCATCCCTTTTCTCCCAACGTCACCAGAACCGTTTCCACTCCTTTGAAAACCAAACTGCGCGCGGCTTCTATCATTTCCGTTTCATTGCGAAGCTGCTTTCCGGTCAGAATCCCCAGCTCTGTTTCATTCGGTTTCAGAATTGTGATTCCATGCCAGAATGAATCCTCCAGCCCTGCCGCAGCCGGCGCAGGATCGATCACTACTTTCTTGCCCCTGCGCAAGGCAAGCTCTTTTACATACCGCACGGTCTCCAGAGGAATCTCAAGCTGCATGATGATATAGTCGCATGCATCGATATATTTCATGCTCTCCTGGAGCATTTCCGGCTTCAGCCTCCCATTTGCCCCCGGAATCACGATGATCGAATTGTCTCCGTTTTCATAGACTGTTATAAATGCCTGTCCGGTTGCGTCGTTCTTACTTCTGAGAATGCCCTCTGTATCCACGCCCGCATCCTGCAGATTTTTTGTCAGACTGCTGCCGTAAGGATCCATCCCTACAGCGCCCAGCATGGTCACATGTCCGCCCAGCTTTCCCGCTGCATATGCCTGATTTGCGCCTTTTCCTCCTGGAACCAGAGCAACGTCCTCACCCAGAATCGTCTCTCCGACCTCCGGCATTTTTTTTACCCGAATCACAAAATCCATATTCAGGCTGCCTAAAACCAGTATCTTTTTCATTCCATCCTCCCGTTATTCAACTGTTTATCCTGATATCTGTTTCATCATCCTGTGATACCGCGCGTCAATCTCTTCCCGGTAAATGCCGACTGTGTTTTTATCCGGCATCGCCTCCTGTACGCCATACCTTGTCACTGTAATCCCCGCCGCATACATCGCATAAATAACAGCATAGATCAAATCCTTATCTTCGCTCAGTGCGACCGCAAGCGCGCTGATAAAGGAATCTGCTCCGCCGGTTGTATCCACCGCATGAAACGGCGCACTTGGAAAGTACAGGCTGTATTTCCTGTTTTTCAGATACGCGCCCTGCTTTCCCAGCGTTACGATCACATTTTCCACACCTCCGTGCAGAAGCTCCTGCGCCTTCTCCTCCAATGTCTGATCCCCGCTGATGATCTTTCCCAGTTCCATCTCATTGGGGATCAGATAGTCCACGCCGTTTAGCAGTTTTTCTCCCAATTCCTCAATGGCAGATGGTTTCAGGAGGACCTTTGTACCGGTTTCTTTGCAGCATTTGATTGCCGCCGCGATGGTCTCCTTCGATATTTCCGAAGACAACAGGCAATATCTGCATTTTCGAAAAATCACTTTGTACCGCTCCAACTGACATCCGTCCAGGTTTTCATTTGCCCCGCGGTAGACTACGATCGTATTTTCCCCATTCTGGTCAATATGGATAAATGCTTTTCCGCTGGCAGAGGAATCGTCAAACTCCACGCCTTCCAAATTGACGCCATAGTTTCCAAGGCTTCTATACAGCGTCCGGCCGTCCGCGTCTTTTCCGAGACGTCCGATCATATAGGCGCTTCCGCCAAGTCTTGACACTCCAACCGCCTGGTTGCCGCCTTTTCCGCCGGCAGAGCAGATAATATTTTTCGCGATCTGAGTCTGCCCATTCAGCGGGATCTGCTCTCCTTCGATCAGATTATCCATATTCATGCTTCCGACAATTACCATTTTCACCGCAAAATCTCCGGCGTTTTGCTTCTTTACGCTGTTTCTTTTGATCAGCTCCGGCAGATATTTCCGAACAATCTCACTTTCTCTTTTCTGTTCAATCAGATCCAGCAGATATTCGGCCGCATCCTCGGTCATCCGCCGAACCGGATATCTCACTGCGGTGATGCCGCAGCAAAGGCACTCCAGAATTTTTTCATCGTCCGCGCATACGCAGGACAAATCTTCCGGAACATGGATGCCGCTCTGCTCCGCATACTCCACTACACATCCGGTAATCATCACATTTCCGCAGACCACTGCAGTCACATCCTCGGCAATGCACAGTGTCATTCCGTTTCTTTGGATATCCGCCATATCCTCTCCGATGTAGTAATTGATCATTTGGCCGGACAGGTTTTCTTCCCTGTATATTTCCTCAATTCCTTTTAATATTCCTCTCTCCTGCTCTAAAAAAACCGCTCCGATGGTACGGTGTCCAGCCGACAAAAGCATTCTCGCAATTTGTCGTCCGGCCTCGGATCTCTGGCAGTAAAATGTATTTTTCTGGCTTTCATCAAACCGGCCTGTATCGGAGAGGTATACGGTCTTCAAATAGTCGTCCTGATAAAACGTAGATTCCTCTGTATTTATAATCATTCCTGAGAGATTTCTTTTCTGCATCTGACGCATCGCATCGTCCAATGTCTCATCATCATCCAGCATTCGAATCAATAGCTGGTATCCTCGATTTTTCAGCACTTCTTCCGCAGACATGATCAGTTCATGGCTGTTTGTATTGCTCCTTTGGACAATCAATCCGATCAAACCGCTTCTCAGTCCTTCCTTTTTTCTATATTTGGCATAAGGAATGTAATTATTTTCCTCTATGACCTTCAGAACCTTTTTCCTGGTCGGTTCGCTGATGTCCTCAGCCTTCCCGTTCATTACTTTCGAAACTGTGGAAATAGATACCCCCGCAAGCCTTGCAACCTCCTGAATGTTCATACTCAACCCTGGCCTTTCCAGTCCTATTGCCGTTCTGTTTTGCACAATAAAATTATATCGTTACCGGTAAATTATTTCAATATTTCTATTTTACTAAAGTATTTTCCGACATTTATCACAATTTATCCATGGTTACGAAAATATTTTCGCTCTTTTTTTCGTTCATAATTTGCGTCAATTTACACAAAAAAATGAGACCTGCTAAAAGGTCTCTGTCGGTTATTAACGATGACGTAAAATTTTCTGTTTTTTTCGAAAGTCAAATTCCCCGCCGTATACTTTGCGCGGCGTCAGGCTCTAATGTAAACCAGTTCCGCAAACGGTCCGTAATTCTTTACTTCCTTCAATGCAAACCGCTTGCGCCCCTCTTTTTGAGGCAGCTCCGCAGTTTACAGGGATGAACCCCTTGAGAGGCAATGTCCCGGAATGTATACTTTTTTTCTGCAAGTGGCCAATGCCGATCATGCAGGCGTCAGAAATGCTTTGGGTAGGGAAGATTTTTCCACATCGGATATCCCCGCTGTCACTCCAGAGAATTTTTTTGAAATACTTCAAAGATAAACCATGGAATAAACGCCCCTGCAATGTCGAATTTTGTAGAAATCAGGGAGAATTTGTAGAACGATTGCCGTTTCTATTTCGACATGTTCGTGCTAAAATAGACACATGGAAACAGGCTGATACAAAACGCTGTACAGCCAATACATAGCAACAGACGCAGTTATCTCTTATCCCTATGCCGCTTTTTGGACGGATACTGCTCAGAAAACTTGATTCTATTTATCTTCGCTGCTGTAACAATGAGTTTGTCCAACCGGACAGGGATTTTCAATCTGCTTTGTCAGATTTTGCAAAAAAGAAACGCTTGTCAAAACCTTGATGAAACGTGACAGAAAAAAGAGGGATGGCTGCCTGTTAAAATGCTGCCGTCCTTCTTTTTTTCTATGAAACAACAGACGGAAGGGTACGCGTGCTGCGTGTTCTGCCTGTTTTCCACGAAACCCGTCAATGTAAGCCAGTCTCTTTTCACTATGCCTACGGCAGAAAGGAATCGAACATATGCTTAAAAACGACCAAATCGCACAAGAACTCTTTTCCATCATCACAGAAGATAACAGCATTGAAGAAATAAAAGATATATTGAAGTTGTACATGGACAGCCTGAAAAATACGACTCTGCACAGTCTTCTCCTGGAGGATAAGGATTACCAGGTGTGCCGGGTCGAATACCTGCAGGCTTACCGGCGCTATCAGAGCACCGACTTCACAAAACCTCAGCGGGACCTGATAGATACCATCCTGGCCCGAAAAGAGGAAAGCGACTTTGAACACAGTATCCTCGCTTACATGGCCGGACTTCTGGACAGCTACCGCATCCTGAAAAATTTTGGCCTGACTGTGGAATAACGTTGCTGTATCGGCCGGGTGCTCACAGTGACAAACCGTCTAAGCTTCTCTGGTGTCCCGCAGTCTCCGCTTCCAGGATACTGCGGGACATTTTCTTTTGCCGGAAATCCCGGCCGTACGATCATCGACAGGTTTTGCTGTATGTCTTACGGGGCTGTGGACCTGCCTGTACATGATTTATTTTTTCCACGCTTCCACCTGTCCCCGCAGCCAGTCCGCCCAGGCTTCCATCCCGTCCCCGGTCTTAGCGCAGATGGGGATGACTTTTGCCTGGGGGTTGCGCATGTGTACATATTCCACGCATTTTTCCATATCAAAATCAAAATACGGCAGTACGTCGATCTTGTTCACAAGCACCACGTCGCACACCTGGAACATGAGCGGGTATTTGAGGGGCTTGTCGTGGCCCTCCGGAACGGAAAGGATCATGGCATTTTTTACGGCCCCGGTGTCAAATTCTGCGGGACATACCAGATTGCCTACATTTTCCAGGATAAGAAGATCCAGACCCTGGATTCCAAATTCCGTAATCCCCTGCTCTGTCATCCCGGCGTCCAGGTGGCACATGCCTCCGGTGTGGAGCTGGATGACCCTGACGCCGCAGTTTTCGATCGCCGCCGCGTCCACATCCGAATCAATATCCGCCTCCATGACCCCGATCTGCATTTCCTGCTTCAGCATTTCAATGGTACGGCTTAAGGTGGTCGTCTTTCCGGCTCCCGGGCTGGACATCAGATTGAGCAGGAATACGCCTTTCTCTTTCAGCTTTTCCCGAAGTGCGTCCGCCTGTTTGTCGTTATCCGCAAAAATGCTTTGTTTGATCTCGATTACTCTGTATTTTTCCATCTTGATTACTCCTCTGCCTCCATCGGTTTATCGGGAACTCCCGCAGGGTCCAATTCTGTACCTTCCTGGCGGAAATCCAATTGCTGTTCTTCTTCGCACACCTCAATACTGCGGATTGTCATGTCGATCCCGGACACAGGTTTTAATTTTTCCCCGCCGCAGTCCGGGCATTTGAAACCGCTCTCTGCAGGCCGGACATGCGCCCCGCAGTCCAGGCAGTCTGCATAGCCTGGTTCCGTCCGGATCTCCAGCACGGCGTCTGCATAGTGGGTCCCGCGGGCGACCGCTTTCCAGCTTTCCTCCATGAAACGGGGAACCACGCCGGAGAGCTCGCCGATCTCCAGCACAACCCGCCGGATGCTGAATGCCCCTGGTTCCTCTTCTGTCAGTATTTTGTCCATCATTCTCAGCATGGCATCACAAAGTCCCAGTTCGTGCATGCATATCCCCCTTTCCTGATCCGTTTTCCCTGGTCAGCGGAATTTCGGCGCTGTCCGCGGTGCCCTGCACTTTGCCGCAGGGCATCCGATCCATAAAATCTGATACGATCCGCTCAAAGTCTGACAGCATTTCCTGGAAAAGGATGAGACTGCTCGTATTGTGAAGCCTCTCTGCTGATCTCCTCTGGTGTTTTTGCATCAAAATACTCTCTCTGCCATTTCGTATAATCGAATTTTTCACGAATGATAATAGAAATAAAGCGTTCAGCTTCAATAATCCCCATCTGTTCGGTTAGACATTTCATGCCCCTGTTCATAATCTCAACGGTACTTGCAGTCATTTTATTCACTCTCCATTTCTGTAACAAATTCAATTGGTGTAACCAGTTTAATTTCATCACTCCTGTACTTAAGTAAACGTATATCCGTAGATATGAAATACTCGCATCCCGCATATATTGCCGACGCAACATGGCACGCATCCTTAAATTTGACCCCTGTCTGCATAATTTCAGCAGCTTTTAATTCAATCTCTTTCTTGTGCTCTTCTCCCACATATGCAAATGTATTTTTATGCATAAAATCGAAAATTGTATTACGACGCATTTCAAACGGATTATTACTGCATTCATATCTTAACATATATGACGAAATCAACTCCAACTGCTTTTCTTTTATCAGATTTTGTATATGAAGCTTAGACTGCGTTTCCATGGCTACTTTCAATTGAGACTGTTCATCATATGGCCTGTTATAACAGCACATATCCAAATAAATTTTCAATATTTTTCTCCTTATATTTCACTATATTCAAAATAATTTTTCTTTCTAAAAGAATAACACAATTATTTACTGTTTGCCACTTAAAAAACCTAATAATATTTTTAGATATGAAAAGCAATTTTAAACAAATGAACTGCACAATACAGGCAGGACTGCTGCCCTGCCTGTACATCAATCACCTCTTCCATGCTTCCGCCGGCAATCCTGTTCCGAACCATTTCCTTGAGTTTTCAGGACTCATCTTGCGCTACTTTCGAAGCTTCTTCCCATTTTTCACTGCGATCTTTCCCACCTTCTTCACCACATGTCCCGCCACCTTGATGGGGATGGTCTCGAAGGTTCCGGCCTGGACGGGCTTCATATCAGTCCGCATCTCCAGCTTAATAGCGTCAAATTCACATTTCGTCGTACACAGGCCGCAGCCTACGCACAGGTACCCGTCCACCTTGGTAGCCCCGCAGCCGAGGCACCTTGCGGTCTCCTTTCGCACCTGTTCCTCCGTAAATGTAGTCCTGGTATCCCCAAATGACTTTGCCTTTGCCGCATTGTAACCCGGAATCTGGCGTTTGTCCGCATCGAAGCAGTCCAGCGGAACCAATGCGCTGCTCTTGTCCAGCGCCCGGTAATTCCGGCGGTCCCGTCCCATGGTCAGAGTCTGTCCCGGCTGTACATAGCGGTGAAGGGAGATGGCCGCCTCTTTCCCGGCCGCAATGGCGTCGATGGCAAATTTCGGTCCGGAGTACACATCGCCGCCGGCAAAGATATCTGGCTCCCCGGTCTGATATGTCAGCGGGTCCGCCTTCACAGTGCCGTTTTTATTCAGCTCCACCTTTGTTCCGTCCAGAAGCGCTCCCCACTCGATGGACTGGCCGACGGACAGCAGGATATTTTCACATTCTACTGTGATTGTATCGTCCTCATCATACTGAGGGGCAAATCTGCGGTTTTCGTCAAACACATCTGTACATTTTTTAAACACGATGCCCGCTGCTTTTCCGTCCTTTACAAGAATCTCTTTTGGCCCCCAGGAATGATGCACGGTAATACCTTCCCTGGCTGCCTCTTCCACCTCATCGGCAGCCGCCGGCATCTCCCCGGGCGATTCCAGACAGTACATCTCCACATTTCCGGAGCCTACGCGGATGGCTGTCCTGGCAACATCCACAGCCACATTTCCGCCCCCCACGACTACCGTTTTTCCGGACAGCTTCGTCCCGCTTCCCAGATTCACTTCTTTGATAAACTCAATCCCGGAAACCACGCCCTTGACGTCCTCCCCAGGCACGTTGATCTTCCGTCCGCCCTGGGCGCCGATGGCAAGGTAGAAGCCCTGGAAGCCTTCTTCCCTGAGGCCGCTGATGGTCACGTCCTTCCCTACCTCCACGCCGCAGCGAAATTCCACGCCCATTTCCTTCAAAATATCGATCTCCGCTTCCACCACGTCCTTTTCCAGACGGAAGGAGGGGATGCCGTTCATCAGCATACCGCCGGGCCGCTTAGCCTTGTCAAATACCACCGGCGAATAGCCTTTTTCCGCCAGATAAAACGCACAGCTTAATCCTGCCGGGCCTGCCCCGATGACGGCAATCTTCTGGGGATAGGGCTTTCCGATCTGGTTCACCATGGGCGGAATGTAGCGTGTCTCTGCGTTCAGGTCATGGTCCGCGATAAAACGCTTCACCTCGTCGATGGCTACCGCCTCGTCCACATTTCCTCTCGTACACTCCTCCTCGCAGCGGTGGTTGCAGATCCGCCCGCAGACTGCCGGGAACGGGTTTTCCTTCTTAATGAGCGCCAGCGCGTCCCGGTATCTTCCCTCTGCCGCCAGACGCAGATACCCCTGTACCGCGATATGCGCCGGGCAGGCCGTCTTGCAGGGTGCGGTGCCGGTCTCCGCCACGTCCTCCCGGTTCTCACGGTAATCCGGGTTCCAGTCCTTTTTCGTCCAGAGGCTGTCCCGCATCTTCCGGTATTCCGGCGGGGTGATGGGCTCGGAGGTGCAGAGCTTCTGCCCCAGTTTCAGCGCATTGCCCGGGCAGTTTTCCACACACTGGCCGCAGGCCACGCATTTTGTCTCGTCAATCTTCGCCACATAGTTGGAACGGATCATATCCCTTGCCCCGTACATCAGGCCGATCCGCAGTCCGAAGCAGGAGCAGGCGCAGCAGTTGCAGATAGCCGCGCTCTCCCCGGCCTCCTCAATGTTGGGCATGTCGTGCATCAGCCCGTTGTCCTCCGCCCTCTTTATGATCTCATAAACCTCATCCCGGGAGATCTCCCGGGCCCGTCCGGTCCGGATGTAGTGCTCCGCGCCTTTTCCCATCTGGATGCACATGTCCTCCTCCAGATGGCCGCAGCCGTCGTTGAGGGTGCGCCTGGATGCCCGGCAGGAGCATGGGGACACGGAAAATTTTTCGTATTTGTTGATGTAATAGCTCAGCTTGTCATAATCGTGTGCCTTCGGGATGTCCTGGATCGCGCTTTCCACAGGGACGACCCGCATCAGCCCATAGCCGTTCGGCATCATGGGGGACATATTGGCCATCCGGATTCGGGTATATTCCTCGAACGCCCTTCCCACTTCCGGGTGGGTCTTTAAAAGCTCCTGGTTGTTGACCAGCATTTCCATGATGCCTGGTGCAAAGATCTGCATGAAATACTGGTCCTTTTTCGTCACCGGATTCGTGGTCACGCGGAATACCCCGATCCATGCCAGGTGGTCCGCCAGCTCTTTTACCTTCTTTTCCGGCATGCCGGTTTTTTTCACCAGATATTCCAGGGGACGCTCCTTGCGGAGTCCGGCCGCAATCGCCACGTCCGCCTCCTCATCCGTCAGGATGGAGGCCAGGGCATAGTACTCCGGCGCGTTTTCATCAATCTTATTAACCACGCCGGTAAGCCCGCCCACTACTTTACATAATTTCACAATCTTTGGTCTTAACTTTTGTTTTGCCATATACCCTTCCTCTCTGCTCCGACCAAGAAGGCCGGAATGCTGTAAATCCGATTTTTACGGTAAACTCTCTTGTGATGATTATAGCACAGAGTGAAAGGAAGGTAAACCAAAAATATGTACATTTTGCATTTATATATCAAAATAAAAGCGTAAAAATCAGCATTTTATACAATATATGCCAAATTTCATTCCTGTGTCTGCTGATACGGCATGTATAAAGATCGGCGGACAGGAATGAAAACAACGCTATGTTTTTGGCACACACTCTGGTCTGACCAGATATATTTTGCATTCCATCGGTGCAGCCATACTGCGCACGGCTGACAGAAAAGCGGCTGGTTTTATACGTTCCGGGGTCTCTCTGAATTTAAGGCACTTCTTCATAGGAAGGCAATAAATGCACGTTTTTATTCCCGATTGTTCCCGCGATCACAGAAATCAGCAGGATCGTAATATTTCCAAATTTTCACAAATCCAGTATTTTTTATTAGTCATAAAATTTTTATTACGTCAAGTCACAAGGGTGGGGCTGCCTCGCCCTGTTCCGGCGCTGCAGCCCCACCCTTTTTTTGTTTCATCATCCCGTGGGGTTTTATTTGTTATTCTGTTACCACTTCTATTTTTCTTTGCTTTGCTTTTACCATCATTGCAATCCCTGACACAGCGATCAGAAGAGCCAGGGCATCACAGACAAACAGTACGGTCTTCCATGGCGCCGTTCCATAATGGATCACGGTTCCCGTAGTCAGCCCGTTCATCGCGTTGCTGTTCGCCTTGGCATACAGGATATGGTGCGCGGCTTCTCTTAATGCCTGAACTGCCGCCGCAGATTCCGTATCCTCCATCTGGAGGTCATATGCAAGAAGAAGGTCCGATCCGTAACGGATTGCCTGATCGGCATTCGCATAGGTATAGGAAGCTCCGATCGCGTCCGTGATCGCGCCTCCGTCCAGCCCCCATTCGTCCCGCAGGATTACGTGATCCATACCCTCGCAGGCTCCGGCCCAGACTGCGCCGATCATATTATATGCGGTCATAACGCCTCCGATCCCCTGCATTTTTGCGGTCTGGCGGGTTCCGTTCTCATCCAGGTATTCCACCTCTGCAACCGTCTCCTTGGCATACAGCTCAAACGGCTTTAAATAAATCTCCCTGGCCGCCTGCTCATTTACCCATGTACATAAAGTGGAATTGCGGTTTTCCTCCTGATCATTGACCGCATAGTGCTTTGCGTAGACCATCAGGCCTTTGCTCTGCGCGCCGCTGCATTCTGCCGCCACGATCTTGCCCGCAAGGACGCCGTCCTCTGAAAAATACTCAAAATTTCTTCCACCGAACGCGCTGCGGTGTGTATTCAATCCAGGTCCGTACCAGCCTGTAATCTCATTTTGCAGTCCTTCCTCACCGATACATTCTCCCTGTTCCCGTGCCAGCTCCACATTCCAGGTCGATGCAAGCACAACCTCCGTGGTATATCCGTTGGAAACCAGGTTTGGCTTGAAGAAATTGACAAACCCATTCGGACTGTCTATATCCGATGTGTAAGGCGCCGCGATGGATGTAATCTCCGCCGTTTCAAAATGGCCATAAGCGCAGAGCCCATGCAGGTCGGATACGGTCAGCTGATCCATCAGGTCATCCCACAGGGGATCGTCATAATCCAGGCCCCGCACATTGGCCAGCATCAGACCGTTGTCAACTCCTGTTGCCGGCATCTCATCTCCCTGATCGTCAGACGCCGCGTCATAATTGATGCCTTCTATTACATCCTCTCCTGCCACAAGATCGGCTTCTGTCAATGCCGTAGGAAATGATCCTTTGAAATCTTCCCGTGTCATATTATGCGCATATCCGTTATCCGCATTGCTGTCCTTATAATCTACAAAATGATAATTGGTTACATCATCCAGCTGGTTTACAGCCGCAATTTCATCGGACTCCCTTTTGGTATCATCCGTATTGTAAACGATTTTCTCCAGCTCATATTCAAAATATTTTCCGGAATCCTCCTCAGAAATGGAAGCCCAGCTGTGGGAATTTTCGCTCAGATAAAATTTGTATGTCCCTTCATCTAATACATAGCACTTTTCATTCTGATAATCATAAGATGCCAGATCATCCCTGGACACCTCAATGGAAACCGTCCCGCTCTCGCCCGGCTCTAGAATCTCTGTCTTCCCGAAGCCCGCAAGCACAACCTTGGATTTTTCAATTCCGCCGTAAGTATAAGGCGCTTCGGCGTAGAGCTCCACCACCTGACGGCCGGCCATATCCCCTGTGTTGGTGACCTGGACGTCAAAATGGAATTTTCCGTCTGTATAGGCCGGCGTATCCGCGTACTCCATCTCAAAGGATGTATAGCTCAGCCCATAGCCGAAGGGATATACAACCGCGTCCTCATAAGAATACGAATCATAGTTTCCGGCCTGTGCTTCTGCCTCTGCAGTCTCATAGTACCGGTATCCGATATAAATCCCCTCCTCATATTCTACAGAATATGCATATCCGTCCGGGGAATTTGTTTCGTCAATATTCGTATATTTCCCGGAACCAAAATTATTCCATGTGGGGTCTGCGGTAAAATCTGCCGGATAAATATCAGCGGTGCGCCCGGAGGGATTGACATTTCCCGCCAGGATATCCCCTACGGCCTTTGTTCCGGTACTTCCCACGCCGCCGATCCAGAGGATGGCGTCCACACCCAGGTTATCCGCCGTCTTCTTCGCATTCAGATCCCCCAGCTCTATGGCATTGCTGCTGTTGATCAAAACGATTACTTTTGAGAAATGTTCTTTGGCATATCGGATCAGTTCCTGCTCCCTGGTGTCCAGTTCCAGATAGTGCTTCCCTTCCTCTCCGCCATATTCCTTATATACTCCCATATCCATCGCAAGATCCGATCCCTCTCCGCCTACGCGGGTAAGTGTCACGACTGCCGCGCCGGAATAGTCCTTGTATGTCCTTTCTATATCCGACGTGTACCGGTCTGTTTCCACCTCACCGATGATCCATGGCTCATCATTACTAAAGCCCGCACTGTTGTGCCCATACTGGTAGACTTTGGAAATCGCCATACTTTCATCTGTGGTATTGGTCAGCTTTGTTTCGTACTTATAGTCGTCGCTCCAGAACAGAGACTCATACAATTCCATCGTCGAAGGATTGACCTCGAAGCCTGCGTACTCCATTCCCTCCTGCAGAGAATACATCTCACCCTTCTGTCCGTTTACGCCTTCCCCCTGTGCCCCGGCTGAAATGTGGGCGGAATTTACGCCTAAAAGCGTAATCTTTTTTTCGTCTGGCGCCAGCGGAAGCGCGCTGTTTTCATTTTTCATCAGAACCGCGCCCTCTGCTTCCACACGCTGGGTAAGGTCCATTGCCGCCTCCCGCGCCTCGTCTGCAGATGCATACTCCTTTTTATTATATTCGGAGTCCCAGCCCTCACTGCCTTCTTTTTGTTCAACCGTGATTTTTCCTTTTCCGAAGGTCTTATTCATAACCAGGCTGTATCTTCCCAGAGCAAGGATATTTGCGGTCATAGCGATGATGACCGTAAATGAAACCGCGCTTGTCATAAACCCGAAAAACAGTCTTTCCGATTTTTTCTTTTTTACACCGGCGATTGCCATCAGAAGAACGGCAATCATAAAAAGCACTGCGGCTGCAGCAAACGCGATCACGGTATAAGTGCTTACGCCTTCGTCGGCCGCTGGGTCGGAGTTCTCCTCAATCACCTTTTTTTCCGCTTCCGGTTTTTCCATCGTCCCGATCATATCCTCGAAGGACATTTCTTCCTGGCCTTCCCCCATCAGTTCCTGACCGGGCGCCTGTTTTGGCTCTTCTTCCGCATAGACCGCGGGTGAGTAGCCAAACACGAACAGCATCGCAAACACCAAAATCATTTTTTTTATCCAACTGCGTCCATACTTTGTCATGTGTACCCTTTTCCTCCATTCTTACTTTTCGAGAGTACTCCTTTTCATATTCCGCCGGCGCCTGGCACATCCTCTGTACCAGCTGATCATCTGAAACTATCATAGCATGGCTTTTTTGTTTTGGGCAAAATTCCGGCAAACGGTCGTTTTTTGCACACCAACGGTTTTTGAACGAAAAAAAGTGTGCGTCTTGACGCACACCCGCACCGGAGCGCGGCTGCTGCTGCAGCCATTTTCTTTTAGAAGAACAGAGACATTTCTACCTGCCGAACGGCAGAATTATTTTCAGTACAAACCAGTTTTCCTTTTGGCTGATATCCATTTTTCCATGATACTTTTCAGAAATATACCGGATACTCCTTAACCCGTAGCCATGGAACCTCTCATCTCCCTTGGAGCTCCCTGGCAGCCGCCCTTCCAGACAGACCTCATTTTCACAGTAATTTTCAATCTGTATCATGACAAAATCATGGATACGCCGGACAACGACGCGAATCAGCCTTTTCTCTTTATCCCTGACCTGTTCCAGGTATTCGATCGCGTTATCCAGCGCATTTCCAAATACGGCGCATATATCTTCCAGTTCCATAAAATCCAGCGCCTTCCCATCCGCCACATTTGTGATCCGGATTTCTTTTCTGACGCATACGACTCCTTTTTCCGCCAGGATCGTATCAAGCACTTCATTTCCCGTATGCATCCGGATCTCATACAGCTTGATCATTTTCTGCAGTTCATCCAGATAGTTTTCCTGGTGTTTGTTCTCGGTTTCTTTTTTCCAGAGGCTGATCTGATGCTTCAGGTCATGATACTTGAAATTGATCACATCAATACATTCCTGGGACATCTCGTATTGCTGCGTCTGCTTTTTCAGGATCGCCTTCACCGCAAATAATTCATGATCCAAGTGAGCCTTGCACAGCTGCATGTGATAGGCGCTGAGCATAATCACTCCGACAAAATCCACCATTGTGCGCATGCCGAACAGGGCCATGCCATATTCTCCCGTCACCTCCGAACGCCTGACACCGATCTGCCAGCCGCTGGCCACATAGAGGACCATTCCGGTCAATGCTGCGAAAAAAAGAGCTGTATTTGTGATCTGGATGCTTCCGCTCTCGGCGCAGGCATATTCCTCAACCTGGTACGCAATCAGGAGGACTGCGCCGTAGACCGCTGCCAGGCAGAAATATTCTCCATGCTTTCCAAACAGCTCCTTCCATTTCCAAAGATATAAATACCAATTCAGGGAAGCGAGAAATTCGGCCAGAATAAATGCCCGGATGGAATAGTATACCAGCTTTTTGTATTCCATCCGGCAGCAGAGTGCAAAGCAGCCCAGCATCAAAAGGCAGGGAATGCTCATGGCGGCCATACCCACATAGTCAAAGAGAATCCCTCCCGCTTTCATAAAGTACAGGCACTGCGCTCCCGTTAGCGCTGCCATAAACAGCAATTTTTTCCAATTCATGTATTTCTTTTCCAGTAATACAATATACAAAATGCAGGACAAGCTTTCCGCGGGTATCGTATATCCGATTGGTATATTGGCTAACCCTTCACTCATAGACGCGTCTCCTCCCAGTATTCCATCAGCCTGTTCAGACAGAGCTCTCTTCTGTTTCTGCTCAGCGCCAGTGATTTTCCATCGACAATCACCGCGTTTTCTTTGATTGCGGTGATATGCCGCAGATTGATCAGATATCCTTTGTTTCCCCGCATGAAGCAGTCTCCCCCAAGCTTTTCCTCCAGCTCTTTCATTGTGCCGTAGGTTTCATAAATCCCATCCGCTGTATGGACCTCTAATGTATGTCTCCGGCTCTCGATATAGTAGAGATGGTCCAGATCAATCCGAACCATTCCGGATTTTATTTTCAGATTCAGGTATTTCTTGTCCGAATCGGATAAGCTTCTTGAAGCCCGAAGGATACTCTGTGAAAGCACAAAATATTCCACCGGCTTGAGGATGTAATCCAGCGCGCCTACTTTATAGCCCCTGACGGCATACTGCCCCGCGCTGGTAATAAAAATGATCCCTGTCTTTTCATCCATTTTCCGGACTTCCTCAGCAACGCGCATCCCATCAATGAACGGCATCTGAATGTCCAGAAGAAGGAGGTCAAACTGGCATCTGTACCTGTGCAGGAAGGTATCCCCGCTCCCAAAGCAGGTGTATTCTACGGGAATTTTGTATTCCTTCTGAAATCGTTCCAGGCATTCCTGTATCTGTTCTGCATACTGAGGCTCATCCTCCAGAATCGCTATTTTCAGCATTTTTTACTCCTTTTTTCACATGATGACTGCCTGCCGTTTCCTATAGAAGAACATACTTTTTGTGAAAGCCCTCTATTTTCGGCATTGTTCAACTATTTTGTGTATTACAGGTGTACAGTTCAGTTTGCCGAAATATTGAACATATTGAACTAATTATTTACAAGTGAACGAAACAATGTTATAATCATATCTGTAAAAGAAAACAACCGCCCACAAGGGGTTGACCAAATACTAAGGTTACATAGAAAATGCCACCCGATACCCGGTCAAAGTATGAGGGTGGTTTTTCTATGCTTTAAAACATTATCGACAAAACGTAAAAACGAATGTCAGCAATGCTAAAATGAACATCCCAATGGCTATCAGGTCTTTGAAATCGAAAGGTTTCTTGTCCATCAGCACCACCCCCATTCTATGTAAAATAAAATGAAGGTCAGCCACCCTGCAACACGGTTGTTTTCTTAATTCCGTATTCTACCATATCTATTTACTTCTGACAACTCATATAACGTCCATTTTATCGAATGCGGACTTCCTAAGTTACAGTTCACACGGTGTCGTGCACTTGCTGCACGGCATCCGGCCAATTCAGTGATGGGGCGGGCATCCAGCCCGTCTACACTCCGTTCCGGTCCGTCCTAAACAAGCGTCGCTGGCGCTTAGGACCGCCGAGAGGCGGCTTTTCAATGGGCTGGATGCCGTTACTGTGAGCACCCGGTCAGGGTGTGAACAGTAACGCATAACCGTTACAGGTCACACCTTGACCAGGCGTGCCCTGTAACTCAGGCCGCCATTTAAAATTGCCTTCGGCAATGGGCGGCCTGAATACCAGCTTTTATGTGCATCCTCCCGACCAATCAGCGTGGTGATTGGTCGGGGTGTGACATGTAACGCATAACCTTCACTGTTTTTTATATTTCATGCCAGCCACTTGATTTTCTATCTTCAATGTCCTATACTTTATGAAACGGCCGAATGGCCATAACGGGACGCCCTTGGGTGTACTTTATGAATTACATACCATTAAATTATGAAGCGGAGGTTCCTGTCATGTCAGATTCTTCATTTACGCTTATGACAGAGGGTTCTATCGGGAAACGTATTGTTACATTTGCGTTTCCCCTTTTTTGGGGAAACCTTTTTCAGCAACTTTATAATGCGGCGGATTCTCTGATCGTCGGCAATTTTATCGGAAATGCCGCTCTTGCCGCAGTCAGTTCTTCCGGCAGCCTGATTTTTCTGATGGTCGGCTTTTTCAATGGAATCTCCATCGGGGCCGGGGTTGTCATTGCCAAACATTTCGGCGCGCGGAATATGGAACAGCTCCGGCTGTCCATCCATACTACCGCGGCCTTCGGTTTGATCTGCGGTCTGCTGCTGACCTTCATCGGCATCTTTGCCGCGCCGCAGATCCTGGTACTTATGGGGACTCCGGCTGAAGTTCTGCCCAGCTCCATTACATATTTTCGGATCTATTTTTCCGGATCGCTGGCCTTCGTGATGTACAACTTTTTTGTCGGGATACTGCAGTCCGTAGGGGACAGCCGTCATCCGCTGATCTACCTCGTGATCTCCTCCGTCGTCAACGTCCTTCTGGATCTGATCCTGATCGGCGTATTTCGTTTTGACGTGGGAGCCGCCGCGCTGGCTACCGTGATCTCCCAGTTTATCAGCGCGTTTTTGTGCCTGCGCCAGCTCATGAAAAGCCCGGAGGCATTCCGGCTGGAGCCTGGAAAAATCAAATTGAACAAAGAAATTTTGCGGCAGATTCTGGAAAACGGGATTCCCGCGGGCTTCCAAAATTCCATTATTTCCGTTGCAAATGTATTCGTCCAGGCCAATATCAACCAGTTCGGCCCTATGGCGGTGGCCGGATGCGGCGCCTACTCAAAGATCCAGGGGTTTGTGTTCCTGCCGATCACCTGCTTTTCCCTGGCTCTCACCACCTTCATCAGCCAGAACCTGGGTGCAAAGCAGTACGACCGCGCAAAACGGGGCGCTGTATTCTGTATCTTCTGCACAACGATCATCGCGGAACTGATCGGCCTGCTGATCTATGTCTGTGCCCCCTGGCTGATCACCGCATTCAACAGCACCCCCGAGGTCATTGCCTTCGGGGCAGCCCAGGCGCGCACGGAGGCATTTTTCTTCTTTCTGCTTGCGTTTTCCCACTGTATGGCGGGAATCCTGCGGGGAGCCGGGAAGTCTGTCGTACCGATGGTGATTATGCTGATCTTCTGGTGTATCGTGCGGATCACTTATATTACGATCGCGGTTCGGATCATCCCGGAAATGAAAATGATTTTCTGGGCTTACCCCCTTACCTGGGCTCTGAGTTCTATGACATTCCTGATTTATTACCGTAAGTCAGACTGGATACACGGGCTGGAACGCGCCTGAAAGATATACCCGTCAGCATTCCGGATTGTGCCGTATGCTGTTTCCGGTCATATTGCGTACGCCCGCCTGGTACTCTATGCAGAAAAAGTGTGCGTCTTAACGCACACTTACGCTGGAGCACACAAGGCAGACTGAGGCGCTTCCTCTATTGCCTCACTGACCGAAATAATGTCAGAAAGCTGTGATTCTATTTCAGATGTATATTAAAGGTATAGCTGCTTCTTAAAAATACTATAATAACAATTCCACTCAAAATTGTCGTGTATCACAAGGTTTTTCGGCATTTTCGTCCTCAGCTTCTCCTTCATTTCCTCCGTCAGTTCCGGATTTAATTTATCACTCATGTGGTTGATGTCCAAAAACCTTTTTACTTCCTCCAGCCCTTGCCGAATCCGTCCCAGTTCAAGGCTGATATCAAAATCACATCGGGTATCTGCTTTCCATGTTTCTATTTCATATTGATTCTGTATGATCCAGTCTGTTATGATGATGACCGATCCATTATTTTTTGACATAGAGATCAGCTTGCGGATGCTGTGAGTCTGCGGGACGGTCACTCCCCTGCACTCCAGAAATGCTTTCAGTGTTTTTTCTATACATTGCTGCAGATTATACGCAACATCATTTAGATACAGTTCATCCTGCTCATAAAATTTCAGAAGATTTGCAGCAACATCATAACAATGATATGCTGATTTAAAAAATCGGATATCGCACATGCCCTCACCTCCTGAATACGACCACGCCTGTTCGTTGAATCTCTTTATACTGACTATAGTATACGTTCTCAGAATCAAAAAAACAATAGCATACCTTCATTTTGCCCGGATGCCGTGCAATAGGTGCACGACACCGTGAACAGTAACCTCTACAGATCATACACGCTCCGCACCCGCAGCCCCTTCGCTTCCCCTCTCAGGATCTCCACCGTCCTGCTGCCGCCGTTTAAGTCAAAGTAGTTATCCGACAGCACCAGATCCTCCGCTTCATTCTGGATCTCCACACTCTTTGCATAGGCCGCGGCCGAGACCGTGATGAATTTCCCATCGGTTTCCAGGGAAAGCCTGGGATCTTCATATCGAAAATACTTCGGATAGGAGAAGATCACCGTCCCCTCCGAAACCACTTCCCCGCCTGTCCATGCCTCATAGCTCACGTACTGGGTAAATACGTCTGTCTCCGGCAGTTCCGTTTTTTCCAGCCACACCGCGGACAGCGCGGGAACCAGCACTTCCTTCTGCTCTTCGCGCAGGCTTTCGCCGGATGCGTTTCTCAGGTTCCAGCGGACAAGCACCTGCCTGTCCTGGAGCGTTTCATTCGCCACATTGAGCCGGATGGATTTTTCAAATGCGAAATGCTGCCGGTTCATGTTGGCTTCCTGGGTGAGCCAGCTTTCTTCCTGGCAGGATATCAGCACCGGCGCAAAAAACCGTTTTGCATAATAGTGCAGTGCCTTCCACCTTCCGCAGTAATCGATGGAGGACCAGGAAATGACCGGCCAGCAGTCGTTGAGCTGCCAGTAAATGGCCCCCATGCACCGGCCCCGGTTTCTCCGGAAATGCTCCACCCCGTAGCGGATGGCGTCTGCCTGCAGAAGCTGGGAGGCATACAGAACGTCCTCGAAGCTTGTAGGATAACGGTAGGTCTGCTGGAGATAATTCATGATCTTTCCGTTTGCACCGTAATTTCTCTGGTGCTTCTCCATAATATAGGAAAAAATATTCCAGTCCCGGGGATCGTCGGTAAAGGTTTCGATGGTCTTTTTGCAGGGAAACGACTGGAATCCAAACTCCGACGCGTACCGGAAATAGTGCTTTCTGTACTCGGAAAAGGGCTTGTTTCCGTGCCATACTTCCCAGTAATGCACGTCCCCCCGGTCCGGGTCGTTGGGGTTGTCAAAGGAACCGCCTGAGGAGGGGCTTGCGGGCCAGTAAAAGGTCTGGGGATCCTGTTTTTTCAGGATTCCGGGAATGATCCGTTCGTACATGAACAGGTAATCCCGCACTTCCGTTGGTTTTGTCACCCAGCACCGTTCCTCCACAAACATTTCCATCTCATTGTTGCCGCACCACAGCGCCAGACAGGCATGGTGGCGAATCCGCTTCACGTTATCAATGAACTCCTGTGTGATATTTTCCTCAAATTCCGGCGTCAGCTCGTATACCGAGCAGGCGAACATGAAGTCCTGCCAGACTGCCAGCCCCAGCTCGTCGCAGAGATCGTAAAACCAGTCGTCGGGGTAAAAGCCGCCGCCCCAGACGCGGATCACATTGAAGTTGGCCAGCTTGCAGTCTTCCAGCAGGCGTCGGGTCTTTTCAGGGCTTCTGTTCCCCAGAAGATGCTCCTCCGGGATGTAGTCCGCCCCCATGGCGAAAAATGGTTTTCCGTTGATCACGTGGGCAAAGCTTTCTCCCCAGGCATCTTTTTCCCGCTGTACCGTCATGCTGCGCAGACCGATCCGCCGCTTCCACAAATCCACCTCTGTCCCTCTATAGAAAAGGGTCGCTTCCACTTCATATAAAGGCTGTCCGCCCAGGCCGCTAACCCACCAGAGCTGTGGGTTCTCGATCACGATCTGCCCTTTTCCTTCAGGGGAGAGGATCGTCTCATACTGTTTTCTTTCCCGCAGATCTCCGGTTTTTCTCTGACGTTCGTCCGGCGATTCCATGCTCCCGCTCTGAACATCCCCCGTTGATCCCATAATTTCTGTCTGCCCTGTCTCCGGCGCATTGACCCGAATCCGAATGCTGCAGTTTTCCGGATCATCGGTCAGGTACTCCGCGTCAAAGTCCAGAATACAGCGCCCGTCCAGATGGGTCTGGCTGATCCGGACGCTGTCGATGCGCCCTTTTTTCACCTTGCACAGGCGGACCGGACGGAAGATTCCCGCATCGGGAAGGTGCGCCCCCCAGTCCCATCCAAACATATAATGCGCCTTCCGCAGATGCATGAAGCCCTCATAGGTATCTTCGTTTCCGATATTTCCATATTTTTCATAAGCCTGCGCAATGTATTTCAGCGGGGAGCCAAACCGGATTCTGAGAATGTTTTCTTCCTTTCGGCGGAGCAATAGGCCCGCATCAAATTCCCATGTCCGGTGCATGTTGTTGGCCTTTCCCAGCGGCCTGTCGTTGAGAAAAAGTTCTGCCGCCGTGTCCAGCCCCTCAAAACGCAGGAACACTTCGGAATACCCTTCTGTCTCCTGCCCCTCAAACGTGCAGACGTATTCGTAGTCGGATTCCATCAGGGCGCAGATGCGGTCCTCGTTGTCCTTCCAGTAGGGGTCCTCCATGCTGTGATTTCTCAGCAGATCCGTATAAACCGATCCGGGAACCGCCGCTTCCTGCCACTTCTCATCGCCCACCCGGCACATTTTCCAGTTTTTATCTAATGTGATGACTTCCATATCATTGCTCCCCTTTGAAACCAATTTGCACAGCAAATTGACTGCCTTCTGGTTGCGATCAATTTGTCATACAAATGTACTTCCTTCTGATTATGACCAATTTACCGTACATATGAATCGCTTGCCTGTCCGGTGATCCATCCGGCCCCTTCTTTACTCTGCCGCCGGATACTCGTTGCAGAGCAGCCGGTACGCCGGTTCGTCCTCTTCGATGGCCGGGAACCGTCCGATGGGCTCGTAGAACCGGTTGTCGTTTTCGTCGTCGTTGCACATGGAGACCTCTCCCAGAAGAACCGCCCCGGTTCCCTCTTCCACATGGAAATCATGGTACATATAAGGATAGACCGTGATGCTCTCTCCCGGCTGCAGCCGAACCTGAGTCCCTGCAGGCACGGTAAACTCCCTGCCGTCGCAGTTCACCTTCACGTCGGTATCCGCAAATTCCCCGTTTTCCGTGGAATTGTAGACCGTGATCAAAACATTGCCGCCGCCCCGGTTGATGATGTCCTCCATCTTGTTCCAGTGGAAATGCATGGGCGCCATCTGGCCTTCCTTGACCATCAAGAGTTTTTCCGCGTAGGTCTTTGTATATTTATCAATCTTTAAATTTCCGTTCCGCAGGGTGATCAGCGCAAACCCTACCTGGTCAAATTTTCCAAGACCGTAATCCGTGATGTCCCATCCCAGCATGTTGTCACGGATCTCATCGTATTCGTGATTCTTCTCCGCCCAATCCCCGGGCGTCCATTTACAGAATGGGGGCAGCTCAAAGCCGTGCTCCTTGATTAACGCTTCCATGCCTTTGATGGCCTGGTTGATCTCACTTCTTTTCATTGTTCCATCGCTCCTCTCGCATAATTCACCGCTCCCGCATGTCTCAGCGGAAGCGGCGCATTTACAGTTGTTTTTCACGGCCGGGCCGGCCGCTTATAAGAAACAGCTTTACTTTCCGTCCTTCCATTCATCAATCTGGCTCTGCATCTCGTCGATCACGTCCTGCACGCCGGTTGCCTCCAGCTTCTTCTGAAGCTGCGGAAGGTATTCCTCCGGGTCCACGCTTCCTGTATACAGGGATTTTCCAAATTCATCCAGGACATTCCGGAAGCCCGCTACCTGGGTGCTGACCGGGTCCAGGTCGAAGTCGAACCCAAAGGACGGCGCTTCCTCGGAGGCATCGTTGAACTCCTTGAAGGTTGCCCATTTGTCCAGAGGCTCGTTATCTAATACATAGGTGTTGAACAGTCCTCCCTGCACCCAGTAAGGCACAGAATAGTCTTTTTTCGCCGCTTCGTCCAGCTTGATCTTGAAGTCATAGACATAATCTTTTCCCTCTGCAGCCTCGACCTCGGATGCGTCCGGCTCCGCCTTCTCCCAGTGTACGCCTTCGATTCCGTAGTTCAGCAGGTTCCGCAGATATTCGTCGGTGTTGATCAGGTTGAGCAGTGCAATGGCTTTTTCGGGATGCTCGGAATTTTTGTTGACAGCCGTCAGCGCCCCTCTGGCAGAAGCATTGGTGATCTTCGTATCCATGATCTGGGTAGCCACCACTTCATACCCCAGGTCCTTGCCCCAGATCAGCTCCGCGTATGGCTGGCCGTCGCCCTTTGTGACAAAACGCTTGATGGATTTGTCGTCGGAAGCGGTAGCCGCGTCTTTGTTGATATAGCCTTCTGTATAATATTTGCGCATGGTTGCAAGGGTGGATTTCATTCTCTCGGTTTCGAAAACATTTTTCACGGTCAGAGAATCGTCTCCGTATTCGATGCCCACCGGGTCCTGGATCTTATCCATATAGGTAGGCGCCGTATAGTCTTTGGTCAGATACAGCGGCACCACATCCGGCTCTTTTTCCTTGATCAGCTTAAGCCAGGGCTCTAAGTCTTCCAGGGAATGGATCTCTTCATATGGGATGTCGTATTTGTCTACATATTCTTTGGTAAATACCCACATGGGGCAGTTTCCGATCTCCTTCTCACTGGGCACGCCGTAGGTCACTCCGCCTACCTTGGCCGCCTCCCAGAAACGCGGGTCGATCCGCTCGTACATTTCCTGCTCCTGGATCAGGCCGTCCAGCTCGAGAAATGCACCCTTCTGGGCGTTCTGAAGATAATCGTTGGCCCAGGAACAGGTAAAGCACAGATCCCATGCATCGCCGGTATTGATGACTACCTGCATCTTCTGATTATAGTCTCCCCAGCCTACTTTTACAATGTTTAATTTTACGCCGATCTTTTCCTGGGTGTACTCGTTCACCTTTTCCAGGACCGTCTGGTCGTCGTTCTGGGAATCCCCCACCTGGTACCAGGTCAGCTCCGTGATCTCTTCTCCGCTCTCGTTGGTCTCCCCTTTTCCTACGCAGCCTGCTAAACTTCCGGCCGCAAGTGCGGACGCAATTGTCAGTGCCATCCACTTTTTATTCCATCTCATGATCAAATTCTCCTTTTTTCTTCTATTTTTCTTCCATAATTCTAAACGCAGAATCCGCTGTCCGGCCTGCTCTTACTCCTTTACCGCCCCGATGGTCAGCCCGTTTACAAAGTACCTCTGGAAAAACGGATAGGCAAAGATGATCGGCAGCGTGGAGATTACAACAATGGCCATCTTGATCGTTTCCTTGGGCAGGTTGGCCGCTGCCTGGATGCCGTCCACACCCATCATGGACTTGTTGCTGGCCAGCCAGTCGATGGAGCTCTCAATCTGGATCAGCAAATACTGCAGCGGAATCCAGGTTTTGTCGTCCATGTACATCATAGCATTAAACCAGTCGTTCCAGTAGCCCAATGTTAAAAACAGTCCGATGGTTGCCAGCCCCGGCAGCGCCATGGGAATGACGATCTTAAAGAACAGGTGCCACTCTGACGCCCCGTCGATCTTTGCCGACTCCACCACCGAATCGGGAATGCTTGTTTTGAAAAATGTCCGCAGCACGATGATGTTGTAGGAGTTCAGGCATAAGGGCAAGATCAGCGCCCAGATGGTATTTTTCAGCATCAGCACCTTGGTCACGATCAGGTAATTGGCGATCATACCGCCGGAAAACAGCATGGGGATCGTGATCACCTTTGTAAAAAAGGAGCGGAACTCGTAGGTTTTTCTGGAAAGCGCGTATGCGTAGGTTCCGGTCAGAAGCAGCCCCAGAAGCGTTCCCGTCACCGTTACCAGGATGGTCACGCCGTAGCTTCTGATGATATTTTCTCCCGCGCTGACGATGTATTCGTATGCATAAAAGCTCCATTTTTCCGGGATAAACCGGTAGCCGTTCATGGCCAGGCTTTCCTCGTCCGTCAGCGAAATGATGATGACGAAGATAAACGGGATCACGCTCAGAAGGGACAGGATCGTCAGGATCGTATTAAACAGTACATTGGTGGAGCTTTTTATGGAGTTGTAGCTGCACTGCGCGTCTTCCAGCTTCCGCAGCTTTTTCTCATAAGCACGCTCTTTTAAATTCAGTAATGACATTTTCTCCTATCTCCTTTCTTAGAATAACGAGTTTTCGCTGTCCACCTTGGACACGATCTTGTTGGCGATCATGATCAGTACAAATCCGACCGTGGACTGGAACAGCGCCGCCGCCGAGCTCATCCCGATCTCGCCGCTGGTCTTCAACGCCCGGAAAATGTAGGTATCCAGTACGTTTGTCACCGGGTACAGAGGGCCGGAATCCTTGGGAAGCTGGTAGAACAGCCCGAAGTCTGCCTTGAAAATGCCCCCGATGGACATGATCAGCAGGATCGTGATAACCGGCCGCAAAAGGGGCAGGGTGATGTACTTGATCTGCTGCCATTTGGTGGCCCCGTCCAGTACGGCGGCTTCGTAATAGGTCTTGTCAATGCCGCAGATGGACGCCAGGTATACGACGGTGTTGTAGCCCACGCCTTTCCACTGGCTCATGAAAATGATGATAAAGGGCCAGTATTTTTTCTCCGTATACCAGGAAACGCTGTCCTGGCCGAACTGCTGGAGCACCGCGTTGAAATAGCCTTTTTCCGGGTTCAGGAACGCGAACACGCAGTAGCTGACCACAACCCATGACAGGAAATAGGGCAGGAACATGGAGCTCTGGTAGATCTTCGCCATTCCTTTATTTTTCAGTTCATTTAAAAGCAGGGCCACGATCACCGGAAGTACGATTCCGAGAACGATAAACGCCACGTTGTACAGTACCGTGTTCCGCAGGATGATCCAGGCATCCCCGCTGCTGAACAGGAATTTAAAGTTATCCAGCCCTACAAATTCGCTGGAGATCAGGCTCTGGAAAAAATTGCCCGACAACCTGTATTTCTTAAATGCCACCAGAATCCCGAACAAAGGCAGGTAGGCAAACAGAAAAAACCAGACTGCACCCGGGGCGCTTAGGATCAGCAGCTCTTTGTTGGTCTTAAGCTTCGAAAAAAATCCCCTCTTCTTTACTTTTTTGTCGTGCATTGCATCACAACCTCCTTCACTTTCAGATAGTGTTTCACCGCTGGGATCTGCACGTCCTGCGGTGTCAGATGCTTCTCCCGCATCGGCTGTCTCGCAGATGCGGCGGATAACGGAAGATTGCCGGCTGCTGTTCACATCCGCGATGTTCACAGCAGCGAATCCGGCCTGTTTAAAATTGCCTTGCGGCAAGAGGCCGGATTCCAGCCCCAATACTATGCTGGCCTGTGACCGTGCAGCGCAGTGCACGGCCCATGAATAAACGATAACGATCCTCGGCTTCTTTCTGTCATCTTTATGAAATCATTTCTACGTCCTGAACTGTTCTGAACAATTACATTATATACCAGATGGAGATTTGATTCCTAGTTGAAAACTTTCAGTTTCCATGCACAAATTCTATGGCGGAGACATGGGAAAGTGGAAAAATTATATGTGGAATTGAAAAAAGGAACTGGAAATTTTCCAGTTCCTTTGTATGCCATCGTATGCAAAAGCGTTGCCAGCGACAGGTATTCTGTATGTCTTATTTAATCAATTCTCCTGGCCTCCCCAAAGGAATTTTTTCCGCAGATAGTCCGCATGCTCCGGAGTGATCGCGCCGGCGCTGATTTCTGCTGTGTTGATGCTCCCGTATAACTCCCCCCACAGGCAGTCAAGCAGGGAAGATCCTTTTTCCAGGCCTTCTTTATAAGCGTCCAGATCATGCTGCAGGTAATCCGGCAGTCCAAATTCATAAGAACGTTCCCGAAGCTCCTGTACAGAGGGTTCCGCGGCAGCTTTGACATCCACATCTTTTTCCTGCATTGAAACGTCCACCTCCAGTCCTTTTGTTTCTTGGTTTTAGTATATTGTCTCCCTTTTACGTTGTCAACCTTTTTGAGCGGCAGTATCATGATCAACCAATTTTACTCTGGTATTTCTTGGCTTCCGGGCTAGATGCAGATGTCAGCCTCGTGACCGGTGGAGGTATTTTTTCGTCAGTCAAAAAACAGATTGTCATTTGACAAGTACCAGGTTCGTTCATCGAGAGGAATCCGGAGGTACTGGTTATTGATGTCGCTGGCACATTTGATTGCATGTACTGGATGTGGCGAAGCCATGTCTTTTGAAGATGGCTACACTTATATCTATAGCCATATCCAGGAAGAACGGCTCCGGTTCGTCTACCAGTGTGGGGCAAGACACGCTCTTTTTGAGGATGTTTTGGCATTGGTCGCATAAACTTATTGTGCAATTTTCTGAATTTGCCCATTTATAGTTCCAAATTCGCCTGCTATTTCTGCTATTGAATATCCCATCATTTTCATCAATAGTATTTGTAGATTCTTTCGTCCTGTATCCAGCAGGATATGTAAAAGATGTTCATCATCAATGGAATCCAACAATGCGGAAATGTTATCAATCTCTTGCTCAACCTCTGTTGGACTTCCCCAATCAAAATGTTGTGGGAAGGATGCCCGATGATCCTGAAAGCGTCTTTCACTCTTAAATTCCTCCCAGTCACTGCTTCTTAATTCCAGTATGGATTCCTCGTCCCATACCCAGGGTTCGAAGCAGTGTCTCTTCCGTTTCCTTCCATTGTTTCCACTTCCGTTCTTCCCTCGCTTTATTAAAACCCATTTCTAAATAGAGAATGGAAATTTTTGTTTTCGAAAACTGTTTATACTGCGGCATCAAACAATACACCATTTTTGTATCCTATCGTAAGAACCGCGTCAATTCCCCTGTTCCATCCTTCTTTTGCGATTCGCCGGTATTGATCGTAATAATCTTCGAGCCTAAAGGAGACTGCCTCTCCGCTTTCAGCCATTTCCTTATATTTATTCGAAAGAACCTCCCACAGATCGCTGCCGTCAGGAGTATAGAATCTGCCGTTTTTATTTTCCAGCGTTCTCAGATCATAATCGGTAAGCTGCTTTACCATATGGTAGACTGCCGCTTTCGCCTTATCCCCCTGCACATACTGGTTTGATCCCTGCTGTCCTATATTGATATTGCTCTGATTGCAGTATGAAATATGGTTGTAAAGAGAATGGCCATTCTCTCCGAAATTCAATGCAGACTCAATCTCCGCGGCAAGATCCTTTTCCACTCCCTCCGCATGGATCCTGTAATCATACGGATCTACTGTCAGACGCAGTTCTGTGCCGTCAGGGATTACGATTCCGTTCGCTGAAAAGATCTGATTGATACAGTCATTGATTTGTCCGCGCATTTCCTGATTGTATTCCTGATCGGCCTGAAAGGAATTACAGCCTCCAAATGTCCTCTGGATCACCGGATCGTAACCATTGAGAGACGGCTCCCTGCCGCACAGCATCCCGATCTCCTGCTCCATCCCGATCTCCCGTTCCAGCGGTGACAATCCCCGGATGTAATAGGGGGATTTTGGATTATAGTATTTATCACGGATATGCCCTTCCGGATTTGCAAATCTCAGGTTCTCTTCGTTCTGTTTTTCATAATATTCGTCCAATACTTTCAGGTACTTTGCATACTTAAGCGCCGGATTAAATTTAGGAAATGCGTGATTCGGGTCTGCAGGTTTCCCGGAAACCTTTTCATCCTGTGATACCTCCCCGATACTTTTTGCTTCCGTCTGCTCCTGTGGCACGTTCTCTCCCTCTATCGTTTCCTCCTCTTCACCTTCCGCAGGCAGATTCGGAAGTAATTCCTCCTGCCAGTCCGTCTGGCCGACGCCATAGCCATATTCCGTATCAATATCCAGCAAATGCTGATCTTTGTACTCCAGGCTCAGGGCATAATCCGGAGAGCCTTCCCATCCGGTTTTCGCCAGCTTCTCATAGCCTTCCTGATATTTCTCCAGCTGGAACGGAGAATAGGCTTCGGCTTTTTCCTTTAACTCCAGCCACAGATCGCTCCCATCCGGCGTATAAAACTTTCCGTCTTCATTTTGAAGCTCACGGAGGTCATAGCCTGTCATTTCTTTCACAAGATGGTAGAGTACGGATTTTTCAGCTGTCTCCGAGTTATATTGGGAAGGGTTATCATATCCGAATTTTGACGGCGCGCATCTTTGGATATGGGTAAATAAATTAAATCCATTTTGCCCCTGGTTCAGTACCTTTTCAATTGATTCTGCCAGCGATTTATCCTCCAGCCCTTCCACCCGGATATAGTAGTCGCAGGAATCTACTGTCAGGCGGAGGGACTGCCCTTCTGGAATCTGGATTCCATTTTCCTTCTTCCAAGCTAAACTTTTTTGCCTTTGTATAAATGTCTTTCTGTATCCTTTCCACTATACGATTTTGTAATAGCGGCTCAAATAAATAGCTGGCACTCCCATTGATAACTGCAATAACAGTTGATAAGAGAAACATAATCCCTATTATTCCAAGAAAATAACCGGTTTCTTTTTTCATAAGAGTGTTCGTAATATATCGTAAAATGCTGAGATTTATTACATTAAATATACTTGTAAGAACTGAAATCGTAATCATCAACAGAATGTATTGTTTGTCTATTTTCCAAATATATTTAATACAATATAGAGTGTTATTAAATGTCTTACTTTCTTTCAAATAGTCACCTCTCCTTACGTACTGTGGAAAAAAGGATTCCTTTTTCCACAGTACAGAAGCTTCTGTACGTAAACTTTTACTTATTTACCTGATGGTTTTTGAAAATCCAATACCCCGCCGCGGAAAACAGAACAGCGCCCGCCCCGTTTATGAGCATTGCCATATCCGGCCACCTTATTACTACGTTTCCTATGCTGTAGGCCGTATAGGAATTGAACCCGAAGTCCACGATCTTTGACGGCAATAATGACACTATATGGTTCCAGGTATACCATCCCGTATTCACCGACAAAAAGGTTGGCAGGATAATAAAAAGAAACATAATAATAATCACGCCATAGGTGTTATTTAATAATGCGGATATCAAAATTGTGATTCCGGAAATCCCCAAGGTAAGGATGTAAGACAAAATTAATGCATAAATCACTGCCTCTCCTATTGTTAAATGGTAGCCAACTGCTCGCGTTGGATATACCAGCTGAATCGGCAAGTCCGCGCCAGCCCTGCCAAGAAGTCCAAGATAGACTGCCGAATAACTCAAAGTAATTCCCAAAGATACACAGGTTGTAAATAGCCACACCGTAATAATTTTGGCTGTTATCAACTTACTTTTTCCATATTTCATACATAAAAACAGTGAGTCGCATTTTGATTGATATTCCCCGGAAAAGATCGGCGCGATTCCAATACAGATGATCATCATGATCATGACAGGCCACGACAGCGTATTCAGGATCATTTCCCATCCTTTCTGATACCCATATTGATATTCTGGTATTTTTTCCGCTTCCTTTTCCCAAGAATCTGCCTCTATGGAAGTAAGCTTACCCGACTCTTCTCTTAAATGAATTATTTTCAGATCACGCTCAAGCCGGGCCTGCCGAAAATCTTTGCCAACATTCCTTTCAAGAGCATCTATCACGCTCTCCTCACTTCCCGAATCTCGGTATATATTTCCAATCATCATCAACAGATCTCTATTGGGCAGGAAAAATTTTTTATATTGCTCCTCAGACAGATAATAATACGCTTCGTTATTTGAACTTGTATTGGGATCATGAATATACGTCAAATACTGATTCACAATTTCATCCACTCTATCCTGTGTCAGTTCCTGCCGCTGCTGTATATCTTTCAGTCTTTCAACAGCGCTCATTCCACTGATCGCCTGTCCATTCTCATCTGTTGTCGTGATTTCGATAATACTCATATATACACAAAAAAGCAAAAATAGACTACATCCAATCATTGATATCTGCGTCAGTCTGTTTTTCCAGATCTTCTTCCACTCATATTTAATCATTCCACCCATCCGCTTCACTCCCCCGCTTCCATTTCATCAGAAAAACACTTCAGATATAAGTCCTCCAAAGTTGGCTCCACATTGACGGCTCCGTCAATAGGAGCTTCCAAAGATACAATTCTGGCATCCACATCATTTGCCAGCACATGCGAATTAACAACGCAGTACCGGGATTCAAATCCTACCCATTTTTTATGGGGGATACGGCACGACCACACTTCCCCTTTCACTTTATCAAGCAGTTCTTCCGGTGTGCCCTGTAAAATAAAATCTCCTTTTTTCATCACCAGTACCTGATCAGAAATGTATTCTATATCCGATACAATATGAGTCGATATAATGATGATCTTATCTTTTGACATTTCGGATATAATATTGCGGAAATATGCCCGTTCTTTCGGGTCCAGGCCTGCCGTCGGTTCATCCAAAATGAGAATCTTAGGATCATTTAGCAAAGCCTGCGCGATTCCCAGTCTTCGTTTCATCCCACCCGAAAAAGTCCTTATTTTGCTGTTTGTCTCTTTTTCCAAATTTACCAATCTTAAGAGTTCTATTGTTTTTCTCTTTGCATATTTGGGCTCCAAGCCTTTAATGGAAGCGATATACAGCATAAAATCCTTCGCGGTAAAACCTGGTGTATATCCAAATTCCTGCGGCAGATATCCCAATATATCCCGGAACCGCTCCCCCATCTGTATATTATTTTCACCATTTACCTTTACTTCTCCGGATGTAGGTTCAATAATTCCACAGATCATCTGCAAAAGTGTCGTCTTTCCTGCGCCGTTAGCGCCTAAAAAACCATATATCCCTTCTGATAAAACTGCATCAATCTGTCTGACCGCAATTTTATTTTTAAATTGTTTAGAGAGATGTTCCATAATTAATTGCATTCAGATTTCCTCCTGTTCTTATAAAAAGTTTCCGAACTTCTATTATCGTACCAGCCAGAGCTATGATACCTGTGCAGAGCCATATACTGAAATATGCTGTCTGATATATTTTCATATCTGTGATTTTCACGATCATGATCGCGCAGCATAAACACACTCCCCATGTTTCTATATATAAAGACATATATTTCTCTCTGCATCTATTTAAGATCAGCATACATCCAAAACACATAATGACATAGGGGACGATTCCATATAAGATCACCTGCCAGATTGCAGTATCTTTATATATAGAAATACCAACTGCCATAACCACGAAAAATACCAGATCAATCAGCCCAAATGTCAGCAAACGCACGATAAGCACTCTGCTGAATGAATTCTTAGCTGTCATCTGTATCTCTAACATTCCCGGCTGAAATATATTACATATCTCATTTGCATTAATCAGGCATAAAACCGGACCAGCTATTGCAGCCAACGTCCAAATCCAGTTACTGGTCTCCATATGTTCTGTAAAAATCAGAAGCAACATCAAAACAGAAAAGAACGTCTTTAAAACCCATGTCTGTTTTTTTATAAAACGTAGTTGATCACAAAAGAATTCTATATTACTCATTCTCAATTTTTCTGGATGCAGCTTTACCTTCTTTGCTTTTCTTATTGTTTCTTCATATTTAGAAATATCATACATAGGTACTTCTATCTTATTCAGTTCTTTTTTCAAACGCCTATTAATCATAATTCATAACTCCAATCTACTTTTTAAGGTTTTTTCAGCATTTTTTAATTTATATCTTATCGTTGAAGCTGGCATACCCATAATTTCGGAAATTTCCTTAATTATATGATCCTGATAATATCTCAAAATGAGAATTTCTTTTTCTAACTCTTCCAAGGAACTTAGCGCTTCCCAAACACTTAGTTGTTCTATTTTTTTATCAATTCCTCCATCATCATATTTTTCAGCTTCGAAGTCTGTCTCTAAATCTATCTCTTTTATTTTTCGCGCGTGATCTCGAATAGAATTCCTGGCTATTACATATAAATAATTTTTTAGTTTCCCATATTCTCTGTACCTTTCAATTTCCTTTATAAACTTAAGAAACACATCTTGTGTGATATCCTGAGCCACATCTCTATTATGTACGTGATAAAAGCAATACTTATATATACTCATATAATTTTCTTGTATTAATGCATCTATTTTGTCTTTGTCAATAGCAATTTTTCTCCATTGTTTATTTTCAAACACAAAACTTTCTCCTAATCTTGTCTTTTTATTTTCTTAATCTCTATAAGCCCTTCTATAATGTATAACGAATCAAGAAATAAAAAAAACAACTTTTTTCAAATTTTTTTCATTTTTTCTGTTTACTATTTTTTCTGTTCCTATAGTTCTATATATGATTTGCCCGTCAAAAGGCTTCTGCACCACGATATCTTGCAGAAATACTGTAATTAAAACCGCATCATACGGTATGACGAGGGACTTTTGACTGGTAAACTCGCACTTCTCCACAATCCCCACATGATCCGATCCCCCATCCCAATCCCAATCAAAAAAGATAATCGCCCCCGCCGCCGGACTATATCCGTTATCCTTCCATTTCCCATTGCTCCGGAATAATACCGCATCACATGAGGAACATATTCCGGGTCTCCATAGCCAGACCAGCCATGGGCTGCCGCCTGCTCCTGGGAAAACTGCAGGGCGTTTGCTTCACTGTAGCCGCCATGGTTTTGGATGGCCCAGGATATGTACCCATTCCCATAATTATAGCCCTGAAGGCTGAGCTTTAGCTTGTCCAGATCCTGGGGCCCCGTGCATCCGGCCTCCTGGACGCAGTATGCGTAATACTGAATCCCGACCTGAATGGAATACTCTGGATTTGTGATTCCGTTGGGGCTGTTGGGATATCGGGTATTGAAGGGGCACTCGCTGGCCTGCATGGAATCGTTCCCCTGCCCCCTGGATTCCTGCATCATGATAGCCTGTATAACCTGTACATATTCCAGGATTCCATACTCATTGGCATACCGGCGGATCACCAGAGTGTAATCCAGCACCTCCTGGCTTTCCTGCAGGCACGTTTTCCCAGAAACGTTTTGTAAAGAACTTTTTAATCAAGTTCACAGAAAATTTATATTTCCGGGCAAAAAAATAAGGCCAGGAACCTGTTTTTAGATTCACGGCCTACGGTTTTGTTTTATGCTGTCCGCTCTGCTTTCAATTTTTTCACTTCGTCAAGAGGAAGTCCTGCATATTCCGCAATCTTTTCAAGTGTCAACATTCCATCTTCCAACATTCTTTTAGCAGTATTGATTGCCCCTTCTTTTATGCCCTCTTTTACACCCTCTTGTAAAGATTCTTTTCTCATATCCTCCATGACTTTGCACATGATTAAAATGCCCTCCTTACTTTCCTTGAAAAAACGAACTCTGTCTGCCAGTGTCGTATAATGCATATCTGCCGCATTCGTACATGAAAAATCATGCATGAGTTTTCCGATTGGTGTATCTCCACGATAAGCACCGTTTACGTACAGTATATGTGAACCGTCCTCAAATCTTTCTCCGGTTCCTAAAAAGCAGCGCTCAACCGGATAGAGTGGCAACCCTTTTCCTATCACATCATTTTCCGTGATGAACACTACCCATGTTTCCGGAAGATTGTCAAAATCATCACCTTTCTTCAAAAGAGCTGCGTCCATCATGCTGGAATTATACCTTGCTCTTTTTCTCCCGGCTCCTTTATCGGCCCGTTGGATTTCAACATTTATTTTAGCACCGGTACTGTCAGTAGCAAGAATATCAAACCTTACGGAACGATTCAACAAATTCTCCACAAATACCTGTGTACGAACGTCCAGCACCTTTAAATCCGGCTTTTCCAGTACAATTTGCAATACCAGTTCTATGCTTGCCGTATCTCCCTCAAAACACTTTGTGAGGAAATCATCATCAAGCAGACGAAAGCCTCTTAGCCTCTGTAAATCTTCCTGATGTTTCTGGTCTATCTGTTCCGTCACTGTCAATCTTCCCACCTGCTTTCCCTTCCTTTTTCGTATCTCCATACTACCATAAACCTCCTGATTTTACAAGCCGGCTGACAGATCTTTAGGGTTCGTATATTGTCTCCTTTTTACGTTGTCAACCTTTTTGCATCTCCCTGAACGTACCAGCCGTTCCTCCGCCAGATCTTCAATTTCAGGGTCAACAGCAGAAAGCCCTTCTATAATCTTATTTTTTGCAGTTGCTGTCAAACCATCCTTATTTGGACTCGACCATATAACGATTATCATATTCTTTTCCGCCTTTTATTGAAAGATAGGGATGTCACCAAGCGCTTTTCTCATGTTAAACGCATCCCAAGGCAGATGTTCGGTAATACTCAAACCTACAATTTCTGCTACAGAGGAAATATTATTTAGCAATCGACAGATTTCGCTTAGTTTCATGCGGCCAACAGCAGCTGGAAAAGCGTCAATATCTGTATGCGGTTCCGCAGGATAAATACATCTAAAATCGTGGGGAGAAAGTACGTCCAAATCCCAATGCACCGCTACAAATTGAATATTTTCTTTTTTAATCCATTCAAGTACCGGAGAGCTATTCTCCGCTAACTGTTCAGGAGACGCCATATGTAAATGCAATTCTTTACAAGCCATATCCATCGGCCTTAGTTGTTCCTCAATCAAACCACCCAAAAAAACTTTTTCAGGACAATATGGATGTTCTACACTCGTAATTTTTGAATTAGGATTAAGCCCCAAAAGATTCGCTAATGGCATTTCGTGCAGATGGGAAGATGCAGCCGGACTTGAAATATCCGGGTGTGCATCTAACCAAAGTATACCAATATGATTTTCATATTTTCCCTTTAAGTAATCAAAGGGAACTTGCGTAACAGAACAATCCCCGCCAAATACAATCAGACGCTCTGGATTGTTTTCCATTAAAATCTGTTTCACTTTCGCCATTTGCTCATATAGCGATTCCCCAAAATCCACACCATCTTCTGTTTGGCAATTTGTATCAAAATTTTTATCAACACAAATCGTAATGCTCTTATCCGTTGTGCTGGGCGGTGCAATGAATGAGAGTAATTCTGCGCCAAAAACATAGTTAGGGTTTACGCCTCCTTGCCACTGGGGACATGTCAATCTTAATGTTTGTTTCTTAGACATACTTTATTCCTCCTGTTATCAGTTACTGAATATAGAATATATGATTTTCTTTACGAGGAGCAGCTTGTGGAATCGGTCCGTCAGGATAGCCAGGGACACAATGCCCAATACCTTCATATTCTTCTGTAATACCAAGTTGTTTCAGAATATCCATCCCCTCATCGGTTTCAAACGCCTCTTTGGCACGGTGAATCCAACAGCTTCCAATGCCAAGAGAATGTGCGGCCAGCATTAAATTTCCCATAACAAGGCTGCCGTCATATACCCGATTGCTCCAGTTTTTGTCCGCTAATACAATCAGGACAACGGGAGCGCCATAAAAAGGATCAAATCCAGGTTTCCATCCCCCAATCATTTGATTCATTTCAGAAAGCCGATCTCGCAACTCCTTATTTGTGACAGCATAATGATTGCTGATTGCTTTCCCATTCCATTTGCTGCATAAGTGCCCGCAGTAATAATCTGGTCAATGATTTTTGCCGGAATCATTTCAGGCTTAAATTTGCGGATGCTCCTTCTGGTTTGAATTGCTGTCAATATCTCGTTATTCAGTTCCATTGATACACCTCCATTTGACTTTTTTCTGCCCATATTGTAACATTGTAGAGCAGGAACAACAAGTACGCACTTTTATAGCATGTACTCTATTTTAGTAGAGCGTGGAGGTTATATGTCAGGGACTAAAAAAAGAATATTTGCAGAACACGGAATCCAAAACACAGGTTTTTATCACACCATGTCATTAGTTAGAGGAAAATATAAACTTCCAATACTGTATTGTTTATATTTGAACGGCCCTACCCGCTATAATGAGATTAAGCGGTTGATGGAAACCGCTACGTTTCGTTCACTAACCAACGCCTTAAAGGGTTTGGAGGAAGATGGCTTGATTATTCGCCATGAATACAACCAGATTCCGCCAAAAGTAGAATACAGCCTTTCAGAACTGGGGCAATCTCTAAGCCCTGTTTTGGAAGTCTTTTGCAGATGGGGTGAGGAACATAGAGACGGTAAAGTGCCAGTATCTATATTAAGTAAAGTGATTGATGAAATGAACGAAAATAAAATATGACATTACATGAAACTTAATTACATTCACATACTATCACCAGAAAAGTAAAATGACATAGGGTGATATTGTATGGAAGATTACAAAGGAAAATTTGACTTTCACGGGCTGGGGCAGGCAATCCGGCGAGCCAGAGAAGAACGAGGCTGGACGCAGGAGTATGTTTCAGAACTTGTGGGGCGTGGAGCCCGAACATTATGAATATCGAGAACAAGGGGCAATACCCAAGTTTTGGAGTTTCTTTGCAAAGCTAAAAGCAGAGCAAACATGGGACGGATTGTTTTTTTAGGTATTGCGCATGTTACGCCCGGCAGGCAGGCGAAAAAACAGATTTTCGAAAGGAACATGATGAAATTAATCATAAACAATCTAACAAAAAGCTATGGATTAAATACCGTACTTGACGGTATAAACTTTGAGTTTGAATCCGGAAAAATTTATGGATTGGTTGGAAAAAACGGCGTCGGGAAAACGACGTTCTTCCATTGCCTGAACGGCATGACGCAGAAAAACGGCGGAGATGCCCTGCTGGCTATGGATGATCACTGTGCTCAGCCTTTATCGCCAGGAAATGTTGGATTTATAGAATCCACACCGGTTCTTCCCGAATTTCTGACCGGAAGGGAGTTTATTCAATTTTTAATCGATATTCAGGAAAATCCCGAAACCTTTTCGATTGATGGACTGTTTGATCTGGTAGACCTGAGCAGGGAAGATCAGGAAAAACTGCTGAAAACATATTCGCATGGCATGAAGAATAAGATACAGTTCCTGACCCTGTTCATTTGTAATTCTCCGGTTCTGTTTTTGGATGAGCCTCTGACCTCCCTGGACGTAGTAGCGGCGTCAGATATTAAAAAAATAATCTTGAAAATGAAGAAAGACCATATCATTATTTTTTCAACTCATATTCTGCAGTTAGCGGCAGATTTATGTGATGACTTGGTTATTCTTCATGATAAAAAATTGACTCTGTTAGACAATAACATGCTGCGTGATAAAAATTTTGAGGAAAAACTCATAAACCTATTAAAGGATGGTGAACATGACGAAATATGTGAAAGCTGTTTTTGAATTCCAAGACAAAATATATCTGTCTGGCTCATATGAAAATGCCCGTTAAAGAAGGAATCTTGTCTTTTTTAATAAACGAATATCTCCTACAGTTTATCTCCGCAGGATTCGTATTTTATATTTTCTGCGTTTTATTCCTTCGTAATCTTATGTATTTTTTTGCATTATCAGCCGCATATATTTCCCTGCAGTTATTAAGCGAGTGCGTGCATCTCTTTTTTTCAAACAGGCAGGCATTCCATTAGAAAAGAAGAAAATTTTCAGCCTGTTTCTGTTTATGTTTTCATTAGCCGGCGCATACGGTCCGCTCGTGCTTTCCAGTCATCTGTTAATCGTGAAATTCCTGACCGGCAAATTTTTCATATCGGCATATTGTGTGATCGGAATCTGCAGCGTATATTATATTTTTTTCCTTTATGACGGGTATAATGATACGCTGGCCGGCCTGTTTAAAAAGGAGAGCCTGACAGAAGAACTTGCGCGGAAAAGGCAAGACGCAGTCTACCATTCTGAAACAGAGATCGAACGGATCAGTACGCAGAAAATAAAAGAAATGCGTGGATACAGGTTCATCAATGGCTTGTTCATTTTGAGAAATAAAAAGCAGCTTTTTAAATATCTGAAACGGCGTTTGATTTTTTTGACAGCAGTTTTTATTTCCGCAGTCATTGGTTTTGCCGACCGTCCTTTGGAAACCAAACTTATATTAAGCAATATCTATCTGTTCGTTCCTCTATTACCTGTGATTGCCGCCGCTCATTCCCACGGGGAAGGGTTCTGCAAATTTTATTATACCCACTTTGACAGTAAACTGCTGGTATATAGTTTTTACAGGACTCGAAAGGCAATCCTACAGAATTATTTTATGAAACTGAGACTTGTTCTGAAATATAATTTTCTACTTGCAGCCGCCTCTGGGTCACTTCTTCTGGCGCTGTTTTGTATGGCAAGGATCGACATATGGAATATTCCGTTTCTGCTGCTTGAGATCACAGTATTCGCTTTATATGCGGTATTCGGGATTCAGCACGTATCGGTTTATTATTTATTTCAGCCGTATATAAAGGACAGTACCGTACAAAATCCCATACTGTTTACGGTACAGATGCCTGTGCTGATCTTAACATATATTTTTACAATGCTGCGTTTACCTGCGGTGACGGTCATGCTGATATTTCTTATCGGCGGTGTGATCTATGCCCTCATATGGATCTTCGCCGTTTCTGTCAAAAGCCCTGCGGCGTTTAGGCTGAAATAACTGCCGACCTGCGGCAAAACATCATCGGAATCATCACACAAACGCGAAAAAAAGCCGGTTTTCTTGATCCGACTTTTTTCCCAAACATTCGGAAGGCCATCCCCCGCTTTTGAGCCCCCGCCTTCCGAATGTCTCAATATTTCTTCATATTGCGCAGCGACGCCGGAGACACCCCGTAGCACTGCTTGAATTTCCGGTAAAAATAACTGGTATCCGGATACCCGACTTCCTTGGCAATGTCATTGATCTTCATATTCGTATTCAGAATCAGATCCTTTGCAATCTTATTTTTCGTGTTGCTCAGATACTGGGTAAAGGAGCACCCCACCTCCTTCTGGAAAATCTGCCCCAGATAGGACGCGTTCATATGATATTTGTACGCCAGCGTTTTCAGATTCATGTCCTCTTTGTAATTTTTCCGCACCTCCTCCATGATCTGCTTCACCACCGGCGTGTACTGGGAATCCTCGGTATGGAGGTAGAGGATGATCTCCGTGATCTCCGAAATGAAAATGGTTTTCAGCCCGAAAATGTCGTCCGCCTGGTAGATCTTTTCCACCATTTCCGTAAGGGCCTGGAGGTTCCTGGACTGCTCCAGCTTATATTCCACCTTGATGTCCTGCAGAAGAATCGCCATTTTCAGGGCAAGCTGGTACAGGACGTCCACATCCACCTCGGATTTCAGGTTATTGATGAAAAGATCCTCGATATAGTTCAGCGCGCCCTCCTTGTCCTTTTTCAGGATCATTTTCCGAAGAAGGTTCTCATCAATGGCCACGTCCTGGTTCTTCCGTTCCTTGATGTAGCTCTCCGTAATGCAGGAGCCGTAGCCTTCCAAAAGCCTGTATTTCTGCAGCCTGGAAATGATCTTGTAGGACGGCGGCAGCTCCTGGTACGCCCGGATCGGCGGGCCGATCGTAATGAAGCTCATGATGCCGAAGGAGCTTTCCAGATGATTCTGAAATGCCCGGAAAGTCTCGGACGCCTCCTGGCTGCCTTGAAGAATACCTTCCCGTTCTTCATATAAGAGCAGAAACAGCGTGTCCGGCGACAGGTAAATGGTTTTCAGCTTCCGGGGCAGCTTCTGCAGCCCGATCAAAACGTCCTGCATGCCGTCCCTGGCTTCCAGGCTGTCGGCATCGATCTTCATCATGGCCGCCGTGACGGATTCCTCCGGGCCGATCTCCGGCAGCATCCTGAGAAAGGTCTCCGCCTCGTTTTTGTCCAGCTTCCCCTTAAGAAATCGGTGCCAGCCGATCTTGTCCTCCATGCTCCCTGCCTTTTCCCTGGCAATCTCGTCAAAATGCTCCGCCGCATGGATCAGCGCCTGTTTCAGCTGTTCCTCATTGACCGGTTTCAGGATGTACTCCTCCACGTCCAGCTTCAGTGCGGTCCTGGCGTATTCAAATTCATCATAGCCGGATAAAATGATGCACCTGGTCCTGGGATTGATCTTCCGGATCTCCTCTAAAAGCTCCAGGCCGTTCATCAGCGGCATCTCCACGTCCGTCACCACGATATCCGCAGGTTCCCTGCTGAACATCTCCAATGCCTCCCGCCCGTTGTGGGCCATGGAAACCACGGTCATGGAAATCTCTTCCCAGTCAATGATACAGCGTATCCCCTGGAGGATAAACTCCTCATCCTCAACTAACATTACCTTTTTCATGCTCTTCCCCTTCTTCCGCACAACCGCTCACCCGGTCTTTGCCCGCGTCTTCCTCCGCTTTGGCCATCAGTACCACCATCAGCCCTTTGGGCTGTACCGCCTCCAGATAGATCCCGTACTTCTCACCATAGACCGCCTTAAGCCTCCGGTTTACATTATGGATACCGATGGATTCATTCCGCTTTTTCGTCCCGGCCTGTTCCTGTGGTTCCCGGCCCTTCTCTGATTCCGGTTTATTCCGCGGATTTTCTCCGTTCCGCCTCTCCGCCTTCGCATTCTCCCGCAGCTTTTGCCCGTTCCGCCTCTCCGTCTTCACATTCTCCCGCAGCTCCCTGTTCATCTGCGCCAGCTTCTCCGGGTCCATGCCCCGGCCATTATCCTTCACATAGAGAAACAGCGTGTCCCCTTTTTTCTCCCCGCGGACCTGCACCAGATTGTCCTGCCGCTCCCGCTCAATGCCGTGGATAAAATAATTTTCCATCACAGGCTGGAGCACAAACTTGATAATGGGCAGGGACAAAAGCTCTGCCGGGCATTCCACCTCCGACCGGAAACACCCCTGATAGCGGTACTCAAACAATTCCAGATACTGCTTGCAGTAGTCCAATTCCTGCCCCAGGGTGATCACATCGGCCTCCTTTAACTGGCTTCGGAACAGGACCACCATGCTGTACAGCATTTTTCCCACTTCCCGGTCCCCGTTGCAGATGGCCTTCATGCGGATCGCCTCCAGGGTATTGTACAGGAAATGTGGGTTGATCTGGCTTTGGAGCGCCTGCATCTGGGCATTTTTCCGCTCGATTTCCTCCAGATAGCTTTTTTCGATATAGAGCTCCAGCTTTTCACACATCCCGTTAAAATTGTCCGCGATCATGTCCAGCTCGTCCTCTTTTTTCCCGGTTTCCAGGCGCACCTGAAAATCCCCGGTGGTCACCTGGTTCATGGCGTCCAGGATGGCTTCCACCCGCCCGGCAAACCGTTTCGCATAATAGTCCACAAAGAAGATCCCGATCACGCCTGCCGCCGCCCCCGCTGCCAGGATGGCCAGAAATGTGGTCCAGGGCAGACGGGCGGCCTGCCGTTCATCCAGAAATGTATGGATCTGGTATTCCCCCGCCGACTGGCTGCGCACAAAATAGTGCCGGTCCTCAAGCCGAAGGGCATAGTCCGCTCCCTCCGGGGACTGGAAGATCACCTGGTCCTCCCCGAAAACAACTGCCATTTCCGCAAACGGGCTGAAGCTGCGGATTTTTTCCAGCGCCTGCTCCGCCTCAAATGTAAACACCATGCAGCCAGCCGGTTCCATCGTGTTCATTTCCCGGACTTCCTTCACATAGACAAGCTTCCCCGGCACGCAATACTCCTGATTCTGAATCTGGGCCAGCCGCACCTGCCCGTCCTTCCCCGGAAAGACGATTTTCTCCGGGCGGCATTCTGTCAGCTGCTGCGTCTCATAACTGACCAGTTCTATTTTTTCCAACTCAGAATACGCCTCAAATGCCTGGTTCATAAAGTAAAAGACACTCTTATATACCAGCTCCTCCGAGGAAATGTAGCGTCTCAGGGAATACTGCTGGTATTCCTCCGGTTCCAGCCGGAAATACTGCAGGAGATCCTCCAGCTCCGACTGGGAGCGGTAGAGGTCCCGGTGGAGGTAATCCGCAATCTGCTCCACCCCTTCCGCATAGGCAAGCGCTTCCCCGCTGATCCGCTCCAGCTCCTCCCGGCCGTTTTCCAGCAGCCTGCCTCTGGTGGCGGACATAAAGTAAAGGACCAGAGCCGCCACAATGCAAAGCACCATCGCGGTATAGGTCCGAAACATTTTCAAATACAGTTGTTTTGGTCTTTTCTTCTCCATGTGCCTGCCTCCAGCATCCGAAAGATCTTCTGATTTATAAATACTACCACAAAACCATACAGGCTGACAACAAACAATACACAGATTCCCGCCTGAACTTCCAGAAGCATCAGGACAAATGCCAGCGCCGCCGTATTTCCGAAGGTCAGAAGCGGCTGGCCGATGCACAGCACCAGCGCCCCCTTCCAAATATCCCGGATACTCATGTCATATCTGGAGGCCAGCAGGTACAGATCCGGCGTCATCAAAAGGCTCACCGCAAACAGCAGGATAAACAGAAGCGCCAGCAGAAATACCGGGCACTGAACCGTAAAAAAACGGATATTCGTCCAGAACATCCCGACCATCCATGCCTGGATCGCCGCAACACCCAGCTTTTTCAGAAACCCGTCTTTATACCCTGCCCAATAGTCTTTCCAGGCCGAGACTTCCGTCCCTTTGAGCATCCGGTTCATGGAAAAGAATACTCCGCACAGCGCAGGTCCTGCCGGAATCGCGCAGAGCAGAAAGAGGGGCAGGAAGGTCTCTGCCTGGCTGATTCCCACAAACACAAAAAATAGCAGCAGGGGAAGATTGGACCCCCAGAAAAACAGATTGACCAGCAGAAAATAGATGATTTTCTCGCACGCTCCCATCATTTTTTCTATATGAAATATTTCTCCAAGCATCGTAAATCCTCCCGTTCTTTTTTTGTATACCGATCCGAAACGGCAGGCAGTCCCGAAGTCTGCCGTTTCGGATCGTTTTTTTCAAATTCCGCCGTTCTCAAAGCTGAAATAAGATCGTCTTAATTTCGTAAGGATGGAGCTCCAGCCTGACTTCGCCTCCGTCAAATGCCGACAGCGGCTGTTCCATCAGGCTTCCTTCCGCCCATGCCCGGTATGCAAATGCCGGCTTCACCGTTACATTCTGCCTTGCCCCTGCAAAATCGTGGAACCGCACCACCAGATACTGGCCGTCCTCGGAGCGTTTTACGGCGTCGATCTCCACCTGTGCATTGTCCACTGTGAAGAAGCTCCCGCTCTCTGCCTGCTCCGCCCCTTTGAACACATCCGCCGGGTTGTTCAGGGCATATCCGGACTGAACCACCTGCCCCTCCACAAAGTCTCCCTTGTGTGGAAGCAGCGCATAGGTAAACTGATGCTTTCCAAGATCCTGAAGATGGTCTGGCTGCAGCCCCGACCGAAGCAGGGAAATGCGCATCACGTTGTCCTTCACGTCATACCCGTATTTGCAGTCGTTTAAGAGCGCCACCCCGTAGTTCCTCTCCGACAGGTCCGCAAACCGGTGTCCCACGGATTCGAATCTGGCCTGATCCCAGCTTGTATTCCAGTGGTTGGGCCGGCGCACGTTGCCGTACTGGATGTCGTAGGTCGCGAAGGTACTCCGCACGTCCACCGTAAATGCCGCCTTGAACAACTGCTGCCGTTCCTGGAGATCCACGTCCGTCCGGAAATCAATCCTTCTGTCAAAACGGTACAGGATCATATCCTGGGAAATGGATGTGTTCATGTACTTCCATTCCATGTGAACCACCAGCCGCAGCGGCCCCTGGCAGGTCACTTCAAAGGCGGTCAGATCCGTAACCTCCCGCATTTTCTGCTGATAGAAAATGTCAATGTCCCAGGCGTCATTGTCCAATGGCTTATCCTCAAATACCTGCAGGACGTTTCCCCGCTCTCCCGGCGCCAGCACTTCCCGCGCTTCCTGCTTATCATACAGCCGGGTAATCTGCCCGTAATCATTCAGGGTGATTGAGTAAAACGGGGTTTCCAGTTCCTTTCCATGAACCGTGAATATGCGCTGGCCTGTTTGATCCATTCCGTCTGCCGCTTCTTTAGCCTTCACCTCAGATCCCTTTGCCTCTGCGGCGGTTCCCTCTTTACAGAACAGGACTCTCCGATGCCCCATGGAGGGCACATCCGGAACCTGTACATAGTACATTCCATCCCCCTGCTGGGAGGGAAGCACGTTTCCTGCCCCGTCGGTGAATACCCCGCTCGCTGTTTCCGGGATTTCCGCCAGAATATCCGACTTCCATCCGGACGCGTTGTAAACGGTATAGGCATCCTCCGCATTTTGCAATACCTGATCCCGGTAATCCGCGATGACTTCCTCCCCGATCTGCCGAACCATTTCATAATCCCTGCGGGAATCCTCATACACCTCATGGATCGAGGAGCCGGGGATGATATCATGGAACTGGTTGGTCAGGATCATTTTCCATCCCTTTGTCAGCTTTTCCTGCTCTGCCCCGTCCAGGTTCTCTTTCCCCACAGCCGCCATGGCGGTGAGCCATTCCGCCTTCCGGTAGAGCAGCTCCATTTTCCGGTTCATGCGCTTGTTATAGCCCTGGCTGGTGTATGTACCCCTGTGGTATTCCAGGTACAGCTCCCCGTCCCAGGTATGAACATACTGCTCCGTATCCCTCACGTTCTCTTTCAATTTCCGGAAATACGCGCCTGCCGTGGATGTCTTTACATTTGGCAGGCCGGGGATTTTATCCAGCCTTCTTCTGGCTTCCAGCAGATCCCGGTTCACACCGCCGCCTCCGTCTCCGTATCCAAAGGAGATCAGCAGATCCTTGTTCATTTCCTTCTCGCTGTAGGAATCCCATACCCCCTTCACAGTCCGGCCGGTCAGAAGGCCGTTGTAGGTATAGAACCAGGAGTCAGGCCCGTTCCACGGTTCCGGAGTGGTGATAAAATGGGTCAGCACCTCGGAGCCGTCCATCCCTTTCCAGCGGAAGGTATCGTGGGGCATCCGGTTGTACTGGTTCCAACTGATCTTCGTGGTCATAAACATGTCGATCCCGGATTTTTTCAGGATCTGGGGCAGCGCCCAGGAATAGCCGAACACGTCCGGGAGCCACAGGTATTCCACGTCTTTTCCAAATTCCTCTTTCAGGAAACGGCTGCCGATCAGGAGCTGGCGGGTCAGGGATTCCCCACTGGTCAGGTTGCAGTCCGCCTCCACCCACATGCCGCCGTCTGTCTCCCAGCGGCCCTCTTTCACGCGCTTTTTGATCTCTTCGTAGATTTCCGGAAAATCTTCTTTGATATATTCGTAGATCTGCGGCTGGGTCTGGAGGAAGATATACTCCGGAAACAGTTCCATCATACGCAGCACCGTGGAAAAGGAGCGGGACGCTTTCTCATGGGTATGCTTGAGCCGCCAGAGCCACGCCATGTCGATGTGGGTGTGCCCCACGCAGTGAACGTTGATCCTGGACTCTTTTCCCATGCCGTCAATCTTTTCATTGAGAAGCTCATCTGCCTGTCGGACGGTTTCGTAAAATACTTCGCTCCCCGGGTAAGACCAGTCAATGCAGTGGCTGGCCTGATCCAGCGCAGTCCGCAGGTCGTATTTCACAGGATCTCCATCGTCCAGTTGACCGACTGTGTCCAAGATCAGGGAACCCAGATAATAGAGGTCGTCTGTCTGTTCATCCAGACAGGCCAGATCCGCCCGTTTGATCTTGTGCTCCTGCTCCCTGGGCACGCCGCCGCCCTCCAGTCCGGACCAGAGCCGGAAGGTCAGACGGAAGCGTTTTCCGCACAGCTCTTCCGGGAAAAATACTTCCATGTGGTTGATGTCCACTCCCTGGTAAGGCTTTTCGTTGATATAGCACATGGCCTCAAAGCCGGAGTTGTTGCCTGCCCCGGTCTTGCCGAAGTCAAAGATTCCGACCACCCGCTGCCCCTTCCATTCCTCTGGGATCTCAACCTCTTTGTGCATCCAGAGATAACGGTCCCGGCCTGACCAGCAGTCTCCCACCCGGATGGTGTCCCAATCGTCAAAGCAGACCGGCACCACCGGGTTGACCACGCCCTGCACATCCTCGCGAACCGCAAATTCTTTCAGTTCTCTGACATCCCGGTATCTGTAGTTTTTTACTTCATGGATTCTTCTGTCTAATTTTCTGTCTGTATGGAACATGTGTCTTTCAGCCTCCTGTTTGAAGTCATTTTATATTTTCTATGTCAATCTTTTTGTTACTGTGTAAATTATTTTATTTCCAATTCATATCCCAAATAGTTCAAAAACAATTCTGCGTACATGGCGTTTGCCCAGGAAAACCAGTCCCTGGTGTACCTGCTGTCATCTTCGCAGGAAAAGCCCTCATGCATCACATTCTTTCCCCCTGTGGTGGCTGCCATGCTCCGGAGGATTTCCAGCCGTTCCTCCCTGCGCCTGCAGGTCAGCCCCTGGACGGCCATTGCGATATGCCAGATAAAGCCGGGGGGCGTGTGGGGGCTTCCGATCCCCGCCGCCTTTGCCCCTTTGTAATAGTAGGGATTTGCCTCGCTCAATATGTACCTTCTGGTATTCCCGGCTGTCTCCGGATCCGCCGGATAGCCCAGGTAATCCATCGCCAGCAGGCTGGGCACATTGGCGTCGTCCATCAGCTCGTACATGCCAAACCCATCCGCTTCATAGGCGTAAATCATGCCCGCTTCTTCCGTATAGGTTCTGCCCTCTTTTTCAATGGCCTGCCTCACCTCTTCCCGGAGGTCTCCTGCCTCCTTTTCCAACTGCCGGTCAGAAAAAAGAGTCCGGGCCATTTCTTCCAGATATCCCATGACCACCACCACAAACATATTGGAAGGGATCAGATATCCGTAGGTGCATGCGTCGTCGCTGGGCCGGAAGCCTGACCAGATCAGGCCGGTTCCGGATCTGACCAGCGCCCCTTTCCCATCTCTGGAAAGGGTATCGCGGAACAACGGGCTCTTCCTTATGAACCGATATTCGGATCGTTCCTCATGGTACTGCTCCTTTCGGAATACCTGGAAAATCTTTTCAACCCCTTCGTGGAAATTCCCGTCAAACTGGGAGGTGCATCCTGTATTTTTCCAAAGCAGGTACGCAAGCTGAATCGGATAGCAGAGAGAATCTACCTCAAACTTCCGCTCCCATACCCACGGGTTCTGCTCCGGATCGTCTTTTGCCCAGCATGCCCCGCTTGGGGACTCGTTGAACGCGTTGGCATAGGCGTCGATGCAGATATACTGAAACTGCCTTCTGACTACCCCCGCGATCAGCTCCCGAAGCTCCTCGTCCTCCTTCGCCTGGAACAAATACGGCCGCAGCTGGGCCGATGAGTCCCGCAGCCACATGGCCGGGATATCCCCTGTAATCACATGGGCCGTGTTGTCCTCCATCCTCCGGATCGTCGTGTCCAGGGTGTTGGTATAGCAGTTCACAAATAGTTCCGTCAGCTCCGGCTCACATTTTCCTTCTGCCTGCCGTCGGACCTGATTTAAAAAATCATCCATTTTACTCTGATCTCCTTTGTCAAAAAAGTGGTCTGGCTGGTGATAATTAGATTGTAGCAGGGGTTTGAAAAAGAAACCAGTGTAATAAGTATAGAAATTCTGTCTATTTCCTAGTGTAATATTTGAAAAAAGAGGCTGTTTGGAAATATCTCATTTCCAGACGGCCTCTTTTATCAATGTTAGATTGGCTGCGAAAGTTCCCCATGGGCCAGGAATGGCTTGATCTGGGTGATGTCCGGCAGCCTTCCCATAGGGTTTAATTTGAGTCTTATAATACAGGCGCTGATTCCTGACGTTCTTTTAATTTCAACACGGTTTCAAGAGGAAGCCTTGTCCTCTCCGCAATGATCCGTTCATCTAGGATACCGATCAGTCCTTCGGCAATTTCCAGTCTTTCCTGTTCCATTCCTCTATTTACCAATTTTTGTCCAAGTCGTGTCATTCCGATTACCTCCATCAATTCATCCATTTCAACAGAATCCAAAAACTTATCCGCCATTACATACAATACCGCCTCAATCCTGTCCATCTCCTCATAGTCATCTCCTGCTTCCTGCGTAATGCGAAACGCCGCCCTCACCCGATCCTTTAAGGGCATTTCCCCGTCCATCAGCAGGCAGAGTGTCAGCAGGACAAGATCCTCTTTCTTAAGTTTCTCGGCATTCTCCTGACTTTTTTGAAGTTTCGCAATCAACCGGTCCGCACTGTGACTTTTCATGGTGATCGGCTTGATGCAAAATGTATTGATTCCCTCCGTATATTCCGTCATGGGCCTTTTGACATTCCCGGAGAAGAGCACGTATGTAGTAATGGCCGCATTATGCTGGTAACTGGCTGTCGCTTCATACATCCGAAACCGCTTCAAGTCCTTACGTCCTTTGTTCCTGCTTTGAAACTCAAAATGAATCCAGGAACCATCCTCCATGATAAAGTTGAAATCTTCATGTAATTTCTGTACATCCAGCTTCACCAGTTCTGTTGCGGCTATCCCCACAGCCTTTTTCGTGATCCCAAAATACGGGAGCAGCTCCTCTGAAAAATAGAGGAAGGCTGTTTTCAGAGCTGCATCTTCATGCTGTATGACGGACTCCTCTGCAGCAGGCTTTGCAGCTTCCGGGACGGTTTTCATGTTCTCTTTGCACATAATCATCCTTTCCGTAAAACCTATAGAGAAACCTAGTATCTATAGTATACCTTATAAAACGGCCATAATGGGGTGCCCTTGGGGATACCTTATGAAACGGCCGCATGGCCATAATGGGGTGCCCTCGGGTATATCACAGATACAAAGCTGCTATATTGTTACTATATCAAAAATAGCAGTCACAGACAATGCGGTTTTACTAAATTATATTTTTTCCATAGCAGTTTTGAAAATTCCCAGGATAGCAGGAAAGATAAAAACAGACAATAGAATATGAAATTCTGGAACTCTGACTGTTCCAGAAGGTGTGAAGTTCAAAAACAAGCCGTTTCTCTATGTGGATTACCGTCTGTGACCTTCAGTTTAGTATAGATGGAATGGAATGTCAATATCCATTTATTGTAAACACAAAACCGCCATGAAAAACAACCTGATCGGCCTCATTGACCAGACCTATCCGGGATTGACGACAACGCAGCAGATGGAAATTTACCCAATCGAAACATAAGGTTAATTCATGTGGATTATACTAGTGTACTGACTCCTAAGGCTTCAAAGTTGTTCCTTATTTTCCGCAATATAATATTGTTGTTTTCAAATAGGATCATCACCGGCGATCCTATCACTTATTGTAAATTCACTTTCATTTCCTCGTTCGGCATCCGAAAATCCGTACAGCAACCGTAAAGATCAGCCCTGCCGCCGCGAGGATCGCAGCCCATAGCTTCTCTGCCGCCGTTACCTGTTCCAGCGCTCTGCCCCCGCCGGAAGCATAAAAATCGATGCCCATAAGAATACAAAAAAGAACTGCGCCTCCTGCTGCTTCTATCCACACATTGGAGGCACGGTATTTCCGGGCAGGCAGGTTTTTATCCAGATACCAGATGATTCCTGTCAGGACAACCGCTGCCATCCAGCAGAGAAGATTCTCCGTCTCCAATCCGGGAAGCCATTGCGTTTCCCTCCTGATCAAAAAAGGAATGGAAAAGACCAGCAGAGCGATCACTGTCAACAGATGGATCACGATCTGAAATCCATACAGCTGGTGTTCTCCGATCGCATTGATCAGCAGTTCATCCGTCTCCTTTTGATACGCTTCTGCTTCCATCTTCTTTCCTGCCAGAAATTCACTGACACGGATCCCAAACAATCCGCATAACGGTTCGATCAGACCGATGTCTGGCAGCGATCTGCCGGTCTCCCATTTTGACACCGCCCGATCCGTAACGCCAAGCATTTCTCCAAGCTGCTTCTGTGTCCACTCATTTTCCTTCCGGCATTCTGAGATAAATGCTCCGACTTTTTTTACATCGATCATAAAAACGCCCCCTTCCATGGCTTTATTATGACATAAACTCTTGAAAATGTCATCCTACCGGCGGTAGGGTCCCTGTTTTGCGCCTTTTCAATCTGAATCTTCGCCAGGTCAGCTATTTGGATCATGGATCTCATAGATCGTCTGCCCTTGCAGGTATCCACATATCTATGATCCCTTCCGCAGAACATCTCACTTAATCTCTATTCTGTACTTCTCCGGATTTTCTACTATATTGTAATGCTTATTCTCCTCTGAAATCCAACGGATCTCAAAAGCCTTTTTCCTCCATTTCCATGCAGCCCGATTCATATATACGGTGATATGCACTTCATTCGGATATCCGCTCAGATCATAAGAAAACCGGACCTCCCTAAAAGAATTATCCGCGCATCTCTGCAATACATATCTTGCAAATTTTTCCTGATCAAATATATACAGCTTATTCGCTATGATCGATATCTCCTCCAGACTCCCATTTGAAAATATTTTTGGATTGCTGCTGCACACCGCCACATCCCGTCCCCATTGCAGGTATCCCAAAATCGGGATCACCAGGAGAACTGCCAGATATACGATCCTGCAGAACCTTTTATTCACAATCCTTTTCCTGTCATCTATAGAACGTTTCTGTATTTTATCCAGTATTTCCTTCATGATCTTTCTCTCTCTTTACTTTTTGACCAGTATAGAGGTCAATATTTTCAGTCAGCATACCATAAAATAACAAGAAGTTGCAACCAATACTGGTCAAAAACTGAAAATTCAAATGAGGTGTAAAAATGGAGCAAAAGTTAAGGCGCGACTGCAATATGGGGGAAAACCTTAGAAAACTGCGGAAAACGAGCGGGTTGTCACAAGAGAAGCTGTGTGCGGAATTACAGCGCCGTTCCTGTGACATTGGCCGGAGTACTTATGAAAAATATGAAACCGGGGAATTGAATATCCGGATCAGCGTACTCATTCAGCTCCGGAAGATCTATGGATGTGCATATGATGATTTCTTTGCAGGCCTGGATCCGGATGAGCCGCATAAGGTCAAGTGACTGACCTCAGCGGAAGCCATGGAAATCCATGGGGCCGCTGCCAAAGGCAATATTTCCTGTGAATTAAGGGTATGATGGGATATGAGGAAAAGGTAAAAAATCTCAGGAGGGAAAAATATGGAACGGGAACAGAAATTAAGGCGTGATCGAGACATGGGGGCAAATCTGAAAAAGCTTCGTCTGGCGCATGGACTTTCACAGGAAAAGCTCTGTGCCAGACTGCAGCATCATGCATGTGATATCGGCAGGAGCACCTATGAGAAGTACGAGAGAGGTGAACTGAATATACGGATCAGCGTGCTGATCGAGCTTCGCAAAATCTATGGGTGTACCTACGATGATTTCTTCGCAGGACTGGATTCGGATGAAAACTGACGTTGCTGTGAGCACCCGGTAAGGGTGTGAATAATAACCCTGAGCCAGATTAAATTGATCCAATTTCGATATTTTACTTGAAAAATCTCTTCTTCTTGCATATAATACAAGAGAACAGCAAAAGCAGAACGAAAGAACTGAAAAAAATAACACTTAGACGAAACGAGTAGAGTGCGGAACTTTCCAGAGAGAGATGCCCGGGCAGGGATTTGTGTCCGGTGCTGGAAGCATCTTACTGCAGAAGCATTTGAAAACCACCTCCGAGTGACCCCAATCCGGTCCGGTGATTCCGTTATCATCATAAGAAGCTGTATCCGTTTTTTTCAACAGCTTCTAAAAAGCGGCTTTTTGCGTACGCAATCAGCAAGAAGGGTGGAACCGCGGCTAAGAATTTCAGCTCGTCCCTTGTGATCTCAAACAATCACAGGGGGCGGGCTATATTTTTTTCTGACACTTCAAGACAGCAGAAACATTTCTCAAAATTTTACAGAAAGGAACGAACGTACTATGATCATCACATTAAAAGACGGCTCTGCAAAAGAGTATTCCGAAGCAAAATCCATCATCGATATCGCGTACGATATCAGCGAAGGTCTGGCGCGCGCCGCGTGCGCCGGCGAAATCAACGGGGAGGTTGTGGATCTGCGCACCATTGTGGACAGCGACTGCAGCTTAAATATCCTCACCGCCAGGGATGAAAAGGGGCTCTCCGCCCTGCGCCACACCGCCTCCCATGTGCTGGCCGAGGCCGTGCAGCGCCTGTTCCCGGAGGCAAAAGTGGCCATCGGGCCGTCCATTGACACCGGATTTTATTATGACTTTGAAAGCGCCCCATTTTCCAGGGAAGATCTGGACGCTATTGAGAAAGAGATGAAAAAGATCATCAAGAAAGGGGCGAAGATCGAGCGCTTTACAAAATCCCGTGAGGACGCCATCGCATTTTTCAAAGAGAAAAATGAACCCTATAAAGTAGAGCTGATCCAGGACCTTCCCGAGGACGCGGAGATTTCCTTCTATTCCCAGGGAGATTGGGTGGATCTGTGCGCAGGCCCCCACCTGATGAGCACCAAGGGCGTCAAGGCGTTCAAGCTGATCTCCTCCTCCGGCGCTTACTGGAGAGGCAATGAAAAAAATCAGATGCTGGCCAGGATCTACGGAACCGCCTACGGCACAAAGGACGAGCTGCAGGAGCATCTCACCATGCTGGAAGAGGCGAAAAAACGCGACCACAACAAGCTGGGCCGTGAAATGAAGCTGTTCACCACCGTGGACGTGATCGGACAGGGGCTGCCCCTTCTCATGCCCAACGGCGTAATCATGCTCAAGGAGCTGCAGCGCTGGATCGAGGATCTGGAGGACAACGAGTGGGGATACATCCGCACCAAAACCCCGCTGATGGCAAAGAGCGACCTGTACAAGATCTCCGGACACTGGGATCACTACAAAGAGGGGATGTTTGTGCTGGGGGATGAAGACAAGGACAAAGAAGTCTTTGCCCTGCGCCCCATGACCTGCCCCTTCCAGTACTATGTATATAAGGCCGAGCAGCACAGCTACCGGGATCTGCCCCTGCGCTACGGCGAGACCTCGACCCTCTTCCGCAACGAGGATTCCGGCGAGATGCACGGTCTCACACGGGTTCGCCAGTTTACCATTTCCGAGGGGCATCTGGTTGTAAGGCCGGACCAGATGGTAAAGGAGTTCAAAGACTGTATCGCCTTGGCACAGCATATCCTGCAGGTTCTGGGCGTGGAGGAGGATGTGACCTACCACCTGTCCAAATGGGATCCGGAAAACAGTGAAAAATACATCGGCTCGCCGGAAGTCTGGGAGGAAACCGAAGGCCATATCCGCGCCATGCTCCAGGAGCTGAATATCCCGTTTGTCGAGGACGTGGGCGAAGCCGCGTTCTACGGACCGAAGGTGGATATCAATGCCAAAAACGTATACGGCAAGGAAGACACTATGATCACCATCCAGTGGGATGCCCTGCTGGCGGAACAGTTTGATATGTATTTTATTGACGAAAACGGCGACAAGAAACGCCCCTACATCATCCACAGAACTTCCATGGGCTGCTACGAGCGGACGCTGGCATGGCTGATTGAAAAATATGCCGGATTATTCCCCACATGGCTCTGTCCGGAGCAGGTGCGCATCATCCCGATCTCGGATAAATACCACGATTACGCGGCCCAGGTGGAGCAAAAGCTGAAAGAGGCCCGCATCCGCTGCTCCGTGGATCAGCGCTCCGAGAAAATGGGCTACAAGATCCGTGACGCCCGCCTGAACCGGGTTCCGTTTATGCTGGTCGTGGGCGCCAAAGAGCAGGAGGAAGGCGTGGTATCGGTACGCAGCCGTTATCTGGGAGATGAGGGCCAGAAGCCGCTGGATACCTTTATCCGTGATATCTGTGAAGAGATCCGCACAAAGCAGATCCGCAAGATTGAAGTAGAAGAACAGAAATAAAAATACTGGAAACAACGCTGCTCTTTTGCCACCGGGTAAAGAGATTTTGCGTCAGACATTCTATCGTTAGGTCATAGAAGATAGAATGTTCTGGCGCCTTTTGTTTTTAAAGGAGATATCTATGAAAGCAGAAACACTTTTAAGAGAATTTTTTCAATATGTAATCCTAAATATATGTGGTATGATTGGCTTATCATGTTACATACTTGCCGATACCTTTTTTATTTCAAACGGTTTGGGCGCAAATGGTCTGACTGCGCTTAACCTGGCCATTCCTGTCTATAGCCTTATTCATGGAAGCGGTCTGATGTTTGGAATGGGAGGCGCAACAAAATATTCCATTTACAGAGGACAAAAAAAATATAAAAACGCGGATAAGGCTTTTTCAAACACAGTATGTATGATGGCTGTATTGGCTGTCATTTTCGTGTTGACAGGCATTTTCTTTTCTAAAAACCTGGCAAAACTATTAGGTGCCGACAAAGAGGTTTTTCATATGACAAAAACATATTTACAGGTTATTCTGCTATTCGCTCCGGCATTTATGGCGAATGACACAATGACCTGCTTTGTCAGAAATGACGGAAATCCTAAATTATCGATGATTGGTATGCTGACTGGAAGCTTCTCAAACATAATCTTAGATTATATATTTATATTCCCCCTTCATATGGGAATATTCGGCGCAGTATTCGCTACAAGTTTAGCACCCGTTATTAGTTTGACTGTTTTATCCAGGCATTGGCTCACAAAGCAAAACCAGTTTCATTTCGTACGAATAAATCTGTCATTTCGATTGACAAGAGATATCCTTTCTTTAGGTGTTCCGTCTTTCATCACAGAAATGGCATCCGGAATTGTAATAATCGCTTTTAATGCTATTATTCTGCACCTGCAGGGAAATATTGGTGTGGCTGCTTATGGCGTGGTTGCAAACCTGTCGCTTGTGGTCATTTCCATTTATACAGGGATAGCACAGGGAACACAGCCCATTTTAAGCAGAGTATATGGATATGGTGAGCGCGAAAGCCAGAAACAGATTTTGAAATATGCCTTAATAACAATGCTGGTTATATCATGCGGGATTTATTTTATTTTTCTATTATCTGCCAATCCAATTGTCAGCATATTTAACAGTGAACAAAATATGCAGTTACAGCAGATTGCAGAAACCGGGTTAAAATTGTATTTTACAGCGATTCCATTTGTGGGCTTTAATATCATTATATCCTCGTATTTTACATCAATAGAAAAAGCCCTGCCCGCACAAATCGTTTCACTGTCAAGAGGTCTTTTAGTTATAATCCCTATGGCGTTTTTCCTGTCATTTTTATTAAAAATGACAGGGGTATGGCTGTCCTTTCCAATTACGGAATGTCTTGTCGCTTTAGCCGGCACTGCATTATATTTCAAATCAGAAAGAAGTTAGAAAACAGCCCCTAGTACAGCCTTGCGTAATTAACGGTGAATTCTTCACCATTATATACGCAATGCTGTACTAGCCCTTTTGCCGATTTCCCTCCCGGGCTTGTTTCATACTGTAAATTACCGGAACCGCCTAGCAAGAATGTCAATATCGCCCTAATTATTCATCAATAATTTATCTAAAAATTTGTTTCCGGCCGTGATAAGATAATACACGTCACAGGGAAACAGACAGTAAGACAGAATCTAAATCAGAAAAGGAGAAACAGATTATGTATACAAATATGACAGCGGAAGACGCAAGATACATGCTTGAAGCAAATGCAAACCTGGTAGAGAGGATGATCGCGGGATTCAAAAAGTACTGGAAAGAGAATGCGGAAGTCATCTGCGGAGGCATGGCTATGATGAACGGGCAGTTCTATGCACCGTCCGGCAGAAAATAATGCCATGGGCAATATTTACACAATGAATCAAAAATAGGCGGCAGGAATCCAAGAAATACCTCGGTTCCTGCTGCCTTTTTGATGCTGAAATTTCACGTTCGGTGTCAGGTCAGGTTTTTCACCCACCCGTATTTTATGTAATGACGGTACACCACCGGCAGCTTGACCACATCGGCAGAACCAGTCGGAACATCTTCTGGCGCAGCCTTTCTTTCTCTGTCATAGAGCACCTCCTTATCCGTTTTTCCGACTAACAATATCATATTTCTTTCTCAGATTCTTTCGGAATAGGCTGTTTTTTTATAACAATCGTTCAACCGCCGGCCTGTAAAGACAACTGGAGGCGGTGAATTCGCCGAACAGATCCTAGCAGATTTGATTGCAAAAGGGTATAGCGGCGAAGATCTGCTGGATCGGTTCAGGCTTGCCCAAAAGCAGATCCGCCCTGCCGTGGAGAGAATGCTTTCGGACGCCGAAAAAGCGGCTTTATCTGAGATAGAATCAGCTTCTTATAACGATGTTTTTGGTGCGGAGGAATAAATATGGCAAAAATACGTTTCCTACCGCCGGCAGCGAAATTCATCAAAAAAATAAAAGACAAAAAATTGAAAGCATTATATCAGGCAGCCATTGACAAAATCCTCGAAGATCCCATGATCGGCGAAGAAAAAAAGGGCGATTTGAAAGGGATCTGGGGAGTGGAATTTTTTGTAATTCCGGGCAGCTTCCAAAATTGAAAAATCCATCTGGATATGATATGATAATTCCATGAAATCAACGCGGCGCCCCTTTATCCGGCAGTCAGTTTACACATCCGAAAAAGGCGCGGCGCCCCTACAGGAAAGGAGTCATTTTTCATGAAAGCAAAACTGTTGCGCCGCCTGGCAGTCCTGTCCGCGGCAGCGATTGTTCTGTTATCCGCCTGCACCTTTCGGAAGACCCAAAACGACGGCGATGCACTGATCTGGGGCACCCGGAACGGCTATGAAGATTTTTTAAAGCTGGCGGATCAGACTTACCCGGATATCGTGCTTGATTATTCCCCCTACGCAGGCCCCAACCGTACCAGCTACGACTGGGCGCAGATGCGGGGAGACGACATTCCCGACATCTTCATTACCACCCGGAATCTGGATCCTGATCTTGCCGCTAAACGGCTGGCAGACCTGTCCGGCTTTGATTTTACGGAACATATTTCCTCTGGGGTTCTGGACCAGGCGTCGGTTGACGGCGGCGTCTATCTTCTGCCCGTCAACGGCAGTGTACACGGTATCTACTACAACAAAACGCTGATGGAGGAACACAACTGGGCAGTGCCCTCCGACCTTACGGAACTGGAAGCCCTGTGCGGCCAGATCCGGGCTGCAGGCATGACCCCCGGCCTGGTTGGCACCAAACTGAACGACGATCCCTTTTCCGCCGTATTCAACGTGGCCAAGACCGATTGGCTCTCCACCCCCGAGGGTGCGGACTGGGAGCAAGAATTTCTCTCCGGCGGCGCCCCGGCTGCGGGCATGTGGGAAACTGCCATGGAGGACGTCCAGAGGTACATAGATATGGGGATGTTCTCCGCAGACCTTAAGGAACGGAGCAATCAGGACCTGATCGACGAGGAACTGGGAAACCGCCGGGCCATGTTCTTCACATCCATGCTGGATGTCAGCACGGCAGAGCTTCCAACCGGCGACCAGCTCGGCATGATGCCTTACCTCAGCCGGGACGGCAGCAAAAATGTCTATATATACCAGCCCTCCGCCTACATCGGCATCAGCCGACGGCTCACCGAGCCGGGCAATGAGAAAAAACTGGAGGATGCAGTGCACCTATTGTCCCTGCTTTATTCCCCCGAAGGGCAGGCCGTCTTTAGCGGCAAACTTAAACCCTGCCTGCTCAGCCCTCTGGACAATGAGGAGGTCCCGGAGGATGCACTGATCTATGACGCATGGCAGGCCCAGCAGGAGGGGCGGATCGCTCCTGTCACCTACACCGGCTGGGAACATGTCCTCTATGACATGGGCAAGATGTTCAAACGCTGGCTCCAGGGCGAGGAGGGCCTGGACGGCCAGACCTGCATTTCCCTGATGGATGCTCTGCAGACCAGCTATCTCAGCCATCCCGACAATACGGATGTATGCGAGAGCACCGCCAACTTTACGTTAGAGGAAACCGCAGCCCTGGCAGGCAAGGCCCTGGGAAATGCTGCGGGGGCGGATGCGGCGATGATACCGGTGGCTTCTTTCTATAAGAAAGGAGATCTGTTAAGCGCCGGCATCAGCGGAAAGCTCTACAAGGGCATGATCGACGCAGATATCATTTCCGCCATTTCCCCCGGATACGATGGGGAATATGCCGTCCTCACCATGACCGGAGCACAGGTCAGGGAGATGGCGGAGGAGGGCTTTAACCTTTCCGGAAAAGGAGAAGCCTACCCCTATGTCCTGGTAACGAAGGGCGGCGCCAGCCTGGAGGATGACCAGACCTATCAGGTCGCTTTCCTGACACGGAGCTATACCAAGCAGGCAGGCGAGCTCTATCACGCCCGGTTGGAGGAAGGCTCCTTCACGGATATTTTCCGGGAGTGGCTGAAAGAACAGCAGAGCGTCTCACCGGATGGGAATCCGTGGGAATAATGCAAAAAAGCCGGCAGCCGGTATTTTTTCTACACAATGTATCCAAAAACGTAATGGAACTGTCGGAATTTTCCCGGCTGTTCCATTATTTTTTATTTTCTTGGCTCCAGCATACAATAAGTATATATTTCCGCGGTATAGTATCTGTAACAACTATATTATTCATCCACCCGCAAGCAGCATGTTATTGCTCCGCTGCTTCAGATGGGACATCCGCTTAAGAGAAACGAGGTGATAAAAAGATGGCAATGCATTTATTAATTGTAGAAGACGACCGCGCTTTGCGCGAAACGATTGCCGACTATTTTGGAAGCAAGGGCTGGCAGATCACGGAGGCAGCAAACGGAGAGGAAGCTTTAGAAACCATACGCACAGCCGCTTTTCAGCTGATCCTTCTGGACGTCATGCTCCCGAAGCTGAACGGTTTTACCGTGTGCAGGCGGATTCGTGAGGACAGCGACGTGCCGGTCATCTTTATCACGGCCCGGGTCATGGAGGAGGACGAGCTGAACGGCTACTCCCTGGGAGCCGACAACTACGTGACAAAACCCTTTTCCCTGCCGGTGCTCTACGCCAAAGCCATGTCCCTGATGAGCCGCGTCCGTGGAGAGGCCCCTTTCCAGACGCTGCGGCGGGGAGACCTGGTAGCGGATTTCCGGATGCGGCGGATTCTGGTGCAGGGAACCCCTCTGCCGCTGGCTCCGAGGGAATATGAGATACTCCTCTTCTTCATGGAAAATCCCAACCGGATCTACAGCCGGGAACAGCTCCTGATCCGTTTCTGGGGATATGAATTTGAAGGAAATGAACGGGTCGTGGACAACCACATCAAGATGCTTCGAAAAGCAATGGAACACAGCAGCTGCAGCATCCGAACCTTCCGAAAGTCCGGGTATTGTCTGGAGGTGACAGAATGAAACGAAAAAAAGAATCATCCGCACGTTTCTGCCGGTACTGGCAGGATTTCTGGCCTTGTATCTGGCGCTGATGGGAATCGCCACATTTCTGATCAAGGGAACATTTATGGAACGTTTTGAAACATATTTTAATACCATCTTCAATGAAATGGAAGAAAACATTCGCGATAAAGAAGCAAAAGAAGAATGGCTGGCAAATGGATACCTGAAAACTGCCGCCCACAACTATGACCCCATGCTAAGTTACAGGGCAGGGACAGTCAGTGCCTATTTTCAATACTCTTTTGCTCTGTTTGACGAAGAAAAAAAACTCCTGTCACAAAGCAAAAATATGCTCTCCCTTGTAAATCCGGATACAAATCTGTTTCGCGAGTATTTACTCGTGGATGATTATCTCAGTCAGGACGAGCTCAAAGAGCTGGCCTATTACGGAAATCTGCAGATCACAAGCTTCCGCAGCAAATCGGCTTTTCCTTCTTCTGAAAAAGGGGGTTCTCAGCCTGTATATAACTCTTTAGATTACCGGATCATGATAGCATTCAAGAGAGGAAGCGATGTGCCGGTCCAGATCGTAGTACAGAAAATGAACTGGAACAAAGATGAGAAAGAAAAAAACAATGCTGAGGTGTCCGCTGACAGACAGACACACCTGGAACAGGAGGAATTAATCCTGTTTTCAAATAAAATCTGGGATCACGGCAGGATCGTCTGGTCATGGACAAATCCGGAGATTGACATTTCCAAGATTCCGCAAAATTATTTTTTTGAGCTGGAGTGCTACCCTTCTTTTCCGTATAACAGCCTCGGATATGACCGCTGGCTTGCATGGCAGGAAAATCCATTTCTTCAGAACCTGCAGTTGGACGATGACCTGTTCTACACGATACCGAGATATAATGCGGCCGCTGATGAGTTCCCGCCTTTCCTGCCGCAGACAAAAAAAGTCTCTGAACTTTTCATTCTTAAGGATGATAAGCTTGCGGGCACCTATTTTCTGGTTGCGGCTGTGGACTGCCATCCCTGGCTTGCCGCCATGGATTATATGAAATACTTCTATCTGCTGGGCTTTGCCTGTATGCTGGTATGCGCATGTGTCCTGGCTTTTGCCATCCACCGGACGAACCTGCGGCGGGATGCCCTGGAGGAGAACCGCCGCGATTTTACCAATGCCATCGCCCATGAATTGAAGACGCCCCTGTGCGCCATCCGCGGTTATGCGGAAAACCTGAAGGAGGATACGGTAACGGAAAAGCGGGATCATTACCTGGATCAGATCATACTCAAGACCGAAGAAATGGACGCCCTTGCGGCGGAAATGATCTATGTATCCCGCCTGGATTCCGATACGCTGGTTCTAAAAAAAGAGCCGGTTAACCTCAATGACCTGGTTCAAACGCAGCTGGAAAAGCTGGATGATGTCATTTCCGCCAAAAAGCTTCTGGTATTGTATCAGCCGGAGGGAGAATTTCACCTGACCGGAGACCGGAAATATCTGGAAAAAGCAGTCTGGAATCTGCTGTCCAATGCGGTTTCCTGCAATACGGAAGGCGGAACGGTCCGAATCACTGTCAGCAAGGACCGGTGCGGCATGGAAAATACCGGGGAACGGATTCCGGACGCGGATCTTCCGCATGTGTTTGAGATGTTCTACAGCGGACAGGGACGTTTGGAAGATGCCGAAAAACACCTGGGGCTTGGCCTGTATCTGGCCAAAAAGATCTGTACCCTGCACCATCTGTCATTGACCGTCCGGAATACGGAAATGGGCGTGCTGGCTGAAATCTCTCGTTACAAGTCACACTCCTGATTGGACGTTACTGCTCACGCGGTGCCGTGCACTTGCTGCGAAGCATCCGGCAAATACAGTGATGGGGCTGGCGGTCAGACCGTAAACTATAACATAAAAGTTGGTATTGGGGCTGGCTATTCCGTCAGCGGCTTGGTACAATGGAACTATACTCAATATTGTAAAGAATGTAAACAGCAGCGCAGAAAGAGCGGGAACCAACATGAACAAAACAGCAAAAACGACTTATGAAATCATGCACGGCGGCCAGGCCGCGGCAAGGATTGACACACAAGGTCACTGCAGGATCTTCGGCGGCGGGAAGTTTCTGCCGTACAATCTCTATCTGGACGACACCGATGAAGAACTGGACACCCTGATCAATAATCTCACAAATTTCCAATACTGGTGTGCCGGCAGAATCCTCACATTGGACCGCCAATATGCCAAAGAAATCCTGAACAGCATTGGGGCGGCACAAGCTGTAACAGACCGGGACCGGGCACGGATCGCACTGTCCTGCCGCTGTCTGACATTGACGGATATCTACTGGGTAAAACGTCCGGATGAGGATATTACATTTCAGGAGGCCAACCTGTACGACAACCATTTGGACAATGCATTTATTGACGTTTCCCTGCGCGGACGCCAGATTACGGTACAAAATGACAGCCTGATTCCGGACCTGTCAACAAACGGGTGCTTTCCCAAGGCATGGCTCCGGCATGAGCAGGGATTTACGCTGCTCAAAGCCGGCGGCATCCGGGCCGTGGAAAATGAACTTCTGGCAAGCAAAGTCTGCCGGTGCTTCCGCTGTCCCCAGGTGGTATATCAGGAAACCTATTATGAGGGGATCAAGGTTTCTTCCAGCGAACTGATGACTTCCAAGCGGTATTCCATCGTATCCAGAGAGGCGTTTGAGATCTACGCGGTCAATGAAGGAATCGATCCGGCCGCTTATATCCTGGAACTGGACAGCCATTCCTACTACATGATGAATATTCTGGATTACCTTGTCGGGAATACCGACAGGCACTGGGGAAACTGGGGTTTTCTCGTAGACAACGAAACAAACCGGCCGATCTCGCTGCATCCCCTGATGGATTTTAACCAGGCTTTCCAGTCCTATGACCATGCGGACGGAGCAAACTGCCTGAGCGTCCTGCCAGTGTATATGACGCAGAGGGAAGCGGCCCTGCAGGCCGTATCGAAGATCGGGCTAAACCAGATCCGTGAGATTGATCCTCAATGGTTCCGGGGGCGTGAAACGGATTATCAAATGCTGGCCCGCCGGCTGGATATACTGCGTGAAAGCATGTAAAACGGAGTGACCAGAGGTTCCAATGCCCAGGAGGAGGCCATCTGCAGATGCAGCAGCCTGTATTTTCACATTACAGAAAGGGGTATAACCGAAAAATTTCATAACCGCCACCGGCGGCTGCTCCGCGAGGAGCGCATGGATGTCCGGTACAACGATGACTGCATTTTTACCCCAAATGTCACGGTATTCAAAACCGATACGCCGCAGCCCGAACTGATGCCGGAATCCGACTGGTATACGGTTGATGTGGTCACCTGCGCCGCCCCCAATCTGCGGGAGCAGCCCAGCAATGCCATGAATCCAGGCAGCGGAAAAAAGCCGGTTCGCTTATCCGAACGGAAACTTCTGGAACTTCATATAAAACGTATGAGAAGGATTCTGGGCATTGCCAAACAAGAACAGGAAGAGGTGCTGATACTGGGCGCCTTTGGATGCGGAGCATTCTGCAATTCCCCAAAGGTCGTGGCAGAAGCCATGGCAGAGGCTGTAAAAGAATTTGCATATGATTTTACGGCTATAGAATTTGCGGTATACTGCAGTCCCGGGGATACCCGAAACTACGACGAATTTCAAAGGCGGCTGGGCACATAAGGCCAGCCGCCGGTCTATAGGATCTTCTTTTTTAAATTTCAGGAACAGGCGGCACTCCTGCTTATCCCTTTGAATCCAGAAAATGCTTCCCTTCCATATTAAAAATTTCTTTGCGTTCCAGCGAATGAGATCGTTCATAGCCGCTCATTGCCCTTGCATGCTGAACCTCCTTTGGCTCCGGAATTTCTATATGCTCATATTCCATCATGGGCGGCGGCCCAATGACCTGGTCTATGTACTCCTCGCTGAGAGGCAGGCTTCCGCTTCCTGCCTGGATTGGAATCCCCGACCCGGTACCTGTCTGAATCTGCCCCTCTCTCCCGACGTCCCCGACCACGGGAATGCCCGGCTTGACCGCATCTGCTGCCGAATGGACGAATTGCGCGTTTTCCATATGGATCTCCTGGCGGATATCCGGTTTCGGCTGTACTGCAGAAGGCATATAGTACTTTAAATTTTCTGGTTTCATGTTCTTCTGCAGAGAATAACCCATTTGCTGCCGGATTCTCATTTCCAATATTTTAATAGAATCTTCGTTCGATTCCATGATATTCTAACCTCCTGCTTTTTTGAATCGCTCATACAACGAATAAATAGAACCTTTAATAAATGTCGGCATATTGCAGCATAAAAATAAGTGCGAATCGTTTTTTACTATTTACAAAGCCTATGTCAAATTCATGCAAAACATACAAAACCTGCCGCTGACAGTATTTCTGCATACAATGGTATACAAAATGATTGTTGGCCAGGACATTTTGTGTTATTCTTTAACTATTCAGAACAGAATTGCCCGCTTACCGCCCCGTACGAGTGTTTAGGGCTAATATGCTATTTCTGTCTGAAAGTCAGAATCCCTGCGTCAGCGCGGCATACTGCTTCGCAGGAACCAATGAAACCGGAGGTAAAAACAATGCTGAATATATATTTCGGATACGATACGGAAGCCATCCTCAGTATTGATAAATATTTTAACAACACTTACGATGAAGATTGGCTGGACGACCCTTTCGTCAAAGAAATGGTGCTGGACGTTGACTGCTCCGAAGTACTGGACAAATACTGTATCCAAAGCCCGGTACTGGGACAAATCCCGCCGGAAAAGCTTTCCGGCGGAGTAAAAGCACTGATCTGTATGTACAAACTCGATGATTTTTATGTGGATCTGATCGTATGCGGAAAGAACTGCGAAAAATGGATTTCTGAGATCGCTGAGAAAAAGGATTTTCGGGCTTCGCTGAGCGGATACGATCTGGGGTTCGAAAAAACAGGCATTCAGGCAAGATGTCTCAATGACGGTTCCGAAATCCGAACTTCTGAAGACTGGATTCTGAAAATGTGCGCATATGTAGGAGGCGGTCATGAAAGGTAGATTTTCTTTAGAAATAGAATCAAGAAAGGTCATTTATCGGCTAAATCTTGAAAGGAAAGTCACTGTAATCAAAGGAAAAAGCGGTACCGGAAAAACCTCCATGATTCGAGTCCTTTCTGATTATGCGGAACTCGGAAAGGACTCCGGAGTACACGTAAGCAAAAGCAGCGATTATCAGATTAAAATATTTGAAAACCGGACTGACTGGCATCAGGAATTAGAACATGCGCACAACAGCATTATTTTCGTTGATGAGGATGTCCGGTATCTCTATGAGAAAAAATTTCAATCCCTGTTTCAGACCGCGGATTGTTATATAGTAATCATCTCCCGAAGCGGAATGTTTCAGCAGCTTCCCTATGCGGTCAGCAGCGTGTATGAACTGCGCACCCAAAAAAACGGAAAGATTTCCGTAGTACAGATGTATCGGATCTATCAGGAAAAAATAGAGGAATCAAAAACAAGCTATGCAATCACCGAGGACAATCCTTTTATCCTTCACACCGCTCCTGCAGAATCGTCAGCGCCTGCACAATGATCGCCGCATGGTCCACCGCGATCATCCCGCCGTTCTTTACCGCAAATGACTCCTCCCGGATCAGCCCCGAGCGTCTCTTGCGTTCCACCAGCGCGCAGGTATCCAGACCCTTTTCCTGGTTTTTCACGGAAAGCCGGTAGGTCGTGATCTCGTTCTCCTGTCCCTGCTGCCCACCGCTCCGGAAAGCATCCGTACCAGAGTCTTTGCCTTCCTCTGCCTGCTGCAGCTCTGCTTTCGGATCAGCCACCCCGCCGTCCGCTATTTTTTCCAACTCTAATTCGCACCACACCGCGTCTGCCGCGTCATCCCCGGCCTGGGCTTTTAACTCCTTCCCCTGTACAAGCGCCATATATGCCGTGGTGATTACGCGTGTCCTGGGGTCCCTGTCATAATTCCCGTAAGCCCCGATCTGTTCCATGGGCAGACCGCCGATTCCCGTTTCCTCCAGCAGCTCCCGCTTTGCAGACTCTTCCAGATTCTCCTCCATATCCACAAAGCCCCCCGGCAGCGCCCAAAAACCGATACTCGGATGGTTGCTCCTCTTCACCAGAAGGAGCTTGAGCCCCCGAAGCTCCTTTGTCAAAGGCTCTGCGCAGGAAAAGATCACTGCATCTGCCGTACAGCTTGGCGTCTGATATTTATAAGGATCATACCCTTCCAAAAATTCCTCCAAGGTCTGTCCCGCCTGATTCCGCTCCCCGGTTCCGTAAAATTTTGACAAATCCTTTAAAAATGCTGTCATAGTTTTCTCTCCTTCCTTTCGTGATTCTTTGATCTGCAGCCTGTCACTTCATCAGCCACTCAAGCACATTCCACTGTTTGATCCCATTGTGGGAGGTCAGCGGTGTAAAATCCATTGTCAGAAGATACTTTGGATTGTGGTCGCGGATACTTTCCAAGGGGGCAAGCTCCCGCTCCAACGTGCTTTCCTCCATAACAGTCAACGCAACCTGGTAATACTCCTCCCCTTCTTCACCGATCGCGATAAAGTCGATCTCCGCAATCCCCACTTTTCCGATATACACCTCATAGCCTCTTCTCAGCAGCTCCAGATAAACCACATTTTCCAGTATATGCCCCAGATCCGCCCGCTTTGTCCCAAGCAGATAATAGCGCAGCCCCATATCGCACAGATAATATTTGTTGCCCGTCGTCAGATACTGCTTTCCCTTCACATCGTACCGTCCCGCCTTATAGAGGATAAAGCACTCCGTCAACGCCCCCAGATAATTCTCCACCGTAGAAATCGCGATCTTCCTTCCCGCGGTGGTCATGGTGTTCGCGATTTTGGTTGCGGAACAGAGGTTGCCCACATTGTCAAACATAAAACGGATCACGCTGTCCAGCCCGCCTGCATCCGCGATCCGGTAGCGGGCCATGATATCCTTCAGGATAATGGACGTATAGATCCCCTCCAGATATGCGTGGATATCTCTCTTCTTTTCCAACTGCACCACATAGGGAAAAGAACCGTTCTGGATATAGTTCTGATATTTGAGCATCAGGTCTGTCTTATCCTCCAGCGCAGACAGATATTCCTTAAAAGACAGCGGCAGCATCTTAATCTCCACATAGCGGCCGGCCAGCAGTGTGGCAAGCTCCCCCGACAGCAGATACGCATTAGAACCCGTGATATAGACGTCACAATTTTCCTTTATATATAGTCCGTCAACCGCCTTCTGAAATTCCGGCACATTCTGCACTTCATCGATCAGGATATAGTTCATCTTTTCAGAATGCATCTGCTGCCGGATCCAATCATACAGCTGCATATAATCCCGGATATCATGGTAATCCGGATCTTCCATATTGACGCGGATGATCTGGTCTTTGCTCACGCCATCCTGCACCAGATACTCGCAATACAGGTCAAACAGCGTAGACTTCCCGCATCTGCGTATTCCGGTTACTACTTTTATGACTTCTTTTTCCCGAAAACGTATTAGCTGTTCCAGATATTCCGGCCTTTCGATTCGCTTATGCATACGTCGTTTCCTCCTCTCCCCTGATCTATGTTATGATCTTCATTTTTTCTAAGTTATAACTTATGTTTTAATTCAATATACATATTTCCTAAGTTGTAACTTATGTTTTTATATTATCACTATATTTCCTAAGTTGCAACTTATGTTTTTTATATTTTCGTATTTTTTGTAATATGTATTTTAGTCTATTCATTTTGAAAAAATATATTCCGGTGCATATCTCATGCCTTTATATTTTGGCCAAAAATGATTATCTTCCGTTGGATACTTCTTTCTCTCCTTGAACAATACACCTGACTGTATGTTTTTCACTCGAACCAACGGTTGGATCGGGGAGATTCCACCATTGGCTGGAACGTCTTTTTTTGTTTTCTCTATCATTTTAGCATACCAGAGGTGCGTTTTAAAAGCCCCGATTCAACCACGTCACGTCTGGTACGCTTTGCCAAGGGTGTTTAAGAAATTTTTTCACTGTCATGCTATTATGAATAGTAACACTGTCATTCAGAATAAGCCGCTTAATTATGTGGTGGTTGCTCCTTTCTGTCAGTTTCGGGCTTCCTTCTTCGTAATAGTCATGGTAAAAGTTGATCCAAAGCGTGTCCTCTACGCACGGGGTTGAAAGCGCAGCGTCCGGATCGCCCTGAGAGATTTTACAGTTCGGCTATAAGCACGGCTTTTTCGATGATTCCGCGGTATGATTTGACGAAGACGGAGGGGAAGTCTTCTAAAGAGGAAAAAGAGGCTGCCATAGGGCAGACTTCTTTTACTTTCAGCCTTGAAGTGGAACACACAAAATGGTCTTGCCGCGCTTCAAAATTCTTGCTTGTGCAGTAGTACAGCTTTTCGCCGCAGTCAGCACAGCGGACAATGCCGGAAAACATTACAATAAAGCGATTGCATAGGAAAGGATAACGAAAAGAGAAAGAAGAAATTTGGAGAGGTCTGTTTTTTAGCAGGCTTTTTTAGTTGAAAAGTGATTGTAGTTAAAAAAAACATGATATAATAGCTATCAGGGAAAATCAAAGAGCTAAGGCGGCTGCCCTCCATTGTCGGAGGGGCTTACCCTCCAGACCAAAGAGGAAGGAGGGGATAACGATGATTACATATCAGGATTTTTTCTTGTTTTGTACATTTGTTGTCGCCCTGATCAGTCTGTTATATCAGATTTTTAGGGATAAAAGGAAATAGCCGCCGACTACCGCGAATAGTTGACGGCTAGACATTGTAAAATGTCATAGTTGTTAGTATTTAGAGGGTAGCCGCTTCTTTGGCTTTCCCTTTTTCACATCATAGCACGTTAGATAGTGTAATTCAATAGTCTTTCGTGCTTTTCTTGTGAAGAAAACTCTAAGAATATAGCAAATTTTATCATCCCTGGTATACAAAACTCCGCTTTGGAAGGCAATTATGTATACACTGCAGTGGGAAGCACAATATCCTTTGCGGATGCGTTTGGCAAAACTGATGTTAACGTGGGGAATATGCCTCTTGCTCTTGATGCATTGGAAAAATCTATTGCAAATTATGAAAGTGGTATACATACAATTGCCGGAGGGGCACAAAGTTTCTTTGTGATTTTTTGTAAGAGAACTTACAACACATACGCTGGAATAATAATGACGTATTATGGATATAACCCCGCGTTTTTTTCAAGGGCTGCAGGAGGGTTTAGGATCTTCATCCCAGTAAATGCAAGTTAATAGCATGCATTTTTCTACAACCTGGATCATGGAATCATAGAAATTTATGTAAGCGTTATATTTTTCCACACTGTCCATGAGCCGCTAATAATATACCTTACGCCCATAATCCCTATGGCACGTGGCAGATATATCTGCATCCTTTCCCCATTGTGAACGCCTATTGTGATAATATAACTGCCATTCGCTGCTCCACTTGGTATATTAGTTGCCGTACTAAACACATATGCAAATGTGTATACAGGTAATGAGTTTGCGTCTGTATACTCTGCTTGGTTCATAAACACCTTTTTGAATCTACTGCCGTCACTATTTCCGCTTCCTATCTCTTCCAAAGCGGAGTTTTGTATACCGCGGGAATGCAATCTACAACATTTGACGGATATTTTTGCTTTCAGACTCTTGAATTAACCCTTTTGCCGTGTTATGATGTGAAAAGAGGAAAACCAAAGAAGCGGCTACCCTCCGAACAGTGCTAAACTAACATTTTACGTCAGCCGTCACTATTGGCAGTAGTGGCGGCTATTTCTTTTTACCCTTGAAGATTGTATAACACAACCCGATAAGGGTGACAATGAATATTCCAATTTGGATTAAATCCGCATATGTAACATACATTGGTAACCCCCCCTTTCTTTCGTCTGGAGGGTCAGCCCCTCCGCTATAGGAGGGAAAGCCGCCTGGCTCTTTGGTTTCCCATGCCGCTATTATAGCATGGGATTTTATGAAGCACAATATCCGTATTTTCAATCTATTATCTTTGAACGACAAAAACACCTGCCAAAACAGGTTCCTAAGCTATTTCTCACTCTTCCATTTATTCCCTATGCAATCGCTTTATTGTAATGATATTTTACTGATCTCATAATCTTTCAATTGTATATAATGATGTTTTAAGTTATTTTTTCCGGAATAAATAAACCATACTGCCCGCCATTAGCGTAAGAAAAGAATATTGGTAAATATGATTCACTATACATATGAGAACTCATAATGATTCCAGCATAATAATCATTACTATATTTGCTTAAAACAACCTGATAATTTATGCGACCTTCCGCATAAAACTCCTGATGAATGCCGCTATTGTAGCTTGCTATAGATGCCTGTATTTGATCTAAAGCAATTAACATACCCGGAACAATATTATGTGTTCCAGCAGCATTTACGAAAGAATCTTTGCCAGTTCTATGCTTGTATACGTATGATTTTTGACAAGGGAAGCGACAGTGATCGGGAAGGGAGGAAAAGAGAGAAAATTTTATTTATCAGAGATATCAGCGGAGTACCTGCAGCAATATCTAAAGAGCAGGACAGATGATACCCCGGCGTTGTTTGTATCTGTAAAAGCGCCTTTTGACAGATTGGGAAAAGAGGGAATAGAAGTGGCGGTTAAACGTCTGGGGATGAAGGCAGGGGTGGACAATGTGCATCCTCACAGGTTCAGGAGGACATTGGCGACAGACCTTGTGAAGAAAAATGTCCCAATTCAGGAGGTTGCGGAGATTCTGGGACATGCCGATCTGCGTACCACGCAGGTTTATGTATGCTTAGATCAGGAATCCGTAAAATATCATTACAATAAAGCGATTGCATAGGAACGGATAACGAAAAGAGAAAGAAGAAATTTGTAGAGGTCTGTTTTTTAGCAGGCTTTTTTAGTTGAAAAGTGATTGTAGTTAAAAAATCCCATGATATAATAGCTATCAGGGAAAATCAAAGAGCTAAGGCGGCTGCCCTCCATTGTCGGAGGGGCTGACCCTCCAGACCAAAGAGGAAGGAGGGGATAACGATGATTACATATCAGGATTTTTTCTTGTTTTGTACATTTGTTGTCGCCCTTATCAGTCTGTTATATCAGATTTTTAGGGATAAAAAGAAATAGCCGCCACTACTGCCAATAGTGACGGCTGACCTTGTAAAAGGTTACTGCTAAAACTTATTCGGAGGGTAGCCGCTTCTTTGTTTTCCCTCTTTTCATATCATAACACGGTCAAAAAGCTAATTCAAGAGTCTTTGATACTTTTGAAAGCAAAAATATCCGTCAAATGTTGCAGATTGCATTCCCCTGGTATACAAAACTCCGCCAAATAGAAGGAATAGCAGAAAATCTTCTCATGACATAATCCAGATATACTAGTGTGCTGGCCGCGCCCGTCTTCCTGGGCAGAAATCGAAGATAATAATTTCCATCTTCTCCATAAAAACCCTTTACAACCGTTTTTTCTTCCCCATGTACAAATTCAGCCTGCAGCTCTACTGCCACCTCGGACAGCACTGGCTTATGTGACCGAAATTTCATCTCATACATTTCAAACTGCTTCATGTTCGGCCTCCTTTATATCTGACAGCATTAACCGATCTCCTTCTAATACTAATCTCTTAAAGCATGGCCGTTCCTTTGCTCTATCATTCGGATAATGTAATACAAAGTATCTTTCTCCTTCAAGACTCTGAAATACCATTCCATGCCCTCCGTTTTCCGGCCAGATTGGTGTTTCTATCTGTGTCCATGGTCCCTCCACTGTCCCATTTTCAGAAACCGCCGCGCCGACCGCATAACTTCCGTTGCTCCAGCTTGACCACGTAAGATATAGTTTCCCATTTTCCATCCGGAACACACAGGGGCCGTCCGAAAAATAGACATCCCCCTTCATGCCGAATTCTTGTTCCGCAAATGGGACAGGCTTTGACCAGGGCGCCTCCTTTGCGGAGAAAAGCACTCTTGGACAAGTCTTTGCCGAAGAAAGGTCACTTTCCAGTTCTTCCAGACAGATATCTGCATTCGGAGTGTCTTCAAAGCTATGAGAGTAGATCATGTATACATGATTATTTTCAAAATACAAAGTTGCATCAATACAAGTCCAGTTTTCCGGTGTCAGCCGGCCGCCATAAGGCACGAACCCTCCATCCGGATGATCTGACACTAACAGATAAATCCCTTTTTTCATTTTCGGCCCGCCAAATGTAGTCAGCAGATAGAATCGTCCGTTATAGTAATAGCATTCCGGAGCCCAGAAGCTTTCTGTAGCGAAAAAGTCAACTGGACGCCGAAAAATTTCCATCGGCCCGTCCCAGTGTTCCATATCAGAACTTTTATAGCAGTCAAAACCTTCCGCGTTTCCCCAGCAGGTATTGCTGCGGGTTCCATATAAATAGTAACTGCCGTCATGTACAAGAACATATGGATCTCTGATATTTATTTCGTTCGTATACATTTATTATCCTCTTCCTTCTATCTTTTCATTTCCAGCCTGCTTTCTGCGCGCCAACTCTGCCAGGACCTCCGGTTCCTCTTCATCATACTGATATACCATTTTAAATCCAATCATAAGAATAATGAGGATTGCCGCAGGAGCCCATGCAAACAGGCACTTCTGTAATTCTTCCATGTTTTTCTCCTTTTCCTTTTGATTATCAATTCTTTTCATAAAGCTATCTTGATTTTCACCTGTCAGCTTCCCCCCCTGTTTTCATCTTCTATTTATTTGATGTAACAATAGTACCATAAAACGTCATTATATTCCTGACATATATTTAAAATAAAATGACATCTGATAAAGAACATGATACACTTAAATTAAAGTTGAAAATAGGTTTTCTGACAAGGAAGGAATACTATGGAAAAAGAGCATATTGAAATACTATCCTCGCTGACAGAGTTAAATGATGCCGAAAAATTTTTATTAAATTTTCTAAAAAGCTATCCTGAATATCGTCTAAGAGTTATCGGCTCGTCTGATAAAGACGAGACTGCTTATGAACATCTTTTAAATCTGATGAGTAAGATGTGGAAACAGTATTTTCCAAAAGTCCCCTTTTTCCTTGAAGGAACCTCTTACTATTTGAACGAGGATTTTTTTATCCCGCAAGATCAAAATGTTGCAATCCGACAAAACCTCCGCTATATGCCGTTCATTCTCCATTCCCACCAGTTCATAGAATTGAATTATGTACTGGCAGGCAGTGGGAGTTCCATGATTACCAAGGATGAAAGATTGCCTTTGCAGGACGGTGATATCATTCTTTGTCCTCCGGGGTTTGTCCATTGCTTTGATTCGCAAAATGCTCAAAGCGTCATCATTGATTTTTTTATACGTATAACAACATTTGATACTGCTTTCTTCCAGCTTTTAAATAATAATAATTATCTTTCAGCTATTTTTTCAAATGCCCTCTACAATTTTGGGGATGGATGTATCATATGGCATTGCATGGGAGATACCAAACTGAAAGACATCGTAATATCAGCATTTACAGAATGGAAAGTTCAAAAGAAATATAGTGGAAAAATGCTTGAAATACTGATGATGCAGTTTTTTCTCATCCTAATGCGCCACCATGAGCAGGAGGCTGTCTTTTCTGTACCCATCATCAGTAGCACAGACAGACTTTTTCAGGCATTGCTGAATTACATGCATGTACATTGCCAGACTATAACGCTCTCTCGCCTGGCCTCCCAGTATAATTATAGTGAACGGCAGATTATCCGCTTACTGAAAAAACATTCCGGGAAAGGATTTTCCGAACTTTTGCTGGATATCCGCATGAATCGCGCTATCCAATTGCTAAAGAACCCTTCCATCCCGATATCCCAGGTTGCTTTTCATGTTGGGTATTCCAATACAAATTACTTTCTTAAATTGTTCAAAAAAACATTTACCTTTACTCCTGAGGATTTTCGCAGACGCCTGCAAAGAGATGAAACGGAATAAAAACCATAAAACTGACCCCGTCTTTAACACTTACAAAAAAGCAAAATAGCGCAATCCCTTGAGTTTACAAGGGTTGCGCCCCTTTTGGTTAGTTTATAAATGTTGTATGGAACAGTTACTTCGAAATTTTTTTATCTTTTTATTCAAATCCTTTGGCTGGTAGTATTTTTTGTCCAGTCCCAGATCAAAAACCGCATTTAAGGCTGTACAGACTTTTGCATTTTCATAAGTGGACATATAGCACATATCCTCCATGTTTGTGACCTCCATATTATTTAATGTTCCGATGATGTTTTCAATTGTAAAGCGCGTACCATACCGGTTCAGTTTTGCTTCCAGAATCCGGCAGACAGCTTTGCTGGCTGTTTTTGCGCATGTAAGCGAAATGACTGTGAATCGTAACAAAAGATGGATTGACAACCCCTCCCAAAACCTATATACTATACACAACAAAGGGAGTAGCTTGCACAGGTCATCCTGTGTTTACTTAGTCGTCAGTACGATTTTCGAATCCGGCTCTGTGATGAAATAGCGAGACTTTGCTGTTGTATATATCGCGGCATTGTCTCGCTTCTTTTACGCTATGCCGGAAAAACACTGCAGGTATACAAAGGAAGAAAGAGCGCTCCCGCGAATCCGAACGCACAGGGCTTCCGGGAGGCAGATGGAGGGAACGAAGATGACTTTTGGAGAGTTGATCATGTTTACAGTCAGGCTGCTTGCAGGGACAGGCGTATTTTTGGTCGGAGTACACCTTCTCACCGCCAATATCGAGCAGCTTGCCACAGGAAAAATCAAGGATCTGTTCGAAAAAACAGCGGACAGGCGGCTGGTCAATGTAGGGATCGGCGCCGCCACCACCGCCCTGATCCAGAGCTCCGGCGTGACCACCGTGCTCATCGTGGGCTTTGTCAACGTAGGGATCATGAACCTGCACCAGGCCGCGGCCATGATCATGGGGGCAAATATCGGAACCACCATCACCGCGCAGATTGCCGCGCTGAGCGCATTTCCGGTGACGACCTACATACAGATCTTTGTATTCATCGGCATGATGATGAGCATGGCCTGCAAAAGCGACAACCTGCAGAAGACCGGATTCATTTTATCCGGCCTGGGCCTCATTTTCATCGGCCTGTCCCTGATGTCGGACGCCATGAAGTACAACCGGGACGCCATACAGCATATGTTTGAGGTGGTCACGAACCCGTTCCTGTTATTCGGGATCGGCATTTTTCTCACGGCCCTGGTTCAGTCCAGCTCCGCGACGACCTCAGTGATCATTGCCATGTCGGTGGCCGGGCTGACCATCGGCACAGGCGGCAATGAGGTTCTCTTCATCATCCTGGGTACGAACATCGGCTCCTGCGTGACCGCGCTGATGTCCTCCTTCACATCCGGCGCCAATGCGAAGCGGGCGGGGCTGATCCACCTGATGTTCAATACCTTCGGTTCGGTCCTCTTTTTCATCCTGCTGATGTGCTGGCCGGATTTTATGAATGACACCTTCCGTACATGGTTCGGATCAGCGGCGACAGAAATCGCCATGTTCCACACCTTTTTCAACCTAACCTGCACCATCTTGTTTCTGCCGTTCTGCAATATATTTGTGAAAATATCGGAGCTTTTGATTCCGGAAAAGAAGGCGGAAACCGCAGTGACCTACCTGGACGAGAGGATGCTGTCCTCTGCTTCCATCGCCATTTCCCAGTTGGAAAAGGAAATGATCCTTTTATCCGACACCGCCATGGATGCATTCCGGACGGCGTACCGCTCCTTTTACAAGAAGGATAAAAGCCTGATCGAACCAAGCCAGGATTTGATTAACCAGGCAGGCGGCATTTACCATACCATCGTCAACTATCTGATCCGGCTGTCCGCCCAGAGCAAGCTGTCCGATGAGGAAAATATCTCCACGCTCCACAACAACGTGGGAGATGTTATGAGGATCGCCGAGATCGCGGATAATTTTACCAAGTATACGCAGAGATCCATCCGGCATGACCTTCATTTTTCCGACAGTGTCAAGGCGGAGATTGACGTCATGGTACAGCGGCTGGAAGAAATGTATGCGCTGACCAAACGGCTGATCCTGGAAAAGGATGAAGGGCTGCTTGCCCAGATCGACCAGGCGGAGCAGGATATTGATGCCTTCCGCAAAAAGCTTTTGAACCGGCACATGGAACGGCTGCATTCCGGCGAATGCAAACCGGAATGCAGCAGCGTCTATATCAACCTGGTGTCCAATCTGGAACGGTTAGGCGACCATCTGACCTATATCGCGCATACGATAGAAGGATGACTGCATCCTCATAACCTCCCGGTACGGCGCTGCCATTCATCGGCAGCGCCGCCGCGCCTCCTCATTCTTCCGCTGTCCTGGCAGTCAGGCTTCTTTTTTCCATCCGTCCGTACATGAACAGGGGGACGCAGATACAGACAACGAAAAGCGCTGCAAGAATGCATCCGGTTTCCATTCCCGGATAGAGAAACTTAAAATACGCGATCCGGTTTTCCATATATAACCGGATCGTCTGCAGGAGCCCGCTTCCCACAGTCAGCACCAGCCCTCCGACGATCATGCAGTAAATGCCTCCCTCCAAAGCAAGCATCCACCTGACCTGCTTCCCGGTCATACCCACGCATTCCATCACCGCCAGTTCTCTCTGCCTGGAAAGAATGCCGGTTGCGATCACATTCAGGTAATTGAGAACCCCCATCAGGATCAATACCAGGCTCAGCGCGCCAAGAATGATGCGGTTCGTCCGGATATACCCCTGCGCGCTCGCCAGAGTATCCGATTTACAATTCACTGCGAGCCCCAGGTTCGCGTCCCTCTGGTTCTCGTCCTGCTGGATTTTCCAGACCGCCGCCTTGGCTGCCGGTTCCAGCTCCGGTTCCACATTCAGATCCATGACGAAACATTTTTCTTTTGTCCCCAGCTTTGCAAATCCCTGTTCACTGACAAGAAAGTACTTGATCCCCGGGCCGAACCATGTCCTTCTTAGTTTTGGAAATCCTTTCGCCTGGGTGTCCAGATAACCGGCCAGCTCCAGCTCTGCCATACGGCAGTTTTCCTCCCGCCAGCTCTCATACTCCGGTTCCGTCATCCGTTCCCAGGAAGCCGTCCTTTCTTCTTTGGAAGGAAGCTGCCAGAATGTGACCGGAAGTCCCGTCGTCTCTTCTGCTTCTTCACTCAAAATCTGTGATAATTCATGATGATGGAGCAGGACGGCTCCCCTTCCATCCCGCAGGCTGTCTATATCGACAGAAAGCCGGTTTTTGTCCGCATATTCTTCCAGTTCCCCGATGTATTCCTCGTCCACGATCTGGACGGTGGCAATCCCCCAGGAAGCCGGCAGTCCCCGCCCTTCTTCCCGAGTCTCGGCCTCCTCCGCTTCTTCCGGGCTCTTAAGCGTCTCCATCAAAGGCGCAAGGGCCTCTGCCCGGAGGTCCATATACAGATAGGCGCCTCTCACCACCACCGCCTGTTCCTTTTCTATCCCCTGAATCGAAAGCAGCTTCTTCTCTGCCTCCTCTGTGATCGGAGAAAAATCGTCATTTTCATTAACTTGCACCGTGTTTCCTTCCGAATCCTGCTCGGAAGTATACACGATGCCCCCGATAATAGAAAAATCCGGGTCTTTTTCAATGGAATGTGTGTCATCTATCCCGGTCGTCAGGACCACCGCCCCCAGAGCCGTGACAACGCCCAGGAACAGGGACGCGATCGTCAGGACACATCGTTTTTTATATCGGATCAGATTCTGCCATGCCATATAGAGAACCGGATTTTGCCGTGCAAAGCGTGTATGCTTCCGGATACCGCCGCGCTTTTTTCCCGTATTTTTCTCCAAAACGCCCCTGTAATGCAGCGCGTCCAGCGGTGTCAGACTTGCCGCCTGGTAAATCGTACAGGCGGCCGCTCCGAATACGACGATGGCTGTAAAGCCCGCGGACGCTATAAGCAGCTCCGGACGGAATACCATAAGATCCGCGGATTTTCCGAAATTGTAGAGGTAGAGGTTTCCCAGAACCCAGGGAACCAAAAACAGGATCACGACGGCTGCTCCCGCAGCTCCCAGTACGGTTCCCTGGCATATCGTAAACACAGTCTGTCTCAGATAGATTTGGCGGATCTGTCTCTGCGTCGTCCCCAGGATATCCAGAAGTCCGATCTGGCGGATCTCCTTCTGCATAGAAATGCCGAATATATTGTAGATCAGGAAGAATACACCCACCAGGACGAGAACCGCGCAGAAAACCGCCATCCCGTATCCCCCTAAAAACCCATTTACCACAATATAGCCGTACCGGTTCCCGCCGAGGAAACGCTGTGTCCGGTCCCTGACCTGGATATCCTCATACAGACGGTCTTCGACGCTGTATCCGTCGATGGTACTTTTCTGGCAGATCAGCAGCAGGTCCGGCTCCTCCAGGCTCATCCCCCACTTCTGCACCTGCGCTTCACTGGTATAGCCCACAGGCAGAGAAATTCCCGGGTCCTCATATTCCCGGAACCAGCCGCACAGTGTAAAATCTATTTCCTCCCTCTGCCCTGTGGCAAGCACTGCGGATAATTTCAGCGTCATCCCCTCTTTGGGTTCTGAGATATGGAGCGCTTCCAGTGCCCGGACGGAAAGCATCAGCTCCCCCTCCTTCTGGGGATAGTTTCCATGGATATGGGTATAGGCTGGCGTCTGCATCTTCTCCCAGGCTACCGAATCCACTACTTCCAAACCGGAGATCCCCTCTTTTCCGCTGTAGAGCAGACCGGCCTCCACCTTTCTGCCTACGCAGTCCACATAATCCAATTCCTGAATTGCATGGTACTGTTCCATCGTGCCCCGCTCCAGGGAAGACGCTGCCACGGTTCCATTTCCTCTGGCCGCCTGCAGATAATCCGCTTCCATTTTCCCGTAAGCAATACTGAATACCGTACACAATACAATGATACCAAGTGCAGAGGCTCCTGCCAGAAGCCGGTTTCTTCCTCTGCCAAACCGCCGGCATGCCTTTGCCAGAAGCCTGACTGCATCCTGATTGTTGTTGGGAGTGTTTCTTCCGAAGATCCGCATCTCAATCCCTCCCTTCCGGTCTGTCAGGGGAGGCTGTACCGCCGGTATCTCTGGCGGCAGTTGTACCGGCATCCCTTGCACCGGCCCTTCCGGCCAGATGAGTTCCGGCATCTATCCCGCCGTGCCGCATAGCGATCTTCCCGTCCTCTATGGGCAGTATCCGGTCCGCCATCTGAGCCACTTCCTCATCGTGGGTCACCAGGATGACCGTCTGATGAAAATGCACCGCACAGGTTTTCAGAAGCCCTGCCACCTCCATGCTGGCCCGGGAATCCAGGTTGCCGGTGGGCTCATCGGCCAGAATGATGGCTGGCTTTACACTCAGCGCCCTTGCGATGGCCGCCCTCTGCTGCTGCCCTCCGGAGAGGGTGGAAGGCATCTGCCCCATTTTGTCTTCAATCCCCAGGGTCTGTATGATTTTTTTCAAAAATGCTTCGTCTGGGGTCAGGCCGTCCAGCCGCAGGGGCAGGATGATATTTTCATAGACATTTAACACCGGCACCAGGTTGAACTGCTGGAATACAAACCCGATGTTCCGTCTCCGGAAGATGGTCTTTTCATCCCTTTTCATAGATTTCAGGCTCTGCCCGCGGATCAGCACGTCCCCTTCGGTGGGCGTATCCAGGCCGCCCAGCATGTTTAAAAGCGTGCTCTTTCCCGAGCCTGAGCTTCCCACCAATGCCGTAAATTCCCCTTCTTCGATGGAAATGTCCACGCCGTCCAGAGCCCGAACCTCATACTCTCCGTTCACAAAATACTTTTTCAATCCGCATGTTTTCACAATCTCCATAAATGAAATCCCTCCTTGTCTTTTGCCGTATCCGGAGCGCACCGCTTTTTTTGCCGGAACAGTCCAGCGGCTGCGGACAGCCCCGCCGGCCTGCAGTTCTTCCCCGGCCGGGCGTCAGACCGCCTGGATACGTTATATCCTGCAGTATACAAGGGAAATCTAACAAATTGCTAACAAACAGTTACTATTCACAGCCATATAAAAATCAGCAGACAGATTCGTCAAGCACAGCTTGTAAGAAGCTGTTTGATGATTTTTATATGACTGGAATCAGTCACTTCACCCACATAAGCAAAAAATCAAGATGCGCAGCATCGGCAGACGGCTTTGCCGGCTGTTTTTGCGCATGTGTGTGAAGTGGCTGTGAATAGTAACAACAAACAAAAAAATTCGTGCTTTTCAGCATGAACCAGCTGCTTGAAGCAGTCTATGCAAGATCATATTTCACAACATCAATCTTGGCAGTCCCATCTGCAAAAAATGACACCCTGTCCGCATCCTGATCCGTATACATCGTTGCTGATAATACCTGTTCCCCATCATTTACAAAGACCTCCACACTGAACCGGTCCAGGATAATCCTCAGCTTCAATTCTCCATCCAACGTATTCACCAAGCTGCGCCTCTGGTGGATACTGGCCCTCCTGGAGCCGGAGAATTTTCTGTCTATTTTTAAAATGGATTCCCTTGGACGGAAGCTGAGTGAAGTATGATATCTTTCGTTCTGGGCAAACCGGACTGCAAATTTCTGGTACAAGTCCTGCGGATCTCCCTGACGGATGGTAAGCAGCATATCCATTCTTCTTCCCTTAATTCCGTCAAGCCAGACCGTCTCTGCCACCGTTACACCTGTATATTCTACTTTATTACATCTCATCGCATCAAGCTCTTTTAGCGGTTTCTGATAAAGCCTGTTGTTTTTTATTGACAATTCTCTCGGAAGGCTCATCTGTCCAAACCATGGTTCTTCATGCGAACGGATGCCGCAGGAATCCCAGTTTTGCATCCACCCGATCATAACCCGCCTTCCGTCCGGTGTGAGCACCGTCTGAGGGGCATAGAAATCAATCCCATAATCCACCGACTGGTTATGCATTTCCTGAAATACACCTGCATCCTCATCAAAGTCCCCAATCAGGCAGAGTGTTCCGTTTCCATTATGATACTCAAATCTTTCCGGGAGCATATCCTGGGGACTGGTAAGCAGTACCCATTTTCCATCCAGTTCAAAAAGATCCGGGCATTCCCACATTTTCCCGAATCGATTAAAATTAGAGACAAGGATATTCTTGTACTCCCATTGAAAACCATCCTCACTGGTATACAAAAGAATCTGCCCGCTTCCGTCTGCCGGACGGTTTCCTATGATGCAGCAGTAAGTTCCGTCTTTTTTTCTCCATATTTTGGGATCTCGGAAATCGGCTCTGCTGCACCCTTCCGGCAGATCCTTTGCATCCAAAACCGGATTGTGTTCATACTTTTCATAATCCATCCCGTCGCCTATTGCAATACACTGCGTCTGCAATTCTTCGCCTTGGGTGCTATAATGCTTATGTTCTTTTGAAACGCCCGTGTACATGAGCATCTGTCTGCCGTCCGGAAGCTCTATTGCACTTCCGGAAAAGCAGCCTTCCATATCATAGAATTCATCTGGAGCAAGCGCAGCCGGACGATACTCCCAATGGAGCAAATCTCCGCTCACCGCATGTCCCCAGTGCATCGGCCCCCACTTGGATTCATATGGATAATATTGATAAAACATGTGATACTGCCCCTTATACCAGGAAAATCCGTTGGGGTCATTCATCCAGCCTGTACGGGGAGACAAATGAAATTCCGGGCGTTCCCCTTTCTTTATCGTCTTTTCAAATACCTCTTCATATTTCCGTGCTTCACGTAATGTCTGGCTCGTCATACAATAATTGCCTCCTAAACTCTATTTCTAAAAATCAAGCGCCCACCAACTGCCCAATATCCATACATACTGACCTGGATATTAGGCTCACTGCCGTGTAACAGTCAAATATCCCGCAGCAAGTTACGGGGTATTTGACTCTCGCGGCAGTCGCCAAATATCATGCGAGCATATCTAATTGGCTCGTTGCTTCGCAGGAATAAAACTGCCTATAGCGGTCATTTCCCGGTTTTCGGTTTACCGCGCTTCCATATAGCGGTCATACGCATCCTGATAAACCTTCAAAAGCTCCTCCATCCCGCAGGTATCTTTAAGCTTCTTCACATAGGCGTCCCACTCACTATCCGTAGGTCCGCCTTCTTTGATCCACAGCCCCTCCTGCTCGGATACGGCATTTTCAAAATCCGTCTTATAGCGGTCGATCACATCCAGCTCATCCTCTGTAAATACACAGTCTGTCGGATATGCCGCCTTCTCATCCACATAAGGCATCCAGGTCTCATACAAATCTGTCAGCCGGATAACCGCGGCATCCTCCAGCGCAAAAGTGGAACCATAATAATTACTCAAAATCAACTTCGGGCCGTATACCTCACTTACGCCCTTCAGCTCCGCAACACTTTTCCCATATTCCTTCTGTGCATCTTCTTCCGTAATGCTCTGCCATACTCCATCTTCATCCTGCCCGGTAAAGTACGTCCCGATCGGGCCATACTGCAGCTGCATCACATTTTCCGGATCATACCACTGGTCGAAAAATTTCAGCAGATTTGCCGGACTCTTACATGCGCATGTAATGCTCAGGTTCCCGCAGCTAAGGGGCGGCGCCGAACGAAGGGTGACATTGTGGGTTCCATCCGGCCCGTCAAGAACCGGCAGATATACATAGTCATCCTTATGTTCTCCCCACAGGTCAAACCACCACCAGGTACCGACCCCTACCTTTCCCTGCTGGCATTTCGCCATCAGCTGCTTGTCATCCTGGCTGAACATCTCGACATCCATCAGTCCCTCGTCATACCAGTCATGGAAATAAGTCAGAGCCTCCCGATACTTCTCATCTGCACACACGAAATCCACTTTCCCATCAGCATTTAACTCTAAATCATTTATCACGTCATTGGGCCAATTCGTAAATCCAAATCCTGCATAGAACACATTCTGTCCCCAGCACCACTGGTCAAACCCAGTACTCATTGGGATTGTACTGCCCTCTTCATTTCCATAGTAGGTTGCCATGTCATTTTCTTCAAATGCCTTCAAGACTTCATGCAGTTCATCCAGAGTCTCCGGAACCTCCAGGTTCAGTTCATCCAGCCATGCTTTGTTGATCATGGCAAACTGCGGGAACTGGTAGATATTGTAATCCTCCCCGGCTCCGATGCCGGCAGTTCCCATCCTCTCTCCGGATGGAAGACCGTAGATCCCTCCGTCGCTCATGGTGATCGCACTTCGAATATCCGGATTCTCTTCCAGTATCTTTGACAGGTTCGGCATATATTCTTCCGTCAGGTACGGACTCAGATCAATGAACGCGCCGTCGCTTCCATAGGTCGTGATATCATAATTACTGAATCCGACTGCCATAAATGCATCTGGAAGCTGTCTCCCGGCAATCCGAATATTGACCTGCTCTGCCAGAGAATCGCTCATTACATTCCAATTGATCTTAATCCCCGCGTCCTCCTGCATCTGGTTTAGAACCTCATTATCTTCATATCCCGGGCTCAGCGCACTGATTCCTCCCATAATCGTAAAATCCGTCTGAGAAGTATCTGTATTGGTGACACCGGGTTCATAATAATTTTCGACTTTATTTCCACATGCGGCCATCGATACCGTCATGCCTGCTGTCAGCATACAGGAAACCACTCTTTTCCATCTCTTCAATTATCCCATCTCCTTTTCCGAAAATTCCATATCCATCCGTCCATCCCGCCATACATTGCCCCGGGGATGGGCGGAACTGATCCAACCATATGTTAACCCTTGACCGCGCCTGCCATCATACCCTTCTCAAAGTATTTCTGGACGAACGGATAGATGATCAGCATCGGGAGGGCCGCCACGATAACCGAAGAAAACTTGATCATCTCTGTCAGCTTACTGAGTTCCGCGTAACCTCCTGAAATCATGCCCGCCTGGCTTGCGCTTGCCGAACTCTTGATCAAGATATTACGCAGCACCAGCGGCAGCGGCGCATTTTCCTTTCCCGGCAGATAGATGAGAGCCGTAAACCAGTCGTTCCAATAGGCCACCATGCTGAATACTACCATAACTGCCATAATGGACTTACTTAACGGAACCACGATCTTGATGAAAGTCGTCCATTTCGAACAGCCGTCAATCTCCGCGGCTTCAATCATTTCCTTCGGAATACTGTGTTCAAAAAAATTACGGACAATGATCATATTGCCCACGGCAACGCCCCCCGGAAGAAACATCGCCCATATCGTATCAATCAATCCAGTGTCCCTGACTACCAGATATGTAGGCATTAGACCGCCGCCGAAATACATGGTTATAATGAAAAATATACTGATAAATTTTCGTCCTGGCAGATTTTTTACACTCAGCGGATAGGCTGATAAATAGATCATCACTACGGAAAATACCGTCCCGACCACCGTATATTTGATACTGTTGAGGAAGCCGGTGATAATACTCTTATCCGCAAATACGGCCTTGTAACCATCCAGGGTAAACCCGCTTGGAAGCAGGAACGTCTTTCCCGCATATACGTCATAAGGATTGGAAACAGAAGCAACCAGCACGTAGTAAAGCGGATATGCTACCAAAAATACAATAATAAGACAGATCACTACCAGAATAATATCGCTGGTCCTGTCCGATAAACCATGCAACTGTCCTGTCTTTTTTTTCTTTCCCATGCTGCACCTCCTATACAAAGCTTACGTCTTCAGAAATCTTGCTCGTTATCTTATTGACGATAATCAGCAGAATGACGTTGACTACCGTATTAAACAGACCGACGGCTGTTGAATAGCTGTATTTGGCATGTTCAATACCCTGCTGGTAAACATATACCGCAATGACATCACTGGTAGCCTTATTCAGATCCGTCTGGAGCAGGAATACTTTCTCAAACCCAACGTTCATTAAGTTGCCTGCGCTCATAATCAGCATAAGTACGATCTGCGGAACCAGCTCCGGAAGGTCTATATACCGGATCCGCTGGAACAGGGAAGCCCCGTCGATCTTCGCCGCCTCATACTGGGAAACGTCAACATTTGCAAGAGATGCCATGTAGACGATAATCCCCCATCCTGCATCCTGCCAGATACCGGATGCAATATAGATGGTCCTGAACGCAGATGCTTCTGATAAAAAGTCAATCCCTGTTCCGGCAATCAGGTTGATCAGACCGCCCGACGGACTTAAAAATATGCGCAGCATACCGCAGACAACCATAATGGATATAAAATGCGGTGCATAGAGAATCGTCTGTACGGACCGCTTAAACCGCTTGAATCTAAGCTGGTTGATCGCCAGCGACAGGATGATCGGAATCGGGAAGCTCCACAATAAACTATAGAAACTTAACAATATCGTGTTCTTGATCATCCGGATACAGTTTGGGGAACTAAAGAAACGCTGGAACCATTTCAAGCCTACCCATTCACTGCCCCACATCCCGCGCACAGATTTGTAATCACGGAATGCGATCTGGATACCGTACATCGGTACATATTTATAAATAATTGTCAAAATCAATGGAACCGACAACATCAGATATAACTGCCAATGATCGCCCATGCGTTCCCATACCGATTTTTGTTCTGTCTGAGCAGGTGTTCTTTTTGAACTAGCCATAAAATCTCTCCTTCCTTATCTATGGAACTGTCAGAAAGCGCCTGCACCATACGCTGTGAGCCGTTTTGAATCACAGCTGTTATAATATGTAAACAGCACTTCCCAACGTTCCGGGATTCATCTTTGCAGTCAGACCGGCCGTTCCTTCTGCATAACGTTCTTCACCATGGCTTCGTGAAACGTTATATGTATTACTCTAAAATAGTATCACTTTGAATTTTATTTTACAACCATTTTATAACACAAATCCGTCAATTCTTATATTTTTGTGAAAATTAAATAAATAAAACTTAAGCATTTTGTATATTAGTTCTTCATATAACGTTTCATGAAATTTATGAAAATTCATGAAATTATTCTTTACAAATGCATGAATTTGTATTATAATTATTTCACGAAACAGAGAAATGAGGTGTTCATCATGCGCAGGAAAAATACCGCTCCTACTATGAAAGACGTTGCATTGGAGGCAGGCGTTGCATTGGGTACAGTTTCCAAAGTGATCAACGGATTGCCGGTAGGCGAATCCTACCGTCTTCGTGTGGAAGCAGCAATCCAAAAACTTGACTATCATGTAAACAGCTACGCGCAGGGCCTGAAAGCCAGCAAAACTTATACGGTTGCACTGCTGATCCCCAACACATCCAATCCTTTTTTTGCAAAGCTGGTACACCACATCAACACTTCCCTTATGAAGAGAAACTATCGGATGCTTCTGTGTACCACCGACTACGATTCCAGGATGGAGCAGGAATATCTCACCATAACAAAGCAGAACAAAGTGGACGGTATCATCGGCCTGACCTATAACCCGGAACTGCATCCGGATGAAACCATCCCCTTTGTATCTATTGACCGCCCTATGGGAGCACATATCCCCTGTGTTGCAAGCGATAATTTTGCCGGCGGTCAGATGGCGGCGGCAAAGCTGGCAGACTTGGGCTGCAAAAACGTTGCTTTTCTGCGCGTAGGCTCTTCTCTTGACAGCGAACCCAACAAACGAAAGGCCGGCTTTGAAAACGGCTGTCTTATAAAAGGCCTTTCTTTCTCAGAGAAGATTCTGCAGGACGATGATCCTTTAAGCGAGTTTGAAGTTTTCTTAAGAGAGCATCTTTTTGACGGAAAGCTGGAATTTGACGGGCTGTTCTGCGTGACGGACTATATCGCCTATGAGATTATTAAAATACTCCGTAAAATGAATCTGCGGGTGCCGGAGGATGTACAGGTGATTGGTTTTGACGGTATACGGGCTTTCGGGGACGGCGATTACTTCTGCTCTACAATCGTGCAGCCAATTATGGATATTGCCGAAATGTGCGTGGAGCTTCTGTTGCAGGAGCATATGTCTACCAAACCACCCCTTGTCTGCCTCCCTGTATCCTATGCATACGGCGGCACTACAAAAGAAGAGGGCGGCATCGCCAAAGAAAGGAAATGATTGTCAATGAAAAACTGGTGGTATTATCACAAATGGTATGTCCTCTGCGGAGTCATTCTGTTCTTAATCGGAATCGATATCATCGGAAACAACCTTGGGTGGTTCAGGGATACGCCAGATCTCCAGATTGCATATATCGGAGACCATTCTCTGCCGGAGGATATAGCTGCTTCTATCGAAAACACCTTCACCTCTCTGGCGGGAGATTACAATCACGACGGAAAAATACTGGTAAAAATCAACCAGTTTGTCAGCAATATCTCCGCAGGAGATGCCGAAAGTCTTTCCTATCAGCAGGCAGCCGAGATTGCTCTGATCGGGGACATTGATGACTGCACAAGCTACTTCTTCCTGATGGAAGATCCCGGAAAGGTTCAGAGAGATTTCCAGGTACTGGCCATGCCCGATGGAAGCTGTCCGGATGAATATGATTTTTCCGCAGAAGGAAAAGTGATCCCCTGGGATTTTGGTCTGTACCTTGGAAGGCGTTGCTTTTATAGCAGAAGCAAAACTCTCTATGCAGAAGAATGCAGCCAGATCTGGGATACTTTACAGACGGATCAAACACTTACAGGAGGTTGAGAGAAAATGAGAAAAAAATACCGGAATCAGAAGCAAAAAGCCGCTTTGCTCTTTGGCTGTCTGTTTCTGTCTCTGACAGGCTGTTCTTCCGCTTCTTCGGCTGCCAAAGATGGGCAGAAGCAGCCGGAAGGCCAGACAGAAATCGGCACAGTTATGACTGCCAATGCGCCGCAGGAATTTATCTTGCTTGATAATAAGGATGTACTCGCTGCAGACGGACTCTTTTATGCCGCATGGGGTGCCGGTAATCCTGTGCCTTACGAAAACAGTGAGGGAGAAACGATCGACCTCTATAACGCACAGCTGTACCTTCTTGCAAGTGAAGAAAAAAGCGAAAAAGATGCAGAAAAAAGCCGCCAGGCATGGCTTGCTTCTGCCGAAGGCAAATACAAAATCCAAACCACGGACACCATCACCTGCAACAGCCAGTCCTATACCCTGATCACCTATGACTGTATCGGAGAAGACACACCCTATGACCATGGAGTATCCGCATTAGGGGTCTGCGGCGCAAACGCGGTATGCGCGGAACTGACCTGTACAAAAGATTATGACGGAAATCTTACCGCATTACTGAAAGATTTCCTAAATAACTGTCAATATATCCAGCAAAATTAATACCAGGGGGAAACTATCATGGCTTTCTTACACCATCAAAATCAACACGCATCAACCGGACAGCGCCTCACCGGCTTTGCACGATATACCGAGGTTTTAGAACGGAATATCAGGAAATATTTGTTTACAAATCTGATGACTATACTTGGCTTTTTACCTTTTGCAATCGGGAGCGTCTATGCCATCCTCTCTTCCAGCCTGCTTGTTATGCTCTTTGCCGGGATCATCGGCGGAATTTTTGCCGGTCCCGCCCTATCCTGTATGCATGACGCCATTTTCCGCGGCTTTCGGGATGCAAAGCTAAGGTGCTTCCGTGATTATACACATGCCCTGCGGCAGAACTGGCGGCAGGCCATTCTGCCCGGCATCTTATTCTGCCTCCTGCTCGGTTTCGATATCTTTATGGCTATGCTGTTCTGGTGGTCTGCTTCCTTTCCCGGATGGGGAACCATCGCGCTCTATTTATTCAGTATCTTGATCGTTACCATGTGCTTCTCCACCATCTGGCCGCAGATCGTTCTGTTCGAACAGCCTTTCCTCCGGAGCGCCGGGAACTGCCTTTTATTCATGCTCCGGTATTTTCCCAGAGTCCTCGGCACCGCACTGCTCCAGATGCTTTATTGGATTGCCCTTGCCCTTTTCCTCCCATGGTCTGTTGTCTTACTGCCTCTTACCGGATTTTGGTTTATCCTGTATACCGCAGATTTTTTGCTCTATGACACTTTAAATAACAGCTTCCATATCGAAGAACAGATTGCCCGTGCTTATCCTGAACAGGTTCCATTTTACGAGGACGACGAAGCATGGATCAGAAGAAAACAACAGGCAGAGAACGATGATGCCGGCCGCACCGCCCGCTAAAAATCATAAAAATAATTCCTTTGCTTTCCGCATCCGGCCGGTAATCGGTACCTGAAACGGGCATCTGCTCTCACAGCTTCCGCATCCGATACAGTCTGCTGCATTTGCATTTAACTGCTGATAATGCGCACGGACTGTTCCCGGAATTTCATCCTGCATCAAGGCAAGATCATACAGCTTATTCACCATAGCAATATCAATCCTGGCAGGGCATGGTGCGCAATGTCCACAATACGTACACTGCCCTGTTGAAAATGCATGCCGCGGAGCCGATGCCAAGACACTCGCATAGTCTTTCTCCTCACTGGAAGCGGTCTCATATGCCACAGCCTCGTATACATGCTGTGGGTTGTCAAATCCGGCCATTACCGCCGCTACTGCCGGCCGGGTCAGTGCGTAATGAATGCACTGTACAGGTGTCAGCGCGACTCCAAATGGTGATGTCTGTTCCTGAAACAGGCGTCCCCCCGCATATCCTTTCATAACCGTAATCCCAACACGGTTCTGTTCACAAATCTTATACAATTCTTCCCGCTCCGGAGCAATTCCACTCAGGCTTTCATCATATTGCCCCGTAAAATATTGTTCCAGATCCGTAACAGGCGGCAGCAGATCAAAAGCCGGATTGATACTGAATAGGAGCATTTCAATCTCACCATGGCAGGCCGCCATTTTAGCGATGGACGGGTTATGGGAGCTCATTCCGATATGACGGATCTTTCCCTCTTTTTTCAGCTGTCTCACATACTCGATAAATTCCCCATTCATAACCCGGTCAAATTCTTCTGCAGTATCTATAAAATGTATCATTCCCAGATCAATATAGTCCGTCTGAAGCCGTACCAGCAAATCTTCAAAAACCGGTTTCACTTTTTCCAGATCTCTTGATCTGACATATTGCCCATTTTCCCAGATAGAGCCGATATGCCCCTGAATGATCCACCGGCTGCGTTTTCCCTTGATCGCCGATCCGATATTAGACCGGACATTTGGCTCCGACATCCAACAATCCAGAATATTAATTCCCTCTTTTTCACAGGCATCAATCACTGCTTTTACTTCTTCCGTATTATGACGCTCCAGCCATTCTCCACCAAGCCCGATCTCGCTGACCATCAAGCCGGTCTTTCCAAGTTCTCTGTATTTCATAAGCTCTCCTTTGTTCTTCCAAAAATCCTGCGGTATTGTATTATCTTACCACAGCGGTCCCAGAAATCCATTCCTGAACTATACTCAAACCCACATCTAAGATTTTAGCAATCATACCTTCTGACAGGCCCTCTGCCTTCATGTTAATGGCCGCTTCCTTTTTTCCTTCAAGCCTTCCCTCTGCACGGCCCTCTGTGCGGCCCTCTTCCTTCTTTTCATTCCCGAACTGTTCTACCGCCTTTTCCTGGTCAAATAAACCCATCATGATGTTAATAACCTCCTTCTCACGCCCGGACAAATACTCACTCAGCACATTTCTGTCCTTACATATCCTTATTGTTTCCAGCACAGCCTCCCTGGTTTTACCATGCAGTTTCACCTGTTCATTATATACCTTTGTAAAATCTACATACTGGCTGATAATATCGTCTTTTCCCTCTCCATAAAGCACCTTTACGTTTATTTGAATAAAATCCCGATTTCCTTCAAAGAATTCCTCCGAGAGCCGAATCCATTCCGGCCTGGTTTTACGGTCACCCACATATATGACGTAGAGTTCCGGCCTGGGAACAACCAGTTTTTTACTCCCATACCGATTTTGTTTGGTACTCTCAATATACTCATTCCATGTATGCGCAAGATAAAGAAAAATCCTGATAATAATGTTCATCGTCCAATTGGATTGTTATAAAAGGTAAATAGTTATGTAAATACAGGCTCTGTTTCTTAAAAAACAGGGCTTTTTCTTATGTCTTATCATAGCATAACTAATTCTCTAACTCAATAGATTTATCCATGCTCCATCGATGCGTAAAAGCCTCAACCTTTTATTATGTGTCTTTAAATTTTTCAAAAACAGACTCGAATTTCTTCCTATTTTACTATATCTTTAGCATGAAGGAAAGATATTTGGTTCCTGCCAAAGAAAGGAGATAAATATGTTGAAAAATGATTTAGAGCCTCTATCGGAAGCCCTTTTAGATAGGATGACAGACGATGGCTATAGCCAACAGATACTTGGAAAAAGCCGGTGGGTCTTAGGACTGTTCTGCCAGTACTGCAAAAGGAAAGGAATTGAATCCATTTCACTTTCCAACGCAGCTGATTTTGTAGGAGAGCATTTTGATTTTGACCTGTATAACCCCTCTATTCCCATACAGTACGCAATCAGGTATCCGCTCCTGACATTATTTGAATTTGATAAAAACGGAACATATGCCAAGACTCATAATAAGCCGAACAGCGTAGAAATCCCCAGGAATTATGATGCGCTTTTCCAGGAGTATAGGATGTATATTGAGGGATTGGAACTTAAAAGAAGCTCCCGGTTTAAACGCATCCTGACATTCGCAAAGTTTATCCATTATCTTGACGGTATTGGAATAACAGAAATTCATGGAGCCGAAAGAAAAAATGTATATGACTTTATAGAAAGCCTGGACGGGTATGCACCAAAAACTCTACAGGGGCACAAAGTCATCCTGCGCATGATCCTGGACTGGCTTCATGAAGAAGGATACATCCATTTTTCAGGCTGGGATGCACTGCCGGTGATTCATGACGAAACACGGCGCAAGCTCATGTCGTATTATTCAAAAGAAGAAATTGGTCAGATTCTTTCTTCCATTGATACGGACAGCAGGTCTGGGAAGTTTGCATACTGCGCAGTATGTTTTTTTGCTTATCTTGGTATGCGTGCCGGGGATGTCATCCGTCTCCGATTTTCAGATATAGACTGGAACAGGGGCTCGATTCGGTTTAGCCAGCATAAGACTGGGAACCCGCAGATGCTCCCTCTTCTGGATGAAATCCGTTATCCACTTATTGACTATATTAAAAATGCACGTTATCAGAGCAGCGATACAGAACATATCTTTATTACCCTGCGTGCGCCCCATAAGGCCTATGCAAACGGAGGAGTCCTCTACAACGTTGTAGAAGCCTGTATTGAAAAGTCAGGCATTGACTCTGGAGGAAGACACCGGGGGCCGCACGCCTTAAGGCACAGCCTAGCAACAAACCTTATGTCCGGGGATGTCCCGGTCAGCGGGATATCAGATATCCTTGGGCATACCAGTACCCTGACTACAGAAATATATCTTACGATTGATGAGAAACATCTGAAAGAAGTCTCATTGGAGGTGCCAAATGCGTGATATAGATGATTTCAAATTTACCGGCCCATTTTCAAAAGAGATTCCCCTCTATGTGCAGTATAAACGTTCCTGTGGCTATAAAGTGGCAGAAACCGACCTTTATCGGTTGCGGGAGATGGACAGGCTCTTCAAGGAGATGGGCATATCAGAGCCTGTCATTACAAGGGAAATGTACGAAGTCTGGACAGCAGTAAAACCAGGTGAAAGAAAAGTGACTTCGTCCCGCAGGAGGAGCATACTATCTTCCTTTGGGAAATATCTGATATCTAATGGATACCAGGATGTTTATGTCGGGCATGACGACAGGCGTTCCTTCAACAGCGACTATATCCCTTATGTGTTTTCAAAGGAGGAAATCTCCCGCATGTTTGCCCTGCTGGATGAAAACTGTTCCAAAGCTCCCTGCTATGAAAACGAAGCATTCCGTGCAATGATGTCTATGTATTACTGCTGCGGTTTCAGAAAATCGGAAGTTGTTATGCTCAGGCTCTGCGATGTCGATTTCCAGACAGGGAAAGTGACCGTGCTGGATGGAAAAAACCGTGTGAGCAGGATTGTCCTTGCATCAGACACCCTTCTTTCACGAATGGGATCATTCTGTAGTAAATACCATTCACACTCCAGCCCTGATACATTCCTTTTCCACGGAACAAAACATAAAGACAAGCCTTTTTGCAGGGCTTCCCTTTATAAAATGTACCACAGCCTCCTGAAAAATGCCGGTATACCTGACAGGGAGGACGGAAGAGTGCACAGGCTGCATGATTTCAGGCATACCTTCTGTGTCTATGCACTTGAGCAGATGCAGGAAAAAGGGTTTGATACTTATACCTCTCTCCCGCTGCTGTCAGCTTATCTTGGCCATAAGCATATCCGGGAAACGGAATACTATCTCCGCCTGGTTGAAGACAGGCAGGAGAATGTCTTCGAAAAAACAGGGGAATACACACCGGGGTTATTCCCGGAGATTGGAGAAAAGAACCATGGGTAACACGTTTACTTACCATCTGACAAAATATTTTTCTGATTATCTTCCAAACCAGCTTGCTGCTTCCATCCATACCATCCGCTCGTACCGTGATACGTTTGTACAGCTTATGGAATTTTACAAGAAATCTTACCGTATTCCGCCAGAAAAGCTGGAATACAGTTCTTTTTCAGCACAGCGGATTGAAGAATTCCTCAAATGGCTGGAGGACACGCGTAAAATAAGCATCCGGACAAGAAACCAGCGGCTGGCAGCAATCCATGCTTTTTTCAGGTACCTGCAATACCGTGATCCGACAGGGTTCAGCCAGTGTGCCCAGGTGCTGTCCGTACCCTTTAAAAAAGCCCCTGCTGTTCCGGTAAGCTATATGACCCTTGAGGAAACCACTTTCCTGTTTTCCCTGCCAAACCAGAAAGATGACATGCAGCTTAGGGATCTGGCCGTCCTTGTCCTGCTTTATGAGAGCGGGGCAAGGGTGCAGGAATTAACAGACTTATGTCCGTGCCATATCCGTTTTGGAGCAACGAATACCATTACACTACACGGAAAAGGGAATAAAACAAGGCTGGTTCCAATCTGCGATAATGTTGCAAAGATCCTTAAAGTCTATATGAAGCGTTGCGGCAGGGATGTGCCTGACTGTCCCCTGTTTGTAAACCGTAAAGGCGAAAAGCTGACACGTGCCGGGACGCAGTATATCATTGATAAATATATAAATATGGGAAAGAAACAGAAACCGGATTATTTTAAAAGCAGGATTACGAACCACTCCTTCCGCCACAGTAAAGCCATGCATTTGTTGGAAGCGGGGGTCAACCTTGTCTATATTAGGGATCTGCTCGGCCATACATCTATACTGACTACAGAAATTTATGCAAGGACAAACCCTAAGATAAAAGAGGAGCAGCTTAAGAAAAACAGTACATCTATCAATGCAACAGCAAAATATGGTAAAAAAGAAAAGGAAGATTTGATTGACTGGTTGAAAAAGGCCTTATAGCATTGTAAAATGTTATGTAAAGAAACAGCCGTCGCAAACCCTTGATATTTCAGGCCTGAGATGGCTAACTTTACATAACTATTTACCTTTTATAACAAGCTTTATGTTATGCATAACATAAGGATTGCGCCTCCAGCATTAAAAGTAATTTTTCACGAACCGTCATACCCAAGTCATTGTATTCCTGGTCAGTGAAAACATTTTTTATCGTCACATTCCCTATATCTGCTTCTGTTACATCCGTATCTTCCGGATGGATTGCCTGATATAACTGCAGGGCATACTTACGATCCCCGAACAGGTCACGAAATACAGAATCCTTAGACGTTGTTTTCACATCTGATTTTTGAGAGTCAGGTTCCGGTATTACTGTTCCCTTTCCCGATTCGTCCGTTCTCATGTGCAAATCAGCAGACTTGGTCCGTGCCTCTCCCATTTTGCTGTTTACACCTGTCTCTTTTTTATCCATCGTATTTCCTCCGCCTCCCATTCCCCGCTGCTCTGCCTGTATCTTCATTATACTAAAAGAATGTTTGCTTTTCAAGCATTGGGGAAGCAGGCAACCGGAGATCGTTCCAGATAGGTTACTGTTCACACGGCACCTTGCACTGCACTGCAAGGTGTCCGACCAATGAAGTGATGACAGCGATATATCCAGCCCCTCGCCGAAGGCGACTTAAAATGGGCTGGATACTGTTACTGGAGCACCCGTAGGGTGTGAACAGTAACCCAGATAGATTTCCACGCAAGTCCCGTCCTCCTGCCGTTTCAGCTTTACAAATCCGCCGTGCAGAAGAACGATCTCCCTTGTCAGATACAGCCCCAACCCAAAGCCTTCTGTTTTCCCGGCATTGCTGCCTCTGTAAAAGCGCTGGAACACTCGGGCCTCGTCCCCCTCCTCGATGCCGGTCCCGTGATCGCTGACCCAGATCCGCACAAACATTTCATTTTGCTCCGCGCCCAGCAGGATCTCGCCGCCTGACCCTGGCGGGGAATATTTGACCGCATTGTCCAACAGGTTGAAGACCGCCTCCCCCAGCCAGTCCGCGTCGTGGGGATGGAACAGCGTTTCCGGGAACCGGGTGCAAATCCGCAGCCCCCGCCTGCGCGCCTTTTCCTCTGCCTGGCTGACCGCCTCCGACAGTGTCAGCAGAAGATCCGTGTCCAGCGGGCGGATCTGGATGATCCGATGCTCCAGCCTGGACATTTTGATGAAGCTTTCCGCAAGGAAATGGATCTTTTTTTCGGAAAGCATCACCGCCTTGAGATAGCTTTTCTGTTCCTCTCTGCTCAGATCCTCATCCTGCAGAAAATCCAGATATGTCTCAATATTGGCAAGGGGCGTCCGCATCTGGTGGGCGATCTCCGTGATCAGGTTTTTGATGGAGTCCCGGTCCTGTTCCAGACGCGCGTGATACCCCTTCGTCATGCTCTGCAGCCGGAAAAGCTGGTGGGTGATCTTCGATAACAGCGTCTCCTGATCAGCCCTCCGCTCTGGAAGCTCCCTGCCGTCCAGTATGCACTCCAGCATGGACGAGATCTCTGAAAGCTCCCGCTCCCTGTATTTTCCCTGCCAGTACCAGACGGCGCCGGTACTAAAAGCTGCCAGCGCCGTTGTGATGATACACCATATTCCCATTTTTCTATTCCACCCTTCTGCTCTGCAGTTGATCTCCCCTGAAAAGCTGCGCGCAGTGCCCATCCCCCGGAACATCATTCCCCGAATACATACCCCTGCCCAAACACATTTTTGATATACACGGGATTGGCCCCATCCGGCTCGATTTTCCTGCGCAGGCGGTTCACCGTCACACTGACCGTATTTTCTCCCACAAAGGCGCCGTCCACATCCCATACCTGCTCCAGGATCTGATTTTTGGTAAGGAGCTGCCCTTTGTTCTTTGCCAGGTATTCCAAAAGCCGGTACTCCTTCATCGTCAGCGGGATCTCCTTCCCATGACAGGTGACCCGTTTGCGGGCAAATTCAATCCCAAGCCCTTTATACAAAAAAGCCTCCTTCTTTTCCCTGCATCGGAACAAAACGGCCTGTATCCGTTTGATCAGCACACGCATGGGAAATGGTTTTACCACGTAGTCGTCCGCCCCGGCGGTGAAGGCCCCCAGCATGTCCTCCTCTTCGTCCTGCCCGGTGAGGAAGATCGCCGGGATCTCCTGGTATCTGCGCATATCGCGGCAGAAGCTGATCCCGTCGCCGTCGGGCAGGTTGATGTCGATCAGCAGCAGATCCGGATTTTTTTTCCAGCAGACCCCTGCCCTCCCTGCAGTTCACGGCGGACAGCGTCTCGTATCCCTCTTTCCGAAGCGCGATGGCCAGGGCCTGCCCCAGCAGTTCATCGTCTTCTATGATACCGATGGTTTCCATCTCATTTGTTTCCTTTCTTCTGGATTTGCAGACAGATTCCAGCTATACGGCTGCAATCCGGCAGGCCACAGCAAAATCTGTACTGCGGCATGACCCTTCGTAATACGCTCAGAGCCGTGTAATGCCATGGATTGTTACTGTGAATCGCAACCATTGATTCATTCTATATTTCCAGCAGGTCTTCGCACCTGCATCCCAGCGCGCGGGCCAGCATCAGGACTGTGACTGCTTTTGTATGGTTGATTTTCCTCTGGCGCTGTTCAAAAAGCTGGATCTGCCTGAGAGGAACCTTCGACAGCTCTGCCAGCTCGCTCTGGGATAAACCGGCATACTGCCGGAGACGTTTCAGGTTCGTTTCTTTATAATAATCCGCCAGCTTTTCATCCATCGCAGAGACAAACTGCATAATCTCCATCTCATGATATGCCGGATACATGTTCAGAATGTCACGGACAGATACCGCTTTATAGATGCGCTGAAATGTCTTTCCCGTGTACCATTGATAGAAGGCCAGCGCATGGCCTGCCCAGTATTCCGGAGATTTGTCCAGGTACATCTCTTCCGGCAGATCCGGCAGGTTCAGCCCGCTCTGCCGGATCACCTCTTTTACCAGTTCGCAGCCTGTTTTTCCCGCCACATAGCTGGGGTTGCCTGTCTGGAACTGATATGCCACATCGGATATAAGAAACATCTGAAAAAAATCATCCGGGTCCAGTTCGTATGAGTCGGACGCATAGTCCAGCATATCTCCCATGATCCGCTGCGCCGAATGCAGATAATCCTCAGGATAAGCGTGTATCACCATTTTTGATCCCCTCCCTCATGATGTCCAGCATAAACGGTTCCTGGATGTCCGCCGACTTTTTCCGTGCAATAGAATCCTCTTCCGTAATCATTTGTCTTCGCGCCTTTGTTATATTCCGGCCGCTCTATAATACTTTCAGAACCGTGGTACAAAATCTTCTTCAGTGATATCACCTCCGGAATATTTGATCTGTTTTTATTATATCGCAAATGCGATACAATGGCAATATGTTTATTCCCGATGTCAATTTTGACCTAATCATTCATCAAAAAATTATCTAAAAATTTCATTTCCACAGTGCTATTATAATACACGTAGCAAGGATACAAACAATACCAAGCAAAAAAAGGAGAAAAAATTATGTATATGAATTTGACAGCAGAACAGATCAACTATATGTATGAGGCAAACGCGAAAATCGGAAGTACCATCATCAACGCATTCAAGAAATATTTTACAGAAAATGCTGAAATGATCTGCGCAGGACTTGCGGCCATGAGCGGACAGTATTATGTACCGTCTTCAAGAAAATAAGCAGATGGACGGCAATTACAAAAGAATCAAAAAGAGACAGCAGGAACACGAGAAATACGATTCGGTTCCTGCTGTTTTTTATTCTTTGGGAAACTCCTTTGTTCTACGGACATTTTCAGCATAGTTCAAATACTGCCGGTTCTTCCTTTGTACACGGTTTCCAGACTTCTGCTCCAGCCCCATTTGGATTGCCGGTCTTCATGAAGTTCACCCAGTAATCCAGCATCCGCGCGCTCAGCCTGCGGTCTTGCTCCTCCCATGGACGCCAGCAGCGGTCCAGCGTGCCGAACATATACCACAGCTCGCTGGAATGCCATGCCCCAAAATCGTCTCCCGGCAGGTCTCTGGTAAAATAATACACATAGGCGGGATTTCTTCCCAGCTCCTCCAGCTTCCGGCTGAATGCGATGCAGCCCTGATACAGCTCGGAAAATTCCCCTTTCTCTGCCATTTCCGGCGTAACCAGAATGTCATCTTTGGTGGTACCCAGCATATAAGGGATATCCTTGATTTTTCCTGCGTCCATCAGCTCATAATAGCCCCCGTCCAGCAAATATCCGTCCCATACAGGGGTGAGGAACAGCCCCTTTGCAATGGGCAGCACCTTTTCCATAAATTTTCCCATTGCCGACCGGATCTCCTCTGTCGTCTTGGCGCGCAGCTCTTCCAGACTTCCGGCATGCATCATTTCCGCAAACAGTTCTCCGTACTGTTCCTGCTCCTTTAAGGGAATGTCCCGGTGCAGCCCGCCTCCGTAGGAACCGCCGCTCTGGAGGATGGCCTTTGCGATCAGATTGCCGGTCAGTTCCGTGGAAACAAGCGTCTGTACGCTCATGGCCCCCGCGCTCTGTCCGAAAATCGTGATATTGTCACGGTCGCCGCCGAATGCTCCGATATTTTCATAGACCCATTTCAGCCCGGCGATCTGATCCAGAATGCCGTAATTGCCGGAGATTCCGCGCTCACTCTCAGCCGTCAGCCAGGGGTGGGCAAAAAAGCCGAAGATGTTGCAGCGGTATTCCACACTCACCAGGATCACGCCGCGGTCGCAGTATGCCTTTCCGTCAAACTCCAGTTCACTGGAAAAGCCGCCCAGGAATGCTCCGCCGTGAATCCAGAATGCGACCGGAAGCTTTTTCTGCCGGGGGCGCTCTGCCGTTTCCTGAGAGCCCGCTTCATTTTTATGAGTTCCTGATAGGGTTCCTTCCGTATGCTTTAGTCCGGACTTTGGCGCCCAGATCTGCAGATACAGGCAGTCCTCATCGTCGGGCCGGGCAAAATCCGGGTTGCTGTAAAAATCTTTATCGTAAGGCGGCGACAGATGATCCTCCTGGACACAGCGATTTTTAAAATCCACGGCCTGGTAAATGCCTTCCCAGGCATCCGGCTCCTGAGGCTTACGCCAGCGCAGGTCTCCCACCGGCGGCTTTGCGTAGGGCACGCCCCGGTATTCAATGTAGCTGCCTTTGTCAACACCCTCTATTTTTCCATACTTTGTTTCAACGATCATGTTTCTCCTCCTTTGTGTCCCAACACGCGAAAATGCCGTTTTTCCTTTCCGTCATTATATTCCCGGAATATATTCTTCTCCAGGCAATTCTTATTTCAGACATATTTAAAAATTGTTCCTTCGGACTTTCAGATTTCTCTATATAAAAAAGAGTGTAAAAATGGGATGTCGATTTTTGCACTCTTTTTTGTTCATGTTCAATTGTGGCAGATATTACTCTATTGGCCGGACACCGTGACGCAGGATACAGGGTCCTATATTTATAGCATCCAATTATTCGCTGATGTATTGATCAAAATTCTTGATCCGGTCCATCTGTCTGTCGAGCAGCGCTTTATTTGCCATGATCTTCGGCCCGCAGATCGCGCCGAAGCCCTGAATCTCAGTGGTGTGCTCCCGAAGCCCTGCAAAAGTCCCCCTTGCCCGTGCCTGCTGTGCTTCGGAAAATTCCACATGGAGCTTGTCGCCGTCAATGGAAATCTTGCCTTCGATCCCGCAGATCGGACATTCCACGGTGGTGGTTCCATTGACTGTCAGCAGGTTCTGATGGCAGACCGGACAGGTGCCGTTTCCCTTCGGTCCGTAATATTCCACATCCTCCGGAGCCATTTCAAGGGCTGCCGCGGTCCGTTTTCCGATCTCTTGCATATGCCCGATGAGCTCTTCATCCAGATAGGGATTGCCGATGGTCCCCATGCTGTTCGCGTTGTAATTTGCTACCACCTGCATCATGACCGGGAATCCAAACAGGTGCAGTGTGGCGGTTCCCATAGAGGTCCAGTTTTCCGTGCTTGCCCCGCCTACAGATATGTAAGATACGGTGCGGCGTTTGAAACGCTCCTGTGGAAATGCATCCGGGTCTCCGGGCATCTCTCCGTTTCTTCTCTTGTCCAGCACCCAGTTGATGGCAGACACGTCATGGCGGCAGGAGAAACGATCCACCAGGTTCTTGAACTGCCCCACCGGCTGCAGTACATATACCGGCGCAGCTACGATGACCGCATCTGCTTTGCGGATCTCTTCCTCCACCATCTGGAAGTCATCTTTAATCACACAGTTGTTGTCCTTTCCTCTCTCCAGTGCCATGGAGCAGGCGCCGCAGCCGATACAGCGGTCAATAGTCAGCCTCTGTGTATTGATAAACTTGATCTCCGCGTCCGGATATGCTTCCTTTGCCCCATACAGCGCTTCCTTTGTCAAAATGTCGCTGTTCGCGTTCTTCTTGCCGAATGATAAACCTAATATTTTCATATGCTTTTCCATCCTTTCCGTTTCTTTCCTTTGTTCTGCATATGATTATACAGGAATATCCTGTTTTTTACTTTTCATTTTCTGCTTTTTTTGCTGGGGCAAAATTGACCTCCCCGATTTTTCATCTGCATATGATATGCAGGGAGGTCATATTTGCATATTCTTTTTTGACCTTTTTGTGTGATATTTGCGCAAAAGAGTTTGTTGGTTTTTAATCCGCATCAAGTATCCTGGCCGCGATCCAGGCATCTGACTCTTCCGGATTATTTCGTATATGCATCAGGATTTTTTGGATATACTCCGGTTCCAGTCCCGAGGCTTCCGAAATCTGATCCGGCGTCATAAACTTTGACATATTCCGGACGACTTTGATCTCTCCTCTCACCGATTTTTTCTCCGGGATAATCTAACTGTTAGCCCCCTGTTTTACCGTCCGCTCACCGATCCGACACAACAGACCGCACACCCACCAGCGCCAGAAGCGACACCGGAACCATAACCAAAAACGCCCGGTCGTATCCCCACCACCGGATCATCATGCCGAAGACAATGGAGCTTAAGCACATCCCTGCCATGGAAGCCGTGGAGATCATGGAAATGACAAGAGGGCGTTGTTTTACGGAAGGACACAGATCCGGAACCAGGGTATTGATCACAACAATACCTGCTGCCGGAACACCCTGCAGTGCAATGACCAGATTCAGCAGAATCCCTGTCGGTGTAACCACCATCAAAAGCCGCAGCAGCGCCAGAATGATCACAATGGCAATGAACACGATCCGCCGGCCCGCCTGATTGCAGACGATCCCCACAAATGCGCTGCAGACCATCCCGACCACCGCGCTGCTGAGCACGATCCGGGCGGCTGTGCCTTCCGGGATGCCGCGCACCGCGGTGAGGAAGGAAGATGCAAAGTTTAAAACCGCTCCCGCGCTGAACATGATGAAAAACGTACTGACCGCAGCCAGCCAGGTTTCCGTCTTCTTCAAGGAAAGGTCTCCCTTTTTGCCCTCCCCTTCTTCTTTTTCCCGTGCAGACACCCCTTCCTGCTGCCGGGCATCCGCGCGCTGCTGCAGCGCAAGCTCCGCCCCCCGGTTCATTGCCGGTATCCAGGTCAGCAGCAGAAGGCCGGATGGGATCACGGTAAAAAACCACACCTGCGGGACTGCATTTCCCGCCAGAAGCAAAGGAAGGATCAAAAAAGCCGCAGCCATCCCGACTGTCTGGCAGGCATTCAGATAACCAACCGTTACGGAAAATTCCTTTTTGTCATAGACCATCTGCAGCAAATACGGCGCACACACAGTCGCCATCGTGTTGGTCAGGCCGAACAGGATCTGAGAAACCGCGATTCCCCCATATGTGGGAAAAAGAAATCCGATCACAGAACCCGCAATCTCCAGAAATACAGCGAGAATCATTGCTCTGCGGCACCCCAGCCGGGGCAGCGTCACTCCAAATGGAATCGCAAGACAGAGTGTAACGAATGTACAAAGAGACATTAAGAACCCGATCCGGCTTGTATCAGCCGAAAGATAATCCATAAGCGTGGTCAGGACCGGCTGAAGACGGTATGTATTGATCCCGACGATCACATAAGCGAGCATAAGCAGTCCCAGATAAACCCCATCCGGAAATAGCGATGCCCGCTTTTCCAAATCATTTCTTTTATTTTGCATGGCAGCCCTCATTCTTTCATCTGAACAGGTGATGCAAAAAGTCTGTGGTTAAGAATCCATTTCCGAATAATCACCGTCCAGTATGTTCTGTATCACGGACCGCCAGGTACGATCCGGGAATACATGTTTTGACATTGTTAAATATGTTCTGCACTGTTCCATATCCTCCATATAGTAGTATTGCCGCGCAATCCGGTAGTAGGCCATGGCTCTGCTGGATGGATTTTTGATCTTTGCCGCAAAGGCCCGTAGCTCCTCGATATGATTGGATTTCCGAAGCAGGTAAATATCGTAGACCTGCTCGGCCTCCCTGAAATATTTTTGAGAAATCCCCCGTCTGCCAAGCGCCCTGCAGGCGGTTTCGCCCATAGCAGTATCCCGTCTGGAGACCGCATAGCTGAGCACAGCCATGTTGTAGTTTACATAATCCCTGGAGGACATAGCCGACTGGTTCAATTTCAGGATCAGCTCCCGGGCTTCCTCATGCCGCTCACAGTGGATGGCGGCATCCATTTTTTTCAAATCTGCCGTATACCTGGGATAGCATCTTCGGCCCTTCCTGCCCTCCAGCATTTCCACGAATGCATCATATCCCCTGGTTTTGAGTGTCTCATTCAGTTCTTCCTCAAATTGCCTCTGGCTGTAATGCCGGTACAGATTGTAAGCCGTGCCAAATGCGATCAGCAGCATCAGTATGATGATTTCCTGTGTATTCATCCCATGTCCGTCCCCTTTCCCTTATAGAAACAGGCTGTCCCCAAAACGACCTTCAGGACAGCCCTGTTTCCTATCAATGGCAGTATGTTCATAGGGAGCTTACCAATCTATGGAGTATCAGAATCCGTGCAGCAAATGCACGATACCGTTAATGTACACCGTCCAGGATTGCTCCCTGCTGGCGGAGAATCTCCTGCATCTCCTTTACATATGTTTCCTGCTCGATCTCCCGCGGAGATACTCCGTGCTTCACGCACAGCCCTGCCGCAACGCCGGCGGCCTGTCCGGTTACCACGGTCTGCATCAAGAAACGCATGTATGCGGCGCGGTCTGTGGATACGTGTTTTCCGGCTACCAGCATATTTTCCACTTTCAGCGGAACCATACAGCGGTACGGAATATCGTTTGTGCCTCCCTTCGGCGGCTTGCCCAGCGCTTCGCCGGAACGTACTTCAATGGTTTGGTTATTGGCCACATGAACGGCCCCTGCCGCAAACTGGTTCTTTCCGATGCAGTCATCGAAACGGCGGCCTTCCACCACGTCTTTTCCGGTGATCTTGTAGTCGCACATGATCCGGCGGCCTTCCCGCAGGCGCAGCTCCACACCGGTGCGCACCAGATACGCATTTTCAAAGCCCGGCATATACTTGCGGAAAAATTTCAGGGCAATGATGATCTGATGGCGGCACTCTACCTCAGCCCTTGTCAGATCCCATGCGTCACAGCTCCAGCAGTTCGGAACCTGGCTGCTGTGCTGCATATGAGCCTGGATCTCTCCGCCTTCACGGGGCATCAGGAAGAAACCGACGCCGGAATATTCATGCCAGTCCCCATTTTTCAGTGCTTCGTCCATGATCTTATAGAAGCCCCGCAGATCGCCGTAATCCATGATATTCGTAATATTTCTCATGATCTCGTAATGCTCTTCCAGGGAACGCTTCGGATAATCCCCGCACTGCCCTTCGTCCGGGCCGGAGTACAGGATCTGATCCGGGTTCTCATGGATGTAATCAATCATTTTATCCCAGTCCACGCCGCCCATAGTAAAGCATACGGTCTGAGGTTCGCACTCCTCCCTGGGAAGCAGTTCATAGTCGCAGCCTGCGCGAACCGCAATGTCCCCTTCACCGGTACAGTCAATGACAACTTTCGCCTCAATGACCAGACGTCCGTTGGCATTTTCCACGATTACGCCGTTGACCGCGTCTCCGTTTTTCTGCACATCCACAACCAGCGTATGGAGCAGCAGATCTACCTTATTCTCCGTCATGACTTCAAAGATTTCCAGCCCCCACCAGTCAGGATCTACATAGGAAAATGTATATCCGGAATGGGTGCGGTATAGATTCAGGTCGTGCTTATATGCGTGTCCTTCCTTCAAAAGACGGCTGTGCATTTCTTCTGCAAACCCTGCGATCACCTGCTCGTCATAGCCGTTGAACAGATTCGCATAGGAAAATCCCGGAGGGCCTGAAACATTCATCTGTCCGCCCAGCGCCCCGTTCCTCTCGATCAGAAGGGTTTTCGCGCCCCCGCGCGCCGCGGCAACCGCCGCCGCAGTACCGGAAGTTCCACCGCCGCATACGATAACGTCATAACTTTTTCTTTCCATAATAAAAATATACTCCTTTCTTTTGTGAAATACAATTTGTTTATAAATATACACAGAACATGCATTTTTTTACAATTCTCACATTAGCCTGCCGCAAATTGCAGCTCTGTCAGAACAGCAGATTCGGCAGGAAAGTCACAATATTCGGGAACAGGATCATGATGATACAGAGAAGAATCATCATCGGCAGATATCGAACCGCCTCTTTTGTGACCGCGCTGACCGGCAGCTTGGCCACCCCGGATACCACAAACAGGCAGATCCCGAATGGAGGTGTGATCACGCCGATGATCAGCGCATACACCATCAGTACTCCGAAATAAACCGGATCAATGCCGAAGGCCCGGATGACCGGAAATACCACCGGACTGAGCAGCAATACTGCGGAGCTGGAATCAATAAAGCATCCGATGAGCAGGAATACTACAACACAGATCGCCACGATCACCTTGTCGCTGACAACGCCGCTGTACTGCGCCATCAGGGAGCTGATCATATTCGACAGCCCTTCTCTCGTCAGAATCCATGTAAAAATGCTGGCCGCTGTCATAATGACAAACAGAGGGCCGCAGGTGGTTGCAGTCGCCTTTAAGGTTTCCCACAGACCTTTCAGAGTTACTTTTTTGTAGATGATCCCTAAAAAGATGGAATACCAGACAGCAAGTACGGCCGCCTCCGTCGGCGTGCAGATCCCCGCCATAATTGATCCCATAATAATGATAAACGTTCCCAGTGAAGGAATCGCACGCAATGTACAGCGAATCGTCTGCTTTGCGCTGACCTTTGTGCAGGGCCATTCCTTCCCTTCTGCTGTAAAATGTGCCCGGAACCAGACATTCAGGCACAACAGCGCGCACGTCATAGCTCCCGGAAAAATTCCTGCGACAAACATCTTGGCCACAGAAATATTTCCCATCGTACCAACCATAACCATCGCCGCACTGGGCGGGATGATCGGGCCGATGATACTGGACGCCGCTGTAATTCCGGCTGCGAAATCCGCTTTATAACCGGCGCGCTTCATCATAGACATTTCCACCAGCCCCAACCCGCCTGCATCCGCAATCGCAGAACCGGACATGGATGCAAACAGCATGCTGGTCACCGCATTGGAGTAAGCCATCCCGCCGCGGAAACGCCCCACCAGCGCCGTACAGAACTGGAACAGCCGATCGGTAATACCGCAGGTATTCATCAGGCGTCCTACAAACATAAATCCTGGCAGGCACAATAATGTAAAACTGTTCAGATAGCCCATCATATTTGTAGCCAGCATGGACGACGGCACTCCCGGATTGATCAGAAGCCAGATAATTCCAGGAAGGCCAAGTGCAAACAGGCACGGGAACCCGGCAAAAAGTAATATCAAAAATACGGCAACCACGATAATCATACCTGAACTCATGTTGTTTTGCCCCCTTCCTGCTCATCCATAAATTCGTCCACGCTTTCCAAAGACTCCTTCATCAGCGCAGCTTCTTCAGCCTCGGCAATCTTGTCCAGCTCATCCTGACGCTGCCGCCAGTAATTATAGCCTGGAAACAGCTCGTTCAAAAGATCTGTGATCACCGCAAAGGCCATGTAAATGCACATCACCACAACCGGTACATAATACCACGGGCGCGGTATCTCCAATGCCGGACTGATCTGCTTTGTCGTCGGCATCAGTGTAATCGAAGCATAGGCAATCACAACAAAGAATACGATCTCCAGAAGCCGGATCACCCAGTTCAGCACCAGCTTTGCTTTTCCTTTGATATAACCGCTGATAAAGTCCGCCGTGACATGGGCTTTTTCTACTGTTGCCAGACCTGCGGTCATAAAAGCCAGATAGATCAGGAGAAAACAGCAGAGCTCCTCGGCCCAGCTCAGCGAATTGTTGAATACATATCGGCAGATAATACTGATCGTTGTGACCATAATGATCACGAATAAAACGACAGCGGATATATTTTTCAATATATCATAGCTGACTAATATAAACTTGTTGACCCCTTTCATAATTGTTTTTTTCATATAGGCATTTCCTCACCTTTTCTCAAGCGGGGTACCGGGGCATCCGGCACCCTTTTGGCAAATCGCCAGATTAATCTGCAGAGTATCCGTTGATCGAAAGGACTTCTTCAAACAGCCCTTCATCCCACTCGCCGGCAGCTTCCTGCTTTTTCGCATAGTCAAAGAAAATTTCGGCCCAGCGGTCCTGCTCCTCTTCGGTGATCGTGATGGTCTCTACCCCGGCAGCTTCCCAGTTTTTCCGGTTTTCTTCCAGTGCCCCCTCGGCAAGCCCTGTATAATAATCCCCTGCTTCATCCGCACATTCCTGGATCAGTTCTCTCTGGGCGTCGGTCATGGTGCTGCTGAACAGGTTGTCGTTGGCATACACGTACATACAGTCAGCCGCCGCATTCAGCTCGAATACATAATTTGCCGGCTCATAAAAGCCCATGGTCCAGATGGCATCCTCGGTACACCATACGGCGTCGATCACCTTCTGCTGCATCGAGATCAGTGTTTCATTGTAGGATACCGGCGTCGCATTGAAGCCAAGCTGGTTGAACATATCTACCGTGCTGTTTACCGGAGGCACACGCAGTTTCACACCCGCACAGTCTTCCAGCTTTTCAATCTTGTTTACGGACGCGATCGCGGTGGCATTGCGGTACCAGTCAAATGAGACCACGCGGATTCCGCTTTTTTCCAGGAACTCATCAAAATTTTTCTGCATGTAGTCGCTGTTCATCAGTTTTTTCTGATCTTCTTTCCCCCGGGTGGAAAACATGATCGACGCCGGCTTCAGATTATCAATTCCGTAGGTCGTCATCAGGTTCGCCTCCAGGAACAGGTCAATGGACCCGTTCGAAACCATTTCCAACTGATCTGTTGCAGAGCCGAGCTGGGAGGCCGGAAACAGTTCAATCTCAATCTGGCCGCCGGAACGCTCCTTCACCAGATCGCAGAATTTCTGCGCGGACTGGGTTGAGATGTCCTCTGCCGCCCCGGTGGAGCCCATGGTCAGTTTGAGGGCCGGGCCGTAATCTGTTGTATCGGAGGAGCTATCCTCTGTGTCTTCTGTATTTCCTGCATCCTTTGTCTCTGCCCCCTGATTCGTCTGTCCGCTTCCTGTTCCCGAATCTCCGTTTCCATTTCCGCATCCTCCAAGAATGAGTGTGCCGGTCAATCCAACACAAAGTGCCAGTGATAACCATTTTTTCCTTTTCATAAATTCTGCACCTCCTGTATTGTAACCATAGCTGATCGTGCTATTAGGTTACCCGGTAGTCATTTTTCATAGTCAGTAAATTCAAACTTTTCTTCTGAAGTCTTCCACACTCCCTGCAATCCTTCCATCCGGAAGCCGCAGCGCTTCCACACAGCCTTCGCTGTGAAGCGCCCATGGCAGAACCACGCCGGAGTGGCCTCCCCTTCCGCCGATTGTGACCACTTCCACATCCCGCGGGAAACGGGTGACAGGCAGCGGATGGCGGTTGTCCCATTCCTTCGGGCGTACAGGCATCAGGCCGCGCCCGTTGACCATCGGCGTCTGGTGGTAGACATATTGGTGGATGTGCTCCTGGATCATCTCCTTGGTGTAGCCGTCCTTTTTCAGCATCATCGCATGATCCGGTGTCAGGCAGACCACCAGCGGCCCCGGCATATACGCATTGTTGGAGCCCAGCGTGGTACAGCAGGCGGTAATGGTATCCAGAAGGTCATGCCCGTTGAGGCTCAAAAAGTCAATGATATCATGGAGCGGCTCTGCCTTGAGCAGGTAAACCGTGGTGGTTTTGGAATCGAAACGATCTTCGTTGATCATATTCCACTGCGCCAGATCCGGCTCCTCTGCGAAGCAGTAGGTAAATTCCGCCTGAGAAGCGATGCAGTCCAGGTCGCAGACGCCGGGCACGGAGCGGAGCACATTCATGATCACCAGGTTGATGGCACGTCCGATGGATGCATTTGCCGGCCATCCGGGCCCCATACAGCCCTGCCTTCCGGAAATCCCCAGCTCCTGTGCGATGGGGCCGGAAACGATGCACATATTTCCGCCGGGATGGGAGGTGGTTACCGACTGGTTGAAGTTGTACAGCGGGCTGTTCAATGCCTTAAAGGCCGCCACCAGTACGGGCATCGCATTGGGCTTGCATCCTGCCATCACGGCAGCAACCGCCACATCCTTCACGGTGATCTCTTTTCCCGACGGGCCGGACGGATCCACCAGCTTTGTGTCCTCATCCCACGGGCAGTATTCCAGCATGGCCTCATAACGCCTTTTCGTGGGCGGGATAATGGGAAGGCCGTCGGAAATGTGTTCTGCATGGAAATAATCCATGATTTCTTCCAGATAAGCGCCGGGCTCCGCGTCGCTTTCTTCATTCCGTTCAGGCACAAATGGGAGCAGTCCGTCTGCCGCAGGCGCGACCCGATCCATTTTCAGGTCGATATGCGCCAGCTTCTTCAGCTCTTCTCCATTTGTCGTCAGAGACGCCAGGATATAATCCCATTTTTTATCCACCTCTGCCGCCACATCTTCTACAGTGGATGCCTGGTAAATGTCTACGGACGCCATGCAGAGGTTTCCTGCCCGGTATACTCCAACCCCCTCCGTGATCGCGGTTCCGGGAGGCGCCGTCATGTAGACAGCCGGCACTCCGATCTTTTCTAATTCCATGGTCAGCACGGTGGTGGAGGACGAGGTTCCCATATCCCCAAATGCTACGATTGCCGCAGCAGGCTTTTCTTCGGCAAGCATTGCCGCGTATTCAGCCAGTCTCTGAGCATTTTTGCCGCGTACCGTTTCCGTGTATTCCACCCATTTTGATTCATCACAGCCAATCTCCACCAGACGTTCCTTGATTCTGTCAAATACGGTGTAATAATTGCAGAACCCCAGCTTTGTGTTGTTGTAAAACAGGATCTTCCCGTTTTTCAGTTCATCCAGAGACGGCCTCTTTGCGAGGGTGATCGTATTTCTTTCCTGATACCCCCTGGGGTCCAGCATGCGATTTAATTGTGTCATGTTTTTGCTCCTTTCCAAGTTGTAATCTCTGATGCGCGGCCACGCTCTTTGTTTATGAAATTGATTATATCACACATCAGTTTATAGATGATTTCCGATTGCCACGCACAAAATTTCCAAAATGGAATAAATACATTTTAATCGTCGCACAATTACCACGAAATCCAGGAAGTATCTGGTCAAGGCAGTAAAAGTGTGATATTGTTTATTGTGTTACTGTTTGCAGCCGCTGGGATATGAATTGCAGCGTACAATTGCGGCTGTGAACGGTTCCCGCAATTTAAAAATCGGAGGTATCCACCATGCGTACAGAACAACTGCAATGTTTTCAGGCCATCTATACCCACCGTAGTTTTTCCAAGGCTGCGGACAGTATCTATATCTCACAGTCCGCGCTTTCCAAGCAGATCCGGTCTCTGGAAAATGAGCTGGGAGTTACGCTGTTCAAACGCTTTCACTCGGCCACCGTGCCCACAGAGGTGGGACTCGCCATTGCGCCCCATGTGGAGCGGATTCTGTCCGAGCTGGATCTGATGGAGGATATCTGCCGAACCGGTTCTGCCAGGCGTGCCTCCTGCTTAAAGATCGCTACCTTTTTCAATGTCAGCTATTCCCCTGTTGCTGTCAATATGATCCAGTTTGAACAGCAGATCCCGGGATTTCACATCGAAACACTGGAGTGTTCCCATGCCCAGATGAACAGCACTTTTTTCAAAAATGCGCAGATCGAGATTTGTTTCGGATTTTCGGAGCTCTGGGATATTCCCGCGGAGTACTCTTTTTATCCGCTGCAGACGACTCCTCTTTCCCTGGTTGTCAATGTGCGGCACCCGCTTGCACGGTACAATTCCATCCGTCTGTCGGAAATCCGAAATGAATATTTCTGTTTTTCCAAAGAAGATTCCGCCCTTTTTGACTATTATATTTCCAGCTGCCAGTCCGCCGGCTTCAGTCCCCTGCTGACCAACTCTACGGTCCGGCTGGGCCTGATCAAGCAGTACATTGCATCCAATCTGCGCTGCACCCTCAACCCTATGATCGTAGCCCAGGAATTTTTCACCAGCTCCCGCTTCAAGGTGATCGAGGTAACGGACGCAAAGCCCCTGACGCTGACCATGATCGCCATCAACCCTTCCGCGCATTCTCATGGGAAAGCGTTTGTGAACGCCATGGTAGACGCCTTTGCACCGAATCATGGAGCTTGAATATATGCGGAAATCCTGCTGCCGGCAGTTTTTCATGTATACAGTGACACAAAAAACAGCCCCCTGATCAATATGGGGGCCGCCTGATTTCTGAATCTTTTCCTACTGTGCGGTTGCAATGCAAGTGAGCTGTCGGATTAGCACCGCACAGCTAGAATCTTTTTGGATTATGCTTTTGGGTTCATTTTCAATCACCGGCAAGTATCCTGGCCGCAATCCCGGCATCTGACTCTTCCGGATTATTTCGTATATGCATCAGGATTTTTTGGATATACTCCGGTTCCAGTCCCGCGGCTTCCGAAATCTGATCCGGCGTCATAGACTTTGACATATTCCGGACGACTTTGATCTCTCCTTTGATCTCGCCTCTCCTCTCACCGATTTTTTCTCCGCGCCTCTCAATCATCTGCTCTCTTTCATATACCTTCATATACTCTAACGCCACCTCCTCATCCTGCCGGACCGTCTCCACCATACTGTGGATCTCTTTCAGCCGCTCGCTCTGTGCATTGTCCTCACTGGAGTCTTCCATATAGCGCAGAAGCTCCCGTGCTTCCTCCGACAATTCGCCCTTTTTTCCTTTTGTATAAAAGAAACAGGTCGCCGCGCCGTCGTCGTAATCCATATCCGGATCTTCTTCACACTTGCTCCGGATTGTGTACAGCACACGGTCTCTGCCGAAGGGATCATATGACATGATCATCAAAACAATCACCTGCTTTAGCTTCGAGTAATCATCCCCGGCCTTTAAACTTCGGCCGTCAATCTTGGAATGGTAAAATCTGACCCGCCTAGGTAATGCGAGTTTCAGCTCCCTTTCATCATTTTTGTCCGGCTCCACATCATAGATTGTCCCTGTCCCTTTTTCCTCTTCAATGTAAACGTCCAGGCGTGCGCCATGCCTGTCGGTGTCCGAGCCGTAATAGACCTTCTGGGGAACGATATGCAGCCTGTCCATATCCACATTGAGCAGGATCTTCAAAATTTTCCTGCAGAACTCCTCCCCGATTTCCGGATAGGAAAGTATGCTCCCAAACAAAAAATCATCCAGCAGGTTTAATTGTTCCAGTTTTCTTTTCATTTGTTCTCCTTTCAATTGTATGACATTGGAGAGAAAATGCAAGTGTTTTCTGACAAAAATTCATAGAAATCGTCAGTAATAATGTAACTGTCAGCCTCCTGTTTCTTCCAATGCAATACTGAGCGCTTATTTGGTTTCGGTTTCCATACTTGGGAATTTCATTGATAAAATGCAGAACTGTATCTTTGAATACATGGATATAAAAAGACATTGTTTTCCCTGATATGTAGATGCATTATAGCAGGGGATTCCGGAATGTGTCAAGTGTAAATTACCATTCACCAATTCATAGCCGCGAATTTTAGGCACTGCTCCCGCCCTACGGTGTTCGCAGCAACGACACCTGCTGTTAGCAGTTTTTCTGCATAGGATGACATGAAAACAGCCCCCTGATCAATATGGGGGCCGCCTGATCTCTGAATCTTTTTGTATCATGCTTTTGGGTTCATTTTCAATCACCGGCAAGTATCCTGGCCGCAATCCCGGCATCTGACTCTTCCGGATTATTTCGTATATGCATCAGGATTTTTTGGATATACTCCCGTTCCAGTCCCGAGGCTTCCGAAATCTGATCCGGCGTCATAGACTTTGACATATTCCGGACGACTTTGATCTCCCCTCTCCTCTCACCGATTTTTTCTCCGCGCCTCTCAATCATCTGCTCTCTTTCATATACCTTCATATACTCTAACGCCACCTCCTCATCCTGCCGGACCGTCTCCACCATACTGTGGATCTCTTTCAGCCGCTCGCTCTGTGCATTGCCTGCACTGGAATCCTCCATATAGCGCAGAAGCTCCCGTGCTTCCTCCGACAATTCGCCCTTTTTTCCTTTTGTATAAAAGAAACAGGTCGCCGCGCCGTCGTCGTAATCCATATCCGGATCTTCTTCACACTTGCTCCGGATTGTGTACAGCACACGATCTCTGCCGAAGGGATCATATGACATGATCCTCAAAACAATCACCTGCTTTAGCTTCGAGTAATCATCCCCCGCCTTTAAGCTTCGGCCGTCAATCTTGGAATGGTAAAATCTGACCCGCCTGGGTAATGCAAGTTTCAGCTCCCTGTCATCATTTTTGTCCGGCTCCACATCATAGATTGTCCCTGTCCCTTTTTCCTCTTCAATGTAGACGTCCAAGCGTGCGCCATGCCTGTCGGTATCTGAGCCATAATAGACCTTCTGGGGGACGATATGCAGCCTATCCATATCCACATTGAGCAGGATCTTCAAAATTTTCCTGCAGAACTCTTCCCCGATTTCCGGATAGGAAAGTATGCTCCCAAACAAAAAATCATCCAGCAGATTTAATTGTTCCAGTTTTCTTTTCATTTGTTCTCCTTTCAATTGTATGACATTGAAGAGAAAATGCAAGTGTTTTCTGACAGAAATTCACAGAAATCATCAGTAACATGTAACTTAGCCCCCTGTTTCTTCCAATGCAATACTAAGCGCTTATTTGGTTGCGGTTTCCATACTTGGGAATTTCATTGATAAAATACAGAGCTGTATCTTTGAATACATGGATATAAAAAGACATTGTTTTCCCTGATATGTAGATGCATTATAGCAGGGGGATACGGAATATGTCAAGTAAATACGATGGTATAAAAAGAAATGCCTGCGCCCCGGGTTACTGTTCACACCCTTCGGGTGCTCCAGTAACAGTATCCAGCCCATTTTAAGTCGCCTTCGGCGAGGGGCTGGATATTATGGCAAATGTTACTTTATTGGCCGGACGCCGTGCAGCAAGTGCACGGCACCGTGTGAACAGTAACCGCCCCGGCACAAGCATTCCCTTTGGATCAATCTGATTGATTTGTTTTCTTTTGAATCCGCCGAATAAGGCGTCCTATTCACCGGTCATGGGAGACCGTCTGTCTGTTCCCTGCGTTCCGGTGCCGCCTGCAGATGTAGATCCGCCAGTATTTCCTGAAGAAGTCCCACCAGAACTACCGCCAGGAGAGGACGATCCGCCGCTGCCTCCTGAAGAGCCGCCGCTGCCGTTGCCGCCGGAAGAACCTCCTCCGCTGCCTCCTGAAGAGCCGCCGCTGCCGCCGGAAGAACCTCCTCCGTTGCCACCTGAAGAGCCGCCGCCGTTACCTCCGCCATTGCCGCCTCCGTTTCCATCATCCATGACCTGATTATCAATCACAATCACATAACTGGATGCATGTGTAAACTTCAGTTCTGCAGTGCCGTCTTCTTCTATCTGGTCATTAGAGACAAATTCAAGCTTGCGGGTTCTTTCATTGTAATAGAACAGGTTTGCATATAATCCCGCATGAGCCGCACCCACATTGGTCTTAAGTACCGCGCTGTAGCCAAAATCACCGCTGTGAGCAAGATTAAGCTCTACTGTCTGACGATTTCCGGCCACATTCTTTATCACATTCTGCGGAATGTCCGATGTCCCAACCTGTACGGAAAAATCCACATCGTTTGCATGATCCGCTGTAACATCCCTGCCGTTTACAGACCAGACAATCCCATTTCCCATATCAAAGGAAATCGTAACGTCCTTTCCTTTCATACTGTCAAGCACAGAACCGGGTACAACGGATACTCCGTTCATATTTACGTCAATCGTCTTTCCATCAGAAGCATTTGCAGCTTCATTCTTAATGGCTTCCCAGCCATTCTTGCCTGTTTCGTTCTCAATAAACGGCTCATCCGTATCCGGCGCGGGCGGATTCGGCTGATCGGGCGGTGTCGGCTGTTCTGGGACGTAATTATAATGTATCGTCGCCTTTGACACTGCTGCTTCTGTATCACCGATTTTACTGATGCTGTTCCACTGTGCCTCGGTGCCGGTATAGTATATATCGGTCAGAGAACATTTGGCAAATGCAGCTATCTCTATCGTTGTTACGCTTACAGGAATTACAACTTCGCGCAATCCGGTACAGGAAGCAAATGCTGACCCTCCGATGCTTTCCGCTCCTTGCGGAATTTCTACTCTGGCAAGTAAACCGCAGTTCTGAAACATCCCTTCACCAATGCGGTCTATACTCTGAGGCAGTTTTACATCCATCAAATAGTAGCAACCCGTAAATATATTATCGCCCAACTTCACCTGTTTACTGCCAGCAGCAAATGTGGCGCTTGTCATTTTCGTGCATTGGAAAAATGCCGCAGCCCCCACCTCTTCAATACTGGCCGGCAGGAATATGGATGTAAGACTTGTACAGCCATAAAAGGCATTTTGGTTAATGGTTTCCACCCCTTCTGAAACAGTCACTGAACTAAGATTCCCACACCCACGGAAAGCACTATCACCGATGGTTTTTACGCTGGATGGAATCGTCATGGAAATGATCGAAGAATCGCGAAAAGCACTATTACCAATCATTGTCACACTTGAAGAAATCTCTACGTCGAGAACCCCACAGTTCCAAAAAGCGCAGGAACCGATGCTGGTAACGCCATTCTCGATAACAACCTTCCGAATTTGGCTGCTTTTATCATTCCATGGTTGTTCTACAGCACTGCTGTAATCCGGCATAGCACCGCTGCCGGTGATGGTCAGTGTACCTGCCTTCGTCAGATTCCAAGAAAGTCCTCCATTAAGAGTTCCACTGTCAATTATTTCGTTGGCAGAGGGATCATCCGGTGAAACATAGCCTTCCGGGTAACGAGTGATATAATGGCTGGTGCTGCTCATTACCTCGTCCTTAGAGATTGTCCGCCCCCAATGTACTTTACCTTGGTGGTCTCCTGTAGAGATATTTCCTTCAGCGACAACAACACCCACATCACTCACTTCGAGTACGATTACAGTATGGACATCATTATTTACCCGAAGGATATCTCCCACTTTAATATCCTCATATTTAAATTTGTCCCTTTCATACATCCTAGCCGGAAGGTTGCCAAATGCCGCATCGCTGAGTATAAAAGCGAAAGCCACACAGCCTACAGCAACAATATTTGACCCACCAAGAGCTCCACCTTTCCACCTGTAATATCCCTTTGAGTCCGAATAAGGTTCATCATTGGTCCAAGTTGTCCCCTCCTTATAAGCATCCTGCTCCTTCAGTGCAATCATTGCATTATAGACCTCCGTCGGAGTCGGGATTACACTATCGCGTTGATCCAATCCGAATGTAGCTTCTTCCATATAATCAGCTTCCGGCGCCGGAGTGTCCCATGCGTATGCCGCCGACTGAGACGAAAGCACTAAGCACAGCGCTAAAGCAACTGATAGAATACGTTGTTTCAATTTCATAACCTCCTCAATTTCAACTTGGGGAGAACTTCTATTTTTTGGCATTCCCCATATAAATATATCGTCATTATTCTGCCTTGTCAATAGACGCTGAGACAAGATACACTGATAAATTTTTTCAACTGTGCGGCTGCAATCCGACAGCTCATTTGCGTACGATTTACTGCAATGCAAATGCGTTGTCGGATTGCACCCCATTTATCAAATGGGCAAAATGCGCTGCAAAATGGGGCTGGAATCCAGCCCCGATACTACTGTCCCGACCCGCGCCCTGCAGCGGCGCGCATGGCCGGGACGCAAACCTATTCCATCTCAAACCATCCAAATTCCGCCCAGTTTTCGCAGTCCTCCCCATTGCCGGTTGCATACATCCCGATCATAGTGCCTGTCATACATCCCACCTTTTCCGGATTGATCAGCTCCCCGTCCGCAACGCAGAGCTCCCGGAGCTCGTCCCTCGTCTCCCCGAAGCAGACCCTGAACCGCTCTCCCCGGATTTCCAGCCGAAGCACGATCTCCTCTGCCTCCCACGGCGTTTCCGCGATCACCTGCTCACAGGTCGTACTCGCAAACCCCGGGAAATAGGGAGGCACGTTGTAGTCTGCGGTGTACAGCATGAGCCGCAGCACCTGTCTGCCCTGACTTTTTGCCCGTTCCAGATGGTACTGATGGTTCATGGCCTGCACCACCGCTAGGCCGGCGCTTTCCTGCCCTGTCGGCAGGAATTTCATCTGGCAGGTGACGGTCGTATGGATGCTGCACTGGCGGCACGCCAGAAATGCAGTCTCATATGCCTCTGATTTTTCCATGTCAAACGTCATAGGGCGCAGCTCCTCTGCCAAAGACTGACGGATGCATTTCAGATATAGCGCAGAATCCGCAATCTTATAGAAATCATGGTACGGCCTTCCCCAGAACGACCAGCAGAAATCCAGCGTTTCGCTGTCAAACTCCTCCCGGACCAAACCGAACCCGCTCTGCCCGCTTCCGGCGTCACCGCCTGGTTCGTCCGGCGTTCCAGCTGCGCCTTCCTCCCGGTTTCCATCCATCCACGGCCCGGCTACGGCTGTGGCCGCATCCCCGCTGCCTTCCAAACCATCTGCCCCATCCCGAACCAGGCAGAGGGGCGCGTCATATTCCCACTCTATCTTCCCGGTTTCAGGACTAAACAGTGGCCAGCCCCGCTCCCACACCACAGGGCAGATAAACGTCTCCCTTCCCAGGTTCTTGCATTTCCCCTCGATCAGCCGGGAAGCCAGCAGCACCGCATACCAGCTTCCGTCCGGCAGCTCCACCAGATCCGCGTGGCCCACGTTGATAATCGGGCTCTGAAAGCCCATGTGCCGGTGGGTCATCACCGGGTTTGCCGGATTGCCCTCATAAAATCCGAACAGCTCCCTGCTCCTTGCCGCCATCACCGCATGATAATGCTCCGTCCCGCCTTCCGCAATGATCAGATAATAATAGTCCCCCACATGGTACAGGTGGGGCGACTCCGGAGAAGCCCCCACCCGGAGGGCACTGTTGAAGATCGTCACCGGCTCGCCCAGCATACGGAAATGCTCCACATCGTATTTTGCAAGCCAGATCCCCCGCTCCTTGACGCCGGTTCCGTTGTCCCACACGTCCCCGGTGCCCAGGATATACGCCTGTCCGTCGTCGTCAAAAAAGAGGGACGCGTCGATTCCCGGAACGTCATCCAGCCAATGGGGCTCAGACCACGGGCCGGCTGGATTTTCCGCCGTCACGATATAATTTCCCCTGTCGCTGAAATTGGCATTGATGATGTAAAACAGCCCGTCATGGCAGCGAAGCGTCGGGGCCATGACGCCTCCCACGCCGCTGTTCCGCTCCATGTGAAATCCATTTTCCGGGGTCATGGCATAGCAGATCTGCTCCCAGTGTGCCAGATCCCGGCTGTGAAAGACCGGCACGCCGGGGCAAAGCTCAAAGCTGGAGCACGCCAGATAATAGTCCTCCCCCACCCGGCAGATGGACGGGTCCGGATAAAATCCCGGTATGATCGGATTGGTTAATTTCTTCTGCATTGGTGATTCCTCCTCGTTCTCTAATCTTCACTGCGGGAAGCGGCAGGCCCCCGGCCCGCCTTCTGTCCCATACACGTTCTAAAAGTTCACCCGGATTTCCGCACACAGGCAGTCTCTGGAATTTCCTCCCGCATAGATCCGGAACAGCCCGTCCTCCAGCACATATTCTCCCTGGTTGTTATAAAATCCCATATCCTGCTTCTTCAGTTCCAGGTTCACCGTCCGCTCTTCCCCGGCTTCCAGCTCTACCCTGGAAAACCCTTTGAGCTCCTTCACCGGGCGCACCAGGCTTGCCGTCACGTCCTGCATATAGAGCTGAACCACCTCGGTTCCCTTTCTGTCCCCTGTATTTTTTACCCGGACAGACACACGGAGACAGTCCTTGTCCTCCTCCGACTTCAGTTCTGAATATGCAAATGTGGTATAGCTCAGCCCGTAACCAAAGGGGAACAGGGCGTCAAAGGGCGCGTCCAGGTAACGGGACGTAAACTTGCTCTTGCTTCCCGGCCTTCCGGTATTGGGGTGGCTGTAGTAGATGGGGCACTGGCCGTTCACGGAAGGGAAGGAGGAAGCCAGCTTCCCGCTGGGGTTCTCCTCGCCTGTCAGCACCGCCGCCACCGCATTTCCCATCTGCACGCCCAGATGCCATGCCTCCACCAGAACCGGAAGATGTTCCTCCTCCCAGCCCAGGGCCAGGGGACGTCCGTTCATCAGCACAGTCACCAGCTTCTTTCCTGCTGCACGGGTCTTTTCCAGCAGAAGGGAAAGCATTTCCCGCTGTTTTCCCGGAAGCTCCACATTGGCCTTGGAGGATGCCTCTCCCGACATGCTCACCAGCTCTCCCACGACCGCAACGACCACATCCCCTTCGCCGCAGGCTTTCGCGATCTCGTCCGGATTGATCTCCCCCTCAGGCCCGCCGCAGGGATAATAGCTTACATCTGCCCCGCTGTTTTTCAGCCCTTCCAGGATGGACACACAGTCCTCATTCCTCCAGCTCATGGCCCAGGCTCCGATGATCTCCTCCTCGCTGGCCGCCAGGGTCCCCACCAGACTGATCTTCTGCTTTTTCGAGAGCGGAAGCACATTTCCCTCGTTTTTCAGAAGGACGATGGATTTTTTCGCCGCTTCCAGAGCCACCTCCGCATGCTGTTCCGGAATTTTTCCCGCGTACCCGGCGATGGACGCCTCCGGTACATAAGGGTTCTCAAACAGGCCCAGCCACATTTTCACGGAAAGGATCCTGCGCACCGCGTCATCCAATACCTCCATGGAAACCGCGCCGCTTTCAACTGCTTCTTTCAGATAATCCTTGTAAATATGGGTACCCATGTCCATGTCCAGCCCCGCATTGGCCGACTGGATCCCCGCGTCCCTGTCGTCCTCTGCGATCCCATGGGTCACACATTCCTTGATCCCGTTGGCGTCGCTGACTACAAAGCCGTCCATCCCGTATGCTCCCTTTAAGAGTTCCCGGAGGGTATAGGGATTCACTGTACAGGGCACGCCGTTCAGGTCGTTGAAGGACGCCATGGCGCTTGCCGCGCCCTCCTCCACCGCCGCTTTAAAAGGAGGAAGATACACATTGTGCAATTGAGAAATGGACATGCTGGTGGTGTTGTAATCCCTCCCGGATTCGCAGGCACTGTATGCCACATAATGCTTTAAGCAAGCCGCCACGTAGTTTTCCGAAGAAGTCCGGTCATTCTGCAATCCCCGGATCTTGGCCCTTGCAAATCGGGACGCCAGGTACGCATCCTCCCCCGGGCCTTCCGACACCCGCCCCCAGCGGCAGTCCCTCGCCACGTCGATCATGGGGGCAAAATTCCATCCGATCCCGTGGGCCCTGGATTCCTTTGCAGCGATCCCGGCGGTACGCTCAAACAGTTCTTCGTCAAATGTGCCCGCCTCCGCGATGGCGATGGGATACACGGTGCGCAGCCCGTGGATCACGTCAAATCCCATGATCAGCGGGATTCCAAGCCGGCTCTCCTCCACCGCGATTTTCTGCAGCTCGTTGGCCTTCACCGGATCATCCCCCATCATGGCCCCAACCAGCCCGGCACGGATATCTTCCTCATGAAAATCCCGGGTGGCCGTGGACATGATCTTCTGAAATTCCTCCTGGGAAATCCTTCCGTCTGTCATCATCTCAATCAATTCCTCGAAGGGAACATCAAACCCGCCAACAATTGACGGCGATTCCAAGTTCATCTGCCCGATCTTTTCCTCCAGGGTCATCCTGGACAACAAATCCTCCACCCGGTTCTTCTGCTGTTCTGTCAATTTCATTTTTCCTGCTCCTCTCTTTTTATATGACTATTCACAGTCCGGTACAGCAGGCCGCGCCCCTCATCTGCCGCGCATACTCCCCGCTGCCGTCCTCGATCCTTACCTGTATTGTAATAAATCCGCAGGCAGAAAACCTGTCGGATTTTACGCTTTTCTTCCTATAAAAATAACCTTTGCCGCCTGAAATTCCATTTTCCATGGGCAAAGGTTAAAATATAATATTCGTTTTTTGCCCTCACCGGCCCGTGGTCCGCCGACGTCACAGCTCCGCGATCACGATTCCCTGGATCTCCTGGGCCGCCAGGCGTGTTTCCACCACCAGCGTATGGTCATACGCCTCCGCCTTGTGGATGGTAAGCGCCGGCTGGCAGGCGGTCTGCAGATATTGGATCTCGATCACGGAAAGGGCGTTGAAGTAGGCCAGTTTCCTCCATGCGTCCTGCACATTTCCATTTTCCTGGTTCACCGAATAGACCTTCACCTGATATATCCCATTGTTGACCGGGTGCAGCTTAAAACTCATCTGGATGGCCTCATGATCCGTAAACAGGCGTGGCTGCTGCTCAACCTCAATCTGGTTCTCGTCCTGGGAGTAGTACCGGAAATTAAAATGCTTGTAATTGTGGCAGCATATGTAAAAAAGTCCCTTTCCGTCGCCGGATACGATGGCGTTCCTGCTTTTTCCCAGAAAATAGTGTTCCATGTGGTTCAGATGGCTGAATGCGAAAAAGGCCGGTTTGCGGATTCCGTCCCTGCTGAGCAGCCCGCAGCCGCCGAACAGGAGATGATCCGTGTCAATCCTTTCGGCAAAAATGTCGGTGGCGACCCAGTATGCGATGGCATCCGCTTCATTGTAATTCTGAATCAGATTTTTCATAATATAGGCGCTTTTAAAGCAGCCGTCGTTGAGGCAGTTCCGGTTGGAAAGGGTGGAGCTCCACTCCGTCACGAAAAATTCCGGAATCTCAAACCCGGCCTCCCGGATCACCTGCTTCGCGGCCCGTATCTGGTGATACAGATAATCCTCGTCCGGAGCGTAGGGATTCCTTCCCGCGTCCAGCAGATGTTCCTTTACCAGATAAGGGTAGGAATAGATGGAAATAAAATCCGGATGGTGCTTTCTTTTGGCCCACTCCGCAATGATCCCGGGCAGCTCCTCCCCCACATAGTTCATACAAAACCCCGCCCCTCCCAGTTTCACATTGGGGACGTAATTTCGGAAAATCTCCGCGATGGCGTCGAAGGCTTCAAAGTAATGGCCGATGGGCACCCGTTTCTGGACAACCGCATTCTGCTCCAGTTCAAAATACCACTGCTCCACGGTGCTGATTCCATAGCGTTTTGTCAGGTGGCGGATCAGTTCCTCCAGAAGCACCCTGTTTTTCTCCAGCAGCATGATCTGATTTTCCATATTCTGGCTGAGCATCTTGAGCCCCACCTTTTCCACGAAAAAGTCCTTCCCTTTAAATCCCAGCTCCACATGCGGCTTCACGCCGATTTCCATCAAAAAATCAAAGATCTGGTCAATGAGCTTGAAATTGTACCGGGAGTTTTTTTCCTTCAGCTCAATCATCACCTCGTCGGTGAGAATGTCCCAGAACCGTACATATTCAAAATGAAGCTGTTCCTTGATGTAGCGGAGCTGTTCCCTGACATCGAAACGCAGCAGGTCCGATGCCGCGCCCACATTGATGATCCGGCACCAGCTCCGTTTTATCTCCTCTTTTTGGGTTGTGTCGATCTCCATTTCCTGTACGATGGAATCCGCAGCCTCCGAAGTCCTGACCAGGTTGGAGGTCAGATACTGTTCGACCTTTTCCCTGACCTGGCTGCTGTCCTCCTGCTCTCCCCGGTCCAGCTTTTCCGCCATCTGCTCCCGGTATTCTGCCGGCGTGGTATGATAGCATTCCCGGAACGCATGGTTCAGCCCGGCCTGGTTTGGGAAACCGCTGTCCATGGCGATCTTGAGTATGGTCTTATCCGTGTACAGCAGGTCGCTCACTGCATGATCCAGCCGGATATTGTTCAGAAGCTTTAAAAAACTCATCCCAAAATTGTTTTTGATGTATTTGGACAGGTATGTATGAGACAAAAACAGGCGGTCCGCCAGTTCCTTCAAGGTGATCGGCTCCCGGTAGTTCATCATCAGATAGCTGAGGATCTCATTCATCCGCTCGTCCCGGATTCCTCGCAGGGATTCAAATTTCCTCATCCCCTTTTTCACGATAAAATCCGTCGTGATCAGGTAGATAAGCTGATAATAAACGCTGTTTTTGAGCGCGATCCCCTGGCCTTCCGTGGTCTGGTAATAGTTGAATACCTGCCGGATGAAATAGCGCATTTTTTCGTAGCTCTCCGACTGCTCCTGGGCAGAATTGCACCAAAAAAACTGTTGCTCTCCCCCAAACATCTCCGTCAGCACTTTATTGTCTATCAGCAGGCTCCCCAGCAGGATTTCATCCGCTTTCCCGCTGCCCGGGTTCTCCCCGCAGTCCGGCACGGCATGATACCCATGACGCACATTGGAATTGATCAGCATGAACTGGTCGGTTCCGAGAAAATAGGCTTCCTCCTCATACTCAATCGCCAGCGAACCGTCCAGCACATAGAGGATCTCGATATCCTGATGGAGGTGCATCCCCTGCTCCTTCTTTGTGGAAAACTGGCATCTGATGATCTCATACCGCATCTGCTCTTCTCCCTAAAAAAACACTCCGGCTATGCGGTTGGATCGCAACCGCACAGTTGGAAAATACTTTATATTACTGCCGCTCCTTATTTGTTACGCTTCTCCCACACCCAGATATTTCATTTTCAGTTCTTTTAAATTCTCCACCTTTTTCTGGGTCATGGCGCCGTCTCGGATTTCGTTGGAATGCTCCCACTTTCCGGCGTCGCGCAGCCTGGAACGGTTCTGCTGCTCTTCGGAAAATGTCACCTGGATTTCCCCGTTTACAAGCTCCAGTGTTCCTTCGATTCCGCACACCGGGCACTCTACTTTATTGCCGCCGTAGCCGACGGTCAGGATGCTCTCGTGGCAGACCGGGCAGACTCCCTTGTCGTCTCCGCGGTAGCGGGTGCGCTCCTCTTCTGTCTCTGCCTGCAGGGCGTCCACGATGTTCTGTCCCAGCTTTGCCATTCTCTCCATCACGTCGGGCCTGCCCAGCACATGGTCTATGTTCATGGCTCCAAAATATTTGTACTTGTCAACCACGTCGATCCCCATGGGAAATGTAAATTCATACATGTTCGGCAGGGACAATGACAGCCAGTTCTCGGTCCTTGCGCCTCCCACCGTGATCAGCGCGCCGACACGCGGCTTTGTACTTCTCGGGTCCGGATAGCTTTCGGGAGCTTTTCCCTGTGCGATCCCCTGTTCGATGGCCGGCCCCCTAAATGTCTTGTCATGTGCCGGCCCGATCCGGTCGCATACAACTTTAAAATTGCCTGTGGGCGCAAATTCATAGGTCGGCGATCCGACGATCACCCCGTCCGCGGACATCAACGCCTCCTCGATGATATGAAAATCATCATCCTTATGGATGCAGTGCCCCCGGCCTTTCCCCATCATCAATCCCGCCACGCAGGAGCAGCAGCCCGTGCAGATGTGAATATTCAGGTCGTCGCAGCGCAGAAACTGGATCTCCATGCCCGCCTTTTCACAGACAAGCAGCGCTTCCTTGATCATAACCTCCGTATTGGACATTTTCCTTCCAAAAGAAAAGCCAACCACTTTTTTCTTCTCCATGTCTTTTTCCTTCCTTCTTCATTTTCTTCCATTATATGGCCGGTGCGTTTTTTTCTCTTGATACTGCTTATCCCAAACGGATCAAAAAATTGTTCTTTTGGATTACGGGATCGAAATATACGGAAAGAGTGCAAAAATGAACTGTCGATTTTTGCACTCTTTTCTCCTGATTTTCATTTTACCTTAACTAATACACATAAAAGAACTGCCTGTGCAATCAGCATCAGGGGCACTCCGATCCGGAAACGGCTTTTCCGGATCTTATGCCGGAACAGGTACATACCGGCCAGACCGCCCGCCGCCCCGCCGATGAGCGAGAGGCCCAGCAGGGTCGATTCCCTGATCCGCCATTTCCCGCGGACAGCCTTCCACTTGTCGATTCCGAACAGGGCCCATGTCAGTATGCTGAGCGCAGCTATGTAAATGATAAGAATCCGGTACATGGTCTCTTGGCACTCCCCTGTCTGTTTTTATGACAGTATAACACAGGCGGCGGGGGGAAGTCTATTGATATTTTGTTGGTTGCTGCTCACAACAGCATTGCTGTTACAGGTCACACCTTGACCAGGCGTGCCCTGTAACTCAGGCCGCCATTTAAAATTGCCTTCGGCAATGGGCGGCCTGAATACCAGCTTTTATGTGCATCCTCCCGACCAATCAGCGTGGTGATTGGTCGGGGTGTGACATGTAACCATTGCTTCTCTCTGCTTTCTGACAATCTAACGTCAAACTTAAGCAGGGCACTTTATTATTTTTAAGTAGGAGGGACATTTTATGCTGACATTATAGACTGCAATCAGTACATTAAAAATCAACAAGGATTCTGTGTACTCGGAAACCTTTTCCTTTTATTTGAACCGCCTGCTTCTGCGGGGGCTAATCGTAAAAGATGACGGGATGACTTGGGTAGATGCCCTGTATAGGCTTTTGGGGACGCTGCAGGCAATTGTGCTTGTTATAATCTCCATTTTCATTCTATCTTCTGATAAGTATTCTGAATATATAAACTGAATCCGGATTTTTTTACAATTTTGCAATATACTTTCCCCTGTCAGCATCTGGAATTTTCAGTGCCACCATTGCCTGCTCTGCACTACATTTCATTGTTTCCATCAGATTCCTAATTGCTTTAAGCAATGTTTCCTGCTCCCTTTGTTCTAAGTCTTCCTTCATAAGTTCTCTCAATGCTTCACACATAACTTTATCACACCTCCTGATTGCCTCATAAATCTCCTTATTTGCAGAAACGCTGACCTGTAGGACTGCATCTACATTGTTTCTATCTCCTGGTTCGGATATCTGCGCAGCTTTTTCAACAAATGCCCGGACATCCTCTTCTTTCACACGTTTTGAAAGAACACGTAATGTACGATGATTTTCTTTATCAAGCTGTTTTGTCACCACGATCTGTGTATCAAACAAGACCTGTTTTCCACTTATATAATATATTCCCGGATATTGCTCTTTAATCTCCATTCCTAGATTCTTCATCACTTCAAACATTTCCCTTGGATAGCTTTCCCGGAAGATGGAGATGGTCAGTTCGTTCGCCGGAATCTGGTCTACGGTTTCTCCTAATCCTTTATAAAGACAGGCATAGCCTACTGTTTTGTAATAGTCGTCTATGGAGAGAGCATCGTCCGGACTTTTAAATTCAGCGACATTATATTTTTTAAAAATATGTCCAAGTTCATTCTCTATCCGAACATCCGCAAGCTTCTTGATGATGAGCAGATCCATCCGGATGGGCTCTTTACTCAGATTAAATTCCCTCTGAAATTCAAGATCACCTTTGTTTGATAAAAATTCCAATTCTGCCGCACCATAAAAGCCCGGATGCCACTGAATGTTCACTGCTTCAAGAATATCTGTCACCTGCCATCACCTCTAATCATCCAGAAAAATTTTCTTATAATCTTATACTAGCATTAGTAATCAAAATTAGCAAGCCATTCCCCTCACAACAGCGAAAACTTGACGTCTGTCATTCTTTTCCGTATAATCAGGTATGGATGCCGGCTCTCATACGAAAAAAACTGTCTGCGGCGTTTTTTCCTCCCGCCGACTGCGTGAGAATATGATCCGGCGCTCCAAAAAAAGGAGGCCCACTATGGAAGAAAGAGAAATCAAGTTGAAACCCGTTGAAAAAGATTCCCTATATCTGAAAATTTCCGACTCGATTTATAATTATATCCGAATGAACAACCTACAGCCCGGGGACAAGCTCCCTTCCGAACGCGATATGGCGGCCATGCTCCAGACAAGCCGCAATTCTGTCCGGGAGGCGCTGCGGATCTTGGAAGACCGCGGACTGATCTATGTAAAGACAGGAAGCGGCGTTTTTATCAATACTCCTGACAATGGAAAAAGCGTTCTGTCCGTCCGGCTCACGGATTTCACCGCAAAAGAACTGCAGGAGCTTCAGGATACCCTGGAGCACAAGACCATACTGAACGCCATGGTGCGCGGTACGCCAAAGCAAAAGCAGGAGCTCCTTTCCCTGGCAATGGACATGCAGGAGGAATACCAGAATCATATTTACAGCCATACCCTGGATCATGGGTTTCACACCAAGCTCTATGAGATGGGCGGCAATTCTGTCATTCATCAGTTGATCGATAAGATCCGCGACGACCGGTTTATCCGGAGGGAGAGCGCCGCCAGCGAAAATAATTCCGTATGGCTTTTCACAGTACCGGAACATCTAAAGCTGGCCGAAGCGATCATACGGCAGGATACGGAAGCCGCCCTGCGCGCGATTGACGCCATCAATACCCATGGATTTTCTCTGATCTCAGAAGACGGCGGTACGCCCTGAAGCCGGTATGCCGCAGGGATTTTCTCTGATAAGAGACGAAATTTCCTATAAAAATGATTCAGAACAGCAGACGTATCTCTTGTCCGCTGTTCTGAATCGCTGTCTGCTTTCAGGAAATGCTTTTTCTTTTGTTTCTCACAGTTCCGTTCCCGTAAGCTCTACATAATCGTCGTAATTGTCTCCGCCTTTTTTGATCTTCGCAATCCCAAATCCTGTAAATCCCCAGATGATCGCGAAGATAACGCCTGTATAGCAGAGGCATGCCCAGGGCGCGTACTGTGCGGTCGGCACTCCCAGGGTGGAGGTCATGTACACCCCTGCCAGTGACCAGGGTACCAGCGGCTCCACCACCGTAATGCTGTCTTCCAGTGTACGGGACAGATTTTTGGTCTCCAATCCCCGCTTAATGTATTCATCCTTGAATAAGCCCCCGATCATCAGGAATGTAACCGAAGCCTCTCCGATCACGGTAATGATGATCACGCCGAGGATCGCTGTGACCGTAATAAGCTGCCCGGTGCTGTGGATGTGCTTCATGATCTGGGAAAGGATCACGTCCAGACAGCCTGCGATTGTCAGCGCCCCGATAAATCCAAAGGCACAGAACGCCATCAGCGCCGTATTCATCATGGAAGACATACCGCCGCGCTGCAAGAGGTTCGGAACCTCTTTCACGATATTTTCCAAATCCACAGTCGGATTCACAAACATCTCCATCTTGAATCCGCCCACCATGCTGGCTGCACAGGTTTCAAAAGAAAATCCCTGAACAAACATGGCGATCAGGACTGCAACCGCGGAAGAGATGAACATAACCGGAATCGTGGGCTTCTTTTTTAAGGAACCGTAAATGACGATTACCGGCGGCACCAGAAGCAGCAGCCCCACAGGCATGCTCAGATTGAACAGCTGTGACAGTGTTTTGATAATCTCATCCACCTGCCCGATCGCGCCGCTGCTGGCAAAGGAAATCCCGGCAATGATATAAACCGCGCAGCTTACAATAAATCCAGGCACCGTGGTATAGAACATATGCCCGATGTGCTTGTACAGGTTTGTGTTGGTGGCGATGGCGGACATGTTGGTGCTGTCGGAAAGGGGCGACATCTTATCCCCGAAATAAGCGCCGGCCACGATCGCGCCTGCTACGGCCGGAAGGGGAGCGCCCATTCCCGCCGCCACGCTCATCAAAGCCGCTCCCACCGTTCCCGCCGCGCCCCAGGATGTCCCTGTGCTGACAGACAGGATCACGGTTACGAGGAAGGAGGTCACAATGATAAACCTTGGGTTGATGATCTGCAGGCCGATATAAACCAGAAACGGAATGGTGCCGCTCACGATCCATGCGCCGATCATCAGTCCAACCGTGATCAGGATCATGATCGCCGGAAATGCTTTTGCCAGTTTATCAACAATCTCATTTTCCACATCCTTCCAGGTATGCCCCAGATACATGCAGAGCACGATTGTAAATGCCGCGCAGAGCAGCAAAAGTACCTTGATATCTACTTTAAAAATAATCAGTCCCGTAAACAGTACCACAAACATAAAAATCAGCGGCAGGACTGCCAGTCCCAGACTCGGCGTTTTGATTGTCTTTTCGATTTTATTCTCTTCCATAATCCACCTCCATCATACCTTTTCCAATGCCTGCTTTAAGTCTTCGATCAGATTTTGAGCGCCCTCCAGGCCGCAGTGAAGCCTTACAATGCTCCGGTTGACTCCCAGGAAGTCCTGCTGCTCCTGGGTCCAGTTGTAAGTATACGCAATCGCAAGACTCTCGAATCCGCCCCAGGAACAGCCCCGCTCAAATATGTTCAGGGCGTCCACAAATCTGGCCGTCGCTTTCTCATCCCCGTCAATCTCCAGGCTCATCAGCCCGCACTCGCCCTTCTGCTGTTTTCTCGCAAGCTCATACTGGGGATGGGATTTCAGCCCCGTGTAATACACTTTTTTCACCTTCGGATGCTTTTCCAGATACTCCGCAACCTGCATCCCGGTTTCATAATGTCTCCTGATCCTCACATCCAATGTACGCAGGCCGCGGATTGCAAGCCATCCCTCCATCGGCCCCAGGATACTTCCGAACCGGTCCCTCTGGATCATCAGCCCCCTCATCAGCTCCTCGTCCCTGGAGATCAGTACCCCTCCGGACAGGTCGCTGTGCCCGCCGATGTATTTCGTCATGGTATGCATGACAATGTCGATTCCCATATCCAGCGGTTTCTGGAATACCGGCGTGGAATATGTATTGTCAATATACGTCTTGATCCCGTGCTCCTTCGCCAGTTTTGCGACCCCCTCCAGGTCAATGACGGAAAACAGCAGGGTAGACGGGCTCTCCAAAATGATCAGATCCGTCTCCGGGCGGATTGCCTCTTCGAAATCCTCCAGCTTTGTCCCACGGACATAGGACACCGACACATTCATCTTTTCGATCAGGAAATCATCCAGCAGATGCTGCACCGGACCATAGCTTTCTTTCAGGCAGATGATATGGCTTCCCATCTTGCAGACTGCCATGATCGCCGCCGTACATGCAGCCATCCCCGCGGAAAATGCAACCGCCCTGACGCCGTGCTCCAGCGCCGCCAGCTTCTTCTCCAGAATCGCAACCGTAGGATTCGATGCACGCCCGTAGTAATATTCATCCTTGAAGATGTCCACGGAAAAATATTCATCCACCGTGTCAAATACATGAAGTGAGTTCATAAAAATCGGCGGTGTCACAGACTTCATGTACTTGGACGGCTCCTCCCCCAGATGCGTCATGGCAAGCAGATCTTGATTTTCAGTTTCGGACATAATCCATTCCTCCTTTTCTTTTTGATAGGCTCTCGGAATCATGGCTGCCTGTCTCTTACCGCAGATCAAACAGCGAATACAGGATACCGTCAGACAGTCACTTTTCATACCTTTTAGAGTTTATATTGGTTCTGAGGTTCAGTGGTAGAACCAATTTAGCTTCATTATAATTTCGATGTAAAATCTTGTCAATATATTGTTCCTAAGTTCCATTTTTTTAGTGAATCCACACAAAAGAGGGAGCTCATTTTTATGACATTTTCACAGTCATACGTCAACCTATGGAGTCAGCATATACCATTTCCGCAAATCCATATAACTTTTACCAAAATAACGCAAATATGATAAGCAACCTCCTTATTTCCCTCTTGCAGAACAGGTTGTTCCTGCTTTATACTAAATTTAATAACAAATGCAGTGGAATGCCCGAAACTTTTTTCATCTGTTCCGGGTATCCTGCATTCCATGATTCTAAGGGAGGGAGAACGATGGAAGGTTCTGTTGATCATTCTTTTTATCCAACAGTTGCTGAACTATTAGAATTACCCGCTTTTGAAGGACATACGCTTCTTGCCGGCTATAAGGGGCTTGATTTACGTGTTTTGGGGATCAATCTGAGTGACACTCCTGATTACTATCTGTGGCTTTCAAAAAATGAGATCATTGTAACCGCCTGTCACGCAATTCATAATGATATACAAGCACTGGACAAATTTGTATTAAATGTTTCTGACAGCGGAATGTCCGCAATTTTTATCAAACCTTATCCATATCTGAAAAAAATACCGGACATTATGATCACACAGGCGGATATGCTGGGCATCCCCTTAATTGAACTGCCAAAAGGCGTACAATTTTCATCCTTAACAAAAGCCATTTCCGATGAACTTTTGAGACGTCAGACCATTCGTCTCGAAGAAGCACTGACAGCAAATAAAATGCTCACCAGTACGATTATTGAAGGCGCTGCTTTGGAAGATATCGTCTGTATGATTTCCGCGCTCATGAATAACAGTGTCATGATTCTTGACACCATAAATACCCGGCAGGCTTTTCATATTTGTCCAGAAGATCTGGATTTTTTTGCTGATCTTTCTGCCGAAAAGACTTCGGATTTTTTTGCTGAAAAGGCACAAATGTACGAATTAAAAAGCGGGGATCATTCTTTTGGATATCTTTATTTGTATTCTTCAGTCTTTGAAGTAAATCCAGAGCCCCGAATATTGTACCAGATCCAGCATGTCGTACCGCTCGAGATCACCCGTGAGCAGCAAAAGCAGGCTTTTCGGAAAGATGATTTCACAAATTATGTTTTTCATTTGCTGTCCGATCAGATTCTGGACGAACAAACAGAGTTATCCAGAGCTGCTGAGCTTGGTATTCTTGCGGAAGAAGCCCATGTCATCATACGTATGCGGGTATCCAGCCAGAAAAGTGCCAATAGCTATGTAGCCGATATTCAACACAGTTTGTTGTTCAATAATATGCGGAGTTACTTTGAAGGATATGGATTTTCCATTCGTACGATCAAGGACACCGGAGAGCATATTGTCTTACTAAGCGCTCCTGGTGAAAACAGGAATCTTTCAGATTTAAACAGGCTGTGCACCTTATTTTCCAATAGCGTAGCCAATCATTATGGAACTTTAAATATTACCGCCGGCTGCGGCCGCCCTCATACCGGAATAACCGGTCTGGCTCAAAGTGACCGTGAAGCGCGTATCGCCCTGAGAGCAGCCCAAAATTGTAAACGGTCTTTCACATGTTTTGATGAATTGGATGTTCTCAGACTGATCTGCGCAGATAATCCAAATCATGAAATAGATATGTTTGTCCAGGAGACTCTCGGCAGGCTGATCGAATATGACAGGACAAAAAACGCGGAATTACTTCGTACACTGGAATGTTATCTTAAAAATATGGGAAACCTGCGGCAGGTATCTAAGGATATGTATACACATTATAATACCATCACCTATCGTTTGAAAAATATTATTGAAATTACAAATCTGAATATCAATCATTATGAAGACCGTTTCCGGCTGGAACTGGCATTAAGCCTGTATAAAGATTTAGGTGAAAAAAAGTGATATAAATTAAAATATTGCTGAATCGTTACAAACAGAATAGAAAGACCTGAAAAAGCAGAAGCGAAAAAAGCTCCTGCTTTTTTGTTGAATTATTACATTTTTTTCAAAATCTCCATTATCATTTTCACAAAATTGCACTAAAAGAATTTGTGAACCCTTCATATAGAATTCAAAAAATCTGACAATTATAATATAAAACAACCAATATTTAAACATTCGATTTAAAAAGGAGGAGGTACTTTATGAACCAAAGGACGGGCATTATGATGTATGAATTTTTTAAGGAGGTGAGACTGCATGATGTATAATCCGGAAGAATTAGTATTTAATATTGAAACAAAATCAAATATTGAGATATCCTATGGAATCGAAGATGTCCCCAGGCCATGGTGGAAAACCGCGTACTTTGCTCTGCAGATTACCCTTGTAGATTTTACACCTTTCATATGGGCATCACTTTTTGTTTCCCTGGCTGGATTAGACGGTACTTCCGTTCTGCCCACCATGATCAGCGCATCATTCTTATGCATGGGGTTCTGTACTTTGCTGCAGGCAACCATCGGAAACCGTCTGCCGATCGTGCAGGGACCTTCCTCTGCTCTGGCCGCATCCATGGGATCTGCCGCGTCGGTATATGGTCTGCCTGCAATCTGGGGTGCTGTGATCATCGGCGGATTGGTAGAAGGGTTTTTGGGCTTAAGCCGGATCATGAGTAAGATCAGAAAATTTCTCCCGCCGGTTGTCATCGGCTCTGTTGTGACATCCATCGGCTTTGTGGCAGCGAGAATCGCGATCCAATGGACATTATCCAACCAAACTCCAAAGTTTCTGATCCTGGCCCTGATCGCATTCATTTTGGCTCTGATCTTAAAATTTAAATGTAAAGGAATCCTTTCCCAGGGGTTTATTCTGATCACAGTTATTGTTGTAGGCGTATTCGGCGGTACTGTCACAGGAGCATTTAACTGGGACGCTGTTGCCGCTGCTCCCTGGTTTTCCATGCCAAAGCTGTTTCCTTTTACAGGTCTGGAAGGACAGCCCGGCGCAATGATCGAGTTTTTGCCGCTTGCGTTTATCGGAGTATTTGCCGGTTTCATCGGGTCCATGTTTGAATCTGTGGGTGATTACGCAGCTACCTGCAGCGCCTGCAATGAGAAATTCCAGGTTAAACACATTGACCGGGGTATCATGGCGGAAGGCTTCGGATGCGCCGCTACTGCATTTTTCGGCGGTCTTCCCTGTACTTCTTACACTCAAAATATTGGCATTATCTCCGCAACAGGTGTTTGCTCACGCATTGTAACAATGGTTGCTGCTGTTTTCTTTCTATTATACAGTGTATGCCCCAAATTAGCATATATCCTGTCAGGAATTCCGCGTTCTGTAATCGGATCCGTGTTCTTGATCACAGCCGCAACGATCATGTTCTCTGGTATCGATACGATCGTATCAGATGAACGCACTTTAAAAAATACCGTAATTGCCGGATCTACTCTGTCGATCGCAGTCATGCTTCCTTATCACTGCGCTTCTACATTTTCTGAGTGGGCCTCCGGATTACCGTCATTCATCAACATGCTCGTGACTTCCCCTACTTTTTTATCAGTTGTAGTGGGTATCGTATTAAACCTGCTTCTGAATCACATGCTGAAAAACAAAGAAGAGCAGGAAAGCTAACGCATTCCTGATGCGGATACATTGGAACCAGAATGATTGATCTCAAAATAAGATTTAAAAAAAAATAATTTTCAGGAGGATTAAAAATGCTACTTATTAAAAAAGCAAATATAAACGGAACCGGAACCATTGCCGATATTTTGATTGACGAAAATGGGAAATATAAGGAAATTTCTGAAAACATAACCGCTTCTGACGGAACGAAAGTCATCGAAGCCAACAGTATGATGGCATGCCCCACCTTTGTCAATACCCATATGCATTTTGACAAAGCATATACCTCCTACGAGCAGGGACGTCAGAGCTTTGGCAAAGAGAACTGGATCTCCAGTACGGAAGAGACTCTGGAGGACGCGATCTTTGTGATGCATGAGCGGATCCGCAAATATACACCCGAGGATGTCGCGCGCCGCGCAGAACGAGCGATTCGTGACTGTGTCATGTATGGGACAACAAAACTGCGTTCTAATATTGATATCAGTATGCTTGATCCAAATCTGAACGCGGTAAAAGGGTTACTGCTCGCAAAGGAGGCGACGAAAGACATCTGTGATCTCCAGCTGGTCGCGTTCCCTCAGGAAGGCATCTACTGCGATCCGGGTACAGACAAGCTGATGGAAGAAGCTATGGAAATGGGCTGTGATGTTGTCGGCGGAATGCCTGCTGCGGAACTGCTTGATGAGCATGCCCGCGCACATGTTGATTTTGTATTTGATATGGCGGAAAAATATCATGCCCTGATCGACATGCACATTGACCAGTCAAAAGATATGTTTGACCGCTCACTGGAATATACGGCATGGAAAACAATGGAACGAGGCTGGCAGGGACGTGTAACAGGCGGTCATTGTACATCGATCACATATCAAAACCAATCTCATGCTATTAAAGTCATGAAAATGCTGAAGAATGCGGATGTCAATATCTGTGCCAATACACAGACGATGGCAATCATGGGAATCGACCAGGAACCGCGTACACGTGGTGTTACACGGATCCGCGAAATGGTTGACATGGGGATCAATGTGATAACGGCACAGGATACCATTTGCGACGGCTTTCATCTATACGGAACCGGTGATCCATTGGATTATGGTCTGGTGGGATGCTACTGCGCACAGTACAACACACCGGAAACTGCACGCATTATGTGGGATATGCTTACTTCCCGTTCTGCCCGTGCATTTGATCCGGATGCAAAATACGGCATTCAAATCGGAAATGACGCAGATTTAAATATTGTTGACGCTCCAAGCGTACATGAGGCAATCCGCATCCGTGCCTCCCGCCCTTATATTCTCCGCAGAGGAAAAGTCATTGCCGGTTTTGAGCGTAAAGCGGCAATGCTGTAAATCGACATACTGAATCATCTTCTGAAAAGCGTTAAAAAAAGTGTAAAGTCTTTAATCGTTCAATAAAGACTTTACACTTTCGTTTAATTTTCGCCTGGTTCCGTGACTTCTAAAAGGATAGAATCAAATTCATTTTCAAGTTCATCTCTTTTTTCTTGCGGTACAAGTTTTAATAGTTTTCTTACAAAAACAGTTAATCTATTGATATATCGTAATTGTTTGTCGGTCATTTAATTGCCTCCCTTCTATTAAATATAAAAATATCATCTATGAGATACTCTCATTGTACCAAAATAAGATATGAGTGTAAAGCCTTTATTCAATTGCTAAAGCGCACTTAGCAACATACAATCTCCGTCCCTGTCTTTCCTTCGATCCCTTCCTTCGCCTTTTCCAATAATGTGATCAGCGCCCTTCGTCCCTGACCTGAACCTGCGAACTGCATCGCGGCTTCTACCTTCGGAAGCATGGAACCAGGCGCAAACTGCCCCTCTTCAATATACCTTTCCGCTTCCTTCACAGACATCCTGCTCAGCCATTGCTGATCCGGCTTTCCATAGTTGATCGCCACCTTCTCCACAGCGGTCAGAATGATCAGATAATCCGCATGGATCAATTCGGCTAATTTCGCCGAAGCAAAATCTTTGTCAATAATCGCTTCTATTCCTTCATATTCATCCTCTGCATTTTTTACAACCGGGATTCCTCCCCCTCCGCATGCAATGACGATTTCTCCCTGATCAAGCATGCTCCTGATCGTATCGATCTCAAGAATATTTACAGGCTTCGGTGACGCAACAACACGCCGGATGCCCCGGCCCGCGTCTTCCGCGAATACGAATCCCCGTGTTTGCCGGAGCCTTTTTGCCTCTTCTTCGGAAACATACGCGCCGATCGGCTTGGTCGGATTCTCAAAAGCCGGATCTTTCGAATCCACTTCCACCTGTGTCAAAAGAGTAGATATCCTTTTTGAAATTCCGCTTTTTACCAATTCATTTTTTAACGCCTTCTGCAGATCATATCCGATATATCCCTGACTCATTGCCGCACAGACATATAACGGACAAATTTCATAATTTTCCGGATCCTGTGCATGAAGCGCGCTCAATGCCTTTTGGATCATCCCTACCTGGGGGCCGTTTCCATGTGAAATAATCACCTCATGCCCGTCTCTGATCAGATCCGCGATCACCTTCACCGTACCCTTTACAACAACCGCCTGTTCGGAAACCGTCTTCCCAAGAGCGTTTCCGCCAAGCGCAATCACAATTCTTTTTTTCATATTCTTCCTTCTCCATTTCTTTTTTTCGTCCTGTCCTGATTTACAAATACATCGGCAGGAAGCTTGCGATAATATAGACGATTCCTCCGCATATCATAATGGCAGTAGAATATCCCATGATATCCTTCGCCTTCAATCCCGTAATGCCCAACAGCGCAATTGCCCAGAACGGCTGAAACATATTCGTCCATGTATTTCCATAACCGACCATCAGACAGGTCTTGATCACATCTGCCCCCATCATTTCTGCCGACGCGATTGCAATGGGTCCCTGGACTGTCCATTGACCGCCTCCGGACGGCACAAACATATTGATGATCGCCGCTGTAAGAAATGTCCAGAGGTAAAATGTCTTCGGCGTGGAAATTGCCACAATCGCAGATGAAAGGATATTGACAAGTCCGGAATACTTAATGATCCCCTGGATTCCGGCATACAGCGGAAACTGGAAGATGATCCCCGCCGCGCCGCTGACTGCTTCGCTGACCGCGCGGACATAGTTCGCGATATTTTTATGTAAGATCATTCCGGTAAACAGGAAAATAAAATTCACAAGATTAATATCCAGCGCAGAAAATCCTTTTGTGGCAAATGCGTAAATGATATAGACCCATCCCATGATGCCTATGGAATAGGAAATGATCGGAGAATAATTCAGGATATCCCCTACCGTAGGATTTTCCGGGCGCTTCAATGCTTCAGCATCCTCTTCCTCAATGGCTTTCAGCGCATCCTCCTCCAGAGGTGAGATCCCGTCCTTTTTCGGATGCATCAGCATGGCAAAGATCGGCGGGATGATCAGCAGTGCGATCGTCACAAAGATGTTCACAAAATTCCCCATATAGTCTGACATCGGGATGATTCCCATTTCTTTCTCAAGAATATGTCCCGGAGACGCGATGGAGAGCCCAATGGACGATGAAAGCGTCCCCTGCCATGTCATCTGCCCTACATAAGCTGCCGCGACGATCAGGCCATATTCGAAAGGAATGCTTTTTCTTTTCAGATTTTTCGCGACTTCCTTCGCCAGCAGCGCCCCTACGATCAGTGAAAGTCCCCAGTGCAGATAAGATACCAGGATGACTGCCACTGCTACCAGCCAGACTGCCTGCATTCCGCTCTTTGGAATGGATGCGATTCTCTTGATTCCCTTTTTTACCGCCGGAGAATTTGCCACTGCGGATCCTGTTACCACGATCAGTGACATCTGCATCGCGAAGGCGAGCAGCTCCCAGAACCCCTTATACCAGTTCCCGATCATTTCAATCGGCCCCTGGTCGGTCAGCGCTACCCCTGCGATAAAGGCGGTCACTGTCAGCAGCACCGCAAAAATACTTGCGTCCGGCATATATTTTAAAGAAAATTTCAGAAGCACATTTCCCATTTTGGCAATGGGATTCAAATTACGTTCTGATGGATTCTTTTCCATTGTCCTCTTCCTCCTCTTGAAAATAGCGTGCCTCCTGATAAAGCTTTTTACAGGAGGCACATATTCTGACTAATCCTAGTCATCACTCTTTTTAATTATTTCTCCGTAATCTCTTCTCCATTTTTAATTACATAAACCGGAGCCCTGTGATACCATATTGCGTGATACACATCCTTTTGATCCAATACGACCAGATCCGCATTTCCTCCGACTTTCAGTTCATGGCCTTCGATGCCGAGTACTTTTGCAGCATTCACAGTAATCATATCATAGAGAAGTTCCATATCGTCAAATGTGACCATACGCAACAGGTGGCTTGCAAGGAACGCGACCTGGAGCATATTGCATTCTCCAAATGGATAGTACGCATCCTGGATATCATCCTGTCCCAGCGCAACCGGCACCCCTGCTTCAAGCAGGTCCTTCACCCTGGCGGCAAGCGGTCCGGTCTGCGGGTCAGATACAATACCTACACCAGCCTGCTTCAATAATGTCACCAGCTTGCGGAAATAATTTTCCGGATACAATTCCATCGCGCGGCAATGCTGTGCCGTCACACGCCCCTGCCATCCTATTTCAATGGATTTCTTGCAGAGCATCTCCAGCGTACGTTCTTCCGCATCCCCTACATCATCCAGAAGCATAGAAATCGGCTTATTATATTCCTTTGCATATGCACACATGGAATCTACATGATCCTGCTCATCTTCTTTCGTAAATTCAATCCACGGGATACCGCCGACTACATCAGCTCCCAGTTCTAATGCTTCCTTGATCAATTCCCTGGCACCTGGTTCACGTGCCACACCATCCTGGGGGAAGGCAACAACCTGAAGTTCTACTTTATCCTTATATTCTTCACGGGCCTTTAAAAGCGCTTTTACGCCTTCCAGCTTTGCTTTCGAATCCACATCAGCAAACGCGCGGATGTGTGTATTGCCATATTTCACAGCCAGGTTACAGGCTTTTCTTACATTTTCAATAATCCACGACTCGTCATATGCCGCTTTAAAATCCGCAGCACGCTCAATGCTTGTCATGGCGCCACCCATATTCGCGCCGTTATATTCTTTCAGCGCCTCCTGCCCCGCCATTTGCAGCGTATATACCTTGTCTAGATGAAGATGGCCGTTTACAAAAGATTCTGTTACCAGGTTTCCGGAAGCGTTAATGATCTTTGACGCTTCCTCTGTGATATTTTTTTCAATGGCCGTAATCTTTCCATCGAGAACAGCGATATCTACCAGCTCATCCCGGTTCCTTGTTTTCGCATTTTTTATCAGAATATCGTATTTCATTTCATCCTCCTTTAAGCATTTTCTTCCTGTTCTTCGAAATATTCATCGCCTGTCTTCGGCAAAATCTGATTGATTATAATTGCAATAATCGCTGAAAGCGGCATTCCTGCAATTGCAACATTTACATTGCCTATATAGAATGACAACGCCGCATTTCCAAGGCTCAAAATAGCTATAATCGCAAAAAGGATCTGATTTCTCGAGTTACTAAAATTAACCTTATGCAATGTCCTAAGGCCAGTCCCCGCGACTAATCCAAACAGTATGATGGAAACGCCGCCGATCAGAGGGCTTGGAACCGTACGAAGAAGTGCCGCAAGCTTTGGGCAAAAGGAAAGCACAATTGCAAATCCGGCCGCAAGCCGCATAACAAACGGATCAAATACCTTTGTTAATGCCAGAACTCCTGTATTTTCAGAATAAGTTGTCAATGCACATCCACCGCCTAAAGTCGATGCAAATGTCGCAAGCCCATCCGCAAACAGTGTACGGTTTACACCTGGATCCTGATAAAAGTCTTTTTGTACAACACCGCCGATCGCTGCCACATCACCAAAATGTTCCACCATCGTGGCAATACATACCGGAGTTACCATGCAAATAGCCGTAATGCTGAATTTCGGTGTTGCAAATGCTGGAATTCCTATCCATGCGGCTTCCCTGATCGGTGTCAAATCCACATTCCCGGCAGCCAGAGATACAAGATAACCCGCACATAATGCCAGTAAAACAGGTACCACTTTAATAAAACCTTTCCCATAGATGTTGCAAATAATAACGATCAATAGTCCGACTATACCGATTGCCCAGTTTTCCGAAGCCATGGAAATTGCTGTGGGTGCCAGATTCAAACCGATCACCAGAATCATGGATCCTGTAATGACTGGCGGAAAGAGTTTGCTGATGCGATCCGTGCCAAACTTCCAGACCACAAGCGACATCAGCATATAAACGACACCGGCAATCAGAATACCTCCCCTTGCGTATGCAAGGCCATCTGCCGCATACATTGCCGCAACCGTGATCACAGGCGTAATATATGCGTAGGATGATCCCAGAAATACGGGAACTTTTTTCTTAGTCATAAAGTGGAACAGCAGGGTTCCCAGTCCATTCATAAATAATACTACCGAAATATCAAGCCCTGTTGTAAGCGGAACCAGGACAGAACTGCCAAACATCGTAAATAAATGCTGGAATCCTAATAATAATTGTTTAGCGGGTGCCAATTCTCGAGCATTTTCAATAGTTCCACTATCTTTTCCCATATTTTTATTCCTTTCTTTTTATCCCATGTCCTTTTTGTTCCCACTCAGTCTTTAGTCCGGCCGAACTATTTTGCTATTATACCGCAACTTACCGGACGAAGTTTGTCCGCGCTGCAGGAATATATATTAAGGGATGCCCTTTCGATATTTTTTATACATTCTCAAATCCATCAAACGCCACGATACGGCTGATGCAGCTCTCCCCATCCTGGAACTTCCACGGGAAGCAGCCGATGATCACGCGCTTATTAGACAGCTTGTCGATCTCACCGCCGAGGCACTCCGCATGGATTGCCTCATAGGGCTGGATAAACAGCTCAAAGTGCATTGCCTGATAATGCTCCGGCCACGGATAGATCTCATTCAGAGACTTGCCGTATTTCTCGCGGAACAGCTTGTCGCACTTTTCTGCTTCCATGGGTTCCCAGTCACGGATCTTTGTATTCATCGGATGGTCTGCGGATCCGCAGTCTACGCCGACCCATTTCAGCTTCTTCTCACGTACCCAGTCAATAAATTCCAGACACGGGCCGGGATGCCTGAGCATATAACGGCGTTCATCCGCTTCCGGCTGGTCAAAGCCATACTTGTGATATCCGGTATTGATGATCAGGATATCGCCTTCTTTCACTTCTACCCGTTTCTCGATATCCTCCGGCGTATAGATTCCCCAGTCCTCCGCCTGATCACTTAAGTCCACGATCACACCGGGAGCAACCAGCTTTTCCAGCTCCAGCGCCGCAATGTCTCTTCCTGCCGTATCAAAATGACGCGGTCCGTCCAGATGAGTACCCAGATGATTGGAATGTGTCAGCAGCTGGCCGTTTGCTCCGTTGGGCGCCAGACGCTTGAAATACTTCACCTGCAGCGGCTCATAAGTCGGCCATGGCGGTGTACTTACTCCGATCGGAATACTCAGATCATACATTTTAATGTCTTCCCATTTACTCATTTTTTTGTTCCTCCTTAAAATTTTAATTTTTATTTTGACCATGCGTTTGCGCATGCTTCAAGCGCTTTTGTAAAACAAGCCTCCGGCGGGTTTACCAGTCCTGCCCCAACCTGACCGATCCCATATTCCTTATGCGCGATGCCGGTATTGATGATCGGGCGGATTCCGGATTCAATGACCTTCATGATGTCGATCCCTGTTGCGCTTCCCCTGAAATCCAATACCGGAATCTTATATGCGTTTCCTTCTCCAACGGTGATCTCATACATCTGGCTGGAATAATTGATCGCATCCTGTACCTGCCCTCCGACAAACTGAACGATAGCCGGGGACGCCGCCATACAGAAGCCGCCGATGCCCGTCGTCTCCGTGATGCAGCTGTCGCCGATGTCCGGATTTGCATCCTCTTCTGAAAATCCCGGGAAATACAGCCCCTTGATATATTCCGCAGGTGCGGTGAACCACTGGTCTGCTCCGATACCGGACACGCGGATTCCAAATTCCACGCCGTTTCTCGCCATGGTAGAAACAACAGTACTGTAAGGAATCCCCAGAGTCGGATCCATAATAGACTTGCAGGACGGCATAGACAGATTCAGGAAAGTATGGTCATTTCCATTGATAAATTCAATCGCCGCCTGCTGCTGTTCCAGCGGAAAACGCGTCTTATAAATGTCTGTCAGGATTTCCCGGATAAAAAGGGATGTCCCTGCCTTATTCCGGTTATGGCCCTCATCTCCCATCTGGAGCGCCTGGGCGATCATGACCTTCATATCGATTTCACCGTGGATCTCCAATGCCTCTTTTAATACCGGATAATATTCCTTGCGCATACGATCCAGACGGTCAAATACTTCCTGATCACATGCCCCGAAGCGAAGCACTTTTCCGAGGCCTTCATTCATCGTGCAGTACGAGTCATTTCCAAAGGTTTTGTTTACGACATGCCATACCGGCATGGAATATGTAACGATACCGGCCATCGGTCCCACCGTATGATGGTGATGACAGGAGTCAAAGGTGATCTCTCCGCTTGCCGCCACCTTTTCCGCCTCTTCCAGATTTTTTGCCAGTCCTTCATAGATCAGACCGCCCATGACCGCGCCTTTCATCGGTCCGCACATGTTTTCCCACGCGATCGGAGGTCCTGCATGCAGGATGGTCTTGGGTGTCATCCCCGGGATTGCCTCTCCCGCCGTTGACATTCCCACCAGTACCGGCTGTGCCGAAAGGATCCTGGAAAGCGCCTCTTGGTTTGCCGCTTCAATCTTTTCCGTCAGGTCTTCTTTTTTGAGGGCTTTCAGATATCCTGCGACTTTCTTATCCCCGCCTGCGATCGGTTTCCAGTCCACATGTACGGAAGAAACATTCTGCTCCTGCAGATCTCTGTAAAAGGATTCAATCCCAAAATTCACGACCGATAGTTTCTTTTCAAATAATTCATTCACTCTGCTCACGATCTTCGCCTCCTATTGCAGTTTTTTCAGAATCGTCTGAACAAATCGGGTTGCCTGTGCATTGGACGGAAGTACGATCGCCCCGGCATTGGCCAGCTGCAGCGAAGTCGCCGTCCTGCTCTGGGGATCCCCTTCCGTGCCGCAGACGGTCGCCACAACAGAAAGATATCTGCCTTCCTTTGCCGCAGTCTCTTTTGCCTTACGGACCGCGTCTGACAGCTCCTTTGCCGGATCCTCGTGAGAACCATATCCGATCACACAGTCCACAAGGATCACCGCTGTCTGCGGATCCTTCGCCTCCTCTGCGACCCTTTCCGCGCGAAGAGAGGGATCAATCATCGGATGCGGACGCCCCACGGTAAACTCATCGTCCCCAAAATCAAGGAACGTATGCTCAACAGAAGCTGAATTTCTTGCATCCTCCAGCCTGTCCTCCGGTTTCAGCGGGATATTGGACCTGATCGAGCCCAGGTCATCGATCAAAAGCTTCATGGCTTCATCGCAGATGGTTCCTCCTGTATACAGGCCGCGGACATATTTCTGTCCCTCAGCCATTTTGGAGACCTCCTCCGCAGCAAGCTCTTCCGCTTTCTCCTGTCCCATGGCGAATGTGGTGAAATCGGTGACCGTTTCTTCCTTTGCAAGCTGAACCGCCTTATGCGCCGCGTCTTCCAGGGAAACGGCCACATACAGTCCGGACTTTTTGATCTCTTCTACATTTCCACCAATGAAACATACCACAACCGGTTTCTCTGTCTTTGAGGCAATCTCGAAAATCTGTTTCTCGATCTCTGCTGCCGGCGGCTTGGAAACAAGCACGATGATCTCTGTCTTTGCGTCTTCGATCAATGCATTTAAGCACTGCTTCATCATAAGACCGCCGATCTCCGACCTCAGATCCCTTCCGCCGGTTCCCAAGAGTTGTGAGATTCCGCCGCCTAACTGGTCAATGATGCTGGATACCTCCTGGGCGCCGGTTCCGGATGCACATACAAGACCGATATTGCCGCTCTTTACCACATTTGCAAATGCAAGCGGCACATTGTTGATGATCGCAGTTCCGCAGTCCGGCCCCATGACCAGAAGCTCCTTAGATACGGCATATTCCTTCAGTTCCTTCTCTTCTTCAATGGTAACATTATCGCTGAAAAGCATCACGTTGATGTCATGCTCCAGACAGTCCCTTGCAACGTCCGCGGCATATCTTCCAGGCACGGAGATGACCGCCATGTTCAGGTCTTTCTCTACTTTCAATGCTCCTTCCAGGGTCGGCGGAACATATTCTGCCTTGCTCTTCTCCGCCTTTTTATTCAGCATCTCATCTACATTTTCAATGACCTTCTGAAAGACTTCTTCACTGTCGCAGTCCGCCGCTATGAAGAAATCATTTGCCGTAACTGCCTCAAAGCCTTCCGCATTTAATCCCAGATTTTCCGCAATCTCACGGTTGAGGTCTGTTCCCATGCCGACCAGCGCTTCGTTCACCCCGTCAAAGGCTTTCACATCCTTTGAAATGATCATCAGAGTGACCGAGTCATAATAGGCATTTTTTCTGATTTCCAACTTGATCAATTGATTCTACCTTCCTTTCCCGCGCGTCTAAAATACCGTAATACATTCCCGTCAGGAAATCACACCCGGAGCTGCTTCCAAAATCCGCAACCTTTCTAATAAAGCTCTCTGTTTTCTTCCTGTCTTTTGTTTTGAATCCAAGAAACAACTCCAGAATGTCCTCTGAAAAACGGCCTTTTTCCGCATGTTTTAACAATGAAGCACTAATATCATTTGTTTTTGCCGCTGCCGTGTCGGCGATTACCTTTCTGATTCCGGCGTACGCTTCTGTCCGTGGCATGACAGAAATGTAACCGCAGAGAAAATCATCCGATGAGGGGGTCAGTCCCGGACCGCATCCGGCGGTCTGGTTCACAGCATTTAAAATATTTTCATGGTCCCGAGTTTTGACTGCTGCCCTGAACCTCTGTATCCGTGGTTCCAGATACCCTGTGAATCTGTCATTCACATTTCCCTCAATGATTCCATGAATCCCTTTTTCATCCTGCTTTTTTAAAAAAGCCCGGATCCAGCCTGCGCATTCAGGCTCTAAGGGACGTTTCAGATTCAGTTTCAGATCTTTGACTTCAAAGCCTGTGAACTGAAAGATCTCCTCTGCCCCGTCGGACAGGCCGCTCAGAGATAGATACAGCGGCCGCCCTGTGGGTATCCGGCATTCCTGAAAGTCGATCGGCTGCTCAAATCGCAGGGACATCGGCTGCAGACATTTTCCACCCGCAAGAAACGTGATCAGTTCCTGATCCCGCCGGGCATTCCATGTACTGTGAAAGCAGGAATGCATTTTTACTTCTATGGTGTTTTTCTGCAATTCCATATATAACTCCTGATCGATTTGAAGCAACGTGCAAAAAACCTCCTTTTTGTTTGTGGATTTTTTATAAATCCTTGTTTTTTATTTTTAATGTTCCTTGTTATGTTTTATATTATAATTAGATTTTTTCTCATTTTCTATGTTGACACTCCACAATAAAATCGCTATACTTTTGTTGTGATATTTATATATTTTGAAATGGCCGAATGGACATAACGGGATGCCCTTAGGCATAATCAAACAGGAGGCTGAATTTTATGCAAACGACTTTTGAAATTTCTTATTATCCGACCGTAGGAGAAATCCTCGAGCTTCCTGTTTTTTCCACAAGCAGGCTGCTTGCCGGAGGAAAGGGACTTGATCACCCCATTCTGGGGCTGAACTTAAGCGATAACCCTGATTACGCCTCCTGGATCTCCAAGGGCGAGCTGATGATATCCACCTGCTACTCCATCTGCAAGGATCCCCAGGCCATGCACGATTATATCCCGACCCTTGCCGAAAAAGGACTTGCGGGTTTTTGTATCAAGCCAACCAAATATTTAAACGGAAAGATCCCTGATGAAATGATAAAACAGGCGGATCAGTACGGCTTTCCTTTGATCGAGCTGCCGCCCGATATCCAGTTTTCCAATATCAACAGCATCTTATCTGAAGAATTGACGAGGCGGCGCACCACGCTCCTGCAGAACACCATTGCCGTAAACCAGATGCTGATCCGGACCATCACGGAAGGCGCCGACCTAAATATGATCGCAAAGATGATCTCCGACTTAAGCTCCGGCAGCATTTTGATCGTTGACAGCATCAATAACCTGCACAGCTTGTCTCTGAGAGAAAGCGACGAGAAGGAATTTGCCGGTTTTTCCGAAACCCAGAAGATCAGCATCGTGACAAAAAACTCCCAGGCTTATGAGTTAAAATTGGGTGAGGGCTCGTACGGGTATCTCTACATCTATCACCCGACCCAGAACCCGCCCCTTGCCCCTGAACTGCTCTCCCAGATTTCCTCCACAATCCCGCTGGAGATTACCCGGGAACAAAGTGTACGTGAGCACGGGGATACCCTGTTTGCCAGCTTTTTGTCCCATCTCTTATCGGATCCGATCACGGACGACCATTGGGAGCAGTCCCGGGCAAATGATTTTAAGCTAAACCTGTCCGACAATCATCTGATCTTTCATCTGAAGATCGACCGGCTGAAAGAATCCGTCAATCAATACCGGGATTCCTTTCAGCACACGCTGCTTGTCGGAAATATTCGATCCACCTTTACAAAGCTCGGGATCGATATCCGGATCGTCCGGACAGCCGAAGATGATCTGATCCTGCTGAACACTCCGGAGGAGCATCTGGATTTTCAGCAGCTGATCCATCATCTTCCGGCCCTGCTGAGTTCCTTTTCCAATGAATATCCGGATCTGAAGCTCACCTGCGGCTGCGGCCGGCCTCACTTCGGGATCAACGGCATCATCCAGACGGACACGGAGGCAAAGCTTGCGTTAAAATCCGCTATTTCTACCGGACAGCAGTTTCTCCGCTTTGACGAGCTGGGGCTTTTGCGCCTGCTGCACTCCGGGAATCCGGACGCGGAAAGCAATCAGTTCATCTATGAGCTCCTGGACCCGCTGATCAAAAATGACCTGCAGAAGCATACCAGCCTGATGCTGACTTTGGATTATTATTTTGAATACTTTGGAAATATTAAACGGATTTCCGAAGAGATGTTCACGCATTATAATACGATTTCTTACCGTATCAAAAATATCCAGGAACTGACCGGGCTGGATCTGCATAACCGTGAGGATCATTTTTTGCTTGAGACGGCTCTTTATCTGTACAAATTTAAAAATAAGCTTGCGTTCTGATTCATGGCGGCGCAATGTGGCCGGTTCACAAAGTACCATTTCTCTGTACAGGAAAAAGCACAGCAATCCCGGCTGTGCTTTTTCCAATAAGAAGGGGCTAAAATTTGGCAGTAACATATTGGTTTATCATCATATTTTTATAATGTAGTCTTCTTTTCGAGGCGCAGCCTCCGGCTCTTCACCTGCATGATAGCCCAGCGCGGCCGCGCCGACGCCCCGCAGCGAGTCCGGCAGCCCCCATTTTTTCAAAAGCGCCTTGCCTTCCTCGGAATCGAACATTTCTTTTTCCCTGGCAACCCACACACTGTCCACACCGCATGCCTTTGCCGCCAGCATGATATAATTCAGCACTCCGGAACCGTCCTCAACATAGCTTCCCCGGGTTCCGTCCGCCAATACGATCACGATCACGGGCGCTCCGTAAAAGGGATCCGTATCGCCTCCCATCACCTTTGCATTCAGCCTGGAAATCAGATCTCTTGTCTCCCGGTCCTTTACGGCAACGATCACCGGGGACTGCTTTCCGCCGCCGGTCGGCGCGTAGGTTGCGGTTTCCAGGATCGTGTCCAGCACTTCATCAGATACCGCTTCATCCGTATAAGATCTGACAGACCTTCTTTGTTTCATCAATTCAATGATTTCCATCATAGACATTGTCTTTATCCTCCTTTTCATTGCCTGACTGCCAGCTTTGACATTTTTTATTTTATCACTTTATGAAAATAAATGTCCCCAAAGAGGATCTGCCGGCATTGTAACTGTTTCACAACCACAAGGGTTACTGTTCATACCTTTTGGGTGCTCCAGTAACAGTATCCCACAAGGGGCCTGTTCTTTTTTTGTGAGATTTCTATATAGAAATCTCCGGTCGAATCCTTTATACTGAATCCTGTCACTTATACAATCCCGCCAATCTGCCCGGCATCTACGCAGATATGCGCCGATTCTGTACAGAACAGCAGCAATCCCACATTTGATTACCGGAGGTATTTCCCATGAACAGCTTTATGTTGGCTCTTTCCGTTGTTCTCCCTCTTGTCGTATATATGACGGTCGGAGGACTGATACGCAGATTTTCCATCTTTTCAAAAGAAAATTTTAAAACCTTGAACGGTCTGATTTTTAAAATATTTATCCCTCTGACCCTTTTTATGAATGTCTATCGCGCAGACCTGGGAGACGCTCTGAAACCGGACGTATTTCTTCTTGTATTGGTTCAGGTGATCCTTCTCTACTTTGCCGCTTTATACTTTGTACCAAAGGTGATAAAAGAGAAAAAAGATTCCCTGACGGTGATCCAGGGAATTTTCAGAAGCAACTTTGTCCTGTTCGGAACGACGATTGCCGGTTCCCTGTGCGGAAATGAAGGGATGGCACTGGTATCTGCGCTCTCTGCGGTAGTCGTCCCGCTCTTTAATATCCTGGCAGTGATCCTGTTTGAAACAAACCACGGCGTGTCTGTGTCTGTTTCGGATCTTCTCCGGAATATCGCAAAGAATCCGCTGGTAGAAGCCGGAATCGCAGGCGCCGTATTCAACCTTCTGCATATCCGGATTCCTGAGTTTTTAATGGGGCCGCTCCTGAACCTGTCCGATATCTCCACTCCGCTGGCACTGGTCACCCTGGGCGGGATCCTTTCCCTGGGCAGTATGGTACGGCATCGGAAATACCTGGTAATGGCGGCGGCTGTCCATCTGGTCATTGCCCCCTTCCTCATGATTTCCGCAGGGATACTTCTCGGCTACAGAGGGGATGTCCTCGTTATACTCCTCGCGGTTTTCGCGTCTCCCGCGGCAGTCGCTTCCGCTCCCATGGCGCAGACCATGGGCGGAAATGGGGAGCTGGCAGGCGAGATCGTTGCTACGACCTCCGTATTATGCGTGTTTACATTATTTTTCTTTGTATTTGGGATGTCGCGCGTGGGGCTGATCTGATAAAAAGAAGGGCCGCCCATCGGCCGCCCTTCCTTTTCAGCATCCCACACATAAAGAGAGATACATTCTTTTATTCTATATCTTATTTCAATTCCCCGGACGCCACTTTCCTTGCGATCTCCGCCTCATTCGCTTTCGCCTTTTCCCTCGTCATTCCCACACACAGGAAGAGGACCGCTCCGAGTACAAACAACGCTGCCGGCGCAAAGTTGATCACCATATCCATCCTCGTCAGCACTTCCGCAGAGAGATTCTCCGCATTTGCCACATACCCCACTGCGCTCAGCGCCAGGATTCCGATAGAACCGCCGATGGCATTTCCAAGCTTGGTGGAGAAGGAAACGCAGGACGCGATCACGCCGTCGGAACGCACGCCTGTCCTCAGCCAGTTGTCGTCAATGATCTCCGCGCTCAGCGTAAAGCAGGAAATGGAGATCAGGTTAGTCACGCCATACAGGAACCCGGAAGGAACGATCATGCCCACCAGATTGTTCTCGCCGATGATGAAGAAGAATACACAGCACAGGGCCTGTAAGATACAGCCCGCCGCGCCTACATATTTTTTGCTGAACCGGTTCAGCAGAAACGGAGCATAAAAGTTCACCACCAGCATCCCCGCCGACATGGCCGTTGCGAACCCTGCGATGAGCACCGGATTGCCCATGATATAGATGAAATAGTACGCCATGATACCGATTCGTCCAAACAGTCCCGTCAAAAATGTAAGCATGGCCAGCATCAAAAATACCGCGTTCCGGTCTTTAAACGTATATTTGAAGGAGTTTACCAGGTTTTTCATGGTATCTCCAACGCTTTCCTTTTTGCCGCTGCTTCCCAGAATTTCCTTTGTAGATGCAAAGCACACCCAGAAGCAGGGAATACACACAATGGAAAATACCAGCGCCGCCATGAAGTATCCCTTCTCGGAAGAAGCAGAACCGCCTCCGAAATAGAGGATCATCGGCATGGTTACCGCACTGATGACCATCTGGATCAGGCCGGAGCCGACGCCCTTATATGCATTCAATGCCACACGCTCTTCGTTCAGCGCCGTCATACAGTTTGCAACGCACTGTGTGGAAATATTGACCGCCGTGTAAGCCATCCCGCAGCCGATATATGTAAATCCGCACCAGATTGCTTTCCAACTGCTAGGGACATCCAGATTCAAAAATGTGAGGCAGTTAAACAATGCCAGTATCGGCGCGCCCCAGAGGATGTACGGACGGAAACGTCCCCATTTCGTGTGTGTATTCTCCGCGATGGCGCCGAACATCGGGTCATTGACGGCGTCCCAGATCCGCGCGATCAGCATGATCGCCGAGATAACCACCGGGGTAAGCCCCACCACATCCGTATAAAATACGGTCAGATAAGAACTGATCAGTGTCCAGGAACATTGAGAGCCGATCTCGCCAAAGCTGTAGCCAATCTTCGTGAGAACAGAAAGCTTTTTGTTTGCGTCTTCGTTTGCCTGTACGGCTGCATTTGTGTTTTCACTCATTTTTCTTTTCCTCTCTTTTCTTTCTTGATGAGAACATCTTATCAGCAAATGCCTTTATACGCCTATTCTATTACTTCCTGTTTTCTGACTCTAATGACCAAAATCTTATGTGGATTCTCTTTTCCTATATCCCATGTGCAAAATATATAGCGGGATTTTGACCTACACCAGCAGCCGTATCCTCACAAACGCGATCTCATTGGGCTGCATCTGCACCTGAAGGCTTAAAACCCCTTCGCTGGATTCGCATTTCTGGATCGTCAGCTTGGGCTCGCAGACCCTGCGGAAATACTTGATATCATTCCTGGACAGTTCCTTTTCATAATCCATCTCCTGCCAAATATTCAGCGCGCTCCCGTTCTGTTCGTTGATCCGGTACGTCTTCACCTGGTAACCCCCGTCCGTCACATCCGTCAGGGTCAGGCACAATTCCAGCCCGTTCCGATCCTCAAAATATTTCCAGAGATGTTCCTTCTCGATCTCGTCCTCCTTGGTAAAATAATAATTATATCCCAGCTTCCGCTGGTTGTGGCAGATGATCCCGTAGGAATCATGCTGGTCGGTGGAGATCAGGTAATTCTCCCCTCTGCCGATATAATAAGGATAAAGCCGTTTCAAAAATTCAAAGGCAAATCCGGTGGGTTTGAGAATCCCGTCCTTCGACATCACCCCGGTCCCCCCGTGGAGCAGCCGGTTGGAATCATAGTATTCCGAGACCCGGTCGCTCCCTAGGAAAAACGCCATATCCGCGGCCTCGCCGTAAATATCCAGTATATTTTTGATCACATAGGCACCCTTAAAGCAGGTGTCGTTGATAAAGCTGCGGGCGGAAGCCGTCAGATTCCATTCCGTGATATAGAGCTTGACCTCCCGAAGCCCGGTCCTTTCGATGAGTCCCTTTTCATATAAAATACGGTGCTTCATGCATTCATTGTCCGTACTGCGTTTCGCATACCGATCCTTTTCAATTTCCCCGCGCTCATAGGAAAAGTAGCAGATGGACAGAAAGTCCGGCTTCACATCCTGGGCGCCCCAGCCCTCCAGAAACGCGATGCGCCAGCTTTCCCGGAAATCCAGCCTGAGCCCGCAGCCGCCCACCTCCAGCTTGTCGCTGTAATGCTTCACGATCCTGCTGGTTCTGCCGAACAGCTCGTAATATTCATTTACCGCATTCTCCTGCTCCCACCTGCTCTCATGGAACCACACCTCCATACGCCAGCTGTCCAGTTCGCTTCTGCCGTAGCGGTGCACCAGATGCCGCATCAATGCATGCAGTACCCGCTCCCATTTTTCCGGCTCCGCATATCCTGTGTCTTCCTCTTCCTGAAACAGCGTCTGCACATTTCTCATAAATCTGACCGGCTTCATTCCCAGTTCGATATGCGGTTTGAGCCCGTACTGCAGCAGAAAGTCCAGGATGGAATCCAACCTTGTAAAATTATAGCTGCCGTCCAGGACATCCAGGTCGATGAGCATTTCCTTTGCGAAAATATTCCAGAACCGAACATAGGTAAACCCCAGCGCTTCTTTGAGCAGCATCACGTGCTCCTGCACCTCGGACCGCAGCAGCGACGCTGCCGACCCGATATTCATGGTACGGCCCCAGCCGTCCCACAGCTTTTCACTCTTCTGCACGGAAAAGGTGTCCTTCCGAACGCCGATCTCGGCACCCTCCTCCTGAACGGAATTGGTCACATGAAGGTAGTGCTCCAGCCGTTCCTCCACAGCCGCGTCTGTTTCCCGGAACTCCTCCTCCCGCTTCTGCTCCCTGGAACGTTTCCGCAGCGAAGAGGGCGTTTCCCCATAAGCCTTTTTAAACGCCTTGTTGAAGATGGCCACATTTGCAAAACCGTTGTCATAGGCGATCCGGGTGATCGGCGTGCTGGTATACAGAAGTTCATCCACCGCATGGTACAGCCGGATATTGGTCAGGTATTCCGCAAAGCTCATGCCGTAGTTCCGTTTGAAAAAACGGGAGAGATAGCCGTTGGAAAGGTAAAGCTTGTCGGCCAGGTCCTTCAGGCTGATGGGCTGGTTATAATTTGCCCGGATATAATTGTTGATCTGGGAAATCCGCTCCTCGAACTTTTCCTTTTCATCCATGTTTTCCTTGTCCGCGGCCTGCACCAGAAAGTACATGGACAAAATGTCAAGAACCCGGTAGCACAGCCCGATATGCCCGAAGTTGGCCGAATTTCCCCGTGTTTCCAGATAATGGTTCAATAGGGTTTTCAGCGTATCCCGAAGCTGGTTGTACCGCTCGCTCTGCCCTCTCGTGGAATCGCACCAGAAAATCACATCCATGCTTTGGAACACGTCGCTGACCATCTGGTATAGGATGGAAAAGCGTACATACAAAATATCCCCGGAGCCTTTCAGACAATGCCGTTTATTCGCGTTCACCACCAGCACGTCCTCCGGCTCCATATGGGTGACCTGCTCCCCGATCGTCACATCCATAGTCCCTTCCAGAACATACAGCAGTTCAATATCCTGATGAAAATGCTCCTGCTCATCCGCTGCATTCAAGACGGAAATTTTCATTTTGTCTCTTCTTATATTATCTTCCATTAGACCTACTCCTGCTGCGGCTGTTAAGAAATCTGCGTCCTGTAATGCTCCAAATCAGCTTTCAGGTCATTCAGCCGGTTTCCCGAGACAGAATATTCCCGCTCCACGATGTAAGCCCGGCACCCGTTTTTGTCCGCCGTCTCTTTCAGCGCTTTCCAGTCCACCAGCCCTTCTCCGGCGCGGCAGTTAATCCGCTTCAGATCTTCCATGGTCTTTTTCAAATCTTCCGGGAAAATCGGCGCGCCGTTCTCATCCCTGGGCAGCATGCTGAAATCCATGGGCGGCTGGGGTCCTACCACCCGGCTGCTCTCCTTGATATGGATCAGCTTCACCCGGCCGCTGTACTGCTCCACAAACGCGATCGGATCAAATCCGGCCGCCGCGCACCAGCCCGCGTCCAGCTCGAAGCTCACATATTCCGGATCTGTTTCCTGCATCAGAACGTCGATCACCCTATTGGTTCTCCTTGAGCCGTCCAGTGCCGTTTCTGCCGCATGCCGGTTCTCCGGCTGTACGCTGACGCACGCCTCTCCTGCAGCCTGCTTCTCCTCCGCTGCTCCCGTGGCGCCAGGCACACTCCCGATCCGGCTGCAGTCCGCAAATTCCTGAGTATGATTATGGTAGGTGAGCATCAGCCCCTTTTCGGCGCAGGCTTTTCCGATCCGGTTCAGGGTTTTGGCAAAGCTGTGGACAGACTCCTCGTCCTTTAGAACCTCCATCCCGATTCCGATAAACTGCATCCCCAGCGTATTTGCAAAGGGGATCAATCCCTCCACCATCTCTGTCTTCGGCGCATGGAGAGAAACCGGCTGCAAATTCAGTTCGTCCAGCAGCGCTTTCAATTCCTCCGCCGGGATCTCAAAATCCGGCCCGAACAGCTCCACCCCGTCATATCCCATCTCCGCCGCGCGCCGGAAGTTCTCCCGGCTGTCATTCATCATCCCATCCATAAAGGAATACATCTGCAAATTTATTTTTCCCATCTTTTTGACCCTCCTGCTGTTATTATATCTTCTTTTTTACGTTTCTGCAGTCTAATACGGCCGCTATCCTGAAAGCGGCAGCCTGCAATACACCCAGTTTTATTCTACAGAATCCAAAGGGGTTTTCCTATCCGATTTTGAGCCAAAATCATCCGGCTTTTTGCCCATTTTTTTACCTTCCGGCCAAAGAGAGCAAAATATACACATGTTTTTTTGTCCTCTCCGCTTTTCTTTTCGCTCACATGCGTCGAGTGATAGATAGAACTATAATGTAAGTTAGGAGGTGCAGTACAAATGAACCGGTACAAAATCATGGTAATTGAAGACGATCCTGTGATACAAGGAGAATTGCGGGCCTTGTTGGAAGGGAATGGATATGTAACCACAGGAGCAGAAGACTTTTCTTCCGTGATAGAGACTGTCAAAAAGGAAAAACCGCACCTGATTTTGCTGGATATTAAGCTGCCTGGAGAAAGCGGATTTACCCTGTGTTCGAAAATTCGTATATTCTCAGATGCTCCCATCATTTTTGTGACAGGCTGCAGTACAGATATGGATGAACTGAACAGCATTATGCTGGGCGGGGATGCCTTTATTACGAAGCCATATAATTCGGCAATTTTACTTGCAAAGACGGCCTCTTTGTTAAGACGCGCATATCCGGCACAGCAGGCGGGACAGATGGCTTATGGCGGTGCGGTTCTGCATTTGGAGGCCAGCGTTTTGGAATATGAGGGACGGCGGGCTGACCTGACAAGGAACGAACAGAAAATTTTATATTTCCTGTTCAAAAATGCCGGAAACATCTGTTCCCGCCCGGATATAACAGAATTTTTGTGGGACAACCAATTATATGTGGACGACAATGCCCTGAGTGTAAATATAAACCGTATTCGAGAAAAACTGGCCGCCATCGGTTTGAAAAATTTTATCAGAACGAAACATCGGCAGGGGTACACACTATGAATAAAAAATTATACTGGAAAAACAGGCAGGCATTCCTGCTTACAAATTTCGTGTGTATGCTTGCCCTTACTCTTTTTCTTATGATATGCGGCAATACGGTTTCAAGTATTGCGCTGATTTTAATTCTTTGGGGATTCATTTTAGCAATCGGTATGGGAAGTACCTATTGGAAACGCAAGCGGCAAATGCAGGTGCTGCTGACGATGGCGGATCAATTATCGGAACGCTATCTGATCTCTGAAATAATGGAACCACCGGAAAGGGCTGAAGACCAGGTGTATTACCGGCTTATAAAAATGGCTGGAAAATCCATGCTGGAACAGACCGGTATCGTCCGCCGGGAAAGAATAGAGTATAAAGAGTATATTGAGCAGTGGATCCATGAGATAAAAACGCCGATTACGGCCATGAAACTGCTTTGTGAAAATCATCGTTCCGAATTCACAAAAGAATTTTTAACGGAATTGGAAAAGACAAATCATTTCACGGAGCAGGCCCTCTATTATGCCCGCAGTGACTATGCAGAAAAAGATTACTCTGTGCGGGAGATCTGCCTGTCTGATGTTATCCATCAGTCCATAGCAGATAACAAGTATCTTCTGCTGCGGAACAAAGTGAAGGTTAAAATATCAAATGCAGACCATACCGTATTTTCAGATGACAAATGGGTTCGTTTTATTTTGAACCAGCTTATCGTGAATGCAGTAAAGTATCGGACAGAACAGCCTGAGTTGGATTTTCATGTCCGGCGGCAGGGAGATCAGGTTATGCTTGATGTGGCAGATAACGGCATTGGCATTCCGGCCTGTGATCTTCCCCGTATTTTCGAAAAAGGGTTCACAGGACAGAATGGGCGTACCACGCAAAATTCAACCGGCATCGGATTATATCTTTGCAAAAGGCTTTGCGATAAAATAGGGATTGGCATTTCCGCAGACTCGCGTAAAGCCGGAACATCTCTTTGCCTGACCTTCCGGATCAATCATTTTGTTCATGAAGTGCAGAACTGATCTAGTCTACTTCTTACAATTTTGTTAGAACTTTGTAAGAAAACCTGATACAAACAGAAGCCGGTTTCATTTACAATGGGAGTGGAGGTGAACACAATGAATGAAATTTTGAAACTGGACCATATCCAGAAATACTATGGAAACCAGGGCAATCTCACCAAAGCGATCCACGACATCAGCTTTTCTGTAAACGAGGGTGAGTTTGTCGCCATCATGGGGGCATCCGGTTCCGGCAAGACAACGCTTCTGAACTGTATCTCCACGATTGATACGGTCAGCGCCGGCCATATCTGCCTGGACGGGACGGATGTCACGGAAATCCGGGATCAGGCGCTGGCCCGGTTCCGCCGGGAAAATCTCGGCTTTGTCTTTCAGGACTTCAACCTTCTGGACACGCTGACTGTTTCTGAAAATATTGCGCTGGCCCTGACCATCAATCACACGCCTGCAGAACAGGTTGACGCAAAGGTGCTGGAGATGGCGCAGACCCTCAGCATCACGGATATTCTGGACAAATATCCCTATCAGGTGTCCGGCGGCCAAAAACAGCGCTGCGCCTGCGCCAGGGCGATCATCAACAAACCGAAGCTGCTCCTGGCTGATGAACCCACCGGTTCCCTGGACAGCCATTCAGCTCAAATGCTGCTCCGTACCATGCAGAGCATCAATGAACAGTCAGGGGCCACGATCCTGATGGTGACGCATGATGCTTTTTCCGCCAGCTATGCGGGCCGTATCCTGTTTCTTCGGGATGGGAGGATTTTTACCGAGATTTTGAAAGGCTCGGATTCCCGCAAAGCATTTTTTGAAAAGATTATAGATGTTCTCACCATGATGGGAGGAGGGGCCGGCGATGTATCTTAAATTAGCTTTGCAAAATGTCAAACGCTCTGCCAAAGATTACGTGATTTATTTCATAACGCTCGTTCTTATAGTGATGTTGATGTATTCCTTTTTGGCATTGGGATTTTCAACTGATATTACTTCCATGTCCGAAAATATGTCGATCCTGACAACCGGAATTACAGCACTCTCCGTTGTTGCTACACTGATTTCCTCTTTTATTGTCAGCTATGCCGTCCGATTCATACTTGGACAGCGCAAGAAAGAATTTGCCGCCTATGAATTACTCGGCATGGAAATTGGTTCTATCCAGAAATTATTTTTGATCGAGAATACGGTTATAGGAACGGCGGCTTTTCTGTCCGGCATTTCTCTGGGGACGGGACTTGCCGGAATACTGACACAGCTTGTAAAAAATATATTTGATGTGCCGCATTCCTATCATGCTTCTTTTTCGAAACGGGCTCTGGTACTCACCATTTTATTTTTCATATTGATGTACGGAACCGGGATGGTTCGTGCCGTCCATATAATCCGGCGTGAAAAAATTGTGGATTTGCTTTATGACAGCCGCAAAAATGAAGTCATTTCTAAGCAGAAACGTAGTTCCCTGCAGCTCGTACTTGTCATTTGCTCTGTAGCGGCGGTTATTACAGGAATGGTTTTGATCCGGAAAGGTTTATCTATTCAGACAAATACAGCATGGGTCTATCTGATTGGATCGACCGCATTGCTTCTGGCGGGTGTATATGAGATTTACCGCTGCTTCCCTGTCATGTTGATTACTTTTGCAAAGCGCAAAAAGAGGATTCTATATTCCAAGTGCAATTTATTTTACTTCGGGCAGATTGGACATCGTATTCAATCCTGCGGACGCGTGATGGCAATTACAGCCATTTTATTTACACTTTCCCTTGCAGCCATGTTTATAGGGCTGGTCATGGGTGCTGGCTATAAAGCAAATATGAAAGCCTCTTATCCCTATGACACCGGCGTTGCGATTGATGCGCCTTTAACCAGAAACAGCTTTGACGGTCTGATTTCCTTTGTGGATGAGAAGTGCCCCGTCCAGAAAGAGATGATTTATTATCTCTATGATGCAAATGGCTATTCTGCTGACGCGCTTGCCCTGTCCGACTACAATACACTTCGCTCCATACTTGGATTCAAAAAAACAGAATTGCCGGATGATCAATACCTGGTTCATTGTGACACATGGACTTATACAGAGGATATTAAAGCAGCCCTGAAAACCCGGCCGAAGATCACACTTGCAGGTGTAACTCTCGAAAATCCGCAGGGCAGAATTTATGAAGAAGCGATGGAACAATATCGAATGGCCGGAACAAACGGATATGTCCTTGTAGTTCCGGATCACGTTGCGCAAAAGCTTCCGGCGAACAAAATACGGCTTGTTATGCAATTAGAAAACGGCGGTATTCCGGAACTACGCTCTGAAATCCGTGGGTATCTTCATTCGGAACAATGGCACCCAGAGCTTCAGGCCGGTACCATATGGCCGGATCATGTTACCATGGGTGTAACGGTACAGGCATGGGGCATAAGTAATTCCCTTACTGGTTTTACTTCCATTTCGTTCTGCGGCCTTTATCTGAGTATTATATTTATCCTGCTTTCCTGCACGGTACTGGCTTTTGAGCAGCTATCCGCTCTTGATCATAATCGGCGGAGCTATCAGAACCTGGACAGGATCGGCGTCTCAGAAGAAATGCAAAGAAAACTCATTCATCGTGAATTATCTACCTTTTTCTTTATTCCGCTGATCCTGCCGGCAGTTGTTATATTCGTTCTGATGGCTGGAGCCCAAGCTCTGTATGGGGTTTATATTTTGCAAAAAGGCATCATTCCTTTATATGGTTTCATTACGATTTCGGTTTTTGCAATGATTTATTTTGTATACTATGCGGCTGCCTATTCTCTGTTCAAAAGAAATATCTTGTAAAATCAGATGGTTCTGTCGGGAAATGACGATTTCCCCACAATATATGTGCAGTAATACCATTTCCCGACACCCCTGTTCCCAACAGCAGCTTTCTGTCAACCGCAATACAACTCAATCTTCCCAAACATCCCCATCGGCTCCAGCGCCTCATGGGTAAAATCAAACGGCGGCTGCGGGATCTCCAGCATTTCCCGCATCGGTGTGCCTGCCACCTCCACAACGATCTTATTTTCCCCGGCTTTCAAAGCGCCGCTGATCTCCACCTGGTACGGCGGGAAGATCCGCACGCCTGCTTCGCTTCCGTTTACAGTCACCTTCATCATCTCAAACACCTGCTCCGCTTTCAGCACCACCCTCTCCGGCACTACCTCCAGATACACCGTCTTTTCATAGCATGCTATGCCAGAAAACGTGGGTTTCTCATCAGAAACAGGCTTTAGTTCATGCACCATCTCCCCTTTCTGGAACTGCGGATAGTCTTTCGCCTTTACCAGACTTACCGTCCAGTCCGCAGAAATATCCCTGCTCTCCAGTCCGTCAAGCTGCGCTCTGAAACTTTTGTGTTTCGCATTGCATACTATGTTTTTTTGTTCGAGAATCACAACACATTCACCAGGCTGCAATTCCAGTGAAACTTCTATGTTTCCTTCCCTCTCGCAAAAATCCGCCAGCTCATACACATCTTCCATCGCATCATAGTATACAACCGGCTCCGCTGTTGGCAGTATCACCTTTCCGCAGAATGTCTCCACTGCCGATTCGTTCTGGAATACAAAGATCTGCCGGTCTTTCTTATAATGGTAGAAACTCAAATCCTTAAATTCCGTATCTACCGCAATATCCGCGAATCCTCTCGCTCTCAGCACCCCGGCCAGCTCCGCCAGAGCCACAGTCTCTCCGCCAATCGCCCCCGCCGTACATCCTTTTCCGGCTTTTCCCGCGATCCGATCCATACAGCCATTTTCCGCAATGCAGTCTGTGTATCCGTCCTTTTCCTCGATCCGATCCGCACTGCCGCCCTTTTCCTCAATTCGCTCCGCACAGCCGCCCTTTTCCGCGATCCGATCCGTACAGCCGCCATTTTCCTCAATCCGCTCCGCACAGCCGCCCTTTTCCGCGATCCGACCCGTACGTCCGCCCTTTCCAATCACTGTCTCCGGTTTTCCGTCCACGAAGATCACCGGAAATTCCCCCGCTTTTTCCACAAAGGCCGCCAGCCGCTCCGGGATTTCCTTCGCATAACCGATGATCAGCGCCTGAAATTCCACCCCATTGATATACAGCTTCTTTCCCTCCAGCCTGCCGTTGTATGCCGCCAGGTCGTCCAGCATATCTAAGGATACGATATCCAGGTCGATCTGGTGCTCCAAAAGCTGCCGGATCACCTTCTGCATAGGCATATTTTTGCCCACCCAGTCAGCCTCCCCATCGTAGAGGACCGCAGCGGAAGCCACATGCTGTCCACCGTTTAACAGACCGCACATCCGGTTGGCATACTTCATCATCCGTGCGAAATACGGAAATTCCGGGTTATTGCCCCGCGCATAGAAGTGGGGCGGGCAGTCCGGATCCGGATATTCCGCCATGGAAAATGCATGAGGAACCAGATGGTTGACCCCTTTCACCAGCAAATGATCCAGCAGATACTTCATATCCCGCACCCCGAAGCTCCATCCATAGGCGCCGAACAGCTCGCACATGGTCCTACCCTGCTTCTTCGGCTCCAAGTGCCCGCAGGATGCCCCCAGCTTTCCAAGCGTATAATGGAAAAATTCTCCGTCGCAGTCCGTCATCGCGTTGCGCTGCTCCACCGGCGCCCCGTAAAGGATCTGCCCGCCGATGCTGTCAATGCCTGCCATATGCTGTCCGGACATGGCCCGGAAATAATGGGACGGCCCCATGCCCAGACGGCTGTGAATCCCGTTGTCCTCCACCACGTGCCCGATATATTCCACGCCGTGCTTTTCGCACCATGTCCCGATGGCATCGCTGAAATTCTTCTTGTACAGACGGGACACCTGGTCCATATAGTCATAGCGGATGCCGGTCCGAAGCCCCTGCTCCTCGGTCTCCACAAACAGGAACGGAAGCGCTTTTGCCAGCCCCTCTCCATACAGCCCGGTCAGGTTTTCCTGCAGTTCATCGCTCCACGGAAGCTGCATGTTCAGCCTGCCGACCTGGACATCATAATTGTTGAAAACGACTACATTTCCAAACTGGGGCTCATCCGAGAAAAAGCCTGCGATCGTCTTTCCAAATTCGCTGCCGTATTTCTCATAATGAGACTCATAGACCCCCTCGATCTGGGTCGCCGCCGACTCCTTGTCGATCATATTGATATAAGTATCATTTCCCCCGTCTGTCCGAGTCTTATAGAGTACAAACACTCTCCAATTCCCCTTCGGCAGGGTGAATTTTACATAGCATCCGTCATAATTTTCCGTCAGGTCGATCACTTCCTCATGGAAGATATTCCCTTCCGCATACCGCACAGCCAGGATCGCATACAATTGATTATTTTCCCGCTCCGCATAGTCCACAGGATCCCCGATCTGCCAGAATCCGATGGAAGGCTTCAGCATCCGGCTCACATTCAGGCTCCGCTCATACCCGCCCCCGAAAATATCCGCCGTCGTGCACGCCAGATACAGCTTTTTCCGCTCCGGGTACTTCTTTTCGATCAGCCCGTTTGCGTATCCCGTAGGAAAATGCTTGTCGTCCAGAATCCACAGCTTCATACCCTTCTTTTTCGCTTCATCCAGGATGATATCCATGTCATGCCACCAGCCCGGCCCGCAGAAATCGTCGTGGGGACGCGCTTCCAGGCATACGGCCCGAATCCCGCACTCATAGATCTTCTCCATCTCTTCCCGAAGGACTGCTTCCTCCTCGCCGCGCATCCACAAAAACGGCAAAATATAATTGTTTTCCATATTCGCTTCTTCTCCTTTTTTTGAATCTCGTGCTTCTGATATAAGCATAAACCTCGCGCTCTCTGCTGTAATGTAGATTCCGGACTTTTTACTTGTATATTTTTGACCCGTTTTCAATTTTATGGTATGATAATTATGGTTCACACTCGGACCGGACGCTCACTGCAGCGGCATCCGGCCCATCAGCGAATTGGCCGGTTTCCGTGCAGCAAGTGTACGGCACCGTGTGAGCAGTTACCTATGATATACACGGCTGCAAAGCTGCACGTATTCTATAAAAATGAGGACAAGGATTATGATAAACTACAGAGAAGACCCCGACCTGCGCGGCACCCCCCGGGCCGTCATTTCCCAGGTGCAGAAAGCGGTGGTCGGAAAATTTGATATCATCGAACAGATCATGATGGCATTTCTTGCCAAAGGACATATACTCGTAGAAGACATTCCCGGCACCGGCAAAACCACCATGGCCCTGGCATTTTCCCACGCCATGGGCTTAAAAGCCAACCGGGTGCAGTTCACCCCGGATGTACTCCCTGCAGACCTGACCGGGTTTACCATTTATCAGAAAGAGACCGGGCAGTTCGTGTACCAGCCCGGCGCGGTCATGTGCAACCTCCTGCTGGCCGACGAGATCAACCGGACCTCCCCGAAAACCCAGTCCGCGCTCCTGGAGGTGATGGAGGAACGCCACGTCACCGTGGACGGCATCACCCGGAACGTGGGAAACCCGTTTATCGTCATTGCAACGGAAAATCCCACCGGCTCCGCGGGAACCCAGCTCCTCCCCGACTCCCAGCTTGACCGTTTCATGATCTGCGTGAAAATGGGCTACCCCACGGTCACGGAGGAAGTGGACATCTTAAAGAGAAACCAGTACGGCAGGGCGGACGCCCGGGCAGAGCGTGTCTTTTCCGCCGACGGCCTGCTGGAAGCCCAGGAACAGGTGAGTGAGATTTTTGTCCACGATGTGGTCTATTCCTATATCGCCCGCCTGTCCAAAGCCACCCGGGAGCAGGAAATGATCGCCCTGGGCTTAAGTCCCCGGGGCACCATCGCCCTGGCTTCCATGGCAAAGGCGTGCGCTTACTTAAACGGCAGGGAATACGTGGTCCCGGATGATGTGAAGGCCGTATTTCCCGCCGTTGCCGTGCACCGCATCCAGCTCAGCACCAAGGCCAGAGTGGGACACATCCTGGCGGACGACCTGATCCAGCAGATCCTGGATCACACCACAGCGCCGTCCATTTCCAAAAAATAAGTCATCCGCAGAACAAAACGAGGATCTAATATGACAGCACGAATAATCGGATATATACTGGTGTTTCTCGGCAGCACCTATCTGTTTTTTATGTATGACGGGCAGATCTGGACCGGCTTTCTTATTCTGGAGCTTTTGTACCCCATCTGCTCCTGCCTGTTCCTCCGGCATACAGGCAGGCAGGTAAGCGTCCGTTTCGGCAGGTTCCCGGCCATGGCCGAGCGCGGAAAACGTTTTTCCGGTACTCTGATCCTGAAAAACCATTCCAGGCTCTGGAGTGTAAAATATGTCCTCCGGGCACAGGTGCGAAATGGTTTTTCCGGACAGCCCGCCCCGGGAATCGAAAAAAGCGGCTCCGCCACCGGCACAGCGGCCTCCTCCTCCCGGAAAGGTTTCTTCCGCCGAAAAACCAAAGCTGCCCACCGGATCAAATATGCCCCTTCCGAGCTCTCCCCCTTTGAGGAGCAGAAGCTGGATGTGGAACTGGATTCCGCCTATGCAGGCACGGTGGAATACCGGCTGGACGCCCTGGTACTCTATGACATGCTGGGGATCTTCTGCCGGACGATTCCTTTGGGAGAGCGCCGGGCCATCGGGATCATGCCACCTTTTGAACTGATGCCCCTGGAAATCACACGGCGGACGAGGGAATTTCTTGCCGACGCAGACGAATATTCCACCGAAAAAAAAGGGGACGACCCCAGTGAGATCTACCAGATCCGGGAATACCGCCCGCCGGATTCCATCCATTCCATCCACTGGAAATTAAGCGCCAAGGAGGACAGCCTGATGGTCAAGGAAAACAGCCTTCCCATGGGCTGCGTGGTGCTTCTCTGGGTCCGCCTGCCCCTTGCCGACGCAAGCAGCGCCGGATTCAACCGTCTGCTGGAGCAAGCGGCCTCGCTGTCGATCACCCTTCTGGAAGAAAAATGCATCCACATGGCCGCATGGTTTGAAGAAAAGAGCAGCCGGGTCATCAAATGGAGAGTCAGCACGGCGGAGGAAGTCTATGAATGGATCTGGCGGCTCTTGTCCACCGAGCCCTTCCGAAATGAAGAGCTGGAAAAAACCTGCTATGAAGAGGCCTTCCGGGGCGTGAATTTCAGCAGCATCGTAGTTTTAAATGCAGACGGGACGCTCACCGTAAACGGCGGGACCCAGGAACTGCTGCAGCTTTGATCCCCTGCAAAAAGGAGCATTATAATTATGAAGGAACGCAAAAAAACACGGGACGGAATCACCCTATATTCCCAAACCGATCCCAAATCCTATCCTCGGGGCAGAGCCCTTCTATCGGAATCCGACCAGACAGGCGGCCGTCGCCTGATCCGGAATCCCCTAAAAAACCGGCTCCGTCCCTTCCTGCTGGCCGGGGCCCAATTGGCGGCGGTCTGGTTTCTTATGTTCTCCTGGTGGCATTGCCTGACCGGCGTATTTCCCATTGAGGCAGACACTCCCCGGCTGTATCTCCTCTGCTTCCTTTTCACCGCCGCACTGACCGCCCTCTGGAACGCCCCTCTGCGCAGGCTGTGGAAATTTTTTCTTCCGCTTCTGTTTTTCTGCCTTGCCGGGGTCTGGATCTGGCGGCATCAGGATGGGGCGGTCAATGTGATCAACCTGACGGCCAACGCCTATCTGAGCGTCCGAAGGCCGAACGCGAATCCCTACACCGTCCGGCCGGTTCCCGATCCGGAAATGGCGTTCATGTTCGCGCTCTTCCTGCTGCCCCTGCTGTTCATCTGGAGCCTGGTCCTGCATCTCAGGGCGGGAAAGCTGACAGCGTACGTCCTTCTCCTGGCTCCCGCCGGGTGGATTCTGGCAGAAACCCTGGTTCCGTCCGAAACCTCCTGCTGGCTGCTGATTCTCTCCGGCGGAGTATACGCAGCGATCTGCGGCTGCCGGGACGGACGCGCCGCACTGCTCAAAGGAACCGCGTCGGCCTGCGTCCTGGCCCTGCTGATCTCCCTGTCCGCCTTCGCCAGCCGTCCGCTGGAAGCCTGCAAGGAACCCTCCGACGGCTTTTACGCCCGCACCCGTGAAACCATCGAAACCGGATGGATTCAGCCCCTGCAGGATTCCTATACTCAGGCCAAGGCAGAGCGCGAGGAACAGAAACGGCTGGCCCGGGAGGTTCCCCCGGAACAGGAGCAGACCCAAAATCCGGAACAGCCGGATGCAGACAGTTCCGGGGCCAAAAGCGATCCGCCCCAGCCCCAGGAGCCGCCGGCCGTCCCGGATCCCACTCCTGAAACAGACATCCAGCCGGAGTTTTCCGCCGAATCGTCCGGGGATACCCCGGACGGGGACACTTCACAGCCTTCCGCCGAAAACGGCCTGGGAAATGCCGAAGCTCTCCGGATCGGCACTTCCAAGGGGACCGCGACTGTCAGCACGGACAAATTTCCGGATCTGAATGCACTGTCCCATTTTCAGCCGGACGCCGGCACCCGGCTGACCCTGACCCTGGATTCCAGGCCGGAAGGAACCGTGTATCATCCTTCCGCGTACGGCGTTTCCTATGTGGACAGCCATTGGTATGACATGACTTCTGAAAACGGGATTCCACCTGAAAGCTACCTGGAATATCCGGATAGCCTGGAACGCCTGGACACCCTCTGCCGGGAACGCGCTCCCGAAACACTTGCAGAGGCTTCCGACTTTATCCAGAAAGAATTTGAGAATCATACGGTTTACGATTTCCAGCCTGGCCCCACCCCATCGGGACAGGATTTTGCCGAATATTTCCTGTTTGACAATCAAAAAGGCTTCTGCGTCCATTTTGCCACAACGGCAGCCCTGATGTACCGCATGTGCGGCTATCCGTCCAGATATGTCCAGGGTTACGCCGTTCCCGCCTCCGCCTTCCGCCGTCAGGAGGACGGCAGCTACACCGCAGAGGTCACCGGGGACATGGGCCATGCCTGGTGCCAGGTTTTGGAAGACGGAGAATGGATCACAAAGGAGCATACCCTGCCCTACCACGGCGCCCGCCCGGAGCCCGGCATTCCCGCCGCATCCAGCGGCAGGCATTCCTGGATCCGCAATGCCGCGGGCTGGGGGCTTTTCTTCCTGAAATCCTGCGCCGTCTGCATCCTCTGCCTGGGGGCGGCCGTCCTGCTTTTACTCACCCAGGCAGCACTCCGGAGACAGCGCAGATACCGGCAGTTCCGAAGCGTCCGCCGGGGCGCCGGAATCCGGCGGATCTACCGTGCGCTCTATGATACAGCCGTTTTTCAGGGAATGGAACCCACCGACCTGTTAAGCCTGCAGGGCTTTGAAACGCTTCGGGACTATTTCCCGGAAATTCCTTCTGAATCCATGGAATGGCTGTACCAAACCGTACTGGAAACCATGTTTTACACCAAAAACGCAACAAAAGAAGACACAAAAAAAGCCTGGAAGATCTATCGCCAGTTTTCCCATATGGTCAAACAGAACATGACTCCTTCCAGGAGATTTATTTATCAGTATATGAAAGTCTATTGAACCCATAAATACCGTTTCTCTTTTTTTACATGATGGGTTCAACCAGATAGGGATAAAAATAGATATGTATCGGCAGGAGCATAGATTTTCTCCTGCCACGCCCATATTTAGGCGGTTTGACGTTTGGTACGCTGCATATATTCCCGTTCCATTTCCTGCATTTCCTCGTCCGTGGGGTCTACCAATGTATATACGATGCCGCTGGCTCTTGACCACGCCCAAAATCCTTCCAGGACAGGCCTGCTCAGTTCCTGACGCTTTTGCCCAGCACAGTGCCCTGCATATCCCATCCAGGGAGTCATACCCGGTATAGGCATCTGTGACCAGGTACCCATGGACCCCTCTGTAGAGCTTCTCCGCCTCTTTTGCATGACTGGCAATCTTTATTCTCTTGTGTGATTGATTCGCATATATTTACCTATCCTTTGCATGGCTTTTTCAATTTTCAATCATTTACGCTCTTGCGAAAACTGTGGTGACAGTGATGATGTCATCGTCGATCTTCGCAAAAATTTCGCCATTCATCTTGCGCATGAGCTGTCTGCAAATGTAAAGCCCCAGCCCGTTGCCGCCAATGTTTCCCGCATTTGCTCCGCGCCAAAAGCTCTCGAAAATATGCGGCAAATCGTCCTTCTCAAGCGTACAACCGCCGTTCATGATTGCAATTTGGACGCATTCGTCGTCTTTGGGGAAAATCAATTCCACACGTCTGCCATCGCCGTATTTGAGGGCATTTTCAATAATGTTTTGCATCACTTCAACGCTCCTGCTCAAATCTCCCGATAGAAGACAGTTTTTATATTTCCCGATAATAAAATCTGTTTTGATAAGCGCCAGTTTTTCCCTGTAATATCCCGCGATTTTTTCAACAAGTTCCGAAAGATAAAACTCACCCATATTCACTTCAAGGCTGAAGAAATCTTCTCTTGAAGCTGTTATAATCTGTGAAACATAGCCCTCGATTTCGTCCGCTTTTTCGTTGATATTTTCAGCGATTTTGTGCTGCTTTTCCGCATCCGAATACAAATTTTTCGACAGTGCTGCCGAGTACAATTTTATAGCGGAAAGTGGCGTTTTAATATCGTGCGAGAGCGATAGCAGCAGTGTTTTCTTTTCTTTTTGCATTTCCAGTTCGCGCTGCTTTTGCTGTTCGATATTTTCACGGAGAATATCGATTCCCCAAAGAAATTTTCCGAAAAAACGGTTTTTCGTTTCCTTTATCGGCGCGGCGAGATTACCCTTTGAAAGCTCGTAAGGGATACCGCTCAGACGTTCAAAGGGCATAAGAATTGCGAATTTTATATAAAGCAAAACCGTTATAATTAAAATCGCCATAACGCCGAGAACGGCATTTACAATTCCTGTAAGCTGCGTTTTGTCGGAGTAGCCGTTAGTATTGTAATCAAAGCGATAAAGTTCTCCGTTTATTTCACGGATAACATAGTCGCTGTCCGTGCTGTAAAATTTTTCTCCGTATCGTTCAATATTTGTAACGTACACACATTCGGAAATGTCGGCAGAACCGTTCGCTTCTATTTCTCGAACAAGGCGGCTTATCTCTACGCGGTACAGTCTGCCGTTATTGGTCTTGTCGGCAGCAAGAATCAGATTCACGACAGCAAACAATAGTATCACGGCAACCGCAACTACCGAGAAAATTCTGTTAAACGCTTTCATATTTATAACCCACCCCCCATACAGTCACTATTTTTTTAGGATTTTTGGGGGCGTCCTCTATTTTCTGCCGCAGCCATTTTATGTGTACCGTCAGTGTCTGCTGTTCTGAAAAGCTGTCGCTGCCCCAGACCTGTTCAAAAATGTATTCCTTGCTCAAAGCCCTGCCTTTATTCTCCATTAAAAGCAGAAGCAGCTCGAATTCCTTCGCGGTCATTTCGAGTTCTTTTTCGTTTTTGTAAACGGCACGGCTCGCCTTATTTATGCGTATATTGCCGTCAGTAATTTCGTCAAGAGCGTATCGTCGCTTAAAAATCCCTCTTATTTTTGCGAGCATAATATCAATATCATATGGCTTTTCTATATAGTCGTCTGCGCCGAGATTCAGTCCGTTCAGCTTGTCCTCCTTTTCCGTTTTCGCACTTACAATCAATACGGGCGTGTTGCTTGACCTGCGGATTTTTTCCAGAACATAAAATCCGTCCTTGTCGGGCAGCATGATATCAAGCACGACAAGCCTTGCGCCGTATCTTTCGTACAGCAGCAAGGCTTTTTCGGCTGTTTGAACCGACGATACCGTATAATTTTCCGCACGGAGAAAATCACACAGCAGATCGGCAAGCTCCTTGTTGTCCTCAACAATGAGAATATCCATATTACCACCCTAATTCCAAAAGCCAGTTATTCAATGCGCGCTCCCGTTCTCTTATCTGTGTGGAACAGTCGCTTAAGTCGTACTCTCCCTTTATGTTCCCGTCAACAATGTACATGACCCTTGTACATTTTGCCGCGACCTTAACATCGTGAGTAACGAGCATAATCGTTGTTCCCTCAGAATTTAATTTTACAAGCTCTTCCATTACCTCGTCGGAGGAAGCACGGTTCAAAGCCCCTGTCGGCTCGTCGGCAAAAATCATTTTCGGGTCGTTTATCATACTGCGGCAAATGCACGCCCGCTGAAGCTGACCGCCCGAAACCTCATTGATGTCGTTGTCGGCAATGTCGATAATGCCGAGCCTGCGCATGAAATCCTGACCGCGCCGCGCCGTTTCTCTGCGGGGTTCACGGAGCTTTTTGGATTGCGTTGCGGGAAGTATGATATTATCCAATATGGTGAGGTTTTTCAGCATATACATTTGCTGAAAGATAAAACCCATTTCGTCAAGGCGCAGGTCTGCAAGTTCTCTTTCTCCTATCCCTGCGATATTTTTCCCACAGAAACTCACTTCTCCTGCGGTAAAATTATCCATGCCCGAAACTGCGTACAGCAGCGTGGATTTTCCAGAGCCTGACGGACCCATAACGGCGACCATTTCTCCCTCGCCAATCGTGAAATTTACGTTTTTCAATACGTTGTTCTGCCGCTTGTTTACGATATACGTTTTGCAGAGGTCTTTTACTTCGAGAATATTCATAATTGCTTCTTCCTTTCATTATTCAATGCTTGCCGTATCGGAGGATTTGATTTTTCTTGTGTACAGAGAGGTCAAAAAAGCGCTTACGGCTGTGGCGGTAAGGACGATAACGGGGAATACTGCGTATATCTCCATAGGGTTTTGCACATATTCCACGCCCATTTCAAGACCCATTAATCTGAAAATTGGGTCGAAGCAAAGCTTTGTAAGGGGCATACCCAGAAGCTCCGCAAGAAGTACAGCCGCCGATGCCGTAATGAAAAATCTTAACGTGTACTGCCCGTATATTTTGGCGTTCCTGATGCCAATGGCTTTCATAAGGGCGATCTCCGCCTGCTCCTTCGCGATAAAGGAACGCTCCATAAGCACGGTGATAAGCGCGGCTAAAATCACTGTAAGGACGGCGGACATTTTTTTCACAGCGTCTATGGCATCGCCGACTCCGGTGTTGTCCTTTACGGTTTCGCCCGCTGTTTTAACGCTTGAAAACTTAGGATAAAGCTCCTTGATCTTTTCAATTCTGCTTAATACTTCCTTATCGTCTGGGCCGTCGGTAAATTTTATCTGTGTACCGGGGGAGCCGCTTGCTGCGATATAGTTGATATCGCAGTCGGTATGAACCCTTACGGATATGCCCTGGTTGACCATTGACTGATACAGAGCGGTTATGATGAACTCCGCCGTTTCACCTGTTGGGTAGGACAAGGTAACGGTATCGCCTATTTCCGCACCCAGCTTTTTTGCCAAAAGGGTCGTCACTGCAATTTCGCCGCTGTTTTGGGGAGGAGTACCCTCTAAATATTCGTACATATCCATTGTTGTTCCCGTACCCTGAAGTATAGCTGTCTTGCTTTCATATTCGCCGTATCTTATCATCGTATAAATATAATATTCCGTCATACATTCCGCGGGCATACCGTTTTCCGCAAGGGTCTGCTCCATGTCCTCAAGATATGTTTCAACCTTTTCATGTCCGTCCTCAGCCATAAATTTCATAGCTTCGCCGCCGATGTCCGTAACGGCGTGGCAGTCCGCCATCCCGAAATATTTCAGCAGCTTTCCGCTTTTAAGAGACGCCGTGACATTGGAAAGCATGATCAGCAGCGACATACACAGAAAAAACGTAAAGGTAATGACAGCGTAGCGTTTGGGACTGCTTACAATATCGTTTGCGGCAAGGAAAGCCGTCGCGCCAAGCCGCGATCTTCCAAGGTTCATAACGCCCTTTTTGCGGAAGCGTTCCCCCGTCTGCCCGTTTCTTACAGCATCGATCGGGGACATTTTGCTCACCCTGCCCGTACAGCCGAGACAGAACAGGAGAATGACAGCCGCTACCAGAACCGCGCAGGCAGCATTGACAAAACCGTTATTGCTGATGTCTATTATAATAGACTCCGAGGAATAATTTATAAGCATTTTTCCGAACGGGTAGCTGAGTATCAAGCCAATGCCCGCGCCGACAACGGAAATAGCAAAGTATTTTGTAAGGTACAGTCCCCGAATTTTTATGTTCCGTATGCCTATTGCTTTCATAACGCCTATCTCGCGGAATTCCTCGGAGAGGGTAAAGGCTATGGTAAACTGCAGCACCGCAAAGGATATGATTATAAGAATAATGCTCACCGCAAGGATAAGACCCATGATTATCATATCAAAAATATAGGCTTGATCCAGTATCTCCGTGCCGTTCGCAATAGTAAAGCTGTCGGATATATCCGCTATCTGGGACAGGGTCTTGTCAAGGTCGGCGGTGTGTATGCCCACGAATTTTCCGCCGTACATGTTTTTTATCGTCTCGTTGGACATATATTCGTCAAAGTCCTCGGCGTTTATAATAAACCTTTTAATGCCCATCAATTCCGAACCGAGGACAGCGTCCTTGAAGCCTCCCGCAAAGGTAAATTCACGGTTTACGCCCTCTATTTCAACAGTAATTTTGTCGCCTGCCTTAAGTCCCATGTTTTTCTCTGTGAAACGGGCAGCGTAAATTTTCCCTTTCGGTACGCTTTTAAGAATACTTTCGTCGTCCAGAAAATAATTTATCCCCAAACTTCTGTCGCTCTGTAATACTAATTTCTGACTGAGGTTGGAAGCGTTAAGCGGTTCGCCGACCCGCGTAATATTGGACTGGGACATTGAGACGAACTCCTCGATACGGAACTCGTCTATCGCGGAGGCATTTTCAAGCGTCCCGCAAATATCCTTGTGGTCAGATTTGTTTTCGCTCATCGCGAAGTAATCGGGCACGTCCGCCATTTCAAAATAGCTGTCCAGCGCAGTCGTCACGGTGATGATGTTGCTCACGCCTGAGGACATGAACATCGACGCGAGTATAATAAATACCAGCAATATCACGTTCATCGCTCTTTTGCGCTTAAGGTCTTTTTTCAGTATTCGTAGATACATTTTCGCTGCTCCTTTCGCTTTGTGATTCGATTGTAGCATAGAAGTTATTAAATAATCCTTAAATCAGTTCGCGGCAATCAAATTATGCGTGATGATGAAAAACGTATGCCCATTCCCAATGTTCATTAGCCTAATTTCTCCGCATATTTTTCTACCGCTCTATGCCAGCAAATAATTTTACATAAAGACGGAAAAGCAAATCTATTTCGTCCTCGTTGAAATCTGTAAATAGCAACTTCAAAAACTGTGAATGGCGTTCTCCTATTTCTTCGGCATATTGACCTGCTTTATCCAGTTATCTCAATACGGACAGAATTATTTCCCCTAATAGCAAACGGACAAATCCTTTCTTTTCAAGAGTTAAAGCTAATTTTTTTATATTCTGTCTGGAACAGCCCATAAGGTTTCTGATATTTGTTCATGTTCGTGGCTCTGGACAGCAAGTTGTCATTACAAGTAATAACCATTGCTTCAGGGATATTTCCGTTTGAAGTTTTTCACCCGCTGTCTGCATACGATTTTGTAGTATAAAGATACTTGAAAATATCGCTTGTACTCTGTGTTCGGTATCACAGTCGTATTCTTCAAAAAGTTTGTCCATTTTCATCTATTTTTGCCACCGTATTTAGTAGGAACAAGTTCCTGCCGAATAGCATAGTAACTCATTACTGCCATGTCAATATATTCAGAAAAAAATCACTATTAAATCAGATGCTTCCCGAAAAGAAAAGCGACAGAGCTTTTCCCCTCTGTCGCCTTGCTGTCTATGCGTAAATGGTTTCATCATATACAATCTCCCTCGCACAAACATATCTAAAATCACGCTGACCGGTAGTGATATTATGAAACAGCACTCCAAGACATAAGCATTCATCAGATATGGGCGAATGATAGTAATTCAAAGCTGAATATTCAATATGATTCATGATATACCTCCTTTTCTATTTTATGTAATTCAGAATCGTAGATATTATAACATCGAAGTGATTTATCCTGTACATTAAATATTCGGCCAATACATTTTCACTTTCTTTCGCTGGTCGCCATTCTTGCGGACATTCTTCGATAAATTTTTTTATCATTTCACAATGAATCCTATTTTTAAATTCTATACTTGCTTGTTCGAGAGCCTCTTTTGTTGTCGTTTTAGGCATAAAAGTCGATCTATAAGTATTGCCAGTCTATAACACACATACTCGTTAAAGAGTACTAAATTTCCCTCCGGGCCACGAGATAGCTTTACCACAACTTGGGACCCATCATCCAAAATTGCATATTTCGGCTCCGTAATACCAATATTCATATTATAATGGATTTGAGCAATATGCTTTTCCTTGATACTATCGCCCCACGATCTCTTGATTGGTATTTTTATTATACGCCACCATAAGCAAAAAAGCGATCATAATCTACACGGTTAAAAACAAAAGCTTTCCTCATATTGTTCTCATTTAACGGCACTGCTTTCACTTTAGCTGCTTTGCTGTACGAATCCTGTACGATCAGACCGTGAAGTGTAATTTTTTCCGGTATTCCTCCGGAGATATCCCGAACTGCTTCTTGAACTTCTTCGTAAAATGGCTGGCGTCAAAGCACCCCACCTCCTGGCTGATCTGCGCCAGGTTCAGCTTCCCCTCCTCGATCAGTTCCTTTCCATGCTTCATCTGCAGCTCCGTGATGATCTGCACAAACGTCCTGGACGTATATTTTTTCAGCATCCTGCTTAAATATGCCTCGCTGAAATGAAAAAATTCCGCCGTCTGCTTTAAGCTCACCTGGTTATAATTGACAGAAATATAGGCCAGTATGGCCACCACATGACTGCCCATCTCCTGCTGCACCGATTCCGCAACCACCGCCTGAAGCTGGTAGCGGCGGATCAGATGGATCATCACCTGTTTCACATATAAAACAAGATATTCCCTGTAGGCATACTCCCGCTTCTGTTCCTCCTGGTAGATCAGTCCGAAGGTCTGCTTCATCCACGGGTCCGCTCCCGTCGGAAAGAGGATATAGGCGCTGGCTCCCCTTTCATACAGGATGTTTTTAAAAAAATCCGCCAGTAGGTACTTGTCCTTCAAAAGCGCCAGAAAGCCGGTGTCGATCAGCTGCTTACTCAGCAATACATTAAGCACGATCACGTCATCTTCCAGCGCTGTGATCACATGCCGGACATTGGGAGCCAGCAGGCAGAGATCTCCCACCTTCATCTGGAACCCCTTCCATCCGGAATGAGTCCCCGGCTCCTGAGCTCCCGATTCAATATAATGCGTACAGGTTCCGCTGTACACATAGATCATCTCGATATACACATGGTTATGCACCACCGGATATCCATACCGCTCATGCACCTCCACATCAATCGCGTCCCCGTTGGTCAGCGCCTCCACCTCCGGCACGGTTGTCCCAAGCCTTGCCATGGATCCCAGCTCATACACAAATCCCACATCCGGGTACTCCGGATGCTCCCGGATCAATTGTTTATATTCCGCAAAGCTCATCGGGCGGGACAAAAAATCATTTCCTTCGCCCAGATACAGCTTTTTCATCTGTTTTTCCCGTTCTGTCAGAGTTTCCAGTTTCCGGATCATGTGCTGCCCCTTTCAAAACAATTCCCCTGTTTCACACGTATTTCTTTCCTTTAAATAATCAGCATGTAAAAACCGATTCGCTTTCTTCCGCCTGATCCCAAAACTCTGTTCCGTTTTTTTCAACCGCGGCTTCTATATCCTCTGAAGTTCATGCGGAGAATTTTCTCCCGGTTCCGGGCCATTACAGCAGTCCGTACCTCCGTAATCTTCCATTTCCCTCTGCACACACTTTCCCCGCATCCGCAAGTTCCGTGAGCAGTACTCTTGTCCGGGCCGGGCTAAGACCAATATGCGCTGCAATATCCACAGCCTTGCTGCTCCCCTCTGCTGCAAGAAACTTCAAAATAAGTCTCTTATTTTCTCCGGTTTTTGCTGCTTTTCCATGACTGCTTGTTTTTTCTGCTTGTTTTTTCTGCTTGTTTTTTCTGCTTGTTTTTTCTGCTTGTTTTTTTCCACTTATTTTTTCTGCTTCTTTTTTTGTAAATGAGAGCGATAAAATCGTCCGATCCGGATTATACTGCTCCTCTACAACCGGTTTCTCCCAGCCCTGGTTTTCCCATACAGAATAGATATCCGGCACACCGCTTCCTGCACGTTCTCCAATACCGATCATATTAAACATTTTCATCAATGCTTTATTTCTCGGATCAGAAATTCCGCCCTTGAGCATCTGCTCCCGCCCGGTTCGAATATATCCGGGATTTTCCATGATAATCCTGTCGGCATCTTTTTTAATAACGATTCCCCTGGCCACAAAAAAATCTGTATTTACAAGACAATTGGCAAGCGCCTCACGCAGAGCCTTATGAACAGGAGTATCATCAATTCGAGTAATCCCTTCCAGCTTAAAAGGAACTTTCAAGTCTTTCACTATTTTTGAATACACGCGGAAAAAGAAATCAAACAGATTCCCCGACCAGTCACCGGAACTTGACTGCAGTCGGTCTGTCCATCGTATCGCCGGATCAAGTATCTCCCTGTAATCCAAAAAATATTCTGGATATTCATACAAAATACGGTACTCCTCACCAAACATTAAAAGACCTGCTGCCGTGGGATGCAGCTTTTTATCAGATTTCGCCTTTTTGGCTGCTCCAATCCGTTCCAGATATTCTTCATCAGGCAGACTTTCCCACACATGTTCTGACCGATAGGCAGAATGTCTGTTGCGGTAAGCACGGATCGTTTCCATATCCAGATCACAAATGTCAAAATCCTCCAACACTTTCATGTCCGACGTTTCTTCTGTCTGATCGCGGAGCATCGCCCGTACTTCACTTTTCGTACAGTGATAATCCCCTTCTCCATTCCTTCGGAATGTTCCTCCAAAGAGATCATCGTTGATATAGACAGGCTTAAATTCGCGTGGTGCTCTCGGTACACGGATTACAAGAATTACATCATTGTTTACTTCATAAGATTCTATATCCGTATCCGTGAGAAGATTCGCACTGACCTTCCTGTTATTATTGATTGTATTCCAAAAATCTTTTTTCAGTTTTTCAACATCTTTTAAACCTGTCGTAGCAAAGCTACCGTCATCCTTTTCTATGATACCTAAAATAATCGTACCGCCATGGCAGTTCGACATAGAAGAATAGGTTTCCCAGAGGCTGACCGGCAGGCCGCCCTTTGCTTTTTTAACTTCCAGACGATTATTCTCTCTGTATTTTTCAAAACATCCAATGTCAAACTCCATCGACCAATACACTTCCTTTCCGATTACAAAGTTCCATGACTGCACACTGTTTATTCAGTTTATCACATATTTGGACCAGTTTCCATAACATTTCCGATCCACTTATTTTTCCTTATTTTTTCCCAAGCCAAAAAAGTCCCCCGCATTCTTAACATCCGCCTGCATCCCCGCCCGAAAAAGGTTAAGATTTGTATACAACTCGGTTAAATATTATGCAGTCTGCTTTTCCGCCTTCCTTTATAATCTAAAGTATTACGATACAGAAGCTTAAAAAAGGAGGAAATCAAAATGGCAGTATTAGAAGTGAATTTTATGGCAGAAACCCTGGGAAGGACTGTCCCGCTGTATGTGGTGCTGCCCACGGACAAGGTCTATTTTTCGGGGATGCCCAAAAGGGAAGAAGGGAAACCTTTTAAAACCTTGTATTTGCTGCATGGGATCATCGGGAACTACACGGACTGGCTGTACGGCACAAGGATACAGCGGTGGGCGCAGGATCAGAATCTGGCGGTAGTGATGCCGTCGGGTGACAATTTCTTCTATCTGGATCAGCCCTGGAACTGCAATCTGTATGGGGAATTTATCGGACGGGAGCTGATAGAATTTACGAGAAGGTCCTTCCCGCTGTCCCGCAAGCGGGAAGATACCTTTATCGGCGGCCTGTCCATGGGCGGCTTCGGAGCCATGAGAAACGGACTGAAATACCATGAAACCTTTGGAAGCATCATCTCCCTGTCCGGCGCATTCATTCTAAATGAGATGCTTTTAACAAAAACGGAGAATCCCAGGTTTCCGTCGGAATCAGAGGAATTTAAGCATACCTGTTTCGGATCGGATCTGCAGGAAGCGTTAAACAGCGACAGGAACCCCCAGGTGCTTGTAGAGCAGTTGGTAAAGGAACATGCCGAATTTCCTGAGATCTATATTGCCTGCGGGGATCAGGACGGTCTCCTGGATTCCAACAGACAGTTTTCCGCCCTGCTGGAACACCACCATATCCGCCATACCTTCGAGGTCGGGCCAGGCTCCCATGAGTGGGATTTCTGGGATACTTATATCAAGCGGGCCCTGGAATGGCTCCCCCTGGAAGGGAAGGAAGAAGGCAGGAGCAGCGGCAATGTAGGATTAGAAGGAACAAAGAAGCGCAGATGAAAAAGGTGTGTGTCCCAACACACCCTCGCGCCGGAGCACATCTGCAGCGAAATCATCAAATGATGCTATCCAATCAAAACTTTCTTCCCGTCGAACGCAAACCCATATTTTCGGATTTGCTCCGGCGGGATTCCTTTTGCTTCCAGATCCGCAGCATAGCACATCCGGTCGATCTGATCCAATGCTTCTGCCGCGGCATCCTCCAGGGTCTGCTTCTTTCTTGCGCTGCAGACCTTGAATTCGATGATCACCGCATCATCCGAAGACCGGAGAGGCTCCAGCATCACATCGTATCTTCCGAAGCCGCTCTCCCGGTTGGATGTGATCCTGTACCTGTCCGCCAGGTCAACGATCAGTCCAAGCACAAAGCCATGGTAAAACCTTTCCGGCTCGGCATCCTCAGAAGGATTTCTGCCGGTATCGAAATAACTGAAAGTCGCCGAAGCCACCCGGTTGATATAGGTATTCATGGCATCCACATCTCCCAGCAGAAGTGCTTTGATAAACGTGTGATAGGCAGAGACAGAAGCGGACTGCCTGAACCATTCGGCCACCATCCGCCTGAACATCGCAGTCACTTCCCAATTGGTCAGCTTTAATTCGCATTCCGGATAACCGCTGTCAGAAAACTCAAACTCCTCTACCCGCAGATAGCCGCTTGCCAGCAGCAGGCTCCAGACCGCATTTTCATCGGCATCCAGCATACTGAATACGACCTGCTCATCAATCTGTGCGTGAAGCAGCCTGCCGGAAAGCAGATCCTCCATGGCGATCTTTAAATCCGGGCTCCCTTCCCGGATCAGCTTCCCCACCAGGCCGTTGCTGCTGGTGTTTGCCCAGTATGGAGAGAAACGGCGTTTGTCCAGATAATTGATGATAGACCAGGGATTGTAGATGTCTGACTTTTTACCAAAGGTAAAGCCGTCATACCAGTGCCGCACCTGCTCCCGCTGCTCATACAGACCGTATTCTTTCAGGGCTTCCCATACCTCCTCCTGCGTGAAACCGAAGGAATCCTCGTATTTTTCGGAAGTCGTAGTCACTACCTCTAAATTGTTTAAATCCGAAAAAACAGATTCCTTACTGACCCGCGTGATCCCTGTCATCAGCGCCCGTTCCAGATAGGGGTTGGACTTAAATGTAGAGTGGAACAGATTTCTCATAAACGAAATCAGCTCATCCCAATATCCGCCCACATAGGCTTCCTGCATGGGCGTATCGTATTCATCCAAAAGAATGATGACCTTTTTTCCGTAATAGCGCATCAGATAATCGGAAAGATTGGCCAGTGCTTCTGACGCGAGATAATCCTCCATTTCAGCATTTACCTCATAGTAAAGGCCTTTTTCGTTCTCATTCAATAATCCGCTTTCCAGCAGAAAATCGTATTGATTATATAAATTGGTCACAAGCTGGCAGATCTTCTTCCTTGCATTCTGAAAGGATGTTTCTTTCACCTTTGCAAAGCTGAGAAAAATCACCGGCCAGGTTCCCTGCAGTTTCCGGTACTTTTCCTCCTCCCAGATTGCAAGCCCCTGGAATATACTGTTTCTGCCGGAATGCAAAAAGTCTGCATCAGAGCCGGAATCCTTTTGGCTGCGCGGCCTTTTCGGTTCGCCGGGATATGATGCAAGTAAGGACCTCTGGGTATATTCTACGGAAAAAAAGTTCTCCACCATGCTCAGGTTCAGCGTCTTTCCGAAGCGCCTGGGGCGGGTGATCAGCGTAACTTCATCCCCGCTTTCCCACCATTCTTTGATAAACTTCGTTTTATCGATATAAAAGTAATCCATTGTGATCAATTTTTCAAAATTCTGATGGCCGATCCCGACTGTCCTGGACATAAACGCACCTCCCTTTTTTACCGTTCCTAAGTCAAATGCCCCGCAGCAAGCTGCAGGGCATCCTGATTTATAGTTACTCTTTTATTTCATCAATATCTGTCAGATTGACACCCGCTACCTGCAAAATAGCTTTTAAAGATAAATAATCTTTTTTTAAACTTGCATATGTTTTCTCAGCATTTTCTTCTTTCGCTATTAACATATGCCGTTGAACTTTTTGAAACTGTTCAACCGCGTCTTTAGCAATCTCAACAGAATTTGGCATAGAACCGCCTCCCTTCCATAATGAAAATACCGTCTTGTGATATTCTCATTATATCAAAAGGCAATTTTCATGTAAAGTCTTAAACGCTTTAATACTTCTTGAACTTCTTCGAAAAATTCCGCCGCCTGCTTTAAGCTCACCTGGTTATAATTGTCAGAAATTCCCCGCTCTCGCCCTGATACAGCTTTTTCTTTTCCCGTTCCGTCAGGGTTTCCAGTTTCCGGATCATCGCCGATCACCTTTCAAAACACTTTATCCTGAATCAAATATATTTCCGTTATCCGATCAAAATCTTTTTTCCTTCAAAAGCAAATCCGTAATGCCGGATATTTTCTTTTGCAACTCCTCGTGCCATTAGTTCTGTATCGTACTTTTTATCCTCAATCTGCTGCAGCGCATTTTCCACCGTTTCATTCAAGTCCTTTTCCTTTATAGGATTAAAAATCTTAAACTCCATGACCACCGCCTGTCCCTGCCTATTCAAAGGCTCCATGACCACATCATACCGCCCAAGGCCGCTCTCCCTGTTGGAAGTGATCCGGTACTGCCCCGCCAGGTCCACCATCAATCCCAATACAAATCCGTGATAAAAGCGTTCAGGTTCCGCATCCTCTGATGGCTTCCTCCCCGTATCAAAGCTGCTGAACGTCTGCAGCGAGATCTGATTCATATACTGATTCATATAATCTATATCATCCGCCAGCAGCGCCTTGATAAAATCATTATAACGGACAGACGTATTCTTGAACCATTTTCGGATCATTTTCCGAAACTCCCTTTTGACCTCAAAATTAGTAAGCGATAACTGATATAGTTCTTCTTCCTCCTCATTTTCAGCAATGCTATCCACTTTCAGGTAACCAGATGCCAGAAGCAGGCTCCAGATTGCCTCATTACTTTCGTCAAGCTGGTCAAAGACGATCTCTTCATCCAGCATAGTCGTAATCTCTTTTCCTGCCAGCAGATCTTCCATGGCAATCTTGATATCCGGAGTCCCCTCCCGGATCAGTCTTCCCACCAGCTTATTGGAACTGGTATTCATCCAATAGGTACTGAATTTTTTTCCATCCAGATATTTTGTGATAGACCATGGATTATAGATATCCCTCCTGTTCCCGAACCGGAAACCATTGTACCAGTATCGAACCTTTTCCAGAAATTCGGACATCCCGAACTGCTCCAATGCCCCGGCAACCTCCTCTTCCGTAAAACCAAATGCAGTCTCATATTTTTCTGAGGTCGTGGTTACCACTTCCAGATTGCTGATATCGGAAAATATGGATTCCTTGCTGATCCTGGTAATTCCCGTCATAAGTCCCCGCTCCATATAGGGATTGGTCTTGAAGGTACAGTTAAAAAGGCTGCGGATAAAGGATACCAGCTTTTCCCAATATCCATACACATAGGCCTCCTGCAGAGGCGTGTCGTATTCATCCAGAAAAATCAGCACTTTTTTTCCATAATACCGATTCATACAGATTGCCAAACGGTGCAGTGACATGGATGCCACAGCGTCCGACATATCCGGTTTTATAAAATCAAAATATTCCTTTTCCTGCTCATTCAGGGCATTCCCATCCATCAGGAATCTATATTTCGCATAAATGTCTATGATAATCTGAACAATCCCTTCTCTTGCTGTTTCATAAGTATCCCCTTTCATCCCTGCAAAACTCAGAAAGAGTACAGGCCAGGTGCCCTGAAGCCGACGGTATGCTTCCTCATTCCAGATGGACAGCCCTTCGAACATCTCCCCCCTGCCTGCAATCTGGTTGGAAAAAAAAGCCTCCATCATACTCAGATTCAATGTCTTGCCAAAACGGCGCGGACGGGTCAGCAGGGTGACAGCATCGCCATATTCCCACCATTCCTTTATAAAGCTTGTCTTATCGATGTAGAAATAATGGTGGCTTCTGATATAAGTAAAATCCTGAGCTCCGATTGAAATAACAGGTTTCATGCCGCCCTCCTTTTCTGCGAATCAAATAGCATCATAATCTGTCACCATTTTCCGCCAGGAAATTGATGACCTGCCTGCGCATCAGCGCAATTCATTATATCACGATATGCATACCAGTACAACGAATAAAAACCACCGCCAGAACAAGTCGACTGTACTGTTAAGAAAGTGAAAATCTGTATAAAACCAGGTTAAATATGATATAAATCATTAGGGCGCTTAGAATGGCAACATTTCCCGACAGCGCCTTTTTCCTATACAGCCTTCAAAACATAAATCCTCGAATCGAAATCACATCCCGGCTTTATATCCCCAATGACCTCCCCGGAAGACGAATCCGACGTGAGCAGCCCTAGGTTCATCAGTTCATCTCCATAATAGCCCCTTCCCGCCGACGCATCCTCATAATACAGCTCCGGCGCAAGCCCTTTCAGCCGTATGCGGGCATAAGGCGCGTTCACCCGGTTCATCATACGGTACCAGCCTACCAGCGCTACCTTCTGATCTTCACTTACCGTCATCCAGGCGGTCATATTATGCTCAAAGGGACTGCTCAGACGGTAAAATGTGCCGAACTGCAGGAGCAGGCGGTACTCCTTCATAAAACGGATCTGCTTTTTCACTTCTTCCTGTTCTTCCCCTGTCAGCCTGTTCAAGTCCAATTCATATCCAAATGTTCCAAAAAAAGCGACGTTTGCGCGTGTATAAAGGGGCGTGCTCCGGTTTACCTGGTGATTGGGGACAACAGATACATGGCTTCCGATGCTGCTGACCGGATAGCAGTATGTGGTGCCGTATTGTATCTTGAGGCGCTCCGCAGCGTCTGTGTTGTCACTGGCCCATGCCTGCGGCGCGTAATAGAGCATGCCGGGATCAAAGCGCCCTCCCCCGCTGGCGCAGGATTCAAACAAGATCTGGGGAAATTCCTGGGTCAGCCGATCATACAGATCATAGACCCCCAGTATATAACGGTGGAACACCTCCCCCTGCCTGTCTGCCGGAAGGGCGGGTGAATAACACTCGGTAATGCTCCGGTTCATATCCCATTTTATATATGAAATCCGGGATTCCCGCAATATTTCAGACATCATCTCATAAATCCGGCTTACCACCTCCGGACGGGAATAGTCCAGTACATACTGATACCGTCCGTGGGAACTGCTTCTGCCCGGAACATGGAGGATCCAGTCCGGATGCTCCCGATAAAGTCCGGAATCCTTATTGACCATTTCCGGCTCAAACCACAGTCCGAACTTCATACCAAGGTTCTCGATCTTTTGTGAAAGCCCTTTGATCCCATCCGGCAGAAGTTCCCTGCACGGCTTCCAGTCTCCAAGCCCCGCATACTCGTTCCGGCGCGCGCCGAACCACCCGTCGTCCAGTACGAACAGCTCAACGCCGCAGTCCCTTGCCTTTTCCGCAATCTGCACCAGCCCGTCCTCTGTAAAATCAAAATAAGTCGCCTCCCAGTTATTGATCAGAATGGGACGCGGCCGGTCCCGCCATACCCCCCGCGCAAGCCGCCTCTGGTATAACCGATGGAAGATCTGACTCATACCGTTTAATCCCTCCCACGAGTATACCATGACTGCCTCCGGGGCCTGAAAAGCCTCCCCGGGCTCCAGTTTCCAGTCAAACCAATCCGGGTGGATCCCAAGGAGCACCCTGGACGTATCATAAGTGTCCACCTCCACCTGGGCCAGGAAATTCCCGCTGTATATGAGGCTGAATCCCATAACCTCCCCCTGGAACTCATCGGCGGAAGGCCGTTTCAGCACAAGAAACGGATTATGGTTGTGCGAAGAGTTTCCACGTATGCTTCCTACAGACTGGCAGCCCTGTTCCAACCTGCGCTTTTTTACATAGCGTTCCCTCGCCCATGCTCCGGAAAACTGCATCATTTCATAGTCGCTGTCGGGCAGGTCCATGCATAAGCTCATCACTTTTGCCAGGTGCACCTCCTTTGTCCCTTCATTGGACAGTCTGACACTGCGGGCGATGATGCCGCCCCTACAAAAGATTGTATAGTTGAGACAGAGAGAAATCCCGGAAACCGGATCCTTTAAAACAACGGTCAATGTCTCCGCCTCTGAGCCGTCCTCCGTATAGGTCGCCGGAAGCCCCGGAAGCTGTGGTTTCCCAGCGGAAATCTCGTGGGAATGATATCGGAAGTCACAGACGCGGCTCCCGTCCCTGTGGATGATCTCTACCGCCGGCTGTCGGTAGTCCGTATTGCCGTATACGCCATATTCCTGCCTGATATGCTCCAGGGACAAGGTACGTTCCCCTTCAAAAAAATAGGAGGCCATCGGACGCGGAGCCGTTTCAAGCAGATACGAAAAATCCTCTTTATGGCGGATCTTCCTGCCAAAATACAGCTGTGCCATGTGGCCGTTCGGCAGCACAGCCATGATATAACTGACAGCATCATTGTATAAATGAAAGGTCATATTTTTTTCGTCAAATAAAATACTCATAACTCCTTCCTCCCTCGTATATACTCATAAGTAAACTCCGTAAACTTTTCTGTGATGAACGGCTGTTTCTGGTTTTTCCGTACGGATATCCCAACCGTCCTTCTATAAGGCTCCCTAAATTTTCTATATACGATCTGTTCCGGCAAATGAATCCCGGCCAGGCTCAATCCGGAAAACACACCGATCCCCAGCCCATTCTCGATCATCCTGATCATTCCGATCACATCCCTTCCCTGTAAATAAATATTCGGTATGATACTTTTCCATGCAAACACGCCCGGAATCCCGGAATCCAGTCCTTTATCTGTGATGAGCAGCGGACTCTGCGCGATATCTTCCAGCGCAACCGTATCCATTTTTGCCGCCGGATGTTCCTTCGGAAGCAGAATCAGGAACTCATCTTCCTGGAGCGGCGTAAACTCCAATTCATTGTTTACCGGATATAATGTCGTAAAACCACAGTCAATATTCCCCTCACAGAGTTCTTTCTGGATATTTTCTGCCGATCCGTGTACCAGTTCATAGGTCACTTTTGGGTAAACCTCTGAAAAGTTCTTTATAATATCCGGGAGCCACTGCCTGCTGACCCCGGGGATCGAGCCGATCGTCAGCTTTCCCTCACAGGATCTCGTAATAGAGTGCGCCGTCTGCCTGATATTTTCCTCCTCCCTGGCAATATTCTGGAATGCCGGAAGGATCTTTTTCCCTTCTTCTGTGAGCGTCACTCCTGTTTTCAGACGCTTGAACAGCGGAAATCCGAGTTCCCCCTCCACAGACGAGATCACCTGGCTGACGGCAGACTGGGAATAGCTTGTCTGCGCTGCCGCCTTAGAAATACTCCCTGCCTCGTATACTTTGATGATCATACTATATTTGTTCATTTTCCATATCCTTTTCTTTTCATAAGAAGTCATCATTACAATTTCAGATGCCCCCCATAAAAAAAACTTGTTTTACTATTGTGATTTTCAATGTTATCCTCAATAATAAAAATAACTTTAACAATCTGTTCCATACAAGGGAAGGAGCGCCCATGCATAATATTAAATATACGGAAAGCGAGTCATTCAAATGTCTGGAAAACCTGAGAAAGACTTCTCTGGATCTGTATCTGATCCATACAGGCGTAGAACACTGTACGCCTTCCCACATCTGTCCCGGCCCCAAGGATGAATTCATCATCCACTTCATATTGTCCGGCAGGGGTGTCTATACATGCAGAAAGCATACCTGGCAGCTCCGTGCCGGCGAGATGTTTTTGATCTATCCCAATGAACACGTCACCTATGCTTCTGATGCCGAGGAGCCCTGGTCATATGCCTGGATCGGGTTCAACGGGATCCGTGCAAATGCCGCCCTCACAAACTGCGGATTTTCTCAGCATACCCTGGTGCGTCCTTTTCACGATCCGGATCAGATTTTAGAAAAAATCCACATGATCCTGGAATCCCGGCAGCTCACCTTTGCCGCCGACCTGAACCGCAACGCCTGCATGCTCCAGATCCTGGCAAAACTGTGCAATGATTACGCAATGCATACCCCCCAGGAATCCCGGCAGCGCCGCGGGCAGAGCAAGGCCTACCTGGCACATGCGATCGAGTATATTGAATATTCTTATCAGTATGGGATCAATGTGACCGATATTGTAGACTATATAGGCATAAGCCGTACCTACCTGAACCGTATTTTTAAAAAAGAGCTCGGGGTATCCGTCCAGACTTTTCTCATCAATTACTGCCTCCATAAAGCAGCCAGCCTTTTGGTCAGTACAGACAGTACGATACATGAGATTGCCAAAGCCGTCGGCTATGAAGATCCCCTGGCCTTTTCAAAAGCGTTCAAGAAAAAATTTGGAAAAAGCCCGAAAAATTACCGGGAGCATAAAGATCTTATGGATAAATTTTCAGAAAAACAGCCCTGGATCAAATAACGGTCCTCCTTTACTCTTAGAAGTAATACAGATCCGTATCGCTGCTTTCCTTATCTTCTTCCTGATAACAGGTTTTAAAAAGCTTCCACAGAAACCATGTATCCGCATAAACTGTCAGCGAAAAGCCGCACATCAGCCAGAAAAACAGATAAACCGGAAAAAGCTGTGCATCGGCCAGTGTAAAAAACATCGGGAAAAAAGTAATAGACGCTACCGCCAGTGTATAGGCCGCATTTTTCATAGAGAAATAAAAAGCACAGGCAACCGTTTTTTTCATGGTATTCTCAAACGCGGCAAGGGTGGGAAACACATACAGCGCGGTCATGGCAAACGGAATACAGACGGCGGCAAGCAGATAGGAAAATATCCCGGAAACGCTTCCCGGCATTGTAAGGATTGCCTTACGTTCCATATAGAACAGGCCTGCTGCCGTCAAAATCCCCATCCAGATCACCGTAGACTGCCTGAAATTCCGCTTAAAGCTTTGGAAAAAATCCTTACATACATTGCAATCCCCATATTTGTGGAGTTTCAGAGCACAGAAGCTCATTGCGGTTGTGGACGCTCCGGCCGTAAAGACCGGAAGCGTACACAAGATCCACAGCAGATTCAATCCGATCAGCTGTCCCAGAAATCCAAAGCCTCTGTTGAACAGCCCGTTTTCGTTGAATACTCCCATTTTTAAAGCTTTCCTCCTGATGTCGCAATCCCTTCAATAAACTGCTTCTGGAATATCAGGTACAGTATGATCATCGGGATACAGGCCAGCAGCGACGCTGCCATCAGCTGCGGGTAATTGCTCGTATACTGCCCCTGCATCTTTGCAAGAGCGGCGGACAGCGGCATCACGTCTTTATTCACGATGAGCGGCCACATCAGATCCTTGTAAGCAAATACAGCCGTAAAGATCCCAAGCGCGACCATGGATGACCGTGTAAGCGGCGCCATGATAAAGAGAAATGTCTGCCCGATATTACATCCGTCCAGCCTTGCCGCCTCTTCCAGGTCTCTGGGAAGCCCCATATATGCCTGTCTCAGCAGAAATGTCCCAAAGGCCGTCACAAGCCCTGGAAATACCAGCGCAAATATCGTATTGAGCATCCCCATTTTACTTACCATCAGATATTGAGGGATGATAAATATCTGTCCCGGCACCATCATCTGGAACATGACCAGGGAAAACATCAGATTCTTTCCCCTGAAATTCAGCCTGGCAAACGCATATCCTGCCAGTGTGGCCGTAAGTACCGCCGCAATGACACGGCCTGCGATCAAGAGGAGCGTATTCAGATATAAGATCGGGAAATCCATATTCCGGATGACCGTGGTAAAGCTGTCTGTCAGCCAGTTTTTGGGAAAGATCACAAATGGATTTACCGATGTCGCCTCTGTCATCGTTTTAAACGCTGTCAGCACCATCCAGAGAAATGGCACCAGCATCGTGATTGAAACCAGGATCAGGACGATATGAATCACAGCCTGATTGATTTTTGCTCTTGTCTCCATCTCCATCCCTCCTAATTATAGTGAACCCATTTTTTCTGCGCTATCATCTGGAATACAGTAATCAGCATAATGATCGCAAGCAGAAGTACCACGATCGTGGAACCGTACCCCTTGTTATTTTCCACAAAGGAGTTCTGATAGAACAGGTATACCAGGGATTGTGTCTTATACAGCGCCGGGTTATCCTTGTCCATGACCATATAAATCAGGTCAAATACCTGCAGGCCGCCGATGACCCTTGTGATGGTCACAAAGAAGATGGTCGGCGACAGCAGCGGGATGGTGATCTTGAAAAACTGCTTCACGCCTGTCGCGCCGTCAATGCTTGCCGCTTCGTAGTAGTCCCCCGGTATTTCCTGAAGCCCGGAAATAAACAACACCATATTATAACCGATGATAGACCAGACGCCGATGATTCCGATCGCGAATACCGCGATCTTCGGATCCGAGATCCAGTTGATCTTCGTGCCGAATACATGGTTGAGCAGACCGAATTCGGAATTAAACAGCCATCTCCATACCATGGCGATCGCCGCCGGAGCCGCTACCATAGGCAGGAAGAAGATGGTCCTGTACGCCGCCCGGCCTTTGATCTTCCGGTTGAGCAGAACCGCCAGCACCAGCGCGATAACGATGGAAAACGGCACCTCAATCAGCGCATACTTAAATGTATTGATCACTGCCTGCCATACTTCTGCGTCCCCAAACATTTTGATATAATTGTCCGCCCCGATAAAAATATTCCCTTTTCCAAAATCTCCCGTCTTAAAAAAGCTTTGGTAGATCGTCTGGAATATCGGGATAATATTTAAGATGATCAGACCGATCATCGTTGGGAGAATGAAAAGCCATCCCCAAATAAACTCATTTTTCTCCTGGGTCGTCCCCTTTTTAGGCATTGCCACAGGTCTCACCCCTTTCTGTGATTCTGTACTATTCTTCCGCAATGGTCTCATTCATCATATCCGCAATCTTCTGGCACGTCTCAGCCATATCCGCCTCGCCGTTCCATGGCGCCTTCAGCGCTTCCACCATGGGATTCCACCATGCAAGCGTCGAATTTGTATGCGGCCGGAATACCAGGTCGCCTTCCAATGCATCCAGATAAGGCTGCAGGTGAAACGCGTCCGTACAGTTCACCCAGTTATCTGATACGCCCTCATAAGCAGACATGGTCACACCCAGGTCAGCCTGTTTCTGCTGCATATCCTTTGTGCCAAACCACTCGATCAGCTTGTATGCCTCGTCCGGCATGCCTGTATTTGCGGATGCCGCCCATCCGAGCCCGTTGTACATGGAGATGCTCTTTCCGGTCTCATCCCCTTTTGGAAGCCGTGCCACGTCGCCGTGGGCCACGATATCCTCGTTATCCTTAAACGCCGATACCATCCAGGAGCCCTGGGAGATCATCGCAACCTTCTGGGAGCTGAACAGAACATCCGTACCGGTCTCAGACATAGTAGCCGCCGGAGGCATCACGTTCTTTACACATTTGTCCACAAATTCCATTGCCTTGACCGTATTCGGATCGTCAAATCCGGACTTCCAGTCATCCGTCAATACGCAGCCGCCCATGGAATAGATGATGTTCATCCAGGTGTCCTGCTCATTGACCGTACTTGCCGCGAACCCATACTGGCTCCCGTCATCCTTCGTAAGCTTGACCGCAATATCATAAAATTCGTCCCAAGTCCAGCTTCCGTCCGGGTATGGGATCCCTGCTTCGTCAAACATATCTTTGTTGTACCAGATCGCTACCGTGTCCATGTCCTTCGGCACTGCATAGGTCTTACCGTCAAGCTGGTACATCTCTTTCAGATCTTCCGGGAACTTATCCATCTCAAGAACGTCACTTTCCGCAATCTGATCTGTGAGGTCAAGCAGGATATCATTTGACATATACCGATAAGCCTCATTGGAATGCATCCAGAATACGTCCGGCATCTCCCCGCCTGACGCACCGGCTTCAAGCAATGTCCAGTAACTGTCCCATTCAATCACCTGGAGACTGGTCTTGATCCCAGTTTCTTCCGTAAACGCATCCATGATCTCCTGCAGGCCCGGCTGCTGCCCCACATCCCAGATTGCGACAGTCAGTGTCCCGCTGCCCTTCGAGCTTCCTCCTGACCCGCCCTCGGATCCTCCGGCGCTTCCACCGCAGGCAGTCAGCATTTGTGCCATTGCAAATACAAGAAGTACTGCAATGAGCCGTTTTGTTTTTCTCATAGCTTAACTCCTCCTTTTTGTATTTATAAGATTGCATTTCCGGTATTATTATAAAGATTTAGATTTGCTTTCGGAATGAAATAATGGGAACAATTTATGGTATTTTGAACATAGAAAAATGAATCCTGATATGGAAAAATAAGAACCTTACCCTGTACATCCGATCATCATTGCATCAGCAACCATTTTTACACGGAAATTCTCCTCTCCCTCGTGGAGCGGTTTCCATACCTGTGCAAAGAACGGATTTACTTCTGCTTCCTCACCATATCTCCACTCGCCGCACATACATTCCGGACACCCGTGGCCGGCAAATAACACGGTGTATGGCGTCGCTTCGAATTCATGCCCCGACGCGCACTGCCATCTCAGCGCTGTATACAGGTCCCCTTTCGTCATTGTCTCGGACAGACATTTTCCTCCCCGGAATTCTGCTGCCTGGCGCATATCCTCAATATCCAGCTCTTCTGCAGGCTTGGTCTCATCAAAACCATGATCGAGATAACCGGGCAGGTCAATGGGCTTTGACAACACGATATCATCCCATTTCTTCGGGATCGCCTCATACTTTTCGCGCGAACCGAACCATACCTTGATCCGCTCCTCATCCCCGTCTGTGACAAACTGCAGGACTCCGCCCGGCTGGCTGATCACTGCCTTTGTATGCTCCTTCTGCTCCTCCGGGGTCGGCATCGGGAAGTCCGGACCTGCCGCTTTCATCATTTCCATGAATCCCATCTGGATCTCCTGGATCTGCTGTGCATAGGATTTGGTCCGAAACGGAACCAGAGCCTCCAATTCATCCGCATCCGTATAGAAATGTCCGTGGAAATTTCCCGTGGCCATCCAGTTTGGCTCATTGGTCTGACGTATATCTCCCCCAAGAGCCAGTGAAAAGCTCGCGCATGTCTGGCGGTAATCCGCGCCGCTGCTTAAGTTATATACCCTTCTCCAAAACTTTTCCGGTACGCCGTCCAGACAGACATTGCGCATCAGATTTCCCGAATCCTCCGCATTGGACCACTCCAGGCAGTTGTTGTAGGGCTGGTGGCTGATGATTGCATACTCGACGCTTGCCGCATTGACCGGCAGACAGCGTAGAACCATAATTGATCCTCATGGCTTCTTCCGAGTGTTCATCCGCAAACGGAGATAAAAATGCTCCTACATGCAGTACATAGTCCGCGCCTTTTACACATTCTCTCAGCTTATCGTCGTCTTTCAGGTCGCCCCAGATAATTTCCAGATCCTTCTGATATGGTTCCAGGATCATTTTATTTTTTTCGGACGGCCTTGCCAGTACACGAAGCGTAAAATCCTCTTTGTTTTCCATAAAAATTCCATCTGATTTTTTGAAGAACTGTCATATCTACATGGTTATACAATATGAATCTTTTGAAACAGATTTATCTCTGATGAAACTTAAGGAATTGTAGAAAAATAAGTGATACAGATTGCGCAGGATATTTCTTCGGATGTGCAGCCAGAGAAATAGATAAGCCAAGATGTGTCAGTTATTTTTCTACAACTTCTAAGCACTATAATTAATGGGGCACATCGAAAACGTTCACAATTTTTTAATAGCATTTTTTTAATAATCGTAGTATACTATAGCTATACATCTGTATAATGAAAGGAGGGCATCAGATATGTATACAGCTATTGATCTATCAAAATATATTGTCTCTAAATGCATTGAAGATAGTCACCCTATCAGCAATCTGCAGCTTCAAAAAATATTATATTATATCCAAAAGGATTTCTTAAATCGTGATGATTTAGCTTTTTCGGATGCTATTGAAGCTTGGCAGTTTGGTCCGGTTGTGCCGAATGTATATTATCATTATTGCGGATATGGAGCTATGCCTATTTCATCCGCACATGAAAATTATGAGATCCATCCAAAGGATAAAGATTCTATTGATCCTATTATGGAAACAAAACGCAGTTTAGACCCCTGGATCATGGTCGCAGAAACTCATAAAGCAAATGGAGCTTGGGATCAGATTTATAAAAAGGGATTAGGTAACCATCATGTTATTCCTATTGACCTGATTAAGGCGGTGGGATGAGAATATGGACTTAACGAAAGAATCTCAACAAAGGACAGAATTTTGTGACATTCTATTTGAATTGGCAAAATCACAGGAATTACTTCAAGACGCTTACTACCGTTCCAGTATGTACAGGCGTCTTGAATCACTTTATGATGCTGAATCGCAGGATAAACGATTTCGTCATTTTTACACAGATATCTTTTCTGTCCTGACACAGATACAGCAAAATCCTAAATTGGGCGATATCAATATTCTTGGACAAAATTTAGCCATGATAAGAAGTGGATATAAGCCACAAAATAAAGCTGCCGATGAAAAACGAATCATTGACGTTAGTGATGCGATTAAAAAACTATACGACCATGTGAATCTGGATATTGCAAGAATCACTTATTCAGATGGCGCAAATAGAAAAATTTCTGGTGAGTCCTCATTGGAGATTCTCCAAAGCCAAATTAATGCATTACAGCAAAAAGCGCAAGAAATAAAAAAAGATTACGGCGACACAGAAAAAAAGATCATTGAGGTTGAGAATAAACTTGATAATTCTCAGAAAGAGTATATTACTATTCTCGGAATATTTGCCGCTGTTGTTTTAGCGTTTACTGGCGGAATTGCCTTTTCAACCTCAGTGCTGAATAATATTGCACAATCCAGCGTTTATAGGACAATTTCTGTAGCATTAATCATTGGCCTTGTGCTAATAAATGTATTGTTCGGCCTGTTTTATTACATTAATTCACTGGTCAATAAAGAGAAAAAGATTTTTCCATTGCTTATATCCAACATAGTTATTATTATTTTACTCAAACTTCGCACTTTAATAAGTGCCTATGCATCTTGAAAATACAATAAAAACTGGCAATTAAATAGCATGAAACCGTCTGGTTTGGTATAATTGAGTTGTCGAAAAACAATTAAAACCGGAGGCTCATGCTATGAATAAAAGTATAACACAAGCAAACCAGAATGATAAGCAGATTTCAAAATCTATCAAAAAATTTTTTAAAAGATTCCATATCTCCTCGGCATTGAAAGCATCTAATGCCTATAAGAAAAATGGCATTCCCGTTATTGAGGTTTTTCAGTATCTTTTTCTGCTGATCTTTTCTAACAGGAGTATGTATATGAGCCTGATCACTGGACGAAATACTCCCGGATTTGCTAAGGATACGGTGTATCGGTTCATGAAGATGCTCCAGATTAACTGGATACGTTTTACAACTCTGTTGGCTTCTCGGATTATCAGGGACGCGATCGTCCCCTTGGACTCAGAAGACCGCGCAAATGTACTCATCATTGATGATTCTATGTTCGAACGCAATCGTTCTAAAAAAGTAGAGCTTCTTGCAAAGGCCTACGACCACGCAAACCACAGATACCGTTTTGGATTTCGTATGCTTACACTTGGATGGTCAGATGGAAGTTCTTTTCTTCCCGTGAACAGCATTCTTCTCTCGTCTGAAAACAAAAAGAACAGGGTCAATGAAGCTGTGAAGGTTGATAAGCGGACTGCCGGGTACAAACGGAGGCTGCTTTCCATTCAAAAAGGGACACAGGCCATGCTTGAGCTTTTAAAAACTGCTAAGAAAGCGGCAGTTCCAGCAAAGTATGTCCTTTTTGACAGCTGGTTTTCTTCTCCAAGCACCCTCCATGCAGTAAAGACCATCGGTTATGATGTCATTGGTATGGTAAAAAAGACTCCCAAAATGTTCTTCCGATACAAAGGGGAAGACATGTCCCTGATTACAATCTATAACCGGAATAAAAAGAGACGCGGCCGTTCCCGGTATCTGCTTTCTGTTTTAGTGGATGTTGTAAAGGATGGGAAAGTCATTCCGGCTAAAGTTGTATATGTGCGTAACCGGAATAAGAGGAAAGAATATTTATGCCTTATCTCTACCGATACAACGCTGGATGAAAATGAAATCATCCGTATTTATGGCAAGCGCTGGGATATCTTATACGAACCCTGCTTTTATACGAACTTTTCAGTGGGCGGAGTCTTTTCCAGCGGTATTTGTGCATAAGAAAGTTCGTATAAAATCCAAAACTAATGTACCATGTTAGTACACATACACTTTTTATTTATAGAAAGGAGACTGACATGGTAAATTTCAAAAACAATGTAACGGTAGTGATTGCCACACTTAAGCGGTACAGATACGGTCCGAGAGCTATACAAATAAGCATGGGCTGTTACAATGCACTCAATGAAAGTATGGCGCTTAATGGGATTCAATGGTTTTCTATGGACTATGCACTGGAATGGTGTGAACACAGTGCGGCTAAATATCTAAAGCCGCAGTATCGAAACGCTATTTACAGACTTTATGATGTTTATGAGTATGGGAGAATATTAGGTTCCCATCTGGTAGTCTATGCGCATCCATCGAAGCAGTTTCAAGACAGAATTGAAGAATACCTTTCAGATATATCACTTACCGGTGGTTACACGCAGGCCCACCTAACTAACATCCGGCACAAGGTCGTTCAGTTCTGCTGTTTTATACAGTATAACGACGCTGGCTGCATTGAGGATATCGACTATTCAATGCTTGATGGTTACGACCGGTTCCTGAGGGAATCATCGAAAGCATACTACATCAACGAAGGGCTTGTCAGCGGTTTTTTGGAATATATGTCCGCCAAGGGCAGGTGCCGGAGAGGTTATTCCCTTTATCTCCATTACATTGAAGCTGACAAGTGCACATCATTGTCAGATCTGGAATCTGCCGCACAGGCGGTAATCCATGTCCGCCGCAAAGCGAGTGCCTGTTCCACCGTGGAAGAATTCTATCAGTCCATCAATGATTTTACACAACGGCTGAAATCGGCGGGATACAGCAAGACGGTAACGGATTCCTCACCATATCACCTTACCTTACTATACTTGTTTTTGGACAGGGAAAACCTTGGATATGACCGTACCATCACCCATGTGTGGTTTGAAGCAGTCGGAAAGCGTCTCTTTGGAAAAGGCTTTTGTATGGCAAGGCGTACATATGAGATGTATGACGACTATATCCGCATGGGAGACATCCTGCCTTCGCATTGGTGGAAACATACGGATACTGAATACGACAGGCTGCCGTCATGGTGCCGGGCCGGGATAGCGCCATTTATAGCCGCTAAGGAAAAGGAGGGGTGGAAAGAGAATACTATAAAAATGTACCGTACCTGTAGTACCAGATTCTGCGGCTTTCTCGTATCATCAGGCATTACTTCTTTCGCGGAATTGTCGCCTGGGATCATCAAGGAATTTAATCTTTTTGACAATGGCCACAAAACGCCGGAAGCAAAGAATGCCTATAACAGCCGTATCAGAAAGTTTCTCATTTATCTTGAAATGAAGGAAGCCATTTCGATGGGGATGCATCTTGCGCTTCCAGGCCAGGCTGCAGGCGGTGAAAAGATCGTGGAGATCCTGTCGCCAGAAGATATAGAAACAGTTGAGGTTTACTGTGCGAATGCAGCGACACCTCTCGAACTGAGGGATGCCGCAATCCTTATGGTTGCCCTGAACATGGGATTCAGGTCAAGCGACATCATCGGGATGAAAATTTCCGACATTGACTGGAAAAATCGGAGTATACGTATCTTCCAACAGAAGACCCGGGCAGAACACCTGTATCCGATGGACATTAAAACAGGCAATGCGATATACAGATATTTAAAGGATGCAAGGCGCAGGGATACTGGCAGCGGCAGGTTATTCCTTAATCTGAAAGCACCTTATAGTCCTGCCGGCCGCTCCGTATGCAGAAACGCAATGGAGCGCGCAGGGGTATCCACAGGTAAAGTCCATATGTTCAGAAGGACCTTTGGCTCTGCCACATTAAACAGCGGCGCAACATTAGCTGAGACGGCAGAAATGCTGGGGCATTCGGACACAAAGAACGTACATAAATATACGTCACTGGATACGGAAAAGATGCGGCTGTGCCCGCTTTCTCTTTCAGAGACTGGATTGTCAATGGAAGGGAGGTACGGGCATGAGTAAAGCGATCAAATATAAAAGCACTATTGCCGGGTGGATTACAGGGTTCATTGATGAGAAAAAGTCCCTTGGATACAAGTATCACAACGAATCCAAGTGGATGAAGCAGTTTGATGCATACTGGACAGACCAGGGCTATGAAGAAACAGGGCTGACTCCTGAGAATCTGTCTGGCTGGGTCAAAAAAAGGGACACTGAGGGCGAGAAATGCCTTACGGCAAGGATAAGTATTATAAGGCAGTTCTCCATGTATCTGAATAGCCTGGGAATTTCCAGTTATTGTCCTCCGATAGAAGTCCGTCCCTCAAAACCTGTCATCCATCTTCCTGTTGGTGATGAGATCGCGGAACTGTTCATAGAAATCGACCGTTATACACCGGGGAAGGGAAACGCAGATGTCAGACGCATGTCAAATGAGTATCCGGTACTGTTCAGGTTGGTCTACCTGAATGGACTCCGTGCATCGGAAGCCCGTCTTCTATCTATGGATGATGTTGATCTGTATGACGGCACGGTCATGATACTTGATGGGAAAGGAAACCGGGACCGTATTATTTATCTTTCAGATGACATGGTAAAACTTTGCAGGGAATACATTTCGTATCTTACTGGGGAACTCGCCAGGGAGCCGGCATGGCTCTTCCCGGGGATTGATCCAGATAAACCGATGAGCTATGAAAGCATCAGTTCTATGTTCCGGAGATGCTGGCGGAACACATCTTTTTCTTCTGGATGTGACAGAAATCCAACGACACACTGTCTCCGGCATGCATATGTTGTCAACAGGATAAATCTATGGCGTGAACAGGGGCTGGACTTTGAACATATGCTCCCATACCTGAGCAGGTTTCTTGGTCACAAAAGTTTTAATGATACGTATTACTATTACCATTATGTTGAAGATGCGGCGCAGACGATCAGAAAGAGAGACTCAGTCATAGACCGTGTAATCCCGGAGGTGATGCGCAGATGAACAACAACGACTTGCTGTTCTTTTGCAGAACCTATGATTTTCTGCATGTATTCATACCAAAAGAGAAAAGCGGCTCCCGTCATACAGCCGTTACTTATCGACAGGGGCTTAAGACATTTCGGAATTATGTGAACAACATCGCTGGAATACCTACAAACAGGTTCGAATTTAAGGATTGTACGTATGATTTTCTGCTGGATTACAGGAATCATCTCCACAAAGTTGATAACCTGAAAGCAAAGACGGTCAATAACAAGCTCGCAACAGTCAAGTCCTATGTGGGTTATGCTTCTGCAAGGGATGTCAGTTTACAGCAGTATGCGTTTTCCGTTGAACAGGTTCCTTATTACAGCGAGCCAAAAGAACTTCAGCCGGTCATCGAAGATGTTGATGCGCTTGCAGCCCTGCTGCATATGCCTCCAAACACCCGGAAGGGGCTAAGGGACAAGGTCATCATGTCTGTCTTATACGATAGTGGAATGCGGGTGGCTGAACTTGTTTCCATGGATGTCAGAAATGTATGCCTTGACCATAATGATGTGAAGTTACGGCTCCATGGAAAAGGCAACAAAGAGCGCTGTGTCGTAATGGATTCCAAGACAACGGCTTTGATCAGACAATATATGGGCGAGTTCCACCCGGAAAGAAACAGGGATGCTCCGTTCATCTATACAGTGATCGACGGAAAGCAGAAATATATGACTTCACGTAATGTCCAAAAACTGATAAAGAAATATTCGGACAAGGTTCGGGAAGAACATGATCTGCCAGAATCCGTCTCACCCCATACATTTAGGCGCACAAGGGGAACGATGCTATATCGTGATGGCGTGGATCTCGCTGCGATCTCGGTGCTATTAGGGCATGCGGACATGAAAACAACAAGAGACCACTATACATCACCATCGTTAGACCAGATGAGAGAAATCGCAAACAGAAGAAACAATGTGATTCCAAAAGAAGAACCATTATGGCCAGATGACGAAGACGAACTGTCTCGGATTCTTGGATTAGACTAAGGACTTTATACGAACTTTTTGTGATGGAAAATTTGATATTTATTGTATTTCCATCACAAAAGTTCATATAAAAGCAGGGTTCGTATAAGATATCTTTTACGAACTTTCGTATAAGATATCGAAGTTTTCTTCAAGGTATGCAAAAGCTATCTGAATCTTAGCCGGGAATGTAACTCCTTATCATATGACGCAATGACAGCCCACACTGCGGTTGTTTTTACACGATATATGATGCTGTCTTTGGAAAGCAGGGAAGGGCGTGATAACCGTTCGCTGGGAGAACTTTTTCTATATTTTTCTGATGAAATGTCTGACATCACATGGATACAGGCATTTCGAATGCTGCTTCAAATGTTCCGAACCATACTTAACAACAATACAGAGCTGTCCGACGATAAAATCGACGAACTCGTTGATACATTTATGAATACATTACCTGCTTTGCTGAAAGCGCAGCTTCAAGCAGCATAACAGCAGACTTTTGACAACTGAATAACAGCCAGGTATTGAATTTTCAAGGTGCATAGGCAAAATCTATGTGCGAAGTTTGAGTATTTTACTTATAGCAACTTTTGCAGCCTGGAATAATGGCTGGGTAGAAAATCGAAACAAAAAAATCAACCAGATACCAAATGTCGTAGAAATAATAGATGAGGATATCCTTTTATCAGGGATATCCTCTTTTTTCAAATTAGGCTTTTCTATTTTATGATCGTAAACATATAGATATCATTCACTCCCAGTTCCGCCTCCAGCATCAGCTGTCCATTCTCATACTGATACGCCGCATTCTGCCTACACCCTGTGGGTAGTCCGCCAATCTTGCGGCGACAGGCCCGCCCTGGACTTAAAGAAACGGCTGAAATAATTAGCGTCCTCTATTCCGACCATGATTCCGATCTGCTTTATGGTCAGGGCGGTGGATTCCAAAAGTTGTTTTGCATTTTCTATCTGCAGCCGCAGGATATATTCTCTCGGGGTGCAGCCGACATATTTGCGAAAGAGCCGAATCAGATGCGGCTTGCTGATGCCGGAAAAGTCAGAGAGGTTATCCAAGTTAAGATGCTTATGATAATAATTTTGTATATAAGTCAGCAAATAGACCAGATTTTCCGGTATGGGTACTATTACCTGATTTTTGGTACGACGGTTTTAATTCTGGCATTCTCGATCACAGGTGCATTGGGTGTCAAAGAGCGCGTCCACGCCGCGGATACGGAGAAAGGGAGCGGTTATAAGTTTACAGACCTGTTCCGTATCTTTGCGCAGAAGCCGGTGTTGATCACGATTACCGCCGTTTTGGCCTACCACGTAGGGACGATGTTCTGCAGTGCGGTCAACGCCCATCAGTACGGCTATCATGCTGCAGTACCCGTTGACAAAGGAAAAACTGGCTGAACAGAATGAAAAGATTGATGAGCTGAGGAAAAACAGTTAAAACATAGCTGCATGCTGCAAGGATGACTGTCCATTACCTCGATCAGACTTTCACCGATCAGGTGACCCCCATACTGGGTACGCAAGAAAGCGGCTCTGATGCGCATGCATCAGAGCCGCTTTCTCCACAGCCTGGACAGTTTTCCTTACTGTATTCCTTTAAAATCTATATTGTTATTACAACAGGCGTTCCCGTCATTTATAAGCAAACCGTAAAAAGGTAAATATCATTCACCCCCAGCTCTGCCTCCAGCACCAAGCGTCCCTCTTCATACCGATACACCACGGCTTCCTTTTCCACCTTTGTCCGGCTGATCAACGTTTTTTTATCTCCAGGCTTGAGATCCTCCGGGCTGCCCCACTCTTCCCAGACTTTCAGAGGATTCCCGTGCTCTTCGTCAATCCGCTCCTGAAATACGCTTTGGGGTTCCTGATCCAGCTCCACGCGAACCTTCGCTTTCTCTTTCGGCATGTCCAGATTTTTCATCTTCTGGCGGAATAACAGGATTTGCAGTTTTCCGTTTCCTGTAAATGCCGCCGCGCCGATCTCTTCATCTGTGGCGCCCTCTCCAAGCTCCAGCCTGCCGTCCTCCAGCTCCGCCAGCATTTTCAGCGCATAATACTGCGATTTCGGGACTCCGCTGTGGGTCATCAGGCCGAATCCTCCGTGAAATTCCTGCGGGAACTCCGAAAATTCCTCGAAGATATCCGAAAAACACCAAATGGAAGAGCCGTCAATGATTTTCTCTGTATCCAACGCTGCCTTCACAATGTATGCGGCCACTTTTCTTGTATCATTCGTATAAGCGGAAAAAATTGCATTTTCGTTCCACTCTGAATAGTATAGAGGAAGCCCTTCCGCCTGCTTCTTCACGATCGCCGCGTTCTGCCGGAATCCGTCCCCCGCAATATCCATCAATTCTGATTTGTCCGGCATCAATCTCCGCACCCCGTCCAGCACGCTTCCGTTTTCCAGGCCGTCAAACAGATGCTCCATTGCCTTAGCATCCGGAAGCTCCGCCTGCGGGTTTCCTTCCGCCTCCAGATCCTCCGATGCCTCTACCCCGCCGATGGGATCCCCGGCATACTGATGGCTGGATATAAAATCTACCGGTATCTGACGCTCTTTGCAAAAGGCCATAAAGCTTCCGATCCATTTACTCCCGGAAGCGGCCGGGCCGCCGACCCGGATCTTGTCATCGACTTCCTTAACCGCCCTTGCGGTAACCTCATACAGATGAAAATACTGCTCCTTCGTTCCCGCCCAGAATACAAACACATCCGGTTCATTCCATACCTCAAAGGGCCAGCACTCCACCTCTTCTGCCCCATAGCGGTCAATCAGATAGGACACAAATTTTTTGATAAAGTCCGCCCATTCTGCATCATCCCGAGGCGGCGCAATACAGCCTCCATAGTAAAATCCGCATTTTGCGTCTGACGATGCCAGATGTTTGGGCATAAACGACAGTTCCACATAGGGCTTCATGCCGCATGCGAGGATATTGTCATATACCATGCCGATCTTCCGAAATGACAACTGGGTAAGCTGTTCCGCGCCGGGCAGCGGCATCAGGTCGGAATATTTCATAAAGACCTGCATATCATCGTTAAAGATGCCGTGGAAACGCACACGCTCGATCCCCAGTTCTTCGTGAACCTGCTTTAGCTGCTCCAGATAATCCGCACGCAATGCCAGCGTTGCATGTCCGCTGCCTACACAATACTGCCAGTGCTTATTCAGCCTCTTTGTTTTCATTTCCTTTTTCAAATACAGTTCCATTTTCGTTTCCTCCATTTTTTGTAACCAATTTGCGAAGCAAATTGATTGCCTTCTTGCCCGCCATCTGTGAAGCAGATTTTAAATGCGGGCAATACCCGTATCATTTTTTCATACGATACTTTACACTACCTCATAAGAACGTATAACTCCCGGCCTCTATCACCCGCACATCATATCCGGGAATCCTGATCTGTGCTTCACACCCTGCAGGGATCTCCACCGTATAGACCGTCTTTCCGTCCTCTTTTTTCCATGCGCAGCACACCTTTCCGTACAGGCTTTGATATTCCAGTGACGCCTCTGTCAGGCTCCCTCCCGGAACCGGCGCGATCTCAAACCGGTTTTCCCCGGCGATCCGGATTCCGCCTACGGTATGAAAGATCCAGTCGCAGCATGCCCCGTTGGAGTAATGGTTCCTGGATGCGATGCCGTCCCAGCTCTCCCATATGGTGGTAGCCCCCTGCCCGATCTCATAGATCCAGCTCGGGTACTTTTCATTTTCCAGCATTTTATAAGCCGCTTCCGTGTCTCCCGATTGGGAAAGCATATTCAGTACAAACGGGGTAGACAAAAAACCGGTACCCACATGATATTTGCTCTCCTTCGCGATCCGCGACAGTCCCTCCTGCACATTTTTCAATGACCTTTCGTCCGTCAGCCCCAGCGCCAGGGGGCGCACATACTGACACATTCTTTTGGAATCCACCGTGTCATTTTTCATGAAATAATACTGGTATGCCGCCTTTACCTTTTCCGAGAGATCCCGGTATTTTTCCGCGTCCTCCTCTTTGCCCACCGCCTCTGCCATCTCTGCCATACATCGCAGGGAATATGCCAGATACGCGGTTGCCTCTTCATACTTAGGCAGCGTCACGTCCATGGACGTGCTTCCCGGTTCGTTCCACTCTCCGAAGTGGAAGCCTGTAGTTACAACATACTGCCTGTATTCACTCGGTTCCAGCTTCTTGTCCAGCTCCGAATCCGACGTATCCCCCATTCTGGAGACCATAAATTCCGCCAGCCGCTTCATGGGCTCATAACAATCCTGCAGCATCCTTGTATCGCCAAAATGCTTCCAATAGCGGTACGGGATCAGGATTCCCGCGTCCGTCCATCCGCTGGAGCCCTCCACGAACTCATTCATGCCGCCGTGCTCCGACCCTCTCGGAACAATGTTATAGACTTTCCCATCGGGCGCCTGGTCGTCGAATACATCCCGCATCCATTTCCTGAAAAACGCGGTAAAATCCATAAAATAGCATCCGGTATCAAAGAAGAGCTGCGCATCCCCAAGCCACGCGGCCCGCTCCCTTGTCGGGCAGTCGGTGGGCACATCCAGGAAATTCCCTTTCATGCTCCAAAGGGTATTTTCCACCAGTTTTTCTACATTTTTAGAGGAACAGCGGAATTTTGCGGTCACGTCCATGTCCGAATAGACCGCGATCGCCTGGAAATGCTCCGGCTTTACTTCCTCCGGCCAGTTCTCCAGCTTCACATACTGGAAGCCCTGGACGCAGAATTTCGGTTTCCAATATTCCCTCTCACTGCTCCCGCAGGTATAGACCATGGTCTGGAAACGGGTATCGTCGCAGCAGTCCGGTATAAAATCGGGGGTTGTGTCTTCTGTGATCAGGTTCTTGACCGTAAAATTGCCTTTCTCATCCAGCATCTCGCCCATCTGCATTTTGACCGTATGCCCTGCATGTCCCTGAACGGAAAATGCCATATAACCGGCGATATTCTGTCCGAAATCCAGTACGGTGCTTCCATCCGGAGTCACCAGTACCTGCGGCATCAGGGTCTCCTGTTCCAGGACCGGCACGCTGTTGGAGCAGCAGAGGATGGAATCCCACTCTGCCACTTTCGCGTTTCCGGAATAGGAAGGAAGCTTTCCTCCTTCCACCGTCTCCCCGTCTTTCATGTCATTGAACCGGACAGGGCCGTCGTTGGACCATGCAAACTCCGCGTCCGTCACAATGGTGCTTGTGGTTCCGTCTTTCTTTGTGATCTCCAATTGTCCGATTACACAGGACGTATCGCCGTAGACAGAGGAATATCCGAACACGCCCATTTTTCCCCGGAACCATCCGTCCCCCAGGGAAATGTCCCATGTATTTTTCCCGGATTTTAGTAATTGCGTCACATCATAGGTCTGATACTGGTTTCTTGTATCGTAGCAGGTCACTCCCGGGGTCAGTACCTGATCGCCCACCCTGGTTCCGTTCAGACAGGTCTCATAGATCCCGCATGCCGTGATATATAAGCGGGCGCTGGCTATATCGTCCGCATTTTCTTCAAATACTCTGCGGAACTCATCCGCCGGATACCGCTGCCCGGCTTTGGGCTCATAGTCCCCGGTGATCCATTCTGCCTTCCAGTCCGCTCTTTCCAGCAGCCCCATCTCAAATACCGCGGCTTCGCTCCACTCGCCGGCAGCATCCTCCTCATCCCAGACGCGGATCTGCCAGTATACCCGCTCCCTGCTCTGAAGCTTTCTTCCATATTCATGGTGCTGCATACTGGAAGAGGCCACTTTTCCGCTGCTCCATATCTCGCTGTCTGCCAATGCTGCCTCCGAGTGTGCTGCCCGGATCTCAAACGCAGTCTGCCTTTTGCCGTCCCCTTCCAGATTCCAGCCAAATCTCGGTTTCTCAATGTCGATTCCCAGTGGATTTTCCAGATATTCTGTTCTTAACTTTACGGCCTTTAACATGTTTTCCTCTCCTTATATACGAAGGGGCTATCTATTTCCCGACAGCCCCTGTTTTTTCTTACCTATCAGGGGCATAAATCGTTATTTCCCGACAGCCCCTTCTGAAATCCAAACGTTTATTTTTCTACTTCTTTTCCCTGCTCAGAAAGCATTGCCTCCCGCAGCTTCTGGTTCTCTTCTTTTACACGTATGGACTTAAATGTAAAGAACAGGACAAAACCAATGATTGCCGGAAGCAGGTTAAACATAAAATTAATCGCCACATGAGCCGATGCGGGCTGTACTGCCTGCGCGCCGTCATATTTGGCAAATCCCAGGATAAATCCCATAACCGCGGCGGAGATTCCCATCGCCACTTTATAGGTAAAGCCACTCAATGCGGAATAAATTGCTTCCGCCCGAATTCCGTTTTTCAGGTAACTGTAGTCCATGCACTGAATAATGATCTCTTTTTCCGTAAGGCTGTTACCTGTCAGAAGGAATCCTGCGAAGAAGCTGGTCACACACAACAGGATCACATTGCTTCCTACCAGGGACCGCAGCGCAAAACCAATCGCGCCTATCAAAAACGTATATCTCGTAAAAGCAACCTCCCCAATCTTGGATATGATCTTCGGATAGACCAGGAATAAGGGATACGACAAAAGAGACACCAGGCTGACCGTTGACATCAGTGTCAGATCCCCAAGATTTGTGGCGTAATAATAGGTTCCTGCACCATTGAACATTCCCATGGCAAACATTGCAACAAAATACTGTACGATATAAAGCATGATATACTTATTTTTTATGATTGCACGCCCATAATCCTTCAGGGAGAGCCTGCTGTCTTTTCCCTGTTCTTCTTTTATCACTCCAAGTTCAGCCAGTTCTTCCTCTGTATATTCCACACAGCAGAAAAATGTAATCGCCGTGGAAATACATCCGAGGATGGCAAATCCGATCCCAAGCGTCCTCCATCCGGCCGGGCTGTTATTCTTCGCGATCAGCAGGGGAAGGAGTACACTCACAGCGACAGAGGCCGTAGTTACACACAGGGAGGTAATGGTCAGCGTCTTGATACGCGCGTTGCCATTCACCGTTGTCCTCTTCAGCAATACGGCTTTACTGGTTCCGATCAGGGTGTTAAATACGGAACAGGTCAGGTTATATGTAATAAAGATCCATACCAGCTTCCCCACATCGGAAAACTGTGGGGGTGTTGAGAAGATCAAGAGCAGTGAGATCCAATAGAGGAACCCCACCAGCACGAACGGACGCGCTTTCCCCCATCGGGTTCTTGTCCGGTCGATCAGCGCCCCGGCCAGCAGGTCAGTCACACCGTCAAATACACGTGAAAACGCCAGAACCATACCAATCGACGCCGCGGACAGGAATAAACTGTCTGTGGCGAAATACGTCACGTAGGATACCAGCAGCGAGCCCAATGTATTGGTGCCGTCCTGCAGCGCGTATCCAATCGCATTCTTTGGGCTGAATTTTTGAGCCCGTTCCTGTAATGATAGTTGATTTTTCATGTAGCTTACATTCCTTTCTTTCTTTTGTTAATATATAGTTTATATTTTTTTCTCTTTTTTTGAATCTCTGGTATATTCCAATGCATATCAATTATGAATAAATCAGATTTTTCCTTATCTCCCATGAAACAGGTTGTACTTTTTCTTATTTGGGGCTATACTAAAGGTGGTGATACTGAGCGCCGGATCAATCGGCCGTGGATATAGTAATAGCGAAAACGACAGACGAGGAGAGAGGATATGGAAATACTTGATCCCAGACAGACTTACAACATTCTGCAGAATCTGAGCAATCTGGAAATTTCTTATATGGAATATTCCAAATCCCCAAAGGATTTTGTAAAATATGAGAGCTATCTGGAATATTTTAATAATTATGTCATTAAGAGCAAGAACCTGCACCGGTTCTACTTTCCGACCAAATTATCCCCGGAAATGCTCCCCTCCCAGAAGATCAGCGATCTGGATGAGATCCGGGATATCTATACGATTGCCCCCGGGTATGACTTTTGTGTATCAAAACATTTTAATTTTCCAAGCAGGCTGCGGCATAAGTGCAATTATTACACACTGGTCTATCTGTTTGAGGGAAGCGGAACACTGATCCTGGACGAGAACACATTCCCTCTGCGGGCCGGGGACTTTTACCTTGTTCCTCCCGGTGTGTATTATGCGATCCAGACCAGCCCCGAAAGCCTTTGCATCTATATGGATCTCAGGCAGTCCTTTGTTGCCGCGGAATATAAAAATATTTTTCATGAAGATCCGCTCATAACCAATTTTATTACGCATACATTCGCGTCAGAGCATCACATGACTTACCTTGCCGTCCATACAGGCGGAAATGAGATGATCCAGACGCTTGTACTCGCCATTTTTACGGAGTATATCAATCAGGATAAATACAGCAAAAATACGATGAAAAATTTTCTTTCCCTCCTGTTCGCACTGATCCTGCGCAGTGATAAAACAACCATGGACGCTTCCGTAAAAACCACAAGGCTTGACCAGCAGTATCAGCAGATCATCGATTATCTGAAACAGAATTATCAGACCGCGGATTTATCTTCCCTTTCTGACCAAATCCATTTCAGCAAGCAGTATATCTGCAAGATCGTAAAGAAAAAAACCGGAGATACGTTTCACGCTTTGCTCATGAAGATCCGCCTGGAAATGGTGGAACAGTATCTGCGGGAATCCGATCTGGTGATGGAGGATATCGCGTATTTATGCGGATTTACCGCACCCTCGCACCTAAGCCGGGTGTTTAAAAACCATTATGGAATATCGCCTTCCGCTTATCGGAAGGAACATAAGACGCATTTTTCAGAAAAGATCAGGTGAACATGGAGCCATGTCCACCTGGTTTCTTTTTGCGGCTAACGCAATACTCACGGCAGATTTCATCGGCCGTGAGCATCACATGTATACGTCCACAGGCTAATCCCGCAGCTATGTTTCCGGTCATATAGACGCGATTTCTTTCGCCATTTCCAATATGACATCTTCCGTCTGCGGGTAGTATCCCAGATGATCCAGAAACGCATGCCCCATTCCTTTATAACGTATGATCCGTGTTTCTACGCCGTTATCGCGTAAAAGCTTGCCAAAGTATTCGCCCTGAAGCCGCAGTCCGTCAAATTCCGCTACCATGATCATCGTTTTGCAAATCCCCTGAAAAGATTCTGCCAGCATCGGGCTCACATAGGGATCTGAAAATTCATCTTCGGTATTTACATATTTGATCAGTGAATTTTGAATTACTTCCTCTCCCTTTTTCATCGGCCTTCCCAGAATCAGCCCCGGTTCCAGCATCGGGCGCTGCTCCTCGCTCATTTCATACTCATCTAAGGACCATTCAAACCCGCGGATTCCTGTGTTGACCGCCGTGACGACCGGATAGATCAATATCTGCCGGCCTATCATATGAGTTCCCAGATCCCGGTCTTTTAGCACAGTTGCAGCTGCAACATTGCCGCCTGCGCTGTCTCCGCCGATCCCTATTTTCTTCGGATCAATGCCATATTCATCCGGATTTTCAAAAATATGTCTCAATACACCGTACGCATCGTCCAGGGCCGCAGGGAATCTGTGCTCCGGCGCGAGAGAATAGTCCACATTAAATACGACGCATCCGGCCTTTTCCGCCAAAAGCCTCATTGGATTTTCCACCACAAACGGGGAGCCGGCGATCCAGGAACCTCCATGGAGGAAGATACATGCCGGGCGTTTTTTCTGCCCGATCGGACGGCGCGGATAATAGATCCAGACCGGAATTTTCCTGTCTTCCACGTGGACTTCGATATAGCGGGTGAGCATTTCTACGGTATTCAGGTTTAAGTTCGGCGCTCCGGTGCTGTCCCTCATGTTCCGGATCGAATCCTCATTGGGAAGGGCGGATTCCTGCTGCCGGGACATCAGCTCCATGATCCTTGCCAGTACCCTTGCATCGATCACGCCCTGCGTGTCATCATCCGGAATCGGTTTTATTTCCACCTGTGTGCCGTATGCGCTTCCCATATAAGATTCATTCTGCAGGATTTCTACTAATTTATTATCATACATTTTCATTATTTACTTCCTTTCTACTTTCCAAAAGTCTGACTCTATTTATCGGAAGATTCCGCCGATACTTTTCTCCACGTCACAATAAACAGAACAATGGTAACGGCAACCGATATAAAATCCGCAACCGGCTCCGCCCGGTAGACCCCCACGACTCCCATAAAGCGCGGAAAGAGAATCGCCAGGGGGATCAAAAGCACAATTTTTCTCAGCAGCGCAATGATCAGAGACACCTTCGCCTGCCCCAGCGCCAGAAACGCGGTCTGGCATCCCATCTGTATGCCGAAAATCGTGATCCCAAGGAAATAAACAGGCATATACTGGCAGGTCAGCGCCGTCAGCTGTTCATTGCTGCTGAATAACCCGGCATAAAATTCCGGCTTTAAGACCGCAATCCCCGCAAGGAAAAGTGTTGCGCCCAGACACACCAGGACCATACGTACAAACGTATCCTTCACCCGCTTTAAGTTGCCTGCGCCGTAATTATAACTCATGATCGGCTGTACGCCCTGGGAGATCCCCTGCACAGGGATCACGATGAACTGCATCACACTGGACATGATGGACATGGTGCCCACATACAGATCCCCGCCATATTTCTGCAATCCGGTATTCAGCGCGATCATGACCAGGCTCTCGGTGCTCTGCATGATAAACGGCGAAATTCCCAGCGACGCGATTCCCATAACGGTTTCTTTTTCAAAACGGATATATTTCCTCCTGATCTGGATCACGCTTTTCGGCGAGACCAGAAAATGAATCACCCATGCCGCGCTTAACGCCTGGGAAATGATCGTCGCCAGGGCGGCGCCCCTGACTCCCATATTCAGCCCGAATATGAAGATCGGATCCAGAATGATATTGACCACAGCGCCGAGCAGTACGGACAGCATGGCGACCTTCGGATTGCCCTGTCCGCTGATATAGGTATTGAGCCCCAGCGCAAACTGCACAAAAACAGTACCTGCCAGATAAATGGTGATATACTGCCGCGCATAGACAATGGTATTGTCACTGGCCCCGAAGGCATACAGCACCGGGGTCTTAAAGATCTGAAAAAAAACAGTCAGCACCACGGAAAACAACAGCAGCATGGCAACGCTGCTTCCTAATATTTTTTCCGCTTTATCATAATTTTTCTTCCCAAGCTGTATGGAAGCCTGAGGGGCGCCTCCCATTCCCGCAAACGCGCTGAATGCGGAGATCACCATCAGGATCGGGGCGGTAACGCCTACTCCTGTCAGCGCAAGCTCTCCATAGCCTGCAATATGCCCGATATAAATCCTGTCCACAATGTTGTAGAGCACATTAATCACCTGGGCAGCCACCGCCGGCAGCGCCATACTGACCATCAGTTTCCCCAGGGGCGCGCTGCCCAGCCTTTCATCATTTTTTTCCATTTTTCCACCACCTTCAATCCATGAAACCCGTTTCAAAGACAGAGGCATAAAATCCTCTTCTATTCCCTTCTATCCTTCCGGAATCCAGGATTCTGAATTTTCCTGTCAGCCGGATATCATCCGAGGATGCCCCTGCATACACCTTCATCTCACCGGCCTCCACAAACCACTCCATCTGTTGATCCAGATATGCAAACTGATCCGCTTTCATCCGGAATTCCACCGTCTTTGTTTCCCCGGCTTTTAAAAAGATCCTGTCACATCCGGCAAACTCCCGGTTTGGCCGGAGCATTTCCGTCAGAACGTCCTCGATATAAATCTGTACCACTTCTTCTCCGTCCCAATCGCTTACATTTGTGATATTCAAAGAAACCTCTATCTCCCCGTCACAGGGAGCCCCGTCCGTAATATGCAGATCAGAATATACGAAGGATGAGTAGCTCAGGCCATGGCCGAAGGGATACAATGGTTCTACACAATCCTCTACATATTTGCACAGTGACATTTTACTCCGGACTGCCGGATAGGCATTCCCTGTTTTTTGTCCTGCATAGACCGGGATCTGTCCCGCGTTTCTGGCTGCTGTCACCGGCAGCCTTCCCGCCGGGTTATAGTCGCCGAAGATCACGTTCGCAACCGCCTGTCCGCCGGTCAGTCCTATGCCTGCGCTGTCGATCCCTTCCCCAACGGTGCAGCTGCCGTCCCATCCATATTTTCCGCCTGCTGTCACGATTGCAACCTCTGCCTCCTTTGCCGCCTGGATTGCCGGGGCAAATCCGCTTCTGTCATATCCGGCATATTCGCAGCCTTTTTCATATGTGACCTCCGAATCTGCCAGTTTTTCTTTGATACAGGAAAGGATCGTGGGCGTTGTCTGTCCGTACATTCCTGCCAAAGCCTGTCCGACGATCTCTGGCTCCCGCAGTACATTACTGCCCTCGTATGTATCGGCCCGTTCCACCGTATCTGCCTTTTTCGCGGCTTCCTCCATACCGGCCATCTCTGACAGCGCTCCGCTTAATCCCATATCCACCGCGGCAGGCAGCGTATAGCATCCAAAGAGCAGCCGGGGACTGTCTGCATGCGGGCCGATCACAGCCACCTTCTTTTTTTGTTTATCCAGCGGCAGGATACCCTCATTTTTTAACATTACGATGGATTCCCTTGCTGCCTGAAGGCTTCTCCTTTCGTGCTCCTGGGAATAAAATGCGTTCCTGACCATTTCCGGATCTAATGGGTATGGATTTTCAAAAAGTCCCAGTTTAAACTTCAATTCCAATACCCTCAATACTGCCCTGTCAATATAAGCTCCATCCAGCTTTCCGGACTCGACCCACTTCAGCAGTTCTTCTGTATATCCCACCGGCATCGGACATTCCACATCCAGACCGGCCTTTAAAGCCTTGACTCCCGCCTCTGTCATATCCTCTGTGATACGATGTGAGACCAGTTTGTCAATGGAATGATAATCGGATACCACCGCGCCGTCAAATTTCATCTCATCCCGCAGGAGGCTCGTCAGGATTTTTTCTGATCCTATGACGAGCTCATGATCCAAAGTGCCATAGGAATTCATAACGGACATCAATCCAGCCTCGGAAATGGCTGCCTGGAACGGCTTCGCATATTCTTCCCGGATATCGCGTTCCGTGATCGGATTGCTCGACATGTTCAGGCCACCATCGCCATAGCTGTATCCCAAAAAATGCTTGCCGGTCGCCGCGACCTCTTTTTCACTGTCTTTTCCCTGCAGCCCTTTTGTAAATGCCACGCTCATCATGGCGCATAAAGCCGGGTCTTCCCCATAGGTTTCTCCGATTCTTCCCCACCTGGGGTCCCTTCCCAGATCCATGACCGGGGATAATGCCTGGCGGTATCCTGCGGCGCGCATCTGTTGTGAAATGGTATCCGTCATCGCCTCCACTGCCGCAGGATGGAATGTCGCCCCAAGCCCAATTGCTGACGGAAATACCATAGCCCCGGGGAGCACTGCTCCGGACAATGCCTCTGCATGCAGAATCGGCGGAATGCCAAAGCGGCTATTCTCTATCACATGGTGGATGATCTTTCGATTTACTTCCGCCGTTTTCGCAGGATCTTCCGCGGCTGACTGCACCATGATCTCGCCTATCCCATATTTTTTGTCTGCTAATTCGGACATTCCTTCTGTATCCATGACCATAACACATTGCAGCTGTGCCAGTTTTTCCTCCCAGGTCATCCTGCCCAATAAGTCCTTTGCCCTTACCTCCGGCGCTTTTTCAGTATTTTTAAAGTCGTCCATTCTATCTTCTCCTTTTTCCTGTCTTAAAAGTTTTCTGGAAATTAAAGTTATTATATACGATTTTTATTTTTAACAGAATAAACGACATATCCAATTACTTGTTATCTATAAACTATACAGGCTTATTTTATCTGTAGTGAAATAACAATTTTTGTTGACTATATCTTTCGTCTGATGAAAAATGTAAGCGAAAGCCTTACAGGACGGGTCGGCATTGTGAATTTCCCTCATCTACTTTTCGTTTTTGTTTTTTTGATTATGACACTGCTTGGAATCTTTTGTTAAGCAGTCCTCAACAAAAATTATCCTGCCGCCAGCAGCGATTTTCCTGTACAACAGCAAACACGGGCAGGAAATCATTAAATTTAAAATTTTATCCCATTCATCGCCGGGCAATATGACCCATACGGATATCAAGCTTTTCTTCTGCCTGCAGGGGGAAATGCAGATCACCTGCGGGGACAGATCAGTTATCTGAAAAAAGAAGGCATTATGATCGTAAACGCAAGGGACAAGCACTCGTATCTCATAAAAAAGATTCTTTCGGCGCGGTATTTTATCCTTGTTCCGGCCAATAACGCGGTCTTTCTGGTGGGTGTCAGCATGATCATCGGATTCACCAGCTCAGGCGCAAACGTTTGTACCGGGATGCTTTCCGACTGTATCGAATACGGCGACTGGAAATATGGAATCCGTGAGGAAGGCCTCACTTACTCCTTCATGAGTTTCGGCGTAAAGCTGGCCTCGGCCCTGACCGGTTCTATCGGCGTGCTTCTTCTGGCCGCAGTAGGATATGTGGCAGGCGCAGACCAGACCGAGGCCACTAAGATGGGGATCAATGCCATCGTAAACCTGCTCCCGGCGCTCTGCGTGGTCGTATGTACGATTCCGCTGTTCTGGTATCATCTCGATAAAAAAAAATGGATCAGATTCGAATTGATCTGGATGAGAGAAATGCGGCAAAGAACTGACAAACGGATTTCTGCATCTGTGATCCGTATGGATCTATATCATTCATTTTAAAGAGGCTGTGAAAAAACAGCCCCTTTTCTGTTTTTATTTACAAAGTGCTTGAGGTTAAGTCTCTTTACAGGAAAAAAATCCAGCTGTGCGGTTGGAGTATCCAAAGATCATCCGATCAAAACTTTTTTCCCTTCGAACGCAAACCCATATTTTCGGATTTGCTCCGGCGGGATTCCTTTCGCTTCCAGATCCGCGGCATAGTGCATCCGGTCGATCTGCTCTAATGCTTCTGCCGCGGCGTCCTCCAGAGTCTGCTTCTTTCTTGCACTGCAAACCTTAAATTCGATAATCACCGCATCATCCGAAGACCGGAGAGGCTCCAGCATCACATCGTATCTTCCGAAGCCGCTCTCACGGTTGGATGTGATCCTGTACCTGTCTGCCAGGTCAACGATCAGTCCAAGCACAAAGCCATGGTAAAACCTTTCCGGCTCGGCATCCTCGGAAGAATATCTGCCGGTATCGAAGTAACTGAAGGAAGCGGATGCCACCCGGTTGATATAGGTATTCATGGCATCCACATCCCCCAGCAGAAGCGCTTTGATAAACGTGTTATATGCGGAGGCAGAAGCGGGCTGCCTGAACCATTCGGCCACCATCCGCCTGAACATCGCAGTTACTTCCCAATTGGTCAGCTTTAATTCGCATTCCGGGTATCCGCTGTCAGAAAACTCAAACTCCTCTACCCGCAGATATCCGCTTGCCAGCAGCAGGCTCCAGACCGCATTTTCATCGGCATCCAGCATACTGAATACGACCTGCTCATCAATCTGTGCATGAAGCAGCCTGCCGGAAAGCAGATCCTCCATGGCGATCTTTAAATCCGGGCTCCCTTCCCGGATCAGCTTCCCCACCAGGCCATTGCTGCTGGTGTTTGCCCAGTATGGAGAGAAACGGCGTTTGTCCAGATAATTGATGATAGACCAGGGATTGTAGATGTCTGACTTGTTACCAAAGGTAAAGCCGTCATACCAGTGCCGCACCTGTTCCCTCTGCTCATACAGACCGTATTCTTTCAGGGCTTCCCATACCTCCTCCTGCGTGAAACCGAAGGAATCCTCGTATTTTTCGGAAGTCGTAGTCACTACCTCTAAATTGTTCAGATCAGAAAAAACAGATTCCTTGCTGACCCGCGTGATCCCCGTCATCAACGCCCGTTCCAGATAAGGGTTAGACTTAAATGTAGAATGGAACAGATTTCTCATAAAAGAAATCAGCTCATCCCAATATCCGCCCACATAGGCTTCCTGCATGGGCGTGTCGTATTCATCCAAAAGAATGATGACCTTTTTTCCGTAATAGCGCATCAGATAATCGGAAAGATTGGACAGCGCTTCGGATGCGAGATAATCTTCCATGTCAGCATTTACTTCATGGTAAATGCTTTTTTCCTTCTCATTTAATAATCCGCTTTCCAGCAAAAAATCATATCGATTATATAGATTAGTAATAAGCTGGCAGATCTTCTTCCTTGCATTCTGAAAGGATCTTTCTTTCACCTTTGCAAAACTTAAGAAGATCACCGGCCAGGTTCCCTGCAGCCTCCGGTACGTTTCCTCTTCCCAGATCGCAAGCCCATGGAACAAACTGTTTCTATCGGTATGGGGCAGATCTGCTTCGGAGTCGGAATCCATCCGGATGGCCGTCCCGTCCGCCCCGCCGGGGTGTGACGCAAGCAAGGATCTCTGGGTATATTCTACAGAGAAGAAATGCTCCACCATACTCAGGTTCAGCGTTTTCCCGAAACGTCTGGGGCGGGTGATCAAGGTGACATCATCATCGTTTTCCCACCATTCTTTAATAAACTTTGTTTTGTCCACATAAAAATTATTCTTTCTGATCAATTTTTCAAAATCCTGGTGACCGATCCCAACTGTCCTGGACATAAATGCACCTCCCGTTTTTCCACAGTCCCTAAGCCAAATGCCCCGCAGCAAGCTGCAGGGCATCCTGATTTATAGTTACTCTTTTATTTCATCAATATCTGTCAGATTGACACCCGCTACCTGCAAAATAGCTTTTAAAGATAAATAATCTTTTTTTAAACTTGCATATGTTTTCTCAGCATTTTCTTCTTTCGCTATTAACATATGCCGTTGAACTTTTTGAAACTGTTCAACCGCGTCTTTAGCAATCTCAACAGAATTTGGCATAGAACCGCCTCCCTTCCATAATGAAAATACCGTCTTGTGATATTCTCATTATATCAAAAGGCAATTTTCATGTAAAGTCTTAAACGCTTTAATACTTCTTGAACTTCCCAACCTTCGTCAGCCTGTTCGGCAGCTTCGGTACCTTGCCGGTAGTCTGCACAATCGCGTCCTCCGGACATACTTCCATACATTTCCCGCACTTGGTACAGTCAAAGTCATCGATCATATGGATATATTTTGCCTTTCCTTCGATACAATCCTTCGGACATACATCCACACATTCCTCACACCCGCTGCACAGCTTGGGATCAATGTAAATATTGACAAACGAAGCGCACACGCCCGCCGGGCAGTTTTTCTTCTTGATATGCGCCTCATATTCCTTGCCGAACAGCTCCGTGGCCGTCAACGCGATCTCCGCGGATACCTGCCCCATGCTGCAGGGCGTGGAGCAGCACATGGCCTCCCCGATCTCTTTGGTCAGATCCAGAAATTCCATCTTTCCTCTGCCTTCCGCAGTCTCCTTCTGCATATACTGCAGTTGGATCAGCCCTTCCCGGCAGAACACGCATTTTCCGCAGCTCTGCTTCCTGGAGGCGGTCAGCTTTTTCTCCGTCTCCGCCACGATACAGTCCTTCTCTGTCAGCACCCGGACCACGCCGTTTGCGATCCCGGCCTCCGCCGCGGTCAATTGCGCATCCTCCGGCTGGTGGAGCCGATATCCCAGAAGCAGCGCCTTCGCCCCTTCCGTGTCCGCCAGATCCGCGATCTTCGTATCTGCAGCCACCTTCTTCACTTCCCCGCCGTTGACCGACACATACACGCCGGGCGTATAAGCATCCGAAAATGCATCCGCCAGGTCTGCGCAGGTCACGATGTGGATCAGAGCATTTCCTTTATTTTCACGGATATTCAAAAATTCCGCCTTCACCTCTGTCTGGTATTTTGCCGCCGTATCCGCCAGGGATTCTGCCAGTGCAGTCTCCGCCTCCGGCACATACAATACCGTCTTCTCTGTACCCAGGGCATAGGCTGCGATGGCCAGCCCTTCAAAAATCTTCTCCGGGTCATTTTTCAGCACTTCCAGCAGCACCTGGTCTGTGTCTGCGTTGTTCAGCGCAGCGACAGCCGCAAGGTCCGTTCCCTCCTCCGCGTTTTCCGCAAGGGCCGCGTCGAAATGGGCGGTAAGGGGGCCGGCATGGATTCCGGATTCCTGGATCTCAAGCGCCGCGATCTTTTTCAGCACGTCTTCCCTGCTCATTGTTTTTGCATGTTCCAAAGCACCCATCACTCTACGCCTCCTTACTCTCTGAAAAATCGCCCCACAGGCTCGGTTTGGAAATCTTCAGGCGCAGGTCGCACTGCAGGCAGCGCCCCGCCTCCGCACAGATATCCCCATCGCAGATCCCGTGGTCAAACAAATTGAAATTGTCGCTTCTCTTCTCCGGTCCGTCCACCTGTGTATGCTTTTTCTCCAGGTATCCGAAGCCCGGGCACTGCCCGATGAAGGGATCTGCCTCCTGTACCGGAGCAAGCACCTCGGAAATGTCTCCGTCGCCGCCTAAGTACCTGTCTACCTCACTGGCCGCCTCCCGTCCGGACTGAATCGCCATGATCACGGATTTTGTCCCGTAAATGGCATCGCCTGCCGCGAAAATGCCTTCCACCGAGGTGGCTTTATTGGTTTCCATATCCTTTACCGCAATGGAATTGGCCCTTCCCAGCTCCAGCCCGGCTTCTTCCGTGATGTCCGGTCTCTGGCCCACCGCGAAAATCACCGTATCGCCTTCGATATGATGCTCGCTGCCCTCTTCTTTCTGGATGATGGCACGGCGGTTCTCGTCAAAGGTAAAGGATTCCACGTTCATAAAGTCTACGCCGGTCACATGGTCTGTCCCTGTGATCCGCTCAAAGGTCTGCGCCGGATGTACGAAGATGCCTTCCTCCTGGGCCTGCTCGATCTCTTCATCATCGGCTGTCATCACGTCCCTTGCCTCCAGGCAGGCCAGATGGATCTCCTCCGCGCCCAGACGTTTCGCCGTCCTTGCACAGTCAAATGCCACGTTTCCGCCGCCCAGTACGATGATCCGCTTTCCGATGCCGGTTTCTTTTCCCATGCTTGCGTTGCGCAGGAAATCCGCGTTCAATACCACGCCCTCCAGGTCATTTCCTTCCATGGGAAGGCGAACCCCTTTGTGTCCGCCGATGGTCATCAGCACCGCGTCGTATTCCTTGAGCAGGTCAACCGGCTTTTCCACCTTTGTATTCACTTCGATCTTTACACCTGCCGCTTCGATCACTGCCGCTTCCTCCGCAATGATCTCTCTGGGCAGACGGTAGGACGGGATTCCGTAAGACATCATGCCGCCGACCGTGGGGAGCGCTTCCTTTAAGGTCACCTCATGGCCCTGCTTGCGCAGGTAATATGCCGCTGTCAGTCCGGCCGGGCCGCCGCCCACCACACAGACCTTCTTTCCGGTATCCGCAAGCTGCTTGCCTTTTCCCTTCCAGCATGAGCCGGTGTCATGGTCCGCCGCATACCGCTTGATATCCCTGATGGACATCGCTTCGCTGACTTCTTTTCTCTTGCATTCCAGCTCACACACATGGGTACAGATGTATCCCAAAGCACGGGGGAACGGCACCTTCTCACGGATGACCGCAGCTGCCTCGTCGTATTCCCCGTTTTTCACATGGCGGATATAGCGCGGGATGTCGGTATGGGCCGGACATGCGTGACGGCACGGTACCACCGCATCCTCTTTCTTTACTTCCGAATTGATCACCTTGTCGCGGATGGTTCCTGTGGGACAGACTTCCGCGCAGGCGCCGCAGAACCGGCAGTCTGCGTCCTTTAAAAGCTTATTATGCAGCGTCCCTACATAGGTCTCCATTTCCTTCTTCTGGTACTGCAGAACCTTGACTCCACGCAGCTCGTTGCAGGCGCGCACACAGCGGCCGCAGAGCACGCAGCGGTTCATATCGTGGAGGATCAGCGGATTGCCTTCCTCCGCCTTGAATCCTTTGGTACGCAGTTTCAGTCTTCCAGTCTTGGGGCCGATATACTGGATCAGCATCTGCAGCTCGCAGTTGCCGTACTTCGGACAGGTGGAGCAGTCCTCCGGATGCCCTGCCAGCAAAAGCTCCAGCGCCAGCATACGGAGACGCTCGATCTCCGGTGTCTTTGTCCGGATGGTCATGCCATCCTTTGCTTTCAGTGTACAGGACGTCACCACGCCCTCCTGGCCTTCCACCTCCACGATGCACATCCGGCAGGAACCCAGCGGGTTCAAGTCCTTGTGATGGCATAAGTGGGGGATGTAGATGCCGTTTTCCAGGGCCGCGTCCAGTACGTTCTTGTTGTCCGATACTTCCAGGCGGATCCCGTCAATTGTTATGACTGCCATGTCAATCTCCTCCTCTTAATTTCCAGTAATTCCCTTCTCTTTCTCCTGATTGGCTTCATCTAACCTAAAAGTCTGCCGCCGGCAGCCTTTCCCTGTACGATTCACCGGGCTCAAAACAAAAGCCGCACACACCCATACATTCCCGCGTCATTTCCCAGGGTTGCCAGGGCGATCTCCGTCCCTTCGCTGGCATGAAACGCTTTCTCCACAAAATGTTTTTTGATTCCTTCTATTAAAAAAGCGCCTGCTTTCGATACACCGCCGCCCACAACAAAGATCTCCGGGTCAGCCACGCAGGAAATACTTGACATCGCCGTCGCAAGTATGCTGCAGAGCTGATCTGTCAGTTCTAAAGCCACGGTGTCTCCCTCTTTCGCCGCGTCAAAAATATCCTTTGCGGTCAGCGGCCGGATGTCATTCAGCTTTGTCTCCCTCGTCTCGCCGGAGAGCTTTTCCTGCGCCATCCGCACGATCCCGGTGGCGGAAGCGTACTGCTCCAGATGTCCTTTCTTTCCGCATCCGCAGGTTTGCGTTTCATCCTCCCGCATGAGGATGTGTCCGATCTCTCCGCCGGCCCCGTGATGGCCTGCCACGATCCTGCCGCCTATGATGATGCCGCCGCCCACGCCGGTTCCCAGGGTGATCATCACCACATCCTCATGGCCTTTTCCGCCGCCCTGCCACATCTCGCCCAGGGCCGCAACATTGGCATCGTTGCCCGCCTTTACCAGAAGGCCGGTTTTCTTATACAGCTCTGTCTCCACATTGAAAATATCCCAGCCCAGGTTGACGCATTTATAAACCGTCCCGTCGCTTCCCACCGGGCCTGGAACCCCAAGTCCGATCCCCTGGACGTCCTCTTTTTTGATCCCTTTTTCCTGGAGCTTTCCCAGAACCTCTGCGGCCACGTCATCTAAAATCGAAGCGCCTCCGTTTTCCGTATTCGTTTTGATTTCCCACTTTTCCAGAACGGTTCCGCTCATGTCGAAAAAACCGATCTTGCAGGTAGTTCCTCCGATATCCACACCAAATCCATATTGTTTCATATTATGTACTCCTTTGTTTGTCTGGCTGTTCCTTTTTTGTGTCATTGTCCTCGCTTTACGCGGGAACGCATTGCAGCTATCAGCATCAGAATCCCAAGCAGCAGCATACCGAAACATGCGACCCGGAACTGATTCACCGCAGAATTTTCACCCAGCAGGAGGGATGCCGCATTTCCCAGGACTGCCGGGGCAATCAGCCCGCCGATACCGCCGATGATGGAAAACACACCGCTGGCCTTCGCGACTGCGTTGGGTTCTACGGAAACCGAGATCTGCATAGAAGCCCCCGCCATAAAGCAGCTCAGGGAAACCCCGCAGAGCGCGCTTGCGATATAAACTCCCGCCATTCCCGGCAGTACCAGCAGCACTCCGTACCCTGCCGCCGCGCTGAGGATCGAGGCTGCCACCGTATACTGTCTCAGCAGTCCGGAAATCTTCGCAAAGAATGCGCCGCACATTAACGCGAAAACGGCATTGATCGTAGTCACAGCTCCGGTAACCGTGGTATCTTCTGTGATATTCTGCAGAATATAAATCCCCACGTTCATACTGTATGCATTGATAAACAACGTATGGGCAAATGAGGAAAAGGAAAGGGCATACACTTTTGCGTTCAGCTTCATCTCAGAAGCCTTTTCTATTTTCACAGGCGGCGTTTCTTCCAGAAGGAACTGTACAGCGCCCCAGGAAATAAACGCGATGAGATATGCCAGATAAAAGTAACGGAAGCTGATTCCGGAAAGTATGCCTCCCAGCAGGTTGCCCGCCATGGTGCCGACTCCCATGCCGACTACATGCAGTCCCATGTAGCCCGCTCTCTCCTGCTCCTCAAATAACTCTGAAATGATCGCCGTATTCATCGGCCCCATGATTCCAAATCCGAATCCGATCAAAAGCCTGGATAAAAACAGCACCCAGAACTGTTCCGAGAAAAACGGCACAATACCGCAGAAGCCGATGATCAAAAGCCCCAGCAGCACAATCTTTTTCTTGCTGGCCTTCGTCGTCCACCAGCCGATCAAAAGGGAGCCGAGCATCAGCAGCAGATAAGGCAGCGTCTGCAGAAGCTGCACCATGCTGGTTCCGTACTCGCTGTACTTCTCATTTAAGACTCCCAGTATCGGAGAAATGCCCGTGATATTCAATCCAAATGCAAATGCGATCAAAAATATGCTGACCGCTGTCCTGATTTTTCTGCTCCGTTCCATCCTCTGCTCCCCTCCTTTTTGTACAGGTAAAATTACGTCTTACAGAAAACCTGCCACTGGCAGCTTTTCTGCATACGATGGCATTCAAAACGGCGCGCACAGACTCTGCTGCCGTTTTGAACAGTTATGTATATGGGCGTTACATGTCACACCCCGACCAATCACCACGCTGATTGGTCGGAAGGATGCACATAAAAGCTGGTATTCAGGCCGCCCATTGCCGAAGGCAATTTTAAATGGCGGCCTGAGTTACAGGGCACGCCTGGTCAAGGTGTGACCTGTAACATATGGGCCGCATCACCCGCAGGGCTGCAGCACGTCCCAGTGCTCCGCCAGCATTCCATCCTCCAGCCGGTATATGTCTACCACACGGCATTTTGTATTTCCCTGGGGATCAACATTTTTCAGATAGACCGCAATCTTGTCCTTCTCTGCGATCATCATCTGGATATTCAGCCTAAACTCCGGATGCTCCGCAAATTTTTCACCGAATGCACGCTTTAAAGCTTCCCGGCCCTGATCCACGCCCGGATTGTGCTGGATGTAATCCTCCCTCACATATTTGTCTGCGGATTCTACAATATGATCATTGAAAAATTCCTGGTAAAATTTACGGATCACTTCTTTATTTTTTTCTTCCATTGTGTCTTCCCTCCATGATCAGGTTACCGGATGATCTTATAATAATCCGGTTTCCGTTTGATGGGCTCCGGAAAACCGTTTGCAGGATATCCAAGGATACAGGAGCCGACTCCGATGTATTCTCCTTCGTATCCGGCTTCCTTCAAAAGCTCCTTACCCAGCTCCGTTTCAAATGTTTCCCGAATCCGGTTGATCCAGCGGGAACCCAGGCCAAGCGCGTATGCCGCGTTGAACATATTTCCCAGGCACAGGCTTCCGTCCTGTACTGCGTCGGGCGCGTTCTTGTCCGCCAGCACCAGTATGATGGTCGGCGCTCCGTAGAACACGTCAAATCCCTCCGGCGCTCCGGCAATTTCCGCATTGAGCCTGCAAAGCTTCTGAATCCATTCTTTATTCTGCACCGCGATAAATACCGGGGACTGCCTGTTGCCGCCGGAAGGGGCATTCATTCCCGCTTCCAGCACGGCTGTCAGTTCCTCATCTGTAATCTGTTCCGCTTTATACTCTTTTACGCTTCTGCGGTTCTGAATATCTGATACAGTCTCTCTCATATATCCTCCTTTTTCCTCTCGAACAGCAGACCTCAAACCCGTCTGCTCGCAGACTATCCGCTGCATTTGCAGTCCCTGTTTGAGGTTGTTGGGCTATCCGCCCAATAACAATATGAAAAATCAGCCTTTTGCAAGTAAACTTGTACAGTCTGCTTTTTCATATTGCTGCTGTTCTGATTATTCTTCCACATATTCCGCCGCGCTCATTCCCGCGATACGCCCGGTATTTACCGCATATCCCATGGAATTTCCCGGGAGCAGGAACATATAGCTGTCGTCGTAAATGTTGCAGGAATCCGCGCCTGCCGCGTAAAGTCCCGGAACCGGCTCAAAATCCTTGTCGCATGCTTCACAGTTTTCATTGATGCGGATGCCGCCTACGGTTCCATATCCGCCCGGGCAGATCTTCGCGCAGTAGTAAGGAGCCTTCACCAATGGCCGCAGATATTTCTTCGGCTTGAAAAATTCCTCATCCACGCTGTCGCAGTAATCGTTGTATTCGTCCACTGTATCCACCAGATTGTCCACGTCGATCCCCGCCATCTCTGCCAGCTCTTCGATGGTGTCTGCCACAACAAGGCCGGTATTTCCGTTTTCCTGAGCCATCTTTACGCCTTCAATAAAGTCGGACACATCCGGATCCGGACGGACAAGGCTTACATTGTCTACACCGTTCTTTATGTAATATCTTACGATGGAAGAATCCACGATGCTGAACCCGCTGCGCTCCTTCTGATGGGAAACCGCGTTGGACAGGTAGGTTGTATTCTGCATATGATCCTCGTTCATAAAACGCTTGCCGAATTTGTTGACCAGAAGGTTGGGCTGTGAAAAGATATTGGAAACACTTCCCGGAAGGTCTTCTACACCTACCACGCTTGCAGCCTGCTCGATCCGTACCGGAAGCTTGTCAGCGCCTGCCTCCCATGCCATCTTAAGGCCGTCGCCCATGATGCCCGGGATTGCGAAGTTGAACATGTCTTTTCCGTGGATATAGCCTGTTTCCTCTTTGATAAAATCCGGATTGCAGCCCGCTCCGCCGGTGCAGATGATGGCAGCCTTACATGCAACATGAACTTCATTTCCATCCTTGTCTGTCGCCAGGACGCCTGCCACCTTTCCGTCCTCCATGATGATCTTCTTCGCCGGAGTTTCCAGAAGCACCTTCACACCCAGCTCCTGCGCCCTTGCATACAATGCCTTGTTCATAAAGGAAGCGGCTCTCGGTCCGATGCCGGTGTCAGTCTTTACGATATGCCAGGTAGGCTCTGACTTCGGGAAATAGCGGAACGCACCTTCAAATTCCACGCCCATGTCCTCCAGCCACTCAATAGTCTCCGCCGACTGCTCAAAATACCGTTTTACCAGTCTTGCGTCTACATTGTAATGTGTATATTCCATAAACATGTCGAACGCTTTTTCTACGGAAACGTCCTGCATGTTCTGCTTCTGATATCTGGTTCCGATTCCCAGCGGTCCCATCCCCATGTTCGCCGCTCCGCCGACTGCCGCCGCCTTCTCCAGAACGATCACTTCTGCTCCGTCCTCCGCTGCCTGCACTGCCGCTGACAATCCGGATGGTCCTGCTGCGATTACACAAACCTGTGCTTCATAATTTGCCATAAGTTTTTACCTCACTTTTCCTTGTTTTTTGTTCTTTATCTTTAACTTGATACTATTTTATCGTTTTTTTTGTCCATCCAATACTATGATTTAAACCAAAAACGCGGTTTTTTTTGTCCTGAACTCCCTGTTTTTATATTTAGGTGACAAAAAAACATATATTATTTTTGTTCTGCGGCTTAAAAAAGCTGCCGCACCGGAGGTTGAACACTGTATCTCCAATGCGGCAGCTTTTTAAGCTGGCTCCATATTTTATTTATCCTGCCCCTGCCAATATAAATAGTCTTCCCAGGCTTCCGGAAGAAATGTCAGGTTTATCATGTCATCCCTCCATTTCTTCTAACTCTGTGATTTTCTTATGCACAAGCTCTGTTTTTCCTTTTTGATAATTGCTGATCACGTTCTCTAAATGCTTTTGATTTTCTTCACTATAAAAGGGGTCAACCTTTAATTCAAAAGGAATTCCTCCATAGCTTATCAACTTCTTATAAAACAGATTTGTTGCTGTGGATAAACTCATTCCTAATTCTGAACAGATATTTTCCGCCCGCCTTTTTACGGTATCATCAACGCGAATTGATACATTTGCCATATTCTCACCTTCTCTTTTTTCTTAAATTATATGGCAAACTCTGATAAAAAGCAATACAAATCACTACATTGAATCACTTTTCAATCAATATTTGTACAATTCCACATACAGACATTCCGGCATATCTCCCAGCTTCAGCGCCATCTGCTCATCTCCATTCAGTATCCGCCCCGGCTTCCACCGGCCGTTTTCAATCTCCCCTTCCTCCAGCCGCAGGAAATTGACCTTCACATTTTCCCCGGCTTTCGCCTGGAACTTCAGCGTGCTCATCATTCCCACAATCAAAAACTGATTCTCTGCCAGCTCATACACCATTCCCGCCCCCAGCGGCTTTGCTGTCATGCGGGGCGCATACGCCACGGCAAGGTCGTACTTCTCAAACTGAAAAAACGCCCCATAATCTGTCTCCGACTTCCTGCACCAGCTTTGCAGATGTTTTGTCCCCCGGTGCTTCAGGTACAGCGGCTTCATCTGTTCCATCAGGCCATACGTCCTGCTCAGATATTCCTTGCTCCCCTCGATCTCAAATGCGGAGGGATCTATATTCAAAGCGGCCATCACCTCCATGGGCGGCCTGTCCACCGCCTCCGGCGGCAGCCCCAGTTCTTCCGCCCCAAACGGTGAATAACCGATCGCGTTGTGTTTCCCAAACGCATACATGCAGTAAGACGATGTCACCGCGTCTTTCCTGACCTCCGGGACAAACAGCGGATTTCCCTCATAACTATATTCATCCATCACATCCGCAGCATAGGGCACATAGATATCCGGCGCCAGGGTGAACAAAGAGGGCGCCGCCAGCTTCCAGATCCGGTGTACCTCCCGAATGGGGCCGCCGGATGGATAAGAGCCCGCGTACCAGGGATACTGTTTCAGCCATGCGTTGGTATAGCAGGGAAGCGGATATTCCTTCTGTCCGGCCCGTGTGATCTTCTCCACGGCCTTTGCAAAATGATATGCCATAAAATATTCTTCCGCATCCGCTCCAAAAGCCGCCTTCCAGTCTCCCGAAGCACCGTACTCCCCTGCCAGCTCTGCCGGAATTTCCCGGGCAAATGCCTCTCTTGCCGCCGGGCTGTAATCACAGGCGGTTCCCAGCAGGCCGATCTCATTTTCCACCTGCATGATCATAACCGTAGACTCCTCCTCGTCAATCTCCCGGATGTGGGCCATGATCTTTGAAAATGCCTGCGCATCCTTTTCCACTGCGGCTTCGCAGAGCGGTGAGATCGTATCCAGCTTTTCCCCGCTTACCTTTTCCGCCCGGAAATAAGCCGCGGTATCCTGCTTCATCCATGCCGGCACATACATGGATTCACTGTTTTTCCACAGTCCGAACCATAAAAAGATCAGATGTATATTCCGTTTTCTCGCCTGTCCGATCAGCCCGTCCAGAAGTCCGAACTGATATCTGCCCTCCTCCGGTTCGATGGTTTCCCAGTATAAAGGTACGATCAGAGAATTCAGGTTCAGTCCTTCCAGGTTGCTCCATACATGCCGCTCCATGTATTCCAGGCTGCTGGCGCTGGAATTGTGGATCTCTCCGCCAAGCACAAAGAAGGGTTCCCCTTTTACATATAATGTAGGGATTCCATTGTCATTTCTAATCTGCGGGATGTGGTTCATTGTTCTGTCCTCCTGATATTTTATTTCTATCTTTTCTGCCCTTATTATATCTCTGCTTGACATTTGATCTCAATCTTAATATCATAATATTTATATAACAATTTTAATATTAGTCTGCTGCTCCTAAAACATTGTCATTGTATACAGAATCCACACTGCATTCCAAGTATCACGAGGTGCCCCTATGATTTACCAGATCCACAATTCCCCAGACCAGTACACCCTCCCCCTGGCCCTTCACCTGTTCGGCCTCAACCATCGCCAGGAACCGATCCGCCGCCCTCATGGGATGCTCTGTTACCAGTGGTTCTACTGCGTCAATGGCCGGGGTGAATTTATCGTAAATAACCAGCGTTCCATCATCTCCGAAGGCCAGGGACTTCTGATCTATCCCCGGGTTTCCCATATCTATCAGGCCCTGACTCCTGACTGGACCGTGCATTTCTTCGGTTTTGGCGGTCCTTTGTGCCAGGAAGTCCTGACGGTCCTGCAGATGCACGAAACCGGAGTATACCATTTTTCCCGGCCGGAGGTTTTTATTGACCATATCCGGCGGCTCCATGAGCTCCATCAAAAAAAGTGCTCCGGAAAGACACGGGAATATTCCAAGGAGTGCTATGCATTTCTCCTGGATCTGTCCTCATGCATCACACGGATCAATCCCTCTTCTTATGTGGATGCGGATGATCTGATCACAGCGGTTATTTTCTATATGGAGCAGCATTATGGCAGAGATATTTCATTAGATGAGCTTGCAGGAGTGGTTGGATTGTCCAAAGAATATCTATGTACCCTGTTCAAAAAGACCATGAAGCAGACGGTCATGCAATATCTCCTGACCATCCGCATCAGCCAGGCCCGTACACTTTTGATCCGGTTTCCTGAGAAAAAGGTGCAGGAGATCGCGAAGCTGTGCGGTTTTGAAAGCCCCAGCTATTTTGGAAAAAAATTCAAACAGGAAACCGGGATGACTCCGGATGCCTTCCGGAAGAAGCTTGGCTGAATTTTGTAATTGCCTTCTAACCTTTCACTGCCCCACCAGTCAGCCCTTCTACAATCTGGGATGAGAATACAAAATAAATAATAATGATTGGTATCAGGGTAATAACAACGGCTGCCATGGATTCACTCATGTATTTGGTAAACTGTCCTACATAGCGATAAATAGCAAGTGTGAGTGTCGTTACATTTTTATTTCCTAAAAGTACCATCGGCATGTAAAAGTCATTCCACTGCCCAATTGCAGTGATCAATGCCATCGTAAATATAACCGGCTTTGTGATCGGAAGAATAATCTTAAAGAACAACCGTAAGTCACTGCATCCGTCCAACCTGGCAGATTCTTCCAATGCCGCCGGGATTGTGCGGAAAAATTTCTGAAAAATCAGGCAGGACATAGAGATTCCGGATATGTATACCAGAATCAGGCCTGACAGCTTATTCAGGAGTCCTAAGTTCCTTAAAATGATGAACAGCGGCAGGATACTAACCTGCACCGGCACCATCATACCTACCATAAAATAACCGGTCAGCAGGCTTTTTCCTTTAAACTGATAACGGGCAATGCCATATGCAGCCATGGAAGACAGCAGAATACAGCCGACGGTTCCACACACTGTCAATACCAAGCTGTTTTTAAAATAGAGGAGGAAGTCCCCGTCTATCAAAACCGATGCATAGCTGGAAAAGGAAACCGCCTTCGGCAGTCCCACAAAATTTGTAACCAGATCTCCTTTTGCTTTCAGAGAGTCCATTACCGTAACAACCAGGACAAAAATCGTAATGCAGGAATATAATATCATAATCAAAGAACAGATCCCCCGGATTACTTTTCCACTGGTTGAGAGCACCTCACCGCTGCCCTGGGAAAAATCCGCCTGTTTTTGTTTTGCCATAAATGTCCCCTCCTTAATTGTCGTATTCGAATTTTGTAAGCACCTTATTCTGGATCAAGGTTACCACCATCATGACGATAAACATGATTACTACGATAGATGCCCCGAAGCCTAAATCCGATTTTCCATTGAGGCCGCTTCCAAAAGTATACCGGTAAAATACCGTATTCGCGAAATCCAACGTTCCATTGATACCGCCGTTCGATCCGCCCAGTATGAACGGCAGATCAAAGATTGCCAGCGCCCAGATCGTACTCATTGTGATATTCGATGCGCAGGACGGAAGAGACAATGGCAGAAGAATATGAAGGAAACGCTGCCACTCCGTACATCCGTCAATCCTGGAAGCCTCCATGACATCCTGGGAAATATCCATAAAGTTGGAATAGAAAATCATAATTCCTGATCCTGATCCCTGCCAGAGAATCAGAATGATCAATAGCTTGAAAGCCCACTTCGGATCTCCGAACCATGCCCCCGGCTCCATTCCTATACTGGTCAGAAATGTATTCAAAAATCCAATATTCGGGTTGAAGATCAGTGTCGCGAAAAAGCTGACGATCGTGGTACTGATGACATACGGCAGAAATACCATGAATTTAATATATTGATGCGCCGGGATTTTGATATACAGCAAGTATGCCACCAGATACTGGAATGGCGTGATAATCAGCCAGACACATAATAAATACTTCAGGTTGTTTTTCAATGCATTGAAAAATTCCGGCGCAAAGCGTGAATCTGTAAAGATTGTTATAAAGTTTTTGATACCGACAAAGTGAATATCTCCCATTCCTGACCAGTCCGTAAAACCAAGGAACATGACAATAATAATAGGAAGGACGATAAAAATTGAATACAGGATAAATGCCGGTGTAATAAATAACAGATAATTCCTGTTTTTCTTCATAGAGATTACCTCCAAATTTTTCTATATTGGAGGCTGTGGTCTTTCTGACACGCCACAGCTTCCATTTCTTTGTTTTTACAGGTTACTCCATCTCTGCTCCAAGTTCATCCATTAATTCATCCACGGTCATCTGTCCATCAAATACCTTCATAAAATCAGAATCCCATATTGTAGACGCATTTCCAGTAGAAGAATGGCTGCTCAATACGTTCTGCCAGCTCCGGTATGTATTCCCTCCGCCGCTTTCCGAAATTTCCTTTGCGATCTCAGTGCTTGCTTCAATTTCTTCGCTTCCGGAAACCGCGCCCTGGGACTGTACCCATATCGTCTGCGCTTCTTTACTTGCACAGTAATTTGCAAAAGCTACAGCCGCATCCATGTTCTCAGAAGCCGCGTTTACAGAAAACCCATTCGCGGAGGTTCCTACCAGGCCTGTCGTGCCATCCTCGGACGGAATGGTAAATGCGCCAAAGTTCAAATCCGGATTGTTCTCTGAAATCGTAGCCGCGTCCCAGGAACCTGCGATGTTCATAGCCGCTGCTCCCGTCGTAAATGCCAGGATCTGTGCTGAATTATCAATGACCCCAGTCCAGTTGCTGCCAAAATAGCCTTCCTCTGCCCAATCTACCATTTTCTGCAGCGCTTCTCGTGCCGCATCGTCATCGGCCTTGCTTGTGTAGTCACGGAGTCCTTCGCAATACTCTGGATCATAGGCTGCCAGAACAGGCTCATAGGCAAATAATGCGGACCATGAATCATGAGCCAGTGAAATAGGAGTGATGCCAGCCTTTTTTATATCAGCCAGAAGATCTTCAAATTCACTGAATGTTGTTGGAACCTCCCATTTATTTTCCTCAAACATATCTTTGTTATAGAATACGGTACGGGTATCTAATGTCATCCATGGCACAGAATAGATACCGTCATCCATCGTTGCCAGATCCATAGCCGCGTCAGAAATGAAAGAATAATCCACCAGATCTGTCAGATCAGCACAGGCATCATTGCTCACCAGATCCGGCATATTTGCGGTTGCCGTTCCATTTGTCCAGAACAGATCCGGACCGGAACCGGACTGAATCGCTGTCTGAAGCAGGCTGTAATAATCACCATCCGCTTTGATCTCGTAATCTACCTCTACGTTTGGATACTCTTCCTGAAATCCTGCTATAATCTGTTCCAAACTGTCCTCAAAGCTGTAATCATGCTCCCATATGGTAATGGAACCAGACACACCGCCCTCTCCTGAATCTCCGCCGTTATCAGAAGCTCCGCTGTCAGATGACGCCCCGCCTCCGCCGCATCCTGCAAGTGACACTACCATAGCCATTGTCATTGCCAAACATAACTTCTTTTTCATAATAAGTTCTCCTTTTCTCTTTGAATTTGAATCCGGCTGCTGCCGCTTTTGATTGATTACATTATAAAAAATCCCCTGCTTTTCAACAAGTAACACATAAATCATCATTCTTCACAATTTGATAAAGTGATCCGGCCACTTCTTCAAAAAATGATATTCTCATTCAAAATCTTATCACAGCCGCCAAATATCCATGCAGGCATGGCTGCCTGACTTGCTGTTTCGCTGGAATAAAAACAAAAACTGCCAGGAACCAGTTGTGCCATTCATACAGAATCCTGCTATGACCAAACCAGCTTCCCGGCAGTTCATTTCCGATATTCCCCTATCGTCTGCCCGGTTATTTTTTTAAATACACGTATCAAATAGTTTGCATTAGAAAATCCAGCTTCCTCCGCCACCTGCTCCAGGGACAGATTTTTATTTTCCAAAAGAGTTTTTGCCTTTTCAATACGACATTCATTGAGATATTGGATCAGCGTTTTTCCCATACGTTCCTTAAACTTTCGGCTGAAAGAAGGGATACTCATGCATCCTTTCTCCGCAAGCTCCTTTAGGGACAGTTTATCTGACAAGTTCTCATCAATATAGGCCAGCACCTCTGCAAATTCATCCTGGTTCCTATCTGCCAGACACTCCTGACGAAACTGAGAGACTACTTCCAATAACTGTTCCTGTAAAATATCCGCATTTTTCGCCTGTGCGGCAGCTGATATTCGAAGATGCTCCGCACTCCATTTCGCCTGTAACGTTTCGCTGAACCGATGCTCCTGAAGAACGGCATACACCATCCGGCTGACTGCTGGAACAAGCTGCCCTTTCAGACTCCACACCTCCATTTGGCTGAAATACGCCTGTCGCACAAAATCCCTTAGCTCGTCTCTCAGAATCTCCAGACCGTTATTTTCCAGAAGTTTTTCTCTGGAAAACTCATTTAATACAGGCTTTTTATTTCCATTACGCCAAACAAAGACTGTTTTTGAAGAATCATAGAAACACAGATCCGCTGCCGAAACCGCTTCATCATATTTCTCCCGCATTTCTTTTAGATCATCGGATTCCGTACTAATTCCATTTACAATTTTTCCATTGATATACTGACGGATATTTTTGTTAATGACTGACAGATTCTCATATAACAGCTCCTGTCTATCACCTTTTGGCATATCCCTGCGGAACTGATACACAATGAACATCTCACGGTTATAAGGAGCGAAAAGTGTACCCATCTCATAGTGTGACACAATTTTTTCCAAAAGATGCATCAGCATCATCCTGTCCACATCTGCCATCAGATACTCCGGTGTGTCAAACCGTAAAATCCCCACCACATAAATTTCACGCTCTGCAAGAAGTTTTTGCTCCGTTCCTTGCGATGCCCGCCGTACCTTGTTCATTCCAAAATCACTTGTTTTCTGATACACCTTTTTTATTTCATTTACCAGCATTTCCCTGGAAACATTGTGCTTTAGCAAATAGCTGTCTGTTCCTTTTGAAATAGCTTCCTGCGCATAAGAAAAATCATCATGACAGCTTAAAATGATAATACCACTGGCCAGGTTCTCACTGCGAACTACCTGTATCAGTTCCAGTCCATTCATGTCTGCCATCTCTATATCTGTAATAACGATATCTACCACATTTTCTTTCAGAAACTCAATCGCTTCTTCCGGCAGGCTGAATACACCGGAAACACTTATATCCTCTTGTCCATCAATCAGGGACTGTATCCCCACGCCGGCCAGAACCTCATCATCTACAATAATCGCGCGTATCATTTCTCATCTTCCTTGGTAATGTATAGATAACCTTTGTCCCTCTTCCCAGAGCGCTTTCAATATTGAGACCGTAATCCTGCCCATATTCCAGACAGATGATCTCTTCTACATTGATCACGCCAATATTGGTATGCTCTTCATTTTTTTTGGGACAGTTCCTCCACTTTTCCACATCAAATCCGATCCCCTTATCCTCAACGGATATATGCAGTTCTTCGTCCATCCAGGCTTTTATCCATATCCTCCCATCCTTTACCTTGCCCCGGTTCAGGCCATGTACGATAGCATTCTCCACAATAGGCTGGATCAGCAGCTTTCGAATCCTGCAGTCCTGGCATCCATCTTCCGCTTCAATCTCCAACTCAAAATTCATAAATCTTGCTTTCTGAATCACTGCATAATTCTTTATCAGCTCCAGTTCATCCCCCAATGTGTAGGTTTCGTCATCCGCACGGGCAGAATTCATAAAAATATTTACCAAAGATTCCACCAGATGCTGGATCTTTTCCTGATGATTCAGAACTGCCACCCATTTGATCGTATTCAGCGCATTATAAATAAAGTGCGGCGTCAGCTGCGCAGACAATGCTTTCATACGCTGCCTGTTCTTTTCATCCACTTCTTCTTTATAGGCTTTCATTAACCGGCTGATACGCTGTGTCATATTGTTAAAATGCTCTGACAGGCTCTTAAACTCGCCGATCCCTACAATCCTTATCCTGGTTTCTCCTATTTCTTTCTGCGCATATTCATCCATAGAATTTTTCAAAAGCCGGAGCGGAGTGAACACATATATCCTCAGCATGTAAAGCATAAGCAGCATAAACAAAATGCATACAAGGGCAATCACCATAATCGGTATCACAAGAGAAACCGCATCCTTACGGACTGCCCGCAGCTGTATTTTACTAATACAATACCACCCTACATCCATCAAACTGTAGGCCACCATTACTTCGTCATGCCCCTGCTCATTGTAAACCGTATGACAGGTACGCTTTTTTTTCAAACTGAGCGCAGACACATCCACATGTTCTCCCATCTTTGATACATCCGAAGCATACAGCACAATCCCCTGAGCATTCGTTAAATACCATTCCGCATATTCTGTAGACACCATTCCAAGCGCATCGGTAATCATCTTATCGCTTAAGACAAGATATAAGATTCCTACATTTTTTTTCGTCTCACTGTTCAGAGAACGGGCCAGTATATAATTATTTTCATAGGAGCTTCCATGGAGCTGGTCAGTTGTGTACCACAGGCACCTGCCGCCTGCTTCTACGATCTCTTCCTCATAAGGTTCCATAACATCCAGCACTTCTGCATAATTACCGCCGCTATGGAATACGTCCCGCCCTGCTTTCAGATATGCGGCCCGTACTCCTGTATTGGCATAGCTAGAGGCAGACAGATGTTCCGTGATCTGTTTTTCCTCCTGCTCTGTCAACGTCCGCTCCGCTCCCAGCATTTCTACACAGCCGTTGTAATAAACAGCCATAGAATCATCTTCACGCTCCAGCATCGCGGAATGAATGCCTGCTGCCGCTACGGTGATCGTATCCATTGTAGCTTCTGTCAGATTGGAAATAGCATTTTTTTCATAAAACCAGAATATGACCGACGCAAGGAAGAGATAAGGCACAATAATCAAAATGATGAACGCAGTCGCCATTCTGGGCGCAACACCCATTTGTTTCAGGTTTCCCAAACACTTTTTCCGATGTTCCATTCGCCCATCCCCTGGTTCCTTTTTGTTCTGTAATCTACTGACACCATGCCTTTTCCAAAAGACTGGTATCAGCAATGATTTCCATATTCTCCGGACCTTCATATGAAAATGCGCCTTCGCCTTTTACACTCCAACTTACCCGAATCATTCCTTTTGGAGTCCAGACATTGCCCTCTGCATGCTCCAGGTTCCCCGGCTCCGGCCGTATGATGACTGCCTGATATCCCGGTCCGGCCGGCTGTACGCCTAATACAGCAGCCGGTAGTTCATAAAGGAGCAGAGCCCCCCATGCATGACAGTCGCTGCGTTCGCCAACCTCATCCTCTGCACAGGTGGTCAGCCCTTTTTCCAGCATCCTTAGCCATAGTTTTGAGTATTCTTCCGTCCATTTATATAAATCTACTTTCTGTAATGCCCGGAACAGGTAAAATGCCATTGCCACAGAACACTGGGCATAATCCTGCGGATAGAGCAATGTCTTTTCCAGATTTTTTCTCCCCTGTTCCTGATCTATCGTTTCCGTGAGGATTGAAAATACCTGGACATGCTGGCTGTACTGTTCAATCCCCGGTCCATCCTGCAGCATCCCGTCCTCGCCTGTACAATACTTTCGGATAGAAACCTGAACCGCCTGCGCACGTTCCAAATAGAAATCAGCCTGTTCCTTATGCCCCAAATGTTTCAGAATTGCGGCTCCATGCTGAAGGCCCGCCACATACAAAAGACTTTCCATTGTGATCGCTCCTTCCAATATGGCAGAGGGTACTCCTGTGGTATCGTCCCATTCCGGTGTCCAGTCAATAAAAGACCAGTTTGTCCCTCTTCCATTTAACCCACCTAATTTTTTTACATATCCCTCCTCCGCACGATTTCTGTGGAAATAATTTAAAATCCCCATCATCGTCGGCATATGTTCCTCCAATAATTCTCTGTCATCAAAATACATCATATGATCATACAGCATAAAGATATAATAAATGGAAAAACCAGGAATTACATTTGGCATAACACATGGATAGGAACAATTCAGCAGACCGTCATATCGCTGTGAACGCCTGAAATCATCTATACACTTTCTGGCCAGCCGGTCATCCGCTGAAAGTACATAGGTATACAGTATTTCTGTCCGTGCATCCATTGCGTATTGCAGCTGCTCGTAAAACGGGCAGTCCTCGTATGTCTCGTGCATACAACGGCGCAGGGTCCGTTCGCTGATATCCCAAACCGCTTTCAGTGTCGGATCAGAAGCCGATGCCTGTGTTCTTACCTCCAATGGATAACCCGTTTCCGTATAGTCCAATCGAGATATGATCAAAGGCTCTTCTTTTGTTTCAATTTCCAGCCGGATGAATCGGAATGTCCGAAACCAGAAAGGCTCATACTCTTCGGGGATATCCTCGTTACCATATCCCGCAGACAGGTAATAATCCTCAAATCCGTCCAGATGCCCGTTTATCCAATCATTCCGATTCTTTTTTATAGGAAACTCCTTATGATATCCATCCTGTACATATCCTTCGGAATACAGCAATCTAATCTTCGCCCCTGTCCCTCTCTCTACGGCAAGGTTAACATAAGCCGTCATTTCCTCCCCGGCATTGATTTCCAGGATTTCCTTTGTATGTCCGGGGATCGTAAGTTTCTGATCATCTTGCAGCAGCGCTTCCCATGCCGCTTTACTATTGACAGATTCACGCACTACTGTCACACCTGGAAACCTGCTTCTTTTTCGATATAAAAAGGGAATCGTTCTTGGCTGGAGGTTTCCAGGACTAACAGCCGGGCTCATAGCTGAATATAGCCGGGCATGCATCCATAACATAGAATCATACTCTGGCAGCATCCAGCCTTTCAATTCCGATTTTCCATTGCATGCTTCAAAAATCTGCAGCGGGGCAAAACTTTCAGATTCTGATACAATCTGAAACCCCGGGTGCTTACGGCACATCCAGCTTTCATCTGCATCCAGTATAACACAATTTCCTTCTACATCCAAGATAGAACCCTCTGCATATAACCCAGGATATTCCGTTCGAAACATGCCGTAATTTCCCTTCCTCGCTTCCATGGGATAGCGCAAAACCTGTACGGCAAAAACATTGATTCCTTTTTTTAAAAAAGGCGTTATATTGATTTCATCATAATACCAGATCTGACAGTCTCCACGACTGGGTCCTATTTCCACCAATTGTCCATTAATATACAACTTATATCGTGTATCCGCTGAAATTTTTATAAATGCTTTTTCTGGTTCTGTCTTTAAATTTGCCTTTTTTAAGAACAAAGCAAGAATCGGTTTTTCTTTATCCTCTGCTGTCCATTCCGGCAGCCATATCCATTTTATTTTGGTTTCCTTCATTTTTCAAAACCTCCCAAATCTGTGAAAGCCCCTCAACAAAGCATATCAATATATCAATTCAAATCATCATCTTCAAATCGCTCAAATATTTTCACAAGAAATCCTGTCGAAAAATATGCCGGAAGTGAAAAAACGCAGCAAGTCAACAGTATTACTGCCATCTGCATATACTGTGCAAAAAATAGGATTGCCAAAAGCATTACCGCCTGTATTAATATGATTGCCGCAGTAACCGGCAGATTTGCAATCGCCACCCGAACAGAAAATTGAAAATACCCTAAAACACTATTTTTGTAATAGGCAGCTGCCGGAAATATATAAACCCACAGCATAACCCATATTATAAAAATAAAATTGAAAAACACACGCAATGCTTCTGTCCATCCCCCGTCCATATGGTACAGAGCATAATAATTGACTGCCAATGTACCTGCAGCAGCCAACATTGCCGCCCAGATACAAGAGGCCTTTTTTAGATTCTCCCGAAACGCTTTAAAAAATGTTTTCAAAATATCCGGTTCGTCATTTCTTACGAACCGAAAAAGCACCGTATACATGGCAGTACAGGAAGCACCGATCGTAATGACAGGAATACTGCATATAAGAAAGAGCAAATTAAGCGCAACAATATACATAAGCTTTGTCAATATCCGGTTAAGGTATCCATCATAATGAAACAGGCTGTTCATACATTTTTCCTCCAGGGCTTTTTCTGAATTATATACCTTTACAGCAGAGAAAAAACTGTAAAATTTTATAAAAATGATTCATTTTTTTATCTAATTGGGTTAACATGGCAGATTACAGAAATAAAAGTACCAGAAGTGCATCAAAAGTCTTTATTTCAACTTTGATATACTTCTGGTATTTTAATCTTCTACGGTCATTTATTTAATGAAGCTAACCTGTCTGCTAATTTCTTTGATTGTTTTTAGAATCATATGAAAAGCATGACGAGTTATTTTTTGTATATCCGGTTTTTATCGGAAATATAGAATATTTTATTTATTGTCAGAAACATAAGTCTGAATTTTCCCAATTTGAGCTCAATCCATCCTGTCCCCGCTATTCCCGGCTCCTTTTTTCCCTCATGAAAAAATACGCCCATGCCGCCGCTATCGGAACCGCGCAGATCCAGTACATGATCCCATACCCGACGCTCTGTGCCACCGCCCCGCCCAGCATCGGCCCCACAGCCTGTCCCAGGTCTCCGCCGATATAAATGGTACTGGACGCCACTCCCCTGCGTTCCGGCCTCACCATCCGCAGCCCTTCCGTCTGGATCGCAGGCTGGGACATGCCCTGGGCAAATGCTTTGACTACGGCAGCCGCCAACAGCATCTGCAATGTATCTGCCCCGCCGATCAAAACCAGCGCAAAAATCCCGCATACAAACGCCGGATACAGATTCTGTTTTAACGTCCACCTGTTCATATTCCGTGCCAGGATAATCCGTGAAAAAATCAGTACCGCCGCATTCAGCGTAAAATGCCAGCTTACTCCCTCAATCCCCTGCTGCATTGCAAATACAACAAGGAATGCGCTGACTACCCCGTTCATCATGGTAAATGCCGCATTCACTCCTGCCAGCCCGAGCAGCTTCGGCTCTACGAACTGCCCGAAAGACAGCCACCGTGTTTCCCGCTTCCCTCTGTCCGGTGTTTTTGCACGGGATACCCTTGGGTCCATTGCCGGATGCGTTCCGCCTGTACTCCCGGGATGTAGATTACAGGATCCCCCTTGTGTATATTCATAAGGAAACAGCACTGTCGCGATCCCTGCCAGAAACAGGACCGCCGTACTGATCAGCAGGCAATACAGATATCCCAGTGTTTCACTCAGCCAGATCCCGATCCCCGGTCCCACAGCCATGGATGCCACCGACATCACGCCGTAGTAGCTGACCGCCTCGCCCAGCCGGGCCTCCGGCACACTTTCGCTGACCAGCACAAGGCTTGCCGTACTGGAAATCCCAAACGCGATCCCATGAATCCCCCGAAAAAACAAGATCACAAAAATATTCGGGACCAAAGAGTACAAAAGCAGTGATACCGCCATCAGCATCGTAAACCCGCTCATCAGCATTTTCCGGTTCATCCGGTCTGACATCATGCCGCTGAAGGGGCGGGACAGGCAGGAGGTAAACGCGAACAATCCGCCAGCGATCCCACACACAAAGACACTTGCCCCCAAGTTCTGCAGATACCCGGTAATGACCGGAGCCACCATATTATAGCTCAGCCAGCTAAAAAAATTGGAAATTGCCAGCAAAAGATAGGCTGGATTCCATAAGCTGTTCTGCCTCGCCGTCACTCCCATACGATCCCTTCAAACTTCCGGAATCCCTCCATACTGCGTTTTACACTTTCCAGCTGATCCAGTTTCGTGGCATCCTGCTCCAGCACGATATACTCAATACTGCCGATCTCCAGCGCTGTATCAATGATCTTCTGGATATCCATCTGCCCATATCCGATCTCCACAAAATCATCATTACATTTGTACTGGTTAAATACCTCTCTCGTAATATAGGTCTCCTTTCCCACAACATCGAACATATTCACCGGTGTCTTCGTATCCTTCGCAAAATCCTTCTGATGCAGCATCTTGATCCGTGTACCATAACGCTTCATCAGCTCCACCGGATCCACACCGCCCCGAAGCACCCAGAAAGTATCCAGCTCCAGGTTCACATGGGCAGGGTCCGTATTTTCCACAATCAGGTCCAGCACCTTATGCCCATGGAATTCCTGCAGCTCCTGGTAATGGTTATGATACAAAAACCGCATCCCTTCCTCCGCCGCCATCTTCCCCATCTTTTCATAGGTTTCGATCTTCCGCATCGTATCATCATAATCCCGGAAAACTTCCATCGGGAAAACGACCGTATGGTTTCCGATCTTTTGGTTATACTCTACCACCTTCTTATAATTTTCCTCACAAAACGGAAAAATGTGCGCGCTGATGATCTTACTTCTGGATCTTGCCAGCACCTCGTTCAATTCCTCCGGGCTGACTCCAAATCCCACTCCGTCATCTTCCAAAGCCCTGTGGTTGGCAGTTTCCAGATATCGGTATCCCGCATCCGCCACCTGCCCGATCGTCCCCAGCGGATTCCTGTCCATCAAATCCCTGACCGAATATAATTGTATCCCTACTTTCAATGCCATTCTTCTTCCCTCCTATTATGAGCACTTAGCACCTGTCCTTCAGGTGCTAAGTGCGAGTTATAGTTACCTGCCCACTTAGCGAGGTCTTTTCGAGCTTAGTGGCAGTGTAACTTCCTTTTAGCAGCATTTTTATCCCACAAAATTCCGCAGATATCCCGCGCTCTGTTTCACAGCCCTTTTTGCGTCCTCTATGGAAGCCTCATAAGCCTTATCCTCCACCTCGATACAGGTATACCCGTCATAACCGATATCCGTCAGCGCAGAGACATATTTTCCCCAGTCCACATCTCCCAGTCCGGGCAGCTTCGGTGACATATACTGCAGCGGAACTGCCATCACTCCCACATCCGCAAGCCGATCTGGATAGACCTTGATGTCCTTATAATGAACATGGAAGATCTTATCTCTAAATTCATAGAGCGGACGGATATAATCAATCTGCTGCCATACAAAATGGGACGGGTCATAATTGATCCCCAGATTCTCATAATCCAGGATTTCAAATACCTTTCTCCAGATTGCCGGTGTAGTCATCAGATTCTGCCCGCCGGGCCATTCGTCCTCCGTAAACAGCATGGGGCAGTTCTCGATCGCGATCTTCACGCCCTTCTCCTTCGCATGATCCAAAATCGGCGGCCATATTTCCTTCACCAGCTCCAGATTTTCACTCACAGTCTTTTTCGGATCCCTCCCGATAAATGTGGTGACCATATTTACGCCCAGCCTTGCGGACGCGTCGATCAATGTGTGCAAATGCTTTATGTACACATCTCTCTTCTCCATATCCGGATCCATGGTATTGGGATAGTAAGCCAGGGAAGAAATCTCCACCTTCTTCTTTTCACAATATTCCCGGATATACGCACACTTCTTTTCATCCAGCGCCGCCGCGTCAATATGGCTCACTCCCGCGTACCTGCGTTCTGCCTTCCCCTTCGGCCAGCATGCCACTTCCACACATTCCAGTCCATTCTCCGCCACACAATCAATCATTTCTTCAAAGCTCAACCCATCCAGGATCGCGCTGACCAGACCTAACTTCATCTCTTCACACTCCTATCTGAACACCAGATGATACTTTGGCATATCTTTTATACTGCTTTTAGTCAAAGAACACCTCTTTCCCTGTCTCTGCCGCCTTATAGATTCCTTCCAGGATCTGGGTCACCACATATGCCTGCTCCGGCTTTACCAACGGCTCCGTATCATTCAGGATCGCTTCCAGCCACTGCTTCGCCTCGCACACTCCGTCCGTCATTTCCTTGCCGCTGAAATAAGCCACTGCCTTGCCCGGAGAATAATGTTCCTCTGTCAGCTTTCCGTGATGTCCCCTGTTAAATACCAGCTTATCTTCCTTATCCTTCACACTCATACCGGAATTGATCTCAGCCCCCGCCTTCGTTCCGCACAATGTCGCAGCCGCTTCCTTCGCCCCCAGCATATTCAGTGCCCAGGAGGTTTCCAGATAAATGGTGGCTCCATTTTCCATTTTAATAAATCCAAACGCAGAATCCTCTACCTCATAGGTCTTTGGATCCCACGGCCCGAAAATATTGCTTTCTGCCGCTTCCTGCAGATGCCCCAGCTTATAAAATACCGAACCGGACGCAGACTTCGGCTTATAATTATCCATCATCCACAATGTCATATCCAGCGCATGGGTTCCGATATCGATCAGCGGACCGCCGCCCTGCTGAGATTTATCTGGAAATACACCCCATGTAGGAACCGCGCGCCTGCGGATAGCATGTGCCTTTGCAAAATAGATTTCGCCCAATTCTCCTTCCCGGCATGCTTTATGCAGCTCCTGCACCTCCGGACGAAAACGGTTCTGATAACCAACAGTGAATTTCTTCCCGGATTTTTTCCATGCATCCAGCATTTTCTGTGCCGCCTCCGTAGTATGTGCCATCGGCTTTTCACAGAGTACATGCTTGCCCGCCTCAAATGCCGCGACCGTAGCCGGGCAGTGCGCCACGTTCGGTGTCAGCACATGTACTACATCAATCGCATCATCTTTGAGCATCTCGTTATAATCCGTATAAACCTTTGCATCTTCCGTACCGTATTCTTTTGCGGCGTTCACCGCACGTTCCTCGACAATATCACAAAAAGCCACCATTTCACAAAGCTCCGGCAGCTCTGCCAGAGATGGAAAATGCTTGTTAAACGCAATCCCGCCGCACCCGATAAAAGCCATCTGTAATTTACCATTCTTCATTTTTTTCTTTCCTCCATTTCCTGTTTTACGAGTTCCTTCTTTGCTCAAAGCTCACCGATCTGCGGATCGCCGCCGACTCCCGCGCCGCTTCCATGACCTGCAGCACCCGCCGCACCTGCTCCGGCTTCACGATCAGTTCTTCCTTTCCGTTGATCACTCCCACGATATTTCGGAAATAATCATTCCAATCATTGTGTCTGCGCTGTATCACCGGCAGTTCCTCCGTATACACCACATCCTCCGCCTTCGTGGAAAATGTTCTTGTAGGGCCTGCGTCCAGATTCTTCACCGTTTCCGGCAAAGCCTCCCGGAATTCCCCTGCCCGGTAAATGGCGCCGTTCTCCGCCTTGATCTCTTCCACTACCATCGTTCCCTGGTCACCTGCCACATAAAACCTCGGCATCTTTCCAAGCAGGAAGGTTCCCAGCTCAATCTCTGCAGTGAGGCCGCTTTCGAAATACAGCAGGATCCGGAAATAATCATCCACCTCTTTATTCACCGCACATTTCATATCCGCACAGACCTGCAGGATCTTCTCCGGAATCAGATCCAGCATCTGGTCGATCAGATGCACGCCCCAGTCATAAAGCATTCCGCCGCCGTATTCCTTGTACTCGTGCCAGTCATGCATTTTCCCGAACACACCGTACAGGCTGGATTTCACCATGAAAATATTCCCAAGCCGTTTTTCCTCCCATGCCTTTTTCACCATGGAATAATCCCGGTCCCAACGGCGGTTCTGATCCACGGTGAACATCACGCCGTTTTCCTTTGCCGCCGCATACATCCGGTCAAATTCCTCCACATTCAACGCACAGGGTTTCTCCACGATCAGATGCTTCTTGGCGTTTGCCGCATCAATGGCGATCTGGCAATGGAGATGATTGGGCACACAGATCACCACCCATTCTACCCTTTCATCTTTGAGAAGCTCCTTATGATCGCTGTAGCGGCTGGCGGTATCCGGCGCCTTGTTCAGCTGGGCAGGATCGGTGTCGCAGATTGCCACAACCTCCACTTCCTCCAGGGTTCCCGCATGGTTATTGTGCCATTGCCCCATAAAACCATAGCCGATGATTCCTAATTTCAATTTTTTCATAATGCCCCTTCTTTCTACTATTTTTTGTATTCCGTATGAAGCCTTCCGGACTGCGGTAATAACACTGATGCATTTATATTGACCGTTCCTTGTGCTTCATTATGTCTGCATTATACAATTTCCAGACCATTTCTTTCTATGGCATTTCTTTTGCAAAACACCGCATATCTTTACATCCCATTGCCTTTTTTCCTATTCTGTGTTACAACTAAATTGCCAGCTGTGCGGTTGGATGCTCCAAGGAGCATTTTTCCAAATGCCTTCCGGCAACATGTCCTCGGCCAAAGGGAGGGGGCGCTACATTAATTAGGAGGAGGAACCTCATGATACGCCATAAATCTTACAGCATGGTAAAGCTGCTCCGAACTATTTATACATCCATCACTCTGTTTCTTCTTACCATTGTTTTTGTGTTCAGTCTTTACAGCCTGCATATGGTAAAAAGCCAGTTCACCGCCGCGCAGCAGCAGGCGCTGAATTTATATATGAATGAACTGGACCAGTGCCTCTCCAGGATCTCCTCTTCCCTGCACATGTACCGGATACAGGAAGGCGCTCCGGACTTTTCCGCCCTCGGCTCTGGTGATATCTACCGAAGAAAATCAGATATTATTTCTGATTTTTCTTCCAATATCCTGTTTTTAAACCACTGTGAGGGCCTGTTTCTTTATGACGCGGAAAATGACGAATACGGCTATGTCTTCAACAATTCCCCCAACTCGCCCCAGACCTACAATACCCGGCTCAAGATCAAGGACACGGTCTCTTCCATCATGGAAGAGACCGGCCTGAGCGCCTTTTCCGGCTGGCATCTCAAAGAGCTGGACGGGCGCCGGTACCTGCTGTATCTGCAATGGATGAACGGTTTCTGCTACGGCTCCTGGGTCAGCACGGATTCCCTGCTGCCCGAAGTCTCCGGTCTGTCTCCCTATCCTGACGCATTTCTTTTCCTGACAGATGAGCAGGGAGAATATCTGTCCTCCAGCCCGGGCGCGGATCCTGCCGAGGCATTATCCACACATACTTACATCACTACAAGCCAGGCATCCTCCGCTGCTCCCCTGGTGCTCTCTGTCAGCACGCCCGAATCACATTATCTGGCGACCATGAGTGTCAGCCTGCGGTTCCTGATCGGAGTCAGCATATTTGCTTTGCTGACCATCGCCGTTGCCAACACTGCCTTAAGGCGGATCATTAAGGATCCCTTGAACCAGGTTCTGGCTGTGATCACCCAGTACGAATCCGGCAATCTGGACTATACGCCTTCCAATGAGGGCATGCCCCAGGAAGTCCTCCACATCAACCAGGCCCTGAGCAGTATGTCCCACGAAATCCAGATGCTGAAGATTGATGTCTACGAAAAGCAGCTCCGCCTAAAAGACATCCAGCTGCAGTACCTGCAGCACCAGATCAAGCCCCATTTCATTATCAATATATTGAACACGATCGGTGTGATGGTACAGATGAAGGAAAACAAAAAGATTACAGAAGTGGTCAAATGTCTGTCGCAGTACATGCGCAATACTATGAACCTGACCATCCGGACCGCCACGCTGCGCCACGAACTGGAGCATCTGGAAAATTATCTTACCCTGCAGCGGATTCGCTATCCGGACCAGATCACCGTCAACTATCGTCTGGATCCTGACCTGAATGATTTTGAGATCCCGATCCTGACTATCCAGACCCTGGTAGAAAATATCTTCAAGCATGCCTTAGAGCCCTATGAGCCTCTGGTCATCGAAATCCGGACCTGCATACGGCAGAACCGGATGGTCCTGGCCGTACACGACAATGGATGCGGATTCCCCCGGGAGCTGATGGATGAATTTAACTCCCACCCATCCACTCCGGGAGACGGGCAGCACATCGGCCTTGTAAATATCCGCCAGCGTCTGGATCTGGAATGCCCGGATTCCTCCATGCTGCTTTCCAATGACTCCGGTGCTGTCGTTACGATCACGCTGCCCTTGCCCGGATGAACCCTGCCGGTTCTTCACAGCAGCGCAGCTCTCACCCTTTCACCGAGCCAACCGTCATACCCTTGACAAAGTATTTCTGGAAAAACGGGTACAATACCATGATCGGCAGTACGCCGATCACCGCCAGCGCCATCCGCATGGAAGAGCTGGGCATGATCATTGACCCCTGCGCTACTTCCGCGCCTTCCGCCGTTGCCAGGTAATTGATATTCTGCATCATACGGTTCAGGAAGTTCTGCAGGCTGAACAGGTTTGCGTCTGTCACATAATACAGACCGTTCATCCAGTCATTCCAGTAATTGATCCCGACGAATAATCCCACCGTTGCCATGATCGGCTTGGACAGCGGCATCACCACCCGGTAAAAGATAAAGAACTCACCCGCCCCGTCGATCTTCGCCGCCTCGATCAGCGAATAGGGGATATTCATTTTGAAATAATTCTTCATCAGCATTACATTGAACGCATTGAGCAGCAATGCCGGGATGATCAGCGCCGGAAGTGTATTTTTGATGTGGAAGATCTGCGTCCACATCATGTAGGTGGGTACCAGCCCGCCGTTAAACAGCATGGTAAAAAATACCAGAAAAGACATTACATTGTGCAGCTTAAAGTCCTGGCGGGAAAGGGGGTACGCCAGCAGCGGCGTAATGATCAGGGAAATCGTCGTCCCCACAAGTGTCACCAGCATGGTGATCCCGTAGGCTTTAAAAATCGTTCCTGCCCTTGCGATGATGTAACGGTAGGCATCCAGGCTGAATACCCTGGGCCAGAACTGGTAGCCGTCAGCGATCAGCGCGCTTTCCTGCGTCACGGAAGACATGATCAGCAGCACAAACGGCAGCAGGCTGCACAAGGTCAGAAAAATCAAGATGATATTGATCACGATCTGAAATGTAGTTTCACTTTTTAATTTTCTCATTACAAGCTCCTCCCTAGAACAATGCATTCTCCGGATCCATCTTCCGTACCAGCAGGTTCGCTCCGAGTACCAGAAGGAATCCCACGATCGACTGATACAGACCTGCCGCGCTCGCCATTCCGATATCGTTGTTCAAAAGCAGCGCGCGGTACACGTAGGTATCAATGGTGTTGGTCACATTAAACAGTGCCCCCTGGTTCATCGGCACCTGCAGGAACAACCCGAAGTCTGAATAGAAGATCCTCCCCACATTCATCAGCACCATCGTGATGATCGTCGGTCGTAAAAGCGGCAGTGTAATGTAGAAGATCTGTTTCATCTTTCCCGCCCCGTCCACTACGGCTGCCTCATACAAGCTCCTGTCTATACCCAGGATCGCGGAAAAGTAAATAATCGACGTATACCCCATGGTCTTCCACACCTGTACGATCACCAGGATAAACGGCCAGTATTTTGGGTCTGCGTAAAAATTAACCGGATCCCTTCCCATGGCCTCCTGGATGCTGTGGTTGATAAATCCTGTATCGCTGTTCAAAAACGCATAGGCTATGTACGCGATGATGATGATGGAGATCAGATGGGGAAGCAGCAGCGCCGTCTGATAGAATTTCATCATAAACTTCTTTGACACTTCACTGAGCATGACGGCAACGGCCACGCAGATCACCACATTCAGAATAATAAATGTCAGATTATAAAGGATGGTATTCCGTGTAATGATAAATGCGTCCTCCGTACGGAACAAATATTTAAAATTCTCAAATCCATTCCAGTCCGACTTAAAAATCCCCTTCGAATAATCAATGTCCTTGAATGCTATAAAAAGTCCGCAGATCGGAATATAGTTATTTATAAAGAGATACAGCATTCCCGGCACTGTCATAAGCAGCAGCGGAAGCTGTGCCTTCCAGTTTGCTTTTTTCTTGTTGGCCATAATTTCTCCCTGTTTACTTTTCATCTTCTACCTCATTCTTAAAAAATGCTGCCGCAGTATTGCAGCAGCATTTTTTTCTGTTTTATCAGATTACGGATGCCTGTTTCTATTCCTTCAGTGTTTCCTTCCATTCATCCAGCTGTTTCTGCTTCTCCTCTATGATTACATTGATCCCGCTCTTTTCCAGTTTTTTCAGAAAAGCAGGTAATTCTGTCGCCGGATCCATGGCCCCCATCTCCAGCCCGGTACGGAACTCATTCAATACCGCGGAGCAGGCAGCGACCTCATTCTTAATTTCATCGGAGCTATAATTAAAGCCCATACAATTTGTAATGTAGGCTCCCGCGTCATACGCCTTTCCCTCTTCAGCGCTCTGGGTGGTATAGGTCTCATGGTCCGCAAGCAGGAACGCATTTCCATACATATAAGTCTGGTCTCCCGGATATTTGCTGTTGCTTGCGTCCACACCATCCGGATATGCGATCCAGCCGTCTTCCTTTTCTACATAATGCTCTCCCTTGACCCCGTAGGCCATCAGGTTCACTACGTCAGCGTCGCTGTACAGGAGATTCAAAAACTTCATGGCAGCTTCCGGCTCCGTCGTCGTAGTCGGGATACAATTTGCGAACAGGGTAATACTGTTGTTGCTGATAGACGGTTTCCGCAGGTTTACACAATACGCCTCATAGCCATTGGCCGCCCCGGGATCTATATAATTTCCGCGCCCGGAGCTTAACGTATACGCAAACAGACGTCCGCTCTTCATCAGGGAGCCTGCCGACTCTGTGGTGGTCGCCGCGTCCTTCATGATATAGCCATCCCGCGCCCATCCATAGATGGTCTCACAAAGCTTCTTATACTCTTCGCTGGCAAACAGATTTTCAATATCCTCTCCATCGTACATCATCACTCCCAGCCTGTCGCTGAGCTGGTCATAATTGATCCCCATGTTCGAGCCCCAAGGGAATAAGATCTCCATCTCCGGCTCATTTTCCTTGATCACCTGGAAAATCCCTTCCAGGATCTCAAAGTTCTCATCCATATCTAAAATACTGTCACTGGCCTTGATCTTTTCCACCTCATCCTGCAGATCATATTTATCTACCAGGTCTTTGCGGAGAACAATATTATAATTATCTGATTTTGTTCCATTTGTCGTAACCGCATAGATGTTCCCATTTACCGTGGTCCCGCGGAAATAATCCTCCGGTACCGTATCTTTGATATCCGCACCATACTCATCCAGAAGGTCATTCAACGGTGTCAGCTGCCTCTGGCTTAACAATGCGGACCAGATATTGGAGCCTGCTGTCGTAATGATATCCATTTTCTCCTGGCTTGCCATGATCAGGCTGATTTGGTTCTGATAATCCGCAAACGATACCGGGTTCAGATTTACATGTACCTGGATCTTTTCCTCCGTGATCTCATTCAGCGCATCCTCCACCTTCTGCAGGTCTTCCGGGATCATACCGGACATCTGTGCGTACATCCAGGTAATATCCTTGATCTCTGTGCTTTCTTCTTTACTGCTTTCCTTTGACCCTGAGTCCGAACCCGAACCTGAACATCCCGCCAGGCAGCCTGCCAGACATGCCGCGGCTGTCAAAACAGCCATTCCCTTTTTCCATTTCATAATAATAAATCTCCCTTCCTTTCCTCCGTATATTTGACACGGCGTTTTCTTTTGATGCATTTACTATACCGGATTTCTTTTCTGGTTTCTCTCTCTAAAGCGACCCGAACCGCAACAAATCGGACTTTATATCATACTCTCCTGGGCTCTCTTTCCTAAAATCTATTTCTTTCCCATGTAAATTATCATTTTTCCTGAAAATTATCACAAAAACGACTCCGAAAAACTGCCATGAAATAACTTTACATTACTTCATGGCAGTTCCTTTCATACGCAGCTTATACTCTCTCGGAGTGCAGTTCTCAAACTGTTTGAATATTTTAGAAAAATAAGAGAAATTCGTATATCCTACAGATTCCGCCACATCTCCCACCGGCATATCCGAGGTGGCGATCAGAAGCTTTGCCTGGTTGATCCGCTCACGGTTGATATACTGGGAGATCGACATTCCCGTATCCCGCTTGAATACCCGTGCGATATAGTCTACATTCATATACAGTGCTTCCGCGATACTGTCTCTTACGATATCTTCAGACAGATGCTGAAAAATATACTTTTTTACCGCATTGGTAATGTCTGTCACATCGTTCTCGTAGGGTACGACCTGCGCCAGACAGCGTACAAAACGCATCATATGCTCCACAGACACTGTAGACTCATTCATTCTCCTGCATAATTCCTCATCCAGAAGCAGCGAATGGGCAGATATCCCGCGGCCTTTCAGATACACATCCAGGCTCTGGCAGATATCGGCGCGCAGAGTATAAAGTGCCGCCACGGAAACAGGGTGCTTCCATTGCTTTTTCTGCAGATAATTGTCCAGATGATCCGCGAATTCCGCAAACCTTCCGCTGTACAAAAGCTGCTCCATGTCGGCTGTCAGTTCCACATCCACCAGCTTTTCCTGCTCCACACGGCACACATCCCACAAATTTTCCTGATAAAATGTCATCATCATCTCTGTTTCATGCAGCTTCTTGTATGCCGGCACAAGTTCTTCACAGTAAAGCCCGGTCTGATAACAGCCGATCAGCCGGAGTTCCCGCTTTTTACGCTGCATGACCAGATAATCCATACAAAGTTTCCGGAATTCTAAAGGAGCCCTGTTCTTCATCAGGACCGTCCATTTATCACGGCTTACGTTCTCTACCAGAACCGTCTCCGGATCTATCTGGTCAAAATAATCCTGGGTGATCTTCAGATAATCCGTTGGTTCTGTTTCCCCCGCCAGATCCACAAATTTGGCTGAAAAAAGCGCCATACAAAAAGTATCGTCCAACTCCAGCCTGATATTGTTTTCCTTTGCCTGCGTCAGCAGTTCGTCCGGTGAATCCCCGCTGCGTCCTTCCAGTGTATTTCTCCAGAAATTCCGATCTACGATCCTGCGCCTTCTTTCCAGATAATCCTTTTCTTCCCACGCCTGCCGCATCTTCCTTTTTTCCTGGATGTGCGCCAGCGCTTCCGCAATGACCCGCTCAATATCTTCCACAATAATGGGCTTCACGCAATAGTCATAGGCGCCCAGCCCCAAGGCTTGTTTTGCATAGGAAAAATCCGTATGGCAGGTCAGAAGAATCATTTCCGTGTCATAACGGTTCTCCCGAATCCATGTAAGAAAATCCAGTCCGGTCTCTTTGGGCATCTCAATGTCACAGATGATCAGGTCCACCGGATGCTCCTTCACGATCTCCTTCGCCCTCGCCACTCCGAGCGCCGACCATACCTGCCCCACTCCATGGCTCTCCCAGTCAATGGCCGTCTGCAGGATCCGGATCGTATAAACCTCATCATCCACCAGTAAGATTTCCATCACGCCACCCCTTTTCCAAACGTTTCCTCAACCATGCGTCTGCTTCAACCAAGTATACTCAACAGGTACAAAGCACGGATCGTTCCGATCCGTCACGAAAAATTCAGTTTCAGCTTTGCGTAAAAATCTTCCAATGCCATTCTGACATTTAGTTTCCGGAATACACGTATGTTCCTGTTTGCCACTTCATAAGAATACGTCATATTCTCATACCGGATGCACGGCGCGGCCATTTCCTGATACAGGCTGCTCTTCGATTCCCGCTCCAGCAACACATACACGGACGGGGAATCTCCCAAGCACCAGCTTTCCCCGCTTGGCCATGGATTGTCCGGATGGCCGGCCGCAAATTCCACCAGTTGACGGAACAGATACTCTCCGACAGCGCCTCTTGGCTGTACCCTTACCTCCAGCTCCGCATAGCTGACTTCCATCTGCTCATACACATCTGACGGGATCTGCCACAAAGACACCTGGGATTTCATCACCACATTTGCCGCCGCAATATCCTGAGATACATTAAATTCCCATCCCCCCGCTGGATACGCTCCGCCGCCGATCCAGATCACAGTCATCCTTTCACAGATCTCAGGCTTCAACAAAATAGCACAGGCCACATCCGTAAGCGCCCCCTGGACTGCCACAAATAATGGATGTGTATCTTCACGCATAGCCTCGTCAATGATCAATTGCGCCCCTTGTGACCAGACCGCCTCCTGTTCATTGTCCAGCGGATATTCCGCGCCCTTCGCCACTGGGCAGATTCCTTCCATATCCATCAATTCCAGGATTTTCTTCACTTCCAGTAGGCTTGCCCGGGCCGTACACCCGTCTCCCCATTTCCCGGAGGTCCGGTTAAAATGACCGGCTACGATTCCTTTCATGATAAATTTGGGTGTCAGCAGATGATGTACAAGGGCATATTGGTCATCCGCTTCGTTTTTGCAATCCGTATGCACGATCATCCGAACCTTTTTCATGTCCGGCACTTCAAATTTGTACTTAATCTTCCTCATCTCTTCCCCCCGTAATTGATCGCCAGCTTGGCATAAAAATCCTGTAACGTAAGTCTTGCGTTCACCTGATGGTAGACCCGGATCTCCCTGTTCTTTTTATTGGTCATATAAGACAGGTCTTCCACATTTATACAAGGTGCCGGAATCATATCGTAGCTGTCTGTACACTCACGTTCTTCCAACAGCACGGAGATCGCTGCCGAATCTCCCAGCCCCCAGACCTCGCCATGGGGCCAGATCCCTGTGGGGCGGCTCAGATTATATTCTGCCATATGCCGGAAAAGATATTCCCCGATTTCTCCGCAAGGCTTTACATAACGCTGTACCTCTGCCAGCGAAACTCCCAGTTGTTTATATACATCGACCGGAATCTGCCATAAAGGCATATCCGACTTGAACACTACATTTGCCGCTGCCGCGTCCTGATAAAGATTAAACTCTTTCCCGCCATTCGGATATGCTCCCCCGCCGATCCAGACGGCAGTCATCCTGCCGCAGATTTCTGGCTCCATCAAAATCGCCGCCGCCAGATCCGTAAGCGTCCCCTGGCAGGCAATATACAATGGATGCGGATCCTCACGCATAGCTTCCCGGATGATCAGCTCCGCCCCTTTTGACGGATTCGGTGTATCTTCATCCGAAAGTGGATGCTCTGCCCCTTTTTCCACCGGACAGATTCCCTCAATATCCATCAGCTTTAAGAGCTTTTGCACTTCCTCCAGACTTGCCTGGGCGGTCTCCCCCTGCGGATAACTCTGAGGCACCCTGTCAAAATGCCCGGCCACGATTCCTTTCACAAGGAATCCCGGTGTCATCACATGATGCGCAAGGGCAAACTGGTCATCCGCTTCGTTTTTGCAATCCGTATGCACGATCATCCGGATCTTTTTCGTGTCCGGCACTTCAAATTCATAATTCCAAGATCTCACTCTCATTCCCCCTATTATGAGTACTTAATTTCACTACTCTTTGAATGGCTTCCTCCACACAGTCTGTCACATCCTCCGGAAGAAGGAAACCGGCTTCCATGTGTTTTTGTGCCGATCCTTCCACAAGCTTCCTGTAATTTTCCAGATTCCCATACAGCTTTTCCAGTTTTCTTTTTGAAAATGGCTCCATATGCCCGAACAAGCCATGCTTTACGATCTCTCCGTTTGCTCTCTTCACCGCACAGTACGGATAATACACTGCGGCCGGAACATCCAGGAATGGGGTACGCATTCCGCTGACCGCGTTTCCCAGAGCATCCGTCTTATTCCGCCCGTCCCCGTCCACTTCGATCCGCTCTCCATGCGGCGGACATTTCCCTTCTCTTACCCATGAGAACAGCATCCGGTACACTGCATAAAAACAATATTCATAAGGATAATCATTGGGATAATCATCCACCGAAGGAAAATCCGGCACGATCCCAATCTTTTCCATATCCGGATCCCCTGCATAATAATCGATCATAGAAAACTTTGTATCATGCGTTGCCCCCGCAATCTCATATACCCGATATTTTAAATCTTCCCTGTCACTGTCCTCCTGCCTTGTCTTTATCCCGTCAAAGTACGCATTCTCACTCTCCGTCTGCACGGAAATAAACGGCACCGGCATATAAGTGATCATATTCTTTCTGACATCCTGCTCCTTCCCATAATCATTCTGATTCAAAGGAACCACAAAGGAATGCACTCCGCCTGCTGCCAGATACCCATCAAATACCGACAGCCCTGCCGCTGGAAACGCAAAATAATTCAGATATGTATACATATACGCCGCCGATTGTGACCATCCCGCAAGATAGAGATACCGCTTCTTTCCCTCCGGAATGAACTCCGTATCCGTCCGCAGGATCTCCGCCAGTTCCGTAAGCATATCCCAGAATAGTCCTGTCTCGCAATCCGCTTTACGCGGAAGCGCCGCCTTATCCAACCCGCCGTATTGATTTTCCGGCCTTTCATAAGTGATCTTCCAACTGATCGGAGCATATCTGGCATGATCTGCCTTTTTCAAACTATCAAGCACATCAGGCTTACTGGTGATCCCTACATAAATATCCCCGCCGCGCATCAGTTCTTTCGCTCCGACCACCCACATCCGTTCAATATCAAACCCCGCCGTGGCATTGAGGATCTCCACTACGATATTCCCACTGAACCGCTCCCCCTGCGCCGGCTTTCTCACAAGAAACCGGTTGCAGTAGGGCAGGTTCTCATGTATCACTCTTCTGGTCTTTTCCCCTGCCTCTTCATATACATTTGCCGTACCTTCAAAAAAATATTCCTCTTCCACATATCCCGCTTCCATAAAGCCTGGCTTTCTAACCGCCGTTGGAAACGGATGGGAAACCTCACTGTACTCTTTTTTATAAATCCTTTGAATCATCACACGCCTCCTGAAAATTTCATATTCATATCGGCCGGGCAGATCTGTCCTTTGGAGGACAGATCCCTCACGGTTCCTTAATACCATTATATCTGAAATCCCTGGAGACCCCTAACACTATAACGACCTTTTTTATTAAAAATCCGTAGCGATTCCGGACAGCAGGCCGCAGACGGTCTGTTTTATTCCATCAACATACTTTTACGGAATTCCGTAGGGCTCATCCCACACTCCTTCTTGAACAGCTTATTAAATGTTTTGATATCCCGAAACCCGGACTGTACACACACCTCCGTCACCGGAAGCTTTTCCGTCGTTATCAGCAGCCACTTCGCCCTGTCGATCCGCAGTCGTTTGATATATTCCTGAAATGTGATGCCCATTGCGCTGCTGAAATATCTGGATAAATAGGTACTGTTAAATCCCACCTCATCCGCGCAGGACTGCAGCGTAATATCCTTGTAATAATGCAGAGCGATATATTCCAGGATATGCCTGATCTGAACCACTTCCTTTTCCTGCGCCCCGATTTCCCTCTCCGGCATCTCCCGCAGAGCTGCTAATATCAGTTCACTGATCAGAGCCTTCACCGACAGTTTCCACGCATAGCCCTTTTCACTATACTCCTGATACAGCTTTCCCACGATCTCCGACACCTTTTCCCGGACTGCCTCTTCCCAGTGCCTGCTGAACAGATCCTTCTTTTCCAGCTCTTTTCGGATCCACAGCTCCTCCTGGTTCTCCTTCGTCCTGCTTCCCAGCAGCCGCAGATCCAGCAGAACCGAGAGCCTTTCACAGTCAGGCTTTCCATTGCCGATCTCATGGCTGCCAAAAGGCGGAACGATACAGACATCCCCCTCCAGCAGTTCATACGTTTCATTCCCATAAAATACCTGCAGCCTTCCCTTCCGCAGCATCAGGATCTCCAGTTCCTGATGGCAGTGGTTCATGAACGGAAGATTCCCCCGCATCACCGCACATTTAAGCGGATACTCCGCATTCTTCATGCTATTTTCGTAGATCATAATGCTGCACCTCCCGGTTATGTTCATCCAATGTTTTTCACGAGTATATCACAAATATGCCTGTAAATAAACTTCCCCGCGTAAAATCGCACATCCTTTCCATAGGCTCTCATCTTTTCATAAAATTGCAAGCTTTGTTCAAAAGGCACGATCTCATCCTTATCACCATGCATGATCAAAACCGGTCTGACTTCTTTCGCCTGCTCAATATAATGAACAGGGCTGGCCGTTTTGGCAAGCTCCAGCCTGTCATCCAGAGGATACCCGCCTAGAAGCATTCCCACCGGACTTTTCGCAGAAGTATGGTCCTGTGTCTCAGACTGTCTCCTGATTGACAACAAATCTGTCGGACCATAAAAATCTATAAATCCCTTGATATTTAATTCACCGTCTTCATCATTATACATCTGTTCCATCGTAAGAGCCGACATCAAAATGGTATGCCCACCTGATGAATCCCCCCAGTCCATGGAGCTGAAGCCCCAGCTATTTTGGAAAAAAATTCAAACAGGAGACTGGGATGACTCCGGATGCTTTTCGGAAGAAGCTTGGATAAATTTTATATTTCTCAGCCAAGCGTAAAACGAAAACAGGGGATTCGCCCGGTGCTGCATCACACCAGGCGAATCCCCTTTCTCAAAAAGTCAATATCTTTTTATCCGAATATACCGAACAGGCCCTTTTTCTTGGCCTTAGCAGACTTTTTGGCTGTCGGACGATCATCGTATCTGCTTTGGGACTGAGAGCGGTGGTATCTGACTGCCTTTTGCAGCTGATAAGCCGCTTCCTTATTGACGCAAAAACTCAGCGGCACGTCAATGTCCCGGAATTTACCGCGAAGTCTTTCAAACTCACGATCGCTGATATCTTTGGAGCCTTCGAGGGTACGACCTTCAAACATCTCATCGAGGATACCTCTGATCTTGATATACTTCGCCGGATTGTCTGAAAGCAGCTTCCCTACCTGTTCATTCATTTCTTTTTGATCCATACTTACTCCTTTCCAAAACGGTACGGTGGGTAAAAAGACTACTCTATAATAGTATAATATAGAACCAGGGGCGCTGCAATAGTAGATCCATGGTTATATTCCCACTTTATGCAGGAATACAGAGAATATTTTTTTGAAGAAGATGCTTTTTACATTTTTTAAGCAGGCTATACCTCTTTATCCATCCCGGACTATGGCTATATCACCCTCCCGGAAAGATGATCTATTTCATGCTGTGCAATCTGTGCAGGCCAGTCTTTCAACTTTATCTTCTGTTTTTTCCAGTTGAAGTCATAATATTCTACCTCTATCTCCTGATAACGGTTCGTTTTACGTACCCCGTCAAGGGACAGGCAGCCTTCCTCCGTTTCATAGAGTCCCTTTTTCCGAATCAACACCGGATTAAACATCACCAAGTCGATAACTCCCATATTTATAATAATCACATTTTTCTTTACACCAATCATATTGGCGGCCATACCGACACAGCGGTCACGGTTGGCATTTAAAGTATCCTGCAGGTCTCTTCCCACTTGCAGGTCATCCCTGGTTGCCGGTTCTGATTTCTGCCCCAGGAAGAATACGTCTCTTACAATCTGTTTCACCATGATTTCTTTCCCCTCTCTCAACTCTTCAGCTAAAGTATCTGCCAGGATCTATACATTCTACATCCAGTTCCTGATCTCTTCTTCGGTTATGCCATTTACATTCAACGGCTTATGCCGCTTGGCTTCCGGATATGCTTTTTTCAAGCTTAGGATGCGCTTTTGTATCCTGCCTGCACCTGTATCAGATGTTCCGGCAGGATTTCTATATTTTCTCCCCTTGCAATCTGCTTCCCAATCTCCGGCGCAAGAGAATAAACCGTATTGCAGCATGTACTCTGTACATAGTACTGTCTGTTCCATTTCAAACAGGGGATAAAGAACAATGACAAACACATGTAAGTCATGTACACCTGATATCTTCCATAAGAACCGCAATGCCCGCAAACCACCATCTGGTTATAGTCAAAATTCTTTCTTCCCTGCGTAACTCCCATGATAAAAAACATCGGAATGAATCCCCCCTTCATTTATAGTTTCTATTATAGGATTCCCTCCTTCAAAATGCAACAGCATTACCGTTGTATTCGTACCCTGTTTTTCTCTTTCAAAACAAGCAAACCTGAAATGCCAATTCGGAACATTTCTTCTGTCCCGCCAAAAGCAGCAAGGATCTGTTTTGGAAAGACAAGAACAATCATCCAAATAAAACAGGTAATACACACGGAAAATACAGTAGCCTGACAAAGCGTTGATATAACCCGCTTGTAATTTCCAGAGCCATAATTATTCCCGATGATTGGCTGGATGCCTTGACTGATACCGCTTGCGGGCATAATCACAAACGTCATAATGCAGCAAAGCACTTAGTATGATTTCAAACACACAAACAAGCACCATCGCATTGCCAAAAGACCGATTCATTTTTTCCGGTTCGTTCTGACCCGAAAATAAACTGAAAAAGGTAGAACCTCCCGCACTGCACATCAAAGCAAAAGCCATCATCATATAAGATAAGGGAAAACAGACTGATAAGCCCGCTAATGCGGAAGTTCCATTAAAATTGCCAACAAACATTCTATCCACGATATTATAAATAGCTGTTATCAATAGTGAGATAGCTGCTGGTATGGAAAATTTTAAAATCATGGGAAATAATTTCCCGTTTAAGTAATCCACTCTTGTTTCATTCATAGTGATACCTCCATTTGTTAGTTTCCTAAGTTTATATTTTAAAATGTAGCTGCCGATTTATCGACAGCCTTAACACTTTCACGAAATGTTATCAAGCATTTTTTCAATTACTTTGAAAAAAATATCCAACTCATTTTGCGAAATATCTTTTGTTAGTTCCTCTTCCAGTGCGGTAATATCTGCTATCACCATATCCTTATACTGCAATGCTTTTTCACTGACAACGATTCGTTTCATTCTTGCGTCACTTGCCATAGCTTCCCGATAGATCAAGCCGTTTTTCTCCATTTTTTTCAGCAGTTCGGTCGCTGTTGGCGGGCGCAAGCTATATTCCTCTTCTATATCTTTTTGAAAAACATCATTGCTTTGAGCTAAAATAAAATGCAGCACTCGCCCTTGAGAACCGCTGAAAGATTCCCTACTTGAAAAAGCATCAATTTTTCTGCGTAATTTATTTGACAACTTGCTGACATAACGTGCTGCGTGTTTATCATGTTCCATATCTCTCCCCTTTAATCACTTAGTAACCTAAGTATAATAAATATCCTGGAAAATGTCAAGTTCGGTCTACCTTCATTTGCCCAAAAATGTTACTATTCACAGTCTGATAAAAAATGGCAGTCAGATTCGTCAAGCGAAGCTTGTAAGAAGCTGATTGACAGTTTTTATCTGACTGTAAATAGTAACCCAAAAATATATCCAGTAAGAACCAATCCTAAAAGCCCGAGGCATTCATAAATCCTCCTTCTTTTGAAAACTCAATAATCAGATTTGCTGTAGATTTTATTATGTCCATAAAATATTGAATTTCTTTTTCTGAATAACCGTCAACCTCAATACGATAAGACGGAAGATAACAAGTCATTCTATGAAAGCAGTCCTTTTCATCCGGGGTTTCAATATACACCTTTACCTCCCCATTTTCCAATCGTTCTGAATGGACAATCTCTGTATTATCTTCCAGTGTCATAAATGGATACATCATAACTGCTCCTCCTCTCTGGCTTTAGAATGATTCGTAAAATTCAGCTACATCCTTTCGTTTTCTCTTACACAAAATCCAGTTTATCACAGACTCATTATATGCTATCGATTCTAAAAAATATAGTCGGATTTCGTAAAACTTGCTGGAAGAAAACTTAGCCAGAGTTGTCTTTCCAGATCCATTTTGTCCCACGATTGCCGTGCTGCCCAACAGGTCGATTTCAAAATTCAGAAAAAAATTCCACCTGTACGTGCACAAAAAAGGCAGAAAGCCTACATACACATCTGTATCCTACCTTCTGCCTATATTCTTTACCGTTATCTTTTTTACATAGAACCGGCAACCGGCTTCCTCGGGCACCGCGGCTTCACCGCCCCGGCCCGGCATCCCTTCTTCCCGATGTGATCCTCAAAATCGCTCTGATAGAGTTCCGCCGCCTCTCGGCTCCTATTTCGATTTTATGGATCGGTTTTGGGGCGGCCCCAGGGAGCAATATGCCCGTTCCTCTCTTCTTCCCAACGCCCTGATCGACCTCAATAAGAGGCGGGGAACCTTGGACGGCATCCCCGAGGACATCTCTCTGGACAAAGATGGGCATCCCCTCTGTCAGGCAGGCTTCCGGATGTGCAGCTGGGGCTACTATCCCAAATTTCTGCCTACAGATACGGCTTCAGATTCTTAAGAACCACCTGGTAGCCATTTGCGTACATATGAATCCCTTCCACCGTAAACTCTCTCCTGAGCATTCCGCGTTCGTCGCACAATCCGGCATTGACATCAATATAATGATATCCCATCTTTTCCGCCAGCTTCTTCACCGCCTCATTCGCGATCGGAAGGTTCCGGTTATTGCGGTTGGCAAACATCTCCCCCGCCCATTCCGTCTCCGGAACCTTATCCGTCTCATTGACCGGGTAATAAGCCATCATATAAACCTCTGTTTCCGGCAGACGCTCCTTGATCTGCGTCAGAATTCTTTCATAGTTCTCCAGCATGGATTCCAAAACCGCCTCAAATGACCGTGATGCATCGCTGATGTCATTGGTTCCGATATTGATAAAAATTTTGGACGGTTCCGTACCGAAAATCTGTTCCTCCATATTTTCCAGCATATCCGAAGTTGTAAAGCCTCCGACTCCGCGGTTGTAAATGGTCAGTCCCAACCCCTCGTTCATCATCAGCTCATGGATTGGAAACTGTTCCATCAATGAAGAACCGGTAAACAAAATTTTTCCCTTTTTTACCGTCTCATTCAAAACACGGTACTTCTCGATCTTCTCCTGCTGTTCCTTTTTCATGAATCCCTGAATGATTTCCATTGTTTCCATTTAGTTTCTCCTCTCTTTTATCATCTATAACTGTTCCGAACGCAGGTGCAGACTATCCACTGCTCACGGTGCCATCATGTGGCTTTTCATTTCATGTAACGATTTTTCCGTGAACCGGATGTATCAGAAAGTCTTGCCGCGCGCTGCCGCTTTTACTATAATAGTATCGCAGCCATATATCATTTTCAATCATCTGTGAGGTATCTATGGATTTACTACAGTTAAAATATTTTCGTGAAGTCGCCCGTACACAGCAGCTTTCAAAAACAGCGCAGAAGCTGCACATCGCCCAGCCCTCCTTAAGCCAGACCCTGAAACGTCTGGAAACCGAGCTTGGCTGTTCTCTGTTCGACCGCCAGGGGAAAGGAATCTGCCTGAACCACGCCGGCACGATCTTCCTCCGTTATGTGGAACAGGTCTTTACTGCCCTTGACAATGCCCGGCTGGAACTGGATGAGCTGAAATCCAGCAAGGATCAGACGGTCTCCCTCTATGTAGGCTCCGCCTCCATGCTCCTTCCTGCCATCGTCCGGCGGATCCAGGAAACGGATCCGGGCATCCGCCTGCAGATCACACAGCAGCCACCCTCCCCGAATGGCCCGCTCCCGGCATTGTCCCTGACCTCCGTGCACACCCTCCTGCCGGACAGTAACAGCCGGATCTTTCTTCTGCGGGAGCCCATCAAGGCGGTCCTTCCCTCCAACCACAGGCTGGCGGATCGTTCTGCCCTGACTCTGGACGAGATCCGCAGTGAATCCTTCTCAGAGCTGGTTTCCGGAACCAACCTGACCTCCATTGTACGGCATTACTGTGAACGCTATCATTTTTCGCCAAATGTCACAACCGTCGCGGATACGCCGGCTGTCATGCGGGATCTCCTTCCGCTCGGCCCCGGGATCGCGTTTATCCCGGAATATACATGGCATGATTTTCTTACCCCTTCCATGTCTCTCAAAGCGGTCTCCGGGATGCCCATGGAACGATTTTTGATGCTGTCCTGGAATCCGGAAAGTTTCCAGACCTCCGCGGTCCGGACCTGCCGTGATGTGATCGTCCGCTATTTCAAAGAATATACTCAAGCGCATCCTGTTACGTCCGTTCAGCCGCTTCACAACACATAATCCGCGATTCCAAGGATCAGCGGAAGCGTGATGATACACAGCAGCGTACTGAGCGTCACCTCTTTCACGGACTGCATATAATCCTGCCCGTACAGCTGAGCGAAGATTGACACGTTGGAGCCCACCGGAGCCGAAGCGGCGATCAGGATCGTCAGCTTCAGCATATGATATTTTTCCGGAAACACAAACAGCAGCGCCATCGTCAAAACCGGGATCACTATGAGCCGCACCAGAGCACAGCGGTAAACCACACGGCCGGAAAACAACGACCGGAGCGGAACCTGCCCCAGGTAGACTCCCAATACGATCATGGCCAGCGGGCCGTTCATGGCTGCGATCGTACCGACCACATTTTCCGCGGTCTCCGGGAGGGATACCGGAAGCAGGAACAATGCGATGCCTGCCAGAAAGCTGAGGAGGATCGGATTGGTCCTGAGCCTTTTCACGGAAATCAAAGACCGGTCGCCCGTGATCGTGACCAGCCCGTATGTCCACTGCAGGATGTTCAGCAGCGCAACATAGGAAGAGACATAGAATACCGCTTCTTCCCCCAGGGTCATCTGTACCAGCGGAATCCCGATGAACCCTGCGTTGGAAAATGCGGCTCCGAACCGTTCGATTCCCTGTTCTTTTGAAAATGCGATCCGGGCCGCGGCAATCGAAAGCAGAAGCGACAGCAGAGCGGCCAGGAAGGATACAAAAAGCCCTTCTAAGCGCTCCCGCGAAAAATCCGCAAGATAGGATTTCAGGATTGCCGCCGGCATAACGATATACAGCAGGATCCTGCCGATATCCGCGCTTCCTCCGGCGCTGACCAGCTTCTTTTTATACAGGTAATAACCAATCATCATATATACAAGCATCACCAGATTCTGCCTGAGCAGCAGCACTACAATCTCCATCGGACAACCTCCGCTTTCTATTCATAGAATATTTTCTTTCGCTGTTCGATGGAATTATACCACAGACATCCGGCAGAATAAAATACATATTATGCTATCTGTTGATAGGCTGGATGCTATGAAAGCAGACCTTTTCATCCGGGGTTTCAATATACACCTTTACCTCCCCATTTTCCAATCGTTCTGAATGGACAATCTCTGTATTGTCTTCCAGTGTCATCTTTTCAGCAATATATTGCGATAAACAGCATTGCAAATGGATGAGCAAGGTTATACTAGAATGAAACTACTCTATACTTGGAATACTTTCCGCCACACAATAATTCCAGACGGCCTTCATCCTGCAATTTTTTGATTATCGTATATGCCTGGGAAGGAGTTACTTTTAGCCGTTCAGCAACATCCTGCTTTGTAATGATCCCATTTTGAGTATCCGCAAGTTTCATTACTAATTCCGGATATCTGATACTGTCAATGTCCGTCTGACGAACATATTGAATGCCTTTCTTGTTTTCCCGATAAATTTTTTTCCCCAGAATATACGTACGGTTATTTCCTTTCCCGGACGCTTCTATCAATCCCAACTCTATCATAGCTTCTATTGCAGAGCTCACCTTATTCCCGCTCAAATTTGTCAATTCTACTATTCGATCCACAGTACTTCTTCTTTCATTGTTCAAAACTGAAAGAATCATTAAAGTATAGATAGACAACGGTTTTCCCCGCCTGTTTTGTTCCTCTGCGACAAACTTTGCAAATGGCATATCCGCTTTCGCTCTTTGAATAAATAATCTCACATTTCTGCTTGTAGACTCTGAATAATCCGGCCAGGGTCTTCCATATACAATAGACCCCTCTCAAGATCATCCAATGTAGCCCCTGCAAGGGGCTGGGCTGAATAGTCAAGCATTCCCAACTCTGCCAGCCGTGATGGGATTTCATAGGAATACATGGGAATCACTTCCGGACTGCCGTCAAATTTTAGCCTTCTTCTTAGAATTTTACCAGATGCAGTTGATACAACGCCGCGGCTTCTCGGCACTTCAATTTTCAGGACATCCAAATTCTCTTCCGTAATAATTTCTGCTCTTACAGAAATTGGCGGAACCGTGCTGTTTGCAATCAATGCCATAACACCAATGGAATCTATATGCTTTTTATGAACTCCGGTAATCATGCCATCATCCTCAACTCCAAGGAAGAGAAATCCTCCTGCCGTATTAGACATACCTACAATTTCTTCTATCAAATCGTAATCCGGGTAACATTTCAAATCACTTTTGAACTCAGTATCCAAAATCTTCTTTTCGGAGTCCTTCTACCACCCTCACGGTTTTCTTTGGGAGAAATGGGAGTGATTTTGTGTGATTTTCAAAGCTTTTTCGGTTGTTTTTTCTTTTATATGCACCCTGTATCTGAGGTTTTTAGAATTTTTGTTATCATGGTGTTATCATGAAACTCTTTCTAATTCATTTGTGCAGACGGTCTGCACAATTTATTTTTTCATATCAATCCTACTCCTAATCTCCTCCGGATCCGGTAAAGCACTTTTCAAATCCAGCGGAAGATCTGTGCACAAATGATATTCGCTCACACCAATAGGTTTCGACATATCTCTTAACGCATATTCTGCAATGGTTCTATTCTCATCTCTACATAATATCAGTCCAACAGATGGATTATCGTCTGGAGATTTAACCAAATCGTCCAGAGCTGACAAATAGAAATTCATTTTCCCTGCTTGCTCCGGCTTAAAATCACCTGTCTTTAAATCAATCGCTACATAACATCTAAGCTTTGTATTATAGAAAAGAAGGTCAATGTAAAAATCTTTTCCGCCAATCTCTAGATGATACTGCTGTCCCATAAAGGCAAAACCGGTTCCTAATTCCATCAATAGTGAAGTAACATTCCTTACCAACTCATTTTCTATATCTGTTTCCAACATATCCTCTGTATAATCGATAAAATCAAACATATATGGATCTTTCATAGTACTTAGAACAATATCCTTTTGTTCAATAGGCAATCTGTTTTCAAAATTTGAAATCTTATTTGCCACAACTTGCCTCTCATACAACTGGCTCTTCACCTGGGATGCCAATTCATCTACCGACCATCCATGCTCTAAAACTTTTTCCAAATACCATACATATTCTTCTTTGCTTGACACCTTACTCATCAACACTTGATGATGGCTCCAAGTAATCCTTGCCAATCCATACTTATCTACATCATCCTCAGAGAAAATCTGTGCAAACTTCTTCATATACTTTAAATTTCGAACAGAATACCCTTTTGCACCGGGATATTTCAACCTCATATCCTTAGATAAATTATCAACGAATTTATTACCCCATTCGGAGTTACGAATAATCACACTTCCAATGAACAAGTTTGTTTTCAGCACTTCACTATTCACACTAACGGATGCTCTATATTTAGCCTGATTCACATAATCATTTATTTCTTGTACTGCTTGCAAATACTCATTCGATGTTATAAGCATATTACCTTCCTTCCAAATTGTGCAGACCGTCTGCACAATTGTTAATAATATATTATCTCTTGCTCGCTGACGTTTGTTCCTGAGAATCTATGATAAAAAGTTCCGGCGGATTTTCCCCGTTATTTAGTCTTGATGCATGAAGTTCCTCTATCCTTTTATCTCGTCCAGGATTTCCAACTTTCACATACACAAATACTCTTTGTGTTGTTCCTTCTGATTTGGCATATTGCTCAATCTGTTCTTCATACCCATGAATATAGTCAGCATTTGAAGAGAGTTTTATCTCAACAACAGTCTTATCGTTTCCTCTGCTCATCTTCAAATCAACCGAACCCGGACCTTCATTTGCCTCAAAAGTCATGTCTATGTTATTTTGTCTGCAATAATATTTCCCCGAAAGATGCAAAAGTCTTTGCAACGACTTTTCCCTTTTACTTGTAGAAGCGGATAATACTTCATCCCATCCTCTATTATTTTCAACCCAGTCTTTAAATATCCAGAGCAATTCAAGTGTTGCATCCCAGCTGCTTAATTCTCTGTTCGCAGAGTGTGCAAGTACATTAAATACGCCTTCCTTTTTTATCTGCTTAAATGTACGTGCTACCAAGTAATCGGCATTGCTATCAAGCTGATACGGTGCTATTGTTTGTGTTCGATAATTGTCAATCATTCTCCCACATCGTTCTGAGTTCTTGACAATATGCTCTTTCAAATAATCTTTTTTATCAGCCGAACACATTTTTCTCCACTCTTTACCAATAGCTTCATTTACTTCGTCTCGAATCGCCTGAAAAGCTTATCATCTTTGCTCTTTGAAGATTCCAGTAAAATCATTATTTGACGATAGAAGTTATTTATTCTTTCATACGAACCTTGAAATTCCGAAGTATTATTTACTTTTAATCGAAGTAAATTAATAAAAAAATCTCCTTCCTGATATTTTCGAGTTTATCCTTCATTAGAATTCAGTTAAAAATTTAGTCATATTATTGAGCTTCCCACTTCTGTTTCCTATTACATCTAAATTTATCTATCCAATCACAGGTTATTGTAGGAAGTTCAATTTGAGCCATATATTTTACCTTTCTCATCTCGCTCTTCAATTCATACCCATTCTTACATCAAACACAGCTTCCTCTATTGTCTTTATACAGCTTTCAGTATTTTTCTTTATATCTTTACCCCAAAAACGCAGCACTATCCACCCCATAGCTTTTAACCTTTTATTGATCTCCTCATCTCTGCTGATATTTTTTTCACTTTCCCCGTAATCGAAATATTCCTTGCCATTTTTAATAGTGAGTCCTCCATATCAGTGAGAAGTCCTTATATAATTCTTGGGAAAAAGTAAATTTGACAAAATATTCTAAAATACCAAGTTTATTCTAACATTAAATCAGCTTTTTTCCAAGATTTTTTTCGGATATTTACTGAAGCATATTTACTGAAGTTGTCACCTATAATTGATAAACCAACTCTGTTACAACAATCTCCTCTGCCCTCGCCCGAATACTATTCATCTTCCGCACCCAAAGCATCTGATCCTGTGCCTTTAGCTACTCCGTCACACCTTCCCTCTTCGCCATCTGCGCCACAAGCAAATCAAATCTCGTTTCTGCTTGCTCCTGTATCATAAGTAGATGTTTCTTTAATTTACCTGACAACAACAATCCTGAATAAATGCCCCCTATGGTTCTCCAAGTATGATCTCCTCATCAGTCCAAATTTTCTCAACTCTCCCTCCGGCTCCGGATCCGGTATTAAATTCGGGATCAAGTAATCACCACATTTTTCATAAGTTAATTTCATCGTCTGCTCCTCTCTTTCCGTAAAAATCTACATCTCCTGCTGCCACTGCTTATTCTTCTCTGTCCTCTCTCTTTCCAGTATTTTCCTCTGACTGTTATGAGCATTCGCCTCTGATCTTGCTTCTTCCAGCCGCTGTTTCATGGTTTTCGGCGCAAGCGATTTCACAACCTAATCTCCCGAAATTGTTATACATAGGTTTTAAACTTATTCCCCAAATCCCTTATAAAATCGGTGTTTGACCCATGTTTTTCTTTACGAACATATATATATAAATGGTATAATAAAAGCGGTAAATTATACATATGTCCGGAGGAATCAGCATGGCATCTTTGGTCTCCTGTAAACACAAAAATGGCACCACATACGTTTATGAAAACATCTCCTACTGATATGAAAAGGCTGCGTATCCATTCCTCTGCGGCGATGGATGGACGGTTATTTATTCAATATATTGCCCTGATACTATCTTCCCAGATCAAAAACATCATGGATGGAGCCGGATGGTTTAAAAACCATAATATGCAGGAAGTGATAGATGAGATGAAATCCCTGCGTGTGGTTTCTGTTGAAGGGAAGCGTAGGCAGATCTACACAACGATAACAGCTTTTCAGAAAGAAATTATGGAACTCTTTGAGCTTAACATCAGCTAACATATGTATAATTGATCGCGGAATTTTAGGATACGATCCTTCCCCACCCAGTTTATGCTTGGATGGGGTAGGTAAGCGTCCTGAATCCGTCTAATCAGACATTGGAACAGTTAAAACCCCTTATTCAAGAAGCATATGAATTTTCAGCCGAAAAATTCAAGAAGAGAAAACAAATCAGGGGCTATCATTCCTGATATGCCCCTTCCTTAAGTAAATAACATTGAGTGTGACCAGTCACTCCTATCCTTCGATCGCCCTGCGCATTGCTTCCTGATGACGGCGTACCTGCTCGATGCTGTCCACGCCCACGTCGCGCAGATGCTCTCCGCCTTCATACTCGGAACTCAGGAAGCCCTTATATCCGGCTTTCTTAAATGCCTCTACCACCTCCGGGATGGCAACTGCCGTCTCCACATAATCCTCATGCACATTGTAGAACTTCGCATGGGTATGGAAAATGTAATCAATGTTGTCGATCAGATCCTGCGGCTCGGACCAGGAATATGTAAAGGATGCCCCGGCGTAAGCCTTATCTGCCGGGCCGCCGCCTGCCTTTTCTACAGCGTCCATCATTTCCTTCATGCCGTTGGCCATCCGGTATTCCATGTTGGCTTTGCCAAGGTTCAGGTCGTATTTGATCTTTACAAATCCTTTTTCAAGACGCTGTGCATAAGAATCGTCTACGATCTTGATGCATTCCTCGGACGCACCCTGCCGTCTCGCCTTATCCCGCAGCACATCCGGAATGTTCCTGCAGAAGATTCCCATATCCGGAATAAATCCGAAATGCTTTGTTCCGGTCTTGTGGATCATTTCCATATATCCGTCCGCCCAGCCGGAATTTAATGAAAACGGCGCGTGCACCTCCAGCCCGATCTTTACATCCATTTCCGCGGCATAGTCCAGGCTTCCTTCAATCACGTCCATAGGAGTGGACACCAGGGTACGCAGATTCTTAAATCCCAGCATGGAAGCCAGACGGATGTCACGCTTCATCATATTGATCTGCTCGCCCAGCGACAGGGTCCGGTTGTCATAGATCTTATTTTCCAGAAACGCATCATAGCAGGACGGCTCCAGGTTGTATTTTTTCAGCCATCCAAACCACTGGTCTCTGAACTCCTGTGTCTCGATCGGAAGCGGGAACCTGCGGATCATCTGCTCCGCCAAAAGCTCCACACCGGTTGCCCCTGTCTTCGCAGTCTCTCTCAGACAGCCCTCCAGGTCTAATTTTCCGTCATAATATTCATCCTGATAACTATACAGGGAAACGCTTCTTTTGATATCATAGCTCATAATTTTTTCCTCCTGCTTTTTTTCTAAGTCTTATGAAACGGCCCCATGGCCGTCACGGATGCCCCCGGGTTCATGATCTGGCAATTGCCTCAGGCAATCTCAAAATCTGCTTCACACAATGCCTCTGTCTGGAACGGCATATAGGATGGGGCAATGATCTGCATAGCCTTGATATGATGCGCTCCCTTTGCAAGCCCGCCTTCCTTTTGCACAGTCACTGTCGCATAGTCGCCAAATTCCCAGCGATAATCAGAATCTACTACGGTGCGCATTTCTTCCAGCGTGAAAGTCTCCCCGTTCACGGTAAAACGGATATCCTCCCGTGCCGCATCCTCTCCGTCCACATTGACCTGGATGTCACGCACGATGGATAAGGTAAATCCACGATAGTACTGCGCCTTAAACTGAAACTGATATCCCGTAATCTTTCCATTTTCTTCTACATTCTTAAATCCATCCGGATTATAAATCTGTCTGCCCGCCATTTTCTTCCCTCCTGCATTGATTGTAACCAATTTACGCGATGCGCTGTTCTTCTCATCCGTCCGGAACTGCAGGTCTCAGACACATCTGCTTTGCAGACTATTCACTGCTTCGCAGCTTATGTCCGAGACTGTTCCTGACTTTTAATCAAAGTATACTTCTTTTCCTGTCTCTGCGGATTTGTAGATTGCTTCCAGAATCTGGGTCACTACAAATGCCTGCTCCGGTTTTACAAGAGGTTCGCCGTCGTTAATGATCGCGTTCAGCCACTGCTCCTGCTCTCTTACTGCCTCTGCTGCCGCGCCGCCCTCGAAGAAGTCTACCACGCCTGCCGGGGAGATGGTCTTTTCCATCAACTGGTTGTGCTCTACCGTGTTGTAGATCAGCTCGTCCTGGGGATAACTTCCGCCGTGATGGATCTCGGCTCCGCCCTTGGTTCCGCACAGTGTGGTGGATGCTTCCATGGATTTCAGTACGTTCAGCGCCCAGGATGCTTCCAGATAAATGGTCGCTCCGTTTTTCATCTTTACCAGGCCGAATGCGGAATCCTCTACCTCAAAGGTCTCCGGATCCCATGGGCCGAATACGTTTCCTTCCGGGCCGTCCGCCTGGCGTCCCAGCTTGTAGAATACCTGTCCGGATACGGAAGCCGGCTCGTAGTTGTTCATCATCCAAAGTGTAATGTCCAGCGCATGGGTTCCGATGTCGATCAGCGGACCGCCGCCCTGCAGCGCCTTGTTCGGGAATACGCCCCAGGTAGGAACCGCTCTTCTTCTCAGCGCATGTGCCTTTGCAAAGTAGATATCCCCAAGCTCCCCTGCTTCACAGGAAGCATGCAGCGTCTGGGTATCGTCGCGGAGACGGTTCTGGTAGCCGATGGTAAATTTCTTGCCGGATTTCTTCCATGCGTCCAGCATCTTCTGGGCATCCTCGGTATTGTGCGCCATAGGCTTTTCGCACATCACATGCTTGCCTGCCTCAAAGGAAGCAACCGTGATCGGGCAGTGCGCCACGTTGGGGGTACATACGTGAACCACATCAATCTCGATGCTCGTATCCGCCAGCATCTCCTTGTAATCGGTGTAAACCTTCGCGCCCTCTGCGCCGTATTCTTTACATGCCTTCTCTGCCCGCTCCGGAATGATGTCACAGAACGCTACCATAACAGCCTTGTCCTCATTCGCCTTGATAGAAGGCATATGCTTCTGATTTGCGATACCGCCGCATCCAACGATTGCTACTCTCAATTTGCTCATTGTTTTGTTCTCCTTTTCTTTTTCTCTTACCTTGATTCATATTATACCGAATCCCTCTGATGAAAACTTTCTTTGAATTATCCAGATTTATCCCCTTATTTGGACTTTTTTCCAGGCAATAAAAAAAACAGGACAAAAAAGCTATATCTTTTTTTGTCCTGCTGTAATAAAGAGGTGCCTTAGTTACCTGTCAGTTCATTCTTTCAGGAATCATTTCATAGATTTCTAATTATCTCTTTAGATATCCTTATTTATAATTTGTTTTCTCGAAATCAGCCACGAAATCGCATAAAGTAATACACCTACAATAGTCACAAGACCACAAGCGAGCAGCTTGTTATCAATTAGCAGCGCAGCTCCTACAAATACAAAAGAGGAAAAAGGGTACGCAATGATTAAAGCCAACATACTTTTTTCTTCACTAAGCAGGAATGTGAGTGGTATTGTCATGCTTCCAGAAAGCAATGCCATAGCAACGCTGATGCCAACAAACAGCATCATAGATTGATCGTCAATTTGACCTTTTATAATGGATGCCACAACACCCAGAATGACACCTAAAAGCAAACCGATCCCACTAAGTAGTATATACAAGATATATTTACAGTCTAAAACAGCTGTTCTGGATACAGGTAAAACAATCGAAACTTTTTTCCAACCAGAGTTTCTGTCCATATTTATCGTCGTTACAGAGATCATTCCGAGCATAACAGTTGCAATTACAGTTAAAACCCATGTGGAAGTCAAAAAAGACATTCCTATTCCAACCACTGCAAAAACTACGAGTATGATATATAGCACAGACTTGATTAAATAATAATCTTTCAGTAATAAGCCTTTCATTTTATTTCCCCCTTTCTCCTTTTATATAGAGAAGCATAATTTCGTCAATCGAAGCTGAATCAATCAGTGCTTTGGGATATTTTTTCTTCATAGCAGCACGATCAGCAGCCAGTACCTGCCATTCATAATCCATCTTGCGATATACGATGATGTCCGATTTATCCAATGCCTCGAACTGTGCGGCTCCACACTTAATGATACCATACTGCTCGATCAGCTCATCCTTCGGCTTTGAGAATACTACTTGCCCTTCGTGAATAAAAACAATGTAGTCAGCAATTTTTTCAAGGTCAGTAGTGATGTGCGAAGAAATCAAAATAGAATGCGTTTCGTCCTGTGCAAAGTCCAATAAGATGTCTAATATATCATCTCGTATGACGGGATCAAGCCCGCTGGTCGCTTCATCCAAAATCAGCAGCTTAGAATTATGGGACAAGGCAACTGCGATTGCCAATTTCATTTTCATTCCTTTTGAAAATTGCTTCATCGGTTTATCAGCAGGTAAAGAAAATTTTTTCAAAAGGTTCAGGAATGTGTGTTCTTCCCATGAATGATAAATGTCTTTCATAACCCGGTTGAGTTTTCGGGTAGAAAAGATTTCAGGATAGTTATTGCCGTCAAATACGACACCAATCTGTTCCTTGATTTCATTATCCAGCTGCTCTTTACCTAAAACGCAGATGCTGCCAGCCTCTTTCTGAATAAGTCCCAGCACTGCATTGATCGTTGTACTTTTTCCGGCTCCATTTTCACCAATCAGTCCTACAATAGAACCACATGGAACAGAAAATGAAACTCCATTCAACATAAAATCTTTATATGTCTTAGTTAGACCTGAAATAATTAAAGCATCATTCATTCTCCATCATCCTCCTGATACATAAGGGTTAGCAAATCGGTCAGCTTGTTGAGAGATATTCCGCTTGTGCGGGCAATTTCGATTGCCTCTGCAAATTTTTCCTCTATCTTCTTTTGTTGTTCTTCAAGATAGAAGTCTTGGTTTTGTGCCGACACATAGCAGCCTTTCCCAGCAGTTGTTTCAATAAAACCATCTTCCTGCAAAGTTGCATAAGCCTTTTGTACTGTAAGAATACTGATGTGCAGCGATTTTGCCAATGAACGCACAGATGGAATCGCTTCACCAGCTTTCAGTTCTCCACTCATAATAGCCGCTTTAATCTGTGAAGAAATTTGCTCATACAGCGGTCGGCTTGCTTTATTGCTTACGATTATTTCCAAATGCTCACCTCCATTTCTGTTTTAACTGTATTACTATTACAAATACAGTATAATACACACAAGAACGGTTGTCAATATGGCAGACAGCCATATCATAGAAAAAGTTCTTACAGGTCTCATAAAACCTGTTCTGGAAAAGCCTTCTTATGCCCTTCATGATGCCTGTAGCTTTCGAACAGATTATCAGTTCATAACAAAAAGTAAGATGAAAACAATTCAGAAAAAAAGTAAAAGACGGGAATAAATTACCATAGTCCGTGACAACAAAAAAAACTGCTATACCCCGGTAAATATAAGGGATATAGCAGTTTTTTCTTTTTTTTAACTGTGAAAGACGGAATTTTATAAGCTGCAATACCACATATCAAAATAATCGATACAAAAAAATATTCCTAAGGTCTTACGAACATAACAGCACTCGTATCTAACACCCCTGCCCCTTAAGAAACTCCAAAAACCTTTCCACGCCTCCCCCCACCATTTTCACCCCTTCCGGCCGCTGCCCGCTTACCTCCGACACATCAAAAAAATCCCCCGCCGAAGTCCGCCCGGTACGCATAAAGCTGTCGCTGCCGAAAATGTTTTCTTCTATCCCCACATATTCATCTCCCCAAAACGCACAGTCTCCGGCCTGGATACCACTTTCCCGGGATATGCGGCCGAGGATCGCATCTACGTTGTCACTTTTGCTGGACACCCCCACCTCCAGATACTTCGCGTCGCAGGTAGGAACCACCTTGATCCCATAATCCTTCCCGATAGAAACAGCCAGCTCCAGCAGCTCCATGAGCCCTCTGCAAATCCCATGGTTTTTGAGCTTCCTCCGAAGCATATGGAGTTCGTCCTCCTGCATAAACAGATGATCTCCCCTCAGATTGTCCGCCATCAGGTCAATCTTGCAGTAGTTGGGCCTGCAAAAAACGATGTCCGTATCCAGTCCGTACTGCTCTTTCAGCCGGACATGGATCTCAAAACAGATCCGGTGGATATCCAGCAGCGTTTTCTGATCCGGGATCTTGTTTTCAAAGATATAGGGCGTCCCATCCCGAAATTCATAATTATAAGCCCCACGCCCCAGGCCCAGGTATAGATTCTCAAGCTGTTTTTTCGTAAAATACTCTTCTATGCGCCCGCCTGCGATATTCTCCAGGGTGGTCCCGCTGATCACCGCCAGCTTCACCCCCTTCTCCAGCAGCGGCCGCATTGCCGATACCGCCGCCTCTGCCGGCGCCGTCCTGGATGTCACCGCGGTGCCGTCCCAGTCGAAAAAGACCGCCTTATATTTTTTCAACGTGTCTCCCTCCGTTTTCCTGAATACAAATTTCCTTTCCGCCGATATAAAATGTGATCTTCTCCCCCTCTTCCAGGGTAAACTCCGCCTGTCCCCGGGAAACCCCGATCCTCAAAAGCGCCCTTTTGTACCGGAGCTTAAAGGAATAGCTTTCCCACTCCGATGGAAGGGACGGAGAAAACTTAAGCCTTGTCTCCTGGCACCGCAGCCCGGCAAACCCGTTTACAACCGCCTGCCATGTACCCGCCATATTGGCCCCGTGGATGCCCGCGTAAAAATTATGATGGTAATCATCCAGATCCATCCTGGCCGACTGTGAAAAATACCGGTAAGCCTCGTCATCATACCCGATATCGCTTGCGACAATCCCGAAAATACAGGTAGACAGGGAGGAATGATGAAGAGTCACCTCCTGGTAAAAGTCGTAATTCCGCCGGATCTCTTCCTTCGTAAAAAGATGGCTGTGCAGATACATCCCCAGGATGGCGTCGGCCTGCTTGGACATCCGGTGCCGCATAATAAACAGCGGATGATAATTCTCATACAGCCACGCCCTTTTTTCCTCAGGTATCCTCGATTCGTCCCAGGGCCTGCGCATCATGAATCCATCGTCAAGGGGGTAAACCTGCCGGGCTTCGTCATATGGAAAATACATGTGATCTATGATCCTCTGCCAGAGCTTCCATTCCTCCTCCGAAAAATCCAGTTTCTCTTTCAGGCGTGCAAGCACTTCCCTGTCGTGCCGGGCCAGATATTCCACTGCTCCTTTCGCGTCCCGGAGATTTTCCCTGGCCATCAGGTTTGTGTAAAAATTATTGTCCACAAGCACATTGTATTCGTCCGGCCCGGTCACGCTGCAGATACAGTATCTGCCCCCTTTGCACTCCGCAAAGCTGCCCACATCCGCCCAGACCCGGGCAGTCTCGATGAGGATTTCCGCCCCCTTTTCTTTCAGGTAGTCCACATCCCCCGTCACCTGCAGGTACAGGGACAGTGCATAGGCGATATCCGCGTTGATATGGTACTGGGCGGTTCCCAGCGGATAATAGGTGGACGCCTCCTCCCCGTTGATGGTGCGCCAGGGAAACAAAGCGCCTTTCTCATGACCCAGAATCCGGGCCCTTTCCCTGGCCTGTTCCAGGGTGCCGTACCGGTAGTCCAAAAGCCGTCTGGCAGTCTCCGGCTCGGTATACACAAACACCGGCAGCACATACATCTCCGTATCCCAGAAATAGTGCCCCTCATATCCCTCTCCCGACAATCCCTTGGCCCCCATTCCGGTTCTGCCGTCCCTTCCCGCGGACTGCAGGATATGAAACAGGTTGAACCGAAGCCCCTGCTGCAAAGCCTGACTGTCCTTTCCCTGAATCCGGATATCCGCCGTGTTCCAGAACCGTCCCATATAGGCCTTCTGGCTCTTTTCCAGTCCTCCGAAGGTTTTCTGCTCCGCTTCTTTTAAGGTGTCCAGAATAAATCCTCTCAAATCCTCTGCCGGCAGATCCAGATCCGTGGAATAGCAGAGCATTTTTTCCAGCACCACGGCAGAGCCCTCCTTCGCCTCTGCCGTCAAAACCGCCGTCCCTTCCAGTTCCCCTATACAAAACTCCCATCCCGTCTCACATTCGCTGCCGGATACCCTGTGGCTGCACCCGCAGGCTGCGGTGAGCCGGCTGTTTTTCGTAATCCCTTCATAATACAGGCGGTATCCTTCCCCCTCCAGCCTGAGAGGTTCCAGCCTTCGGCCGAAGGGGCCGTAATCCACGATCGGGTTCGTCTTTCTCGTATGGTTTTCCACATCCGCCTGCAGCCTTGACCGAAACTGAATCTTTCCGGAAAAATTCAGCGGCGTGACCTGAACGCGGATGGCCATGATATTTTTCATTTCAAAGGACACCAGCCTTTGGAACCGGATCTCTGCCTTCCTTCCCCGGGGCGAGGTCCAGACCAGGCTCCTTTTCAGCACCCCGTCCTTCATATGCAGGGTTCTGGAGTAGTCTTCTATCGTCCCCTCCTCCATGGTGAACCATTCATCCTCCAGGAGCACCCTCGTCTCTTTCATATTCGGCAGATTCAGCAGGGACTGGCTGAACAGCGGCGATCCGAAATTCGCTTCCCCGTAGCGGATCTGCTCACTCTCATAGAATCCATTTACAAAATTCCCTTCCAGCCCGGTGTCTATGTCAAAATCATAGGCTTCCTCAAACGTCCCCCGGGTTCCGATGTATCCGTTGGAGAGAGAAAACGTCGTCTCATTCCTATAATTGTATTTCCGGTCAAAGGAAGTCTCCGTAATGGTCCAGGGCTCCACAGGGTAGATCGGCTTTATTTCCATATTCATCATTTCCGGTCACACTTATCCTTTCACTGCGCCTGCGGTCAGGCTTTCCATCACCTGTCTCTGCAGGACGATAAACACCAGGATCGTCGGCAGCACGGTCATCACTACCGCCGCAAACAATGCGGAATAATTGTTGGCAAAGGTTCCCATATAATAATTCAGCGCGATCGGAACCGTCCGCGCCGTATCCCCGCTTGTAAGCATCAGCGCAAAATAAAACTCATTCCAAGTATTGATAAACTGCAGAAGCGCGATCGTCACCAGCCCCGGCTTCGCAAGGGGCAGGATGATGTGGACAAAGGTCTGCAGAAACGACGCGCCGTCAATATAGGCGGATTCTTCCAGCGCAGTGGAAATGGTTTTATAATAGCTGACCATCACGAAAAACGACATCGGAATCCCCATGGCGGAATACACGATGACCAGTCCCAGCTTGGTATCAAAAATCCCCAGCTTCTGGAAGATCATAAACAGCGGCTGTGAGATCGCCTGGGCCGGAAGCATCAAAGACGCGGAGATAAAAAGGACCACCAGCGTTTTCAGCTTAAAATCAAACCGGGAGACAATGTAGGCGCACATGGCAACCAGAGCCACCGTGACAAGCACGCTGCTGCCCACGATCACAATGCTGTTGAAAAAATATTTCGCAATCGGCGCGTACTGAAACGCCGCCTTATAATTGTCCAGATTGAAGGACGACGGCAGGGACAGCGCAGAGGAATTGATCTCCGCATAGGTTTTGAAGGAACTCAAAAAGGCCCAGAGGATCGGCCCGACTGCGATGGCCGTAAACACCGCCATGAACACATATTTGCATAATTTCGCAATGGATTTCATCTCTTTTTTTCCCCCTGTTCTCTCTTTTCCTGGAACATCCTCTGAATCAGAAGCACCAGGATCAGCCCGATGGCAATCTGTACGGTTCCCACCGCATTTGCCTTTCCGTAGTTGTTCTCAAGGGTTGCCGCCTTGTACAGATAGATGGGCAGATTCAACGTCCTATTCCCCGGCCCCCCTTTTGTGGTCATGTAAATGATGTCGAACTGGGATACCATGGCCACCGAAGCAAGGGTCACACAGGTCCCGAAGATATTTCTCATCAGGGGCAGGGTGATATACCGATCCAGCTGCCAGGGGCTGGCCCCGTCCACCGTGGCGGCCTCGTAGATCTCCTTGTCAACCGCCCCCATCTCTGCCAGAAAGATAATCGTATTGAATCCGGCGTAGAAAATCCACGTAGCGGTAACGGTCCAGAACGCGTATCTGGAATTTCCGAACAGGTTCGGCACCTGGCTCACCTCCACCCCGATCATTTCCAGAAACGGCTTTACGATCCCGAAGGTGGGGTTCAGAAGCAGCGTAAACATCACCCCCGTGGCGGCTGTGGGTACAATATTGGGGATCATATAGGCCGTGCGCACCACCTTCCAGCCTTTGGGCTTGCGTCTGAGGACCAGCGCCATCACAAGCCCCAGGGACACATGGAAGGTAGACTGCAGAAGCACCCACACCAGGGTATTTTTTATGGATTCCAGAAAATCCCCGTCCCCGAATATGTTCACGAAATTTTTCACCCCCGCGAATACCGGCCCGGAAAAGGTCGTATAATCGCAGAGCGACGTATAAAGCACCGTAACGATCGGAGCCGCGTACACCAGGGCGAACAACAGCATGCAGGGCATGGTAAACAGCACGATCCACAAGCCTTTATTTTTGATTCTCATTGTGCAAATCCTCCCAGTATAAAAAGGGGCAGGCCCGCAAGTATCGTCACCGTTGCAGTTCACGGCCTGACCGGCCGCGAACTGCAACTGCTTACCTGCAGACCTGCGGTTTGTCTCTGACTTACTCCTGATTCTTTGCCGCGGATTCCGTCAGTTTGCTGCAAAATTCTTCTGGTGTGATATTTCCGAAGGCCAGCTCCGGAAGCTCTGTCGAGAAGGTGTCGATGGTGTTCTGATACCAGTACGCCTGATTCTGTCCATAGGTAGCCTCGGCCTCGTTCTGGATCTGCAGTACCTCCGCCATCAGCGGATCGCTCTCCGTAAGGTCCTCCGGGATATCCAGGTCATTGGATACCGGCTGCAGCCCTGTCATTTCCAGCGCCTTGATCTGATTCTCCGGGCTGGTCTCAAATTTCAAAAACGCAACAGCCGCTTTGATCTTCTCCTCGTCTGATGCCCCTACCATATCCCCAGGTGTGGGAACCATTTCCATGCCCCGGCCCGGCATCAGCATAATGCCCACCTTATCATAAAATCCTTCCGGCGCTTTTTCCGTCTGTGAGAAATCCGGAATCATCCAGGGGCCGTTGGGAATCATCGCGATCTCCCCGTTGAAGAAATGGGTCGCCATGGGGTCGTATTTCCCGCCCACCGCATCGTCTGTGGTGTATTCCTGGAACATCCTCTGGATCGTCTCCGCCGCGGCTTCCACCTCCGGCGTATTAAAGTCGTCCGGATACATGGTGTTCATCCATTCGTTTCCGGCCTCCCCGCTTGTACCGATCAGGGCGCTCATCCACAGGTTGGTAAGCCACCCCATGTCCGCGGTGTCCATGCCCACCGGCGTGATTCCCGCCTCCTTCAGCTGATCGCAGGCCGCAAAGAAATCGTCCCAGGTCTCATACCCTACCTCCGGCACTTCCACCTTCGCCTTCTCAAAAAGCTCTTTGTTGTAATAGATGTAAGAGATTTCCTTGGAAACCGGTACGCCGTAGATCTTCCCGTCTACCGTATTGAAGTCCAGCGAGGTTTCATCAAACAGCGCTTTCCACTCCGGATCTTCCTCAAAATACTGGGTCAGGTCCGCCACCTTCCCTGACTTAGCCGCCAGTTCGGTGATGTTGTTCCCACCGTTGAACACGATATCCGGCAGATCCCCGCTGGAGATCAGCAGCTTGATCTTCTGGTTGTAAGCGTCCGTGGTCGGAATCTCCTCAAATTTGAACTCTACGTTCTTCCCTTCTTCGGTTTTCTGAAATTCCTCGAACAGGTAGGCGTAGTAGTCCGCCGCGTAATCCGTTCCTACATGGTAGTTGATGACATTCAATACGGTCTTTCCCGTATCTTCCGATGCCCCGCCGGATTCCGTCTTGCTTTCCGTCCCCTGTCCCCCGCCGTTTCCGCAGGCTGCCAGTCCCAATACCATTGTACCCATAAGCGCAGATGCAAGTACCCTCTTCAAATAGTTCTTTTTCATGCTCGCTCCTCCTACAATTTTTGTAACCAATTTGCGCAGCAAATTGATTGCCTACTTGCGCGGCAGACAGATCCTCCGCCTGCCTGTATGGAATCGTCTCCCATACGTCTCGGCTTTCCTTAAGCTGGTTCTATTATAGTACGCCTGCTGCCCGGATTTGAATAAAGGGATATGCTGTGTTCTTTGAATTTCATAGCCGGAACACCCTCTCATCAGCCCCCGCCCTCCCGGCGCTGTGCATTGCTTTAAATTATTTGCTGCTTTCTTTGGAATTTTTTGCTTCCGCCCCAAAACCGATTGAAGACAGGGGCGGATTATGTAATAATAATATGTAATAAGAATTGCGCCGATGCGCAAGCAGGTCATCAATTTTTTCTTGCGAAAATTGGTGACAAATTATATAAATGGAATACAGATAAGGATGGAAAAAAACAGATATGAACAGAAGCAACACGATACACATCCCCTCCCTGCGCTCCTTCATCACCGTTACCGTCTCCCTGATCGTAACCCTCATCCTGCTCTGTTCCTTTTTCTTCTATTATATAAGGACAGACCGGATTCTTACAACCAGTTATGAACACTCTGTCACCGGCCAGTTTGGACAGGTCAACCAGAAGATCAGCGACCAGGTGGATTCCATTGACTCGGTCATCCCCCTTTATGTATCCAACGCCTCCATTGCCGGGATTTTAGAGGATACCGCCCACAAGCCGCTGAGCTCGGAGCGTAAGATCCATATAGAAAAACAGATGACGGACCTCTATTACAGCACGCCCCTGTCCGCAAAAAATTTTACAAACGGGATCTACATCCTGAACGTACAGGGGGACGTATTCCGCATATCCACCTCCGCCTCCCCTGCCGGGAGCCTCTCCGGAAGCCATGAGCTCCTCCGGGATCTGGATCAAAAAGAACACCGGCTGACCTGCCGGATGCTGCCCTCAGACGGAAAAAACCTTTATTTTATCCGAAATCTTTTCAGCGGCAATACGGGAAGCTACAGCGGAACCTTCATCATCGCCGTGGATCTGGAAAAATGGCTTGCCTACTGTGTAAACGGACTGGCTCCTTCCTGGTTCATCTGCCTGTATGACCGGGACATGAATCTCTGTTCCAGCCGGGACATGGAACCCCAGAGCCTGGAGCTGCAGGCCGCGCTGGATCAGGGAAGTACGGCCTTTGTCTCCTTCCAGGAGCTAACGCTGTGCTCCGACGCATATTTTACCGCCGTGCAGAAGCTGGACAAGATCCAGCTCACCGCTGCCGTGGCCGCACCGAAAAGCATCCTGTTCCAGGATCTCAACGATACCTTAAAGACTTACATCCTGCTGCTGGCATGTACGGTATTGGCTGCGCTCCTCCTGGCCGTGATCGTCAGCCGGGCAGTCACCAGGCCCATTGACCGGATGATCTACCACATCAACCAGATCTCAAAGGGGGAGCAGGCCAGCCTGCCGCCCATGAAGATGTACCGGGAGTTTCGGGTCTGGGCGGACGCCTTGAACCGGATGCTGAAACAGCTGGATATCTACTACAATGACAATTTTCAGAAACAATTGCTGCTGAAAAGCTCGGAAATCCGGGCGCTGCAGTCGCAGATGAACCCCCATTTTTTGTTTAACGTGCTCAACACCATCGCATGGAAGGCACAGATCAGCGATCAAGAGGAAATCTATCAGATGATCATTTCCCTGGGGGAGCTTCTCAAGAAAAATACGCTGTCCAAAGAAACGGACTATGTGCGCCTTGCCCAGGAGATCGAGTATGTGAAGTTTTACGTCTACCTGCAGCAGATGCGTTTTGAGGACAAGATTTCCTGCGTATTCCAGGTCCCGGACGCGCTGATGGACTGTATGGTTCCCACATTCTGCATCCAGCCGCTGGTGGAAAATGCGATCGTACACGGCCTGGAGCCAAAAGACGGAAAGGGCCGGCTCATCGTACAGGTCATCCCGTCCGACGGCCAGCTCATGGAGATTTCCATTATCGATAACGGAATCGGCTTCGACCCCATCCCGGATATACGCAATATCCGGCCCTCCGGGGCGGACGCCCACACCCATGTAGGACTTTGCAACCTGGATAAACGGCTGGAGCTGCTTTTCGGGCCGGATGCCCGCCTGCGCATCGACAGCATCCCGGAAAAATGCACCACCATTTCCTTTCAGATTCCGATCCGCACAAAGGAGGAAGACCATGACATTCAAACTGTTAGTTGTTGACGATGAAGCCATCATGCGCAAAGGCATTGCCAATTTTATAGACTGGGATTCTCTGGACTGTAAGGTGGCCGGAACGGCCGGAAATGGAATGGAAGCCATTGAATTTATCAAAGCCAGTCCCGTGGATATCGTCATTACTGATATCAAGATGCCTGTGGCGGACGGTCTGGCTGTGGCAAAATTCATCTATGAGCATCAGCCGGAGATCAAAGTCATCCTGCTGACCGGATACGCGGATTTTGAATACGCAAAAACAGCCATCAAATATAATGTGTCCGCTTTTATCCTGAAACCGACCAATAAAAAGGAGCTGATGGAAGCCATCCAGGACGCGCAGAAGCAGATCGTCACCTCCAGGAAACAGACCTCCATCGCCGAGGAGGAACTGGCATTTCTGAAAGACCAGCTATTGCTGGAAATGACCGGCTCCGCCTTCCTCCCCTCCTTTGAGGAGCGGCTTTCGAATCTGGGAATCCGTCTGGACCACTATTATGTAGCGGCATTCCAGATGGTCCCCCTGGAAAATGACACCGCCTTCTTAAAGAGCATTATCCTTGACGGAAAAAAGAACGCCTGCTGCTACCGTTACAACAACCTGATCATTGCGGTCTATTTTTTGGAGGGCCGCTGTGAATCTGTACCGGATGCGGTTCTGGAGAATTGCCGGGAGATCACCGTGATCGCCCGGACGCTGGATTCCCGGGAGGTGTCGGTCGGAATCAGCCGGTACCACAGCAGCGCTTCGGACTTTAGCTATGCCGTGTCCGAGGCGATCCACGCCCTGACATTTCATTTTTATTATGAAAAAAATATTGCCCTCTTCTCCGACGCGCCGGAGGACGCGGACTATGACCTGACCGCGGAAAACTCCCTGGATCTGTTCCACTTTGAGAACCATCTGCACAACTGGCTGTTTGAGGACGCCGGCGGGGTTCTGCATAAAATTTTCAATAAGTTTAAGTCCAATTTTGTCAACTCCGCAGATGCCAAAAATATCTGCGCCCAGATGTATTACATTTGCTGCCGGGTGCTCATCAAGCGTGAAAATGCCGCCCCTCCCGGCGAATACCTGTCCAGGATCACCCAGGCCTCGGATATCTTTTCCCTGGAACATACGGTCTTTGAACTGATGGCTTATACAAAAGACCATTTTGTAGGAACCGCCGCCCAGAACAAGCTGTTTGACCATGCAGTAAAATTCATCCACAGCCATCTTTCAGAGCCCTTGTCCCTGGAGGTCCTCTCGGACCATCTCCATATCTCCGCGTCCCACCTGAGCCGGACGTTTAAAAAGGTATGCGGGGAATCTCTGACAGAATACATCAATCACGTGCGGATTGAAAAAGCAAAAGAATATCTGCTCCGGCAGGATATCCTCGCCTATGAGGTCGCGGATCTGGTGGGATACCATGACGCCACGTACTTTTCGTCTATCTTTAAGAAATATACGGGGGTGAGCCCTACGGAATATCGGCAGGGGGCTTTGAAGTCAAATACCCCGCAGCAAGCTGACGGGACATAAAATTATAGCGCAGCAAGCTGCGGGGGGGGGGATTTGACCCTCGCGGAGGGCTGCCAAAGCCCTCTTAACAAACTTCTTTCCATATGCCCTATATCTGAATTATATCATCAACACATTTGTACAGCTTATAGCATTTCTGATCACTTTCCTGCACAAATGTATTCATATCTTCTTCAAAAGTTTCAGCAATCTTTGTCCCCTGGTATCTGCTATGTACAGCCAAATAATTAATATTAACAGTACCACCCATAGGTTTATATATTCTACGATTACCAACTATTTCTATCTGATCCACACGGCCGACTTCAATATTATAGTAACCGATTATAAAATCTTTTTTATCAGACAGCATCACATAAGTAATGCCCTGGTTTTCATCCAGAGCATCTCCATTTTTCAGAAAATTGTCAATAATAATATTCCCACATTCGAAATGATTCTTTAAATTTTCAAATTCTCTTGTGTATTTTTTAATTTCCATTCTAATTACTTTTATTCGTTACAACACTAATTAATTTTCCGGCAGGATCAATATCAAAGGAGAACTCATGAGAATTGATAAACTCTGTCATCTTCTTATTATCTTCCGATGCAGGAGTTCTAGACAATACCATATTAGTAACAAATGGTAAACCAGGTTTCATTGCACATGCATTCATTTCTTTTTCTCCTTTCTCTGATTCTCTTCCTTTTCCCGTATTATAGCACCTCAGTCATCTAAATTCAATGACTGAGTATAGAATATTATTCACATCAGCCTTGATGAATACACGTTTACCATATACTCAGTCATCGTATTTACTACTATGTGCCTTATCAACTTAATTAATACAAGCATTGTCTGGAAGCCGGCCAGCGTGCAGAACTACAGGTATTCTTTTTACGTTGACTCAATTCATAAGTGAGCCAATATCCCATTAAAAATACTCTTATCCCTATCCGATGATCTCGCTCAGCTTCACTTTCCGATCCTCAAATCTGGATTTCGTGCACGCATCCGCCGTGGCAATGGCAGCCCTCGCCGCTTCGCCTGTCAGCAGAGGCTTAAACTCGTCATCCACCTCATTGCCGTGGAGAATCCCGTTGAGGTATTTCATTTCATTTTTCATAATACTGTGCAGCCACATGGGCGGCTTCTTTCCCGGTCTGCCGTACATGATCGCGCCGTCCATCTCTGTGCCGTGGTAAATCCTTGTCCGGTCGTCGTCCTCCTCCTGCGACTCATGCACTAGAAAATGCTCTTCCTTACCTCCGATTTTTACGGTTCCCCCGCAATTGCACATATCAATCTTAATGGCACCTTCTGTTCCCTGGATCAGAACATAGTGCTCCGCCCAATGGAACGCGGAGCCCCATTCCAATACCGCGAAGCGCTGATCCGAAAACTGCATGTTCACAAACAGCATATCGTCCTCATCCCCAAACGCTTCCCCCTGATGTACGACATTTCCGCCCGTCATGGTCACTTCCTCGGGCATTCCGCCCATCAAAAACTGCACGCAGTCCAGCTCATGGATGTGATGGTACAGATGCCCTCCTGATTTTTCCCGGATCTTCTTCCAGGAGATATCCGGCTGCTGTTCCTCCCAGCCATTCCGCGCGGAATGGCAGTAAAGGACTTTTCCGATGGCTCCTTTGTTGATCAGTTCCTTTGCATGACGGACGCCCCGGAAAAAATTCATCACATGCCCGGCCATAAAGACCACTCCATGTTCCTGACACGCCCTCACCATCTCGTCGCAGTCCGAATAAGAAAGCGCGATCGGTTTTTCACAAAAGACATGGACGCCGTGCTCTGCCGCCTTGATCACGGGCTCTTTATGTAAATAGTTGGGAGTTGCCACAATGACCGCCTCCACATCCTTACGGCTGTATAATGTATCCAGATCCGTTTCCACATCGCAGCCCAGTTCGCCCGCCGCAGACTGTCCGTTTTCCGGATCAAGCACTGCCGCAATTTTCGCTCCCTCCTGCTCCTGCATGATTCTTCCCAGCTCTGCGCCGAAATAACCGGTTCCTACAATTGCATATCCTATTGTTTTCAATCTTCATTACCTCCCTTTTTGTAACCAATTTGCATAGCAAATTGATTGTCTGCCCGCCATCTGCGAAGCAGATTTTTAATGCGGGCAATACCCGTATCATTTTTTCATACGATACTTTACTTTTTCATACGATACTTCACACTGCATTCTTATTTGACCGCGCCCTGGGTCATTCCGCCCGCAATCTTATTCTGGATAAACATAAAGAATACCACGGATGGGACTACCACAAGGGCGGATGCCGCCATCATGTCTCCCCAATTTAAAATTTCTGCCCCCTGTAAGGATTTCAATGCCACGGAAACCGTCATTTTATCCGTACTGTTGATCAGAATCAAAGAATACAAAAATTCATTCCATGCGTTGATGAACGTATAGATCGCCGTCGCCACAATCCCCGGCATGACCAGCGGAAGTACGATCTGTACAAACGTCTGCAGCTTATTTGCGCCGTCCACCCTGGCCGCCTCCTCAATCCCGATGGGCACCGTTTTGAAAAATCCCACCAGCATCCACACGGCATAAGGGACGCTGAATGACAGATATACAATCATCAGGCCGATTCTCGTATTGACCAGCCCCAGCCTTGCCATGACCATGGAATACGGAATGGCAAGCAGGATCGGCGGGAACATATAGGTGGTGACCAGCACTTTCGACATGGCGGACCCCAGCTTTGGAAAAAAACGGACGATCCCATATGCTGCCATCGAGGAAATCACAATGGCAATACCAGTCGTCGTGACCGCGATGATCAGACTGTTCCCGATATTTCCGGCAAATCCCAGATCCCGGATTACATGGGCAAAATTATCAAACGTGAATTGTTTCGGTAAAAACCGGGTCGGTTCCGACGTCAGCTCCCCGGATGATTTTACCGAACAGAGCAGCACCCACACCAACGGGAAAAAGGCCGCCGCTGATAAGATGATCAGATAGATATGGCAGAAAATATTGCCGGCTCTTTCTTTTTTGTTCGCCATCACTTGTCCTCCCTTTCCCATTTTCCAATGATCGTAAAATACACCACGCATATCAATAATAAGAATGCTAGCAGCAGCATTGTGACTGCCGAAGACCGTCCCAGCAATTTTGATCCCCAGCCCATGTTATAAGCGTAGATCGGTACGGTTGTCGTCGCGTTTGCCGGCCCGCCGCCGGTAAGCAGATAAATCAAGTCAAAGTTATTGAACACCCAGATGGTACGAAGGACGACTAACAGCCCCACCACCACCTTGATATGCGGTACTGTGATAAACCAGAACTGCTGCAGCTTTGACGCCCCGTCGATCTGGGCCGCTTCATACTGGTCCTGGGGGATGGTCTGGAGGGCAGACAGCACATTGACCATGATCATAGGCGCCCCAAACCAGATATTGATAAAAATGAGTGTGAAAAACACCAGGCTGCTGTCGCTGAGAAACTGCGGCAGTTCGCTGCAAATTCCTAATTGGACTAACATATTGGGCACAAATCCGGACACCCCGTTTAAGATCCATTTCCAGGACAGCGCGATCACGATGGAAGGAAACGCCCATGGAATGATCATCAGGGTTCGGTAAACCCCTTTTCCCGCTTTTACCCGGTTGATGGCAAGGGCCGCTGTAAATCCTACGGCCAGTTGGCCCAGCAGGGACCCCGCCGTCCACAAGAGGGAATTGAAAAATGCTTTATAAAAGTTCGAATCTGACAATACCGCCTTATAATTTTCCAGCCCTACAAACTCATAGGTCAGGCGGATCAGATGTTTTGTAGTCATACTGTAGTACAAGCTTGAAAAGATCGGGTAAATCAGTAAGAGACCTACGGAAAGCAGCGCGGGAAGGACAAAAATCCAACGGGCATAATCCACATGTATATTTCTTTTCTTCATATATGCCTTTCCTTTCTTGGACTATTTCGATCATTTATCTTGACCTTATAAATACATAGTCTGTGTTCTGAATTACTGCACGGTATCGAATAACTCGTTCAGTTTATTTTCTGCTGCTTTTGCCGCTTCCTTTACATCGGTACCATTTGTAATGATATCCTGGAACATGCTTTCGATGATCCCCTGCGAAGTAAGAAGGCCGGCCTGGATGCTCGGGCCGTGCTCATACCCGATGGCAGTCCCCTTCTCCATCGCGTCCGTGATCACCCCGACTGCGTTCGAAAACTTCTGGACGGTCTCGTTTTCCTGATACTCCTGCGTATCTGAGATACCGCTGATGGAAGGAAGCATTCCCACCGGGGTCGCCTCCAGGAATTTGATATATGTATCCTTTTCGTACAATTTTTTCATAAATGCCTTGCACACTTCCGGATATTTTGAATTTCTCCAGACCACCATGGGGATGTTGGAGGTTTCGGCTCCATAATCCGGATCGTCCGCGTGAATCTTCGGAAGCGGCGCGCAGTCGATCTGGTCGACCAGATCCGGAGAGTTGGTCTCCACGCCGCCGATCTGGAATCCCGAATTGAAATCAAATGCTGTTTTTCCCTGGTAGAACAAATTTGCCTGATCCAGTACGACATAATTCACGGAATCTTTCGGAGAGCAGTTTTTATAAATATCCAGCCAGTACCGGATTCCATCCATTGCCAGATCGCTGGTCAGATCAGCTTTTAGGTCCTCTGTCAAAAGGCTTCCTCCGCCGCTCCTCACATAAAAATTCAGAAATCTGGTTCCCATCAGGTCGCTGGACCCGCATGGGAAGGAGCACCCGTAGACCTCCCCTTTTGTAAGCGCCTTTGCGGCCTCTGCTAATTCATCCCATGTGGCCGGCACCGAAAGCCCTGCTTCCTCCAACAGGTCTTTGCGGTACCACATGACCTGAGCATGGGAATACAGCGGTAAGGAATAACAGGTTCCCTCTTTTTCACCTTCCGACAGCGCCGATTCGGAAAATTTATCCCTTCCGATTTCGTCCACCAGGTCGTCAACGGACACCAGCGCATCCGCGTCCATCATCTCCACCACATGCCCCGGAAGCGCGGTGCTCATATCCGGCACATTTCCGGATGCCAGCCCGGTCGTCCATTTTGTGTAAAAATCTCCCCAGGAGAAGGTCTCAATCGTGATCTTCACGCCCGGGTTGTCTTTCATAAACTGATCTGCCGTTTCCTGGATGACTTCCAGCCTCGGCCCCTGTGTGAAAGAATGCCAGAATGTAATGTCGCCTTTTAATTCTCCCGAATCCTCCTGCGCGGCAGAGCCCTTGCTTTCAGACCTGCCCCCCGCAAGCGCGGCAGCGGCGATCATGGTTCCCGCCAATAATATGGCCAATTTTTTTCTCATAAGCTTGTCCTCACTGATTCATTGTACAGTTAACTGGTTACTACTTTTCAATGCGGCCACATCAAATTGTTTCTTCTATTTTATCTGTATTCTTTCTGCTAATCTACTAAGGGCACACTTAAAAATAGCATCTGGCACTCATGCTCTGTAGTTCGCCGGTCAGCCTGTGAACTGCTGCCGCAATTTATTGCCGTTTCCCGGTCAGCCTGCGTTCTCCATGCCTCACTTGCTCGCGACCTTCCGATACTGATTCGGCGTAAATCCAAATGCCGCCTTAAATTCCCTTATAAAATAATTCGTATCCTCATATCCGCACTGATAGGCGATATCAATCACGTTGTCATGGGTGACCAGCAAAGCCCTTGCCGCCGTGGTCAGCCGGATTTCCCGCACATACGCCATGGGGCTTTTTCCCATATTCTCCTTGAACAGGCTGCTGAACCGCTGTTTGCTTAAGCCTGCCATCTTCGCCATCTTCTGCGGATTGTATTTTTCCTGGGGATGCAGGATAATATAATTCGCCACCATGTAGATTCTCGGATCAACCTGGTCATTGTTCTTTGCGGCCCTGTGGTTCAGCGCTTTCTCCTCCGTATTCCCCACAAAATCGCCGGTGTCCTTGTCCACCTTGCTGCCGCGCATGGCCAGTGAGCCGATGAGGAGGTCTAAGTATCCCCTTACAAAGCATTTTTTGACCCTCGCATCCTTCCTCACCCATTTGTAAATCTCCTGAAAGAAAATATCTTCCCCTTCATTTTCCAGCACCCTTGGAATCCCGTAATACTCTGTCAGAACATCCTCGCCCTCATAAAATACCGAGGTTGTAAAACGGATGCTGTAAAACTCGAACGTTTCGCTGGAGACTTTGCAGGACATCCTGCTTCCCTGGGGAATGTATACGATCTGATTTTCTCTCACAATGATCGTTTTGTCATCTATGCAAAATTCCGCCCTTCCCTTTACGATATACCGGAATATGCCGTATGGCGTAACGGATTCCGGATACACCCATGTTTTTCCCATGGAATAAAACTCAATAAACAAAAAAGTAAAACGAATGTGATCTATCGCTGACATTTTAACCTCCCGCAAAAACAAAAGTGCGCTTCGCACACTCCTGCGTTGTTACATTCTTAGCAGCGCAGCTTTTGTTCCGCGCGCGTAGCTGCGCATCCCCCGGAGGGTTGTCACTTTTCAACTTTGATCTTTACGACAATCTTCTTTACGGTTTCCGGCGTTTGATCCATCATGGCCACTTTATGGGCATCGCTTGGAAAACATACCATAAAATCCCCGGGCCTTAAAAGGCAGCTTCCGGATGCAGGTCCGGTGAAAAATCCAATATCCTCTTCCTCACTGTATGGAGTTTTGACCTGCAGACTGCGCACGTCCGCCGTTGCGATTCTTTCCGCTCCTTCCATAATATAGTGGATATCCATGTATTTTTTATGTGCTTCATATACACATTCTTTCTCTTCCTTACTGATAAACGATACCGGGCCGGCAAACATACAGTCCTCCAGAATCACTGTATCCGGTAAGATCTCATCCCATCTGCTGATCTGTTCCAGATAGCACAGCGCCTGATAAATCTTCGTTTCCGCCTTGTAGTTTTCCTTATTCCTGATCGCATCGAATATCATACTTTTTGTTCTCCTTTCAAAAACGCACTTTTTTGTCATTGCCCGTTCTATTATAAAAAACAAAATGAAGTTCCGATACGGATTATGCGCTCAAAAATAGCACTACACGCTCATTTTCATTCTTTTTCTTCTATATTTTTGGAATCTATAACGAAATGCCGACAGACATCCTTTTTCCTTATTATATCAATGTCAACATAAAGGAGCATGCCATATGGAATACATGCAGTTACTTGTTCGTTTGAAAGAAAATAGATATCAATACCACGCATACGGCAATCAATTACTGAACCCGTATTTAATCCAGACACGTATTTTGACAGGGAATTTTTTCACAGATTCAGCAAATTGATATCCATGGAGCTTCAAAAAGACTCTGCGTTCCGAAGAAACAAGGGGGGCACATATTCTTATTTTTTAACAGACCTGATCAGCCGGAACCTGAATCAGAATCCAGTTTCTGATCCACCCCGGCCTTATGAGGCTTTACCTCTATGCCTAGAAACACGGTACGGATTTTATGGAGACGATTCTGGAATTCTTAAATATTCAATGCCTGGATGACGTTTGCCATCATAAAGCTTGACTCGTCAACCCTCTCCTGTTCCAGAGATTCTATCATAACTCCAGTATCCGTTCATATTCCCCCACGATCGTCCTCAGGTCATTTTCCTGAAACAGCGCCTCCGCTGAAATCAGGACCTTTTCAAAGGCCGCGCCCGGGGCAATGTCGTAAACTGCTTTGATATCCCAAAGTAACTTTCTCAGCTGGTCTTCCAATCGCTTCCCGTTCATACAGGGCATGATTTCTGAATTGTCATATACCAAATTACGCTTCGTTATGCAATTCCAACTTCTTCTCTGCAAAAAAACTATACTTCAAATAATTTCACAGCCAGAATATGCTTCTTGTATTGACATTTCTCAGACCCGGTGCTATACTGTAAGTAACCAATTAACTAAAAGGTTAAAAGCTATAAAGGGGGTGTTCTTTTTGTTAGAAGTGTCCGGCCTGTCTTTCCATTATCAACCGCATGTACCTGTGCTGACCAATCTTACTTTTTCCGTATTAGATGGAGAAATCGTTGGCCTGTTAGGGAAAAACGGAGTTGGGAAAACTACAGCCTTAAAGCTGATTTTGGGGTTGCTGCCGCTTGAAAAAGGCTCTGTCTGCCTTGGCAATTACTCGCTGGATCTACATCCCATGCAATACAAGAAACAAATAAACTATGTTTCTGACAGCCACGATATATACAACAATCTTACGGGAAAGGAATATCTGAATTTTATAGCGGATATGTACGAAGTACCTTCTGAAACAAGAAGTAAAATTTATACTCCGCTGATAGAAGCGTTTCAGGTAGAAAAATATCTGAACAGCCCTATTAAAAAATTATCCCATGGGACAAAGCAAAAAATTGCTGTTATAGCGTCCCTGGTTAATGATCCCCTGCTTTGGGTGTTAGATGAGCCAATGACGGGACTGGATGTAGAATCTGTTCAGGTCTTAAAGGAATTGATTCAATCCAGGGCAGCCCACGGAAAATCTGTTCTATTTTCATCTCACATATTGGAAATCTGTGAGAATTTGTGTGATAAAATTGTCATCATGCAGGCTGGAACACTTCAGAAAACAATCGAGCTTCGAGATAACCCTTCCTATATTTCTCTGGAGGATATTTATTTGGAGGTGGTTAATGATGTACCGATGGATAAAGGTTTTTCAATTAAGCAAAACAATCCGTAAGATCCATTTCAGCTTTTTGAATTTTCGGTATAAGTTAAAAGAACGCCCTGATACCTATGTTATTGTGCTGACTTGCTTTGTTTTAAGTATGATAGGCGTGTTCTATTACTACTATTTTCAAATGCTTGGGCAGCTTTATGACGGACTTTCCGAGCTGGGGTTGGGAGATTTGTTTTGTCGGCTTGCACTGTTTGCAGCGGCGATGATACTCTCAATCGTGAGCGCCTTCCTGCTGATAAATATTTTTTGCTTTTCAAAGGATATCGAACACTTGCTGCTATTTCCCGTGAGGCCATGCGACATTTTTACAGGTAAGTACATTACAGTCATCATGTTTTGCTATGGGATTGAACTTTTACTGCTGCTTCCTGCGTGTATCATTCAAACGCAATACATGGGAGATAGTTCTGCGGTCATTACATATATCTCTGCGGCAGCGATACTTCCTCATATTGTCGTGTTCCCATTAGCGGTTCTTGTGACAATATGCCTGAAAATTGCCATGCTTCTGAAATGTATGAGGATCATGCTGGCAGTCACAGGAATCATGGTGTATTTTGCAGGCAGCCTGATCGGCGTTCTATTATCAAATGGGCAAACAGGCGCAGAACGAGACTTATTGAACCGGGTTCATGATTTGATTGTACCATTCCCGTTCTATAATTCGTATATCCGTTTTCATCCCGGATTAAAACTATTCTGCATCATACTTGCCGCTGTGTTTATCGGCGTATACTACTATTTGAGTCATCTTGTGATCGGAGAGAAATATGCCATTTATGATAAAGAGGGACGGATTCGCTTAAAGGCGGTGAAATACAACTCATCGTCAAAGCTGAGAAGCTATTTTAAGAAAGAGTACCAAACGTTTTTCCGTAATCCGGTGTATGTCATAAACGGATTGTTTGGAATTTTTATTACCCCCTTTTTATTGCCGCTGTCTTTTCGGATCAGTGCAGACGCAGAGAATATAGAACAAATAAGAGCCCTGGTATCAGCCTCGGAATTTTCCTTTTATGCGGTACTGTTTGCGCTTGCGGTAATCGTACTTACATCCGCAATCAATGTAGTAGCTTCAAGCAGTTTTTCCAGAGAGGGGGCAAGTTTTTGGATAATGAAGATCATTCCGTATTCATTAAAGCGGCAGGCGTTTGTGAAAGCCCTGTTTTCTACAAGTATTTCGATTATGGGGATTATCATAAATTGCTTAATATTCAAGGTTTACTTTAACTATAGTTTTATCCAGATTGGAATAATCTCTTTCGTTGGCATATTATTTGCAGTGCTATGGAACTTGATCGGAGTATTTATCGACATGAAACGTCCAAAATTGGAATGGACAAATGAAGCAGAAGCAATCAAGCAAAATGTCAATGTGGTTTTCTCTATTTTGCTTTGTATCGCAATTTCAATCGGATATTTCTTTGCGGCAGCAAAAATGCTTCAGAACGGATTCGCTGCCGGAGGCATTATAACCTTTCTATCGTGCAGTGTATGTATTCTAATTTTACTTGTGTGTAAAGGAATTGCGTCTCATCAAGAGTAATATTTCAAAATATGTCATTCAAAAGGAGGAAGAAGCTATGAGTAAGAAAAAAATGATCCCTGCAGTGTTATTGATCGGAACCTTTGTCATATTGTTTGCGGCAACATTTTTCCTTCCGGACAAGATACCCTTCCATTTTGATGTGAATGGAGAAGCAGGCTGGTATGCAAGTAAGTATTTTATCCTGCTGCTTACACCTGTTCCGTATTTGATTTACCATCAATTTACACACAAGGAAAAATGAATACAGTATTATGTGGAAAGGAGATTTGTTTAGATGACTACTGTATTCAAAGCTTTATCTGATGATACCAGGCGGCAGATCCTAAAGCTGCTCGCAAACGGTGATATGACGGCGAAGGAAATTTCTGAAAATTTTACGATTTCAAAGCCTGCCATATCAAAACACCTTGATATTTTGAAAGAAGCAAGGTTAGTGACAGGCGAACGGACGGGGATGTCCGTTACTTATTCCCTTAATGCTTCTGTATTGCAAACAACTTTAGGAACATTTTTGGAATTTTTTGATACAAATAAATCGACAGGAAAAGAGGAAAACGAGAATGAAACTATGTAGAAGTCTGAATATGATATTCCTGATTTTATTCATTATAGGGACAGCCTTATGCTTTAAATACCTTCCCAGCGAAATACCTTTGTTTATGCAAAGCCCTCCCCGTTGGGTTTTTGTTGGGATTTGTTTTGTTATTTTGCTTGCGTTAGCTATTGCAGCCTTTTTTCCTCACAAAATCTCCAAAAACGACAATGAAGTGAGAAATGATATTACTCTAACTGTAATTCACTTCTTTGGACTTGGAATTTTTCTTTTCTATTTTGTCACGATAGCTAAGTATTGCGGTTTGCAAATGAATTACATGAAAGGCATTGTGCTTATCGTAGGGAGCTTAATGGTATTAGTCGGAAATTTTTTACCGCAAATGCCTTACCGCAGCCGGATTGGTTTTAAATTGCCTTGGATTCTAAAAGATAAACTATGCTGGCAAAAAACGCATAGATTTGCCGGGTACACGGCAATTCCTTTTGGGCTTATCCAGTGTCTGCTTGCTTTGTTTGTGCCAAACAACAATCTTGTATTTTTGCCGGGAATTGGTATTTGGATTATCATTGTGTGTATTTATTCATTGATTACTTTTTATCAGAACAAGAGGAAATTGGGGTAAGTATAAGCCATCAGACAGCAGCGGTAAGTAACTCAAACTTCGCATTTGCATAAGCGCCTGTTTTATGTTTTTCCGATGAAATGTCTGACATCACATGGATTCAGGTTTTTCAATTGTTGCTGTCAATGTTCAGATCGCTGAACATTGACAGCTGAATAACTGCCAGATATTGCATTTTCAAGGCGCAAAGATAAAATTGTATCCTCGCCTTTTTCTATCCTTTTCTGGATTCCTCTGTTCTCTACGTGTTCTAATACTTCACATATATTCGTTGGTTTCCTTTCCATATCCGGACTATACCTCAAAACGGTTATCACGTGTCATAACTGACATCAACTGCAATAGTCCATGTAATATCTTCCATGATTCAATTTTAAAACAAATCACTATGCGTTCCTGTCCTTGTCAAATACAATATCAGTTCTCCATTATCAATTTCATATATGAGCAACCAATCCGGAGTAATATGGCATTCTCGGCAATTAACAAAATCTCCGTTTAAGCTATGATCACGATTTTTCTCAGGTAATTGTTCTCCATCAGCCAATTTCTTAATTATATTTGTCAGCAATGAAATGTCGTACCCTCTTTTTTGTATTCTTTTCAAATCTCTTTGAAATTTAGTAGTTGGTTTTACTGTATATTTCATACCAGCAACTCCTTCATCATTTCATCGACATCCGTATAAGATTTTCCCATAGAGGGGTTTTGTTTCATTTGACGCACTTCTTCTATTGCTTCTTTTGTTTCTTCATTAGGAATATCCATAGAAATCATAAACGGGATTCTTTGTTCTCTGACTGCCTGTTTTGCAGATAATGTAAAAAAAGTTGTCATATCCATTCCAAGATTAGAAACAAGTTCCTGCAACTGTGCTTTTAAATCTTCGTCCATTCTCATTGTAATATTAGTCGTTGCCATAATATCAACACCTTCCTTTACAATATTATATTATCCCAAATGTGCCATGTCAATACATTGTATATATGGTTACAGTTCACACCCTGGCCGGGTGCTCACAGTAACGGCATCCAGCCCATTGAAAAGTCGCCTCCCGGCGGTCCTAAGCGCCAGCGACGCTTGTTTAGGACGGACCGGAACGGAGTGTAGACGGGCTGGATGCCCGCCCCATCACTGAATTGGCCGGATGCCGTGCAGCGAGTGCACGACACCGTGTGAACAGTAACGCATACAGCGCATATAAAGCTTTTTTTCACACAGGTACACTATAAAAATATATAAAATTTCATTATAAAAAGCCGCAATCCCCATCCTTTAGATTACGGCTTTTTTCTTAGCGATACGATCTATATAAAAGATTATCTATAGCAGTTTTTGCAAGGTCCATCCGTATACCTTTGTGCTTCTGATAAAGTCACCTGGCGGGCATTGTTTGGATTCATATTTCCGCAATTCGGTTTATTGTGATATTTACTTCCGGTTGCAGATAACCATACCATTGCTTCTATTGGAGCCGTCTGCTGATTCTGCTCTTGCGCTATACGCGCCTGCTCCGCTGCGATCTGCGCCTGTTCCTGTGCGATCCGTGCCTGCTCCGCTGCAACCCGTTCCTGTTCCGCCTGTTCCGCTGCAATCCGTGCCTGCTCCGCTGCAATCCGTTCCTGTTCCGCCTGCTCCGCTGCAATCCGTGCCTGTTCGGCCTGTTCGGCGGCGATCCGTTCCTGCTCCGCCTGTTCCGCAGCTATACGCTCCTGTTCCGCCTGCTCCGCTGCAATCTGAGCCTGCGCAATCGCTTCTTTGTCTTCAAATTTCAGCGTAAGTGTATTACTCATAACATCCGAATACTCTACGCTAATATCAAATTCACCATCTACAGATGAGGTAAACGTTATTTTATCATCTTTAAAATCCAATTCACCGCCTGTTATTTCAAAAGCGGATTTTGGGATATGATAATCTTCCGGATTCGTTTCTACAACAATATCTACTGGATTATTAATATCATAAACTTGATCACTGTCCAGGGATAATATAATTTCTTCAAGCTGTTTTTCCGGTGTCGGTGTCGCTGCAGCTACACAGAGAATTAGAAACCAAAAGCCAAACAAGCCGCTAAACAGGGTTTTTACAATTTTATTCCACTTTTTATTCCTCCAAGTCAATACAATACCAACTGGAAAAAACATAAATAACCAAAATAGAATCCACCCCGTTTTTTGGTACCAATGCACTTTTTCTTTTTTCTTAGAAGTCAAATTATTTTGTTTCTTACCAGACGTACCTTTCGTTTGCTGCTCAGATGTCTTAGCAGCACTTTTTTTCGTAGTTTTGCCATTCATCAATCTGCATCCTCTTTCTATAGATTACCTGTATCCCCGACACGCCAAATACATGTTAAGTATATCACAAATTCTTCCTTTTATCTGTTCAATAATTCTTTTTTCTTTTTCTCAAATTCTGCTCTTGTTATCATAATTTCCAAAATGACAAATCTGAACTGCGAGTTCGTAAAGCATGAATTTGAAATTTTGACATCTTGATTGTACTATTCGCACTTCTATGCTATGATAGAGGAAATAACGGGTAAATAACGAGAATACTGAACTTTAAACAGGAATAATGGTAAGAGGTGACAATATGGCAGTATGCTATAAAAAGCTGTGGAAAATGCTGATTGATAAAGACATGATAAAAAAAGACTTGCGCTTGCAGACTGGTTTCAGTACGACAACAATGTCGAAGTTATCTAAAGATGAAAATGTCAGCATGGATGTATTAGAAAAAATTTGTTCCGTATTAAATTGCGATGTTGGGGACATCATGGAATTTGTTCCTGGTAAAAAAGAGGAACCGTAAGGAGGCAAAACATTGTGGATCATTCTTATCCGTATATAGCGTCTTTGACCAGAGAACCGTTCCTTTTCTATGAAATGCGTTCCACCGCAAAGCTGATGAGCGAAGGACTCTCAGATGAAGCGATTGTAACAGAAATTGTGGAGCAGAATCTTTTCCAGTATCCAACTGAAAAATCGATTACACGGATGGCAAAAGCCTGTATGAAACGACTTCATGCTCTGGAAGATGAAACTCTGGTTTCTGCGATTGCATCGCAGCCGACAGAGATAGCAAAGCAGATCTGCCTGTATGCGATGATGAAGCAGAGCCGACTTGTTTGGGAGTTTATGCTGACAGTCATTGGAGAGAAGTACCGGTTAAGGGACACGTCCTTTGGTAAGATAGATTTGATTTCTATGCTGATCATTGTAAGATTTATCAGAAACGTCCGATCTATTGGCTGTTTGACAGCGGCAAGAAGAATGGCTTTAAGGCACTGCTATTGCCGGCCTGGAACAGCGTATTGCCAATGCTTCCACCCAGCGAGCGTGTGAAGCTGAACAGAAAGCTGACTGCTTTGCAGGCACAAGATGCCGAAATCCGCATCTACGAAGAGAAAATTCATCACCTTGCCGACCAGATGATTTCTATTGACCTGGACGACGGCGTGAAGAAAAATTATGCAATTTTTCAGGATGTTTTGGCTAAAATAAAGTAAAGGAGGGCTTGCGTATGATGACGGATGAGAACATTAAAAATTCCAACGAGCTTGAGTTTGCCGTTTTCTGTATTGAAAATGTTGCGGCAAAGCTGGCTGTGGATGCAGAGCGCGTTTATCAGGCGTTTGCCGAAAAGAGCGATATTCTGAACGGTTATATCGTGCCGGAATACGAAGTATTGCACACCCAGAGCCGGGAATATATCGTGAATGACCTCCTTGATGTAATGAAGGAAAAGGGGGTGGAAGTATGATTCTCTATCATGGTTCTTTTTTAGAAATTTCACAGCCGGATTTGGTTCATTCCCGCCCCAATTTGGACTTCGGACGTGGCTTTTATGTCACACCGCTGTATGAGCAGGCTGCAAAGTGGTGTGGAAAGTTCAAACGTCGAGGAAAAGATGGTATTATTTCAAAATATGAGTATGATGAGAGCCGGGAAACTGAACTGAATGTTTTGAAATTCGATTCTTATTCCGAGGAATGGCTTGATTTTATTCTGAACTGCCGCAGTGGAAAAGATATGACCAACTATGACCTTGTATTTGGTGGTGTTGCCAATGATAAGGTATTCAATACAGTGGAACTGTTTTTTGACGGACTGATTGATAAAGCAGAAGCCATCCATCGTCTGCGTTATGAAAGGCCGAATCTGCAAATTTGTTTCTGCACAGAAAAAGCACTGTCTTTGTTGCATTTTGAAGGGAGTGAAAGATTATGACGGCAAATCCAATTCTGCTTCAAAAAAAATATTGTCGTGTCATTGAGCGCTTTGCAAAACAGCAGGGACTTTCACTGGATGCGGCATTGAGCTTTTTCTATCATTCCGAGGTTTATCAGCTGATACGAGATGGCGTATCGGACATGCACTGTATGAGCGATGCATATTTGGTAGAGGAATTGGTACAAGAAGATAGTCAAAATAAAGAATAATGGCTTGTCAGTAATTTTGGACTCAGTGAGTCCAAAATTTAGAAACACCAAAAAATAATGTGAATATCTAAACATAGGAAGGTGCTACATGACACTACAGGAAGTGGTTGCAAGATTTAATACAACCCCATTTTTATTTGCGGGTTCTGGTATTACCCGAAGATATTATGGATTACCAGATTGGGTTGGTTTATTGACGTACTTTGCCAAAAAGGTAAAGAAAGATCCATTTGCTTATAGATTCTATGAAAATAAAGCCAGTAAAATATGCTTGCATTGTCGATTGGTTTGGCAACGACCAGATTTTTGATAAAGAAAGGAGGAGGATCATGACCATAATAGAAGAAATTCTTGCAGGGGAATCCAAGAATGTGGAGTTCAAAGAGAACCTGCCAGAGAAGTAATTGGCTTTGACAAGGAAGAGGTATTCTAGAAAATGGATGCAATTGCCAATGCCGTATCAGATAGCTGTGAACCGACGATTATTCCGGATATTACATTACGGACAGTTGACGGTAAGACTGTTATTGTAGCGGAAATTTCCGAGGGCAGACAGCGACCGTATTATATCAAGGCTCTTGGTAGAGAAGGCGGGGTATATGTCCGTGTTGCCGGAACTACCCGTCTTGCTGACGAATACATGATCAAAGAGCTGATGTTTGAAGGAAGCAATCGCTATTTCGATCAAGCTTTGTGTACTGGATTAACGATTACAGATGAAGATATTGACGCTCTTTGCAAAGCCATGAAGGAACAGGCATTGAAAAACGCTCATAATGAAGAACAGAAAGCATCTGTCAAAGAGGTTGGCAGACAGCAGTTGCGTTCTTGGGGGGTTTTGATTGAGCGTGACGGAAAAGATTATCCGTCCAATGCCTTTGCCATTTTGACTGGCAACGGAGGACTTCATGTCACAACACAATGTGGTGTGTTCAAAGGTACAACAAAAGCGGTATTTGTTGACCGTAGAGAATATCCCGGCCCGCTTTGGGAGCAAATAGATGAAGCATTTCAGTTTGTTCTGCGGAATATTCATCTGGGCGCGACTATTGTGGGGATTTACCGGCAGGATGTTTATGAAATTCCACCGGATGCCATTCGTGAATTAGTTATCAACGCTGTGGTACATCGCAGTTATCTGGATCATGGAACGATACAGGTTGCTGTTTATGATAACCGGCTGGAAATCACTTCTCCTGGCAAATTGCCAATGGGACAGACTGTGGAACGTATGAAGGAAGGTTATTCTAAAATCAGGAATGAAGCACTTGCCCATGCGTTTTCTTATATGAATTTAATTGAGCATTGGGGAAGCGGCATCCCGAGAATTATTGGCAAAGTAAAGAAAGCCGGATTGCGGGAACCAGAATTTATTGGTGGTGAAGTTGATTTGCGTATCAACATTTATCGAGACCAGAGCAATGATACAGTTGACCTTAATGACCTCAATCGTGATCTCAATGATCCCAATAGTGCCGATAAAGTGCCGGATAGTGCCGATGATGTGCCGGATAATGCTATCAAAATGCCGGATAGTGAACAGAAACAATGCATTTATAAATATGTACTGGAAAATGGTTCTATAACAACAAATAAAGTGATGGAACTTCTTAATGTGAAGCAGCGTAGAGCAAGGGTTATTTTGCAGTCGATGATTGAAAAAGATTGGCTGAAAAAAACGGGTGCAGCAAGAAGTACCATTTATTTGAAGAACGCAGAGGGGAGGTAACGCGGCATGGATACCGACAAAGTAATACAAGACTTGAACCGTCGGTTTGCTGCCCCTTTGCCGGAATTTTATCAGCGTCGTATCATCTTCTGGTATGACAAAGATAAAGAATTTGAGGACAAATTGGACGAGGTGGTCCTTGAAAATGCAAAGGTGGTTGCACTGACTGGTAACAATGCGTTTTCTGTGAAAAAACTGCTTTCAGTGGATGATTTGACCGCAAACTATCTGGTTTACAGTCCGCTGGCGTACAACCGCCCAGATGATAACTGGCTTTTAGATATAGAGCTTTACAGCGAGGAGTTCCGGGCAGATTTGATTTCTATTTGGATGGATGAGATGGGACTTGCATCGAATCCGGCCATGAGAAAGCAGATGAAAAGAAACCGGTAACGGTTAATCTGTTGTCAGCAAACCGTAAAATCAGTAATATGATTTTTCTCTGAATTTCTATCAGAAGGATGCTGTTGGTGCCAACCGTGAAGCAGCTGCCTATCAGGTTTACTTTACGGATGAAAATGGCAGGCAGATTAGTGATGTTCAGAAGATGATTGCAGATAAGACAAGCGATAATGGTGCAGAGCGTACTTTCCGTTGCCAGTTTAATCTGAAATCTCTGAAATACAGCAATACTGCAACTTATTATCTGGTCATTGCAGACGAACAGGGATTGCAGATGCCCCAGCGTGAGCCATTCCAGATTGACATCGCTTTTGCGGTGGATGAGTTTGATTTCTTTAGCTAATTGTTCAGCTGGACTATGAAGTGGACGAAATTATTCAGATTGCTTTGGAAATATTTGATAAAGGAGTATGATAAATATGTTATGGTCTATTTGTGGGGGAATTATACTCTTTGTATTCGGTATTTTTATTTTTTTGAAACCGGATTTGATACGGAAAATAACAGAAGAATGGAAATCATATCGTGCAGATGAACCCTCTGATTTGTATTTCAAAAATTGAATCAGAACCACCCGAAAAGCCGTTGCATGGACAAAAACCCAAGCAACGGCTTTTCCTTATCTCAGCGTCGGCAGCAGGAAGGCTGATTTTCCTTTGGCAAAAACGGCTCCCGCCGCGAATCATTCCAGTACTTTCACAAACGCATCCGCCCTTGTACAGGGTCTCCACTCCTCTGCATCCGCCGGTTTCCCGGTTTTCATAAAGTTCACCCAATACTCCAGCATCTCCCGGCTCAGCTTCCGGTCCTGCTCCTCAAAGGGCCGCCAGCAGCGATCCAGCGTGCCGAACATATACCAGAGCTCTGCGCAGTGGAACGCACCCCAGTCGTCCCCCGGCAAATGCCGCTTAAAGTAATACACATAGGAAGGCTGGTTCCAGAGTTCTTCTGTTTTTTGGCTCCATTCGATGCACCCTTTGTAAAGCGTCGTCTTCTCCCCTCTTTCCAGCATTTCGGGCGTGACAAAAAGGTCATTTTCCGTAGTGCCCAGCATATACGGAATCTGCTTTACATGTCCGTGCTCCAGGCAATCCGTTGTATTTTCCGAAAATACATATCCGTCTGCAACCGGCATAAACAGGATTCCCTCCTGCTTCACGGCGCTGTATGCTTCCGCCAGCAGTTCCAGCCGGTCTGCCGGCATGGCCCGCAGCTCCTCCAGCGACCCCGCCTTTGTCTCTTCCACAAATCCCCGGCCGATCTCCATACTCTTTTCCCAGGTGCGGCCAGCAAGCGCTTCGTTGTTATGTGCCCCGCCGCTCTGGAAGATAGCCTTTGCGATCCTGTTTCCGGATAATTCCGTCGATACAAGAAACTGTGTGCTCATGGCCCCGGCCGATTGCCCGAACACCGTAATATTGTCCGGATCACCGCCAAATGCCTCAATATTGTCATAGACCCATTTCAGCGCTTCTATCTGATCCAGAATACCGTAGTTCCCCGATACGCCATGTTCATTCTCTGCGTTCAGCCAGGGGTGTACCAGGTTCCCCCACATTCCAAGACGGTACGCAATGGTGACCAGGATCACTCCCCGCCCGCAGTATGCTTCTCCGTCAAATTCCTTTTCCCAGCTCCAGCCGCTTCCAAAGCCGCCTCCGTGCACCCAGAATGCAACCGGCAGTTTTTCTCCGGCCTGCTTCGCGGGTGTCCAGATATTCAGATAAAGCATATCTTCATTCATCTCCGGAATATACCGGGGATCATCGTAAAATTCTTTCAACAGCTTTTCCTTCCAGAAGGGAACCTCCCCTTCCGTATCATTTTCCTGCCAGCCCCGGGCACGAAACCTGTCTGCACGGTACACGCCCTCCCAGGGTTTTACGGGCCGGGGCGCCTTCCAGCGGAGTTCCCCGACCGGCGGCTCTGCATATGGGATTCCGCAAAACAAGGAATATCCCGTTTTCTCCACGCCTTCTATCACACCATATTTCGTTGTTGCCAGCTTCATATTGATTATTCCTTTCCAGGTTTTTCCTCTAAGAAATTCTTTGCAGAGCTTCCTGCCGCGGGCAGCCTGCAGCCACGGCTCCGCACGTTCTCTACTGCCCCTTTAATACAGTCTCCCTGCGTTCCTTGAGCGTCTGACGGATGACTGTCATTTTCTCTTCATTCAGGTCAAAGAGCAGCATCGGGACGATCGCCGCTGCCGCCGCCACAAGGGGAACAATATTGACGCCTGTATTGATCCCGGTCAGCGCACGCTCCGTCAGGTCTGCGCCGTTGGTATACCCGAACGCCGCCATGACCATCAGACCGATGGAACCCGCAATGGCTGCGGAGATCTTCGTCATCAGCCCGTTAAATGCAAATGCCACTCCGTCGTTGCGCACACCGGTCCTGTATTCATAATTGTCCAGTGCATCGACGATCATAGCGCCCACACATGCACTGTACCCGCCGCCAAGTCCATAGACCAGATTTGCGGCAATGGTATAAGGAATATTGGTATACGGGCCTGCAAACATCATGATCAGTCCGATAATCTGGATGATCTGTGATACAATGACCACCTTTTTCTTTCCGTACTTCCCGATCAGCGCCGGGACAAAGGGGATCAGCACCAGGCCCACCAACCCGCTTACGGACATCAGTACGGATGCCCAGGCCATATTGCCTACACAGAACATATAATAATAGAAAGCGGTGCTTGCCCTTCCAATCTGGCTGAACATTGCGCAGAACATGTATACATAGACGCACAGCAGGTTTTTATTGGTAAAAATGGATTTTATAAATCCAAAAAAGGACGTTCCTTTTTCACCCTCTTTAGCGGCCGTGATCTCTTTTGCCTTCGCAATGTCCGGATTTTCTTTACAAAGCCGCACCATCAAAAGAACCATCGGCAGGGAAACTACCGCATAGACTATGGCGGTTTTCTGATAGCCTGCTTCCTGCACGCCGTTTCCAAGCATCAGGATCAGGGGCATGGTGCACATTCCCAGCACCGTACTTCCAAGTCCCCCTGCCCACATGCTGGATGCGAACAGTTGGTTCAGCCGCTTCGGGTTGTCCGTCATCCGGGAAGGCAGCGCGTTAAACGGCACATTCATTACCGTATAAGCCATGCCCAGCCCGATATAGGTCACATAGGCGTAGAATAGCTTTCCGCTGTCTCCGAATCCGGGCACGCTGAACGTCAGAATGGTAAAGACCACCAATGCAACGGCACCAGCGATCATATAGGTACGATATCCCCCCACCCGGGTATATGTCTTATCCATCAGCGCCCCCATCATCGGGTCATTGATACCATCCCATACCTTCGCCACGAGCAGAAGCGTTGCCACCGCCGCCGCGGACAGTCCAAATACGTCGGTATAAAAATATGCCAGGTACATGTTGACCATCGTAAAGGATAGCTGGCACGCAAAATTCCCCATCCCATATGCCCCGACCTGAATCCGTCCGACATTTTCTTTTACTCTGTTTCCGGTTTCCATAAAAGAAATCCTCCTTTTCCTTTGTTTTCTTACTATTTTAAGATTTCTTTTCCCGAAAAACTAATCCACAGCCTTTGAAAAATGTCCTTTCCTTGAAAATACTGATGTCCGGATGAATCAGAGGTGCAAAAATCATCTATATATTTGTCAATTTTTGCCGTTTTTCCTCCTCTGAACCGATGATCTGGATTTCCGGCCATCTCCGCAGACTTGTTTCTCCCTTTTTAAGGATAATCCTTGCAGAAAACCAGGATCAGCGCCATCTCGTTGGCCTCCAGCATCACATCCAGCTCCAGTATCCCTCCTGTGACCTCCTGATACAATACCTCCATCCGTGGAATGCAGATCTTCTGCAGGTATGCAATCTCCGATCGCAGCAGGTCATTGGCGTACCCCAGCTTTTTCCACTCCGCCAAAACATTGCCGGAGACTTCCCCTACCCGGTAAATGCATATTTTTTTCTTTCCTTTTTTCATCCCCTCCAGGGCAAAAGTCAGCTCCAGCCTATGGCTGTTCCGGAATACGAACGGCAGCTCACCGGGCGCCAGCCGGTCCTCGTCCTTGAGCTGATAACCGTAGCTGAACTGCTTCGCGTTAAATGTCAGGATCTGGACGGAGTCCCCATGCTGGGATGTGGCGATGTAGTGTTCTCCTTTTCCAAGCATCCGCTCTCCCAACTGCTTCCAAAATTCAAACGCATAGTAGGCCGGCTTCAGCAGAGCGTCCCTGGTGATCAGTCCGGTGGCGCCGATCAGTGGGGCCGCAGAATCAAAATACTGAGAGGGACAGTCGCTGATCCCCCAATAGCTCATCCGGCAGATCCTGTCCGCGGCATCCACCATCTGCGTCAGCATATGGCATGCCTTTGCGCAGCTATCATTGTAAATATTCCGTTCCGAGAGAGAGGTATTCCATTCAGATACCCATACCGGTGTTTCCGGATAGTCTGTCTCCCTCATGAGAGCATAATAATTTTCCATATCCTGTTTTACAAAGTGGGTATCCGAATCAATGCTCAAAAGGCTGTACTGTTTTCCTGTCTCCTTCTTTTCATCCCATTCCACCTGGTATGGGTAACTGATAAATGTCAGAAAATCCGGTCGATCCTCCCGATCCTTCCACCAGAGGAGCTGTTCCTTTAGCACGTCCCGGCTGAGCTCGGTATTCAATCCGCTGCCCCCGATCTTCGCTTCCGGGGCATAAGCCTTGATGATGCTCCTCGTCCGCTCATATAAAAGAAAATACGGAATCTGTCCTGCGCCGGTCACCTGTTCCACGTCGTACCAGATCTCAAAGCCCCATCTGCCGACCTCCTTTGCCGTATAGCGGTCTGCCAGATGCTTCATCAGCGCTTCCAGGGCACGCTCCCACTCCTCCAGGGACAGAAAAACCGGATCTGTCCTGATCTCCTCCAGCCTTTTATCCGAACCGATACTGACGATCATCTTTTTCTGCCGCTCCGGAAGCTCAAATACCGGAACCGCGTCTTGCTCCAGCAAAAAATCCAGTACCGTATCCATTTTTTCAAAATTCATCTGTTCCGTCCCGTGGCCGGACCGTATTTTCAGCTCCGGATCAAAAGGGTTGGACAGCCGGATGCATTTCACGCCCAGGTTTTGGATTACCATGGACACATGCTTCTGCACCCTTGCCTCCAGAAGATTGGCAAACATCCCGGCATTCATGCAGTGCAGCGCCGAATCCCCGAAGGGACTTCCCTGCCTTGTATCAATCAAAATCCGTTTTCCCTTCGTCTCTGCCTTTTTCTTATAAGAGGCGGAATCCTTTAAATAAGCCGCCAGCCCATCCAGATCTGAAGCGTTTGTTTTCTGTACCGGTATGTTTCTTTCCTGCCGGAATTGTTTGGGGCTTAAGGAAAATGCCTGTCGGAAATTTTTATTAAATACGGATAGATTGGAATATCCGCAGTCATAGGCAATCTCCGTGACGGTCTTATTGGTGGACAAAAGCTGTTCCTTTGCCTGTTCCAGACGGAGATTTCTCACATATTCCGTAAATCCGGTTCCCGTCTCCCGTTTGAAAAACCTGGAAAACGCGGATTCCGACATGTACCATCTCGCCGCTGTCTCCGCCAGATTTAACGGCTGGCCGTAAGACGTTTGGATATAGTCCATCACTTCTCCGATCTTATCACCCACCGGTGCGGTCTGTCCGGTACTTGCCGCCAGATACTGGGTCTTGATTCCCTCCCACAGTGCATAATACAGGCTTTCCACCCAGAACCCCTCCGGCGCTTCCGCATATTTGCTCAAAATCGTTTCCAGGATGTAGCGGATTCTCCCATAATCCTTCTCCGGCTCTCTGACACTGTTGCATAAAAACAAAAATGGCTCCTGCTTCAGCGCATTTTTCAGCACATAATAGTCCATATATATCTTACAGACCAGCGCGCCCTTATGGCCGCTCCAGCCGTGCGGTTCTTCCGGATTGATCAATATCACATCCTTTGGAAACGCCTGAAAATCTTCTCCCCGTATATGGATCTTGGCCTGTCCTGTCAGCACATAGATCAGTTCTGCACTTCTGTGGGAATGGCAGGCTTCCCCGCCTGCCGATGTAATCTGTATCTTGTTCATTTCCTGTTTCTCCTGACTGTTGTCTGTAACCAATTTGCGTAGCAAATTGATTGCTTTCTGTCCGTATATGCCGCCCCCTGCCGGGCAGAAAAATATATTATTTCTTAGTTTATATCTTTCGGCATATCTACGCTTTTCTCCCTGCTGCTTTCTGAGGCGTAAAATTTTATCTTTTTCCGCACAAAAAAACTGCCATGACAAAAATCATAGCAGTTTTCTTGTTGCCTTCTTCACCATCTCCGGATGGCTGGGATTCGGTGTGGATACCCTCACGATATCAGGTGTGGCAAAGAGGTCATAGTTACTCTTCCGCTTTTTTCTCCGCGTTGCGCGCGGTCAGGCGTTCTCTGACCGCCTCCATATATCCCGGCTTGTCCAAGTCATACAATGCAAGCGGAATGATCCCGATCAGGAATACGATTCCGGGAAGCATGTTTGCAGCCAGATTGATCCCGGTCTGTACATGGGATGTGATCTCTCCGCCGCCCACATATCCAAATGCCCCCATGACAAGAAGGAACACTGAGTTGGCGATTGCGGTCGCGATCTTGATTGCGGTACCGTTAAAGGAAAATGCCATACCGTCATTACGGACACCATACTTGTCATCAAAGTCATCAATCGCGTCAACGATCATGCCGCTTCCGGATGGACCTGCTATATATCCGGTTCCATAGATGATCATGCACAGGAAGTTGAACGGTATACTGGTGGATGGTCCGAAGTACAGCAGGAGCAATGCGGCTCCCTGAATCACCATGGAGATGATCGCGCCGTTCCTTTTTCCGAACTTCTCTACAAATTTCGGCGCAAAGGGCATCACCAGCGTCCCGACTGCCATCTGCATCATCATAAATACCGTGATCAGCGCAAAATTCTGTACACAGTGCATGTAAAAGAATACAGCCACCGAAATACGTCCTAAGATACCGAACATATTAAAGAAGGAATAGAACATGGCGCAGAGCAGGTTCTTATTCTTTGCAATCATTTTCAAGCCGTCCAGAACCTTGCCCTGTTCTTTCTTTTCCACCGTCACCTTTTCTTTCGACATCACTGCCACTGCCCAGAACATCGGAAGTGCAACGATTGCCAGCAGGGCTGCCGTCTTCTGATATCCATTTGCCTGGTCTCCGCCGCCGATGAAGGTGACCAGAGGCAATACGGTCAGGTTCAGAACGATCTGCCCGATGGTCATGCCCATCATCTGCGCGGCATTCAGCCGGTTTACTTCCTTCGGATCATGAGTCATAACGGCCGGGAGCGCCGTGTACGGCACATTGGTCATGGTATAAGCCATTCCCAGTCCGATATAGGTCACATATGCATAGATCAGCTTGGCCGGTCCGCCGAATCCCGGAACCGTAAATGTCAGGATCGTAAATACGACCAGAAGCGGCGCGCCAGCAAATATATAAGGCCTGAAACGTCCCCATCTCGTGTGAGTTCGTTCCATGATGGTTCCCATCATAGGATCATTGATACCATCCCAGACCTTGGCGATCAGCATCAGCATGGCTACAGCCCCTACCCCGAGGCCAAATACATCCGTATAGAAAATGGAGAGATATGTACCTACCATGGTCCAGGACAACTGGGAAGCAAAATTCCCCATTCCGTACACAAAGTAATTTTTAAAGGTCAGCGGTTCCATACCATATCTGTTTATTTTTGTTTCATTCATAGCGCCCTCCTGGCATTACTTTCTCTAAAGTAATGGTATATTTTTATTCTCATTTCTCCGTGTTACATGGCAGTAATGCTCTCTTCAAAGTTCTCATATCTTTCCATCATCTTCGGTAATGTCTCCTTGTTGGCTGTCAGTTTCGGCACACAGACCTTGATCATGTTCTGAATCTCATTGTAATGTTCATAAATTCCGATGGTCGTATTGCGTGCCCGCGCAATTTCTTTTTCAAGCCAATCTACCTTCACCCTCTCTCCTTCCACGGACAGCTCTCCCCAGATCCCGCAGACCGGGCACTCCACGTGGGTCGTCCCGTTCATACTAAGCAGCGGGTTATGGCAGACCGGACAAACTCCATCCTCTCCCACCCAGGTATCCACTTCCTCGTATGGTTTTCCAACAGACTTTGCCACAGCCTTTCCAAGCTCCCCACATTTTGCCATCAGAGCCGGATCCAGCAGCGGATGTCCTGTCCTTCCCTGATCATATGCATCCACATGACCCACGCACTTCATACAGAAGGAAAAGCTGAACAGATCCAGCATGGGAAGCCCCAGAGAAACCCAGTTATGAGTCTGCGCGCCTCCTACGGAAATGAATCCGGTATAGCGGTCTTTAAAATATCTGGAATCCAGCTCCGGTTTGCCTTCTTCCTTACGTTTTTTATTTACTTCCAGAAGTGCTGCCCTGTCATGGGACGGCCCGAAACGATCCACAAAATTCTTAAACTGCCCTACGATGCCGACCGCATAGACCGGCGCGCCGATGATGATCCCGTCCGCTTCCAGACACGCCTCCTCCAAAACAGAAAAGTCATCCTTCATGCAGCAGTGGATCTCCACTTCCCCCTTGTCCCGCAGACGGCTGCAGTAATCACATGCGCGGCAATGTCCGATATCCATTCGGATCGTATTGATAAACTGCACCTCTGCTCCTGCTGCCTTCGCTGCAAACAGTGCCTCTTTTACCATCACATCACAGCGCTGATTCCTTCTTCCAAAGGAAATTCCCAGTACTTTCATTTCATTGATCCTCCATGTTTTTGTTATATTTAAGTTTACCGCTTTATCAAAAATTTTCTTTCGTGTATTTATCTGAAACCTGCGTCAATATTTAATACAATTTTTTCAAAAAAACCATAAAAACTAAAAATCAACATAGAAATTTTAATATCTGTACCAAATATCCAAAAGCCGGATTTCCTGAGGCTGCATCACATGTTCCAGTTCCATGGTCCCATCCGTTACCTGAACAGTCCTGATTTCCATACTGGGGATCGCCCGTCTTTTCAGATATTCGATCTCATCCTTCGCAAGAACCTTTTCATACCCCATCATTTTCCAGATATTCTGAACCGAACCATTTTCGTGATTCACATAATGAGACTTTACCTGATAAGTTCCATTGCTTATATTTTTCAGACAGATTTTCAGCCTCAGCGGTTCCATATCCTCCACAAACTGATCCATCTCGTCGATCTGGATCTCTTCCTCTTTACAGAATGCATATTTTGATGAAAAGCTTTTATAATTATGGCAGACCACAGTGAACCGTCCCCGCCCATTTGCGGTAACGACACTGTTCTCATTTCTGCATACTACATGGCTTTGCAGCTTGTTCATGAACTGAAACGCATAAAAAGAGGGCTTTCGTATACCATCTCTGCTAATCAGTCCGCACTCTCCGTTCAATACGGACGTAATGTCCGAATGACCGTGCTGTGTACTTTCCTGTCCTGCCAGAAACGTATCGCCCGGCGCCCCTGCCCCTGTAGGAGCATAGTCCGACCCGATATCCAGTCCCTGCCAATATCCCATAAAATCTGCATTGCCCAGCATGCTGATACAGGTTTTTACTATATAGGCTCCCTGCGCAGAGCTGTCATTGAACACATTCTGATTCGAGTCCGTAAAATTCCACTGAACAATGTGTATCTCCGGAATCTGAAAACCTTCCTCTTCCATCGTGTCCCGGATTAACTGCATCTGATTTTTCATGTAGCCGCTGTCAATGGATCTTCTTCCATAAATAAGCTCGTCCTCAGCAATCGACATATCCTGACAGGAACGAAAGGACAGGAAATCCGGCCGGAACTTACGTTTCTTCCAGATGCGGAAGATCTCACGGCAGAAGGATTTTTCATACCCCAGTAAAAACCCGGCGCCTCCCACCCGAATTTCCGGAGCAATCTCCTTAAATATACGGCAGATGGCCTCAAAGGCCTGGTAATAGGCTACGTCCTCCGCTGTCATTCCAAGGCCGGAAGCCTTCCCGAACTCAAAATACCAGCCCTCTATCTCTTCCAGACCATAGCGGTTGATCAGGTGCAGATATAACGCCCTTATCATTTCACAGAACAGGTTATAATCCCACATTTCTTTCTTTTTCGCTCTATCCTTCTCCGACTCTTTTACTTCTATTCCTCCCCCCAGTTCAATGTACGGCTTCATTTGATGATCAATGATAAAATCCAGCACCAGATCCAGCTTTCGGAAATTCATTCCCCCTTTTTCGTCTGCACACTGTTTTTGGGAGAGCAAATTCCAGATCCTTGCATATCTCATGCCGGTCTCCTGCTGAATCTGTATAAGCTGATCCTGCACCTCTGACTGCAGAAGTGAATACGCTTCTCCCACATTCACCGCCCGGATCCAATCCGCATTTTGAATCTCATAATGGCTGGCATCCGCAGTACAAATCTGCTGTCTGCTCCCGGTCTCCTGCTGTCCCATCTGTCTGTTCCTTAAATATTCGTGTACCAAATCCAGGCTTTTTTCTTCCAGCTCATACTCCTGGTGAACCGGAGGCATATTCTGCTGCATCCTCTTACGATACTGGCTGGGTGCCTCACGGTGAATGCTCCGGAAGCTCTTGATAAATGCCGCTGATGTTGGAAATCCGTTATCCATCGCAATACGTGTAATACTTTTATTCGTATACAGCAGTTCATCTACCGCATGGAACAGACGCACATTATTCAGATATTCCAAAAAGGTAAGTCCCATATGTTTTTTAATATATTTTGACAGATACACATTCGACAGATATAATCTCTGCGCAAGATCATTCAGGCTGATCTGCGTCTGATAGTTTGCCTGGATATAATTCTGTATCTGCCGAATCCGGATCTGATTTCTGGAATCCTCCTGATTCGTCCATACCTGATCTGCTTTCACCATAAAACAGCTGACCAGATGATGCAGCAGCTCATAATAAAGCGCATTCAGATATAATGCACCTTTTTCCTCCTGATCGGAATAGCAGCTTAAAATCCGGTCCAATAATTTCCGTACCTCTTCATATGCATCATTTCTGTCCGCCACCGTATTGCACCAGAACATCAGCTGCAGCGTTCCCATATGCTCCGCCAGAACATGAAAATCAATAAAAAATCTTGCCGCCAAAATCCCCTGCGTTCCCACGCAGGAATGTCTTTTATTGGCATTGATCAAGATAAAATCCCCTTTTTGGAGCTGATACGCCGACTCATCAATTTTAATCTCCATTTTCCCTTTCATCACATAAATGATCTCCAAATCCTGATGGTAATGCACCGATGATTCTTCCTGTCTGATAAAAAAGAACTGCATTAATTTTCTTTTGTTTTCCATAGCCCTCTCTTCCGCCGCGATCATTTCATTGGTTTTGGGTTCCGCTTTTATAAAGCAAGCGGGACTGTCACTGCCGGCTATATACGGCGTACAGTCCCCCCATTTTCTAAAAAACTTCGTTCAGTTTTATTCAAATACGATTGTCTCACCCGTTGCCGCAGACTGATAAATAGCCTCAATCACACGGGTAACGATTGCTGCCTGCTCCGGAAGAACCGCGGGATCCGTTCCCTTTGTAATACATTCCACCCATTTTGTCATGTCATATTCCCACATGTCATACTTCGCTTCCGGACTCGTGATCTCTGTTTTCATTTCTCCGCCAACCATCTTGGTAATACGAACGCTGTCTTCAAATCCAGGGCCGACCATATCCGCACCGGCAAGCGTTCCGGCTACGGAGCAGATGATTCCGGGAGCTTCCTGCTGCATGTTTGTACGCCACGCTGTCTCAATATAGAACATCGCGCCGTTTTTCATTGTGATCATGGCCATTGCGGTATCTTCTACATCGAAGTTGTCCGGATCCCACGGCCCAAGCTGATTTCCTTCCGGGAAATTTTTCATCTTATCAAAAGTGACTCCCCGAACGCTTGCAACATCATAATTGTTTGTCAGCCACATGGGAAGGTCAATGGAATGAGGGCCTCCGTCCATTAAAACTCCGCCGCCGTTCAACTCCTTACTTGTGTATACACCGTATGCCGGAAGACGGTTCGGACGGAGCTGAGAAGAACGGATATAGTATACGTCTCCGAATTCACCTGCTTCATACATTCTCTTCATTTCCATCGGAGCCGTATTATAACGCCACTGTGTACCGCTTGTAAGCTTCCTGCCTGCTTTCTTCTGTGCCTCAAGCATTTTCTGTGCGTCCGCGTAAGTACATGCAAGGGGTTTCTCACAGTAAACATCTTTTCCGTGTTCAAACGCACAGATCGTCATCTCGCAATGAAGCGGATTCGGAGTACAAACATGTACCGCATCAATATCGCCTGCCGCGCACATTTCTTTGTAATCCGTGTAAATCCTTGCTTTCAGGCCGAAATCTTTATTGGCCTTTTCACATCTCTCCGTAAGAATATCGCACAGCGCAACGACCTCTACTTCATCCGAATGCTTGACAAGCTGTGTTAAATGCTTTGTCGTTCCGATCTCACCAATACCAATTACTCCGATTCTTTTCTTTGCCATTTCATTTTCCTCCATAGATTTTTTATATTCTTCCGACTGTACGGCCGGATATTACTTTTATAATATGTATGGTGCAGCGCCGCATTCATTTGGCTGAAAATGAATGGTACAGTACACCAGGGTTTCTTCTGTTATGCAGGCAGCACTTTGCAGGATGCGGCCACCTTCTCATCGCGGTTCTCGAATGTAAAGAATTCCAGGCAGAAGTTTCCTTCATAGCCAAGTTCCTTCACGGTATTCAAAATAAACGCATAATCAAGCTCTCCTACTGTCAGTTCCGCTCTCATCGGCGCCCCTGCCCCGTGAAGATCTCCGATCAGCTCCAGATTCGCCTTGATCGTCTCCGTAATCTGTCCCTCAATATTCTGGAAGTGGAACATGTCATAAAGAAGCTTTACATGTTCACTTCCTACGTTCTTAATTAAGCCAAATGCCTGTTTCGAGCTTGTAAAGAATCCGCCCGTCAGCGGCTCAACAAGTACTGTTACCCCCTCTTTCTCAGCAATCGGAGCAAGGCGCTTCAATGCATCCTCCATCGCCGCAAGAACCTTCTCTGCGGAAAGATCTTTCGCATAATCAGCCGCATTCAGGATCAGTCTGCTACACCCGATCTGCTTAGCCTTTGGCACACTCTGTGTAAAAAGGGAAACCAGCTCCCCTGTCTTAGCCGGGTCTCCCAGAAGAGAGGCTCCCGCGGAAACACATGCGCGGATCTCAATCCCCAGTTCCTTTCCCGCCGCGGCAATGCGGTCCAGATCTCTTCCCTCCAGATCAAACATTTCAATCCCCGTTAATCCGTTCTTTTTTGCCAGCTTCATGCCCTCAATGATTCCGTCCGTATCCGGCCAGACAGGCCCTTTTTCGCCGACTGCCACAAACATAATGTCTGCACATAAACTGTACTTCATCGCTTTCATAACTCCTTTCGTTTTCTCTTTGTTTATGTCTCCATTATAAGGCAGGAATTTTTCATCGGCGTTCTTCCTCAGCAACAATGTTCCACCAAAAAAGAATCTGGTTTCAAATTTGAAACCAGATTCTTTTACCCTTTTTTCACACTTACCGAATATATTTCATCCGGTATATCTCACTCAGCATCAGAAAATACAGGTCAAACAAAAGGACCCCTGTTACCACCTTTTCCCTACTGCCCCGGAACAATTCCCTGTCCAGATACTTTTTATACCGCTTCGACACGCCATATACCTTCGCCCCTTTTGCCTTGATATTGGCAAACACCGGCTCCATGTCCATAGTTTCCACATGTTCGATCATATTGACAATGACAATACTCTGCTCCGTCAATGTACTGCTGTCCTCCATCATATCCGGAAGCAGGCAGTAATATCCCGTCTCCTTCCCGTCCATGGCAAGATTCTGCTGCAGCGAGAGTATGGCGCTGTTTTTATAAGGTGTATAGAAGACCACCTTATCCGCGTCGCTCAGTTCCTCGGCAATCCGTTCCGCCTCATCTGCATCAATCTGATCCCGCACGGTCTCACAGGTTTCTATGGCCTGTGCCAGCATGGCATCCTTCACACTTACGGCATCCTGGCTCTGTTCCGGCGGCAGGAGCCGATTGTAGTAGGTATACTGCTTCACCGCCCGTTTCAATTCATGATGAAAATCCGTAAAATTCTGATACCCCAGCTTCTGCACCATCCGCCACACTGTCGTCCGGGATGAGTTCGTCAGCTCCGCAATATCATAAATACTGCCGTCCGCCGCTTCCTCCAGATTCTCGAGGATCCCTCTGCAGACATTCCGGTATGTACTGTCAAAAGAAAGGTGATTGTATAATTCTGTCAAACCCTGAAGAACATTCATATCCATTTCCCCTTTGCAGGCAATTTACAAATCAGATTTTCATGTGTACAGATTCCGTATCATTTTTTACGCTTACACTGTCCCGATTCACCCAATCTGTATCTATCATGGTATCACAAAGAAGGGCAGGTTTCAATTCCCTACCCTTCCAGAATAAACGCATGAATGAACATGTGGGTATATTTCAGTTAAAATTGTGCGTATTCACGAGGGAATATTCTTCCAACACTCTTTATCTGACATCGAAAATCGTGTATACTATGCCTGAAATAAACCAGATTATAGTTTAGAAAGGCAAATAAAAGAGATGTCAAAGAAAGATACCAGGCTTCAGAGTTTATCAGAAACCATCCATATCCGAGTAGAAGAATTGAGGGGACTGGGGATAAAAGATTTAGACAAGATATTTATGGAAGAGTATTCCATACAGGCAGACCAACTTACGGACAGCCGACAGCAGGCGAAGGTGTGGCATTCCATGAAAGATATTGTCGGGATTGCTTTCTTTGGCGTCCTTGCAGGAAATGATGAATGGACAGATATCGCCGATTTTGCGGTAGACGAAAGGGAGACTTTGAAACAATATCTGAAACTGCCTCACGGGATTCCTTCCCATGATACGATCCAAAGAGTCTTTTCTCTCCTGCATTCGGACGAACTGCAGGGCATGCTGGTAAATATCCTGATACGGATTGTCACTGTGGCCGGGGGAAAGCTGGATGAATATCTTTATAAAAATGATGAGCTGGACTGTTATATCAGAGATGTGATTGCGGCGGATGGAAAAGAAACCCACAATACCGGAAAAAAGAACAGCAAAGATCCCACACAAAGGCGGAACCTCAATGAATTTAATGTGATGTCAACAGAATGGGGGATCAGCCTTTCTTCCACGCGGATTGACGAAAAGAGCAATGAGATTCCGGAAATGCAGAAAGTCATGAAACAAATAGACTGCAGAGGCTGTGTGGTGACTGCGGATGCCATGAATACGCAGAAAGCAACCGCAAAAGCAATTATCAAAGAGGCACACGGGGATTACTGCCTTGCCTTGAAGGAAAACCAGAGAACCGTATATCTTGAGGTCAAGGAATACTTTGCCTATGAAGAACTCCTCAAAGAGATCCTGGCAAAGGAAGGGCAGTATTTCAAGGAAATCGAAGAAACAACCTACAATACCATCACAAGAGAATACTTTATCACAGACGATTTAAACTGGTTTGAAGACAGGAAAGACTGGGAAAAGCTGACATCCATAGGGTATGAAAGGAAGACAATTATCCAAAAAGAAACCGGCAAAGTATCAATAGAAGAACGGTATTATCTATGCAGCATCAAGCCAATCGCAAAACTGTTCGCAATTGTTGCGCGTCGGCATTGGAATATCGAAAATGGCCTGCATTGGGTGCTTGATATCGTATTCAAAGAAGATCAACTGCGTTCAAAAGAGAAAAACGGGATACACAATCTTGGTCTGGTCAGAAGGTTTGTCATGTTCATTATAAAGTTGTTGAAAGTTTACTATCATAGGAGCATGAAGCGGATCCGTAACAAAATAGGCAGGAACCTGGAAACGGAGATTCCTGTAATCCTTGCTGTCCTGAAAGTATTATACGATAATGATATGCTGGATGCAATTGACGAACTGGCCAAATAAATGGGGAAATAAGTCCTCTTTACTGTTCGTGCGTTTATTCTGCCTACCCTTCAAAAATGTATTGACATGATCTGCTTTACAAAATATAATAATTAGTGAGTAGTAATACTCAAAAAAGCGGTGTACCCTACCATTAAGTGGGAGCTAAAAAAGCGGTGTACCCTACCACCAAGTGGGAACCAAAAAAGGATGGGGCTGGACTGAAAAAGTCCAGTCCTTCTATTAAAAGCTTGGGAAAGCCTTGCCAACCGCTGCTGTAATTTTGCTCTTGATGAAAAACAATGCAGCAGTTATTCCGCTTGAGTTTTCCTCATTTCAGACAAGACAGCAGTCGCTGAATATGATAAAGAAGGGCAGGTTTACGTTACCTGCCCTTCTTTATTTAACTGTTATTATACCGGCCGGATGCCCTGCAGCAAGGTGCAGGGCATCCGAAATCATAACCGCTGCATATCACGCCTGCGTGAAATCTAACTCCAACTCGCCAATTATTCCTCAAATGCGATTGATTTTCCGGTCTTTGCGGATTCTCTCACCGCATCCATCAGACGAAGCACCCGTCTTACCTGTTCCGGTTTTACAATGATCTCTTCTTCTCCATTGAATGCTTTCAGGAAATGCTCAAAATAATTCCTGTGCGCCACGTTTACTTCCGGCAGCGGTTCTTCGGAAAGAAGTCCCGGCTCCGGCGGGCCGAAGCTTCTTGTGGGGCCTGCAGCAGTCATCGTGATCTTGCCGGGTACGTTCTCCAGCAGATGCGCGGTGCGGACAATCTTGCCTTCTCCGCCGAATCCGTCGATGATTGCAGAGCCTTTCTTTCCGCCGATGAACCATGCGCGCTTCGGTGTCAGGTAATAGGTTCCCAGCTCGATCTCTGCGGTCACGCCGTTTTTGAATTTCAGGATGATCTTGAAATAGTCGTCTACGTTTTCATTGATGACATTCTGTACATCCGCATAGAGGGATACTACCTCGGACTTCACCATATCCAGCATCTGGTCGATCAGGTGTACGCCCCAGTCATAGAGCATTCCTCCGCCCATCTCCGGATAAATGTGCCAGTCATGCATGTTGCCGTTTACACCGTAGAGCTGGGATTTGATAATGTACATATCCCCAACCAGGTTCTTGTCATAGACTTCTTTCATGATCCGGTAGTCTTTATCCCATCTTCTCTGCTGATGCACGGTAAAGAGCACGCCGTTCTCTTTACATGCCGCAACCATCTCGTCATATTCCGCAATGCTCATGGCTGCCGGTTTCTCACAGATGACATGCTTTTTCGCTGCCGCCGCCTTCTTCACCATCTCCGGATGGCTGGGGTTCGGTGTGGATACCATCACGACATTGATATCCGCGTTGGCAAGCATCTCGTCAATATTTGCATATGTCTCCACGCCCTCCGGCGCGTCTTTGAGCTGGTCCGGATTCGTATCCGCAACCGCTACCAGGTCGATCTCGTCAAATGTATTCATCATGTCCGCATCGCAGTGGCCCATAAAGCCAAAGCCGACGATACCCAATTTTATTTTTTCCATTATTTTCTTCCTTTCCGATTTACGAAGTTTCTGTTTTAAAGCTTGCTGCTGTTCTTCCCATCCGTCCAGAACTGCAGGTCTCAGACTCGTCTGCTTTGCAGACTATCCGCTGCTTTCGCAGCTCCTGTCTGAGACTGATTGGGCGTCCCGCCCAATACCACTCTGTGAAAACAGCTCTTTGCAAGCTTGCTTGCACGATCTGCTTTCACAGAGTGCTGCTGTTCTTCTCATCCGTCTGGAACTGCAGGTCTCAGACTCGTCTGCTTCGCAGACTATCCGCTGCTTTCGCAGCTCCTGTCTGAGACTGATTGGGCGTCCCGCCCAATACCACTCTGTAAAAACAGCTCTTTGCAAGCTTGCTTGCACGATCTGCTTTCACAGAGTGCTGCTGTTCCTTACTTTAGTCAAAGTATACCTCTTTCCCAGTCTCCGCGGATTTGTAGATTGCCTCCAGGATCTGAGTCACTACAAATGCCTGCTCTGGTTTTACAAGAGGCTCGCTGTCGTTAATGATCGCGTTCAGCCACTGCTCCTGCTCCCTCACTGCCTCTGCTGCCGCGCCGCCTTCGAAGAAGTCTACCACGCCTGCCGGGGAGATGGTCTTTTCCATCAACTGGTTGTGCTCTACCGTGTTGTAGATCAGCTCGTCCTGGGGATAGCTTCCGCCGTGATGGATCTCAGCTCCGCCCTTGGTTCCGCACAGTGTGGTGGATGCTTCCATGGACTTCAGCACGTTCAGCGCCCAGGATGCTTCCAGATAAATGGTCGCTCCGTTTTTCATCTTTACAAGACCAAATGCGGAATCCTCTACCTCAAATGTCTCCGGATCCCATGGGCCGAATACATTTCCTTCCGGGCCGTCCGCCTGGCGTCCCAGCTTGTAGAATACCTGTCCGGATACAGAAGCCGGCTCGTAGTTGTTCATCATCCACAGTGTAATGTCCAGCGCATGGGTTCCGATGTCGATCAGCGGACCGCCGCCCTGCAGCGCCTTGTTCGGGAATACGCCCCAGGTAGGAACCGCTCTTCTTCTCAGCGCATGTGCCTTTGCAAAGTAGATATCCCCAAGCTCCCCTGCTTCACAGGAAGCATGCAGCGTCTGGGTATCGTCACGGAGACGGTTCTGGTAACCGATGGTAAATTTCTTGCCGGATTTCTTCCATGCGTCCAGCATCTTCTGGGCGTCCTCGGTATTGTGCGCCATAGGCTTTTCGCACATCACATGCTTGCCTGCCTCAAAGGAAGCAACCGTGATCGGGCAGTGCGCCACGTTGGGGGTACATACGTGAACCACATCGATCTCGATGCTCGTATCCGCCAGCATCTCCTTGTAATCTGTGTAAACCTTTGCGCCCTCTGCACCATATTCTTTACATGCCTTCTCCGCCCGCTCCGGAATGATGTCACAGAACGCTACCATAACAGCCTTGTCCTCATTCGCCTTGATCGAAGGCATATGCTTCTGATTTGCGATACCGCCGCATCCAACGATTGCTACTCTCAATTTGCTCATTGTTTTGTTCTCCTTTTGTTTTTACTGTTCCGCTTTCGCTGATTCTATTATAAGTTGTTTCCGCAAAGGAAACATTCCTTCAATTGTCCTGTTTTTATATGATATTTTAGCTATGTCCTGCCCTCATACGAAGGCAGGATAAAAAAGAAAGGATTATTTTTGATACGACTGTAAATCGTAGTTACTATTCACAGTAACAAATCGTAACATCAGATGACAAAATTCCGCAGATATCTCTGGCTCAGTACAAGGGAATCTTCCACCTTCTCCTTGGTTCCCTCGAATGCCTTGTCCTCGACTTCGATACAGGTGCATCCGTCATAGCCGATGTCCGTCAGCGCAGAAACATATTTGCCCCAGTCCACATCTCCCAGTCCCGGAAGCTTCGGTGACATGAAGTCAAGCGGATATGCCATGATGCCGCAGTCGTTCAGGCGGTCCGGATAAACCTTGATGTCCTTGTAGTGTACGTGGAAAATCTTGTCCTTAAATTCATAGATCGGCTTGATATAGTCGATCATCTGCCATACAAAGTGGGACGGGTCATAGTTGATTCCCAGGTTGTCGCTGTTCAGAATCTCAAATACCTGTCTCCAGATCTTCGGAGTGGTCATCAGGTTCTGTCCGCCCGGCCACTGATCCGGTCCGAAGAGCATGGGGCAGTTCTCGATGGCAATCTTCACATCATTCTCTTCCGCTGTTTTGATGATGGACGGCCAAACCTCTTTCACCAGTTCCAGGTTTTCCTCGATATTCTTTGTCTGATCCCTTCCGATAAATGTGGTCACCATGCCGATTCCGAGCTTATGGCTCGCCTTGATCAGGTTTTTCAGATGAGACACAGCCGCCTCACGTTTCTCCAGATTTCCGTCCATGGTATTGGGATAATATGCAAGAGAAGAAATCTGCACGCCCTTTTCTTTGCTGTAGTCCGTGATATGCGCAGCATATGTATCATCCTCCAGTACACGCTCCGCGTCAATGTGGCTTACGCCCGCATATCTTCTCTCCGCCTTCCCCTGCGGCCAGCATGCCACTTCCACACATTCGAATCCATGGTCAGATGCAAAATCCATCATTTCCTCATACGTCCATGTGTCCAGAATCGCACTTACAAATCCTAATTTCATAGCTTTTTGTTCTCCTTTTCTTTTTCTCTTGATCTTGAGTACATTATAATAGAAAGAACGAGGAAAAACTTTCGTTTAATTATCCAGATTTATTCTCATATTTAGACTTTTTTGTACCCTCCAAAAAAGGCAGGACAAAAAAAGATATACTTTTTTTGTCCTGCCTTTCTTCAGACAACCGCCTCTATCAATACTTTATCGCCGCATACAATCTTGTTGACGCCGATCTGCTTTTTTTTATTAAAGTTGAAGCTGACCATATAGCCCCGTTTCAGATGATATTCTTCCAGATATTCCGAAAGCTGTGCCTCTCCCCGCCGGTTGTACTCTTCCCCATGCCAGATCTTCAGTTCCACGATCTTTTGCTCTCCGCAAAAGTCAATAATCAAATCTGTGCGCCTGTTCGACCTTGTCTTTGACTCGATGTAGTAATTTCCCGTTCCATTGATAATTGGTTTCATATAAAGCAGGAAGATACAGCGCCCATTGTCTTCCAGAAAATGTTCATGACACGCCCCGAACAGCTCCGAATAGTGACTGACAAACCTTTGAAGAACCCGTTCCATATCCAGTTGTCCACTGACAATAAATTGGTTCTTCTCATTCGCGGCAATCTGTGAAATCTCTATTTGCCTGGCCTTTTCCGCAAGAAATCCATTATAAAGCCGTGTTTCAAATATCCGGTTTGAAACGACGGCAATCCCGTTATTCAATGTAACGAATCCGAACATGACAGCCATCCGTATCCCCGTATCTCCGGGCACATATTCGACCATCCTGCCTTTCAGCAACAAATCCTGCAGCATCTGCTTCAGCTCCGGAAAATCAATCAGCTTATTGTCGAGAGACTCGAACAACGTATTTTCCTCCTGAAGAAGCATCCGAATTGCCGCCAAAAATCCTTCCCTGGTCCATGCCGAATTTTTATCCGGAAATTCCCGGCTGCCTGCTGTTTTTTCATCGATCAGCTTACAGATTTTGGATACGAGAAACGGATACCCGGATGAATATTCGTATATCAAAGCCGCCAATTCCCGAACATTCATCCCTGTCCGGTTATCCTGCTCATAATCTTCCAGCATTCCCGCAATCCCATTTTCAGGCAGGCTCATGTCGATATCAAAATCTGCCGCAATATTCCACGGACTATTTGTCTGATGTTCTGTTTCTATGCGTATTTTTAACTTCAGACTCTTTATATCATATACTCCAGCCAGAATCACAGACTGGAAAATCGGCATTTCATCCCGGTCTATATAATATCCTCTCAACTGTGCCAGAAAGTCTAAAAACACCTGATTATTTGCAGCACTGTCCACTTCATCAATCAACATGACGATCGGCTGCTCTGCCGCCCCGCAGATCTGGCTTAGATATCCAAACAAATCAAACAAAGTAAATGTCCTGTGGCTTTTGCATACTATTTCCCACAGTTCGTTCAATTGTTCCTCCATTTCATCTGTTCTGTCTGCACATTCTCTCCTCAGCAAACGAATAAAGTAAGACGCAAATGCCAGCGAAAACATATTTCCATTCTCGAATTTTGCCGCATCCAGTTTTTGAAAATCCAGGCTGAGTACAATATACTCTTCCTGCAGATATCTCTTTAATGCCCGCAAGGTTGTGGTCTTCCCATATTGCCGTGCACGGTGAATCGAAAAATATTCTCCTCTGTCTACAAGCTCTTTTATCTTTCGAAGGCGCTCACTGATATCTACCATATAGTGCAGATTCGGTTTGCAGTCCCCACTCACATTAAATATTTTTCCCATTGCCGCTTCCTCCTCTCCGCCGCAGCCCTGCTCTGGACAGTTATAATTATACTCTATCGCAGCAGGAAAAGACAGCTTCAATTTTCCTTTTACTGCAATAAAATATCGAACCCTTTCCCTCGATCTATTTTCGCACACGAATAAATCCTCTCCAAATCCATATACTTTTCAGGTATGCATAAACTGAACCGAAGCGGCAAACCCCCGTTTTGAACTTACAGGTATTTTCAAAGTCAGAAAGAAGTAACCTGGGATTGTGCAATCTGCCCAAAAACACATCTGAATTTTCTATCAAATTGCGTCCTTTTTTGAAAAGAACGAAAGAACTTTCAGAACCATGTGTATCTATTGAAAATATTTTCTTCAATGCTATACTGAATATCAGAAGCGATAAACAAAGCCCGAAAGGGCGGATTCATCAACATTCTATGAGATGAAAGGAGTAAGTCTATGAGGGAATGTGTGGAACAACTAAAAGGGAAGCTGGTCGTCTCGTGCCAGGCTCTTCCCCACGAGCCGCTGCATTCTTCCTTTATTATGGGAAGGATGGCGCTGGCCGCAAAAGAAGGGGGCGCAATGGGGATCCGCGCCAACACCCGGGAGGACATCCGTGAGATCCAGTCGCAGGTAGACCTTCCGGTCATCGGAATCGTAAAAAGAGACTATGAGGACAGCAGCATTTACATCACTCCGACCATGAAAGAGGTGGAGGAGCTGATGGAGGTCAAACCGGAGATCATCGCCCTGGACGCGACCGGCGGCCTGCGTCCCGGCAATCTGACGCTGGATGATTTCTTTCACCAGGTAAAGGAACGCTACCCGGATCAGCTCTGGATGGCGGACTGCTCGACCATTGAGGAAGCTCTCCATGCGGACGAGCTGGGATTCGACTTTATCGGAACCACCATGGTAGGCTACACCCCCCAGAGCAAGGGAGACCAGATCGAGGCAGACGATTTCCGGATCATCCGGGAGATCCTCGCCAACGTGAAGCACCGGGTCATTGCGGAGGGCAACATCAACACACCGGAAAAGGCGCGCCGGGTCATCGATCTTGGAGCCTTCTGCGTTGTCGTAGGCTCATGCATCACAAGGCCCCAGCTCATTACGAAATCATTTGCTGAAGGGTTGGAAGTCTGAGGCAGTGCTGATCCGTCAACAACATTTACCAGGCAAAAAATGTGACGGAACCATGCCAGGCTGAATGACAGATTCAATCCGGCAAAATACTGTACCAGATAATTTTTTTATATATCGCAATGCAAAACAGCAGAAAAACGTAAACAGAGTTCCAACCCATTGATCAGTTCGCAAAATTCGTGCAGCCGCACAGTTGGAAAACGTTTTCTGCATCCACATTAAAAAAGGAGAAAAATCATGAGAGATCTTAACAAATACAAAGGAGTCATCCCCGCATTTTACGCTTGCTACGACGAGAACGGAAATATCAGCCCCGAGGGCGTACAGTCACTGACCAGATATTTTGTAGAAAAAGGCGTGAAGGGCGTCTATGTCAATGGTTCGTCCGGAGAATGCATTTACCAGAGTGTAGAAGACCGGAAGATCGTCCTGGAAAATGTCATGAAAGCCGCTGACGGCAAACTCACCGTGATCAACCATGTGGCATGCAACAACACCAAGGACAGTATGGAACTGGCGAAGCATGCGGAGAGCCTGGGCGTAGACGCCATCGCTGCCATCCCCCCGATCTATTTCCGTCTGCCAGAGCATGCCATTGCAAAATACTGGAATGATATCAGCTCCGCCGCACCGAATACAGACTTTGTGATCTACAACATCCCCCAGCTCGCAGGCGTAGCCCTGACGATGGGACTGTTTGCCGAAATGCGCAGAAACCCGAACGTCATCGGCGTGAAAAATTCATCCATGCCGGTACAGGATATCCAGATGTTCAAGCAGGCCGCGGGTGAGGATTACATCATTTTCAACGGTCCCGACGAGCAGTTTATCAGCGGCCTTGCCATCGGTGCGGAAGGCGGCATCGGCGGAACCTACGGCGCAATGCCGGAGCTGTTCCTAAAGCTGGAAGCCCTGGTGAAGGCAAATGAGATGGAACAGGCACGGAAGCTCCAGTATACAGTCAATGAGATCATCTATAAGCTGTGCTCCGGACACGGAAATATGTACGGCATCATCAAAGCGGTCTTAAAGCAGAACGAAGGTCTGGAACTGGGCAGCGTAAGGGCGCCTCTGGCTTCCCTGATCGAGAGCGACGCGGAAGTAGTCAAAGAAGCAGCACAGATGATCCAGAATGCGAAGGCGGAATATGGCTGTTAAGCCGGCACTACAGAGAAAATGCAGGAAGCCTGCTCCGGCAGACTTTCTGCAGAGGATAATATCTATAGCCGGCACGGTAATGCATATCCTTGTGCCGGCAGCGAATGAGAAAAAGGAGGAGAATCTATGCAAGGTTTTACAATGATAGATCTGGTTATTTTAGTTGTGTATCTGGCTGCAGTCCTGTTCGCAGGCCTTCACTTCGCAAAGAGAGAAATGAAGGGAAAAGAATATTTCAAGGGTGACGGCACCGTGCCCTGGTGGGTGACTTCCGTATCCATCTTCGCAACCCTGTTAAGCCCCATATCTTTCCTGTCGCTTGCAGGAAATTCCTATGCGGGAACCTGGATCATGTGGTTCGCACAGCTCGGTATGCTGCTTGCCATCCCGCTGACCATCAAGTTTTTCCTGCCGATCTACAGCAAGCTGGATATTGATACGGCCTATCATTATCTGGAGCTGCGGTTCGAAAGCAAGGGGCTCCGCGTATTGGGCGCGGTTATGTTTATCATTTACCAGGTAGGGCGTATGTCCATCATCATGTACCTGCCCTGTATGGTACTGGGAAGCCTGACCGGAATCAGCGTCAACCTGCTGATCATCATCATGGGTGTGATCGCGATCATCTATTCCTACACCGGCGGCTTGAAATCCGTACTCTGGACCGACTTTATCCAGGGCTCCGTACTGCTCATCGGCGTCACCTTTGCTCTGGTATTCCTTCTGGCACACATTGACGGAGGAATCGGAGCGATCTTCGGTGCATTTGCCGCAGACCACAAATTCCTGGCAGTAGACCAGCCCATATTTGACATCAATATCTTAAAAGACAGCGTATTCATCATGATCGTAGGCGCGGGCTTCAACACCATGGGCTCCTATGTATCCAGCCAGGATATCGTACAGCGTTTCACGACCACGACAGATACGAAGAAGTTAAACAAAATGATGCTGACCAACGGAGCTCTTTCCATCTTTATCGCCACCGTATTCTACCTGATCGGAACCGGACTCTATGTGTTCTATCAGCAGAATACCCTTCCACCGGCAGCGGCGCAGGATCAGATTTTCGCGTCCTACATCGCGTTTGAGCTTCCGGTCGGAATCACCGGCCTGCTCCTTGCAGCGATCTACGCGGCATCCCAGTCCACCCTGTCAACCGGGCTGAACTCTGTAGCCGCAAGCTGGACCCTGGACATCCAGGCAAGGCTTACCAAGAAAGAATTAAGCTTTGAGACACAGACCAAGATCGGCCAGTACGTATCCCTGATCGTAGGTATTTTCTCCATCATCGTATCCATGGTACTGGCAAACGGCGGCGTGAAGTCCGCATACGAATGGTTCAACGGATTCATGGGACTGGTACTCGGAATCCTCATCGGAACCTTCATCCTGGGCGCATTTACCAAGGTGGCAAATACCTTCGGCGCAACACTGGCATTTATCGCGGCATCCGCTGTGATGGTAGGGATCAAGTATTTTGCTCCGGCAGGCTCGGTATCCATCTGGTCCTACTCCCTGATATCCATCGCGGTATCTCTGGCAGTGGGGATCCCGGCAAGTATCATTTCCCGGAAGATGACAGGCGATACCTCCGTACCGGCGCCCAACACAACGGTCTTCAAATAGAAAACCGAACCCATCTTTACAAAATACCCGGGCATGAGTCCATCGTTGCAGGACGTACCTGATCAGGGTGCGGCCTGCAGCGGTCTGCCCGAAGAACAGGAGAACAGATATGATATTCGGAAATATACAGAATTTAAAAGAATACGCATTCCTGGAAGACGCAGTTAAGGAATGCTTCGATTACGCAGGCTCGCACGACCTGAAAGCCTATGAAAAAGGAAGCCATGAGATTGACGGAAAACGTCTCTTTGTCAACATCGTTGAGTATCAGACCGTAGAGGCAGAAAAACGTTTCTGGGAGGCCCATCGGGAATACCTGGACATCCACCTGATGCTGGACGGCACCGAACAGATCGACCTGAATTTTATCCAGGATATGGATGTGAAGGACTACGTGCCGGCGGATGATTTTCTTCCCATGGATGGCCCTAAGAACAGCTCCGTTGTACTCAAAAGCGGGGATTTCCTGATCTGCTTTCCAAGCGACGCCCACCGCACGGCCGTTGCCGCCGAAAAATCAGAAACCATAAAAAAGGCAATCTTCAAGGTACACATCTGATGTTGCTGTGACCGTGCAACGTAGTGCACGGTCCAGGAGTGAACGATAACCATCTATTTCATGTTCCATAAGCATTCCTATGAAATCAGATTGCCGAAGCAGCAGTAATATATTATAATAGAGGGGAGCAGATATGAATAAATATGTAACCATAGATATCGGCGGCACTGCCATCAAATACGGCATCTTAAGCGAAGGCGGCGAATTTCTCTGCCGCAGCCAGATGCGCACCGAAGCCTACAAAGGCGGCCCGTCCATTCTGGAAAAGGCGGTCGGCATCGCGGACAAATACATCGGCGCAAATCGGATCAGCGGCATCTGCATCTCTACCGCAGGCATGGTGGACACCGAAAAAGGTGAGATCTTTCACGCAGCTCCGCTGATTCCCCATTATACGGGCACACGGTTTAAAGAAGTGATGGAGCGGCGGTTTAAAATTCCCTGTGAAGTGGAAAATGACGTGAACTGCGCCGGCCTTGCGGAGTCCGTGTCCGGCGCGGCCAAAGGCTGCTCCCCCGCCCTCATGCTGACCATCGGAACCGGCATCGGGGGCTGTATCATTGCGGACGGCAAAGTATTCCACGGCTTTAGCAACAGCGCCTGTGAGGTGGGGTACATGCACATGGCCGGAAGTGATTTTCAGACACTGGGGGCAGCAAGCATTCTCACCAGAAAAGTTGCCGAATGGAAAAATGAACCGGCAGAGGTCTGGAACGGTTACCGCATCTTTGAAGAGGCCAAAAAGGGCGACGGGCTCTGTGTCCGTGCAATCGAGGAAATGACCGATGTCCTCGGACAGGGAATCGCGAACATCTGCTATGTGATCAACCCGGAGGCAGTGGTCCTGGGCGGAGGAATCATGGCCCAGGAAGAATATCTGAGGCCCCTGATGGAACGCACCTTGGAAAAGTACCTGATCCCGAGCATTTGTTCCCGCACAAGGATCGCATTCGCGAAGCACAGAAATGATGCCGGAATGCTGGGGGCGTTCTATCACTTTATGCAGCGCCGCTCTGTATAAAAGAAAATAAGCCGCTTTGCGGTCGATACGATACTCACAGCAAATGCATTTTGCTGTGAGTATCTGTACAAACGTGTTTCAGAAAATACATCCGTCTCAAAACAACAGGTAAGGAACCAATGGAATATTATGTAAAATCCGTAGTCCCCATGATCGAATCGAATTATGATAACTTTACAATGGTCGAAAAAACGATCGCAGATTTTTTCATACAGAACCGTAAGAAAATGGATTTTTCCGCAAAATCCATTTCCGAAAAGCTGTATGTATCTGAAGCCTCGCTGTCCCGCTTTGCCAAAAAATGCGGTTACCGGGGGTATCGTGAGTTCGTATACCAGTACGAAGAGACTTTCGTAGAAAAACAGGAATCCATGACCGGCAATACAAGGATGATCCTCAACGCCTACCAGGAGCTTTTGAATAAGACCTACAGCCTGGTAGACGAGGCCCAGATTGCCCGGATCGGCCGGTATCTCAACCAGTCTGGCCGGGTCTTTGTGTGCGGCCGGGGGAGCTCCGGCCTGACAGCCGAAGAAATGGAATTACGTTTTATGCGGATCGGGGTAGACATTGATTCCATCAAGGACACCGACCTGATGCGCATGCAGGCCGTGTTCCAGGACTCAAACAGCCTGGTATTCGGAATCAGTATCAGCGGGGAAAAGGAGGATGTGCTCTACCTGCTCAGGGAGGCCCACCGCAGAGGCGCCAAGACGGTCATCCTGACCGCCAAGAACCGGGGCATCTTCGAAGAGTTCTGCGACGAGATCGTACTTTTGCCGTCCCTCCGGCATCTGAACCACGGCAATGTGATCTCCCCCCAGTTTCCCATTCTGGTCATGCTGGATATCATGTATTCCTATTACGTGGGACAGGACAAATTTGCCAAAGAGCTTCTCCATGACAATACGCTGCGGGCGCTGGAGGAAGGTGAACGCAAACGACGGGAAGTAATCGAATGAGCCGGTGATGTATCATCACCGGCCCTCTCTTTTATATTCCCCTTTCCTGAAAAATCCGGTAAAGCTCCTCCGCCTCTTCGATCGAGTTGACCCATCCGTATTCTCTCAGATCCACCCGCCAGCCCGCATCCGTCTTCTGCACCCGGACGCCCTCCCCCTCCAGAAGCCGCTTCTGGGTCTCCGGAGTATCAAAAGCCTCCGCGCCGCTTAAGATCCCCTTTGCATTCACAATCCGATGGGCGGGTACGCTCTCCCCTGCCCGTCCCCGCCGCAGGGCATAACCAACCTGCCGGGCATTGCCCGGCTTTCCGCAGAGCAGGGCGATCTGTCCGTAGGACGCTGCCCGTCCTGCCGGAATCCGCTCACATACCAGTTCCATCCGTTTATAAAAATCCATCATCAATCACCAGATTTCGATTCTTTAACTCATAATCCGTACCTAACAGCAGATTTCCAAAAAAATGCTCCAGATATTCCGTAGTTGCATGGATACCCCGCGTCAGATCGTTGTAATTCGCACGCACAAGGGCATTTCGAAAATACCAGGAATGCTCTGCAAACGCATCATTGTTGATATGGAATCCAAATGTTTTCAGATATTTCACAATAAATACGGCCGTAGTCCTTGTATTCCCCTCGCAAAACGGATGAATCTGCCAGATATCAGAAGTAAATTTTGCCAGATGCCTTACGGATTCCTGCAATGACAGCCCTTTATAAGAGAATTGCTTTTCCTGTCCAAAATCGTATTCTAACGTCGCATTGATGCTGTCTGCCGACGCATAAAATACACTTTTTCCATGAAGCACCCATTCTTTTTTCGTAATGTTATAGGTGCGGGTCATTCCTGCGTGATCGTAGATACCAAAGAAAAGACGCTTATGGATCATCCTGTATTCCGCCGGTGAAAACTGGAATGTCTTTTCGCTGAGAATCTGGGTGATCCGTGCAGCAACCCTGTCTGCCTCCTCCGTACCCTTTTCCTCTTCCCTGCGCTCCGTCCGGGTCTCGTAATAGCTGTCGATCCGTTTCCGCGCAGTATCAATATCAATATATCCCTCAATATGCTCCTTCGCTGTCTCCAGCAGATATGCCGATGTCTCCAGTCCGTCCACATCCTGCAGGCCGATTGCCGTTTTCCACGCGCAGCTCTTTTCCGCTTTCCCGGCTTCTCCCTGCCGGATATACTCTTCCAGGTCGAATTGCCATGGCTTTGGGGCGTTCTGTTTTTGATTCATAATCCACCATCCTGAATTTTCCTTGACGTTCCTCGTAAAAGTAAAATTATTATATCATACGGATCTTCAGGGTTCAATTCCTTGTTTCTGACTCCAAAAAACAGTTAGCCCAGCCGTTTCACAAGGTATACCTACTTGGCTCATTGCTTCGCGGAAATAAAAAGCCCTGCGACTGCCAGCAACGTCCCTCCGGCCGACATCCAGGTGACCGGCTCTTTCAGAACCAGCGCGGAAGTCACAACCGTGATCACCGGAACCATATAAATATAGACGCTTGCCCTCACCGCCCCCAGTACATGCACCGCAAAATTCCACGTAACAAAGCAAAGGGCAGACGCCCCCAGCCCCAGATAGAGGAGATTGAACATAACCGTTCCATCCGCAAACCTCTCCGCCCCGATCTTACAGTCAAACACAAACAACGCCGGAACCATAAACAGTATCCCATAAAAAAATGTCCTGCGGGTGGCAAGGATCACCGGATACCCGAAGTCTCCGATCTTTCTCATCAAAATAGAATAGCAGGCCCACACAAAAGCCGCAAGAAGCGCCAGTATATCCCCGGCCGGATTCAGCTCCGGCCCGGAACCGTTCAAGCTGATCATCAGGATGCCGGTCATCGCCACCCCGAATCCAACGAAAAAAGCAGGCCCCAGCTTCCCCTCCGACTTCATGAACAGCCTTGACAATATTGCCGTAAAAAACGGAGCCGCCGAGATGATGACCCCCACATTGGATGCAAGCGTACAGGTAAGCGCGATATTTTCCAGAAGATAGTACAGGCAGATCCCGCACAGCCCGGCCAGCGCAAAAACCTTCTCCTGCCTGCGGCCCACGTCTTTCATCCTGCGCGGACAGGCCAGGATCAAAGCCCCGAATCCTATGACAAAGCGGAAAAACAAAATCTCCACAGGCTGAAAATCTACCAGAAGGATTTTCGTCGATATAAATGTCGTTCCCCAGATGATAATCGTAAACAGCGCTGCCAGATGCCCGGCTGATTTTCTACTCCCCATATGCGCAGCCCTCCTTTTCACAAAAGATTTCCACCTGTACGGTTGCAATCCGAAGTCACATTTTTATGCAATTTATTGTGATGAAAATGCGACTTCGGATTAGCAACCTACCTCATTAATGAGTAAAATGTGACTGCGTTAGCAGGCACAAAAGTGCGAAGCACGGATTTTACGAATGAATGAGGTGGGTTGGATGCTCAAAGAGCATCCAACCGTACAGGTGGAAAGATTTCACGGTAGATTCCCGGCGTAAGCCCGATAAACTGGTTGAAATAATTCGAAAAATGGCTCTGATCCGAAAAGCCCGTCTCTATGGCCGCTTCCAAAGGCGTCATCCCCTCCGCAAGCAGTTTTTTTGCTTCGTTGATGCGGATTGTCTCCAGATAGCGGTAGGGCGTGACTCCCTTCGACTTTGTAAAAGCACGGAGCAGCGTGGATTTGCTCAGCCCTGCACAGCGGCAGATCTGATCCAGATAAATCCGTTCCTTAAAATGCATCTCCATATATCCGCAGGCTTTCTCAATCTCCGTCCGGCACTCCGGGCTGCACCTGTCAAAAGGCTGACCGCAGTTTTGGAGCAGGAGCGAAATCAGAAACAGCAGTGCTTCCTCTTTTCCCAAATCACCGGTTCCCGTCATGACCATCTCATGCAGCAGACACAGACAGCCTCCTGCTTCCTCATCATAGATGACATTCTTTGAAAAGCCCGGAAGCTCCCGCCTTCCGGTCACCTCCTCCGCCAGGTCAAGCATAACCTCCCTGGAAATATTGAGTCCCCGGTAATCAAATGTCTCCCCGCCGCTCTGCAGGCACGCATGGCTGTCGCCCGGGTTGAAAAGCAGGATGCTGCCCTTTTCCAGCGCATATTCTCTGTCCCTGCAGAAAAGAACGCGCTGCCCCGCCTCCACAAGCCCGATGACATAATGTCCATGGAAATGGTTCGGAAACGGCTGCACGATCCCTTCAAAACGGTAGGCTTCTATCCTTAGTTCCTCGTCGTATACTGCGGTCCGTGTCTCCTTTTTCATAGCGGATCTCCTCCATAACAAATCTGTACGGCAGCTCTCTTTCCTGAACATTCCGCCGTCTTCCGGCAGTTTTTGGATGCAGGCTGCTTTTTCACCGCATCTTTTCACAGAATCTTTTACATTGCCGTCACAGTCATTGTACCCCTTATTCCAGGCTCTGTCTTGTAAAATATCTTCATGTTTCCGGTGAATCACTTTTCCTTTCGCAGTCAAATATCCATTCGTGCAGGAATCCAAAGCTGCTTGGCATATGGAACAGACGGTCACTTAATGTAATACTTTTTTAGGTGAAATCACACGATATAGAATCTTAACAGGTAGATGTGAATTTTCATTCTGTCGATATTTTCTGAAAATATTTGCTTTCCCGCAGCACTTTCTGTATAATAAACATAGTTTTTGTCATTCGGCAATCGTACTCAAAAGACAGGAGGAAGATTATGATCTCAAATATTGTTTCATGGATCAGTGATTTTATGTACGGCTATCTGCTGATCATCTTATTGCTGGCAGGAGGTATTTACTTCACGGTTCGGACGCGCTTTGTTCAGTTCCGCATGATCGGGCAGGCTTTCCGGGCCATCATGGAAAAGCCGGCCGGCGGGGACGACAAGGTTTCCAGCTTCCAGGCGCTCATGGTTTCTACGGCATCCCGTGTAGGCACCGGTAATATCATCGGCGTGTCAACGGCCATCTGCCTGGGCGGCTTCGGATCTGTTTTCTGGATGTGGATCATTGCCGTCATCGGCGCTGCCTCCGCTTTTATCGAAAGCACCCTGGCCCAGATCTACAAAAAACGCGGTCCACACGGAAGCTACGGCGGGCCTGCCTATTATATTGAAGCAGCTCTCCACAGCCGTCCGCTGGCGCTCGTATTTTCCGTATGCCTGGTTCTGACCTATGGATTCGGATTCAACATGCTGGCCTCTTACAACCTGCAGTCCACCTTCGCATCCTACAGCTTTTATGATCCGAATCTGACTCCCTGGATCATCGGGCTGGTGCTTGCGGTCATTGTGGGATACTGCCTGCTGGGCGGCGGACAGCGTATTGTCCGGGTCACCAGTGTGATGGTTCCCATGATGGGACTTGCCTATGTGCTGGTCTCCCTGGTGGTGATCGTTATGAACATTACCTATCTGCCCGCCGTGATCTCCCGCATCTTCAGCGAAGCCTTTGACTTCCGGTCCATTATGGGCGGCTTCAGCGGTTCCTGCGTCATGTACGGGATCAAGCGGGGACTCTACAGCAATGAAGCCGGCGTCGGCTCCGCGCCCAACGCGTCGGCTTCCGCAGATGTGAACCATCCGGCTGCCCAGGGCCTGGTGCAGGTTTTGTCTGTGTTCATCGATACGCTGCTTTTGTGCTCTGCAACCGCATTTATGTGTATGTGTTCTGGGATTGAGCCCACAGAAGCGCTCTCAGGCGCGCCGTATGTACAGGAAGCGCTGCAGAGTACGCTGGGGATGTTCGGGCCTCTCTTTATCACCGTATCCATGGTCCTGTTCGCGTTTACCACCCTGTTGGGAAATCTCTTTTATGTGGACCATGTTTTCAATTATATGTTCGGACATACGCCCGGCAAATGCTTTATGATCGTCTATCGGATCATCGCCTCGCTGGTGATCTTCGCGGGCGCCGGATTGAGCGCCGACCTTTTGTGGGATATCGCCGATGTGACTATGGGCTTCATGACCATCATCAATATGCCGGTAATCCTCCTTCTCGGCAAATACGCTCTGAAAGCCTTACAGGACTATGAGGAGCAGCTTCGCAGGAAAGACACTCCTTTCTTCTGTGCAAAAGAGATCGGGCTTCCCCACGATGTTGATTATTGGACATCAAAACCCTTGCGGTAATCAAGACATGGGGACATGGATCGGGGCGGTATCACACCGCCCGCTCCGCCCCCATCAGACGGCCTAACTGCTCCACGATTCCCGCGTTTCCATTGACGGAGATCTCGCCTACCTTCCCGCAGATCCGCTCCAGATACTCCAGCTCCTTCAGCTTATAGAGTGTCTGATTTTCCTCCATCAGCTTGGCCGTGTTGAGCAGCGACCTGGTGGATGCCACCTCTTCCCGCCTGGAGATCACATTTGCCTGGGCGGCCTTTTCCGCCACCAGCACGGAGTTCATGATCGCCCGGATCTCGCCTGGCAGGATGATGTCCTTGATCCCGGCTGTCAGGAAATGCACACAGAACATCCCCTCTCTGTCCTTTAACGCCTCATAGATCTCTGCGGAGATCCGCTCCTTAGCCTCCAGAATCTCATCCAGCTTATAATTCCCCACGATCTCCCGGATCGCCAGCTGCACCGCGGAGTGCAGCTGGCCCTTCAGATCCGAGATGGCTGCGGCAAATTCTACGGCGTCCCGGATCTTATAGATACAGGAAACGTTCATCCTGATCCCGATCTTATCCTTCGTGAGGATCTCCTGCCCGACAATATCCAGTTCCCTCTGCTTCATGTCCAGCACCTTATAGGAAATGCTGTGCTTGCAATTCCAGAAACGGTAGATCCCCCTGGAAAGCGGCTTCTGCAAAACGTTGTCATAATACACCAGCCCGGTCTCCCCTTCCCCGACCTTTACCTCCGTATAGAGCTTTCCGGGAACAAGAGAAAGCATCTGCCTGGACACCTCCGGCCCCGTCATCGTTTCCGTCATCGGCACGATCCGGATCTCATGCTTGTCAAATACATTCCAGAAGGTATACTCCTTCCGGTTTGCATAGGAGGAGAGTTTTCCGTTTATGTAGAGAAATCCAATGGAGCCGTCCGGAATCTCCATGTGTACGGTGGCCTCCAGAAATGCAGGATCTCTCGAAAGAACCGGATAGGGAACGTCCATATAATCCACTTCCCCTGTCATCTCCTCAATCTCCACCCTGTAACCTGCTATTTTAGAAAAATGGTACGTCCCGGCGGTGATCATTTTCTGAAAGATCCCGTTCTTTAATACAAATCCTGCCTGGTTATCCTGAATCATATACTTCATTGCTGTTTCCCTCCGATCTATTTTCATTCATTTCCATTTTATCAATACTTTTCTCGCAGCAGTTCACGGCCTGGCCGGCCGCAAATGGTAACCTTTTATCCCTCATCCTTCAGCCTGATGCGGAGGCATGGCTGCTGGTGCAGCGCCCCTTCCGCCCGGTCAGACATCTGCATGGCCGGACAGAATGCGGGCTGCAGCGCAGCACGGTTTGGCAGCAGTCCGGGAGGAAGGGCAGGCCCGCGCCCCGATATCCCCGCTGTGATCCTGTGATCCGCTGTCAGATCCTGCGGACCCGGAAGAACCGGTGAAATATCTTCTGCGGGCTGCTGTTCCCCCTTTCTTCTCAGGAACTGCCTCAAAATAATTCCAGCTGTGCGGTTGGAATTATTTTGCGGCAATTCCTTACTGCGGTATCCCCGTCCTGCTGGCAGCAGGCCAAACTGCATGGCAGCGGTTCGCACTGCCGTGCCGGATTTCGGGATAAAAGCATTTTCCTGAGCGGATTCGAACCGCAGGCTTGATTGCCTTACCATCATGTTGTGTACTCTACCCACTGAGCTACCGTTTGCACGGAAGGGAGTCGAACCCTCGACACCACAAATCCTTCTTAACCTCCAGGTTAAGAATCTGCAGGAGCAATCCCTATTGCAAAAAAGCAATTTCCATGGGACTGCAGTCGTATCTGAGGCATTGCCGAACAGATACGGATTATTTATGATATACCTGACAGCACGCTGCAGGCACCGCCGGGCAGGGAGTGTCTCCCAATACCCGTGCGCTATAATTATATGAAATATATTCCAAAAGATCATTTCAAAAAAGTTGCGAACTTTCTGTGACCTGCTTGATTTTTCTGCCGTCTATAAAGTATACTGTTAATGCATCATGCGGCATGGCTGCTTGGCTCGCTGCTTCTCGGGAATAAAATTGGGAAGGTAGGAAACGCAATATGTTGAAAATATGGTATTACGGCGGGACCGAATATATGAATGACGCTCCTGCCTATTTTGATAACGTATATGAAGATGAATGGATTGAGGATGCTTTTGTCAAAGAGATGATTCAGGATGTTGACCATTCCGCTGTCATCAGCGCTCATATCATCGAGAGTCCTGTTTTAGGAGCAATCACGCCGAAAGATTTATCCGGCGGTGTAAAGGTTCTGATCCTGATGCTGAAAGACGATTCGTTTGTATACAATTTGTCCAACTGCGGAAATAACTGTGCAAAATGGGTTTTAAAGATCGCCGAGTCAAAAGACCTGACCGTATATCTGCAGCACATCATCCGTTTTGAGGGTACATTTGAAATCCAGATTATGAATACAGGAAAAATCGTCCGCAATCCGACAGAGTATGTGGATGGGTTATTGGAAGCGGAGGCCATGCAGGATGAAGGGTAGTTATCATTTCAGGGTAAAAAGCAAAAAAGTACTGTTTGAATTTTCTATAAAAAGAAATATTACGATAATCAAAGGAGAAAGCGCCACCGGAAAAACAACGCTGCTCCATATGATGTATGAATATCTGAGGGTTGGGAGAGAATCCGGATATTCTGTAACCACAGATGCCGATTATTATGTGTATCTGCGCCGTGAAGTCGGACGTACCTGGGAAGAAGCATTATATCCATTAAAAGATACGATTATATTTATTGAAGAAAATAATCATTTTGTATTCTCGAAAGAATTTGCGGAATTTGTAAAAATCTCCGGAAATTATTTCGTACTGGTTAATCGTTCCCCGCTGAAAATGCTGCCTTACAGTATCCATGAAATATATGAGATTGTAACTGATGGAAAGCATACAGATATAAAAGAATCTTACCATCAGCTAAAGGAATTATACAGCAATTATCCTGTTGCTGAGAATAATAAAATGGAAATCATCATCCAAAATCTCAGAGAGGAGCCCCCCGAAACATGTCCGACTTCCACGAACTGATAAAAAGCTTCCCAAAAACCAGGGACTACGTCCGGGACTTCTTCGTCTACGGCTTCAAAACCAGAAACGATTTTAAGGAAAAGAGCCCCCGGACTTATGACAATGAGCGAAGGCGTCTGGAAAGCTGGCTTGCCCCTTACGTGCGCAAAGACTACGCCCCCGGCGGCTCCAGCATTTCCCTTGCCATTGACAGCAGCCTTCTGGACACCAACCCGCTGTTTCGGGTCTGGAAAACCAAAAGCTTCACAGACAACGATATCGTCCTTCACTTTCTGATATTGGATCTGCTTCAGGACGGCCGCCCCCGCACTTTGGGAGAGATCACGGACAGCCTGCTCACGCAGTATGAAGCCCTCTTTGATATCCAGACTGTCCGCCGAAAATGCAATGCCTACGAAAAGGAGGGCCTGCTCATAAAAACGAAATCCGGCAAAACCGTCCTGTTCTCCCTGGACAATTCCCTCGCCCGTTGGCTTGGCTCCAACAGACAGGTTCTGGACGCCTGTTCTTTTTTTCAGATGGCCGGCCATTTCGGGATCATCGGAAATGAACTCTCCCAGCAGTTTGACCATGAGAACCGCTCCTTCCGCGTGAAACACAGCTTCTTTGTACATACCCTGGAAGACGAAATTCTCCTGGAGCTTCTGAATGCGATGAATCAGCATAAAGCGGTACGAATGGATCTGAGGAGCTCCCGCCATGGAACCGTAAGCACTGCGGAATGCGTCCCTTTGCAGATCTTTATCAGCACCAGAAGCGGCCGCCGTTTCCTGTGCGGATATCTCCGCATGAGCAGGCGTTTCTCCTGCTTCCGCCTGGATGCCCTCAAGCATGTGGCCCTGCTGGAAACTGCCGAAGATTACGGCCCGCTGCTGGACAAGCTGACCCAAAACCGCCCCAGCCTCTGGGGCGTATCCTTTCAGGGGGGAGGAGGCCGCCGGCTGGAAAGCCTGTCCATGACCCTTCAGGTGATTGAGCCCGGGGAAGGTTACATCGTTGACCGCCTGAAACGGGAAGGCCGGGGCGGCAGCGTCACAAAGGTCGGGGAACATGTCTACCGGTACGAGACCCATGCCTTTGACTGCAATGAAATGCTGCCCTGGGTCCGCACCTTTACCGGCCGCATCCTCTCATTGGAATGCAGCAGCAAGCTGGTCGAACAGCGTTTTTACCGCGATCTTCAGACCATGTATCGGATGTACGACATATAGGAGAACAACACGAATGGAACTTTTTTCAGAAATTTACAGTTGTTATTATCAGGTCCTGCGGCATCTTTTGTCCGGCCAAAGCGCTCTTACCATACAGGATATCCGCAGCCGGATCTGCCGGGAAGGCTTCGAAGAAAGCCTCCTCTCCATCATTCCCAAAATCGAAGACGGAACCTGGAATCTGTTTCAAAAAGACGGCGGACTCTACCTGTCCAGGCTCAGCACTGACTTTCTGACGCCCCTCTCCGCCCTGGAAAAATCTTATCTGAAAGCCCTCTTATCCGATCCCCGCATGGGATTATTTCTGGAACCGGAACAGTTAAAAGACCTGCGTCACATGCTCTCCGCTGTCCCTCCTCTCTGGCGGCCGGAACAGTTTTACTACTACGACCGTTTTTCAGACGGCGACCCTTACCAGGATGAACGCTATCGCCATTGTTTCCAAATATTGCTCCAGGCGCAGAAAAACCGGCAGTATGTGGACATCGATTACATTTCGCCAAATGGAAACCGTCTGCACCACCAATATGTCCCCGCCCGGCTGGAATATTCCGTAAAAAATGACAAATTCCGCCTTCTGGCCCTGAATCCGGGCAAAAACGGAAGAATGAAGCTGGAGCTTTTGAACCTTTCCCGGATTCAAAGCGTCCGGCCTGTGGAAAAAATACTTTCTTCCTGTATGGATCTGAATGCGCTGATCCGTAATTCCTACTATAATGAGCCTGTAACGCTCCATATCGTCAACAGGCGCAATGCCCTGGAACGTGCCATGCTGCATTTTGCCAACTATGAAAAAAATACCGCAAAAATAGATGAGGACACCTATGAATGCCTCATCTATTATAACCAGAGTATGGAAACGGAACTGCTGATCGAAGTCCTGTCCTTCGGCCCCATGCTGACTGTGATTGGGAATAAGAGGTTCCTCTGCAGCCTGAAAGCCAGGCTCCGGCGGCAGAGGTCGTTACTGTCATCTCAAAAAAATGGCTGCGTATAAACGCAGCCTGAATGTATATCGCTTCACGACAGATTTTTTTATTCCATGCCTTCCACTTCTTTCTTCGCCTTATCCCTTGCAACCAGTCTTTCCCTGACTGCATCCATATATCCCGGCTTATCCAGGTCATACAGCACCAGCGGGATGATTCCGATGAAGAATACGATACCAGGCAGAAGGTTTGCCGCCATGTTGATACCGGTCTGTACATGTTCCGTAATCTCTCCGCCGCCTACATATCCGAACGCTCCCATTACAAGCAGGAATGCGGAGTTTGCAATCGCGGTCGCGATTTTGATCGCGGTTCCCTGGAAAGAAAATGCCATACCGTCATTTCTGTAACCATACTTATCATCAAAATCATCAATGGCATCAATCATCATACAGGAACCGCAGGGACCTGCAATATAGCCCGCTCCATAGAGAACCATGCACAGGAAATTAAACGGGATGTTCGTCGATGGTCCAAAATACAGCAGAACCAAAGCCACACCCTGGATGACCATGGAGATAATTGCGGTTTTCCGTCTGCCGAATTTTTCCAAAAACTTCGGTGAAAACGGCATAATAATGGTTCCCACTGCCATCTGCATCATCATAAATACGGAGATCAGGGCAAAATTTCCTACACAATGCATATAGAAGAATACTGCCACAGAAATACGTCCCAGAATACCAAACATATTAAAAAATGAATACATCATTGCGCAGAGCAGATTCTTATTCCGGAACACCAGTTTCAGACCCTCACTGACCTTGCCCTGGTCTTCCTTCTTAACCGTGATCTGCTCCTTGGACAATACAGCTACCGCCCAGAACATCGGCAGCGCGATAAATGCCAGAAGCGTCGCCGCGCCCTGATACCCGGCAGCCTGGTCGCCTTTTCCGATCCAGAGTACCAGATTCAGCACAAACAGGTTCAGTATGATCTGTCCGACTGTCATACCCATCATCTGAGCCGCATTCAGCCTGTTTACCTCTTTCGGGTCACGTGTCATAACGGTCGGCAATGCCAGATAAGGTACATTTGTCATCGTGTATGCCATTCCCAGACCGATATAAGTCACATAGGCATACACCAGTTTCGCAGTCCCTTCAAATCCCGGTACGGTAAAGGTCAGGATTGTGAAAATGACTAAGAACGGCGCCCCGACAAAAATGTATGGGCGGAAACGTCCCCACTTTGTATGAGTACGCTCCATCAGAGTTCCCATCATCGGATCATTGATACCATCCCAGATTTTTGCAACCAGCATCAGCATTGCAACAGCCCCTACGCCGAGCCCGAATACGTCCGTATAGAAAATGGACAGATATGTACCGACCATGGTCCATGACAATTGGGATGCAAAGTTACCCAGTCCATATACAAAATAATTGGCAAAAGTCAATGGCTTTGTGCCGTATTGATTCAAATTCGTGTTGCTCATAGTGCCCTCCATCTCATCTTTCCTTCTGAAAGATGTATGCTCATTCTTTAGATCTACGCTGCACACAAAATCACTGTGCGCATAACATATTACATCTCATCCTGCATTGCCCGGAATTTCTCCACATATTCGTCAAATCTTGGATACCGGTCCTTTCGGCCCTGTTCCACCTGATGTTCCAGTACACCGGTAAATTTCAAACGGCTCCGATTCTTCTCTTCCTCGCTAAATTCCACCCTTACCTGGTCTCCTTCCATTTTTAGGGTTCCATAGATACCGCAGACCGGACAGCATACCGTGGAGGTTCCATTCAGCGTCATCTCCTTACAATGACATACCGGACAGATTCCCGGCTCAGACTCCCATGTGATCTCGCTGGTCTTTTTATCCAGCGCTTCTACAATCCGTTCTCCGATATGCCTGGATTTTTCCAGAAGCACCTTCTGATTGTCCGGGACATAAGAGCCATATGCGTCCAATTGGTCTACTACCTTCATATTCAGGCTCATTCCAAATAAATTCATCCCCGGAAGTCCATAAGATACCCAATGCGGCGTGGTTGCGCCTCCTACGGAAATATACGATACCAGATGGCGTTTCAGGCAGTCCGGATTCAATTCTTCTCCGCCCGTGTCCTTGCGGAGTTCATTTTCAAACAGCATATACGCCTTATCATGGGCTGGTCCAAAACGATCCACGAAATTTTTAAATTGTCCTGTAGGTGCCAGTACATACACCGGAGCCGCTACAATGATCGCGTCTGCAGCCAGAACAGCGTCTGAAAGTGCCTCATAGTCATCTTTCTGGATACATTGAATCTGTCCCTTCCCGCTTTGGAGCATGCGTGAACATGCTCCGCACCCGATACAGTGCCGGATATCCAGTTTGATCGTATCAATGATCTCCGTTTCCGCTCCCGCCTGTTTTGCGGCTTCCATGGCTGCGGACAATAACTTTTTACAATTTACGTTTGCCCGTCCAAAATTAATTCCCAATACTTTTTTCTTATCACTCATTTTATGTCCTCACTCTATTCTGCTTTTTTCTCCAATTCTTCTCGTATCTCCGTTGCTTTTTTTGCATCAATCGGATAGAACATCCAAATTACAAGAGCCACAAAAAATGTGACTGCCGGGAAAATATTGACCGCAATGTTGATTCCTTTTAAAGCCTCTGCCGTCTGCTCTGCATTTGCCACATATCCGAAATAGGACATGATCATCAGGCCAACCGAAGCGCCGAACGCACTTCCGAACTTTGTTGCCAGAGATGTAAACGCATAAGAGGTACCGTCGGAACGCACTCCGGTGTTTAACTCCGCATAATCAATACATTCCGGAACACTTCCCATGAACAACGGTACTGCAAAGGAAAACAGCCCGTATACCCCTGACATGATGATCACCATCGTCGCATTGGAAGCCGGGATCATGTAAAGGATCAGCAGGGAAATCCCGCATCCGGTCAGGCTGATCGCCCCGAGCGTTTTTTTCGGCACATAATTTACCAGCTTTCTTGTCAAAAAGATTGCGACTGCCCCGCAGATCGTAGGCGCCATCATCAAAATGGAGATCAGGTCAAATCGGTGCATATTGTACATAAAGTAATAAATCGCAAGCCCGATACGTCCAAACATTCCCGTCATGTAAGCCAGCAGCGTGAAGAAGATAATAAGCAGCGGTTTGTTTGTCACTACCACCTTGATCGTTGTCTTGATCGGGATCTGATTTACATCCTGACGCGGCTGGATCACTTCTTTACAGCATTTAAACACCAGAAAGAACAATGGAAGGGAACAGATTGCAAATACCAGAGTTGTCAGAGTGTATCCCATTCCGGTTGGTGCTTCCGCACGGCTGAACTTTAAGATCAGAGGCATAGAAATTGCACTCAGGAAACAAGATCCCAGGTTTGTTCCGATCATCCTCCAGGAATTTAATTCCACACGTTCCTGTGAATCTGCTGTCATGACATTTGCAAGGGAACCATAGCTTAAGTTTACAGCCGTATATAACATTCCCAGGCCGATATACGAGAATGCCGCCCAAATCACGCCCGCCGTTTTGTTGCCGAACGGAGCCGTAAATGCCAGCACATTGAATATGGCCAGTATCGGGGAAAAGACCAATATATAAGGACGGAAACGTCCCCATTTTGATTTTGTACGCTCAGCAATAGCTCCGAACATCGGATCATTTACTCCATCCCAGATTCTTGCAATCAGCATGATTGCACTGGCAATCGCCGGGGCAAGCCCTACTACGTCCGTATAATAAACAGTCAGATAATTTCCAACAAATGTCCACACAAGCTGACTGGCAAAATCACCAAGTCCATATACGATCTTGGTACCCATTGTTAACTTTGCTTTTTGTTCCATCATCGTTTTCCTTTCTTTCGTATAGAGTGTCTGTTCAGCAGCTTCATGGATACATTCGCAATCCCCCAAACATCGGCCTCTGCAATGAAGATTACCTCTGCAGTTCCTGCGTATTCATATGGGGTTCATAATACATATGTAATCCTGTTCTGAACAGTTTCCAAAGGTCAAACTTACATATTTTCAATCGTTTCCTCGAATTTCTCATATTTTTCCATCATCTTCGGCAGCGTCTCTTTATTCGCAACCAGCTTCGGTACACAGACCTTGATCATGTTCTGGATCTCGTTATAGTGCTCATAGATTCCGATGTTTGTATTCCGCGCGCGGGCGATCTCCTGCTCGGACCACTCTACCTTCACCTTGTCTCCGTCCACAGACAGATCTCCCCAAATGCCGCAGATGGGGCATTCCACATGGGTAGTTCCGTTCATACTGAGGAGCGGGTTATGGCATACCGGACATACGCCTTCCTCTCCAACCCAGGTGTCCACTTCGTCATATGGTTTTCCAAGTGATTCTGCTACCGCTTTGCCAAGCTCTGCGCACTTTTTCATCAGTTCCGGGTCAAACAGCGGATGACCGGTTCTGCCCTGGTCATAGGCATCCACATGGCCCACACATTTCATGCAGAAGGAAAAGCTGAACAGATCCAGCATCGGAAGCCCCAGGGATACCCAGTTGTGGGTCTGCGCCCCGCCTACGGAAATATAGCCTGTATAGCGGTCTTTAAAATATCTCGGGTCAAGTTCCGGCTTGCCCGCTTCGATCCGTTTTTTGTTCTCCTCGATCAATGCAGCCCTGTCATGGGACGGTCCGAAACGGTCCACAAAATTCTTAAACTGTCCGACGATGCCCACCGCATAGACCGGTGCGCCGATGATGATCCCGTCCGCGTCCAGACATGCTTCCTCCAGGATATGATAGTCGTCCTTCATGCAGCAGTGGATCTCCGTCTCTCCTTTGTCGCGCAGACGGCTGCAGTAGTCGCAGGCGCGGCAATGTCCAATGTCCATGCGCACGGTATTGATAAACTGCACCTCCGCTCCGGCTGCCTTTGCCGCAAACAGTGCTTCCTTTACCATCACGTCGCTGCGCTGGTTCCTTCTTCCAAAGGAAATTCCTAATACTTTCATGTTCTACCTCCATCGTTCTTTTGTTTTATGAAGATAGTTTACATATTTTTTATAATTTCCGCTTCTCTGTCAGTCTCTTAATATGGTATCAATTTTGGTCTCTTATTTTCCATACAAAAAAGCCGGGACAAAAAATATAGCATATTTTTTGTCCCGGCTCAAAAAGCTTCTATATCTTAATTGTCTCAAAGGCAGGCCGCATATATTCTGCGGCCCCTCTGCTCAGTCACAGAGCCCCGTCCGGTGCCTGAACCGTTGCTTTCAGCCTTGCTCCGCCTAAGTAAGAACCCGGTCCATTCCATTCAGTGCATGAAGAACTGCCGCATAGCCTCCAATAGAAACAGAGGGTGAACCTTTTTCCACAGAACACAATGTGGCTCTGCTGATATCTTCCTCCGAAGCCGCGCCAGCTTGATCTGTTCTCCCATCTGCTCCAGGATCTTCCGGGTATCCGGCATGATTGTATGGCAATTCCTCCACGGCAGGTTCTTCTTTGCTGTGCGAAATAATAGATATGCGGTTAATTCTTTGTCATTTTTTTAATGGATAAATTTCAGTGGCAGGTGTGATCCGTATGAATCACACCTGCCACTGTGTAGGGCAATCTATTTCCCGACAGCCCTTTTTTATTTCTGAAAGAAACCAATTATCTCTTGAAGCTTCTCCTGAATCGTATTAATTTCATGAAAATTATTATAAAAAGCCGGCGAGAAGCGCAAAACAGAATCCACGCCGTATTTTCTTACGATCAGCTGCGCACAATGGCTTCCTGACCTTACCGCGATTCCATATTTATCCAGGAAACTTGCTGCATCGTAAGGATGAATCCCTTTCATTACAACCGAAACTACACTGTACTTTTCCTGTCCTTTCCCCAGTACAGTAACTCCTTCCACTGAATTCAACATATGTTCCAGTTCTACAGTCAATGCCTTCTCATATTCGGAAATTTCCTCCATTCCAAGATTCATCAAATATTCCGCTGCAGCTCCAAGTCCGATAATCCCTGGATAATTTGGTGTTCCAGCCTCTAATCTATAAGGCATTGGCGCAAATGTGGTTCTATCAGAATATACGGTTTCTACCATCCCGCCCCCAAATCTAACGGGCCGCATTGTATCAAGCAGCTTCCGCGCGATATATAAAACTCCTGTTCCTGCAGGTCCCATCATCTTATGACCCGAAAAGCAGAAAAAGTCACAGCCCAGCCTGCAGACATCAACCCCATGCCGGACGCTTTGAGCTCCGTCAATACATATCGCTGCTCCGGCTTCATGTGCGTATTGAACGATCAATTTCACAGGGAGCTGCACTCCGGTTACATTGGAAACCATTGTCATAGATACAAATTTTGTTTTCTTAGAAATGGAAGAAATAAAACAGTCCATGTCAAGTGTCCCGTTTTTCTCCGGAATTACAATAAGCTTTGCCCGCTTCTCCATACACAGCTGCTGCCAAACCACCAGATTCGAATGATGCTCAAATTCAGAAACAATGATCTGATCATCTTCTTCCAAAAGATACCTTACATAAGACTGGGCAATCATATGAACAGATTCAGTTGTTCCACTCGTAAAAACAATCTGCTCCGGAGATTCTGCATGGACAAATTTTTGCATCAATACCCTTGCATGTTCCATACACATGGTTGACTTTTTACTTAAATAATGTATTCCCCTGTGTACATTTGCATTTTGTGTCTTATAATGGTTTGTTACTGTATCCATCACAATCTGCGGTATCTGCGTAGTAGCTGCATTGTCAAAATAAATTAACGGTTTTCCATATACCATCGTGGAAAGAATCGGAAAATCCAAAGAAATCTTTGCTGCGTCAAACATCTCCATTTTCCCCCTTATCCGAATTGATCTGCTGTCTGCAGAACTTTACAATCATTTCCCGGACGCGTGACATTGCGTTAAAACGATCCGTTGACAGCTGCTCTTTCAATGCAGTTTTTTCTATAAAACAAAGTTCTGCATCTGCAGCGTCCTCCAGCCGCTGATTTTGAAGAAGCATTACAAAAACGCCCAGTATTCCCCGAATGATCTGTGATTCACTGTCCACGAATAAAAGCAGCTTCCCGTCAACCGCTCTCAGAACCAGCCAGGTGTTTGTCTGACATCCCTGTATTCTATTCATCTCATTCTTTTCACTATCCTCTGGTATCGGAATCATACCTGCGATTTCCAGTAAAAGTTCATATTGCATAAACCAATCATTCAGTTCATTAAAACTATCAATGAATTCCTTCTGTGCTGCTTCAATAGACATCTTCTTCCCTTTTCTCAGTTTTTTCGTAAAGCAATGGCTGAACAAGCTGTGCCATTTCCTGAATGGTTTGGATTTCAGGTGTTTTTTTAGGATCTATATGGATATTCAATCCCTTCTGTACAGCCAAAAACATCTGAATTTTTTTTGAAAGGACTGCAGAGGCACTTCCGCATTGCCCAGGGTGGTCTACCCCGGGCAGCTGTGTAATCTCAATATGCAGCGCTTTTGCCACACTTGTCTGTAACATTAAGATGATATTGTCAGAAATTTCTTTTTCTTCGAGCCTGAGTTTTACTCCGCAGTATTGTTTGATCTTTGTTGCCAAAAACTCCGCATCGGGCATTTTCGTTTCCCTGATTTCATCTAATATCAATGCGGATCTCCTGTTTGCATCCGCAAGAATTTTTGCCTTATCCTGAATCATATATCCCATCCTTAAACCATCACAGGTTCCAGTCCAACAAGCTCAGCAAACATTTTCAATTCCTCGGTATAATCTCCATATGTAAGCGGAACATGTGAACCGAAATCAAGCTGTCTGTTATAGAATTCCTTGCTGTCCTTTACACGAAATACCATCGTCAGGCTGCAGTTTTTATCAAGATAGCGGGCACCGCCTTCTACAACGCCTTTTCCAATAAGCAGTTTCCTGCAGTCGGGAGAAAAACGGCACATTGTAATTTCCTGTCCGATATCTTCTGAAAAATTGTAACGCATCGTTGCACCCCATCCGGAATACGCAAAAGGCTCAAGCGCATAAGCGCTATTTTCCTTATCATAACCTCTCATTTTTCTGTTTCCCACAGAATGGAAAATAGTAAAAAGATTGTCATGGTTGTCCAGTTTATCCAATACCTCTTTTGCGTCATTGCGTGTGTATTCAATCGGGTTTACCTCACCCATAAATGTTGCACAGTTCGATGCGCTTTGAAGAAGCTGCATAGAAAGTGTGGCAATTGGATCAAACTCACAGGATGACGGAATTCCGAGCTCGTTATTCAGGGAATGCGTTAAGCAGGGCGTCATGTTTTCTTCATTTGCACGGCAGGTTGCACAGAAATCCGGACATGGCATTACAAATGCATTGCAGTCATACATATCCAAAAGCTTTTGAACTGTGTACCACAGACGGACAGAGATCTCTACCTTCTCTTTCTGCATGCCTACCTCGCATGCGCCCTCACAAAGGTCGTCGGTGATTCTCTTAATTTCTTCCATATCTTCTTCTGTTGGATTCACTCCCCTACGGCCTGGAGTACAATGGTTAATCATTGGGTCTGTCGGCGCAGTCTGGTCAAGAAGCTCATGTAAGCTGATACCGCGGAATTTTGTTCCCAATTTCATGGTGACTTCATTTGGGCTGAGAAAACTGTTGGAAGAAATTTCGCTGGTAGAATCATGACGCACCACCTGCAAAATATGTGTATTTGCAATCACTTTTCTCAATCTGAGGGCGTGCATTCTACGAATGCCGTCTTTCCAGGTCATCGCGCCATAGGCCTCATAGTTTCTTGCCCTGAGTGCAGATACATAACGGGTTGCAGATCCTGGTGTTCCCGGCATAATCATAATGGGTTTCCCGGTTCTCTGAGCAAGCTCTACAATAAGGTCGCCTCTCGCAATGTGGCAGCCCACCAGATAAAGATCCACCTTTTCATATTCCTTCATTACAACCTCAAAAAAGTCTTCCTTGCTAAGGAAATCACAGTCTCTTTCCGCATAAATTTCCTCCATGAGATAAATTCCCTTCTCTTTTCCCAAAATATCTTTTGATTGCTGGAAGAAACCATGTGCGAACTGTGCATTGATCATGGCGTCTGCTTCAGGTGTCAGATTCTCTGTAATGTCCATTCTGCACGGGCCCTCAAAAAAATACTTATGCTGCAGCCCTACATAGATCGGTCTGACATTCAGCTGCATTTCAATTCCTTTTTTCATCATAATCATTGTCTCCTTCTATATTTTTTCTTGATAAGACAATTATACTCAACGTTTTTTTAAAAGAGAAATCCAAAAAAATTGAATATTATAAAGCTGCGCTTTATAATATTCAATAGATATGCCTTCTTTATAAAAATGTAAATACCAATCAACAGCAAGAATTGAGATATTCCATCAAATTTACAAATCTATCATCGCCCAAATCCTTTTTTGCAATGCATACTATATTAAATATGCACGCATATTCCTTCGGAAGTGGCAAACTTTTTAAATGAAGATCCTTTTTTTCATTATATATATCAGGAAATACTGCAAAGCAATCGCCTTTCTGCAAGCACATCAGCATGGAATCAAAATTGTCTGTTGTTCTTATACCATTACATTTAATCTTCGCATATACAGAATTTTTAGAATCCCAAGTATGCCCTGCATGATCAAGCTGGATCATTTTTTCCATACTGATATCTTCTGCTGTCACATTTTTTCTGCTCAGCCATATATGCTTTTGAGATACAAAAATCTTTCCCGGATAGCTCTCTATTTTCTTTGTCATATAAGTTTCTGCCGGCAGGTCCTGATCAACAATTGTAAACCCAACATCTGCCTTTCCATTTTCTAAATAAAAACATACATCCTCGATATTGGCAGCTATAAAATCTATTTCATATCCCTTAAAATAATTCTGAATTTTTTCAATCCAGACATTAAGAATCCTTTCTTTCGGCAAGGCACGAAAAAAGACAATTCTGAGCTTTTTATCCGACAGTTCTATTCGGTTCTTAATTTTTTCCAATGCTCTGTCATAGTCATCCTTAACCGGCTGCATCCTGTGAACACAATATTCACCAAATTCTGTCAGCTCTACATTTCTGGTACTGCGTATAAACAATTTTTTCCCCAGTATATCCTCAAATTTTTTAATTTGCTGTGTCAACGCCTGGGGAGTAATACAGAGTTCATTCGCCGCCTTTGAAAAATTTAATGTTTTTGCAACTGACAGGAAATACTCCCAATTTCTGAATTCAATTTCCAGATTTTCCCAAGCCATAAATACTTACTTCTCCTTTTGTTCTTGCATTATATATGCTATTTTCCATTTGAGCGATCCATAAGCAGAAACAGAATCCCCGACAGAATCCCGGTCAGCAGATACAATTCCCGGATCGCCAATACAGACGACAAGCCTGCAAGCAAAAATGATCCCACCGGCAGAGACCCGCAGGCCAGCGCGTTAAATATCCCGCTGATCCTCCCCACAAATTCTTCCGGTACGCTGCTCACAAAGATCACCTGGACCGTAACCCCGATCACCGAATTTAGCATTCCAAAGGCAAACGCCGCAATAAAATAGCCAAGATATTTTCCTTCATTGAAAGGAATCATCCCGATCGCGAGATAGCAAAAATACAGCGGCCCGATCAGGATTCCTCCTCGGATCAGCACCTGTTTTTCCGGGATTCTCCGGGAGATCACAGGCAAAAGCAGCGCCCCGGAAATCATGCCCGCCGTAATCGCCGTCCCGCCCACTGACATCGCAAATACGTCCAGTCTCAGGTATTCGCTGATATAAGCAGCCTGCAGATTTTCAATGGGAAGCATACACAAATTCTGTACCACACAGATCACACATACCATCATTGCCAGCTTACTCGTTTTAAAATAGACGAACCCTTCTTTGAGCGCGGCGGCATACCCCTTCATCTGAAACCGCTGCCCTTCCCCGCTCTCCTCATTCACCCTCAGCATTAAAAGCAGAAGCCCGGAAGCCAGAAAGGTCACCGCATCCACAAACAGAGCCCCGCCGATTCCAATCCACCCTATGATGATTCCGGCGCAGCCCATGCCGATCAGCTCGGACGTTCTCCGCACCCCCTGGTCCATGGAAATGGCCGCCTTATAATGCTCCTTCCTGAGGATTTTGGGCAGGATTGCAAGCCCATTTGGAATCCGCAGCGCTTCGATGGAGGAATTTATAAATGTCAAAACAAGCAGATGCCACGGCTCTAACACTTCCAGCAGCATACACACGCCTGTGAAAAAGACCACAGCTCCCCGGGCAATGTCACAGATGACAATGACTCTCTTTTTGCGGAAATATTCCGTCAGTGCACCTCCCAGCGGCTGAAACAGCACCGTCGGAACCATATTCACCCCAAGAATGACAGACAGCCACGCCGCCGAGCCTGTCAGTTGGTAGACCATCCAGCTATAGGCGATGGCATCCACAGAGTCCCCAAACCGGCTGATCATATTTGCCAGAATCATATACCGGAAATTTTTTTCGTTTTTTATGATATCCTTATAAACGCTCAGTTTCATACTCATCACCTGTTCTCAAACCACCGCTTCGAAAATAATCTTGTCTTTGATCCGAAGCCGTTCCACACCAACCTTCTTTTTCTTATTGAAATTAAAGCTGACAAGATATCCTTGCTTCGCATGGTAAAGATCCAGGTAGTCTGTAAGCTGTTCCTCTCCTCTTTTATTATATTCCTGTCCCCGCCAGAGTTTTAGCTCTACAATATGCTGCTCCCCGCAGTAATCAATGATCAAATCCGTGCGCCGGTTTGTCCGTGTTTTTGCTTCAATATAGTAATTTCCTGTTCCGTTGATGATCGGTTTGATATACAGAAGGAACAGACATCGCCCGTTATCCTCCAAAAATTTTTCCTGCAGTTCCCCAAAAATATCCTGATAATAGCTGACAAATTTTCGGAGAACCAGCTCCATATCCAGACGTCCGTCTGCAATAAACTGATTTTTTTCCAAAGCCGCTGTCTGCGCCAGCTCATTGTGTCTCGACTTTTCCGCCAGAAATCCGTTATAAAGCCTTGTCTCAAATATTCGGTTTGAGACATTCACAATATAATTTTCAATCGTCACAAAACCAAACATCGCCGCCATGCGGATTCCCAAATTGCCTGGTACGTATTCGATCACATTTCCCTGAAGCAGTAATTCCATAAGCATCTGTTTCAGATCCGGATAATCAATCAGTTTGTTGTCCAGAGAATCAAACAATGTATTTTCTTCTGTCAGCAGCATACGGACAGCCGTCAAGAACCCTTCTTTTGTCCATGCCTTATTTCTTTCAAATTCATTTTCATCTCTATAAACTTTTTCATCCATTAATTTGCAGATGCGTGACACAAGAAAGGGATAACCTGACGTATAATCATAAATCAATCCCGCAATTTCCTGTATATTCATTCCTGTCTGGTGGTCTTCCTCATAATCCGCCAGCATTCCTGCAATCCCATGTTCCCTCAGGCGCAGGTCTATATCAAAATCTGCCGCAACGTTCCACGGGCTGTTCATCCTATACTCTTCCACGAACTTATTTTTCAGATTCTTTATATCATATACTCCTGCAAGGATCACAGACTGAAATATCGGCTTCTTTTCTCTTATAATATAATACCCTCTCAACTGCGCCAAAAAATCAAGAAACACACGATATTCTGAAGCGCTGTCCGCCTCATCGATCATCAGCACAATCTTTTTTTCTGAAAGCCGGCACCACTTACTCAGACAGCGAAACAGGGCCGACAGTCTGTCATTTTGTACAGATCCATCTGCCAAGCCTTCCATCTGTCCCCGTATATCCGCAGAAATATCTTTTGCCGCAGCACACCCTAAAATTTCCATACAAAAGTTTTCAATAAAATCTTTTTCTGTCTCAAAGTCCGCAGCACTGAACATCTGAAAATCCAGACTGATTACAATATATTCTCTTTGTAAAAGCCGCTCCAAAGCATGAAGCGTAGTCGTTTTGCCATATTGCCGGGCACGGTTTATGGTAAAATACAGCCCCTGGTCTACCATGGCTTTTATCTGTTTCAATTGTTCATCCATATTCACCATATAATGCAATTCCGGTTTACACGCGGCACTGACATTAAATATCCTGCCCATATATGCCCTCTCTTTCCGAATGAAAACAAGTCCAATGGTATATGCCAAGGAACTGTATGGAAATGTAACAGCTGCTTCCCTCAAATGGATTGCTGTTATTTAATAGTATGCTTACTGACGGATCGTTTGTCAAGCAGTTTACAGATCGAAGAGAGGAGATTTTGTTACTGTTCACACGGCGTCGTGCGCCCGCCGGATACACCACGAAAAAGCTGCCATGCACCTCACATGACAGCTTCCTCCTGATCTGTTATAAACCATTCCCGATCGCAATGCAGTATAGCAGATCCGCTACACCCGCATCGCCGAGTAATACCCTGTATTCATCGCGTCATAGATCTTCCCGACCTTCCCGCAGTCCCCGATGATATAGCACTCGTCCACCAGCTCCGCCAGTGCGTCCGCCTTTTCGCAAAGGGGCTTCAATCCCAGCGCGCACACCACCGTATCCGCTTCCAGAAGCAGCTCCTCTCCGTCCTTCTCACAGAGCACCCCTTCCGGCACCACGGCCTTGACCTTTGTATTCACATAACACTTAGCCGCCTTCTCCACCTCCGGCATCAGGCCGCCCCGGTAGAAGGAATTGACATCCTCCGCGATGGCCGGCTTCATCTCCACGATGGTGCATTCCTTCCCGTCATGGTGAAATCCGACGGCCGCTTCCGCTCCTACCAGGCCGCCGCCCATGATGACCACCTTCTGACCCAGCTTTTCAGGATGCAGTTCCGCATCTACAGCCATCACCACGTTTTTAGAATCCAGCCCCGGAATCGGCGGGCACAGTTCCTCGGAGCCAATCGCCACAAACAGCGCGTCCGGCGCAAATTCCTTCACATAGTCCGGCGTCGCTTCCGTTCCCAGCAGTACCTTCACCCCGGCACGCTCCACCCGGCGCGCCAGCACATCGCAGAGCTTCCGGATATCTTCCTTAAAATAAGCGGCTCCCGCCGGATGCAGGTTTCCGCCCAGCTTATCTGATTTTTCCGCCAATGTGACCTCATGTCCCCGCCGGGCGGCAGTGATGGCTGCCTCCATCCCGGCCGGGCCTCCACCCACGACCAGGACCTTCTTTTTCCGCTCCGGCTCCGCCTTCGGGCATTTCGCCGCAAGCTGCTGGCCCATGGTGGGATTCACCATACATTTTACCATCTCCAGCTCCACGGTGGAGCCGAAGCACTCGTAGCAGCGCAGACAGGGTGTGATGTCATCCGCGCGGCCCTCGTATGCTTTTTTCGGCAGATAAGGATCGGCCAGCACGGCCCTTCCGATCTCCACCGCGTCGGCCTGCCCGGAGGCAATGATCTCCTCCATCTGGGCCGGGTCGTTCAAGGAGCCCACACAGGCAACCGGGGTCTTCACATGCTTTTTGACGGCCGCCGCCAGATACACGTTGACCCCTCTCGGATAAAATGCGGAAGGATGGGTTCTGCAGAACATATCCGGATCCTCATGGTTTCCGCAGGATACGTTGATCAGATCTACTTTGCCGTCGATCATCTCCGCCACCTTGATGCAGTCCTCCATCCCCAGGCCGATGTCCGTCAGGTCATCCCCGGAGATCCTCGCCTCAATCGGAAACTGGGGACCCACCGCGTTTCTGACCGCCTCTACCGTCAGCAGGAAAAATCTGGCCCTGTTTTCCAGGCTTCCTCCAAATTCATCCGTCCTCTGGTTCATCACCGGGGATAAAAACTGGGAAAACAGCCATCCATGGGCCGCATGCACCTGCACCATGTCAAATCCCGTCTCCTTGCACAGCTTCGCCGCTTTTCCATAGGATTCGATGATCTCATAGACCAACTCCCTTGGCATCTCCTGTACCTCTCCCATGGGAGTCATTTCATGGCTGGGGCCGTAGGCCACCTCGCAGGTTGCCACATCCCCGCCCACGCTGACCAGTCCGCCGTATTTTCCGCCGTGGGACAACTGGATATTGGCATAGGCTCCTGCGTTGTGGATGGCCCTCGCCGCCTCCGTCATGCCCTGGCGCACGCCGAACGCATCCAGCTGAAGCTGTTTGTTGTGGGACTTTCCGGTGGCCGAATGGATGATTGCCTCCCCATAAGTCACAACCGCCGCACCACCTTCGGCCTTTTCCTCCAGATAAGCGATCATCTCCGGTGTAAAATGTCCGTTTAAATCGATCATGCTGGGGCTGGTGGGCGCACAGATGATGCGGTTTTTCATCCTGATGTTTCCGATCCTCAAAGGCGCAAACAGATGAGGATACAGTTCTTTTCCTTTGCTGCAGCTTTTTTCCGCCATGATTCCTTCCTTTCCGCGGTTTCCTCACATCCGGTACTGGTACTGGATGTCCAAAAGCCGGATTTCCTGCGCCAGCAGAACGCTTTCCAGCTCCAGCACGCCGTCCGTCACCTCCACGGTTTTCATCTCCATGGTAGGAACCGCCCTCTTTTTCAGATATTCAATCTCGTCCTTGGCAAGCCCTTTGGCAAATTCCAGCTTCCGCCAAAGTTCCTGCGCATTTCCGTTATCCTGGTTCACATAATAGATCTTCACCAGGTAATTTCCGTTTTTCATATTTTTCAGCGAAAATCTCAGTTCCAGCGGCTCCATATCCTCCAGGAACTGTTCCAGGTCGCCGATCTGGATCTCGTCCTCCTCGGTAAATACATACCGGGAAGAGAGTTTTTTATAATTATGACTGGCGATCACATACCGGCCCCTGCCGTTGGTCGTCACCATGCAGTTTTCGTCCTTGGCCATGACATACTGCTGCAGCCTGCCCAAAAACTGAAAGGCATAGAACGAGGGCTTCTTGATACCGTCCCTGGAGATCATGCCGGAGTCCCCGTTTAAGATGGACCCTGAATCATAGTACTCCGAATAGATATCCAGTCCGTGCCAATAGGCCATAAAATCCACACAGCCTTCCATCTCCATACAGGTTTTCATTATATAGGCTCCCTGCTCGCAGCTATCGTTGAGTATATTCCGGTTGGATACGGTAAAATTCCATTCGTCAATGTGGATCTCCGGAACCTGAAAATCCACTTCTTCCATCATTTCCCGCAGGATCGCCACCTGATTTTTCATATAATGTCCGTCAATGGACTTCCTCCCGTACCGCATCCCGGATTCCACCAGGGCGATATACTGGAATGAGCAAAATGATATAAAATCCGGCCTGCATGCTCTCTGCTTCCAGATCTTAAAAATATCTCTAGCTACCGGAGTCTCATACCCAAGGATCAGCCCGGCGCCGCCCACCCGAACCTCTGGCAGGATCTGCTTAAATGTCCGGTAAATGACTTCAAAATAGCGGTAGTACTCCCCGTCCTCCCCGGTCATCTGAAGCTGCGGGTCATTCCAAAATTCAAAATACCAGCTTTCCACCTCATCCGCGCCGTATCGGTTCACCAGGTGCATACACAGCGTCCTGATGATCTCGCAGAACGTATCATAGGGGTAGATTCCGTCCTCCCGCTCCTCCTGCCGCAGACACCGCTCCGGCGTATAGAGGAAGAGCTCCGGTTTGTATCCCAGCTCAATATACGGCTTCATCTGGATATCCACCAGGAAATCCAGCACCAGGTCCAGCTTTCGGAAATTGTATCCCTCCCGCTCATCAAAACAGTTTTCACGGGTCAGCAGATTCCAGATCCTCGCATAGACCATCCCGGTTTCCCTCTGGATCTCCCGAAGCTGGTTCTGTACCGCCGACTGCAGGATGCAGTAGGCTTCTCCCACGTTGACCGCCTTATTCCACAGCATGTCTCTGCTCTCGTATGCGGCCGCATCGGCCTCGCAGCCCTGGAAATGCTTTACCACCGGCTCCTGCCGGTTTTCCCTTAATTTCAGATATTCCTGGATTCGCTGCCGGTTCTTTTCCTCCTGCTCCGGAGTGGGCTCCGGCTCTTGGTTCACATTCTGGATCTTCTTCCGGTACTCACTGGGGGATTCCCCATGGATATCCCGGAATGCTTTGGTAAATGCCGCTGATGTGGGAAAGCCGTTGTCCAGCGCGATCCTGGTAATATTTTTATTTGTATAGATGAGTTCGTCTACAGCATGGAACAGACGAACGTTGTTCAGATATTCCAAAAAGGTCAGTCCCAGATGTTTCTTTACATATTTTGAAAGGTACGCATTGGACAGATACAGCTTTTCCGCCAGGTCATTCAGGCTGATCTGCCCCTGGTAATTGGCCTGGATATAGTTCTGGATCTGGCGCACCCGGACACGATCCTGGGAATTTTCCAGATTGACGCGTACGTCATCCGCCTTGACCATAAAATTGCTGGTCAGAAGATGCAGCGTCTCAAAATAAAGGGACTGCAGATGGAGGGAGCCCTTGTCTTCTTTTTCAAAATACCGCTCCAGAATCCGGTCCAGCAAAACCCGCATGTCCTGGTAGGCATCATTTTTATCCGCCGCCGTATTGCACCAGAACATGAGCTGCATGGTTCCCATATATTCTGCCAGCAGGTGGAAGTCGATCTCAAACCGGGCGCCGAACATTTCCCTGGTTACGGTAATGGCATGGCTCTTATTCGCGTTGACTACAATAAAATCACCATTTTTTAATATGTAGAGAGCATCATCAATCTGAATCTCCATTTCGCCCTTAAGCACATAGAGTATCTCCAAATTCTGATGGTAATGTGTTGATTTCTCCGGGCTTGTAAGAAAATAAAACTGCATCAGTTTTCTGTCGTTTTCCATGCCTTTACCTCTTCATTTCTACACTAGCTTCTTTTTTGTACAGAGTATCACCGCCGCTGCCGCTGCAGTCATCCCGATCACGGCCAGCAGATACACATGGGACGTGGCCGTCTCTCCAAAGATCAGTTTCGAAGCCGTATTTAAAACGGTGGGGGATATAAACTGTCCGAAACAGTTTCCGCAGGTCAGGCAGGCTGCCGCCATGGCCGTGGCCGCGGGTTTTACAGCGTTGGATACCTCCACCATGGCCGTCGGTATGAACATTCCCTGGGAAAATCCGCAGAAAACCGCTCCTGCAATGAGCATACCATAATTGGCCGGAAAAAGCATCACCAACAAACCGCCCACGGAAAAACTCAGCATTGCGATCGGAAGCGTATATTTCTTCGTGGCCTTTGTCACCGTCCCCAGGATCAGCCCCATGACGATCTGGGCCCCGGAAAATACGCCCGTCAGATTTCCGGATACCACCGTACTGCCTGCCAGGCTTCCGCCAAGGTGCATGGCGATATTGGTGGAAAATGTGATGAGGAACAGCATTTCCAGCGCTCCCAGAAGGGTCATGGTCCAGACCCTGGGCGTCATCTCCAGCTTTTCCCCCTGTTCGGTTTTCACCGTCCCGGTATCCGGCAGGCAGAACGCGATCAGGAGCATGGAGATAAATCCGATGCTGTTGATAAAATAAGATTTTTCAAATCCAAATCCGCCCAGGAATCCGCCCACCGTCGTCACCACGACCATCCCGGCGCCTACGCTGGCCGCCTGGATGCCCATGACGGCTACCCGTTCGTCGCCTTCAAAAAATTCCGCCACAACCGCCGTATTCAACGCGATCGCCAGCCCCAGCGAGATGCCGTAGAGGGCCCGGGACGCAAACAGCAGCCAGAAGCTGTCCGCCAGAAAGGGGAGAAATCCGGTCACTCCGGCCACCAGCCCGGCAAATACCAGCAGCTTTTTCTTGCTGATCTTCATCACCAGAGCGCCGGAGATCAACGCCACCACGATGGAAAGCAGGGTCGGCGCCGTCACCAGCATCTGTACCATGCTCACCCCGGCCTCCGGGAAATGCTTCTGGATCGGGCCCAGCACCGGCGACACGCAGAACTGCAGCCCCTGGATGAAGGAAATGGCGACGATGGTAATGATGATCTTTATCTTGTCTGTTTTACTCAATTTCATATTTTTTTCACCCTGTTTTCTTCCTTATGCGAAGTCAAAGCCCTGGAAATTACAAACGCCGCTGTATGTTTTCACGGCTTCCTTTCCGTCCAGCACACGCCCGGCTCCTGCCGCCATGGCTTCCATCTCAAATTCTCCCGGATAGGCGCAGACCGGCGCGATCCAGTCGCAGGCTTCCTTCACCTGGTTTACCAGATCCTGGTTGTAGACCATTCCGCCTCCCAGCAGAATCCCGTCCACCTTGCCGTGCAGCACTGCCGCCATAGAGCCGATGCATTTTGTAATCTGGTAGATCATGGTATTCCACAGCATTTCGGCATAGGGATCGCCGTTTTCGGCACGCCTGGTCAGCTCCAGTGCATCCGAGATCCCGGTGTGGCTCACAAATCCGCCGCTTCTGGTGCAGAGCTTTTTCACCTCTTTTAAGTCTTTCCCTTCACAGTATTTCAGAAGATCCGCCGCACAGACACTGCCGCAGCGCGTGGGGGCCATGGGCCCTTCTCCGCCTACGATGTCAAATCCGTCCACCATCTTTCCGCCCCGGTGCGCAGAGATGGAGATCCCGCCTCCGATATGGCAGACTACAAAATTGCAGTCCTCATATGCCTTTCCCAGGCTTTCCGCATGGCGGATGGCCGTCTCTTTCAGGTTCAGTGCATGGAGGTGGACCATCCGGTATACCCCTTTGATTCCGGTCATACGGGCCAGGTCCTGGAGCTCGTCCACATCCGGCGGGTTTACCGTATACGCTTTTGCGCCGTACATATCCGCAAACTCCTTCGCAATGCTGGGGCCTAAGCATGCCGGATGGATCACCCCGTTGGCCGCGTGGATGGAATGATCCAGCACCAGTTCGTCGATGGCATAGGTGCCGCCGTCCATGGCCAGCAGTCCGCCGCCCCTTCCCACGCAGGCATCCAGCCCTCTCAGGTCGATCTGGTTTTCTTTCAAAAGCTGCCCGATCGTTTCCTTCCGATAGGCAAGCTGATCCGCAAGGGTCTCAAACTTCTCAAGAGCCCCGGCGTCATGGCTGACATTTGCGGAAAATACTTTTTTGTCCCCTTCAAACAGCGCAATCTTGGTCGATGTTGAACCGGGGTTCACCGTAAATACTTTATAATCACCCATGCTGCTCCTCCTGTGCCGCCGCGCGAATCACCAGCATGGCCACGTTTCCAAGCATCTCATCCACCGGCGCGCTTCTGGAGAAGTCGCATACCGGCTGCGCGAAGCCCTGGAGCACCGGCCCGTAGGCATTGGCATGGCCGAAGATCTGGATCAGCTTGACTCCGATATTTCCTGCATGGAGGTTGGGGAAGATGAGGACATTTGCCTTACCTGCCACTTCGCTCTCCCACTTAACCTTTTTGGCTGCCACTGCCGGGATGATGGCGGAATCCAACTGAAATTCCCCGTCCACCTTCACATCCGGACGGTATTCGCGCACCAGCTTTACCGCCTCCCGGACAACATCCAGGCTTTCATGCTCTGCGCTTCCGCAGGTGGAAAAGGACAGCATGGCTACCCGGGGCTCCCAGCCAAGCAGATTTTTTACGGTGTCTGCGGAAGAAATGGCGATGCCCGCCAGATCCTTTGCGTCAGGCTGGGCGGTAATGGCGCAGTCCGCCAGTCCCAGCATCTGCCCCTGGGGCCCGTCAAATCCCGGGATATCCGCAATCCCTAAGCTGGACACGCTCTCCACGCCTTCCTGCAGCCCTACGATTCCCATGGTTTCAAAAATCACATCTCCTGTAGAATATTCCTTTCCTGCAGCTACGCAGTCCACTTTATGCAGCTTTAAAAGGAACAGCGCGCAGCGCACCGGGTCTTTGGATTTCCTGGCAACCGCCTTGGCGGAAAAATCCTCATGTCCGGCCGTATATTCCTCTGCCAGCTTCAGGCGGTTTTCTTCCTCTGTATAATCAAAATAGTCGAATCCTGCCGTGGAGATCTGATGCTCCCCTGCCAGGCTTTCAATCGCTTCTGGCTTTCCCATCAGGACCGGAAAGCCGATCCCGGCCGCAGTGACCTGCTCCGCCGTGCGCAGGATATCCACATTCATAGCCTCCGGAAAAGCGACCCGCTTTGGGTTCTTTTTCGCTTTTTCCGTCATATTCTTGATAAATTCATTCATGATACTCTCTCCCTGAGAGCGGTCGGGAAATGCCATGTCTCCGCAGCAAATCGTGTACCTGTTTCATTCCCCGCCCGCCCCGATTCTATTATTCGTCAAGCAGCTCAGCTACATAATCCGCCGCTTCCCCGAAGGTCGCGCAGCGCTTAAAGTTCATATAGGGAACCTCCGCGTCAAATTCATCCTCCAAAAATGTGGTCATCTGTGAATAATGTGCGGACTTGGGATTCATGGACGCAAATTCCGTATCTCCGTTCAGTGTGGATACGTCTGCTCCCCAGATTTTGCTTGCTTTCTCAATGATCTTTGCCAATACTTCTTCTCTCATGATTTGATATTCCTTTCTTTTTTTATGTTCTATTCTCGGCCGGCGTTCACGCAGTTTTCTTCATTACCGGATGATAATGTCCCCATCCTGGAACCGGGGCGGGATCACCGGGATCTGCAGGAAGGACTCGTACTGTCCGCCTGTATAGATCAGGTGGTTGCCCTTGTTGTCAGACTCCCATCTCAGCGGCTCGAACCAGTCTTCACGGATATACCTTCCGGCAATCTGGACACGGATCTGCTGCCCCTTGTGGAAGAACCGGCTGGTGGGCACGATCTCAATATCTACAGGCACGATCTGGCCCGGCTCCAGCTTTTCATCGCAGGTGTGGGCCTGCACCGGATTGTAATCTGTGGACAGCTTTTCGTCCAGCTTCCGGCGGGACACACGCATCTTGCCCCACGCCCCCGGATGGTTCTCCCCGAACAAGGTGATCGGAAGAAATTCCCCTGTGGTGCTCAGCTTCTGGATGTTGACGAACAGATCCATGTCGTCGTAGCTTTCCGCCGCCACATAGAGCCTCAGCTTCAAGTATCCTGTCAGCTCCGTATCCTCTTCAAAGCGGTAATCGAAACACACCTCTCCGGTCAGACTGTCATAGCTTGCCTTTGCTTCCCCGGCCACAGGTTCTGCCTTCATGGAATTGTCGGACGCATCCAGGTACAGTTTTTCGTATCTGGTCCGTTTCAGCGGGAAGGACTCTTCCGGACGGTTGGTCTGGTAGTTGAACTCTCCCACATCCTGAACCTCGATCCTGACCTTCGGAGTCAGCTCCCAGCCGTTGCGCTCCAGCTTTAAATATCTGGCATAGAATTTTTCCAGATCCTGAATGTTCTCATTGCTATATGCGTCCGGCCACTCGAAATTCCTGTGGGCACGGAGCCATTTCCGGCGGGATTTGCATTTCCGGAATGCGTTGATGGAGCCCCGCAGGTGCAGGTGATTCCAGCATGCCGTCTGGTATACCGGGATCTTCACCTTCCCGAAGTCCGGTTCCTTGTCCTTCCAGTACGTGCAGTTGACAAACGGATATTTTTCCAGGTTCAGCGGCGTGTTGTCTATGTAGTTAATTCCGCATGCCTCACGCATCACAAAGCCTACAAACGCTTTTGCCGGAATCCCGCCTTCGCACAGAGATTCCCGGTACATATCCGTGGTGGACTCCCATGGCGCGATACATGCCAGGTGGGGCGGCTGCTGCGCGGCGATCCTCCACTGGGTCATTGCCACACAGCTATTGCCCGCCAGTCCGCATCTTCCATTGCACCATTCCTGGTTAGCCGCCCACTCGATGAAGTCATAACCGTCTTTTCCGTCCTGGGTACCGAACTGTACAAAGTCCCCTTCCGAATGTCCGATCCCTCTCGGGTCTACATTTGCCACCGCATAGCCGTGGCGGCACCAGTAACCCGGATCCGGGCTCTCGAATTTGGACATGTCCGATACGGTGTGGGGCGGAACCCCCATGATCTGCCACTCTGCCTGTCCTTCGAAGGGGCGCTTGCCGTAAAAGCTCCAGGAAATGATCAGGGGATATTTTCCCTCTGCCTCGGGCTTGTAAATGTCCACATAGATCGTAGCGCCGTCACGCATCTTCACCGGAATGTCCTGCATACAGATGATCCCTTCCTCCGGGCTGTAGGTCCGCTGGTTCAGCGCCGGCTGGATCTTCGCGTGCTCCCGCTCCTCCAGGGACATTGACTCAAATTCTTCCTGCGTGCAGGGAGTCATCATCTTTGTCATGACAATCTCTACCTGTTCCCCGCTCATGTCCACGGTTTTCGTAATTCTTTCTACTTCTCCCATGTTTGGAAACCTCCTCGTTTTTCTTTTTCTTACTGATTATATTTTAGAAAAATCAGTCGAAAAACAACAGAACACTTTTCCGGTTTGTGTTCAAATTGTACAGATTTCAGAAATGTGTCTAACTGCCCCGGCCGTTTTTTCCGAATGAATGAGGTAGGTTGGATGTCCAAAGAGCATCCAACCGTACAGGTGGAACATCTTCCGCTGACAGCTCCTGTATACCATGGAATCAAAACGGACGCTGATTTCCGTCCATGTCCTCTTTTAGAACATCCCGGAAATCAGCGTCCGTCTTCTGGGTAATATAACATTTTGATTGTAAAAACCGAATCCTTCCAAGCCCCTCCATATGGGGCTGTCAAACCGGCGTCTTGTCCCCGGTCTTTGCCGTAATCATCTGCTTATAGGTCAGATATCCCGCCCCTACCCGCATGGTGTTCAGAAGGTTCACCACCTCTTCGGCCGTCAGTGCATTTTCCCCCTCTGATTCCAGCCAAAGCCGCGCAGACAGAAAGTGCAGCTCCGCAACGGTCCTGACAAAATACCCCCGCAGCCCATCCCGGGGCAGCCCGTCATTGTCCATCATGGCTTCGATATATTCATTCAGTATATTTTTCAGCTTTTTCACAAAATAGGGATCGCCGTTGTGGGGATCGAGCAGCGCTTCCATGGCCGTCTTATGTGCCCTGCAGAAATCGAACCAGAACAGCAGAAGGGGCGGCGGCTCAACCTCATACCTGTCAATAAATTCTTCTATTGGAAACGGCGGTCTTGGATTTCCGGACAATTCCTTATATTTCCGCGACATTTCCTGCAGGATGGAATTCTGGATCTGTTCCATCAGCTCATAGATGTCCCCATAATATTGATAGAACGTCCCCCTGGTGATATTCGCCCGGGAACAGAGCTCCTTTACCGTGATCCTGTCCCACTTTTTTTCAAAAATCAGATTCAGATACGTCTGTTCGATCCGCTTCCTTGTCTGCTCCGACCTGGAGCCTTTTGCATTCGAAATCATTTCCTGCATGGCCATTCTCCTTTATCTGCTTGGGGAACCTGTTTTCACGTCATTTTCTCCTCTATGCTAACATTTTTTCGCCCCATTTTCAATTCTGTGTCCGTACTTTTTAGGCTTTTTTGCATTCTGAAGATTTTTACTTGTTTTTTCTGATTTGCAGATATAAAATATGGATAGCTACAGAAAGGAGGAGCCTCTGCCATGACTTACGGCATCGGAACCGATATTTTAAAAATCAGCAGCATTGCCGAAAGCGTCGCCGACTTAAACGATCCCTTTGTTCGGAAAACCTATACTCCCGACGAGGTTGCGCTGATCACCTCCCGGCCGGTCCCCCTCAACAGCTTTGCCACCAGGTTCTCCGGCAAGGAAGCGGTCTTTAAATCCCTGAACCTCCATGGGAATGACATCCGTCTCAATGAGATCGAGATCCTGGAAAATGAGAACGGCCAGCCTACAGTCACCCTCCATGGGAATGCCCTGCGGCTTGCAGAGCAAAAAGGCATTTCCCGGATTCTGGTCTCACTCTCCTACGATACGGATTACGCCGTTGCTTATGCCTCTGCGCATAAAAAACTTTCCCTAATTCCATCTTATCTTTTTGCTTGGAGATGACGATATAAATATGGACTTTCACGTAAAAGCTGCAAGTGAAAGCAAGAGCTTCAATATTTTTACATAAGGAGACTACAGTTATGAAAAAAGTGATCCAAAATTTAAAAATCAGCCAAAAGCTCTATGTCCTTGTAGGCGTCGCACTGATCGGGATGCTGATGATCGGGGGCATGTCATTCAACCTGATGGGCAGATTGAATGAGAAAACAAGTGATATCTCCACAAGCTGGCTTCCCAGCGTTGACACGGCCAGAGATATGGATACGACCATTTCCTATATCCGGCTCAACGAGCTGGCGTATCTCACTGCCGTTTCACCGGAAAAGGAGGAATCAAGCCTGCAGTATCTGGAGAGCGAAAAAGAAGAGATGAATAACCTTCTTGCCAAATACGGCGGCCTGATTGATTCGGAAGAAACACCATATTATGAAGCCGCTCAGAAAGCATGGAACAATTATGCACAGGCGGATGAAGAGCTGCTCGCCCTCGCAAAGCAGGGCAGGATCGAACAGGCCCGCAGCCTTCTGGACGGCGAATGCGTTGAGCTTTACAATGCGGTAACCAGCGCCCTTGCCGATATCATCGCATATAATACAGAAGGCAGCAATTCCGAGACCCAGGAGAGTATTTCTCTTTACAGAACCGCACTCCTTTCCCAGGCTGCCGTCATGGTTATCATTATCATCATCGGCGTGTACTTTTCCTTTGTAATCATACGTGGGATCAAGTTTCCCTTATTTGAAATTGAGCAGGCCGCTACGAAGATGGCACAGGGCGACCTGGATATCCATATTTCCTATGAGTCGAGAGACGAGCTGGGGGATCTTTCCTCTCAGGTGCGCCGGCTGATCCGCAAGCTTCAGGCCATCATTGAAGATGAAAATAAGTTTCTGGCGAAAATGGCTTCCGGAGATTTTACCATAGATTCCGCCTGCGCCGAGGAGTATACCGGCGGTTTCCGTCCTCTTTTGGACTCCTTCCGCACGATCTCTGAACGGCTGAATGACACCATGCTTCAGATCAGTTCCAGCTCCGAGCAGGTGGCAAACGGTTCCGAGCAGGTATCCAGCGGAGCCCAGGCGCTTTCCCAGGGCGCAACGGAACAGGCCAGCTCCGTGGAAGAGCTTGCCGCCACAGTGACCGAGATCTCGAACCGTGTCAAGCAAAATGCGGAGCACGCCAGAAAGGCCAACTCCATGGCGGATACGGTCAGTGATGAGATGAATACAAGCAACCAGAAGATGCAGGATATGATTCAGGCTATGAACGATATCAGCCATAGTTCCGATGAGATCGGCAAGATCATCAAGACCATCGAAGATATCGCGTTCCAGACCAACATCCTGGCCCTGAACGCCGCGGTGGAGGCGGCCCGCGCGGGAGACGCCGGAAAAGGCTTCGCCGTGGTGGCCGATGAGGTCCGCAACTTAGCAAGCAAGAGCGCCGATGCTTCCCACAGTACGGCTTCCCTGATCGAAAATTCCCTGCAGGCAGTGGCCAGCGGAACACAGATTGCGGACGAAACCGCAAAATCTCTGAAAGAAGCCGTGGAAGGCGTCAACGCAATGCACGATATCATCTCCCAGATCTCCGAGGCCAGCAGCACACAGGCAGACGCCATCTCCCAGATCTCCATGGGGATCGAACAGATTTCCAGCGTGGTGCAGACCAACTCCGCAACCGCCCAGGAAAGCGCCGCGGCCAGCCAGGAGCTGTCCGGCCAGTCCCAGCTCATGAAGAGCCTGGTTGGACGATTCCGCCTGAAAAACGGCAGTCATCGTTAAATGTCAAAATACTCCCAGCTGTCGGATTGGCAGCCGCACAGCCGGAAATACTTTCAAGGGACGCTCTCGCAGAGGAAAGCGTCCCTTTATTGCTATTAACAGTCGGATCAGCCGTGGGAACCCGGCCCTGGTGTAATAACCGCATTTTCCAACTAATATTGATACCGAATATCCAGCGCCTTGATCTCATGTGCCGCCAGCTTCGCCTCCACCCGGAGCACCCCGTCCTCCGCCTTGAGCCTGCGCAGCTCCACCCTGGGCATAGCGCTGCGGCGCATGTAGTCGATCTCCCCTTTTGACAGATTTCTGATATACTCCATATCCTTCCAGGTATTCTGTACGCTTCCGTTGTCCTTGTTTACATAGAATACCCTCATCAGATAATCCCCGTCTTTCACATTCCGGATCTCGAATTTCAAGTGAACCGCCTCCAGGTCTTCGTACAGCTCGTCCATCTCCTCAATACGGATGTCCTTCTCCTCCTTCATGGCATACCGGTAATTGAACTGCTTGCAGTTGTGGCATACAATGGAATAGGTGCCTCTGCCGTTGGTGGTCAGCAGGGCGTTTTCCGTCTTTCCCAGCAGTCGGGACTGGGCGAAATGCAGGAAATGAAAGGCGTAGAACGACGGCTTCTTGATCCCGTCCCTGGTCAGCAGCCCGTTGTCCCCATACAGGACGCCCTCCGTATCAAAAAATTCCGTATGCAGGTCCGACCCGTGCCAGTACCCCATCATATCCACATTTCCAATGGACTCAATGCAGGTCTTCATCACATAGGCTCCATGGGCGCAGCTGTCATTGATACAGTTCCGGTTGGAAATGGTGAAGTTCCACTCCGTGATATGCAGTTCCTCCGGCACAAAGTCCTCCTCCGCCAGGATCTTTTTAAAAATATCCATCTGATTTTTCACAAAATTGTGATCCAGAGAACGCTTCCCGAAATACATGTTATTCTGCTGGATCAGCTCATAGGAGTATGCGTACACGCTGATAAAGTCCGGGCGGATCTGCCGCTTTTTCCAGTTGCTGATCAGATCCCGGTACTGATACCGGTCATATCCCATGGCGAATCCTGCGCCGCCCACCCTGATCCTGGGTGAAATCTGCTTCAAAGCCTTGTATCCGATCTCAAAGCAGTCGAAATACCATCCGTTTTCGTCCAGCATGTTCATCCGCTCGTCTTTCCAGAGTTCAAAATACCAGGTCTCGATCTCCTCCAGCCCGTACCGGTTGATCAGGTGGGCCGCCAGATCCTGCATCACCTTCTCATAGCTTTCCCGCTCGTGGAAAATGATGTCGTTCTCCTTCTGGGCCAGGGTGGAATTGATGGTATAACTCACATGGATCGGTTTGAAGGACAGCTCGATATACGGCTTCAGCCTGTGATCCACGAGAAAATCCAGCCCCCGGTCCACCCGGCTGAAATTGTAGTGCCACCCTTTCTCCTCGTCCTCATCGTACATGTCTCCCACGAAGATGTTCCAGATCCGGACATAGGAAAAGCCCAGCTCCTCCTGCATGAGCAGAACCTGCTGCTGCATGCTGCTGTCCAGAAGCGATTCCACCCGCCCGATGTTGATAATCTTGCACCAGTTTTTGGTGTATTCCTCCGTCTCCGACGCATCCACGGTGAACAGGCTGATATTTCTGGCCGCGACGGTGTCCTCCACCGTTACGCTGCCTGCCAGATAGTCCTTCACCCTCTGCCCCACTTCCTCCTGCTGCCCGGCTGCGTCCATATCCTCCCGTTCCTCCTGCCGCACGCTGGTCCGGTAGGCGGAGGGCGTCATATGGTAAATGTCCCGGAATGCCTTATTGAAGGATGCCGAAGTGGGAAAGCCGTTGTCCAGCGCAATCCTTGTGATCTTCTTCTCCGTATACAAAAGCTCGTCCACCGCATGGAACAGCCGGATATTGTTCACATATTCCAGAAAGCTCAGACCGAACCGCTTCTTGATATACTTGGACAGATAGGCGTTGGACAGGTACAGTTTTTTTGCCAGGTCATTGAGGCTGATCTGCTTCTGGTAATTGGCCTGCACATAATTCTGGATCTCAAACACCCGGGAATTGTCCGGCGACACCTGTTCTTTCAGCCGGTTATCGTCCGCCTTGATCATAAAGTAGCTGGTCAGCAGATACAATACCTCGTAATAAATGCTGTTGAGATACAGAGCACCTTCCTTTTCCTTGTCATAGTACCGGTTCAGCATCCGGTCCAGCACCTTTTTCAGTTGTTCGTAAGCCTCGCTTTTGTCCGCCGCGGAATTGCACCAGAACAAAATCTGGTTCGTCCCCAGGTATTCCACCAGTATTGAAAAATTCATCTGGATGCTGACTATGAGCAGGTCTTTTCGTGTCTCCCGCAGGGAATGCCGCTTGTTGGCGTTCACCAGCAGAAATTCCCCTTTTTGCAGCTCCTGGGTCTCCGATTCGATCTCCAGCTCCAGAGCGCCCTCCAGCACATAGATGATCTCGGGATTCTGGTGGAAATGCGTATTTTGTATTTTTCTCGTATCAAACTCAAAGTCCATGACTGAACGTATATTTTCCATGTTCTGTACCTTTCCTGTGTTTATTCCAGCCATTCTACCTTACAGGCATGTTCTTTTGTTTCTCTGCTGTAGCCGATTCCGACGGCCAGCACCCTCCCGGTATATTCCGGCAGTTCGCCAATCTTCCCCTGAAAGCGCATTCCATATCCCTTATCCTTAATTTGCCGGATCGCCTCCTCCGGGGTCTGATCCACTTTCAGCTCCAGTATTATGCCGTCCTGGCCCTTCCTTTTCGGATAAAAGATAAAGTCCACGAATCCTTTTCCTGCTTTATCCTCCCGCTCTACCCTGTACTTATCCCGGGCGGCAAGATAGACCAGGTTCACCACTGCGGACAGTTCTGTCTCATGATTGTACGACAAGATGGGCGTTTCTGTATCGTGCGCGTACTGCAGGATTTCGGTCATCGTCTTTGTGTCCCTGGCCAGCGTCGCTTTCAGCATATTAGATGAAATCCTTGCCAGACGGTGCACATATCCCAGAGACTCCCTGTTCATCAGCATTTCTTCATATTTCATCATCAATTCCTTATTAGGGATAAATACCTCACCATCTTCATAAGTCAGCAGTCCATATACCACCATTGCAGAATAAATCTGGTCTTTTGTCACCAGTTCTTCTGCTGTCGCCGCGTACTCCTGCATTCTTGCTTCTACATGCTCTCCGGAGACCATCAGCCCTAGGTCGTCTCTTACGTCCTCAATATTGTTTTTTATATAGTAAAATACGGAATCATATGTCCCCGAACCGGTCCAGTACCCGGCCAACTGATTATTGGACAGCGCACTCACCACAGACCTGGGATTGTACAGGCATTCTCCCATAGCCGTATGATAACCGTCATACCACTCTGCCAGCTCGTTCCTGCCGATGCGAGGCTTTTCAGTATTTTCTGTATATCTTTCAAAAAGTTCGTCCACTTCTGATTCTGAAAATCCAAAATATTCACCGAATCGAATCTTTGTCGCCATATCATATTCCAGAAACATATTCAGCTCCGAACCGTCCGAATATTTCGCGATTGGAAGGATTCCGGTCATATATGCAAATTCCACATAGCTTTTCCCTTTTAAAAGGGATCTCAAAAAAAGAAGATAGGAAACCTTGTCCTCCTCCTGGATAAAAGGCATATAAAACAATGCATCCCACTCGTCAATCACAAAGAGAAACTTCTGCTCTGTCTTCTCAAAAATAAGGGAAAGTATATCCCAGACCGCCTGATCCGAATCCAGCTCAAGCTCCGGATATGACGCTCTCAGATCCTGATAGATTCCGTTTTCGATTCTTGAGATATAATTCTTGTAATGCCCGCACCCGCTTGGAATCTCACTGAAATCTATATAGATCACATCATATTGGTTCAGATGCTTTGAATACTGCTTTGCTCCCGCAATCTCCAGCTTGTCAAAGATATCATGGCTGTCCTTCGCCCGCCCGAAATAAGCGCCGATCATATTTGCGATAATGGTTTTTCCGAAACGCCGCGGCCTTGTAATGCAAAAAAAGCGCTGTTCCCGCCCCAGCGCCGGGATCAACTCCTCCAACATTGCAGATTTGTCTACAAAATAAGGTTCCTCTGTAATCATTTTATACTGATTGTAAGGCGCAATACTGTTCAAATACAATCCCATACTTCTTATCCTTTCTCCAGGCCAGAATGCATAACATATTGTTATTCCTCATACCTGGTACTTCTCGATCACACAGGTATGCTTCCTCTCCCCTGCCGCTGCTTCTTCGTCATAATTAATGCCAACCAGTAGAATGTCACCCGTATATCCTATACCCGCCGGCAGCTCTTCAAACAAGACAAACTCATCGCCGTAACTGAAATACGCCCGTTTGATCACACTGCGCAGAGACTGCTCATTATTGTAGTGCAGTGCGGCTTCTTCCCCATGGATTTTCTCAATCTGGGCCGCCACAGCCCGGGCATTTCCATGAACCGTATCTATAATGAGCTGCTCGCTCTCCCTGACACGTCTGAGCGTATCGTCTCTCTTCACGTCCCGGACAATTTTCACAAATTCCATCCTGATTTCTTCGTTTGGTATATACGCCTTTCCTGCCGTCTCATCGTAAGCCAGATATCCTAAGTGGATCAGCAATGTCAATATATCATCCTGATTTCGAAATGTCACAAGGTCATTGGCAAATCCTTTCGTGTCAACCCTCACCTCTCCGCCGCCGATCAGTTCTGCCACCGTCCTGGAAAGTCCGTCAAAATCCAGGCTTATATATCCCATCAAACTCTCTGCCGCTGAGGTCTGTATCCAATAAGAATCAAAATCATCATTTCGGACAGCTTCCATGACCGAGTTTGGATTATACACAGAGCCCACACCCCGAAAACAGTAACCGTCGTACCACTTCTTCATCATGCCGAAATCACGCCCAAAGTCCCTGCACAGCTTCTGCACCTCAGTCTCTGTAAACCCCACATATTCCCCAAATTTTCTGGGCTTGACCACCGTAAATTCTTTAAAATCAGAAATAGCAGATTGAGAACCGTCTTTTTTTATTGGAAGTATCCCTGTCATATAGACGGCCGCAAAAATTCTATCCGTGGTACTGCTGCTCTTAAACAGCACTCGCAAAAACTCAAGATAGCTCTTCTGAATTTCCGGGGTTTCTCTTATTGGCGCATCCCATTCGTCGATGATCATAATCAGCTTATTGCCCATCCGTTCCACCGCGGAAAGGAGTGTTGCCAGAAAAGACTCCTCTGCCTTCAGATCCGGGTATTCCCTGGAAAGTTCCTGCGTCAGTCTTTGTTTGATATAAGGAATCCACTCTGTCTTGCCTGCTTCTCCCATAACAGATGTCATATCAAGGTAGATGACGTCATATTTGTTCAGATATTTCCTGTATGTCCCGTTTATTTTTTCATCAAGGGCAATCTGAAGATCCTCAAACAAAGGCGCGGAGTCACAAGTCTTATCATAATATGCACACAGCATCTTGGCTGCAAATGATTTTCCGAAACGGCGGGGCCTGCTGATGCACGTCAAACGCCTGGGGGTATCTATCGTCTCGTTGACCAGGCCGATCAATCCGCTTTTGTCAACATATGTGTCATTTCTGATCCCGGCAAATCCACTGTTCCCAGGGTTCAAATACATTCCCATCACCGATCACGCTCCTCAATTCCGTAAAACTCCCGTCAAGTGTTCACATTATAACACAATCTTTGATATCTGTCCTCTATTTGTTCTTGTTCATTCCCAGCTTCATTCCCATCTTCTGATACCAAGCGTCACTGTTCACACCTACGGTGTTCACAGCAACGAATCCGGCCTATTTAAAGTTGCCTTACGGCAAGAGGCCGGATTCCAGCCCTAGTACTGTACTGGCCTGTGACCGTGCAGCGCAGTGCACGGCCCAGGAGTCAACAGTAACATACCAAGCGTCACTTTTGCCCCGCCTTCCTCCCCATTCTCCAGCGCCAGATATCCCCCCTGGGCCATGATAAACTGCCGGGCCGTATGCAGTCCGATCCCATAATGCACCTTACTGCTCCGGCTTTTATCTCCCTGGTAAAACCGCTCGGCGGCATATTTCAGATCCTCCGCCGAAAATCCCGGCCCTTCATCCGTAACTACCGCCAGCAGATACGCCTTCCCTGCTTCTTCCCGGTTGGAAAACGCAATCCGTATCCCTTTCCCAGGAGGGCTGTAATCCAGCGCATTGCTGACAATATTCTGAAATGCCCTGATCATCCGGCTTTCACTCCCTCTGACCATGCCCCGCAGCGGGCCTCTTCTGAACGTAATCCCGCATTGCCGAGCGGATGCCAGAAGCCTGGCCTGCTCCTCCATTTTCCCGGCCAGCGCTTCACAAGTGATCTGCCGCTCTTCGTCATCCTCCTGAGCGCTACCGTTTTCCATCTCCGTCCGGTCTGCCTGCAGAATCTCATGCAGCATTTCCAGATATTCCTCCATGATCGCCACGCTTTGCAGGATATCCCGGTTATACTCCTGTTCCTCCTCCGCAAGCTCCCCTTCCGCCAAAAGCTCCGCATTTCCCCGGATGACCGTCAACGGAGTCCTGATATCATGGGCCAGCGCCGCAATCTGCTCCTCTTTGCCCTTTTCCAAATTCCATTGCCGATGCAGAGAGCTTTTCAGGGCCTCCTTCATCTGATGCAGGGAATCCAGCACTTCCTCCACTTCCTTCAATTCCGAATGCGTCCTTTCAAAATCCAGGTTCTGGTCCCGGATTTCTCCCGTAACCTCATTGAGCACCGCAAGCCTTGCCCCCATATATTTCCCAAAATGCCGTGAGACCACGAACGTATGCAGCAAAAACAGAACCACATATCCGATCACCAGCAGAAGATCCGCCCTAGGAACCCATTTTCTCAGAAACGCGTTCCGATACAGCATGGTAATCCTGTAGTTTACAATGCACACCTCCCCCTTATCCCGTTCCAGAAAACGCAGGTATCCCCTGCCACCGGTATTGGCATCATTTTTTTCATAGTGCTCCCAGGCCAGTTCCCTTAGCTCTTTGGAAAACGTACCGTACCGCCAGCTTCCATCTGTCTTGTAGACCCCGAAGGTACACTCCGGAGGTATCATGTTCTCTGTGACTTCCGAAGCCGTCCGGATTTCTGCCGCCGTTTCATTGAGCCAGAGCTCCGCATAATTGGCTGGAAGCACCTCCCCAGACGCCTCCAGCACGATAAAGATGCAGACCAGGACCAGAAGCCACATCAGCGCCCCTCCTGCCAGCAGGCAGATATATCTCAGAAAAACATTTGCGATCGTTTTTTGTCCTTTTCCCCTCATCCCTATCTCCATCGATATCCGATCCCCCACACCGTCTCAATCGGCTCCAGCCCTGCCTTCTGGCATTTTGCCCGAATATTCTTGATATGCTCGGTGATCACCGAATTATCGCTCTCTTTCTCATAGCCGAAGACATGCTCATAGATCCGCTCCTTGGAAAATACCTGCCCATGGTTCAGCGCAAGGTACTCGCAGATCGCATACTCACTCTTTGTAAAATCCAGTTCCTCATCCTTGTACCGCACCTTTTTCGCCTTCAGAAGAAACTGCACGCCGCCCACCGACACCGCCTGCTTTTTCTCCCTCGTCTCCCGCCGCAGATGGGCCGCCACCCGTGCCCGAAGCTCTCCGATGCCGAAGGGCTTGGTGATGTAGTCGTCCCCTCCCACGCCCAGCCCCTTCATGATATCCGCCTCTTCCGTTTTTGCGGTCAGAAACAGGATCGGGCAGTCCACCGAATCCCGAATCTCCCCGCACAGCGCAAATCCGTCCTTCCCCGGCATCATGACATCCAGAAGGATCAATTGATACTCCGTGAGCTTCAGCTTTTCAAGCTCCTGCGGATCTGACACCGCCGTCACATGATACCCTTCCTTTGCCAGCGCGTTTTGAATCAGCCTTAAGATATGTTTCTCATCATCCACCGCCAATATATTAATCATGACACTGCCTTCCTTCATAATAATGATACCACAGGAAAATCATTCCCCACAGCGCCGCCGTCAGAACTGCGCCGATTCCCAGGCTCCGGGATACAAATCCGGCAGGCATCGCCTGCCCTTTCCAATATAATAGCAGATATCCGCTCCATCTGCTACCCCAGGAGCAGGGAAAAAACTGCCACAGCCCTTCCCCCAGCCCGGTCAGAAACAGCGCCGCCGTGAGCAGCTCCGACGTTCCGACACACATGGAAATGGTTTTGGAAAATGCCAGGTTCAGAAACAGATGGAGGAGGTACAAATTGATTCCTCCCAGCCACAGCACCCCCGCCATCCCTGCATATTGCGCCGGTGTATAGACCGACCCTCCTGTCATCATCCCGAAGCCCGCCGCAAACCCTCCCACTGCCAGCAGCAGAGCCCCCAGCCCCAGCACCGCCAGCACCGCCCACTTTGCCAGCAGCGCGGCTTTTTTATGCACCATCGCCCCGAGCATCGTCTGGAAATGCCCCTGTTCCTCCATTTCCACGGACAGGGAGCAGACTACGCTGATGATCAGCGGAAATGCAATGGATAATACCTGGATGTACCCGGATACCTTCCCTTCGTCACTCCACCCTGACCAACTGTAGTACATCAGGAACACCACAATCCCCAGCAGAGGAACCAGCAGATGAATCCAGGTTAAAAGGGTATGCCGCACTTTCCAAAATTCCGCTTTTATGAGCCGCAGCAGTTCCCCTTGTATGCTTCCATTCACTTTTGCAGACCTTCCGGATTCCCCGGGCTGCTCTCTTTCTGTCCTTACATGCTCTTTTAATTTTTCAGGCGTCACTTCTTCCTTTACAGAACTTTTTAATTCCCCCGATCTGTTTACATCTGTCCTCACAGCTTCCATCATCTCTCCACCTTCCTTTCAAACCACCTCCGGCTCAAACGCCAGAAAAGAAAGAACCAGATAAGCGATGCCGCGATTCCCAGAGGCAGCCCCGTCCGTTCCATCAGTTCCGGTGAATAGGTCATGCTTCCCGGTTCTGCTACCAGCCCGTTTGGCAGTATCCCCAGGATTATACACATCATCCGGGACGCAATTCCTCCCGGAAGCACCCAGAAATAGGGTTTCAGCGACAGTTCGGCGGAGCACAGAACCCACATGCCCATATGGAGAAGCACCATAGGAAATGTCCCTATAGCCTGCTGCAGAAACAGGCAGAAGGGAATCTGCCACAATGACACTGTAAACAATATCAGCACCGCAAAGATCTGCTGTCCGGGTGTCAGGCTGATCCGTAATACTCTGTGCAGGATCTGTTCCATTCCGATACCGGCAGCCAGGGTCACGCCTCCCAGCACCAGCAGGGCTGTTCCCATACAGCGGATGCCGTACAGGATCTTTCCGTCCCATATGTTCCCCGGCTCTGCCGGCAGCGTCCAGATGGCCCGATTCCCCAGCTTCTTATCCCTGTTTCCCACTGCCCCGCACAGGAACGCAGCCATTCCCGGGAACAGAACTGTATACCACCAGTTATAGCAGTCGATTGTAAAATAATCCCAGGTCAGCATGGCCGACAGTGCCACCACCGTCAACGGCATGATCCAGCCCAGCTTCCCCGCGAAGGTGTGCCGGTTCTTTAAACTCTCCGCAATATAATATTCTCTCATCTGATCTCTTCTCCTTCCAAATATATACCTGCCAGTTTCTCTTAACGCACAGTCTGTACATATGATTTCGCGCCGGTTCCTAAGCCGCCCGGTGCTTCGCCGCAATCTTCATAAATAATTCCTCCAGATGCCCTTCCTCCGGCATTTCTCCCTGATAACCCAGCATCCCATTTGCGATAATCCCGATATAGTCTGCAGTCTGGGCGATCTCACTCAAGATATGGCTGGACACGATCACCGTGATCCCCTCCTGGGGAAATCTCCGGATCATTTCACGCAGCTCCTGAATCCCGATCGGGTCCAGCCCGTTCAGCGGTTCATCCAGGATCAATAGCTTCGGCCGGCCCAGCAGCGCGATCCCAAGTCCCAGCCTCTGCTTCATCCCCAGCGAAAATGCCCCCGCCTTTTTCTTCCCAGTATCCGCAAGATCCACCAAATCCAGCACTTCCCGAATCCGGGCATCCGATATCCCCAGGATCAGCGCCCGGACCTTCAGATTCTCCCAGGCCGTCAGGTTCTCATATACCGGGGGTGTCTCCACCAGCGCGCCGATCTCCGCCAGATCCTTCCGGCTCCAAGAATGTCCGTCAAAAAGCACTTTCCCGCTGGTGGGCCTGAGAATCCCTGTCAGCATCTTCAAGATCGTTGATTTCCCCGCCCCGTTGGGGCCAAGAAGCCCGTATACACAGCACTCCGGTATCTGCAGAGACACGCCGCACACCGCGGAATGGCCCCGGAACTCTTTTGTTACACACTCTGTTTCTAAAATATGTTTCATCATATTCCATCCTTTCCTGTCACCTTTTTCATACTGTATTTCGTATAGTCTGTCACTTGCTTGATGCAATAAAAACTTCTGTCTCGTAACCGATTACAGGAATAAGGATAACAGGGAATTATAAAGAAAGTATAAGGAAATGAAAAAACTTTTTTTAGCAAACAAAATGTAAAAGCCGCAGACCGTTTTCAATCTGCGACTTTGGAATAAAAATAATCTATTCACTTTCTATGTTCTGCTTCGAGTCCCTCACAAATCTTCTATACCTCCTGCTTCCATTGCTTCATGGAACTATCGTTTCAGAAAATCGGTTCAATTTAATTATAAAAACACCAATTTGCAACTTTCAGCGTCCGAATGGACGAAACATTAAAGAATCAATTTGACTGCTTATGCCAGGATTTCGGCATGAACGCATCTACAGCAATCAATGTATTTGCACGAGCTGTTGTCAGACAGCGCAGGATTCCTTTTGAACTATCATCTTCTGAAGCTGATATCACACGTGAGGGCGCGGTGCAAGCCTTTCATACCCTGCGAGTACAGGCTGAGAATAATGGTGTTGCAGATATGAGTCTTGATGATATCAACAAGGAAATTCATCTGACTTAATCTGTAGTGTAAGTACCTGTCTGTGACTCCCTAAGGAATCGGTATTAAAATCTTCACCTCAAACCAGTTCGAGTTCAGAGCAGCCATCACGGAGCCGTCATATTTCCTAACTGTAGTTTGGATACTCTTCATCCCAAATCCATGGAGACGCTTATCTTTTTTTGTAGTCACTGGCATGCCTTTCTTAAATTGGATCTGTTCCGTACAGTAATTTTCCGTACAGATTCGCAAAAATTGCTTTTCCCGAACCACGTAGAGACGGATCAGCCGCATCCGCTCATCCGGAAGCTTTTCCACGGACTCTATGGCATTGTCCAGCATATTTCCAAACAAGGCACTGACATCCATATCATCCATAAAGAAGAGGAGATCCCCTTCTACCACGCACTTCAGTTCAATCCCTTTCCCCTGGCAAGCCATACTTTTAATAGTAAGGACAGCATCTAACACTTTGTTTCCTGTCTTGTTCTGCGCTTCATAACTTTTAATCTCCCGTTCCATCTGCTCCAGATATTCCACGGATTTTTGCGTTTCTGTCTCTGCCTTCAGCAGTGTGATCTGATGCTTCAGATCATGGTATTTCTGATTCACCATATCAATATTATCCTGTGACATCTGATAACTTTTATACTGCATTTCCATGATATTCTGAAGGGTATCCATTTCAAACCGCATCTGCATCGCACGTACCTGGATATGATAGGCGTAAAGGAGACAGATCCCGCAGAAATCCGTCAAAGTACGGATAATAAAGATATCCCTGCTCATGGCGCTGCTGAACAGCCATTCCGTATCCACATAACTCATATTGCTGACACTATAAACCATAAGCGCAATCACAAATACACTCAATAGTTCACGGCCGGTAAGCCGAAGTTCCTCAATATCCTTGCGCAGATGCCGCTCCAGAAAATAAATCGCCGCATAAATAAGGCCATAGACCAGGACCATTTCTCCAACGCACCAGAAAACCTGATAATCCTTTGGAATATCGAATGCAAAGTTATAGTAGATCTGCCAGCAGAGGGACGCGGCAAACTCCGCATTGATCAGCACTGTAGCCCCGTAATATCCTGTTTCCCTTAACGTAAAATCACAATTTATCCGTACATATAAAAGCACCAGAAAGATGATCAGCAGCATAGACGGTATGAACAGGAACTTCGCCACGCCGTCTGTCAGATACATGAATACCTGCAGGATCACAAATACCGCTGCATCTCCTGCCCAGTGTTTTTTTTGCCGCGGCTTATCGTGATAAATGAAGATGATCACAAATGCGGACATCCAATAGGCAAATGCATAGTAATATCCCGGTGTATTCAAGATTTCTGCTCCTTTCATCTCCACTCTCCATTCATATGTGCATTTAATGCGTCCAGAAATGCATTCCGCCTGCCCCGGCTCATGGCAAGGACATCACCGTTCACCGTAAGATCGTTTCCACGGTAATGTTCTACATAATCCAGATTCACTACATAACTCCTGCTGCAGCTAAAAAAACGTTCATCCAGCTGGCTTAGTGTATCTTTCAGAGTCCCCCGGGCCTCATAAATTCCTTCGGTGGTATGATACAGCAGAAGATGATCCAGCACCTCCACATAGCAGATGCCGGAAATATCCAGTTTCATTTTTCCTCCCTTTGTGGCAACCACGACATATTTTTTCTCCGATGTCCCAATCCGTTTCAGTGCCTTGTTCATGGTTTCCGTAAATGAAAAATAGGAGAGCGGCTTTAACAGATAGTCCAATGCATTTACTTTATAGCCCTGGATTGCATACTGGGGCATATTTGTAATAAAGATCAGTTCCACGTCCGGATCCATTTCCCGAATCCGCCGGGCCGCACTCATGCCATTCATAAAGGTCATTTCAATATCCATCAGTATCAGGTCATATTTTGCCATATACTCTGTAATGATGTCCTCGCCGTCCGAAAACTCGGTCACCTCAAACCGCCGCTGGGTTTCCTCTTCATATCTTTTCAGACATTTTTTCAGCCGGGCTTTATCATGGACGTCATCCTCTACAATCGCAATGTGTATCATACACTGTCCCTCGCTGCAGCCATTCTTATGCTAGGTCAAAAGAAATAAAGTCAAAGCTTCCTCTTCCTTCATATTTGAAAAACAACGCCTGCTTTTCTCCAGGTGCTTTCAGTTCCGAGACAAAACCATGCACATCTTTTGTCGGTTTTACCTCAATCTTTGCCACCGGCTCCTGATTCTCCGCAGTACGGATATAAACCATGCCAGAGGCATTTCCACGGATATTAATCCTGATCTTGGAAGTTTCTCTTAAGTCAAAATACTTAAACCCTGCCACCGCGCCGTCATCCATGTTCGCAATATACTGGTCATCTCCTGATTCACGGTCTTTACCGTCCTGAGTAAAGTAGGGGTAGCCTCTCTTTGGATGCTTGATCATGCTTAAAAATCTGGTTCCCTTTTTTCCATATAAATTACAGGCGATATAACTGGGATAATGCCCTTTTCCAGACAGCGGCTTTCCGTTCAGCCCGCAGGATGTCAGTTCCGCCTGATAAAATTTTCCGTCTTCGAAACGAATTTTCTCCGCGCAGGCCTGTCTGGAAGACTGCTTCCGGTTGCTGTGGCGATGATAGAATATATAATATTCTCCATTGATCTCAATAATACTCCCGTGGGTATTTCCCGTATAATTTTTTGCATGGTTCACGTCTGTCACGCCCGGCCTTCCGATGTCTCCGTTACTGACCAGAATCCCCCCGTACGAAAAACCGCTGGTGGGATTGTCACTTGTGGCATAGCAAAGTTCATGGCTGTTCAGGGAACTGTAGATAAAATAATAGGTTCCATTGAATTTACGCATGGAACTTGCCTCTAAGAAAGGATGTCCCTCATAAGGGGTCCCGGGCGCTTCCTTCTCTCCTGCAATCCCAATATACACAGGGCCTTTTTTCACCGTCAGCATATCGGAAGGATCCAGTTCAAAGCACATAGGGCCATGCTCCGTCGGTTTAGAGCCGTCCAGAAGAATGGGATTCCCCGCCAGCGCAAAGCCGCTGTACATATACAGCCGTCCGTCATCATCCATGAAGATTCCCGGATCGAACTGAAATGGTTCATTCTTTTTGCCTACAGGCACTTCATCCTCATATTTTACATATCCATAGAATTCATACTTTCCTGCCGGTTCATCACAGACTGCCACAGAGATCATCTTTGTGCCGCCCATGAAATAATACAGATAGTATTTTCCGTCCGGCCCCTGTACCATATCTGGAGCCGCCAGCCCATTCGTCAGGCGGATCCTGGGCGCCGCCGGATCCTGCTCCCGTTTATAAATACAGCCCTCATATCTCCAGTTGCTTAAGTCCCCGACTGGGGCGGACCAGCACACATAGTCCCCCAGGCAAAAATTCAGGCCGTTGAACAGATCATGGGAACCATAAATGTAAACACGGCCATCCACAATATGCGGCTCAGCATCCGGAACATATTCATAACTTGGCAGATACGGGTTAAATGCTTGTTTTGTTTTCATCTTAGAACCTCCACTCCATTTTATCTGTTATTTCGTGTTTCGTCCACGTTTATAATGGATTATTATAACTTTTTTTTCGACTGACGCTTTTTCCTGACGTAAAACGTCATTTTTCTAACGTGGATTGTGCCTTGATCCTTCCTGCATACATGGACCAAAAATAATTCAGCCGATAATCCGGCAATACCTCGTCTTTTACATAGATATCCGCATCTGTTCCACGCAGTAATCCCTGCCCCGGACGGATTTCTGATGGCTGTTCATTTTCAAGTATGATTGCCTGTAACCGGCTGCACCCTTCAAATGCACCGTCCTCAATCAGTGCAACCTCCTTCGGTATCGTGATAGCCTGGATTTCCTCATTTCCCGCATAAATATCTGCATACAGTATTTCTGGCTGTTTCTCCAAATCCCCTCCCGTATCCGCCGGCATTTCCGGTTTATTTGGAAATTCATATGCCGTCTGCGTACTTTCTCCCAGCATGGCTTTTATATCCCGAATACATTGGATCGTGTTCACAATCTTCCCGCTGGAATTCAGATGGAAATTTGTATCATAAAACCATTCCGCATCCATTACACTGTCATTCGGGTTCCCGATGACCGGAAAAGAAAGCTTTGTCTGCAGCGCTTCATAATATGCGGATATGTCCCCTGGCCCTACTGCCAACGCATTGACCGGACAGAACCGATACCAGACTTTTGCCCCTTGTTTCTCAAGCTGTAAGGCATAGGTATTCATATACTCTATAAACTCCTCCTGCCAGACATCGTCTGTAAACCGAACCGGAGTGTTCCTGTCGTATCCTTGCGGCATGATATTCTGCCCACACAGCTTTGTGTCAATATCCCCGTATGCATTAAACGAATCCTTCCGATATATCCCTTCCGGCTCAGGCGTTGTCCCATGTAAATGATAACGGAATTTGTCTGCCGCAAAACCCGGCAGCGTCCCTAGCATCTGCCCCCAGTTCCCGCGTTTGATCTTGAAAAGCAGCGAAAATTCCCCGTCCGCCGCCTGCCACATGGCTTCTCCATTAAAATAGTCCGAAAGAGTCTGTGCCTCCTGCTCCGGCGACAGGATCACAATGTCATTTTCCCGCACGGATCCCTCAGATAAATCCAGCATCACTTTCGTTCCAAGCCCTGCATACATCCCGAAATTTACAACCTGATACTCCGGGAATGCCCACTCCAGCATCGAACTGTCATAGCCGAAAGCAATACCGCTCCCTCCCGCCAGTATGATACGCTTCCCTTCGATTTCCTCCAGACGCCTGCATTTCTCTCTCAGTTCACCTAAAAATGTTTCTTCGTACCTGGCAGGCAGACAGAGGGCACATACAATGAGAAATACAGGTATCGCAAGAAGAAGAATCCCTGTTATGATAAGTATCGCTTTTTTCGCTGTCCGCTCCATGTCCTTACCCCCGAATCCACACTTAAAACCTAAAATAAATAAAAGAATTTCCTCTGTCCGCCGCGGCTCCAACCAGCCAGGAAATGGCAATCGCGTTTACCATATAAAATCCAAGAAATGATACTTTTATGGTCTCTTTTAATGTCCTGGCCCTACAGATCGTATCCGGCATCTGTTCCACAAGCAGCAGGCAGCCCAGCGCCAACGGCAGGAGCAATAAGTCGATTCTTTGTATCTGCATGGACTGCAGTGTCTCTAAGATTCCCAGATCTGCAAAGTGGAACAGGATCTGCCTCAGGACCTGCCCTGCCTCCCTCATATTCTTTGCCCGGAAGAAGATCCAGGCAAAGCAGACAAATCCAAATGTAACAAACCGGCCAGGCAAATGCATGCCGCTTTTGGACGGATAGACTTCATTCCACAATGTATACGCTAAAAAACAGACTCCATGCAGCAGCCCCCAGGCTGCGTAATTCCAGGACAGCCCATGCCATAACCCACTCAGCAGAAAGACCGCCATGATATTTCTGCAGCGGATCAGTGTTCCGCACCTGCTGCCTCCCAGCGGAATATACACATAATCCGTAAACCATTTTGTCAGGCTGATATGCCATCTCTGCCAGAATTCCCGGATATTTTCCGCCCCATATGGATTTTTAAAATTTTCCGTCAGACGGATTCCCATCATACGCGCCGTCCCCCGCGCAATATCCGTATAACCGGAAAAATCACAATAAATCTGTCCCGCAAAGCATAAAGTCCCAAGGACTGTCCCAAGTCCCCCCGCCTCCCCCGGCGAAGCATAGACAACATCCACAAAAACCGCCAGATAGTCCGCTGCCACCAGTTTTTTATAGAAGCCCTTGAGCAAAAGCCAGCCCCCATCAGTAAAATCATTTCGATTCCAGACCTGTACTTTTTTTAACTGCAAAAGAAGACTTTCCGTCCGTTCAATCGGTCCGGCGACCAACTGAGGAAAGAAAGAGACAAATAATGCATAATATCCAAAATGCCGTTCACATCGGATCTGTCCGCGGTACACATCCAGCACATAGGCCAATGTCTGGAATGTATAAAACGAAATTCCTACAACCAGAAAGCCTTTTCGCTTCCAGATCACCAGACACCCCAGACAGCAGACAAGAGCCAGCAGCATCCACAATCTAATCTCTTTTGCCCCCGCCCCTTTCTCACTTCGGATTCTCTCCATCTGTAATGCGGCCGTATAGGATACCCCTGTAGTAAACAAAAGCAGCGCCCCTGATCTGAGGCTCCCCTCCATATAGAACAGGTAGCTTGCTGCTAAAAGCAGGATCCATCTTCTATGTCCCGGCATGATCCAATAAAGAATCAGGACTACCGGAAAAAAAGTGATAAATTCCAAAGATGTAAAATTCATATATTTTCCTCATTTTTCACGGCCGGTCCGCGCTGCGGCCCGACTGCCTTCTTCACTTTTCTCTTATTGCCCGCCCGGACGACCAGCAGGCTCACAAAGAGCATCAAAAGCACCCCCGCCAAAATTTCCTGAAGTTTAGCGCCGCAGACCAGCGCATACAGAATTCCGGCCACAGTAAAAAACTCACAAATAATGCAAATGATTCCGATCTTCATTTCTCATCCTGTTCCTTTTCCATTTCTTCTTTCAATTCCTGAATGATTCTCCTGGTCCGGATCTCCACCCCTTCGGTAGACAGATGGTTATCCGTCCCATACAGATACACCCCGGAAACCAGAGAATCCTCCAGTTCCGTGATCACCGGCACGATCAGGTTTTCCTGAAAATACTGGTGCAGCCGCGCACGTTCTTCGGGTGTACTCTCCTCTGACACGGCATACTGGTTACGGGGCGAATATGTAAAATAAACGTCAGCCCCTTTTTCCAAAAACTGCTCATACACTGCATTCAACGGCTCAATATACTGTCCCTTTGGAAATGCATTGACTGTATAATGCACCGGAAGGCCATAGATTGGCTGTTCTTCTGCAGAATTTGGCCGATACAGGCAATAGTCCCCATATTCGTTATAGCTGTCTTCTTCTACCGGAATACCATCCTCATCATAATGAGACGCGGAGATTTTATAATTTTTCTTTTCCATTCCTTCCCGCCCGGCATTGTAAGAAGAAAATGCGGTAAATACCTGCTCAAAATCCCGGATATCCAGCTTTGTAAACACATCGTAACCTGATTCCATCATAGCAAATGTGGCGTAATCCAAAGCTTTCTGCCCACAGAACTGCCGGTTGCTGGCATCAAATTCCGGCGCATGGAGCAGAATATCTCCTTCCTGCATACATTCCAGAATCAATTGCAGCTGCGGAAGCGCCGGAGTATAGGCAAACACTCCCATGTTCACCACCTCATACTCCTCAAACGCCTCATCGATCATGGCGCTGTCATAGCCGAACCGGGTAGAAGAACCTGAAAACAATACGATTTTTTTCTGATCCTTCAACTGCAAAAGCCTGTCATATTTGTCCTGGAAGGTGTCAAAATAATTTCCGCTATATACCGGCGGCTCTATTGCATTGATATGCAGCGTTTCAAACTGCCCGCATCCTGCAAATGCATGATCGCTGATCTTGGAAATATCATCATAAAGATAGAGTTCCTGCAGCGATGCACTTTCAAACGCTTTGTTTTCCACTTCATAGATTCCCGGCGGCAAAATCACTCTTCTGCAATCCACACCTGCAAATGCCCCTTCTGCGATCCGCCTTACCTTCTTTCCATCCAGTTCTGCCGGAATACAGATCGTATCTTCCTGCCCTTGATAATCTGTAATCTGCGCAAATTCTCCTTGATCTTCATACTCAAAATGAGCCGCATCCGTCCAGGGAACCCACTGCGCATAGAGTAACATCCCCTCCTGAGTATCCACCCTGCTGCCAAGCCCGATCTGAGTCCCGCTCCCGTCCTGCTTTGTATTCCAGCCAATCAGCGTATAGCCGGTCCTCTCAAATAAATCCGTACCAATCGACGTATTCGGCCGCAAATGGGAACGCACAACAGCAACCGGGAATTCATCCCCGCCGCCATCCTCCCCATATCCTTCATCCGCCATATCCCTGCTTTCACATCTGCGGCCCCCATTGGCATGATACCGGATGACCACATCGCTTTTTTCAACCCGTGCCTGCACAGTCTCGGAATATCGAACGTCATACAGCGTCAAAGTAAGCGCTCTGCCATCCCCATCATATTTCACGGAATAATTGCGGGCAGCACTTCCTGCTTCCCTGTCATCTCCATATTTCACATTTTGCAGTTCATATCCATCCTCCAGGATCATCTCAAAAGACGCATCCTTCCCCCGTTCCACCGTCAGGGCACTTTCCTCCACAAAAAAACCTTCCCCCTCTTCCAGCACAAGATGGCAGAAATCCTTTTCTTCCAGCACCCTTTTGCCGCATCCCATGGCACCAAAGGCAATACAAAGCCCAAGGGCACATGAAACAATATGCCGTTTTCTTTCCATTGCGCCCTCCTCTATCCGTAATTGACTACTACAAAAATGCAGCAGATGGTATTCCATCCACTGCACTTAAGACATTATCCCACTTCCCGTTCTTTCCTCTTCGCAATCTGCGCCTGCTCCTGCGGCAGATTCTTTTCCACCGTAAACAGGAAGATCAGCACCGCGCAAACCGCATAAGCAGCAGTCTCCACCCAGATATAGCTGATCGAAATCGCATTCTGCACTGCCGCACTTTGTGCCGCCGTCCCCAGCGCCACATCCGCATCCTGCACATATCCGCTGACATTCAGGATCGCACTGAAGATGGAATTACAGATTGGAGTCCCTGCTACCATGATAGAACTATAGATAGACATTGTCAATCCATCGGTACGCATCCCTTCCTTAAACTCAATATGGTCGATCACATCTGCCAACATTGCCAGAATCACATAAGCCGCCGGAGAAGCCCCCAGGCATTTCAGCGCAACGCCGGCTGCTACCGGCACAATGCTCCCGTTTCCCAGGCCGGCGATCAAACCGCCTGCCACACCGATCACCATTCCGATAAATACAACCACTCTCTTGCTGAATTTATTGCACAGCGGAACCACGACCACAACTGCCAGAGCCATCGGAATCGCCCCCATAATGCTCAAAAGAGACTGGGAAGCCCCCCATGCATCGGCGGAGCCAAAAAAAGTATTATCCAATACCCATTTACAAAAGAAGGACATGGAGCCATTTTTGATAGCGCCGCTCCACTGGAATACGAGGTAGAACAGAATCGCGATCCACCACATTTTCTCGCTTGCAACGGCTTTCAGCTGTGCGGACAAGGAAACGGATTCCGCCGCTTTTCCATCTGATTCTTTTCCACCGGACGCCATAAATTCCTCTGTCACACGCTCTCTGGTAAACATAAACTGCAGATAGATGGTCAGCGCGGAAAATACGGCAACCGCCAGCATAACCATAAACCACAACGCCTGATTATCTTTTAATGCAAAGGACACTAAAATCGGAAATACCATGGAGCCAAATCCCATAACTCCCAGGCCCGCCACATTGGTAAAGGAAGCCAATACGCCCCGTTTCTGGCTGTCCCTTGTAGACACCGGCACCAGCGTAGAATTTGCCGTATTATAGATCGGATACGCCACTGCATAATACAGGTTGTAGGCAATGGCAACCCAGACCAGCTTTGCCGCACCTTCAAAGGGGACAATGAACATCAGGACACTGGCCGCCGACAGGGTCAGCGCGGAAAGCAGGATCCAGGGTCTTGCCTTTCCGGCAAAGGTTTTTGTCCGTTCGATCAACTGTCCCACGATCAGGTTTGCCGCTACGATCAGAATGGTGGAGAACAACTGCAGGGTTGTCAGAAACGTCAGATCCAGACGAAGAACATCCGTAAAATAATTTTGCAGGATGCTGGTAAATATACCGGATGAAAGCAGCGCTCCGAAAGGACCGATAAAATAGCCCAGAAGCATCTCCGGTGTCCTGACATCCGAGGCCGTAATCCTGGAACGAGTCAGCGGACTGCTCCAAAAATCATTTTTCTGACTGCTCATATTTCTTCATTCCTTTCTGGAACTGCAGCGGTATTACCGTGCAGTTCCAAACTTCCATAATTATGCTTCTTTCACAACTTTAAAGAAGGAACTGATCATCACCAGTAATAATGCGATCACACAGCAGGCCATGGCAACAATGGCATTGTTCAGGTCCGCCATATTTTCTGCATTGCTTTCAAAGGTCATAATGGAAGCCGCACCTGCAATCCTGCTTCCGATAAACTGGATTGCCGCAACAGCCGTCAGGATTCCGCACACTACCGGGATCGCATCCAGATACGCTTTCTCACCCTGCTTCATGGATAAAGCCAGCATCAATGCTTCCAGCACCACTGCAGCCACAAGGCATGCAGCCACTGTCGTGTTGACGCCCATATTTGCAAAATAATTTGTCTTACAGTTCTGCAGATAAAGGAACAGTGATACGGCAGTCACGATCATCGTCAAAACTGTCAGGATAAATCCGATACCAATCTTTCTTTTCTCGCCCATCTCATTTTCCCCTTTCCTACTGCTCTTTCTTCTTCATTCCAAGAAGATACATCGCGATGCAAAGTACTGTCAGAATGCCAAATCCGGCTCTCAGGCCCAATACCAGGTTGTCATACCATGTATTGACCTTTTCGATGTGGGTACTGGTAGACATACCATCCATTGCATTGGAATTCGCCAGTGCATAATTCTGATACAGCATCACCTGTTTCAAGTCTTGAAGCAGAGTCTCGTCCTGGCTTACATTTTCCACGGTCCAGTAAGGCCATTTTGCAGAGACTGCCTCAATATTGTTGTCACCTGTATTACAGGTCATGGTCACGCCGTTATGTACGGCTTCTTTTAATACCGTATAATTCGGATCCTGGATGAAGTCTTCCGACATCAGGCCTTTGAAGCCCCATTCCTTATGGAGAATGTTCAGGAGCAGTCCTTCGTGGGCATTGCTCTGTGTACATCCCACACGGTTATAGGTGGACATCACACCCAGGGCGCCTGCCTCTTCGATACAATCCTGTGTCCCCCTGAGTTCATTTTCCCTTGCCGCCTGTTCGGTCATAAACGCAGCAATACCGGTCCGGTTGATCTCCGTATCATTAAATGCCAGATGCTTCGGCGCAATAATAGTTCCGTATTCCTGTCCTGCGGCAATGAATGTGGAAGCCTGTCCTGCTGTCAGCACTGCGTCTTCTGAAAAATACTCATGATTTCTCGCATTGTACGGTACACGGTGAAGGTTCGTGCCTGCCCCCCAGAAAATCGTTGTATTTGCCCACAGGGAGTAGTTTCCGATCACCTTGCCCCATTCTTCCATGAGCTGTTTGCTGAAGGTCTGCCCCATAATTGTGCCATTTCCCATAACCCCCATCCTGTAGCCCAGGTTCGGGTCATCCGGATCGACTGCACAGGGGTCTCCTGTAGAAGCATCCTTATTGGCATATTGTCCCAGAGGATAGGAGTTGAAACCGTTCGGCCCGTCGTTCTGAATTACCTCAGGAGATACGATGGATTCAATGATCTTCGTGCTTGTTCCGCCAAATGCAGTACGGATCAAAGCCTCTTCCAGTTCAATCTGGTCGATCAGCTGGCTCCACCGCTCGTCTTCAATATCTGTCACGCCCTTTAGATCAGCCAGTGTCAGGCCGTTATCCGCGCCGAATATGACAGACTCAGGGTCGCCCTGGGCCGTAATCTCACGGATGTCATTGTCCATAATATCCAGCATCTCGTCCGTCGCCGTCAGATCCTGATAGGTCTTTGGCCAGGTGCCCTCCCAGTCATTTCTGGTCAGATAGGTGACCGTATCAGGCATATAGTAATTCAGATCTGCGTCTGCAAGCTGGTTTTCTACCGGAGTTCCGTTTAATGTCACTGCAAAAGATTCCGAATCAAAGTTGTCTAAATCCCATGTCTTTACATTTCCCTCATCCCCGTCTGCTGCCGCGCCCTGTGCCGCAAGCACATTATTGACCGCCTCATGCGCTCCGTTTCCTACGGTAAAATAATAAGTTCCGTCATCCAGAATCCAGTTTCCCGCAGTCCCCGCCTCATTTTTGCAGGTGGAATCCCAGCTTGCCATATCCTGCGCGTCTGCCGTGATGGTCACCTTCTCGGATTTACCCGGCTCAATGAGATCTGTCTTTTCATAATCCAGAAGCTGGATTGCCGATTTTTCTACCAGATGCTCTTTGTCATATTCGGTATATGGAACAGATGTATAGAACTGTACCACATCTTTTCCCGCAACGTCACCGGTATTCGTCACTGTTACTTCTGCGGTCACTGTTTTGGAATCCAGATCTACCTCCACACTTTCCAGTTCCTGCTCAAAAGTCGTGTAGGACAGCCCATAACCAAATGGATAAGAAACTTCACTGTCATAATCCCATGCGCCGCCTGTGGTACTTCCTGCTTTAGAAGCAGCATTTCCCTGCCCGAGCACCACATCCGCATAACGGGTCTCGTAATATTTATATCCCGTGTAGATCCCTTCCGCCTCTACCTCAAAAGAATTGGTGCTGGTAGACGGATCCGGGTTTGTCCATGCGAAATTGCCAAAATTCTGTGCCGCAGGAGAATTTGCATTCTTTACAACATAGGTATCTGTCAGATGGCCGGAAGGATTTGCCTCCCCACTTAAGACATCTGCGATTCCATAGAAACCATATCCTCCCGGCAGGCCGATCTCCATGATCGCGTCCACACCGGTATGATTCTTGATCTCGTCAATTTCCATGGTATTTGCGTTATTCAGAAGCACGATCACTTTTCCACCGTTTGATTTTTTCGCCTCAACTGCCGCATTGATCAGATCACGTTCATCATCGGAAAGTCCCAAAGGATCTGTCTGGTTCAGATTCTGTGACGGGTCTACGCCCGTCTCTCCCGGCAGATAGGTTCCGTTTTCCGTAGAAGAACGTGCAATGGTCACCAGCATCACATTGTAATCATCCATACTGTCTTTCCATGAAGGATCCGTACTGTCCATGATTTCCTGAGACGGCTCTTTGCTGGAAAAAACACCGTCTGTCGCCGGAGCGGTAATGTGGTAATATTCCATGATATTTCCCCACATATCGATTTCTGTCTTAAAGCTCGATTCCAGACCTTTGTAAAGCTCCTGCAGTTTTTCATTCATGCCAAAGCCCTTTGCAGACAATGCCTGTACAAAATCTACCGTATCTGCGTCTGTTCCGCCGTTGTCTGTTCCGCCCCCGCCATTGGCTGTCAGAGAACTTCCCATATCGCCGCCCTGTACCGGATAGTAACTGGAAAAGCCCAGCAGGGAAATTTTCTGTGTCTCTTCCTCAGTAAGCGGAAGGGCATTGTTTTCATTTTTCAACAGAACCGTGCCCTCTTCACTCATACGTTCCCCCAGGTCTTCGATGGAATCCAGAAGTTCCGTGGTGCTGGAATAATCCGACTTGTAAGTATACAAATCTTCTCCGTCCGTATTTTCCGTGACCATCATGCTGCTCTTCGTTCCAAGGAATTTGTCAATGTCCGTGCGATAGCTGTCTACGAGCGGACCTGCTGCCAGAGAAACCGCCAGCAATGATGCCGTGCAGGTGGACAAGCCCCGCCAAAGATTTTTTCTGTAACTCATCTCTTTCTCTCCCTTTCTCTTTTTGATGTAAGGATTATAGCATGTCTTTTTTCCGGCAGATGGCCAGGAACGTCAGCTGCACTTTTTTTGACGCGAATGGAGGGGCCGGTTATTTTCGTCCAAAATCAAAAGTCCCCTCTGTTCGCTGTATTTATGGATGCTCTTTTGTCCTTGCCATTATGTCCAGCAATCACTTTATATATTTTTATTTACACAGAACCTCCACAGTATGGCTCCCCCGGCTGTCTTCCACCGTTACGGTTACCACACCGGCTTCCCCGGCCCTGACAACCGCCATGGCCTCCCCATAATAGGTGTCCGCCGTATCCTGCGCATAATTTCCTTTTACATATGCATTTGCACTGCCAAGCCCCATCAGGACTCCGTTTTCCACAGATACCTTCAGCCGCTCCCGCACCATCGGCTTCCAGATCCCTTCTGCATCTGTATATTGGAGCGGAATAAACACAAGCTTTCCTGGCTTTACTTCCTGCTGTTCCGGACAAATCCTGAGCCGGATATCTTCCCCTGCTGTTTTCAAAGTCAGACGGCCGATGATCCTGCCCATGCTGTCATAGGAAACCGCCGTGATTTCTCCATCCTCGTATTTTGTTTTAAATACCCTGCGGCATGTATTTTTATAGCTTTTTCTGCCCACGGCCTGCCCGTTCACCAGAAGTTCCACTTCTGCGGCCCTTGCGTACACTTCTACCGTGGCTGTCTGCCCCTGACACCCGTGCCACGACCAGCTTTCCAGCGCCTTCGTCAGCTGCCACCCGGTCAGGTTCAGCTTCTCCTTCTGGTATACCGGGTTGACCGCAATGAGCGGCCCCTTTTCCTGCTCAAAGGCGACTCGGGTAAATGCGGCCTCTGCCCGTGGTTTTCCAAGCAGATCCACACGCCCGTTGCCTCCGGTCATGCGGCAGGCCGGATTTTCTTCTTTATAGTCCGAATATTCTGCGGCTCCGTCGCCTGTCTCTCCGATATAGTCCATACCGGCCCATACAAAATCTCCCAGAATGCGTGGATTCTGTTTTGCTTTCTCCCAGAAAGAATATGCATCCTTGCAGAACGTCTCTGTTCCCAGAATCAGACGGTCCGGATATTTTTTTAGGTCATGAAGATAGCGGAAGATGCCGTAATTATAACCTGCAATATCCATATTGGCAAATGCGTCTCTGGTTTTTAAATCGCAGGGGTACAGCGTGGCTCCGCATTTCATGAAATAATCCCCGGCAAGGCAGGCCAGAGTATTATAAAATTCACTTCCCACCGGTTTTTTCTTTTTTTCCTTCCCTGCATCTGTTTTCTTTCGTGCTGCCTGAGCATTCTTCTCCGCCGCCTGTGCGTTCTTTTTTGCCTTGTCGTCACTGTAAACCCCAAAACCGACGGAACTTAAAAAGTTAAAGAAAATATTGATCCCGCAGGTTACCGGCCTGGTGCTGTCCAGAGAATGAAGGTACTGGGTAAACTGGCCTGTCAGCTTTATTCCTTTTTTCTGGGAGGTCTCCGATACCTCATTTCCTGTGGAATACATAATGACGGACGGATGGTTGTAATCCTTTTCCACCATATCTTTCAGATCCTGCTTCCACCAGCGGGGGAGGTGATCCACATAATCATGCTCTGTCTTGTGGATATACCATACATCCACATATTCATCCATCACCAACATGCCCAGACGGTCACAGGCATCCAAAATGGCTTTGGAGCAGGGATTATGGGCGGATCGCAGGGCATTGTAGCCCTGTTCCTTCAAAATCCGCACTTTCCGTTCCTCTGCTTCCGGGAAGGCACATGCCCCCAGGATTCCATTGTCGTGATGGATACAGGCGCCGCGGAGGATAACACGTTTTCCATTGATGGTGAGGCCTGCATCTTTGTTCCACTCCAGAAGCCGGATTCCAAAATGCTCTTCCACGACGTCTTCCCCGAATGTCACTTTACAGCGATACAGATTTGGAGTATCGCAGTTCCAGAGTTTTGGAGACGGAATCTGCATCTGGACAGAAGCTTGAGATTCGGTTTCCAGTTCTTTTACTTCCATGCACTTTTCGCTGTCATCAAAAATCTCAATCTTCACTCGGCCATTGATACTGGTTTTGACTTCCACCTCTATAACAGCAGGTTCATAACTGACGGTGCGGATCCGCACACCGTTAACCGGAATGTGCTTTTCCTCTCCAATCCAGAGAAATACCGGGCGGTATATTCCGGTTCCCGGATACCAACGGCTGTTGGGCTGATCCGAATTATAGGCGGTCACACAGATTTCATTTTCCTCACCGTAAAGCAGCGCATCTTTTGTATCCACATAAAAGTTGGTATAGCCGTAGGGACGGGACAGAATCTTTTTCCCATTGAGAAAGACCTCTGCATTATGATAGACTCCTTCAAATTCTATCAGGATCTTCTTGTCCCGGTCATCTTCTGATACAAAAAATAATTTCCGGTATTCATAGTCTCCGCCTTCAAACCATCCGATATTATTCTCTCCCTTACTTGCCTCTGTACGTGCCTCTGACCACATAGCGTCATGAGGCAGAGCCACTGGATACTCCGCCTCGTCACGTGTCAGGCATCTACAGGTCCAGCCTTCGTTAAAATCCACTTTTCTCATCTTATGCTTCCTTTCCTGTTTCCTTTTCAAGAACCATAGGAAAATATCCTGTACAGCTTGTTTTCATTATTTCCCTATATTTCCATAGTGCCCGAATACATTTCCTACATTATTTATGCAGGACCCGGCTATCAAAAAGTGTAACATAACCATGAGATGAAATACAAATTTACACGCGAATTGACTGTTTTTTTACGTTAATGTCCACACCCTTTGGGTGTTCCAGTAACAGTATCCAGCCCATTTTTCAGTCACCTTCGGCGAGGGGCTGGATATTATAGCAAATGTCACTTTATTGGCCAGACGCTGTGCAGCAGGGTACACGACGCCGTGTGAACTGTAACAACTGGGACCCTGAATTATCCATCCTTCTTTCTCTTTTTATAGTCATTTTCTGAAAATTCTGTTATAATGTATCCATAGAAACCGATATTTTTTCCACCGCAGAAATCCCGCCGCCCGCGGTTTTTCTGCACACCAAGGTATCCCGATGCCATGCAGCCTGCTGCGCGGTACGGAAGTGAAAGGAGCCCTGTAATATGACAAAACGAATCATTACCATCAATCGGATGTATGGGAGCAATGGGAGAAAGATTGGAAAGGCACTGTCGGACGAGCTGGGAATCCATTACTATGACAAGGAACTCATCCGGATTGCAAGCGAAAAGGAAGGCATCCCATATGAAGAACTGCAGAAAGTAGACGAAAAGCGGGCCAGCCAGTGGCGTTATCCCCTGGACGAACCAATGCAGATGGCGCCCCAATACCGCTTTTATCCCATGAATGACGTACTCTACCAGGCCGAAAGCGAGATCATCCTCTCCCTTTCCGAACGTGAGGACTGTGTCATCATCGGGCGCTGTGCCGGACATATCCTGGAAAAACGGGCGTTGCGCGTGTTTATCCACGCCCCCTTCGACTTCCGGGTATCAACGGCTGCCGAACGGATGGATATTCCGGAACGGGACGCACGTGTTTATGTAAAGAAAATGGACAAAGAGCGGCGCAATTATTACGAGTATTTTACGGATGAAAAATGGCTGGACATCACTTCTTACGATCTGTGCATCGACAGCAGCCGATTTACGGAAACACAGGCTGTCCAGATCTTAAAGGCCGCCTATGAAGACCGCTACTGCCCTGAATCTGCTGCAGACGTCAGCTGATTGAACATACATACGGCCAAAGTAGCAGCACAAGCGTCCGCCTGCTTTTTCCGTATCCAAAAGCATTTCCAAAACCTGTATCCGGGATCTGCACGCTTCTGTAAAAGAGCCTGCCCGGTTCCGGATACAGGTTTTTTGTTCATTCGGTTCTCCGCGTAATCACCGGTCTGTCTGCACGCCTAATTCCATCTGCTTCCCATCCAGCGCCGCATACAGCAGAGTTCCCTTGGCGTCATAGACCAGCTTCAAGGAAAAGAACGGATGCCCTTCCTCCAAAAGCCTGAGGAAGATCTTATCCCCTTCCCAGATGTCCAGCTCCTGGATCTTTTTCTTTTCCACCCACTCCAGCTCTCCTTCATCACAGGGAATCGCGTCTCCCTCAAACCCTTCCGCCGTATAGAGGGACATGTACTCCGTCACGTCCTCCCCATAGAGAAACGTCACGATTCCCCTGTATTTCCAGGAAGTCAGCGTATATCCTGTCTCCTCCTTCACCTCACGGAGCAGACATTCCTCCGGGCTTTCCCCTTTTTCAAAATGTCCGCCCACACCGATCCATTTGTCCTTATTGATGTCATTCTTCTTCACCGTCCTGTGAAGCATCAAATATTGATCGTCTTTTTCGATATAACACAATGTACTCAAACTGACCATCATTCCCACCTCTTTTTTATCAGCAGTATATTTGTCCGCGCCTTACTGTCCGCGCTTCTCTCAATCCGGTTCCGAGGCCGCGCGTCTCTTATCTCAAAGAACCCTCTCCAGCACTTCCTCTACCTTCTTCACCGGTATGATCTCCAGCTTCTCCTTCACTTCCTCCGCCACATCGTCCAGATCGTCCACATTGTCCTCCGGTATAAATACCTTGGAGATCCCGGCCCGCTGCGCTGCCATCAGCTTTTCCGGCAGGCCGCCGATGGGCATCACCGTCCCCCGCAGGGACACCTCGCCTGTCATGGCGTATTCCGGGCTCACCGGCTTTTCGGTTACTAATGACGCCAGGGCCGTGGTCAGGGTGATCCCGGCTGAAGGTCCGTCCTTCGGAACCGCGCCTGATGGCACGTGGATATGCAGGTCATTGGTCTTGAATACCTCCGCCGCTTCGGGATATCTGGATTTTACAAGGCTGACCGCAATCTGGGCGGACTCCTTCATCACATCCCCGAGCTGTCCGGTGACCTTCACCTTTCCTTCCCCTTTGGTAAATAAGGTCTCTACGAAAAGGATCTCCCCACCTGCTGCCGTCCACGCAAGCCCGGTGACAATCCCCTGTTTCTTCTCCTCCAGCGCTTCCTCATGCCGGATGGGCTTCCGGTCCAAAAATTCCGGCAGCCTTTTGGGGCTCACCGTGATGCTCTTCTGCTCGCCCTTGACCAGCTTCACCGCCGCGTATCTGCACAGGCCGTCCAGCCGCTTTTTCAGTCCGCGAACGCCGGATTCCCTGGTATAATCACTGATGATGGCCTGGACAGCCTGATCCGTCACTTTCAGGTTCTGGGCCTTGATTCCCATTCCCTTCATGGCTTTGGGCAGCAGATGCTTCCTCGCGATCTGGAACTTCTCCACCGCCGTGTAGCCCGGGAACTGGATCACCTCCATCCGGTTCAGCAAAGGCTCCGGTATCGTGTCCGTGGTATTGGCCGTACATACAAACAGCACATCCGACAGGTCGTAAGGCACATTCATATAATGATCCGTAAAATTATTATTCTGCTCCGGGTCCAATACTTCCAGCAGCGCGCTTGCCGGATCGCCGCTGTAATCCCTGGACAGCTTATCCACCTCATCCAATACCATCACCGGATTGGAGGTCCCGCAGCGCTTCATCCCCTCCATGATCCTGCCCGGCATGGCACCCACGTAGGTTCTGCGGTGTCCCCGGATCTCCGCCTCGTCGCGCACGCCGCCCAAGCTGACCCGGACATACTTCCGGTGCAGTGCCTCTGCAATGCTCTGGCCGATACTCGTCTTTCCGGTTCCCGGCGCGCCTACAAACAGCAGGATCGAGCCGGACTGGCTCTGTTTGAGCGCCATCACCGCCATTTGCTGCACGATCCTCTGCTTCACCTTTTTCAGTCCGTAATGCTCGCGGTCCAGGATCTCCTCGGATTCCTTCAGATCCACATCCTCCGCGTCCATTTTTCTCCAAGACAGGCTGGTAACAAAGTCCAGATAGTCATAGAGCAGCCCGTACTCGTGGCTGTCCTTCCCTTCCTGCTTCATCCGGTTGAGAACCTTGTCGGCTTCCTTTCTCGCATCCTGGTTCATCCCGGAATCCTGGAGCTTTTGTTCAAACTTCCGGATATCGGAGACATTTTCCGGATGCATCTCGTCGAGCTGCCTCTGCAGAAAATCGATCTGCTTCTTGATGGCTTCTTCCCGATAGACCTTCTCATGCTTCTCCTGCTGCGCCGTCTCCGCTTCCTCGCTGACCCTGGCCATCTCGATAAATTCATAGATTGCTTTTTCGATCCGTTCCATACGCTCGGATACCGTATCTGATGCAAGGATCGCATATTTCTCATCGTCTGACAGTGTGAGATATCCGGACAGGGCAGATACCACCTCATTCATGGACTTCCAGTGCAGGACATAGCTGCGCGCCCAGATTCCCCACTGGAATCCCTGTATAAAATGAAGCAGCGTGGAGCGCATTTTCTCAAAACGCTCCTGGATCTCTTCGGACTCAATGTCCTCCTCCACTTTTCTGACTGACACCGACGCCTCAATGGCTTCCTCTGTCACCTGCAGATCCGATACCTCCACCCGCTCCCCGGTCTTGACGCTCACATTGCCGTCCCCGTCAATGGTCTCCAGCTCCCCGATCACACCGATCGGATAGAAATCTGACATGGTCATGTCCTTCCTGCTCTTATCCTCTTTCAGCATAAGAAACAGGAGCTGATCCCCCTTCTCGGCGCCCTGTGCCCCCAGATCCTTCAGTACGTCTTTCTTAAAATAATAGGTCACATCCGGCAAAATGATCATATCATATATAGGTATTGTAATCATAATCTCTCTCCTTCTGTCAGCACTCTGTATAGTAGAGTGCTAATCACTTGTAACCATACCACACTTCCCGGCATTTGTAAAGCACAGAGTCTCTCGAAAATAAAGGAGTGATTTGTACAGACATTTACAAATCACTCTTTCGTGCTCCCTTATATCTCAGCCCCTGTCCAGGCTCAGAATTTTATGAAGATTCACAGCAAAGGATATTACAGGTTTTCACTGTTTCCGCGCATGAATCTGTATTCTGCCACGGAACGGTCAAATCCTTTGATATGCCGGTACAGCCAGTCGATCACGTTGCGGTTCACCTGCTCTACAAATGCCGGAGTCGGCCCTTCCTCCTCCACAAGCATCTGGTGAAGCTCATCTACCACCTTTCTCAGCTTAGCATGCTCTTCTTTGTGCTCTTTTATCCCCGGATACTCCATTTCCTCCTGCAGCTTTTCCTCCGCCGTAAAATGAAAATCCGTATATTCCGCCAGATAGTCCAGCGTCTTGACCGCCGCCAGCTTGTCATTGCCGTCCTCGCAGCTGTCCAGCAATCCGTTGATCTTGCCGATCAGTTCTTTGTGCTGGGAATCGATCATCTCGTTTCCTGTAATCAATGTCTCGTCAAATTCTGCTCTCATCATATTTCTTCCTTTCTCATTTATATATTCAATTAGCAAATGCTATGCCAAATTCTTTTGCTTCTTGTTTACTTTCCGCAAGCTTAAGAACCATGCTGTTTTATTCAGCCATGTATTACATCGCTTATATTCTTCCATTCTTAAACCGCATGATCATCTCATTGGTCAGGCTGTCTCTGGATGGCGTGACCGGAATCTCCTCCCGTTCGAACCACTCCGCCAGCGCCAGCTCTTCCTCATCCAGCCGGATCTCATCCGCTCCGTCCAGATCACAGTAAAAGCCCATCAAAATGGTATCACTGAACGCCCACGGCTGGCTTTTATAGTAGCGGATATTCTTCACCTTCAGCCCCACCTCTTCCATGACCTCCCGTGCCACGGTCTCTTCCATCGTCTCCCCGATCTCCGTGTAGCCCGCAAGGAGCGCATATTTTTTATATGTCCGCCCCGCATATTTGGAAAGCAGAAGCCGGTTTCCGTCTGTCACGCCGATGATCACGGCAGGACAGATCCTGGGATATTCCATGGAACGGCATGTTTCACAATACAGCATCCGCTCTTTCCCGTCCGGCTTTGTGGGAGAACCGCACTGTCCGCAGTACCGGTGGGCCTGATACCAATGGTATAACTGATGACCCGTAATTCCGGCAAATGCCCTGTACTGCGGTTCGGCCTGTCGGAAAACAGTCAGATCCTCCAACTCAAAGTCAGACAGACAGTCCCATTTTGCTTCCGTGACCAGATAATACCGTTCTTCATCTACCTGGAACAGATAGGTATAAGCTTTGTAAATCTCCGTATTTTCTTTCTCCAGATCCGCGAATCTTGGAAAAATGATCTCTTCTCCCGCTCGTTTCATCAGACAGGCGCGTCCTTCATAGCACAAGGCTATACTGTCCCGGTCCGGCGGGACAGGACGGTATGCATTGTCCAGATGATGCGGAGCTATATCCTGTATCATGAGTTTTTTCCTCCGTGAAAAGAAGCCGCCACAGAATTATCCCATTCTCATAGCGGCCTGCATTTTATTTTTCACTTCATTACACTCACGGCAAAATCCATTTGCTGTGAACATTGCGCCAACATCAGCCTTCGGAAAGAGCGGACAGAATATCGTCTATACTTTTGCCTGACTCCTCCACTGCTTTAAAGAGAGCTTCCTTCTTCTCTTCCTTGATCTGCTTATCTATCTCTTTTCTCTTACGCTTCAGTTCTTTGATCTGTTCCTCACATGCAGCAATCTCATTATTCACTGCCTCAAGCTGTTCCTCTAATGTAAGATTTACCTGTTTTTTGCGTCCTCTCGCCATTTATGCAACCTCCTATATCATGTATTTTCGTAACCTCACACACACAAATTTATATGATGCTATTTATTGAAGCTACGCATTTCTTCTATTCTAACACTACTTTATAAAAAATACTATACATTTTTACTCTTTGTCCGCAAAAATATTTATTCAGAAATAAATCGTTACAGTTCACACGGCGTCGTGCACCCTGCCGCACGGCGTCCGGCCAATAAAGTAACATTTGCCATAATATCCAGCCCCTCGCCGAAGGCGACTAAAAATGGGCTGGATACTGTTACTGGAGCACCCAAAAGGTGTGAACAGTAACAATAAATCAACTGCCAATATACGAACGGCGCGGCGTCTGAGTATTTCTGATTTCAGATGCCGCGCCCTGTTTTTCCTGAAATTGCCTCTATGTATTCCGGCTATTCCAGCAAAGATTCACTTTATGCAAATGTAATCACTGTCCCTGTCTTCCCCTCCAATGCTTCCAGCGCATTGTCAAGGCTGGTGATAATCGCTTTTTTCTGTGGATTCTGACGTACAAACTTCATGCAGGCTTCCACCTTCGGGAGCATACTTCCCGGAGCGAATTGTCCCTCTTCCACATACTGCGCCGCTTCTTTCAGGCTCATGGTATCCAGATTTTTCTGATTCGGGCTGCCCCAGTTGACCGCGGCCTTTTCCACTTCTGTCAGAATCATCAGAATATCCGCTTCCACCTGCTCCGCAAGCAGCTCAGCTGCATGATCCTTATCAATGACGGCAGCCACCCCTTCCAGTGTCCCGTCCGGATTCTCGACTACCGGGATGCCGCCTCCTCCGCAGGAAACTACAATCGTAGATTTCCACAGATTTTTAATTGCCTCTATCTCTACGATCTTTCTGGGGATTGGAGACGCAACCACTCTGCGCCATCCCCGGCCCGCGTCCTCTTTCATCGTATATCCATTTTCCTTTTCCAGCTTCTTTGACTCTTCCTCCGTATAAAAGGGACCGATTGGTTTTGTAGGATTTTCAAAAGCCCTGTCGTCTCTGTCAACCACCATCTGCGTCGCGACTGTCACCACCGGACAATGCTTATTCCGAATACTGAGCGCGTATTTTAATGCCTGCTGGATATGATATCCGATATATCCCTGGCTCATGGCTCCGCACACATCAAACGGCATTGCAGGCGTCAGATCCTTCGCGGCCTCAGAGGCCAGAAGGATTCTCCCGACCTGAGGTCCGTTTCCATGGACAATACTCATCTCATATCCCTGGGCGCTGATCTCCGCCAGCCTTTCACAGGTCTGCCTGACTACTTCCAGCTGTCCTTCTGCCGTCGGCTTGCTGTCCTTGGACTGGAGCGCGTTCCCGCCCAGAGCAATTACAATTTTCGGCATATTTTCACCTCTTCCTATGAAAAGAACTCCTATTTAGATGCCCTTGGTACATTCTTCGTCGCGCAGTGCACTCCGCCGCCCCGGATATTCAGCGCGGTACTGACAAACGGCACGATCTTTCTGTCCGGGAACACCTCCTGCAGCACAGCCAGTGCCTGTTCGTCCCGTTTTTTAATGCTTTCCGGACGTCCTTCTTCCCAGTAATTCTGAGCGATCACGATATTGTTCAGGATCAAAAAGTTAATATAACTCAGGGCCGGCTGCATGATCATATCCCCTGTCGGCATCGGTGTCCCGTCATCCAGGAATTCATTTCCCTCTCCGTAACGGCAGGACCATGTATCATTGATCCAGTCTCCCGGTTTAGAATATACATAGAATGGCTCCGGAGCCGGCATACGCACGATCTTAAACGGATTTCCTTCCGCGTCTGTTGCATTTTTTAAAACTTCATAAGCGGCATCACAGCGCTCCTTCGTAATCCGGTGGGAGTTCAGGTTTGATGCCTCTTCTTCCGTAATTTCGGTAAGGAGGATCGTATTGGGCCCTACAAACCTTGCAAATTCATCCATGTGCCCGTTTGCGGAGGATGAGCGGTAAACCGGCTCTCCATCCACATAATCCAATACCCCTGAGGTGGTCAGCTCGTCGTCGAACACACCTTTCTCCAGCCAGAGCACTTTTTTCAAGTGGAACAATCTCTTCAGCTCTTCTTCTACCTCTTCGGTTGACATATGCGGATTACGCTTCGTCACCTCCGTATCACGCAATGCCATGAGCACACCGTTGCCGTTGAATTCCTTGTCTCCGCCTTCTGTAATCAGGGTGGAATTCACAAAATCCCGGCATCCGATTTCCAACGCAAGATGGGGCGCGAACTTTGCGCATAATGTAGAAGTAACACTGTCAATGGTACTCTGACCATACATGTTAAATCTCGGATTGGCAAGGAGGCGGTGGCCCTTATCGTCCACCAGGATATCCGGGCCGTAGTCCCTTGTCCAGTTGCTGCCGTCCGGATAGGTCGTGATCACAACCTTTTCAATCTCCACTTCTTCCTCTGCCAAAGCCTTCCTGCAGCTTTCCACTCGCTTCTGATCCGGACAGTTCACATAGACGGTCACACCCTCTGCCTGTTCCACAATAATCTTGATCAACTGTGCAAATGCTTTGTGCAGACTGTACCCTTTAATACATTCCGCCATTTCCGGCCATCCCAGGATCACGGCCTCCTGGGGTTCAAATTCCCCCGGTACGCGGAAATCTTCATAATCCAATCCTCTGTATTTTAAAATATCCATAAATGGTTCCTCCTTCTTAAGGTCTATCGCTTTGACTTCGCACAATTACAAGTTGCATACTATATATTATCTTTCTCCTAATACAGCTTTGATCACCGCTTTGATCGTATGCTTTCGGTTGCCTGCTTCCTGGAAAATATATTTTGCGTTCTGTTCAAAGACTTCATCTGTCACTTCCATTCCGCCCTTTAAAAATTCACGCAGTTCCGGATCCTCTATTACGGACAGCAGCTTTTGTCCGGATGCGTGATCCATATTGTGTGTGGACGGCAGCATATGGATGACAATACAATCCGGATTTTCCGAACGTTCCAGAAGCTCTCTGTTCACCTGGTAGGGACGGAAGCGTACAATCCCCGGAAGCCATGTCTCCACAGGGTCTGTAAAGAATCCCCAATTCTCTGTTGTGATCACATCCACGCCCTTGATCGCGTTGATATCATCCGTTTCAATAAATTTACATTCCGGGCTGTATTTCGCGAACAGTTCTTCTACAATTTTGCGCTTTCTCGCGTCCATCTTGGTGTCCCAGTTCGGAGATACTACTCCTTCGGGCACGAATTTGCGGAACGTAGCCTTTTCTGCCGCTGTCAGACCTTCCAGAGCCTCATCCATTCCCATATAAGAGGTAATATAGGTAAAGTTCATACCAAGCATAGCACACATTACGCCATATGAGAAGGAGTTCACCGCACCGCCCCGCCCGATAAAGCACAGTGTCTTACCCTTATAGTTCTCCCTTCCCCAAACCTCGTCCAGTATCATTGCGTCTGCCAGCATCTGGGTCGGATGCTGATGATCTGTGTATCCGTTGATAATCGGGATCGCACTGTCTTTTGCCATTTCAAGCAGCGTGCTGTGCTTAGCGCCCCGGTAGCCGATGGCACTGTACATCTCGCTGAATACACGCATGGAGTCTTTGATGGTCTCCGTATTCCCGAAATGCGAGTTTGAAAGAAATGTGGTTCCCATTCCCAGATCATTTGCGGAAGTCTCAAACGCGCAGCGGGTTCGTGTAGAATTCATTTCAAATAATAACAGAAAGTCCTCCCCGATATAGTCCTGATGTTTGATGTGTTCCTTACTTTCCTTTTTCAGCTGGATTGCAAGATCCAAAAGGTAACGGATCTCCTCCGGTGTAAAATCCTCCAATGCGAAAAAGTTTCTTCCTTTCAGTGAAATTGCCATTTTTGTTTTCTCCTTTATATATTGAATGCTTCTTACCACTTTGTTACCAATTTGAATACCTTAGTTTGTCTACACGACTCCTTCTCATATCTGCTTTAACCAATCAAGGTCAATCCCAACGCAAACGCGAGACACACCAGGAAGATCACAGCCAGTGGTTTCCATACCGCCTTGATCCAGGATGTATAATCAATCTTCGCATATTGAGTACATGTCATAACCGCGATCGACGTTGGTGTAAACATCTTGGCGATACCAAGCGCAAAGTTATAAATAATGATCATCACATACGGCGGTACCCCTGCAAATGTCCCCAGCGGAACCATGACCGATATGGTTGCCCCTGCAAGCCCTGTAGAGCTGGGAAGGAAGCATGCAAAGATCAGATAAATCACAAATGCCAGAATTACGAATATCACAACCGGCAGGGATCCCAGCGTCACCTCCGTAGCATGCAGGATGGTGGATGTAATATTCCCGGATGTCATGATCACCTGGATACCGCGTGCCATGGGAACAATCAGGGCCGTTGATACAAGCTCTGCCGCGCCCTTGATTATGATATTGATAATCTTATCCAGGTCATACCCTGCCATAAATCCCGCAATCAGGCACATCACAAGCATCAGTGCTGTCAGCTCCGTAAAATACCAGTCTCCGAATGCCACCACGCTGCTTCCGATGACGGTGCTGATGACCGGTGTCGTATTCACCCATTCCGCAATTGACGCAAAGATTGTAAAATGCTCATTAATGGATGTCCATGGGAACAATGCCAGAAGCATGATCACGAAGGTCAGGACAAACACGATCACAAGCCCCTTCATATGCTTCACATCACTTGCCGTATCACCCGCCTCTTCGGAATTGGAAAATTCCTTCAGGTCCTGATCCCGCCGATAGAACTGCACGGATTTTTCCGGATGAGACTGCACCGTCTTCGCGTACCAGCTGATCAGCACGGAAACAACTGCCGACAGCACGAAGAACAGAATCAGTCTTGGGATAATACCGTCTCCAAAGGAAATCCCCGCAATATCCGAAGCAATCCCTGTGGAAAACGGATTGATCGCTGATGCGGCACATCCGATCTGCGTACCGAATACGGAAATCATCACGACCGTAATCGTATCCATCCCCATCGCCAGGAAAATCGGCAGGAACAGAGATACATAAATGGCACATTCTTCATATGCCCCCTGTGACGTACCAAGGAATGACAGAATAAATACAAGGATCGTTATCAGTATATAAGGTTTTTTCTGAAATTTTTTTGCCACGGATGTCAGCGCAAATCCGATGACACCTGTCTCTTCCATCATCTTCAGGAAGCTCCCGAAAAGCATGATGTAAAGGGAAATGGAAATTGCCCCGCTCACCGCACCATTTCCGACCATACCTACGATCGGCGCAGTGATCACGTCCCAAAGCCCCTGCGGATTGGCCGGAAGTTCTTTATAAGTCCCGGCAATCGCATATCCGGCCTCATCCAATTCATATTCCCCTCCCGGAATGAACCAGGTCAGAATTGCCATGAATGCAATTACAACAAATATAACTACATAGGAATTCAGACCCTTCTTTTCTTTTTTCTTTTTTTGAGTTTCTCCCATTGTTGACTCACCTTCCTTTTCATTTGTCTGTATTTTCTGTTTTTTCCTTGTGTATTTTATTTTAGTAAAAATATTTTCCGAAATATATTGTCTGAACCCACAAAGTCAGTTCAAAAGATTTGTATGAATCACCAAGCCAAAAATGCCCTGCTATCAGCTTTTCTGCCTCCTGATGATAAAAACGTAATCTTCAAAACAGCATGTTCCAAACAGACGTGAAAAAAGAGACTGTCAGCAGGCAGCCCCTTCATTCTTTAAAATACACCAAATAAATTTGTCAGCAACACGATCACCGGCAGCGCGATCAACGTCTTTTCTATAAATATAAAACACAGATCTTTCAGCTTGACCGGAACCTTCGAGGAAATCATAATCGATCCGATCTCCGTAATATATACGATCTGAACCAATGACAGTGCCCCCAGTATAAACCTGGTTTTCACCGACTCCACTCCTGCAAGCAGTACAGACGGCAAAAACATGTCAATAAATCCAATGATTGCCGCAGGCGCCACCGCAAATGCATCCTCAATCCCAAATAACCGCAGATAATATCCGAACGGAACGGAAAGCCATTTAAAAATGGGTGTATATGCCTCCACCATACATGCGATCGTACCAAAAGCCATTACGATCGGAGCCGTCTGGAATACGATCCCCATAAAGGTATCCAGCCCGCTAAGCAGGATCTGCTTCATCCCCGGCCCCTTGGCCGCCTTTTCCACAGCCAGCTTTAATGCCCACTGGTGCATGGTATACCCTTCAATTTCCTCCTCCTTGACCTGTTTTCCTACATCTGGACAGAACTCGTCCGGATACAGACGTAACGGCGGAATCCGGATCATGATCGCCGCACTTACGAATCCGGTAATCGTTACGATCAGATAAAAGGGAATGAACAAATGATCCACACCGATCATTGCGGCGATCACCAGGCTGAACGGAAGCGACACTGCAGAAAAACAACATGCGATCACAATGGCTTCTCTCGCCGTATAATATCCCCGCTCATACTGCTTGATGGTAAGCACCGCCCCCACCGTATTGCTTCCCAGCCAGGATGCCAGCAGATCTACCGCCGCCCTTCCCGGCAGATGGAATACCGGTCTGGTCACTCTGCGCAGCAGCGTACCGACATAATCCATAATCCCGAAATCCATCAGCAGCGGAATCAAAAAAGCCGCTGCCATAAACCACACGGTAATCGTCTTCAGCAATCCCAGCATGGTTCCACCAGTATCCGGAGAAACCACAGCTTCAAAACCGATTCCAAAATACACCATCACCGCAAATACCATTCCCAGAAGACGGCAGATATAATAGAAGGTACTGCATGAAAAAAGTGCGTTCAGGCGTTCACTTTTTATGATCCATTCCGGTTTCAAAAATCTTCTGATCGTAGAAAGCACTGCTGAAAGAACAATTGCAATTGTCACCACAGCTGAAATCACCGGTGCAAGCAATACCTGCAGTGCATCCGTAATAATTCCGATCAATATGGTCATATTTCCATGCCATTTGATCGGCAGCAGAAAAATGACTGTCCCCAAAACCGACGGAATTATAAACCTGCATAATTCCCGCGGAGTGTAGTTTCTTTTGCCTTTACTCTCCATATTCTTTTCTCCTTGTGTATCCACTTCATTTCCGCGCCGGCTCCCCGTTCAACGTTTGATTTTTGTTATAGTATAAGGTTTGATATTGGTTATTTCCATTGTGTATATCTACAAAATTTTCATGCTTTTTTCATGTCTGGCACCAATTTACATTTCCTGTTTCCTGTGTTTAAATTTACCATAATCATCTTTGCATATTCAGGAAACAATGATATAATCAGCAGATAAGGTGGTGGCTAAATGGAAGAAAATCTATTAAATTACACATTTCATAATGATTTTAAGGAGGTTTCCATCCGAGATCTACTCAATACAAAACCGATGGTTTCCTGCGATATGATCATAACTGAGGAGGGATTGGAGCACATTATAAAAAGCGCAACCGTCATGGACGTGGAGGATATAGAGAATTGGCTGCATGAAGGCGATATTCTGATTGTAAGCCGTTTCATGCGTACTTGTCTCACTGAGAGCTTTATCAATACTCTGTACCGGAAAAAAATTTCCGGCGTGATCACGCACAAGCTGTATGAAAAGTATATCACTGAGGAACAAAAAGAATTGTTGATCAAATATCACATTCCTCTTATATTTATCGAAGATCACGTTCCATGGAGCAGTATGATCGTTCTGATCCAGAATCTGATCATCAATAATCAAACACAGTACCTTGTAGAAAACCAGAATTTTCAGAATTCTATTATCAACTATCTGTCCAATAATTACCTGCTGAACAGCCTTTGCGAAATTGTGCATAACCTGACAAAAATCACGATCGCGCTTGCAGACTATAATCTTCGGATTCAGGACAGCTCTAATGACAACGACTGGAATTCGGAGCTTCGGAATCTGAGAGTCAGTACTCTTTTACAGCGCATTCCTGTCGGGGAGAATTTCAACGGCATTGCCATGAACGGATATAAATACCATGACAATTCTGTCAATGAACAAGATCAGTATTTTATCATCCCTTCCCATATTTCAAAATTTACTTCTGCATTTTATATTATTGTAAAATACCGTTCATCTGCCGAGACGCTTCCTCCTGAACTGATCTGCCGACTGGAAACAATCATGTCCATATATTCTCTGAAAATCAGTATTACGGCAGAATTTGAGAAATCAAACTATTACTTCAAAAGTGTTGTTTTTGAAAGTCTCCTTGACCTGCCGCACGAAGACCATGCCCGCAAAAAGCAGATCAGCCTGAGTCTGAATACAGAATTGAGCAACAGCTATTATCTGCTCTTGATCAACAGCCGCAAAGACTTAAATCTCTTTAATAACGTGGAGCTATTGACCGGATTTATCAATCATTTGAAGCATATCAGGCTCTACAATAATAAATTTCTTGTGTTTTTATATAAAGAACAATGGGTGATTCTGATTGATGATAAAGTACGTTCCATAAAAGATGTGGGCATGCAGCTCTATGATGCCCTGTCCACTTATTTTAATTCCTCCCACTTTATTATGGGGATCAGTGACCTCCATCGCTACTGGGATCTGCGGAGGGCATATAATGAAGCCGTATTTACTTTGAATTATGTCAGAAACAGGCAGGACAGCGTTTCTCTGCTTATATATGGAGATCTGGGGATCATCAAGCTGTTTACGGACAGCAACGGCAACATCAACGATGCCTACCTGGACGAGTTGTACCAATTATACTTGAGACCGATCCTTGAATATGACAGGAAGCATTCCTCCAACCTCTATTTTACCCTGGAATCTTTTTTTTCGAATGAGCTTTCCTATAAGCTGACCAGCGAAAAGCTATTCATTCATGTCAATACGCTGCATGCGCGAATTTCGAAAATCGAGCACCTGATCCACGTCAGTTTTTCCAATCTGGACAGTATCATAGGACTCCGGCTCACGATTCTTCTGAACCAGTTCGATTATTTTTCGCATTATAAAAGCTGCCCCACCTGACTTCGCCGAATCTCAGGTGGGGCAGCCTCGCATACCGAAGCCTTCACAGATCCCCGGCCATATCTCATTTTGCTGCGGTTCACCGTCCAGCCGGCGAACTGCAGCCTTATTTTTTCTTTCCGCTATGGAACAGCGTACACAGCATCACCAGGATGCTTCCCGCTCCCAGGAAAAAGTCGCCCAGGTTGAAAGTCAGCCTTGTGAGCTTCTCCCATCTGGTCTGGAATCCCACATAGTCGATCACATACCCGCGGAGCCACCGGTCAAATGTATTGCTCCATGCCCCTGCAGTCATCAGCGACAGGCCGATCTTCCTGACACGGTGCTTCTTCCGCATCAGGGTAAAAAGCTGGTAAATGGTCAGGAGCACCGCCGCATATGCCGAAGCGTACTTTACAACCTCCGGCTTCTTCTCCAGCAGGTTCATGCAGAACCCGCGGTTGTAGACCTTACGCAGTATGATCTTTCCCTGGCAGGCCGTCCGCTCCTCCTTCCGGGTCAAATATCCTTCTATAACGGACTTGGCCGCAATATCCAGAAGCGCAAGGCATGCTGTCATACTGATCAATAACAATATTCCCATAACCATCCCCCTTTGATAGTCTATGCCCCGGCGGATATCCTACTCGGTCTTTGCTTCTTCCGCAGCTTCTTCCACTTTCTCGGCTGCCGCTTCCACAGCTTCTTCGGTCTTCTCAGCTACGGTCTCTACTGCGTCCTCCACAGCCTCGGCAGCTTCCTCAACCTTTTCTTCCGCAGCTTCCGCAAACTCCTGCGCTGCTTCCTCAACGATCTCCGGCATCTTATGTCCGCAGAACGGGCAGTATGCCATGCCTTTTCCAACGGTCTTGCCGCAGTCCTCGCACTGGGAATCTCCCTTTACATCCGAGATCTTCTGCAGGCACTCCGCAATGCTTTCTTCCCTGCTCTGGATCGCCTCGCACAGTCCCGCAGCTTCCTCTCCAACCTCTGTTCCGGCCTTGAACTGGTCATAAACCGCAAGCCCCAGCTCTGCCAGGTCGCTGTCATTCTCCCTTTCCAGCGTGCGGATCTGGCTTTTCAGCTTCTGGATCTCCATAGCCTCTCCGGCCTTGTTCGTCATGCTCTCAGCAGTTTCTCCCAGACGTTTTCCTAAATCCTCTAAAAAATTTCTCATATAGATACAGCCCCTTTCATTGATGTGTAATTAAATTCGCAACCATCAAGCCGTACAGCTTTCCCAGTCACTTTTACTGAAATCATTATACCCCATTCTCTGCCAACTTCAAAGAGTTTCTTTCTTATTTTATACTTTCATAATAAATTTTTAACTATTCGCTGCCGCAGTCCCGCAAAAGGGCGGGCGTGTCTCCTGTCTGCTGTTCTGAACGGCCCCTTTTTATCATATAGTGAAATAAAAAAGAAAGAACCCACAATCTATGATTGATCAGGAAACATGCAAAAATTCCATCCTTTCCGATGATTACCGTGATTTTATCGTAAATGACAATTCCTCCCTGATCTCACGGATCAGAGAAGAAGATTTCTGCACCCAGGACGTCGAAATGGGCTATCGCTGCATCTACGTCCCCAACGAGCAGGCAGATCCCCTCACCTCGGAAATGCTGTACTATACGGCCATTCCCAAATGCTATACGCATATCAGCACCGATTCCCTGAACCAGGCGGGCATCCTGCCCCTACACAGCTACCCTACCCTGCACCTGATGGGGAAAGGCATACTGATCGGCTTTTTGGACAGCGGCATCGACTACATGAACCCGGTATTCCGAAACCTGGACGGCACCACAAGGATCGCAGCCATTTGGGATCAGACCATTCAGGACGGAACACCGCCGGAAGGGTTTGCCTACGGCTCCGAATATACCGAAGAAATGATCAACGAAGCGCTCCAAAGCGCCTCCCCCCTGGGCGTCGTCCCTTCCGTGGATGATTCCGGGCACGGCACCTTTACCGCAAGCCTGGCCGCCGGAAGCGGAAATCCCGATGAAAACTTTTTGGGGGCAGCCCCGGAGTGCACCCTTGCCGTCGTAAAGCTAAAGCAGGCCAAGCAGTATCTGCGTGATTATTATTTTATCCCGGAGGGCGTCCCCTGCCACCAGGAGACCGACATCATACTTGCGCTGCGCTACCTGGACCTTCTGGCCCAGAAGCTGAAACTCCCGCTGGTATTCTGCTTTGCCCTGGGCACCAACGCGGGCGGCCATGTGGGCGCGCTTCCCTGTCCGCTCATCCTCAATTCCTACGGCTCCTCCATCAATCGGATTCCGGTCCTCGGCTGCGGCAACGAGGCAGACAAACGCCATCACTATTACTATGAAATCCCGGATGTCTACACAAATCATACTGCGGAAATCCGTGTAGGAGAGGGGGTCACAGGCTTCACCATGGAACTCTGGACTTCCATCCCGAACGTCCTTTCCGTCTCCCTGACCTCCCCATCCGGTGAAAGTACTTCCCGGCTGTCCGTCCGTACCAATGTCCGCACATCGTTTCAATTTCTGCTGGAGCCAACCCGGGTGAGCATTGATTACCGGATCACGGCGGAGCTGGAAAGCTCGGAGCTGATTTTCTTCCGTTTTTCCGACCCTTCCCCCGGCATCTGGCGGCTCAATATCGAACCGGTCCGGATCTTCAACGGGCAGTTCCATATCTGGCTTCCGATGAGTGAATTTTTGAGTGGGGAAGTCTATTTTTTAAATTCCAGCCCTTACTATACCATCACCAATCCTGCCAACGGCGCCAGCACCATCAACACTGCCTTCTATGACGGCAGTACCAATGCGGTTGCTTTAAGCTCCGGCAGGGGCTACAGCCGGAATGACGTCATCAATCCCACCATCGCGGCCCCCGGCGTTGACGTCCTAGGCGCCCTTCCCGGCGGGCGCTACGCCATGCGCTCGGGTTCCAGCGCCGCCGCGGCGATCAACGCCGGAGCCGTAGCCCTCCTTCTGGAATGGATTCTGATCAAGATGGGCAATACCTCTGTGGATTCCTACCAGATCAAAAGTATTCTCATGATCGGCGCCCAGCGTCCCCCGGGGATGCAGTTCCCCAACCGGGACTGGGGATACGGCCTGTTAGATCTGTACAACGCCCTGAACGAGATACGGGAACTCTGATGCGGGAATCCTCCCCGCTGCCTGCATAAGGCAGCATACAAAAAAAACTGCCGATAGCCTTGCATACGGCGGCACAAAAAGGGGGCTGTTTAAAAACAGCCCCTGCAGATCTATTGTAATGCTGCCTGTTCCGGACTCACACCGTCTGGTTCAGCAGCGGCACGCTCTGGCTCCTGAGCTGGATCACAGGCCCGCCCGTACCTTCGATATATTCCCTCGTAATCGTCACCTGGCCGATATTGTCGTCCTTTGGAATCTCATACATGATATCCAGCATAAATTCTTCGATGATCGCCCGCAGTGCCCTGGCCCCGGTGTCCTTTTCCATGGCCTTTTCCGCAATGGCCTCCAGCGCGCCCTCGTCAAAGTCCAGGCTCACCTCGTCCAGCGCCAGCAGCTTCTGGTACTGCTTTAAGATGGCGTTTCTCGGTTCCTTTAAGATCTTGACAAGCATATCCTTATCCAGTCCCCGCAGCGTAAAGATGATCGGAAGGCGCCCGATAAACTCCGGGATCATGCCGAACTTGCGCAGGTCTTCTACCGTCACCTTGGACAAAAGCTCCCGGTCCTTCTCATATGTATCCTTTAACTCCGCGTTGAATCCCATGGATGTCTTTTTGGAAAGCCGCTCCTTGATGATGATATCCAGATCCGGAAATGCCCCGCCGCAGATAAAAAGGATGTTCTTCGTATTCACCGTCGTCAGAGGAACCATGGCGTTTTTACTGTTGGCGCCCACCGGCACCTCCACCTCGCTGCCCTCTAAGAGCTTGAGCATCCCCTGCTGCACAGACTCGCCGCTCACATCCCGCTGGCTGGAATTTCTCTTCTTTGCGATCTTGTCGATCTCGTCGATAAATATGATGCCCTGCTCCGCCCGTTCCACGTCGTTATCCGCCGCCGCAAGCAGCTTGGAAACCACACTCTCAATGTCGTCTCCGATATATCCCGCCTCTGTCAGAGATGTTGCGTCCGTGATGGCAAGGGGCACATCCAGAAGCTTTGCCAGCGTCTTCACCAGATAGGTCTTCCCGCTTCCGGTGGGGCCGATCATCAGCATATTGGACTTCTCGATCTCGATGTCGTCCAGCGTCCCGGACGCCACCCGCTTATAGTGGTTGTAGACCGCAACGGACATGGCCTTTTTGGCATGCTCCTGGCCCACCACATACTCGTCCAGACGGGCCTTGATCTTGTGCGGCACCGGCATATCCCTGATATTGAGCTTCTTCACCGGCTTTTCCTTTGCTTCCTTTTTCTTCTTGATCTTCTGCCGCTTGGGAATCGCGTTTTCCAAATCCGACAGATTCAAAAACTGTATCCCCGGAATGCTGTTCATCAGCTTCGAAAAATCCAGGGAACCATTGGTCATCGAGTCAAAGCTTCTCTGCATGCAGCTCTGGCATATCGTAATATGATTCGGCATCTCGATCATCTTCCCGGCAATGCTCTCCGGGCGGTGGCACATAAAGCAGACCTTCTCGTACTCATCGTCCTGCTTATCCTTTTCGCTCTCCGATACCGCCACGTCTTTTTTCTCTTCCGCAGAAGCAGATTCTTCATGCTCCTCGGAATCTACTATGATAAAATCATTCCCCGACATCCTTCGTCCTCCAGATTATTATTTCCGCGGTTTTCCCACCCGCTTTTTCATTATAGTCGAAAACCGCCGCAGTTTCAAATTAACTTTTTCTAAACGCTGCCCCTTTGCTGCAAACAGGAGATTTCAGGGCGGGCGTTAAGCATCCGCCCCTTTGCCGGAAGGCGAACTGTGATCCAAAAGCTCCAGAAATTCCTCCTCGGATATGATGGGCACGCCCAGCTCCTTGGCCTTCTTGTTCTTGGAGGAGGCCGACTGCACGTCGTTGTTGATCAGGTAGTTCGTTTTGGAGGTCACAGAGCCTGTCACCTTTCCGCCCCGGCTCTCGATCAGCTCCTTCATTTCCCCCCGGTTTGCAAAGTGCTGTACGCTTCCCGTAATCACAAAGTTCACCCCGGCAAATACCGCGCTGTCTGCCGAAATCTCCTCCCTGGGAATCCGCACCTCGTCCAGCAGCTTCCGATAAAGCTCCCGGTGCTTTTCCTGGGCAAAATAATCCACATACGTCCTGGCGATCACCCCGCCTACGCCCGGGATCTCGTCCAGCTCTTCCTCCGAAACGTCGGGAATCCGTGCCGGGTCGTTATCCAGCGCCCGGCAGATGACCTTGGCGTTGGCCAGGCCGATATTGGCGATCCCCAGGCTGTAGACCAGCCGGGGCAATGTCGTATTTCTTGCGTTTTCGATGCTGTTCTGCAGGTTCACATAGGACTTTTCCCCAAAGCCCTCCAGGTTCTTGATCTCCTCCTCATAGCGGTCCAGGTGGAATATATCCGAAAAATCTTTGATGAACCCCTGGATGATGAACTTCTCCAGTGTCGCTTCGGACATTCCCTCAATATTCATGGCATCCCGGCTCACGAACAGGGCAAATGCCTTCACCTGCTTCGCCTGGCACTCCGGATTGGTGCAGTACAAAGTCTTGGTATCATTCTCCGTGGAAATGCGGGTCGCGCCTCCGCACACCGGACAGGCCGCCGGAATCTCACAGTTCCCGCTCCGCGTTAAGTTCTCCGCGATCTGGGGAATGATCATATTCGCCTTATAGACCTGGATGGAATCCCCGATCCCCAGCTCCAGTTCCTCCATAATACTCAGATTGTGGACGCTGGCCCTGCTCACCGTGGTGCCTTCAAGCTCCACCGGCTCAAACACCGCCACCGGATTGATCAGCCCGGTTCGGGAGGGGCTCCACTCAATCTCCCGCAATGTGGTTTCCCGGATCTCATCCGCCCACTTGAACGCAAAAGAATCCCTGGGAAACTTTGCCGTTGCCCCCAGCGACTGCCCGTAGGCGATGTCATCATAGACCAAAACCAGGCCGTCCGACGGAAAATCATTGCTTTCGATCCGCCCCGAAAACCACTCCACCTCTTCCTGGATGGTCTCAGAGGTCACCAGATGGTGCTCCACCACCTCAAACCCCTGGGATGCCAGCCATTCCATCTGCCGAAGCCTGGAATTTTCAAAATCCACGCCCTCTGCACGCACCAGTGAAAACGCGAAAAAACGGACGTTCCGCCTTGCCGTCACCTCGTTGCTCAACTGGCGGACGGACCCGCTGCACAGATTTCTTGGGTTCTTATACCGGGCGTCTGCATCCTCAATCTCTTCATTGATCCGCTGAAAGTCCGTGTACCCGATGACGGCTTCCCCCCGCAAAACCAGCTCCCCCCGGAAGGAAATGTGCAAAGGCAGGTTTTTAAACACCTTCGCGTTGTTGGTGATGACCTCCCCCACCTCCCCGTTGCCCCGGGTGACCGCTTTTTGCAGGCTCCCGTCCCGGTAGGTGAGCACGATGGTGAGCCCGTCCAGCTTCCAGGAGAGCACTGCCTTCTGATCCCCCAGAAATTCCTGCAGCCTGGGCACCTCCTTGGTCTTGTCCAGAGACAGCATGGGGCGCTCATGCCGCTCCTTGGGCAGTTCGCTGAGCACCTCGTAGCCCACGTGGATCGTCGGGCTGGAGGCAAGCGTTGTTCCCAACTCCTGCTCCAGCCCGGCCAGTTCGTCATACAGACGGTCATATTCCAGATTGCTCATGATCTCCCGGTCTTCCTGCTCGTACGCACGCCGGGCACGGTTCAAAAGCTCTGTAAGTTCCTGCATCCGCTGTCTTTTCTTATCCATAACATCCCGCTCCTGTTCCGATTTATTTTCGATTCTGCCGGCCGGTTTTCCCACGGCTTTGCTCCCATTCGCTCCGCGGCCGCAAAAAAAACATGCCCGGCTTTACTTCCTGCCGTACTTTTTTAAGTCTCCCGCTCCGGGACATTGGAGGAATCCCGAATCCGTTCGTACAGTTCATCCAGTTCCCCGTCGCTTACCCTGCGGTACTCCCCTTCCTTTAGGTTTCCCAATTCGATGTTTACGATTCTCGTGCGCACCAGATCCTTCACCTGATAGCCCAGAGCCTCGCACATCCGCCGAATCTGCCGGTTCATCCCCTGGGTCAGGATAATGGAAAACGTATATTTTCCGATCTTCTGCACCCGGCAGGGCCTGGTCACCGTATCCAGGATCGGCACGCCCCCTGCCATCTGCTCCAGAAAGTCCTCCGTCACGGCCCGATCCACCGTCACTTTATATTCCTTCTCATGCCGGTTCACGGCCCGCATGATCTTATTGATGATGTCCCCGTTGTTGGTCATCAGAAGAAGGCCCCGGGAATCCTTGTCCAGCCTTCCCACGTAGGTGATGCGCACCGGATAATCCAGGAAACGGATGATACTGCTGCGCTCCCTCCTCTCCTCGGTGCAGACAATGCCCGCCGGCTTGTTGACCGCCAGCACGACCATCTCCTCCTGCCGGGAAACGGCTTTTTTCCCGACGCATACCTTCTGCCCGGGATAGACCTTCATTCCGGTTTCCCCCGGGCGGCCGTCCACCGTGACCCTGCCGGAGGCAATGAGCCGGTCCGCCTCTCTTCTGGAGCACACGCCGGCCTCGCTGAGGTATTTGTTCAGCCGGACAGGCTCCTTCTTCTGCTGATATTCCTTTTGGATCTGATTGCCCATCTTCCTCTCACTCCCCGCTGAGCACGCCTTTAAGATTGTTGTCCTGGAAAAAGGTATTGCCGCTGTAGAGAAACATCACATCGGTAATCCGGTAAGTGTCCATGATCTCTTCGATCGTTCCGCTGTAATATCTGGGGTCCACCAGCACGATCTCCCGGAAATAGGGTGTCAGAAACGGCACAAAGCTGTTGGCATAGGAGTCCTTCACAAGCAGCAGCCTCCGCTGGCTCTCCGACACGGTCTTGATGTCCACCACGGAAGTATTTTCCCCCAGGAAGACCGCATACTGATCCCGCGTTTTCAGCTTCGACGAATCATACAGCGAAGCGGTCTTGCGCTGCTCATCCACATAGTTTACCACCACATCGTTGTCCGTATCCCTGGGAACATAAATATAGATCTCTTCCTTCACATTCAGCCTGCATCCGCTTTTCGCGGCCAGCATCCCGTTAAAGGTGGTGGACACCGGATAGGAGACAAAACTGCTGGACACGTCCGTCTTGATCTTCATCTGCTCCGCCACCTGGCTGAATGTATAGAAGGCCCCCAGGCTGGTCCAGTGGTGGTCTGTCTTATAGTAGATCTTTTCCCCCGCGTGCTTTTTCAGCGCGGCGGAGGCATCCAGCCACTCCACGTCCTCCCCCAGCTCACGCTTCACCTGGGCGAACATCCGGCTCTGGTCGGATACCGTTGCAAAGGCCGGAAGGCGTTCGCTTAGAATGCATGCCGCATTGGGCACCAGCAGCATATACATCTGGACGTCCCGGCTCCGGTTCTCAAACTGCCGGATCGCTTCCAGATTTTCCATCAGCGTTTCCTGATCCGGCACCGCGATCTCCTCCATCAGATAATCGTCCTTTCCGATCAGTACGTCGCCTTCCTTCCTGCTTCCTCCAATGCCGCTCAAGCTCACTTTTATGCTCCGCCAAATATTCCTCCCCGGAAACTGATCCGACAGGTAGGATTCGTATTTTGTCATAAAATCCCCGGATACGATGCTGCTCCAGGTCACTTTCGGCATACGGGCAAGCATCCGGTTCTCCTCCTCGGACATCTCCTTGTCCGATATGATCAGGTTCAGCAGGAAAAAGACAATCATGCAGAGGATGAATACTTTTCCTACCGTCCCTTCAATTCTTCTCAATCTTCTATGATTCCGCATATTTTCCATTCCTTCCTAAAAACGGAAATATAAAAACGGGTTAAAGGTTTCCGTCACCAGAAATGCCACGCTTACCAGGAACATCCCCATATATACCACGCAGGACATGATCCTCTGGGTCCGTCCTTTTTTGTAGGATTCCGTAAAGGCGCACAAAAGGGACCATCCCCTGGAGGAGGAGCCGAGAATGCACAGCACAAACAAAAGCCAGTGGGTCGTCAGGAGAAATACAGCCTGCCGGTCCGCCAGTGCGCTGGCGCCCATGCCGAACATCATTCCGATGTGATCCAGCGCGGCTCCAAGACTGGGGCTGAAGAAAAATACCCACCCCACCATCACCAGGACAAATGCATAAATATGCTGGACGAATCCCGGAAGCCGTTCCATCAGCGTACCCCAGACAAATTTTTCCAAGATAAGCAGAGCGCCGTAGTACAAGCCCCACAGCAGAAAGTTCCACTCCGCCCCGTGCCACAATCCGGTCAGAGCCCAGACAAGGATCAGGTTCAGCATATTGCGCTGCCCGCTGCAGCGGTTTCCACCCAGCGGAATGTACACATACTCCCGGAACCAGGTGCTTAAGGATATGTGCCATCTGCGCCAGAACTCCGTGATACTTTTGGACACATACGGATAATGGAAGTTCCTGCGAAATTCAAATCCGAACATTTTTCCAAGGCCCACCGCCATATCCGAATATCCGCTGAAGTCAAAATAAATCTGGAAGGCGTAGGCAATGCATCCGACCCAGGCTGTCAGCACGGAAACCGTCCCTACCGGAAGCCGGGTCACCTCCTCATAGACAGATCCGATGGAATTGGCGATGACCACTTTTTTCGCCAGCCCCCGGATAAAGAACATGGCGCCCCGCCCAAATTTTACAATGCCGAAGCTGCGCTGCATCAACTGCTCCTCAATATCGATATACCGGACGATGGGTCCCGCGATGAGCTGGGGAAACATACATATATATAAGGAAAAGTGAATCAGCTTCTTCTGCGCCCTGACTTCCCCCCGGTACACATCTATGATGTAGGACAGCGCCTGGAATGTGTAAAAAGAGATCCCGATGGGCAGGGGGAGCACCCTGTAAGGAATATCCACGGGAAACACCCCGTTCACAGTCTCCATCACAAGGCCGTAATATTTAAAAAACGCCAGCACCGCCACATTGGCCAAAACCCCAAAAACCAGGCTCCGTCTGGCAAACTGCGGGTTTTCCCGTTTTCCGTCGATATCCAGCCCGCAGTAATAATTCATGAGGATCGACAGCAGCATCAGGATGATATAGACCGGTTCTCCCCAGGCATAAAAAAACAGACTGGCCGCCAGCATCACCAGATTCCTCATCTGCGGGGCTGCCAGATAATAAACTGCCAGTGTAACAGGCAGAAACATAAACAAAAACGTTATACTACTAAACAGCATTCAAATATCCTCTTCCCAGCCCGGTCTACAGGCCCTTTGTAAATGCGGCGGCATAGGCTTCCGCTTCCGGTGAAACGGCCATAAAGACAAACTTCCCCCTCACCTGGGTCTGCGCCTGCTTGATTAGCTGCGCCTGCTCCGGCGCATATCCCTCAAAGGTATTCTTCCGGCTTTCCAAACGCTCCTCCACGGCATCCCGGACCTCCTGCACCTGCTGCTCTGTTTTGACCTCGATCAGCAGCACTTCCTGGGCCGAAATGCTGAACTCGGCGGAATAAAACAGGACGCCCTCGTAGTCCGCGCTGTTCAGCCCATAATACCGCTTCAAAGCCTGCGCATCCTGTTTGACAAGGTTTTCCTTATCTATGAGCGTCTCCACGGATGCGGCCACTTCCTCAAAAGGCTTCGTGCTCCCGCTGGTATAGATCAGCAGCAGCGCGATATACACTAGAATCAGAAATGCCGCTCCCCACTTCATGACCCCTGCTTTGCTGAATGAAGGGGTTTCCCTGGGAGCGTTCTCATACTCCCCGTAGTCCCCGCCGTAGTTCTCTTCATAACCTTCCTCATAATAGCCGTTTTCGTATTCTTCTCCATAATACGCTTCCTGTCTCTCTGTCATAATGAAGCCACCTCCGCCATCCGCTTTGCCCATATCGGGTAAAAATCCGGTTTAAAATGGACTCCGTCCTCTTCATAGTACTGCTCAGAGACCAGCTCCGTATTGTCTACATACGCGATCTGCTGTTTATCGCACATCTCCCGCAGAACCTTGTTGTACTCGTCAAGCTGCTGAAATGCCGGCTCCCGTTCCCGTTCCTGTCTGGACACCGGGAAAATGGAGTTGACAAAGATCTTTGTATTGGGCACCTCTTTCTGAAGCTCCTTGATCACGGATTTGTAATTCTCGATGAAGAGATCCGTATCTCCCTGGGTGGAAAGGATATCGTTCATCCCATAGGATAAAAATACCACCTGCGGATTGATCTCTTTCAGCTTTTTGATCTGTTCTCCCAGCCCATCAAGCCCGGCTCCGATCTCCGCCACAACGCTGGACGCGTTCAATATGTCGTACTCCGAAAATCCGGCCGTAATCGAATCCCCCATCACGACCGCACTGGTAAATATCTCTTTGATGCTGCGGGTGTCTTCCGCCTCCTCTTCCTTTTTCTCCTGTTCCTCCAGATTCTGTATCTTCGTCTCGATTGCGGTGACTTTCGCTGCTTCCGCATGTTCTATGATCTGCAGCCCCTCCGAGGTATCCACCTTTTTCCTGGTCAGATCCCCCACCGCCTCAACCGCTATAATGATCACAATAAGCGCGGCCGCGAAAGCCGTGCCCGCAATGACCATGATTCTTTTACTTTTATTATCCAATGTTCTTTCTCGTACCTCTCTCATTTGTGTTTGACGGGGCTTTTTTGCATACGGCATACAGCGCCGCGTAGGCCCCAGGAGGGGCATTTTTGCAGGCCCCCCTTCAGAGTATAAGTAATATAATACGTTTTTTCCTATGAAAAGTCAACGTCTCTGGTTCACTACATAAGATTTTTGTGATAGAATAGAGATGTCCCGGATCTTTGCCATGCGCCGTACTGCACGGCCCCAGGCCAGTAAAACCACAGGATTCCCAATGATTGGAGGGCACGAATTATGATCGCGCTGAAGTTAAAAAATACCAAAAATTTCATGACCCAGCTTCTGCTGTCAGACACCTTTGACAATTTTTTATTTATAGAAGGGGAGGTTGTGACATTCAATACATTCACCATAGACGGTTTCATACAGAAAGACTTTTATGAGGACTCTCCGGAAGGCGATTATGCCTCCTGGAAGCAATTGCGTGAATTGTGTTTTTCCATAATCAAGGGGAAGCGGACTCCTTTGAGCTTCCGCTTTGTTTTCAGCCTGTCCCCGGAAAATACCGCCCGGCTGATCGAGCAGAAAAGCCTGGATTTTCATGTATCCGACGTTCAGGGGCTGTATCTCAACATCCGGTTTGACGGCGCCGGCCTTCAATGCGTCACCGGAACCTCCCTGAAAGCCTTTTCCATGGACAAATCCCTGGAACGGGAATGGGATGCCATGGTCCCCAGATTCTTTGATCAGAAAGGACTTGCCTTTGACCTGGCAGAATAAACTGCCAGGCTCCCGTTAAAAATATTTGTTTTTTAATTTTGTCGTATAGACCATATACCATACGAGCATGCCCAGGAAGATCACCAGGCCCGCAGAATCCACGGCCTGAATGGGCTTCACGTAGCAGTGGATCATATCGATTACCCCGTAGGCCGTCGTCACGATCCCGAATACCAGCACCGCCGGCAGCGCCTTTTTCACAAATTCCTCTTTATTCTTGCACATATGCTCCGAATACTTCTTTCCAAGGAGCAGGGTCTCATTGATATGCCCGTCCATTTTCATCCGGATATACGCATAGAGCCCGTAGATCCCGCAGCCAAACGCCATAATACTGACAAAGCCAAAAACACTTTCATCCATCGTCTTTTGATTCCTTCCTGAATATAATCTCTTTTCAGTTTGCTGCCGTGAACACCGCAGTTGTGAACAACAGCTTCAGTTTACCAGAAGCCCCAAAAAAATGCAATCGGCGTTTACTTTTTTCCCCGGACGTATTATGATAGGTAAAAGCGTAAAAGCTCCTGCCGCCGGGCGGATCTGTCCATCCAGCGCATTGCTTTGTAAAAAAAACATCTTAATAAGGAGGACATCCATGGAAATCGAACGCAAATATCTCATCGAACGGTCAAAGATCCCCTTTGATCCGACGGACTATCCCTGCCGCCGGATTGAACAGGGCTACCTCTGCACCGAACCTGTCGTGCGGATTCGGCGCGACAATGACGACTATTACCTCACTTACAAGTCCAAGGGCCTTATGGTCCGGGAAGAATACAACCTTCCACTGACCCCTGAGGCATACTCCCACATGATCGGAAAGGTGGACGGGCATCTCATCACCAAGAACCGGTATGTCATCCCCCTGGAAAACGGTCTCCATATCGAACTGGACTTTTTCTCCGGATTTCTGGAGGGGACGATCTTTGCCGAAGTGGAATTTCCGGATGAGGATTCCGCCAACGCGTTCCAGCCTCCAAGCTGGTTCGGAGAAGACGTCACCTGTTCCGCCCGGTACCAGAACAGTACGCTGAGCAAGCTTTAAGTCTAGTCAGACACCCTTTTTTAATCTGCGCTCACACGCAACCCTTTGTTTACATGCCGAATATTTTCTTTGTTCTGTTGCATAATAACCCGTATTATGGATATAACTGCTATAATCAAAATGCAAATTACATTTTTTGACATTTGTTTTAGTAATTCCGGGATTATTTCCCCCATATGCGGAGGTGCACCGTGGCTAATTTACAGCTTGCGTATAATTTAAGAAGATATCGGGAAGCGTACGACTTTACCCAGCAGGCGCTGGCCGACAGAATCAGCATCTCCCGTCAGGCATACTCCAATTACGAGACCGGAAAGAGAGATCCGGACCTGGATCTTCTGACCCGGCTCTGCGAGGTCTATTCCATCACGCTGGACCAACTGGTACGGCAGCCGTTTTCCCCGGATGAGTACCGGGAAGCGCAGTCGCCTTACCATATATGCTACAGGCGCAATTCCGAGGATATTCTTTATCTGACGGATGAGGAGATCCAATTCGTACTGGAATACCGCTGCGCCGAGTGGGAACGCCAGCATCTGATCGCGTATGTACTGAACCAGATGAACCAGCAGGGCAGGTGACTTGATCACCTGCTTTTTTATTCTATAGAATACTTCTCCGAATTTTCCTGAATCCGCGTCGTCGGCGGGTTTTTCGTATACCTGTTCTGAAAGTACAATCTTTTTCCATATAAAACCATATATTTCTGTGAGGAATTGAAAAATTTTGGAGAATTGTTATTGATTTTATCGCTTGAATATGTATAATATGTTATTGAACGAATGTCCACTTTGCAGGCGAAAGGTTGCGATCTCCTGTATATGCAGACAAATATTGAAGAAGAGAGGTTAAATTAAGATGGCAGAACTCAATTTAAGTAAGTATGGTATTACCGGAACTACAGAAATTGTACACAATCCTTCTTATGAGATGTTATTTGAAGAGGAAACAAGACCTGATCTGGAAGGTTTTGAAAAAGGCCAGGTAAGTGAACTTGGTGCAGTCAATGTAATGACAGGTATCTATACAGGCCGTTCACCCAAAGATAAGTTTATCGTAATGGATGAAAATTCAAAAGATACTGTATGGTGGACTTCTGACGAATACAAAAATGACAACCATCCGGCTTCTGAAGAGACATGGGCCGTTGTTAAGGATCTTGCTCTGAAAGAGCTTTCCAATAAGAGACTTTTTGTAATTGACGCTTTCTGCGGTACAAATGCGGATACCCGCATGGCGATCCGTTTTATCATGGAAGTGGCATGGCAGGCACATTTCGTAAAGAATATGTTCATCCAGCCTACCGACGAAGAGCTTGCGAACTTTGAGCCTGATTTCGTTGTTTACAACGCTTCCAAGGCGAAAGTAGAGAACTACAAGGAGCTGGGCCTGAACTCTGAGACTGCGGCAATGTTCAACATCACAAGCCGCGAGCAGGTAATCCTCAATACATGGTACGGCGGAGAGATGAAGAAGGGTATGTTCTCCATGATGAACTACTATCTGCCGCTCAAGGGCATCGCTTCCATGCACTGCTCCGCAAATACAGATATGAACGGCGAGAATACCGCTATCTTCTTCGGCCTTTCCGGAACCGGCAAGACAACGCTTTCCACAGACCCGAAGCGTCTCCTCATCGGTGATGACGAGCACGGCTGGGATGACAACGGTGTCTTCAACTTCGAAGGCGGCTGCTATGCGAAGGTCATCAACCTGGACAAAGAATCTGAGCCGGATATCTACAATGCGATCAAGCGCAACGCCCTGCTTGAGAACGTTACTCTGGATGAGAACGGCAAGATTGATTTTGACGATAAGAGCGTGACAGAGAATACACGTGTATCCTATCCGATCGACCACATTGAAAAGATCGTGCGCCCGGTATCCGCGGCTCCTGCAGCGAAGGAAGTGATCTTCCTGTCCGCAGACGCGTTCGGCGTACTTCCTCCGGTATCCATCCTGACTCCGGAACAGACACAGTACTACTTCCTGTCAGGCTTTACCGCAAAGCTTGCCGGAACAGAGCGCGGTATCACAGAGCCTACACCGACCTTCTCCGCATGCTTCGGACAGGCCTTCCTGGAACTGCATCCGACCAAGTACGGCGAAGAGCTGGTGAAGAGAATGGAAGCAAACGGCGCAAAGGCATATCTGGTAAATACCGGATGGAACGGAACAGGCAAGCGTATCACCATTAAGGATACCCGCGGTATCATCGATGCGATCTTAAACGGCGATATCCTGAAAGCACCGACCAAGAAGATCCCGTACTTCAACTTTGAAGTTCCGACAGAGCTTCCGGGCGTAGATTCCGGCATCCTTGATCCCCGTGATACTTACGGCGATGCTGCTGAGTGGGAGACCAAGGCAAAGGATCTGGCGCAGAGATTCATCAAGAACTTTACAAAATATGAGGGCAATGACGCAGGCAAGGCTTTGGTTTCTGCTGGTCCTCAGTTATAAATATCAATCTGAGATTGATCGGATCCAGACTACAGGAAACAGGGGCAAAAAGCTCCTGTTTCTTTCTTAAGAGCTGTCCGGAAAGCATCCGCAGGATTTTTCTGGACAGTTCCTTACTGCAGGTCAGGAGGAATTGATATCAATGAAAACAAAAGCATTCAAAGCCGCCCTGCCTTATACGCTCCCCATCTGTATCGGCTTTCTTTTTTTGGGCATGTCCTATGGATTTCTCATGAGGAGCAAAGGTTTTTCCTTTGTCTATCCCATGTTCATGAGCCTGTTCATCTTTGCCGGTTCTATGGAATTTGTCACCGTGGAGCTGCTGCTGTCCGCCTTTCATCCGCTGCATGCCTTTTTCCTGGCGCTGATGGTCAATGCGAGGCACCTGTTCTACGGGATCTCCATGCTGGAAAAGTACAAGAATACGGGTTGGAAAAAGCCCTATCTGATCTATGGGATGTGCGACGAGTCCTTTACCATCAACTGCACCGTAGCGCCGCCCCCGGATGTAGACAGGGGATGGTTCATGTTCTTTGTAACACTGCTGAATCAGATTTACTGGGTCACGGGCGCGACCGCGGGAGCCCTTTTGGGATATGTCATACATTTTGATACGACAGGCATCGAGTTCGTCATGACGGCACTGTTTGTCGTCATGTTCATCAACCAGTGGGAGGAATCCAGGGACCACCGCCCGGCCCTCACCGGCCTGGGCTGTTCACTGCTCTGCCTGCTGGTATTCGGGAACCAGGGTTTTATACTGCCTGCCATGGCCCTGATCATCCTGTGTTTTTCTATCGGCAGAAAATACGGCAGGAAGGAGGAAGAGCCATGACAGCCGCACAGAGTATTCTCACGATTGCTGCCGTCGTACTGGGAACCATGGCGACGCGCTTTCTTCCTTTTTTCATATTTCCGGAAGGAAAGGAGCCGCCGCGCTATATTACCTATCTCGGAACGGTCCTGCCCTATGCGGTCATCGGGCTGCTGGTGGTGTACTGCTTAAAGGACGCGTTTTCCGACGGACATTTTGCCCTGCCCGAGCTGACCGCCATCCTTTTTATCGTTGTTCTGCATAAGTGGAAAAAGAATACCCTGCTGAGTATTGGATGTGGGACGGTTTTGTATATGTTTCTGGTACAGACATTTTTTTGATAAAGTAAGTAGGAGGTTTTCAAAATGGAAAAGAAACTATCAAGAGAAGACGCATGGAAACTGCTGACGGACTACACGAAGTCCCCGGCTCTTCAGCAGCACGCTCTGGCTGTAGAAGCTGTCATGAGCCACTTCGGACGCCTCAGCGGAGAAGATGAGGAAGTCTGGGGTGTGGCCGGACTGCTGCACGACCTGGATTATGAACAGTTCCCGGAGGAGCATTGCAAAAAGGCAGAAGAGATCATGCGGAAAGAAGGGATTGATGAGGTCTACATCCGCGCCATGAGCTGCCACGGATACGGACTCTGCACGGATACCAAGCCGGAAAGCCAGATGGAAAAGGTACTGTATACGATCGATGAGCTGACCGGCCTGATCAATGCGGCGTGCCTGATGCGTCCTTCTAAGAGTGTGTTGGATCTGGAGGTGAAATCCGTAAAGAAAAAGTTCAAAGACAAGCGCTTCGCCGCAGGAGTAGACCGCGAAGTGATCCGCAAAGGTTCTGAAATGCTGGGGATGGAACTGGACGAGGTGATCCGGGAGACCATTGAGGGGATGAAAGAAAAGGCGGAGGAGATCGGGTTGAAAGGGAATCTGTAGAACTGTTGAGAAAGTGGTAATTCTAGCCATATGATACTGAGCGGCAGATCTGTCTGGCGCTCAGTATCGCGCTTCACGTCTTAGGTACTCCCGGATCATATTAAAAAATACTCAGCTGCGGATTCCGAAAAGATCTCACTTTCCTGTCTGTTACCCGTTCCTCCGGTTCAATCCTTCCGCAGAGCAGCGGCGAATCTACATCATAGCATGCTATACACTTCCGCACCTGTTCCTCATGATAATTCGCATAACAATACCTACACCCATTTCTACAGGTATTGTAGGCTCCCACATCAATACTTTCGCAGCAGCCGCAGGCTTCTCTCTGGTTTTTGTCTTTTTCTACGCTCAGTGAACATCCCACAATCTTCTCGATCCGCTTTTTATCAATACAGCTCCCGTGCCGGATTCCCACATCCTGCAGATTGATCTGCTCTGCACAGGTTTCAATCACCAGCCCGCAGCTTTTTGCAATCTGTGCCATTCCTTCCGCGATTTCCCTCATTTCTTCCCTGCTCAGGCTCTTTATATACAGATCTTTTGTATTGCGCAGCGTCTTCGCATAAAAATCAACAAAACTGATGACCACCTTTTCCGTATAACCTTTGAGACAGCCGGCAATCTCCTCAAAGGCTTTCAAGTGATATTCTATCGTATACCTGCCATTTACCAGAATCGGATCGTACCGCCAGACGACCCTCTCCTTCCCCACTTTTTCAGATAATTTCTGAAATGTACCGATAACCTCTTTCCTTTTATCCGGAAGTCCCGGTTCGATATCCCTTCCATACCCTGTCAGCGTAAATTGAAAATAGAAGGGATATTCCCTCAGCTCATCCAGCCTTTCCAGCATCGGCGCCGGATTCTTGCTCCAGAATATGATGCAGTCCACCACTTCGGGAGACAGACCGATCCTGCTCACCTGACGGGGATTCATCGGGTTTCTGACATACAAAAATCCTTCCCGGATACGCTGAAAAAACCACTCCGCATAAAAGGCCGGAATATCTGTTCTTCTGCTGACGCTCAGTATCATAATACTTGAGCATCACAAAAATCTTTGATCTTCTTCATAGCAGAGATACCTGGTTTTCTTTTTCCACTTTCCCAACGGTTGATTGATGAAAAAGAAACTCCAAGTTCTCTACCAAAAGTCTTCTGTGAAAGAAAACATTTCTGACGAATTTTCTTTATTTCTTCTGAATAAGCCATGCTTTCCACCTCCTCATTTGTCTATCTTAATAGTATAGCATTTGTTTATAAATTTTACAAATTAAAATGAGGCTCTCCGAAAATGCTGTCAGTACCATCGGCGTGTGGACCGCACGAAATCTTCTACCTCAAAGAGTTCTGTTCCTATCTTACTTTAAAGATATCGGAATCATTCTCTTTTGATGTCACCAAACGTAATACTGTTTTAAATACTTCCTGCTCAGACTGTATCTCCTTTAGTATGAGAGCAATATTCAGCTTTTAAGTATCAGCAATATAATCAGGATTTTTTACAATCTCTCCGCCCCTCTGCCGGCTTTGGCCGGCAGAGACAAATAGTTTATTCGTTAATGGAATCCCATAATTCCAAAGCCCTATCAATGATCGGCAGGATTATCCAGTGAAATATCAAATTCGTCGCTTATTTCTACAAGCGTTTTGATATCCGGATAGCTTTTTTCGTTTTCCCAATTGGATACCGTTTGTCGTGTTACATGAAACAATTTTGCAAAATCCTCCTGTGTCATTTTTCTTTGTTTTCTGATTTCGATAATTATTGCCGCGATATTCATGTTGTTTTCCTCCTTCCTTACTTCTATTATCCCTTTTTTCTGTAAAAAGTCCAGCAATCAGCCTTTGCACTCATGGTACCAATGGCGCAAATCCCATTTGCGGGCCGTTTTTCTTTCTCATTTCCATGAAAATTTCCGATTCTACCGCCGGTAGGTGTCCATTTTTCAAGAAATCTGGTATCATAGACAGCAGAACAGGAGGTTTTGCACTATGGATCAGACCAAAATCGGCGGCTTTATTTCCGAACGCCGCAGGGCCAACGGGTGGACGCAGAACCAGTTGGCAGAAATGCTTGGAATCACAAACAAAGCCGTTTCCAAATGGGAGACAGGACGTTCCATGCCGGATCTGTCTTTATTTCCGCAGCTCTGCAATCTTCTGGGAATCACGCTGAATGAATTGTTTGCCGGCGAATGCATCCCGGAAGGAAATTTGAGAGAAAAGACAGACGAAGTCCTGCTGGAAGTAATCACAAACTGGCTGGGACATAATCAGTGGGATGAAGACGTACCGCCCGCTGCGGAAAATGCCCTGGAGGTGTGCGGTGTTTCCAAAGTCTACGGCTCAGGAGACGCGCCGACCCAGGCAGTAAAAAACGTCAGCTTTCAAATCCCCCGCGGCAGCTTCACCGGAATTATGGGGGCATCCGGCTGCGGAAAAACGACGCTGCTCCATCTGATCGCCACCATCGACAAGCCCACCGGCGGCACTGTCCGAATCAGCGGCAGGGATGTGACGGCTCTCTCTGAGTCCGAGGCAGCCAGATTCCGCCGGGAACACCTGGGCTTTGTCTTTCAGGAGTACAATTTACTGGACACTTTGACGATCTATGAAAATATCGCGCTCGCCCTGACCGTAAAAGCTGCCCCGAAAGATACGATTCGAAAAACCGTTCTGGATGTCTCCGAAAAGCTGGGAATCTCCTCTGTATTGGATCAGTTTCCCTATGAGGTATCCGGCGGGCAGCGGCAGCGCTGCGCCTGTGCAAGGGCCCTGGCGGCAGACCCGGACATTCTTCTGGCGGACGAGCCAACGGGCGCCCTGGATTCCCAGGCTGCAAGACAGCTTCTGGATACCTTTTCCATGCTCTCCAGAGAATACGGCGTAACCATTTTGATGGTCACCCACGACGTTTTGTCGGCCAGCTGCTGCGACCGGATCTTTTTTATGCAGGACGGGGAAATCCGGACGTCCATGAGCAGGAATCAGGAAAACAGACAGGCTTTTTTTGCAGGCATATTGGAAAAAATGGCATGGATGGAGGAGGAAAACAGAGATGTACGCTAGACTGGCAATCCGCAGCGCAAAGCGCTCCTGGGTCGATTATCTTTTATATATTGCCGCCATGGTGATTCTGCTGGCCGTTACGGAGGTCTCCGGCTGCATTGCCGTTATGGGAAAAACCGCAGGATTCCAGGCTGCCTCCCTGCCTGTGCTGATCGCTGTGATCCTGATCGCCCTGGTTGGCTATATCAACGCATTTATGCTGAAGCAGCGCGCCCGGGAACTGGCAAACTATCTGCTGCTGGGTATGGAAAAAAACAGGCTGTCTCTGCTGTTTCTCGCGGAATTTCTTCTGATCGGTTGCTTCTGTTTCCTGGCAGGCACGGCCGCCGGATTCGCCCTCTGCCGCGCCTTGGTCTTGCCGGCCTTGGATAGGGGTATGGATTATCTGAAAATGACGCCCTCTGCACTTTATGCAAGAAGCCTGCCGCACACATTTTTCTACTTCTGCCTTGTGGAAGCGGTCTGCGCATTTCAGCTATATGGGCGTATCCGCAGGCTGCAGATCCGGGAACTGATGTATGAGAAAAAGCGGAATCAGACAATGAGCCGCACATACAACCCGAAAAAATGGGGTCTGGTCTTCCTGGCCGGCTTCGGATGCCTGGCGGCGGCTGTGTGGGGAATCGCATTTCTGCCGGAGCATTCTGCCGGTTTCCTGATATCCGTTGCCGCAATTCCGCTGTTCATCACGGTGTTCGCTTTTTATCAATGGCTGTTCGGGTTTCTGTACGCACTCAGACGGGAAAAGTCCGCCTCTCTGTACCAGACAAACAGACTGTATATCCTGGCGGAAATCACCTCCGATTTTCAGACCCACGCGATCCTAAACACGGTTTTCTGCCTGTGCTTTCTGTTCTCTGCAATGAGCTTCATCGTAGGGAGATTCATGCTGCGTCCGGAGCTGGCCCTCTTTGAGCGGAGCGTCCAGCAGTGGATGGGCCTGGTACAGGTCAGCCTCTGTGTGGTCTTTCTTGTCATTTACTTTTCCATGCTGTCCCTGCAGCAGCTCATCCAGATCAGGCAGGAAGCGGAAAGTCTCCGGATTCTGTACTATATCGGCCGGAGCGCCCTGCAGCTCAGGCATCTGTCTATGCAGCAGACCGCGGTTCGTCTGTCCCTGCCGCTGCTGATCGCCCTTCCGGTTTTTGTGCCCTGCGTACCGCTTTTGAACCGGAAATTAAACTGCCTGCTTCCGGGCACGCTGCACAATATATTGTTCCGGTTTACCGGCGAATACCTGCTGTGTACATTCTTATTTTATACCTGCTATTTCCTTGCAGTATACCTTATGAGCAGGCGGTATATGGAATAGCCCGCCGCAGCCAGTGCAGCCTTGCAGAACTCACGGCGGCGCGCATTCACTGCACGGCATCCGGCTAATTCCGTGATCGGACGCTCATGCAACCGGATATTGACAAAATGCATCTTTCAAAATATAGTAAAATACAGCAGGATCTGATATCCTTTTCCCATCATACAGGCAGCCCTGCCTTATGAAAAACCATAAACACGGAGGAATAAACAGCATGAATCTTGGTGAAAAAATCTTGAAACTGAGAAAGGAAAAAGGACTCTCACAGGAGGCTCTGGCCGAGCAGCTCGGAACAACCCGGCAGGCGGTCAGCAAATGGGAAAACAATCAGGGATACCCGGAAACGGAAAAGCTTTTACAATTATCCAATGTCTTTGAGGTATCTACGGATTTTCTGCTGAAGGATGAAAAAGTCAAGACAGAGAGCGACGAAAAAGGCTACTATGTGAGCAGGGAATTTGCATTGGGATATATTTCCAACGGTAAAAAAGAAAATCTCTGCGTTGGCCTGTGTTTGATGTTCTGGGCATTCAGCGGGATTCCATATATCATGTTTTCCGGCAGCCGTACCTGGCAGCTCCTGGGAATCGCCGTATGTGTCATTTCAGGGATCATTGCAATGATCGCCGGAATGTTCACGGAGCAGTACAAGTATAAGGTCTTGAAGCAGGAGCCGCTGATCTTTGATTATGAGGTTTTAAAAGAATTATCCGCAGAGTACCGGATCATCGAAAAAAAATGCCGGCTGCTGGCAGTTCCCAGCCTTACTTTATTTATCATGGGGATTCTCGCAATCGTATTTACCGGAAACGGGTTCATCCCCTGGACCAATTACCATTCCCTTGTTTTCCTCGGGTTCGGGTTCGGACTTTTTGGGTTTGTTTACTCAGCGGGTCTCATGGAGATCTATGAATTGCTAATCCATAATGAGCAGTATTCCTCCAGCCTGCTGTTTAAGCTTCGAAAAAAGGCTCGAAATAAAATAGACAAACTGTAAAAAGGCAGAAATGGTTTTAGATGAACATCAAAACAAAAAAGACAGCCAATTTCTGCCAGCTTGTGATGGGGGGGAGCGCTTCCGTTAGCCCCCCTTCACTTTACATTTCATTTTTCTCAAACAAATGCCGGATCAGCATATGGCCTTTCTCCGCCATGATCCCGCTCTCCTGCCCGGTCTTTTCATCATACCGGACTGCTCTGCCGCCCAGATCCGCAGTACTGTCATACAGCAGATAGGGAACCGGGTCCCCTACATGGGTACGCACCCGAACCGGGGTCGGATGGTCAGGTAATACCAGCATACGGAACTCTATGCCGTCCGCCTCCAGCGTTTCCGTGATCGGGCCGATGATCTGCTCATCGATCCGCTCAATGGCCGTGATCTTGTTCTCAAAGCTGCCCTGATGCCCCATCTCGTCCGGAGCTTCAATATGTATATATACAAAATCCGTATCTTCCCGGAGCGCCTCGATGGCCGCCTGCCCTTTTCCCGCATAATTCGTGTCCAAGCCGCCGTTGGCGCCTTCCACGGTGATATTGCGCATTCCTGCGCCCACCGCGATGCCTTTCAGAAGATCCACGGCAGAGACCATGGCCCCTTTGAGGTGATGCTCCTCCTCAAAGGAAGTCAGCGCAGGCCGGGTGCCTGCCCCCCAGAACCAGGCGGAATTGGCCGGATTGAGCCCCTTTTCCTTCCGCTTCACATTGATGGGATGGCTGGAGAGGATCTCATAGCTCTTCACCATCATCTCCCGCAGCACCGGATCCTGGGGAAGATATTCCCCGATCCGCCGGGTCAGGATATCGTGGGGCGCGGTCAGCTCCACCACTCTGCCCTGCTTCCAGATCAGCAGATGGCGGTAGCTGGTGCCTGCATAGAACTCGTATCCGTCCCGTCTCAGCCCTTCCTTCAGAGCTTCGATCAAAACCGCCGCGTCCCCGGTGCTGATCTCTCCCGAACTGTGATCCAAGATCCGCCGGTCCTCATAGTTGTCTTCTTCCTCGGACAAAGTCACCACATTGCAGCGGAATGACACGTCGTCCTCTTTCATATCCACCCCGATGCTCAGCGCTTCCAGCGGAGAACGCCCGGAATAGTATTTTGACGGATCGTATCCGATGACCGACAGATTGGCCGTATCGCTGCCCGGGGACATGCCTTCCGGCACCGTCCGCACCATGCCGATCTCGGAGCGGGGCGCCAGCCTGTCCATATTCGGCGTCCGGGCGGCTTCAAGAGGGGTTTTTCCATCCAGCTCCTGCAGCGGTTCATCCGCCATCCCGTCACACAAAACAATCACATACTTTTTCATCATACCCACTATCCTTCCACACGGATTCTGTGAAGAATGCCCGGAAATTCTTTTGCATTTTCCTCATATACACGCTCTGTAAGCACGCCGGTCAAAAATCCAAATTCTCCTTCCAGGCCGTCTGCCCGGATGATCTCCACCGGACCGAATTTACTTTCCACATGGGCCTTGAGAGCCTCCGGCTCCCCGGAAATCCTGACAAAGAACCGTTTGCTCGTATCTTCAAAAGGAAGCAGCTCCAGCTTGTCGCTCTTCCACATGGTCATGATGTTCCTGTGGAGATGCTTTGCCTCGTCCACCACATCCGCCACAACCGCGCTGGCGGTGGGAAGCTTGCCTGCCCCGCTGCCGTAGAACATAGCGTCCCCAAGGACATTTCCATGTACAAAAATGGCGTTGAACACATCGTTGACGCTGTACAGCGGGTGTTCCTTTCTCAGCAGGTACGGCGCCACCATGGCCTGCAGGAGGTCCCCCTGCCGTTTGCTGGTGGCCAGCAGCTTGATGGTCATTCCCATTGCCTTCGCATACATCATATCCTCTTTGGAAATCTTCGTGATGCCTTCGGTGTAAATGTCTTCAAAGTCCACCTGCTGCCCGGAGATCAGGGAGGACAAAATGGCAATCTTTCTGCAGGCGTCATATCCTTCCACATCCGCTTCGGGATTGCGCTCCGCATAGCCCTTCTCCTGCGCTTCCCTGAGCACGTCGTCGTAATCCGAACCCTCGTAAAACATCTTGGTCATCATATAATTGGTGGTTCCGTTCAGGATTCCCGTAATCTCTTCAATCTCGTCGGCCGTCATCGAGGAATTAAGCGGACGGATAATCGGAATCCCGCCCCCTACGCTCGCCTCGAACAGGAAATTGATATCCCGCTCCCGCGCAATCGACAAAAGCTCCGCCCCGTGCTTGGCAACCAATGCCTTGTTCGAGGTAGCCACACTCTTTCCGGCAAGAAGGCACTTTTTCACAAAGGTATAAGCCGGTTCGATGCCGCCCATGACCTCCACTACGATCTGGACCTCCGGGTCATTGACAATGGTGTCAAAATCATGGACGATCTTTTCCTGAATCGGATCCCCCGGAAAATCCCGCAGATCCAGTACATATTTGATTTGAAGCTCGTCTCCGATCCTCTGGTTGATACGCGCGCCGTTGGTATTGATCACTTCCACCACGCCGGAGCCCACCGTACCGTATCCCATTACTGCTATATTTACCATTTTTTCTCCCTTTCCTTATAATTGATATTTTCTTCTTTGTGTCGTTTTCCTGCGGACACATACTGATACCATCCGTATGCAGAACAGCAGACCTTTCAAATGTCTGCTGTTCCTTTCTATTATTTTATTGTCCTTATTTACCGGAAGCCCCCAGATAGGCATTGATAAACGGATCAATATTTCCGTCCATCACGCCGTTCACATTGCTGATCTCCGCATTGGTCCTGTGATCCTTGACCATGGTGTAGGGCTGCATCACATAGGAGCGGATCTGATTTCCGAAATTGATATCCTTCACATCCCCGCGGATATCGGACATCTTCTCCGCCTGCTCCTGCTGTTTCAGCAGATACAGCTTGGATTTCAGCATCTGCATGGCCTTGTCTTTGTTCTGATGCTGGGAACGTTCATTCTGGCACTGCACCACAATCCCGGTCGGAAGATGGGTAATCCGGATTGCCGAGGAGGTCTTGTTGATGTGCTGGCCTCCTGCACCGCTGGAGCGGTATGTATCAATCCGAAGATCATCGTCATTGATATCAATCTCAATGTCATCCTCAATATCCGGAATCACGTCGCAGGAAGAAAACGACGTCTGCCGCTTGCCCGCCGCATTAAACGGGGAAATCCGCACCAGACGGTGTACCCCCTTCTCCGAACGCAGGAAGCCATAAGCATTCTCACCGGACACCTCAAAGGTCACGCCCTTGATCCCGGCCACGTCTCCTTCCAGATAGTCCAGGACTTCCAGAGAAAAGCCTTTCTTCTCCGCCCACCGGCTGTACATCCGGTAGAGCATCCCGGTCCAGTCGCAGGACTCGGTTCCTCCGGCTCCCGCGTGCAGTGTCACGATGGCGTTGCTCTTATCGTACTCTCCCGTCAGAAGCGTCTGAATCCGCAGTTCCTCGAACTCCGCCTTGAACCGCTCCAGCTCCTCCTGGATCTCCGCAATGGTTCCTTCATCCGGCTCCTCCTCGCTCATCTCAATGAGAAGCCCCAGATCCTCATGATCCGAAAACATGCCCTCGATCTGCTTGACCGAGTCCTGAAGGCTTTTCAGCTCCTTCATGGTATGCTGGGATTCCTCCGGACGGTCCCAGAAGCCCGGTTCTTCGATATTTCTTTCCAGTTCTTCGATTCTTTCCTTCTTTGACGCTAAGTCAAAGTGAATCCCTCAAATCTTTCAGCGGTTCTTCATATGCAAGCAGAGTTGCTTTTAATTCGTCTAATAAAACCACCTTAATCACCTCTTTCTTTTAATAAAAATTTATTTTCTTCCGCAGCATTGCTTATACTTCTTGCCGCTTCCGCAGGGACACGGATCGTTGGGGTAGACCTTCTTCGTGTCACGCCGCTTTGGCGCGCGCACGGCGCTGTCATCCTTGTTGGTGCCGGTCACCTTGGCAACCTGCTCCCGCTCCACCTTCTGCTCCACCCGTACATGGAACAGGGTGCGGATGGTAATCTCCGCGATGGCATTGGTCATTCCGCCGAACATGTCGTATCCCGTCATCTTGTACTCTACCAGCGGATCTCTGTTGCCGTATGCCTGCAGGCCGATGCCCTGACGGAGCTGATCCATATCGTCGATGTGATCCATCCATCTTCCGTCGATGGCCTTGAGCAGTACCACACGCTCCAGCTCCCGGATGTGCTCCGGCTCCGGGAACTCCGCTTCCTTCGCCTCGTACGCCTTGACCGCGCGTTCTTTGAGCAGGTGCTTTAACTCTTTCTGCTGCATGTCCTCTATCTCCTTTGCAGGAGGGATCACGAGCTGCGGGATCACACCGTGAAGCGCCACATCCAATCCGGCCAGATCCCATTCTTCCGAATCCACTTCCGCCGATACATGCCGATCCACCGTATTCTCCACAAACTCGGTGATCATATTGTAAACCGTATCCCGCATGCTCTCTCCGTCCAGCACCCGGCGGCGTTCCCCGTAGATGATCTCACGCTGCTCGTTCATGACCTGGTCATATTCCAGCAGGTTCTTACGGATTCCGAAGTTGTTGCTCTCAATCTTCTTCTGTGCTTTCTCGATAGCGCCGGAAAGCATCTTATGTTCGATCTGTTCGTCCTCTTCCACACCCAGCGTATTGAACACGCTCATCAGCTTCTCGGAACCGAACAGACGCAGCAGGTCGTCCTCCAGGGAAATATAGAAACGGGATTCACCCGGGTCTCCCTGACGTCCGGAACGTCCCCGGAGCTGATTGTCGATTCGCCTGGATTCATGCCGTTCCGTACCGATGATCTTCAAGCCTCCGGCTGCCTTGGCCTGGTCGTCCAGCTTGATATCCGTACCACGGCCCGCCATGTTGGTGGCAATAGTCACCGCGCCGTGGACGCCCGCGTCGGCTACGATCTCCGCCTCCATCTCATGGAACTTGGCGTTCAGGACATTGTGCGGGATTCCCTGCTTTTTCAGCATCTTGCTCAAAAGCTCCGACACCTCGATGGTAATGGTGCCCACCAGCACCGGCTGCCCGGTGGCGTGAGCCTCTTTGACCGCTTCCACAACGGCCCGGTACTTTCCTTCCTTCGTCTTATAAACCGCATCGTCCAGATCCTTTCTCTGGACCGGAAGGTTGGTCGGGATCTCCACGACGTCCATCCCGTAAATATCCCGGAATTCCTTTTCCTCTGTCAGCGCCGTACCGGTCATACCGCTCTTCTTCTCGAATTTATTGAACAGGTTCTGGAAGGTAATGGTGGCCAGGGTCTTGCTCTCCCGCCTTACCTTCACATGTTCCTTCGCTTCAATGGCCTGATGGAGTCCGTCGGAATAGCGCCGTCCCGGCATGATACGGCCGGTAAATTCATCGACGATGACCACCTCTCCCTCGGGAGTCACCACATAATCCTGATCCCGGAACATCAGGTTGTGGGCCCGCAGCGCCAGGATGATGTTGTGCTGAATCTCCAGGTTCTCGGGATCGGCCAGGTTTTCCACATGGAAGAACTTCTCCACCTTCTTCACGCCGTCCTCCGTCAGGTTGACGGATTTTTCCTTTTCATTGACAATGTAGTCCCCGGTCTCTTCGATTTCCTCTCCCATGATGGCGTTCATCTTGGAAAATTCACCGCTGGCCTCCCCGCGCTCCAACTGCCTTGCCAGAATATCGCAGGCTTCGTAGAGCTTGGTAGACTTGCCGCTCTGCCCGGAGATAATCAGCGGGGTTCTGGCCTCGTCGATCAGAACCGAGTCCACCTCATCAATGATCGCGTAATTGAGCCCCCGCTGTACAAGCTGCTCCTTGTAAATGACCATGTTGTCACGGAGGTAATCAAAGCCCAATTCGTTGTTTGTCACATATGTGATATCACAGTTATATTCCTTGCGCCGCTCGTCGTTGTCCATGCTGTTCAGCACAACGCCCACCGTCAGCCCCAGAAATTCATGTACTTTTCCCATCCACTCCGCGTCACGCTTTGCCAGATAGTCATTGACCGTGACAATGTGTACGCCCTTTCCGGACAGCGCGTTCAGATAGGCCGGCAGGGTGGACACCAGCGTCTTGCCTTCTCCGGTTCTCATCTCCGCAATCCTGCCCTGGTGCAGGATCACACCGCCGACCAGCTGTACCCGGTAGTGCCGCATCCCCAGGCTTCTCACCGCCGCTTCCCTGACTGCCGCAAATGCCTCCGGCAGAAGGTCGTCCAGAGTCTCGCCCTCCTCCAGGCGTTCCCGAAACTCCCTGGTCTTGGCCCTGAGCTCATCATCGGTAAGCGCCTGCATCTCCGGCTCCAGCGCTTCGATCCGGTCTACGATCGGGTAAATACGCTTCAGTTCGTTTTCGCTGTGCGTACCAAATATTTTCTCTATCAAACCCATAATCTGCAATTAACTCCTTCTTCTGTTTATTCAGATTGTATTTTAACACTAACTTCCCTCAAATTCAACAGATTCATAGTTTCCAGTAAACTTTTCTGCCAGTTTTTCAATGATGATTCCTTTTCGCTCATTAGGCATTTCCTCATCTTCTATCTTTACATTTCATTTATTCTACAACTTATCTTATATCAAATCCTGTGGATTTTCAAGTTGTTTTCATTCTGCAAAGCTCCCGGTAGGGGATGTTTCCTCCAAACAGATCCAGGGCGCTCCCGATGGTAAAGTCCAGGCGGCCGCCGCTAATCCTCCGGAAATGCTCCAGCTCTTCCATGCTGCCGATGCCCCCCGCATAGGTCATATCCGCCCCGTTCCACTCTGCCAGCATACGGACCAGGTCCTCCTCCACGCCGGAGGACTTTCCCTCCACATCCACCCCGTGGATCAAAAATTCACCGCACTCCCCCGCCAGCATTTCCAGCGTTCCTCTTTCCAGCTTAACCGATGTAAAGGTCTGCCAGCGGTTTGTCACGATGTAGTACGCCCCGTCCCGTTTCCGGCAGCTCAGATCCAGAACGATGCGTTCCCGGCCGACCGAGCGTTTCAGTTTTTCCAGGTTTTCTCTCTGAAAGATTCCGTTTTGGAATACATAGGATGTGACGATCACATGGCTGGCCCCCGCTTCCAGAAACGCGCCCGCATTCTCCGCCGTGATCCCGCCTCCGATCTGCAGTCCCCCCGGGTACTCCCCCAGTGCAAGGGCCGCCTGCTTTTTGTCCGCCTCATAGTAAGGAGAATCCGGGGCGTTGAGAAGGATCATATGCCCGCCGGTCAGCCCGTCCTTTTTGTACAGCTTCGCATAGTAAGCCGCGTCCAGCTCCGAAGCAAAATTGGTCTCAGCCTGATCCCCCTGGTCGTTCAGGCTGCCCCCTACGATTTGTTTTACCTTTCCGTTATGTATGTCAATACAGGGTCTGAACTTCATGTGTTTCTCCCATCTATGGAAAAAGGAGCCGTCCTGCATCTTCGGCTCCCCTGCCATTGTTCACAATTCTTATCTGTCTCTGACGTCATCCGCCATATCGTCCACACCGTCCCGCACATCGTCAATGGCGTCCTCTATCACGCCGTCTCCGTTGTTTCTGTCGGTGGTTCCGTTATCTGTACCGGTTCCATTATTGCCGTTTGTCCCGTTATTCCTGTCCGTTCCGTTGGTGGTATTCTGATCGGCACCGTTGTTCTTATCTGTCCCGTTGATCGTGTCGTTTCGGTTGGTGTTGTTTTTGTTTCCGCCGGTGGCGTCATTCATGTTTTCGTCCCGGTTGGTATTGCCCACGTTCTCTGTATCTGTCTGATCCGCGCCGTCGGTATCCTTATTCCTTCCGCAGGCAGTCATACTGCCGATTACACCGGTACATACCATTAATAATAGAAGCTTCTTATATTTTTTCATCGTTTTTTCTCCCTTTCAAAAATATTTTTCATACATGTAATATCTGCAAAACCCTTCATATTATGTATGGAAAATTTTTCCAGGGATCAAACATCATATAGATTGAAAAAATCCCAAAACAATCAGCGTTTCTCTTTGATCTCGCCGCTCCGGTACGCCGCGAGCAGCTCCTCCAGATCCGCGATACGCTCCCGCAGCTCCTTGCCGGCGTCCGTATCACCCACAAGGCGACGTTCCATGACCCGCTTGATGATCACGCTCTCGGAATGGATGTCGCTTTCCCGCTGAATCGCTCCCTCCGTGGATTCAAACGGTTCGTGGGCCACCAGCCGCAGCCCGTAGGAGTTATAGATCAGCGTATAGCCCGCGATTCCGGTCTCCTTCTGGTAAGCCTTGGAAAAACCGCCGTCAATGACCATCACCCTTCCGTTGCATTTGACCGGGTTCTCCCCGTTTTTGCTCTTCACCGGAACATGGCCGTTGACAATGTAGGCGCTCTCCGGCGGAAGGCCAAATTCCCGCATCACTTGGTCGATCACCTCTTCATCTTCCAGAAGCTTATAATACGGATTTTTCTTTTCCACATGGGTTTCCTTTTCCGCCAGAAAATACCGCTCGAAGGTGGCCATCTTGTCTTTGCCGAACAGCGGGGAATCCGGGCTCAGCCAGATATACCACATGATATCCTTTCCGTTCTCCCGCTCCTGTTCATCCAGCGAAAAAAATCCCTTGCGCACGTAGCGGTCCAGCGCGTCATACAGAGATCGCCCCCGGAAGGTATGTCCGAACAGGGTCACCTCCCGCAGGCTTCCGTCCTCGTTGAGGGGCACGCAGCCATGGTACAGCAGGTTGTTGTTGTGCACCTTGTACAGATTGCCTTTTCTGAGCAGAAGCTGCATGTGCTCCTGCAGCTTCTCGCATCCCGTAAACGCCCGTTCCAGGCGCTCCATGACCTCCTCTTCCTCCCCGGACAAAGCATACGGGTCCTTGGGGTCAATGGTTGGGAAATTCATATCCAGCATTTGGTATTCCTTCCCGTCCAGCGTGATGGTTCCCTTCTCATAGTCAATCCGGTGAAGCATCCCCCGGTCTTCCATGTGAAAGTCTTTCTGACGCCGGACGATCTGTCCCTCCACCTTGAACTGGATCACGGAGATCGCCTTGTGAATCCGCAGGTTCATCTCCATCTCCGCCCTGCTGATGGTGTCGTCCTGGCCTTTCAGCGCAAAACAGGTACATGGGTCGGTCTCATACATCCGGATGGCGAACGAAGCCAGAGGCAGAAGGTTGATGCCGTACCCGTCCTCCAGAATGTCCAGGTTGCCGTACCGGGCGCAGATCCGGATGGCATTGGCAATACAGCCCCACTGTCCCGCGGCCGCGCCCATCCAGAGCACGTCATGGTTTCCCCACTGGATATCCAGGGAATGGTAGTTCATCAGCTTGTCCATGATGATATGCGGTCCGGGCCCCCGGTCATAGATGTCCCCCACGATATGGAGGTGATCCACCACCAGCCGCTGGATCAGGGAGGAAATGGCCGCAATAAAGCCTTCCGCCCTGCCGATCCGGATGATGGTCATGATGATCTCGTTGTAGTAGGATTCCTTGTCGTTGACCTCCGCCTTCTCCGTGATCAGCTCCTCAATCACATAGGCAAAATCCTTCGGCAGAGCCTTGCGCACCTTGGAGCGTGTATACTTGCTGGCAGCCCGCTTGCTCACCTCGATCAGACGGTACAGGTTGACCTTGTACCAGTCTTCCATGTTGTCCTCGTTCTTCTTCACGATCTCCATCTTCTCTTTGGGATAATAAATCAGCGTCGCCAGCGACCGTTTTTCCTTTGAACTCAACGTATTGCCGAACACCTCGTCGATCTTGCGGCGGACAGACCCTGACCCGTTTTTCAGCACATGCGCAAACGCCTCATACTCCCCGTGCACATCCGTGATAAAATGCTCCGTCCCCTTGGGCAGATTTAAGATTGCCTGCAGATTGATAATCTCTGTAGATGCCTCCGCAATCGTCGGGTAGAGATCCGACAGCCTCTCCAGATATCTTGTTTCCAAATTCTTCATCAAAAAGTCCCTCTTTGTATTCTTATCCAAATCTCCCTGGGGAGATAAAATTCTTTCTATATTAATGCTGATCCTGCTTAAAATTGGATCACATCGCTCATGTCGTACATCCCGGCCGGCTTGCCCGCCAGGAATTTGGCAGCTTCCACCGCGCCCTTGCCGAACACGCTTCTGGAAAAAGCCGTGTGCTTAAACTCGATGACCTCGTCCACGCCTGCAAAAATGACTTCATGCTCTCCCACGATGGTTCCCCCGCGGACCGCCGAGATCCCCATCTCCTTCTTCTCACGCTTCCTACGCACCTGGCTTCTGTCATATACGTACTCGTATTGCCCGCCCATTGCATCATTGATGGAGTCCGCCAGCGCCAGCGCCGTACCGCTGGGCGCGTCCAGCTTCTGGTTGTGATGGCGTTCCACCAGCTCTATGTCATAGCCCGCCGGAGAGAGCACCTTTGCCGCGTCCTTCAAAAGCTTTAGCAGCAGATTGATCCCCATGGACATGTTGGCGGACTTCAGAATCGCCGTTTTCTCAGAGGCTTCCGCGATCTTGCCAAGCTGCTCCTCGGAATACCCGGTAGAACACAGCACCGCCGGAACCTGTTTTTCCACACAGTACGCCAGCACCTCCTCCAGCGCCGCCGCCGTGGAGAAATCAATCACCACGTCTGCACAGACGTCACACTTTCCGATGGAGTCAAAAACCGGGTAGGGGTTCTGAGGCTCCTGAAATTTGTCCACCCCCGCCGCGATTGTAATCTCCGGGTCCTCCTTCACCAGGCCGGTGATCATCTGTCCCATCCTTCCGTTGCATCCATGCATCAAAACATTTACCATGTTGTTTTCCTCCTGTGATTGTATAGTTCTTCTGATCAAAATTCCCTACGATAAATCAGCATAAATAAAGGATATCATATTTGAGAAAATTCCTCAATAAATGATATCCCTTTCACAAACATTTTTGCTATTTTTTTATTCTTCCTCCGGACATTCCAGCTTGCTGACGGACACCTCGTATGCCGTCCGCGTCTCCGTTTCCGTCTCCGATATCTTTTTCACATAATCGCGGCTCTGTATCCTGCCCAGTATCCGGACATGCTCCCCCACCTCGAAGCCGGACGCGTAACGCGCGTTCCTGCCCCAGCAGATACAGGGGATATAATCCGATTTTCCATAGGGCCGGTTCACTGCCAGCAGCAGGTCCGCAATCTCCCTGCCAAGTGGCGTCTTCCGGTAGATGGGCTTTTTACAGATGTAGCCCTCCAGCAGGATATGGTTGGTCTTTGCCCCGTCCAATTCCTCTTCGATAAATTCTGCCTCCCGGACAAACACGGACAGCACCAGGCGGTTTTTCTGTTCCTCATGCCTGTTGTAAGAACGGAACTGCCCGGATACCATAATAAATTCTCCGGTATAATCCTGTGTCACATCAATCAGCCGTTCTGAGATCATCAGCGGGATTCGGTCCTCGGAATTGCTCAGCCGGCGCACCAGCACGTCTACCATGTAAAATCCTTCTCCAAAGACTTCATGGCTGTATGTAAATCCTGACGCCACCTCACCCATGATCGTTACCTGGTTGTTTTCAATAATCTTATCTGACATAATTTATAGGTCTCCCTTCCTCTTTGCGGTATTTTTAAGTCACTACTAATTTTATGTACAGCCCCCGGCATATAGAACAAAAATGCCCCCTAAATCGTTCGACATTTTCCCTCGACAATTTTCCTCTTTTTTTCCGCAATATTTTATGTTAGAATGAGTACGCTGTAAATTTGCAGGACAAACGCCTTATTTAGCCCTGCAAAACCCTGCTGCAGCCCGCCGGATATGAGACGGGTCCGCAGCCGTTATACTTTATTGACTTTGGAAAGGTAAGGTATCAGATTATGAAGACAACACGAGAAGACGTAAGAAATATTGCAATCATTGCCCATGTAGACCACGGAAAGACGACCCTGGTGGATGAGCTTTTGAAACAGAGCGGCGTGTTCCGCGAAAATCAGGAAGTGGCGGAGCGTGTCATGGATTCCAACGACATTGAGCGGGAACGGGGCATTACGATCCTGTCCAAAAATACGGCCGTAAGCTACAAGGGCACCAAGATCAACATCATCGACACCCCGGGACATGCCGATTTCGGCGGGGAGGTGGAGCGCGTGCTTAAGATGGTCAACGGCGTCATCCTGGTGGTGGACGCCTTCGAGGGGGCCATGCCTCAGACAAAATTCGTGCTCAGGAAGGCGCTGGAGCTGGATCTTCCGGTCATCGTATGCATCAACAAGATCGACCGCCCCGAGGCCCGTCCTGATGAGGTGATCGACGAAGTCCTGGAGCTGTTCATGGACCTGGACGCTTCCGACGAACAGTTGGAATGCCCCTTTGTCTACGCTTCCGCGAAGGCAGGTGTGGCGGTTCTCGACCTGACGGACGAGGAAAAGAACATGGAACCGCTGTTCGAGACCATCCTGAACTATATCCCGGCCCCGGAGGGAGACCCGGACGCGCCCACCCAGGTACTGATCAGCACCATTGATTACAATGAATACGTGGGACGGATCGGCGTCGGCAAGGTGGACAACGGCACCATCGCCGTGAACCAGGAGATGCTGCTGGTCAACCACCACGACCCGGACAAGCAGAAAAAAGTAAAGATCAGCAAGCTCTATGAATTTGACGGGCTGAACAAGGTGGATGTAAAGGAAGCCGGCATCGGCTCCATCGTGGCCATCTCCGGCATCTCCGACATTTCCATCGGGGATACTCTGTGCTCCCCGGAGAATCCGGCTGCGATCCCCTTCCAGAAGATCTCCGAGCCCACGATCTCCATGCAGTTTATCGTCAACGACAGCCCCTTTGCCGGACAGGAGGGCAAGTACGTCACCTCCCGGCACATCCGCGACCGTCTGTTCCGGGAACTGAATACCGACGTCAGCCTCCGGGTGGAGGAAACGGAAAACGCCGACAACTATAAGGTTTCCGGCCGTGGGGAGCTCCACCTTTCCGTCCTGATCGAAAATATGCGCCGGGAAGGGTACGAGTTCGCGGTGAGCAAAGCCGAAGTCCTGTACAAGACCGATGAAAGCGGAAAGAAGCTGGAGCCCATGGAGGCGGCCTTCGTGGATGTCCCGGATGAATTTACGGGCACGGTCATTGAAAAGCTCAGCCAGCGGAAAGGGGAGCTGCAGGGCATGAACAGCATCGGCAGCGGATATACCCGGCTGGAATTTTCCATCCCGGCCCGGGGACTCATCGGATACCGGGGCGAATTTCTGACCGACACCAAGGGAAATGGAATCCTGAACACCAGCTTTGACGGATATGCCCCCTACAAGGGTGACATCCAGTACCGGAAGCAGGGCTCCCTGATCGCCTTTGAGACGGGAGAGTCCGTCACATACGGACTGTACAGCGCCCAGGAGCGCGGCTCCCTGTTCATCGGCCCCGGTGAGAAGGTCTATTCCGGGATGGTGGTAGGCCAGAACGCAAAAACGGACGACATCGAGCTGAACGTCTGCAAAACCAAGCACCTGACCAATACCCGTTCCTCCAGCGCGGACGAGGCGCTCCGCCTGACCCCGCCCCGTATCCTGAGCCTGGAGCAGGCGCTGGACTTTATCGACACGGACGAGCTTCTGGAGGTTACTCCAAAGTCTCTGCGCATCCGGAAGAAGATCCTGGATTCCAGACTGCGCAAGCGCAGCAACCAGAACAATCAAAAATAATTGGTGCCTGCCCTTCGGCCTGATATGGGCCTGCCGGGCAGGAACACCCTTTCCCTGGAGGAGGCAGCCGCACAATGAAAGAATATATGACTTTGTTTTTAAAGCGACTGACAAATTTACTGGAGTACGTCATCGCACTGATCCTGGCAGTCGGAATCCTCATCATGACCTTCCGTCTGATCATGACCTTCGGCAATCTGTCGGACTATAACAAATATCCGAATTATGACGATCTGCTGACCACCTGCTTTAACCTGGCAATCGGAATCGAGATGGTGCGCATGCTTTATTTCCATTCCCCCCAGACCATGTATGAGGTCCTGCTTTTTGCCATTGCAAGGCAGATCATCATTGACCACTCCTCTCCGATCAACAGCCTGATCGGCGTGGTCTCCATCGCCATCCTGTTTGCCACCCGCAAATTCCTGTTCGTGGCCTTTGACGAATCCGATAAGATTCTCTTCCGCGCCAGCCAGAAAGTACGCAGCGTCAACCGTCTCATCCATCTCAATCTGCCTTATGAGGAGAACGAGACGCTGCGGGACATCATCCTGAAAAAGCTGCAGGAGGACGAAACATACCCGGGGGTCGGGGCGTGCGTCTATTTTTCGGACTGCGCCCTGCGCATCGCAAAAATCACAGACGGGAAAATTACAAGAATTGAAGTGATTCGTTCTATACATTGACTCCTTTTCATGCTATAATAGGGATAAGTCTAATATGAGTAAAGGAGTTGATCTGCATGAAATTTATTATCAGTGGAAAAAACATTGAAGTAACACCTGGACTGAAAAGCACAATTGAACAAAAACTCAAAAAACTCGAAAGGTATTTCACTCCTGAAACGGAAATCATCGTTACGCTCAGCGTTGAGAAGGAACGGCAGAAAATCGAGGTTACCATCCCTGTGAAGGGCAATATCATCCGTTCCGAGCAGACAAGCAATGACATGTACGTATCCATTGACCTGGTAGAAGAGGTGATCGAACGTCAGCTCCGCAAGTATAAGAACAAGCTGGTCGCGCGGAGCCAGGGCCATCCCACAGCCGCGTCTTCACCAAGCGATTTTAAAAAGGAATTTTTCGAATCAGAGGATGAGGTGGAAGAAGACGGCGAGATCCGGATCGTGCGTACCAAAAAGTTCGGAATCAAGCCCATGTTCCCCGAGGATGCCTGCATCCAGATGGAACTGCTCGGCCACAACTTCTTCGTATTCAGCAATGCCGAGACCGACGAGGTCAATGTAGTATATAAAAGAAAAGACGGCGCCTTCGGCCTAATCGAACCGGAATTTCATTAAACATTCTGAACAGCAGCAATATAAAACAAGGCTCACTGGCAAGTTCACTTGTCAGTGAGCCTTATTTTATATTGCTATTGGGCGGAACGCCCAAGAACCACAGACAGGAGCTGCGCCAGCAGCGGATAGTCTGCGCAGCAGACGGGTCTGTGGTCTCTGCTGTGTCCCCCCTGAACCACCCCTTTTCCCGCCCCCTACCAACTCCCTGCATATCCTTCTAATTCCCCCCTACTTTCAAAACACCACCATTCTCCCCTCAACACAAGCAAACCAGCACTCCTTATCCCGGCTAACCACCGCCTGCCCATTGGTCGCCTCCGTGATCTCTTCCCTAAGCGCCTTCTCCTCCTCCGCCGAAACCAGCGCAGAAAGTGTCACAGCCTCCCCATAGTCCGCGTCAACCGTCTGCAGCCCCCGCTGTGCCAGAAGGTACTGCAGCTTTCCCAGTCCCGAATAGTCTGTCCCGATCTTCATCAGATACCCTTCTGTCTTCGTGATCAGAGTACTGGCCTCAATCCCCGCCTGCGCCGACTGCGTATAGGCCCGCACCAGCCCGCCGGTTCCCAAAAGCGTCCCGCCGAAATACCGGGTCACGACCACCAGCACATTTTTCAGTTCATGCCCCCGGATCACCTCCAGGATCGGCTTTCCGGCCGTCCCGCCCGGCTCCCCGTCATCGCTGAACCGTTCCTGCACCTGGGCCCCGCCGATGACATACGCCCAGCAGTGATGACGGGCATCCCAGTATTGCTTTTTGATATTCCCAACGATCTCCGCGGCCTCTTCTTCCGTTTCCACCGAAAATACTTCCCCGATAAAACGGGATTTTTTTTCTACGATCTCCCCTTTTCCGCCCTCATATACTGTCCGGTAGTTCATCTCTTTCTAACACCTCTCCGCAATTTCATACAGCAGCCGCTCCGAGTCTGCCCATCCCAGACAGGGATCTGTGATCGACCGGCCGTAAACATGATTGCTGCATCCGATCTCCTGGCGTCCCTCTTCAATGTAGCTTTCAATCATAACCCCTTTCACAAGCCTGCGGATCTCCCTGGAATGTGCACGGCTGTGCAGGACTTCTTTTACAATGCGGATCTGCTCCTTATACCGCTTTCCGGAATTGGAATGGTTGGCGTCGATGATGCATGCCGGATTTGCAAGCTTCCTTTCCTGATACATCTCCCAGAGCCGCATCAAATCCTCATAGTGGTAGTTGGGAAGCGTACGCCCGTACTGGTTGACCCCGCCCCGGAGGATCACATGGGCATACGGGTTGCCGCTTGTAGTGGCATCCCACCCCCGGTACAGGAAGTTATGTCCGTGCTGTGCCGCCACCACTGAATTGAGCATCACGGAAAAATCCCCGCTGGTTGGGTTCTTCATCCCCACCGGAACCTCAATGCCGCTGGATACCAGACGGTGCTGCTGGTCTTCCACGGAACGTGCACCCACGGCCACATAGGATAAGATGTCGGACAGGTAACGGTAGTTCTCCGAATACAGCATCTCGTCCGCCACCGGAAGCCGAAACTGCTCCAGCACCCGCATATGCAGATGGCGGATTGCAACCAGGCCCGCCAGAAGGTTGGGCGCTTTTTCAGGATCCGGCTGATGGAACATCCCCTTATACCCTTCGCCGGTGGTCCGCGGCTTATTGGTATAGACTCTCGGCACCAGGATCACCTTATCCCGGACAGCCTCCTGGATGGGCACCAGACGGCTGATGTAATCACACACCGCCTCCTCATTGTCCGCCGAACAGGGGCCGATAATGACTATAAACCGGTCGCTCCTCCCACTGATGGCATCCTGCAGCTCCCGGTCTTTCTCTTCCTTGCACTTCGCCACTTCCGCGGAAACCGGATACAGCTCCTTGATCTCCTTCGGAGTGGGTAATTTTTTTTCCATATGAAAACTCATGTACTATTCCTCCTGAAAAGCGGCACAGCCAAAAGAGTTTGACTATGCCTGCTTTGATTTCCGTTATATTCTTATTCCGTTGACGTGCCTCCTGTATCGGTTCCACCCGAAGGCGTATCCGCTGTGCCGCCGGACGTACTTCCTCCGCTTGTCCCGCCCGTCGTGTCTCCGCTCGTTCCGCCGGTGCTTCCTTCGCTTCCGGTTGTGGAGTCATCTCCGGATGTGGTTCCGTCATCATCCTCGTCGTCATCTTTTTCTTCCACGGCAGGAGCCCTGTAATGTCCGGAACAGCTTACGGTAGGCGCATTTTCCGCAAAATACTCGGTCACAACCGGGTAGCAGCTGCTGGTGGCCAGAAAACCGCTCTGCTGGCAGATCGTCTTCTGCTGAATGCCGGCCGGCATGTTAAATTCCTGACGCGGCAGACCCTCATGCACCCGCTCCATGATATTCTTCCAAAGCACCTCATGCCATACCTGGTTGTAGATATTTTCCATGGGCTTCCCGCAGTCATATCCGCCCCACACTGAAGCTGTAAAATACGGCGTATAGGCAGAAAGCCACAGGTCACGGCTGTACTCGGACGTACCGGTCTTCCCTGCCACCGGCATGTTGTACATCTGGGCCGCCGTACCGGTACCTTTGGTAATTACATCCTGCAGGGCGCTTGTCAGCAGCGCTGCCGTAGTGTCCTTGAGCACCTGGTGGGTGTCCTTAATCTCATTCTCCAAAAGCACATTGCCGTCATGGTCCAGAACCTTGCTGTACAGGATCGGTTTGATATAGGTGCCGTTGTTGGCAATGGTCGCATAAGCTGCCGTCAGCTCCAGGTTCGTAACACCGTGGGTAATACCGCCGAGGGCTGTGGGAAGCTGGACGTCGGTATATTCCGGATTTTTCGGATCGTCATAATTCACCAGCGTGGTAAACCCGAAGTTGATCAGATAATCATATCCCAGCTGAGGCGTAATCGCCTGCAGCGTCTTCAAGGCGCAGACGTTCATGGAATGCAGGATTGCAAAACGAACCGTCGCGCTGCCCCGGTAAACGTTATCCCAGTTATGCGCCTTCTTCGTGGGATCGTTGGGGTATTCAAAGGGCTTGTCGTCCTGGATCGGTGTCGCCAGCGTATACCCGGCGGCATCAATCGCCGGGGCATAGGTGGACAGCGGCTTGAAACAGGAGCCCGGCTGCCGCATGGAGTCCGTCGCCCGGTTCAAAGAAAGGCTGGCCGTCTTCTGTCCCCTTCCGCCGACCACCGCCAGTACCTCACCGGTATGCTGATCCATAAGCACCACGGAAGCCTGGGGCTGGGGAGTAATATCCCTCCACTCTTCCACCTTGTCCGCTTCCGTAATCCCCAGTGTAGATTTATATTCGTTGATCGCCTGGTCTGCCTCCTCCGGTGATGAGAAGAGCAGCGGATATTCCCGTCCCCATGCATTGGTGATATATTCTGCCAGCATCTCCTTGCTGTAGTTCTCCGGGTCGCCTTCCGCGCGGTAGATGGTCAGCGCAAAATCCAGTCCGTATTCTGTCCCCGGAGGATAAACCGCATCATTTGCAACCTCCTCGTCGCAGATCGCCTGCACCCGGAGATCCTGGGTGGATGTGATATCCAGCCCGCCGCTTAAGACCAGCGCAACGGCCTGTGCTTCCGTATAGCCCTTCCGCTCCTGAAGATCCTGGACCAGTTGTTCGTAAAGCTGATCGTTAAAATAAGAATACGGTGTGGTATTCTGTACCGGCGGCGTAGGGATAATCCGCTCATAGACCGCGTCCGAATCTGCCATGGCTTCATCATAAGCCGCCTGGGTAATATAATTCTGCTCCAGCATCTTGTCCAGCACGTCCTCCCGCCTGGATCGGTTGGCCTCCGGATGCAGAACCGGGTCATAACCTGAGGGGCTCTGCGTGATTCCCGCAATCAGCGCGCTCTCGGAAAGCGTCAGTTCCGACACATCCTTGCCGAAATACCGCTCCGACGCACTCTGCACCCCAAGACAGCTCTGCCCCAGGTTGATGGTATTCATATAGGCTTCGAGGATCTCGTCCTTTGACATCTGCTTCTCAATCTCAATGGCCAGGAACTGCTCCTGGATCTTCCGCTGCAGCCTGTCGTAGAACGTCTTTTCATCCATAAAGTTGATAAATACATTATTTTTGATGAGCTGCTGGGTCAGTGTACTGGCACCTTCGTCAAAATTGCCCGAGGTGACGCCCTTTACCCCGGCTCGTATGATACCCTGCAGGTCGATTCCGTTGTGCTGGTAAAAACGCTCGTCCTCAATGGCGACGAATGCTTTGCCCAGATAATCCGGGATCTCGTCGATTGATTTATAGACACGGTTGGAGCCGGCCCGCAAAAATTCTTCCGTCTTTGTCCCGTCCTTCGCGCGGACAACCGATATATAGCCTGTTGGCTTGACCTGGGAAGGCGTCACTGTAGGACTGTTGTCAAGGATCTTCTTTACAAAGTAACCTACGCCTCCGACACCAACCACTGCAAGAAGAAGGACACAGATGATCAGGGCCTTGAAAAAACGGACTCCCACCCGCTTTTTCTGCATATTCTTTTTCGAGGAGATTTCTTTTTTTCGTTTCTCCAGATGTTCTTTTCCATAATTCATGAATCCTACCCTCCTTTATACATGCTGTTTATTATACCAAATTTATTTTTCTAAATAAAGAAAAAAAACAAAAAGTTCATATATATTAGGAAATTTAAGAAAATCTTTCGAAATCACGCGCTTTTTTTCATTTTCTCACATATAGAAATCCTGCCGCCGACAGCCTTTTTGTATACCGTGAATGCAGAAACCCTGCCGCCGGCAGCTTTTCTGCATATGATGGTATGCAAAAGACCTGCCGGTGACAGGTCTTTTAACATATATGTAATGCCGCTTAAGCATCCAGTATCATTTTGGCCGCTCCGCAGATCCCGGCATCGTTGCCCAACGTCGCAAGCTTAAACTCTATTTCCCGATTAGAAAAGAATGCCTTTTCCCTGTACGGCTTTTGGATAAACGGAATGAGAACCTCTCCGGCCTTGGATACCCCGCCGCCGATCACAAAGACAGCCGGATCCGCAATCACCGCAAGATTGATCAGGCCGCTGGCCAGGTATCTCCCAAACTCCTCCGCAACGCTGACAGCCACCGCATCTCCTGCCTTGACCGCATCAAACACGTCCTTGGCCGTGACGCTTTCTTTTTTCAGTACCGTATCTCTTGTTTCCACTGCCAGACGCTTCTTCGCCAGCCGGACGATCCCGGTAGCGGAAGCATACTGCTCCAGACAGCCCCGGTTTCCGCAGCCGCAGACATCCGTCTCGTCGTAGTTCACGCAGATATGGCCCACCTCGCCGCCTGCGCCGTGCTCCCCTGTGATCACCTTTCCATTGACGATCACGCCGCCGCCGACTCCGGTGCCCAGGGTGATCATGACCAGATTCTTCTGTCCTGCCCCTCCGCCTTTCCACATCTCGCCCAGCGCTGCGACATTGGCGTCATTGCCGATCAGCGCGTCCATTCCGGTCAGTTCTTCCAGTTCCCGCTTCACTTCCTTGTAGTTCCAGCCCAGGTTTGCACTCCCGTTGACCACGCCTTCGGCCGTCACCGGCGCGGGGACTCCCGCACCGATCCCAAGAATCTCGGACTTCTCCAGCCCATGGGCCTGTGTCTTTTCCAGAATCGACGCGGCGATATCCGGCAGGATGGCCTTTCCTTCGTCCTCTATCCTGGTTACGATCTCCCACTTATCCAGAATCTTGCCCGTCTCTTCGAATAATCCCATCTTTACAGTCGTTCCGCCGATATCTACTCCATAACAATACTTCATGACTTCCCTCTCCTATCCTTTTCTTACGAGATTCTCCTGTACCCGCTTGTACAGTTCCTGCGCGGCATTGTATCCCATCTTCTTCTGCCTGTGGTTGACCGCTGCGGATTCCATGATGATCGGAAGGTTCCGCCCCGGACGGATGGGGATGCTGTGGCAGACAACCTTGTTCCCCAAAAATTCCGTATAGTTCTCTTCCAGTCCCAGACGGTCATACTCCTTATCCCGGTTCCATTCTTCCAGTGTGATCACCAGGTCGATATTCTGTGTCTCACGGACACACTGTACACCGAACATGGATTTTACATCCACAATCCCGATACCCCGGAGTTCGATGAAATGCTTGGTGATATCCGGAGCCGAACCAACCAGCGTGTCATCGCTGACCTTCCGGATCTCAACCACATCATCTGTCACAAGACGGTGCCCCCTCTTAATCAGCTCCAGAGCCGCTTCGCTCTTTCCAATTCCGCTTTCCCCCATGATCAGCACGCCGACGCCGTATACGTCCACCAGTACTCCATGGATCGTAATGCAGGGAGCCAGCTTCACATTCATCCAGCGGATCAGTTCCCCCATAAAAGCACTGGTCTGTCTGGAAGTCTGCATCACGGGGATGTCCCTGCTGCGGGCAAGCTCCAGAAGCTCTTCTTCCGGCTCCAGGTTGCGGCTGAATACGATACACGGCACCTGGCGCGACAGCAGTTCGTCATAAATCTGCTGCTTCCGGTCTTCCTCCAGTGTCTGGAGATAGGTATACTCCACATATCCAACAATCTGCACCCTGTCATACGCAAAATGATCAAAAAACCCTGTAAGCTGTAATGCCGGCCGGTTTACTTCCGGAACAGTGATCCGCTTGTCTGCAAGATCCACGGTAGGAGTCAGGTTCTTTAAACCCATTTTCTCCGCCAGCTCGCTAATCTTAACGCCTTGTCCCATCTTTATTTTTTTCCTTTCTTGGGAACTGTCATGCATCGGCCGCCGCCTTGGGAACATCCGGCAAACCACGTCACGGCAGTTCTTATCTTTTCCCGGCGAAGCACAATCCTGCCGCTTCGCCCACTGCACCTTATAGTATATCATTAATGAAAGAATTTGTACACGGATTCCGCCGCTTTTTCATTCATTTCCGGAATCTGGGCCAGACGCTCGGCAGTAGCCGCCTTGATCTCATCCAGACTGGCAAATTCGCGCATCAGCGCCTTCCGCCTGGCAGGCCCGATTCCCGGGATATCGTCCAGTATGGAATGAACCTGCCCTTTCCCCCGGAGCTGCTTGTGATACTCGATTGCAAACCGGTGGGCCTCATCCTGAATCCTGGTCACCAGAAGAAATGCCTGGGAAGACCGGTCAATGGGGATCTCCTCATTCTGATAATACAGCCCCCGGGTCCTGTGGTGGTCGTCCTTGACCATGCCGCACACCGGAATGTCCAGATGCAGGCTTTCCAGAACCTGCAGCGCCACGTTGACCTGGCCCTTTCCGCCGTCCATCAGGATCAGATCCGGAAAGGTGGTAAATCCGCCCAGCTCCCTGCTTTCCTCCCGCTCCCGAAGCCCGTGGGTAAACCGCCTTGTGAGCACCTCCCGCATGCTTCCATAGTCGTCCGCACCCTTGATGCCCTTGATCTTGAACTTCCGGTAATCATTGCGCTTTGGTTTTCCCCGTTCGTAGACCACCATGGAACCCACGGACTCAAATCCGTTGGTATTGGAAATGTCAAAGGCTTCCATCCGGCTGATCCCCTTGAGTCCCAGCAACCCGGCGATCTCCTTCACCGCCCCGATGGTGCGCCCTTCCTCCCGCTTGAGTCGTTCCTTGTCCTTGCTCAATACAAGCTGCGCGTTGCTCACCGCCAGCTCCACCAGCTTTTCCTTGGTTCCTTTTTTCGGAACCCGGAGCGTGACCTTCGAGCCCCGCCTTCCGGAAAGCCACTCCTCAATCAGCTCCCGGTCCTCCGGCTCCTCCGGCAGCACCAGCTCTCCCGGAATAAAGGGAGTCCCTCCGTAATACTGCTTGATGAAGCTGTCCAGGATACTGCCGATGGATTCCTCTTTGGAGATCCGCAGATAAAAATGGTCCCGGCCGATAAGCCTGCCGCCCCGGATGAAAAAGACCTGTACAACCGCGTCCTCTTCCTCTGTGGCCGCCGCCAGGATATCCCGGTCCTCCCCGCCGGTGTCCGTGATCTTCTGCTTCTGGGACACCTTTTTCACACTGTTCAGCAGTTCCCGGTACTCAATGGCCTTCTCAAATTCCAGCGCTTCCGAAGCCGCGTTCATCTTCCCTTCCAGCTCCGAGAGAATCCCCTCATAATGCCCGTTCAGAAACCGTACCACCTCTGAGACCGCTTTTGCGTACTCCTCCTGGGAAATGCATCCCTGGCAGGGCGCGTCGCACTGCCGGATGTGGTAGTTTAAGCAGGCCCGCTCCTTTCCTGTGTCCTTCGGCAGATTCCGGTTGCAGCTCCGGAGATGATACAGCTTGTGGAGCAGCTCAATGGTGTCCCGCACCGCCTGGCCGCTGGTGTAAGGCCCGAAATATTTTGCCTTGTCCTTCACCACGTTCCTTGCCAGCATCACCCTGGGAAATGGCTCGTTAACCGTCACCTTGATGAAAGGATAGGCTTTGTCGTCCATCAGCATGGTGTTGTACTTCGGCCTGTGCTCCTTGATCAGATTGCATTCCAGCACCAGGGCTTCCAGCTCGGAGTCCGTCACGATGTATTCGAACCGCCGGATGTGGGTCACCATCTGCTCGATCTTGATGCCCTTGTTCCGGCTGGACTGAAAATACTGCCGCACCCGGTTTTTCAGGCTGATCGCCTTGCCTACATAGATGATCTGATCCTTCTCGTCATGCATCAGATAGACGCCCGGTCTGGCCGGCAGCTTCTTTAATTCTTCCACAATATCAAAATTATATTCTTCCATGCCCCGTGTTTCACTTTCCCTTTTTATATAGTCTTGTCCCCTGAGGATCTGTCCCCGGCCTTTGCAGATTTGCTTCTGCCACATCCGCCAGGAATCCGCCCCCTAAAAAAATCAGGCAGAGATCCATGACTTCATCCCTGCCTGTTATTTTACCACACTTCAGCATCCGGTTCTTCTTTTTGTTCCAAACGCTCCACCGGACGCATGGCGATCCGGTTTTCCTTCTTTTCTTTTCCCTCTTCGGACTCCAGGGGTTCCGGAATGCCTTTGACTTCCCGGAAAATCTTCATGAACTCTTTGCCGGTGATGGTCTCCTTCTCAATCAGAAATTCCGCGATCTTATCCAGCGCTTCCCGGTTCTCCTGCAGCAGGCGCTTCGCCTCTTCGTATGCGTTTTTCAGCATCAGCATGACTTCCGCGTCGATCTCTGCCGCTGTCGCGTCCCCGCAGTTCATCACTGCACGGCCGTCCAGGTATCGGTGCTGCACGGATTCCAGGCCGATCAGTCCGAATTTCTCCGACATCCCGTACTGGGTGATCATCTCCCGGGCGATCTTGGTCGCCTTTTCTATATCATTGGACGCCCCGGTGGTAACCGTCTCAAATACGATCTCCTCCGCCGCACGGCCTGCAAGCATTCCCACCAGCATGGCCTCCAGTTCCTTCTTGGTATTGAGGAACTTCTCTTCCTCCGGCGTCTGCATCACGTAACCCAGAGCACCCATGGTCCTGGGCACGATGGTGATCTTCTGCACCGGCTCCGCATCCTTCTGCAGGGCGCTGACCAGCGCATGGCCCACCTCATGATAGGACACAATCCGGCGTTCCTCCTCGCTCATGATGCGGTCCTTCTTCTCTTTGCCCACCAGCACCACTTCCACGGCGTCAAACAGATCCTTCTGGCTGACCACCTGTCTCCCGTTCTTTACGGCGTTGATGGCCGCCTCGTTGATCATATTGGCCAGATCCGATCCCACGGCTCCCGAGGTCGCCAGCGCGATGGCTTCCAGATCCACCGTCTCATCCATCTTCACATCCTTGGAATGCACCTTCAGCGTATCCACACGGCCTTTCAGGTCCGGCTTATCCACGATGATCCTCCGGTCAAAACGTCCCGGCCTGAGAAGCGCCGGATCAAGGATCTCCGGACGGTTGGTAGCCGCCAGCAGCAACAGTCCCTTATTCGTGTCAAATCCGTCCATCTCCGCAAGAAGCTGGTTCAGCGTCTGCTCCCGCTCGTCATTGCCGCCGCCCATTGCGGTGTCACGGCTCTTCCCGATGGCATCCACCTCGTCGATAAATACGATACAGGGCGCCATCTGCTGCGCCTGTTTGAACAGGTCGCGGACACGGGACGCGCCCACGCCTACATACATCTCCACAAAGGCAGAACCGGACAGGGAGAAAAACGGCACCTTGGCCTCGCCTGCCACGGCCTTGGCCAGCAATGTCTTGCCGGTTCCCGGAGGTCCCACCAGCAGGGCGCCCTTGGGCAGCTTCGCCCCGATGCCCGTATATTTTCCCGGGTTATGGAGGAAATCCACCACCTCCTGGAGCGACTCCTTGGCCTCATCCTGGCCCGCCACATCCTGGAAGGTGACTCCTGTCTCCTTCTCCACATAGACCTTGGCGTTGCTCTTGCCGATCCCCATCATGCCGCCGCCCTTGGTCATGTTGCGCATCACGAAGCTGAACAGGATTCCCAGCAGTAAAAGCGGCAGTATCACGGTGATAAAGATCTCCATCATCATCATGGATGCCGTATCCGGAATCTCCTGTCCGAATTCTACATCTGCCTCCAGCAGCCGATCCGGCAGGTTGTCATCCTGTACAGTCCCGGTAAAGTAATCCGGCGGCCGCTCCTGGTCGTCCCGCTGTCCCGTGGCTTCCTCCATCTGGTTCAGCAGATTGTCCCGCATATCCTGAAACTGATCTTCCACCTGATCCTGGGAATCCTTCCCTTCTTTTTTCTCTTCTTCCTTATTTACGCCTTCCTTCAGGGTAATATAAATACGGGATGAACCCAGGGTAACCTTTTCCACCTTCCCCTCATCGACCAGCCCTAAAAATTTATCATAGCTGATTTCTTCCGGATCTCTGTCCTGCATCAGCGAATAAAGTCCCATTACAATAAAAAGGGTCAGCAATGTCGTGAAAAGGATCACGCCCCATCCCTGCCGATTGTTCCTGGGATTATTCTTATTATTCTTGTTATCCATCCTGCTCCTCCTGCTAAATTCCACTGCACTCCTATATTATAAGTACAGGTTCGTTATAAATCAACTAAAAGATTATGAAAATATTGTAAAAACACAGGTTTTTGTTGTATACTAAGATTTATATTGCAATCGAACGGCAGACCGCAGACCTGTCTGCTTCACAGACCATTCGCTGCTTTCGCAGTCTCTGTCTGGGGTCGTTGGGCGTTCCGCAGTTGTCAGATTATAAACAGACGCGAGGAAAAACATTATGAAAACAGGATTTGATAACGAAAAGTACCTACGCACACAGTCGGAGCACATCCGACATCGCATTGAGCAGTTCGACCACAAGCTGTATCTGGAATTTGGCGGAAAGCTGTTCGATGACTATCACGCTTCCCGCGTGCTTCCCGGATTCGCCCCGGATTCAAAGCTGCATATGCTCAAGCAGCTCAGCAGCCAGGCGGAGCTGATCATCGTCATCAGCGCCAAGGATATTGAAAAAAACAAAATACGCGGGGATTTGGGTATCACCTACGACTCAGACGTCCTGCGGCTGATCGACTCTTTTCATGAGCACGGGCTCTATGTGGGCAGCGTTGCCATCACACAATATTCCGGGCAGGACAGCGCCCTTCTTTTCCGAAGGCGGCTGGAAAATCTGGGCATCCGTGTCTACCTCCACTACCATATCCCGGGGTATCCGTCCAACATCCCGCTGATCGTCAGTGAAGACGGCTTCGGAAAAAATGAGTATATCCAGACCACCCGTCCTCTCGTCATCGTTACGGCGCCGGGACCGGGCAGCGGAAAGATGGCCACCTGTCTTTCACAGCTATATCATGAGCACAAACGCGGGATTCATGCAGGCTATGCCAAGTTTGAAACATTTCCCATATGGAACATCCCATTGAAGCACCCGGTCAACCTGGCTTACGAGGCTGCCACCGCGGACCTGAATGATGTCAATATGATCGACCCGTTCCATCTGGAAGCCTATGGGGAAACCACGGTAAACTACAACCGGGACGTGGAGATTTTCCCGGTGCTCAATACGATTTTCGAAAAAATTTACGGAAAAAGCCCTTACAAATCGCCTACCGACATGGGTGTAAATATGGCCGGAAACTGTATCTGCGACGACCAGATCTGCCGGGAAGCCTCCTGCCAGGAGATCCTCCGGCGTTACTTTGCCTCCCTCAACTCCTTATTAAGGGGGAACTGCATGGAGGAGGAAACCCAAAAGCTGGAGCTTTTGATGAACCAGGCCGGCATTTCCACCGCCGACCGGCAAGTCGTCGCGGCAGCCCTAGTGCGCGCAGAACAGACCGGCGCCCCGGCGGCAGCTCTGGAGCTTCCCGACGGACGGATGATCACCGGGAAGACCAGCAGCCTTTTGGGCGCCTCCGCAGCGCTGCTTTTAAATGCCATTAAGGAACTGGCCGGGCAGCCCCATGATCTGGATATCCTTTCTCCGGAGTCCATTGAGCCCATCCAGAAGCTGAAAGTGGATTATCTGAAAAGCAAAAACCCGCGGCTTCATACGGATGAAGTGCTGATTGCCCTTTCCGCAAGCGCGGCAACCAGCCGGGATGCCCGTCTGGCCCTGGAGCAGCTTCCCGCGCTGGAAGGATGTCAGGCCCATACCTCCGTTATGCTGTCCGATGTGGATATTAAAATCTTTAAAAAACTGGGGGTACAGCTCACCTGCGAAGCGGTGTATGAAGCGGGATCGCGGTATCACTGAAAAAACGCTGCAGTTCACACTTAAAGAATGGCAACAGTCAAATATGTTTTTTAACCGGCCTGGTCATATCCGGCCTCGGACGGCTCAGATCCATCCGGTGCTGGAAAGTCTCTGACTAATACGAAAAAATAAGACTGCCGAAAACGGAACTTCATTCACCGCATATCGCGGGAATGCTGCCCGTTTTCGACAGTCTCGTTTTTTCTCTCTCTGTATGTGATCAGGCAGAAAATAACTGATCTTTTTTTAATATATGATCTTACCTCTTCGTTTACTTCACTTTCCCTCTGTGCGTCCTGACATATTTCTGCAGATGCCATGCCGCCCATGCCGCAAAGAGACCGATCGCCAGACCTGCCAGTACGTCCGAAGGGTAATGCACGCCCACATACAGCCTGGAACATGCGATCAGCGCCGCCAGTATCAGCAGCAGAACCGCGTACTTTTTCGGCATCATCCGCCAGTACACCCCGGCCGCTGCGAAGGACGCGCAGGTGTGCCCTGAAGGGAAGGAATAATCCTTCTGCTTTTCGATCAGCAGCACCAGGCCGTCTATCACTTCATAAGGCCGGGTGCGGGCAACCAGATTTTTCAGAGTCACATTTGTGATCAGGGCTCCGATTACAAGAGCCGCCAGCGAGGTAATCCCGATCCATCGGGTCTGTCTCGGGATCATCAGAAGGATGGAAAGGGCAATCCAGAACCAGCCGGAATCCCCCAGCATCGTAATCCATTTCCAAATCCCCTCCATCCAGTCCTGCCGGATGTACTCCTGAATCCATAGCAGGATGTTCCCATCCAGGTTAATCAAAAAATCCATACCCTATATCCCCTTGTCGATTCTTCTTTCTGTTGGGCTTCCTTGCTTCACAAATCATACAGCAGGCAAAATGCACTCCAAAAAATCTATCTTTCCAGTGTCATACCATACATTACAGCTTGCCATATATGGAAACTGGTCCTCTGGTGCGGAAGAAAGTACAATCTTATCGCCTTCACGGTATGGCTTACTGGGCTGATCACTCACCCCGATAAAGCAATACGCATAATCCTCCGCATCGCCATACGCCGTTGATGAAGTTTTGGCATGCTTTCGAACAAACTCTCTGCCCAGTTTCTCAGCACATGCATCCAGCCCTATTTTTCTGGCTTCTTCGAATGTCAACATAACAATCACCTCACCATATCTCAAATGAATCTGCACTAAAGTCAATACACATCCCTGACATTGCCGATATTACCGTACTTTTCTCCTGTCCAATCACTTCCAGAGCTTCTCTGTCATTTCCTGACGGTCTTGGAATCGGTTCTCCCGAATGGGAATGCCCAACAATATACAGCTTATGCGTCATCAGCATATCAACCAAAGTTCCGTCAAATACACAGTTTCTTGAATCACCGTGAAATAAAATATCCTCCTTCTTGCCCCGCAGCAATGCAAACTCATCTCCTGTTTTTGCAGTCAAATAGGCTAAATCTTTCAGCATAATAAACTCATATTTAAAACTTGCCCAATCGCCAATTTCCGGAACTCTGTTCAGCATCGACTGTCTATGGCCGTCCAGCCCTGCTTTGCCGCTTCTTATTGCCTGCAATGAGGTTTGCATAGATCTTGTCGATGACAAGGTTATATCCATCGACTGCTTTTTCTCTTCTGTTCCTGCGTTCAATACATCACTGCTCCTTAAATACCTGTAACAGGCTCTGCCCTTTTCCTTATTATAACATCTTTTCGTTTTTTTTCTACCCGGACTTCTAATCGCTTATAGCTTTTTTACAGCATCCTCTTCCGATATGTTTTACAGATCCCGGCTCCCGCGATTACTAATCCGCTGAGAACCATCACAACTACGCACACCCGCCATGATGTCATATCTCCTGTCCCGACAGCCTGGCTTGTTCCGGAGTACATCTCATTCCGCGCATCCACACTGGTAGTCCCGAAAGGCACCAGGCCCCCGATGGCGTTCATAACCGCCGATGCCGCCTGATCCACTTCCTCCTGTACGGCATAGGGGTCATCCAGCACAGCCTGCCCCTCTTTCATCGCCTTCTTCAAGACGCCAAAGCTTTCCGACGTGTAATCCTCTTCCTGATATCCTGCCGCAAGATTGAGCACCTCCTGCAGTTGGGATTTATCCACCAGGGAGCTCCCTGCCCCGCCGGAACCGCCTGCTGCCCCGCCAGAGCCTCCTGCCCCGCCGGAACCGCCTGCCGACCCGCCCGGATTTCCGGGCTGTCCCGGTTCTGGTGTCTCCGGATCAACCGGGTCTTCTCGGTTCACAGGGACAATCAGCACGGCATTCGAAAACGATGCCGAAAGCTTCTGCGCATTGCTTCCCTGCACCTTCCGAAAGGAATCCGGCACCACACTGATATAGAGTCCGTCTGCTGCACCTTCCTGGATCTCCTCCATCATCACGTTCCCCAGCGCCAGGCTGTCAGGTTCTTCCCCTTCTCCCGAAAAAAGCGGTTCGCTTCCTGCAATATAGATCCGCAGGATTCCGGTTTCACGCTGGTAACGCTGTTCTGTAACCGCTGCCCTTGCCTGGACTTCCTGGCTCCAGCTAAAGGTCAGGTTTTCAATCTGCTCCAATATCTCCGGCCCTGCCGGATTGCCGTCCCGATCCGTGATCTGCAGCCCAAGCTGCATAGAAGATACCTTCTCCCCGGCGCCGCCTGAAACAGTGACCGACACATTTACATTGTTCCCGTCCTCCTTCAGCCGTACCTCGTCTCCTGCTGCCAATACCTGCAGCGGCAGTATTGCGATAAATGCGAACACTGCCATTATCAATCCAATTAAATATTTCTTCATGTCCTACTCCCCTTATCGCGTTTTTCGCACTCCCCGGAATCCCTTTGTATCCGCTCCTGTAAGCCGATGTGGAGGGGATTCCGTGAAATGCAAATGATGCCTATTCTGTGCCGCCGCTCTTTGATGATGTAAGCTGAATCTCCGGCATATCTGCCATACTCTTTGCCGGCATAGTCTCGAACTTCGAATCACTGACAAGCCTCTGGCCGGCATTTGTCTCAGCATGATCCACACGATACAGCTCTGCCCGGACTTGTTCCAATTTGGTAAGATCTATCATATGCTCCGGTTCAATCCAGTATACCCAGGAACCGTCTGAAACATCCTGAATATTTCCGGTATCGGGCACATCGGCAAGGATGATCTGGTCTGCATTGACGCTGCCGTCTGCTCCTGCGCCGCCGACGATATTTCCATCCTGGTCATAAAGGATCACCACGTTGTACGCCGGATTTCCCTTATAAACTCCGGTAAATACCAGCGAACCAGCCGGAATGGTGCCGCCGCCGTAATCAAATGCTGTTTTCAGTTTTCCGATCACCGGTTTTTGCTCTCCATTGGTACGCCGGAAATCCACATCATCCCCGGTCACTCCCAGCACATCCAGTTCGGCAATTCCGATCGACTTCCCTGCCTGATTTTGGATTGCCAGCTTCACTGCCGTAGCCTGATAACCGGCAATATTGTCATTACTTTCCTTCCTGCCGCTTTCAAAGAATACGGTCTGAACCTTATCTGGCTGGAAGGTTCCGCTTGCCGCTTCTTTCCATTGGCCGTTTCCTTCCCGTACAAAAATGCTGTAATCCTTGATCCCATTCTGTCCTTTGGCCGGCGTATACTTAAAGCCAGTGATTGTATGCAGCTTGTTAAACTCCATAATCACTTCCGCACTTGCTCCCGCCGCTCCGATATAGACCGTACCTGTATCATTGTCTACCACGTTTTTAATGGGATCTTCCACCGCCGGACCGCAGATCGTATCCTGATCATCGGTTCCCATACCGCTTCCGATCTCCTCATTGCTCTCGCTTCCGGTTCCAATTCCGTTTCTGGTCTTTTTCGTATCCTCCGCTGCTGCCGTCAGATCGTTGGTGCTGACCGTCCAGTTTGACTTATCAATACTTCCGTCATGCTGGATCTTCACTTCCCCTGAGGATGCCGGTGCCGACTGATTCAGATATTTGTCGATCACCCTCACTTTGTAGCTCACCACACGGTTATTCATTGTGGTCACGTGATCGCTGAATGCATTGGTCGTCGTAAAGCCTGCCACTTCCTCCTGAACAACTCCGCCAGACCTGGTACAGCGCACAACCTCATATCCCAAAATATCCTCCTGCGGAATCGTTGATGAGAACCGAAGATCCACCTGGTTCGCTGATACAGGGTTGATCTGTACAGACTCTACCGTCACCGCCTGCGTACTTCCTGCCTCGTCCAGCCCGCTTACGCCATGCGTCCGCCTGTACACACGAGAATCGTCATTTACATAGTAAACGGCCCTTGTCTCCTCACCAAACTGCTGCGCATAGGCAATCGTCCCTTCATTCGGCGTCATTCCCCATCGTTCAAAGAACTCCAGAAGATTTTTTTCTGCCGCCGCGCAGGCTAAGCGCATCAGGTTCTGATCCTGGTCTCCCGGCAGAGTCAATGTTACCCCGCCCGGCGACGGTGCTTTAGAAGGCGTTCTTGCGTAAGTATCCACCCTTGCAAAGAACAGGTTTCCAAGCTGCTCCTCATAATTGTCGTATGTCTTAAAGTTATATCCGTTATCGTAAGCCAGATGAAGCTGCCAGTACATTCCCAACTGGGTAAATACATTGGAAGCACGCCCCTTCGTACCCGAGGTCACCTTCTTGTACACTTCGTCGTACTTAAACCGCACACTGTCATTGGTATCCTTCGCCTGTGCAAGCACAGAAAAATAGTTGTTGGTTATCTCCGCGACCGCATAGCTGCCCTGGTTGATGCAGTGCCCGATCTCATGCGCGATTCCCCAGCCGAAATAATTGCCGTCCTGATACCGGCCTTCCGTATCTGCCGTGAGTGTCCTGCCGGTTACCATGCCGGGAGCGGAACCCCATTCAATTCCAATGTGGTTGCCCGATGCATACATAAATGCCCCTGCAAACATCCGCTGATACCGGATATTCAGATGTCTGGACGGATAGGTATCCTTTACGTCCACCGCGGCGCCGTCCGCTTTCTGTGTGTTCGCAGTCAATCCTTTATGTTGATAGAAGAGATGCATCATGCTCTCCATCGCTTCCGCAGACGACACGATATTCTCTGCGCTTCCTCCGCATCCTTTCAGGATCTGCGATGCCGGAAGCGAGAGCATCATAGTGTCCAGCATCATATCCGATGCTCCCAGTATACATTCGCTTTCTGCATACTCATATTTCACGGAACCCAGTTTGGATTCCTCGTGAAGCTTCTCGTGCTGCGTCTCCATTTGGTCTACATATGCTTTCAGTTCATCCACATATTTTTGCGCACGTGTAAGCTTTTCGTTTCTGTCTGTCACCTGATACAGGTCCAGGAAGGGCACTTCCGCGCCTCCGCTTACACGAACCGCATACTGATCCGACGCGCTGCTGCCCGTATACTGCACATACAGCGCACCTCCGGCTTCCCCTTTTATTGTGGAAAGCTGCGGAACCGTAATATCATTTCTTCCAATCTTCAGGTTCGCTACCTGCTTGAACATTGAGCCGGATTCCGCATGATACTGTGTTGCGATCAACTGCAGGTTCGTATTCTCGCCGGTTTTCTTCGTGTTGTGGCCCACGTACACCGTGATCTCTTCTCCCGCCGCCGCCGACACTCCAAGCGGCTGCCATGCATTCAGCCCGCCGAATCCGCGGTCCGTATCCCGGGTCGTAATGCCGTTATGTATCTGAACTGTCCTGCTCAGCTTCGCCTTCAGAATGTCCTCTGCTGTCTGCAGTTCTCGTTCCAGCTTCTCTTTATCCGGATGGTATTCCCCGCTATCCGGGTCCTTTGTGTTGATTCGTGTCCTGAGTCCGTCAATCGTGGCCTGGTTCACTTCACTTTTCAGCTCTGTATGTAAGTCGTTGGCATAAAGCGCCATAATATCGTCTTCCAGAGAATCATAATGGTAGAAATAAATCTCCGAGCATGTGATCGTACCGGAAGCCAGGCTGCGGCTGATGCCGAACTGCAGCTTCTTTACGGACACCGCTTTCGGGAGACGGATCATATAGTACACCCGCTTCTCCGAATCCATTTTTCTCTGTACAGAAACCTGACCGCTCGTAAACTCCTCGGTATTTCCGTTCTCGTCCCAATACCGAACCTGCGCATATCCGTATCCAAGGCTCTGCACCGTTACCTCCTGCAGCGCAAAAGTCTGCAGCTTATATGCCTGGTCAAATTCATAAGTCAGACCATGCGATCCCAGAGTATTGAATCCGCCGGAATCCCAACTGTTCAGCAGATAATGGGATACCGGGTTGTTATCCACCGTCCCCCACGCAGTCTTTCCTCCTGCCTGATCCCTTTCGCTGTCCTGCATGGAACCGTTAAAATAGACCGCATTGGTAATATGCTCGCTTACCTGTCCCTCCGCAGCCTGGTTGATCAGCTTATACCTGGGCATCTGAGCCGGATCCGGAGAGGTGGTTTCCGCTTCCCCGGTCAGGGACGGCTTGCCCTCGCCGAGTTCATTGACACCTGTCACATAGACCTCATAGCTGGTCCTGTCCTTCAGCTCCATGATCCTATGGCTGCTGACTGTTATTCCTTCTATTTTGATAAAGTCGCCTTTTCCGCTTTCACGGTAATACAGATTGTAGCTGTCCGTATCCTCCATATTTTTCCAGGATGCGTCAATGGCTCTGTATGCTCCCGTAACTTTCAGATTATCCGGCGCGTCCGGTTTCTTATCCGCTTTTGGAATCACTGTTACAGGTTCGCTGTACCCGCTCCTCCATGCGCCGTTTACAGACTGCACCGACACCGTATAGGCCGTATCGTTCACAAGCTTCTCTTTTTGGAAGGATGAGATCTGTGCGCTGTTTCCCTTTACGAAAACAGTCTCCCATTTTGCTTCCCCTTCCGTCTCCGGCGTGATCCGTACCTCATATCCCGTCACATTTACGCAGGGATCCCATGTCAGGGTGAACTGCTTATTGCCCGCCTTTGCCGACAGGTTCTGCGGGATATCCATCTGCGGCTCGGGGATACGGCTCTCCATATCGTTCAGAAATTCCACCTTGGAAATCTCTACAAGGTTATTGTTGTTCTGCATCCCCATAATCTTCAGCGTCACCTTTTTCACCGCAATCTGTGTTCCGAAATTCACGCTGATGGCACCGCTGTGATCCTGGGATATCACCGCACTGTCAACGTCCAGCAGGAAATTGACTCCCTTTTTTAGTGGGATTTGAGCCGGTTGCTCCTGCCCATCATCCATATAGACAAGGTCAATCTGAGCCAGTTCGATGGAATCCTCGTTTCCCGTATCGATCACCAGGCCCTCAATCGGAATGCCCTCCTCTTTTGCAAAATCAAACTCCACGGCAACCGGTCCCTCCGTTGTGAAGGGACTGCCGGAGTCCGTAGCAAGCTGCACGCTTCCTTCATTTTTGAGCAGGGTATCCAGATCGCCGGATACTACTTTTGTGTGCTCGTCCTTGCTGACTGTCACCGCATCTGCCGGCACTAATTTTACCACTGAAGAGCTGGGATCCCCATGAAATCCATATCCCTTTGCAAAATATTCCAGATCCGCAAGGTCAACCCATTGGTCCCCGTTCAGATTCAGGTTCGGATTTTCATGCCGGGACGCAGCCTGCTTTTCCGGCTCCCGCTCCCCTGCGTCTATGGCGTCCACCAGCAGATCCCGGTCTGCGTCGTCGATCACGCCGTTTCCGTCCACGTCTCCCAGAAGGAGCAGCCCCGGATGCACGCTTCCCGGCTGATCATAGGAAAAGCCGCTGACGATCCCCGTGGTAAGGGTCAGATTATACGCCCAGTCCTCTACGGCAAGCTCCTGCGTATAGGTTGCAAAACCCGGAGCCCCGACAGTCAGTACATAAGTCCCCGGTTCCAGGTCTTCAAACGTCGCATCGCCCTGGGACAAGCCCCCGTTTTCCGTCTCCTGATCCGCAGCCAGCATCACCTGCTTCGATTCCTGCCCGGTCAGGGAAACGGTAAAGTTTACATCCTTCTGCAGATTCAATGCGGAAAGGATCTCCACATCGACCTGCCCCAGATAGTCCCTGTCCTGGCTTCTCTTTTTTTCCTTCTCGTCCTCTTCGTCCTTTTCTTCCTCTTCGTCCTCCACGCCGTCTTCCTGGCCTTCCTCATCCTCTGTGCCGAAAGACGCGTCGTCCGGATTCACTGTGAAAAGGTTCTTTTCGGATGGCTCTGATCCTGATTCCGGTTCATCCGTGTTTTCCGGGCCTGCCCCTTCCTCCGTCTCCGAGTCCTCTTCATCCTCTGTGCCTTCGTTGTCTTCCTGAAGCAGATTCTCGTTTTCCCCGGTTCCGGTCTCACCATCGCCCTCAGCCACGACATCCGGACCGCTCCCCGCAGTCTCTGTGTCCACAGGCTCGGCACTGGTATCGACACATAGAGAAAAAACGAGAATTACAGCAAGCAGACATGAAATGATCCGCTTCATACTCCTCTCCTCCCTTAGCAGGATCTGCATCCGTTCTTCTCCTGCAGATCCACAGCTTCGTTTCGCGGCGTATTGCCCCATCCGCGCGTACGACCGCTTTCAGGAATCGTCAAAAAAAGCATGCCTGATTCTGCATTCACAGTATGGCAAGCTTATTTTCACGTACTCCCTAAACCCCTTGTTAATATGCTACATTTCTATCATTTCTCACCTTGCAGAAGGGCCGGATGGATGAAATGGAAGGCCCTTCCTTCTGATAGTATGAACAGTATACCTGAAGTACCAAAAAACGACAATACTTTTTTTTAGAATTTTAAACCTTTTTTCTTCGTTTTCTTATATACAAAATGCCGCATACAAAGGTACCGATATCAATCCATTTTCATCCATCCCAAAATTCCTGGCGGAGATTCGTATCATCTCCTCCGGATGATACATACCGGAAAAATGCTTCATGCTTTTTGCCCGCACATTTTGGTCATACTTGACTTCCACGGGAATCACCTTTCCTTTTTTCTGTATCAGAAAGTCCACCTCTGCCGCCGGGGCATCCGATGTCCAGTAAAACAGCTCGTGCCCTCCCGCGCGCAATGCCTGCGCCACATAATTTTCTGCCAGCGCTCCCTTATATACGTCTGATAATTCCCGGCGTATCACATTTTCCGGCATGATGCCTGAAAAGCAGGAAAGAAGCCCGACATCAGACATGTATAGCTTAAATGATGAGATATCCCTGGAGATTTTAACCGGTACTTCCCCCCTGGTTACTCGGTCGCACTCCAATGCGATCCCCGCCATAACAAGCCACGCGATGGAATCCCCGAACAGACCTGCCGTCGCCCCCTTGCGAACCAGCTTATACTGAAATTTTTTATTATCCTTGGCAAGCTGCGCAGGGAGGGAATGAAACGCATTTCTGATTTTTGTACATTCCCCGGAAGAGGAGTATTTCGCCATATCCGCCGTATAAGCATTCAGGATCATTTCCTGCATTTCCTGTATATTCACAAGGGACTGTTCCTCCATATACATCTTTACCACAGCAGGCATACCGCCCACGAACATATACCGGCGCAGCCAACTGATCAATTCCATATGCGTCTGCTGCGGCATCTCCTGTCTCCGCTCAAAATGCTCCCTGATCTGCTGCACAAAATGTCCATTGCCCATTGCATTCAGAAACTCGTCAAAGCTCATGGGATACATGGTCTTCATAATCACCTTCCCCACAGGAAACGAATACTTTTCCCGATGCAGTGCAACTCCGAGGAGACTGCCCGCAGCCACGATATGGTATTCCGGAGCATCCTCAGCGAAATATTTGAGAGAGGTCAGCGCCCGTTCACAGACCTGGATTTCATCAAAGATCAACAAAGTCTCCGCCGGTATAATTTTTTCCGAAAAATACTCTTCCAGAAAACGTACAATCCTCTCCGGACTCAGATCTCCCTCAAAAAATTCCGCGATCAAGGGCATCCGTTCAAAATTCACATAAATACAGTTCTTATAATAATCCCGCCCAAACCGCAGCAGCGTATAGGTCTTTCCCACCTGCCTTGCACCGTATAAAACCATTGGAAGCCGTTCCTTTACATTGTCCCGCCATTCTAATAATTCCAGAACTATATTCCGTTCCATACACCCATCTCCCTTCAATAACGAACCTGTTCAAAGCTTTTGTTGCTGTAATCTGTATCTTCCTTTATTGTAGTATACACATTTCCAAATATTTTTTCAATAAAAAGTCATTTCAAAATGATTTTTTATTGAAAATAAATCACTTCAAAATTATTTTTTCTTATTTTTTTATCATTCTCATAAAAATAATTTTTTAAATTAAATTCCTGCAGAGTGATCTTTTCAGAAAATCCGCTCCATTTTAAAAGATTGCTTCTTTATAAATATACGTTTCAAAATATGCTTTATAAGCAAAAACCTTCTGGCTTTCCTTAATCGTTTATGATAAAATGAATTGCATTGACGCCCAGGCAGTTCTTTCGTTTTCCAGCGAAAACCGACTGCCTGCTGCAAGCTGAAACCAAAACAGAAAAGGAAGTAAGAATACTATGCTGCACATTGCGATCTGCGACGATGAACAGAGCTTTGTCGATCATCTGAAAAGCCTCATCAGACAATACGCTGCCGAAACCGGCGAAGAGATCAAGGTATCCCCCTACTATGACGGCCTGGATCTGATCGAAAAATATGATCCCACCGTTGACCTGATCTTCCTGGACATCCAGATGAAGCTGGTAGACGGTCTCCGCACGGCGGAAAAGATCCGGCAGATGGATGAAAAGGTGGGGATTATCTTTTTGACCACCCTCACCCAATACGGGCTGGAAGGGTACAAATACCGGGCCGCTGATTACATCATCAAGCCCATCCGGTATGTCCGGCTGCGGGATGAGCTGAACCGGTTCCTCTCCATGAGCCGTCAGGACGCCTCCCCGTCCCTGATCATAAAAAATGATTCTGGTAAGTATAAAATCTTTCTGAAAAGCCTGCGCTACATCGAGACTTTTAACCGCAACCTGCTATTTCACACCGAGCAGGAAAAGATCATCTGTTACAAAAGCATGAAAGAGGTCGAGCAGGAGCTGAAAGGGCAGGGCTTTGCGAGGAGCCACAGCAGCTACCTTGTCAATCTCTTCTATATAAAAGGTGTGCAGAAGCTTGAGATCACCCTGGTGACAGGGGAAATCCTTCCCATCAGCCAGCCAAAACGAAAACAGTTTATGGAAGAATTGACAGAATACTGGGGGGACATGATATGATAAAAGCACTTGACCTGATCACCCTGCTCCTTGGTTGGAGCTATGGCTTTCTGTTTTTACTGACCCTCCACAGCTTTATCCCACTGCGCAGAAACCGGCTGCTTTGGATTCCAGCCTATGTGATCTGTTCCTTTTTTGCCAATATGGTGATCTATTCCAATGACCTGCCCAACCTCCTTGGAGCCCTCCTGCTCCTTGCCGCCTATATCCTCTTGTTCCACAGCGGAAGATGGATCGAAAAGCTGACTGCCGTGCTGGTATTCTATCCCGTGGTTGTAGCGGTCAATTATCTGATGCAGGATATGGGGTCACGGTTATTTTTTGCCTGTAACCATGTGTCGGGGAATCCTTCCCAATGGCCCCCCGGCCTGCTCCTCATCAGCACGGCCATTCACACATTCTCCCTGCTGGTGCGGCTTTTATTCTGGCTTGGGGCATGGGCCTTGTTAAGAAAATACCTGGGCCGGATCACCTCCGACCTGACGCTGCGGATGTGGCTCATTGTGGATGTCCTGACGCTGGCATCTATTGTAGCCATTTTTACGATCATCTATTTTCTTCCCGAGGAAGCAGCCGTCGTGTATCCCATCTGCGCAGCGTCCATCGTGTCCAGCTTCGGATGCATCTACCTGGCGGCCTATATCTGCAGTTCCGTGCAGACTGCCTGCCATGCCCAGGAGCTGGAACAGAAGCAGGCGTATTTTCAGGACAAGCTCCGGGATGAAAAGCGGATTCGAAGCATTTACCATGATATGAAAAACCATCTCCTTGTCCTGCAGACGCAGCAGGCCAACTCCGAAGTATTGAACGAGTCCGCCCGCTCCCTGCAGGAACAGATCGAGACTTATGAGACCTACTATCATACCGGCAATGACTATCTGGATATGATCCTCCGCGATAAATCCCGGCTGGCAAGAGAAAAGCAGATTGATTTCCACGCCGCCGTCAGTTTTTCCGAAGGGGCATTTCTAAAACCGCTGGATATCAGCACGATCTTCGGGAACGCCCTGGACAATGCCGTTGAGGCCAGCGAAAAGCTGCCTGAGAGTATGCGGCTGATCACCGTAAAAGCCGCCGCTGTCCATGACATGCTGGTGATTGCAGTGGAAAACAACCGAAGGCTTGACGAATTTACTCCGCAAAAGACAAGCAAAAAAGATTCCTTCCTCCACGGCTTCGGCATTTCCAATATCCAAAAGGCTGTGGAAAAATACGGCGGCGAATGCATCGCAAGGCCGAAAGAAGAAAAATTCATTGTCAAAATCATACTCCCCATCGCCGAATCAGAATCCGCCTGTGCAGTTGGCTAATCCGCACAGGTGGATTCTGCTTTTCCTATTTAGATGTTTCTCTTTAGATGTTCCCATTTAGATTTTACCTTCTCCATATTAGTTTACGCATTCTATATTGCCGGATTTGATCATCCGAATATAATGTGGATTATAAACAGAGCAAGATTTGAAACTGTTATTTCCGGCCAAGCCGGATTGGGAGGAGGACAACACATCATGAGTATTTTAAGAACCGAACATTTAGTAAAACAGTACGGCAAGGAGCCGAATATCGTAAACGCACTGGACGATGTAAGCATTTCCGTGGAAAAAGGAGAGTTTGTGGCCATCATCGGCACATCCGGCAGCGGGAAATCCACCCTGCTCAACATGCTGGGCGGACTGGACCACCCCACCTCCGGCACCGTAAAAGTAGACAAATTTGAACTCGGAAACATGGCGGACGACGACCTGACTGTATTCCGCCGCCGCTGCATCGGCTTTATTTTCCAGAATTATAATCTGGTCCCGATTCTGAACGTGTATGAAAACATCGTAATGCCTATTCAGTTGGACGGGAAAAAACCGGATGATACATTCATCGAAGAAGTGGTTTCCCTTCTGGGGATCGAGAAAAAGCTCTATCAGATGCCCAATACCCTTTCCGGCGGCCAGCAGCAGCGGGTATCCATCGCAAGGGCGCTGGCGGGAAAGCCGGCCATCATCCTGGCTGACGAGCCCACCGGAAACCTGGACAGCAAGACAAGCGATGAAGTCATCGAGCTTTTGAAAATCACCAGCAGACAATTCCATCAGACCATTGTCATGATCACCCATAACCCGGAGATTGCGAAGCAGGCTGACCGGTGCATCCACATCGAGGACGGCCGGGTTTATGAGTAACCAGCCATTGTCCCCATATGCGCAGTGCGCCAGAATGAACAGAAAAGGAATGATCGAAACCATGAAAGAACAAAAATCTATGATCCGGACTCTTACGGGCCGGAGCTTCAAAAAAAATAAAAGCCGCAACCTGGTTGCAGTCCTGGCCATCACCATGACTGCCATGATGTTCACCACATTATTCACACTGGCACAAAGCCTGAGTAAAAATCTGACGGAAATGTACCTGCGTCAGACCGGAACCAAGGCCCATACCACCGCCAAGCAGATCACCGACGAGCAGATCGAACTCCTTGCGGCACACCCGGATGTCAAATCCTGCGGCCGCTCCATCGTCCTTGGCCTGGCGGAAAATGAACGGCTCGGCGGTCGGCAGGTAGAGATCCGCTATGCCGATGACCAGTATGCCAAAGACGACTTCGCATATCCCGAAGCCGGACATATGCCAGAGCAAAAAACGGAGATTGCATTGGATACCTCGACCCTGCAGCAGCTTGGGATTCCCCAGGAGCTGGGAGCGGCAGTCACATTGGAATGGCGGAAGGATCTCTTCTCCGACCAGGTGACTTCCAGCACCTTTACACTCTGCGGCTGGTGGGAACGGAACCATTCTGTATATGCCAGCATGGCCTGGGTCAGCGAGGAGTTTGTACTGGAAGCCTGCGGCGGCGCCGAAGGATCCTATGAAGGCCAGATCCTCGGCCAACGGATGATGGGCATTACCTATGCGGACAGTAAAAACATTGAGGAAAAAACAGAACGGCTTCTTTCGGAAAGCGGCATATCTGACGTGGAATTTCACACCAACCTGGCATATGACCCTGAAATGCAGTACAACGCTTTCATGGAGACTCTTCCCATGTACGCCGGAATGGTCCTTGTTTTCCTGGCCGGTTATCTGATCATTTTCAATGTATTCCAGATTTCCGTTGCCTCGGATATCCAGTTTTACGGGAAGCTGAAGACCCTGGGAATGCAGACAAAACAGATCAAAAAGCTGATCTACGGGCAGAGCAGCCGCCTTTCCCTTCTTGGCATCCCCTGCGGCCTGATCCTTGGATACATTCTGGGGATTCTGCTGATCCCTGCATTGATCGCCTCCCAGGACGCCAAGCCGGTTCTGTCCGCAAATCCGGTTATTTTCATCGGATCGGCGCTGTTTACCTGGATCACGGTCATGATCTCCTGTCTGCTGCCCGCAAGGCTGGCCGGAAAAGTCTCTCCCATAGAGGCGCTGCGCTACACGGATACGGACACAGAGGTCAAGCGTCAGGTAAAGAAGTCCAAAAACGGAGCTTCCCTGGCCAATATGGCCTGGTCAAACCTTGGCCGCAATCGGAAGCGAACGATTCTGGTGCTTGGTTCCCTGACCTTAGGGCTGGTGCTGATGAGTTACTTCTACGCAAAGAATGCCAGCTTTGATGTGGAAAAATATCTGATCGACATGTGCGTTGCTGATTTTCAGATCGACGATGCCACCAACCAGACCTCCGGAGGATATGACCCGGAAAGCAATACCATCAAACAGGAGCTGGTAGAGCAGATTACCGGGATGGAATCCTTTGAGGCAAGCGGAAGGCTGTACTCCCGCCAGGTTCCCATGGCTTTAAGCGAACATACCCGGGAAAATCTCAGTTCCTATTATAACCAGGAGCGTCTGGATGATTTTGCATCCTTTGACCTCACCTTTCCTCAGTGGAAAGAGGAATACGACCGTGCGCTTGATGGGAAAGACGTTCCGGTCACCGTGTACGGAGCCGACGGCCTGATCCTGGATGCGGCCGTGGGAGGCCCTTACATCATAAGCGGAACCTTTGACGCCGAAAAATTTGCCTCTGGAAACTATGCGCTGGCAATCGGGCCGGAAGCCCGCGATTTTGATACCAACCCTCCCGCCTGGACTGTCGGGGAATCCGTTTCCATCGAAGGCAGGGAATTTACCGTCATGGCGGTACTGGCGCCGCTGGTGCCCATGACAGAAGGCCGCAGAGCAAATGCTTTTGATCTCCCGCTGATTCTGTCCGCAGACGCCTATACTCAAATCTGGCCGGACAGCAACCTGCAGAAGTATTATTTCAACACGGCGGATGCAGGGATAGAGGACGCGGTTTCCATGCTCACCGAGTACCAGCAGAATAACGCCCCGGGAATGAACCTGGTTTTCCGCGAAAGTCTGGTCCAGCAGTACGAAGCGGAGACCCGTTCCTCCGCAGTCATGGGATATGCCATCAGCGTGATCATCGCACTGGTCGGTGTTCTGAACTTTGTCAACAGCATGGTCACTGCCATCATCTCACGAAAACGGGAATTTGCCATGATCCAGAGTATCGGCATGACCAAACGGCAGCTTCGGAGCATGCTGACCTTTGAAGGGCTTTACTATGCAGGGCTTACCCTGGCGGCCTCCTATCTGTGCGGAAGCATCGTTGTAGGCGTAATTGTCCGGGCGATTACATCCGTGGGATACTCCACCTTCCGGTTCACCCTGCTGCCGCTTTTGATCTGCACTCCCATCCTGATCGGCCTTGCAGTCCTGATTCCGTACCTGTGCTTTAAAAATCTGGAAAAGCAAAGTGTCGTGGAACGGCTGCGGATGGAAGCATAGTCAAATATCCTATGCAAGCATGGCTACTTGGCTCGTTGCTTCGCGGGAATAAACCGTTTTACGGCCGGATCACAGACCTGGCGTTTTCCATCGTCTCTACGATATCGTACATGTTTGTGACTGTTCCGACCGCCAGCTTATCTTTGATTCCGTAGAAATCAAGGCAGGTTCCGCAGGTCATGATATTGACGCCCTCTGCTTCCAGGGCTTTGAAGTCCTCCAGGGAATCCGAGCCTTCACAGGTCAGATACGCCCCGGAGTTGTAGCACACGATCGTCTCCGGAAGCATGTCCTGTTTGGTCAGGGCAAATACAAAGGCTTTCATCAGCGCCCTGCCCAGCTTTTCCTCTCCGCCTCCCATCACGTTGGCAGAAAGGACCGCGACCAGACCTTTCTTTCTCGAATCCGGGCAGCAGGCAATCTCTTCTGCTTCTGTTTCCGCCGCCGAAGCGGAAGCAGAAGCAGAAGCGCCGCCTGCCGCAACCTGGATCGTCACCTCGTACTCCTTCTCCCCCTTCTTCTCTCCTGCTGATTGAAGCCCTTTCTGGGAAGCAAACTTCTGCAGGTTCTGGACTGCGATTTCATTGTCCACCAGAACCGTCAGAACTCCGTCCTCCTGAAATTCCCCAACCGCCTTTTTCGCATTCACAACCGGGAGCGGACATGCCAGCCCTCTTGCGTCTACTATCTTTTTTTCCATCTTTTTGTTCCTCCGCATCATTTTTTATTATGTATTTTATGTATATTGTGATTGGACACAAAGCCTGTCAGCCTCAGACAGGATCTGCGCCCTGCTGCCGGCCGCATCCCCTGCAGCGCCTTATTCACTCTGTCGGTTCATGCAGCTTTACAGCGAAGATATCCGCCGTTTTTACCTGGCGGAATCAGTCTGCCAGATCACGCAGCGCCGCAATGGCTGCGTCAATTTCCTCTTCCTTATTATAATGGGAAAAGCTGAAACGCACCGCGCCCTGCTCCACTGTTCCCAGAGCCTTGTGCATCAGCGGCGCACAGTGGGCCCCCGGGCGGGTGGCGATCCCATAACTCATAAACAGCTCGTCGCTGACCTCCGAAGAATCATACTCTCCCAGATTGAGAGCCACGATGGGGCACCGCTCCGGCTTTGAAAAATCTCCATAGATCCTGATTCCCGGAATCTCTTTCACCCCTTCGTAAAACCGCATCATCAAATCCTGTTCCTGCCCGCGTATCACGTCCATTCCTGTTTTCCGGATGTAATCCACCGCTGCATTCAGCCCGGCAATGCCATGTCCGTTCAGGGTTCCCGCTTCCAGGGCGGTGGGCATCTCCGCCGGATGCTCCCTGCGGTATGTCTGGACGCCGCTGCCCCCGCTTTTTAACGGGCGGATTCCGATTCCCTCTCGCACATACATCCCGCCGGTCCCCTGGGGGCCCAGCAGGCCCTTGTGTCCGGTAAAGCATAGAATATCAATCTTCATTTCCTGCACGTCGATGGGAAATACCCCCGCCGTCTGGGACGCGTCCACGCAGAAAATCACCTGGTGCCGGCGGGCAGTCTCTCCGACCCCCGCAATATCCACCAGATTTCCCGTCAGGTTGGAGCCGTGGGTGCAGACGATCATCCGCGTATTTTCCCGAATCTCACGCTCAAAATCCTGCACGTCAATGCATCCCTTTTCGTCACTTCGGATGATGGTAAGCTCCACTCCCTTTTTTTCCATTTCATACAGCGGGCGGAGTACCGAATTGTGCTCCAGTTCCGTTGTGATCACATGATCCCCTCCCTGGAGTGTTCCCTTGATCGCCGTATTCAGGCTTTCCGTAGAATTTGAGGTAAATGCGATCTGTCTCGGGCTTTCCCCATGAAAAAAATCCGCCAGCTTTTTTCTTGTTTCAAAGATCACCCGGGAGGCGCCCAGGGTCGCCTCATGCACTCCCCGCCCCGCGTTGCCCAGGGAACACATTGCCTGGGCAACCGCTTCCCCAACCTGCTTCGGCTTCTGCAGGGTGGTTGCGGCATTATCCAAATAAATCATAAATTTTTCCCTTTCGTATTGCTTCTTTTCAAATAGAAGTCTGTCATAGTCATGTATTTTATGTATGTCCTCTTTTCTTCGGCTCAGATGCTCAAATCATGCATTTGTGTGCATTTCCTATTTTCATCACCGGCGCTCAAACCATGCATTCGTGTATTTCTTCCTCTTCTATGCCGACACTCTCCATAACTGCTTTGAGCTTTTCCCTGCTCTCTGGCCCGGCGCACCACGCAAGCCCGCATCCCGCAGAGATCGCCTTAGGAACCGGGATCAGCCGTCCTTCTGCCTGCATCTTTTTACACGCCTGCTCCATCGCCATAGCGTCTGCCGTAGTATGAAAAGTGACCACAAGCTGTAATTTTTTCGTTCTCACATTCCGTTCCTGCCTTATTCCGTCTCAGAAGCCTTCGGGAAGCCACAAATCCGGTTTCTGAATACGTCTAAATATCAGTATAGCTTTTATTTTTATTTACGTCTAATTGAAAAGTAAAATATGAGCAGTCAGGTTATAGTTTTTTTCTATAATCCGACTGCCCTTTTGCATTGTCGTTCCCCTTTATTGTTTTCATAATAATCCTGTGATTTCCCCCAGGAGCACTCTTCCCTGTTCATCAGATTCATTCCCAAAACGGATCACCGCCCCGTCTTTCTTCCGCCTGGCCGTTAAATACACCCCGCCGTCCCCTGCTTCTATTGTACGGGCCAATCTTCGGCGTTCTTTGCTTTTCCAGCCCTTCATCCGGGGTTCTAATACCTCAGAAGAATATACACCGCTGTTGTCCGTATATTCCAGGCAGATCTCTGCTTCCTGATAGTATCCTGCAAAGCCTGTATTTTCGACTTCAATCTCCGCAAAATAAACGTGATCTTTCCTTTTAAATGAAACACATGCCTTCCGGATCAGAAAGCGATATCCCAAATGCGCGCTTACATAATCATAAATGCTTTTCCCTTTCCATAAGCCCGCTCCCGGATACTTCCATTCCTTCCAGACCTCAAGTATTCTCGTATCATGCGCTCTGTTCAAATATGTGACCTGCATCTTGCCGAGGATGTCCAATACTGTTTCCGGAGTCAGCTCCTGGAGATAGTCCCGGCTATATACAGCTTCCCCTCCATTGGGCGCAAGCCTGCCGATCTCTGTCTCAAACGAAAGCTCCTCCGTCCGTTCCCAGGGGCTGTTCCATGACGCACATTTCCTGCTCTGTGTGCCGAAGGTTCCAAGATGGCTCTCAGAGCCCAGTATCCCATCGTCAAAAATCCCCATATCGTCCGCTGTGACCTGCCCCGTTTCTTTCTGCTCCTCATGCAGCATTCGCCAGTATACCGGACGCCTGACCGCCAGATACGTCTCCTCTCCCTTATATCGGCGAAGGATCTCCGCCATCTGCCCCATCTGGGCTTCAGATAAAAATTTGGAGGAATGCATTTCCCCCCAGTTGCCTACCAGCAATCCCTGGAACACAAAGACGGTGTCCGCAAACTGCTCCATCAGCCTCCCAATCTGCTCCAAATGTGACTTCACCTGCGAAAAAAAGGACGGCTCCCGCAGTAAAGCCTTTCCTTCATGATCATAGACTATCCTTACAATACAATCGTAAGATCTCTCCGAAAAAAACGAAAAGATACGCCGAATCCGGTCGAGAACCTCCTGTTCCAGATCCCTGTCCCGGAAATGCCCGATGTCAATCAGCAGGAATGCAAGCGTATCCTTCGGATGCAGACACCAGCGCAGCTCCTCAAAGTCCGGTTCCTGCTCTGCCGCAAACGTATGTATCTGATACCATCCCCTGGCCGGATTGGACAGCTCAGACACAGATTCCGTCAGTTCCGCAGCCTGGAAACCGATGCCTTTCTTTCGTATTCCAAAAGCAACCATCCAATCATGCATATCCATTCCCCTTACTTCAAACTGCAGCCCTGGCCTCCAGCTTCGTGACCCTTTTATCCAGGTTTTCAATTAATTTCAGAGACAGATTGATTGTTTCCGTTTCGTTTTTTGTCATACGGTAAACACCCTCCAAAGCTCCAAGACGCTGCTTCACATCCCCAAATTCCTTTTCATACTTTCTGTCATACCGCTCCATCTCATCAATTAAGAATACTTCCGATTGACTGATTCTGGTGTCGATCAGATCCTCCATTTGTTTGGTTCGGGTATCAAGCAGGTCTTCCATTTGTTTGGTTCGGGTATCGAGCAGATCTTCCATTTGTTTGGTTCGGGTATCAAGCAGCGCTTTCATCTCGTCTGTCCTACTGTCGAGCAATACTTTCATCTCGTCTGTCCTGCTGTCGAGCAGCGCTCTCATTTCATCCATCTTTGAATCGACCAGCCGCTCCGTGCTTTCACTCAAGCGTTTTTCTGTCTCTTCCGCCCTGGTATCTATCAGTTTTTCCAAGTGGTCGCTCAAACGCTTCTCGGTCTCCTCCGCCCTGGCATCGATCAATTCCGCGATTGCCCTTAAATCTTTTGCATCTAACATTTAACTCCCCCTTTCCTTCAATTTTATTTTGTCCAGTATAGCACATCCCTGCAAATAAAGTAAACCGGTTCCTACAAGTTCACACAATTATTACAATTACACGTTACAGTTCACGGCCCAACCGGCCGCGAACTGTAACGCATCCAGCCCATTGAAAAGTCGCCTGACGGTGAGGAGCTGGATACACGCAACCGCTATTTTACTGGCCGGATGCCTTGCAGCAAGGTGCAAGGCACCGTGAACAGTATCCAGCGCATTTCTGATCAGGACACCGTTTATATGCTCCACAAAGCAATGGAATAGATTTTTATGACTCTGCCCGAAGCCGGGAGACGGAACCGGCCTTTATGAGGCCATGCTGCAGGCAAAGGGGCAGGGAAATATCCGGCTGCAGGCAAAGCAATTACGCTAAAATCTTCCGCACCTTCTCAATCGGAATGTCACATTCGGATGCAATATTCTGTTCTGTTTTACCCTGCGCCTGCAGCCGGAATACTTGTTTTGCCAATTCGATGCCATGTTCTTCTCCGATTTTCCTGCCGTGTTTCTCTCCGATTTCTCTGCCAAGCTTCTCTCCGATTTCTCTGCCGTGCCTCTCTCCAATTTTCCTGCCGCGTTTCTCCCCTCGCTTCTCTCCAATTCTCTGTGCACTGCTCAAAAATGAATTATGATCCTTCAGCGCTTTCTCTCTCGCTTCATATTCAAGGCGTTTCAAATCATCCGCGCTTAACTTCTGCAGCGCTTCATAAGCCTCGCCCAGATATTCACTCTTCTTCGCCATCTGTTCAAACTCCTCCTTATTTTTCCCGTTAAAAAAACGCATCCAGTTGACGATCTCTTCCCCGGTCTGTATCTCCTTCGGCAGCTTTTTCAATTCCAGAATTTGTATCTCCAGCTTGTCGCTGTAAACCTTTCCTGTCTTCCTTTTGCAAAAGCCGATCCTGTGATAGCACTCCTTATCCTTTGGAAAACGGATAAAATCCAGAATACTTACGTGTATACATTTTTTCAGATTTTCATAGGATTCTCCAGATTTCAGTTGATCCGAAAACATTTTACAAAGGTAAAACAGGGCCCGCTCATCCCAAAATTCGTACCCCTTTACCTGCATCTCCATGTTGATCTGAGTACCGTCCAGCATGCGCACACGCACGTCCAGAATTCCCAGCTTATCGTCTGCGTAGCTGCGCTGCAGATGGGTGGGGAGCAGCTCCGTTTTCTCAACCGTTTCCGGGGAAACCCGCAGGATTGCGGCGCAGAAGCCTTTCCGAACCATCGGGTTCTCCATCAGCCCTGCAAAGCATACGTCAACCTTCGGTGACATAATAAAATCTTGGTTTGTTTTTTTCGTTGTCTGATTCATTCAATTCTCCTTTCTCCTGCAGGACTTTCCGAGTGTTTACACGAGGAGAGGAGAGAATTTCCGTCACTCTTCAGAACAGCCGGCAGGTCTGCGCGCGGCCCGCTGCTCTGAAGTGCTGCAAATTTTCTTTTCTGAACTAATCATAACACGAATCATGGACCCAGAAAAGTAAAATTCCTACAAAAACAGCCTGAAATATATCCTCCTGGCAAATGAAACTCGAAAATCTGCTTTGTAAAAAACTGTGATTGAGTAACCCGGCGATGTACCGGCAAGAACAAAAAAAGATGAATATCTTTTTGGATTCTTCCTGTTAAGGATAACATATCGCGGCCAAATACACAACACCGAATGTATTTTCGCATCATGCTTAAAAGACAGTTGTTACAGGTCACACCTTGACCAGGCGTGCCCTGTAACTCAGGCCGCCATTTAAAATTGCCTTCGGCAATGGGCGGCCTGAATACCAGCTTTTATGTGCATCCTCCCGACCAATCAGCGTGGTGATTGGTCGGGGTGTGACATGTAACAGACAGTTACAGTCACGACCCAACCGGCCGCGAACTGTAATGCATCCAGCCCATTGAAAAGTCGCCTGCCGGCGGTCCTAAGCGCCAGCGACGCTTGTTTAGGACGGACCGGAACGGAGTGTAGACGGGATGGATGCCCGCCCCAGCACTGAATTGGCCGGATGCCGTGCAGCAAGTGCACGACACCGTGTGAACAGTAACAATTACACAACTTATCAATACTCTTTTCCTTTTACCAAATGCTAAATCCTTTCCATTATTCTTTTATAATATTCGCTGCATCGCTTCCAATGCGGATCAATCAGCTCATGTTCCATTCTGACGATCTCCCGGTAATTCCTAACAAACAGCCACAGCATAATAAAATAGTAAGGCGAGAAAAACCGCATCAGCCTTACGAAATAATGTGGATTCGCCCTGACCGCCGCTGATTTTTCCTGCAAATAAAGCATCGCTTTAAAAAATCCTGACTTCTCTTCCGCCCTCTCTACACGGCAGAGCTGCGCAACCTCCTGATTGTGCAGCCACCGATTCGGACTGTTAAAATTTGAAATCGAGTTCTCTGATATACGGTACAAAATAAACGGCCGATTCACATAGCACACCCTGAGATTCTCATGTTTATCTACAATCTTCTGAAAACAGGCCCGGTCATTGACAGTCCGAAACCGCAGAATAAAATCAAATACATCCTCCGTCAGCAGTTCTTTCCGATACACTGCCGTCCCCATAACTGCGCAGCCCAGTTTGATGGAGCGCCGCAGAATATTTCCCCGGATAAAGTTCTGCAGCACCACATCCAGGTATGTAGGATAGAACCGGACCATGTCGCCAAAGCCAGAGAACTTTAGAAACGCAGTGCAAACCATGTCATATTCATCCAACAGATCCGTAACATCAAACAGGCTGTATGGTGAAAACAGATCGTCGCCGTTCAGGACAGCAAAACGCTCTCCTGACACCAGTCTCAAAGCTTCCACATAATTTCTGCAGATCCCGGCATTTTTCTCCCGGAAAAGCATGTCCACCCGTTCAAAAAGCTCTTCATTTCCCTCAATCCACTGTTCGATCACCTGGCAGCTCTGATCCTCCGAGCCGTCATCCGCAGCGATCAACTGAAACTTCTGTCCCTTTCCGAATCTTCGGATCTGATAACGGATGCTTTCCAACGCATGTGTGATAACTTCCGCCTGGTTATAGCATGTCACTATAAATGTAAACATTTTACTCCCCCGTTTCCACCTTTACCTTATGAAAGAAAAGTGTCAGTATTTCACTGCAGTTCTTCCCTTTCTTTGCCATTTCATTCGCCCCGTTCTGGCTCATCCCGATTCCGTGCCCGAATCCGCCTCCATTAATCACAAATGTCTCCCTATCCTTTTCAATAGTAAAAAACGCACTCGGTAGCAGCGCCGTTCCAGGCTCGATCGAACCGTCCTGCCTTACAACCTCAGCGCCGGTGCCGCCCAAAGCCTTCCGGATCTTATTCTCCGTTTCCACCATAACCGTGTCCTTATCACCTGTAATCCTGACCTGGAGCGCAATCCCCCCGTCTCCGGTCTTTGTAATCTCTATATCCTGAATGGTGCCGAGATCCGTCTCCATATTCGCGCTCACCTGGCTGGACAGCGTTTCCACAGGAATCTGGATCTTCCATTTGTACCAAGGAAGTTCTGCCTCGTAATCTCCGTCCTCCCCCTTCACCGCTACGGATTTCAGATACCGGCTGGCCTCGTCCTCCTCTGTCCCCCAGGCTTCCAGGCCCGTCGTATAGCCGCAGGAAGTGGAAAAATAAAGGGTGGTGACAAGCTTTCCCCAGTAACGCATGACCTGGTTTTTCGTCCCTTCCACCGCCTGGTTTACGAATGCGTCCTCCTGGCAGTTTCCATACACCTGGTAACGTGTACTGTCATCCAAATTTGCCTCATACTCCGGATACCCCGGTTCCTTTACATGCTGATATGCAAAGTTCCTCGCACAGATTGCCTGTGCCTTTAACGCTTCCAGTTCATAATAATAAGGCATCTCGCTGGGGACGACCTTACGCAAATACGCTTCCAGAGGAAGCTCATTGATCACTACAAGCCCGTCCTCTGCGGCACGCAGTTCAATCACTCCCGCGTAAGAGGGCGTCCCATACGCTCTCTGAATGTTATGTAGAGTAATCTCCCCGCCATCCTTTGCCGTAATCCTGATCTTGCCTTCCCCCTCCTCAAATCTCGAATCATCAGGAGTAAACTTCTCCTTCTCCCCTGCTGCCGTTTCAAGGCTCTCCTCCCCGAAGCTGATTGTCATTCCCCCGGCAGCAGAAACCTCCATGGCCGGATGGAATACCTCCGCAAACTCATTGGTCTTAATCACAACCCTGAAATCCGGATTATCAATTGCCGGCTCATCCCATGCCGCTCTCCATACTGCAAATGCAAATCCTCCGATCAGCAATAATACGACAAAAACGGTCCATCCATACTTGAACCGTTTCTCTCTCCGAAGCAACTGCCGTCCGCCTGTTTTTTCATCTGTACCCATCTGTCCACTGCTCCTTTTCTGCAAACGCGATGTGGAATAAACGCTGCTGTAACCCGCAGCATCCTCCCGCGACCATATTGCTTTTTTGTCAAATCTATACTATATTAAAAATGTGTAGATCCCCTTCTTCATAATCTCAAGAAAAAGAAAGGATTTTTAAAATGATTTCCATTATAATTCCTGTCTACAACACCGAACAATACCTCCGCCGCTGCATCAATTCTATTTTAGATTCTTCCTGCGGCGATTTTGAAATCATTCTGGTCAACGATGGTTCCACAGACAACAGCCCTGCCATATGCGAAGAATATTCCTGCCAGGACAGCCGCATCAAAGTCATCCATCAAGAAAACCGCGGAGTTTCCTCCGCCCGAAATCACGGGCTTGACCATTGTCAGGGAGAATGGGTCGTGTTTGTAGATTCCGATGATTTCATTTCCAGAGATTTTCTAAATCTCATTGCCCGGGAAACATACCAGAACCAGGATCTGCTTCTATTTGATTTTGCAAAATTCATCGCAGGACACGTCTCTGCGGATTATCCTGTCCATACAGTATCCTTTAGCGGAGACAACATGCTGCGGCTCATCCGACGCATTCTTGTGCCGCGCCCCCTGTATGCAGATGGCAGCGCGGATTTTCGCTCCCCCTGTGCAAGAGCCTATAAAAAATCCATCATAGACCGTTATTCCATCCGCTTCTCTCCCAGCCTGACTGTCGGAGAGGATCTGCTATTTAACATGGAATACCAGTTAAGGGCCAGATCCTGCGTGTATACCTCTGTCCCTGTCTACTTTTACGACATCCACGAAGGCTCCGCAACCCACGGCTTTCGCTCCGGGCTTCTTAAGAATCATGCCCGGCTGCAGCGGCAATTGAAAAAGCTTTTAGAACAGTGCCGTATGTTCCCTGTCCTTGAGAATGAATACTATTCCTATTGCCTTGAAAATCTGACATACGTCCTGATCTGGGAAGTGTTCAGTCCTTCTAGCCCAAGGCCGTACCATACAAAATGCCGGATGTGTGCCCGGATGCGGAAAAATCCGATTTACGCAAAAGCCATGAAATACAACTGGAAAAACGGAATCCTGCCGCGAAAAATCCTTGTGTTCTTTTTCCGCCTGAGCTGCTGGCCCATTACGGATCTGATCTGCCGGGCCAGCTATATGCACCTGAAGGGAAATGACTTCTAAACACTCTTCTCATTTCCTGCCGACGATTTTCAGATAGATGGGATACACGTTTTCCTCCACCCATCCATTCACGAAATAGAGCCATACAATCTCTTCCAGCGCTTCGCCGGCGCTGAATCCGCCGCACCTGTGGAGCCAGAGCAGCGCACGGGCCGCGGCTTTTTTACGTCCGTATTTAAGCGCCAGTTTATATCTACGCCTGGCTTTCCAACAAAGAATCTGCTTCCTTTCTTCCCTGTCTGTGATTCGGCAGTTCTTCGCAATGTCGTCCACCAGTTTCTCATAATCCCTGTACTTTTTCTCTTCCTGCGCCTGAGTGAGCGCCGTCCTGGAGTGACTGCCTTCTCTCATTGCAACCCCGTACAGTTCCTCTTCCAACGTAGGGCATTTGTGACGGTACATAAAAGGCAGCAGCATCTGGAAATTCTGGCCCACATCGTATTCCGGTATCCGACGCTTTGGATAAACCTCAAAGAACGCTTTCGTTCGCAGCATATAGCATCCGCAGCAGACAAAAGTTTTCGACGATAAGATATCCCAGAACAAATCCTGCTTTGCCGTATCTCCCCTCTGCTCATCCGCTTTATCACTTCTCTTCCCTGTCTCCGCGTCAAAATAATAGGAAAGCGACCGGACACACTCATACCGGGGATATTTCTGTAAAAACTCCACCCTCCGCTTTACAGATTCCGGTTCCAGGCAGTCATCGCTGTCCGGCCAGATCAGATATTCCCCAGACACAAAAGGAAGCCCCTGATTGATCGCCGCGGACGCATTCCTATGTTCCGCCTGTACGATACGGTACCCATACCCCTTTGCAGCAAATTTTTCACAATAGCTTTTTGCCACCTTGACTGTGCCGTCCGATGAACCATCATCCACCAGGATCATCTCCATGTCCGGGTAGGTCTGACTTAGTATGGAATCCAGCATGTAGGATAAATGCGTTTCTCCGTTGTAAACCGGAGTCACAACAGACACCCGGCCTGGATTGTATTCATATTGCTTCTGATCCATCTGCCCCTCCTTTTGTCACGCGGAAAACCTGCAGCCGGCAGCTTTTCTGCATTCTATGATATACAAGCGCTCTGGTCCCTGCCTTCCCGGCATTTATCTCACCCGCAGGATCTTCTGGTCTTCAATCTTATACACCACGTCGCATTCATTGGCCAGGCTCATATGGTGTGTTACCATGATCAGCGTCTTGTCTGCCTTGATCTGACGGATGGAATCAATAACCGCCTTTTCTGTCTCCATATCAAGCGCCGCCGTAGCCTCATCCATAACCAGAAGTTCAAAATCCTTATAAAGCGCCCTTGCCAGCGCGATCCTCTGCCGCTGTCCGCCGGAGATCGCGGTGCCGTTTTCCCCGATCAGGGTATGTATTCCATCCGGCATTTTCCGGACGTCCTCCCAGATCTGGGCGCATTTGAGGCATTCAATGACCCGTGCCTCATCCACTTCTTCCTCCTCTTCAAAAAAAGCCACGTTGTTCCGTATGGTTTCTCCGTTCAGATAGACCGTCTGGGGAATATAGCTGACCAATTCCCCCATGCCGGCCCGGCAGGGGCCTTCTGCGTCGGACTGGGTCACAATATCATAATCATCGAAAAAAACATGCCCGCTCTGGGGTTTTAAAAGCCCCAGCAGCAAATCCACGAAGGTCGTCTTTCCCGCGCCGGAAGCACCGATCACCGCGATGGAGCACCCCACAGGAATGTCGATCGAGGCGTCCTGAAAAATATGTACCCTGTCAGAATAGCCGAAGGTCAGGTTTCGAACGGAAACCCCTTTTTGAAGCGTCAGCGTTTTCTGCCGGACAGCTTCGGAACGTTTTTCCTCCTCCTTGAGCAGGCTGTATTCAGCCATACACTCCTTCAGTGCCTCATATGACTTTTCCGCAAATTCCACATTATTCATCCCGTTCAATACGTTGTAAGCCATGGGCAGCATACGCACCAGAGCGGTGATATACACCACCATCGGCGCAAGGATGGCGGACAGGTTCGTTCCAAACACCAGGATCACCGCAAGAATGACAAACATCGCTGCCATAATGGAATTCTGCAGGATCACTCCGATGCTGCTGATCTTGTACTTGTACTCTCCCTGAACCTGCGCATATGCCTGGCTTGCATCCCCGTATTTGTGGAGCACAAAGGTGGAGCGGTCGTCAATCTTCATTTCCTTGAACGATCCGTATGCAATGGTGATCTGCGAATTTGCTTTGATTGACCAGGCCCTGCTTCTCTCCCCGTATTCCCGCATCCTTGTACGCATCCGGAAAAACACGACAGCCATAAGCAGAAGCAGTATTATGCTGCTTACCACCCCGATCCACTTCGAGACATAGATGAGCACGGCGGCAAATCCCGCCATGGTTATGCCGTTGATCACGATGCCGATCCAGTCTACAATGATCTGAATACAGTTTGTGGTATCATTGCGGACCATATTTAATGCCTGCATGGCGGTCTTTTTATTGTGCTCCGTGAGGTTCTCTTTGATCAGCAGTTCATAGATTTTCATGGACAGCTTTTGGGCGCCCTCGTACACAAAGCGATTTGCGATCTTACTTTTGTACAGCTCGAACAGGCATTTCAGCATGGACACCAGTACCATAAAAACCGTAAATGCCGTCAGCTCCGGAGACGCCTGGTTCTCACGCACCACAATATTGATGATATAAATGATCACGGAAAAACTAAAGATATCCACAATCGGGCTGATCAGGCTCAACACCGCATATATTTTCCATGTCATCCGCTCTCTTGTATCCAAAATTCCCGTCAAATATCTGAACATTTTTTCAGCTCCATCCTAAAATTCTCTTTAACAGCGCTCTGCCTGACGCAAATCCCCTGTATAGCGCCTGGAACAGAGGAAACGGCAGCAGCCTGTAAAAAACATGAAAGAATCCACGGCTTTTTGCTGCGTCTGTGGGACTGGTCAAACGAGGCTGAACCGCATCCTCCTCCCTGCATTCAAACCAGGAAAGCCGCTCCCGGACCGCCTCCCATATCTCCCGCCCCTTGTCTGTATGCAGAATAACCAGCGAGGTTCCCATGCCGTCATCCATCTCCGGCTTCACCTTCTCGATTCCCCAGAAATCGCCGATCATAAGGTCGCTGTTCCTCTCGACACTGCAGAATCTGCATTGATGGCAGGAAGGCCGCAGCATATTGTTGGAAAAATACATTCTGCAGTAGGTGTCCCCGTAAAGGGAACCTGTATATTCTTTTCCGTTAACCACATAAGCGCGTGTATGTCCGTTGTCTCCCTTCCTCTTATCCCGGAATGAAAAATCCGTCATTTTTCCGCCGTGCTTTTTTTCCAGATACTTTACATAGTCCCCCCATATTCCCGGGGAGGGCACCCCATAGCAGATCAGATCCGCAAGAATCAGCTTTGGATACGGCTGTTTCAGGTACAGTCTCACCCCCTCTGCCTGGCAGGGCGTTCCGCAGAACAGTACCCACTGCCCCTTTTTCAGCCGTGCCTCGATCTTCCGGTAAATCCCTTTTAAACTGCTCTGAACATATTTGGTTCGTTTGATACTATCCATCTCTTCCATGGTAAGGATTTCCCTGTGTACCACCCGCATATGCTTGTCATAGGCCGCCCCGTAGACAACGCCCTGCTGCCGGAGTACATATTCCGCAAGAACCGGAAACATCCCCCCGGAAGAGCTGGCATACCGAACCTTCTCCTCCTTCGCCTGTACGCCGAAATACTGGGGCGGCAGCCCTTTCTCCCTGCCCTGTGTTTTCATCGGACAGACCTGTACACAGCTTCCGCAGTCCACACATTTCGCTTCGTCAATGATCGGATAGCGGAAGCCTTCCCTGTCAACCACCATTCGCACCGCACCGCAGCGGCAGATATCCACGCACGCACCGCAGCCGCAGCACGCTTCTTTGTTTGTAAATAATCGCTTCATGTTTCAACCTCAACCGATTCTTCTATCTGGTTCAAAAGGAACTCGCCGGACAATCTCACATGCTCCTTTGTCTTTTCTCTCACAGCTTCCCAGTCAATCCGTGCATGGATATCTGCCGTCCTGCTGCCCTCACATAACCGTTCCTGCAGTCCATGGATTCTGAGAATGTTCCTCACCCGTGCTCCCAGATTGCTGTGTACAAATGCCAGAAACTGCTTCTCATATATGATGCTGAACGCCACTGCGTGAAAGGAATTGGAGACCACATATTCCGCCCTGTGGATATATCCCAGCAGCTCCCCAGGCCCTGTGCTGTAATCCACTTCAAATCCCGCATCCGTCCCAAGCTGCCCGGCACGTACTTCCAGGACCGGCAGCCCTGTATCCCGGGATAGTTTCTTTGCATAATCCGCCATCTCCTGATTCGGTTCCGTAACATAAACCAGAATATAGCGCCGCTTATCGGCCCGCTCGGGAATCCGCTCCACGTTCTGCCAGGATTCCTTTTTTAGAAAGAATACCGGGTCCAGGACCGCTGTCACCTTACTGCCGTACAGCCTTTCCACATAGGGAACGGCCTCCTCCTCCCTGACCGACACGGCGTCCACATGGCTCACCAGTTTTGCAAATTCCTTATCATACCGGGGAGAAAGCTCTGAACCGCCGAAACTTGCCGCATAGGAAATAACCCTTTTTTTCCGCCTGTTTTGAAAAGCGCCGAAGTATGCCTTCTTTAACCCGCAGGTGATATCCGGATTCCAGATCTGGTCGCTTCCCAGGACATAGCATCTGTACTTCAGCCTTTTGAGTCCCGCTGCAGTCAAAATCTTCCTCCGCTTTTTATTGACCAGGTACTTATATCTGAAATAGTTCATATTCTGAAGCTGCCTGGAAAACTCCTCTCTTGTCCGCAGATGCGCAAGAAACCCGTCCCACATATTGAACAGGCACCAGATCCGCCCCTTCCATCCCCGGAGCGGCGCATAGGGAATCCACCAGTGCCTTCCCGTCATATAAAACGGTTCGTAACGTACAATGTCCGCCTTTTTCCCATTTCTGCGCAAAAAACTTTTCAGGCCGTACGCCTGCAGCATTGCCCCGTAATTGTTGGAACAATGGAACGTGATAATTCCAATATCCCCATGATTTTTTCGCATCATGACCGTCTCCTTCCATTTCAGCAGCACAGGAACCATCCGGTTCACCGGCACATACAGGGTGTGGCAGGAAAAGCAGAGGTCAAAGAGCACCCTTTCGCTCAAAAGAAGCCGTTCAAACATGGGATGCTTTCTCTCTTTTGCCGCAAGCTTCCTCATCCCGGCACATTCCCTCTGATCTGCCGCGCTTTTCAGCACGCTGTAGTATCTCTCCATCTGCCCGGCTGCAATTCGTTCCCAGGTCAGCGCAAACTCCGTCCGCCCCCTTCTGTACTCCTCATCCCGAATCCTCCGGCTGCTCTCGAAATAGCGGGTTCCTCCGGGCATTGCCGAATACTGTGTGGCGCTCTCCGGGTGAAGCCTGTAATAATACCAGTCCTTCTGCAGATAGACACACCGTACCTGCCCTCGGATCAGCTGATACAAAAACATCGTATCCTCCCCGTTCACCAGACTTCTGTCAAACCGCAGCGGCCCGATGGCCGCCCGCCTGAGCAGCTTGCCGCCGATGCCGGAGAGGGCATTCGCATGCCGGATGTGAAACCATTCCTCTGCTTCCTCCCCCTCTGCGGTCTGCTGCCGGATACGTCCGCATCCCTTCTTCCCTTCTTCCAGCGCACCGTCCATCTTCTCTGTGTCCAGTTTCCGATAGCCGCAGAACACCAGGTCTGCCTGCTGCTCTTCTGCCTTCCGCAGCATCTGTTCAATCAGACATGGATGGACAGCATCATCGCTGTCCAGAAAAAAGAGATATTCTCCTCCTGCCCGCTCGATTCCAAGGTTTCTTGCAGAAGAAACGCCCCCGTTCTCCTTGCGGCAAATCCGTATCCTGTCATCCGCAAGTCTCATTTCCTCACAGATCTCAGGCCCCCGGTCTGCGGAACCGTCATCCACCACAAGTATTTCCATGTCCCTGAACGTCTGGCCCAGCACAGAACAAAGGCAAAGTCTGATGTATTTTTCCGAATTGTACATCGGAATAATGACCGATACTTTTTTCATACGCCCCGTTGTTACGGCCCCCAGGCCATAAGCGCCCTCTCTTTCTTTTTTTACTTCTTTTTTAACCGCAATATTCAGGATAGCTTTCCGGTCTGAAAAATGATATAATGGCTACGGTTCACACCGATGGCGTGATGCACCGCGTTTTTCCCCCGCGGCAAATGTCAGCTATCTCTGCAGTCAAGGCTGCTTTGGTCGCTGCTTCGCGGGAATAAATTTTTGTTAAGGCAGGAATCCAAACTACCATGAATTTCAAAAAAATGATTTCAGCGGTTATCTCATTATTATGTTTCTGCGCAGTCCTCGGAATCTTACTTTTATTCCTGGCAATGCGTTTTGTCCATTCTACTCCCACAGGTTTTACCGAATCTGCGGAAGAACTTCAAAATCCCTACATCGGCTGGTACCAGATCCACAACTACATGGTTTCGGACGATACGGACTATGATCTATCCGGGATTCTCAAACAGGAGTACCATGCCGGCCTCGTCCTGCTGGAATTTAACCTGAAAAACTATGCGGACCGCCCCATCAGCGAACAAGGACTTTCCTTTTTGAACCAGGTGCTGCAGAGCTGGCAGTCAACAGGCAGGCAGTTGATCGTCCGCTTTTTCTATGACTGGGACGGCGACGCAGCGGCATCTGAACCCCGGGAACTCTCCCTGATCCTGAACCATATGTCCCAGACCGCCGAAGCAGTAAACCGTTACTCCGACTGCGTATATATCCTACAGGGGATCTTCATCGGCCCATGGGGGGAAATGCACGGTTCCAGCTATGCGAATGCGGAGGATATGATCACCCTGACAAGCCACCTGGCTTCCGTCACAGATCCGAAGATTTTCCTGGCCGTCCGCACCCCCCAGCAATGGCGGCTTTTGACCGGCTCCACGACGCCTTTGGATCGCTCCGAGGCTTTCAGCGGCACTTTTGCTTCCAGGCTCAGCCTGTTCAACGACGGTATGCTGGGGTCTGAAACAGATCTCAACACCTATGCCGTCGGCTCTGCCTCGGGTGCTTTCTCCCTCTATCACAAAAACAGCAGGCAGGATGAGATTGGTTTCCAGCAGCTTTTATGCAGCTATGTGCCAAACGGGGGAGAGGTGGTGATCCCCAATCCCCGCAATGATTTTGCCGCAGCGGTAAAAGATCTCTCAAGCACCCATGTTTCCTATCTCAACAGCGCCTATGACGACAACGTATTTTCCAAATGGCGTGCACATACCTGCCAGGAAAATTCTCCCTATAACGGCATGAGCGGATTCGACTATATCTCCAGACACTTGGGATACCGGTATGTTCTCCGCTCCTTTGAATGCCCCTCCATGCTGCCCTGGGAAAAAAACGCGGCGGTAAACATCACACTCCAGAATACAGGCTTTTCCAACTGCTACCGGCCCTTTGACGTGTCCCTGGTTCTGGTGAAAAAAGAAACCGGCGAGACATATTCCCTGGCTGTAGAAACTGATACCCGCTTCTGGAATCCCGGTGAAGAAATCCGGCTTACGATTCCCGTAACAGTCCGGGAGTATGCCACCGGAACCTATGATCTCTACTTTCAGATCAGCGACCCGGTTTCCGGACACAGAGTCCTTCCCGCCAACGAAGGAACCTGCTCTGAATACGGCTTTTTTCTGGGAAGCATGGACATCAGCATCCTTCCCAAATAGAGTCCGGCGGACGCATCAGATCTTGTCCGCACTTAAAAGCCCCACTTCTGCGTCCATTTTCAGAACGCTTACACGGAACAAAACGACCATAACACTGAACATCACCCGAAGCATATACCAAAACGGCTTCAGCCCCGAATGCATACTTTTTCCTTCCTTTCTCGCGTGCATCACCGCCGGGATCTCCACGATCCGGAATTTGAGCAGCATCATGAGTATGATCATATTCGCATCCGGGTATTTGTCGTCGAAATGGTCATACTTCGAATAGTACAAAAAGGCTTTCCGGCTTAAACCCTGCAGTCCCGTGGTGGGGTCTGAGATCTTCTTTCCCGTTGCCATACGTATCAGCCAGCGGAACATGGAATACACAATCCTCTTGGGAAGGGAAACCGGAAAGTCGGCGCTTCCTTCCATAAACCTCGCCCCAAGCACGATATCCGGATATTGTCCGTCAGCATCCTGCTCCGTCAGCATCTGATAGATCACGGGAATGTTGCACACATCATGCTGTCCGTCCCCGTCCATCTGGATCACATACTGATATCCCCTGCGAACCGCATACTTGTAGCCGGTCTGCAGCGCGCAGCCGTACCCCATGTTGTAGAGCTGTGAAAGCATGGGATAGTGCATCTCTTTTACGATCCAGTTGGTTGCATCCGTAGAAGCGTCGTTGACGATCAGAATGTCTGCCTTATCCTTCATTCCCAGTTCTTCCAACTGCATCAGCAGCCTCAGAATGTTATTTCCCTCATTGTAAGTCGGTATAATGATCAGTAATTCTTTATTCTCCATGCTGTTGCCTCCATGCCCCGCATCTTTTTTCATACGATACTTCACACTATTCCAGGACTCTGAGCAGCTTCTGAATCTCCTCTTTCTGAGCCGTCGTCTTCTTTGCCGCTTCCTGTCCCAGCCTTTTTCTCCTGTCTTCGTCCTTCAAAAGCGCCGCGATACTGTCCGCAATCGCCCGGGGAGCCAGTTCGCAGAGTATTCCATCCACCCCGTCTGTGATCTGTTCCCTGTTGCCGTTGCAGTCCGAGGCGATCACCGTACATCCCAAAGTCTGCGCCTCCTGGATCGCAATACTCTTTCCTTCAAATCTGGTCGCATGTATGTAAAGATCCGTCTGGACATAATAGGGAAACGGATTCGTCACGGCGCCGAGCAGCACAAAATCCTCTTCCAGTCCCGCAGCCGCGATTTTTTTCTCCAGCGCCGCCCTCTGGTCCCCCTCGCCCAGCACGTACCACCTGGCCCGGCAGCCCGAAGTCTTCAAAAGCCCCATGGCGTCAATCGCGATGTCATACGCCTTCTGATAAGTCAGCCTGCCCACCGTCAAAAGCCGCGCCCCCGGGTAGCCGTCCCGGAATCCGGAGCCTTCCTTTGCCCGGTTCCTGACCGCCTCCTGGTCGATTAAGTTATGAAACGTATCCGTCTTAGGCGCGTATTCGGGATAGAACGCCAGGAAATGGGACTTCACCTCGTCCGAAACGGTGAAAATCCGGTCAAATCGCTCCCAGCAGCCCTGGTCCATCTCCCTTGTGTACCCTGCGCTCTCATAATCAATGTGCACAAAGGCGCATTTTTTGTCTGCCTTTACATGCTCCGCCACGTAGTAAGCCGAAGCCCCTTCCAGGTAAGCCACAGCCATATCAAACTTCACGTCGAAACGGTGCGCCCCGTCTGAAAGCATCCGCCACAAAAGCTTATCCGGCTGGAATATACCTTTCTTTCTCATGGCCGCAAGGTTTTTCAGAATAAAACAAAGCTTGTCCAGACATCCTCCGTTTCGAAAAAAGGCGGACAATATGGTCCGTACCATGACCCGCTTCCCCTTTTTTTCCAAAACGGAACATCTGCTGAATCTGGGATTCAAAAGCTTCACATGAGAAGGCAGTTCCCCCGCCATCTCCCCCTGTCCCATGATCACATACAGAAAAAGCCGATACTCCCTGCCATCCAGCTTTTTTAACAGCTCCAGCAGCGCAGTCTCCGCACCTGCCCGGCCCAATGTGTTAACCACAAACAAGAGTTTCTTTCTCTCCGCACGCTTTCGTTTCTCCAGAGCCATTGTTCTCCTCTTCCTTTTTTTCATGTTCCTCCGCCACCATCCTGCTCAAACTTTCCAGTTCTTTCAGGATCGCCTCATTTTCCTGATTGAGCAAAGCCACATGCATGGCCATTTCCCGTTCCCTTAAGATCAATTGGGAGATCATCGCGCTGGTTCTGAACTCCTCGAACAAAAATATGGCTCCCACACAGAAAAATGCCAGTCCTGTTCCTGACGCAAGCTGCCTGGTCCATTGTGAAAAAACAGGGACAACGCCGGTCAGAAGCAGTGCGAGCCCCAGCAGTTCCCAGATCACCGTATAGTTCACCGTAATTTTTTTGTAGGAATGCATCACGAAGCTGACCACCATCAGCAAAATCCCTGCAAAGCTGATTCCAAACCGAATCCAATCGCTGTCCATCGCTAGACCTCCTCGCTCCTTGTTTGTATCTTTCTGTCATATACCTTTCCCGGCGGCTGCGTCCCCATCCCCGGATTCAGCAGCGACCCTACGCAGAAGATGTGCCGGTCCAGGTTTCTTTCAATATGCCGCAGGCGGAAATACGCCGTCGTCCATCCGGAAAATGCTCCCAGCACAACGCCCAGCCCATACCACAGCTCCGGCAGCCTTGACGCAAGGATACTTCCGAATAAGGTCACCAGGCAGAAGGTCAGTGATGTCAGAGCCGCTCCGCCCAGATCGTTGTAGTAGTACAAAAATATAATTTCCGAGTACATCAAAAACACGATAAAGTATCCCACTACCAGGCATGGATAGATCCGCAGCGTCAAACTGGAAAAACCAAACCGCGGAAGAAGCACGACGCAGGCCAGATACACCACCGTCGTAATAATGAACTGAATCCGCACCAGGCTCATCAGTTCCGTGGAAAGCTGGCGGAACATCTCCTTTTTGGCAATGTCAATGTCCCTGCCGCGCCCGCCGATGACCGATTCGGAATAATTTTTATATTTCTCGTGAAAAAACATTTCCACCCGGGTGATAAAAATGATCGTGGCAGAGATGTTGGTAAACATGGCCAGGCATGTGGCCATGTCATACGGCTGGTTGCAGACAAAGGTCTTTACAAGCACCATCCTCATATCCGTAGTCCAGAATACAAAATTGTGTACATACAGGCCCAGGATATAGCAGAAGTTTGCGACCACCAGCTGCCAGTACTTTTTAAAGTACCTGAGAACCGACGCATACCGGTTGCTGCTTTTCTGAAAGTAACGCTTCACAAGGGCTATTTCCAGAAAGGCGATGAGGAAAAAGCCGGTGGTCAGCGCAAACAGCATACTCTCTCTGATTCCCCACTTCATAATGAACCGCAGGAACAGGGAAAAGACAAACGCCCATACCATACCGATCGTATAGAATAAAGAAATCTTCTGATACGCCTTCGCAATGGAAAGATAGATCATGGAATAAAAAACCAGCACCAGCGCAATATAGCCGCAGTACCCCGTAAATACATAGAATACGTCCACCCGGCCTACAAAATGCTCCCATAGACAGAAAGGCACTCCCAGCAGGTTGCTGAGCAAAAGGTTCATAAGCAGCCCCAGATAATAGCAGGGCCGGATATCCTGATACCGCTCTTCATAGATCACATCCGACATATACTTGGACAGGACTGAATTAAACGGCGAACAGGTCAGAAGTGAAAATATAAATATATACAGCACGGAGCAGGAAAACAATTCCCTTTCTATGAGCCCCAGGCTGTCGAACTCCAGAAAATACCCCATCACCAGAATATTCAGGATGATCACAAACATCGGAGTCACCGTGGACATGGAGCTGTATACAAATCCGATAAGATATGTTGTGATCGTACTCTTTTCAAATATCTTACTTAGTTTACTTCCTATGCCTGCCATTGACATTCTCCTCTCCCATCCGCTATTCCGCTATTCCTCCCAGCGAAGTCCCATGCTGTCAGAAAAGTCCTTATAGATTTTCTGGTATTTCTCACGCATATGCTCGATCTGGTAGCCTGAAACCACCCGCTGATAGCCGTTTTCCCCCATCTGCAGGCGCATCGGCTCATTTCTTGCCAGATCCACCATGGCCTGTGCGATCTCCTCCACATTCATAATGTGGGCCACGATCCCCGCGTCGCCGAACCCGTCGTTCTCCCCGTAGATCAGGCCCCTGCAGTTTCCTACATCCGTAGCTATGGCGGGCTTGTGCGCCGCATAGCCCTCCAGGATCGTGAGGGGCTGGCCTTCGCTGAGGCTGGTCAGGATCGTCATGTCCATCCTGCCCAGATATTCCCGGATATCGATCCGCCCGGTAAATACCACGTCCTCTATCCCCAGCGCTTCCACCTGTTCCCGGCATTCCCGGGCATACCCTTCGTCCTCGTCCGTGGGGCCCATGATCCAGAGCTTCAGCCTGGGTTCCCTCTCCTTTGCAAAGCTGAATGCCTGGATCATGGTCTTTACATCCTTGATCGGCGTTACGCGGAGCACGGCGCCGACGTTGATCCTTCCTTCATCCTCCTTTGTTTTTCCCGGAAGGTCTTTCAGCCGCTCTACGGATACCCCGTTCGGCGTCACCATGGTTTTTTCCACAGGACATCCCAGGTCGATCTGGAGCTCCCTGGCATATTCATAAAGGCTGGTGACAAGATCCGCCTTGTCGTATGCCAGCTTTGACATCTTCTTAAACTGGTCGATCCAGATGTTTTTGTACACCCCCTGCACCCAGTCCGCGCGGAGCAGCTCTTCCTCCCGTTCCCTGGTGTAGATCCCGTGTTCCGAGATCAGCAGGCGGCTGCCGTAAAGAACCTTTGCCATGCTTCCAAGCACTCCCGCATATCCGGTTGCCACGCAGTGATACAGATCCGCTTTGGGCAGCTTCATCTTCAGGGCAAACAGAAGCGGCAGGTACACAGATCGGATCGTCCATAAAAAATCCGAAAAGACAAGCTGACTGTAATGCATGTCATAAGATTCCCGGACGATTTTCAGGAAATCTTCTCCCATCAGGAACTTATCCAGCGAAATTGGTTTTTCCTGGAACATCCGAAATACCGTCTCCCATTCCACGCGCCGGTTCCGTACCAGACTCCGAAACGCCTGGTACTCCGCCTTGCTCAGCCTGCATCTTCTGCGGCCCTTCCGGTTCCAGTCGGCATCCTCCAGATACAGCTCATGCACCTCCGAAACATTTTCCGGCAGCTCATAGGTAAATTTGCCGCTCAGGGAACGGTTGCTGATGATCGCCAGGATGATAAATTCCAGCTTCGGAAAAGACTGGATCAGACCGTGTACCCAACTGGATACTCCGCCTGTCACATATGGATAACATCCCTCTACTACTATGCAGACTTTCACTTGCTATCTCCTTTCAGAGTATCCGTAATAATACCTCTCGTCAGCCGGTTCGAGTGTAATCGCAACCTCACTTTTGTCCGCCCGGATCAGATAAACGCCCTCTTCCAGCTCCCGAAAGCTTCCGCCCTCTACTTCCTTTATGCCTTTGCCGTAATTCCTGAACACAAACCATACGGCAGTGTCCACCCCGCTGATCTGCAGATACACCGTATTCCCTTTCCGCCTGTCCGTATAGTCTAATAACAGGAAGCTGCGGATTCTCTCGTCGCACTGGGATGCCGTCGCCTTGTCAAAGCCCTTGAATGTCTTTCCGAACACGTCAACATTTCTCACAAATTCTTTGGACAGCTCATCCCAGGAATCTTTCTTGTTTTTCGGGTAAGCCACACGCTCCATATCGCAGCACATGTTGAGGTATCCCAGCGCCGTTTCCACACACCTTGCCCGAAAATCCTTCCGGAAGGAATACTCTGTGCCGTCCATAACCGCACGCTGCTCCGTAATATGCTCGGAGAGATATCCCAGAGGGCTTACTGCCTGTTCGTCATAATCCCGTACGACTGTCCGCACCGACGACAAAAGCTCTGACCCAAGAGCCTCCATCGCCTCCCCTTCGTCCATGTCTCCCGCGTAAAAAGAGGCAAACTCATAGCTGCCCACCGCATCCGACAGAAACTCCTGATCCCAGGAAAGCTTCTCAGCCGCAGACGTATCCGAGATACTCAGCCCCGACCAGCCGACCTCCACCGACTTTTCATGGAAATTTTTCATATAGTCCTTAAGCCTTTGGGCGTCCGGAAGTTTCCCATCCGAATAGTCGTACTGCGGCGTCATCATACAGGTAAGGCCGATCTCATAATCCTGGAGGGCCGTGGTGATATTCGGCCAAATCGACTCCTGATGGAGAAGCGGCATGGAACGTTCATAATATTTCTGCATCACGTTCCGGTTCTCATCGGCCAGGCTGGGATAGCCGGCCAGCACGATACTCTGTGCATTGACCACCGGATAGATCTCATACCGGTACATCTCGGAGGACATGGCGGAAAGCAGCCCAAGGCCGGACATTCCCTCCATATATCCGCCGTTTACGGCAAATACATACGCTGAGCCGAAGCTTTTCCTCCATATCACAACCGGATAATCCTCCGTCTCTGTTTCCTCGTCCTTCGGGATTCCCTTCATATATACCTTGGTTCCGGAGGCCAGACTGTACCAGGGAAATGTAAGCTCCATGTCCTGAAACTTCCGCTCCTCCTTCTTATCTGTCATATAGACCGTCTCTCCGCCCAGCAGAAAACCGCCGTACAGATGAATCCCCTTCACCGTCGTCTGATCCTGTTCCACTTCCCGAATGCCGAGAAGCTCCCGGACCTGCCGGCTTCTCTTTATCACCGATACATCCGGGAGGGATGCGAATACCAGATGGGTTCCCCGTTCTATGCACTCGGTCAAAAATCCGATTTCACTCTCCTGCATCCAGTCAATACAGCCGGGATCAATGACCAGCATTTCCGGAAGCTCCTGCTCCCCTTCCGCTGCATTTAAGGAGGCAAGGGTTTCATATCCGGAGACATCCCGCTTTGTGTAAGAAGCCCATGTCTTTACGAGTTCCCCAAGCTTTCCGTTTTCAGCTCCGATGAATACTGCCTTATTGCGGGAAACCCAGACAGCCTCATCCTCCGACGCCCCTTCTTGAGTCTCCTCCTCTGGTTCCTCCTTCTCTCTCAGCCCGTCCGGCATGTAGATGCTGACCTTGGAAGGATAATCCTCCGCCGTCCCGGTGACAAATGCATTGACCTCATAATCATTGGATATGTCCTTCATGTTGTTGATAAACATACACAGAAAGAATACAACCGACATTAAGATTGTCATTATGAAAAAATTTCGGCGTGATATCATGTTCCCCTCTCCTGATCTTTCTTTGTCTCGTCATATCCGTTATATCCGTAATCAATCGCAAAATTATACAAGCTGTATCCGTTCTGTCTTACGCGGTAGCATACAAACTGCTCCGTTTCATAATAGACCTCCATCTCATTCGGATAGAGTTCTTTGAAAGCCAATGCCCAATAGTACATATGCGACATTGTGACCCATCGCCTCTCCTCGGTATAGGGCTTGATCCCCGGCTCCTCCGAAAGCGGTTTTCCGGCCCCCTCCGGGGATACCCGCCGCGTAGCCTTCTCCGTATTGATCGGATCTCTGTACAGAAGCGGGATCTTCTCAATGAAGAAATACACCGTAGATGTAGGGATCGTAATTTCGGTCTCCTCATCGATGGAACGCATCTCCTTTAAAAACTTGATGGTTTCATAATGAAAGCCCAAGTCACAGTCCCCTATCATCTGGCGTTCGTCATTGGCGGAACAGATCGTCCATGCCTGCCCTTTGTTTTCACGTATGATGTTATTGAGACAGATGATCGCTTCATTCGTCTCATAAGGGGTGACACAGGTAGGAGGCCGCACTCCCATTCTTACCGTCAGCACGCAGGATGCCGCCAGGGCTGCAAAGGAGCAGAGATTGAGAACGATTGCCTTCCGGAACAGAATCAAGATCAGTGCATCCACGCACAGGCTCCAGACTGCCGGAATCCCATATCCCAGATACACGGAATAACGTGTAACCTCCAAAAGCTGCATGATCCCAAGCTCAGACGCCGCCTGAAAAACAGCCATGGTCGCCATATAAATACTGAACGATACCAGAACCGCCCCATAGTCCACTTTCCGAAACAGTATCCACAAAAGCCCCAACACAAAAAGCAGGCCGATGCTTCCTACCAGCACCTGGGCGGTTTCCATATCGTTTGTCACAAAGAACTCCATCCTGTCCAGAATATTCTCCAGTACCGTCGGCCCTTCTCCTGCCTTGTTTCCGCCATCTGTACCCGTTCCCCCTGAAACGGATGCAGCGGACTGCAGTTGGGAAATCCCCCAGTTCAGTGATCCCTGCGGAGGCGTCCCGGTAACATAGGCCGCGCCCATGGGAAGCACCGCGATCACGATCCCGGCAATTCCGGCCGCCACAATCCGTTTGAAATATTCCCATCGAAATACGCGGAAACAAAATCCTACCCCGATTGCAATACAAAACAGTCCGGCAATAAACGTATCGTAGAAATGAATGGTAAGCGTCAGGGAAATACTGGCCGCAAACAGGGCAAGATACAGTCCCGAAACCGTAATGCCCTTTTCCTTCTTTTCCTCCCCGCCAACTTTTTCCGCCTCTTCTGCTCCTGCATCCCCCGCCTCTTTCAGCCTGGACACAACGTTTTTCTCCTGGAGAAAGGCCATTGCAAAATAGGCAGCCGGCAGTATAAAAGCCATACCCAGCTCCTGGGGCAGTGTGGCGTGATATCTGATATAGGTATAGTGGTAAAACCGGTTCGAAACAATATAAATCACGATCCCGATGTACGGAGCATACTTTGACTTACACACGCACCGCAGAAATGCCAGCAGCACCAGGTGGATCATAACCGTCTGCACCACATAAAAAAGCCGGAGCAGCACATACACAGGTATCCGGAACAGTCCGTGAAGATGGTACAGCAGACAGTGCATGCCAAAGGGATACACGCCGTCAGCAAATATGTTGTTGTGCCCCATCTCGTTGATCCAGTAGTTATGCAGCACAACATCCGATGCGCAGTATCCGTAGACATTGACTGCATTTGTCCCGTACATATAGACCAGAAGCAGGATCAGCCCGAATACAACCAGGATCTCAAATCCGAATTTTTTTACGGCTTCACTGCCTTTTCTGCTGAGGGCTGCCAAGAGCCTTTTCATCCTTCTCCGCAGACGGAGAAACAATGTCTTCCTTCCCGTCTCCCCTCCCAGGACGAGCAGGATCTGAACAAGCTTTTTCTCCAGAGCCGCCAAAAGCCCCCCTTTGTATTTCACAAAACCCGTCGCTATGAACGGAGCAAATGTTCCGAGAAACAGCGTCAGCCAGCAGGAGATATGTAAGAGCTGCAGCAGGTATACCAGATTGATGATGTAAAAATTTCCGGTAAGGAAATAGATCATAAATCTCACGGGCACACTGCCGAAGCCTGCAAGCCTCCTGCGCAGAAACAGCCAGGGCAGCAGCAGGATTACGAAAACATAGGCTGCCGCGACCTCTGTGAGCTGCAGTACGGAAAGTATTGCCATTGACATCTTTATTGCCTCCTTGTACTGAAGATCCGAATCAGTTCCAGCGTCTCACGGTCAATCACCACATCTGATTTCTTCAAGGCATCCAGGGTCTGGAAAAAGGCTTCCCTGTCCTGCCTGGCAAAATAGAGCTTCAGCCTGCAGGTGTACGCGGACAGTTCGTCCGGGTATTGTTCTTCCATGCGCCGGCACCATGTTTCCGCGGCACCATAATCCTTCATCTCCAGGGTTCTCAGGCAGACCGCCTCATATCGTTCCAGCGTGATCCTGGAAGCATCTTTTTCATAGAGCAGTTCCGCCGCCTCTGCCATCTCGTTTACATATTTTCTCTGTTCATGATCCGAAAAAACATGCTGCTTGAGAATGCTGTCCATATAATCTACCAGAATCTCCTCCCCCTCCGTATCGGAATCCTTTTTCTCCCGAACCTGCGTGAGCTGCTTCTGCACGAAGATACGGAATTTATTCAGTTCATCCGACAAAACCGCCGCCGCATAGTGAGAAGTCTCCGAGTCCTCACTGTCCAGCGCCAGGGTAATGGACGCCAGTGAATTTCTGATATCCTCGCGCATCACATTCACAAACACCGAGCGCAGGTCTTTTTTCTCATTCACCAGGAGTGCCTCCTCCAGGGGAATGATGTTGCGTTCTGCCTCTTCGTCCGCCTTCAGGTTGGTTTTTACACGGTCTTTGCTGAAAACCACGTCCACCAGGTTTGCGTCCCGCCAGAATACAAACAGGTAAAACAGATGCCCCATAAAAAAGAACAGCGGAACAATGACCGGGCAGAGGATCATCTCGATGAAACGGATCACATAAGTTCTTCTGTTGTCATACAGGATCTCCTCGTCGTTCCCATCCGCCAGCGATGCGCGCAGGCACCATGAGCACGATCCCTGCCGCCAGGTAGAGAACCGACACAATCAGATTGACCGCAAGGATTATCAAAAAAATGTATTCATCTCTTGCCATGGTCATAGCACCGCCTCCTCGTCGATCCGGCACTCATACCCCAAATCGCGGAAACGCTCTATGATACCGCCCACATTCTCCCTGTTGGTATTCGGCAGAAGCGCATACAGATGTCCGCCTTTGAAAAGTCCCAGATAATCTGTCTGCCGCATCGTTCTGCCCAGGGAATCCGCCGCATACTCGCAGTTCCATTCATTGGTTATGATTTCCAGCAGAATATACTCCGTCAGGCCCTTATCCTTTGCGTCGAAAAAGGCTTTTGCCAGATGCGTAAACGCTTCCTCCTCCAACACGCTGGTCCCTTCCACATAACGCTCATTCCTGAGTGCGTCCAGATAACGGTTGGCACGTACTACCGCATTCTGGATCAGGAATCCCACAATCGTGAGCCGATTGGCCTCCCCAAGCGTCATGCGCTCCCACGGAACGCCCCAGAGCATGATGATCAGTTGCATGGAATCCTCCGAATAGACTGCGCTTGCCATCATGGGCATTTTTTCTACCATATTCCGGTTGATGTAAACCCTGTGCGCCCTCAGTTCCCCATACAGTTCCTCCATCCCCGAATATTTAATCGAATTACCGAGCCTGCGCGCTTCCGGGGATGTGGAGGAAAAGAGCCTTGCGTAATCCCCGTTGGCTACGTTGTATACTGCCACATCCCTGCAGTCCATCAGCTTTGACAGCACCTGCGCCGCATAAAAAAGCACCTCTTCCGGCCCGTACTGCTCCAGTGAGGAAGAGACCTCATAGATCTTCCCAAGGCTTTCCCTGTGATTGACTACCTGGGATTCAAAATTATGTTTGAGTTTCACGTTGCTGTCATTGATATCTTCAATGTCCTTAAGCTGGCCGTTCAGATATTGAACCCTGCATCTCCCCTCTTCCCGGATGAAGCTCAGTTGGTCCTTCATGTAGCCCACAACCAGTCCCACGATAAAGAGCTGTGCCATCCAGACGTATGTATTGTAATCAAGCAGCACTTCAAACAGGGAATGGACTGACATCTGCTGGTAGCAGTAGCCGCCCATCGCCAGCAGAGCAGAGAAAACAGCCTGCTGCTGGCCGTGAACAACGGAAAACAGCAATACATACAGGAGGTAGATATCCAGCTTCGCCAGGAATTCACTGTCAGCCGCCTGGCCGTTCAGGAAAAAGGCAAGTGCAAACATTGCGATCGACTCCGCAAATGGAAACAGCGCCTTGAAGATCCGCCTGACAAGGTTCCAGATCTTCAGAGCCATCCCGCCGCCTTCATCCTCTTCCGAAACGAACGAATTGCTGTGGCGCTTCATGTAGTGGACGATCTGCTTGATCCCCTTGTCATAGTCGGTGAACAGTTCAAAGCCAAACTCTTTCTTATACCTACCGCTGTCCAGAACCAGGCGGCTGTTTGCCCCCACCGAACTGTCTGTCACCGTGATCCCGGCCCCCATCGCTTCCTGTACCTTCCCGGCAAGCTGTTTTTCATTAACCGGCTCCATGGAAGAAATGTGGTAAAGGGAATGTGTGGGATCTTTCTCACACAGGACCCTGTATGCCAGCTCCACCGCGTCGTTCAAATAGATCATGGAAAAAGCCCGTCTCTCGTTGGCTGAGATTTTTCCCGTTTTCAGGGCTTCCAGGCACATCCGGAAACAATCGTTGTCCTCCGACTTCCCCTTTTCCGGTATCCAGTACATATGGTCAAACCGGAGGATCAGCGTATCCGCGCCCTGCGTCCTTCGGAAATTCTCACAGGTTTCCTCTCCCTGGACCATGGCCATTGCTTTAAACCCTTTCGGGGATACCGGCTCTTCTTCACCGATGTTGTCAATATAGACTCCGCCGTATACTTCCTGAGAAGAAAAATAGACAAACTTCCCTTCCTTGACCACACTGTAAGCGGACAGGATATTGACAAGCCCGGCCACATAGCGCACCGAGTCCTGTCTCGCGTCCTCCCCCCAGTCAAAGTTCGTATCGTATGCCCCCATAAATACGACCACGTCCGGCCTCGTACTCTCAAAAATATCTTTGATGCTTCCGCTGTCATACGGAAAATTATATTTTTCAAACACCTGCTTGTAGGAAAAACGATTGTTCTTCTGCCCTGTCAGCAGGTACACGCGATGGCCGTTTTTGGTTAATTTGCTGATCATCGCATCCATCAGCACACAGCCGCCGCCTATCAATAATACAACCATCTTTTTCACCTTTCTGCGCACGATGATATTGAAAGAGGGCATCCTTTCTGTTTTCTGAAAAGAGTACCCTCTCTGTAAAACGTCACCGCAATCTCTGACACAGCTAAAACTCAGGCATCTTCACTTCACATTCAGAAATTCTTTTCTGCTCCCCGTTGAAGTATTTCCGCACAATTCTCAGGCGGGGCAATACCAGCTGCCTGATATACGTTTCTTAAAATCTCTTCCGCCTTTTCCAAGCCAAGCTTTGGTTCCATCTCTTCTTTTTCATTCCATCTTCTGTTCCACACGGCTCATCCGACCTCCCTGGAAATTACAATTCTGAGCTGATATTCTCAGTGTATACGGCTTGTCGCAAAGCGGCTTACTATACGACAAGACGACGCATCAAATAGTGAGTAAATTTTAACACGATTTTCATATTTTTTCAATACCAATCTGCGTTTAACATTTAACTCCTGCCATTCCAAATGCGGCATCTATATCACTTTCATCGTAAGATACATATCTCAGCAGTCTGCCGCGCAGTCAATGTATCCCCTTGCTATATACACGATCTGCACATACAGAATATGAGCCGGCGTGGTTTTCTAACAAACATTAATAATAAAGAAGATACAAATCGCTGAAAAAACATACATTTATGCGGCTGTCCAAGCTCACGGCAGCCGCGGCCGTTATTGATGAACAGTCAATTCTGGCGGCCTGCCTGCAAAAAGCTCCTAAAACAGGGGCTTTTTTGGCACTTGTCGTATAGTAAGCCGCTTTGCGATTGTTTTTTCTGTAATCGCTGCCTTCACTCAACAACCAATATAATTCATTGCTTCTTACTCTTTCAGCTTCTGAACGGTTGTATATCCCAAAACAAATTTATCTTCCAACTGACTGATCGTATATATGGTTATTTGCGGTTGTGATTTAGACAGAGAACAGCTATAATGAAAGAAACTTATTGCGCTGTGTGTATTTTAGAGAGAGGTGTCGGTATGGCAAGAACCGTTGGAATCGGTCTCCAGGATTTTGAAAAGATAATCAAACGGAATGTATTTTATGTAGATAAGACCATGTTTATCAAAGAGTGGTGGGAATCCATGGATGATGTCACATTGATTACCCGGCCGCGCCGATTTGGAAAAACACTGACGATGAGTATGGTAGAACATTTTTTTTCAGTGCAGTATTCGGGCAGCAGCCTTTTCCTGGAAACGAATATATGGAAAGAAGATGCATATCGGAAACTCCAGGGAACCTATCCGGTCATATCTTTGAGTTTTTCAGATATTAAAGAAGTATCCTACGAACAGGCACGGAAAAAAATATGTGAGACGATTGTAGACCTGTATAACCAATACGACTTTCTGTTAAAGGAAGGTATTCTTGGAGAAAAAGACAAAAAATACTATGATGGAATATCTTCGGATAGTGATGATACAGATATTACGATATCACTCCGGAGACTGTCTGGTTATCTGTACCGATATTATGGTCAAAAGGCTGTCATCCTTCTGGATGAATATGATACTCCTATGCAGGAGGCATATGTAAATGGTTATTGGGAAGAATTGGCAGCTTTTACGCGCAGTCTGTTTCATGCGGCTTTTAAAGGGAACCCCTATTTGGAACGTGCAATTATGACAGGAATAACCCGGATCAGTAAGGAATCTATCTTTTCGGATTTTAACAACCTGGAAGTCGTAACAACAACATCGGATAAATATGAGGAATGCTTTGGATTCACAGAAGAGGAGGTTTTTGCTGCATTAGACGAATATCATCTTTCGAATAGGAAAGATGAGGTGAGGAGTTGGTATGACGGCTTTGTTTTCGGCCATAAAACAGATATATACAATCCATGGTCTATCATTCATTACCTGGATAAACATCAGTTTGCTCCTTATTGGGCAAATACGAGCAGCAATAGTCTGGCAGGAAAGATGATCAGGGAAGGGACGAAGCAGGTCAAAGAGTCATTTAAACAGTTGCTGGATGGAAAAACTATTTTAACTGAGATTGAAGAGCAGATTGTTTATAACCAGCTTGACCTGGATGAAAATGCCATTTGGAGCCTGCTTTTGGCAAGCGGCTATCTCCGGGTAAAACGATGTGAGACAAGCTATGTGCCAGGCCGTGAGTGGAAGCCTGTCTATGAATTGGAAATCACCAATTATGAAACGAAGATCATGTTCCGCAGTATGGTGCAGGGATGGTTTGCGTCTTCTGCTTCCAATTACAATGATTTTATAAAAGCTCTTTTGCTGGATGATCTGAAAGCAATGAATATCTATATGAACCGGGTAGCAAAGACAACGTTCAGTTACTTTGACAGCGGCGGCAAGCCATCCGAAGAACGTGAACCGGAGCGCTTTTATCATGGATTTGTATTAGGACTGATGGTGACATTGGAGGATCGTTATATCATTACATCAAACCGTGAAAGCGGATTTGGAAGATATGACGTTATGCTTGAACCAAAGGATATACAGGAGCCCGGAATTATCCTGGAGTTCAAAATTCAGGATTCAGAAGACGAGAAAGATCTGGAAGACACGGTAAAAGCGGCGCTGCAGCAGATCGAAGAAAAAGAATATGCTGTCTCTCTGGAAGCAAAAGGCGTGCCGGCCGAAAGGATCAGGAAATACGGATTTGCTTTCAGGGGGAAGAAGGTATTGATAGGCAGATCACATGCGTAAGTAAGTTGTCTGAAAATTTTTCTTTGAGCTACTTGACTATCCAGGTTCAAATACCAGAAGCCAGTCAAGGCAAGGTGTTCCGCCTTTACTGGCTTCTGGTATTTGGATAAAAAACAATCAGATGTTATGAAACAAATGCAATATTATATTTTTTCAACAGTTCCATCGCCCGGGCAAGTTCGGCTTCCTTCCGGGCAAGCTCCGCGTCTTTCTCTGCAAGAGAAGCTTCCCCTCGTCTGCTTAAGCTATTGACTTTTAATCGCCTATATAGTATATTTTCTGTGATTAAAGTTCAGAAAACATTATTTTATATTCCAGAGCAAGTCTAATATATTGAGGAGAAAAACATTGAATAAAAATCATAGACGGCTTTTTTTCTTTATTGGCGACATGAGCCATTCCAGTGGAACAGAACGAGTATTGTCTATCATTGCAAATGGACTGTTGAAACGCGGTTATCAAGTTTCCCTAATTAGCCTGGGAGGAAATGGAAAAACATTCTTTTCATTAGATAAGAGCATTAAAGTCTATTGGGCAGCGCAGGAAAGAAAGAACCCTGGAATTATCGGAAATCTTCAATACCTTACAGCACTATTGTCCCGGGAACGTCCTGATTTTCTGGTGGATGTAGATATTATATTAGGCTGCTATTCCATTTTTCTGAAATACCGTATGCCAGAAATCCGTTGGATTTCGTGGGAACATTTTAATTATTATTATCACTTCGAAAGGAATCATTTTTTAAGGAAGATAGTAAGGCGGATGGTCACAAGATATTCCAATCATCTGATCGTCCTAACAGAAGAAGATAAAAAATATTATCAGAAAAATCTTCGGTTAACATGCGCGCTGACACAAATCTACAATCCTGTTCCGTATGAAGATACGTTTTTTAAACGAGAGGAATTGCCTTTTATTTTAGCAGCAGGGAGACTTACGGAGGCGAAGGGCTTTGATTTGTTGATTGAAAGCTGGAGTCTGCTGGAACCGAAATATACACACTGGGCGGTTGTAGTTGCAGGGGATGGTAAAGATAGAAGCGCCTTAGAGAAAAAGGCAGCAAAAGCCGGCATTAAAAATATGCGTTTCGTTGGAGCTGTATCTAATATTGAAGAATATTATAAGAATGCGGCATTCTTTGTTCTTCCTTCCAGAAATGAGGGATTTGCAATGGTTCTTCTTGAAGCTATGTTTTTTTCACTCCCAGCTGTCTGTTATTCCTGCAAAACTGGTCCAAAAGAAGTCATATGTGACGGGACAAATGGCTTTTTGGTCGAGCCATGGGATATAAAAGATTTTGCATGTAAAATGGAAGTTCTTATGAATGATAAAGAGATGCGCAGAGAAATGGGCAGGCAGGCTGCAGATTCTGTTCGAAAATTTGAAAAAGAGAATATTTTAGATGAATGGGAAAGGATATTCGCAAGGTAAAAAAGCGGATACTGAGGAAGGGGTTGCTGCAAAACAGCCCCTCCTGCTTTTCATCTATTTCTTTCGAAACAATTTCCAGATCCACGCCCGGTCATCCGCTGCTCTTATAAATAGAAAAAATGGCAGCAGTTTATATAGCAGCAGGAGCATTCTTCGTCCTTTTGCCCTGCATGTTGGCTTAGTCAGACGCGGCTGCAGCAGATCTTCTTTTGTACATTCAAACCAGTCCACATCTTCCTGAACTTGTTCCCAAATTCTTCTTGCTTTCTCCGTATGAAGGATCATCATTGAATTTCCCATGCCATCATCCAAATCCGGCCTAACCTTCTCAATCCCCCAGAAATCCCCGATCGTAAAATCACTGCTTCGATCTACCGTACAGAATTTACAGCTATGACAGGAAGGCCGCAGAATATAATTTTTAAAGTACATCCTGCAGAACCTATCCTGAAAAAGTGAACCCGCATATTCCTCTCCATTGATCACATAAGCACATGTATGCCCATAGTCTTGCGCCCTCTTATCCCGAAAAGAAAATTCTGTCATTTTCCCATGATGCCTGTACTCCAGATACTTTACATAATTTTCCCAGATTCCCGGAGACGGAACACCATAGCATACCAGATCCACAACGATCAGCGTATCATACTCCTGCCCAAGGAAAAGCCTAAGAGCCTGTGACTGGCAAGGCGTACCGCAGAACAGCACCCACCGCCTCCCTTTTAAACACTGCTCTACTTTTAAAAATATACCCTGTATATTGCTCTGGACATACTTGGTCCTTTTTATCTTTTCCAGTTGTTCCAGATTCTCTGCTCCTCTATGTACCACTTCCATCCTGCTGTTATAGCCTGCACCAAATACCACACCTTTCCTTTCAAGGACATATTGTGCCAGGATTGAAAACATACCGCCGGAAGAGCTGGAATTTCTGACCGCTGCACTTTTTGCCCTTGCTCCGATGTATTGATTCCAGCATTCGGCAGAAGGATTCTCTAAGGGCATCCCATAGTCCATGCCCCTATGGAGCGTGCGGGCTTTGTCCGTCAAGGTATACCCAAGGGCACACCTGAACACATGCCCTGCGGGCCGGAGGACTTCGTCCGGCAAGGTATGTTTTTTTACAGGACAGACTTCTTCACATCTGCCGCAGTGCACACATATGGATCTGTCGATTTCCGGATATAGAAACCCTTCCCCATCCTGGCGCATACGCACAGCCTGTACCCGGCATACATCCACACATGCCCCGCATCCGCAGCATTCCTCTCTTTTGAAATATAATTCCATGCCGGCTCCTCTCTGCCTGTATCTTGTCCAGGCAAATGTCATCATATCTTACACGCCGCCAAATACTTTTCCTTCCATATCGGTATTTGCTTTCAATAAATCTCTGCTATCGCATTTTTTAATGAAAAAAATCATCCCATAGCCGCCAAAATGCCTCTATCAGCAACGTTTTTGTCATCCCATGGTTTAGAAATAGCTGATATAATGCATAAAGCATTTCCTTTTTACGTCCATATTTTACTGAAATACTGTATCTGCGTCTCGCTTTCCAGCATCCAATACGACTCAAGGATTTCTTATCATGAATACCGCAGATGCCTGCAATCTCATCCACCAGATTTTCATAGTCCAAATACTTCAGTTCCTCCTCTGCCTGAGTCAGTTTCCTCCTGGAATGGCTGCCCTTCCTGACACAGACACCATACAACGCTTCTCGCAATGTCGGGCATTTATGTTGATACATGTAAGGCAGAAGCATTTGAAAATTCTGTCCCACAGGGTATTCCGGTATATGCCTGTCCGAATATATTGAAAAAAAATGTTCTGATTTTAACATATAGCATCCACAGCATACAAAGGTTTTGACTTCTAAAATATCCCAAAACAGAGATTCCTTTTCCAGATCTCCAATCTGCTCTTCTGCCTTCCGTGATTCTCCTGAATCCGGGTCAAAATAATAGGACAGTGAGCGGACACATTGATATTGCGGATTTTTTTTCAAAAATTCCACTCTTTTTTCTACGGACTCCAACTCCAATATGTCATCGCTGTCAGGCCAGATCAGATATTCTCCGGTCACATACGGCAGGCCCTGGTTGATTGCTGCAGATGCATTCTTATGGGCAGATTGTATGATCCGATATCCAAAGCCTCGTTCGGCAAATCTCTGTTGGTATCGTTGGGCAGTCTGGACTGTATCGTCTGTTGAGCCATCATCCACCAGGATCATTTCTATCTGCGGATAAGTCTGATTCAATATGGAATCCAGCATACGCTGAAGATAGTATCCTCCGTTGAAAACCGGGGTAACGATGGAAACCAGATCTTTTGTATATTTCTGATATCCACTGTCCATTTAAAATTCCTCCATCAAAATTGACAAAATATATAATGAAATTTTATTTTTCTCTTACAAATTTTTTGTTTTCAATTTTATAAATTATATCACATTCATTTGCCAAACTCATATGATGAGTTACAATAAGCAGCGTTTTATTTCCTTTTACCTGCCTGATAGAATCTATTACTGCTTTTTCCATCTCCATATTTAAAGCGGCTGTTGCCTCGTCCATGATCAAAATCTCAAAATCTCTGTATAAAGCTCTTGCCAGTGCCATTCTCTGACGCTGTCCACCTGAAATAATTGTGCCATTTTCCCCAATCAGAGTATTGATTCCTTCGGGCATTTGCTCAACATCTTCCCATATCTGTGCGCATTTCAAGGACTCAATGACCCGCTCTTCATCAATCCCCTCTTCGAAAAAAGAAATATTTCTGCGTACTGTTTCGTCATTCAGGTACACTACCTGAGGGATGTATCCTACGATTTCTCCAAGATTTGCCCTACATATTCCCTCCGCATCCGACTGCGTAACAATGTCATAATCATCATAAATAATATTTCCAGACTGAGGCTTCAAAAGTCCCAGAAGCAGGTCAAGAAAAGTAGTCTTCCCTATGCCAGAAATCCCTATGATCGCAACAGAACTTCCTACAGGAACATCTATTGAAGCATCATCGAATATCTGCATCCTTTCGTTATAGGAAAATTTCAAATTTTTAACCGTAAGCCCTTTTTGGAATGTCAGTTTTTTTTGTCTGATTTTTGCAGAATCTTTCTCTTCCTGTTTTAGTTTTGTATATCTGTCCAGGCATTCCTGCAATGTTTCATAAGACTTTTTTGAAAACTCTATCTTGTTTACTCCGTTTATTATATTTCTCCCACTTCCTACGATTATGCCTAATATCATAAAATATTTTGATATTGAAGCTGCAGCAGATAGAACATCCGATTTAGTTCCTATTATAATTGCAAACATGATATAACCTATAGACATTGCAGAAATCTGCATAAACATATTCGTACAGTTTGTTCGATACTCATATTCACTATGTACATGTGCGTATCCTTCGCTTGCATCCCGATATTTCTGTAAAACAGCCGATGCACAGCCTGCGACTTTCACTTCTTTAAACAAACCAAACGCAGTAAAAATCTGTGAGGCTGTTTTCACCTCATACATTCTGCGTTTCTCTCCATAAAGATTCATTTGTATGCGGTTAATATATATAAATCCTGTCATTAACAATATTATTGCAATACAACTGACTGCCCCCACCCATTTTGAAACATAGATTATAATCATGCAGCCCATAATCATCGAAAGCATATTAACCCAAATATTAATGCATGATATGATAATACTAATACATTTCTCCGTATCATTACGAACTGAAGTCAACATCTTTGCTCCACTTTTTTTGTTGTGATGTTCCAGGTCTTCTTTAATAAATAGTTCCAATACCTTTATAGATAGCTTCTGTGCACTATTATATATAAATAGATTTTCTATTTTAATCCTATATAGCGCAATTATTTTCAACAGAATGGATGCACCCCCCATAAAAATCAACAAAAAAAGCATACTTGATGTTATCTGGTTTATGTATACAGCAGCATTAATGATATTAACACCTAAAAAAACACCTATCATTGACTTTGTGGAATCCATAACAGAGAAAAAGGCTATAAACCTCCACATCCTCTGTTCATCCTTTTCTAAAATTTGTGTTAAATATTTAAACATTTCAAGCATTCTATTCTCCTAGAATTTCGCAAAAGTCTTAAAATAATGTTCCTTATAATATCTAAACCTCAGTTCGATCTCAGAAGCAGTTTCTTATTCATTGTAATAATTTTTATACAATGGATAAGCAAAAAAACAGATCCAAAATCGTAGTCTCCTGCACAGATTCAGTTTATAAAACAACGGATGCTTTCTCTCTGCAACAGCCATTTTCCTTAACTCTTTCCATCTCTTCTTTTTATTGTTTTCTTTCATTAACACAAAGCTCTTCTCCATTTGTTCCAAAAGCCATTCTTCCCAATATAATACATAGGGCATCTGATTTTTCTCGTATTCACTTTTTCGAATTATTCTCGTACACTCAAAATATTTCTCATCCATTTTCACTTTTTCAGAATGAGTAACGCTACATAAATGTTGCCTGTAAAAATACCATTCTACATTAAAATATGCAACACGCGGATTTTTACAAATTAAATTATACAAAAACAAGGTATCTTCCCCATAGATCATTTGCCTTTCAAATCGCAGATCTCCTATGAATTTCCGCAATATCATTTTTCCACCTATACCAGATAGTCTTTTCGGATATTTATGAAACCATTCTTCTGCCTGACCCCTTGTCCAGATTTTTTTTTCTTCTTCACTTTTCGAAATCCCATATATAATACTTTCCATTTGTTGGTTTGTCATTTTTCTACATTCACACATTGCCAGTTCAACATTATGCTTCTTCATTTGACAAACCAAATGTTCTATGAGAAACGGGTGAATAGCATCATCGCCATCCAAGAAAAAAATATATTCTCCTGTAGCAATATCAATGCCACGATTACGTGCGGTTGATACACCTGTATTTATCTGAGAGAATACAAAAATTCTTTCATCATTTTGGCTAAGCTCATTACATATATGTAGACTTTGATCTGTAGAGCCATCATTGATAACAATAATTTCCAATTTTTTATATGTTTGCCTCATTACAGATTTTAAACTCTGTCTGATATAAGCTTCTTCATTATATATCGGAATAATAATCGACACCTTTTCCATAAGTCTCTTTAAGCTTTCTATTTTTTCTTACATGAATCCAGTATAATTTCCTGCCATAAATATTCTGCAGATATCTTAACATGTTCTTCTGTTCTTTTTTTAATATCATCCCAATCTATCAAAGAATCTATCATTTTTTGATCTGGATTGTTCTGCTGCAGATTCTCTAACCCGTATTTTCTTAAAAGATTACAAATTCTTGTATTACGGCTACTGTGCGGAAAGGCAATAAATTTCTTTTGATAAATTATACTAAATGCCACTCCATGAAAAGAATTTGTCACAACATAAGCAGCTTTATGGATATATCCTAAAAACTCAGATGGTCCAGCCGTATATTCTATCATAAATTCATCGCTTGTTTTCCCTATACAAGTTCTCAATTCTATTACTTGTATTCCTTTAATGTCTGACAGCTTTTTTGCATAATCCACTAATTTTTCATTAAACTCTGTAGCATAAACCAAAATATACTCTTCCCTTTTGGGAAGTTTTTCTATATTCTCCCATTCTTCTTTTTTTAATAAGAAAACCGGATCTAAAACTGCTATCACGCTTCTCATGTAAAACTTTTTTATATATGGTATTGCTGTCTCTTCTCTAACAGAAATAGCATCAAGATTACAAAGCAACTTTGAAATTTTTTCATTATATTTTTCATCCAATGAGTCTCCCCCCAGGCTTGCTCCATACGAAATCACTTTTTTCTTTAGCTTGTTTTTAAAATCACCAAAATACACACTTTTCAAACCGAATGTAATTTCCGGATTCCATATTTGATCGCTTCCAACAATATAATATTGATATGAGAGTTTCCTCAGTTGACAGGCAAAAAAACTTTTTCTTTGACTGTTCGGGTTCAAATAGCTTTTTCTAAATTTTTTCATATTGTATCTTAATCTAAAGAAATCCTTTCTCATTCGCAGATGGCATTCCCATCCCCATCTTGCATTCCTTAAGCATTTCAAAAAACTGCTATCGGGTATATATGGAATCCACCAATGCCTCCCTGTTAAAAAGGGTGGTTCATAGAGTATAATCTCAGCTTTTCTCCCACTTCTGCATAAGAAACTTTTAAGTGCAAATGCTTGTAGCATAGCACCATAATTATCTGAGCAATGAAAAGTTATAATGCCTACAACAACATCCATTCTATTCTTCATATCGTCCATTTTTTCTTTTACAACCTTTCTTTAATGAACAAAATCCTGCTTTTATTTTTCCTAATACATAAAGAATATCACAATAAATCCAATATAACGGAAAACAATAAAATGCCAATGAGAATTTGATTTTTAGAGAGAGGCATGTAAATGAATATATCTCCCGCCTTTTTTCATCCGCAGCTAATTTATTGAGATAGTCCATCACAATTTGATTCTGAAGGTATCTGCTTTTTATATACCATTCTATGATACGATTCATAATAGCTTGTTCTCGAATAACTGCACTTTTAATTCTTCCGCACTCTTTTTCTTGATCGCATATAAACCTTTCACATTCATACATACTATTGTATGCTTTTATAGAATGTATTTTACTTGTGTTCCCGGAATGATTCCTATAAAAATACCAATCTTGATGTAATATGACAGCATCTGATCCATTCAGTAAAATCTGATATATATTTCGTATCTTCTCCATGCGATAGTGACTCATCAAAAAAGTATGTTTGTACCGAACTGCGCAAAATCATTTTTCCTGCCAAAGCTTTAAATTCTTTACATATTCCGCCCAAAAAGTATTCGATTACTTTTGATTTTTCGATATATGAAAAGAAAGGCTTCTCTCTGTTTGGCATTGCGGTCAGCTGTTCCCTTTTATCCACATCCTTTATGGAATGAAATTGTGAAACAGCCATGATAGAATTTGTTTTTTCCAATTCATTATATAATGTTCCCAACAAGTTAGGATGTATGATATCATCACTATCCATATAAAAAAGGTATTTTCCTTCTGCCGCTTTCAATCCTGTGTTTCTTGCCGCTGAGACTCCCCTGTGCTCTTGTGGAAAGAAACGGATTCGTTTGTCTGTTTCACACAATTTCAGACAAATCTCTTTGCTTTCATCCAATGAGCCGTCGTCAATTAAAATCAATTCAAAATTCTCGTAGGTCTGTTCAAGCACAGAATATACACATTCGCAAATATATCGTGCGGAATTATAAATTGGAACAATAATAGATATTAATTCTTTCACCATAGTCCTCACTTCCATAAGCATCATCTTTCAAAATAAATTGACTGCCTGCTATTTTTAAGGACAAAATAAAACAGAATTTTTCTGAGTTCAATTATAATTTATAAAAATCTTTATACCATTCAACAAATTTATGTACCCCCTCACGCAAATTGGTTTTAGGCCTGAAGCCAAAATCACGTTCCAATGTTGTTGTATCTGCATATGTAACATGCGTGTCTCCCTGCTGCATGGGTACATACTCCTTTAATGCCTCAAAATCATAATCTTTCGGCAGAATCTCCGCATCGACCAGTTCTTTTTGAAGAATTTCCATAAAATCCAATAATTTCTCAGGTTTTTGGCTTCCAATATTATATATTGCATATGGTGCTGCCCGCAGCCCATCTTCCCCTGCAGTCTGCATGGGTGGACAGGATATCACCCGTAAAATACATTCCACTGCATCAGAAATATATGTAAAATCACGTTTGCAATTCCCATAATTAAATATTTGAATCTTCTCACCCTTACGCAGTTGATCCGTAAATTTAAAATATGCCATATCCGGTCTCCCAGCTGGACCATAAACCGAAAAAAAACGCAGTCCCGTACTAGGTATATTATAAATTTTAGAATATACATGAGCCATAAGCTCATTCGTTTTTTTGGTAGCCGCATAAAGCGATACTGGATTATCTACTTTATCCTCTGTACTGTATGGTACTTTTTTGTTTTCTCCATATACGGATGAACTCGATGCGTATATCAAATGTTGAACACCTTGATATTCGTTTGTTTTTACCGAATCATTGTCTATGCAACTATTCCGGCACGCCTCTAATATATTATAAAAACCAATCAAATTGCTTTCAATATAAACATCAGGATTTATGATACTATAACGAACCCCTGCCTGTGCAGCAAGATTTATAACAATATCAGGTTTATACTTTTTAAATACAGCACAAACAAATTGTTTGTCTGAAATATCGCCTTTCAAAAAACTCCATGAACAATCAAAATATTCCAAAGATATTTCATTTATTTTCTTTAATCGATACTCTTTAATACTGATATCATAATAATCATTTATATTATCTATTCCTATAATATGTATACTTTTCTCCTTCTGTAAAAGAACAGATACCAAATGATAGCCAATAAATCCAGCTGCTCCTGTTATTAATATTTTTTTATCTTTCAGCTCCAAGTATTTTCCTCTCTCACCTTGTTCATTTATATAATATCTATCCACTCTTTAACTGCTCGATTAATATCCAGTTCTTTTCCCCTCTTCATGCTTTTATCTTTATAATACTGCTTTTTGGCGTCATCACACAATAGTGTTATAATTCCTTCCGCCATCTTGCATTCTTCTGGTTCAAGAGGGTCATGAACCGAATACTTTTTACCACTGCATACAGGAATTAGCATTCCATATTCCGCCTCCATTATTTCGCTTACTCTTTTATCGGTTGCATTTAAGCCCGGAGCCAGTATTTCTCTCGGTCCTGAATGCACATCCGAAGCAATGCATGGCAATCCACAGCATATTGCCTCCGCCAATGCATTAGGATATCCTTCCCATAAAGAAGGCAATATAAAAATGTCTGCGATTCCAAGGAACCAAAATGGATTGTCCGTGCAACCCACAAAAACAACCTGCTTCCATATCCCATAAGATTGGGCCAGTTCTTCTAAATACTCCTTTAGGAAGCCTTCTCCTATTATGAATAATACTGCTTGTGGTTCTCTTTTTAGCACTTCCGAAAAAGCTCTGATTAAGTGCCATTGACCTTTTTGTAAAACAAGCCTGCCAACTGTAACTACTATTTTATATTTTTTGCCGACAAATTCATTGTACGCTATATGGTTCTCAGGAAGTTGGGTCATATTTCTTTTTATCCATTCACAATCGTATCCGTTTACAATCGCACACACCTTATTTTGAGGAATCTTTAATTGATAAATCAACCTCATTGCAATTTCTTCTGATACGGCTGAAACTATGTCCGCATGAGCGAACATCAGTTTTGTCAGAAGAAAATCTCTAACTTTATGATATGTCCCTGAATGTTCAGGCATTACTTGATTTCGTATTGATACAATGATTTTGCAGTATTTGTTTCCCGACAGGATATTAGAAATATTCGCGCCTTCAAGAAAACTTATGCAGGCGTCATATTTGTTGTCTCTTTTTATTTTCCTTAGACATATTGTCCGTTTTATCATACTCATGATAAAGTGTATCGTCGAATCTTTTTCTGGATATGAAAGAGATAACAAATTTCCTCTGTACGGATATTTAACCATTGATTCATCATCTACTAAAATATCAATTTGCCATTCCCTCGGAAAGTGAGTTACAATATTGGACAAGGCTCTTTCTGCTCCTCCTCCATAAAACCTTTCTATTACAAATAAAACCTTCCCTGCCACAACACCCCTCCAATTAAGATATCAACTCAAGTAATTTTTCTATTTCTTTTTGATTATCTGTCTGTTCTCTCTCTAATGCAGCACGACTATAAGCGTTCATCTGCTGAGGATGATTCGCAAGCTCCAATATAGTTTCAGCCAATGTCTTCGAGTCGAGCTTACAGATTTCCCCATCTACGCCATCCTCTATCTGTTCCCGTACACTACTATGCTCCGATGCAACTATTGTACACCCCAGAACCTGAGCCTCTTCTATCGCAATGCTTCCCTTTCCTTCAAAATAAGACGTATGAACGTATATATCGCACTGAGCATAATATGGGAATGGGTTATCTACCGTTCCAAGGAGGATAAAATCTTTTTCCAGTCCAAGTGTTCGAATTTGCTTTTCCAATTTTCTCCTCAGTTCTCCTTCTCCTAAAACATACCATCGAAAATGTTTTTGAGAATGCTTTAATATATTCATCGTGTCAATTGCTATATCAATTGCCTTTTGACGAACCAAACGCCCGACCGTCAAAATCCTGATTCCGTCAAAATCATCTGAAAATCCCCCCTTTTCTTTAGAATTGTTAATAATCCTTTCCCTATCTATCAAATCGTAAAATACTGCTACCCGCTCTTTGCATTCTGGATAAACCTCAAGAAAAACCTTTTTCGCATTTTCTGATACAGTATATACCCTATCAAAATCCAGGTAACAATCTTCATCCAGCATTCTATTATATCCTGCCAATTTATAATCAATATGAATAAACGCTGCTTTTTTCTTTGCCTTTACCCTAGACGCCACATAATATGCCGAAGCGCCTTCCAAATAAGCTATTGCAAGATCATACTCCTGATCCAGTTGCTGTGCTCCATCAGAAATACATTTCCAGAGAAGTTTATCCTTTTTTATATTTCCTTGCTCAATCATATTCTTCAGATTTTTGATAATATAACGCATCTTTTTAAAAACCAAACCTTTAAACAGCATTACTTTTATTACGGTCTTAAAAAGTCTTATCTTTCCCCTCCAATCAAGCACAGAAACAGGAAAATATTTTTTATTTAATAAATTAACTTTCTTCGGCAGCTTTCTTATGAGCTCTCCTTGTCCTGTCAGCACAAGCAGCGATATTTCATACTTTTCCATATCTAATTGCCTAAGCAATTCTATCATCGCAATTTCTCCACCCCCCATGCCCATTGTATTTATCACAAACAGAATTGATTTCATTTTGAATCCTCCGCCAAATTATAAGGCGCATCTGAATCTTGTTCAAAATAGTAGCAGACAAAATCATCGTCCTCATAGTAAACATTCAGCACAGAAGGATATCTCTCTGAAAATTGATGACACCATTCATATACCTTCGATTCTAAAATTGTACGCCCCTCTTTGTAAAGAGATTTTTTACTAAATCCAGATAAATCTTTCTGTACAGCTTTCTCTGAAATCTCAGATGCTTCTATAACGGAATTTCCACTTTTCCCCAACCATAATGGCCCACTAAAGTAATAAACTTGTCTATATATTATTGGTTTTTTTTCCACATACACAAAAACATACTCTGTCGGAATTGTATAATATTCATCGTTATTTTTTTCAATGAAAAGCGATATATCCTCATGCTTTCCATATAAAAAAACCTGACATAATTCCTCATACGGAGATACGATAGTATAACTATTCTGTGGAAAATCATTTATAATGGAATCTGTTATCATCACTGCAGAATCATATCGTGTTAATGAATAATACAGATATCCATGATATATTCCAAACAAATTTGTAAATAAATAAATTGCTACAGAAAAAATATAAGATATTAATTGCATAATAAAATCTCTATAAAAAGAAGCTATTAAAGAAAACGCAAAATCTGCCGGCATCATCATAACTGCTAGAGTCATCATATGCGCGCTGGAGCAGTATCGGTTACCAGCAATTAATACTGGAAGACCCAAATCGGGTGCTTCATATGATATGTATACTATCATTGCAAAAAATGAAGTCAAAATAATTGGTGGATATCCTTTACAAAATTTCTTTATATTTCTGTTAGAAGCATATCTCCCTATGAGACAGCCCCCAATAACTATTAAAGTTACTATAAAAATACGACTCCCTCTTTCTTCTCCATACATACCTTTGTAGCCCCTTTTATACGTCTCTTTTAGAAGGTATTCTATTTTCATCAATCCCTTCACAATTTTTTGTCCGATTTCTGGCAACTTTTCCAAAACTTCTCTATCTTCTTCTCCTGGTTCTAAAGGATTTTTAGCAATTTTACCTTCTAATACCTCATTTTTTCTGTCATTACTATTTATAGATTGTACCCCCCAATTAATAGACGCTTCAAAGGGAATTCCAATTGCCAGAGCACCCATTATTGGCATTGATACAATAGCACCCCCAAATATTATAGAAATCATTAAAGGAATTAGATTCGTTGGTTTTAGTATTCTTTTGAAGTTGAATACCACAAGAGAAACACATATAATAAATGCCATAAATGTTGTATAATAATGAATTGAAATGGATGCAACAACTGACATCATAAATAAAAACAAGTTTTCATCCCAACAGTATTTAAATAAATCTTCTATTATTCTATATGGACGTATTTTTTTTAAGTAACGAATCAAAAACAACGCACATAAAAATTGTGTATGCAAGCCAAATTCCATTGGTAGTGTCATCTGAAGACGATAAATACTATATTCACAAGTAGGAACATTAATATTCAGTGTCATATATAAACACAGTACAAAAATCGATGTATAGCGCCAATAAAATACTTCCCGCAACAATACGTATGCTGAAATAAAGAATACCATTATATGAATGCACTGCAAATACATCATAATGCTATAGATACGAATACCAAACAAAGCATATAAGCAATAAATAAAGCAATGCATCGCCTCTGGATAAATCCCATCCGGATAAATTTTTCCCTCTGTCAAATGATTCACCCATTGATGATGAGTCATTATATCAGTTTGTCCATAGCAATGTACCTGAAACGCACCATAAGAAAAATAAACCATCCCAAAACATATTACAACAAAAAGTAAAATATATTCCCAAATTCCAGAACGGCTATCTTTCCCTAGACGGAATAACCCCCTCACTTTTTCACTATAAGACTGCAGCAGCACCTTTATCCCACTATCTGCAGATTCTTCATATTGAAATGTCAAAGCCTTAATCCTTTGACATATAGAAAGCAAAAAAATACACGTAAAGAACCAAACACATGTCCTATCATTCAAAATGTGTAATAATCCCATCATAAGTACAATGGTATTGATCAAAACAATTTGGACTGTAACACAAAAGCTAAAATGATATATTTTTGATTTACTTCTTAAATGGTTCCAAAAAACAACCGTCGGCCAAATAAACATCAGGAAAATATAGCCACTAAAGACTTTTAAATATTCTAAAATCCAAAATGTCTCCATTCTGCCCTCCTTATGACTCTTTCCTATTTTTATTGTATAAAAAAGTCTTTCCAAACTCTTAAGTAGGTCTTTGTAATTAATCCGTCATCAAATTTTTCATAATATTTTTCTGTAATTTGTGGATAAGACTCCAATGCATCTGAAATTACAGAAATACTGTTCTCCTGATCCTTTTCAGGATGAATAAGATATTTTGATAATTCACCTGTTAAAATTTCATTTGGCCCATATGGACAATCAGCTGCTACAACAGGTATTCCACAGATCAGAGCTTCAATAATATTCATAGGGAGTCCCTCTTGTCTTGAACATGAAAGCAAAAGCGTTGCATTTTTAATCCATTGTTCCGGATTTTTTTTAAATCCAGGTACAAATACATATTTTTGCATTCCATATTCCTCAATCCGGTGCTTCAATTTTTCCTCTAAAATGCCTTTTCCCAAGTATACTAAATCATATTGATCATAAAAATGACCTTTACAATAGAGCTCCAATGCCAGCAAGGGATTTTTTTGTTCAACGAGACGGCCCATGACAAGGATATACGCCCTGTTGTGCGGAGACGCTGATACAGACATGTTTCTTAAATCCAAGCTGCTGCAAGGATTATATATAGTTTCTATATTCCTGGAACAAATCCCATATTCTTGAATCAATTCATCTCTGATTCCATGTGAAACAGTCACTATCTTTTTTCCCTTCAAGAAAAGTTTTAGTGACAGTCTCTCATAGCCAGTGCTATGTTGCTCCGCCTGATGGCGGCTCTTATGCATCACATAAAGACATTTTTTACTGACTTTTGTCAAAGAGGCTAAAAGTTGAGACGGTTGAACATGAGCTGTGATCAATATATATTTTTTTCCTGAAAGAAACGTGTTCACTTTAGGAACTGCTCTGATAATATCCCAGCCTTCCCCCTTTCGGTTATCAATTTTTAGTGGAAATATATGAATATACTCAGGTATATCATAATCAGGTTCTCTATTATAAATAGTAATAAAATCGCTCTCAATATTAAGTTTAAAAAGTTGTTTTGCCATATTTAAACAAACTCTTTCAGCGCCGCCTCCAATAAATGAATTCAAAAAAAATAATGCTTTCAATTTCATATCTTCACTTTTCATTTTCTACTCCATACACCTTGATACCCTATATCGCATCTCAAAAATGGAATACACATGTGCTGCTTGTTCCAATGATATAAACAATTTTTTTATATATCTATAATCCAACCTCTAAATATGCATAACAGTTTATAGATATATTTTTTTAGTATAACGCACATCATCAAGAACAAAAAACATTGATGGTTTATTAATAGAACATACGGATATATTTTTAAAGGCATCCCTTTATAGCAGCATATATCTCTTTCTCCTTTGCATTTCATTTTTAACAACTGCGCCGAGCTAAAAAAAGAATGATGAAAATTAATTTCCTGATGTATAGATCTCACAATCCCATAAAACTCCAACATATTAATCTGTCGTTCAATTTCAAAGTCCTCTTTTACTTTCAAACTTGATCTAAGATATTTAGCAATGGCCTTTTCATTTTCCAACAAATTTTTACGATACTTTTTTTGGCCTGAGGTTTCACTTAAACGATTATAAAAATACAACATCTCTTCTGAAAAATATACATTATCAGCAAAATACAAACATTCCCACGCACAGACACAGTCCTCGCCGCGAAATAAACTCGTGTCACTGCAATAATGCTTTTGTAGCAGTTTCCTTTTTATCACTTTATCGCAAAGTGATCCCGAATCAATCCCCCCCTTTTTGTCTAATTGAAAAATCATCCACGGATATATCTGTTTTTTTAAACGTTCCTTATCATACAACCCCTCTTCAACTCTCAGCTTTCTCTTTTGATATTGATTGTTTTCCAAAACCTTCACATGACAGAATACAAATATATCAATAGATGCCTTATCTAATCTATTTTTCGCAGTTTCCAACAATTTCTCAGCTATCCAATCATCTCCATCAACATGATATATATATTCTCCTGATGAATAGAAAAGTCCTTCATTACGAGCTGCTGTTACCCCGCCATTCCCTTGTCTGTGTATTACTCGAATTCTTTCATCCTTTTGTGCAAAATCATCACAAATATCGGGTGTTTTATCTGTCGATCCATCATCTACTATTATTAGTTCGAAATCGTCATATGTTTGGGCAAGAATACTGGAAATACACTTTTCTATATCATCTTCATTATTATAAACAGGTACAATTACTGAAAAGAATGGTGTATTCTTCTTCCTTTTCTTCATGATGAAAATCCCCTAAATACTTGCATTGACATCTAGTTTCTTTCTTCTTGATATTTTTTTCAGCATTTACATTCCAAATGCTTTCTTTAGTTTCCTTTTTATAACTTGCATTTCTCTTCCAAAGCGTATTTTCAAAAAAATGTTTAATAAGCAACGCTACAGACAGTCCTTTTATTCTCTGCATCCCCCAATCCCGAGGAATTTCTCTCAGACCGCCCCCTGACTTTTTCTGTATAATTTTCAAAAAGCATAGAATAGAATTTGTATCCTGCGGTGATACCTGCAGGACCTGCTCCTATAATAATCACTTTCTTCATACCTCAACCACACATTGTTTTTCATCTTTCTTTCTATTTATCTCTATAATTCCATCATGAACTCTTCTACCATATAAAATAATCATAATAATTGGACAAATCGAAAAATTCAAATAAAAAAATCTAAAGTCACTGCCTGACAAAAGGAACATTGTTCCAAAATCATATATTAAAATCGGTATACACAAAAAAACTCTTTTGCACTCATTTTTGCGATTATATTTCCCCAGAACAGATACTATTACAGCTAAATTAATCACTCCAATATAGTAAAAACATACTCTAAAACACCATCAGCATAATCAATACAATAAAATATAAAACAATCTTCAAACATATTTTTTCTTTGTATATCGTAAAATTGTATATAGCAAATATGAAAGCACACCGGAAAATTCCAGAATCTGAAATAGAATAATTAATCCTGCTCTTCCAGTAATTTTTAATGGTAATGTATATGTAAATAGGGTCTGTAAAGCTGGATGCCAATCATTATATTCGCCATCTAATGCTTACCCATATTGATCTATTGCATCACCTGAAAACATTCCCGGATAATATGCTAAATACCAGGTAAGTAAAATCATAAATGTAGCACCAAAAAACATATAATCCATATATATTTTTCCTTCTTGCTCATTTTATTCTCTTTTAAATCAATATTTAAATCTTTAACTTTTTGTAATATGATTGGACATATATAACTTGCACTTGCTAAAACTAACAAAATTGCAGCTACAAAAAACAACGTAAAGTCCCCACGCCACGAAATAAAACTTCGAGCCGATATAATAAACGTCATATATAATATGAAAATAATCCCATTTAAACCGTTTATATTATAATAACCCCTTTTTAGATATATCATAATGGATTTCAATTTCATATACTCTTCCTTTTGTTACAAAAATCTACTAAAACAAGTCCTACCTTTCATCTCACCACAATCGTCCCAATCCGATACCCATACTCCTCTTCCTCTTCTTCATTCGCCATCAATATACTTCTCCCCGTATCCTGGTCCTCCATGAAAAAGTACACCTCATACCTCCCCCTCTTAAGCTCATCCACCGCAATCTTCACTCCCGCCATCTGCAATGCGTCTCGCTCCTCACCGCCCACAAGCTGATCTACTGCACATGACATCTCCATCGGCGGAAGCTGCCCTTCCTCCTCACTATACAAAATCAGCTTTATCTTCGGTATCTTATACAAAGGCGCAAATCCCACATTTTTTAAATGAACCGCCGCATACACACTTTTTTTATCTTTGCTGGGTTTCAGGCAGGTGTCATGGATCAGCAAACGGTATCCCAGATGACGCTCCATATAGGTATAGCCGTCCATTCCTTCAAAACAGCCCTCCTCCGCCACCCGTGTATCTTTCCACTTCTTCAAAACCTTCTCGTCATAATCCGTGTTCAGATAGGTCACATGCATAGCCGCCAGTTCTTTTGCCGAGTTTTCGAAATCATTCAGTACATTTTCGTTGATTACCTCGCCCCCATTCGGAACTGTGCGGCACAACTCCCTCTGAAAATCCAATTCTTCTGCTCGTCTCCATCTTCCATACTCATCTATCCCGACAAAATCCTCTGTCAGATAAGTGCCATAATCACTGTCACTGCCCAGAATCCCGTCATTAAATAAACTCAGCCGGCCGGCCAATATATGAGTTGCCAGCGCTTCCGCCGGATCATCCAATCCCAGAATCCCGCGCCACTGTGCCGGCATACGCACGGATAAATATGTAGATTGATCCGTCACCTCCGCAAGTTTTTCAGCCAGAAGCCGCATATCTTCTGACGAACTGTACCGTGTACCGTTCATTTCACCCCAGTTTCCGGTAAAAAGGCCCTGAATGACGAAAATATCTTTTTCTGCCTCACACAGTACAGGCCCAAGCTGTTCCATATGCGTCAGAATAATCTCTATACTCTCCGGCTCATACAACTCATTTTCTCCATCCTCGTCATACATGAACCGAATAATTAACTGCTTATCTAATTCTCCCAGGGCTGAAAACAATTCTTTGATATTTTCAAGCCCCCTTTCCCCTATTTCCTTTTCCCTGTAAGCCTGCAGAGAGATCTGAACAAGGGTAAGCTCTGTATCTGTATCCTTCTGGTAGCGTTCCTGTACAAGCGCTTTATAGTCTTCCGGCTCTTCCGTGATCTGAAATCTATACAGATGGTAAAACCCACGATTTGGATTCCGCAATTCTCTTGCAGATTCCGTAAACGAAAAGCTCTCTACTTCAAGCCTTTCTCTCATGAGATATAAAATCAGTCTGTAACCCAGCAGCAGCAATACCGCACATATGCAGCAGACAGCAAGCACCTGTTTTGCCCTCTGGATTCTTACCCTCCGCCTGTTCCACTTACGCCTTTTTGCTTCATATTCTTCGATCCTGCGTCTGTCAGCTCTGTATTCCTCCCTCCAGTCTCTTCCAGTCTCATATAAATCATTTTTTCTCCTGTTCGTTCTGTTCTTATCTATCCTGTACCTCTTTGCCATGCTATTCCATTCCCAGCGCCAGGTTATACAATGAAGCCGTGTCCTGTCTGAAGTAATAGCATACGAAGTCCTCATCTTCATAATAGACATTCATTTCAAACGGATACAGCTCCGAAAAATGCCTGCACCATTCATACGCCTTCGACTCCAGAATCGTACGGCTGCCAAGCTTCGTATACTTCAGCCACGGATTCGTATATTCCGGTATCTTTTTCTCCGCTTCTTTTTCGGAAGTCTCTGAAGCAATCACTTCCGGGCTCTGGCTCGCCCCGCCATCCGGATATTTTTTAGAATATATGTTCCAATACGGTTCCTGATATTTTTCGCTTCCCAACCAGGACGGTCCCTGATGGAAATGACACTGCGCATAGAGCAGAGGTTTCTTCTCCACATATACAAACACATATTCCGATGGAAGTGTATATTCTTCACTCTCACATTTTTCAACAAATGTCAGCAGCTCCTCATGCCATCCCTGGCCGATAATGGAGTATATTTCATCCGTAGGAGACACGATGGTATAACTGTGTCTCGGAAATGTATCCACAATAGATTCTGTCACCGACACCGCCGAACTATATTTCACCAATTCATAGAATAAAAATCCCCGATAATTTCCCATAAGGAGCGCGCCCCCATAGATTCCTAATACGGACAGCGCGGACACGACCTTTAAGATGCATTTCCGGCAGAAAAGCTCCAGTATGGAAAACAGAACATCCACCGGTATCATCGTGACTGCCAGAACCATCATGTGCCCCGGGACAAAAAACCGCCCCTCCGGAATCAGATCCGGCAGTCCAAGCATCGGCGCTTCATAAACCAGTACATAAACAAATGATGCAAGTATGACCGGGGGATACAAGGAACAAATATCATTCAAAAATCCGCCTCTCAGCTTTCTGTGAACCTGCCAGCAGTATATAACGGCAAGCATTGTGAAAAAAATGATCCAATTTCCCCTCCCTCTTCCATATAAAGCTGCATAGCCGCTTTTCTCATATCCTCCAATGAACAGATTTATAATAAAAGCTGTTATGCTGATCTCCTTGCGTTCCATCTGCGGATTTGCCTGCTCTGTCTCCTCCCCTTCCTTCGGAAGCTCCTTCTCCTCCCGCAGGCTTCGGCTTTCCTCACCGCTCATCGCGTTTACTGCCCAATTAATGGAACTATTCCATGGGATTCCTGCAGCCAGAGCTGCCGCCATAGGCGCAGCCGCTATCAAGCAGCTGCATAGGACAGCCGCAGTCAGCGGAATCAGATATTCTCTGCGCAATATTTTTTTCCAGACAAATGCTGCGAACGGTACACATATCAGGAACACCATGATTGTCGTATGGAAGTGCGTCATAACTGCGGCTGCCAGCGACATCATAAACAAAAACAGATTTCTGTCCCAATGACATTTTGACAGTCTGTCCCTCCAGAAAATGAAGTCCGTATTTTTCAAGTAAACAATCAGATAAAACGCGCACAGAAACACTGTATGAAGGCAGAATTCCTGCGGAAGCGTAATCTGCAGCCGGAACATGCTCTGTATCTGATCCGCATTTACCAGATCCAATGTTAAAAACAGCATGATCACAAATACCGGCGTGTACTTATAATAAAAAATTTTCCGCAGCAGAATATATACCGAAATAAATAATACTGCCGTATGAATCCCCTGCATAAACAACAAAATACTATAGACCCGGATTCCCAGAAGAGAATTCATACAGTAGATAAAGCAATGCATCGCCGCCGGATAAACTCCTCCGGAAAAGATCCTGCCCTCCAAAAGTCCGTTGATCCAGTCATGATGGGCATACAGATCCCCATATCCATAAGCGCGAACCTGAAATGCTCCATAAGAAAAATACAACATTCCATATACGATTACAGCTAATAAAAGTCCGTATTCTCTCAACAGCGGATACACTCTGCGCCAGATTTCCGACACATATTCCTTCACTCTGATCCGGATAGTTGACAGTCTGTATACTTTTAATTTTTCCAGATCAATTGAAGTTAAATGCTGCCTCAGTTTTTGTACCAACGCCAGAGCGAATACTCCATAGAACAGAAAAAGTACAAAAAACCGATGAAGTATATGAAATAGTCCCAGGGTCAAAACCACCGTATTTATAAGCACGATCTGTACTGTGACACAGAAGCTGAAACGGTATGTTTTCGTTTTCTCCCTGAGATGCCCGCAAAATACAACCGACGGCCAGAGGAACATCAAAAACACATAGCCGCAAAACACTTTTCCGTATTCAAAAATCCAATACCAAGTATCCAATCCTGGTGCCTCCTCCTCACAGTCCCCGATATATACGGCAGACCCTATTGCCCCAATTCAAAGCCCGGCCGTCTGCTTATTGCAGCCTATCACTGACTTCCGCATCCGCTTTTAATCCTTTGATCCGAAATACAATTGCCGGAATATCAAAGAACATCCTGCACATATACCATGCTTCCTTCATTCCTCTGTGCATGCTCTGTCCTTCTGTTCTCGCATGCATGACTGCCGGAAGCTGCACCACCCGGAAGTTCAACAGCAGCATCTGGATGACCATATTTGCGTCCGGATATCTGTCATCAAAATGCCCCTCTTCTGAATAGTAAAAAAAAGCTTTCCTGCTCAGTCCCTGAAGACCTGTGGTAGGATCTGCGATTTTCCTTCCGGTCAATGCCCGGATGATCAGCCGGAACCATGCATATGCAAATCTCTTGAGCGGAATCACCCGGAACTCGGAGCTTCCTTCCATAAAACGGGAACCCAGCACAATATCAGGCGTACGCCCGTCCGCATCCCTTTCCCGCAGCTTCCGGTAAAGCAAAGGAACATTGCAGACATCATGCTGTCCGTCCGCATCCATCTGGATTACATACTTATATTGCTCTTTCACCGCATATCGATATCCCAACTGCAGAGAGCTGCCATACCCCATCCAGAATATGTTTGAAATCAATGCACATTCATGTTCTTTCGCAGCCTGGCCGGTTGCATCCGAAGACGCATCATCAATCACCAGGATATCCGCAATCTGCAAAACCTTCTGCTTCTCCAATTGCTCCAGTACTTTCCGAATATTCTTTTCTTCATTATGAGCCGGCATAATTACCAGCAGTTCTTTTTTCTCATTCATTTTTCTATGCCGACACATCCGTCTGCAAAGAACCTTTCATCATAATACGCTCATTCCTCGTGATCTTGTTTCGTCTTACTTCTAATATCCTTTTCCAATTCAGTCAAGATTCTGGCATTTTCCTGCTTCAGCAGCGATACTTCTATCGCAAGCTCCTGATTTTTTACTGTCAGCCGGGACAGTGTCAGACTGAATTGAGCCCCCGCCGCCAGACATACCATTCCAAATACGGCCGCTGCCCGCCCCGCTCCCGCAAAGCATTCTCGAATCCAGACTGACAGCGGCGTAATGATTCCCGCCAGCAAAAGCAGGATTCCCAAAATCCCCCACATCACGGTAAAATCCACTGTCAATTTCCTGACAGCACGAAACCAGAACGACGCCAGTATAATCAGGATACCCATGACTGCCAATGCAAGCCTCATCAAATCTGCCCCCCATCTTTAGAAGCCGCAAATCTAAAGCCTCTGCAGCCTGGAGTTTTCATTTCCTCACTGTCTCTTACAGACCATCTGCGCCTCGTCTTTTCTCTTCCTCTGCCTGATACACCATCCCCGCCGGCATTGATCCGTTTGCCCGTTTCAGCAGCGTCCCCTGGCAGAATATATGTGTATCCAGATTCTTTTCCACTCTACGCAGCCGCATATAAGCCACTGTCCACCCTGTAAAGGAACCCAGCACAACCCCAAGTCCATACCAGATCTCCGTCAGCATTTTCATTGCAAATATGCTTCCCAGCAAGGTCACTCCGAAAAAGCCAAGTGTCGTCAGCACCGCCCCCGTCAGATCATTGTAATAGTACAGGAACAGTATCGCCGCATACATCAAAAACAAGATAAAATACCCTGCTGCCAAACAAGGGTAGATCTGCATAATCGTACCGCCGAATCCGAACTGCGGCAGCAGCACGACACAGAGCAGATAGATTACTACGGAAATGATGAACTGTACCCGCATCAGGTTCATCAGCTCATTCCCCAGCTGTCGGAACATCCGCCGCTTATCGCTCTCAATATCGCTTCGCTTTCCGCCGATAACCGATTCCGAATAGAGCTTGTATTTATCATGGAAATGCATTTCCACATGGGTAACAAATATAATCGTAGCGGAAATATTTGTAAACATGGCAAGGCATGTCGCCATATCATAAGGCTGGTTGCAGACAAAGGTATCCACAAGCACCATCCTTCTGTCATCCGTCCAGAACACAAAATTGTGTACATACATCCCGAGAATATATAAAAAATTAGCCGCTACCAATTGCCACCAGATTTTAAAATATCTCAGTACAGGCAAAAACCGGTTGCTGTTCTTCTGAAAATATCTTTTTACAGCGGCAAACTCCAGTACCGCAGTCAGGAAGAAACCTGCCGTCAATGCAAAAAGCATGCTGTAGGAAATCTCCCATCCGCATCCAAACCGCAGGAACAGCGACAGAAAAAATGCCGCCGCCATCCCGATGATATAGAACAGGGAGATTCTCTCATAGTCCTTACAGATGGACAGATAGATCATGGAATAGAATACCAGGATCATAGAAATATAGGTGCAGAACCCGGTAAATACATAATACACCGCGACACCGCCCACAAAGTGCTCCCAAAGGCAGAACGGAACTCCCACCAGGCATGCAAGTATAAGTGTCATCAGCGCCCCCACATAATAGCAGGGCAGAATATCCTCGTAGCGTTCCTCATAGATCGCATCCTGCATATACTTTGATAAGACTGCGTTAAACGGCGAAACTGCCAGAAGCCCGAAGATAAACGTATACAGGATGGTACAGGAAAACAATTCCCTTGTCAGATACGGAACCGTCCGGAATCCAAGTATCCATCCCATCAGGAGTATATTCAAGATGATCACCAGCATCGGCGCTATCGTGATAATCAGGCTATAGGCGAATCCGAGCAAATCAGCCAGGATTGATTTCTTTTCAAATATGCGATTTAATTTTACTCCTACACCAGCCATGTCTTAACTCCTCCCGCTCTCCTTATCCGGCTCCTCTTCTATCTCAGCAGTATGTTTGCATGTTTCTTCCGCTGCCTTCCGGCCTGTATCTGCGCTGCCTTTTCCCGTTTCCCAGGCAATCTGCATACTATCCGCAAAATCTTTATAGATGGTCTCATATGTGTCCTGCAGCTGCGTCATCTGGAAACGTGACATCACTCTTTGGTATCCATTCTCGCCCATCTGAACCCGAAGCGGCTCGTTCCTTGCAAGTGCAATCATGGCATGTGCGGTTTCTTCTACATTCATAATACGCGTACTGATCCCTGCCGCTCCAAAATCGTCATGTTCTCCAAGTATCAGCCCCCGGCAGTTTCCTACGTTGGTAGCGATCACCGGCTTACGGGCCGAAAAGCTTTCCAGAATCACCAGCGGCTGTCCCTCGCTGATGCTTGTCAGCACGATCATATCCATCCTGCCGTAATATTCTTTCACATCCACATTGCCGGTAAATTCCACATCCGGTATGTCCATGATCTTTACCAGTTCAAAGCACTCCTGCGCATACTCGGAATCCTCTTCCCAGGAACCCATAACCCACAGCTTCAGCGCCGGTTCCCGTTCCTTTGCAAATCCGAACGCCTGCAGCAAAGTCATGACATCTTTCACCGGAGTGATGCGCAGCACTGCACCGATATTGATCTTCCCCTCATCTTCCTGTGTCCTGCCGGGAAGATTCTGAAATTCTTCCACCCTGACCCCGTTTGGTACGATCTTGGTCTTTTCAACCGGGCATCCCAGTTCGATCTGAAGCTCACGCGCGTGTTCATACAGACTTGTCACCATGTCGGCCCTGTCATATGCCAGCCCGGACATCTTGTAAAACTGTTCGATCCATATATTCTTATAGATCCCCCTGACCCATTTGGCCATAATCAGCTCTTCCTCCCGCTCCCGGGTATAGATGCCGTGTTCCGAGATCAAAAGCCTGCCCCCATAGATATGCTTTGCCATACTACCCAGCACTCCGGCATATCCGGTACAGATACAATGGTACAGATCCGCCTTCGGAAGTCCGGTTTTTAATATGGTAAACAGCGGCAGATAGATGGAGCGCATCATCCACAAAAAGTCCGTAAATACCATCTGGCTGTAATTCAGTTGATAAAATTCCGTCACCGCATCCAGAAAATCCTTTCCCATCAGCATTCCGTTCAGGGAAATATCTTTCTTCTGAAAAAACTCGAACAAGTTCTCCCATTCGATCTTCTGTCCCAGCAGAAGACTTCTCAGGGCCTGGTATTCCTTTTTGTTCATACGATGCTTATGCATCCTCTTTTTACCCCAGTCAACGTCATTCAGATATACTTCATGTACTTCCTTCACATTCGGAGGCAGTTCATATACATATTTCCCTCGCAGAGAGCGGTCTGCCACAATTGCCAGAATCACAAATTCCTGCTTTGGGAATGAAAGAATCAGACTGTGTATCCAACTGGACACTCCGCCCACCACATATGGATAACAACCCTCCGCTACAATACAGATTCTCATCTTTTTCCTTCCTCTTTTACTTCAATTCAATCATAATATCTGAAGCTTCCGCCTCGATCAGCCATACCTGATCTTCCAGTTTTGTGAAGCTTCCGCCGTCTATATGGGTAACCCTCTCGCCGTCCGCTCTCAAAACAAACCATGCCGGTGCCTCCGAACCTGTTAATTCCAGATGAATGCTGCCGCCCTCCCGGCTTTCCGTATAATCCAGCGCCAGAAAGCTTCGAATCCGATTGTCACATTCCGATACCGTTGTGCCGGAAAATCCTTTAAAATTCTTCCAGTAATATCCAACGTTCCCGCTAAATTCAGAGACCACCTTTTCCAGCGTATCATCTGCATCCTCCGGATACGCTACCCGGGTCATATCCATCCCCACACTGCTGTATCCCAATGCCGTCTGTACACTGCGCATCCGGAAGTCCTCCCGGTATGTATGCTTCGTACCGTCAGACAGAATGTCCTGTTTTGTGATATTCTCCGACTGGTATCCGATGATCTCGCTGTCCCCTTCATAATCCAATACCACGGTTCGCACAGACTGCAGCAGTTCCTCCTGCAGCGACGCTTCTGTCTCCTCCCCGGTCAGCCCGCCTGCATAGAAGGATGAGAACTGGAAGTCTGGAAGCTCTTTACTCATGATTCGCTGATCCTCTCTCAGCTTCTGCCGGATCTCTGTATCCGATATAGCCGTACCTGACAGTCCTGCCTCTCCCCCCTGTTCCTTCAGGCGTTTCATATAATACTGGAGCTCCTTTTTACTCGGAAACGTATCATCCTCATAGTCATACTCCGGAGCCAGCATACAGGAGAGTCCCAGTGTATTCTGCCGGTAGGCTGCTACTGCCGCCGGCCATGCAATATCCCGCATCATTCCAGACATAGGCTGCCCATACAGTTCTTCCATCTTCGCGGTATTCTCCGACGCGAACTCCGGATAATTGAGAATCACCATGTTCTGTGCATTCACCACCGGGTAAAGATCATAGTCTCTGCTTTCAGAGGACATTGCGGTCAAAAGTCCCAGCCCTGTCACATCCTCCATGTAACTGCCGTTTACCGCGAACACATAGGCCCTGTCAAAATGGTTCCGCCAGATGACAGCCGGATAATCTTCCTCCGTTTTCTGCAGTTCCTCCGTGATTCCGCGCATATAGACTTTTGCATTCTCCCCTACCGTATACCACGGCAGTACCAGTTCCAAATCCTGTCTCTTTTCATTTTCCTCCTGGTTCTCGGCCTGATACACTGCCTCTCCTCCCAGCAGGAAGCCTTCATGCAGGTAAATACCTTCCAATTGGATTTTCTCTGATTTTACTTTTTCAATGCCCAGAAGTTTCTGCAGCCGCACATTGTTCTTGATCACATCCGCATCCGGAAGACCGCAGAATACCAGGCTGATACCGGCATCCACATAGCCCTCCAGTTCTCTGTACAGGCTTCGCTGCCCCCAATTTACATCCTCCGGGCGGATCACCAGCATTTCCGGACGCAGAGACTCGTCTCCATGCTCCGCTTCTTCATATTCTTCCAGTGTCCCATAGTCTGCGAAACTGCGCTTTGTATATGAAGCCCATGTATTTACCACATTCCTCTCCATACTGTCTTCGGCTCCGATATATACCACACGTCTCCGCAAACCGTCCGGCATGTCTCCAAAACTGCCCGGCCTGCCTGTCATTCCGGTTCCGGCCTGATAAGCACTGTCCTCCCCCGGAAGTTCCTCTCTGTCCTGATAATAGGAATTTTCCTCGTAACCGTCCCAATTTTCCAGCGCAACGTTTGTAAACTGGAACAGGAAAAACACAACCAGCATAACCGTTGTGATTGCAAGATAGTTCCAACGCGATATCATTTCCCTCTCTCCTTAGCTGAAAATCCTGATCATTTCCAGCGTCTCATTATCAATGATGATATTTGAATTTTTCAAGACATTGAGCGTCTGGAAAAATGCTTCCCGGTTCTTTACTGTAAAGTACAGCTTTAACCTGCTGGTATATGTACACAGTTCGTCAGGATACTGTTCTTCCAGCCTCTGACACCACTTTTCCATTTTTTCATAGTCTCTGCTTTCCAGCAGCAGCAGGCAGAGGCTCTCACACCATTCTGCGGAAAGCTTCGAAGCATTCTTTTCATAAAGCCGCTCCATCGCCTCTTCCAACATCCTGATAAAGCGGTTTTGCTCCAGTTCCATGAATACCTTTTGTTTCAGAAAGTCATTCATATAGGCAGTCAGAGCTTCTTCATATTCCGTAGAGTCAGGCCCCTCTTCTTTCATCTGTCTGTACAGCTTGTGGACTCCCATCCGAAACTCATTCAGCTTATCGCTCAGGATGGACGCCGCGTAATGGGCGGATTCAGAATCTTCTGAATTCAGCGCCAATGCAACGGAAGATAAGGATTCATTCATATCTCCCTTAATAATATTCATCATTGCCATCCGCAGGTTCTTCTCATCACTTACCGCAAGCGCCTCTTCCACCGGAATCACGTTCCGTTCCCGTTCTTCATTTGCCTTTACCTGCGTCTTTACACGGCTCTTGTCAAAAATAACATCCTCCAGATTGACCTGGAATCTGAAAATAGTCATATAAAGCAGGTGTGTCATAAAAAAGAAAAGTGGAGCCACTACCGGGCACAGCAGCATGATCACAAATCGAACAATATATGTCTTTCTGCCGTCATACAAATATTCCTCATCTTCATTCTCTTTTTTCCGAATCGGCACCGCAATGAACATTCCGCACACAAGGTAGAGGACAGCCACCGCCAGATTGATCATAAGCATCCATATAAACATATGCTCTTCCCTTGTCAGTGTCATACTACGGCCTCCTTTAGCACGCTTTCATAGCCAAGTCTCCTGAAACGGTCCCGAACACCTTCCGCATTTTCCAGATCTGTATTGGATAACAGGATATAGAGCTTTCCGCCTTCCATTGTTCCCATATAATCGGTCTGGCGGATACTGCCGGCCAGCAGTGCCGATGCCTGTTCATATCCCTGATATCCTGTCACAATCTCCAGCAATGTACATTCTGTCAGCCCTTTGCTCTTAGCCTCAAGGAATGCTCTTACCAAAAGTGTAAACGCATCCTCATTCAGGACATTGGTTCCCTCCACATATCTCTGACCTTTCAGGGTATCCAGATAACGGCTTGCCCGCAGCGACGCATTCTGAATCAATGTGCCAATCACCTTCAGACGGTTTGCCTCTGCCAAAGTCATACGCTGCCATGGAATCCCCCATACCATCAGGATCAGCTGCATCTCGTCATCGCCGTATACAGCGCTTGCCATCAAAGGAAGATCTGCTTCCATGTTCTTATTGATGTAGACGCGTCCATTTTTCAATTCGGTGTACATATCCCCTGTTGCTGTATATTTTACAGAATTTCCAAGCTTCCGTGCCTCCGGGGAGGTTGCGGAAAACAATCTGGCATAATCCCTGTTCGCCACAATATACACTGCCACGTCCCGGCTGTCCATCAGTTCTGCCAGAACCTGGGCCGCATAGAAAAGCACCTCCTCAGTAGCATACTTTTCCAGACTGGACGTTATTTCATAGATTTTTCCCAGACTGTCCTTGTGATTCACAAGCTGGGCTTCAAAGCTCCGCTTCATCCTGACGTTGCTGTCATTGATCTCCGAGATATCTTCAATCCTTTCATAGAGGTATCCCAGTTCTTCCTCTTTGTCATCCTGGGTGTGGCGCAGACGGTCCCGGATATACCCCACGACCATTCCGACAATAAATAACTGTACCATCCACACATATGTATTGTAGTCCAGCAGCACTTCAAACTGTAAACGTCCGCCATCCAGCCGGAAGCAATAGCCCAATCCCGCAAGAAGTGCGGAAAAGATGGCCTGCTGCTGTCCGTACATCGCTGCAAACAACAGTACATACAGCAGATAAAAATCCAGCCTGCCAAAATACTGGCTGCCAGACGCCTGCATATAAAGCATCCGAAATACAAAGAAACAGATAAAGTTCTCTATGAATGGAAGCAGAGTTTTCACGGCTACTTTGGTATTGTGCCACAGTCTGCCTCCCCAGCCGCCTCCGGTATCCTCAGATTTTAGAAAGCTGTCGCTGTGCCGCTTCATAAACGATACAACCTGCTCCGCCCCTTCCGGATAGTGTGTGAAAATCCGCTGCCCGTATTCATTCTGGTATTTTTTCCCGTCCAGTATATGTCTGTATTTTTCCCCTACCGACTGGTCTGTAATCGAGATTCCGACTCCCATCTTTTCGATGATAATCTGGGCAAGCTCAATCTCTTTGATTTCCTCCATGGAGGAGATATGATAACAAGACTGCGCCGTTTTTTCCGCTGTCATCACCTTATAAACAAGTTCCACAGCATCATTCACAAACAGCATACTGAACGACTTTCTGCTGCTGGCTGAAATCCGTCCTCTTTTCAATGCTTCGAGACACATCTTAAAGCAGGGGTTATCTTCCTCCTGTCCCTTTTGCGGTATCCCATATACACGGTCCAGACGAAGGACCACTGTATCAACCCCCTGCATGTTCCGATAATTTCCGCATAAGTCCTCTCCCTGCGCCACTGCCAGAGCCTTGAATCCTTTCGGCGATACCTTCTCTGTCTCCGGAATATCATTCACATAAGATCCGCTGAACACTTCCTGCGAAGAAAGATAGATAAATCTCCCGCCCCCCAGCATGGAATACGCCGACAGAATATTGATCAAGGATGACGTATAACGGACCGACTCTGTCCTTCCATGATATTTCCAGTCAAAGTTCGGATCATAGGCCCCCATAAAAAGCACTACTTCCGGCCTTACACTTTCCATGACGTCCTTGACGCTTTCACTGTCATACAGGAAATCATATCTCTCAAAGACCCGTTTACGTGAAATCCCGCGTTCTCTGTCCTTCCCTTTCTGCCCCGTCAGCAGATAGATCCGGTGGTTGCTCTTATTCAACTTATCGATCATGACATCCATGACCTTGCTGGCTCCGCCAATTAATAATACATTCATTATTCTTTGCCATCCTCATCATAAATTGTCTTTATTGCTGATACACTGATTCTCCCATACATAAAAAACGGGTACCCCTGTAAGTCCTGACCTGGTTACCCTCTCTGTTTATTTCATTCATATATTCCCCCTCACATACTTGTATCTGCGTTTGAAGAAACACCGCTTCGGCGGATTGGCAAAATCCGCATTTTGTTACATATCTGTAATTCAGGCATCATTCTCTTTTAAAATTAAAAAGTCTTTTCACTTCCCCGCCGGAGGATCTCAGAGCAATTCTCAGGCGGAGCAGCACCGGCTGCCCGGTATACATTTCTTAAAATCTCTTCCGCCTTTTCCAGACTGAGCCTTGGTTCTGACTCTTTATTTTCACTCCATTTTCTGCCCGTCATCGTTCCGCCAACCTCCCTGGAAAGTAGAATTTCAGGCAGAAATCCTGACTGCCGCAAAGTGTCCTACTCTGCGATAATGATGAAAAAAATGTATGCCGGGCAGACCCCTTTACTGATTTACTGCTGTATCTGACTGTTCAGAAGAAAAGCAGTCCACAATTTTCAAACGTCTCATATTTTCCCTTTTGAGGTTTAAATTGGGATGCACATAGCGTTCCAATGTGACTGAGATACTTGCGTGTCCGAGAACCTCGCTCAGCGTTTTCACATCAAAGCCAACCTCTACGCACCGGGTCGCAAACGTATGCCGGAGGGTGTGAAAATGAATGTCCTGAATGTCGCATTCTTTTGTGTAGCTTTTCAGATATCTCTGCAGTTTCCGGGGTTCCATGCAGCTTTCTTTCCCTGTCAGTACAAAGCATTCCGGATTCCCGCGATAAAACTTCCTGCACAGCGCCGCAATATCCGGCATCAGAGGTATAGTCCTCCTGGATTTATCACTTTTGGGCGATCCGATCATCAACACGGTTTTTGAGTCGCCCTGAGCTCCAATATTTTTAATACGCTGGACGGTATTGCCGACATGAATCGTCTCGTCTGCAAATGAAATGTCCTTCCAGCGCAGCGCGCAGATTTCCCCGATCCGCATTCCGGTGCGGAGCGCCAGATACACCGCAAATTTTCCTGCATTCATCCCTTCTGCCAGATACAAGATAAGTTCGGATTCTTCCTGCTCAGTCAATACACGTATGGTCTTGGGAGACTCTCGGGGATAAATGACCTCGACATGAGAAAGTTCACCGTCAATCTGCCTGTTTATGTAAGAAAGAATGGAACGAACAAATGTCAGAATATCACGTACAGATTTGATGGATAGCTTCTTTTCATTCAGCAAATGCTGCGAAAAAGCAGAGATTTTTTCGGTAGTAATATCCTTTAAATACAGTTCTCCCAAATAAGGTTTGACGTGTTTTTCAATGCCGTTTTGATATTTCACGTAACTGGAAGTTTTTAATTGTGTGCTTCTCAGATCCAGCCAGCAGTCGCAGTAAGAGGAAAATTTTTCCTTATTGAGGACAGAATCCAGGTTCGCTTCGTTCAACAGCTTTGCCTTTGCCTCCGTCACCCTTGCTTTCGCTTCCACATAGGTTTTTCCGTAACAGAATCCATATTTGATCCTGCCGTCCTCCTCCCTGGATCTGATGTACCGCGCTTCCCAGCGCCCGTCCTTCCTCTTGAAAATATTTTCGCCTTTTGCCATGTAAGTACCTCCTATATTTCACTCTGTCCATAGTGCCAATAAAATCCAGAAGATTTTACATTATTATCATATAAGATAATGACTGTTTAACCGACTGCGAAAGGCTCAGTCTTTGCAAAAAAATGTTTCTTTTTTTTATTTTTTCTTTTTAGGCACATGTTAAATCCTGCTAATCTCATAGATTAGTATTGAAAATATGTACAAAACGTGTTAATATTTACTCAATATCAAGGGCGGAAATATGTCGCAGAGTAGGACACTCTGCGACATTTTCTTTACGGGGAAGAATGAGCATATAGATTCTTCCTTCCTGGCTTTTCCGGCCATATATTTCGTGTTAAGATAAATACAGGTGTGCGAGGCATCCAAAGAGAAAACAAAAAGGAGGATATCATGAACTATCAGATGACAAATGAGGATATCAACAGTTATAAAGAGTATCTCCGCCGCGAGGAACGCAGCGATGGGACAATCGAAAAATATCTGCGCGATATAAAGGCATTTTTTTCCTGGCTTGATAAGAGAGAAGTGAGCAGAGAAAATGCCGCCGGCTGGAAAGAATATCTGGCGGGCATGTCGTATGTCCCCGTTACGATCAATTCGATGCTTTCAGCTATAAACGGATTTTTCCGATTTATGGGCTGGGAAGAATGCCGGGTAAAATTTCTTCACATTCAGCGTAAAATGTTCCGGGAGCAGGCAAAAGAGCTGGACCGGAAAGAGTATATGAAGCTTCTGCACACCGCCCAGATGCAGGGAAAAAAGCGTCTGTGTCTGCTGATGGAAACAATCTGCAGCACAGGCATCCGCGTTTCAGAGGTACAATACATTACCGTAGAAGCTGTATGTAATGGACGAACGGATATCTCCCTGAAAGGAAAAATCCGGACAATCCTGCTGCCCGGTAAGCTTTGCCGAAAATTGAGGAAATATGCGCAAAAGCATGGTATTAAGAAGGGGCGGATTTTTATTGCAAAAAACGGAAACGCTTTGTCAAGAAATCAGATCTGGAAGGAAATGAAAGCGCTGTGCGCATCTGCCGGGGTGGAAGCCTCAAAGGTTTTTCCACACAATCTCCGGCATCTCTTCGCGGCAAGCTTTTATAACGCATGTAAAGATATCGTGCGCCTGGCGGATGTACTGGGGCACAGCAGTATAGACACAACCCGGATCTATCTAGTCACTACCGGCACGGAGCATGCCCGGCAGTTGGAAAGTCTGAGATTGATCAGTTAGAGTCCCTAAACAACGCAGCATTTCATGTTGTAGAGACAGCTTTATGGTTCGCACATTTTCACGGTGGTTTTTCGACACGATGCAATATATCAGAGTAAAAACGGACATATGCTTTGCTTATGTTCCTGTTTCTTTATACCCATCTTTGTGTTTCACAGTCTTTTTTTTCGGCTAAATCAGGTTATTCAATCCATGTTTTATGATTCAAACTTTATTTTTCTGCCGTATGGCGGATGTGTCCGCTAAAAGATGTTCTCCTGGCCCGCTTCTCAAACAAAATGCGGATTTTGTAATTCCGTCAAAGAGGAGGGACTATGCGAAAGAAAAACAAAAAAAATCAAGAAGTCAGCCCGGCTGACTCAGCGGCAGTTCAGGGAGGTACCAAAAAACGCCGAAAATGGGCGTTTTTATTCCTGCTCCTCGCTGCCGCCATATTGGTTCTGGGGGGACGCTATCTGCTTTCCGACGAGCTGGAGGTCACATTTTACCACCTGCACTCCCCCAAAATAAGAGGCTCGGAAAATACCCGCCTGGTGGTTCTGTCGGATCTGCATAACCATGAGTTTGGCAAAGGCAACTCAGAGCTGACAGAACAGATCAACGCCCTGATGCCAGACCTGATCGTGATCGCGGGAGACATGGTCAATTCAGACGACGACAATCTGGAGATCCTGATGAACCTGTGCGATGAGCTGCTCAAGATCGCCCCTGTCTACTATGGCCCCGGCAACCACGAAAGCCATCTGCTCTATGAAAAAGGGATTCCCCTTGAAGAGATGCTTGCTGAAAAAGGCGTCCACGTCCTGATCAATCGTGCCGAATCGGTCACAATCCACAAGACACCGTTCCTGATCGGCGGGCTGACCACGGCTCCGGAGGGATATGAGGAATACGGAGAGGAATTTATCAAAGAGTATGAAAAAAGCGAGGAATTTAAGCTGCTGATCTCCCACTACCCTACGCTCTACTATGAGCATCTGGCTGACACGGAGATAGACTTAGGAGTCTGCGGGCACTTCCACGGCGGGCTGGTACGCCTTCCCGTGATCGGCGGGCTCTTCCACGGAGATACCGGCCTTTTTCCAAAATACAGCGGCGGAATGTACCGGCTGACGGACAGTACCATCTTTGTTTCGAGAGGGATGGGCGGGCACAGTGGATTTCCCCGGATCAACAACAGACCCGAGCTGGCGGTCATCGACATCAACATCCGCAAGGAACCGGATGTTCCGCAGAAATAGTAAAGGAGTGAATACAATATGATTCTGTTAAGTATGGTAAAACCTGTTTTGATGCTGTGTATGCTTCTTCTGTACATATCTCTGGGCTGGCGTTTCCTGAGAGCGAAATCGAAGCTGCAGATCTCAGGGCTTAAAAACGGCGTTGGCTCCCTGGCCAAAAAGAAAAGACAGCTCGCTTTATTTGGAGCGCTCTTCTTTCTGCTTTACTTCATCGGACGCCTGCTGACTGAGCTCTGGACTCCCGGCATGCTGATGATCTTCAACTACGAGGAGGCGGCGCGGGGGCAGAACCCCAACGCCACCAGATTCAACGAATCCAATATCCTGTCCGAACACATCCTTGAAAAAGTCATTCAGCGCGGCAATTTGAAGATGAGTCCGGAGCAGTTGTCCGATTATCTGTCCATATCCACTCCCCTGGATTCGGAAAAACTGGATGTTTCCCAGGAATCCGATCTGAAAATTTCAACGGAATACTGGATTCACTGCTCGGAACGCGTATCCCTCCACCATACGAAGCCCCAGACGGTCCTGAACTTTCTGGCAGACGTATACCGGGAAGATTTTACCCTCAATTACGCGGAAAATGACAGTGTGCTGGATCTCTCCTTTGAGGATCTGGAGGGAATGGAATACCTGGACGTAAAGGATTATCTGCAGATGCAGGCCACAAAGGTCAGAGACTATCTCCCCGGCTACAGCAGCGAGAGCAGCAGCTTCCGTGCGGAGAAAGATCAGGAAACCTTCTCCTCCCTGTACCAGAAAATTGAAAATTACATCAATATCGAGCTGGAACGCTACGGAGCTTTTATTCTGGAGAAAGGTCTCTCCACAAACAAGGACACCTATCAGTCCCGGATGCAGTACGCAAACCACCTTTTGGAAAACACCCGCCTAAAGGAGATGGCGGCACATGACGTACGCATCGAAGCCATTGATATTTACGATGCGTTTATGACCCGTTTCGTTCTGATTCCTACCTACGATGTGGAACAGGAATTTTACATGTCCAGGACAAAGGTCGGCGTGGACTACTTCGCGGAGGAAGCAACGGAATTTCTGGCGGAGGCCACGAAGCTGGTCGAGGAAATGGAACACAACACCTACGCCTCCGCGCAGGTCGGAAAAAGCCAGGCTCCTTCCAATGCCTATGAGGAAGCAGACCGTCAGATCGACAGCCTGAAAAACGAACTGCTGAATCTGGCCGAGCAGAGCAGAACACTGTGTGATACCTATATTGCAGAAAAGCGGGACGGCTACATACAGGTATGCTTCAGCTCGCCGTCAGCCTCAGGCATCGCCGTTGACGCACTTCTGCTCACGCTCCTTTTTGTCATCGCACTGGGCGGGAATATGCTATTGGAGCCGTTCTGCCAGGACAGCGGCAAAGTCCGCACAGCCGGACATAGAACCTGGAGACTTGGCAGGAAAAACGGAAAAACAGAGAAGGGGGACGCGTCATGAAAGAACTAGATGTTTTTCGCTATTTAAAAAAATACCGTAAAGCGATCGCCGGGTTTTCCATTCTGGCAGGCATCGCTTTTTACCTGATCGCCCAGCTGTATATCCAGCAGTATACCGCGGTCACAGTGATTGAATATACCGGTTCCAGAGCTGCCGAAGGGCTCTCCCCGGATGATACCCCCATCGACCCGTCCGAGATCTACGCCACCAACCTGGTTTCCGATGCGATGCGGGCGCTTGGGATTGAGTTTTCAGAGGCAACCACGGATGACATCCGTATGAACATCCATGCGGAACCCATCATCACAGATGAAGATCTTCTGATCCAGCAGGCCAAGCTGGACAACGGGGAAGAGGATTATGAGTTCATACCGACCCGGTTTCTGGTCTCCTTCAACTGCGGCGTCAGAAACGGCAAGGAGTATCCGCGCAAGATCCTGAACCAGGTGCTGCAGGAATACGCCAGCTATTACGGAAAATCCCATGTCAACACCGGCCTGGCCGCAAACCCGGTCAGCGACATCTCCACAAAGGGCTACGATTATCTGGAAATGGCCGAGGTCATGGATGAAACCCTGGAAAGTATGACGGAGCATCTGGCCAACAAGGCAGAATGGGATATGGATTTTCGTTCCAGCAAAACCGGCCGCAGCTTCCAGGATCTGAAAAATGAATTTGAGTTTATCCAGGATGTAGAAGTCCGCGAGCTCCTTTCCGAGATTCTGGAAGGTAAGATCACAAAGGACTGCGGCCTGCTCCTGGACAAATATAAAAACAGGAACAATGACCTGGAGATTTCCAACAGCGCGGTGTCCTTTGAGGTGGAACGAATCCGCGGCATCATCTCCTCTTATGAAAACGCCATGGATGAGTTCAGCGCCACCAACACACCGGAGGCAGATCCGAATACCATCGACCAGACCCGGGAGAGCGCTCTGCGCAACTATGTGCTGCCCAACGTATACGACGACTGGAACCGGAAGTATGAGGAAGACGACTGGGAGCCCGTAGACCGGACGGCGGAATACGACCTGCTGATGATGCAGTATATCGAAGACCGCACCCTCTACGAGCAGAACCTGATCGACCGGGAATACAATAACTATATTCTGGATGTATTCACCGGCGCGCCCTCCAGCTCTCCTCAGGAGGTTCAGGATGAGATCCAGGCCAAGATCGAACGCCTGGCGGAAAAGATCAATAAGCTCCAGACGATTTACTATGAGACTAACGATGAATACAACGAATATCTGGGTGTACGGAACATTTCCATGCTTTCCAGCGTGCGGGTTACGGAACGTTTTCCGATCCTGATCTTCACCATCCTGATCGTTGTGATCTTCGGAGCCCTGGGCTGTGCCGGCGCGGCGCTTTTCGGCAGGGTCGAAGATTTTATCGAATACTATGCTTTCACAAACAAGGTGGACGGACTTCCCAACCGTGCGAAATGCGACCAGTTCATTACGGCCCGGGACCGCCGTCCGATACCGGAGAGCTTTGCCTGTATCGTATTTAAGCTGGCCAACCTGCAGGCGGAAAATGCCCGTCTGGGCCGCGAAGCCGGGGATCAGATCATCAAGGATTTCGTTGGAGTCCTGACTTCCGTATTCGTCCCCTCCGACAAGCTGTTTGTGGGCAATAACGGGGCCGGACAGTATCTGCTCTTCGCGGAAGCGCTGGAACGGGAGCAGGTGAACGCAGCCCTGACCCAGATCGGTCTCGTCATGGAGGAAAAGGCCGGGGAGCGCGGCTATCATATCGGACTGCAGAGCGGCTCCGCCTGTGCCGGCGAAGAACAATGCTATTATATCCGTGAACTGCTGTCTACCGCCATGAAGCGGGCCAACAGCACTCATGCAGGAGATGATCGGTTTTGAAAAATGAAAAATTAAAGCTCTGTTTCGCAGCATCATCCGGCGGCCATCTGGAAGAGCTCATGATGCTGCGGCCCCTTATGGGCCGGTACGACAGTTTCATCGTCACAGAGCGCACCCTGTACGAAGCGTCTGAGGAAGGAATCCGGTTTTACTATCTGCAGCAGGTCAACCGCCGGGAAAAAAGCTGTTTCCTGCGGCTGCTTGCAAATGCCTTCCTTTCCCTCAGGATATTGTCTGCGGAACAGCCGGATGTGGTCATAACCACCGGCGTTCTCGCAGTCATCCCGCTTTGCCTGCTGTCCAGAATATGGGGGGCAAAGCTTGTTTTTATCGAATCCTATGCCAATGTCCACAGTCCTACCAGGACAGGAAAATTTCTCTACCGGTTCGCGGACCGCTTCTATGTCCAATGGCCTGAGCTGTTGGAGTTCTATCCCGGCGCCGTGTATCTCGGAGGTATCTATTGAGGTGATCCTATGATATTTGTAACCGTCGGCTCCCAAAAGTTTCCCTTTAACCGCCTGCTGAAAAAGGTGGATCAGATGGTTCAGGAAGGCGCCATCACGGAAGAGGTTCTGATCCAGACAGGCGCCAGCGATTATACGCCTTCCCATTGCCGGTACCAGCCTTTCTATAACCGGGCCCTGTTTTCGGAAATGCTCGGATCGTGCACGGTCCTCATTACGCACGGCGGCACCGGCACGATCATTGACGCCGTAAAACGCGGAAAGAAAACTATCGTAGTTCCCCGTCTTTCCAGATACGGGGAGCATGTGGACGACCACCAGTTGGAGCTGCCGGCGCGATTTCACGATATGAATCTGGTGTACACCTGTCCGGACGTGGATCTCCTGCCGGAGATACTGCCGGTGGTCCGCAATCACCAGTTTGATACATACCAGTCCAATACGGAGACGTTTCTCGCCTCCGTTGACGATGTTCTCCGGTCGTATCTGCCTGAAACTGTCACGGATACTGCCGTGCTCCCATGACTGAGCCGGGGGGTGCCCGGTCCGATAAAGCGGAGCGTTACACTTATACCAGGGAGGTTTGAAGCTTGATCTCAATCATCTATTTTATACTGGCCACTGCAATGTTCTTTCTGCAGGATACATATTTTAAAGTGGGGGGCGTTGATTTCAGCCTTAAAAATCCCTGTGCGTTCGCGATTCTGTTTCTTGCGCTGCTGAATTTTACGGCCACGGTACGGCTCAATCGAGTCGTCCTTCTGGCCCGCCATACTGCGGTACAGGTCCTGCCCTACCTGATCCCCTTTCTCTTTTCCTCGGTCATCTGGGTGGCGTCCGGAGCGGACGCCGTCACCATCGCAAACGGTATCGGCATGATCATTCCGCAGCTTTTGTCGGTCTGTGTGGCTGTAGCAACTCTGTACCTGTTTGGTGAAAAGGGGATCTGGTACTGTCTGGGTTCCATGTGCGCCGCAAATTTTCTGCTTGTCCTGGTGGTGATCGCAGAAGGCGGGCTTGGGCCTTTTCTGATGGAATTTCGCACGCTGCTGCTCTCCTTCGCAGTGGAAAGCGGCCCCCTCATGACGAAACTGGAGATCAACGACCTGACCTTTGCGTTTGGTCCCTTCATACTCTACCTGCTCTTGAACCGGAAGGAAGTCTCACACTCTTTCCTCTGGATGCTGGTAGTGGCCCTTTTGTTTGTTCTCGGTTTGAAACGGATTGCCATTCCCGCCATCCTGCTTGGATTCCTCGTGGCCTTCATCCTGCGCCTGCTGCCGGAAAAAGCATCCAGACAGACGGCGCTGTGCCTGGCCGTGGGGATGATGTTGGTCAGCTTTCTGTACATTGCGGGAATCCGCCTGGGCCTTTTTGAATACCTGGAGACAGCGCTTCAGATTGATACCAAAGGACGTCTGGGCATGTTTACAAACCTGGAGCCCTACTACGATATCAACTTCACCTTTATGGGCAGGGGGATTGGATTTGAGCGGTATGTGGACTGGCAGACCGGCGCCGTATTCCAGACTCCCCAGAGGACGATCATGCAGATCCACAACGATTTTCTGCGCATGTACCTGAATATGGGGTTTGTGGGATACTGGATCTGGCTCTGGTGCTTTTTGATCGTAAGGCTCCGTTACTGGTTCCGGCAGGGCGGAAAAAATGCAGGCTGCCTGTTTCTCAGTATCTGTATCTACTGCTTTGTGCTGTACGCCACAGACAATACGATCTACTACCCCTATACCATGATCGCCTGCGCCCTGGTCCCCATGTCCTACCATATGGATTCCCTGGCGGACAAGGCGCTTGAACAGCACTGCGCGCAATGGGAGGATGCATCATGAAGGTTTTAGTCATCGGCCCCAGCGATACCCGCTCCTGCGGCGGGATGGCTGAGGTTATCCGCGGAATCCGGGAAAGCGCATCTCTGAACCAAGAGTTTCAGATCGACATTTTCCCATCCTATATCGACGGCAGCCTGGCGGTCCGGCTGCTGTATTCCGCCTACGGCTATCTGCGTTTTCTGCTTCGGTATAAAAATTATGACCTGTTCCACATCCACACCGCAGAAAAAGGCAGCACCTTCCGAAAGAACCTTTATCTACGAAAAATAAAACAGGCCGGAAAAAAAGCAATCGTACATATCCACGGCGCGGAATATCTGGTGTTTTACGACAGGCTGGGGACGCGCAGAAAGAAGATCGTGGACCGTTTTATCCGTCAGGCGGATCTGGTGCTGGCATTGTCTGACAGTTGGAAGAGGGAACTGGAAGCCCGCTTTCACATCGACACCTGCCGGGTGCTGAACAACGGGGTTGATACCGCCCAATTCCTTTCTGCAGCCGCGGACGTGTCAAAGTACCGCAATTCCTTTCTCATGCTGGGCAGGCTTGGCGAGCGAAAAGGGGCCTATGACCTGGTTGATGCCCTGGAGCTTGCCCTCCGAAGAAACCCTGATCTCACCGTCTGTATGGCGGGAGACGGGGATATGGAACAGATCCGCTCCCTGGCTGCCCAAAAAGGACTCCAGCGTCAGATCCGGGTGCCTGGCTGGATTGGCCGGGAGGAGAAACTGGACTGCCTGAAGCAGGCCGCAGTCCTGGTCCTCCCCTCCTACCACGAAGGTCTGCCCGTATCCATCCTGGAGGGGATGGCAGCCGGCAAGGCCATCATAAGCACCGCCGTAGGCGCGATTCCAGAGGTCGTCACGGAGGAAAACGGAATCCTGGTGGAACCCGGAGATACTGCCGCGCTGGCAGAAGCCATGCTGCGCTGCAGCAGCGATGTAAAGATGCTGGAAGCCATGTCCCGAAACAATCTGGAAAAAGCGGAACATACATTCAGCATCCGGCGGATGCATGAGCGGCTTGCCGAATATTACAGACAGGTTATGAACCTTGAGTAAAACGGATGTACATAAAATGACATAGGAGGAAGAACCCATGGAACAGGAAAAACCGATGATCAGCGTGATCGTACCGGTATACAATGTGGAAGCCTGGATTGGAAGGTGTCTGGATTCAATCCTGGCTCAAACGTATGAAACTATCGAGGTGATCCTTATAAACGACGCCTCCTCCGATGAAAGCGGCAGGATCTGTGACCATTACGCCGCCCGTGACGGTCGTATCACTGTCCTGCATTTTTCAGAGAACCGTGGCCCGTCCGCTGCCAGAAACGAGGGCATCCGCAGGGCCTGCGGGGCCTTTGTCTCGTTTATTGATTCCGACGACTATGTAGAGCCCTGCCTGCTGGAAAAGCTGTATGACAACCTGTTGGAAAATGGTGCCGATGTAAGTGCCTGCGGCGCCGATGGAATCAAGCTTCAGGGAGGTCCCCCGGGTACATTTTCCCGGTCTGAGGCCGTCTGCTGCCTGGCACATGGCGTCCCTTTCAATCACGTGCCCTGGGGGAAGCTCTATACAATGGAGCTTGTAAAAAAACATCCTTTTGACGAACGTTATTTTTACAGCGAAGATCTTCTGTTCCTGTATGAAATTTTAAAATCCTCCAACCGGGTCAGCTATCTGCCGGACCGGCTTTACCATTATGTCAACCGGGAAGGCAGCCAGGTACACAGCGGCGTGGACGACCGGAAGTGCACCGCCCTTCTGGTGCATGACAAGATCTGCCGGGATGCCTCCGTCCGTTTTCCGGAGGCGTTGGCAGGCTTCCAGCAAATTGCCCTGGATACCAACACCCGTCTGGCCATGCTTGCAGTGGAGGCAGACATGCCGTCCGGTATGCTGTACGGATATCTGAAGCGGCTCTGTCAGAATACCCGGCGGCATTTCAGCCGGAACGCGCTTATGCTCTGCCAGGAGAAAAAAGTGACGGCAGCGGCGCTGCTGCTGTACGCCGGTGCGTCGGTTTTCCAGGAGGCTGCACGTGTCTATGGACAGATCAAACGGTGGAAGGGCAGATAAAATGGATTCGAATAAGCCAAAGATCAGTATCATCGTGCCGGTATACAATGTGGGATCCTATCTTGAAAAATGTCTGGATTCCATATCGGCGCAAACCTATTCAAATATAGAAATCATCCTCGTAGACGACGCGTCCACAGACCAGGGCGGAAGCATCTGCGACGCTTACGCGGCCCGGGACAAACGGATGCAGGTGGTTCATTTTCCCGTAAACCGCGGGCTGTCCGCTGCCAGAAACGAGGGCATTGGCAGGGCCACCGGAGAATATATTTCTTTTATTGATTCGGACGACTATGTAAAGCCGAACCTGTTGGAAAAGCTGTATGACAATCTCATGGAATGCAAAGCGGACATCAGTATCTGCGGGATCGAGGGGTTTGGGAAATCCAATACGCCTGCAGGCACCTATTCCGCCGCCGAAACCGTCTGCTGCCTGGCCCGGCGGACCCCTTTCCTCTGGAATGTATGGGGGAAGCTTTATTCGGCAGAAGATGTAAAACGGCATCCCTTTGATGAGCGCGCCCTCTGCTGCGAGGACCTTCTTTTTTTCTATCAGATGTTAAAGGATGCGGAAACGGTCCGCTATTTTCCGGATACGCTGTACCACTACCTTTACAGGCCCGGCAGCCTGATCAACAGCGGCGTTGATGAGAAACGATGCACGGTGCTTTCCGTTCTGGATCATATCTGTGCGGATGCTTCCGTCCACTTCCCGGAAGCAGTTCCAGGCTTAAAGCTCCTGGCCATGGATACCGTTGTGCGCCTGGCCATGCAGGCTGTGGAAGGAGGAACCAAGGGAGCCGATCTGTCCGCATATCTGAAACGGTTCCGGGAGAACATCCGGCATCATTTTAGCTGGAAGTCGCTGGCGCTCTGCCGGGATAAAAAGACCAGGTTTTCGATCCTGGTGCTGTATGTCAGCAGGACCGCTTTTCATGGAATTGCCGCTGTCTACAAGTACATCAAAAAGGGTTCTGGCAAAACCCCAGGGATGGAGTGAAGAAAGCAGATGGATCGAACGGAGCATGTTGTAAAAAACTTAAAATTTGCCGCAGTCAGCGAGCTGGTGCTGGCGGTCTTAAAATTCGTATCCCGGCGGGTATTTGTGCTGCTTCTGGGAAAAGAATATTTGGGAGTCAGCGGATTGTTTACCGATATCCTTTCCATGCTCTCGCTGGCGGAACTGGGATTCAGCGTTTCGATCACATACAGCCTGTACCAGCCGGTAGCCCAGGGCAACACCACTCTGATCAAGTCCCTGATGCAGCTTTACCGGCGCGTTTACCGCAGCGTCTTTGTGATCGTCCTGGCAGCCGGTCTGTCCCTGACCCCTTTTCTGGATTTTTTTGTAAAGGAAATGCCGGAAAATATCCCGAATATATCGCTGATCTACGTGCTGAACGTGGTGAATGCCAGCGTATCGTACCTGTTTGCCTATAAATCCACTTTATTGTTCGTATACCAGAAAAAGTACATCGACAGCTTGATCCGCACTGCCGTGTCCGTAATCGCCGCCGTCGCCCAGATCGGGGTACTGCTGATAACCGGAAACTACGTGTTTTACCTGTTCATTGCGATCGGGGCTGCACTGACACAGAACGTCCTGATTTCCGTAAAAACAGACCGGCTTTATCCGTACCTGAAGAAAACGGATATCTCCCCTCTGCCCGTGGAAATCCTGCATGATATCCGCCGCAACGTGGGAGCCATGATCCTGCACCGAATCGGGGCCGTGGCCATATTCAGCACGGACAATATCCTGATCTCGAAGTTTGTAGGCATCGGAACCACCGGGTTGTACTCCAATTATGTCATGATACGGGGGTTTCTGAATGTGATGGTCAATGCGCTGTTCAATGCCATTACCCCTGCCCTGGGAAACCTGAACGCTACGGAAACCGAGCAGAACAGGCAGGCGGCATTCCGCCGTCTCAACTTTTTCTCGGCATGGCTGTTCGGCTGGATGAGCATTTGCCTGCTGTGGCTCTACGATCCCTTTATCCGTATCTGGCTGGGCGGGAATTACCTGCTGCCCAGGCCGGTGGTGCTGATCATCGTAATAAATTTTTACGTAAACAGTATGCGCATCCCGGTCGCCAACACAAAAAGCGTTATGGGCCTGTTCTGGGATGAACGCTACAAATCCATCCTGGAGCCGCCCCTCAACCTGGCGGTTTCCATCCTTCTGGCACAGCGGTGGGGAATTTTCGGGATTCTCGCCGGGACGCTGATCAGTACAATGGCGCTGCCCTTCTGGGTCGAACCGCTGGGCCTTTACCGGCATGGATTAAAGCAGCCCATCGGAGAATATTTTCTGCGGTATCTGGGACATTTGCTGCTGACTGCCGCGGCAGGAGGACTTACAGGGCTGGCATGCTCGGCGGCAGGAGAAGGGCTGTTCGGATTTGTGCTCAGACTGCTGTTCTGCATCCTGATTCCAAATGCAGTCTACCTGGCCGTTTACTGCAGGACATCCGAATTTTGCTTTATGAAAGAGATGGCCAAACGAATCATAAACAAGTTTTTTTAATGGTTTTTCCATTGCAAGCATGGCTGCCTGGCTTGTTGCTTCGCGGGAATAAAAAAACGATTCAAAGGAGAAAAATCATGTATAAAAAGGCATCCTACGGCTGGCTGAGATACTGGGATTTTCTGCTGCTGGACCTGATCGTCATGCAGCTTGCTTTCCGGGCGGCCTATGCATTCTGTCTCCCCCCGGCTGCTTACAGCGACCGGATGTATCGAAATGAACTGGTCATGCTTATGTTCTGCCAGATTGCCGCCGCGTTTTTCATAAGCCCTTATCAGGACATCTTGAAGCGCAGTTCCTACATTGAGTTCAGAGAGTCCCTCAAGCACGTGTGCGCCGTCATGCTGCTTGCGGTGCTGCATCTGTTCCTGACCAGGCAGACCTTAGACCATTCCAGGCTCCTCTTTACGTCAACCGCAGCCATTTATCTGGTTCTGTTATACTTGAGCCGTATCATTCGAAAGATGTATCTGGTAAAAAAGGGCCGGTCATCGGTGGGAAGCCACTCCATGGTCGTAATCACGGTATCCGCTCTGGCTGACGAGCTCATTTCCAGGTTCACAGGCGTTCCCTATGAAGGGTTTACCATATCCGGGATCGTCCTTCTTGACCAGGATCTGACAGGGCAGTACATCGGTGAAATCCCGGTTGTGGCCTGCGCGGAGAGCGTAAAGGATTATATCCGGCACGAGTGGGTGGATGAGGTTTTTATCAAGGTTCCGAATACGGTGGAATATCCCGGAAAGCTGATTGATTCTTTTATTTTAATGGGCATCACCGTGCACATGACCCTGTCCAAAATTGAGAATATCCAGGAAGGTATCCAACAGGTGGAGCTGATGGGGGGAGAAACCGTTTTGACCACGAGTATCAGCATGGTCTCCCCGAAGCAGCGGCTCTACAAGAGGATGATGGATATCGCCGGAGGGCTGATCGGATGCCTGATCACGGCTTTCCTGTTCCTTTTTATCGGTCCGGCTATTTACATCTCCTCTCCCGGCCCCATCCTTTTTAAGCAGGTCCGGATCGGGCAGAACGGCAGGCAGTTTAAGCTCTATAAATTCCGAAGCATGTATATGGACGCGGAACGCCAAAAGCAGGAGCTGATCGAGCAGAATAAGATACAGGGCAGTCCGCTGATGTTCAAGATGGACTGCGACCCGCGGGTGATCGGAAGCGGAAAGAAGGACCGGCACGGCAATCCCAAAGGAATCGGCCACTTTATCCGCAGAACTTCGCTGGACGAATTTCCTCAGTTCTGGAATGTGCTGAAAGGAGAGATGAGCCTGGTCGGCACCCGTCCCCCGACAGTGGATGAATGGGAGTTATACGACCTGCACCACAGAATCCGAATGGCGATCAAGCCCGGAATCACCGGCATGTGGCAGGTCAGCGGACGAAGCAAGATCACAGATTTTGATGAAGTGGTGCGTCTGGATACCGAGTACATAAAAAACTGGTCTCTGGGCCTGGACTGTACTATTCTGCTGAAAACGCTCTGCGTCATATTCAGCAGGGACGGGGCGTCCTGAAAAAAAGAAAGGGCCGGGGCATATGTGAAATGCTCCCGGCTGTTTCTTTTTATTCCCGCGAAGCAACGAGCCAAGCAGCCATGCTTGCATGGATATTTGACTTTACGGTACTGGGCGGCAGCTTTATCCGGCGCTCAGCAGCATCATTTCCGCAAACTTATCCATCAGTTCCTTATTTGGAATGGACACGCAGCCATTCAGATAACTTAAAAAGCCGTATACCACCATAGCCGAAAAAATCTCATCCTTTGTCTTAAGATCCATCGAGACGGAAGCATATTCCTGTACATTTGCCGGCACCGGTGTCCCGCTCATCATGAGCGCAATGTCCTCCCGCATATTGGCAGTATCGTTTTTTACGTAATAATAGATTTCATCGTAGGGCCCGGAAGTCGTCCAGTAGCTTCCAATCTGATTGTACTCCAGCGCGCCGACGACCGAGCGTGGATTGTAAAGCCTTCTTCCGGACATCGTCTGATAGCCGTTATACCAGAGTCTCAGGTCGTCCCGTGACACCTTTGGCTTGTCTTCCAGTCTTATATACCGCTGGTATAGCGCATCCACCTCCTCATCCGTGAATCCGAAATACTCGCTGTACTTTTCCATGGTTGCCATTGAGAACTCAAAAAACATATTGAGTTCCGAACCGCTGGAATATTTCGAAATCGGAAGAATCCCCGTCATATAGACCATCTCCACATACGGCTGATCCTTCAAAAGGACGCTGAGGAACTTGGTAAATGCATCCTTCTCCTCTTGTGAAACAAATTTCTGGTGGTAAATAAAATCCCACTCATCCAGTATAAAGACAAATTTTTCACCGTCGCAGTATTCGTATATCTTTGTCAGCGCGTCCCACACTGCATCGTCTTTTTCAATTTCCGCGTCAGGATACGCTTTTCCCAAATCTGTAAGAAGTCCATCTTCTATTCTTGTGATGTACTGCCTGAATGATTCACAGTTTCTCGGCATCTCATTAAACGAAATCCGAATCACATTGTGCTGGTTCAGATGCTTTCTGTACCATTCATACTGGGACACTTTTAAGCGGTCAAACTCTTTGCTGCTGTCCACGCCCCTTCCCAAATAAGAGGCGATCATATTGGCCATCACCGTCTTTCCGAAACGGCGCGGCCTGGTAATGCAGATATATTTGAGGCTCTTTCCCTTGTCGGATTCTGTTTTGTCAGTTCTAATTTTCTTTTGTTCCAATATCGGCACAAGTTCCTCCAGGATATCTGTCTTATCCACGTAATATGTCAGCGAAGCGTCCTCCTGAAATAAACCATATGCTTTTTTCCCATTCAAATATATACCCATCCTGCCAGCCCACCCCTTTCCTAAATACAGAAACTGCCACTCTGCCAAGTGACAGTTCCATATATTTTTAATATCCTGAATTGTCTATCATTCACTTAGTGAATGGATCTTCCGGTCTATACCGGTGCATCCCTCCTACATCTTCACAATCCTGACCTCTGTGCTCTCATCGCCTCCCAGCTCCACGCTGACACTCAGCTTCCCGCTGAGATTGGTATTCATCTTCCCGGCCGACGCGCCTCCGATCAGCACCTCGTACTCACTCTCCGGCTGAAGCTCCAGCGTAAAGTTCACATCCTCCGGAGCCGAGATCCGGAAATTCACCTCTGTGTCCGTAGCTTTGAAGTTCTCCACCGCGCTGCCCGGAACGGATTCGTATACAAACATGCCGTTCTTTTCCAGCTTGGTGATTTCAGCAAATGTTTTTACTTTATAAAGATCGCCTTCAAATTCGAAATTATCCAGCTTTGTCTTCGATGCCAGTGTGTAATCTCCAAAGCTGATCGTCCCATCCTTTTCCGTACGTAATAATTCCTCTACTCTTGCCATTTCTAAATCCTCCTAAGTATTTTGAGAAAATCTTTTGTTGTCTATATTATATAATAAATTTCTCTTATTTTCTACTCATTTATTTCTTTTGGATAAAATTTAATCTCCTTTTTGGAAATTCCGGCTTCTACGCAGGTTCCGGGAACGATCTCTCCGTTTAAGATGGCTTCTGCCAGCTTGTCCTCCAGCTCGGTCTGCATCGCCCGGCGCAAGGGCCTTGCACCGTATTTCGCGTCGGTCCCTTTTTCCACGATGTGAACCTTTGCAGAATCACGCAGCGTCAGGGTAATGTTCATCTGCTCTTTCAGACGGTTTGTAAACGCCTTTACAAGCAGGGTCACGATCTGCTTCATATGGTTCTTATCCAGCGGATGGAATACGATGATCTCATCGATCCGGTTCAGAAATTCCGGGCGGAAGATCAGCTTCACCTCATCCATGACATTCTGTTTCATCCGTTCGTAATCGCTCTTTTTGTCCTCCTTCACGGCAAATCCAAGCTTCTTGGGATCAATGATCGCCTTGGCCCCCGCATTGGAAGTCATGATGATGACCGTGTTGCTGAAATCCACCTTTCTTCCCTGGGAATCGGTGATATGTCCGTCATCCAGCACCTGCAGAAGAATATTGAATACGTCCGGATGCGCCTTTTCCACCTCGTCAAACAGCACGACCGAATAGGGATGCGTGCGGACCCGGTCGCTGAGCTGGCCGCCGTCCCCATGGCCCACGTATCCCGGAGGGGAGCCGATCATCTTGGCCACCGAATGCTTTTCCATATATTCGGACATGTCTACCCGGATGATGGATTCCTCATTGCCGAACAAAGCCTCCGCAAGGGCCTTGGACAATTCGGTCTTTCCTACCCCTGTAGGTCCCAGGAACAGGAAGGAGCCAATGGGCCTTCTGGGGTCCTTCAATCCCGTCCGGCCGCGCTTTACAGCCCTTGCCACCGCGCTGACCGCTTCCTCCTGTCCGATGACCCGCTTGTGAAGCTCTTTTTCCAGCTTGTTCAGCCGCTGGCTGTCGCTTTCCTCCAGCTTCTGCACCGGGATCTTTGTCCATGCGGACACCACCTCAGCGATATCCTGTTCCGTGACTACCGGATGCTGGGCCTCATTTTTTTTATCAAAACGCTTCCGCATAGCTTCGATCTTTTTCTCAACCGCCTGCTGTTCCTTCTGAATCAGATGCGCCTCTGTGAAATCCCCTGCCATAATGCTTGCTTCCTTCTGGCGGATCAGCTCCTTCTGGGAATCCTCCAGTCTGGAAAGGTTCTCCGGAATCTTGTATCCCTTCAGGCTGACCCTGGAGCATGTCTCATCCAGCACGTCAATAGCCTTGTCGGGAAGATTGCGGTCTGTGATATAACGCTCCGACATGTGTACGGCTGCCTCCATGGCATCTGTTCCTATGGTAACCCGGTGGTGGGTTTCGTATTTTTCCTTCAGTCCTTCCAGGATCTCCAGGCAGTGCGTCTTCGTCGGCTCTTCCACATTTACCGGCTGGAAACGCCGTTCCAGAGCCGCGTCCTTTTCAATATATTTCCGATATTCCGCCAGGGTGGTGGCCCCGATCATCTGCAGCTCCCCTCTTGCCAGCGCAGGTTTGAGGATGTTGGAGGCATCCATGGCGCCCTCCGCGCCGCCTGCGCCGATCAGGGTGTGAAGCTCATCCATAAACAGGATCACATTGGGATCTGACTCCACCTCCGAGATCAGCGCTTTCATTCTCTCCTCAAATTCTCCGCGGTACTTGGAGCCTGCAATCAGCCCCGGCAGATCCAGTGTATAGATACGTCTGCCCTTCATGCTTTCCGGCACAAGCCCGGAGGCCAGCCGCTGGGCCAGACCTTCCAGAACCGCCGTCTTGCCCACGCCGGGCTCGCCCACCAGGCAGGGGTTGTTCTTCGTCCGCCTGCTTAAAACCTGCATCAGACGGAAGATCTCCTCCTCCCGGCCGATCACCGGGTCCAGCTTTCCTTCTTCCGCCTCCCCGGTCATATCCTTACAGAACTGCTCTACTGCGCTGTTCCTTCCTCTTCCGTCCTCCTGCAGCTCCTCCTGGTAGCTTCTGGAGTCCACGCCCGCCGCAAAGAGAATGTCCTGCACTACCTTCTGCAGGTTGACGTTCAGCGTGGTCAGAATCCTGGCCGCCACGCAGTCCGCATCATGGATGATGGCCATCAGAAGATGCTCCGTCCCCACCTTATCCATATGAAAATGTCCTGCCTCCCGGATGCTGTCCTCCAGAATGTACTCAAGCCTGGGGCTTCTCTGGGGACGCAGTGTAACCGGCTCCTCTCCGCCCGGTACGATCAGCTCGTCCATAAGCTGAAGGAGCTTTTCTTCCTCCACACCGTGCCGCGCCAGCACCTGCCCGGCCACGCCGGTAATCTCTTTGCAGAGCCCCAAAAGGAGATGCTCCGTCCCGATATAGGGATGCTTGTGCTCCTTTGCGGCCGCCGCCGCATAATTGATGGCTCTCTCCGCCTGTTTTGTATAACGATTCTGCATAAAGTCTGCCTTCCCTTCCTTCTAAATCATTCCTGAGTATGTGTCGAATATGTCGTCCACCAGGCCGTGTACCTCTTCCCTGGTGATATTTTTACAGCAGCCCTTTGCCAGTACAAGCCGAAGCTGCTCCCGCATCTCTTCCAATGCCTTGATCTTGTCGATATCCACGCGGATGACCGCGCCCCGTCTCTTATCCAGGCTGATGAAGCCCTCCTGCTTTAGAACGGCATAGGCTTTGTTGACCGTATGCATGTTCACCCCGATGGTGTCCGCAAGCTGGCGGACAGACGGCAGGGAATCCCCTTCCTGGAATATGGAAGTCGCAATTCCCAGGATGATCTGATTCCGAAGCTGGATATAGATCGCTTCCTCACTGTTAAAATCTATCTCTATCAGCATATGTTCTCCTCAGAAACCGCAGACAAGCGGAACTTTTCCAGACGTTCCCAAGCCCGCTGCTCCACAGTTCCTTATCTTTTGAATTGTTATAGCCATGGTAGCACAAAAAAAGAATCTCTGCAACAAGAGATTCTTTTTTGTCCTGTCTTATTTCATCACAGTGCCCGGAGCTTTTCGGTAAACTCGCTGCTCAGACTGATCTTCGCCACATAGAATACGTCCCCGGTCATATAAGTCTCCCAGTCATCGTCAATCTCCACCTGCAAGTCTCCTCCCGGCATGTGGACGATCACCTTGTTTCCCGTCAGGCCCAGCTTATATGCCACGCCGGCCGCCGCACAGGCTCCGGTTCCGTTTGCCATGGTATACCCGGCGCCGCGCTCGAATGTCTCGATGGCAATGTTGGAATTGTCGATCACCTTCATGATCTCCGTATTCACGCGTTCCGGAAAATATCTTGCCGTTTCGGAAACACTTCCCAGCCTGCGCACCAGCTCCTCCGAGATCTCATCCATGGGGATGACGCAGTGCGGATTCCCCACCGATACACAGGTTGCCGGATAGAACATATTTCCGAATACCATATCCTCATTGATGACCTCCCTGCGCTCTCCGGCCACCGGAATCTCATCGCTCCAGAAGGACAGCTTCCCCATGGATATGCGCAGCCTGCTCCCGTCCTCATTCAGATATGCGATCTCCACCATGCCGCCGTCTGTCTGCAGATGGTATTTTTTCTTTTGTACATAGCCAGCGTCTTTGAGATATTTTGCAAAAATGCGTACTCCGTTTCCGCTCTTCTCGGCAATGCTCCCGTCCGGATTCCAGATCTTAAGCGACATATGCTTTTCCCCTATAAACGGCCCCTCCAGGATTCCGTCGGAGCCCAGCCCCAGGTTACGGTTGCACAGCATAGCCGCATTTTCCCTGTTCAGCTTCAGATCATTTTTATTCGGATCAAATACCAGATAATCATTTCCCAGTCCATGATATCGTTCTACTACGGTTTTCATCGTCGCACCTCCAAGCTTTGTGCAGCCCTTCCCCACGGTTTCGTGCGGATTTCTGCATGGTTTGTTCATTTCCGGCAGCACCTTCGAGGTCTGCCGTCCGTATCTTTTTTACTATTATAGCAAGCATTTTTTTCAAATAATACGCAGAAAATGCTTTAAACATTGCAGATACTGCTGTATAATGAAACCAGCATATGCAGACTGACATATAAAAACATGATAAAGGAGAAGCTATGGGAAATTATGAAAAAAAAGGATATCTGAACAGTGATTTCCGCATCTTTCATCTGACCGACCAACTGGTGAAGGAGTATCAGTTCCACTATCACGAGTTCCATAAGATTACCATCTTTATCCGCGGAAATGTACAGTATTATATAGAAGGAAAAACTTATGAGCTGGAGCCCTACGATATCGTTCTGGTGGAAAAAAACGACCTGCACCGGATTCAGGTGGATGGTTCCGTGCCCTATGAACGGATCATCGTCTATATATCTCCCGGCTTTATGGCGGATTATCAGAACGAAGAATACGACCTGAGTTTTTGTTTTCAAAAGGCAAAGGAGGAACACTCCCACGTGCTGCGGATTCCCTCCCTGGAGAAAAGCTCCCTGTTCAAGATCACCAACCGGCTGGAAAAATCCTTCAGTGATACGGAATATGCCAGCAGCCTGTACCGTCAGGTGCTGTTCCTGGAATTTATGATCCAACTGAACCGGGCGGCCTTGAAGAAAAGGATCGAATTTCTGGACACGGAACACTACAACTCGAAAGTCATTGCCATCCTGCACTACATCCATCTCCATCTGACCGATGCACTGGATATTGACAGCCTCGCGGATACATTTTTTATCAGCAAATATTACATGATGCGCCTGTTCAAAGCCGAGACAGGATATACCATCGGCAGCTACATCACCTACCGCCGGCTCCTTCTGGCCCGCAGCCTGATCGAAGAGGGCGCCCCCATCACGGAAGCCTGCTTTGCCGCCGGATTCCGGGATTATTCCACCTTTTCCCGTTCCTACAAGGCAGAATTTCAGGAGCCGCCCCGGAGCCTGCAGAAGTCAAATTCCCCGCAGCAGCCATCCCCCCGTCCAGCCCTTACGCGGTAGTCAAATATGCAGGCATGGCAACCTGGCTCGCTGCTCCGCTGGAATAAATTGCTGCCCGGCCGCCTACAGTAAATCCAGATACGCCGCCTCTTCCTCACTGAATCTGATAGACATTGCGTCAATATTGGCCTGCATCCGCTCCGCGCTGGACGTACTCACCACCGCAAGCGTGTTCAGTTCCTGCCGGAAGAGCCATGCCATGGCGATCTGGGACACGGTGCATTGCTTCTTCTCAGCCAGTTCCTCGCATCTGCGCAGCCGTTCAAAGTTATCCGCACACCCATATCCCTTCATTGCAAATTCATCCAGAATCTGATCCGCCTTCTCCCGCTCCCCGCTTTTCAGCTTTCCGGATAAAAACCCGTGGGACAGGCTGGAATAGGCTATCACCGGCATATTCTGGTTCCGGTACCACTCCCTTGCCGCTCCGTTGGAAGGGCCGGAGATGGTCACACAGCCGCCGCCCCAGAGATCCCTGACCTGCTCTGCCAGACTGAAATGGGGACTGGATACGCTAAACGGGATCAGATGGTGCTCCCTGGCATATGCATTTGCCTCGGCAATCCTTCTGTGGGTCCAGTTGGAACCTCCGAAAGCGCCGATCTTCCCCTCCTCATGCATGGCATTCAAAATCTCCACAATTTCTCCCACCGGCACCTCCGGATCGTCCCGGTGCAGCAGATAGATATCGATATGGTCCGTCCGCAGATATTCGGCGGATTCCGCAAAATCTTCCCGGATCTCCTTTTCATTGACCCGCTTCCTTCCGGAGGGGTCCGGGTGGGCGCATTTGGAAAGAATGATAACCTTATCCCGCAGCTTCCGGTCCTCAATCCATTTTCCCAGTGACTTTTCCGCCCCGCCGTACACCCGAGCCGAATCAAACGCATTGATTCCCAGGGCATACATGGCGTCCAGCAGGTCGTTTCCATCTTCGCCCTGCATAAACGGAGGCGCGGCAGTTCCGTACAAAATACGGGATACTTTTTTCTTTACATAAGGGATTTCTATGTACTTCATGGCAGTGCTCCTTTCATAGTTCTCACATATTCTGTTACATGAGGCACACAGTCTTCTCCATGCTCCGCAATGATCTTCACGATGGCACTTCCTACGATCGCCCCATCGGACAACTCTGCCATCTTCCTGGCCTGCTCCGGGGTTGAGATCCCGAATCCCACCGCACAGGGAACCTCCGTGGTCTCTCTGACCAATTTCACCATCCCGGCGATATCGGTCTTGATCTCATTGCGTACCCCCGTCACCCCCAATGATGACACACAGTAAATGTATCCTTTTGCTTCTCCGGCGATCATCCGTATCCGTTCATTCGAAGTGGGGGCGATCAGCGAAATAATGTCCACACCATATTTTTCACAGACATCGGAAAGCTCTCTTTTTTCCTCAAAAGGCATATCCGGCACAATGATGCCGTCAATTCCGCACTCCTCACAGCGTTTCATAAATTTCTCTTTTCCATAGGTATAAATGGGATTCAGATAGGTGAGGAACACCATCGGCACTGTCACCCTCTGTCTCGCACGCCGGATCATGTCAAAAAGCTTATCCGCAGTGAATCCTGCTTTCAGGGCGCGTTCGTTTGCCTCCTGGATCACCACGCCCTCTGCAATGGGATCTGAAAACGGGATTCCGATCTCGATCAGATCTGCTCCTGCCTCCTCCATAGCATACAAAAGCTGCTCCGTAATGTCAAGTGTGGGATCTCCGCCTGTCACAAACGGAATAAATGCCTTTTTATTGTGAAATGCTTCTTTGATTCTATTCATAAATCTCTGCCCCCCTGTATCTTGCAATTGCCGCCACGTCCTTGTCCCCCCGGCCGGACAGATTAATCACAATAATCTGGCCCTTTTCCATAACCGGCGCCAGCTTCATGGCATAGGCTGCCGCATGGGCGCTCTCTATCGCCGGGATGATGCCTTCTGTCCGGGACAGGTATTCAAACGCCCGGACTGCTTCTTCGTCTGTGACGGGCACATACTCCGCCCTCTTTGTCTCCGCCAGCCTTGCATGCTCCGGCCCGATCCCCGGATAGTCCAGCCCTGCGGAAATGGAATAGACCGGCGCGATCTGTCCGTATTCATCCTGGCAAAAAATGGATTTCATACCGTGGAAAACCCCTGTGCTTCCCTTTGCAATGGCCGCCGCATGCTTCTCTGTATGGATGCCCAGCCCTGCCGCCTCACATCCGATCAGCCGGACCTGCGGATATGGGATAAATTCGTAAAATGCCCCCATGGCATTGCTTCCGCCGCCCACACAGGCGATCACCGCGTCCGGAAGCTTCCCTTCTCTTTCCTGAAGCTGCTCTTTGATCTCCTCCCCGATGATCTTCTGAAAGTCCCGCACGATCATGGGAAATGGATGGGGGCCCATCACGGAGCCCAGCACATACAGAGTGTCATCCATCCGCTTCGTCCATTCCCTCATAGTTTCATTGACCGCGTCCTTCAGCGTCTGCGTGCCGCTGGTCACCGGATGGACCTTTGCGCCCAGAAGCTCCATCCGGTATACATTCAGTGCCTGTCTGTCGGTGTCCTCCTTCCCCATATAAATCTCACATTCCATTCCCATCAGAGCGGCCGCTGTGGCCGTCGCCACCCCATGCTGTCCGGCACCGGTCTCCGCGATGACCCTTGTCTTGCCCATCCTCTTTGCCAGAAGCACCTGACCCAGCACGTTGTTGATCTTGTGGGAACCGGTATGGTTCAGGTCCTCCCGCTTGATATAGATCTTCGCGCCGCCCAGATCCTTTGTCATTTTCTCCGCAAAATACAGCATGGAAGGGCGCCCTGCATAGTTCTTCATCAATTCGTCCAGATCCCGGATAAATTCCGGGTCACGGCTGTATTTCTCATAGGCTTCCTCCAGCTCGCGGACCGCGTTCATCAGAGTCTCCGGAATGTATTGCCCTCCGTATTGACCATATCGTCCCTTTCGGCTTGTTTCACTGCTGCTCATAGTCTCATCCTCTCTTTTCTGAATCTGCTCTTTCTCATATCTGTCTTTATTTTCTCTGTTCCTGTTTTCCTTTTTCCCGACCTGCGTCACGGATGTCCCTCTCCTGATTGTGCGGCCGTTCATGCTGCTCCTGCGCACGCACGGCCTCCATAAACCGTCTGGCCTTTTTTTCGTCCTTCCTCCCCTCCGTCTCCACAGAACTGCTCACATCCACCGCCCATGGATGGCAGCATTTCAATGCTTCCGCAATATTTTCGGCACTCAATCCGCCTGCCAGGAAGAACGGCTTCGTGATCTCCGGAATCCAGTCCCAGCAAAAGGTCTCGCCGCTGCCCCCGTACCCGTCCGCTTTGTAAGTATCCAGGAGCAGATATTCGCAGGGAAGCTTTACCGCCTGCAGGATGTCCTTTTGTCCTCTCACCCGGACAGCCTTTATGACCGGCTTCTCTGTCCTCTCCTTCAGCCGGCGGATGTATGCCTCATCCTCATCACCGTGAATCTGGATCAGATCCAGCACGCCGCTTTCGGCCAGGCTTACAACCCGTTCCAGTTCTTCATTGACAAAAACCCCCACGCTCCGGATTTCCGGCTGCAGCTCCTTTTTCATACCGGCTGCCTGTTCCGGCGTGATCCGCCGTCTGCTGTCTGCAAATACAAACCCGGCAAAATCCGGCTTAAGGCGGTTCGCCATGCGGATATCCTCTCCGGTTTTCAACCCGCAGATTTTTATTTTAACCACAGAATCCCTTCTTTCCCCTCAGTTCCTCCAGCATCGCTTTTTTATCCCTGCACCGCATCAGTGTCTCCCCAATCAGCACGGCCTGCACATTTCCCTGCCGCAGCTTTTCAATGTCCTCCGCCGTACGGATGCCGCTCTCTGCCACAAACAGAATATCCCCGGGTACATATCTGCGCAGCTCCAGGCTGTTCTCCACATGAACCGTAAAGTCCTTCAGATTCCGGTTGTTCACCCCAAGTATCCTTGCCCCGCAGGACAGCGCCTTGACGATCTCCTGCTCGTCGTGGGCCTCCACCAGGGCCGAAAGCCCCAGGCTGTCCGCGATCCTGATGGATTCTCTGATCTGTTCCTCACTGAGTATCGCACAGATCAGAAGCACTGCGTCTGCCCCCAGTACCTTCGCCTCATAGATCTGATAGCTGTCAACCGTAAAGTCCTTTCTGAGCACCGGAATTTTTACCCTCCCGGCGATCTCCTCCAGATAGCGGTCCTGCCCCAGAAAATATTCCGGCTCTGTCAGGCAGGAAATGGCAGCCGCCCCTGCCTGTTCATATTCTTTTGCGATCTCCAGATAGGGGAAGTGCTCCGCGATCACGCCTTTGGAGGGAGATGCTTTTTTCACCTCGCAGATAAACGAAATATCCTCCCCCCGCAATGCCTTTTCAAACGGGAAGTCGAAGCCGCCTTTTGCGCCTTCCTGCTCCGCCTCCGCTTTTTTCCCGGCAAGAACTTTCATCTCCCTGCAGGAAATCCTTTTCTTTTCCGCCTCAACCCGCCTTTTGGCAGATTTTGCAATCTCATCTAAAATCATGGCCTATCCCTCTTTCCTCCGGCAATTTGCTCTGTAAATGCACAGCTTTGCCCGAAACAATGATACAAATGCTATTCCTGATATTCTTTTGTCGCTGCCGTAAATTCCTCCAGCTTTGCCAGGGCTTTTCCGCTGTCGATCAGCTCCGCCGCTTTTCGGATGCCTTCCGCCAATGTAATGCCGTCTATCCCGAGATACAGGCTCATACCCGCGTTCATCAGTATCACGTCCCGCTTTGCACCTCTTTCTTTTCCAGAGAGGATATCCCGTGTGATCTGCGCATTTTCTTCCGGAGTTCCCCCGATCATCTCATTCAGCCCGCAGCACCGGAGTCCAAACTGCTCCGGTGTAATCGTGTACCGGGTAATCTCGCCGCAGCGGATCTCACAAACAATGGTTTCCCCTGTCAGAGTGATCTCATCCAAGCCGTCTTCCCCGCATACTGCAACGCCGCGGACTACCCCCAGATTTCCCAGAACCCTTGCGAGAGGCTCCACCAGCTTTTTATCATAGACGCCCAGAAGCTGCATAGTGGCTGCCGCCGGATTGGACAGCGGCCCCAGGATATTGAATACGGTGCGGACGCCCAGCTCCCTGCGAACCGGAGCCGCGTATTTCATAGACGAATGGTATACCGGCGCAAACAGGAAGCACATTCCTGTCCGGTTCAGGATCGTCTCGTTTTGCTGTGCGTTCAGTCCTACATTCACGCCCAGGCATTCCAGAACATCCGCCGCGCCGCTCTTGCTGGACACGCTCCGGTTGCCGTGTTTCGCCACCGGAACCCCGCCTGCCGCCACCACAAATGCGGTGGTGGTGGAGATGTTAAATGTTCCCACCTCGTCCCCGCCGGTCCCTACTATATCAATGACCTCCCGCTCCGGATGGATCTTGACCCCCTTCTCACGCATGACCTCTGCAAATGCGGTAATCTCCTCAATACTCTCCCCCTGCATCCGCAGCGCCGTCAAAAATCCCCCCATCTGCGCCTGGGTCGCCGTGCCGTCCATCATTTCCTCCATCACCTGCTTCGCCATATCATAGCACAGGTCTCTGCCCTCCAGTAATTCATAAATTGCTTCTTTGATCATGCTCTTCCCTTCCTTTCCGATAGTAATATTTAAAAAATTTTTCAAAATCTGTATTCCGGATTCTGTCAAAATAGATTCCGGATGGAACTGCAGCCCATATACAGGAAATGTTTTGTGCTGCACCGCCATGACCTCCCCTTCCGGAGACAATGCCGTGATACGGAGTGTTTCCGGCACGGTTTCTTTTTTTGCCGCAAGGGAATGATACCTGGCCGCATCCAGCTCCTTTCCCAGCCCGACAAACAGTTCGCAGTCCGGCGCAAGCCTTAACCTGCTTTTCTTCCCGTGCATAAGCTGTGCGGCCCGGGTGATCTTTGCTCCGTAGACCTCACAGATGGCCTGGTGCCCCAGACAGATTCCAAGGATCGGAATTTTCCCCTGAAATGCTTCCACCACCTGTTCACAGATTCCCGCGTCCTTCGGGTAACCCGGGCCGGGGGAGAGAACAATGTGTGTCGGATGCATTCCGGCGATTTCCTCCACCGTAATCCTGTCATTTCTCACTACCCGGATATCCGGCTGCAAGGTTCCCAGATGCTGAACCAGATTGTACGTAAAGCTGTCATAATTGTCGATCAGCAAAATCATCCTTCCCCGCCTCCTTCTGCTTCCCCGGCGCGCATGATTGCCTGAAGCACTGCCGCCGCTTTGTTTCCTGACTCCTGATATTCGGTCTCCGGCACGCTGTCCGCCACGATGCCGCCTCCGGCCTGGACATAGACCATATCGTTCTTCCGGACTGCCATACGAATCGCGATACAGGTATCCATGTTTCCGGTAAAATCAATATACCCAAGAGCGCCTCCGTAGATCCCCCGTGCTTCCTGCTCCAGTTCTTCAATGATCTGGCAGGCCCTGATCTTCGGCGCTCCGGACAGTGTTCCGGCGGGAAGCACGGCTTCAATGGCATCCAGCGCATCCAGATCCTCCCGGATATCCCCCTCCACCCGGGAGCAGATATGCATAATCCGGGAATATTTATGGATCATCTGATATTCTGTCACCGCAACGCTTCCAAACCGGCTGACCTTCCCCAGATCATTGCGCCCCAGATCCACCAGCATATTGTGCTCCGACAGTTCCTTTTCATCCTGCAGCAATTCCTCTGTCAGCATTCTGTCTTCTTCCTCCGTCCTGCCTCTGGGCCTGGAGCCCGCTACCGGAAAGGTGGCCAGCCTTCCCTTGTTCAGACGCACCAGCGTCTCCGGAGACGTGCTCATCAATTCCTCCTCTTCCGTGTGGAGATAAACCATATAAGGGGAAGGATTGGTGGTCCGCAGCACCCGGTATGCATTCAGCAGGCTCTGCTTCATAGGGCTTCGGAACTGCCTGGATATAACCGCCTGAAAGATATCGCCGTTTCGGATATATTCTTTTGTCCGCTCTATCTGCCTGCAGTAGTCTTCCTTTTTCACAGCGCAGGTAAAATGGATTTCCTCCTGTTCAAATGCCGGTGCCGGCGGAATATCCTGCCTCAACAAAGCGGACAGCTTCTCAATCTCGGCACATGCCTTTCCGTAATTTTCCAGTACCTGGTCGGTTTTCATATTTACGATCAGGATCAGCTTCTGTCTCAGATGGTCATATGCGATCACTTTGTCAAACATCATCACGTCATAATCTGAAAATTCCCCTTTCCGGATATCCAGCACCGGCTCCGCATATCCGATCATGGAATAAGCAAAATAACCTACAAATCCTCCGGTAAACGGCGGCAGCTCCGGAAGAACCGGTGCCTTACAGGTCTTCAATATGTCCCGCAGGATCTCCAGGGGACGGTGGGTTTCTATCTGCCGTTTCTTTCCGTTTTCTTCTATCACCACCCGGGCGGTTTTTCTGCAGATCCGGGATTCCGTCTCCCCACTTCCCCGGATTTCCGGCTCTTCCCCATCCGCGGCACCCCCATCCTCCGGCGGGTCCTTTGCAATCCCCCGGCATGTCACCCGCATCACCGGATCACATCCCATAAAGGAATACCTCCCCCACTTCTCACCGCCCTCCACGCTTTCCAGCAGGTAGTATCTGCTGCTGGAAAGCGCGAGCTTCCGGAGAATCGCAATGGGAGTCGTGCTGTCTCCGAACAGTTCCCTGCTGATCGGAATCACAGAATAATTTTTTGCAAGCTTCATAATGGTCTCTCTGTCTGGTCTCAGCATCCTCTTACACTTCCTTTCCTGAAAACGAAAAAAATCCCTGCCCCACTGGAAATCTCTTTCCAATGGGACAAGGACTGATCGTCATATCATCACCCTGCGGTGCCACCCATATTGCCAGTCTGCCTCTTCCTGAAAAACAGGACAAACCGGCCGCTCTTTCATGTACTAACATACACTCCCTGCTGATAACGGATCGGTTCCCCCGTCAGCGTCTACTCCTTCCCGAATCATATCCGGTAGTTTCAAGCTGCCCTCACAAGTCCATTCAGTAAAAACTCTTGCTGCCATAATCCCACCGCCTATGGCTCTCTGTAAACAAATATTCTTACCTACTCCTCTTGTTCATCGGTTTCATGTGCTAAAGTATTAATTTGTTAACTTGGTACATAGTATATGCGCCAAACCGGAAAATGTCAAGAAAAAATTCAGAAATTATTCTTTCGCATCCAGTTCGAACCAAAACTCCACGCCGTTGTCGTAATTACGCACCCCATATTCCTGATGGAAGGATTCCATGATCGCCTTCACGATGGACAGGCCGATCCCGTTCCCACCGTATTCCCTGGTGTGCGCCTTATCGACCTTGTAGAACTTATCCCACAGCTTTCCGATATCCTCCTCCGGAATGGGTGTCCCGCTGTTAAATACAGTGACGCGCACAATGTCTTCCCTGGGGATGACACGAATCTCGATCCGCTTCTCGTGATCCACATGGTGAAGCGCATTGGTCAGATAATTGCGGAACACCTGCTCCGTCTTATATTCATCCGACCATACATAGACCTCCTCGCCGGCGATAAAATCCACCGACGCCTCCGCCTGCTGGATCAGAATCTCGCAGCTCGCGATCACGCCCCGAAGCAGCCGGATCAGGTCGAACCGCTCTACATCCAACTGTTCTGAGCCAAATTCCAGTTGGTTCAGTGTCAGAAGGTTCTTGACCATATGATTCATCTTATTGGATTCGTCTATGATCACGTCACAGTAGAACTCCCGGCTTTCAGCGTCCTCGCTGATCCCCTCCTTGAGCCCTTCCGCGTATCCCTGGATCAGGGCGATGGGGGTCTTCAATTCGTGAGATACATTGCCCAGAAACTCCGTGCGCATATTCTCGATCTTTTCCTTCTGTTCAATGTCCTTCTGTAACTGATTGTTTGCTTTTTTCAGCTCGGATATGGTCATTTCCAACTTCTGCGACATCGTATTGAAGCTTTCTCCCAGAATCCCGATCTCATCATTTCCGCTGCCCGTATACCTGGCGTTAAAGTCCAGATTCGCCATTCGCTTGGACAATACAGCCAGCTCCAGGATCGGGTTGGTGATCTTCTGGGAAAAGAACCAGACAAAGCATGCTCCGAACACCAATGCCGCTATGCCCACATAGGCCAAAAATTTGTTCGCCAGCTCCGCGCTGTCCCGAATACTGTCCAGAGGACTCCGCAGCAGAAAAAGCGCGCCGTCAGAAAGCTTTCCGAACATCTCCAGATAGAATGTGTCCTGATTCACCGGATCTTCTGACCTGTAGAAGGTATAATTCTGCGCCTGATCCAGCACTTTTCCCCGGCTCTGCCCTATGATATAGCCGAACAGTTCCTCTATCAGCACATCCTTTACCTGTATTGAAAACAAGATGGGTTCTAAGGAATACTCGTCGTGCCTTACCACCAGCATGGAAATATTGGCGTTCACGCTTTTCGACTCAATCTTCTCCTGCTGCTTTTTCTCCGCCACGCTTCCCGAAGACACCGCGGAATCAATCATCTGATACATCTCGATCATCTCGGACTTTTTGTGGAGGACATAATATTGTCTCAGAAACATGGAATTTACAATAAAAACCACTGCCAGCAGCATGGCGATCAATCCAACAAATACGACTACCAACTGCCGTTTAATTGATTTTGCCATAATCAGCCTTCCACCTCAAACTTATATCCCATACCCCAGATGGTTTTGATACATTCGCCCTTTTCTCCCAGCTTGCTCCTGAGCTTTTTCACATGGGTATCGATGGTGCGGGCGTCGCCGAAATAATCGTAATTCCATACATGGTTCAGAATCTTTTCCCTGGACAAGGCAATTCCCTGGTTCTCAATGAAGTAGGACAGCAGTTCAAATTCCTTATAGCTTAAGTCAACCTGCCGCTCACCGATCTTCACGATGTGGGCCGCCTTATCGATCATGATCCCGCCCGCGTTGACAGCGTCATTCTTTTCCAGGCCAAGGGTCCTTCTCAGGATCGCTTCCACCCGTGCAACCAGGATCTTCGGGCTAAAGGGCTTGGAAATGTATTCATCCACCCCCAGTTCAAAGCCCTGCAGTTCGTCCCGCTCGTCCGAACGGGCAGTCAGCATGATCACCGGCACCCGGGAATGCTCCCGGATCTCCCGGCACACCTGCCATCCGTCCATCTTCGGCATCATCACGTCCAGGATGACCAGCGCGATATCTTTGGCTTCATAAAAGATGTCCATCGCTTCCATCCCGTCCCCTGCTTCCAGAACCACGTATCCTTCCCTTACAAGGAAATCCCGGACAAGCTTGCGCATCCTGCTCTCATCATCAACGACTAAAATCTTTATCTTTTCCATAGGGCATCTCTCCTTTTGTGGTATAGTATACGAAAAAGATATGTTTCTTTTGTGAAATCCGTCCTCTATTTTTTGGATCATTCCACACTTTTCAGAGATTCCACCATGTTGATCTTCTTTAATTTAAAATACATTACAAAATTCACAAACGCGGAAAATCCGACGGTGATCAAAAATCCATACACAAAGCTGCTGAAATCGATATTCCGTCCGAACATGGCCGAATCAATTTCCACCGTTACAATGACAAACTGATGCAGAAATTTTCCAAGCACCATCCCCGCAAACGCGCCGAGTACGGTCAGGATCACATTTTCCCGGTAAACATACTGGGCCACCTCGCCCGGATAGAAGCCCAGGACTTTCAGCGTGGCCAGCTCCCTCTTCCGCTCCGTGATATTGATATTATTTAAGTTATACAGCACCACAAACGCCAGCATTCCGGCCGAGATCACCAGCACGACCATTACGATATTCAGACTCACCAGCATATCGTCGAGCTGGGACTCGATATCCTTCGTATAGCTTGCGCTTAAGGCGCCCTTTTCCTTTAACACGGACTCGCCCACATCCTCCAGCTCTTTTTCCTTTCCTTCTTTCATGATAAAGTAAACCGAATTGTATTCCGGCGCCCTTCCGTGTACTTCTTCATACAGGGCGGGAGACATGTAGAGGAAGTGCTGCATATAATTCTCGCAAATCGAGGAAATCCGAACTTCAATCTCTCCCTTTGCGTCGTCCTTGATCCAAACCCTGTCCCCTGGCTGTACCTGGAGCTGCTTCGCCATTTTTTCCGTCAGGATCACGCCCTCATCGTCCAAAGTATATGTCTCCTTTGTGATTCTGTCCCTGTGGATCACAAATTGGGGAAATCGCTCCGCGTCCTCCGGGACATTCAGGTATACATCCTTTTTTTTGCCGCCATTGCTGATCGTCACCTGCTTGAGCAGGTTCAGCTCCGTCTTTTCCACCCGCGTGTCTTCTGTGAGCGCTTCATATGCCTGCGTCTTCTCTTTCCTGGACGCATCCTCATTCAGGATGATATTTCCGTCATAAATCTGCAGCTCATGATACTGCAGAAATCCGATATCAAAAATGGAATCCTTTAATCCGAAGCCCACCAGCAGAAGAGCCATGCAGCCCCCGATTCCAAAAATCGTCATGAAGAACCTTTTTTTATACCGGATCAGGTTCCGAATCGTCGCTTTCCATGTAAAATTCAAACGGTTCCAGATAAACGGGACCCGCTCCAGCAAAACCCGCTTCCCCTGTTTGGGCGCAGGCGGTCGCATCAGTTCTGCAGACTGCTCCCGAAGTTCCCGGTAACAGGAAAAAAAGGTCGCAAGCAATGTACATGCCAGCGCCGCCGCCGATGCCATCAGCGCATAACGGATATCGTACGGAATCACCACATTGGGAATATGCTCGTACATGATCTTGTAGGCCGTGATGATAATATAAGGAAATACTTTTTCTCCGAAAAGCACGCCCACGATACTTCCCATGACCGTAGCCAGGCAGGCGTAGCCCAGATATTTTCCCGCGATGGAATGCCGCTCGTATCCCAATGCCTTCAGGGTTCCGATCTGGATTCGCTGCTCCTCCACCATACGGGTCATGGTGGTCAGGCTGATCAGCGCAGCCACCAGGAAAAACAGCACCGGAAACACTTCTCCGATGGCGCGCATCCTGTCTGCATTTTCCCCGTATCCTGCGTGCTCCGGCAGGTCGTCCCGGTCATTGATATACCATTTTGCGTGTTCGATCTTGCTGATCTCATCCTCCGCGTCCAGAATCTTCTTTTCCCCGTCCGCGATCTTGTCCTCAGCTTCCTCTTTTCCTTCCTGGTATTCTTTCTCGGCGTCTTTTAACTCCTGCTCCTTCTCTGCAAACTCTGCCCGCGCGTCGGCAAGCTTCTTCTCCCCCTGTCGGAGCTGATACCAGCCGTCGTTGATCTGGGCCTGGGCATCCGCAAGCTGATCCCTTCCGGATTGGATCTGCCGCTTCCCGTCTTCAAGCTGGGAGAGCGCGTCATCCAACTGGGCCTTTCCCTCATCCAACTGGGCCTGGCCTTCGTTCAACTGGGCTTTTCCCTCGTCAAACTGAGCCTGGGCCTCATCGATCTGGGCCTGGGCGGCTGCGATCTGACGTCCGGCTTCTTCCAACTGCGGGCCTGCCGCATCCAGTTCCGCCTTTCCGGCCTCCAGCTGGGCTTTTCCGGCCTCCAGCTCTGTCTTTCCGGCTTCAAGCTGGGCCTGGGTATTCTCAAGCTGAGTCCGGGTCGCGCTGATCCGGGCTTCCCCTTCGGCAATCTGCCCCGCCATAGCCTGCAGCGCCGCAAGCGCCGCGTCATCTTTGCCGCCGGCGGCAACCAGGGCGTCGTACTCTGCTTTCTTTGCCTGATACTGCTCTTTTGCTCCGTTCAGTTCGCTGATTCCTTCATCCAATGCCTGGAACCCTGCCTCCAGGGCAAGGTATCCCTCATCCAACTGTACGCTTTTTTCTTCAAGAAGCTGCCGGTTCTGTTCGTATTCCCGCATGCCTCGCTCATACTCCGCTTTTCCCTGCTCATACTCCTGCTTCCTGGCATAAAATTCTTCTTTCTGTTCATTAAATTCGTCCAGCTGCCGGTTAAATTCCGCCAGCTTCTGGTTGAACTCCTCCAATTGGCCGTTATATTCTTCTACATGCAGGTTGTATTCCTCGATCTTTTCATTGAGCAGGTCGTTCTGCCGGTTCAGTTCCTCCGTGTTCCGGTCTACTTCATTTTGGCCGGAGATCAGGTCTGCACGGGAATTTTCCAGTTCTGCGGCAGAATCGTCCAGCTTCTTTTTTCCTTCCTTTAACTGTCTGTGCCCGTCGTCCAGCTTTTTCCTGGCGTCCTCCAGCTCCTTCTCAGCCTCTTTTTTCGCGTCCTTGAGCTCCTTCTTCGCATCATCCAGCTCTTCGTTCGCCTCGTCTATGATCTCCTGATACCTGGCGTCCTCCTGCTTTTTGCGGATGGCCTCGACATGCGTCTTTACTTCCTCCACGCGGTCCGTATAGGGGGCCGTAAATTCCAGCAGTTCCTCCGCGCCCTCCACGGATGCATAAATTTCCGTATAGACATCCAGGGAAAAGCTTTCCTCCGGCACGCTGACAAAGCCGGCAATGCTCCCTGTGCCGATGGTTGTACTTCCTCTCTGGAAGCCGATGTAGCACGGGCTGCTGACTGTTCCTACAATGGTAAATGTATCCGTAGACAAGCTGTCTGTAATCGCGTCGTCCGTTCCCGATCTGAACGTAAGCCTGTCCCCGATCTGAAATCCGCCGGCCATGAGGTAATCCGCGTCTACCACGCATTCGTCCTTCTCCTCGGGAAGCCTGCCGCTCTCCACGGTCAGAAGATTCATAGTCGGAAGGATGGACATGATATGTACCGCCTGCTGGCTGTCATTTGCCTGGCACAGGGCGTCTATGGAATATCCGTATTCTACCTTTTTGATCCCTTCTACCTTTTTCAGCGCCCGCACATCATCCTCTGTCAGTCCAAGGGTACTGATCACCTGGATATCGAAGAGCTTCTTTTCATCAAAATAGGCGTCCCCGGAATACCGCATATCCGGCTCCGCCGCCCGTATTCCGGAAAAAAACGCAACTCCGATGGCCACAATGAAAAAAATGGACATAAATCTTCCGAAGCTGGTTTTTATTTCCATGAAAAAATCTTTTCTCAGTGCTTTTTTACCCATATGTAAAACCTGCCGTTTTCTTTTTTTCAGTTACTGCTCATGATCCTGCTGTTGTTACATGCTGCCTTACCATTCGATCAGGTCGATCGACAGCGGGTGTGTGTTTGTTTCCATGGCGGATACTTTTCCGTTCTTGATCTTGATCAAACGGTCCGCCATCGGCGCCAGCGCGGAATTGTGGGTAATCACGATCACGGTCATTCCTTTTTGCCTGCACATCTCCTGTAAAAGCTTTAAAATCGCTTTTCCCGTATTGTAGTCCAGCGCTCCCGTAGGCTCGTCGCAGAGCAGCAGCTTGGGATTTTTGGCCAGCGCCCGGGCAATGGATACCCGTTGCTGTTCCCCTCCCGAAAGCTGTGCCGGAAAATTGTCCAGCCGGTCGCCAAGGCCCACGTCCTCCAGAACTGTCTGCGCATCCAACGGCTCTCTGCAGATCTGCAGAGCAAGTTCCACATTCTCCTTTGCCGTCAGGTTTGGAACCAGGTTGTAGAACTGAAACACAAATCCGATGTCGTTTCTCCGGTATCCGGTGAGCTGCCGCTCGTTATATCCGGTGATGTCCTCTCCGTCCACCGTGATCCTGCCGGTTGTGGCGGTATCCATTCCGCCTAAAATGTTCAGAACCGTGGTCTTCCCCGCCCCGCTGGGCCCTACAATCACCACAAACTCCCCTTTTTTTATCGCAAAATCAATCCCGTCTACCGCCCGGATCTCCACTTCGCCCATCCTGTATACTTTCGTGATATTCTCTAGTTGAACAAACTCTGCCATAGATGTTTTCCTTTCGTTTTCTATAGAGTCTCATTATAGCATATAAAAAACCAAAGAAAACAAATTTCATATTTTTTTTATATAAGTTTGGATTTTGACCAGTTGTGTTTTGAAATCAACCAACTATCGCAAATCCATTGAAACTATTATCTGCTTTACTTATAATTGCCTTGTAAAGAAAAAGAAAGAGGTGATTATCATGCAGGTCGAAATTAAAATTGACAGTTCATATATTGACCCCAAAGTAATCATACTGACTGCTTCAATGACAGAAGATGTGAGTAACATTGTAAAAAAACTTTCAGAAAATGCCTCACAAATAATTTCTGGGTATAAAGATGAAAAAATTGAAATATTAGAACAGACAGATTTAATTCGTATTTATGCAAATTCTGGAAAAGTTTTTGCAGTTACTGACAAAGGGGAATATATTCTTCGACTTAGGTTATATGAGATAGAAAATCGATTACCCTCTAATCAATTCATTCGTATATCAAATTCGGAAATTATCAACTTAAAAAAAGTCAATAATTTTGACTTGAGTTTTACAGGTACAATTTGCGTTAAATTATCAAATGGAATAACAACATATGTATCCAGACGCTATGTTGCAAAACTAAAAAAGATATTAGGATTATGAGGTGAATGTTATGAAAAAGAAAATTGTGAAGCGTAGTCTTTTAGGGTTTCCACTTGGAATTACAATGGGCTATTTCATTACAATCTTGATTTCTCTTGGTTGGGCAGATGGATATTACTCGCCTTGTGTACCCGAACTCATATCCATTATGGGAAATGAAATCAATGCTGTCATTTTGCAAACAATTCTTTGCGGAATCTTAGGTGTGGGATTTGCGGCAAGTTCAGTAATATGGGAAATGGATAGTTGGAGCATTGTAAAGCAGACAGGAATTTACTTTTCAATTATTTCCGTAATAATGTTACCCATCGCTTATTTTGCATATTGGATGGAACATAGTATAGTTGGATTTTTAATCTATTTTGGGATTTTCGCTTTCATTTTTGTAGTTATATGGATCATACAGTTTGGGATAGGCAGATATAATGTAAGAAAAATGAATGAGAAATTGTTTCAAACGAAGGATCATAGAAATGAGTAAGCAGCAATGGATACTGTGTCCTGTCTGCCGCCGCTATGGGTAACGCCATAACGGCGGTTTTTCAATGCCTATCGGCTATCTCTGTCAAAGGATTTATCCGTTTTTCCATCTCCTGATTGTCTCCACATGCAGACGCATTTACAATAAGATCCGGCTCCTTATACATAAATAATAAGGGCTTTCACGCCACCTGAGAGTCTTTATGAAACATATACCAAAGTATAAAAATGGGAAACAATACGCATGCTGTCACCACACCCGCATCTGTTATCGTAAACATACTGAAAAATGACTCCTGTCTGCCTGCGCTCAAAGCGGCCTGCACAATCGCCGCAGCTCCTGCTGCCATACCGCCCTGAATCAAACCCTCTTTCATTACCATCCAATACATCTCTTGTTTCCGGATGCCGATTTTATACATGATCTTAAAATCATTTCTCCTGCTTAGCAAGTTCGTAAATACAGTATTGAAATAGACCAAAAGGCCGATCACCGCAAGGATGATGATAAAAAAACAATGCATCACCTTCTGGCAGTGATCCGAATCAACGTACTTCTGTATTTGCCGGCCGGCATTGCGGAAGGAATATCCGTTAGCGTCTGAAATACGCTCCAAATTGGACACGGCCATTGCTTTCCTGCCCTCCTCAGTCCACACATTGACAACCTGCCGGTATAATCTGCCTGAAAATAACTGTGCAGTTTCCCTGTCCACAACCAGCAGATTCCCTCCTATATGATTTTCCGACAATATAATATTCCGGGCATCCAGAAGCTTTACACGGGCAGACTTACATCCGTTTTTCGAACCGTTTATAATCAATTGCTCATCATAAATGGTAAACATATCCCCGATTTCCAGGTTCAATGTCTTTGCCAGTTCCGTTTCCATGATCGCGGCAGGACCGTCTCTTTCTTCATCATAGGACGGCGCCAGCGCCTCTATATCATCCGTTGTCGCCAAAACCAGATTGTATAAGCATTGCTTCTTTCCGTCAATCTCCTGCTCCATAGCCAGCATTGATTCATAATTCCCGCTGTCCGCGTTTAATTTTTCCCTTTCCTCGCAGAGAAAGATCCCTCTGTCGTAATTGATCGCATAATCCTGCACCTGCCTGACGCCCGGAACTGCTTTCATTTCCTGAAAAACCGAATCCGATATGGAGGGAATATCCCCTCCCGCTATATTTTCATAAATGCTTCCTGCCGTCACCTGCAAATCCCCAGGTACATATTCCTTTACAATATCCGTACCGTCAATGTAAACCTTTCCCTCTGAAGGTCTGTCCAAACCGGCAAGGATATTTAAAAGCGTTGATTTTCCCGAACCGCTTCTACCCAGTACAGCGACAAATTCACCTTTTTGGATTGTCACCGATACACTGCATAGTGCCTGCAATGACACCGCATTTTGGCAATATATTTTTGAAATATTCTCTGCTCTCAATACTTTCAACTATATTTTCCTCCTATCATATGGAATGCAGAAGCGCCGTTTCTGCCCGGCAGGAAACGGACTACCTGCATAGATCTATCCCCAAAATCATCTATTTTAAAGTAGTTTAAACCGTATCTCCGTGACAGAATTTCAGCCACACTGCTGCTCAATGATCAATTGCCTTCCATATGATTTTCTATCAAATCATAATCCTCTTTAGAAATCGTATACACTCCATTGTCCGTCTGTTCGATAAAATATTTTCCTTCATCTTCATATAAAAATAATCTGCATATCACATTCTCTTTACTGATAAAGTCTGCATTAATAATATTTTCAACACGGACAGGCGTACCTATTTCACCGCTCTTTGTAGTCGGTTTCGTACCTTCTAAAATGCCCAATATGTCTTCCACATCCTCTTTGCTGCTTATCACGATTGGATTATCAGAATTTTTTTTGAGAGAGAGATTTTCTACTGTCCCCACATTTGGTAATTCAAGTTCATAAGCCAGTTCTTTTGCGTCTGTAAACTTTGGAATGACTGGTTTTCCTTTTTCCTCGAATTTTATATTATAAAACTTGTCTGCTTTTTCATCGTAAATCAATACATAATCAAAATTGCAGATTGGCAGATCCTGTTCTTTTTCTGTCGTTAAAGTCTCATCTATTTTGCATGGACGAACCGTATACGCATCGGTAGAAACTCCAAAAAACGAATATTCAGGCACATATGTCGTCACAAGCATTTCCGTGTCAGAAACTTTCAGAGAATATGTTTTATCATCTTTTATGTTCATATCCGTATAATGAGAGACTGCTTCGTTTAAGCGGTCAACAATCATTTGCTCCGCAGACTTGTTCTTTACCAAAAGCCAAATACATACGAAACCAACCAATATGACCCCCGTTATAATTATGAACAGTTTCTTTTTCATAGCAACACTCCCTAAATTTATTGACTTGTGTAATTCCGGTTCACAGTCCCTTACTGACTAAAATTTTATCAAATTTCTTCTCCGACAGGATTTCATGGGTCACAAACTGCCCGTCATAAAAAAGAGAGAACGTTGTAAAGGGCGAGGGGGCATTCTGCGCATCCTCTCTGGTCTGAATATGTACGGATTGAAACGCAGCGTTCCTGACTTTTGCCATCCCCTCCAGTATCGGTACATACTTAGCCGTAAAGGGGCATTGGTTTGTATAATACAGCACAAATCCTTCCGGCATATCTCCATGCCCGCATACGCTGTCCCGGAAACGTGGAAGGGAAGCGTCCTCCTCAAAGGGCAAATACATCAGCTCAAAATAAGGCTCCGCCGTATCCGCTGTCTGAAATCCCTTATAGCCCATATACTTTGGATCAGAGAGGAATCCCATTTTCTTTTTGGAGGACAGGGTCACAAGCCCCTTTTTTCCTTTCGCTTTACTGTCTCCGATACACGCATCCAGCAGGAAGTTCGAGTATCCATGCCCCTTGAACTGCCCGGATACCCACAGGCAGTCGATGTACATGTAGCCCTCTGCCCAGATGGGCGCCCATGCATATTCCGCAGGGATATACTCAATGAAGCATTTCCCCCGGACATTGCCTTTTAAGAATACAAGCCCTTCGTCCAGCCGCTCCTTCAGCCAGTTCTTTTTGGACATGACCTGAATATCTTTGTTATTGGATATGGCACAGCAGATGTGTTCTTTATCCATATTTTCGTATGTCAATTTTACAAATTCCATACTCTATTGCCTCCTGTCATTCAATCTGCATCAAATAAAAACTCATCCTAACCACCCCTGATAAAACGCTGCTGCTCCTAAAATTGCGCCAACGACCATCGCCGCCAATGTTACAACAATAATGATAGGATGCTCTTTCATCAGTTTCACTAATTCTTTTAAATCGTTCAATGAACCTTTCCTCCTTTGTCCTTCAACTTCTTTTCCGTTATCTATTTCCGCTTCTGTTCTTGCAGTAATACCTGATCGAACATTAGTCGTTCGATCAGTATGAATTGCCAACACAACTGCAAAGGATATCATTTGTGCCGCCAAAATCCGGACAATTTGTAATTCGTCTGCGCCATTTAGTGAAACGACATGCAGCATGTTTGCAGCAACAGTATTATTGAATAAATGGTCGCCAAGCCCTGCCCATAGATTTCCTGTTATGCGGTAAAGAAGGCCCCATTTGATTCCCATAATCCCGGCAAGGATCATATAGCCAATACCCATAAGAAGCATTGCCGCAAATGACATTTCGCCGTTGATATAACTTCTGATTGGCATTACCATATGCCAAATACCAAATAAAAATGCAGCAATAAAATTCGCCTGCATAAATGGCTTTGTTTCGGAAAGTGTTCTGATGAATAATCCGCGAAAAACACCTTCCTCCATCCATACATTGATCATATTAAATAGCACACATAACAGAAAGAAAACGAAATCCGTATTTTTTATTTGAGAGCCGGTTAATGAAAAACTGCTGATATACATTTCTAAATGTGCGGGATTGCCTTGTAGAATAAAAATTGCTAATTCCAAACCATATGAAATAATAAAGCAAACGCTTCCCAATAACAATCCTTTCAAAATACCGCTTGCAAAACCGTTTCTTTGAAATCCAATATCACTCCACGAAAGATTTACCCTTTTTAGTACCAAAGCCAATATGATAATTCCAACTACTTTATGAAGCACATTTTCTCCAATAGCCGTTTTGTCTGTTTCAATCAGAAAGTATTCTACAAACCTCACGGATAAACAAAGCGTGAATATTGCAATGCACAAATGATCTGGTTTGTATTTTGTATTTCTCCCCATATATAGTTACCTCGATAACTGGATTTTTATCTCATTTCTACAATAATAGAGCCTTCCATAATCTTACTATCCTCAAGTAAACTGCCATACAGGCTTTTTGAGACAGCGGATTTTGCAGGGCATCCTATTGAAAATAACAGTCTGCTCTTTCATGGATATTTTCCCGACCTGATAACCGTAATCCGTCAATTCCTTTTTGTATTTCAGGAAAGAATGGTCGATGGGTATCCCTGCGATATCCTGAATTTCCTCAAATGTCAGCCGAAAAGATTCCTTTCCGGTTTTCTGAACATATTCCCATAAAGCGTTATATTTACTCATTATCCTTTTTTATCCCCTCTCTTTTTCAGAGATCAATTCCTTCTATGCAGAAACCGAAATATTCGTACTGGATTCCGGCCTGGCGGCTTCTCCGGTTTTCGTATAGATTACCGGCTCTGTCTTAACAACATCTGCTGTTTCTACAGGTATGCCGCTGTCTGTACCAGCCTGAGCCAGATCAGACCTCTCACCCAGTATTGCCTTCCCGTTTTCACTAATGTTGACTGTATCTGTGTTCCCATTCCTGCTTTCCGCTATTCTCTTTTCCTGTTCCCCGTGTTCTTCTTTTCGCTTCCGGATAGCGTTTTCCTGCTCTGATTTCGCTTTTTCCCGCGCCTCCTTCGCTTCTTCCTTCATTCCCTTTTCAACTTTCTTTTGATAGTCCTCTGCTTTATCTGCGGTCTCACCGACATACCCCATTGCCCGCTCCATGGCAGATGTATCACCTCTCCTCTCTGCTTCTTGATAGACACGGAAAGGTGTATTCATCATTTTCATATTCATACTTGCCCCTGCAAGGCCTTCCATCGTTTTCGCATGCATTATAATCCCTCCAATTTGATATTGCCGGGTAAGGAGCTGTCCCCTTTTTCGTTTTTCGGCAGTGAGAAGCGGCAGGTTAATCCATTTGCTGTGAGATGCTTTCTGGATGCTGTGGGATGATCAGCAGTACCTGTAGGATAAATACGTCTCCCCGTGTCTCTATACTCATGGCGCCGCCATATTTTTCGGCTACCTTTTTTACATTCGACAAGCCAGTCCCTTTTTTGAACGTATCTTTTCCATGGAAGCTGTTCTCCACTTCTATCATAAGGAAATCCCCCTGGATACGCCCGGACACATAGATATGCCCATCTGTGCCGTCATCCGGATTTTTACATGCATGGATTGCATTATCCAGCGCGTTTGACAGGACAATACAGATATCAATGTCCCGCAGGCTGCAGGGGTATGGCAGAAGAAGGGAGCAATCCACGCCTATCCCCATGCTTTTTGCAATCCCCAGCTTGTTCCCCACCAAAATATCCACGACCGGGTTATTGGTACTGCAGGGGAATGACATTTTTTCCGCCATATCGTCCATATCCTCCATATAGCTTACAGCTTCCTCTACTTTCCCTCTCTGCAGGAGCTTTTTTACCACAGCGATGTGATTCCTGATGTCATGGCGGAATGACTTTGTTTCATCGTAACGGGTCTTCGCCTCCTCTACATACTGATTCAGGGAATATTCTTCCTGCTCCAGCAATGATAATTCTCTGCTAAGGCGGAAATTCTGCTGCAATTTCTTATAAGAGAACAGGATGCAGAACACACTTAAAAGCCCAAAAAACTGCATGACGAGCAGCTGCCAGTGGTTGAACAGATACAGGTAAGGTTCTTCCTCCCCTATAACCTCATACCTGTACTCAAATGCGATCGCATTAATGTACTCACTCATAATAAAGATCATCAGGATCGGGATGAAAACCAGAAACATCTGCTGCATTTCCGCTGCGGTATAATAGGAAAAATAGCGATATACCATATAATAACAAAACCCGGCCAGCAGAAGTGACGCCGCCTCGCTGCCCAGCATGACCGCGATACCGGCCCTACCACAGAAAAAATCCGGCCTCCATGAGTATAAAAGCCCCGTCAGGGAGTTCACAATCCCAAAGCAGAGCAGCATGATTTCCGTCATCAAGGCCGCATACAAAATAGAAAACTTAAAATCCGCGTGACAGACCAGCATCCCGTATCCCGTAAGAAGAAATACATACACCACGAAGCCCGTTATCGTGCCGACCGAAAAAAAATCGTTGACAACCACCGCACATACTGCAAACAGGAAATAAAAAGGAATCCATATTTTCTTTTTCAGGATTTTTGCCAAAAAATAAAGCTGGATAGATATCTCGATAACGCCCATAATATATCTATTAAAAAAGTCTAAATACTCAGCCATTTTACCTCCCATATGGAAATCTCCCTATCTGCCCGGCACCCTTTCAGGCAGGCCGGCAATCTGAATCAGAACCATTTCGAATCTCAGATGTTCTTCATATACCGCAGCACAACACTGGAGAACTCTTTACTCCGCAGCCGTGATACGGGAACCTCTTTGCCGTTATCCATATAGGCAGTCCCGTTTTTATAACCTTTTAAGTGCTTCAGATTGATGAGATAGCTCCTGTGGCATCGGAAAAAATGGCCGCCCAGTTTCGTTTCCAGATTTTCAATCCGCTCATAATAATCAAGAACTTCGTCTGATACCAGGTTCAGATATATTTTCCGGTCTATGATCTCACAAAATACAATCTCATCCTTTCGAATAATGCGCCCTTCATATCCCTTCTGCACGAGCAGGCTGTCTTCACCGACGCTGTGCATAGAAGCTAACAGGCGCTCCATGGTTCTCTCAAACTGCTTTTCTTCCACCGGCTTGACCAGATAATCGTAGGCCTGCACCTCAAAAGACTGGAATACCATCTCTTTCAGTACCGTGATGAAGATCAGAAATCCCCGGAACTTATCCGCCCTCAGTTTCCTTGCCGTCTCCATACCATCCATGCCATTCATCTGGATATCCAGAAACAGGATGTCGATCTGCCCATCGTAGTTCAGCAGCTCTTCACTGCTTAAAAACGTCCGGAGGCTGATCTCCCTGTTCTTTTTACGAAAAAAATCGGAAACAAACGTCTTTATGTGATCAGACATCTGTTTTTCATCGTCGCAGATTACAATATGGATCAAGGTGCCACCTCCTAAATCATCATCAAGATAGACATTTTATTATAGCCTATCCGAAACGCCGAAACAATGGAATCGCTGTGAAATGTTTATCTGTTGCCGTAAAATGGTTAACGTAAAACGCATTATGATGCCATATATTGAAATAAAGACAGCCGGCTTATAGAAAGACTATATAAGCCGGCCAGGAAATTTTTGTGATGGGCATTGTATCAAGGGAACGGGCAATCTCTTAAAGAACCACTGTCATCCTCTCACAGTTCTGCCCGGTCAGCTCCTCGCTTCGGGGATCCGGCTGTGAGAATCCTGCATACAGTTCAAAATGTTTCCCATAGATTGCTCTGTTTCCATCCTCGTCCACGCTTGTAAACCGCATCCTGTCAACCGTCAGACCGATCTGCTTTTCTTCCCCTGGCTTAAGCCGTACTCTTGCAAACGCGGCCAGTGACGGATGGAGTACTGCTCCCGGATAGTCCAGATCTTTTACATAGACCTGCAGGACATCCTCCGTCTCCATTTTCCCGCCGTTTCGAATCAGCGCGGTGATTTTCACTGCCTCAAGCCGCCCATCCGGCGATGCAGTCTTTTCACAGTCCGCACTCTCAACCCGGCATTCCCCATATGTCAGCCCATATCCAAAGGGGTACAGCGCTTCCCCGGCATAGTAGCGGTAGGTCCGGTTTTTCATGGAGTAATCTTCAAAGTCCGGGAGATCCTCCGTACCGCGGTAAAACGTCACCGGCAGCTTTCCGGAAGGCGATGCCATTCCAAACAGCAGTTCCGCCGCGTCCTGTCCGCCCCGCGCCCCCGGATACCATGCCTGCAGGATAGCATTCGCCTGTGCATCCGCCGCCCGAAGATCCATAGCGCTTCCTGTCATATTCACGATGACCATCGGCTTCCCCGACTGCAGAACGGTTTCCGTCAGCTTTCTCTGGGACAGTGGGAACAAAAGATCCTGCTTGTCGCCGGAAGCATCGGAATTGCCGGTATCTCCTTCCTCTCCCTCCAGGGTTTCATCCAGTCCCAGCACAAGGATCACCACGTCCGAATGCTCCGCAACCGCAGCGGCTTCCGACAGCCGGTCCATCTGTTCCGGAGATGACAGATGCTCCACATTCTCTTTCCAGAGATGGCATCCTTCGGAGTACAGGATCCTGCAGGATGCGCCTGCAATATTTCGGATCCCATCCAATACCGTGATATACTGTGAGGATGTTCCATGGTAGTTGCCGATCAGGGCGCTCCGGCTGTCCGCATTGGGGCCGATCACGCCGATGGTTTTCAGCCTGGCTGGATCTAACGGGAGGATCCCGTCATTTTTTAATAAGACCATGCTTTCTCTTGCGGCCCTGTGTGCCAATGCAAGATGCTCCGGACTCTCCACTTCCAGATAAGAAATTTTGTCGTATTCCGTCTCCGTAAACATTCCAAGCAGAAATCTTGTCGTAAAAAGCCTTACGCAGGATTCAGTAATATACGCTTCATCAATGATGCCCTCCTGGTACGCATTCAGGATTTTCTGATAGGTACAGCCGCAGTTCAAATCGCACCCGGCTTCCAGAGCCATTTTTACAGATTCCTCGGGGCGGTCCGTCACCTGATGATTTTCGTGAAAATCCCGAACCGCCCAGCAGTCCGATACATAATGCCCCTCGAATCCCCATTTTCCCCGCAGGTAATCCTGCATCAGGGTTTTGCTCGCGCAGCAGGGCTCCCCGTTTGTCCGGTTGTACGCGCCCATGACCGCTTCCACCTCTGCCTCTTTCACGCAGGCTTCAAAGGCAGGAAGATATGTCTCTTCGAGATCCTTTTTCGAAGCTTCTGCATTAAAAAAGTGCCGCTTTGCCTCCGGCCCTGAATGTACGGCAAAGTGCTTGGCGCAGGCCGCCGCCTTCAGATATTCCCCATTTCCCTGCAGCCCCCGGATAAAGGGAACGGCCAGCCTTGATGTAAGATATGGATCTTCTCCGTAGGTCTCATGCCCGCGTCCCCATCTTGGATCCCGGAAAATATTGACATTTGGAGCCCAGAAGGTAAGTCCCTTATAAATATCCCGGTCGCCGTGTTTTTTGCTTTCGTTATATTTCGCGCGTCCCTCAGCCGCAATGCAGCTTCCGATCTCTTCCATAAGCTCCGTGTCGAACGCGGCTCCCAGCGCGATCGCCTGGGGAAATACTGTCGCCGTTCCTGCTCTTGCGACTCCGTGCAGCGCCTCGTTCCACCAGTTATAGGCAGGAATGTCTAACCGCGGGATTGCTTCCGCATCAAATTTTAACTGGGAAGCTTTCTCTTCGATCGTCATCCGCGCGACCAACTCCTGTGCCTTTAGTCTTGCTTCTTTTCTGTCCATGATTCCTCTCCCTGCAACAAATTCATCACCACAACCGTCAGGGAATGCCTTTTCAGATAAATCTTCCCTTCCTCCGAAACCGGATGCGCCTCCTGGATCACCACCTGTTCCGGATCCTGGGCGGTATTGGCCGCGTCAAAATCCGGATGGTACAATTCATAACCGGCCGCATCCTTCCATACAGCACTGCTCCCGAATACGGAGACATCCACCGTGTAGTCCCTGTCCTCGCTTTTGTTGATCAGAGATAACGCCAGCCGGGACCTCTCCCGGTTCATCGACGCCGCACAGTCCAGATAACCGGTCTCCACATAACGGACAGCGGTTTTTGCGTTGAGAGCAAATTTTGCCTCCGCCGGGCGGTTTGAATAGTCAATGACCTCCGGCATGGAACAGGTGTCACACTCCAGCCGTGTCTCCACATATTCCGTACATTCGCCGAACACCTTTGAGAGCAGTTCAAATACATAGTATTGGGGGCGTTTGAGCACCCGGTCCTTTTTGACAGAAATCGCTCCGCATACATTCACGAAGGGCGAATATCCTGCAATCTCCACAATATCGCTGCTTCGGATAAAGGAATGAAGGATTCCGGCTGTCAGGACGGCGTTCCTCAATGTATAATTCCGGTCGTCATCCTTTTTTTCCAGATCCCATGCATGGGTATTCCATTCGTCCCAGGCAATCTTGATCTCGGACAGCGCGTCGTTGGTGCCTGCCACCACGGAGGCCCTGGCCGCATTGGTGAGCTTCGTGATATAATCCGGGATATACATGCACTGCCTGTAATCCTCATCTGTAAAAATCCCGTAGCCGATGGAATAATGGTGAATCGCCAGATGGCCGATCAGTGGCTTCAGAACCCGCGCGACCTCATAATTCCAGTCGCTTCCCAGGTCATAGCCGCAGGCTACAAGCTCGATCTCCGGATCCATCCACTTCATGGCCTTGGCAAAATCCAGCGCCTTTTTTGCGTAATCCGAGGCATTCATTGCGCCGAACTGCCAGTCTCCGTACAGTTCATTTCCGAGTCCCCAGTATTTTACATGAAAAGGCTTCTCATACCCCAGGCTTTTCCGCAGGGCGGCATAGCGGGTATCCCCCGTACCATTGCAAAATTCCACCCAATGCATGGCCTCCTCGGCCGTCCCGCTGCCCATATTGACACAGAGGTACGGCTCCGCTCCGGTCTTTCTGCAGAGCTTGATAAATTCGACCGTGCCCATCCGGTTATCGTCTTCTGCAAGCCATGCGTAATCAAAACACTTTGGCCGTTTCTCCCTGGGGCCGATCCCGTCTTCCCAGTGATAGTTGGATACAAAATTTCCTCCCGGATATCTCAGCATCGGAACCTTCGCGTCCCTCAATGCTTCCAGTACATCCCGCCGAAAACCGTCCTCATCCGCCAGCGGGCTTTCCGGATCGAACACGCTTCCGTAGATCACATCTACAGAATGCTCCATAAAATGTCCGAAAATGTTTTTACTGATCGTATTTCTCGTATGGTCGGCATAAACCGCCAGTTTTGCACTCTTTCCCATTTTATCACCCCTTTACCGCTCCTGCAACCAGGCTGTTCTGTACCTGCTCGCTGAGAAGCAGATATACGATCACCGTAGGAATCGTGGCGATCATCAGGCCGGCGCCGATCTCGCCCCACTTGGTGGTATATGCTCCGACCATCGACATAATGCCGACCGTTAGTGTTTTATATTCCGATTTATTGATAAATGTGACCGCAAACATCAGCTCATTCCAGGAAGAAATAAAGGTAAAGATACTCACGGTCGCGATCGCGGGCCGAATCAGCGGGAATATAATGCGGAAAAACATCTGATAGATCCCGCAGCCGTCAATCGCCGCAGCCTCTTCCATTTCCTTGGGTATGGATGCCATAAAGCTTGTAAAAAGGTAGATTGCCATGGGCAGTCCGAATGCCACATAAGGTATGATCAGCGACCAGTAGGAATTCAGCAGATGCGTCTTGCTTAAAATGATAAACAACGGAAGCAGGGCTGCATGGATCGGCACCATCATCCCCAGAAGGATCACCTTGAGCATCGTCTCTCTCCCCCGCCAGATCATACGGGAAATTGCATAAGCCGCAGTTGCCGCCGCTACCAGCGTCACGAGAATGGTAACACCTGTGACCAGTACGCTGTTTAAAAAATACTGCATGATATTTGCGTTGAAAAATGCTGTCGCGTAATTACTAAACCTCCAGTGCTCAGGCAGTCCGGCAATATTTCCGCCGAAGATCTCGCTATTGTCTTTCAGTGAAAATTCAAACAGCCAGAAAATCGGATATACCTGGATAAACGCAAAGATCAGCAGAAATGCATGTGTAATAATTGTTTTTATATTTCTCGGGCCCTTTGTATTCATTATGCTTCCTCCTTGTCTCTGAAAAATGTCCTTAGCACAACTGTCAGCAGCAGGCATTCCAGGATCACAAAAATAGAAATGGCGCTTCCATAGCCATAGTTAAAGGAATCAAATACCGTTTTATACATATAGATCGTCGGCACTTCCGTGGAGAAGAAGGGTCCTCCTCCGGTCAGTACATAGATCAGGTCAAAGATCTTCAAAGCACCGATCAATGAAAATGTGACGCACACCTGAAGGATCGGCTTCAACAACGGAATCGTAATCTTAAACGCGATCTGAACCCGGTTTGCCCCGTCGATCTTTGCCGCCTCACAGATATCCGGCGAAATGGACTTTATACCCGCATACATGATCAGCATATGATAACCGACATACTGCCACAGATTCGGGATAAATGCTGCCATCAGAGCCGTACTTTCCTGTCCCAGCCAGTCTTGCCCGGCAAAGCCGAACATGCCGAGGAGCGCATTTAACAGACCGTAATCTCCGTTGTAGATCTTCTGCCACAGCTGTCCGATCACAACACTGGAAATGATCACCGGTATAAAAAAAGTTGTACGGTAAAATTTTTCCCCTCTGGACACATTTGCTACAACAATCGCCAGAAACAGCGAAAACGGAATCTGCAGGCACAGTGAAAGCGCGGCGTACAGCAGGGAATTTTTCACCGAATTAACGAACCTGGTATCAAGAAACATTTCTTTATAATTCCGCAGTCCGACAAATATCCCTGCCCCAATTCCGTCCCAGTCCAAGAGGCTGTAATAAACGGACATGGCGATCGGGATCACGACAAAGACTGCGATCAGAAGCATTGTCGGAAGCATGAACAGCACAATTGCCTGTTTGTTGGATAAAATTTTTCGCATTTTTTGCGTCTCCTTCCCTTAGATAAAGTAAAAGGGATTACCTGAAACCGAGTAACCCCTTTTATGTCTTGCCGCAGCCCCCGGGATGTCCGGTCAGGCCGTCCCGGGAGTATGGTCACGTAAAATCCGAATGCCTTAATAAAATTCAGACGGACTTAATTTAGACATACTTTCTGCAAATTCTTCCGGAGTAATCTTTAAAGCCATCAGCTGCGCTACCAGATCCTTGTAGGTCTCTGAATCTTCTGCCGGGAAAATATTATCCCACCATGTAATATACGAAGTACCTGTTTCCATCAGCGCCGCAGATTCCGTATCCAGCACGCTCAGTCCTGATGTATCCACATCTTCGGTATTCCAGCATGGAAGACCCGCGCCCTGCTGGTAGCCGTCCCGGCCGATCTTTTCACTCAGATAGGAAAGATATTCTACGGCTTCTTCCGGGTGTTCACAGTTCACATTGATATAGTACCCGTCGGAGCTGCCTCCTGAAAATTCTGTCTCGCTGCCTGCCATTCCTTCAATCACCGGGAAGGAAACACAGGTAACCTTTCCCTTTGTAGCCGATGTATCTGCCTGGATTGAGGGATGAACCCAGTTCGCCTGGAACAGCATCGCTCCCTGGCCGGCCGCGAACCCTTCTACCATCTCGTCGTAACTCATACTCATCATATTTTCGTTGAATGCCTTTGCATTGACAAGCTCCTGCATCTTCTCCGCCGCTTTGATAAACGGTTCGGAGTTGAACTTGGACGGGTCACCGAATGCTTCTTCCAGCCCTTTGTTTCCCGCTGTCCTTGCAGAAACGATATCATACCAGTACATTCCCGGCCACCGGTCTTTTTCTCCCATCATAATAGGAGTCATCCCTGCGTCATTCAGTTTTTCTATAGCTTCTAAGAGCTCATCCCACGTGGTCGGGATCTTTGCGCCCGCCTTGTCGAACATTTCCGTATTGCAGTACAGGTTTGCCAGAAATGTGACCGTGGGCAGGGTATAGACTTTTCCGTCAAATGTACATCCGTCAAGCATCCCCGGAAGCACTTTGCTTTTCGTCTCTTCGCTGAGATATTCATCAATCGGAAGCAGATATCCTGCATCAATATACGGTTTTACGAAGCTTCCTCCGCTGAACATGTAAGAGATATCGGGAGCTTCCCCTGCGGCAAATGCCGTCTTGATCTTGGTCTTATACTGCTCTCCCGTAACGCCGTCCTGCTCAATCGTGATGTTGGGATGCAGCTTGTGATACTCCTCTACGGAATCCTCAATGATCTTTTTCACAGGATCCGTATCTGCTACAGACTGGTGCCAGATTGTCAGAGTAATCTCCTCCCCGGCATCGCTTCCGCCTTCTGCCTGTCCCTCTCCGCCGGTCTTCTCTGTCCCTGAGCCCCCGCCCGCACAGGCTGCAAGCGCCAGCGTCATAGAAGCTGCCACAAATAAGGCACTTGTTTTTCTGAAAATCTTTTTCATCCTTTTTCCCTCCTCTGGAATTATTTTGTGATGCTTTTTTGGAGTTTTCTCTCCTGATATATGACATTATACAAAAAAAGAGCAGGTAAATACATTCACAAACCATGAGAGAATGTTTCATTTTCCTGCTCTTTTCTTCCTTCGGGTTTCATTATTTTGTTTTTAAAGAGGACTGATGTTCATGTTTTTCCGATATTCCGTTACCGAATATCCGGAAATCTTTTTAAACCAGATACTGAGGTAATGCGCATCGTTGATCCCGATCTGCCCCCCGATATCGCAGTCTTTCATGCGGGTTGTATTCATAAGCTCGATCATCCTCATGAACCGGATATCTGAAAGGATCTCGCCATAGCTCCGTCCTGTGAACTGCTTCAGCAGACGGCTGAGATAACTGGTGCTTATGGAAAATTCCCGCGCAAGGAGGTTCAGACTCAGTTTCTCGTTCCGAATGTTTTCCAGCATATATTTGATGATACGCACGACCAGATCACTGTTCCGGCAGCTGCATTCCAGCTTCTTTCTGATAAGGAGTTCGGAAATGATATTATCCGCACAGCGTTTCAGCTGATCCATTGTACAGCACCATTTTAACATTTTATCAAACAGGACTTTCTGTTGGTTTACTTCCAGGTCTGCGTACATTTTCTGGCAGCAGATCATAACCTTCTTCTGCTGTTCCGGAAAAGACGGCTCAGGAGCGGAAAAAATCCGCTCTACCATTTCCAGGGATTCCTCAACAGATCCGTTTTTCACCGATTCTGCCAATTCTCCCCACAGTCCGTAAAATTCCGTTTCTTTCGTGCCTGCGTCGCCGGCTCTGGTGCCATGTTTCTTTTTCATGTCATCCAACGCATCCGCATAAGCGCTGTGGATGCTGTTCCAGCCTGGATATCCCTCGGATATTCCGGCGCTTACATGGCAGTGAAATTTTTTCTGTATAATAGAGATCAGGATATCCATGCATTCCTCAAATGGTACGTCCATACTATCCGTCACCGCAACAATCCGGTTCCAGTGATCCCGCAGCACTATGATATCGTCGTCACTCTGGTAAAATGACTTTGCCTCTTCCATGATCTGCTCCGTCAGCCCCAACTGGGAGACGCTTTCTTTAATCGCGATGATCCCAACCTTGATGCCCCGATCCTTCCCTGTATTGACCTTCACTCCATATTTGTCCAGTTCTTTTTCAATATCATCCTCCGCGCGCTCCTGCAGCAGGATCCGGTTGATATAAATGTCCCTTAAGGCAGGAATATTGCGTTCCATTTCTTCCAGCAGCTTTTTCTGTTTTGCCTTCTGCAGTCTCAGCTTCAAGATCTCGTCAGCTGCCTTTTTCAGTGTGGCATTCAGTTCGTCAGCCCGGACAGGTTTCATAAGGTAATCAAAAATCCCTGCCTTAATCCCCCGCCTTGCGTAATCGAAATCATCATATCCTGTCAGGATGATGATTTTGATATCCGGAAATAATTCGATACATTTTTCGCTGAAGCTCAGCCCGTCCACTTCTGGCATGCAGATATCGCTGATTATGATATCCGGCCTGACCAAATCCAGAGCTTCGACAGCATCGGCGCCGTCCTGGTATTCCCCGGCCAGTTCCAGGTTCAATCCCTCCAGATCCATTTTCATGCGTATCAGCTTCCTGATCAGCATTTCATCGTCAATAATAATAACCCTTAATTTTTCCATACTATTCTCCCAAAACATCCGTATCTAAATAGAGATGTATCTCCGAAAGCCCCTGATTTCTTATCTCAAAGGAAAAAGCATTTTCATAGATCAATTTCAGTCTTTGGATCGTCCCCCGCAGTCCAAGGCTCTTCTTTTCTCCACAGTCCTTTAGGTTCTGCAGTTCGCTGACGATATCGTCCGGGATTCCCTTCCCATTGTCCTGGACCAGGATATGCAGCTTCCCGCCTTCCTCTTTGACGCAGACCCGGATATATCCGGATGTCTTGTTCGGACGAATTCCATGCTGGAATGAATTTTCTGCCAGGGGCTGTATGGTCAGCTTGGGAATCTCATATTTTCTGCAGGAATCCTCCACCTCAATATCAAACTGAAACAAATCCCCGAAACGGATTTTTAAAATTTCCATGTAATCATGAACCATACGGATCTCGCTGTCAATGGAAATATATTCCCGGCCGCCGCTTACGCATTTTTTATAAAAACCGCCCAACGCTTCTATCAGCCTGCAGGCGTTGTCTGTATCACCCAGCATGGCAAGCGCTTCTACGGAATCCAGCGCATTGTATAAAAAGTGCGGCTTCATCTGTTCCTGGATTTCATTCATCTCTACAATCCGGATCCGTTTTTGCCGTTCGATCGTCTCCTGGATTAACCGTTTGATTTCATCCACCAGTCTGTTATAGCCGTGGAACAGCGACTTAAATTCCTGCAGCAGGGTTTGCTCCTGAATCTTTTCCAGCTGCCCGCCTTCAACATTCTTCATATAACATAAAAGCTGCTGAATCGGGATTGTCAGCATATGCGCAATTGCAGACGCGCCGCAAAAGATCAGCAGGCCGATGATCAGGATCAGCAGGATGTTGAATCGAACCAGGGTGTTGATATCTTTATTTCTGACAATCGGCGTATAGCGAAAGATTTTCCAACCGTTTTTCGGATTTACGACTCCCAGCAGATAATAGTCTTTTCCGTTTATATGCTCCTTTTTGATGAGCTCCCGGTCCGACAGGCTGATCGCCTCCGCAGCTTTGACCACATCCCCGACCGCCCCTTGTGTCCCGCCCCGGTAGATGATCTCATTATCAAAATTCAGGATCGCGATCTGCTCGTTCTCGTAGTCGATACTATTTGAGATCAGATGGTCTATTTTATCTTGATTGATCTGTACGCCGATAAGTCCGAGACTCGCAAACTGCTCCAGGCTGTTGAAGGAACGAATGAGCATCAGAGAGTTCGTATTTTCCCCCTTCTCCACAACCAGCTCCGGTTCTCCATAGGGTTTTCTCAGCCATTCATATTTTCCTTCATATCCGCTTCCGCTGTCAGTATGGATACTGGCGCTGTCCCCGATGATCAATCTCTGCCCCTGCTGATCCGTCAGCCAGATCATATCAATAAATTCAGAAAACTGCAGGACAGAATAGATCCGTTTCATCAGCGTCTGCTGTTTGCTGAAGTCATCCAGTATATCCCCTGTCTCCATCATCTGCTGTACCACACTGTCGGCAAGTATCATCTTCGAGTAATTGTCCGCGCTTGCGGCCATCGTGCTTAATGATGAATCAATGGAGCGGAGAGTGTTGATATTTTCCTGCCCGATAATCTCATATTCATATTTCTGGTAATGATTCGTGAAAATGAGCAGATATATGATAATGATCAAGAAAATGACTGCGCCCAGCAGGGCGGAAATTTTAAAATTTAATCGGAAATTTTTGTTCATATCCATCATATCCCCCCATAAAATACTGCTTCGGGTGTATTTGTTCTGCGCTTTCCGGCATGCCCATCTTTTTATTCACACAAAGTATATCATTCCCCTGTCATTCCGGCAAGAGAAATATAACGGACGGCGGGCACACTGGGATTGTCAGGGTTACATGTCACCCCCAACCAATCACCACGCTGATTGGTCGGAAGGATGCACATAAAAGCTGGTATTCAGGCCGTCCATTGCAGCAGAAAAAACTTCTATCAATGGACTATCCTTTATTGTTCTGGTTGGATCGCCTATTTTTCATATTTTTTTTAAGTTGCAGCAGTTTACAAATTTTTTGGTTTTTGTCCTTTAAAAATATAAAAAACATACAACCAACTCCGATAGTATAATAAACGACTAAATACTTCAAAAGGAGTGTGATTGTATGTCACGTTTGAGATAAACTTCTCCGAATTTTCCTATAGAACAAAAACCCTCCGTGGTTCTATGAAACTATCTTATTTTTAATTCCAGTTTTCGGTGTTTTTTTGATCATTTAAACGGGCCTTTGGCAATATGAGACACTATGATTTTTGTGCATTCTCATTTAGCTTCACTGCCTTGCCGAACAGCACCAGTCCAATCACAAACAGTACGGAAATAGTGGCTACCCCCACATTCATCCTTCCGGTAAGCTGGCTCATCACAGATACAAGGGTGGTGCCCAGGATCGCGGCGCCTTTTCCGCAGATATCATAGAGGCCGAAGTACTCTCCCGATTTTTCCACGGGGATGATCTTGCCGAAATAGGAGCGTGACAGTGCCTGCACCGTACCCTGGAACAGCCCTACCATGACCGCAAGAATCCAGAAATCACGCTGGGTATCCAGTCCGTATGCATACAGGGCGATAAACAGGTATGCCAGAATACAGACGGTCAGGATTTTCGTGGAGCCGACCTTTTTTGCAAGGCGGTTCAGCAGCAGAACCGACGGAAATGCGACCACCTGTGTCAGAAGGAGCGCCAGGAGCAGTCCTGTGGTGTCCAGCCCAAGCGCCTGACCGTAAGCGGTGGCCATATCAATGATCGTATAGACTCCGTCGATGTAGAAAAAGAACGCAAGCAGGAAAAGGAATATGTGCTTTTCTTTTTTGATGTCTGCGAAGGTATTTTTCAGTCTGCGGAAGCTGTTGCGGATCACATGCGCCGTAGATTCGATATAATATTTCTGCTCATAGGAAATGAGCAGCGGGACTGCGGAAAGCAGCCACCATACCGCCGTGATGATAAAGGCGATGGTCATGGAAGACTGCATACTCAGTCCCAGAGACCCTCCGCCCAATACCACTCCAAGGCTTGCCACAAAGGGGATGCAGCTTCCGATATACCCCCATGCGAAGCCCTGTGAAGAAACGGTGTCCATTCGTTCGGGCTCCGTCACGTCCGTGAGCATGGCATCATAGAAAACAAGGCTGGCAGAGTAGCCTGTTTTTGCCAGGATGAATATGCCCAAAAACCAGATCCAGGAAGATAAAAATCCCAACGTAATGCAGCCTGCAACGCCGATAAAGAGAACCACTTTGAAGATCCGTTTTTTAAAATCCTTTGTATCGGCCACAGCTCCCAGAGTGGGCCCCATCAGCGCCACCAGCAGGGTACAGATGGAAGACGCATATCCCCAGTATGCAAGATAATCCACATCAGAGATTCCGGCGTTTTCTGCCAGATAATTAAAATAGATAGGAAATATTGTCGAAACAAGCATTGAAAATGCGGAGTTGCCGACATCATAGAGTACCCATCTCTTTTCCAGCGGGGTCATTTTAAAATTCATGTTTTACATCCTTTCCAGGGCTATGCCTATGTGCTGTCTGCTGATGCAAAAAGCGGTTTAAAGGGGCAGATCCTGCCAGCGTTCACCGGGACCGAAGGTTTCATGGAATCTGGACGGGAGTTCGATACCGTCGGTAAGCAGCTTGTGATACTTCAGGATCAGGCCCACGGCCAGTGGTACGGCTCCTTTATATAGTTTTCTGAGCAGTCTGCAGTAATCCTGACAGGTCGGATTCGGAGTTTCGCTCATGACCATGCCATGCTTGGAATCATATTGTCCCGTCAGCTTCATGGCCGTAAACAGAAAACGCCGTTTTCCAGGATTCGGTGCAAGCAGAAGCTTATGAATCAAAATCATGGAAGATAATGATTTTTTTACTTCTTTTGCCGTGACCTCCTCAAAAAAAGGAGCGATCACTTCCGCATTTTTCATCGTCGGATGAATGTGGTTGGTTCCCAGATATGAAACCGGATTGATGAGATCCTCTGTCAGAAGCATCCGGTCAAATTCCATCTCGATCTCGGAATGGTTGATTCCGCTGACCTGAATCATTTTTTCAATATATTTGTGGCATTCGCTGTCCAGCGCGAAATGGCAGATGAATCCGTCGATATATGCCCGCGCCGCATCCTGATCCAGCGACCGCTTAATGACCTGGGCGGCCTGCAGAAAAAATGCCTCCGCCGGCTGATCATGCAGCTCGTATCCGGTCGTATTTACATGGTTTGTCGTGAGCACTCTGTAATAGAATAAAATGTCAGGGCCATGCAGTCCGATGTCAAACAATTCCCGGTTGTTTTCAATAGACTTTTGAAAATGCTTTGGGAGGGTGGCGATCACGTCCTTTCCAAATTTATAGTGTGCATATGTTGTCGGCATAATATACACTCCTTTCCAGTTGACATTTCTCTTTATTATCTTATCACAAACTGGAAAGAATATAAAACATTTCTTAAAAGAACATTTTTGGAATATTTAAAATCGGGCAGAAGTCCTGGTTTGTGAAAGTTTTATGAATTTGACTGTTTTACTTGACTAATTCGGCCGGCTTTTTTAAAATAGACATATGGTATATAAAGTATGCCATTCATCTGAGGGCTTGTACTGGTTTCGACAGGGATCTTGAAGATGGAGAAGCTATCCGCAGGCAGATGCGTCAAATCGCAAACTTAAAATTAAACGCTAACGATAATTTCGAATTAGCTGCAGCCTAATTGCTGCATGTCAGCCCCGGGGCACCCGCACTCCGGGAATCTGGCACCGACTATGCGGGAAACGATGCTGGCAAAGCTTTGAACCTGCAGGCGTATTATGAAGCTACTGAAACCGTAAGGGTGTTCGTTCCCGTACGGCAGAGGGAATGAAAAAGAACGGACTATGATAGTAGAAGTACATGGGATAGGTTTTTGGACGCGGGTTCGATTCCCGCCAGGTCCATTATTTTCGGTAAGGAGGGATCTACAAAGTAGAGGATTCCTTACCGCGAAGCAGACGCCCGTGAAGGGAGTTCGTACAGCAATATGTCTGCTTTGCTTCTAAAGGTTGACAATACTGATATGGAAACATAGCTCAGCTGGGATGAGCGTTCGCCTCACACGCGAGAGGTCATGGGTTCGATCCCCATTGTTTCCATCGCCAAGGCTTGGTTCTGAGAATACCGGAACTGAGCCTTTTTTCGTTGTTTCGGACGGGAAATACAGGGAAGAAAGCGTATACACAAGGAAGTACATCTAAAGGCTTGCAAAGGGGAACGGCGACGAGTGAGTGGCGGCGGAATGGCGACGGCTGGGAAGGATTGGAAGTCTGGGAAAGTGGGCTGGATCAGGTTTCTGAAAGTAGAATAATTTGGGATTGTTTTAGATGCTGATTGAGGGTATAATGACTATAAAAGAGAGGAGAGCGGTTGATGAGTGAGACGGAACAGCAGATAAGAGAACGGGAATATGAAGCAAATTTACAGAAACTACAGGATTTGCGACCCATTGACGACGAGTTTATGCGATGCATGTTTAAAGACAATATCCCACTGGTGGAGCTTGTATTAAGAATCATTACCGGGAAAAAGGACTTGGTCATTACCAACTGCGAAACACAAGCGGACATGAAAAGGCTTGCAGGAGCACGTTCCCTCTGCCTTGATGCTTATGGGGAAGACTCCATAGGTAAAAAATATGATATAGAAGTACAGAAAGGGGAAGCAGGTGCATCTCCACACAGGGCAAGATACCATTCCAGTGTAATGGATATTGAAAATCTGAATGCAGGGCAGGAATTTGAAGAGTTACCAGATACATATGTAATCTTTATCGTGGATGAAGATTTCTACGGAAAAGGAGAACCATTATACCCTATTGAAAGAATCAATCTGGTGACAGGAAAGCCGTTCGAAGATGGTGAGCATATTTTGTATGTGAATGGCGAATACCGGGGAGACTCTGAGATAGGAAGGCTGATGCATGATTTTAACTGTACAGATGCTGATGATATGTATTTTGAGTTAATGGCAGAACGCACGAAATATTTAAAGAAGAATCCGGAAGGAGTGAAGAAAATGAGTAGAATTGGAGAGGAGATTGCAAAAGAGGCTTCGATTAGAGCATCCATTAGAACCTATCGTGAATTTAGTCTGGATGATGCAACTATCATAGAGAAAATTATGGAAAGATTTAAACTTACCAATGAAGCGGCTGCAGGATACGTCAGCGAAAAATGGTCAGCATAATCAGCCATTTAAAAGAGAGATGCTAAGGCATCTTAAATAGTACATGATTTGAGGCTGGAAAAATCTAAAAAGAACTAAAAAAAATTAGCAGTAAAAATCAAAAAAACAATAATGCTTCTACTAACTGAGAGGGATAGTGCCATGATGGTATTATCCCTTTTATTCATACAGTTTTCTATGGTACCTGTGTCAGCCTTTCTCGGGAAAAGCAGGCACAGGTATATTCAGACCAGGTTAGAGCAACTTTACCATCTATCAATCTTTACCTCCCTCCCTTCAATTTTTAGACCATATAACCATTACCAAAAATATAAAAAAAATTGCAGGACTCTGAATAGATGGAACAGGATTCGCCAGAGCTGCTCTGGCGATAAAGCACATAAAAAATATAATCGGTTTTTTAACCGGGATTGGAGAAAAAATGGAATATCAGGAATTTAAAGTAATGATTCAAAAAAGAATGCAGGAAATCATGGGAGACACTATTGAAGTCGGGTTTGAAACGTATTTAAAAAATAATCATACCGAAATCGAAGCAATGACTTTAAAAAAGAAGGGGTTACAAACAAAAGTAATGCTTTCCCCTGCAATACATCTACAGGATTTATATATACTGTACTCAAACTTCGCACTTGAATAAGTGCCTATGCCCCTTGAAAATTCAATAAAAACTGGCAATAAAATAGCATGAAACACTCTGTTTTTGGTATAATTGAATTGTCCAGAAACAACATACCAGCGGAGGCTCATGCTATGAATAACAGTATAACACAAGACAACCAGAATGATAACCAGATTTCTAAAACCATCAAAAGATTTTTCGCCAGATTCCATGTGGCGTCTGCCCTGAAAACGGCGGGCGCTTATCATAAGAAAGGTACACCTGTGACACAGATTTTTCAGTATCTGTTCCTTCTGATCTTTTCAAACAGAAGCATGTACATGAATCTGCTGTCGGGAAGAAATACGCCGGCTTTTGCTAAAGATACGGTATACCGCTTTATGAAATCAACACAGATCAACTGGATCAGGTTCACAACGATACTTGCATCAAGAATTATCAAGGATGCCGTTGTCCCACTAAATAACGCAGACAGGGAAAATGTTCTCTGCATTGATGATTCTATGTTTGAAAGAAACCGCTCCAAGAAAGTGGAACTCCTTGCAAAAACTTACGACCATGCAAAACATGCTTATAAGTTTGGGTTCCGTATGCTGACCCTGGGATGGACTGACGGAAGTACGTTTCTTCCAGTCAACAGCATCCTTTTATCCACGGATAATAAGAAAAACCGTGTGAATGAAGCCGTCAGCCTTGATAAAAGGACCATCGGTTATAACCGCCGCAAGCTTTCCATGACCAAAGGGACGGAAGCTATGTTAGAACTTCTGAAAGCCGCTAAAACAACAGGGATTCCTGCCAAATATGTCCTCTTTGACAGCTGGTTTTCTTCTCCCAAAACGCTTCATGCTGTAAAAAATCTTGGCTATGAAGTGATTGGAATGATTAAGAAAACCCCGAAAATGTTCTTCCGATACAATGGAGAAGAACTCTCCCTTATCGATATCTACAAGAGGAACAAAAAACGCAGGGGACGTTCCAAATACCTCTTATCAGTGGATGTGGAAGCCATCAAAGATGGGAAAGCGGTTCCGGCCAGGGTTGTATATGTCCGCAACAGGAATAAGCGCAAGGAATACCTCTGCCTTATCACAACAGATACATCCTTATGTGAAGATGAAATCATCCGCCTTTATGGAAAACGCTGGGATAAAATGCCGACATTTTAAAAATGCCGATTTTTTGCAGGATATATTGGTTTTAGTGGTCTCAATTACAAAATATCGGCATATGGGATATCGAAGTATTCTTCAAAGTCTGCAAGAGTTATCTCAGGCTCAGCAAAGAATGCCATTGCCTTTCTTTTGATGCAATGACCGCCCATACGGCAGTTGTTTTTACCAGGTATATGATGCTGTCCATCGAAAACAGGGAATCAAACGACAGCCGCTCACTTGGAGAACTGTTTCTGTACTTTTCTGACGAAATGTCTGACATCACATGGATGCAGGCATTTCAAATGCTGCTTCAAATGTTCCGGAAACTTTTAGAGGAACACTGTGATCTTGTTGATGAAAAGATAGATGAACTGGTTGACACTTTTATCAGCACCCTGCCATCCCTGCTACAATCCCAATTAATAGTAGCATAGTGTTCCAAAAGGCTGTTCTTTGATAATTAAATTATTGCCAGATATTGAATTTTCAAGGTGCATAGCTAAAATCCATGTGCGAAGTTTGAGTAATAAATATCAGAATATTATAGACGGATATTGTTTCAGGAAATTAAAGAAAAAGCAGAAAGAGAGGGAATAAAACTATGAGCAATAGCGAAAGAGCAATGCAGTTGCTTGAAGCCGTTCCAGATTATAAAATTGAATATGTAATTGCGTATCTGCAAGGGGTGACCGCTGGGGACGAGATTTTAGAAAAAATACCGAATGAGGAAACAGTGGAGGCTATGCAGGAATTGGAAAATGGAGGCGGTACAGTCTTTGAAGGCAGTGCGCATGATTTTATTTCTGCAATGCTGGAGAGTTAAGTATGTATAATTTGAAATATTCCGGGAAAATGAAGAAAGACATAAAGCTATGTCAAAAAAGAGGATATGATTTCCAGCTTTTTGAAGTTATACTTGAGAAATTGATGAAACCGGAACCCTTGGATATTAAGAACAAAGACCATGACTTAAGAGGGGAATACAAAGGATTTAGAGAATGCCATATTTCGCCGGATTGTTATTGATATATCGTTATAATGGAGAATTTTTAGAACTTTCCAGAACCGGTACGCATTCGGACTTGTTTTAAAATGTAGAAATGCAAAAAAAGATAATGGCTTATATTCCTAATTCAAACAAATTTGAAGATGATTTATGAACCAGAAAGTTCAGATGAGTATGAGATGTGCATGTTGTAAAATCGGGCAAATGGAAGAAACTAAGACGACGTATTTTGCAGAGCTTAAAGATTGTTATGTTATTATAGAAAATGTGCCCTGCATGAAATGTGGCCAGTGCGGTGAAGTTGTTTTTAGAAATTCCATTGCAGAAAAAATTGATGATATCTTAGATGATTTAGAAAAAATAGTAAGTAAAATTTCAATTATTGATTACTCTAAAGTTGCGTAGGAAGGTGAAGAAAATGAGTAAGATCATGGATGAAATTTCGAAAGACGTTGCAATTAGAGCTGTAGTTAGAACCTATCGGGAATCTAGTCTGGATGATGCAACTATCATAGAGAAAATCATGGAAAGATTTAAACTTACCAATGAAGCGGCTATCGGATACGTCAATGAAAAGTGGTCAGCATAATCAGCCATTTAAAAGAGAGATGCTAAGGCATCTTAAAATAGTACTTGATTTGATGCTGGAAAAAACTAAAAAGAACTAAACGAAATTAGCTGGAAAAATCTAAAACCCAATAATGATCTACTAAAGGGAGATGATATAATGATAGCTGAATTACGCCAGAAGGCACAGGTTACGATTCCAAAAGAAATCATTGTAAAGCTGGGACTGTCAGAGGGAGATAAGTTGGATATCTTTGAAAAGGACGGCTCTATCTGTATCATGCCAGTGGTTGTTTATCCAAAGAAATACCTGGATGACTTAAAAGAAGAGATCCGTGACGTGAAAGCTAAGATCGCCTCTGGGGAGCAGCCAGTTTTTGATAGCGTTGATGCTTTGTTTGATAAATTGGAGGCAGACTAATGGCATACAAATTTACATTTATGTCCCGTTTTCAAAAGCATTTTTAAAGGCTAAGTACACAGGAGAAAAATCAGCTAAAAATCAAACTGGAACTTCTGGCGCAGAATCCGTCGCATTCATCATTACGTACAAAACGGATACAGGGTACAGACCTCTTTGAATGCAGTGTTAATATGGATATTCGCATTATTTGGTACTATGAAGGGGATAAAATGATTATTTTGTTGGATGTGGGGCATCATGGCATCCTAAAGCATTTCTGATAGCAGGAGTGCCTACGCTTTCCAAAAAATCCTTCCCAATTCGTCTGCAGAGCGCTCTCTTATAGAAGGCAAGAAAAAAAACGAAAGTCCGAAAAAATAAACATATGTTCGTTCTTCATTGTTTCCATTGTCAAGGCTTGGTTCTGAGAATACCGGAACTGAGCCTTTTTTCGTTGTTTTGGACGGAAAATACAGGGAAGAAAGCGTTTACACAAGGAAGTACATCTAAAGGCTTACAAAGGGGAACGGCGACGAGTGGGGGACGGCAAAATGGCGACGGCTGGGAAGAATTAGGAGTATGGATGCAAAATATGAAGTGGTTATTTGGTGGAGTAAGGAAGATGATTGTTATCTGGCGGAAGTACCTGAATTACCAGGATGCATAGCAGATGAAGAGAGTTTACCGGAGGTTGCGGCTGCAATTGAAGAGGAGATAAAGTTATGGATTGATGTAAACAAAAAGAGAGGAATTGTGATACCAGAGCCTAAAGGACGTTTAATGTATGCTTGATGATAGAACAAGTGTATTTAATTTGACGCCGGAAATATCTAAAAAGTATTTATAAAAATTAGCAAGACGTCAAAAGCGTATAAATAACGATTCTAATAGCAGAGGGATAGGCAGTGTAAAATAGTGCGTGTTTAGATGAAGTAAAAAAGGACTGCCTGGATCACACTTATTTCCTGCCAGTCCTTCTTTTTATGTTCATTTTTTATGAGTATCTTTTAAACCTGCATGCACAGATGATTCCTGTAAATAGTACAATAAATGAAAACCCTGTCATGATCCATATATTTCCCATGTCCTTCCTCTGAACCTCTGGCTGAGCCATCGCCCCCATGTCCTGGGGTTTGAATCTCCCTTCAAATTCCTCTGCACCAGGGTCGGTTTTCTCCTGAACTCCTCCTGATCCCAGATGGCTTTCTTCACCAGTACCTTCTGGCCCGATACCAATTTCTCCGTCGGTATCTTCCGAGCCGATACCTGTTCCTCCTTCACTGCCTTCTGGCCCGATACCAATTTCTCCGCCGGTATCTTCCGACTCGATACCTGTTCGTCCCTCACTGCCTTCTGTCCCCTCTGCGTCTTCATCCGCAAAAACTTCTGACGCCCCCGCAAACTTTCCCGGGCCGCCTCCCGGACCGAACGTATTTCCCATGGTTCCCATTGTTTCAATGGCCAAATCCCCTGCTTCTACCCCTTCAAATGCTTCCGTCTGCTGCTCCTCCGACGGGAACTGCTGTGCCGTGCCTGTGGATGAGATCGTCCCGTCCAACTGCCCCTGAATGCTTTCCGCCCGAAGCCCGCAAAATGTTTTCAGCGTAGAAACACCCTCTTGAAATTCTTCATAGGAACAGAACTTTGTAGGATCTTTTTCCACATACGGCGCAATCATTTCAGAAACAGTATCTATCATTTTTTCAAATTCGCCGCTTATAAAATATTGGCTGAGAAATTCCGAAAAATACTGGTGGTACAGTTCTGTATATTTCTCATCTGCAAATATCCACGCAAGCATAGGCCGGGATTCCACCGTACCGCCGGAAACCGGAGAATCGATGGGATAATTTACCAGGCTCTGCGCGTCTGTTCCTGCCTCAAATCCGCCGAAGGCAAGATTATAATCCCACGGAATCATGGAAAGCTGCCCGTCCTTTTCATATAAATAATAATTGTGGATCATAAAGCCCGTATAGCTGTCAAAATTACAGACAAAATTATGCACGACGAAATAGCGGATCACTTCCTCTACGTCAACCACATTTTCTATATTCTCACCTTCATTCAGATTTTTCAAGGACGCGATCAAGCGGTCTTTATCGCTGTCTGAAATTTTCGTTTTCGCATTTTCAAAAATATTGGTATAACTGTCATATTCATCATCCGTATAGATCAAGGAGACATCCTCACTGCCCATGGTCATTTTGCCAGGAACCTTTTCTCTTTCCACTCCAGAAGCATCGGTCTCACTGCCGGAAATATCTTTTGTAGGCATCTCTGTATTCGGCGCTACCATGTTCTCACCTCCGAAATTCTCCATATCCTCCGGCGGTATTTGGCCTTCAAAGTTCTCCATTCCCTCCGGCGGCATTTGGCCTTCAAAGTTCTCCATTCCCTCCGGCGGCATTTCATTCATCCGCCCTGCCGGATTTCCTGCAGGTGATTCTTCAAAATTTCCGTCTTCCCACAGACCGCCCTCTCCCGGATCGAACCCGGCTCCGTTTCCTCTGCCGCCGCCCATACTCATACTGTCGGGCTTATACAGTTCTCCGTAATCCGTTCCATAATTCCGTTCCAGGAAGCTTTCTTCCACTCCTTCCACGGCAAGATACAGGCCAAAATCCTCTCCGTTTACCGTAATATATACAAAACTGCAGAGCGGCGAGGCCACACCGGCTTCGGCCATCATTTGATAGGATACATAGTCCTTCATATAGGTATTGTCCTGGATGATATTATTCAGGCACAGCTTATCCAGCCCATAATAGGTCTTTGCCTGTTCATAATGGTCAAACTCTACCTTAAAGCTGTAGCGGTCATTTCCATAGGATGCCACAGATGTCAGCGACGTATTTCCTTTGGCCCGGATCGCCACATTCTGATATGCCTCCTGGTCGATCACCAGGGAACAGGACACATACTCTTCATCCGTACACCCCTCCAGGAATGTATCCCAGTCTTCCATCTCAATATCAATCGTATGCACAATGGATGTGTCAAACAGCTTCGACTCATATCCCAAAGCACGCGATACGGCCTGTACGCCAAGCTTCCCTGCATTCATAAATACAATTGTCAGAAGCAGCACCAGCACCAGAACGCCGCAGCAGATCCTGTCAATCTGTTTATGCGTTGACATCAGTTTTCCTCCTTATACAATGTAGCTCCCCGCCGCCTGCGGTTCCGGAGCATCTCCTCCTATCCCATATAGTCCCCGTTATAGCTGACCAGTACGGCGCTTTTCACACCATCCATTCCGGAAAGTGTATTGATAAACTCCGTATTCTCCCCCTTCATTCGGATCTCCGCAGTCACCTCCACCATACTCCTCTGAACAGTCTTGCTTTTTACGATGCACCGGCTGACCTCCTGTTTCAGGAAATCCAGCGCTTTTCGCTCGCTTTCCTGGTTCACGCAGCTGAGCACGACAATATATGGGTTAACATATGATTTTTTATTGACAAACAAAAGCAGCACCGCTCCGATAAAAACTCCCCCGAACACGGCCAGCGGGATCATGCCTGCTGCCAGTACGATCCCTTCCGCAATCGCCCAGAACAAAAACGCAATGTCCAGCGGTTCCTTGATCGCGGTTCGAAAGCGGACGATGGACAATGCGCCGACCATACCAAGGGACAGCACGATATTGGACGTCACCGCCAGGATGACAAGGGTCGTAATCATGGTCAATGCAACCAGCGTCACCCCAAAGCCGGAGGAATACATCACCCCGGAAAAGGTTTTCTTATAGATCAAAAAGATAAACAAACCGATCCCAAATGCCAGGATCATTGCCAGCGCCATATCCACAATACTGACGCTGTCCACATTCTCCAGAAAACTGGATTTGAAAATATCTTGAAATGTCATATGTACCAATCCTTCCTGATTTTCAATTTTTATCTAACCATATCTGCGGCAGGCCGCGTATTTGGAAAATGACGACGTACGCCGCCCGTCCAGCTGCACGAGATCCCGAATGACGGAGGGCAGAAATGCATCCCATTTTACTTCCAGGATTGCAGGCGCGTCCTTCGCCGGAACTGTGACGCAGTCCGGATCCAGAAAGTCAGTGCCGTACAGCCCGGTTCGGATGTGATAGTCCAGCGTGACGCGGACATTGCCGGGAGCATAGACAAACGGCTCCCGGGTATAGTCCACAATGGTTTTCGGACGCAGCCCCTGGAACTTCATTTTGCAGTACAATTCCTCCACCAGCGGCCTCCCGCTGTCCATCATCCATCCCCACTGGTTTTCAATTACAGCCTGCGCTTCATCTCCTGACATGCCCGTACTCTGCTTATTTCCCAGCCCGCCGCGCCTGCTTTTCTTTTCCAGCCAGATCCTGGAATGGTCCCGGTTGTAATACCGCAGCCGGAATTTCTCCCTTCGATCCACCCCATCGATCTTCTCACGAAGCGCCTTATCCCCGGGCGTATCGAAATACAGGCTTCGGACCTCATATTTCCCATCCGCCGCGTGGGAATCCTTCTCCATGACCGCACCCAGACGCTGCCTAAGCTGCAGCAGATCCGAGACATTGATCTCATGCTTCCATTCATGACGCCAAGTCAAAACTTCCCTCCCCTTTCTGATCGTTTGTGTGACAGGTAGTCAAAACAGTTCATGATTTTTCCAACTGTACTGTTTGGGTAGATTCTACATGGGAAACCTTAGATGTAACTTAGAAATATGTGAAAAAAGTGTTTCCTGAAAAGAAAAGCCCCCTGATACCGCACCGTACCAAGGGGCCTTGCCTGTTCCTGTTTTATTTTTTCAGATCATTCCAAATGCTGTCAAGTCAGTCCATTCTTATAGCATCCTGTCTTTTTACATCCGAACTGTAAACACAATTCTGTTTTCTTCCCGATACTCTGCCCGGATCTCTCCCCTGCCGTGTTCCGCAATCGCTCTGGCGGCGGAAAGCCCGATCCCGTATCCCCCGCTCTTCTGCGTTCTGGCGCCGTCCCCCCGGTAAAAACGGTCAAACAGCTTTTCCGGTTCGGCCCCAGGCAGCTCTGCGCAGTCGTTCTCCACCTGCAGCAGCATTTCCCGGCCCTGTCTCTTTAAGGTGACAGCGATCTCCCCACCGGCAGGTACATACTTCACCGCATTGTCCAATAAAATGGACACCAGGCGCAGCATGTTTTCCCGGTTTTTGCAGACCTCTATGTCCCGGCCAATCTGGGTCTCGATCATCACGCCTTTCAAAGCCGCCGACTCGCAAAACGGCGGCAGCGCTTCCTCCAGCAGCCGGCTCATGGAAAAATCCGATACCGGCAGCTCTGCCGCGTCCTCATCCAGCCTGGCAAGCACCAGAAGGTTCTGCATCAGTCCGTTGAGGCGAACCGTCTGGGCCTTGATGCTGCGGCTCCATTTGGTCTCCCCGCCGTGAAGCTCCATGGCCTCCGTATTTGCCAGAATGATGGCCAGCGGCGTTTTGATCTCATGTCCCGCATCCGTCACAAACTGCTTCTGCCGCTCCAGATTCCGGGCAATGGGGAGGATTGCCCTTTTTGACAGCAGAATCACCAGAAGCAGCATCGCGCCCCAGCAGAGCACACCGATCCCCGCAGACAGTACCAGCACCACCAGCAGGGAATGCTGCTGTGAGGACGTATCCAGAAACAGCAGGATCTCCCCTTGTCCGTCGTGTGCGAACTGCCGTCTGTATTTAAAATGGTCCAGCTTTCCGGATTCCTTCCCCAGTTCGTAAATGTCCTGTGCCCAGCGTTTTGCCTCCTCCGTGGATACGGAGGAAATCCGGCTGATATCCGCTTCCTCAATCTTCCCGTCGCGGTCAAACCGAACAAAAAAATACCGGGCCGCCATGGCATGATCCCTGGTAACCGGCGGGCTGAAAAAATCCCCCGGCTTCTTTTGGGGCATCCCCGGAAACGGCGACGATTGGGGGACTGATTTTCTCGGTCCCGCTGCCTCCTGGGCCAGTATCACAAGGAGCTGATCCGTCTGCTGCCCGTTCTGCCGAAAATTCAATCCGTTGATGGCGCCCAGCAGAATGACAAGCAGCACCGTCACTGCCGACATGGCCGTAAGGACAAATTTTCTCTGAAGTGTTTTCTGCATCCTGCATTCCTCCCGCGAAAAGCCTTCTGCCGCCGATCCTTCTATGTCTTCCGTGCCGTTCTGCCGCTTCGTCTTATTCCTTCAGATCCAGAGTGTAGCCGATGTTTCGTTTCACCCGGATCTCCACCTTGCCGCTCAAAGCCGCCAGACGTTTCCGCAGATAAGATATGTACACCCAGACGGCCCCCACCTCTGCTTCCGTATCATATCCCCAGACCTTCACAAGCAAGTCCTCTGAGGAAAGATAACGCCTCTGGTTCTGCATGAGCACCTCCAGCATGCGGTATTCCAGCTTCGGCAGTATGACAGTCTGCCCGTTTCCGCTCAATTCGTAGCTCTGGAGGTTCAGGGAAATGTCCCCGCAGGTCAGGATATCCGGAACAAACGCCTCCCTGCGCCGAAGCATTGCCCGCACCCGGGCCAGCAGTTCCTCCATGGCAAACGGCTTGGGCAGGTAATCGTCCGCGCCCAGATCCAGCCCTTGAATCCGATCCTCCACCTCCCCCTTCGCGGTGAGCAAAAGGATGGGGGTGCGGCATCCCTCCCTGCGGAGCTGTTCCAGCACCTGAAATCCGTTTTTCCCGGGCATCATGATATCCAGGATGATGCCGTCATACTCTCCTGTCCTGGCATAATCCAGGGCTTCCTCCCCGTCATACACCGGGTCTACCATATAATGATGGTAGGTGAGAATGTCCGTCACCGCCTCGGACATGCTCACCTCATCTTCTGCATATAATATTCTCATCCTTCACCCGGCTCTTTCCTGCTGCCTGCAAGATCCCTGCAGGCATTTTTCTTCGAGTCCTTTCCGGCCCTTCCCTGTATCAGGACATCAGAATCTCCTCCGCAATATTCCGGGAATGGTCGGATATACGTTCCAGACATACCAGAGCGTCCAGATATACAATGCCTGCGTCGGTGCTGCACTGGTTATTGGCCAGCCGCTTCATATGCGCGGAACGGAGCTGGATCTCCAGCTCATCGGCCTGACTCTCCTTCTCGATGACCTTCATCGCCTTTTCCTTGTCATTTCCGGCAAATGCCTCTACCGCATAGCGGTAGCTGTCGAAGCAGACCTGCATCATCTCCTTGAGCTCTGCCGTCCCCTTTTCCGAAAACTCCGCCTTACGCTCCGTCATCGTCTCGGCAAATTCGGAAATATTTTCACAGTAATCGCTGATACGTTCCATATCCGACAACGTCTGCAGCAGGCTTGCAATATGCTGGTGCTCCTTTTCATTCAATGACAGGGAGCTTAGCTGGATCGCGTACCCGGTGATTCCGCTGCACAGGTTGTCCACCGTCTCCTCTTCCTCCCGGATCTTCCGGATCTGGCGGTCATCCTTGGAAAACATGACCTGCTCTGCCCGGTCGGCAGTTCTTACCACAATCTTTCCCATTCTGGCGATCTCGCTGACTACGGACTGCAGGGCGATCCCCGGTGTCTCCAGCATACGTTCGTCCAGAAGCACTCTGCTTTCGTCCTGGTCGCGGTCGTCTTCCCGCTCCAGCTTCTTCGCCAGCTTGATGATCAGATCAGAAACCGGGAAGAGAAGGACGGTGGTGCCGATGTTGAAAATCGTGTGCACCGTACTGATCTCGGTCTGGGTGATCATGCCTGTCCCCGCCGTCGGGAACACTACTTTGAACAATACAATGGCAACAATGCTGAACAGCACCGTACCGATGATGTTAAAGAGTAGATGCATCACTGCCGCTGTCTTTGCCGTCTTCTTTGCCCCGATACTGGACATGATGGCTGTCACACAGGTACCGATGTTCTGTCCCATGATGATATACACCGCCGCGTTGAAGGGCACCAGCCCTGCGGCAGACAGGCTCTGCAGGATACCTACGGACGCGGAGGAGCTCTGGATCACCGCGGTCACTACGGCTCCGGCTATGATTCCAAGAAACGGGTTATGCCCCAGGGTTATGAATATGTTGCGGAACCCTTCTGAATCCTGCAGCGGCGCAACCGATGCGGACATGGTTGTGATTCCCACGAACAAAAGTCCAAAGCCGATGATGATGCTGGAAATATCCTTCGTGGAACGCCTTGTTCCGGTCAGCATCACGACAACACCCAGCATGATCGCAATGGGCGCCAGGTTGCCGGGGCTTAAAAACTTGGCCCATTCCACACTGGATACCAGCCATCCGGTCACAGTCGTACCGATGTTTGCCCCCATGATAACTCCCATCGCCTGATTCAGGCTCATGATCCCTGCGTTGACAAAACCAACCACCATGACCGTGGTGGCGGAAGAGCTCTGGATTACCGCCGTAATCAGCGCCCCCAGGAGCACCCCGAAAAATTTGTTACGCGTCAAGGCCTCCAGCATGCTTTTCATCCTGTTGCCGGCGGCATTTTCCAGTCCCTGCGCCATGATCTGCATGCCGTAAATGAACATGCCAAGCCCCCCGATAAAGGGGACGATAATGTTTACATAATCCATATGCTCTTTCCTCCCTCGTACAAAACACTACACGAACAAGATAACATTATCCCCGGTAAAAAGCAACAAGAACTTCTTTTCCTCTGCCTATTTTTTCATCCGCGGCTCGAAGGTGACAGACGCCAGATACCCGAACACCAGCGCCGCGCAGATGCCCACCGCGCTGGCCTTGAAGCCGCCCTGGAAAATCCCCAGAAATCCACTTTTATCCACCGCTTCCTTTACGCCCTGCCACAAAACGTTGCCGAACCCCAGGAGGGGCACGCTGGCTCCGGCTCCTGCAAACTCCTGAAAGGGCTTATAGATATTGCAGAAACCAAGAACCGCCCCGGTGCAGACCAGCAGCACCATAACACGTCCCGGCATCAATTTTGTACGGTCCAGTAAAATCTGTACCAGCGCACAGATGATTCCTCCGATTAAAAATGCTTTTACATAATCCAAATCCTTATCCTCCTTTTCATGTAAATTTTGCCTTTCTCTGTTACTATTCACAGTCAATTCACATGTTCCAGTACGATTCCGTGGGCAATTCCCGGAATACTTGCGCCTTCATTAAAGCTCACCGTGGAAAGCAGCGCCCCGGTAGGCACGAAGAGGACGCGTTTCCATTCTCCTTTGCGGATTTTCGGCAGAATATAGGAAGAAAGCGTTACAGCCGCGCAGCCGCAGCCGCTTCCACCGGCATGGGTATCCTGCGACTTCTGGTCGAAGATGACCATTCCGCAGTCCATATGCTTGATACGGATATCATAGCCCTTTCCCTGCATCAGGTCAAAAAGGATATCCTGCCCCACATATCCCAGGTCGCCTGTAATGATCCTGTCATAGTCCTCCACGCTCCGCCCAAAGTCCTCCAGATTTTGTACAATGGTGTCCATGGCGGCCGGGGCCATGCAGGCCCCCATATTCTGGGAATCCTTCAGGCCGTAATCCACGATCTTTCCCACCGTCACACCGGAGATGCGCACATGGCTTTTCTCCGCCCCCACCAGAAAGGCACCGCTTCCCGTCACCGTCCAATGGGCGGACAGCGGACGCTGGCTGGCATAGCCCAGGGGGAAACGAAATTCCTTCTCCGCGCTGCCGAAATGGCTGGACGTAACCGCCAGCATCCGCTCCCCATAGCCTGCGGCCACGCTCATGGCGCTTAAGGCCAGCGCCTCCCCGGAGGTGGAGCAGGCACCGTAGAGCCCAAACAACGGGATCTGGAGCGACTCCACGCCCATAGAAGTGGCGACTCCCTGGCGGAGCAGGTCCCCGCCGAATAAGAATCGAACCTCCTGGGGCTTTACATGCGCTTTTCCAAGGGCCAGCACGCAGGCTTCCTTCTGCATGTTGCTCTCCGCTTCCTCCCAGGTCTTAGCTCCGAACAGGTCGTCCTGATTCGTCATGTCAAATAATTTTCCAAGGGGGCCTTCCGCCTCCTTGCTGCCGGCAACGGAACCGCTGCTGATAATATAAGGCGAGACTTCAAAGCTGATGCTCTGCGCTCCTCTGATCTGATTCATTTGATTTTTCAATTCCTGTTCCACACAGTTTCCTCATTTCCAATCCGTGGGTTGTTAACCTGACCGGATTCATTTTTAGTACGTAGTATAAGAAAACCAACGGGATTTTATTCATGAAGCCGTATAAGATCTTACATTTTCCAGATACTATCCATGAGGTGAGAATATGGATAAAACACAAAAAATGAAGCAGGAAAAGCAATATGAAACCTATGTAAAGCAAAAGACGCCCGTCCACAATGTATGGGTGAATATGGGAAAGGCATTTGTGACAGGCGGGATCATCTGTACCGCGGGACAGCTGATCTATAATTACTGCAAGCTGCGGGATTTTTCCAAGGATGCCTGCAGCGGCTGGACGTCCCTGCTGCTGATCCTTCTCAGCATCATACTGACCGGGATGAATGTCTATCCCAAAATCGCAAAATGGGGAGGCGCCGGCGCGCTGGTTCCCATTACCGGGTTCGCCAATTCCGTAGCTGCCCCGGCCATCGAATATAAAAAGGAAGGGCAGGTATTCGGCATCGGCTGCAAGATCTTTACTATCGCGGGCCCCGTCATCCTCTACGGCATCTTTACCACCTGGGTGCTGGGGTTTCTCTACTGGCTGTGGGGAATCATGTAACCCCGCCTGCGCAGCGAAAGGGCTGCCGAATCCCGGCAGCCCTTGATACGAATTATACGAACGAAACAACGAGCCAGGTGAGATGCATGGCACATCCGGCTCATCGGCATTTATTCCCGCGAAGCAGCGAGCCAAACAGTCATGCCCGTATGGATATCTGACGTTCCATTACCAACGCTTCAGCAGATAGATAAAGGCTCCCAGCCCGCGCCCAAGGGCCATGCTGAGGATAAAGGCCACACTGTAGCGCACGATCTTGAGCCTTCGTATAAAGATGGGAAATACATTCAGCACCTCCGCAAGGGCCATGGCCCAGCAGCCTACAAAGATCCCGGACAAAAGCCCGAAAACCGGAAGCAGGAAGCCCAGATATCCCATCTGGGGACGGAATACCGATATCAGGTTGCCCGCCACGCCTCCCAATGCGGCGCAGTCCTCGTAGAGAAGGATCTTATCCGCCGTATGGGTCCGGTCCGCGAAGTCCGCGATCACCCCCAGCTCCACGATCAGCGCAAACAGCCCGCCTGCGATAACCACCCCGGAACTAAGGCCGATGATTCCCAGAAGGATCTGCTGTACCCACATCCAGCTCCGCCCCCTTTCTCGATGCATTTTCAATCAGAGTGGTCTGAATCTCATTTTCATAGACCCGCATCTGCACCTCAAGGGGAGTGGGATCCACGGTAAATTTTTTCTTCCCGAAATGGTTGAAGAATACCAATATCCCGATGGTGATCCCCACGGAATAGCTGACCTCCATGATCGAAAAGCCGTCTGTCTTTGTTCCCATCACAAATTCATACATCTGGGAAAACAGGTCCGACACGGACGCGTCGTTGTTAAATGCCATGATCGCAAATGCGGATCCAGCAAAGGTCAGCACCGCCACAAACACCGTTTTGATCAGATGAACCGCCATGCCGGGAGTTTTCTGGTCTTCATAGGTCACGATGATGTCCGTCTCTCCCATATTCTGAATATCCACCCCGGGATATTTTTCATGGATGCAGGCAATAATTTTCAATATGGAGATCACATACCGGTGCTTTCCTTTTTCCGGGATCTTGAGGATCTTCAAGACCCTGAGCTTTGGGATCATCGCCTTGTTGCTGCACTCCAGGGTCAGTATATCCCCCAGAGTGACGTCTGTCTTTGTAACCTCCACATCCCGCTCGCCTTTGATATAGACCGTTTCCTGGTTAGCCGACATACGATTCTGCACCCGGCCTCTGGATCAGCGTTCCCGCGCTCTCGGAAACAGCCTCAGCGTCGTTATAGTAATAATAAAAAATTCCGATCACCACTGCCGCCAGAATCATGCTCATCAGGCAGATCCGGATTTTTCTTCTTCCCTCTTCCATTACAGCCACCTGTCCTTTCTCTATAATATAGGAATTAGTATCTAAGAAAATCCGAAAATTATACACCTGATTCCCGGCGCAGAGCAGCCATGATCTTTTTTTCCATCCGGGATACCTGGACCTGCGAAATCCCAAGCTTTTTTCCCACCGCCGACTGGGTCTGATTTTTAAAATAGCGCAGGTAGATCAGCCGCCGTTCCTCCTTGTCCAGTGTTTCCAGCAATTGCTGCAGCAGCATGGAATCCAGTATTCTGTCCTCCTGGTGCTCCTTCTCCACCAGCTTGTCCATCAGCCTGATCTCACTCCCCTCCTTCTGGTGGATGGGCTTATAAATGGATTCCACCTCCCCTCCGGCCTCCATCGCCTGGACGATTTCTTCTTTTTCCACATGGAGCTCCAGGGAAAGCTCTTCGATGGTGGGCTCCCTCCCCAGGGCGGCAGTCATCTCCTCCCTTGCCTGGAAAAGCTTATAGGACAGTTCCTTCAGGGATCGGCTCACCTTGATCATGCCGTCATCCCGCAGAAACCGCTTGATCTCCCCGGATATCATAGGCACCGCGTAGGTGGAAAACCGGACGTCATAGGACAGGTCAAATTTGTCAATCGCCTTCAAAAGTCCGATGCTGCCGATCTGAAACAGGTCCTCCGCATCCGTCCCCCGTCCATAGAACCGCTTCACCACGCTCCAGATCAGCCCCACATTCTCCTTTACAAGCTGCTCTCTTGCCTCCTTATCTCCTTCGTGAGCTTTTTGAATCAGAGCGATTGTGTGGTCCATAGATTCCTTCCTTTTCCAATTGTTTTCTCCATCCTGACCGTGGTTCCCCCGCCCAGGGCAGATTCCACCTCCACCTTATCCATAAATGCTTCCATAAACGCGAACCCCATACCGGACCGGTCCAGCTCCGGCCTGGTGGTGTACATGGGCATCATTGCCTGGGCAATGTCCTCGATCCCCTTTCCCTCATCCTTCACGACCACCATAAACAGATTTTGATCAATCCGGCACTGTATCCTGATTTTATGTATCTCCTGGTCATAGCCATGGATGATGGAATTTGTGACCGCCTCGGATACGGCCGTTTTCACGTCGGACACCTCTTCCACTGTCGGATTGAGCTGTGTCAGAAATGCCGCCACTGCCACCCGCGCAAACCTTTCATTTGAAGAACAACTGTCAAATATGACCTCCATTTCATTTGTGTCTCTCATCTCTGATCCTCCTCATATATCTGCATAATTTTTGTAACTCCTGACATCATCAGAATCTTTTTGATCCTGGCGTTTGCATGGACTCCCCATACTTCGCCGCCGATCAGATGGACCAGACGGTATCTGCCCATGACCGCCCCGATTCCCGAACTGTCCATAAATTCTGTCTCCCCAAAATCAAAAATCACATATTTTATATGACTGCGTTCTATGATCGCATCCGCCTCTTTTTTTATTTCCTCCGCCTGGTGATGGTCCACCTCCTTTGGAAGAAAAATCGTAAGGCAATTCTCTTCTACCTGATACTTCATTTATCTATACTCCTCCTGATCATATGGTAACGCCCCCTCGTCTCCGGTTTGTCGGCATACAGAAAACCTGTCACTGGCAGCTTTTCTGTATACGATGGTATATAAAAAAGGACGCGTATTCTCTACACATCCTTTTCTTTCGTATCCCGGCGCATCCCCGCCGCTTGTCTATTCTTCTGTATTCTGGCTGGCCGCAGCCGCGATCTCATCCAGCTTTGTCCTTGCCTCTTCCCCATACTCACCGTCCGGGAAGAGCTCGTTCACCCTCTTGAGATAGTTGGTCGCCGACTCGGGGTCTCCGTTATCCAGGCAGGCAAGCCCCAGAGTCAGAAGCGCGCCGCCGTCGTCATAGCTTTCATCCATTCTCACAACCTTGGAAAGTGCCTCGATGGCCGTATCGTAATTGGCCACATTATAAGACGCCGTTCCCGACTCATAGTTGCTGCTGCAGGCAACCGGATATACGCTCTCCGTCAGGTCATCATACCGCTCCTGCCCGTTCTCCCCAAGGGCGCCCCGGTTGATATTCAGAAGCAGATCGGCAATGCTGTCCTCCGTATAGCTTCCGGAGCTGTACTGTTCCGATGCGGTCATCAGGGCTTCATAGCTTTCCGCCGTGGCGGCCGCGGTCTGTACCGCCTCCTCGGAATCCGCGCTGTCTGCACGGTAGGAATCCAGCGTCCGGGTCACCGCGCTTAACTGTGCCTCCAGGCCGTTGATCCGTTCGCTGTATTCAAGAACCTCCCGGTTCCGCTTGTCGGACTTGGACTCGTCCACAGCAGGCATGATCAGAAACCATACGATCGCCGCGCCGATGGCCATGCCCAGCACAATGTTCATCAAGGTAAATCTTCCCGCGATCTCCTTGACCATGCGGTGTGCCGGCTGGATGATGGTTTCATTTCCCAGACTGTATTCTATGGTTTCTTTTTTTCTTTTTTTCTTCTTTGTCCCCTTGTTCTCCGGTTTTTTCGCCTTTTTGCCACGGATCTGCGTCAGCTCATGCATATAGCGAAGCGTGATCTCGTTGGTCGTATCCAGCTTCCGCGCCTTTGTCAGCACCTGCTGCGCCTTGGCATACTGCTTTGTATGCAGGTAAAGCAGGGCCAGAAGCTGATGTGCCTTCAAAAACGTAGGGTGCGATACCGTCACCTTTTTGAGCTGGATGATCGCCATGTCTTCCCCGTTCTGCTGGCAGTAGACCAGGCACTGGTTGTACCTTTTTATGGACTGGTTGATCACCTCCAGCCCCCTGGCCGAATGCTGAATGTTCTGAAGGTAGGCATTTGCCAGGTTGTTCTTCGGACGCAGGTTCTTGCTGATGATCCACTCCACCAGCGCCTCCACGACCTCGCCCCGGCCATAGTAGACCAGCCCCAGCAGATTCCGCGCCGTAACATTACCTTTATTATATTGTAAACTCCGCCGAAGTGAGACAATCGCACCGGACATATCCCGTATCCGGGCTTTTTTCAGGCCATCATTATACCAGTAGTTCGACTGGCGGATGATTTTCTTCGTATAGTCCATCAAACCTCACCATTTTCTTTCCGCAGCATATCCGGAATCTCAAATCGTTCTTCCATGCTGATCTCCTATCGTTTCTGATCCATCACCTGTTTGAGCAGATCAGACATGTCCGACAGATCCTCCTGATAAACCGCATCTTCTATATCCTCTACTTCCAGGCTTGGTTTGAATTTCTTCAGTTCTTCTTCATAATTTAACATAATCTTCCTCCAACAGGTCAGAGCTCCCGGGCCAGTTCTTTCAGCATCCCGGCCAGATAGAGGGAGCCGAGACAATAGACTGTCCGGCCGTCCTGGTGTTTTCTCACATAGGAAAGGGCTTCCCGGGGCGACTTTCGCACCTCCACCGGCCGGTCTGTGTACCGCGCAAACGCTTCCGCCAGTTTTTCGGCATCCATTGCCCTCTTGTCCTCCAGATGGGTCACGACATAAAAATCCGCATCCAGGCTTCTGCAAAGGCAGGCCGTCATCTCTTCATAGTCTTTCTCCTGTACGGCAGAAAACAGAACCGCCTTTCTGTGCGGCCCCCGTGCATGGACGCTTTCCGCAAAACGCTGTACGGCATTGACATTGTGGGCCCCGTCAATATAGATTCCCGGCAGGATTTCTTCCATGCGGCCTTCCCATGTGACCCGGGCAAGCGCTTCCCTCCAAAGGTGGGGCCGTCCGCTGCCTCCTGTCAGGCTTCGCATCACCTCCAGGGCAAGCACCGCGTTCTCCGCCTGATACAGCCCTGTATTGTGAAGCTTCCATGCCGTAGTTCCATAATACGCATTTGTACAGGAAAATGCAATATTTTTATGTTCGATTCTCAGATTTTCGAACGCATTTTTCCCGATTTTCTTACAGGAAATCCCAAGTCCGGCGGCTCGTTCTTCGATCACCCGGTTGGATGCCTCCGCCCCTTCGGAATAAAATACCGGTACATGTTTCTTTAAGATCCCCGCTTTTTCCGCCGCGATCTGCTCCAGTGTGTCCCCCAGAATCTCCCGGTGATCCATCCCGATGGACGCAATGGCTGTCACTGCCGGATGCTCTACGGCGTTGGTGGCATCCAGCCGCCCGCCAAGCCCGGTCTCCAGCACCGCGTACTCCACGCCGGCGTCAGCGAACGCCGTCACCGCCATGCCAAACAGGATCTCAAAAAAAGTGGGATGAGGAAAGCCTTGGCGTTCCATTTCCCTGACTTTCTCCATCACCTTTTCAAACACGCGCACAAATTCCCTGTCTGAGATCTGCTCCCCGCGAATCCGTATCCGCTCGTTCATCCGCACCAGATGGGGGGAGACAAAGAGGCCGGCGGACTTTCCCTCCGACCTCAGCATGGCCTCCACATATACGCAGACAGAGCCTTTTCCGTTGGTTCCCGCCACATGGATGACTTTCAGCTCCCGCTCCGGGTTTCCCAGGAAACGTAAACACTGCCTGGTATGCTCCAAAGAATTTTTTTTCGTGAACTTCGGGATATTTAAGATATAATCCACTGCCTCATCATATGTCAAAATGCCTACTCTCCCTCGTCATTTCCGATAAACGCATTCCGCCCGGCCTTCACCGTGGTTGTATTTCTGGGAAGGGGTACGAAACGCCCGTCCCGGTATTTATACTCCTTCGACGTCCGGAAAATGGTATTGCTGGAGCCTACCTGGGCCACCATGACAATATCTTCCTCCTCCAGAACGGACTCCTTGAGATCAATCCTTGTATTATTCAAAAACGTGCTGTTCTGCTTCTCGCCGTTGATATAGACCTTGCTCTGCTTGGTAAAGTTCTCTCCGTATATGCTGTATGTGCCGTCCAGCTGCTCCACCAGGGAAGTGATCGAAGTGTCCTTGACCCCCATCGCCATATGGCCGGACGTGATCGGCATTCCGCTTTCCTCGTACACATACTGCTTCCCGTACAGAATATCATACTGCAACAGTTCCAGATCGGCCAGATAGTTTTTCGTCTGGCGGCGCTCCTGGTGGTAATTGAACACCGTCCCCGAGTGGATATCCAGACGGTCCAGCACCTCTGCCATGATCTGGTATGCCGCATAGTTGCCGTCCTTCTTTTTCAGGCCGATGTTGTCCCAGATCACATAATTGGTATTGTACAGGTACCGGCTTTTCAGGTCCTTGGCCTGCAGGTCCATGGTGGGCAGGTGGTCTCCGTAAAATACGATGACCGAAGGCTCTCCCCGTTCCTCCACGGCTTTCACCAGATCCCCGGCAAACTGATCCATCTCGTATACTTCATTCACATAATATTCCCAGGCATTTCTCCTGCCTTCGTCCTCCACGCCGCCAACCTGAATAGCGGGGTTCTCGATCATCTTCTCCACAGGATAATCTCCGTGCCCCTGAACGCTGATGGCGAATACAAAGTCCTGTCCTTCCGTCGTATCCATGGAATCCATGATGTTTGGAATCAGGATGTCGTCCGTGGCCCACCCTTTGGGAGTGGTCTGGAGGATATTCATAAATTCCTTGCTGGTGTAATGGTCAAACCCCATATGGTTGAACACCTGTGCCCGGCTGTAAAAATTACCTCCGTTGTTGTGCAGCGCCTCGGCCCCGTATCCCAGACTGGTCAGGGCTGTGGCCGCGCTTTCCAAAAGCTTCGTCTTTGCGTAGGTTTTATAGGGATATTCCCCCGGCCCGAAGAAACGCATGCTCATACCCGTCAGCACTTCAAATTCCGTGTTGGCCGTACCCGCGCCTACGGACGGCACTTTAAAGTACCCGCTGGAATACTCCTCATACATCTTCCGCAGGTTGGGGATCGGATCCTCCGAGAACTGCAGCCACTCCACCTCTGTGGGATCAAAGTATGACTCCAACTGCACAAAGATGATATTGGGCAGCTCTTCTTCCTTCCGTCCCGTTGTACTCTGTGTAATCTTCCCTCCGCCGCTGATGGCTTCCATCGTCTCTTCCCCGTACCCTGCCGGCTCGGAGATCCCGGTCTTGAAAATACTGGATGTAAAGCAGTAAGGGAATCCGTAATCTTCATACGCAAAGGCGATATTTCCGAAGTAATTGGAAATAATCCGGCGGTCGATGGCCGCCTCTGTCAGCGCCATATAGGCAATGATCCAGAAGGCAACCCCGAACAGCGCAATGATCCGGTGCATTTTCCCGGTAAACTGTCCGCCCCGCCTCCACATGGAGACGACCCACAGGATCACGGCGCCGATCCCTATGATCAGCATAATCAGCTCGAAGGTTGAAAAGTAATTGCCGGTCAGCGAAAGGGCGTCCGAGAGCACCTTTAAGTCCTGGGCATTGAAGGGCGTCACCCGCTTCGTCAGCAGATAGCCGTTGCACGCGCCCAGAAACAGCCAGAACACACTGAGCAGTATCCTTGCGAATACCCGCCGCCTGACCACATACACGATGGAAAAGGTGGCGAAGATCAGGAAGGCATTGAACAAAAATACCTTCGGCGTCTCCGTCAGATACTCCCATGCCTGAAACAGGGAAAGCCTTGAGATCGCTTCTATAAAATAGTTCAATATACATGCCAGCAGATAATGGAACACCAGGGAAAACCGGTTCATAAACCGGTAAACGGGCGCCATTCTTCTTGCAAATTTACTGTTGCGCCGTTCCTCCAGAATCCTTGCGCGGCGCTCCCGCCTGGCGATCCAGTATGCCTTGAGGTCTTCTATCTTCAAATTTTTCATTCTGTGAAAGAAGCCCCTGAAATCCGGCTTCTTGATCTGAACCTTCTTCATCCCAACTTCTCTCCCTGTTTCATGCTCTGATCAGGCTTTTTTCAGCCCAGCCATACGTTCCTTTACCTGTTCCAGCATCTGGGTATACTTCTCCAGCTTTTCCTTTTCCTCCTGCACCTTCTTCTCCGGCGCCTTGCTCAAAAACTTCTCGTTGGAGAGCATTCCCTTCGCCCGTGCAATCTCCTTTGTCAGCTTTTCTTCCTCTTTGGTCAGACGTTCCAGCTCCTGCTCAAAGTCTACCAGATCTTCCAGCGGCAGATACACCGCTGCCCCCGGCACTACAATCGACACCGCGTCCTCTGCGGCCTCTTTCTTTTCACATTGAAGGATGATATCGTTTGCCAGCATCAGCGGTTTTACCGATTCCTTCAATACTTCCATCCCGTTCAGCAGCTCCCGGTCCCCGCTGACGATAAACACTTTCGTCCTGCGGTTATTGGGCACGTTCATCTCTGCACGCATATTCCGGATGCCCCGGGTGATATCCTTCACATGGCCCATCAGTTCTTCCGCAGCCGGGAATTCCCATTCCGCCCGGTATTTCGGCCAGGATGAGATCATCAGGGATTCTTCCTCCGGCACCAGCGCGCCGTAGATCTCCTCCGTAATGAACGGCATGAACGGATGCAGAAGCTTGAGCGCCTGCCCCAATACGGTTTTCAGTACCCACAGGACACATTTCGCGGAACTCGGATCCTCCTCTGCATGGTAGATCCGGAATTTTGCCAGCTCCACATACCAGTCGCAGAACTCGTCCCAGATAAAGTCATACACCTTCTGAACCGCGATCCCAAGCTCAAACTTGTCCATGTTTTCCGTCACATCTTTTGCAAGGCTGTTGGCCTTTGACAGAATCCACCTGTCCGCAGGTCCCAGCAGAGAATCCTCGGGCTCCTCGACGATGTTTTCTTTCATATTCATCAGTATGAAACGGGATGCGTTCCACACCTTGTTCGCAAAGTTCCGGCTTGCCTCCACCCTCTCATTGGAGAAACGCATATCGTTGCCGGGGGCATTTCCGGTTACCAGCGTCAGACGCAGCGCATCCGCGCCGTACTGGTCGATGATCTCCAGCGGATCAATTCCATTTCCCAGGGACTTGCTCATCTTGCGCCCCAGGGAATCCCGCACCAGCCCGTGAATGAGCACGGTATGGAAGGGGGATTTTCCGGTATGCTCCAGCCCGGAGAACACCATACGGATGACCCAGAAGAAAATGATGTCATATCCGGTCACCAGCACATCCGTGGGATAGAAGTAATCCAGATCCTCCGTCTTTTCCGGCCAGCCAAGAGTGGAAAACGGCCACAGCGCGGAACTGAACCAGGTATCCAGCGTATCCTCATCCTGCGTAAAATGGGTTCCTCCGCAGTGGGGACACGTTTCCGGCGTCTCCCTTGCCACTACAAATTCCCCGCATGCGTCGCAGTAGTAAGCCGGAATCCGATGTCCCCACCAGATCTGCCGTGAGATGCACCAGTCCTTGATATTTTCCAGCCAGTGCAGGTAGATCTTGTTGAACCGCTCCGGCACAAATTTCAGTTCTCCCGTGTGAAGCGCCTCAATGGCAGGCTTGGCCAGCTCTTCCATCTTTACAAACCACTGCTGCTTGATCAGCGGCTCCACCGTGGTGCCGCAGCGGTCATGGGTTCCTACATTGTGGGAGTGGGGTTCGATCTTCACAAGGAATCCCTGCTCTTCCAGATCCTTTACAATGGCCTTTCTGGCCTCATAACGCTCCATCCCCGCATATCTGCCGCCCCGCTCATTGATGGTGGCGTCATCATTCATGATGTTGATCTCTTCCAGATTGTGCCGCTTGCCTACCTCGAAGTCATTGGGGTCGTGGGCCGGGGTGATCTTCACCGCTCCGGTTCCAAATTCCTTATCTACATAATAGTCTGCCACAATCGGGATCTCCCGATTCACCAGCGGGAGCATAACATGCTTTCCAATGATATCCTTGTACCGCTCATCCTCCGGGTGTACCGCAATGGCCGTATCGCCCAGCATTGTTTCCGGACGGGTGGTTGCGATCTCCAGGAAATCCTCCGTCCCCACGATGGGATACTTGATATGCCAGAAATGTCCGCCCTGCTCCTCATGCTCCACCTCGGCATCGGACAGGGACGTCTTGCATACCGGACACCAGTTGATGATCCTGGACCCTTTGTAAATATATCCTTTTTCATATAATTTGATAAAGACTTCCTCCACCGCTTTGGAACAGCCTTCATCCATGGTAAACCGCTCCCGGTCCCAGTCGCAGGAGATGCCCATCTTCTTTAACTGATTCTCGATGGTGCCCGCGTACTCCTCCTTCCACTGCCAGGTGCGCTTCAAAAATCCTTCCCGTCCCAGTTCTTTTTTGTCGATCCCCTCGGATTTTAACTGGTTCGTTACTTTTACTTCCGTCGAGATGGCCGCATGGTCGGTTCCCGGCACCCAAAGGGCATTGAAGCCTTCCATCCTCTTATAGCGGATCAGGATGTCCTGAAGCGTATTGTCCAGGGCATGCCCCATATGCAGCTTTCCTGTAATATTCGGAGGGGGCATAACGGTCGTAAACGTTTTTTTGTCCCGATCCACCTCTGCGTGAAAATACTTGTTTTCACACCACTTCTCATACAGTTTTTCCTCAATCTCCTTTGGATTATACGTCTTTGCCAGTTCCTTACCCATGATTCTCCTCCTTTTTCTCATGGTACTTCACGGATTTTTCACATTTGAGGTATTAAAAAAGCCCTTTACAATGTAAAGGGCGAATGTATCTCCGCGGTACCACCTTAATTCCTATACTTATGATGTGACATAGAAAACAAACGGTCGCACCGCTTTTCATGCCGCCCCATAACATAACTGCTGGTTCTGTAACGTAAACCGCCACGGGATGCCTTACCCGCAGAATCCCAGGTTGCTCGCTGTCCTGCTTCTGGCATCCGGTTCAAAAGCCACGTTCCATAATCCTAATACCCGGACCGCCTTCCAGCCGATGGGCTGTCCTCTCTGTGGGAAGTAATTATGTACTCCTCTTTCTCAACACCTTTGAAATTTTACAAAATTGTTAACTCCAAATGAACTAAACAATATCATAGCGGGCAAATGCTTTTTTGTCAAGGAGTTTCTAAAATCTTAAGAATCAAAAAGAAAAGTTCCTTATTATAATGAGCCCTGCATCATACCTGTTTAAGACCCGCCGGCAGCGCCTTCTATTACTATCCGTCACTTCATCTGGTTCATACTATGGATCATCTCTACGATCGAATACCCGTAATTCTCCGCTGTCGCCCAGCCCTGGCCGCCCGGGTTCTCTTTCTGGCCCAGCCATTCCACATAGGGGGCAGACCCCTTCATGACATATTCATAGCGGTCGTCCACGCACTCCTGAGCCAGCGCATCCGCCGTAGCATATGCCTTTAAATGCTGGATCTGTGCCCGGATTCCGGTACGGACATCGGGGTATGAATTGCCCGCCACGCCGCCTCCCGTGGTGCCCAGTCCGGCAAAATTAAACTGTTCAATGGAGGAATCCCCGCCGTACTGCAGCCACCCGGTCTCCTTCATCGTCTGGACAAACGCAACCTCCGGGCGCACTCCTTCTGCCGCCGCCTCCTCATAGTACATCTGGCAGAACGTCTCAATAGAATCTGCCCCGCCCTTGGATAGCTGCTCCGCAGGATAGGGGAGATTGACCGAATTAAAATAGGAAACCATCTGCTCCACGGTCACCGAACTTTTCCCCATGATCGGATACTGTCCGTCCGCGATCACTTCTTCGGCTTCTGGTGCAGGTGCCGCCCCCGGATCGGATGCTCCTGATCCGTCTTCTGCATTCCCTCCGGATTCTTCTTCGGCCGCACTGCCGTCCTGCTTTTCTGCAGCAGACTTGTTCTCGGCCTCAGCCAGTTCCAGTTTTGCTTCTTTCTTCTGGTGTTCGGAGCCCATCTTTGCTCCCAGAAAGCTTAGGCTTACGACAAGTGCAACGGCCAGTCCCACCTCCAGCCATATTCTCTTCATTTTCTGATCCATCGTTCTAACGTTCCCCTCGAAAATTTTCTTCTACATTTTTATGACCATTCCGTCAAAATTATACCAGCCTGCTCATCCGTTCACAAAAACCGTTCCGGCACATTCCTGCGTCCGTCAACACAGCCGTACATCTTGAAATCATATCACGGTATCCGAATCTCCACCTCCGTCCCCTCCCCCGGCGTACTGCTGTATTTCAGCCCATATTCCACGCCGTACATAAGCTGCAGGCGTCGATGGGTATTGTACACCGCAATATTCGTCCCGGAGCTTTTCGCCCTGTTCTTCTTTTCCACAAGAATATTCTCCAGTATATCCGGCTCAATCCCCACCCCGTCGTCGGAGATGAGGATCACGATCCCGTTCTCCTCCTCCCATCCGGTAAGCACAATGGTTCCTTCCTTTTCCTCTTTTTCCATAATGCCGTGGAGGATGCAGTTTTCCACCACGGGCTGGAAGGTCAGCTTCGGGATCGGACGCTCCATCAGGCAGTCCGGCATATCCGCGATAAAGTCAATATTATCCGCAAACCGCATGTTCAAAAGCTCCACATAGATCGACACATGCTCCAGCTCATCCTGGATGGTGCTCAAAGACTGCTTCCGGCTTAAAGTCAGCTTATAGAACCGGGACAGCTTCTGCACGGCCATGGTAACCTCCTGGGAACGCCCCTGCTGGGACAGCCAGTTGATCATATCCATCGTATTATAGAGAAAATGCGGATTCATCTGCGCCTGCAGGGAATTAAACTCGACAATCCGCAGATCCTCCGCCGCCTTTGCCTGCTCCTCCACCAGGTCATGGATGATGTGCGTCATATAATTGTAGGAATCCACCAAATCCCCGATCTCATCCTGGGCGTCCGAATCCGGCAGCGCCGCCGGAAGCCCCAGACGGCACTTCGACATCTGGTCGATGACTGCGGACAGCCGGTTGGTCAGAGACCTGGACAGGAGTGTAGCGATCATGAAGGACGCCAGGATGCACCCCAGATAGACCAGGCCGAACAGGCCGATAAAGATCCGGCTCTTTTGGATCAGCGGCTCCGACGGAACCGCAACCACCATATACCAGTCCGTATTGCGGATACGGTTGAAGCCGGCATACACGTCCTCCCCCAGAATATTTTTGGAAATAAAATTGTTCGAGGACATCACCGATTCCAGCACCACGTCGTAGCTGAAATGGTAGGTTCCCGACAGCGCGATATCCGTCGTGGCAACCATGCTGTCACGATTGTTGATGATATAGGCCACGCTGCTGTTGGAGCTCATATTATTTTTCAAAAGCTCATCCAAATGCTCCTGCGAAAAGTAAACGGCAAGGTAAAAGGTCACCCACCTGCCTTCATAGAGCGTCCTCCCTCTGGTAATATACGCCATATCCCCATAGGTACTCTTCTCGTAAGTCCCCAGATAAAAGGACGGGCAGAACAGCCTGCTGGTGGACGGCTCCCCCGCGAAAATCCCGTACCAGTAGGTCCTGCGTATCCGGTCCATAGGTTCTGCCAAAGGGCTCAGGGCACTGTCCGAGAAAATCTCCCCATCGTCCGGAATATCCATATAAAGGCGGATGTCCCTGATCAGCCCGTCTCCCGCCAGACTTTCCGCCTCCTTTCGAAACCCTTTTGCCTCTTCCGAATCCGCAAAGACCTCCAGATCTTCCACCCGGGCCGGATTGATAAGCTTACTGTAAAATTCATGCTCCGTCAGCGTTCCGTGGACAGCCAGGATATCCGCCACCGTCTCCTCAATCATAGGCGCGGTCTGGATGGCAGCCTCCTGCTCCTTACGCACAGTATCGGCAACGATCATATCATAAAGCTGTGTAAAAAAAAGCACAGGGATCGCAACCATCGGGATCGTCACGATGACCAGATGGGTGATCGTCAGCTTCGTCTGCAGGCGCAGATTTCTATAAAAATGCGTAATGCCCTGAAAAAATGTTCTCATTTTGCAGCCCCCTGATATTGCAGCCAATATGCCGGTTTTTCATTACCCCAGCATCTTCTCCCTGTACTTTGACGGCGTAAGCCCCGTAAACTTTTTAAAGCTCTTGCTGAAATAATTCCCGTTGCTGTATCCCACCTTGGCGGAAATATCCGCGATCTGGTTCCGTGCATCCTCCAGAAGGTGCATGGCCTTTTCCATCCGGTATTCCGTCAGGTACTGGTTCAGCGTCTGCCCGGTCTGGGTCTTAAAATACGTGCACACATAGGATGCGGACAAATGTACATAATCGCTGATTTCCTTAATCGAAAGCAGATCGCTCCCGTAATGCTTTGCAATATAATCCTTGATCAGAAAGATCACATTGTCCTCCGGTACGGAAGCATCCAGCCGCTGGAACATCCGCCTGGTACGTTCCGCCAGGGTATCGTGCAGTTCTTCATAGGTAAAACAATTTTCCAGATATTCGATGATGCTTTCGCTGGAATCCGTCCCGGCAAAATCGGCGGACAGCTTCCACTTCTGCCGGCAGTCATTCAGCACATTGAACAATCTGTAATAGGCATCCTTGATCTGGTTCGGCAGCATCCCGTAGTTCTTATTGTATTTCTGGTGCAGGCTGTCCAGAAAGGCCATGCAGCGATCCGAATCCTTTGCCTCCAGCGCATCGGCAAAGCTCTCCGTGTCATTTTCCACCCCCGCCGTGCCTTCCGGCGCAAATGTAAATCCTCCCCTGGCGTCATCCGGGGTGAGCAGCGTACCGGATGGAAAGAAAAAGCTGTTCTGGATGGCGACCACCGCCGAGGTATAGGATTGATAGACCCTTGTAATCCCGCTCACCGTATCTCCCCGGCTCATCGTGAAAAATCCGAAGGGCAGAAACTGCTCCTTGAAAAAAAGGTCAATGGAAGACAGCACGGCCCCAGAAGGCGCGCCGCCCTCTCCGATCAGATGGAACACATGATACACCGCATGCATCCGTATGTAAACCGCATTTATATGGAAATTTTTCAGAAAGCTCTTCAGATTCTCCCGGATACCTTTGATCAGAACCGAGATGGGCTCCTCGGTCCGCAGCTTCACAATGTAAGTCACGAAACCGCTCTCCGGCGACAGACAAAGGGACAGCTCCTTTGCCAGGGCCTCGATCTGAGGGCTGTTGTCCCTGTACGGCTTCGTCAGAAGCAGCGCCAGATTCGATTCGGTCTCCATGGACAGCAGATCCTCATTCTGCCTGGAGCGCAGCACCTGCTGCCGGCGGTTGATGGCCTCCACCACGGTTGCCCGGACTTCCTCCGGATTCAATGGTTTTTCTACATAATCAATGGCCTTCAGCTTGATGGCAGCTTTCAGATATTCCTTGTCCGAATAGCCGCTCATAAAAATAATGCTGGTATCGGGCAGCAGTTCCGTCAGCCTTTCCACCAGCTCGATCCCGTTCATCCTCGGCATACGGATGTCGGACAAAATAATATCCGGCTCGTGCAGCTTCGCGATATGCAGGGCGCGCAGCCCGTCGTCCGCCTGAAAGATCTGGTCGATCCCCAGGTTTTTCCAGTCAATCGAGGAAGAAAGCCCCTCCCTTGTCAACAGTTCGTCATCCGCAATTAACAGTTTCATCCCAGTCCCGTCTCCTTTGTACAGAAACGCCGTCTTGTCCCCTCTTGAACATTCCGGCCGTCAGTTCGGTTCTTTTCATTTTAGCAAATCCTTTTGAAAAATGCCACAAAAAAAATTTACCCTTAATCGAAAAAAATTGCTGTTTCATGTCGTGAACCGGATTGGTAGAATAAAATTATGCAGGATATCCTGTGGGATAAAAAAGAAGGAGGGTAAAGCAGGTGTCGGATTATGTTTTGGAATTAAAAGGAATTACGAAAATATTTCCCGGCGTAAAGGCATTGAACAACGTGCAGTTCCAGTTAAAAAAGGGCGAAGTTCATGCACTGATGGGTGAGAACGGTGCCGGAAAATCTACATTTATAAAAGTCATCACCGGCGTTCACAAAGCCGAAGAGGGCGAGATGTTCTTAGACGGCCGGAAAATAGATTTCAAAGGGCCCAGGGACGCGCAGGCCGCAGGAATCGCGGCCGTATACCAGCATCCTACATCCTATCCGGATCTGAGCGTCGCAGAAAATATATTCATGGGGCATGAGATCATCAAAAACGGCATGATCCAGTGGAAAAAGATGAACGAAGAAGCCACCGCGCTTTTGAACCAGTTAAATGCGGATTTCAAATCCACGGACGAGATGGGAGCGCTCAGCGTGGCGCAGCAGCAGATGGTGGAGATCGCCAAGGCGCTTTCCACCAATGCACGGATCATCATACTGGACGAGCCTACGGCCGCGTTGACCAAGAATGAATCGGAGGAGCTGTACCGGATCGTCGATAAGCTGCGGGACGACGGCGTATCCATCATCTTCATCTCCCACCGTTTTGAAGATATGTACCGCCTGGCAACCAGAGTCACCGTATTCCGGGATTCCCAGTATATCGGAACCTATGACGTAGACGGGATCACCAACGCGGATCTGATCAAAGCCATGGTGGGCCGGGAGATCAAGGACCTGTTCCCGAAACCGGAAGTCAAAATCGGCGCGGAGGTTTTGAAGGTCGAAGGTCTTTCCAGAATGGGGTATTATAAAAATGTCTCTTTCAGCGTACACGCCGGCGAGATCATCGGGCTCACCGGGCTGGTCGGAGCCGGACGGACGGAAGTGGTGGAGAGTATATGCGGCATCACCAGGCCGGATGAAGGAAAAGTATACCTGGAAGGAAAGCCGATCCAGATCAAACAGCCTTCCGACGCCATGAAGCAGGGCATCATCCTGCTCCCCGAGGACCGGCAGAAGGAAGGATTGATCATGAGCTGGGGGCTGGGAAGAAATGTGGTCCTCCCCACCATGGGCAAATACGCGAAAAACGGCTTCAACGATGAGAAAAAGGAACGGGAGATTTCCAAAGAGCTTCTGGAAGACGTGGACACCAAGGCTGTGACCATCTTTGACCCGGCCTCCTCCCTCTCCGGAGGAAACCAACAGAAGGTGGTGGTTGCCAAAGCGCTGGGACAGGAAATGAAAGTGGTCATCATGGACGAACCTACCAAGGGCGTCGATGTCGGCGCAAAGGCTGAGATCTACCAGATCATGGGCGACCTGGCGAAGAAAGGATATGCGATCATCCTGATTTCCTCCGAAATGCCGGAGATCTTAGGCATGAGCGACCGGATCATCGTCATGTGCGGCGGAAAGGTAACCGGGGAATTGAGCAGAGGCGAGGCAAGCCAGGAAGGCATCCTGGAGCTTGCCATGGAAAAATCAAAGTAAGGGGGAAACAGGGAAGATGAAAGAGAATAAATCAGTCTTAAAGAAGATTACCGATTCCCGTGAAGCGAGCCTGCTGATCGTACTGATCGTCCTTTGTATCGTGATCTCGCTGCGGAGTCCTTCTTTCATGACATTAAAATCTATTTCGGATATGTTGAAAAATAATGCGGTCATCATGATCATGACCCTGGGAATGCTGGGCGTACTGCTGATCGGCGGAATTGATATCTCCATCGCTTCCACGCTTGCGTTTTCCGGTATGTCGGTGGGTATGCTGATGAAATACGGCATGGTGCAGAATACATTCGTATTATTCCTCATTGCCATCGGGATCGGCGCTTTGTGCGGACTGCTGATCGGGCTGATCATTTCCAGAGGAAAGGTACTGCCGATCATTGCCACAATGGGCTTTATGTACATATACCGCGGGCTTGCCTACATCATTGCCAACAGCCAGTGGGCCAGCGCGGAAAACCTGGGAACCTTTAAGGACTTTGCGCTGGGAAGCGTCCTTGGAGTAAACAACGTGATCATCGTCATGGTGATCTGCTATATCATTTTCTTCATCGTGATGAAATGGACCAAGGTCGGAAGAATGGTCTACGCGGTGGGAAGCAACCGGGAGGCGGCTCAGATCTCCGGTATCAACACGGCCAATGTGGAACTGATGGTCTACACCGTGATGGGTACGCTCTCCGGACTGTGCGGCGCGCTGGCAGTGTCTATTTACTCCTCTGCACAGCCGAATATGCTCTACGGCAGAGAGATGGATGTCATCGCGGCCTGCGTCATCGGCGGCGTCAGCATGACCGGCGGCCGGGGAAGCGTAGCCGGAGCGCTCTTAGGCTCTCTGATCCTGGCGATCATCGCGAAAGCGCTTCCCCTTGTAGGAATCGAAGCGATCGCGCAGAACACGGTAAAGGGCGTCATCATCCTGGTGGTCATCGTGCTGAACGTGATCACACAGCGCGTAATGGATAAAAACAATCTGAAAGGGAGGGAGATGTAGCTATGGCTGGAAAATCCGGAAGAACGATTGCCAATGTCCCGGAGAAATCTCTGAAAAAGACATTATTCTGCTGGGAAGGCATGTTAGTCGTATTGTTTATCCTGATCAATGTTTTTTGTGCAAGTATCTCCCAAAGCTATCAGTTTGAGAATGTTTTGAGAGAAATGCCGAAGTACCTGACCGAAATGTTCCTGTTATTCCCCATGGCTTTCATCCTGGTACTCGGTGAAATTGATATCTCCGTGGGCGCAACGGTCTGCCTGTCGGCTACCATGACCTGCATGGCGTCCAACAAAGGGCTGCCCTTCGCAGCCGTGATCCTCACAGCCCTGCTTGTGGGCACTATATGCGGCCTGGTCAACGGCCTGATCCTGACAAACTTCCAGGAGCTGCCGCCTATGATCGTCACACTGGGAACCCAGATCGTATTCCGCGGGATTGCGGAAATCGCGCTGGGTAGCGGAGGATCCATTTCCCTGACCAATGCGGACGGCTTCCGTATGATCGCCGGAAAAGTCGGGATCATTCCTTACGTTTTCTTTATCGTGATCCTCATGGCCGTACTGTTCAGCGTGGTGCTGGCAAAGACCACCTTCGGACGGAGCGTATATGCCATCGGCTCCAACCGGCTGGCGGCATACTATTCCGGAATCCATGTACAGACCATCCGGCTCATCATCTATACCGTGATGGGATTCATGGCCGGGCTTGCGGCGCTGTTTCTGACGTCCGTTCTGTACGGCGCGAACACCACCACCGGAAACGGATTTGAAATGGATGCTATCGCAATGGCAGTATTCGGCGGAATCTCCACCTCCGGAGGAAAAGGAAGGCTGCTGGGCGGAATCATTTCCGGCTTCACCATCATCTGCCTGCGGATCGGCCTTGGACAGATCAACATGAACCCGCAGCTGATCCTGATCATCCTGGGAATCCTTCTGATCCTGGCGGTGCTGCTGCCGAACCTCTCGGCACGGCTGAATGTGAAGAAGAAAGCATAAGACTATTTCGGCAAAATGATGTTGTATTAAAACTTTTTTATATCACTTATTTCATGGTACCAGGTATCCGCCGGACAGGGGATACTTTGTATAAAAAATCATATTCCAGGGAGGAAAGAAGCATGAAGAAAAAATTATTAAGCGCTTTATTGTGCACAGCTATGGTTGCTACATTGGCAGTTGGATGCGGCGGCGGAAACAACGACAGCGGAAATACTGACAGCGGCAGCAGCAGCGAAGCTACGGACGATGCAGGCGGAGACGCAGAAGACGCAGGCGACGAAGGAGGAGAGAGCGGCAGCGGTACTTACGCAATCGTTACAAAGTCCGCAGGAAACCCGTTCAATGAGAAGACAGCCGACGGTTTCCAGGAAGTCATCGAAGCAGCAGGCGGCACGGCAATCGTAAAGCATCCTGAAGCTCCGACAGCGGACGCGCAGGTTTCCGTAATCCAGTCCCTGATCTCCCAGGGTGTAGACTCCATCTGTATCGCGGCAAACGATGAGAACGCGCTGCAGGCAGCTTTGGAAGAAGCAATGGACGCAGGCATCAAGGTATGCTGTGAAGATTCCAAGACCAATCCGGACAGCCGTCAGGTATTTGTAAACCAGGCAGGTGTACAGGAGATCGGACAGGCTCTGATGGATGCCGTACTTGATATCTCCGGCGGTGAAGGACAGTGGGCAGTTCTGTCTGCTACATCACAGGCAGCAAACCAGAATGCATGGATCGACGCGATGAAGGAAGTCATGGAAAGCGACGACAAGTATTCCGGACTGGAGCTGGTAGAGGTTGCTTACGGCGATGACGAGCCGCAGAAATCCACCGACCAGACACAGGCTCTGCTTGCAAAATATCCGGATCTGAAAGTCATCTGCGCTCCGACAACCGTTGGTATCAACGCGGCAGCTAAGGTTCTTCAGGATGAAAAGTCTTCCGTGAAGCTGACAGGACTTGGACTTCCGTCTGAAATGGCTGAGTACATCGGCGACGATGACGACCACTCCTGCCCCTATATGTATCTGTGGAACCCCATCGACCTTGGACGTCTTGGAGCATATACTTCCATGGCACTGGTTGACGGAACCATCACAGGCGCAGAAGGCGACAAGTTCACCGCAGGCGACATGGGCGATTATGAAATCGTTGCAGCAGATGACGGCGGTACAGAGATGATCCTGGGCGCACCGTTCAAATTCGACGCTGACAATATCGACGAGTGGAAAGACGTATATTAAAAAACAGAGGTTTCAGGAACATTTCTGAAATATAAACAGAACGAAGAACGCAGCGGTCATGCCTGCGTTCTTCGTTTTCATACCTGCCAATATGCGGATTACTGCCGTACATCCACAAGGCCGGTCTCTATCATATCCTCGTCAAATTCCATCATTCCGCCGGTTACACATACATTCAGATACATATCTTCCAGATCCGGCTCATTTACGATCCAGGCATGCCGGGTCTGAACAGATTCTCCCGGTTTTAATGCGGAAATATAATTACCGCCGTTCCCATAATCCGCATGGGGCGACCGATATTTCTGACTCCAGGCAACTCCGCTCTGCATGATATCGTCGTATGCCTGGCCGGATTCCCCGCAGGTACCGCCTCCGGCAATGTCACAGAGCCCTTCCGTATCAGAATAGGTATAGATGCGGTATTCACTGCCCTGCTCTTTCAGGAGCAGAAGGTTCCCCTGATAAAGTACGTTGTGCAGCTCCTGATCGCCGTTGTTGGTATACGTTGTTGTCACAAGCACCAGCTTCTGTCTGACCTCTTTGGTCCCCACAACTTCGTCCAGCGTATTCACCCCATCCCCCTTCTTGATATAGGATAGCTGGTTTTTCATCAACTTTCCGTCCTCTCCGACTGCATCCTTCCATTCGTCCGGGATATATTCCGCTTCCAGAAGGGACAGGTCGTCCAGAACTTCTACAGAATCCACTTTAGCCGTGATCTCCATCCCCAGCTCCGAAGCCCATACGTGATTTCCATTTAGATCCTTGCCTGCCATATCCAGCGGAAAGGCGTTTCCAACCTTATGAAGCTTTAGATCTTTTTTCAAAACGGCAGTCATCATCTCGTCTGAATCTCCGACCGGGTTCTGCTGGCTGATATATTCGCTCCAGCTCCACACTTCGGATGTATCCAGCATTTCCCCTGTCTCCTGCAGCGTGATGCCGGAAGCCACCTTATATGCGTCTTCTTGGGAGACTTCTTCGCTAATATAAAGGATCAGGATTCTGTACAGTTCCGGATAAAGCAGATAGATCCTTTGTGAAAAACCGGAGTCCATATTATAGCGCATATAAATTCCTTCATGTTCTCCAAATTCCTGCTTTTCCTTCTCCACAACATTCGTATCCGTGATGTTCAGCCCGTCGCTTTCTTCATCAAGCAGAAGTGTGCTAAATGAAATTCCGCCTGATCCCGGGCTTTCCTCAAAGTCCAGGTGGCTTTCGTCCCTCCAGCGCATCCCCTTTGGAATGTAATCCGCCTCAAGCCTGACATCCGCAATTTTTTCCGGCAGAGAAATGCTTTTCTCCTCGTCCGCGTCATGGATCACGCGGGTTTCAACACTGTATTTTCCTTTCTCTTCGATTTTCAGATGATACATACTCACCGCCGCAAACGCAGCCGTGCCGATGATCATACAGGCCGCCAGCACCGCGGCTGCTGTCCGTCTGATCGTCCATGGGCGTTCTCTCTTTCTCCTGATTCCTGCTGTTTCTCCATGGTTTTCCGTATTACTTTTGATCTGTTTTTCTACCTCATTCAGGATCATCTGATGGATAAATTCCGGCGGCTCCGGATACTGCTGTTTTAAATCTTCCAATCTCACCATTCCACCTCCATATAATTGAGTGTATTTCTAAGCTTTGCCCTTGCACGTGCCAGACGTTTCTGGACAGCGCCCTCTGATATTTCTAAAATTGCCGAAATTTCCCGGATACTAAATTCCTCCACATAATACAATGTGGTTACGATCCTCAGTTCCTCCTTCAAGCGTCTGAGCGCTTCGTACAGCGGGCCGTAATCCTTCCTCTCCGGCGCCTCCATGGCTGCTGCTTCCGGGCAAGCCTCCAGAGACACCTGCCTGCTTCCTTTGCGGAGAATATTGTAGCATTCGTTCATCAAGATCCTCATCAGCCATGTTCTGGCATACTTTTCCTGTTTCAAACCATCCACCTTTCCAAAAGCCTTGACAATTGCCTCCTGTATCGCGTCTGCGCAGTCTGCATCCTGTTTCAGGATGGACTTTGCTGTAGCGTACATTTGTTTTTCAGAAGCAAGGATCAAGGTTCCCAATTGTTCTTTCGTCACGCATTTACATCTCCCTTCCGCCGGCCGGCCTCTCATTTGTATTACATCTATTAGACGTTTCAATGACAAAAATATCCCCACTTAAATGAAAAAAAGAGACCACTGTATTCAGCAGTCTCCGCTTTTCTTTTTTTATCTTTTTCAGGCAAGTCTGTCATTCTCCGGCCAGCGGCACAGCATCCCATTCATTCAGTCCCAGTGCCTGCCTGTCTTTCGCCTGCTGCAGTGTGAGGACGGGAAGCTCCTCCGACAGATACTCCATCAACTCGTCAATCCCCTCTCTGGTCACGTTATTGATCAGAAAGATCCGTTCACACCCTGCATTAACCAGCCATTGCCTGACCATCGGAATATTGGCATAGGGCGAATCCACCTTCGTAATAATCCCTATGAGCGGACGCAGGATAAACGAACGGCCTCCAGGCCCGAACAGATTGTACGGCTCATCTGCCGCCTGAACCATCGCCACCACATCGGCCTCAAAGGAAAAGCAGGCAAGTCCTACACTAAAACACTTCGATTCCGCGTATTCCCCCGGAGAGTCGATCGTGTCCTCGCTGGTATTCGTATATTGTGTTTTTACATAATGAAGCTCTTCGCCCTTCAGCGCCTGTGTCAGAGAGGTTTTTCCCGCTTCGCTCCTGCCCATCAAAAATAATTTTTTCATAGTTTATACGATCCTGTAATCTTAATTTTTATGGACTTCGCAGGTCCGAAAGCCCAGTTCTTCACCGAAAAATCTGACCACCTCTTCCACCGCGGTCTGAACCTGTGACAAACCTCCGGTGAGGATCAGAGAACCGCAGAAGCGATCCATAAATCCAACCTGCACATCCGCGCTTTTTACCGCTATATCTGCTGCCGCCACCACCGCTTCCCATGGGGTGAAACGAATCAGGCCGATGGATTCACCGGTATGGTCTTCCCCTTCATGGACGCCGATATGCAGGGCCAGATTCTGATAGATACATGTCTCGGACGGGCTGAGCACATGTGCCAGACAAACCTCCTTGCCCGGAACCCGCACACGCGTCATGCGCAGCCGCTTTCCCTTTAGATGTTCATAATCGTTATGGAACAGCTTTTCCAGCAGTTCCTCCTTTGTAATTCGAGCCATCGCGTCACTTCCTGTCCCGTAGCTGCCTTGTAGTTCACAGATACGCCCTTGATCCTGTTCTCAGTCATCAGAGACTTTTTTGCCTCTGCCTTATCTCTTCGTAATGCCGCAGACTACATACCCCAGGGAATCCCGGAAATAGTCCACGATCTCCGTCATTGCGGAAAACACCTCCGAGATATCGCCTGTAATGATCAGCGTCCCGGTAAAACGGTCTGCGAAGCCGAGATAGACATTCCCGCTTTTCACCGCAATATCCGACGCAATGACTGCCGATTCCGGCGGTGTCATGTTCATAATCCCAATCGCAGATGAGCGGTAGTCCACCTGCGGATTTAATCCCAGTTTCTGATATATGATCGGAGCCGGACTTCCCATCACATGGGCAAAGGTAATTTCCTTGCCGGCCACGGTTTCCTGCACGATCCTGATCTGTTCCTCATGAGTACTTGCCATTGATTTGTTCCTCGCTTTCAGAAATGAACTTATTCTGTCGTATCCGTTGATTTTTCAGATACTTATCCTATTAAAAATGATACTCTCAGAGCAAAAATATGTCAAGCATAAGAGCGGGAAATCCAGGATAAACTTATAAAGCCTTGATCATATCAGATATCTGTTTAGGAAACATTTTTATAACTTTTTCAATATTTCCTTTTGTGATATAATTCGGATTGAGCTTTCTCTTACTATAAGCATATATTGTATTCTTTGTTAAATCTTCTAGCAAATGAGTAAAAAATCTTTCCCACGAGCTGTATTCCCCGCTTTCGATAAATTCTCCAGGCGCCTGCATAATTTCCCCCAATCCTTCTGCCTGTACAATCCCTGATTGTAAAATTAAGTATTCAAATGACTCTGGAGTCCAAACATGGCTTCCCTGACATAATTCCAATGCATGTATTACACTTTGCATGTCAGCGCCAAATGCCGCACCGTCTACAATTGCAAATATCCGATTTTGCCTGTTGGCAAGAATGTACTTTGCGATATTCGATTTTCCTCCTGCGGAAATACATCTCACTTCTTTCTCCCTGTAGATTGTTTCATACATCTCATAACCGGCATTGGAATCTTCTGTCAGAACAACAGACGGTTCGATTCTCTCTGCCATACCCATCTCCGGATATACCTGATGCATGGAATTATACACCTGCCTGGTATTCTGATAATAACCGCTGTTCTTAAGGTAATAAATCTCATTCACACTATACGGCAGCATATTCAGCCCGTCTCTTGCAATAAACACAAAATAGCAATTTGAATCTAACACAGTCTCTGCAAATACCTTCGAATACAAAAATCGTTCCTGTTCATCTACAAATACAACTGCATCCGCCAGTGCTTTCAACCGTATCACTGCACTCTCTGTATCTCCTGATAAGACAGCACATTTTTTGTCACATATCACTTCTGTTCCAGGTCCTGTCCTTTCGGATAAATAATCGCTTACAATCTGAACCAGAGTGGTCTTCCCTGTAGCGCTGTCTCCCTGAATCACCGTAATATTCCTGCGCAGATTTAACTCATAACGCAGCTTTTTGGTGGAGACAATCACTTTGATATTACCCTTCAAAAATCTCCACCTCCTGAAATTCTTTTAGAAAATCAACGTAGCTATGAACCACTTTTCCACTGTTTTTGATACAGATTTCAAAAGGCTCTTCAAACTCCATCTCATATCCGAGCCTGATGGTAATATCCTGTATTTTCCCAATCTCTAATATCCATTTTGCACAATTATTCCCGCAGGAAGAGGCGTTCACTATTAAAGACGGCTCTTTGTACATGATAATAAGGGCTTTCACACCGCCTGACAGTCTTTCCGGAGCGATCGCCCCAAAAACTGGACTGTCAATTGCATGCGCAGATATTACCGATGAACTGTCTACATCCAAAACCATTTCCTTCACCAGTTCATCCTCAAACCATTCTTCCTCATAGTTATATTTAAAATAGGTGTCCGGGCTAAACACATAATTCCTGTTTTCGATGTCCCTTGTGCCTCTGTTGAAAATGATGTTCAGCATAATTTCTGCCCTCCGAAAGTCATAACTTCCATAAACAACCGCATGATAAATACCTCCCCAGCATCTGTTTCACCTTCTCCAAAATCTCCTGCGCAGCGGCTTCACAGTACCTTTTCCCCAGCCCAGCCGCTGTTCCCACTGCCAGGATTTCTCTGATTCCCGGAGAAGCCCCTTCTCCGTCCACGGTTGTGGTATGCTCACCATAATATGTCGTACTGTAAGTCAGATCGTATGCCGGACTCAGCCGCCAGCAATCTTTCTCTTCATCATAAAGAAACGAAAAATTTTTCGAATGGTCGTCCCGGTTGTGGGCAAACACATTGAAACACATCCTGCGGAACATATTCTGCATATCTTCCTGGTTATTTCTTGTTAAAATTTTTGTCAGCTTCATTAGGCTGTGATAATCCAGACTCGGCTGCTCAAAATCCAGTTCCAGCAATGCGGCCGCTGTCAGCATATGAATTTTTTTCGTTTCACCCGCACCGTCCGTCCTCACCCTGTCAAATCGCTTTGTTCCAAAGTATCCGCTGCCACCTGTATTTCCGGCTGATAGGTCAATGCCCCCATTCCGGAACTCCCGACAATTGCCAGCCGGTCCAGTATATCCATCTGATCCGCATTGATCCCCTTTTTCTTTAAAAGCCTGTTCAATAGAATATTTCCCCACGCATCCGGCAGGCTGTCCGCAAATACGCCGAACAGGCCGTGAAAATAGTCTTTTTGAGGGATGAATACCTGTTTTTTCAGAGGAAGGGAAAACGGACTGATGGAAAAACCGTCCTTCAGCCATTCGTCTGCATACTCGAATGCCGCCTTTTTCTCCGGTGTAAGGGCCAGTGTACCTGCCAGCCTGCCTTGATACAGCACCTTAAGATATCTATCTGCCTTCACGAATAACCTCCTCTATATTCCGATATGGAATCTGTGTAAACATATTTCGGATCTCGTCCCCGCAGTCAAGCGCAACCGCAAGCTTTGTCAGGGAAAGCAGGGAAATCTTTCCTGTCGTTTCAAAACGCTTGATTGACCCAAAACTGACTCCGCTCATCTGGCTCAGCTTTTCCTGTGAAACTAAACGACGTTTCCGAATCCTTCGTATTCTCTGCGCCAGGAGCAGATCCATCTCTTCCGGCGTCTCCCATACATATTCTGCCGCCATCTTGTTACAGCTCTCCTTTGCATATACAGTTTCTTTTCAGTATAGATAATATATGATCTATTTTATGCATTTTTCCATAAAAACAGCTCATATATTATCTATTTTTATTATACACTTTTCCAATATTTTATTCAACGGCCCAGGCAAAATTCTTTTGTATAAGGTGTTTCCATCAAATCCAATGCAGCATTCTTTCGAATCATTTGTGAGTTTGCAAAAAGCCTGATATAATAAAGAAAAACAAATCACGAAAGAAGGAGCCGCCTGTGAAAATAAAAGAAGTAGAAAATCAAACTGGAATCACCAGTCATAATATTCGTTTTTATGAAAAAGAGCATCTGATCTTTCCGCAAAGAAATCCCATGAATGGTTACCGTGAATACACCGATGCTGATGTAAAGCTGCTAAATCGAATAAAACTGCTGAGAATACTGGACATTTCTGTTTCAGAGATTCGTGAATGTATACAAGGCAGAAAAAATTTATCAGATGTTCTGAGAATACATATGGATGACCTCAAAACCGAGGAGCAAAGAATCAGACAAAATCAACTCTTATGTGAACAGCTTGCCGGTCTGGAATTAGATATAAACGAAGTGCCGGACAACCTGTTAAAACAAATATTTCATAATAAAGAGGCTTACTGCAGACAATTAGAGCAGCTAAAAAAGCAGGATCGCATAAAGAGTCTTATTTTTCTTTCCAGGCAGTCAATCTGCATTTTAGGATGGCTGTTTGTCATGATCCTGTGTTTGTATTTTTATTTCGAGCTTTTTACTGCTTATATGACTTTGCCGTTTCAGTTGATTGCACTTTCTATGATAATCGTTGTGTTCGTCTGCATGATCCGGATAATATATTACAACGAAAAGGCATAGGTCTTTAGATTATGTTATTATTCACAGTAACTAGATTATACAGAAAATCTTTCTTTTTTCTTGACCTTAAACCTTGTCTAAGGTGTAAGATCAAACAAAAAAGGAGGAGTTACAATGCACGTTAAGGTGGAGAATATCAATTTTTCTTATACAGAATTGCCTGTCCTGCAAAATGTAAGTTTTCAAATTCAAAGTGGTACAATAACAGGTCTGATTGGTTCCAATGGTTCCGGCAAAACGACCATGCTGAAAATAATGATCAAAAAATTAACACCATCCAGTGGAAATATTTTGGTAAACCAAAGCCCTGTATCCACTTTGTCAAATACGAATCATCCGTTTGCATTTGTGCCGGATACACCTGTATATTATGAAGAGCTTACCGTTTTGGAACATTTGCAGTTTGTAAAAGCGCTGTATCCGCAAAATCCTCTTTCCATTCAAGGTCTGATCAAACAATTAGAGTTACAGAAGCATCTGCACAAAATCCCCTGCGCCCTGTCAAAGGGGAATCTGCAAAAGCTTATGATTGCACTTGCGCTGCTGCGTCAATATGAAATATTTTTGGCAGACGAACCCTTCACAGGGCTTGATCCCCGACAACTCCATATATTTAAGCAGATTCTGCAGAAATTAACGCATCAGCATAAAGCCATACTCATTTCAACTCACTTGCTGGATCTGGCAGAAGCCATCTGCGGCAGATTTGTTTTTCTCCACAACGGGCAGGTTCTTGCGGAGGGCAGTAAAGAAGAAATCACTGCGCAGTACCATGTGAGCGATGCAGTTTCATTAGAAGAACTTTACCTGCACCTGACAGATCGCTGTACATCCGATACAGTCAAACCGTGATTCTGATAAAATGAAGGAGGCATGAAACATGTATATCTATAAAATGTTGTGTCTGAACAGGCTGCGGGAGTGCAAAAGAATGGTAAGCAATCTTTTATTACCCTCTCTGTTTTTCGTTTTCTTCACCGGTTATATCTTGTTCCTATTTACTGCTTTCGCTGTTCCTGCAATCGGAGACATAGAGGACTTCCGGCCTCAGATCTATGACGGCCTGATTTCCGCTCTGGCAGTATATTCTTTTTGCTGCTGTTTTTTCAGGGTTAAGCCTCTTATTATTGTAAAGCCCGCTTCTATTTTCCTGTTTTGTGAAAAAAGGCTGAAAAAACTGATCGGAATAAAATTTATCGGAATCGCGTGCAGGCAGTTTTTACTGGCCCTGTTCCTTGCATTGTGTATAAATGGGGTAAATTGGAACCGTGATTTTGCATACACCCTGTTTTCTGTTTTATATTTATTAAATTCCGTAGGATTGCTCCGATGGAAAATCTATCACAAAAACAGAAAAACCTTATTTGATTTTGGTATCTTGCTTTTATTATATTTATCCGTTTTTTTCGTCTGGATACATCCCTTCTTGTCCGGTATTGCTTTTTTGCTGTGGTGTTTCATGCTGTACCGCTATTTGCTCACACTTCATCTGAATATGGAAAAGTACGAAGATGAAATGCAGTTTATTGAAAAAATACATACTGCACAAAACAATCATAATACGGTTTTATTAAATCAATACGCAAAAGAAAAAAAGCTCCGCAATCTTCCTGTTCGAAAAAATGCACCGAAACTGCTGGCCAGATTTCCCCTGGTCTGGAAAGCAGGAACCTCCATTTACAGATTAAGCAGGGAATTTATTTTAACCGGATTGCTCTTCTTTACATTCAGTCTGACCATCTGCCGGGTTGAACTATTTTGGACGATCCCGATTTTGGATCAGGAATCGACACGTCAGCTTCTGCTGACCGGAAGTATCTTTGCGGTATTTCAACTGACTCTTCGAAGTATGCTGCTGCAGTTGGACAGCATTCTTGAAAAAGCACAGGACGGCCTGTTGATTCCATTATCAGAAAAGCAGATCGCAGTACAGTTTGCCGTGATTCCAATGATCGTAATTGCAGGGGAGGGGATGCTGCTGTCCTTGATTCTGCATGCCGATATATTCCGAATTTTGGCCGTATGCATCATCCTGGCTGCAGCAACTGTTCTGATTTTTTGGTTTGATATCATGCATAAGGAACTATTATCAAAAGGATATTTTATTTTGAGTACTATATTTTTCATCTCTTCTCTGATGATTTCTTTATAAGCCGGTCAAGCCAATTAATTCAAAAAATATGAAACCTTTTCCCCCTTTATTTTATCTTAATATGTGTAATGCTGCAGCAGCAAAGACGAAAGGAGCGGTATACATGAATCATTCGCTGATTGAGCAGGCCCAGAGCGGCGACGGTGAGGCGCTGATCACGCTGATCGAAAACAACAAACAGGAAATGTTCCGTATTGCGTTCGGAATTTTAAAAAACGCCCCGGACGCGGCCGATGCCATCCAGGACACGGCGCTGACCTGCTATGAAAAAATAAGCACATTGAAAAATCCTTCCGTATTCAAAGCCTGGATGTTTAAGATCCTGATAAACCACTGCCGCAGAATCCTCAAAGAACGGCATAAACTGGCATCAATCCAGGAACTGCGGGAGCACGATGAGAACCCCGGCCCGGAAAAAGAGGTGACAGACAATCTTGAATTTTCCAGGCTGATGGAGCAGATCGACGCAAAATACCGGCTCGTACTGCTTTTATACTATGCGGAGGAATTTAGCGTCAAAGAGATCGCCGAGCTCCTGGGTCTGAACGAAAATACAATCAAAACCAGGCTTTCCAGGGGCAGGGATCTGTACAGAAGGCTTTATTTACAAGAAATGACCTATTCCGAATCCAGGCAGGCAATGCCCCGCAGATAACAGGCAGAAAGTCCATTTTCTATGCAAATTGGTTACAAAAATTTGGAGGTGTAATTAATGAATTTAGAACAAAAAATGAAACAGGAGCTTTGCCGGGAGCTGGTCATTCCCGATGCGGTAGATGAAAAGCTGAACGAAGCATATCGGCAGATTTTGAGCCGCAGGCCCCAAAAGGAACGTACCGTGAAGCAAAATACAGAGCAAATAAGTGCAGAACAAACAAACACAGCGCATACACGGCAGGGAAAGCGGCGGATGGCAGCATGGGCCGCAGCAGCTGCGGCAGCCGTGATTACAATAAGTGCCGGCGGTCTGCTTTTCAGCCAGCCGGCACTTGCAAGGGATCTTCCGATTATAGGAAATCTCTTTAAAAAAATCCAGGAAACCAACATCCGTACAGATCCAAAGGACAAAACCGCATATGAAGAGATTGAAAAATATTCGAAAAAAGCAGAAGCTCCGCAAAGTGATACAGACGGAAGCTCCGCAAAATCTGGCAGTGATACAGACACTGGTTCCGCAAAATCCGGAGTCAATGCAAACGGCAGCAGTACGGAGCCTGGAACCATTGCCGATGACAGCGGTGTAGAGGTTATGATTTCCGATGTATACTTTGACGGCTATGACCTGTACTATACACTTTCCATACGGACAGAAGACGAAGAATTGAACAGCTCTGAGTTCCTTACTCCGCTAAACTTTATAGAGGGAGATCCGCTTCCCTTCTTTGCTCCGGCCTTCATAAACGGAACAGAGGTGACATCTGTATTCATGCAGCCTCGGAAAAGCGATGACGGCTCTTTTGTCCAGCTTGTACGCATTTCCATGGATTCCGCGGGCCTCACTTCCGCGGATACCCTGGAAGTCAGACTGGATTTTAACGCAGTCGGAGGCACAAGGCTGGAAGATATCGGCACCTATAAAGGGGCGTACCATGAGGCGATGGGGCATAAGACCATACGCGGAAACTGGAAGCTGGCCTTTCGTACATCCGCAGACCCGTCCGGCAGCAGAAGCTTGAGCAGTCCGTCAAAGAACCAGGGCTTCACCGTCACAAAGGCCGCTGCCACCCCCAGCTGTCTCCACCTTACAATCCTTGTCCCCTTCGGACGGGACACCCATGCGCTGGTTCCTCAGATTTTTGATTCCGCCGGCGCAAAGGTTGAATGGGAGCATATTTCTTACGCATCCGATGAGACAACCGGACAGCCCCTTTTGGAGATCACTGCAAATGCAGCGGAAGCTTCTCAATTTGTGGTAAAAATCGTGGATAAGACTGCCGGCACCGACAATGCGCCCCAAGTGATCGCGGAAATTCCGTTTGAACTGCAGTGATGTTTTTTCACGGGACTGACGGTCCATACCGTTTTTTCCCTGATTCCCAAGGAAAAGGGAATCCCTTGTACTTTATGCCTTTCTCAAAGTCCTAAAATACAAGGGGATTCTCTCTTTCCTCCGGATATCCGGCCGTTTCACACGGTTCACTTTATACTAAGTCCTTCCCGTCAAATATCTTTTTCGAGATTTCAAAAGAAATGATCCAAACTGCCAATCCGGCGGCAAACAATATTATAGCTGAAGTCCCTGTATTGGAACGGCGCAAATGCCCGAAGCTTTCAAACAGCAGCATCTGTTTCATTGCACTTGCAGCAAAAGGATACAGATAAAACAAAGAGCATAAGTATCTTGTTTTTTCATAACCAAATTTGTACTGTATCGGCAGGAAAATTCCCATCCCAATCGCCTGGGAGAGAAAAACAAACGCCGCGGATTGAACGAAGGATTCCACCCTGAGTTCCGGAATGAATTTCATTTCAGCGAACGACACAATACAGCAGAACAGATAGATTATAATGTATAAGATGTATTTTGCCGCAACCACCCTATTCCTCATATATGGGGTAGACGAAAGTAGAGCAGTCGCTTTTGGATATTGATTTTCCTTTCCCGAAACCGCCAGGTTAAAGGATAGTGAGGCAATCAAAGTCGCTATCAAAAGTCCTGTCATTCCGCCCATTTGCGGCTGCCTGTTTGCGATTATCAGAGGGATTCCGACTGCAATTGCAATTTCTGCCAAAACATATCCTTTTATAATCATGATGTCTTTTTTTACCAATGTCATTATCATTTTGATTCACGCTCCTTTGAATCTGCTTGTTGTATACCACGCCCAACCTGCACAGTTGCTTCATTGCCTGTCTGTGAAAAATATGCCGGCTGTGCGGTTGGACAGGTGCCGTTTCCATGTCATTTACTTATACGATTCTTTACGCTACTTTATATATGCAAGCATAATATCCTCTATTGCAGCTCTTTCGATCAAAACCTCCGGATATGCTGCTTTGATTTTTTCAGCTTTGTCCGTAATGCCGGTAAAACCATAATTACTTTTGTCAAAATTCAGCATGAAGGGCTGTATATCCGGCAGCAGTTTTACATCGCCTTTAACGATTCTGAATTTCTCCAGCAGCGCATCTTTATTCTCTTCAAACAAAATAGTTCCTGCATGTATCATGATCAGCATATCCGCGGATTGATCTAAATCTGTCGTGTTGTGCGTGGAATAAAAGACAGCCCTGCTTCCCGCCTCCATATATGTTTTCAAAATGCGGATAAACTGCTTCCGCATAAAGGGATCGAGTCCGCTTGTGGGCTCATCCATAATCAGCAGCTCTGCGTTGTGCGACAAAGCAAGTGCAAGAGCGTATTTCATTTTCATGCCTTTTGACAGCATTCCTATGATATGTTCCTTCTGCAGAGAAAACATATCTAAATACTCTTGATACGCACGCTGATTCCACTCAGAATATGAGGGCGCAATCAATGAGGTCATCTCCTGAATCGTCAGCTCATCATAAAAGCTGCTGCTGTCAAAAACAACACCGATTTTATCCTTGAACAGTCTTTCGTCTGCAGAAATATCTTTTCCGCGAAATGTGATCGTTCCTGCCTCTCTGCGGACCAGATTCAGCAGAGAATAAATGGTTGTGCTTTTTCCCGCGCCGTTTGCACCTATAAAGCCTGTGATACAGTCCTCCTGAATTGTAAAACTGATATCGTTCAGTTCAAAATTGCCGTAACTCTTTCTCAATCCGGAAACCTCTAAAATTGATGCCATGTAGTCATACCTCCTCATAAAGAATATCCATCATTGCATTCAGTTCTTCCTTAGTGATATCCAGTGCTTTTGCGGTCTGTATCATATCCTGCATTTTCTGCTCTACAAGGCGGCGTCTGGAATCTCTGAGCAGTTCAATATTACTTGCAGATACAAAGGTCCCGATACCAACCTGGCTTATCACAAACCCTTCTTGTTCCAGTTCTTCATAGACCCGTCTTATCGTCAGGACACTGACTTTCAAATCATTGGCAAATGCACGGATCGAGGGAAGCGGATCATTTTCAACCAACTCTTCTTTCAGGATAGCATCCTTAATCTGGTCTTTGATCTGTTGATACAATGGGATGTCAGAAGTGTTCGAGATTAATATTTTCAATGGTCCTGTCTCCTCTTTTAATGTGATGCATCTATATGCACACTATACACTATATACACTTATATGTCAATAGAATTTTCTATAATAAAAGCCGCAGACCTCTTTCATCAGAAATCTGCGGCTTTCAATACCATATTCTTGCTGTTCTAATTCCACACAGTCATTTAAAAGTTTGCTCACACCATAGGGATGTAAATATTTCGGACATATTTTAAAAGCTGCAGCCGCATCTGCTCACATACGAAGCAGACACGATTGCAGCTAAGCTTCACCACAATGCTTCATAAATTTTCATAATATCCGCCTTGCTCGGCACCCGCGGGTTTGTGGCGGTACAGCCGTCGGCCAGCGCGGCATCTGCCATACGGTCGATGGCGGCAAAATATTCTTCTTTGGATATCTTCTCCATCTGGGAGATGGACAGCGGGATATCCATTTCCTTCATCATGAACTGCACCCAGTTCACCAGGGAGCGCACGGTCATGATTTTATTATAGCTGCTCAGGCCCAGAATCTGCGCCACGGTGGAGTAACGCTTTACCGCAGGCAGATAGTCCGTCTGGCTTTTGCTGTGCTTATTGATATCACTGTTAAACTCAATGATATGCGGAAGCAGCATGGCATTGGCCCGCCCGTGGGGGATATGGAAGGTAGCGCCCAGTTGGTGCGCCATCCCGTGGTTCAGCCCCAATGATGCGGAGTTAAATGCCAGACCTGCCAGGCAGGAAGCCGAGTGCATCTTCTGTCTGGCGTGGGTATCGCTGCCGTCTAAGTATGCCCGAAGCAGGAACACGCCGCAGATCTCGATGGATTTTTCCGCCAGAGCCGTGGAAAAATCGTTCCGATTCGTACTCACGCAGGCTTCCAGCGCATGGGTAAATACATCCATCCCCGTATCCGCCGTCACCGCAGGCGGCACGCTTTTCACCAGCTCCGCGTCCAGAATCGCCTCATCCGGCGTCATATCCCGGGATACCAGCGGATACTTTCTCTGTTCTTTCGGATCTGAAACCACCGCAAAGGAAGTCACTTCCGAGCCCGTCCCGCTGGTCGTTGGGATTGCGATCAGCCCAACCTCCCCATAGCGGTCAACCCGCAGCGCAAATTCCCGGATAGACTTGGAGGAGTCAATGGCAGAGCCGCCGCCCACCGCCACAATCACGTCGGGCCTGTATTCCAGCATTTTTTTCACGCCTTCGGAAATCTTTTCGATGGGCGGATCCGGAACCACATCCTGGAAAATCTCAAATTCCTTGCGGCCCTTTTTCAGAGGATCGGTTACCAGATTGATCATACTGCTCTGAGCCATGAACGGATCCGTGATGACCAGCACCCGCTGGTAGGGAATTTCCGAGAGCCGGTCCAGCGCCTGGTCGCCGAAATATATTTTTGTCTTTATATCAAAACTTTTCATTTGACCGAATCATCCTGTCGCATTATTTACTCCGGATAGATGCATTCTGTCCCTGCAGCCTCCATCGCCTGCAGCCACTGCTCGTCGGGCTTTTCGTCTGTGACAACGGATGTGATCTCACCCAGCCCGGCAATGGTATTGAATGCCACCTTTCCAAATTTACTGCCGTCCACCACCAGGATCTTTTCTCTGGCGGATTCCAGCATGGTTCTTTTGTTGTCCGCATGAAGCTCATCGGAATCCGTGATCCCTGCCTGCAGGTCGATCCCCTTGCAGGAGATCACTGCCTTGTCCACATGGTACGACCTCAGCATCCGATCCGTCTGGGGGCCTACCAGGGCGAATGACCCTTCCCTGGACACGCCTCCGGTGGAAAGGATCTTCCAGTCCGGCACATCCAGCAGTTCTATGATGATCTCCACGGAATTGGTGATCACCGTCAGATTCTTTTTATCCTTCAATGCTTTCACGACATAGACAGCGGTGGAGCTGGCGTCCAGCATGATGCTGTCGCCGTCCTTCACCATCTTGTTAAACAGTCCGGCGATGCGCTGCTTGCCGATCACGTTATGGTTCTTCCGGACCTTAAAAGGCAGATCAATATTGGTGTTTTCATTGATCACCGCACCGCCGTAGCTCTTAATCGCATATCCGTCATTGACAAGCTTCTCCAGGTCACGCCGTATCGTCTCCTCCGATACCTTGTAGAACTGGCTCAATTCACTCACTACCACGCGGCGTTCTGCCTGTAGCTTTTCCAGTATCTCATTCCGTCTCTCAATCGCAAGCATCGTACCGCCTCCCAACTGTTTATAAATCCAATGAAAACGAAAGACTGCGGGAAAATAACATATCGCCTATATTGCATACTGAAGTTATTTTCCCGCATTCCTTTGTTTAAACTCTTTATAGTATCGCGTTCCTGATCTGTGCGTCCGGATGTGCGATCACGGAGGAATCCAGGAACATCCCGTCCTTTGCAGTCACTGATTTTGCCCGCTCGATGGCTGCCTCTACGGCCGCCACCTCTCCGGTCAGCATCAGGTAGGATTTTCCGCACATTCCTCTTGCGATCCGAAGCTCCACAAGATCCACAATCGCTGTCTTTGCTGCTTCATCTGCTGCCACTATGATCGAAGTCGCATCGTATGTCTCCATGATTCCCAGGGCCGAAACCGCTTCTATCTCGGCTGCCCCGTAGATAGCCGGGAAAATGGATTCGTGCGGGTTTCCGAGTACAAAACTGTTGATCAGATGCATTCCATGCAATGTTTTTGCCGCTTCCACGGCTGCATTGACTGCGCTCAGATCTCCTGAAATGATGACGATATACTTTCCCGGACATACGGTCTGTGCTTCGATGATACTGACTTCAGAGGTCTTCACCATGGCGTCTGCCGCCACGACACCTGCTGAAACAGTCTTATATTCTACCATTCCAATTGCCTTACTCATTTCCCTGCACGTCCTTCCTGCGTCTCAATGATCACATATTTCTCACTTACTTCTTTTATCACACCGTCAATGGATGCATGGATACCCACGCTTAAGCCCTTGGCCGGTTCCGCGATCATCTGTCCCGCGGTGACGGTATCCCCCTGCTTTACGATTGGGGAAGCCGGCGCGCCGATATGCTGGCTGAGCATGATCTTCACCCTGCGGACCGGTACCGCCGATTCATCCAGCGGTGCTTCCCTGTTGTACTTCGTCAGATCCAGTCTTGCCATGAGACGTTCCATCGGAACCTTGCGGTATTCCCGCTCTTCCCCTACCGGCTTGGGTACGACCTGCGGGGGCTTTAACCCATGGCTTCTTAAGCCTGCCTTATACTCTGCCATCAGCGTTCTCGGAGACAGTCCCTGGAAACAGGAATACATCTCACATAATCCGCAGGAACTGCAGAAAAACGTGTTGACAAAGATATCCGGCTTCTGCACATCCTTACAGGTCGCCGCACGCATGAACAGGTGGGGCTGGATCGGATGGCCCAGACGGTTTCGCGGACACAGATCCGTACACATGCTGCACTGGCAGCAGCATGCCGCCGCCCGTTTCAGGTCTATAGAAACCTTCTGCCGTTTCCTCTGGATGATATAGTGGGATTCCGGCAGCACCAGCACCGCATTGGTCGTCTTGGTCACCGGCTGGGAACCGCTTCCGATAAATCCCATCATCGGGCCGCCGATAAAATACACCGGGTTGGGTGTGGTCACTCCTCCGGCAAGGCGCACCGTCTCCTCAATGCTTGTACCAATCGGCACGCGCACGGTCATTGGATGCTCTACTTCCGCCACCACAGACACCAGCTTATCCATCACCGGGGTCTGCTGGTTCATGGCCCTGTATACATTGTAGACCGTCTCCACGTTGAACACGGCGACGCCGCATTCGATGGGAAGCCCGCCCGGCCTTACGACTTTTCCGGTCACCTCGTAGATCAGCACCACTTCATCACCGGCAGGATAGACTTCATCCAGCAGCCCTAACCGAACCTCCGGATAAACGCCGATAACTGCATTGAGCGCCTCGATCGTCCTGGTATATGCTTTCTTGATTCCGATGATGACCTCTTTGGCGCCCACTGCCTCCCCGATCAGATGGAAGGTATCCACGATCTCCTGGGCATATTTTTCAAGCAACTGTCTATGTAATCTCAGTAGTGGTTCACATTCTGCGCAGTTTAGAATAATTGTATCCGCATTCTCATTCAGCTTCGCATAGGTGGGAAAGCCCGCGCCGCCTGCGCCGACGATTCCGTTTTGCTGCATGAGTACACTTAATTCTTTCATATCCATAATCTTTCACTACTCCAGTCCTGTTCCATCGTCAATAATTCCAACGATCGCCGCATCCACGGGGGCGTCCGGCATGCCGCTTCCGATCCGGGCCGCGCTGCCCTGTGCCACCAGTACATATTCTCCTACTCCGGCGCCGATCTTGTCTATGGCGATCAACTGCTTTGCACCATTCTGCATATGCTCCAGGACATCCACGATCATGAATTTATTCCCGACTAAATTTTCACTTTTCCGTGTTGAAACAACACTTCCTACTACTTTTCCGATTAGCATATGATCCTCACCGTGTCTCCTGTCGCAATTTTCGACGCGTTTGCCTCGTCCGTATCAATATGCATCTCCAGCGTAAAGCTGTCGTCTACACGGATCTGCACGTGATTGAATACGGTGCCGCGCTCATTGTCCGCTTTTACGGAAACAATATCGCCGTCATGTACTCCGGCTGCCATGGCATCCTTCGGCGCCATGTGGATATGTCTCTTCGCAATGATACATCCCTCGTTCAGATAGATCACGCCCTTCGGCCCTACTACTGCAACTGCCGCGGAGCCGGCGGTATTGCCGGATTCCCGGATGGGCGCCTTCACACCGAGACGGATGGCGTCTGTAGCGGATACCTCCACCTGGGATTTGCTCCTGACAGGTCCTAAGATCCGGACATTCTCAATGGCACGAAGCTTTAAGCCGACAATGGTCACTGTCTCGTTGGATGCGTACTGTCCGCCCATCAGCTCTTTTTTCTTCGTGAGCTGATAGCCTTCTCCGAACAGGGCCTCCACATGCTCCTGGGTCAGGTGGATATGCCTTGCGGATACCCCCACCGGCACCAGGTAGCCATTTTCCGCCGAAGACTTCTGCTGTTCAATTGCCTCTAAGACCATCTTCGTAATTAATGCTACATTACTATTGTCCATATCAATTCTCCTCTTTGTGATGCAGGCCCACGTCCCGCCCACGTTTCTATTCCAATGCTACATTGCTGCGGAAGGGGCATCCTGCATATCCTCCGGAGGGCGCGTCTTTCCACCCCCCGGTTGGCATCGTTCTTACTTATTTGATTGCCGGAAGAATCTTTTCTACATCGCCGTGTGGTCTCGGGATTACGTGAGTCGCTACCAGTTCGCCGAGCCTTCCTGCTGCTTCCGCGCCGGACTCAACTGCTGATTTTACAGCGCCTACGTCTCCGCGTACCATAACGGTTACAAGACCGGAACCGATCTTCTCTGTTCCTACCAGTACAACATTCGCTGCTTTCAGCATGGTATCCGCCGCTTCAATGGATGCTACCAGACCTCTTGTTTCTACCATTCCCAATGCTTCCTGTGACATTCTTTTTTCCTCCTTCTGGATCGTCTGTTCAACAATAACTTCTTCAGCCTGCTGCGCCGCCTGCTTCACTCTCTGAACTGTCTTGGCGGGCGCTTTGGCTGTTGTTTCTGCTTTCTTTGCGGACGCAGCTTTTGATCCTGCAGTTTTCTTTGTCCTGCCTTTTTTGGCCGCGCCTTCCGCTTTGGAAGAATCTATGTTCTTCTCCTCGCCTGTCGGCTTCTTTTCATCTGCCATGGTCACTGCCTCCTCAACTTACCCGGTTGGCACTCTGGTTCACCATCCTGATGACTTCCTCGTGTGGACTTGCAATCACCACATACGCTGCCGGCTCTTTGATCGCGTTTGCCGCTGCAGTTTCAATCGCCTGTGTGACTGCGGACACATCCCCGCGGATGATGATGGTGACAAGCCGTCCGCCCAGTTTTTTCTCCCATGTGACCAGCTCCACCTCCGCCGTCTTGCACATCATATCAATGGCGACTACGGCAGCCGTCACACTCGGGATTTCAAAAAATCCATATGCCTGTCCCATGAGACTGCTCCTTTACTAATCAATCTGAGGGATTCTCCTGTTCCGGCCCGCAGCCTTTTTTAATCCGGCCGCGGGTCACAGCTTCTGTCAAATTAAATTGTAGGGAGAATCTTCTCTACATCGTCATGCGGTCTTGGGATCACGTGTGTTGCAACCAGTTCCCCAAGTCTTGCCGCAGCGTCCGCGCCTGTCTCAACTGCTGCCTTTACTGCTCCTACGTCTCCGCGTACCATAACGGTTACAAGACCGGAGCCGATCTTCTCAGTTCCTACCAATGTAACCTCAGCCGCCTTTGTCATTGCGTCCGCTGCTTCAATTGCTGCTGTCAGTCCTCTGGTTTCTACCATTCCTAATGCCTGCTGTGCCATTTCTATATCCTCCTAAATCTCCTTCAAATATTTTTTGTTTGGTGTTCCTTTATCTAAGCCGCTCAGTTTGAGCATCTTTTCCGTATCCTCCGTGGGTCTTGCGATATCATATTCCGTCACGATCCCTGCAAGCTGTTCGGCCTTTGCCTTTGCCGCCTCCAACGCAGCCTGGACATCGGATACGCTTCCGCGAAATTTTACCATCACGATCAGCGGTACAGGTAATTCATCCGCATTCGCCGGTTTGTTTTTATCAAAGGTTTCCAGCCGGACATTGCCTGCCTTGCACCCGGCATCTGCCGCCGCGTAGGCGGTTGCCAGCCCGAATACCTCCAGCATTCCTACTGCTTCTCCCATAACCACTCTCCTTCGCAGGTTTTTACAAATCAGTCACTATTTATTTACGATCGCAATCTTGAGACCTTCCTGCTTTAAGTTCGTCACATGGGCTTCATTGATCTGCTCCAGCGGAAATTCATGTGTGATCAGGTCGTCCATCGGAAGCCCGATTGCCTTCGCCCGTTTCAGGAAGTCAAACGTGGTTGCGTAATCTCTCAGGGTGTATACCCAGGAGCCCACCAGTGTGATCTCCTTGGAGCACAGGTCAAAGTGCGGATTGATGGTTGCGTCCCCGCCGTTGATGAAGAATCCCAGCTCGCAGAGTCCGCCGCCGTTGCGGATGAACTTGTAGATATTCGCGTGAGCCACCGGAGATCCGGTACACTGGAACGCGAAATCCGCCTCGTATCCGCCGAATGCTTCCTTCACGGCGCCGCTGAGTGCTTCGATTCCCTTGTGGTTCATGAAGTTGACGGAATTGTCTGCTCCCATCCTCTTCGCGAAATCCAGCCTCTGCTGATTTCCGTCTACTGCCACGATATTTTCAATCCCCATGGTACGGAGGATCGCGATACAGATCAGTCCGATCGGTCCGCAGCCCTGAACCACAACCCTGCTGTTGAACCGCAGGATGCCGGTCGTCTTCGCCCTCTCAACCGCGTGGATGAGTACGGCGCAGGGTTCGATCAGGATACGGGACTTCAGATCCAGATCACTGACATTGAATACGGTGGAGCCCTTCCGGATCAGTATGTAATCGGAAAACCATCCGTTCAGATGAATATCATCATCCGGGAGCAGTCCGTATACATCCGCGCCGCCCACATTCTGCTTGTTCAGGTCGAACATGGTGATATCCGGGTTGTCCTTGAAAATCATACAGGTTACAACTTTATCGCCTACTTTCAGCGGTTTTCCTGCGCTGTCAACCTTTACGTCCTTTCCCATCTTTACGATCTCGCCGGTTCCTTCATGTCCCAGCGCTACCGGGATCAGGCCGAAGGGATCTCTCTTAAATTCGTGCGCGTCTGTTCCGCAGACACCGCAGCCTTCTACTTTTACAAGGATATCTCCGTCGCCGACCTCCGGCATCGGAAATTCCTTTACATCATAATGCTCCAGAGCCGTCAGCATGGCAACATGCGCGGTCTTTGGGATCGCCCCTCCTGCTGCCGGTGCAGCCGCCGAAGCCGAAACCGGCTGGCTTAACATGCTTTCCAGAACCTGCTTTACAACGGCTTCTACATTTGCAGAATTCATTTCCATTTTTTATTGCCTCCTCAACTTACAACCAACCTGCCGCCTTTCATTCCCCTGGCGCATTTACAGATTGACTGCCTGTTTGCTTCTTTATCTGATACAAAGGCTGTCGCACATCACGCAGCGTCTCCTCTTTGTAAAGGCGCTTGCGCTTGTCAGTCCTTCTCCTGTCCGGCTGGCAATGGTGAAGGTACAGAAGCCTTCCCCGCCGAACCCGATCGCCGCATAGGACGGTCCGTTCTTTACAAGGATCGCAGTGTCGATCGCCTTTGCATATTTGGTGATATTGTCCACGTTCTTGGAGTGGATGTGGGCGGAATGACGGTTGCCATGCTCCAGCCATACGGCCTGCTCTACCGCGTCGTCAAAATCCTTTGCCCTGACCACGCCCAGAATCGGCATCATCAATTCCTCCGCGATCAGCGGATGCTCCTTCGGCCCTTCAAAGGTGATGCACCGGATATTGTCCGGTACGGTTACACCGATCATGCCCAGCAGTGTCTTCGCGTCTCTTCCGACACACTTTCTGTTCAGACGGCCGCCCTTTAATACCACCTCTGTCAGCGCGTCCTGTTCTTCCTTCGAAGCCAGGTAGCAGCCCTGCTCGGAGATCATGTAATGCATCAGCTCGTCTGCGATGGAATCCACCGCCACGATCTCTTTCTCCGCGATACAGGGGAGATTGTTGTCAAATGTACATCCGTTTACAATATCCTCCGCCGCCTTGCGGATATCTGCCGTCTCGTCTACCAGCGCGGGCGGGTTGCCTGCCCCTGCGCCGATGCCTCTCTTGCCGGAGGAAAGGACTGCCGTTACCACGCCCGGGCCTCCGGTCGCCGCGATCAGAGGGATGTCCTTGTGCTTCATCATAATGTTGCTGCTCTCCAGCGTCGGATTCTCCACCGTACATGCGATGTTGTCCGGGCCGCCTGCCTCCAGGGATGCCTCGTTGATCAGGTTGACCGCATAGATGGATGTCTTGATTGCCGCCGGATGGGGGTTGAATACAACCGTATTGCCTCCCGCCAGCATGCCGATCGTATTGCACAGCACCGTCTCGCTTGGATTGGTGCAGGGCGTGATGGCTCCGATGACTCCGAACGGCCCCATCTCGATCAGGGTCAGACCTCTGTCTCCTGACCAGGCTGTTGTTTGAATATCTTCGGTTCCCGGCGTCTTCTCAGCCACAAGCTGGTGTTTCAAAATCTTGTGTCCGACATTTCCCATACCGGTCTCCTGTACTCCCATACGCGCGAAAATCTCCGCATGTTCCTTGATCTTTGCACGGATATTGGAAATAATCTTTTCTCTCTGGTCCATGGACATCCGTGCAACGACTTTCTGTGTTTTCTTGGCCGCTTCAATGGCAGCGTTCATATCCTGGAAAACACCGTGGTTGCCGGTCACGTCAGAAGCGATCTGCATCTTCGCCACCACTTCCTGTACAATGTCCTGAACCATCCGTTCATTTACAGACACGATATTACCTCCTTAAATACTTCCCTGCCGTAAGCCGCAAGCTCGGTATCCTGCTCTGCACTACCTCCGCTTACGCCTAAGGCTCCGATCATTTTCCCCTCTGCCTCAAGCACCTCTCCGCCTCCGAAGATGACGATTTTACCCCCGTTGGTAAACTGGATGCCGTACAAGGACTGGCCCGGCTGGCTCAAACGGCTTAGAGCCTCCGTTGACATTTTCAGGCTTGCCGAGGTAAATGATTTATTGACCGCAATGTCAAAGCTTGCTATATAGGCTCCGTCCATACTCTGAACCGCCACGGGCCTTCCGGCCTGATCCGCAACCGCCACCACCGCCCGGACGCCCATTTCCGATGCCTTTGCCTTGACCTTCTCGATCAGGGCATTGGCTTTATCCAGGGTCATCTTATGCTGTTTGCATTTGCAGACATGGCCGGGGGCATGTTCGGAACCTGTATCTTTCATACTTTCCAGCACGGCTTTCACCAGGCCGGAAATCTCCTGTTCATTCATATGCTTTACATTCCAAGCTGGCTCATAACCTTCTTGGTAATCTCTGCTACCAGGTCTGCGTCTGCCTTTGGAGCCGCGCTGCTGCAGTTTCCGCCGCAGGTATGGCAGCTTGGCTTGCCTGCCTTTGCATTCGGGCATACATTTGCAGGATGCTTTCCAGGAAGTCCGAACTGTCTTCTGATCTCATAGAGCTTCTCAACCTGCTCTTTGTTCAGCTCCTGAGGTCCGCCGATCTGCATGGTCTGCCATAACAGACGAGCGTAGAACTCTACGGATTCCATCTTATGGTATGCGTTTAACAGGGAATCGGAGTAGGTCAGCGCGCCGTGGTTCTCCAGCAGTACAGCGTCAAAATACTGCAGATGCTCGGATACCGCATCCGGGATCTCCATGGTGGAAGGTGTGCCGTACTTCGCGATCGGAACACATCCCAAAGCGATGACTGCTTCCGGCATGATCGGCTGTGTCAGCGGAATCCCTGCGATTGCAAATGTGGTCGCATACAGCGGATGCGCATGAACTACGGAATTTACGTCCGGTCTCTCTTTGTAGACACGCATATGCATCTTGATCTCGGAAGAAGGTCTAAAGCCCTTGTTTGCCTGGAGCACTCTGCCTTCCGCATCTACCTTGCAGATGTATTCCGGTGTCATGAATCCCTTGCTTACGCCGGTCGGTGTGCACAGAAATTCATTGTCGTTGAGCTTTACAGAAAAGTTTCCGTCGTTTGCCGCAACCATTCCCCGGTTGTATACGCGCTTGCCGATCTCACACATCTCTTTTTTGATTTCAAATTCGTTTTGCATCCTTTTATCCTCCTTGGATTTTTTATACTTTTTCTTTTCTTATATCTATCTTAACTTACCCGCCGATCTGGCATTCTACTCCGGATACCTGCTTTGCAGCAGCAAGCAGCTCGTTCATCTTTTCATTGGAGGGCGGTTTCACATCGCCCATCAGGTATTCCCTTCCCAGCCCGGCGTATTTGTCCTGGCCAAGCCTGTGGTAGGGAAGCAGATGAAGCCGTTTTACATTGCCCAGATCTCTCGTATATGCGGCAATATCCCGGATCTCCTCCGGCGTATCGTTGAAGCCCGGAATGACCGGAACCCGAATACTCAGCTCCGTCATATGGGAATCCGCGATTTTCTTTGCGTTTTCCAGCATCAGCTCGTTGGATCTGCCGGTAAATTCCCGGTGCTTGTCCGGATTTCTATGCTTGATATCCAGCAGGTACTGATCCAGGTAAGGGAGCAGTCCTTCGATCACTTCCCACTTTGCGCAGCCCATGCTTTCCATGGCCGTGCTGATGCCGCTTTCCTTTGCGGCCCGCAGAAGCGCAGTTGCGAAATCCGGCTGGCAGAGGCTTTCCCCGCCTGAGAGCGTCAGTCCGCCCCCGGTCCTGCGGTAATAGGGCCGGTCTTTCTCCACAGTCTCCATGACTTCGGCCACGGTCACATCCCTGCCGATGGTCTTCGGTTCCCCCTGAACCATCATGGTCTGTACCGCATATTCCTGAGATTCCGGATTGCAGCACCAGCGGCAGCGAAGCACACATCCTTTTAAAAATACAATGGTTCGGATTCCGTTCCCATCATGGATGGAGTACCGCTGAATATCGAAAATGCGGCCTGTTGTCTTCTTATAGTCTTCCATGGTGCTCTTCCTTCCCTGCTCAGCCTTCATCGCTGAAGCCCTGCTCCGTCCGGCGGATAATGTCATCCTGCAGAGACTTGGACAATGTGGTGAACAATGCGCTGTAGCCTGCCACGCGGACCACCAGGTGCTTGTACTGCTCCGGATGCTTCTGCGCGTCCAGAAGCGTCTCCCTGCTGACTACATTAAACTGCATGTGGCTGCCCTTCTGGTCAAAGTAAGACCGGATCAGACCTACGAAGTTGTCAAGCCCCGCTCTTCCGCTCAGTGCGGAGGGATGGAACTTCTGGTTAAACAGCGTACCGTTGGAAGCAATATAGTGATCCAGCTTTGATACGGAATTTGCTGCCGCCGTCGGCCCGTTCACGTCCTTGCCTGCGGACGGCGATACTCCGTCTGCCACCGGCATGTGGGCCAGCCTTCCATCGGGCGTCGCTCCCGTCTGTGCGCCCAGGGGTACATTCGCAGATACCGGATATAAGCCGGCCTGGAAGATGCCGCCCCTTGGGTTTTTGTAGTTCTCCAGCGGCCTTGTATAGGTGTACGCCACGTCCCTGGCAAACGCATCCACCTCAGGGATATCATTGCCGAACTTGGGCACCTGGTCGATGAGCTTCAGAATCCGTTCTCCGTTGGCTTTGACTTCCGGTGATTCGGATGCTGCCACCACGGTCTTAAGGATGGCCCCGATCTCTGCTTCCCCTACCGTCTGGCCGGAAGCCTTCATCTCATTGGCTACATTTGCCGTAACAGCAGCAATATCCTCGGTATCCAGTCCCTGACCGTAGTTGGTCATCAAAGCGGTTTTCATTTCCTTCATGGTGACTTGCTTCTCGTCATACACCAGCTTTTTCACCGCATACAGGGAATCCGCCATATTGGCAACCCCGAAGCCCTGGGGGCCGGTGAAGTTGTAAACGGCTCCGCCTTCCTGCACGGTCCTGCCCTGCTTCATGCAGTCGTCCACCATGGAAGAAAGGAACGGAAGCGGACAGCGTTCCGCATGCGCCATATCGATGGCATTGTCCGCATTGACCAGCAGCTTGATGGCATAATCCATCTGCATCTTGTATGCATGGTAAAATTCCTCGAAGGTCTTCATATCCTCTACATTGCCGGTCTGGGGCCCTACCTGTACCCCCTTGTCCATACCGTTGGTAAATACCAGTTCCAGCGGACGGCACATATTGAAGAACGCGGCGTCATGCCACCCCTCGGTCTTGCCCGCCTTCTGAGGCTCCACACAGCCGATGATATTGTACTCCCGAGCGTCCTTGAGCGTCAGCCCGCGGCTGACCAGGGACGGAATGATGACTTCATCATTGTAATACGCCGGAAGCCCGATCCCGGTACGCGTCAGTTCCGCCGCCTTAACGAGAAATTCGTGGGGCGAACCGTTCCATACGCGGATGGAGAAGGACGGCTGCGGAAGGAAGACATGCATGGACGCCTGGATACACATAAAGGACAGGTCATTGGTCACGTCAATGCCCTCCCCGTTCTGTCCTCCAGCGATCAGGTTCTGGAACAGGCTGTAGCCTGCAAACCCTTCTGCAGATGCGGCGTCACGGCACTTGTTCAGGTCGTTCAGCTTTACCCAGATGCAGTCCATCAGTTCCTGAGCAAATTCCCGTGTCAGCTTGCCGCTGTCCAGATCCTTCTTATAATAAGGATACATGTACTGGTCAAAACGTCCCGGTGAGATCGAGTGTCCGCTGGATTCGATCTGAAGAAGCTGCTGCACGAACCAGAAGGACTGGCAGGCTTCATAGAATCCGGCCGCCCCTTTCTCAGGCACATTGGCGCAGTTCTGCGCGATCTGGAGCAGTTCCAGCTTTCTGGCACCGTCGGTGCACTTCTCTGCCTCTTCCAGGGCCAGCTTCGCATAACGTCTGGCGTAGGTCACCGCCGCATCGCAGCTTATGATGACCGCCTGAAGGAAACGGGACTTCTTCTGATAGTCTCCGTCTGCCAGGCTTAAAGCTGCCAGCTCCGCCTCCGCTTTCTCCCGGATTCCGGAAAATCCGATGGCGAGCACCTCCTCATACTTTACCGTCACATGCCCTACGCCATTGTAAAAATAATTTCCCGGCGTGAACATATTGTGCTCCATCGCGATCAACGTCTCCGGTTCCATATAAGCCGTCGCCAGCTCACTGGTAGTCCTGCCCTTCCAGTAGGCATCCGCCTCTTTCAGTTCCCGCTTGGTCTGCTCGGAAATGTAAAACGGATCGGCAGACCTGGTCTCCACCGTATCAAACTCCGCTTCCAGCCACTCGTAAGAAAACTCCGGGTAGGTCTGGCAGCCCCTGGGCGCTATGGTCGTGCTTCCCACGATCAGCTCCAGGTCACGGATGATGATGGGGATATTCTCCAGGATATGCTGAAATGCCTTGGCACGCCGGATGATCATGGGTTCATTCTCCGTCTGGCGGTAAGATTCCGTGATCAGGACGGCCCTTGCAGATTCAATCTCCGGCAGCTTTGCGTACAAGTGCTCTACCAGCTTTGGTATCCGGTCGGTTTTCGGGATATCCGTACTGTTATAAGTATATAATCCCATCTGCTTGTTACTCCTTTCTTATCCACAAACAGGCTTTGCATCACAAGTAGATCTGTTAAATTTTGTGTGTCGCTTATGGATATATTTTAACCTCGTAGAGAGACAAGATAAGACTCCCCAGCCAGTTAATTGCATTATACTCCTAACGCAGGTAAAAGTCAACAAAAAACAACACGTTTTGTTTGGTTTTTCATTTGTTTTAAAGGAATCACAACAGATACAACATTTGGTTTTATGTGGTTTTGTGTGGGAGTTTTACTCACAACGCCCTGAAATGCGATCAGCATTTTGCCCAACAGCAACAGGAAACCACACCCTCTCATAGGTAAACCTGCACAATCCAGTTTTTCATGTCCCTGGATGTTTTGGGCTGCCGCAAAAGGTTCTGATATGCTCCGCCACGATATTCATCAGGTTCGTACGCGCTTCCACGCTGGCCCATCCGATATGAGGGGTGATCAGAAGCCGGTCTTTTTCTTTCACTTTCAGCAGCGGACTGTCCGCAGCCATAGGCTCCCTGCAGAGGACGTCCAGGCCCGCCGCCGCGATCTTCCCCTCGTTCAGCGCCTCCGCAAGCGCTTCCTCCACCACAATCTGTCCCCGGCCCAGATTCAGAAAAAGGGCATGGGGCTGCATAAGCGCAAAGGCTTTCTGATTCATCAGCCCATCCGTATACTGGTTCAGGGGCGCATGGACGGATACGATATCCGACGTCTGAAGCAGTGTTTCCAGATCCACCTGCCGGTAGCCCTCCTGCGCAGGCGCGCCGGATGCCGAGTAATACACGATCCTTGCGCCGAACAGCCGGGCGATTTCCGCCACCCTTCGGCCGATGGCCCCAAGGCCGATGATGCCCCAGGTTTTTCCGGTAAGCTGGGGAAAGGTTTTCACAAAATGGGTAAACATGACATCGTTGATGTAGTCTCCCTTTTTCACATAGTCATCATAATACCGCAGGTGTTCCAGAAGGTAAAACAGCATGGCAAACGTATGCTGCGCCACGGACTCCGTAGAATAGCCTGCCGCATTCCTCCATTCAATCCCTCTTTCGGCCAGATAGTCCTTATCCAGGTTGTCGGTTCCGGTGGCCGTCACACAGACCAGTTTCAGATTCCGTGCGTTATGAATGGTCTGCCGGTTGATGGGAACCTTGTTCACAATCACAATATCCGCATCCGCCACCCGTTCCGGCGCTTCCTTTGGTGCGGTGAAGTCGTACCCCACCACCTCTCCCAGCCTGGCAAACTGAGAAAAATCCATGTCCTCGCCGATTGTTTTTTTATCCAAAAATACAAGTTTCATCCTGCCCTCCTGGCTGCTGTCTCTATTTTTCTGCGGCCGCGCACTGCGCTTCATAGGCCGCCTTCCTGCTGTCGGTTATCTGTTACGGAACATTTCCACGATATCCACCATCTCCTGGGACGGATTGGATATCACCGCGGATTGAAAGATCCTGCAGGGCGGGTTTTCTTTCACACTCTCCACTGCCGCGGTGACAGCCGAAATACTGCCTCCCATAAAGACCAGCGCATGACCGCCGCACTTTGTATCCTTTGTCACGTATTCCACATCCGCCGCTTTCAGCATCCGGTCTGTCACCAGAACAGCATTTGCATCTCCAAGGACTTCCACAAGCCCATAAGCACCATATGACATATCCCTACTCTCCTTTCTCCGGCCCAAAGGCCGCTCTGCCGTTTTTTCAATTCAACTATAAACAGCGGCAGACTACTTGTTGATGGTCATTCGAATTGCCGTTTCCGCTTCTTCTGACGGAGCCGCAATGATCGTATGCGAAACGATCTTGGACAGCGGTTCTGCCGTTCGAAGGGCCGCTTCCATTGCCGCATTGACATCGGAGACCGTCCCCCGCATCTTCACGCAGGCCCCGGCGGAAAGCCGGTTCCTTTCCACTCCCTGGATCTTCACGTCCGCCGCCTTTGCCGCGGCGTCCAGCGCCACGAAGCATGCGCACTCGCTTTCCAGTTCAAATACCCCGATGGCCATTCCTTTGTACTCTTCTGACATCGTCTGTTACCTCCTCCTATTATTTCACTCACGGCTTTTCCGTGGGATTTTCCAGACTGTTTCGGATTCATTTTCTTAATGTTTCCATATCATCACAATCTTTTTTACGCTGCCTTCCCATGACGGCCGGCAGCGAAGTGTATCTACAACCCATCGTATCATGGATACCCATGTTTCGCAAGTATTTAAAACGGCTGCAGTTCTTCTTGAATCCTTACTGAATTTTGTGTTATTGTAAAGAGGTTAAGAAGTAAATCATCGGTTCGTACTGCCGATGGTTCGAAGGATACCGGAAGTGTTTTATATTACTTTTTATAGAAGAAAGGAAGAATCTGCAATGTCCTCCATTACATTTGATATCCATACACACACCATTGCCAGCGGGCACGGTTCTGCCGCAACGATCACAGACATGGCAAAAGCAGCCTGGGCACGGGGCCTGAGACTTCTGGGGATCTCCGACCACGGGCCCGCCACACCGGGCGGCGGCAGAGACTCCTATTTCCGCGGCCTGGCCCATGCCCCAAGGATGCGGCTGGGGGTAGAGATGCTCTACGGCGCGGAGGTCAATATATTAGACAACAAAGGGACTTTAGATCTGGATGATGAGATTTTAGCCCATCTGGACTATGTGATTGCCAGTATCCACAAGCCGGTGAAGAAGCCCGGCACCATCGATGAGAATACAGCCGCCTATATTGCCGCCATGAAAAATCCCCATGTCCGTATCATCGGGCACTGCGACGATGTAAAATATCCGGTGGATTATCCCGCCATGATACAGGCCGCCATGGAACACCATGTGCTTCTGGAGATCAATAACAGTTCCTTAAGTCCGGACGGATACCGTGGGGACACCCGGTTCAATGACCTGATGATCCTGAATCTGTGCAGGCACTACCATTACCCGGTCATCCTCTCAAGCGACAGCCACGGCACGGAGCACGTGGGAGACGTCTCATACGCCCTGGAGCTTGCGGATACTGCAGATCTGCCCGAAAAGCTGATTCTGAATCATTCCATACGGGAACTGAAGTGTTTTCTGGCATAGCTTCTATATAAAAGTATGCAATTGACTTCTCGCCTTTTTCCTGCTATAGTCAATACGGTTAAATTGTTGTATTGACATTTGCCTTATAAAAGGTAGATCCGCAGGGCAATGCCTGTGAGGAGATACCTCATGATTTACACTATCAGTACGAAAGGATAATGATCAGCCATGAATACACTTAGAAAACTCTATTGCAGAACATTTCAGACCGTATTGAAGATTTCCATCCCCTTCCTTCCCTACAGGAAGCCCAGAGTTGTGGGAAGCGTCAAGGCGCTCCCGGAACTGATTCAAAAGAAAAAATGCACCAACGTCCTGATCATCACGGATACAAGCATTCTAAAACTGGGGCTTACAAAGCGTCTGGAAAAAGCGCTCACACAGCATGATATCCCTTATACCATCTACGACGGGACCGTAGTAAATCCGACGACTGCAAATGTGGAAACAGCCGCGGCCCTGTATCTGGAAAAAGGATGCGACGCCATCATCGGGTTCGGCGGCGGCTCCAGCATGGACTGCGCAAAGGGCGTAGGAATCCGCATCGCAAAGCCGAAAAAGCCCCTTTCCAAGATGAAGGGCATTCTGAAAGTCCATACCCGTCTGCCTCTGCTCATCGCGGTTCCGACCACAGCCGGAACCGGCAGCGAGACTACACTGGCAGCCGTCATCACAGACGCGGTTACCAGACATAAATATTCCATCAACGACTTCCCTCTGATTCCGCGCTATGCGGTGCTTGACCCCAAAGTTACGGTCAGTCTTCCGAAGGAGATCACCTCCACCACCGGTATGGACGCCCTGACCCACGCGGTGGAAGCCTACATCGGCCGCTCCACCACCCGGGGTACGAAAAAAGATGCCCTGTTAGCCGTAAGACTGATCTTTGAAAATATTGATACCGCCTACAACGAAGGGACGGACATCGCCGCACGCCGAAACATGCTCCACGCCTCTTTTTATGCCGGCTGCGCATTTACCAAGTCCTATGTAGGATATGTACACGCGGTTGCCCACTCCCTGGGCGGGGAATACAATATCCCCCACGGCCTGGCCAATGCCGTCCTCCTTCCCTTTGTGCTGGAAGCCTACGGGGAAAGCATCCACAAAAAGCTGTATCACCTGGCCCTGGCCGCAGACCTGGTGGAAAAAGGGACTCCATATGATGAAGCGGCACGCATTTTCATCGACGCCGTCAAGGACATGAAAAAACGGTTCGGAATCGGGGATACCATAAAAGAGATCCAAAAAGAGGATATCCCGAAGCTGGCGCGCTATGCGGACAAGGAAGCGAACCCGCTCTACCCCGTACCTGTGCTGATGGATGCCGGAGAACTGGAGCAGTTTTACCATGCGGTGTCCGCGCAATAATAAAGAAGGGAGAACCATGTCATGACAGAGACCGAGATCAAAGAAATCGTACAGAAACACCGTACTTATTTTTATACAGGCGCAACCCTGCATGTCAGCCGCAGGGTGCAGGCCCTCACAAAATTAAAAGCATGCATCGAAAAATATGAAGCCAAGATCCACCTTGCCCTGGAAAAGGATCTGGGAAAAAGCGCCTTCGAGAGCTATATGTGTGAAACCGGGCTGGTGCTCAGCGAGATCACTTACATGCTCAGGCATATCCACTCTTTTGCCCGGGAAAAAAGGGTATGGACCCCTTTGGCGCAGTTTCATTCCAGAAGCTATAAAAAGCCGTGCCCCTACGGGGTGGTACTGATCATGAGTCCCTGGAATTACCCCTTCCTGCTGACTCTTGATCCCCTGGTGGATGCCATTGCGGCGGGCAATACGGCGGTGGTCAAGCCCAGCGCGTATTCCCCCCATACCAGCGAGATCATCCGCACGATCCTGCAGGAATGCTTCGAGGAACAGTACGTGTCTGTGGTTACCGGGGGACGGGAGGAAAACACCTGCCTGCTGAACGAACATTTTGACTATATTTTCTTTACCGGAAGCCAGGCCGTGGGCAAAGAGGTCATGCAGCACGCGGCCAGATACCTCACCCCCGTCACCCTGGAGCTGGGCGGAAAAAGCCCCTGCATTGTGGAGCGCAGCGCCAACATCCGGCTGGCGGCCAAACGGATTGTCTTTGGAAAATATCTGAACTGCGGGCAGACCTGTGTCGCCCCGGATTATGTGTACTGTGACCGCGCAGTCAAGGACCGGCTGGTCAAGGAGATCCGCCGCCAGATCCAGAAGCAGTTCGGCAAGACGCCGCTTCTGAATTTTGACTACGGAAAGATCATCAATGAGAAGCATTATGACCGGATCTGCGGGCTCATCAATCCGGACAAGGTGGTCTGCGGCGGGCGGGTCAACCGCAGCACCCTGCAGATCGAGCCGACGGTGATGGACAACGTGACCTTCGCAGACGCCGTGATGCAGGAGGAAATCTTCGGGCCGGTCATGCCGATCCTCACTTACGACTCCCAGGATGAGGTCATCCGCAACCTCAACGCCATGCCCCATCCGCTGGCGCTCTACGTATTCACCAGGGATAAGGCATTTGCCCGCAGGGTAACGTCCCGCTGCGGCTTCGGCGGCGGCTGCATCAACGACACCATCATCCACCTTGCCACCAGCGAAATGGGCTTCGGCGGCTTTGGGGAAAGCGGGATGGGGGCTTATCATGGGAAAACCGGATTTGACGCCTTCTCCCACGAAAAGAGTATCGTAGATAAAAAGACCTGGCTGGACCTGCCCATGCGCTACCAGCCGTATAAACACATCCATGAAAAACTGGTCCGGTTCTTTTTGAAATAAAACCACCGGTCCTTTTCTGAAAAAAATCGGGCTGCCGGAAAATGCCGCATACCTGCAGATCATTTTCCGGCAGCCCGTTTATGTCGGGTTATGCCGCATCCTCTTTCAGTGTGCTTTCATAGCCAAGCTTCCGCAGACGTTCCTGAACAACCTCCGCATTTTTCATATCCGTATTGGCAAGCAGTATGTAAAGCTTCTCGCCTTCCATCAGGCCCATATAATCTGTCTGACGTATGTTGCAGGCCACCTGGGTGGACACCTCTTCGTAGTCCTCATATCCCATATCCACCTCTACCAGCGCGCATTCTGTCAGCCCCTTCTCCTTTGCCTCCAGAAACGCGTTGACCAGAACCCGGAATGCTTTTTCGTTCAGCACATTGGTTCCTTCCATGTAGCGCTGCCTTCTGAAATTGGACATATAACGGCTTGCGCGAAGGATCGCATTCTGAAGCAGCATCTCGATCACGGTCAGACGCTTCGACTCTGACAGCGTCATCCGCTCAGAAGGAATCCCCCAGAACATCAGGATTACCCGGATCTCTTCATGATCATAAACCGCGCTGGCCAGCAGGGGAAGATCTTCCCGCATGGTGCTGTTCATATATACCCGGCCGTTTTTCAGTTCCTCATACACTTCTCCCAAAGCCGTATATTTTATAGAATTGCCCATCCTCCTTGCATTCGAAGATGTAGCGGAGCACAGTCTGGCGTAATCCCGATTTGCCACGGTATAGATTGCCACGTCCCTGGTGTCCATCAATTCCGAGAGAATCTGCGCCGCATAAAACAGCACTTCCTCGGTTGTATACTTTTCCAGGCCGGAAACAATCTCATAGACCGCCTCCAGGCTGTCTTTGAAACAATCACGAGACGTACAGAGCGTCTGCTTTGCCTCCACGCCGCTGCCGTCAAAAAGCCGCTTCAATTCCTCAATTTCCCTGGCCTTCTCGTTCAAAAGCGTTCTCTGCTGCTCAATCTCCTGCTGCATCTCGTCAATCTTCTGCTGTACCGCCGCCTTGTCCATCATCTGCACTTCTTCCGAATCCAATTCCATCACCCTCCTATATTCCTGTATGCTGCATAAAAAATCCGGTATGCTTTCATGCCTTTTTCAACATCACTATTTTGCACTTCTTTCCCCAAAATGTCAAGAGTTAGACAGCAATCAAATTCAATCTGTTTTTCGTTAAGAACATACGCTTATAAGCCGTTTTAGGAACCGCATCCTATCGTCTCCAGAACCCTTTGAAGCAGCTTTTCGCAGCTCTGTTTTACGGTCTCAAGCTGCGCAGAATCTATATCATCTATATGGATTCCGCAGGCACAGACCGCCGTACAGTTTCCTCTCTTCGCAACCGCCTCTGCAAAGAGCTTTGCCACTACATCATCCTTATGTCCAAGCCCGGTCAGCACAGAAGACGTGACGCCGATCCCTTCTCCTGTCAGGCTCGGCCTGGCGCTTGACATGACCACGCTTCCCACATGGGGCGTATCCCCGCCGTACACTGCCAGCGTATAGTCTTTCCCCATGGGGATGATGTCGCAGGAAACCGTATAGCCTCCATACAATTCTTCTGTGATCATACCTTACCCTTCTTTCCCCGTTCCGGTCCACGGAACAAACTTTTCGTAGGTGATCCCAAACTGCAGCAGGATCTTTCCTACAATGTGATTGATCTGGTCCTCCACCGTCTTGGACCCGTTGTAGAACGTCAATACAGGAGGGACGATCACGCAGCCATACTCCGCCGCACATTCCATATTTCTGAGATGCAGCCGGCTAAGCGGCATTTCCCGCGGAACCAGCACAACCTTTCTCCCTTCCTTCATACAGACATCCGCGGCCCGCAGGAGCAGATTTTCCGCAAATCCCGCGGTGATGCCCGCCAGTGTTTTCATGCTGCAGGGCATGATGATCATTCCGTCCGTCACAAAGGACCCGCTGGATATGGATGCCGCCAGATTCTTGTTGTCATGGACCACATCCGCCAGGGCGGTCAGCTCATCCATGGGAATGCTGCTCTCCAGCTCCCAGGTCAGCTTCGCCCCCTCACTCAAAATAAGATGGATTTCACAGTCTTTTAAGCTTCTAAGAGCTTTCAGGAGGTAAAAGCTCATCTCCACTCCTGTAGCCCCTGATACGCCTACAATCATCCGCATATGCCGTCCCCCATTCTGTTTTTATACCTCCGATTACTTGAACAATTCAGGAACCCAATGGGAGGGATCAAGCTCCTTAAACTTGGAACGATGGAAACGATCCTTTTCCGCAAACGGTACGGTACAGTCAAAGATCGCCTTGCAAGCAATTCCATGGTCCCTGATGGACGGTGAGTTGGCCGGATCATTGGACGGGTCCAGAGGATGGCACCGCACTCCCGGAATCGGGATCATATCCACGTCCGCCTGGAATCTTGTGGTCATCGCCCACATCACATCCTTGATATCGAAACAGTCCACGTCCTCATCGACCAAAAATACATGCTTTAACTCACTGAACGCCGAAAATGCAAGCAGCGCTGCCTGACGCTGGCGTCCTTCGTCGGAAGGAACGGATTTTACAAACTGCAGAACCGCAATATATTTTCCGCCGCCGCTGGACGCGCAGTATACATTTTTGAGTTTTCCCGGCATCGCACGGTTCACCATGGAAATGATGCTTGCCTCTGTCGGAATCCCCGCCATGCTTACATGCTCCTCGCTGGGTCCGATGCAGGACTGCATGATGGGATTCTTCCTTGTGGTAACGGCTTTTACCTTGATCACCGGAATGGCCGGCTGGGCGCCTCCTGTATACCCCGGAAATTCCGGCATTGCCTTTCCGGAATCCGAATTGACATCCTCGCGAATCCGGGCGTTCGGAATCAGTTCTCCTTCTATTACATACTCTGCATTCGCAATACATTTTTCATCAATGGTCAGGCAGGACGTAAGCTCCACCGCTTCTCCGCGGATACCGCCAGCCGCTCCCAGCTCATTATACCCAAGCGGGGTTGTAGGCGGCTCAAAGCATGACGCGATCTCAATCGCAGGGTCCACTCCGATGGAGATGGAGATCGGAAGCGGTTTTCCCGCTGCCTCGGCCTTTTCCCTGAACACACCGAGATGGCGCGCGCCGGGCACGAAATACATGGAAATCTCGTCTTTGCTCTGGAGACAGAGTCTGTGGATCGTGATGTCCGATTCCTTTGTCTCCGGATCCGATGCGTAGCAGAGCCCCATTGTAATGTACGGGCCCGCGTCCTCTTCGGTATTGGTCGGCGCCGGGATCAGCTTTCGGATGTCAAAGCCTTCCTCTGTAGCGTAATGCACCTCTTCCTGGCATTTTGCCTTTGCGTTGTCTACCACTACCGGCGGGATCGGATTTTCCACAGCCTTATTTAATAAGAAGCCCAGGTTTTCCGGTTTTTCATTCAGAAGGTAGCCTACCCGTTTGCGGCTGGCAAGGACGCCGATTGCAACCCTTGCGTTCTCATGTCCCCGAACATTTGTAAATACCATGGCCGGGCCTTCCTGTGTCGGTCTCGGCACCGTGCCGCCGGCTCCCACATAACGGTATACGCCCGACAGCTCCGCCTTCGGGTCTACCTCTACATCGCTTTCAATATACTGGCCTTCTTTTGTCTTAAGAAATTCAAGCGCAGATCTCAAATCATTCATTTTTGCCATTTTTGCACCTCCGAAATTGGAACCAATCTGCACCGCAGATTGGCTGCATTGTCTGTTTCATGTTTTCGTCCGCTATTTCAGCTCACCAGCGGGAGAACATAGGTTGTCCAGAAAAAGCTGATGGGCATTACAAGCACCATTGCCGGGATCATGTCCGCAGTGGGAAACATCTTCACCTTGATCATGCGGAACCCTGTCGCAAGCATCAGGATGCCGCCGCAGGCTTTAAAGTCATTGATCATATCCGGTGTGGTCATCGGGAAGATCAGTCCTGCGCACAGGAACAGCACCAGAAAGATCACAAACTGCGGAACCGCGATGGTGGACACAACCATTCCCAGCGTACAGGCAAAGATCATGGCCGTAAACAGGTCCAGTATGGACTTTGCGATCAGGATGCTGTGGTCTCCGCTCATTCCCGATACGATGGCGCCGTAGATTCCTGTACCGCTTGAACAGAACAGCACGATTACAGTGATCAGCGTAGCCATAAATTCTTCCTCAGGTATTTTGGAAGTGTCTGCTTTCACAAACTTGGAAATGACCTTCTGCATCCCGGCGCCTGCCGTGTTGATCCGGTCCCCCAGATGGATCACCAGACCCAGCGCGGTACCTATAATGACTGAAAATACGACTGCCGGCATGTTTTTCATCAATACGATAGACCCGATTCCCATTGCCATGGAACAGGCCCCGAATATCATATTGATCTTGGTCTTGAAGTCCTCATTCAGCTTATTGCCGACCAACGCTCCTAAGATTCCCCCTATCGCGACTGACACGGCATTAATGATTACTCCTATCGGCATGTTTACCTCCTCCTTTCTTTTTTTCATGCTGACATGATTTGTCGGATCATGTCATGCCGGATTCCTGCTTTATTATATTTTTTTCATATCCAAAATGCTATTCCAATTCTGACAGGCGTTTATTCCAAAAAAGAATTGCATTTTCTGTATATCAAATTTATAATCGGATTGGGGAAAGAAGGAGTGAGCAGAAGTGACAATCGCACAGATCAAATATTTTTTAGCGATACTGGAATACAGCAATTTTTCAAATGCAGCAGAGGAGATGTATATTTCTCAATCCTCTCTCTCCAAGCAGATCAAATCCTTAGAAAACGAACTCGGCATTACTCTTTTTGCCCGTTCCAACAATAAAGTCTCCTTGTCTCCGGGCGGGAAATTATTCTATAAATATGCGAAGATCATCAGCGAAAATTATGAAAACCTCCGAAGGGAGATTTCTGCCCTGAAAGAAGACGCCCCTGCCGGCGACGTGTCGCTGGGCGTCCTGCCGCTGATCACAGAATACAATATTTTAAAAACTCTGACAACGTTCCAGAAATTCAACAATATTCAGGTAAATATTACCGAGGGGGATCAAAAGGTCATCCTGCATCTTTTATCCGCCCGAAAGATTGATCTGGCCATTTTACGGCTGGATTATATTTCCAAAAAAACTTATGATTTTCATACCATCTGTTTTGACCATTTTGTGTTTGTCTGTTCCCAAAAACAACGGGAGGCTTTACCTGAAAATCTGCAGGCCATTTCTCCGGATATCCTGTCCGGGGTTTCTTTTGTCATGCTGAATAAGGAATCTGATATTTACAAGCTGTGTGCGGATTATTTTTCCCGGCTGGGCATCACACCCCATATCCGGTTTATTGCCGGAAGGCATCTGTATCTTTTGAATATGGTCGCCAATGATCTGGGAGTCACCTTACTTCCGCGGAATATGGTTGATGTCGCAAACTTTCCGAATCTGCTGTCGTACCCGCTGGAAGAACCGTTGGATACGGCCCTGGGCATCGTCCGCCTGAATCAGCGGATTCTGCCTTTAGAGGCCGACCTGCTGTATCACTATTATTCGGACAGCGGCTCTGAGGATATGCGTTCCTTTTCTTAGTTTTTTTCTGACTTATTTTGGCCTTTCATTTATAAAATAGTTCTTGCAATGTCCGTTTTTCCGGGTATAATGGGAAATACGGGTTTTCCGCGGGATCTGCGGAAAGACGGCAACGAATGAATGAAAGGAGTCAACATATGAATCACGAAAAAATAAGCTGGGTGAGTTTCTTTCGGACAGTGCTTACCATCGCGCTGCCCATCGCGCTCCAGAATTTTTTGTCCACCACGGCGAGTATGGTAGATACCATCATGATCGGCAGCCAGGGTGAATTGTCTGTTGCCGCGGTTGGAATCTGCTCTCAGATTTCATCTTTATTCTTTTCCTGCTATTTCGGGTTTGCAAGCGGGGGACTGTTGTTTTTCTCGCAGTATTGGGGAGCCCGCAATGAGAAGGGGATCAACCGTGTCTTCGGGCTTGCGCTGGCCTGTATGCTGGCAGTGTCCGTGCTCTTTGGCGGAGCGGCGGTCGCCAACCCGGAGTTCATACTGGGAATCTATACAGATAAGGCAGATATCATTGCAATCGGCGCTCCTTATATCCGGATCGTAGGCTTTGCCTACCCTCTGCAGGTGATTGCGATGATCATCAGCTTTCTGATGCGTTCCACGGAACGGGTAAAACCGCCTCTGATCAGTTCCGTTCTCGCGCTGATTACGAATTTTATCCTGAACTGGATTCTGATCTACGGGCGCTTCGGTACGCCTAAGATGGGCGCGGCGGGTGCGGCGGTCGGCACCTTGGTATCAGGCGTTGTAAATGTGCTGGTACTGCTTATGTTTCTTATGAAAGACCAGAAAACCGTTGAGCTCAGGCTGAAAGAAATGTTCTCCTGGCAGGACGGTTTTCTGAAGGAATATATGGGAAAATGTCTCCCGATCATCTGCAATGAATTGTTCTACGGGATCGGGCAGATGCTGATCAATATTGTCATCGGGCATCAGTCGGCATCGGCCATCGCTGCCATGGCTGCCTTCCGTGTCCTGGAGGGATTTGTATTCGCCTTCTTTGCGGGCCTTGCAGATGCGTCTTCCGTCGTTGTCGGAAAGGAAGTGGGCTCCGGCCATCTCATGAGCGGTTACCAGTATATGAAAAAGTTCTCCGTACTGTGCCCGGCCATCACCTTCTGTATCTGCCTGATCGGCCTGCTGCTGAACAGACCGCTGCTTTCACTGTTCGGCCTTGGCGCTGAAGCTATGTTTTTCGGTAAATATATGATTCTCATCTATCTGGCAGCCGGAACCATCCGCACCTGCAACTATATTATGAACTGCTGCTACCGCGCCGGTGGAGAGGCGGTGTTCGGAACGCTGCTTGAGATCATCTGCCTGTTTACCGTAAGCGTCCCGGCAACATGGGCCGCGGGCATGATCTGGCACCTTCCGTTCCTTGCCGTATTCTCGTTCCTGTACACGGACGAGCTGATCCGGCTTGCCTTTGAATTGTGGTACACCGTAAGCGGCAAATGGATCAAGCCCGTAACCGAGATGGGACAGGCCGCGCTGCCGGAGTTCCGCTCAGCGCTTGCAGCCAGGAAGAAACGGTTATAATTTCCTGAGCGTTTTAACAATCCATGAATAAAATATATGGAAATACCGGAAGAGAAATCCCCCGCCATGGGCCTGTTTTCCTTCCGGTATTTTTCTCAATTCATACAGGAAATCAAAAAAAGCAGCCCCACCGTATAAATTCCTCTCTGTGCGAAGAACTGTAAAGATGGATAAAAGCGGTTTTACGCCTGATGCATTCCTGCGCGATCAGGGTAATGCATTGGATCGGCGCTCCAAATTCACAATGATTTTTGAGTTCTCTTCTGTCCACTCCTGAATGGAATACTCGGTCAGGGCAGGAATATCCTGAAAATGATAATAAAAGGGATTCCTGTTTACCTGACAGTATTCTACAATATTCTGCACTGTAATTTTGTTGTAGGGCCTCTCTTCGAGAAGCTGCCAGAATGCGTCACTGATCGCCTTTTTGTTCGGTTCATTGCCGCACCTCCAAAATGGTAATGAGGTGATTATACTAGAAATGGATGATCTTTTCAATCATTTTCCATTTTACTCTTATGATTCATTGCACATTCATATTTGAGCAGTGCAGCCTTAACCACTTCTATGTTTATTCTCATAGTATCGCAAATTTTTAGTCTTTCCTTTTTTAATCAGCACACTATCACCAGTTAACTCTCTCAAAAGCAAAATTGCCGTAGATTGAGAAACACCAAGTGCCGATTCTACATCGCTGCGAATAATAGAACCTTTACTGCGGCACAGTTCTAAGACAGCATTTATTCGTTCTTCTTTTTTGGTCACACTAGTAGAACTAACCATTTTAAGGGTATTTGAAGCTTTTTGCTCTTGAGAATGAAAATTGGTATTAGGAAGCGTAATCTTAAAAGCATTACATGTTGTTTCTATCATAGGTTTCACAGCATAATCATTATAACATTCATTGATTTTTAGAATTCCTGTACCATATGCTTCGATCAGCCGCAGGCGATAAAAAATATTGGCTAAATTCTGATTGCGCAATACGGACACCCCCAGCATCACGTCATCCAATACAATGCCTTTCACCAAACCACCGATTGTTACGAATTCAATTCGGTCTTCAAAAATACTGATAAGAGTAGACCCGCTGAATGAATAGTCTCTGTGGACGATAGCATTCAGTAATGCTTCACGGATTGACTCTGGAGGATAGTCTCGCATATCTAACCGATCCAGTCCAGAAAATTCTGCACGGGTGCGATTGAAACGATCAATATAATCGAAGGCTTCCTCCAGTTGCTTCAAAAGGGAGCCCGACAATTCCCGGCGGTCCTTAAATACAGATTTCTTACTCCCTTCAAAAACAGCCAGTTTGATCATATGTGTACATTGCTCAGACAGCAAAAACGCCAAATTCGTGTACATATCATCTTCTCCAATCAAATGAAGTGTACGCATTTGGGCTTTTCCAAACTCTACCTTCCGTTTTTTGAAAAAGTCGATCGATTTATTAAAAGTAAGATGCTGATTAAGAGAACGTGCCGCCTCATAACTGTCACCGCTGGTCTCCTTGATCATATTCAGGATAGCAGCGTCTGTTGCCGGAACTGTCGATGCTCCCTGACGAACATAAACACCCTCTGGACGGATTCCCTTTCCATGCAAATAATAAGGTCTTGCAGTACCACGTTGGACACTTACACACACAACAGGCTTTTCATCCATGACATCATTATGACATTCAACAAACATCGTAACATCTGGGCGCACAGCATCTCTGATCGCATTGGTTACACGCAGCATAGTACCATCAACATCGTCTACACCATAAACTGTTCCGTCATCGTCCACTCCAATATAAAGTGTACCCCCATCACAATTTGCAAAGGCAACAATCGTATTTTTAATATCTTCAACGTATACTCTCTTGAATTCAGTTGTCTTGTTTTCAACGAACATAAAAATCTCCCGTCCAATTCAAATCACATTCTAATCTAATAATTATTATAATCATTTTTTCGCTATTTACAAGTAAAATCTCGAACTTTTTTCTTCAGCGCAATCTCCAGCAGCTCTTCAGCAACCTGATCAGACCTGATACGCATCAGATTATCCCATACATCTTCTTTTCCCAGCAAGTTCATTCCTCCATGCCACACAAGTTCATCGTCTATAATAGCAAAATGTTCGATTACATCCTCCTTTACGATGACTTGAATGCCACTTTCCCGCATTTCTTGAATGAATCTCTGGCAAAACTCCGGACTTCCATAAGATATGTTCTGTGGTTCTATTGTTATGACTGTCACTGTTATTCCAGCTTCCTGCCTTGCCTTGACAAGATAGATAAAACGCTCTATCTTATCCTGCGTAAGTTCTGGACTGGACACAATGATTTTCTTTTCTGCCTCAACAATATCCCTCTCAAATACATCCATGTAATTCCCGGAATCATAAATTGAATTTACTGTCTGTTTTGAAAGAATACGATTCGTTATCAATTGAAATCCTGTTCGTTTATAGGTACGCAGCCTTTTTGAGTACATATTATCAAAAACCCGGATATGAGAATCTACGTAATCATATACTATGACTTCCTTTTTACCCTCATAGTCACGATTCAATCTTCCAATGTACTGCTCAAGTCTGCCTGCAAAAGAAACGGGCGAAGCCAGCATCAAAGTATCCAGTCTCGGATAATCGAACCCTTCTCCTATCTTCTGCCCCGTTGCCACCAAAATCAAACTCTGATTCCTGGTCACCTCTTTTAGTTTTCTTCTGACTTCTGAATTTTCCTTATCACTGTTATCTCCATATAGGATAAACACATAATCTGCGTCTTTCTGCAAATTATCATACAAGTATTTTGCCTGCTCTTTGTACCTTGTGAGAATCACAGGGGTTCTTCCTTCTTTCACACAAATTCTTGTATCAGCAAGAATCATTTCATTCCGAACAGTATTCGTACTGATCAAAGCATATGCACTATTAATACCATTTTTACTTTCATTTGTATCAACCACCCTTGTATACCGCGGATATACATAGTGCCCGATCCCCTGTTCAACTGCCCGCTCTTTTGCCGTATAGCTGTGTCTGATCGGACCCAAAAGCATATGGATTATTTTCTCCAGATTATCCCCTCTTTTAGGCGTTGCCGTCACACCATAAACATATCTGGCATTTACCTTCTGCATCACTTCCACAGATGTATTGGAACCGCAGTGATGGCACTCATCCATCACAACCATACCGTAAGAATTAACAAAATCATTGAATTTTCCTTTACTATACATCGAGCCGACCATCGCCACATCAATGATACCTGTCAAAGTATTTTTGCTGCCATGCAAAATACCTATGACGCTTTTCCTGTGTTTTTTCCTCCCGCTTTTTGTTTTATAAATCGGCGGCTCCTCGTCTATGCTTAAAAATTTATTTAACTCATCCACCCACTGTTCCAGCAAATCTTTACTTTGAAGCAAAATAAGTGTATTCACTTTTCTTTCTGAAATCAGATAGCTGCAGACTACCGTTTTTCCAAATGCTGTAGCTGCACTGAGAATCCCATGGTCAAATGCAAGCAGATGCTGTGCCGCCAGATTCTGCTGCGTCTTTAAATCACCATGAAAAGACACTCTTATAGGTCTTCCCTTTTCTCTGTAATCTAAAATATCATACTCAATACCTGCTTCTTTGCAGGAACTAAGCAGGTCATCCCGAAGTCCTCTTGGAATACAGATATAACCATCCTGATCTTTCCCCATATAAACGGCACTGAAATTGTAGTAATTAGAATATCCAAGCCTCCTGTTTTTATAAAATACAGGATTATCAAAAGCAGCCATACTTCGAATCTGATTTTGCAGACGCGGCATCAAATTTAATGTATCGACATATACTCCATCCCCGAGAACTATGTGCATTTTTCCAACAACATCCGATTTTACAAATCCCTCTTTTTTCTTCCAGGGCTTTGGACGATTTCCGGAATTGGAAGGAACCAGCATTTCCTTTTCTCTGGCAAGCTCTGTCTGCCATTTTGCCATATATTTTTCTACATCTTCTTTTGACAGTTTTTGAGTATGATTGAGCAAAATGTCCCATTGATCCGGATAAGCATTCCAATTTTTATCAACAAAAGCACTGTTTCCATTTTTCAGTGCCTGTCCCTGCAGCGGCAATGCAATGAGATTTCCAATACTGCTTGCAGCATCCTGAGACGGATACATTCGGTCATAATAATGAAAAGATTTCAGATTAATCGAAGTTGAGCCTTTATCCAACAGCAAGAAGCCGAAATTTCTTGCAAGAGCAGCGGATATCGGTTTTTTGAAAAATATCCATACATGCGCGCCTCTGCCTGACCTTGATCTTTCGACTAATGGTGTGATGCCGTTTCTTTCACAGATAAGTCTTAAAGCATCCACTTCTTCATGCCATTCATCATTCGTATTTGCAAAATCTGTCTTTTCAGCACCTTTCTCATGATTGTCAAAATCAAAAACGACCAACCGGCATGTGCCATCTGGTAGCAGTGGATATACTCCTAGTACATCCGCACCATCTTCTCTATATCCGAGAAGATGCTCTATAATTTTCTTGGGCTTAAGTTCCGTCCACCTCCTATGCTCGCAGGCTTCGCAATTGACTTTTTCACCACGCTGTTTTGGGCATATCCGATTATTCCATCTATTATCACACTGTGGAAAATATCCGCCTTTCGTGCCTCTTTTGGCATAAACATCCATTCTCCCCCAAAACATTGCAAAAAATCGGTTTGCCAGCTCTTCTGTAATGTATTTACTCTGGATGCGCCCACCCTGGTCTGGATCATATTCTTCGATGGTTTCTATTTTTTCTTCAAACACATTTCCTGACTCATAAGCAACATCTGCCTTGTCCAGCAATTCTTTCAATCTTTTGTTTTCGTCCTGGAGATTTCGGACTAACTTTCGCAGAGAATCTAAATTGTATGCTTCTATATTCATTATTTAGTTTATTTATTTCCCCTTCCATTGTCAAATCATTGCAAAATTGTTCCACTATTATACTGTTTTTTACGTTTATTTCTGCACGTTTTTCATTCGGATGTTCCTTTTGCATGAAGCCTGTACTTTCTATTTTATTATATACTTTGTGCCTCTTCCCCTGCCTTCAACTTTTATGACACCCTTTTGCCCCATTTCTTTCAATAATTGTGTTGTCTTCGATTTACCAAAAGGAACATATGGTGCAATTTCACTGATTGATTTCAGCATTGTCTTGCTTAAAATTTTATATACCGTTTTTTCATCTTCCGTTAAATTCAGGTTTTTTTCAAATAACGGAAGCACAATCTTAATTGTATTTTCTGATACTTCAAAACCCGGTTTTTTTAATCCTTCTTCATAGCGTTGTTTTATTCTGGTAATTCCCGTTCCGAATATCTCAACAAACCCTAACCTATAAAATACATTTGCAAGATTTCTATTTCTTAAAACAGAAATTTTACCGGATAAATATTCTTCTTCCGTTATTCCGGATGGCAAACCTCCGGGAGAAATAATTTCTATTCTATCATCAAACATTAGAACCCGAATCTGCGATTCCACATCCCAGACTCGGTGAACCAAGGCATTTGCAATGGCTTCCCTGTATGCGGCTTCCGGTATTTTTTCAATCCTTTTTCTATCAGCACCCTGTATTTCTTCGTATTGATAATAATCTCTAAATACATCTAACGACTTCTCGTATGCATCCAATACCGATATATTTTCAAATGTTGCCCTCTTTTGAATGATACTGATATTTTCACCAAATTTCACTATGTCAATTCCCGAAAAATGATTTTTATCTGCCAAAAGACCTGCCGCATTATTATATCCGTTGACACTGTCATATAAGTTCAATGTTCTTAATGTATCCTGATTAAATGTTTCGATTTGAATACTTTCTTTCAACTTATGACTCAAAACTTCAAAAGTTATCTTCTGATCTTTACATGGCAACTCTTCAAATCCAATATTCTGGCCTTCTAAAATAAGTCTTGAAAATTCCAGTGTATCTACCTCTATCGTCGCCGTATCATTTCTCTTGTATGCTTTTGATTTATATAAATAGGGCTTCTGAACACCACTTTCTACGGTTAGTGTTATTGTTTTATCATTATTTTGTATTTCAAGCGTATAATTAGGCTGAGGAGAAATACTATCATTAATTTTATTTTCAATATCCAGGCATGCTTGTTTTACGTCTGCTAATCCTTTGACATTACCATCGTCATCAATTCCAAAAAGGATTCTTCCACCATCATAATTTGAAAAGGCGCTTACTGTTTTTAAAAAAGTATTTGTAATTGTTTCCTTAAATTCTAATATCCTTGTTTCATGCATAACATTCGTCCCCTTTCCAATTTTATTGATTATATTATATGCAGAAACGCGCAAGAAATCAATCGTAAATTTTTACGATTGATTTCTTGTATGTTTTTATAGAAAAACTATATCAAACTGCGCTTTCCCATATACATATATGCAATCAATCCACTGTTCCACTACATCTCTGGTAAGGCTCTTGAACTTTCCATATTGCTCTGTTTCATCCTGCTGTATCTCACCTTCCTCTGCACCCTTCTCATTTTCTTCCTGCAGCCTTTGGATCTGCTCACATAACCTGCGTTCTTCCTCCCTCAACGCTTCGATTTTCTTTATGTAGTAAGCGATGAATAACCTATCGTTTTTACATTTTCTGAAATCTATGGGGTAATCTTGATTAAGAAGCAGCTTCTTATAAATGAGCTAATGAATCCGAAGTGTATAAATCTATATTTCAAACGTGGGAAGGCTCCATCAGGCCTTAGTACTGTCAGCAAAATATCATCTTCTATCAGAGATCCTTGTTCCATCACAAAATGGGGGGCGGCTCCTCTCAGAGCGGTATCTGCCCCCTGTTTTCCGGTGTTTCTGTTTCTGTATCCATCACTCTGGTACAGCGCTCCTTTATAAACTCGCTCCACGGCATCATCGCTTCCACACCTGCGGGCTCCTCTTTATAGTCCGGCATGTACAGCAACAGTGTGTAGAGGTATTGGAACACATTCAGGTGGTTTGCCTTTGCGTTTTCTACCAGGCTGTAGATGATGGCACTGGTTCTCGCGCCCTTTACCGTATCGTGGAAAAGGACGTTCTTTCTCCCCGTCGCATAGGATTTCGCACACCGCTCGGCACGATATCCGAATATTCGGATTTCGTGCCGAGACCAGTATCCGTCCATTTGCAACCGAACGCAAGGCATGGCTGTTTGCGGACTCACCGGCAGGGGCAAGAGCCAGCGGCATCGTATATACATTGGTAGAAACAGCGAAACTGAATCATCTGGATGTATTTGGCTATCTATGTTATTTATTAGAAAGCCTGCCGGATCTCGATCACCGAAACCATCCTGAATTACTGGAAGCATATCTTCCCTGGTCTGAGACACTGCCAGAAAGCTGCCGACTCAGGGAACATAGAACAAAAAAGAAGTGTATGTTTTGATAGAGTATATCACGACATGCACTTCTTTTCATTACGGTGTGTTTTGTAACGCTTACAAACGAAACCGGTCAAGGGCATCTGCATCCTTAAAAATCTTGTAAATCACCACACTATTCTGCCCTAATGGACTCCTTCCTGAAATGACATCAATTCCAGTCTGGTCGTCACGATCATGATAATAAATAATATCATAGCACTTCTGTTTAAACTCCAGTTCATGGGATACACAATATTCCCGATAATAATCTGCCGCACGCTGTCCATGTCCAACATCCAACCAGTCATCCTGCCGTCTGGAATCATGAAATGCCGCAGCAGCCCCCAATATATCTTTATCTTCTTCCGGCACCCCCTGACGCTGTGCGATTGCTAATGCGTAGAGCATTACACGCCTGCAATGTGCGCCTGTGTGCTTTTCACTGTTCTCTAATGTAAACGTAACCTGATTTTCCAGAATATCATTCCACTTATCAAATACAGGTCTTATCAGTTTCCATTCCGGTAATCCCTCCATCCATTTTTCCTGCATAGCCCTACCCCACTTTCACAATTTCACGCAACGCCGCTGCAATATCCTGATCCACACCAATGGACTTTCCCTGTATCCCGTCAGGAATGTAAATCTCACCTTTGTTGAAAGTAATATACTTAGCATGAGGTTCTGCTGCCGTAAGCTGCATAAATGGCATTTTTATCATCTGATTGCGCCAGCCAACACCAAACTCTAAAATGACAAGTTTTTTTCCACGCATACGATTTACAAATCCCTGATAGCGGGCAGCTTTTTCCTGCCAGTTCTTTTTCCCCTGAAAAGAGGAGTACTCCCCATAATTTACTTCCATACTCCCGCCGCATTTTGGGCATCTGGGCAAAAGTCTTTCCGGCACTCTGCCATCTGTTTCCGCCTCTGCCATGCGAAGAACTGCCTCCCTGTCTGGATAGACTTCATCACAGCAGCCCTTTGTGCAACGCATTTCTGTCAGCTTGCCTTCCATTTCAAATACACGTTCTTCCTCGAAACCTGCCGGGATAAAGTGATCCTCCCCATTGGACGTAACAACAAAATAATCCTTTTCCTTTACAAGTTCATACATATCCTTCATAATCTGCGTCGGTTCATCCTGCAAACACTTTTCTTTGATGATTCGGCTGAAATATGCCCATCTTTCTTCCTCGGAAGAATAGGAAACAGCCATCCCCTGCAAAATACAGTAAATACCATATTTTTCCCTGAAATCACCCATTCTTTCACGAAACCACGCATCATCCGTAAATAAATGATACCCCTCTGCTATGGATAATCCGTTGCTGGCTCCGATCAACACCCCGTCCGCTTCACTGATGATTTGCTTTATTTTCTGATATACATTCACTTTCCTGTCCCTGCCTTTCCTTTCATAATCTGTTTTAAATCCTGTAAAGTTTTTGATAAATCACCATCTATATACAGGCTTTTGTTTTTCAAATGCTCCGGGGAAGAAGAATCTTCCTGATTCATACAGACATAAAAAGCACCTTTGTTTTTATATGCCATTTCCCAAAAGGGCAATTTAATAATACCGGGCGTCATTTCTCCTACCCCTAATTCCAGTAGCAAAACGCTTTTTGCATTTTCTTTTGTCAGACATTGTTTCAGAAAAGATTCGTAGCGTATTACACCATCTTTCCAGTCCCGCCCCTCCAGAAACGTATCATCTCTTACCCACGGAACCATGATCCGTCCACATACCCGGCATCTTGGAAGCGGTTCCGAAGGTATCCGCATTCCCAGCATATTTTCACACATCTCCCGGATGATGTTCTCATTCGGATAAATCCGGTCATGGCAGGGCTGGCTGCATTGAAAATAGCCCACATTCCCCTGATAACTGCAAATAGAATTTTGGGGAAATACCCGTTCAAACTGCATATCCACATTGGTTGTTAATATAAATACTTCTTTTCCCCTTACAATCTCCGCCAAGACATAATAAGTCTGCCCCGTTGGGGCATCCCACAGACTTTGTATATAACGTGCGTAATATGCCCACTGTTGCTCTGGTGAAGAATAGCAATAATAAAATCCTGCAACTGTCCTTCCAGATAAGGCATCCAATGGTAGTGATTATAGCCTGCTGCACTGGAAAGCCCGGAACCACCCCCAATCACAACTGCATCTACCTGACGGATTTTTTCTGCCAGAAGTTCCAGATTTTCTTTATTCTTCATTCTTTGCACCATATTTTTTTAACTGTTTTTTCCAGAACCACTGCAATATCCTCTTTTATCGCAGTTCCTTTTCTTTCTAACTCCTTTGGAAGCAGTGCATCTTTTGGGTTGATTGTAATGTAATAGGCTTGCGGCAGGGAGCATGTCATATTCCAAAAGGGCTGCTGAATGAACATGGGCGTCATGCGCCCCACCCCAAGTTCCAGAAAAAGTATTTTTTTATGTTTATTTTCCATCAGAAAATGATTCCACTTTTCGTATTCCTCTTTATATTTTCTGCCTTGCAGAAACGTGTAGCCCCGAACCCACGGCTCCAGTTCCCTTCCACATTTCGGACAGTGCGGAATCAATTCTGTAGGAATCCGGCAGTCCTTTATATTTGCATACATCTCCTCAATCATACTTTTACTTTCAAACAGCTCGTCATGACAGGGACGCACACACTGAAGCCATCTGAAATCTCCCTGAATGGTACTGACTCTTTCTTCCGGAAAGCGTCTGCTAAATAAGGTGTCCTGATTGGTTGTCACCACAAAATAATTCTTTCCTTTCAGAAGTTCAAACAGATTTTCATAGGCAGGACCGTCCGGAAGCTCCAGACTTGCATGGATGGAGGTCGCCAGAAATGCCCAGCGTTCTTCACTGGTCGGGTATGGGTAATAATATCCGTTAAAGCTCCCCTGAAATCCGTACTTTTTTTCAAATTCCCCAAAATATTTCTTAAAATGTTTATCGCTGTGATACGCCATATCATAGCCTGTGGCAACGGACATCCCCGCAGCCGCCCCTACACAGACGGCATCTGCTCTCTCAATCTGTTCAAGTAGGATATCTGCTTTTCTATCATACTCTCGATTCATGTTTGCTTTCTTTTCCTTTCAACTCTTTTTATTGACTTTCATTTGATTTGTTGTTATTATATAAATAACAACAAATCAAAAGTATAGCACTATCCATATAACAAGTCAAGTGGCTGTTAAAATTAAATTTACAGCAAAGGAGTTTTTCATGAAATATTCTACAAAATTAAGTGACGCAGTGCATATCATGGCTTTTATTGCAATCCATCAGGAGTATGACCTAAGCAGCACTGTAATTGCTGACAGTATTCAGACAAACCCGGCTTTTGTCCGACAGATCATGATGAAATTAAAAAAGGCAGGATTGATGTCCAGCATAAACGGTCATGCAAAGCCTTCCCTGGCAAAACCCACAGAGGAAATCACACTTTTGGATATTTATAAAGCTGTTGAGGGAAGTAAGCCGCTTCTGCATCTTGATACACACACCAATCCAGATTGCGGAGTAGGGGTTAATATCCAACTGGCTCTGCAGGATTACTACAACGAAATACAAAAAGGAACCGAAAAACATATGTCCAGCATTTCTTTACAGGATATAATCGAACTGTATCACACAAAAATAGGTCAGACAGATAACTGACACAGAAGGCAGGTTGAAATACCTCCGGAATAGAGAACTTGTGCCAGAGGTATTTCAATTTATCAGTTTATTTTTTATCTGTACATTGAACAACACATTCAGCACAATTCCCATTGCATTCGTTTATTCCCTTTCTTCGGGAATAAACAATGGATAATATCAACAGACCAGCTACAATGCCAAGTACAGCGATACTTGCCAAATTCATCATCAAATCCTCCTCTATACAAGCCCAACAGCAGCCCCTACACTGTGAACAGCAAATGCCACAATCCAAGCGATTGCACATTGTACGATTACAGTTCCAGCCGCTGCCTTAGTTCCGCCCATTTCCCGCTTCATAGTTGCAACAGCCGCAACACATGGTGTATACAGCAAGGTAAATACAAGAAATACAAATGCGGTAAAAGGCGTAAACAATGTTCCAAGCAAAGATACATCCCCGCCCAAAAGAACCGTCAGCGTAGATACAACGCTCTCCTTTGCAGTAAATCCGGTAATCAATGCCGTAGAAACTCTCCAATCTCCAAATCCAAGAGGTGCAAATAAAGGAGCAGCTACCCCGCCCAATAGTGCCAGCAGGCTTTCTTCCGCAGAAGCAGCAACATTCAGCCTTATATCAAAGGTCTGTAAAAACCAGATTACAAGAGAAGCTACAAAAATAATTGTAAAGGCTTTCTTAGCAAATCCTTTCGCCTTTTCCACGATAAGCTGCCACACACTTTTTGCTGAAGGAAACCGATAGTTTGGAAGTTCCATTACAAACGGAACCGGCGCTCCCTTATATTTTGTCCCCTTTAAAAGTAACGCATATAAAATACCGCAGATAATCCCTAAAGCATACAACCCAACCATAATAAGCGCCTGATACCTTCTTGGGAAAAACGCACTAATCATCAGAGTGTAAATCGGCAGCTTGGCGGTACAGCTCATAAATGGAACCAGCAGAATTGTCATTTTATGATCCCGTTCACTGGAAAGCGTTCTGGTAGCCATAATCGCAGGAACTGAACATCCAAAACCAATCAGCATAGGAACAATACTTCTCCCTGAAAGCCCAATTTTACGAAGCAGCCTGTCCATGACAAAAGCCACTCTCGCAATATATCCAGTGTCCTCCAAAATGGAGAGGAAGAAAAACATAGTCACAATCGTTGGCAGCAAACTGAGTACACTTCCCACACCGCTACAAACACCGTCAATCACAAGGGAGTGAACCACCGGATTCACCTGCGCCTTTACAAGCAACCGATCAAGCAAAGCAATCACCCTATCAATTCCCATACCCATCAGATCAGACAATGCCGCACCAATTAAACTAAACGTCATAACAAATACAAGAGCCATAATCCCGATAAAACATGGAATCGCTGTATACTTTCCTGTTAAAATCCGATCTATCGACATACTGCGTTTATGTTCCCGGCTTTCATGGGGACGGACTACTGTTTTTGCACACAGAGCTTCAATAAACGAAAATCTCATATTTGCAAGCGCAGCTTCTCGGTCAAGTCCTGTTTCCGCTTCCAATACAGAAACAAGATGTTCAAATATGTCCGCTTTTTCAGGAGAAATAGAAAGTTTCTCTTTCATCAGGCGGTCATTTTCTACCAGTTTTGTAACTGTGAAGCGGACTGGCAACCCTTTCTCTTTTGCCTCTGGCTCCAATATGTGTACTGCCGCATGAATGCACCGATGTACTGCGCCCACAGAATCATGTTCATCGTTACTTGCCGGACAAAAATCAACCCTGCCGGGACTTTCCCTGTACCTCGCCACATGAAGTGCATGGTCAATCAGTTCCTCAATCCCCTCGTTTTTTGCTGCGGAAATCGGTACTACCGGAATACCAAGAATTTCTTCCAGTTCATTTACCCTGACAGAACCACCGTTTGCCCGTACTTCATCCATCATATTCAATGCCAGCACCATCGGAATACCAAGCTCCATGAGCTGCATGGTAAGGTACAGATTCCTCTCCATATTGGTAGCGTCAACAATATTGATAATCCCGTCCGGGTGCGTATCCATTAGAAAATCCCTTGTCACAATTTCCTCACTGGAATAGGGGGAAAGAGAATAGATTCCCGGTAAATCTGTAACAACCGCCTCTGAATGTTTACGGATTGTTCCATCTTTGCGGTCAACCGTTACTCCGGGAAAGTTTCCCACATGCTGATTTGCCCCTGTGAGCTGGTTGAACAAAGTGGTTTTCCCGCAATTCTGATTTCCTTACCAGTGCGAAAGTAATCTTTGCTCCTTCAGCTATCTCATTCGCCGCATCATGAACATGATAACTTTTCGCCCTGCCAAGTTCACCGACACCTGGGTGTTCTACTGCCTGTGTTCTTTGTGGGGCATGAATTTTTTCCGCTTTGGTATGAACTTTCTCCACCATAATTTTTTGCGCTTCATCAACCCTCAATGTTAATTCATAACCCCTTAGCTCAATCTGCACTGGATCACCCATAGGTGCAATCTTTTGAATCGTAACCTCTGTTTTCGGTGTAAGCCCCATATCCAGCAAATGATGCCTGAGTGCGCCTGCTCCGCCTACGGAACGGATATAGGCACTTTGTTTTGGTTTCAATTCATCCATTGTCATTTTATAGTCACCTCATTTTTACCGCCCACAAATATGCTCTGCCCCTTTTTCAATTACCATCTGCACATGCTCATCCACTAAAGCATAAAATATCATTTTTCCATCTCTGCGCCGCCTTACCAATTTATTCGACTTCAGCAAGTTAAGCTGATGCGATACCGCAGACTGCGTAATCCCAAGCTGCTCCGCCAGATCACCGACATTCGCATCCTGTTCCATTAAAAGAAACAGGATACGAATACGGGTAGGGTTCCCAAGCATCTTAAAAAATTCCGTAAGAATGTACAAATCGCTTTCTTTCAGTCCTTCATAAATTTGACCGACCTGATATTCCGCCAAAGGAACCCCTCCTTCCTTACAGTTTTTTCACAAACAGACAACGGATTGCGTTCAGCACAGCAAGAATCATAACACCTACATCTGCAAAAATCGCCAGATACATATTCGCAATGCCCACAGCTCCTAATGCAAGACAAGCAAATTTCACAACAAGCGCCATCGTAATATTCTGGTACACAATCCTCAGACACTTCCTTGAAATCTTGATTGCTTTTGCAATCTTAATCGGATCGTCATCCATCAGAACAATATCCGCTGCTTCGATTGCCGCATCGGAACCCATTGCCCCCATAGCGATACCAATATCCGCTCTGGAAAGCACAGGTGCGTCATTGATACCGTCACCCACAAATGCCAGCTTTGCCTTGCCAGGCTTCACCCGCAGAAGTTCTTCTACTTTTTCAACCTTATCTGCTGGCAAAAGTTCGCTGTAAACTTCATCAATCCCAAGTGATGCAGCAACCTGATTTGCCACTTTCTTTGCATCTCCGGTCAGCATGACGGTCTTATCTACTCCCGCTTTCTTCAATTCCGCAATCGCCGCCTTAGAATGAGGTTTAATAATATCAGAAATCACGATATGACCTGCATATTTCCCATTAATTGCCATGTGGATAATTGTTCCGGTCTGGTGACAGTCCTGATAAAGAATATTCAAATGCTTCATCAGTTTATCGTTCCCGGCTGCAACCTCTATGCCGTCTACTTTTGCAGTCACACCGTTTCCGCTGATTTCCTGTATATCCGATACACGAGTCCTGTCAATTTCTCTCCCATATGCCCGCTGTAAACTCTTGCTGATCGGGTGGGAAGACGCGCTTTCTGCAAAAGCAGCATACTCTAACAATTTTTCATTCCCTATGGTAGAATGGTGAATCCCATTTACTTCAAAGACACCCTTTGTCATGGTTCCGGTTTTGTCAAAAACAACATATTTTGTCTGGGAGAGGATTTCCAGATAATTGGAGCCTTTCACCAAAACACCCTCCTTGCTTGCTCCTCCGATACCTGCAAAGAAACTTAAAGGAATACTGATAACAAGCGCACAAGGACAACTGATAACAAGGAATGTCAATGCCCGGTAAATCCAGACTCCCCAATCGGCAGACAGCCCCATAAAAAGCATACGGACAACAGGAGGAAGGAATGCCAGCGCCAATGCTGCATAGCAGACAGCCGGAGTATAGATTTTTGCAAACTTCGAGATAAAATCCTCTGATTTCGATTTGCGGGAACTTGCATTTTCCACCAAATCCAAAATCTTAGAAACCGTAGATTCTCCAAACTCTTTTGTTGTCTGTATCTTCAATACTCCTGTCATACTGATACAGCCGCTGATTACTTCATCACCTACTTTTGCCTCCCTCGGCAGACTTTCCCCGGTCAATGCACTGGTATTCAGACTGGAAGCACCACAGGCGATAATCCCGTCAATCGGCACTTTCTCTCCCGGCTGAACAACAATCACGCTGCCGATCCCTACTTCATCCGGATCAATCTGCTCTAATTTTCCATTTCTCTCAACATTTGCATAATCAGGACGAATGTCCATCAGGTTACTGATATTCCGGCGGCTCTTACCAACCGCATATCCCTGAAACCACTCCCCAATCTGATAAAACAGCATAACAGCAATGGCTTCCAGATATTCTCCATTTTCATAAATAGCCAGTGCCATTGCCCCAATCGTAGCCACAGCCATCAGAAAGCTCTCATCAAATACCTGACGGTTTTTAATACCCTTTATAGCCTTCCGTAAAATGTCATATCCGATAATCAGATAATTAATCAAATAGCACGCAAAACGAAGCCATCTTCCGGCAGACGGGAATAAATACCCGCAGGCTGTATCGAACATCTCTGCGGAAATAAACTGGAGTGCCAGCAAGATTCCGGCACTGAGTAAAATCCGAATCATCATAACCCTTTGCTTTTTTGTCATTCCATCTTTGCGGCTGCCAACAAAAATAAGAAGCGACGCAGCCATTATAATGACAACCATAAGTAATATACTTATTACTAATTCCTCCATAATGAAACTCCTTTCAAAATATGCTTAATTATTTAATCGTTATTGGTAAAAATAACACCCCTAAATTGCAGCGGCGCATTTTAAGGGTGTCACTCTGTCACAGGCAGCTACCGCTTAAAGAAAAATCTCGCAGTCCGGCTCCACTTTTTTACAAGCATCCAGCACGTTCTTCATGACATCTTTCGGCTCCTGCCCCTCATCAAACTCCACAATCATTTTCTGTGTCATGAAATTAACTGTTGCGCTCTGCACACCAGCAGTCTTGCGAGCCGCATCCTCCATCAAATTTGCGCAGTTGGCACAGTCTACCTCGATCTTGTAAGTTTTCTTCATTGTAAAGTCCTCCTTGTTATTTTTAAATTCAGTGATTAAGTACTTGTTTAATCATCATAGCCGTAGTATAATACGGAAAAAGACACACGTCAATATCCCCAAAGCATTCCCTCCCAAACGGGCGAAAAGTATTTCCGTTTGGGCGAAATACAAATAAAAGAAAGGAAAACAATATGGATAATATGAAATTGCCACATCAACATGGCGAAGGACAACAGACTGTACTAATCCAGAAACAGTTAGACCATGTAGATTATTTTCAAACCGTAGCGGAAGTTTTCAAACAGCTTGGAGATACCACCAGAATCCGAATTTTCTGGCTTCTCTGCCACCAGGAGGAATGTGTCCTCAATATTTCAGATATGCTTCATATGTCAAGTCCGGCAGTGTCACATCATCTCAGACCATTGAAAAACAGCGGTCTTATTGTTTGCCGGCGTGAAGGAAAAGAGGTTTACTATCGTGCCGCAGATACGCCACAGGGACGTCTGCTGCATCAGATGATTGAGCAGGTTATGGAAATCACCTGTCCTGAATTATGAGGTCTGCCCTATGAATGAGGAATTGAAAAAAATACAAAAAAATGTGGAGAAATTTCATCAAGAGGTATCACAGACTCTCATTCCGCTTTATTCCGGTATTGAGTTATGCTATCTTACATTTTCAACTGATTCTTTTTCTGTGCGGCATAAGGCTATATCACATATTATTCAGATTAACTACTGCAAATCCGGACAGCTTATGTGGGAGATGAAAAACGGAAACCGTATATATCTGAATCCGGGAGATTTTTCTCTCCATACCATGAAAGCCTGTACGGATTCTGTACTTACGTTTCCAAACAATAGGTATCAGGGACTTAGTATTTATATTGATCTGCCAAAAGCCTCTGGAAATCCACCTGACCTGCTGGAAAACAGTACTATTTTTGAAACCGTATTGCCTAAAAAATTTTGCCAAAACGATAGTCCTGTCTTTCTTGCCGGAAATGAACAGACGGAAAGTATCTTTTCTGCATTTTATGACCAGCCTGAAACGCTTACGCTTCCATACCAGAAAATCAAAGTTTTAGAATTGTTGTTATACCTTAACAAAATGGAATTTACTCCCCAAAGCAAATTGGTTGAATATCAATTCGAGCTAACAGAAACTATCCGAAAAATTCATGACCAGCTTTTGCAACACATGGAGCAAAGAATTACCATAGAGGAACTTTCAAAACAATATCTCATCAATCAAACAACTTTGAAAAATGTTTTCAAGTCTGTTTATGGAACTTCCATTGCAGCACATATCAAGGAACACCGAATGCGACAGGCTGCGAAACTGTTAAAAGAAACGAATAAGAGCATAGCTGAAATCGCACAGGCTGTCGGCTATGACAGTCAGAGCAAATTTACTGCGGCATTTAAAACATATTTTGAAGTCCTACCGAAAGAGTACCGTAAAAATTGAGAGGGAGCAACACATCATTCTAAAACAATTTTCTCTTGTGGTAGTACCGTTTCTGAGCATAAACAAATGTATGGGAAAAGGCTGCAGGAATAGCCTTTTCCCAAATCACAAAAAGCACATGCATGTTCAAACATTCTTTTTGAATCTTCCTCTGATTCATATTCTCCTGTATGTATCATACTTCGATTCCAAATATTCAAGCAGTTATCCTTAATTTCTTCATCATTATTAATACTAAATGAATTTGTCAATGGAGATATATTGTATGCGCCTATTCCTCTCCCTACATTAAAAATATTCTCCAATGACGACGTTGCTGCTCCCAAATATGATTTACTATAAAACCAATTTATTGGATTTTCTAAAGTTTCTGGAGCTTTAGGCTCTTTTAGTTCTTCAAGCATAACTTTACTAAAAATTCTCACTCCAGTAGGCATATGAATTTGTATATTTATATCATTTGCCTTGCAGTTACCTACATTTTTTATTTTTACAACAAATGGTATCTTACCCTCCAAACCTGCATCTTTCAAATATTCAGACGTAATGGGCACCCCTCTATGCAATATACTTTTGGCATATAACCATGATCCGATATGAACTTTATCAAGCTTTCATAAAAGTCATTATCCTTTTTTCAAGCCAATTTCTGATTGTTTCTTTTGAAGTTCCACCCTCAAACCGCTCCCCATCCAGCCATTTTGTTGAATCCGGACACAGGGAATGAAGGTTGCTTGCACTAGAACCAATCCCACTGCTATGTGAAGTGCAAAATGGCACAATTGTCTTTCCCGAAAAATCATAGCTTTCTAAAAATGTACTGATAATGCGAGGAGCTTGTCCATGCCAAATCGGATAGCCAAGGATTATCGTATCATATCGTTCCATATTTTCCACGCTGCCGGAAATTGCAGGCCGCACATTGGGATCGTTTTGTTCCTGGTCTGCCCTGCCATTCGTATAATATGCAAGGTCATCCTCTGTATAAGGTTCTTCCGCCACTATTTCATAAATATCTGCATCAAGAATTTCTGCCGTATATTCTGCCAGCGGTCTTGTCGTACCTGTAGCAGAAAAATACACTACCAAAGTTTTTGTTTCCATATCCGGCTCCTGTTCCGGCTCCGAAACTGCCTCTGGTGATTCTTGATTTTCAGTTTCAGAGCCTTCTTGTTCATGATTTGTCGATTGGTCTGCCTGCCCGCCTGTTTGCGTCAGATTGCTTTCCGCCCCATTTTCACTGTTTTCATTTCCGCATCCAGCCATGGTAAAAAGTAGTAGGATTGAAAGCACCAGGTAAATTCCTTTTCTCAATTTTACAACCGCCTTTCCTCTAGGTCTTCCTTAAAAAATTCCCTTATGCCTGTCAGCCGCATTCAAAGAAATCAACAAATGCGCCATATTCCGACCGAGATTTTTCATCGTAGCAAGCCCTTCTTCATCCTTCTCTACATCACCTGGCATCTGCCCATAAGCCATTGGCCAATAAGAAGAACCTACAATAAACATATTCTGCAACATAAAGAAATGGTTCATTGCATCAAGCGCATTTAACGCACCGCCTCTGCGTGCCGCCGTAACAGCCGCACCAACTTTATGCCAAAAGAGATTCTCATTACGATTCATATCCGTCACTACTGAGGCACGCTCCAAAAGAGCCTGCATATTCGCAGATATATTTGCCGTATAAACCGGTGAGCCAAGAATGATCCCATCTGCCTGTGTCATCTTATTAAAAATTTCCTGAAATAAATCTTTTTTATGCACACAGTTTTTCCTTCCGCCGCAAGCCCAACAAGCCTTGCAGGGTTCAATAATTTTGCCGGAAAGCTGTACCATCTCTGTTTCAATTCCCGCCTGATGCAATTCCTCAAACACAGTATTGATAAGAATTGCTGTGTTCCCATCCTTTCGGGCACTACTGTTAATCGCTAATACTTTCATTTCCTTACCTCCAACTGAATATTAAATATATAAACTTCTGAATTTGTTCCGCAAATCCTAAAGCATCAGCCCCTTCACTTTTCTAATACCAATCATGTTTCTCGCCACGGTCAAGGGCATTAATACGCTCCATTTCGTCCTCGGTTAATTCAAAATCAAATAGTTCTGTGTTCTCCTGGATATGATCCGGATTACTGGAACCAGGAATAACTACAACACCTTTCTGAAGATTCCACCGAAGAATAACCTGTGCAGACGATTTTCCATGAACCTCCGCAATCTCAGAAATGACCTCATTTCCAAGCAGTTCTGCCGTATATCCCCTACCGCCAAGCGGATACCAGCCCTGCACAGCAATCCCAAGGCTGTGAATGTATGGAATTACATCGTTTTCCTGATAATAAGGATGTATTTCGTTCTGAACCAGAGCGGGTGTAATGTTTATCTGCGGTAAAAATTCCTCCAGTTCCTCAACATACCAGTTTGATAAGCCAATCGAACGTATCTTTCCATCAGCAACCGCCTGTTCCATTGCGAGATAAGCCTCAACATCGCCTGTCCCGGGGTGATGAAGCAGCATCATATCAATATATTCTATATCTAATCTGGCAAGCGCTTCCTCAATCGCAGCTTCCGGATTAGAAAATTGATTGGGATAAAGTTTTGTTATCACAAAAATTTCTTCCCTCGGTATACCGGAATTTCTGACAGCCTCTCCCACACTTTCCTCATTATGGTACATATATGCGGTATCTATCAGACGAACGCCGCTGTTCAATGCCGCCGTAACGGAATCCACACAAACTTCATCTGTCAGGCTGTAAGTACCAATCCCATAAATCGGCATTTCATATCCACTGTTCAGCATGACAGTTTTTCTGGGAAAATCAAAAGAAATATCATTTGTCATGACTTGCTCCTCCTGTTCCTGTGTTGTTTCTTCCATCTGGGAAATTGTTGACGGCTCTGTTGTTTCAGCATGTTCCGGCCGCTCGGATTGTTCCATCCCAGCATTTTTGCCGCAGGCCGACAGCATAACGATAAGTGTCCCCGCCAGCATACATTTAAACAGCCTTTTCATGCAGCACCTTCCTTTCCCCAACCTGCTCCTGTTCTCTGGACAGACAGCTATATCCTTGAGGTATTTCTTGCGGAATCACTTTTAATACTTTTGCAGGAACGCCTCCCACTACTGTCATAGAGGGAACATCCCGTACAACGACGGCTCCTGCTGCAACTACTGCATAGTCGCCAATCGTTACTCCTGGTAATATCGTTGCGTTAGAGCCAATCCATACATGAGCGCCAATCTTTATCGGCGCATAATGATTTTTTCTGTTATTCTTTGGATTCAGATCGTGGTTGATTGTTGCCAGTATAACATTGTGTCCAATCAGTGTACCATCTCCAATCCTTATCCCCCCCTGATCCTGAAAATGACATCCTGAATTGATAAATACATCTTCCCCAATTTCTATGTTTTTTCCAAAATCTGTATAGAACGGGGGGAACATCCGAAAAGAACTGTCTATCTTTTTCCCGATCAACCTACTCATTAGTCCCCTGAGTTCTTCCGGGGTATGGTAATGGGTATTCATTTCCATACCGATTCGGACAGCTTCCTGGAAAAGCTCATTCGCATATGTACCATACTCAGGACTTTTTTCTTTTTCTGTTCCAAATCCTTCTATTACTTCCTCTATTGTCAAAACCCTTTCCACCTTTCTTAACGAATGAATTTTATCCAACTACGCTCCACCAGTTACTACATCTCTCTTTCCCATTCCCGTAACGTCTGAACGTTAGTATCATCACCCAATTTTTCCAAACGCCTAATTTCTTCTCCGTCCAGCTCAATTTGCGCTGCCGCTGCAGCTTCTTCTACTTGTTTTACTTTGGTAACTCCTATAATGGGAAGAGTTCCCTTTGCAACCGCCCAGGTTTTTCCACATCATCCGGATTCAGTTCCATCGGCTCCATTCCTTCCGCAACACCAAACACCTTTGAACCAAGGCGATAGATTGCAGAAGCTGTACCTTCATTCAAAATATACTTAAGCCAGCGTGGAGTCAGATGACCGAGCTGGTTCCTTCCAAAATACACCTTATCAGGGTTGTGAAAAATAAAATCATTCATATCATTTGCTCCGTTGTTTCCTTGTTACATCCCGCATCAATCAGATTTTGATGAATGCTTTCATACATATCGTTTGCTTCTGCCATCTTTTATCCTCCTTCCAAGTCTATTGTAAATCGCCGCAAGTCAAATATCAAATACATATATAGAATGTTCTGTCATACTTGAAAGGTATCTATATTTTTGTTACAATCCAGACATAGCGCAATATCTAAAACCATCGAACAACAGGAGGATTTACATATGGATATTCGGGTATTACAATATTTTCTCGCCGTCGCAAGGGAAGAAAGCATAACGAAAGCCGCAGAATCATTACGCATGACACAGCCGCCCCTCTCCAGGCAGCTCAAAGACCTGGAAGAAGAACTAGGGAAACAACTGCTCATCCGTGGCAGTAAGAAGGTTACTCTGACCGAAGATGGGATGCTGCTGCGTAAACGTGCAGAAGAATTGGTAGACCTGATGGAAAAAACAAAAGCGGAACTGACTTCTTCCAATGAAAATATCAATGGTGCAATCTATATCGGATGCGGCGAAACAGAGGCCATCTCCTTTCTGGCACAGGCCGCGTGGAATTTGCAAAAAAGTCACCCTCTGATCCACTACCACATTTACAGCGGCGATGCAGAGCGTGTCATGGAGCGTCTGGATAAAGGGCTGATTGACTTCGGGCTTCTCGTCGGCCCGACAGACATAAGCAAATATGATTATATCCGACTTCCGATGCAGGACACATGGGGCGTGCTTATGAGGAAAGACAGCCCGCTGGCTGAAAAAGAGACAGTCCAGGCAGAAGACCTATGGGATAAACCATTGATCCTGTCCCACCAGACTTCCATAAACAGTGAAATGTTTTCCTGGCTGAAGGCGGACATTTCAAAGCTGAATGTCGTAGCCACTTATGATCTTGTCTACAACGCGGCGCAGTTTGTAAAAAAAGGATTTGGATATGTGATTGCACTGGATAAACTCATCAATACCACTGGCGACAGCAACCTTTGTTTTCGGCCGCTTCTTCCTGCTTTACATGCGCAGCTTTGTATTGTCTGGAAAAAATATCAGGTACTTTCCAAGGCCTCTTATACATTTCTCCAGCAATTACAGAAGGAATTAGATACTTATATGTAAGCTGCCTGCTTCTCAAAGCGCATCTGCCCATTTCCTCACCAAGTTTTGGGTTCCAGGAATTTGCCATTGCAGCTGCGGTTGGAAAACAAGTGGCAGGCAGCGAAGCATTCAACCCCAACTGATCTCCCGCCCCTTCCTGCTTACGCACCCCTTGCGGCCCATCTGCCATTGTCATATTAGGGATTCTGTTGCCACAGTCCCATCAGATGTACGCCCTCCTGTACTGTAATCAATATCGCCGTCTAACGTAAAGGTTTCCTCGTCCAATACATGGTGTGAGTCTGAACGGATAGTAATTATGTATTCGCCTGCCTCTAAGAGATAGCCTCCATTCTCTGTCTTTATTTTAAATATAACATCAATCGCTATTTTATGTGTATTTACACAATTTTATGTATCAACAGGCAAACATATGGAAAAAGGATACCTACACATACCAATTAAAGCGGTACAGGTATCCTATTCTTAATTTTAGCATAGCAGAAATTAACCAATCTTCCCCAAAAAGTCTCCCCTAATCCTACATCGGCAGACTGTTTTCGACACACAACGCCCCATACCCCACCTGAGGGTTAGGATACACATCAAATCCCGGCAATGGCTTTGCTCCTCTCCTTAAATAAGCCTTTACTTTTTCGCTGTACAAATAAGGATCTTCCCCCTTCACAATCCCCCATTCCATGAGCAGCGCCGCACCTCCTGTCACAAACGGCGCCGCGAATGAGGTTCCCGTTACCGGGGCATATCCGCCTCCTGCCGCCGCTGTCATCACATTGACCCCCGGTGCTGCCAGATCTGGCTTGAAGGCAGCCATATTTTCATATCCCGCCGTATATTCCGTCCGTACCCCTCTTCCGGAAAAATCTGCATACGTATAATTCAAAGCATCATATGCCCCCACTGTAACGACCCTCGATGCAGTAGACGGAATCGTAAGCGTAGCACTGCTTTCCGGATATAAAAATGCAGTCCCCACATTCAATGCCCCCTGGCTTGGGAGCCACATTTCGTATTCTCCGTTTACAATCTTTCTGGGGGTCAGTATGATCCTCCAGACTCCGCTGTCAATATAAGACTGTCTGGGCAGAAAATCTATAAAAATTTCCTGCCGCACACTATAGGGGCTGGGTTCCCCATAGTACAGCAATATCTCCGTATTTCCCAGCACAAATCTCTGGGATCCCAATATTTCCTGAATCGGTCCCACCCGGACACCGGAAGGACTGACCAGGGAGATATCCACCTGATCTACATAGGACTTCCAGATCTGCACATTCAGCACAGGCTCATTCGTCTGCACCCCTAGCTGAACTACTTCTTCCTGGTTCTCACGCATCCGCCCGGCCGTATGCCCTGCACTGGTTCCCTCGTTTCCGGCGCCTACGCAGATCACGCTCTTCCAGTAATTAGAAATATCATCCAGAAATCGTTCCAGCAATGATGAACCATCATGCGGGCCATACGTATTTCCAAAACTGATATTCACTGCCACCGGCATCCGCAGTTCCAGCGCTTTTTTGATCACATAATCGACTCCCTGCATCAGCTCTGTCGTCCTCGGAAAACCATCCGCCCGGGGGCTGCCCATTTTCACAACCAACAGTTCACTCTCCGGCGCCACCCCGGCATACTGTTCCGCCACTGCCGACATATCTAAGCGAACGCCGGTTCCTGCGTCTTCCGGTGTCCCCGACTGTAAGCTGCCCATCGCTCCTTCCGACGTCCCTGGCCGCAAATCGCCCGCCGTTCCTCCTGCTGCAGACTGCCGCAAGCTGCCCGCCGTTCCTTCCGACTCCCCCGGCTGTAATCCGCCCATCGTTCCTTCCGACGTCCCTGGCCGCAAATCGCTCGCCGTTCCTTCTGCCGCACCCGGCCGCAGACTGCCCGATGCCCCTTGTCTCTCCCCGCGCTGCCGCCCGTTCCCGGCGGCAATTCCGGCCACTGCCGTTCCGTGTCCGGAAAAATCCCGGCTGGGTACGATCCGGTATCTCTCCTGAAGGGTCTCCGCTGACAACGCCTCGTTAATCTGTTCCCGTGTATATTCCGTACCTGCCGCATATCCTGCCGGCGGGTTTCCTGTAATCGACTGATCCCACAGACAGCGAATCCTGGTCGTCCCGTCCGGATTGCGGAAATCCCACAGATTATAATCAATCCCGCTGTCTACAATCCCGATCAGAACCCCTTTCCCTCTTAAAGAAAACGGTGCCTGCCGTACCGGATTGACGCAGGAAACCCGTTTCCCATTTGACACCTGAAAAAACAATCGTTTCGGCTTCTCAATATACTCGACCTCCGGAATCGTTACCAGTTCCGGGATTCTGGATTCGCGTATCACAATGACCGCATATTCATTGGCCATCTCCGTTACAGACTCCGCCACCAAGCGGACAGCGTCCAGGTTTCCGGAATATTTAATAATCAGATCCCATTCCCGCTCAATCGGATCATATCCCACATCCAGTTCCAGTGATTTTCGGCGTTCCTCCTCCGTAGCATCCAGCGCAAGATTCAACTGATTATCTGCTTTCTGACTATTCACAAAACATCGCCGCCTTCCCTCTCCTTCCTTTTACAATATGCGATTTTCTCCGAATTGCGAATCAGTCATTCCATGTTCCCTAAACAAAGAACGCAGGAAATCCCACTTTTCCCTGCGTTCCAAACTGAAATCTACCGCCCCATCTCAAGAAGAATTTCTGTTGTCCCTTCTTGCAGCCGCCTTTCTCCTGTAAATAAAAAACCGTGCTTTTTATAAAAATGGATTGCTTTCGTGTTCTTCTCCAGAACCCACAATGAATTGCAGCCCATCCTTTCAATCGCAAATTCCATCAATTCAGTGCCGATGCCCTGATTTTCAAAAAAACTGTCAACGTATAATTCTTCAATCCGGTTTTCCTGAATATGCACCATTCCTTTGACAATTCCATCATCATAAACCCATATACCCTTTAATTTATCCGGGTTGTCTATATAATCCTTTGCTAATGGATAAACCTGCATTTCTCCAAACGACACCAGATCGTTTTGAAAGATCCGCCTGTAATTCATGCGTTTTGTAAATATCAATATTTCCGCTATTCTTGACGCGTCATTTTTCACTGCCTGTCTTATCATCGTATTTTTCTCCTTGCGGCTTACAATTTCCTGTCAGTTTTTCTGATCTTACTAACGAAAGCTTACCGTCTAACAATTTTCGATCCGCACATTAAGTATAGCATACGTTCCATATCAATGGGTGAAAAACTCGCATTGTTCATCATCTGCCCGCTTTTTGAAAAAAGGATACGCTCCGTTTACCAGCGTGAAAACCATCCCCCTGCAAGCGGCGACAATACAATCATAATCATCGAAAATGTAAAGGATTCTATGGAAATCAACGTCGCCCGCTGGTCCGACGGAAACATATCCTGAAGAACCGTATTGGTCCTGACCTGCAGGGCATCATCCCCCAGCGCGGCGGCAAAGCCCCCTGCCGTCATCAGTATACAGAGCCCGGAGTGCTCCGCCAGTATTCCGCAAAATACAAGCAGCCCGGTAATCACAAATACGCTTCGATACTGCAGTTGCTTACATTTGAGAATGATTTTTGCGCCAAATATACCGCCAAGTTCCATAAAAAACAGCGCAAATCCAAGCGCAGAATCCGACATGCCGCTTTCCGGCAGCTTTGCCTGCAGAAAATACAGCAGCAAAATGTCCGCAGCTCCGACCAGCGAATTACAGAACATGAGCAGGACGGCGCCCTTTGCTTTTTTCATGAAGGAAAGGCTTGTGATAAAGCAGGAAACAAGCTCGCGCCCTATATTATGTAAGATGATCTGCAGATTCCGAAGCTTCGCTTCCGATTGTGCCAACGGGCTTTGCTCATTGTTTTCATGTTTGCGGCCTGTGCCCGCCTCATACAGCGATCCCAGCATCCAGATCTGTATCATGCCGATCAGAAGGTCCGCGCCGTACGCCATTTGATACCCGATGAAAAGTGCAAATCCGGCACATAAAGTAGAAAGCCCTCTGCAAAATCGCTGGATCATCAGTTGATTGGATGCATATTTTTCATAACGTGCTTCCTGACCTGCCAGTTTCAGTGAATCATATGCCAGAGCTTCCCCTGACCCAGACGAAAAATTATAGTTTGCCGCCTGAAACATCATAGAGATGCATATCATCCAGAAATTGCTGGAAAAGATCATAACAATGTTGCCGATCGTCCGCATGATGCTGCTGACGATCAGCATATTTTTTCTTCCAAATACATCGGCAAAGACGCCTGACGGAATTTCCAGGATCAGGCTGGTTATATGAAATACGGTTTCTGCAAAACCAATTTCAACCAGGCTGTAACCGCGTGCCGCAAGAATTGCGATCCATGCACCTGACAGTGACAAATAGCCGAACACGGTTGATAAATAAAGTCTCGATATTTGTTTTTGAATATTCTGCATAAAAAAATCTCCTTAACTGTAAAATGAATATCGTTAAGGAGATAATGTGCCAATGTAAAAAGATCCGCCGGATCATACGCAGAAGCCGTCAAATATATGGCTTATGCATATCCGTTTTGCCGCAAATCCTCCTAAAAAAAGGCGCACTATCCCCGTAAAGAGGAAAAATGTTGCCTTTTTTCAGTTGCAGATTCGTCATTTTCCAAAACATAAATCCAGCCTCTCTTTTCGTATCTGTATATAAACATAACATAAAATTCCGGATCTGCCAAGATAAAAATTTTCCACCTGTACGGTTGCTCAAAGAGCATCCAACCGTACAGGTGGAAAATATACTAATGATTACCCTTATAAGGCGCAAGCTCATAAGGCAGGAAATACCCCTGCTCATGATGACAGGACGGACAGGATGAGGGCGCCTGCTTTCCTTCGAAAATATATCCGCAGTTTGTGCAGATCCATTTTCCGGTATCTGCACAGGCAAAATACTCGCTCTTTTCCAGCATTTCCGCCACTTCCGCAAAACGGAGCTGGTGAGTCCGCTCCACCTCCGCGATCAGTGAAAACGCGGATGCTGCCTCCAGGAAGCCTTCCTCCTTGGCAACCCGTGAAAACTCCTGGTATACGTTTTCCGCCTCTTCCTTTTCATTGTGCTCTGCCGCGCGGATCAACTGCGCCAGGCTTTCCTGCTGGTCCACAGGATATCCGCCGTCAATAAATATGGTATCCCCAGAAAGGCTTTTCAGCAGTTCATAGTACCGCTCCGCATGGGCGCGCTCCTGATCTGCCGTGTATACAAAAATATCCGCGATGGAATACATTTTCATCTGCCGCGCCTTTTCTGCCCCGATCGTGTAGCGGTTCCTCGCCTGGCTTTCCCCGGCAAACGCCCGCATCAGGTTTTCTTTTGTCTTGCTTTCCTTGAAATTAACAGCCATAGAACAAACTCCCTTTCTTTTTCTATATCTTTCGATAAATAGTCTGTCCCCAGGCTGGAAAAATATACTTCTAAAACCAGGATTTTCTATCGCCTTTCTAAAATCAGGCCCACCGAAGCGTCAATTAAACCCGATCAGTCTTCTCGCCACGCTGTAGGCCATAGAAGAAACCTTTCTCCCGGATCTGCCCGGCAGGTTCATAGTCTGTCCCAGGATGCCGTAACGGATCTTCAGGAAAATTTTGTAGTCCATCTGTCTCAGGTATTTCCACAGTTCTTTTTTCTTCTGCAGGTTCTCCACATTTTTGGAGCGGATACATAATATAGAAGATACCGTCATCATGATTGCCAGATAATTGATCATATACTTTCTGAGCTTCTTGCTTCCGATCAGGCGCAGATCATACATGGATATCATGCTCTTTGTCACATAAATCTGCTGATCCACGCGGCTGATCATGATCTTTTCATTGACCGACTGATCCTCCCTGCCGATAAAATAGCGGTAAAAATCCACGTCCAGATAATAAAGCCTGCGCACATGCGGAAGCGGATAATAGACATAAATGTTGTCCACATAAAATGTATGCTTCGGAAGCTTTAGCTGACAGAGCTTCAGCATTTCCGTGCGGTACATGACCGAATGCATCAGGATATACTGATCCAGGTGAAAGCTGCCGATGTCGTCCCAGCGGAAGATTTCGTTCTGAGGAAGGACATTTCTGTAATGGATGACTTTCTTGTGCTCCACGCCTGTTTTTTCATAGACATAATTGGAGACGATCATATCCACTTCTTCCTCTTCGCTGACAAATCCCTTGATCACTTCCAGGAGCTTCATGAGGGAATCCTCGTCTACCCAGTCGTCGCTGTCCACGACCTTGAAATATTTTCCCGAAGCCTGGGACAACCCGGAGTTGACCGCGTCGCCATGCCCGCCGTTCTCCTTATTGATCACCCGCACGATGGAGGGAAACCGTTCTGCATACTGTTTCCCGATCTTTTTCGTCCTGTCTGAGGAACCGTCATTCACGATCAGAATTTCCACATCCTCGCCTGCCGGCAGGATCGAATTGATCGCCTTCTCCATATATGCTTCCGAATTGTAGCACGGAATCGCAAACGTTATATACTTCATCCTTTAATGTTCTCCCTTCACTCTTCGTTTTCCGGTCATTTCCTCCACCACAAGCTTCATCACCGCCGTTTTCGGAACCGCCCTTGTATCAAATTCAAAATGTGTTTCATGATAATGGTCTGTCAGAATGGTCAGCGCTTCCATCTTCTCTTCCTCTGACACGATCTCCACCTTTCCCTTGCCGATCACACTTTCATATTCCATCGTACACTGCCCGTTCTCCTCAGAGGACACCAGCCGGTGTGAGCAGTCCATCTCAAAGGAAGCGCGGCTGTCTTTTGCAAGCAGTTCGTATTTTTTTCCTTTCTCCGCTCCGTGAAAATACAGAGTCACCTTTCCGTCCTGCGCCTTCAAACCAAAATTCAAAGGGAGGATATACGGATAGCCGCCATCGTTCAGCGCCAATCTGCACACGTCACATCTCTTCATGATCCCGATCATTTCATCCACATCTTTTACTTCCCGGTCCGTCCTTCTCATTTGTATCGTCCTCTCTCTTCCTTTTGTATCGCTCCATCCGCGTCTGCTTTTTGTCCCGCACTGCCGTTTTCACCATTCGCATCTCCTTCGATCCGTACACGAATGCCTGTGCGGCCTGCTGTTTTCAAAAATAGCATGGCCGAACAATGATGTCAAGGCTTTGTAAGCAATTCATTGCGATTCACCGTTACGATTCGTTACTGGTCACAGCCATATAAAAATCAGCAGACAGATTCGTCAATCATAGCATTTGATGATAAGCTGTTTGATGATTTTTACGACTGGAATCAGTCACTTTGTTTTTCATGTAACCGAAATCTCGTATTCTTTCTGCATTTTTCTGCGGTTCTGAAGTGCCGATAAAATTCCTGCAAAAATTCGATAAAATTTTTGTTGACAATGTGCTCAGTATACTATATAATAGGTCTTGCGTCACGGGTAGGACGTATGGTTTTGATGTTGCGGGGTGTGGCTCAGCTTGGCTAGAGCGCCTGGTTTGGGACCAGGAGGTCGCAGGTTCGAATCCTGTCACCCCGACGTGATATGCGGGTGTAGTTCAATGGTAGAACACCAGCCTTCCAAGCTGGATACGTGGGTTCGATTCCCATCACCCGCTCTCTTACAGAAGTTATTTGTAAGGAGCCTAAAGAAGTAATAGATGGGGGCTATTTTATTTGTGAGTCTGTAGCTCAGCTGGATAGAGCAACGGCCTTCTAAGCCGTAGGTCGAGGGTTCGAATCCCCCCAGGCTCGTTATGGTGGGTATGGTGCAGTTGGTTAGCGCGTCGGATTGTGGTTCCGAATGTCGTGGGTTCGAGTCCCACTACCCACCCTCTTCTCGCAGGAAGAAGAAAGCATCAGGAAGACATGATGTTCATTTAAGTCTTTGATGGGCTATCGCCAAGCGGTAAGGCACAGGACTTTGACTCCTGCATTCGCTGGTTCGAATCCAGCTAGCCCAGTTACCTGGCATGATCCAGGCGGGAATTTCATAAGATTACGGGCGTGTAGCTCAGGTGGTAGAGCACTTGACTTTTAATCAAGTTGTCCGGGGTTCGAATCCCCGCACGCTCATTCGAAGAAAAATATCCAGGAAATTGATTCCCGGATATTTTTTCATCATGTATATGTCTGATTATTCATTTATATATTTTATTGTGTTTATGCGGATATGGCGGAATTGGCAGACGCGCCAGACTTAGGATCTGGTGTCTACGACGTGCAGGTTCAAGTCCTGTTATCCGCATCAGATAATGATAATCCGAACCCGGTTCCAATCGGAGGCGGTTTCGGATTTTTAGTATATCTTTAGTGCTGAAAAAGGCGGTTTTCCTTTTCCGCCGCTTTGCAAATCCAGATTTTCCCCTGTGCTTCCTCTACTAAATTCCTTATAGAACCCGCATACAAAAAACGACCTTTGTGCATAATCGCAAGCTGGTTACAGGTAGCCGCTAAATCCTCCACTACATGGATGGAAAATAGTACCGTTCTGTTTTTGGATCTCCTGCAAGATCCCCCATATACTCCAAACATTCCTGAACTGTCAAATTGGGGTAGAGTTCAAAGAGAAAAACTATCTTCTCTCTACCTTGTTCAAAGGAAGAGGAAGATCTTGCGGACAACCAAGAAAAAAATTTTGAGCACCCTGCCGGACAGCAACAGCCTGTTTCCCTATCCAAATTCTGTTTTTTGATTTTCTTAACCAAAACATGCACGATCCTGTCTCGGCCTGCATACATATAGATATAGACGGTACCTCTCAGATACCGTCCCGACGCCTCAAAAACTCCATGGAGGATACAAGACATGCTGCATCCCGCTGTTATTATCATTCTGACGTGCATATCATTTCTGATCGGGCTTGCCGTGGGCTATTGCTGCGGCAAAGGGGAAGATTGAAAGAACCGGTCTTTTCCCCGGCCCTCTTCCCTTATTACAGGAAAAGCTGGTGAAATTCCGCCTCTCCCTGGTCTTTCGTCTCCATGATCATATAACTGCCCTTCCGTCCCTCCTGGCGCGGATAGGACAGGCTTCCCGGGTTGAGCACCGTGATGCTCCCATCCTGCTCCAGGTACGGCCGGTGCGTATGCCCGAACATGACAATATCCGCGTTCCTTGCCTTTCCCTCTTCCTTGATCTGCTGCGGGTCCAGGGAAACGCAATATGCGTGCCCGTGAGTGATAAACACCTTTTTCTCTCCGATATAAAACTCCTCTTCCTTCGGAAGATCCGAGAAAAAATCGTTATTCCCTCTGACAACGTGCTTTTCACACCCAACTACGGCATTGATATATTCTTCTCCGCCCTCTACATCCCCAAGATGGATAAACATGTCTACCTCTCCCGCACTTTCCAGCGCACGGTCCAGGTTTTTGTGATATCCGTGAGTATCACTGACAATTAAAATCCTCATTCCTCTTCCTTCCCAAATCTTGCTTCGATGATCTTGCGCATGGCACGGAGCGCGTTCCCGCGATGGCTCAGCTCATTCTTCTTGTCCGGATCCATCTGCGCCGTCGTACAGCCGTATTCCGGCACATAGAAAATGGGATCATATCCAAAGCCATTTTCCCCAAGCATCTCCTGGGCAATCGACCCTTCTATCGTACCGCGAACCGTTTCCACACTTCCGTCCGGAAATGCCGCCGCAACCGCGCACACAAACCTGGCGGTACGTTCTTCCTCCGGAATCCCCTCCAGCTTGTCCAGCAAAATGCAGTTTTTCACATCATAAGAAGTATCCTCTCCCGCAAATCTCGCGGAGTAGATTCCCGGCGCCTTATCCAGATAATCAATCTCCAGGCCCGAATCATCCGCAAGGACAATGTCATCAGGAAGAAGCCGTGAAATTGCCCTGGCTTTGATCTCCGCATTTTCCTCAAAAGAAATCCCGTCTTCCACGATGTCAGCCTCCACTCCAAGCTCCTTCATGGAATAAACCGGCATTCCCAGATCTGATAAAATCATGCGGATTTCAACCATCTTATTTTCATTTCCTGTCGCAAATACAATTCTTCTTTCCATAATCCTACCTTCTCAGTTCATCTTCAGTCTTTCTATCATTCTTTTCTATGATGCCAAGCAGCAGATTGATCCGGCGCTTGGTACATTGATCCGATCCATACAACTCATGCCCTCACGCGAAACGCCTTCAAAAGACCGCCGGATGGCCGGCTTTCGGTGCCTCTGGACATAAATAGTCGGACTAAACGTAGTATACCACAAAATCATTTATTTTGCGACCAAAACCCATAATCTTTCCGGGATTCCATTCGAAAATCAGTTTTCCGGACCTCTCTTTTCTCGTCTGGGCGGTTTTGGGCCCATAAATTGATAAAAATAGGTCTTGATCATTCCATTGTATATCTTTCGATTCTTATCTGCCTTCCTGCCAAAGTACCGCTCTGCGTCCTCATACCCGGTGATCACATAGGCGGACCAGTCGGACAGCCGCCGGAAGCTTTCTCCAAACTCCCGATAGATCTGCGGCAGAGACTCCCGGTCCTCCAGCCGTTCCCCATAGGGCGGGTTGGTAATGATAAATCCATACTTCTTAGGATGGCGCAGTTCGCTTACCAGACGCTGCTGCAGATGGATCAAATGCTCCACCCCGGCGTCCGCGGCATTCTGCCTGGCAGCCCGGATCACCTCCCCGTCCGCATCATAGCCCTGGATATCCGTCTCCACATCCAAGTTTTCCAGTTCCCTTGCCTCATCTGCCGCCTCAAGCCACAGCTTCCGCGGTATCAGGCCCGTCCATTCCTCTGCCGTGAAAGACCGGTTCAGGCCCGGCGCCATATTGGCAGCAATCATAGCCGCCTCAATGGGAAATGTACCGCTTCCGCAGAACGGATCTACAAGGATTCGGTCTTTTTTCCACGGAGACAGCAGGATCAGTGCAGCCGCAAGCGTCTCCGTGATCGGCGCCTTGCTGGAAAGCTGGCGGTATCCCCGCTTATGTAATGATACGCCGGATGTGTCGATCCCCACCGTCGCAATGTCCTTCATAAAAAAAACACGGATTGGGTAGGATGCCCCTTCCTCCGAAAACCGTTCCTTCCGGTAGCGTAATTTCATCCGCTCTACCATTGCCTTCTTCATGATGGACTGGATGTCTGAAGGGCTGAACAGGGCGCTTTTCACCGATGCCGCCTTTGTCACCCAGAACCTGCCGTCTTCGGGAATATATTCCTCCCACGGAATCTGCTTCGTCTTTTCAAAAAGCTCGTCAAATGTGACTGCTTTAAATTCTCCGGTCTTTAACAGAACCCTTTCCGCGGTCCTCAAAAACAGATTGGCCCTGCAGACCGCCCCCTGATCTCCCCGAAACGTTACCCGTCCGTCTTCTACTTTTATGATCTCATATCCCAAATCCAGAATCTCCCTTTTCAGTACCGATTCCAGGCCAAAATGGCAGGGAGCAATCAATTCTACCCTTTCCATGAAAACCTCCTTCAAACCAGATCCTTCTCTGATCCCGTATTGATATCTTACTATAAATCAGGGGCGTAGTAAAGTTGAATTTACTACGCCCCTGATATTTACCTGCCAGATGGTTATTGGTAACGGTAACTTAGTAGTTGCTCTTCTCGTTGTATGCGTTTCTGTTCTGGCTGTTGCTCTGATTGCTGTTCTTGTTCTGTGCGTTAGAGCTGTTCTTGTTCTGCGCGTTCTTGTTTGAGTTCTTGTTGCTCTCATCCGCGTAAGATGAATAGGAGCTGTTGCTGTTTGAATTTGAGTTGTTCGTATTCTTTGCCATGAGTAAAATTCCTCCTGAAATTATTTAGTACACTCATATTCTCTCTCTATTTTGTTTTTTTATGCATCGAATTTTCCTCAAATTTTGATTTTCAGCCCATTTTAAGCCATTTTCTTTTAATTTTTATAAAGAATTTTTCATTTTTGCTTGCATTTTCCAATTTGATATATTATACTAAGATTTGTAGAAAGTATACTTTCTACAACCCCTTATTAATTATTTATACTCCCCTCAAAAGACCGATGGCTCCCCCATCGGTCTTTTACCGTTCTTATATCTGACGCAGCCGGCTTCAAGACCGCCGGCCGCCAAACAGGCGAATCACAAACATTACAATCAGAATGGGCACAAGCACAGGCGCAAGAAAGCTTACCACTCCGCTGACGATGGATACGATCAGCATCAGCACCATAACCACAAACAAGACCAGAAGAATCCCGCGCACCCAGGTGCTTACCCCGGACATATGCATCCCGCTCCGGTTCTGCTCACGGCTTCGCTCGCCATAGGAAGATGTGCTCCTGTCGCTTCCTGTCTCATGTACGGTCTCCCAGTCCGTACCGTCGCTGGCATCTGTGATCGTACGCGCCAGAATCCAGGGATCTCCCAGCATGTCCACCACTTCCTGCTCGCTTTTGCCTTTTGCCGTCTCTTCTATAATATAGCGGTCATAATAATCCATATTCTCCTGCACGGCGCTGCTGCTCAGGTTGTTCTGGAGCGCCTTTTTCAACTGTGCCAGAAATTCACTCTTCGTCATATCATTCCCTCCTCAGCTTAACGTCTGAAAGCCTTTGGGAGCTTCCACGCAAATCTCATTGCCGGTAAACCTTATCTTCCGAAAAAAACTCCGTTTTTAGGATAGCATAATCTCCAGCACTTTCCAAGTGCCCGGAGCATAAATTTTTCCTGCTTTTTCTTACTTTTTTCTAAATCATTTCCCAAATATCCCGAGAAAATCCCAGTTCACAGATTGTTCATTTATCATTTAAAAAACCTTCACTTTATCATCACGTTTTCTTCATTTCTCACGGATATACTAATATCATCAAATGAAGAACACATTTGATACTGAAAAAGACGTCAGAAGATTACTTGAATAAACTTTTTCATAATACATGCCGGGGGTTGAGCAATCGACCACCCGGCATCCTCCCTTTTATAAGGATTTTTTCATATGCCGGCGGCGCCGGACTGACAGCCGCCGGTTTTTTTCATGACAAATACTAAGTTTAAAAAGGCCGCCGGTAAATGGCTGCATTCCTGCAATCCCATTTCCCGACAGCCTCTTATATATCATCCAGACACGCCTGGATCGCCTCATTCAGAGAAAGCATCTTATCGTCCAGTTCCGCAACCATCTGCGCGCACTCCCGAAGATCCCGGCTGATATATTCCGGTGCATTTCCTTCGAATTTGTAGTAAATCTTATGCTCAAGACTTGCCCAGAAATCCATCGCTATTGTCCTGATCTGAATCTCAACCTTTGTATCCACAACACTGTCGGACAGGAAGATCGGCACGGACACAAGCATATGATAGCTTTTATATCCGCTTTCCTTCGGATTCTTGATATAATCCTTGATCGACAGCACTTTCAAATCGCTTTGATTTCCAATCATCTCAGCCAGCCGGTATATATCCGAGGTGAAAGAACAAATCAGACGGACACCTGCGATATCGTTGATATATTTTACCATATTTACAATGGAAGTCTCCCGGCCGTAACGCTTCAGCTTCTTAACGATGCTCTCCGGTGTTTTGATTCTTGTTTTAATATGCTCGATTGGGTTGTACTTATGTACATGCTGAAATTCATCGTTCAGAATCTCCAGCTTGGTCCCGACTTCCTTCAGGGCTGCATTATACAGGAAAATCACTGTTTTCCAACTGTCTACGTCCTCATAATTCCTGATTGCATCCTGCATCTGTTGTTCTCCCCTCAATTGATCACCTCCCTTGCTTTTGTATTTTATTTTCAGGGCTGCCGGAATACAGCCCGCCCCAGGGCCTGCTCAGTATGGCCCCACGTCTTATCATATCATGTACCCTCTATCTATTCAACCGTATTCTACGTATATTCAAAGTACATGCATATTTATGTATTTTGATCGTAAAAATGAACACCTGGAGCATCACAGATCCAGTCTCATGTCCCCGTAATGTATCCAGTTTTTCTTACGCATAAATTCTGAGATCATCCATGTCAGCAGCGCCGGAAGCAACGCCTGGATCACCAGGATCTTCACCAGAACCACCGTCGGCGGCTCGGTCTGGGTCATTACCTGCCATGTCATAATCTGTCCCACCAGTCCGGCCGTCCCCATACCCGATCCGGTTGCATTGTTTGTCATATGGAGCAGCATGGTTCCCACCGGGCCCAGGATTGCGCTGGATAGGATCGCAGGAAGCCAGATCAGGGGACGCCGCACGATATTCGGCACCTGCAGCATGGAGGTTCCGATTCCCTGGGCCAGCAGCCCGCCGAAACGGTTTTCCCGAAAGCTTGCCACCGCAAAGCCTACCATATTGCAGCAGCAGCCGATGGTGGCCGCGCCGGCTGCGAGTCCCGACAGGTTCAGGATGATTCCCAGAGCCGCGGAGCTGATCGGCAGTGTCAGGATCATCCCCATCAGGACGGAAACAACAATCCCCATGAGGAACGGCTGCTGCTCCGTCCCCCAATTGATCAGAGAGCCCAGCCATGCCATAAATTTTGAAATAGGCGGGCCTACAAATATTCCTACGACAGCCCCCACCCCAATACACCCCAGGGGGGTCAGGATGATGTCCAGCTTCGTCTTGCCGCTGATCAGGATGCCTACCTCAATCGCCACATAGGCGGCCACAAACGCCCCCAGCGGTTCCCCTGGTCCGGCGAATACCATGGTGCCATCCTGCATGATCTCTCCTGAGAGCAGCTTGCCCGCAAAGGCCCCCACCATTCCCACCGTAGCGGCTGATACTACAACGAGCTGGTCTGCCTGGAACTTCCTGGCGACTCCTACGCCGATTCCGGCCCCTGTCATAGACGCCGCCACCTTTCCTGTCAGATAGATCAGATTGCCCGCGTCCCCGCCTGCAAATGTACCGATCTGCTGTATGATCGTCCCGATGATCAAGGTAGCGAACAGGCCCTGCGCCATCCCGCTGAGGCCGTCTACAAAAATTCTGTCCAGCATGCTTTTCATATGAATCTTCCCCCTGTCTCTTGATTTTCAGATAATGATTGTAAAAAATATAGCACGATTCTTCTCTTTTGTCATTATAATTTCTGTCTTTTATTTTCCTGCGTCTGATGATATACTGTAACTGTTCCGTGGAGGACGCCTTAGATACTGCGCCGTTTGGGGCGATATACTTTTGATCAAAGGAGAAGATTCGATATGTTCCGTTTATGGGGAAAAGAGTGGAAGGATAACCGCATGGTCCGTGACACGGTGATCTGTGACGAGACGGATGATACACGCACGCATAAAATTTTCAACGCACTGGATGCCGTCTGCTATGAATTTGACTTAAGCAAGCCCATCTGGCTGGACGCCACGATCGCGGAGTTTAAGCGTCACAGCAAGGCCAGGTTTTATCAGGATAATTTCGTGGATTCCATTGATTTTGACTATCTGGAAATCCAGGTAATCGAAGAATAGCTATGTAAAAAATCATGCAGGCAGAAATCATCAGCATGCTGCATACCGCGTCATGAAAGAGACAGCGTCCGTCCCGGTTCCACTGTCTCTTTGCTTTTCTTTTCTGTTTTACTACAGCTTCTTATTCATTTCGGATCGCAGCCAGCGGGCTCAGCCGCATGGCGCGCAGCGCCGGAAAATACCCGGCCACCATTCCCACCAGCACGGCAAATCCCATGGACGCTGCCACCAGCCACACCGGTATGTAGGAAATATCGCTGTCCAGTCCCATGGCTCCGCCATGGGCAGTAACCATATTGATCGCAAAGGACAGCAGAAAGCTCAGGATATTGCCGGCCAGACCTCCAATAAAGCCGATAAACGCGGCTTCCAGAAGGAACATCTGTTTGATATTGCGCAGGCTGCAGCCCAGCACCTTGATGACTCCGATCTCCTTCGTCCTCTCATAGATGGACATCATCATCGTGTTGGCAATTCCGATAGCCGCTACGAACAGCGACACAGCGCCGATTCCGCCCAGCACCGCCTCGATCATGGCAAACTCCTGCTGTGCGCTTTTCAGGTATTCCGCATTGGTGCTGGTCCTGTAGCCCATCCCCTGAATGGCGGCGGCCAGATCCTCTACGTGATCGATATCATCTGCCTGCACCATGGCATTGGTATAAGCAAAGAACTTGTAAGGCTTTCCTGTCTGTGTCTTGGGCTGTCCGGGAATAGCCTTTCCTCTGTATTCCTTCTGAAGGAAGCTTTTTAACGTCCAGATATCACAGTATACATTATAAGAGCCGTTGTGATAGGTATCTATTCCTCCGGACATCATTCCGCTGGCCTGTACCACATATTTTTTCGGTGCTTTCACCGGCGCGGCATTCCCCTCCGAACCAAATGCTCCGGAATTACCGCCTGACTGTGCATTATAATAATCCTCCGAGCTCAGGATCAGGAATACAGGATCCTTCATAAAATCAATATCCGGAAGCTGCTGCGTCTCCCAGTAACCTCTATTGGATCCCTTTTCATAGAAATCCATAGGAACCATATTTCCGATCACCAGCTCCAGGCTTGCGGAATTGGACTCCGGCATACGGCTGCCTTCTACCAGGTCCATATGCTGCCTCTCAAGTTCCTCCTGTGTCATACCCACCAACTGAATGTCGGCGTAATAATTTCCGCTCAGGATCATGGATCTCATAGTAAGAGACGGAGTCACACTTTTTACATGCTCCAGCTTTTCTATTTCAGCAATCGTATCATCCGTGACATATTTCGTTGCTTCGCCCTCTTCGGGAGAATATGATATATAGTACATCATTCCGCCCACATCCTGTCCTGTCACCGTAATGGCCGTCATGCCTCCTGCCTGCTCGATCTGCTTGTACATGGACTGCTGCATCCCAAGCCCGAGGGAGATCATAACTACGATCGAAGCCGTACCGATCACTACACCCAGGATCGTCAGAAAAGTCCTGAGCTTTCTTTTTTTGAGGTTTCCGCTACTCATCCTCAGTAAATCGATCCACCTCATCCGCTAAATCCTCCTCTTCTGCCTGTGCCCGTTTTTTCTTCCTTCTGCGGGTCAGAACCACGGCCAGAACAATCACCAGAATGACTGCCGCCGCAATGACAACCGGAATGACCGGAAATCCTTTCGCTTCCTCCGGCATCTCCCCCATCATCTCCATATCTCCCATATCCATTTCCATAGGAGCCGTCACCTGGATCTCAAATTCTTCCTCTCTGGAGGATGGGTTCCCGGATTCGTCTTCATAGGTTACGACCATTTTACACTTTGTCCCGGGCATGATCTCGGATTCTCCGGTCAGCATCCCGTCAATGGTTCCTGTGGCGCCGGAATCCAGATTGCCTACGAATACTTCCTTGGCACTGATGCCATCGCCCATGAACTTCACCTTTACATTGTAAAGCTTCACACGGCCGGTATTGTACAGGCTGCACATCAGATTTGCCTCCTGCCCCACCTCAATGCTGGCCGGCGACAGCTCAATCTCGCTGAATTCAAACCTGGCTGCCTGGTAAATGGGAATTGCCAGACTGGAGCTTCCCTCGTACTGGGACGCGTTTGAGTCCTCATAGAGCATGGACATATTGATGCTGTACGGCTTCTGCACCAGATCCGCCCTTGCATTCAGGTCGATGGCAACATCCCTCGTCTCCCCTGCCGGAATCTGGTCCAGATAAATGGAGCTGGCCCCGGATGAGGGCAAAAACGCCGGTGCTTCCGCGGCCGCTTCTGTCCCGGCGGAAGGTGCCTGAAAATCAAAGAGCATGTTGGAAACTGCCGTTGTTGTAGATGTATTTTTCACATGGACGATGAGCCGGAAATTGCTTCCTGCATTCACGGCTCCCGGTTCGGTATTGAATCCGGTCACAATGACCCTCGGAACCCCTTTCTTTTCATCAGAACCGCCTCCGCCTCCAACTGCTGAGATATCGCCGTTATATACGCCGCCTTCCTCCATGCCACCCTGGATCCCGGGATCCTCCGGCTGCCCGTCGGAGGGCTGATCCCCCGGCTGCTCGGCTGACGGCGGATTGATAATGATCGGAGGGTAGGGCGGATATCCTGGTTCCTGGGGCTCGTCACCCTTTGTACCCGCTGTTTTTACATAGACATATTTCCTGCAGGGTTCTTTTATACCATCGTACAATATCTCGAAAACCAACTTGTAGGATTTTGTCTCGACGTCCTCACGCACTCTCAGATTCTCCCAAACAGCTTCTACCGAACCGTTTGCGTCGATTTTCTGAAATTCTTTGTCATAGTTCATACTGTCGATCTCAAAGGGCCATTCTTTGGCATCATCAATGACCGGAGAAATCACGACATTCTGCGCAGGAGAAGTACTGCTGTTTTTTACAGTGACCGTCAGCTTTTCCACCTTCTGCCCTGCCTGGTACTGCGGGGTAGCCTGTCCGTTTCCTACTGAAATCCGAATTGTGGACAGACCATTTCCGGAATCCGAATCCGCTGCATCCGCTCCGTCAGAAGCGTCTGTCGGATCTTGTGAACTTTCCGCACCGTCCGGCACCGCTGTTGCTGCCATAATCCCTGTCCCCGGGAAAGCAGCCGCCGCCCGTGCATGTGCCGTGCCGTATCCCGCCTGACTATGTATCGCCGGCACACAGGAGACGGCCAGCGACAGGCTCAGAAAAATCCCTGTCCATTGCGTCCATTTTTTCATGAATCCTGTTCCTCTCTTTCCGTTATCTTAATCTTTTATATGTTCTGCCTGGCATCCATTGCAGACGCGGCATGTGCCTTTTTCCGGTTGTCTTCAATCTTCACGATATTGCCGTCTATAATATGAAAGATCCGGTCGGCATAGGCTGCCAGATGGTTATCATGGGTTACCATAACCAGCGTTTTTTTCTGTTCCCGCACCACCTGCTGCATCAAATGCATCACTTCTTCCGATGTGTGGGAGTCCAGATTGCCGGTCGGCTCGTCCGCAAAGATGATCTTGGGATCAACCACCAGCGCCCTGGCCACGCCGACACGCTGCTGCTGGCCGCCGGACATCTGGTTGGGCATATGCTTTTTGTGCTTTTTCAGATTTACCAGCTCCAGCATCTTATCCGCTTTTTTGAGCCGGCTGCCTCTCGCTTCTCCCCGGAAGCTTAAGGGCAGGGCCACATTTTCCAGGGCATTCATTGTTCCGATCAGATGAAACGACTGGAAAATGAATCCCACATTCTCCCTGCGGAATTTTACAAGGCCGTCTTCATTGAGTGTTTCCATGTGCTGTCCGCTGACAATGACCTCTCCCTTTGTCGGCTTCTCCAGCCCTGCCAGCATGTTGAGAAGTGTCGATTTTCCGGAGCCGGAGGTTCCCACAATCGCACAGAACTCCCCGGGATAGACTGCAAAGCTCACGCCGTTTAATGCGCGCACAACAGAATTGCCCACACGATATAATTTGTACAGGTTATTTACCTCGATTACCTTGTCCACTTTCCCCCTCCTTTCCTCTGCGTATTCCCGAAATCACAGACTACTCATCTATTATATAACGAAATACCTATTATCTCCACAAAATATTCTTAAGATTTCTTAAAGATTTTAATGACCGGCTGCTGCCGGCAATGTCTCCGCACTATAGGAAAAAGCCCCTCCGGCTATGTTTCATAAACCGGAGGAGCTTTTTTTATACGCGCCTCAACTGATCATTATAAATTATGCTTGATTTCCCTGGTATATGCTTTTTTGTTCCGCTTTCCGCTACCTCAATGCTTCATAATCCTCATCCGTATAATCCCTGGCCGTATCCCAGTTTGGAAATTCCAGAGCCGCATAATCCATCCCCACAGCCTCGCAGGCACGCTTCCACTCTTTCGTGGATTCATCTGCCAATGTTTGCAGGGCTGTCTCGTAATCCGGGATGCTCTGGGAGATGATCCCCTGGACGATGGCTCCCAGGCTGGGCTGGACATCCTTGATCTCCGCATAAAAATCGTTTGCCTTTTCATCCCGTTTCACGATGGTCGGCACTACCCGGGAGGTTTCCTCCGCAATGGTATAGTATTGCTTCATCACCTCGTTGGTCATATAAGCTTCATTGATGGAAGGGATCACAGACACAAAGATTCCGTCCTCCACGCAGCTGGATTGGTAGCCGTATTCCTCGCTGTACAGCGCCATCAGATACTCAGCGGCTTCCTTCGGATGCTTCGACTGCTTGTAGATCCCCATCCAGGGAGACAATTCCCCGCCCTGGACATAAGTGTCTGCCACCCCGTCCGGCACCGGGACAGACATAACTCCATAATTCAGGTCAGGATAGGTCTCGTCCCACTGTGCGATGCACCACATACCCTGACAGAGGAATGCGGCCTGTCCCTGGGCAAAGAGCTCTCTCGCTTCGGGCGCGCTGATATTGATCGTGTCCGGATGGATACTTCTGTCATCCACAAGCCCCCGGATCAGATCCAAAGCCAGTCTCATTTCCTCTGTGTCATAGGGAGCCGCTCCCTGATCCGCCAGAACTTTGGTGGTCGCGGCCACCTTACCTCCTGCGGCCGCAGCCAATGAACGCGCCAAGACATCCATACGGTTCATCTGCTTTCCGCCGTCGATCAGGCCATAGACATTGCCCTTCCCATTTTCCGTCACCTTTCTGCAGGCCTCCCGGAATTGAGAATAGGTGGATGGAATCTCCTTCACGCCTGCCGCGTCCAGCACGTCCTTGTTATAAAAAAACAGGCACTGGATCGTAGGCATAACCTCTGTAATGGTGTACCAGTCTTCACCGATGTGGGTCACGCCCTCTTCGAAGGACAGAGCATCGAACCGGTCTGCAAAATCCTCCCCGACAAATCCGTTTATAGGCTGATACCAGCCCTCCTTCACGGCGGTATTCAATGTCAGCCCCACCGGAATCGGAAAGAGATCGGGTCCTTCGCCGGATTTGATCATGGTTACAATGGTATTTTTAAACTGGTCTACCGTCAGCATGGTATACTCAATGTTGACGTCCGGGTGCTCCTCCATGTATTTCTTGTGAAATTCCTCCCGCTGGTTCGCGGAGCCGTCGCTCCAGTCTACGATCCGGAGAGTCACTTTTCCGTCGGCATCCGTTTCTTCCGAAGCATCCGCTCCGGCTTTCTCCTCCGTGCTTCCTGTCTCCGAACCGCCTATGGACGGCATCGCGCCGCATCCCGCGAGGGAAACAGCCGCCAGTGCCGCGGCAATGATCAGGGTTGCGATTTTCTTTTTCAGCATGTTATGTACCTTCCTTTCCAAAGAGGGGTCAGCTCTTCACCGCCCCGGCAATTCCTTCTACAAAGTGTTTCTGCATAAAAATAAACAGGATGACCACTGGAATAACCGCAATGGTACCGCCCGCCGCGATTCCCGTCCAGTCCACGGTATTCTCTCCCTTAAACGCATACAGGCCTACGGCCAGAGTCCGGGATGCCGGATTGTTCAGCGTCAATACCAGCGGAAGCATAAATGCGTTCCATGCCCAGATGGTCTCCATGATCACCACCGTAGTCGCAACCGGCTTGCACAGAGGCATCATGACATGGAAAAATGTCTGGAAAAAGTTGCAGCCGTCGATCTTCGCTGCCTCCTCCAGCTCGTTGGGCACAGATTCGAAAAAGCTGGTAAACAGCAGCAGGAAGATCACGTGTGCGCCGCCCGCCTGAGACAGAATCAGCCCCGGCTTTGTGCCTACAAGCCCCATGCTTTTTACCACCTCGTAAGTGGGGATGATGGTGCTGACCAGAGGAATTGCAATACTCCCGAGGAATACCGCCATGCACATGTTCCTCCCCCGGAACTTGTACCGGCCCATCGCATAACCGGCCATCATGGTCATAACCAGAACGATGAGCACGGAAAACACGGTGACAATGATCGTATTGATAAAATAAGTTCCAAAATCTGCCTTGTTCCAGATGCGTATGACGTTCTCAATGGTAGGTGACTTCGGAATCAGCCCCAGCCTGTTTTCAAAAAATTCCGCCTGGCTCTTGAACGATGCGGAGATCATCCACAAGAAGGGATAAATCCAGACGAAGCCGATGCCCGCCAGTAAAAGGTGTGTGACCGTTGTCTTGACGGTCCGGATACTTTTTTCTTTACTCATAACCGCGTCCTCCTTTACACTATTTTGCTCAGCCGGCTTTTCACCGCATTGAGCCCCAGACCGATGACGATCACGGCCGCACCGAAGAAGAGGGCCGCCGCGCTGGCATAACCAAGCCTGGGCATCCCGATCTCACTGGAAAATGCGTTCCGATAAACGTAGGTAGCGATCACATCTGTCGCGTAATAGGGCCCGCCCTCGGTCATGGTCTTGATCATATCAAATACCTTCAGGGAATTGATGGCGCACAGAATCGCAATAATCCCTCCAGTGGGAGCGATCAGCGGCAGCACCACATGGAAAAAGGTCTGCCTCCGGTTCGCCCCGTCAATGGTGGCTGCCTCGTACACGTCCTTAGAGACGCCCTGCAGTCCTGCCAGCCAATAGATCATGTAAGTGCCGCAGTCCTTCCACAGGGAGATCACCACCAGGGTGGGAAGGGCATATTTCGCATTTCCCAGAAAATTCAGCGGTTCTTCCAGGATGTGAACTGCCGTCAGGGCATGGTTGACCGGCCCCTGAACCCCCAGAATAAAAATCATGATGATACCGACCACGGAAGCGGTGGTAATCACCGGGATAAAATACATTGTCCGATAGGCGGAACGCGCTCTCAGCCGCTCGTCGTTCAGCATATATGCCAGGAACAGGGAAACGGCCAGCTCCAGCGGAACAATCATCAGCATGTACTTGAAGCTGTTGACAAAGGCGTTCCAGAACAGTTCGTCCTTTAGCAGCTCCCGGTAGTTTGCCAGCCCCACAAACGCCGCGTCAGACGTCATCCCGGACCAGTCCAGAAGGGAATATTGGATGCTGCACAGGATCGGGTAGCCCTGGAACAGGATATAGAAGCCCACTGCCAGTGCCATAAACAGCCAGCACCATGCGTTCAGCTTAAGCTGCTCAATCCTTCGTTTTTTTCCCGCCGCGTTCCGTTCTTTTTTTCGATCGTTCATATCTTTCCCTCCATTTCATAAAGATATTTGCTGCGGACCGCATTCACCATGGGAAGGCCGGTATCATAATCCAGCTGGCGCGGCTCGTATTCCTCATTCTCCCGCTGCCTTGTAAACCCCTCGTTCTCCCAAGACGGTACAAAACCCTTATTCCAGGTCCGCAGTGACCACTGGTACCCCCGGTAGGGATCCCGGGTGTCGTTCATGTGACGGATCAGGAGTCCATGGTATTCCCGGATCGTGTCCAGGCAGGCCGGATCGTCGATCCGGTTTACCAGCTCCTCAGGATCATGCTGCAGATCATAAAATTCATCCTTATCCAGCAGATTCACCACCAGCTTGTACCTTTCAGAGGTCACCGCCCGCATGGGCTGCAGGCCTCCAAAGCCGTCATGGTCCACCTCGTACCTGGTGAATTCGGTAAATACAGCCTGGTTGACAGCCACCTCTGCATCATAGATCTGACGGAGCATGCTTTTGCCCTCCAACAGCTTCGGAATGGGAATCCCAAAATAATCCAGGATTGTGGGGACAAGGTCGATATGCGATGCGGGCGCATGAACCACCTTCCCCTTTTCCCCTCCCCGGATGATGAGCGGGATATTCGCCGCCTCCTTATATGCGGTGGGGCCTTTTGAAAATAATCGGTGTGCCCCTAACATATCCCCATGATCCGAGGTGAAGATCACCAGCGCCTCCGGCAGGATATCCCGGATCAGGGACAGCACCCGCCCGATCTCATGATCCACGAAGGAATTGCAGCCCAGGAGCAGGGACAGGTATTCGGAGGGCTGGCTGACCTGCTGCCCCGGCGCGTCCAGAAGCTCCCCTGCCCAGAGCCGCTGCAGCAGAGGCTTATCCTCCAAATCATCCTGAAAAGATGCGGAACTTTCAAACCTGAAGCCCTTGTACATCTCATTGTAGGGAGCAGGACACAGGGACGGGGAGTGGGGCTCATCGTAGGAGACCGTCAGGAAAAAATCCTCGTCCCGGAACTGCTTTAGAAAGCGGACAGCCCGGTCTGTACAACGGTGCGCATATGTAAATTCCTCTGAAAACCCGGGGCGGAAACACTCCCCGGACCGCCTGGAACGAACCCGGTCCGTCTCCGACAGTTCCTCCAGATAGTTCTTCATGTCATACCAGTAGTCTGCATTCCATCCCTCCGGGCATTTTCCAAGGCCAAAATAATCGCCCCCGTCCAGATGCCATTTGCCGATGTAGCCGCACTGTATTCCATGATCCGTCAGCCGCTGGCCCACTGTCTTCACATTATCCCCGAAGGGTACTCCGTTGGCCACCGTCCCGTTGGAATGGGGGAACATGCCTGTGAAGATTGCGCTCCGGGCCGGTCCGCAGACAGGCTGGCAGGTGTACGCATTTTCATAGCGGATTCCCTCTTCTGCCAGGGAATCCAGGTTCGGGGTAATCATGTTTCTATTTCCATAACACCCCAGCATGTCTTTTCTTGTCGTGTCTGTCATCAAGAAGACAACTTGTTTTTTCAAGCAAACTCTCCTCCTTTTCTTTTTTATGCAGACCCCCGGGGCCCGTTGCGCGTGCGGGACTGTGGGCTTTGGGAGCCTGTGTTCAAAAGATTCCGGTCTCTTTTCTATATGTATCTTATAAAATATCCGGCAGGGATACTATTGCAAGAAGTGCTTTCAACATGGACAATCCTGCTTTTTATATCTGAACATCTGCTGTTCACACCCTGACCGGTGCCGGCAGCAGCGGATTCGGCTTGACATTTTTCGCAGCGGCCTTCAAAATAGAACTATCAATATCAGTTCGGAATCATAAGAAAGGAAAAGGATATGGTAAATATTTGCGGACACCTGCGGGACAGGAGACGGCTGGACGGATTTTACGACGAGAGCGTCCCATTGCTGGTCAATTGCTGCGGAAAGCAGATTTTTAAAAATCATAATTATTTTCTTAAACGAGAGAAGGGGCGGCTGGATTATCAGATCATTTATATCTACAGGGGCGCAGGACATTTTTGCCTGAACGGGGAATGGACGGCGCTGGCGGCAGGAAACGTGGTCTTGTTCCGCCCCTCGGAGCCGCAGTTCTATTCCTACTACGCGGCAGATAAGCCGGAGGTCTATTGGATTCATTTTACCGGAAATGCATGCGAAGGGATATTAGATCGGTATTCCATTGAAAATTGCTACATCGGCGAGAGCTCCTCCGTCAGGCAATTGTTCCATCTGATCATCACGGAGCTTCAGTTTAAAAAGATACATTATGAAGATGTGGTTGCGGGAAATTTTTATATCTTACTGTCTATGATCCACCGATCCCTGTGCAATGCCCTGCGCCCCTCTGAAAATGATTTTTCTATCGACCGCCTGATCTGTGAGATCAACTCCAGGTATATGGAAAATTGGACTGTGGCCTCCATGGCAGATTTTTGTAAATTGAGCGAGAGCTACTTTTCCCATACATTCAAACAGAGGATGGGAGTCCCTCCCATGCAGTTCCTCAGCCGCCTGCGGATCGAGAAAGCGAAAGAATTTCTAACGGCCAATTCCATGTCCGTCTCCACGGTAGCGCGGCTGGTGGGGTATGACGACCCGCTCTACTTCAGCCGGGTCTTCCGAAAATCCACAGGGATCGCGCCCCACAAGTTCTACCACAGCATTGCCTGTGCCAACACACCGGAGTGGTTCTGGGAGAACGAGTAGGAGGCGCGTACAGCATCTTTTAATGGAAGAAATGATCCCCGATCTGGATTCCAAAGTTTCCGCATCCGAAGTACAGGCAATCCCCGATCGGGTTGCTTCCCGCCAGTGCGTCCGCTGCTGCCTGCATAGCCGTATCCGTATAGCCGCCGCTGGCAAGAATGGAATCCAGCCATCCGGTCATTGCCGGACCAAACTGTCCCGGCTGGTAGATGACCTCGGCAATACTGTTCGGATATACGGCGCTGCGTACCCGGTTCATAATCACGGCTCCCACCGCCACCTGGCCTTCATAAGGCTGGTTGCCTGCCTCACAGAAGATGATAGCCGCAAGCAGTGTCTGGTCGCTGGCTGATGCACTGTATGCCGCGGTCTGCTGAACTGCCGTCTGCTGTTCTGCTGCCTGCTGTACCGCAGCCTGTTCTGCTGCTGCCTGCTGTGCCGCAGCCTGTTCTGCTGCTGCCTGTTCCGCCGCTGCCTGCTGTGCTGCGATCCGTTCCGCTTCTTCCTGTGCCTTTCTGGCCTCTTCCGCTGCTTTCCGTTCCCGCGCCTCTTTTTCCTTCCGTTTCATCTCCTGGTACTGCTCTTCTGCCTGCGCTGTCGCTTTCTTCAGATTCAGCAGGGCCTCTTCCGGCGCATCGTTAAAACCATAGGGCTGGGTGAGCTTGTACTCACCCAGAATCTTTACCTGAGCCATATCCAATGCCGGGTCCGCAGCCTGACTTTCAAATTCAGACGACATGACCACACTGGTCGTTGCCGCCATAAGTAACGCAATGATCTTTCTATATTGTTTCATATACTCCAACCTCCAATTCTTTGCAATATTGTAAATATTTTCTTATAAAATATATGCATATTTTTTCTAATTTATTACAAATATTACAAAAATATTACGTCGGCCATTCTAATACAAAAAAATCACTTTGTCAACTTTTTTTTTAAAAAAACAGCTCAAAGCCAGGAATTCCCATTAACCAGCGCTTCTATCATTCCTTCATAATCTGCCCGCCCGGCCTCTATAACATGCCTCATTCCGCATTTCTTTAAACAGGCGGTCGTCTTCGGACCGATGCTGCAGGCCGGACACTGTCTCCACTCTTCTCCCACCACTTTCAGCAGACGTTCCACGGAGGAGGCACAGGTAAACAAGATTCCGTCATACTCCTCTGGTTTCCGCAGCTTTTCCGTATCCGGTACTGCCGCCTGATTTTCGTATACTGGGATTTCTTCCAGACTGCAGCAGCCTTCCAGAAGCGATCTTAAATGTCCGTCCGCATTTCCCGCCTTTAGGTACCAGACCCGGTCCCCCGGGGACAGTCGTTGTTTCAGCGCCTTGGCCAGCGCATCGCTGTGAAATGCATCCGGAATCAGGTCGGCATACAGCCCGTATTGTTTCAGAGCGTCCGCCGTTCTGCCGCCTATAGCCGCGATCCTGCACCCGGACAGGCAGCGTACATCCAGCCTGCTCTCTGCAAGTCCTTCAAAAAATGCGTCCACGCCATTCCTGCTGGTAAAGATCAGCCAGTCTGCCTGCTTCAATTCTTCTGCTGAAAATCTTTTTCCGGTGTTGACAATCGTTCCCACACAGACCTCATCCGCCGCCGCGCCCTGGCGCCCAAGCAGCTCCTTTAGCCTGGAGCCGCTTTCCCCGATCTTCGGAATCAGATATCGTTTTCCAAACAGAGGACGTTTTTCATAAACATTGAGGTTCTCCCGCAATGCGACCACCTCTCCCACCGCAATGACTGCCGGGGAGACCAGACCGGCGTTTCGCACCGTTTCCGCGATATGGGCCAGGTCTGACGTGCAGCTCCTCTGCTCCGGAGTTGAACCGCAGGAAACAACCGCTGCCTCCGTATCCGGCGGCATCCCGGCTTCCATCAGTCTGGAGGCGATTTCTTCCAGCCTTCCCAGCCCCATGAGAAAGACACAGGTTTCCTTTCCCCCTGCCATTGCCTCAAAATCAATCTCTGTCAGGGCGTCCTCTTTGCTGTGGGCTGTCACCACATGAACCCCCGATGCTTTTCCCCGGTGGGTCACGGGAATCCCTGCGCAGGCCAGCGCGGCAGTGGCTGAGCTGACTCCCGGAACCACTTCAAACGGTACTCCTTTTTCCGCCAGATACAGCCCTTCCTCGCCGCCCCGTCCGAACACATATACATCCCCGCCCTTGAGACGGACGATGGTTTCATACCGAAGGCTTTTCTCTGCTAAAAGCCGGTTAATTTCCTCCTGCTCCATCGTATGGCGGCGGTCCGCCTTTCCCACGTAAATCCTCTCGCAGCCAGGCTTTGCCTCTTCCAGCAGCTCCGGCGGGGATAACCGGTCGTAAATGATGCAGTCCGCCTCCCGGAGCATCTGAATGCCTCTCACTGTGATCAGTCCCGGATCTCCCGGACCGCCGCCCACCAGGTATACAGTTCCCGCCATCTGACGGCGGATACTGACCGCAGCCTCCTTTGCAAGCTGTACCGGATTCCTTCCCAGGACAGACGCAAAAGCCATCCGGCTGCCTGTCTCATCTCCGAACATGACGTCCAGCCGGAGCAGTCCGCCCGGCTGCCTTCTGCACACCGCCCCCACGGGAACATGGCAGTCCCCACCGATCTCACGCAGAAATCCTCGCTCTGCTTCTGCGGCCAGATCCGTCTCCTCATCGCTGAGAGCGTCCAAAAGCTCCTGCAGCCTGGTCTCTCCCTCCCGGATCTCCAGTGCAAGGATTCCCTGGGCCGGGGCGGGCACCATCTCCTCCGGCTCCAGGTACCGGGTGATCCGTTCCTGCATTCCCAGGCGGTGCAGGCCGGCCGCCGCCAGGATGATACCGTCTAGCTGTTCTTCCTCCATTTTCCTGATCCTGGTGTCCACATTTCCCCGAATATTCACGACCTGCAGGTCAGGACGCAGGCTCTGAAGCTGGAACTTTCTGCGCCTGCTGCCCGTCCCGATGACCGCACCCTCGGGCAGATCCTCCAGCCTTCTTTCTTCGCGCAGGATGAGCACATCCCTAGGATCCTCCCTTTTCCATGCCCTGGTAAATTTCAGGCCGGGAGCCGGACGAGACGGCATGTCTTTCATACTGTGCACCCCGATCTGCACCTCGCCGGACAGGATTTTTTCCTCAATCTCTTTGACAAAAACCCCTTTATCGCCAATCTCATGGAGGGGTTTGTCCAAAACCCGGTCCCCCTTTGTCTGAATGACGTATAATTCGAATCTGTCCTCCGGGTATGCCTCCTCCAGCCTGCGGCGCACCGCTTCCGCCTGTGCCAGCGCCAGCTTTGAGCCCCGTGTACCAATGATATATTTCATAATCTTCTCCTGTAAAATCCGGCAAAACGCGTCGCTGGCGCATTTTGCCGGATACTTCGTAATCAGAGTTCCAGGTCCTGTCCCAGGCAGGCTTGCCTACAGCAGATCAGATCTGAAAAAGCTGCCGGACCAGCCGCCTGTATTCCTCCTGCTCCTCCTCCGTATCCAGACGTTTTAACTCCCGGATGGGCTCCCGCAGAAGGCGCTGCAGGGAGGCATAAAGCACCTTTTTCAGCATTTTTTTCTCCCTCTGGCTCAGCTCCAGCTTCCGATCCAGATATGCATAGCTGTCCTCTGCAATCTCCCCGCACCGATGCTGCAAAGACTCAATGGTCATATCCATCCTGCTCTGCAGCAGCCAGGCAGCCGTCTCCTGTACCGCTGCTTCGATCCTTTCCCGGCTCTTCTCCGCCAGAAGTTCCCTGTCCCTCCGGTTATCCGCGGCGATCTCCTGCAGGGTATCCAGATTGATCAGCCTTACCAGCGAATCCTCTGCAAACGCCGTGTCAATATCCCTGGGAGCCGCCAGATCCAGCATGGTCAGCGGCCTTACCGGACAAAAGTCCTTCCGCCGCAGAACCAGATGGGGGGAGGCCGTGGCGGAGACCACAATATCACACGTTTTCAAAGCCTCATACCGTTCTCCATAAGACACGATTCCAATCTGTGGAAATTCCTCCAGCAGCCGCCTGGCATGTGCTTTATTTCTGCTGCACGCCGTCACCTGCACCGACTCATATCCGCAGAGATATCTCAGCGCCAGCACCGCCGTCTTTCCGCTGCCGATCACAAGAAGCCGTTTCCCTGTAAGTCCACATGCTTCCTCCAGCATCCGAATCCCGATATAGCTGACAGACAGCGGTCTTTCACTGATCTTTAGATCGGTTTTGATCTGTTTGGCACAGGTCACGGCGCCGCGTACAATCCGGTTCAGCTCCTTGCCGGAATATCCCATGGCCCTGGAATCTTCCAACGCCTCTTTCACCTGCCCCAGAATCTGATCTTCCCCCAGCACGAGGGATTCCAGCCCCGCCGCGGTCCTGAACAGATAGGCCATGGCCGGCTCACCGGAAAGCTCAGACAGATACGCCCTCACTTCCACATCCGGAAACATTTCCTCATAAATATGCCGGATCTCTGCTTTCTGTTTTTCTTCTATATAAATATAATAAATCTCGCTTCGATTGCAGGTGGACAGCACCATGCACTGCTGTATTCCGACTGCCTCCGCTTTCTGAAAAAAATCCAGCTTCATCGCGTCTGTAAACGATATTTTGTCGCGGATCTCAAGCCGGGCATTTTGATAACTGATCCCTAAAAATCCAAACTGCATCCGGATGCCTCCTTTTTTCATCTGCGGACACGCTTTACTCCATGCCGCGCAGGAAATCCCGGATCACCCGGCAGGTGGTTTCCACATCCTCCTCCGTATGGGCGTCCGACAGAAACATGGCTTCAAACTGGGACGGCGCCGCATAGATTCCGTGATCCAGCAGATATCCAAAGTATCGCGCATAGCTTGCGGTATCCGAGGAAACCGCGCTTTCGTAATCCGTTACCCGGACTGATGTAAAAAAGAGGCTTAAGAGCGACCCGATCCGGTTCACACACACACGATCTCCGGCCGCCTCCCGGACGGTGTCCTCGATGCGTTTTGCCTTCTCTTCCATTCTCCGGTAGATCCCTGGATCTGCCTGCAGGATTCGGAGGGTTTCCAGTCCCGCCGCCGTTGCAATGGGATTTCCGGACAGCGTACCCGCCTGATACACCGGCCCCAGGGGCGACACGATTTCCATGATTTCCCGCTTTCCTCCGTAGACCCCTATGGGCATTCCTCCGCCCACGATCTTGCCCAGGGTGGTCAGGTCCGGGGTCACATGAAAATACTCCTGGGCCCCGCCCAGAGCCAGCCGAAATCCTGTGATCACCTCGTCAAAGATCAAAAGCGCACCGTTTTTTTCCGTAATCTCCCGCAAAAATTCCAGAAAACCAGGGGCCGGTGGAACCACACCCATGTTTGCCGCCGCAGGTTCCACCACCACGGCTGCAATCTCCCCCGGATTCGCCCGGAAGAAGGCTTCCACCGAATCCGGGTCATTGTACAGGGCCACCAGGGTATTTCGGGTATAATCCGACGGAACCCCGGCGCTGTCCGGCACGGAGGTCGTCAGTGCGGCAGAACCGGCCTTCACCAGAAGCCCGTCCGAATGGCCGTGATAGCAGCCCTTGAACTTGATGACTTTATCACGCCTTGTATACCCCCGGGCAGTCCGAATGGCGCTCATCACAGCCTCTGTGCCTGAACTGACCAGACGGCTGACCTCCATGGAAGGCATCAGCTTCGACAGCAGCTCCGCCATCTGCACCTCCCTTTCGGTAGGCGCGCCGTAGGTCAGCCCGTCCAGGCATGCTTCCCGGACCTTCTCGATGACCTGCGGGTGGGCATGTCCCAGGATTCCCGGCCCCCAGGAGCAGACATAATCAATCAGCTCATTTCCATCCACATCCACGATCCTGCTGCCGTGGGCAGACGCGATAAACCGCGGCGTCCTCCCCACGGAGCCGAATGCACGCACCGGACTGTTCACCCCGCCCGGGATATGCCGCCTGGCCGCTTCAAACAGTTCTTTTGATCTTGTATCCATTCTATTCTCCTTCCCGAATCCACTTGGCCGCGTCCAGAGCATGATAGGTGATGATCATCTTTGCCCCTGCACGTTTCAAGCCCACCAGGATCTCCATAACGATCTTTTTTTCGTCGATCCAGCCGTTGGCTGCCGCTGCCTTCACCATCGCATATTCCCCGCTCACATTATAAGCTGCCACCGGAACATGAAAGGTTTCGGTAATATTCCGGATAATATCCATATAAGCCATGGCAGGCTTGGCAATGATCAGATCCGCCCCTTCCCGCAGGTCTTCCTCCACCTCCCGCAGGGCCTCCCGGCCGTTTGCCGGATCCATCTGATAGGTCTTGCGGTCTCCGAAGCCCGGCGCCGAATGGGCGGCGTCCCGGAACGGGCCGTAAAATCCGGAGGCAAATTTGGCGCTGTATGCCATGATCGGGATCTGGACAAATCCATGTTCATCCAGTGCTTCACGGATGGCCCTCACCCGGCCGTCCATCATATCGCTGGGCGCGACCATATCTGCGCCGGCCCCTGCATAACTGACCGCGGTCCTGGCCAGAAGCGGCAGAGTTTCATCGTTGAGGATGACGCCATCCTTTACCAGTCCGCAGTGTCCATGGGACGTATATTCGCAGAGACAGACATCGGCTATCACGATCAGATGCCTGTAGCGTTCCTGGGATTTTATAAAACGGATGGCCCGCTGTACGATCCCCTGGTCGTCGTAGGCTCCGCTCCCCACCTCATCCTTATGAGCGGGAATCCCGAACAGCAGAACCGACAAGATCCCGCCTTCCACGACACGGTCCAGTTCTTCCGGCAGCCGGTCGATGGAATACTGGCAGATCCCCGGCATGGACTCCACAGGGCTGCACAGATTCTGCCCTTCCATAACAAAGATCGGATAAATCAGTTCATCCGCCCGCAGGTGATTTTCCCGCACCAGGCTCCGCATAGCCGGGCTCACTCTCAGCCTTCTCATTCTTTCCATCATTGTCTCCCCCTTCCTGCATCTTTTTGATCATCTCTCCTAACTGCTCTGCGCCAGGCACTCCGCCCATATCCAGACCAAGCTCTAAGATCTCCCGGCAGAGTTTTTTTCTCATGTCCTCCATCCCCGGCTGCTTCAGAGCGTTCCGCAGGCAGGCCAATGCTTCTGCAAGCTCACCCAGCAGGGGCGTTATAACCGGCCTCATCTGTTCCTTCAGATACTGGGCAACGACCGGGCTCTGTCCTCCGCTGGAAAACGCGGCTACCACTTCCCCTTCTTTCAGATAAGCCGGAAAAATAAAGCTGCAGTCTTCCTTCTGGTCCACCGCATTCACCGGAATCCCCGCTTCCCGGCATGCCTGACTGATCCGGTGATTCTGCTCCGGGTCGTCGGTGGCCGCCACCACCAGCACCTGCCCCGCCAGATCGCTTTGATCAAACTGTTTTTCCAGGCATACAACCCCTTCCATAGCCCGAATCTCCGGCAGCACGTCCGGAGCCGCTACCGTCACCCGGGCGCCGTAATCCCGCAGGGTTTCCGCCTTGCGCCGGGCGATCTTACCGCCGCCTGCAACAAGGCAGGGCCTGTCTTTTAGCTCAATAAACATTGGAAAATATGACATCCGTGTCCTCCTCCCGGCAAAATGTCCCTAAACCGCGTCGATTGTCTTTCTTATTTCTTTTCCATACCTGCCTGCAGCGGCAAAAGCCGCAAGCTAAAAATCCCTGCCTATACAATATGATATTGTATCCGGCAGGGATTTCTGAATACAGATCCGGCAGTTTTTCAGAACTTCGGAAGCCCCTCTAACCCGGCCTTCAGATCTTCATCCGTAGGAATATAATCGCTCATCTCACCATTGTGGAACTTCTCATAGGCATACATATCAAAATATCCGGTTCCCGTCAGACCGAAGAGAATCGTCTTTTCCTCGCCGGTCTCCTTGCATTTCATCGCTTCATCAATGGCGATGCGGATCGCATGGCTGCTCTCCGGCGCAGGCAGGATGCCCTCTACCCTTGCAAATTGCTCCGCCGCTTCAAATACGGCGGTCTGCTCTACGGAGCGTGCCTCCATATAACCGTCCGCGTAAAGCTGGGACAGTACGGAGCTCATTCCGTGATACCTCAGGCCGCCCGCGTGGTTGGCCGAGGGGATGAAGCCGCTGCCCAGCGTGTACATCTTCGCCAGCGGGCAAACCATGCCGGTATCGCAGAAATCATAGGCATATACGCCTCTGGTAAAGCTTGGGCAGGATGCCGGCTCTACCGCGATAAAATGGTAATCTGCCTCGCCCCGCAGCTTTTCTCCCATAAACGGGGAAATCAGTCCGCCCAGGTTCGAGCCGCCCCCCGCGCATCCTATGATGATGTCCGGTTTGATGCCGTACTTATCCATGGCGGTCTTGGTCTCCACTCCGATGATCGACTGGTGGAGCAGCACCTGGTTCAGAACGCTTCCCAGTACATAGCGGTAGCCTTCCGTCCGGGTCGCAGCCTCTACCGCTTCGGAGATGGCGCATCCAAGGCTTCCTGTCGTTCCCGGATGGTCTGCCAGAATCTTGCGTCCGATCTCCGTGGTCTCTGACGGTGAAGGCGTTACGCTGGCGCCGTAGGTCCGCATCACTTCCCTGCGAAACGGCTTCTGCTCGTAGGAGCATTTTACCATATAGACCTTGCAGTCCAGTTCCAGATAGGAGCATGCCATGGACAGCGCGGTTCCCCACTGTCCGGCCCCGGTCTCTGTGGTCACGCCCTTAAGTCCCTGCTCCTTTGCGTAAAATGCCTGTGCAATGGCGGAATTGAGCTTGTGGCTTCCGCTGGTGTTATTGCCTTCGAATTTGTAATAGATCTTTGCCGGAGTCTGGAGCTTCTCCTCCAGGCAGTATGCACGTACCAGCGGAGACGGACGGTACATCTTATAGAAATCACGGATCTTCTTCGGGATCTCAATCAGACGGTTGTCGTTGTCCAGCTCCTGTTTTACCAGTTCCTCACAGAACACCACGCCGAGCTCCTCTGCGGTCATCGGCTCATGGGTGCCCGGATTCAGAAGGGGCGCAGGCTTGTTCTTCATATCCGCGCGGACATTATACCAATCCTTGGGCATCTCGCTTTCTTCCAGGTAAATCTTGTAGGGAATCTTGTTCTCACTCATCGTTCCATTCTCCTTTCATTTTTACAGAACCGGCTGTCTGAAACAGCCAGGATTTTGTTCGGGATGACCGGGCATAATAAAAAGCCCTCATCCCACACAATAAGATACTATTGCAGGGACAAGAGCTGTACGAATCCTATCATCATCCGCTCCTGCGGTGCCACCCGGCTTGGTGTTCATAAACACCCTCTCATGCATACTGACATATGCGGACTTTGTTAACGGAGTACTCTCTCCGGCTCCCCTACTGTGAACCCCTGCCTGCGCTGCCGCAGACGCCATGCCGTACAGTCTGACCGCTGTATGGCGAATCCAATTCAGTTTGCCCTCAGAAGCCCATTCCTCCCTGCCCTGTCCCGCTGCAATCCCACCACCTGCAGCTCTCTGTGCGGCAGCAGCAAAAAGTACTTGCTCTTCCTCATTGGTTTAAAAAAACTTTACCACACACGCCGGGGGCTGTCAACCTGTTTTTGTAAAAACTGAGAAGCCAAACAGGAAAGCCTATTCGATCTGCCAGTCGATCGGTTCCAGCCCGTGGTCCTCCAGAAACGCGTTGGTCTGACTGAACGGCCTGCTTCCGAAAAATCCCCGGGCAGCGGAAAATGGACTTGGATGGGGCGCTTTTAAGATCAGGTGCCGGGGATTGTTCAGCATCCGTTCCTTTCTCTGGGCCGGCGTACCCCACAGGATATATACGATGGGCCTGTCCTGCGCGTTTAAGGCCATGATCGCCGCGTCCGTAAATTCCTCCCATCCCAGCCCTCTGTGGGAATTGGCCTGGTGCGCCCGCACGGTCAGCACCGTATTGAGCATCAGCACGCCCTGCTCTGCCCACTTTGTCAGACAGCCGTGGTTCGGTATGGCGCACCCCAGGTCGTCATGGAGCTCCTGGTAAATGTTGACCAGGGAGGGCGGAACGTTCACCCCTTTCTGGACGGAAAAACAAAGCCCGTGTGCCTGGCCATGATTGTGGTAGGGGTCCTGTCCCAGGATCACCACCTTGACCTCCTTTAACGGGGTCAGATGAAATGCATTGAATATGTCATCGGCCGGAGGGAAGATCAGCCTTGTATTGTATTCCTGCTTTATAGTCTGAAAAAGCTGCTTATAATAAGGCTTTCCAAATTCTTCTTTTAATATCTCATACCAGTCGCCGTTGATTCCTGCCATTCTTATTTACTCCTTTGTCATTTATACTTTTATCCTTTGGAGAGGTTCCCTTAAAGAAACAGCATTTCCTCCCTACAGGCGTACCGGGATTCCTTCTGTCTGAAGGTATTCCTTCACTTCCCGGATCTCCAGTTCTTTATAATGAAAGAGGGACGCCGCAAGCGCCGCATCCGCTTTTCCTTCCGTCAGGGCATCCCGAAAATGCTCCAGGGTTCCGGCTCCGCCGGACGCAATGACCGGGATAGACACATGCTCCGCAATGGCGCGGGTCAGCTCCAGATCGTATCCCGCCTTTGTCCCGTCGCAGTCCATACTGGTCAGCAGGATCTCTCCCGCTCCCAGGCTTTCCACTTTCTGCGCCCATTCCACGGCATCTATCCCTGTGTCGATACGGCCTCCGTTTTTATAAATATTCCAACCACTGTTGTCCGCCCTGCGCTTGGCATCAATGGCCACCACCACGCACTGGCTCCCGAACTTCTCCGCCGCATCGCGCACCAGCCCGGGCGTATTGATGGCCGAGGAATTGATGGAGATCTTGTCCGCCCCTTCCCGGAGCAGCGCCCGGAAATCCTCCACCGTGCGGATACCGCCGCCTACGGTGAACGGGATAAACACGCACTCCGCCACCTTGCGCACCATATCCGCCACCGTATTCCGGTTGTCGGAAGACGCCGTAATATCCAGAAATACCAGTTCGTCCGCGCCGGCCTTATCATAGGCCTTTGCGATCTCCACCGGATCTCCCGCATCCTTCAGATCTACGAAATTCACGCCTTTTACCACCCGTCCCGCATTTACGTCCAGACAGGGGATGATTCTTTTTGTATGCATAATTTTCTCCTGCATGCATCCGCTCTGTCTCTTTAAACTGAGAGGCAAAGCGGATGTTTTCATCTTTCTCTGTCCTGTCTCCTCACAGACAGGTTCTTTTTACAGCTCAACAAAATTTTTCAATATCCGCAGTCCCACTTCGCTGCTCTTTTCCGGATGGAACTGGCAGGCAAATACATTTCCCTTTTCCACCGATGCATGGATATGTACGCCGTATTCCGCGGATGCCTTCACAATCTCCTCTTCCCGGGCTTTCAGGTAATAGGAATGTACGAAATACACGTAAGACTGCTCCGGCACATTCTCAAAGAGCCGCCCGCCGTGCTCTAAGTGCAGGGAGTTCCAGCCCATATGGGGAATCTTCAGCCCTTCCTTCGGCGGAATCCGCAGGATCTCGCCCGGCAGGATTCCCAGGCCCTCTACGCCCGGAGCCTCGTCGCTTCTCTCAAATAAAAGCTGCAGTCCCAGGCAGATCCCCAGGAACGGGATTCCTTTCTGCGCTGTTTCCCGGAGCACCGGCACCAGCCCCCGGCGTTTTAGATTGCCCATGGCGTCTCCGAAAGCGCCCACCCCGGGCAGCACCACCTTGTCCGCCGAAAGGATCTCCTGCCCATTGTCCGTAATCTTCACGTCCTGCCCCAGCAGGAGCAGCGCCTTTTCTACACTTTTGATATTGCCCGCATCATAATCTACAATCGCAATCATTTTTCAATCACTTCTCCCCAAGTCCTGTCTTCACCACCGGAATCGGTGTGTCATCCTTTACGTCCAGGTTGTTGATATACTTCTTTGTCTCACCGGCAATGATTGGTGACAGCAGCAGCACCGCAACCAGGTTTGGAATCGCCATCAATGCATTCAGGATATCCGCGATGGTCCATACAAGATCCAATGCCAGTACAGGAGCCACCGCCGCAACTATGATATACAGAATACGGTAAGGGATCAGCCCCTTCCTGCCTGCAAAATATTCCACGCTCCGCTCCCCGTAATAAGCCCATCCCAGGATGGTAGAGTACGCAAAGGAGATGATGCCTACGACCAGGATCACCGGCCCCAGATACGGGATCTGGGCAAATGCCATGGAGGTAAGCACGCCTCCGTTGTCGATCTCATTTGCATTGATGGCCGGGTTTTTCATAATCGTTGTCACCAGCACCAGCCCGGTCATGAGACATACGACTACCGTATCCCAAAATGTCCCTGTGGAAGAAACCAGCGCCTGGCGCACCGGATTCCTTGTCTGTGCAGCCGCCGCAGCGATGGGAGCAGAACCCATACCGGACTCGTTGGAGAACAGCCCCCGGGCTACCCCGTACTGGATGGCAAGCTTGATCCCGCCGCCTACCAGTCCGCCGGCCGCTGCCCCCGGCGTAAATGCCAGCCGGAAGATCGTTGCGATGGCCGGAATGATGAAGTCATAGTTGATCCCCAGGATGATGATACATCCGATCACATAGAAAACGGCCATGAAAGGAACCAGTCTCTCACAGACTCTTGCGATACTCTTGATCCCGCCGAAAATAACAACCGCTGTCAGGCCCGCGACTACAATGCCGATGATCCATTCCGGGATATTCAGGTTTTCCCTGCAGACCGTCGCAATGGCGTTGACCTGGGTCGCACACCCGATTCCGAAGGACGCAAATCCGGCAAAGACCGCAAAGACCACGCCCAGCCACTTCATATTCAGCCCGCGCTCCAGGGCATACATAGCTCCCCCCTGCATTCTGCCGTCCTCGGTCTTGACACGGTACTTAACCGCGATCAGGGATTCCCCGTACTTCGTGGCAATCCCGAACACACCGGTGAGCCAGCACCACAGCACGGCCCCGGGCCCGCCCATGGCAACGGCGGTTCCCACCCCGATGATATTACCGGTTCCGATGGTGGAAGCCAGGGCCGTGGACAACGCCCCGAACTGGCTCACCTCCCCCTCTGCGTCCGGATCCTTTGCCACGGAAAGCTTAATCCCTTTGGATATGGTCTTTCTCTGGATAAATCCCGTCCGGATGGTCAAAAACACGTGGGTTCCGAGCAGCAGAATGATCATCCACCAGTCCCACACGAACTTATCGATATCGTTGATTATCTTGCTAATTGCATCCATCTTTTTTTCCTTCTCCTCTCCTGTTCCTTTTCTGGCTTTCAGCCGTGTAATTCCCGCTTTTCATCAAAACGTTTCTTTTTTATTCCGTCTTCTTCTTTTTTACCAGACAGCGCTTTTTATAAAATGACATCCCGTAACAGACAACCCGGGAGTAATCCTCTTCCAGTTCTTCCGCATACATCCGTTCATCTATCTGCGCAAGCGCCTTGCTGCAGTCTCCGGACAGTTCTTTCAGGGTGTTCGAATATTTCACTTCGAAAACCGCTGCCCGGTCTCCTGCATAGTCCTGTACGATGATGTCGCTGCGCCCTTCGCCGTGCTCCCGATTGGATTCTACGTTGTAACCTGCCCCGGCAAAAATTCCTGCAAAAAACGCATGGTAAAAGTCCTCTTTATAGTCGTGATAGCTGATGGTTTTTCTAAGCAGCCTGGTCATTTCGTCTGTCACACGCTCTGCGTCTCCGTTCCATACCGCCGCAAACAAAGCCTGTCGATCCCATTGCCTTGCAGTTTCCTCAAACCACTTGCTGATCGTCGTCTCAAAAATCTCCATAATTTCCGCATTCGGGATAGCCAGCTCCAGACTTCCCTGGGGCAGTTTTCCTTTTGTTTTTCCCTCTCTGACCCTTGTAAGATAGCCGGTCAGATAGAGAATACTCCAGAGGTTTTCCTGAGAAGAATGCAGATAGTTGTAACTCAGATCCAACTCCACCTTCTGAATCACAGTTTCTCCTGACAGGAGCGACTCAAACTTTTTCGTGATCTCGACGCCGGAATAATCGATAAAGGAACGGATGATGGCATTGTCGCTGGAATTTTTCCAGTAGCCGGCCGGCTTTGCCCCGGGATTCAGAAGCAGTTGATTCACATGGTTTACAACGTCCCATGGGCAATATATATCAAATTCTCCAAAATGATAGCCGTCGTACCACTCCCGCATCTCCTCCTCATGGGACGAGAGATCCGCTTCCCGCAAGAGCTGGTTCACTTCCTTCTGCGTAAATCCAAAATATTCGTTCAATCTGGTATCAGAAATGGTATCGGACACAAAATTATTCGCACCTGTAAAAATGCTCTCCTTTGTAATCCGCAGACAACCTGTGATCACTGCAAATTTGAGTGCTTCATTGTCCTTGATGACCTGCATGATCCCTTTTACCATATCCAGCATCTGGGGATAGTAATCCTTTTCACTTGCTTTGGCCAGGGGTACATCGTACTCGTCTATGAGCAGGATAACGGGCTTTCCATAGTGTGCAGCCATCAGCCGTGTAAGCTTGAGCAGGCTGTTTTTTACCTCCTCCGCTCCTGCTTTTTTTGACGCAATCCTGTAGATCATCTCCTTGTCCAGCGTGTTGATCTGTTCGCTCTCCATCAGGTAAAAGTGCTCCTTATACAGCTCCGCGATGACAGAGGCAAACTGGGCATATGCGCCCTCAAAGTCCAGACCGTCCACGCTTCGAAAGGATAAAAACAGTACCGGATACCGGTTCATCCAGGCGGCGCACAGCTCTTGATTTTCCGAGACGGCAAGCCCTTTGAACAGCTCTTTTCCGGATATACGGATATCAAAAAAGGCGGCAAGCATACTCATTCCCAGCGTCTTTCCAAACCGCCGGGGCCTAGTGATCAGCGTAACCTGTGTCGCATCCGTCCTCAGAAGTTCCTCGATCAGGCCGCTTTTATCAACGAAATAATACTGGTTTTTCCGGATATCCGCAAATCCGGAACGCCCTACCGGAATCTTAAGGTTTTTCATAAATGCCGCCTCTTTTCTGAAATCTGTTTATGATATTCCCCGCATCGTGAGCTGAATCCTTTTTTTCTTCAGATCCACGCTCATAACCTTCACATCCACGATGTCGCCCACGCTCACCACTTCCAGGGGATGCTTGATGAACCTTTCCGTGATCTGGGAAATATGTACCAACCCGTCCTGGTGTACGCCGATATCCACAAACACACCGAAGTCGATTACATTTCTGACCGTTCCCTTTAAGATCATGCCCTCTTTCAGATCCTTCATCTCCAGCACGTCCGTCCGCAGGATCGGCTTGGGCATCTCCTCACGGGGATCACGGGCTGGTTTTTCCAGCTCTTTTACGATATCTTGCAGGGTAATTTCCCCAATGCCCAATTCTTCCGCCAGTTTTTTGTAGTCCTTGATGGTCAGAGATAATCCTGCCAGCTTTCCGCCGATGATGTCCTCAGGCTGAAAGCCCTGTTTTGTCAAAAGCTTTTCCGCCGCCTCATAGGACTCCGGATGCACTCCGGTGGCATCTAAGGGATTGTCCCCGCCCTGAATCCGCATGAATCCGGCGCACTGCTCAAATGCCTTGGGTCCTAACTTGGCAACCTTCAAAAGCTTTCTCCGGTCTGTAAACCTTCCGTTTTCCTCCCGGTAGGCAACGATATTTTTTGCAAGGGTGCTGCTGATGCCGGAAATATAAGACAGCAGTGGCGCGGATGCCGTGTTCAGATCCACACCGACTTTATTCACACAATCCTCCACCACACCGGTGAGGGATTCTCCCAACTTCTTCTGGTTCATGTCATGCTGGTACTGCCCCACGCCGATAGACTTGGGATCGATCTTCACCAGCTCCGCCAGCGGGTCCTGAAGCCTTCTCGCAATGGAAGCCGCGCTCCTCTGCCCCACGTCAAAGTTGGGAAATTCCTCGGTGGCCAGCTTGCTCGCGGAATACACCGATGCCCCCGCCTCGCTTACAATCACATACTGCACCTTCTCCGGAATTTCCTTCAAAAGCTCCACGATGAACTGCTCCGACTCCCGGGAAGCGGTGCCGTTCCCAAGGGAGATCAGCGTGATGTTGTATTTCGGAATGATCTTTTTCAGAAGATCCTTGGATGCCTTGATCTTCGCCGGAGTGGTCGGTGCCGTGGGATAAATGACCGTCGTTCCCAGCACCTTTCCCGTGGCATCCACCACGGCCAGCTTGCACCCGGTACGAAACGCCGGGTCCCACCCCAGCACGACCTGCCCGGTGATGGGCGGCTGCATCAGAAGCTGGTGCAGGTTCTTTCCGAATACTTCAATGGCGCCGTCCTCCGCCTTTTCTGTCAGTTCGTTTCGAATCTCACGCTCAATGGCCGGCCCGATGAGACGCTTGTAGCTGTCCTCCACGGCCGCTTTGAGCACCGGTGCGGTGATGGGGTTGTCCTTGTGGATCACTTTTTTCTCCAGGTAACGGAGGATGTCCTCCTCCGGCGCTTCCACCTTCACCGTCAGGAACTTCTCCTTCTCCCCCCGGTTCAGAGCCAAAATCCTGTGCCCCGCCAGCCTGCCTACCGGCTCTTCAAATTCATAATACATCTCATACACAGATTCTGCTTTGGCATCCTTCGCCGCGGATGTCACCTTGCCCTTCCGGGCGGTGGCATTCCGAATCCAGCTCCGGTAATCCGCCTCGTCGGAAATGGACTCCGCGATAATATCCTGCGCTCCGGCGATGGCTTCTTCCACGGTCCTTACTTCCTTTTCCTCGGACAGATATGCCTTTGCACTTTCCTCCAGCGGTTCCTTCGTCTGCTGAAGGGTAATAAGCGCCGCCAGAGGCTCCAGCCCTTTCTCCTTGGCGATGGTCGCACGGGTGCGCCGCTTCGGGCGGTAGGGGCGGTATAGATCCTCCACCACCACCAGCGTCTCCGCCGCCAGGATCTGGGATTTTAACTCCGCGGTCAGCTTACCCTGTTCTTCTATACTGGACAATACCTGCTCTTTTTTCTCTTCCAGGTTGCGCAGATACGTGAGCCGCTCATGGAGCTTCCGAAGCTGCTCGTCGTTGAGGGAGCCTGTGGCTTCCTTCCGGTATCTCGAAATAAAAGGGATCGTATTGCCCTCGTCGATCAGCTTTACCGCGGCTTCCACCTGCCAGAGCTTTACGTCCAGTTCCTGTGCCAGTTTCTGATTAATATCCATAAAAAATCTGTACCTTTCGTATCTGTTCGAAGCATTCACAGACACGGCCTTTCTTGTCAATCTTTAGAAACAGTTTCATAATAAAAAGTTATTTCATGACAGCTTCTTATTTTGAGACAGTTTCTTATATCCATAAAAATAGAATGGATTCCTTGAAATCCATTCTATTATACAGGAAAGTTTTTCAATTTTAAAGATATGCGGAAAGATTTTTTTCTTTTGGTAATCGTTCGATGTCTTTTATCTTTATCTTTTCCTCAATTCTGCAGTATTCTTTAATCCTGTCTATCCGTAGAACAGCAATTGCAGATTATATTTTCTCTTCCTGATATATCACTCTACAATTCTTTTTATAACAGGCAATTCCATATTTATGAATGGTCTGCATACCCTCTTGTTTTAATGACACCACATATCCATCATGGTCGATCTGCTTCATTGCTTTACGACAGGCTGTTTCAAAGGTCCCATTTTCCGCATATTTTACCTCTATAATACATCCTGTCCTTTCCGGAGGAATCACAAGCTTTATATCCGTATAGCCGGTCCCTGACTCCGCATTCGATTTTACAATCCAGCTTCCTTCTGCTTTCAGCAGCCCCAGTAACATTCCATGATAAAAATTTTCTTTCATTTCTTTTTTCACATAAGTGTCTCTGATACTGATAGAATCTGCCATAAATTCATTAAATACTACCTGTATTGTCTCTGCGTCTCCTTCTTTAAAAGCACTGCAGAATCTATGCCAATTCACTGTATTGCCAGTTGCTTTCACTCTGAGCCAGGAATGAATCTTTGTATCATAAATACCGAGAACTTCTTTGTTTGGTATCGCCAATGTATGAACTCCATTTTCTGGTTCTCCGGCATCCGTTATATAGCCCGTCGCAAAAAGAACACTCCACAAATAGGATTGACGTATATCGATATCTCTGCTGTCAAAGTCTGTATATGTCAATTCCGGAATCAGTCTTTTCTTCACAGTCTCCCCTGAAATCAATGCTTCGATATCCGATCTGGTGGATTCCGTAGCCTCTTCTATGATCTCTTTGATGATCGCGTTATTACTGCTGTTGGCCCAATGAGACTCTATCTGTGCATTCCCGGATTCACAAAATTTATCGCATTGATTGATCACACTCCAAGGACAATAAACATCTACATTTCCAAAATGGTATCCGTCATACCATTCTTTGAACAGGTTATATTTATCTTCCAATCCATAATAAGAAAGCATTGATTTAACTTCCTCATTCGTAAATCCAAAATGCTCAGCAAACCGCACATCAGAAATGGTGCGGACCTTAAAATTATTTAATCCGGTGAAAATACTCTCTCTGGCTATACGCAGACAGCCTGTGATCACAGCAAAATGCATGTTTGCATTTGTTTTCAGCAGACGGCTGAACAGCAAACGGATCAGCTGGACCATTTCTGAATAATATCCTCTTTGATAAGCCTTATCCAACGGAACGTCATATTCATCAATCAAAACGATAACAGGAACTTCATAATGCTTATAAAGAAGGCTTGTCAACAATTTCAGACCGCTCTGGAGATATATCGGTTTATCCAGTTCCCCTTCTATCAGCCGAACGAGCTTTGCCTTATCATATTGCGTTAGTTTATCACTCTGTAATAGATAATCCAGCCTGGTAGCTTCTTCACTTATTACTGCGGAAAATGCTTCAAACGCAGCCTGATAGTCTTCACCATCCACATCCTTCAAACTGACAGATATCACTGGATACCTGCCCATATACTGCTCACACAGTTCTGCTTCTTTTGATATTTCCAATCCGTCAAATAGAGATGGATCCATGCCGATTTCAAAGAAGGATTTCAGCATATCAAGATTCAGGCTCTTCCCAAAACGGCGTGGTCTTGTAAAAAGGTTCACACTCCCCCTGGTTCTGAGCAATTCGCTGATAAAGCCTGTCTTGTCCACATAGTAGAAATTATCTGCTTTAAAATCCTTAAAAAATTCAATTCCTATTGGAAGTTTTTTCTTTTCTTCCATATATGCCAAAACGCTCCTTTCCTGTGTATGGATTGAGTATAGCATACATACTGGTTTTATAGCAAAGACTTGCAATATCATTTTCTAATGTGTTCCGTTTCTAGTTACTGTTCATACTTCGCAAGCATTTCCCGGAGCATATTTTTCATCTCCTGCCGGGCGGACGGCGGCCCCACAACTTCCACCATAGTTCCCTGGGTGAGCAGCCACATCAGGGCACCTCTTCCATAGACCTCCGCATCCACAAGCCAAGCCGGACCCTGCTCGGTCAATATCGGTTCCTTCTCCGCCGTAGGCAGTCTGTCAATGACAGAATCAATACTTTTGCCGGTATACTTAAATTTTATCTTGATTGGCTCGCCCATATACATGAACTGAATCCGTTTGCGGAACTCTCCTTCCTCGAAACGTTCGCTGTCTTTTATCTTAATCTTTTCCTCAATTCTGCGGTATTCTTTAATCCTGTCAATTCGAAAAACAGCCGGATACTTATATTTCGGCACATAGGTGCCCCTTTCATTTTTTCTACAATATTGGCATTCAGGTAAAAATAATATTCCGAAAATAAAATCGCCAACGGCTGAACAACATACTTTACAACATCTGTGGAAGTATCCTGCTTCTGATAAGTCATCTCCAGCAAATTGTTTTTTTCAAGGCCCGAACCGATTTCCTGTGCTATACCCCAGAGTTTTCCATCAATATAGGATCCATGACGGGTTTCTTTATAATGAATCTTTTCATTGTCGATCAGCTTATTTACCAGTTTCATACTCTCTTCTGGAACACATCCGTTGATGATTTTATACAGTATGCTGTTAATCTCTATCTTTGTAAACGCTCTGCTCTCTAATAGAATCTTACTCACGGCAAGAATCTCACTGTTGGACAGCAGCGTATCTTCCAAGCCTTTCATGGAATGACCATTTTTTTCCTTCTCATATCCCACTTTCCGCATATCCGCGTCTGTTATTCTTCTTTCCTCAAGAAATTCTTTAATATCCTCTATATCCCGCTGGATTGAACGTTCACTTACTCCATAATCGACTGCAGCCTCTGCTTTATTGACAATCTTGCCCTCAGAAAGTTTTATGTAAAGATCCAAAATCCTATAAATTTTATTTCCCACAATTGCCTCCTCTGTGCAGCATTTATACAACCGATGGGAGCAATGCCGCGTTTTTTGTAATAATCGAACAGTTTTGTGTGAAATTTATATCTCAATTCTTTTATACATACACTATTTCATGTCGCTTATACCAGTATAGCACATATAATCACTTCTTTCATCGCAAAAATGTTTTATTCTTAAAATCAGATAGTAATCACATGTGTTTCTATAGGAAATAAAACAGGCAGAAACCCAATATTTTTCTGCCTGCTCCATCAATTATCTCATTAACATAAAATATTTTTCCGCATTTCCATAAAAGCGCTTCATGATGATTTAAAACATATCATTCGAATTTTTGATGATCGTAATATGGCCTATAAATGGAACTCTTTTGGCTTCTCCTCGAAATGCTGCAATCATATTCATGATTGCCACAACACCGATTGCAATAGAAATCGCAACCATAATAAATGATATGATTCCAGCCAGCCCAAATGAAAATGACGCCATAAGCATTGTCGAGAGAATTGTTCCTACGAATGTAATGGCCACCTCTGGTATCAGCAAGAGCAGAATCTGGTTTGCGTGGAATCTTGCAAATTTGGATTCGTTCATTACGATCATAGGTAAAAAGAAAATGATGTAGCCTAGTCCTGCCATCATCTTATTCTGTACTGGAGCAGGAGATCTTACATGAGCTTCACTCCTGTACCGACCGCACCAAAAAGCAGATTCTGGAGATTGTCAGGATTCTTCACGACCTTCCTTCTGAATGAAGCATTCTGCAGTCAATCTGACTCCATACCGGAACCCTTCGGCAAATCCTTTCTCTTTTCCTGCAAATGCCGCCTGATACATCTTGTCTCTGCACTTTTCATACTCTTTGGGCGGCAAATGCTCCTCTACATGCTGCAGCAGATCCCGTATTTCCTTTTCAATCTCATAATCTATTCGATTCCATTTACTTTTTTTCATCTTGTTATCGTATATCTCTTTGATCAAGTCTTCCATAATTTTACTGTGGGCTTTCCCGCCCCTCTTCCTCTTTCTACTATGTTCAAAACGAAATACGGTGTATAAACCATTCTCCAACTATACGATTGCATTCCGGCAGCTCTCTTACACCGTACTTTCATTTCCATACAGTTCCTTCGTATTCGATTTCATTTAACCCGCAGATTTTTTACATTGTCCCCCTGACCCTTGAGCCATCTCTCAATCCTCGGCCCGAACGCTTCCGCTTCGATCAGATATCCGTCCTGATCCTTCTGTATCACAGTGGCCGAAGGCAGGCGGTCCAGCACAGATTCTAATGCTTTTCCAACATACTGGAACTCCACTTTTCTCAAAGCCCCGCTCTGCACGAATGGGATTCGTTTTCTGAACTCACTCTCCTCATATCTGCCCGCATACGGAACACGGAAATATTCTTCCATTACCGTATATTCCTGAATCTTGTCCACCCGATAAAATACAGGAAATACATTTTTCGGATCACTGTTTTTTTCACTGTCTTCCTCTGCGCCGTAAGCCGCCAGATAAAAATAGAAATCCCGCAGCACAATTCCCACAGGTTTTATTCTCTCTGTCACTTCCCTGTGATTCTGCTGAGCCTTGTACGTGACTTCTGTATATTTATGCGCTTTCACAGCCTGTTCCAGATCCCAGATCCGATCGAGCAGCTTTTGTCCATGCCGCAATTCCGTATAATTCTGAATTTCATTGCGAAGCATATCCTTTACATCCGTCACCCCCGAATCGGTATCGCATAACGCAGTCAGACTATATAGGATCGGAAGCATTTCCGTTTTTGCCAGCGCCCTGCTTTCCAGAAGGATCTTACCGGCCGCCAGAACCGCTTTCCCATTCAGTTCATTGGTCCGCTTAATCTGAAGCCGATATCCGCCCGCCCTTTTATCAAATATAACCTCCTGGATATTTCCCTCTTCCAGGAATTGGCTCTGCAGAAATTCCTGAATATCAGTTATGTCCCTTTGAACTGTTCTGGCGCTGACTCCATATTTTTCAATTAATGCATCCTTATAAATGATCTTCCCCTGCTTTAATTTCGTGTAAATCGTCAAGATCCGTTCTGCCTTATCTTCCGTACCGTTTCCCATCGTATTGCCTCCTCGTATTCTTTTATCAATCTCTGCCATGCAGAAATGCCTGCCGCCCGCAATCTTTCTGCACACTATCGTATTCAGGGCAACCGACATAGACCGTCTGCTGTGCGGACGTTCCGTCGCAAACCTGCTATTCCGAGCAGTCACTATAAATGATTATAAAGGAACACGTGGACACATTCTGTCACTTCCAAGATTTTTTATTTTCATTCTAAGCAGACATGGATAATACCTGCAATATCTATAAATTGCGATATTTGTTCCCATACTTGATTTAAAAGATCAATCTGCAGCATAAAGCTCATTTCTTGCTTACAGTAGACTATCTTCGATTATATACAATTCGAAAAACTACAATGTCCTGTTAAAAGACAATATTGGGAATTGGATATTTGTTTAGCCCATTCAATCAGAAATCTTGATAAATAAAAACCGACAGGCTTCTTTTTTACTAATAGCCTGTCGGTCAGAAAATGATTCTCCGCTTTACTATATAAAATGTTATATGGTCTTCACATCATATAGAACAATTCCGATTCGGTATTTTTATCACTTTGTCAGATGCCAGATACCTTTTCGATGTGATCCGGTTCTATACAGCAGACCTTTTTCTTTAAGCCCCCTCATCACATAACGTATTCCACTGTCTGATAAATCCAAAATACTTGCGAGTTCTTTCTGCGTAATCAACGGATTGTCCTGTACCAAATCCAAAACTTTATGCTCCGCATCCGTTAATTTTTTTATTGATTTACCGTCAGTTTTAACGTTAGTTTTTCCGTCAGTTTTTCCGTTAGTTTTTCCGTCAATTTTACCGTCAATCTTTACAGCAGTCCCACCGCCAATCATTTCCCCAGCCTCATGATCCAGACCATAATCAAAAGAGTACTCTTCATCCAGCGGAACAATGATCCGAAATACGTCCCCTTCCTGAAACTCTGGATCCTGCCCCGAATAATACTTACTGTATTTGAACAGATTTCTCACGCCGGATCCCAGTCTGTCAGCTCTGCCTATATTCCTGAAAAAGGATGCTATGATCGGATTCTTCGGATCCGGCTCCAGATTATCCGGAGTGATAACGCCTTCCCTGAGAGCCCGGTTCGCATTTTCCGTATACATCCGTTCTTTCTGAATCACAAATTTTGCCGCATAGGAACTGGTAAATTCCCGATGCATCAGTATATTGCTGATCATTTCCCTTGCAAGAATGTTTCTAAGGCTGACCCTGCTTACATCTTCCAGAAAAAATTTATCCGGCAGATGCTTTCTTGCAAAATCCATCAGCTGATCAAAACTTTCGATCAAGTTCGTCCGAATAATCTCTCGGTCATCATATCTGTCAGCATTGACCTTACGTACAAGAGCATCCGTTTCATATGCAGGACAGGCATTCATAATCACATCATCTTTACCCAATAGAAGAATCGCCGCCAGATTATATCCCTTTTCTCCCGTGGCAATGTCCATACCATACAGACCTGCACTCTTCAGCAGTTCCTGATCACTCATGCTCTCCCATGGATGCCTTCCTCCGGCGTTATTGACTGCCATCTTTCGAATCCGAGGCAAAAGGTCAAGCCGCAGATTTTCTTCCGAAGCATACGGATAAATTCTTTTCTCTGTAAAAATATTCTGCTTTCGGATGTACATAGACGCAATCTGCGCGGTTGCCGTCACTTTCACGTCTGCATCATCTACCCGGTCATAGATTACTTTTTTATAACTGTGAACCTCTGCGCTGGGCGGCACATGTACATGAATCACTGTATGACCTTTATACTTCAGCAGCTCCGGCGCAAGATAGACCGTCGGTGTAAAGTGAACCGGATTACTGATCACACTGATGAAATTTTTAATCATATCGCCAGCAGCCTTCTCCGGCACACCCGTCACAGTACCATCATCCAATACCCCCATAAACAGATCACCGCCAAATCGGTTCAGGAAAGAGCAAACGCTCTCGTATACATCGTGTTCAATTCCATTTCCACAACGCTTAAATTCCACAGCAACCGTCTCTCCAATTGAAAGCATAGATTCAAATGTATGCAAATTCATTTGCCGGTACCCTCCTGTCTATATACATACTTATATACTCACATCAAATTGATCACGCCCAGTATCATATTTCCCATTTCTCTCTTCTTTAAACCAATCACACCTGCTCAGAACCGCTCAGAACCATCCCCACTGCACTCTCAAACATAATCCCGCCGATCTTCGGATCTCTCCCCTTTGTTTTATCGGCCCGGAACAGATCCGCCAGCAGGTGCAAATGATCCATCCAGCTAAACAGCCCCGAATGGCAGCATTGATTTCTCCTGTTGGTGCAGTCCTGCAGCCGTGCTTCAAAGGCCCTCCACCAGTTTTCATCGTACCGCGGATTTCCTGCCGCCTGCATCCGCCGTCCAAGCTCCGCCCTGTGATTTTTCAGGATCACGCCAAATGCCCCAAGCGTCAGCTCTTCGTATTTGGCGTCCTTGAGCGCTACGGTGCCTCTGCCCTTTCCCATTCCCCGAATCTTAAATTCGGGAAACAGTTCCTGCAGGCTTTTGAGGAAGCAGTCCTTCATCCGCAGCTCAATTGCCTTGCAAAAAAGGATCGCGCAGCAGGAGGCGTCGAACCCGGGATTGACCCGATAGACCGGCTCCAGAAGAAAGTACAGCTTCATTCCCAGCAGAAGATTATCCCTGACTCTGCCAGACAGCTGATCGAGAGCCTTTCCGGAGTCAAAGCCAAATTTCCCCAGCTGGGACGCCGTCAGCTCCGTGGTCAGAAATTCATCATTCAATCCCTGGAGCAGACCGGAGGTATCAATGCTGTAGTCTACCGCATCCTCTTCATATTCCGCCTCAGCCGTAGAAAACGCGGTAACCGAAGGCAATCCCGCGGATGCTTTCAGCAGGGCTTCTCTGCGCTCCTCCTCCGGAAGGTCCTGCTCCAGGATGGATTTGATCTCTTTGATGGCAAAGGTATCTATGATATTCTTTGCGGTGCTGATACATGCCGATTCCTTCCAGGCTTCCTCATCCCCAATGACATACAGCCGAAATTTTGCACGGGTCGCCGCTACATTTACAATATTCCGGTTTACCCACCGGACGGCCCCTTTTGCTCCTTCGCCTGTATCGCAGCCCAGCAGGAAGATCACCTCATCGGCCTCTTTCCCCTGAAATGTGTGGACCGTACCAATCTTTTTCTGGTCATAATCCAGAATATATCTGCTGTTGATCCTGGTTTGGCCGGCGTTTTCCCTGCAGTATTGGTCAATATATTTCCGGATTCCGGCGACCACGGTCGTAAATGGGCTGATGATATAGATACCAGGCTCCGGATTTTTGGAAAACGCAATTTCCAGGAGTTCGCAGACCTTCCGGGCCTGGGCTTCCACAAAGTGGTTCTTATTTCCTTTTTCCTCGCCCTTTACATTGATCCACTGCGATTTCTCAAAAATAAACCTTGCGGCCTTTTCCGCTTTGGGCGGCCGGGTCTGCTGCTTCATGATCCCGTTATACGAGATTTCGTTGGAAATGTCGTACATCGGGGAGATGCAGCGCCTGTGAACCAGCAGTGGACAGCCTACCCACTCCGGGTAGTCCGTACCGTTGTCCAGATATGTACCAAACCGATTCAACCCGTCGGCAAATGCCTGAACGGACAGAGTCTTTTTCTTATAGGGCTTGAGCGCCTGATCCTGGTATGCCTTCCGAAGCAGGATCAGGTCATCGGTGACCACCGGCTCCACTTGTTTCGGATCTCCTACAATGACCGCCCGCCGGCTTCTGTAAAGCGCCCCCAGAGCCATCTGCGGCTGTGCCTGCCCAGCTTCGTCCACGACCAGCGTACCGATCACCCCGGGCTGTGTGATGTCCTTGAGCAGCCTTCCCACCGAAGCAAACGTGGAGGACAATACGGGCACCAGTAAGAACAGGGTCTGAAAAAGGGCGGGCACCATAATCTCTTTGTCCTCCTGATGGAACAGGATCCTTTCGTTTTCATCCCCCATCCGCAGCCCCCAATAATGGGACAGCGTGGTGAAGTTGTCTCTGCAGTGATTGGAGGAAATCACAAATTCCTTGTTCATGCGCATTGCATACCCGAACAATTTTTCCCGCTCCCGGTTGTAACGCTGGGTAAACCAGGGATTTGCCACCTGGGCATCGGTGGATGTTCGGACATCCTTGGAAAGCAGTTTTTCCACAAAGCTTTCATCAATAGCCACTCTTTCGTCCATTCTGCCTGCGCCAGTATATTGGGATATTTCCGATTCGTATTCCTTTCGGGCCGCTTCTGCTTCTTTTCGGGCCTGAGATATCTTCTTTCTATGGTCAGCAGCTTTTTCCTCCTCACTGCTGATCCACTGTGCATACCTCCCAGTCTCTGACCGATGTGACTGGTATTCTCGTTCCGCCCGGCGGTTCAGCGTCCGGGCTTCCTCCACATTTTGATTCAAGAGCTCCAGCTCAGATTCTAATTCGGAGATCACGTCTTCCAGCTCTCCGGCCTCCCGGCCATATTCCTCGGCAAGCTTCATGGCAGCCTCGTATTTTGATTTTTGGAAAAGCTTCTGTAATCCGCTTACAGAATTTCTCTTTTCAAATTCCTTTTCCAAAGCTTCCTTTCGTTTTCCTCTCACCCCGGAAAGCGCTTCCTCTTTGCTCTGCCGCGCTGCCTCTGCCTGCTCCGCTGCCTTTTTACAGGCAAGCATATTTGCGCAGATCTGCTCTTTGGCCTTCTCTAACTCGGAAAAAACAGCTCTTCCTTTTTTGATATTCTGCCCCGCCTCAAATATCGCCCTTCCGGATTCCATTTCAATCCTGGCGGCTAAGGCTTCGGCTTCCGCTTTCTTTTTTGACAACGCTCCGGCTTTTCCCAATGCGCTCTGCATCTCTCTGACGATCTCCAATTGACGCAAAAACTGTTTCCTTGCCTTTTGGTAGGACGGAAGTCTGTTTTGGGCCGTCTCCTTTTTCCCGTAAAAATCCCACCCCAGGGGATACAGCACCTTTTGATAAAATTGATTCAGATTCGATCTTCTGCCCAGCGGGGCAGCCACAAGTCCCCAGACCTCCGTATCATCCAAAAGCTCCTGCGCATATTTTGTAAAGTAAATATCTCTGTATTGGATTTTCTCACTGCCTTTTCCGCTCTGACCGGTGCTCTCTGTCACGTCGGACTCCTCCGGTTCGAAAAGCCTGCCCACCTCTGCCAATGCCCCCCGAAGCTCCTCAGGATCCCCGTCCAGAGGCGACAGATCGCCTGTCATCTTTTTGGGCAGCTCCTTGGAAATATTTTCGACTGCGGCATTATTGCACGATGTCACCAGCATACTATACCGGTTGATCTCATCATTTTTCAGGCTGTACCAATGGCGGGTGTACTTTGAATAAGCATTTCCCGGTTCCTCGCCATGGAGAAAATCATGCTCTTCGAAGGCATCCTCCGGTTTTTTATATTCCGAAAGCAGGATGGCCCGTTCTATGATGTTACTGACCACAATTTCTTTGAGCAGGGTCGTTTTTCCCGTTCCGGGAGGTCCGTTAACAGAAAAAATATTCCCATTTTCGGCGTACAGTTCGGAGCTGCCTTTGCCGATCGCCAGGTTGATGGCCGTCTGCTGCATAAAGGCCGGCATAAATCTGGACGGCCATTTTCCCAGAGGCGCATTTTCCACGGATAAAATCTCCTGGATCTGCTTTTGATATTCCGCTTTCCCCTGCTTCCCGGGATTCACCAGATCGATACCATCCGTTTCCTGCTCTTTTAAGACCGTCACATAGGCAAGCAGATCCTTCCCCATATGGCAGTCTTCCTCCAATACCCCGCTTCTGATCTGTTCCTGGACAAGCCTGATATCATTGGAAAAATAATCATGCGTCAGCCCCAGATACTGATCCTCTTCTTTTTTGCTTTTGATCCTTCCATCCGCAAACATCTGAAAATGAACTGCATAAACCTCTTCGTATGCATCATATGCCTCATTTTCTGCCGCGGTATTCTGTATGTTCCCCTTGAGATACCGCTTCTCGATCTCCTGATAAAGACCGCGGAGCCGGTCAAATGTTACGGCGCCTGCCGAAAAGGACTGCAGGGTGTCGTCCTTCTCCTCTTCCTGTCCCTCGGACTGAGCGGCTTCCGGTCCAAAAAACATAGCTTCCAGTTCTTCTACCGCCTCTGCATACAAAGCTGCGTCCAGGGACGCAGACAGATCCCCTTTGGCAGATTTCACCTGCCTGAGCGCCCACAGGATGGCGGACAGGGACAGCGAATACCTGATGTACTCTCCCGACGGAGATAGCTGGAGGCTGGCCCATGCAATCTGATCCGTACTTTTTTCCGGCCTGCCTCCGTCCTCCGCTGTAAACGGCAGAACCTCCGCAATCCGGTCGATACACTTTTCCCGCTTGACCTTCCCAATATAAATGGTAAGGTTCCCCCACTTTTTCATCCCGCAGGCCCGGGCCTCTTTTGCGATCACCTCATACAGCGTCTCCCGGCAGGAGCTGCCCCGGAGCAATACAAAATCCTCGATCGGAGTGTTTTTTTCTCTGCCTCTGGGCGGATTTTGCTTCCACTTTTTCACTCTGCCGGTCAGCTCCGGATGATCCGGAAATTTATCCTGAGCCAAAAATTCCATTGTAAACCAGTAATCCAGAACCTTTTCAGCCAATGCCCTGTCCTGCTCCTTCAAATGACCGCCTCCTCATTTTGTAAAAAGGAACTATAAAAATCAATTTCCTATTTGTGCAGTTCCCGATCGTATTCTATTTCTGCGTAGTTTCACCATTATATGTCACCCCCCGGCCAATCACCACGCTGCTTGGTCGGGAGGATGCTCATAAAAACTGGTATTCAGACCGTTACGCCCCAAAATCATATACATACAGCTCATGCAGAGCCCGTGTCGCGCAGATATACCGGAACTGCTGAAACAGCGGACTTTCCTTCTCGCCGCCCAGCACAAACACCTGGTCAAATTCCAGTCCCTTCGCCAGATAAAAGGTAGTTACCGTAATCCCCTTCTGGAACAGGCTGCTGTCCCTGTCGATATAATATACGTCCTCCCGCCGTTCCTTGAGATAACGGTATGCGTCGATTGCTTCCTCTTCCGTCATCGTCAGGACGGCTGCATTCTCATATTCTATTTCTGATCCACTTTCTGCACTGCTCTTTTCTCTCGTTGGGCCTGCTTTGGAAGCTCCTCTCATTTCCTCTGCCCCAGGCATTTCCCGCCGTTCGTCTGTTCCACGTTCTTCCCCGGCCGCTTCCGCTTCCAGCCTTATCAGCCGTACCTGCCGCAGCACCTCATCCAGCGCTTCTTCCCTGGATGCCAGCCGTCTCTCCTCCACAGCCTTCCCATGCCTCTGGAAATACTCTACTCCCTCAATTCCCGTGATCTTTCCTGCATATTCCGCGATCTCCGCCGTGTTCCGATAGCTTTTTTTCATCTCAATGCACCGGATCTTCCTGCCGAATATTTCCGGAAGAAAGGTCAGCACATCCATCGGCTCCTGATCCACCGTCTGTGCGCGGTCGCCCAGGATCGTCATATTGCACGGGAACAAAAGCCCCAGGATCACATACTGCAGATAGGAATAATCCTGCATTTCATCAATGACCAGATGGCGGATGTTCCGGCGCGCCGCCCCGGTCAGAAGCCGGTATTTCAGATACAGCAGGGGATACACATCCTCATATTTCAAAAATCGCTTCTCCGCCGGTACATCCCTCAGCGCCGGATATCCGGAATCCTCCAGCAGCCAGTTATAGATCACATACAGATCCGTGGTCACATAGAGACTCTCAAATCTCTCCCGGATCACCAGCAATTCTTCTTCCGGAAGTGTTTTATCATGGAGCGTCTCATATTCATCCACAAAACACTCCATTACTGCATCCATTCTGGACAGCAGCGGCACTCCGGAGAATTTGTGGTAGAACAGCTTCAGGATCTCCTCCGCCTTTTTCTCCATGCCCTTATATTCCACATTTTGGAAATCCACCAGACGGTCCTCCAGCTCCACAAGAAATCCTTCCACGCACTGTACAAATTCCTTCGACTGCTTCCAGCGGTAACGTGCTTCCCTGGCCTGACGGTCTCTGCCCGCGCATCCTTCCCGGATCTGACGCTCGATCTGATGGTATCTGTCCTCGCAGTCAGCGACCGTATCCTTCAATTCCCGATACGCAAACAGGTCAAGACTCATTTCCCGGATATTTTCCTCCCCCAGCTCCGGAAGGATATGGGAAATGTAATCTGAAAATACGCTGTTCGGCGACAGCACCAGTATATTCGAGGAACGTAAGTTCTCCCGGTCATGGTACAGCAGATAGGCGATTCGGTGCAGGGCTACAGAGGTTTTTCCGCTTCCCGCCGCCCCCTGGATCACCAGGACCTTATCCTTTGTATTCCGGATAATGGCGTTCTGCTCCTTCTGGATCGTGCGCACAATATTTTTCAACTGAGTATCGCTGTTGGTTCCCAACTCCTGTTTCAGGATGTCGTCGTCTATCTTCATATCACTCTCAAATTCATAGATCATCCTGCCGCCCCGGATCTTGTATTGCCATTTGGAGCTGATCTCCCCATGCATCCTCCCGCTCGGTGCCTCATAGGACGCAGGCCCCCTGTCATAATCGTAAAACAAACCGCTGACCGGAGCGCGCCAGTCATAGATCAGAGGGATCCCGCCCCGCTTTTCTGAAAAATTTCCAATCCCAATATGGAAGGTTTCCGCCTCGTCATCGCCGTCATAGATAAAATCTACTCTTCCGAAAAACGGAGAATCCAGCATCCTTTTCAGTCGCCGCCTCATATTCAGATTCTCCTGATTTGCATTGATCTGTGTCAGAAGAGCCTGGCTGTTATCAAAATTCTCGTAGCCGTACTGGTCCATCTCCGTATAATTTTCCCAATAATATTCGTGCATCCCCTCGATATCCTTCTGCACAAATTCTATCGTTTCGTCCAGCTCCCGGATCCTCCCCCGGAGTTTTTCCATAACAACTGCCAAAAATTCTGTTCCTGCGCTCATACTATGAAAGCTCCTTCTCTCATCATATTCTGAGGAACTGTATGGGAATTACTTATACAGTTCCTAAACTTCTGAATATACACACGAACATTATTTTACCATTTAATCTGTCCGCATATGCATGTAATCAATGTCCTGAATCGTGTTTATACTAAAAACAATCCCAAAATAATCTGCAAATAGTTCGTGTTTTTTCTTCGGGACAGTTCCGAAACGCCATATAAATCTGCCGCCCCGTTTTACATCAGAAAAGGCCGGTCAGGAATTCCCCCGGCCGGCAAATACCTCTCCCACTTCCAGATCCTCCGGAGTGGTGATCTTTATATTTTTGTAGGATCCCTTCACCATCCTCACCGGATGTCTCAGCATGATCTCTACTGCGCCCGCGTCATCTGTCACGGTATATCCTCTGCGGCGGGAGCCGCCGGATTCTCCCCGGGCCTGCTTCTCCTGATCCTGTATCAGCATTTTATACGCCTGTTTTACAAGCTTTGTCTCAAATACCTGGGGTGTCTGCACCATCCACAGCGTGCCGCGGTCCGGTGTGTCCCTTACCTTGCATTCCGGATCCACGATCTTGATCGTATCCTTCACCGGCATCCCGGCCACGCATGCCTTGTCCAGCCGCACGATTTCATACAGCCGTGACAGCATTTCCTCATCTACAAACGGACGCGCGGAATCGTGGATAAACACATATCCGTCCTCCCTGGTCTCCCGAAGTCCGTTCCAGACCGAATGAAAACGCTCTTTTCCGCCTGCCACGATCCTGCTCACCTTGGTGATCCCGTATGTCTCCACAAAATTCTTCCGGCAGTAGTCCTCTTCTCCTTCCCCGGTCACCAGGATGATCTCGTCAATGATATCTGATTCCTGGAATACCTGCAGCGAATAGCAGACGATCGGCTTTCCTGCCAGAAGAAGATATTGCTTATGCACTTCCGTTCCCATGCGGTTCCCCCTGCCTGCTGCCAGGACGACCGCGGTACAATACGATTTTTCCATTGTGCCCCCCTATCTGATCTCCATATGGAATACAATATACCCAGGCGCATCTCGTCATAGCCGATTGACCGCTTCGCAAGGTATACCCAAGGTATCTCGTCACAGCCGATCGACCGGGCCACAACATATAGTATGCAACCCATTTTTATCACAATATATCCTGTTATCCCTGTACAGCCAGTCAACGCTCCCCCAGCTTCAGATTCGGCACCGCATTCAGATCCCACCCGTGCCGGGTTCCGGCCAGGTACTCATAATATCCCGCCGCCCCGATCATAGCCGCGTTGTCCGTGCAGAAGATGGGCGAAGGATGGTAGAATTTCAGATTTCGCTCCTCACACGCCTTTTTCATGCTTTCCCGCAGCGCGCTGTTGGAAGCCACGCCCCCGGCAATGGCAAATCTTCCCATCCCGTATTCCTCCGCAGCTTTCATCGAATGCTCCACCAGCACATCCACCACCGCCTTCTGGAAGGATGCTGCCACATCTGCAGGCCGGAAGGTTTCTCCCTTCATCTGACAGCCGTTGATATAATTGAGAACCGCAGACTTCAGCCCGCTGAAGCTGAAATCAAATGGCGCGTCCGCAATATGCGCCCTGGGAAATGGAATCGCGTCCGGATCGCCCTCCTTCGCCAGCCGGTCGATCTTCGGTCCGCCGGGATATCCCAGTCCGATGGCCCGGGCCACCTTGTCGTAGGCTTCCCCTGCCGCGTCGTCCCGGGTTCGCCCCAGGATCTCATAGGTCCCATAATCCCGCACGCAGACCAGATGGGTATGCCCTCCGGATACAACCAGACACAAAAAGGGCGGCTCCAGATCCGGATGCTCAATATAATTCGCGGAAATGTGCCCTTCGATATGATGGACGCCGATCAGCGGCAGATGCCTGGCATAGGCAATGGCCTTGGCCTCCGCCACGCCTACAAGCAGTGCGCCCACCAGACCGGGGCCGTAGGTCACGGCCACGGCGTCAATATCCTCCAGCGTCACCTCAGCCTCCTTTAAGGCTTCCTCAATGACCTGGTTGATCTTCTCAATATGCTTCCGGGACGCGATCTCAGGAACCACGCCGCCGTACAGCTTGTGCAGGTCGATCTGGGAGGAAATGATATTCGAACAGACCTCCCTCCCGTTGTGCACCACTGCCGCGGCCGTCTCATCACAGGAGCTTTCGATTGCCAGTATATTCATATCCCTGATTTCTTTCATATCCCCACCTACTCAAACTTCATCGTAACCGACATTTTATCCTTTCCCGCCTTTGCCGCAGGAAAGATCTTCCGCACCTCATCCATGTACACCTCCGCCCTGGTCATGGACGGGCTGTAATGGGTCAGCCACATTTCCTTCACCCGGGCATCCTTTGCAAGCTGCGCAGCCTCGTAAAATGTCATGTGCTTATACTCCACGGCCTTGGCCGCTTTTTCCTTTTCCCCATACATCCCTTCGCAGATAAACAAATCCGATTGTTCCGCGTGTTCCACGATGGAACGCGTGGGCCGGGTATCTGTCGTGTATGTCAGCTTGATTCCTTTTCGCGGCGGCCCAAGCACCATGTCCGGCGTCAGCAGACGCCCTTCCTCCGATTCCACGGATTCCCCCTTCTGCAGATACCGCCAGTACTTCTGAGGGATCTCCTGGGCCATAGCCCGTTCCGGGTCGAACTTCCCGGCCCGGTCAATCTCCAGAGAATATCCATAGCATGGAATATTGTGGTTGACACGAAATGCCTGCAGACGGTAGCCTTCCATTTCAAAAGTCTGTTCTGCCCCCTCAATCTCCTGAAAATGGATTGGGAACGGCAGCTCCGGGGCGATCACGCGGAGCGAATTGACCACCCACTCCAAGCCTTTCGGGCCGATCATGGTCAGAGGCTCCCGGCGTTCCGCATTTCCCATCGTAAGAAGCAGCCCCGGAAGGCCGCTGATATGATCTCCATGATAATGTGTAAAGCAAAGTACATCGATGGGTTTAAAGCTCCATCCCTTCTCTTTGATTGCGATCTGCGTACCCTCCCCGCAGTCGATCAGAAGGCTGCTGCCGTTGAACCTGGTCATCAGCGCAGTCAGCCAGCGGTAAGGAAGCGGCATCATCCCGCCGCATCCAAGCAAACATACATCTAACATAATCCTCTCCATTCCTCCGTCAAAGCAAATGGTTTGAACAGCATTCACCACTGTTCTTCTATTTCAGCCGGTATGCGAAACCCCTTCAGCAGGGCGTCATAGCATTCCTCGCACAGCTCGAAGGAATGCCTCTCCCCGTCCTTTTCCGAAAAATATCCCCAGCTATAGTCCGCGCTGAACACCCCTTCCCGGGCCTGGCCGTTCACAACCGGAATCTCTTTCCCGCATTGGTTGCAGATCATCCTGCTGACCTCTTTGATCTCTTCCGTTTTTTTTATATGACAATATTGGCGCATACAATCCTCCTCCTCCGTATGATCAAATACTCTGTGAGTTCTGTTACGCCTAAATTATAACTGTTTTCTCTTCTGTTTCCCACTGGGAAACGTTCCCATGGCTGGATATCCGGCACCAGCGGGATGAACAGCAATATGCTGCCTGGCATCTCCTCTACAGCTCCCTGCTCATCAGTACCGCGTCCTCCGCCGGCGACTGGTAGAATCCTTTCCGTACCCCGTCCTCCTGGAACGCCATTTTTTGATAAAACGCCCTTGCCTCCCGGTTGCTTTCCCGCACATCCAGAAGAAGCCTTCCGACCTGCTTCTCTTTACAGGTCTCCTCCAGAAGCTGCAGCAGTTTTTTCCCAATACCCTGCCTTTTCAACCCTTCCGGCACGGCGATCCGGGCGATCTCCGCCTCGCCGCCTGCCAGATAGGCAAGCAGATATCCCGCGGCCTTGCCCGCCTTTTCCGCAAGCAGGCAGACGGTCTGCGGGTTTGAGAGTGTATCCAGTACGGCATTCTGACTCCAATGATCCGGAAATGTCTGATACTCAATCTCCGCGACAGCCGCCGCGTCCTCGGCTTTCATCTCCCGGATCAGGGTCTTTGCCGTCCGCTCCCGCTGGGCACGCTCCCGCTCCGCCTGGGACTGCCGCAGGTATTCCGGCTGATGCTCCATAGCGGTTTCATATTTTCCCGCTTTGTAATAACGGATTCCCAGCGCGCCGATCACGGCCGCCCGCTGCCGGTTCATATAGGAGGGCGCAAACGAATAGGGAACCTCAAGTCCCGCAGACAGCATTTCCCGGTAAACCGGCACTCCGTCCCCCAGGAACACCACCGGCCTGTTATAGTTGTTCAGCCGTCGGATCAGATCCTCCACGGCAATGGCCATCTGCATTCGCAGCACCTGAAAAACAGGCTCCACCTCCCGGGTTCCTTCTTTTTTTCCCGCCTTTGCGGAGAATGTATAGATTCCCGTGTAGACCTGGTTCCTGCGCGCGTCCATGATGGGACAGATGATATCCCCGCAGCCGTACACCTGGTAGGCAAGCCCGTCTACCGTAGGCACATGGATCAGCGGCTTATCCAGTGCAAGCCCCAGCCCCTTCGCCGTGGCCGAACCGATCCTGAGCCCGGTAAATGACCCGGGCCCTCCTGACACGGCTATGGCGTCTATGTCCGAGAGTTCCAGCTCCGTCATCTTTGCCACCTCATCGATCATGGGCAGCAAAGTCTGGGAATGCGTCTTTTTATAATCCACCGTATATTCCGCTATCGTGCGGCTGTCTTCCACAACGGCAACCGATGCCGTCAGCCCGGAACTGTCTATTGCCAGCACCTTCATGTCATACATCCTTTCTTTCCATGTCTGATATACGGAATCGCCTATAAATGCCACATCAGCTTGCGGCAGGATCAATCCAAACACTCTTCTGCCGCTTCAACCGTAATCCGTCGATAGTCAAACCCCTTTTCCAGATCCTTTTCGATCCGGATCCGGGTGCGCTCTCCGGGCAGGATTTCCCGGATCAGGTCCGCCCATTCGATCAGGGAAACCCCTTCTCCCGTCATATATTCTTCAAACCCGGTCTCGTCCATCTCTTCCACGCTTCCGATCCGGTAAACGTCAAAATGGTACAGGGGCAGCCTGCCGCCCTCATAGATCTGCAGGATCGTAAAGGTGGGGCTGTTCACGGGCTCATCAATCCCCAGCCCCTTCGCAAATCCCTGTGTAAATACGGTTTTTCCGACTCCCAGGTCACCGGTCAGCGTGTATACTTCTCCCGCTTTCGCCAGTTGCCCGAGACGCATCCCGATCTGAAATGTATCCTCCGGGCTTTTTGATTCCAATACCATGCCTGCCTCCGCTTTTTCTTCTTAATGATGGAACAGACGGAGTCCCGTAAACGCCATTGCCATGCCGTATTTGTCGCATGCCTCAATCACATGGTCGTCCCGCACGGAACCTCCGGGCTGCGCCACATATTTTACTCCGCTCTTATGAGCCCGCTCAATGTTGTCCCCAAACGGGAAAAACGCGTCAGACCCCAGGGATACGTCGGTCATCTTGTCCAGCCATGCCCGCTTCTCTTCCCTTGTAAATACGTCCGGTTTTACCTGGAAGGTCTTCTCCCATACGCCGTCCGCAAGAACGTCCATATACTCTTCTCCGATATACAGGTCAATGGCATTGTCCCGGTCCGCCCGTCCGATGCCCTCCTTAAACTGCAGACCCAGAACCTGCGGCGCCTGTCTTAACCACCAGTTGTCCGCTTTCTGGCCCGCCAGACGGGTACAGTGGATTCTGGACTGCTGCCCGGCTCCGATCCCGATCGCCTGTCCGTCTTTTACATAGCATACGGAATTGGACTGGGTATATTTCAGTGTGATCATGGAGATCGCCAGATCCCTCTTTGCATTTTCCGGAATCTCTTTGTTGGCGGTTACCACCTTCGCAAAAAACTCGTCGTCGATCTTTAATTCATTTCTTCCCTGTTCAAATGTGATTCCGAATACTTCCTTGTGCTCCAGCGGCGCCGGCTCGTAAGAGGGGTCAATCTGAATCACGTTATAGTTTCCTTTTTTCTTCTGCTTTAACAGCTCCAGCGCCTCCGGCTCATATCCCGGCGCGATCACGCCGTCGGATACCTCACGTTTGATCAGCCTTGCCGTATCTGCGTCGCACACGTCTGACAACGCGATGAAATCTCCGAAGGAGGACATCCGGTCAGCCCCCCTGGCCCTTGCATAGGCGCACGCAAGCGGAGAAAGCTCTCCTAAGTCATCCACCCAGTAGATCTTCGCAAGTGTCTCTGAGAGCGGCAGGCCCACCGCGGCGCCTGCGGGGGAGACATGCTTGAAGGAAGTCGCAGCCGGAAGCCCGGTGGCTTTCTTCATCTCACTCACCAGCAGCCAGCCGTTGAATGCATCCAGAAAGTTGATGTATCCCGGACGTCCGCAAAGTACTTCAATGGGAAGGTCGCTTCCGTCCTGCATATAGATCCTGGATGGTTTCTGATTCGGGTTGCAGCCATATTTTAATTCTAATTCTTTCATCTGTCGCAGCTCCTGCCTTTCTTTTTTCTATTGATTCTTGTTCACGATCCTGGTTTCGTATTTTCCGCTCCTGATATTGATATATCTTACAAAGAGAGAGACCTTATTTTCTTCATTCAGACTGTTCCACAGAAGCTCTGTAAAGGCTTCCATGTCATCCGGGATGGAGATCAGCTTCGGTTCCCCTTCAAAGCTGGGCAGCGGATCGCCGTCGTGCATATAGGTATGTATAAAATGCCCTTCCCCCGCCGCCGGGTTCTCATAGGCGAATGTATACCGGCTGCAGCTATCCGGATTTCCATTGCTGCTCTTTAAAATCGACATGGCATAATTATATGTTCCGTTCTCCACATGCATGATCCCGGAGATACGAGGCGTATAGTTGGGAGCGTCCGGCTCAAATTCCCTGGAACGCAGCGCCTGTTCAAATGTCATCTGCCTGTCCATACCTTCGTAGATCGTGTCTGTCTGGTCCCCATTGGTCACGATGGTCTTATTGCCGAGTACACGCACCGGCGCATAGATCACCAGGCTCGGGTCTGTCAGCTTCGCCGGATCAAACGCCTGTGTCCGGATTCCTTCCCCGTCTTCCACAAAGATGCGGTTCCTGCTGTTCACGCTGCGCCCCATGATAAAGTACGCCGCCGCCGCACTCTCGCCGTCCGCGCTTTTCCCAAGGATGATCCCTCTTCCCGGATAAGAATTGTTCTTTAACTCCTGCTCAATGGATAACATGTTCATAAGATGCCTCTCCTTTCTTCGAATATGTCCATTATACCTGTGATGCACTGCAAGTTCAATAAAAAAATGTCTTTTTTGGTTATTATGGCAAATCTTACGTTATCAAAAAGAGGACGGATTCTTCCGCCCTCTCCTCATATGACAAATTCTAATCTGACCGTTGGCAGCTCAATACATATAGTATCACCCGCACCATCTTTCTCACTCAGCCGCCGGATACTCATTGCAAAGCAAACGGTACGGTGCTTCATCCTCTTCTATTTCCGGAAAACGTCCGATCGGCTCATAAAAACGATTGTCATTCTCATCGTCATTACACATGGACACTTCCCCGAGGAGCACAGCCCCTCCCGTCTCCGGCACGATAAAGTCATGATACATATATGGCATGATCGTAATGCTCTGCCCCGGCTTTAACAGCACTTTCGTCCCCGCAGGCACTACCTCTTCCCTGCCGTCGGAATATACCGTCACATCCGTATCAAGCATACTGCCGTCTTTTGCTCCGTTAAACACAGTAATGTAGATATCATTTCCCCCGCGGTTAATAATGTCCTCCATCTTATACCAGTGGAAATGCATCGGAGCCGTCTGCCCCGCATAGAGCATGAGTAGTTTCTCGGCATAAGTCTTGGGATATTTTTCCGGTTGGTTCCGGTTTCCGTTGCGGATAGTCAGCAGCGAGAATCCCACCTTGTCAAAGTCTCCAAGCCCATAATCCGTAATATCCCACCCAAGGCAGTTATCACGGATCTCATCATATTCATGCCCGACATTCTCCCAGTCTTTTGCGCTCCATTTTGCAAATGGGGGAATCTCAAATCCATGTTCCTTGATCAGGGCTTCCATGTCTTTTATCACTTCATTAATTCTGGAACGTTTCATAACATTCTCCTCCTGCACCACCTGATCTTATTAAATCTTATATTCTGACAAAATCATCTCCGGTTTGTCAGCCTGTCTCATCTTAATAAGCTCCTCGTTGGTGACAAAGTTAAGCAAAGCGTCAATGATGGCCGTTTCATTCAGATGCGCATAACTCTTGTAATAACTGAACGGTTCTTCAATCCCTGCGGACAGCAGTACATAATCTGCCAGGTCAGATACAGGCGTCTGGCCGCACGCCGTAATGGCGATCATTTTAAGCCCCTTTTCTTTTCCCAGCTCCATCCCCTGGATGACCTGTCTTGACGTACCCGACTGTGATATGGCAATCAGAATATCACCTTCATCCGCCAGATTCACATGGTTAAGGAAATATTCCGGCGCGACATTATATGTACTCTTAATCCCCAGACGTCCCAGACGGAATCCCATATACTGCGCCAGAGGACTCGTATTTCCCACCGCCATGATATGGGCGACTTTGCAGTTTTTCAACAGATTGACGCAGGCCCGCATCACTTCCAGATCCAGCCTTCTTCCCATGACCAGCATCGACTTCGCAAATTCCCCGAACATCGCCTCAACACTGTCTTTACTTTCAATGCTCTCAATACTGTTATACTGCTGCTTTCCCAAGTCCCTCGCAAGCGTGATCCTGAACTGGTAGTATCCCGTATATCCGATATGATGGCACATCCGCACAATCGTAGCATCACTGACTCCACTGTGTTTTGCAAGTTCTGAAACATTACATTCTACTGCTTTCTGAGGATTCTGCAATACGAAATCCGCCACCTTCTTCTCGGCGGAAAAAATAAGATCGTACTGCTCCTTGATCACATCAAGCACCTCTCTTTTCAGAAAATCCCTCTCACTCAACTTTGCCACCCCGACTATTGTATATTATTTTAATATAAATCCGCTTTTCCGATTGTCTGGAACAACTCCAGCTTATGTTTTGCAACTTCTTTCATCGCCTTCATGCATTCAGGCTCAATCACGTTCGGCTCTCTTAGGCTCTTGTCCTCAAGAACCTCCCTCATCTTCTCAAAGTATGCCGCCTTGATATCGGAAGAAATGTTGATCTTATTAATTCCAAGTGTAACAGACTCCCCAATCTCCTTGTCCGGGTTATTCGAACCGCCGTGAAGCACCAGCGGAATGTCCACTTTTGATGCGATCTCTTTCAGGATATCCAGTTTAAGCTCCGGCTTCATGCCTGCGGGATACAGGCCATGGCAGGTTCCGATTGCGACTGCCAGCGTATCAACACCTGTCTCAGCGATAAACTTGAACGCGTCCTCCGGATCTGTATAGATGATCTCAGCAGCGCCTCCTTCCATCTCGTCCGGGTCTGTCGTGCCAATTGTCCCAAGTTCCGCCTCAACAGATACATTGACCGGATGCGCCGCCTCGATAACCTTCTTTGTCCCTGCAATATTTTCCTCAAAAGGAAGCTCCGCCCCGTCAAACATTACAGAAGTAAAGCCGCTCTGGATCGCCCACATAATTTTTCCAAAATCACTGCAGTGATCCAAATGAATACATACTGGAATCGGTGATTTATATGCTTTCTCTTTGATCGCCGTCACCATCTCTGAGCCGATGAAACTCAGCTCGTCCGGATGAATCTCTATAATAACCGGTGAGTTTGTCTCTTCACACACCTCCATGATACCAAGAAACATAGAATAGTCACTGATATTAAACGCCGGAAGCGCAAATTTATTTTCCTTCGCAACAGCCAAAATATCCTTCATATTCATTAACATAATCCTTACCTCCATAAAATACTATTATTATAATAATCCACCTGTTTTTTTCTGTCAATAATTCCAAAAAATAAAATTTCTTTTATACTTCAAATTTTAAAAACACATCTGTACGCCGCCCACAAAAGAGTCTCCCAGGCCGATTGTATATCTCGGCTTGTCAATATACTTCGATGGGACCAAAACAGCTTCCCCTGCGTATTTACTTTCCTGAACCGCCTGAAAATTCTTCACGCCCCTGTCGCTGAAACCAAATTCCAGCACTTCTTTTATCTGTTCTTTCGTGCCGTACCAGCCATGCTTCGCTTTTGCCGTTGCCAGCAGGTTTCCATAGATCAAGCCTTTTTCAATATCCGCCTTAAGCGGTTCTCCTACATACATGGAATAATCTTTCGTATGGATGATCACCCCTCTGCGGACGCCGAACATGCTGCGGATTGATTTTGCGCCTTCCACACAGGAAAGGATGTCGTCCACATGGACATCCAGATGATACATTTCATTTAAAGTATGATTTAACTCCTCCTCGTTCATACTCAGAATGTCCACGCTTTCCCCGACCGTTTCCAGGCAGAGCTTTTTCACATCTATGCTGTGGAAATGTGCATCTTCGAAAAAGACGATTCCCTCCGGATTGTTTTTTCTGTATTTTTCAATATGCTGCTTTGTATAGCCCAGCCGCTCCTTTAAAAGTTCCGGATCTAAAAGCGCATTAAAACTGGATAGTACATTGCTGCTTACCTTTCGGGCATTCTGTTCGATCCACTGAAAATACGGCTTAGAAAACGGCACAAACTCGTTTACAGTGATTTTTGTGAGTATCAGTCGATTCGAGCACGGGATTACGACTTCCTGCCCTCCCAGGCATATTTTATCTCCCTTTTTGAACTGGATGATGAAATGAGGTTCCTGCTCCTGAGTCTGCCTGATTTCATCCGTATGCACGAGCCGGCCTTCCCGCGATACGGTGTACACCCACGGGGTCTCTAAAATATCACACACTTCCTTCGAGTCATCCGTCAGATGCACAATCGACGGGCATCCCACACCGCTCAGCGCCAACGCCGCCTGGACTGCAGTGCCGCCCATGCCGTATTTAAAATCAAAGAGCTCTTTTACAAGTTCCACATTCTCCACATCGGCCTCCCCGCCGATCCCGTTGGAGCAGTAATATACCATTGTTTCCAGCAAATCCTGCATCGTCCGGATCTTTGGTGCCGCTTTCATTTTGGAAAGCTGCACCCCCGGTATATGCTCTTCAAGAAGCCGGTTCAGACGTTCCGTTTTAAAGTCGCATAGCAGGTCAAGATTGCTTGTATATCCCATCGCCGGATAACGTTCCCCACTGATCCTTGCCTGAACCAATCGGTCCAGATCCTCATATGCCTCAATATATTTCTGTTTCAAGTCCATCCTGCCTACTCCTTTTCTAATTCTTTACCGATCCTGCCGTCATACCTGCAATGAAATATTTCTGGAAGAACAGGAACAGGAATAAAATCGGCAGAGAACCAAGTACACTCATCGCCATCATCTGATTCCACTCATAGGCATGCTGCCCCATCAGCAAATTGATTCCTACCGGCACTGTACGCATATCATTGGTCTTTGTCAATGCCAGTGCGAATAAATACTCATTCCACGCCTGCATAAACGTGTACATCCCTACCGAGACAAGACCCGGAACCGACGGCGGTACAAGGACGCTCCATAATGCCTTGAATCTGGTACCTCCGTCAATCATAACCGCTTCATCCAGATCCTTCGGAAGCGTATTGAAATACCCCGTCAGCATCAATATCGCATAGGGCAGGGTAAATACCATATAAGTAAGCACCAGCGCCCCATATGTATTAAACAGCTTCAGCGATACAATCAGGCTCATGTACGGAATCAGCAGCGTGATCGGCGGCACAGCCTGAACCAATGTCATTTAGTTAATATATGGACGAAATCCGATGTTCCACTCACCGGTGTTCACCCGTCTTGTTGGCTTCAACCCGCGATATTACTGGGGTTATTCTATCTGAAAAC